>NZ_CP107772.1 GCF_036345155.1 Streptomyces sp. NBC_00582
GTCCTTCGGGCTGCGCCCGAAGTAAGCGAACACCCGCGCTGCGCGCGGGTGTTGCGCTCCCGCTCCGCGTGAGCGCTAGCGGGTGGCTGCGCCACCCGCACAACCCGGCCGCTGCGCGGCCGGGTTGACGGTCCGTTCGCTGCGCTCTCGGACCGGCGGGACTTACGTCCCGCTAAACCAGGCTTCCGCTTCGCTGCAGCCTGGCCGGCGGGTCCGCTGCGCTCCCCCGCCTTACCGGTCCTTCTGGCTTCGCCTCCAGTCCCTCAAGGCCCGCTAACGCGGGCCCGGCTGGCTACGAGAAAGGAGGTCGTGGCTCGGTGAGGGCTAGTCACCGAGCACACCTGTGTCAGCGTCTGCGGGCCCAGCCGCTCCCGATCCCGGCCACATGCAGCGCTAGGGCAGTCAGCCCCAGCAGCATCACATTCGTCGAAGAGAACGCATCGTTGGTGCTGAGATCCGCCGCGTTGATCAAAAACGCCACGAAGAACAACACCGCCGCGACTATGCCAAGCATGAAACGAGCTCCTCTCAAAGGGGTGAAACCCGTATGCCCGGTCACGGCCTCGTCAGGCATAAGCCCGTGCTCTTGGGGCCGTAACTGAGCCTTTTGGGCGGGTGCTCAGGCGTGAGCGTGCTGGGGCCTTGCCATCTTCTCTGCTGCTGTGTGATGCGCGAGCCGGCCCGCCTCAGGGCCCTGCAGACGCCGTAGGAACAGGCTGGCGGTGGCGAGGAGGCCACTGAAGGCAGCCAAAAGGAGGACGCATGCCCACATCTGCGGGCTTCCCGGTGCCTGCCAGCCGCTCCACAGGGCGGACGCTGCCCACAGAAGGGCACCCAAAGCGTAGAAGAAGCGGATGCGGCGGAGCTGTTGCACGGTGCGCAGGGGCATGATGCGTTCGGTCTTCGGTGACATGCGGAGCCGTGTACCCCCGATACGCCGTGACCACCAAGCCGGAAGACGACTGGGGGCGAATGGAGTGGCTGGGTCTTAAAGGGCTTGTTGAAGAGCTTCCAGCGATTTTAGTGCTTCACTTTGTGATGCAAGATAGACTCTGGACTCATGGAGTGGCACGCCTGAGAGGGTGTGAAGTCTTTGGGATCTCGCTTCCCCCCGCATGATCGGCTGCTGGGATCAAGTCTCGATGCTCTCACCGTAGCCGATCACACGCCGTCTACGTGCAGGGCTCCTCTTGCTGTCACGTCAGAGCACCCACCGGTCTACAGGAGAAAACAGATCGGAATGGCAGGGATGCAACTCCGTCCCCATCAGCGAGAAGCCGTGGACAGGGTACTTCGCGCCCTCGAATTGCCTGCAAGATCTCTTGTACCAGAGGGCGGCCTGCGGACTCAGGTGATCATGGCGACCGGATCCGGCAAGAGCCTCGTGGCTACCCGGAGCGCTGAGGAGCTCCGCGCTGGCCGGGTCCTAGTGCTCGTGCCCTCGTTGGACCTGCTCGCCCAGACCGAGGCCTCCTGGCGCGCCGGCGGCTGCACGGGCCCGATCATCGGGGTCTCGTCCCTGCGCGGGGATCAGGTGTCCTTCCCCAACACCACGGACGTGGACGAGCTGGTCTCCTGGGTGAAGCCGTTCGACAAGGTGACCGTGTTCGCCACGTACGCCTCGTTGGGGCTGGGCACGCTGGAGCGCGCTCATGAGGCCGGCCTTCCGGGCTGGGACCTGATCGTCGTGGACGAAGCCCACCGCTGTTCCGGCCGGATCGGGAAGCCGTGGGCAGTCGTGCACAACAATCAGAAGATTCCGTCCCTGCGCCGCTTGTACATGACGGCCACGCCCCGGCTGTGGCAGCTGGACGAAGACTCCGAGCAGGGCGCGCCGGGCGAGCTGGTGGCCTCGATGGAAGACGACCCCAACGGGCCGTTCGGCAGCCGGTGTTTCACCCTGACGTTGTCGGAGGCTATCGACAGGGGAATCTGTGCGCCGTACCAGGTGGTGTGCGTGGACGTCACCGACACCCAGCTCCAGGCCGCCGTGCTGCTCGGTGCGGACGGCAGGTCGGACCAGGTGCGCGGGGCCCGGCTCGCCGCGCTGCAGACGGCCCTGGTGAAGGCGGCCGCGGAGGAGGGCTTCCGCCGAACCCTCACCTTCCACCACGTGGTCAAGGAAGCCGAGGCATTCGCGGCCGGCCTTCCCGACATCGCCGCACAGCTGCACGACAGCGATCCGGAGGTGTACCCCAAGACGATCTGGGCGGACTGGCTGTGCGGTGACCACAAGCCCAGCCACCGGCGGCGGGTTCTCGGGGAGTTCGCCGACGGCATCGCCACGGACGGCACCGTGGTGGAGAAGGGCTTTCTGAGTTCCGTGAAGGTCCTGGGCGAAGGCGTGGACACCCGCAACTGCGACTCCGTGTACTTCGCCGACGTGCGCGGCTCCATGCCCGACCTCGTCCAGGCCGTCGGCCGGGCGCTGCGCATCCAGCCGGGTGAAGGCAAAATGGCGTCCCTCGTGGTGCCAGTACTGCTGGGGCCCGGGGAGACACCCGACAACATGCTCACCAGCCGGGCGTACGGCGGCCTGGCCAAGCTCCTGGAAGCGCTCAGGGCGCATGACGCCCGCATCGTGGAGCAGCTCGCCGAGCCCCAGGCGCGAAGCCGTGCCAGGGGCGTGCACACCCGCAGCGGGGGCCAGGAAGACGAAGCAGCCGGCAGCGACCGAAGCGACCGAGAACTGTCACCGCCGGCGCGAGCACTGCTGAAGTTCTCCACGCCGCGTGACCCCGCGCAGCTGGCCGCGTTCATCAACCTGCGCGTCCTCAACCCCGAACACGCCCACTGGCGGCGCGGCATCGAAGCCGGCGCCATCTACTACCGACTCCACGGCGACCTACGCGTGCCGTTCACGTACCGCGTGCCCGCCAAGAACGACCAGGAGGCGGAAGCCGAACAGTGGCCCACCTCCCTGGCGGGGTTCCCACTGGGGCAATGGATCGCCGACGCTCGCAGGTTCTACGCCCGCGGGGACATGGACGACGACCGCATCGCGCAGCTGGAGCGGCTCGGCATGGTGTGGTCGCACTACGACGTCGCCTGGGAGGAAGCGCTCACTGCGGCCCGTGGGTGGGCGGCCGAACACGGCCACCTTCTGGCCCCCACGGACGCCACGCACCACGGTTTCAAGATCGGCATCTTTCTGAAGAACGCGCGGGCCGCCGCCCGCCGGGGCATGCAGGCCGAGCAACGGCAGACCCAGGGCCTTCCAGTGAAGACGACGTCGGCCTGGGTGCTGTCGGCCGAGCGGCGCGAACAGCTCGAGGACATCGACCCATCGTGGTGCCCCACCTGGCCGGTGGAATGGCAACGCGCCTTCCACCTCACCCGGCAGCACCTGGAAGCCGGCGGCACGCTACCGAGCGAGCCGGGCATCGTCGTACGCCAGGGCGAGGACCTCGGACGATGGGTCAAGACAGTGCGCTTCGGCGGGGACAAACTCACCAATGTCCAGCAGTGGATGTGCGAGAACATCCTCGGCATCCAGCCCGCGACCGAGGACGAGAAGCCGCGTCTGCGCCGCACACAGGCCGACAAGTGGGCGCTCAACTACGCTGCCGCCAGACAGTTCCACGAGCGCGAGGGACACCTTCAAGTACCGAGGCAGCATGTCGAACGGATCGCCGTCGCCAGCGGGGACGACGCTCGCGACGGCGCGAGCAGCGGGGACCAGGAGGAACGAGAGATCAAGCTCGGGGCATGGATCGGGAATCAGAGATCTAGAGCCGCGACGCTGTCGCCGGAACGGATCGAACAGCTCTCCGCCATCGGCATGCGCTGGACGTAGATTCCGACGGGTTTTGCCCTGTGGCGCCCTCGAGTCGATCCGTTGGCAGGGAGACCGCCGGTGGCACTGCGGCAGGTCGGGCATGAAAGCACCTCCTAGCACCACCGGGGCTGTGCCCATTACCCGATGAGCCGACGAGCCGTTGAGCTTGGTGTGCACAGTGCGGGGCGGGACATGGAGAAGGCCGGGCAGACCGACGTTGAGTCCGTGGACGTGCTTTTCCTGGCTGCCGACAGAACGACAAAGTGTTTGAGATGGCCAACTGCTGCTCCCGAGGTGGCGTTTGAGCGGTGCCCACCGCTGCAACCGTTCCCAGCTCGCAAGGGCAAGCGGATGGCGCCGGGATGGTGGTGGTCGTCAACCACTGGGCGGCTGGTGCACTACGGATCTGCGGCGATGCGACTGCACGTGATGCTCCTCGATCGCGACCCGCGCGTCAGCGGCTTGGCCGCCCGGCCGCTTGAACTGCGGTGGCGCGAGTCGAGCGGGATGCGGGCGCATGCTCCTCAGCTGATGCTCCGGCTGGCAGGTGGCCAAGGGGTGCTCGTCGACTGTACAGGGAGAGGGGAGCTGTCTCGGCGCCAGCGGTCTCTTGCTGCGATGGTGGGAGAGATCTGTACGGCGGCGGGCTGGCAGTACTGGGTGCTCGGGCCTGTTGACGCGATCTACCGGCGCAATGCGACCTGGCTGGCCGGATACCGACACCCGCGGCACCACGGTGGTCGGTTGCTGGCTGCCGCGCTGCAGGAGGCGTTCGCCGAGCCCGCGCCGCTATGGGAGGGCGTACGCAGGATCGGGGATCCGCTGGTAGTGCTTCCTGCGCTCTTTCATGCTCTGTGGGCGGGACGGCTGGCGGCGGACCTGGGGGCGCCGATGCATGAGCGGATGCCGGTGTGGGCGCAGGCGGCAGAGTGAGGACAGACAGCAAAGTACCGGGCAGGCCGGTCGTGGAGCTGGGGTGCCAGGTCCGGTTCGGGGGGTGTACCTGGACGGTGGCGGCCCTTGCTGACGGTCAGGTGCGGCTGGTCGCCGAGGACGGTGCGGTAGCAGCGGTTTTGCTGTCGCTGCTGTTCGCCGATGTGGGGTTCAAAGTCCTGGATGCGCCGGGAGGGCCCAGCGTGCCGCCGCTGGGCTTGCTGGAGTCGTTGCCCGAGGCGGTACGGGAACGAGCCCTGGCGTGGGAGCGGCATGTGCGGGAGGTGGAGACGGGGCAGCCGGGCGAGCCGGGTGCGGCAGGTCCGCCGCGGGCGGAGTACGACCCGCAGGCGCGGACGCTGGCGCAGCGGGAGGAAGCGAAGGCGGCGGAACTGTCGGCGGCCGGCATGCCCACCAGCGTGGTGACGGTGCGGCGGATGCGGGCCCGCTACCGCCGTGAGGGGGTGTGGGGGCTGGTGGACCACCGTGCCACCCGGCCACGGTCCGTCCTGGGGCGGGCGGACGAGCGGGTGGTAGCCGCCCTGCGGGAGGTGCTGGAGGCCGGGCGGGAGCGCTCCAGCGGGACGCGGGGACGGCTGCGGGTATACACCGAGCGGCTGCTGGCCGAGCAGTACGGAGAGGGGGTGGTGCCCCTGCCCTCGAGTGCGACGTTCAACCGGCTCGTGCACGCCCTCGCCGACGGACGCGGGCTACTGGGCAGTGCGCGGCAACGCCGCTGGCGATCAGCCCGGCCGGCTCCCCCGTTCGTCCCGACGACGGTGATGGCGCCGGGTGAGCTGGTGATGATGGACAGCACCGTGCTGGACGCCTTCGTGGTGCTCGACGACGGGGTGGTGGAGCGTCCGGAACTGACCATCGCGCTGGATGTGGCCACCCGCACCATCTGCGCGGCCGTGCTGCGTGCGAAAGGGACCCGCAGCGTGGACGCGGCGCAACTGCTGGCGCAGATGATGGTCCCGGCGCCGATGCGGCCCACCTGGTCCGAGGCGCTGGCGATGGAACACTCGGTAGTGCCCTACGAGCGGCTGCTGAGCGTGGATGCCCGGCTGGAAGGTGCCGCGGCGCGGCCGGTGATCACCCCGCAGACCATCGTGGTCGACCAGGGAAATGTGTTCGTCTCGTCCTCGTTCATCGCCGCCTGTGAGTCGCTGGGCATTTCCGTGCAGCCCACGCCGCCGGGCAACGGGCCCGCCAAGGGGCACGTGGAGCGCACCTTCTCCTCGATCAACACGCTGTTCGTGCAGCACGTGGCCGCCTACACAGGCTCGCACACTGGCGAGCGCGGCCAGGACGCCGAAGGCGAGGCGGTGTGGACGCTGGCCCAGCTGAACGACCTGCTGCAGGAGTGGATCATCTGCGGGTGGCAGGAACGCAAGCACGACGGGCTACGGCACCCGATGATGCCCCGCTGTGCGCTGTCGCCGCACGAGATGTGGGCGGCACTGGTCGCCGTATGCGGGTACGTCCCGGTGCCGCTGGGCCGTGAGGACTACATCGAGCTGATGCCCGTGAAGAGGCAGAAGATCAACGACTACGGCATCCGCATCGACTACCGCACCTACGACCACAAGGCCCTCAACCCCTACCGCGGCGAGCGCTCCCCGGCGGCGGACGGCCTGTGGGAGATCCACTACAACCCGCACGCACCCGGCCAGGTCTGGGTACGCCTGCCGAAGCCTGACCAGCCGCGCGGATATGAGTGGGAGGCCGTGCCGTGGATCCACCACACCCTGGTCAGCGCACCGTTCACCGACTTCACCTGGCAGTACATCAAGCGCACCGTCGCCCGCCGCACCCACCGCGCCCAGCACGAACACGACCTGGCGCTTGCCCTGCGCGAGCTGCTGGAACGCGCCGCCGCCGGACATGGCACCCGCCGGGAGAAGGTCGTCACCGCCCGCACCCGCACCGCCGCAACGGACGGTGCGGTGTGGGGGATCTTGTACGGCCAGCAGCCGGAGGCCGAGGTGCTTGAGCCCGCCGACGAGGACGTCTTTGACGACAGTGAGGACGACGAGGAGCCCCTGACCGACGACGGCGCCGTGGACGCCTGGCCGGCTGAAGGTGCACAGCCGAGCAACTCCTCGGCTGCTCCAGTGCAGGGAGCTGGCGTACCTGCTGCGCGCCGCGCCAAGGTCACGGTCTACGACCCCTTTGAGGAATGCCTGCGATGGTGAGTCCGCTCGTCTCGAACGACGCCGCGGGGTTCGCACCGCTGGCCCCTCCGACCGTATGGCAGGGATGGGACGCCTTCGTCCGCCGTGCCCCGGCACCCTTGCGCGACGCCGCCGATCCAGCCTGGTCCCAGGCCGAGCGCGAGGACTACCACTCCGAACTCGCCGTCATGCGCACCCCCGCCATGGACAGCGTGTTCACCGCGGTGCGCCGGCTGCTGCTGGTCAACCGCCGCCAGCAGGCCGGCGCCCGCCGCGGTTTGATCATCTCTGGTCCGGCCACGACGGGTAAGACCACGACGATGATGGCACTGGGGCGTTCCTTCCATCTGGCTGACGCTCGCCAGCACCCAGGACAGGCAGAGCGCAGGCCTGTGCTGTTCATCAGCGTGCCGCCGGCCGCCACCCCGAAGATGCTCGTCAGCGAGTTCGCCCGGTTCCTCGGCATGCCCATCACCGACCGCCTCAACCAGACCCAGATCACTGGCGCCGTATGCGACCTGTTGTGTGAGCTGGGCACCCAGCTGGTCCTCATCGACGACGTCCACCTCCTGGACACCCAGCGGCGCGCCGGAGCTGAGACCTCCGATCAGCTGAAGTACCTCGGCGAACGCATCCCGGCCACCTTCGTGTACTCCGCGATCGACATCGAGACTTCCTCGCTGCTGAGCGGGGTGCGCGGGGCGCAGATTGCCGGCCGCTTCAAGATCTTCCGCCACCGTCCGCTGGCGTATGCGACCGAGCAGGACCGGGCTGTCTGGGACGACCTCGTGCGGGCCATGGAGGACCTGCTGAGGCTGCGCGCGCACCGGCCCGGAATCCTGGTCAAGCATGCCGCTTACCTCCATGCCCGCACTGCGGGGCGGATCGGCAGCCTCTCTCACCTCATCCGCGAAGCCGCCCTGATTGCCCTCACCGAAGGCGCCGAGCGGATCACCAAGCAGCTGCTGAGCGAGGTCGAGCTCGACGCGGCAGCCGAAGCCCAGGCCCGGCCCCACCGCCCTCGCCGGGCATAGTGCGCGCAGATGGCACACCAGCATCCGTCTCGTGCGGCGGTCCGCAGCACGGCCAACGGCGGGGAACGGACGGCAGCGTCCGGCGTCCTCGTCACGGCACTGGCCGGCGGTGCGGCCGGACGCGTGGCACCGCTGCACGGGGAGCTGACGCTGTCGTTCCTGAACCGGCTCGCCGCCCGCTACCACCTCGGCCTGCGGGACCTGCTCGCCGCCATCACCGAGACCGACGGTCGGCAAAACGTCGCCGGGATGCTGTACCCGGACAGCGAGATCCACCTCAACGCCCAGGCACGCGAGCGGGTGTGCGCCCTCAGCCGCGTTCCAGCGGCGGTGCTGGAACGAGCTCTGCCGGCGTGGGCGCGGGCAGAACCACACGCGCACTACCCAGGCGGCCCGGCCGGCCGCCTGACCCGCGGTGAGGAAGCCGTCGCCCCGTGGGGGCCCGCCTGCCCCTCCTGCTGTGCCGCCCGCACCGGCCGCCGCATGCCCGCCCGCCGGTACCTGACACCTGGAGAGCGGGTCTGCGCACGCCACCAGTACTGGCTGCTGTTCCTGCCCGGAACCAGCGGCCTGCCCGTGCCCCTTGGCCGGTGCCCGGAGGTGGTCGACGCCCAGCGACGGCATGTCCGACTGCTGCGCCACTGCCCCGCCGGTGCGCAGGCCTTCGAAGTCGCCCGTGCTGTCACCGGATCCTGGTGGGACCAGCCCTGGCCGAACGAGGAGCATCTGTGGCCGGCCCGCCTCGATGCCACCCGGCCCGTCGGCGCCGATCCTGGCTGGTGGAAGACGGCCGCCCGCGACCTGATCACCTATCCGGAAACCGTCGCCGTGGCGCAGGTAGTGGCCAGCCCCTACTGGCAGCAGCAGACCATCGCCCAAGCGCGCGGCCATCTTCCCTATCGGCTTGGCGAGTTGCCTCAGCTGCTGGCCGAGCTCGCCGGCCAGCTCGGGCGGCCGTGGCTCGCCCACCACCTCGCCACCGTCACCCACGGGCCTCTGTTCACCTGGGCCCACTCCTGCGTACACACCCGCGCGGTCGCCGCACCCGCGGCGCAGAAGACACTATGGGCGGTGCACTCGGCACACCGGCCCCGCACCCTCAGCGACCTCCTCCCCCACGCTCCGGCCGCCGACGGCACCCAGCCCGCGGCAAAGCCCGCCAGACGCCTACGCGGCCACAGCCTCCAGGCCGAGCAAGCCTTCCAGACAGGCCTGGCCCAGGCCCACGCCTACCACCAGCAGCACGGGCACCTCGCCGTGCCCAAGGAAGACACCCCCGCCGACTATCCGCTGGGCCAATGGCTCGCCAACACCCGCGCACGCCACACCCGCATGCCCGCCCACCAAGCCGCCGCCCTCACCGCGCTGTACCCGTGGTGGAACGCGCCCTGGAGCACGCTGTGGCAGCGCACCTGGCACCAAGCCCGCACCCACCACCAGACCCATGGCCCGCTCAAGCCAGCCCGAGGATTCCCCACCACCAGCTACAGCCTCGGCGAATGGCTATACCTACAGTGCACCCGCTACCCCACCCTCCACCCCGAACAACAACGCCTCCTCACCCAGATCGGCATCGACGCCGCGGCAGCCGCTGCCGCCCGGCCCAGACGACGCAACCTCAAGGCCGGCGCCGAAGAAGCCCTCGCCCACGCCCGCTCCTACGCCGCCGAACACGGCAGCCTCGCCTCCGTGACCTCGGCAACCGTCCACGGCGATTTCCGCCTGGGACAGTGGCTCGCCAACCAACGCAACTACCAGCGCACTGGCCACCGGCCCCTGCCCGCCGGCCGCGCCCAGGCCCTCACCGCCATCGACCCCTGGTGGTGCCCACCCTGGCACCTGACGTGGCAGCGCAGCTATCACCGTGCCCGCAACGCCGCAGATGGCCACCGCCTCCAGGCCGAGAACGGCTTCAATGCCCTCGACGACTCCGGTGCCGCCGACTGGCTATGGCGCCAGTGCGCCACGTACGGCGAACTCCACCCCGAGCAGCGGCAACTCCTCGTCGGTATCGGCATCACCACCGAGGTGGCCCGCACGACCCTGGAACATGCACGTACGGCCCCGAAGAGGCCGACGGCGACCCCGGTCGCGGACGTGAAAGACAAGGCCGGCCGCGCCAGAAAGGCTGCAGGCCCTGCGGCTGTTCCGGGTCGACGCCGCACTCGGCGTGCCACCGAGCCGAAGCGCCCCCGCGATCCCCACAGCCGCCTCGGACACCGACCCGACCTGAGGCCGGGCTTCGAAACAGCCCTCGCACACGCCCGGGCCTGGCACGCCGCACACGGCCACCTCGCAGCTCCCCGGGACACCCTGCACGACGGGTATCCGCTGGGGTGGTGGCTGTTCAGCCAGCGCAACCGAGCCAAGGACCGGGCACGCCGCGGTCTGCCGCCCTCACCCCACCTGACCGAGCTCGCCGCGATCGACTCGTGGTGGAACCCGCCGTGGGACCTGCACTGGCAACGCAACTACTACCGCACCCGCGACCACATCAAAGCGGGCCGCCCGTTCGACCCCGCAGCCCGCATCCCCGCCCCGAGCACAGTCCTGGGCACCTGGATCACCCGGGCATGCCTCCAGTACGACCAGCTCCACCCCGGCCAGCAGCACCTGCTGAACGCTATCGGCATCACCGCCCAGACAGCCGGCCACTGGCGGCCCAGTCCCCGACCCCGGCCCCACGCCGAAGCCCTCCGACACGCCCGCACCTGGGCAGCCGAACACGGCCACCTCTGCCCGCCAATCAAAACCGTCCACGACGGCTTCCCCCTCGGCACATGGCTCGACAGCCAACGCCAACTCGCGAAGAAACGGACCAGCCCCTCCCCCACCCAGCAGATGCTCGCCACGATCGACCCCTGGTGGAACCCTCCCTGGCCCATCCTGTGGCAACGCGCCTACCACCACGCCCACACCCACCCCCGCCACCCGGCCACCCGCCACTGGCTCCACAACCAACAACGCAGCTTGCCACTCCTCCACCCCCGCCAACAACAACTCCTCACCACCACCGGCCTCGTCAGCATCTGAACGTTGCCTCCAGCCGGTACCGGCTCGCACTCCGGTGGCTTCCTGGAGCAGCGGCGGCCGGGAACTTCGGTAACGGTGTCGCCGAACAGCCCCTGAGCGGCGCCGCGATGAGCGATACTGGTGGGTACGTCCAGCGTGCCCATTGGAAGAAGCACGCGGTCAACGAGTAAGAGAAAGGCGGCGCGGAGAAGGTTAAATGAACCGGCTTGAGGGCTTTATCAGCAGTCTTTTTGTTAGCTGCTCCCCCTGACCCACCCTGCCCAAAAAGCCGAAGAAAACCTCCGCTAAAACCGCCGAACAAAGCCTCTGAAAAACCCCACGGGAACAGCGAACCCACACCCCAAGGGGCTAGCAGGCCTGCCGTAAAACACCACCGGCCCGCCCTACGGCGGCGCCGGCCCTCGGCATGCCCTCACACCACGGCACCCTTGTGCCGCCTCTCCCCGTCCCAGCCGCCCTCCCGCGGCTTGTTCAGGCATGAGGCGGCCCAGCCGTCACGTGCTGGAAGGGCATCCACGCGATGAACTCGTCCTCCCTCGCCCCCATCACCGGCTTTCTGGCCGGACTCCCCGCCGTCCTCGCCGGTGCCCTGGGCGGCGCACCCTGGTGGGCCGTCGGAGTCATCGTCATCGCGGCATACCTCGCCGTCCCCCTCACCAGCCTCATCCTCGAACACTCACGACAACGAAAAGGAACACTGGTCGATGAGAAATTCGCAGCCACACTCGACCAGATAACGGACCCCGAAAAAAGAATCCAAGCCATCATCACCTACCGGCAAGCCACAGCCCCCGCCACCACTCCCCAGCCACCACCCGACCCACCACCAGGAGCACAACCGCCCGCGAACCCAGACAGCGCCAGCCAGTCACCGGCGTCCACCTAGACGAACAGGCGGCCTGCAGTGGCGCTGGCTCCGCGAGGCTTTGAAGGTGCACCAGCGCTGGCTACCGGCGCTGACGCACCGATCGAGGCCGCAGCCTCTGGCCGGAGCGATCACCCCGGCCAACGAGGCCGGACATCAAGGACGACCGGGGCCTCGCCCAGCGGGCCGTCCTCGATCCGGAACCGGCGAGCGGACAGGATCGCGCGCACGGCCTGGTTCATGACGGCCTGCTGGGCATCGCACAGCTCGGCGGGAAGGTGATGGGCGGCCTTCGGGTCCTGCTGCCACTGCACCCGCAGCGCACGATTGTTGCCGGGGACCGGGGCCAGGCCCACCCCGGTCTCCTCACCGTCAGCCGCCGCCTCGATGTCGCGGCAGGCCGGCCAGCAGCACGGCCCCGAGTCCCGCCCGCGCGAGCTGCTCCTGCGCCCCGGTGAGCGCCGCACCGTCCAGCACGGCCCTGCCCGCGAAGTAACGTGCCTGCCTCCGGTAGTCCCCGACCTGAAGGCCCATGGTCGAGTTCTTCTCCTTCCCGGCGGGGCAAAGGCCCTGAGAATGTTCGGCTGACGGGTCTGTGAGGCGTACGTCACGGACGGCGGGGTCACAAAAGGCGGGGGTGCGTGCACTACATAGTGTCGGCAGGTGAACGGGTCACCGCCGGGGAAGGCGGACCATGATGGATCCGGTGCTCGGGGGCGGGCTGCTGATGCTGTGCAGCTGGTTGTATCGGCTGCTGCACATATGGATGGCCAGCCATACCGAACTGCGCACAACCGAGATGCAGCAGCAAGGTCTCAGCGAGCGCGTGCGGCACCTGCCGCCCGGCAGCCGACTGCTGGAACGGCCCGGCAGGGTCGAGGTTGTGACGGGAGCGCAGCCGGCGGAGTTCCGCCGTGGCTGAGTCGGTCTCGCCCGTGGCGGGGAAGACGGTACAGGCGCCTTCACAAATCGACGGGGCCTCGCCCGCGTTAACGACCAGCAGTCTTGAGGACCTCTACCGCGTCGAGATGCCGCAGCTGACGCGGTTCCTGGTCCGGGTCGGCGCGACCCCCTACGAGGCTGCCGATGCCGCTCATGAGGCCTTCACCGTAGCCATCGAGAAATGGGACAGCATCCGGGAACCGCGGGCATGGCTGCGCAAGGTCGCTCACCGCTGCTATCTGCGTCAGACGGGCCAACGGGACACCCCCTACGACCCGTTGCCCGATCGCCCAGGCGGTACCTGTCCCATCGCCCACGTGACCCTCAAAGAGGGAAATCAGCGGGTCCTGAACGCACTGGCCCAACTGCCACCGCTGCAGCGGCACGTCATGGCGTGGGCCCAGGACGGCTTCACCGACCAGGAGATCGCCCAAGCGCTTGATATGCAGGAAGCCGCCGTCAGGAAGAACCGAAGCCGCGCCCGGCTTCGACTGCAGCAGACTCTCGTTGAGAAGACAGGGGGCCGCGATGAGTGAACACACCATGTCCCGGGAGACAACGGTCCCCGAGGGTGACACCGTCCAGGGAGATGGCCGCCCCACGGCTGCTGATACACGTCTGGATCAGCTTCTTGCGGCTGCCGACGAAGAACTGTCCCAGTGTCTCGACGACGCCCTCGATCTCACGGACGGTCTTCAGCAGCTCGCTTCCCTTCCTTCCTGCCCCGCTCCTCCGCGACCGGCCGCCGGCCTGAACGGGGATGCCCTGCGCTGTTCGAACCTGCACAACACCGGGCGTCCCGGCGAACGCACCCGCATCGACGACAACCAGCAGCTACAGGAAGCCCTCGACCTCCTGCAGCACACCAGCGACCAGTTCCACGGCCTTGTGAGCATGACGGACAACGGCCCGTCATCCCTGGAGACCGCACGGTCCAAGCTGACCCACGCTCAGCTGGTCATCTCGCGGCTCATCACCAAAGCACGAGGCAGGACACTCACGAGGACGCAGAACACCGCGGCATTCAACGACATCCACGATTGCGTCAACACGGCCTGGACCACCGTCGCGCAGACACTGGAAAGCCCCGCCGCAGACCCCCACGCCGTGCTCCTCGACGACGCCCTCGACACCCTCGACGGCGCCACACAACGCATCACCCAGGCACACCGCATCCTCGACCACCTCCTCAACCAGATCGAAGAGGACCTCGACCAGCCCCTCCCCGCCTGAGTCACCCCCACCCGGATGACGCGCTCACCGCCGACGACCTCACCAGATCGTCAGCCAACTCACCGACGGACGACTGCCGGCGACCATTTCGTCGGTCCCCCCGGGTACCCCGCCTGCCGCGCTGCCTCCCAGCCCCGTAGAAGACAGCGCCCCATACCAGCGATCAACGAACATGAACACCGGCCAGCGCAGATGACACGACCTGACAAATCAACGCACCATCTGGCAAACCCACAGATCACAAGCCCACCCGAGGTCCGGCACCACACCTCTTACCCCACCCCTGCCGCGCTCGTAGCCCTCGACCGACGGCGCACACCAAAGTGATCAGAGCAGGTCAGCCCACCGACCACCGATCACAAAAACCGCTCCTGGACATGGCCGCCCTGCGGGAGCTGGGCGTGGAGTGGGCGTGACGCTCCCGCCGGCGGGTCGTTGAACCGGTCGGACATCCCAGAGCACAGAGAGACCCCGGGCCGCAGATGCCCGGGGTCTCGTACGTGTGGGGCTGCACACCCACGCGGGCTACCAGCGGCGCAGGTCCTTGGTGAGTTCGCCGTACCACTCGGTGCGGCGCGGCACGTACTCGTCAGGCGCCGGTCCGAGCGCGACGGCGTGGTCCGTGATCCCGTAAGTGACCCGGTAGGCCAGGACCTGGGTGGCGAGGTCCATCCACTCCTGCGTCTTGTGCGCCGGCGGCACGGGACCGAGCACGGTCACGAACCACATGGGCAGCAGGGCGCGGTCGCGGATCGCGTCGGCCAGACGGCCGCGCAACAGCCAGTTCAGCTTCCTCTCCGCCTTGTCGCCCTGCTCGATCAGCGACGCCTTCGCCTGCCTCAGAGAGTCATCCTGAGCCAGTGCGGCCTGGGCGGTCTGGGCGGGGCCAGCCAGTTGCCGGGCCCGCTGATCGTTCCTCTCGGCGAGGGTGCGGGACATGCCGAAGTCCATGACGGCCTGCTTGAACTCGCGGGAGGTGCGCGGCTGACTGGCCAGGATGCCGGCGGCCTCCACCACCTTGTCCCGGTGTTCGTCGCGTTCGGCGACCGCGCCTTCGTACTCGCGGACCTTGAGGCGGTGGGCCTCGCGCTGGTGTCTGGGGAGCAGGCCGGAGCGCACGTGCCAGCCGTGGTTGGCGGTCCTGGCCAGCTTCTTCCACTCCGGGTCGATGGTGTCGAGGTCGGCGAGTGGGGCGCCGCCCGCGGCGAGCAGGTGGGCTTCGAGGGCCTGGACGCGGCCGGTCAGCCGCTTGAGGGACTGATCCGTGTCCTGGATGTGGCCGCGTACGTCGTCGTCCAGTTCGGTGAGGTCGTTGCGGACGGTGCTAAGGTCGTCCTCGAGGCTGCGGATGCCGCCCCGGATGTCGCGCAGCTCGTAGTCGAGGTCTTCGACCTCCCCTAGCTTCGAGCGCAGCGAGTGCAGTTCGTGCTCCATCCCGCCGGTCCGGGTCTCCAGACGGCGGACCTGGTAGCTGTAGTCGTCGCTCACCGCCGCGCCTCCTTCGGCTCGGCGCCTGTGCTGTCCATCGAGGACCCGGCGACGAGCATCCAGCCCACGGCGGCGGCGATGATGAACCACCGGCTGATCACGCTCAGGCTGATGAGGGCCATCAGGAGCGCGACCACGTGCAGTCCGATGGCTCCGAAGCGGCGGTCACGGTGCTGTTCGGCATCGACCTTCTGGAAGCAGCCGGCCACCGTTCCCATGAAGTGCGGGCCCAGCAGGACTAACCACCAGGTCGAGCGGTCGAGGACGAAGACGAGCGCGATGAGCACCGCGGCGACGGCCGCCTGGCCGCGCCAGGACCACGTCACGATGCGCTCACTGCGTCTGCGCTCGGGTTCGGCCAGCCGCTCGGGGATCGTCTTCTCGAACTCCACCAGCTTGCTGGTGACGTTCACCAGCCGGGCGTACTCCACCGGGAACTGGTCGCCGTCGGAGTGCTTCAGCACCTCGGCATGGCGAGCGCCGACCTTCTGCTGAAGTTGCGCGAACTGCTCCTCGATCTCCTGCTCGGTGCTGCCCACCGAACCACCCCCACCCGCGATGCGACGACACGCCGACCGGACACTTCCCACCGGCAGCCACCGCCAGCCGTCAAACCGATCGACCGTACCCGCAGCTGTCCGGGACCCGCCGGGCAATCAGATGCAGTGGCCGAAACCATGCCGATCAACCCCGCGCATCGGTGCCTGCCCCGGGTCGCCCCGGCCTGACGGGCGGCGGAGCGCGGCGGCCCCCGGTCGACGCGCAACCGGCTGGGCGCGCCCCGATCCCCGGCCGTGGCCGCTCCGCCCATCCCGCCCGTCCCTTCCTCCTTCACTCCAGCCAAGGGACATGGGCAGAGCAGCCGCAACGGGGATGTCAGCGATCCGACCACGGCAAAACAACGTGGTGACCTGCGCGGACACGGAGACGGTCCTGCGGGCCGCGCAACACCCAGCGCAACCCTTGGCGCAACCTCCAGCGCAACAGATAGGCGCAACACCCAGCGCAACCTCGTGCTCCTGGTCGACCGGGGCGACCGGTCACGCGGCCCGGACAGCTCCGTGGGCGCGGGCGAGGTGGCGCAGCTCGGACCGTGCCGCCGGCACCGAGGGGACGGTCTCCCAGTAGGGGTGCCACCACAGCCGTACGGACAGGAGCAGCAGGCGGCGGCGCAGGGCGGTGGTGTCGCGGGGACGGGGTGCGGCGAGTGCTTGGTAGGTGGCGTTCCAGGCGGCTTGCGTCTGCACCAGGTCGTCGGGGAAGTCGGTCACGTCCATACCGGCATTAGATCGCTTGTTCGAATTACGTGTCACTTCGGACACGCCCCGTCCGGTGCTGTGGTCGGGGGTCGCGACCAGCGTGGTCGGCCTCATGGTCGGGGGTCGCGACCGTCATGGTCGGCCTCATGGTCGGGCCTGTGGTCGCCCCCATCACGGCGGTCTCGCCCGGTCTGGAGCGGCACCCGGGCGGGTGATTTTCCTTCGCGTACGCGGGCGCAGTCCTAGCTGTGCGCGTCCAACTTGCCTATTTCCAGGGGGTATTGACAGCTTTTAGTGTGCTCTGTCATGTTCTGTCCCGCCGCTTCCGGCGAACGAGCGAGAGGTGATCTCATGCGACGAACCGAGTACGACGCGAGCCAGGCCGCCAAGCGACTGAAGGTGCCCGCAGCGGCCTTCCGGTGGGCCCGCCACACCGGCCTCATCCCTGACCCGGACGCGTCGTCCTACCAGTGGTCCCGGGCCGCTGTGGAGGCTCTGGACGCCGACGCCATCCGGGCCGCGATGTCGTCCCCGCCGATCGGCGGCGGCGTGGCGGCGGACCGGATCGCCGACGCACTCGGCACCCCGAACGTGATCGGCGAGAAGGCGAACGTCACGGCCTTCGTGGTGCGGCGGTTCGTCGACCGCGGCCTGCTGGTCGACCTGAGCGCGAACCCGGACGGGACGCTGCACCACCCCGGCCAGGTCGCGGAGGTCTGCCGCCGCGAGGACCTGGCGGACCTGGTCGCCGCCGACACCCCGCTCGGACCCGAGCAAGCCGCCGCCCGGCTCCGGGTACGGCGTGCCGACTTCGACCACATGGTGCGGCTCGGCTGGGTCCGCTCACCGCAGTCGATCGAGGTCCGCTTCGGCACGAGCCGGGCCGGGGCCGTCGACGTCGCGCTCTACACCACGGCGTCCGTCGACGGGGTCATCCCTGCCCATCCCGAGGTCGACTGGGAGCAGCTGCGTTAGGACAAGTAACTCTGGCTGTCTCATGTGGCATCTGAGGCGACACCGGGAGAGCGGGGAGACCGTTAGGTTCCCTGGACTCTTGTTGTGTCAGAGGGAGTTGGGGTGGATCACTTCTTTGTGTCTCACGGCAAGGTGCGTCGGTTCTACGAGGCACCGCCGGGAGTCGATCTCGATGCGGTGGCGTACGTACAGCGGCCCGGGGCGGTGAAGGAGGGCACGCCCTTCTTCCTTGATCCCGGGATGCGTCCGGCCGAGCCGTTGTGCTCGTTCTTCCTGGAGCTGTCGAAGTCGCTCAAGGCGAAGTCCCTGGAGGATTACACGTACGACGCCTTGGACCTGGTCGACTTCCTAGGCCAGCTCCCCGTGCCGACCGACCTGGCCTCGGCCACGGAAGACGATCTGGTGGCTTACCGGGAGGACTGCACCGAGCACCGTGAGGCGCCGGACAAGCCGGCCACATGGCGAAAGCGCCGGTCGCTGATCAACAACTTCTACGACTGGGCCGTCGATGCGAGGCTGCTCGATCAGCGGCCGTACTTTCGCCGTGGCAACGGGCGGGATGTGCTGGCCTGGGGCGCCACGACCGAGCTGGATGTGCGTCACCTGACCTTCCGGCAGTGGCGGTTCCTCAAGCAGGTGGGCCTGCGCGGTTGTCTCCCCGACGGCCCGGTTGATCCCGCCTTCCGGGGCCGCTCCCCGCTGCGCAACAGCGTGGCTGGCGAACTGGCAATCACGACGGGGATGCGGCTGCGCGAGTTCAGCTGCCTGCTCGACATCGAGGTCGGCCCGCCGCGTCGGGACGCCTCCCCGGCTGAGGTGATGTTGCAGGCCATCGCCAAGTTCGGGCTGCCGCGGGTAGTGGCCGTCCAGCACGCGACGCTGCGAGAGATCGATCTGTATCGCCGCACTGAGCGGGCCGCGATGGTGCGGTCCTCGGTGAAGGCCCTGCATCGGCGCCGGCATGAACTGTTCGTTGTCGACGACGTCGACCTGCGGCAGATGAAGCTGCGGGGCACCCTGCACGGGCGGCGCCGGACCTTCCGCGTTGAGGCGATGCCCGCCGAGATCCGCCGGGTCGCCGTCATCGAGGGCAACCTCGGCCTGGAGCCGATGGCCCTGTTCGTCGGCCGCGGCGGACGGATGCTGTCCAAGCAGCGCTGGGAGCAGATCTTTGACGAGGCCCACCTACGAAGCCTCCGGATCAGCGACGAGCACGAGGCCGAGGTGGTGATGCCGGCCCGGCTGCGGATCCACGACACGCGCCACACCTTCGCGATCTACATGCTGCAGATGCTGACGCAGCTGGTCCTGCGGGAGGAGTCCGAGCGGCTGGCTGCCGGCGGGCACGGTGCCTACCTCGCCGATCATCTCTCGCGGAATCCGCTGCTCATTCTGCAGCGGTTGTTGGGACACCGGCGCCCAAGCTCCACGCTTCGGTATCTCACTTACATCCGGACCACGAATCTGCTGGTCAGTCAAGCGATCGCGGAGTGGAACGACCGGGACAAGACCTACGTCGACTACGCGGCCGTGTTGGTCGGGGCGGGGGCGGTCTGATGGCCCGCCGCGGCGAACGCAAGGTTCGGGTCCGCGCCGAGGGCCCGCCGCCGAGGCCTGCTTTGGACCACACCGGGATCCGGGTTGTCACCTCGGAACACCGGGGCCGGGTGAAGCGCCACAGCATCAATCCTGCGGACTACCGATGTTCGGTGCTGGCGGCACAGCTCGCGGACGAGTGGGTGCGGATCACTCGCGCCCTGGGGATCGGCGACGGCGGCGCCAACTATGGCGGGGCTGTCAGAAAGTTCGCCGCCTTCACGGACGAGTACGTCCGGGCACGCAGCCTGGATCCGGCCCGTGTGCGGCTGGACCGTGATGACATCGACCTCGTCGAGGTGGTCTATGCCTGGGAGGAGGCGCTGCGCCGGGAGTTTCCGCGGTCCAAGCAGCCCTACACGCTGGTCAAGGCCCTGCTGGCCATGATCGAACAACGCGCCGCGTCCGGGGCCAGGGTCTGCGAGAACCTGAAGGCCCGTACCCAGGCGCCCACCGCCTTCCGCGCTCCGCGGGGCAAGCCGCTGGATGAGTTCACCAACGCCGAGCGGATCGCCCTGCGGGACGCGGCCCGCGAACAGGTACGGGAGACGGAGGCCCGGCTCCACCGCGGCAGCGATCTCCTGGCCGTCGGGACGGACCCCCGGGACGGCGGCTGGCGCAGTCTGCCCAACCTGCTCTGGGCCGCCCGCGCCGGAATGATCAACTCGAAGGTTCTGAAGCGGGAACTGCCCTCTGAGCCCAAGTGGTGGCCGCCGGAGATCCGCGGCCTGCTGACCACCTGGAAGAACGACGGCAAAACTCGGCGCCCCGGTGTCCGGGCCCTGGTCAGGGCCCTGGGACACACCCTGTTCGCCGACGAGATGGACCTGCACGCCTTCCGGGTCCTGCTTCTTCTGGGCATGTCCGACACGACCCCGGAGGAACTCCACGATCTGAAGGTCCCCGACATCGAGTTCACCGACGGCGGAGTGCGACTGGTCCAGCAGAAGAACAGGGCCAGCCGCATCCGGGCCGACCTTCACCCGGAGCAGACCACATGCCGCAGTGAGGAAGATCCGTACTTCGCCGGGTCGGGCGCCTGGGACGTTCCCGGCCTGCTGCGACGTCTACTGGCGATCACCGCCCCGGCCCGGGATGCCTTCGCCAGCGAGCAGTGGCTGTTCCTGGCGGTGGATTACCGCAAGGACACCGGCGGGCTCGGCGCCACATACGCCGAGTTCACCCACGACCAACGGCGGTTCACGCACTGGATCGCTGTCCAACACGACAGCGAGGGGCGACCGCTGGTCATCTCCTGGCCACACGATGTCCGGCGCCTACGCAAGACGGCCAAGGTGGTCCGCGCGGTCGTCCTGGGCGGCTCGCTCACCGACCTGGCCGGCGACGACCACCACGTCGAGATCTACCGCGGCCACTACGCTCACGGCACGACCGCGCACGTCCTGGCGGGACAGGCCATCAACCGGTCCCAGCAGTGGGTGTTCCAACGCGTCGCGCAAAAACCGGTGTTCGTCGATGCCGCCGCCGAGCCCCAGTTGGAAGAGCGGGGGGTCGCCGAGTCGCTGGGGCTGAGCTCGACGGAGGCAAAGGCGATCCGCGCGGGCGAGCTGGACATGGGGCTCACGCACTGTCGCGACCCCTACGACTCTCCCCACCGAAGTGACGGCAAGGTATGCCATGTTGGGCCGGCGATGTGCATGCTCTGCCGCAACGCGGTGATCTTCACGTCCCAGCTGCCACGGCTGCTGATGCTGTCCGATCACATGGAGCGGATGCGGGCCGCGCTTCCTCCGCCCCAATGGCAGGCACTCTGGGGCCGCCAGGCAGCCGCGCTGCAGGAAGTCTTCGCCGAATGCGCCGACCTGCTGCCCGCCGCCCGTCAGCAGGTCCTCGACCTGGGCCTTCGTCTTGACCTACCGCTGGGCCAGCGAACGGAATTCGACCGATGACACCTCAGTCGGCACTCCAACCCGCCGTCTCGGCCCACTTCCGCGACGACGAGCCGGTCTTCGGCCCCGGTTACCGCCTCGTCGCTGGCATTGTCGTCCCGCGCTTCGGCGACACCGACTTCTGGTCCGGCGACTGCATCGGCCGCCCCGCCAACCAGCCTCCCACCCGATACAAGATCCATTTCGCGCCGGAGGACCCGCTGATCACCCTGCAGCTGCGGGAGATCGCGTTTGCCCAGTTTAACCCCACTCACCGAGTACTGCGGAAGGCGGCCATCTACCGTTCGGCCGAGCCGGTGGCCTTCCCGACGGTCAAGATGTGCTGCCAGAAGCTGCGGGTGATCTTGAGGTGGGGACGGCGGCAGGGCCTTCCGGCGGACCCGGGCCGCTGGGCTGCGGCAGACTGGCAGTCCTTCCTGGACGAGCTGGCCGCGACGGTCGGCGACACGACGGCGGCCAACCACGTGGGCGCCGTCCGTACCCTGCGGGAACTCGCCGCGGTCGTCACCGGCGTCACGCCGTTCGACGACCCGTGGGACGACCGCTCCGCCGCCCAGCTCGGACGGCAGGCAGTGCTCAACGCCACCACGGACGACGCTGCGCTGGCCACCCCGACCATCCCACCGCAGACCTGGTGGCCCTTGATCCGCGCCGCCTGGACGTACGTCCACACCTTCGCCCCCGACATCCTGCGCTGGAAAGACCACTTCGAGCACCTGGCCGTGGAGCTCGGCCAAGGGGCACCTCGTCGGCACGTCGCCAGGACCGCCGACGACACCGATGCCCAGATCGCCGCCTGGCTGGCCGACCCAGGCCACCGCGTGCCGGTTCACGCCGTCAACCGGCACGGCACCAAGGCAGGCGACCCCATCTGGACAGTTCTCAGCGAGCTGATCACCGCAGGACAGCAGCAGAGCATCTTTGCCACCCACGGCCGCGCGCCGCGCGCACGCGCCCTGGCCCGCCGGGCGGCCGTCCTCGCCGTGGTCGCCCAGGGCCGCACGCAGGCGGTCCGAGGAAAAGTCGCCGCAGCCGTCATGAATGCTCCCCGCCATGCCCCCGCTGGCGCCCGCCCGTCCGCAGCAGTGATCGACGAGGAGCTTCGGCAGTGGCTGGCCAACCCGGATAACCGCGTTCCCATCCGGTCGGCCGACGACGGCGTCGGCCAGGCGGGAACGGTGATCTGGAGCACCCTCGCCCGCCTGATCTGGGGCATCCCGACCGGCGATCGCTTCACCTCGCATGCGGCGTCGGGACGGGCCCGGCGCCAACTTGTCGCGGATGCTGTCGCTGCAAGGCGAACCGTGGTGATGGCCGCCAACCGCTACTGGTCGATCCCCCAGCCCTGCCCCGGCGCCGCCCACATCACCTGCAAGGATGGCACGACCCGTCCCTGGCGCACGCACATCACCCAGGCGGAACTGACCGTCGAGCTACGCATGCTCAGGGCAGCCTGCTACGTCTTTGTCATCGCGACGAGTCTCATGCGCGACTCGGAAGTGCAGGAGATCCAGCGCGACGCCGTGACCACCTACTACGGGTCCCCGGCCATCAGATCTCACAAGCTCAAGCACAATCCGGAACGGCCGGAGTCGTTCTGGTGGATCATCGATCCGGTCGCCGAGGCCATCGCCGTCGCGGGACAACTGTCATGGCACCCCACCCACCTGTTCGCCAGCCTCAAGCCACCCCGTGGCAAGAAAAACCGCGGCGATCGCGGCATCATCGCCGCCGAAGACATCGACTACTTCATCACGCACGTCAACGCCAGCGCCGACGCCTACGGACTGGAGACGATCCCCGACGCGCATGTCCGCTCGCACATGTTCCGGCGAACGATGTCGGTGATCACCGGGCGCGAACCGGGCTCCGAAGTCGCCCTCGGCCTCCAGCTGAAGCACGCTGCCCGCCGGGCACTGGCCAACTGCACCACGCAGGGCTACGCGCAGATGGACACCACGTGGGCCAAGGAGTTCGACCAGCAACTCGAGTACGCCGCCGCACTCCGGTTGGTCGACCTGCTCAGGGCCCGCCGGACAGGCGAGAAGGTCGCGGTCGGGCCCGGCGCCGACCGGCTGCATGCCGGCCTGGACCAGGTCATCTCGACCATGAACGAGGACCCCCTCCTACGGGCGCAGATCGCCGATGAACAGGCCGAGGCAGCCCTGCTCGCCACCCAGTTCACCAACCTCCACCTGGGAACCATCAATCACTGCATGTTCGACGCCCCGCAGGCCGAGTGCCAGAACGAGCTGCCCGCCGATCAGCGCGGCACGGCCCCTCTGATCGGCGCCTGCCAACCCGACCGCTGCCGCAACTCCGTGATCACCCGCCGACACGCACCGATCTGGATCGCCGAGGAAGACGACCTCACAACCAGAGCCCAGGACCTCAGCCTGTCACCGCCCGGCCGCGAAGCCGTCCTAATCCGTCTCGCCGACGTCCAGCGCATCACCCGCGCGCTTCGACAAGAAGGAGTCACCCCCTGATGCCAGTGTCCGCCAAGACCGCCACCAAGCTCCGCGAGGCCATGGCCCGGCTACTGGCCAGCGAACCGCTGCACACCGACGGCGCCCTCACCAAGGAGAACCTCGCCCGAGAAGCCCAGGTCAGCCACGCGACCGTCCACCGCGCCGACGACATCCTCGCCGAGTGGAACGCCAAGGTCGCCCGCCCGGTCCTCCGCACCCCCGGCGAGGTCGCCCGGGACGAGACGATCACCCAACTCCGCAAGCAGCTTCGCGAGGCCAGAGCCGAGATCACACAACTCAACGGCAAACTCGACGCCCTCGCGACGGTGACCGCGAATCTCTACCACGAGAACCTCGCCCTGAAGAAGCGCGACAACGACCGAAGACTCGCCCCTCTCCCCTCCTCCGAGTGAGCACTTCCAAGGGAGCACGGAGCGCGTGCGCGATGGTGGTCGACCACCGCTCGTGATCACGTTCGGTCGAACGCGAGGCCGTGGGCGGAGCGAACGACGGAACAGCGGTTGGCTCTAAGCACTTGATCTTGGCCGCTCCGCCCAAGACGTCAAGTTGGGAGATCGCCCTCCACTGGCCACGTCGGCAGGGCGCCGCGGTGAGGTTCGCGGTGGTGGAGTTCCCGAAGGCCCCGGATCCGGGCATCTGCCTCGGTAAGGGCGTCTTCCGGCAGCCACATCCGGAAACCGTGGAAGCGTTCGGCGATCCGGTCCGACTTGTTCAGGAGGCGCCTCTCACGGGTGACGAAGCCGAATCCTCCGTACCGGATGGCTGTGGAGACGTGCATGGCGTCACGGATGTGGTTGTCCCGAGCGGTCGTCCGGTCCACGTTCGGGAACAGGATGGCGAACACGTCGTGCAGGCGGGTGTGGTCCTCCTCAGTGCCCCAGACGGAGGAATCCCAGCGGGATTGGCCCCAGACCATGGGCCCGAGCGCTTCCGGGTAGCCGGCGCTGGCCTCGGTGAGCTGTGCCCACTTCTCAGCGGGCGCGTCAGCGAGTTCCGTGTCCATGGCGTCGGTCCGCTGAAGGTTGATCCATCCCTCGTCACGGAGGCGCCTCAAGCACGCGCTTGCCTCGTCCGCGGCGTCGATGATGTGGGTGTCGATGAACAGCAGGAGCGCCGTGAGGTTGTGGGGCGTCGGGGCGGTGGCCATGTGCAGCACGGTATCCCCACGGGTTCCTGTGGGAACGCGCCTTCTGCAGCGTCAGCGGGCAACGCTCACGGCTACTGGCCACGGATCTGCTCGTTCGGGTGGCGCTGGGCCTGGAGACGTTCGCGGAGGTCTGTCTCTTCGGGGGTGAGCAGGCCCTCGGGTCGACGGATGCGTACGGGCTTGGGCCAGAGCGGCAGGCCGTCGTCCACTTGCGGCGTCCTCAGCAGTGCTGGGGAACAAGTCAGAAGCTGCGGCCTCACATCCCCCAGGCCCTGCGGAACCTCGCCACGCTCGCTGTAGCGGACCAGGGGTTGGTGGAGAGGGCGTGCCGGGCTTCGGCGAGGTGAGTGAGGGATCTGTCGCCTGCGGTGGGTCCCTCGGCCATGCTCAGGCGCGAGGAATCCAGGGTGCTGTCGAAGAAGTCGATTAGGGTTGCGGCGAAGAGCATGAAACCGGCTATCTCGCACCCCAGGCGAGCCGCCGCGCACAGTTGGGGTGTGCCGTTCAGTTGAGGTGCTGTCAAGCCGTCGCGGGTGGCCCAGGAGCGGAACTCTCCGTACCACTGCTCGAACTGTGCGGCCGTGGCGTCCTGCGGCTGGATCCCTTCGAGTTGGTTGAGGAGGCTCAGGCCCGCGGGCTCGAAGGTGCCACGCTGCAGGCTGTGGCGTACGGCCCACAGTCGTCCGGCGGCTTCGCGCCGCATCAGCTCGGGCACGGTCTCGTCCAGGTGAACGTCGCTTCCCTCCCCCCGATCGCCGACCATGTTGCGTACGCTGCGATGAAGTTCGCGAGGGAGTCCGCCGGAGAGCACGTAGCAGAGCGCCACGAACGGCTCCGTCCAGTCGAGTAGCAGGCCGTGGAGGATGTCCTTCGCCTCGCTCAGGGGCAGCCGGTCCAAGGTAACGACGTCGTCGAAGGCACTGTCGAAAACGTCGCGGAACGGCACACCGCGGCGCTCGAAGCTCGCGGCGGCCTCCTCAGAGACGGATACGAGGAAGAAGCAGCGGCTGGACCCGAAGACGGCCTTGATGTCATTGAGGAAGTTCTCGACCTGTTCTGCGCTCTTCATTTTGTCCAGTTCGTCGATGGCGATCACCAGGTCCTGCTGCTTGGCGACCGACTCGATGAACGAGCGGAGGTCCGCGACGATTTCCGGATAGCTCTTGGGGCGCTCGGCGAGCGTCATTCCCTGCTTGGCTCCGACGTCCAGTCCCAGGGGCACCTGGCGGGCCCCACCCAGCTTCACCACCATGGAGCGTTCGGTGCTCAACGTTTGCTGAGTGTGGATTTTCCGCAGCTGGTCCCTCGCGGCCTCCCGCAGTGCACCTATTTCGGAAATCGGCTGCATCGCCAGCATGTCTGCGGGCCCCTGCACCGATCGTCCTTGCAGGTGGACCCTTGTCCATCCTGCGAACAACAGCGCGAGACCGATGATGGCCAGGACGACACCACCGAGCAGCCACCAGGTGCCGGCCCCCATGCCTCCGGAAAGGATAATCAGCGGCAGACCAGCAGCCGCGCAGAAGGCGAGCGCGAGGCAGTATGTGGACGCGCGGGACGCGCTACGAGTCCGCTCCATTAGGTCGACGAACTGGATCTGCATGCGGGACAAGTCAGGCGGGTAAGGAGCTGTGCGGCGAGTCGACATCTGCGCCGTGCCGATCAGGAACAGAGTGAGGAGTATGGCGGAGATAGATGTCAGCACCAGCCCCAGGTACGACCACCAATGACGCGGTGCCGTCAGTAGGGGCCCGGCCGTGGCGAGCAGGACCGTGCCGACCGTCAGCATGACCGCCCCGGCCAGCGCGATATACAACGCGGCTATACGGTTGGAGTTCCGCTGCGACTGATCCTCCCATGGGCTGTCCGGCTCACGGTCCGCGTCCGGACCCAGTACCGCGCGGCAGATCCGGCTGTGAAGGTAGAGCAAGAAGTCCCGGGGCTCGTAGGCCACCGGCGCAGAAACATTGATGCCCAGTCTCGGTCGTGGCGGCGGGTCGAGGGACGTGATCTCGGATGCCCTCAACGGTGTGGTGAGCTTAGTGACATAGTCGATGAGCGTCGTTTTGCCCACGCCTCGTGGGCCAGATACACCGAAGCTTCCCCCGTCGCGCTGGCTGATGGCCGACTCGAGTCGCCGGAAAGATGCGGTGACGATGACCTTCCCGCTGGAGATCGCTTCGCGCAGGCCCTTGAGGGAGCCGATGCGCATCCGGGTAGCGTAGTGAGCGGTCGTGAGTTGGTTGAGTTCTGTACGAACCAGGCTTTCAATGATGGACTCCGCCGCAGCGCTCAGATGGGCGAGACTTGCGTTCCACTCCGTTTCGAGCGCCCGGAACTCAAGCTTCACACGTGCGCGGTCACGCTGCTTGCGCAGTTCATCCCTTATCTGATTCTCAATTCTCTCCAGCCGCCCGATTACCTCGGCGTATTCGGAGTCCAGGGCAGTGCGTGGATTTGCCGGCCAAGGCGGTAGTGCGAGGGCAGCCCCTTTCCCCATCTTTTCCTCGGCAAGCAGGGAGTCCGCCACGAAGTAGCGCTTGCGGGCCGTATCCAGCACGGTCCGGATCTGCTCCGTGTCAGCCCTTCCCTCCGACGGGTGCAAGGCGAGCTCTCGCAGTGCCTCAGACGCGTCCCGCAGCTGAATGGCTGCCTCGATTAACTGGAGGTATCGCCCTTGGAGGTGTGGATCCGTCGCCGCCTCGGCCGCCAGCAACTCGTTCAGGCGATGGCCCAGCTGGCGCGCCTGTTCCAAAGAGCCCGCGATGTTGAGCTGAATCACGTCCCACTGACGCTCCACCGCGTTCGTCAGATCTAGGGGAATCTTCGTCAGTTCCCTCACCTGGTCGGCGATGTCCGACTGGGCGAGTACAGTCTGAAGGGACTCGTCCACCAGCCGACGAACGTCCACCTCGTAGGGCCCCGCTGGCGCTCTCGGCACCACGCCCCGCGACTTCTCACGGCTGTCGTCGGTAACCGACATAGGTATCACCCCTAGACGAGTAGTTCCGAATGCGGGGTTCTCAGACGGAGGGAGGGTGTCCAACATCGGGTTGTGACGACCGATTTAGACACCCTCTTGACGGCACTGTACGTGCATGTCGATGACCGTTTGAAGACCCCGCGGTGGCGTGGACGTCCGCCGCGGCTGACCGATGCCGAGCTGGTGACCCTGGCGGTGGCCCAGGCCGTGCTGGGCTTCCACTGTGAGGCCCGCTGGCTGCGCTTCGCCCACGCCCACCTGCACGGGATGTTCCCGTACCTGCCCCAGCGCCCTGCCTACAACAAGCGGCTGCGAGCCGCTCTGCCCCTGGTCAAACGGGCCATCCGGTCGCTGGCCGCTGACACCGACCTATGGCTGGACGATGTGTGGATCGTGGACTCCACTCCGGTCGAGTGCGCACGCTCCCGCGAGACCGTCAAACGCTCCGACCTGGCCGGCTGGGCAGGCTACGGCTACTGCCGATCACACTCCCGCTTCTACTGGGGCCTGAAGCTGCATCTGGTGTGCACCCCGGCAGGCCTGCCCGTCGCCTGGGCCCTGGCCGACCCCAAGGTCGACGAACGGCAGGTCCTGGCCGCTCTGATCGACGACGAACCGCATCTGGCAGCTGCCCGGCCGGGGCTGCTGATCCTGGCGGACAAGGGGTACATCGCTGCCGAACTCGACCGCTTCCTCGCCGCTCGCGGCATCAGCCTGCTACGGCCGTCCTACCGCAACCGCGGCACCCCACACCCCGCAGAATCCCTGCTCAAGACGGTGCGGCAGCTGATCGAGTCGGTCAACGACACCCTCAAGGGCCAGCTCGACCTCGAACAGCACGGCGGCCGCACCATCGAGGGCGTCGGAGTCCGGGTGGCCCAGCGGATCCTGGCGATGACCTGCGCGATCTGGCACAACCGAACCATCGGCGCACCCATCACCCGGTCACTGATCGCCTACGACCACTGACCCACATCGGAACTACTCGTCTAGTTCGACACCCTCCTGTCTTCAGCGTCTGCCCATGCGTGGGCACCGTCAAATGGAGACACACCGGCCCGCGCGAGCAGGCGTACACCCAAACGAACGTGCAGCGGTCAACAGGTGAAGCTGGGATCGTACTCACCGTACTTGCGGCCTTCAGGGTCGAAGGAGAAGCCAAGGTAGTTCTTGTAGAACCTGAAGTGCCGGGCGAATCCCGTGTGGATGTGCATCAGCGGGCGCGCGCCAGTGTCGTATTCGGAGTATGTACCGATCAGTCCGGCGTAGGTCTTCCGCTTGGAGTTGACAGCAAGGTGATGGGAGTAGCTGGCCAGGGTCGCGAGGCAGAAGAATCGCTTGAGCTCCCCAAACGTCAGCTCCACCCGCCGAGGGTCGGGGAATGTCTTGCCCAGCCGCGATGCGAGCTGGTCGATGTGGTTGGTGTTGAGGTTGCGGAAGACGAAGGTCTGGGCGTCGGGAAGACCGGACGGCCGATAGCCAGCGTGGTGTTCCAACTTGTACAGGATCTCGTGAATGACACGGGGGAAGGCACAGCCCCAATTCCAGTTGTAGCCATCGGGGTGATAGGCACCCTGGAAGAGGACTAGCTCAGCGGCGGTCATGTTCGGCGGCGCAAAATCCTTGTCCGGACGCGGGTCCTTGTCGTCAGGGTCACGGGCGGCACCCATAGCGATGCGGGTGGGCGGGCCCCCGGGCACGGCAGGTGGCCCCTCGGCAAAGCCGTCGTCGAAGCTGTTGACCAGGATCGGGCCGCCGTGCCAGGCGTGCGAGAAGAAACTGAGCTCCATGAGGGTGCCGGGGTCGCTGGATCCGATAGTCCGCACCGCGGCGTAGATGTCGGTGATCGACATCATGCCCCGCTGCCCATCCTTGAACTCGTAGTCCACCTCGCCGCCTGAGACCACCCGGTTGTAGTGGGCGGGGATGATGGGGGTGAACGGCGTGGTAGTTGTGACGTTCTCGATCCGTCGGCCACCCGGGTGGGTGAACTCACGGGTAACGATCTTCCCGGACTTCACGTCGAAGATCTGGAACGTCAGGTCCTCGGCGGTCCGATTGGCCGTGACCAGCCGCTTGACGCGGTTCTCGCAGAAGACCTTGAAGTCGACGCCTTTGCGCTCGTAGTCGACTCCGGCGACCAGCACAAATCGCTTCATCCCGATGCCCGATCCCTTGTCGTGAGCCGCACTGAGCGACCGGCTCAGGCCTCGACCCACTCACCTTCGTCGTTCTGCTTCCAGCGAGGCAGTTGGTCGTCGGCGCGCAGGTGCACGAGGTTCGTCGGGATCCGCACAGTCCACGGCTCGCCTTGGGGAACTTCGTCGCCGGGGCGGTCGAGGCGCTCGGCGATCTCATCGGCGATGGGCAGGTACAGCGGGCTGGAGATCGGCGGCAGCGGACCGCCGTTCCAGGGCTCACCGATAGTCAGGAAATGGTCGATCGCTCCTTCGAAGCCCGGTCGCGCCGGCACTGACACCCGCGCGTAGCCGGATTGGAGGAACTCGTTAAAGACCGGATCGGGATCGTCGTAAGACAGCCGTTCATCCCACTGGTCCTTGCGGCCCCAGAAGTAGGGGTAGGTCACCCAGCTCATGTGCTCCCATTCGAAGGCCTGCTCGAAAAAGCGCACGTAGGGCCCCTCGCCGGCCGCCTCGAACACATCCATCTGTGGCAGCCCTGTCGCGGGCGACTCGTCGATGGCGTCGAAAAGGTCGAAGTGCTGGTCGGTCAGGATGCTGATGCAGTTCTTCTTCAGCTCGCCCTGGATGGTCACCAGGTTGGCCGCCGGGTTCCTGCCCCGGATGGCCACGCCCTCCTGCATCTGCAGCGCTGCCAGCTTCTCCTCGTAGTCCGCGACGAGCGCCCGGTGGGCGGTGGTGAGCTTGGCGTGCGTGTCCAGGCGCCACTTGTCCATGGCGCGGTCGGTGCGCCGGCACTTCACCTCGACGGCGACGGCAACGTCCGAGCAGTGGAAGGTGTTGATGGCCACGGGGATCGAGTTCTGCTCGTCGTCCAAGGTCGTCGTCCACAGCCACTCGCCCGCGCCCACGGACAGGCGCTGCGTGCGCTGCCCCAGGACGACATCCACAGTGGCGTCGGCCTCCCAGATGTTGGTCGCGGCGCCCACGGTGCCGAATACGGCGCGGTACCCGTCCTCGAGGGCAATCTGCCCTGAGTGGTTGTAGTTGGTCTCCCTACTCCCGCCGCCGCCCTTGAAGTCCATCGACGCGGTCCTGAACCGCTCCGGCGGGGGTGCCACGTCGGTCGCGCCGCACTGCTTCACCCAGTAGGAGTAGTTGCTCTCGTTGATCTGGGCGGGGGTCAGGGAGAACTCCGGCGGCTTGGTCAGGGTCATCGTGCTCGCGTGTGCCTGGTTCATCGCCGCGATGAGGAAGGCGGCCGGCTCGGGGACCAGAAAGTCGAACATCGTGCGCAGCCCGTAGTTGAACATCTGCGCCTGGTACACCTTGTTCACCCACTGGTACACGCCCGAGATGTGCCCGCCGCCCGCGACGTTGTCGAGCTCGTGGGTGTTCTTCTCGATCGTCTCCGTGGTGACCCGCCTGGTGATGCGCTCCAGGACCCGCTCAGCGATCTTGCGTGCGCTGCGCTCGGTGACATCCTGCGAGAAAGCCGTCGCCGACCTGGTGGCTTCCTCCTTGGATCGTGCAAAGGAGCCTTCGGCGCTGGCCGCGAACTCAACGGTCGGGCCGTATTTGCCCGAGATGTTCAGGCCGGCCTTGAGCGCGACGTCCTCCTTGATGGTCTGAGCTGTCTCTCGCGTCATCTCGAACCGGTCCGTGGTCTCCAGCTCCCGCTCCTCGCTGGTGCTGACCTCGGTCTCTGTCAGCGTGACCAGTTCTGTTTCCTCGCGGCGCGAGTGCTCACGTGTCTTGCGCTCCCCCTTGAGGACGTTCTCGATGTGCGCGACATCGGTGCTCTCGTAGCTGGTCAACTGCTGCCTGACGACCAGCAGGTCGGCCACCCCCGCGGGAGCGACGTCCCCCTTGGTATGCGGGATCCGCCCGTCCAGGGGAAACACGGGGAGCGGGACGAGCCCGCCGGTGCCGATGGCACCCCACCCGATAGTGATCGGGGTCTGGATCGAGAGCAGAGCGTCACCGATGCGCCTGAAGGACTGCTTGACCGGATGGCCGGCCGCCTGCTCCAGGTGAGCCACGGTCGTCGTCAGGTCGCTTTGTAGGTGCTCGGTGATTTGATCCAGCGGTGTAGCACTCAGGTCGATCGAGCGCCTCTCCAGGACATCTTTCGTTTCCTCGGAGAGCGCATCCACCGCCGTGGGCTTCAGCCGAAAGCCGACCTCGGACACGTCGGGGGGACGGAACGCCCCACGCCCCGCCAGGACCGGCGACGTCGTGCCCAGCAACGTCTCGGCCAAGGCCGCGGCAGGCTCGGGCGGGCGGTCGACGTGTGCGTCTTCGCCCGGTTCAGCCTCGATGGCCTGTTTCATCTGGCGCAGATTGAGGGCGCGAACGTCCGCGGTGTAGGCGCTATCGCCGAGCACCGTGTTCTTGAGCCGCAGCTGCTCCGGTGGCAGCGCGGCTTCGCTTTCGACCCGGTCGGAGACGCGGAAGTGCTGCGCGTCCAGTGCACCAAGCTCGGAGACCGCGGCCCGCAGGCGTTCGTGCTCGGCCAGCAGGTCCCGCACGTGCCCGTTCCGCTCGTCCACGGCCGCCTGACGGCGCTCGCGCAGCTCATCCTCCGCCTCGCGCGTGGACAGCCGCGAGGGAAGACGTAGGGCGGCAGGCAGGCGCAGCGAACGACGTCGCCACCGGTGCAGCGCGTCGGCGCTGGAGGGGAAGGTCTCGTCGGCCGCGACACGGGCGATGGCGTCCATGGTGCGCAGCTGCCGCACCAGCTCCTCGATGGGTCGCGCGTGCAGCTCCTGGAGCACCTTGATCGCTATGACGCTGTCGCGAAGCCGGGCGAGCGTTGCCTGGAAGACGTCGTCGGCAACTACCTCCTCCGGCGACGCCTCGAACGCCAACCGGACGGCCTCGGCCACCGCGTCCCGGGTGACGGCCTCGTCAGCGTCCAGCAGCTGGTCGAGTCGTGTGGCCAGATCGGCCAGCTTCGGGGCGAGAGCGTTGTTGACGGGGTTGCCGATGAAGTCGTCCCCGGCCGCAAATTCCCTGGTGACTTCCTCGACGTGATCCCGGCCGGCGTCCACCGCCTGGCGGAGGGCAGCCTGGTAGTCGGACTCTTGGGCCAGGTCGATGCTGGGATTGTCCGGATCCTGTGCCACAGCTGGCCGCGCCAGCATCAAACGGAACAGATTCTCCATGCTGACCTCCGGGGTTGTCACTGACACCAGCACAACCGATTTGTCCTGTGCGGCGGGCACGTCTGCGAGCCAGGTGGGACCGAACTCAGCTCCTCATCGTCACCGGTGCGCCCGAAGCCGAATGAAGACGCGGCGGCTGACGGGGTTCCTTACCCTGGCGCCCTACTGCACGCCGCTGGTAGACGCGTCTGCTCGCCGAGCGCCCTGTTGCTTAGCTGCGGTTCCTCCTTGCCATCCTGTTGCCGTCGGCCGCGGCCCGCCTACCGAGGAGGACCGGACGGGTGGCGGGCAGGCGGGATCCCTCCGATGGGCCCCGTCGGTGAACCGCGGGGTTGGGAGCAGACCGGCGCCCCTACCTGTTCCAATAACTGCCACTTTCACTTCGATCGGCTCCTGTGCGGAGGACGCTGCTGCGCAGACACCTTGCGGCGAGCTGACCAAAGACTCACTCTGGCGTCCACCCTGGTCACGGATGGGTAACTATTGGCGCCGGTTTCTGAGACACCCGCCTCCGTGCCCCGTGATACCGACGAGCGACTACTCATCGCGGCATCCATTGAGATAGTGAGGCGATTGAGACACCCGAACTGTTCCTAAGGTCGGCGCGGTGGAGAAAGGCCGGCGCTCTCCGCTGGCATCGCTGCGCCCGGCACCGGCACCCGCCTGAGCGCCTCCGCGCCGGTACAGCACTACGAGGGTGCTCCCCCGCCCGCCGCGTCCCAGCCGTCCAGGAAGGCGGCCAGGGCGCGGCGTTGCTCTTCCTCGCGGGCGATCTGCCGGGCGAGGACGTCACGGTCGACGTACGGGTCGACGGCGGCGAGGACCAGGCGCCGGAGTTCGGCCGGCTCCAGCGCCTCCACCTCCCACTGCACCGGGCGGCGGGGGTCGAAGCCGTAGCGGCGGGCGAAGGCCGGCCACCTCGGATCGCCGCGCTTGCCCTCGGTCGCGGGCAGCTCGTAGGCGCGCACCTGCTCGTAGGTCAGCAGCACCCGCTCGGTGTGGCTCCAACAGCCCGTGCGCGCCACCCAGTCCCGCTCGATGTCCTCGCCCGAGCAGTCGAAGTCACCGACCACCAGGAGCACGGCGTCGCGCGGGTCGGCGGTGACGCGGTCGTGGACGACGTCGGCGTACGACTGCGAGCCGAAGCCGCGGACCACCAGGACCGGGATACCCGCGTCGGCGAGCCAGCCGGTCAGCTGCTGGCGCAGGGTGTCCTTCTCCGCCGCGACGTACAGGGCGTGCTCCTGGCCCTCGGTGCGGTCGAGGCGGAACCAGTCGGGCATCTCCGCGAGGAACGCGTCCGCGCCCGTCCAGGCCGGCGGGACGTGGACCTCCCGGACGGTGTCGATCAGGTCGGGGAACCGGCCCTCCCGGCGGGCCTTGGCCAGCTGTGCGGACAGACGGCGGTACATCGGCGCCGTGTGCGGCAGCGTTCCCTCGGAGGCCAGGCGGTACATGACCTGGCGCAGCGTGACCTTCATCGGCGCGTACCCGTTCACAATCTCCCGCGCCCGGTCCACCACGGACGGCCACCGCACCCGCTCACGCGCCATACCGGTACATGTACCCCTCGCCGCCGTCCGGCGCCCAGGACCTCCCCGATCCGGGTTATCCACAGGCCGGAACGCGATCGGCGGTTCCTCCGTACGCTGCTGCCCGAGTCGATCACACGGGGGTGTGCGGGATGCGGTACGGCGTGGTGGTGGAGGAACTCGCGGTGGAGGTCATGACGCAGCTGCCCAACGACCGGGCCCGGCAGGAGGTGATGGCGCTCGTGGAGGTCGCGCGGATGGATCCGCGGGCCTGGCCCGACGTCCGCGACCCGGGCTCAGTGGAGGAGATCCGGGAGGCGTTCGGGCTGCGGTGCTGGATCCAGTTCATGCCGCACGCCGGAGCGATCGAGGTCCGTGACATCGGGTGGGTTGGGCTGACGCCCTGCTGACACGAGATGCCCGCGCCGCTGACACGGGGCCGACCGGCCACTGACACGAGAGCGGGACAGCCGCGGTTTCAGCTCAGGCGGTGGCTGAGGAGCGCGAGGCCGGCTGCCGCCGCGCGGTGCTGGTAGGCGCGCAGTCCGGGGGCGCCGGGGGGTGCGGGCTGGCGGGCGTTGCGGTGCCAGTGGCCGGTGAGCGCGGCGAGGAACGCGGTGGTGGTCTCGGGGCTGCTGGCGGTGGCGGGATGGTCGCGGAGCAGCCGGGCGACGTCGGCGGGCGTGTGTCCGGCGAGGATGAGCTGCGGGGCGAGGGAGGCCGCGTCGATGCAGGCCGGGCCGGTGGTGGCGTGTGCCCAGTCCACGAAGGTCACGCCAAGGTGGTGGTCGCGGACCATGTTGTCGGCCCGCAGGTCGCCGTGGACGATGCGGTCGCCGTGGGCGAGGCCGGGCCAGGCCGCCTCGAGTTCGGCGAGCTGCTCCAGGCGGTCACGGGCGGCGGGGGCGAGGTCGGCCGGCGGATCGGCGAGCAGTTCGTCCCAGCCGTGCAGGGCCGCCGTGGTGGAGGGTGTGGTGCTCACCGCCGCGACGTACGGGGCCGGGGCGGGGTTGAAGGTGAGATTGTCCAGCAGCGCCCAGGTCTGTTCGGCGTCGGCGGAGGCCGGGGAGAGGTCGGGGTGCGGGCCGTCCAGGTGGGCGATGACGACAGCGGTCCAGTCAGCGGCGTGGTGGATGCCCAGCAGGTCCGGGGCCGGGGCGCCGGGTGGCAACACGGCGAGGACGGCGGCCTCGTGGGTGTTGGCGGCGGTGAGCCGGTCGTCGTCGGGGGCCGCTTTGACGAAGACCCGGCGGCCGCCCTTCAGGGTGAGCGCGGCGGCCAGCTGGTGGCCGAAGCCGCCTCCGGGGGTGACCGTGTCGGTGACGGGTGCGCCCAGGGCGTCCTCGAGGCGGGCACGCAGGGGCGCGGGGACGTCGGTCCATTGCAGACGGCCGCTGGTGGGCGGTACAGGCATCGGGTCAACTCTCAGAGGTCCGGAACGCGGGGGCGATGCGGTGCCAGGCGCTTCGTACGGGGCGCGGTGCTTGAGCGCAGGCCAGTAGTGTCTGTGACCTCCAGTGGTGACGGACAGGGAGCGTGCGAATGCAGCCTGATGAACCATCCCGGCGGGGTGCCGATCCATGGCTCGGCCACTACGCGCAGCGGGCGGCGGGGATGGTCGCGTCCGAGGTGCGGGCCCTGTTCGCGGTGGCGTCGCGCCCTGAGATCGTGTCACTGGCTGGCGGGATGCCCAACGTGAGCGCGCTGCCCATGGACGCCGTCGCCACGCTGATGGCCGACCTCGTGACGGAGCGGGGGCCGGTCGCGCTGCAGTACGGATCCGCCCAGGGAGATCCGAGCCTGCGGGAGACGATCTGCACGGTGATGGCCGAAGAGGGCATCGACGCTCACCCGGATGACGTGGTGGTCACCGTCGGCTCGCAGCAGGCGCTGGACCTGGTGGCGCGCGTGTTCCTCGATCCAGGCGACACGGTGGTCACCGAGGGCCCGACGTATGTCACCGCGCTGGGGACGTTCGCCGCGTACCAGGCCCGCGCCGTCCACGTCGACATGGATGAACGGGGCGTGCTGCCCGAGGCGTTGGCGGAGACGTTCGCCCGGCTGGAGCGCGCCGGGCGGCCGGCGAAGCTGTTCTACACGGTGCCCACCTTCCAGAACCCGGCCGGGGTCACACTGGCTGCCGAGCGGCGTTTACGCGTCCTGGAGGTGTGCCGCCGGGCCGGGGTGCTGGTTCTGGAGGACAACCCCTACGGGCTGCTGCACCTGGAGGGCGAGCCGATGCGGGCCCTGCGCGCCGACGCCCCCGCGGACGTCGTCTATCTGGGCTCGTTCTCCAAGACCCTGGCGCCGGGGCTGCGGGTGGGCTGGGCGCTGGCGCCGTCGGCGGTGCGGGACAAGCTGGTGCTGGCCGCGGAGAGCGCGATGCTGTCCCACTCCGCTTTTGCCCAGCTCGCCGTGGACCGGTACCTGCGCACCCAGCCGTGGCAGGAGCAGCTGAAGGCCTTCCGGGAGATGTACCGGGAACGGCGCGATGCGATGCTCGGCTCCCTTGAACAGCACATGCCGGCGGGGGTGTCGTGGACAAAGCCGGGCGGCGGGTTCTTCGTCTGGGTGACGCTGCCTGAGGGGCTGGACTCGAAGGCCATGCTGCCCCGGGCGGTCCAGGCGAGGGTGGCCTACGTGCCGGGCACCGGCTTCTACGCTGACGGCGCCGGCCGCCGGGCCATGCGCCTGTCGTACTGCTATCCGCCACCCGAGCGCATCCGCGAGGGCGTAGGAACCCTGGCCAAGGTGATCGGCACCGAGCTGGAGCTGTGGGAGACCTTCGGCACCACCGCCCACCCGCACAGCCCGGGACCGCAGACCCCGGGACCGGACCACTCCTGACGCCCCTGACCGCAGAGGAACGGATGAGCATGAGCGACCTGAACGTCACCGTCATCGCCGGGGGCCTGTCACCGGAGCGCGAGGTGTCACTGCGCTCCGGGTCGAGAGTGGCCGACGCGCTGCGCCGGGCTGGCGTCGAGGTGGAGCTCCGCGACGTCGGCAAGGACCTGCTGCCCGCACTGGCGCAGGACAAGCCGGGGGTGGTCTTCCCCGTGCTGCACGGCATCGCCGGGGAAGACGGGACCATAAAGGAGGTCCTGGAGCTGGCCGGGGTGCCCTACGTCGGAGCCCGCCCGCACGCGTGCCGTACCGCGTTCGACAAGACCACCGCCAAGGCGATCCTGGAGCAGGCGGGCCTGAAGACTCCCGAGTCGGTGACGCTGCCGAAGCAGGCGTTCCACGACCTGGGCGCGGCCGCGCTGACGGCGCGGGTGGTGGAGCGGCTGGGTGCTGAGCTGTTCGTCAAGCCGCGCGCGTGCGGCAGCGCGTTCGGCGTGAGCCGGGTGGAGTCCGCGGGGGACCTGCCGCAGGCCTTGATGGCCTGCTTCGCGTACCACGACGAAGCGCTGATCGAGCGGCGTGTGACGGGCACGGAGATCGCCGTCGCCGTGGCCGATCTCGGCGACGGACCGCGCGCGCTGCCCGCAGTCGAGATCGACGCGGGGACGGGCCTGTACGACTACACCGCCCGCTACACCCCGGGCGCGGTGGAGTTCCACTGTCCGGCCCGCCTGCCCGCCGAAGTGGCCAAGGAGGCCGCCCGGGTCGCCGTCGCCGCGCACCAGGCGCTGGGGCTGCTGGACCTGTCGCGCACGGACGCGATCGTCACCGAGGCCGGAGAGGTCTTCGTCCTGGAGACGAACGTCGCCCCCGGGATGACCGAGACCAGCACCTACCCCATGGCGCTCGAAGAGGCGGGTCTCGACTTCGGCGTCTTCTGCCGTGATCTCGCGTCCTTGGCCGCCCACCGGCACGGTCTGTCTGTCTGACGATGTGCGACGGCCGCCGCACCCGGGCGAGGGGTGCGGCGGCCGTCGCGTCTGCTACTGGTCCTGTCCGGCAAGCCGGTAGAGCGAGATGTGCCGGCCGCTGGTGTCCGTGTCGTACGGGGTGCGGTCCCAGTCCTCCCACCGCTCCCGCAGCAGCAGCCCCGCCTCACCGGCGAGCACGTCGATCTGCTCGGGCCGCCAGTAGCGCATCTGGCCGGGCAGCACCCGCACCGGCTCCCCATCGCGCAGGACGACCTCGGAGTAGTGGAACTCCTGCTCCACGTCGTGGTTCTCGGCGGCGAAGACCACCACGGTGTCCGTGGTCCGCCGCTTGAGCGCGACCACGCTGCGCCCCTCGGGGAACACCCCCGGATGGGGTCCGTCGGGCAGGCGCTGGCCGGGCCGCGGTACGAAGGTCTCGATCAGCAGCGTGCCGGTGTCGGTGAGCATGCGCGCCGCGTTGCGCAGGAATGCCCGCTGGGTGGCTTCGGAGGCCAGCAGGAAGAAGGTGTTGAAGCAGGCGAACACGAGGTCCACGCGCCTGCCGGCCAGGTAGTGGGCGGCGTCCGCGGTGATCGGGGTGACGGGAAGGGTGCCGGTCTTCTTCGCCAGCTGGCGGGTCATCTCCTCCGACGCGTCGACCGCGAGGACCGGAACGTGTTCGGCCAGCGGCAGCGTGATCCGCCCGGTGCCGGAGCCGATCTCCACGGCAGGCGTAGCGCCCGCCAGCTCGGCAAGTAATCGGATCTGCGCGGCCGGCGGCACGAAGTCGCCGTACAGCACGTCGTACTCGTCAGCGGTGCGCTCGCCGTAGGTGTCGCTGCCGTACGTCATGGAGATTCCCTTCGTCGGGCAGTGGAGAGATGGCTGTCTTCGAGGTCCATCGGCTGCACGAGGTCACCCGCACCCGTTGCGCCGGTCACGGTGTACTTCTCCTGCGACGTCCTGCTCGGCTGCTGGCGACGGCGGCGCCGCTGGACGGCGTCGATCGCATGCGCGCTGCCCTCGCCGTCTTCGACCCGGGCCCGGTAGTCCGCCCAGTCACTGGCGGTCCAGTCGTCCAGGGCGGCCGGGAAGTCGTCGCCGGTCACTAGTCGGCCTCAACGGCCGGGACGCCGTACATGGACGCGCACGGGTCGCAGGCGAACAGGGTGGCACCGCGCAGTATCGGTACTGGGAACCTGGGGTCCGGTGTCCCGCTGCACCAGCAGCACGAGCGGCCTGCGATCTGCTGCGGGCTCAGCCGCTCGCGGTGAATCGCCGGGGCGTCCACGTAGGCGCCGGCGAAGGGCTGGGGCGGCGTGCTGCGCGTCGTCATGTCAGGGTGCCTCGCGCTCACGGTCGGGAAGCCTGTGGCGGCCATCTCCCACGGGGGAACGAGAGACGGCCGCCAGCGCCTGCGGCGTTCACCGGGCGCATGTCCAGTCCAACGCCGGGCCGTAGTCAACGGGTAGGAAAAGTGGGCCGGTTGCTACTCGCGGTGACCGGAAATTTTGGGGAGCGGGTTCCTCGCAACCCCTCCACGCTGCATGATCACGCGGCTACGGTGAGTGTGTGGAAGGAAATTTCCGGTTGCAGGCCCACATGACCGAACACGCTTTCAAACAGGGCACGTTGGCCGACAAGGTGAACGAGGAACTGAAGGCGGCCGGACACAAGGGGACCGTCGGTGACCGCACGGTCCGCAACTGGGTAACCGGAAAATCTCGCTGGCCGCACCAGCGCCAGCGGGACGCCCTGGCGGCAGTATTCGGATGCACACCCGTCTGCCTTGGCTTCTATCCCCCCGGCATGCCCGCACTGCCCTACGAGGACCTCTCCGCCATGCTCCGCCGCCGCTTTTGCACCGCTGCCACGTCCGCGCTCGCAGCCACCGCCCTGCCAGCCGCTGGCACCCGTCCCACCACCGTGGGCACCTCTGACGTGATCCGCCTGCGGGACGGCCTGGACCAGCTCACCGTGCTCGATCAGAAACGCGGCGGGCACGCCGCCCTCGAGCGCGACGCACTCGCCGGGGCAGCCGAGGCTGTCGGTCTTCAGGACCGCTCCGCCTCGCAGACGATCCGCCAGCGGCTGTTCGGTGTCGCCGCCGACTACACCACGGCCGCCGCCTGGTCGTGCATCGACGCCCGCCAGCTCGAGCGCGCCCGCGTCCACGTGAACGAGGCGCTGAGGCTGGCCGGGCTGTCGCAGGATCCCGTGGCGCTGATGCGGGTGTGGAACTCCACCTCGATCCTTGCGTACCAGCTCGGTCACTACGCCGAAGGTGTGGCAGCGGCACAGGCGGCTCAGTCCTGCGCGATCACGCGCCGCGATCCGCTGTTCGGATCCCTCGCGCACGCCCGGGCCGCAGTGGGGCACGCCTACCGGGGCGACGGGCAGGCCGCTGTCCGTTCGATCGGATACGCCGAAGATGCCCTGGTGCGAGCCGAGGCGCGCCCCCGCCCGTCCTGGGTCGCCTTCTACGGGCCCGCGGAGCTGCACGCTCTGACCGGGATCGTCCGCAGTCGTCTCGGCCAGCCCGCGGAGGCGGAAGCGGCCTCGCACCGCGCTCTGTCCGCGCTGCCGGCGCCCTACCGGCGCAACCGCGCCATGACGACCGTGGACCTCGCCATCGCCCAGCTCCACCAGGGCGACGCCGAACAGGCCTGCGCCACGACCGAGGACGCTTTCACTTTGATGTCCGGAAGCCCGTTGCCCGGCCGCCTGCGCGTCCTGCTGGGCGACTTCTACCGTGATCTCCTCACGCTCGCGCCCTCCACCACCGTGGCGCGCGAGTGGGCCGACCGTTACCGATCCGAATGGAGCCCCGCGTGACCACGGCACCCGCCATCGACCTGCGCCGCTACGGACACGCCGACCTGCCCGGCATCCGGCAGACCCTGCTCGATGTCCATGCCGACGCCTACTTCGACCGGCGGCACGAAGAGTTCGTGCAGCGCTTCCCCTGGTTCGTGGACCACTGGGGCGGCCGGGAAGGATTCGCGTGCGTGGTCGCCTATGAGGGCGGTGAACCAGTCGGGTTCACCTACGGGGCGCCAGGCGAGCCGGGCCGCGAATGGTGGCGCGAGTACCTGGCCGAAGAGCCGGCCGACCCGTCGACGTTCTCCGTCTCGGAACTGATGCTGAGGCCGAAATGGCGCAAGCAGGGACTCGGGCAGCGGCTTCACACCGCGCTGCTCGCCGACCGGCCGGAGGCCCTGGCCGTGCTCACGGTGGACACCAAGCGGCCCCGGCTCCAGGCGCTGTACGAGGGCTGGGGGTACCGGAAGGTCGGCGAGCGCCAGCCGTTCCCGGACTCCCCGCTGTATGCCGTGATGCTGCTCGATCGCACGCACACGGCCTGACGGGCGCCACCGATCGTGGAGAGGATCCGATGAAGCGCCGCAACCTGCTGCGTGGTGCGCTGGCCGCCGGCCTCACTGCTCCGGCCCTCGCCGCGCTTACCGCCGCCCGGACCGACGTCGACCAGATCCTCTCCCCCAACGTCCTCCAGGACCTGGCCGACCTCGAGGCCGCAGCCGAGAGCTACGGGTACGGCTACCACGGACAAGCACCCACCCGCGTACTGGCCGACCTGGTCACCGACTTCACGACCCTGCGCCCGCTCCTCGCCGTCCCGCAGCCCGCCCCGGCCCGGGCCCGGTTGTGCCGGACGGCCGGGCAGATGGCCGGGATGACCGCGATCGTCTTACACGACCTGGGCAGCCGCCGGGAGTCCCGTGCCTGGTTCGCCACCGCCGCCCGGGCCGCCGCCGAATCCGGCGACCCCCAGCTGCACGCGTGGGTGCTGGCCCGGGAGGCGATGGTGCCGCTCAACTACGGCGCCCCGAAGGCGGCAGCCGACCTCGCCGACCAGGCCCGGCAGGCGGCCGGCACTCGGCCGACCGCCGCCGCGGTGCTGGCGGCCGCAGTCGCCGCCCGCGCCTACGCCCTCAACCACCAGCCCGAACAGGCCCGCCAGGCGCTGGCCGCAGCCGACGCCCTCATGAAACGGCTCCCCGACTCCGAGCAGTCAGACACCTGGCTGACGTACGGCGAGCAGAAACACCACGTCCACCTCAGCCACGCCTTCACCACCCTCGGGGACACCCGCCGCGCCCACGAGAGCCAGCAGCGCGCCCTGGAGCTGTCCGCGCCGACCAGCACCATGACCCGCACCCTGCTGAACATCGACGGCGCCGCCTGCTCCCACCACGACGGCGACACCGAGCAGGCCTGCCACCGTGCGGTCGACGCCCTGACGGCGCTGCCCGTCTACTACCGCACCGGCCTGGTCCGCCGCCGCGCCCTGGACCTGTACGAGGCGATCCCCGCACAGCACCACCGCGAGCGCGCCGTACGGGAACTTCGCGACGCCGTAGCGGGCTGACAACGACTACGCCCACAGCGGGCGGGCCCGCCCGGTCCCCTCGCAGTGGAAGCACTGGCCGCCCCCTGGTGCGCTGCGGGTGCCCATGGTCCCCATGGCGTCCCACAGGAGCCGGGTGAGGCCTGCGACGTGGGCGGCGTGCAGGGGCAGTTCCTGCCGCACTCCGATCATGACTTCCAGCGCGACGTCGGGTACGAGTGCGTACTCGCCGATTCCTTTGGGTCCGGCGAGGTCGCGCGTCACCGTGTCGATCACGTCGTGAAGGCGGCCCACCGGCTCATCCTCGAACAGTTCCACGCGCGCCGACAGGACGATGTCGTTCGGATCCGCGATCGACAGCCGCGCCACCGGCCGCTCGAACGGCGGGATGGGGCCAACCAAGTCGGGATGGCCTGCGTGGAGGCGGGTCATTGCGTACCACAGGTCTCCCGAGGTGTCCCTGTCGTGCCTGATCAAGGGCACGTCCTTGTTCTGCTGCTTGCCGAGCTTCATGGCTGCCTTCCGGTTGATGACGTCGGAATACCTGAGTACGCCGTGGCCAGGGCGCAGCGCGCGCCTTGGCCCTCGTCATCCCGCCGGGCAGCGCGGCGACTTCGAGAGCCGTCCCGCCGGGCGGGCGGTCACGACCGGCGGGCCGGGCAAGCCGCCGTTGCGGGGCGGCTCGCCCGACTCTGTCAGCGGCCTGCCGGTTCGGGGTATCGCTCGCGGCGCCGGTCCGGGTCGTCGACGCCGATCTCGTACCAGGGCTCGCCCCGCTGGAGCCGGGGCAGAGTGTTCACCCACACCGCGACGGCGATGCCCTTCACATCGTCGGCGAGCGCCTGGAGGCGGTTGTCGAGCAGGTGCTCCTCCTTGCCCGCCAGCACGACGTGCAGCCGCGGGAAGGTCTGGGAGCGGGTGTAGCGGTGGCGCTGCCAGAAGGGGAAGGTGCGGCCGTTGGTGCCGCGGGCCCCTTCCCAGACACGGTGCCCGGCGTAGCGCTCGTAGTCCCAGACCTCCTTGGCGAGGCGGGCCTGGGACATGGTGCCGTTGTCGAGCTCGAAGAGGCGCACCTCGCTGGTCTTCGTCGGCAGGGCCAGGACGGCGTCGGTGTTGAAGGTCAGGCCGGTCTCCTTGATGGCGTGGTTGACCTCCACCTGCCAGTCGGTCAGATGCTTGCGGCCACCGAAGGCGAGGATCATGTCCGTCACCGCGACGCCGTGCGGACCGAACCCGGCGAGAACGGCCTTCGCTCCGGTGCCAGCCCTCGGTCGGGGAGGCAGCTCGTTGCCGTCGGCCAGAGCCTTCTGTCCCGCCGGAGTCAGGTTCCAGATCTGGTGCTTGCCGTCCTTGCCGTTCGTCTCCGCCAGCCCGAGCTCCGCCAGCTTGTTCATCGCCCTGCGCACGTACGACCGGCCGTCCGACTCCTCCTTCGTGATCACCTCAGCCATCTGCCGCACCGTGGCTATCCGCACGCACCCCAGCATCCGCAGCGCATCGGCACGCACCTTCATGGCCGGAGTGGACTTCTTCCCCTTCGCCGGTGTCTCAGGGGAAGGGAGAGAGGTGTCAGCGTGCCGGGAGGCCCCTTGTCGGGCGGTGTGAGCTGCGGTGATGGGCACGACGTTGGAATCGTTCGCGGCACCGTTCACGGCACTGGATTCCGGGCCGCCCGACGGGTGTTCAGCACCCCTTGACCAGGTCGGACCCGGCTCCGGGTCGGGCTGCCGGGCGCTGCTGGTGTCCGTCATGACAAGGCTCCTCACGCAGGTGGCGCGGGGGTCCGGATGGAAGTCCCCCGTCATCTGGTAGAGGTGTGGCGAAAGTCGACGGTGTGACACTCGCCCGAGCGCCGTTACCGAGCCGTGATCGTCAGGCAGGTGCGGCGCAGAGCTCGGAGACGATCGTGAACGAGGTCGTCACCATCGGCACCGCCATGGCCGGCGGCATCACCGCGTGCGTGGTCTGGCCGTGCGCCATGCCGTTGCGGATCTGCCGGCCATAGTCGAGGTACTCCGCCTGCCGGGCCGTCAGGACCCCGTCGGCGGCGCCCTGCTTGATGAGCTGGTGCAGCGGCTTCTTGCCCGCGTCCGGGATCCGGTCGCGCAGCACGATCTCCACCGCGATCAGGGAGTGCATGACCGCCACGGTGGAGAACTCGTAGCAGTAGTACGACTGGCGCAGCAGCTCGCGGACCGTACGCAGGACAGTCGCCGCGGCCTCGGGCACGCCGTCGGGCACGACCAGGTCCTCAACGAGGTCGTGCATGTCGGCGTAGCTGTCGAAGAAGAGGTGGGCGCGTTCGTCCGGGACTGGAGACGCAGGCCGCTGCATGGTCATCCCCGCAGTCTCCCAGCGGCGCACCCCGGACGGCAGCGGCTTTTCCAGGGGCGTCGCGCAGCGTGCCGGGACGGAGATTTCTCCCCTGCCTAAATGGGCGGAATGTCGCAGGTAGCGGAACTGGACAAGGGGCAACGCGAGCGCCGGCCAGGCGAGTCCGCTCACCGTCGGCGCACCGAACTCTATCCACAGGCAATCACTCCGAAGATCGCTTCTGAGGCCGCCACGATCAGCGCGGCGGCCCGTCGACAGTGAGGAAGCGTTATGGAGACGACTGCGTCGAAGGTTTCCCAGCTCGCCCCGGAGCAGATCGCGCGAGCCGCCGACTACGTGGAGCTGGTCTGGCGGGGCCAGGGCAGCGAGCAGAACAAGGCCGCGCTCGCCGCATTCCACTCCGACGGGTCCGAGCTCGCGCGGCTGATCGGCGAGTTCGGCGAGCTGCTGCTGGCCGACTACATCACCGCAGTGCCCGACGAACACGCCGACTGCGAGTCCGCGTACGCCCTGCGGCAGATGGTGACGGTGGCGAGCCGGTACCTCAAGCGGTGGTGCCTGGCGGGCGGTGGGGCGCAGACCGCATGGATTGCGGCGGGGTTCCTGATCGAGTGCATGCAGGAGGTCGACCAGGTCTCCCAGTTCCTCGCTGACGTCCGCGGCAACGTCTCCACCGAGTGGCCGGCCACCGCGTGAGCCACCGGGCGGGCACGCCTCGCGAGCCACAACCGGCAAGCCGTCATCAGCCGCATCCAGCCCTCCCGGGCCAGCCAACAACTTACGGAGCCGTCATGCCCAAGAAGAACACCACCACCGAGCCGTTGACCCCGATGCACCCGGACGATGTCGCCGGCGCGTTCGCCTACATCCGGGCGTTGCAGGCCCGCGACATCGACACCGCCGGCGCGGTCGCCAACAACATAGGCCCGGAGCTGCGCCAGCTGCTCCTGGACGTCGCCGCGCGCGTCTTCATCCCCGTCACCGCCGTGGACGACTGCGACGGGGAGCCGTGCGCGCACTCCTTCCTGGCCGCGGCGCTCGGGCGACTGCTGCTGGAGGTCCTGCGCGACGGCGACGGCGCCTGCCTGGCCTTCCCGCCGGGCATCGCCCAGACCATCGTCCGCTTCGCAGAGAACATCCTCACCGAGGACCAGGGCGACGTCGCCGACGTCCTGCGCCAACTGGAGGCCGCGGGGATAAGGCAGGCAATGGAGGCATCCCCGGCGCACCGCACCACCGTGTAGCCGCGCCTCCGGGACGGCGGTGGTGCGGTGCGGCGCACATCGCACCACCGCACCACCGTGGTGCGGTCCACCGCATCGCCGCACCGCACCGCGCCACCGGCATCGCCGCCCGGCACCGGGCGCGCGCCACGACCGGGCGGGCTCCTCTATCACACACCCCCTTGACCACGGCCTGATCGTCAGCCGAAACGGGCTGTGTCAAGGGGAATCGTCCTCGGTAGCAGACCTGGTCAAGGGGGTGGAGCGGAGCTGGTCAAGGGGTCACGCGCGTCCGGCCGCACCTGGTCAAGAGGGCGGTCGGCGGTGGGCGCACCGGTGCGGTGCGGGACATCGAGTGCGGCGCACCGGGCGCGCGCGAGGGTGCCCGGCATCGTCGGGTGGTGCGGTGGCCTCCATCGCGATGCGCACCACGGTGGCGTCCATCGTCATCCAGCGCACCGGAGTGGAGTCCACCCGATGTCGTGCATCGCCACTGGATGCACGACACCGAGTGGACTCCACTCGGTGGACGATGCCCGGCATCGTCACCACAGCCAGGCGGTGGAGTGCCGCACTCGGGCCAGGGCGCGGGCATCGCGGCGCGCGGCCGCGTTGCCGATCCGGTTCTGCCGGGAGCGGGGCCGGCGCGACTGCGAGGCGGCGAGACGGCGCTTCCCGGCGTCCTGGAGTCGCCGCCGCTGCTTGCGCAGCTCCTGCTTCTTCGCGGCCTTGGACTTCGGCTTCCGGGGGCGCTTCCAGACCGGCTGCCATCCCAGGGGCTCATCGGGCTCGGGCTCCTGGTCCTCGTTGAGCGCGGCGGCCATCTTCGCGCGGGCCGCGTGGGCGCGTGCGAGTGCGTCGTCGGGGTTGGGGCGTTCTTCCGGGGTGCTCATGCGACTCCTCCTGTGGTCCGGCCCGGTGTGTGCTGGGTGCCGGACTGCTGGGTGTGCGGCTGCGGGGCCGTCGCCGGGGCGGGCTGGGGCCGTGGGCCGTGGGTGACAGCGCGCTCGCGCTTGCCGTCCTGGAGCTTGGCGGCCAGCCGGGCGGCGGCTTCGAAGGTCCGGCGGGTCTGCTCCACCGTGTCGACGCCGGTCTCCGGCTCCAGGAGGTGGTCGTCCTCCGGGCCGGAGCGGAACGGCCGCGGGTGCAACCTCGAGGCGGCGGGTACGGCGACGGTCTGCGGCCGGGTGCGGGAGCCCAGGCGCTCCGCACGCCGCGCTGCGTTGACCCGGGCGGCCAGGGCGCCGGCGGCGAGGCGGGCCCGCTCGTACGGGCGCGCGGTGCGGTTGCGGGTCAGCGGGCGCAGCACGGCCTGGTCCTCGGTGTCGCGCGGGTACAGGGCGCGCAGGTCGGCGGTCATCTTCAGGCCGCGCCCGACGGGGCGGGTGTAGTCGTCGACGACCGCCTGCACGATCTGGTCGTCCAGGCCCGCCTGGTGAGGCCGGCCGCGCAGGACGTAGGAGAGGTGCCGGCGGGCTTCGGCGAGCACCTGGGGCATCGACAACCGCACCTGCGCCACCCGCGTCACCAGCCACGGTGAGAACACGCGCCTGGAAATCCGCCTCGCCGGAGCCGACGCCAACCCCTACCTCGTGCTCGCCGCGGTATGCGCCTCCATCGTCCACGGCTTCACCGACGACCCCCAACTGCCCGCACCGTGCACCGGCAACTCCTACACCGCCACCCAGGCGCCCCCCGTAGCCGCCGACCTCGCCGAAGCCACAGCCCACTTCTCCGGCAGCAGCATCCCCGTAAAGGCGTTCGGCGAGCTCGTCGTAGCCCACTACACACACGCCATGCGCGACCAGATCCTGCGCCACCGGCGCCTGATCACCGACGCCGACCTCGCTCAAGGCATCGGCCGCACCTGACCTCCCCGCCCCCTCGCACTCCCGCTGCCGGGCCGCTGCCCCCTCCCCTCCACCGGCCGACCCGGCACCGGGACACCACCCCGCCTCACCGCACAGCAGCGACCGCGCGATCTCGGGACCGCCCCGGCCCTGGCACAGCACCGGCACGAAACCCCGCCTCGCACCCAAGGGGAAGGACAGAAGGTGAACACGACCCAGGCCAGCGAGGGCAGCAAGCACGCCGCTGTCCTCCCGCCCGGCGGGTCGGCGCAGCAGCCACCGGTCATCGCCGACCCGCAGTGGCGCCGGCCACTCAAGGAACTCCCCATCTACCCCAAGACCACCGAACTCCGGGGCACCACCAGGAAGCAGTACCGCGCGGCTGTAGCCGAGGCCTACCACCACGGAGGCAGCATCCGCGAAATCGCCCGAGCGATCCGCCGAACGGCCGGGACTGTGAAGACTCTCCTCGAAGAGGGCGGAGTCGACCTACGCAGCCACAGGCCAGACAAACAAGGACACCCCGGACCGCGCACCACCGCAGCGGAGATCGCGCTCCGCTCCCGCATCAACGACGGCACCTACGCACTCAGCACCGTCCTCCCGTCCCTGCGCGCCCTCGCCCACCACCTCGACATGCCCACCGACGCGATCACTGCCGCCATCACCCGCGTGGAGACCGCCGGCCTTCTCCTCACGGTCTACGGCCGAGGAACGGTGGTCATGGACCCCCACAACTGGCCCACAGAGCTGGCTGTCCGCGTACAAACACGGCAGGGAAAGCAGGAGACCTGGCCGATTCCGCACCCCGACCCGGCCGACACCACCCGCATCACGTCCGTCATCATGGAACGGATCACCGACGGCACCTACGCCACCGGCCACCCCGTCCCCAGCCACGCCGCACTCGCCCACGAGTTCACCGTCAGCTACCTCACCGTCCTCCACGCCATCCAACCGCTGCACGACCGGAAGCTTCTGATCACCTGCCCGGCAGGCACACACGAAGGCCTGTTCATCCACCCCCAGCCCCCGGACAGAGCGCTTCAGGCTGTGACCTGCGACGTCAGGTCAAGCTGCGGCGTACCACTGCGAGAAACTCCGCCTTGAACGGCTCCAGGCACTCGGCCAAGCTCCCTCGTCATGCTCTTGCCAGACCGCTTGATTATGGAACCCCTAACGAAATGCGGTTCGGTCGAAGACTCGCTGCCGACGGCGGGTGTGGAGTTGCATGACAGGATCCGGCTGTGACCTGTGATGTGTGTGGCCACCTCCTGCTCGGCCTGGTCCTCGGCCTGATGGTCTGCTGCGACCTCGGCAGGGCCATCCACAAGATCGCCTACGGCTTCACCGTCGCGGGCATCTCCTCAGCCGTCCCCAGCCCGACCCGCCTGACCTTCATGGCCGTGGTGGTGGCCGCCAGCATGGTCCCGCCGCTGGGCATGGCACTGGCCGCCGTGGTCCGCCGCAAGCTGTTCACCCCTGCAAACACAGCTACGGCAAGGTGGCCTGGCTGCTCGGCGCGGTCGGCCGCCCCGAAGGAGCCTGCGGGTGATCCCGGCCACCATGGCGGGCGGCGCCATCACCGGCGTGCTGACCGTGACCTTCGGCGCCACCATGGCCGTCCCCCACGGAGGCTTTCTCGCCGCCGACCACCTCGGCAAGCCCCTGCTCTTCGTCACCGCCGTCGCCGCTGGCAGCCTCGTGACCGCCGGCCTGGCGCTCTCTGCACTCGCCGCGCTAGGGCTGGAATGGGCCCTGGAAAGCTAGGGAACGGGATAAGTTTGTGGTTAAGCAATGCTTGCCTGGAGTGAGGGTGCAGGGTCATGGCGTCTGAGGAAGAGCTGTTCGCGTCCGTCGACGCTCTGCTGAACGAGGAGCCGCGTCTGCCGCCTCCGGCGGAGCGTGCCCGGCTGCGTGAGGCCGCCGGCATCACCCAGGCCCGCCTCGCCACCGCGTTGAAGACCACGACCCAGTCGGTGAAGAACTGGGAGAACGGCCGCAGCGAGCCGAAATCACCGCGCCTGGACGCCTACCAGCGGCTGCTGAACGGGTGGGCGGCGAAGTACCCCGCCCCCGGCGCAGCTCCGGCAGCCTCGGTTGGTGCAACGGCGCCCGCGGCGTCCACCGAACCGGCCGCGTCCAGGGTGGAGACGGCAGATGTCCCGCAGGCTCCCGCCGTTGCGGCTGCGGCGCCGGCGCGCCCCGCCATCCGGCCCGCTGTGACATCGCGGCGTCCGGCCACGAAGAAAGCGGCGCAGCCGGCGGCCGACCCGCGCTTCCCGCACGGGCCCCTCGCGGTCCTGGACGGTGACGGCTGCGCGTACGGCGTGGACGGGATCGTGCTGGACTGCCCGGCGACCACGGTGGTGGAGCTGGTGGAGTGGACGCTGCGCGAGTCAGGCCTCGGAGCGCCGAAGCTCAACCGGTACGGCAAGGACAGCGACCCGTTGATCGTCCTCACCGCCGCGGCCGCCGTGAAACTCGGCCTCCCCGAGCGCCTGGAAGGCCACGAGCAACGCCGCTCCCTGCGCCTTGCGGAAGACCATCCGGTGGTCAAGCAGGTGGTGAAAGCGAAATGGCGGCTCACCCAGCGCGGGTTCGGACCCTGGGCAAGGATCTACCGCAAAGCCCAGGGACGTGAGCGGCAGTGCGTGCAGCTGGCGATCCTGACCTGGGACGCCCTCGATGAACGGTCCTGGCCCGACGTGGCCGAGATGGAGCCGGCCGACGTCGCCCGCGTCCTGGGTATGTACGCGCAGCGGGTCATCACCCCGCGCGGCTCCGCAGCCGTATCGGGCCTTGAGCTAATGACGGCGCTGCGGCCACCCACTCGCGCCGTGCAGGACCCCGCCACCGGCAACTGGGTGCCCGGCCACAACCCCGGCTCCCTTGGCACGGAGCCGATGGACCCCGCGCCACCGGAAGCCACCCCCGAGCACCCCGTCGTCGTCGACAGCGGCTGGACCGGCGGCTTCCTGAACGAGGAGGCCTACCAGTGGGTGCGCGACGTCAGCCTGCTCACCGATGAGGAGTGCACGCTGCCGTACGCGGTCGGTCTGGACCTCAACACCGCGTTCCTTGCCGCCGCGGCCCGCCTGGTCGTGGGCCTGTCCGCCCCCGACCACTTCCACGCTCCGGCCTTCAACCCGAAGATCCCCGGAAGCTGGCTGGTCGACCTGTCCCACGTCGAGGTGGACCCGCGTCTGCCCTCGCCCTTCACCCCGGACGGCGCCCGGCCGACCGGCCCGGCCTGGTACCAGACACACACCGTCGCCTACGCGCAGGAGCTCGGCTTCAACGTCCAGCCCGTCGAGGGGTACCTGCGCCGTGAGACCGGCGCGTACCTGGACCCGTGGCACGACCGGCTCAAGGCCGCCTACGTCGACACCCTCGCCGACCTCGGCGTCACCAAGGAGCTCACGGACGCGGAGTTTCTGGCGGCGATGGAGCGGCACAAGGACGTCGACCCGGCCATGGCAGCGGTGCTGGCCGCGATCAAGGCCACGGTCAAGGGCGGCATCGGCAAGCTCCGCGAACGCCCCCAGGGCAGGAAGTACAAGGAGGGCGAGCGGTGGCCGGCCCTTCAGCGGCCGACCTGGCGGCCCGACATCCGCGCCGCCGTCATCTCCAAGGCCCGGGTCAACATGCACCGCAAACTGCGCAACATGGCCACGATGACGGGCCTGTACCCGCTCGCCGTGCTCTCCGACTGCGTCGTCTACCCCTCACCCGGCGACAGCCCGCTCGACTTCCTCCCCTACGCCGCCTCCGGCAAGCCGCAGCCCGGCGGGTTTCGCCTCGGGCCCACGCCCGGCCTGGCGAAGCTGGAAGGCGTCCAGACGATGCTCTGGGCGGTCGACCTCATGGAACAGGGCTACAACCCGGCCCGCCACATCAAAGGCGGCGACGCCGTCCTCGAGGAAGGCGAGTAGGCGTGGTGGGAGAGATCGACGACGCCATCGAACGCGCCGACCGGGAGGGCTTCACCCGCCAGCCGCCCAAGACACTCCAGGCACGCATCAACTTCCTGATGAAGCAGCTCAAGACGACCAAAGCCGTCGCGGCGGAGATCGGGGTCAGCCAGCGGTCGGTGGAGCGCTACCGCAAGGGCGAACGCAAACACCCGCCACGCGCCATCGCCGAACAAATCGACGCGGCCGTACGGGCGCGCTGGCAGCCCCGGGTACGCAGACGCCGCCGCAAGCAGGCCGCCACCACCACGGGCATCACGGTGGAGACGAGGGCCAGGTTCGGCTACACCGCACCCATCGGCACCACCGACGACGGAAGATTCCGACGGCTCACCGTCCACCTGCCCCCCACCTACGCACAGCGCCTGTTCAACGCCCGTGACACAGGCGCCGGCGACGAGCAGATGCGCCAGATCATCGCCGAAGGACTCAAAGACATCTACTTCCAAGACGGCGGAGCCCGCGCCCTGGGACTCTCCGACGTCACCCTCAACGACATCGACTACCTCGACCTCGACTACTGACCCCGGCAGCGACCGGGAGCCCGGACCTGCTCGTCTGAGCCGAGGCGCGATAGGTGTCACCAAGGCAGGCTTGTTGTCACTTTGTGTCGGAGCCTGGTTGTGCCAGGGGCGCGGTTCCGCCAACACCGGTGATGGCGGACCGGACGCTGTCCCCGAGATCCAGCACGGTGTCCCGGCGTTCACCGCCGTCGGTCACAGGGCAGTGGCGGTGCGGACCAGCCCCGCGACCGCCGTTGAGCGGCTGTGTGGGGGCCAGGCGATGACCGTGGTGACGTGGGGGGCGTTGGGGACCGGTACGGCGGTGAGGCCCTCGCGCAGGCCGGTGCGGCCAGACTCCGGGACGACCGCGCAGGCGCGGCCGAGGGCGATGAGCTGGGTGAGTTGCGTGTGGTCGCGCACCTGCGGTCCGGGGCCGTCCGGGAAGGTGCCGTCAGGGCGAGGCCAGCGGGGCAGGGGCAGGTCGGGAAGGTCGGTGACCTCGGCGAGCCGCACGTGGGGGCGGGCACTGAGAGGGTGGCCCGCCGGGAGGATCGCGACCTGACCCTCGGAGTGCAGGTCCTCGGTGTCGAGGCCGGCCGTGTCGTCGAACGGCCGATGCAGCAGGGCTACGTCGGCCCGGCCGTCGTGCAGCAACCGTGCCTGCTCGCCCGGCCCGCACAGCACGACGTCCACGGCGACGGCGCCGGGCTCGGCGGCGTAGGCGTCGAGGAGTTTCGCCAGCAGTTCACCGGAGGCGCCCGCCTTCGCGGCCAGGACCACGGCGGGGCGGCCGGTCGCGGCGAGGGCGGCCCGGCGGGTGCGCCGTTCGGCGGCCTCGACGGCGTCCAGCGCCGCCCGCGCCTCCCGCAGCAGCACCGCCCCTGCCCCGGTCAGGGTGACACCCCGGCTGCCGCGCTCCAGCAGGAGGGTACCCAGGCGCCGTTCGAGCCCGCCGATCGCCCGCGACAGCGGGGGCTGGGCGATCCCGAGCCGCTGCGCGGCTCGGCCGAAGTGCAGCTCTTCGGCGACCGCGACGAAGTACCGCAGCTCACGTGTCTCCACCCCGCCAGCCTAACCGTGCCGGCCAGGAGCGATACCCGGGCGGTATCGCCGTCCACCCAGTCGGTCTTGGACGCCCTGCCCGGCGGGGGAGAAGTATCGATGTCATGAGTGAGACGAACACCGTGAACCACCACAAGGTCGCGCTGGTGACCGGGGCCAACAAGGGCATCGGGTACGAGATCGCCGCCGGGCTCGGCGCCCTCGGCTGGTCCGTCGGAATCGGCGCGCGGAACGAGGAGCGGCGCGAAGCCGCTGTGGACAAGCTGCGCGCGGCCGGAGCCGATGCGTTCGGCGTGCCGCTGGATGTGACCGACGACGCGAGCGTGACAGCAGCGGCTCGGCTGATGGAGGAGCGGGCCGGGCGGCTCGACGCGCTCGTCAACAACGCGGGGATCACCGGCGGCGGCCCACAGGAGCCCACCACGGTCGACGTGAACCGGGTACGGGCGGCCGTGGAGACCAACGTGATCGGCGTCATCCGTGTCACCAACGCCCTGCTGCCACTGCTGCGCCGCTCGCCGTCGCCGCGGATCGTGAACGTCTCCAGCAGCGTCGGCTCCCTCACGCTCCAGACCACGCCTGGCGCCGAGATCGGCCCCATCGCCATCGCCTACCCTCCGTCGAAGACGTTCCTCAACGCCGTGACCGTGCAGTACGCCAAGGAGCTGGCCGACACCCACATCCTGATCAACGCCGTCTGCCCCGGCTTCACGGCGACCGACCTCAACGGCTTCCTGGGAGTGCGCACTCCCCAGCAGGGCGCAGCCGCCGCGATCCGGCTGGCCACCGTATCGGCCGACGGGCCGACGGGCCGCTTCTTCGACGACGAGGGAGAGGTGCCCTGGTGACGCGCTTCCGGCTCGCGCCGCCCCGGGGAGATGGCGCATGCGCGTCTTCGTGACCGGCGCCGTCACGCCATGTCGGTACGGCCGTCGAGCTCGAGCCGGCGGCGACGGACCACGAGGTGAGGGATCAAAAGGCACCGAGCGTCTGTGACAAGTAGCCTGCCTTGCAGTTGACAACCAGGCTGCTTTGACCGGCCTTTCTGCCAGTCTGTTCGGCTTCGCCGGTGACAACTGTCGAGCTGCGGCACATCTGTGGCTGAGCGCTTCAGGGGCGAGTGCGCGCGGGTTGGCGACCGGGGGCGGCCACCTCGTCGGCCAGTGCGCCCGGCGCAGCCGGCATGAGGGAAAGAGACAGCCCTTCATGCTGATGCATCTGCTCTTCGCTGATGGCGCGTTTGCCGGATTTGCCGGGGAGGCAGTCGCGCCCGGCTTGGCTGGGAGACCTGCGGCGGTCACTGACCTGCCGTGCACAAGCGGTCATCAGCTCCGCCAGGCGGGTTGTGTTCAGACGGGGAGAGGGCGCCAGGTATGCGGGAGCCGGCTTGGACAGTGCATTTCACTTCGCGTGATGTCGTGCAGCCGGAGTCTGTCGTGTCAGGGCTTCAAGGGCTTCCAGACGGTCTGGAGGAGTGGCTGGACGAGGCGGGTCTGCCTGACGGATTGCCGTTCTTGCTGTCGCCGCGGTGGGGGGGCCTTCCACTCGCTGCTCTCCGCACGCGCGGAGATGGTCCATCCCATATCCAGGGCTCGAATGCGGAAATGACCTGATCCCCGCACCCGCGGGGGTGAGCCCGGAGAGGTTGGTTTCATGACCGCGGTTACCTCCTGCCCGAACATCGTGGCCAGGGCATTGGCTCAGCCCTGCTGAGCTGGGCCGAGCAGCGGATCCGCCAGCTTGTCAGGCAGCATGGAACTGCTTGGACGGCAGTGATCGGCGCGAACGCCGCGGCCTCCAAACAGGAGGCCGCAGCGCTTCTGCTCGGAGCCGGCTACCGACGCGTCTTCCGCTTGGTCGAGCTGGGGTTGGACAATCTGGCCGCCGCGTCCACGCCAGCGACGACAGCGTGCCCGTCGCCTACGTGCTGGTGCCGCCCGGCGCCACGGCCAAGACACTGGCCACTAGAGTTCGCCCGCTCCGTCGGCATCCCCGTCACGACACGCATGACCACCGGCCAGATCACGTCCGCCGTCTGCCACACCTACACTGCGGCCGGGGTCAAGCTGGCGCTGGTTGGTTTCGTACTCGTACCAGCCGCCGAAGGCCGCCAGCAGTGTGACGGCGAGGACGGCGAACAGCGCCACGGTGAGGATCCGGTGCCTGCGGCTGATGCGGGCGGCGGCCCGGCGCTCCGCCTCGCGGACGTCCAGGGCGGCGGTGAGGAAGTCCCGCTCCGGCTCGGTCAGCGCGGGGTCGCTCCCGTGGTCCGGGAAGAGTTCCTCGGCGCGGGCCAGCCGGGTGCCCCGGTACAGGGCGCCCGGGTCGCGGTCGTGCTCCCGCCAGGTGCGGGCGGCGTCCGCCAGCATCCGGTGGTGGCGCAGGCGTTCGCGGTCCTCCTCGATCCAGCCGTGCAGCCGGGGCCAGCCGGTGATGAGCGCCTCATGGGCGAGCTGCACCATGTCCTCGTCGGCGGTCAGCAGCCGGGCCCGGGTCAGCCGCTCCACCACCACCGGTACATCCAGGTCGGCCCACGCGTCCAGTTCGCCACGGGTGAGGGGGCGCCGGGTGTCGGGGGTGCCCTGGCCCGGTTCGACCATCCGCAACACCAGATGCCGCGCGGCACGGGCCTGGTCCGGTGACAGACCTCCGTAGACCTCCTCGGCGGTCTCGGCGATCGCGCCGTGCACCCCGCCGGCTGCCTCGTAGCCGGCGAGGGTGAGCATGCGGCCCTTGCGGCGGCGCCAGGTCTCCAGCAGGACGTGCGAGAGCATCGGCAGTCCGCCGGGCTCGTCCAGCGTCTCATCGACCAGGCGGGCCGTCAGCGCCCGCTCGACCATGTACCCGGCCGCCCGGGCCGGTCCGACCACCGCCTTCTGCAGCTCCTCCGCCGTCATCGGGTCGAGCCGCAGCCCGGCGCCGCGCAGGGCCTCCGCCAGGCCCCGGTGCTCGGCACAGCGGGCGTAGAAGTCGGCGCGTACGGCGACGAGCACGCGCAGCCGGACGGCGGGGTCGCGGGCGGCGAGCAGCATGTCCAGGAAACGGGCGCGCTCCCGCGGATCGAGGCAGAGGGTGAAGACCTCCTCGAACTGGTCCACCACGACCCAGCTCTCCGGCTCGTCGTCGGCCGGAGCGAGGAGGTGGCCGTAGGTCGTGGCGGGCGTCGGCCCCGGAGTCAGGATCCGCAGCGTCACCGGGCAGGCGCGCGCGGCAATCTCCTCCTGCAGCCGCGGGATCAAGCCGGCCCGCAGCAGCGAGGACTTTCCGCTGCCGGAGGACCCGAACAACACCGCGAACCGGTGCCCGCGTACCAGCTCGCCGACCCGGTCGGCCACGCGTTCCCGCCCGAAGAATGAATGCCGGTCCTCCGGCTCGAACCGGGCGAGCCCGCGATACGGCGCGGGCACGTCGTCCACCTCCTCGGCGGGGACCTGGTGCGTCTCCGCCTCGGCCTCCTTCCAGCGCACCTCCCACTCCCCCGGATCGCCCCCGCAGGCGCGTACGTACCCCTGGAGGACGACGAGAGACGGCATCCGCGCACCGGCGGCGGCCTGGGACAGGGTGCTCGCCGAGAAACCCACCGCCTTCGCCATCACTCGGTACGAGGGGCTTCCGGCGGCTCTGCGCAGCTTCCGCATCTCGTGGGCGAGCCGCTGAACGGGACCGGCGGTCGGATCCAGCGGTCGTTCCGGACGTCCCACGGACACATACCTCCATACACGTGGGGAAACCCAGCTCAGCGGGTGAGCTTCGCCTGAAGCAGGTTGGGGTCCTTGTTGGTGTTGTAGGCGGCGTTGGCGACGAGGAAGGTGTTGCCGCGTACCGCGATGGAGGTCGGGCTCTGCAGTCCGTCCTGGCCGTTGAGGACGATGGTGTGGGTGCGGTCCTCCTTGACGAGGGCCACCTCGTTGGGGCGATCGAGGGCTGCGAGGAGGGTGTCGCCGCGGCCGGTGAAGGCGAAGTCGTCGATCACCGGCAGGTCCCGGGCGACGACGTGGGCCTTGCTCGCCTTGCCGTGGTGGCCGACGGGGATGCGCAGCACGGTGCCCTGGTCGGAGTTGGAGACCCACACCGCGCCCCGGTGGACCTTGATGCCGTTGGCGCCGAGGAAGCCGCCGGTCGGGGCGAGTGCGGTGCCGACGGACCAGGCGGTGGCGGAGCCGCCACGCAGGGGGACGCGCCAGATGGTGCCGCGTACCGAGTCGGCTGCGTAGAGGTGTCCGCTGTCCAGGGCGAGGCCGTTGGGCAGGCCGTCGGCCGGGAGCGCGGCGATGCGGTGCGGAGTGTGGCCGAGGCGCAGCTTCCAGACGCCGGTGAGGTCGGCGGAGCCGGTGGCGTAGTTGAAGTAGAAGGTGCCGTCGGCGGCGCGCACTATCCCGCCCAGGAACGGGGACGTCAGGACCGGGGTGGTCGAGCCCGCGGCGGGCGCGGGCAGGGTGGCGAGGACGTGGACCGTGCCGTCGGTGGTGATGTGCGCGATCCGCCGGGAAAGTGCGAAGGTCACCACGGACGAGCCGTCCGGGAGCAGGGTGATGTTCTCCGGCTGCTGGCCTCCCTTCAGGTCGAGATGGGCGACGACGTGCGGTGCGGAGACTGGCGGTGTCGCGGCTGAGGCGGGGAGCGCGGTAGCCACGGCGGACGAGGTGACGAGGGCGGCGATCGCGGCGGCCGTCACGGCGGGCTTGTGCATGGGTACTTCTCCGGTTCATGGTGAGGACATCGGAGAGGGTTTTAATTTTCAAACCATTCGATGTCCACCATACGCGCGCTGTGTGAAAATTCAAACCATCGAGTACGCTGAGCCCATGGAGACCCCGGACTGGCTGGACCGAGAAGAGCAGCGAGCCTGGCGGGCGTACGTGGAAGCCTCCGCCCTGCTCAACGACTTCCTCGACCAGCAGCTCCAGTCCGAGGTGGGGTTGCCGCACGCGCACTACGCCGTCCTGGTCAGACTGTCCGAGGCGCCGGAGCGTTCGCTGCGGATGTCGGAGCTCGCCGAGGCTCTGCGGATCACCCGCAGCCGCCTCTCCCACACGGTCGCGAAGCTGGAGAAGTCCGGCTGCGTCACCCGCCGTGAAGACCCCGCCGACGCCCGCTGGCAGCTGGCCACCCTCACCGACGAGGGTGCCCGGTTGCTCGCAACCGCCGCACCGGGCCATGTCACCGCTGTCCGCCGGGCGGTTTTCGATCACCTCACGCGTGAACAGATCCGTCAGTTCGCCGACGTCTGCGAGGCGGTGACCGACGCCGTCACCCGGGCCGGGGACGAAGACGCCTATCCCGCCGGCCTGCCCTGGCGCAGACGCTGAAGCCGGGGTTACGTCCGACCCAGCAGCGAGAGATGAGGCCTGTTGAGCGACGCTGAAGAGGGGGCCTTCCCCCGTGGAAGGGGACACGCGTTCGGGTGGTCATGCGGCCAGCGTGAGCTTATCGGACTCCTGCCGGTGCTGGTTTCGTAGTCGACGGGGCTGAGGTGTCCGTTGGCGGAGTGCCTGCGGCGGGTGATCCAACTCCACGTACCCCGCCCCATGGACAGACCAACGAACGATCACCACATAGGACACCGTCTTAGGCTAGGGCGTTGGCGGCGGCGACGGCCGCGGTGCGTGAGTCGACACCGAGTTCGGCGTAGACCCTGGCGAGATGGGACTTGACCGTTCCCCCGGTGAGGTGGAGGCGCCCGGCGACGGCCTGGTTCGACCGGCCCCGGGCGACGAGAACAGCGTTGCCAGGAGCGAGAGCATCCACCTCGTGATCAAGCTCGTCGCCCGCAGCACGTTCAGCTCCCATGACGCAGAACCCATGCCTACGGACAACGATGCGTTACCACCCGCCGAGCCCGCAGGTGTCCCCGCACCGCTCAACCGTGAAGCCCCGTCAAGGCCCCAACTGGAGGTCCGGCCCTTGCGATGGGTAGGGCCGCGGGCCCAGGGCAGGCCGTTGGCTTCAGGATGCCGGCTTCGAAAGCGAGGGCCTTGCTGAGGGTGGCGCCGGGGCCCACCGGGGGGTGACGACCGGCTTCACCGACGCGGACGAGATTGATTGCCCTGGTCAAGGGGGGTGTCGATCAACCGCGCCCGGGAGATTCTCGGTGGAGTCGGGCCGTCCGTGTCCGGCTCGGGCCGGGCAACTCTCCCGGTCTCTTCAGACCCCCGATGATCGGAACAACCCATGCGTTCCAGCCTCGTGCGCCGCCTCGGCCTCTCGGCGATCCTTCCGTGCGCTGCCGTCGGCGCGCTCGCGCTGTCCGGCCTCCCCTCCCTTGCCGCCGCCGGCGCGGCCCCCGCGACCAAGGCCGTCCAGATCGACGCCCAGGAAGTGGCGCAGGTCAACTTCCCGCAGATCCATTGGGACATCGACGGCGGCTCCGCGGCCTACCGCCAGATGCTCAGCGAGCTGGACGAACTGGCCCGCAGCACGGCCAACGCGCGCCGAAGCGGCATAGTCGTCAACACGCGGGGTAACCGGGTGACCGTCACCATCCTGGACAACACCAGGACGAACCGCTTCGCCGACATCGTGATCAGCGCCCCTGGGGAGTTCTCCACCGCCGTGCACGCCGTGGTGCGGCTCAGTGACCTCTACGTGGTGCGGGTTTACACGGTTGGATCGCCCCACAACCACGTCCTCAACCTCGCGAGCGGCCTCCCCAACGAGTCCAGCACCGACGTCAACTTCTTCGTCGGCAGAGAAGGCTACGACGCTCTCTCCCGGGTCGCGAACCAGGCGCTGACCAGCGTCAACATCGGACCAGGCTCCTTGGCGGGGGCCCTCGGCGCCCTGGCCAACCCCAACTCGACCCGCGCCAACCAGGCCCGTTCCCTGCTCACCCTCATCTTCAGCATCTCGGAGGGGGCTCGATTCCGCACCCTCGCCGACCGCGTCGCAAACGCCCTCGACAGCGGGATCGCGACCAACTACAGCTACCAGCAGATCTCCCTGATCCGTGACTGGGCCGGCGTCAGCCATGTCTTCGTCGGCCGCACCAACCACACGGACGACGACGCGAGCACCAGCGTCGCCGGGGCCACCATCGCGGACGCACGCCAGGCCGCGGCCCTGTTGGCGATCGCCCTCAACAGCGGACCCAACCCCAACCCCAAGGACGAACTCTGACCACCTCTACTCGGTGACAGGTCTCATGCCCGGGGTACACACCATCAAAGCCATGATGACCGGCGGTCAGTGCGTGATCGTCGACGCATTCACCGTCCGCAGCTGACAGCGACCGAACCCTGCGGTCATCAGCTCCGCAGAGTGCCTCTGGACCCATGCCCATGCCTGATGGTCGGCGATGCGTACGACGGTCATGGCGGGCTCCGTGTACAGGGATCGGAGAAGAGACCCGGCCGCGGTCTCCTGTGACGTCGGCGAGTCCGCGGCCGGGTCGTTCACCGCACCCGCCCCGTCCCCACGGGTGGCGGACCGGACACGCGTGCGCTCGCCGCGCGTGCCCGGGGTCGAGCGAGGATCCTCCTCACGGGGCGACGAGGTGACTGTCGGTAGCGTGCCGCCGACGGTCCTGGTGCGGTCCCCGTACTCGACCAGCCCCAGGTAGGTCCGGCCGGTCGGGAGAGCACGCCAGGAGACGGTGGCCCTGACGGCAGCGCCCGCGCTCACTCGCTGCTCGGCGGGTGCGACGGGTGGTCGGCCGGTCCGGCTCGGTGTCCTTTCCGATCAGCCAGGTGAGCAGGGTGGCCGGTGACGCCCTTCGCCCTTCGGCAGGGTGTAGTGGACGACGTACACCTCATAAGTGCCGGGCTCGGTGAGGCCGACGTGCTCGTCGTTCCCGTTGGTGGGGTTGGAGAGCAGGTTGCCGTTCTTGTCGAGCCCCCGCAGGTCCACGTGCTGTCGGTGCGGAAGTCCGACGACAGGATCGCGATGCGGGCGAGGTCGGCCCCCTTGGACACGGTGACCTCTGTCTTGGCCACAGCGGTCGGCAACGGCGACTGCGAGGGGGCGAAGTCGGGGGCGGTGCCGGTCAGGGTGCCGGTCTTCACCGTGCCCGTGTACAGGCCGTTCACAGTGGTGGTGAGCACGCCGTTCCACTCCGCCCGGGCGGTGAGGGTTGCAGAGCCGGTGGCGCCCGTGCCGGTGATCCCGGCCGGCGCGGACAGACGGGTGGCGCGCAGAGCGACGGCGCCGCGGACCTTGTGGGTCCCGTCCCTCCAGGTGACCGGGCCGAACGACCAGTCGCCGTGGGCGGCGTCGGTGCGGTGAAGGTGACCTTGTAAGTGGCCGACCCACCGGCGGGCACGACCAGCTTCCTCGGCGAGATGTTCGCCTTGTGGCCGGGCGGTGTCCGCAGCGTGGCGGTGTAGACGCCGGTCCTGTGGTGATGGTGGTGACCGTGCGGGTGACGGTCTGCTTGCCGGCGAGGTCGCCCACGGCGATCGTCGGGGTGTTCAGGTCGCTCGGATCGGTCTTCCTGGCGGTGACGCAGGCGTCCGCGCCGCCGTCGGTCACCGGCTGGTCGCCTACGGCGCGCCTGAACGACGTCCAGGCGGCGGACGTGGAGTCGTAGACCAGACCGGGGTCGTCGGCGGCGTTCGGACCACCTGTCCGGCGCCGTAATCGAGCGGGGCGGCCGGTCCGTCGACATTGGAGCGCGCGATCGGCCTGCCCTTGTGGTCCCTGGTGGTCGCGGTGGTCATCAGTGCCGGCTTGACCGCCATGGGAGACCAGTCCGGGTGCAGCGACCGCAGCAGCAGAGCCGGCCCCGAAGGCGGCCAAGCGGTGCGACGAGTCTGCCCATGTGGCTGCCGTCGGTTACCCGTTCGGCACCGGGTGTTCGTCAGGGCGACGGGGTCGGGCCGGACCGCAGGCCCCTTTCGCGGCCGCGGGCGGGCGGGGCGGTCAGTCGAGGTCGGCGGTGCCGGAGGCGGCGCGGGGCCGGTTGCGTGCCCAGCGCTTAAGGTCGCCGATGCGGTAGAGGAGTTCGGCGCCGCGCTTGCCGGCCGGGCCGGGGAACGTGCGGTCGTTGGCGCGGGCGTAGCGCAGCGCGGCGAGGGTGTACGGCAGGTGGTGTTCGGCGGCCTCGCGCAGGCCCACCGCCTGGTCGTCGATGTCCCCGGCCCGGTTCGCTGGCGACGGCGCTGCGATGGTGCCGGGCGGGTCGGCGGCGTCGTCCGGCTGGGCGGGGAGAACGGCGTGTGCGGGCGTCTCCGCTTCGGCGGGTGGGGTCGGTGCCTGGTCGTCCGGGGCGGCGGTCTGCGGGCCGCCAGCGGCCTCCTCCAGTTCCGCCGAGACAGGCGGCGCGGGGATTGCGGGGCGCTGCTCGGCTGGTGTTGCCGACCGCTTCGGCGGTCTCCTCTACCTGCTTGTCGAACTTCGTCTGCGCCATGCCGTCCAACGCCCTTCGTACCGGGTGTGCGTGGGGCGTCACGGTGCCGCCTGAAGCGGACACCCACGCCGGACGAGGACGCTAAAACGATCTTCCTGTGGACAGATTCCGGAGCTGCCGTCCCTCGGGCCGGGTGCTCTGAGTACCGAGGCACGGCACCGGATCCATCAGCCGTCCCGCAGTGGTGGAACGTCTCGGACGGGGGTGTGGAGGCGGCGGAGTACCGGGTGCGGGTGCGAGCCCCGCAGCACGTGCGGCCGGTCGACGGCGTCGACTACGACCCAGGTCGTCACTGATCAGATGACCGCGTGGATGCCGAAAAGCGTGACGATCGCTCCCCAGGCAATCGTCACGGCGATCCACGCGATCACCGTGCGGTGAGGGTCGGGACCGCGGGGCGGGGCGAAGTCGAAGGTCGTGGGGTCCTCGGGGCTGTAGCGGACGGACAGCCGGGTCCCGACGGGGATGTCGTCGTGGCGGGTCAGGCCGGCGGGGCCGATACCCGTGACCGTCAGACCCTCGTGCGTGGTGAAGGCGAGGACGGCGGTGTACGTGTAGGTGGTGATCTCCTCGTTGTGATGGGCCTCGCGCATCAGGGAGACGACCTCGGCGGTCACGGTCGGGGCACCGTCGAGCAGAGCCCGGCGACGTCCTTGCCGCCGGACGGCGCCGACGCATGCGCACGCGAGGAGGACGGTCAGGCCATAGCCGAAGCCGAGCAGCGCCCAGCCGTAGCTGTGGTGCTGGACGGTCGTGAAACGCACGAGCAGGACGGCCGCGCAGAGCACCGCGGCCGACAACGCGCCGACCAACTGCTGTCCCAGGCTGACCGGCCGGGTCTGGACGCGGAACGCGGAGGGTTCCCCCGACGGGAAACGCACCCAGACCGGCATGCCCTCCCAGGCGGCGTACAGCGCGCCGTTCTTGCCGTCTGCCGTTCGCAGCGTCAGTTCCTGCCCGTTTGAGGGGTCCTGGAAGGCCACGGCCACCGGCAGGCCGTGCCTGTGATCCGTATCGGGAGGCGGTACATCGACCTGCACGACCCGGGAGTCGACGGAGTACTCCACCGGATCCGAGGTGAACCCGGTCGCGTACCAGACCGCCTGCACCAGCGCCCACGCTCCGAAGGCGGCGGCCAACAACAGCAATACCGCGTTTCCTGACATCCATCGACCCCCGCCTCGCCACGCGTGACGTCGTGCTCTGTCCGCCACAGCGGAATCCTTCCCCATCGCTTGGACCGGAAGTCATCAGTGGAACCACACACCTGTGCCTTCCGGATCAGGCCGGCGATCTCCGTGGCCCACGGATGAGGTCGCGGACGCCCTGCCTGTCTTCATGGCCGACTAACGAAGAGACGCACGGGCCACGCGCCGGGGGGTGGGCCGCCAAAGCGCTGGATCAGCAGACCGCCGACCGCACCCCCGCCGCCGAAGCGCAAGGAGGTGCGGCCGCTGTCAAAGTTTGCGCGACGGCTGGCGACCAAGGGCGTTCAAGGCCTGCACGGTGTACCGGCCGGCGGAGCGGGCGCGGGCGGCAGCCTGCTCTCGCGCAGGCGTCCGGCCAGACCGAGCGCGTCGGCCTGCTGGAGCCACAGTTCGGGCCTCAGTCGGCTTTGCTCACCGAGCAGCCGCAGGGCTTGTGCGGCCCAGTGCGCGGCGGTGGCCGGTGCGATCGTCGTCATCTGCCGGGCGGCCCGGACCATGATGTCGACGGCCTGTTCGTCTCCGATCCGCGCCGATCGCTCGACGTGCAGGGCCCGTGCGATCAGTGGCGCGCCGCGCCGCGCCAAACCGTCTGCGGCCCGCCCATGGGGCCTTGACCCCGAATCTTGGACACGGGCTATGCGGCTGGTATCAGCGTAGTTGGTGCTGTTCGGGATGCGGTTTCGTAGGCGATCGGGCTGCGGTGTCCGAGGCTGGAATGACGGCGTCGGGTGTTGTAGCGGTGCAGCCAGCGGAACGCGTCGAGGTGGGCCTCGCGCTCGCTGGACCAGGTCTTGCGGCCCTGGAGCGTCTCGCGTTTGAACGTCGCGTTGAAGGACTCGGCGAGTGCGTTGTCCGCGCTGGAGCCGATCGCGCTCATGGACTGGCGAATGCCGGCCTGGCGGCAGGCGTCTGCGAAGGCCCGGCTGGTGTATTGGGCTCCGTGGTCGGTGTGCATGACCGCCCCGGCGAGGCTGCCGCGGGTCCGCTCGGCGGCGGCCAGGGCGTCGATGACGAGACCGGTTCGCATGTGATCCGCGATGGCCCATCCGGCCAGGCGACGTGAGGCGAGGTCGATGACGGTGGCCAGGTAGAGGAACTTCCCGCCGTCCACGGGGAGGTAGGTGATGTCGCCGACGTACTTGGTGTTCGGCTCACTGGCGGTGAAGTCGCGGCCGATCAGGTCCGGTGCCTTCGCCGCAGCCGGGTCCGTGATCGTGGTGCGGTGCCGGCGTCGCAGCCGCACTCCCGCCAGGTTGATGCTCCGCATCACGCGCGCAATGCGCTTGTGGTTGACCCGCTCGCCGTCCCCGCGGAGTTCGGCGGTGATCCTTGGGACACCGTAGGTGCCGTCCGACTCGCGGTGCACGGCTCGTATCCGTGCGGCCAGGCGGGCGTCGGCTGCCTGTCGGGCCGCGCGGACCTCGGCGGTCCGGCGCCAGTAGTAGAAGCTGGAGCGGGCGATGCCCAGGATGGTGCACAGCCGCTTCACGCCGTAACGGCGCTGGTGGTCGGCGACGAACTGGAAGCGGTTCACCAGCGCGTCTCCCCGGCGAAATACTTCGCCGCCTTCCGCAGGATCTCGCGCTCCTCCTCCAGCTCACGGACCTTCTTCCGCAGAGCGGCGTTCTCCGCCTCCAGCGGCGTGGGCGGCTCCGCGGGCGCCTCCGCCCGCCGCCCCCGCGGCCGGCTCGCTCCAGCCGCCCGGACCCAGTTCCGCAGGGTCTCAGGGTTGATCCCCAGATCAGCAGCGACCTGCCTGATCGTCGCCTCGGGCCGCGACTGGTACAGCGCGACCGCATCCGCCTTGAACTCCGGCGGATAGTTCTTCATGACCACGAGATGTCCGTTCTCAGATCCTCAGGATCCAGTGTCTCGTGTGTCCAAGATCAGGGGTCAAGGCCCATGGGCCTCGATCCGCCAGCCAGCACCCGACCCCTGATACACCGCTGATCGCACCAGCGGGTGGCGGAACCGGAATTGGCGGGTGGAGCCGATCTGGCGGACGAGATCCCGCTCCGCGATCTCGTCCAGGTCCACGAGCGCCTGTCCGGGCAACTGCAACCGCTCCAAGAGCGACAAGGGCCACCCAAGTGACTGCCGATCGCAGCCTTCCGCCGGGAGTGCGCCGACGCGTGAGCGTCGCCACCAAACCGCGCTGGCAGCTTCCCGCGGCCCGGCCCAACGCCACGCCTTGTCCCAACTGACGGAAGCCTGCCCCGACACCACCGTCGCCTACAGACAGCTACCGCAAGGCCGAGCCGGCCGGTAGCACGAGGCGGCGGGCCACCCTGGGAGGGGGGGTGACGCGCCGCCGGTAGCGTCCATGGGGGTGCTACCGCCGTGCGGCGCTCACCCGAGGGAGTGGATGCGGGTCAGTGGCGGCCGCCGTGCCGGCGGGAGCACCATGCTCCCCCGCCCATCGACCCGCCCTCTTCCTGGCTTCGGTTGTCGCGGGGTGCTCTGTGGGGGATGCCAGACCCCCTACCACACTGTTCCGAAATGGCGAGATACGGATCATGTCGGCTTGTGCGTTGAACTCCTCAGCCGGACGCCGCGTACCAGTTCAACGCGGGGGTGCTGTACCGCCCGGCGTATGACCAGGGAAACGGGCAGGCGTCCGTCGCTCGTTCCACCGTGCAAGCACCGCCGTGGCATCGGCGGCGTGCGACGGTGGCCAGGGAAAGGGTTGAACAATTTCAGTGGATTCGAGCCGTTCGCTCGACAGTGCTCTCGACTTAGCAGCCTCAGCCGGGCAGGAGACGGGGGTGGACAGAGCACAGACTCCTAGGCAGGTGATGGGGCTGGATGGCCTCCGCGGCTTGGCCGCGTTGTATGTGGTGCTGTTCCATTGCTGGTTGTACACATTCCCGGGTTACCCCGACAGTTCGGCGCCTCAGTGGCTGGACGTGCTGATGTTCGGGCGCCTTGCGGTCGTGTTCTTCCTGGTACTTTCCGGCTTCTCCCTGGCAATTTCTCCGGCACGCCATGGCTGGTGGTCGGGCGGTGTCGCGGAGTTCCTGCGTCGACGCGCCTGGCGCATTCTTCCGCCTTATTGGGCGGCGCTCGTCATGAGCCTGATCATTTCCTGGTCCGTGGTGCCTGCTTCGCATTACGGACCACCTACCAACGCCTCGATTCTGGTGTACGGGCTCCTCGCTCAGGATATTTTCACAGCACCGACACCGAACGGCGCATTCTGGTCGATCGGAGTGGAGGCCGAGCTCTATCTCTTCTTTCCCCTTCTCCTGTTCATCCGGCGCCGGTGGGGCGCGGTGGTCCTGGCCGCGTGCGTGACACTTCCGGTGATCTCCCGCGGGCTGGCGGCACCGGACGGAACCCCCGTGGAGGGCGACAACTGGCTCGCTCCACATCTCGCTCCCGTATTCATGGCAGGTTTGATAGGCGCAGGTGTCGTCGTGGCGTCGGACAGAGTGCGACGTCTGCCATGGGGATGGTTCGCAGTCCTGGCCGCCGCGCCTGTCCTGGCTCTGGGGGTTTTCAAGGGTCCGGTTTGGACGGTGAACCATTACTTCTGGATAGATCTCGCCATCGCTCCCGCTATGACGATGTTGCTTGCTGCGGTTGCCACCGGCCGACCGGCCATGCTGATACGGTTCCTGACCGCGCGTCCCGTTCGGAGTCTTGGTGGCTTCTCCTACAGCCTCTACCTGATCCATCTGCCGATCGTCATGGCAGTCATTCGCCGAGTGGCTCCGCATTTCGTAGCGCCGGGCATGCCCACGTTCTGCTTCACGCTGATCCTGGCTCTGCCGGTCTCGCTATGCGGGGCATGGGTGTTTTCTCGGCTCTTCGAAGTACCTTTCAAGCAGAACAGATCGTGGAAATCCATGATCGCGCTCGGTCGTTCTTACTGGACCGACAGGAGCACTACGGTCCGTCAGCGGCTTCCGGAGGAAGAGACTCGCGCGAGCGAGAGTGAGCGATGGGACAGGGCTGGTACGTGAGCCCCCCGGCGGCTGTCGTCCATCCTGGTGCAAATCTGCGGTGGCCTGCCATGACTTGCCTGCCGAAGAGGGTGGGCGGCACCGCCCCTGGCCGGCCTTCGCTCCGGAGCCCACTGACCGTGCCGGTGTCGGTCAGCAGCAGGTTGCCCGCATGTGGGTCCGACCGTTGCCCGCATGTCCGCCGGAGCGGCGCTGTACGTGCAGCAGTCACGGCGGCGTGGACCAGGATGCCCCCGGACGGGCCGTATCGCGGAGCCCGGCGGCGGGCAGATGGGGCCCGGAGTCACTCTTCGGTCAAGGCGAGCGGGGTGTTCGTGGGGAGGGTGGTGTGGAGCCGTTGGCGCGCGGCTGTTCGGCAGGTGGGGTCGCATCCAGCCTGGTGGCAGGCTGCGGCACCCCTGGCCATGGAAAGTCAGGGGCGCCTCGGCGGCTGCTGGGGGTAGCTCAGGCGTCAGGCCGGCCCCAGGGTGTGCATCGTGCTCGGCATGGAGCGCAGGGACGCCTTCGAGGCTGCTCGTTCAGCGGTCGTCGGGCTTCCACAGCTGGTTGGCCGAGTCGTCGCAGGCGAATTGAGCCGCCTGCGCGCCGTTGGCGGTGCCGGCACCCGAGATGCCCCGGCACAGGCCGCTCTTGCGGTTCTTCAGCGCGTACCAGCCGGCGGGGTAGGACGTCTTGGTGATGAGCTCCCAGTCCTGGTTGAGGTCACTGGATCCGTTGGCCTGAATGGCCGCTGCCCCGGACGTGGTGCTGGCGCCGTCGATGCCGAGGTTCCTGCCCGAGTTGTCGTTCTTGAGGCTGACGTAGCTGCTGCCTGCGCTGAAGACGTACCAGTTCTGCGTCTCCGCGAAGTCGCCGTCACACTGCCCAGGGATTCGGGCATCTGGACGATCTTGGCGCCATTGGTGACGACGCCGCCCGCGGGCTGCAGGTACTTGCGGGACTTGTAGTTCTGGATCCCGTAGCGGTCATCGCCCACGTCCAGTAGGTGTGCCGGCGGTGCGGGCACCTCGTCGCTGGACGGTTGGGCGTGGGCGATCGCCGGGCCGACCGCCGCCAGTAACACTCCGGTCAGAGCTGCGGCAAGACGACGTCTTATGCGGGTACGCATGTGGATCTCCTCGCGTTCGGATGAGGCCCATGCCGTTGGGAACACCCAGTCAAGGCCGGGGACTGTGCTGAAAGGTGGTGGCGCGGGTCTGCCCAGGCCGGCCCGGGAAGCCTGACCACTCGCGGCCCAGCCGTGGGCTCGGACCCTTAAGCCAGCGCGGTCAGTGCGTCTCCAGCCAGCCCTGGTTGGAGGATCCGTCGCAAGGGAACAGGGCCGATAGTCGACCGGCGGCCGGTCAGGTTCGTGCCGTCGACGTGACCGGCAGCACCGCCTCCGGCGACTCCGGCAGGGTCTGGCCGCCGTCGACGGTGATGACCTGGCCCGTGACGAACGACGCCCGCTCGCCGGCGAGGAACTCGACCGCGTCGGCGATCTCCTGGGGCCGTGCCAAGCGGCCCAGCGGGATCGTCGCCGTCATCTGCGCGAGGTACTCCTCGCCCATGCTGTCGAGGCCTTCTGTCGCGACGTTCCCGGGGGCCACCGCGTTGACGGTGATCCCGTAGGGGGCGAGTTCCAGAGCCGCGGTGCGCATGAAGCCGAGTTGGGCCGCCTTGCTCGCGGCGTAGTGGCTCCACCCCGGGAAACCGGTGACGGGCCCGGTGATCGATGAGGTGAGCACGACCCGCCCCGCCGCCGACCCGCGCAGCAGCGGCAGACACGCGGCGACGGCCAGCATCTGGCTCTCCACGTTCACCGCGAACACCTCACGGATGTCGGCGTACGTCATCTCCGCCAGCGGCTTGTTCGGGAAGATGCCCGCGTTGAGGCACAGCACGTCGAGGCCGCCGAGCAGTGAGGAGGCTGCCTCGGCGAGCCACTCGGCCGAGTCGGGCGCGGCGGAGTCGAGGGCGAGCGCCTCGACGGTTTGGTCCTCGCGGGTCGCCTCGGCACGGAACTTCTCCAGGACGACGTCCGGGACGTGGCGCCCGGTCAGCAGGACGTCGTGCCCGGCACGGACGAAGGTGGAGGTGACGGCGGCGCCGATGCCTCGGGTGCCGCCGACGACGGCGACCTTCCGGGTGTGGAGCGAGCTCATGGCGGTTCCTTGATCTGGGGATTGTCGGAGTTTGGCCGTCACACGGCCCGGTGCCGTGCTGCGAGCACCAGGCCGACGGCGAACGACAGTGCGACCGTGCCGGCCGTCGCCCAGGCCGCGGCGGTGCCGCCAACGAGCAGCGGGAAGTTGTCCACCACCAGGAGGGTCACCGCGAGCAGCCCGGACAGCGCGAGCGCGGGGGCGACGAGCGTGCGCCAACGGGAGAGGCCGCCTTCGCGCCGGGCGAAGTACACGATGACCGCGACGCTCGTGAGTGCCATGAGCAGCAGCAGCCCCAGGGTGGCCGCGCCCGACAGCCACGCGTAGATCTGGGTCACCGGATCGAGCCTGGCGACCGCGACGGCGACGAGAGCCACCGCGGTGACCGCGCTGTGCACGAGTGAGGAGTACGACGGCGCGTGGTGGCGGGGGTGGATCTCACCGAGCCGGACCGGCAGGACACGCTCGGTGCCGAGGGCGTACTGGTAGCGGGTGACGACGTTGTGGAAGGAGAGCACGCAGGCGAACAGGCTGGTCACCAGCAGCACTTGGACGATGTCGCCGAGGATGGGCAGGACGTAGTCCCCGGCGAGGGTGACGACGAGTCCCTCCGGGTCGGCGGTGGAGTCGGACACGATGTGTGTGACACCCGAGCCCATGGCGATCGCCCATGCGGACAGCGCGTAGAAGAGGCCGATGGAGATCACGGCAATGTAGGTGGCGCGGGGGATCGTGCGGTCCGGGTCCCGGGTCTCGTCGCGGAACACCGCGGTCGCCTCGAAGCCGATGAACCCGAAGAACGCGAACATCAGCCCGATGCCGGGACTTCCCTCGCTCACCGCCGCCGGTGCGAAGGGGCTCCAGGTAAGCGAGGAGTGACCGCCGCGCGCGAACACCGCCACGTCCAGGACCAGGATGACGGCGACCTCACCGATCAGCAGCAGCCCCAGTACCTTCGAGCTCAGCTCGATGTCGTGGTAGCCGAGCCAGGCCACGAGCAGCGCGGTCAGCGCCGTCCAGACCCACCAGGGCGTGTCGACGCCGAAGTAGTGGTGCAACGCGTTGGTCGTGGCGGCGCCGCAGTACGCGTACACCGAGATGGCCAGCACCGCGTAGGAGAACAGGGCCAGGGTCGCGGACCCGGTTCCGACGGTCCTGCCGAGTCCGGCGCGGATGTAGGTGTAGAAGGCGCCGGCGTTGTCGACGTAGCGGCTCATGGTCGTGAAACCGACGGAGAAGACGGTCAGGACGATGGCCGCGATCAGGTAGTGGGCCGGTACGCCGGTGCTCTGGCTGGTGGCGAAGACGAGGGGTACTGTGCCGCCGACCACGGTCAGCGGGGCCGCGGCCGCGACGACCATGAAGACCAACGAGCCTACGCCGAGCTTGCGTTGGAGTGCGGGTGTGGCCTCGGTGGCCACGGGAATCGGTTTGGTTCTGGATGTCATGGACGTACCTCCGAGTGGTCCGGCGCGCGGTTCGTTGAGGAGACGTGGAGTTCGGTGCGGTCGGCCCGGAAGAGGTCGTAGGAGAACTCCAGGGGCTCGCCGTGCTGGTCGTGGGACGTGCGCGTGATCGCCAGCAGTGGCTGGCCGACCGACACGTCGAGGTGGTGGGTGTGGTGGCTCTCGGCGAGCCGGACCCGGATGTGCTCGGAGACTTCGCAGGCGGTGACGCCGTAGGTGTCGCGGAACACCTGGGAGAGGGAGCCGGTCAGGTCCTGGTCGAGGAGCCCGGGGAAGCGCGCCGCCGACACGAACAGCCGCTCCCACGACAGCGGCACCCCGTCGGCGAGCCGCACCCGCTCGACCGCCACCGTCCGGGACCCGTCCGGCAGACCGAGCCCGGCACAGACCTCCGGATCGCCCCGCCGCAGCCCCGTGGACACGACCCGGGTCGCTTCGGCGAAGTGCTGGTGTCGCAGGAGCGCGGGGACGCTCACATCGACGCCCGGCTGTCGTGCCACCACCCGGTCGCGGCCGTGCGCGAGCCGACTCCAGCTGTAGACGGGCCAGTTGGGGTTGGGGCGCAGCGCGAAGGTCCCGCCGGCCTTCCCGCGGGTCCGACGTACCTCGCCCTCCGCCTCCAGCCAGGCCAGGGCCCGGCGGACGGACTCCCGGCTGGTGCCGAAGATCTCGGTCAGACGGCGCTCGGTGGGCAGCCGGCCGCCCATGCGCACCTCACCGCGCCGGATCATCGCCAGCACGCCCTCCGCGACCTTGCCGGCGGCCGGGCCGAGCGGGTCACGCCCGGTGCTCATGGCGTACGGCGGTGAGGTAGTCGTCGGCCAGGTAGCGGCGGGCCAGTCGCGCGGACTGCGCCGCGAAGGCCGGCCGGAGCGAGGCGGCGAAGGGCGTGTCCCCGCGCTTGTGCACCCAGGCGACCAGCATCAGCCGGCGCAGCATCACCAGGGCGGGCACCGCCCGTACGTCCTCCTCCCGCAGCGCCCGACGCGACTCGTAGCCCCGCAGCCACGAGGCCACCCACTGCGCCGCCCGCGGATCGTGCTCGACGAACGACAGAGAGCACGCCAGGTCGTAGAGGAACCAGCCGCTGCCGCAGTCGTCGAAGTCGATGAGCCGTACGGCGTCGGTGGCGACGAGCAGGTTGGCGGCGCGCAGGTCGCCGTGGATGAGACCGAAGACGGCCGGGCTCCTGCCGTACGCGTCGAGTTCTCGGGTGAGCTTCTCCTCGGCCCGTGCGAGCACCTCGGCGTCGCCAGGGGACACATCGGGGTTGTCCGACCAGCGGCCCCACAGCGAGGCCGCGCCGATCAGGTTGTCCAGGTCCCAGTCGGGCCGGACGAAGGTGGCGGGCCGTCGCCACCGCGACGCGTGCTCGTGCAGGGCGGCGGTCTCCCGGCCGACGACCTCCATCACGTCCGCGAAGTCCGTCGTGTCGGGCTCGGCGCCGGGTGCGAACTCGAAGAGCGCCGCGTGCTGGAGCACCCCGTCCGGACCGCGGAAGCTCGCCGCCGGCTCGCCCGCCGGAGTCGGTACCACCGCGGGTGTGGCGACCGCGCCGTCGGCCCGCAGTCGCTCGATCCACATCAGTTCGCTGCGGATCTGGGGGAGGGAGCGGAAGCCCGGCCGGTGCAGGCGCAGGACCAGCGGATCGGGGGTGTCGGTGAAGGTGCACAGATAGGTGGCGTTCTCCGAGAGGCTCAGCAGCCGGGCCTCGGCCAGCGCGCCGTCCCGGCCGTACGCGGTGAGCGCGGCGGTGATCTGCCCGTCCCAGGTGTCAGACATGGGTGGCCGCCACTTTCCGTACGGCGTCCCGCAGGCGGGTGAGGATCTCGGCGGTCTCCTGCTCGGTGAGCAGCAGGCCGGGCTTGAACTGCAGGACGGCAGGGTCGAGCGTGGAGAAGATCGCCCAGACGCCCTGCCGGTAGAGCTCGGCCATGATCGCCTTCGCGCCGACGGCACCGAACTCCAGGCCGATGACCAGTCCCTTCTGCCGGATCCCGGTGAGCGCGCGGGGCAGTTCGGCGCGCAGCCCCGCGAGGCCTTCGGTGACCTGGTCGATGCGTTGCCGGACGTTCTCGCGGGTCTCGGGCCGCTGCGTGATCTCCAGGACCTTGGCGGCCACGGCACAGCCGAGTTCGGCGCCTCCGAAGGTCGCCATGTGGGCGAAGCCGTCCCGCTCCAGCCACCCGCTCGCCACCGGGCCCAGAAGGGCGGCGCTGACCGGGTAGAGGCCGCCGCCGAGGCCCTTGCCGGTCACCAGGATGTCGGGGGTGACGCCTTCGCCGTACACGCCCCACAGCTCACCGGTCCTGCCGAGGCCGGTCTGGACCTCGTCCGCGATGTAGAGGGTGCCGGTGGCGTCGCACGCCTGCTTCACGCCGGCGAGATAGCCGGGCTCGGGCATCGGGAAGCCGTAGGTGGCCGGCACCGTCTCCATGATCACGGCGGCGGCGTCCTCACCGGCGAGCACGGCCGTCATCGCGTCGAGGTCGTTGAACGGCACCTGGACGAACTCGTCGGGGCTGTCCGACCGGAACAGCTGCGAGAACCGCGAATCGCCGGTGGCCACGGCCAGTCCCGTATGCCCGTGGTACGCCTTGACGACCGACACGACCTTCCGTCGGCCGGTGGCGTACCGGGCGCTCTTCAACGCGACGTCGACCGCTTCCCCGCCGCTGGACCCGAAGACGACCTTGTCCGCGCCCGGCGTCGCCTCGACGAGCCGTCGTGCCAGATGGGCGCGGCCCGGGGTGGGGAAGTGGTGGTTGCCGATGTCGAGGTGCCGGAGGGCGTGTGTGAGGGTGTCCACCAGTTCGGGGTTGCGATGCCCGAGGTTGTAGGTGCCACCGTTCAGATGGACGTCCATCACCTCGTGTCCGTCGACGTCGGTCAGGCGGTACCCGGATCGTTCCCCGACGACGAACGGAACGCCCTCGTCCTGCCAGAACGCCGTCTTGTCCGGGTTCCAGTACCGCCGCGCGTCGGCGAGGACCTCGGCCTTCGACGCGTACCCGTACATGGACAACTGCTCGATCCCCAATGCCCGGCCTCCTCGCACGCGGCTTTCCGTGAACGACTCCACGGTCGGCCGGGCATTTTGCGTCCTGGTGTGGTCGCTGGTTCGGACGCGTAACGCTTGAGGTCCGGTTGTGGTCCGGTGCCCGGGTACGGGCATCGCCGCGTGCGGCGGGTCACTGCCACCGCCCGGCGGATCGCGGGGTGGCGGGCGGGCAGTCCGGCCGCGGTCAGGGCGCCCCGACCCCGTAGCGCTCCCCGCACCCCGCCTCCCTCCCCTTTACCTCTTCTCTCCAGTGATCGGGGGGCCGGCAGGGGTGCTCCGTGGGGGATGTCAGACCCCCGACCACGCCGTTTCGAACGTGGTGACCCGTGGAAACAGTTTGGTTCACCCGTCGAGGGCCCCACAGGGAAGCGCGAGGCGGCCACGGAGCACAGCTACGCCTCCCCCTCCCCCGGCCGGCTCACCAGCCGGGTGCCGGTCGCTTCGTCGTCCAGGGTGATACGGACTCCGCCTTCGCCCCCGTGCGCGCCGATCCACCTCGCGGTCTTGTCCTGCGCGGTGACCAGCTCGTCCCACCAGCCCTCCAGCGTCGGCCGCCCGCCGACCCACCGGGTAACCCGGTACCGGCCTGCCACAGGCCGGCCGGCCGCCCAGTTCTCGCGGATCCCGGCGATCATGCAGTCCCGGCACTGGTCATGCCAGCGCCGCCCCAGGCCCGGAAGGACGACGACGCGCGTGGCGACCGCGAGCGCCCCGCAGGAGCAGCAGCGGCGCCGGCCCGGCGGGTCGGGGTCGATGCGGGCCAGCCAGTCGGCCCGCACCGGGTGGGCGGAGCGGGGTCCAGGGTGGCCGGGTCGACGCCGAGGAACGCGAGTCGCTCCAGGTCAGCGTGCATCGCGTCCTCCTCCCTGTGCTCTCCCCCTCGTCATGCCGGTGGGCAGCCTATCCCCTAGAATCGAACATGTGACCGATAGATTGCCGTCCCGGCTGGAGATGCTGCGCTTCGCCCGCCGCGTCGCCGAGCAGCAGCTCACCCAGATCGACCGGTGGATCCGGACGGAGGAACGGCGCGAAGCCGAGCGGCGGCACGGTCTCGCGGCCCGGCCCCCGGCGCCGGACTGGCTGATCGAGCGCGGCCTGTCCGGCGAGGAAGCGGTGTATGTGCACGCGGGAAACTGCTGGAACGGGGGGAAGCGTTCGAAGGGCGTCGACCGGATGACGGCCCTGCGCGCGCTCACCGAGGGCGTACCCGCCTGCCCGCAGTGCCGGCCGGACAGCATGCTCGGCTACCTGGAAGGGTGAGTCAGGCGCTGCGGGACTGGCGGGCGGTCGTCTTCTTCGCCGCGGTCTTCTTGGCCGGCGTCTTCGCGGTTGCCTTCTTGGCTGCGGCCTTCTTCCTCGGCTTCGACTCCTCGCCGCGGGCCGCCTTCGCCTTGGCCACGGACTCGTTCAGCGCGGCCATCAGATCGAGCACCTGGCTCGGCTCCTCCGGCTCCGGCGCCTCGGGCAGCTCACGGTCCTGCCGCTTCGCCTCGATGATCTGCGCCATGGCCTCGGTGTAGGCATCCCTGAACTCCGGGCCTTCCAGGTCCTCACGGGTCATCGTCTCCAGCAGCGCGATTGCGCCCTCGATCTCCTCCTCGGAGACCTCCACCCGCGGAGGCAGCAGCTCGGCAGGGTCGCGGATCTCGTCCGGCCAGCGCATGGCATGCAGCACGATCGCATCGCCGCGCACCCGCAACAGCCCCAGGCGCTCGCGGCCGGACCACGCATACTTCGCGATGGCGGTTGGAGTCCCTGATCGATTAGTTTCCGTAACTGCATGTGCCTCCAGGCGGCGGCCGAAGTACCACCGCCTGCTGGCGGCGAGGCGTTCGGCGAATGACCGTGTAGTTCAAGCCCGGCGACACCGCGCATGCGGTGGAGCAACTCGACTGGATGCGGGCGGTGTTCTTCGCCAACCGCCCAGACGACCCCGGCGGCGGTACACCTTCGGGCCGTGCCTGCGCGGCGTCGAAGCGGGCCGACCGCATCAGATGCCTGTGCGACGAGGCCGGCCGTGCCCTTGTCAGTGGTGGCGCGGGCGGGGCAGCAGGGCGAACGCGGTCTCCGCGATCGAGGTCAGGCGGTCGGGGCCGTGGCCGTACGCGCCTACGACATCGCTGCCGCGGATGACGGTCAGCACAAGGTAGGCGAGGTCGTCGGGGTCCGCGTCGGGGTCGATGTCGCCGTTGCGCTGCGCCGCTCGCACGCAGTCGGCCACCGCCGTCCGGACCACGGAGAAGCAGTCGTTGGCCAGGCGTTGCACCTCGGGATCGGAGCCGCCGACCTCCAGGGCCATCTTGGCGGCGAAGCAGGCCGCCGCCGCCCGGTCATCGGCGGGGGGTACGTCGGCGGCGAGCGGCACCCCGTGGACGGCGCGCAGCAAGTACGCGTGCAGTCGTTCCAGGGCGCCCTCATCCGGTCCGTCGAGCATCTTCCGCGGACCCTGCGCCAGCCGGGCGAAGTAGCCGGTCATCGCCTGCAGCAGCACGCCGTGCTTGCCGTCGAACGCGGCATAGAGGCTGCCGCGGCCCAGGCCGGTGGCGGCGCTGATGTCGTCGACGCTCGTGCCGTTGTAGCCCGAGGCGCGGAACTGCCGCTCAGCGGCATGCAGGACGTGGTCGGGGTCAAAGCTTCGTGGTCTCGCCATACAAAGACGGTAAAGCGGACCCACCCTTCTTGACAACCCAGTACAGAACCGCCTAGGTTTCCGACTGTTCAGTACACAACCTTTCTGAGCTCACCGGGACCGGCTTGGTCCGGGCTTGCAGAACCGGTGCGCGCACCGTGTCGGTCATGGCCACACAACCGAAGGAACCACCATGCAGACAGCTCCCCCAGTAGCCCTCGTGTCGGGCGCCTCCTCCGGGATCGGGCGGGCGGCAGCGCGCGCCCTCGTGGGTGCCGGCTTCGCGGTGGTCGGCACGAGCCGCAACGCGGCGAACGCCGAGCCGCTCCCCGGGGTGACGTTCCTCGATCTCGACGTGGCCGACGACGAGTCGGTCCGCTCCCTGGTCGAGGAGGTGATCGAGCGGTTCGGCCGAATCGACGTCCTGGTCAACAACGCCGGCGTGGGCGCGGTCGGCGCCGGCGAGGAGAGCTCGATCCACCAGGCCAAGGAGGTCTTCGACATCAACGTCTTCGGCGTGATGCGGATGACCAACGCAGTGCTGCCCCACATGCGCGCCCAGGGCAGTGGCCGCGTGGTCAACGTCTCCTCGGTCCTCGGTCTGATCCCAGCCCCCTTCATGGCCGTCTACGCCGCCACCAAGCACGCGGTCGAGGGCTACTCCGAGTCCGTCGACCACGAGCTTCGCGAGCACGGCGTCCGGGTGCTGCTGGTCGAGCCGGCCTACACCAGCACGAGTTTCGAGGCGAGCAGCATGGCGCCCGACGCGCCCCTGCCGATCTACGCCGCACAGCGGGAGATCTCCCGGGACGTGCTGGCCACGGCCGTGCGCAACGCCGACCACCCGGACGTCGTCGCGAAGGTGATCGTCGCGGCCGCCACCGATTCCAAGCCCAAGCTCCGCTACACCGCCGGCCCGATGGCCAGACGCGTCAGCGCCCTGCGCCGGATCGTGCCCTCGCGCGCCTTCGACCAACAGGTCCGCAAGCTCAACCGACTGGCCGGCTGACCCCGCAGTACACCCGGCGCCCGAGCAGACGCACATGTCCAGAACCAGAGACACAGAAGCCGGCATCAGCAAACTCTCGCCCGACCACTCTTGGAAACGGCTGACACCCATGGAGTTCGAACACGTCACGTTCGACCTGCCACACGGCACCTTCCACGCGCTGCAGGGTGGTGACCCCGATGGGCGACCGACGCTCGTCCTGCACGGCTTCCCGGACCATCCGCCGACCGCGAAGCCCTTCCTCGCCGAGCTCGGCCGCCGCGGACGTCACGTCCTCGCACCCTGGCTTCGCGGTTACGCGCCGTCCCCGACCGCGGGGCCGTTCGACTTCGCATCCCTCACCAGCGACGTGCTCGCGCTGATCGACCGCTGGTCTCCCGGGCGAGCCGTGGAGTTGGTCGGCCACGACTGGGGCGCCTTCATCACCTACGATGCCGTCGCCACCGCGCCGGAGCGGATCGAACGCGCGGTCACGCTCGCCATCCCCCACCCACGCACGTTCCTGAAGCTGCTGCGCCCCGCGCAGCTGCGCCGGAGCTGGCACATGGGGCTCTTTCAACTGCCGGGAACCGGCTGGCTGGCCGGCGCCCGCGATCTCGCCCTCATCGACCACCTCTGGCGTCAGTGGTCGCCCGGCCTCTCGCTCGATCCAGCTCTCCAGGCGGAGCTGCACAAGGACCTGCGGGCGAGCATGCCCGCGCCCCTGAAGTACTACCGGCAGATGATGCGACCCAGCATGCTCGGGGTGTTGCGCCGCACGTCTCAGCCGATCAAGGTACCCCTGCTGCAGCTCCACGGTGCCGACGACGGCGGCATCCTCCCCCCGCAGATCGACGACCGGCATCGGTTCGCCGCCCCGCACGCGCTGGAGATCGTCCCCGACGTCGGTCACTTCCTGCACGTCGAGGCCCCCGAGGCGATCGCGGAACGGATCGCGGCATGGGCCCAGTAGCGGATCACTCGACCCCCGCGGCGAGACCACCCGAATGGGCGTCGCGGGGCCGTCCGGCAGACCGAGGTCGACCGGCTGCCGGTCCTCGGGGCGCGGCACGTGGAGATCGGCCAGGGAGAGCAGTCCTGGACCACACTGGTGGACCCGCACGGCAACGAGTTCTGCCTGCTCGGCCCGCGGCGGAGCCGACCGGAGCGAAGCAGGGCGACGACCACACAATGTCTGAAAGGCGGCGCGGCACCGAGCCGGCGCCGACCGGTGATCCGATCACTCGAGGTGAGAGACGTATGGCACAGACCGCGGACGCTGCGCGGACCGTCATCATGACCGTGGACGACGACCCCGGGGTCTCCCGCGCCGTCGCCCGCGACCTGCGGCGGCGCTACGGCGCCTCGTACCGGATCGTGCGCGCGGAGTCCGGCGAGTCCGCGCTGGAGGCGCTGCGGGAACTGAAGCTGCGCGGCGACCTCGTGGCGGTGATCCTGGCCGACTACCGCATGCCGCAGATGAACGGCATCGAGTTCCTCGAACAGGCCCTGGACATCTATCCGGGCGCCCGGCGGGTGCTGCTGACCGCCTACGCGGACACCAACGCGGCAATCGACGCGATCAACGTCGTCGACCTCGACCACTACCTCCTCAAGCCATGGGACCCGCCCGAGGAGAAGCTCTACCCGGTCCTGGACGACCTGCTGGAGGCGTGGCGGTGCAGCGACTACAAGCCGGTGCCCGCCACCAAGGTGATCGGACACCGCTGGTCGGCCCGCTCGTCGGACGTACGGGAGTTCCTGGCCCGCAACCAGGTGCCGTACCGCTGGTACTCCACCGAGGAGCCCGAGGGGCAGCGGCTGCTGACCGCCGCAGGGCAGGACGGGCAGCGGCTGCCGGTGGTGATCACGGCGGAAGGTACGGCGCTCGTCGAGCCGGAGGTGCCGGAACTGGCCGCGCACGTGGGCCTGGCGACGACACCCACGGCCGACTTCTACGACCTGGTCGTCATCGGCGGCGGCCCGGCAGGGCTCGGTGCGGCGGTGTACGGGGCCTCGGAGGGGCTGCGTACGGTGCTCGTGGAGCGGTCGGCGACCGGCGGGCAGGCCGGACAGAGCTCGCGGATCGAGAACTACCTGGGCTTCCCCGACGGCGTCTCCGGCGGCCAGCTCACCGACCGGGCGCGACGCCAGGCCACCAAGTTCGGCGCCGAGATCCTCTCCGCGCGGGAGGTGACCGGTCTGGAGAGCAGCGGGGCGGCCCGGCTCGTACGGTTCGCGGACGGGTCGCAGATCGCGGCGCACAGCGTGATCCTGGCGACCGGTGTGTCGTACCGGAAGCTGGAGGCGCCGGGTGCCGACGAGTTGTCGGGCCGCGGGGTGTTCTACGGGTCCGCGCTCACCGAGGCCGCCGCCTGCCAGGGCCACGACGTGTACATCGTCGGCGGCGCCAACTCGGCCGGGCAGGCGGCGATGTACCTGGCCCGGGGCGCCAAGTCGGTCACTCTGCTGGTGCGCGGAGCGGACCTCACCGCGTCGATGTCGCACTATTTGATCCAGCAGATCGCCGAGTCGCCGAACATCTTTGTACGGGCCCACACGGTCGTCGAGGCCGCGCACGGCGACAACCACCTGGAACAGCTGACGTTGCGCGACACGACGAGCGGGCAGACCGAACTCGTCGACGCGCAATGGCTGTTCGTGTTCATCGGCGCGGCCCCGCTGACCGACTGGCTGGACGGCACGGTGTCGCGGGACGAGCGCGGGTTCATCCTCGCCGGGCCCGATCTGACCGCCGACGGGCGGCCACCGGCCAACTGGGAGCTGGACCGGCCGCCGTACCACCTGGAGACCGACATTCCCGGCGTGTTCGTCGCCGGGGACGCGCGCGCCGAGTCCGCGAAGCGGGTCGCGTCCGCCGTCGGAGAGGGAGCCATGGCCGTGATGCTCGTCCACCGGTATCTGGAGCAGTCATGAGCGGGCAACTGATGCCGTGCGCCCCCGAGGAGATCGGGTCGCTGTTCCTCTTCGAGAAGCTCAGTGCCGAGCAGCTCGACAGGCTGTGCAGCGCGGGACGGGTCGAACTGTTCGGCCCCGGACCTGTGTTCACCGAAGGTGACCCGGCGACCGACTTCTACGTGATGGTCGAGGGCACGCTCGTCATGTCGCGCCGGGTGGGCAGCGACGACATCGAGGTGAGCCGCACGTCCCAGCGAGGGGTGTACGCGGGGGCCGTGATGGCGTACCTCTGGGACGGGAAACCGCAGCGGTACATGAACTCGGTGCGGGTGTCGGAGCCGACGCGGTTCTTCGTGCTGCCCGCCGCATCGTTCGCGAACCTCGTCCACGAGTGGTTTCCGATGGCGGTCCATCTCCTGGAGGGGCTCGCCCTCGGTTCGCAGACCTTTCAGCGGGCCGTCGGGCAGCGCGAACGGCTGCTCGCGCTGGGCTCGCTGTCCGCAGGCCTCACCCATGAGCTCAACAACCCGGCCGCGGCGGCCGCACGAGCCACCTCGTCACTCAGGGACCGGGTCGCGCACATGCGCAACAAGCTCGGCGCCATCGCCTCGGGCCCCTACCACGGCGACGTCCTGAAGGCCCTGGTCGACCTCCAGGAGCGTACGGCCGAGCGGGTCTCCAAGGCGTCGGCACTGAGCCCGCTCGAGGCGTCCGACCGGGAGGACGAACTCGCCGACTGGCTGGACGACCACGGTGTCCCAAACGGCTGGCAGATCGCGCCGACCTTCGTGCAGGCCGGTCTCGACGTCGACTGGCTGGAGCAGGTCGCGGCGGCCATCGGCGAGCAGGAGATCCTGCCCAGTGCCATCGAGTGCCTCAACTACACGGTCGAGGCCGAGCTGTTGATGTCCGAGATCGAGGACTCCACCACCCGTATCTCGCACCTCGTCGACGCCGCCAAGCAGTACTCGCAGCTGGACCGCGCGCCCTACCAGGTCACGGATGTGCACGAACTCCTCGACAGCACGCTGATGATGCTGTCCGGGAAGATCGGGCAGCAGATCAAGGTGGTCAAGGAGTACGACCGGACCCTGCCGAGGATTCCGGCCTACCCGGCCGAGCTGAACCAGGTGTGGACGAACCTGATCGACAACGCGGTGCAGGCCATGAACAGTGTGGGCGGGGAGGGGACGTTGACCGTCCGGACCGCGCTGGAGCACGACCGGCTGCTGGTGGAGTTCCGGGACACCGGGCCCGGGGTGCCGGCGGACATCCGCGGGCGGATCTTCGACCCCTTCTTCACCACCAAACCGGTGGGCGAGGGCACCGGGCTCGGGCTCGACATCTCCTGGCGGATCGTCGTCAACAAGCACCACGGTGACCTGAAAGTCGAGTCCGTACCCGGCGACACCCGCTTCCAGGTGCTGCTCCCCCTCACCGCCATCGACACCGAGCCCGATACCGTCCCCGACCCGGCCCAGGAGCCCTCATGACCAAGGACACCGGAATCGACCCCGGCGTCCCGCCCAACGGGGCCGGGACGAGGGGCTGACCCGTCTCGCCGGTGTGCTGGTCCGGCCCCGTGTCCGCGAGGCCCGTGCCGTGCTCATCGCCGGGGACGCCGGGGTGTGCGCGGCGGGCCTGGACATCCCCGACGACGTCGGCATGAAACCCACGCACCACGCCGTCCACGTCGGCCCGGGTACACATCGCTGCGAAGGACACGGTGTTCCACGTCAGCGATCACTCCTCCTACAGGGACCCCGCACGAGGACGACGCTTGCGAGTTCCTGGCAACCCTCCTCGCCCCGTGGTGACGACAGCCCTGTACGAGATCGAGACCAGCGAAGCCGACTGCCGCGATTTGGGTTGCTGGTCGGCCCGTACCCGTTGCCTCGCCGCCGGGCTCAGAACCCGGGGAAAATCCTGCGCAGGTCGTCGAGGGTGACGGTGTCACCGGTGAGGGTCACGGAAGAGGGGGTGTGGGCGGGGGCGTGCCGACCGGCGACGAGTCGCAGCCACCACTCGGCGGGAGCCGTCAGCACGGCGTCGGCGTTCTCGGGTTCGCCGGTGAGCGCGACCGTCTCGCCGACCGAGAGACCGAAGGCGCGCTCGGGTGCGGTGGTGTGCACCGCGACGGCGACGGGGCGGTTCTCCAGGGCGTCCGCCTTGCCGATGAAGCCCAGCATCATGCCGGCCTGGTCGAGGAGCGGCCCGATCGCGGCGGACGCCAGGGTCGTCGACGGGTCGAAGGCCACCTCGACGTCCCACGAGTGGTGGGTGAGCTCACCGAGCCGGAGCCCCGCCGCGGTCGCGACGTCCACCGGCGCGGGCAGGAAGCCGAGGTCGATCCGGAGGTCGCTGCGGGCCCCCGCGTCGAGGCCCTCGTAGCGTTCGACCAGCGCCTGGTTGGCGGTGACGAAGCCTTCGGCGTGCTCGGCCGGGGTCATCGCGTCCCAGCGGGCCCACACCGACTTGTTGAAGTCGCCGTCGGGGGCACCCGTACCGCCCATCGCGCCCTCCAGTACGGCCAGGCCTATTTCGGCGCCGCTGCCCAGATGGCCGAGCACCTGGGAGACGTCCCACTCCGACGCGCCGGACGGGCGGGTGAGATCGGCCGTGGTGAGTCTGTGCACCACAGCGGCGAGGTGGTCGTGCCCGCTGCGCAGGGCGTCGATGATCCGGTCTGCGGCTTCAGTCATGTTCTTTTCCCCAATGAAGGCCCGTGAGCTCAGGATGGTTGTGTATTGAACAGCCGGAAACCTAGGCAGTTCTGTACTGAGTTGTCAAGAAGGACGGTCGGCTTTACCGCATAGGGCGAGGCCGCGAAGCTTTGACCGCGACCACGCCCTCCATGCCGCCGAGTGGCAGTTCCGCGCCTCGGGCTGTCATCCGCGGCATCGACGTCGTAGGCGCATACGGCCGCAGCCCCCGCCGCCCCGCCCCCGCCGCCACTGACAAGGACACGGTCGACCTCGTCACGCAGGCATCCGAGGCGGCCGGCCCATCTGGGCGCCACGCAGGCACGCTCGCACGCACACGGCCACCGCCGTCGCGACCGCGAAGGAAAGGTGAAGCCGGCCCACCACAGTTGACAGCTCGGTACAGAACCGCCTAGGTTTCCGACTGTTCAGTACACAACTGTCCTGGGCTCACTGGACAGGCTGCGTACACGTCTGGCGCCATCACCGTCCCGTCGCTCTACCTCCACGGGGCCGACGACAACTGCTTTTCCAGTGGAGTTGAGCGACAGCACGGACGACCTGTTCACGAACGGCTTCGAACGCATCGTCATACCCGGCGCGGGGCACTTCCAGCACCTCGAACAGCCCAAGACGGTCGCCGACCACATCCTCGGCTTCCTGAACAGCTGACCCCGCCAGCCACCCAGAACTCGAAGGACTGACCGAACCATGACTGACAAGGAAAGGCAGGAGGCCATGGCTGTGACGACTCCTTTCGTGGAAAAGCACCGCGGCACCGAGGCCATGCTGGCCGTCCTCGACGCGATGGACCAGATGCCGAGCGCCAGCCTGCTGCGGGCCCGCTCCTACGAGCTGCTGTCTCTTGTCCCGGGCTCGTCCGTCGTGGACGTCGGCTGCGGTGCCGGGCGGGCCGTCGCCGAGCTGGCCGAGCGTGGCGTCCACGCGGTGGGCGTGGATCCCGATCCGTGGATCCTGGCCGAGGCCCGGAAACGGTGGCCGGGGGCCGAGTTCCGGGAAGCGGGGGCGGAGGATCTGCCGTTCGCCGACGGAAGTGTGCGCGGCTACCGTGCCGACAAGGTCTTCCAATTCCTTCAGGAGCCGTGGCGCGCGGTGACGGAAGCGCGGCGCGTCCTCTGCCCGGGCGGCAGGATCGCCCTGGTCGGGCAGGACTGGGACGCCATCATGATCGACTCTGATGACGCGGCGCTCACCCGCACGATCGTGCACGCCCGCGCCGACCTCCTGGGCACCCCCCGCGCCGCCCGCCAGTACCGCAACCTGCTCCTGGACGGCGGCTTCAACGACGTCACCGTCGAGGTGCACACCAGCGTGTTCACCGATCCAGCGATGCTGTCATTGCCCACCATGCTCGCCGAGTCGGCCTGCACGATCGGTGCCGTCAGCCGTGACCAGGCCGATGAGTGGCTCGCCGAACAGCGCCGACGCGCCGAGGCCGACCGCTTCCTCATCGCCCTTCCGTACTTCGTGGCTGCCGCCTCCGCCTAGAGAGCAGATGGAGCACAGGCTGCGGGGATCCGCTTGACCGGGGAACGGTGACCACGCCTGTCAGGCGCTCGTGGCCGATGTGGGTTTCCTTGGCCGGCCGGGGGTGACCCCCTTCCGTGCGAGACGCCTGGTCATGAGGGTTGGGCAGCGACGACATCGAGGTGAGCCGCACGTCCCAGCCAGGGGTGTACGCGGGGGCCGTGATGGCGTACCTCTGGGACGGGAAACCGCAGCGGTACATGAACTCGGTACGGGTGCCCGAGCCGACACGGTTCTTCGTCCTGCCCGCCGCATCGTTCGCGAACCTCATGCACGATTGGTTTCCGATGGCGGTCCACCTCCTGGAGGGGCTCGCCCTCGGTTCGCAGACCTTTTTCAGCGGGCCGTCGCGCAGCGCGAACGGCTGCTCGCGCTGGCTCGTCAGGACTTCTCTGTGCCGCAGAACCTGGGCGCCGTTAACGAGCGGCGAACCAGGTGACATGCAACTCCTGAGGAAGGTTCGGAGCCGGATCTTCCCCGGCGGAGTCGTCGTGGCCCTCGTCCTCGCGGGGATCGGGGTAGCGGCCGAACGGCTCGACCCGGTCAGAGCCTTCGGCTCCGAGTGCCCCGGGGCCCTTCGTACGGTGCGGCGGCAGCGGGATCATGCGTCCTCCCCCTGCTGTCGGGCCTGCGCGATCAGCGCGGCCACGACGTCGTCCGACTGGTCATCGGTCTGTTCAACGACCGCGCCCATCGCGTTGGGGTGCCGCCCGTGACCTGCTGCTGGAGGCGTTTCATCAGGTCGGGGTCGGTGTTGCTGCCGGACCCGGTGAGGTCCACCCGGGTCGGCCGGCGCGGGGCGATGACCTCGGGCGTGGCCGGTGCCGTTCTTCTCGGCTTCGGCGAGCGTGCAAGACCGACCCGCCGTATTTGACAGCTCAGTACAGAACCGCATAGGTTTCTGACTGTTCAGTCCACAACGGTCCCGAGCTCACCGGAAGGGCTGCGTGCACGCCTGGCGCGATCGAGGGCAACCCATGCCTTTGAACTCCTCCGCGCCGCCCCGCGTCGCGACGCCTTCCGGGCCGGCAAGGCCCGGTCTGATCCTCGCGATGCTGGCGACGGCAAGTTTCACCGCCGTACGGGATCTGTACATCACGAACGTCCCAAGCGAACCGGAGGCGGACTCTCCACTGGGTGCACAGCCACCGTCGTGACCGCTCACCGGCACTGACCCCGGCTTCAGACAGCCGTACTCGCCACTTGGTCCGGGCTTGCCGGACCGCGACGCCGCGAAGGCGGCTAGGAGGTTGAACTCATGACACAGGCGACCCAGCGACCGCCCTTTGGCGAGGACTCCCCGGCCGGGGGGTCCCAGGCGACCGACCGCGTCCGTCGTCGGACGGTTCAGGCAGGCGGACTGGAGGTTCCGATCCTCGAGGCCGGCAGCGGGCCGCTCGTGGTGCTCCTCCACGGGTTTCCCGACCACGCCGCCAGCTGGACAGGGACCCTCGACCGCCTCGCCCAGGAAGGGTACTGGGCGGTCGCGCCCGCACAGCGCGGATACTGGCCCGGCGGCGCGGCCCCCGACGGCTCCTACCGCATTGCCTCGACCGGTCAGGACGTCCTGACCCTGATCGAAGCGCTCGGGCGCGAGCAGGCGGATCTCATCGGCCACGACTTCGGCGCCGCGGCGGCGTACGCGGCAGCGAGCCTCGACGCCAGACGGGTCCGCAAGCTGGTCACCATGGCGGTTCCCCATGGCCGTCAACTGCTGAACGCACTGGTCGCCGACGGTGACCAGCAGCGACGCAGCTGGTACATGTTCTTCTTCCAGACCGCCATGGCGGAGGCGGCCGTCGAGCGCGACGACTTCGCCTTCATCGACCGGCTGTGGCGGGAATGGTCACCCGGTTACGAGCTGCCGGACGCGGAGCGCGCCGCGCTCAAGGAAACCCTGGGTGCTCCAGGAGTCCTGACCGAGATCCTCGGCTACTACCGCCAGTTGTTCACGCCCCCCGCGGACGAGGCGGCCCAAGCCCTGCAAGCCCGGGCCTTCGGCACCATCACCGTCCCGTCGCTCTACCTCCACGGCGCCGACGACAACTGCATGACCGTGGAGTTGAGCGACGGCATGGACGACCTGTTCACGAACGGCTTCGAACGCGTCGTCATACCCGGCGCAGGGCACTTCCTGCACCTCGAACAGCCCAAGACGGTCGCCGACCACATCCTCGGCTTCCTGAACCGCTGACCCCCTCCAACCACCCAGAACTCGAAGGACTGACCGAACCATGAACGACAAGGAAACGCAGGAGACCACGGCTGTGGCCACTCCCGCAGACGCGAGCGACGCACTGGCCGAGGGGACCGTCGACGCGGTGGTGATCGGCGGGGGCGCCGCGGGGCTGAACGGTGCACTGATCCTCGCCCGCTCCCGCCGCTCGGTCGTCGTGATCGACAGCGGCTCCCCGCGCAACGCACCCGCCGAGGCCGTGCACGGCCTCCTCGCCCTGGACGGCACCCCGCCGTCCGAGATCCTTCGACGGGGCCGGGAGCAGGTGCGCCAGTACGGCGGACGCGTCATCCACGGCCAGGTGGTCTCGGCCGGGCCCGCCGCCCCCTCGGCGGACGGGGACCTGCGCTTCACCGTCACCCTGGCCGACGGCCGCCACCTCACCGCCCGCCGCATCCTGGTCGCCACCGGCGTGAAGGACGTACTCCCGGAGGTGCCCGGGCTCGCCCAGCACTGGGGACACAGTGTGGTGCACTGCCCGTACTGCCACGGCTGGGAGGTACGCGACGAACCCATCGGCGTCCTCGCCACCGGCCCCGCTTCCATCGGCCCCGCACTGTTGTTCCGCCAGCTGACCGAGGACCTCACCTACTTCACCAACGAAACCGACCTCGACGAGGACACCCGCACCCGCTTCGCCGCCCGCGGCATCCGCGTCATCGACACCCCGGTCACCGAGATCGTCAACGACGAGGACGGTGCCCTCGCCGGGGTGCGCCTGGCCGACGGCCAGTTCGTGGCCCGCCGCGTCCTCGGGGTCGTCCCGCAGATGCAGGCCCGCACAAAGGGCCTGGAAGGCCTGAACCTGCCGATACAGGACCTGCCCACGGGCCGCACTTTCGCCTCCGGCACAGACGGCACCACCGAGGTGCCGGGTGTGTGGGTGGCCGGCAACGTCACCGATCCGGTCGCCCAGGTCGGGGCCTCCGCAGCAGCCGGCGCACTCGCCGGCATCGACATCAACAAGAAACTGGCCGTCGCGGACACCGACGCGGCCCTCCAGAAGATCACCGCGTAAAGCCCCACAGCGGCCACCCGATGATCTCGAAGCCCTGAGATCTCAGCCCGTCACCCACTCGCCTCACCTTCATCGGTGAGGAGACCAATCAGTTTCCCCGTCTGGAAGCTGATCAGTTTCCAGACGGTTCTCAGTCATGCCCGCAAGCAAGCAGCACGAGCGCCGCGCCGAGGTCAACGCCCCCCTTGACGGCTTCCTCGCCCGCCTCGACGACTTCACATCCCCAGCTTCATGAACGGCCGACCCACCCCCACCAGATGAAGGACACGACAATGTCGGAGCGCAATCCCGTGGACAAGAACACGACATCGCGACAGCGGGCCCTGGTGGTCGGCCTCGGGATCAGCGGGATCGCCTCCGCACTGCGACTGCATCGCGCGGGCTGGGACGTGGTGGTGCTGGAGAAGGCCCCCGAGCGGCGCCGCGGCGGCTACTTCATCGCCCTGTTCGGGACCGGGCTCGCCGCCGCCGAACGGCTGGGCTTCGCCGATGCGGTGCCGAATCGCTTCGCTCCGGAAGGCGTGAGCTACGCCGTCGACCGAACGGGCCGGCGCCGCCCCGGTGTGAGCTACGCCGATGTGTTCGGCGGGTCTCGCATGGTACTGCGGGGCGACATCGAAGAAGCGGCCTTCACCGCCCTGCCCGACGAGGTCGAGATCCGGTACTCGACCGTGCCGACCGCGCTGGACCAGTACCTCGACGGGGTGGACGTCGAGATCCGCGACCTGACGACGGAGACGACGACTGTCGAGCGGTTCGACCTGGTGGTCGGGGCAGACGGACTGCGCTCGACGGTGCGCCGACTCGCGTTCGAGCCCGAGCAGAGCCCGATCCGTCGGCTGAACTACATGATCGCCGTGTACAGACTGCCCGAGCCGATACCCGGCTACCGCCCGCAGGACGGGCTGAGCATGATCGAGGCGGGCCGATCGGTGTGGGTGTTCTCGTTCGCCGACCGTCCGCCGTCGGTGATGTTCTCCTACCGCACCGACGACGTGGACGCCGAGTTCACCCGGCCGGCCATCGACTCGCTGCGCGCCGCCTACGGCCCCCAGCCCACCGGCTCCACGCTCGGTTGGCTGCTCGACCAGTTCGAGAAGGCCCCGGACCACCTGTTCGACTCCGCCGAGCAGGTGCACCTCGACCACTGGCACCGCGGCCGAGTCGTGCTCGTCGGCGACGCCGCGTGGTGCCTGACCGTCTACTCCGCCATGGGGGCATCCACCGGCCTCGCCGGGGCGGACCTGCTCGGCACCATGCTGGAACGCCACCCCCACGACGTGCCACGAGCACTGCAGGACTGGGAGGACCACCTGCGCCCGTTCATCGAACACCACCTCGGCAGCGCTGTGGGCCAGCGCAGTTTCTTCACCCCAGGCAACCGCGCCGAGTTGCTGCTTCGGTCCGTGATGCTCCGCCTCGCCCGGCTGCCGATCGCCGGCCGGCTGCTCGCCAGGACGAGGACCAACAATGCGCGGATGAAAGGCCTGGATATCGCCGCCGCTGCAGCGTGAGTGGACCTCCTTGCATACGAGCGGGAGAGCGAGGTCGCCTGGGCCCGCAACTTCGTCGAACGAATGCGCGGCCAGCTCGACGTCGCTGAAGTCGACCTCCTTCAGCAGCGGATCGAATGCGGCGCGTTGCTGCTAGCCAAGCCTGTGACCACCGAGAAACGCAGACTCGACATCCCGGGCATCGTCGTGGTCGGCGAGGGTCGACCTGCCGTACTTGACAACCCAGTACAGAACCGCCTAGGTTTCTGACTGTTCAGTACACAACGGTCCTGGGCTCACCGGACAGGCTGCGTCACGCCTGGCGCGATTGAGGGCAACCCATGCCTTTGGTCTGGGCCTGCCGGTGCAGGACCTGCCGGTGAGCCGCGGTTTCGCCTCCGCCTGGCCGGCACCACCGAGGTGCCGGGCGGGTGGGTGGCAGGCAACGTCACCGATCCGGTCGCCCAGGTCGGGGGCCTTCGCAGCGGCCGGCGCACTGGCCGGCGCCGACATCAACAGCAGCTTGGCCACCGCGGACACCGACGCGGCCCTCCAGCAGATCGCTGAGGCAAGCCCCGCAGCGGCCACCCGATGATCTCGAAGCCCTGAGATCTCAGTTTCCAGGCGGCATCAGTCATGCCCACCAAGCAAGGGAAGAAAATGAGTACCAGCATCGACCGCGGGGCGCCCGCCTCCAAAAAGACAGACTCGGGCCTTCGCGGCTCCCATGCCGTGCGCTGGTGGGTGCTGGCCGTCATCGGCCTGGCACAGCTCATGGTCATGCTCGATGCGACCGTCGTGAACATCGCGCTGCCCGAGGCCCAGCAGGACCTCGGCTTCAGCGACGGCAGCCGGCAGTGGGTCATCACGGGGTACGCGCTGGCGTTCGGCAGCCTGCTGCTGCTCGGCGGCCGACTCGGTGACCTGCTGGGCCGGCGTACCCTCTTCGTGATCGGCTTGGCAGGTTTCGGGGCCGCATCCGTTCTCGGCGGCGCGGCCGGCAGCTTCGAGATCCTCGTCGCGGCACGCGTGGCCCAGGGCCTCTTCGCCGCGCTGCTCGCGCCCGCGGCCCTCTCGCTGCTCAGCGTGACCTTCACCGAACCGTCCGAAAGGGCGAAGGCCTTCGGCATCTTCAGTGCGCTGGGCGGTGCGGGCGGCGCGGTCGGGCTGCTGGTCGGCGGCATGCTCACCGAATGGGCGTCGTGGCGGTGGGTGATGTACGTGAACGTCGTCTTCGCGGTCCCCGCCCTGATCGGTGCCTTGCTGCTGCTGGCCAAGCCCGTGATCACCCAGAAGCCCAGACTCGACATCCCGGGCATCGTCGTGGTGAGCGCCGCGCTGTTCGCCGTCGTCTACGGGTTCGCGCACGTCGAGTCCACCAGCTGGACCGACCCGGTCGCCCTCGGCTCCATGATCGTCGGCGCGGTGCTGCTCGCGGTGTTCGTCCGGCTGGAGACCCGGGTCGCGCATCCGCTGCTGCCGCTGCGGGTCGTGCTGGACCGGACCCGCGGTGGTTCGTTCGCGGCGGTGTTCGTCATCGGCATGGGGATGTTCTCGATCTTCCTGTTCCTGACCTACTACTTCGCGGCCAGCCTGGGCTACTCGCCGATCAAGACCGGGCTGGTGTACCTGCCGATGGTCGCGGCCGTCGTCGTTTCGTCGACCACCATGCCGGTGCTGGTGCTGCCCAGGGTCGGCCCGAAGATCGTGATCACCGCCGGCTTCCTGGTCGCCGCAGCCGGTATGGCCCTGCTGACCCGGATCGGGTTGGACAGCACCTACGCCGCCCACATCATGCCCGGCATGATCCTGATGGGTCTCGGCCTCGGCACGGTAATGACCACCGCGTTCCAGGGGGCGACCTCAGGCCTGCACCACGAGGACTCGGGCGTCGCCTCGGCACTGATCAACACCGGTCAGCAGGTGGGCGGCTCGATCAGCACCGCGCTGCTGACCACCATCGCCTCGTCGGCCGCGACCGACTACCTGACTTCGCACAAGCCCAGCGCGCTGGCCGCGGCACAGGCCGGCGTCGAGGGCTACACGGCCACCCTCGCGTGGGGCTCCGGGTTCTTCGTGGTCGGCGCGGTGATCGCGGCGCTCCTGATCCCGAACCGGGCACTGGAGCCGTCCGAGGGGGAGCCCGTGATGGCCCACTGAGCCTGGCCCCACCCCCACAGATGCCCTGCCACCTGCGATGACTGCTGTCCTCAGGACACGAATCAGCGCAGGAAAGCAGGGCATCTCCAGGGTTCCACCGCGACGGTCCCCCCTGCGCATCCACGACGTGTCGTTCTTTCGCGGTAGACCTCACCGCCCGCCACCCGCGCCCCGGAGAACTGTCGGCCTTCGGCCGGTCCGTGTGCGTCTCGGCGCGGGCCGCAGGGATCCCGGGCCGGAAGTGGGTGTCGATCAGGTCGGCGTAGTGGCGGTGGAAGGTGGCGTGGGGAATGCCGAGGCGTCGCTCGATGGCGGTCACGGTCGGCCGCCGTCCGCTGGCGAACGCTTCTTCCAGGACGGTATCGATGGGCGGCCTTGACGGTGTCGGCGTCAGCACGTCGGCGGCCCATTCGTTGATGAACGGTTCCGCTCGCAGGTAATGGGCGAAGGAGGTCTGCGCCGTGTTGGTCAGCCGCGTGCCGGTAGGGGGTGAGGCTGGGGGCTACTACTTGGTGCCGACCGTGCGCAGTGTGGCGAGCACCAGTGCCCGGGTGACGGTGACGATGTCGCTCACGCGGACCTGTTCCTGCGGACCGTGTGCGAGGCGTACGTCGCCGGGGCCGTACTGCAGCGTAGGGATGCCCGCCCCGGAGTACAGTCGCAGGTCGCTGCCGTAGGGGGCGCCTCGCTCAGAGGGTCGCGGGCCGCCGGTGACGTCGGCGTGCGCGTCGGCGACCTGGGCCACAAGCGGATGCCCGGTCGGCAGCCGTCCGCTGGCGAACTGTCCGCCGGGCCACGTCACCGTGGCGGGGTGGGAGCGCAGCCAGGGGTCGGCCGCGCAGGCTTCGGCCACGCACGCCTCCAGTTCGGTGCGTGCCTGGGCAGGATCCTCGCCCAGCCGGACGCCCAGTCTTCCCTCGGCCACCAGCAGGTCGGGCACGCTGCTGGCCCAGTCGCCGGAATGAACGGTACCGATGGACAGCGGGTAGGGGATGGGGTATTCGGACATGAGTGGGTCGGCGCCGACGTTGCGGCGGGCTTCCAGGTGGGCGAGCGCGCGGTGGATGGGCAGGTATGCGTCGATGGCGCTCACTCCCACGTATCTGGTGCTGCCGTGGGTGGCCCGGCCGGGTACTTGGATGCGAAAGGTCAGGGCGCCGGCGTTCGCAGTCATGACCGCGCCGCTGGTCGGTTCGGTGATGATGCAGGCGTCGCCGGTGTGGCCGCGTTGGAGGGTGCCGAACGCCCCGAGTCCCCCGTCCTCTTCACTGACTACGAAATGCGCGGACACCTGGCCGCGCAACCTTGCGCCCGCCTCCCGTATCGCGGCCAGGGCGGCGAGTATCGCCACCACCCCCGCCTTCATGTCGCACGCTCCTCGTGCGTGCACCACGTCCCCGGCAACCCGAGGGTGGAAGGGGTCACCCTCCCAACGCGCCAGGTCCCCGGAAGGAACGACGTCGACGTGCCCTTGGAGGATCAGGGTCGGCCCGTCGCCCCGGGGCACCGTGCCGCCCACCAGGCCCCACGCCTCGGTGCGCGGGGCCTCGCTGCCGGGAAAACCGGGATGGTCACGTAGCTTGGGCAGGTTCATGGACCACAGGTCGACATCGAGGTCCATCCGCTTCAGATGCCGGGCCAGGACGTGCTGAACCTCGGACTCCGCGGCGCTCCCCGTCACGCTCGGAACGGCGAGAAGTTCCAGCAGCAGCCGGGCGATGCCCGCCTCGTCCACCGCGGCCAGCGCCGAGGCTTCCACATCGCTCAGGCTTGCTGTCATCTCAACACTGCTCCCAGCACGTGACATCAGGACAAGCCGGAGACTATGTTCGACCGATAACACAAGCAATCGCCATTTGCTGCTGTCCACCGTCGCTTTCTTGCAATGTCAGCGGGCCCGTGGCCATTTCTTGCGCTGGGCCGCAGGTTCTGACGTCTGGAGTGAGGTCATGGACGCCATCGATCAAGCGATCATCCGGTACGTGCTGCACGACGCACGGGCCACATACGCCCAGATCGGCAAGGCGGCCGGGCTGTCCGCGCCCGCCGCCAAGCGGCGTCTCGACCGCCTCGTGGCTACCGGAGCGATCCGCGGTTTCACCGCTCTCGTCGATCCTCAGGCGTTGGCCTGGCACACCGAGGCTTTCGTCGAGGTCTACTGCGCCGGCAATCCCGCCCCCGCCGAACTGCGCCAAGCCCTGGAGGCCATCCCCGAGGTCGTCGAAGCCTGCACCGTCTCGGGGGCCGCCGACGCAGTCGTCCACATCCTCGCCAGAGACATCCCCCACCTGGAACAGGCCATCCAACGCATGCGCGCCACCCCTCCTGTGGAACGGACCGAGAGCGCTATCGTGCTCTCCCGGCTGTTGAACCGGCCTCGCGTGTGATCGACACCGTGGGACACCGCGAGTGCCGATGCCCCAGGGCCGACGACCAGCCGTGCTGGATCGGGTTGAAGAGCGCACCCCTGGAACACTGCCTCCTCACCAGTTGGTGCGGGTCACCACCGAGGCCGTGATCGGCGCGGTCACCGGGTCCCTCACCGCGCCCCGCACGCTGCTGCTGGGCCGCTACGACCGAGCGGGCCGCCTGCAGTACATCGGCCGCAGCACCACCCTGTCCCGGACCGCCGGCCGCGCTCTGGCCGACCAACTGGCCCCACCGCAGGAAGCGCATCCGTGGACGGGATGGACGTTCTCGGCAGGCTGGGGAATACAACGCACCCTCGAGGCCGTCCTGGTGCGGCCCGATGCCGTGATGGAAGTCGACGTCGCCCGCGACAGCGCCGGACGGTGGCGGCACCCAGCCCACCCCCACCGCATCCGTGCCGATCTCAGCCCGCGGGAGGTCCCCCGCGGCCCGCCTCGCCCCGCCCGGACACGACCTCCTTCTCTACACCCGTACCCGCCCACGGCAGACGACGCCCGCAGAGGCGGAACCGGGTCGGCGGCGCGTCGAGCTGTGCCTGTCCCAGATGGCCGTACTGCTGCTCGCCGTCAGCCTCGCCGGCCAGCTCCACCGGCCCCTCGCCGACGGACTCGCCGATCAGGTCCGCGCCGCCCGCTGCGACCACCTGGTCAAACGCTGGGTCCTCCACCTCACCGAAGACCATCTCGCCAGCGTCGCCTACGTGTTTCTGGCTGCACAAAAACGACCGGCTCCGCCGCCGAGGCCAACCGCTTCCCCCGCGACACCGGATCACCTACCAGCCCACCCCACCCCACGCACGGCCATCCCGCCGTCCGTCCCGATCCTGCACCGCTCGCAGACACCGACCACACACCCCGGCAGCCGCAGCTGACAGACTGTACGCCGCGCCGCTGCTTCGTCCAGGATCTGGCTGGCCTTGAGTCGCGGCTTGAGGCAGGCCTCCCAGGGGCCCCGGGCCTGACCGTCAGGCTTGCGGTACCCCAGTGCACCCGGGAGGCTCACCTGGAAGTGCGTGGCGTCGTCTTCGCTCCTTCGCGGGTCCCGGCGCACAGGGGACCGGGGCACTTCCGCTGCTGGGGTCGGTCAGTGCACGGAGTCGGCTGCGGCGACGATGGCCCGGTTGACAGCTTCCGGACTGATCGAAGGAACGTCATGGCCCGAGCGCGTGTGGATGAGGTGGGCTCCCACTCGGTCGGCTTCGAACTCCTGGGCGGCTGGCGGCACGGCGTGGTCCTCGGTCGCGACGACGGCCCACTTCGGTGTCCTGGCCGGCGGGTTCACCGTTGCTTTGTCGCTGAAGGCCGAGAAGGCGATCGGCTCCTGGGTCACCGAGGCGACGTCGATGGCCGATTTCGACAGTCCGTTGCCGTACACGGTCCCATACCTCTCGGTCTTGATGTAGACGTCGGTGTCACCGCCGGGCAGCGGAACGGTGCGCAGGTTCTGCGGGGTGAGCTGTGAGCCGGGGAACTGTCCGATCAGGGAGTTGGCGGATTCTCCCGCCCTGGGGATGAGAGCCGCCACGTAGACGAGGGCCCTGACCTTGGGTGTCTCGGCGGCGACCTGGCTGATGACCTCTCCCGAGTAGGAGTGGCCGACCAGTACCACGGGCCCCTTGATGGTATTGAGCTGTGCCTCGACATAGGCGCTGTCGAAGGCCAGGCCGCGCAGGGGTGTGTCGATCGCGTAGACCGGGTAGCGGTGCCGTCGCAGGTAGGCGACCTCGCTGTTCCAGCTGGAGGAGTCGGCGAACGCCCCGTGGAGCAGGACCACCGTCGGCTTCGCGCGGTGTGCCGCCGGCGAGGCGACGGCGAGATCGTTCGTGACAGCCAGCGAAGCTACGGCCACGCCGCTCACGAGTCCGGCAGCTGCCAATGCTTTGACTCGACCGGTGGACTTCATTTCGTGTTGATTCCTCTCGAATTGCGCTTTCGCATCGGTATGAGGAAGCGGCGCAATCGGCGTAGAGCGTGGCATGAAAGCCAAACGCTTGTTTGCCGCCGTCCGCGGCGCTTCACGAAATCGACTATGGCGGCCTCGTCTCCGGTCCCGCCAATGCCGATCCTGCTTCGCTGATGCCGGTCCGGCATACGCGTCACCACAACTGTCGGCTTGGGCTTTCCGAGGCTTCCCGGGTGTCCAGCACACCCCGCTGTCCCGGCGTCATGCCCGATCGGCATGACGCCTCGGGTAATCGGCATTGGCGTGACGAGACGCGGGCCGCGATGCTCGGCGAAGTCGGAACTCGGCGAAACAAAAGGCGCGGTAGCAGTGAAGTCCCTGTGGCGGATGGTGGATGAAACGCTCCTCGGAGCAGTGATCTATGCACTCACGTGCAGGCTGCTACGCGGCCGCCCCCCAGCACGGCGGGGCTGAAGTGCACGGGCGCCGGCACCGGCGTCAGCCTGTGACCGCCTTCTGTCTGACGGGGGGCACGACCATCGAGAAGGATGTTGTTCTATGCCAAGCACTCAGTGGCGCGAAGTGTTCCTGCCCGACGAGGAAAACCGGCACGCGCAACAGGTGCATGTGTTCAGCGAACTGCAACGCAAGCATCTGAAGAAGCACGGCCCTGGGCGAGCGCTGCACCGCAATCAAGTGGCTGCCCTGAAAGCGGCCCTCGTGGTCGAGGAGGGGCTTCCTGATCATGCGCGGCAAGGAATCTTCGCCGCTCCCGCAGTCTTTGAGGCACATGTCCGGCTGTCCAACGGGAACTTCTCCGTCGATCGGGCTCCCGACATACGCGGATTCGCGATCAAAGTGCTCGGGGCCTCGACGCCGACGTCAACGGATGTCGAGCAGAACTTCACCCTCGTCAGTCAGGAGACCCTGAAGGTCAGTGGCAGCGCGGACGTCGTGGGAATCGTCGAGCTCTCCACGAGTGCGCCCGGCTCCGCGCTCCGCAAGGCCGCGATGAAGCCGGGGCTCACGCGCCGTGCCGTCGCGAACTTCCGGGACATGGTGCAGCCGTTCAGCGGCTTCGCCACGCACGACTTCTTCAGCATCATGCCCATCACCTTCGGCGACTACGCGGCCCGCCTGAAGCTGTGCGCGGCCTCGACAACGATCAACAATGAAGCACGCAAGGATCTGGCCGCCGACCTCTATGCGCGGCTTTCGGACGGCGACCTGGAGTTCCTCTTCCAAGCCCAGTTCTTCGAAGACGAGCGTCGTACCCCGATCGAGGACTCCTCGACCCGCTGGGACGCGCCGTGGCTCACCGTGGCGCGACTGCGCCTGCCTCGGCAGGCACCGGACCAGGCATTGGCCGAGGCCGTCGAGAAGAGCAGCTTCAACCCCTGGATCGCGGCGAAGGAGCATCGGCCGCTCGGGGAACTGATGCGCGCCCGCCAGGCAGCCTACGAGCTCAGCTGGCGCAACCGGGACGCCACTGCCTGAAGCGGTGCCCGGTGTCGGCGTACTGAGAAAAGTGCTCAGGCGTGTACAGACGAACGTGCTCAGTCGTAAGACCGGGACGACAACCTTGCGGCCGTGGAAGTGTCCGCGAGCGTCCATGACTTGCTGGCGGTCTGAACGTGGAGCACGCGGACGTAGGCTCTCAGGGATGCGGATAGGCGAGTTGTCCAAGCGCACGGGCGTGAGTCCGCGCTCTCTGCGGTACTACGAAGAGCAGGGTCTGCTGACCAGCTCACGCTCCGACGCGGGGCAGCGTCACTATTCCGATGCCGCGGTCCAGCGCGTGTCGCTCATCCGGCAGCTGTTCGACGCGGGTATGTCCAGCCGGGTGATCGCGTCTGTGCTGCCGTGTGTGGACGTCCCGGGTGACCTGGGCGTCGCCGAGGAGACGTTCACGGCGATGATGCGCGAGCGCGACCGGATCGACGCCGACATCGCGCACCTGATCGAGACCCGGGATGCACTCGACGTGCTGATCAGGGCCAACAGTCGGCACCGGGCGGAGCTGTCCACGGCCCCGGAACCGGTGGCACAGTCGGCCTGACGCTGTGACCCGCACCACAGTCGCTTGCCCCTTACATCAATGTCAGAGGTGAGGATGGCGGCAACGCCCGGAATCACCGGGTCGGTTATACGAGAGGTGACGGAAGATGGGGCAGGCGTGGGGTTTCGGCAGGTATGGCGGGTCTGAGGTGCAGGAGTTCTTCGATCGTCCCGATCCCGTCCCTGGTCGCGGCGAGGTGCTGATCCGGGTCGACGTCGCCGGCGTGAATCCCCTCGACCACCTTCTGCGCTCGGGTCTGGTCGACGGGCTCGACGGCGGGAGTCCGTTTCCCCGCGTGCTGGGCATGGAGGCAGCCGGAACGGTTCTCGCCCGGGGCGAGGACGTCAACGGGCTCGAGGTGGGTGACGCGGTCTTCGGCTTCGCGCTCACCGGTGGCGGCACCTACGCCGAGACGACGGTGCTGTCCGCGCCGAACACCGCGCGCATCCCGGAGGGTCTGTCCGCGACCGTGGCGGCAACGCTGCCAGTGGCCGGGACAACCGCGGTGGACGTGCTCGACCAGCTCGGCCTCCCGGCCGGTGCCACAGTCCTGGTCAACGGGGTCGGGGGCGGGGTCGGCCTCGCCGTCGCCCGGCTGGCTATTGGGCGCGAGCTGTGTGTGATCGGCACCGGAAGTACCGCCAAACGAGAGCACGCCGACGCCATCGGAGTGCGGTTCATCGATTACACGGCCGAGGACGTCGCCGCCGCGGCACGCGAGCTGGTTCCGGACGGCTTCGACGGGATCGTCGACCTGGTCGGAGGCACCTCGCTGCAGACGGTCGCTCCGCTGGCCCAGGATCCCCGCAACGTCATCGCAGTGGGTGATATGTCTGTACCCGATCTCGGTGGGCGTTTCGTCGAGCGTCGCCTCGACCGCGAGAACCTGGAGCGGTCAGCCCGGCTGGCCCTCGACGGACTCCTCGCACCCGTAATCACCGCGGTCCATCCGCTCTCCGACGCCCCGGCCGCCCTCGCCACCGTCGAGAACGGTCACACCTCGGGCAAGGTTGTCATCAAGGTGGCATGAGGAGTGCCCTGCCGTCTGACGCTGCCGACCGTCCCTTGCGGACTGCCGGGAACCCGTGGTCAGCGCATCATCAACCGAGCGCGTTCACCTGTACGGGGTTGTTCAGGCGTACGCCGACACCCGGTTTCCCTCATGGACCAACCGACAACTCCGCTGCCAGACAGGGCTGTTGGGGCATATGCCGAACCGGCACGGTTACCATGGGCCTCATGGACCTCGATCTGCGCCGGGTGCGCTACTTCGTGGCCGTGGCAGAGGAGTGCAGCTTCGTGCGAGCGGCAAGCCGTCTGTACATGACCCAGCCCGCGCTCAGCCGCCAGATCCGGGCCTTGGAGGAAGATCTGGGCGTGGTCCTCTTCCTGCGGGACCGGCAGGGCACCGTACTGACGCGGGCGGGTCACCAGTTGCTGGAGGACGCCCGACCGATGCTGGCGATGTCGCAGGCGGTGCAGCAGCGGGTGCGGAGGGCGAACCGGGAGGTGAACCACTTCGCCATCGGCTTCATGCCGGGCATCGTCGTCACCCCCATCGTGCGGGAGTTCGCCGCGATGGCACCGCAACTCGACATCGAGGTTGTGCACACCTCGGTCACCGACCAGGCCGACTTCCTGATCGACGGCCGGGTCGACGTCTGCTACGTCCGGCTGCCGCTGCCGGAGGGCATGTTCGAGGTGGTCCCCCTGTTCCCCGAGCCCCGTGTGGTGGCGCTGTCGAGCGCGCATCCACTCGCGGAGCTCAAGACGGTGCACGTCGAGGACCTGCGCGACATGGTCCTGCTGCAGAACCCCCAGGACGTCCCCGAATGGCGCGGGCGCCTGCCACGCGAACCCCTCGCGCCGCGGACGGAAGCCGGGCGGTTTCCGGTGACGGTCGAGGAGTGCCTGGAAGGCGTTGCCTCCGGCGCCGGCTGCTATGTCATGCCCGCCGGCATGGCCGGCTTCTACCGCCGTGACGATGTCGCCTACCTGACCCTGGAGGGTGTCGCACCGCGCATGGTCGCCCTGGCCTACAGCAAGCACCGGACCATGCCCGAGCTGAACCGGTTCGCCGAACTCTCCTGCCGCATGCTCGGCCCGGGCCCGAACTGACATCAGGTCCCGGTGTCCCGGCGGCAGGAGAAGCACGGCGAGTGCCCGGTGGCGGGCGAGCCCATGGTCGGAGCGCCCGGTTGAATCCCCGTGCCCCGGGCCTCAAGGACAGTGGCGGCTCAGCCCAGTGGCGGCATGAGGCCGGTCTGCACGAGGAAGCCCGCGAGATTCCAGTAGTCGCGGTTCTCGCTGATCAGGCCGTCGGTCCGCACGCCGATGGTGACGCCCGGGCACGCGAACCTCTTGCCCGTCGCCGGTATCCCCAGGTCGGAGTTGGAGCGGTCATGCGTGCCGGAGAGGACCCACTCGAACGAGTAGGAGCCGCCCGACTCCACGACCTTGCCCAGGGTGAAGACGAAATCACTCGACAGATTCGTGTCCATCCCGTCAATGAGCGCCTTGACCGCTTCCCTGCCCTCGAAGAGGCCGCCGAAGGCGGTGTCGACGACCTGGACGTCCTCGCTCATCATGTCGACCACTGCCTGCGAGTCGTGCCGGTTGCAGGCATCGACATAGCTCGTCACCCACGACGGCGGGGTCTGCTCGTTCATGTGTTTCCTCACTGGCTCAACTCGATACGACCGCGCTGCCCGGAGGAGACCGGACATCCGCACACCGATGCTCAAGCAGGGAGAGACCCTGCCGCCAATGCCGAAACACAGCGCCCTGATGTCGTCCTGGCATGGCTTCAGCCAGAAACAGTCGCGCCCAGGCGCTCGCCGACAGCCGCGGCCAGGCGCGGACGAGGCAGCACGGCCGGCCGAGACGGGAGCAGGAGGGCGGCCGCGGCGATGTCACCGGCGCGCGTGGCGGGAGCACGGGCACTGGCGAGCGAGGACAGCCGGCTGTCCGGCCAGGCACCCATGATGAAGAGCGGCCCGTCACGGGTGTCGTCGCCGTGGGCGGTCAGGACCGTCCGGATGCGCTGAACAGGCCGGTGCGGGCGGCGTCGTCGAGGACGGCGGCGTCGTCGAACGCCAGCTTGGTGTCCCGGCGGATGTTGGCTTTCACCGCGTGTCCTTCATGTCTGCCGCACAGCGACCGAGCTGGGGACGGATTATCGCGTCTCCGGTTCTACGGAAGGGGCTCCTGAATACTGGCCAGGTTGAGCGCGACATCGGACGAAGCGCAGTGCAGGCAGTTCGTACAGCCGGGTGAAGCAGCCATGCCCCGAGCCCGCGCATGTGCAGGTGAACCTTCCTCACTCGAATCAGCCCTTGTGAGCGTCGATGGATCGACCGGCTTCACCTGGCCGTCACCTGGGGGCTATTCGGACGTTGCAGAGCGACTCGTATGGTCATCGCTCCTGATGTCTCTTTTCACCGGGTGTACGGAGGTACGAGCGCATGGGGCGTCCCGAGAGACCCCTGGATCCGACGGCCGGTCCCGTGCAGCGGCTCGCCTGCGAGTTGCGGGAGCTGCGCAAGGGCGCGGGCAGTCCCTCCTATCGGACGATGGCGAAGACGGCGGGGTTCTCCTCGACAGCGTTGTCCGATGCCGCCAGGGGCGAGAGGCTGCCCTCGCTCGCCGTCGTCCTCGGGTATGCGCGCGCCTGCGCGGGCGACCCTGCGGAGTGGGAACGCCGGTGGAAGGAGGCCGAGGCGCAGCTGGACCGGGCCCCCGCGGAGCTCCCCGAGGACGCTCCGTCGCCGTATCGCGGGCTCACCCGGTTCGAGCCGTCCGACCGCCACCTGTTCTTCGGGCGGGACCGGGTGGTGACCGAGGTGAGGGACCTGTTGTCCCGGCACGGGTTCGCGGTGCTGTTCGGCCCCTCGGGGAGCGGGAAGTCGTCCCTGCTGCGGGCCGGCGTGATTCCCTGGCTCCAGCAGGAGATCGCGGAGCGCGGCCACCCGGCGGTGCTGCGCGTCCTCACCCCGGGCCCGGCCCCCGCCACGACCTACGGGCACCTCCTCGCCCCGGCCGAGGGCGAGCCGGAGAGCTGGGTCGTCGTGGACCAGTTCGAGGAGGTCTTCACCCTCTGCCGCGACCCCCACCAGCGCTCACGCTTCATCGATCTGCTGCTCGCCGCCCGCGACCCGGGCAACAGACTGCGTGTGCTGTTCGCCGTACGCGCCGACTTCTACGCCCGCTGCGCCGAGCACCGGGGCCTGGCGGACGCCCTGCGAGGTGCCGCGCTGCTGCTCGGACCGATGGCGGCTGACGAACTGCGGGAGGCGGTGGTCGGCCCGGCCCTGGCGGTCGGCTGTCTCGTCGAACGGACACTGACCGCCCGTCTGATCGACGAGGTCCAGGGTGAGCCCGGCGGCCTGCCGATGCTCTCGCATGCCCTGCTGGAGACCTGGCGCCGCCGCAAGGGCCGCATGCTCACCCTCGCCGCCTACGAGGCCGTCGGCGGGGTGCGCGGCACGATCGCGGCGACCGCCGAGGAGGTGTACGGCGGCCTGTCGCCGGAGCAGGCCCGCACCGCACGGCACCTGATGCTGAGGATGGTCGTCCCCGGCCAGGGCACCCCCGACACCCGCCGCCCGCTCACCCGCGCCGAACTGGAGGAGTGGGCGGCCCCGGACGCGACGGTGGTGGTGGAGCGGCTGACCCGTGCCCGGCTGCTGACCGCCGACGAGGACGGCGTCCAGCTCGCCCACGAGGCGCTCATCACCTGCTGGCCCCGGCTGCACGCCTGGATCGAGGAGGACCGCGAACGGCTGCGCCACCACCGGATGCTCGCGGACGCGGCCCGCACGTGGCTGGAGCACGACCGCGACCCCGGCGCGCTGTACCGGGGCACCCGGCTGAGCCGCGCCGAGGAGCTTTTCCCCGACCACGAGCGGGACCAGGCTCTGACCGTGTCGGAGCGGGAGTTCCTCACCTGCGCGACCGAGGCCCGCGAGGCGGAACGCCGGGCAGCCGCCCGCACCAGCCGCAGGCACCGGATCCTGACCGTGTCACTGTCCGCCGTCCTGGCCGTGGCCCTGCTGACGGGCTTCGCCGTCTGGCGCGAGTACGACGACAACAGGACGCGGCGCACCCAGGACCAGGCCCGCCACATCGCCGACGTCGCCGACGCGCTGCGCACCACCGACCCGCGTGCCGCGCTGCTGCTCGGCGTGGCCGCCTGGCGGACGGTCGGGCTGCCCGAGACCCACCGCGCCCTGCTGGGCTCCCTCGCCCAGCCGGAGACGGACGCCTTCACCGACCCCGAACCCGGTGACGACTCCGGTCGTTTCCTCGCCGACTCCGGCCGGACGCTGTTCAGCGTCGAGGGCCGCACCTGGCGCACCTGGAACGTGGCCACCCATCGCCGCATCGCCTCGGGGCGGCTGCCCACCGGGCAGACGGCGGTCGCGGTGAGTGGGGACGCGCGCGTGCTGGCGCTCTCCGCGAGCGACGGCGTACGGCTGTGGGACACGGCCACCGGAGGCTGGACCGGCGACCGGGCCCATCCGGAGAAGCCCTACTCCATCGTCGACTTCACCGGCGCCGGCTATCTGGTGACCTCCGTGGACAGCGACGACCGCGTGCTGCTGCGTTCCGTCAAGGACGGCCGCCTGCTGTTCGCCACGCGATCGGCCGGCGCCGACGCGGCCGCGGGCCGGGGCCCCGGCGGTCCGCTGATGGTCGTCTGCCCCTCGGCCTCAGCCGCACCGCAGGTGTGGGACATCGCCCACCATCGGGCCCTGGCCGGAGACTGGACGCACACCACGGACGTCTGCGGCGACGGCGAGGCCTCGCCGGTGCTGGGCTCCGGGAGGCTGGCAGCGTTCACAGCGGACGGCGTCCGCGTCTGGGACATCCGGTCGGGACACCGGTTGGCCGAACTCTCCCAGCCGGGCGTGGACTACGCCTCCTTCAGCAAGGACGGCACCTTCCTGGCGACGGCCGACAGCACGAAGATCACGGTGTGGCGACTGTCAGCCCCCGACGCGCCCGTGTTCCGCCACGCCCTCGACGGGCAGCACCTGTACCGGGGCCTGTACTGGGACCCCGGCCACCCGATCCTGCGCTACCTCGAGGGCGGCGCCGTCCACTCCCTCGACCTCACCCGGGTCGTCACCCCCGCCTGGCTCGGACACCCCCTGGACGACGCGCAGCTCAGCCCGGACGGCCGCACCCTGGCCACCGCCGAACGCCTCGGCAACCGCTACCGCTTCCAGCTCCGCGACACCCGCGACGGCCGCGTCGTACGGACGCTGCCCTCTCCTCCTCTTCCCGTCTCCCGTGATCCCGCGCGCCCGGTCGACCCGGACTACGCCACGCCCGTGATGGCGTTCGCCCCGGACAGCGGCACACTCGCCTACGGCGTCTACGCCGCCGGCTACGAGGCCGCCCCCCAGCTGATCACGCTCTGGGACGTGTCCCACCACCGCGCCCGTACCACCCTGGACCTGGCGACCGGCGACTCCGCCGGGGCCGTCATCGGCCTGGCCCTGGACTCCGGCGGCCGCAACCTGTACGCCGTCCGCACGCCCGCCGTCGGCGCGCTGCGCGACGAGGTGTGGGACACCGGGCGCCGCCGCCGGGTCTCGATCCTGCCCGGTCTGGCCGGCGGCGACCTGGCCGTCCGACCCGACGGCCGGCTCCTGGTCGGCGACAACCGTCTCGCTCGCCTGCCGGGCGGCTCCGTCACCGGACGCAATCTCGTCCAGGGCGACCAGGTCGGCGCCCTCGCCTTCGACACCGACGGCTCCCTGCTGGCCGTGGGCGACCAGACCGGCCGGGTCGCGCTGTGGGACGGGGACGTACGGCACCGGGCCGGCGTGCTGCCCAACGTCTTCCCCGCCGTGCACGGCACCACCCCTGAGGCGGTCACCGCGCTGGCCCTGAGCCCGGACGGCCGCATCCTCGCCGTCGGCGGCGACGCAGGGAGCCTCCAGCTGTGGGACGTGGTCGCCCGGCAGCCCCTGGGCGGACTGCTGACCACGGCGGGCGAACGTCTCGACTCGCTCGCCTTCGGCCCGGACGGCACGACCCTGTACGCGGGCAGCGCGGATGTCCCGCTCCAGCGGTACGTGGTCGATCCCGAGCAGGTCGTGGCGCAGGTGTGCGCGCGGACGGGCGGCACCGGGCTGACGCGGGCGCAGTGGCGGACGTACCTGCCGGACGCCCCGTACCGGAGGGTGTGCGGGGGTTGATTTTCCCTGCCGGGGGATTGACCGGCCTGATGAAACGGGTGGTCGGTCAACTTCCGGGCTCTGAGGATCATCCTGTCGCTGCTTCGACCGACCTGATGGGAGAAAGCCCCCCATGCGCCTGAAGAAGACCGGCCGCAGAAAACTGGCTGTCCTCACCTCCGCCCTCGCCGTCCTCCTGATCCCCTTCTCTGCCGGATCGGCCAGTGCCAACACCAGCCCCGGTTGGGGGGACGACAGGCCGGACGTGGTCTGGGACTGCAACCACGGCAAGGCCAAGTGCTGGTACCACGAGGTCAACGCGTGGACCGCGCTGGGCAAGCGCCGGGAGGTGGGAAACCCGATCTACAACTGCTCGGGCAGCCAGACCGTCGACCAGACCCTCACGTGGCGGACCGACCGCAGCACGTCGTACTCCTTCGAGCAGTCGACGTCGGTGCAGGTCTCCGCCGGCCTCGAGGACACGATCGAGGCGGGCATGTCCGCCAGCTCGACGCAGACCGAGACCTGGCAGGTGGGGAGCACTCTCAGCGCCAGCCAGTCGCTCACGAGCCATGTCGGTCGTGGTGAGGCCGGCGGCTGGTGGTTCGCGCCGTACTGGCGGCACTCCCAGGGCTGGATCGAGGCCCACTACGGCAAGCGCAACCACGGCCACTACTACTGGTACTACCCGGGCCAGGGTTCCACGGGCGTCCAGACCACCACGCCGGTGAGGCTGTCGGACGGCCAGATGAAGGGCAAGTGGTACTGGGCCACCTGGAAGTGCTAGCGCAGTTCTGACAGGTCGCCGCCTCCCGCTGTTTCCTCCTTTTCCTCCCGGAATGCGGACTCGTCATGTGGTGTCGGGTCGCGCCAGGAGATGGTCGACGCACCGGCGAGGCGGCGGGCCCTCAGGTCGGTCACGGCGAGGCATTACCTTCCGCACGACTTCCCGCCCCACCAGACGGTTCACGGCTACTTCGCCAAATGACAGACCGACGGCATCGTCGCCCAGCTCAGCGGCCTGTCACGATCGCGAGAGACACCATCGTCGATCTCCTCCGGCATCACGGCGACTCGCGGTGACCGAAGCCGTCCGCGGCTCGTTCGACCAGGCCCACGACGCAGTCGAGCGCCGCTGCGGGAACGTGCTCGGCAAACGTCGGCTGGAAGAGCTCGTGGTCGCCGCCGCGGTCGATGTCGACGGCTTCTACCGGACCCGGATCCCCATCCCGTGCAGCCGCACGATGCCGCTGGTGATCCAGGTGGACGGCAAGGGCGTGGTCATGCGCCCGGAGGCCCTGCGGGAGGCCACCCGCCAGGCCGCCGCTAAAGCGGCGGCCGGTCATCGCGGCCGGCTTGCGCCGGGCGAAAAGCCGAACCGGAAGCGGATGGCGACGGTGGCCCGCGTCTTCGACACACGTCCCGCCCCCAGACGTCCGCACGACGTCATCCACCCGCCCGGCGGCCGAAGCGGCGAACGCCCCGCCCGTCCGGGACCGCGGGCCGAGAACAAGTGGTGCACCGCCTCGCTGGTCCGCTCGCCCGAGCAGGTGATCTCCGACGCCTTCGGCCAGGCCGAGGCCCGTGACCCGAAGCATCTTCGGCCGTGGGTCGTGCTGGTCGACGGCGCCCGCCACCAGCTCGACCTGATCAGTGCCGAGACCGGCCGCCGCGGCGTCACGGTCCACGTCCTGCTGGACTTCGTGCACGTCGCCGAGTACGTCTGGGCCGCCGCCCACGCCTTCCACAAACCCGGCACCACCGAAGCCGAAGCATGGGCCGCCGACCGTCTTACCGCGATCCTCCCAGGTCAGGCTGCCCATACCGCCGCCGAAATGACCAGCCAGGCTGAGCGGGAACACTTGCCGCCGGCCCGGCGCGAGGCTGTCGACGCCTGCGACCGTTACCTGACCGGCCACCTCGACCAACTCCACTACGACGCTGCCCTCGCAGCCGGCTGGCCGATCGCCACCGGCGCGGTCGAGGGCGCCTGCCGCCGCCTGATCGCCGACCGCCCCGACATCACCGGCGCCCGCTGGGGCCTCCACGGAGCGGAAGCCGTACGGCGATTGCGTGCCGTCCTGTCCAACGGAGACCTCGACCTCTACTGGCGCTACCACGCCGCCCGCGAACACGAACGCCTCTACCCCGCACCCGACCAGCGGAACTACGTGCCCACCGCCTGACCCGGCGGTCGTCCGAAACGAACTGCACCCACCGCCGGTCCTATCCGGGGCGACGGCGGCCGAGAGCGCGCGCGAGTTCACCGACCGGCGCCAGTATGTGTCCGCCATCGCCCGCGCACCACCACACGGCCGCACCGTCCCGCTCCGAGCCGTGGACGCCGAGGTGATGCCGGGGGCACACCGGCCAGACCTGCCAGGTCCATTCGAGCAGGCTCTCCTGGATCATGATCGTCAGGCTGGTCAGTGCCGTGGCCGGGTCGTCGCACATGCTCGGCAGGACGGGGCCGCCCCAGTTGAGCCGTTCGCCGTCGGCAAGGCGGACGCCGGCTCCCACCGGGAACCAGTCCTCCAGGATCTCGATCTCCGGTTCGCCCTCGATCCCACGCGTGAGCAGATCGCGGGCCACGATTCGCAGCGCGGCACGCAACGTCTCCAAACGCTCGGGGGCAAGGTCGAAGCCGGGATCGAAGCCCACGTCGTCCAGGACGCGCCGGGCCAGGGAGGTCATCTCCGCCCGCGGCACCTCGGCCGGATTCCGCTCGACAACCTCCAGGACGGCGTCGGTGCAATGGAACCAGTCGAGCAGATCGCAGGCGAGGGCGACGACGTCCTGAGGGTCGAGATTGTCCTCACGCAGGCCGAGGTAGACCCTTCGCATCAACTGCTCAGTAACCGCTTCGTACTCAGCCATGACGTTACTCACCGGCCCAGTATCCGTACGTGGCGCGGTTCCCCGCCGGATGATTTTCCGGCATGCCGCCTGACGCACTCACCAGCGGAACTACCACCTCACCACTTGATCGCGGCCGTCACTCGAAAGGAACTGCACCCCACGTAGTTGGCGAGATTGGTCGGCGATAGTTGGCGAGCCCATCGCTGTTTCCGTCACTGAGGGTCAAAGGTCGCCGCTGTTGTGACTGAGCGCCTCTTGGTTGGTCCTGACCGCGGTTGCGTGATGGCTACGTCAGATGCCCATCGCCCACTACGACATCCGGCTGGCACACCACGGAGACGCGGTCACAACCCCCCAGTTGGTCTTACGGCGCATTCGACGGAGATACGGAGCGCTGATTGGATCCCTCGATGCAGCCCTGCATCACCGCCTCGGTGACCTTGCCCTTGAACCCTGCTGAGGGCGTCAGCCGGTCTGTGCACCAGCGAGAGACATCGTCCGCCATACCGGATCCCGGGTCGTCTCCCTGCTTGGCAAGGGCGGCGGCGAAGTCGTAGCCGCGCTTGTATTGGGTGTCGGCAATCGAGCCGGGCTCGTATGGGTTCCCGTAGATGATGGCACGCGACGGTTCGGAGGCGCCGCCTCGACTGATGAGCGGGGCGATCAGCAGCACAGCGGGCAGGCCGACCAAGACCGAGGCGAACAGCCAGCCCATCTTCCGGGACGTCCTCTTGCCGACCGCGTAGGACAGCATCGCCAGCGGGATGGCTAGAACGAACGCCAGGAACGGGATGATCATCGCTGTACCCCCACCAGCCACAGGACAGGCCCCCTCTTTCGCAGCTCGGCGGGGTCATGCTACGTGTCGCGATCAGGACTGATGTGCCTGTTCTTGGCACTGCGTGGTTGCCTGTCACCACCGGCCAACTGTGGGGTGGTGACCGCGTCTGCGTGGTGTGCCGGCTATGTCGTAGTGGGCGATGGGCATCTGACGTAGCCATCACGCGACCGCGGTCAGAACCGGTGGTGCCGGCCTCAACCGCCTGCCACGGGCCTGGAACCGATGGCTGCGCAGGCCGCCCTCTTGGTGGGGTAGCCGTCGGCCGGGTAGATCACGGGCCCGCCGAGTTTCCCCTGGCCGTCGGTGGTCGAGGACTTGCCGCTGCCGGGCTGCGCGTTGGGGAAGTAGCAGGCCGCGAACCGGGTCGGCTTGGGAGTCTGCGGCACTGTGCCCTGTGCGGGCTGGTTCCACATCCGGTTCCAGGCCGCCGCGCAGGAACGCGCTGCGTCCTGCGGATCGAAATCCTTCATGGCTTTGAGTGGCAGCTGACTCAGGTCCGCCTCGGGCGACAGCGTGCGAGCGCACATGACATTGCGCCCGCCCTCGCCCCATGGCCCGAATGTGGCTACGGCAGCCGTGGTGGCGCCCCCGAGGAGGACGGCTGTGACCGTACCCACCATGAACAGATGCCGACGTCGCCCAGAACCGGCCACGGCCGGCGGCTGCCCGGTGCGGCGCAGGATCTCCCGTAGGACCCTCTGGCCGTCTTCGGACACTGCCCAGCCTGCAGCGCCGTCGCCGGTGGGGCGCAGGGCGCGGACGGCGGCGAGGTCGGGTGCCTGGCTGTGCTTGGTGACGGTCTGCTTCATGCTGACTCCCGTTGGGTGAGGTGTGGCTGGGCAACAGCGTCATGGACGGGCTGTGCGTGTCCTGCGCGGGGCAGCGCTGCCCTGAACCTTTTGCGCGCCCGGTGCAGGCGCACGGCGAAGGCCGTGGCCGTGCAGCCCGCGACGACGGCCGCCTGCTTGGCCGTCAGGCCGTACCAGGCACTCAGCACGAGTACCTCCCGGTCCTGTCCGGAAAGCGCCGACAGCGCGGCGGCCACCTCGGCACGCGTCCCGATCGCGTCCCCGATCTCCGCGGCCCCCGTCCGGTCGGCCATCACCGCCAGGCGCTCGGTCAGTGCGCGGTGCCGCTGGTCGGACCGCACGCGGTTGGCGAGCAGCCGCCGGGCCGAGCCGAGCAGCCATGGCAGGGCATCGTCGGGCACGGCCCCGGACTTGCGCCAGGCCAGCACGAAGGTCTCCGACAGGATGTCCTGTGCTGTCTCCCGGTCCGTACGGTGCATCAGATACGCCAGGACCCGATCGGCATGAGCTGTGTAAAGGGCCTCCAGGGCCCGGTGTCCGGCCGGGTCACCGTAGTCCCCGGCGGTTGTTCGTCGTCGTCTCACAGCACCTCCATGTTCCGTCCATCAACGGCCGTCAACCGGGAGATGTACGGTCGGGCCGGATCTCTTACAGCCACTGACGGATTCGAGCTCGGGCCGTCTCGGCCGCGTGACACGGAGCACGAGCCTGCCGTGCCTACACACCCCGCGCGAATCACCTGCGCGCGATCACCACCCGCGCCGAGGGGAAGGGCACAGGGTGCTCGCCGGACCCTGGGGCCTCCCCCTGCGCGGTGGACACGCTGATACTGGATCTGCTTGATCCGGAGAAAGCGAGAACACCGCCGACGGCGATGAAGGACTACTCGGACGAGTTCAAGGCCGATGCCGTGGCCCTGCAAGAGCATCGCCGCTGACCTGGGCATCAACAGGGCGACGCTGCGTGAGTGGGTGCTGCGGGACCGGGATCGTCGCGGCGTCACCCCGCGGCCGCCCGGTCAGGTGGTGCTGCTCCGGCCCGGGCAGGACAGCCGGCACCGTCGGCCGACTCTGACGAGCGGATCCGGCAGCTGGAGGCCCGGGTGGCCGAGCTTGAGGCGAGCAGTCGGCGAATTCACGCGATGTGTACTGGGCGCCGTGATGGGAGTGGAACACCGCGCCGCTCAGACCACCGCGGGTGGCGGCTGCCATCCGCGGTGGTCTGAGACGAGTTCGGTGCGCGAGATAGAGGAAGTCGCCCTCCTCTGTGGGGAGATACGTGATGTCGCCCATGTACTTGATCCCGGGCGCCGGGGCGGTGAAGTCCCGCCGGAACAGGTCCGGGACCGAAATCGCCGACGGCTCGGGGATCGTGGTGCGGACCCGTTTGCGCAGGCGTATGCCCTGGATGGAGAACTTGCGCATCACGCGGGCCACCCGTTTCTCGTTGATCTTCCGGCCGTCGGCGCGGAGCTCTGCGGTGATCCGCGGAGAGCCGTAGGCGCCGTCGGAGTCGGCGTGGACGGCACGGATCCGTTCGGCCAGGGCCCGGTCGGCGGCCTGCCGAGCGGGCCGCGCGTCGGCCCCGTCCCGCCACTTGTACTAGCTGGAACGGTTCACGCCCGGTCGACCCCGCCAGACCGGGGACGAGCCCGCCGCCGCGAAGGAAGAGTGCCATGTCCGCTGGCTCCGTCCTGCAGACCAAGGTCACCCTGGCCGACATCCACCCGCCGACCTGGCGACGGCTGCAGGTCCCGGCCGACCTCGAACTCGCCCGTCTGCACCTGGCGATCCAGACCGCGATGGGCTGGGAGAACTACCACATGCACCTCTTCACCACCCGGGCTGGCGACTACGGGCTACGCGACAGCGAACCCGGTCACCGCGACGAGCGGAAGGCCCCGATGGATACGGTCGCTCCCACCGCCGACGACACGCAACTAGGGTACGGCGTATGAGCCAGACTCCCCTCGACCCCGTCGCGCACAACCGCCTCGCCTGGGACCGCGAGGTGGAGGAGGGCAACGAGTGGTCACGCCCGGTCGGCCCCGAGGTGATCGCGAAGGCACGGGCCGGCCAGTGGTCCATCGTCCTGATCGGGTACGAGCCGGTCGACCCGACCTGGTTCCCGCCGGAGATCGCCGGTCGCGACGTGCTCTGCCTCGCCTCCGGCGGCGGGCAGCAGGGTCCGGTGCTGGCCGCGGCGGGCGCGCGGGTCACCGTCTTCGATAACTCGCCCCGCCAGCTTGCGCAGGACGAGATGGTCGCGGCGCGGGAGGGGCTCGACCTACGCACCGTGCTCGGCGACGCGCGCGACCTGAGCCCGTTCCCGGACGCCTCGTTCGACCTTGTCGTCCACCCGGTCTCCAACGTGTTCATCCCGGAGCTGGCGCCGGTCTGGCGCGAGTGCCACCGCGTGCTGCGCCCCGGCGGGACGCTGCTGTCCGGCTTCCTCAACCCGGACGTCTACCTCTTCGACGCCGAGTCCTTGGAGGCGCGCGGCGAGCTGGTGGTGCGCCACCGCCTGCCCTACAGCGACCTCACCCACCTGGAGCCCGCCGAGCGGGAACGGCTGTGGGGCCTCGACGCGCCGGTGGAGTACAGCCACACGCTCACCGAGCAGCTCGGCGGGCAGATCGCGGCGGGCTTCGCCATCACCGGCTTCGCCGAGGCGCCGCACCACTCGGAGGCCACCGCCGGCTGGCTCTCCGGCTACTTCGCCACGAAAGCGGTCAAGGCTGGCGCCGGTCACTGACCCTCCACCGGCCGGGCCAGGTCAGCAGTGAGGCCGGCGGGCGGCTGGGTCAGGTGGGCCGGATTCCCGACGGCGGCGGCCACAAGGTGCTGGGCCGCCAAGCAGGCCGGGCCACCCGCAGCGGGACGAGCTTCGACTACGTCCACTCCGCCGTCGACGACCACTCCCGCCTCGCCCACAGCGAGATCCACGGCGACGAGAAGGCCGCCACCTGCGCAGACTTCCTGCGCCGGGCCGCGGCCTTCTTCCAGACCACGGGCATCGACCGCGTCGAGCGGGTCCTGACCGACAACGCTGGCCCTACCGCAAGAGCTTCGCCAGGCAGCAGGAGATGGAGGCCGCCGCGGTGTGAGCAGGCACCACCCATGTGGGTGATGACAGCCGGGCGGTTCGCTCAGCAGAAAGTCGAGAACACCCAAGACCACTTCAGAGCCCGGTCGCATAGCGCGGCCGGGCTCGCGCCGTGCGGCGGGACGGCTGTACGCAGAAGCTGTGCCGCCCGGGCCGCCTGTCGGCCGTGCGGGAGTACGCCAGCAGGCGGCCGGTGTCCCGAAGGCGCAGGCTGATGGTGTGGAGTGGCCCGTGGACGTCGCCCTCGCGCGGCCCGTGACACAGCTGCCGACAGGCCCGTCGTGGGCGTACGAAACCAAGTTATGGACAGGGTTTGTTGTTGTCCGTTGTCCAGTGCCAACGGCCCACTGCGTCGAGGTTCGCGGCGGCGACGGCGGACCGCGTCCGCACCGCGCTTACCGGCCTGACTCCGGACCCCGGTCGGCACCGACGAGGCACTGCTGTACCGGCGGTTCGCCGGCACCGCTTTCCTCGGTGCCGTGACAGCCGGTGCCCGCGTGGACTTCGCTGGCACCGACCTGTTCGCCGCCCGCAGTGGAGCCTTCACCGCACAACGCCACGTCGAAGACCTGCTCACCCTCACCGGCCAACCGCGCCCGGACCACACCGGATCATGACCGAGTCACCGACGCCGGAAAGCAAGCGGCGGCCGCATCGAGAACGTGGATACGGCCGCCGCTGCCGTGACGAGGTTCCGTCGCCCGACGGTGATGCCGGGATGACGAGAATCAGACGCCGTAGGGGTTGTCGATGATGTAGACCCAGTCCCCCTCGCTCGTCCTCCTCATCACCTCGACCGCCTTTCCTTCCACGATGCCGCCCTCGCTCGTGATCCGCCAGGACGGCTGGACCATCGCCAGGTCGCCGTTCTGATGGACCGACGTGGCCACCACCTCCATGGTGCTGGGCAAGGCGAGGTAGACCTTGAGCGCTTCCTTGATGCTTTCCCTGCCGTAGACCGGCTGCTGTCCCGGTCCCGGTACGAACATGGCGTCTTCGGCGAACAGGGAACCCAGTCCGTCGAGGTCCTGGTCTTTGAGGTACTGGGCGAAGCGCTCGTGCACGGCTTCCGGTGTCATGTTCTTTCCATTTCGTTTCTTCGTTGCGGACGGGCGGGTCCGCTACAGGCCGATCTGCGTGAGCCATTGACCGGTGACGGGCGGCGTCAGCCCCAGAAGCTGCTGGGCGCTGTCATGCGCGCTGATGATCTCGTCCGGCACGATGGCGAGGCCCTCATGCAGTGCGGTGACCGCAGCCGCTCCTGCGTCTGCGGCGGCGTGGAAGGAGCGGGCCGGTGCGCCACCGGCACTGGGTGAGGTGTCAGCGGGTGTGCGGGTCCGGCAGGGTGACGGGCTCGCCGGGGGTGGGCCAGTGCAGCGGGACGCCGGCGGCGTCGAAGGTCTGCTGGACGTGGCTGCGGTCTTCGGTGTAGTGCGCCCAGCCCTCGGCGTGCACAGCCACCACGAGGGGATCGCCGAGCAGGCGGCGGGCCTCGACGGCCTGGACCGCGGTCAGCGACAGTCGTATGTCACCGAGCTCCTCGAAGCCGGCCGCGCCCAGGTGCAGCAGCGCCACGTCGATGCGGTACCGGTCGGCCAGGGCGCTCATCGCGTCCAGGTCGACGGTGTCACCGGAGACGTACACGCTCGGTGCCGAGCCGTCGTCGGTGTGCAGGAGGAAGCCGGTGACCGGACCGGTGATGGCCTCGGTGCCCACCGGCCCGTGACGGGCGGGGACCGCGGTGATGTTCAGCGGCGTGCGGCCCGGCGTCGACAGGGTCCGGGTCTGCCAGGGCTCCAGGCCGACGGCTGCGCCCCCTAGATCGGCGGCGCCGGCGACGGTGGTGAACACCTCCGAGGCACCGGAGGCCACCGTACGCCCGGTGGCGTCGAGGTTGTCCTGATGCCCGGTGTGGCTGACCAGGGCGGCGTCGAGAGCGGGCAGTTGTGCGGGCTTCAGCGCCGGGTCGGCGGTCTTGCGTACCAGGACCGGGCCGTCCTGGTATTCGGTGCCGGCGGCGTCGAAGGTCGGGTCGGTCAGCAGCGTCCAGCCGGCCAGGTGGATCAGCGCGGTAGGGCCGCCGAGCACCGTCACGGTGTTCGCGGCGCGGGTCACGGCATCGTCGATTACCACAGGTACTCCTTGACGATCAGCGGTTGGCTCCCTCACTCTGACCGAGTTACTTTCTGCTGGGAAGTACATACCTTTAGGTGAGGTGAGCACGTGCAGGAAAGCACGCGAGGCAACGTCCGTGATCCCGCCTGCCCCGGCAGGCAGCTGTTCGACCTGGTCACCGCCCGGTGGGCCGCCCTGGTCCTGGTGGATCTCGTGGCGGGCCCGCAACGCTGGTCCGAGCTGCGCCGGCGGGCCGGCGGTGTCAGCGACAAGATGCTCGCGCAGACCCTGCGCGACCTCGAAGCCGGTGGACTGATCACCCGTACCGTGCACACCGGCCGCCCACCGACGGTGCAGTACGCCCTGACCGACCTCGCCCGCGGCGCCACCGCCGCACTGCAACACCTGCAGGACTGGGCCGAAGAGCACACCGGCGACTACGCCCACCACCGACACACCCACACCACCGACCCGAAGCCCTGAAAAGAGCAGGCTCGGTGTGCACACGTCACCGTGCTTCCGCCGTAGGAGCAGGCGCCCTGACCAGCACGAAACTGCGCACAACCTCAGGACTCGATCACGGCCCGCCGTCACTCACGGTAGACGCACGACGGCTTCTGCCGTTGCCGGTCGCCGCCGACGGCGGAATCGTCGGCGGGTGTGTCAATTTAACGGCTGATCTTGGTTGTTGAGTGATCAGTTGTTGCTCGGGGTCAGGCGACCCTCGAAGGCGATCTGGAACGCATTCAGGGGTGCTTTCCAGCGCATGGTCCACCGCTTGCGGCCCTTGCCCGTGGGGTCCAGGCTCATCAGGGCCATGTAGATGCACTTGAGGGCGGCGGCCTCGTTGGGGAAGTGGCCGCGGGCACGGACGGACCTGCGGATGCGGGCGTTGACGCTTTCGATCGCGTTCGTGCTGCAGATGACCTTGCGGATCTCGACGTCGAAGGAGAGGAAGGGCACGAACTCGGCCCAGGCGTCCGACCACAGCTTCACGATCGCCGGATACTTCCGGCCCCACGCTTCCTGGAACTCCAGGAACCGCTCCGTCGCGGCGTCCTCGCTGGGTGCGGTGTAGACGGGTTTGAGGGCCCCTGCGACCTTGTCCCAGTCCTGGCGGGCGGCGTAACGGAACGAATTGCGCAGCAGGTGAACGACGCACGTCTGGACAATCGTGCGAGGCCAGACGGCCTCCACCGCATCGGGAAGGCCCTTGAGCCCGTCGCAGACCAGCATGAGCACGTCGTCCAGGCCGCGGTTCTTCAGCTCGGTGAACACGTGCAGCCAGTACTTGGCGCCCTCGCCGCCGTCGCCGGCCCAGATGCCGAGGATGTCGCGGGTGCCGTCCACGGTCACCGCCATCACCACGTAGATGGGACGGTTCGCGACCTTCCCGTCCCTGATCTTGACGTTGATGGCATCGACGAACAAAACGGGGTAAACGCGGTCGAGAGGACGGCTCTGCCATTCCGCCATGCCGTCCATGACCTTGTCGGTGATGGTGGAGATGGTCTGCTTGGAGACCTCCGCCCCGTAGACCTCGGCCAGGTGAGCGGCGATCTCCCCATGGGTGAGGCCCTTCGCCGAGAGCGACAGGACCATCTCGTCCACTCCCGTCAGCCGCCGCTGCCGCTTCTTGACGATCTGCGGCTCGAACGTGCCCGAGGTGTCACGCGGGACTTTGACCTCGACCGGGCCGACGTCGGTCAGCACCGTCTTGGCCCGGCTCCCGTTGCGGGAGTTGCCGCTGCCCCGGCCGCCGGCATCGTGCTTCTCATAGCCGAGGTGATCGGTGATCTCACCTTCCAGGGCCGATTCCAGGACCCGCTTGGTCAGCTGCTGCAGCAGCCCACCCTGCCCGGTCAACTGCAGTCCCTCCGACCGGGCCCGCTCCACCAGCATCGCGACCAACTGCTCATCCGACACGGGCTCAGGCTGCCCCAACCGGGCACTCTCGACAGGCTCCACGGTCTCCAACTCCACGGCGGTGTCAGTCACTTGACGTCTCTCCCATGATCGTCGGATCCGCCGTTAGATTTACACTCCCTCGTCGGCGGTCTTCGTGCGGGTCACCGGAGAACCCAGGGACAAGGGTGCAGGTCGAAGCGGAATTCAGGGACTGTGTCCGCGTCGTTTGTAGTGGCTGATGCGCACCTGGTGCTGGCGTCGGCGACGCCAGTGTGACCAGTGCAGGATGTGGTCGACCGGGGTGGGGCGGCGGTTGGTGAGGCGGTGGATCAGGCGTCGGATTTCGGCGAGGCTGAGGTGGATGAGCTGGGAGGATCCGTTTCTGCTTTTCCGTGTCCAGCTGCCGTGCCCGCAGGACCGTCAGACAGGCGTGGGCGGCGATGGCCAGGGTCATGTGGCGGTGCCAGCCGGGGTAGCGGCGGACCTGGTAGTTGTCGAGGCCGCATTCTGCTTGGCGGTCTGGAAGCATTCCTCCACGGCCCATCGGCTGCCGGCAATGCGGATCAGCTCGTCCAGCGTCGTGCCGGCGGGGCAGTAGGAGATCTGATCGGGCCTGCTGACACTGCGGCGGGCGAGGACCCAGTGCCGGCGGTCCTCGCGGTGCCAGGGCCTCACTTCGACGCGTGCCCAGTCGAAGATCCGCTGGCCGTGGGCCCCCGGGGCAGGCATCGTCTGGGCTCCTCTCATGAGACCCATCTGACCTGCTGTCACCTTTCCCCGCATCTCGGGGGAACCTCACGGTTTCCCACGAAATCCGGTGGAGTCTCAGCGGCCGGAAGTGGTTGGGTCCTGCTCGATGCTTCGCTGACGCGGCCCGGCACAGTGCGAGGCGCAAGGCCCGAATCGCAGGCGCGGTCCAGCCCGCGTGTCGTCGAGTGATGGAGGTATCGCGGTGGCTGGTTATGGGGCGCTTTCCGACGTATACGAGTGGCTGATCGGGGACGACAGGTTGACCCCCGCCCAGGCAGCCGCGGTTTACTACAGCGATGTCGTGGGCTCTCTGCCGCCCAACGCGCGCGTCCTCGACTGCGCGTGTGGAACCGGCCAGCTCGCCGTCGGTCTCGCGAGTCTTGGCCTTGACGTGGTCGCCGCAGACGCCAGCAATGGGATGGTTCGCCGGACCGAGAAAGCCGCCGACGAGCAGGGTGTCTCGCTTCGAGCCCTCCGCGCGAGCTGGGACGAACTGCCCGACCACCTGGAGGACTCCACGTTCGACCTGGTGTTCTGCGTCGGCAACTCGCTCGGGCACGCTGAGGGCGCAGCCGGGCGCCTGACCGCCCTGGAAGCGATGTCGCGGCTGCTGAATCCGGGCGGACGCCTCGTGCTCACGTCACGCAACTGGGAGCTCGTGCGCTCCGCCGGCTCACGGGTAGACGTCCGCGATCGACTCATCCGCCGCAACGACCGCGATGCGGTCGTCAGCTACTACTGGCAGATCGAGCAGCGCTGGGAGCAGGAACACTTCCTCGAGATCGTGGTCGCCCAGATCGAGCCGGATGGGGCAGTGCGAGCCTGCTCGGAGCGGTTGTCCATCTGGCCCTACCGGTACGAGGACCTCGTAACGCAGTTGCGGAGTGTCGGGCTCACGGTGCAGTCCACCACCTTCGACCCCGAGAGCGATGGATACCTGGTGGTCGCCGGCCGCGACCAGGCGCGAGGCACGTCTGAGCCGGCCCGCTGATCCGCCTTTCGTCGTTGCCGACCTGCCAGCTCGCGACCGTCTGCAGCGGGTTCTTCGCGAAGTGTTCAGCGCTGAAGCGGTTGCTACGGGTGCGGTCGTCGCCGCGCTGGCTCCCAACCTGTGGCATCAACGGTTTGATCTGGGGTCTGGCGCAAGTTCCGTGAGCGTTGGATGTATCGGCTGCACGCTCGTGGGAGTCGGAGCGCGGGCCGCGGATCATTGGGGGATGTTGTTGCCCCACAGGGAGCTGTCATCCACGTTCGCCTTGGTCACCAGTGGCGCGGGCAGCTGATCCTCCAGCCCGTTGGGCAGCTGGACGATGGTGGAACCGTGCTTCGTGGGCCCGGCCTTGAACGTCCTGCCCGACGCCGCCGCTTTGGCGTAGTAGAGAGCGTACTTGGCGTAGAGATCAGCGGGTTGTGAGACGGTGGCGTCGATGTCACCCCTGCGGATCGCGGCAAACTCCTGCGGGATGCCGTCGTTCGAGACAATCACGACGTGCCCCGCGGTGCCCGCAGGCTTGAGCAGGCCCTTCTGCTCGAGCAGGGACAGGGTTGGCTGCAGAAAGACACCGCCCGCCTGCATGTAGATGCCCTTGATGTCCGGGTGCTGAGCCAGCAGGGTCTGCAGTTTGTTGAAGGCGACCGAGCCGTCCCAGTCGGTGGGCAGGGGGTAGACGGTGATGTCGGGGAAGTTCCTCTTCATGCAGGCGGCGAACGCCTCCGAGCGGTCACGCCCGTTGATGGAATCCAGCGCACCCTGGAGTTCGGCAACCTTGCCCTTGCCGCCGAGTTGCTTGCCGAGGAACTCGCAGGCCTTGGTGCCGTAGGCCCTGTTGTCAGCCCGCACCACCATGTAGACCTTGCCCCTGTCGGGCCGAGTGTCCACACTCACCACCGGGATGTGCTTGCTCGCCAGTTGGTCGAGAGTGGAGGCGATGGCACCGGTGTCCTGCGGTGCCATGATGATGGCATCGGCGCCAATGGACTCGAAGGCCTGGGCATTCGCCGCCAACTTGGTGACGTCGTTTCGGGAGTTGCTGGTCGGCAAGGTGTCGATGTCCAGGGCGGAGGCCTCTCGCCTCATGTACCGGGAATAGGAGTTCCAGAAGTCGGAGTCGGCACGCGGCAGGTCGATGCCGATCGTGGGCTTGTCGGCGGTGTCGCTGCCGCGGTTGCACGCCGTGGCGGCTCCTGCAAGCAGTACGGCTCCGGCAACGACGGCAACGACACGCAGATGGTGGGACTTCATGCAAGCGCTCTTCTCAAGGAGGGGGCCTGTCATCGGATGTCTCGATACGTGGCGAGGACGTTAGGGCCAAGTAACCAAGACCGGCAAGATCCCTCCGATGATTTCTCGGATTCGTGACCTGACGCCCCCTCAGGCACACCACGACATACCCAACACACCTTCAGCAAAGCGGTCGATTAGGGACTTATCGCGGCCCTCCCTTCGTCGTGAATCATCGGATGTCTCCTTTTCCGTGAGCTCAGAATCAGTCGCAAGGTCATCCCTCTCCGGGGAACGTCCTCCGCTGGCCAGATGACCGTCGCGTGACGCGCCTGACCGCCTTCGTCAGCATTCCGCTCACATGGCGTCGACGTCGGTCCTCCACCGCCGAAGCCTGGACTTTCGGGCGCGTCGACACGCTTGTCGTTCACGCGCGGCGCCTTGACCGGGATGGGCCCGGCGGCCGTGGAGGCGTCCTCGATGTCGAGCTGTTGGCGAGGTAGTCGGCGACCTCCGCCGGGACATCAGTCGGGTGCCGGCGAGCGCAAGCGGTTCTCGTCGCAGATCCTGGCCCCCTGGTGCCGGAAGTCGCCGAGGATCAGCGAGCCCCTTCCCCCGCTCTACCTGCACGGGCTGTCCTCCGGTGACGCCGTCGCTTCGCACCATCCGACCGGCGCCAGGAAAGCGTCGGGGCGCACGGCCCCACCGTGAGGCACTGTGACAGCCGCCGTATATGCGGGCTCACGATCCGGCGTCCGCCGCGCGCTGGCCGTGCCTGGCCCGTTTGCGGCAGGCGGGAGGCAGCAGAGCAGTGGGTTGCCGAGGCAGGACGTTCAATCCCGACCGTCCAGGACGGCCCGCACTCAGGACAGTTGGACGTCCCACCGCCCTGGGTCGCCTGGGTCCTCGTCCGCGTCCGCCGCATCCGCCGCCGGTGCCGCGGCCGGCAAGCGGACGGACAGAAGACCGCCGTGGCCTTCGCCGGAGGCATCAGCGGGCCATCGCACCCGCGATCCAAGCGCGGCCCCGAGTCGTCGTCGGTGGTCACGACCAGCCGTAGCCGGGGCACTCCGTCCCTGCGCATGCCTGCACCCCGTACGACGGGTGCGGATGGCTGCCGACCACCCGATGGCCTCAGCGCAGCGGGTCTCCGCGTGCACCGCTGGAAGGCCCGACGAGTGTCGTGGTCAGCGGGTGCCCGCTTCGGCGCGTGTGTAGAACGCGGCGAGTTCGTGGGGGTTCTTGGTGTAGACGTCGATCTTGCGGACCATGCCGTCCTCGACCTGGTGGATCTCGACCATGGTCAGCGGGAACTTCTCGCCGGTGGTGTGGGCTGTGAGCGTTCCGGTGAGCGTTCCGATGACGCCCGCCGGGCCCTCGAACACCTCGGCGTCGGTAATGGCGACGTTGGCGTGGGCCATCATCGTGCCGAGGATCGACTGCACGAACACCTCGCGGCCCTGGTGCACGCCGCCGTAGGGGAGCTGGTCCGGCTCATCGACGATCACCTCGGGGGCGAGCTTGGCCAGGACACCCGGCACGTCGCCTTTGGTCAACGCGTCATACAGCCCTCGCACGACATCCGCGGGGCTCTCCGTCACCGTCTCGATCTGGTTGCTCATCTGGTGGGTCCTCATCAGTGTTCAGGTGCTGCCGACCGGGGCGCGTGCGTCCTCGCGCCGGTCGGGCCCCGGGGGATCGGGGCACGGACCATGCAACGCGAGACGGGCGTGACGGGGGAGTTCTTGCTGTGAGGGGTACTGGCAGGGCCCCTCATCTGTCGCGCAGCCTGCCTACCCTGGTCTCATGGACAACCGGGACGCAGTCAGCGCATTCCTCCGCTCCCGACGCGACAAGATCACCCCGGAGCAGGCCGGTCTGCCGACGTACGGTCGGCGCCGGGTGTCCGGGCTGCGCAGGGGGGAGGTCGCCGCACTCGCCGGCGTGAGCGTCGAGTACTACACGCGCCTGGAGCGCGGCAGCCTCCAGGGGGTCTCCGACAGTGTGCTCGACGCCCTCGCCCGCGCCTTGCGGCTGGACGCCACCGAGCGCATGTACCTGTACGACCTCGCCCGCGCTGCCGGACCGGCGCCGCGAACGCGGGTACCGCGGCCAGAAAGCCGATCGACGGTGCGGCCGAGTGTGGCGCGGATCGTCGATGGCATGCCGGAGCTGCCGGCGTACGTGATGAACAACCGCCTCGATGCGCTGGCCGCCAACTCGTTGGGCCGGGCCCTGTACTCGGAGATGTATGCCGACCCGACATGCGGGGCGAACGTCGCCCGGTTCGCGTTCTTCAACTCCGCGGCCAGGCGGTTCTACACCGACTGGGAGCGCATGGCTCGCTTCGCCGTGGGCGCGCTGCGCATCGAGGCGGGGAAAAACCCCTACGACCGGGAGCTGTCGAACCTGATCGGTGAACTGTCCACCCGCAGCGACGCCTTCCGCGTGATGTGGGGCTCGCACGACGTGCATGTCTTCCGGGAGAGCACCAAACGCCTCAATCATCCTCTCGTCGGCGAACTGGAACTCGATCAGGAGACCATGAGCCTGCCGGACGAAAGCGGCCTGAGTGTTGTCGTCTACAGCGCGCCCCCCGAAACCGCCGCGGAGGACGGCCTGAAGCTACTCGCCAGTTGGTCCGCCACGGCCGGGCAGGTGCAGGACGCGTAATCGCCATCCGCGGGCAACCCGCCGCCCCGGCAGGCCTGACGAGGCCGTGCTGGCCCCTTTTCCGACGCTCAGAGAGACTGTCACCCGGCGCGAGCAGGCCAGTGAGTGCGGCGATCGCCTCCGGTCACGGCTTGACATGGCGGCACCCGTTCCAAGTCGCACTGACCTGCACCGAAGGCACGCTCAGCTTGTCTTCAGGACCTGACACAGCATCTCGGCCACACCGGAGATGTGCGCCGTCTCCTCAGCCGCCCCGGCCACCACACCCGCCGACGTCATCGCCGCCACGATCACCCGGCAGCGCCGGCCGCCCTGACGGCACCCGGCCCTCTGCGGCCGAGGCACAACCCGACGAACTCTCGGGCTATTCGACCGTGAAGTCGGCCGCCTCCCTGTCCAGGGTGGTGGAGCCGTCCTCGGCGGTGGCCAGGACGGCGATGTGCCAGAGGCCGCCGGGGGATGAGTCGGCGTCGCTGCTGGTGAGGGTGAGTGTGTAGGTGCAGCGTGCGGAGTCGTGGCCGGCGGGCTTGCAGGTGGCGGATTCCGCGGCAGCCATGTCCTTGGTGGTCAGCTTCTGCTTGGCGAGGGATGAGTTCTCGGGCCACGCCAGGACCTTCACGTCCTTGACGCCCGAGGACGCGGTGACGTCGGTGACGAAGGTGAGCGTGCCGTCGCGGTCCTTGTCGGGAGCGGTGTAGCGGGCGGTGCTGTCGGCCAGTGCCGGAGGCTGTTCGTCGGCGTGGGCGAGAGCGAAGGCGCCGGCGCCGGCGAGGACTACGGCACCGGCGGCAGCGGACAGAGCCATACGTCGCGACATTGAGAGTCTCCAAATTTTGTCGGCTGGACCGGGCAGCGCTCCTGGCTGCTCCGCTGCATCCATAGTCGCCGTGCAAGGGGGTGCCTGAGATGAGTGCAGATACTCAACTCGATCTGAGTGATTAGCTGTTGCCGCAACGGTGTTGAGGGCGCCACCAGGCCGCGCACGGTCACGCACCGGCCAGCCGACGGGCAGACAGACATGCGCCCGGCAGCCGGGGGCTGCGTGCGGGGCGTCAAGAGCCTTGTGGCGCAATCCCAGTGGGGCCCGGGCGTGAGGGTCGCACGGGTCCGCGGCCGGGGCCGCGCCAGGCCGCCGCGACGCCGGCAGCGCCCTCTCCCTTTCGGGGGGACTGGCAGGCGCCCTGCCGCGCGGACCGTCTGCCCCGCAGGCGCGGCCGGGGACGGGCACCCGGGGCCTGCGGAGCCTCTCCCGGGAAAAGGCAAACAAAAAACGCCGAGCGGCGCCCGGCGACATTACAGAAAAGACCGTCTCGGTTACTTCGCCATCTCCTCCTCAATTTGAGCCTTCACCGCATATTCAGGATTCACTGCGACATGGTTCTCGACGACGACAACGGTTACGTCGACCTGTACCTTTTCTTCAGTGGCCTGAGAAGGACCGAGGAGCGCCAGGAAAAGCGGAATTGACGCTGCCGCGAGAGTCACCCACGCCGCTCTGTCCTGAAGACGCGCCAAACGCTCCTCCCGCTCCCCCACACTCTGGGACGAGACGGGAACGTCGCTATCGAGCCGGGAGGACACCTCCTCCTTTTCACGATAGAAGTGCAGGTCAGATGCCCTTTCGGGGGTGGGTTCACTGCTGTCCGCCATCGTCGCGCTCTCACACTTGACCATGCCGAAAATATCCAATTCAGCTCCTCATTTTGGGTATAAAAAATCCCGGGAACGAGCCTTCTGCTCGCCCGGGCAGGGGTATGCCAGGACTAGGGCGCGGACGCGCCTCGATTTCTTGTCTGTTGCTGTAAACAGCTTACTTCATCGCTGCTGGAATGACAAGATGGCGAGCCGTCGGGCGGTTCGCCATCTCATGGGTTCAACGGAGGGGCGGTAGGTCTGCCGGGCCCCTGCAGAACAAAAGGGTACGCATTTTCTCTGCCTCGTCAAGGCTCTTTACCCGCAGGGTGGCCGGGCGGGCCCCGGTGGTCCTATTCGGGCGCCGTGACTGCGGATTCCGGGGGCGGACGCTGTGCCCGGGACCGCTCTCGTATCCCGGGCGCGGGGGTGCGCGGGCCCGGGTGTTCCAGGCTGTGGGGGAAGCGCTGGGCGGTGCGGGCCCAGGGCGGCCAGTGGCAGGTGACGGCCGGTTCGACGTTCCACCGGGTCAGCACGACGCTGGACTACTGCCGGATCCTCCCGGCCAGCCAGCCGATCGAGCAGACCATGGTCAAGTGCAACGGCAAGGTCTGGAAGGCCAAGTGGGAGACGAAGGGCAGTGCCCCGGGCACCGGGGCCGACGCCGACCACGAGCCCTGGAAGCTGGTCGGCAGCGCCAGCTGAGCCTCAGCCACCCAGCCTGATACTCCAGGCCATCACATCGACGGAGAGTGCTTCTGACCTGCAACGGTGGCGTGGGTGATCCAGGACGACGTCGCATGGCCTGGTGAACGCCGTCCCTCTTGAGACGGCAGTCCCGCAGGACTTTCCAGGCACGGGCCGTCCATGCCCGCGGCGCGGGCCGGGTCGCGTCGGTGTCCACGAACACCGTGCCCCGCCCGCCGGAGTCCACGCGGGTGCGGGACCCGGCGGCCAGGTCGGCTCCGCGCCGCCCAGGGGATCCGATGTGCCTGGTCGTATTCGGTCGGCTCGCCCGGGGTGGGCGCGGGGCCGACGACGTGTGACGGCATCATGAGGGTCCGCCTGTGAAGGAGTGCCGCCCGTGCGACTGGTTTCCGATCCCGTGTTCGGCGAAGTGGATCTCACCGCTTCGGCGGAGGAACTGGCCGCCCTGGCGAGGGCGGTGGCCGAGGGTGACGGGTTCGTCGGCTCCTCGCCGCCACTGGACGGTGGCACCTTGGCGGGGGTCGAAGTCAGGAAGTCTTCCGGCCCCGGGGTTCGGGTCGAACTGGACGCCTCGCGGCAGGTTCTGGTGATCAGCGGCGATCCCGGCGCGAGAGCGATTCTCGCAGCCAACCTTGAGGGCATGGCCACCGCCGAGGACGGTGGTCACCTCCACATCGACTACTTTCCCGAGCACCCCTACCTCGTTGAAGGGTCCCTGCCGATCGTGGTCAACAGTCCCCACGGAGGGATGCCGGCCCGATGACCGGCGGGTGGGCCGCGGCGGCGATCATCAGGGATCGCGGGCGGCCGGCGAGCGGGTGAGCGGTGCGCCGGTGCTGTTGCTGTGCGCCCTTTCAGGCGGCCCTTGACGGACTCGATGAGCCCACCGAGATGGTGGGTCGGCAGGACGCCAGGTAGGCCGGGGCGCATCTGCCGGCCCCGGTCGGGACGGGCCCCGGCGGGCGCGGCGCGCTCCGGGGGGACGTCCCGTGCCGGGTGGGACGGCGGGGTGCAGGGATGCGCGCCCGCGACGGACGGGCGCCGGCCAACCGCACTGCTCGCCGGGTTTCCCGGGGGTTTCCCGTTGCCCGTTCGGCCGGGCAACGTCGGTGCGTCGACAGGAGGCTCGCGCCGCCAGCAGGCTGCTGTGGGCAGCTCTCACGGCGCCGGGCCGACCGCCGTGGGTGCTTCACCCACGCCGACGGCACACGGCCGGCCGGCTGTGCGACGACCGACCATGGCCGGAGACAACGGGGGAACGACATGAGAAGAGCCAACCCACGCGTCCATGACCGCGGCAGAACACCGCACGGCCGCTTCCGGCCGCTGCGGCTGCTGCTCGCCGCCGCCGTGGCCGTCGCCTGTCTGGCTCTGCCGACGGCGGCACCGGCCACCGCCGCACCGGCCGCACCGGCCGCCGACACCTGTGCGCCGCTGAAGGCGGGAGCGAGCACGGCCGCCCAGGACGCCGTCAACGTCGCCTGCCGCTACGTCGGCTGGATGTACGCCTGGGGCGGCGGCCACGCCGGAGGACTGCCCGGACCCAGCCAGGGCATGCTGGACACGGACCCGAGGTCCATCAACGATCCGACGTACTGGAGCTTCGACTGCATCGGCCTCGTGCGCTGGGCCTGGTACAAGGCCACCCGCCAGGACATCATCAGCGAGCGCACCACGCAGTCCACCTGGCAGAACCCGGGCTACGCGCACACCAGGTTCACCAAGGCGCAGGGCGAGGCTCCGCTGCTGCCGGGCGACATCATGTACTTCGGCGAGGGACTCAGCCACGTCGCCCTCTACCTGGGTAACGGCAAGAGACTCGAATCGCCCCAGTCGGGCGAGGTCATCCGCGTCTCGGACATCCCGTGGGCCGGCTACCAGGGTTCGCTGCGGCCCGAGGTCCCGGGCGTCTTCCCGGTGTGGGAGTACGACGGTCTCGGCAAGCAGGTGAAGACCTGGGGCCAGCCGAACCTGCGCAACGACTCCACCACCGGCAGCGGCATCAACTGGTCGGTCAGCAACGGCATTTCGGTCGCCGTGCGGGCGCTGTGCCAGCGCGTGGGGGAACGCGTCACCGTGGACGGCATGGTCAACAACGTCTGGACGTATCTGCCGGACTACCGCAGCTGGATCAGCAATCTCTTCCTCCAGGGCCCGGCGATCACACCTGGTGTGCCGTCGTGCGGGGACTACGCGAGAATCGGCGGCACGCTGGAGGGCGCGTCCTCCAACACCTCCTGCGGGGACGGCACCCCACCCGAATCCGCCGGTGCGTGGACGGCCAGGTCCGCGACCGTGTTCGGCCGTACCGTCGAGCTGCGCTACAACAGCACGACCGCCTGTGCCTGGGGCCGTATCACCGGCGGCACGATCGGTGACGAGATCTGGGTCGATCGCAGCAACGACGGCGGGGACACCTGGGAGCCGATGCTCGGCTACACGACCGTCACCTCGGGCGGTGACGCGTACACCCCGCAGTGGAACGACAACGGCCTGGTGATGCGTGCCTGCGGCACCAACGGCAAGGGCGGCTCCATCGTCTGCACGGGCTGGTTCTGAACCGTTCCGCCACGCGAGGCCGCCCGGCCGGCCACCGCGTCGACAACCGTCGCCGGCCGGTCCGGCGGCCTGTCCGACGGCGTGCCCGACCACTGTCGATCACGCCCTCTCCATGCAACGACAACGAAGGAGAACCATGTTCGGGAAACACCTCAAGGCGGCCATGCTTTCCACCGCGCTGGCCACCGTGCTGGCCGGAACTCTGGCCGCACCCTCCGCGCAGGCGGCTCCGGCGGCTCCGGCAGCGGCAGCGGCTGCGGCGGCGCCCGAGTGCGGCGTCCGGGCCCACGACGGGCGGCTGTGGTGCGGGAACCGCGGGGACGCACCGACCCGGCTGGAGCCGTTCCACGAGAGCCCCTTCAACGGCCTGCTGAAGTCGACGTTCAGCTACTTCACCTGCTGGTCGACGGGCGGGCTGCACGGCGGCGGGAACACGACCTGGTACCGCACGGTGCCCGACTGGATCAGCGAGGGCAGCGAGGGATACGTGCCGGCGGACTGGGTGTTCACTCCCAGCTGGTTCGACGCCGACCCCAGCAGGTACGGGCTGCGGCACTGCTGACAACACGCCGGCCGACCGCACCCCCGATGGGGGCGGGGTGACTTGACGGATGCGGAGTGGGAACGGCTGCGGCCGTTCCTGCCAGGCGATGGCGTCGGCAGCCTGGTCGCCGGCAGCCGGGCCGGCCGTATTCGTCGGCGCACGCGGTCGGGGCAGGGCGACGTGACCCCGAGGCGCGGCGCGGGCAGACTGTCAGAAAATCTGAACAGAACGATTACAGACGTGGCGAGCCGGACACGGTGAGCGTGATCGACGCCGCCACCCACACGGTCGTGGAGAACATCGACGTCGGAGACGGTCCCACCTGCATCGCGATCACCCCCGGCGGGACACACGCCTACGTGACCGACAACGCGTCGGGCAGCGTGAGCGTCATGGCGACGACCGTGATCCCCGACCAGGGATCCACGGCCGGCGGCACCCGGGTGACGATCACCGGCCGCCACCTGGCCGGCGCGAGCTCCGTGCGTTTCGGCACTGCCCCGGCCGCCATCACCGCCAACACGGACACCTCGCTGACCGTCACCGCCCCTGCCGGAAGCGGCGCCGTCCCGGTGACGGTCACCACCGCGGGCGGCACCGGAATCCTCGGAACCTTCTACTACCGGCCCCTTCCCGCCCTCACCGGCATCAGCCCCGCCGCGGGCCCCCTCGCCGGCAGCGACCAGGAGATCACCATCACCGGCCGCGACCTGGCCGGAGCCACCGACGTGTACTTCGGGCCCCGCCGGGCCGTCATCCAGAAGGTCTCCGACACGCATCTGGCCGTCAGGACACCGGCCGGTGTCGGGGCTCCTGTCGCGGGCGGCGTCACCATCACCGTGTTCACCCCCGGCGGGCGCGCCGAGGGCCCGCTCTACACCTACCTCGGCACACCCGCCGTCACCGGCGTCAGCCCCGGCACGGGCCCCACCACCGGCGGTACCGACGTCAGCATCACCGGCACCGGGCTGGCCGCCACCGACCAGGTCACCTTCAACGGCGTCCCCGCCACCTTCACCGCCGTCTCCGACACCACGCTCATCGCCACCTCCCCGCCCAGCGGACAGGAAGGCACCGTCGACATCACCGTCACCACCCCCGGCGGCACCGCCACCGGATCCTTCACCTACGTCTTCGAACCTGCCCTCTGACCCCCAACCGGACGCACTCGTCTGCGTCCCGCACACAGGCCTGCGCCCTGATCCGCGACCCTGCCGGGCCTCACACATCAGCTCTCAGCCGCATGACAGAGAACAACGCGGCCGTCTTCCGTACCATCGCTACAACAAACATGTGCGCCAGTAACTGCCGCTGCCACCACGACAGCAGGCGGGAGAGCACGAACCATCGACGTCGTGTACGCCATGGGCTCGCCGCTCATCGGCCGCGGCACACAGGAAGGCTGTGAGCATCATGTCCGAAACCGCCACCCCGACAGCCGGGTTGACCTCCCACTACAGCGCCCAGGTCGCAGGCGATCTGGAACGCAACCTGAAGGAGCAGGAACGCCTCAGCGGTGAGATCGAAGCGCTGCAGGAGCAGCTGGCCGCCGTGCGGCACGATCACACCGTCCTGGTGAGCCTCCAGCAGGCTCTCGGTGTCCCGGCGGCGCCCGATGCGCCTGCCGCCGAGCCCGTCACGGCGGTACCCGCTCCCCGCAAGAAGGCCACGGCAGCATCCGGTGCGGCCAAGCAGGCAAAGGATAAGAAGCCCGCCCCGGCGAAGAAGCGCACCAGCAAGAAGACCGCCGCCACCGCGGCTGCGGCGGATGCCCAGCCGCCTGCTCTGCCCAAGCTGGTGGACCTCGTACGGGAACACCTGGCCGGGCAGGCAGAGCCCCGCTCGGCTGCCGAGATCACCACCGCGCTGGGACAGCTGCATCCCGAGCGCGCGGTGAAGACCACCGTGGTGCGCACGACGCTGGAAGGCCTCGTGGCCAAGAGCCAGGCCCAGCGCACCAAGCAGGGCACTGCCGTCTTCTACTCCGCCCCCGACGCGCCCGTGCCCGCAGCCGGCGAGCAGACACCGCGGCAGTCCGCCTGACGCCGAGCGCTCGGGGCTGACTGCATCATGCGCTGCTGCTGAGCGGTCACGAGGGCCGGATCGACCCCGGGGAGATGATCTCCGCCTGCGACACCTTGCCGGAGCCACGTTCTTGCGTGCGCCGGCAGCGGCGTACGTGTGCGGAGTGACTCCCGCCTCCACGAAGATCCACCATGCTGGTGCACTCATGTCATCAGTCATGCGGCCAAAGGAGGGGACGTGGCCGTTCCGATCAGCCGCCAGGGGTACCCCGTCGTGGTTGAACTACAACGGCTGGGCTGCAGGGCTTTGACGGCACGCCAGGTGCCCGTACTGCTTTCCGAGGATTTCAAGGGCGACGAGTTCCTCGTCGCCCTTCCGGGGCGGTCGGACTTCACCAGTGCCGGACATACCCACGGCTTCTAGCCGGCCGAGCACCCGGTGGTGCACGACGAGCAGTTCGGTCTGATACCTCTCCGTTCACGGACCGCCCTTCGACCACCACCGACGGACCGGCTCTCGTGGAACCGCGACAACCACCGGCCCGGCCTGCCGCTCCTGCCCCGGGCCCTGGCCCCCTCCCGCCGTACGGAGAACGGCGTACGGCCACGGCGCTGCTGCTCGTTACTACCGCCGGGTCCCAGGGGACACCCGTCGTGCGACCGCAGCCGTCGGCTGTGCGGCCGAGGACGGCCGCCTCTCCGTCTGCGGTCAGCACCACCACGACCTTGGCACCGGGGCGCAGCCAACGCCGTGCCGGGGGCGGCCGCACGCAGCTTTTGCGGCACCCGACGGATCAGGTCGAACCCGTACACCACTTGTCAGGACGCAACCCAGCTCTGCCCAGAGGCAGCACGAGACTTCTTCAGGGGCAAGTGGCTAGGTGTGCCGTTCGGGCAGGTTAGTGACGCGGCTGGGGTGGGTTGAGCCATCAGACGGCGACAAGCTCACAGCCATGCCGAAGACCTGGGTCCGGCGGTCTTGCGCATCGCTGCTTCGAGTCCGCGCTCGGGTGTTTGGACAAGCTCAGGCCAGGACGGTCAGGTAGTCGGCAGTACCTCCGCGCCACTCGACCAGGAAGAGCGTCGCGTCGTCGCTGGTGTGCCCGCCTCGTTCTCCCTTGAGGGTGTGGGAGAGCCGGCGAAGCTCTCCGCGCAGTCCCTCTTCTACCGGCTGCATGCTGTTGATGCAGTTGATGAGACGGTCCTCGCCGAAGGTCTCTCCGGCGAGGTTGCGCTCCTCGATGACGCCGTCGGTGTAGAACAGCACGCGATCACCGCGCCGGAGCTGTCGCCCGCTGATCTTGGGTCGTTGTCCGCCGAAGCCGACCGGCAGGGTGGTCGCGCTCTCCAGCCGCTCCACGACCTGACGGTCGCGGATCAGCAGCGGAGCCGGGTGGCCCGCGTTCACCCACAGCAGACTGCCCTCCACGATGTCCAGATGCATCATCTGAGCCGTGACGAAGCGTTCGGGCCCGAACATCTGGGAGATGGCCTGGTCCATGAAGATGTACTTCTCGGACAGGTCGACCAAGGCGCGCCGGGCGTGGCGGTAGGCGCCGACGGCGACGGTCGCCATCGTGGCGGCCTCCAGGCCGTGGCCCATCGCGTCGAACACGGCGGCGTGCAGGATCGTGTCGTTGAGGGCGTAGTCGAAGCTGTCACCGGCGATGTTGTAGGCGGGTTCCAGGATCCCGGCGACCGCGACCTGCGGAACCGACATCGCCAGCGGCGGCAGCAGGGACCACTGCATCTCCGCCGCGACGCTCATGGGTTCGCGGCGTCTGGCCTGGAAGAACTGGTCGGTGTAGCTGTGCTTGGTGACGATGATGTCGGCGACCAGCCCGGCGAGCCTGCCCAGCAGGCGCCGGTCGTCGTCGTCGACGGTGTCCAGGGTGACGGCCATTACCCCCACCTGGTCGCTGCCGTCCAGCAGAGGCAGATACATCCGGACGCCGCCCGCCTGCCGGACCTCGACAGCGGTCGCGTTGAGGAACGCCCGGCCCGCGGGAGAGTCGCCGATCGGCTCAGGCCCGCCGACCAGCAGTCCCCTGCCCGGCAGCGGCGCCAGCAGTTCCTGCCCGTAGTCCTGCAGCAGGATCGACACCTCACGGCCGCCGATCTTGGCCACCTCCTGCGCGACCAGTGGAGCGATCAGCTGCGGCGGCATCTCGTGAGCCCGGTCCAGCAACAGGCCCAGCAGCCGCTCACCGAATCCTTCCGACCGGTCGGGCACGCTCCGACGAGGCTTCCGGCCGCCTTCCGCCATGACCCCACCCTCCCCCCAGCGTCCCTGAGCTGCCACTCCCGCGTATCCGGCGACGGGCACGGTGTCCCTCTCGAACACAGTGCGTACAGAGTGCCGCCGCACAGCGGCCGTACGGGGCCATTACGCCGACTGCGGCATGTCCACCCCACCGTCGACCGGCTGCACCCACCGCGCGCCGGACCTGGCAGTCCCCCTCCTCCAGGGCGCGCACGGATTCGCTTTGCCCATGCCCGGCTGGGGACCTCTTCCGCTACCTGCAGCAGCCCGCCTACAACAAGCGTCTCAACGCCGCCGGGCGGATGATCAGTCCGGTGACAGAGACGCCGGCCCGGCAGGTGCCGACCTGGCATGACAGCCTCCGGCTGATCGACTCCACGCCGCTGCCCTGAGCCGCCTCCCGCGAGACGGTCAAGCGCTCCGGCCTGGCCGGTCACGCCGGATACGGCTACCGCCGCAGTCACTCCCGCACCTTCTGGGCGTTCCGGCTCTACCTGGTCACCACCGCCGAAGGCATGCCCGGCACCTGGTGCCAACCCGAAGGTCGGGGAGCGGGTGAGGTTCCCCCGAGATGCGGGGACAGGTGACAGCAGGTCAGATAGGGCTTACGAGAGGAGTTCTGCCGATGCCTGTGGGCGGCTCGGGTCCCGGCGCGGATTCAGATCCAGACGGGCGCGTGGTCCTCGGAGTAGCGGGCGCCGAAGCCGCCGTGCGGCAGGATCTCGTCGATCGTTGCGAGGTCGCCCCTGGTCAGAGGGGCGTCGACGGCGCTGGCGGGCCAGCTGGGAGACGGTGATGCCCTTGGTCGCGGCCAGGTCGCCGAGCTTGCCCACGGCCTGGCCGTTCTTCTCGACGTCGCCGGGCCGCCAGCGGGGGTCGACGTTGCGCATGTCGGCTCCGTCGCGTTCGCCGGCGGGTGTGGCGGTGCCGGTGACGCAGCCGCGGCCGAGAGACGAGTAGGCGACGAAGCCGGCGCCCAGTTCGTCGAGGACCGGGAAGAGCTGCTCGACGTTCCGCTCGGACAGGAGTACCGGCCTGAAGGACGGAGACCGGCCGCACCGCCTGCGCCCCGCGGACGGTCTGCGGGCCGGTCTCGCTCAGGCCGAAGTACCTGGCCTTGCCCGCATCGATCAGCTCCTTGACAGTGCTCCGGCAAGGGGCCCGGCGCCAGCGTCGTTCACCAGACGGATCGGTTGCGATCACTGACTCAGCCTGCTTACTATTACGATCGTAATTTAATCGACTTGGACCGCGTCGGGTCACGCCATCAGCGCTCTGGTCATCTCCTCTCCACTTCACCGGGAACCTTCATGGACCTCTCCGCCAGCACCGCCCTTGTCACCGGAGCGAACCGGGGCTTCGGCCGGGCCCTCGCCGCCGAACTGCTCAGCCGTGGCGCCACCGTGTATGCCGGCGCCCGCAACCCCGACCAGGTCGACCTGCCCGGCGCCAAGCCGATCGCACTCGACATCACCGACCCCGCCTCCGTCGCGGCCGCCGCCAAGGCCACCGGCGACGTGACCATCCTGGTCAACAACGCGGGCTCCTCCACCGGCGCCGACCTGCTCACCGCCGACCTGGACGACATCCGCCTGGAGATGAACACCCACTACCTCGGCACCCTGACGGTGGCCCGCGCCTTCGCGCCCCAGATCGCGGCCAACGGCGGCGGGGCCATGCTGAACGTCCTGTCCGGGCTGTCCTGGGTCAGCTTCCCGGAGTTCGGCGCCTACTGCGCCGCCAAGTCCGCGGAGTGGTCGCTCACCAACACCCTGCGCGTGCAACTGGCCGACCAGGGCATCCGCGTGGCCGGTCTGCATGTGGGCTACATGGACACCGACATGGTCCGTACCGTCGACGCGGCCAAGTCCGACCCGGCCGACATCGCGCGCATCGCCGTGGACGGCATCGCCGCCGGCGCCTACGAGATCCTCGCCGACAACGCGGCCCGCCAGGCACAGGCAGCCCTGTCCGGGGGCGTCTCGGTGCTCTACCCGCAGCTCCCCTGAGGAGCACCCGCCCCCGCCGACCAACCGCCAGGCGCGTCCGCCAAGGGAACGTCCTGACACAGCATCACAAGCAACCGGTTCGGGAGGCAGTGCCGTCGGGGCCGCGGTCATCACCGGCATGGCCGGAGTCATCACCGCGCTCGGCGACCTGATCGTCACCCCCGCCCTCCCCTCCCTCCGCAAAGACCTCGGCGGCGGCCTCGCCCGGAAGCGAGGATCTCCCCCGCCCGCCTGACCGCCTGGCCCTTCCCACTCTCGAACGCCGCCGGACGGTCTCGACGGCTGCGGTTCGCCGGTCGGCCATCCATGCGATACGGCCGGCCGGTGGCTCGCCCCGCATGCCGGGTCTTGCCCGGCGGGCGTTTTCCGGCCTATTGTATTACGATCATAAGGTAAATGGTGGGGACCGAGCGCCGGCTCGCCATGGCCCGAACGAACGGAGCCCACACCATGCCGCACAGGTGCAGGCGGGGCCGGCCCAGCCGACGCGGCTGCGAGTGACAAGCCGACGACACCCTCACCCCACCAGGCGCGACAGCTCCGTGGTCGCCGAACGCGATCACGGCCACGCAGGCCCAAGCCCCCTACGAAACACGAAACGGAAACCACGCCATGAGCCAGCCCAGCACGATCCGCCTGGAGCGGACGACCCCCCGGACGGCCAGGATCACGTTCTCGAATCCTCCCGTGAACCTGGTGGTTCCCGAGTCGATCGTGACGCTGCACAAGATCGTCTCGGAGCTGGAGAACGACCCGGACATCCAGGTCGTCGTCTTCGCCAGCGAACTTCCCGACTTCTTCATCAACCACTTCGACGCCGCCGCGGCCGCCGACCTCCCCGTGCCCGAGCACGAGGACGACAACCCGTTGTGGACCGACATGGTCCTGCGGCTGAGCAAGGCTCCGTTCGTCAGTATCGCGGCCATCCGGGGCCGTACCCGGGGCGCCGGCAACGAGCTGGCCCTCGCCTGCGACCTGCGCTACGCCAGCCGCGAGAAGGCGTTCTTCGGCCAGCCCGAGGTCGGCCTCGGCCTCGTCCCCGGCGGAGGCGGCGGCGAGCGGCTCCCGCGCTCCCTCGGTCGCGACCGCGCCCTGGAGGCGATCCTGACCAGCGCCGACTACGACGCCGAGTTGGCCGAGCGCTGGGGATGGGTCACCCGGACCCTGCCCGACGCGGAACTCGACGCCTTCGTCGACGCGACCGTCGCCCGCCTCGCCTCCTTCGACCGGCAGGCACTGGCAACCGCGAAGTCCCAGGTCAACCGGGCCACCCTGCCGCCGGACGCCCACCTGGTCGCCTCCTTCGGCGAGTTCGCGGGCACCCTGACGCAGCCGGGATTCGCCGCGCGCGCGGTCGGACTCGGCGCCCTGGCCGCCGAAAAGGGCCTCGACGTCGAGTACCAGCTGGGCGAGTACATCGGCCGGGTCAGCGAAGCCCTCTGATCGCCCCGGCCGCACCCACGACCGACCGCAGCGCCCCCACAGGGCGCCCGTAGGCGCCGCGACACCCCGGGCGGGTTCCCCCCGGCTCACGAGGGGTCCCCACGGCGGCCGGGCACGCCTCAACGGCAGCCCGGCCGCCGGCTCTCCCAGCCGGAGGGCCCCGCCGCACCCGCCGGGGTCCGAACACGGAAAACGCGACCGACAATGCCCCGGCATGCGCGCGCCGGTCGTCACGTGCTGGTCTCCCGTTCTCACGTCCGGTGCCGTGACTTCGTCGACGGCACGAACAGCTCTCGGCAGCGGCGCAGACCACCCTTGGAGAAGGCACTGCATGCCGCACCAGCGGCTCAAAATCGCAGGCTCGTCAGCCTCTGACCCTCGGGTGGCCGGTCGGCTGCGGTCAGGCTTCCGGGCTCCGTGCCGCCGGCCGGTCGCTGCTGTCGTGTGCCAGTGAGGCGAGGATTTCCTTGCGGCAGACCTCGAGGATTTCGTCCGCCAGCGGAGAACCGTCCGGGCAGGCCCGCGACAGCATGACCGCGCCGACCGAATGGGCGAGCATGTCGATCACCATGGCGCGGGCCGCGCGCTGGTCCGCATCCTCCGACGTGCCGCTCGGGGCCTGAAGGGCCGTCAGCAGGTTCTCGATCCCGGCCGCGAACTCCGTCCTGATGTCCGCCGGCTGACGTGCGGCGTCGCCGCTGAGGGCCGCGATGGTGCAGCCGTCGCCGCGCCCGTCGCGATGCTCGCGGGAGACGTAGCTCTCGACGAACTCGGTGAGGCCCAGGCCTTCCGTCCGTGCCGCCGTCTGCGAGAGCCCGCTCGCGGACGCTTCGGCCATCAGGTCGGCCTTGGAACGGAAGTGCTTGTAGAACCCGCCATGGGTGAACCCGGCGGCCGCCATCAGTTCCGCCACGCCGACACCGTCATAGCCGCGCTCGCGGAACAGCCGGGCGGCTGTCGCGACGATGTGCGCACGGTTCTGCTCCGCCTGTGCCTTGGTCACTCGCATGTGCGCCCGCCTCTTCCACGGTCGACGCTCGACGGTCAAGCATACATAGATGCCGATCGACATCTAAGAGCTTGACTTTTTATATTACGACCGTCATCGTATTGGTCATCCCCTTCAGAAAGCCGCAGACCATGAGTGACACGCACGCGACCGCACCGACCCAGTACATCGAGGTCGACGGCGACCGGTTCGCCTACCGGCGCTGGGGCAAGCCCTCCGGCGTCCCGGTCTTCCTCGTCCAGCACTTCCGCGGGGGAATGGACAACTGGGACCCCCTGCTCACCGACGGCCTGGCCGAAGGCCGCGAGGTCATCCTGTTCAACGGGCGCGGTATCGCCTCGTCGTCCGGCACGCCGCGCAACCGGGTCGAGGACATGGCCGACGACATCGCCGCGGTCATCCGGGCGCTGGGGCTGGAGCAGGTCGACCTGCTCGGCTTCTCCCTCGGCGGCTACCAGGCGCAGGAGGTCACGCTGCGCCACCCGCAGCTGGTGCGCAAGCTCCTCCTGCTCGGCACCGGCCTGCGCGGCGGGGACCCGACGATGGACCCCAAGGTGCCCGAGGTGGCGCTGAACCCGGTCCCCGGCCTGGAGGACTTCCTCTTCCTGTTCTTCGGCCGCTCGGAGGCCGCCATCGAAGCGGGCCGGGCCTTCTGGGAGCGCCGTCACCAGCGGGCCGACCAGGACCCGCCGAGCTCGCCCGCGGTCGGGCAGGCGCAGTTCGAAGCGTCCATGGCCTACGCGGAACCGCTGCCGGGCGAAAACCCTTACGCCTACCTGAACGCGATCACCCAGCCGACGCTGGTCCTCAACGGCGAGAACGACGTGATGATCGCCTCGATCAACTCCTGGCACCTCGCCCAGAACATCCCCAACGCCCAGCTGCTGATCTACCCCGACGCCGGGCACGGAGCGCACTTCCAGTACCCCGACCGGTTCCTGAAGCACGCCCTTCAGTTCCTCGGCGAGTAATAGCCGCGCGCGCAAGGCGAGCGGCACGCCCCCGGTCGACGGCAGTCCCGGCCGTTCCCGCGCCCGTCCGCCACCCAGCAAAGCATTATGTTCGTAATGTAATTTACCCATGCTCATGGCGGATGCCTCACCGGATTCACCGCCCGGAACGCAGGTCTGCCGGATGTCCGCCACCAACAACCTGAGGAATCACGCATGCTCGACAGCCTGTGGACCCCGACCGTCGCCGGAAAGATCTCCCTGCCGCACCGTCTGGCGATGGCCCCCCTGACCCGCAGCAGGGCCACCCCCGACGGCGTGCCCACCGAGCTCAACGCCGAGTACTACGCCCAGCGCGCCTCGCACGCCCTCATCATCACCGAGGGCACCCAGCCCTCCGCCGACGGCCAGGGCTACCCGGTCACCCCGGGCATCTACACCGACGAGCACATCGCGGGCTGGCGCAAGGTCACCGAAGCCGTGCACGGGGCGGGCGGACGCATCGTCATCCAGCTGATGCACGTCGGGCGGATCTCCCACCCGGACAACACCCCCCACCACCGGCAGCCGGTGGCCCCCTCCGCGATCAAGCCTGCGGGCCAGACGTTCACCGGCTCCGGGATGCAGGACATGCCGGAGCCCCGCGCACTGTCCACCGAGGAGATCGCCGTGACGGTCGACGACTTCCGGCGGGCCGCCGCGGCCGCCATCGCGGCCGGCGCCGACGGCGTCGAGATCCACGGCGCCAACGGCTACCTGGTGCACCAGTTCCTGGCCACCAACACCAACCAGCGCACCGACCAGTACGGCGGCTCCCTCGACAACCGCATCCGCTTCGCGGTGGAGGTCGCCACCGCCGTCGCCGACGAGATCGGAGCCGACCGCACCGGCATCCGCCTCTCCCCCGGCAACCCCTTCCAGCTCGGCGACCTCACGGAAGACGACCCCCACGAGCTCTACCCGCACCTCGTACGCGCCCTCGCCCCCCTCGGCCTCGCCTACCTGCACCTCGCCCACGGCGGCGACGAGGAACTCCTGGGCACGCTGCGCGAGCTGTGGCCGAACACGCTGATCCTCAACCGCGCCGGCACCGACATCGCCACCCGCGCCAAGGACATCGACAACGGCATCGCCGACGTCATCACCGTGGGCTCGATGGCGCTCGCCAACCCCGACCTGGTCGAGCGCGTACGAGCCGGCGCCCCCCTCAACACCCCCGACCCCGCCACCTTCTACGGCGGCGGCGCGGCCGGCTACACCGACTACCCGACCCACACCGCCTGACCAGAGCGCCAGTGCCCGAGGAAGCCGTCTTCCTCGGGCGCTTCGGCGTACGGAACGTCACGGGCTGCTCGGCTACGACCGTCTGATACGACTCCGGCGTCCCTCCCCCGGCCGGCGCGGCGGCACCGCTCTCGATAAGGAAGCTCGGTGCAGCCCTCGGTCGCCCGGAACCCCTCCCACGCGGCCTGCCCGATCGGCAGTTCCGGCGTGCCCTCGAACGCGAAGTACGCCTTCGCGTCGGAGTCGGCGAGGTGACAGGTGACCTTCCGAACCCTCAGCAGCACGTTCAGCGGCACGACCGCGGCGCCGGCTTTGAGGATGCCGAAGTAGGAAGTAGACGGTGGAGAAGTGCGGGAGGTTGGGGCAGGACAGGACGATCCTTGTCGCCCGGCTGGATCCCGCGCGAGACGAGCAGGTTCGCGACACGCTTGGCGGCGGCGTCGAGGGCGGCGTACCTGATGTGGTCTTCACCGAAGACGATCGCGGTGCGCTCGGGGTGTCGGGACGCGGTGTCCGTCAGCAGTCGTGACACGTCGCGGCTCGGGCTGAGCATCATTGCTCTCCTGGTTCTGCGGGTGGGGCGGTCGAGCCGGGCCTGCCGTCTGCTGGGCGACAGATCGGCCAACAGTCACCTTCCGACCGTAATATTACGGACGTCAGACCATGGATTAGGATGAGACACAAGGCAATGGTCCGGCAAAGCTGGGGAGGAACCCTGTGGCGCGTTACACCAAGGAGCACAAGCAGGTGACGCGGCAACGGATCATCGAGCGGGCCGGCCACCGGTTCAAGCAGGACGGCATCGACGGCTCCGGCATCTCCACGCTGATGTCGGACGCCGGGCTCACCAACGGAGCCTTCTACGCCCACTTCGAGTCCAAGGACGACCTCGTCGCCCACGTCGTCGCCGAGCAGCTGCGCGCGCAGGTGGAGCAGTTCGGCACGCTGCGGCCCGGCCGCGAGGGACTTGAGGATCTCATCCGCGCGTATCTGTCGCCCGGGCACCGGGACAACCCCGGCGACGGTTGCCCGAACGCCGCCCTGCTGGACGAGATCGGCCGCTGCGGTGACGGAGCCAAGGCCGCCTACACCCACGGCGCCAAGGCCATCGTGGACGAGTTCGCCGCCCGCCTGGCACCCGAGGATCCGCAGTCCGCCCGCGGTCAGGCCATCGGGCTTTTCACCCTGGCAGTGGGAACACTGCAGCTGTCCCGCGCGCTCTCCGACCGGAAATGCTCCGACGAGGTCCTCGAGCAGGGAATCGAGAACGCCCTCGCCATCGCGCGATGCACGTCAGTACCGGCTGGATGACCTGGCACGGGCCGGGACGCCGGTGCCGCGTGAGCGGGTGGTCCCCGGGGCAACCGCGATCTCGGGAGCGGCCGGCGCGGGGGTCCTCCGCTCGGACGGCGGCCGACTCTGCGCCCGTTCGAAACACGCCGTAGCGGCAGTGCGGGTCCTGGGCCTGGGGCCTGGGGCCTGGGGCCCGAACGGGACGTCGACCGGTCTGGGCATCGCCATCCTGCACGACAACCGCCTCGGCGCCGCAGGGCCGAGAGGCGAGCAGGTCGGTTACGTCGAACACGTGACGAGAGCCGTGGCGCCCGGCGGGCGTCACGGCTCTGAGTCAGCGTCCTCGGCCCCGTACGCAGACCGCACCGCGGCCCTACGGCCGGCCGAAGAACTCGAGAGCGGTCGGCACGAACTGCTCGTGGTACTGGAAGATGCCGCCGTGGCCGCCGTCGGGGTAGATCACCAGCTCGGCGTTCGGCAGTCGCCGGGCCATGTCCTCCGAGTTCGACGTCGGGACCATCCTGTCGTCGTCGCCGTTGGCGACGAGTACGGGCAGCTGGATGCGGGAGAGATCCTGCGGCCGCGCCAGCCCCCAGCGGTGGATGGCCTTGAGCTGGGAGAAGTAGGAGGTGAGGCGGATCGCCTTGTCCCGGTCCTTGGTGCGCTCCTTCAGACGGGCCAGGAACTCCTTGCCGGCCCGAATCCCGTTCGGGGTGCGGGTGAAGAAGAGGAACTGCTTCACGTCCTGAAGGGTGAGCAGTGCCCGGAGGGTGTCGTAGTGGGAGATCCGGGTCACGTTCTTGATGCCCTCGCCTCCGGCCGGACCGGTGCCCGCGAGGATCAGCCTGCGGATGAGCTGCGGATCGGTCTGGGCGATCACCTGGGCGATCATGCCGCCCATCGAGAAGCTGAGGACGTCGACCTGCTCGAAGCCCAGCGCCCGGATGAAGGTGACGGCGTCCTTGGCCATCTCCTCGATGGTCTTCGGCGTCACGCCGGTGGAGGCGCCCACGCCCCTGTTGTCGAACGTGATCACCCGGCGCTTGGCGGCGATGCCGTCGACGACCCTGGGGTCCCAGTTGTCGAGGACCGCGGCGAGGTGGGTGATGAAGATGACCGGCATGCCGGTCCGGGGGCCGAGGTCGCGGTAGGCGAAGGTCACTCCGTCGGCGGTGACGGTGCGGGTCTGCGCGTTCTTGTACGACGTCACCACGTCACCATGTGTTTCGCGTGCGTTCACGGTCGTGCCCTTCGATGTGTGGGTTACCGCCACGGTGCGCCAGCCTCTGCTTCCTCGCAGGTCGGCGCGGAGCGGTGCTCCCGTGTCTCCCGGCTGCGGCTGCAGTCCGGAGTCGACGGTCGGAGGGGGCTCATGAAGAACCGCCTGGATCAGGTTTCTGAACAACCCGTCAACCATTGAAGTATGACCATAATTTCATCAGGGTGCAAGTGGTGGAGCCGAACGAGATGCACAGCTGTGGAATCACGGGTTCCGCCGGGCTTCGCGGCGCACAGCACAGCGCACCATCAGGGCAGAAGCGGCTCACCTGCGCCGACGGCTGCGAGACTCCGGTCGTGACCGGCGAGTCGCGGACGTCCGGCCCCGGACCGGTGACAGCCGACGATCAGTACAGCGGTCACGACATCGATACCGGCGTGAGGACGACACCTGGCTGCGCCCCGGATTCCAGGACGAGGGCCGGGCCGGAGCCCGAACCGTCGACTACGACAACGCCCGCCTCAACCCCGATCCCGCGCCGCCGGTACAGCGCGTCGCCGACTTGCACCCGCGGTGGACCCGGCGCGACGCTGACGGTGCCCTTCTGCTCGCCTTCGGACAGAACATCGTGGGCCGGCGCGAGCTCTGTGCGCACGGAGTGGCCGGGACGGTGATCACGGCGCGGCAGGCCGAGGCCATCGAGGACGGCGAGCTGTGCGTACGGCCGCCGCGTTCGGCTCCGGCGGCCGGCCACTTCGTCTTGAGCGGCTGCGAAGACGGCTTCGAACCGGCCATGGCCTTCCACGGGTTCCGCCGCGTTGAGCTCACGGGCCGGCCCGACGGCATCCCGGCCGGTGACGCGGTGAGCGCCGTCGTCATCGACGTACGCCCCGTCCTCGAACTGTCGTGGTGTTCGCTCGTGCTCCCGCGCAACACCGTCGCTGTGCGCAGATCGGCCGGCTGATCCCCGGTCCGGTCGGCCCTGCCCGTCGAGGTCGGCGAGGCCGAACCGGCTGAGGCGATGGCGGTCGCGTCCCGGGCCGACGACGTCGGCGACACCGTCGGTCCGACCGGGAAAGGCCGCTCCACGGCGACGCCGGATCTCATCGGGAGTCAGATCGCGCTCCTCGGCGACCTCAGAGGCTTGGCCGGCCCCTCGTCTCGTCCATCCAGGGCAAGCTTTCGACGCTGCCCGCCTCGGAACTCCGCGCGGACGCCATCGACCAGGCCTTCAACCCGGGGATGCAGGGCGGTCGGGCGATCGCCGGGCTCGCGCTCGAGCGCATCGAGCCGAGCGGGCGGCCGCCCCTCAACGTTCCCCGCCCTGCCGGACAGCTGCCGGTCTGCTGCGGCCAGGTCCGGGGCGTCACGTCCGCCTTCGGCGGGGGCCTCAGCTCCACGACGGTGCACAACTCGGCACCGGCAATCCAGAATTGTCACGTCGCCGGTACGCACCGACTGCCCAGCCTCGATGGCGGCGTCGGTCAACCATCGTGCAAGCGCCGCCTCACGGCTGTGAGGCGGCGCTTGCACGACTGTCAGCCAGCCGCCGCCGGGGTGCGGGACCGGCGGCACGGTCGGCGTGCTCAGGCGGCGAGGAAGTCGGCCACCTGCTTGGTGAAGGCCTTGGCGTGCTGGAAGAGGAAGGCGTGGCCGGCGTCGCCGTAGAGGAGGAGGGTGGCGTCGGCCAGGTGCTGGACGGCGACGTAGGACGCGTGGGCGGGGACCATCACGTCGTGCAGGCCGTTGGCGTACAGGACGGGGTGCTTGATGGACTCCAGTTCGGCCCGCACCTCGTCGAAGGGGGCGGCCAGGAGCTGGCCGATCGCGGCGAGCATGCCCTGCGCCGTCGCCTCGGTGACCGCGGGGCCACCGGCGGCGAGCCGGGGCGCGACGTGGGCGAAGTGCTCCTGTCCTGAGGCGCGGGCCGCTTCCGTCTCCGGGTAGAACAGGTACAGCATGTCGTCCTGGTCGGCGTCGGGCTTGGCCATGATGCCCAGGACCTTCTCGCTCGCCTCCGGCGCACCGGGCACCCAGCCGTTCGGGCCGCTGCCCGCCACGATGATCTTGCGCACCAGCTCCGGGCGACGCGCGGCCAGGCGCTGGGCCACGAAGCCGCCCAGTGACCAGCCGAGGACGTCGGCCTGCGTGAGGCCGAGGGACTCGATGAACTCGGCGGCGCCCTCGGCGAATCCGTCGATGGAGTCGCGCGGCTCGCCGGTGGTGTGGCCGACGCCGACGTTGTCGAAGACGATCACGTCGTGGTCGGCGGCCAGGTAGTCCAGGAACTCCGGGTCCCACCAGTCGATGGTCGCGCGGAAACGCTGCAGCAGGACCAGCGGGACACCGCCCTGCGGGCCCATGCGCCGGTAGGTGAAGGTCGCGGAGGGCCCCTCCACGGTGAGGTTCTCGGCCTTGTCTGCCAGATACGTACTCATGACGTCCTTCTCTTGCTGTCGGGTGCCCGTCAGTTCTCGTGGGTCTGCTCACGCAGCACGCAAGGCTTGCTGGGCCTGTGGGGCCGCTGCCCTTGACCGGCGCCCTACGCGGCGAGCCAGGGTTGTGGATCAGGCCGACGATCCGCTCGGATCGCTCGATCACCTTCTCGCCCCCCGGGGGCGACCCAGGCGGCTTCCGGCTCGCTCCGATCACCTCGGAATCCACCGTGCCGAGCCGTGAGCAATTAAATTATATTCATAATACTAAGCAGGCGCGCCCCGGGCGCGCAAGAGGGCTCCCGTGGCGGGCGAAGCCCGCGGCCGGCCTCGCAGCCGCATGCGGGTTGGCGGCGCAGGCGGTCCAGCGCAGCGGAGACCGAGGGGCTGCAACCTCGCCCCGGCCGCGAGGGCGCCGGAATTCGGTGCTATTGAATTACGTTCACAATACAATACATTGGAGGAGCCGCTGGAGGGCGAGTAGCCCACCCGGCACGCAGAGGAGTGTGCGGTGCGATACAGGCAAGAGCACAAGCAGGCCACCAGGCAGAGGATCATCAAGACTGCGGGCCGCCGCTTCAAGGAGGACGGCATCGACGGCTCGGGCATCGCGGCGCTCATGAAGGACGCCGGGCTGACCAACGGCGCCTTCTACACCCACTTCACATCCAAGGACGACCTGGTGGCCACCACGATCGCCGACCAGCTCGAGGCCCAGAACGCGAGCATCGTCGCGCACGCGGAACCGGGCCGCGCCGGCCTCGAACAGATCGTGCGCTGGTACCTGTCCCCCTGGCACCGTGACAGCCGCGACATCGGCTGCCCCTCCGCCGCCCTGCTCGACGAGATAGGACGCTGCACACACCCGACCAGGCAGGCGTACACCGAGGGCGTACTGGTGGTCGCCGACGGCATCGCCGCCCGCCTGGCGCCGAACGACCCGCTCTCGGTCCGCACCATGGCACTCAGCGCGTACGCCATGATGGCCGGCACGCTCCAGCTCGCGCGGGCCCTCGCCGACCCGCAGCTGGCCGATCAAGTCCTCGAACAGGGCATCCACAACGCTCTCGCACTGCTGGGCATCGAGCACGGGTACGCCACTCCCCGAACCGACCCGCCCAGAACGCACCCCTCACCGCAGGCCGCCCGTTACACCTGAGCAGCGCACCGCGTGACCCCACCGCGCCACCTGCCCGCGCCAGCAGCCGGCCGCCCGCGCGACCTCACAGGCGGCCGCTCGGCCGGCCGCCGGGGCCTCGCCGGTCCGCCCCGCGCCCTCGCTGGAGAAATCAAGCACCGATGGACCTCTCCTCGATCCGGCAACCCGTTCTGGTCGCGAACGGCGAGGACGACCGCATGCTTCCCGCACGAGCATCGTTCGACCTCGCGCATCGCCTGCCGAACGCCTCACTTCGGATCCACCCCGATGCCGGCCAGGGCGGCGTCTTCCCACACCACGAGCAGTTCGTGCCGCATGTTCCGGAGCTTCTTCGATGAGCTCCCACACCGGAGGTATCAGAAAGATGAGTCTGCACAAGATGGTTCTTGGTTCCGCGAGCCTCGGGGTCGCCGTGATCGGGTTGATCTATCTCTTGGCTCCCCACCTCTTGCTCGACGTCTACGGGGTCGACATCCAGTCGCCGTCGGAGGCGAACATTTTCAGGAGCGGTTCCGGGTCACTGTACGTAGCCCTGGCGATCCTGTTCTGTCTGGGAGCCTCCCACACGCGTTACACCAGGACTTCGCTCGTCACGCTGTTCACCTTCATGAGCGGCCTGGCTGCGGGGCGCCTGGTCAGCATCGTGGCGGACGGGTGGCCCCATCCGCTGCTGATCGCCGTTCTTGTCGTCGAGGCTTCCTACGCCGGCGCTGCGGCCTATGCGTTGCGGGTGGCGGACTCCTCCCCGCAGCTGAGGGAGACCGCCTGACAGTCAACGCCCCCCGTGCGGCAGGGCGCACGACGACAGCTCTCGGTGCGGCCGGCTGAAGGCATCGCTGGAGTACATGGGGGTCGCGCGATGCTGGCCGCACTATCTGATCGGTCGTTCTCGCAGTGCAGAGGGGTGACCTGCGAGAACGGGAACCTGCGGCTCGATCGCGCATCCAAACCGGCGAACAAGTCGCTGAACTCCCGCATCAGCGGCGCCACTTCGCGCGGCCACGCCAGGTCTCGGCGGGTGAAGTGCACCCGCCGACCCGTAAGCGAGCACGACGCCGGACGATAGTTCCGTGGACAGTTCAGCAGCGCATAACCCAAGCTCCACGGCCACCGGTGAAGGCGCTATGTGAAGTCGGCTCTGGCCGCAGTTGCGTGAAAGCGCACCCCACGCGCCGCCGCCTTGGCATGCTGGGTGCCTTGGTACGGAGAGGACTCGATGCCAACACGTTTTGACACCGTGGGCGTGATGGACGAGCGGCGCTGGTACGCCGCGAACGAACTCCTGGCGTTCCTGGTAGAGCTTGCCGCTCTGGCGTGCCTGAGCTGGTGGGGATTCGCCGTCAGTCACGACGGCGCCCTTCGTGTTCTGCTCGGGGCGGGAACACCCTTGCTGGCCATGGTGCTGTGGTCCTTGTTCGCGGCACCCAGGGCCCGGCTGCGGCCCGGGCTGTCGCTGGTGCTTGTGGTCAAGGCGGTAGTGCTGGGTGGTGGTGCAGCGGCCTTGTACGGCGTCGGGCATCCTGCTGCCGCCGTGGCCATGGCAGTCGTCGTGGTCGCGAATACAGCCGTGGCCGAGATCTTTCGCCGCAGGCCGCCCGCCCCGCATACAGGGCAGCCACCCGTAGACGGCTCACCGGCTTCCCGCTGAGGATGCACGACATTGCGGGCAGAGCCGCGATTTCCCCCACAGCTGCTCTTCGTTCCCCCTTCGGTTGCTGTGGGCAATGAGGGCTGCTGCGGGGCCCACCCAGGCCGTCTCCGCAGCATCGAACCGCTACGTGGCAGGGCCGGACACCTGAGCCGCGTGACGTCCGACCTCCCATTCTGCCGCAGCGGCACGCACGAGTGGCCGAGCTGCGCGGACGTCGGCACGCCAGGACTGTCATGGAAGCGCACACGGCCGCCCTGACGGAACCGAAGGAACCGAGCACAGCCGGCCGAACCTCCCGAACGGCCCCGGTCCGCGTGCGCCCGCAGCGACGCGCGGACCGGGCGCCACGCACCGCGCCGGCTTCGCGCCCCGCGGGGGTGTTACGCGGCGGCGTTGCAGGGCCGGGGCTGGTGGGTCACCGTCCGTTCACCAGGGACACCCGGGAATGTGGGGTTCCGGGAGCAGGCTCCACCTGTGAGACGCATCATGGGAATCGTCCTCGCGGTACTGCTGATGGCGGGTGTGGTGGTCGCCGTCGTCGCGGGTCGCAGCGATGAGGACAAGGGCACGGCAACGAAGACCGTGCGGATGGTGATCGGGTCGGAGAAGGCGGAGTTCTTCGCGGATCCGGACGTGGTGAAGGCCCTCGCCGCCAAGGGCTACACCGTCAAGGCCGAGACCTCCGGGTCCTGGGCCATGGAAGGGCTGAACCTCAAGGGCTACGACCTGGCGTTCCCCAGCAGCCAGGCGCCCGCCGTCGAACTCGCGGCCAAGTACAAGGTGCAGGGGACCCTCCCCCGCCCCTTCTACTCGCCCCTCGTCGTCGTGGCGCACAAGAGCGCCGCCGGGGTCCTCGCGGCCAACGGCCTGGCCACCCTGGACGCCGCGCACCGCGGCACCCTGAAGATGGCCGCCTATCTGGACGCGGCCCGCGCCGACCGGACCTGGCAGCAGCTCAAGGGCGCCGACAAGTTCGGGGAGCTCACCGGCACCCTCTACCTGTCCAGCACCGACCCGCAGACCTCCAACTCCGGCGCGCTCTATCTCGCCGCCGCCTCCTACGTCGCAGGCGGCGGCAAGGTCGTCGCGAGCACCGCCGAGGTCGACAGGACCGCGCCGCTGCTGCACAAGCTGGTCAGCGTCCAGGGCGCCCAGCAGTCCAGCACGGACGCGGCTTTCCGGGACTTCGTCAGCGGCGCCGGCAACCCGCTCGTCCTGGTCTACGAGTCGCAGGTCGCCTCCCTCCTCGCGCAGGGGCAGCAGCCCGACGACCTGGTGGTCCTCTACCCGGACACCACCGTCAACAGCGACCACACCGCCGTGCCGCTCACCGGGAACGGCTCCCGCCTCGCCCGACTCCTGTCCACCGACCCGGGGTTGCGCAAGCTGGAGATCCGGCACGGGTTCCGCCCGCAGGGCGTCGCCGCCGAGTTCGCCTCGGCCGGCACCTACCTCAAGCAGCGACTGACCGGCGTCCGCCAGGCGCCCGTGCCCACCTCCGCGGTGCTGCACGAGCTGGCGCGACGGGCGCGCGGATAAGAGGGGACAGCAGCAGATGAGCAGCACCGACAACGACTTCACCCTCACCCCGCCCGAGGCCGTCGCCGCCGTTCCGCGCGAGCGGGCCGGCGGACTCGTCCCCGTGGACGACGCCGTCCGCACCGACATGGCGACCAAGGCAGCCGCCTACGTCGACGGGCTCGCCGCCCTCGACGCCCGCTCGCCCGAGTTCGTCGGCAAGGTCGGCGAGATCACCGCGCTCGGCGCGGGCGAGATGCGCACGGCCGCCGCACAGTCCAACCGCATGCTGGAGCGGACCGTCCGCAGCCTGCCCGACAAGGGCGGCGACGCCCAGTCGAAGGTGGCCGGCTCACTGGTCGAACTCCGGCGCGTGGTCGAGGACCTGGACCCGCGGGACCTGCCGGCGAGCAGGGGCCGCACGTTCCTGTCCAGGCTCCCCGGCGGCAACAAGCTCCGCGACCACGTCGCCAAGTACGCCTCCGCGCAGGGCACGTTGAACAAGATCGTGGGCTCGCTGCGCGGCGGCCAGGACGAACTGCGGCGCGACAACGCCGCGTTGCAGACCGAGCGGGTCCGGCTCTGGGAGACCATGGGCAAGCTCCAGGAGTACATCGTCCTGACCGACGCCCTGGACTCCGCCGTCGAGCAGCAGATCTCCGGCACCGAGCTCACCGATCCCGAGCGGGCCGACAGCCTGCGCGCCGACGTCCTCTTCCCGGTCCGGCAGAAGCACCAGGACCTGCTCACCCAGCTCGCGGTGTGCGCACAGGGCTACCTCGCCATGGACGTCGTCCGCCGCAACAACGACGAGCTGATCAAGGGCGTCGACCGGGCCGCCACGACCACCGTCTCGGCGCTGCGCATCTCGGTCATGCTGGCCTCCGCGCTCGACACCCAGAAGAAGGTCATCGAGCAGGTCAACGCCCTGCGTGGCACCACCGAGGACCTCATCCGGGGCAACGCGGAGATGCTGGCGACGCAGAGCGGGGAGATCCAGCGCATCGCCGCCGACCCGGCCGTCGGCGCCGAGACCCTGCGCGCCGCCTTCCAGCAGATCTACCGCACCCTCGACACCATCGACACCTACAAGGTGCAGGCGACCGAGGCCATGGCGGTGACCGTCGAGAACCTGACGGCCGAACTCCAGCAGGCCGGCACCTACCTGGACCGCAGCCGCTCCCGCAGCGCGCTGGAAGGCGGCCTCTCATGAGACGACCCGCCAGGCCCCTTCGCCCTCTTGGTCCCCTTCGGCCCCTGCGGCCCTTCCTCGCGCTGACCGCCCTCGCCCTCCTGCTCACCGCCTGCTCGGCGGTGGCCGACCGGGACGAGAAGGACCCCGGCGCGCCCCGGCCCGGCACCCTGCGCGTCCTCGCCTCCAGCGAGCTGAGCGACATGGCCCCCGTGCTGGAGCAGGTCCGCAAGGACACCGGCGTCACGGTCCGGCCCACCTACATGGGCACGCTCGACGCCGTGAACGTGCTGGCGAAGCCCGGCACGGACGCCAGGTACGACGCCGTGTGGCTGTCCTCGGACGACTATCTGCGGCTGCGCCCCGACGCGGCGAAGAAGATCCTCTCGGAGACGCCGATCATGTCCAGCCCGGTGGCCATCGGCGTGCGGACGGCGACCGTCGGCTCCCTCGGCTGGAAGCCCGGGCACGTCACCTGGTCGCAGATCGAACAGGCGGTCCAGGACGGTGAACTCACCTACGGCATGACCGACCCGGCGCGCTCCAATTCCGGTTTCTCCACGCTCGTCTCGGTCGCCTCGGCGCTCTCCGGAGCCCAGTCCGCGCTCACCGACGCGGATGTCGCGAAGGCGGCCCCGAGGCTGAAGGAGTTCTTCAAGGGGCAGCAGCTGACCTCGGGTTCGTCCGGCTGGCTGGCTGGCGCGTACGCCCGGCGCGGCGACGTCGACGCGCTCCTCAACTACGAGTCCGTGCTCGAGGGCATCCCCGGGCTGACCGTGATCCGCCCCACCGACGGCGTCGTCACCGCCGACTACCCGTTCTCCTCCCTCGCCGCGGCCGACGCGACGACCCGCGACAACGTCAAGCGGGTGACCGACGCGCTGCGCACGCAGGCCGTCCAGCGGCTGATCACCGTCAAGACGCACCGCCGCCCGGTCGTCGCCTCGGTGCCGCCCGCGGCCGGGCTCGACACCGCCCGCCGGCGCGAACTGCCCTTCCCCGGCACCCGGTCCGTCGCCGACGGGCTCCTCGACGCCTATGAGAACGACCTGCGCCGCCCCTCCCGGACGGTGTATGTCCTCGACACCTCCGGCTCGATGCGGGGCGACCGGCTGCGCCGCCTCAAGACCGCCCTCACCGACCTGACCGGCGACTTCCGGGACCGCGAGGAGGTGACGCTGATGCCGTTCGGATCGGACGTCAAGAGCGTGCGGACGCATGTCGTCAGCCCCGCCGACCCCGCCGCCGGGCTCGCCGCGATCCGCAAGGACACCAAGGAGCTGTCGGCCGACGGGGACACGGCCGTCTATACGTCGCTGGAGAAGGCGTACGACCACCTCGGCGCCGACCGGGACGCGTTCACGTCGATCGTGCTGATGACGGACGGCGAGAACACGGCGGGCGCGAAGGCCGGCGACTTCGACGGCTTCTACCAGGGCCTCAGCGCCGAACGGCAGGCCATCCCCGTCTTCCCCGTCCTCTTCGGCGACTCCGACCGGGGGGAGCTGGAGCACATCGCCGAACTGACCGGCGGTCGCCTCTTCGACGCCCAGAAGGGCTCGCTGGACGGCGCCTTCGAGGAGATCCGTGGCTACCAGTAGGTTCGTCGGATTCCTGGAGTCCCGCAAGAACATCGCCGGCAGCGCGGCGGGACTTACCGGCCTGGTCCTGACCTTCACGGGCGTCGCGGGCCCGTACTGGCCGGTCGTGGTCGTCGGCCTCTACGGCGCGGGCGCGCTGATCGCCCCGCCGGAGCGGCCCGAGCTGCCCGACTTCCCCGACCCGTCCGCGCAGCTCGACGAAGTGCGCGGCGACTTCGAACGCCTCGGCGCCTACCTCGCGGAGGTCGATTTGCCCCCGGCCGCCGCGGGCCGCCTCACCGAACTGACCGGCCTGCTGACCGCCCTCCTCGAACCCGGCTGGGTCGCGGAGATCCTGGCCCAGGACCCAGAGGGCGTCCACACCCTGTCGAGGGCGGTGCGCCACGACGTTCCCGAGGCGGTCGACACCTTCGTACGAACGAGGTGGTGGGCACGGCTGGCACCGGGCCAGGATCCCCCGGAGCGCCATCTGGAACGCCAGTTGACCCTGCTCCAGGAGGAGGCGGAGCAACTGGCGGGCGCGCTGCGGGAAACAGAGGCCAGACGCCAGGAAACCCACACGCGTTACCTGGAGGACCGCTCGCAGTAGCCGCCTCGGGGGCGCGGGGCCGTATCGATCACGGGCGGGCCCGTCGGCCCAGCCGCTGCACCACCCCAGCCGACCCTTGCCTGAACCTCTTGCACAAGTACATCAATCAGGGCCGCGCGGACGCTGAACGCAGCCACATCTCCCCCGCGCCGGCTCGCCCGGATGATCCTCGCCAGGCCCGACAACCTCCAGGCCGATCAGCCCGATCTGCTGGCCCGGACCACTGCAGTGTGCCCCGAGACGTCCCAACTGGCCACCGTTGTCGGTGACTTCGCCGAACTCCTGACGCCTTGCGCAGAAAATGCGCTTCCGTACAGCGACGGCCCCACCGAGGGCGTCAACACCAAAACCAAGCGGATCGCGCCGCCAGATGCACGGACGAGCAGGCTTCACCCTGCTTCGCCACCGCACCCTCCTCGGACAGCGGCACGCTCCGTCACCACCGAATATGAGACAGGGCCGTTCATTTGACAGACCCTGGCGGCCGGCCGGTCAGCGGCTGGTGGGGACCAGGCCGCAGTCGTATGCGGTGATGACGGCGTGAATGCGGTCCCGCAGCTGCAGTTTGTGCAGGATGGCCGACACATAGGTCTTGATGGTGGTCTCGCTGAGGTGAAGCTCGGCCGCGATCTGCGCGTTGGAGCGTCCTTCGGCGACGTGGACCAGGACTTCACGCTCGCGTCGGGTCAGTATATCGAGCCTGTCGAGGTTGCGCGGCGCACCTGGAGGTGTGGCCCGTGCGACATGGTCGAGCAGCCGCCTGGTCGCGGTGGGCGCGATGACGGCGTGTCCCGCGGCGACCGTGCGGACGGCGTCGGCGAACTGGTCGGCCCGGGTGTCCTTCAGGAGAAAGCCGCTCGCGCCCGCCTGGATGGCCGCGTGTACGTTCTCGTCGGTGTCGAAGGTGGTCAGGACGAGGATCTTCGTGGCGGCGCCGGAGGCCGCGATGGCCCGGGTGGCGTCGATACCGTTGACGACGGGCATACGAATGTCCATCACGACCACGTCGGGCCGCAGGGTTTCGCTCAGGGCTATGGCCTGGCCCCCGTCGGAGGCCTCACCGACGACGTCGAAGTCGTCCCGGGCCTCCAGAATCATCCGGAAACCGGTACGGACCAGCTCCTGGTCGTCGACGATCAGCACTCGGAGCATTGCGCGTCACCTGTCTTCGCGGGGACCGGGCGGGTCCAACGGTGGATTCTCGGGCGGAGAAGCGCCCTGGCCTTGGGCCGTGAAGGTGTCCTGTCCTCCGGCCGGGGAGGCGCCCTGTTCTTCCGCCGTGAAGGCGGCAGCACCCACAGGTATGCGGGCGCTCACCTGAAAGCCCCCCGCTTCCCGGTTGCCCGAAGCGACCGTGCCGCCCAGGGCGTGTACCCGGGCCGCCATGCCGGTCAGTCCCCGTCCGCTCCCCGCGAGCGAGGGCGAGACCGGCGCGCCCCCGAGCAGGCCCCAGCCGTCGTCGGCGACCTCGACGACCAGGACGCCGCCACCCGGGTCGTCCGCGGAGTGCCGGTGAGCGACGCTGACGACGGCGCGACGGGCGTGGGCATGGCGCAGCGTGTTGGTGAGGGCCTCCTGGACCACGCGGTAGGCGGCCAGGGCGACCGTCGGCGGCAGCGCCGGAACGGGCCGCGCGACATCGAGGTCGACGGCCAGGCCGGTGGCCCTGACGTGGTCGATCATGGGCAGGAGTCCCGACAGGTCGGTGTCACCGTGCGAGGGCGTCCGGGGCGTGCCGGTGGGCGAGGAAGCGGCCGGGGAAGCGGGCGCGTCGGAGTCGTCGTGGAGGGCGTTGAGCAGGGAGCGCAGGTCCTTGAGGGCTTGGCGGGACACATCTCCGATGGCCTCCACCGCGGCCTTCGCGCGGACCGGACTGTGCTCGAAGCCGTCGGCGGCCGCCGTGGCCTGGATCACGACCACGCTGATGGTGTGGGCCAGCACGTCGTGCACCTCGCGAGCCACGCGCAGGCGCTCCTCCGCAGCCGCGGTACGCATGAGCAGGGCATGCTGCCGGGCCGCGGCGGCACTGCGCTCGTACAGCCGCTCCACGTGCTCCCGTGTGCGCTGAGCACGCTCCCGGCGGATCCCCGTCCGCAGCCCCGCCATGATCACGAGCTGGAACACCGCGCAGACGGCCGCCGCCTGGGTTGCCCCCGGCAGGGGGCGCATCGCGAACGACTCCGCGAGCGTCGCCGCGATGTAGAACGCGGTACTGACCGGGGTGATGCCGACATTCGACGCCGCGCTCCCGGCCGCGAGAAGCACGGCGTAGGAATCCACCCGCCCGCCGCTGCGCGACAACTGCGCCAGAAGGTCCGCGGCCAGGGAAACGCCCAGAACCGTCAGAGGCAGGCGCTCACGCAGGACGAGAGAACCGCAGCCGATCAGGGCGCACGCACACCGCCACGCCGTCCATGTCGACGACGCGGGGGCTCCGAGAAAGGTGCCGTGGGCACCCCAGAACGAGAGGAACATGACAAGCAGGGCGATGCCGGTGTCCCTCGCCGTCGACCGCCGCACCCCCACCCAGTCGCAGACCGCTGCCTGCCAAGGCGTCCTCACGGCCCGAACTATAACTACACCGAACCGGGTGCCCCGGAGGGCCATCGCACCTGCCCTGAGGAAGGTGTCCGGAGCCCGTCCCACCCCTTCCACGGAAGGAGAACATGACGCCGCCACGAAGGATCCGCGTCCCCCGCGCCACGTCCTATGCTGCCGGAGCGCTCCTGCGGCGCCCGCTCAGCAAGTCCACCGACAGCACGTCAGTTCACGGCCCATCAGCACCTTTTGGCATCTTCTTGATGTCTCCGTGGTGTCCGCCTGGGACCTCCTTGGCATGACCGTGACACTCCAGCCCCCCGGAAGAGAGCATCACATGAGAATCAACCTGGCCACTCTTGCCGAGCGGTCCCAGCGAGTCCTCAAGCTGGAGGAGCCGATCGAGGCGGTCGGCATCTTCGGTCTCCAGGACGACTATCTGGGCCTGGCGGTGGGGGGCGTCGCGTCGGGCACCGTGGCCTCCATCCTGGACGCCGACGCGCTCACCGACGGAGTGCTCGCCGCGATCGGAATCCGCGCGGCCCGCCGGGTCAACGCCAATTCCCAGGGGGTGACCGTACGCATGGTCGTCGTCGTCACCGCGACGTCGATACACCTGCTGGCTCTCTCGGGCTGGGGGTACGAACCCGAGCGTGAGCTCCTCCGTATGAACCGGGCCACCACCACCAGCCAGGTCAAGTGGTGGGGCCTGTCGCGCCGATTGAAGCTGAGGGACGCGGATGGTCAGAAGATCGAACTGACCAGCTCGATCTCCTACCTCTCCTTCTACCGGAAAGGCGCCAAGGCCATTCTCGCCGCACTCGCCTCCAACGCGGCCTGACGCCCGCTCGCTTGCCCGCAGTGGGACCGGGCGGCCTCGGCCCGCTACTCAACCGGCGCCACCGCTGTCCCCGCCGGCCCTGGCAGCGGACAGCCTCCGCTCCGTCTCCACCGTCTCCAGCACCTCGACCGCCGGGGCGGTGCCGAGAGACGGCGCCGCACTGGCCCGGCGCTACGCTCCCCTGATCTTTCTCCACCCGGACGAGTCCCCCGTCCAGCGTGGAAGCGCATCTGAACAACACCCCTGCACCCAAACGGCGTTCATGACGGGCAGCGCCCGAATCGGAACACGGTGCCGGTGCTACGGGAGCGTCGCCTTCAGAGCCACGTGGTGCGGCAGGATCACGGGCCATGGACTCCGCTATCGCAGCCGCACTCGTCACCACACCCACCGCCGTACTCGCTGCCTCGGCTGCCTACGCCGCCGGACTTCATCAGGCACGTGGAGCCCGCCGTGGGCCGGTAGACGCCGTCCGCCGGCAGCATCAGAGGGACGCATATGCCGCCTTCCTCGGCGCAGCCACCACCTACGCATACGAGACGCGACTCACCCGGAACCAGGAACGGGCACTCGCCGAGCCCTCTGCTGGAGACGAGGATCACGTGGACCGCGTTGAGCGGCGGTCGTGGGAACTGCGGGCGGAGGCCGCCGAGTTGATCGATCCCCTGCAACGGACACTGCCCGTCGTTCTCCTCGAAGGTCCCAAGCACATTGCCGAGCTCGCCCAAGAAGCCAGCATTGCCGCTCATATGCTGCGCTCCGGCGCCCCGCAATTTGTGCACCGCAGGACGGCGAGCGACCCCCAGGCGGTGCAGAGAGCACGCGAGGAACACGCACGCCTTGTCGATGCGATCGACGCGTTCACGATCGCGGCCCGTGACCACCTCAACGAAAGTCCCGACCAGGTGGCCGACGCCGCATGACTTCAGAGTGGCCAACCAGAACGCACAGTTATCTGTGGGTGATGGCGCTCATGAGGCAAGGGCGGGACAGTCAGCAGAAGACCTGACCGCCTGATGGCCACCGGAGAGGCCGCCTACGCAGCGCGGCCGGGCTCGCGACGTGAGGCGGCGCCGTTGCCTTCAACGGCATCGATGCGCTCCGGACCACGTCGCGAGCTTCTGGTGCAGCTCCTCACGCGGCGAGGGAGAGACCGAGACGGGCAGGGTGGCTGACGCGGGTGCGGTCGAGTGGGTGGCCGTTCCACCAGGTGCCGAGGCGAATGAGGTTGAGCGCAACCGACGCGGCTGGGACATCCTCGCCCTGTGGGTCGCCGGTGTTCCGCTGGGGCCGGCCCCACAGGGAACGCACCGCGACGTCCAGGACGACGCGGGCCATCTCCTTCGCAGCGCCTTTGCTGCTTCACACACCGCATCACGGTGGTGCTGCGGTCGTCTGGCCGGCAGTGAGGGAAGAGTGAGGTCAACTGGTCGGGGGCGTGACCTGCTGGCCCGCACAGGCGACCGCTCCTCCCCCTCCTCCTGCTCGCCGCCCACCTCGACCACCCTGCTCCGGGCAGCACAGCTGCAGGCACCATCCGCCGCCAGAACGGCGCCAACGCCCGACGCGGCCGCTCCGGAGCGAGCGCAGCGGCCGCGTCGGCGTGGTGGTCGGCGGCCGCGACGGGCGTGGGCCCCGTGAGCGTCAGCGGGCCGTGCTGAAGTCCTGCGTCCAGTAATTGCCGGGCTGCGCCACCGCCGCCCCGATTTCCTTGAAGCCGCAGTCCAGAATGTTGCGCTTGTGACCGGCGCTGGCCATCCAGCCCGCCATGACCTGCTCTGGCGTGGAGTACCCGTACGCGACGTTCTCGCCGTAGGTGCTCCAGAGATAGCCCGCGCGCGTGATCCGCTGTCCCGGGTCGGACCCGTCGGAACCGATGTGTGACATGGTGTTGTGGCTCGCCATGTCCGCGCTGTGGGCCTGGGCGGCCTGCGAGAGCTTCGCGTTCAGGGTAACCGGGGAGCAACCGACCTTGGCGCGCTCGCTGTTGACCAGGGCGACCACACGGGCGACGGCGGGGGGCGCCATGCCGGCGGCGGGCGCCGTGGTGGCGGCGGGCGCCGTGGTGGCGGCCGGCTTCGGTGGTGCGGCGGTGGTCCTCGTCAGGGCGGGCGGGGTGGTCGCCTTCGAGACTGGCGCCTTGGGCTTTTCCAGGGCGGGCGCCACAGTCCCGCGAGGGGTCGTCGGCGAGGGCGAAGCCGTAGCCGCGGGCTTCGCGGTCCGGACGTCCCACCCCCGGTACGCGCCCCAGGACGCCTTCCTCCCGTCCTTCCAGGGACGGGACGTGGCGGTGATGGCGTCGGCTCCTCCGTCCCCCCCGCACGCCATGGCGGCCGACGGCACCACCACCGCGCCCATCGCCAGGACGGCGACGGCTATGGGCCGGCAGCGCGTCTTCCTGCGGTGCTTGCGGTGATTCCTCATGCTCGGACCTCGTTCGGTCGACTCTCCTTGCGCCTCCGGCGAGCTCGGTTTCACACACACACTGCGCTTGACCTGCGGGGACGCCCTGCGGGCCGTCATTGTCAAAGCCGCGCGAGGGCATGGCAACGGGCACTTCCACTACCTCACCTAGTGGGCGAGGGAGCCCTTGAATCCGGCCCGGGATTGTGCCGGGCCGCCGCACCGGACACAGACCGCGCCTCACACTCCGTCAGAAGGACGACAGAGGCGGTCCGGCAGCTCGATGCCGGTGACCCGGGCCGGCGACCCGGGCCGATGTGTCGCGTATGCCTGCTTCCGTATGCCAGATCCGCCTATGTCGGCCACACGCCCGTACTATCGCGGCACGTTGATGGAGACCGGACACGTGAGGAATGTCACTGACTTTCCCCACAGCCTTCCGGTATCCGGCATGCGGGGCGATGCGGTCAGGCATCGGTGACCGTGCAAAACCGGACCAGGTGTCGGCGGTGACACAGGCCAGAATCACGCTGCGGGCATCCAGATGCCACCGCATTCCAAACGATCATGAACACTCGGGTGCCTCCTACGCCGACTCGGCCGAGCACGGCGGTTGGCACGGCTGGCCAGTCTTGAGCACGCCACCCATCGAAGAGCCGGCCCGTGGCGAGCACCTGGAAGGTGAGGGCATCGACGAACTCTTTGTGCTGATTGCGCTGGTACACGTCCGAGCAGCCGATTTGGTGCCCAGCTCCGCGTCCAGCTCGGCGACGGTGAAGCCGGCGGCGCGCAGCACGACCGCGAACGCGACTTCCAGTTCACGGCCAGTGCCGTACAGCAGGCCTGAGCGCACCCGGACAAAGGCGTTGGACGTGGCGGTGGGTGATCAGGCAGACGGCGAGCCCGAGGAACGCTTCGTGGATGTCGTCGCACCGTGCGAGGAGTTGAGGCTGGCGCAGGTGCTGTGGAGCGTCACGGCCAAGGACTACGAGACGACCGACTCGGCCCTGATCACCAAGCGGGTGCCGAGCTCCCGGGCTCCCTGCGCAGGCACGCCGACCTCAACGTGCCGGGCCGCCGAAGCATCCGCGCTTCGGTCCCGGCCGACGGCAGGTGCCTTCCTGGTGCGGCAACGCGCTGCCGTGGCGTCCGTCGCAGCGGATCAGGGCCGGCAGACCATGCCCTGCTGGAGCTTGGCCGGGGCCAGCAGCCGCGGCACCGTGACGATGGTTTGTGCAGGTCGTGCCGTCCGCGCCGCCTAGTTCGGGTGGAGGACGGCGTGGATGGCCGGGGCGAGGCCGGCTTCGATCTCGTCCGGCGTCAGGGTGGTCACGGCCGGCAGGCGCAGCAGGTAGCGGGTGAGTCCCAGGCCGAGGAGCTGCGCGGAGACCAGGCCCGCGCGCCGGGCGGCGAGGTCCGGGCCGAGGGCCGCGGCCAGGGCCGGGGCGACCTGGGCGGCGAAGATCTCGTGCATCCGTGCCGCGGCCTGTTCGTTGGTGACCGCCGAACGCATCAGGACCAGCAGTGCGTCGTCGGCCGGGTCGCCCTCCCAGCGTGTGAGGAAGTGCCGCACGAGGGCCTGGGCGAGTTCGTCCGCCGGGACGTCCGTGAAGTCGGGAAGTCGCAGGTCGATGGCGAGTGTCGCGTCGAAGAGCTGTGCCTTGTTGCCGAAGTAGCGCATGACCATGGACGGGTCGATGCCCGCGTCGGAGGCCACGGCCCGGATGGTGGTGCGCTCGTAGCCCTGGGCCGCGAATCGTTCGCGGGCGGCGCGCAGGATCGTGGCCTTGGTGCGGTCCGAGCGCCTGTCGGTGGGGCCGGTCTCGGTGTCTGGGGTCATGCCCACAACTGTAGGCCAACACGTGTTGACTTTCCAGTGCGGAGGTGCACATCATGTCAACGGCTGTTGGCCAACAGTCATTGGCCAACAAGTGTTGGCTATTGCTGGGTCAGAAGGGAAACCCCGCCATGAACACCACCGCACTCCCCGGCCGGACCGAGGTCGCCGTCGTCGGCGGCGGTCCGACCGGACTCGCGCTCGCCGTCACCCTCGCGTCCGCCGGCATCGACTTCGTCGTCCTGGACCGGCTGGCCGAGGGCGCGAACACCTCGCGTGCCGCGGTCGTACACGCCCGCACCCTGGAGGTCCTGGACGAGCTCGGCGCCTCCGCGGAGCTGATCGCACGAGGCGTTCAGGTCACCCGCTTCGCCGTCCGCGACGGCGCCCGCCCACTGCTGACGGTGCCGTTCGACCGGCTGCCCACCTCTCACCCGTACACGCTGATGGTTCCCCAGTACGAGACCGAGGGCGTGCTGCTGGCCCGGCTGCGCGCGCTGGGCGGCGAGGTGCACCGCCCCTACGAGGTCGCCTCCGTCGCGCAGGACGGGGAGGGAGTGACGCTCACCATGACCACCGGCGAGACGCTGCGCGCCGCGTACGCCGTCGGAGCCGACGGCATGCACAGCACCGTGCGCGAAGCGGCGGGCATCGGGTTCACCGGCAACGCCTACGCCGAGTCCTTCGTGCTCGCCGACGTGATGATGGAGTGGGCCCCGGGCCCCCTTGAGGTCTCGCTCACCTTCGGCACCGCCGGACTCACCGTCGTCGCCCCGCTCCCCGGCGCCCACTACCGGGTCGTCGCCACCGTGGACGACGCGCCCGCGACGCCCGATCTCGCCTTCGTGCAGCGGCTGCTCGACGAGCGGGCCCCCGGCCAGGCCAAGGTCACCGGCCTGGCATGGTCGTCGCGGTTCCGGGTGCACCACCGGGTCGCCGACCGCTACCGCGCCGACCGTCTGCTGCTGGCCGGCGACGCCGCCCATGTGCACAGCCCCGCCGGCGGCCAGGGCATGAACACCGGCATCCAGGACGGCTATGCCCTCGGCCGGGCGTTCGCCACCGGGCGGCTCGACGGCTACGAGGCACAGCGCCGCCCCGTGGCCCAGCGGGTGGTCGCCTTCACCCACCGGATGACCCGCGTGGCCACCGCGCGCAACGCGATGGCCCGCGGGGCACGCAACATCGCCCTCCCCCTGCTCGGCCACACGGCCATGCCCAGGAAGCTCGCCACCGAGCTCGCCGAGCTCAACTACCGGTGACGCAGAGGGTGTTCGGGAACCTCTCAGACCGTCGTCTCCTCGAAGGCCAGCACGTCGTGGCCGGTGTCCCAGAGCAGGGCCAGCAGGGCGCGTACCGATGCCTGGTCGGCGTTCTCGACGATCAGCACGGTCCCGTCCGGGCCCGGGGCCGACACGTGGTCGAACCTGGTCCGGATCACGTCCAGCAGGGCGCGGCAGATCGGTCCGCGCAGCGTCAGCTCGTAACGCGAAAGGGCCATGCGTGCAGGGAACCCGCCGCCCGGGTGGCCGCGCACCACCCGCCGGCAGAAGCACCCGGGGTGGGGTCAGATCAAGCCGAGCCTGCGGGCCGCTGTGACGGCGTCCTGCCGGGAGGCGACGCCGAGCTTGCGGTACAGGCTCTTGTTGTACGCCTTGACCGTGTTGATGGACAAAAACAGCGCCGCCCCGATCTCCCGCTGGGTCGCCGGCCCCTGCAACGCCCGCAGGATCGACCATTCGCGGTCGGTCAGTTCCTCCGCGAGGACACCGGAGCGTACGGCGGTCCGCGTGCCGATGCGGCCCAACCGCGCCTCGCTCTGCTCAAGCCGCCGCTTCGCGTAGGCGCTCACCGGCTCCTCGTCCACCACTTCGCGGGCGCGGGCCAGTGCGGCGCGGGCGGCGGGCCGATCCCCGCGGGCGAGTTCGGCGTCGGCGAGGTACAGCAGGCCGAGGAAGAGCACGGTCGGCCGCGGGTGCAGTTCGGCGAGGGTGACCGCGCGGCGCAGCAGGACGGCGGCTTCCTCCATGTCGGCGTTCTGGTAGCGGCGCCTGGCCTGGGCGATGCGCAGGGGGGCCAGCCCCGGCGTACTCGTCTCCCGCCCGTCGCGCTCGACGGCGTCGGCGAGCGGACGGGCCTCGCGCAGGACCCGGTCGCAGTCTTCGCCCCGGCCGGCTTCGACGAGGCTGATCGTCAGCGTGCCGGCTCCCTGAAGCATCAGTGACGGCGGCCACGCCCTGCGGTGGGCCGGTGACGACCACAGGTGCAGCAGCAGCGTCGCGGCCTCGTCGAAGCGGCCGTCGCGAGCCAGCATCGCCCCCAGCGCGGCCCGTACGGTCGGATGCCCGGCGGCGCCTGCCCCGGTTTCCTCCCGCAGTGCCTGCCGCACCATGGCGACGGATCGCGCGGCCTCGGCATCCGGCATGCCGAAGCCCGCGCGCACGCAGAGCACGGCGCTGCGGAAGCTGTGCCAGCCGGGGACGGCGGTGTCCGGGGCACCACCCGCCTCGCAGACGTCCAGCCAGCGGTTCACCCGGTCCTGGTCGCCGCACAGTGCCGCCGTGTAGGCCAGCGAGAAGGCCAGCTCCGGGCCCACCGCCCGGCTGGGCAGCCGCTCGCCGAACTGCAGGTAGGTCGCCGCGGCTCCCCGGGGGAAGAACCAGCTCTCCGCGTTGCGCAGCATCAGCTCGGCGGCCTTGTCGTCTTGGCCGGCCCGCAACAGGTGGTGCACCGCGTCGTCGATGCGGTCCTCGTCGGCGAACCAGGCCGCGGCATGGCCCAGGACCTCCCGTGGGTCCGCCGTGGCCTCACGTCCCAGAACCTCCCGGAGCAGATGATGACACCGATACCACCGCTGCTCGTCGTCCAGGGCGGCCACGAACAGATCGGCCCTGACCAGATCGGACAGCACCTCGGCCGATCCGGTCACCTGCAGTGCGGCGTCGCACAGCGGACCGGAAAGGCGTTCGAGCGGTGCGGCCCGGATGAGCAGGTCGCGATGGCGCGGCGCGAGGCCGGGCAGCACCTCGGCCGCGAAGTAGTCCAGCAGATGCCGGTCGTCGGCGTGGGCCTTCGCCGGGTCGGCGCGCAGCGCGAGGGCGGCCAGCTGCAGGCCGGCCGCCCACCCCTCCGTCCGTTCCCATACGGCTGCTGCCACCGCCTCGTCGAGGTCGTGCCCGGACACCGCCGCCACCAGGGCCGCCGCCTCCTGCGGCGAGAAGCGCAACTGTGCAGCCCGCAGCTCGGCCAGGTCGCCGCGGGCCCGCAGCCGTGCGATCGGCAACGGCGGGTCGGTGCGCGAGGCGATCACGATCCGCAACGAGGCGGGCAGGTACGCCACGAGGTACTCGACCGCCTCGTGGATCCGCCGATCGGCGAGCAGATGGTAGTCGTCGAGGACCAGTACGTGCGGTACCGCGGTCGCCGCCAGTTCGTTCAGCAGCATCGGCAGGGCGAGGTCGACCGGGGAGACGCCGGCCGCGTCCAGTGCCTGCAGCGGGGCCCTGCTGATCGCGTCGCCGGCATTGTGCAGCGCGGTGAGCACGTAACTCCAGAACCGGACGGGCTCGTCGTCGCTCTCGTCGAGCGAGACCCAGGCGATGCGGCGCTTCTCCTCGGGGTCCGCCGCCCAGCCGCTGAGCAGACTCGTCTTGCCCCAACCGGCGGGCGCCACCACCACCGTCAGACGGGTCTCGGCCAGGCGCAACTGCCGCTGCAGGCGTTCCCGCGGGACCGCGCCGGCCCGGGCCGGCGGGATCATCTGCTTCACGGCCAGCAGTGGCCGCGTAGGTATGTCCGACGTCACGACGCTCCCGACCTGCGGCGCGGCACCGCAACCCGACGCCGATTCTGCCAGCCCCACCACCCCGGGTACATCTCGCGGCGGGGTGGTGCGCAGGCACCCTGTCCGGCGCGAGTCTCCTGCCACAACCGGGGGCCGCGCGACAGGAGAGACGTCATGGCCAATGACACCGTCACGGACGAACCCCCGGAGACCGCCTTCACCCGCAGGGACGCGCTGAAGCTGACCGGCCTCGGCATCGGCTCGGTGGCCGCTCTCGGCGTGGGCGTCGGCGGGGTCCGGGCGATCACCAACGGCGCCTTCAGCGCCGGATCCGGCGATCCCTACGAGCTCTGGCACGACTGGGCCTCGTTGTCCGGCGTCGAGAGGGTGGTCGCCGCCGGCGTCCTGGCGTGCAACCCGCACAACACCCAGCCGTGGCGCATCCGCGCCGCCGCAGACACCCTCGACGTCCACTCCGACCCCAGCCGGCGGATGCCGCTCAACGACGCCAGTGGCCGCGAACACTTCGCCGGGCTCGGCTGCGCCGTGGAGAACATGGTGATCGCCGCCGGAGCGGCCGGTCTCACCACGAAGGTCACCCTCTTCCCGGACGGCCTCGCCTCCGACCATGTGGCGCGGATCGTGCTGCGCGAGGGCGGCAGTGGGCAGGACCGCGACCTCGCCGCCGCGATCCCGTACCGGCACACCAACCGCGGGCCGTACAAGTCCACGCCCGTCGACCTGGCCGGCTTCACCGAGCAGAGCTCCCGCATCGACGGTGCGCGGGTGCTGTGGATCACCGACGGGGCGGCGCGTGAGCGGCTGGGCCGGCTCTACGTCGAGGCCACCGAGGCGATCACCGCCGACACCGCTCAGTCGGCCGAGGCGTTCACCTGGTTCCGCAGCTCGCGCGGCAGCATCGACCAGCACCGCGACGGGCTCACCCTCGACGGTCAGGGTCTGGGCGGGCTGACCCTGTTCGCCGCGAAACTCCTGCCGGCGCAGTCCCGCAAGGACGGCGACGCCTACTGGGTCAAGGCCACCCGCGAGGTGCACACCGCGACCGCGGCCGCCTACGGCGTCATCGCCGTCGACGACGTCACGGACCGAACCGCCCAGGTCAACGGCGGACGGCTGCTGGCCCGGATGCACCTGACCGCCACCGCGCTCGGCCTCGGCCTGCACCACATGAACCAGATCACCGAACGCATCGACCGCGACACCGCGGCCGGCAACCCCGATGTCTTCTCCGCCCGCTGGGCCGCTCTGCTCAGCCGCCCCGCCTCAACCGGCCTGCTGTCCTTCCGCATCGGCCACCCCGAGCGCACTGCGGGCCTCAGCCCGCGTCGCAGCCTCGACGACGTCGTAACCGGCTGACCCTCACGGGGCGGTGAGTCCGCTGCGCCGCCCGTCCACCCGTTCCGTTTTAAAGGAGACTCCCCCATGCCCGGCTCCCCCGTTTCGCACCCGGCCACCGGACCAGTGCGCGCCGTGCGCACCGGCCCCGTTCTGGCCGTCACCTGCCTGGCCCTGGCGACCGTCGTATCGGCGATGGCATCGCTGAGCGTGGCGCTGCCCGACATCGCCCGGGAGACACACGCCAACCAGACCCAGCTGTCGTGGATCATCGACGCCTACAGTCTGATCTTCGCATCGTTCCTGCTGCTCGCCGCGACCCTCGGCGACCGCTTCGGCCGTCGCAGGGCATTGCTGGGCGGTGTCGGACTGTTCGCGGGAGTGTCGCTCGCCGCGACCTTCACGACCGAACCGGGCGTCCTGATCGCCCTTCGCGCGGTGCTCGGCGTGGCAGCCGCATTCGTCATGCCCGCCACCCTTTCCACGATCACCAGCACGTTCCCCCGCGCCCAGCAGGCGCGTGCCATCAGCATCTGGGCAGCGGTCGCGGGCGCCAGCGCCGCGCTCGGACTCTTCGCCTCGGGAGCGCTGCTCGAGGCGTGGTCATGGCGATCGGTGTTCTGGCTGAACACCGTGATGGCCGGGGTGGCGTTCATCGGCACCCACCTCTTCGTGCCGGAGTCCGCGCAGCCGGGCAAGCAGCGGGTGGACGTGACCGGAGCGGCTCTGACGGTGGCCGGGCTGGGAACGCTGGTCTACTCGGTCATCGAGGCGCCCGAGCACGGCTGGGGCAGCACGCGGACCCTGGTGGGCATGGCCCTCGGGCTCGCCGTCCTCGCCGCCTTCGTCGCCTGGGAACTGAAGCACCCGCACCCCCTGCTCGACCCGAGGCTGTTCCGCCACAAGGCGTTCGCGGCCGGATCGATCTCGACCACACTGCAGTTCTTCGCCTTCTTCGGATTCATCTTCGTGACCATGCAGTACCTCCAGCTGGTGCGCGGTGACAGCGCCCTGATGGCCGCGGTGAGCGTACTGCCGATGTCCGCGGCGATGATCCCCAGCGCCCGGCTCACCCCGCGCCTGGTCGCCCGGCGAGGCGCCCGCGGCCCCTGGACCGTCGGCCTTCTCCTGGTCACCACCGGCCTGGTCGTGCTGGCCCAGCTCGACGCCGGCAGTTCGTACTGGCTGGTCGCCGGCGGGCTCCTGCCGCTCGGCGCGGGCATGGGCCTTGCCACGACGCCGGCCACCGCGGCGATCACCGACGCCCTGCCGCCCCGTCTGCAGAACGTGGGATCCGCCGTGAACGACCTGTCACGCGAACTCGGCGGCGCCCTGGGCATCGCCGTCCTCGGCAGCCTCATGAGCGCCCGGTACCGCGACGGGCTCGACACCAGCGGGCTCCCCGCCCCGGTCGCGCACGCGGCACGCTCCTCCCTCGCCGCCGCCAACCACATCGGCCACGCCACGGGCAACCCCGCACTGATCGAACGGGCCCGCGACGCCTTCGCCTCCGGAATGCACCTCGCACTCCTCAGCGGCGCCGCGACCACCGCCCTGGCCGCCGTCGTCGTCACCGGCCTGCTGCGCCGCACCGGCAAGCCCGGCACGGTCGCCGTGCACACCCAGACCGACGGCACCGGCACCGACCGCGACGCGGCGAAGGCGACGGCGTAGCCACCGAACGACCGCCGGACGAACGACCGCCGGACACATCCACCACGACGGGCGGCGCGAGGGACCACGATGCGTCCCGCGCGCCGTACCGGGAAGGAAGCGACATGACTCCGCCGCGCACTCAGACGGCGCACCAGCCCGGACCTCCCCCACTGCCCGAGCCCCTGGAAGCCCTCACCCGCGCCTCCGCTCTCCTCGGCACACGCGGCACCGGGCTCGTCATCACCGCCCTCGCCAAGGGCCCGGCCGACCTCCACCTCCTTCGCGAGCGCGCCCCCGGCCTCAGCGACGGCCTGCTCACCCGGCGCCTCCGGGAGATGACCGCCCTCGGCCTGGTGGCCCCCACCGCCCACCCCGGCACACCGACACCCACGCTCTACACGCTCGCCTCCCACGGCAAGGCGCTCCTCATTCCCCTGGCCGCCCTGACCGTGTGGGCACAGGACCATCTCCCTGCGACCGCGTCCGAGGAAGCCCGTTCCGCGCAACGCGACCGGCCCAGGGCGCACTTGTGACGCGGCTCCGTTAGGGCAGGGAGAGGGCGAGGCTGCCGCTGCGGAGGTTCGTGCCGCAAGACGTTCCGGCCTTGTCCCGCGTATCGGTTCAACCGGCCGATGCGATCTCCTTCGCGTCCTGTGTCACGTCAACAGAATCTGACTCGCTGAACCCTTTGAAGGAGAGAAAATGGGCGCGCACGAAAACGTGGACCTGGGTCATACGGTGGCCGGCTGGACCGGAACAGCCGTCGCACTGGCCGGCTTCTGCGTCGCGGGCCTCGGAGTGATCACTGTTTCCACGGCGTTGATCATCTCCGGTACGGCGGTGATCGCCCTGGCCGCGGCCATCACCTGGCTCCTGCACCTGGCGGGCTGGGGGAAGCCCAGCGGCCCCCGCCCAGCCGACCAGTGGGACTGGCGGGTGAAGGATCCCGGCGCCCGGCGGGGGCACCCGGACTGCCTTGGGTGCCGCATGGCGGGGAGGCGGGTCGAGGCGGTCACGAGGCTCGCAGAGCCGACGTCCACAGCGGCCACCTCGCCGCCGCGCCAGAGCCTGCACCGTTCGAGTTCGAGCACGCAGGGCGCAGGGCGTGCCTGAGATCCCGTCTGCGCGGGCGGGCCGGCCAGGGGCCCGGCGCGTCCATTCGCATGGTGCCGGGCATGCACACCAACGACGCCCAGCGGGACAATCCGAGCCGTCAGGACACCCTCGGTCGTCCTCCAACCGGCTGCGCGGAAGCGTCTCTTGGACAGAATGCAGAGGGGAAGCCTTCGATGGCAGCTGAGAACACACCTGACGGCGTGCGTGCCTGCGAGGACGGTGTAGCAGCCGGGGACGGTCTCGCGGCCAACCGGGCCCTGTGGGACGACCTCGCCGAGTTCCACGGAACCGACCCTGAAGACCGGTCGTACGACGTGCCGTCATTCCTCGCCGGCGGTCAGACGCTGCGCGGGATCGAACGTGAACTCGCGGGCGACGTGGCAGGCAAGGATCTCCTGCACCTGCAATGCCACTTCGGGATGGACACCCTGAACTGGGCGCGCCTGGGCGCACACGTCACCGGCGTGGACTTCTCCCCCACAGCGATCGCACGAGCGCGGACCTTGGCGGAACAGACGGGTCTGGCCGCGGAGTTCGTCGAGGCGGACACCCAGCACCTCCCCGATGCGCTGGCAGGCAGGTTCGACCTGGTCGTCGCCACCTATGGAATCCTGTCGTGGATCGGTGACCTGGATGCCTGGATGGGCGGCGCTGCGAGAGCACTGCGGCCGGGCGGCCGACTCGTTCTCGTGGACCTTCACCCCGTCTTCCAGACGGTGCTCACGTTCGACCCCTTCGTGGCCGACTGGCCCTACGGCGGCGGCGCGCCCCAGCATGACGCGATGACGGGCACGTACGCCCACGCCGACGCCCCCTGCGAGCCGAGGAAGTCCACCCAGTACCCGTACTCGGTCGGCGAGGTCGTGACGGCGGCCGCTGCGGCGGGGCTGGTCGTGGAGCGGCTCGGCGAGCACACGCAGACGGAGACGGACGGTCGTCACATCCTCCCGCGGGGTCCGGACGGTCTGTACCGGTTCCCCTTCGGCGACACCTACCTGCCCATCCTGTACTCGCTCGGCGCGGTTCTCCCGGCGGCGCCAGTGATCCGACCCCAGGAGGCCCGGAGGACGGCTCGCGGCCCAGCACCGGGCACATCACCTCACGGTCGTCCGGCCTGATGCGGACCGGGGTGGGCGAGCACGGCGCGGTGACGTTACGGCGGCGGACCGCTCGCGGCGGTGCGGCGACCGCGGCGGCGTCACGGTGTCCGGCGCCGTGTGCGTCATGGTCCTGATCGGCGTCATCGGCGGGAAGGTCACCGACGAGACCGGGGAACTCCTGGCGTTCTACGGCTTGCCCGCTGGATCTGCCGTGCGCGGCCGTGGGCGCGGTCGTCGGCGGGTCCCGGTGCGGCAGGTACCCGTCTTGCGCCCGCCCCCGTGCTCACGATCCGTCGGCTGGCGCCGCGGGTCGCCCCATGGTGCTGGCTCGTGGAATCAGCCGGTGCGGCGCCCGGATCTCCCTGCCCGGGACGGGGGTCGGGCTGCCGATCCGCTTGAGCAGTCGTTCCACCGCCGTCTCCGCGATCACTTTCTTGTCCGGGGAGACCGTGGTGACGGACGGATTGGAGTAGCGGCCGTCCTCGATGTCGTCGTAGCCGACGACGGCGACGTCCTCGGGGACGCGCAGTCCGCGTGCGGCCAGGGTGTGCAGGGCGCCCAGGGCGACGAGGTCGCTGTAGCAGAAGACCGCGTCGGGCGGTTCCTCCAGGTCGAGGAGGTGGGCCATGGCGCTCGCTCCGTCGGAGCGGTTGAAGCGCGGGGTGGAGACGACGAGTTCCTCGCGGACGGCCAGTCCGGCCCGCTCGTGTGCCAACCGGTAGCCCCGGGTGCGCAGTTGGGCCGCCTCGCCGGTGCGGTAGGGCTGGTCGCCGATCGCGGCGACGCGGCGCCGGCCGAGGCCGAGCAGATGCTCGGTCGCCTCCAGGGAGGCGGCCACGTCGTCGATGCCGACATGGTCGAAACCGCCGTCGCTCACCCGCTCGCCGAGCACGACGAGCGGCAGGCCCGGATCCCGCCCGGAGAGGTCGGACTGGGCGAGGCCGAGGGGGCTGAAGATGACGCCGTCGAAGAGAAGGGACTGGGAGCCCCGGGTGAGGAACTGCTTCTCGTGCTCGGCGTCGCCGTCCGTCTGGTCGATCAGGACGTTGTAGCCCTGGACGCGGGCCGCGCGGATGATGCCCTGCAGGAGTTCGGCGAAGTACGGCGTGTCCAGGTAGGGCACCACGACGGCGATCTGGCCCGAGCGCCCCGCGGCGAGGTTGCGGGCCAGCACGTTGGGCCGGTAGCCGAGCTGGTCGACGGCCTGCTGAACCCGGACCCGGGTGGCCTCGGCGACGGGGGCGTAGCCGTTGACCACGTTGGACACGGTCCGGCTGGAGACGCCGGCGAGCTCCGCGACGTCGCGGAGTGTGACGCCCTTAGCCATATGTCACCTTCATCCCAGATGTCGGTTTCAGCGCTGAAATTTTCCCTCAAGAGGTCGCCTGCGCCTCTTGCAGCGCGGCAACTTCTCGGTTAACACTTTTGCAGCGCTGCAAAGCGTAGCAGAAGGGCCTGGTCCCAGCGGATCAGATACCCAGGGACCGTGGCGTCACCGCGCCGCGGACCGGATCCCCGCGAGCGATCACGGGGATGAACAGGAGGAGCTGCTGTGGGACCAGCAACCTCTCACGGGCCGGGAGCCGCACCCGTCCTGATGGGGCATCACTCTTTACTCACCGCGGTCTGAGCCGTCGTCCGGCGCGCCCGCCGCGCTGATCACCGAGCCGCCTCCCCCCTCACCGACGTCGCGCACGCCCACCCTCCCGCGTCGATCGACGTCCGCCCGCCGGCATCCGTAGGCGGGCAGCACACCCGAGCGCCTCGCGCCCGCGGCAGCCGCCCTTCACCCGCGACGGCGTGCCCGCAACGCCCGCACCCCGTTCACCGCCCTCACGCCCGTCCTCCGTGCGCCCGGCGCGCCTTTGCACACCGTTCCGCACCCCGCACCTCCCCTACTCCGTCCTGCCCTCGGGCACCACACCCAGGAGACCGCTCATGTCGTCCAGCAGAAAGCCCCAGCTCCGTTCCGTCCGCCGAACAGCGTTCGCGGCGACCTCCGCCGCCCTCGCCGGTGTGCTCCTCGCGGCCTGCGGCGGCGGGGGCGGCGGCGGCAGCTCCAGCGGTGCGCCGAGCGGTCCCGTGCACATCAAGGTGTGGGCCTGGTACCCGCAGTTCAAGCAGGTCGTGGCCCAGTTCAACAAGACCCACAAGGACGTCCAGGTCGACTGGGTGCAGGCGGGCGTCGGCCAGGACGAGTACACCAAGCTGAAGACCGCGCTGAAGGCGGGCCAGGGCGCCCCGGACGTCGTCATGCTGGAGTTCCAGGAGCTGCCGACCATCCAGCTCACCAAGGGTCTGCTCGACATGGGCAAGTACGGTGCGAACGAGGACAAGGGCAACTACGTCGACTGGGCCTGGAAGCAGGCCTCCGACGGCGACCACGTCTACGCCATCCCGGTCGACGGCGGCCCGATGGCGATGATGTACCGGGCCGACCTCTTCAAGAAGTACGACCTCAAGGTGCCGACCACCTGGGCGCAGTACAAGGAGGAGGCGGCCAAGCTGCACAAGGCCGACCCCAGCGCCTACATGACCGACTTCGGCAGCGACGAGACCGCCGCCGGCTGGCGCCAGGGCCTGACCTGGCAGGCCGGCTCCCGCCCCTACACCTACTCGGCGAGCAAGCTGCCGGACATCGGCGTGAAGCTGAACGACGCAAGCGCCAAGAAGGTGTACGAGTACTGGGGCGACCTGGTCAAGAACAAGCTGGTCGACACCCAGTCGTACGCCACCACCGACTTCTACAACGGCCTGAGCAGCGGCAAGTACGCCACCTACATCGCGGCCGGCTGGGGCCCGGGCTACCTCTCCAGCGTCGCCGCGAAGACCGCCGGCAAGTGGCGTGTCGCCCCGCTGCCGCAGTGGACGGCCGGCGGCAACGCCCAGGGCGACTGGGGCGGTTCGAGCTTCTCGGTGACCTCGCAGACCAAGCATCCCAAGGAGGCCACCGAGGTCGCCCGGGAGCTGTTCGGCACCTCCGAGGCGGCCTGGAAGATCGGCATCGACCAGGCGTACCTCTTCCCGCTGTCCAACCCGATCCTCAACGGGGCGTACTTCAAGTCCAAGAAGTACGACTTCTTCGGCGGCCAGCAGATCAACTCGGTGTTCGTGCCCGCCGCGAACGGCATCTCGGCCTTCGACTGGAGCCCGTTCCAGGACTACGCCTACAACACCGACACCAGTGAGGTGGGCAAGGCCCTCCAGGGCCAGAGCGCCTGGTCGTCCGTCAACGACGACGTCCAGCAGCAGGTGACCTCCTACGCGAGCAAGCAGGGATTCAAGGTCAGCCAGTAACCGGCCCCGGGTCCCGACTCCCCACCGCCCCCGCCGGCGCGCCCGCGCCCGACAGCTCCGCCGCCGGCGGGGGCCCGCACCACGCGCAAGGAGAAGTGATGAGCCTGCTCCGACAGCAGGGATCCACCGCGACGGCACCCCCACGTGCCGTCCCCGCGAAGGGACTTCGCACTCCCGTGGCGGGCCGGCGCCCCGGCGGGCTGTCCGCCCGCACCCGGCACAAGGGCATGGGCCTGCTGCTGGTCAGCCCGTTCCTCCTGCTCTTCCTGGCCTTCCTGGTGGCCCCCCTGTGCTACGCCTTCTGGCTCAGCCTGAGGACCTCCACCCTGGTCGGCGGCGACCACTTCAGCTGGTTCGCCAACTACAAGCAGACCTTCACCGACCCGCAGTTCCTGTCCGGCGTGCGCAGAGTCGTCGTCTTCGGTGTGGTGCAGATCCCGCTGATGCTCGGCCTCGCCCTGCTGGGCGCGCTGATCATCGACGAGGTCACCAGCCGCCTCGCCAAGGTCTTCCGCATGACCCTGTTCATGCCGTACGCCGTGCCCGCGGTGATCGGCGCCCTGATGTGGGGCTTCCTCTACAGCCCGACCTTCGGCCCGGTGAACTCGATCAGCCACTCCCTCGGCCTCGGCAAGGTCGACCTGCTCTCGCACGATCTGATGCTGACCTCGCTCGGCAACATCGTGACCTGGCAGTGGACCGGCTACAACATGATCGTCCTGTACGCCGCCCTGCAGGGCCTGCCCCGCGAGGTCTACGAGGCGGCGAAGCTCGACGGCGCCGGCCAGCTCCAGACGGCCCTGCGCATCAAGATCCCGATGATCTCCTCGGCGATGGTGCTCACCCTGATGTTCACCCTCATCGGCACCCTGCAGTTCTTCACCGAACCGCGGGTCCTGGAGCACAGCGCCTCCTCCGTGATCACGCCGGACTACACCCCCAACCTGTACGCCTACAACCTGGCGTTCCAGTACTCGGAGTTCAACTACTCCGCCGCCATCTCCTTCTCCCTCGGAGCGGTGGTCTTCATCGGCTCCTACATCTTCCTGTTCGTTGCGCGCAAGAGGAGCGGACTGAAGTGACCACCGCCGCAGCCACCGCCCTGCCCGTCTCCCGCCGTGCCTTGGCCGCGCGCGGACGCGTCACCGTCAACGTGGTGATGGTGGCGATGATCCTGTACTTCCTGCTGCCGTTCTGGTGGCTGGTCGTCGCCGCCACCAAGGGCAACGACGCGCTGTTCTCCACCGCCGCCCTGTGGTTCCACTCGCCGGGCTCCTTCTTCACCAACCTCCGGCAGCTGTTCACCTACAACGACGGCGAGTACCTGCGCTGGATGGGCAACACCGCGGTCTACGCCGGTGTCAGCGGCGTCGGCGCCACCGCCGTGGCGACCCTCGCGGGCTACGCCTTCGCCAAGTACCGCTTCCCCGGCCGCAACCTGCTCTTCTCCAGCCTCCTCGGCGCCATCATGGTGCCCGCCACCGCGCTGGCCATCCCCACCTATCTGCTGCTGAGCAAGGTGGCGCTGACCAACACCATGTGGGCGGTCATCCTGCCCCAGCTGCTCAATCCCTTCGGCGTCTACCTCGTACGGGTCTACGTCCAGGAGTCCCTGCCGGACGAGCTGCTGGAGGCGGCCCGGATGGACGGGGCCGGCGAGCTGCGCGTGCTGTGGTCGGTGGCGCTGCCGACCCTGAAGCCGGCGCTCGTGACCGTGCTGCTGTTCTCCATGGTCGGCACCTGGAACAACTTCTTCCTGCCGCTGGTGATGCTCAACAACGACAAGCTGTTCCCGCTCACCGTCGGCCTGCAGTCCTGGTACGAGGGCGCGTTGATCCAGTCCGGCGCCAACGCGCTGTTCACCCTGGTCATCGCCGGCTCCCTGGTCGCGATCCTGCCGCTGATCGTCACCTTCCTGCTCCTGCAGCGGTACTGGCGCGGCGGTCTGACCGTCGGAAGCCTCAAGTGACCTGCCTCAAGTGACCTGACAGGGCCGCCAGTTCACCCCCCCCTTTTCGCGCACCTCCCGGAGCGACCTTCATGCTGCACGCCTCCCTGACCGTCGACCCCGCCTTCCGCGTCGCCGACGTGAGTCCCCGTACCTTCGGCTCCTTCGTCGAGCACCTGGGCCGCTGCGTCTACACCGGCATCTTCGAGCCCGGCCACCCGCTCGCCGACGAGGACGGGCTGCGCCGTGACGTCCTGGACCTGGTGCGCGAGCTGGGCGTGACCGCCGTGCGCTATCCCGGCGGCAACTTCGTCTCGGGCTTTCGCTGGGAGGACAGCGTCGGCCCGGTCGCCGACCGCCCCACCCGCCTCGACCTCGCCTGGCACAGCACCGAGACCAACGCCTTCGGCCTGCACGAGTTCCAGCGCTGGGCCCAGAAGGCCGGCGTCGAGCCGATGATGGCCCTCAACCTCGGCACCCGGGGCGTCGCCGAGGCCCTGGACCTGCTGGAGTACTGCAACCACCCGGGCGGCACCGCCTGGTCCGACCAGCGGATCAAGAACGGCGCCCCGGACCCCTTCGGCATCCGCATGTGGTGCCTGGGCAACGAGATGGACGGCCCCTGGCAGACCGGCCACAAGACGGCCCAGGAGTACGGCCGTATCGCCGCCGAGACCGCACGCGCGATGCGCATGGTCGACCCGAAGCTCGAACTGGTCGCCTGCGGCAGCTCCAGCTCCGCGATGCCGACCTTCGGCGCCTGGGAGGCCACCGTCCTGGAGGAGGCGTACGACCAGGTCGACTACATCTCCTGCCACGCCTACTACGAGGAACTCGACGGCGACCTCGGCAGCTTCCTGGCCTCCGGCGTCGACATGGACCACTTCGTCGACTCGGTGGTCGCCACCGCCGACCACATCCGGGCCAAGCTGCGCCGCAAGAAGCGGATCAACCTCTCCTTCGACGAGTGGAACGTCTGGTACAATACCCGGTTCGAGGCGGCGGAGAAGCCCACCGAGTGGGCCGTCGCGCCGCGCGTGATCGAGGACGAGTACAACGTCGCCGACGCGGTCGTCGTCGGCGGGCTGCTGATCAGCCTGCTGCGGCACAGCGACCGGGTCACCGCCGCCTGCCTCGCCCAGCTCGTCAACGTCATCGCCCCGATCCGCAGCGAGGCGGGCGGCCCGAGCTGGCGGCAGACCACCTTCCACCCCTTCGCCCAGGCGGCCCGGCACGCGCGCGGCACGGTCCTGCGGGTGGAGCCGGTCGCGCCGACGTATGAGACGCAGCGTTTCGGCGAGGTCTCCGTCGTCGACGCCGTGGCCACGCACCTCGCGGAGGCGGACGGCGCCGACGAGCTCACCGTCTTCGCCGTCAACCGGCACCAGAGCGAGAACGTCGAACTCGCCCTCGACCTGCGGGCGTTCCCCGGCTACACCCCCGTGGAGCACTCGGTGCTGAGCGACCCCGACATCCGCGCCGCCAACACCCAGGACGACCCCGACCGCGTCCGCCCGTACACCGCCGGCACCGGTTGCGTCACCGGCGGCCGCCTCACCGCGACCCTGCCGCCCGTCTCCTGGAACGTCGTCCGGCTGCGCCGCGCCGGCTGACCCACCCCCTCGGACACCCGCCGTTCCGCCCCTATTCCTCCTCCCCGGGGGAGCGGCGGGTCCCGCACCACCCCCTCTTCCCGGACATTTTCTTGGGAGCCGCCCATGTCCACCACCAGGGAAGGCGCCGGATTCCGCGCCGTACCCCGCACCCAGGCGATCACCCTGCTGCTGGCCCTGCTCGCAGCCGCCGTCGCCCTCGTCCTCCCCGCCTCCGGCCAGGCGCACGCGATCTCCCGCGCCTCCCAGACGATGTACACCCCGCCGTCCGGCACGCCCTCACCCGGCTCGCTCTACCCCCGGGCGGTCCGGCTGCAGTACAGCGGATCCTCCAACGGCACCCTGCTCGCCACCTTCGAGCAGTACAGCTCGGGCACCCCCGTCTTCCCGGTCTACCGCAGCACCGACAACGGCAACAGCTGGACGCAGATCTCCAGCATCAGCGACACCCACAACGGCTTCGGCAACCGCTACCAGCCGTTCCTGTACGAACTGCCGACCCAGATCGGCAACTTCCCGGCCGGCACGATCCTCGCCGCCGGCAACTCCATCCCGAACGACCTGTCCTCCACCGAGCTGGACCTGTACGCGAGCACCGATCACGGCGTCAGCTGGTCGTACGTCAGCACCATCGCGCAGGGCGGCGAGGCCGACCCGACCAACGGCAAGACCCCGGTGTGGGAGCCGTTCCTGATGGTGTCCGGCTCGAAGCTGATCGTGTACTACTCCGACCAGCGTGACCCGAGCTACGGCCAGAAGATCGTCCACCAGGTCTCCACGGACGGCCTGACCTGGGGCTCCGTGGTGAACGACGTCGCCACCTCGACCTACGGCGACCGTCCGGGCATGCCGGTCGTCGCCAAGCTGCCCAACGGCAACTATGTGATGACGTACGAGTTCTGGGGCGCCCCCGAGGGCGGCTTCGCCGTCTACTACAAGATCTCCTCCGACCCGGAGGCGTTCGGCTCCGCCACCGGCATCGCCCTCAAGGCGACCGACGGCACCCAGCCCAAGAGCTCCCCGTACATCACCTGGCTACCGACCGGCGGCGCCAACGGCACCCTGGTGGTCAGCGCCAACAGCAGCGACGACCTGTTCCTCAACACGCAGAACGGTGCCGCGAACACCTGGACGCGCATCGCCTCCACCGTCCCCGGCGGCTACAGCCGCGGCCTGCTCCCGCTGGCCGACGGCCACAGCCTGCTGGTCCTCAGCGGCGGCCACCTGACCAGCACCGGCCTCAACCCGGTCACCTACGGCACGATCGACCTGGGCGGCGGCATCTCCGACGGCGCCACCTACACCCTGTCCAACGCCAACAGCCACCTGATGCTGGCCATCGCGGGCGGCTCCACCACCAACGGTGTGGGCGCCACCCAGCAGAATGCCGACAACGCCACCGACCAGCGGTGGAAGTTCGTCCAGCAGACCTCCGGCTACTTCAAGATCTTCAACGTGGCCAGCAACAAGGTCCTCGGCGTGCAGAACCAGTCCACCGCCAACGGCGCCAAGGTCCTGCAGTGGGACGACAACGGCACCCTCGACCACGAGTGGGCCCTCGCCCCGAACCCGGCGGGCGGCTTCACCGCCACCAACCGGATCAGCGGCAAGTACCTGGAGATCCCCAGCGCCTCCACCACCGTGGGCACCGCCGCCGGGCAGTGGTCCGACACCGGCTGCGCCTGCCAGCGCTGGAACCTCACCCAGACCGCCCTGCCCACCCTGTCCACCGGCCAGTACCGGCTGGTCAACAAGAACAGCGGCAAGTTCCTGGAGATCCCCGGCGCCTCCACCACGGCGGGCAAGCAGGCCGGCCAGTGGGTGAACACCGCCAACAACTGCCAGCTGTGGACGTTTACGTCGCAGAGCGGCGGGGCGTGGACCGTGAAGAACGTCAACAGCGGTCTGTTCCTCGACAACAACGGCTCGGCCTCGGCCGGCGCGGCCGTCGTCCAGAACGCGTCGTCGGGCGCGAGCTCCCAGAAGTGGACGCTCACGGACGCGGGAGGCGGCTACTTCAAGCTCGTCAACTCCGCCAGCGGCCTGGTCGCGGACGTCGCCTCCGCCTCCACCGCCAACGGAGCCCTGATCGTCCAGTCGGCGGACAACGGCGCCGACGACGAACTGTGGCAGGTCGTGCGGGTCAACTGACCCGCCAGGGGGCCCGGTCGCGGCCGGGCCCCCACCCCTTTGTCCAGCATCCCGAACGATGACTGTCATACCGAACGAGAGGGAGGGGTCGCCCGTGTCTGAAGAAACCTGTGTCGTGGGCGTCGACTTCGGAACCCTGTCCGGCCGTGCCGTGGTGGTACGGGTCGGCGACGGCGCGGAACTGGCCTCGGCGGAGCACGTCTACGCCCACGCCGTCCTCGACCGGAACCTGCCCGACGGCACCCGGCTGCCCCCCGACTGGGCCCTGCAGGTGCCCTCGGACTACATCGACGTACTCCGCAACGCCGTACCCGAGGCTCTCGCCCGCGCCGGAGTGCGGCCGGAGCACGTCATCGGCATCGGCACCGACTTCACCGCCTGCACGGTCCTGCCGGCCCTCGCCGACGGCACCCCGCTGTGCGAACTCCCCGGCCTGGACAACCGTCCGCACGCCTACGCCAAGCTGTGGCGCCACCACGCCGCCCAGGGCCAGGCCGACCGGATCAACGCGCTGGCCGCCGAGAGGAAGGAGCCCTGGCTGGAGCGGTACGGCGGGAAGATCTCCTCGGAGTGGGAGTTCGCCAAGGCGCTCCAGGTCCTGGAGGAGGATCCCGAGATCTACCGGCGCACCGAGCGCTGGCTGGAGGCGGCCGACTGGATCGTGTGGCGGCTGTGCGGGACGTACGTCCGCAACGCCTGCACTGCGGGCTACAAGGGCCAGTACCAGGACGGGAGTTATCCCTCGCCCGAGTATCTGGCGGCGCTGCACCCGGACTTCGCCGGCTTCGTGACAACCAAGCTGGACCAGCCGATCGGCCGACTCGGCGACCCGGCAGGGGTGTTGACTGCCGAGGCCGCCGCCTGGACCGGGCTGCCGCAGGGCATCACCGTCTGCGTCGGCAATGTCGACGCCCATGTCACCGCCCCGGCGGCGGTCGCCGTGGAGCCGGGCCAGATGGTCGCCATCATGGGCACCTCCACCTGCCACGTCATGAGCTCCGACCGGCAGGGTGTCGTGCCCGGCATGTGCGGGGTCGTGGACGGCGGCATCCTGCCCGGACTGTGGGGCTACGAGGCCGGGCAGAGCGGTGTCGGCGACATCTTCGCCTGGTTCGTCCGCACGGGCCTGCCCGCCGAGTACGCCGAGCGGGCGGCCGCGGCCGGCCAGAGCCCGCACGAGTACCTGACCGCCCTCGCGGCCGGGCAGAAGGTGGGCGAACACGGCCTTCTCGCCCTCGACTGGCACAGCGGCAACCGGTCCGTCCTGGTCGACCACGACCTCAGCGGCCTGCTGATCGGCCAGACGCTCTCCACGCGCCCTGAGGACGTCTACCGCGCCCTGCTGGAGGCCACCGCCTTCGGCACCCGCACCATCATCGACGCCTTCGAGTCCGCGGCCGTACCCGTGACGGAACTGATCATCGCGGGCGGCCTGACGAAGAACGCCCTGCTCATGCAGATCTACGCCGACGTCACGCGCCGCCCGCTGAGCATCATCGGCTCGGCCCAGGGCCCGGCCCTCGGCGCCGCGATGCACGCCGCCGTGGCCGCCGGGGCGTACCCCGACATCCGCGCCGCGGCCCACGCCATGGGCAAGGTGCACCGCCGGGTCTACCTCCCGGACCCCCAGCGGGCGGCGGCCTACGAGCGCCTCTACCGCGAATACCGCGTCCTGCACGACTACTTCGGCCGCGGCACCAACGACGTCATGCACCGCCTGCGCCGCATGCGTGCGCAGACCTCCGCCTGACCCACTGTGAAGGGAATGCTCATGACCAGTTCCGAAAGGCCCTACGACAGCCAGGAGATCTGGTTCCTCACCGGAAGCCAGGGCCTGTACGGCGACGACGTGCTGCGCCAGGTCGCCGACCAGTCCCGCAGCATCTGCGAGACCCTCGGCCGCCCCGGGAAGGTCCCGGTCAGGATCGTGTGGAAGCCGGTGCTGACCGACGCCGAGTCGATCCGCCGGATGTGCCAGGAGGCGAGCACCTCCGACACGTGCGTGGGCGTGATCGTGTGGATGCACACCTTCTCCCCGGCGAAGATGTGGATCGCCGGACTCAGCGCCCTGGACCGGCCGTTGCTGCATCTGCACACCCAGTACAACCTGTCGCTGCCCTGGCCGAGCATCGACATGGACTTCATGAACCTCAACCAGGCCGCCCACGGCGACCGGGAGTTCGGGCACATCGAGTCCCGCGTCGGCGTCGACCGCAAGATCGTCGCCGGTCACGCGACCGACCCGAGGGTGATCCGGCGCATCGGGGCCTGGGCCCGGGCCGCCGCCGGCCGCCACGCCTCGCGGACGCTCCGGCTCGCCCGCTTCGGCGACAACATGCGCGACGTCGCCGTGACCGAGGGCGACAAGGTGGAGGCCCAGCTGCGGTTCGGCTTCTCCGTCAACACCTACGCCGTCAACGACCTGGTCGCCGTGGTCGACGACGTCGAGGACAAGGCGGCGGCCGAACTCGCCGACGAGTACGTGCAGTCGTACGACGTCGTCCCGGCCCTGCGCCCCGGCGGTGTCCGCCACGACTCGCTGCTGTACGCGGCCCGTCTGGAACTCGGTCTGCGCACCTTCCTCGACGAGGGCGGCTTCACCGCCTTCACCACCAACTTCGAGGACCTCGGCGGCCTGCGCCAGCTGCCCGGCATCGCCGTCCAGCGCCTGATGGCCGACGGCTACGGCTTCGGCGGCGAGGGAGACTGGAAGACGTCGGCCCTGCTGCGCACGATGAAGGTCATGGGCGCCGGACGCCCCGGCGGCACCACCTTCATGGAGGACTACACCTACCACCTCGGCCCCGGCACCCCGCGCGTCCTGGGCGCCCACATGCTGGAGGTCTGCCCCTCCGTGGCCGCCGACCGCCCCCGCTGCGAGATCCACCCCCTGTCCATCGGCGGCCGCCAGGACCCGGTCCGCCTGGTCTTCAACGCCTGCGCGGGGCCCGCCGTGGTCGTCGGCCTCTCCGACCTCGGCGACCGCTTCCGCCTCACGGCCAACGCCGTCGACGTCGTCGCCCCGAGCGAACCCCTGCGTCGGCTGCCGGTGGCCCGGGCCGTATGGCAGCCGCGTCCGTCCCTGGCGGAATCGGCGGAGAGCTGGCTGCTGGCCGGCGCCCCGCACCACACCGTGCTCAGCTCGGCGGTCGACGTCGAGACCCTGACCGACTACGCCGCCATGACCGGCGTCGAACTGCTCACCATCGACGAGAACACCACCACCGAGCAGTTCGGCAAGGAAATCCGCTGGAACGCCGCCTACCACCGCCTCGCCCAGGCCCTGTGACGAAGGAGACCACGATGTCCACAGTTGTCCGCCAGGGCCTGCGCGAAGAGGTACTGGAGGCGAACCTCGCCATCCCCCAGGTCGGCCTGGCGACCCTGACCTGGGGAAACGTCAGCGGCGTCGACCGCGAGGCGGGGGTGTTCGTCATCAAGCCCTCCGGGGTCCCCTACGAGGCCCTGACCCTGGCCGACCTGGTGACGGTCCGCCTGTCCGACGGCGCGGTGGTCGAGGGCGATCTGCGCCCCTCCACCGACACCGAGACCCACCGCTGCCTGTACCTGGCGTTCCCGTCCGTCGGCGGCGTGACCCACACCCATTCCACCCACGCGGTCGCCTTCGCCCAGGCCCGCCGGGACATCCCCGTCCTCGGCACCACCCACGCCGACACGTTCAACGGCCCCGTGCCGGTCACCCGCGACCTCACCGTGGAGGAGTGCGCGAAGGACTACGAGTACCACACCGGCCACGTCGTCGTGGAGCTCCTCGGCGGCGACGACCAGCGGGCCCTCGAGGTCCCCGCCGCCCTCGTCGCGGGCCACGGCCCCTTCACCTGGGGCGCCACCGCCCGCGCCTCCCTGGAGCACGCGATCATCTGCGAGGCCGTCGCCGACATCGCCCTGCACACCATGTCCCTGTCACCGACGAGTCCGCCCCCCGCCCACCTCCTGAACCGCCACTACACCCGCAAGCACGGCCCCGACGCCTACTACGGCAATCCGGCCGCCCCGGTGATGCGGTGACGGTGGTGCACAGAAGCCGCGTATACGCGGTACTGATCGACACGCCCGATGCCGAGGCCGCCCGGGCGGCGGAGTTCTGGGCGGCGGCTCTCGGTGCGACGGCCCGACCGTTCCCACCGGCACCGCAGTTCACCACGCTCCACCAGGCTCTGCCAGGGCTGATCACCGCGGTCCAGGCGGTCGACGACGCCCCTCGTATCCACCTCGACATCGAGACCGACGACGTCGAATCGGAAACCGCGCGCTTGGTCGCCCTGGGCGCCGAGCAGGTTTCGCGGTGGCAGGAGTGCCGTGTGCTGCGCGTGCCGGGCGGTCATGTGCTGTGCGTCCTACCGGTGGAGAGCGACCCCGACACGTTCCGGGCACGGGCCACCGTGTGGCCATGACGAGTACGCCGGCGGTCTCGGGCGGGCGGCCCGCCGATCCGCTCGGCGAGGACGGACTCCATCGGGCGGCGGTGAGGCAGCCACCGCCCACCGCGAGGTCCGGGTCCTTGGGCGGACCCGGACCTCGGGGCGCCTTCCCGTCCCCACGGAGGGCGCCCCGCGGCGGGCCCGGTTACGGAACCGGCGCGTCGTGAACGGTGCGCGGGGTTCCCGGCCCCACCCACCAGACACCACCACCCGCAGCTTCGCCTTTTCACCTCAACCGCAACGTCGCGTCCGGCCGCGGAAGCGATGAGTCCGGCTGCGGATCGCGGTCTCAGCACCGTAGACAACCGATGGGAGCGGACATGGACAAGCTGAATCAGGTGGCCGACGGCGTCTGGGTCCGGCAGAGCGAGTGGGTCTGGAGCAATTCCGTCGTGGTGCGCGGGGAGGACGGGCTGATCCTGATCGATCCCGGCATCGACGGCTCCGAGCTGGACCAGCTCGCCGATGCCGTGGACCAGCTCGGCATCCCGGTGGCCGCCGGGTTCTCCACCCATCCCCACTGGGACCACTTGCTCTGGCATCCGCGGTTCGGCGACGTGCCGCGCTACGCGACCCCCGCCGCCGCCCAGGTAGCCGGTGAAGCCCGGGAGCGGGCGCAGGCGATGGCGGCGCAGAGCGCGTCGGGCATCCCGCTGGAGCTGATCGCGCTCGTCACCCCGCTGCCCGCGGACGGCGGCCCCGTGCCGGGCGAGATCGTCGAGCATCGGGCGCACGCTGTCGGCCACGCCGCGATCCTCCTCCGGGACCATGGCGTCCTGCTCGCCGGCGACATGCTCTCCGACGTCCTGATCCCGCTCTTCGACGTTCGCCAGGACGATCAGGTGAACGCCTACGAGACGGCACTCGACCGGCTGGACGAGGCCGCCCGGCATGCCGACGTCGTCATCCCCGGCCACGGCGCGGTGGCCGAGGGCCCCCAGGTGGCCGCCCGCCTCGCCGCCGATCACGCCTACATCGACGCGCTCCGGCGAGGAGAGGAACCCGCCGACGCGCGCCTTGGGCCGCACGCGGACTGGCTCTCCGGCCCCCACCGGTCGAACCTGGAGCAGGCACGAGGGCGGTAGGGCCTTACATCGCCCTGATGCCGGGCCGTACGGCGTCCCGGCGCGCTCCGGGCCGCCCTGCCGGCCGTGCAGCCCGTGCAGCCCGTGGCGGCGTCCACGCCGGTGGAGGTCGGACTCGCGTACGCCGCGACTAGGCGCGAATGGCCTCGCGGGCGGCCGGGGGTGCCTCTGTGTTCTTCGTCGAGCCGGTGGGCGGCCTCGGTCCGAGGTTCGATCTTCTTCGTGGGGCATGAGACTGTCTGGTCGTGCCGGAGATGACGAGTGGGTGGGAGGCGGCCCTGTCCGGGGCGTCGTCTCCTTCGTGGACGGAACGTGTTCGCGCCGGGCGTGACCTTGCTTCCTTCGCCGATGTTCCTGAGGCCGCGGAAGTGCTGGTGGGGCTGCTGCTGGACGTCGAGGACACAGCGGTGACGCGACAGACGGCAAAGGCGCTGGCCCGGGTGGGGACGGTGGCCGCGGTGAGGCTCATCGCTCTCGCGGTTGTCGAGGCCGACGGCAACCAGGCTGACTGGATGCAGACCGGAGTGCATGACGGGCTCATGGGATCGGACGGTGGGCCGGACGTCGCAGCGGCCTGCGTGAAACTCGCCCGGGACCGGGATGAGGCTGTCCGGCGGGGTGCCTCGGAGATCTCGGCGTGGACAGACGGCACAAGGTGTTGACCTGAATCGGCCTGCCGGTGGTCCGGTTCCCATGCAGCCGTCGCCCGGGGAAGGCGTTTCTGGGCTGACGGGACACCCTCGAACCGGGCCCAAAAGAACGCTCAGGCGGTTGCCGGCCTCGCGTCCCCGTCGGACTGCGATGCCGCGGCGGGAACTTCCCGGCCGGCCGGGTCGGATCGGTCGGCGACCCAGCTCAGCAGCATCCCGAGGGCCTCAGCCGTCGGGGAGCCGGGCCGCGGCAGGTAGGTGAGCAGTGAGCGATCGGGGCGGGCGGGCACGGTCAGCATGTGGTAGTCGAACTCGAGCGTGCCGACGAGCGGGTGCACGATGCGGGTGACGCCCAGCCGCTTCTCCCGTACGTCGCCGGTCGCCCACATCCGCCGGAACGGCTCGCTGCGGATGGCCAGCTCACCGACCAGCGCGGCCAGCTCGGCGTCGTCGGGCCGGCGCCCGGTGAGCAGGCGCAGCTGGGCGACGGTCTCCGCGGCGATCGCCTCCCAGTTCGCGTACCGGGCTCGGGCCTCTGGGCGCAGGAACATCTCTCGGGCCGCGTTGCGGGGCTGCGGCATGCCGCTCACGTCGAACACGGCCTCGGCCGCGGCGTTGGCCGCCACGATGTCGAGGCGGGCGCCGAGCAGCAACGCCGGCGCGTCCCCCATGGCTTCCAGCAGCCGGACCAGCGGCTCGTCGGGCACCGCTCTCGATGCCCGCGGCGTGGTTCTCGCCTTGGTGTCGGCTCGACGCGGACGGGCCAGGTTGCGAAGGTGCTCGGCCTCCACGTCCGAGAGGGCGAGTGCCTGTGCGACGGCGTCGAGCACCTGGTCGGAGACCTGCGGGGTACGCCCCTGCTCCAGGCGTTGGTAGTAGTCCGGGCTGACACCGGCGAGCAGGGCGACCTCCTCGCGTCGCAGTCCCGGTACCCGCCGCCGCGTGAGGCTGGGGGGCAGCCCCGCCTGTTCGGGCGTGATGCGCTCGCGTCGGGTGCGCAGGAATTCACCGATGGTCGTCTCCATCTCATCGACGGTACGCCGCCGCCGGCACCCCTGCCTGGCCCTGCTGGACCCAGGTAGGAGCGGACCTTCCTCGCGGCTCACCGGTGGACGAACGTCGGACCCGCGCCTTCCGCACGGGACGCGCGGAGAGGGAGACAGGACAGATGCGTGCAGCAGTAGTCAGGGAGTTCGGCGGCCCCGGGGCGATCGAGGTCGTCGAGGTGGCGACGCCCGAGCCGGGGCCCGGAGAGGTACTGGTCAAGGTGGCCGCCGCCACGGTCAACTTCGCCGATGTCATGGTGCGCACGGGGCTCAACGTTCAGTACGGCGCCACCGCGGCGCGCCCGCAGTTCGGCCTCGGCACGGATGTGGCCGGCACGGTCGCCGCGCTCGGCGAGGGGGTCACCCGATTCGCCGTCGGCGACCCTGTGCTCGGCACGCAGGAGCGGCTGGACCGGCCGCTGGGCACTCAGGCCGAGTACGTCGTACTGGAGGAGTGGGAACTCGCCCCGGCGCCGGATGGAGTCGACCTGGTGCACCTGGCCACGGCCGGGCTGAACGCGACCACCGCCGACCAGGCGCTGGACGCGCTGGCTCTGGAACCGGGGCAGTGGCTGCTGGTGTCGGGCGCCGCCGGCGGGGTGGGGCTCTTCACGGTCGAACTCGCTCGGCTGCGGGGGCTGAACGTGATCGCCCAGGCCGGACCGGCCGACGAGAAGCTCGTCCTGGGGGCCGGTGCGCAGCTTTTCGTCTCGCGCGAGGACGACCTGGTGCCCACGGTGCGCCGACTGGTACCGGGCGGTGTGGACGGCGCGGTCGACGCGGCCAACCTGGCCGCCGGGGCGGCGGACGCCGTACGGCACGGCGGTGCGTTCGTGTCGCTGCTCAACTCCGCGCCCATGGCACGCCGCGAAGTGCGGATGATCAATATGGCGTGGCACACCGACGCCGGGCGCCTGGCCAAGCTGGCGGCCTACGCGGGCGCCGGTCTGATCAGCCTGCGGGTGGCGAAGACCTGTCCGCTGGAGCAGATCGCCGATGCCCACCACGCCCTTGCCGCGGGCGGGCTCCGCGGCCGGATCGTCTTGGTCCCCGACCACGCGTGACAGGAGTCTGGTCGCGATGCGGCGATTCGAGGGGCGCACGGTGATCGGCACGGGGGCTCCACCGGCCTGGGGCTCGCAGCCGCCGAGCTTCCGTCGCCGAGGGTGCCACCGTCCGCCTTGTCGTCCGCCGGAAGTCTGCGGGTGATCTCGCGGCCGCCAGGCTGAGTCCTTCCGCGGTCGCGGTCCGCGCCGACGTGACCCTCAACGACGTTCTCGCGGCTCCCGGCGAGCTCATCGACCACCGAGTCGATGGGGCAGCCCCAATAGGGCTGTGCCCTATAGCAGGCCGTGATCGCCTCGCGCTTCCTCCGCCACGGCTCCCAGGAGGCGAGCCCCTCCAGGTAGGGCCGTGGGGCGCCCGGCAACCCGTTCGGACTGCCATGGTGTGAGCGCGTTGACGTGAGCGGGCCAGGCCGCGAAGGGGCTCGGTCTCCCTCTCCGAGAGGACGAGCGCCTGTGCGACGGCAGCGAGCACCTGGTCAAAGACCTGCGCGGTACGCCCCTGCTCCAGGCGTTGGCGGCAGTCCGGGCCGACCACGGCGAGCAGGGCGGCCTCCTCGTCTCCACCCCGTCGACGGTACGCCGCCGTCGGCAGCCATGCCTGGCCCTGCTGGACCCAGGTAGGAGCGGACCTTCCTCGCGGCTCACCGGTGGACGAGCGTCAGACTCCGCGCCTTCCGCACGGGACGCGCGGAGCGGAAGAGGAGTTCTCCATGGCACTTCAGGATCAGTCAGCCCCCGTGATCGAGCGGGACCTGTTCATCGGCAACGAGTGGCGTCCGAGCTCGGAGGGCCGCTCGCAGTCGCTGGTCAACCCGGCGACGGAAGAGGAGTTCGGCAGGGTCGCGCTGGCGTCGAGTGCCGACGTGGACGCCGCGGTGCGGGCCGCGCGGGCCGCGTTCGACGAGGGGCCCTGGCCCCGGCTGTCCGTGAAGGAGCGGGCCGACTACATGCTCGCGCTCGCCGACGAGATCGAGCGGCACGCGGACGCCATCACCGAGGTGGTGACGGCCGAGACCGGGCTGGTCCTCGGTGCCGCCCGCGGCAACCCGCTGGCCTTCGCCGGCCTGCTGCGCTACTACGCGAGCCTCGCCGACTCGAGAGAACTCCACGAGGTCCGCACCGGCCTGACGGGCGCCACCGCGCGCATCGAGAAGCGGCCCGTCGGTGTCGTGGCCGCGATCGTGCCGTGGAACGCGCCGCTCGGTCTCGCCGCGTTCAAGCTTCCGCCGGCGCTCCTGGCCGGCTGCACGGTCATCATGAAGCCGTCCGACTTCTCGCCGCTGAGCGCCGGCTACGTCGCGGACGCCGCACTCGCGGTCGGCCTGCCGGCCGGTGTGATCAACGTCCTCACCGCCGGTCCCGGGCAGAGCCAGGAACTCGTCAGCCACCCGGGCGTGGACAAGGTGACGTTCACCGGATCGACGGGCGTCGGGCGCGCGATCGCCGCGGCCGCGGCGCCCACGCTCAAGCAGGTCACGCTCGAACTCGGCGGCAAGTCCCCGGCGGTGATCCTGCCGGACGCGGATCTCGACCGGATCGTCTACACGCTCACGATCAACGTCTGCAACAACAACGGCGCGGTGTGCACGAACCCGAGCCGGCTGATCGTTCCGGAGAGCCGCAAGGACGAGATCGTCGGAGCCCTGGCCGCGTCGTTCGCGGGTGTCAAGGTCGGGGATCCGACCGACCCGGACACGACGGTCGGCCCCATGATCAACAAGGCCCACTACGAGAAGGTGCTCGGCTTCTTCGAGACGGCCCGGCAGGAAGGCGCGGCCTTCGCCGTCGGCGGTGGCCGCGCGCCCGGGTTCGACAAGGGCTACTACGTCTCACCGACCATCATCACCGACGTGAGGCCCGGCTCCCGGGTCGCACAGGAGGAGATCTTCGGCCCGGTGACCGCGGTGCTCACCTACCGCGACGAGGACGAGGACGAGGCGATCCGGCTGGCCAACGACACCGAGTTCGGGCTCAACGCCGCCGTCTTCAGCAGCGACGAGCAGCACGCGCTCGAGGTCGCCCGCAAGATCCACAGCGGTACGGTCTCGATCAACAACGGCATCACCATCGATCTCGGGGTGCCGTTCGGCGGCGTCAAGCAGTCGGGCTACGGGCGCGAACTGGGCCCCGAGGGCCTCGACGCGTTCTACAACACGCACGCGATCTTCCTCGACGGCGAGCCGGTCGTGACGCTCTAGCGTCATGCAAGCTGCGGCCGATCACTCGCGTCGGGGGGCAAGTGATGTGGGGTGAACTCTTGACGTGCGCTCGGCGTATGCGTGCACAATGACCGCGCGGTCAGACCGCGCGGTCATTCATTTGACCTCGTTCGATGGCGAACGCTCGGCCATGAGGAGACTTCATGACAACTGGAGTGGAGCGCGGTGTCGCCTCCTCCGCGCCACGCAGTGAGGACGTGGCCAGGCTGGCCGGTGTCTCACGCAAGACGGTCTCCCGGGTCCTCAACAACGAGCCGTACGTCTCCGACGAGTCCCGCCGACGGGTCCTGGCGGCCGCCGAGGAACTCGGCTACCGGCTGAACCACGCGGCCAGGGCACTTGCATCCGGCCGTACCCGGTCCATCGGTGTGGTCGCTCTGGCGACAGCCGGGTACGGAACCGCCTCCCTGCTGGTGGGCATCGAACAGGCCGTACGGGACGCCGGTTACGCCCTGCGTGTGGTCAACACCCCGGACGGAGACCCGCACAGCATCGCCGGCGCGGTGGAGTCACTCCTGGAGCAGGGCGTGGACGGCATCGTCGTCTCCGTACCCGTCGTCGAGGGTGAGGTCCCGCTCGGCGTCGATGTGCCGGTCCTCTTCGTCGGAGCGCCCCCCGCCTTCACCGCCGCCCGGACGCTGACCGTCGGCGTGGGTGCCCATGAGCTGGCCCGCGCGGCCACCGAACACCTGCTGGACCTCGGACACGCGACCGTCCATCAGCTCGCCGGTCCGCGCCGGTGGTACGCCACCAAGGACCGCATCGAGGGATGGAGGGCGGCGCTGGCGGCCCGGGGCGCGCATGAACCGCCCGTGCTGAACGGTGACTGGTCGGCGGCCTCCGGGTATGCCGCGGGCCTCGGGCTGGCCTCGGACCGCTCGGTGACCGCGGTGTTCGCCGCGGGTGACGAGATGGCCATCGGACTGATCCACGGCCTGCGGGAAAGCGGTCGTCGTGTGCCGGAGGACGTCAGTGTCGTCGGTTTCGACGGCAACCCCGTCTTCGCCTACGTCTCCCCGCCCCTGACCACCGCCCGTCAGCCCTTCGAGGCGGCGTCGAGCGAGGGAATCCGGCTTCTCCTCCACGCAATGGAGAAGCCCGATACCGAACTGCCGCCGGCGAACGACCCACCCGTCGAACTGATCGTCCGCGGTTCCACTGCTCCTCCGCCCTCTCTCTGACCCACTCCGCCCCCGTGCCACTGCTGTGGCGCACCCACACGCCGGGGCACTCCACCTCTGCCGGCGCGCTTGTCGCCACGCCCCCACGCTCGCGGCCGCGCCCGGCAGCGCCCGCCCGGTTGTCCCCCGGGTGACGCGCCCCATGAACTCCGCCGCGTCACTCCGAGCCGTTCCGGGCCGGCGGACACCGAAACACACCTTTCCCTTTCCCTTCCCCTTTCCCTTTCCCTTCCCCTTTCCCTTCCCCTTTCCCTGGGAGCCGCAATGTCCCCTGCGCAGACAGGCGCCAGACCCGGCGCCGCTCCGCGTTCCCGTCCCCTCTCCCTCTGGTCCGTGGCCTTCGTCCTGCTCGTCGCGGCGATGACCATGGTCCTGCCCGTCGGCCGGGCGGACGCCCTGGCCCGTCCTTCGCAGACGATGTACACCCCGCCGTCGGGTGCGCCTTCGCCCGGGTCGCTCTACCCGCGGGCGATGCGTCTGCAGCACAACGGCTCCGCCAACGGCACCCTCCTCGCGACGTTCGAGCAGTACACCTCGGGCACACCGGTCTTCCCGATCTACCGCAGCACGGACAACGGCAACTCCTGGTCGAAGATCTCCGAGGTCGCCGACACCCAGAACGGCTGGGGCATGCGCTGGGAGCCCGAACTGTTCGAACTGCCCACTGCGGTGGGCGGCTTCCCGGCCGGCACCGTCCTGGCCGCCGGCGCCTCGGTCCCCTCCGACCGCTCGGCCATCAAGATCGATGTCTACGCCAGCACCGACCGCGGACAGACCTGGACCTTCGTCAGCAACATCGCCACCGGCGGCCCGGCGTTCGACACGAACGGCAACGGCAACACCCCTGTATGGGAGCCGTTCTTCCTCTACGCCAACGGCAAGCTGATCGTCTACTACTCCGACCAGCGCGACCCCGACCACGGCCAGAAGGTCGTGCACCAGGTCACCACGGACCTCCACACCTGGGGTCCGGTCGTGGACGACGTGGCGATGCCCACCTACAGCCAGCGCCCGGGTATGCCGACCGTCGCGAAGCTGCCCAACGGCAACTACGTGATGACGTACGAGTACGGCGGCTCCCCCTCGGGCAACTTCGCCGTCTACTACAAGATCTCCGCCGACCCGGAGGCGTTCAACTCCGTCACGGGCATTCCCCTGCGGTCGACGGACGGCACGGTGCCCACCAGCACCCCGTACATCACATGGCTACCCACCGGCGGTCCGAACGGCACGCTGGTCGTCAGCGCCTACAGCACCAGCGACCTGTTCCTCAACACCCAGAACGGCGCCGCGGACACCTGGACGCGCATCAGCTCCACCGTGGCAGGCGGCTACAGCCGCGGCATGGTGGCGCTGTCCGACGGCCACAGCCTGCTCGTGCTCAGCGGCGGCAACGGCGGCAGCAACCTCTCCAACCCCGTCACCTACAGCACCATCGACCTGGGCGGCGGCATCTCGGACGGTGCCACCTACACCGTGTCGAACGCGGGCAGCAACCTCATGCTGAGCATCGCGGGCGGCTCCACAGCCAACGGCACCAACGCCACCCAGCAGAACCCCGACAGCGCCACCGACCAGCAGTGGCGCTTCGTGCAGCAGAGCTCCGGCTACTTCAAGATCCTCAACGTCGCCAGCGGCAAGGTCCTCGGCGTGGAGAGCCAGTCCACCGCCGACGGAGCCAAGATCCTCCAGTGGGACGACAACGGCACCCTCGACCACGAATGGGCCGTCGCCCCGAACCCGGCCGGCGGCTACAGCCTCACCAACCGTGTCACCGGCAAGTACCTGGAGATCCCGAACGCCTCCTCCACCACCGGCACCGTCGCCGGCCAGTGGAGCGCCACCAGCTGCGCCTGCCAGCGCTGGAACGTCACCCAGACCGCCCTGCCGCCGCTGGGCACCGGGCAGTACGTCCTCGTCAACAAGAACAGCGGCAAGTACCTGGACATCCCGCAGGGCTCGACCGCCGCCAACACGGCGGCGCAGCAGTGGCAGAACTCGGCCTGTTCCTGCCAGCTGTTCACCTTCCAGTCCGCCGGCAGCGGAGCCTGGACCATCAGGAACGTCAACAGCAACCTGAATCTGGACATCCGTAACGGCTCCACCACCGCCGGAGCCGCCGTCGTCCAGAACACGCCGTCCACCGCGAACTCGCAGAAGTGGACCCTTGCCGACGCGGGCAACGGCTACTACGAACTCAAGAACGTGGGCAGCGGCTTCAACGCAGGCGTCGCCCAGTCCTCCACCAGCAACGGCGCGGCGGTCGTGCAGTGGAACGACCTGAACATCGACGACCAGTTCTGGAAGATCGTCCGCATCAACTGAACGGCTGCGGATGACGCGGAGGGCGGGCGTGCACCCACGCCCGCCCTCCGGCCTCGGGGGGCGGCCCCGAGTGCCGGACCGGCAGGCTCTGTCCGTCTTCAACGGCGGCTCGTCGCCGGGGCTGTGGCGCCGCAGTCGGCTCATACCGCTCTTGCCCGGGCCGCATGCGCCGGCTGACGGCACCGGGAAACCGGGCACGAGTTGCTGGACCCTTCGCGGACGGCCGGACGGGTTCGCGGACGGCCGGACGGGTTCGCGGACGGCCGGCGTACGCGTCAGCCGGCCCGCAGACCGACCGCCAGCGTCAGTTCGAGGACCCGGTGTGGCGATGCGAGGTCCGGAAACAGTTCCCGCAGCTGCGACATCCGGTACCGGACGGTCTGGGGATGGACGTACAGCGCCGCCGCCACCTCGTCCCGTCTGCCCTGGTGCAGCAGCCACTCCCGCAGCGTCTCCTCCAGCCGCCGCGCGGTCGCGACGGGCAAGGTCCGCAACGGTGCGAGGGCCCGGGCACGCAGGTCTGCGAACGCGTCCACGTCGGCGCTCAGCACCAGCTCGGGCAGGTGGTCCTCGGTGTCGCGGATATCGCAGGAGAGGGAGCGCGCGCGGAGGGCTCGCGCGTAGGAGGCGGACGCGCGCGTCCATGGCCGGGCCGGGCCGACCACGGCGGTGCGGTCGGTCAGCTGCCGCAACAGATGTGATCGGTCGGCATCGGGGACGAGCAGCACGCCGACGGTGTCCGGCAGATCGTCGAGGACGAGGGTGCCCGGGTCGAGCGCGCGGTAGGCGGGCCGGGCCTGGGCGGCGGGCAGCAGGACCGCGGTCAGCGAAACCGGGGGCTGCCACCCGGCCCGTTGGGCGGAGGCCAGCAGGACGTCCGGGCCCGCGCCGGCGAGGAGGTCGCGGGCCAGGTGTTCGAGGTGGCGCTCGTGGGCCCTGCCCCGGGCGGCCAGTTCGTCGGCGTGGCCCGCGGCGCTCGCGGCGGAGAGCTCGTCGATGTAGGCGAAGGTCAGCTCGGCGAACTTGGCGACCTCGGCGGCGGGCAGACCCGCGGGGACGGCACCCGCCGCCAGGCATCGCCAGGCCACGCGGGCGCCGACGCGGTAGGCGCTGAGCAGGGCGTCCATCGAACGGCCGTCGCGCACCTCGCCCCGGCCCAGCTCGTAGGCCGCGTCGCCGGCGTCGCCGCCTGTGGCGTTCCCGCTCGCGAGGTCCAGGTAATGCCCCAGGGCGGTGCGCACGGCCCGGCGGATGGTGCCGCCCATGCTGCCCGAGAGGGCGCCTGCGTAGGGAGGGACCTCGTCGATGATCGCCTGGACGACCTCGTCGGCGGTGGTCTTCAGCGCGGACCGAAGCGCGGTGACCGTCGTCTCGTCCAGGGCCAGTTCGCTGGCCCTCCGGATTGCATGGCTCACGTTTTTGTTCCCTGCGAACAATTCCACCCACCAGATTTACGTCCTGCGGTCAGGACTTTACGCCCTGGGGCGCAGCAAGCTGGAGGCATGACGAGTGCAGCCCTCCGCAGCGGGGCGTGGAAACTGCTGGAGATGGTCACGACGCCGCTGCTGCCGTCGGACTACCTCGACCTGGTCAGCCCGTTGCGTGCGGGCGCCGACCTGCGGGGGCGCATCGAGGCCGTGCACCCCGAGACGGGTGACGCCGCGACCGTCGTGATCAGGCCGGGGCGGGGCTGGCGCGGCCACACGGCCGGTCAGTACGTGCGGGTCGGGGTCGACGTCGAGGGGGTGCGCCTGTGGCGTGCCTACTCGATCACCTCGCCGGCCGACCGTCCCGACGGCCGCGTCACGATCACCGTGAAGGCGATCCCGGGCGGCAGGGTCAGCAACCACCTGGTCCGCAGGGCGAGACCGGGCACGCTGATCCAGCTCGACCAGCCGGCCGGTGACTTCGTGCTGCCGCGGGCCAGGCCCGCCAAGGTGCTCTACCTGACGGCCGGCAGCGGCATCACGCCCGTGATGGGCATGCTGCGCGACACCGAGTTGGACGACGTCGTCGTGGTCCACTGCGCGCCCCGGCCGCAGGACGTGATCTTCCGCAGCGAACTGCGCGGCATGGCCGCGGACGGGAAGGTGCGGCTCACCGAGGTGCACACCGACACGGACGGCATGCTCGACATCGCCCGTCTCGGCGAACTCGTGCCCGACTGGGCCGAGCGCGAGACCTGGGCCTGCGGGCCCGCGGGCCTGCTCGACGCCGCCGAGAGGCACTGGAGCGCGCACGGCGTCGAAGGGCGCCTGCACACCGAACGCTTCCGCCCCGGCATCGTCGTCGCCGGCGACGGCGGCGAGGTCACGTTCAGCGCCACCGGCAAGAGGGTCGACGCGGACGGCGCGACGCCGCTGCTGGACGTCGGCGAGGAGGCCGGCGTGCTCATGCCCTCCGGGTGCCGCATGGGGATCTGCTTCGGCTGCGTCTCGCCGCTCAGGGCGGGCGCCGTCCGCGACCTGCGCACCGGGGAGATCACCGAGGCCGAGCCGGGCGTCCTCATCCAGACCTGTGTGTCCGCCGCGGCGGGCGACTGCGACATCGAACGGTAGGAGCACCTTGACCGCCATCGACCCCACCGCCCACCTGACCGCGGAGCAGATCGAGGAGCTCGGCCGCGAGCTGGACGCGATCCGCGACGAGGTGATCGCCGGCCGCGGCGAGAAGGACGCCGCCTACATCCGCAAGGTCATCTCGGCGCAGCGCAAGCTCGAGCTGGTCAGCAGGGGCGTGCTGCTGTTCTCGTTCTTCCCGCCCGCGTGGCTGCTGGGCACCGCCGGTCTGTCCGTGGCGAAGATCATGGACAACATGGAGATCGGCCACAACGTCCTGCACGGCCAGTGGGACTGGATGCGGGACCCGAAGATCCACTCCACCACCTGGGAGTGGGATCACGTCTCGCCGTCCGAGCAGTGGAAGCACTCGCACAACGAGCTGCACCACACGTACACGAACGTGATCGGCAAGGACAACGACCTCGGCTACGGCATCATGCGCGTCGACGAGGACCAGCGGTGGCACCCGTTCCACCTCGGCCAGCCGCTGTGGAACTTCCTCAACGCCTGCTTCTTCGAGTACGGCATCGCGGCGTACGACCTGGAGCTCGGCAGGAACCTGAGCAAGCGCCGCCGCAAGGACCCGGAGTTCCGCGCGCGGGCCAGGGCCGTGGGCCGCAAGATCCGCAAGCAGGTGCTCAAGGACTACGTGATCCACCCGCTGCTGTCGGGCCCGTCGTTCCTGACCACGCTCGCCGCCACGTTCACCGCGAACCTGGTCCGCAACCTCTGGTCCCACTCGGTGATCATGTGCGGGCACTTCCCCGAGGGCGTGCAGGTCTTCGAGCGCCGGTCGATCAAGGGCGAGACGCGCGGCCAGTGGTACCTGCGCCAGATGATGGGCTCGGCGAACATCAGCGGCAGCAGGGCCATGCACTTCATGACCGGGAACCTGTCGCACCAGATCGAGCACCATCTGTTCCCGGACCTGCCGAGCAACCGGTACGCCGAGGTCGCGGTGAAGGTGCGCGCGCTGTTCGAGAAGTACGAGCTGGAGTACGTCACCGGGCCGCTGCCCAAGCAGGTGTTCTCCGCGTGGCGCAAGGTCTTCCGGCTCTCGCTGCCGAACAAGAAGCCCACGGCCAGGACGCCGGACCGCGAGCAGGAGCTCGTCGCGGCCTGATTCCCGGCCTTGGTCCAGATCCCTTCGGGTCCTGCCGGCGGCACCGCCGGGTTCGGTGAGATCCGTCGCGGACGGCGGGCGGGTGGCGGCATCAGGCCGTACGGCACGGGATCCGGGCAGCGGGGTTGTCCGGCTGCGCTGCCCGAAGGAGATCCGACGGCCAAGCCCTATGCGGGCAGTGTGATGCCGAGGCGCTCGGCGAGTTCGTCGGCGCTGCTGCCGTACGTCTCGCGGATCCGGATGCCCTCGGGGCCGACGTCGAAGACGCCGTGATCCGTGTAGACGCGGCTGACGCAGCCGAGGCCGGTGAGCGGGTAGGTGCAGTGCGGTACGAGCTTGGGTTGGCCGGAGCGGGTGAAGAGGGTCATCATCACGTAGACGTCCTTGGCGCCGATGGCGAGGTCCATGGCGCCGCCGACGGCGGGGATGTCGTCGGGCTTTCCGGTGTGCCAGTTGGCGAGGTCGCCGTTGAAGGCGACCTGGTAGGCGCCGAGGACGCAGACGTCGAGGTGGCCGCCGCGCATCATGGCGAAGGAGTCGGCGTGGTGGAAGTAGGCGGCGCCCGGCAGTTCGGTCACCGGGACCTTGCCGGCGTTGGTGAGGTCGGGGTCGATCGCGTCGCCGTGGGCCTGCGGGCCCATGTGGAGCATGCCGTTCTCGGTGTGCAGGACCACGCCGGAGCCGGCCGGCAGATGGTCGGCGATCTTTGTGGGCTGCCCGATGCCGAGGTTGACGAAGGAGCCGGCCGGGATGTCGCGTGCGATGACGGCGGCCAGTTCGTCCGTCGAGAGACGGTGGCCGGTGGACGGGGTGGTCATCGTGCCCCCTGCACGGTGTAGTGACGGGTCGTCACCTGGACGATTCGGTCGACGTAGATGGAGGGGGTGACGACCGCCTCGGGATCGAGCGTTCCGGGCTGGACGATCCGGTCGACCTGGACGATGGTCGTCGCCGCGGCCGTGGCCATGACCGGTCCGAAATTGCGGGCCGTCTTGCGGTAGACGAGGTTGCCCAGCGTGTCCGCGGCATGCGCGCCGATCAGCGCGTAGTCGCCCCTGATGGGGTACTCCAGCAGATACGTCCGGCCGTCGATCTCGCGGACCTCCTTGCCCTCGGCGAGCGGTGTGCCGACGGCGGTCGGGCAGTAGAACGCGCCGATGCCGGCCCCGGCCGCGCGCATCCGTTCGGCGAGGTTGCCCTGCGGCACCACCTCCAGTTCGATCTTCCCCGCGCGGTAGAGGTCGTCGAAGACCCAGGAGTCGGCTTGGCGCGGGAAGGAGCACAGCACCTTGCGGACCCGGCCGGCGGCCAGCAGTGCGGCCAGTCCGACGTCCCCGTTGCCGGCGTTGTTCGACACGATCGTCAGGTCCTTCGCGCCCTGCCGGATGAGCGCGTCGATCAGGTCGAACGGCATCCCCGCCAGGCCGAAGCCTCCGACGAGGACGGTCGCCCCGTCCTCGATGCCGGCGACCGCCGCGTCGGCGCTCTGGACGATCTCCGCCCGGCTCACCGGGCCGCCCCCGTGGCGTCGCAGTTCTCCAGTACGACGGCCAGTCCCTGGCCGACGCCGATGCAGATCGCGGCGACGCCGTAGCGCTGCCGCGTCTCGCGCAGCACCTTGGCCAGCGTGGCGAGGATGCGGCCGCCCGAGGCGCCCAGCGGGTGGCCGATCGCGATGGCGCCGCCCTTCTGGTTCACGAGGGCGGGGTCGATCTTCCAGGCGTCCAGGCAGGCGAGCGACTGCACGGCGAAGGCCTCGTTGAGTTCGACCGCCCCCACCTGCTCCCAGCCGATCCCCGCCCGGGCCAACGCACGGTTGGCGGCCTCGACCGGGGCATAGCCGAAGGCCTGCGGCTCCAGTGCCATCACACCGCGCCCGGCGATGCGGGCGATCGGGTCGGTTCCGATCGTGGCCGCGGCCTTCTCGCTGCCCAGCAGCACGGCGGAGGCGCCGTCGTTGAGGGGGCTGGCGTTGCCCGCGGTGATGGTGCCGCCCTGCTCCGGTGTGCGGAAGACCGGCTTGAGGCCCGCGAGCACCTCGGGTGTGGATCCGGCGCGGATGCCCTCGTCACAGGTCAGGTCGACGCCGTCGACGGGCACCACCAGCCCGTCGTAGAAGCCCGACTCCCAGGCGGCGTGGGCGAGTTGGTGGGAGCGGGCGGCGAACGCGTCCTGTCGCTCTCGGGAGATCCCGAAGCGTTCGTGGAGTTGCTCGTTGGCCTCGCCGAGGCTGACCGTCCACTCCTTGGGCATCCGCGGGTTGACCAGCCGCCAGCCGAGCGTGGTCGACACGGCGGTGACGTCACCGGCCGGGAAGGGCTTCGCCGACTTGGGCAGCACCCACGGCGCACGCGTCATCGACTCCACGCCGCCGGTGAGCACCACCTCGGCGTCGCCGGACTCGATGGTGCGGCTGGCCGTCATCGCCGCGTCGAGGCCGGAGCCGCACAGGCGGTTGACCGTGGTGCCGGGGACGTTCACCGGGAGGCCGGCCAGGAGCGCGGCCATGCGGCCGACGTTGCGGTTGTCCTCACCGGCGCCGTTGGCGTTGCCCCACACCACGTCGTCGACCGCGGCGGGGTCGAGATCCGGCACTGCGGCAAGCGTCGAGGTGATCGCGGCGGCGGCGAGGTCGTCGGGGCGCACGCCGGCCAGCGCGCCGTTGAGGCGGCCGAACGGCGTCCGGGTCGCGGAGTAGACGAAAGCACTCATGGCACCGAAGTTAGGCCGGTGCGGCGATATTCTGAAGTACGTATATATGGATCAATTGATATGGGTGAGATATGGATCTGCGGCATCTCCGGTACTTCGTGGCGGTGGCGGAGGAGCGTCACTTCGGCCGCGCCGCCGAGCGGCTGCACATGGCCCAGCCACCGCTCTCTCAGCAGATCCGGCAACTCGAGGCCGAGCTCGGCGTCGAGCTGCTGCACCGCACCACTCGCCGTGTCGACCTCACCGTGGCCGGCCGGGCCTACCTCGACAGGGCGCGGGCGATTCTTGCCGACGTCGATGCGGCCGCCCATCACGCACGGCTCGTCGCCGCCGGCTTCGTCGGTCATCTCACGATCGGCTGCGTGGGATCGGCGACGTACAGCCTCCTGCCCGCGCTCTCACGCCGGCTCACCGAAGAACTGCCCGGCGTCGACTTCTCCTTCCGCGGCGAAATGCTCGCGCCCGATCAGGCCGAGGCGCTGCGCACCGGGGCGATCGACGTCGCGCTGCTCCGCCCCGTGGCGGCCGATCCGTCGCTCACCGTGCACACCCTGCGCCGGGACCGGCTCGTCGTCGCCCTGCCGGCCGACCACGCCCTCGCCCGCCGTAAACGGCTGCGCGTCGGCGACCTGGCCGGCGCCGACCTGATCGTGCACTCCGCCGACCGCCGGTCCGTGATGTACGACGTCGTGCTCAGCCTGCTGCGCGGCGCCGGCATCGAGCCGCACATCCGCCACGAGGTCGGCGAGACCTCCACACTGATCACGCTGGTGGCCGGCGGCCTGGGCGTCGCCGTCGTGCCCGAACCCGTGACAGCGCTGGCGCTCGACGGGGTCACGTACCTTCCGCTGACCGGGGCCGACGCACGTGTGGAGTTGGCCGTCGCCCACCGGGCCGACCGCCGCGAACCCCACTTGGTGCGGACCGTGGGGATCATCGGGGCGGCATGGTGAGACGTCCGCCCCCGCCGAAGGGGACGCCCTCGGCTCACCCGTGCGGGGACGCCGCGGGTCGCACGACGTACTGGCGCAGGTACAGGTCGCGGTAGGTGACGGGGCCGCGGGGGCCGGGGACGCGGTCGATGTTGATGCCGGTTTCCGGCAGGCGCAGGAGCTTGAAGCCGTCGAGGAGGCGGGTGGTGGAGTTCCAGAAGACGCCTGAGCCGCCGTAGGCGTCCATGAACCGGGCTGCGGTGTCCGGGTCGTGGGTGGCGATGGCGGCGGCCAGCCCGGAGGTCTCCTCGTTGGCGATCCGTGCGGCGTGGACCGGGCCGTCCGCCTCGTCGATCGTCACCGTTGCCGCATGATCGGGGTCCAGGGACCACTCGTAACCGCGCGCGTGGGCGTGCGGCGGCAGCGATGCCGTGATGCCCAGGTCTTCGAGGGTCTTCACAATCCCCGGCAGCAGCTTGTCGTGGGCGGCCCGGTCGAGGAGGAGCAGATTGAGCCGGTTGCAGACGCCCAGCCGGTCCAGGCTGCTGGTGACCAGCTCGTGCACCAGCTTCTCGTCGGCGTCCGCGGCCACGTAGAGCACTCCGCCGCCGTCCGCGTGGGCCAGCGTGCGCACACCGTGCCGGGCGGCCTCCCGGCCGAGTTCGCGGGTGCTGTCGCCGCTGCCGCGCAGGATGACCAGGGGGACGGTCTCGGGCAGCGACACCAGCGCGTACGCCGCCGCCCGGTCCTCGCTCGGCACCAGCTGGATGGCGTCCGGGTTCAGTCCCGCATCGGTGAGGGCGGGCGTGATCACGTGGGTGACCAAGGCCTGGGAGGAGCGCAGGGCCGCCGAACCGGTGCGCAGCACGCCGCCGTTGCGGGACTTGAGGAACTGGGAGGCGACGTCGAGTGTCACGTTCGGGCGCGCCTCGAAGTTCGCGCCGATGACCCCCACCGGGCGGCGGCGCTCCAGCAGGACCAGGCCGTCGCCACGCTCCTCGAGGACGCTGTCCCGCGGCTCGTGCGGCACGTCCGCCAGTGTGCGCAGTGCCGCGGCCATGTCCTCGAGCCGCGGGCCGGTCAGCCGCAGGCGGTCCTGCAGTGCCGCCGACATCCCGCTCGAGGCGGCCGACCGCAGGTCGTCCTGGTTCGCCGCCGTCAGCACGTCGCGTGCCGTGTGCAGCCGCGCCGCCATGGCCCGCAGTGCGGTGTCGATCTCCCCGTCCGACGCCCGGGCCAGGGCCGCCGAGCCCCGCGTCGCCCGGACCGCGCAGGCGTGAACCGCCTCCTGGACGGAGCGGGGCACGCTTCTCTCGTTCCTGCTCACATCGGTCCCTTCACAGTCCCAGCGCAGTACGTGACAGACAGGCGACAGGAGGATTGTTCAACAATCCTGCGCGCGCCCACTGTAAACCGCTCGGTTTCCTCATGCAAGACGTACGACGCCGCGGTGGCGGGCACGGCGGGCCGTGGGCAAGGGGTGGGCGGGCACCGTGTTCCCGCGGGCCGGCGCTCGCGCGAAGAGCAGTCGGCCTTCCCGGTCACCAGCCCGGCGTGCCGGGAGGGGCGGTGGATGATGTCCGGCGCCGCCCTGAGGGCGTCGGTGGGGGCATCGTCCCTGTGAGGTGCCGGTGGTCCGAAGAGTGTCAGTGGCCGGGCCGGCTCGGGCGCATCTGCCACTGGGTCATCGCGCCGAAGGCCAGAACGTTGGCTCGGCGGGTGGTGAAGCGCGAGGTCAAGGTCATCACCCAGTTGAACGTGCCGGAGACGACGCTGGGCGGCGGGTTGCGCCGGTCCAGCGTGCGCAGTGCGGTGGTGACCACCTGGCGCGGGGTCTGCAGCCGGACACCGCGGGCCATGTCGTCGGAGCCGGCCGCGTCGAAGAACTCGGTGCGGGTCGGGCCCGGGGAGAGAGCGAGCACGCGCAGCCCGGTCCCTCGCGATTCCTGCCACAGCGCCTCGGTGAAGCTCAGCACGAAGGCCTTGGTCGCCCCGTAGACGGCGGCGTTCGGCCACGGCTGGTACCCGAGGGAGCTGGCGACGTTGACCAGGACACCGGTCAGCTGGTCGATGAACGCCCTGGTGACGCCGACCAGGCTGGACACGTTCAGGCCGATCTCCTGCTGGACGCGGTCCGGGTCCTCCCGGCGGAACGGGCTGTGGGTGCCGAAGCCGGCGTTGTTGACGAGGCTGGTGACGGTGATCCCGCGCCGGGCCACCTCCTCGGCCAGCGCCTGGCCCGCGGCCGGCACGGTGAGGTCGAACGGCACCACCGTGACGGTGACCTTGTGCTTCGCGGACAGCTCGTCGGCCAGGGCCTGAAGCCGGTCCGCGCGGCGGGCGACCAGCACGAGGTCCGAGCCGCGCTCGGCGAACCGGCGGGCGAACTCCGCGCCCAGGCCCGCGCTCGCCCCGGTGATCAGTGTGGTCTGGGTACGGTAGTCGATCTTGGTCATGACGGCCGGGGAGGCGGTACCCCTGCGGGTGCCTCTTCCCCTTCTCCTTTCCATCCTTGCGACGGTCGGTCGCGACCGTCATCCGCCCCGGGACGAGCCCCAGGGCCCCTCTGGGCGGTGGTCGGTGCGGCTCACGTGATGCGTCGCAGGATGCGGTCCTTGCCGCGGGTGTAGGGCGGATAGGTCACGCGCAGCGTGTCCGCCTTGAGCGGCTTGTCGAGGACGGACTTGATGTGACTGAAGGTGTCCAGGGAGTACGAGCCGTGGTAGCGGCCCATGCCGCTCTCCCCGACCCCTCCGAAGGGCAGTCCCGGCACGCCGAGGTGGGCGGTCGGAACGCCGAAGGCCAGGCCGCCGGAGGAGGTCTCCGCGGTCAGGCGCCGCTTGGAGCGCTTGGACGCGGTGAAGGCGTAGAGAGCCAGCGGCTTGTCCCGTGCGGTGATGAAGGCGATCGCGGCGTCCAGGTCGGGGACGGCGACGATGGGCAGGATGGGACCGAAGATCTCCTCGCGCATCACCGCGGAGTCGGGGTCGACGTCGGCCAGCACGGTCGGCGCGATGTAGCGGGCGTCGCGGTCGTGGTCGCCGCCCACGACGGTCCGGCCGTCGGTCAGCAGGCCGGCCAGCCGGTCGAAGTGGCGCTCGTTGACGATGCGGCCGTAGTCGCCGCTGCGGGCCGGATCGGTGCCGTACATCTCGCGGACCGCCTCGACCAGGTGCCCCTCTATCTCCGCTCCCGCCTCGCCTATCGCCAGGACGTAGTCGGGTGCCACGCAGGTCTGGCCCGCGTTCATGAACTTGCCCCAGGCGATACGCCGGGCGGCCGTGGCGAGGTCGGCGCCCGGTTCGACGACGGCGGGGCTCTTGCCGCCCAGCTCCAGGGTGACCGGGGTGAGATGGCGGGCCGCGGCGGTCATGACGATACGTCCGACCGTGCCGTTGCCGGTGTAGAAGATGTGGTCGAAGCGCTGCTGAAGCAGGTCGGTCGTCTCCTCCACGCCGCCCTCGACGACGGCCACGGCCTGCGGGTCCAGGACCCGCGGCAGCCAGTGGGCGAGCACGGCCGAGGTCGCGGGGGCGACCTCGCTGGGCTTGAGGACGACGCTGTTGCCGGCGGCCAGCGCACCGATGACCGGTGCCAGCGCCAGATTGACCGGGTAGTTCCAGGGGCTGATGACCAGCACGACACCCAGCGGCTCACGCACGGTCCAGGCCCGGGACGGCATCAGCGACAGCGGCACGGAGACCCTGCCCGGACGCAGCCACCGGTCGAGATGACGCAGCGTGTGGTCGATCTCATTGACGAGGAAGCCGATCTCCATCATGTGCGACTCGGTCGCGCTCTTGCCGAGGTCGCTCTGCAGCGCCTGCGCGAACACGTCCTCATGCTCCGTGAGCAGACGCCTCAGCGCCCGCAGCTGCTGCTTGCGCCAGGCGACGGGCCTGGTGCGGCCGGTGGTGAACGTGGCACGCAGTCGCGCGACGGTCCGCGCCGCGGGGGTCGCCTCGGCAGCGATGTCCGGCTGACCGCCGGTGGGTGCGTTGGGGCTCATACCCAGAACCATATACGAAACGAAGTCATTTCGTTTCGTTTGCTTGTATGCTGGCCGTGTGACCTACCCCACCCGCACCGAACACTCCGTACGGCGGCCCGGCCATCGGGCGCGCTCCGCCGCCCGTGCGTCGCGCCGGATCTCTCCGGGAGCCGCCCGATGACCGGGGCGCAGCCACGCCGGGGGCGCCCCCGCGACGCCTCCCGCGACCGTGCGCTGCTGGACGCGACCCTGGCCGTCCTGACCGAGAGCGGCTACAGCGGGCTCACCACCGCCGCCGTCGCGGCCCGCGCCGGCGTGTCCACCGCCACTCTCTACCGGCGCTGGCCGTCCAAGGAGGTCCTGGTCGTCGACGCCGCCGCCGCGTACGCCCGGGACCTGACGGTGCAGCCGGACACCGGCACGCTCGAAGGCGACCTGCGCGCTCTCCTCCGGGACAAAGCAGCCGCTCTGACCGGCAACGAGGGAGGGGTGCTGCGCACTCTGATCGGCGAGGCCGCGCACAGCGCCTCCCTGGCCGAGGCCCTCACGAACGCCTTCATGCTGCCCGTGCGCCGGCGTATGGAGGAGATCACGCGACGCGCCGTGGAGCGGGGCGAGATCCCGCCGGTGGAACACCCCGACCTGCTCGGCGACCTGGTGGTCGGTCCCATGATGAGCAGGTTCTTCCTCACCCCCCTGCCGCCGAACCAGGTCGACGCCGCCACCGCGGCGAAGACCGCCGACCGCATGCTGCCCTTCCTTCTGCGCGCCGTCGGACACGCGGAGCACGGTGGCGGGCGGGAGAAGTAGCCGCCCGGACGGCAGCTCTTGGAGGAGGATCACGAGGGGGTCGGCGGGCGGATGCGTCGGACGGGCCGCGGGCCCGCCCGCCGGGTCGGCGGCCTGCGAAGGCAGCGGGTGCCGGCGGGCGCGATCCGTCAGCCGGGCGTGCCCGCGATCAGCTCCCGGGCGGCGTAGGGGCCCCCTGGTCGCCGGACGGCTCCACCACCACTCTCGACTGACGGTGAGGGTGGGACGTGGTGCCGCTGCCTGCGGGGCATGACGACGACGTGACCTCCGCAGGAGTCCGGTTCCTTGGGCCGATCGGTTCCAGGGGTGGCGAGCCGGCCGGCGTCGTGCCGGGGCGCCGACGTCCGCTCAGAGGCTCGGCGACGGCCCCAAGGAGAAGGACCGTCGCCGAGCCGTGCTGGTGTGCACGCCCCTCGTCCCCACGGGGGCGGCACACGCGGGGCCGCTCCGCTCAAGGGCCCCGTCCTGGGTGATGCGGGAGCAGTTGCGCTACACCGCGGCGGCGTTCTTCTCGGGCTCCGTCCCGACCGGGATGCGGTGCAGTCCCTTGCGGTCGTACCACCCCAGCACGCCGAAACCGAACAGCACGGCCGCCACGAGGCCGGCGGCCATCATGACCCAGCCCCGGGTCAGACCCGCGTCGCCCTGGGCGTCGTAGTAGAGGATCGAGCGGACGCCGCCGGTGATCTGCCGCAGGGGTTCGAACTCCGCGAGGAAGCGGTAGAAGCCGGGCAGCGCCTGGATCGGCGTGGTGGCGCCTGCCGTCGGCACCGCCATCCCGATGAAGACCAGCGTGGCCGCCAGCATGCCGGGCGTGCCGAACACGGCGAGGAGGCTGAGCGCGCCGATCCCGGACGCTGCGACGGCGCACACCGAGAACAGCCACAGCAGGGGCAGGTGAGAGGCGTCCATGCCCATGAGGCCGACCGCTCCCGCCATGACCAGCGTGCCCATCAGCAGCGACAGTACGGCCATGACGGTGCTGCTGATGGCGAGGGTCTGCACCCGGGTCGCCCGGATCAGGGGACGGTGCAGGCGCAGGGGGCCCATGTCGTTGTGGGTGTAGCCGAGGGCGTGGTCGACCTGGCCGCTGATGACGTTGGCGGAGAGCATGCCGACGACCACCAGGGCGAGCGCGTAGTAGAACGCCGTCAGGCCCAGGCCGCTGTGCGGGTCGAGGGGATGGCCGTCCGTCACCGTGACGGCGGCCGGGTCGGCGAGCAGCACACGTGCCGCGGCGGGCAGCTTCGCCCGCTGGGCGGCGGTCTGTGCGGTCAGTTCCCTGCCGATGCGGAGGGAGGCGCTCTCGGCCGCCTGCGTCGTCGCGGCCCGCGCCAGGCCGGAGCCCAGGCTGCCGGCGGACTGGTTGGTCAGCACGGTCAGCGTCGGCCTGGCCGGGGTTTCGGCGGTCGTGGTGGCGGTCAGGGCGGCGACCGAGGACGTGAAGTCGGCGGGCACGACCAGCGCACCGTACAGCTTGCCCTTGCCGAGTTCCTCCTTGGCCTCCCGCTCGTCCATCACCTTCCAGTCGATCTTGTCCCCGCCCGCGGTGGACTTGCTGACCGAGTCGGTGATCCGGGCCCCCAGGTTGACCTGCTTGCCGCCGACGGCGGCTCCCCTGTCGGCGTTGACCAGGCCGACGGGCAGGTTCTTCATGTGGCCGGCCGGGTCGATGTTGGCGCCGACGTACAGCACGGCGAACAGCAGCGCGAGAACGCCGGTGATGACGCCGCCGACGAGCCACAGGGGTTTCGCGCGCAGCACGCGGAAGGGGTGAATTGCATTCATGACCTACTCCGGCATGGACGGCACAGCTACATCGGGAGAAGACCGGACGGCACCTTCGCCACACCGGGGCCTTGCTGACGGGGAACGCCTCAGCACGGCTCGCGGCGAGCGTTGAGGACGAGTGCTCCCGGCGCCCCGACCGCCGTCGGCGAAGCGGCGGCGGCATCCGTGCATGACGGCCCGACTCGAGAGGCCGCCCCTGCCCCCGGACGCGGGACGCCCGCCAGTGGCACCCGCCCCGCTCGCGGGCGAAGCGCTCGGGTGCCGTCGCGGCCGCGGGGAGCACCGCCGCCGTCCCGGGGAGGCTCCCTCGCGGTGGCGGGCTGTGGGGGTCGGGGTGGCCCGGCAGGGCGGGCCCGGCGGCCCCGTCCCGAAGAGCGGGTCGGACGGTTCGGCCGTCGGGCGGGTGAGGTGATCATTCATGCCGCGCCGGTCCGAACCGGGACCGGGGTGTTGTGCTGGTCCTGACGGTCGGCTCGCGGTCGTGTCCCACGGCCGTCCGCGCCGATCGCCGCCGGCCGGCGCCCTTCGGTGTCGTGGTGGATCGGCGTGCGTGAGTCGCTCAGGGGCAGGCCCGTTCCGCCGTGGCGGGCGGCGACGATCTCGGCCGCGATGGACAGGGCCGTCTCCTCGGGCGTGCGGGCGCCGAGGTCGAGGCCGATCGGTGAGTGCAGGCGGGCCAGTTCGTCCTGCGTGAGGCCGCTCTCGCGGAGCCTGCGGTCGCGGTCTTCGTGGGTGCGGCGTGAGCCCATCGCGCCGATGTAGGCGGCCGGCAGCCGCAGGGCCGTCCGAAGGAGGGGCAGGTCGAACTTGGCGTCGTGGGTGAGGACGCAGACCACGGTGCGCTCGTCGGTCCGGGTGCGGTGCAGGTAGCGGTGCGGCCAGTCGACCACGATGTCGTCGGCCTCGGGAAAGCGTGACCGGGTGGCGAAGACGGGCCGGGCGTCGCACACGGTGACGTGGTAGCCAAGGAACTTGCCCACGCGCACCAGCGCCGCGGCGAAGTCGATGGCGCCGAAGACGAGCATGCGCGGCGGCGGCACGCTCGACTCGACGAACACGCTCAGGCCGGGCTCGCAGCGGGATCCGTCCTGCGCGATGTCGAAGGTGCCCGTGCGGCCGGAGTCCAGCAGAAAGCGGGTTTCGTCGGCGACGGCGCGGTCCAGGCCGGGGGGTCCGCCGAGTCCGCCCTCGCAGGAGCCGTCGGGGCGGACCGCCAGCGCCCGGCCGAGGAGCTCCGCCGGGCCGCGGACCACGCGGGCGAGCGCCGCCGCCTCGCCCCGGGCGGCGGCCGACAGCGCCGTCTGGAAGGTCTTCCTGCCGGGCGCGTCGGCGGGCAGCGGCGTGACCAGGACGTCGAGGACGCCGCCGCAGGTCAGGCCGACGGCGAAGGCGTCCTCGTCGCTGTAGCCGAACCGCTCGCGCACCGCCTGGCCGTCGGCGAGGGCCTGGGTGCACAGGTCGTAGACCGCGCCTTCGACACAGCCGCCGGAGACCGAGCCGATGGCCGTGCCGTCGGCGTCGACGGCGAGCGCGGCGCCCGGCCCTCGCGGTGCGCTGCCGCTGACGGCCACGACGGTGGCCACGGCGAACTCCCGCCCTTGCTCGAGCCACCGGTACAGCTCGTCCGCGATGTCCAGCATGGGAGTTGCTTTCCTGTCGTGTCGTGGTGCGTGGATCGGGCCGTCGTCAGAGCAGCTTGTCCAGCGTGATCGGCAGGTCCCTGATCCGCTTGCCGGTCGCGTGATGCACGGCGTTCGCGATCGCGGCCGCCACGCCGGTCGTGCCGACCTCGCCCAGCCCGACGATGCCCAGGGGCATCGTCTGGTCCGGCTCGTCGAGCCAGTCGACGTCGATCGGGGGGATGTCGGCGTGGACGGGCACGTAGTAGGAGTCGAGCCCGGCGCTCATGGTGCGCCCGTTGCGGGGATCGATGAGGCTCTGTTCCGACAGGGCCATGCCGATGCCCATGACCACGGCCCCGCGCAGCTGGCTGGCCGCGGTCTTGGGGTTGATGACGCGGCCGACGTCGAACATGCCGAGCCAGCGCGAGATCCGCAGTTCGCCGGTGTCGGCGTTCACCCGCACCTCACAGAACTGGGCGCCGCGGGCGGCCTTGGACCAGCGCTGGTCCTTGAGGAAGGTGGACAGGAACCGGCCCTGGCTGCCCAGTGCACCCAGCCGGGTGGCCGACCCGACCGAGGCCTCGAGGAACGGGCGCCGGGCCGCGCGCAGGGCGGCCGCCGGTTCCTGGCCGGTCGTGCCCGTACGCCGGGCCAGGGCACTCACCTTGCGGCTCAGCTCGGCGCACGCGGCCAGGACGCTGGTGGCCACCGTCGCCGTCTGGTTGGAGTTGCCGGCCATCGGTCCGGTCGGCAGGGCCGAATCGCCGTACTCGACGTGGACCTTGTCGTAGGCGATGCCGAGCGCGTCCGCGGCGATCTGTGCCTGTACGGTCGCGGCGCCCATGCCCATCTCGTGGAAACCGCACTGCACGAGCGCGCTGCCGTCGTCGCTCAGCCGTACCGTGACGTCGGCGACCAGGCGCAGGGCCGGGTGGTAGGCGGTGGCCGTGCCCATGCCGACGAGCCACTCGCCGTCCCGCATGGAGCGGGGTTCGGGGTCGCGGTCCGCCCAGCCGAAGCGTTCGGCGCCCCTCTCGAAGGCTTCTCGCTGCATGCGCTGGGAGAACTTCTTGCCGCCCGTCGGGTCCGTTGCGGGCTCGTTGCGCAGCCGCAGGGCGATCGGGTCCATGGCCAGCTCGTGGGCGAGTTCGTCCAGCGCCGATTCCAGCACGAAGCTGCCGATCGCCTCGCCGGGGGCGCGCAGCCAGGTGTTGGGCATCAGATCCATGGCGACGAGGTTCTGCCGGGTCAGCATGGTCTGGGCGCCGTAGAGGTGCCGGGCCGGCGAGCTGGTCGCCTCGAGCAGGCCCCCGGCCGAGCCGGTGCGGGTGATGCTGTCCTGGATCAGTGAGGTGAGCCGTCCGTCGCGGGTCGCGCCGAGCGCGATCCGGTTGGTCGAGGCGGTACGCCCTCCGGTGGCGCGGTTGACGGCCGTGCGGCTCAGTGCCAGGCGCACGGGCCGCCGGACGGCCCTGGCCGCCATCGCCGCGATGACCGTGCCGGGCCAGACGGCGAACTTGCCCCCGAAGCCGCCCCCCACGAACTCGGCGCGGACGCGGACGTGGGACGCCGGCACACCGAACCGCCAGGCCAGGTAGCGGCCGGTCTGGTTGATGGACTGGGTGGTGTCGTGCACGGTGAGGCGGTCACCGTCCCAGACGGCGACCGTCGCATGCGGCTCGATCGCGTTGTGCTGCAGTCCGGGCGTGGTGTAGCGCAGGTCGAGCGACACCTCCGCGGCGGCCAGCGCCGCCTCGGCGTCACCCTTCTTGGTCCGGCCGGCGAAGGTGAGGTCGCCCTTGGCGGGGGTGGCGTTGTGCTGCTCGGCGGCGAAGTCCACCCGGGCGGGCAGCGGGTCGTAGGTCACTTCGACGAGCGGCGCGGCCTCGTTCGCCGCGGCCGAGGTCTCGGCGACCACGACGGCGATCGGCTGGCCGTCCCAGAAGACCTGATCGGTGTTGAGGTAGTCGAGACCGGTCCCCGACACGCTCGGCCCCAGGTCCCGCACGATGTTGGCCTTGCGTACGGGCCGGATCCTCGGCGCGTTGAGGTGGGTGAGGACCGCCACGACGCCGGGCACCGCGGCCGCCGCGGCCGTGTCGATGCCGGTGATCGTGCCACGGGCGACGGTGGCATGGACCAGCGTCGCGTACGTGAGGTCCGGGTAGGGGTGCTCGGCGGTGAACCGCACCGCCCCGGTCACCTTCGCGTGGCCGTCCCGGCGGTCGACCGGCCGTCCGACCGCTCCCCCGACGGGCACGGAGGCGTCCGCGCCGGGCTCGGAGCCCGCCTGGGTGTGTGTGGTCACGATGCGCTCCGCTCGGCGTTGAGTTTGCGCAGCACGGCCACGACCGTCCGCTGGGCCAGGTCGGTCTTGAAGGCGTTGCCGGACCGGGGCAGGGCGGGGGCGAGTTCGGCGGCGGCGGCGTGGGCGAAGCTCTCGTCGGTGGCTTCGGCGCCGAGCAGCAGCTCTTCCGCGGTCCGGGCCCGCCACGGCTTGGTCGCGACGCCGCCGAGCGCGAGGCGGACCTCGGCGATGCGGCCGTCCTGGACGGCCAGCGCGGCGGCGACCGAGACCAGGGCGAAGGCGTAGGAGGCCCGGTCGCGGACCTTGCGGTAGCGCGAGTGCGCCGCCGCCGGCACCGGCGGCAGCTCGACGGCCGTGATCAGCTCGTCGGCGGCCAGCACCGTCTCCAGGTGCGGGGTGTCGCCGGGCAGGCGGTGGAGGTCGGCGACCGGGATCCGCCGGATACCGTGCACGCTCTCGACCTCGACGACCGCGTCGAGCATCACCAGCGCCACCGCCATGTCCGAGGGATGCGTCGCGACGCAGTGCTCGCTCGTCCCCAGCACCGCACTGCCGCGGGAGAACCCGCCGATCGCGTCACAGCCGCTGCCGGGTGCGCGTTTGTTGCACGCGGAGGCCTCGTCGTAGAAGTACATGCAGCGGGTGCGCTGCAGCAGGTTGCCTCCCACCGTCGCCATGTTCCGCAGCTGGGCGGAGGCGCCCAGCAGGACCGCCTGCGCCAGCACCGGATAGCGGGTCCTGATCAGGGGGTCGGCCGCGAGCCGGCTGTTGCTCACCAGTGCGCCGACGCGGAGGGTGCCGTCGGGGAGTTCCTCGATCCCGGTCAGCGGCAGGCGGGTGATGTCCACGACCGTCGCCGGGTGTTCGATGCCCTCGCGCATGAGGTCGACGAGGTTCGTCCCGCCCGCGAGGAACTTCACGTCGTCGCCGTCCGCGATCGTGCGCAGCGCCGTGCCCACGTCCGGTGCGCTGAGGTAGGAGAACGGCTTCACTTCGCCACCTCCTTGATCGCCGCGACGATGCCGTTGTAGGCGCCGCAGCGGCACAGGTTGCCGCTCATCCGCTCCCGGATCTCCGTCTCGTCGAGCTCCCCGCCGGTGTCGGCGAGGTGCTCGGTCGCCGCGCTGGGCGCGCCTTCCTTGTGCTCGGCGAGCATGCCGATCGCCGAGCAGATCTGGCCCGGCGTGCAGTAGCCGCACTGGAATCCGTCCGTGCGCACGAACGCCTCCTGCAGCGGGTGGTCGACGCCTTCGATGGTCGTGATCTCACGGCCCTGGTACTGCACCGCCAGCGCCAGGCAGGCGTTGATCCGCCGGCCGTCGGCGAGCACCGTGCAGGCACCGCATGCGCCCTGGTCGCATCCTTTCTTGGTGCCGGTCAGGCCCAGGTACTCGCGCAGCGCGTCGAGCAGGCTCACCTGTGGCGCGACGTCCAGCCGTCGGGTGGATCCGTTGATCCGCAGCTCGATCTCCACCGTGGTCATTCCTCCGGTTCACCCGTGGGCTCGTGTCTCTTGAGGGGGGCGCCGTCAGGCACATGGGCCAGGACCACCAGGGACTCGCTCCGCGGACTTGTGAAACCGCCGGCCGGGGAACCGAAGCATGAGAGTAGGTCCATGATCTAAAACAGGAACGTAGCAGTTCCGCCACTTATCCGCATCACGCTTGTCGCGATTTTACATTCCCGCGCAACAGCATTGATGCAAATCCATACAAATCCGCAGGTCAGGCGTATGGTCTTCAGTGCATCACGAATCAACAACGGGAGTGGATAGGTCATGGGCCGACCCCTGCGGGCCGATGCCGCGCGCAGTGTGCGCGTGATCCTGGAGGCGGCCGAGCAGGTCCTTGCCGAAGACCCCGGTGCCTCCATGGAGCAGATCGCCGAGCAGGCAGGAGTGGCCAGAACGACCGTGCACCGGCGGTTCGCCAGCCGCCAGGCCCTCATCGAGGCACTCGCCGCCTCGGCGAAGCGGCAGCTCATGGAGTGCGTGGAAGACGCCCGCATGGACACCGCACCCCCGCTGGTGGCACTGCACCGTGTCACGGCGAACGTCCTGCGGATCAAGAGCGTCTGGCGGTTCACCCTCGGCCACCCCCTCGCCGACACCCCCCTCACCGCGGTGATCTGGTCCGAGATCAACGCAGGCGCCCTCGAGTTCTTCGCCCGGGCCCAGCACGAAGGGCTCCTCGCCCCGGACGCGGACCTGATGTGGGCGCGGCGGGTCTACTACGCCCTCGTCGACGAGGCCCAGCACGGAGGCGGCGCGGACCGCGACCCGGACCAGGTCCGCCAGAACGCGGACGCACTGGCCACGCTCGTCGTCGACACGTTTCTGCGCGGCGTGGGACCCCACGGCTGAACCACCAGGACCGGCCCGACCGCACGCGGCACGTCGCGATCCTGCCGCGAGGTGCAGCGCGCCATCACCGCAGCACCCGGCGCGGGCGGCCCGAGCGGCCGCCCGCGCCGGCAGTGCGCCGCTGGTCGGGCAGCGCCGCCCCGCACACCCCGCCGTACGTCCTCCCCCGGGCTGATTCCCCTGCGCGGGTTCCGGCCGGTCGCGCCGATCACGGCCCCGGCGGCCTCCTGCGCCGGCCTCGGCATGCGCAGCGGCGGGCTCTCAACGGCCGGACGGGGACTGGTCGGTGTGAATTCGGGGCCGCGCCGTAGTTCGGAACGGTCATGGTCTTGTCACCCGTGCGGGCGCTGTGCCAATCTCCGCCATGGTTACGTAAACATGGTCGGTTCTGACGGGTCCGGGTCTGCGCCCGGACCCAGGTTCATCAGGTTCATCAATGCCTCGGCTCAGGTGACGAACCCGCGCTCCGCCCTCCACGTTTTCCCGTCACTGGAGACGACATGACAAAGACCCCGACGAGGTCGAGAAGACTGGCCACGGTGCTGATGGCCGGCTTCGGCGCGGCACTCATGCTGCTGACCGCCCCCGGCCCCGCCCTCGCCCAGCAGGCTCCCCGGACGCAGGCCGCCTCGCAGGAGGCGTCGGTGAAGCCCGCGCCGAAGGGCGCCACCCGTGACTTCCGCGGAGTGAACTGGGCCGACCCGCGCGACAACTACGCCAGTGACGCCGTGGTGCCGAGCGGGCTGTCGGTGACCGACAGCTACCGCACCGTGTACCGCACCACGGAGAAGATGGTGCGCGGCTTCAAGAAGAACCTGGGCGCCAACACGCTGCGGCTGCCGATCAACCCGGCCACCGTGGGCACCATCTGGTGGAAGTCGTACCGGGCGACGATCGACGCGGCCACGGCCCATGGCGACAAGGTCATCGTCAGCTACTGGGAGGCCGACACCAGCAAGGACGGCCTGGTCGACGACACGGCCGCCTGGAAGACGATGTGGAACACCGTGGTGCGGGAGTACAAGCACAACCCGCGGGTCTACTTCGAGCCCATGAACGAGCCGCACGGCTACACCCTGGACCAGTGGGTGTCCGTCACCAGCGGCTGGCTGGCCCGGCACAAGGACGTCCCGCGCGGCCGTGTCGTGATCAGCGGTACCGGCTACAACGACAACGTCACCGGTGTCGGCGCGGCCCGCGAACTGCGCGGAACCCTGCTGTCGCTGCACTTCTACGGGTTCTGGAACAGCTACACCCAGCAGTCCGACTGGACCGCCGACCTCGAAGCCCGGATCGGCAAGTACGCCGGGCGGACCATCATCGACGAGGCCGGCGCCCCGATGACCATCGGCCTGAACTACGGCGCGTGGAACGGCAACATCTACACCTCGTACCTCGCCTCCGTGGCCGGCACCGCCCGCAGCAAGGGGATGGGACTGGTGTACTGGCCGGGCCTGCGTTTCGGCGACTCCTACTCGATCGAGTCGCTGGACTCCCAGGGCAACCTCGTGGACAACAGCGCCACCGGAGTCGCGCTGCTGCGCTGGGGTTACGGCTTCGGCAAGACCCCGCCGGTCAACGACCTGCCGCCCGCGCCTCCCGGTGAGGTCCTGCGCGGAGTGGGCTCGGGCCGCTGCGTCGACGTGCCCGGGTTCAGCACGGCCAACGGCACCCAGCTCGACCTCTGGGACTGCAACGCCGGCGGCAACCAGTCCTGGAACTGGAACGCGGACAAGCAGCTCACCGTCTACGGCAACAAGTGCATGACGGTCGGCGGCACCGGAGCCACCGCGGGAGACCCCGTGGTCATCACCGACTGCACCGGCACGGCGGCCCAGCAGTGGAACGTGAACGCGGACCTCTCCGTGACCAGCGTCGCGAACCCGGCGCTCTGCCTCGACGCGTCCGGTGCGGGCACCGGCAACGGCACGTCGGTCGACGTCTGGTACTGCAACGGCGGCAGCAACCAGCAGTGGACGAGGAGCTGACACCGGCACGGAACACGTCAGCGCCGCCGCGCTTCGCCCCACGGCGAGGCCGGCGGCGCTGCGGTGCTCACGCGGACCGCCGGCCGGGTACGTCAGGCGACCGGGACGGCGTCGAACACCTTGTGGTGCACGCGGACCTGGGCCGATCCCGCGAGGCGTGCGAGCAACGCCCGGTAGCGGTCCAGGACGTACGCCTGGCGGACCTGGTCGTGTGCCGTGGCGAACGACTGGTGCGGGAAGTCGCCGCGGTGGGACGCCGGCGCGGCCGGGGCCGGTTCCGGCCGCAGCCCGGGCGGGTCCGCGATCGTGCGCTCCTGCCCTTTCCCTTCGCGACGGACAGGCGCGCCGAAGCCCGCGCCGGCCACGACACGGCCCGCGGTCCCGGGAGGACTCCCTCAGGTGCGCCGGGTGGTGATGCCGCTCGGCCGGTTCATCCGTCACCACCCCGACTCCGCCCACGCCTGCGCCGGCGAGATCACACGCGCGGCCCACGATCGGCGGGGACGCCGCCAGCAGCAGCTGGACCGGTCCCGGGCGGGCCGCCCCCTCCAGCCGGCCGCCGGCGGCCTGGCCCCCGGCCTCGGCCCGCCGGTGGGCATCCGGCTCTCCCCCTCGGCAACAGTGCCCGGACCGGACCGAGCCAACCGGCAGGAGATCGCGTGTCCTGCCGCCTCGCACCGCCGGCGGCGAGCCCCCGGTCAGCTTCCGCAGATCGGTCCGGGCGGGAGCGCAGCGGGCACGCTCTGGCGTTCCGTCTCGGTCAGGTCGCGTTGGTCGACGACCGAGCAGAGCTTCGCGCGCCACAGGGAGGGGTCGAGCCGGAGCAGCGCGGGGACGTCGCTTCGGTCGTCGTCAAAGTGGTGGCGGGAGACCAGCAGTGTCCGGCCGTCGGATGTGCTGTCCAGGAAGCGGGTGGCGGTGCCGAAGTCGTAGGACTCCTCAAAGGACCGGTCGCCGACCCGGTAGATGCGGGCCTTGCCGGAGTCGGCCACGAGGAAGCGGCCGTCGCCGTGCAGGAAGCCGACCACGTAGCCTGCGCCGCCCGGTGAGGCGCCGATCGCGGGTAGCGGGCCGAGCAGGTTCTTGGGCGGGCGGGTCCGCCAGACCTCCGGGGTGGAGCCGCGGCGCAGCACCGCGAGGTATCGGCCGCTGCTGTCGAAGAAGGCCGCGTCGGCGTCGGGGCCGAGGTCCAGGCGCAGGTCCTTTTTCTCCTGGCCGGTCCGCAGATCGACGACCCGTGCTTGGTCACCGGCACCGAGGACGAGGACGTGACCGCTCAGCGGATACCTCGCCAGACGGATGCCGAGAAAGTCCCCGTCCCGTCTCCGCATGCCCAGGGCGCTCAGATCGACCGTGGACCGCCTGTCTCCCGTCACCGGGTCCCAGACCTCCGCCCACCGGCCGGAGAAGGTCACCAGTCGTCCGTCCCGGTCGAAGAAGAACTGCCGGTCCTGCGCCTGCGGCCCCTCTGCCCGCATCGGCGAGAGCTCCCGGACCTTGCGCAGGGACGGCAGCGCGAAGACGCCGATCTTGTCGGCCGCGATCCGGTCCGCGACCAGGCTTTCCCGTGCGTTGATCACGAAGGGGTCGAGGGAGTCGGTGGGTCCGGTCGCATAGGAGCGACGTACTTCAGCCAGAACCCTCATCGGGTCGGCCGTGCTGCGTGTCCGCAGCCACTGGCCTCCGTCCTCCACGGCGATCATGGTCTGTCCCCCGTGCAGCAGCAGGGCTTCCTGCCGGACCGAGATCACGGCAGTGGCGGGCAGGGGGAGGAACCGCACCTCGTAGCCGACAGCGAGCATGGCCGTCGCCCTGTGGTCGCGTTCCACGACGGCCACGGGGAGGGCGCCCAGCTCGTCGTGGCCGATGCCGGGAACCGAGGTGGTGCGCCGGTCCAGGTCCAGCTGCACGAGCCCGTCGGACCAGTTGTTCACGACGACGCGCTGTCCGGTCCAATCCGTCCCGTACGCCTCGCAGTCCGTGACGTTCTGCGTCTGCGGGACGTAGCTCGCCCGGCCGTGCGCCGAGTCCGTGGGGTTCTCGGTCACCGGCACCCGGCTGTACGTCGGGTGCCGCCGTGAAGAGGGGGTGAGGTCCGTTTCGGGCGCGGTACAGGACACCACCGCGCGTCCGTCGCCGGAGACCTGCGCGTCGCTCACGTGCTCGGCGACCACTGTCGTCCTGCCGGTCCGCAGGTCGACGGCCAGCACCTCACCGTGGGGCTTGTGCAGGTCGTCGTGGGAGCTCAGCACCCGAATGGTGCCCCGCACCAGCAGGGTGTCGGAGGTCGGGCCGAACCATACGGCGTCGACGCTCTCCAGCCATGAGGGGGCCTTGACGAACCTGCCGCCGGTCGCGGTGCCCAGATCCCACACCATGATCTGCTTCTTGCTGACAGCGGCGGCCCGCCGCCCGTCCGCGGCCAGCGCGGCGACGTGGCTCATGGAGCCGAAGCCCTTGTCGTCCGTCTGGTCCAGGGCGCCGGGGGCGGTGTGCGCGGGCCCCAGCAGATGCCCGCCCGAGCGCTGGACGTCGTGCCAGACCACTGAGCCGCCGGTGGCGGTGTAGCCGACCCGGCTGCCGTCCGCGGTGACCATGGGGTAGAGGGCGTTGGTCGTCAGGGGCAGCTGTTCGCGGTGGGTGCGCCCGCTGTCGTCCTGGATGAACGCCGTCGCCCGGCCCAGGGTGGTGACGGCCACCACCACACGTCCGTCCCGGCTCGCCGCCACATCGTTGATCTCGCCGGGGACCCCGGACAGGACCCGGTCGGCGGTGCCGTACGTGGCATATCTCTGCAGCAGTTCGTCGCGTGCCTGCGTGGTCGGTGAGGTGGCGTACGCGGCGATCGCCAGGAGGATCGACATGCCGGGGTCCTGCACCTGCAGGTCCGCGGAGACGGCGGCCAGCGAGCGGGACTCCGCCTCGGCCTTGCGCTGTGCGCTCACCCCGGTCTGGTACACGAAGAGCGAGACGAGGACCACCATGACCGTCATGAGCGCGAACCCTGCGGTGGCAACCGCCCGTCGTCGCCGGACCGTGCCGCGCAGCCGGGCCCACCCCTGCTGCAGGTAGTGGCGCTCCCCCGCCCCCACATCCGGGCCACGGCTGTCCAGCCAGCGCCGCGACGCCTCCAGGGCCGCCGCGTCCGGCAGCCGGCCCCGGGGACGGCCGGCGGCTTCCCACCGGGCCATGTCGTGCCGCAGGTTCTCCCGCCACACCAGGAAGTCCCGGTCCTCCTCGACCCACCCGCGGAGCCTGGGCCAGCAGCCGATCAGCGCCTCGTGCGCCAGTTCCACGGTGTCGCGGCCCGATACGTCCCGGTCGAGCACCAGCAGCCGGTGCTCGGCGAGGGTGCGGGCGATCTCCCACTGGTGCGGCCCCAGTTCCCCGCGTGCCACGACCTGGCGGGTGGCTGCCGTGCCCCCCATCGGAACCCTGACCAGTTGGACGAACAGCCGGCGGGCGACCGCCTCGGTCCCCTCCCGGACGCACTCCTGCCAGGAGTGTTCCGCCTGGTTCGCCAGCGCGCCCTTGACCCCGCCCAGGTTCTCGTACGCTGCGAAGGTGAGCCGGCCCTGTGACTGCCGCTCCCACAGCCGCGCGAGCGTGAAGCCGAGGAGCGGCAGGATGCCGGGAGCCTCTGCGGCGTCGCTGAGCAGCCTGTCGACGAGTCCGGGTTCGTACGAGACCGCCGCAATGGCGTCGATCGGGACGGTGACGACTTCTCTGAGCCGGGATCCGAGCAGGGGAGCCAGAACATGGATCTCCTCGCCGAGTACCGCGCCGAGCCCGGGGTGGTTCAGGGCGGCGTCCAGGAAGTCGGCCCGCAGGGTGGCGAGCACCCTGAGCCTGTTCGGCCGGCCTTCGGCGAAGAGCAGGCGCACCGCCGAGCCGAGGTCAGGGGCGTCGTCGGCGAGTGCCTCCTCGAGCTGGTCCACGATCACCAGCAGGCTGTGGGCGCCCGAGCGGCGCAGGACGTCGTCCACCGCCCCTGTCAGGCCGTGCTCGGCCAGTTCCCTCTCCAGGGCGCGGATCTCCCGCAGCCGCTCTGTGCCTGCCAGTTCCGGCCGCATCAGTGCGGTCAGCTCGGCGGCCAGGGCATACACCAGCGAACCGGTCCGGGCCGGCCGCAGTACCACGACCGCGTATCCGGACGCCCGCAGCCGGGGCACCACCCCGGCCAGGACCAGTGACGATTTGCCGCAGCCCGACGGACCCACCACCGTGACCACAGGCTTGGCCCCGACGACGGCGGCGAGTTCCGCGCTCTCCGCCGAACGGCCGTGAAAGACCCCGGCATCCCTCTCCTGGAAGGCGGCGAGCCCGCGGAACGGGGATTGGGGACGCGCGAACTCTCCCAGAACCGCAAACGCGGCCACGATCCGCTCGGTGGGGATCAGGAAGGCCGCCCGAGGCGCTCGCGGCTCGGCGACCGCCACGATGCCGATCACCGCGGACAACTCGTCGTCCCAGACCGGTCCGCCGCTGAAGCCCCTTGATATCGGGTAGCCCTCGGGCGCCGCCTGCTCGAACTGCACCAGTCCCGACGCCTGTCTGGCCCGTAACCGCCCGGCGTGCCAGACGCCTTGGTCACGGCCCGCCGGGAATCCGAAGGCCCGTACCGGATGGGACCACACGTCTCGCGCCTCGGCCATCCGCACCGGTGCGCCACCAGCGGGCGGGGAGGGCAACCGCAGCACGGCGATGTCGCCCCCGCCCCGGGGGTGAGCGGGCTCCCAGTACTCCACGTAGGCGGCGGCCGGGGCGCTCTCGGGGTCCCGGCCGAGCGGGAGATCCACCTCGATGGCGGTATCCGCCGACGGGGCCGGATCACCGTCATGCCGCCCCAGGGCGGCACTGACCACATGGGCGCAGGTCAGCGCCAGATGGGGGGCCACGAGGAAGCCGGTCCCCACGGGGCGCCCGTCGCCGCCCCTGATCCTGAGGATCGAAGCCTCGAGGACTTCCGGTCCTGTGGTCTGTCCCACTGCGCGTCCCCCGTTTCCCCGTGCGCTCAGCCTGTCGCGGCACTGCCTTCCTGAGCGGAGGTGCGCCAGGTCATGGAGACCGCGAAGGTGGCGGCGGCGGCTGTGCTGGCGATCAGCACATCGGCCTCGGTGGACAGCGAGATGCCGAACTGCACGGTGACCTCGTCCGGAGCGGACGCCATGCCCTTCAGGCTCGTCACGAAGTTCTCGGCGACAGGTCGTACGGTGGCCAGCATCTCGCCGAAGGAACGCGAGGCCCGCACGGATGGCGAACGCCCCGGCCGTGCCACCGGGAGCAGACCCTCGTCCAGCTCCCGGACCTGCACCCGGACGACCTCGGAATCGCCTGCGGCGCTGTCGATCGGCACATCCACCACATACACGGCCCGGCCCCCCTTGCTCGCGCCCGGGCAGACTACCGGCCCCCTCCGCCCGGCTGAAGTGCCCACGCCAAGTCTGGCGGATTCACGACCGGTACCGAGGTCATCGTCCGCTTCCCGCAGGCAGCCCGGCGCAGGCCTGTGTCACCTACGAGCGTGACGCCGGCTCCGGCTGCCGGGAGACCGCGCGGCCGCGGCACACAGGGCGGTGACGGCGCATACGTACCTGAATACGTACTCCTACCGACGTGCCCCCGACCCCTGTGCTGTTTTGTTGCGCTCATGACGACACCGAGCGTGGTGAGGCACGTACCGAGGCACTTGCCCGGGCCGGGGAACTCCGTCGTGCCTCCCGCGGCCGTGCTGTTCGCCGGAGGTCCTCCGAGCGCCGGGGCACCTCCTGTCGCGGGGATCCGTCCGGGAGCGCAACGGCAAGGTCCGGGCCGCCGGGCTTATCGCGGCGCTGCCCCGTCCGGGCGGGGCTGAGCGGGGCGGGGGGATGGAAGAGAGCGGCATGAGGGCCTCGGGATTCGCCGAGTGGGCCCGTCACTTCGAGACCGAACGCGACCGCCGCGCGGCCCGGCCCGACCCGCACTGGGAGGCGGGTGCCTCCCTGCCCCCGGCGGTGCGGGCGAGCGTCCAGCGGTTCCAGGCCGGCGAGGACGGCGACAGCTCGGCCCTGTTCGCCAAGGCGGATGCGGCGGGCGATCCGGAGTACTCGGCGGCGCTGCGGTTGTTCGTCGCCGAGGAGAAGAACCACGCGAGGCTTCTCGCTCTGCTGCTCAAGGCGGGCGGGGCGACGACGCGGGCCGGGCACTGGAGCGACAGGGCCTTCGCGCGGCTGCGCCGCGTGCCGGGGCTGCGCACGGAGCTGCTGCTGCTGATGGTCGCGGAGGTGGTCGCCCTGCGCTACTACCGGGCGCTGCGGGACGGGACCGGCGATCCGCTGACGTCGGAGGTCGCCGGCCGCATCCTGGCGGACGAGGAGCGGCACGTCCCTTTCCACTGCGCGCGGCTGCGCGCGTCCGTCGCGGAGCTGCCGCGCGCGGCCCGGCGGCCCCTGCTGGCGGGCTGGCGGGTGATGCTCCTCGGCGCGGTGGTGGTAGTAGCGGCCGACCACGGGCGGGCGCTGCGCGGGCTCGGGGTCGGACGAGGACGTTTCGTGGCGGACGTGCTGAGGTCGGGCGGTCCGGTGACCGCGGCGATCCTCGGGAGGGCCGGCCTCGACCGCGTCCTGTGACCCCGCAGGAACGCCTCCCGCTCCCGCGACGGCGCCCGCGGGGGGGCAGGCGGCGCACGAAACCCGTGCGGCCGCATCCTTCTGCCCCGGGAAGGTGCGGCCGTTCTTCTTCGGGGACCGGTTCCCGGCGCCCGAACAAGATGGCGCCTTTAGGGGTGATCACGTGCGGCCGGCGGTGTGTCATGTGGGGGCCGACCGCTGATTTCGGGGCATGGTGGGGTCCGTCTGTGTGCGGGCCCGCGTCAGGCTGAAGCGAAGAGCCTCGCCAGGTCGGCCCGCTCTCTCAAGGAGCGCTCAAGAACATGCCGTTCACGCTTACTCGTCCGACGTTCCCGGCCTTCAGCGCCAGAAGATTTCTCCATGCCGGCCTGGCCCTTGCCGCATTGCTGTTCGCTGCGGAAATCCCGGCCCACGCCCATAGCCCGGGCGATGTGCGGCAGAACAGGGCCGGGGAGGCCAGTATTGTTTCGGTCACGCGCATCGACGAGCGCACCCGGGACCTCATGGTGCATTCGCCCGCAATGCAGTCCGATATTCCCGTGCGGGTTATTCTCCCGAAGAGCTGGGAAACGGAGAAGGAGCGTAAATTCCCGGTTCTCTACATGCTGCACGGCGGGAATGACGACTATACGTCGTGGACGCGTGAGACGGATATCGAGGAACTCGCGAGGAACACGGACGTGCTGGTCGTCATGCCTGACGGCGGGAAATTCGGCTATTACAGCGACTGGCACTCCGGAAAGCGCCTGTGGGAGACGTTCCACACCGGTGAGCTCGTCCGCCTCATGGAGAAGTCCTACCGTGCCGGCTCCTCCCGGGCGATCGCGGGGCTGTCCATGGGAGGGTTCGGGGCTCTCAACTACACGGCGCACCACCGGGGGATGTTCCGGTACGTGGCGGCGATGAGCTCGTACGTGGACCTCAACGAGCCGTCGGTGCGTCTGACCCTGCAGCTGGGTGCGCAGAGGGACGGCGTCGACATCAGTGAGGTCTGGGGCGATCCGGTGAGGGACTTCACCATCTGGCAGGAGCACAACCCCGCCGCGATGCCCCGGTCGTTCCGCGGGACGCGCGTCCACCTCTCCTCGGGCGACGGAACGGTGGGCCCGCTGGACACCGGGCACCCGCTGGACGTCATGCTCGTCGGTTCGGTGGCCGAGACGGTGCTCCCCCGGCAGGTCAGGCGATTCGCCTCGGCGCTGCGGTCGGCGGGCGTGACGACCACGACGCACATCTACCGGCCCGGTACCCACTCCTGGCCCTACTGGCAGCAGGAACTGCACGGCATCTGGCCCGCCGTGGTGCGCGTTCTGGGACAGTAGCCCGCCGCAGGGCACGGGCCGCCGCTGTGGAGAGAGGTCATCGGGATGGGGCAGCCAACGGTGATGATTTTCGCCGGCGGGTCGCGCGGCGACGTCCAGCCCTGCCTGGCCCTGGGGCAGGCGCTGGTGCGCCGGGGCATCGCGGTGCGGGTGCTGGCGAGCATGCGTTACGAGCAGCTGATCGCGGAAACCGGGGTGCGCTTTTATCCGCTGCCGGTCGACCCGGCGGAGATCATCGAATCCGTCGCGGGCCAGGAGCTGCTGTCCGGCCGGCCGGGCCCGTTCGCCTTCGTCCGCAGGATGAACCGGGTCCTGCGGCCGTGTGTCGAAACGGTCCTGGACCACGCCCAGGCGTGCGCGCAGGGCGCGGACCTCGTCCTGGCGCCGACCCTGGGCCTGTTCGGTGTGCATCTGAGCCAGTGCCTGGGCGTTGCGCACGCGGTGCTCCACTTCCAGCCGAGCCAGCCCACCGGCGCTTTCCCGCACCCCTTCGTACCGGCCCGGACCCTGGGCAGTCTCGGCAACCGGGTCAGCTACGACGCGGTGGACATGGGCACCTGGCTGCTGGCCCGGCGTTTCCTCAACCGCTGGCGCGTCCGGGAGCGGGGGCTGGCGCCCCTGCCGCTGCTGTCCCCCCTGCGCATGGTGCGCCGCGCCCCGGTGCTGTGCGCCTTCAGCCCGGCCGTGGTCCAGCGGCCGGCGGACTGGGGGCCGAACGTGCACCTGACGGGTTTCTGGAACCTCGAGCGGCCCTCGTGGACTCCCCCCGAGCGGCTGCGTGCCTTCCTGGAGGCCGGGCCGCCGCCGGTGTACGTGGGGTTCGGCAGTATGAGAACCCCCGACCCGCGGCGTACGGACCGTATGGTCAGGGCCGCTCTGAGACGGGCGGGCCTGCGCGGTGTGCTCGCCGGGGACCCGGCGATGAGTGAGGACGACATGCTGGTCGTCTCCGACACCCCTCACGAGTGGCTGTTTCCCCGGATGGCGGGGGTCGTCCATCACGGGGGCGCGGGCACCACCTTCGCGGCGCTGCGGGCGGGCGTGCCGTCCGTGGTGTGCCCGTTCTTCGGTGACCAGCCGTACTGGGGGGCGCGCGTCCATGCGCTGGGGGCGGGCCCCCGTCCGCTGCCCGCCCGGGACCTGACGGCCGGGAGCCTTCTTCAGCGGCTTTCGGCGCTCACCGGCGAGGCCGCCTACCGGCGCTGCGCGCGGCGGCTCGGCGGGGCGCTGCGCGCGGAGGACGGCGCCGGGCAAGCCTGCCGCGTCCTGAGGGGGGTTCTTGCCTGCCTTTAGGGCGGCCGCGGGGGGCCGTCAGGAGTCGACGAGGGTCTTGTTCCTCACCTGGGGGGAGCGGCGCAGGGCCCACAGGGCCACGGGTGCGCCGGCCCCCACCAGCACGGCCGCGACGCACAGTCCGGCCTGGTAGCCCGTCGTGAACGCCTGGCCGTCGGGGGCGTGGCCGGTGGCGAGGGATTTCTCGACGAAGGTGACCACCGCGCCGACCAGCACGATGCCGAACACCCCGGACAGCTCCCGTGCGGCGCTGAAGAGACCGGCGGCGAAGCCCGACAGGTGGTCGGGGGAGGCGCCCAGCGCCTGGGTGGTCAGCGGCAGGGCCAGGGCCGAGCCCGTTCCCACCGCCGCCAGTCCCGGAAGGAGGTCGAGGAGATGGCCCCGGTGGCTGCCGGCTGCGACGAGGAGCAGTCCCGCGGCGACCAGCAGCAGCCCCGAGGAGGCGACGCGGGCGTCTGTCCATCGTCGGGCGAGGGCGCCGACGAACGGCGCGGTGACGAACAGTGCGCAGACGACCGGGGTGAACGCCAGCCCGGCCCGGGTGGGGCTCAGCCGCAGGCTGTTCTGCAGGAACTGCGAGGTGTAGAAGTACACCCCGCTCACTCCCAGGCCCCACAGGAGCTGGGTGATCACTCCCCCCGCGAAGGCGCGCCGGCGCAGCAGGGTGACCAGGGCGGGGCTGCGTCCGGGTCTCCTGATGCAGTAGAGCGTGAGCAGGCCGGTGGCGCCGGCCATCCCGCAGAGCATGACCGGCGGCTCGGTGAATCCGTAGCTGGGTCCCTGGATCAGGAAGTAGGCGAGGGCGGCCAGGGACAGGCAGGCCAGCGTGATCATGTGGTGCGGTACGACGGCGGCCGGCCCGGGGCGGGCGCCGCGGTGGTGTGCGGGCCCGGGGATCACCGCGGCCCCGATGACGAAGCCGGCCAGCCCGAGGGGGATGTTGAGGGCGAACAGCCACTGCCAGCCGAGGTGTTGTGTCACCACGCCGGAGATCACGGGCCCGAAGGCGAGGGCGGAGGCCATCGTGGCCGACGTCGCGCCGAACGCGGCGGTGCGTGCCCGGCGTGGCACGTCCGTGGCCATGACGGCCAGCGAGGACGGCAGGATGAACGCGGCACCGGCGCCCTGCAGGGCGCGGCAGCAGACGAGCATCATGCCGGTGGTCGACAGGGCGCAGCAGACGGAGGCCAGTGTGAAGGCCGCCACGCCGGTGAGCAGTGCCCAGCGCCGGCCCTTGGTGTCGGTCAGCTGGCCGGCCATCAGCAGAAGGCTGGCCAGGGTGAGCGGATATGCGGTGGCCACCCATTTCAGATCTGTTTCCGACAGTGAGAGTTGGTGGCGCATCTGCGGCAGGGCCACGTTCACGATGGAGCCGTCGAGTGCGGTCAGAAATGTGGAGAGAACGGCAGTCGACACGACGCTGGCGGCGCGTAGTCGGCTCACGGTTTCCTCCCGAGGTGCGATACCCCGGCGTGGGGAAAAAACAGGTGTCTGGACTGTAAGGCCGCCCTCCCGCGTGATCTCGTCTTCGCGCACGGTACCGGCGTGTCACTGGAATATGTCGACATCTCCGTGTTTCGCTGTGCCATCGATGACCTGGCAAGCCGCGGCACGCGCCAAGCCCTGTTGGGAGTCCGGATGCCCCACGGAGGCAGGCAGAGCGGCGCCACTCTTGCATGCGGAATGAAGGTTTGGTGAGCACGTGCCATCACTGGTGACAGAAACACTCGGCCACAATCTCGCCCATGTAGCGGCTCTCACCCCGGATGAAACAGCCGTCACCTTTGTGGACTACAGTGCCGGCGCCGGCGAGGCCACCTCACTGACCTGGAATCAACTCGAGGAACGGGTTCGTGTCACCGCATCGGGAATTCGGAATCTGTGTGCGCCCGGTGAGAGAGTGGCGGTCGTCGCGCCGCAGAGCCTCGCCTACATGGTCGGGTTCCTGGCGGCCGCGTGTTCCGGTGCGATCGCCGTCCCGATGTTCATGCCCTCTCTGCCGGGGCATGCGGAGAAACTCGCGGCCGTGCTCAAGGACGCCGCTCCCGCCCTGGTGCTGACCGTCGAGGAGCAGCGCCGTCCTCTTGCGGAGTTCTGCGCCGACCAGCAGATTCCCGCCACGTGCCGGATCGTCACCGAGTCGGATCTGTGCGGCGCGGCCACGGGATCCGGTTCCCCCCTGGGGGGGCTTGATCCGCAGCAGGTGGCGTATCTGCAGTACACCTCGGGCTCGACCCGTGTTCCGTCGGGGGTGGAGATCACCCATGCGAATGTGTGCGCCAACGCCCGTCAGGCGCTGGAGGCGTACGACCTCGCCCGGGGCCGCAACTGCACGGTGGGGTGGCTGCCGCTCTACCACGACATGGGACTCGTCCTGGCCGTCGCCCTGCCGATCCTCGGTCATCTTCCCTCCGTGGTCATGGACCCGCTGGCGTTCATCCAGCAGCCGGCCCGCTGGCTGCGGTTGCTGTCCCGGTATCGCGGTGCGCTGACCGCCGCGCCCAATTTCGCCTACGACTACTGTCTTCACCGCCTGCAGGACGAGGACCGCGCGGAGCTCTCGCTGGGATCCGTCGCGGCGATGGTCAACGGCAGTGAGCCGGTCGCGGCGCGCACCCTGGAGCGCTTCCAGGCGGGGTTCGCGTCCGCGGGCATGCGGCGTGTGCTCATGCGTCCCTCGTACGGGCTGGCCGAGGCGACGGTGTTCGTGTGTGCTTCGCCGGTGGGCGAGGAGCCGACCGTCACGTCCTTCGACCGGGAGGCCCTGGGGCGGGGAATCGCCCGGGCCGTCGATGCCGCCGACGGGCAAACGGCCGTGGAGGTGGTGGCGTGCGGTCGTCCCACCGGTCAGGAGCTGGCGATCGTCGATCCGGCGACGTGCCGGCGCCGGGAGGACGGCGTGATCGGCGAGATCTGGCTGCGCGGGCCGAACATCGGCCGCGGCTACTGGAACCGTGAGCAGGACAGCGCCGCCACGTTCGGCGCGGTGGTGCAGGGCGAGGACGGCGGCGCCCCGTGGCTGCGCACCGGGGATCTGGGGGTGTGGCACGACAAGCAGCTCTATGTCACGGGGCGGCTGAAGGACCTGGTGATCATCGACGGGACCAACCACTATCCGCACGACATCGAGGAGAGCGCCCAGAAGGCGCATCCCGCCATCCGCCCCCATCACCTCGCCGCCTTCGCGGTGCCTGCTGCCGAGGGCGAACGGCTCGTCGTGGTGGCCGAGCACGCGCGGGACGTGGACCCTTCCCTGATCGCCCTGGAGGAGGTGACGCGGGCGGTGCGCAGTGCGGTCGCCGCCCGGCACGGGGCGGCCGTGCACGACTTCGTTCTGGTGCCGCCGGGCACGGTGCCGCACACCACCAGCGGCAAGGTGGCCCGTGGTGCCTGCCGGGAGCGGTACCTGACGGGGGTGTGGAGCGGGGGCGCCGACGCGTAGGCACCACCGTGGGGCACGGGCTGGAGCGCAGGCAGAGGGAGAGAGTGATGGAAGCGGACAGGGAAGCAACGGGGGCATCCGGGCGGCGGCCGGTTGCCCGCGGTGAACTGCGGTCGGTTGTGCGCCGGCTCGTCGCGGAGGCCTGTGGGGTGGCGCAGGAGGAGATCGACGACGCGCGTCCTGTGGTGGAGTACGGGCTGACCTCGCGTGGCGCGGTGGCTCTGGCGGGCCGGCTGGAGCAGGTGTTAGACCTGTCGCTGCCCGCCACGCTGCTGTGGGAGACCCGCACGATCGACGAGCTGGTGCGGCGTCTGGGCACCGTCGGGGACGGTGCGGGCCGCTCGCGCGGGCAGGACGAGGGGCGGCCGCGGGGCGGTGACCGGCCCGCCGGCGCGGCGGCCGTTGCCGGCGGCGGTGGTGTGGGCGAGGGCCCGCCGGCGCCCGAGCCGATCGCGGTGATCGGTCTGGGCTGCCGGCTGCCGGGGGGTGTCAGCGGCCCCGAGGCGCTGTGGAAGCAGCTGCTGGCCGGGAGGGACTTCGTCGGGGATGTGCCGGCCGCGCGCCGCAGGTCCTTCGCGACCGGTTCGTTGGGCGGGGCGCCCGTCGAGGACGTCATCGGGCAGGGTTCCTTCCTCGACGACGTCGAGGCCTTCGACGCGGAGTACTTCGGCATCACCCCGCGTGAGGCGCAGGTGATGGACCCCCAGCAGCGTCTGCTCCTGGAGGTCGCCTGCGAGGCCCTGGACCATGCCGGCCGGCCCGCCTTCGGCCTCGAGGGCAGTGACACGGGTGTGTTCGTCGGCCTCAGTGCCCTCGAGTACGGGCACCTCACCACGGCGGACCCCGCGCGCCTGACGCCGTGGACCAGCACCGGCGCGGCGGGAAGCATCGCCGCCAACCGGCTGTCGTACCTGCTCGACCTGCACGGTCCCAGTGTCACGGTCGACACGGCCTGCTCGTCCTCGCTGGTGGCGGTGCACCAGGCCTGCGTGAGCCTGAGCCGCGGCGAGTGCGACACCGCCCTGGCGGCGGGCACCAACGTGCTGCTGCTGCCGGCCGTCACGGCGTCCTTCGAGCAGGCCGGGGCGCTGGCGGCGGACCGGCGGTGCAAACCCTTCGACGCGGCGGCGGACGGCATCACCCGCGCGGAGGGGTGCGCGGTCGTCGTCCTGAAGCGGCTGGCCCAGGCGCAGCGCGACGGCGACCGGATCCTGGCCGTCGTCAAGGGCTCCGCGGTCAACAGTGACGGCCGGTCGGCCGGCCTGATGGCCCCCAACCCGGCGGCGCAGGAAAGCCTCCTGCGCAGGGCGCTGGGCACCGCCGGGGTCGACGCCGGCAGCATCGACTACGTCGAGACGCACGGCACCGGCACCCTGCTCGGCGACCCCATGGAAGCCGGCGCGCTCGGCGCCGTCATGGGCCGCGGCAGGCCCGCCGACCAGCCGCTGCTCATCGGCTCGGTGAAGAGCAACCTGGGGCATCTCGAGGGCGCGGCGGGAATCGTCGGTCTGGTCAAGACCGTGCTGGCGCTGCACCACCGGCACATCCCGCAAAATCTGCACTTCCACACGCCCAACCCGCACATCGATTTCACCGGCCTGCGGCTGCGGGTGGTCTCGGCCCCCCAGGACTGGCCCGTCCATGAGGGCCGCCCCGCCCGGGCCGGGGTGTCGGCCTTCGGTTTCGGGGGCACCAACGCGCACATCGTGCTCGAACAGGCGCCCGTCACCGCCTCCGGCGCGGCGGGCAGCGAGGAGAGCGCTGCCGCCGGTGAGGGGCCCCACGTGCTGGTCGTGTCCTCGCGCTCCGCACAGCGCATCGGTGACGCCGCCGCCGCCCTGGCACGGCTTGCCGCCCGCGACGACGCACCGTCCCTGCGAGACCTCGCCCACACGCTCGCCCGTCACCGCAGCGGGCCGGTGTGCGCCGCCGTCACCGCACGCACCCACGAGGAAGCGGCCCGCCTGCTGGCGGCTCTCGCCCGCGCCCAGGAGGGCTTCGGCCTTGTCGCGCCCTGCCCCGACCAGTACGCGGTGCGGGCGTTGGCGGGCCGTCGGCCCGTCTTCGTCTTCTCGGGGCACGGCTCGCAGTGGCCGGGAATGGGGTGGCGCCTGCTCCAGCAGGACACGCTGTTCGACGCCGCGGTGCGCGACCTCGATCCGCTCTACGCGCAGGCGACGGGTCACTCCTTGCGCACTCTGCTCGACGTGTCGGCCGGCGCGGGCGTCGAGCATGTCCAGCCCCTGCTGTTCGGCATGCACGTCGCGCTGGCCCGCACCCTGGAGGCCTACGGTGTGCGGCCCGCCGCCGTGATCGGCCACTCGGTGGGCGAGGTGAGCGCCGCGGTCGTCGCCGGAGCGCTCAGCGCCGCCGACGGCCTGCGCGCCGTCCTCGCGCGGTCGGCGCAGCTGGCCGCCGTCGACACCGAGGGCGCCGGCGCCATGGCCGCCCTCGAGCTGGACGCCGGGGAACGGGCGCCGGTGCTGGCACGGTATGCCGGCGTCGAGATCGCCGTGCACTCCTCCCCGCGCAGGTGCACGGTGACCGGGCCGGCCCCCGAAGTGCGCCGTCTGGTCGACGACCTGGCCGCCGAGGGCCGTCTCGCCCGGCTGCTGGACGTCGGGGGCGCGGGACACTCCCCGGCCGTGGACGTCGTCCTTGCGCCCCTGCGCGACGCCCTGGGCACGCTCGCCCCGGGCCGGGCCGACGTCACCTGGTACACCACCGTCCTGGACGATCCGCGCGCCGCGGTCCACGCCGATGCCGACTACTGGTGCGCCAACGTGCGGCGCCCGGTGCGTCTGCACCAGGCCGTCGAGGCCGCCGCCGACGACGGCCTCGACCTCTTCGTGGAGATCTCCCCCCACCCCATCGCCGTGGTGCCGGTGAGTGAAACCCTCCACGCGGCCCGCGCCACCGCACAGACGTGGGTGATCCCCACCCTGGACAGGCGGTCGGACGAGGCGGTCGGCCTGCGCACCGCGCTCACCCGGCTGCACTTCGCGGGGGTGAGGGTGAACGAGAGCCGCCTGTGGCCCGCGGGCGGCCGCACCGCCCTTCCCAGCCCCCTGTGGCGCCACGGCCGGTACTGGTTCGACCGCCGGCGCGCCACGCCGTCCTGCGGCGTTCCCGGTGCGGGCCCGCTCGCCGTGCGCACCGACGATCCGCGCACGGGCGCCGTCCTGTGGCAGAGCGACCTCGGCACGTCCGGCCCGCACCCCTTCGCCCGTGCCCTGCACGGACAGCCGGTGCTCACCCTGCCCGCGGCCGCCGCCCTGGTGATCGCGGCCGCCCGGGAGGTCCACGGGCACGACGCCGCGGCGGACCTCCTGCTCGAAGACCTCGTCATCGACCGGTGGCTCCCGCTGTCCACGAGCACCCCCGTCACCCTCCTGTGGGAGCCCGCCGGCGAGCGCGCGAGGGTCACCGTCAACGCCCGTGCGGCGGACGGCAGCTGGCACTGCTACGCGTCGGCGCACGTCACCACCGGCACCGGGGTGGTGCCGTGCGAAGACACCTCCCTCACCAGCCCGCCGGCGACCCTCGTCAGCCAGTGGGAACCCGCCGGGGACGAGGCGGCGGACGGCGAACGCGACCTGCCCGGGCCCGAGGCCCTCCTCACGGCGCTGCTGTACGCGCCGGCTCCCGGCGGGGCGCAGAGCGCGGACGGCAACGCCCTGGGCGCCGGGTGCGCGCCCACCGTCCCCGCCGCCGTGCGCCACCTGCACCTCCAGCAGCCGACCGGGCGCGAGCCGGTCACCATCGAGGCCTTTCCGGCGGCGCCCGCGCCCGGGCAGGACGCCCCCGTCCCCGGGGCGGACGCGCTGTGGGACGTCGTGGCGCGCGGGGGACAGACCCGGATCACCGCCCGCGGCGTGCGGCTGCGTTCCCCCGGCCACGGGGAGATCCGCAGGCCGCTCGAAGCGCTCAGCTACGACATCCAGTGGCAGAAGTCGCCCGCCGCGCTGCCCGAAGCGCTCGACAGCGTCCTGCTCCTGGCGCACGAGGCGCCCACCGGCGGCGCCACCGGCCCGCTGACGTCGTCCCTGGACGCGGCGCTGCGCGCGAAGGGCGTACGGACCACGGTCGGTGCGGCCTGCGGCACGGATACGGAAGCGGTCCTCGACGACTGGCTGGCAGGCACCGAATCCGACGCCCACCGGGCCGTGGTGCTGCTGCTGACCCGGCCGCCCGCCGACGCCGCCGACGCCACGGGCCTGCACACGGCCTGCCGGGTCGCGCGACGGATCGCCTCGGGGGTGCCAGCCGGGCGCCAGCCGCGGCTGTGGATGGTCACCGAGCGGGCCCGGGCCGTGCACCCGGGAGAGACGGGCCGGCCGAACCTGGCCTGTCTGCGCGGCCTCGTACGCGCCCTGGCCCTGGAACAGCCCCTGCTGCGGGCCAGCCTGGTGGACCTGGACGACTCCCTCGGATCGGGTGAGGAACTCCTGCAGGAACTGCTCGGCGACAGTGCCGAGGACGAGGTCGTCTGGCGGACGGGGACCCGGCTCGTCGCCCGTCTTTCTCCCGCCGACCTGACCGCGCAGCAGTACCAGACCCCCTTCGTCGGCCGGCAGGGCGCCTACATCGTCACCGGTGGCCTGAGCGGGCTGGGGCTGGCAACAGCCCGCCGTCTGGCCGAGCAGGGGGCGGGCCGCCTGGTCCTCAACGGGCGGCGCCCCGCCACGCCGCAGGCCCGCAAGGTCATCGGTGAGCTGCAGGCCCACGGGACCTCGGTCACCGTGGTGCACGGCGACATCGCCGACCCCGCGGTGGCGCCGCGCCTGGTGCGGGCAGCGCTCAGCGAGGGCCACCGGCTGCGCGGCGTCGCCCATTGCGCGGGCGTGCTCCACGACCGGATGATCACCGACCTGGCATCCGGTGACATCGACACCGTGCTGCGGGCGAAGGTGCTCGGCGCGCTGCGCCTGGAGGAGGCCCTCGCCCCCCACGACATCGACTGGTGGGTGTTCTACAGTTCGGCGGCCGCGCTGCTCGGCTCCCCCGGCCAGTCGGCCTACGCCGCCGCCAACGCCTGGCTGGACGCGGTGGCGCAGCGCCGCAGGGCCGAGGGAAAGCCGGCCGCCTCCATCGCCTGGGGGCCCTGGAGCGAGACCGGTGGCGTGCCCGCGGGGCGGGCCATGGCGCTGCGGTCACTGACCCTGAGCGAGGGGCTGGACGCCCTGCAGACGCTCGTCGTGCACCACCGCACGCACACGGGGGTGGCCCACTTCGACACCGAACAAGTCCTCGGGGCGTTTCCCGGCGTGTCCGCCATCCCGTTCTTCGCACAGTGCTTCCCCGGCGATGCCGCCCCCGGCGACGACTGGGCCGGCCCCGACGGTATCGGGGCGCTCGGCGACGGCGCCGCGGGGAAGGTCTACGCACGCCTGGTCGAGCGCACCGCCGCTGTCATGGGCTTGGGGGCGGCGAGCATCGACCAGAGCGTTCCGCTTCCCCGGCTGGGCCTGGACTCGCTGATGGCGGTGCGCCTGCGCAATGCCGCCCGGCAGGACTTCGGCATCGACCTGGCGCCCGACCTCATGCTGCGCGGGGCGACACTTGAGCAGATCGGCGAGGCCGTCCTGGACGGCCTCGGCCTCAAGGGTGACAACGTACGGACCCCCGCCCCGCCGCCGAAGGGGACCGCCGGCGCGGCGGGCTCGCCCCGCCGGCCCGCGCTGCCGTCCTCGATCCAGCCCCGGGACGCCGCCGAACGCCTGGTGGCCGGGGCCTGGGCCGAGGTGCTGGGGCAGCGCCCCGCGGACGTCTTCAGCGACTTCACCGCGGCCGGCGCCGACCAGGACGCGGCCGGACGCCTCCTCGACGTGATCCGCGGGCGTCTGGACGGCATGCGGCTGGATCTGACCGCGCCGGCCCTGCTCACCGCGGGGACGGTGGCCGGCATCGCGGAACTGATCCGGCCCTCGGTCAACCCGGACGGACACTCCACGGTCACCGTCCTGCGGCCCCCCTCGCCGGGCTCCGCCCGCCTCCCCCTGTTCACCTTCCACCCGGCCGGCGGGCCCACCTCCGTCTACCGGCCCCTGACCCAGCTCCTGCCGCCCGACCAGGCCGTGTACGGCATGGAGCGCGTCGACGACCTGCACACGATGGAGGAGAAGGCGGCCCACTACGTCCGTCTCATCACAGACCTCCAGCCCCAGGGGCCCTACCGTCTTCTGGGCTGGTCGTTCGGCGGCTGTCTCGCCTACGAGGCGGCCCGCCAGCTGGCACAGGCGGGCCGGCAGGTCGGCTTCCTCGGCCTGATCGACACGATCCTGCCGGCCGCCCTTCCCGACCTCGACTCGCGCGAGCTGCTCCTGGAACGGTTCACCCGGTTCGCCGAGTACATCGACAAGACGTACGGCAAGAAGCTGGATCTGCCCTACGACGAGCTTGCGGCGACCCCGGACGAGCAGCAGATCGACGTCGTCATGCGCCTGGTGGCCGAGGCGGGACTCGACATGAGCCCGGGCATCATGGAGCACCAGCGGACCTCGTACGTGGACGCACGCGTCGGCGAGCGCTACACCCCGCAGCCCACCGGCGCGCACGTGGTCCTCTACCGGGCCCAGCAGGCGCAGCCCCTGACCACCGCTTTGGACCCGCGGTATCTGAGGCCGGAGGCGGATCTGGGCTGGGCGCCGCTGTGCGCCCGCCTGGAGATCGTGCCCGTGCAGGGCGACCACCTCTCCCTCATCGACCCACCGCACGTCGCCGCCATCGCCCGGCATCTGACGCGGGCACTCGCGCAGCGGGCCGCCGGTCCAGGGCAGTAGTCACCGGCGGAAGGCGTGCAGGCGCCTGTCATCGATCCGGGCCCGGGCGCCCGGATCGGTGACGCCCAGCCCCGGCGCGGGCGCCAGGCACAGCACGCCGACCTTGCCGATGTGCTGGTTGGTCTGAACGCTGCGCGCCGCGGCGGCGACGTCGTCGAGCGGGTAGGTCCTGGACAGCGTGGGCACCACGTGGCCCAGGGCGAGGAGCCGGTTGACCTCCCACTGCTCGTGGAGGTTGGCGCCGTGGCTTCCGATGATCCGCTTCAGGCGCATCCACAGATACCGGTTGTCGTAGAGGTGTTCGTATCCGGTGCTCGAGCCGCAGGTGATGACGGTGCCTCCGCGCCTGGCCAGGAAGACGGACGCGGCGAACGTCTTCTGCCCGACATGCTCGAAGACGATGTGCGGGTCCTCACCGACCGCGGCGCGGATGGCCTTGCCCATCTTCTTCCAGCCCTCCGGCCGCTGCAGAAGGGTGGGATCGCCCTCGTCGATGTCGGTGCGGTTGATGACCGCTTCACAGCCCAGCGTTTTCAACACGCGGGCCTTCTCCGCGGAGTTGACGACGCCGACGGGGATGCCGCCGCCGCCCAGGACGAGCTGGACGGCGTAGGCGCCCAGACCGCCGCTGGCACCCCAGACGAGGACGACGTCGCCCTGCTTCATCCGGGCGCCGCGTTCACTGACCAGCATCCGGTACGCGGTGCTCGCGCACAGCGGGTTGACGGCTGCCTCCTCCCAGCTCAGCGCAGCCGGTTTCGGCATCAGCTGGCTGGCCCGCACGACGGCGTAGTGGGCCAGCCCGCCGAAGTTGGTCTCGAAGCCCCAGGCCTTCTGCCCCTCACCGAGCATCCCGTCGCGATGGGTGTCGGGGTCCTGTTCGTCGACGTAGGCCGGCGAGATCACGACGTGATCGCCCACCTTCCACCTGCGGACCGACGATCCCGTGCGGACGATGACCCCGCAGGCGTCGGACCCGACGATGTGATACGGAAGGTCGTGACGTGCCTCCCACCCGCCGCTGCGGCCCATCTGCCGCAGGAACTGGAAAGTGGGCACCGGCTCGAACATGGCGGTCCACACCGTGTTGTAGTTGATGGAGCTCGCCATCACCGCGATCAGCGCCTCGTCCGGCGCCAGCTCCGGCATGGGGACCCGGTCGACGAAAAGGGACTTGCGTACGTCCTTGTCCTCCATGGACCGGAAGATGTCGACGTCCTCCTTGCGGACCACGGCGGCGGGGAAGTGGTCCGGCAGGGGAAGAGACTCCAGGACCGCAGCGTCGGCGCCGGCGAGAACTGCGTCGGACATGGAGGACTGCATCATGGCTCCTTGTGTCGGATGCTGGGGCGTGCACTGCGGCTGCTCTCCAGCAAGCAGTTACTTCGCCGGTGCCGCAACCGCAAAAGCGCGCCGTACGCTCGCCGCCGACGGCAAAGCCGCAGATCAGGCGCGTTCTGTTCCGGCCGCCCGGCGTGGTGTCCCGCTCTCGAAGGGAGCAGCGCGCATGACGGGCCGCGGCCGCCGACGCCGCCGGCGGTGCCGGCGGCTTCCCCGGGCGGGCGGCGGGCGCGCACCGGTGCGCTCCGAGCGCGGGCCGGCTCCGCGGGAGGAAACGGTCAAGGACATCGTCCGGGCGGTCACCTCACCCGCCTGCGCGGGGGCGGCCGTTCGCCTGCTTCGCCGCGGGAGCGGGCGATCGGGGCCGCGATGCGCGGAGCGCGCAGGGATGCCCGCCCCCTTCCCTCTTCGCGGGCCGGGGCGGTGGGCGCCCGGGCCCACGGGAGGCGCCCGGGGGCTGTGACGTAGCGGCCCCGGCGGGGGCGTGTCCCGTTCGGTGGCCCCCGGTCGCAGGCTTCGCACCCCCCGCCGCCGCGGGTGCCGCCGGCTCAGGCGATCGCAGGCTTCCCACCCCCGCCGCCGCGGATGCCGCCGGCTCAGGCGATCGCAGGCTTCCCACCCCCGCCGCCGCGGGTGCTGCCGGCTCAGGCGCCGGCGAGGAGGAGCGAGGAGGAGCGGTGTGTGGGTGTCCGGCAGGACGGGTGCCGCGCAGCCGGGCCCGGCTCCGATGTCCCCCGGCCGGACGGCAGGTGCGCCGGGCGCAGGGGCCGACGGCGGCGTCGGGGAGGGCGGAGAAGAGCGTCCCGTCGCAGGGAGCGCCGGCCCCGACGCGGCCGCCGCCATGGGCGCGCCGAGCGGCAGCAGCCATACGGGCGTGGACCGCGCCCCGTGCGGGTGTACGGCCATGACGTACGGCACGGCGACGGCCGCCGCCAGCGCCACGACCGTACCGGCGCCGAACAGCACGGCGTCGAGGGCGACCGCGGGCCCGGTGCCGGTCCAGTCCCGCCCGACGGCGAGGGGCCTCGCGGGCGCACAGGTGGCGCGGGCCCATCGGGAGGCCTGCGTGCCGCCGCCCCCGCGTCCCGGACGTGGACCTCAGCGGCCCGGCGATCCACGCCAGCCCGTCCGGAACACCCCGGCTCCCCGTGCTGCGGCCCGTACCGGGTCAGGTCACCGGTTCGGCAGGGGGCCGGCAGTCATGCCCGCCCCGGAGGCCGGCGGTCCTCTGGCAGGACCGCCGGCGAAGACAACGGGGCAGCCGGTGGACCGGGCGCGCGACTGCGCGGCGGCCCCTGGACGCGGGCATCCCCGGGGGGCGGGGGCAGGCCCGCCGGGTCCGGGCCGTCCGGGCCAGGGCACCGGGCCGTCCGGGCCAGGGCTCCGGGCCGTCCTGCCCGGTGAGGCCGAACCCGCCGGCGGTACGCGCAGGCCCCGCCCCCCGGGACGCCTTCACCCTTGACCCAATCGGCCGCTTTTGAAGGAATGTTGATGATATGGGCCGATTTGAAGACTTATCGTCACCTAGCGTAAAGGCATCCAGGACCATCCGGCGGCAGAAGAAGACAAAGGGAGTTGACCCGTGATGCGTAGACGTCCCCGTGACAGGTGGGCCGGGCTTACGGCGGCGGCCGTGGCGGCCGTGGTGACCGCTGCCTCTCCAGCGGTGGCTGCCCCGTCGGCCACGGGCGTCACCGTGTCTCCCGCCGCGGCCATGGTGGGGACGCCGGTCGAACTGACCGCGACGGTCACCTGCGCATCGGATCCGAGCGGCGGTCTGGGCATGACGTTCTTCGACGGCGCCGACCTGCTGGGCACGGTGCCCGTCGCCGTGAACGGCCAGGCCCACTACACCGCGTCGTTCGGCGCACTGGGCCCTCACACGATCACGGCCGCCTACAACGGCAACGACTCCTGCGACGCCTCCAGCGCCACGGCCGCCGTGTCCGTCCTGGCGTCGCCCGTCACTCCCCTCGTGCCCCCCGGGCTGTGCCTGCTCGCCTGCGGAGGGCTGATCGGCTTCGTGGTCGGCGACATCCACAACAACATCAGCATCGGCTGACCACCGCCGCCGGGCCACCGGGTTTGCCGGGACGGTGCCGTGGCAGGACACGCGGAGGGGGCCGGGGCGGCAGGTGCCCGCCCCCGGGTGATCTGGGGCCGGCCGGGCGGCGCATGACGACGGCGGCCGTCCGGCGCGGGGCGCCGGCCCTCCGTCCAGGGCGCGCAAGGCGCCGCCGCCTCGGCGGGGCAGCCCGCCGGGTTCCGGGGGCGCGCCTCAGGCATCCGGGACGGTCCCGCCCCTGCCCCTGCCCCTGCCCGGTGGTGAACCGTCACAGGGTGCCCTGGTCCTCTCCCCCGGCGGCCCGGCCGCCGGGCCCCGGCCCGCTCCCGGCTCCTGCCCGTGCGGCAGGCCCCGCGGCGGGGGAAAGGGGCCGGGCGAACGCCGGCTGCCCGCCTGCGAGGCTCCTGGCCGTCACAGGCGGGCGTGAAGCGGGTGCCGGCGCGCCGAAAAGGGGGCGCGCCCGCTGTGGGGCGGCGTATCAGATGCCCGGGCCCGCCACGTAGGTGAAGGCGCCGACCTCGGTGTCCGCTCCGGCGGCGTTGGTCACGCTCACGTCGACCGCGCCCGCGGTGCCGGGCGGGGTGACCGCCGACAGGGTGGTGGCGTTGATCACCGAGAACGGCGCCGGGGCCCCGCCGAAGGTGACCGACTCGGTGCTGTCCAGGTTGGTTCCGGTGATGGTCACCGCCGTCCCGCCCGAGGTGGGACCCGAGGTCGGGCTGAGGGCGGTGATCGTGGGGACGTCGACGTAGACGTAGGTCAGTCCGTTGTTGGTCCCCCCGGCGGTGGTGACGCTCACCGACACCGGCCCTGCCGCGGCGCCGGCGGGAACGGTGACGGCGAGTGAACTGTCGGAGCCCACCGTCGGGGTGGCGGTCGCCGCACCGAAGGAGACACTGGTGGCGGTCGACAGGCCGGTCCCCGTGACCGTGACGGTGTTGCCGCCGGCCAGCGGACCCGAGGCCGCGCTCAGGGACGACTTGAACGGGGCGCCGACATAGAAGAACGGCACCGGGTTGCTCGTCCCGCCCGGAGTCTTGATCGTGACTCCGACGGTTCCGGTGCCCGACGGGGCGACGGCGGTGACCTGGGTCGGCGAGACGTTGGTGACGCTCGTGGCGGGCTTGGTGCCGAACAGCACGGCGCTGGTGTTGGCCAGGTTCGTGCCCGTGATGGTCACCAGGGTCCCGCCTCCCGTGGAACCCTGATTCGGAGAGATCGGCATGACTGACTCCTCGCTGTGTGTGTGGGACATGCGAGGAACCGGCGGAACGGCCGACGACCGCAACGAGCCCCCACAAGCCTTTTTTCACGCCTCTTCCGGCGTGATTCGCATTGCGGAGACAAGGGGAAAGAAAAAGGCCCCTTTGCCCTCATGTCAGGAGTGCACCATTCATGGGCATCGGGGGACCCGGCATACGCCTGCCCGCCTCGTTCCTCCCCCGGCACGGGGATGGGCGGCCCGCCGGTTCACCTTCACATTGACCCACACGCCCAATCGGGTGACAAGACACCGTTGACTCCATTCACCTGAACGGGTTAACCGCCCCCCGCCGGCGCGGCAACGGAGGGCGTTTACGGGAAAGGAGTGGCGTCCCGGCCAGGATGTCATGCGCCGCCGCCAGGCCGACGGACCAGGCCGTCGACCGTTCCGCCGGACAGAGCGCCGCCGCCAGCCGGCAGGTGCGGCCCGGGCACCGCCGCGGAGATTATCCGCCAGGCCGGCAAAGGACGGGCAGGGCGGAGGCGAATGCGTCCGCGCCGCTTCCGGCGCATGGCCGTCCGTGCCAGGGGCCGGGGATTTCCGCTTACGCGGAACACTCCGCGGTATTCGCGTGGGCGGCACCGAACCGGTTCACACGTGATACCTGCACGGCGGAAGCCCACCGGCGCCGGCCGGCTGTCCGCGAACCCGTCACCGTTTTCCGCACAAACGGCCGCGGCCGCGGCCGGCGGAGACGCTCGTACCGGATCCCCAGGTGGCGCAGGCGGGCACCGGCCCGCGATGGGGGGGCGATGAGGTTGAACGATCCGCGTTGCGCGGGGCTGAGCAAGCAGGTGTCCTGGCCTGGCTGCCCCTGTTCCATCCCGACGCGCCGGATCGCGCGTCTGTGCACCGGTGATCGGGAGGCCATCACCTCATGACTTCCTCCCCCTCCTGAAGGAGGCGGATTTACACGGCTCACGCCGCAGTCGTTCCTGCTTCGCCGCCGACTGCCCGCCCGGAAAACCTCCGTTGAGGCCTTCTTACACCGGCTCCACAGGCCGACACCGCCGGCCCGGCGGCCAAGAGGTTGCCCGCCGCGTTCGGTGCCGCGGTCGTGGGTGATGCCGCACCCGCCACATGTCCAGCCGCGGACCTGCAGCGGCATCCCGCCCCGCAGGTCCGCAGTGCGAACACAGCTCGCAGGAGGGGAACCAGGATACGGGCGACCCTCTTGCGGGCCCTGGCCCCGGTGGTGCCCTCACCCCCGGCCTTGCGGGACAATTCCCGCCGGGCCCTGGCCAGACGCGCGCGGTCGCGCCGCCCGTGCCTGGAGTTGCTGATCTTCTCCCCGGGCGGAGAGCGTCAGCAAGGTGGCCGAGTCCGGCGTCCACGCCGACGCCGTTCGCACTGTCCGCGAATGGCCTGACCCCGGAGTCCTCGCACACCAAGGACACATGCCAGCGTCCGGCCGCGCCCTGCGACACGGTCACGGTGGACGGCTGCACGCCCGGCGGGAGGGCACGCGACCCCACCATGTCCAGCGGCTGCGCCATCCTCGCCGGCGTCGGCTTCCCGTCCCGGAAGCGGAACACGCTGGCCGCGCACTCGGCGGACCTGCCGGATTCCTTGCGCGACTTGAAACGCGGGTACTGGGCGCGCTCGGCAAAGAAGCGGGTGAACGCCGTCCGAAGGCGGCCCAGGGCCCGCTGAAACGGGACGGAGGAGACCTCGTCGAGGCAGGCGAATTCCCCGGTCTCCTTCCATGCCGCCGGCATCGCCGGCGTGGCGTTGCTAGTCGACCCGCTCCTGCCGCAGCGTCCAGGCCTGCGTGCGCGCCGCGAGAAACGAGGTCGCAGACCTTCCGCACGCACCCGAACAGGCGCGACAGCTCGGCTGCCTGCCCATCAGTGGGATGGAAGCGGTACCTGAACACCCGCCTCACGTCAGCGGCCACGGCCCACACACCAGCCCATCAGCTTGCAAGCGACTGCGGGGAGTTCGCGGTGGACGGGCGGCCCGCCCTGGCGGCGAACCGGCCTTCCCCGCCCTGCTCCGCAGGAGTTCGCTTCCTCCCCACCCTGAAGAGCAGCATTTCCTCGAAGGAGATCCGATGAAGAGCGCCCTGCTGGAGCCGCCACTCGCTCGCGACGACCTCGCCATGGGCACCGGTGAGGGCGACGACGCCGTCGGGCAACCCAGGGCGGCGCCGGCGGTGACGGTGCCGGTCGGCGCCGCCAGTCGCTCGCGGCGACCTCGCCGTGGGCGCCGGTGAGGGCGACGACGCCGTCGGGCAACCCAGGGCGGCGCCGGCGGTGCCGGTCGGGCGGCCGGCGCCGCCGAGGAGGACACCGAGATCGACGGGCCGCTCACCGACAGAGACGGTGACGGCGCGGGGACGATGCCCGGCCGCGGCGGCGGTCAGGACGTCGCCGACGGCGACGGCGACGGCGACGGCCGGGGCGTAGCAGCCGTCGCCGCCACCCGCGCCCCGCCCGACCTGGGCGCCGGTCGCGTCGATGAGGGCTTGATCGAGACCGGGGGAACTCGGCGCAGCGGCCGATGACGTCCCCGTCGAAGACGGCGACGCAGCCGCGGGTTGTCTGGATATCGAGGCGGCCGGACAGGGACCGCGCCGACATGGACGGACGGGCAGGCCGTTGCTGGCCAGGCCGGTGGCGAACAGCCTTCAAAAGCCGTGCGGGACCAAGCGGATCCCGGCGAACCCCGGCCTGCGTGGGGACCTGGGCCCCGGCGGCGTCGAGGACGATCCGGCGCACTGCGCCGGCCCCCTATCGGCGTCCGCCGGCCGCGCACCCCACCGCCCTCGCCGGGAATCACCCGCCCGCCCGGGCAGGCCGGCCGCTGCCCCGCAGGAGCGGGCCCGCCGGCCCCGGGTGCGGATACCGCGACGATGCCCGCACACGAGGTGCGGGCATCATCACGGCGCGCCGCCAAAGGCAGCCCCGTCCGCCCGGCCGGCCGGGCGGACGGGCGGACGGGCGGACGGGGCGCACAGGCTGGCCGTGCGCCCGTGCGGCCCGCCGGGATCAGACGTAGGTGAAGCCGCCCGTGACGGTGGCCGAGCCCGCCGGGGTGGTCACCACGACCGCGGCGTTGCCGGCCGTCCCGGCCGGTGTGATACCGGCCAGTACCGTCCCGGTGGGGTCGACGACGACGTTGGTCGCCGCGACCCCGCCGATGGTGACGGTGGCACCCGACAGGTTCGATCCCGTGATGGCGAACGGCGTGCCCCCGGCGGCCGGACCGGACGTCGGCAGGATGGCCGCGGCCGTCGGCACCGCCGGACCGACGTAGGTGAACCCGCCGGGCACGGTGGTGGTACCGCCCGGCGTCGTCACCTGCAAAGTGACCAGGCCAGCGGCGTGAGCAGGCGTCACACCGGTCAGGATGACCCCGCCGATCACGTTCACGCTGGTGGCGGGCACTCCACCGAAGGTGACCGAGGCACCCGTGAGGTTGGCGCCGATGATCGTGAAGGGCGTGCCGCCCGCGACGGGCCCGCTCGCAGGCGTGATGGCCAGCGCGATGGGCGGCGGCGTCACGGCGGGCAGGTAGGTGTAGTTGGCGGGCGAGCTCGCACCGGCCGGGGTGGTGACCACGACCGGGACATTGCCCGCCGCGTGCGCCGGGGCGATGACGGTGACCAGGACCCCCAGCGGGTCCTGCGCGATGATGGTCGCCGGCACCCCGCCGAAGGTGACCGAGGTCGCCCCGCCCAGGTTGGTGCCCACGAGCAGGACGACGTTGCCCCCGCTCACCGGACCGAACCCCGGCACGGCGGCGATCAGAGTCGGCTGCGTCAGGATCGGCGGGAGAGGAAAGAGGGTGGCGACAGACATGGTTGTCTCCATTCTGTGTGTCGGTGAGGTGTCGCCGCGGCAGTGCTCCACGGCGGCGTGTACGGGCACGGGAAACAGCCCCGCGCAATACACGGACGAAAAACGGTGGACACCGGCGTCACGAGGAGGGCCGGACCGGGCACCGGCCGGACCGGGCACCCGGGACAGACGGCAAAGGAACTGCGGCGCAGCCGCCACGGCCGATCCCGCTGCCCGGACGGCGCAGCCGCCACGGCCGATCCAGCTGCCCGGGCGCAGCTGCTACGTGATCTCGCTGCCTGGGCGGCGCAGCTCCCGCGCGCTCCTTCTCGCCAGCCGAAACCGGCGAAGCAATGTCGCGCTGTCCGGCCGAATGGGCGAACCGCCGGTCCCTCCAGTGATCCACACGGGTGAAAGCAACAGCAAGAGGCAGAACCGAACATCGCCCGTATGGCGGAGCGCACACCAGAAAACGGCAAACAACGGGCGCGCAACCCCCCTCACAGCAGCCACCCCCCGCACGCCCCCACCCCGTGCCCCCCACCCCCGGCCCCACCAGCGCCTCCAACACCACCCCCCTGCCCGGGACACCCCGCCGCGCAGCAGGCGAGGACGGGCACCACGAGGCAGGCACCGCAAGGCGGGCACCGCGGGAGTCCCAGATGCGGTGTCTGCCGCAAGGCAGGCACCGCGAGGCGGGCACCGCGGGAGTCCCTGATGCGGTGTCTGCCGCAGGACACCCGTCGCAGAACACCCGTCGCAGGACACCCGTCGCGGGGCGGGCGCCGCAGGGCGGGCGCCGCAGGGCGGGCGCCGCAGGACACCCGTCGCAGGGCGGGCGCCGCAGGACACCCGTCGCAGGGCGGGCGCCGCAGGACACCCGTCGCAGGGCGGGCGCCGCAGGACACCCGTCGCAGGGCGGGCGCCGCAGGACACCCGTCGCAGGGCGGGCGCCGCAGGACACCCGTCGCAGGGCGGGCGCCGCAGGACACCCGTCGCGGGGCGGGCGCCGCAGGACACCCGTCGCGGGGCGGGCGCCGCAGGGCGGGCGCCGCAGGACACCCATCGCAGGACACCCGTCGCGGGGCGGGCGCCGCGGGATGTCTCTGGTGCGGTGTGTGCCGCCGGCCTGCCGTGGGCAGCCTGGTGCCCGGGCCCGCTGTGAACGGGCCCAGGTCGCGGGGACGGCAAGCCGAGAACCCCTTCGTCCACCCGAAAGCGGGGGTGCGTCGGAGCCCTCGGTGAGCGGGACCGCGGCAATGCCGGCCGCCCCGGGATGGCCACGCACCAGCGGGTGCACGCCGGCTGCGCGGCACGCAGGGGACCGCCCGGACCGTGCCGTTCCCGGGCGTCCACAGGACGCCCGGCCGCAGCAGACCGAAGCCCCTCACACAGGGACTCCGGGGGGCGCGCTGGAGGAGGCCGGCACACCCGCCGCCTGGAGCAGACGGACGAGGCGGCCCCGTCCCGGCCGGCTCCCCCTCGTGGACGGGCCGCGCTGATGTGGCCCCGGTACACCGCCGAGGCAAGCAGTGAACCACCTCCCCCGAGGGGCGGCCTGGAAGGTTGCCGGGGGGCGGCCGGGAAGGTTGCCGGGGGGCGGCCGGGAAGGTTGCCGGGGAGGTTCGGAGAAGTCTGCTGAAAGGCTCGACGGCAGCCATCGCGCCGGTGTCCGCGGTGCCGGCAGGGGGTGAGCCGGGCCGCTGGGCGCACCCGTGACCGGAGTTGAGGTGCCGGGCGCAAGGACGCCGCGACGGCTGCGACCGGCGGGGGTGAACTCGCCCGGGCACGGGGCCCATCACGGCCGCAGGATCCGCCCCCGGGAATGGCAGGCCGGGCCAGGGCCGGTGGCCCACCACACAGCAGCGGCTGGATCACCGACAACCAGGGCAGAAACGCCCTGGGCCGGCAACCCCCCTCAGCGCAGAGCCGGTCCCGCCCCGACACCACGGATGCGGCCCGCCGCACCGTGACCCCGCCGGCCCAACCGCGCAAGCGACCGGCGGCAGGGGCTGCCGGGGCCGGCATCCCGACGACCACACGACCAGACAACGGACAACGGACGACGGACCACCAGACGAGCGGACCACGGACCGGACGAGCGCGCGAGCGGACGACGGACCGGACCAGCGGACGAGCGCGCGAGCGGACGAGGGGACGAGCGCGCGAGCGGACGACGGACCGGACGAGGGGATGAGCGGGGCATGGGCTTCGCCGGCGGACACGCAGCCGCCCACCCACCGCTGCGCCCCCGGCGGGGCGGGCGTTACTCCGTGCGGGTGAGTGAGCGGGCCGCCCCTTGTTCGGCGCACCCCCCCTGTGGGTCACTACTGCTGGACAACGTGCGGGCCCCCTTCCCGCGCCACAAGCAGGTGCCACGGCGGCGCTCCCTGGTGCCCCTACCCCAGACGCCGCACCGACCGCCTCCGACGTCTTGTGATGTGACGGACGACGCCGCCCTGCCCTGCGCTCGCCCGAACCGGCAGAAACGGTGCGGTCACCACGTCGTCGCGGCAACCCGCCCGGAGCACCCCCGCAGTCCAGGCGAGGAGCGGTGTCATGCCTGTCCCACACGACAAAACCCCCCTCCCGGCCGGCACCGCACCGTCCACCGGCCTCAACCCCCGACCAACCCCTCCCCCACCGGGCAGGCGGCACACGAGCACCACATCCCGCGCCAACACCCCCGCGCCCACACGGCACACCAGCGACACACCGAGCCCCACCGCAGCAGTACACGCAGCAGACCCGCCGACCGGGCGGACACGGCCGTCACGCCCTACCACCACCCCGCGGACGGCCGCACAGCCGCACCACCGGCACCCACCATGCGCAACGGGTCCCGCCCCCGCCTCACACCCACCCCACCCCCGCCGCACCCGCCCCCCGTCACAACCCAAGCCCCGGCACCACCCACCCCCCTTCAGCGGGCACGGCCGCACACAACAGCCCCCACCCCCAGACAACCCCCGCCACCACCCCCGCCACAGAGGCCCCCGGGCAGCTCCCCGCCGGGTCGTCCCGCCGCGTTGTCCCGCCACACACATCCCGCACGACGAACGGCGGCCCAGGCACCCCGCACCCCGCACCCCGCACCCCGCACCCCGCAGCGGGCACCCGGCACCCGGCACCCGGCACCCGGCACCCGGCACCCGGCACCCGGCACCCGGCAGCGCCCTGGGCCGCACCGTCACCGCCGAACCTCCGCCCCCGCCCCCTCCGCCGAACCTCCGCCCCGCCTCCTCCGCATCTTCCTAGGAGCCATCGATGCCTCCCGTGATCACCTCGGTCAGCCCCGCACAGGGACCTGTCACCGGAGGAACAACCGTCACCCTCACCGGCACCAGCCTCACCGGCGCCACCGCCGTCCGCTTCGGCACCACCAACGCCGCCTCCTACACCGTCAACTCCTCCACAAAGATCACCGCGGTCACCCCGGCGGGAAACGCGGGCCCCGTCCCCGTCACCGTGGTCTCCCCCAGCGGCACCAGCAACACCACAGTCACCTACACCTACACACTCGTCCTCCCCGCCGTCACCGGCCTGTCCCCCTCCTCCGGCCCCACCAGCGGCGCCACCACCGTCACCCTCACCGGCACAAACCTCACCGGCGCCACCGCCGTCCGCTTCGGCACCACCAACGCCGCCTCCTACACCGTGACCTCACCCACACAGATCACAGCCGTCTCACCCCCCGGCCCCCCCGGCCCGGCAGCCGTCACCGTGACCACACCCACCGGAACCAGCGCGGCATCCCCCACCGCCTACTACTTCTACACACCCCTCCCCGTCCTCACAGAACTCACCCCCGACACCGGACCCACCACCGGCGGCCAGACCATCACCCTCACCGGACAAAACCTCACCAACACCACCACAGTCAACTTCACCACACCCGCAACAACCTTCACCGTCCAGTCCTCCACCCAGATCACCGCAACCACCCCACCCGGCCAGGACACCACAACAGTCACCGTCACCACACCCGGCGGAACCAGCAACCCCCTCCCCTACACCTACCTCCCCACCCCCACCCTCACCAACATCACCCCACCCACCGCACCCACCACCCCAGGAACCACCCTCACACTCACCGGCACCGGCCTCACCACCACCACATCCGTACACATCAACAACACCCCCACCCCCTACACCGTCCTCACCGACACCCAACTCACCACCACACTCCCCCAAGGCCCCCCCGGCCCCACCACCATCACCATCACCACCCCCGCAGGCACCACACCACCCCTCACCCTCAACCGCACCCCACCACCCACCATCTAAAACCGCGCCCTACATGATCAGCTTACGGACCCGTTTGCAGCAGCAGAGAGAGCTGCGGCAAGTCCGAGAAATGCCAGATAGTTGCCCGGTTTCCGAGATTCCGGCGAATCGCTTCACTGAGTGCTTGAGCTGCCTCCTGGTAATCACCACGAAACATCCGATACCAGAGTAAAACGCTCACTAAAAGAGTGTTTTGTCCTGGCAGGGGTGTTTGGCGGCAGTATGGGGGACTGTCCTGCCTGGGACAGCTGAGGTTCGTGAATACCGATGCGATGCTTGCGCCTGGTGACGACGGACGGGGGTCCGTTTGAGCCCCTTCGCTCCTGTCTGATCCCAAAGCGCCCCCGCTCACTCCTGTTTGCGCCCTGTAGGCGAGGGGGCCGCCAGCAGTACTACCGAAACAAACGCCGCTACTGCTCCCGCCGATGCGCGACCCGCGAACGAGTCACAGCTCACCGACGCTCCCACTCCATCGAACAATCGAACGAAACCAAGTAGGGCACCCCAGAGCCTCGGGCAGCACCGCTCAATGAACTGCTCGCCAAAGCGAGGGCGGGTTGAAAAACACCTACCAAGGCAGACAACTCGACCACCCGCTGTAGCCAGCAACAGGCGTTCATGCCGCCAAGTCGGCGGAGGTCATGCCGGGTGTGCGTCTGAGGCCGTGTTCGTGAGTGTGGTCGGAAGCAGAATAGCTCGAACGCTCCAGCCGCCTTCGGAGTTGGGGCCGGCGGTGACTGTCCCTTGATAGAGCGCGGCGCGTTCACGCATGCCGAGAAGCCCCTGCCCGCCGCCTTCCCAGGAATGATCCCGTTTCGTGGCGGGCGGACCAGTATCCTCGACGGTGACATGTACGGCATCCTTCTCCGCGATCAAGGAGACACGGACCGCGGTGTCGGAGGCGGCGTGCTTGAGGGTGTTGGTCAACGCTTCCTGGACGATGCGGTACAGGGCGAGTTGCAGTCCCGCGGGCAGGCCGGTGAGGTCACCGGCCGTATGGAGGCCGACGTCGGGGCCGGCCGCACGGGCCCGGCTCAGCAGAGCGTCGAGATCACTGACACCCGGCTGTGGGCGAAAGGGCGTCTCATGAGGGCCCTCCTCGCGAATTTTGGTGAGGAGCCGACGCAGGTCGGCCAGGGCACCGCGCCCGCTGTCGGCGATGATCCGCAGTGTGTCCGCGGTCTGCTTCGGTTTGGTCTCGGCCAGGCCCGCCGCACCGTCAGCCAGGCCGACCACGACGGCGAGGGTGTGGCCGAGTATGTCGTGCATCTCCCGGGAGATGCGTGCCCGCTCCCTGGCCTCTGCCAGGCGGGCCCGCTGGTCGCGCTCCACCTCCAGGCGCACCGCCTGGTCCTCCAGGGCGGTGATGTAGGAGCGCGCCACGCGGCCAGCCAGCCCCAGGCCAGCTATTGCGAGGATGCAGAGCACCAGGTCGGTGGTCACCGCCAGAGGGCTGTCGATCCGTTCGATCTGCCTGTCCGGCGCGAACGTCATGATCGTCACGATGGTCTGGGGGACGGTGATCGCGACGGCGACGGCCAACTGGACCGGCGGTGCGAACCGGGCGAGGTTGTACAGCATGATCAGTTGTGCGAGAAAATGAGCGTAGGTGAGAACCCCGGACACGGCCTCCGCCATGGAGAAGGCCGTGATAACGGCGAAGACCAGGAAGGGATGGCGCTCCCGCGCGAGCAGCGGGACAGTGAACCCGATCATTACCATGAGCGCGACCGGGAAACCCGGATCGGCCCCGGCAACACTGTCCAGAAGACCCGGGACACCAAGAGCCGCGCACACCAGTGGCGCCGCCCACTGCCTGAACCGGGGGTGCTCCTGGCCGGCCCGCTGTATCGATATCAGCCAGGCCAGCAGCCGCACTACCGTGCGATGCTCCGGGCCGCCCAGAAGGCTACTGGGTTCCACCGGGCGGACCCTCGGGGAGGTGGTGGTCACTGGATGCGTCTCCGGGGTGCATGCGGACCGTCAGCCACCCCTGAGTGGGAAGGACCGGCGGACGGCGGCTGACAGGAAGCGGCTCACGCCCGCGATCCGTTCTCGTCGCGGAAAAAAATATGGAAGGGCCATCGCGCGGCCCGTATTTCACGATAAAGGCGTCGCCTCGACCACGCGCAGCACCGGAGAACCCAAAACCAGGACGGCAGCTAGTACCACGGTAGGGGTCGCTTTCCTCCGAAGGGACACACTCCGAACGCCGTAGCTCCCACCTGCCGTTTCGGACAGGGCCACTCCTACTCAAGTACCAGTCGGGCCCGCCGTTTTCGCTTCTTCGGTGCCCTGCTCGTCCCGTACGAAATCACTAGCCTGGACACAGGGCACTACGGGCGGGTCGGGCAGGGCGTTGCGCAGGTGACCGTCCCTCGAAGCAGCGAGCCCGGCGCGCCACCCCACCGAACGGAGCTGTCATGTCCCTCCTGGCCCGGCCAGCGCTGGCCTCCCCCGCCGCCAAAGTGATGCAGCGTCTGAACGCGCTGCTGGCGGACCGACACGTCGCGTCCTCCCTGCACAAGCGTTATCCGGAGTATCCCCGGAACACACACGAGCTGACCATCCCGACTTCCATCGCCCCGGCCCGCGCTGTGGTGTACTTCCCCGACTGTCCCGACGGCGCGCCTTTGCCGCCGGTCCACGTGAACTTCCACGGTGGCGGCTTCGTCCTGCCGCCGGTCGAGCTGGACGACCCGCTGTGCCGCTTCCTCGCGGCCGAAGCGGGTGCAGTGGTGGTGAACGTGGACTACGTCGTCGCGCCGCAGCACCCGTTTCCCGCGCCGCCTCACCAGGCGTACGAGGTCGTCGAGTGGGTGGCCGAACACGGCGCCGAACACGGCTGGGACGGCAGCCTGCTCACGGTGGGCGGTCAGAGCGCCGGAGGGGCCCTCGCGGCGGCGGTGGCCCGTCAGGCACTGGAAAAGGGAGGTCCCTCCATCGCTCTCCAGATCCTGCACTATCCCCCTCTGGACCTCGTCACCGGTGCCAGAGACAAGCGCTCGGTCATCGCCAAGCCGCTGCTGCGCCCATGGATGGCGGACATCTTCGACACCTCCTACGTGCCGGACCCGGCGGTGCGCAGCAATCCCCTGGTCTCCCCCGCCCATCCCTCCGACACCGCCGACCTGACGGGCATCGCCCCCGCCTTCGTCATCACGCCGGAACACGACCTCCTCCATGCCGAGGGCACTCGCTACGCCGAGCGGCTGCGCGGCGTCAGGGCGCTCTACGACCATCTCGACGTGCCGGGTGCCGACCACGGCTACGACCAGAACGACGCCGAAACGGCCAGAGACGTCTACGGCCTGATGGCCCAGCACATGCGTCAGGCCGTGCACCCCGACTGATCGCGTACCGCCCGACCGGAATCGACGAGTGGGGTACCAGCCGACTGATCCTGGCTGGTACCCCACTCATGTACGCGGGTCAGGCTCCGGACACCGTGCCCTTGATTCTGTGTGGCAGACGCGACGGCATTCCCGTGGCCGCGACGCCCACCAGTCGCCGAGACCGACGACCCGCTCGGGGCGGCGGCCCGTCCCCACCTGAACGGGAGTCGTCGACGACCTCGGTCTCGGGCGCCTTGGCAGCACGCGGTGTCTCCTCGTATCGGCTCCGCAGCTCCGAGAGCACTCCGAACACCGCCGCAGTCATGGGCACGGCGAGGAGCATGCCGAGGACTCCGGCGACCGACGCCCCGGCCGTCAGGGCCACCAGGATCATGGCGGGGTGCATCTGCAGAGTGCGGCTCTGGATCATCGGTTGCAGCACGTTGCCCTCGAGGAGCTGCACCACGAAGACGACACCCAGGACCCACAGCGCGGTGCCTAGACCGCCATCGGCGAAGGCGACCAAGACCGCGACCGCGCCTGACAGGAACGCGCCCAAGTACGGGATGTACGCACCGATGAACACCAACGCCCCGAGCCCGACCGCGCCCGGTACGTCCAGGACAAACAGACCGACGGTGGTGCAGACTGCATCGATGAAGGCGACGATCGTGGTGCCGCGCATGAATCCCTCGATCGCCTGGAAGGCACGGCGGGCCATCACCTCGAGGCTCTCACCGGAATCGCGTGGGGCGAGCGCGTGCAGTGCGGCGACCGCCCTGTCGGAGTCGCGCAGGAAGAAGAACATGAGCAGGATCGCGAGTGTGCCCGTCGCGGCCATTTCGAAGACCACGCTCACACCGTTCAAGAGGCCATTGACGGCGGTGCCCCCGAACCTCGACAGCAGGTCCTTCGCATTCACAGCGAGATCGTCCAGGGACGTCCCCGAAAGGCCGAACCGCTCCTCGATCGAAGCGGCCGCGTCGCGCAGCGAGGAAATGATCTGGTCACCGGTGTCGATGAGGGCGGTCACCACGATGTACGCCACCGCGCCCATGACCACGACGACGGCAGCACAGGTCAGCCCAGCGGCAAGCGACTTGTTCACTTTCATCGCGATCAGCCTGCGGTAGAGCGGGCCGAGCAGGGCCGTGCCAAGCAGCGCGAGCAGAACCGGCGTCACGACCGTCTCGAACGTGATGCAGAACCACACCGCCACGGAGAGGACACCACTGACGAGGAGCACCAACACGCTGCCCACAGCCACGCGCCGGGCGATGCCATGGAGCGGGTCGTACCGGTGATTCGTCCGGCGCTGATCGGGCCATGCCTGCCTGATCACCGGACGCGCTCGGTGCACCGGTCTCCGCCACCGACTGCGCACTGCTCCGGGAGAGAGTCTTCGGGGCTCCCCTATGTGCGTACTCATGTTTCTCTCCGCTCACGCAGGGCCGGGTCCGGCGACCTCGGCCCTTCTTTGGCTTCGTGAACCACACCGCGCCGGTTGCTCATGCCGGCCGTACGAGCCCAACGTCGTAGGCGAAGATGACCGCCTGCACCCGGTCCCGGGCACCGATCTTGGCGAGGATGCGGCTGACGTGGGACTTCACGGTGGTCTCGGCCAGGTGCAGGTGTTCGGCGACCTCGGCATTGCTGCATCCGGTGGCAACCGCGGTGAGAACCTCGATCTCACGTTCGGTGAGGGCTTCCAGCTGTCGCGCCTGCTCAGGAGTGTGCCCGGGCAAGCGCGTGGTGAAGGCGTCGATGAGTTTGCGGGTCAGGCCCGGTGAGATGACGGCGTCCCCGGCCGCGACCGCGCGGACACCGGCGAGGAGTTCTGCGGGCAGAGCGTCTTTGAGGAGGAAGCCGCTGGCTCCGGCACGCAGAGCGTCGTAGGCGTATTCGTCCAGGTCGAAGGTGGTCATGACCAGCACACGGGAGCGGCCACCGGACGTGACGATGCGTCGAGTCGCCTCGATGCCGTCCATGCCGGGCATGCGCACGTCCATCAGGACGACGTCCGGGTGTAGTTCGGCCGTCATACGCACCGCTTCAGCACCGTGCGTGGCCTCCCCGACGACCGTGAGGTCGGGGTGCTGTTCCATGAGCATGCTGAAGCCGAGGCGTTGCAGGGCCTGGTCGTCGACGATGAGGACAGTGGTCATGCCGGGTGATTCTCCGTAGGCGTGTTGGTGGGTGGGATGAGGTGCAGTTCCGCTCGGACGTGCCAGCCGCCCCGGGAGTTCGGGCCGGCAGTCACGGTCCCCTGGTAGAGCAAGGCGCGCTCACGCATACCGAGAAGCCCTTGTCTCCCGTCGCCCCGAGGGCGCTCGCGCGGCGTACGCCGAGGGCCACTGTCCTCGACAGCGACACGTACCGCCTGGGAGGTCGCCACGACAGTCACGTCGACCGTTGTCGTGAGGGCGGCGTGCTTGAGGGTGTTGGTCAGTGCTTCCTGGACGATGCGGTAGACGGTGAGCTGGAGTCCTGCGGGGAGACCGGCGAGTTCCCCCTCAGTGTGCAGGGTCACGGTGGGCCCGGCGGCCCGGACCCTTTCCAGGAGGGTGTTGAGGTCACTCAGGCCTGGCTGGGGTGCCAGCGGGGAGTCACAGGACGCGGTGCCGTTCTCGCGGAGGGTGCCGAGGAGCCGACGCAGATCCGCCAGGGCGCCGCGCCCGCTGTCGGCGATGATCTGCAGTGTCTCGGCGCCCCGCTTGGGGTTGGCCTCGGTCAGTCCGCTCGCGCCGTCGGCGAGACCGACCATGACGGCGAGGGTATGGCCGAGGATGTCGTGCATCTCCCGGGAGATGCGGGCCCGCTCCGCCGCTTCCGCGAGCCGGGCCCGCTGGTCGCGCTCCACCTCCAGCCGTATCGCCCGGTCCTGCAGAGCTGTGATGTACAGGCGGGCCACCCGGCCGCCCAGACCCAGTCCCGCCATCGCGAGCATGCACAGCGACAGCATGACGGCCAGTGCCAGGGCGGTGGTGATGCGCTTGAGCTGTACGTCGGAGGAGAAGGCGAGGGTGGTGATCACCGTCTGGGGTACGACGACCGACACTGCCCCGGCCAGAGCGAGGGGCGTGGCGAAGCGGGCCAGATTGTACAGCATGATCAGCTGGGCGAGGAAGTGCGCGTTGGTCAGCACGCCACAAGCGGCCTCCGCCACGGAGAACCCCGTGACGACCGTGAACACCAGAACAGGACGGCTCTGGCGCCACAGCAACGGGACGGTGATTCCAGCCAGCAGGCCCAGTGAGACCGGGAGTGAGGGTCCCGGGCCGGGGTATTCCATGAGGGGCTGGAGGCCGAGCGCGGCGCACAGGATCGGCATCCCCAACCTCTTGACATGGGGGTGCGCCTGGTCCGCCCGGCCGAGGGCGGCCAGCAGAGTCAGGACCCGGACCACCGTGCGGTCCTCCGAGCTGCCCAGCAGGGTGCCGGGTTCGGCTAGGGAGTTCTTCGATGCTGAGGTCACGGCGTGCGTCTCCGATAGACCGGCTGACCGTCCGTCGGCCCTTGGGGGAGTAAGGACCGACGGACGGCGATTGAAGGGGTGGCTCCCACTGCCGTGGGATCACATGCGCCGGGCTACTGTAAGCGGCGCGGTGGTCAGTCCTCGCCCTGGCGGGCTGGCGCGAGCAGCCTGTCCTTCGCGCTTCCGGGCCCGGTTTCCCCGTCCGGCCCTGTCGTGTCGGTCGGCCCGTCCAGGACATGCCGCAGCTTCTCGCCCTCGACATCGACGTTGGGCAGGATTCGGTCCAGCCACGGGGGCAGTGCCCAGGCCCGGCGGCCTAGCAGTGCCATGACCGCGGGCACGATGGTCATGCGGACCACGAAGGCGTCGAAGAGGACGGCCGAGGCGAGTCCCAGGCCGATCGACTTGATCAGTGCGGCGTCGGCGAGCAGGAATCCGGCGAAGACGGAGATCATGATGATCGCTGCGGCCGTCACCACGCGGGCGCCGTGCCGGAAGCCCGCGACCACCGCCTCGGTGGGCTCGGCACCGTGGACGTACTCCTCCCGCATCCGGGTGACGAGGAAGACCTGGTAGTCCATGGCGAGGCCGAAGACCACACCGATCATGAAGATCGGCATCACGCTCACGATGGGGGCGGTGGTGTCGACGCCGAAGACGTCCTTGAGCCAGCCCCACTGGAAGACCGCGACCAGGACGCCCAGAGTCGCCACCACGCTGAGCAGGAAGCCCAGCGTCGCCTTGACGGGCACCAGGATGGAGCGGAAGACGAGCAGGAGCAGGATCAGCGCCAGGCCGACGACCACCAGAAGATAGGGCACAAGAGCGTCTCCGAGTTTGTCGGAGACGTCGATGTTCAGGGCCGTCGTACCGGTGATCACGACCTCGGCGTCCGTGGCTCGCAGCACGGCCGGGGCGGTGGTGTCACGGATCTCCCCGACCAGGTCCACCGTCTCCTGGCTGCTCGGGGAACTCTTGGGAACGGCCCGGATCAGGGCCACGTCGCCCGAGGTGTTGAACACGGGCGGGCTCACGGAGGCGACGTCGGGCAGCTTGCCGAGCACGGTGACCGTCTGCTCAGCGGCGGCCTTGGGGTCCTTGCTGTCCCGGGCATCGACGACGACCGTGAGCGGGCCGTTGTAGCCCGGGCCGAACCCCTTGCTCAGAGTGTCGTAGGCGACCCGCTGAGTGCTGCCCGCGGGAGCCGTGCTGTCGTCCGGCATGCCCAGGCGCATCGACAGCGCCGGGATGGCCAGCAAGCCGAGGACGGCGACCGAGACCACAAGCGCCCGCCACGGGTGACGGATGACGTGCTGTACCCAGCGCACACCCATCGGCTCGCCCTCGCCGCGCTCCAGCGCCCGCATGCGCTTGGTCTGGAGATTGCCCTTCATGATGCGCGCCCCGGCGAAGCCCAGCACCGCGGGCAGCAGGGTCAGGGCGACGACCACGGCCACGACGACCGCGAACGACGCCGCCAGGCCCAGGTCGGTCAGCAGCCGGATGCCGACGACGCTGAGGCCGGCCAGCGCGATGACTACGGTCAGGCCGGCGAACACGACCGCTGATCCGGCCGTACCCAGGGCTCGCCCGCAGGCGTCCTCCGGCTCGTGGCCCGCCCTGATCTCGCTGCGGTAGCGGGAGACGATGAACAGGGCGTAGTCGATGGCGACCGCCAGGCCCAGCATCAGCGCAAGCGTCGACGCCGAGCCGCTCATGTCCCATATCGCGGTCGCGATGGTGATCGACAGGATCGCGATGATGACGCCCAGGAGCGCGGTCAGAAGCGGCAGACCGGCGGCGAGCAGGGAGCCGAAGGTAATCACCAGCGCCACGGCGGCCACCGCGAGACCGATCAGCTCGCCGGCGTTGGCGCCCTCCTTCTCGTTGACGGCGTTGCCGCCCAGGCTCACCGCGAGACCCGCCTTGTCGCCCTTGTCGGCCACGGCATGCAGGGCGTCCCGTGCCTCGGTGGTGATGTCGGCCTGGGCAACCTTGTACGTCACCTGGGCGTAGGTGATGGTGCCGTCCTGGCTGACCAGACGACTGGCATAGGGGTCACTGACGCTCGCCACCTGGGGAGCCTTCTTGAGGCCGGCGATCAGCGACTCGACCTCGGTCTTGTTGGCCCCGGACGTCAGCTTCTGCCCGTCGGGGGCCTCGAAGACGACACGAGCGGTGGCGCCCGAGGCAGAGGCCTGCGGGAACTCCTTGTCCAGCAGGTCCAGCGCCTTCTGGGACTGGGTGCCGGGAATGGTGAACTGGTCCGACGTCGTGCCGGACACGCTCGCGGAGCCGATGCCGACGACAGCCAGGATGGCGATCCACAGCATCACGACAAGGCGGCGTCGCCTGAAGGCGAACCGGCCGAGTCTGTAGAGGAAGGTGGCCACAGGAGTTACTCCCACCTGGGAAACAACGGGATGGATGACGAGGACTGGGTGGGTCTGCGTGACCCGTCCATCAAGCTAGGCGGGGAAATCGTGCGGCCCACGGCACCGGGGAAGCGAATACGCCGCTGCCGCATCCTCCTCCGGTACTGGTCGTCCTCCTCCCGAAGCACCCGAAGCACCGCGACGTCGACAGCCGGCCCGTGGTCAGAGCCACGCCGCAACCGGCGCGGCAGGCTGTCCGGCCACCTTTCGGACGAGGCGGAGCAGTACCCCGGTACTCATCGCCCCGCCCGTTTTGGGTCCTGTGGAGGCTCGGGGCGCGGCCTGGCTCTTCCTAGTGTCGACGCAGGCACGTGAGCCCTTTCCCCGGACTCACCGGTCTCCGACACCACCAGGGAGCATCCACACATGAACAGCACTACAGGCCTGTCCGGCAAGTCCGTGATCGTCACCGGAGCCGGCTCGGGCATCGGCCGAACCGCCGCCCTGCTCTTCGCCGCGCAGGGCGCCCGCGTCGTCCTCGCGGACATCAACGCCGAAGGCACCAAAGCGACGGCGGAGGCCATAGCGGTGGCGGGCGGCACAGCTGTCACCGCGATCGGCGACCTGAGCGACCAGGAGGTCGTCGACCGGGTCGTCACCACGGCCGTGGACGCCTGCGGAGGCATCGACGTCCTGGTGAACAACGCCGGAATCATGGACCGGATGTCCGCCGTGGCCGACATCGGCGACGAGGAGTGGGAGCGCGTCCTGCGGGTCAACCTCACCGCGCCCTTCCTGCTGACCCGCGCTGCGCTGCCTCATCTGCTGGCCACGGGTGACGGGGCGATCGTGTTCACCGCCTCCGAGGCGTCCCTGCGGGGCAGCGCGGCCGGTGCCGCGTACACCGCCTCCAAGCACGGGATCGCCGGGCTCACCAAGTCCCTCGCGGTGACGTACCGCGACCAGGGCGTGCGGACCAACGCGATCGCTCCCGGCGGCACGACGACGGGTATCACGGCCGGGCTGGACATCGAGTCGCACGGACTGGGCGTGCTCGGCAAGTACATGGTCAACGTCGGACGCCAGGCGACCACGGACGAACAGGCCGCGGCCATCGTCTTCCTGGCCTCCGCCGCCGCGAGCAACATCAACGGTGTCATCCTCCCGGTGGACAACGGCTGGTCGGCCGTCTGACCGGGCTTCACCGACGCCTCGCCGAAGCGACGGTCCGCCCACACCCCCCGAGCCCCGGCTTCACACGGCTCAGATCCCTTGCATCCGGAGACATCCGGCGGGCGGGGCGAACCCCGTGGGTCACGACCCCGTCGGTGCCTTCGACCATTCCTCCGAAGCCCGGTCGAGCAGGGGCCCTCGGTCCCTCTCAAGGAGGAGTCCGCTCGCGATCAGGCGTGTGACCCGGGCGTCGTAGGTGCTGACGTAGTCGTCGAGCGAGCCGTAACGCCGGCCCAGTTCGTCCGCCGTGTACGGCTGCCACCCCCCGTAGTTGCCGCACACCGCGGTGATGCTCGCCGTGGACACCGGAGCCACCGCGGGCGGAACCGGTGAGCCGAGCGGCAAATCGGCCGCGGAAAAGCGCACTCCGCCGATCGGGAAACCGTCGGCGTCCGTCCGCGGCACCGTCACCTCCCGGCCGGGCAGGCCGTTGAGGAGTGCCCGATCGGCGGGATGCGCACCGGCTGTGAACACCTGCTCGGGCGGCATCTTCTCGCGCGGACCGCCGATGCCGAGACCGCGTTCCAACGCCACGAGCAGTGCACGGCCGTATGGTTCGCTGTGCAGGGGACTGAGCGGGATCGGCATTCCGTCATTGCAGCCGAAGCGCTGGAACGCGGTGTCCGCCGCGTCGGCGCTGATTACCGGGTTGTGGGCGGCCGGCCAGTCGTAGCGGTGGTAGCCGTCGGCTGGGTCGGCCTGCCGGGAGACACTGGCCCGGAGCCGGTAGTAGTCCGTGTAGGCCGCCACGTCCACGAAGACGGGATCCGTCGCCGGCCGGCGCAGCACCTGCCCAGGAGCCAGCGGCACACCGTCCGGCCTCATGTAGGGCACCTGTGGCTGGCCGTCCGCCGCGGCGACGCCGTTGATCGCGAGCTGGTTGCCGGTGCCGTCCTGGGCGTAGGCGCCCTGGAAGACGCGTCCGTCGGCGTCATTGAAGCCCTCGGCGACGAAGCTGGTGACGAACCAGCTGGCCTGGCTCAACCCCACGAGCAACCGGTGCTCGTACGCACCGAGTGGCGAGTCCTCGCCTTCGAGCCGTCCGCTGCGCAGCAGCCGCCCGAAGTCACGGACGATGACCTGGCCGACGCCCTGGGCCGATTCCGGCACTCCCGGTGAGATGCCGGTCTGCCACTGGACCCGCGCGTAGGAGCGTCCTTCGGCGAACAGGAAGCCGTCGCCCATGCCCGACGGGTACGAGACGTCCTGCGGGGCTCCTACGGGCGGCGGGTCCTGCATCGAGTTGTAGCCGTGGAGCAGCAGGGGAATGCCCCGGTTCTCCACCTCCACCACGACCTCGCTGCGCTGGTCCTGTCCGACCGGGCGGATCAGCTCGAAGCCCGAGGTGTAGGTGTGGACCCCGTCGGTCCCGGCGGCCGAGTCGAGTCCCGCCACGCATTCCCCGGCCGACACGGTTCCGGAGACGGTGCCGGCCAGCCGCTCGTACGGCACACCGCCGAACGTGCCCAGCGACTCCTTGCGCGTCACCTCGACGCCGGTGACGCGCGAGGAGCGTTCCTCGTCGGCAGGGGTGGGTGTCGCCGCCGTCGCCGTCACCGGGAAAGCGAGGGACAAGGTGAGAGTGAGAGCCAGTAGCGTGCGTCGTTTCACGGGATCTCCTTGAATGTGGGGGGATCAGTGGGGGGTACAGCGGAGAGCCGCGCCGGTGGCCGAGGCGGCCGCCTGGGGCCGCACGGAGGTGCGCGGTTCGGTGCGAGGGTCTGGGGGTGGGGGCAGCAGGACGCGGAAGGTGGCGCCCCGGCCCGGTGCCGACCGCACCTCCACATGTCCCGCGTGCGCGGTGACCAGCGACTGGACGATGGCCAGGCCGAGTCCCGCTCCCCCGGTGGCGCGGGTCCGTGAGGTGTCCGCGCGGTAGAAGCGTTCGAAGATGCGGTGGGCCTGTTCCTCTGTGAGGCCGGGGCCTTCGTCGGCGACCTCCAGGACCGTGTCGCCGCCGTCGGTGCCCACGCCGATGCGGATCGGCGTACCGGGTGGCGTGTGTCTGATGGCGTTGCCGATCAGGTTGGTGACGACCTGTCGGAGGCGGGACTCGTCGGCGAGAGCGGGGGCGGCGGCCGGCGGGCCGTCGCCGTTCGGCCCGGTGAGGGTCACCGGCCGGGCGGCGTCGAGCGCCCGTACGTCGTGGAGGGCGTCGGCCGCCAGGGTGCGCAGGTCCATCGGGGCGCAGTCCAGGCCCAGCGGGAACGGGTCAGGTGAACCGGCTCCCTGTCCCGGGTCGCCGCCGGCGGTTCTCAGGGACTGTTCGTCGAGCCGGGCGAGGAGCAGCATGTCCTCCACGAGCCGGGTGAGGCGTTCGGACTCGCGGGCGATGCGGGCCATGGTGGCGTCGATGTCCTCGCGCTCGGGGAGAGCGCCCATGCGGTAGAGGTCGGTGAGGCCCTTGAGGCCGGCCAGCGGGGTGCGCAGTTCGTGGCTGGCGTCGGCGACGAAGCGGCTCATCCGCGCCTCGGACTCGGCACGGGCGGCGAAGGCGGCCTCGATCTGGCCGAGCATCCCGTTGAGTGCCGTGGCGAGGCGGCCGACCTCGGTGTTCGGCCCCGCCAGGGCCGGTACCCGGCGGGTCAGGTCCCCGTGTGCGATCTCGGCGGCGGTCCGTTCGATCCGGGACAGGGGCTTCAGGCCTGACCGCATGGCGAACCAGCCGGCCGCAACGAGCAGCCCGAGCAGGGCCAGTCCGGTGGTTTCGTAGATGCGCCACATGCGGTCCACGGTGGCGTCCACCTGGTCCATGGACGTGGCCACGACCACACTGCCGCCGTCGCCCGGCAGGGCCGCCCCAAGCGTGCTCAGGGCGGCTCCGTTGCCGGTCCGGGGCACGGCGATCACCCGCCACCGCCCCTCGCCCTGGCTGCTGTCGACGGTGAAGGGGCGGCCTCCTCGGGCGGTGACCGCCTCGGAGTCCAGCTTCGGCAGCCGCGGACCGCGTGAGCTGCCGGAGCGCTTTCCGGCGAGGGAGTCGATGCTACCCGTGCTCGTTCCGTCAGCCCGGACGTAAGCGATGACCGGGTTGCCAAGGACTTCGGTGCTGAAGTCGCCGAGGCCCGCCGGAGGAGTCCGCTCGGCACCACTCTCGGCGATCCCCGGTGGCAGCAGGGCGAACACCTGGGCGGCGGCCCTGAGTTGGGTGTCGGCCCGGTCCTCCAGGTAGGTGCGCAAGGCGTTGCCGGTGACCAGACTGAACGCGGTGAAACCCGCCGCGAGCAGAGCCGTCGCCAGCAGGAGCACCCTGCTGCGCAGCGAGGCCTGCGCCCATACCGTAAGGATGCGTCGACCGGTCATGTCTTCGGGCCCCGCAGCACGTAGCCGACACCGTGCACCGTGTGGATCAGCTTCGGGCCACCGTTGTCGATCTTCCGGCGCAGGTAACTGATGTAGGTGTCGACGATGCCGGTGTCACCGCCGAAGTCGTAGTCCCACACCCGTTCGAGGATCAGTGCTCTGGGGACGGTGCGTCCCGCGTTGGCCATCAGGGTGTGCAGGAGCCGGAACTCGGTCGGTGACAGGCGTATCGGCTGCCCGGCCCGTGTGGTCTGGACTCCCTCCGGGTCGAGTTCCAGATCGGCCACGCGCTGTACGGCGCCGGGGTCGCCGTTCGTTCGGCGCAGCACCGCGCGGACGCGTGCGATCAGCTCCTGCAGATCGAACGGCTTGGTCACGTAGTCGTCTCCGCCGAGGACGAGGCCCTCGATCTTGTCCCGCGTCGTGTCCCGGGCGGTCAGGAACACCACCGGGATGTGTCCCCGCACGGCCGTCCTGCCGGACCGGGGCCGCTCACGCAGGCTCCGGATCACCTCGAAGCCGTCCATGTCGGGGAGCATCACGTCCAGCAGGACGAGATGGGGCGATACGGCCCGCGCCTGCTCCAGGGCCTCCTGTCCGGTGCCGGCCGCGGCGACGGTGAAGCCCGCGTGGCGCAGAGCGGCGCACAGCAGTTCCCGTACGGTCGGTTCGTCGTCGACGACCAGCAGGTCCACGTCGGCCGTGTCGTCCTGGACAGGGGTGAGCCAGGAGTCCGTCGCGGGTGGGGAGGGTCGGTCAGCGGTTGCCAAGTGAGTTCTCCAAGGGGGCGGATCCACCGCCGTGTGCCGTCGCTCCCGGGGCGTCAGCGAGGGGCTCGCCGACCGGGGCGACCGGAGTGTTGCGCGGGATCGTACGGAATGGGGGTGTCTGCCCGCCGTGAAGACCGTGCAGCACACTGCCCACGAAGCCGGCCGCCGCTCCGGCGAGCAGCCCCAGCAGCGCGGCCAGCGGCACGCTGCCGCTGAGTCCGGCCTGTGTGCCGCCCATCTCGCTGCCGAACATGGTCGCCGAGATCTGGCCGGATGCCTGCGTGAGCCAGGCCGTCAGGCCCAAAACCACGCCCAGGACGACCCCGAGGCGTGCTGCCGGTGCGAGGTGCTGCCCATGGCGTGTCCGGTGGGCGCTCAGGGCGTGGGCCGGTGTCCGTGCTGTGGCCCGTGCCGCCGCGTAACCGCAGGCCAGCAGGGCGAGACCGGTCACCAGCAGAGCCAGGAGCCACAGCGGCCAGCCGCCTGCCGACAGGTCCCTGAGGTGCTCGACGCGGTCTGGACGCGCCTGCGCCTGTGCGCCGCCCAGCCTGCGCAGCAGTGAGGCGAGCGGGTTACCATCCTCGCTCTGCGCCTGGTGTGTCGAGGCCGTCCAGGAGACGCCCAGGCCCAGGGTCACGAAGACGACCACCGCGTCGGGGGCCAGCAGGAGGGCGGCGCCGGCGGCGGTCGCTCCCTTCCCGCCGACGACGATGCCGATGAACACGACGGCGATCAGCGGAACGACGGTCATCAGCAGGAGCATGCGCGCGACCGCTGAGACGCTCGGCGCCCACGCGGCACGCAGTCGGCCGGTCTGCCATGGCAGCGGCAGGTGGGCCCGCCGGGTGATCAGGCAGCCGAGGGCGATCACCACGGCCACCCACAAAAGCCCGCCCAGTACGGCCGAACCGGCCTGGACCTGATAGTTCATCACCATGTCCCGGGACATGGCGGAGCCCCCGCCCAGACGCCGGCCGAGTCCGCCGCCGAACAGCTCGCCCAGCGGGCTGTTGCCGATGCCGAGTCCTCCTGACGTGGAGTCCTCGCCGCGCATTCCGCTCATCGCGGACGCCGGCATGCGGAAGGAGCCTTCCGCGAGTCTGGCCACGGTCAGGAAGCCCAGCAGGGCCGTCACCGCAGCTCCGGCGGTCCGCGCGGCCAGCTCACCCGCGGTGAACGGCCGGCGCCGCATCCGCCACGAGAACGCCAGCCACAGCACCACGGCGCCGAGCAGGGTCACCCCGAACGGCACGGCGTCGACCGTGCCGCTCATGGTCGGGCTCAGCCCACCGCCGCCCAGCAGGCCTGACAGCCCTCCGGAGCCCTCCGCCCCGGAGGAGGCCGCCGGGCTCACCGAGCCCCCGACGGCCATGGCCGTCACCGTGAGCGCCAGGGACCACAGCGATCCGAGGGATTCCGCGTCCAGTAGCCACAGGGCCAGTGCGGAGACGGCCACCATGGCGATGAGGGCGCACAGGGCGGCCGCCACCCCCTCCAGGGCGTTCTCCAACGGGCTTTCGGGTCGGGCGGGCGCGGCCTGTGGCGACCTTCCCTGCCCGGGTTCGGCGGTGATGGCAGTCATCTCAGTGGTACTCCGCTGTGTTTCGGTGACGCACGCGGCGCGGGGCCGCGTGTCGTTGGGCTCGCCCAGCCTGTCCGCCGCGCATGCGACGTTTCGGAGAGGTTCTGGGAGTTCTCCGGGAATCCGCGGCACCAGCCCGGGGCCGGAGCGTCCGCCGCACGTGCCGAACGCTCCGACTCCCGGAAAACTCCCAGGATTTGTATTACGGCTCCCCTGCGTCACCGCGCGCACTGCCTGGTGACGGGTGCACTCAGCGGAGCAGCGAGCCCCAGCCGCCGTCGATCGGAATGGCCAGCCCCGTGAGGTAGGAGGAGCGTTCCGAGGCGAGGAAGAGAGCCAGTTCGGCAACCTCCTTGGGGGTGCCGCCGCGCTGCATCGCAGGCTTCTGAAGCTTCTCCGGTGCCGCCTGGACCGCGTTCTGGCCCATGTCGGTGAGGATGATGCCGGGGCAGAGCGAGTTGGCGCGGATTCCGTCGGTGGCGTACTCGGTCGCCGCTGCCCGGGTCAGTGCTATGACGCCCGCCTTGGCGGCCGAGTAGACACTGGCATAGGCGCCGGAGGTGGCCAGGGCCGCAAGTGAGGCCCAGTTGACGATCGCGCCGCCGCCGGTGGCGCGCATGGTACGGATTCCGTGCTTGGTGCCGAGGAACACGCCCTTGAGGTCCACCGCCATGATCCGGTCGTACATCTCCAGGGTGGAGTCGGCGAGCGGTGCTCCGTCGGCGATGCCGGCCACGTTCAGTACGGCGTCCACGCGGCCGAACTCGCGTACCGCTGTCTCGAACATCGCGACGACCTGGTCCTCCTGCGACACGTCGCAGTGGACGGGTACGACCGCCTCGCCGAGTTCGGCCGCGGTGTCCTTCTCCTTTCCGCTGATGTCGGCGGCGACGACCTTGGCACCGTGCTGGACGAACAGCTCCGCGCAGGCTTTGGCCATGCCCGCGCCGGCTCCGGTGATCACTGCGACCTTGCCGTCCATGTCACCCATGAGATTTCTCCTTCTTATGGTGGGGGCGTTGTGGTGGGGCAGACCTGCCGACGGGCTCGTCGGCAGGCGTGGTTCGGATGTGTGCCGGGGTATCAGGCCTTGATGACGGCGGCCTTCTCCCGGGTGAACTCCAGGACGGCGTCGTGGCCGTAGCCGCTGTCCTTCACGCCGCTGAACGGCAGCTCGTACCGCGTCTGGCGGTAGGCGTTGACCCACACGTTGCCCGCGTCGAGGTCGCGGACGAAGCGGTGGGCACGGGCCAGGTCACGGGTCCACACGCCGGAAGCCAGGCCGTAGCGGCTGTCGTTGGCCAGGGCCAGGGCCTCGTCGTCGGTGTCGAAGGGGATGATCACGGCGACGGGGCCGAAGATCTCCTCCTGACAGATGCTCAGCGAGTTGTCCGTGGTGGTGAAGAGGGTGGGTTCGACCCAGTAGCCCCCCGGCAGTTCGGGGACCAGTTCCGGGCCGTGCCGACCGCCGAGGACCAACTCTGCTTCCTGCGCACCGGCCTTGAGGTAGCCAACGACACGGTCGTACTGCTCCTGGGAGATGAGGGGGCCCATGGTGGTGGCGTCGTCGGCCGGATCGCCCAGGACGATCTCCTCGACGATCGCGCGGATGCGCTTCAGCATCTCGTCGAGGACCGGCCGCTGGACGAGGATCCGGGATCCCGCCACGCACACCTGTCCCGCGTTGCCGGTGAAGATGGACTCGACCGTCACGCCCTGCGCCGCCGCGTCGAGGTCGGCGTCGGCGAAGACGATGTTGGGGGACTTCCCCCCGAGTTCGAAGATGCTCGGGGTGAGGGTGTCGGCCGCCGCACGCTGGATGGCCCGGCCGGTCTGCGTCGACCCGGTCATGGTGACCTTGCGGACGTCCCGGTGCCGGACGAGGGGGTCGCCCACCTCCTCGCCGGTTCCGGAAACAATGTTCAGAACCCCGGGCGGCAGCACCTCGGCGACGAGTTCGGCGAAGCGCAGCGATGACACGCTCGCCTGCTCCGGGGGTTTGACGACCACCGTGTTGCCGGCGGCGAGCGCCATGGCGGCCTTGTTGCACAGCATCGCCAGCGGCGCGTTCCACGGAACGATCGCCGCGACGACTCCGTAGGGCTCGCGCCGGGTGAAGCCGAAGCTGGTCGGGTCGAGCACGACGCTGTGGCCGGTGACCGCCTCCAGCGTCCGGCCCGCGGCCTGGTTCCACACGAACGCCATGCCGATTCCGGCGCGTTGGATGTTCTCGCCGAGGAGACGGCCGTTGTCGCGGGTCTCCAGACGGGCCAGTTCCTCACCGTGTTCGGCGAAGGCCATCGCCACCTGCTGCAGGTAGATGCCGCGGACCGCCGCCGGCAGCGCCGACCAGCCGGGGAAGGCCTCCTTCGCGGCGGCGACCGCGGCGTCCACATCCGCCTGGTCGCCGGAGGGGATCCGCGCCCAGACCTCACCGGTCGCCGGGTTCTCCGCGTCGAGCCATCGCCCCGACTCCGGTGGTCGCAGCGTGCCGCCGATCAGGTTCCGATACGCCTCAGTCATCCTTCGCCTCTTTCCGGGAGTGAACTGGCCTCCGCCCACGAGAGGGGCGGGGCGGAACGCCATGTGGCGCAGGGGCGCACGCCATGACGTCCAGGGCCTGAAGCCGCTAAAACGATTGGAAGCTATCGTTTTTTGGAAGTAGGCGTCAACGAGTAGAAACCGCACTTCACGTGGCTCTTTTCAGTTCGTTCTTACGGATACAACCCAGGGATGACGGGTCCAATGCCACTTACTTCTCAGGTATGTTGTTTCGCAATCCTCACTAGATGAGAGTAACTATCAGTACGGAGAGCCGAGCGGTCAGCGCAACGGCTCAGCAAAGGAGACATCTGATGCAACTGACAGCCGGCATCGGTGCACCCGGCCGCGGGGCGGCCTCGTGAACCGGATCGTGGTGGTCGGCGCGTCGGCGGGCGGACTGGCCACGGCGGAGGCACTGCGCCGGGCGCGCTACGAGGGCGCGATCACGCTCGTCGGCGAAGAACCCTACGCCCCCTACGACCGCCCACCCCTGTCGAAGCAACTCCTCAAGGGCGACTGGCAGCCAGACCGTCTGGCGCTGCGCCCGGCGGCGGACATCGACGCCCTGGGCCTCGACCTGCGCCTGGGAGCGACCGCCGTCGCTCTGGACCGGAACTCCCACCAGGTGCACCTCGCCGACGGCAGCCTGCTGCCGTACGACGCACTGGTCGTCGCCACCGGTGTCCGTCCCCGTCGCCTGCCGGGCTGCGACGGCGTGTCCGGCGTGCATGTGCTGCGCACCGTCGAGGACGCGCTGGCACTCAAGGAACGGTTGCGACCGGACCGGCGCCTGGTGATCGTCGGAGGCGGGTTCATCGGGGCGGAGGTGGCGGCCACGGCCCGCGCGCTGGGCGTCACGGTGACGCTCCTGGAAGCGGGCACGGTCCCCATGGGCCAGGCCGTCGGCGATGACACCGGGCGGTTCCTGACCCGGATACACCTGGCCCACGGCGTGGACGTGCGCGCCGGTACCTCGGTCCACGGGATCCAGAGCTCCGCCGGCCGGGTCACCGGTGTCCTGCTGTCCGACGGCAGCGTCTTGCCCGCCGACGACGTCCTGGTGGCCATCGGCTCCCTGCCCAACACCGAATGGCTGGACGGCAGCGGCCTGGCCCTCCAGGACGGGCTGGTGTGCGACGAGTACTGCGCCGCCGCGCCCGACGTCCACGGAGTCGGCGACGTGGCCCGCTGGCACAACCCGCTCTTCGGCACACCGATGCGCATCGAGCACCGCACGAACGCCGCCGAGCAGGCCATGGCCGTCGCCCGCAACCTCCTCGCCCCCGACCAGCGGCGGCCGTTCGCACCGGTTCCGTACTTCTGGTCCGACCAGTACGACGTCAAGATCCACGCGTACGGCCATCTGCGCGGCCACGACGAGGCGCTCGTCCTGACCGCCGAGGACGCGCGGCGTCTCCTCGTCGTCTACCGCCGGGGCGAACTGCTGACCGGCGTGCTCGCCGCGGGGCTGCCGCCGAAGGATGTGCGCGCCTGGCGCTCGCTCGTCGCGGCCGGCACCGCCTGGACGGAAGCCGTCATCGGCTCCCCCGTCGCATAGCCACGTCCGCGACTCCCTGTACCCGACACCCCCACGCCCCCACTGGAGGACCCATGAGCACGGCCACCGATCCGACCGGCGACCTCGGTCTGCCGGCCTACCCCGCCGCGCGCTCCTCGCGCTGTCCGCTCGATCTGCCGTCCGAGTACGAGCAATGGCGCCTGGGCGACGGGCTACAGAAGGTACGGCTGTGGAACGGCGAGACCGCCTGGGTGGTCACCCGCCACGAGGACGTCAAGTTCGTCCTGTCCGACCAGCGCATCAGCGCCGACACCGTCCGCTACCCCCGGATGTACCCGGGCGCGGCACAGCAGATTCCGGCGTTTCCGCGCATGGACGACCCCGAGCACGCCCGGATCCGCCTGATGCTGACCAAGGACTTCACGGTCAAGCGGATGGAGGCGATGCGCCCCCAGGTGCGGGCGCTGGTCGACCGGTTCATCGACGAGATGACCGCCAGGGGCGACTCGGCCGATCTCGTTGAGGCCTTCGCACTTCCCATGCCGTCCCTGGTCATCTCCCTGCTGCTCGGGGTCCCCTACGAGGACCACGAGTTCTTCCAGAAGCACAGCATCACGATCAACCAGCCGGACGTCACCCCGCAGGAGAAGAGCCAGGCCAGTGCCGAGTTGTTCGGTTTCCTGATGGAACTCGTGCAGCGCAAACGGCGCGAGCCCGGTGACGACCTGATCAGCCGGCTGATCGCCGAGCGCGTGGAGACGGGAGAACTCAAGCCGGAGGAAGTGGCCATGAACGGCCTCGTCCTTCTCATCGCCGGCCATGAGACCACCGCCAACATGATCGGCCTGGGCACGCTGACCCTGCTGGAGCATCCGGAACAGGCGGCCGTGGTCCGGGAGAGCGACGACCCCAAGGTGGTCGCGAACGCCATCGAGGAACTGCTGCGTTACCTCTCCATCGCCCAGGACATGATCTGGCGCGCCGCCCACGAGGACCTCGTCATCGGCGGCCAGGAGGTCAAGGCCGGGGACATCATCGCCGTCAACCTGCCCGCCGCCAACCACGACCCCTCCTTCATGAACGACGCCGGCTCCCTCGACATCACCCGCAGCACCCGCGGCCACATCGCCTTCGGCTACGGCATCCACCAGTGCCTCGGCCAGAACCTGGCCCGGGTGGAACTGACGGAGGCGCTGCCCCGGCTGCTGCGCAGGCTGCCCGGCCTCCGCCTGGCCGTGCCCCTGGAAGAGATCCCGTTCCGGGGCACCATGGCCGCCTTCGGCGTCCACGAACTGCCGGTCACCTGGTAGGCAAGAAACCCACAGACGGGCGGCCTCCACCGCGGAGGCGCCCCTCCAGCGCCGCCACACCGCCGGACAGGTCGGGCGGCGCACCGTGGGACCGGCGGTCCAGCCACCCCCGCCGCCGGTCCCACGGCCCCTCCAGAGGACAGGCCGGCCGAACTCGGCTGCCGCCCTCTGTCAGGCGGGCCGGGAACCCCGCGTCGGCCACTGCCTGAGCGGCTCGGGCGAAGGAAGCACGGTGGGCTGCGCGGGCGCGAGGCCGTCGAGCATCAGGGTGATGTAGCGCTTCCAGCCGGCACTGCCGGGCTGCACCGTGTGCAGCACGCTGAGCAGCATCACCGTGATCCGGTGGAGGTCGTCGGGAACGAGGTCGGCGCGGACACGTCCGGCGATCTGTGCCCGTCGGGTGACCACCATCAGGGCCTCGTAGAACGGTTCGGAGAGTTCGGAGGCCAGGGAGCCCGAGTCGCGCACGGCACCGAGGAGGTCTCGTTCCTGCGCCGCGAAGGAGACCGAGGCCTCCCATAGGGTCGCGAGCGCGCGCAGGGGGTCGCTGTCAGCGAGCGCTCCGCTGATCGCGGGCGACATCTCCTCGGTGATCTTCTGTTCCAGCGCCGCCCGGACGAGTTCCTCCTTGTTCGGGAACCGCCGGTACAACGTCGCGATGCCGACACCGGCGCGACGGGCGATCTCCTCCAGCGAGGCGTCAGGGCCACTCTCGGCGTAGATCGCGCGCGCGGCCCGGAGGATCTTCTCGGAGTTGCGGGCGGCGTCGGCGCGCAGTCGACGCGGAGTTTCGGCAGTCACCGCTCCACCTTATCAACCGATAGTCACTATCCATGAGACACCTCACTGAGTTTCTCAACCGAGGATATAACCGATAGCGTCATCTCAATTAGATGCCTTGCCCTCTCAAGGAGTCGTCCATGCCGGTCACCCAGCCCGCCACATACCCGTTCACGGCCGAGAAGCTCGATCTCAGCCCTCTGTACTCCGCTCTGAGGGGGGAGCAGCCACTGAGCCGGGTGCAGCTCCCCTACGGCGAGCCCGCCTGGCTGGCCACCCGCTACGCGGACGCGCGGTTCGTCCTCGGTGACCCCCGCTTCAGCCGGAACGAAAGCCTGCGGCACGACGAACCGCGCATGCGGTCCTTCCCCACCCCGCCGGACGCACTCATGATCATGGATCCGCCGGAGCACAGCCGCCTGCGCCGGCTCGCGGCCAAGGCGTTCACCGTCAAACGGGTCGAGGAATGGCGGCCCCGGATCGAGCGGATCGCCGCCGAACTGGCCAACGGGATGCTCGCCAAGGGCAACACCGCCGATCTGGTCACCGACTTCGCCACGCCGTTGCCGGTCAACGTGATCAGCACCCTGCTCGGGGTGCCCTTCGAGGACCGCGGCGACTTCCACGTATGGACGGAGGCGTTCATCTCGACCACGAAGTACACGCCGGATGAGGCGGCGAAGCACCGGGCCGCCCTGACCGGGTACATGGCCTGCCTGATCGCCGAACACCGCGAGACTCCCCGCAACGACCTGATCGGCGACCTCGTCGCCGCACGGGACGAGGACGACCGGCTCTCCGAGGGTGAGCTGCAGACCATGCTCTCCGGGCTCCTCGTGGGCGGCTTCGAGACCACCGCCACCCAGATCACCAACTTCCTGTATGTGCTGCTCACCCACCCCGAAGAGCTCGCCGCCCTGCGTGCCGATCTCGACCTGATACCGCAGGCGGTGGAGGAACTCCTGCGCTTCGTCCCGATGACCGTCGGCACCGCCTTCGCCCGCTACGCCATGGAGGACGTCGAGGTCGGAGGGGTGACGGTTCGGGCCGGCGAGCCCGTGGTGGTCGCACTGCACTCGGCCAACCGGGACGAGTCCGTCTTCACCTGCCCCCACCAGCTCGACCTGGAGCGCCGCGAGGCCGCCCACCTCGGCTTCGGGCACGGCGCACACCACTGCCTGGGCTCCCCACTCGCCAGGGTGGAACTGCAGGTGGCCCTGTGCACCCTGCTCACCAGCTTCCCGAACTTGCGCTTCCAAGAGTCCGAGGCGGACGTCGTCTGGAAGTCCGGAGTACTCACCCGCGGTCCGGAGCGCCTGCCGGTCACCTGGGACCAGCCCTGAAATCCCCCACCTACAACCAGGAAAGAGGACCATGCACATCGAATTCGACGAGCCCAAGTGCGTCGCCGCGGGACAGTGCGTCGTGGCCGCGCCCGAGGTCTTCGACCAGCGTGACGAGGACGGCATCGCCATCGTGCTGACGGAGACCCCCACCGCCGAACTGCACGATGGCGTGCGGGAGGCCGCGGCACTCTGTCCGGCAGCCGCCATCCGGCTGAAGGAGTAGCCACACACTCCCCGACACCGCGATCGGGCCTCCGCCCGGCCCTGGCGGCGCTCCCCGACTTTCCCCGGGGAGCGCCGCCTCGCCCATAAGCCGCGTCACTTCCGCGAGTTCGCACGTCCCTGCCCGTCGCCCCGTCCGAGAGGCCCATCCATGTCCCCAGCATCAACCCAGCCGGCCACGACGGTGTCCGCCCCTTCACGCGCGAACGCCGTCGTGGCCGCACTCGCCTTCGGCGGGATCGTGGTCTCGCTGATGCAGTCCCTCGTCATCCCCCTCATCCCCGAGCTTCCGGAACTCCTCGGCGCCTCCCCGGCGGACACGGCCTGGGCCATCACCGCCACACTGCTCGCCGGCGCCGTCGCCACCCCCGTCATGGGGCGACTCGGTGACATGTACGGCAAGCGGCGCATGCTGCTGGTCAGCCTCGCCCTCCTCGTGGCCGGCTCGGTGGTCTGCGGCCTCAGCGACTCCCTCACCCCGATGATCATCGGCCGGGTGCTGCAGGGGCTGTCCGCCGGCGCCATCTCACTCGGCATCAGCATCATGCGTGACGAACTGCCCGCCGAGCGGCTGCCCGGCGCGACCGCCCTGATGAGCGCGTCCCTCGGCATCGGCGGTGCGCTGGGGCTGCCCGCGGCTGCCCTGATCGCCGATCACTTCGACTGGCACGTGCTCTTCTGGGCCTCCGCGGTCCTCGGCGTCCTAGCCGTCGTCCTTGTCGTGACGATCGTCCCCGAATCCGAGGTGCGCGCAGGCGGCCGCTTCGACCTAGTGGGAGCGGTCGGCCTCTCGGCCGCACTGGTCTGTCTGCTGCTGGCCGTGTCCAAGGGAGCCGACTGGGGCTGGGGCAGCACGACCACCCTCGGCCTGTTCGCCGCCGCAGCAATCGTGCTGCTCCTGTGGGGACGCTTCGAACTGCGCACCAGTGCGCCGCTGGTCGACCTGCGCACCACCGCCCGTCGCCAGGTGCTGTTCACCAACCTCGCGTCCGTCGCCATCGGCTTCTCGATGTTCGCGCTGTCCCTGGTCATGCCGCAGCTGCTGCAACTGCCCGAGCAGACCGGCTACGGCATGGGCCAGGACCTGCTGACCGTCGGTCTGGCCATGGCCCCGATGGGCCTGGTGATGATGGCCGCGGCCCCGCTCTCCGCCCGCATCACCAAGGCACGCGGCCCCAAGGTCACCCTGATGACCGGCGCGCTGATCGTCGCCGCCGGTTACGGGACCGGCACCGTGCTGATGGCCGAGATCTGGCAGCTGGTCGTGGTCGGCTGCATCGTCGGCGCGGGCATGGGGCTGGCGTACGGTGCCATGCCCGCGCTCATCATGGGCGCCGTACCCGTGTCCGAGACCGCCGCCGCCAACAGCCTCAACACCCTCATGCGCTCCCTCGGCACCTCCTTCTCCAGCGCCGTCATCGCCGTGGTCCTGGCACAGATGACCACAGACTTCGCAGGCCACGCCCTGCCGTCGGAGAACGGCTTCAAAACCGTCCTGGCCATCGGCGCCGGCGCCGCCGCGCTGTGCTGTGCGCTCGCCGCCTTCCTGCCCCGCCAGCAGACCGACGTCGTCCCGACGCACGAACCGGCCAAGCCGTCGGAGTCGGCGAAGACCATCTCCTAGCACACGGCATCGCCACGCCTCTCGTCCGGCTTGTCCGCGCGGTCCGCCACCATGTGGAACACACTCCTGGGCGAGGGGTAGACCTGCAGGCGCTGAGCGGCCCACAACGTATTCGGCGTCCGCAAGGCCGAAAGTAAACCGTGCCGCGACGTACCGTGCGGGCCAGACCCCCGAATCCTCCGGATGAGGACCGGCTAGTACTCCAGTAGCAATCGCCACCTCCCAACTCACTTCCGGGGTACAGGAGGCGCCCGGGAAACCACTCCTAGAATGGGGTGGACCCTGAAATGACTCTCACTCCCGTGGCTCGATGCACGCTATTTACAGACAAGGACCCTTCCATGAATTCCGTTCGAAGCGCTAAATCTCCCTTCTTCACGCGGCTCGCCACAGGACTCGCCATGGTCTCCGCTAGCTGCGCAGTCATCATCACCGCCCCGACGGCAGACAAAAGTACGCAAGCCGACGCACCATGGGACTGCAACCGCGACGGGACGGTTTGCAGCCCCTTCTGATCCACGAATTTAAACCGCTCATCACTTTCTTCGGGTGGACGCATCTCGTTCACCATTCCAATCAGTTGCCCGTCTGCTGTGCATTCAGGTTCCCAGCCGAGAATGCACCTCAACAGCCAAAGACGGACTCTGACATATTTTATGTCCTTCAATTCTGGTAGCTCCAGACAAAAGCAGGAACGCATGCGCATCGCGAACGACTAGGTCGCCGTCATCACCGGAGGGGCGGTCTGCCACAGCATCGACTACCCATTCGGCCGATGCCATGCAGCGGCTTCGGGCCGACCGCGCCCTGCCCGAGGACGCCTGCCACCACCTGTCAGCAGATCCTCACCGCCGGCCGTCGAGGGCCCGCGACGCGCGCCCGCGACCTCCGCGAAGCCCTCGACCTGCCGGGCGGGGCCCCACTCAAGGCCAGCTGGTCCTTCCCCGACCTCAACCACAAACCGGACAAGAGCTCACGTTCCGCACTCTGAGTCCCGCCCATCAGGAGCACGTCATGGAAACACCGACCCCCGTCGCCGAGGCGAGCGGCCACGAAGCGGGTTCGCCCGAGGCGGACCGGAAGCGAGAGATGATCAAACGCGCCTTTCTCTTCCTGATTCCCTTCCTCATGGTCACGATGATGTACGCGACCTACATGGGCACCATGCACTCACCGAAGACCCAGGACATGCCGGTCGCCGTGGTCGGCTCGGGGGCCGTGGCCGAGTCCGTCGTCAACGAACTGAAGTCGGTTCAGGACGGCGCCGCCGATCCCCGGCTGGTCACCGACCGTGGGAAGGCGCTCGACCTGCTCAAGGACCGTGACGTCGCCGGTGTACTGCTGATTCCCACGGGCGGCGCCACGGAGGCGACCGTCTACACCGCCCAGGGAGCCGGTGCCTCGCAGGCGGGAATGGTCAAACAGATCCTGGCCCCGGTCGCGGCGGGCCACGACTGGACGACCAAGAACCAGGACATCGCGCCGCTGCCCTCCGGCGACAGCGCGGGCATCGCCGTACTGCTCGCCGCGATCGGCATGATCATGGTCGGGTACGTCCCGCTGAGCGGGATGCTCACGGCGGTACCCCACCTGCTCGTCCTGCGCAGGTTCCTGCCACTGCTGGCCGGCTGGGCGGTGGTGACCAGCACCGTGACATGGCTGATTTTGGGGCCGATCGTGGGGGCGGTCGATGGTCACTACCTGGCGTTCGTCGGGATCGGCCTGCTGGCGACGGGAGCCGTGGGTATCGGTCAGCTGCTGTTCGCCAGGTTCCTGGGCGGGCTGGCGGTGCTGCCCGGCATGCTGCTGTGGGTCGTCTTCGGCGTGCCCTCCTCGAACCTCGCCACGCCGATCCACGCGATGCCGAGCTTCTTCGGCTTCCTGCACAACGTGTTGCCGTTGCCGGCCGCGGGTGAGGCACTTCGGTCGGTCCTCTACTTCGACGGCCGGGGAGTGGGTGATCACCTGCTGACACTCGCCGTCTGGATGGTCGCCGCTCTCGCGCTCGCCGTCCTGCTGGAGCGCCGCAAGGGTGCCGTCCTCGCGGACACCCCGGAGTCTGGCAACCCCGACGCCCCGCGGCCCGCGATGTCCGGTGGCCCGGTGCGCTCCAAGCGGCTGAGGTACTTCGCCGTGGCCGCCTTCCCGCTGGCCATCCTCACCGTCGTCGTCGGCATGATGAGCGCCTCGCTGCACCAGCCGGAGATCCGGGACATCCCCGTCGTGGTCGTCGGCGCTTCACAGGAACAGGCCGAGCAGGCGACCAAGGGGCTGCAGAACGGCTTGGGCGACCTGGTCTCCCTGACCACCAGCACCTCCGTCGACAAGGCCACCGACCAGATCCGCGAGCGCGACTTCGTCGGCGTGTACGTGCTGCCCACCACCAAGGGCGGCGAGGCGACCCTCTACACCTCCTCAGCGGCGGGAGCTGGCCAGCACAACGCATTGCGAGGGATGTTCCAGCAGATCGCACAGAGCCAGAAGATGCCGCTGAAAATGACCGACATCAAGCCGCTGAACGCTTCCGACTCCAACGGCAGCAACAGCATGTACGTGGCCATGTCGTGGATCATGTCCGGTTTCGTGCTCATGGCGGCACTGCGCGGCGGCGCACCGGAGATCAAGCGGCTGCGTCAGCTCCTGCCGATGATGGCGGGCTGGGCGGTGGGCATGGCCGTGTGGCTGTGGGTGCTGTTCGACGTCCTGATCGGCGCGATCAACGGCCATGGCTGGGCGATGGTCGGCTTCGGAGCACTGACGATCTTCAGTATCTCGCTGTTCACCGCGGTGTTCACCCGCACCCTCGGCATCGCCGGCGTCATTCCCGTGCTGGTGATCGCCCTGATGATCGGGATCCCGGCCTCCGGCGGAGCCATCTCCCTGTACATGGTCCCCGAGGTCTTCCGCGACCTGAACGACGTCCTGCCCCTGCCCGCCGCGGTCGACGTGGTCCGCGCCGCGGTCTACTTCGACGGCGCCGGCATCGGCGGCCACCTGGCGACGATCGTCGGCTGGGGCGCTGTGTGCCTGTTGCTCAACGTGGGGATCGACCGGTGGCTCACCCGCCGTGACCTCAGGGCCGACAGGGAGGCGGAAGGCGGCTCCGGCACTCCCCTTGCCGACCAGGGAACCGCCCTGGCCCTGACCGGAGGCGGCGACACCGCCGAACCCTCCCGCCGCGGACGGAGGCGGACCGCGCGGACACGTTCCTGACAGGGCCCACGGTCCTGGGGGCACTGCGCCACTGCACCGACATGGACATCGACCGCCAGTACACCGACACCCACGGCGCCTCCATCGTCGGGTTCGCGTTCGCGGACACGTTCGACTTCAATCTGATGCCCGGTCACCCAGCCACCCCACACACTGCGGAGCAGCACGCCGGCCTCTGCCGCGTCGTCTGCGCCGCACCCGGCACAGCGGCCCACGTATGGCTTGTCCGTACCGGACTATTCACGGCCTCGCCTCAATGAAGTGAGACCCTGCAGCAGAGCAGCTTGCGTGTTCTCGTCCTCGACGCCAGTGCCTCGATCATCGGCTACGGCAAGGAGTTGTGCCGCGCGTTCGGCGGAGATGTCCCAGTGCAGTACGACCGTGATCAGGAATTCCCACTCCTGGTAGCCGTCGGCTGGTTGGCCAGAGGAATGATCGCGTGTGTCAGGTGCCGGGCACGGTGCAACTCAGGGTCGTCTCGGCCCAGATCGTCTTGCCGCTACGGCTGTGGCGCGTGCCCCATCCTCGACTGAGCCGGGCCACGAGCAGCAGACCGCGGCCCCCCTCGTCGTTCGCGCGGGCGCGGCGGAGGTGAGGGGCGGTGCTGCTGCCGTCGGAAACCTCACAGGTGAGGTGGCGCTCGTGGATCAGCCGCAGCCGGATCGGAGGAGCGGCATGCCGGATGGCATTGGTCACCAGTTCGCTGACCAGCAGTTCGGCGACGAACGAGTCCTCGTCCAGGCCCCATGCGCCCAGTTGGGCGACCACAAGCTTGCGGGCCTTGGCAACGATGGCCGGGTCCCCGGGCAGGTCCCAGGTCGCGACGCGTCCCAGGACCCGGGTGCGGGCGGTCAGCAGCGCGATGTCGTCGGTGTGACGCTCGGCGGGGGGCAGCGCGCCCAGCAGCCGGTCGCACAGGTCGTCCAGGTCGGCGGCGGGCTGGGCGAGCGATGTGCGCAGCCTGGTGAAGCCCTTGGCGAGGTCATGGTCGGGGGTTTCGATCAGGCCGTCGGTGTAGAGCGCGATCACACTGCCCTCGGGAAGGGTGACCGAGGTGGCCTCGAAGGGCAGGTCGCCCACACCCAAAGGTGGACCGACGGGCAACTCGAGAATGTCCACGGTGCCGTCGGGTCTGATGACGGCCGGCCCGGGGTGGCCGGCGCTGGCAAGCGTGCAGACACGTGAAACGGGGTCGTAGACGGCGTACAGGCACGTCGAGCCGAAACCGCCGGCGAGTTCCGCGGCCTGGTCGTCCGGTGTGGTGCCGTCGGCCTCGGCGGAGAGCCGGACGACCAGGTCGTCGAGGTGCGTGAGCAGTTCGTCCGGTGCAAGGTCGACATCGGCGAGGGTGCGCACGGCGGTGCGCAGGCGTCCCATGGTCGCTGACGCCTGCACGCCGTGTCCGACCACGTCTCCGACGACCAGTGCGACCCTGGCACTGGACAGGGGGATTACGTCGAACCAGTCGCCCCCCGCTCCTCCGGGTCCGCCGGCGGGCAGATAGCGGGAGGCCACGTCCATGGCGGCCGCACGTGGCAGCCGCTGCGGGAGGAGAGTGCGCTGGAGAGTCGCCGCCGTGTCGCGCTCACGGGTGTAGCGGCGGGCGTTATCGATGGCCACGGCGGCCCGTGCGGAGATCTCCGCGGCGAGCAGCAGATCGTCTTGGTCGAAAAGATCCGGCGTCCGGTGACGGACGAGAACCGCCACCCCCAGGGTGGCACCCCGGGCCCGCAACGGCACGGCCATGGCGGAATGGACACCGAGCGCGCGTACCTCCGCCTCCAGGAGTGCGTTGCCGAGGAGTGACGCGTCGTACGGGGCCCGCAGCACAGCCCGCCCCGTGGCCAGGCACTCCGCCGTCGCGGAGTCACCCGAGTAGGAGACGACATCGCCGAGTGCGAAGGCCGCCTCGGGTGGTCCCGAGATCGCTGGCTTATGGGCGACGAGGCGCAACCGGACCGGGCACCCCGGAGGCGGTCCAGGGGCCTCGCCCGGAGGGCCGGTCGCCTCGGCGCCATCGAGGTCGGGGAGCAGCGACACGGCGACCAGGTCGGCGAATTCCGGAACGGTGACAGCGGCGAGCTCCGCGGCCGTGCGGACGACGTCCAGGGTGCTGCCGATGCGGACACTGGCGTCGTTGAGCGTCTGCAGCCGTTTGCGGGCCCAGTACTGCTCCGTGATGTCGTGCGCCGTGACACCCACGCCGCGCACAACGCCGTTCGGGTCCCGCACGGGGAAAGTCTGCTGGGACCACGCGTGCTCGCGGGACTCTCCGGGAACCCGCCCATAGGCCTCCATGTACTGCGGCTCGCCGGTCTCCAGCGTCCGCGCCATGGCTCTCTCGAGTCGGTCGCTGCTGGGATGGGGCGCGAGTTCCGGGACCCGCAGCCCGCGCCACTCTCTCTCGGGTAGGGACGTCGCGCCTTCGGCGACGCGGTTGGCACGACGACGGCGCAAGCGGATGTCGTGAACACCGATGGCGCAGGGCGTTTGCTCGAAGGCCCACACCCCCAGCGACTCGTCCCACAGGCCGGCAGCCTCCCCGTCGAGGGGGGAGACCAGGAACCAGCCGGGGTCCGCGTCGGCCTCCAGCCGATGGTGAGCCAGCACCCGAGCCTCCACCCGGTGCCCGTCCCGGTGCCGCAGCGCCACCGTGCCGCTCCACCGCGGCAGGACATCGATTCCCCTCACCAACTCCGCGGGGACATCCTGATCGAGCAGGCGGGTGGCCGGCTTTCCGACCACCTCGGCGGGTGAGTAGCCCAGCAGCCTGCGGGCACCCTCGCTCCACCCCGTCACCGTGCCATGCCCGTCAACGGTCGCTCTGGCCGTAGCGGCCTCGTCGAACCTGTCGCCGGGCAAAAACGCCTTTGCGGAGTCAGGTAGACCCGGTTGCTCCATCGCTGTCTCGCTTCCAGCCGACCACAAGCCTCTGCGAGGAACGGGCAGCCGAGACCTGCCGCCCGGGACCGTGATCCACTACAAGGGGGACACGTTGCCGACGGGCGGACGCCTGCAAAGCTGGAAGTCACTGTCAACATGGCGTGTGCCAGCTTCATAGGGAGGCGTGGCCGGCCGGACCTACAGGAGCGTCGCCGACTCGTCGCTCAGACCGAGATCGAGGACGCCGCGATAGGCCTCGTCGAATGGCAGGGTTTCGAACGCACGACGGTGATGACATCTCGTGCCGCGGCCGGGGTCTCCCCGGGCGCTTTCTTCCGGCGCTTCCGGGCGAAGGAAGACACGGCGCTGGGCGCCAATCGGGCCTCCGAGGCCGCACTGGTGTCCCGCTGCGACGCCTCCGCGTCCCGCGTCCCGTGTGGAAGCCTGCGGCCTGACCCGCCGGACCACCAGCGGGCCGCCTACGGCGTCCCGGACTGGGAGTGGCCAGCGGTCCACGAAGCCCCGTCTGCTTCCCGCAGGTTGTTTCGGGCGCCGTCGTCGTCGCGCCAGAGCCATCGGAGGGTTTCGGGGAGGATCGCGGCGCCATGCATGGGTGAGTGCCCTCCCTGGCCAACTTCCAGCCTGCAGTCGTAGCCGCGATACTGGAGGGCCGCGGCCATGTCACGGTTGGCGATCTCCCAGTCGCCGAACACGATGTTGAGGTCCTTGTGTCCGGTCTGGAGGAACACCCGCAGTGGCTTTTTTTCGCTTCGCCGGATCAGGGACGGGTAGGCGTGACCGCCTCGGATGTTCGTGAAACTGCCGCAGTGGCTAATGACGTTGCCGAACGCGTCTGGGCGCTCCCATGCCACAGTGAATGCGCAGCTCCCGCCCGAGCTGATCCCACAGATCCCGCGGCGTGTGGGCTCGGCGGTGATGCGGTAGCTCTGCTCGATACCGGGGAGCAGGTCCTCCAGGAGGAACTTCGCGTAGTCGCCACCGAGCGAGTCGTACTCCCGGCTCCTGTTGTCGGATCCGCCGTACACCGGCAGGCCGGGCCCGTTGAGACCGGGATCGACGAAGACGGCGATCGTGCTGGGTATGTCGCCGGCGGCGATGAGGTTGTCCAGCACGGCTGGTGTGTTGACTTCCGGGCCGAGGTAGATCTGGCCGTCCAAGAAGACCAGCAGTGAGGCGTCGGCGCTGCGGTCGTACTGGGCGGGAACGTAGACCCAGTAGTGGTGCGGGACCCCGGGGTAGACAGTGCAGTCGCGGAGCCGGTGCTCGTGAATCTGCCCCTGCGGGATTCCGGGCTGGTGCTGGGACTCTTCGCCGAGTTCATAGGGTTCATTACCTGAGCAGCTGTACGCGTAGGCGAGACGGTCCCGATCGGATATGCCGGTCCATTCTGCGGGAGGAAACTGCAGGTCGGTCGATTCGGTGGGCTCCAAGGCGGTGTAACTCCTTGCTGGACGAGTGTGTAGTGGTCACAAGCGGCGAGCTGGGAACTGGGAACTGGGAACTGGGAACTGGGAACTGGGAACTGGGAACTGGTCACATGATCCCCCCGAGGCTGCTATGTCATGTCAAGTCGTTTGATGGAGTTCGGCCGAATCCGGCTGCCCCTTCGCTCAAGGATCTTGAATTTCTGGGGAGAGATGTTGCGCTTGAGACAGCGCTGTGCGTCGCGGGCTCTCGCCCTCGCTGACTAGGTGTATTGACCCGAAGCGTTGTTCACACGGCTGATCGGTGGGTGGCCGCCGAGTGCGGTGTGGCAGCGGTGGTGGTTGTAGGTGTGGAGGAAGTCTGCCAGGGCTGCCGTGCGTTCGGTGTTGCTGGTGTAGGGCCGCTGGTAGGCCCACTCGTCGAGCAGGGTGCGGTTGAAGCGTTCGACCTTGCCATTGGTCTGCGGCCGGTAGGCGCGAGTCAGTTTGCGGCTCGCGCCCAGGTCGGCCAGGGCCTGCTGCCAGGCGAAGCTCTTGCGGTAGGGCCAGGCATTGTCGGTCAGGACCCGCTCGATGCGGTCGATGCCGCAGTCGGCGAAGAAGGCCGCGGCCCGGCGCAGGAAGGCGGCGCAGGTGGCGGCCTTCTCGTCGCCGTGGATCTCGCTGTAGGCCAGGCGGGTGTGGTCGTCGACGGCGGAGTGGACGTAGTCGAAGCCCATCCCGCTGCGGGTGGCACGGCCGGCTTGGCGGCCCAGCACTTTGTGGCCGCCGCCGTCGGGGATGCGGCCGAGTTTCTTGACGTCGACGTGGATGAGTTCGCCGGGCCGGTCGCGTTCGTAGCGGCGGATGACCTGACCGGTGGGGCGGTCCAGGAAGGCCAGGCGGTTCAGGCCGTGGCGGGTGAGGATGCGGTGCACCGTCGAGGCCGGCAGGTTCAGCATCGGTCCGAGGCGAGCCGGTCCGAGTTTGCGTGCCTGCCGCAGCAGGCAGACCCGGGCCTCGACCGCTGCTGCAGTGCGGTGTGGTGTCGTGCGGGGGCGGCTGGAGCGGTCGTGCAGCCCCTGTTCGCCCTCGGTCCGCCAGCGGCGGATCCACTTGTGGGCGGTGGCGCGGGAGATGCCCATTTCGGCCGCGACGTGCGCGACGGGGCGGCCGCCGCAGACACGTTCGACGAGCAGGCGCCTGCCGTGAACGGTCAGCCGGGCATTACGGTGGGACACGAAGACCTCCGTGCGGTGCAGTCCTAGACAGCTCCACCACACCGGAGGTCTTCGCCATGATCAAGCCCGGCGACTGTCAACAACGCTCGTGATCAATACAACTAGGGCGGGCGACGTACGTGTTCGTGGCAATCGAGTCGCATCCTGATCAGGGAGATGGTGTGCATCGTGCGGTTCAGCTGACGGTCGCCGCCTCGGTTCAGCCGGCGCTTGCTGGTAAGACCGGAGGAGGCCGGGATCGGAGCGACGCCAGCGAAGGATACGAAGGCTGCTGCCTCGGAGCGAAACCATCCCCGATGCGACCAGCTGACCAGGATCTGAGCTGCGGCGATCGGGTCAACGCCCGTGGAACTCAGGGCGCGGATGGTCACGCGATGCTCGGTAGGACAGTGCGGGCCAGTCGCAGAGGCCCGCGCAGCGTGTGATCTGCTGCGGTCGACTCAGGAGGCGAAGCTAGGCGCGGACGTCGTCCGGTGCCGTGTCCGCTTACTCGAGCTTGGGCCATAAACCTGATCGCGGACCGGACAATACAGAGCGAGCGGCAGCTTCGGCATCGGCCTTGCCCTGCTGGCCGACGCACCAGCGCCCGACAGCATCACCCCGTCTGTCGCGCGTTAGTCCGCGACGCGAGAACGCGGTGTCGTGCCTCGCCTGTCGAGGTCCAGTTCGCCACCATCTGGAAGACACTCCTGAGCAAGGGACAGATCGGGCAGACGCTGACGGTTCGGATCGCCAAGGAGAAACTGCGCACGATTGCGCCGAAAACCAATGGGTGGCATCCCGTGTCAGGGTCTTCCGGATGGGGACCGTTGGTACTCCAGTAGCAATCGCCGCCTCCCAATTCACTTCCGGGGTACCGGGGGTGGCTGAGAAATCACTCCTACATTGGGGCTGGGCCCTGAACAGGCCCTCAGTACCGCGGCTCGATACACGCCTTTGCCAGACAAGCCGACGCACCATGGGAATACCATCTTCGGATGGACAGGCCTCGGTCACAATTTTCGTCAGTTACCCATCGGTTGTGCACCCAGATTTCGCAGTCGAGACAACTTTGCATTCATATTCATGGACGCATTCCCGCATTTATTACGTCCTTCATATTCCCCCACACGAGACATACAGAACGGAAGGAAACGCTGATGGGCACGGTTGGACAGCCGCTGCGCAGATCCATACTTACCGGAGGACTGGTGGCCACCGTGGCCGCGCTTTCCAGCTGCTCGTCGAAGACGGACAGCACAAAGACGGAGAACGCGGCGAATGCGGATGCAGCGAAGACCTCCTCGCCGTCCGCGAGTACCCAGGGTTCGTCTTCGGCCGATCGGCCTGACTCGCCGTGGGCAGCCTTCGCCCGGCTGATGGATGGCAACAGGCGCTGGGTGGACGGGAAGCTGCTGCACCCCGACCGGGACCCCAGCCAGCGTCAGTTTGTCGCCGAGGAGCAGGATCCTTACGGCGTGATCCTGTCCTGCATCGATTCTCGTGTGCCGCCGGAGCTGCTGTTCGACACCGGGCTCGGCGACCTGTTCGTGATGCGTACCGGCGGGCAGGTGGTGGGACCGGTGGTCACCGGCTCCGTCGAGTACGGACCCATGACGTCGGGGACGCCTCTGATCGTCGTACTCGGGCACCAGCGCTGCGGCGCCGTCAAGGCCGCATACAAGGCGTTGAAGGACAACAAGCCGCTGCCCGGCAACCTGCAGGCCATCGCCGAGGCGCTGCGGCCCGCGTACGAGCAGACGGAGAAGACCAAGCACGCCGACCCGGTCGACGCCATGATCCGCATCCACACCAAGCAGACCTCCGCCGACCTACGGTCCAACGCCGACCTCGCCCCGCTCGTAAAGAAGGGCGACCTGGCCGTCGTCAGCGCCTACTACTCACTCGACACCGGCCGGGTGGAAGTCCTCACCGGTGCACCTTCCGCTTGACGGAACAGATCTTTCCCGGATCGACTCGACCGACCGCGATGTCAGACTCTGAACAAAGCAGGGCCTGTTCGCGCCGGAACAACGTTGCCCTTCCGGGAGGCCCCGCCTCACTGTCAAACCACGCTCGACAGAAGGAACCCCATGCCCCGCACGAACCGCATCCTCGTCATCGTCACCAGCAGCGGCGAGTACGAGAAGGTCGGATACCGCACCGGTCTCTGGCTGGGTGAACTGACACACTTCTACGATGTCGCCGAACAGGCCGGATTCGAACTCACCATCGCCAGCATCGAGGGCGGACCCGTGCCACTCGACCCGGAGAGCCTCGCCCACACCGTCCTCGGCGACCTCGGCACCGACAAGCGATACACCGACCGCCTGTTCATGGACAAACTCAAGGACACCGTGGCCGTAACCGAGGTCGACGTCGACGACTACGACGCCATCTACCTCACCGGCGGTCACGGCGTGATGTTCGACTTCCACCAGAGCCAGGCGCTGGAGACGCTCATCGCGCGGTTCTACGAGACCGGCCGGATCGTCTCGGCCGTCTGCCACGGGCCGTGCGGCCTGCTCGACGTCACTCTGAGCAGCGGCGAGCCCCTGGTGAAGGGCAGGAACGTCACCGGCTTCTCCTGGCGGGAGGAGGAACTCGCCCAGCGGGCGGACGCCGTCCCCTACAGCCTGGAGGACCGGCTCAAAGAACTCGGAGCCTCCTACAGCGCCGCGAAGAAGCCCTTCGACATCTACGTCGTCGAGGACGGCCGCCTCATCACCGGGCAGAATCCCGGCAGCGCCAAGGCCGTCGCCGAGGCAGTGGTCCGACACCTGGTCTGAGATCCCGCCCGTCATGCGACTCCGGCCGTCCCGAGCTCCGGGAGTGCCCTGTCCGCTCTCAGCCGGATTTCGCGGGGGTGCCGGAGGGAAAGCCGCCGGACTCTATGTGTTCCCGCAACCACTGTTCCGTGCTGCTGACGTGCAGCAGCGCGGCCGCCTGGCTGAGTGAGGCGTCGCGGCCGGCCAGCGCCTCGAAGATCGCCTCGTGTTCCGTGACGGTCCTGGCGGCGACCCGGGCGTCGGCCTGGCCCCGCCGGATCCGGGCGCGAAGCGTGCGGCCGGAGACGCCTTCGAGGAGTGCCAGCAGGGACTCGTTCCCGGTGGCCGCGACAACGGCGCGATGGAACGCCGCGTCGTGCGCGTTGAGCACTTCGACGTCGTCGCGGGCCTCCCGCATGGCGTCGAGGTGGTACTTGATCTCGGCCAGTTGCTCGTCGGTGATGCGGGTGGCTGCAAGCCCGGTGGCGACCGGTTCGAGCAGCCTCCGCACCTCCATCAGGTCCAACAGCGCGCCCGCGTCGGCCTGAAGCAGTTCCACGGCACCGCCCAGGCCCTCCAGCAGCACGCTCGCCTGCAGGCTGCTGACATATGTGCCGTCGCCCCGTTTGACCTCCAGCACGCGGGCGACTGCCAGGGCTTTGACCGCCTCGCGGGCCAGGTTGCGGGACAGCCCCAGCTGAGCCGCCAGCTCCGCTTCCGGGGGCAGCTTCGAGCCAGGAGGCAGGGCGCCGGTCCGGATCAGCTCACGAATCTGCTCGATGGCCTTGTCCGTCAATGACACCGTTCCCCCTCTCCGTGCAGGTCCGTCTCCGGCACGTCCGGTCTGATGAGACCCCGGGCACGCAGATCGGCCCAGAGGCCACTGGGGACGGGTCGGCTGTGCAGTGCGGCGTTCCGCGTGACTTGGTCCCCGTCGCGCATGCCAAGAGTGACGTTGATGATACGGGGGTGCGTGAAGGGAAACGCGATTGCTGCCGCGGGCAGGGTCGTCCCGTGCTCCTCGCACACGTCCGCGATGGCCCGCGCCCGCGCGACGAGGTCGACCGGGGCGGCCCGGTAGTCGTATTTCATGCCCTCCACCGGCCGGTCGTGGGAGAGCAGGCCCGAGTTGAACACGCCGACCGCAACGACGCTCTTGCCGTGCTCCGCCGCCGCCGGCAGGACGTCGTCCAGTGACGACTGGTCCAGAAGGCTGTACCTCCCGGCCAGCATGACCACGTCGGCGGCGGTCTCGCGCAGGAACCGCGCCAGCATGGCCGACTGGTTCATGCCGGCCCCGATGGCCCCGATGATGCCCTGGTCACGCAGGTCCGCCAGGGCGGGCATGGCCTCCTCGGCCGCCTGCTTCCAGTGGTCGTCCGGATCGTGCACGTACACGACGTCCAGCCGGTCCAGCCCCGTGCGTTCGAGGGTGGCCTCGATGGAGCGGAGTACTCCGTCCCGGCTGAAGTCCCACTCCCGCCGCAGATCGTCCCGCACGGCAAAGCCTTCGCTGTCGACGCCCCGCGGCTTGTCGTTGGGGACGAGCAGGCGCCCCACCTTCGAGGAGATGACGTAGTCGTCGCGCGGGCGGTCCCGCAGGGCCACCCCCAGCCGACGCTCCGAGAGGCCGAGCCCGTAGTGGGGGGCGGTGTCGAAGTACCGGATGCCCGAATCCCAGGCGGCCTCGACGGCGCCCGTCGCGTCGTGGGCCGGGGTGACCCGGTAGAGGTTGCCGATGACTGCGGCCCCGAAACCGAGCTCGGTGAGCTCGACGGGCGTGTTGGTGATCTTCCTGCGATGCAAGGCGCCCTCCCCGGGACGTCGGTGGTGTGTTGGTGGTGTGTTGTCGCTCAGCGCCGGACGTGGGCAGAGACGCCGCCCACCAGCGCCTCGACCTCGGCGAGGGACGCCATGGACACGTCGCCGGGGGTGGTCATGGTGAGCGCGCCATGGGCGGTGCCGTACGCGAGGGCACGCTCCAGGCCGGTCCCGGTGCGCAGGCCGTAGATCAGGCCGGCGGCGAACCCGTCACCTGACCCGATGCGGTCCAGTACGTGCAGGCCGGGCATCTCGGGGCCCGTGACGAACCCTGTCTGCGCCGACCAGGCCGCCGAGGTCCAGTCGTTGACGCCCGCCGAGGGCACGCCCCGCAGCGTCGTCGCCAGCACCCGCACACCGGGCACCCGATCTGCCACCTCGAGCAATGCCTTTGACACCTCGTCGGCACCGAGGCGTACCGCTCCGGGATGCTCGCCCGCCAAGCCCAGGGCGCCCACCACGACGTCGGCGTGCCGCGCCAGCCGGAGGTCGACCTCACGCGCCCGCTCCGGGCCGCCCCGGCCGGCCCAGAGGCTCGGGCGGTAGTTGGGGTCGTAGGAGACGGTCACGCCGTGCCGGCGGGCGGCGGTCATCGCCTCCTCGGCGACCTCGACCGTGGCGTCCGACAACCCCGCGAAGATGCCGCCGGTGTGGAACCACCGGGCGCCCGTGGAGAAGACGGAGTCCCAGTCGATGTCGCCCGGCCGCAGCTGGGACACCGCGGTGTTGGCGCGGTCGCTGACCCCGAGGGCTCCCCGGATGCCGAAGCCGCGTTCTACGAAGTTGAGGCCGTTGCGTGCGGTGCGTCCGATGCCGTCGGCGGGAACCCAGCGGATGAGCGAGGGGTCGACTCCGCCCTGCAGGATCAGGTCCTCGGTGAGGCGGCCCACCTCGTTGTCCACGAGAGCCGTGACGACGGCCGTCCGCAGACCGAAGCAGCGGCGCAGGCCGCGCACGACGTTGTACTCGCCGCCGCCCTCCCAGACCTGGAAGGTACGGGCGGAGCGGATCCGGCCCTCGCCCGGGTCGAAGCGCAACATCACCTCGCCGAGGGCGACCACCTCCGGTCCCCTCCCAGTCATGCCGCGCTCCTCTGCATGGCCTCGGCCGTCAGTCTCCGGATCTCCGCGTAGTCCCGGCGCTCCAGGTGACCGGCGGCGGTCATCCAGCTGCCGCCAACCGCGAGGACCGCTGGATGAGAGAGGTAGACGGACAGGTGTGCGGGCCCGATGCCACCCGTCGGCACGAACCGGGCCTGCGGGAACGGTGCCGCCAGAGCCTGGAGCAGCCACGTGCCTCCCAGAGGTTCGGCCGGGAACAGCTTCACGGTGGTGAGTCCGGCTCGCAGGGCCTGCATCAGTTCCGTGGCGGTGGCGATGCCCAGCACGACCGGAACACCCAGGTCCCGACATGTGTCCACAACTTCCGCGTCGAAGCCGGGCGACAGTACGAAGCGCGCCCCGGCCGCGACCGCCCGCTCCGCCTGCTCGGGGGTGAGGACCGTGCCCGCGCCCACGGTGAGGCCACCGTGTTCAGCCATCGCCCGCAGCGCCTTTTCGGCGTCCGGGGTGCGGAAGGTGACCTCAGCGCACCGGGCGCCGCCCGCGGCGAGTGCCTCGGCCAGTGGAGCCGCCGTGCCGGCGTCCGGCACCGTCAGCACGGGCAGGATCCGGGTCCCGGACAGGGCGGCGGTCAGGTCGGTGCTCACCTGCCGAGCCATCCGCCGTCGACGGGCAAGACGGTGCCGTGGATGTAGGCGGCGGCGTCCGAGGCGAGGAAGACGGTGGCGCCGGCCAGGTCGTCCGCGTCGCCCCAGCGGCCGGCCGGGATGCGGTCCAGGATCGCCTTGCTGCGTACCGGATCCTCCCGCAGGGCCTGGGTGTTGTCGGTGGAGATGTAGCCGGGCGCGATGGCGTTGACGTTGACGCCGTGCGGGGCCCACTCGTTCGCCAGCGCCTTGGTCAGACCGGCGATGCCGTGCTTGGCGGCGGTGTAACCGGGCACGGTGATCCCGCCCTGGAAGCTGAGCAGCGACGCCGTGAAGATGACCTTGCCCCGGCCGCGGGCCACCATCGCCGCGCCGACCGCCCGGGTCAGCGCAAACTGCGCGCTGAGGTTGACCTGGAGCACCAACTCCCAGTCGGTATCGGGATGTTCTACTGCGGGGGCGCGGCGGATGGTGCCCGCGTTGTTGACCAGGATGTCCACCGGCCGGGTGCGGCCGGCGAGGTCAGCGCCCAGGGCTCGTACGGCCTCCCGGTCGGCGAAGTCGGTGCGGATCGCCTCGAAGGCGCGGCCCGTGGAGGTGACGTCCTTCTCGACGTCGCTTCCCGACTCCTCCAGCGAGGCGCTGACGCCGATGACGTCCGCGCCGGCCTCGGCGAGCGCGCGGGCCATGGCCCGGCCGATGCCGCGCCGGGCCCCGGTGACGACGGCGAGCCTGCCGGTGAGGTCGAAGGCGGTCATACGGCGGCCTCCTCGGCCTCGTCGGTGCAGTCCACCAGGATCTTCATCACGTCGCCTCCGGACTCCAGGGCCTCGAACGCCGAGGGTGCCTCGGCGAGTGGCACCACCTTGCTGATGAGCTGCTCGGCGGGGATCGTGCCGTCCGCGACCAGCGTCACGGCTCGCTCGAAGTCGGACCGGTCGTACAACCGGGCGCCGACCAGCGTGAGTTCGCGCCAGAAGAAGCGGTGCAGGTTCACCTCGCGGTGCTGGGGATGTATGGCGACCAGGCACAACCGGCCCCGGACGCCGAGGACTTCGACCGCCGTGTCCATCCCGGCGGCGGCCCCCGACACTTCGAAGGCGACATCCGCCCCCGCGTCGCCGGTCCACTCCCGGACCAGCTCGGGCACGTTCTGCGCGGAGGGGTCCCAGGTCGCCAGGCCCAGCTTCTCGGCGAGCAGGCGGCGATGGGCGCTGAGCTCCACGACCCGGACCTCGGCACCGGCGGCGCGCGCGACCAGCGCGATGAGGACACCCACCGGTCCGCCGCCGACGACGACGACCCGTTCCCCGCCGCGCACTTCGGCCCGGCCCACGTCGTGCACGGCGACCGCCGTCGGCTCGACGAGTGCGGCCCGGTCCAGGGCGACCGAGTCCGGCAGCCGCAGGAGGGTTGCGGCGGGTACCATCCAGCGCTGTTGCATTGCGCCGGGCGAGTCGATGCCGATGAAGTCGAGGTGCTGGCAGATGTGCTGATGGCCGGCCCGGCAGGCAGGACAGCTGTCGTCCCAGCGCAGCGGCATCACGGTCACCGCGTCGCCGGGCTGCCAGCCCTCCACCTCGGGTCCCACCCGTACGATCCGGCCGGACATCTCGTGTCCGAGGACGGTGGGCGCGTGGACCCGCGCGTCCATGTCGCCGTGGAAGATGTGCAGGTCGGTGCCGCATATGCCGACGTAGGCCGGGGCCACTTCGACCTCTCCGGGGCCGGGCAGCGGACTCGTCACGAGGGCCGTGTCCAGGGTGCGGGCCGCGATGTAGCGGACGGCGCGTGTCATCGTCTTGGAGGTCCTTTCGGCGCGGGTGCTGGTGGGTGAGTGGGGGTGGCTGCAGGGCGGGCGCTTCCGGTTCGTCCGCGGACCGGGTCCTCAGCGGGGCCGCAGCCGGTAGAAGTCGGTCGCGGTGCCGGCGAGGATCGCCCGGGTCTCGCTCGCGGAGAGACCGGCGAGGAATTCCTCGACTGTGACGGCCCAGCGGTTCCAGCCGCCGGCGAGCTCGCAGACCGGCCAGTCGGAGCCGAACATGAGCCGGTATGGGCCGAAGGCGGAGAGCAGCACGTCCCACACCGGCCGGATGTCGGCGACGGTCCACTTCGCGTGGTCGGCCTCGGTGACGAGACCTGACACCTTGCAGCGCACCTGCGGGTGTTTGGCCAGCAGGCGGATCTGTCCTTCCCAGTCGGTCAGGTCGCCGCCGGTGATGGGTGGCTTCCCCGCGTGGTCGAGGACGATGTCCAGGTCGGGGATGGCTTCGGCGAGCCGGATCGCCTGGGGCAGCTGGTGGCTGCGGATCAGGACGTCGTAGCCGAGCCCGTGGTCGCGCACGGCGCGCAGCCCGGACTCCACGACGGGGCGCTGCAGCCAGTCGGGGTCCGGCTCCGCCTGCACGATGTGCCGGACGGCTCGCAGGTGGGTGCCGCCGGGACTGGCGCCCAGTCCGTCCAGGATGTCCTTGATGTCGAGGCAGGTCAGATCCACCCACCCTACGACCGCGCCGATCAGCGGTTCGACGTCGGCCAGGGCCAGCAGCTCACGGGTTTCGGGCAGGGAGGTCACGCACTGGACGACCACGGTTCGCTCCAGCCGGCGTCCCGCGATCGTCTGGGTGGCGGTCTTGCGCAGGTTGCCGGTGTCGAAGGAGCGGCGGATCGGTTCGTGGCCCGGGTCGTCCAGCCAGGGCTGAGGGCGTCGGTCGAGGTTCCACACGTGGTGGTGGGCGTCGACGAGACCGGGGCGCGCGTTGTCAGACACGGGCCAGCCAGACGGGGCCGTCGGGGTAGGTGTACTCCTTGAGGGAGTCCGGGTGCATCTGTGCGCTCAGTCCCGGGAGGGTGGGCGCCAGGTAGTGGCCGTCGGCGATGCGGACCGGGTCGACGAAGTGCTCGTGCAGGTGGTCGACGTACTCGATGACCCGGTCCTCGGTGGTGCTGGAGACGGCGACGTAGTCGAACATCGACAGGTGCTGCACCATCTCGCACAGGCCGACCCCGCCGGCGTGCGGGCAGACCGGCACCCCGAACTTGGCCGCGAGCAGCAGGATCGCGATGTTCTCGTTGACGCCGCCGACCCGCGCGGAGTCGATCTGCACGATGTCGACCGCGCCGGCCTGGAGGAGCTGCTTGAAGACGACCCGGTTGGCCACGTGCTCACCCGTGGCGACCTTGATGGGGGCCACGGCCCGGCGGACGGCGGCGTGGCCGAGGATGTCGTCGGGGGAGGTGGGTTCCTCGATCCAGTACGGGTCGTAGGGCGCCAGGGCCGTCATCCAGTCGATCGCGGGCTGGACGTCCCAGCGCTGGTTGGCGTCGACGGCGATGCGGATGTCCGGGCCGACCGCCGCACGGGCGGTGCGCAGGCGGCGTACGTCGTCCTCCAGCGAAGCCCCGACCTTCAGCTTGATCTGCGTGAAGCCGTCCGCGACGGCCTCCCGGGCGAGGCGGGCCAGCTTCTCGTCCGAGTAGCCGAGCCAGCCCGGAGTGGTGGTGTAGGCGGGGTAACCGCGTTCCAGGAGGCGGGCGATGCGCTCCTCACGGCCCGGCTCGGCACGCTTGAGAATCTCCAGGGCCTCCTCGGGGGTGAGGGCGTCGCTCAGCCAGCGGAAGTCGACCTGGGCCACGAGCTCCTCGGGCGACATCTCGGCCAGGAATCGCCAGACGGGCTTGCCCGCGCGCTTGGCGGCCAGGTCCCAGGCGGCGTTGACGACGGCGCCGGTGGCCATGTGGATGGCCCCCTTCTCCGGGCCCAGCCAGCGCAGTTGCGGGTCGTGGACAAGGGAGCGGGAGAAGGCTCCGAGATCGCCGCAGACCTCCTCGACGGACAGGCCGACCACGTGCGGGGCGAGCGTCGAGATGGCGGCGGCCTGCGCGTCGTTGCCCCGCCCGGTGGTGAAGGCCAGGGCGTGGCCCTCCAGCCCGTCGCCGGCGTCGGTGCGCAGGACGACGTAGGCCGCCGAGTAGTCGGGCTCGGGGTTCATGGCATCCGAGCCGTCCAGGTGCTCGGATGTCGGAAAACGGACGTCCAGGACCTCGAGGGCCGTGATGCGGGGTGATGAGGGTGCGGCGGACGACATGACAGCAACTCCTGTGAACGGGCGGGCGGGAACGAAGGCCGCCTGCGGGACGAGCGGCGGCGTCGGGGACGCTGCGCCAACCAGTCGAGGCGACAATAGATCGAGAAACATCCTATGTCTAGAGCCATTAAGTGGGGGAGATATAACCGACTCGCCCAGATCTTCCTCACTATAGATAGGATGTATCGGTAGGGCATGGGGGAATGAGTCATCGATCACGACGATGTCGAGAACGCGTGGTCCGTGCACTCCCTCCACCCGGTCCAGTTCGATGTCGCTCGTGGCCGAGGGACCGGAGACGAGCACCAGGGGTCGGAGCGGATCGAGGCGCGCGAGCGCGGCCGACACATCACCGACGATCTGGCTCGCCCAGACAACGCAGACGTGCTGGTCCGGCAGAAGTGTCAGAGCGCGGCGCTCCTGTCCGGTACTGCCGTCAAGGATCACCGTGCCCGTGACGGCGACGGCCACGGTGACGCCGGTGACCACGGCGTCCGCGTCGTCGAGCTACCGGACAGTCAGAGGCGGAACGTCCGACAGCCTAGTCCACGGGCCCTCAGGCACCAGGCCCTCGGGACAACCCAGCGAAACCACCAGCGAACGGGCTCCCGTCCGCCGAAGCGCATCCGCCACGGCGGCGGACGCCTGTGCCTGTGGCACCCTGACGACCGTGGCCGATCCGGCCGCGCCGGGCCACCAGACGGCCACCGAGGGCGGCCAGTCGCTGCACCGCCGCCAGGCGCCTCGGCGAGGACAGCACCGGCTCGCCGCCTTCATGGCCACCGCCTCGGGCGTGGGCAGCAGCCGGCCTTGGCGCTTCGCCTCGACCGCCTCGGCCCGCAGGTGGACCAGCACTTCCGGGATGTTGATCTTGACAGGGCAGGCGTCGTCGCAGGCCCCGCACAGCGTGGACGCGAAGGGCAGTGAGGCGGCGTTGTCCACGCCCACGAACTGTGGGGTCAAAACGGCGCCGATCGGGCCGGGATACACCGAGCCGTAGGCGTGACCGCCGGTGCGCTCGTACACGGGGCAGACGTTCAGGCACGCCGAGCAGCGGATGCAGGCGAGCGCCTGCCGGCCCACCTCGTCGGCGAGGGTCGCGGTGCGGCCGTTGCCGAGGAGCACCAGATGGAATTCCCGGGGGGCCGTCGCCGTCGGTGACATTGGCCCACAGCGAGGTGTACGGGTTCATGCGCTCGCCCGTGGAAGAGCGCGGCAGCAACTGTAGGAAGACCTCCAGGTCGGCGAAGGACGGCAGCACCTTCTCCATGCCCATGACGGTGATCAGGGTCTCCGGCAGCGTCAGGCACATCCGCCCGTTGCCCTCGGACTCCACGACCACCACCGTGCCGGTGTCGGCGGCGGCGAAGTTGGCGCCGGAGACGGCCACCTTGGCCCGCAGGAACTTTTCCCGCAGGTGGAGGCGTGCGGCCTCGGCGAGATCCCGGGGCTCGTCGGTGAGGTCGTCGGGGGCGGGCCTGCCCCAGGCGCCCATCTCCCGCCGGAAGATCTCCCGGATCTCCGAGCGGCCCCGGTGGATGGCTGGCACGAGGATGCGCGAGGGCCGGTCCTGCCCCAGCTGCACGATGAGCTCGGCCAAATCCGTCTCGTACGCGCGAATGCCCTCCTCCGCGAGCGCCTCGTTGAGACCGATCTCCTGCGTGGCCATCGACTTGACCTTGACGACCTCGCTCTCGCCAGTGGCCTTCACCAGGTCGGCCACGATGCGGTTGGCCTCGGTGGCGTCGGCCGCCCAGTGGACCGTGCCGCCGGCCTCCGTGACCGACTCCTCCAGCCTCAGCAGGCAGTGGTCCAGATGCCTCAGGGTGTGGTGTTTGACCTGGGCCGCCCGTTCTCGCAGCTCCTGCCAGTCGTCCAGTTCGGCGGCGACAGCCAGCCGTCTGGCGCGGATCGTGCCGGTCGCCCGGCGCAGGTTCGTGCGCAACCGGGTGTCGGCCAGCGCGCCGCGGGCGGCTTCGGGGAAGGCGGGAGTGCCCAGCCACACGACGTTGTCGGGTCCGGTCACGGTGTGCTCCCTTCGCCGTCCCCGGTGGCGGCGAGGATCTCGGCCAGGTGTCTGGTCCCGACGCCGGTGCGCAGGCGGGACAGCCCGCCCCCGATGTGGGTGAGGCATGAGCTGTCGCCCGCCCACAGGAACTCCGCACCGGTGTTCTGCACATGGCGCATCTTGTCGGCCAGCATGGCGTTCGACACCTCGGCGTTCTTGAGGGCGAAGGTGCCGCCAAAGCCGCAGCACGATTCAGCGTCCGGCAGTTCGACCAGGCCGATGCCCTTCACCGCGCGCAGCAGCCTGAGCGGCCGGTCACCGACTTTGAGCATGCGCAGCGAGTGGCAGGTCGGGTGGTAGGTGACCCGGTGCGGGAAGTACGCGCCGACATCGGTGACACCGAGCACGTCGATGAGGAACTCCGACAGCTCGTACACCTTCGGAGCCAGTCGCGCGACGGCATCGCGCAGAGGCGGGTCCCCGTACTGCGCGGCCACCACGGCGTGGTGGTCCCGCACCATCCCGGCGCAGGAGCCGGACGGGGTGACCACGGCCTCGTACCCGCCGAAGACCTCGGCGAAGCGGCGGACCATCGGCGTCGACTCCGGGCGGTAGCCGGTGTTGAAGTGCATCCGCCCGCAGCACGTCTGCGCCTCGGGGAGGTCCACCGTGTGCCCCAGCCGCTCCAGCAGCGTGGTCACCGCCCGGCCGGTGCTCGGGAACATCATGTCGTTGCAGCACGTGATGAAGAGGGCTACGCGCATGGCGGTGTCCTTGGACTCACAGCTGCCACACCACGGGGAGCGAGGCGTCGGCGCCGTCCGCCGAGTAGTCGTGCGCGACGGCCAGGAGTTCCCCCATCCGTGCCTGCCAGGCGATATTGACCGGCAGCTTCTCCAACTCGGCGATCATCGCTCCGTAGTCGGGAACCTCCAGCACGTGGAAGAGGTCCGTGCCGCTGCGCCAGATCGTCCACTCGCTCACTCCCGCGGCCCGGATGGCATCGGTCAGTTCCTCGGGGACCTCGCGGTGGGCGGCCTCGTACTCCTCGATACGGTCGGCGCGCACCGTGGTGTGCAGGGCGATTCTCATGACGGCCCTACCTTTCAAGAGTGGGTGTGAACTGGAAGGGTCATGCGTAGGTCCGGTGGGCCCAGGAGGTGCGGGCAAGGACGTCAGGTCCCGGCCGCCGGACGTACCCGAAGCCCCTGCATGCCACCGTCGACGGCAAGCGAGGTGCCGGTCACGGAGGCGGCGGCCGGGCTCGCCAGGTACACGATGGCCGCCGCCACCTCGTCCGGTGTCACCAGCCGGCCCATGGGCTGCCGGGTGTTGAGTGCGGTCCGCTCGGCGTCCGGGTCGTCGGCGGCGGCCAGCAGACGGCCGACCGCGTTGTTGACGAGGATGTCGATGCCGCCGAGATCCCGGGCGGCTGCCGTGACGGCCGCCCACACCGAGGTGTCGTCGGTGACGTCGGCGGTGACACCGAGCAGCGGCCGCGGCACAGCAGACGGGTCGAGGTCGAGGACGGCGACGTCCGCGCCCTGCGCGCTCAGCATCCGGGCCGTTGCCAGCCCGATGCCGGACGCGCCGCCCGTGACCACGCCTAGCAGACCTGACAACGCGCTCATAACGCGTCCTCCGCTCCGGCAAGGTCAGCGGCCCAGAACGCGCCGTCGGGATAGCGGAACGAGCTGATGGATCCGGCGTGCATGGTGGCGGAGAAGCCGGGGGTGAGCGGCGCGGCGTAGTGGCCGTCGCGGATCTCGACCGGCGCGGCGAAGTGTTCGTGGAGATGATCGACGTACTCGATGACCCGGTCTTCGGTGGTGCCCGACAGCGCCAGGTAGTCGAACATCGATAGGTGCTGCACGAGCTCGCACAGCCCCACTCCGCCGGCGTGCGGGCACACCGGCACCCCGAACTTCGCGGCGAGCAGCAGAATGGCGAGGTTCTCGTTGACGCCGCCGACCCGGGCCGCGTCGATCTGGAGGACGTCCAGGGCATCGGCCTGGAGCAGTTGCTTGAAGACGATGCGGTTCTGGACGTGCTCGCCGGTGGCGACCTTCACCGGTGCGACGCCCTTGCGTACGGCCGCGTGTCCGAGGATGTCGTCAGGGCTCGTGGGTTCTTCGATCCAGTGCGGGGAGTACTCCGCGAGGGCGTTGGTCCAGTCGATCGCCTCGCCGACGTTCCAGCGCTGGTTGGCGTCGACGGCTATACGGACACCGTCGCCGACGGCTGCGCGGGCGTTGCGCAGCCGTCGCAGGTCGTCGGCCAGGTCCGCGCCGACCTTGAGCTTGATCTGGGTGAAGCCGTCGGCCACGGCCTGCTGGGCAAGCCAGGTGAGCTTCTCGTCGCTGTAGCCGAGCCAGCCCGGTGACGTCGTGTAGCCCGGGTAGCCGCGCTCCAGCAGCAACGTCTCACGCTCGGCGAGACCGTGGCGCCCGGCGTGCAGCAGGGCGAGGGCCTCCTCGGGGGTGAAAGCGTCAGCAATGTAGCGGAAGTCGACCTGGGAGACCAGCCACTCTGGTTCGGCGTGGGCGAGCAGCCGCCACAGAGGCTGTCCGGCCTGTTTGGCGGTCAGGTCCCACACGGCGTTGACGACAGCGCCGATGGCCATGTGCATCACGCCCTTCTCGGGCCCGAGCCAGCGCAGCTGGCTGTCGCCGATCAGGTCCCGGTTGAGCGACCCCGGGTCGGCGCAGAGCTCCTGCACGGAACGTCCCAGGAGGTGCGGCCGGAGGGCGTCGATCGCGGCGACCTGGATGTCGTTGCCGCGTCCGATGGTGAAGGTGAAGCCGTGGCCCTCGAGCCCGTCACCGACGTCGGTGCGCAGCACCACGTAGGCGGCCGAGTAGTCGGGGTCCGGGTTCATCGCGTCCGAGCCGTCCAGCTCACGGGAGGTAGGGAACCGGATGTCGTAGGTGTCGACCGCGATGATCCGGTGTGCGTGTGCAGTCACGGGGGCTGCCTTTCAGGCTTGCGCGAAGGTCTGGCGCTGTCCGCCCAGTCCGTCGATGGAGAGTTCGACCGTGTCGCCGGGCCGCAGGAACGGCGTGCCCGGAAGGCCCAGGGCGACGCCCGCGGGGGTTCCGGTGTTGATCACGTCACCCGGCTCCAGGACCATGTACTGACTCAGGTAGGCGACGATCCGCGCCACCGGGAAGATCATGTCCTTCGTGTGGCCCTGCTGCCGCTTCACACCGTTGACGCTCAGGTGCAGCCGGAGGCCCTGCGGGTCCGCGACCTCGTCGGCGGTGACCAGCCACGGGCCGAGCGGGTTGAAGGTCTCGCAGGACTTGCCGAGATCCCACTGGGACGAGAAGTCGAGCTGGAACTCGCGTTCGGAGACGTCGTGGCTGATCGCGTAGCCGGCGATGACCTCTGCGGCCTCCTCGGGGCCGGTCAGGTAGCGTGCCCGCCGGCCGATGACGACGGCGAGTTCCACCTCCCAGTCGGTCCTGGTCGAGCCACGGGGGATGAGGACGTCGTCGTACGGGCCGACGACGGTGCCTGGGTCCTTCATGAAGACCACTGGACGGGACGGAATGGCCGCCCCGGTCTCGGCGGCGTGGTCGAGGTAGTTCAGGCCGATGCAGACGACCTTGCCGGGGCGGGCCACGGGGGCTCCCACCCTGAGGCCGTCGGCGTCGATCTCCGCGAGCGCGTCGGCCGCGAGTCCGGCCCGGAGCCGGTCGAGGCCGCCGGAGGCCAGAAAGGCGCCGTCGAAGTCCCTGGTGATCGGGGACGCGTCGAGGCACCGGCCGTCATCGGTACGGACGACCGGTGCCTCTCTGCCACGGGCGCCGAGTCGGAGGAGTTTCAACGGGAGTAGCTCCCTCGTCAGGTAGTGCGGATGCGGTGCAGGGCACAGTGATCCACATACATGGGATGACTGGCGCCCCAGGTGACTGTAGGCACCCGGCAGGGCGACTGGCAATTCAGCGCTCGGATGTTTTCGACCCACCTCACCCGGCCGCAATGATCGAATACTGGTGAAAAGTACCGAAAATAAAGGTGCATTGGGGGCGAAGCATCAACTCACCCGACCTTGCCATGGGAGGGCTGCGGCGCCTTTTGTCAGGGGCGTTGCTAAATCGTAAGGCGCTGCGGCCGGGATCCCATCGATCCCTGGTCTGCATAAAGCCGCAGGTCACATCAGCTTTTTGGCGTGGTGTACGTCCGCCGCAGACGTGAGTGCGGCGTTCCGCGCCCCGGTGTCTCATGAATCAGTACTTTTGGAGGCTTGTCATCGTCGGCAACGTCGTCGTAACGTCCTCCCCGCTCGGGATACATGGGAGCAATCCGCAGCGTCGGGTACCTCGGCTCACCCATGGCACCGTTCCGTCACCCGCACGGCGTTCCGCCCGGAAGGCGAGGGCCGTCCCCATCACCGCCCGCCCCCTCCCCCCGGCCCGCACCCCGGCCAAGAAGAGAGACCCAGGCCATGAAGCTCCTTCGCGCTCGTTCCACCCTCACCGCCGCGTCCGCCGTTCTCGCAGTGCTGGCCCTCGCCGCCACGGCCTGCAACCGGGAGAGCGACGCCGCCACGTCGGCGGCGGGCGGCGACAAGGCCGCCATCGGCATCGACCTGCCCCGGTCGGACACCGACTTCTGGAACTCCTACGCCGAGTACCTGAAGAAGGACATCAAGACCGACGGGGCCAACGCGCTGCCGATCAGCAACTCGCAGAACGACGTCACCAAGCTTGTGTCCAACGTGCAGGTGTTCGAGAACACCGGTGCCAAGGCGATCGTCATGGCACCACAGGACACCGGTGCCATCGCCTCCACCCTCGACACCCTCGCGTCGAAGAAGATCCCCGTGATCAGCGTCGACACCCGTCCCGACAAGGGCGACGTCTACATGGTCGTCCGCGCCGACAACCGTGCATACGGCACGAAGGCCTGTGAGTACCTCGGCAAGCAGCTCGGCGGCAAGGGGAAGGTCGCCGAGTTCCAGGGAGCCCTCGACTCGATCAACGGCCGTGACCGCTCGGAGGCCTTCGCCGACTGCATGAAGGAGAAGTTCCCGAAGATCAAGGTGTTCGAGCTGCCCACCGACTGGAAGGGCGACGTTGCCTCCGCCAAGCTGCAGAGCCTGCTCGCCCAGCACCCTGACCTGAACGGCATCTACATGCAGGCCGGCGGCGCCTTCCTGCAGCCCACCCTGGCTCTGCTGGAGCAGAAGGGCCTGCTCAAGCCGGCCGGCGAGAAGGGCCACATCACGATCGTCTCCAACGACGGCATCCCGCAGGAGTTCGACGCCATCCGCAAGGGCCAGATCGACGCCACCGTCTCCCAGCCGGCCGACCTCTACGCCAAGTACGCCCTCTACTACGCGCAAGCCGCCGCCGAGGGCAAGACCTTCAAGCCCGGTCCCACCGACCACGACTCGACGATCATCAAGCTCCCCAACGGCCTGGAGGACCAGCTGGCGGCGCCACTGGTGACCAAGGACAACGTGGACGACAAGACCCTGTGGGGCAACAACGTCGGAAAGTGACCGACCGACCGTAAGGCGCGCGGCGCACGGAGGCGGCCCCGTCTCCCCCGCCGCGCGCTCCCTCTCCGCACCGAAGGACGGTACTCACCATGGCGGACACCACGGCCGCCCCGGCGAACAGCGCCGGAGGCAGGGCCCCTGTGGCCGAGGCGACCGGCGTCTCCAAGCGATTCGGCGCGACCGTGGCGCTGCGCGACGCTCACATCACGATCGCCCCGGGCGAGTCGCACGCCCTGGTCGGACGCAACGGCGCCGGCAAGTCCACTCTCGTCTCGATCCTGACCGGGCTGCAGCAGCCCGACACCGGAACGCTCAGCTTCTCCGGACAAGCGGCTCCCGCGTTCGGTGACACCAACGCCTGGCGTTCCCGGGTCGCCTGCGTCTATCAGCGGTCCACCATCATCGGCGGGCTCACCGTCGCCGAAAACCTCTTTCTGAACCGGCAGAGCCCTGCGGCCCTGACCCCCATTCGCTGGAAGGGTCTGCGCCGCAGGGCGGAGGAACTGCTCGGTGAGTACGGCGTGGACGTCGACGCCGCGGCCGCCGCGAAGGACCTGACCGTCGAGCAGCGACAGTTCGTCGAGATCGCAAGGGCGCTGTCGTTCGGCGCGCGCTTCATCATCCTGGACGAGCCGACCGCCAAGCTCGACGCGCGCGGCATCGGCAGACTCTTCGACAAGCTGCGTGACCTCCAGAGCCAGGGCGTCGCCTTCCTCTTCATCTCGCACCACTTGCAGGAGGTCTATGACCTCTGCAGCACAGTCACCGTCTACCGCGACGCCACCCACATCGTCACCGCGCCCGTCGCCCAGCTCGGTCGCCAGGCCCTGGTCGAGGCCATGACCGGCGAGTCCGCGACGGTCACACCCGTCTCCGTTCCGGCCGTCGCGACCGGCACGGGCGAGGAGTTGCTGGCCGTGGACGCGCTCACCCTGCCCGGCACCATCGAGAACCTCTCCCTGTCGGTCCGCTCGGGCGAGGTCGTCGGGCTGGCGGGCGCCACCGCCAGCGGCAACGTCCAGGTCGGCGAGACACTGGCCGGCCTGCACCGCGCAGGCAGCGGCACCGTCAAGGTCGCCGGACGCCCTCTGCGCACCGGCGACATTCCCGCCGCCCTCGCCGCGGGCATCGGCTTCGTGCCGGAGGACCGGCACCTCCAGGGCCTGGTGGCCGACCGCAGCGTCGCCGAGAACGCGACGCTCACGGTCACCGACCAGCTGGGGCCTTACGGGACCGTCCTTCCCACCCGCACGCGGACCTTCGCCGGACGCATGATCCGCAGGCTCGACATCAAGACACCCGGAGCCGGCACTCCGGTCGCCGCCCTCTCCGGCGGCAACCAGCAGAAGGTCGTCATCGCCCGCGCGCTGGCCACGGACCCTCATGTACTGGTCGCGATTCGTCCCACGAACGGTGTCGACGTCAAGTCCAAGGAGTTCCTGCTCGGCACGATCCGACAGGTCGCCGACGCCGGCAAGGCCGCCGTGGTCGTCTCCGACGAACTCGACGACCTCAAGGTGTGCGACCGCGTCGTCGTCATGTTCCACGGACGAGCAGTAGCGGAGTTCGACCGAGGCTGGAGCGACCGCGACGTGGTCGCCGCCATGGAAGGTGTCGCTCAGTCGTCGCCGTCATCCCGCACCGAACAGACAGAACAGCACGGAAGGTAGTCATGTCCGCCACCACAGACGTCGCCGAACCCCCCGTGACCACAGCGGAGGCTCCGGCCGGCGCAGACCGTCGCGGCCTCGACCTGGGCCGCTTCCGTGACCTGTCGCTGATCCCGGCCATCCTCGTCCTCGGCGTGATCGGCTTCATCGTCTCGCCGGCCTTTCTCACCGCCGACAACCTCATCGGCGTGGCTCAGCAGTCCACCGAGCTGAGCCTGCTCGTCCTCGCGACGACCCTGATCCTCGTCGCCGGACGGATGGACCTGTCACTGGAGTCCACCATCGGCGTGGCCCCGGTCATCGCCGTGTGGCTCGTCCTGCCCACCAGCGGCGGCCGGTTCAACGGCCTCGGCCTGTTGCCCGAGTGGACGGCCGTCCCCCTCTGCCTGGCCGTCGGCGCGGTGATCGGCGTCGTGAACGGCTTCCTCATCCTCAAGCTGCGGCTCAACGGCTTCATCGTCACCCTCGGCGCCCTCACCATGCTGCGCGGTCTGCAGGTCGCCCTCTCCGAGGGCCAGTCCATCGTCGATCTCCCCTCCTCCTTCACCTACCTCGGCCGGGCGTCCTGGCTGGGCGTGCCGGCGGCCATCTGGATCTGTGCGGCACTGTTCGCACTCGGCGCGGGAGCGCTGACCTGGCTGCGCCACGGCCGTGCGCTGTACGCGATCGGCGGCAACGCCGAGGCCGCCCGCACCGCGGGTATACGTGTCGACCGCATCGTCTGGATCGTCCTGGTCCTCGGCAGCCTGCTCGCCGCGTTCGCCGGCATCCTCTACACCGGCCACTACGGCTCCATCTCCGCCACCCAGGGCAGCGGATGGATCTTCCAGGTGTTCGCCGCGACCGTCATCGGCGGCGTCAGCCTCAACGGCGGCAAGGGCTCCGTCTTCGGCGCGCTCACGGGTGTACTGACACTCCAGCTGGTCGTCAACGTGATGACCCTGGCCGGTGTGCCCCCGCTGTGGAACCAGTTCCTCAACGGCGTGATCATCATCGTCGCCCTGATCATCTCCCGCTTCGCCTCCGGCGAGAAGCAGGAGTAGGCGGGCAGAGAGGCGACTTCCGTGTCCCTGACGGACGAGGCCATCGAAAAGATCAAGACGATGATCCTCAACGGCGAACTCGCCCCGGGCTCCCGCCTGCCGACCGAGGATGCCCTCGCAGGGCAGTTCGGTTTCTCGCGCGGAACCCTTCGTGAGGCGGTCCGAGCCCTGACCGCCATGCGGATCCTCGTCGTCCGCCGGGGCTCCGGGATGTACGTCTCCAGTCTCGAACCCCATCTCCTGCTGGACAACCTGTCCTGCACCGCGGACGTCTCCCAGGGCCGTACCGCGCTGCAACTGCTCCAGGTCCGCCGGACGCTGGAACCGGCGGCCACCGGAGCCGCGGCCACGATGCTCGGCGCCAAGGATCTCAGGGCACTGAGGAGAATCCTGGACCGCGGTCGCGCCACCGCCACAGTCGAGGAGTTCGTGGTCCACGACACGGCCTTCCACCTCCGCATCGTCGAAGCAGTCGGCAACCCCCGTGCTGTCGATGCTGCTCAAGGTGCTGTCCAGCCGGACCCAGCGGGTTCGGATCCTGCGCGGCAGTCATGTCGAACGCTCCTTGGACAGCGCCCACCAGGACCACGAGGAGATCCTGCGCGCGCTCGAGGCCCGCGACGCCCTCCTCGCCGCGTCCGCAGCCGCCGTCCACATCTGCGCCGTCGAACAGTGGCTGGCACAGGGCCTCATCGAAGCCGACCGTCGACCGGCGGTCGCCGGCTGACCAGGCCCCGAATCGAACCACCCCCGACTCACACCCGCGTCGGAGTCCCACTCCCGCGCTGCACACGGTCAACCATCGGAACACTTCAGCTGCCTTGGAGGTCTCTCAATGTCGAGAGCGATCAACAGACGACAGTTCCTGGCCGGTACCACGGCCATAGCGGCGGCCGCGGTCGCCGGCGGTCTCTTCGGTGCGAGCCCCGCCCTGGCCGCCGGTCCGGCCACGTACACCCCCACCTGGGACTCGGTGAACCAGCACCCGGCGTCTCCCGAGTGGTTCCAGGACGCCAAGTTCGGCATCTACTTCCACTGGGGTGTCTTCAGCGTCCCCGCCTACGACAGCGAGTGGTACCCGCGGAACATGTACTTCGGCGGCAGCAAGGTGAACCAGCACCACGTCGCCACGTACGGCGACCCCTCAGTGTGGCCGTACCACAACTTCATCAACGGAGCGAACGACAAGGCGGGCAACTTCACCCAGTTCGCGCCCAAGCTGAAGTCGGCCGGCGGCAACTTCGACCCCGACGAGTGGGCGCAGCTGTTCGTGGACGCCGGGGCGAAGTTCGCCGGTCCGGTCGCCGAGCACCACGACGGCTTCTCGATGTGGAACAGCCAGGTCAACGAGTGGAACTCGGTCGACAAGGGTCCCAAGCTCAACCTGCTGCAGCTGTTCACCGACGCCGTCCGCGCGAAGAACCTCAAGCTGCTGGTGTCGATGCACCACGCCTACAACTACCTCGGCTACTACCAGGCGGTCCCGGCACAGTCCGACCCCAGCCTGAAGAAGCTCTACGGACAGCTCGACAAGACCACGGAAGACCAGCTGTGGTACGACAAACTCAAGGAAGTCATCGACCTGGCCAAGCCGGACATCATCTACCAGGACGTCCACCTGGACCAGATCGCCGAGACCCAGCTGCTGAACTTCCTCTCCTACTACTACAACCAGGCCAACTCCTGGGGCCGGGAAGTCATCGCCACCTACAAGGACGCGTTCAACAGCCACGGCGAGGTCTTCGACTACGAGCGCGGCGGCCCCGCCGACATCACGTCCCCCTACTGGCTGACCGACGACAGCGTCTCCAGCACCAGCTGGTGCTACACCGAGGGCATCGGCTACTACACGGCACAGCTGCTGCTGCACGCCATGATCGACCGGGTCAGCAAGAACGGCACCGTCCTGCTCAACATCGCGCCGAAGGCCGACGGCACCATCCCCCAGGGCCAGCGCGACATCCTCCTGGGCATCGGCGACTACCTGAAGCGCTTCGGTGAGTCGGTGTACTCGACCCGAGCCTGGACCGCCTACGGCGAGGGACCGACGAAGATGGGCGGCGGCACCTTCATAAACCCGAGCGCCGGCACCGCCCAGGACATCCGCTTCACCCGCAACAAGACGAACACCGTCCTGTATGCCACGGTGCTCGGCTATCCCGGCAGCTCGCTGACCATCAAGACGCTCAGCTCCAGTCGCATCAACCTGGGCTCGCTGACCTCGGTGAAGCTGCTGGACAGCACGGCCGGCACTTACATCGACCTGCCGAACCGCACCCAGGACGCGTCCGGACTCAAGGTCACCCTGCCGTCGTCAGCGCCGTTCTCCGCCCCCATGTACGTGCTGAAGCTGACCTTCTCCGGCCAGATCCCCACGCTGCAGCCGGTCGACGGTGCCCTGGTCTTCACAGACGTCAACTACAGCGGGTCCTCCGCCCCGCTCGGCCTGGGCGACTACACCGCCGACCAGCTCGACCTGCATGGGATGCCCGCGCTCAGCATCTCCTCCCTGAAGCTCGCCCCGGGCCAGCAGATCGTCGCCTACTCCAGCGACAACTTCACCGGCACCCAGTGGACGTTCACCGCCGACAACGCCGACCTGCGGGTCACCGGCCAGAACGACAAGATCACCTCGCTGAAGGTGCAGTTCAACCCGTCAACCTACCTCAAGATCATCAACTACACCGACGGGCTGGCCCTGGACAGCGGCGGCAACGTCGCCGGCGGATCCGACCTCAAGCAGTGGCACTATTTCGACAACGCCAACCTCCAGTGGCAGGCGGTCGAGGTCGGAGGCGGCTACTACAAGCTGGTCAACCGGACCAACGGCATGGTCGCCGACAGCTGGGGCGCCACCAACAACGGCGCCACCTGCAAGCAGTTGGCCTGGAACGGCCACACCAACCAGCAGTGGAAGATCACGCACCGCGGCGGCGGCCAGTACAACATAGTCAACCGCACCACGGGCAAGTGCCTCGACGGCGGCGGCAACGTCTCCGAGGGCTCCGTCACCAAGCTGTGGGACTGGGGCAACAGCACCAACCTTCAGTGGACCATCAGCCCCGTCTGACCCGTTCCCGAGAGCCCATGGCCCGGTGCGGCGCCGAACCCCGGTCCGCACCGGGCCATGCACACAGAAGCGCAATCCTTTTCCTAAATGGCCGACAGCACTCGCATGACCCCGCTGACGACTACTGACCTGTCTCGGCGCCCGCACCGAAGATACCCGTGCGTACCCCTTGACTCACGGGTCTCACCTTTCTACCTTTCCCGGCAGAAAAACGTTTTCTCAAACAGGTCCGACAGGCGGAGCAACGCACCAGCCCGCAGTGGGCCATCAGCCCCGTCCGACCCGTTCCCGACAGCCCATGGCCCGGTGCGGTGCCGCGCGGGCCGATCGTTCCGAAGAGCCGCTCCGGACCGGCCCGCGCCGAGGGCAGACGACCTGACCACCAAGTGAAGAAGGACGCCCCCATGCAGATGAGACATCCACTCCGCGGACTGAGCGCGCAGGGCGCCGCCTTGGCCCTTGCCCTCACGTGCGGAGTGGCGGTGCTGGCCCCGGCGTCGGCGTCGGCCGCGAGCGACACGATCGGCGTGACCCTGACCACGTCGGACCTGAGCCAGGCCCTGACCCCGCAGCCGGGCATCGCGCTCGGTCCGGTGACCTCGGGCAGCGTGAACCTGAAGGTGGACGACACGCAGTCCTACCAGAGCATCGACGGATTCGGTGCCGCGTTCACCGACACCTCGGCCTACCTCCTGCAGAACAAGCTCGACGCCACCACCCGCGACCGGGTGATGCGTGACCTGTTCACCCGCGGCTCCGGCATCGGCCTGTCGCTGATGCGGGTGCCGATGGGCTCCTCCGACTACACCGCGACCCCCGCGAGCAACCCCTCCACGTACTCCTACGACGACAACGGCGGCGTCGCCGACCCGAGCCTCGCCAACTTCTCCACCGCGCACGACGACGCCTACATCATCCCGGTCATCAAGCAGGCCCAGGCGCTCAACCCGTCGATGAAGCTCTTCGCCAACGACTGGAGCCCGCCGGCCTGGATGAAGACCACCAACACCATGCTCGGCCAGGGCAACGGCACCCTGCGCTCGGACATGTACGGCCCGCTCGCGCAGTACTACGTCAAGTTCCTCCAGGAGTACAAGGCCAAGGGCGTCAACGTCTGGGGCATCACCCCGCAGAACGAGCCGACGATCTCCCCATCCACGTACTCCGCCATGCTGTGGGCCGCGGGCGACGAGGCGAACTTCATCGCCAACAACCTCGCCCCGGCACTTCAGCAGGCCGGCCTGAGCGACACGAAGATCCTCGGCGGGGACGCCGACCACGTGGACACCACCTACGCGAACACGCTGATGGGCAACCAGACGGCCCGCGACGCGATGTACGGCACGGCGTGGCACTGCTACCAGAACGACCTCGGCAAAATGACCACCATCCACAACTCCTACCCGGACAAGCGGATCTACGAAAGCGAGTGCTCCACCGGGCCCGGCATCGCCCCGATGAACGCCGCCCAGCTCGCCCTGGAGTCCACCTTCAACTGGGCCAACGGCGCACTGCTGTGGAACCTGGCGCTCGACACCAACGGCGGCCCCAAGATGGGCGTCGGCTGCGACAACTGCACCGGCCTCGTCACCATCGACCAGTCGACCGGCAAGGCCACCTACACCAACAACTACTACCAGCTGGGCCAGTTCTCGAAGTTCGTCGTCCCCGGCGCGGCACGCATCGGCTACAGCGACGGCGGTGGCATCTGGGCCCAGGCCTACAAGAACCCCGACGGCGGCGAGGTACTGGTCGCTTACAACAACAACTCCTCCGCCACCACCTTCACCACCACCTGGAACAGCGCCGGATCGTTCTCCTACACCCTCCCCTCGCACGCCACGGTCACCTTCACGCGGGGCGCGCAGACGGCCGCCGCCCAGATTGTCGGCCAGGGCTCGAACCGGTGTCTGGACGACACCGGCAACCCGGCCAACGGCGTCCAGCAGTACATCTGGGACTGCACGTCCGGAAACGCCAACCAGGCCTACACCTACTCGGCGAACCGTGAGCTCCAGATCGCGGGCAAGTGCCTCGGCGCGTCCGGGAACGGCACCACCAACGGGACCAAGGTCATCACCTGGGACTGCAACGGCGGCTCCAGCCAGAAGTGGACCTTCCACGCGGACGGCAGCGTCACCAACGACCTGTCCGGACTCTGTCTCGACGTGACCGGCACGGCAACGGCCAACGGCTCCAAGGTCCAGCTGTGGAGCTGCACCGGCGCCTCCAACCAGAAGTGGTCGGCCTCCAGCGGAGGCTGACGGACAAACGGCGTCCGGCCGGCCCTCGGGTACGCCCGCGGACCGGCCGGACGCCGCGTCATGATCCGCCGCAGGCCGTCAACACCGAGAACGCCACCCACGGGCTGAGCGTCGCCCATCGCGTCGGGACGGGCATCGTCCACATCAACGACCAGTCCGTGGCCGACGAACCTCAGGCCCCCTTCTGCGGTGTGAAGGCCTCCGGCTACGGCCGGTTCGGTGGACGGTGAGGCATCGAGGCGAGCGCGCCGACGAGCGTGCGGAGCGCGAGCCCGCGTCCTCGTGTACCGAACCACGATGCCGCGATCTTCATACCCACGGGTGCACGCCTGCGAGGAAGTCCTGTGCCCAGTCGGCACAGGACCGCCGCGCCGAGGGCGAAGCCCGCCTGTACCGACGCGGTCAGCCAGACGGCCTGGAAATCTCCGATGTGCCAGACCTCGCGCGGGTGGGTCCGACGGCGGAGGCGGAGAACCACATCGTCATGGCGAGCACCTGCCGGTTCCCCAGCCGTTGCCCTACGTCGCTGGAGCCCGAAAATTCCGCCTACACTGCTCGGCGAAGGAAGGCGCGGACCTACGGCCCGGCTTCCCCACCCCAGGGCGGTCAGCAGCCGAATCTGCCGCAGGCCCGTCAGAACGGGAAGTCGCGGGGTTCCCCGCGCAGGGTGATCCAGCGGAGTTCGGTGAATTCCTCGGCTGCGAAGCCCGTGCCGAAGCGGCCCCAGCCGCTCTCCTTCACTCCGCCGAAGGGCATGTTGGGCTCGTCGTTGACCGGTTGGTCGTTGACGTGCACGATCCCTGCCTCCAGACGGCGGGCGATGTCCAGTCCGCGATGGGCGTCGCTGGTCAAGACACCTGCGGTAAGCCCGTAGCGGGAGGCGTTCGCGCGCTGCACCGCGTGGTCTGCGTCGTCGACCGTCTCCAGGATCACGACCGGGCCGAAGGTCTCGTCGAAGGCGAGTTCGGCGTCCTCGGGGACGTCGGTCAGGACGGTGGGCGGGTAGCACGGCGGCTGGGCCACTCCCCCGGTCAGCAGGCGGGCGCCCATCGAAACGGCCTCCTCGACGCGGCGGTCCAGGAGGGACAGTGCCCATTTGTTGATCACTGGTCCGACCACGGTGCGTGGATCGTGCGGGTCGCCGACGGGCAGCGCCGCCGCCTTCTCGGTGAAGAGGCGGGTGAACTCCTCCGCTATGGGCCGCTCGACGTAGATGCGGCGGGCACACATGCACACCTGTCCCTGGTGCACGAACGCGCCGTAGATCGCCGCGTCGACCGCGTAGGACAGGTCGGCGTCGGCGAGGACGAGGAGCGGGTTCTGGCCGCTGAGCTGGAGGACGATGCGCTTGAGGTGGCGGCCTGCCGTCTCGGCGAGGCGGCGGCCGGTGGGCGTGGAGCCGGTGAAGTTGACGCGGCGCACCGAGGGATGGGAGAGGAGCGTCTCCGCTATGGCGCCGGCGCCCCCGGGGGCATGGGTGATCACGTTGAGGACGCCCGGAGGGAGTCCGGCCTCACCGAAGATCTCCGCCCAGAGCGTGCCGCCGGTCAGGGGGGACTCCTCGGACGGCTTGAGGACCACCGTGTTGCCGACGGCGATGGGCCCCACGATGCTGCGACCGGACAGGACCAGGGAGGCGTTCCACGGGGCGATGGCCGCGACGACTCCGACCGGTTGGCGGACGGCGAGGGCTCGGGTGCCGGGGATGTCCGAGGGCAGCACCTGTCCCACAGCGGTGTAAGGGATTCCGGCGGCCTGGCGGAGCAGCGAGACGCTGAAGTCGAGCTGGACCGTCGCGTAGTGGCGGCCGCACCCCGTCTCTCTCGTCAGCAGTTCGATGACCTCCGCGCGACGGCGGTCGAGGATGTCGCCCGCGCGCAGCAGGATTCCCTGTCGCTGGGCCGGCGGCGTGTCGGCCCATCCGGCGAAGGCCGCCTGGGCGGCGTCCACCGCCCGGCGGGTGTCCTCGGCGTCGCCGGCGGCGACCGTCGCCATGACGGATCCGGTCCAGGGGTCGTGGTCGGAGTAGGTTCCTCCGCCCAGCGGGTCGGTCCACTCGCCGCCGATGTGGTGGCGCACCGTGACCGGGAGATCCGGTCGGTCTGCGTCCGTCGCCGCGGGGTCAGGAACGTTCACCTGGTCAAGTCTCCCTCTTCGACGACCGGGGCGGAGCCCCCTGCCGTCGCAGATGGTAACCGACGGGTAGCAACTGGACGTGCAGCCGGCCGTTCAGCAGACTCCACAGGCCGCGTGGGAGGAAGAGGGCGAAGGCGACGGCGGTCAGGCCGAGTCCGATGAGGTACCAGGCTCCCTGGTCGGCGAGGAAGTACTGCACGGTGAAGAAGAGGACGGCGCCGATGATCGGTCCCTCGAAGGTGCCGATGCCGCCGACCAGCACCATGAAGATCATGTAGGCCGACCACTGCACGCCGAAGATCGACTGAGGCTGGATGAACAGGGTGTTGGCGAGGGTGAGGGCGCCCGCGGCACCGCATCCGAAGCCGGCTAGGACGAACAGCATGAGCTTGAGAGGCCTGACGCGCACGCCGAGCGAGGCGGCGGCGTCTTCGTCGTCGCGGATCGCCTGCAGAGCCGCTCCGGTGCGGTGCCGCAGCAGGAGGAAGAGCAGGACGAGGAGGAGGACGGCGAAGGCGAGGGTGAGCCAGTAGGTGAAGGCGCGGCGCACTTCGGGGGCGTAGCCACTCAGCCCCTGTAGGGAGACGCCGGTTCCGCCTCCGAGGCTCTGGTCGAGCATGACGAACAGGGCGATCGCCTCGGCGACGACCCAGGTGCCCACGGCGAACTGGCCGCCGCGCAGCCGCAGGACGAGCAGGGAGAGCACCGCCGCGAGCACGGCGGAGGCGAGGGATGCCAGGACGACAGCGAGGTAGGGCTGTATGCCGCGCTGGGTGAGGTAGATCGTGCCGTACGCGCCGAACCCTATGAAGGCCTGCTGGCCGACCGAGACGAGCCCGGCGTATCCGGCCAGTGCGTTCCACATGACGGCGAGGATGAGGAAGATCAGCAGGCTGGTGAGCTGCTGGACGACGTTCGCGCTGAGGACCTGGGGGACGGCGAAGAGGGCGATCGCGACGAGGACGAGCGCGCTGGAACCTATGCGGGACGCCAGGCCGGCGCGCTGGACGGACCATGCGCCGGGCGGGGCGGGGGCGGCTGCTGTGGTCATGCGGGGGCTCTCCGGGTGGCGATGAACCGGCCGCGGGGGCCGGCCAGGATGACGAGGAAGACCAGGTGCCCGGCGAGGATCGAGTACTGCGGGTCGATCTGGGCGCCGAGGGTCTGGGCGATGCCGAGGACGACGCCGCCGGCCAGCGTGCCCCACAGGGATCCCAGGCCGCCGATGACGACCGCTTCGAAGGCGAAGATGAGCTGGGTGGGGCCGCTGGAGGCGTCGAAGGTGGAGTGGACGGCCAGGAAGGTGCCGGCCAGGGCGGCGACCGCGACGGCGATCGCGGCGGCTCGGGCGTAGACGGACGCCGCCGGTATGCCCACGAGCGCGGCGGTGTCGGGGTCCTGGGCGGTGGCGCGCATCTCCCGGCCGAAGCCGGTGCGTTGCAGCAGGAACTGGAGTGCGCCCAGGACCGCGACGGCGACGGCGAGGATCAGCGCGCCGAGGTAGGGCACGGACAGCTGGTCGGTGATCTTCCAGCTGCCGGTCGACAGTGAGCCCACGGACGGGCCCAGGGAGCGCACGTCCGGGGAGAAGATCTGCAGCAGGGCGTTCTGCAGGACGATGGCGAGTCCGAAGGTCGTCAGCAGTGGGGTGAGTTCTCCGCCGCGCAGACTGCGGGCCAGGACGGTGCGCTGGAGCGCGTAGCCGAGGGCGAGCATCACCGGGAGGACCGCGAGCAGCGCCAGGAACGGTGACACGTCGGCCCGGTCGGAGACCCACCAGACCCCGAACGCGCCGAGCACGGCGAGGTCGCCGTGGGCGAGGTTGATGATGCGCATAACGCCGAACAGCAGGGACAGGCCGCAGGCGAAGAGGGCGTACAGGCCGCCGAGGAAGAGGCCTTGGACGATGGCGTTGATCCAGCTCATGTCCGCTCCGGGGTGGGGTGGGCCGCCGGTGTGTCGACGGGGGCGGAGGTCGTGCCGAGGCGGCCGAGGCCGAAGTAGGCGTCGGTGACCTGGTCGCGGGTGATCTCGCCGACGGGGGCGTCGAGGACGACGCGGCCCTCGAGCATGCAGACCACACGGTCCGCAACCGACATCGCGCGGCTGAGGTCCTGCTCGACCAGGACGACGGTGGCGCCGTCGGCGATGAGTGCCGTGAGCGACTCGTAGACGGAGTCGACGGCCACCGGTGCGAGGCCGAGCGAGACCTCGTCGACCAGCAGGAGCCTGGGGTTGGTCATCAGGGCGCGGCCGATGGAGGTGGCCTGCTGCTGGCCGCCGGACAGGCTGCCCGCCCGCTTGTGGCGGATCGGCCGCAGGAGGGGGAAGGCGTCCAGGACGGTGTCGACGCTCCATGGCCCGGGCCTGGCGCGTCGGCCGGCCACGAGCAGGTTCTCCTCCACGGTGAGGTCGGGGAAGAGCTTGCGACCTTCGGGGACGAGGACCAGGCCACGCGCCACGCGTCGGTGCGCGGGCAGGCCGGTGATGTCGTTCCCGTCGAAGACGACGGTTCCCCCGGCGGCCGGGTGGGCCCCGGCCACGGTGCGCAACAAGGTTGACTTTGCCGCCCCGTTGGCGCCGACGAGAGCGACGGCCTCGCCGTTCGCCACCGTCAGCGACAGGTCCCGTACCGCCGGGAGGAGTCCGTGGCGGGCGTCGAGGCGGGAGATGTGCAGCAGGTCAGCCATGGCTGCCCCTTCCCAGGTAGGCGTCGACGACATGCGCGTCGCGCAGGACTGCCTGGGGCTCGCCCTCGGCGAGGACCTGTCCGGCGTCCATGCACACCAGGCGGTCGATGACCTGCACCAGTACGTGGACGATGTGCTCGATCCACACGATGCTGACGCCGAGGGTCCGCAACTGCTTGATGGTGCCGACAAGTTCGGCGGCCTCGGCGTCGGTGAGGCCGCCGCCGATCTCGTCGAGGAGCAGGACGCGCGGGTCGGTCGCCAGGGAGCGGGCGAGTTCTAGCCGTTTGCGGTGCAGCAGGCCAAGGCTCTCGGCGCGCCGGTTGGCGAGGTCGATCAGATCGCACAGTTCCAGGACGTCGACGCACCGCTGGTGGGCCGCGCGCCGCGACAGCCGGGTACCGTACGAGGCGCCGACCAGGACGTTCTCCAGGACGGTCATCCCGCCGAAGGGGCGCGGGATCTGGAATGCCCGGCCGATCCCCTGACGGCACCGCAGCTCCGGCCGCATCGACGTCACGTCGTGGCCGTCGAGGTGGATGGTGCCCCGGTCCGGTGTGACCGATCCGGCCAGGGCGTTCAACAGGGTGGTCTTCCCGGCGCCGTTGGGGCCCACGATGCCGACAGCTTCGCCGGCGCCGACGCGGAAGTCGACGCCGTCCAGGACGCGCAGGTCACCGTAGTTCAGTGTCAGGCCGGCCCCGACGAGGACGTGCGGGAGGTCCTGCGTCCTCATGGGGTCGGCTGCCGGGGTGCTCACGGCGCTCATGAGGTGTAGGGGCGTAGTCGCGCGGCGACGGGGACGTTGGGGTCGCTGGAGTTCTCGCACAGGACGAAGTCCAGCTTGTAGGGACTGCCCGGGGCCGCCTGCACCCACTGGCCGCCGAGGATGGGGGTGGCGACGACGTTGGCGTTGGGTCCCTTGCCCCACTGGAGCCTGCCGACCGGGGTCTGCACGTCGAGACCGGCGATCGCCTTGGCGACGGCCTTCTTGTCCTGGGGGTCGGTGGCGGCCTGGAGGGCGGCCGCGCCGGCGTCGAACAGGGCGAGGCTGGCACCGAGTTGCTGGGTCCACTGCTTGCCGGACGACTTCTGGTAGCCGTCGGCGAGGTCCTTGGACGAGATCTTGGTGAGGGAGGAACTGTAGGGGAAGGTCGGGGTCCAGTAGGCGCCGCCCGCGATGCCTATGCCTATGGAACCCAGCGCCTCGACCTGGGAGGGGAACAGGCCCGTCTTGGCGACCTGCACGATCTTGGGCTTGTAGCCCTGTTGCGCCGCTTGCCGCCAGAAGGTGGCGAAGTCGGAGGGGATGGGGAAGGTGTTGAAGATCTCGCAGTTCTGGGCCTTGAACCTGGCGATCTGCGACGAGTAGTCGTTGGTGCCGTCGGTGTAGGCGCCGGGGTCGACGATGTCGTAGCCGTCCTTCTTCAGCAGCGGCCCGAGTGCCTGCCGGATGGCGTTGCCGTCGGAGTCGTTGGGCCACATGACGCCGGTCTTCTTGTTCGTCTTCACCTGCGGCCACAGATGCGTGTACGCCTGGTGAAACTGCTCGACGCCGAAGCAGAAGTGGTAGGTGTACTGGAAGGCCTGCTTCTGGTCCGGCTTGCCTCCGCGGCCGAAGTACCAGGCCTCCCAGGGGACGACGGTGGAAATGCACGGGACGCCAGCGGCCTCGCACGCGTCGGAGACCGGGTTGACTGTCTCCGGTGTCGACGTGGTGAGCATCAGGTCGATGCCCTCGGCGTTGATCAGGTCGTTGGCCACCTGGGATCCCCGCTGGGGGTTGGACTGGCCGTCCTTGTCGATGATCTTGACCTGGTACTTCTTGCCGCCAATAGTCAGGCCGTCGGCGAATGCCTTGCGGGCCAGGCTGAGCACGTACGCGTCCGGCTCGCCGAACCCGGCCGCGGCGCCGGTGCGCGGGCTGACGAACCCGATCTTCAGCGTGGCCGATCCGCTGCCGCCGCCGCTGCCGCCGCTGCCGACCTTGCAGGCGGCGAGCAGCGGACTTGCCAGGGCAAGTCCGGACATACCGAGTCCCGCCGTACGCAGAATCTGACGTCTGCTGGGTTCGGGAGACGGTTCGGACATAGGAGACTTAGGCATGTTCGCCCTCCTGGTGAACCAAAGGTGGGGGGAACGTAGGAGTGGCTGTCACGAAAGTCAACGCGGCGTTCTAGTAGATGAAACATTCGGCGCTACCATGCGGCATGACCTCACGGACGCCGTCGTCGGGATCCGACGAGCCCCCACCCCCTCTCGAAGCCGACGCCGCCGAGGACGCCGCGACGCCCCCGAAGGCGGCGGCCGCGGGGTTCTCCCAGTCCCTGGAGCGCGGACTGCTGATCCTCTCGTCGTTCAGCGAGACCCGGCCCGTGCTGGGCATTTCCGACCTGGGGCGCACGGTCGGCCTCAACCGCAGCACCACCTACCGGTACGTGGCGACCCTCGCCAAACTCGGCTACCTGCAACAGGATCCGGACTCCCGGAAGTACTCCCTCGGCCCCCGGGTCGTCGACCTCGGTTTCGCGGCGATCAACTCCATGGAGATCACCCGCGTCGCCGGGCCGTTCCTGCAGGCCCTGTCGGACGAAACCGGCTACACCGTGAGCATGGCCGTGCTCGACGGCCCGGACATCGTCTACGTCGACCGGCGGCGCAGCGGTCGCGCGGGCACCTACGCCATGGGCCTCCACCTGCACGTCGGCTCCCGTCTTCCGGCCTACTGCACGTCGATGGGCAAGGTCCTGCTCGCATACCAGGAGCCGGCCGTGCTGCGTGACCTGGTCGATCGCACGGACCTCGCCCGGCGGGGGCCGAAGACGATCACCGCACGGGAGCAGCTCATGGTGGCGCTGGCCCGGGTCCGGCGTACCGGGTTCGCGCTCAACGACGAGGAACTCGCGCCCGGGCTGCGGTCGCTGGCCGCGCCGGTGAGGGATCGGTCCGGCGCTGTGGTGGCCGCGGTCAACGTCGCGGTGCACCTCACGGTGTGGAATGCGTCGGTGGAATCCGTCATGTCGCGCCTCGAAGCCCCCTTGCGACGCGCCACCACCGAAATCTCCACCCGGCTCGGTCATCGGCCGCAGGCTTGATGCACAGCCGCCTCACCGGTGTTGTTTGAATAATTGAAACGCTAGTCTTTATAAACGAAACAACGCGGACTCATTTCATTGACACCGGCTCCGGACCGGGCGCAGACTCACGCCGCCACAGTTCTGTGGACGTAACTTCACCAGCGCGAACAGAGCTGTTCTCTGTGTCCGGGAGGCCGCCGTGCGTATACAAGCCGCCGTGTTCGAGAAGCAGGACGGTCCGTTCCAGCTCCAGGACGTCGAGCTGGACGACCCGGAAGCGGGCGAGGTCGTCGTGCGGATCGCGGCCACCGGCATCTGCCACACCGACGGCCTGGCACGTCACGGTGACCTTCCCTTCCCCACCCCGGGGGTGCTCGGCCACGAAGGCGCCGGTGTCGTGACGGCAGTGGGTCCAGGTGTCACGTCGGTGCGGGAGGGCGACCACGTCGTCATCGGCTGGCCCTGGTGCGGCGAGTGCCGCAACTGCCTGGCGGGCGAGCCCCGTTACTGCGCCCGGCTCGGCGAACTCCTCGTCAGCGGAGTCCGGCCGGGGACCGGGGCCTCGGCCCTGCGCCGCCCGGACGGGGGCGCCCTTCACGGACACTTCTTCGGCCAGTCGTCGTTCGCCACGCACTCCCTGACTCGGGCCAACAGCCTGGTGAAGGTCCCACACGACGTTCCGCTCGACCTGCTCGGACCCCTGGCCTGCGGGCTGTCCACCGGCGCGGGCGCCGTGCTGAACACGCTGCGCCCGCAGACCGGCTCCAGCCTCGTGATCTACGGCACCGGCTCGGTGGGGCTCGCCGCCGTCATGGCGGCCCGCAACAGCGGCGCGACCACGATCATCGCGGTCGACCGGCACGCCTCCCGGCTGGAGCTGGCGGCGGAACTCGGCGCCACCCACACCGTGAACGCCGCCGACACGGACCCCGTCGCCGCCGTTCACGACATCTGCGGCGGGCCCGCCGACAACGCCCTGGAGTGCACCGGCATCATCTCCGTCGTCCGCCAGGCCGCCGACTCGGTCGGCATGCTCGGCACCTGCGCGCTCATCGGCGGCGCTCCGGCGGGAGCCGAGTTCACCCTCGACCACCTCACCACCCTGTGGGGCAAGCGGATCGTCGGCGTCCTCGGCGGCGGCGGCCGCAGTACCCAACTCATCGGCGCGCTCATCGAGTTGTACCGCCAGGGCCGCTTCCCCATGGAACGCCTCGTCTCCTGGTTCGCCTTCGACCAGATCGAGCAGGCGCTTCAGGCGTCGTACGCCGGCGACGTCATCAAGCCGATCGTCCGCATGCCCGCCTGAGACCGCACGCCCCGTGGCGCTGCCGCGACTGCCCCGTACCGAAAGAAGCCCCTTCATGTCTCTGACCCGTGAACTTTTCATCGGCGGCAAGGACGTACCCGCCCTCTCCGGCCGCACCGCCGAGGACATCAGCCCCTACACCGGCGAGGTCTACGCGACCGTCGCCGCAGCCGGGCCGGAGGATGTGACCCGGGCCGTGGACGCCGCCGACGCGGCGTTCGCCGAATGGGCCGCGCTCGCGCCCTTCGCCCGCCGCGCGATCTTCCTCAAGGCGGCGGATCTGCTGGACGCCCGCGCCGAGCAGGTGGCCGAGATCATGGCCCACGAGGCCGGCGGCACCCGCCCCTGGGCATTCTTCAACGTGGCGCTGGCGGCGAACATCCTGCGGGAGGCGGCCGCCGCGATCACCGCTCCGCGCGGTGAGGTACTCAGCGCGCAGGAGGAAGGCGCGCTGGGCCTGGCCGTGCGGGAACCGCTGGGCGTGGTCGCGGCGTTCGCGCCGTGGAACGCTCCGGTCATTCTCGGTGTCCGGGCCGTGGCGGCGCCGCTTGCTGTCGGCAACACGGTCGTCGTCAAGCCCAGCGAGGACGCGCCCATCGCCTGCGGACTGCTCGTCGCGGACGTGCTGCGCGAGGCGGGACTGCCCGACGGTGTGCTCAACGTGGTCACCAACGCCCGCGAGGACGCGGCGGAGATCGCCGAGGTGCTGATCGCCGATCCCCGGGTGCGTGCCGTGAACTTCACGGGCTCCACCGGGGTCGGCCGGATCATTGGCACCCACGCGGCGAACCACCTCAAGCCGGCCGTGCTCGAACTGGGCGGCAAGAACGCGGTGATCGTCCTGGACGACGCGGACGTGGACTACGCCGTCGACGCCGTCACCTTCAGCGTGTTCATGAACTCCGGGCAGATCTGCATGTCCGGCGACCGCATCCTCGTACACGAGTCGCTGGCCGAGGAGTTCACCCGGAAGTTCACCGCCAAGGTCGCCTCCCTCCAGGCCGGGGACCCCGCCCATCCGCACACCGTGGTGGGCCCGCTGGTCACCGCCTCCGCCGCACAGCGCGTCGCCGCATTGGTGCAGGACGCGGTCGCCAAGGGCGCCACCGTGCTCACGGGCGGCGGGCGGCCGGAGGGCGCGGTGCACGCGGCGACCGTGCTCACCGGCGTTCCCAAGGAGGCGGACCTGTACTACGCGGAGGCCTTCGGGCCGGTCTGCGTCGTCGAGACGTTCGGCGACGACGACACCGCCGTGGCCGTCGCCAACGACACCGACCATGGTCTGACCTGCGGAATCATCACCGAGAACGCCACCCACGGGCTGAGCGTCGCCCGTCGGGTCCGGACGGGCATCGTGCACATCAACGACCAGTCCGTGGCCGACGAGCCCCACGCGCCCTTCGGCGGCGTGAAGGCCTCCGGCTATGGCCGGTTCGGTGGACGGTGGGGTATCGAGGCGTTCTCCAGCACCCGCTGGGTGACGATCGCGACCCAGCAGGCCCACTACCCCTTCTGATCCGTCCGCCCAGGCACCGCGCAGAACGCCCGCACCTTCCCCATGGAGGTGCGGGCGTTGCGACGGTCCTGGCGGGTCAGACCTGCGGGTTGCCGTTGGCGCTCTTGTCCGCGACCGCCTGGAGGGCGTCCCAGTGCCCGATGACCCTGCCGTTCCGGTCGAAGCGGAAGGTGTCCACCTCGACCGTGCCGCGGTCCTCGGCCGACGTCTTCGCCAAGCCCTGCACGACCACGAGGTCGCCCTGGGTGACAGTCCGCTTGAAAGCCAGTGAGGCGTCCGGGAACTGCTGGAGGTAGCCCGTGACACCGGCGACGAAGGCGTCGCGGCCGTTGCCGAAGTTCGGGTTGTGCTGGATGTAGGTGTCGGCGCTGATGTACTTCTCAGCGGCCTTGCCCGGCCGGTGCTGGTTGAAGGCCTGGTCCAGCAGGGCCACAGCGGCCTCCTGGTTGCGCAGTTCCTGGGCGGACAGCCGGCTCGTCGAACGCGTCGGCATCTCGTGCTCGGGCGTGGCCAACGCGGAGGGAACGATCACCGTGCCCGCCGCGAGTGCGACGGCAGCTGCGGACAGAGAGATGCGAACTGAGCGGTCATTGGGGATCGCTATACGACTCGTTCGTCGTGAGGCTCGCTTGGGTGATGCGCAAGGGTCGTTCCTGCGCGGTGCCCTTTACCCCTGGCCAAGGGCCGCCGATGGCCCCGGGTCCTCGGGGCGTCCCCTGACCCCGTTGCGGAAGTCGATCGGAGAACGGCCCGTGCGTTGCATGAAGTACTTGCTGAACTGGGAGGGCGTGACGAAGCCGAGGCGGTCCGAGATCTGGGCGGCGCTCTCGTCTCCGTGCGCCAGCAGACGCTTCGCCTCCAGCACGACCCGGCGGTCGATGAACTCCTTCGCGCTAAGCCCGGCGCCCGCCAGGGCCGCCCGGGCGAGGGTGCGTCCCGAGTAGCCGAGCATGCGGGCGTAGTCCTCCACCCGGCGGGTGGCGGTGAAGTGCCGTTCGACCGCGTCACGGAACCGCAGGTAGGTCTCGTCCGGCTCCGGAGCGGGGCTGCCGACCGCGACGGTGAGATGGGCCAGTCGCAGGAGGAGGACGGCGAGGAGGTGCCGCAGGGCCGCGAGGTGCACGTCGAGAGGCAGGTGTCCGAGCGAGCGAAACTCGCGGCTCAAGTGTTCCGCGGCCATGGTCACGGCCTCTGCATCGTCAGCTACGGGGGTGATGATGACCGGTGCGTGGGGATCGTCGACCCGGGCGACGGTCGCCGTGGCCGGGTCCAGCATGTCCTGCTGGAAGAGGATCAGAGTGCCCTCGGCCTTGGTGAGGTCGCCCCACTGGTGCACCTGCCCCGGGCGTACCCACAGCCAGGAGCCCGGCCGCAGGGCGTAGCCGTTGAAGTCGACGACGTGCCAGAGGTTGCCCGCAGTGAGCGTGAGCAGATGATGGAAGTCGGGGCGCTGGGGCCGGGCGAGGGTCTGCTCGCAGACGCGCCGCCGTAGCTCCGCCAGTGACATGACCTCCACACCGGCAGGAGTGCCCGCAGGCGCGGCGAACGCGACCTCAGGGATCTCGCGCGCAGAGTCGTGTCGGTTTTTGGCCATCATCAGTCGGAAGTTTATCCGGCTTTCCGTACGCGCTCTTCGTACGTTGGTCATGCCGCTGCGGAAACAGAACGTCTTCCTGGCGGAAATCGGAAAGGACGGCACGTGGCGACGACAGGAGAGAGGGTCGGGCTGACGTACGTCTTCGACGCCTACTGCGCTTGGTGTCACGGCTTCGCCCCGACCCTGCGGGCCTTCGTCGAAGCCCGTGCCGACCGCGTCGACCTGTGCGTCCTGCCGGCCGGGCTGTACGGGGGAGCGCGCGCGCTGCCTGTCTCGGCCCATCCCCACCTGGTGCGCGAGAGTGCCCGCGTCGCGGAACTGACCGGCGCCCACTTCGGTGAGGGACACCGGCGGACGGTCGCCGAAGGCAGCATGATGATGGATTCCACCGACGCGGCCACGGGGCTGGAGGCCCTGCTGGCGCAGCCGGGCGCGGACACCCTGCGGACGCTCGAAGCGATGCAGCACGCCTGGTTCATCGACGGCCTGAGCCTGTCGGACCCGGCGACCTACCGAGTGCTCGCCGTCGAGCTGGGCCTGAGCCCCCTTGCCGTGGCGTGCGCATACGCCGCACCCGTCACACGCGCGCGAGCAACGGTCGGACTGCGTTCCGTCCGCCGCCTGAGCGTGGAGAGCTACCCGGCCCTGCTGCTCACCACCGTTTGCGGAGACCACCATCGGCTGGGCGGACCGCTGACCCGTGTCGAGGAACTGACCACGGCCTTCGACGAGTACACGCACCGGATGTCCGTGGCACTGGAAGGAACCTGCGCGCCGTGAGCACCATGAACAACACTCCCGTCTCGACCGCACCGCCACGCGAGACGATCCGCGCTTGGGTGGAGGAGGCCGACCGGGTCCTGATCGCGGCCGGCGCGGGCCTGAGCGCTGCCGCCGGCTACGACTACGGCGACACCGAACGCTTCAGGGAACTGTTCCCGGCGCTGTACCGGCTCGGCCTGCGTTCGCGCTACCTGCTCGGCGTGCCCCTGCCTCGGGACATGATGTGGGGCTACTGGGCCGTCCACATCGACGACATCCGCTACGATCCCCGACCCAATCCCCTCTACCGCAAGCTGAGGGAGCTGGTCGGCGAGCGCGACCACTGGGTGATGACGTCCAACGTCGACGCCCTCTTCGCCCGCAACGGCTTCGAGGCGGACCGGATCTTCACCCCGCAGGGCGACTACGGCCATCTCCAGTGCACGGTCCCCTGCTCGCGGGACACCTGGCCCAGCAGACCGTTCCTCGACGCGGTCCTCGCCACGTACAACCGCGACACCGGTCGGGTGACCGATCCGGCGGCCCTGCCGTGCTGCCCCCGCTGCGGCGCTGACGTCTTTCCCAACGTCCGTGTCGGTCCAGAGTTCGTCGACGACGCCTACCTGCCCGCGGGTCGGCGGCTGGTGCAGTGGCTCGACGACGCGCCCACGGACAGCACCTTGCTCGTGCTGGAAATCGGGGCCGGATTCAATACTCCCGGCGTGATTCGCCTCCCCATGGAGAACCTGGTGCGCCAGACCCCACGGGCCCGCCTCGTCCGGATCAATCCCGACCATCCCGTCGTCCCCTCGGACCTCGGCGAACGAGCGCTGTCCGTTCCCCTCCGAGCTGACCGGCTCCTCGACGGGCTCGATCCCTGACATCCGGCGGCAGCGCGCCTCCGCCACCACAGGAAGAGAAGTCACCATGTCCCAGGTATCCGAGACATCCGTCCCCGCGATCGCCGTCACCGGCTCCACCGGCCGGCTCGGCGGGCGCGTCGCCCGGCGACTGGCCGAGCGGCGCGTCCCGCAAAAACTCCTGGCCCGCAACCCGGCACGCGCTCCACGGCTTCCCGGCTCGGTGGCGATGCAAGGCGACTACGCCGACCAGGACGCCGTGCGGGAGGCCCTCGTCGGCACCCGCACCGTCTTCATGGTCTCCGCCTCCGAGAACGCCGACCGGCTCGCACAGCACAAGGCGTTCGTCGATGCCGTCGCGGAGGCGGGTGTCCGGCACCTGGTGTACGTCTCCTTCTACGGCGCCGCCCCCGACGCCACCTTCACCCTGGCACGCGACCACTTCCACACGGAGCAGCACATCCGTGCGAGCGGCCTCGCGTACACCTTCCTCCGGGACAACTTCTACGCGGAGTTCGTCCCCGACCTCGTCGGCGAGGACGGCGTCATCCGCGGCCCGGCCGGGCACGGACGCGCCGCGTTCGTCAGCCAGGACGACATCGCCGACGCCGCCGCCGCGGTGCTGTCCCGGCCCGACGACCATGCGGGCCTCGCCTACGACCTGACCGGGCCGGAGTCCCTGACGCTGGACGAAGCGGCCGTCATCCTGTCCGAGCAGCTCGGACACACCGTCACCTACCAGCAGGAGACGGTCGAGGAGGCCTACGCCTCCCGTGCCTCCTATGCCGCTCCGTCGTGGCAGCTGGACGCCTGGGTGTCCACCTACACGGCCATCGCGCACGGTGAACTCGACGGCGTCAGCGACGCTGTGCCCCGCCTGACCGGCCACCCCGCCACACCCCTCGCCGAGGTCGTCCGCTCCGCAGAGGGATGACCCGCACGGCAGGGCCCCTGCCCGCCGACCGGCAGGGGCTGCGCGCACGGCCAACCCGGCTACTGCGCCCCCTTCATCCTCCGCGACTCCGGTGCCACCCGGACCGAGGCACCACCCCGGTTGCTGCTCAACGGGCGCCTGATCCGCGGTGACACCGAAGACGACAGCGAGTTGCCCGTCGTCCCCTTCTGGTCGTCCCGTACCGGCGGGGCGGTTGCCGGACGACGAGCAGCCAGCCGCACCCTGGTAGCGCCCGACACCCTCAACCCAAAGGCTGTCGCTTTCTGACTATCAGGAGTCGCTATTTCTGCCGATCAGTTGGCTGCCGTACGCATAGTTTGAACACATCGCCGCCGGACCACTGGTCCACCTGGCCAGGTTCCCCAAGCAAGGAAGACAGTCATGAGCAACGCGAAGAACACCGTCCTTCAGGCCGCCGCCGAGCTGTTCGGCGACAAGGACCCCTCCGCCGTGGACCGCTGGGTGGCCGCAGACTACAAGCAGCACAGCGCGCTCGCCGCCGACGGCCCCGAGGCCCTCCGCGGACTGGTCGCCGGCCTGGGCGAGGACTTCCGCTACGAAGGCGCCCGGGTCATCGCCGACGGCGACCTGGTCGTCCTGCACGGCACCTACCACGGCTTCGGTCCGGCCCCGCTCGTCGGGTTCGACATCTTCCGCGTCGACGCCGACGGCAGGCTGGCCGAGCACTGGGACGCCCTGACCCCTGAGGTCAGGGACACCGTCTCCGGCCGGTCCCAGACCGACGGCCCTGCGGCGGTCACCGAGACCGACAAGACCGACGCCAACCGTGCCCTGGTGGCCGAGTTCGCCGAGAAGGTCCTCGTCGGCGCCGACTACTCGGTGCTCACCGACTACATCTCCACCGAGACCTACGACCAGCACAACCCCGAGGCCGGCGACGGTCTCGACGGCTTCGGGGCGGCCGTGGCCAAGTGGGGCGAGCAGGGCAAGAACCTCGTCTACAAGAAGGTCCACAAGGTCATCGCCGAGGGCGAGTTCGTCCTGACGCAGTCCGAGGGCGAGTTCGGTGTGCCCGTCGCCTACTACGACCTCTTCCGCGTCGTGGACGGCAAGATCGTCGAGCACTGGGACGTCGTCGCGCCCATCCCGGCCGAACTGCCGCACGGCAACGGCCTGTTCTGACCAGTCCGAACGACGCCGGATCACCGAACGCACCGACGGAGCGCACAGGCATGGGCAACCACGCCTACGCCTGAAAGACGTACCCCACACCGGCGCGAGCGAGGACGTCACGCTGCACGCGGCCGCAGGCGCCCCTGGCGTCTTCCTCCTCGGCTGGCTGGAGAAGTCCGGCATGACCGTCACCCACGCGGTGAACCTCAACTCCCTTACGGTCCACGCCTTCTGGACCTACGACACCCCGAGGGCCGGATCGGCGAGCTGTGCGTCGGCACACTCAAAGAGACGTGATCCACCTGCCGATGACCCGGCCCTGCGCGCACCGACGCGCGGGGCCGGGTCATCGGCACACCTCGTTCACCCGCCCCACCCGGAGCCGTTGATGATCCCGATCCGCGCCGAGTCCGATGCCACCGCCGCGACGGAGACACAGCGCTCCGCACTGCCCCTGACCGCTTACCGAACGGCCGTCGCGCTCGACGAGCCCTTCCTCCCCACGGCGGCCCCAGCCACGGCCGCTCGGCTGGACGCCCATGTGCGCTCAGCACTGCACCTGCTCAGCGCCGATCCGGCCGTATCCCGGCTCGGCCTGCAGTCCGACTCACTGAGGCACCTCACCGATGCCGACGCCGACACGGCCCGCCGGGTGCTGCGGGCCCTGCTGACCGTACGTGATCCCGGTCCGCTGCCGGAGGGAGCGGACCGGGAGCTGGACGCGCTCCTCGGCACGGAGCGGAGCCTTCGGCCCGCCGTCTCGGCACTTGAACTGCCCACGATCGAAGAGGAGTTCCACGGCACGGCCTTCCGGGCCGCGGCCGAGGCCGTGCTGTGGCGGGGAGACATCACCACGCTGGCCGCCGACGCCGTGGTCAACGCCGCCAACAGTCAACTGCTCGGCTGCTTCCGCCCTCTGCACCCCTGTATCGACAACGCCATCCACAACGCCGCCGGGCCTCACCTGCGCGACGACTGCCACACGATCATCACGGCGCAAGGAGCCCTCGAACCCACCGGTACGGCCAAGATCACCCGGGGCTACCACCTTCCGGCCCGGTACGTCCTGCACACCGTCGGCCCTGTCATCCAGGGCCGTCCGCACGCCCATGACGCACAGGCGCTCGCCTCCTCCTACCGGGCATGCCTGGACCTCGCCGCCGAGGTGGAGACCATCCGCACCCTCGCCTTCTGCGCTGTCAGCACCGGCGTGTTCGGCTACCCCAAGGAGGAAGCCGCACTGGTTGCGCTGTACACCGTCGCGGACTGGATCGCAGCGCATCCCGGCCGGTTCGACCGCGTGGTGTTCACCGTGTTCGAGGACGACGACGAACGGGCCTATCGGAACGCCCTCGGCGTAGGCGCCCGCCCCTGACACGACATCCCTCACAGATCGCGGATCGAGAAGACGGCGCTGGCGAGCCTACGCGCGGCCGTTCGTCGCTAGTGGATCAGCTGTGGCCTGTTCCGCAAGTCGCCGCATCCGGTCCAGGCTGTCGCTGCCGGGATCCGGCACGTGGATGATCACTCGCTGGTCGGGATCGTCGGAAATGGCCATCCGGTGCTGTTCCAGGTACAGGACGCCGACTTCGGTCCGCACCCGGTCCTTCTTCCCGTCACTGCTGGAAACACCGGCTCGGGGGCCATCTCGTCCAACAAGCGGTGCCAGGCCACCGTCGCCCATATCTTGTGCACGCGTCAGCCCTTGCGTTGCCTGACCTTCTCGGTCACGGCGGGGAGGACCGTGTGGAGGTCGCCCACGACACCGAAGTCGACGAGCTCGAAGATCGGGGCCTCCTCGTCCTTGTTCACCGCGACGATGGTTTTCGAGGTCTGCATGCCTGCGCGGTGCTGGATGGCGCCGGAGATCCCGGCGGCAAAGTAGAGCTGGGGGGCGACGGTCTTTCCGGTCTGGCCGATCTGGTAGCTGTGCGGCTTCCAGCCCGAGTCGACCGCGGCCCGCGAGGCGCCCACGGCCGCGCCGAGGGCGTCGGCGAGGTCCTCGACCGGATCGAAGTCGCCGCCGGTGCCGCGGCCGCCGGAGACCACTATCGCGGCCTCGGTCAGTTCGGGGCGGCCGGTGGCGGCCCGAGGCTGGGAGGCCACGATCCGGGCACCCTGGGCGGCCTCGGACACGGTGACGGCCACCTCCTCGACCTGGCCGGCGCCGTCGGCCTCCACCGGCACCAAGGAGTTGGGCTTGACGGTGATGATCGGGGTGCCCCGAGTGACCCTGGCCTTGACCGTGTAACTGCCGGCGAACACCGACTGGGTGGTCACCGGGCCGTCGTCTCCGGCCTCGATGTCGATGGCGTCGGTGATCAGCCCGGAGCCGGTTGCGATCGCGAGCCGGCCCGCGACCTCCTTGCCCTCGGCGGATGAGGCGATCAGTACCGCGCCCACGCCACCGGACTGCGAGGTCTTCTCCACGAGCTGCTGGAGCGCCTCGGCCTTCGGTGCCACCAGGTATCCCTGCAGACCCTCGTCGTCGACGACGTACACCCTCTGCGCGCCGTACCTCTTGACCGCATCGGCCACCTCCGCCCCCTTGGCCTTCGGACCGATGAACACCGCCGACGGCTCGCCTATGCGCGCCGCGAGCGTGAGCATCTCGTACGTTGGCTTCTTGATCGCCACACCCTCAGGAACGGCGGCGTGGTCGACCACCACCAGGATCTCGGACATTGAATCGCTCTCCGTAATCTGTGGGTCGGATGACTCGGACGAACTTGCCTAGATGAACTTCTGGGCGGCGAGGAAGTCAGCCAGCGCCCTGGCGCCCGAGCCCTCCTCGTCCTTGACGATCTCGCCGGCCTCACGCGGCGGACGCTCGGTCGTCTCCTCGACCGCGGTCCACGCCGCGGACAGTCCCACATCGCCGGCGTCGACCCCGATGTCGGACAGCGTCAGGATCTCCACCGGCTTCTGCTTGGCCGCCATGATCCCCTTGAACGACGGGTACCGCGCCTCACCGGACTGGTCGGTCACCGACACCACCAGCGGCATTGCCCCATCCACCACCTCGGTCGCGACGTCGCCGTCGCGCTGGATCCGCACCTCGACACCCTGCATCTCGATTTTCGAGGCCAAGGTGAGCTGCGGCAGCGACAGCCGCTCGGCCAGCATCGCCGGCACCACGCTCATCGAACCGTCGGTGGACGCCATGCCACACATCACCAGGTCGTACGGCATGCCTCCTCCATCAGCACCGCCGCCCCATTGCACCGCCTTTGCCAGTACCAGCGACGTCGCGATCGCGTCGGAGCCCGCGATCGCGTCGTCCTGGACGTGCACGCCCCTGTCGGCGCCCATCTGCAGCGCCTTGCGGACCGCATCGACCGCCTGCTCGGGGCCCACGCACAGCACGGTCACCTCGACGTCGTCGGGGCTCCCGGCCTTCTCCTTGATCTGGAGCGCCTGCTCCACGGCGTACTCATCGAGCTCGGACAGGAGTCCGTCCACGCCCACGCGGTCGACGGTCTTGTCGTGCTGGAAGCGCCGGTTCCCGGTGGCGTCGGGCACGTACTTCACACAGACAGCGATCTTCATGGGTCCTGCTTCCTGATGTTCGTGGGATTCGTATCGCGCGTCGCCCGAGGATCCCCGGGTGTGCGGGAGGTGTTGATCAGCCACGGTGAGAGGGAAGTGGCGCGATCACATGGGCTCCGGCGCTGCGCACCCGGGGCTCGGCTCGTGGCGTACACCTGTCAGATCTCGCGACCGGCCCGGTGTCCGTGGACGATGGCGATCTCGATGTCCCGCGGCTGGTAGCAGTCACCGATCGCCTGGACGTCCGGGTGCTGCTCCGCCAGCTGTCGGTAGAGCGAGTCGTCCGCGATGCCACCGGCGGCTACGACGACGGTGTCGATGCCTTCGATGGTGTCGGGCTCCCAGGTGACGACATTGAACGTGGTGACCGATCCGTCTTCGATCTCATGGATCGCGGTGTGGGTCTGCAGCTCGACTCGGGGGCTGTTCATGAGCGCTTCGAGCAGATGGTGTCGGGCCGGCGACGGCATTTCGGGGGCCACGGTCTCCATCCCGGTCACGAACCTGACGTTGTGTCGCTTGGCGGCGAGGTGGTCGGCTGTGGTGGCCCCTTCCGCCCGGCCGCCGACGTCGAACACAAGCACGTTCCTGCCGGCCACGGTGTGGTCGGCGAGGACTTCTCGCGCAGTGTGCACGTGCGGGAGGTTTGCGCCGGTCACCTCCGGAACGAAGGGCGTGGACCCGGTGGCGACGAGGATGACGTCGGGAGACTCGGCCAGAACGGTCTTCGCGTCGGCCTCCACGCCGAGCCGGATATCCACCCCGACCTTCGGCAGCTGCCGTTCGAACCAGAGGATGACCTCCTCGAAGTTGCCGCGTTTCGGTGTCGTCATGACGAGATTGACCTGGCCGCCCATGCGCTGGCCGCGTTCGAAGAGGACCACCTCGTGTCCCCGCGTGGCAGCGGTGCGGGCCGCCTCCATGCCGGCCGGCCCGGCGCCGACGATGACGACCCGCTTCGGTGCGTGAACCGGATCCAGCTCTCCCCACGCCTGTTCCCGGCCGGTGACGGGGTTGTAGATGCACCCGACGCCAAGACCTTTGTCGACATGGCCGACGCAGGACTGGGTGCAGGCGATGCAGGTGCGGATGTCGTCGGTGCGACCTTCCCGCGCCTTGTTCGGGAAGTGCGGGTCGGCGATGAGGGTCTTCGCCATTCCGACGATGTCGAGCTTTCCGTCGGCGATGCTCTGCTCCGCGAAGGCGGGTGAGTCCTGACGACCCGCTCCGGTGATCGGCAGTTCGATGCCGGCGTCCTTCATGGCCTCGGACAGGTGGACGAAGGCTCCGGTCTCGAAGTAGTGGCTGGGCCAGTGCGCGCGACCGCTTCGAGGGACGGAGGTGATGGCCTGCCAGATGCTGATGTAGTCGACGAGTTGCTCCGCTTCGAGGATCTTCGCCAGCTCGATGTGCTCGGGCAGACTCATGCTGTAGTCCACACCGTCGTCGTAGAGCCGGACGCCGAGAATCCGGTCCTTGCCGATGCCTTCGCGCGTCACCTCGAGCACTTCGTTGAGGAACGTCATCCGTTCACTCAGGTCATGGCCGCCGTACTTGTCGTCGCGGCGGTTGCCGTGCGGGTGCAGGAAGTTGGCGAACAGGTAGTCCATGCCGATGGCGAGCTCGATCCCGTCGAAGTCGCAGCGACGCATGCGGTGCGCGGCGGCGCCGAACGACTCGACGATCCCTTCCACTTCGCCGGTCGACAGCTCGTGGGGCATGAACAGGGGCACCGAATACTCGGGGGTCGGGACCGGCGACGGGGCGACGATGTCACGACGAAGGAATCCGGCGTGATCCATGAGCCGACGTCCACGGTGGCCGAGCTGCGCGATGAGGGGGACGTCGAACTCGTGGCACCCCTGCGCCATCTTGCTGAACGCGTCCATGGTCGCGTCGCCGTAGGTGGCCAGCGAGAGTGAGGCGTCACCGTCGTAGACGGGAACCGTGTGTCCGGTGACGATGACACCGGCGCCGCCCTTGGCCCGTTCGCGAACGTAGTAGGCGTACGCATCGGTCGGGGTGCCGTCCCCCAGTTGGAAGTGTGCGGCGTGACCGGTGTTCATGATCCTGTTTTTCAGGATGTACGGACCTACCTGAATCGGGCTGAAGAGGTTCGGGAAGTCTGTCATGTAAGAGTCCTGGGTCTTGTGCTCGGTCGTGGCGCCGAGGGTCGGGTGCGCTGCCGGACGGCTAAACCGGGTTGGCCGTCCGCATCTCGCGGGACTCGAGGTTGAGTTCGCCGTCGCTCGGGGCGTACTGCTGTGCCTTCTCGGTCGGCAGCCGCGTCGCGATCGCCAGGTGGTAGACGGCGAGACTGAAAGCGACCATGACCGCGGTGTCCCAGTAGGGGAACGACAGGTAGCCCAGGCCGCTGGGGTGGCTGGCTTGGCCGAAGGTGCCCATGTAGCTGATGGCCGCTGTCCCCAGGATCCAGATCCACACCCACCAGGAAGAGCGGAAGTCGAGGTCGGGTCGGTCCTCGGCTTGCTGGAAGCCACGGTTGACGAAGAACACCGCGTAGCCGGTGGCGATGGCGACGAAGACCTTCCAGTCCGTTTCCCAACCGGTCCAGTACACGAGGAGGTTGGCCGCAGCGAAGCCCAGAGGCGCCCAGAGACCAGCCGGTCTGAGTCTGAAGGGACGGGCCGCGTCGGGGAATGAGCGCCGGAGCGACCCGAGCGCGATGGGAACGCCTGCCCACAGCATGGCCGTCGCGGAAGTGAGGAATCCGAGGAGGGACTGCCAGCTCGGGAACGGCAGCAGGCACAGCAGGCCGACCACGAAACTGATGATCACGCCGATGACGGGGACGCCACGCTTGTCGACGCGAGTGACCACGTCGGGAATGTACCCGTTGCGCCCCATCCCGTAGGTGACTCGCGCGGTCGAGGTGACATAGGCGATTCCGTTGCCGGACGGGGAGACGACGGAGTCGATGTAGACGATCGCGGCGATCAGGCCCAAGCCGAGAGACGTGGCCAATGCCGCGAACGGACCAGTGGTGACGTCGACGCTGGTTCCTTCCCAGCCGTGCGCCAGTTTCGCGGGTGAGAGCGCGCCGATGTACGCGACCTGAAGGCCGATGTAGAGGATCGAGCAGACCACAAGGGAGCCGAGGAGCGCGAACGGTATGTTCCGGCCGGGGTTCTTGGTCTCGGCGCCGAGCTGAACGGCCTGCTCGAAGCCGGTGTAGGCGAAGACGATGCCGCCGATGGCGACAGCGGCCAGCACGCCGTGGAAGCCGTAGGGCGCGAAGCCGTGAGAGTGGAAGTTCGACGGTTGGAAGCGGGCGAAGAGGACAGCCACGATGACCAGCACGATGGTGCCGATCTTCCACCAGGTGATCGCGTTGTGAACTCGGCCCAGGGCCTTGATCGCGAACAGGTTGAGCACGACGAAGATCGCCAACAGTGAGACGGCGACGACATAGCCGAGCGGGGTCAGGGTCCCGTCGGCGTGGAACAGGTTCAGGTGCGTGTACCCCTCGGCGTAGCTGAGGACGCCCTCGACCTCGATGGGGGCGGTCGCCGCTCCGTAGATCCAGGCCATCCAGCCGATACCGAATCCGGCGAGGGTGCCGTGGGAGTAGTGGACGAACCGGGCCGAGCCTCCGGCCACGGAGAACATCGCGCCCAACTCCGCATGGTTGAAGGCGATGAGTACGAGAATCGCGATCGCGACAAACCAAGCGAGCAGCGCCGCTGGGCCGGCAATGGCGGCAGCGTTCATCGCACTGAACAGCCACCCCGTTCCGATGATCGAGTTGATCGTGATCTGAAGGATGTTCATGCGGGACAGTTGGCGTGTGAGGCCCTGCGGGGCTACATCGACACTCGCACTCACGCTGTCTCCTAGTCGCTCGTGGTGAGGTGGGGCTGAGGTGGCTCGCGACCCCGGTACGCGACGTGACGAGCACGCGCTTTGCAGACATCGAGGCCCCGGGCCCCCGATCAGCGTGGGGCCAAGTCACGCACGTCCCGCCCTCCAGGTAAAGCGGGGAAAGATGGATGGAACCGTTAAGAAATGCTTCTTACTCAGCCGGGCCCAACAGCCACAATCTGTTGACCGACGTTCGGCGTGGCCATGGGGACGCCGTCGCGGTGTTCGTGTTGTGGGGCCGAAAGAGCCCCGCCAGGTCTTCCTGGCGGGACTTCGTGATCACGCCGGCGCCAGGGTGGGCGCGTTGGCGTCGCGGTCAGGGTCGTGCCGGTCGGTGGTCATCGCGCTGTCATCCCGGACGCGGCGGAGCGGACACCGGGCCGTGCGGGATCACATGGCTCCCCGACCACTGCCGCGGACGCGTGATATCCGGCAACTCCTCAGCATGGCTGGACACACCATCCATCCCGCCGGCCACCAGCTCACCACCCTGGAGCACCTCCACGACCACGGGAGCGCGTGGGTCACGGTCCCACCAATGATCAAGACAGCGAGTTGATGATCCGCAGGGTCCTAACGGTTGGTGATGCTGGGCCTGTTGTGCTGGTAGGCCTGTCGGAGTGCGTCGCGCACGGCGACGAGCGCGGGGTTGCGGTGTGAGCCGGCCCGGCAGGTCGTGACGATTTGCCGTACGTGCGAGGCCGCCATCTGACGCAGGTGGAACCGCGGTTCGCGGTCGAACCATGTGAGGTCCGGCAGGAACGCCGCCGCGTGACCGCTCGCGACGAGGTGCGTTTGCACCAGTACGTCAGGAGTTTCGTGTGCCACTCGTGGTTCGAAGCCGGCTTGGCGACAGGTGGCCATGGCCCAGTACCGTCCCGGGCTGCCTTCCGGTTCCAGAACCCAAGGACAGTCGACAAGATCGCTAAGAGGTCCTAACAGAAGCTGTCGATCATGTGACTGCCGGCCTGGTTGCTCGTTGGTCCGGTCGTGGGGAAGAGACAGTCGCGGCCGTGGATCGTTTCCGACGAACTGTGGGCGCTGATCGAGCCGTTGCTGCCCAAGCCGGGTCCGAAACTGGTCGAGGGCAGGCCGCGGATACCGGACCGGCAAGCCCTGTGCGGGATTCTGTTCGTGCTGCATACCGGCATCCAGTGGGAGTACCTGCCTCAGGAGCTGGGCTTCGGCTCGGGCATGACCTGCTGGCGGCGCCTGGCCGCCTGGAACGAGGCCGGCGTGTGGGACGAGCTGCACCTGATGCTGCTGAAGAAGCTGCGGGCCGCGAAGAAGCTGGACTGGTCCCGGGCGGTGATCGACTCCTCCCACGTCCGGGCGGCCCGACGCGGCCCAAAAGCGGACCCAGCCCGGTCGACCGCGCACGGCCCGGCAGCAAGCACCACGTCCTCACCGACGGGCAGGGCATCCCGCTCGCGGTGTCGCTGACCGGCGGCAACCGCAACGACGTCACCCAGCTGCTGCCCCTGCTCGACAAGGTCCCGTCCGTGGCCGGAGTCGTCGGCCGGCCCAGACGCCGACCCGACGCGCTCCTCGCAGACCGCGGCTACGACCACGACAAGTACCGGCGCCTGCTGCGGCAGCGCGGCATCCGCCCGGTCATCGCTGAACGAGGCCAACCCCACGGCTCCGGCCTCGGCATTTTCCGGTACGTGGTCGAACGCACCATCGCCTGGCTGCACGGCTTCCGCCGCCTACGGATCCGCTGGGAACGGCGCGACGACATCCACGAAGCCTAATTCGTTCTCAGCAGCCCACACAGAGCGGTTGTCGCTCCAGCGGGCTGTCGAGTACAAAACTGCGACGCCTCCGGCGAACCGGGTTCTTGAGACCTCCGCATAGAGCGGCGCGCAGCCCCCGTGCTCGCGGTGGTGGTCGCGTGGGCGTCGGACGGATTCCTACACGAAGCCTGGCTTGAGAAGCCTTGAGCGAAGAGCGAAGCGCTCGCGCCTGCGTGATCGCCACTACCCCAGGCCGTGCTTGCTGGTCGACATTGGTGGGGCGAGCCCGCTGCATGGTGACCTCTCGATATGCCCGAGCTTTGCGAGCTCCCGTCGAGACCGAGGCCCGTGTGACGCGCTGGTGCCACGAACGGCTAGTGAGGTGGCGGACCGGTTTTGTCGCCGAGTCCTGGAATTAGGTCGCTGCGTGGCCCGCATGCGCTCGTGACCAGCGCAAACACCCACGCCATGGGGAGGATGCCTTGATCTACTGCGGAATCGACTGGGCCGAGAGGACGCACGACGTCGCCCTGGTCGACGACTCGGGCCAGCTGCTGGCCAAACGCCACATCACGGATGATGCGGCCGGCTACAAGGTCTTGTTGGACCTGCTCGCCGAGTACGGCGACACCGAGGAACACCCGATCCCGGTGGCGATCGAGACCTCCCGTGGTCTGCTGGTGGCCGTGCTGCGCCAGGGCAAGCGGAAGGTCTTCGCGATCAACCCGATGGCCGCCGCCCGCTACCGCGACCGGCACAGCGTCTCCCGCAAGAAGTCCGATCAGGGCGACGCCCTGGTGCTCGCGAACATCCTGCGCACCGACATGCACGCCCACCGGGTCTTGCCCGATGACAGCGACCTGGCGCGCGCCATCGCTGTCCTCGCCCGCGCCCAGCAGGACTCCACCTGGAACCGCCAGCAGATTTCCAACCAGCTCCGCTCCCTGCTGCGCGAGTACTACCCAGCCGCCCTGGCGGCGTTCGAGTCCTGGAAGAACGGTCTCTGCCGCTCTGAAGCCCACGAAGTCCTCAAGCTGGCTCCAACCCCCACGCGAGCTGCTCAACTGACTCGCGCCCAGCTCCAAGCCGCCCTCAAGCGAGCTGGCCGCCAACGCGGCATCGAAGCCGAGACCGAACGCCTCCGTGAGGTCTTCCGCGAGGACTACACCCACCAACCTGCCCTCGTCGAGGACGCGCTCGGCAAGCAGATGCTCGCCCTCCTGGTCCAGCTCCAGGCCGCCTGCACGGCTACCGACGACCTCGCCCAGGCGGTGGAGGAAGCTTTCCCTCAGCATCCGGACGCTGAGATCATCCTCAGTTTTCCCGGCCTCGGCGTCCAGCTCGGCGCCCGGGTGCTCGCTGAGATAGGGGACGACCGCGGCCGTTTCGCCGACGCCCGCGGCCTGAAGGCATACGCTGGCTCCTCGCCCATCACCCGGGCTTCCGGCAAGAAGGCCAGTATCACCCGCCGCTGGGTCAAGAACGACCGCCTCAACCACGCCGGCTACCTCTGGGCCTTCTCCTCCCTCCGGGCCTCGCCCGGAGCCATGGCCCACTACCGTCGCCGCCGCGACGAGCACGGCGACTGGCACGCTGCCGCCCAGCGCAACCTCTTCAACCGCATGCTCGGACAGATGTTCCACTGCCTCCAGCGACGCGAACTGTTCGATGAGAACACCGCCTTCCCAACCGCCTTGGCCGCTGCGGCTTGACCACTTGGGGTCGTGAGGTGTCTTCCTCGGCCTCGCCACCTGCCTGATCACCCACCGCCACGTCCAGCGCCTTTGTTAGGACCTCTAAGAGCTACCTCGCTCGGGTCGCATCCTTCGGGCGGTCGCAAGAACGCGACGCGGATGGGATCTTCGGCAACCACATCGAAGTTCATCTCGCTTGAGCGGTTGGTCGGATAGTCGACGTAGTTCTCGCCGCAGACCAGATCGAACTCGCGCGCCAGTAGACCTTGACGCAGCACCACCCGGTCGGCGATGTGGTCGCGCGGTCACCGGGTCCTTGCTGGAACGCCGACGGCGCATCGACCAGGCCCTCTACACCGTGCTATGTGCCCTAGGTGAAGGCGATCTATCTGGAAGGCGCGGACTGCGAGGCCGACACGCTCGGAGTGAAGGGTCTCGGCGAACTGGTGTTATCGGTGTGGCGCCCTCCATTGCCAACGCGGTCTTCAACACCACCGGCCGCCAACTGCGCGCACTGCCCATCACAGCAGAGGCATTGCTCTGACGCACTTGAGGCGATCCGCTCGCCGACAGCAGTGCACACCCAGCCCTCCGGCAGCCCGCCTCCCCTTCCGGCTGCCGGCCCTCCGCCGGCCGCCGCCGCGCGACACTCCCCCGGCACGGCGGCGGCCCGCCCCTCACCTCCACGGAGACAGGCCCATGCTGAACATCGCGCAGACACTGCTCCGCTGGTTGCGCGACGCACGCCCCTTCGCCCTGGCCACCGTCGTCGACGTCCGCGGCAGCGCACCCCTGCCCATCGGCACAGCCGTAGCGGTGAACGCGGACGGCGACGCGGTCGGCAGCGTCTCCGGCGGCTGCGTCGAGGGCGCGGTCTACGACATGTGCCGGCAAGTGCTTCGCGAGGGGGGCACCCCTCACCGTGCCCGGTTCGGGTATTCCGACGACGACGCCTTCGCGGTGGGCCTGACGTGCGGCGGCGAACTCGATGTCCTCGTCCAGGCTGTCGATCCCGCGGCGCAGTCGCACATCGGCGCGGCCCTCGACGAGGTTGTGCAGGGCCTGCCCGTCGCCGTGGCCCAGGTCGTGGACGGGCCGGCCGGCCTCCTCGGGGCGACACTCGGCGTTCTCGGGGACGGCCAGGTCATCTCCGGGACGCTGGACAACGGCCCGGTGGACACCGTGGTGGTGGACGAGGCCCTTGCCCTGCTGCGCGCGGGGCGCACCGCCCGCGTCACCCTCGGCGGGACCGGACAGGGCTGCCCAGGGCCACTGTCCGTCCTCGTGCATGTCCACGCGTCCCGCCCGCGCATGCTGGTTTTCGGCGCCGTGGACTTCGCCGCCGCTCTCAGCCAGGCCGGGGCCTTCCTGGGCTACCGGGTCACGGTGTGCGACGCCCGGCCCGTCTTCGCCACCGCGGCGCGCTTTCCGTACGCGGACGAGGTCGTGGCCGACTGGCCCCACCGCTACCTGGAACGCACCGAGGTGGACGCGCGTACCGCCGTGTGCGTCCTCACTCACGACGCGAAGTTCGACGTTCCCCTGCTGCGTCTGGCGCTGGCCCTGCCCGTCGGCTACATCGGCGCCATGGGATCCAGGCGTACCCACGACGAACGCCTGCGCCTGCTGCGGGAAGAAGGCGTGAGCGAAGAACAGCTGGCCCGGCTGTGCTCCCCGATCGGCCTGGACCTCGGTGCGCACACCCGAGGAGACGGCAGTGTCCATCACCGCGGAGATCATCGCCCACATCGGTGGGGGCTCGGGCCCACCGCTGTCACAGGGCACGGGCCCGATCCACCACACCGCGCCGCGGAGGCGGCGGCTCTCCCCGTCAGCTGACAGGTGAGGAGGGCGGCACGTGCTGTTCGGCGGCCCGGGGGGCGAGGATGCGCAGCCGTTCATTGGTGTGGCTTGTGAGGTCTCAGGAAATACTTGACCATTTGTGCTCTGGACATGGGTGACAGGTTTGGCTGAACGTCCGGCAACTCCAGTCCCCGCTGAGGCAGGGGTGCTTCGCTCTCGCACTGCGCTCACTGTCGCCGAGGACGGACCGCGCTGTCTTCGGCCCAAGGCGCTCGACGGCAGGGTGGTGCTCGCCGCGGGAGGAGCCGGGGCGGGGGCATGCGGTGATCCAACCCGCCTGATGGGTCGGCGCCACCGTGAGCGGCACGATCAGCGTCCCGAAGAAGGCCCGGCCGGCCGTCGCCGGCGGCGCACACCACGTGATCAAGCTCATCGGCCGCGACCGGCGCAGAGCACCGGAGACAGGCTCAGGTCGATTCGCGCACGACGAGGCGGCAGGGAACGGTGTGCAGGCCGGGCTGCGGCTCGGATTCGATGGCGTCCAGCAGCCGCAGGGCGGCCTGCCGGCCAATCTCGGCGAGGTCTGTGTCGATCGTGGTGAGGGGCGGACGGCAGGCCAGGGCCATGATGTCCCAGTTGTCGTAGCCCACGATCGCGACCCTGCCGGGAACGTCATGCCCGTTCTCGCGCAGTGCGTCGGCGACCCCCCTGGCGATCTGGTCGTTGCCGCAGAAGAAGGCGTCCGTGTCGGGCGCGGTCCGCAGGACTGCTTCGGCCGCGCGGCGCCCCCATGCCTCGCTCCACTCACCGAAGTGGACCCGGCCGGTGGCGAGTTCCAGCGAGGAGCGTGTGAGCAACTCGACGGTGTGGTGGGCGCGGTCGCGGGCGGCCGCGTGGTGCGCCGGCCCTGTGACGTGCGCGATCCGGGTGCGGCCGGTCGCCAGCAGATGCTCGACGGCCAGGTGTGCGCCGCTCCGGTCGTCGGACACGACGGAGATGTCCTGCGGGTCGGTGGACGGCGAGAGGGCGTAGACCGTCGGTATCGGCTCGATCCCCTTCAGGGGCGGACGTGGGTCGGTGCGCCGGCCGGTCACGATGATGCCGTCCACGCGGCGGTCCATGAGGTTGCGCAGGTGGTGCTGCTCGCGGATGGAGTCACCGCGGGTGTCGCACAGCAGCACGGAGATCTTCCCGGCGCCGAGCGCGTCCTCGGCGCCGAGAAGGACGGGCGTGCTGAAGCGGCCGATGCCGTCCGTCGTCATCAGGCCGACGGTCCAGCTGCGGCCGGTGTGCAGGCTCTGCGCATGCTGGTTGGGCCGGAAATCGAGCTCCTCTACGGCGGCCAGGACGCGCTGCCGGGTCTCGGGCCGCATCCTGCCACTGCCGTTCAGCGCTTTCGAGGCCGTCCCGACGCTGACGCCGGCCAGCTTGGCAACGTCGGCGAGCTTTGCCCGCCCGGTTGGGGGAGATCCTGGAACGGCGGTCACGCGCAACCCTTTTCCTATATGGACTCGGCACGTACATCCTGACATCGTTCGCGGCAGCTGGCCAGCTCCGACTGCGACGCCGCAAATACTTGTGCGTACCTCTTGACTCGCGCTCTCCCCCTTTCTACCTTTCGGGACAGAAAAACGTTTGCTCAAGCGGGTCCGAGAGGCGGAGCACCGCCTGTCTGAATCCTGGGATGCCGCGACGTCCTCCATGCGCCGGACCCTGGATCCGCTTTTCCCCTCTACCTCTCCGGAGAACCATGCCCCGCCCACGTTCCGCCGTGCCCTCCTCCACGTCCTCGGCCCCGTCCGAGCAGGAAGGCACCACCAAGGGCCCGGTCCGTCAGGGCCCGGGCGCCAAGGCCGCGCTCGCCCCTGCCGCCGTCGAGGTGCGCGGCGGTTTCTGGGACACCCGCCGCGAGGTGAACGCGCGTACCTCCATCCCGCAGGGTCCCGGTCTGCTGGAGTCCGCGGGCAATCTGCACAACCTGCGGCTGGCGGCGGGCGCGGCCGAGGGTGAGTTCCAGGGCGCGTACCCGTTCGTGGACACGGACGTCTACAAGTGGCTGGAGGCCGCCTCTTGGCAACTCGCCCAGCAGGCGCCCGAGGCGGACAGCCCACTCGCGGCCGACGTGGAGCGCATCGTCTCCCTCGTCGCCGGCGCGCAGCAGCCCGACGGCTACCTGAACACGTGGTTCCAGCTGACCAAGGGCGGCGAGCGCTACCGGGACCTGCGCTGGGGCCACGAGCTGTACTGCGCGGGCCATCTGATCCAGGCGGCCGTCGCCCACCACAGGGCCACCGGAAACAGCGAACTCCTCGACGTCGCCGTGAAGTTCGCCGACCACATCGACTCGGTCTTCGGCCCGCCCGGCAGCAGCAAGCCCATCGACGGCATCGATGGCCACCCCGAGGTCGAGACCGCGCTGGTCGAGCTGTACCGGGAGACCGGCGAGCTCCGTTACCTCGACCTCGCCGGCTACTTCGTCGACCGCTTCGGCCACGGCCTGCTGGGCGGCGAGGCGTACTGCCAGGACCGCGTCCCGGTGCGCGAGGCGACGAACGTCGAGGGCCACGCCGTACGCCAGTTGTACCTGCTGGCCGCCGCCACCGACCTCGCCACCGAGACCGGCGAGGCCGAACTCAGGTCTGCCGCCGAGCGGTTGTGGCACGCCATGACCACCACCAAGACCCACATCACCGGCGGCCTCGGCGCGCACCACGACGAGGAGGACTTCGGCGACCCGTACGAACTCCCCAATGAGCGCGCCTACTGCGAGACCTGCGCTGCCATCGCCTCCGTGCAGTGGAGCTGGCGCATGGCCCTGCTGACCGGCGAGGCCCGCTACTCGGACCTGATCGAACGCACCCTGTTCAACGGCTTCCTGGCAGGTGTCTCACTGGACGGCGAGCGCTGGCTGTACGTCAACCCGCTCCAGGTCCGCGACGGGCACACCGACCCCGGCGGCGACCAGTCGGCCCGCCGCACCCGCTGGTTCCGCTGCGCCTGCTGCCCGCCCAACGTGATGCGGCTGCTGGCCTCCCTGGAGCACTACCTCGCCACGAGCGACGCCGGCGGCCTGCAGATCCACCAGTACGTCACTGGCCGCTACACCGGCGACCTCGACGGGGCCCTGGTCGTGGTGAGCGCCGAGACTGACTACCCCTGGCAGGGCAAGATCAGCCTGACCGTCGAGGAGACCCCGGCCGACCGGCCCTGGACGCTGTCCCTGCGCATCCCGCAGTGGTGCGGCGACTATCGGGTGCGCGCCGGAGACATGGTGTACGACCAGAGCGACGCGCCCGTCACCGACGGCTGGCTGCGGCTGGAGCGCACCTGGGCGCCCGGCGACCGAGTCGTCCTCGAACTCGTCCTCGAGCCTCGCCTCACCGCCGCCGACCCCCGCGTGGACGCCGTACGTGGCTGCGTGGCGATCGAGCGCGGACCGCTCGTGTACTGCCTGGAAGGGGTCGACCACCCGGGCGGGGGTCTGGACGACATGGTGCTCGACACCACCCGCCCGCTCGCCGTGAAGCACCGCCCGGACCTGCTCGGCGGTGTCACCACCGTCGTGGCCGCCGGGCACCGCCGGCACATTCCCAACGAGGGCTGGTGGCCGTACCGGACCGCCCACACCACCGGCAGCACCGACGCCCCGCCAGCCGGCGAGCCCCTCGAACTGACCGCGATCCCCTACTACGCGTGGGCCAACCGCCAGGACGGCAGCATGCGCGTCTGGCTGCCCACCTCCTGAACCCCCCGCGTCGCCCCGCATCCCGCCGCATCCCTTCTCTCCTACCGCTCGCCATGAGCCTGCCCAAGACAACGAGGTCACCGTGAGAAACACCCGCCGCACCCTGATCGCCGCCATAGCCGCCGTAGGTGCGCTCACCTCCGTCGCCGCCTGCGGAGGCGGTTCCGACTCCTCCGCCTCCGGGTCCGGCAAGGCCGGCGGGACCTACACCTTCTGGGACCCGTACCCGCAGTTCGACGCCTACTCGGCGTGGGGCAAGCTCGTCACCAAGTGCGGTACCGACGCCGGCGTCAAGATCAAGCGCACCGGCATGGACACCACGGATCTGGGCAACAAGGCGCTGCTCGCCGCCCAGCAGGGCAACGCGCCCGACGTGATGATGGTGGACAACCCGGTCGTGTCCACGCTGGTGGAGGCGGGGATCCTCAACAAGACGAGTGACCTCGGCCTGGACACGAAGTCGATCCAGAAGAACATCCTCGGCGCGGGCACCATTGACGGCTCCGCCTACGGTGTGCCGATCGGCGCCAACACACTCGCTCTCTACTACAACAAGAACGTGCTGTCCGCGGCGAAGGTCGACCCGGCCTCCATCAAGGACTGGGCCTCGCTGACGGCGGCCCTGAAGAAGGTCAAGGCGGCCGGGAAGAAGGGCATCACGTTCTCCGCGATCAACACCGAGGAGGGCAGCTTCCAGTTCCTGCCGTGGTTCTGGGGTGCCGGCGGTGACCTCACCAAGCTCAACTCAGCGAAGGGCGTGGCCGCGCTGTCCCTGTGGAAGCAGTGGGTCGACGCCGGGTACGCACCCAAGGACGTCCTCCAAAACACCCAGACCACCAGCTGGCAGGAGTTCGCCACCGGCGACTACGCGTTCGGCGAGAACGGCACCTGGCAGCTCGGAAACGCGGAGAAGGCCGGCTTCGGCTATGGCGTCATCAGCATCCCCGGGCAGAGCGGCGGATCGGCGCCGGTGCCGACCGGCGGCGAGTTCGTCACGGTCCCGGTGCAGAAGGACAGTGGACGGTACGACGTCAGCAAGAAGATCGTCACCTGTCTGACCAGCTCCGCCAACCTGCTGTCGACGGACACGGCTCTGGCCTACGTCGCCCCCACGGCGGCGGTGCAGGCCGAGCAGGTCAAGGCGAACCCCAAGCTGAAGCCGTGGGTCGACGCGGTGGCCGCAGCGCGTGGTCGCACCAGCGGCGGTCTGGGCACCAAGTACCCGACGATCTCTCAGCCGATGTGGGGCGCAGTCCAGGGCGCCCTGTCCGGCGGCAAGAGCCCCCAGGCCGCTCTCGACGCCGCACAGACGGCCGCCGGCAAGGGCAACTGACACTCGACGCCCTCGTGGCACGCCCCGGGGCTCTTCCTCCGGCAACCGCATGGCACCCGCAAGGGCCCGCCACCGCCGCCGCCCCGGGCGCGCCGCTCGCATTCAGGAGTTCGTATGACCATCGCCCGCGTCGACCGCCGCTCCCAGCGGTCTCCGGTCAGGTCCGGGGCGACCGGCACCACCGACCCGACGGACGTGTTGGCGCTCCGGCGCCGCCAGCGCCGCAAGAGCCGGCTGACCGCACTGGCGTTCCTCGCGCCGCTGGCCCTCTACCTTGCCGCGTTCTACGTCTATCCGCTCTACCGCAACCTCGACCTGAGCCTGCGCGACTACACCGTCCGGTCGTTCGTGGCGGGCGATGCGCCGTTCTCCGGGTTGGACAACTTCCGGACCGTCCTCGACGATCCCACGTTCGGCCCGGCCCTACGCCACACCATGATCTTCACCTTCGTGTCGATCGCGTTCCAGTACGCGGCCGGGCTCGCCCTCGCGGTCTTCTTCAACCGGCACTTCCGGCTGGCCGGCACCCTCAGAGCGCTGTTCCTGATTCCCTGGCTGCTCCCGCTGATCGTGTCGGCCTCCACCTGGTCGTGGATGTTCAACAGCGAGTCCGGCGTCATCAACTACGCCCTCCACCTGGTGGGCGTCTCCCCGGTCGACTGGCTCACCTCGCCCGATTGGGCGCTGACCTCGGTCGTGATCGCCAACATCTGGATCGGCATCCCGTTCAACCTGGTCATCCTCTACAGCGGTCTGCAGAACATCCCGGGCGAGCTGTACGAGGCCGCCTCCCTGGACGGGGCGAGCACCTGGCAGCAGTTCCGCCGGATCACCTTCCCGCTGCTGCGCCCGGTCTCGGCGATCACCCTGCTGCTCGGACTCGTCTACACCCTCAAGGTGTTCGACCTGATCTGGATCATGACCAAGGGCGGCCCCAGCGACGCCTCGTCCACCCTGGCGACCTGGTCCTACCAGCTCGGCTTCGGAACGCTCCTGCCGAAGTTCGGCCCCGGGGCCGCCGTCGGCAACATCCTCATCCTCATCGCCCTCGCTTTCGGGCTGCTGTACATCCGCGTCCAGAGGAGGCAGGAAGCATGACCGCCCACCACGGCTCCGCCCGGCGCTCGCGCCTCTACACCACCGTCGGCGTCCTGCTCACCGCCGTGATGCTGTTCCCGGTGTACTGGATGCTGAACGTGTCCCTCACTCCGCAGCAGGACATGCGAAAGAGCCCGCCCGACCTGCTGCCCCTGCACCCCACCTTCGAGGGCTACCGCGCCGTCCTCGACGACCAGATGCCCTACCTGGGCACCAGCCTGCTCATCGGCCTGGGCACCGTCGTCCTGACCCTTCTGCTCGCCGCCCCGGCCGGCTTCGCGCTGGCCAAGCTCCGGCCCTTCGGCGGGGGGGTGCTCGGCCTGTTCCTGCTGGTCGCCCAGATGATCCCCGGGATCGTCATGGCGATGGGCTTCTACGGCATCTTCCTGGACCTCGGTCTGCTCAACTCCTGGTGGGGGCTGATCATCGCCGACTCCACCATCGCCGTGCCCTTCGGCGTCATGATCTTCACCGCGTTCATGTCCGGCATCCCCGGCGAACTCATTGCCGCGGCCCGCATAGACGGCGCCGGAACGTTCCGCACCTTCCGGTCCGTCGTCCTGCCGGTCAGCCGCAACGCGATCGTCACCGTCTCCCTGTTCAGCTTCCTGTGGGCCTGGTCCGACTTCGTCTTCGCCAACACCCTCGACAGCGGCGGCGACCTCAGGCCGATCACCCTCGGCATCTACCACTACATCGGCAACAACAACCAGGAGTGGAACGCGATCATGGCCACCGCCGTCGTCGCGTCTTTGCCCGCGGCGGTGCTGCTCATCCTCGCCCAGCGCTACGTGGCCGCGGGCGTCACCGCGGGCGCGGTCAAGGACTGATCCACGATGCCGGCCGCCCCTGGCCCACCGGCTGGGCGGGGCCGCGCTCCACCGTGCCCCGCCCGCACTCCACAGCCGGCTGTCACCCGTCACCTGATTCCAAGATCTCCCGCAACCGGTTGGCCGGTCCCCGAGCCGCCCTCCCGCACCGGGCTCCGCAAGTCCCCATCAATCCTCAGGAGAGCCGCTGATGTCATACCTGAGCCCCCGTCACCGCTACAGAGTCCGCCCAGGACGAGCCACCGCCGTCGCCGCGGCCACGGCCCTGGCCGCCACCGCCGCCGTCCTGACGGGCGGATCCGCGCAGGCCGCCCCCACCTCGTCCACCACTCTGGTCGTCAACGCCGCCCAGACCCTCCGCCCGGTCACCCACGTCGGCACCGGCAGCCTGTACGGACTTGCCTCCGACAACACCCCCTCCGACAGTCTGACCAACGCACTGAAGCCCAACACCTTCGTGCAGATGGCCCCCGGCGGCTCCCAGCTGCCCAATGGCGAGCCCGCTCCCGCTGGCGACGCCCTGGTCGTAGCCCCCAAGGCCGCCCGCGCCGGGGCGAAGGTCGTCGCCCGCATGCCCGACTGGTACCCGGACTTCCCCTACAAGTGGGTCAGCATGAGCGACTGGCTGTCCGCCGTGGACCAGCAGATCGCCGCCGTGAAGGCCTCCGGCGTCACTAACATCTCCGCGTGGGCGATCTGGAACGAGCCCGACCTGAACTGGGACACCGCCAAAGCCGGTCCCTTCGACACCGCCTGGAGCACCACCTACAAGGAGATCCGCTCCAAGGACACCACCACCGCCATCCAGGGCCCCAGCTTCGGCAGCTACACCCACGCCAAGATGCAGACGTTCCTCCAGGACGCCATCGCCAACAACGCCGTCCCCGACGTCATCGCCTGGCACGAGCTGCAGACCAGCGCGAACATCGCCTCGCACATCTCCGACTACCGCGCCCTCGAGTCCAGCCTCGGCCTGAGCCCCCGCCCGATCGACATCGAGGAGTACGGCACGCCTGCCCAGATGGGCAACTCCGGCGCCCTCATCGGCTACGCCGCCAAGTTCGAGCGGGCCGGCGTCCGCGACGCCGAGCTCGCCTTCTGGAACCACTACGGCACCCTCGGCGACACCCTGACCGACACCGGCGGATCGCCCAACGGCTCGTACTACACGTACAAGTGGTACGGCGACATGTCCGGCAACATGCTGGTCACCACACCTCCCGCCCAGACAGGCATCGACGGTCTCGCCTCGCTGAACAGCGCGGGCAACCAGATCAGCGTCATCGCGGGCGGCTGCACCGGCTCCTGCGCGGTCACCGTCAACGGCCTGTCGTCGCTGTCAGCCTTCGGCAGCACGGTCCACGTCAAGCTCGAGTACAGCCCCGACACCGGCCGTACGAACGCCTCCCCCGGCCCGATCACCATCTCCGACGCCGACTACACCGTCTCGGGCGGCTCGATCACCGTGCCGGTGGCCATGAACGCCGCCGACGGATACCACCTGGTCATCACCCCCAGCGGCACCAACACCTCGCTGGCCGGGCGCTACCAGATCACCAACAAGAACAGCGGTCTCGCCCTCGACACCGTGAACGCGGGCACCGCTCAGGGCACCTCGGTCGTCCAGGCCACGTCCACCAGCGGCACCGACCAGAACTGGACCCTGGTGTCGGCCGGCTCGGGCCTGTACAAGATCGTCAACCAGAAGAGCGGGCTGCTGCTCGGCATCACCAACGCGAGCACCGCCGACGGCGGCACCGCCCTGATCTGGGGTGACAACGGCACGGCCGACCACCTATGGCAGGCCATACCAGCCCGTGACGGCTACTACAAGATCGCCAACTACAACAGTGGGCGTCTGCTGGGCGTCGACCAAATGAGCACGTCGTCGGGCGCCCAGGTCCTGCAGTGGTCCGACAACGGCACTGCCGACCACCTATGGAAGCTCACCTCTCGCTGAGGCAACCACCCGACGGCTCCGCGCCCGCCGAAATCGGCGGACGCGGAGCCGTCGTCCTGCCCGGCCGATGCCTTCCCTCAGCTAGGTCTGGCATCCCTTGGTACGACCGGAGCTGCCAACCGCCTCTTCGCGCCATACGCCCACCTGGGGCTTAAATCAATGCGCAGACCGTTCTGCTGTTCACAACCGGCTCTCTCGACGCCGCCACCCTCACCGCCGCCGATTTCGACCCGCCCTGCCCGGACCGGCCGCTGGTCCCCACCTGGCCGGAGGACGCGGCCGTCCTTCAGGCGACCCTCGGCCTGCTGCACGATGCCTACTGCTGATGGCGAGGGCGCTGATCCCCTGACCCTCGTCGAGGCGGTGAGGGGTCGCCGGGCCCGAGGGCAGAAGCAGGGCACGGTCGTCGCCGACGAGTAGTCGGCCGTCCGGCCGGACAGCGTTGGTGAAGCCGGCCGATGGGGTGACGGTGGCCGTTTCACGCCGGTGCCCGGTGTCCCAGACCGAGTCGCTCACCACCCCGGTGTCCGATTGGCGGGAGACACACAGGGTGTGTCCTTCGGGCCCCAGAGCGAGCGTGATGGTCGATGAGGCGGAACGGGGCAGGTTCAGGGTGGTTCGTGCCCGCTCACGGGGCAGATCCCAGACGGTGAACCGTTCTGGGGCGGCAGCGGCCGCCTGGCCTTCGGTCCTGATGGAGACGCCGTAAACCAGGGCGTCTCCGTCGGGACTGAACGCCATCAGATGCGCGGTGTCCTCTATGTCCTTCATGCTCTCCGGGGGCCGGATCGGCGCCGGTCCGGGAGGTGGGGCGCGTCGGGGACGCCAGAGTGTGCAGCAGGCGTGTGTCGCGCAGTCCGAAGGCGTAGCGGGCGCCGGAGCGTTCGGCGGTGGCAAGTGTGCGCCCGTCGGGGCTGAGCAGCACGCTGTCCATGGGGCGGCGGTGCATGCGGAGGTGACGGCCGCTACGAGGTCCAGGGAATGGACGGCACCGGCCGCCAGGAAGCGCAGGACCGGGTGATCGGGATCCAGTCGAGGCCGCCGTCGACGTACTGGTGAAGGGCGTATCGGAATACCGGGGCGGACGGATCCGACAGCCGCCGCACCCGGATCTCGGGACCCACGACGGCCGCCAGAGAGCGTCCGTCATCGTGATGACCTGGACGTTCATGCCGTGCTTCTGGTGTTTCTGGGAGTAGTGCGGCTCGTCGGCCCGAATGCGGTCGGCGGGAATCAGCGTCCCGTCGGCGATGACGAAGTCGCCCTCCCCCAGGCCCACCAGGGCCTCGTGCAGGCCCGGCGCCCAGGCGGCCAGGACCTTGAGTGTCTCGTCCACGTACCGCCACGCCGTCGCCTCCGACACTTTGAACCCAGCTCCCACCTGGGCGAACGTCTCGTTCTTCCGCAGGTGGACCAGGAAGCAGGGCTTGCTTGAAGCAACCCAGCTTCCGCCACGGCGAGTTCAGTTCACGCCTTCGCGCGTAAACGAGCCAGGAGACATGCTCGACCAGCTCATGCGGGACATCGAGCATGGAAGGATACGAAACCAACGGAGCCCCTTGGTCGCCGGTGTGATGAGTGAGACCACCACGCCAACGACGAGGGGCTCCGCCATGTCACCGCCCCTGCTGACCAGCCCATTTCACCCCTGCAGCAGAGGATGAAAGAGGCTCACTGCGTCAGCTCGGACACGACTGTTCCTGGCGAGGGATTCTCGCCAGGAACAGTCAGGCCTTCTCGTGCTGTCTCAGCAGCGGTCGGATTTACGGACCGGGCGGTCATGGGCCACGTACTGGCCTTCAGGCGAGCCGTCGGACTTGATCACCTCGCCTATGGCGTCGTAGTAGGCGCCGTAGGAGGTGATCTCGTTGTAGTTACGGCCGCGCCAATTGGAGCTTTTGCCCCCGTCCCACTTGTACACGTAGATGTGGAAGACCGGGTTGGAACGCACCGTACGCATCACCGGGCGCAGCGACAGCCATCCCACCCGGCGCGGGCCGACGGCAAGGCCGGTGGTCGTGGACCAGCCCGACGTCTTCGCGTACGACCAGGTGTGGGTGTAGCTGCCACCCGCCTGGACCTCAAGGACCTTCTCGAGGGCTGTCCAGTTGATGCCGAACTGGGCGCTGACGCTGTTCTCCGTGGTGCTGGTCGTGCTCCCGCTCGTCTGCAAGTTCTGAGTCAGCGTGGATTTGTGGGCGCAGTTCACGAGCGTGTTGCTGACCTGACTCTCGGACCCGGGCCAGGTCCAGCTGGTCGACTGCGGGTAGCTGCAGTAGCCGTCGAACGTCTCCCACGGCGCCGTCAGCCCCCCGAAGCGGAACGTGGCGCCGTCGGACTGCCGGATCTCGCCGGTGTTGACGTTGATTTTCCAGAACGAGAGGTCCGTCGAGCCCGTGCAGATGCTCCCCAGGATGTGGTTGGTGTCGAACGGCTCGCGGCCGCTGATGTCGGTTGCGGCGCTCGCCGGCGTAACCAGCATCAGCCCCGAGGCCAGGCTCAGGGCACCGACAACTGCCGTGCGTTTGATTGCAGTACGGGAAATCACGTGGAGTACCTGCTCTCCTGAAGACGCGAGTTGGTCACTTGACTAGACCGCCTACGTGGGTCTGGAGCGTGGTGCGTGTTGGGGAACCCGCAGGCCGAGTGTGCCCGGGACGGCACCGCGGAAAATAGAGCCATTTGCCTCCACCGGCCGCGCACTTGGCGTATGGCGCGGTGGAGGAGTTCAACGTCTTGACCCACTGAGTCGGCGGTGGGTGGTGGCCAAAGGCCCGGGGGGCCAGGGGCAGTTCGGTCCGCATGTGGTCGGCTACCCGCCCGCCGACGATCATCCGCGAGTACACGTCCAGCACGAACGCACATATGCCCAGCCCGACCACGTGGGATATGTCCTCGTCACCGCCGCGAACGTCCAATGCCCAACCGGGCGCCGTGCCGCTTGATTCCGCGTGGATGTCCTCGATCACCGGCATGAGCTGTTCCGTCGCGGAGCCGGCGGGCCGACTTCGGCCGCTTCTTGCGGGCGAAGTACGTCGACGTCGACGGCGACAGCTCCAGCACCCGGCAGACGGGATCGCCCCCGAGACCGTTCGCAATCAGGTGGTCACCTGCTCGGCCTCGTCCGGGGAGGGTCGGTCTCCTGGGCAAAAAACACCGAGGCGGCTTTCAGGATCTCGTTAGCATGCTTCAACTCGGCGTTCTCCTTGCGGAGTTGCTTCAGTTCGTCGCGCTCGGCGGTAGTGAGCCGGTCGTCGCGTTCGCCATGGTCGACCTGGGCCTGGCGGACCCTGCCGCGCAGGGCCTCCTAGTGGATACCCAGGTCCTTCGCGACGTGCGCGATCGGGCGGCCGGTGGTGCGGACCTCGCGGACCGATCGCTCACGAAGTTCATCGGGGTACTTACGAAGTGCTGGCATGGTGCTGGTGGATTTCTTCACCAGGACCGTAACCGTGGCATCAGGGACTCCACAAATCTCAGGACAGCTCAGATCCCCGGGGCACGAACAGGAGGCCCTGACGCGTGTCCCGGCGGGAAGGCCCCGACGTCAGTTCGGGTTCGGCCGATGTCGTCGGTCAGCGCAGCAGTTCAGCCAGCTCGGTGGCCTTGCTCCGGGCCGTCCACGAGATGCACCTGGATGTGAGGGAATTGCGCTCAACGCCCCTTGCGGAGGAGAGGAGTTGGCGTTGGGGGCAAATGCCCCTAGTGCGGGCCCGTTTTCGAAAGACATGGTTGACGCCTCCCCTGGACCAACACTGGACAACGGTCGCCGCTCAGGTCCCGAGTGTGCCGGCTGGTCAGCGGTCCGAATCCCACGTCAACGAAAACGGACCCGAGTTGAAACGCAGCAACAGGCACGGCAGGTCGACTGTCCGACGTCTGATGGCTCCTTTGGCCGCATCCCTGGCAATCGTCTGCGCGGTGGTACCCGCCCACGCCGACCTCAACGGCAGGCCCGGCAACGCCGAGGCCCGAATGTACGTCGTCAAGCTCGCCGAGCCGCCCGTCACCACCTACCAGGGCGGTCTGAAGGGTCTGGCGCGCACCGCCCCGTCTCCCGGGAACCGCCTCAGGACGGGCACGGACGCGGTGAAGGCCTATGTGCGTCACCTGGACGACCGCCGCGACGAGGTCCTCGACGACGTCCCCGGCGTCAGGAAGCTCTACGAGTACAGCTACGCCTTCAACGGCTTCGCCGCGAAGCTGACCGCCCGCCAGGCGGCGCAGCTGTCCGCCACTCCCGGGGTGGTCTCACTGACCCCCGATAAGGCCGTCCCCCTGCCCCCGGCACCCGACGGATCCACCTCAGCGGCGGCGACGTGGGACGTCCGTACCCCGGCGGCAGCCCGCGGTGACCAGCCCCGACATCGGCGTTCCGTACCCGACGCCGAAGGCCGCGCGGCTGGTGCGAAGGGGAGCACGGACACGGCCGACGGCTCGGTCCCCCCTCCCGACATCCCGCGCTTTTTGGGTCTGGACGGTGAGAAGGGGCTCTGGTCCAAGCTCGGCGGCCCTGAACACGCTGGCGAAGGCACCATCATCGGCGTCGTGGACGGCGGCATCGACCCGACGAACCCGATGCTCGCCCCCCTCTCCGAACCCCGCCCCGACGCCGACGCCATCGCCAATAAGTGGCACGGCACCTGCGACGCGGGCGACGACCCCGCCCACAAAGTGACCTGCAACAACAAGCTCATCGGCGCCCGGTGGTTCCGCGGGGGAGTCCCGGACCCCACCTCCGACGACATTCCGTCTCCCCGGGACCTGGACAGCCACGGCACCCACACCGCCACCACCGCAGCCGGCAACTACGCCACCCCCGCGGAGCTCCCGGAGCTGGGGGTGCGTGGCAAGGTCAGCGGTATCGCCCCGGCCGCCCGGGTGGCCGCGTACAAGGCGTGTTGGCACGACGGCTGCTGGGACACGGACCTCACCGCGGCGGTCGACCAGGCCGTGGCAGACGGCGTGGACGTCATCAGCTACTCCATCGGCGGACAGCTCACCACTTCCGAATCCATGGAGGCCATGTTCAACGCCGCGAAGGCGGGCGTGTTCGTCTCCGCGGCCGCCGGCAACGCGGGACCCGAGACAGTGGGAAACACCGCGCCGTGGATCACCACCGTCGCGGCCGAGACGCACGACTCCGGCTACGACGCCACGCTGGTCCTGGGCGACGGCCGCCGTTTCACCAACGTCAGGCTGCAAGCCCCGGTCCCCACGGCCCCGTTGGTCACCGCTGACGACGTGCGCAAGTCGGATGCGGACGCGGCGCAGGCCACGCTGTGCGCGCCGGGCACCCTCGACCCCGCCAAGGTGAAGGGGCGGATCGTCATCTGCGACCGGGGCGGGGTGGCCATCTGGGACAAGGGCCGGGAGATCGCGGACGGGGGAGGCGTGGGCATGGCCGTGGCGAACACACCGACCAGTGCCAAGGACATCTTCCCGGACGACTACGTTGTGCCCTCGGTCCAGCTGAGCCAGGAGGAGGGGAAGGCGGTCGGGGAGTACGCGGCCAAGGCCGGTGCCACGGGCAGGTTCGTCTCCGGCACCATCCAGGTACGCGCTCCGCAGGTCACCTCGTTCTCCTCCGGCGGCCCCGAACTCTACAGCGGAGGCGACCTGCTCAAGCCCGACATCGCCGCCCCGGGCGAACGCATCCTGGCGGGCGTCGTACCCGACGACGACTCCCCTGACCGCTTCGGATTCTTCGACGGGACATCGATGGCGACCCCGCACATATCCGGCCTCGCCGCCCTGCTGAAACAGCTGCACCCCGACTGGTCACCCATGGAGGTCAAGTCGGCGCTGATGACCACGGCGACGACCACCGACAACGAGGGCAGGCCCATCGGCCGGCAGGTCGCCGATTCCGCCACCCCGCTCGACTACGGAGGCGGCTCTCCCCGGGCCACCCTCGCCGCCGACCCAGGTCTGGTCTACGACTCCACGTCCGCCGACTGGACGGCATACCTGTGCGGGATGCAGCGGCCGACCACCGTGGACGGCGTCGACGCCTGCGCGAAGGCCCGTTCCCTCGACCCCAGCGATCTGAACTACCCGTCCATCGCCGTCGGTGATCTGGCCGCCCGGCAAACGGTGACCCGCACGGTCACCAACGTCGGCAAAGACACCGCCACCTACCGGGCGACGCTCCAGACACCACCTGGCTACCAGGCTCAGGTCACCCCGCAGAGCCTTACCCTTCGCCCGGGAGCCTCGGCGACGTACCGGGTCACCTTCACCCGCACCGACGCGCCCTACGGCGCCTTCTCCAGCGGCTCCCTCACCTGGAGCGACGCCCACAGCCACCACCGGGTCACCAGCCCGATCGCGCTGCGCGCCGCCCGCATCGCCGCACCGGGCGAGATCGCCCTCAGGGGTGAGCGGTCCCTTCCGCTCACCGTACGGGCGGGCTGGAAGGGAGAACTGACCGCGCGGGCGGAGTTGTACAAGGCCGAGAAGATCACCGGCACCGTCACCGGTGAGGACCAGGACTTCTTCTCGGCCCCGGGGGCCAGTGCCGCCGATGCGAAGATCCCCGTCCACGTCCCGGAGGGCGCCCCCTTCACCCGGGTCGCGGTCGATGCGGCGGACCATGTTCCCGGCAGCATCGTGGACGTCTTCGCCTTCGACAAGAACGGAGTTGAAGTCTCTCCCGAGCCGCAGATCGGCTCCCAGGACTACATCGACCTGCCGCCCGGCGACTACGACGTCTACGTGGTGCAGTACGCCACGCCGAAGGGCACCGACAGCCAGCAGTACACGCTGCGCCTGTGGAAGGTGGGCCAGACGGCCCCGGCCGTCCGGCCCACCGTCACCCCCGCCACCCAGTCCGTCACGCCGGCCGCCCAGAGCCGGATGACGGTGAAGTGGCCGGACGCCGCGCGAGGCGAGCGGTACGTCGGCATCATCGAGTACGGCGACGGGTCCCAGCCCGAGGGGCTTACCAAGCTGGCCGTGACCCCGCAATAGCCGCCTACGGCAGAAAGCGCCCGCCCGTGAACCTCGCAAGGTTCACGGGCGTCGGCGTACCCCAGGCGATTTCTCGGCAGTTGCGCACCGAGTTCGAAGTGATACCGGCGATGTGAATGCGGTAGTACTCCGGTAGGAGTCGAGGAGGTGGTTTTTAGTTCTTTGGGCCAAAGGCCGCAAGGGCACGGGGTCGTACCCTTTGTGGCTGTAGGCGGAGTGAGTCGCCCCCAAGACTCCGTCACGCCCCCACAACTGGAGTTGTAATGCCGCCCCGCGTGGTCACTGGGTCATCTTCTTCCAGACTTCCTTTGTCACTTGCGCTCGTCACCGACAGCGGCCTCGTTCCGAACGATCTGTCGGCGGACCGCGTCCGACTGGTCACCGAACCATCCGATGTCCGAGCGGAAGACGATGTCCTGCTGTTCTATGGACAGGGAATGGCACGCGAACTGATGCGTTTCTGCGACGAACTCGAGGGCGTGCTGCCACCGACCGCGGTGTTGGCGCACTCGTTGGACTGGGACGACGTGTTCCTGGCGCTCGAGCAGGGGGCCACCGGCTATCTGTTGGAGAACCGGTACGCCTTCCTGCTCAACGAAGCACTGTTGTGCACCTTTCGCGGCACCGGATTCCTGGACCCCGTCGTCGCCGCTGCATGGGTGAGGGCGGTTACCGGCCCGGTGAGGGAGACATCCGGCAGGAAGCGGTCGCGAACCGTGACCGAGATCCGCCCGGACCGGCGTTCTGCACTTTCACAGCGGGAACGCCAGGTCATGGATCTGCTCGCCTCCGGCAAGAAAGTCCGCGAGGTCGCGCAGCACATGGTGCTCACCGAGAAGTCGGTCAGGAACTACCTGAGCCGCATCTACCACAAGCTCGAAGTACGGGGGCAGTCCGAGGCGATCCTGTACTGGATCGGTCGCCTGGAGCCATCCGTACCCGCTGCTCGGCAGAGAGCCACCACCACCCGTCGCCCGTCGACCGGAACGTCGGCCACCGTCCGCCAGTGATAGCCGTGCACCCGTCCCGACGAGGCCCCGCACACCGGGCAGACCGCGGTGTCCAGCGACGTCCGGGCCCGCACCACGATCCGCTCACCCTCGTCGACCACAAGCACCATGACCAGTGGGGACAGACCCGAAAACACCGTCTGCGCAAGCTCGTTGACACCCATCACATGAAGGTCAACGACCCTGACAACTCTCCGTCACCACCGAATGTGAGACAGGGCCGAACGATTTACAGTCCCGCCCGCGATGCGCGAAGCGGGCGCCGGCACCCTGCTGTTCACCAGCGGCGGCGGTTCGATCGATTCCGTCCCCATGCTCGGCAACGTCGACGCGGCCGGCGCGGCCCTGCGTAACTGGGTCCTCAACCTGAACAAGGAGCTGGCCGGCAGCGGCGTGCACGCCGCCCACGTGGCCATCAACGTCTGGATCGGCGACGACAGATCGAAGCGAAGTCCCCCTTCAAAGGATACAAGAGCAGGAATTACCAATCGGTAACTAATCTATACTTAGTCATTACTTGCTGCCTGTGGTCGTGGCGGACACATGTAATACACTCGGCAACGTTGGAGTTCAATCAAAGGAACTACTGAACTCCACCATACTCATATCTGACTCATGAATTTCGCTCGCCGATATCACGAAAGCGCGAGTCATTTCTTCAAGGAGCATCGCATGCACATAAGGCTCTTGGGCCGTCGCGGCCGCCGTATCGTCCTGGCCGCGCTCACCGGAATTGTGTCCACGTTGCTACTGGCCAGTCCCGCGCCCGCAGCGGCGTCGGAGCAACCAGTGCGCGACGTCCCGCTGTGCTGCAGCTATGAGAACTGAGCCGACGCATTGGATGGTGTGCTGATCGCGCGAGTACGGCGCCACCCCATGCAGCGCATACCCTCGCGGTAGGCGTGCAAGGCGCGCTCGTACTCGCCGCACTCCTCCAGCATTTCCCCCAACTCGCCCCATGCGAGGCCGGCCTGACGGCCCGCCTCGGACGCCTCGAGCATCAGGGCGCCCCGTTCACACGCGGCCTGCGCCGCCTCCTGGTCTCCGCGTGCGAGGTGCGCGGCGGCCAGTGCTGTCAGGGCTCGAGCGGACTGCAAACGGTGCTGCGAACCGAGGAGGTGCAGCGCGTGGGTGGCGCGAGCGACGGCGGAGTCGGGGTCACCCAGGAGCAGGTGCGCCCGCGCCATCGACGTCTCGCAGTACGCCAGGTCGACGTTGTTTCCGGACCTGGAGAGGCTCTGCGCGGCCTGGTCGAGGAGTTCCTTCGCGGTCTGGGCGTCCGGCTGGTCGGTCCTCAGCAGCAGTCCCGCGTAGGCGTTGCGCAGGCGGGCCAGGGCGCGTTCGTCGTCGCCTTCGGAATAAATCGCCAGAGCTCGTTCGATCAGCAAGAGCGCGTCCGCGCGCCTGCCCTGCTGGCTCATCACCACGCTGGCGTTCCAGTAGACAGCGCCCAGCGCTTTGCGGTCCTCGATCTTCTGGGCGCGTTCGATGGTCTGAGAGGCCAGGTAGGCGGCGCGGCTCAGGTCGCCCCGCTCGTAGTATAGGCCGACCAGAGTCGAGGCGATCTCGACGCTGTGAAGTGTCGGCGGGATGTTGAGGGAGTCGAGTTCATTCAGGACGTTCTCGGCCAATCCGATGGCGTACGAGAGGTCGCCCAGTTCCCGGTAACAGCGGCATAGCGGCACCACATGGGCCAGCGATGCCACGCGGTCCGGGAAACGCAGGGAATCCTGGTGCAGGCCCTCGTAGTGTTCCACCGCCTCCTCGAGGCGGCCACTCAGCTCCAGGCAGCGGGAAACCCCCCACTCTGCGCGGTACCAGATGTCGGGGTGTTCCGCCTTCGGCGCCTTCTCCTGAACGCTCCGGAAGGAGCTCAGGGCGCCTTCCCGGTCGCCGTTGTTGAGCGCCATTTCGGCGTAGCGGAGGTCCAGTTCGAGATCCTGAACGTCGACGTGGTCGACATGCCTGATCAGTTCGCCGGGCTCGCAGTGCAGGCGTTCGGCGAATTGACTGAGAACCTCCGCTGATGGGGTGCGTTTGCCCGCCTCGACGAGCGAGACGTAGCTCGGTGAGAGGTCCGCCCCCGCGAGTTCCGCCTGCGACAGGCCGGCCTCGCGACGCAGGCGGCGGATATGCGAACCAAGCGCCTTCGGATCCATTGGCACTCAGCTCCCCAGACAGACTTTACTGAACGACCCTAGAATGAAACTGTCAGTCAAGTCGTCTTGTCAAGATGCTATGGCCACCAATCTTTCGGCAGGCTGCCCCGGCGTGTCAGGCTGCCGTCGGCTTCTCGGGCGCCGCGGTCAGTTCTTCGGCCAGTGCCATGAGCTTCGCCGAGATCCGGGGCAGGGCTTGGGCCAGCTGGGCGCGACGGGCCGCCTCGACGAGGTCGGCCGGCGAGACCGTCTCCAGCCTCAGGCGGTAGTGGTCGAGCAAGCCCTTCGCCGCCGCCTGCAGCGCCGCGTCGTCACCGGGGCGGGATCCGGCGGGCCGCAGCCCCTCTACGAGAGAGTACTGCAGGGCGCGCTGCAGGTCGGCGGTGCTGACCTCGCGGATCGTGAGGGAGAGGTGGACTGACAGGCCCGCGTCACCGGTGGCCAGGTGGGCGAAGCCGCGCGGGATGTAGAGGACCTCACCTGAGCCCAGCACCTTGGTCAGCAGCAGTTCGGGGTCTTCGCCCGGTGCGACAGGGCCTGGTGCCCACCGGTCGTCGGTGGGCCCGGTGTGCACGTACCAGTGCTTGCTGCCGCTGATCTGGAGAGTCAGGACGTCGGCATCGTCGCGATGCAGGGGCAGGCCCTGGCCTCCGGGCGGGGTGACGAAGAGGAAGGCCTCGATGCGGCGGCCGAGCTCAGCGGAGAGGTCGGCCACGAGTCGGGCGGTCGCCGGGTGCCACTGGTCGACGCAGCGCAGGAGCAGCGTATTGCCCTTGTCCAGCTGGTCGCGCACCTTGCGGGCGTCCGCGTAGCCCGGGTGGGCGGTCCTGTTGACCGTGCGAGCGGAGCAGTACGCCTCCTTGGGGACGAACTCGTCGGCGCGGGCCATCTCGAAGAACGGGCTGTGCAGGAGTCCAGTCTCCAGCAGGGCGTCGAGGTCGGCGAGGGAGAGGGGTGGTCGGAGGGCGGGGTCGGGGCGGTGGACGAGCGGTCCCCTGCGCCAGGAGCCGTCGAGAAAGGCATCGGCGTCGCCGACCCAGCGGGCGAGGTGGGGCTTGGGCATGGGCTGTTTCTCCGGGACTCAGTGCTTCGGCTCTTCAGAAGCGGCGGGCGAGGTTCAGACGAGGGACGGGAAGGGACGCAGTACGGTCGCCCCGAAGGCGGGGGCGCGGCCTACGGCCGACGGATCGACGCGCAGGCCGGGGACTTCCCGGTCGAGGGCACGCAAGGCGGCGGCCGTCTCGGTGCGGGCGAGAACAGCGCCGAGACAGTAGTGGCCGCCGAGGCCGAAGGCGACGTGGCGGGCGCGGGGGCGGGTGGGGTCGTAGACGTCGGGGGCGGCGAAGACGCGTTCGTCGCGGTTGGCCGAGGCGAGGACGAGGACAACCCGGTCGCCGGCTGCGAGGCTGCGGCCGTGCAGGGTCAGGGCGGTGGCGGCGCGCCGGGGGGCGAAGTGGAAGGGGGCGTCGTAGCGGAGGGCCTCCTCGACCGCGTCGGCGTACGTCGTGTGCTCGCCGGTGTGCGACGCGGCCCCGGCGCAGGCGTGGCGGGCGCAGACGGCTACCCCGATGGTGGTGCTGACCGGTTCCACGCCCCCGGTCAGCAGCTGGGCGACGACTGCCGCCGCCTCCTCGCCGTCGATCGCGCCGGATTCCAGGAGAGGGGCGAGGCAGCGGGCGACGGCTCCACTGCCTCGGGGCAGCAGGATGCGGGTGACGTGGGCGGTGAGGTCCCGCACGGCGTCCGCGGCGGTGTGGGTGACGTCGGAGTCGAAACGGGACGCTCCCAGGTAGCCGACCAGGGCGTCCGACCAGCCGACCGCGCGGCCCTGTTCCTCGCGGGTCAGGCCGAGCAACTCGCACACCGCGTCGAGGGCGAAGGGGCGGGAGAAGTCGCGCATCAGGTCCGGGGGACCGTGCTGAGCCGCGCGGGCGAGGCGGAGCGCGGCCCGGCCGGCGGCGTCCTCGATCCGTTCGGCGAGTTCCGCCACGGCGGCGGGAGTGAACAGCGGCTGGAGCCGCGCCCTCAGGTGCTGCTGGTAGGGAGGGTCGGAGAAGACCAGCCAGCGCCCGAAGAACCGTTCGAGGGACGCCGTGACACGCTGTTGTGCCGGCGTGAGCCCACGAGGGAAACCCTCGCCTGCCACGGCGCCCAGCCGGCGGTCGGTGAGCAGGGCGGTCACGTCGTCGTATCCGGTGACGTACCACGTGCCGGTGCACGGGTTCCAGTGCACGGGGTCGTGCCGGCGCAGCGAGGCGAAGAAGGGATACGGGTCCCTCAGCGTGGTCTCCGCGAGGATGTCCTCGGGGTCCGGCGGGGGGGCCGCGAGGTGGGGGACGGACGGCACAGGGCCTCCTCTGCTCTTGCCTCGGGTGAGGTACAGGCGAACGGGTCAGGGGGTGGTCAGCCGGCCGTTGTAGCGCTCCAGGATCTGCATGTCCCGGATGTCGTCGTGCTGCAGCAGCCACATCAGGACCCGCTCGATGCCCATGCCGAAGCCGCTGGTGGCCATGGGGTGTTCCGCCTTCATGCGGACATACCAGTCGTAGTCGGCGCTGGGAACCTCGTGTCGGCGCAGGGCGTCGAGGGTCTCAGCGCCGGTCACGTGGCGCTGGCCGCAGCCGATGACTTCGCCGGGGCCGAGCAGAAGGTCGGCGTTGAGCGCCTTCTGCCCCGTCTCGTCATAAGCCTGGTAGAAGGGCACCGACAAGTGGTCGAAATGGGTCAGCCAGACGGCCGGCCCGAAGCGGGCGATGAGCTCCCGCTCGCCGGCTCGGGTGATGGTCCGCCAGGACCCGTTGTCGGTGAAGTAGGCGGGCTTTCCGCCGAGTTCGGACACCGCGTCGTCGAAGGTGAGCCGGGCGGAAGGGCGGGCGAGCAGGTCCTCGATATGGCGGGTCGTGCCGGCCACGGCGGTGAGGGCGGGGCCGACCTGGACCAGGGCGGCGGCGGCGATGTGCCGGAGGTAGGCGTCCGCGACGGCGATGACGTCGTCGAGGCCACCGGGTATCTCGGCCTCGCTGTGGAAGAACTGGTTGAGGTGGGTGGCGTCCGTCTCCTCACCGCGGAAGCTCGGCATGAGGTAGTAGCTGCCCTTCCGGGAGAGCCGGCAGCCGTACTCGAGCATGAACTGCATGGAGTCGGCCAGGAAGGTGGGCACGCCGAACAGGTCGACGCAGACCGGCAGCGAGTCACTGCCCAGTCCCATCGGGGAGGAGACGGAGTTGGTGGTGATCGGCAGGTGGAGGCACTTGACTGCGCGCTGCCGCCAGAAGACGGCGGTCTCGTAGCTGATGAGGTCCTGCAGATCCACCAGTACCCGGTAGCGGGGGTCGTCGAGGATGCGCAGGAACCGGTCGTCGGATGTGCCGGTGGTCGCGGGGGTGACGCTGACAGTGGTCATGGGCTGCCCTTCTGAGCTGGGTGTTCGGGTCCTCCGCTGCGCGGGATCGGATTACTCCAGGCGTGGGTAATTAATCTTGACAAGCTCTAGTCGCAACAGTCAATATCTCTTGTCACATTCATTGAGCGAATCGCGCCGAGAGGGCATCCGACATGACGCACACCGCCGCCGAGGCAATCGTCCGGGGGTCGAAGAGCCGGCTGCGTGCGCGGCTACTGCCTCGGACCCTTGAGCACGCCCGCGAGATCCCGTACTACCGCGAGCTGTGGGGCGACAGCGTGGCCCGCGACGGCAGGGGCCTGGCGGAGCTCCCCGTCATCGGCAAGGCCGCCCCCGCCGGTGGCGCGGCCGCCGTCCGTCATCCAGGGCTGACTCCGGCCGTGCTGCTGCACAGCAGCGGTACGACGGGAACGCCCTTCGTCCGCTACCGCAGCCCGGAGGAGATCGCCGCTTTCGGCGAACTCCTCCGGCGGCTGAGCGAAGGCGCCCGGCAGCGGCTGGGCGAGGACCGGCCCATCGTCCACTTCACGACGATCTCCAAGCGGCACCACGGCGGGGCCCTGAACGTGGTCTCCGTGGACCGCACGGTCACCCTGAGCCTGATGAACGACAATGACCTCGCCAAGGCGGTGGCCCTGCTCGGCCGGCCCGAGTTCTTCCCCGGCCTCGACAAGCCCGTCGTGCAGTTCAGCGGTTCCCCCGACGACTTGGTGATCCTCGCGCACACACTCGCTCAGAGCGGGCTGAACGAGGTCCTCGCCCCGCGTACCATCACCGCGGTCGCCGACTACCTGAGCGAACTGCAGCGCGCCTATCTTGCGGACGTCTTCCCCACCGCCCGGATCGTCGAGCGCTACACCATGTCCGAGGTGACGGGAGGCGCGACCCGCTGCCCCAGCTGCCGCCTGCTGCACTTCGACGCCCATGTACAGCCGGACGTCGTCTCCCTCGACAGCGACCGCCCGGTCACCGAGGGCGTGGGCCGGATGGTGTTCACCGAGCTGTACCCGTTCTCCCAGTACCAGCCTCTCGTCCGCTACGACACCGGCGACCTCGTCGAGGCCGTGCCCGGCGGCTCGGACTCCTGCGAGCCGGGCGAGCTGTCCGCCGCCATGGTCGGGCGTCGCGCCCTGACCCCGCTCGTCACCCACCGCGGCCGTACGATCCCGGTGTTCCGCCCCATCCCGCTGCGCGAGGCCCTGGAATCCTCGCCCGCGGTGGCCAGGGCGCCGATGTACGGCGGGATGCGGCTGTACGACGTGATCCCCGGCTCCGCACCGCTGTGCCGCCCGGAGTTCGTGCCCGGCACCCCGGACCGCCTCGAACTGACCGTCGTCATCGCCTTCGCGCCACACCTGTACCCCGACCACACCGAGGCCGTCCGCAAGGAGCTGACCTCGACGATCCTGGCCGCCTGCCCCGAACTCGCCGAACTCGTCCGCGACGGTGCCTGCGAGCTCATCCTGCTCCTCACGGCCGACCGCAGGGCCGCCGCGCCCTTCGCGGTACGCGGCTACTGACCATGACAGCGGTCGTGCTGCTGGGCGGTCGTGGTGTGGGCGGCCCCGAGAACTTCGGGCTGCTGGCGCGGTGCGCCGGGCTGCTGGACGCACCCTGGGGCGCCACCCGCGCGGCGATCGACGCGGGATGGGCACCGGCCGAGCGTCTGGTCGGAGCCTCCGGGCAGTGGTTCCGTGCCGGTACGGCCGTGCTGTTCGGCGTGTCGGGAAGCCTGCAGCACACGGTCGCGGTGCGGGCGGACCGAGTGCTGGCGATCAACACGGACCCGGGGGCCGTGCTGATGGCGCAGGCCGAGATTGCGGTGTGCGCGGATGCCGGTGAGGTGCTGGGCGCGCTGGCCGCGCGGCTGGAGGAGCGGGGAGCGTCAGCGGTGGATCTGATCCCGCAAGCCGGTCCGTCTCCCGCGGGCGTGCCGCACGAAGTCTGCGGCCCGCCGCCCCCCGGCGGGCGGGCCGGCGACCGCTACCGGGCGCTGTTCGCTCCCCCGCCGCGTCCGCCCGGGCCACCTCCCGAGGGCACCAGCGGCGACCAGGCCGCGCGGCTCCTGGTCACGGCGCTCACGGCAAGGCCGTCGTGACGCGGCCGCTCGGGGAGCGGGCCTGGACCGAGGTCGAGGCAGGCGGCAGCCTGCTCATCGTGCCGCTCGGGGCGGTGGAACAGCACGGCCCCCACCTTCCCCTCGACACCGACGTACGGATCGCGCTCGCGGTGGCGACGCGGGCCGCCGCCGCGCTCCCTGGTGCCGTCGTCGCGCCACCGCTCGCGTACGGCGCCAGCGGGGAGCACGCCGGTTTCGCCGGCACCCTCAGCATCGGGGCCGAGGTGCTGGAACTGCTGCTGGTCGAACTCGGCCGGTCCGCCCGGGACACCTTCCGGCGGGTGCTGTTCGTCAGTGGGCACGGCGGAAACGCCTGGGCGCTGGCCAGGGCCCTGCGCAGACTGCGCGGGGAGGGACTCGACGCGGCGGGCTGGGTGCCCGTCGTACGGGACGGCGACGCCCACGCGGGACGGACCGAGACCTCGCTGCTGCTGCACATCGCCCCCCACCTCGTACGCGCCGGGGAGGCCGCTCCCGGAGACTGCCGCCCGATACGGACCCTGCTTCCCGTACTCCGGGCGAAGGGGGTGCGGGGTGTGTCCGCCAACGGCGTGCTCGGCGATCCCACAGGGGCCACGGCCGCCGAAGGCGCGCGCCTGCTCGACGACTTCGTCGACCGTCTCGTCGGAAAGGTCCGCCCATGAACCGCGTACGTCCACTGCGGAGCGCACCGCGTCCGCCCGTGCCCGCTGGGCTGCCCGATGGGTTCGGGCTCGTCCTCGACCCCGGATGCCGGTGGTACCCGGGAGGTCTGCTTTTCGGGGGCAGCCCGGAGCGGCTGTACCGGCTGGGACCGCGCGGGCAGCGGCTGGTGCGGGCCTGGGCGGACGGTGTCCTGCCGCGGGGTGCGGCCCAGCTGCGGCTGGCCCGGTCACTGGTGGTCGCCGGCCTCGCCCATCCTCGGCCGGGCCCGGGACTCATCGGCCCGGAGCAGGTGACCGTCGTGATCCCGGTCCGGGACCGGCCGCGTGAGCTGCGTCGTTGCCTGCTCGCCCTGCGCGGTCTGCCGCACATCGTGGTCGTGGACGACGGGTCACATGACCCGGCCGCCACGCGACGCGCGGCCGAGGGCACGGGTGCGCATGTCCTGGTCCACTCCGTGTCGCGGGGGCCGGGGTCCGCGCGCAACACCGGTCTTCGGGCCGTGCGCACGCCGTTCGTCGCGTTCGTGGACTCCGACTGCGTACCGCGTCCGGGATGGCTGGACGCGCTGCTGCCCCACCTCGCCGACCCGGCGGTCGCGGCGGTCGCGCCGCGCATCGAGGGCCTCGACCGCGGACCCGGCCTGCTGGCCCGCTACGAGTCGGCCTGCGCACCGCTGGACCTCGGACCCCGTCCGGCCCGGGTCGCTCCCCGCAGCCGGGTCCCGCTGGTGCCCACGGCCGCGCTCGTCGTACGGCGGGCGGCCCTGGGCGGCGGGTTCGACGAGAGCCTGCTGATAGGGGAGGACGTCGATCTGGTGTGGCGGATGTGCGCGGCCGGCTGGCAGATCCGGTACGAACCCGCCGCCCGTGTCGCCCACGACCATCGGACCCGGCCGTTCGCCTGGGTGCGGCGGCGCTTCGAGTACGGCACCTCGGCCGCACCACTGGCGCTGCGACACCCAGGGCTGCTCGCGCCCGTCGAACTGCCGCCGCGGCTCGCCGCGTTCTGGCTGCTCCTCGCGGCGGGCCGGCTGCTGCCCGCGACCGCCGCTCTGACGGCGCCCCGTCCCGGTCGGCCGGGATCCGCGTCGGGCACACCGGTGCCGGCCCGGCTGCTCGGCCGACTGGTGGGCACCGGTGTCGTGCGCACCGGCCATGCCCTGTCGCGGGCCGTGTGGCGGACCTGGCTGCCGGTGGCGGCGGTAGGCGCCTGCCGGTCACGGCGCGCCCGCGGGGCGCTGGCCGGCACCGCCCTGGTGTCGGTGGGTTCGGCGTGGTGGCGAGCGGGACGTCCCGCCTTCCCGGCGCGTTTCGCCCTCACCTCAGCGGTGGACGACGTCGCGTACTGCGCCGGGGTGTGGTGGGGATGCCTGAGGCACCGAACGGTACGCCCCCTGCTGCCGGTCATCGGCCGGAGCAGAGGGCGTTGAGGCGCGGCGAACCGCGCCCGGCGGGTCACTCGCCCTGGGCCAGTTCCCAGTCCAGGCTCAGGGACCGCTCGCGGGACAGGGACAGCGCCCCTGCCACGAAGGCCTCGCGGGTGTACTCCTGGGAGCCCCGGACGCCGCGGCGGCGGACGGAAACCGTGCCGTCGGTCAGTTCTCGTTCGCCCAGGACGGCGAGGTAGGGCACCTTCTCGGCCTGGACGGCGCGGATGCGGGCGCCGAGGGTGCCGTCCGGACGGATCACCTCGGCCCGCAGGCCGTCCCTGACGAGACGCTCCGCCCAGGCGGTGGCCTCGGTCTCCTGGTCCTTGGAGACCGGCAGGACGGCGATCTGGACGGGGGCCAGCCAAAGAGGGAAGGCGCCGGCATACAGCTCGATGAGATGCGCCACCATGCGTTCCATGGTGCTCAGGACGCCCCGGTGGATGATGACGGGCCGCTTGCGCACGCCGCCCGGGCCCACGTACTCCAGGCCGAAGCGGTCGGGCAGGTGGAAGTCCACTTGGATGGTCGAGAGCGTCTCCTCGCGGCCGAGCAGGTCGGGAAGCTGGATGTCGAGCTTGGGACCGTAGAACGCGGCCTCACCGGGAGCCTCACGGAAGGGCAGACCGAGGTCGATCAGGCAGTCGCGGATGGTCTCTTCGGCCCGGGCCCACAGGGCGTCGTCGGCGACGTACTTCTCGGAGGTGCCCTCTGCGTCGCGGAGCGAGAGCCGGTAGTGGTGGTTGGTGATGCCGAGGGTGCGGTAGCAGCGCTCGATGAGGTCCAGGACGCGCGCGAATTCGTCTCCCACCTGCTCGGGAGTGCAGAAGACATGGGCGTCGTTGAGGGTCATGGCCCTCACCCGGCTGAGGCCGCCCACCACGCCGGAGCGTTCGTAGCGGTACATCGTGCCCAACTCGGCCAAGCGGTAGGGAAGTTCGCGGTAGCTGTGGTCGGCGGTGGCGAACAGCGTGATGTGGTGGGGGCAGTTCATGGGGCGCAGGACCAGTTCCTCGCCGGCGACGCCCATGACCGGGAACATGTCCTCGTGGTAGTGCGCCCAGTGGCCGGATCGTTCGTACAGGGAGCGCTTGGCCAGTTGAGGGGTGACGACGTGCTGGTAGCCGGCGACGCGTTCCTCCTCGGCTATCCAGTTCTCCAGTTGACGGCGGATCACGGTGCCGCGTGGCAGCCACAGGGGCAGGCCAGCGCCGATGTCGTCGCTGACGGTGAAGATACGAAGCTCCCGGCCGAGCCTGCGGTGGTCGCGGGCGCGGGCCTCTGCGAGCCGTTCCTTGTGCGTGCGCAACTCCTTCGCGGTGCCGAAGGCCCAGCCGCTGATGCGGGTCAGCATCTGGTTGTCCGCGGAACCCTGCCAGTACGCGCCGCTGACGGCCGCGGGTTCCACCGCGGACGGCGAGGGGAAGGGGGCGCCGGCTGTTTCCTGCGCGGGAGTGAGGGCCGGTTCCTGCCCGGTAGCGCCGACCGTGACGGCGGCCTCGAGGACGGCGAAGTCGCCGCGCCGACGGAGGGTGACCGGGTGGTCCGGATCCAGCGCCGCCAGCAGCTGCCTCTGCAGCGGCTGGTCGACGAGCAGGGCTGTGGCCTCCGAGCGGGAGACGGTCAGTGCGGGGGCGGGGCCCTCCGCGGCCACCTTGCGGATCTCCACGCCGACCGCGTCCAGCAGGCCGGCAGGGGCCTCGGGCAGGACCGCGTCGAAGCGGAAGCCGTCCGTGGTCAGGCCGCCGGAGCCGAGGACGGCACCGGGCCACAGGCGGGTGAGGGTTTCAGCCAGGAGATATGCGGCCTCGATGCGGGTGTACTGCGCTGACATGGGCGTTCTTCCTCCGGGTCGGACAAGCGGGCGGGGACTACTTGCAGCCGAAGCCGGCGTCGACGGGAAGGGTCGTGCCGGTGACGTAGCGGGCTTGGTCCGACACCAGCCAGCAGACGGCGTTGGTGACGTCGGACGGCTGCAGGACCGGGCAGCTGGCCAGCGGGAAGAACGCGCCGTAGAGGTCGCCCAGCCTCTGCAGACTGTCCGGGTAGAGGTCACCGAGTGCGGCGCTGAGGGGTGATTCGACGACGTTCGGCGCGATGGCGTTGGCCCGCACCCCGTGCGGGCCGAGTTCCAGGGCGAGCGACTTGGTCAGGCCGACGAGTCCGTGCTTGGCCGCGGTGTAGTGGGCCTGGTCGGGCATGCCGACGACGGCCGCTCCGGAGGCGATGTTGACGATGGAGCCCCGCCGCGCCTCGATCATGCCGGGCACGACCTCGCGGCTGCACAGGAAGGCGCCGGTCAGGCACACCTCGACGACCTGGTTCCACTGGTCCAGGGACATCGCATGAACGGGTACGAGCGAGGTGACGCCAGCGTTGTTGACGAGGATGTCGACGGTGCCGAAGGCGGCGCGGATCTTGTCGAAGGCGCCGCTCACGGCGTCCTGGGAGCGGATGTCGCAGGGCAGGACCAGCACCTGCTCGGAGATCTCCCGCAGCTGCGCCTCGGCCGCGGCCAGGTCGTCCGGGCCGCTCAGCGCGTACGGCACGGCGGACAGGTCGCCGCCGATGTCGAGGACGGCGACGGCCGCCCCGGCGGCGGCGAAGGCGCGGGCGTGGGAGAGCCCCTGGCCGCGGGCGCCGCCGGTCACGACCGCGACGCGGCCCCGGAAGTCGTAGGCCATGGGAGCCGGGGAAGCCAGGGAATCTGTCACGGTCGTTCCTTTCGTCTGCCGACGGGCACCTCGCCGTCGGAATCATATGCGAGCCCATTTGTGACACAGCTTATTGACTTACGTCAATTATATCTGTCTAATTTTGAGACGCATACGGTGGATCGGAAAGGACCGGCATGGACGGCAACCAGGACCCAACCCAGCGGCCGATCCCGGCGCAGACCGTCGGGGAGGCCGACGAGGAGCTGCACCTGGAGGAAGTGCTGCTCACCGAGATCTCGATCGACGGGATGTGCGGTGTCTACTGAGTCCCGCGTCTTCCGCCCGGAGTCCTTCGGTGCACTCGCCTACGACCATCGAGCCCGCCGCCTGACGCTGCTGCGGGACCCGACACGCGTCGGCGCGGCGCCCGAAACACTCGACGGCGTTCTGGCCGCCGGGCTGTCCGCACCCGTCTGTCTGTCCTGGGAGTGGACCTACGGCTGCAACCTCGCCTGCGTGCACTGCCTGTCCTCCTCAGGCCGGGCCGACGCCCGCGAACTGAGCACCGAGCAGCTGTGCACGGTCGCCTCAGAGCTCGCGGCGGCCGGTGTCTTCTACGTCAACGTGGGCGGCGGCGAGCCCATGACCCGTCCCGACTTCTTCGAGGTACTGGAGCACACCCTCGCCACCGGCATGGGCGTGAAGTTCTCCACCAACGGCACCCTGCTCACCCGCGCGGCGGCCGCCCGTCTCGCCGCGCTGCCCCGGCTGGACGTGCAGATCAGCCTGGACGGTGCGGACGCCGCCACCAACGACGCCGTGCGGGGCCGCGGCTCCTGGCGGGCGGCCGGCCGCGCCATGAGCCGACTCGCGGAGGCGGGCCTCACCGACTTCAAGATCAGCACGGTCGTCACGCGGCACAACGCAGGGCAGCTCGATGCGTACGAGCGGCTCGCCGAAGAACACGGGGCGGTCCTGCGGGTGACCCGGCTGCGTCCCTCGGGCCGTGGGCAGGACTCCTGGGCCGTGCTGCGGCCGACGCAGGAGCAGCAGCGCACGGTGCACCGCTGGCTCGCCGAGCGGCCGCAGGTGCTGACCGCCGACTCCTTCTTCCACCTCTCCGCGCTCGGGCAGGCCCTGCCGGGTCTGGGCCGGTGCGGCGCGGGGCGGCTGGTCTGCCTCATCGACCCGATCGGCGACGTCTACGCCTGTCCCTTCGCCCTGCACGAGGAGTTCCGGGCCGGATCGCTCCTGAACGAGGGCGGTTTCCTGCGGGTGTGGCGCGAAGCCGAACTGTTCCGCCGGCTGCGCGCCCCGCAGCCGGCCGGTGCCTGTGCCGACTGCCCGTCACTGTCGGTGTGCGGCAGCGGCTGCATGGCCGCGAAATTCTTCACCGGGCTGCCCATGGACGGCCCCGACCCCGAATGCGTCCACGGGCACGGCGACACCCTGCTCGCGTCCGCCGTCCCGCCCACCGGGGCCCCGGACCACGGACGGGTCCCGCGCAGCCTGCTGCCGCTGGTGACACGGTGAGCGCGGCGCCCCCGGGCCACGGCGCGCTGACGACGCCCCTGCGCCTCGCCGGCCGGACCCTGCCCGGCCGGATCGTCTTCGGGCCGCACGCCACCAACCTGTGCGCCGACCGGCGCTTCACCGACCGCTCCGTCGCCTACTACGCGCGCCGCGCTGCCGGCGGCTGCGGCCTCGTTGTCACGGAGGAGGCGTCGGTGCTGCCCGGCGACCGTCCCTACGAGCGGGCGCCGCTGGCCGAGCGGTGCGGTCCAGGGTGGGCGGCCGTCGCGGACGCCGTGCACGGCGAGGGCGCCGTGTGCGTCGCCGCGCTCGGCCACTCCGGCAGCCAGGGCTCCTCCGGCTGGGGCACCGACGCACTGTGGGCGCCGTCCCCGGTGCCCCAGGTGGGCACGCACGAGATGCCGTACGCCATGGAGCCCGCCGACGTCGCCGATCTGGTCGACGCATTCCGGCGGGCGGCGGTCGTAGCGGTGGACGCCGGCTGCGACGGGGTGGAACTCAACGCGGGCCAGCACAGCCTCCTTCGCCAGTTCCTCTCCGGCCTGACCAACCACCGCGACGATGCCTACGGGCGGGACCGGGCTCTCCTGCTGTGCGAGGTTGTCGCCGCCGTGCGCCGGGTCCTGCCCGGGCGGATCCTCGGGCTGCGGCTGTGCGCCGACGAGCTTGCACCCTGGGCCGGGATCACCCCGGCCGACGGCATCGACCTCGCCGTCAGGCTGGCCGACGAGGCGGACTATCTCGTGGTGGTCCGGGGCAGCGCGCTCTCCGAGAGCGCCACCCGGCCAGCCATGCACGAGCCTCCGGGCTTCAACCGGGAGTTGTGCCGCGCCGTACGCGCGGCGGTGGCGGGCCGTGTCCCCGTCGTGCTGCAGGGTTCAGTGGTGGAGCCCGCCATGGCCGCGCACGCCCTGGAGCACGGAGTCTGCGACGCCGTGGAGATGACCCGCGCCCTCCTCGCCGATCCCGATCTGCCCCGCAAGGCCGCGCAGGGTCTGCCGCCTCGTCCCTGCGTACTGTGCAATCAGCGGTGCCAGGTACGGGATCACCGCGGGGTTCCGGTGTCCTGCGCGGTGGAGCCGGGGACGGGACGGGAGGGGACCGGGGGCGGCTGGCCGAGCCCGCCGCCTCGGGACATCACGGTTGTGGGCGGTGGACCGGCGGGGCTTGAGGCCGCGCGCGTCGCCGCGCTGCGCGGTCACCGGGTCGTCGTACGAGAACGACTGTCCCGCACAGGAGGCGCCTTGCGGGTCGCCGCACGGGCGCCCGGACGGGAGCGGTGGGGCGTCTTCGCGGACTGGCTGGAGACGGAATGCCGACGGCTCGGCGTACGCGTCGAGACCGGCCGGGCAGGCCCGGCGGGCAACAGCAGCGGAAGCGCGCAGCGCGTCCTCGCCGTCGGCGGCGGGCCCGGTCCCGCACCGATCACGCCTGCCGAGGGCCTTTGCGTGCTCTCGCCCCGGGACATCCACACCGCGCAGGCGCTGCCGGCGGGAGAAGCCGTCGTCTGGGATCCGCTCGGTGGCGCCGTCGCGATCGCGGTGGCGCTGGCCCTGGCCGCGCGGCCGGACGCGCCGCAGGTCGTGTTCCTCACACCGGACGGGGTCGTCGGGCAGGCCCTGGGCGTCACCGGCGAACTCGTGGCGGCGACCGAGCAGTTGCACGCCGCAGGCGTGCGGGTGGTGACGTACATCCGCCCGGTGGCCGCCGACCCCGGCACTCTGCGCTGCGAGGATGTCCACACCGGTGAGCAACTGAGCCTTCCCTGTGCCGTGTTCGTCGACTGCGGGCCCGAGCTTCCCCGTCCCTGCGCCGGTACGGGCGTGGTCGTCGGAGACGCGGTCGCCCCCCGCACCGTCTACCAAGCGGTGCTGGACGCCCGTCGTGCGGTCCTCGGCCTCGAGGCGGGACACCCGTGACCGGCGCGGTGACACCGCCGTACCCCACGCTGTTCAGCCCTGTGCGGCTGGGCCCGCTGGAGGTGCCGAACCGGCTGGTCTTCCCGGCGCACCTGACCAACCTCGCCCAGGACAATCTGCCGAGCGCCGCGCACACCGCCTACTACGAGGCTCGGGCGGCGGGCGGTGTGGGCCTGATCATCATGGAGGACCAGTCCGTACACCCGACCGACCTGGCGTATGCCCGCGCCGTGCACGCTCACCGGCCCGAGGTGATCCAGGGGTACACGGCCATCACGCGGGCCGTGCACCGGCACGGCGCGCGCATCGTGGCGCAGCTCGGGCACAACGGTGCGCAGGGTGGCAGCGGTTTCCCCGGACGGCCGCTGTGGGCACCCTCGCCGCTGGCGGACCCGGCCTTCCGGGAGGTGCCGTACGCGATGGGCCCTCGGGAGATCGACGAGTTGGTGACCGCGTTCGCCCGGGCCGCACGGCACTGTGCCGAGGGCGGCTTCGACGGGATCGAGCTGCAGGCGAGCCACTCATCGGTGCTGCGCGCCTTCCTGTCTCCGCTGACCAACCTGCGCGGCGACGGCTACGGCGGCGGACTGCGGGCCCGGGCCCGGCTGCTCCTGGAGGTCGCCGGGGCCGTCCGGGAGACGGTCGGATCCGCTCTGGCGGTGGGGGTGCGGTTGTGCGGGGACGAGTTCGCGGACGGCGGCCTCACCCTGGACGACGCCGTCGCCACGGCCCGCCTGCTGGCCGAGGCGGGCACGGTGGACTACCTCAACACCTCCCTCGGTGTGGCCACCACCCACCTGGAGGCCGTGGAACCGTCCATGCACGTCGCCCCCGGCTACGCCCTGCACGTCTCCGCCGCGATCCGCCGGGCCGTTGACCTGCCGGTGGTCGGGGTCGGCCGGATCCGGCATCCGGCGCACGCCGAGCGGGCGCTGGCGCAGGGCGACTGCGATCTGGTCGGCATCGTGCGCGGCCAGATCGCAGACCCCGACTTCGGCCGCAAGGCGCGTGCGGGGCATGCGGCGACGATCCGAACCTGTCTGTCCTGCAATCAGGAGTGCGCTGGCCGCGTGGGGCTCGATCGGACCATCGCCTGTGTCGTCAACCCACAGGCGGGCCGGGAGTCGTGCCCGTCCGTCCCGCCGTCCCGGGCATCGCGCCGGGTGCTGGTCGTCGGTGCCGGGCCCGCCGGGCTGGCCGCCGCCGAGGAGGCCGCGGTCCGGGGGCACCGAGTGACTGTCGTGGAGCGGGAGCGGGAGCCCGGCGGACTCGTCCGTTATGCCGCACGCCTGCCCGGCCGTGCGGAGTTCGGCGACCTCGTACGGGACCAGCTGCGCGCGCTGCGCGGCTTGCGCGTGGAGATCCTCACCGCTACGGAGGCGACCCCGGAACTCGTCGGCGCGGCCGACTGGGACGCCGTGGTGATGGCCACCGGCGGGCGCCCGGCGCCCGCCGCCTGGGCGCCCGCCGACGACGCGCGGATCGTGCCGTTGCGCGCGGTGCTGAGTGGGGCGGTCCGGCCCGCCGGGCGCGTCGTGCTGGTCGACGAGGTCGCCTTCCACCAGGCCTCCGGCACGGCGGAACTGCTGGCCGCGCACGGCTGCCACGTCACCTTGGCCACACCCGACTTCCAGGCCTCCGGCGGCCTCGGGCTCACGCTGGACCTTCCCGGCTGGCGCATCCGGGCCGCACGGGCCGGCATCGCTGTGCGGACGGCTGTAGTGCCGACCGGAATGTCCGCGGACGGAATCCGGCTTCTGCACTACCTCAGCGGGGCGGCGGTGGAGGAACCGGCCGACTGGGTGGTCCTTGCCACCCCTGAGCTCCCGGACGACCACCTGTACCGGACGGCCCTGCCCCAGAGGCCGACCCTGCTCCGAGCCGGTGACTGCGTCGCCCCGCGCCGTGCGGACGCCGCCGTACGAGAGGGCCAAAGGGCGGGACAGCACGTCTGAGCCGCGCTCCTGCGGGAGAGCGACACATACCCGGCCTCCTTCATTTCCCGCCACGGGCTTGCCGTGGGAGACGAAGGAGGCCGAGGGCGCGCAGCCACGCCGTGGCCACGCGCTCGCCACCAGCACAAGACCTCCTCCGTCTCCCACCGCGGGCTTGCCGTGGGGGAAGACGGAGGAGGCCGATGCAGGTGACTGCACCCTGGTCAGACGGTGAAGGCCGCCGGGGCGGATCGTGCCAGGTCGGCCTTCAGGGCGTGCAGGCCCTCGACCACCTTGCGGACCGCTCGGACATAGCCGTCGACCAGCTCCAAAGGCTCGTCCAGGAAGATGGGGAAGGCGATCTGGCGGTCGGCGTGCCACTCGGACTCAGGCAGGTCGCCCTCGCTGTAGAGGCGCTTCTCCTGCCAGGGCTGGCCGGGGTAGTAGCCGTCCTCGGCCGTACGGAAGAACTCGGCGCGGTGCAGCAGCGGATGGTAGCCGCGGGCGGCGACCTCCAGACCCTCGGCCTCCAGGGCGGCGACGAAGGTGTCGATGTCGACACCGGCCGCCTCGGCGTCGTATGAGGCGGTGTAACCGCCCCACTGCCCGCGGTGGACGTAGGAGCGGGTGACCGGGGGCTCGATGAACGGGAGGTCGGCCAGACCCGCCGAGAGGCGGTCGAGTCGCTCGTGGCGTGAGGCGATGAGCTCGTCGAGGCGGTGCAGCCGGCCGCGGGCCATGGTCACCGCGAGGGCGTGCATGCGGTAGTTGTGGCCGTAGCCGGTGGTGATGAACCGTCGGTAGAAGGCACTGGAGACCTCGGTGACCGAGCGGCGGACGAAGTGCCCCAGCAGGTTGGCGCGCTCCATGACCTCCGGGTCGTCGGTGACCAGCGCGCCTCCCTGGCCGCCGCTGACCATCTTGGTGGAGCCGAGGCTGAAGGCCGCGACGTGCCCGAGGGAGCCGGCCCGGCGGCCCTTGTAGGTGGCACCAAAGGCAAGGGAGGCGTCCTCGACGACTTTCAGGCCGTGCCGCTCGGCGAGGTCCATGACAGCGTCCATCTCGACCGGATGGCCGAACTGGTGCGTGACCACGATGGCCTTGGTGCGCGGGGTGATCCGGCGGGCGATGTCCTCGGGGCTGATGTTGCCGGTGTCCCGCTCGCAGTCAGCCAGAACCGGCACCGCGCGCAGCGCGAACAAGGGTGAGACGGTGGCCAGGAAGGTGTACGAGGGGACGATCACCTCGTCGCCGGGCTGCAGACCGATACCGAAGAACGCCGAATGCAGCGCGTTCGTACCGGAGTTGACAGCCACGCAATGCGTGCGGCCGAAAAACGCGGCGAGTTCGTCCTCGAACTCGCGCAGTTCGCCGTCACGTCCGTAGTACGACGTGGTGCCTCCCGCGTCGAGATGGGCCACGATGACCTCCACGTCGCGCGGGCTGAAGGCGCACAGGTCATTGTGCGGGTGCGGTGCGGTGACCTCGGGGGTCCCGCCGAGGGCAGCGAGCATGACAGTTCCCTTCAGGGGGTGGGCGGGAAAACGGCCAGCGGACGGACGGCGCTCAGGGACGGGTCGGGGCGGGCGGCCGTACGCCGTGCCAGGCCGACGAGGCCCGGGTAGTCGACGTCGGTGGTGCGGCCGGTGAGGTCGCGGGAGTGGTACCGGCCGGTGCGGGCCTCGTCCCGGCCCACCGCGACCACCAGCGGCACGCCGTCGGCACGGGCCTTGGCGCTGCGGGCGCCGAGTCCGGTGCGGCGGTCGTCGAGGGCGACCCGCACCCCCTCCAGCCGCAGGGACTCGGCCAGCGCGTGGGCCGTGGTCTCGTCCTCTTCGCGGACCGGGAGCACCCGCACATGGACGGGTTTGAGCCAGTCGGGCAGGCCGGTCGGTCCGTGGTGCTCAAGCAGAGCCGCGACGAACCGCTCCACCGAGCCCAGGAGCGTGCGGTGCAGCACCACGGGGTGGGTGCGCCGGCCATCGGCGCCGGTGTACTCCACACCGCACAGGCGGGGCAGGTGGTAGTCGACCTGCAGGTCGGGCAGCGGCCAGGCCGTGCCCGAGGCATCGATGACGTCGATGCCCACGCGAGGCGCGTAGTACGTGGCGGCGCCGGGCGCGTGCCGGTATTCCAGGCCTGCCTCGCGCAGGCCGTCCAGCAGATGGCCGGTGGCCCGCTCCCAGAGCTCGTCGCCGGGGACGGAGCGGTCGTCGCGGGTGCCCAGGTAGGGGCGCAGGTCCTCGAATCCGAAGGCGCGCAGCAGGCGCCGTACCAGGTCGAAGTAGCGGACGATCTCCTCGACCACGTCCTGCTCTCGGCAGAAGATGTGGCTGTCGTCCTGGCTGATGGTGCGTGTGTAGCGCAGTCCCTTGAGCGAGCCGGCGGGCGCCTGCCGGTAGAGGGTGGAAATTTCCGCCAGGCGTACGGGCAGATCACGGTGGGAGCGGGTGCGGCTGCGGAACACCTGCATGTGCAGGGGGCAGTTGGCGCCCTTGACGACGTAGGGAGTGCCCTCGACGTCGAACTCGGGAAACATCGTCTCGCGGTGGAAGTCCAGTTGCCGCGAGTCGCCCCACAGGTCGGCGCGCCCCAGGTGCGGGGTCATCACCACGTCGTAGCCGTGGGCCTGGTGGACGTCGCGCCAGAACTCCTCCAGCGCGTGCCGCAGCCGGGCCCCGGCCGGGGACCACACGACGAGGCCCCGGCCGACCTCCGGGCTGAGCAGGAAGAGGTCGTGCTCCCGGCCGGCGAGGCGGTGGGAGGCGATGGGAGCGACGGTCACGGTGCCTCCTTGAGGACGACCGTGCCGTCGAGGACGAGCACGTCGGCGGCGCTGCTGTAGAAGTGCCGCACCGCCTGGGCCACGGTCCGCACCAGCGGCTCGTCCTTGTCGTTGAACGAGGTGTTCAGTACCAGGGGGACGCCGGTGAGCCGGTGGAAGGCGGAGATCACCGCGTGGTAGTCCGGCAGCGCCTCGGCGGTGACGAACTGGGGACGGGTGGTGGCGTCCGCGGTGTGTACGACCGCCGGGATGCGGTCGGCCCACTCGTCGCGCACCTTGTATGCGACCACCATGTACGGCGCCGCCTCCCCCGGTCCGGCGTCCTCCAGGACGGTGTGGGCGTGCTCGGCGAGCAGCGACGGGCCGAATGGCCGCCACAGCGCGCGGTGTTTGACCACCTCGTTGACCTTGGCGACCATGTCCTCGCGCCGGGGGTCGGCCAGGATGCTGCGGCCGCCTAGCGCACGGGGACCGAACTCGGAGCGGCCCTGATACCACATGACGACGTGTCCGTCGACGAGATGCTGCGCGACCTCGGCGGCGACGTCGGCCGGCCGGTGGTGCGGGATCATCATCGTGGTCAGGTACTTCTCGGGGTCCGTGTCCGCACTCGGGCCCAGGGCCAGATGGGGCAGCGGGTGACGCGGGTCGTCGCCGTGCCCGGCGGCCACCTCCAGTGCGGCGCCGAGGGAGAGGCCTGTGTCGGAGCAGGGACCGGGCACGTAGAGCCGCCGTACCTCGGGCAGTGCCTTCAGCACCATGTTGAGCTTGCAGTTCAGGGCGACGCCGCCGGCGAAGGTCAGCTCCAGGGGGCCTCGTTCGGCGGCGGCGGAGCGGACGGCCGCGATGACGGCGCGCTCCAGGAAGTCCTGCGCGGCCCAGGCGATGTTGCGGTGGTGCTCGGTGAGGGCTTCACCGGACAGGCGGGGCGGAGCCTGGAAGAGGTCGGTGAGCATCGCGACGGCGCGCCGCGTGTCCAGGGAGAGCTGCTCACCCAGGCAGGGGAAGACCAGACCGGCCACATCGTACGGGTCACCGCCGGGGCCGTCGCCGTCCGGGTGGACGTGCACCAGGTGCGCGAGCGCGCCGCTGGCCGCGGCGTCGGCGTGCCCGTAGGGGGCCAGGGCCATGGTCTTGCCCTCGCCCTCCCAGCCCTTGAAGCCCAGGTACTCGGTGATCGCGGCGTAGAAGTAGCCCAGGGAGTTGGGCAGGTCGGTACGGCGCAGCTGCCGGGGTGAGCCGTCCGGTGCGGTGTCCCACAGGGAGCCGCACTCGATCTCGCCGAGTCCGTCAAGCACGAGGGCGACCGGGTCGGCGAAGCCGGCGGGGTACATCGCGCTGGCGGCGTGCGCGCGGTGGTGGCGTACGAAGCGCACGGGCGCGGACAGGCCCGGCAGATACTCGGCGATGCGTTCGGTGGCGCGCTCCTCCGTCTCGAACAGGGCTGTGCGGTGCAGCAGATCGCCGAAGCGCCGACTGGCGGCGGCCAGGGTCTCGCGGGCGCGGGCCACGTCCAGGCCGTCGGGGTCGGTGGCCGCCAGTGCGGCGAGGCCGGGATGGGCGAGCAGGGCCCGGGTCTCCAGCGGGAGCCGCTCTAGCCAGGCGTCGCTGCTGTAGCCGACGGCGACGGCGTCGAGGTCGGCGACGGTGAGGCCGCCGGCGCTCAGCACGTACTCCACGGCCTGCGTGGGGAACACGCCCGGGGCGGACTTGACCCGGGTGAAGCGTTCCTCCTCGACGGCGGCGACAGGCTTGCCGTCGATCACCAGGCAGGCGGACGGATCATGGTAGTTGAAGCCGCCGAAGCCGGGGTTGATGCCGAGGACCGCGCTCATGACGCCGACCCCTGCCGCGTCGCGATGGTGAAGAGGTTGTTGCCGCGGCCGGCCGCGGCCGGGTCGGCCAGGACGCGGCGTTCCAGCTCGTAGATCCCGGCGAAGGCGTCCCGGTCGCTGAGGAGGTTCTCCAGCCAGCCGGTGGAGCCGTGCAGCTGGGTCTCCTGATAGCCGGGGTAGATCAGGCAGGGGAAGCCGGTGACCACGTCCAGCTTCAAGCCCGCCGCCTCGTGCAGGGCGGTCAGCTGGTCCGGTGTGAACAGGTGCATCGCCGGCATGGTGTCGGTGAAGCGGCCGCTGCCGTCGATGCAGCGCTCGGCTTCCTCGACCTGGCCGAGGGCGAGGTTGAAGAAGGCCGCGTGCCAGCGGCTGGGCACGAACGACACCAACAGGCCGCCGGGCGTGAGAAGTTCAGCGAGGGAGGCGATGACCTGGGCGGGGTCGCCGACGAAGCCGAGCACGTTGTGGAAGTTGAAGATCAGGTCGAAGCGCTCCCCTTCGAGGGCGTCGGCCACGTCGGCGAGGTCGCCGTTGCGGATGGTGAGGCGGTCGGCGTAGCCGTGCCGGTGCGCCTTGGAGCGGGCCACGTCGGACATGGCCGGGGTGAGGTCGTACAGCAGACCCGTGGCGTCGGGGCGGGCGGTGGCGAAGCGGTGGCTCCAGCGGCCGGTGCCGCCTCCGGCGTCCAGGAAGCGGAAGCCGTCGGGCAGCCGGGGCAGGACCGTGGTGGTCAGCACGTGCCACAGCAGTTCGTCGGAGAGCATCCAGTACGGCTGGTCGTCGACGTCGTCGTAGGCGTCCGCCTTCGCGCGGAAGTAGTCGACGACATCCCCGTCAAGGGATGCGGGGGATACGGTGAGGTCGCTCATCGTGTGCCTTTCTGTGGGAGGCGGGTCAGGACGGGGGCTGGGACGCGGTGACGGCGGCTTCGAGCAACCGCAGGTCGTCACCGTCGAGGGCGCAGCGAACGCCGAGCGGCAGGGTCGCCATGGGGTCCGTGTGCCCGCACTCGACGTCGGCGAGGACGGGGTAGTCGTAGGGCGCCACCGCGTCGAGGAACACGGCGTGCAGCCGACGTCGGGTGTCCTCGTCGGCGCGGGGGACGCGCCCGAACACGAGACCCGCGAGGTCGTCCAGGCAACCGCTGTTGCGCAGATGAGTGAGGTCACGGTCGGCGTCGGCGGGTCCGTAGTCCTCGGGGGTCTCCAGAACCAGGACATGCCCGGCGTACGACGGCTGCCAGGGGGTGCCGAGAACCTGGCGGACACTGGGCAGGCAACCGGCGAGCAGGGGGCCCTCGGCGCTGCCGGGACGCAGCACGGTGCGGCGGGGGGCCGGGCGAGGGTGGCGGGAGCGCAGGGGGTAGGCGTTCCAGTGCACGAAGTCGTCGACGACGTACGGCGCCCGAGGCACGGCTCCGGCGGGCCGTGGGCTCATGGTGACGGCGCTGAAATGGTCGAGGGTGTACTTGTCGGGGTCGGGCCATTCGCCGAACTGCGGCAGGACGGCCGGACCGTAGAAGGTGGTCAGGCCGCAGACCGCGTACAGGGCGTGGTGCAGGACCGTCGTGTCCGAGTAGCCGCAGAAAACCTTGGGACGCTCACGGATCGCCTGCCAGTCCAGGAGCGGGAGGAGCTGGGCGGCGTGGTCGCCGCCGACGGCGCACAGGACGGCGCCGACGGTGTCGTCGCGGAAGGCCGCGTTGAGGTCTTCGGCGCGCTGTTCTGCGCTCGCCGAGCGCCAGTCGAGGGTGGCACGAGCGTGCCTGGCGGGTACGGCGGTCAGGCCGAGGTAGCCCTGGAGCGCGCCCAGGCCCCGCTCGAAGCGGTCGGGGAACTGGCCTGCTCCGCCCCACGAGGGGCTGATCACGGCGACGTGGTCGCCGCGGCGCAGCACGGGAGGGCGGACTGGGGTCCGGATGCCGGTCGGCGCGAGAGTGGTGTCCGTCATGCACTTCTCCGTGCGGAGTGGGCGGAGTGGTTCGGGGCGGTACGCGGGCGTGAGCCCGCGGGAGCCGCCGGGTCACATCAGGAAGTCGCTCCCGGATCTGCGGGCGCGGCGGGCCTGCCAGGTGATGCCCGCGAGGGCGAGCAGCGCCCAGACGAGTCCGGTGAGGGCCTCGGCTGCGGCCTGCGGCAGCGGGTTGCTGCCATCGGTCCAGGCGCGCAGGGCGGCCACGCCATGGGTCAAGGGCAGGACGGAACCCACGAGTCCGGCTACACCGTCGGGCTGGAGGGAGAGCACGCCCCCGGAGGCGAGGATCAGGTAGGCGCCGAGGTTGGTGAGGAAAACGTCGGCCCGGCGCGCGACGGCGACCACGGCCACCGCGAAGCCGAAGCAGCTGGTGGTGAGGGCCATCAGCAGGTAGAGAGGGAGGGCGGCGACGAGCCGGGTGGTCAGGCCGGGGTCGCCGGAGATCAGGGCGGCCACAGGCACCGACAGCAGGGACGCCATGAATCCCTCGGCGGTGTAGGCCACCCAGCGGGCGGCGACCAGACCTGCGACCGGCAGGTCGGTCATCCGCAGGTGGTAGAGCGTGCCCTGCACGCGCTCGTTGATCAGCACGTCGGGCCCTTTGAGGGCGGTGGCGTTGACCATGGCGTAGGCGCTCGCCCCGATCGCGGCGCCCACCGCTCCGGTGTGACCGCCGGCGGCTCGGCCGAGCAGGACGAGGAAGGCCGTCTGGAGCAGGGCACGGGGCAGCACGGTCGCCAGTAGGATGGACGGCGGGTACTCGACGAGGTATTCCCGCAGTCCCAGGACGGCGGTGCGGCCCAGGGGTTCGAGGAGGCGGGGCACGCCGGCGGCGGCCGGAGCCGAGGATCGCACCGGATCAGAGGATTTCAAGGCTGCCCTCCTTGCGTGCGGCGTGAACGACGCGGCCGAACGCAGCCCGAGCGGCGGCCGTGTAGACGGCGCCCGTCAGCAGCAGGGCCCACCAGGCGTGGAGGTCGGTGTGGCCGTCGGCCGCCCCGATCAGCAGCACTTGGGTCCAGTGCAGGCTCAGCGCGGACGACACAGGCCGCAGGAACGCGGGCAGTTGGTCGAGCGGGATCAGCAGCCCGCCCAGGATGAGGACTGGATACATGATCACTTCGGCTATCCGGATCGCGGCCCCGGTGAGCAGAAAAAGGCAGGCGATGAGCAGACCCAGGGGCAGCGCGGCGGCGAAGCCCAGGAGGAGGGCGGCCGCGAAGACCAAAGGGTCGGCCAGGTGCACGGGGGTGCCGTAGAGCATGGCGAACACGCCGAGGGAAGCGAGCGTGACCAGCGCCGAGGTGCCGGCCGCGGCCACCGCCTTGCCGACGACGACGGCACCGAGCCCGCCGGGCCTGGAGCAGATGCCCGGCAGGGTACCGGCCCACAGCTCACGGCGAAGGACCATGCCGGCCTGCCACACCGTGGCGGACCAGACTGCGATCAGTCCGCTCCCGAAGAGCGCGGTCGCCGGGTCAATCGATCCGCCGGCATCCGCCGTGAGGGTGATCAGCGCGAAGGCCACGGGCTGCACGACAGCGGCGATAACCATGCTCAGGGGACTGCTGCCGCGGATCTGCACCCGGACGGCGGCCAGGACGACGCGCACCCAGGACAGCCGCGTCCTAGCCGTGTACGAACCCGCCTGCAGTGCCGTGGACGGGGCACTCATGACACCGGCTGCTTCCGCTCGGCAGCGGCGAGTTCGGCAAAGACCTCGTGCAGTCCCGACGGTGTCACCTGGACGGTCGCGATCTGCCGGTCGGGCCAGAGCCCGACCAGGGCGCGCAGCGCATCGGGGCTCCAGGAACGGAGGTTGATGCGGATCGTCCACCCATCGCCGTGTTCCTCCGCACGTTCGACCCACGCCTCGTCAGAGCTGGGGAAGGCGTCGACGGCGGGTAGCCTGCCGTGTCCCGTCAGGTCGACGACGGCCGCCGTGCGGGCGCGGGCGAGAAGGTGGGCCAACGGCATGTCGTGCAGGACGTGGCCGTGGTGCAACACCACTACGCGCTCGGCGAGTTGCTCGATGTCCTGGAGGTAGTGGCTGGTCAGCAGGACGGCCGTGCCCTCGTCTCGCATCCGGGCGACGGCGGCGCGGATCTTGACGGCCTCGGGCCAGTCCAGGCCCACCGTGGGCTCGTCGAGGAGCAGCAGTTGCGGTCTGGTCACCATGCCGATCGCGAGGTGGAGTCGCTGGCGCATGCCCTTGGAGTACGTCTCGACGAGGCGGTCGGCGGCAGCGTCCAGGCCGACGAAGCCGATGGCCTCTTCGGCCGCGCGCTTGAGGACCGTGCCGCGCAGGCCGGCGAGGGAGGCGAAGAACCGCAGGTTGTCGCGGGCCGACAGGCGGGCGTACAGGCCGCGGTCGCCGCCCAGGACGAGGGACAGCAGGCGCTGCGCCTCGCGCGGCCGGGTGACCACGTCATGGCCGCAGACACGGACGGTGCCCGAGCTCGGCAGCAGCAGAGTCGAGGCGATCTTGAGCAGAGTGGTCTTGCCTGCTCCGTTCAGCCCGAGCAGGCCGACGAGCTCACCCGCCTCCAGAGAGAGACTGACGTCATCCAAGGCGGACACGTCTCCCGCAGCGGTCCGGAAAGAGCGGGACACGCCGTGCACTTCGAGGACATTCATGGAGATCCCTTCGGAATTTCCTGACGGCGACTGATTCGAACATCGCTAAAGGCCCCCGCGCTTCCGGCATTCCTTGCGGAAAGAAACCTTTGACTTCATGGAAATTCTCGCGGATCAGGCGCATACAAGGGGGGATCGGCCGTGCGGACCGATTGCGAAATCGCCTATCGGCCCGCACGGCCAAAGGGAGAGCGTCAGATCTGCTCAGCCATCATGGCAGCGCCGAGGAGGTTCTCCTCGTCGATGACCAGCTCGATGATCTCGTTCGCAATCTCCGCAACCATGGTGGTTCCTTTCTCCATTGGAGCTCCACCTCGGAGCTCCATGACTGAGACAGTAGAAGCTCGTGTCATGGCTGTCAATAACTGAGTCAACATCTCTCTTAAGGGGGTGCTTGCGGGACTGAACGCGATCGGAAAGCCGTGCGTCGCTACTAGGAGTTCTCGCAGGTCCCGCGCTCGCAGCACCCAGCTGAACAGCGCAGCCAGAGATCTTTGACGGCACAGGCTCTGGTCAACCGGGCGGCTCGGGCCGGAGCGGGCGCGGCGGCGAGGAGCACGCGCAAGAGGCGAGCACCGTCCACCGAGGATCGGTTGGACGGCGGTGAGGTAGCCGGGGAGGTACTCACGCAGGTGGGAGCGGAGATTGTTGCCCGTGGGGAATAACTCCTGGCCCCACCTACGGGCTTGGGTTCTAGCCTCGCGCTTTCATGAAGCGGACTGTCCGACAGGTGATCAGGCAAGCAGAAAGTGCCTCTGACCAGCGAGAATGAGGATTGCTGAGTTCCTTGTTCCCGCCCCTGTCGGAAGCACTTTCCAGGTGAAGCAGACATGCGGGTCCTACCCGCAGGTCCGTGTCCGGGACGACGGCCGAGCCGTGGTCTCGCAGGCCGGTTCGGTCCGGCTGGTCGAAACGGCACGCAAGATCGGCCTTGACCGGGCCATCTCCGCAGCGCTCGCCCCCTGGCGGAAGCCGCGGGCCGTCCACGACCCGGGCAATGTCCTCCTGGACCTCGCGCCGGCGGTCGCGCTCGGCGGGGACTGCCTCGCCGACGTCGCATTACTGCGGTCCGAGCCGGCGGTGTCCGAGCCGGCCGTGTTCGGACCGGTGGCTTCCGACCCGACGGTCTCCCGCCTGATCGGCACCCTCGCCACCGCCGGCGGGAAGGCACCGACCGCGATCCGCGCGGCTCGGGCCGAAGTCCGCAGCCGCGTCTGGGAGCTGGCTGCAGGTCGGGCTCCGGACGCCGACGGGCGGGTGACCGTGGACCTGGACGGAGTGCTGGTCGTCGCGCACTCGGACAAGCAGGACGCCGCCCCGACCTGGAAGAAGACCTACGGCCACCACCCGCTGATGGGTTCGTCGACCACGGACCGGGCGGAACCGGCGAGCCGGTGGCAGCCCTGCTGAGGCCGGGCAACGCGGGCTCGAACACGGCCGCCGACCACATCAGTGCCGCCCGCCTCGCTCTGGCCCAGCCGCCGAAGAAGTACCGGCGCGGGCGGCAGACCTCATCCGCTGCGATTCCGCAGGCGGCACTCACGAGTTCGTCGCCTGGCTCGCCCAACGCGGGCGTGGGCTGTCCTACTCGGTCGGCATGGTGATCACCGAGGCCATCCACCAGCACGTCCACAAGATCCCGGCATCGGCCTGGACCCCGGCCGTCGAGACGGACGGCGAGGTCCGCGACGGCGCCTGGGTCGCCGAACTCGCCGACGACGTCCTGGACGGCTGGCCCAAGGGCACGCAGCTGATCGTCCGCAGGGAACGGCCACACCCCGGTGCCCAGTTGAGAATCACGGACGCCGACGGCATGCGGATCACCTGCTTCGCCACGAACACCCTCGACCGGCCGATCGCCGAGCTCGAGCTCCGCCACCGGCTGCGGGCCCGCGCGGAGGACCGCACCGGGCCGCGCGTTCGACCGGCCTGCACAACCTGCCCCTGCACGACACCGCGCAGAACGGTATCTGGCTGGAGATCGTCCAGCTCGCACTCGACCTGCTGGCCTGGATGCCCATCCTCGCCCTGACCGGCCAGGCAAGGCTCTGGGAACCGCGCCGCCTGCGGTTCCGCCTGTTCTCCGCGGCCGGCCAGCTCGTCACCACTGGCCGGCGCCGCATCCTCCGCCTCGCCCGCCACTGGCCCTGGGCCCACGAGATCACATGCGCCCTCGCACGGCTCACCCTCCTGTTGGAATGCGGTGTGGTCGTCCTGCCACTGCTTCGTCAGCCGGGTCACGTAGCCGCAGACAGGCCCGACGTGCCGCCGAGGAACTGCTCCAGCGCGGGAACGAAGTCCCCGGACGACAGGCCGTGCAGGTACAGCAGCGACCGTACCTCGGAGATCTTCGGTGACTTGCGGCACCAGGGCGGCAGGATCTTGAAGGAGAACCGATTGCGTTCCCCGGTCTCCTCATCAATGCGGCGGTCGTTCACCCGCGGTGCCTTCACCTCCACCGGCCCTGCCGCAGTGACCACGGTCCGCGGCCGGTGGAAGCCGTTGCGGACCACCAGGCGCCGACCGACCCCGTCCGTTTCGGCCGCCAACTCGCCTACGTACTGGTTGACTTCGGCCTCCAGGGCGGCGGCGAGCATCCGGCGGGCGCCCTCACGCACGATCTCGTCGATCAGGGAGCCAGATTCGGTGGAGCCCTCGTCGGTGACTACCCTGAGCACGGGCATGCCTTCCCGACCCGCGCTGCGAACGCGGGCCTACTCGGTGACCGTCAAAGGATCATTCGGGAAGGTACGCCCTCCGCGTCTCTCCCGGATCCACAGACATCCGAGCTTGCTAAGAAGTCAAGCCGCGAGCGTCACCGGCGGCGTGGACGCGGCGGGAAATGCCTTGCCGGGATCGCACTTCTGCCCGGTCTGCAGGCAGTGGTGGAGGCATCCCAGGAAGCGGGTGAAGACGTTGCGCATGGCGGCGGTGTGCCGGTCGCCAAGGTCCCGGCGTCGGTCGTATTCAGCCTTGACCTGTGCGGAGGGCAGTGCGCCGAAGATCCAAACGTAGCCTGCGGCGGCCAGGCGCTGGTTCTTCACCCGGCGGTGGCGCACGAGGTGGCTCTTGCCGCTGGCGATGGTGACCGGCGCCGAGCCGGCATACGCCTTCAGAGCGCGGGCGTCGGCGAAGCGGGTGCGGTCGTCGCCGATCTCGGCCAGGACGCGTGCGCCGGTGAGCGGACCGATCCCAGGGAAGCTGCCCAGGATTTCTGCGTCCGGATGGCCGGCGAACGCCTCGGCCGCAGCCTCCGCGAGGTCGTCGGCTGCCCGGCAGGCGGCATCCAACTGGGCGACCAGCGCGAGGGTTTGGCGTCCCATGGCCTGCTCGACGAGCGGCGGCTGGTGCAGGTAGTCGCCGGTGAAAAGGGTGCGCAGCCGTTCCACCCAGACCTCGATGTTCCGCTGCCGTCCGGATCTGCGCAGGGCGGCCCGGAGCTGGGCACGGGTCAAGCGGGCAGCGGTGTGCGGGGCGGGTGCCACAGCGAGGACCGCGCGGGCCTCCCGGGAGTCCAGGCCCACGCCGCGAACGGCGAACGCCGCGAGGGCGGCCGGGTAGTACTGCTTGAGGTGCGAGCGCAGCTGGTTGTTGAGCTGGGCTCGGTTCCACACGGTGTCCTGCTGGGCGCGGGCGAGGACCGCGATCGCGCGTACCAATTCGGAGTCGGCGGGCAGCGGCCGGTGCATGTCGGCGTCGGTCCGCAGGACGTTGGCCAGTGTCATCGCGTCGGCGTGGTCGGACTTCGCGCGGGCACTGCGGTGCGCTCGCGGTAGCGCGCCACCGCCATCGGGTTGATCGAGTACACCTTGCGGCCGGTGGTGCGCAGGCAGGCGAACAGCAGGCCGCGGGCGGTCTCCACCGCGACCGGTATCGGGGCTTCAGCGCAGTCACCGGCTTCTACGAGCAGGGCAAGCAGCTGGCGGAAACCGTCCGCGTCGTCCCTGATGCGCTGCTTGGCGACCAGCTTTCCCGCCTCGTCGATCAGCACCACGTCGTGGTGGGGTCGGCGCGGAGCGCGGTACTGGGATTGCTCCCAGCCCGTTTCTCCACGCCGCCCTCCCGAACCGGACGTGCGAGTTGGCCCCGCATCCGGCTCTCCACAAGCCCCGTTGAGCAGTCGCTTTCCTCAGATCGTGCTGGGCCACGGAGACGGAATTGTCGTCCCCCGAGGCCGGTATCGCGTGGTGACTACCGAACCCGGGTTGAACAGGACGACGTCGCCGTCGTGCGGCCACCGTCCGCCGTCGCAGTAGCGGCGGCGGAGTTCCCTCCACCCGGTGCCGAGGTGCTTGCGGCGGAGCCATCCCAACACCTGGCGCCAGACGATCATGCGCAGGTATTGGAAGGACCGGGCGGACACCCCGGGGCGGAAGTAGGCGGTCCAGCCCCGCAGCACCTGGTTGAGCCGGTGCAGCAGGACTGCCAGCGGCAGGCTGACGTCATCCGGCAGAGCGCCTTCGTCTTGGCCTTGACGGACCGAAGTGCCTTCTTGGCCGGGTAGTTGTAGACGTACTGCCGGTCGGTTCCTCGCTTCTGGTGACGCTGGATGCGCCAGCCGAGGAAGTCGAGGCCCTCGTCAATGTGCGTGATCAGTGAGCGTTTTCAGCGTTGACGCTCCAGGGTGAGGACGGCAGCGGCGATGACCGTCATGCCGTTGGGGCTGCAGCGGGCTCTGCGGAAGACGCGCCAGGACTTCAGTCTGGCGATGCTTCGTTCGACCGGTGCTCGTGCCGCTGACAGCGCCCGGTTGATCGTTCGCTGGGTCGCGGTGAGGTCCTGGTGCGGAAGCCGTCTGACGGGCGTGGTTACCCAGGAGCCGGCCCCGATGTAGGCGCGGTCGGCCAGTACGGGCACGCCCTGGCGTTCGCAGATCCGGATGATGCGGTGGGTGCGGGCCGCGGTCAGGTCGTGGGTGCGGCCGGGCAGTGCGGGCGAGATCCACAGCAGCTTGCCCGCAGGGTCGGCGACGACCTGCACGTTCACGCCGTGGCGGCGGTGCTTCTGGGAGAAGTCGGACCGACTGTCACCGACCCGGTCGCACTCGGCGAGCGTTCCGTCGAGCAGGACGTACTGGGGATCCGTTTCCCGCAGGACCCGCAGCAGCCCGGGCGCCCGGCGGGACAGATGGCCGACGACGGCGGTGACGTAGGCATGGGCAGTGCCGACGGATATGCCGAAACCGGCGGCGATCTGCGCGAGCGTGTCGTGCCGGCGAAGGTAGACCAAGCCGACGAGAGCACGCTGGTGCGGCGGAAGCTTGCAGCGGCGGTCACCCTCACGGGTGACGATGAGCATGGTGACCCACTCGATCAGAGCGTGCGAGAGGTCGAGTGAGGCAGGATAGGGAACCAACGAGGCTCCTGCGCTGATGAGTTGAGACGTCGAACACCTCTCTCAACGGCACAGGAGCCTTGTGCGTTGCGCAAGGTCACCCCGTCACCCGACCGGTGGCCACTCTGAAAACGCTCAGTGTCTTCTCCTCCGAGAGCCGCAGGCCGACGGTGGAGAGGACTTCCGCCACTTCTAGAAGCAATGCCTCGGTGTGGGCTCGGGTGCCCGACACCAGAATGACGAAGTCGTCCGCATACCGGATCAACCGGTAGTTGGGCAGCCCCTTCTGGCGTCGTGTCCACCGTTGCTTCGTCGTGGACTGCGCCCCGCCGGGAGCCTTGACGAAGTGCTCGTCCAGGACCGAGAGGGCCACATTGCTCAGCAATGGCGAAAGAATCCCGCCTTGCGGGGTGCCGGTGACGGTCTCCTTGGAGGTGCCAGCCTCGGTGAGGATGCCCGCCTTCAAGAACGCCTTCACCAGCGCGAGCACGCGCTTGTCTCCGATCCGAGCCCGAACCCGGTCCATCAGGGCCGAGTGCGAGATCTCGTCGAAGCAGGCCGTGATGTCGCCCTCCAGCACCCATTCGTATGTCTTGGATGCCAGAAAGCGTGTCTCGGCCATCGCGTCGTGCGCCCGCCGGTTGGGGCGGAAGCCGTACGAGCACGGCGCAAAATCCGCCTCGAAAATCGGCTCCAGCACCAGCTTCAGGGCCGCCTGGACCACCCGATCGGCCACACAAGGAATCCCAAGACGCCGTCGCTTGCGCGACCCCGGCTTGGGGATCATCCGTTCCCTGACCGGCACCGGACGGAAACTGCGGGACTTCAACTGCTCCCGCAGCTCGGCGAGGAACTGAACCTCGCCGATCCGTTCCCGGACGAAGGCGGCGGTCATCCCGTCGACTCCGGCCGAGCGTGCGCCCTTGTTCCCCGCAACCCGCTCCCAGGCCATGGCCAGGAACGCGGGATCGCAGACGAGGTTGTAAAGATCGTCGAACCGACGATGAGGATCGTCGTTCGCCCAACGGTGCAGCTTGGTCTGGATCTCCAGTACCCGTCGCTCGCCCCGGAACGAGCCGAGCGGCAGATCACTCGTATTCACCAGCGTCCTCCCGGTCTTCCAGTACTTCCACTACTGACTTGCTGGCTCCCTTGGCCATGCGGCCGGCTTTCCCGGCCTCGGACTACTACGGAGCCTCCGCCCCGCCCGGCGCCAACAGCAGACGACGCGCCTGTCCTTCCGCCGTGCTGGCTGCACGGGGCGAGGACGCCACCGGACGGTTCCCACGTTCACTTGACAGTCGATCGACGGGTGAGGCGCCCAGCTCTACCCCTGCGGCATCGCCACGGTTACGCCGCAGACATTCACCGTGGCCTCCTGGCCGTTGATCACATGGCGACCAGGAGTTACCCGCTCTCGCACAAGAAGCGGGTACACACCGCGACCAGCCCATATCCGCCAGATTTGAGCTGGTGGGCCGTTAAGGGGCGTCGGACACTGGTTCCTCTCGTACACCTTCCCGTCTCGCTGACCGGACCCGCGCCATCTGGCAGTACTGGCACGTCCCGACGTTGTCAGGGCTGCTCCCACCCTCCCCGGCGTCTCCCGGATCAGGCTGCCCTCAGCTTCACCCGGCCGCTGCGACGGCCAGGAGTCGAAGGTCTCTCACCTCCGCTCGACTTCAAGCGCCTCGTGGCGCACGTGGTCTTCCGCCCAGTCGATCCCGCACGTGATCGTCAACTTCAAGCTCCCTACTCTTCGTGCTCGTCCTGGTGTGAGCCTGCGCAGGGCGCGCCGCGACCTAATAGGAGGGCTCGATGGCCCGACATCCGATGAGCAGTTCGCAGCCCCAGCTCCCCGCACGGTCCCCGGTCTCTGGAAGGAGCTCGGCGGCTCACGTGGTGAGGGAGAGGTGGCCGTACGGACGGCTCAGGTCACGATCATGACGTCATCATGGAGATGTGCGACGAACTCCGGCAGATGCACGGTGACGGGGCCCTCTGCCTGTGGAGAGGAGTCTGGCTCCAGGTCTTGAGTAGGTCACCCGTCACCGTGCACTGCTATTAGGTCTTGAGCATTGCTCGAATCCCGAGCGAGGCGAGGTCCGCTTCGAGCACGACCACTACCTGAAGATGTGGGCTCTGACCGAACCGAAGATCGAGACCGACTTCCTTTGCCTCGACGAAGCCCACGACACCAACTCGGTCCTTGAACAGGAATTCGTGGCTCGACGAGGCCATGCCCAACTCGTGATGATCGGCGACTCCGCCCAAGGGCGCTGTCACGTTGGCTGAGCGGGGGGAGTGTAAATCTAACGGCGGATCCGACGATCATGAGAGAGACGTCAAGTGACTGACACCGCCGTGGAGTTGGAGACCGTGGAGCCTGTCGAGAGTGCCCGGTTGGGGCAGCCTGAGCCCGTGTCGGATGAGCAGCTGGTCGCGATGCTGGTGGAGCGGGCCCGGTCGGAGGGACTGCAGTTGACCGGGCAGGGTGGGCTGCTGCAGCAGCTGACCAAGCGGGTCCTGGAATCGGCCCTGGAAGGTGAGATCACCGATCACCTCGGCTATGAGAAGCACGATGCCGGCGGCCGGGGCAGCGGCAACTCCCGCAACGGGAGCCGGGCCAAGACGGTGCTGACCGACGTCGGCCCGGTCGAGGTCAAAGTCCCGCGTGACACCTCGGGCACGTTCGAGCCGCAGATCGTCAAGAAGCGGCAGCGGCGGCTGACGGGAGTGGACGAGATGGTCCTGTCGCTCTCGGCGAAGGGCCTCACTCATGGGGAGATCGCCGCTCACCTGGCCGAGGTCTACGGGGCGGAGGTCTCCAAGCAGACCATCTCCACCATCACCGACAAGGTCATGGACGGCATGGCGGAATGGCAGAGCCGTCCTCTCGACCGCGTTTACCCCGTTTTGTTCGTCGATGCCATCTACGTGGTGATGGCGGTGACCGTGGACGGCACCCGCGACATCCTCGGCATCTGGGCCGGCGACGGCGGCGAGGGCGCCAAGTACTGGCTGCACGTGTTCACCGAGCTGAAGAACCGCGGCCTGGACGACGTGCTCATGCTGGTCTGCGACGGGCTCAAGGGCCTTCCCGATGCGGTGGAGGCCGTCTGGCCTCGCACGATTGTCCAGACGTGCGTCGTTCACCTGCTGCGCAATTCGTTCCGTTACGCCGCCCGCCAGGACTGGGACAAGGTCGCAGGGGCCCTCAAACCCGTCTACACCGCACCCAGCGAGGACGCCGCGACGGAGCGGTTCCTGGAGTTCCAGGAAGCGTGGGGCCGGAAGTATCCGGCGATCGTGAAGCTGTGGTCGGACGCCTGGGCCGAGTTCGTGCCCTTCCTCTCCTTCGACGTCGAGATCCGCAAGGTCATCTGCAGCACGAACGCGATCGAAAGCGTCAACGCCCGCATCCGCAGGTCCGTCCGTGCCCGCGGCCACTTCCCCAACGAGGCCGCCGCCCTCAAGTGCATCTACATGGCCCTGATGAGCCTGGACCCCACGGGCAAGGGCCGCAAGCGGTGGACCATGCGCTGGAAAGCACCCCTGAATGCGTTCCAGATCGCCTTCGAGGGTCGCCTGACCCCGAGCAACAACTGATCACTCAACAACCAAGATCAGCCGTTAAATTGACACACCCCTTCCTCGCATGGCTCGCCGACCGCGGGCGCGCGATCGGGCAGTGCCAGCAGGCCGACATCGGCGCCTGGCACACCGAGAACCTGGCCACCCGCCGTCCGTCCCAGTCATTCCTGCGGTGGTGCATGAAGACTGGCCGGATGCCCCGCCTCACTCTGCCGCCCGCGGTCATCACTCAGGACTCGGAACCGCTGCACCAGCACCGCCGGCTCGCGATCCTCCGCCGGGTCCTCAACGACGACTCCTTGCCCCTGCGGGCCCGGGTCGCCGCTGCCCTCGTGCTCCTCTACGCGCAACCCGTCAGCCGCAACGTCCGCCTCACCATCGACGACATCACCGACGACGAGACCACCGTCACCGTCCAACTGAGAGAGCCGCCGTCCCCGCTGCCGGAGCCCGCCGCCGACCTGATGCGGGTCCTACATCCGGTCCCGACAGCAGATGCCCTACGCCAGTAGCAGAAGCTCACAGTGGCTCTTCCCCGGCCGCCAGCCCGGACGGCCCATGAACCCGGTCAGCCTCCAGGTCCACCTCCGAAAGATCGGCGTCCCGCCGCAACGAGGAGGACCTCCGCGATCCACCAGCTCGTCCTCCAAGCCCCGGCACCCATCATCGCGAAGGCACTCGGCTACCACGACAAGACCGCCACCCGCCTGGTCACCGAAGCCGGAGGAACCTGGAGCCGATATGCACCCGGCGACCACACATGCTGACAGAACCGACGTGGCTGCTCTGAAGGGCCAAGCTCCCGCGACCGGCCCGATGTCAGTACCAGGTGGCAGGCTCTGCCTCCATGAACAAGCAGCAGTTCTGGCAGCTCATTGAGGAAGCCCGCAATCAGGCATCCAACCCGAACGACGGCGAAGCGGTCGCTCGCGAAGCGACCTCGCTGCTGGCCTCCCGGCCGGTCGAGGAGATCATCGCAGCTGAGCAGGTGCTGTCGGAGCTAATGGTTGACTCGTACACCAATCCTCTGTGGGCCGCTGCTTACATCGCCAACGGTGGGTGCTCTGACGACGGCTTCGACTACTTCCGCGGCTGGCTGATCGCTCAGGGCCGTAAAGTCTTCGAGCGCGTAGTCGCTGATCCCGATGCCCTGGCAGAACTGCCCATCGTTCGATCCTCCGCAGCCGACGGTGTCGACCTGGAGGGTGAGGACATGCTGGGCATCGCCTGGAACGCACACATCTCGGCGACCGGTGATCAACTCCCCGCGAGCCCACCCACCATCCGCTACCGGGAGCTGGACCCCACCTGGAACTTCGATTTCGATGACCAAGACGAAATGACTCGCCGACTGCCCCGCTTGGCAGCTCTCTATCTGGAGTAAGCGGAAGCTCGCAGTCACAAGACGAGGTCAAACAGCGGAGGGCGAGACTCCCGAACATCACTGTCCGCCACTCCATCAGGCCATGAACCCGTCTCGGCTGACGAATACGCGACACCTCAACATGTGGGCCTACCAGTCTCACACCCGTAGAAGTGCAGCCGGACCAGCAGGGCGCCGAAGCCTGTCGGGCGTCGCGGCGGTACGGCGGCGCGGGGCGAGTCCTGGGGCCTTTGGGTGCTCGCGGTACCGGCTGCGGTGGCGGTGCTCGAAGAGCCTGGGTCAGGGGCGTCGGAGCTGACGGACATGGGCGGACCTCGCGCTGTCTCGGCGGCGCACCGGGCGCCGTCACCGTGCAGGGCGGCGGGGCGACGCCCGGCAGGTGTCCGGCCGTGAAGTCGCCCCGCACCCGGCCGATTTCGGCCGCTGCCCTAAGATCGTGTCCTACGTGGTGAGGCGTCGTTGACCTCGGTATGGGGCGGGGGACGTGGAGTTGGATTGTTCCGGACGGGCTGTGGGAGATCGCGAAGCCGCTGATCCCGCCGTCGAGGGTGCGGCCGCAGGGCGGCGGAACACAGGACACGCCTGATGAGACGCTGTTCGCGGCCATCGTCTACGTACTGGTCAGCGGCTGCGCCTGGCGCCAGCTGCCGCCTTGCTTCGGCATATCGAAGTCGACGGCTCACCGCCGGTTCCTGATCTGATCGAGAGCCGGTGTCTGGGGGCGGCTGCACGAGGCCGTGCTGCACCGGCTGGACGACGCCGGCCTCATCGATGTCACCCGCGTCGTCCTGGACACCGCCCATGTCAGGGCTAAAAAGGGGCAAGCACACAGGTCCGAGCCCCGTGGACCGGGGCAAGCCGGGTTCCAAGATGCCCGTCCTGTCGGACGCGAACGGACTGCCCCTCCTCGTCGGCGTCTCGGCCGGCAACACCCACGACAGCGACGGGCTGAAGCCCATGGTCGAGGGGCACCAAACGAGACACGACCCCCACCGCGGCCGGTACTTCAAGCCCCAGCGCCTCCACGCAGACAAAGCCCACGACCGCGCCGACCTGCGGAAATGGTTACGCGGCAAACGCATCGGGGTACGGATCGCACGCAAAGGCATCGAGTCCAGCGAACGATTGGGCCGCCGCCGCTGGGTCATCGAGCGGACGATGTCCTGGCTGTCCGGCCACCGACGCCTGAGCCCTCGCTACGAACGCAATCCCCGCAACCACCTGGCATTTCTCGGCCTGGCCGCCGCCCTCTGCTGCTACAAACGACTCGTCCGCCTCACCACGTAGGACACGGTCTAAACCCCCTCACCGGTCAGCTCCAGGGGCAGCTCGCGCAAGCCACGGAAGCTGACATTGGGGCGCCAGACCAGCTGTTCGCTGGCGAGCTCGATCTTGGAAAAGCGTCGGAGTAGCTCCGTCAGCACGATGGAGGTCTCAAGTTTGCCGAGTGCCGCGCCGATGCAGTAGTGGGGTCCACCGCTGAAAGCCAGCGTTCTCGTTCCGGTGCGAGTGAGGTCCAGACGGTCGGGATCCGGATAACGGGCGGGATCGCGACTGGCCGCCCCGAGAAGTAGCATGACCTTGGCTCCCTCGGGGAGTGTGGCGTCTTCCAGGCGGACTTCGTCCGTTAGAATTCTGGAAACAATCTGCACAGGTGCGTCGTATCGAGTGATCTCAGTTATGGCATCGCTGATCATGCCGGGGTTGTCGCGCAGCATTTGCAACTGGTCGGGGTGCCGGAGAAGTGCCAGCATACCGTTTCCGATCAGATTGACTGTCGTTTCATGGCCCGCGACGAAAAGGAACAGGACATTGGCGATGATCTCGCGGTCGGTCAGTCTGACACCATCGACCTCGGCGTGCAGGAGGAGAGACAGGATGTCTTCCCGTGGTACGGATCTACGCTCGTCGAGTTGATCGGCCACGTATTCTCGAAATTCCACTTCCGCGGCATTCATACCGACCGTGTCCTCGGAGGTGATTGAGGGGTCAATCACGCGGCTTATCTGTTCCGTCCAGCGGCGACAATGGTCTCGATCGCGTGCGGGAAATCCCAGAAGTTCGCAGATTACGGTCACCGGGAGAGGCAGCGCGAGGCACTCGATCAGGTCGGACTCACCTTCACCCATGACACTGAGCAGCCGGTTCGTTTCGGTGGATATACGCGGCCGAAGCCGCTCCACGGAGGATCGGGTGAAGACCTCGCCAATCACCCTGCGAATCCGCCTGTGCGCCGGACCGTCCAGCATGAGCATCCAGTCCTGCACACTCCGCATGAGCGGACTTTCCGCGCCGCCGCGCCGGTTGGCCCATGTTTCATTGCGGTAGAATTCACTCGAAGCTGCCGGTGCATGGAGTACGGTATCCACATCTCTGTAGCGCGAAATAACCCAGTATCCGAAATGCGATTGATGGATCGGGTCAATTTCCCGTAGGCGCCGGTAGATGGGATATGGATCGGACCGCATGGATGGATCCCGGGGATCGAAAATTGGCGTCATTCCGTCCTGTCCCTGTGGTGATATGCCCGTCCCGGCTCAGGCGGGCAGCTGCCCGAGCCGGTCAGATCGAGCGGATGCGGTGTACGAACTCGGCCAGGTCGGAGGCTGCAGCATCGCCTCTCGATGTGGCGAAATCCTTGACGTGGCGCACGAGCGCGTCGTACGCCTCGGTGTGGTCGTACGATGTGGCATCCATGACTTTCAGGGACCACCGCCAGTACCCGTTCAGCGTGTCCGCCAAGGGCATCCGAAAAGTCGACAACACATCTTTGAGATCGGGTACGGTCGCCGCGAGCCCGTGTCGCTTGATGTAGGCGCCGATGAGCTCGGAGTAGAAGGCGAAATGCCGCGCCTCGTCCCTGGCCAGCCGATGCAACAGATCACGCAGCACCGGCTCCTTGGCCACCGCCTTAAACCGTTGGTAGAACAGCTGAGTGGCCTTCTCCTGGACCAGCGTATAGGTGAAGGCCTGTACTGGCTCCTCGTACGGCAGCGCGAACTTCTTCCGTCCCTCCTCGGCCAGTTCCCGCATCAGCTCCTCGGGACTTCTGATGCCGGCCTCGATCTGGTATCTGGCGAGCACCGAGGCGTGCCGCTCCTCCTCGTTCGCCCAAGAGACCAGGAATCGGAAGTACTCCCGGTTGAAACAGAACTCCTCTATCGATAAATCCTCACCCGACACGGGGAAAGCATCAAGGAAATACGTGAGATAACCGGGAATGTGGTCCTCGATAAAGGTGATGAACCGGACCACAGACCTGTCGGTGTCGGTGAGTGCTTCCGGCCGCAGCATCCCCCAGGAAAGTTCCTCGATCGACCATTGCCGTGTGTCGGCACGACTCACGGCCTTCCGCGTCAACTCCCGCATTTCCCCGGGGGGGAGGAAGAGTCCGGACCGCTGCAGATCTGCTTGGGGCAGTGGTTCGTTCATGGAGCCTTCGCCTGACCCATCCGGGATTTCACCGCAGTCAGTGCGTAGTGTTTGGTGGTGTAGCCCCAGCCGGCGTTAGCCGTTCGCAGATATCGAAGAAGTGGCTCGCTCATGCCCGGCGCCGTCATTTCGACTCGGTCACGCGCGGCTTCAAGACGCTCCTCCCACTCCTCGATGGTGCGGTGGTAGTGAGCGGTGAGGTCGGTCAGCGCGGCGAGACTGAACCGGGCTGATTCCAGTGCCTCCACCAGTACCGAGAGCGGCACCATGTCGGCGAACCCGAAAATGTCCTCCGTGACGTGCCGGGTATGCGGCCGACGCGAGAACTCTGCATAGATGGCGCGGTCCCGGAAGCAGCTTTCCGACAGGTACAGGGCCCCACCGCGCCGTAGCAGCCCGTACACCTTGTCCAGTACCTGAGTCCGGTTCGGCATGTGCACGATAGAGCCCAGCATGGTGACTGCATCGAACGGGCCGGGCGTCTCGGTTTCCGTGAATGAACCGACTTCCAGCGTGACCAACTCGGCCACGCCAGACTTCTCCGCCTGCACCTGAATGTACTCGGCCTGCGGACGCGATGGGGTGACGCCGGTGACATGGCATCTGTACTCCTGCGCCATGAACAAGATGAGGCTGCCCCAGCCGCAGCCGACGTCGAGAATCCGCTCGCCACCAGTGAGGCCGAGCTGCCGCGCGACAAAGTGCAGCTTGTTCGTCTGCGCCTGGTCGAGATCGGTGTGTTCATCGGTGTACAGCCCTGAGCTGTATTTCAACCGCCGGTCGAGGTAAAGAGCGAACAGCTCAGCCGGCAGCTCGTAGTGCTTGTTCGTGGCCTGACACGCCTGGTCGGCAGAGTTCGTGATCATGACTCGGACCGTTCTCCGCTGACATACTTCTCGATGATGGCGACCAGTTCGTCCACGGTCGTCGCGGCGAAGACGGCTTCGTCGTCCAACTCGATGTCCCAGTGGCGCTCCAGCTTGGATACCACTCGCAGCAGCCTCAGCGAGTCGGCGTTGGGCAGGTTCTTGAGTACATCGGCGCCGCTGATGCCGGAGGCGGAGGTCTTCAGTTCGGTGGCGAGACAGTCGATGGCGACCGCGGCGATCTGTTCGCGTGTGGCGGACTCGGCGGGCATGATTCTCCTGTTGTTCCGTGGTCGAAATAGTGCTGGATGCGGCCGAAAGCGGTTTCATCCAGACCCATCAGCCTTTTGGCCTGCTCGGAGCGGATGGGCTGGTAGGTTCCGGTGGCCATCACGTGCAACTCGTCGCCGGGTCCGGTGATCTCGGCCTCGGTGTGCAGCACCCCGTTGCCTCGGCCGGTGATCCGCGCGACAGTCAGATACGGTTCTCCCACCCTGAGAGGTAAGAACATCTTGCTGCGTAGGGTCACGGTGAACGCGAGCATGCCGTGGACCAACGCGAGAGTGTCGCCCATCACCTCGTCCACCAGCACATTCACGATCCCGCCGTGCACGATCCCCGGGTAGGACGCATAGTTCTCCGGGAACCTGGTATCGGCGGCGTAATCGCCGTTGTCCAGCAGTTTCATGCGCAGCTTGAGCCCGATCGGGTTACGCGGGGAGCAACCGAAGCAGTTGAATGAGGGTTCCGAGTCCCATGGAAATGCGACCTCTTCGCCGGTGGTATTCCGTGCGGCACTCATACGGATGCCTTTTCCGTCCCTGACTCTTCTGTGGCGATCGCCCGCCGCACGTCGGACATCTTGGTCAGCTTGTAGCCGGTGAGCGTGGAGAAATACTTGAAGAGCTGCTCGCAGCACTTCGCCCATTCCGAGCCGCTTACGTCCACCTTGGCGAAGTAGGCGAACATCTCGTCAATGGTCTCGTGGTTCTCCAGTTCAGGCAGGTTCCCCTTGAACCGACTGACCGGATGGCGGTACATATCACGTGTCGTACCCATATAGATGTACAGGGTCTCCAGAACCGACGCGCGTTCCTCCGGCCGCTCTGCCAGTTGTTGTGCCGTGTAGTGAACGAACTCGCGCGCGTGCCGTGCTTCGTCACCGCTGGCTTTCTTCAGGATCGCGGCGAGCACCGGCTCATGCATGCTGCGAGCGACGCTTCTGTAGGCGTGGGTGGCCAGCACCTCGCAGATGACGTTGGTGGCCAGGGTGGCCGCCCGAGTCACCCCCGGCGGGTACGCCTCACGCATCGAGGCGGTCGTGCCGAAAGCGATGCTGTGCCCCGCCAGTTGCAGCCATATCTGGAAGGCGAGATGGTGCTGGATTTCCTGGTAACCCCAGATGCACGCGAACTGCGAGAAGTCGTAGTCCATGGCGAACTCATTGAGTAGTCCATGGGTGGCGGCGACGACATTGGATTCGCCCACGATGGCACCTTTAGCGAACACGATGTGTTCAGGCAGCACCAGGTCGGCTCGGAACGCATCCCACGGGATGTGGTGCAGTTCCCAGGTCGCGTGCTGGTAGCCGGCGAACACCCGTGCGCTGTGCATCTGATCGTCTTCGAGCAGGGGCACGCCGGCCGGTGACGTCGTTTGGCTCTTCACGCCCGTTCTCCTTGGTCTGGAAATCTGGTTGCGGGGACCACCTCGGTGTCGCCGGCGGTCACACGCCGGGCGGCCAGCACGCGTTGCCACTTGCCGCTAGTGGTACGGGGAAGCCAGCGGGGTTTGACCGCGTAGACGCGCACATGCGGCAGATCCAGCTCGGCGCTCACTGTCCTGCGGACCTCCTCACAAACCGAGGCGGGATCGTCGGCGGTCTCCACGATGACTCCGATCAGCTCGCCGCCTTCGGTGTCGGTGTCGGAGAAGGCGACGCAGCGTCGGCGGTAGACGCCCGGTACGCTGCGCGTGACGGCCTCGACGTCGTCGGGGAAGAAGTTCTGCCCGTGCACCACGACCATCTCCTTGCGCCGCCCTGCGACGTACAACTCGCCATCGAGCAGGAAACCTAGGTCGCCGGTACGCAGCCACCGATCGTGGAACAACTCCGCAGTCGCGTCGGCGTTGTTGAAGTACCCGCTGGTCACCGGCTCTCCCGAGATCTGAATCTCCCCGAGCTCACCGTCGGCGGCCAACTCCCCGTCCTCACGGACGATACGCAGATCAACACCGTGAACGGCGCGGCCGACCGAGACAACCGGTTTGGCCCGGGGCCCGGTCTCCTCGACCGTACGCACAACACCGGTTGCAGCCAGTTCGGCGCGATCCACCGCGCGGATCCTCGCGGTGTCGCCGGGGCGGGGAAAGGCGATCGCCAAAGTGGCCTCGGCCATGCCGTACACCGGGTACATCACCGACGGGCCGACGCCGCTGGGCGCCAGTGCCTCGGTGAAGCGCCGGACGGTGGCCGCGCTGACCGGTTCGGCACCGTTGAAAGCCAGCCGCCAGCTCGACAGGTCGAGCGTGGCCAGTCGTTGCGCGGGGACGTGGTCGAGCAGGTAGTCGTAGGAGAAGTTCGGTCCGGTGAGCACAGTGCCACCGTGTGCGGCGAAGTGCTCGAGCACCGCGCCCGGCCGGCGGAGGAAGACAGTCGGAGAAAAGACGTGGACGTCAGCCCCGTTGAGCAGATGGGACAGCAGACCGATCAAGCCCATGTCATGGAAGGTCGGCACCCACTGGACGAACACGTCATCCGGGCTGAACGCGCCCGACGTCACACAGGCCCGCAGACCGGCCAAGGCGGTCGAATGAGGAAGCATCACGCCCTTGGGCAGACTCGTGCTGCCGGAGGTGAACTGGACGACGGCCAGAGAGCGGGGATCGATGACGGGCAGGGTAAGTGCGCTGCCCGTGCCGCTGCGCGAAGGTGGGGGCACGAGTGTCAGACCGGTGCTCTCCGTGGTGACTTCGCGGCCGAGAGCGTCGTAGCCGGGGTCCAGTACGAGGTGGCGCATGCCCGCCGCGGCGACAATGGCCGCGAGTCGGCGCCCCGCACCCCGCACATCACCGAAGCCGGCCTGGATCGGCAGGACGCTGACCGCCGCTCCGGCCCGCCACAGCCCGAAGACCGTGGTGAGGAACTTCGCCGCAGTAGGCACCAACACGCCCACGATCTCGCCGGGCTGTATCCCGGCACGCAGGAACTCGTGCGCGGCCGCAGTTGCTGCGGAGTGCATCTCTGCCGCCGTGATCTCGTCTCCCACGGCAGGAAATGCCGCCCGGGAATCCGGCGACGCCTTCGCCAACCGGGCCAGGCTCTCCCCCAGGGTCAGGCCGTCGAGCAGGGCAGGTCGCATGGGTCGCCTCACGCTGCTTCCCTTCGGTAGTCGGTACCTCGCCCGGCGCCGGCCTGGGTCGGGAAGGCCCACAGCATCCAGGTGGGGCCGCTGTGGGAGCGACGGGCGCACAAGTGGGAGAGGGACACCTTCCCACCGATCCACAGCGGATCGGAGCCACGAACGCGATAGATCTAATTCCGGGGACTACAGCCTAGCCCGAATTAGCATTCCGGCACGTCGGCGCCCCATGGAACTAGGGTATACACTAAGAATTTAATTCTGATTGAACTCGGGACTTGACATCTTTTTGTCGGCCCTGATTAGGCTACTTGAAAACGCGCTGCGCTTCCCCGACAGGCCACCGCAATCGATGGCGTCCCCCCTGGGCGATATGGCTGCGGCCTGCGTTCGGGCGATGTGTGTCGATGGTGAGCGGGACAGGTGGATTCCATGCAGCTCAGTGATAGTGCTCGCCCGGCGCCGATTGCGGTCATCGGCCTGTCCCGCGTCTCCCCGGCGGTTTCGCCGGACGACGCCGCATTGCGGGCGCTGGAAAATTCCGGAATTGTTCCTGAGCAGCTCGAGGCCATGTCGGCCGGTGTGTTCGCCACAGCGCAGGCCGATCTCATCGCCACCCGTCTCGGTGCCGTCGGGCCTGTCCTGACCTTGGACGCCCTGCCCGCCGGGGTGGTGCATCTGGCTTGTCAGAGCATCAACGCCGGTGAGTCCGTGCTCGCATTCGCGGGAATCTTGACGCCCGGGGCAGGCGGTGGGTTTCTGGTACTGAAGGCGATGGCGGCCGCGCTGGCCGACGACGACCCGATCCACTGCACGATCGACGGCAGCGCGCTGGGCAGGGGTGAGGTCGTCCGACAGGCGTGTGCGCGTGCTGGCGCGGACCGCGACGGCGTTCAGTTCCTGTGGCGGCGCGGGTACCACACAGGGGCAGTCGCGCTGGAGAGCCTGTCCAGCAGCAGTGATCCGGACGACATGGACGACGCGGTGACGGCACTGCTGGACATGCCGGTACTGCTCAGCCGGAGGCATATCCCCCTCGACGGCGCTCCGCTCACTCCTGACGGCAGGTTGACCGCGGTACTCAGTTCCGTGGGCAGCGCCGGAACGGCCTGCGCGCTGGTGATGTCAGAGCCCCCCGCACGCCGGGTGGCGACGACGACAGCCGTGGTGCGGACATGGCCGTTGCTGCTGTCGGCGGAAACGGAAGCGACCCTCCTCGGCAAGGCGGAAAGCCTGCGCGTCCAAGTTGCCGAGCCCGACGGTCCGGACCCGCTGGACGCCGCGCACACCCTGGCGGTCGCCAGGCCGCATCTGCCGTATCGGGCCGTGATTCTCGCCAATGACCGCGAGGAGCTCACCGAAGGACTCAGCGAACTCGCGGCCGGCAGGGGCAGCGTGGCCCGGGCCGAGGGCGAGCGCAAGGTCGCTTTCCTCTTTCCCGGCGAGGGAGGACAGCGGCTGGGCATGGGACGCGAGCTGTACCCGCTGTTCGACGTGTTCGCCGACGCCCTGGACGAGGTGTGCCATCACCTGGAGGCGGCGTCCACCTGGTCGGTGCGCGGCCTCCTGCTCGGCGACGGCCCGAGCACCGAGGTCGCGCCCGCCGACGAGGCGATGTACGCGCAGGACGCGCTTTTCGCCCTCCAGATGGCCCTGTTCCGCCAGTTCGAGCACTGGGGTGTACACCCGGATTTCGTCGCCGGGCATTCGGTGGGCGAGCTTGCCGCGGCGACGGCTGCCGGAGTCTACTCGCTGCCCGACGTATGTGCGCTGCTGGCCGAGCGGGTCAGGCTGTTCCGGGACAAGACCCCCCTCGGCGGTGCAATGGTCGCGATGCGGGTCTCCGAGGTCGAGGCGCTGGAGTCATTGGCCGGGCTCGAACACCTGGCCTCGATCTCCGCCGTCAACGCCCCGAACTCCGTGGTCGTCTCCGGCGACCGCGACACCGTGCTGCGGATCGCAGGGCTGTGGTCCGACCGCGGCCGGAAGGTGAAGCAACTGCCGGTCGATCGGGCTTTCCACTCCCCGCACATGGCCGCGATGGCAGCCGACTTCGAGCACTTCGCCCGCACCCTTTCGCCGCAACCACCGAACATTCCACTCATACCGGTACACACATCACTCGGATCAGATCCGGGTGTGGTCTGCCTTCCCGAGTACTGGGGCGCGCAGGTACGCGGCACCGGGCACTTCCTCAACTGCGTGAACGGCCTCGACGCACAGGGCGTCGACACTTACGTGGACATGAGCGCAAGCGGAATACTCGCCGCGCTCGTCGAGGAAACGCTGCCCGAGTCCAGCTCCGGAAACGTCCTCGTCACCGCCGCGCTGCGCGGCGGTGAGTCAGACGAGCGTGCCCTTCTCACTACCCTGGGCGAACTGCACAGCCACGGTGTCCCGGTGGACTGGCGGGAGGTCTTCCGGGACTGGGGCGGTCGGCGCACTCACTTGACCACCGCCGTGGCACTGCCCCCCCGCGCCGCTTCCCGGCCGACGGATCTGCGCCGGCTGATTCGGGCCGAGGTCGAAGCGGTGATCAAGGGTGACTATGGGCCGGACCGGTCCTTCTTCGAGCTTGGGCTGGACTCCATGGCGGGGGTGGCACTCGTCCACCGGCTGCGCAGGCGGACCGGACTGAAGATCGCCACATCCGCGCTGTTCGACCATCCCACTCCCAACCGACTGGCTGCGTATCTGGACAACAGGGTGCCGCAGCCGGAGGCCGTCATCCCCCGTCGGAGCGGCTCGGACGAGCCGATCGCCATTGTGGGCATGAGCTGTCGGTTTCCTGGTGGGGTGAACTCGCCTGAGGACCTGTGGCGGTTGATCGTTGCGGGTCGCGACGTCGTCTCGCCGATGCCGCACGACCGCGGCTGGGACCTGGCCGGCCTGCACGACCCACAACGGCGGCGGCCGAACACCACCTACGTTCGCGAGGGCGGGTTCCTCCACGATGCCGCAGGGTTCGATCCCGCGTTCTTCGGCATAGGCCGGCACGAGGCCCTGGAAATGGATCCGCAACAGCGGTTGCTGCTCGAACTGTCCTGGGAAGCGTTCGAACGGGCCGGTATCGATCCGGTGTCGTTACGCAGCAGCGACACCGGAGTCTTCGCAGGGTTGTCGCACAGCGACTACGGAACCGGCCCCGGGTATGCCGCCGCGACGACGAGGCCGCATCTGACGATCGGGACCGCGCCCAGCGTGGCCTGCGGCCGGATCTCCTTCACCTTCGGGCTGCAGGGGCCCAGCCTGTCCATCGACACGGCCTGTTCCTCGTCACTGGTCGGGCTGCACCTCGCCGTCCAAGCGATGCGCCGTGGCGAGTGCTCGCTGGCGTTGGCGGGCGCCGTGACCGTGATGGCCTCCCCCCTGGTCTTCGTGGAGTTCAGCCGTCAGGGCGGGCTCGCACCGGATGCGCGGGTGAAGCCGTTCGCCGAGGACTCTGACGGCACCGTCTGGTCCGAAGGCGGTGGGATGTTCGTCCTGGAGCGGTACTCAGACGCGCGCCGCAACAACCATCCGGTACTCGCTCTGATCACGGGATCGGCAGTCAACTCCGACGGCGCGAGCAACGGGCTGACCGCGCCCAACGGCGCGGCGCAACACCGGATGCTGCTCTCCGCGCTCGCTGACGCCCAGCTGCGGCCGTCGGACGTGGACGTCGTGGAGGCGCACGGCACAGGCACGAGACTGGGCGACCCGATCGAAGCCGCTGCCCTGGTGGAAGCCTACGGGGCACACCGGCTCCCGGACCGGCCGCTGTTGGTCGGCTCGGTGAAGTCCAACCTAGGCCACCCCCAGGCTGCGGCCGGCGCAGCAGGGGTGATCAAGATGGTGCTGGCCATGCGGCACGGCCTGTTACCGGCAACCATCAACGTCGACCGGCCCAGCTCCCACGTGGACTGGGGCGCAGGGCTGCGGCTGGTGACCGAGCAGACACCGTGGCCCGACCACGGCCGGGTCCGGAGGGCGGGCGTGTCGTCTTTCGGGATCGGCGGCACCAACGCGCATGTGATCCTTCAGCAGCCGCCTGCCGAGGTGGAGACCCCCGCACAGCCCCAGGTTTCCGTGCGACCGCTGTGGACGGTCTCGGGTGCTTCAGAGGCCGCGCTGCGAGACCAGGCCGGCAGTCTGGCCGCGCACTGGGACGCCGACCCCGATCTCAGTGAGCACGACATAGGCTTCTCCCTTGCCACGACGCGGTCAGCGCTGACTCACCGGGCCGTACTCACGGGCAGTGACCGGGACGCGCTGCGTCGCTCGCTGACCGCACTCGCGGCGGGCCGGCCCGATCCCGATCTCACCGTCGGCTCAGTGGCCGAGGGCGGCCTGGCCTTCCTACTGACTGGTCAAGGCAGTCAGCGCTTGGGCATGGGACGCCAGCTGTATGCCACGCGTCCCGTATTCACCGCCGCTGTCGACGAGGTGTGCGCCGCGCTGGGCCGGCCGGTGGTGGAGGCGGTCTTCGGCATGGGCGAACAACACCTCGAGCGGACGGAGTTCGCTCAGCCGGCTCTGTTCACCCTCGAGGTGGCACTGTTCCGGCTGCTCGAGAGCTGGGGTGTCCGGCCGGACATGCTGCTGGGGCATTCCCTGGGCGAGTTGACCGCCGCCCATCTGGCCGGGGTGCTGTCCCTGCCGGACGCGTGCAAGCTGGTCGCTGCGCGAGGTTCACTCATGCAGGCGCTGCCCGAGGAGGGCGCGATGTACGCGGTGGCGGCATCGCAGGACGAGGTCACGCCGTTGTTGCCGCCGGGCGTGTCGCTGGCCGCCGTCAACGGGCCACGGTCGGTGGTGATCTCCGGAACGGAGGATGCCGTCGTCCTTCTGGCGGACCGGCTCCGTGCTCAAGGCCGCAGGACCCAGCGCCTGAGGGTCAGCCACGCCTTTCATTCCTCCCTGATGGAACCCGCGCTCGACGAGTTCCGCGCGGTCGCAGAGAGCCTGACCTACCACACACCCGAGATCCCTGTCGTGTCCGGCCTGACCGGCCGCCGGGCCACCACCGAGGAGCTGTGCTCCCCCGAGTACTGGGTGCGCCAGGCACGTGGCACGGTCAGGTTCCTCGAAGGCATACAAACGCTGCGGGACGAGGGTGCGGCCACCTTCCTGGAACTGGGACCGGGGACGACGCTCACCGAGATGGCCTCCGACATCCTCGCCGAAACCGGCGACGCGGCAGCGATCCCCGTCCTGAGGAACGACGACGTTCTCGGCGCCGTCGCAGCGCTGCACGTCCGCGGCCACGGACCGGACTTCTCTGCGTGGTATGCCGGGAGCGGGGCACGACGGGTGGATCTGCCCACATACCGCTTCCAGCGCGAACGGCTCTGGTTGATGCCCGACGCGTCCGGGAAGCGCGGCGCACGGACGGACTCGGCCTTCTGGGAGGCCGTGGAACGCGAGGACCTCCCGCGCTTGAAGGATCTGCTGGGCACTGACACAGACCGGACATTCAGCGAGCTGCTCCCGGCAATCGCGCGGTGGCGGCACATGCACGACCGGGAAGCCGCGATGGACCCCCTGCGCTATCGCATATCCTGGCAGCCGGTGGCAGATCAGGTCGCTCGTCCGCAGAACTGGATGATCGCCCACTGCGAACACCTCCCCGTGCCGAAACCACTCAGCGACACGCTCGGCACCCGGGCGCTGCCGATAAGAAACGGCGCCGACCGAGCGGAGATCGCCGAGCTCCTTGCCTCCGCGGCGGACGGCGAGCCGGTGGACGGGGTGCTGTCCCTGCTGGCGCTGGATGAGCGGAATCATCCGGGAACGGCCGGGGTACCCGCTGGGCTCGCGCTGACGACCGCGCTCATCCAGGCCGTGCAAGACGCCGAAATCGAGTTGCCGTTGTGGTGCGCGACGCAGGGAGCGGTGTCCACGGGCCATGGCGATCGGCTCAGCAGCCCGGTCCAGGCTGCCGTGTGGGGACTGGGCCGGGTGGCGGCCCTGGAGCACCCGCAGCGGTGGGGCGGTTTGGTCGACCTTCCGCCCATCCTCGATGCACGTGCGGCCGAACGACTGGCGGGGGTGCTCACCTCGTCGGAGGACCAGGTCGCGGTGCGCTCATCGGGCGTGTTCGTCCGGCGCATGCTACGCGCACCCGTCGCAGCCGGACCGCGACGCGACTGGCCCTTGCGCGGGACCACGCTCATCACCGGCGCGTTCGGCGCGCTGGGCCGACACCTGGCCCGATGGCTGGCGGCTGAGGGTGTCGAACGACTGTTGCTGACAGGCAGACACACGGAGGACGGCAAGCTGGTTGCCGAACTGACCCGGCTCGGAGCGGAGGTCGACGTCGCCGCCTGTGACGTGGCCGACCGGGAGGCGGTGACAGCCCTGCTCGCCCGGATCCCCAAGGACCGCCCGCTGACCACGGTCGTGCACGCAGCCGGTGTGCTCGACGATGGCGTGATCGACGCCCTGGACCCGCAGCGGCTCGCGAGGGTCCTGCGTGCCAAGGCCGAAGGCGCAAGGAACCTCCACGAACTCGCGGGAGAACTGAAGGCATTCGTGATGTTCTCCTCCGCCACAGGCGCGATCGGCAATGCCGGCCAGGCCAATTACGCGGCAGCGAATGCCTACCTCGATGCGCTGTCCGAACAACGCCGCGCCGACGGACTCCCGGCCACGTCGGTGGCCTGGGGCCCCTGGGGGAACGGAGGCATGGCAGTGGACGGCGCGGACGCGCAGCTCGTGGAGGCGCGGTTGCGCCGCAACGGAATGGCGATGCTCGACCCGGAACTGGCGGTCGCCGCGCTGGTTACTTCCTTCGCGCAGGACGAATCAGGGCTGGTGATCGCGGACGTCGACTGGGAGCGATTCCTTGCGGTGTTCGCCACCACCCGGCGCAGCCCACTGCTCGCGGACCTACCCGAAGCGCGGCAGAGTCAAGCCAGTGAGCCGTTCGCGGAAGCGTCCTCGCTCGCACGCCGGCTGGCCGAAATGTCGCGCCCCCAGCGGGCCCGTACGCTGCGCGATCTGGTGTGCCACCACACCATGCAGGTGCTCGGGCGCGACTCGGTCTCCGCGATCCGGCCCACAAAGCCCTTCCACGAACAGGGTCTCAATTCCCTGGGCATAGTCGAGTTGCGCAATCAGCTGCGCGCGGTGACGGGAGTGCGTGTGCCCGCGAGCGCGCTGTTCGACCATCCCACACCCCACGCGCTGGCCGAGTACCTCGAGACCACACTCGTCCCGGCTGCCGCCGACCACCCGGAACGGCGGGCGGAGGTCGATTCCGGGGCGGCGGACATCGACTCCGTGCTGCGTCTGGCCGAGCAGGAACTCTCCCTAGCGCCGAAGGGCGGCCAAGATGACTGACGACGGCAAGTTGCTCGAGACCCTGCAGCGCGTTACCACCGCGCTGAGCGACACCCGGAAACGCCTGCAGGCGGTCGAGGCGAGCTCACACGAACCGATCGCCATCGTGGGCATGGGCTGCCGGTTGCCCGGTGGGGTGAACGACCCACAGGGGTTCTGGAAGCTGATCGACGCCGGCCGGGACACGGCCACCCCGTTTCCCACCGACCGCGGTTGGACGCGGGAGTTCACGGGCTCGGGATCCTTCCTCTCCGACGCGGCCTGGTTCGACGCGGGCTTCTTCGGAATCAGTCCCCGTGAGGCTCTGTCAATGGACCCGCAGCAGCGACTGATGCTGGAGACCGTCTGGGAGGCCGCGGAGCGGGCCGGAATCGACCCGCTGTCCTTGCGCGGCTCCCGCACCGGCGTGTTCATCGGGACCAACAACCAGGATTACGGCCGCCTGCTGGGCGAGATCAGCGACTACAACCAGCACGGTGACCACGTGACGACCGCCACGTCGGCGAGCCTTCTGTCAGGGCGAGTCTCCTACGTGTTCGGAGTGGAGGGCCCCTCGGTCTCGGTCGACACGGCGTGCTCGTCCTCGTTGGTGGGATTGCATCTTGCGGTCCGGTCGCTGCGCGCGAGGGAATGCGATCTCGCGCTGGTCGGCGGTGTGACGGTGATGGCCACTCCCGGCCTCTTCGCAGCCTTCCGACGCCAAGGTGCACTCGCCTCGGACGGCCGCTGCAAAGCGTTCGCCGAAGCCGCTGACGGTGTGGGCTGGGGCGAGGGCGCCGGGGTCGTGGTCATCGAACGGCTGAAGGACGCCCTCGACCACGGCCACCCGGTGCTGGCCTTGGTCAGGGGCACCGCGATCAACTCTGACGGGGCATCCAACGGGCTGACCGCGCCGAACGGTCTCGCGCAGCAGCGAGTCATCCGTGACGCACTGGCCGACGCCGGGTTGAGCCCCCAGGACGTGGACGTCGTCGAGGCACATGGCACGGGTACGCGGCTCGGCGACCCGATCGAGGCGGCCGCGGTGCAGGCGGTGTACGGCCGCGACCGGGAAACCCCGCTGGCACTCGGGTCGGTGAAGTCGAACATCGGGCACACTCAGGCAGCGGCCGGGGTCTGCGGCGTACTGAAGATGGTGCTCGCGCTGCGCCACCGGACCTTCCCGAAGACGCTGCATGTGGACAGCCCGTCGTCGCACGTGGATTGGGATGGCGGCGGAGTCGAGCTGCTCACCAGAAGCCGCCCTTGGCCTGCGAGCACGGGCGGTTCCCGTCGTGCAGGGGTGTCCTCGTTCGGCATCAGTGGCACCAACGCCCATGTGATCCTCGAAGAGGCGCCGCTTGTCGAAGCACCGAAGGCCGTCACGGCGCGGCCCCTGCCCTGGGTCCTGTCGGCCCGGACCGACACCGCCCTGCGCGCCAGGGCGGCACAACTGCAGGCTCACGTCGACGGCAGGGATCCGGCGGCTGTGGCACACGCACTGGTCGTCTCCCGCAGCACCTTCGAGCATCGTGCCGTGGTCCTCGGCGCGGATTGTCGGCCCGCGCTCAACGCGCTGAGCCGGGGCGACGTCGCGCCGGGTCTGGTGACGGGCAAGGCCGACCTCGCGGGCAAGGTGGTGTTCGTCTTCCCCGGCCAGGGTGGTCAATGGGCGGGAATGGCCGGCGACCTGCTGGAGGAGTCGCCGGTGTTCCGGGAATACATCCACCGCTGCGCCGAGGCGCTGTCGCCGCATGTCGACTGGGACCTGTCCGAGGTGCTGCGACAGCTGCCCGGCGCGCCCCCGCTGGACCGAGTGGACGTGGTGCAGCCGGTGTCGTTCGCGGTCATGGTTTCGCTCGCCGGCCTGTGGCGGTCGTGCGGCATCGAGCCGGATGCCGTGCTGGGGCACAGCCAGGGGGAGATCGCCGCCGCCCATGTCGCGGGGGCGCTCTCCCTCCAAGACGCGGCGTTGGTGGTCGCCCGGCGGGCGAAGGCACTGACTGCGCTGAGTGGTGGGGGCGGCATGGCCTCGGTGGACATGCCCGCGGACGAACTGCGCCCCAGGCTGGGCGAACGGTTGTCGATCGCGGCGGTCAACACACCGGGGTCGGCGGTGATCACCGGAGACGTCGACGCGCTGGAGTCCCTCATGGCCGACCTGGCCAGGGCCGGTGTCCGGACCCGGAGGGTGGCCATAGACTACGCATCCCATTCGCCTCATGTGGAGCTCGTCCGCGACCGCGTCCTCGCAGAGTTGGCGCCCATATCGCCGAAGGCCACCGCCATCCCGTTCCACTCCGCGGTAACAGGTGCCGTGGTCGCCGGGAGCGAGCTGGATGCCGGGTACTGGTATCAGAACCTGCGTATGCCGGTGCGGTTCCACGAAGCCGTAGCAGGTCTCCCGGTACCCGAACACTCGTTCTTCGTGGAGGTCGGCCCGCATCCGGTGCTGGTCCCGGCGCTACTTGAGACCGTCGGCGACAAGGCGGTGGTCGTCGGATCGCTGCGCCGCTGGGCGAACGGGCGTGAAGCGCTTCTCGCCTCGCTCGCCGAACTGTACGTCCGTGGCCTCGGCCCGCGATGGACGGTCTGGGCAGGAGCGGATGCCCCCGGATACACCGAGCTGCCGACGTATCCGTTCGAACGCAAGCGATTCTGGTTGACCTCGGGCAGCTCGGGCAGCTCGGGCAGCTCGGGCAGCGGCGGTCATCCCCTCCTGGACACGGTGATCGAGCTGGCCGGCAGCGGAGAGTTGGTGCTCACCGGAAGCCTGTCGGTGGCGTCGTCCGCGTGGCTGGCGGATCACCGGGTGCTGGACGAGGTGGTGCTGCCGGGGACCGCCTGGCTCGAGTGCGCACTGCGCGCCTGCGCCGCGGCGAACTGCGCCACGGTGGAGGAACTCACGCTGGAGCAGCCCTTGGTACTGCCCGACGAGGGTCTGGCGACGGTACAGCTACGAGTCGGGGCGCCGGATGGCGCTGGAAGGCGCCGGATGACTCTCCACGCGAGAGTGGACGGTGCGAACTGGGTGCGCCACGGCGAAGGCCTACTCGGCCCGGAGCGGGCCGAGCCGGAAACGCTCCAGCAGTGGCCACCCATCGACGCAGAGGTGATCCCGCACACCGGCCTCTATTCCGCTCTGGTCGATCGAGGTTTGCGTTACGGCCCCACGTTCCAGGGCCTGCAGGCCGTGTGGCGCCGCGGCGACGAGATCTTCGCCGAGGTGGACTGTCCGGTGGACACACGCGGCTTCACCGTCCATCCGGCGCTGCTCGATTCCGCACTGCACGCCACCGGTTTCAGCGGCGAATCCGAGCAGAAGGCCGAAGGACCGCTGCTTCCGTTCGTGTGGACCGGGGTGAGCGCGTTCACCTCTGCACCAGCGCAGTTGAGAGTACGGCTGGGTGCGTCCGCCGACGGGGGCGTACGCCTGACCGTGGCCGACGGGCAGGGTGCGCCTGTGCTGACGGTGGGCTCCATGGTGGCACGGCCGGCTGCCGTGCAGAGCGACATCCCACGGGACGCGTTCTTCCGGAACAAGTGGATGGAGGTGCGCTCTGCCGGCGGTGTCCTGCCGGAAACCATTGCGACCGTGGGGTTCGAGACGGACCACTTCCGTGCCTTCCCGGATCTGACGGCGCTGGAGAAGGCCGTCCGCGAAGGCATGCCTGCACCGACTGCGGTCCTTGTCTGCGGCTCGGGCGCATCGGTGCGGGAGGCTACGCACCGCGCACTGTCGCTGGTCCAGCGATGGAGCACAAGTCCGGAGTTCGCCGCGTCCCGGCTGGTGTTCCTCACCTCCGGCGCGGTCGCCACCGGACCCGACGACGAGGTCCACGACCTCGCTGGCGCCGCCGTCATCGGCTTGGTCCGTTCGGCACAGTTGGAGGAACCCGGCCGGTTCGTCCTCCTGGACGCCGTCGAGATCACCCCGCTGACGATTGCCGCCGCCCTGGCCGGGGATGAACCGGAGATCGCCCTGCGAGGCGGCGACGTGCTGGCGCGCCGCCTCGTGCGAGCCTTTCCCAGGGGGTCGGCGACGTTCGCGGGGGCCGAGGACACCGTACTGATCACCGGGGGCACTGGCACACTCGGCGGGCTGCTGGCGCGCCACCTGGTCACCGCCCACGGGGTGCGACGGCTGGTCCTGGTCGGCCGTCGGGGTCACGCATCCGAGTTGCGGGACGACCTCACCAAGCTAGGGGCCACAGTCACCGTAGCCGCCTGCGACGTCACGGATCGGTCAGCGGTGGTCGAGCTGCTCGACGCCCACCGGCCAACGGTCATCATCCACGCGGCCGGGGTGCTCGACGACGGCATGATGACGGCCATGACGCCGGATCGCCTCGACACCGTCCTGCGGCCGAAGGCGGAGGCGGCACTCGCCCTGCACGAGCTGACCCAGCACCTGCCGCTGAAGTCGTTCGTACTGTTCTCCTCGGCCGCCGCCACCGTGGGCAGCGCGGGCCAGTCGAACTATGCCGCCGCGAACGCTGTGCTCGACGCGCTGGCTCACCACAGACGCTCACGCGGGCTTCCCGCGCTCTCTCTCGCCTGGGGCCTGTGGGCGGAACGCAGTGGCATGACCCGTCATCTCGACTCCCCCGGAGCAACAGCCGGAGCGCTGTCCACGAAGGAGGCACTGGCCCTGTTCGACGCCGCCGTCGCACTTGACGACCCGGTGGTCGTGCTCGCTCGGCTCAACCTGCATGGCTACAGCGGTCCCCTGGTACAAGAGCTGGCCACCCGACCGGAGATCCCCAAAGTGCCTCTTCGCCGGCTTCTCGACGGCATGGACGAGACGGAGCAGCAAGGGGCGCTGCTCGATCTAGTACTCAAGAAAGCGGCAGCGGCTCTCGGACACGACGTCAGGGATGAGCTCAGCCCGCACTCCGGGTTCCTGGAGATGGGCGTGGACTCACTGGCCGCGGTCCGCATCCGCAACCACCTGGGTGCGGCACTAGACCTGCGGCTGCGGCCAACCCTCACCTTCGACCATCCGACACCGCTGCTGCTGGTCCGATACATCATGGAGGTGCTGGCCCGGGGAAGAGACCAACAGGCCACCGAAGCGGACGGCGGCGCGAGTATCGACCAGTTGCTCGCCGAGGCGAAGGCGAAGGGATGGCAGAACACACGCGCGTCATTCGCCTCGCTGGACGAACTGCCCCAGCTGCCGCAGCCGGTCCGCCTTGCCCGCGGCCCGCAAGAGCCGGTACTCGTGTGCCTCACCGCGATCGCCGGCAAATCCGATCCAGTGCAGTATGCCCGCCTGGCCAAGTCGTTCCGGGGCGAGCGAGACGTCTGGGCGCTGCGCCAGCTGGGGTTCCGAAGCAGTGAGGCCCTCCCGAAGACCCGGGAGGTAGCTCTGCAGACGCACGCGAGGAGTCTGCGTACGGCAGTGGGAAAGCGTCCGTTCGTCCTCGCTGGCCATTCATCTGGCGGAGTGGTCGCCCAGGCACTCGCCAGGTATCTGTGCGACCAGGGCACTCCACCTGCCGGTGTCGTGCTTCTGGACAGCTATGCTCCGAACGAGTACGAACGGACGAGGCCTCTGCTACCTGGTCTGGGCGAGGTGGTACAAAACCGGCTGGACGACCCGGAGTACGCCACGCCCGGAGACGACGGCTGGATCACCGCCATGCTGCACTACCAGTCATTCGATTGGACGCCCGCTGCCCTGCCGGTCCCGGTACTGTTCGTTCGAGCCGGGGCGCCACTGGAGGGCTGGCCGGTTGACTGGGAACCTGTCTGGCCCCTCGACCACACCCTTCTCACAACCCGCGGCAACCATTTCTCCATGATGGAGGACCATGCTCCGCACACGGCCGCCCTGATGCGTGACTGGATCGGAAGCCTGCTGTAGCTGCGACCTGGGACAGACGAAGCGAGTAGCTGCTCGCGGACGATGGCTGATGGACCGCCGACGCCTCGCCCGCGCTGACGACATATCCGCACGCTCCGAGACCATGGTCGCCGTCACCATGGCGGACCTGATGGGCCCGCGCGCCAGGCGACGCGAGCGCATCAGCCGGCTCAGCGTTCTTTCCACCACCCACCTGCGCGGCAGCACCACGAACCCCGTGGTGTCGTCAGAGCGTCTGACGATCTCGAGCGTGAGGTGGAGGTTCTCGGCCGCCCAGTCGACCAGGCGCCTTGCATAGCCGCCGTCCGCCCAGATGAGCCGATGAGCTGCCAGTACTCCGTCTCCAGCTCAAGCCGACGCTTCCGTCCTCGTCTTGCCATCAACACGCCTCTAATGATCAAGGGGATCCTCCGCGATTGCCTCCTCAAAGGCGACGGGGTCCGCCACGCCATGCTCGGCATCGCCCACAAACACAACCGCGCCCTCGCCGGACAGGCGAGCGGACCGCGCCGCGACCGACCCTGCCCCCGGCGACTCAAAGATCACTAACGGGACAGCCCTTAACCGGCCGCCGGCCCCGCATCGGTCAGGCAAGGGTGCACGTGGGACGTGCCCCGGCCGACATCCGCTCCCGTGCGCGCGTGGCCGCTTGCCGACATCGCCCTCCCACTTGAGGAGCCGGACAGGCCCACATCGCACCAGACGACCTTCCCCCCGGTGCAGAGCCTGTGCGTTCCCCAGCGCCGCGCGCACAACTGGATGATCCCGATACCCCTCCCGCTCTCCGCATAATCGTGAGTGTTCAACAGGACCGGCAGACGGTCTTCGTCGTCCTGCACCTCGACACGTACATGCTTCGCCCTCACATACATTCCCAACTCGAAGTACCCGGGACGAGAACTACCCCGCACACGCTGCCGCGTACCGGAATGCTGCACAGCATTCGTGACCAGCTCGGAAACCACCAGCTCCAGCGTCTCACTCACTGACGGCACAACCGACCGCGCGGCAAGGAATTCACGCGCGTACCGCCGCGAGGCAGGAACCGACGCAGGCGTAGAAGATAACCTGAACAACACCGCTTCCTCATCACACCTATCCAGCGGGGGACGCCGCCGGCCACAGAACTCGAACAACCGGAAATCCGGCCCCCGGAATGAGCACACACTTTCTTCCGGCCCACAGGAATGCTCATTGCATTCATTCATATCTGATCCTGGAGTAGTCGCCATCCAGCCGATCACTTCAGGCGCGCAGACCCGCCCTCGGTGAACAGTCCAACCATACCCGGAAAGCGTAAAACGGACGGCCGCAAAACAAAAACAGAGAGGGAGCAAGGAGGCCGGGAGCGGCCAGTGATATTACCGAAAAGCGCCCCGCGCCCCACGCAAGAGTGCATTCACGCGACGCCTATTGACACACCCAATGCGATCAGGGACCGCCACGCCACGAAGCCCGCTTCCCCCATGACCGACCCCCAGGGCCGTCCCCCTGAAGCCGGCTGGGTCGTGGTCCGGGTGCTGGGCCGGATACTCGCGAGACTCTGTCACGGCAGCTGTGGCAGCCTGCGGACATGCCGAAGCCGCGTGTTCATGGAGGCCGTCACTACGCCGTCCAGTTCCACTACGCCTTGCCTGACGATGCCTGGTGTGTGGAGCTGAGCGAGGCTGTCCCGGCGCCGGCCGCGTGGGCTGAGATTCCCAACGCCGAGACACACCTGCCTGGAGCTGCCTTCATGGTGGCGGTGATACCCGACGAGGACCCTGACCTGGAGCCGACCGTCCGCATCCACAGCCACGACGAGCACGTCGTCCCCTACGAGATCATGCGCTGGTACATGGAACAGGTGGCCGAACAGGTTGAACGCTGCCGCATTGCGTTTGAGCAGGCAGAACCCGAAGCGGTGGAACGACCGCGTAAGTGACTGGTGTGATCACGGCGTCTGAGCCCTCCTTGCTACTGAGCTTCACAGCCTGGTGCCGGCCGAGGCTGACGGCTCGTGATCCCTGCGGTATGCCGACTGCATGAGGTATGCGCAAGGGGGCGGGCTGACCGACCAGCGGCGGGCCTTCCGCGAGAAGCTGAGCTCCAATACCGCCACGACGTCCTCGACGGCTGCCTCACCGGAACCAGACTGGAGCCGCCTCACCGCGATGTGACTGAGCGCCTCGGTCGGCGAGCGGAGCAGTGGTGAAAGCCCTCGGACGAAGGGCGGCGGTCATGAGGCCGAATGCGGAGACGCCCAGCGTCGGACTGAGCTCGAGCGTGAGCGGCGCGGCGGTCAGTATCGGTGAACGTCGTACCGTAGCGCCGGTCGACGCAGGATCTCACCGAGCCAGTCGATGGTGAAGGCCGCCAGGTCCTCGACCGGTCCGGTACGCTCGCGCGGCACGATGTCCGGGCGCTCCTGCGTCAAGGCGAAATTACTACGGTTCAGTTGACTGCACCGTACGATGTCCGCCTCCAATGAGGCACCGAGTGCAAGGAAGTGCACTCGCTGATGACTGAGGTCCACCACTAGACGCATCTCGTCGTGCTCCGCGGTGCTGCCGTCCTCATCGAGTTCGTCGCGGGGGAAGAACAGTACGTAGGTGTCGCTGGGCCGGCACGGCCATTGCTGGGCGCCCTCTCGAACCAAGCGTAGGAACTCACGCTGGAACGGGTCGCAGTTCTCCGGGGCTTTGTCGTGTTCGTCGAACTCGAACCAGAGCGGGTGCACAGGTTCATCGTAGGCGCCGGCAACCCTGCCCTTCGACGGAGTTTCGGACCACGGCTGAAGCTGACGGTCCAGTCGGAAACGCCCATGCCATCGGGCAGGGCATGAGCCAGGCCCATCGCCCCGGCCGGACGAGGCGCTCAACTCGACACCCCAACTGCGAGCTCGCCAACTGAATCACTCAGCCACAGACGACATCACGCTTTCAAAGTCAGTAACCCCGTTCAGCCGACTGCCCCCGGCAGTTCGGCAAGCTGATCACCGCGTTACGACGCGAGGGCGCAGACCCGGTTGAAGGAGCCTGCCGTTGGAGGACCGCGTGCTGCGCGCTGACCGGATCTTCGACACCTCGGCCCGCCACCCGCCCTTCCAACCCGGCAAGGACGCCGCGCTGATTGCCCACCTAGCCACCAAGTTGTCATCGACACCGGCCCCCGCCTCATCGTCTCCGTCGGCCGCCAGTGCCCGGCAACCGCGACGACTCCTCGATCCTCCTGCCCCACAACGTCACCGGGATACTGCGGGGCAAAACGACCAGTCGGTGCCACACAGTGGCACCGACTGGCGATCCAATACCTCTCGGGAGTGCCCATCGCAGCCCCGGCATGGCCCGTAACCCCCTACCCCTACTGGGAGTCCAGCAGCCACACCGAAACCACGTCCCCCAGGAGGTCGGGCGGCCCACCGGTTGGATATCTCAAGTGACGCAGCATCTGACATATGCCGCAAGGAACCAGAGAGATCCTCACCCCATCGGAGGGGCGTACAACGGGGCGCTTACCCGGTGATCAGAATGATCAGACAGGACCGCCCTCTCCGCGCCGGCGGCAAGACCCTCGCAGAGCCGGCCCGGCCCCCTAAGACGTCATCTCATTTGGGTGGGTAGGCTGTCGGTCGTGGTTTCGATCGTTGAGCGGCTGGTGCCGGATGAGTTGTGGGAGCTGTTCCAGCGGGTGGTGCCAGAGGCTCCGTCACGGCCTCAGGGCGGCGGCCGACGCCGGCACGGTGACCGGGAGGTGCTGGCCGCCATCGTGTTCGTGGCCACGTCGGGCTGCACGTGGCAGCAGCTGCCGTCCGCGTCGTTCGGGCCGTCGGGAGCGACGGCCCACCGGCGCTTTGCCGAGTGGTCGAAGGCCCGGGTGTGGGCCAAGCTCCACCGCCTGGTCCTCGACGAGCTCGGCGCCCGCGGCGAGCTGGACTGGTCGCGCTGCGCGATCGACTCGGTGAACATGCGGGCCCTGAAAAGGGGGATCTGACGGGCCCGAATCCTGTCGACCGGGGCAAGTACGGCTCGAAGATCCACCTGATCACCGAGCGGACCGGTCTGCCCCTGTCCGTCGGGATCTCCGGGGCGAACCTGCACGACAGCCAGGCGCTGATCCCGCTGGTGAAAGGGATACCGCCGATCCGTTCCCGGCGCGGACGCCGTCGGCGCAGACCGGGAAAGCTCCACGCCGACAAGGGTTATGACTACGACCACCTGCGGCGATGGTTACGCGGACGCAGCATCCGGCACCGCATCGCCCGCAAGGGCGTCGACTCCTCGACCCGCCTGGGCCGCCACCGCTGGACCATAGAACGCACGATGTCCTGGCTCGCCGGATGCCGCAGGCTGCACCGCCGCTACGAGCGCAAAGCCGACCACTTCCTGGCCTTCACCAGCATCGCCTGCACCCTCATCTGCTACCGCAGACTTCACCAAATGAGATGACGTCTAAAGCCGGAGACCGGCACAAGACGGCGCCGCCGAATACCACGGCAGCCACCTCCGGCAACCGCGAAGAGCCATAGCCCAGACGGCCGAACGCCCTGACGTAGGGCAGCGGGCCGGGCGGGGCAGGGCGCTGCCCGGGCCGCCCGAACCAGCTGCGGGCGCCCGCCGCAGACACCGCCCCCTCTCACCTGATCGAGTGATATCCCGAAACAACCGTTGTCATCCATCCGCCTGACTGATCAGCTGCTGTCATCTCAGGTTCGTGAGCACTGGTGGGCGCCCATCCTTCCCGGCCGACTTGGAAGGAGCGGGCGTGCCCGGCATCACAGCTGTCGTCCCCCCATCAGGACCCACCACTGGCGGCACCACCGTCACCATCGTAGGCACCGGATTCGGCACCTCGATCTCCAAAGTGCTGTTCGGTGGTATCTCGGTACCCTTCACCGTCCTCAACGGCACCACCATCACCCTGAAGACACCACCCAGAACCCCCGGCACCGTCCAGATCAGCCTGGTCGCACCATCAGGGACGGACACAGGTGGCCACTTCGACTACCTCACACCCGTGACACCGGCCGTCACCGCTGTCCAGCCCCCAACCGGCCCGACCACAGGCGGCACCCAACTCACCATTACCGGCCACGGATTCACCGGCACCACCGCCGTGACCATCGGCAACCTGCCCGCCACCACATTCACGGTCACCACCGACACCACCATCCTCGCAACCGCCCCCGCGCAGGCCGCCGGGACCGTCTCGGTCAGGGCCACCACGAGTGCGGGCAGCAGCACAGGCGGCAGTTTCACCTACCTCGCCCCGGTGCTGCCCACGGTCACCGGGATCAGCCCGTCGTCAGGCCCGACCAGGGGCGGCGCTCTGGTCACGATCACCGGCAGCGGCTTCACCGGCGCCACCGCCGTGGCCATCGCCGGCGTGCCGGTCGCGAGTTTCACGGTGCTGGGCGCGACGGCCATCAGCGCGGTCACCGCGGCCTCGGGGCCAGCGAGCGGACCCGTCACGGTCACCACGTCGGCCGGCACCGCCGCCGGCGGAGCGTTCGCCTACCTGGCGCCCTCCCCCGTGATCAGCGCCAACTCCCCTTCGACCGGGCCCATCCAGGGAGGGACCAACGTCACCGTCACCGGCAGCGGATTCACCGGCACCACGGCCGTGAGCATGGCGGGTGTCCCGGTGGCCGACTTCACCGCGCTCAGCGACACCACGCTCGACGTGGTCACCGCGTCCTCCCCACCCGTGTCCGGCCCGGTCGCCGTCTCGGCGCAGGGCGGCACGGGAACCGGCGGCGGCTACACCTACCTGGCCGAACCGCCCCTGGTCACCGGCGTCCTCCCCAGCAGCGGTCCGACCGGGGGCGGCACAGCGGTGACGATCACCGGCAGCGGGTTCACCGACGTGACCGCGGTGGCGGTCGCCGGGGTCCCGGTGGCGAGTTTCACGGTGCTGGACGCGACGGCCATCAGCGCGCTCACTGCGGCGTCGGGTCCCGTGAGCGGGCCCGTGAGCGTGGCGACCGCCGGAGACAGCGGCTTCGGCGGCCAGTTCAGCTATCTGGCCCCGGTGCTGCCGGTCATCACCGCGGTCGACGCCCCGAGCGGCCCGACCAGCGGCGGCACCCAGGTGGTCATCACCGGCAGCGGCTTCACCGGCACCACCGCCGTCCTTTTCGGAGACACCCCGGCGGACGGCTTCTTCGTGCCCGCCGACACCACCATCGTGGCCACCACCCCCGCGCACCCGGCCGCGACCGTCACCATCGCCGTCACCACCCCCACCGGCACCGCTTCCGGCGCCGGCTTCGACTACCTCGCCCCGCTCGTGCCGACCGTCGCCGGTGTCGCGCCGGGCACCGGACCCACCGGTGGCGCCACCCTGGTCACCATCACGGGCAGCGGCTTCACCGGCGCCAGTGCCGTCACGATCGCGGGTGTGCCCGCAGCGAACTTCACCGTCGTCGACGACACCACCATCAGCGCGGTCACGGCCCAGTCCCCTCCCGCCACCGGCCCGGTCACCGTCACCACCGCGCAAGGTGCACGGCCCCCGGCGGCGTCTTCTCCTATCGCGCGCCGAAACCCACGGTCACCGGCGTCGAACCGTCCTCCGGGCCGACCAGCGGCGGCACCCTGCTGACGATCATCGGCAGCGGCTTCGAGGGCACCCGTGCCGTCCTGGTCGCCGGCGTGCCCGCGGCAGATTTCACGGTGGACGACGACGCCACCATCAGCACCATCACCGCCACCACCACCCCCTCCCCCACCGGACGCACGACCGGGGAGATCGAGGTCGTCACCGACGGCGGCTCGGGGTTCGGCGGCAGCTTCACCTACCTTGTCCCCGTCGTCCCGGCGGTCGGCGCCGTCACCCCGCCCAGCGGGCCCACCGCGGGCGGCACCCAGGTCACCGTCACCGGCAGTGGCTTCACCGGCGCCACCGCCGTCATGATCGCGGGCGTCCCCGCGGCAGCCTTCACCGTGGACGACGACACCACCCTCACCGCCACCACCGCCGCCGCCCCCGCGGGCGGGATCACCGGTCCGGTCGCGGTGACGACGAAGGGCGGCACCAGCACCGGCGGCGGCTTCGCCTACCTCGCTCCCGTCCTGCCCGCCGTCGAGACAGTGGAGCCGCCCTCCGGGCCCATCGGCGGCGGCACAGAAGTGACGATCACCGGCAGCGGCTTCACGGGCGCCACCGCTGTCTCCTTCGGCGGCACCCCCGCGCTCGCCTTCTCGGTGTCCGACGACACCACGATCCTGGCCACCGCCCCCGCGCATACGGCCGCAGCACTCACCGTCGCCGTCACCACCGCCGCGGGCACCGCCTCCGGCGGCAGCTTCACCTACCTTGTCCCCGTCGTCCCGGCGGTCGGCGCCGTCACCCCGCCCAGCGGGCCCACCGCGGGCGGCACCCAGGTCACCGTCACCGGCAGTGGCTTCACCGGCGCCACCGCCGTCATGATCGCGGGCGTCCCCGCGGCAGCCTTCACCGTGGACGACGACACCACCCTCACCGCCACCACCGCCCCCGCCGCTCCCGCCTCCGGACCGGTCACGGTCACCACCCCCGCGGGCACCGCCTCCGGCGCCGGCTTCGCCTATATGGCCCCGGTACCGGTGGTCAGCGGCATCGCCCCCACCACGGGCCCGACTGCCGGCGGCGTCCTGGTCGTCGTCACCGGCAGCGGCTTCACCGGCACCACCGCCGTCAGCGTGGCCGGGGTGCCCGTCACCCGGTTCATGGTCAAGGGCGACACCCTCATCGAGGCGGTCACGGCTGCTGCACCCGGCGCGGTGTCCGGGCCGGTCGCCGTCACCGTCCAGGGCAGCACGGGATCGGGCGGCGATTTCGCCTACCTTGCCCCGGTGCTGCCGACGGTCACGGCCGTCACCCCGCCGACCGGCCCGACCGACGGCGAAACCAAGGTGATCATCACGGGCAGCGGCTTCACCGGCACCACCGCCGTCACCTTCGGCGGCACCCCGGCGGACGACTTCTCCGTACCCGACGACACCACCATCCTGGCCACCGCCCCCGCACACCCGGCCGCAACCGTCACCCTCGACGTCACCACCCCCGCAGGCACCGCCTCCGGCGCCCCCTACACCTACCTCATCCCCGTCACCCCCACCGTCGGCGGCATCGCCCCGTCCAGCGGCACCTCGGCCGGCGGCACCCAGATCACCCTCACCGGCACAGGACTGACCGCCACCACCGCCATCACCGTCGCCGGCACCCCGGTGGCCGACTTCACCGTCATTGACGACACCACCATCAGCGCCGTCACCGGCCCGTCAGATCCGGCCGCCGGCCCCGTCACCGTCACCACCCCCGGCGGTACGGCGTCCGGCGGAGCCTACGCCTATCTGGCTCCGCCGCCCGTGGTCAGCGGTGTCACGCCGGACAGCGGCCTCACCCGAGGCGGCCTGGAGGTGACGGTGACCGGCAGCGGCTTCACCGGGGCCACCGAGGTACTGATCGCGGGCGTACGGGCCGAATCCTTCACCGTGGAGGACGACACCGCGCTCACCGCCGTGACCGACGAAACCCCCGCCCCCGTGTCGGGTCCTGTGACCGTCACCGCCAACGGCGGAACCGGCGCCGGAGGGTTCTTCGACTACCTGTCAGTACCGCCCGTGGTCACCGGCATCCTGCCGGGCCTCGGCCTCACGGCCGGCGGCACCGAGGTGACCATCGCCGGTGCCGACTTCATCGGCACTACAGCCGTCACCGTCGCCGGGCTCCCGGTGGCCGCCTTCACCGTGGTGGACAACACGACCATCACCGCCGTAACGGGTGCGGCACCCGGCCCGGTGTCCGGGCCGATCACCGTCACCGCGAACGGCAGCACCGGTTCGGGCACACACTTCGCCTACCTGGCCGCGGCAGTGCCGGCCCTTACGGCCGTCACCCCGCCGACCGGCCCGACCGACGGCGAAACCAAGGTGATCATCACGGGCAGCGGCTTCACCGGCACCACCGCCGTCACCTTCGGCGGCACCCCGGCCGACGACTTCTCCGTACCCGACGACACCACCATCCTGGCCACCGCCCCCGCACACCCGGCCGCAACCGTCACCCTCGACGTCACCACCCCCGCAGGCACCGCCTCCGGCGCCCCCTACACCTACCTCATCCCCCCGGCGCCCACGGTCGGAGGTATCTCCCCAGCCTCCGGTTCAACCCGTGGAGGCACCCTGGTCTCCCTCACCGGGACGGGCCTGACCGGCGCCACCGCCGTCACCGTCGCCGGTGTTCCCGCCGCCGACTTCACCGTCCTGAGCGACACCACCATCAGCGCAATCACCGCCCCGTCCGCCCCCGGAGCCGGACCCGCAACGGTCACCACGAGCGCGGGCACCGCGTCCGGCGGCAGCTTCGCCCGCCTGGCACCGCGCCCCACCGTCGAGGAGATCTTCCCCAGCAGCGGCCGCACGACCGGCGGCACGCCGGTGACGATCACCGGCACCGGCTTCACCGGTACCACCGACACCACCATCGCGGCGGTCCCCGCCGCCGGTTTCAACGTCCTCAACGACACCGCCATCCGCGCCATCACCGCAGACGCCGAGACACCCCTCAGCGCACCGGTGACCGTCACCGCGGACGGCGGAACGACCTCCGGCGCCAACTTCGCCTACCTGGACCCCCCGCCCGGCACGATCGTCACCATCCCAGCGGGCGGCCGCCCCGTCTCGGTCGTCCTGGCCCCCGACGGCACGCGGCTGTACGTCACCGACAACGCCGCAGGCGCGGTGACCGTGATCGACCCGGCCACCGAGGCCGTCGTCACCACCATCCCCGTCGGCGCCGGCCCCTGGGGCGCCGCGATCACCCCCGACGGCCGGCAGCTGTACGTCGCCAACACCGGCGACAACTCGGTCAGCGTGATCGACACCGAGACCGACAGCGTCGTCGCCACCCTCTCCGGCCTGTCCGAACCCACCGGACTGGCCGTCACCACGGACGGCGCCGGCCTTTACGTGACCTGCCGGGGCTCCGACACCGTGACGGTCGTCGACATCACCACGAACAGCACGAGCGCGGTGATCCCCGTCGGCCCCGCGCCGTACGACGTGACGATCTCCCCGGACGGCACACGGGCCTACGTCAGCGAAACAGAAGCCGTCAGCGTCATCGACACCGCCACCGCCACCGTCACAACCCACCTCACCGGCTTCCGCCGCCCCCGCACAGCCGCCGTCTCGCCCAACGGCCAACGGCTGTACGTACCCGACTACGACGCCAACACCGTCACCGTCCTCGACACCGACACCGGCCACGTCGTCGAGACGATCCACGGCTTCGCCCAACCGTACGCGGTGGCCATCTCCCAGGACGGCGCCCTCGCCTACGTCACCAGCAGCGGTGACGGCACCGTGCACGTCATCAGCACCGTCGCGGACGAAGTCATCGCCTCCTACAGCGGTCTGAACGTGCCCCAGGGACTCGCGATCGACCCGTACGACCTGAACGTCTACGTCGCCGACAGCAACAACAGCACCGTCGCCGTCCTGCTCGGACTCCACGGCGTCTTCCCCGACCAGGGCCCGACCAGCGGCGGCACCGCGGTGACCGTCATCGGAACCCATCTGGGACAGACCAGCCTGGTCCGCTTCGGCACCAGCCCCGCCACGGACCTGGTGGTCGTCAACGACACCGCCGTGAGCGTCGTGTCCCCGGCCGGACAGGGCATCGCCGCAGTCACCGTCACCACCCCCGCGGGCACCAGCCTCCCCCGCCCCTTCTACTACATCCAGCCGCCCGTGGTGACCGGCCTCACCCCGTCCAGCGGACCTACCGCCGGCACCACACCCCTCATCGTCACCGGACGCAACCTGGCCACCACCACCCAGGTCACCATCGGCGGCGCCGAAGCCCCCTACGCCGTCCTGTCCGACAGCCGCATCGAAGTCACCACCCCCGCCACCCCGGCCGGAAAACACCCGGTGACCGTCACCACCCGCGGCGGCACCGCCACCGCCGACTACACAGCCGTCGATCCCCCCACCGTGACCGGCATCAGCCCCACCACCGGCCCCACCACCGGCCACGCCCTCGTCACCATCACCGGCACCAACCTCACCACAGCGACCTCGGTCACCTTCGGCGACACACCCGCCCACTACACCGCGGCCTCCGACACCCAACTCGACGCCATCACCCCCGCTCACGAGGCCGGCCCGGTCGCCGTCACCGTCACCACCCCCGCCGGCTCACAGCAGGCACCCACCCCCTACACCTACGCCTGATACCAGCCGCAGCACGCAAGCAGTCTGTAACCCCTGCGACGACGTGATCCGCCACAACCGATCAGACACCTGCCTGTCGGACTGGCCTGGGAGAGCCGACCGGGAGTCACCCTCATCGGCGACACCGCCCACCTCATGTCCCCCTTCGCAGGGTCCGGCGCCGACCTCGCCATGCTCGACGGCGCCACGCTCGCCCTGGCCATTCTGAACAACCTCTGCGACCCGGCGGCGGCGAAGGGAGTGTAAATCTAACGGCGGATCCGACGATCATGGGAGAGACGTCAAGTGACTGACACCGCCGTGGAGTTGGAGACCGTGGAGCCTGTCGAGAGTGCCCGGTTGGGGCAGCCTGAGCCCGTGTCGGATGAGCAGCTGGTCGCGATGCTGGTGGAGCGGGCCCGGTCGGAGGGACTGCAGTTGACCGGGCAGGGTGGGCTGCTGCAGCAGCTGACCAAGCGGGTCCTGGAATCGGCCCTGGAAGGTGAGATCACCGATCACCTCGGCTATGAGAAGCACGATGCCGGCGGCCGGGGCAGCGGCAACTCCCGCAACGGGAGCCGGGCCAAGACGGTGCTGACCGACGTCGGCCCGGTCGAGGTCAAAGTCCCGCGTGACACCTCGGGCACGTTCGAGCCGCAGATCGTCAAGAAGCGGCAGCGGCGGCTGACGGGAGTGGACGAGATGGTCCTGTCGCTCTCGGCGAAGGGCCTCACCCATGGGGAGATCGCCGCTCACCTGGCCGAGGTCTACGGGGCGGAGGTCTCCAAGCAGACCATCTCCACCATCACCGACAAGGTCATGGACGGCATGGCGGAATGGCAGAGCCGTCCTCTCGACCGCGTTTACCCCGTTTTGTTCGTCGATGCCATCAACGTCAAGATCAGGGACGGGAAGGTCGCGAACCGTCCCATCTACGTGGTGATGGCGGTGACCGTGGACGGCACCCGCGACATCCTCGGCATCTGGGCCGGCGACGGCGGCGAGGGCGCCAAGTACTGGCTGCACGTGTTCACCGAGCTGAAGAACCGCGGCCTGGACGACGTGCTCATGCTGGTCTGCGACGGGCTCAAGGGCCTTCCCGATGCGGTGGAGGCCGTCTGGCCTCGCACGATTGTCCAGACGTGCGTCGTTCACCTGCTGCGCAATTCGTTCCGTTACGCCGCCCGCCAGGACTGGGACAAGGTCGCAGGGGCCCTCAAACCCGTCTACACCGCACCCAGCGAGGACGCCGCGACGGAGCGGTTCCTGGAGTTCCAGGAAGCGTGGGGCCGGAAGTATCCGGCGATCGTGAAGCTGTGGTCGGACGCCTGGGCCGAGTTCGTGCCCTTCCTCTCCTTCGACGTCGAGATCCGCAAGGTCATCTGCAGCACGAACGCGATCGAAAGCGTCAACGCCCGCATCCGCAGGTCCGTCCGTGCCCGCGGCCACTTCCCCAACGAGGCCGCCGCCCTCAAGTGCATCTACATGGCCCTGATGAGCCTGGACCCCACGGGCAAGGGCCGCAAGCGGTGGACCATGCGCTGGAAAGCACCCCTGAATGCGTTCCAGATCGCCTTCGAGGGTCGCCTGACCCCGAGCAACAACTGATCACTCAACAACCAAGATCAGCCGTTAAATTGACACACCCGCGGCGAACTCCTGTGTCAGGTTCAGCGTGTCGAAATGACTCGTGGCCCCAGGGTGGCCGCTGCGTAACCCTGACTTGGTTGGCGTGGACGGCGAAGTGGGTGGAGGAGCGAGCCGGGCCGGACGGCCCGGCTCGTCGACTGTTCCCCGGAGGGCTGGCGAACTACGCGAGACCAGAGCTGCTGGGAAGTACCAGTGTCGAGTGCGTGTGGAGCGTGATGCGCACCGGTGTGAAGGTGGTGGCGTCCACCGGCGACTCACCGGTGCCGGGATTGCGGGCGTAGCGTGGGTGGGCGCCTCCGCTGATCTGCCAGCGTATGCGGTGGCCGACGGGGAAGCGGTGGGCGGTGGAGCTCATCGGCACAGTGACCTGCGAGGGCGCCTGTTCGGCCGTCCGTAGGCGGCCGAACCCGTCGCAGATGTTGACGGAGCGGCCTTGTGGGTCTACGTCGCACAGGCGTGTGAAGACATCGGCGTGCCCGGTGTCCGTGGAGATGCTCAGCCGTGCGGAGACGGGGCCCAGAATGTCCATGGGCTTGGTCAGTGGTGGACCGGTGAATGTCAGGACGTCGTCTCGGGCCTCCAGAGTAGCGTTGTTCCGGGGACCGGCGGTGCGGGAGAGCAGTGGGCCGCCCAGCGAGGGGGTGGGGTCGGCCGGGTCGTAGCGGAACGCCGCCACGGGTGCGGAGTCTGCCGGGGCCTGCTGGGTGAGATGCCCGCCGGGGATGGGGTACCACGAGGTGGCAGCCGCGGCCGGCGGCCAGTCGTCGAGGTCCCGCCAGGCGTTTTCGCCGCCGAAGTGCACGCGCACCGCGGTGGGGCGCAGGCCGGAGGGATCGGCGTACAGGTGGGCGCGCAGCCACGCGAGGCTCTCGGCGAATACCTCGGGCCATCCCCGCTGCAGGGCGGAAGTGTGGGTCCAGGGACCGACGAGCAGGGCGGTCTCACATCCGGCTCGGCGTAGCCGGTCGTACTGCTCAAAGGTCTGGTCGACCAGTGCGTCGTGCCATCCGGTGATCAGAGCCGTGGGCACGTGGAGCAGCTCCGCCGACTCCGCCAACGACGCGCCGTGCCAGTAGGCGTCCTTGCCGTCTGGGTGTGTCATCACGTCGTCCAACCAAGGCAGTTCGCTGCCGACGGCTGACACGTACGCCCCACGCAGGGGCTGCGCGGTGGTGACGTCGCGCAGGCGGCGCTGCAGGCGCAGCGTCGCCTTGAGGAACGGTGCCATGCCCTGGTGCTGGTAGTTCATGCCCACGCCCACGGCGAGGGCGTTCTCCAAGCGAAGCGCACCGTCTGCGTGGAACAGGGCGTAGGGATCGTGCAGCCCTACTTGCACCACCATTGCCTTCAGTTCTGGCGGTGGGTCCAGAGCGAGGGCCCATTGGACGTAGCCCAGGTAACTGGGGCCGACGGTCCCCAGTGTTCCGTTGAACCAGGGTTGCTCACGCAGCCAGGACACCGTGGCCTGGCCGTCGGCGGCCTCGTTGCGCCAAAGATCGAACATACCGCCCGAACCTCCGGTGCCGCGGCAGCTCTGCAGGATCACGTGGAAGCCCTGCTCAGCGAAGAGCAGGCCGTACTGGGGTGACCACGGTAGGCCTCGGCCATAGGGCGAGCGGACCAGGAGAGTGGGGAAGTCGCCCTGGGCACGCGGAAAGTAGTGGTCAGTGATCAGCGGGCTGCCGTCGGCGGCCGGCACCAACAGTCCTGGCTCCCATCCGGCCTCATGCCGTTTCGCCGGCAGACCTCGCCAGGTCGCCCTCATCATCCGCGAGGAAAGCGGCGGTTTTCCGGCGGGTGGGACCCAGGCCGGTCTGGCTACGGCGTCGGGCGTGCGTGATGACATCGTTCCCCTCCTCTATTCTCGTACGATGTACGAGAATAGAGCATGCTTGGATGACCTCGAGAAGAGCCGCCTCAACAACCAGGGGAAGGAGTGCAAGGCCATGTCCGGCGACGGCAAGTCCGGTGCCGAGAGCGTCGATCCCGAACAGCTCTGGCTGCGTCCCACCGAGCCCCGCAGGGGCCGCAGGCCTTCCTTCACCCGGGAGGCGATCACCGCGGCGGCCGTCACTCTGGCGGACACGGAAGGACTCGACGCGGTCACCATGCGGCGGGTGGCCGCCGAGGTCGGAGCGGGCGTCATGTCGCTCTACAGCTACGCCCCTGACAAGGAGACGCTGCTGGAACTGATGGTCGACCACGTCAGCGGCGAACTCACGGTCACGAACCCACCGAGCGGCGACTGGCGTGCCGATCTGAAGAGCGTGGCCCGCCTGCAGCGCGCCCACATGCTGCGCCACCCTTGGCTGCCCGTCGCCTTGTCCACCCGTCGCGTTCCGGGCCCCAACACGCTGGCCTTCCTGGAACACGTGCTCGCCGTCCTGCGGCCCACCGGGCTGGACGGTGCGGCGAAGCTAGAGGTCTTCGCCCAGATCACCGCATTCGTGGCCGGGCACGTTAGCCATGAGATCGCGCAGGCCGCAGTCTCACGATCACCGGACCGGGCCGCAGCCGAGGGCCGCTACCTCGCCGCTGTCGCCGCCGACGGCTGCCATCCGGAACTCGCCGAAGCCCTTTCCGCCCCCGGACGTCCCCTCACCCCCGACGCCACCTTCACCCGTTTCCTCAACCGCCTGATCGACGGCCTCGATACTGACTGATGCCATGCACCTGTGACTGCCGTCCCGCCCGCGGCACCTCCGAGGAACAGACCGTCGCCCTCTCCAGGCGCCCACGTCGCGACAAAGGCTGCCACCAGCTCTGTTTCAGGCGGCCGACCGACTACCTGCCGAGCGGGGCCTGCGTGGGCAGCGTACGGATCACAGCATGATCGGCGAACTGCTGGCGCAAGTGACTGCTCTCCATCATGGCCCGGTGTAGGACGCCCACCAGTGCCTCGACGTCGTGCACATGTACGTGCTGCCCCTGGCCGAGCTGGCGACGCACCACCTCGACCTCATGATCACCCCCAACGGCGACCAGCAGATGGCGCCCGGATCGACAAGTACACGACCACCGCTACCCCAGGGCAGACCACCGGGCGGCCGAGGCCGCCGTCGGCACCTGGACGCTGGACACCGAAGCCAGCACCGTAGGCCTGCGGACGCAGAACATCTGGGGCCTGGTCACGGTCGCCGGCCGCTTCAACGTGGCCTCCGGCCACGGCACGGTCGCCGCCGACTGCACGGTCTACGGCGAACTGGTCGTCGACGCCGCCTCGATCGACACCGCCAACGACAAGCGCGACGCGCACCTGCGCTCCGCCCACTTCCTCGACATGGACAACCACCCGGCCATCACCTACCGGGTCCGAGCGATCTCCTCCATCGGCAACGGACAGGTCTGTGTCCACGGCACGCTGACCGTCCGGGGCACCTCGGGCCCGCTGCCCCTCACCGCGACAGCGACAGCGACAACGCGGTTGAACCCTCAACACACAGGCCTGGCCCCAGGCCGCGCCGCCCCAGGGCTCGCACCGCTCAGAGCGCGTCAACGGACGAGCACTGCCCGTAGCGATGGGATCAAAATCCGAAGAAAGATCGCCTCAGCGGTGAACCTCGTGCAATCGGCGGCCCTTCTATCTCTTTGGAGAGAACGCAAAGGGGTATGAGATGCCGGAACGGTCACGCCGTGCTGTGCTGGCGCTGCTGGGAGTCGGAACCGCCGGAGTGGGCATGGCTGTTTATGCCGCCCATGACGTGCTCGTGGCGGGAGCCGGACGGCGCATGGCGGAGGACAACCCCTTGGCGGGCTCCGGCGCACGGCTCTCGGACACCATTGGTCATCCGAAGGCATCCGGTGACCGGGAGGGGCAGATCCAGGGGTATGCCTCGGCCACTTCGGTGAGCCAGGGCCAGGTGATCGACTTCCATGTGTCGGTGCACGCGGAGCAGAGCTACCGCATCGCGGTGTTCCGCCTGGGCGACTACGGCGGCAAGGGCGCGTGGTTGCGGACGACCAGTGCCGAGCTCCAGGGCAGGCGCCGTACCGTGCCCACGGCCGATCCGACGACCGGGGTCATCGCGTGTGACTGGCCCGTCTCCTGGAGCCTGCGCATCCCGTCCGACTGGCGTTCGGGCCTGTACCAGGCGGTGTTCACCACGGAGGACGGAGACGTCGGCAGCACCCCGTTCGTGGTGCGGGAGCCCGCCCGTTCGGCCGACATCCTGATGGTGGTGCCCTTCACGACCTACCAGGCCTACAACATGTGGCCCAAGAACGGCCACACCGGCAAGAATCTCTACCGGGGATACAACAAGGCGGGACGGATCGGGGGCACCGAGGAGCGCGCCCACAAGGTCTCCTTCGACCGTCCGTACTCAGGCGCCGGCGTCCCCAACTGGTTCGAGATGGACACCAGCTTCCTCCGCTGGGCAGAGCGGTCCGGGCTCGACGTGGCCTACGCGAGCAGTCTCGATCTGCACGACGGGACGATCGACACCTCCAGATACCGGGCACTGTTCTTCCCCGGCCACGACGAGTACTGGTCCAAGCCGATGCTGGACTCGGCCAAGAAGGCCGTCTCCGCCGGATCGCACCTCGCGTTCCTCGGCGCGAACAACATCTACTGGCATGTCCGGATGGAGGCGTCCGCCGACGGCCGGGCGAACCGGATCATGGCCTGCTACAAGACATCGCCGGACCCGGACCGCGACCGGTCCGGGGCCACCACTCGCTGGCGTGTCATCTCGCCGAACCAGCGGCAAGCCGAACAGGGCGTGCTCGGAATCCAGTTCAACGGAATCGTGCAAAGACCCGCCCCGCTCGTGGTCAAGGGGAGCGGGCACTGGCTCTGGGCGGGCACCGGGCTGCGTGAAGGCGCCCGGCTACCCAGACTGGTCGGAGTCGAGGCGGACGCCTACGACCCGAAGGCCCCGAGCCCGGCCGGCTCCCGGCGCACCCTCCTGGCAGAGTCCCCGTACCTGGCCAAGCTCCCCAAGGCCAGTCAGCGCCAGGTCCAGCACACCGCTCTCACCGAAATGCCCAACGGGGCCATGGTGTTCGTCGCCGGCACCTTCCACTGGGCACTGGCCCTCGACCATCCGCGGTACTGGAACAGACACATCCAGACGGCGACCAGGAACCTGACCAACCGCATGCTGCGCCGACAGACGTGAAGCCCGAAGCAGCGGCCTCGCTGGGGCCGGCATCGGGTCAGCTCCTGACCCGTTCGGCGAGATCCGCCTGTCCGCGTACGCAACGAAGTCCCCAGGCTCGTACGGATGACTGCGGTCGGCTTCTGCTGGCGGGCGGTGGGTAGTTGCCGTTGACCGATCGGGCCGCCCGTACGCGTAGTCGGCCGTGGTCTGCCGGGAGTGGAAAAGCCTTCGACCGGTCACACGCCGATCCGGCACCCTCCTCCGCACCCTGATGCACGAGGCTGCGCAGCTCCGCACGGGTACGGGCCGGGTGGTAGGGGCGAGAGCGCTGTGTCCCCCGAGCGAAGGTCAGCCGTTCACTGCCCGCAGGGCCCCTGGCCTGCGGCCATTGAGACGCGGGCGGACTGGTCACCGTCTCGCGTGCCATCGTGCGCCCCGACCAGTCGCCGCCCCTCCATACCCACAGCCGAGAGGACGAGAGCTGGATCATCCTGTCCGGCCGCGTCCGGTTCTGGGTCGGATCGACCTCGCTCGACGAGTGTGACGTGCACGAGGCCGAACCCGGCGCCTTCGTCTGGGGGCCCCGATCAGTCCCCCACACCTACCAGGCCATCACATCGACCGCCGAACTCCTCTGCATCATCAACCCCGGAGCCATCGAAGGCCACTTTCACGCGGCCGGAGCCGCCGACGCGCCCAGCGACGCCGCGCACAGCCTCCTGGAGGAGTACGGCTTCGTGATCCACGACAACCCACCCCCCGCCCCCAGACGTACTGATCACGAGTGTCGTCGACGCTCACCGGGCTTGATCATGGCGACGAAATCCAGTGACGGAACTGCTTGTGCCGCACCACGCGGAGGTTCACGCGTCCCCAAGGCGATGCCCGGCTGACCGTTCACGGCAGGTCGAGGCCTCCCTGGCCGAGCAGGCGTCTCCGGCGTACTGCGGGTACCGGTCACCGCCGCCTACCCGCTGGAGCAGGCCGCGGAGGCGTTCGCCGTCTTCGCGGCCGGCGCCCCGGGCGAGATCGCCGCGCCCTGCTCATGACCACGCCCGACAAACGCCCTCTCCTACTCCTGACCGCGCCTGACAAAAGAGGTACGACCATGCCCGCCAGGGAGCCCGCCCATGTCGCCTGACCAGCCGATGATGCGCGCCGTCCGGTACGACCGTTACGGAGGCCCCGAAGTGCTCTCCGTCGGTGACGTTCCGCGTCCGTCCCCCGGGCCGGGCCAGGTGCTCGTTCGGGTCCACGCATCCAGCGTCAACCCGATGGACGTGAAGATCCGCTCCGGCGGGCTGCGTCTGATATCCGGGCGACGCTTTCCCAAAGGCACCGGAGGCGACTTCGCCGGGGAGGTGGTCGCACTCGGCAGTACGGTCACCGACGTCACGGTGGGCGAACACGTGTGGGGCATCCTCAGCGACGTCTCCGGACGGACGGGCGCGGCCAGCGAATACATCCTGGCCAAACCCCAGGCCATCAGCACCGCCCCCAGTGGCACAGACCTGGTGGCAGCCGCCGCCCTGCCCGCGGTCGGCATCACCGCACTGCGTGCCTTGCGGGACACCTTGCGCCTGCGCTCCGGCCAACGGCTGCTCGTGGTCGGCGCGAGCGGCGGCGTCGGCAGTACGGCGGTCCAGCTGGCCCACGCCTGGGGCGCCCACGTCACCACGATCGCCGGCGCCGCCAACGCCCCGTTCTGCCGCGAAACTCGGCGCCGACGTGGCCCTGGCCTACGCCACCACCCCACCGAACGCCCTCAAGGGGCAGTTCGACGCCATCCTCGACTGCCACGGCTCCTCTGTCCGCGACTACCGACGCGCCCTCCGCCCCGGCGGTCGCATCGCCTCGCCCTCCGCCGGCGCCATACCCTTCGCCCCGCTGTCCATCGTCCTGCCCGGTCCGCGCGTACGCCTGCTCGTGGCCAGCCCCCGACGCGCGGACCTGAAGATCCTCGCCGATCACGTCGACAAGCAAGACCTGCGTCCGGTCATCGAGCGCGTGTATCCCCTGGACGAAATCCAGGACGCCCACCGAGCCACCGAAACCGGCCATGCCCGCGGCAAGCGCGTCGTCCGTCTCGTTTAGCGCCTAGGTGTATTGACCCGCAGGGTTGTTGACTCGGGTGATGGGTGGCTGGCCTCCGAGTGCGGTGTGGCAGCGATGGTAGTTGTAGGTGTGGAGGAAGTCGGCCAGGGCTGCGGTGCGTTCGTCGTTGCTGGTGAAAGGCCGCAGGTAGGCCCACTCGTCGAGCAGGGTGCGGTTGAAGCGTTCGACCTTGCCGTTGGTCTGCGGGCGGTAGGCGCGAGTCAGCTTGCCGGTCGCGCCGATCTCGATGAGCACCTGCTTCCAGGCCAGGCCCTTGCGGTAGGCCCAGGCGTTGTCGGTGAGCACGCGTTCGATGCGGGTGATGCCGTGGGCGTGGAAGAAGGCGGCCGCGCGGGTGAGGAAGCCGGCGCAGGTGGCGACTTTCTCGTCGCGGTGGATCTCGCTGTAGGCGAGGCGGCTGTGGTCGTCGATGGCTGAGTGGACGTAGTCGAAGCCCACGCTGCTGCGGCGGGCGCGGCCGGCCTGGCGGCCCAGGACCTTGTGGCCGCCGCCGTCGGGGATGCGGCCGAGTTTCTTGACGTCGACGTGGATGAGTTCGCCGGGTCGGTCGCGTTCGTAGCGGCGGATGACCTGGCCGGTGGGCCGGTCGAGGAAGGCAAGCCGGTTCAGGCCGTGGCGGACCAGGATGCGGTGCACGGTCGAGGCGGGCAGTCCCAGGACGGGGCCGAGGCGGGCGGGGCCGAGTTTGCGGTCCTGGCGCAGCCGGCACACCCGGGCCTCCACGGCTGCCGCCGTGCGGTGGGGTGTCGTCAGTGGACGGCTGGGGCGGTCGTGCAGCCCCTGTTCGCCCTCCGCTTGCCAGCGGCGCATCCACTTGTGGGCCGTGACACGTGAGATGCCCATCTCGGCCGCGACATGCGCGACGGGGCGGCCCGAACGGACACGCTCGACGAGCAGCCGCCTGCCGTGAACGGTCAGCCGGGCATTACGGTGGGACACGAAGACCTCCGTGCGGTGTGTTCTTAGACAGCTCCACCACATCGGAGGTCTTCGCCATGTTCAAGACCCGCCAGTGTCAACAACGCTCGTGATCAATACACCTAGGCAGTTTCGTATTGCAGTGGGCGCGGATTGAGCCGTTGCTCCCGGCCCGGACACCGCAGCGTGGCAGCGGGTCTTCACCACACTGATGCCCCAGTCCGATGCCGACGAGAACCTGGCCTGGGCCGTGTCGGGGGACTCCACGATCGTGCGCGCTCACCAGCACGCGGCCCGAGCCCGTAAGAGGGGGCCCCGGCCGGCGAACCGGCCGACCACGCCATCCGCCGGTCCCCGGGGCGGACTGATCACCAAGACATGTCATGTCGTTGGCGGGTCAAGTTGAGTCGTCGGCTTCAGGGAGGCTGGGCTTCCTGTGGGTCGTCAGACGGATGAGGAAGGCGGTAGCGTCCTCGACGTGCTGGACGGTCCTGATGTGGCGGTGATTCTGCGAGGTGGAGTGCGTGTCCGCTCCCACGCCTGGGAGTTCGTGCGCTGGTTCGCCGACGCATGGATGGGCCGTCCGGTGGAGCCGGAAGATGGCTGCACCGCTGACGAGCTGACGGCAGTGGAGGCCGACATGGGCTTCGAGCTGCCGGCCACTTTGCGTGAGGGGTATGCGCTCTTCGGCCGCCGGGACGACCTGCTTCGGCAGCAGGACCCTCTGGTCAGGCCATCTGGCCTTTTTGTCGATGACGCCTTGGGCGGTGTCCTGGTCTTCCGTCGCGAGAACCAGGACTGCGCCTTCTGGGGAATCCCTCTGAGCCAGGTCGTGAGCTTGTTCCGCTTTGACGGACACCATCGGTGTGGTGGTCAGGCTGCGAGTGCGGTCTCGTATTCGGCGGGACTGAGGTAGCCGAGGCTGCTGTGCAGACGGTGCAAGTTGTACCAGCCCTCGATGAAATCGAAGATCGCGGTGCGGGCGGCGGCCCGGCTGGGCCAGGCGGTGGCGCCGAGCAACTCGCGCTTGATGGTGGCGAAGAACGACTCGGCGAGTGCGTTGTCCCAGCACTGTCCGGTGCGGCCGACCGACAGGCGCACCCCCAACTGGTCCGCCAGCGCGGCGAATTGCTGGCTGGTGTACTGGCAGCCGCGATCCGAGTGGAAGATCACCGGCCGGGTGGGGCGGCGCTTCCGACAGGCGGCCGTGAGGGCATCGGCGACCAGATCGGTCCGCAGGTGGTCGGCCGTCGCCCAGCCGACCACGCGACGGGAGGCGATGTCGATGACGGTGGCCAGATAGAGCCAGCCCTCCTCCGTGGGGATGTAGGTGATGTCGCCGCACCAGCGGGCATCCAGGCCGGCGGGGTCGGGCTGGAAGTCCCGGACGACGAGATCGGGCCGCAGCGCAGCTCGTGGATCAGGGATCGTCGTCAGGTGCCGTCGTCTTCGGTGTCGGCCCTGCAGGCCGGCAGCCCGCATCAGCCGCGCGACACGTCGGCGGCCGCATCCGGCGCCTGCCCGCTTGAGCACGGCATGGACACGCGGGACGCCGTAGGTTCCCCGCGATCGCGTGTGGACGTCGGCGATCTGTTCCGCCAGCTCGGCGTCACGGACCGCGCGGGGACCAGGCTTGGCAGCGCGGCGGGCATAGAAGGCGGTCCGGGAGACCTTCAGCAGCTCACACGCTCGTTTGACGCTGTGACCTGCACGCTTCTCCGCCTCGATGAACGGGTGCACCGTCACCGGGTCTCCTTCGCGAAGAAAGCCGTGGCACGCTTGAGGATGTCGACGTCCTCACGCAGACGGCGGTTCTCCCGCCGCAGTGCGGCCAGCTCCTCGCGTTCGCTGCTGGTCAGGCCGTCCCGCTCGCCTGCATCGACCTCGGCCTGCTTCACCCAGTCACGCACCGCGGTCTCGGTCAGATCGAAGTCCTTGGCGATCTGACCGACCGAGCGGTCACCGCGTCGGCACAGCTCGACGATCTCCGCCTTGAACTCCGGCGTGAACGAGCGACGAGGGCGAGGCTTCTTCTTCCCCATGCTCTCCATGATGGACATCCTCCCGGGGCTGAACCCCTGATCTCGGATGTCCGTCAAAGCGCATCAAGCCCAGTCGACCAGGAGGATCCACCGGTGGTGGTGGAATCACGTCAGGGCTGGGTTCCCTTTCTCGATCGGATGTCCCTGGCATGGGTCGAATTGGTGCTGAGCGAGTCGCTCTTCACGGCGGACAACCTCTATGACGCCTGTGAGCTGCCTGACGCGCTGATGCCGGATCTCCACGCCCGGTATGCCCGGGTCGGTCTGCCCGACCATCCAATGTGGGCGAGTGAGGACGACTCCCCGGTGCGCTGGTATGCGGCTCCCAACCGGTTGATTCGCCGGGATGGCCTTCAGGACCAGTCCTGGATTCACGCGCGTGGGCGCACGACTTCCGATCTTGAGGCAATCCGTGAAGAGCTCCCAGGCCCCTGGGTCGGCTGAAGTCGCGCCCGCCATCAGCATGGGCGTGTTTGCCATGGGGGCCGGACAGACGATCATGCGGCGAGCGCGACTGGGTGCGCGACAGCGAGCGCGGGATCGTAGAGGGTGCGCGCCGATTTTCTTGGCGGCGTCGTAGCCCCGGCTGTTGCGGCCGACGGTGCGCCCTTGGCCGACTGGGAGTCCACGATCAGCGTCACCGGGTGCGGGCAGGGGCCTTTGCCGGTACGGATCTTCCGACGGAGCTGGTCACGGATGTAGGTGACGACTCCGGCCCGGTTCCACTGCCAGAAGCACCCGTAAACGGTCTCCCTATTAGTTACGTGGAATCACGCGCCGCAGGATGCGTTTCGTGATCACGGATGACACCTGGGCCAAGCTGCTGTGGGCTGGCCTGAACGTCGAGCCGGGCGACCTGCCGACCACTGACGGCCGCACCTTCCCGGTCGAACTCATCCGCGCCATCACGCTGACCTGGTTGTTCGCCGGACAACGCAGCGACGAGATAGCCCGCCTGCGGCGTTCGGCGCTGCGGCGGGCGATCAGTGGTTTCACCCCGAGGTCCCGGACCAGGCGGCGATACTTGTCGTGGTCGTATCCGCGGTCCGCGAGGACCACGTCCGGGCGGCGCCGGGGCCGGCCGCATTTGCCCCGCACCGGCGGCACGGCCTGGAGCAGTGGGATCAGCTGGGTGACGTCGTTGCGGTGGCCGCCGGTCAGGGTGGCGGCGAGCGGGATACCGGTGGCGTCGGTGATCAGACATCCGATGCGGTTAAGTGCGTGTTTCTGATCCCCAGTTCTGAGTGGCCTCGGGTCCTACGCTGGCGTGGTGTCCGAGGACGCCGGGCAGACCGGGGAGAGGATCTGCCGTGGCTGTGGGGAACGGCTGAGGCTGGAAGCCCGGCCCGGGGCCGTCTTCTGCTCGTCGGCCTGTCGGGCCAGGCAGTGGCGGGCTGCACAGCGGTTGCGCAGGCGCCTGGCGGCCGTCCAGGGCGGCGTTGGCGAGGCGGAGTGTCCGGAGTGCGGGGTGCGGTGGGTGGCAGAGGTCGATCGCCGATCGGATGCCTTGTACTGCTCGCCGCGGTGTCGTGCGAGGGCCTGGCGCAAGAGGCGGTCGGCGTTCGCGTAGGCGTCACCGTGACGGCTTCGCGAACGCCGCACTGAAGATGTTCTGATTCTTCGTCAACTACCTTGCGGTAAGGCTTGTTTAGCCGGAATCCGTGAGTCCAGACTGGCGCCACTTCGCATGCCGGTGTCACCGTCGGCGTCAGCCGCCCCCGGCATGCAGGGGTGGTGATCGCCATGCCCAGCACGATCGGGTCGGTCAGCCAGACCCGCTACGAGCAGATCGTCGCCGAACTGCGTGAAGTCGTCGAACAGCAGAGCCGGGGCTCGTTCACGATCGGTGACCGCGCCCTGGAGGTCGAGCCGGTCAGGTCCCGCGGGGTGTCCCGGACGCGGAATGGACGATCAAGCAGTCCCTGATGCGGCTGGCCGAGGACATCGGCCTGACGTTCAGCACGGTCAAGAACGCCCAGTGGGTCGCCTCACGCTGGCCGAAAGACCAGCGTCAGACGGGTGTGTCGTTCACGATCCACCGCATTCTGGCGCGGATCGACGATGCCGAAGAGCGGTTCGCGGCGGTCAAGGCCCCACCCGAGGGCAGGCCGCGGTGGACAGCGGACGACGCGAAGCGGCGGGTCGGGTGGACGGTCGACAGCCCGGAGACCCCGCAGGAGAAGATCACCGCCATTCACCACCTGGCCCAGGACGAGGAAGTGGCCGCAACGGTGACCACCGATTTCCTCAAGCGTCCGCAGGTCGCGGCGAAAGTCTCCACGGAGAACAAGGTCAGGGCGGTGGAGGAGTTCACGCGGGACGAGAAGGTCGCGGCGACCGCCGCGACCAGCCTGTTGCGCAGGCCGGACGTCGCGTTCAAGGCGATGGGCGACGACACCGCCCGCTTCCAGGTCAACCATGCCCAGAACGAACGCAGCCGGCAGGCCCGCGAGGAGTTCGACCGCACCAGTCCCGTCGCTCCGGCGTGCGGCACATCGAGCGGAGCATGGAGTTCCTGGACCTGGTCACGGCCCTCCACTCCTTCGTCGCGGCCGCCGGCCGGATCGTCCCCTCCTTGCGCAATCACGTCTTTGGCGACGCCGAGCGCGCGATCGTGCACGAGAACGTCGCCCGCTGCCGGGCGACGCTCGACTGGGTCGAGACGGCCGTGGACACGGGCAAGGTGGACGTGGACGACGAGCTGGCACGCCTGCTGAAGGACGAGTAGGCATGCCCCGCGCCTCACCGCGGCGGGGCGATGCAGCCAGACGTCACGCGGACACCGTCCGGTTCGTGCTGTTCGAGGCCAGACCCGTCGGCCTTGAGTTCCGCCAGCTGGTGCGCGCCAGCGATCTGTCTCCCAGCCAGGTCCGTTCCGGACTCGCGGCGCTGAAGGACCAGGCCGCGGAGAAGGGCTGGCCCCCGCTGACCTGGACCAGGGAGGCCGGCTACCAGCTCGGGGCGGAGGGACCGGTGCTGGAGGCATACGAACGGGCGGTCGTCAGGGAGAAGCTGACCGAGTTCCGCCGGTTCATCACCGGCACCGTCGCCCCGTACGCCGCCGCCCACCCCGGAGACAAATGGGTCAAGCACATCGTCGCCCAGCTCAACTCCATCGAGTCCACCCTCGACCTCATCAGCAGCTCATGACCTGCGGCGGGACCGCCCTGCGGGCGGCCCGCCGCACTGAAGGCCAGCCGCCATGCGCTCTCGCCGATACCCCTCGGACACAACGAACGCCGAATGGGCCCTGCTCGAAAGGCTGCTGCCCACCCCGGCCTGCGAGACCAGCAGGGGCGGCCGACCCGAGAAGCATCCCCGCCGCGAGATCGTCGACGCGATCCGATACATCGTCGACACGGGTTGAAAGTGGCGGGCCCTTCCTGCGGACTTCCCGCCCTGGCGCACGGTTTGGGGGTTCATGGCCCGGTGGGCGGCTGCTGGGATCATCGGCCAGCTCCGTGACCATCTCGCCGGCCGGATCCGCCAGGACATGGGCAAAGGACCCCGGGCGGTGGCCACCGTGATCGACTCCCAGAGCGTCAAGGCCGCCGAAACGGTCTCGAAGGCCACCCGTGGCTACGACGCGGGCAAGAAAATCAACGGCCGCAAGCGCCACCTGGTCGTGGACACCCGCGGCCTGCCCCTCATGGTCATGGTTACCCCTGCCGACCTGCACGACGCCGCCGCGGCGAAGGAAGTCCTGTTCCGCCTGCGCCTGATGCACCCCGAGATCACGATCGTATGGGCCGACTCCGCCTACGCCGGGAAGCTCGTCGACTGGGCGAAACAGCACCTCAACCTCACGATCAAGCCGGTCAGCCGTCCCAAGGACGCCTCCGGCTTCATCGTGCTGCCCCGCCGCTGGGTCGTCGAACGCAGCCTCGCGTGGATGATGCACGCCCGCCGCCATGCGAGGGACTACGAACGGCTCGTACAGCACTCCGAGACGCTGATCACCTGGGCCGCCATCACCCTCATGACCCGACGCCTCGCCCGGAAGGGAGCCACCCCCAGCTGGCCAAGGAAGCCGACACTGGCCGGCTGATGCTGCCAGGCGCCTGATCAGCCGGGCAACCGCCTCAAGGCCACGTCCCTACATCGAAATCTGTCGTCACAGCAGAGGCCGTGAGCAGGTCCCTTATGATCATTGCGGACGGAACGCTCACTCGCAGTGAGTGATGATCCCATCGGCTTGGGGCCTGCCATGATCAAAGAGTTGCTTCAGGATCTCATGTCGACCGCGTTCGGTGGCTGCAATCCGAACGACGGATGCGCTGATGCCGAAGTCACGGCTGTCGGGGATCGCTTGGGGATCAGCCTGCCGGACGCATTGCGTGACTATTACGCTGCCGCAGGCCGGCACCTGGAGCTGATGGGCATGAGCGGCCGCGAGCACACCCTCCGGGTGACGGCTCCCGAGCACCTGGGTGTCGAGGACGGACATCTGGTCTTCTGCGGGGAGAACCGATGGCCCGCCCAGTGGAGCGTGCGCCCGGATGATGCCGGCTGGCCCGACCCCAGGGTCTATGGCCGAAGCGAGCCGGGCGGGAAGTGGTACAGCGAATCCCGGAGACTGTCGTCCTTCCTGATCAATGTCGCTGGCAGGCAGGCCGTGAGGTCGCTGCCGCACCAGGCCACCTGCCGGATCCGTGAGCAGCAACTGGGGGTCGTCGAGTCACTGCTCAGCTACGTTGGGTCTCGCGAGATGCAAAGGGGCGGTCACTGGCTGAGCTTCGTCGACCCATCGCGACGCATTCTGGCCAGTTACTCCTACAACACCGACTCCTTGCGCGTCGCGGCCGTGGACCACACCGCACTCGAATCCCTGCACGAGCGTTCAGGTCTGCCACTCGAAGCGGCATGAAGCCGGGAATCGGCTACACACACTGACCGAGTCTGCCGCCTGATGATGTCCGCCCGGAAACGTTCGCGGAAGCGTCACGCTTCCGTGGCGCCTTCTACGTGCGAGCGGCGAACTGCTCGATCCCTCCGAGACTGGCCGAAAGCAAGCCATCGACACGATCTACCAACGTGCCGTCGACCGCCGGGAAGTCAAGGCGGAGCACCTCACCGAACGCATCAAGACCCTGCCCTTCGACCTGCTTCGCCACGAGTTCCTGACGACCTTCGCCGCCGCACCCGACCACGTTCTCGAAGAGATCGTCGACACGCTCTTCCTCCCCCTTCTGGTCCACTGCGTGTCGCGCGGCTTGGGTGTGCCGTGGGGGCGGCCGCCGGCGTACGCCGTTCGGGCAGGGGTACACGGCGTGGACATCGCAGAGCCAGAAGTCCAGGACACGAAAGCCGGAGACGACGCGCAGGTCACCGGTCTTGGCGTTCACGTAGGCGGGCAGGCTGTCACTGCGGGTCCAGTGGGTGACGTTGCGGCGCGCGTAGTCGGCCCGGTCGGTGTGCCAGGCGGGAGTGATCCGGCTTTACCGAGGCAGGCGGTGTCGGTGGTCCCTCCTCGGTCGGGCAGGCGCAAGCCCTACCGCGGGCATTGTCGCGGGGCCAGGCTCGCCGCAGGCGACCGCGGAGCGGCTTGGCCTGGCGGCCCGGCGGCGCGCGTGGTGCCCTCCGGAGGCCTGTCCGTGGTCGCCTACACCCGGGCCTTGACCCCGAATCTTGGACACGGGCTATGCGGCTGGTATCAGCGTAGTTGGTGCTGTTCGGGATGCGGTTTCGTAGGCGATCGGGCTGCGGTGTCCGAGGCTGGAATGACGGCGTCGGGTGTTGTAGCGGTGCAGCCAGCGGAACGCGTCGAGGTGGGCCTCGCGCTCGCTGGACCAGGTCTTGCGGCCCTGGAGCGTCTCGCGTTTGAACGTCGCGTTGAAGGACTCGGCGAGTGCGTTGTCCGCGCTGGAGCCGATCGCGCTCATGGACTGGCGAATGCCGGCCTGGCGGCAGGCGTCTGCGAAGGCCCGGCTGGTGTATTGGGCTCCGTGGTCGGTGTGCATGACCGCCCCGGCGAGGCTGCCGCGGGTCCGCTCGGCGGCGGCCAGGGCGTCGATGACGAGACCGGTTCGCATGTGATCCGCGATGGCCCATCCGGCCAGGCGACGTGAGGCGAGGTCGATGACGGTGGCCAGGTAGAGGAACTTCCCGCCGTCCACGGGGAGGTAGGTGATGTCGCCGACGTACTTGGTGTTCGGCTCACTGGCGGTGAAGTCGCGGCCGATCAGGTCCGGTGCCTTCGCCGCAGCCGGGTCCGTGATCGTGGTGCGGTGCCGGCGTCGCAGCCGCACTCCCGCCAGGTTGATGCTCCGCATCACGCGCGCAATGCGCTTGTGGTTGACCCGCTCGCCGTCCCCGCGGAGTTCGGCGGTGATCCTTGGGACACCGTAGGTGCCGTCCGACTCGCGGTGCACGGCTCGTATCCGTGCGGCCAGGCGGGCGTCGGCTGCCTGTCGGGCCGCGCGGACCTCGGCGGTCCGGCGCCAGTAGTAGAAGCTGGAGCGGGCGATGCCCAGGATGGTGCACAGCCGCTTCACGCCGTAACGGCGCTGGTGGTCGGCGACGAACTGGAAGCGGTTCACCAGCGCGTCTCCCCGGCGAAATACTTCGCCGCCTTCCGCAGGATCTCGCGCTCCTCCTCCAGCTCACGGACCTTCTTCCGCAGAGCGGCGTTCTCCGCCTCCAGCGGCGTGGGCGGCTCGGCGGGCGCCTCCGCCCGCCGCCCCCGCGGCCGGCTCGCTCCAGCCGCCCGGACCCAGTTCCGCAGGGTCTCAGGGTTGATCCCCAGATCAGCAGCGACCTGCCTGATCGTCGCCTCGGGCCGCGACTGGTACAGCGCGACCGCATCCGCCTTGAACTCCGGCGGATAGTTCTTCATGACCACGAGATGTCCGTTCTCAGATCCTCAGGATCCAGTGTCTCGTGTGTCCAAGATCAGGGGTCAAGGCCCCCCACCCCGGCGACACGATCCTGGTGCACACCCTCGACCGGCTCGGCCGAAACCCGCGCGAAGTCCTCAACCTGGTGCACGGCCTGAACGACAAGCACATCGGCGTACGCTCGCCGGCCGACCCGCTGCCGATCAACACCGCCGATGAGGGCATGGGCCGCATCGCCTTCCTTCTGCCGGCCCTGTTCGCCAAGATGGAACGCACCTTCACCGCCGAACGCGCCACCCACGCCCGCGCCGTCGCCGAAACCGCGGGCCGCCGCATCGGCCGCCCCGTAGCCACTCCTTTCGACATGATCGAGTACGCGCGCCCGCTCAAGGACCAAGGCAGCAGCAATGGGGAGATCAGCAGCAAGACCGGTATCTCGAAGACCTCCGTGCACCGCTACCTCCAGGGGTAGCCACATCGCAGGTGCGGAAGTGGTCAATGCCGGACGGCGCCTCCAGCGGAGGTCGGTGAGCCTCGACGGCCTGCTCTGGCGGTTGTCGCGGTGCGCAGCCTCGGGGCCAGAGCTGTGCGCAGTGCCGGGGCAAGGATGTGGCGGGTCTCGGACGGGGTGAGAGCGGCGGGGGTAGGCAAGGGGTTGAGGTAGCGGGTGTAGATGAGGCCGCCGAGGATCGTCACCGCGGCTGTGGCGCGGGCGGTCGCGTCCCGGCCACCGAGAAATTCAACAAGCCGGGTCAGCAGCTCGTGTTCCAGGTATTCGCGGATGACTTCGGCGGCCTCGTCGCCCTCGGTGGTGAGCTGCTGGAAGTCGGCGTCCTCCCACAGATCCGTGACCGCGTCGATCAGGCGGTCGGGGAGGGTGGCCGGGTCGCCGCCGAGGACGTCGTCCACCGCCAGTGCGTTGGCGCACTGGACCTGCATCACCTCTGCGAACAGGCCCTTCTTCGAGCCGAAGTGGTAGGCGATCAGCGCCGGATCGACCCCGGCCGCCGCGGCCACCGCACGCACGGTGGTGCGCCGATACCCGTGCTCCAGGAACAACCCGCGGGCCGCCGAGACGATCACCTGGCGGGTCGGCGGGTTGCCGCGCGGGCGGCCTCGGGTGCGGGCGGGTGCGAGGGCGGGGTTATTCATCAACGTTGAGCCTGTGCTTCGTGATCAGCACAGTCAAGGGCGTTCCGGGAAACACACGAAGGGATGACCCGACACCATGCGTATCGCAGTCTTCGGCGCCAATGGACCGACCGGCCGCCACCTCACCGAGCAGGCCCTCGCCGCCGGCCACCAGGTCGTCGCCGTGACCCGCCGCCCCGGCTCCTTGCCTGCGCGGCCCGGCCTCACCGTGGCCGTCGCCGACGCCACCGACCCGGTGGCCGTCGATGCCGCGCTCGGCGGGACGGACGCCGTTCTCTCCGCGCTGGGCGCACGCTTCAGCAAGGAGACCATCACCACGTACTCGGCGAGCGCCACGGCCGTCACCGGGGCCATGGCCCGCCACGGCATCAAGCGACTTCTCGCCGTCAGCTCCAGCGTCGCCGACCCGAACTGGCGTCCCACCGGCGCGCACTTCTTCAACCATGTGCTCGACCCGCTGGTGAACCGGCGCCTGGGCCGCACTCTTCACGAGGACATGCGCCGCATGGAGGACGTGATCCGTCGAACGAGCCTCGACTGGACCCTCGTGCGACCCTCGGGCCTGTTCGAGTACCCCGTCGTCACGGAGTACCACACCGCCGAGACCAGCGCCGACGGCGTCTTCACCGCCCGCGCCGACCTCGCCGCGAGCATGCTGCGCGAGCTGGAGGAACGGCGGTACGTCCGGACAGCCATGGGCGTCATCACCACGGCCGTGAAGCCGAATATCGCCAAGCTGATCTGGAATGAGGGCGTGAAGAAGAAGTGAGCCGGGCGACCGCCGAACTGCCGGCCGGCACGCGGGCGTTCCTCACTCGCCCCTACCAGGCCACCTTCACCACCCTCCGCCGCGACGGCACCCCGCACGTCACCCCCGTCCGCTTCACCTTCGACGCGTCCACCGGCCTGGCCCGCGTGACCACCCGGGCCAAGGCCCGGAAGGCCCGGAACGTGGCGGCGGGCGGCCCGGCGGTACGCGTCGCGCTCTGCCAGGCGGACGGCTTTCGCTGGGTCACCCTCGAAGGCCGGGCCACCGTCACCGACGACCCCGCGCGCCTGGCCGAGGCGGTCCGCCGCTACACCGTCCGCTACCTCGCGGCCCCGCCCGCCCCGCCAGACCTGGTCGTCGTCGAGATCGCCGTCGACCACGTCCTGAGCCTCAACCTCTGAATCCCCCGTATGGAAAGCGAAGTGACCCCGCGATGCCCACCCTTCCCGTCCTCGACTCCACCCTCCACTACCGCGAGTCCGGCGACCCCGCCGGGCTGCCGTTCGTCTTCCTCCACGGCAACCCCACCTCCTCCCACCTGTGGCGGAACGTCCTGCCGGGTGTGGCCGCGCCCGGCCGCCGCCTGCTGGCCCCGGACCTCATCGGCATGGGCGACTCCGGCAAGCCCGACCTCGCCTACTCCTTCGACGACCACGCCCGCTACCTCGACGCCTGGTTCGACGCCCTCGGCCTTACCGAGGCCGTCCTCGTCGGCCACGACTGGGGCGGCGCGCTCGCCTTCGACCGGGCCGCCCGTCTCCCGGGCCGGGTCCGCGGTCTTGCCTTCACCGAGACAATCGTCAAGCCGCTGGTCGGCGACGAGTTCCCGGCTGCGGGGCGGGAATTGTTCACCCTCCTGCGCACCCCTGGGGTGGGCGAGGCGATGGTCCTGGAGAAGTCGCTGTTCATCGAAGGGCTCCCGGACACGGTCGCCACCCCGCTCGCCCCTGCCGACCTGGAGGTCTACCGCCGCCCCTTTCCCACCCCGCGGAGCCGCCGCCCGGTGTTGGCGTGGACGCGCATGATGCCGCTGGACAGCGAGCCCGCCGACGTCGTGGCCCGCGTCGAGCACTACGACGCCTGGCTGGCCGAAAGCCCCGAAGTCCCCAAGCTGCTCGCCGCGTTCGAGCCGGGACCCGGTGCGATGACCGGCCCAAGGGCCGTGGCCTGGTGCGAGGCAAACATCGCAGGCCTGGAGGTCTCCCGTCACGGCCTCGCCGGTCACCACTCCCCGGAGGACCGCCCCGAGGAACTGGCCGCGGCGATCAACGCCTGGGCCGACCGCCATGGCCTGGCGCGCCCATAGGTGTCCTCTACCACGACCTGCCGATCGTCCCAGGACAAGCTGTGCTGCCGCAGACGGATGTACACGCCGCGATCGGCGTCACCTGCCGCCAGGGGCAGAACGGCGGCGGGCAGCGCCCGCACCGACGGGTCGCCGTGGCGCCGGTGAACCACCGCTGCCGCGGCCATGAGCACAGGTGTCCCCTGGGCGAGCCGAGAGTCGCGCCGTGCCCGATTCCATCGCCCGAGTCAGCATGTCGGCACCATGACGGCGGTGGTCGCCGGGGTCGGTCGGTGAGGGAGACGGGGTTGCTCGTCCGGGGCCTGTCGAGCCAGTCGTCTCGCAGGCCCCGGACGTCGACGCGGGCCACCCCGGCCCCGGGGGGAGGGGGAGGCCGGTCTGCAATGGCGGCCCGCGGGGAGCCGGGGATGGGCAGCCGCCACCCTCACAAGGGGCTGCCCTGCCCGGCCCGTACAGGACGTACGTCAGCCGGCGGCCACCGCCGTGGCCGCGTACGTCACGGCGATCAGGGCCAGTACGGCCGCCGGGAGCGCCCGGGGCGGCGGGTCGCCGTGGCGCAGGTGGACCACCGCCGCCGCGGCCATCAGCAACGCCAGTCCCGTCGCGGCGGCCACGCCGAGCGGGAGCGACACCAGCCCCAGCAGCAGACCGGCGGCCCCGGCCACCTCCAGTGCGCCGACGACGTGGTAGAGGCCCGGTGACATGCCGAGGTGGGCCGCCGCCTGGCGCATCAACGGCACCGCGGCGATCTTCGCCAGGCCCAGGGGAAGGAAGACGAAGGACAGGGCGACGGCGAGCACTGTTCTCATGCGGTGGTCCTGCCCTTGCGGCGCTCCTCGCCCAAGTCGGCGTAGTAGGCGATGAGTTCGGGGGCGTCCACGGCGGCCGGATTCACGACCTGCTCGACCGGGGCGCCCTGGAGCAGGCGCTTGACCGGGACCTCCAGTTTCTTGCCGGTGCGGGTGTGCGGGATACCGGGCACTTCGAGGATCTCGTCGGGGACGTGGCGGGGCGAGGCGCCGGTGCGGATGGCCTCCTTGATCCTCTCGCGCAGGGCGTCGTCCAGCGTCACCCCTGCCGCGGGGACCACGAACAGCGGCATCCAGTAGCCGCCGTCGGGTTCCTCCGCGCCGATGACCAGGGCCTCGGTGATCTCGGGGAGGCGTTCGACGACGTCGTGGATGTCGGCGCTGCCGAGCCGGACGCCGTTGCGGTTGAGCGTGCTGTCGGAGCGGCCGTGGACGATCACCGAGCCGTGGCCCGTGAGGGTGATCCAGTCGCCGTGCCGCCAGACGCCGGGATAGTAAGAGAAGTAGGCGTCGCGGTAGCGGCCGCCGTCGGGGTCGTTCCAGAAGGACAACGGCATCGACGGCATGGGTCGGGTGACGACCAGCTCGCCGACCCGGTCCACCACCGGCAGGCCCTCGGCGTCGTAGGCGGCCAGCGCCACCCCCAGGTGCGGTGCCGACAACTCCCCGGCCCAGACCGGGGTGTTGGGCGCACTGCCCGCGAAGCCCGACACCACGTCCGTGCCGCCGCTGATGGAGGCCAGGAGCACCCGCTCCCCCACATGGTCGCGGACCCACGGGTAGGCGGACGCCGGCAGGGCGGACCCCGTGCAGCCGACCACGCGGACCGACGACAGGTCATGGCCGGACGGGTCGATGCCGAACTTGGCCATGCCCAGCAGGTATTGGGGGCTGGTACCGAAGACGGTGATCCGGTGGCGGGCGGCCAGTTCCCACAGGACGTCGAGCTTGGCGAAGGGCGCCGGGCTGCCGTCGTACGCGCATGTCGTCGCGCCGGTCAGCAGGGTCGAGGCGACCAGGTTCCACATCATCCAGTGCGTGGTCGTGTACCACAGGAGGCGGTCGCCGGGGCCGAGGTCGGAGTGCAGGCCGAGGGTCTTGAGGTGCTCCAGCAGGACGCCGCCATGGCCGTGGACGATGCCCTTGGGCAGGCCGGTGGTGCCGGAGGAGAACACCACCCACAGCGGGTGGTCGAACGGCACGGGGGTGCAGGTGAGTTCCTCGGTGCGGGTGGCGGCGTCCTCCCATGGGATGACCAGCGACGGGTACGCCGGCGACGGCCAGGGCAGGCCCACGTGGTCCACCAGCAGGGTGGCCTTCAGCGTCGGCAGGGAGCGGGTGAGTTCGAGGGTGGCGTCGCGGCGGTCGTGGGTGGTGCCGTTGAAGAGGTAGCCGTCGGCGGCGATCAGCACGGTGGGTTCGAGCTGGGCGAACCGGTCGGCGGCGGCCTTGGGGGCGTAGTCCTGGCCGCACACCGACCACACGGCGCCCAGGCTCGCTGCGGCCAGGAACGCGACGATCGCGTGGGGGGTGTTGGGCAGATAGCCCACGACCCGGTCGCCCTTGCCGACGCCCTGCTCGCGCAGGGTGGCGGCGACGGAGGCGACCAGAGCGCGCAGCCGCTCCCCCGTCACCTCGTACCCGGTGCCGGACTCGTCGAGGGCGATGATCGCCACGTCCTCGTCGGCCAGGTTGCGCAGCGCGTGGTGGGCGTAATTGAGGGTGGCGCCGGGGAACCAGCGGGCGCCCGGCATCCTCTCCTCGGCCAGCACCTGCTCGTAGGGGGTGTCGGCGTCGATGTCGAAGTACTCCCACACCGCGCCCCAGAAGCCCTCCAGGTCGGTGACCGACCACTGGTGCAGGGCGGCGTAGTCGTCCGGGGCGATGCCCTGGCGCCGGGCGAACTCCGCGATGCGACTGGCGGCCGCCGTCTGCGGATCGGGTGTGAAGAAGGGCGTGCTCATCGCGTCGTACTCCTCGACAGGCTTTTCAGGGCCGTCCGTTCGGCAGGAACAGGGCTTCGTGTGGTGTGCAGCAGGGCCGCCCAGTCGGCCGTCGACGTGAAGTCGCGTCCCCCCGCCGGGACGACGTCCATGACGACACGGTCGGGGCGCAGCAGTACGGCGTCCGCGCGTCCGGCGCGCAGCCAGGCGGCGAGGGTGCCGTCGTCGCCGAGGTCGGTCACGCAGAGCGCGCGTATGCCGAGGCTGTGGGCGAGCGCGGTCAGTGAGGGGCCGGGTTCGGTGGCGGTCAGGACGGTGAAGGAGTCGCCGAGCAGCTCGTCGAGACGGATACGCCGTCCGTCGACGTTCACCCATGGTTGCGGACAGTGCGTGCCCGCCAGGCCTCGGCGGACCCCGCGCCGCACGAGCGGTCCGGCGGTCAGAGGCGGGCTGAGGTCGCGGCCGGCCAGCTCGGTCAGGCCGGGTATACGGCAGGCCGCGGCCAGCACCCTGCGGCGGAGGGCGGCGGCGCCGTCCTGGCCGCCGGTCATGGCCCAGCCCATGGCGACCGCGAGCCGGATGACATGCCGGGCGTGTGGCTTGCGTTCGCTCTCGTAGGTGTCCGACAGCCCTGCCGGAGCGCCTTGTTGGAGGACGCGGGCGAGCTTCCAGGTGAGGTTGTAGGCGTCGCGCAGGCCCGAGCACAGGCCCTGCCCGATGAACGGCGGGGTGAGGTGGGCGGCGTCTCCGAGCAGGAAGACCCGTCCGCGGCGCCACCGGTCGGCGACGCGTGCCCGGAAGGTGTACTGCGTCTCGCGGACGACCTCGAAGTCCCCGTCGTACGAGGGTGGCAGCCACGGGGCGACCAGCTCGCGGACTGGCTGCTCCGCCCCCTCGCGCAGCCGGAACTCCCAGCGGTAGCGGTCCTCGCCCACCCGCATGAAGGTGGCCGGCCGGTCCGGGTCGCAGACCTGGTCGACGCCCTCCCAGCAACGGACATCGGCCGTCGTGCGGACGTCGATGACGGTCCAGTGCTCCTCGAAGCGCAGGTCTTCCCATACGGCTCCGATGGCTTCGCGGGTGAGGCTGCCCGCGCCGTCGCAGCCGAGCACCGCGTCGGCCCACACTTCGTGCTCGCCGTCGCCGTCGCGGTAGGTGACCCGTACGGGGCCGGTGGTGTCGGGGCCGATGCCGGTGACCTCCACGCCACCCCGGAGCTCGCACTCGGGGCGCCGGGCCAGGGCGTCGCGCAGCACGCGTTCCAGCTCGGGCTGGTCGAACATGCTGGTCTGCGGATAGCCGTGCAGGCCGTGCCCGGTGCGGCGGAACTCGGCCATCACCCGGTGCCGGGCGTCCAGCAGCCGCAGCCCGTTCGCCGGGCGGGCGATCGCGGCGAACTCCTCGCCGACGCCCGCGGCCTGCAGGATCCTGCACACCTCGTCGTCGGTGGCGACGGCGCGCGGAAGAGGGTAGACGTCCCGGTGGCGTTCGAGGACGACACTGCGAATTCCGCGCCGGGCCAGGAGGAGGGCGGCGGTCACGCCCACCGGTCCGGCGCCGACGATCACGACGGGCACACGTGCGGCTTCATCGACGGTCATGTGCGGCTCACCTCGGGCCCTGCTTCGCGTCCGTGACGGGCGTGCGCTGCTCGCCGAGGTCGATCCGGCCGTCCGGGGTCGCGATCGTCGCCGTGATCACGTCACCCGTGTGCAGGTAGTGCGGGTTCTTCGCCTGGCTCTTGAAGAACGCCCTCCACTTCACGGCGGGCGGCAGCAGCGCGCCGATCTTCTCGACCGGCTTCGGCGGGGCCTTGAGGGCGGTGCCGCCAGGGGTGCCGGTCAGCAGCAGGTCACCGGGGTCGAGGGTCTGGAAGCGGGCCAGCAGGGTCAGGGCCTGCGCCGGGCGGACGATCATGTCGGCGAGGGTGCGGTCCTGGCGCAGCTCGCCGTTGACCCTCAACTTCAGCCGCAGGTCGAGGAGATGGGCGAAGTCCTCCGGCTCCAGCAGGGCCAGGTACGGCCCGGTCGGGGTGAAGGTGGGGTACGACTTGCTCTCGTAGAACTGCGTCTTGGTCAGCTGCACCTCCCGGGCGCTGACGTCATTGGTGATCACGAGCCCGGCGACGTACGACGGCAGGTCCCGCTCCTCGACGACCGTGCCGACGGGCAGGGACGCGCCCATGACGAGGCCCAACTCGACTTCGTAGTCGAGGAACTTCACGTGCGCGGGGCGGACGACGGCGTCGCCGGGGCCGCTGACCGAGCCGGACGCCTTGCGGAAGAAGGCGGGCGGGATGTCGCCCGTGAAGCCCGAATCCCGGGCGTGGCTGCGGTAGTTGACCATCTGGGCGACCACCCGGCAGGGCGTGGTGACCGGCGAGAGCGCGACCAGGTCGGCCACGGGCGTACCGGGCTCGCCGGAGGCGGCGGCCTCGCGCACGGCGGCGCGGTCGGCCAGCAGTTCGGCGGTGGTGACGGCCTTGGTCTCGACGGGGACGGCCCGGTCCCCTCGGACGACCCACCATCCTCCCCCACTCTCGGCTTCGCTCGAGCGGGAGGTGCCCCCACCGGTGCGCAGGACATTGGTGCTCATGACGTGGCTCTCTGTGAAGGGGGTCAGGAGTTGGCGGCCTTGAGCAGGCCGAAGAGTCGTGCCGGGTCCATCTCGTTGTCGCCGCGCAGGGCTTCGATGACGTCGCGGACCCGCTGCGGGGACGGGCTCGCGCCCAGGAAGTCCCGCGTGGCCGGCGGCCCCCACTGGGCGAGGCCGCTGGTGGACATCGCGGCCCAGCCGGGTTCGACGTCGCAGGTGAACAGGTCGCCGTCGGCGAAGTGCTCCAGCATGAAGCGGTCCGGGTCGCGCCAGTAGTCGAACAGCTGGCTGCCCTGGATGTGCCGGCCGATGCCCCAACTGCGCTTGTAGCCGCGCTCCTTGAGGTACTCACCGCCGGCGGCGATCGAGTCGAGGTCGGTGACCTGGTAGGCGGAGTGGACGTAGCCCGTGCCCGGGCCCAGGTGCATGGCCAGGGTGTGGTGGTCGGCCGGCACGCTGCCCAGGTCGCAGCGGATGAACGCCATCGTCGGGCCCCGGTCGCGCTGCCCGTCCAGGAACAGGAAGTCGGACACGATCATGCCGAGGGTGTCCAGGTACCAGTCCAGGGCACGGGCGAACACGCGGGTCTCCAGCACCACATGGCCCAGCCGCTGGATACGGGACGGCTCCCGCGGCGGACGCTGCGTGGCGTTCGTGCGACGGTGATGCGTGCCGCAGTTCAGCAGCAGCGGCTGCTGTTCCGGCAGCGCGGGAAGTTGTTCGCCGCGGTGCACGACCCGCACCGGGAAGCCCGAGGGGTCGAGCAGGTCCACCACCTTGCCACCGCCGGGCACGTCGCTCTCCCGTACCGCCGTCCCCGTGGCACGGGCCAGCCGGTCCAGGTCGGCTTGCTCTGCGGCCCGGAACGCCGGGCCGATGAAGCGGGAGGTGCGCCCCTTGCGGATCACCACGCAGGGTGAGCCGGCGAAGGTGCCGCGCAGCCACAGCTCCCGCTCTGTGCGGGCGGCGACGCCGAATCCGAAGTCCCGGGCGAAGACCTCGGCCCGGTCCAGGTCGGGCTTTTCGAACTCCACCCAGGCCAGGTCCGCCACCTTGATCACCGGGTTGCGGGAGCGGCCGGGGTGTTCGCCGCGCAGGGCGCCCTGCTCGCTGTGGAGGTCCTGGTGGGCCGTGATGACCTCGGCCCCGTTGACGCGGGTTTCAGACATGGTGCCCTCCGAGCAGCATTGCCGTAATGAGGAAATCATCAACTGTGACGGTTTCGTCGTCAAGGTGTTCGCGGCTGGAAATGATGAATTCATCAGGTCTGCGATCGCCATCGCCCCGACGGTTAGACTCTGCGCATGCCTACGTCAGCCCCGCCCAGCAACCGGTTCGAGCGGCGTCGCGCGGAGACCCGCAGGGCTCTCGTGCGAGCGGCCCGGCAGATACTCGCCGAGACCGGGGACACGAGCGCCAGCATCCAGGCGATCGCCGAGCGCGCCGACGTCGGCTTCGGCTCCTTCTACAACCACTTCGAGTCCAAAACGGAGCTGTTCGAGGCGGCTGTGGTGGACGCCCTGGAGGAGTTCGGCCAGAGCTTCGACGAGCGCCTGGCCGGAATCGACGACCCGGCGGAGCTTCTCGCGGCCGGCTTCCGACTCAGCGCCCGGATGGCCGACTCCCACCCGGAGCTGATGCAGGTCCTGCGCCGCCGCGGCCTCGGGCACATCCACTCGGACAACGGACTGGCCCGCCGGGCGCTGCGCGATCTCCAGGTCGGCATGGCCTCCGGCCGTTTCACCACCCTCGACCCGACGGTCGCCCTGTCCGCGCTGGGCGGAACCCTGCTGTCCCTGGTGGAGCTGCGTTTCGCCCGCCCCGAGGTGGACGGCGACGAGGCCGCGGTGAGCCTCGCCGAGATGGTCCTGCGCATGCTGGGCCTACCGGCGGACGACGCCCACGAGGTCGCCCGGCGCCCCCTCCCCGACCTCGACTGACGACACCTGGGCGGACGACGAGTCCGGGCGGAAGGTGACCGAGCGGCCGGTGAAGCGGGCGTCGATCCCGTCCTCCGTGGGGGTGACCGACCGCAGGCGGAGCCCTTCGGGAACGTTCTGCAGCGGAATGGGCTCGTCCAGGGCTCGGTGCGGGTGGCGGATGAGGCGGCGGGCTTGGTCGGCGGCCGGGAAGACGTCGAGGAGGAGCACCAGGCAGCCGGGCCCTCGCCGCCACCCTCGCTGACGCCGAGAGCGCAGGCTACGACCCAGCCGGCCTCCTCACCGAAGCAGCTGGGCGACGGGAAGCCTGATCGTGGCGGTATGTGAAGCAGTGCCGCCCACGCCCTCCGCCAAGGACTCCGTCGGCGGTGGCATCGCGGTCGCCGAATCCACGACGACCGCACCGCATTCGCCGACGTACTCGGCAACGGCCGCGGGGCGCGCAGGAGTCGGTCCCGCGTGCTCTCGGGCAGCACCCGGCGCAGGACCGGCACGCTGGCGCTGAAGCTACTATCTGCCGACCTACGCACCCGACCTCAACCCAGCCGAGGGGATCTGGTCCCTCCTGCGACGCGGCTGGCTCTCCAACGTCGCCTTCAGTACCCCTGAAACCTCGTCCAGCGCATCCGGCGCGGCCTACGGCACATGCAGTACCGCAGCGAACTCATAGACGGCTGCCTTGCCGAGACCGGTCTGGCAATCAGACCCACCTGAGCAACCCGGCCACATCACGAGTTCAACCTCAGTAGTGCAGGGTGGCCGCGAGTGCCTCGGCCAGGGTCACGGGCGGACGGCCGATCAGGCGGCGCAAGTCGCCAGAGTCGGTGTACATCTCGCCGCGGTTCATACCGCGGTCAGCGTCAGCGAGGACCTCTGCCAGCTCGGCGGGTAGGCCCGCGGAGGCCAGTACCCGGGCGAAGTCGGCCACCGGGAGGTCAGCGTAGGTAACTTGCTTTCCGGCCGCAGCGGAGATCGCGGCGGCGAGCTCAGTCAGGGTGAAGGATTCGTCGCCGCCGAGCTCGTACACGGCGCCGGTGTGGCCTTCAGCGGTGAGGACGACCGCTGCGGCCTCGGCGTAGTCGGCGCGGGACGCGGCGCTGATCCGCCCCTCGCCTGCGGCGCCGACGACCGCGCCGTTCTGCAGGATCTGCGGCAGTTGGCTGGTGTAGTTCTCCAGGTACCAGCCGTTGCGCAGCAGCACGCTGGGGATTCCGCGGTCCCGCAGATACGCCTCGGTCTCGCTGTGCGTGGCACCGATGACGGTGGTGGCCGTGTCCGCGTGCGTCGTGCTCGTGTACGCCACTAGCGACACACCTGCGGATGCCGCGGCGTCGATCACGCGGCGGTGGTTGGCGACCCGCTCGCCCACGGGGACCGAGGCCGAGATCAGCAGCAGCCTTTCCGCCCCCGCGAATGCCTCGGCCAGGCCGTCGGTGTCCGCGAAGTCGGCGCGGCGTACCGTGATGCCTCGGTCGGCCAAATCCTTGATCCCGGCGATGTCCCGGCCGGTCGCGATGATGTCCGCGGCCGGGATCCCGCGCCGCAGCAGTGCCTCGACGGTGAGCCTGCCCAGCTGGCCGGTGGCTCCGGTGACGACGATCGGCATGATGGTCATTCCTTCCTTCCGCGCGTGCCTCGCACGCCTGCCGCGGTCCGTCCGCCGCGGGATGGAACACAGAATGACCTGGATACTCTCTGTTGGGGAGTAGCCACTTCTTGGTAGGGTACTTACCGCAGCGAAAGCATTGAGGTGAGCCGTATGGCTGCTGTCGAGAATGTGACCGGACCCATGCCGTCATTCGATCCGTACGAGCGCGGCTGCCCGTCGCGGGACCTGCTCGACCAGATCGGCAGCAAGTGGGCGGTCCTCGTGCTGGGCGAACTCGGCCGGAACGGGACCTCCCGGTTCGGTCATCTCCGGCAGGCGCTGGCGGGCGTGAGCGAGAAGATGCTCACCCAGACGCTGCGCACCCTCGAACGCGACGGACTGGTCAGCCGGACCGTCTACCCAGAGGTGCCGCCGCACGTGGAGTATGAGCTGACCGCGCTCGGCCAGACGCTACGGGAACCGCTGAAGGCACTCACGGAGTGGTCCGTGCTGCACATCGAAGAAGTCATCACCGCCCGCGAAGAGTACGACGACCGCACTGAGCGCACCAGGTAATCAGCGGCGGCCAGCGGTCTGGTCATAGACGGCCGCATCGCCGAGACCGGCCCGACAATCAGACCCACCTAAGCCACCCGGCGACATCACGAGTTCAACCTCAGTGAGCCCCTTTTAATCCTCCGCTGGAGGGTGAAACGGGCTGGCCGACGGGTGCGGTGAGGAGGCAGGGCCTTCGTCGTCGGCGTAGTGGTTCCACTCATCACACCGGCGCCTGGAGGAGCCCACTGCAGCCAATTTCGTGCGCGCAGAGAACACTCGGGCGGCGCTACCAGACAAGCATCGCTTGTACGGACCCGTAACTTCTACATGCAAGGGGCCTGCCTGCAACTACGGCCCCGCGCGCTGTATCAAGGGAGTGAGCCATGAGTTCTCAGGTGAAGGTATTCGGGTTCGGCATGCCGTGGGAGTCGTTGTACGGGTACAGCCAGGCCACCCAGGTCGGTGACACGGTTTACGTGTCGGGGCAGCTGTCTCATGACCGTCACGGCAAATTCGTGGGTGCCGGTGACTTCGAACTGCAGGTCCGCACCACACTGGAGAATCTGGACTTGGTGCTGGGGCAGTTCGGAGCCGAGCGCAGCCAGATAGTGGAGACCACGGTTCTGGTGAGGAACCTGCGGGAGAACTTCGACACGACAGCACGCCTTCACGCCGAGTACTTCGGGGAGCACCGGCCCACCAGCACGGTCATGGGAGTGTCCGACTTGGCCCTGCCGGACCAACTTGTGGAGATCGGCGCGCTCGTGCGTCTCGACGTGAAGCCATAGGTGAGAAGGCTGGCCTGATTTCTTCGGCCTCTTTCATCCTGGATAGTTGCAGGTCAACAGCGTGTGGACAGCTTGAACGATGGTGCTGATGCGACGGGTGGAGCATCTGGCTCGCCGGAGCAGCCGCCAGGCTTTCAGCTGGGCGAAGGCGCGTTCGCCGGGGGCTCTCAGCCGGGCATGGTCGCGGTTGAACTGCTGGTAATGCGGGGGCTGTTCGCGGTGGTGGTAGTACGGGGTTCGGAAGGTGGCGCCAGACCCTGGTAGGCGCGGTCCGCGAGGACGAGGGTCTGCCGGGTCAGGCAGGCCTGGACGATGCCATGGGCGCGGGCCGCGGTCAGGTCGTGGGTGAGCCCGGGTGTCGCGCGGGAGAACCACAGCGGTGTGCCGTCGGAACGGGCGATGACCTGCACGTTCATGCCGTGCTTGCGGTGTTTCTGCGAGTAATACGGCTCGTCGGCACGGACACGGTCGGTGGGGATCAGAGTGCCGTCAACGATGACGTGGTCGCCCTCACCGAGGCCGGTGAGGGCTTCGTGGAGGCAGGGCGCCCAGGAGACCAGGACGTCCAAGGTCTCATCCACGTACCGCCAGGCAGTGGCCTGGGATATCCCGAACCTGCTCCGAGCTGGGAGAACGTCTCGTACTTGCGCAGGTGGACGAGGGTGAGCAACGCCTGTTCAAAGCAGCCGAGCTTGCGCCAGCGGGTATTGCGGGTCCGGCGGTGTTCGTGCAGCAGCCAGGCGACATGCTCGACGAGCTCGTGCGGGACGTCGAGCATGGCAGGATACGGAACCAACAGGGCCCCTTCGGTCGCCGATGTGCTGAGTGGAATCACCACGCCGACGACGAGGGGCCCTGCCTCGTCACCACACACGCTGACCAGCCCATTTCACCCTCCAGCACAGGATGAAAGAGGCTCAGTAACCGCGCATAATCGACAACTGCTCCATGCGCTCTCGCAGCCCAACCTCCCAGTCCGGGTGCTGCCGACCCAGCCGCACCCGGGACGAACCGAGTGAACCGGCATAGAGCCCCCCGCTGACCCCTTCAGGCGCCGTGCCACTCGGCACGGAACAGCCGTGGTTTGCCGCCCCGGTCGGTGAGCGCCGGTCGTCAGCCGTGGGCGGGCGGTCACTCCGTCAGCGCACCCATTGCCCGATCGAGCAGGAGGGCGAGGGAGACAGTGCCCTCGCAGGCCACCCACCCTCTCGCGGCCGCGTCCAGGCAGGCGAGGGCGGCTGCGACCAGCGCGGTCGGCCTGGGGTCCTCCGGCCGGCCACACCCACGTCTCCCACGCCATGCGTGAGCTGATCGCCGAGCGCAAGTGGCTGACGGTGTTCCTGCTGCCCGCGTACTCGCCCGACCTCAACCCTGTGGAGTGGGTATGGGCGCACGTCAAGCGCAGCCTGGCCAATCTCGCCGTAGTCGCCCTGGACCGACTCGAAGCCCTCGTACGCAACCGGCTCAAGCGCCTTCAGTACCGGCCAGATACCCTCGACGGCTTCATGGCCGGCACCGGCCTGGCCCTCGACGACCCAGCCTCACCCTGACAAGTCGGCGTCAGTATTGCGGCAGGGCCGGGTCTGGCGGGGCGGCTCGGGCTGGACCTACATCCACCACGAGTGGCTGCGCAAGCAGCGATTCGACGACGCGGACACCCAGTTCGCCTTCGACAACGGATACGGGGAGGTCCTGTCCCTGGAGACCATGCGCGACCGCTTCGACCAGCGCATCACCGACGCAGCCGCCCGCCCGCAGTGGCACGCCGCCGTACACGGGTAGTACGAGGGCCACATTCAAGGCGAGGACGAGCGCCCCGGCTGCGACTTCCGGGGTCAGTTCCGAAGAACGGCGACCGCGGCTGACCTGACCCTGGTACTGACGGGATCCGGGCAGCGCTGCTGTGGGCTTTCGACCGTGGTCCGGGCGTTGGCCGTTGTTCCAGGTAGGTGCCAGCGAAGGCGCCGTCGACGGGTTCCTGTGGTGTGGTTCCGGTCAGGAGGGGGTCGATTCGGGACAGAACTGGAGGATTGTGGGATGCGATCGGGTGAGGGCTGCTTACTTTCGATGGGTCTGCTGGCGCCGGTTCCCAGGTCGGGCCCGTGGCCTCGAAAGTCTGCACGGGACCGGCGACAGCGGTGGCTCCGCCGGGTGTCTTGTGCCTGCATCGTGTGCACCGCCGAGGTAGGGAGAATCTACCGTGCCGTCCTTGCTGCACTACGAGATCCTCACGGATCCGACTTCGCTTCAGGTTTCGCGTCCTGGGGCGCCATCGGTGGGGATGGTGTACGTGGTCGTCTCCAACCCTCACCTGGCCGATGTGACATGGCAGCACATCGATGTGCTGATTCCGATCGGCAGCGGCAGCGGTGCTCTGACGGACAACGCCTCGGAGATCACCGCGAGCATCCCCACCAGGAGCTATCAGCCGCAGCCCACTGAGCAGGCCCCGAACTTCACTCCGCACTCCGGGGGCGGAGGCCATTTCCGTTTCCGAGCCGCGGCCCCCTTGAAGGGGGAGATGACGTTCCCGGGACAGGAGTACTTGATCCTGAAGCTGGAGAACATCCCTGTTTCGGACCAGGCGGGCCTGGCCGTCGTGTCGATCCACGAGACCGCCTACCGCGGCGACCTCGGTGCGCGGAAGCAGTCCCCCCGTTTCTACGGCACCGCGCTCGGGCTGGTGAAGCAGACTCCGCAGGTCCCGCAGAACTTCCGCGCGGACCACTCCATGGTGAGCGCGGGCCAGGACGTCGTCCTGCGCTGGGAGGGACCGGACAGCCTCAGGTACTGGATCCGCTACCCGGACGGGGCCTTTGAACCCGTCAACCCACCGGTGAGGCCCACACCGACATCGTACGGGCCGCACCGTCACACACCCACCCGCTCCCTGACACGTGGCACCACCTACACCCTCATGGCCGGGACTGTCGACGGCAACGGGCAGGTGCAGGAGGGGTACTTCCTCACCACCACCGTCCACGCACTCATCCCCGAATTCGACAGCGGGACGCGCACACCGTGGATCGAAGGGACGACAGCCCCGGGCCGGGTCACCTTCAGCAGGGACGGAGCGAAGGTCGACCACAACGGTATCCCGGGGACGGTCGAGGCCGGGACCGCCGACATCCTCAACGACGTGAGGGCCTCGACGGTCAAGGGACGCAGCGCCAACTCCGGCTGGATCGACTTCCCCGACACCGGTATCACCGTTCACCACGGTCCGAATCTGGACCTCGGCGTCATCGACGCCGCCGGCGTCAACACCACGTGGGTCGGCGACCGCACCGGCGCGAAGGGCTGGATCGGGTTCTCCCAGCCCGGGGCCACCGTCTACAAGGGCGGTACCCAGGACCGGGGCACTCTCAGCGCCGACAAGATCGACGTCAACGGCCTCAACACCACGTGGGTCGGCGACCAGGACGGCGGCAACGGCTGGATCGAGTTCCCGGAGTCGGGCCTGAGCGTATTCCACGGCCGGGGAAGGGACCGGGGGACCGTCTCAGCCCACAAGGCCGATCTGGACGACCTGGTCACCGGCACGGCGCTGGTGAAGAAGCGACTCACCGTCAACGGAGGAATGACGGTCAGCGAGGGAAAGAAGCGGGCATTGTTCACCCACCCCAACGGCTATGTGGGTATCGACACGGGCATGGAAGTCAAAGGCCGGGAGGGTTACGGGTATGTCTTCCGGGTCAACGCAGGTGGCGAGTACGGAGTATTTGTCGACGGTCCCCTTGCTGTCAGCAAGACAATCTACGTGTGGAATAAAGATGGGACGGGCGGCAGGTTCCTTTAGCCAGTGCCGCATCAGGTCACGTTCGCCATCGGATGCCGCGACGTTGAGGTCGCCGAGCAGTTCGACCGCGCTCGGGGCCATCCGGGAGAGGGCGTCCTGGACGCTGTACCGGACGTACAGCGAGTCGGCGAGCATCGACGCGTCCGGGCCGCCGTCGTCGATCCGGTGGGCGACGCCCTCCGCTGCTGACATCGCACCCTCGGCCTCCATCAGCAGCCCTATCTGCTCGGACTCGGGCACCTTCTGGTCGAGCAGCACTCACTCGACCAGTGCGCCGACGGCCCGAGGCAACTGCCTGTCAGCAGTTGGAACCACGCGAAGGCTGCGGTCAGCAGGGCATCGAGCTGCCCGTCGGCGTCAGAGTCCCGCACCAGCAGCTCCAGCGGTACCAGGACGTTTCCGAGGGTGATCTGCCCGTGCTCGGTCCCCGTCCCGTCGGCGCTCCAGCCCTCAGCGACCGCAGGCACCTGCGTCAAGGCCAGTTCCCCGCCCAGCTCGTCGGACCGAGGGACCCATCACACCGGCGACGAGCACGTTCACCTCCCTGGCAGGAGGGCAGGGGCGCGTGCCCCCGCTGACCTGTACCCCGTCGGGCCCCACCGTGGCGCTCGTCAGGGGCGAGGGGGGACCGGTTCGGTGCACTCCTCGGGGAAGCCGGACGCCACGAGGCGATTGCCGCCGGCCAGTTCCGCGAGGAGCATCGGATCCAGGGCACCACGGTCGGCCAGAGTGACCAGGACGGCGATCCCGAAGTGGTGCGTGGCGGGGTCCACGACCGGCGACGGCGCCCTGCTGCCCAGGGCGCCGGCCCCCGGCCCTGCTAAGCGACCGGTACCAGCAGCCCGGGGTCACCGCAGTCACGGAACAGCTGAAGGCCGGGGCCTCCAGCTCCGTCAAGGACACTGCCCGCAGGCCGTCGTCCAGGCCCAGTAGCAGCTTCGCCGTAGTCGTACGTTCCCGCTCCAGAAATCGCATTGCCTGCCCCGCTCCGTCCGGGAGCACCACCCGGGTGGTGCGCAGCAGCTGCCACACCGCCCCAGGACCGGGCCTGCCCTGGAAGGCAATGCACTTGGGCAGCGCCGCGTGCGGCGCCCATTCCGAGATCGGGGGTGGAACGGGTGGGTACCCGTGTTCCTGTTCTCCCGATTCCCACCTATGACTCCCAGGAAGGTATTCCGTGCATCAGGGTGACTGCTCAGCGTCCGTCGTGTAGCAGTCCGGCCCGACAGCCATAGGCGGTGGCTCGGAGCCGGACCGCTTTTCGATCGCACGGGCGAGGAGTGCGCCGCTGGCTGGTTACGCCGACGCCGGGGACGAGACCGTCTTCGTCATTGTGGCCGCCGTCCGGGCAGAGTGGCAGCGCGTGCGTGACCACACCGCCCAGAGCCGGGCAGAGGGCTACGACTCCGACCCCACCTCCCAGCATGTGTTCCGTGCCGGACACCGTCGGCAGAATGCGCCTGCTGCGCTCGCGTGGCATTTCACCAGGCCCGCCAGACACTTTGGGCGCGGGTATGAGTGACGTCGCGCGGGTGCTGCCGGAGGGGATGGCGTTGGGCGCTGTCGACGGGTTCCGGTCAGGAGGGGGTCGATTCGGGACAGAGGTGGAGGATTGTGGGATGCGATCGGGTGAGGGCTGCTTACTGTCGATTGGTCCGTCGGCGCCGGTTCCCGGGGGCCCGTGGCCTCAAAGGTCTGAACGGGACCGGCGACTCCGCTGCGCGTCTTGTGCCTGCATCGTGTGCACCGCCGAGGTAAGGGGAACTTACCGTGCCGTCCTTGCTGCACTACGAGATCCTCACGGATCCGACTTCGCTTCAGGTTTCGCGTCCTGGGGCGCCATCGGTGGGGACGGTGTACGTGGTCGTCTCCAACCCTCACCTGGCCGATGTGACATGGCAGCACATCGATGTGCTGATTCCGATCGGCAGCGGCAGCGATGCTCTGACGGACAACGCCTCGGGGATCACCGCGAGCATCCCCACCAGGAGCTATCAGCCGCTGCCCGGTGAGCAGGCCCCGAACTTCACTCCGCATTCAGCAGGCGGGGGCCGTTTCCGGGCCGCGGCCCCCTCGAAAGGGGAGATGACGATCCCGGGACAGGAGCACTTGATCCTGAAGCTGGAGAACATCCCTGTTTCGGACCAGGCGGGCCTGGCCGTCGTATCGATCCACGAGATCGCAAGCGGCGGCGACCTCGGTGCGCTGCCGTATTCAGTACCAGGGGCCTACTACGGCACCACGCTCGGGCTGGTGAAGCAGACTCCGCAGGTCCCGCAGAACTTCCGCGCGGACTATTCCATGGTGAGCGCAGGCCAGGACGTCGTCCTGCGCTGGGAGGGACCGGACAGCCTCACGTACTGGATCCGCTACCCGGACGGAGCCTTTGAACCCGTCAACCCACCGGTGAGGCCCACACCGACATCGTACGGGCCGCACCGTCACACACCCACCCGCTCCCTGACACGTGGCACCACCTACACCCTCATGGCCGGGACTGTCGACGGCAACGGGCAGGTGCAGGAGGGGTACTTCCTCACCACCACCGTCCACGCACTCATCCCCGAATTCGACAGCGGGACGCGCACACCGTGGATCGAAGGGACGACAGACCGGGGTCGGGTCACCTTCACCCCGCAGGGCGCGCGCGTCGACAACGACACGAACACGCCCGGGACCGTCACGGCGGCCGAGGCGGACGTGGAGACCCTGGTTGCCACCACCGGGGTGCACACTCCGTGGGTGGAAGGGACGGCGAATAAGAGTCGGGTCACCTTTGCCACGAACGGCGTGGAGGTCCGCCGGCCGAACGGCAATTTGGGAACGGTAACGGCCGACGACGTCACCACCCGTGTGGTCCAGGGGCTCACCGACAGCGCCGGCTGGATCAGCTTCCCGGACCGCGGCGTCAACGTCTACCACGGCCACGACGCCACTCTGGGCGTCCTCACGGCCGCCCAGGTCGACGCGGAGGAGGGCGTCAATACCCCGTGGGTGGGCAGGCGCAAGGCTGGCCAGGGCTGGATCGAGTTCCCCCAGGACGGTATCAAGGTCCACAAGGACGGCACCGACACCGGAGGCACCGTCCACGCCGACAAGGCCGATGTCACCGGCGTCAATACAGACAAGGACGGCAACCTCGAATCCAGCGGGCGTCCGTCCCAGGCCCAAGGGGTTGACCCTGACTAGCGTGCCCAGCACCCCCAAAGAGCACCAGCCGTGCGGCCCGCCCCACTGAGGGCATGACGTTCGATTCGCCGATGCCCTCCCCTCCGTTTCCTTCACCGGACAACGCCGTGCTCCGGGTGGTCGTCGGCAACGCCATCGCGTCGGTCCACAACGGCGAAGCGTCGGAAGAGGAGGCGATCCTGCACGCCGCCGTCCACGGGTGGTACGAGGGCCACATTCAAGGCGAGGACGAGTGCCCCGGCTGCGACTTCCGGGAGGATTTTGAAGGACGGCGATGTGGCTGACCTGACCCTGGTGCTGACGGTATCCGGGTCGTGGGCTTTCGACCGTGGTCCGGACGTTGGTCGTGGGCCGACTTCAGACTCACCCGCAGGCGCCGTGCGACCTCCGGCGGCTTGATTTTCTGCTCGAACAGCTCGGCCGCCTGCATCCGCACCGACTCCCGGCGCCGACGTCCCACAATGGTTAGCCCGGCCCCATCCGCATACCTCACACACCACGGGATACAGCCACCGCTCCAGGCCCTTCATGGACTTCTCGAAGATTCACCCTGACGAGCCGAAGTCAGTAGCGCCAGCTTCCCACAGTCCAGTGTGAGAAGGTCGAGCACATGATCGAGTCCTGGGCCTTCGCCGATGACACCGCGCCGCCGTCACCGGCGGCGGCGATCGAGGTGCTGCGGGAACGGATCAACGCCAGCCTCCTCGAGACATGGCTGACCAGTTCGTCCGGCCGGTCACTGGCTTTCATCAGCAACACCAAGCGGGCCATGGTCATGCTGCTGGACGGCGAAGACGACCCCGGCGAACACGCAGTGGACCCGGGCGCGAGCGGCTCCAGCGCGGGCTTCGTCCTGGCGAACGGACAGCACGACGAGTACCCCGACGAGGACACGCTGCCCCTGGCGGAGGCACTCCAGGTCGTTCAACACATCCTGACCACGGGTGCCCCGCCACCTCATGTTGCGTGGTCTGTCGACCGTTGAACCGCGGCACCACCAGGGGAATTACGTGAACACCTGGGTGGGGAACTACGTGATCGTCCACATTCCGCGACCTCGACCGAGGCTCTCGAAGCGCCCGCCCGGTGCGCAGGCAGGCGACCAGCTCACGCTTGAGCGCACCACGGCCCTCGATGAACAGCGACTGGTAGATCGCCTCGTGGCTGATGCGCATGGACTCATTCTCGGGGAAGTCGGCCTTCAACCGGTGCGAGATCTGTTCCGGGCTCCATGCTGTCGCCCACCGCCTGTCTTGCCGGTGCGGCTTGTTCAGCCCCTTCCACGGAGGCGTCTGCGGTCCCGCGACGACCGTCCCGTCAGGCCGGTGAACGTTCCCCGACAACCTCTCCTGAACGTACTGGCGCAACCGGTCGTTGCCCAGAAGCTTCACGCACTTCGGGCGCTTGGCCGCCTGCTGGGCCTTCCAGTGGGCGACCGTCGCGCGGTACTCCTGCTTGCCGCCGCGCGTGGCGGCGTTGCGGCGCAGCTCGCGAGAGATTGTCCCGGGGTCACGCCCGAGGGCGCGAACCAAGGTCAGGGACGGGAAGGTCGCCAACCGGCCCATCTACATGGCGGTGGCGGTCACCGCCGAGGGGCACGGGACATCCTGGGCCTGTGGATCGGCGACGGCGGGGAGGGCGCGAAGTACTGGCTTCAGGTCCTGACCGAGATCAAGAACCGCGGCGCGGCCGCTGTCCTGATGCGCACCACCTCGAACTGATCCCACAGCCGCTCGGGATACGGGCCGTACTCACCGATCGGCACATACGGCTCGATCAACTCTCACTGATCGGCGAGTTGCCTGCGCGTCACAGTCCTCGTTCCTACCGGATCCGCTCTCCCGCCGGACCGGGACCGGCACCATTGATCACGACATCACACAGGCCCTGGCCGTGCTGCACGTCCCGCATCTTCTCGGATGACGGTGGGCCCCCGCCCCGCGTCAGGGCGGGAAGCGGGGGCTCGGGGACGCCGCCGACGGTGGCGCGGTCAGTCTGCCTGCGGCGCGGGCTTCTCCAGGAGAAGCGGGAACAGCGCCGCGGGCAGGTCGGCTCCGCGCCCGGCCTCCACTGCGCGCTGGTAGAGCTTGCGCGCACCTTCCGTCATCGGGCCACGCAGGCCGATGTCGTAGGAGGATGTGCTGGCCAGTTCCATACAGGCGAAGAACGTGTCGATGGTCGCTTCGTCCGTGCTGTAGTCGCCCTTCTCGACGCGGTCCACCGAGTCGCGGAGTTCCCGTTCCAGGATCGCCACGGTCGGCAGCGTGTGGTTGAGCAGCCTCCGGGGCGAGACGCCGTACGCCGACGCGAACGCCAGTGCTTCCTGGAAGGCGCCTTCCGCAGCCATGTAGAAGATGAGCATGCCGAGGTCCAGGGCACAGGCGTCGCCCACGTTGTCGCCCGCGTGGTTGGTGGTGCCGCCGAGCAGCAGCAGGGTCGGCTCCAGCTCGTTCCAGATCTCCACGGGCCCGGAGAAGACGACACCTCCACCCGGCTGGCCGATGTCCTTGGGGTACGCGGCGATGGTCCCGTGCAGATAGCGGCCACCACGCTCCCTGACCCACGCGTCGGTCTCGATCGCGTGGTTGGGTGTTCCCGTCGCGAGGTTGACGATCGTCCGTCCGTCGAGCCGGACGTCGTCGCCCAGGGCTGTGCGCAGCGCCGCGCTGTCGGTGAGGACCGAGATGACCACCGGGCTCGCCTGGGCGGCGGCGACCGCCGACTCCGCCACGCCGGCACCCCGCTCGCGGAGCTTCTCCGCTTTGGTGGCGGTGCGGTTCCACACCGTGACCTCCCGACCGCCTTCCACGATCGCGGACGCGACCGCCGTCCCCATCAGGCCGAGACCGAGAACACTTACGTCGGACAAGGTGTCCACCTTCCTCTTTCGTTCATTTTCGTACAGGCCCTGCGGGTCGGAGTGGCGGCTGCTCGGTGCCTACTGCCGGCCGATGCGCTGGTAGACGTCCGGGCGGGACCGGCGGTAGACCAAGGCCGTGATGACGCCCACTACGAACGTTCCATAGACGAGGGCGAACATCCCGTTTGTCAGGCTCTTGGAGCCACTGATGAGGGTGCTGAAGTTCTGCGTCGCCAGGACCAGCGACACGGCGAGACCGGTGAGAGCGAGGACGGGCGCGACCACTGACTTCCAGACGTTGGTGTCGCTCGGCCTGGTCCGCCGGAGGTAGACGGGGATCGCGACTCCGGTGACCAGCAGCAGGACGATCAGTGCGTAGCCGAAGACGCCGCTCAGGGTCGCGTACAGAAGGGTGGGGTCGGCCGCGAAGATGACGAAGGGCGCCAGGCCGAGGACCGTCGTCACGGTGGTGACCAGGGACGCGCGGTAGGGGGCGCCCTGGCGGGGGTGCACCTTGCTGAGCCCCTTGTGCAGGATTCCGTCCGCGCCGAGGTTGTAGAGATAGCGGGCCGTGACATTGTGACTGGACAGCGCCGCGGCGAAGATGCTGGTGGTGAGCAGCACGGTGGCCAGGTCAACCACGACGCGCCCGCTGTACGCGGCGGCGCTGTCCATGAACGACTGGGTCGGGTTGGCAGCCGTGGCAGCCACCACCTTGTCGGTGCCGTACGCCTGGATCAGCAGCCACGCGCTGCCGGCGTACAGGAGCGTCACCAGGCCGATGAACAGGTACGTCGCCTGGGGCACGGTGCGGTCCGGGTCGCGCACCTCGTCGCGGAAGATGGTGGTCGCCTCGAACCCGCCGAAACAGAGGACGGCGAACAGCAGGGCGATACCCGTCGACCCCGAGAGGGCCGCGTGCGGGGTGAAGGAGGAGAGGCTGAAACCCGAGGCGCCGCCCTTGGACACCACGCAGGCGTCGTAGACCAGGACGATGACGACCTCGCACACCAGCAGCACGGACAGGACCCGCGCTGACACGTCGAGCTTGAAATAGCCCAGCACGCCGACGACCGCCACCAGCGCCAGGCCCCAGAGCCACCAGCTGATCGCCGGTCCGTGGTACCTGTCGTGGATGAGCGACTTGAGCACCAGACCGAAATACGCGTAGCAGGACAGGGTGATGGCGTAGTAGCACAGGAGTGCCAGGAACGAGGAGCCCAGCCCGACGACCCGGCCCAGGCCTGCGGTGATGTAGGCGTAGAACCCACCGGGATTGGGGAGATGCCGGGCCATCGTGGTGAAGCCGGCGGCGAACAGGGCCAGGATCACGCCTGCCGCCACGAAGGCCATCGGTGCGCCGATGCCGTTGCCGTAGCCGACGACGAGCGGGATGAAGCCGACGACGACCGCCATGGGTGCGTTGAAGGCCAGCACGGTGAACAGTAGGTGGAACATGCTGAGGTTGCCGCGCAACTGGGGCTCTGAAGCCACTCCCACGGACGGCGCCTCCGTCTCGGTCACTGGTCTCACGGAACTCATGGGTTGTCTCCTGACGATGGCCCCTGCCCCTGGACAGGGGCTTCGGCGGCGAGGGTTGAGATCTGAGCGGGCTGCCCTTGGAGTTCGTGTCTCGGCGGGGTCCAGGATGAGATCGGTCCGGACTGGGTGAGTTGCGTTCAGCCGAGCGAATTGGTCGAAAGACTAGGTCGCATGTCCCAAGTAGGCAAGACAGGGGGGCGGTAAATTCTTTGTTTCGCCTGACAGGGGCAAGGAAAGGAATTCTCTCCGAAGATTGCGATTAGCTCCGGCACGGCACGACACCCCGGAAGCAACGAGGTCCGGTGCCAACTCGGCCCGTATTGCGGTGAGGTCAACGGCGTTGACGGGCCGCGCTCATCGCGATCTCACCTGGGCTGCGTTCATCCACGTCAACGCGATTTGCCGATCTAGGGCACGCGGGCACGCGGTAGGTGCACCGCCCGCCGAAACGTGCGGGAAACGCAATTCAAGGAATTCCGAGTGCTTCCACACTCGCAGGGAAGGGCCCCCCGTGCCGGGTGACCGGCACGGCACCGCCTGCCCTCGATCACCTGGGTAAGCTGCCGCCGGAGCCAATCAACTTGGTCATGTGATCAGGAACTGGCATCCTGGGTGTCCGCTCCGAACGCGTGGACGAGGTGCCTGGCGGCGTCGTCGACCGCCTCCTTCGCCCGTGCGATGGTTCCGACCTCGGTGAAGAAGGCGTGGAAGACGCCCGGGTAGCGCTTGGCGGCGCTTCGTACGCCGTCCTCTCGTAGCCGGCGGGCGAAGTCCTCCCCGCCGTCGCGCAACGGGTCGCACTCCGCGGTGATGATGAACGCCGGCGGGAGGCCTCGCAGGTCGCGAGCGTTCGCGGGCACGGCGAGCGGGTCGGCGCGGTCGGCCTCGTCGCGCAGGTACTGGTCCCAGAACCACAGGACGTCGTCGCTGGTGATCAATGGACCGTCGGCGTACTCGGTCCAGGACGGGCGCGGCACGCCGTACTCGGTGGGCGGGTAGGCCAGCAACTGGAAGACGATGGGTGGGCCGCCCCGGTCGCGGGCGAGCAGGCACACGGCCACGGAGAGGTTGGCGCCGGCGCTGTCGCCGCCGATCGCGATGCGGGACGAGTCCGCGCCCAGTTCGGCGGCGTGGGAGGACACCCAGGTCAGGGCGCGGAAGCAGTCGTCGAGCGGCTCGGGGAACTTGTGCTCGGGCGCGAGACGGTAGTCCACCGAGACGACGACACAGCCCGCCGCCGTCGACAGCGTGCGGCACAGGGCGTCCACGCCGTTCAGACCGCCCACCGTCCAGCCGCCTCCGTGGAGGTACACCAGGACCGGCAGTCCGGCCTCGGGGCCGGGCCGGTACACCCTGACCGGGATCTCGGCTTCCGCGCCGGGGACGGTCCGGTCGTACACCTCGTGGATGACCGGAGGCGGAAGGTCGGAGGCGCGTGCGCGGACCCACTCTCGTGCACCCGCAACGCCCAGCGTGTGCAGCGGTCGCGGAAGCAGCTCCTTGAGCAGGTCGGCCGACGCCTGCGCGTCGGGATCGAGTTTCACGGTGCCTCCGGGACGGTGCGCGACGTGCAGGGCTCAGGGGTCACCGGACAGTGACAGGACATTCTGCCGTCGACGGCGAGGGTGGTGCCGGTGAAGTACGCCGAGGCCGGGCCGGCGAGGAAGACGACTGCCGGGCCCCGAAGAGGTTTTCGTCGAGTATCCCGATATGCCGGGGAGCGGCGATGTTCAGCGCCGGCGGGCCGAGCAGCGAGTAGCCCGCCTCCTCGAACACCGCGGTGCGGCCCCGCATGTCCAGTCCGTGACCGCCGTACTCGGCCGCGCCATGGGGGGCGAAAAACCCCGCCTCCTTCGCCGCACACTGGAGGTCCACTCGTACGGCCTCCGAGTGCACGACTCCCCTGTGCCGGTCCTCGACGGGGAGCACGGTCTCCCGGATGAAGCGGGCGCCGGGGTCGGCGAGCTCCGCCACGACCGGGCCGGGGAAGAGATCGACAGTCATGAGTACTCCTGTCGGCTAATGAGGGTTAGCCGACTGTAAGGCGGCACAGACCGGATGACAAGGGTCAGGGATTCGATCCGATGACGCTCCTGCTACTTTTGCCTAGCCGGTCTGCACTGGCGTGGGAGTACAAATCTGAGGGGTGAGCGGGGATGACCGTGTCGGGATCGCGGACCGAGGGCATCCGCGCCGCGGCGCTGGACCTGTTCACCAGGCTCGGCTACGGGGCGACCACGATGGCCGACATCGGCGCGGCGGTGGGGATCCGCGGACCGAGCCTGTACAAGCACGTCGCGTCCAAGCAGGATCTGCTCGTGCAGATCATGACGGACACCATGGACAACCTGCTGGCGCTGCACCGGGTGGCCGTCGACAGCAGCAGTGATCCCACCGAGCGGCTGCGGCGCGCCACCGAGGCCCACGTGCGCTACCACGCCCGCCATCGACAGGAGGCGTTCGTCGGCAATCGCGAGATCCGCAGCCTGGCCGAGCCCCACCGTACGAAGATCCTGACCCGCCGCGCGGAGTACGAGGCGGGATTCCGCGACCTGGTGACGGAGGGTGTTGCGGCGGGGTGCTTCAGTGTCGCGTCGGTGCGGCTGGCCTCGTACGCGATCCTGGATCTCGGTATGGGCGTGGCCACCTGGTTCCGGGACGACGGCGAACTGACTGAGGACACCGTGGCCTGGCAGTACGGAGAGTTCGCCCTCAGTATGGTCGGGGCGTCCCCGCGGTCGTGAGCGCGGGGGCAGTGGTCAGGGCCGCCCGGCCCGGTGTCCGTCGGCCAGCCGCTCCATCGCCTCGGTGGCCAGGTCGATGTCGACCATCAGGTGGTCGGGGTCCCGGAACGCCAGCCACTGGTAGACCAGCCCGTCACTCACGGCGGCGATCATGCGGGCCAGTGGCTCCACGAGCTTCGCCTCGTCACCCTCGCGCATCCCCTTGTTGAGGGTCTTGATCATCACGTCGAGATGGATCTGGTAGGCCTTGGAGGCAAGTTCCCCCTCCTGGCGCAGGACCCAGAAGAACAGCTCCGCCTGGGCGTGCGCATGCTTCTGGGCAGACTGGTAGTAGCCCATGAGCTGCCGGAGCAGGCTGGCCGCGGTGCGGCCCAGGCCGGCTCGTTCGCGTACCTGCCAGACGGTGTTCTCCAGCGTGGCGATCTGCTGCTCGTAGATCGCGAAGAAGAGCTCCTCCTTGGAGCTGAAGCAGTAGTGCAGGCTCGCGAGAGGCGCGCCGGCCTGCGCCGCGATCCGGCGGGTGGTGGCACCGTCCACCCCGAATTCCGCGATCACGTCGACGGCCGCCTGGATGAAGACCTCGCGGCGCTGGGTGGCTCGGAGTCGCGCCATGGCAGAACCCTATCTACGTGTACGGAGGTGACTGTCGCCTGTCAGGGTACCGTGACTAAGTCGCATGCCCATGACTCGCGACCGGCCAGAATCAGGGCATTGCTGGGACGCATGGCCCGGCTTCACCAACCGTTCGGACCGACTCGGACCGTTGACCAGGTTTCGGTACTCCCTGCGTTGAGCCCCTGCCCCCACGCGCGACGCGAGGTCACCGTGACCCGAGCCTCATACACTCCGTTGACACCGCCGGCCTTCCTGGAGGGGACCGCCCGCGTGTGACCGAAGGGTGCGATGACCCACGGGCGCCGGGGGGGACATACGCGGCGTCCACCACCGGGGGGACACGGATAGCCCGGGGCGTTGCGGGCCGTCGGCGTGGGTGGCGGCGACCGGGCCGCTTGTCCGATGGGCACGGATCAGGGGCGTCACGCGCTTGGACGGAGCCGCCGATCGCGATCTGCTGGTTGAGACGACCGCCGAGGACGAGACCGCGAAGGTCTGCCCCTTCCAGCGGCTGGACGCGATCGCCCACCCGCCGCGAGCGGTGCTCGCCTCCAGCGCATCGTCCGTTCCGATCATGAAGCCCGCCGTAGACGGTGGTGCGTGGCTGCGCACCTCCGCCGCTCCTGGCCCGATGTCGGGCCGGCCTGCTCGGCGGCAAGACCAGGCGGGGCTTCTGGGCCTGTGCCTGACGTGGATGCCCCCGGTAAACGTTGTGTTACCGGTCGAATGTCGCGTTCGCCCGACTCGCCGCCGACAGGGCCATCACAGCCACCTCCCGCGAAGTCCCCATCAAGTCCGATTCCCTCTAGATCAAGTGACCAACTTTTCTGCTAGTTGGCCGGTTGGAGCGGAGGTGGAGCGTCGCAGTCGAAGACTGTCACCCGGGCCCGGCGCTTCGCCCAGCCCCTCCTGGATCTTCCGGCACCCCCAGGTTACGGGGCTGGGACGCTCTCGAATTTCCGCCACATCGACCGTTGACATCAGTTCATACCAGCCTCACGATGTGGTCATCGGACTTGGTCTTACGACCAAAAACGGCTCGCCCGACCTCCGTGTCCCACGCCGGCCCCCCGTCAGCCGGTGTCCGAGCCTCCCCGCACGTCCCTCCCACCGCCCACCCGGTATGCACAAGGGGTACGAGATGACCACCAGCACGAACGTGAAACTGCGCTCCGTCCCGGCAGCGACTCCGGTCGCCGACATTCTGGCCATCGTGTCCGAGGACGGCGGGGTGATCATCCAGCAGCTGTTGTCCCAGGACCAGGTCCGCCGCTTCAACGCCGAGATCGACCCGGCGATGCACGCCCTGGAGCCAGGCGCCAAGAACCCCGGTGACGAGGGCATCGCCGACTTCCACGGCAAGAACACCAAGCGGCTCACCAACCTCGTCACGCTGAGCAAGACCTTCCGCGAGGAGATCCTCAACCACGAGATCGTCGCCGCCCTGGCGGACGCGGTCTTCCTGGAAGAGTCCGGGGCGTACTGGATGAACACCGCGCAGGTGATCGAGATCGGGCCGGGGAACAAGGCGCAGCCGCTCCACCGTGATCTGGAGAATAACTACCCGTTCATCGGCATGGGGCCGGCCGGCCCCGAGACAATGATCAACTTTCTGGTCGCGCTGACCGACTTCACCGAGGAGAACGGCGCCACGCGCGTCATCCCCGGCAGCAACCACTGGCCGGACTACGAGGACCGCGGCAACCCGGAGATGACGATCCCCGCCGAGATGAAGAGCGGCGACGTGCTGTTCATCAACGGCAAGGTCGTCCACGGCGGCGGCCACAACCGGACGACGGACTTCTACCGGCGCGGTGTGGCCTGGGCCTTCCAGCCCAGCTTCCTCACCCCGGAGGAGGCGTACCCCTTCATCGTCGACCACGAGCTCGTCCGGTCGCTGCCTGAGCGGGTGCAGCGCCTGCTCGGCTTCCGGTCCCAGTACCCCAAGGGCTCCCCGGGCCTGTGGCAGGTCGACTACGCCGAGCTGGCCGAGTACCTGAAGCTCTGACCGGCCCCCCGACGGCAAAAGCCTGCCCCGCTCGGACACTGAGAGGAACAGACACATGGATCTCGCTCGCGCGACGGCGCAACCGGACCGACCGGACTCGGTACCCGGCCAGAGCCGGAGCCGGCACACCGACCCCGCGCCGGGCGGCCACTACGCGGTCGTCGTCATCGGCTCCGGGATGGGCGGGATCTGTGCCGCGATCAAGCTCAAGGGGATAGGGGTCGACTCCCTGGCCGTCCTTGAGCGTGCCGAGGAGGTCGGCGGCACCTGGCGGGCGAACATCTACCCCGGGATCGCCGTCGACACGTCGATCCTCCAGTACTCGCTGTCCTTCGAGCCGAACCCCGGCTGGTCCCGCCTGTACGCCGGCGGCGCCGAGCTTCAGCGGTACCTGATCGGCCTGTCGGAGAAGTACGGCATCCGCCGCCACATCAGGTTCGGCACCGACGTCACGGAGATGCGGTACGCCGAGAACGAGCAGCTGTGGCAGATCTCCACCCGCTCGGGCGCGACGTACACCGCGAACGTCGTCGTCAACGCGACCGGGCACCTCAGCACACCCGCCATCCCCAGCATCCCCGGCCTGGACCAGTTCGAGGGCCAGGTACTGCACTCGGCCGAGTGGGACGCCTCCTTCGACGCCACGGGGCGCCGTATCGCCGCCATCGGCAGCGGTGCGAGCGCCGCACAGCTCGTGCCGTGCATCGCCCGGGACGCGGAGCAGGTGTACGTCTACCAGCGCTCCGCGCCCTGGGTGTTCCCACGCGACGACCGGCCGATCGGCCGGATCGAGGCGGCGGTCTACCGGCACGTGCCGTTCGTGCTCAAGGCGCAGCGCTGGCGCCGCTTCTGGGGCAACGACAAGGTGGCGTACGCCTTCGAGAAGCAGAACGAGACGGTCGGCAAGCAGCAGCGGTACGCCGAGGACTTCATCGAGCGTTCGATCCCGGACCCGGAGCTGCGCCGGGCGGTCACCCCTGACTACAGCGTCGGGTGCAAGCGGCGCATCATGTCCGACGACTGGTACCCGACGCTGCTGCGGGAGAACGTGGAGCTGATCCCCAGCGCGCTGACCGAAGTGCGGCCCCGCTCGGTGGTCGGTCCGGACGGCGTGGAGCGGCCGGTCGACACCATCGTCTTCAATACCGGCTTCGCGGTCGAGGGCTTCATGCCGATGAAGGTCTTCGGCACCGGCGGGACCGAAATCCACGACGCGTGGTCGGACGGCGCCCAGACCCACCTGGGTATCACCGTCTCCGGCTACCCGAACCTCTTCTTGATCTCCGGGCCCAACACCGCGATCGGCGCGGGATCCTACGCCTTCATGATCGAGTGCCAGGTCCGGTACATCACCGGCGCGCTGGAGCTGATGCGCCGGCGTGGGCTGTCCGCGCTGGACGTACGGCTCGACGTGCAGCGCCGCTCGTACTGGAAGACGCAGAGCCGGCTGTCCGGGAGCGTCTACGGCTCCGGCTGCGAGGGCTGGTACCAGGGCGAGGGCGGCCGGATCGACACCCTGTGGCCGGGCATGAACGCCGAGTACTGGTGGCGCACCCGGCGCTTCGACCCGAAGAGCTATCACCTCGTCACAAGGGCGCCGATCTTTTCCCGCACCGCCGCTGACGCGTCCGCGACGACGATTCCGGCCGCCTGAACCCCCCGAGTGAGTTGACCAGTTGACCATGAACAGGAAGTGCCGGCCATGACCCGATCGGCTGTCTCTGTCGTAACCGAGGACGATCCCACTCCGCTGGTGCTGTCGGTCGCACGGACGCTTCGTGCCAGCGCCCGTGTCCCGGAGCTGCTGCCGGTGCTGCGGGGCCTGAGCGGCACCGTCGTCGTGCGGTCGAAGGACGACCCCCAGGCGGTGACGATCCGCTTCGCCGACGGCGAGTCCAGGGTCGACCACGGGGTCGCCGCCGATCACGATCTCATGCTCATCGTGGATCTCGCGGACCGCTTCACCATCGTCGAGGTACGGGGATCCGAACCGACGGCGCCCCTGGCCGACGCCGTGCACAGCGTGCTGGAACCGCCGCTGCCACCGTGGCGGGACGCCGCCACCGGCTTCTGGGAGTTCACCGGCTCGGATCCGGGGATGCCCGGGCAACTCGTGGTCACCTGCGAGGACGAGCAGAGCGAGTACGTACTCGGCGACGGTCTGCCGCGTTACGTGGTCAGCGGCCCTTCCCACACGCTCGCCCGGGTGTTCACGGGGACCGACACCTTCCTCGACGCGGTCTTCTCCGGAGCCGTGTCCATCCGCGGCACCCTTCCCCAGCTGTCCGTGATGGCCGGCGCGTCCCTGAAGGTGAGGTTCCATGCCTGACATGCTTGACACGCCTGAGAACATCGGTAACTGGCTCCGCGAGCGGAACATCACCTCCGTCAGGGTCGAGGGCACCAACCTCGAAGGGGCGTTCATCGGGAAGAACGTCTCGCCGCGCAAGCTGGAGTCCGGCCTGACGTCCGGCTTCGCGTTCGCCGACGTGGCCTTCGGCCTCGACCTGGGCAACGTCCCGCAGTTCGGTTTCGCCATGCCGTCCTGGCGTGGCGACCTGCCCGACATCCTGCTGCACCTGGACCCCTCGACCATCGTCGAATGGGCTCCGGGGCGCGCGGCCGTCCTCGGCGATTTCCGGGACAAGGAGGGGCAGCCGCTCCCGGCCTGTCCGCGCAACACCCTGCGCCGCCTGACGGACCGGCTGGACGGCCTGGGCTACCGGGCCAAGGTGGCGATCGAGATCGAGGCCACGGTCTTCGAGGAGTCCATCCAGGAGGCCCGCCGGAAGAACTACCAGGACCTGACCCCGCTGGGCGGGGCCGCGGGATCGGCGTACCACCTCGCCAAGTCCAAGGACTGGGACGACTACATGTCGGCGGTCGCCCGCCGGCTGGACGAGCTCGGCATCGAATGGGAGGCGTGGAACGACGAGGCCGCAGCGGGTCAGATCGAGCTCAACCTCGCCCCGGCCGACCCCGTGACCGTCGCCGACTCCTGGGCCCGCACCCGGCAGGTCATGCGCGAAGTGGCGTTCGGACTGGGCCACTGCGTCACCTTCATGGCCAAGCCGACGGCCGGCTACGGGCAGGCGTCACACGTCAACGTATCCCTGGAGCAGGACGGACAGAACGTCTTCTACGAGGAGTCCGGCCCCTCGAAGGTCATGACCCACTTCCTCGGTGGCGTCATGGCCACGCTGCCGGGAGCGACATCCTTCGCGCTGCCGCAGATCACCTCCTACCGCCGCCTGGTCGACCTCGACGGCCCCCCGACCACGGTCACCTGGGGTATCGCCAACAAGAGCGCGGCCGTCCGCGCCGTGACCGGTCACCCGAAGTACTCCCGGCTGGAGTACCGGACCCCGGGCGCGGACGCGAACATCTACCTCGTACTCGCGGCGGTGCTGGCCGGCGGTCTGGCCGGCCTGGAGGGCAAGATCGACCCGCCGGCACCGTTCGAGCAGATGGCCTGGTGCCTGCCGCCGGGGACGGCGAGGATCCCGGACAGCATCAGCAAGGCCGCCGCCGCGCTGGAAGCCGACGAGCTGCTGGCGGGCGTGCTGGGTCGGGATCTCGTCGACTACTGGCTGGGCACCAGGCGCTGGGAGTGGCTGCAGTTCCACACCACCGGCGGCGACCCCGACGCCGACCTCACCACGTGGGAGTCCAACCGCTACTTCGAGCTGCCGTGATGACGGCGCTCGTCGACGCGGCGGTACTGAACACCGCGCCCGGCCGGCTGGAGATCGAGAAGCTGAGGCTCGATGGGCCGGGACCGGACGAGGTCCTGGTACGGGTGGTCAGCGCAGGCCTGTGCCACTCGGACCTGCACGAGATCGACGGAACCTTCGCGTCGGAACCGCCGATCGTGCTCGGTCACGAGGCATCGGGTGTGGTGGAGGCGGCCGGGGCCAATGTGGTGGGGCTGCGGGTCGGCGACCACGTCGTCACCTGTCTGTCGGTCTTCTGCGGCCTGTGCCGCTACTGCACCGACGGCCGCCTCACGCTGTGCGAGAACCGGTCCCGGCTCTCCCACCAGCGGCCCGGTCCCCGGCTGGTGAACGCCGCCGGGCGCCCGGTGCGGCCGACGGCGGGGATCGGCGCCTTCGCCCAGGCGATGGTGGTCCATAAGAACGCCCTCGTACGGATCCCTTCCGACATGCCGATGGCCCCGGCAAGCATCCTCGGCTGCGCGGTGACCACGGGTCTGGGCGCGGTCTTCCGCGGCGCCCGCGTGGAGCCGGGCAGCAGCGTGGTGGTGATCGGCACCGGCGGGATCGGCACGGCCGCCATCCAGGGCGCCAGGATCGCGGGCGCGACGCAGATCATCGCCGTGGACCTGATCCCGGAGAAGCTCAAGGCAGCCGAGCGGTTCGGCGCCACGCACGCCCTGCACGCGGGCGAGTCCGACCCGGTCGAGGCCGTACGCGACATCACTGGCGGCGGCGCCGACTTCGCCTTCGAGGCGGTCGGGCGGAGTACGACGGTGGAGCAGGCCTTCGCGATGCTGCGCCCTGGCGGACTCGCCACGGTCGTCGGCATGGTGCCGGAGCACACGCCGATCCGGGTCAGCGGGCCGGAACTGTTCCTTCAGGAGAAGCGCCTGCAGGGCTCCTTCATGGGCTCGAACCAGTTCAAGACGGATATCCCGCGCTACGTCGACCTCTATCTCCAGGGCCGGCTGCTGCTCGACGACATGGTGTCCGAGCACGTCACGCTCGCCGGGATCAACGAGGGCTTCGAGCTGCTGGCCAAAGGGCGGGCGACCCGCGTGGTCGCCGACATCGGGGAGGTCTGATGCGACCCCTCATCGGTATCACCGGCCGCCGGCTGAGCGCGAGCCTGCTCAGCGGCATGGACGCCAGATACGCCGGCCGTCATGTCGACCAGTACTTCTCCGACTACGCCCGCTGTGTCGCCGAAGCGGGCGGCATCCCGGTGCACCTGCCCTTCGAGGCGGGGTCCATCGAGACGATGCGCCGCCTGGACGGCCTGCTCGTCACCGGCGGCCAGGACATCCATCCCAACCGCTGGGGCGGCGACGCGGGGGAGGCAACCGGCGCGGACCCGCGGCTGAACAGCATGGCCCACGACATCGAGCGGGACGCCTACGAGGCCCTGCTGATCCACGGCGCGGTCGCCGCGAGTGTGCCCGTGCTCGGGGTGTGCCGGGGCCACCAACTGCTCAACGTCGCCTTCGGCGGGCGGCTCGTCGCCGACATACCCCCGAGCGTCGTCGAGCACTACTCGCGGCAGGCAGCCCTCACCGACGGGGCCGGCGACCACGTCGTGCGGTTCTCCCCCGGCTCGCTGGCCGCGTCGATCTACGGCTCCCTCGCGCAGGTCAACTCCTGGCACCACCAGGCCGTCGAGGTCTGCGGAAACGGGCTGGTGGTGTCCGGACGCGCCGCCGACGGCGTCGTCGAGTGCACCGAGATGCCCGGCTGTCCGGTACTCGGTGTGCAGTGGCACCCCGAGTGGCAGCAGACGCCGGACCCGGTCTTCGACTGGCTGGTCGACGCCGCCGGGCAGGCGCTCCAGCGGCGCGCCGGGCAGTCGGTCTCCACCGGACAGCCCCGCTGACCGGGACAGCAAACGAAACCCCCGCCGAGCAGAGAATGGTGTTGATCATGACGCGGACTTCGACCCCGACGACGCGGCAGGACTGGCTGGACCTGCTGGAATCCACCCGCCTTCCGGCGGCCATGTGGGTGGACGGTGAGTGGGCGCAGGCCCGGGGCGGAGCCACCCTGCCGCTGGTCACGCCACGTGACGGCTCGGTTCTCGTACACCTCCCGGCCGCCGACGAAGGCGATGTCGACCGAGCGGTCCGGGGTGCCCGGCAGGCCTTCGTGGACCGCCGCTGGGCGGGGCTCGAGCCCCGTGAGCGGGGCGAGATCCTGATCCGCTGGGCCGATCTGCTGGACCGGCACCGGGACGAACTCGCGCTCCTGGTGGCCATGGAGATGGGCAAGCCGGTCGTCACGGCCCGTTCCGTGGAACTGCGCACCACGATCAACCTCATCCGGTGGTACGGCGAACTCGCCGACAAGCTGATGGACGAGTCACCGCGGGGCCGCGGCGAGGCGGTGGCCCTGGTCACCCGGGAACCCCTCGGGGTGATCGCCGCGATCACCCCGTGGAACTTCCCCATGACACTGTCGACCTTCAAGGTGCCCGCCGCGCTGGTCGCGGGCAACAGCGTCGTGCTCAAGCCTGCCAGCCAGTCGCCGCTGTCCATGCTCCGGGCAGCCGAACTGGCGCACCAGGCCGGTGTGCCGGCCGGGGTGTTCCAGGTCATCACCGGCAGCGGGCCGGTGACCGGCGCCGCGCTGGCGCGGCACCCCGACGTCGCGACCCTGACGTTCACCGGCTCCACCGGCGTCGGCAAGCAACTGCTGGGGTACGCGGCCGAGTCCAACGCCAAGCCGGTGTGGCTGGAGCTCGGCGGGAAGTCGCCGAACATCATCTTTCCGGACGCGCCGGACATGGCGAAGGCCATCGAGACGGCCGCCTGGGCGATCCACTTCAACTCCGGCCAGATGTGCACCGCCGGATCGCGGCTGATCGTCCACGAGTCGGTCCGGGACACCGTCGTCGCGGGCGTGGTCGAGCACCTGGCAGCACTTCGCATCGGCGACCCGCTCGACCCGGCGACCCAGTTCGGCCCGCTCTCCAGCGAACGGCACCGCCGCGAGGTCCTCGCCGAAGTCACCGCGGGCATCAGCAGCGGGGCCAAGCTGGTCCACGGCTCCGACAGTCCGCGCACCGGCCCCGGCTGGTACATGGACCCGGCCGTGTTCGTGGACGTCGACCCCGACAGCCGGCTCGCCCAGCACGAGATCTTCGGGCCGGTGCTGTCCGTACTCACCTTCTCCGACGAGGAGTCGGCCGTCCGGATCGCGAACAACTCGGACTACGGCCTCGGTTCCTCAGTGTGGACCGCCGACCTCGCCCGCGCCCACCGCATGTCCCGTGCCATCGAGGCGGGCGTGGTGTGGGTCAACTGCTTCGAGGAGGGTGACTCGTCCGTGCCCTTCGGCGGGCGCAAACTCTCCGGCCACGGCTCCGACAAGAGCGTCCACGGCCTGGAGAAGTTCACCGCCCTGAAGACCACCTGGATCGCTCTCACATGATGAAAGGCGGACACATGACGGACACCACGCGCATTGCCCTGGTAGGGCTGGGAGCCACGGGCCTGGCGATCGGGCGGGCGCTGGCGGGCCGCAGGGACTGCACGCTGGTCGGGGCGGCGGACATCTCCCCGGAGCGGGTCGGCCGCGATCTCGGGGAGTTGCTGGGCGGCACGCCGTCCGGGACCGCCGTCGTCGCGGACCCCGACGAACTGCCCTTGGCCGATGTCGCGATGGTGGCCACCACCTCGATGCTGGACGCTGTCGAGCCGGTGCTGTCGGCGCTGGTGCGGCGGGGGGTGAACGTGGTGAGCATCTGCGAGGAACTCGGTCATCCGTTCCTCAGCCATCCCGAGGTCTCCGGCCGGCTCGACAAGCTCGCGGTGGAGCACGGGGTCGCGGTGCTCGGCACCGGCTGCAACCCGGGCATGATCATGGACACCCTGCCGCTGCTGCTGAGCAGCCTGACCCAGCGGGTGCGGCGGGTGCGGATCCGGCGCACCGCCGACATGTCGCGCTACGGCGCCATCCTGACGAAATTCGGTCTGGGCCTGACCGAGGAGCGCTTCGCGGCCGAGCAGGGCGCCGGCCGGGTGATCGGGCATGTCGGCTTCGAGCAGTCGGTGGCGGCGCTGGCGGCAGGTCTCGGCCGGGACCTGGACGAGATCGTCGTCGATGCGCCCCGCCCCGCGCTGCTGGCCGCCGAGCCACGGAGCGGCGAGCACATCCGGATCGAGCCGGGGACGGTGGCCGCCGTGCTGCACGGCGCACGTGGGCTGAGCGGCGGTGAGGCCGTCATCGAACTCGCCATCCACTTCGGGCTCTTCCAGCCCGGCGACCCCATGGAGGACGGCGACGCCTGCGTCATCGAAGGCGACGAGCAGACCATCGAGGTCAGGGTGCCGGGCGGATACGAGAGCTTCCTGTCCACCGTGGCCGTGGCGAGCAACGCCGTGGTCGCTGCCGTCGGGGCCGCGCCGGGCTTGCGGACCATGGCCGACCTTCCCGTCGCCGCCCTTGCCAGCAAGGGCGCCTGGCGCCGCTGAGAAGCCGATCTTTCGATCTGTGGTCACTCCCGGACGGGACCGGGATCCGCCGCACCGTGAATACGAGAGGAGGTTCACCCGATGCCCGGTGACCTGTCGTTCGAACCGCTCACACCCGTTTCCTACCTGGACCGTGCGGCCGCCGCACACGGCGACCGACTCGCGGTGGTGGACGGCGACCAGCGGTGGACGTACGCGCAACTGCACGACCGGTGCCGTCGCCTGGCCGGAGCGCTCACCCCGCTGGCCGGCGGGCGCCCGGTGGCCGTGCTGGCGCCGAACACCCATGTCCTGCTGGAGGCCCACTTCGGCGTGCCCTGGGCCGGAGTGCCGCTCGTCGCGGTGAACACCCGGCTGTCCGCCCGGGAGATCGCGTACATCCTGGAGCACTCCGAGGCGGCGGTGCTGATCCACGACCCGGCCTTCGACGACCTCGTCGACGCCGCTCTCGCGCTACTCACCGCGCCGCCGGTACGCATCAGGGCGGGCGAGGGCGACAACGGAACGTACGAGTCACTGCTCGCCGACGCCGTCCCGCACGCGATCACCCCGCAGGACGAGCGGGCCCTGCTGGCGGTCAACTACACCTCCGGCACGACCGGCAGGCCCAAGGGCGTCATGTACCACCATCGCGGCGCCTACCTGCAGGCGCTGGCCATGGTGGGTCACACAGGGCTGTCGCCAACGGCCGTGCACTTGTGGACACTTCCGATGTTCCACTGCAACGGCTGGTGCTTTCCCTGGGCGGTGACCGCCGCGGCGGCCACCCACGTGTGCCTGCCGAAGGTCGACCCGGCCGAGATCTGGCGGCTCATCCGCGACGAGGGCGTCACCCATCTCAACGGGGCCCCGACCGTGCTGTCGATGATCGCGTACGCACCGGAGGCAGCCCCCGTCACCCCGGCCGTGCGGATAGCCACCGGCGGGGCCCCGCCCAGTCCGGCGATCCTGCGGCGGATGGCGGAGCTGGGCTTCGACGTCACCCACTTGTACGGGCTCACGGAGACGTTCGGTCCGGCGATGATCTGCGACTGGCGTCCCGAGTGGAACGGGCTCGACACCTACCAGCAGGCCCGGCTGAAGGCCCGGCAGGGCGTGGGGAACATGATCTCCTGCGCGGTCCGCGTCGTCGCGGCGAACGGCGCCGACGTCCCGCGCGACGGCGCGTCGGTGGGAGAGATCGCGCTGCGCGGCAACAACGTCATGCTCGGCTACTTCAAGGACCCGGCCGCAACCGAAAAGGCCTCCCCCGACGGCTGGTTCCGCACCGGCGACCTCGGGGTGATCCACCCCGACGGATACATCGAGCTGCGGGACCGCAGCAAGGACGTCATCATCTCCGGCGGCGAGAACATCGCCAGCGTCGAGGTGGAACAGGCCCTCTGTGAGCATCCGGCCGTCCTGGAGGCCGCGGTGATCGCTGTCCCGGACGAACGCTGGGGCGAGGTCCCCGCCGCCTACGTCACCCTGCACGCCGGCAAGGCGGCCACGCAGGCCGAACTCATCGAGCACGTCAAGAACCGGCTCGCCCGTTTCAAGGCGCCGAAGTACGTCGTGTTCGGCACGCTCCCCAAGACGTCGACCGGCAAGATCCAGAAGTTCGTCCTGCGGGACCGAGCCTGGGCCGCTGCCGGACAGTCGGTCAACGGGGCCGGCTGAACGGTGCGGACTCCTCGTCCGACGGGATTGTCACCGGCGCGGGAAGCGGTATCGGTGCCGCCGTCGCCCGAGCGTTGGCAGGTGCCGACGCGAAAGCGAGGAGATCGGCGGAGGACCGTGGGTCCCCCCGAGACGTTCCGGCGGATGCTCACGCTGATGCTGGAGCCCTTCCTGCTGACGCGGGCGGCTTTGCCGTACATGAAAGCCGGAATGGCCAACGGCGGCAGCTTCACCCTCGACGGCGGCTGGAGCGCGAGATGAGTCAGCCCTTGAAAGGCCGGATCACGAAGGCGAGAGGAAGGCGTGGACATGGACAAGACGATCGGTTCCGCGGCTGAGGCGGTGGCCGACATACGGTCAGGTTCCTCGGTGGCGGTCGGCGGGTTCGGGCTGTGCGGCATACCGCGGGTACTGATCGACGCATTGTTCGCGGTCGGCGCGACCGATCTCGAAACGGTGTCCAACAACTGTGGCGTTGACGGGGCTGGACTGGGCGTCCTGCTCCGAGCGGGCAGGATCCGCCGCACCGTGTCGTCCTATGTCGGCGAGAACAAGGAGTTCGCACGTCAGTATCTGGCCGGTGAGCTGGAGGTCGAGCTGACACCGCAGGGCACGTTGGCCGAGCGGCTACGAGCGGGAGGTTCAGGGATTCCGGCGTTCTACACCCCGGCGGGAGTAGGCACTCTGGTCGCTGACGGCGGTCTCCCGTGGCGCTACAACGCCGACGGCTCGGTGGCGGTGGCGTCGCCGGCGAAGGAGACTCGGGGGTTCCGCGGCCGGGAGTACGTGCTGGAAGAGGGGATCGTCACCGATTTCGCGCTGGTACGTGCGGCCAAGGGTGATCGGCACGGCAACCTGGTCTTCGACGCCTCGGCAAGGAACTTCAACCCGCTGTGCGCCATGGCCGGACGGATCACGATCGCTGAGGTCGAGGAGTTGGTCGAGCCGGGCGAACTCGATCCGGAGCAGGTGCACACACCCGGTGTGTTCGTGCAGCGCGTCGTCGAGGTCGGCACAGCAGGCAAGGGAATAGAAAAGCGCACCGTCCGGGAGCGAGCCGCCGCCTCCCCCGTGTCCGGCCCCGGTCACCAGCCGATGGAAGGTTGAACTGCAATGGCGTTGTCGCGAGGTGAACTGGCGGCGCGAGTCGCGCACGAATTGGCCGACGGGCAGTACGTGAATCTGGGCATCGGTCTGCCGACTCTCGTCCCCAACTACGTGCGGAACGGGGTGCACCTGGTGCTGCAGTCCGAGAACGGCATCCTGGGCGTGGGCCCTTATCCCTATGAGGACGAGGTGGATGAGGACCTGATCAATGCCGGCAAGGAAACGGTGACTGTCCTGCCGGGAGCGTCCTTCTTCGACTCGGCCTCCTCCTTCGGCATGATCCGCGGGGGCCACATCGATGTCGCGGTCCTGGGCGCGATGCAGGTGGCCGCCAACGGGGATCTGGCGAACTGGACCATCCCCGGAAAGATGATCAAGGGCATGGGCGGTGCCATGGACCTGGTCCACGGGGCGAAGAGGGTCATCGTGATGATGGAGCACACAGCGAAGGACGGGAGCCCCAAGATTGTTCCCGAGTGCACCCTGCCGCTGACCGGCAAGGGCTGCGTGCAGCAGATCATCACGGACCTCGCCGTCATCGACGTCACTGGTGAGGGCCTTGTGCTCCGTGAGACGGCACCCGGGGTCAGCGCCGACGAGGTCCGCAAAGCCACCGGCGCCAACCTTCTCAGCCCGTAGGGACACGTCCTGCGCAATGATCCGAGATTAGGCAGCACCGCAGGTGCGGCGACTCACCCTCGGCGTAGCCCTGTTCGATGACGGCGCGCAGTCCCCGCTCGTTGGTCCGGCGAAGTCGCAGCACCTGGTCGCGGTGGGGCTGCTTCAGGTCCCGATCTCGTGGTTGCCGACTAACGCCTGCTCACGGTGTGCCGCGTGGTAGCGCACCTGCGCATCGACCATCTGCCGCAAGTTGCCGGATCACGTCGCCGCCGGCGTCCAGTGCCGCGTGCCGGTCGGCGATCAGCACCCTCATCGTCTCGATCATGATCTCGCCGAGCAGGCCTGCTTCGAGCTCACGTGGCGGTGCGGACTCGGGCCGCGGATGCCGAACACGGCGCCGATGCCGGACATCGTCGTCGCGCGGTAGCCGCGTTCGGCGAACAGGCTCAGCGCCGCCGCGGAGATCGCCTGCGCGTCGACGGTCTGCCGCCTCGGCGGCACCTCCGCATCCCGTCCCGCCCAGTGCGACTCATCTTCGCCGTGGAGCGCCTCAATCATGCGGCCGGGGATACCCGCTACTGGTTGTTAGCTCGCTCACTGTGTCGTATCACGCATGCCTCTTGACAGTTCTCTGGTCAAACGATCAAACTCCAAGCTAATGACCATTAGCTCATGGGGAGTGGCATGACAGCCCGGCGTACCGCGCTCGTCACCGGCGCATCTCGTGGAATCGGCAGGGCCATCGCGGAGCGACTCGCGGCAGAGGGGTTCGACCTCACTCTGTCCGCTCGTACGGACGGGCCGCTCAAGGACGCCGCCGACGAACTGCGCGCCCACGGGCAGCGCGTGGAGACCGCGCCTGCGGACATGGCGGACCCGGCGGAGGTCGAGGCCCTCGCCGACGCACATCTCGAACTTCACGGAGGCCTCGACGTCCTGGTGCTGGCCGCGGGCATGGGCGCGGGTGGCGAACTGTCGACGTATCCCCTGAACAGGTTCGACACGATGATGTCGGTGAACGTCAGGAGCGCGTTGCTGCTCACCCAGCGACTCCTGCCGGCGCTCCGTACGGCCGGATCGGCGCCGTCGGGACCAGGCGCGAAGATCATCGCCATCGCGTCGATCACCGGAGTCGTGAGTGAGCCGGGTCTGGCCGCCTATGGCGCCAGCAAGGCGGCCCTGATCTCCCTGTGCGAGTCGATCACAGTCGCCGAGGGCGGGCGGGGAGTGAGCGCGACGGCGCTGTCCCCCGGGTACGTCGACACCGACATGGCGGCCTGGGTGCACGACCGGGTCGACCCCTCCTCGATGATCCGGGCCTCGGACATCGCGGAGCTCACAGTGGCGCTGTGCCGGCTGTCGCGGCATGCCGCAGTGCCCAACATCGTGGTCACCAGGCCCGGAGAAACGCTGTGGCGCGCATGACCACCGCCGGGGGAAACAGGGCCGGACGCGGCGGCCCGGGCAACGATCTGACGAGCCGGACGGAGTCACCGTAAATGTCCTTCGATTTCTCTCTCCCACCCCGAGTCGTGGAGTGGCGCGACCGGATCGCCGAGTTCGTGGCGGACGTGGTCGTCCCGCGTGAACAGGAGGCGTTCACGAACGGTGTGGACGACGCTCTGCGCCGGGATCTCCAGCAGGCGGCCAGGGCGGCCGGGCTCTGGGCGCCCCAGGCACCCGCGGACCTGGGCGGGGGCGGCTTCCGCTTCGACGAGGCGGCGGTCCTCCTGGAGGAGGCCGGCACCAGCCTGCTCGGCCCGCTCGCCCTCAACTGCGCGGCCCCTGACGAGGGCAACATCCACCTGCTGAACGTGGTGGCCACGCCGGCGCAGCGCGACAAGTACCTCGTTCCGTTGGTCAACGGCGACATTCGCTCCTGCTTCGCGATGACCGAGCCGCCGCCCGGCGCGGGCTCCGACCCGTCGGCCGTACGCACCCTGGCGACCAAGGTCGCTGACGGCTGGAGGATCTCGGGCGAGAAGCACCTGATCACCGGGGCCGAGGGGGCCGCGTTCACGATCGTCATGGCACGTGACGGCGGGAGTGACGGGGCCACCATGCTGCTGGTCGACACCGGCACGCCCGGCTTCGCGGTGACGGATCACGCCCGCACCATCGACTCGACCATGGTCGGGGGTCACTGCCGCGTGCTTTTCGAGGACGTCTTCGTTCCCGACGACGCCGTACTCGGCGAGCCCGGCAGGGGCTTCCAGTACATACAGGTCCGGCTCGCGCCCGCGCGCCTGACCCACTGCATGCGATGGCTGGGCGCCGCCCGCCGCGCACACGAGATCGCCCTGGGCCGGGCGGTCGACCGTGAGCTCTTCGGGCAGCGGCTGACCGACCTCGGGATGGCGCAGCAGATGATCGCCGACAACGAGATCGACCTGGTCGCGGCGCGGGCGTTGCTGTGGCAGGCCTGCTGGGAGGTCGCCCAGGGCGGCAGGGGCACGGAGTCGTCCTCGCGCGCGAAGGTGTTCATCAGCGAGGCCGTCGGGCGTGTCGTCGACCGGTCGGTGCAGCTGGCCGGGGGCCTGGGCACCAGCGAGGACCTGGTCATCGGCCGTATCTACGCCGACATCCGGGCGTTCCGCATCTACGACGGAGCCTCGGAGGCGCACCGGATGTCGATCGCGAAGCGGGCAGCGCGCCGGGCCGGTACCGCCGGACAGGGAAGCGGGGTCCGGTCATGAGCACCGATCTGCCCGGCCTGCCGGCCGCGAGCATCGAGAAGTGGCTCCAAGCGACGCTGCCGGATCTCCTGGACGGCGGCCCCTGGCACGCGGAGCTGATATCCGGCGGGCTGTCGAACATCACGTACCGCCTGCACCTCCCGCACACGACCGTAATCCTGCGGCGGCCCCCGCTCGGCCGGGTTCTTCCGAGCGCACACGACATGAAGCGCGAGTACCGCATCCAGACCGCGCTGGCGGGGACCGGCGTCCCGGTACCCCGGACCCTCGCGCTCTGCACCGATCCCGACGTCCTCGGCTGCCCCTTCTACGTCATGGCCGAGGTGCCCGGGCAGATCATGCGCACGGCGGACGACACTGCCGGGCTCACCCCCGAGACGCGCTCGGCGCTGGCCGACGGTCTGGTGCGCACCCTCGCGGACCTGCACGGTGTCGACCCGTCGAGCGCAGGTCTGGCAGATTTCGGACGGCCCCAAGGCTACTGCGCACGGCAGATCGTCCGCTGGGGCGAGCAATGGCAGCGCTCGCACACCCGCGAACTCCCGGACATGGGCGTCCTCCTGAACAGACTCTCGGAGCATGTACCGACGCACTCCGAGGCCTCGATCGTCCACGGCGACTACCGTCTCGACAACACGATCGTCGACATGACCGAGTCGCCACGCATCGCGGGCGTGCTCGACTGGGAGCTCTCCACGCTGGGAGACCCCCTGGCCGATCTCGGCATGACCCTGACGTACTGGCACGACGACGGCGACACGGACCGGGAACTGATCCCCGTGGCCGTGGGAGTCACCACGCAGCGAGGCTTCCCCACCAGCCGTGAAGTGGCGGAGAAATACGCCGCGTTGACCGGCCGGGACCTGAGCCTGCTGCCTTTCTACCTGGCCTTCAGCTCGATGAAGCTCGCCGTGATCTTCGAAGGCGTCCACGCGCGCTACCTCCGCGGCCAGACGGTGAGCGAAGGCTACGAAGGCGCCGGCGCGGCGGTCCCGGTCCTGGTCTCGAAGGCTCTCCGCGAACTGCGCGCGCTCGCGGGGGCGTAGGCGGGGGTACGGCCGCGGGACGAACGCATGCTCCCTGGAGCAGAAGCTCGCCGGAACCACGGCACGCATGCTCCCTGGAGCAGAAGCTCGCCGGAACCACGGCCATCCCCACCCCGTCAGCGCCTGCGCGCCTACTACCGCACCCGCCTCGGCACCTTCCGGCAGTCCCGTTCCCGGGGTGGGAAGGCGGTCACCCCGCCCTTCGGCGAGGTGACCGAGCAGGTCCGCCAGGTGTACGTCCATGACCGCCACCAGGCCATGACCGCCGCACTCGCCCGTTCCGCCCGCGGCCGCGTCGAGTTGGCCGTGGTGGACGCCATCCCGGTCGCCGGGGTCTCGTCATGAGGTGCAGAAGTTCCTCAGCCTGTCCGCCGCCTTGTCGATGTTGCTGAAGTCCGGGCCGGTGTCGCCGTTCAGGATGGCCTTGTCGAGGTCCTCGGCCCCCTTGTCGACGTCGTGTTGTCACCCGACGTGGCGTCGATGGATTCGCCGGTCCGCGTGGGGTCCTCGCCGCGTCACACCGGCCTGATGGATCGCCTTGATGCTGTCGGCGATGGAGTCGGCGCTGCCGAGGCAGCGCGGCGCCGGAGCGTCAAGGGCAGACGCCGGTCCGGGCGGTACCCGTCGATAAGGGAATTGACGGTGACGAGAGCAGCCCCATGGACGACCCACCGAGCGATCACCACATAGGACACGGTCTTCGTTTCACCGCCTTCCCACACTTGCCGGCCGCAGTCCGGCGATCGCGATTTCGAGTCCGAGGCCCCGGCGAGTCGACGGGAGGCGGCTTTCAGTCGCCAGAACGCCGGCGAGGACGGCGTGCACCTCCGAGGCTGTGATGTCATGTCGCACATCGCCGGAACGCTGCGCCGCGACGAGCAGAGATTCGAATGCTTCCGCTAGCCGCGCAGCGGATGCTTCGCCCTCGGTTCCGAACGTGCCGTCCAGCGCAGATGCGAGCGCCAGGTTGTCGCGGGCGGAATCGGCGAGCTCCCCGAGGAACGCGAAGAAGTCCTCGGCAGGGTTGTCACCAAGCGCAGCCGCCTGGTCAGCCAGATCGTCGAGTCGATCGGCGATGACCGCGGCCACGAGTGCTTCCTTCGTCGGAAAGTGTCGATGCACCGTGCCGGCGCCAACGTCGGCCCGCTCCGCGATGGCGTCGAGGGGCACGTCGACCCCATAGCGCGCGAATGCCTCGCGAGCCGCGGTGAGGATTCGTGCGCGGTTGCGGAGCGCGTCCGCGCGAGGTGCCCTTCTTCCCATCTGTCTCTCCTTGCAAAGCGGGGCTTGCGCCCCGTATATTTAGCGGGGCCATGACCCCGCTTACAGTCTAGGAGTAGGGCATGGCCAGCGCAGTCATTGGCGGCGACGGCGAGCCCGGAGCCCGCAGCCTCCGAGTCATCCTCATTGTGCCCCCACCAGCCCTTGCACAGGAGAAACGTTATGTCCGCTGTTGAGCAAATTGACCTGAGCGGCTTGAGCGCCCCGACCGGGGGCTCACAGAGACTGAACGGGCACCTTGTCCGACCAGAGGGCCCAGGGCCCTGGCCGGGCGTGGTCGTCGCACACGAGGTATTCGGTGTCAACGACGTGATGCTCCGCCAGGCCGAGCGCCTGGCCCGCGCCGGATATCTGACACTGCTGCCCGACCTGTACACGCAGGGCGGGGCACGGCGCTGCCTGATCCCGGTCATGCGCGCGGCATTGTCCGGAAGCGGACGCGCCTACCAGGACCTCGAAGCCGCCCGCTCCTACCTGGCGGCCCAGCCCGACTGCACCGGCGCGGTCGGCATCATCGGCTTCTGCCTCGGCGGATCCTTCGCCCTCATGACGGCTGGACGGGGTGACTACGCCGCGGCTTCCGTCAACTACGGGGGACTTCCCAGGGACCTGGACGTCCTCGCCGACGCCTGTCCCGTCGTCGCCAGCTACGGCGGGAAGGACCGCGCCCTGAAAGGGGCGGCCACCAGCCTGAACGAGACCCTCGACCGCCACGGAGTCGTACACGACGTCAAGGAGTACCCGCAGGCAGGCCACTCCTTCCTCAACGACGCGGAGGCCGGCCCCCGGCCCCTGCGCCCCCTGTTCCGCGTCATGGGCATCGGCCCGGAACCGGAAGCCGCCACAGACGCCTGGCACCGCATCGAGACCTTCTTCGCCACCCACCTCAAGACCCCCCAGACCGAGTAAGGGAAGTCATGAGAACCACCGAGACCCGAGGCCGCAGACACATCACAGACCCCGTGGTGTCGTCAGAGCGTCTGATGGTCTCGAGCGTGCGGTGGAGGTTCTCGGCCGCCCAGTCGACCAGGCGCCCCGCATAGCCGCCGTCCGCCCAGACGAGCCGGACGGAGAGGTAGAGCCTGCGCAGCCGCTCGAACAGAGGCACTGCGGCGTCCCAGTCCTGCATGTTCGCTGCGGTCACTGCGACGGCCAGGACCAGGTCGAGGCAGTCCACCGCCAGGTGTCATTTGCGGCCACCCACCCTTTTGCCGCCGTCCCAGCCGGTCGTGGAGCCCGGGATGTTCGCTGCTGCCCGCACTGACTGCGAGTCCACGACGGGCAGCCGCCGGGTCCACGTCGCGGCCCTCCTTCTGGCGCACCTTGCCGCGCAGCCCGGTCGTGGAGCTCGGCGAGCAAGCCCGTCACCTGCCGGCGGCGGGCGAACGCGTGCGCCCGCCGGTACGGCGGGAAGTCACAGGGCAGGTTGACCCACTTGACGCCGTTGTCGACGACTTGGCGGACTGCGTCCAGCATCACGCGGTGGCAATAGCCCTCCGGCCGCCCGCCCCGTCCCTGAAGCCACGCGGGGACCGGCAGCAGCGGCCGGAGGACCTGCCACTCCGCCTCCGTCGGGTCGGAGCCGTAACACCGCACCCGGCCCGTCCGCCGCGTTGCCGAACCTGTGCGCGAGACAGTCACACGCAGGAGACGGCCCGTTGGACTCCACGGACGCAAGCGCGACAGACTGCGACAACAGGGCCTCCTGGTACTGCTCGGTTGGGATCGCAACCCCGAGCTGCCAAGAGGCCCTGCCGCTATGCCCCGACCACCGAGAGATCACCCGGAACCCTGTTCGACTGATCAAGCCTGCCGCACGGTAAGCGGATGGCGTCTCAGGCCAGGCCTCGAGAGACTGTGCCAAGCACCCCCCACGAGCTGACGCAGGGAGCGGAGCAGAACGGCGCTACCGCCCCCCTGGCGCCTCAGGGCCCACCCGACGTTCGCGAGCGTGGCCTGCCGTGGGCGGCACCCGGCACGGCACTCGGGCCAGGACTTCGGCTCAGTCGAACGGCGTCTCAAGTGGGGAACGGCCACCCACCTTCCGTCCCACCCTTGCGTAACCTATCGAATATCGATAGTTTTCCATCGTGATTCGATAGAAGGAGGGGTCATGGGAAAGCTGACCGTGCGTGCGCTGCGCGCCGTGCTCGCGGTGGTGCTCGCCGGCACCGTGTTCGTGCAGGCCTTGATGGTGTGGACATTGGTCAGCGGGAACGACCCGGAGGACGGAACGCTCCCGCTGACGGCGCTGCGCCTGCTCACGACCCTGGGCATGGTGGCGGCCCAGGTCGCACTGGTCTGCGTATGGCAGCTGGTGACGATGGTGCGACGTGGCACCGTGTTCTCCCATGCCGCCTTCCGGTACGTGGACGGCGTGATCGGCGCCATCGTGGCGGCCGCCCTCGTATGGTTCGCGGTCACCGCCGTCAATGCGCCGGGCCAGCGGGACGACCCGGGCGTCACCGTGATCATGGGCGGGATCGGCATGGCCATCCTGGGGGTCGCGCTCATCGTGCTCGTGCTGCGGATGCTGCTCGCCCAAGCCGTCGCCCGCGACGTCGAAGCGGTGCAGATGCAGGCCGAGCTGGACGAAGTGATCTGATGCCGATCGCAGTCGGCATTGACGCGATGGCGGCCAAGCGTGGGATGTTCCGTTACTGGATCGCGGCCCGGAAGTCCGAGATCCTGGCCGAGTCGGGCGAGGCGCCGCATATGGTACTCGGCGAAGCCACATCCACCGCGTCTTCGCCTCCTGCGACCAGGAGGCGATCTTCGAGAGCTTTCCTTGCCGCCCCGGGTGTCGAGGGTGCCCACGAGAAGAGCGACATCGAGGAGCGGATCGGCTACTTCCGCCGCAACCGCTTGGGTCGGGACTTGGGGAGTTCTCCCCGCTCGGTGATCATTCGCATCCACCCTTCGAGGGTGGCGACGAAGTCGTCGAGGTCGGAAGTGGTGTAGGAGGCTCCTTCGTGGTCCCAGTCAGGGTCGAGGACGACAACGCGGAAGCCGTGACCGTGGTACCAGCCGGCGTCGATGTTGATCTCGCGGGCCTGCAAGCCACCCTTGCGCATCGCCTCCTGAGCGGTCAGCCACGGCGGTCGTGCGGTGCGCGCCCAGTACAGGTCCTCGGAGTCGTTGACCTCGACACTTCCATCCGGCAGGCGCCGGGCCATCAAGGTGTTGTAGACGATGTTCCAACCCATAGGGACACGCAGCGGGAGCAAACCCCAGTCCTCGGAAACAGCCGCGGCCAGCGGAGATTGAGGCGGAAGCCCGAAGATCGCGTCCATACGCCGACAGCATAGTCAGGGGATACGTCCTCTACGCAGGTCGATGTCGGATCTCGCCGCCCGTGGGACAGCTCAATGCGGTCACCTGCGCCTTCCGGACAGGGTCAGCTTCCACAGTTCCTCGCCATGCTGGTCATAGAGCTCGCGGTGAGTGTTGGCAAACCTCGCCATGGTGAGCCCGGTGATGGTTTTCGATCCTGCCGGGAGGTCGAAGGCGGGAACGGTGCCGCCGCCCGAGTTGAAGAAGACGAGTCGCCCGCCGGGCGCAAGGGCGGAGAGGGCGCGTGGGAGTAGCTCTCCACCGACTCCGTCCAGGACGACGTCGACTGGCTCCCCCCAGTCCTCGCTGTCGTAGGTCACGATTTCGTCGACGCCGAGACCGCGGAGGAACTCCGCCTTGGCCTGCGAACTCACGGCCGCGACGACCCCTTCAAAGCCCTGGCGTTTGGCAAGTTGGAGGATGAGCCTTGCGCTGAAACCGGCCCCGGGACGGTCGCCCATACGGCCACGGTGCCAGCCCCCTGATCACTGCTCAGCGGTGTCAACCACGACCGGCCGGATCAGCTTGACGGGCTCGTCGCCTGGCTCCTTCCGGACTCCGTCGGCGTCATACACGGTGTACGGTCCCATGAGCCGCGTGCCGGCAGTGCTGGCCAGGTACCACCGGCGGCCGATCAGAGCCAGCCGGTAGTACGGATCCAGGGGGTCGACATCGCTCAAGGACGGATCGATGCCACACAAAACGTCCACGCCGTGTCGCACTCCCAAGTGCTCTGCGACGCGGAGGTCAGGGTACGGCCCAAGTCCACAGTCGTACCTGCCCAGCACATCCAGGGAGAGCGGCCACGCCGGATCTTCGTTGGCCACCAGGCGTATCCACAGGTCCCCCATGTCATCCGCAATGCCAGCCTCGTCCGGCTGAACCACCAACTGCAGGCCAGGCGGGATCAATGCCACGAATGTGGCAACCACGTCGGCAACGGTGAGTGTTCGTGACACGGTGATACTGAACATGATCGTCACATAACCATGCTGGGCAGCTGCCACGAGCTGCATTTCGATATGTGTGTGGCAGACGAGCGTGCTCCCCGGTCACGGGGCGCGGGTGGCGAGGATGCCGAAGACCTCGTCCGTCGCCGGGACTTCGCACACTCCTGGGCCAGCAGCTGGTGAAATGCTCGGCGCGGATGATCCGGATCAGGCACGATTCGACAAGGGGGCCGGAGAAGTCCTCCAGGTACATCGCGGCGTCGGACTTCTCGTCCTCGCGCGCTGCAGGATCGTCGAGGATTCGGACGGGCAGCACCGCCCGCTCCTCGGGTGAGATCTCCGCCCGGCTCTCCAGCGATCTCTCGCCCGCTGTGCGGGGCCGTTGACATCGCTCCCGCACACGGCACACGGCGCACAGGCAGCAGCCCCTCCACCCCGGGCACATCACGATGACCCAGAACAGGTCGGAGTTCCTGGAGTTCCGCCGCCCCCTGCGTTCGCTGCACCCCTTGGACGTACGCATTGCGATCGTCTGCGACAACTACTCATCGCTCCTGACGACCGCCCTGTGCTGCTTCGCTCCAACGCTTGTCCCCCACCGCCAGGGCGGAGTATGTCTCCTTGAGTAGGAGGGTACGGTCGGCGCGGAAGCTCACCACGGTGTGGAGAAGCGGCATGAGTCTCGCGCCCGGCCCTACCGGCTTCGTTCTGCGGCCTGGACGCACGGGTCCACCGGTCTGCTTCAGGTCGGTGCATCCGTGGGTTCGGCTGGCGATGGACGGGACGGGCTGCCCCTTCGATCAGGGTGATGCTCTCGTCCGGGCGGTGCTCGCGTGGTCCGATCCGGTAGCTCTGCCGGCCGACGACCAGTAGCAGGACGGACCGCTGCTGTCCCGGGGCCACGCACGCGGTCGCCGCCGATGTCCGGACGTGCGCGGGGCAGGCTGCCCGCCGGCCGTGCCCGAATGAACAACGACGTCAATGGCTTGAACGGCCTGCCGGCCGCATGTCTCGTCGGCGGCGCGGAGTCGGGCGGGGGCGACCGGTAACGGGGCTTTCTTTGCTCCCTCTTGAATATTTTTGCCGAATCGGTGAGCCCGAACGGCACCCGGCACGTATTCGTCCTGGACCGCCCCGCCGGGCGATGAGTGACTGAACAGGTATCTCGACCCACAGGAGGAACAGTGCGGCTTTCGCGAAACATCGTGGGCACTCTTGTCGTGGGCGGCGCTCTGACCCTGACAGTGAGCGCCCTCGCCTACCCGTCGATGCTCGGTCTGACCACCGTGTCCACCTCGTCCGACCGGCTCATCGCCAACACCCAGTGGGGACCTTTCACCGAGAGCGACCGGGCCTTCGTGGTGGCGGTGCGGGCGGCCGGCCTCTGGGAGCATCCGGTCGGACTGATCGGGCTGGAGAAGGGGCAGAGCAAGGCCGTTCGCACCGCCAGCGAGCACCTGGTCGACGGACACGCGGCGCTGGACGAGACCTGCCGCAAGATCGCACCGATGCTCAACGTCGTCCTGCCCAACGTGGCCAGCCCTCAGCAGGAAGGGTTCGTCACCACACTGAAGACGTCCCAGGGCAAGCAGTTCGACATCGACTTCGCCAACATCCTGCGTATGACGCACGGTTCCATCTTCAACACCGTGGCGAAGGTCCGCTCGACGACGAAGAACTCCCTGGTGCGCGCCCTGGCCGACCAGGCCAACGACACCGTCCTGGACCACATCACGGTGATGGAGAAGACCGGTCTGGTCGACTTCGACACCACGCTGTTCAATCAGACCAAGCCGCCAACCCTACCCAAGTCGGACATGACTCCGCCGGTCCCGCCCGCCGGTCAGCCGCTGGTCGTCCTTCCCCCGCCGCCGAACGCCACGTCCACCCCTGCGGACCTGGGCCCGGCAATGAACGGCGCGGCCGCCGGCGGGTAGACGCCGGTGGGCCCAGGCCTCCTCGTGCGCCTGACCATCGGCTCCTGCCCCTGACCGCCCTACTCGGGCCTGGCTGGTGGCCTCCTCACCGAGGAAGACCTCGCCGAGCTCTCCTGAACGCGGACAGCGGCAAAAGGGAGCGGTACGCCGCCAGCGGAGCGGCTCACACCGAATCCGCCCACTCCGCGATGAGCCGTGTGGATCGCTCGGGGCGTTCCTCGTGCAGGTAGTGCCCGACCCCGGGCCACTGGTCCACGCGGGGGCCGGGCACGTGCAGCGTGCTCCGCTCCCAGGCGGCCGCCCCGGCCGAGGTCCACACCGTCAGGGCCGGCCGCAGGCGTCGGCGCAGATACGCCTCACTGTGCGGGCGGAGGCCGACGGCGTCCGGTTCCGTGTACATGCCGGCGTACGCCTGGGCGATGACATGGTCCGGGGTGCCGAGCATGGTGCGGATATGGGCGGTACGCAGCCCGGGCGGGGCCTGTGCGGAGAAGGCCCCTGCGACGAAGTCCGCGGCAGCGCGGGCTCCTCGCTTCCGGTAGGCGGCCAATCGCCCGGGATGCCGTCCACTTCGGCGCCGTGCGCGCCGTGGGCCGGGTCCAGGGCCACGACCGAGCGGACCAGCTCGGGGTGTCGTACCGCGAGAAGGTTGACCGCCTGTCCGCCCATGGAGTGGCCGACGGCCACCACCGGGCGGCAGCCGAGGTGTTCGAGCAGGGCCGCCAGGTCGCCCGCCACCTCGTCGGTGAGGACGAAGTCGGCCCGGTCCCAGGCGGTGGGTATCCGGGCCGGGCGGGCGGCCAGTGCCTGGAAGTCAGGCCAGTCGCGGGAGAGGAACAGAGCCTCCATGAGAAGAAGAGCAGCGGCATCGGCTTCGGCCGCACAAGGATCGTCTACGTCGGCTTCGCCAACTTCTCCGCGATCCCCAGCACACTTGCAGGAGCTGCGGAACCCTCGACCCAGCCAAGTCCAACGGCCCCGAAGGGCCGCTCTCCCCCACCTGCCCGGCGGAATGCGACCCTCCGTCCCCCGGACACTGTCGACGAGTAGCGAGACGCGGCGGGCGCGTCTGGCCGCGCCCGCCGCTCGCACCGTCGTGGGAACTCTATGCAGCGGCCGCCTGGAGGTGGACGGCTCGGGCGCGGACCACGAAGGGCCGGGAGAAGACGGTGATGGCGATGGATACGGCGGCCACAAAGGTGATGGCTGTGCCAGATGTGAAGTGCTGAGCAATGCCGCCGGCGATCACGGCCCCGATACCTTGCCACGTCATCCGGCCGGCGGACTCAACTCCCTGGACCTGGCCACGGACCGGATCAGGGGTCAACTCCAGAAGCTGCTCCTGAAGCGGCAGGGTGGCAGCGAAGCCGGCACTGGCGATGGACACCGCGGCTGTCGCCACCAGCACGGGCGGGTGGACGGCGAACAGCAGGAAGGGGGCGGCGAGCAGCAGTCGCAGGGCGAACGCGTAGCGGCGTCGCTGCTCGGCGGTGAACAGCCGCCCGACCACAAGGTCACCGAAGAGCATGCCTGTTGATCCGGCGGCCAGGAAGACGCCGGCGTGACAGGGGGCGTAGGAGATGAACAGCGCCTCGCAGCCAACGATCAGACCGTTGGGGACCCACAGGTTCAGCAGCAGCGCGCGTTGGCCGGAGTGGGAGAAGAGCTCGATGTTCGTCGTCCAGGTCTGGCGGAGTCCAGGGCGACGGGTCAGACGGATCGAGCGTTCCCGGACCGTCACCGCCACAATGATCGATCCACCGCCGGTCAGTGCTGTCGCCACGGCGAAGACCTCCTGCGGGCTCAGGTACCGCAGCAGTACGGAGCCGATGGCGTAGCCGAGGATGGCCATGCCTCCCGAGGTGATGTTCATCAGGGAACGTGCCAGTGCATGGGTGGAGGTCGGCACCACCTCCGCGAGCAGCCCCATCCGTGCGCCCGTTCCCAGGGACTGGAAGAACCCCAGTACAAGGAGCAGACCGAACCGGGCGGCGAGCGGCAGCCCTGGAACCGCCTGTGCGGCAACACCTACGAGCGAGACGCACTGGAGCGCGACGAGGGTCCGGCGGGGACGGCTTCCGTCCGCGACCGACATCAGTGTCAGCGCACCGAGAACCGTCGCGAAGGTGGCGCCGTACATGCTCACGGCGGTCAGGAACGGGGACTTGGTCTGTTGGTTGACCAGCGTGCCGAGCGCGAAGCCCGACATGGTGCTCGCGGCGACCGACAGTGTGAAGCCGGCGTACAGGCCGACGAATTCACGGTTGCGGAGCAGGTCACGGTAGGTGGTGGGTGGAGTGTCGTAGGCGGATGTGTCAGAAGGCATGAAAAAAGCCTTCGCGCGCCCAACTTGGGGCGCCGAAGGCCGCTGGATACAGCATAGCAAGTGCCGCAGTCCCCACCACGGCCCGCATCGGACCGGGGAGATGCGGACGCGGATACGCACCGGTCTCGGCAGTACCGCCCCTGCACCGGCGGCTGTCGCCAGGTGCGAGCAGACTGTTCATCAGTGTGCTCGTCGAGGAGGGTGCGGGGCTGGCCGTAGGGGAGGCGGGCCAGGCCGGTGGCCGGGCGCAGGTCGCGGGGCTGACGACCTTCCCCGGGCCGGGGCGGCGATGGGTGAAGAACATCGGTCACCGGATACGGCCGCGCAGCGGCCGGGGCAGGAGACGGGCGGTGCGGGCGTCCCAGTAGACGGTCTCCAGCACGAAGTCATCGCGCGCCTGACCGCGGCGGGGGCCCGGTGCGGGCGTCCTTCGCAGCACCAGCGCCCACTTCCAGAGGTGAGGCGCGTTTCCGGGCTCTGACGGGGCTGTGGGTTTCTCGTCGTTCTACTCGTTGGTCTTGATCTTCTTCATGGTCAGGTGGGATTCGAGGCGAAGTACGGCGGGCAGGCCGCTGAGCTTTTCGGTGAGGAAGGCTTCGTAGGCGGCGTGGTCGGCGACCGCGACGCGCAGGAAGTAGTCGGGGCGCCCGTACATGCGGCGGAACTCGATGACCTCGTCATAGGAGGCCACGGTGTCCTCGAAGTCCTGGAAGCTCTTGCGGTCCTGGGCGTAGATCTCGACGTCGATGAGGACCTCCAGGTCGCGGCCCAGGGCCTGAGGGTTGATGACGGCCCGGTACCCGGTGATGACGCCGGCCTCTTCCAGCCGCTTGACCCGGCGCAGGCAGGGCGGTGGGGTCAGACCGACACGCTTGGCCAGCTCGACGTTGGTCAGCCGCCCGTCCTGGCGCAGGTGAAACAGAATGTCGCGATCAATGGCGTCGAGGGTAATTTCATTGCTCACTACATGATCATAGAGCGGTAAGTGGCAACCATGTGAGGTGCGATTCATCCTAAAATTCCACACATGGATAGCACTCATGTAGGCGCCGAGGACCGGCCTCGGCCCGTTCCCGCTCCTCCACCCTCGACACGGTCCGGGGCGCGCGCGGCGTTGAAGGACTCCGCCGGAGTCGGGTTGGGTTTCCTGCCGCTCGGCCTCGCCTTCGGGGCGCTGGTGACGCAGTCGGGTCTGGACTGGTGGTGGGCGGGGCTGTCCGCGGCGCTCGTCTTCGGCGGATCGTTCGAGTTCTTGCTCATCGGCATGGTCACGGCCTCGGCACCGCTCGCGGCGATCGCGGTCTCCGCGCTGCTGGTGAACGTCCGGCACGTCTTCTACACGCTGTCCTTCCCCCTGCACCGCGTGAAGGGCCGTCTCGGCAAGGCGTACAGCACCTACGCGATGTGCGACGAGGCGTATGCGCTGACCACCGGCGAGCGGGCGCGCACCTGGTCCAGCCGCCGCATCCTGTGGCTGCAGTTCTTCCTGCACCTGTACTGGGCGGGCAGTTCCACCGTCGGCGCCCTGCTCGGCTCCCTCATCCCCGACAGCGTCACCGGCCTGGACTTCGCCCTGACCGCCCTGTTCACCGTCCTCGCACTCGACGCCGTCCGAGACCTGCGGGGCGACGTGCCCACCCCCGTCCTGGCCGTGCTCAGCGCCCTGTCCGCCCGGCTCCTCTTCCCCGGCCAGATGCTCCTGGCCGCCTTCACGCTGTTCACCACCGCCCTCCTCGCCCGCCACCTCACCACCTCCAGGAAGCCCCACCATGCGTGACACCAGCTACACCATCGCCGCCGTCCTCGTCGCCGCCGCCGTCACCTGGGCCCTGCGCGCCCTGCCCTTCGCCGCCCTCACACCCCTGCGTGAAAGCGGCACCGTCCAGTACCTCAGCACCCGCATGCCCGCCGGCGTCATGGTGATCCTGGTCGTCTACTGCCTGCATGACCTGCCAGTGACCGAAGCCCGCGGCACAGCGCCGCTCGGGGCCGTTGTCCTCACCATCGGCCTGCATGTGTGGCGCCGCAACGCACTGCTGAGCATCCTCGGCGGCACCGCCACCCACGTGCTGCTCGCCAGCACGCTCTTCGCCCACTGAACCCACCTGACACCGAGCCTGGTGCTGTCGCTTGTCGGGTCCGGCTCAGATTCCGTGATCTGGTTACTGAGCGTTCGGGTGCCCATAAAGTTGAGCTCGGAGCGAGTGGGCTAGCTGGTCTGCCTGGTCAGCCGTTACTCGCTCCCGCTCTGGTCGCCGAAGCAGCTCGAAGATGCCCGGCCCGCGATGCTCTGGTCGCAGATCTGCCATGCGCGGAACGATATGGAAGTGCACGTGCGCGAAACCCTCGGCTTCGGCAAATTGGACGACGTAGGTCTTGGCACAACCAGTCACGCTCCGGAGAGCCCGGGAGAGCTTGACCTGCCACACTCCTAGGGCAGATGCCTCAGCGCCGGTGAGGTCATGAACCGCGGCGACGTGGCGCCGAGGCAGCAGCACCATCCAGCCGGGCACCGCGGTGTTGAAGGCGTGGGCCACCCGCCAGTGCTGGTCATACACCACGCACTCGCGTGGTGGAAGGTTGTCGAAATCTGCTTCCTTGCCGCATGTGTAGCAGTCGGGAGTCGTCATGAACTGAGATCGTAGAACTGTGTCTCTGAGGCCAGCGAGGACGGCATCGCGGTCTCGGTCGATGGCTGCGGCGAGGGTGTGGAGGCCTCGCCGATCTCGTCGTCGGCGACCGACCCCAGCGGGCGGCCCTCCCCGATCCGCTCGGCGGTCTTGCCGACGCCGACTCCATAGCTGCGGACGGTGTTCGGGTTGCGGAGCGAATCGAGGAAGGCGTCGGCCGCCGCGCGGGCGGTCAACGCCTTCCCGGCCGGCAGTTGCACGACGGCGGGCACTACTTCCCCCTTGCCATGGATCACAGGGCCGCTTCACGCACGGCCCTGAGAACGTCACCGCAGGTGACGCACCAAGTTCGCGCAGATAATAGGGCGTTGTCCGTGGAACAACTTCACACCGGTCCCGCCGCCGGTGCCCCGTCGGCCGCCCACCAGGGCGACGAACGCTCAGCGCACGATGTGAGTGGGCGGTTCGTGAGTCTTTGAGTGGATCCGTTGTCGCCTGATGGTGTGGCGGCGGGGCGGACTCTGCCGGTCCGCGGTTGGTGATCTGGTGATGTGACCGGGTGAGTGAACGCAAGCCGTACCCGAGTGACTTGTCGGACGAGCAGCGGTCGTTGATCGAGCCGGTGATCACCGCGTTGGAAGGACCGGCACCGCTCGGTCAGCGGTCATCAGGGCGCCTACGACATGCGGGAGATCGTGGACGCCGTCCTCTACCAGGGGCGGACCGGTTGCCAGTGGGCCCTCCTACCGGTCGTGCAGCACCTTGGGGCGGGTGACGGGGACGACCTCGAGCAGGTCGTGGAGACCCTTGAAGTTGTCCGGGTTCGTCGTGCACAGGGAGGCCCTCGGTGATGGCGATCGAGGCGATCATCAGATCGGTGATGCGGCGCCGGGGGTACGGCCCACGCTGACGGAAAGCATTCTGTCTCGGACCTGAAGAGGAAAACGCCCCCTCGTGGACGCAGTATCCGCTCGACGGGACGTGCGCACGAGGGGGTCGCTCTCGGCAGGCCGGTAAGTACCGTAGTGAACGGGTCACCTGGGATCGGCTGCCGAAAGAATTACTTTCCAGTGGGTGTGGGTGTGGGTGTGGGTGCCTTCCTGACGGGCTTGGCGGACGCGTGCTTCTGGGCGAAGTGCTTCCTGGCGTGCTTCTTGGCGGAGTGCTTCTTCGTGGAACCGTGTGACGTGGCACCGCCGTCCGACTGTGCGGTCAAGTTCCCCGCAACGATGGTGATCTTGAGGCCATAGGTGGTGACCAGCGGAGCGGTGACCGATGACGGGGCAAGGGTGGTCACCTCCACGGTGTCCTCTTCCGGGTTGAAACCTGCTCCGGCGAGGTAACCGGCGTTCCCTATTTTCGTGACGGCGTCGTCCTCGACCGCCGAGATCTCGTTCAAGCTGGTGAACTTGCTGTCCCACGCGGCGTAGAGGCCGAAGGTGGTCGGCTGCCGCCAGCCCGCGGGATACTGCAGATGGTCAGGGGCGGTCGATCCCTTGGGGAACAACATCTCCGGCACGCCGTCGTCGTCCACGAACTCGGCGAGGGCGCCGTTGTAGTCACCGAGCTGTACGAACGAAGCCCAGTCGGCCTCGCTGATCCCCGCGTTCGTGGGGTCGTCGATCATTGCGTACGACGGGGCGATGCCCGCCGCGAGTGACGCAGACAGGAGGCCGCCCACCAGGAGCGTTCTGAACGTCTTTCGCTTCATTTATTCAACCTCGCCGTGTTCTTTCAGGCCGCGGATATTTGATCCGGGGCACATCGGTGAATGATGGTCACCGAGCCGATTTCTGGATATCCCGGGAAAGCTGGCCAGCTTCCTGTTGTTGGGCCCAGTTCATCGACGCATGAGACGTTCTCGGCTCACATCAGTTCTGCTTTTTCTTAACCCAGGTTTTCGCTCGGGGCCCCTGGGCGACGCGGCTCCCCATCCTGCGGGGAATTCGGTCGGTGCGGCGTTTTCAAGCTCCGGGCCGCTGCGGGCCCGGCCGCTCCCTGCCGGTTTTCACAGCGCCGGTCGGAAAGCTGGCGGCAGGCGTTTCTCTCGGGTGCCGCCGTTCCATCGGAAAAGGGGCGGGTGCTGTGGGTGGAGGAGAAGACGGTGGCAGTGGGCGGTAGGCGCGGCTTGCCACGGGTGCTTGGCGCGTAGGGCATGCCCGAGGGGGCTCAGACGGCAACGGGAACCTTTGGGCGGGTGGCCGTGGTGTCGGCGGTCGCGGAGGCCGGTGCGGTGCGGCGCAGGCTCTTCAGGGCGACCGTGACTCCTGCGGTGACGAGCCCGCCGGCGGCGATGGCGGCGGCGAACAGCAGCGGCTTGCCGAGCTGGTCGGCGGCGAAGACGCCTCCGTAGGGGACGGCCATGGTGGAGCCGAAGGTCATGGTCAGCATGCCGGTGACGGCGCCGCCGGCCATGGTGGCCGGAATCACCCGCAGCGGGTCGCGCAGTGCGAAGGGAACCCCCGCAGCGGGAACGGGGATCAGACCGAGCAGCCAGGCCACCTTGCCGTAGTTGCGCTCGGCCTCGGTGAACAGCCTGCGGCGTACCACGGTGGCCAGTGACAGGCCCAGCGTTGGGGCCATGCCGGCCGCCACCACCACGGCCATGAAGGTCATGTGAGCCGGGGAGGGGACGTAGGAGCTCAAGCCCGCGAGGGTGTAGGCGTAGGCGATCTTCTTGAAGATCCCGCCGAAGTCGCAGCAGGCTATGAGGCCGAGAACCAGGCCGAGGGCAAGGCGTTCGTCGGTGAGTTCCAGATCGACCAGCTTCTGGTACAGCCAGAAGCTGAGCCAGTCGAGTCGGGGGGAGATGATCGCGGAGAAGAACACGACCGTGGTGAGAGCAGCCAGCAGCGGGATGACCGCCTTGGTCATCAGAGGGCGCCACCTGGCCGGAACGGTGATCTTGCAGAGCGCTCGGGTGGTGGCACCGGCGAGCACGGCGGCGGCGAGGCCGCCCAGGTAGCCGGTGTGAAGGCTCGCCGAGGCCACGCCGCCGACGAAGGCGGGGACCAGCGCGACACGGCCGGCGATGCCGTAGGCGACGTACACGGCGACGGCCAGACCCAGGCCGTCGACGGTGAGATTGCCGGTTTGCAGCAGCGACAGACCCCAGCTGTCAGGGCGCAGCCAGGAAAAATCCTTACCGGTGACCTGGACTGTCTCTGCGGTGATGTGCCAGCCGCCGATGGCGTAGGCGAGGACGACCAACAGGCCACCGACAGCGGTCAGGACGGCCAGGTAGCCGGTTCCGGACGTGATCCACCGGCCGAGCCTGGCGGCGGCACGGTCGCCGGGCTCGGCATGTTGGTCCATCGGGGCAGGGAAGGCGGAGGTGGGGGACATGGAATGAATCTCCAGGATGTGTGGTGCTGCCCGTGGGGCGGCGAGTCGAGGCGGGTACGCCGGGACGTCGGGAGTCGGTGCTCCGGCGGACTGCGCGAGGAGGGAACGGAGTGGCGAACGGGAAGAGCGCCAGGACCGGGTGCCGCCGCCCCATCCGGGGCGACCGGCACCCTTCAATCCGCAGACCGCACCGGCCGCGGCCCGCCGCCCCCCAGGCCGTGAGAGATGGCGGGAGGCGGCCGCGACCGGTTCTAATTCATGCTGATGCTGCCGTGCCAAGAGTCGTATATGAACTGCGCCTTGACCCCGTACATCCGCCACTGCGTCCCGTTAGTGCAAGGGTCGCATTTCCATTCCACGATGCCGCTGAGGGTGCCGGCGGCGGCTGCGGTGCTGCTCCCCGCCACATAAACTGGAGCACCCGAATCACCGGCCTCGGTGAGCTTGCCGTTGTCGTAGCGGGGGTAGTTGGTCCCGCCCGGGCCGAACACGAAACCCCACGTAGTGGAGTTCCAGTGGGTGTGACCGCTGTGGTCCGTCCAGTTGAAGCCGTAGTTGGTAGCGGTGACGGGGTGGCCGCAGTGGTTGAACGTCGTCTGCCCGCTCACACAGACGTGCATGCCGTAGTACATCCCCGACAGGGAGTGAACTGGCAGATTCGAGGTGCTGCCGGGAGTGCCGCCCGTCCAGATGAAGGGGTCGTACGTGTAGCCGACGAATGCTTCGAGATCGGCTGGACCGAACCTCTTGACCCACCCCATCCACTTGCCGTCCGCGCCCAGGACGCGTTCGTTCAGGGAGTAGCAGTGTCCGGCGGTGGTCATCATATCGGTCGCTTGGCCGGTTTCGGGGTCGACCACATGAACCTTGAATCCGCTCGTGCAGTTGCCCCAACTGGCGGTATGGATCGAGTCTCCGCCCCAGAAGGGGGCGCTGTCGTTGTATCGACCAAGCTGTTCCTCGAAGCGTGACCGGAATACTTCGATCTTGTCGCCGTACTGGCTTTTCAGTGATGCCGTGACGGACTCGGGAGCGTCGGTGTTGACCATCACCTTGTCCGTGTCGGCGTCATAGGCCGCGCCGAGGCCGTACTTTCTCGCGTCCTTGTTCCACTTCCCGCTTCCCACCTCGTCCGCGATCTTGTCTGTCTCGCCCTTGTGGAACCGGCTGACCTTGACCTTGACCTTCATCCCCGCCGGGATGTCCGCCAGAACCTTGTCCTTCTCGGCGGCAGACGTGCCGGCGGGCAGTGTCAGCAGCGGGCCGGAGCCGTCCTTGGCGTCGAAGACCCCGAGGGAAGAGTGCTTTTTGTGCACCGCGTCGAGCTGCTTCCACTGCGCCTGGCTCGGCTCCTTCACCGATGCCGTAGCCGGCTCGTCGGCCGCCCATGAGGAGGCCGGTGCCCCCAGGGTCGCCGCGACAACGGCGGCCCCGGTCACCCACCTGGCAAGGCGTATCGATCTCATAGCTGATCTCATTTTCATCCTTCTGATACAGGGCGAACAGAGAATGTGCGTCCGCCACGGCTGTCCACTTGAGGGACAGAACCTTTCGGCTGACTTCCGCATCGGCCGGGCCGGACGCCAAGGGGGATGGCAGCCGGGTTCACGAGGTGCCTTTGGACGTGACCGCCAGGAGGCACCGGTGAACTGCTCAGGCAGGCCGAGTCAGGTCGGTGCGCCGGGGGAGGCCCCGGCTGGTCGGTGAGTGCCCGGCGGGGATCCGGCCGCCCCCGGCCGGGCGGGCGCTTAGCTGGGGCTCGGGAATGGCCTGGCAGGGGAGTCCCAAGGTGTCGCGGCGAGGCTTCCGCCTCGGTGTGCGGTGCGTCATGGCGAGAAGCATCGTTCCCCGGCCGCCCCCCGACCATGGGTGTTTCTACGGGTTCCCCCCACCCATCCCCCGGGTGTTTCTACGGGTTCTCGGAGCGTGGCTGGTTCGCTGCCCACCTGGCCGCGATCTGGGTACGGCGGCCGAAGCCGAGCTTGGCCCGGATGTTCTCGATGTGGCTGTCGACCGTGTGCGGCGACAGCACCAGCTCGGCGGCGATCTGCCGGTTGCTCATCCCCTGGGCCACCAGCGCGGCCACCTGCCGCTCCCGGAGGGTCAGCGAGCCCGTGGCTGCGCCCGTGGCGGGGGCAGGGCTCGTGGCGGGGGCCGGCGCAATCTGCTCGGTGCCGGTGCTCGGTGCCGGTCTCCAGGGCATAGGCGATGGCCCGGGCCGGGGTGTCGTGGGCGGCGCCCTCCTCGAGGGCGCTCTCGTACGCGGCCGGGCCCAGAGCCCGTACGATCGCCTCCTCGAACCGCGCGTGCTGTTCGGCCCGATAGGGACCGAACGCCTCTGGGGTCGTCCCGAGGTTCCGCAACAGAGCCCGCATGGCGCCCAGCAGCCGTCCCGCCCGCTCGTCGTCGCCGCCGGAGGCGACGGCCCAGGCGAGCACCTCAAGCGTCAGGGCGGTCCCCGCGTACTCGTTGAAGCCCTGTTGGGCTTGGAGCGAGGCACGGGTCAGTGCCATGACCTCCTCGTTGTCGCCGCGTGCCCAGGCGGCATGGGCAAGTGCCCAGAGTGCCTGCGCACGGCCCGACTGCTCCCCGTGCGCCTCGGCGAGGGCGACCGCGTGCCTGCCGGTCTCCAAGGCCCGCGGGTCCCCGAGGGCCGTGTGGGCTACGCACAGCTGGAACAGGGTGAAGACCGTTCCGGTTTCCTCGCCCAGCGCCGTGTGGGCGGCCACCGCGCCCTCGAACCACGACACGGCATCCTCCAGCTGCCCGGAACAACGCGGAGGAGCCGCGGAGGGTCTGAACATACGCGCGCACCACCGGGTCCCCCAGCCGCTCTCCCAGCTCGTCGGCCTCCTCCAGCCACCGGTGGGCCGCCGCCAGATCGCCCTGCAGCACGGCCACCCAGGCGGCGACCCACAACGCCCGTGCCCGGGCCGGGGTGGGCTCGGGCGCGGCCGCGAGCACCCGGTCGAGTACGCGGCGCCCCTCGCCGAGATATCCGCTGACGCACCAGTGGAAGCGCAGCGCCGCGGCCAGCGCCAGCACGGTCTGCGGGTCACCGCCGCAGTCCAGTGCTACCAGCAGATTGCCGTGTTCGGCCCGCAGCCGGAGCAGGCCCTCCTGCTGGCCGGGGCCGAATTACCCCTCAGCGAGGCGCTCGGCGAGGGCGAGGAAGAAGTCACGGTGCCGCCGCAGCAGCCTTTCCTCCTCACCGGACTCGGCGAGCCGCTCCCGCCCGTCCTGCCGGATGGTCTCCAGCATCCGGTAGCGGGGTTGGTCCTCGGCTTCGGTGGGCAGGACGACGGACTGGGTGATCAGCCGCTCGAGGAGGTCCAGCACCTCCTCCGGAGCGATGCCATCGCCTTCACAGACGCCCTCGGCAGGGTCCAGGGCGAAGCTGTCGGCGAAGACGGCCAGCCGGTTCCCCAGCAGCCGCTCGGCCGGGGTGCACAGCTCGTAGCTCCAGTCGACCGCCGCCCGCAGCGTGCGCTGCCGCGGCCGGGCGGTGCGGTCGCCGCCGGTGAGCAGCGCGAACCGGTTCTCCAGCCGGTCCGCCACCTGATCGACGCTGAGGACGCGCCGCCGGGACGCGGCCGGCTCGGTCGCCAGCGGCAGCCCGTCCAGGTCGGGACAGAGTAGCGGCCGAGCACCGCGGCCAGCGGCCCTGGTCCTGACCAGCTGGAAATGGACACCAACGCACGCTTCCCTCTCACGCGCCACCGATAGCCTGCGTCATCATGACGCGCGCATGGATCTTGCCGATCTGTTCCTGGTCTGCGGCTCGCTCGTTGCGACCGCGTGGGCGCTCAGGGGGTTTCCCGGCGCCGCTGTTCCCCTGCTACTGCTGATGTTTGTCCTGCTTGCGGGGCTGAACTCGCCGCTGGCGTTCCCCCGGTCGATCAGCGCGATGGAGGCTCAGCGCCGCAGCGCGGTCGACGGCCGACCGATCGTCTACTGGAGGGCCGGCTGCAAGTACTGCCTGCGCCTGCGGATCCGGTTGGGCCGCAGCGCCAATCAACTGCACTGGGTCGACATCTGGCGCGACCCGGCTGGGGCGACGGCGGTGAGGGCAGCCAACGACGGCGACGAGACCGTGCCGACCGTCATGGTGGCGGGCCAGCCGCACGTCAACCCCGATCCCGAATGGATGCGTGCGCAGCTCTCCCCCTCCACGTGAGCGGCCCTGTCCCTGCCTCACACAGAAACGGACATCAACTCACGGACCGCCCTCTGACACCGGATGTTCCTCAGACCCCGAACACACCACGGTCCGCGGGAAGCGGTGCTCGTCACCACCGTCCGGCCCGGCGACACAGCGCTGCACAGCCCCAGTAAGCCGGGACTTGACTCCTGTACGGAGGTTCGCCGCCCCGGACGCCCTGAACGTCCACCTCCGGGCGGCGAGCACCTGGCCTCCGGGCACGGACCGCAGCGTCGTCGCTCAGGGAGTGAACTCCTCGTCCAGACGGTCGATCACCCCGTCGGCGCCCAGGTGGTACTGGAACACCAGTCCGCTGTTCGGGTTGGCATCCAGCCAGTCCAGGAACTCCTGGACGCCTATGTGCTGGTTCTCGGTGCTCTCCACGATGGGGGTGGTGACGGTGATGTACGCCGCCTGGTCCATGGGCATGTAGGTTTCCTTGCCCACCGTCTCGAACGGCGCGCCGTCGGAGTCCGCGGGGGCACAACCCCAGTTGCCGTACTTGACGATGAGGCTCAGGGACCCCCCCTCGGGGGTGTAACGGTAGACCGCCACCTCGTCGGGTGAGATGGGCATCTTGTGGTCGCAACCGTCGTCCCCGTCCGTACTCGCGGAGGCGATCGGGTCGGCCGGTGCGGGCGCCGAGGGGGCGGGCTGAGGAGCCGCGGACTGTGACGAACCGGCGTTGCCGGTGCCCGTCGTGGACTGGTCCGCGGGCTTGGCGCCGGCCGACGGGGAAGCGGTCTGCGCGCTGCCGGCCGACCCTGCCGTAGTGGTCTTCCCGCCGGCGGGGGCTGCCGTCGAGGTCCCGTCTCCGTTGCAGGCCGTGAGCACCACCGCGAGGACGGGGGCAAGGGCACTGATCACGGTCGCACGGAGAAGGGTGCCGGGTCTGTGCCGGTTCGACTTCTTGGAGGTAGCCATGACGTTCCTGTCTGGTAGACGACGGTTCGCGGTGACTGTTGCACACACAAACGATTTCCGGCCACCGGGGGTTGGGATGGACCGTCAGTCACCGGGCAGTCGAGAAGACATCGGTGCCTCAGAAGAGCGGATCATCCAAGCGGAGGGGGTCATGTGGCCGGAATCGTCGCACGCATCAAGGCATTCATGAGAAGCCCACAAGGGCAGCGCACGATCGAACAGGTACGCCGGTCCGCGGCCGACCCACGCCGCCGCGCTCAGGCCCGGCAGTTGGTACGGAGGCTCCGCGGCCGCCGCTGAGCCCGGGTATCGGCGAAGGGGAGGCGAGGCACCGCCGATCCGGCGTCAGCGGCCCTTGCCGACCCGGGGCTGCCGCGCGGGCCTCCGCCGTCTTGCGGGCCTTCGCGGGACTGCCTGGCGCGGCCCTGGCGCGCGCCGGGGCCGTGGAAGGGGGCGTTGCCGCCGCCGGGCCTTGTCCCGGTCGGCGGGCGCCGCGCGCCGACGATGGCGGTCAGCCTCTCCGCACCGGAGCGCACCTGCGTGACCGTGGGCCGGGCCCCTGGCTTCGGACATCATCCGACTCACCTCGCGCCGCTGGCTGGAGGTGACCAGGGTCTCGACGGGCCAGGCAGCCGAGCATATTGGCGCGTACGCCGACACCCGGGGGCACTCGGAGCCGAGAGCCTCGGTCAGGTCGGACGGTTCGACCGCCGGCCCTAGCCGAGCGAGGACGAAGAGGACACCCACCCCGGAGGGCCGCACCCAGAGCACCGCTCCCGGTCGTGGACCCGTCCGTGTACGACGGGGTCCCTTCGCGGTGCGCCTGCCGGTCCACCTCACAAGCCCGGTGAGCCTGATCCTGCTCGCCCGGTGGAACCATGGCGAATGCGCACGACCCCTCACGTACGGGTCTCCCACATCTGGCACCGGGCCTCAGCCCGGTGTCCGTGGGCGTGCCGGCCTCTTGCCCTTCCCAGGGCATGACCTTGACACTGTCGGGATGATCACTTGGCTGGCCTGGGCCGGTTACGTCCTGGGCTACGCAGCCCTCGTGGCGGGAGCCATGGCGCTCGACGACAGGGTTCGCGCGAAGGCCGTCGCGGAGGCGCTGGCGCGCTACGAGGCCGCGAAACCGGATCCCGCCGACGCCATACCTGACGAAGACCTCCGACTGGGGCTCGCCGCTGTCGCCGTCCTCGTCCAGGGGGACGGCAAGGCCGAGAGCGCGTTCTGGACGGTGCTCGTCGACATGGTGGCACGCGGGGTCCTGAAGCCGGGCACGGCGCGCGACGGCAAGCCAACCCTGCAGCGCCCGATCGTCCGTGGCCGGTGGCCCGCGCCCCCCACGTCGGACACTGAGCAGAAGATCTGGTCCCTTGCGTACGACCGCAACCCTGCCTCGGCGAACCCGCACGTCGTCATGCACCCGATCGCCCAAGGCCTTTTGGCAGAGGGGTACTTACGAGGCAGAGGCGTGTACGTCGACTTCCGGGCGCCTCGCCCCGTGTGGTCCTGGACGGTTGCCGCGCTGAGCCTGCCGCTCGCCGCGCTGGTGGTGTTCCTCTTCCTGCACTGGCGGTTCAACCTGGTGGCGATGTGGACGGCGATCGCGATGGTCGTGGTCGCCTGGGCGCTCACCATGCCGGACGACAAGCCCGCGGCGCTGCGGCTGCCCGTACGGACGGAGCGGGGCGATCAGGTCGTCCGTCAGGCGCGGGCGCGTCACGCGCATCTCGACCCGGCGCACCGGACCGAGCCGTACGCTCCCGAGGAGGCGGCCGCCGCCTACGCCGTCTTCGGGCCGGATGCGTACCACCACTTCGCCTCCCACACGCCCGGTTTCTCCGCCGCGGTCGACGCGGGCACCGAGGAACGCCACCAGAACGTGGCCGCCGAGGAACTGCTGCGCAGCCGCGGCAACTTCAACGGGTGAAAGCGCAGTTGCCTTGATCTACAGTTCGGCTCATGGGGGTATCGATCTGGAGTGGGGTCCGCGAGCGGGTAGAGGCTCTGGCCCGGGTGGACGAGGCACGGCAGGTCTTCGGGGCCTGGGACCTGGCCGGGGGAAGGGGCCATCACTTCCGGTTCGCGCAGCCGCTCTCGGAGCCGGAGATCTCCGAGGCGGAGGCGCAGTGGGGTGTCTCGCTGCCGGCGGAGTACCGGAGCTTCCTTCTCGAAGTCGGTGCAGGCGGTGCGGGGCCGGGCTACGGGCTCAGCGTCCTGCGCCGGACGGACGCGGGATGGCTGTGGAGCAATGTGGATCGCGGCCTGCGCCACGACTACCTGGGGCTTCCGTTTCTGACGGGCGAGGAACGATGGCGGGTTCTGGCCGAGCACGATGACAGGCAGCCGCTGCAGTCCGGCAGCGACGACGAGGCCTACTTCGCGGCGTACAGCGCCTGGATGACGGCGGGCGACGAACTCTTCGACCGGGTCACCAGCGGTGCGTTGACACTCAGTCACGGAGGCTGCGGCTACTGTTACTTGCTCGTCCTGACCGGCCCGGAGCGTGGCCGTATGTGGCAGGACGACCGCCCCGGGGGCGGTGAGTTCAGCCCTCTCGGGGAACCACGCACGCCGGTCGGATTCGCGCGTTGGTACCTCGGATGGGTGGAGGGCGCCGAGATCGAAGCGCGTCGTCCGCTGCGGCGTCCCCGATAGGAGGCGGTGTCGGCGAGCGCTGGTTGAACGCGTACGCGGTACGGGTGCGGACGTTCCTGTTCGGATGACACCGCGTCGCCGTACGACGATCCGCGGCGCCGACGCCTTCAGAAGAGCCTCTACGGCTGGTCGTTGGGGACCTCGTAGGCGTTCTCCCAGGGGACGTTCTGATGCGCAATCCGTTCAGCGGGCTCGCCGTCGGTAGTGGCTGCGCCGGGCTGTCGCCTGGTGCTGTGGGCGCCAGATGGACCAGTGCAGTCACCGCGAGGTGGATTCCGGGCTATAGTCGCAGGGTCGCGAAAAACGATGTCTCGCGGATTCACCTCCCGGGCATCGCGCATACATCGATGCAGATGGTTCTGATCGGTGAGCGTCTCCTGCCGAGACCGGACACCCCGTCCGCTCACGGCGCTGACCAACGCCGACGCGTGTCGGCGCTACAGAGGAGCGCACCATGCAGAAGACCATCGCCATCGTCGGAGCGGGACTGGGCGGGCTGACGCTCGCCCGGGTGCTTCAGGCTCATGGCGTCGCCGCGACGATCTATGAGGGTGAGGCTTCGGCGACGACCCGTGCACAGGGCGGTCTGCTGGACATCCACGAAGAGACCGGACAGGTCGCCCTTCGCGCAGCCGGCCTGTACGACGAGTTCCTCGCCCTGGTCCGCCCGGGCGAGGACGCCAAGCGGGTGGTCGACCGCCACGGCACGATCCTGTTCGACATACCCGCGGACCCCGCTTCGGCCCGTCCCGAGGTGGATCGTGGCGAACTCAGGCACCTGCTCATCGATTCGCTGGCGGCCGGGACGATCAGGTGGGGCCACAAGGTCGCCTCCGTCCGGCACCGTCCGGAGGGCGGCTACGTCCTCACCTTCGCGGACGGTTCCGCCACACACGCCGACATCGTCATCGGCGCGGACGGCGCCTGGTCGAAGGTGCGTCCCCTGCTCACCCCCGCCGAGCCTCTCTTCAGCGGAACCTGCTTCATCGAGATCGCCCTCACCCCGGGCGGCCAGAACTGTCGGGCGAGCGTGGCTGCGATCGGCAGCGGCACGCTGATGGCGGTCGCGCCGGGCAAAGGCATCATCGCCCATCGCTACGCCGACGGGCACGTGCGCGGATACGCGGCGCTGTACAAGCCCGAGGAGTGGATGAGGTCGATCGACTTCGGCGACCCGTCCGCGGGCCTCCGCCAACTTGCCGACGAATTCGACGGCTGGTCGCCGCTGCTCACCGCCTTCGTGACAGAGAGCGACGCGGAACCGTGGCTCCGCCCCATCTACGCCCTTCCCGTCGGGGTCAAATGGGACAGGGTGCCCGGAGTGACGCTCGTCGGTGACGCCGCGCATCTGATGTCCCCCTTCGCCGGCGAGGGCGCGAACCTCGCCATGTACGACGGCGCGGACCTGGCCGGCGAGCTGGTTGAGCAACCCGACATCGAGGTCGCGCTCAGCGCCTACGAAGAGCGGCTGTTCCCGCGCAGTAGCGACGCCGCCGACCGCTCGGCGCAGAACCTGGAAGTCTTTTTCGGCCGGGAAGCACCGCAGAGCGTAGTCGCACTGTTCGATCCCTCCTGACGCCCCAGCCCGGGTTCGCCAGCGCCGCCGCGCTGGACGCGCGACGCACCGCCTCCTTGGTGACGAAGCCGCACAGGAGTATTGGACGGCCGACGGCACCAGGACCCGCCGAGTGCAGCATTTTGGGCCAGCCGCCGATCACGCGGCAGAGCCATGGGGCGCGGGGCACGGTCGGGCACACCGGAAACGGTCGCCCGCCGGATGGATCTAGATCCGAGACTTGCGCAGCGAGTGCCACACCGCCCCGGACAGCGCCAGCGTGGACCGCGGCACCGAGAGGTGTTCGTGCTCCCGGTACAGCCGCCAATTGTGCTCCACCAGCGCCAGCTTGTTCGAGGACAGCGACCCCGCCCGGCCGGCCCTGTAGACCGCCAGCGGTTCCTTCAGACCCCGGGCGGGGTGACCGTCCCTCATGATCGACAGCCACAGCGCGTAGTCCTGCCGCTTCGGCATGTCCGGCATCAGCCGCGTGCCCAGCACCGTCCGGTCGTACATGGCGGTCAGGGCCCCGATGTGGTCCTGCACCAGCATGTCCCGATACGTCACGCGCTCCCGTGCCGTCACCACCCGCCCGTTCGGCGTGAAGTCGCAGGCCTCCCCCGTGTAGTCGCCATCGACCTTGTAGTAGGAGGTGAACGTCAGCGGGGCATCGCCGTCGGCGGCGAATGCGAGCTGCCGTTCCACCTTGGAGGGCAGCCACATGTCGTCGCTGTCCAGGAACGCCACGTACTCCCCCCGCGCCCTCGCCAGGGCGAGGTTGCGGGCCCTGGCCGCGCCGCCCTGCTCGGGTGCCGCCTGCGGGCGCACACGCTCGTCATGGCGGGCCAGGTCCTGCAACAGATCCATGGAGCCGTCGGTGGACGCGTCGTCGGTGACCAGCAGCTCCACGTCCGTGTGGGTCTGCGCGAGCACGGAGCGCACCGACGCGCCGAGAGTGGCGGCCGAGTTGTGTACCGGCATCACCACAGAAACCAGGGGCACAGCGGTGTTCCTTACTCAGGTTGGAGTTGTCATGGATGTCGTCGGCTACGACGTGGACCCGCACCGTATCAACCGGCTCACCGCCGGTGCGTCGCACGTAGAGGATGTTGAACTCCTCGCGGCTCCGCGCGGTGCTGGAGGCCGGGCCTGCCTCGCGACCGCCGACGCTGCCCCGGCACGACGGTGGTTCTGGAGTCCACAACCTTTCCCGGCACTACGAGGAACTGCCGCTGCCGATCCTGGCGGACGCCTCGGGCCTCAAAAGCGGAGGGTGGACTTCCGGGCGGGATTCAGTCCCCAGCGCATCCTCGCCGCCGTGCGGCACGGGCAACCGGCTCGGGACCGAACGGTGCTCCTCCTCAGTAGCGGAGCCGGAACATTGCGCGCTCCCTGAAGTCGCCGGCCGTCGCGGCCGTCGCCAGCCGGCCCGCGAAGCGCTCGTAGGCCTCGTACTCGCCAGCGGTAAGGCCAACGCGCCTGGCGCCTGCGGCGAAGCGGGCCGGAGCTAGCGCGGCGGCCAGTACTTCGACGTCTTCGTCGGGGGCCAGGTTCAAGACCGCCACCGTCCGCTCGACCATGCCTGCGTAGTCGCCCGGACCTGCGACTCTCTCGATGTCCGCGAATCCGTCGGGGTGATGTGTGACCTGGAACGACGGGTTGGCTTTTGCGCCGGCGCGCAAAGTTCGTCGTACCCGCCTGAGGCCGCGCAGGTCCTCCTCGGCCACGGTGACGGGGTGGAGCGGGACGAGGCGTCTGCCGTCCGGGGCGCGGAGTCTGCTGCCGTGCGCAGGTTCACCGTCGATGTCACGCAACGCCCGGCGGGTCCGCAGGATTTCGGGGAACGCGTGGTGCACGTTGCTCCAGGCGTCCAGCGAGCCCATTGCGTCCAGGCCCGTCAGCCTCTCCAGGCCGACAGGGTAGGCGGGCGCGACGTCGTCGGCGATGCCGTTCCGCCGCGCCGCCCAGGCGGCATGGTACGGCGCCAGCAGGCGTTCACCGGTCATGTAGAAGTCGTACAGCCACTGGGGGTCCTGCGGGATGAGGCGAAGTGTGGCGGTCACCGGGGTTCTCCCTTACGGCAGTTGAAGCGCCACGACCCGATCGGGGCAATGACCACTCCGAATAACGTCACATTGACATTAAATCATGTCACTGCGACGAAATCAGTCGCGGCGGATGGGTGTAAGCCTGTCGATGCGCGCGGGAGAGAGGTCGTGCCGCAAGCGGTGCTCGTGAAGCGCGAGCACCGCAAGGACGTGCCGGGCCAGGGCGCGGACACTCGCCCACGTAAGGAATGGATCGCGGGTTGTCCCTGACGATGTGCCCTCCGCCTTCGAGGAGTCAGACGCCAGCCGTCTACGATGGGCCTGCATATACGCTGGCGGGAGGGAGTCGGGGCCATGCGGCGGCTGGGGGATCTTGAGGCCGAGATCATGGACCGGCTCTGGAGCTGGAAGCGTCCGGCAACGGTGCGCGAGATAGTCGACGACATCAACGAGACTCGGCCGGTCGCCTACACCACGGTGATGACCGTGACGAACATCCTGTACACCAAAGGCTGGTTGCTGCGCGTCAAGCAGGGCCGGGCCTGGGTGTACACCCCGGTCCGCAGCCGGGAGGCGTACGCAGCCGCGCTCATGGAGGACGGTTTGGGTGCGAGTCAGGACCGGCCGGCCGCACTGGTCCACTTCGTCGAGAACATGTCCGCCGACGAGGTCGCCGCCTTGCGCAAGGCCCTGCGGAACGTGAGCCGGCAGTCCAGGGCGAATCAGTGAACACGGCCCCTGCCCTGGTCGGATACACGGCAGCGGTGGGGTTCGTCGCCCCGCGTGTTCTGCTGCGCAGCAGTTGGCCACACCGGGCTCCCGCCCTGGCGGCGGCAGTGTGGCATGCCGTGGCGGTCTCGTTCTCCATCGCTGTCGCGCTCAGTGCGGCAAGTCTGGTGATGCCGAACGACCACCTGCACGCGGGGCTGGCCGGACTGCTGCGCACATGCGGGTTGGGCGCGGGCGCTCTTCGACCCGACCCCGACATCGCCGACCGCCTGGCCGTCGGCATCCCCGCCGTCCTCGGGGTCGCCCTCGGCGTGAGCTTCGCCTTCCACCTCGTACGGGCCCGCCGGGTGCGCACTCAACACCGGGCTGCTGTCGATCTGGTGGGGCGTCACTCAACCCGCCTCTGCGCCACCGTCCTTCCGTACGACGTCCCCGCCGTGTACTGCCTGCCCGGCCGCCGTCCGCGGGTCGTGATCAGCGAGGCGGCCGTGCGCCGGTTGACGCCCCAGCAACTCGACGCCGTGCTGGACCATGAACAGGCCCACATCGCGGGCCGTCACCACTTGGTGCTGGCCGCCGCGGAAGCCTTCCATGCGGTCTTCCGCTGGGTTCCGCTCGCCCGCCACGTCCGGGAGCAGACGGCGCTGCTGGTGGAGATGATCGCCGACGACCGGGCGCTGCGCCGTCACTCCCGCGATGTGCTGGCCACGGCCATGTACGAAATGGCAGCGGCGCGCGCCCCGAAGGGCGCTCTCGCCGCCGGCGGACGGACGGTGCTCATTCGCCTGAAGCGGGTGCTCGGTCCGCGCACGGCTCCGCACCCGGCTCTGTGGGGGTCCATGGCCGTCCTGGCCGTCACCGTTCCTCTGCTTCCACTGCTGCTCGCCTGCCCGTTCGGACTCGGCTGACCGGTCGGTGCCTCGGCATGGCGCTCATGACAACGACTGGCTTTATCAAGACATCTGGTCTCTGTCACTCCCATCTGTCTTCAGGGCAGTCGCTTCGTACGCATCGAGCTGAGGCATGCCCGGGGCCGGGCCTGCCCCTACCACTCGGCCTGTGGCCGGCGCACTCTGCGGGCGCAGAACCTGACCCGGAGATCAGGCTCTCGCTCACGACCACTCCTCAAAGGCTGAGGATGCAGGAGGTCGCCCGGTCGCCGAGAGGCACTCAGGCCTGGTAGGCGACGTTCGCCATCATCCCGGCCTCGCCGTGGTAGGCGTTGTGGCAGTGCAGCATCCACTGGCCGGGGTTGTCGGCGTCGAAGAAGACGGACAGCTTCTTCTTGGGCAGCACGATCGCGGTGTCCTTGCGCGGCCCGGAGTCGCCGATCTGGTACGTGTGGCCGTGCAGGTGCATCGGATGCCACATGGTGGTGTCGTTCACGAAGTCGAGTCGTACACGCTGGCCCTTCTCGATGAGGAGGGGGTTCGCCTCGGGATCCGCCATGTCGAACGGCTTGCCGTTGATGGCCCAGTTGTACGTGTCCATGCCTCCGGTCAGCTTGATCTGGTGGGTGACGTCGGTCTTGGCGGGCTTCAGGCGCACGTCAGCGGCGGCGCGCAGCTGGGACGCCGTCATGATCATGCCGTTGAGTTCTTTCGGACGGACCGTCGCGGACGGCCTGCCTCCCGATCCGGTGCGGACCAGGGCGAGGCCGTTCGCGTCCTTGCCCTCGGCCAGGGCGACGAGGGGGAAGACACCGTTGCCGAGGGTGACGAGGACGTCGTAGCGCTCCCCCATGCCGACGAGGAGGGCGTCGACCTCCTGGTGCTGGACCGGGAAGCCGTCGGTGTGGGTGATGGTCAGCCTGTGGCCGCCGAGCGCGACCCGGTAGGCGGTGTCCCCGCCCGCGTTGATGATGCGCAGGCGCACCTTCTTGCCGGGCTTGCCGGTGTACACGTCCGGGTCGGTGGCGACCCGGCCGTTGATCAGATGGTGCGGGTATTTCACGTCGCCGGCGTCTCCGCCGAGCAGTTCGCTGTCGGCGCCCATGAGCATGAACTTCGTCGACATGCCGCCGGACGAGGAGGCGGAGGAGGACGCTGAGTCGCGCCCCATGTCCATGTCCCCCATGTCGTGGCCGTCCATGCCGCTGGAACCGGAGCTGCTGGTCCGTCCCATGTCCATGCCGCCCATGCCCTGCTCGAGCTCGGCGAAGACCTCGTCGGGGGTGCCGGTGACGCCGTCGACCCAGTCGTCGAGGAGGACGACCCACTCGTCGTCGTAGGCGAGCGTCTCCTTGGGGTCCTCGACGATCAGTGGGGCGTACAGGGCGCGATCGAGCTGGACGCCGACGTGGGGGTGGAAGAAGTACGTGCCCGGGGCGTCGGCGATGAACCGGTAGGTGAAGGTGGAGCCGGCCCGGACGGCGGTCTGGGTGGCGGGCGGCACTCCGTCCATGTCGTTGCGCAGGGCGATGCCGTGCCAGTGGATCGACGTGGCCGTCTTGCCGGGGAGTTGGTTGGACAACTCGGCGATCAGAGTGTCGCCGACGGAGAGCCGGACCTCCCTGCCCGGGGCGTTTCCGTCGAAGGCCCAGGTCTTCGGCATGAGGCCGCCGCCCAGGTCGATCATCGCGGATGCGGCGTTGAGGGTGACCTTCTGCCGTCGGCCCGTGCTGGTTCGCTTCTTCTCGGTGGCGGCGACCGCGGACCCGGTCGGGTCGACGAGGGCGCTTCCGTTGCCCGGGCCACCGCTACAGGCGGCGAGCGCGCCGGCCCCGGCGACTCCGAGACCTGCGAGCAGGACGGAACGGCGGTTGATGCTGTTCATGATGGGGGTGTCCTCTGTGTCGTACTGCCGATGTGGTCGCGAAGGGACGGCACATCGCGCGCCGTCCGGCGCGGCTATATGCGCAGTTGCGAGAGGACAGTCAGGTCCGGCGGAGCCCGCCCGACCGCGGTACGAGGTGTACTCACGGCCGCCGCGGACTGGGGGTTCGCCAGCGACTCGAACACGGCCTGACCGGGTACGGCGAGTTGGACGGAGGTGAGACTCCCCGACGAGCAGTGCTGCATACCGGGCATGCCGCACTCGCCCATCCCGACGTTGTCCGAAGAGGCGTCCGAGACGGATGGCGCCGCAGCATCCGGCATCACGTGGGCGTCCAGGCGGGCCCCCGGCATGGCAAGCCCGCCGTGCACCGAACCCGACATCATGTGGCCGGCCTGGGCGGCAGAGGGCATGGAGGACGAGGCCCCCATCGCGGACGTCTCATGGTGGACGAGCACGGCCAGCGCGACGCACAGGATGAGCACCACCCCGTACGCCCACCGGACGGCCGCGCCGCCCCGTGCTGTCCGTATCGCCATGAGCTCCATCCGTGTGCCGTGCTGACCGATCACCGGAGTCCGCATCCTACCCCCAGGGGGTACCCGACCGCTCGCCTCACCGACGCCGCCCCTACGTCGCAACGCCGCCACAGAAATGCGGAGCCTCGCCTGACCTGCCCACATGCGGAGGCTGACGGCATCTGCGCCTTCGCTTACGGCGGTGGACACAGTCGGACCACCACGGGGAATCTCCCCACACCTGAACAGCCTCCAGTCCAGCGACGTACTAAGGATCCTAGGAGATGGCGCCCACGCGGTCGCACCGCGGGGCGCACCCCGTGACAGGCAGAGTCCGCGGCGCGGATCGGACGCGCTCGGACGTTCGGGAAGGTGAAGATGGGAACTCTCGCGCTCAGTTGGGCCATCGCGTCAGTCGCCGCCCTCGTGGCCGCGGTCAGCGCGGTCCGGGTCGCCACCACCAGCGGCGAGGCCCGCTTCGCGGCGGGGGGCGATCTGCTGATGGGCGTGTGCATGGTCGCCATGTCGCTGCCCGCGACAGTCGCGTGGTACGCGGGCTACGGCATGTGGTGGGCGGTGGCGTTCGGCACCCTCGGACTCGGCGGCGTGGCAATGACGGTCAAGCACACCCGCACGCACGGGTGGAAGCACGGCCGCCACTGGGTGCACCTCATCGTGGGGAGCGCAGGTATGGCGATCATGACGCTTGCCATGACGAGCACGTCATCCGGACCGGTGCTGGCCCTGGGCGGCTCGTCCATGACACACATGCCGGGGATGGAGAACATGGCGAGCACGACGGCCTCCGACCAGATGGCGGGCATGGAGTCCATGCCCGAGATGGAGGGGATGGAGTCCATGGAGGGGATGGGTTCCCCGCACGGGATGGACATGCCCGGTATGACAAAGGCCGCGGCCGACACCGGCTCGTCCTCGGTGTGGCGGTTCGTGCTCGTGGCGCTTGCCGTGTACTTCCTGCTGTCGATCGGCGCATCCGTGTGGGCGAGGGTGCGGGGCACCGATCGGGCCGGTCGAAGCTCCGACTCGCGCTTCAGCTGGGGGCGCTGGCTGCTCGCAATGCCGGACACGGTGTTCGTCTTCCTGGCATCGCTGACGATCTCGGTGTGGGACCGGACCAGGATGGCGCAGCGGTCGGGCCATGGTCGGCGCCGCAAACTCGGCGCCGCGCCCGACGCGGCCCTTGCCGCCCATCTCGGCATGGGCGGGACCATGTCCGCGATGCTGCTGATGATGGTCGCTTGAGGGCCGGACACGAGGGGCGCCAGGCAAGTTGGGGCCAGCTCCTCTTCGGAGGGCTCTCCCCCAGGACTGCCCATGCATCCAGATCCTCGCAGGAGATCTCTGATGGACGCCTTCACCGCGACCGTCAACTTCGCCACCGAGAAGGCGAAGGTGTCGTACCCGGACGGCGTCGAGATCGCCGATTTGATCACAATAGGGCGATCTGCCTCCTCCAAACGCCTCTCAGGCTCGCGATTCCTCGTTTGGTTGCGGGTTGCGGTGTTCGAGCACGGCCTCATAGGAGCGGAGTGCGGTGACGACGGTGGCGCGTTCGGTGGGTGTCAGGCCACTCATGACGTGCTCCCAGGCGGTGGCGCTGCCGGAGAGCCAGGCGCGGATCGGTGCGGCGTAGGCCGGGGTGATGGCGATGATACGGCGGCGACGGTCGGCGGTGTCGGCGGTCCGCCCCAGGACGCCCGGCCGTACCAGTTCGCTCACCATCAGGCTGACGGTCGTCGGCGCCAGGTCCAGCCGATCGGCGAGCTCGTTGACGCTGGCGGGGCCGTCGTATTCGAGGTGGGCCAGTAGAGCCAGATGCCGAGGCGCCAGGTCGAGATCCCTCAACTGCGGCGGCATGGGCAGGCGCTTGGCGCGGCCGACGAGCCTGGGCATGAGCAGCAGCAGCGCGCGGACGGCCTCATCGACGAGGATACCCCTGGGTTCGGTGGACATCGGCAGCCTTCCCCAATACCTTTGCATTCAAAGCCTTTGACACCAAAGGAAATGAGGTCCACTGTGCCGCATCTGACCGCCGATCTTCCAGAGACCAGGCTGGCGGGCAACGAACGCGCGCTCGTGACCGCCCTGACCGAGGCGATCGTCGGGGTCTACGGCGAGTGGGCACGGCCGCTGGTGAGCGTCCGGCTGTTCGGCGTTCCCGCGGGCCGCTTCGCTCAGGGGGGTGTGGCCGTGGACACCAGCGCTTCGGTCACGTTGGGCGTCCGGTCAGGTGTGTTCGAACGCGCTGACGCCGCCGAGATCACCATTCGCCTCGGCGCCGCCCTGACCGACGCCGTCACCTCGGTCCTGGGCGAGGATCTCCGCCCCGGGACCATGGTCGAACTCCTCGCCTCTCCTCCTGAGCGCACTTTCGTCGGCGGCGCCCTCGCGCCGTGACCACTCCGCGCCGGCCGGATCTGCGGCTGTGCGAAGCAAAGCCGCTGCAGCGAAGAAGTTCACGGCAACGCCCCGGTGCGATCGTGACGTCGAAGGCGGTGAACCGGCCGAGCGTCTTACTCATCATCAGATGGCGGACGGTGAAGGCGATCTCGGAATGGACCGGGGGATAGCGAGGGGCGCGGTGACGGCGCGTTCAGGGCTCGAGGTCGATGACGCCCTTGCCGGAAGTGATGTCTAGCGGCACGGACACCTGGTCGTGGGCGATCAGCCAGGTGCCGTCGATCTTGCGCAGGCCGTAGGTGACCCTGACCCACATGCCGCTCGTGGCCGACCCGTTCTTCAGCGTGCCGCTGAGGCGGGCGAAGGCGTGCCCGAAGGCAACGTCGTCGCCCACGACAAGGGTCAGGTCGCGGATCTCATAGGTGACGGTCTCGAAGAACACGAACACGTTCGCCCAGTTCCGGGCCTTGGCCTCGATCCCGACGTGCTGCAGCGGCGGCTCGACGTCGAAGGACACGACGTCACTCGTGTAGAGCACCTTCAGGCCCTCGAGGTCCTTGTCCCGGAGCCGGTCGATGATCTCGTCGATCTGTCGGCGGATCTGGGCCTCGTCCGTCTCGTCCATCTCGTACGTCGTCATGGCAGGTCCCTAAGAATGTGAGGCGGTCCGGGAGGACCGGGTGTGGCTGATGGCGGGTTGTCGCTTGTGACTCGAAAGGAATGGCCGCCCGGTCCTCCAGGACGCTCCGACCACTGATTGAGAACTGCGGTCATCGCTGGTTAGGGACCTGTCGGCGGGGTGTTCTTCGGACCGTGAACTGCCGGTCATGAGGAAGATGGAGCGACGGCTTTGAGCACGTCTGGCAGGCGGATATGGGTCGGCGTCGATGCCGGCAAGGGGCATCACTGGGCGGTTGCGGTCGATGCCGACGGCGAGACGCTGTTCTCGACGAAGGTGATCAACGACGAGGCCCAGATCCTCACTCTCATCGAGACGGCCCGTGAGCGGGCTGAAGAGGTGCGGTGGGCGGTGGACATCTCCGGCCGGGCCTCCACCCTGCTGCTGGCCCTGCTGGTCGCCCACGGGCAGCAGGTCGTCTACGTCCCCGGCCGGACGGTCAACCGCATGTCCGGCGCCTACAAGGGCGAGGGCAAGACCGATGCCAAGGACGCACGTGTCATCGCTGACCAGGCCAGAATGCGACGGGACTTCGCCCCGCTGGACACGCCCCCGGAGCTGGTCTCCACCCTGCGGGTGCTGACGAACCATCGGGCAGACCTGATCGCCGACCGCGTCCGCCTGATCAACCGGCTTCGCGACCTGCTGGTGGGCATCTGCCCCGCGCTGGAGCGGGCCTTCGACTACTCCGCGGCCAAAGGCCCGGTCGTCATGCTGACCGAGTACCAGACCCCGGCCGCCCTGCGTCGGATCGGCGTCAAGCGGCTGACGACCTGGCTGGAACGCCGCAAGGTCCGCGGCGCTGTCGACGTCGCGGCCAAGGCCGTCGAGGCCGCCCAGTCCCAGCAGCTCGCGCTTCCCGGCGAGAAACGGGCCGCGCAGCTGGTCCGCGACCTCGCCCACCAGCTCCTGGCCCTGGACGAGCGGATCAAGGACAACGACCGGGAGATCCGCGAGACCTTCCGCACCGACGACCGTGCCGAGATCATCGAGTCCATGCCCGGCATGGGACCCATCCTCGGGGCCGAGTTCATCGCCATCGTCGGGGACCTGTCCGGCTACCGCGACGCCGGCCGTCTGGCCTCGCACGCCGGCCTGGCCCCGGTCGCCCGCGACTCCGGCCGCCGCACCGGCAACTACCACCGGCCCAAGCGCTACAACCGGCGCCTGCGGCACATCTTCTACATGGCCGCGCAGACGGCGATGATGCGACCCGGACCTTCCCGGGACTACTACCTCAAGAAGCGGGCCGAGGGACTGCTGCACACGCAGGCCCTCCTCTCGCTTGCCCGCCGCCGGGTCGACGTGCTCTGGGCGATCCTGCGTGACAAGAGGCTGTTCACCTCCGCCCCACCGGTCACGCAGGCGCCTTGACGCGATCATTGAGATTCCCTTCTCAGTGGGCCGGTCGGCCTCTCACATTCCGAAGCTATGACGCCATTGCTATTCCGTCTAAGATCAATATTGCTATTGGGCTATACCTTGAGGGGCATGATGGAGCTGAACTCGCTCCGGCAGTTCCTGGTGGTCGCTCGCCTGGAGCACCTGAGCCGGGCCGCCGACGAGCTGCGCGTCGCCCAGCCGTCGCTGAGCCGCACCATCGCCAGGCTGGAGAGGGACCTGGGCGCGCCGCTGTTCGACCGCAGCGGCCGGCTCCGGCTGAACGACACCGGCAGGCTCTTCCGCGACCACGTCGAACGCGCCCTCGGAGAACTCGAGGCCGGACGGCGCGCCGTCGCCGAGGCCACCGAGCGGGGATTGGGCGCCGTGCGGCTGGCCTCGGAGACCTTCCTCACGCTCACCGGGCCGCTGGCCTCCTTCAAACGCTCCCATCCGGCCGTCGAGCTCGAACTCCACTGGTCGCCGCCCGAGGACATGGCCCGTCGGCTGCGCTCCCAGGAGATCGATCTGTGCGTCGCCTCGCAGCCCATCCACACCGAAGGGCTGGAGGGAACGGCCCTGTTCGAAGAGGAGGTGGGAGCGGCCTTTCCCCTCGATCACCCGCTGGCCGGCCGCGCCTCGGTGACCATCGGCGACCTCGCCGACCAGCCGCTCGTCACCGCCCGCGGCGGACACTGGCTGCGCCGCCTGCTCGACCGGCTCTTCGCGGCCCACGGCCTCAGCCCAAGGATCGTGTGCGAGAGCGACGAGCACAGTGCGATCGCCGACCTGATCAGCGTGGGCCTGGGCGTCGGCCTCGTCCCCGCCTTCGCCCGTCGCAGCGTCACCCGCGCACCCCTCGCCTGGATCCCTCTCGACGACCCCGCCGCCCGCCGCGCCGTGACGCTCTACTGGGCCGCCGACGGCCACCTGTCCACCGCGGCCCGCCTGATGCGCACCACGATCACCGACTGGAACTGGACCACCGGCGAACCCCCTTCCCCCTGAACGGGCGATGTCTGCCGGCCCTGCGGCCTGACAGGCGACAGGGCCGGGCCATCAGAGGCGTCCGCACCTGTCCCGTCAGGCTGGGACCGGCCAGGGGCACGTTGTTCCACCTCGTCGTCGCCCTCCCCGCATCGGCGTCCACCGACGGCCGAACCCTGCGCGGTGTGGTGATGAGCGCGATTTCTGCGACGAACGGCGCTGCTCTGTTCTGGCCTTCGGTTGCCGGGCCCGCTGTCGGTGGGGCGTGGAACGGCAGAGCACTTTGCGCCAAGCCTTCCCGCAGCGCAGGGGTTGCCCATGCCGGCGATGGCCGTGCTCGACCCGGATCTCACCGAAGGGGTGGAGGGCTCTCTTCTCCGACAAACCGTGCGGCCTCCCCGCCCGAACCGCTCGCGGATCCGGGGTGGGACCTGCGGGAGCGGAGCCGCCTCCAACTGCCGCGCACGGGAAGGCACGGGTCCATCGCCGGTGCCGCACTCACCCCTGCCGTGGTCGACTCAGTCACCCAGCTGCAACGCCCCATGCCCCAACCCTCGGGTCCGCTGCCGGTCACCGCGACCACGCGTCAAGGCGTCTGACTCATGCCAAGGATCTCTGCGGTCCGCCTTCCTCCCTCTGCTTCCGGGCTCGTTACCCTCCCTACGTGACACTTGATGCTCGGCGAACTTTTACGCGCCAGCAGACCTGGCGTGCATGGCAGCTGCAGGGCCGCGTCTGCAACCTCTGCGGGCGCGCGATCCCCTTCGACCTGATGCAGGGCGATCACATCGTGCCGTGGAGCCGGGGCGGGCGGACCAGCAGCGAGAACCTCCAGGCGATCTGCGGTTCCTGCAATCTACGCAAGGGCAGCACGGCGCAGCCGGTCACGAGTGTCCGTCTTTCCCCCGATCTGCTCGGCCCGAGCACGGCGCCGTTGCGGCCATGGCAGGCCGAAGCCCTGCCGATCGTCCTGTCCCGGCTGGGCCGAGAGCCCGTCCTGGTCGAAGCGTGCCCGGGTGCGGGCAAGACGCGTTTCGGCCTTGAGGTGGCCCACGAGCTGGCAGCTTCGGGGCAGATCTCGCGCGTTCTCGTGGTCGTCCCCTCTCTGGCGATCGCGGACGGTTGGGCACGGGCGTCGTCGGCCGCGACGCCGGGGGCGCCGACACTGCCGCTGCGGACGCAGCGTGACTGGCGGGCCGTCGACCCCATCGGTGACGAGTGGCTCGGAGCGATCATCACGTACCAGTCGCTCTTCGCGTCCACCGAGATGTTCTTGGCCCACGCGACGGACCCGGGCCGGCGGACGCTGGTCATCTTCGACGAGGTCCACCACGCAGGCGCCAACGCGGCATGGGGCATGTCGGCCCAGGAGGCATTCGCAGAGGGTGCGTGGGGAATCCTGTCGCTGACCGGCACACCCTTTCGCACAGGCCGCGACCCGATCGTGTTCGTACCCTCCGAGGAGGGCAACGCCCGCCCTCACTACCGCTACTCGTACGACCGCGCCATCGTCGACAGCGCCTGTCGGCCGGTTCAGTTCGTCGAGGCCCGTGGTGAGACGACCTTCCGAACCCCGGACCGCCGGACCCACTCCGTCACCTTCGACGACACGGACGTGACACAGGCCGGGGAGCGGGGACGCTTGCGCGCCGCGATCGAGTGGATCGGTGAAGGATCGATCGCCGAGCACATGCTGATCGACGCCAACCACTATCTTCTCGGCCTGCGACAGCGCGGAGACACTGATGCCGCGGGACTCGTCGTGTGCATCGACTGCGATCACGCGGCCCGGGTGGCCGGTCACATGGCCTCCAGGGTGCTCGGCTTCCGTCCGGTCGTCGCCTGCTCCAGGCTCCATGACGACAACGACCCCGACCCGGCCAACGCCATCCGCCTGTTCCGCGCCTCGCACGATCCGTGGATCGTCGCGGTCAACATGATCTCCGAAGGGGTCGACATCCCACGGCTGCGCGCCGTGGTCTACCTGACCAACCGTCTGACGCTCCTGTCGTTCCGGCAGATCGTCGGACGGGTGGTGCGCACGGACCCCGCCAACGTCGACGACCACGGGCGTGTCTATCTCCCGGCGGATCCCCGGCTACTGGGCATGGCACGGCGCATCACCGAGAAGGCGGACCTGCTCCCGCCACCCCTCGTCATCATCACGGACGGAGAAGGTGCCCTTCGGGTAGGCGCCGGAACCGAAGAGGACCAGCCGAGGGGTTCGTTCGAGACTCTCAACACGGTCGGCGAACAGGGAGGCGTGTTCGACACCGACGGACGCGACGCACACGCCGTCCTGGTGGCCTGCGCACGACTGTTCATCGAACGGGAGGGCTTGACCGGCACGGACCCCGAGTCCCTGGCCCTGGCAGCCAACGACGCCCCGGAGCTGCGCCGAGCGCTGCTCGCCCTGCAGCGGAGGCCACAATGAGCGATCACCGGCACACCGGCTCCACCGGCCCGACCATCATTCTCATCGGTGGGCCGATGACCGTCGACGACGGATCGTCGCTGGACTCGCGCCAGCCGGTAGCCGGCGACCCCACCTCCCACGTGACGCAGGCGGGTCTCGCCACCTCTCTACTCTGGTGGCTGACGGCCTCCTCGCTCGTCGGCCGCCTCCTCGATTCGGCAGGCGAATCCGCCTTTGCCCTCCTGGTCGGCCAGCGATCGGTGGTCGAGTTGCGCCACGACGGGAGTCTCCGTCGTACCGGGCTTCGCGCCCTGCTGCCCGGCGGCACGACAGAGCTGGAACTGATCCGTACCTCGTTCGACGAACCTCTGCCGGACAGCTATACCGAGGCGCACAGGCTCGCTAGCTGGAACGGCACCGTCATGGGCACGGTCGGCTTCAAAACCCGTGCGCCGAACCACCGATGGCGTTTCCTCAAAGGAAACGAGTTCTATCTCGACAAGGCCGGAGAGAAAATCGGAGCCTCGATTCTCATCGACACGAGTGAAACACTCACCCACGGCGGCGATCTCCTCCCGGATCGATATGCGGACTTCGAGAAGCGACGCCTCATGGGAGACAACAGCATCCTCGTCATGCCGCATACCCACCGGAGCGAGTCGCTGGTACGCGGATATCTGGCATGGGTACGTGACGGCCGGCCAGTTGCCGAGAAGTTCTCCACTCAGGTCACATCGTGGGATCCGACGGCTCCACCGAATCCGGTCCACTACACCTGCCCCGTACCGGTCGAGGCGCAGTTCGGTGTCACAGGCCTGGTGCAAGGCGGCGAGTGGCGTGACCCATCGGATCTCGAAGCAGCCCGGGCACTGCTTCAGGCACGCTACGACCTGAAGATCGGCATCTGGGATCTCGTGGGAAATCCCACGCTCAGGAGCGCACTGCTGTCGTCCACCCCCCAGGCGCCGGCCCCGGAGGAGGCAGCTGCCGTTCCCGCCGCTGCGGCCCGACGAGCACAGAAGCGAGTCGCTGCGAGGGCTGCGGAGAAAGCCGAGGCCGAGCGCTCTCTGGATCAGATTGCAGCCTTCTTCGGCCCATTGGAGGTGCTGGGCTGGAAACGGCCCCTGGAAGGGCGGGGCTTCATGCACCTGCCGCTGACGGACGACTATCCACGCTGGCCGGGCGACGATCCGTCTCCCCTGGCCCAACTGGAGTTTGAGGTCGGTAAACGCCAGTCAACGGTGAGGGTGTTCACCATCCTGTACAACCAGGTTGACATATCGCGGTACGTCACAGACCGACGGGAAACACTTGAGGACATCGCCGTGCCGGACCGCTGCCCGCTGGGAGCGAACCCGCGCCCGATCCTGTGGCGTGCGCCCGGCGGCTGGGCCGATGACATAGATTGGCCGCAGCGGATTGCTGCACTGTCCGAACGCACATTTCGCTGGCGCGCAGCACTCCACGACCTTTGCGGCCAGTGCCGACGCGCGCATGCGAAGAAATTCCAGAGACCCCATCACAACCACCCTGAAAATTCATCGGCACAGTGACGGAGTCCCAGGCCCCGGAATACCGAGCATCGCCGTGACGAAGGTCCCCGGGAGCCAGAGCTAGCCCGGGAGGAGATGCCGCAGATCCTGGCCGACCGGCACTGAAAGGGCAGTCGGTTCGACCTGGGCCGGGCACTGGAGCTTTGGCAGTCCCGGTTGGCAGGCATTGCGGGTGGAAGCCTTCAAGGACCATGCGATCCAGGCCGAGGTGGGGCGTGGAGGCGTCCCGCCTCGGCTCGGTCTCATCGTATGTACTGCGCCGGCTTGGTGGCGGCGTTGAGGAGGTACTCCAGGGGGCCACGCCGGAAGAAGCGGGACCAGATCGCGGCGAACACGGTCGCCCCCAGGACGTACGTGATCAGGGGCACCCAGGAGCCCCGGGTGTCGGCGCCGGGGACCGCGGGCAGCACGGATTGTGCGACGAAGTGGCCGACATAGGCGGTCAGGGACATGGTGCCCACGGCGATGACCGGTTTGGCCAGGCGGCGCAGTCGCGGCATGCGGTCCATCGCCACCGTCGCGCCCACGATCATGAGGATCGCGACGCCGACGCTGCCGATGATGTCGAACGTGGTGCCGCTGTGCGGCCCGGCCGTCAGGAGCGACGACGCCGGCATGGCCGGGAACGACCCGCCGTCGGGGGGCATCGATCCGGAGCCGCCGGACGACGGCCCGTCTTCCGCGAGGCTCTGCAGCGCGTCCGGACCGGCCAGCAGCAGGGACATGCCGTACGCGGCCACGATGAGGGTGGCACCGAGCGCGGCCAGGCGCCGCTGGACGGGCGCCGCGGACAGGTCGAGGCGGGCCAGCGCCATGCCCGCGATCACGAACGGCATCCAGGTGATCGTCGGGTAGAAGCCCGTGAACAGCAGATCGAGTACGCCCACCTCGCTGAGCCGGTGGAGCGGGTCGTAGGCGTTGATGGTCTGCTGGACCGATTCGGTCAGCAGCCAGTTCAGGGCGAACGCCAGCTGCGGTGTGACGAGGGCGAGCACGGCCGCGGTGATTGCGAGTGTCTTGGCGCGCAGGCGCACCAGGGGCAGGGCGAGGAGGAAGTAGACGCCGTAGAAGCCGAGGATGATCACGCCCCCGTACTCCATCGCCATCGCGGTGCCCAGCGCCAGCAGGATCACGGCGCGGATCGCGATGCGAACTTTCGCCCGGCGGCCTGCCAGGCCGGTCTTCGGTTCACGGCGGCCGGCGATCAGCATCAGTGAGAACCCGGCGAGTGTGGCGAACAGGACGGACGAGTGACCGTCTGCCAGGTACCGGATCCAGCTGGCGACGCCGTCCGTGGCCGACAGCGGAGGGCCGATGTGCACGACGTACATGCCGAACACGGCCAGCGCGCGGGCCAGGTCCACCCCGACGAGGCGTCCCATCGAGGGGCCGGGCGAGGCAGGCACGGCGGACTCGGCGGAAGGCTGGGTCCGCGGTGGCGAGTTCTCCTGCGGAGCTGATGTTTCCTGGGGCGGCTGTGTCTGTGTCATGCGGACAATCTCGCGGGGACGTCAGGGGCGGACCATCCGGCAGTCTTCGGTAGCGGCCCCGCCGGTCGGCGGATACCGCCCTGCCGACTGGCGGAGTCTCGTTCCGGGTATGTGCTGGAGAGGACGGCGGAGTCGGTGGTGCTTGCCGCGCGGCGCACCCTGGTGGGGCGGCTGTTGCGGCGCGTGCCGGGGACGAGGCGGAACATCTCGGAGATGTGCACGGTGTCGCCTGGCCGCGCGTAGTCGAGGAGTGCGCGGAACTTCGGGCGCTGGAGGGGGTGGAGGCGGCTGGAGGTGCCCGGGTCCTCCTTGAACGAGGCGTACGCCGCGGCCGCCGCTTTCCTGAGTCGGATTGACGGCAAGTCGGCTCGCTTGATATTTATCCACCAACCGGTTGGTGGATAAATGGAGGCAGGCATGGCGGCGACCCGACGAGGCAGGCCACCGGCTGGTCCGGAGCGCCGGGACGCGCTGGTGCAGGCGGCGTATCGATGTCTGGCCGAAGGCGGGTTCGAGCGGCTGCGGATGCGGGACGTGGCCGCCCGTGTGGGCATCGACCACTCCTCGATCCATCATCACTTCCCCACCAAGCAGGATCTGGTGGTGGCGGTCGTGGACCACGCCACTGGGCAGTTCCGGTCGACCACACCGCCGGACGGCGGCCCCGTCGAGCGCCTGCGGCGCCATCTGGCCACGCTCAGTCAGAAGATCGTTGAACAGCCCGAGCTCCACATCGTCCTGCGTGAGCTGGATCTGCGGGCCCTGCGCGACCCCGAGCTGCGGGAGATCATCGCCAGCAGGGAGGAGGGCTGGCGGAACTCACTGCGCGCTCTGCTGACCGATGCCGCCGCTGCCGGGGCGCTGGCCCCGCGCGTCGACCCGGCGACGGGAGCGGGGCTGGTCATCGCCACCGTCAAGGGAGTGAGCCTGGCCTCCGGCTACGCCGGCGACGTCCTGGGACTGCTCGATCAACTGCTGATCCGCACCTGACGTCCGTCTCTCCCATCGAGGAGGAACCCCTCATGTCCACACGTCCACTCCGGGTCATCATCATCGGCGGCGGCATCGGCGGCCTGTGCCTGGCGCAGGGCCTGCACGCCGCCGGGATCGACGTCGCGGTCCTCGAACGCGATGCCGCCCTCGACGCCCGGCTGCAGGGATACCGGCTCAACATCGAACCGGTCGGCAGCAGGGCACTGCATGACTGCCTTCCCGCGCATCTGTGGCAGATCCTGATGGCCACCGCCGGTCATCCCGGGCCCGGCATGGGGGTCTTCACCGAGCGTCTTCAGCTGCTGATGCGCGAGGACGCCCCGCCCGCGGAGCGTGACCCGTCCGAACAGACGCACGCGGTCAGCCGGATCACGTTGCGGCGGCTGTTGCTTGCCGGTCTGGACGACGTCGTCCACTTCGGCAAGGAGTTCACCGGTTACCGGCAGAACGCCGACGGCACCGTCACCGCCCTGTTCGCCGACGGCACCTCAGCCACCGGCGACCTGCTGGTCGGCGCCGATGGCGCTAACTCTCGCGTGCGGCGCCAACTGCTCCCCCACGCACGGCGGACCCCCGTACCCGGCGTCGGGATCGGCGGCAAACTCCGGCTCGACGACAAGGCGACGTGGCTGCCCGAGGAGATGACCAGCACCAAGAACATGTTCCTGCCCAAGCGGGACTTCCTGTTCACGGCGGTGTTCCGTCGCCGGGAGACCGATGGGGCCAGCATCGAGCGGATCGGTGAACAGATGCGGGCCGCCGGCTTGGACCCGGACCTCCTCGTTCAGGACGCCAAGGACGACGACTACGTCATGTGGGCCTACGTCGCCCACTCGCGTGCGCTGCCCGCCGACCTGGCCGACGCCTCGACGGGTGAGCGCGGACAACACCTGCGCGAGCTGGTCGCCTCCCGCCTGACCGACTGGCATCCCGACCTGCACAAGCTGATCGCCCAGACGCCTGCCGACACCATTGAGCGATTCGACTTCGCCACCGCCGAGCGAGTGAAGCCATGGCCGACCACCAACGTGACCCTGCTGGGCGATGCCATCCACTCCATGCCGCCGGTCGGAGGACTCGGCGGCAACGCCGCGCTCTACGACGCAGGCGCACTGCGCCGCGCGTTGATCGCGGCCAACCGGGGTGAAAACGACTTGTTCCCCGCTCTCGCCGAGTACGAACGCGCGATGCTGAACAACGGCTTCGCCGCCGTGCGAGCCGCGACCATGTACCTGCGCCTGGCCACCCTGCCCAGCCGCGCGGTCCGAACTGTCGCACGGACGTTCTTTCGGCTGTGCGGCGCCATCCCCCCACTCCGCCGCACGATCTTCTCGGACTGACCATTTCACCGGGCGTTCCCAGTCGGCCGACCGTGTCCGCTTCGTTGCCCCGCAGCAGCGCTGAACCGCGCGCCCGATTCTGTGCGGGCCCGCCTGGGATGCCGGTGCCCCGCCCACCGGCCGACAGCATGCGTAGACACTCAATCCAGTGGGCTCGTCCTCCGCGCCAGGGCCCGCCTCGGCGGGCGCAGGGCGTCGAGGCCGACGCCCTGCTGCAGTCATCGCTGGTGCCTGCCCATCAGGCGCTGAAAGTCCTCGGTGAAGACCTGCCCGTAGCGGTCGGCGGACATCTCGTGAACGCGCTTGGCCTCCTTGTCCGGGCCGGTCAGCGCGCCGTCCTTGCCGTAGTGCAGCACGGTGTTCGCCGAGTTCCAGGTCCCCACGACCTGAAGGCCACCGTGGATCTCGCGCCGCAGGTCCGGGCTGGCGAGGGAGTCGCACGCGAAGATGGTGTGCACCGCGCGGCCGAGTTCTTCGAGCGCGGCGTAGGTGGGGTGTTTGGGGCCGCCGCGGGTGAAGCGGCGCAGGACCTGTTCTGCCTCGGTGGTGCCCAGGCGCAGGGCGGTGGCGTACTTGACCATCTGGTCGTACTGCTGCGCGATCAGGTCCCACTTGATGGCCCGCGTCGTCAGCGTGGCGCCGAGCGCCGGCCAGCCGGACGGGGTGTCGTCCGGGCGGTACAGGCGGATGCTGCCGATGTTCTTCGGCCTCGGCAGCAGACGGAACTTGAGCAGCTCGGTGAAGGCGAACCCGACGACCGACGCGCCTGCGTGTCGACGTAGTTCGACTCGATCTCGGTGTTCGTGCAGTGCCGCAGCAGGCCCTCGATCAACGCCGCGACCTCGGACGACGAAGAGGACTTCAGCTGGGAGTAGATGCAGACGTTCTTCCGCTCCCCATGCCAATAAATCATCACGCCGTTGCCGCCGTAGCGGGCGTGGTACTCGGTCATGAAGTTCGAGGACCAGGAGCCGAACTTCTTCGAGTCCCACGCGCACGCGGTGCCCTGGCCCCACCATGCGGTGTCCCGGGCGGCGAAGGTGGAGTTCACCAGCTTCCGCACGGCGGCCCGCGGTTGTCGACGGTGATGAAGTGCCGGCGCACGTGCCGCAGCGCCGCCTCGCTCTCACCGTGCTCGCCGGTCGCCACGATGGCCCGGATACCCATGTTCGTACCGAGGGCGAACAGGCCCAAGAGGAGACGTCGTTGGAGGACGGCGCGGTCGATGCGCTCGTACGCGGCGACCGAGGAGAACTCGTCGGTGAAGCCGGTGTCGAAGTCGGCGTTCTTCAGCACGTCCAGGAGGTCGAGCACGCCCCAGCGTCGTACGACCTCGTCCAGCTTGGTGACCGCGGCCTCCGCCAGCTTGAAGAGGATCCCCTCCTTGCCCCGCACCTTCCGAAGCTCCGCCGTCAACTGCTTCTTCACCCTCCGCTCCGCACGAGCGCTGATCTTGTGCACCAGCGCGATCAGCAGGTCGACCAGGAATCGGTGATCTCCGCCTGCCTCGACGAACACAACGCCGCGAGCAGCGTGACCCGTACGTCCTCACTCGTGTCGCGGAAGTCCGAGGGATACATCTTGATCGCCCGTGCCCGCCACGCGGCCACCGGCTTCTCCTGGCAGTCCGCGAACAGCCCCTTCGGGAGCCCGAGTTCGCGCACCGACGTCAGCTTGATGATCTCCATCAACAAGGCGTCGAGACCGACAGCCCCAGGGTCGCGCTTCAGCCGGCAGCGTGGCGGCCTCATCGTTTCCCTCGGCCGCCAATGCCAACAGCTGGGCCCGGCCCACCGGGCCCAGGCGCTCGATGGTCCGGGCACAGAACGTCCGCTCCCACCTGCGCACGGCGACCAAGACCTTCCCGACACGGGTCGGACCCGGCGGCTCGACCTTCCGCGTCCGGCACTCCACCAGCAAGGCCTCACGCTGCCGGGTCCTCCACCGGCTCGACCGGACACACCTCCGCAGCCAACCATGCGGTCAACGGCTCCTCGTCAGCGAGCGTCGGCGGACGGAACCCCAGCGCCTCGCGGGTCTGCTTGCGGTGCCGCTTCGCGCCCGCCAGGTCGTACTTCACCAGCTCCGCCGCCGGCACCTTCACCAGATCCGCGGCGTACTCCACCGCCGCCTGCGGGACTCCTCGATGAACTCCGGGAACCGCGCCTCGATCTCGTAGAACTTCAACATCAGGCAGAAACCGAGCCTCGTCGACCCGGTCTTGTTCGCCACGAGATTCCAGTCGCTACGCCCACCAGATCGCGCACAGCGATGGGCAGGGCCGTACAGGCGTACGGGGCGTGATGCGTGCCGTGCTCGGTGAATGGCCGCTGGTGTCGGCGGCGCTGCCACCACACTGCTGCTCGCTGCCCACCACACTGCTGCTGTACGGGGCGGGCCTCGGCTGGTGGCGCTCCACAGGGATAGGACGGGGGTTTGGACGGGCATGCAGGCCGAGCGGAGCACGGTCCAGGGCATCAGACCGCTTTCTCGTTGCCGACCGGGACCACGGGTGGGGCCTCGTGAGCCGCAGGCCGACGGAACAGCGTGAGGGTCAGTCCGCGCCGAGGGGAATCCTCAGCCGCACCCGGTAGCCGCCCTCCGCGGTCGGGCCCGCATCCAGGGTGCCGCGCAGAATCTCGGCCCGTTCCCGCAGACCGACCAAGCCCTGCTGTGAACCCGGGAGGGGCAGGGAGGGACGCGTGGGCGCGCTGTTGGTCACCGTCACTCCGATGTCGTCGCCGTCCTGCCACAGCTCGACGCACGCCGTGCCACCGGGAGCGTGCTTGCGGACGTTGGTCAACGCCTCCTGGACGGTGCGGTAGAGGGCTCGTTGCACGGGTGTGCCCACGGCGGGCGGCAGCTCACCCGACAACTCCACGTGAGTGCCGCTTGATTCCACCAGTTGGCGCAGGTCGGCCAAGGTGGGCTGAGGAGTCAGCTCGGTGGCGCCGCCGCCGGATGCGCGCAGCAGCGTGACCATGGTGCGCAGTTCATCGAGCGTGGTGACGCTCAGCGAACGGATCGTGCGTGCGGCCTCCTGGGCGTCCGCGTCCTTGGCGGAGACCTGCAGGGCTCCGGCCCGTATGGCGATCAGGCTGACCTGGTGGGAGACCACGTCGTGCATCTCGCGGGCCAGTTCGGCGCGTTCACGGGCGAGCACAGCCTGGGCGTGCAGCGCCCGCTCGTGTTCCCTGGCCTCCTCGATCTCGACAAGCCGCCGTGCCAAGTCGCTATGCGTCTGCAGAAGTTGTGCAATGAGGACCGGCGCGGCGGCGGTCGCCAGGCTGTACACGAAGGTGACCAGCGTCATGGTCCGGCCGACCTCGGTGAGGCCGGCCAGGGGCCACGGAGTGCTGTTGGCGACGGCGGTCAGGGCAACGCACACCGCGAGGAGAGGGCGGTTGCGGGAACGCTCGGCCAGCATGAACAGCGCCGCGAGCGGAGCGACGGCGACGGGCTGCGTCAGCGCGATGGGCAGGGTGAGCAGGAACACGCCGAGCGGGAACCGGCGTCCGAACGCCAACGCGGCGCAGCCGAGCATGGCCAGCGACACGCCCAGGCGCGTGTCGTCCCACAGGTTCAGCCACACGTCCACGGCCGCTGCCACCACCAGGACGAGGTCGACGACCGGCGCGGGGACACGCGCCCACAGCGCGCGGGCACGCTTCATCGTCCGGCTTCCGACCGTGGGCGCTCGTCGAGCAGACCGGCCCGCTGCGCCAGCAGCGCGGCCTGCACCCGGCTCGTCACCCGAAGTTTCGCGAGGATTGCGCTGACGTGATCCTTGACCGTGCCGGCGCCCAGGTAGATGCGCGCACCGACGTCGGCGTTCGACAGCCCCTCCGCCACCAGGACGAGGACCTCACGCTCACGCGCGGTGAGCAACCGGACCCGGGCGGCCTCCTCGTCGACGGCCGCCTCAGTACCGCGGTGACCGTGCAGCAGGGCCCGCGACGCCTTGGGGGAGAGCACCACACCGCCCGCGGCCAGGGTGCGCACCAAGTGGGCGAGTTGCTCCGGCTCGGTGTCCTTCAGCAGGAAACCGGCCGCACCGCAGTTCAGCGCGGTCAGGATGTACTCGTCGGCGTCGAACGTCGTGAGCATCGCCACCACCGGAGCGTCCGGCATCTTCCGCAGCTCGCGCAGGACGGTGAGCCCGTCGACGTCCGGCATACGGATGTCCAGCAGCACCACGTCCGGCCGCTCCCGGCGGACGGTCCCCACGGCGTCGCCCCCGCCCGCGGTCGCGACAACCTCGATGTCCTCCGAGGCACCCAGAATGAGTTCGAAGCCCGAGCGGACCAGTGCCTCGTCGTCCACCACCACTACCCGTATCACGCGCGCTCCGCCCCAACTTCGTTCATGCCGTTTGACCCATGCCGACTCGACCCTAAAGCCATGCACGACTCCGGCGGTCCGGCGAGCAGGGACTCCAGCCACACGGCGGGGTGACCCCCACCAGTCGGCAGGGACATCACAGCCTTCTGCCGGATACTCCATGATCGGGCCGGTTTCCAGCCTGAGTGCATGACACATCACGCGGCGCATGTCACGGGCCGCCGACGATGAGGCAGGTATGCCCCGCACGTGTCGGTCTCGGAGCGAGAAGACACCCAGGCGTGCCAGTCAGGGCAGCGGCAAGTCGTGATCTTCCGGGGGATGACGGCGGGCACTGATGTCGACGAGTGCCGCTGTGGCTACGCGGTGACTACGGAGAAGCGGTGGGGACGAGCACCCAGAGCAAGGTGGTGGTACCCACAAATCCGATGGCGCCGAGGGTGGTTCCGGCCATGGCCATCCACACGCGGCCGGTGCCGCGGCGGGCGTAGTGGATGCCCACTGCGCCAAAGGTGACAGCGAGCGCACCGGCGATGACCGCCCATGGAACGATGAAGAACGCAAGCGCGACGGAGGGGAACAGAGCGAACGCAGGCGCGACAGAGATGACACCCAAGACAAGCGCGGCTGGGCCCAGGGCGACTGCGGGCGTGTCGGCTTGATTCGGTATCAGGTGCTCAGGCATGAGCCGCTCCCCCTTTTTTGAACAGGTTCAAATCCGTGTCGATCGTACAGGCAGGAGGTGCGGCGAAGGGGCGTCGCCCCCAGTGACGCCCGCCACTGCAGGCGTCTCCCCTTCGCCGGCGTTCTGGGTGGTTCGCCCATCGCGTTCGCCACCTTTGTCAGCACGCTATGCACCCACGCGGTGGGCATGGGAGGGGGCACTGGCGTCCGTTACTCACTTATTGCACAAACGATCTCCACTGTTTCCGAACCGAGTTCATATGATGCGGAGATCAACAGGCCCGACCGAAGGGAGACTTCGGCGGGCCTCTCAGGTTCCCGTGGGGGATTCATGCGCATACGCGTTGCGGTCACCGCCGTCGTCTCCGGTGCCGTCGTCCTGTCCGCGCTCGCTCTTCCGGTTGCCGCCCAGGCATCGGAGCGCACGGGCGCGTCGACGAAGATCGGCTCCTTCGCTTCCCACGCCTCCGAGACCGTTCGCCCCTACGACTCGTTGGGCAACACGAAGTTCTCGAAGGCGGTCATCAACGGTGGCAAGGCCATCGTCCTCGGCACCACCGGCACGAAGTCCGTCATCGTCACGTACACCGCCACCGACCAGAACGGCGTCGCCCTCACCGAGGCCTTCCTGTGGCAGGGCACCGACAGCTCGACCACCGATGGCATCACCGGTGGCCTGGGAACCGACGACGACCCCGACTGCACGGAGACGGCGACCCAGGGCGTCTACAACTGCAAGGCAGTCTTCAACATCCATCCGGCAACCGACATGAAGGACAACGGCGTCGCCGGGACCTGGAAGCTGTTCCTGGGAGCGTGGGACCTGTACGCGAACGCCAGTTACAACGACGACGTCGCCACCGCCGCGATCAAGAAGTCCTCCACGCTGAGCGCCGACGCCACGCCCGAGCCGGTCAAGAAGGGCAAGACCATCACCGTCACGGGCAAGCTCGCCCGGGCGAACTGGTCGACGGGCAAGTACGCGGGTTATGCGTCGCAGCCCGTGAAACTGCAGTTCCGCAAGAAGGGCAGCAGCACCTACACCACCCTCAAGACGGTCAAGACCACCACCACCGGCACCCTGAAGACCACCACCAAGGCCACGGTCGACGGCTACTACCGCTACGCCTTCGCGGGCACCACCACCACCGCCGCATCCACCGCGACCGGCGACTTCGTCGACGTTCGGTGAAGCATCCAGGACAGAGAATGCAGCACCTGAGTTGAGGGCGAGCGGGGGCTGATGCCGTTGGCCGGATCAGCCCCCACTGTGCCTGGCGGTAGCTAGGGCGGCAGGGGTGGTACCGCCGCCCAGCAGCGCCGCCAGGACGGCGGGGCGGTCGGGCGGCGGCGTGGCGGGCAGGCAGAGGAGTCACGTACTTGCCATGGCTAGGATGGGCCGACTCCGGGATTCCGGGGTCTCACGGGGACAGGGGGAATCGATGAGGGTACGACGGAGATCGCTGGCGTGCGTCGGGGTGGCCGCGCTGGCACCGCTGCTCGTTTCGGCCGCTTCCGCGCAGGCGGCGTCGGGCTCACTGGCCGTCACCACGCTGGGGAGGCACGGGAGCAAGGTCTCGACGACGGTCACCGTCGTCGCCGTGCCGTCCGGGCGGATGTACAGCGTCAAGTCCGGCAAGCGGATCAGCCTGCCGGCGGGGCGCTACATCGCGATGACCGACATCTACGAGAGCGCCGCGGACGGCACGGGCACCGACACCCTCGGCGCGAAGGTCGTCAAGGTGTCGGGGAGCACGTCGGTGACGCTCGACGCGCGCAAGGGCAAGGCCGTGAAGGTGTCGCTCGACACGCCCGCCGACGTGACCGGCCCGGCGCGCATCAGCGCGCAGGTCTGCTCCGCCGACAGCGACATGCCCTCCGCCTTCAGCGTGAGCGGCTGGAACGACGCAGGGTCCCTCTACGCCATCCCGAACTCCTCCAAGCTGCTGCAGTTCGGGTACCTGGCGCAGTGGTCCGGCAACGACAACTACGCCGTCGCGAAGAACACCACCGGCATCCCGGCCGCGCCCGGCGGATCGTTCAAGCGGTCCGGCCTGGCGACCATGCGCTTCTCGGTACGCGGCGGTACGCAGATGGCCCGGCAGATCAGCACCGAGCTACAGGCCCAGCCGAAGACCGACGACTGCACCACCGACCTGCTGGCCGCGGTCCACGACGACAGCGCGCCTTACACCGCCACCGCTCATGTGACGCCCGGGACCTGGCAGCCCCGCACCGACATCTTCGCGAGCAACGGCGACGACGTCGGCGGCGGTTTCCCGAAGACCAGGACGCTGAAGGCGGGGCAGAGCGCCACCCAGTCCTTCGGTCGGGCCGTGTGGGGTCCGGTGCACTACCTGCCGACGGTCTGGCAGAAGTCCGTCTACTTCATTCCGGACGCCCTGATCGGCGACCCCGACATCGACACCACCGGGGCCGACCCGACGAAGGAGACCATGGTCCTCTCCAAGGGGGGCACCACCGTCAAGAAGCAGACCCTGACCAACTGGGGCTCCTCCGACGACACGTTCTCCGCCCGCATCCGCTCGGCCGGGTGGTACCGCCTGACCGTCGACGCGCATCGCTACCGGCCGGGCATCACCTTCCCCGCCGGCATGCTGTCGTCACGCGTCACCCTCGACTGGCGCTTCAAGGCCGACCCGGCCAAGGCGACCGTCGCGACCGTCTTCCTGACCCGCTTCCTGCCCACCGGGCTGAACAGCCACAACCAGGCCGCGCCGAACAGCACCACGACGGTCGATGTGAGCGCCCTGCGCGGCTCCCAGAACCCCGACACGAAGTTCACCAAGGTGACGGCCAAGTCCGTCCGGGTCTGGTCCTCCGCCGACAACGGCAAGACCTGGAAGGCGGTGACGGTCAAGCACTCCGGCTCCACCTGGCAGGCGTCCGTCCACAACCCGGCCTCCGGCGCCGTCGCCCTGCGCTCCGAGGTCACCGACTCCGCCGGCGGCCGCTCGGTGCAGACGGTGTACCGGGCATACGCCATCGGCTGAGGCCGCCGCCCCCACCAGGGAGGAAGGGCACGCAACAGCCTCCGCCTGGTAGTGCTTCGTCACGGTGGGGGCGGTTGGCGGAGTTCCTTGGCGATGTCTTCGGGTCGTGTCCGCGGCGGGATCAGCAGCGGTGGAGCGAGTGTTACCTGCGGGCCGGATGCTCGACGGCGTTGTCAGGCAGGAGGTGTGGGTGATCGACGACGTGTCGTTCCCCCAGCGCGGCAAAGCGTCGGTCGGGGTGCCGCCAGCACTGCGGAGCGGTCGGCGAACGGGCGAACTGTCAGGTCGCGATCAGTGTCCACGCCACCACCCAACACCGCCTCCTGCCTAAAAGTGCCCGCCAACGTCGTGCAGCAGGAGAAGTGGGAGCGAGCACTGTCCAGCCCGCTTACGACGGGCTCGGACCGCCTACTCCTCCCCTCACCGCACCCCATCGGGAGCCGTCCGCGTCCTCGGATGGTCGGCGTGTGCGAAGCAGTTAACCGAGGTGCCCGGAGGCAGGGCGGCGAAGGCCCGGTTGCTGACAGTGCGGGCTGCGGGCTGCGGGCTGCGGGCTGCGGGCTGCGGGCAAGCAGAGCGATCATCGAAACCGGCACCCAGTCCTACCGCCCTGCTCCTACCAAGGCACGACAGCAACTCATCGGCGGCCGCGCCCTCACGGCCCACGCTCGATCAGCATCAGCGCCCCCGCTCGGTCCACTCCCACAAGCTGAGCGCCCGCTTCATGCGTACAGCGATGTCCGTCTTCGCCGTCGCGTCCAGTGTCTCCGCCAGCTCCTGGAAACTGGCGGGCCGGACGTCCAGCAGACTCGATACCTCCTCACCGGTCCGGACCGTGAGCAACAACTCGCACCGCCACTGCGGTGACACCTCCGGTCGATGGCTGAGCCAGTGCTCCATCACCGGGAACAGATAGTGCGACGCCGCCACCTGGGCGTGCTCCCGCAGCCAATCGGCCGGGAGCCGCTGGCTGAAGCCCCACCGCGCCGCTTCCTCCTCCAACCGGAGGAGCTGATCGGTGTCCACAGCCCGGATCGTCCGCGGAAGCGCTGCAGTCATGCCGTGATCATGCCATCAGACGGCGCCCCTGGGCTGCCCGGTCCTCGAGTGAAGTTGAGCGCTGACGCCGGTTGAGGCTGCGGGTGACTGTCAGTGAGCCTTTTCCAACCTCGCACTGAAGCTGCGAGGCGCAGCGTCCGGAAGTAATTCCCTTGCGGTCAAGGGTGGTGATCGCCCTACGGTTGCTCCCCGTGACCATGGAGATGCCCTACCAGCCACTTCCGATCGACCAGGCCGACGTGCGCTACATCCACGGACCCGATTCCGCTCTCCAACCAGGTGTGCCCGCTGGCGAGACGGTCGAGTTTGAGTGGAGGGACAGCGAGGTCTACCCGGGAACCTTCCGGAAGTTCTGGGTACACGTCCCTGCCCAGTACGACCCGGCGGAACCGGCATCCCTGATGGTGTTCCAGGACGGATGGTGGTACCTGGACCCCGCAGGGGAGGTACGCGGCGCGATCGTCCTGGACAACCTCATTCACCGCGGCGACATCCCCGTCACCATCGGCGTGTTCGTCGATCCTGGCGTCTTCCCCGATGCGGAGCACCCAAAGAACCGCAACAACGAGTACGACGCCTTCGACGACCGGTACGTCACCTTCCTCCTCACCGAGATCATCCCGCAGGTCGCGGAGCGCTACGCCATCGCCCGGTCGCCCGAACAGTGGGGCATCTGCGGCGGGAGCAGCGGCGGCAACTGCGCCTTTACCGCCGCGTGGCTGCGTCCGGACAAGTTCCGCCGCGTCATCGCATACCTGTCCAGCTTCGCGCAGATGCCGGACGGCAATCCCTACCCCTACCTCATCTCCCGCCTCCCCCGCAAGCCGCTGCGCATCTTCATGCAAGGCGGCCACCGCGACCTGCACTGGAACGAGCCACGGCGGAACTGGCTCGCCGAAAACCTGCGCGTGGCAGCCGCTCTCGCTGAAGCGGGCTACGACTTCCGCCTCGTCCTGGGAGACGGCGGACACAGCCCCAACCACGGCGGTGTCCTGCTGCCGGACGCGCTGCGCTGGCTGTGGCGGCCCAACGAGGATTGATCGACACACGCATCGTCCAACCAGGCGCCGGCTGCGGTGAAGTGAGCTGCACCTGCTGGTCGCCCAAAGGGGTGCACAGTCCGCGCTGTGGTGTCGGCCGAGGAGGAGGGGCAGAAGTGCGGCCGGCAGCTGCTCGGCTGCAAGAGTGTGTCCGCCGCACACTGCGCAGCTGCTCCCACGAGACCTTGGGTGTGCGCCCGGCAGCGCGTCGACGGACGCTGTGGTGAACATCGGGAGGGCGGCCGCCCCGGCCCGCGAGGTGCCGTACCGCACCCGCCGCCACTCGGCGGGCTTGATCCATCCCAGGGTGCGCATGTGGTCGAACCCGACTCGCCTCACCGGCGTGGCTCGGCGGCCTGGTCAGGAGCGATCGGGGTGTTGGCGGCGACCAGGTCGGCCAGGTCCTCGCGCCGGCACACGGCGTCGACCTGGTCGGGTTGACGAGCGAGCCGTCGGGTTGCCGCTGAGGTCGGTGAACAGAGGGTCCGACGCACACCACGCCGGCCCCTTAGAGGTCCTGACAAGGCGCTGGACGTGGCGGTGGGTGATCAGGCAGGTGGCGAGGCCGAGGAAGGCTTCGTGGATGTCGTCGCGCCGTTCCCAGCGGATCCGTAGGCGGCGGAAGCCGTGCAGCCAGGAGATGGTGCGTTCATGCACCCGCCCGGTCGGCTGCCCGAAACCAATCCGGCAAGGTCAGTAACGGGCATGGAGGGCGGCGTGCCATGTGGTGGCTCGACTTCCTGAAACTCGTGGACTCGTGCGGGGTGTCGGGGCAGGAGACCCTGACTATGTCTCCGACGCGGAGATCCGGTTGCACTGTCCGCCTCCTCTGCCGACGCCGTCGGTCGGGATCGTAGAGGAACCCGAGGGGAGGAACGGGGGTCGGCTTCGGTGCCCGGAGAACCGGTAACCCAGGAGAAATCCGTCAAGGCATCAGCCCAGGGCACTCTCGGCCGGCAGGCCGGGCGTTGCGGAATGCTGTCGTGTCCGCCCGGGTCGGTGCCCCGTGGCGCCGATGATGTCGAAGCGGTCGACGGCGGCGGCATTCTCACATGGCGCGCAGGCCGCGGTCGGCGAAGGCGATCAGCCACTCGAAGCTCTCGTCGATGTCGGCGCTCCACTGGAAGGCGTTGCCCGCCTGCAACGTGGCGAAGCCGTGGCAGAGGCTGCGGAGCGTGCGCAGGGCGTGGTCCACGTCGGACTCCGCGATCTCGTAGCCGCGCAGGACCGCCGTGAACGCGTCGAGCAGCCGCAGGCCGGCCGTGGCCAGCGGATCGTCCGGGTCGGACGGTTCCATGCCGATCGTCGCGGCGTACCGGCCGGGGTGCTCAAGGACGAAGGCGCGGAAGCCACGTGCCGCGGCCGCCAGGGCGTCGCGGCCCGCGTGCCCCTGGACCGCACTGCCGACGGCGCCGGCGGCCTCGTTCAGGGCCAGGGTCGCGATGCGCCGGTTGAGGTCTTCCTGGTTGCCCACGTGCTTGTACAGGGACGGGGTGCGCACGCCCACCCGCTCGGCCAGCAAGCCCATCGTCAGGTTGGCGAAGCCCACCTCGTCGGCGAGGGCGGCACCGGCCGCGACGACGGCCGCCGGGTCCAGGCCGGCCCTAGGCACGGGCGGCGACGGAGCGGAGGAAGGCGAGCATGAGCGAAAGCACCTGGTCGGGGAACTGGTCGTGCGGGTAGTGCCCGGCGCCCTCGATCATCTCAAGGCTGCCGAGGCCGGACGGCAGGGCGTCGACGATCGCCGAACCCTCGGCGTGCGGGTCGGCCCAGTCGGGGTCGAGCGTGCCCATCACGACCAGAACCGGGCAGCGGACGTTGCCGAGCTGCGCGCCGGCGTCGGTCGGGGCGCTGCAACCCATGCCCTGCAGAGCCTTCATCCGGCCCGGTTCGCGCAGCAGGGAGTCGATGCGGCCGAGCCGCTCGGCCCAGTGGGCCGGCTTCACGCCGGGGTAGGCGACGTCGAGGTACGAACGCCAGAGCAGCACGCTGCCGAACACGCCCGCGCCGAGCAGCCGCAGCATGCCCCGCCGGAAACGCTTGACCCGCAGGTCGCCGAGGCGGATCGACTGCTTGCGGGTGAACGGCGCCAACTCGACGACCGCGGTGATCAGTGAGGGCTCCTGCGCCGCAGCGATGGTGGCGGCGCCGCCGGAGATCGAGTGGCCGACGAGCACGGCCGGGCCGCCCAGGTGGCGGATCACGGCGATCAGGTCGCCGGCGATGGCGGTGCGGCTCCAGGCCGACCAGCCGACGCTGGACTCGCCGCAGCCGCGCAGGTCGACTGCGGCGACCCGATGGCCCGCCGCCACCAGCTGTGGGATCACGGCACGGTGCGCGGCGCGGCTGTCGCCCATGCCATGTGCGAGAACGATCAGCGGGCCGGACCCCGCCACCTCGTAAGCGATCGTGCCGCCGTCGACGGCAAGGTACTCGGTCATGGCACCCCTCAGGTTGGCTAATCTCGTTAGCTAGAAGCTAATTTGATTAGCCAGTCCTGTCAACGACGAAGCCTGCGGCACGGCCAGGGGCGACGGAGTACGCCGCCATCCGAGCAGGTGGCGCCGGATCCCGATGACCGACAGCAGCGCGTCCGAGGCACGCTGGCCCCATAAAGCGAGTTCGTCGATACTCCTCGCTCCCGAGACGACCGCGCAGACACACACCAGCAGGATCGCGGTCAGCGAGTACCACCGGCCCCGCCGGGAGCGCGGGTCGGGCACCGAGCCGAGGTAGGGACGCAGGTCCGCGATCCGACCGGCATCCAGCGGACCCAGCTTCACCAGCACGGCAGGGAGGGGAAAAGATACAGCGGCAGGCACGGGCCACCTTTGATCATCGGGAGTAGACACCACAATGATCACGAAGCCCCTGCCTGCCCTGCTGTGCGCCCCAACCGGCCACAACCCGACCAGCCGTACACCCCCGGAACTTGCAGCAGCCCTGTCATGCGGGTGGGCCAGTAGAGTGGCGGCGGACGAGAGAAGAGATCCTCCAATGGACTCCCGGATATCGCGGATACGCTCCAAGCTGGCGAAACTGCCGTACCAGGTGCAGCGCAGCCATTCGATGGGTGCCGAGCGCCACGCTTTTCGCCTTGGCCCGCGCATCAGTACCGTGCAGGCAGACCTCTTCGAAGGCGAACACCACATCGAATTGCCGTTGGCCTACCGCGCATTCCTGGTCGAGCTCGGGGGCAGCGGTGCCGGCCCCTTCTACGGTCTGCTTCCGCTGGAGGAGTGCAGGCTGTTCACCATGGACCGCCTACCGCCGGACGGCAGCCCGCGGGGATTCCATCACGTGAACCATCCGAACGCTCTGCAAGGAGACCTGTTCCTCCACATCATCGAGATGGGCTGCACAGACCTATGCCTTATCGGCGTGACTGGACCCCTCAAGGGCCGCATGCTCACCGGTAACGCGGATGGCTTCTGGCCCCCGAATGTCTCTTCGGCCCGAGACTTCCTCTCCTGGTACGAACGCTGGCTGGACCACATGCGGGATGGCAAGGACAACGGAGCTCTGGGGCTTACCTCCCCGGCGACCGTCGCCAGCGCCCCCTGGGGCCCCCGGGCCAGAGCCCGGAACACCCTGCGGCCGCAAGCCGCAGAGCATTGAGGCAACCCGTGCGCCCCGTAGCCGTCGGCAGTGATCTTCGCGGTGTGGCGTGTGGGCGATGTCGCGGGATCGATCGGTCCCTGCTGGCGGGGACTCTCGCGCGGTATCGCCTGCCGGCAGGAACGCCGGTCCTCCTGGACGAAGCGATGCGGCCGGTGGAGCCGGTCTCCTCCTGGTTTCGCAGTCTGGCGCTGGCCCGGCGTGACGCGAAGTCGATGCGGGCCTACGCCTACACGGTGCTGATGCTGCTCGGCTTCCTGCTGGCCCGCGGGGCGGATCTGCGCTCGGCCACCGAGATGGACATCCTGCAGTTCCGGCAGTGGCGGCGTGCGGACGCCGAAGACACGGTGGGGGTGACCACCTGGGACAGGGACGCCGCCGCAATCGTCAGCCTCTACAAGCACCTGGTCCGCATCGGCTACGTCCGGGCCAGTCCGTGGCGGTCGTCGCAGGGGGAGTCGCTGGGCAGCGGCTTCAGTACGGACGTGCGGGTGCGGCATCTCGAGCTGGAGCAGTACCTGTTCTTCCGTGACGTCGGGTTCGGCCGGAAACCGGTGGTGACCGCCTGGGCGGGCGAATCACCGTGGACTTACGCCTCCCGCATCCGCGACACGAGGAACACCTCGTAGTCCATCGCGAGGCCGAAGACGATGCCCACGAGGAAGATCGGCATCATGCTCATGATCGGCCCGGTCTGTTGCACGCCAAGAGCGTCGGCCCCATGGCCCTGCTGGAAGACCATGACGACGGTGCCGAGGGACGCCAGGACCGAGAGCAGGAAGCCCAGAGCCGCCTTGAGCGGGACGAGCAGGGACCCGAAGACCACCGCCGATGTTCAGCGCGGTGGTGCCGGTGACCTCGAGGGTCACCCCGGTCTCGGACTCGACCCCGGGACGCTCCGCCCGGATGGTCTTCACCAGGTCCTTGGTCTACTCGTCGGTCGGCGCCGTGGTCGGCACGGCCGAGAAGACGACCTCCGGGCCGCGCAGGACGCACAGATGGATGGTCCGCCCGACGGCCCGGTGCAGATCCAGCAGGTACGGAAGCGCGACGTGGCGGACCGCTCCTTCGGGCGACGGCGCACCGAGGGCCATCATCCGGAACGCGATCCGGTAGCCGATGCCCTCATGTTCGACCGCTCCCACCTGGACGGGCATCCCGAGGACGCGGTAGGCCGTCGACTTCGGCAGACCGGCACGGCGCGCCACCTCACTCAGCGTCAACACGTGACCGTTTCGGAATACTTCCAGCAGATCGAACGCCTTCTGCATGGCCGACGACGGAACGGCCGCCTCCCGCACTGCGGCCCCATTGCCCATGTGCAGTCCCTCCAGAACGCCTTGAAAACAATCGTTCCAGGGTCTGTCTCGCAGATCGGTGCGGTGGCGAGCGGTCGTCCGCGCGGATGCATCGCATGGCGGCGGGGGAACGCTCGCCAGGGGATCCTCTGTGTGACGACGCCGGCGCGGCCCGTCCCCCGCAAGCGGGAGGTGCCGCGCCGGGGGGCGCGCAGCCCGCGGTGGTCTACGAGACAGCCTTTGGGGCGGTCAGGCCCTGCTCAGCTTGGCGATGCGCAGCCCGTGCTCGGCGGCATCCTCGTGCCCCGTCTTCATCGACTCCTCGGCCAGCCCTCGCAGGTGCGCCATCTCCGGGTTCCAGAACGCGTGGGTCAGCTCCGCCTCGGCGATCTGCAGGTCGAGGCCGAAGACGTCGGCCAGGATCCTGCGCAGGTAGGGCGTGGCGTAGTCCCAGCCCTCCTTCGGCGAGCCGGGCCCGTAGCCGCCGCCCCGGCTCAGCGTCAGCAGCGCCGGCTTGCCCTTGAGCGGCTGGTCACCGTGTATCCCCACCTGATCGTGCTTCAGGATCAGGTCGATCCAGGTCTTGACCTGTTCCGGGACGTTCCAGTTGTACATCGGCACCGCGAACAGGAACGCGTCGGCGGCGAGGAGTTCGGCGCCGAGGCGGTCGAGGAGCTCGTGCGCCTCGGCCGGGGCCGGTGCGGCCGGGTTGACGACTTCGTGGGCGAGCGCGGTCCACGCGTCCCCGGGCAGCGGGTGGACCCCGAGGTCGCGCCGGGTCACGACGCCGCCGGGGTGCTCGGCGAGCCACGCCTTCTCGGCGGTGTCCGCGAGGGCGCGGCTCACCGATCCTTCGGTACGGATGCTCGCGTCGAGACGGAACAGGTTCATGGTGCGGTCCTCCAACATAGTTCTGCTGCGATGCAGATAGTTTGTATCACAGAACATCTACCGAGAAGAAAGGTCAGCCGGCGAACAACCCCCACGACGCTGGAGCCAGAGAAGTACGCGACGGACTCGTCGGATCTCGGCTGGGCGCCTGCGCTTCGCACCTACGCCGGGCACGTCACCACAGGTGTCCCCGGCGACACACGGCCACCAGGCCATCGCCGCCCCTCCCGAAAGCGAAACGGCAAGGCCAGGAGTGAGGCCGATGAACGGAGCCGCCACCCCGCGCGCGCCCACCGCCATCGACAACGAGGACCGCACCGTTGACATACCTGCTCGAGCACGCCTCGGCGCGTTTGGCTCATCGAGCACGGCCGCGTGCCCGCCGCACATCGCCGTCACCCCCTCGATGTGGACGGCTCCGGGGAGAGCGACTGACGACCATGGCACGTCTCCTTGCCATAGTCAGGCCGCGACCTGCCACCCGCCGGGTCATTGCGGAGCCAGAGTGCCCCGCTCCCCAAAACACCATGTCAGCAAGATGTTCTGCAAGCGATATCATCTGCCGCCGCGCTGAAAGGTGCTACGGTGATGCGATGTCCCCTGAACCCCGCGGCCGAGCAAGCGACGGCGCCAAGTGTCTTGCCTTGGACAACGACCTGGTCTGGGCCATTCGCATGATCTCGGGGGCGCTTCGGCGCGCTGCAGCCGACGCCTCGGAGACGCTGCCCGGAGGAGCACGCGCCTACCTGGTGCTCGTGGCGTTGGCCGAGGCCGGGGACAAACCCCCCACGCAACTCGAACTGGCCGGCCAGGTCGGTCTCGACCGAACGGTGATGACCTACCTTCTCGACGGCCTGGAGGGGCAGGGTCTGCTGTCGCGACGCCCGAATCCGCAGGACCGGCGGGCTCGCCACGTGATCCTGTCGGACGAAGGCCGATCGCAACTGCAGCGCATGCGAACTGATGTCGCGGCCGCTGAAGCACGGCTGCTGGCGGAGTTGAGCGAAGAACAGCGGGCCCAGTTTCGCGACCTCCTGACCCGGGTTGCGCTCACTGCTCAGCGGGGCACCGTCAAAGACTGAGGTGCGTGCTGTTCTCTCTGGAGACAACTGCCAGGTAGCACAGAAGCGGCGGTGCTGGGCGCGGCTGCCGTCGGCGGTGTGGATTGCATAGAGCCGTACGGTGTGCGTTTCGTGGCCGCGAACGGCTGGACCGGGATCGCGACCGTCCCGAAGGCGATCATGCCCGTCCAGGCAGCGGTGGCGCTCACGCTTCCAGCGGCGGCGGCCGCGGTTCCCCCGCATCCGGGAAGGACCGCAGCCACGCCAGGCGCCGGGAGCTCGATCAGCGGCGGTGGAGTTCCTCGGCCCCCGGCGGCGCAGGGCGAAGTCATCCACGCCGATCACCCGCGGGACCGCCTGCTGCGGCAGCGGCAGGCGCCGCAGACAGCGCAGCGCGGTGGCGCGGGAAACGGGCACGGCCAGCAGACCGGCGAGGCGGGCGGCCGCCCGGCCGCATAACTCCCGCGCCTCCTGCGAGATCTGGTCGGTCAGCCGCACCGTGCGGCGCTGATGGCGCTCCAGCAGTCCGGGAATCCGCTCGCGGAAGGTCTGCCGACGGCAGCCCGGGACCGGGCAGACCAGCCGCCGTACCCGCTGGTGGACGACGACCTGGCGGCCGTCGACCGGCACGTCCCTCACCGTCCGGCCGTGGCACCCGTGCACCTTCGCCGTCGGCGTCCAGCACACCGGACACGGCACTGCCACATCCGGGGTGTGGGCCGTGATCACCACCGCTTCACCGCCGTCAGCCAGGTCCTCGACGACCAGCACCGGCAGCCCGGAAAACGCTGTGACCACAAGGGAGTTGACATCCATCACGAGATCATGATCACGGTCGACTACCCAGCGTCATCACCGATTAGGATGCAGAGCCGATCATTTGGCTCAACGAGACGCTCCTGGACCGGTGCGACTCCTCTGCAACAGACCGGCGCCGACGAGCGGTTCGTCGCCGTGCTCGTCCTGAGTGTTGGTGGGATACCGAGGCGCGGGAAGTCAACTGTGGTAATCCGGTGACCGGTCGGTGAAGGCAGTATCGTCACCGTACGGCCGCTGGTCTCCGGCGTTCTGCTCGCTCTCGCCAGCCCGGCTGCCGAGCCCACGATGGTGGGGTGCTTCGTGTTCCCGGGCGGCGCGACGCCGCGACCTCCTCGGCCTCTCTCCCACCGGACCGCCCCCGGGCCCCTGTGTCTTCAGCAAGGCCTTCAGTCCATGCGGATGATTCCCCTGCCCAGTGCGGCGGTGACGGCGGCGGTCCGGTCGCGGACGTCGAGCTTGGCGTAGATGTGCAGCAGATGGGTCTTGACGGTGGCCTCCGACAGGCGCAGGGCGCGGGCGATCTGTTTGTTGCTCTGCCCCCGGGCCACGGCGGACAGGACTTCGAGCTCCCTGCCGGACAAGCCGGCGCCCCGGTCGCCGCGCATATGGGCGAGGACCTTGGCGGCCACGGTGGGCGACAATGCCGCGCCTCCGCGAGCCGCGGTCCGAACGGCCTCGCAGAGCTCGTGTCGTCCGGTGTCCTTGAGCAGGTAGCCGACTGCGCCGGCGTCGACGGCGGCAGTGATGTCGGCGTCCGTGTCGTAGGTGGTCAGGACGAGTACCCGCACCTCGGGGTGGGCGGCACGAATGGCGGCGGTCGCGGTCGTGCCGTCCATGCCGGGCATCTGCAGGTCCATCAGCACGACGTCGGGTGCGAGAGAGGCGGTCTGGCGCAGTGCCTCGGCGCCGGTGGCGGCTTCGCCGACGACCGTGAGATCGGGCTGGGTGGAGAGCATGGCGGCAAGCCCGTCACGGACCACGGGGTGGTCGTCGGCGAGGAGGACTCGGATCGTGGGACCGGCCGACGTCCTCATGACGCCGGGGCCATCCGCTCGGTGCCCGACATGGCTGAGGGGTCGGAGGCGGAAGGCTCGACCGGGAGTGGCACCGTGACGGCGACGGTCGTACCCTCGCCGGGGGAGCTTTCGACCGCGAACGTGCCGTGCAAAGCGGCAATGCGCTCCCGCATGGTGATCAGGCCAACGCCCGTATGCCGGGCAACGGGTGAGAACCCGGTGCCGTCGTCCTGGATGTCGATCGCCAGGACGTCGCCGAGGTACGACAGCGTGACCGAGACACTCACCGCACGGGCGTGCCGCCGGGCGTTGGTCAGTGCCTCCTGCACGACCCGCAGCAACTCGCCCTCGGTACTGGGAGGCAGGGCGGCCGGGCGGCCGGTCACAACCGTGTAGACCTCGGTGCCGGTCTCCTCCGCGAGCCGGGCGGTGAGTTCACGGACCGCCTCTGCCAGGTGCGTGCGGTCCAGTGGCGCCGGGCGAAGGGCGTGCACGAGGCGGCGGCTCTCCGCGAGGTTGTCCCGGGCCGTGCGCATGGCATGCTCGACGCGGCGGGCCGCAGGGGAGTCGAGTGGCAGGTCGTCGCGTGCGGCGTCCAGCAGCATGGCGATGGAGGCGAACCCCTGGGTGAGCGTGTCGTGGACCTCGCGGGCCAGGCGCTGACGTTCGGCCAGGGTGCCCGCCTGGCGTTCCGCTGCCGCGCGTTCGGCCTGGGTGGCGGTGAGCTCGTCGAGGAGCCGCTGCCGCTTGTGACTCTCGTGATCGAGGGTCGCGACGTAGCAGGTGATCGTGACCGCCACGGCGGTACCGAGTACGCATCCCGTGAGCGCCCGCACGTCGACGGAACCGTCCGTGGTGAGGCTCTGCCACGACCAGGCGGCGCCCAGCACCAGCACCCCGCCGGCCGACCACCAGGCCCGCCGCAGCCAGTACGGGCTCAGCACCGCCATGGCGACCGGTAGGAACGCGGGGTCCCCCACGGCCATGACCGCCCACCCGGACAAGGCCCCGACGAGGTAGGGCAGCGGGGGGCGGTCGGCGCCACCGCGCAGCGCGATCCAGTACGCGTACCAAAGGGCGAGCCCCACCGCCGGGCCGATCCGCGACAGCACGGCGCCGGTCGTCATGTTCGCCCCGGCCAGCGCACCCGGGAGGGACAGGGCGAGCACGGTGACGAAGAAGGCGTGCTGCCCCATGGTCTTCCACCGCTGCCGGTCCCACGCCTGTTGCAGTGCCATGGCCTACAGAGTAGGTGCAGCCGCGTAGCGGCAGAATCAGCCGACCAGCGGGGCGGGTTCACCGATCGGTGGACGAAGGACACGTCGATCGGTCGATGTGCGAAAGGGGTGCGGGCGGCGACGATCGGCCCCGCAGCCGACGGCCTGCTCTTCCATCGCCCCTTGTGAGGAACTACCCGTGACCTTGGCCTTCATTCCCAGCCCGTCCGTCGGTGAGGTCCAGCTGGGGCCACTGCCGCTGCGCGGTTACTCGCTGATGCTGATCCTCGGCATCGCCGCCGCCGTGTGGCTGGGTGGCCGTCGATGGGCCGCACGCGGCGGAGAGAAGACCGTCGTGACGGACGTCGCTCTGTGGGCGGTCCCCTTCGGCGTGGTCGGCGCCCGCCTCTACCACGTGATCACCTCCAGCGAGCCGTACTTCGGCAAGGGTGGTGATCCGGCCAAGGCCCTTTTCATCTGGGACGGCGGTATCGGTATCTGGGGCGCCATCGCCGGCGGTGCCGTCGGAGCCTGGATCGGCTGCCGCCGTAGCGGCGTTCCGCTGTCCGCGTACGCCGACGCCGTCGCTCCCGGCATCGCACTGGGGCAGGCCATCGGCCGCTGGGGCAACTGGTTCAACCAGGAGCTCTACGGGCGGGCCACCGCCCTCCCCTGGGCCCTGGAGATCGACCCCGCGCACCGGCCTGAGGACACCCCGAACCTGGCCACGTATCACCCGGCGTTCCTGTACGAGTCGTTGTGGTGTCTCGGCGTGGTCGCCCTGGTCCTGTGGGCGGATCGCCGTTTCCGTCTCGACCGGGGGCGGGCGTTCGCGCTGTACGCCGCCGCGTACGCCGCAGGTCGCTTCTGGATCGAGTACCTGCGGGTGGACGAGGCCCACCACATCCTCGGCCTGCGCCTGAACGACTGGACCGCGCTGCTGGTTGTCGCCGTCGCCGTCCACTACCTCGTGGCTACGACACCGCGCGCAGCCGGCAGGCGTGACGGCGTCGACGTCGGCCGTCTCTGACAAGTGAATGCCAGCAGTAGCCCCAAGAACTGACCAACGTCCCTCGCATCCATTTGGAGTTGCCATGTCCCGTGTCTCCGAGACGCTCCCCTCCCGTCGGGGTCCGATCATGGTGGCGGGAGGTGTGTTCGTCGCGTTCCTGCTGTCCTCGCTGGTGAACGCGTTGATCGCCGTACTGGCGCACGCGCTCGGCGCACCGGAGGACTTCGGCCCGTTGGATCCCTCGTCGTACGTCTTTCTGACCGCGCTAGGAGTGCTGGGAGGATCCGTCGGGTGGGCCCTCGTCCGCAGGTTCTCCCCCGATCCCGAACGGCTGCTCCGTCGACTCATCCCGTCGGTCGTCGTGTTGTCCTTCGTGCCGGACTTTTTCCTGTTCGGCGAGGGCGAGGTGACCGGTGTGGTGGCGCTGCTCCTGATGCACGTCGCGGTCGCGGTGATCGCGGTGCCGACGTACTACAGGGTCATGGCACTGAACTCGGTTCAGTGACCAGGCGCCAGTCCGGCACCTGCGCCCCGCTGGTCGGACTCACGCGCTCCGTGAACTCGGGAAACCCGTACGTCCGTAACTCCGACCGGCGCCTTGTTGCGAGGTGCCTCTGCCGCCTGCCGGTGCGCTCAACATTCGATGGCGGCAACAGGTCCAGGCCGCTCCCGGACGTGATGGCCGGATACGACGTCAGGGGCGGCTCGCCTGCTATCGCGTCGGACCTGGACCACGCAGTGCCGCTTGTCCCGGCGTCCACCAGGTGAAGCACGATCGCTTCGTACAGGAAATCCTTCATTGGGAAACGCCGACTGACGGTGCCGGTGCCTATCCCTGCCCGCCGGGCGATTTCGGCCCCGGGCACCGTCAGCCCCTCGGCGGCAAACGCCTCCATCGCCGCATCCAGGACGCGCTTGCGATTGCGCTGAGCGTCAACGCATCGATGTCACCTCTACTCGACATCCGGAACGGCCGTCCCGTATCGTTAACTGGAACGCACCTTCCGATTATAGCGAGGTGGGGCTTCCCTGCCCTGTCTGGACATCATGAGCCGCTGAGCGGCGGAACGCATCCGACTCGGCAGTCGTCACGGTGACCACTTCCAGCAAGACACTTATGTTCCGAGATCAATTTTCTTCACCTCATGTCCGAGTAATCAGAAAAGAGACCATGTCGCGTCCTATGTCCTGGAGCCTTCCATGACCACGCCGACCGCAGTCAAATCACCAGGCCGCCCGATGGACGTCCACCGCGACATCGCGCTGCTCGACGCCGCGCCGGATCTGCTGGCCGAGGTCGGTTACGAGCGGCTGACCTTGACCGCCGTGTGCGAGCGGGCCACGGCCAGCACAAGAACGATGCATCACCGCTCGGGGAACAAGGACGAGTCGTTAACCGCGGCGCAGCATCCGGCCAAGTACCTCTCCGGGCTACTGGTCGCCGCTGCCGACGACGGCGGTGTCGGACGCAGGGCCAAGGAACTGATCCGCCTGCACCACACCCGTCTGGCGGAGACCGTCCTGGGCTGGGCCAGGAAACGTAGCGAGGTCGGGGATGACGCGGTTCCCCTCCTGCTGGCGGATCTCACGCGTGCCGCGATCCTGCCCCAGGGCCCGGTCGCCGACGGCCAGGTCGACGCGGCCTTCGTGGAGTCCCTGGTGGACCGGATTCTGCTTCCGGTGCTCACGTCCCGGCAGAGCGGGGGTGCCCAGTGAAGATCAGTGTCGACCTGAACCGCTGCGAGGGTTACGGACAGTGCGTGTTCGCCGCCCCCGACGCCTTCACCCTGCATGGACTGGAGGCTCTGACCTACGTACCGAACCCGCCCGACGAGATGCGGGACGCGGTACGCCGCGCCGCCCTGGCCTGCCCCGTGCGCGCCATCACCGTCGGCACGGACAACGCGGACGAACCCGCCACGGCCGGCGGGGAGAAGGGCCGCCACATTGTCATCGTCGGCGCCTCACTCGCCGGGCTGAAGACTGCCGAGGCCCTGCGCGAGTCCGGCTTCTCCGGACAGCTGACCATCATCGGTGATGAGCCCCATCGTCCGTACGACCGCCCTCCGCTGACCAAGGCGTGCGTGAGCGAGAGGCTGCCGCCCGACCGCCTCGAACTGCCGGTCACCCGGTCCCTGGACGCACGCTTCCGGTTGGGTGTCCCGGCGACGGGGCTGGACACGGACCACCGCCTGGTCCGGCTGGCGGACGGCGGCACGGTGGGCTACGACACTCTGGTCATCGCCACCGGTACCCGGGCCCGTCCGTTCCCCGGTGGCGCCGCCAACGACATCGACGGTGTCCTCACCGTCCGCACCCGCGACGACGCCGAGGAACTTCAGCGGCGCCTGGCGCGTCCGCGCGGTCGCGTCGCCGTCATCGGCGCCGGCTTCCTCGGGGGCGAACTGGCCTCCGGCTGCCGCGAACTCGGCCTCGACGTCACACTCGTCGAAGCACAGGCCACGCCGTTGCAGGGACCGCTGGGAAGCGTGATCGGTGGCGTGGTGGCGGACCTGGCCCGGAACAAGGGCGTGGACGTGCGGATGTGGACCACCGTCGAGCGCTTCGTAGCGGACGGGACCGGAGCGCTGCGGCAGATCGTGCTGTCCAACGGCGACACCGTCGACGCGGACCTTGCCGTCGTCGCGCTCGGCGCCCAGCGCAACGTCGAGTGGCTGAATGGCTCCGCCGTACGGACGGACAGCCGCGGGGTGCACTGCGACGACCGGTGCCACGCACTCGACCGTGGCGGGCAGGCCCTGCCCGACGTGTACGTCGCCGGCGATGTCGCCGCCGCGCCGCATCCCTTCCTCCCGGACCAGCGGCTGTCGGTGGAACACTGGGGCAACGCGGTGGCCCAGGCCCGCACGGTCGCCCACAACATCACACGCCGGCCCGGTCAGGCCCCGGTCTCCCATACCGGTCTGCCGGCCTTCTGGTCCAGCCAGTTCGGCGTGAACATCAAGGGCGTCGGCTACCCCGGCATCGCCGACCGTATCGCGGTGGTCCAGGGAACCCTCGGCCAGGGCTCCTTCAGCGTGCTGTACGGACGCGAAGACCGCACCGTCGCCGCCGTCACCTTCGACAACGGGCGTTACCTGAGCCACTACGAATCACTCGTCCGCCAAGGAGCGCCGTTTCCGGCCCAGTTCGTCGCCTGCGACGAGAACACGTCCCGCACCCTTCAGCCGGTCGGCCGCTGAGCACACTCCCACCCACTCCCCCACACGAAAGCGAGTGGCACTCCCATGGCGTCCACCCTGTTCAAGCGGGTTCTTCACACCGACAGCCGCCCTCACCCCTGGCCTCTCTACGCCGAGCTGCGCAAAGAGCCGGTTTCCGTCCAGGACGACGGAACCTGCGTCGTCAGCGGATACGACGAGGTCAGCGCGCTGCTGCGCGACCCGCGTATCTCCTCCGACCGCGGCAAGGCCACCCCGCACAGCCGGCTTGGGACCGGCGCCCCGGCTCCCGGGACGGCTCCGACGTTCCTCGTGCGGGACAACCCCACACACGACCAGCTACGCGGCCTGGCCCAGCGCCACTTCGGCCCGCCCGCGCGCCCTGGCTTCGTCGAGAGCCTGCGGCCGATGGTGCAGGAGCTGATCCGCGACCACATCGACCAGCTGACCGGGTCCAGCGAGTTCGATCTGGTTTCGGAGTTCTCCTACCCGATCCCCGTCCGCGTGGCCTGCCACCTCCTGGGCGTGCCGCCCGAAGACGCCGCCACTCTCGGCCCTCTTGGCGAGGAGGCGGTCTCCAGCCCGGAGTTCCTGGTCGATCCGCATGACCCTGAGGCCGCCGCGGCCAGGAACCACGCCCAGCAGGAACTGGCCGAGTATTTCGTCGCCCACATCGAGCGGCTTCGCAAGAAGCCGGGCCAGGACATGCTGTCCCGGATGATCCACGACGACGGCCCGGGCAGCCCGATGAGCCTGCCGGAACTGCTCAGCACCGCCATCATGCTCTTCATCGGCGGCCACGAGACCACCGTCAACCTCATAAGCAACAGCATGCTCCTGCTGCTGCGACACCCCGAGCAGCTGGCCCGGCTCCAGGCCGACCCCTCCCTCGCCGACGGCGCCATCGAGGAGACCTTGCGCCTGGAGCCCTCCGTGCACCTGCGACCGCGTGTCGCGGTCGACGACATCGTCATCGGCGACCACACCATCCCCAAGGGTTCCACGGTCATCCTCGCCCTCGCCGCGGCCAACCGGGACCCGCGCCGCTTCCCCGACCCGGACACCTTCGACATCACTCGTCCCGACACCAGCCACCTCAGCTTCGGCGCCGGCATCCACTTCTGCTTCGGGGCCGGACTCGGCCGCATGGAGAGCCAGATCGCGGTCCGCGAGCTGACCCGACGTCTGATCAACCCTCGCTTGTCGCAGGACCCGCCGCCCTACCGCCCGATGCCAGACCTGCGCGGCCCGTCGGCCCTGCGGATCACCGTGGACGGCGTCCGCCCGGCCTGCCCCGATCCCAGGCCGCACACGTGAGTGAGGCCTGGTGCTGCGCCTCGTCCGACGTCATCGGCGCGGAGCGACCGCGGCTGCCTGCCCCCGCAATGAGGACCAGTGCCCTTCACGGTTGCCCGGGGAGAGAGCAACAAACAGATGGCATCGGCCTCACCCACACCACACCACACCGCCCCATGTCGTCGTCCGGAGGATGCCATGACAGATCCCGTTTCCGTCACCCTTACCCACCTCAGCGCCCCGGTCGGCGGTTCCAAGCGGCTGACCGGGCATCTCGTCCGGCCGGACGGACCTGGCCCATGGCCCGGTGTCGTGGTCGTGCACGAGGTCATGGGTGCCAATGACGAGATGCTCCGACAGGCACGGCGGCTCGCAAGCGCCGGATATCTGACCCTGATGCCCGACCTGTACACGGACGGAGGCGCACGGCGCTGCCTGATACCCACCATGCGGGCCGCGCTGTCCGGCCACGGCCGCGCCTACCAGGACATCGCCGCCGCGAGAACCTACCTCGTCGATGACCCCGACTGCACCGGCGCGGTCGGGATCATCGGTTTCTGCATGGGCGGATCCTTCGCCCTCATGGCGGCAGGCAGCGGCAGCTTCGACGCCGCGTCCGCCAACTACGGCCAGCTCCCCAAGGACATGGACCAGGCCCTGGCCGGCGCCTGCCCCATCGTCGCCAGCTACGGGGGCCGCGACCGACCGCTCAAGGGGTCGGCGGCGAAGCTCGACTCCGCCCTCGACAGGCTCGGCGTCGTACATGACGTGAAGGAGTACCCACAGGCAGGCCACTCCTTCCTCAACGACGAACAATTCGGCCCGCGCCTGTTGCACCCGCTGTACCGCGTCGCCGGGTTCGGACCTGTCCCAGAAGCCTCTGTTGACGCATGGCTACGCATTGAGGCCTTCTTCGACACCCACCTCAAGCACACGACCAAGGCCTGACCCCACCTCAGGGTGCCCCAGATTCGTCCCACCCGGCCGCTCTATGGCGGTTGCTTCACGGCATCCTGCTGGCTGATTCCGTCCTTGCCGGCAACGAGGTTCCGCACGCTTGCCGGACGCGACGTGTCTTGTACCGGTCGGCAGGACGCGGTCGGGAAACCGGCCGTGCCGACGACAGCGGCGGCGCGGGACGAACACGGATCGGTGTTCGCCGTCATGTCCCGCGGCCGCCGTCTTCGCTTTGCCGCCTTCAGGGCTTGATCGGCTTCACCTTCCTGTCGGCGCCGTTGACCCGCACGGTGATGTTCCCCTGGTTCCGTGCCCGGTCGGCCACGATCCTGTAGGACGTGACCTTCCCGTCCCGCCATTCGCAGCTGACCTCGTAGCCGCCGCGGGCGCGCAGCCCGGTGAAGGAACCCCTGGTTTTCCAGGCGTCGGGCAGGGCGGGCAGCAGGTGGATGACGTCGTCGTGGCTCTGCAGGAGCATCTCCGCCACGGCGCCCGTGATGCCGAAGTTGCCGTCCATCTGGAAGGGCGGGTGGTTGCAGAACAGGTTGGGCAGCGTGTTGTAGGTCAGGAGTCCGCGCAACATGATGCGGGCGCGGTGTCCGTCTCCGAGGCGGGCGAAGAGTGCGGCTCGCCAGGGCCAGGTCCATGAGCGGCGGCTGTCGCCCGACACCGTCGCGGCCGTGAACGGAACGCCTTCCTTCTCGCCGCAGCGGGCTTTGAGGGAGACGAGGGCGGCGGCCGCGAGGTCGGGTGTCTTCGGGGTGATCTGGCGGCCCGGGTAGACCGCGAAGAGGTGTGAGGTGTGGCGGTGGATGTCGGTGGGGCTGTCGATGTCCTCCTGCCATTCCTGCAGCTGCCCCCACCGGCCGATCTTGTTCGGCGCGAGGCGTGCCTGCATGTCCGTGACCCTGGCCCGGTAGGCGGGGTCGGCTTCCAGCGCGGCCTCGCAGTCGAGGTAGTTCTGGAACAGGTCCCAGATGATCTGCTGGTCGTACATGACGCCGTCCTCACGCGGCCCGTGCTCGGGGGACCAGCCGTTCGGCGCGACGAGGAGTCCGTCCTCGCGCTCCTTGAGGTGGTCCTCCCAGAACTCGCAGATCTCCTTGATCATCGGGTATGCGACGGTACGGAGGTACTTCATGTCCTGGGTGAACGCCCAGTGCTCGTAGAGGTGTTGCGCGTACCAGGCGCTCGCGACGGTGTTCCACTCCCACCCGTTTCCGCCGAAGACGCTCTGGCTGGTGCGGGCGGTCCAGCCCCGTGTGTCCTCGCCGAAGGCGTTGCGGGTCGCCACGCGGCTGGGCACCGCCACCTGCCTGATGAACTCGATGAGTGCTTCGTGGCACTCCGGCAGGTTCGTCGTCTCGGCTCCCCAGTAGTTCATCTGGATGTTGATGTTGGTGTGGTAGTCGGAGGCCCAGGCCGGTGAGTTGCTGTCGTTCCACAGACCCTGGAGGTTGGCGGGCAGTCCGTTCGGACGCGAGGAACTGATCAGCAGGTATCGGCCGTAGTCGAACATCGCCTGTTCGAGGGTGGGGTCCTCGCCGCCCGACGCGTAACGCGCCAGCCGGGCGCTGGTGGGCAGGGCGACGACGACGCCGTCGGAGGTGCCCCAGTCCACGGAGACACGGTTCATGAGCGCACGTGTCTTGTCGGTGTGCTCCTCGCGCAGTTCCCTGTAGGACCGGGCGGCCGCCTTGTCGAGTGTCCTGGTGATGACCGGTTCGGGATCGGCTCCGCGCCATCCGGCGGCGGCGTCGAGCTTGTAGTCGGTACGGGCGTCGAGCAACAGGGTCAGGCTTGTGCAGCCGCTGAACCGGAGGGCCGATCCGTCGGCGCGGAAGTCGCCGTCGGTGTGCACGACCCGGACGGTGCACGCGTGCTTGAGGCCGTTGCCCATGACACCGCTGAACGAGATCCGCCGGGCGTCAGCGTCGACGGTCGTCGGAGCCCCCTGTTGTCCGGACGTCAGGGAGATGGCGCCGGAGAGTCCCTGGTCGCTGTCCGACGTGTACCGGAAGACCATGGCGTCCGCGGACCGGCTGGCGAAGGCCTCCCGCCGGACGCTCCGCCCCGGCGCGCCGAACCGGGTGACATGGATACCGTCGAAGAAGTCCAGGGCGCGCTGGTAGTCGACGAACGTGCGCAGCGTGCGCGTGTCGAAGCCCCTGCCGTCCAGGGCGACTTCGGCGATCTGGAAACCGGTGGACGACTCGCCGGGGGTGAACGTGAGCCGGTATGCGCGGTAGGCGGTGCTGTTGGTGATCCGGAACGTCCGCGTCTCGCCACGCCCGGCGAAGGGCGCGCCGGGGCTCTGCGTGTCGAGCGTCACCCAGGCCTGACCGTCCTGCGACGCCTCGAGCGTCCACCGCCCGGGATCGTCCAGCGGACGGTCCGGCGCCGCCGTCAGCGTGTACGAGGTGACGGCGACCGCGCGGGGCAGGTCGGCCTGCCAGACGACCGCGAGTGCGGCGTCGTCGACCCGCCAGACCGTGGCGGGATCGCGGTCCACCGAACACGAGACGTCCATGACTTGGGCCCCGGCCCCGGCCCCTGATCCCTCGGAGTGCCCGCTCGGCGACGACAGATACAGTGCGGCGCCTCCGAGGTCGACGCCGGTCAGACCGATCTCGCTCACCTGGAAGTGGCTGACCCCGGCCTTGGGGACGAAGTCGAACCGGTAGAAGCGGTACGACCCGCTGGTGGCGCAGGTGAACTCCTTCGTCTGGAAACGGCTCTCGAAGGGCGCCGCCAAGGTGCGGCTGTCCAGGGTGGTCCAGTCGGCGCCCTCGGCGGAACCGGACAGCGTCCACTCCTGCGGGTCGCGCTGCGGCACATCGTTGGCACTCGTCAGACGGTAGGAGGCGACCGCGACGGGCTCGGGGAGCTCGACCTGCCACTGCACCCTCGAACCGGGCCCGTCGATACACCACTTGGTGCTCGCGTTGCCGTCGTACGACTTCTCCACGCCCTCCGACGAGGAGGTGCGGTACGGCCCCCCGGGAGCGGTGACCTTCGCACGGCCGGCGAAGGTGACGACGACGTCGCCGAAGTTCCGGTACGAGCCGAAACCGGTCATACCGGTGTCGAACACACTGTCGGGCTTGCCCGCGAGCGCGTTGTCGTAGTTGTTGACCCCGCCCCACAGACTCTGCTCGTTGAACTGGATGCGCTCCTGGTCGGGGTCGGCGAACAGCATGGCGCCGAGACGGCCGTTGCCGATCGGCAGAGCCTGGGACTGCCAGTCCAGGGCGGGGACCGGGTACTTCAGCGCCTTCCGCGACAGGGTCGGCCACCGGACGGCCGCCGACGCGGCGGAAGTGGCGGCCAAGGCCGGCCCCGCAGGGGTGCCACCCGTCAGCTGAGTGATCAGGGGTGCGAGGGCGAGGGCGCCGCCGAGCTTCAGGACGCTTCTGCGCTGCGGGTGGGATGCATGGGTCACGGCAAGATCTCCCAGCCATGGGTGTTCGGCACGAGGGGAAGTGCAACCTCTCCGAGTCCTCCGAGGGGCACGTCATCTTTGCCGCGCCATAGATCGGATGTCTAGAGGGCTGCAAGCACCAACTCATGTGACGTCCACCGGCAGTTCGACAAGCCCATCTGGCGTGATGAGAAAAGAACTTCCCACGTCGACTGCACCCAGGCAAGCAGCAGAGGACAGCGATGAGCTCTCCCATACATCGGATGTTGGGTCACCTTGACTGACGTGCCGATGAACGCCAGGGCTGGCACCCGCACGCCAACAGCCCACGACCCCGGCGCCGCCCCGCGCTCCTCGATCCTCCAGTTCGGCGGCGACCGCCGGCCGCTCCTCGCGGATGGTGCCGGTCGCCCGCCGCAGGTTCGCCCGCTACCGGGTGTCGGCGAGCAGGGTGCGCGCCTTCGGGGAAGGCCTCATGTCTGGTGACTCCGCAACGGCTGGCCACGCAGACCTTCCGCGACGGTCTGCCGGCGGCCGTGGGACCTCGAACCGGCCCACCCCGAGCAGCTGACCGCCCGTCGACTGCTGAAGCGGCGTACGCCGGTCGCCGAGCTGTGCTCCAGCTGCTCCACCCGCAGCCACCGAGGGCGAGCTCACCGCCGTGCGCGAGGAGACCGCACGGTCTGCGGTCCCGGGCGACGAGCGATTTCCCGACGGCACGGGCATACGCCTGACGTGAGACGACCCGCACGCCGACGCCGAGCCGTCCGCGTCATTCATCGAGAAGCCGCCGGCCTGTTCAGACATCGCCATCATCGCGTTCACGTCAGGCACCTCCGGCCGCCCCAAAGGGCGTCGCCCTGGCACACGGCAACCTGTGCTGGAACCTGGTCAACGGCCTTTCGCGATGGGCCCGGAACCGCTCGCGTGGTCATCTCCTACAGGGCCGGCCTACTGAGTTGGGTCGACCACGCGCTTTCCTCGGGCGTGGCCGGTCTCGACCGCGCGGTGGGCGTCCTGGACGGCGCTCAGCGGGTAGACCTGTTCGACCACCGGGCGCAGTTCGCCGCGGTCCACATACCCGACCAGGGTCTCCATGTCGTCGCGCCGCATCTTCTCGGACATGAAACGCATCCGGGGGCCAGGAAGCAGCACGGAGAGCAGGGCGTACGGCAGGCCCTTCATGGTCATGGTGACGGCGCGGCCTCCCCTGCGCACCATCCGGTGGTACTGACGCGCGGAGCCTCCGTGGCAGTCCACGAGCGCGTCGAACTCCCCTGTCAGGGCGCCAGGCTTGATCGAGTCGTAGTCGAGGACCTGGTCGGCCCCGAGCTCACGGCAGAAGTCGGCATTGCGGGCACTCGCGACGGCCGTGACGCTCGCGCCCATGGCCTTGCCGAGCTGGACGGCGGTGCTGCCGACTCCGCCGCTGGCGCCGACCACCAGGAGCCGCTGGCCGCTCTGCAACCGCAGCCCGTCCCGCAGGACCTGCAGAGCGGTGAGGCCGACGGCCGGCAGCGCTGCCGCCGAGACGAAGTCGATGGTCGTGGGCGCGGCCGACATCTGCTCCGGTTTCGCGACGAGGTACTCGGCGACGGCACCGGTCCTGCGCATGCGGATGCCCAGGAAGCCCCATACCCGCTGGCCGGGTTCCAGACCGTCGACGCCCGGGCCGAGCGCGGCCACCTCTCCCGCGTAGTCCACGCCGGTCCCGCGGGGGAAGGACCCCAGCCGGAGCCGTCGCAGCTGAGTGTCGATGGGATTGACGCCGGCCGCGTGCACCTTCACGAGTACCTGGCCTCGCGCCGGAGTCGGCACAGGGACATCGCGGATCTGCAGCACTTCCGGCCCACCGGAGCGGTCGATCTGAGCTGCTCTCATCGTACCGTTCGGCATGGTCATGCTCCTGTCTGAATTGTCGAACGCGATCGGCCACTGGCCAGGAGCGCGTTGCGGACGCCTCCTGCGGCTGCGGCCTTCTAGGGGTGGGTGCCTGCGGTCAACAGGGAGGCGGACCGGGCTTCGCCGCTTCACCACTGGCGAAGTCGGGGAGCGGGACGGCGGAGTTGTCGTCGGGGAAACGGGTTGGACTGAACCTGCTCTGTGGCACAGCGGTCCGCCCGGCGGGAGGTGGATCGCGGCGGTGTCAGACCGGGTCCTCGGTCTGGATGGTGCGGACCACGTCGAGCGCATCGTTGACGTGCTGGCCCGTGTTGGTCAGCGAGTTGAAGACATGCCGGACCGTCCCTTGACGGTCGATGACGTAGGTGACCCGGCCCGGGATGATGCCCAACACGCTGGGCACGCCGTAGTCCTTGCGTACCTGCCCCTTCTCGTCGCTCAGCAGCGTGAAGGGCAGGTTGTGCCGGGCGGCGAAAGCCGCGTGCTTGTCCACCGAGTCGGAACTCACGCCGATGACCTCGGCTCCGGCGTCGGTGAAGACCTCGTGGCTGTCCCGGAAAGCACACGCCTCAGCCGTGCAGCCGCGGCTTTCGTCCTTGGGATAGAAGTACAGGACGACCACCCCGTCGCCGAGCCGGTCGTACAGCCGGACCGGTGCACCGGATTGTGACGGCAGGGTGAAGTCGGGCGCTTTGTCGCCCGTTTGTATGCGACTTGCCATGTGTATCTGCCTCTTTTCTTCCGCCGCAGGCAGCAGACTGCTGCGGCTGTGGGTGGGGGGGAGATCGGGTGTACCGGCGGCGTAGGTGATGCCGAGACCGACCGCCCCTGCGTAGGGGACCTGAGTGGTGCCCGCTCTCCCAGGAAAGGCCGGCACGACTCACGCGGCACGAAAATGAAGCCGTAGCCGGGCCTGCGGTCATCCGCCGCGCGAACTGCCGCTGCCGCGCATCAGTCAGAGGGGCTCAGGGCGTGTCTCCGGGAAGGGCGTGGACGATCTCGGGCTTGTCGCGCTTGGTGTGGGCGGTCCAGTAGTGCTCGGCGATGGTGTCGGCCTCGGTGCCGGGGCCGCTGCCGATGAAGACGCTGATGGCCACGTGTGCGGCATGAATGCCGCGCTCGGCGAGCTCGACGTTCAGCGTCATCGCGTAGTTGCGCAGCGAGGCGGCGGCGATGCCGATGGTGGCGAAGCTGCCTCCCCTCGGCCGTACCGAGGAGCCACCGGTGGAGAACAGAAGGGTGCCGCTGCCGCGCTCCAGCATCCCTGGGAGTACCTGGCTCACGGCGGCGACGGCTCCGTAGAGGTAGTGGTCGATCTGTGGCTGAAGGTCCTCGGCAGTCGCCTCGGCGGCAGAGACACCGGCGAGGCCCCGGTCGGCGGGCGAGTACTCCAGCACGTCGATGGGACCGAAGCGGTCGGCTGCGGCGGCCAGTGCCGAGCGCACGGTGTCCGGGCGCATGACGTCGGCGGCGAAGGCGGCGGCCTCGACTCCGTCCGCCACGAGCTGCGCGGCAAGGGCTTCGACCTTCTCCTTGGTCCGGGAGATGAGGGCGACCTGGAAGCCTTCGGCTCCGAAGCGGCGGGCGATGGACAGCCCCATGCCGGGGCCTGCTCCGACGATGGCGATGACGGGCATGCGAGGAGCTCCTGTTCGAAGTGTGAGGAAGTGGCTGAGCGGAGGGGTACGACCGCCAGGGGTGGCTGCCGTGCACGGGACGTACGAGACGCCGACGGGCGCTTCGCGTCCGGCCGGTGCAGCCCGCCTCTAGGAGAATGTGCCGCCTGCGGGGCCCCGGACGGCGCCGTCGGTCAGTTCCTTCACCCGGTGTGCGGGCACCGGGATGCCCTCGACCGCGAGGAACCAGCTCGTGACCTCTTCCTGGCCGGCGCCCTCCGGCGGCTGGCCCGGGAGGTACGGCTGCACGTAGACCGCGGTGTTGGGTTCACTGCGCCAGCTGTCGGCGAGGGTTCCGATGTCCACCGTGTCGTAGCCGAGAGTGTCCAGCAGTCCGGCTGCCTCGGTCTTGGCGGTCGGGTCGTCGCCTGCGATGGGCAGGGCGCTGCGATCGGGGGCGCCGGCGGGGCGGGCGAGGGTGAGCAGGCTGCGGAAGAAGATGTTGTTGAACGCCTTGACCACATGGGAGTCCGCCAGATGGCGCTGTACCAGGGCGCTGGAGGTCAGCTCGTCGGAGTCCAGCTCCGCTATGTGGCCGTCGCGGTCTGGGTAGTAGTTCATCGTGTCGATCACGGTCTTGCCCGCCAGGGCGGCGGCAGGAAGCTTGTCGTAGGCGACCAGCGGAATGGTGGCCACGACCAGGTCGCCGACCCCGGCGGCCTCGGCCGGGGTGGCCGCGCGGGCAAGGGAGCCGAGTTCGCCGACGAGGTCGCTGAGCGTCTCCGGGTCCCGGGAGTTGCTGAGGACGACGTTCAGGCCGGCGTCGACGGCGAGGCGGGCCAATGTGCTGCCGATCATGCCGGCGCCGATGATTCCAAGGGTTTTCGTCACAGGTTCACGTCTCCTGGTAAGTCCGCAGAGAGGAGTGCCGAGTTGCCTGGCGGTACTTCGAATGGTCAGGGGCGGGCACCCGTCCGGGCACGTAGCGCAGACGCGACCCCATGACCGGGCCGAGCGCGAAGACGTCCTCGCAGGCAGGGCCTGCGGTACCCGCAGAACGACGTTCATCCCGGACTCCGGATGCGACTGGGCCGCGATCCACACCCGCCAGCAAAATCGAGGGGGACCTCATGTTCATGCGTCATCGTAGCAGCAAACATGAGGACCACCTCAGGTTGATCCTCTTGGGTATGCCCACTCATCGAGCACGCGGCGTAGCCGCGACCGGCCGTCCTCTGCGGCGTGGCACGCAGCGCAACCGGGACGCGCTGCTCGCGGCGGCTCGCGCGTGTCTGGCCGAGCAGGGCATCGAAGCCTCGCTGGAGCAGGTGCCCAAACGAGCGTGCGGCCATCGGTACGCCGTATTGCCACTTCCCACACGCCTCCACCTCGTGGGGCAGTGCCCGCCGACGGGACCGAGGCCTGGCGGGAGGCCGCCGCGATCTTCCGCGGCGCTCTCATCAGCGCGATCCGCGCCGCCGGCTACCGCTCTATCCCCGAGGGACGCCTCGGCCACGTGACCGCGACCGCCGCACTCGACGTCCACGGCTTCCTGTGACAAGGCCCGGCACCCCGCCGGAGTGGACATCAACGCCTCAAGGTCATGACGCCACCCTGCAAGAGCCTGTGCCGAACCCACCCCGGTCCCCGCCGATACAGGGCGGGACTCGGGCGGGCGGCATTCCTCGCAGCCCTGTCAGCGGGCCTTGAGCTGGTCCTTGTGCTCACTCACCCACTGGTCGAACGTCTCGACCTCCGGGTTGAGGACGCGTACCACATCCAGGTCACGGGCGCCGACGTACTCTGCGTTGAAGGCCTGCTTGAACTGCATCAGGTTGGCGAAGGTGTCGGCCATGGGCATGTCGAGGGCGCGCAGCGCGTCCAGCGTGTACGGCTCGTAGCGGACCTCCTCGCCCAGGAGACGGGCGAGGGTGTCAGCCATGTCCGCACCGGTGAGGTGCGCGTTGGCGACACCGACGGTGCGGCCGATGAACTCCGGGTGGGTGAAGATGCCGAAGGCGAACCGGCCGATGTTCTTCACCGACACGCCGGGCAGCAGGGCATCACCGATGGCGATGGTCAGCAGCAGCGCACCGTCGTCACCACGCCGCAGGAACATCGGGCCGAACAGGTTCTCCCAGAAGAAGCAGGTGCGCATGAACGTGGTGGGTACGCCCAGCTCGCGAAAGTAGCCGTCCGCCTCGCCCTTGGAGTCGGAGTTCAAGAGGTATCGGCCGCCCTCGAGCTTGACGAAGCGCGGGTCGTCGTCGGCGATCAGCCCGCGGGTGTCCTCCAGAGTCGACCAGACCACGTGCCGCACGCCGGCCTTCTTGACCGCGTCTGCCATGGCCTTGGCCTGCGCGGTCTCGCGGGCGGCATCGCCGTGCTCGTTGAAGTTGGTCACCAGGAACGCGCCGTGAGCGCCCGTGAATGCCGACTCCAGACTGCCCGGGTCGTCGGCGTCGCCGCGAACCACCTCAATGCCACGCGAGGCGAGGGCTTTCGCCTTCTCCGAGTCGGGGTTGCGGGTCAGGGCGCGGACCGTCAGGCCGCTCCCGGGGTGCTCCAGGATGGCCTCGACGAGGCTGCCGCCCTGCGCGCCCGTCGCGCCGACGACCGCAATGACCTTGTTCTCAGACATAAGACATTCCTTGGCTTCTGAGGTGATGAGCCCACCCTTGTCGAGGGCGGACAAGGAGAGTTGGGGTGCCGGCGCTGGTTATGGGAATCCCCGCACGCGCCGGCCGGCCTGCACCCCTGCGGCCAGCGCGAGGAGACGTCCTGGCCAGGGCGCATGAAGCCACCGGGCGCCACGTCGGGTTGCCCGGTCGAGCCGGCGCGCATGAACCTGGTTGGCTCGTCCAACTCCCGGACGGCGACCGGCTGTCCCGTTCCTGACCGGTGCTTCTGGACCAGTCACGGACCAGTCACGTCCGGCCGGAGCAGACCACCTCTAGTAGGAGAAACGGCCGCCTACCGGGCCCCGGACCGCGCCGACGGTCAGTTCCTTCACCTTGTGCGCGGGCACCGGGGCTCCGGAAGTCTCGCGGACCCAGCGCATGACCTCTTCCTGACCGGTTCCGAAGGGCGGCAGACCCGGGAAGTACGGGTACACGTAGACCGGGGTGTTGGGTTCGCTGCGCCAGCTCTCGGTCAGAGTGCCGATGTCCACCGTGTCGAAGCCGAGGGTGTCCAGCAGTTCGGTTACCTCGGCCTTGGCGCTCGGCTCGTCACCGGCGATGGGCAGCGCACTGCGATCGGGCGCCCCAGAGGGACGGGCAAGGGTGAGCAGGCAGCGGAAGGAAATGTTGTTGAACGCCTTGACCACATGGGAGTCGGCCAGGTGGCGCTGCACCAGGGCGCTGGAGGTCAACTCGCCGGAGTCCAGCTCGCTGATCTGGCCGTCGCGCTCGGGGTAGTAGTTCATCGTATCGATCACGGTCTTGCCCGCCAGTGCGGCGACAGGCAGCTTGTGGTAGGCGACCAGCGGAATGGTGGCCACGACCAGGTCGCCGGCCCGGGCGGCCTCGGCCGGGGTGGCCGCGCGGGCAAGGGAGCCGAGGTCGGTGACGAGGTCGCTGAGGGTCTCCGGGTCCCGGGAGTTGCTGAGGACGACGTTCAGGCCGGCGTCGACGGCGTGGCGGGCCACAATGCCGCCGATCGCGCCGGCGCCGATGATTCCGAGAGTCTTCGTCATGGGTCATGTCTCCTGGTAGGTCAACAGAGCTGGGTAGTGGGTCGTTGGGGCAGAGCTTCGAAGGGTGGGAGTGGGCCAGGCTCGATCACGCAGGGGCACATTCGAGGAGGCCGCCATCCGCTGGGCCCACAGAAACGCCGGCGGTCCTTCGACTCTTTCCCGGCGACGGCTGGGCCGGTCGCGAGACGTCGTCGCCGGCAGGAACTGCGCGGGAGGACGCTGGTCCGGACTCCGTATGCGACTGGCGACTTGCACTCCCGACCAGACAAGTCGAGGAGCCCCTCATGTTGCCCATCGTAGCAGCAAACATGAGGATCACCTCACGTTGGATATCCTCTTGGGTATGTCCACTCATCGAGCACGCGGCGCAGCCGCGACGGGCCGTCCTCTGCGGCGTGACGCGCAGCGCAACCGGGACGCGCTGCTCGCGGCGGCTCGCGCATGTCTGGCCGAGAAAGGCATTGAGGCCTCGCTGGAGCAGGTGGCCAAGCGAGCGGGCCTGGCCATCGGCACGCTGTACCGCCATTTCCCCACACGCCTCCACCTCGTGCAGGCGGTGTTCGCCGACAAGATCGAGGCCTGGCGGGAGGCCGCAGAGAAGGCCGTGGCCATGGACGACGCGTGGGAGGGGCTGTGTCTCTTCCTCGAGACGATGTGTGAACTCCAGGTCGGGGACAAGGGATTCCAGGACCTGGCTGCCATTCGGCTGCCGGAGACGGCGTGTCTGGCGGGGGCGCAGTCACGCATCTATGAACTCGCCGTCCGCATCGTGGAGCGCGCACAGGAGCAGGGAACGCTTCGTTCCGACGTCACTCCCGAAGATCTCACCTTCGTGATCTGGGCCAACGGAAGCGTCACCGAAGCCACTCAGGACGTCGCACCGGGGACTTGGCGCCGCTTCCTGCACCTGCTGCTCGACGGATTCCGCGCCGAGCGGGCGCACCCGCTTCCCCAACCGCCGTTGAGCAAGGACGAGTTGTACCGCGCCATGCTCCGACTCGACGGTAGGCGCGACTGCACTGGGTGAAAGACGGTTCACCGCGACCGCGCTCGAAGACCTGCGGAATCGACCGACGGCGTCCCCTCGCAGCACGACACCCGATGGGCGTACCAGCACACAAGTGGCGTGACGGGCGGCGTGCACCGCCGAGCGCCGCCCGAGGACGTGTTGGTGTTGTGACGCAGACGCGTCACCCCGTGAGGCGATCCACGAGTGCCTCATTCGGCGTGCCGTAGGCGATCGCAGCGACCAGCGCGGGCCGTGTGGCGCAGGTCGTCTACGAGGAATTCCGACTGCCGCACACCATGGGGCCATCCCCATAGTGCCCTTGATCACCAGCGTCCTTCTACGCCCCGTACGGACATCCGTCACAACGTACGGTTTCCAGGGACGCGAAGGCGATCGAGCGGGGATGAACTCCCCCATGGCGCCGAGGCAAGTCCGCACCGCGGCACTCGGCTGAGGCCGAACGCCTGCCGTGCCCACACGGAAATCGGCCTCCCGGCGGGCTCGGTCACCGCTGCCCTCAGCGACACACTGGCCCCGCTGGTCGTCGGCCGGGCGCTGCAGGGGCTGGCCGCCGGCGTCGTCCCGCTCGGCATCAGCATCATGCGCGACGAACTGCCCCCGGGGAGCGACTCGGCTCCGCCACCGCGTTAGCGCATCTCAAGGCGTGGGTGGTGCCCTCGGCCTGCCCGCCGCCGCGGCCATCGCGGACAACTTCAACTGGCACACGCTGTTCTGGGCCTCGGGCGCCGCAGACGCCCTCGCCACCGTCCTGGTGCTGGTGTTCGTAGCGGAGTCGAAGGTGCGTTCCGGCGGACGCTTCCATCTCATCGGCGCCATCGGCATGGCGGCCGGCCTGGTCTGCCGACTCCTCGCCGTTTCCTAGGGTGCCGGCTGGGGCAGCGGCACCACCCTCGGCCTTTTCGCCGCAGCCGTCGTGGTGCTGCTGCGGTGGGGTCTGTTCGAGCTACGCGTCAAGGAGCCGCTCGTGGACCCATGAAACATGCCCCGCTCCCGGGTGCCGTGCCCGTCAGGATCCAAGGCTTGCGGCGCGGTCGCGGTTGGCGCGGATTTCGTCGTGGTGGCCGGCGGCCCAGCCGATCAAGGACGTGACGATCTCGTGCAGGCCACGGCCCAGCGGGGTGAGGGTGTACTCGACGCGCGGGGGTACTTCGGCGTAGGCGGTGCGGGTGATCAGGCCGTCCTGGTGGAGCTGGCGCAGGGTGAGGCTGAGCATGCGCTGGGAGATGCCGGGGACCTGTCGTTGCAGGTCGGTGTAGCGCAGCGGGCCGGACTCGAGGACGGCGATCAGCAGCAGGCTCCATTTGTCGCCGATGCGGTCCAGGATCTGCCGAATAAATGCCATCTGGTCTGCGGGAATGGCTGCGCACGGCCCAATCGTCGCAGCTCCCCCGATGTCGGCCTCGCTGGTCGCGCCCATGACGCACATTCCTCTCCGGCACGCACACGGATGTGCCTTTTGCAACGGCCTCCATACTGGTCCATCATGGCGTTACGCACAAGTCGTAGGAATTGGAGCTCCATGGTGAGGGACTCCGCCAACGGCGCCCCCACCGCGGGCCGCCCGGCCGTGGTGGTCTCCGCCCGCGGTGGCGGCTACGGCCCCGGCGCCCCCACCGAGGGCAGGGACCACGCGGTCCCCACACTGGAGACCATCCTGGGCAGGTCCCACACACTCGGACTCGACGTGACCTCGGTGCCCCCCCAAGCTGACCAGGGCCCCCGCCGTCCCCGCGATGGCCGCCCTCATCCCGGCGCACGAGGCATCCCTGGCCACGGCACACGGCCAGGCCCGCCAACTGGCCAAGGACATCGACCAGTAGGCCGCCTGATCCGCCCCGCACGTCACTCGGTCAACACCACCGATCCTCCGAACCAACCTCTCCACGCAGTGAAGGAATGAACCCCATGCGCGTCACCGTCTTCGGCGGAACCGGCCCCACCGGCCTGCTCCTGATCAACCAGGCCCTGGCCGAGGACCACGAGGTCACCGCCTACGCCCGCACTCCCTCGAAACTGCCCACGCACGAGCGGCTCACCCCCGTCCAGGGACAGCTCAACGACGCCGCGGCCATCGCCGAGGCGATCCGCGGCAGTCACGCCGTGCTCAGCACGCTCGGCCCGACCACCAAGAAGGCCGACGCCCCACCGCTGGTCACCGGCTACCGCCACATCACCGCGGCCATGCAGGAACACGGCGTCGAGCGGCTGGTGGCGCTGGGCACGCCCAGCATCCCCGACCCGGCCGACGGCAAGGAGTTCAAGGTCGGCCTCACAGCCACCGCCGTCAAGAAGTTCGCGCCGGACGCGTACAACACCATCGTGACCATCGGCCACATCGTGCGCGAGTCCGGACTGAACTGGACCATCGTCCGCATCCCCTTCCTCTCCAACGGCCCGAAGACCGCCTCCATCAACGTCCGCAAGGTCGGCGACAAGGGAGGACTGCGCCTCTCTCGGGCCAACGCCGCCGCGTACTTCCTCCAGCAGCTCACCGACTCCTCCCAGATCGGCCGCGCACCGTTCATAACCGACAAGTAGGCACACCGTCGGCCATGCAACAGAACGCGGCTGCCGCCTGGCCACGCCCGGACATTCCGATCAGCCGGGGGTGGCTCGCCGATGGCTCCCAAGTCAGCCAGGCCCTGGAAGTCCCTCAGCGTCACTTACTGGCTCCAACAAAAGCTGTTGATCATGTGACTATCGGTGAGGTTTGTCGTTGGTCTGGTCGTGGGGAAACGGCAGTCGCGGCCGTGGATCGTGTCGGATGAACTGTGGTCGCTGATCGAGCCGTTGCTGCCCGAGCCGACGCCGAAGCTGGTCGAGGGCAGCCCTCGAGTGCCGGACCGGCAGGCACTGTGCGGGATTCTCTTCGTCCTGCACACCGGCATCCAGTGGGACTTCACTATCTGGTCGTACCGCTGCTCGATCAGCTCCCAGCGGATCGGCCTCGTCAGCGAGGCGCCGAGCGCCGGCCAGCCGGGCAGGGTGTCGTCGGGGCGGTACAGGCGGATGCTGCCGATGTTCTTCAGCCTCGGCGGCAGGCGGAAGTTCAGCAGTTCGGTGAAGGCGAACCCGACGACCGAGGCGCCGTGGGTGTCGACGTGGTTCGACCCGATCTCGGTGTCGGTGCAGTGCCGCAGCGCAGCCTCACTATCGCCGTGCTCGCCGGTCGCCACGATCGCCCGGATACCCATGTTCGTGCCCAGAGCGAAGAGGGCCAGCAGCAGACGGCGCTGGAGGACGTCACGCTCGATGCGCTCGTACGCGGCCACTGAGGAGAATTCCGCGGTGAAGCCGGTCAGAATGTCGGCGCTCTTCAGCACGTCCAGGATGTCGAGGACGCCCCAGCGGCGTGCGACCTCCCTTTTGAGGGCCGCCAGGCCGGTGGGCTCGGCCAGCGGCTCCAGCTTCGGAACCGTGATCCACGGCTCGCCCTTGCGGGTGGTGACCTTCAGATCAGTCGTACCCGCGCTGCCAGTCATCCCGTGAGCTTGACAGACGCCTTAGCTGTCGGCCTGGGCGCCTCGGACCGACGGTGCCGGCCACCGGACCGAGCCGCTGATGCGCAGTCGGGCGGACGTGGCCCTTCAGTCCTTCCTCTCTGGTTCCGCCGAGGCGGAGCACGCCTGACTGGCACGGAGCATGGCTTTGTAGAGCGCGCGGGGCTCGGGCGGGTCGGGCAGGGGGCCGCGGGCGGGGGCCTCGAAGGACTGGAGCATCAGAGCGACGACGCGTTTCCAGGCGTCGGGAGCGGCGTCGCCGGTGGCGTTGACGACACCGGCAGTGACCATGTGCATCAGCACCAGGTCCTCGGTGCTGAAGTCCTCACGCAGACGTCCGGCGGCCTTGGCGCGGCCGATGAGCTGGACGACTCCCCCGTACGCCTGGTCTCGGCGCTCCTCCAGAGCCTTGGCTGAGGGGAAGGTCATGGTCAGCACGTCGGCGAAGCCGTAATCGGCGGCCTGCATCGCGCAGACGGTTTCGATGAACCCCGCGAGACCCCGCCAGGGATCGGGGTCGTCGAGGGCGACGCCGACCGCGTCGACGTAGGCGTCCATACGGTCGGCGAAGACCGCGGCGACCAGCTCCTCCTTCGTCGGGAATCGGCGGAACAGAGTGGCGATGCCCACACCCGCCTCGCGGGCCACGGAAGACATGGAGGCATTCAGGCCGTCACGCCTGAACACCATGCGAGCGGCGGCGACGATCCGCGCGCGGTTGCGCTCGGCATCGCTGCGCAGAGGCGGTGCGGCAGGGTCATCGCTGGATCGGGCGCCAAGGTTCATGACACCCAGTCTACCAAACCGGAAGGCCCCATCCAGTTTCAGTGTTATCGTGGACACCGCGGAACCGGACAGGCCCTTCCGGATCGCGAATCAGACAGCCGTTCCCGAATCGAGCGACACCCGCGCCAAGGAGTTGATGATCATGCGCGCTGTGACATTGGCGCAGGTACCCGGCAGCCCCGAGGTGACCGAGGCGGAAGTGCCCCGCCCGGAGGCCGGTGAGGTGCTGGTGAAGGTGGCCGCCTCCTTGGTGAACGGGTTCGATCTGGGCACGGTGGCCGGATACCTGCAGGGCATGAGGGAGCACCGCTTCCCGCTGATCCCCGGCAAGGACTTCGCCGGCACCGTCGAGGCGGTCGCTGAGGGTTTCGCGGTCGGCGACGCAGCGTTCGGCGTGGTCACCAAGGCGCACCTGGGCACCGGTTCGATGGCGCAGTACGTCGCCGACGTGACCGCGCAGGTCCGGGCGATCGCCCCCGACGGCGTGGACGCGGTGCTGCACCTCGCCGGCGACCTCGCCGAGCTCACCGCGCTCACCCGCGACGGCGGCGCCGTCGCCTCCGCCCTCACCGTCCCCGAGGCCTCGGAGGACCGCAAACTACAGACCGCCCTGATCCGGTCCAACCCGACCGCCGACACCCTGTCCGCCCTCGCCGGGCAGGTCGCCGCCGGCGCCCTCACGGTGCCGGTGAACTCCGAGTTCGACCTGGAGCGTGCCCCCGAGGCGTTCGCCGCGTTCGGCGCCGGCACCCTCGGCAAGATCGCCATCACCGTCGCCTGACCAGTCCGTACCCCATCCCCTCCCCTACGAAAGGACTTCACCATGCCCAGCATCGCCATCGTCGGAGCCGGCCCCGGAATGGGCCTCGCCATCGCCCGCACCTTCGGCTCCCAGGGCTACGACGTCGCTCTCATCGCCCGCAACCGCGACAAGCTCGACGACCTCGTCAGCCGGCTCACCGCCGAGGGCATCACCGCCGCCGCGTTCCCGGCGGACGTGCTCGACCACGACGCGCTGACCCAGGCCCTCAAGGACGCCGCCACCCGCTTCGGCGGCATCGACGTCCTGGAGCACTCCCCCGCTCCGAGCTTCGGCTCCATGACCCTCACCTCCCCGTCCCACACCAGCCCCTCCGATGTACAGGGACTGATCGACCTCCTGCTCTACAGCGCCATCACCGCCACCCAGGCCGTCCTGCCCGCGATGCGTGAGGCCGGCGCGGGCACCCTGCTCTTCACCAACGGCGCCGGCTCGGTCGACCCGAACCCGATGCTCGGCAACGCCAACGCCGCCCAGGCGGCGCTGCGCAACTGGGTGCTCAACCTGCACAAGGAACTGGCCGGCACCGGTATCCAGGCCGCGCACGTCGCCATCGGCGTGTGGATCGGCGCGGGCAGCCCTCCCGGAGTCCCGACCGCCGAGGCCGAGGACATCGCCCCTCTCTACTGGGACCTGCACACCCAACGCGACGAAGCCGAGCGCGTCTTCACCGTCTGACGCCACCCAGCGCTCCCCCGTTGGATCCTGATCCGTTCCATCCTCTTCCTCCGCGTTCGGCGCCGGCACCGTCGGCAAGATCGCGATCACCGTCGTCTGACCAGTCCGTGTCCCAGACGCTTCCACCACAACGCAAAAGGATTGCACCGTGCCCAGCATCGCCATCGTCGGAGCCGGCCCCGGAATGGGCCTCGCCATCGCCCGCACCTTCGGCTCCCAGGGCTACGACGTCGCTCTCATCGCCCGCAACCGCGACAAGCTCGACGACCTCGTCGGCCGGCTCACCGCCGAGGGCATCACCGCCGCCGCGTTCCCGGCGGACGTGCTCGACCACGACGCGCTGACCCAGGCCCTCAAGGACGCCGCCACCCGCTTCGGCGGCATCGACGTGCTGGAGCACTCCCCCTCTCCGGGCAACGGCTCCATAAGCTCCATGACCCTCACCTCCCCGTCCCAGACCAGCCCTTCCGATGTACAGGGATGGATCGACTTCCTGCTCTACAGCGCCATCACCGCCACCCAGGCCGTCCTGCCCGCGATGCGTGAGGCCGGCGCGGGCACCCTGCTCTTCACCAACGGCGCCGGCTCGGTCGACCCCATCCCGATGCTCGGCAACGTCAACCCCGCCCAGGCGGCGCTGCGCAACTGGGTGCTCAACCTGCACAAGGAACTGGCCGGCACCGGTATCCAGGCCGCGCACGTCGCCATCGGCGTGTGGATCGGCGCGGGCGGCCCTCCCGAAATCCCGACCGCCGAGGCCGAGGACATCGCCCCTCTCTACTGGGACCTGCACACCCAACGCGACGAAGCCGAGCGCGTCTTCACCGTCTGACGCCTCGCAACGCTCCCCGTTGAATCCTGATCCGCTCCATCCCCACGCGCCGCGGCGATCCCCGCCGCGGCGCGACCGAAGAAGAAGGTCTCCGCTCCGATGAACGTGTTCCTGTGGATCCTGCAGGGCGTCCTCGCCGCGCTGTTCGTGGCCGCCGGCGTCACCAAGTCCACCCAGCCCCGTGAAAAGCTCATGTCCCAGCTGCCGTGGGTCAGTGATGTCTCGACACCCGTGGTGCGTCTGATCGGCGTCACCGAACTCGCGGGCGGCCTCGGGCTGATCCTGCCGGGCGCTTTCGACATCGCCACCGTGCTCACCCCGCTGGCCGCCACCGGCCTGGCTGTGATCATGGTCCTGGCCATGGGCCTCCACGCCCGCCGCAAGGAGCCGCAGGCCATCGGGTTCAACGCGATCCTGCTCATCGTCGCCGCGGTCATCATGTGGGGCCGGTTCGGGCCCTACTCCTTCTGACCACCCGGTCCCGCCCCTTCACAGCGGCCCGGCCCGCGACCACGCCGGTCGGGCCGCTCCCTCCCCACCCCTGTCCGCCTATCGGAGACGACCGTGGAACTGGGCATCATCTCCCTGTCCGACCTGCAGACCGACCCCACCACAGGAAAGCTGCACGACCCGGGGCGCCGCACCCGCGAGATCGTCTCCTACGCCATCGCCGCCGACCAGGCCGGCCTGGACGTCTTCGGTCTCGGCGAGCACCACAGCTGGGACTTCGCAGTCGCCAACCCCGCCGTCCCGCTGGCCGCGATCGCCCAGGCCACCAGCCGTATCCGCCTGGCCAGTGCCGTGGCGGTGCTGTCCACCGCCGATCCGGTCCGGCTGCACCAGGACTTCGCCTCCCTCGATCTGATCAGCGAGGGCCGTACCGAGATCATCGCGGGTCGCAGTGCGTTCATCGAGGCGTTCCGCCTGTTCGGCGTGGATCTCGAGGACTACGACGACGTGTTCGCGGAGAAGCTGCGGCTGCTGCTCGCGATCCGTGAGAACCCCGAACACGTCACCTGGCGCGGGCGGTTCCGCCCGGCCATGGACGGCCTGTCCGTCCAGCCCCCGCCCCACCAGCCGCAGTTGCCGCTGTGGCTCGGCGTGGGCGGCACCCCCTCCAGCGTGGAACGCGCCGGGCGCCTCGGCCTGCCCATGGCGCTCGGCCTCATCGGCGGGGACATCCGACGTGCCCGCCCCCTCGTCGAGCACTACCGCGCGGTCGGCACCGCAGCCGGCCACCCCGCCGACCGGCTGCGGCTCGGCAGATCCGGCCACTTCTACGTCGGCCGCACCTCCCAGGGGGCACGCGACGACGTCTTCCCCTTCTACAAGGAATACGTCCGCCCCAAGCCGCCCACCGGACGCGGCTTTCACATCGGACGCACCGAGTTCGACGCCGCAGCGGTACCGTTCGGCGCGCTGATGGTCGGCAGTCCCCAGGAGATCATCGACAAGATCCTCGCCGAACGCGAAGTGCTGGGCATCGACCGTTACATGGGCCAGGTCGACTTCGGCGGTATGCCCGCCGGGATGGTCCATGACTCGATCGAGCTTCTCGCCACCGAGATCGCCCCTGTCATCCGCAGGGAACTCGCCCCCGCCGGCCGGACCGGCCGCAGCCTGACAAACAGCTGAACCGGCGTCACGGACGTCGGCAGCCACGATCTTGCAATATGCGCACCCTGTGGGAAGACGACGATCGTCCTGCTGAAGCACTCCCGCACCGTCCCGCTCGGCCGGCTCGCCCAGCCCGCCGACGTGGGCGCGGCGGCCGGGCCCCTGCTGGGTCTCAGCAGACGCAGGACGCCGATGTAGTTTCCGGTGTCGGGCATCGAGCATCCGCGCAGTCGCCGGACCGTCGGTCACCGGCCTGCCTGGTGCAGCGGAGTTCGTTGGCGTGACGTGGGTCGCCGTCACCGGCGGTCGCATCACAGCGGAGGGAGACGCGGCCTCGCCCGTCACGCGCCCCCGGTTTTCTTCCACCCCGGCCGTCAGCCCCTGCTCGGCTCCAGTGCAGTCCCCCTGCTTCGGCTGACCGGACTGTGGCTGAGGGCCTGGAGTGCCGCTGGTCCCGCGACTGCACCGCCGACCCCAACATCGGCCCCCAGACGGCCGGGCGGTCATCACCGTGTCGAATGTCGAAGGTCGCCGCGGCACTGGGCTACGACATCGATGGCCCCGCCACGCGCTGAGCTGTGGTTCGCACTGCCGACCGGGGCTGAGCAGGATCGGGGCCGCGGTGCCGGCCGAGATGCCGAAGCGGGCCACGGGCTCCGCGAGACCGTCGTGCCGACGCATCATGCCCCACTCGAATCAGCACGGCGCTGAGAGCGGCTACCAGCTGACCCGGGAGGCGGCCGATCCCGCGTACTCGACTCAAGCGCGAGCCGGGATGGTCCGCGAGATCGCCGCCCGCACCTACCTGGACCCGGCCGGGCTGCGCGGCGTCACGCCACTCACCTCGAACTCGGCGGTTTCAGTGGTCACGGATGTGTCGGCAGCCTGAGATCCTGCGCCGTGGCGTCAGGGTTCGCGTTCGTCTGGAGAACGTGCATGGTCCTGTGCTCGAACAGCCAACCGGCGTCCGTCCGGACAAGTCGATCATGCCAGCGGTTGGTGATGACATAGAGCCCATCCCGCGCCAGTTCACGCGGGACCTGGCGGAACACCAGGATGTACGACGTCTGGGTCGCCGTGTCACCCTCGATGGTGATGACGTTGTCGGTGGTGGCATGCACGGTAGAGAAGAGATGTCCCGTCATTCCGAAGCCAATGTCGATGGGCTCTCCATGCGCCTGGGCGTCAAAGAAGGCTGCGATGGCCGCTCTGCCCTCGTGGCGCGGGCCCGCCTCGAGTACGCCGTTCTCGGTGAAGGCCGCGGCGCAATCGGCGCCGCGCAGCTGGTCGACCATGTGATTGAAGTGTGCGGTAAGGCCACGGATGGCCAACTCGTCGGCGACCCTGTCGGGCATGTAGATCCTCCTTGATCGCTCCGTGCAGCACGGAGTTGTGAGCTTGATGGCATCCGGTCCGGGCGTGGACGGGAGGTGTCGACGCCCGGACGTTGCGAAATCGGGCAGGCGTGATGGATGTCCGCGCCACGGCAGGGACATCGCCGCCAGACCCTGGACTGCGGCGGAGCGCGGTCTGTCGCCCCGCGCTCCGCCGAACTTCCTGGGTCCGGTTCACTCAGACTGCTGGGGTCACCTGGCGCAGTACGTAGTCGTGGGTCACGGTGTGGTAAGGCGCATCCAGGCCGCGCGCCTTGAAGTCGGCCGGGTCGTCATGGAGCTGTGTGGCGTGCACGCTGGACTCGGGCGTCGTGCGGGGTTCGAGGGTCTTGTAGACGATCGGGTCGCTTTCGAAGTAGGACTGCGTGGTCAGCGTGTGGAAGCCGGCGGCAGTGACGATCGCGTGGATGTGCAGCGGGCGGATGTCGACCCGGTCCAGTTTCTTGGTGAGCCTGCCCAGAGGGCCGTCCTCGTCGATGCCCATGACCTCGATGCCGGGCATGACCGTCCGGTACTCGAAGCGACCCTCGTCGTCCGTGAGCAGCCTTCCGCGCAGGTTGAACGGGGGCAGGCTCTCGTCAAGGTCTATGACCAGAGGCCGGATCATCTCCGCGGTCAGGTTCGCGTAGTCGCCCTTGGCGTTGGTCATCCAGATGTCGAGCTCCGCGCCCGCGATCGGCTCGCCGCTCGTGGAGCGCACCTGTCCCGAGACGAAGAGCACCTCGCCGGGTTCGTCGGGGCGCATGGGCAGCGCGTACGGGCGTTCCAGGACCGGCGCCCCGGGTACATAGGCCGGTCCCCTGCCGATCCAGGGGCTCGCACCGTCCTTCTCCGGATTCGCATACGCGGCGCCCAGGTTGGCCTCCAGTACCGGATGCATGAAGAACTGGTAGATCGTCATGGGTATTTCGCCGGCTTCGGCGAGTTCCAGGGCCCATGCGACGACTTGCTGGAACTCCTGCTCGGTCACTCCGTGCTTGATGATCAGATCCGCGATCGTCGACTGGAGGTCGTCGAAGACGACCTGGAGCCTGGTGCTTTCCAACGTGCTCATCAAAGTCCCCTGCCGTGGTGGGCGTTGGGCCGCGACGGCCCGGAACCCCCAAGTGGATTAGGTGCTCCAGTTGATGGTACATCAACTGGAAAGGCCCATCCAGTAAACGCTGTTCCGTAACCGCCGGTCACTGGATGTGACCATCACGGCGTTGAATCCGTCATGGACAGCCCCGTTCACGGGGCTGAGTCAGCGTCCTTCATCTGGCCGAGACGACGTGGTCGCACAGCCTGCCGAGATCGCCTCCGTCGTCCTGCGGGCCGACGTCGAAGTACGGGGTGCGGCTCACTTCTTCGGCCAGGGTCCGGCGCAGCTGGACGAGGCCCTCCTCCGTGTCCCGGGTGGCGGACTCGACGAGACCGTCCGTGCAGAACACCAGCAGGCTCTCGCCCGGCAGGCGCACCTCGTCGACATCGAACGGCGGTTCGGCGGCTCCAAGGGGAGGGTGACGGTCAGTTCGTCCGGCTCCAGCTCCAGGTCGGCGAGCGTGCGGACGGCCGTGCGGAGCCGGCCCATGGTCGCCGCCACGGTGATGCCGTGCCCCATGACGTCCCCGATCACGATGGCGACGCGATCGGCGGACAGCGGGATGACGTCGTACCAGTCGCTGCCGACCCCGTCCCCGCCGCGCCCCGCGGGAAGGTAGAGCGGGCCGCAGCGGATACGGCGGGCAAGGAGGGCAGCGTTCCGGGCAGCAGATCGCGCTGGAGTCCCTGGGCCCGGATGTGTCCGACGTCGTACAGGCGGGCCCGTTCCAGAGCCTGGCGACCAGACCGCTCAGGGCGGTCAGCAGGGTCCGTTCCTCCTCGTCGAAGGAGCGCGGCCGGAGATCAGGGGCCACGGGCCGCTGTCGCGTTCCTCGGTGCGGTTGACTGGGATCGGGTGCATCATCGAGCGGGCGACCGCTTCCTTGAGGATCCTCAGGGCGGGGAAGACCGCTCCCTCGGGCTCGTCCTCCTCATCCCCCCGTAGCAGACCGCCGCCATCATCTACTTCGTCGTCGAGGACTTGTCCACTGTCAGCCGAGGGCTGGGCACCGGCAACGTCGGGCTGCTGCCCGATGGTCCCCGCGACAGTGCCGTATGCCGTATGCCTGCGGTGCGGCGGCGAGTCGGCGGCCCCCAGCGGTGTCGGGAAGGTGCGGCGGCGCCGCAGTTGCCTCAGCGAGGGAGGGCTCGAGTCCCGCGAGGGTTTCGGGGTCGCCGTTGGTCAGTGCGGTGCGCAGTGCCGCCAACACGGACGTGAGGTGCGGGTGCGCCAAGCCGATCGCACCGAAGTCACGCTCCCGCTCCCCTACCGTCACCCTGACCTTGGTGGGGTTCTCCGTCGCTGCGAGCGTGACCAGGACGTCGGCGTCGAGAAGAGGACGGCGTGGTCGGCAACCACACGCCGAACCACTGCTCGGCGCCCCACTCCTCGAACCTTCGTGCCTCGGTGAACCCCAACTTCGCGGCGAGGCGCATCGAGCGGTCGTTGGCAGTCTGAGTGCAGAGCACCACCGGCTCGCCGGGCAGCGCGGCGGCGAACCAGCGGAGCGCCGCCGCGCACGCCTCGGTGGCATACCCGCGTCCCCACGCCTCTGGCAGGAACATATAGCCGAGCTCGGCCTCCCCGGCATCCGGACGGATGTGCCCCGGACGCTCCGCGTCGCGCCGATCGAGGGTGACTGTGCCGATCATCGCTCCGTCGAGATCGATCACGAAAAGGCCAGGGCGCCGCCCGGGCAGTTCAGGCACGGCGCTTTCGAGCTCATCACGCGGTCGAGGACCACCGAGGTAGGTGCGCACCTCAGGCGATGCGAACAACTCGATGAACGCCGCACGGTCTCGAGGCTCGGACTCGCGAAGGACGAGCCGTTCGGTCCTTATCGGGGCAGGTGGCCAGGCGACGGGTCCGAGTCCGGTCATGGCAGGCAACCTATCGCACGCCTGCGAGAGTGATCCAAAGAAAGCCGGCATGGATCTGCCGTCCTGTCCAAGGGAATTGGAGAGATACGGCAACGGGCGAGGCGTCTACAACCGGCTGCGGATGTGGGCGGTCGACGGAACCTGGGGGCGGGTGTTCACCGCGCTGATGGCCCACGCCGACGCCGACGAGGACCTCAACTGGGCCGTCTCCGTGGACTCCACCATCGTGCGCGCTCACCGGCACGCGGCCGGGGGCCCGCAACAAGGGCCCCCGGCCGGCGAACCGGACGATCACGCCATCGGCCGGTCCCGGGGCGGACCGACCACGAAGATCCACCTGGTGGCCGAGGGCCGCTGCCGCCCCCTGGCGTTTGTCCTACCGCGGGGCAGGCCGGTGACGCACCCGCCTTCGAGCAGGTCATGGCCCGCCTGCGAGTGCTCCGGAAGCGTGGCCGGCCTCGCACCACTCCGGACGTCGTCCTGGCCGACAAGGCCTACTCCTCGCGTGCCATCCGCAAGCACCTGCGCAGGCGCGGAATCCGTGCGGTCATCCCCGTCCCGGCCGGCCAGCAGGCACACCGCCTTCGACGCGGCAGCCAGGGCGGCAGACCGCCCGCCTTCGACCGCGAGACCTACAAGAAGCGCAACACTGTCGAGCGGTGCATCAACCGCCTCAAGCAATGGCGCGGCATCGCCACCCGCTACGAGAAGACAGCCACGATCTACCTGGCCGGACACCACATGCAGGCATCTTCCTCTGGTCCGCACGGTGATCCAAACGAAACGGCCTAGCCGACGGCGCAGCCGCGGTGGCCAATCTCCTGCAAGTACTGCCGGCGGTCCATCACGCGCTGTGGGGGCATCTGACGACGCCTCTTGATGAGCCACTGCACCAGCGGGCGCTGCCCCGCGCTGACAGCAGAACGTGATGGGGCGTCGAAAAGCGGCTGGGCACCTGCGGCGGCCAAGAAAAGGGGTGAGCGCAGTGGGCGGCACACACGGTAAGAGCCAGCCTCGTTCACCAGCGGCGCGGCCACCCCGTTCCCCGGGTTCAGCGCGACCACCCCATCCCTTATGCCCACCTTTTTTCTAGTCATGTCATTCATTGATCACTGAGAGCATGGAGGCGATTTCATCTTCTTATGGAGGGCGTAGTGCTGGAGAGCGGCCGACCACCCATCCCCGACCACATGCCCCCTTCGGCCGACACCCGTTCCGCCGATTCCGTTACTGGTGGTGGCGAGCCCGGTCCGGCTACCGCTGCCGGTGCTCCTGCGAACCTCCAGGACGGCGCCGATCCCGGTGCCGCCGCCGGCCGTGATTCCGCCCAGCACCGTACGGGACTCCTCACCACGCTCGTGCTCGCCGGGCTCACCGCCCTCCCCGCGCTCTCCACCGACATGTACCTCCCCGCCTTGCCGGAGGTCACCCGTTCGCTGCACAGCTCTGCCTCCGCCATCCAGCTCACCCTCACGGTCTGCCTCGTCGGTCTGGCCCTCGGCCAGTTCGTCATCGGCCCGATGAGCGACAAGTGGGGGCGCCGGCGCCCCCTCCTGGCCAGCCTGTCGGTCTACGTGGCGGCCACCGTCATCTGCGCTCTCGCGCCCACCGCTGAGCTCCTGATCGGCTTCCGCCTGGTGCAGGGCCTTGCCGGGGCCGCCGGCATCGTGATCGCGCGGGCCGTCGTCCGCGACCTGCACGACGGCGTCGCCCTGGCCCGATACCTCTCGACCCTGATGTCGATCGCCGGGGCCGCTCCGGTCCTCGCGCCCGTCGTTGGCGGGCAGTTGCTGCGGTTCACCAGTTGGCGAGGCATCTTCTTCGTCCTGGCCGCCCTCGGTCTGCTGCTCGTCCTCGCCGTGTGGCGCTGGCTGGACGAGACCCTGCCGCCCGAGCGGCGGCGCGACGGCGGCGTCGGCCAGGCGCTGCGCACGATGGGCGACCTGTTCGCCGACCGGGTCTTCACCGGCTACCTGCTCACCGCCGGCTTCGGGTTCGCCGCGCTCTTCGCGTACGTCTCCGGGTCGTCGTTCGTGATGCAGGAAATCTATGGCGCGTCCCCGCAGGTCTACAGCCTTCTGTTCGGCCTCAACTCGATCGGGTTCATCATCGTCGGTCAGCTCAACGGCAAGTTGCTCGTCGGCCGTTTCGACTTGGACGACCTGATCTCCGTAGGCCTCGGGTTGATCACCCTCGCGACCGCCGCGCTCCTGGTGATGTCCTCCGGGCTCCTCGGCGAGGTGGGGCTCGTGCCCATGGCGGCCGGGCTGCTGGTCCTCATGTCGGCGTTGGGCCTCACCCAGCCGAACGCCAACTCCCTCGCGATGACCCGGACGCGGCAAGCCGCCGGGTCCGCGTCCGCGCTGCTTGGCTCCTCCATCTTCCTCATGGGCGCGGTCACCTCGCCGTTGGTCGGAATCGCGGGGGAAGGCACTGCGGTGCCCATGGCCGCCGTGCAGGTGGGGTGCGCGCTCGCGGCCGCCGCGTGTTTCGTGGGACTGTGCCGTCCGTGGCAGCGGACCGGGAGCCGAACGAGTCCGTAAGAGGGCCGGCAGCTCCCGAGGAGTGCCGGGCGCGGGTGCGGTGGTGGGCTGGTCGCAGTTCATCAGCGGACTTCTGGAGATGACGCCACGGGGGTGCAGGGCGAACTGTCAGCGCGCTGGGCGCAGACGATCTCGCGATCCCGGAACGTGCAACCGCCCTCATGGCAAGCCCACTGCCGAACGGGGTAAAGACCCGTTCGGCGGTGGGGTGGACGCCTGCTGTTATTTCCGCGGTTCGCCGGCGCCGACGCGACATTGCCGCGGTTCTGCGCTGATCCGGATGCGCACGGCCTGCTTGTCCGGCTTTCCTATTGGCGTCAACGGGATTGTGTCGAGCACCTCGACCTGTTCGGGCACCTTGTAATGCGCGACGCCATGTGCGGTAAATGCCTCGCGAACGTCTTCCAGGGTGGGGAGCGGTTGTCCTTCGGCGGGTACCAGAACGAGGCAGGTCCTTTCCCCGAAGCGGGCGTCCGGAAGCGCAACGGCCACGGCGTCGCCAACGGTGAGCAGGGCACGCGCCAGGCTTTCCACCTCCTCGGCGGAAATCTTCTCACCGCCGCGGTTGATCAGGTCCTTGTTGCGTCCCTCGACGACAAGGTTGCCGCTCGGATGCATTCGTACCAGATCACCGGTGCGGTACCAGCCGTCCGGAGTGAATCTCCGCAGGTTGTGCTCCGGTGACCGGTAATAGCCGCGCGGGGTGTACGGGCCGCGGGTGAGCAACTCGCCGGTGGCACCAGGCGGCACCGGGATACCGTCGTCATCGACGATCAGTAGTTCATCGCCCGGGCTGATGGGGCGTCCCTGGGTGGCGAAGACCACCTCGTCGTCATCGTCCAGCCGGGTGCAGTTGAGGAGGCCTTCCGCCATTCCGAACACCTGTTGCAGACGGCAGCCCAGGGTGTCCTGGATGCGCCGGGCAAGCACGGGGTCCAGAGGTGACCCCCCGACCTGCACGACCTCCAGACTGCTGAGATCGGGCTGGACGACCTCGGCCGTCTCCACCCAGCGCCGTGCGATGGCGGGCACGAGCGAGGTCACCGTCGGCGAGTGGCGCGCGATCGCGGCGAACGCGGCACCGGGCTCGGGAGAGGGGAGCAGTACCACGCGCCCGCCGGCGGCCAGCGTGCCGAGGATGCCGGGGCCTCCGAGCGGGAAGTTGTGTGCCGCGGGCAGGGTCACCAGATACGTCGTCTCCGGCCCTACCTGGATGATCTCGCCCATGCGGCGCGCCGCGTACTCGTAGTCGTTGTGCGTCCTTGCGATCATCTTGGGCTGTCCCGTGGTGCCACCGGACAGCACGAACAACGCGGTGTCCCCGGCCGCCGGGGCGATGCGGTCCAGCCGCTTGCGGCGGGCCGGGCCGTCCCCGGTGACGCGGAGCATGTGCCGCAGGTCCAGATGGCCGGGGCGCACGTCCTCGCCGACCACCGCGACAGGGCACGGGCGGCCGAGTTGCTCGCTCAGCCGAGCGGCCATGGCCTGATGGTCGAAACCACGCCAGCGGTCCGGAACCACGACCATGCGCGCCTCGGCGTGGCGGGCCAGGTAGTACAGCTCGTGTTCCCGGTGCGGCACCAGTGCCAGCACGGGAGCGATACCGGTGCGGGCGCAGGCCAGCACCAGGGCGACGAACTCCCAGCAGTTGGGCAGTTGGACGAGGACACGGTCACCGCGGTCCAGCCCGTGCGCGAGCAGCGCCTCAGCCAAGGCGTCCGTGTGCTCGGCCAGTGCGTGGTAGGTGATCCGGCGGTCGCCGTCCACGAGCGCCGTGCGGTCCCCGTGCTCCTCGGCACGAGGCCACATCCAGGACCCGAGCAGTTGGTCCCGCCAGTAGCCGGCTGCCCGGTAGCGCTCGGCGAAGTCCGCGGGCCACGGCGGAAAACCGATGTCACGCGCCGAGGACTCTTCTACTGACAACGCCCGCGTCATCATGCTGCACCACTCGATACCAGCAGGCCGGCCGGCTCGGCCGCACCACGATCGGTGGAGAGCTCTTCGGCGAGGTAGTGGCTCAGTGCCTCGACCGTCGGATGGTTCCACAGCAGGCTGGCCGGCAGACGGACCGAAAGCAGCTTTTCAAGCCTGCGCCGGATGCCGAGTGTCATCACGGAGTCCAGCCCCATCTCCGCCAGCGGCTTGCGCGTGTTGATGTCCTCGGTCGGCAGTTTGATCTCGTGGGACACCTGTCGGCTCACTTCGGCGACCAGGTAGGCCCGCAGCTGGTCGGCGTCGAGCTGGCTCCAGGCCATGTCGGCGCCGTCGTGTGCCGCGGGCTCGTCGTCGAGCAGTGCGCCGTCCGGCACGCCGAACCGCAGTCCGGTCAATTCGATCAGTACGCGTCCGGCCGGGTCCGCGACGGTCACGGTCACGGTGTCCGGCACATCGGGCGACTCCAGCCGGACATGGATCACCACCGTGTCCTCGGGATCCCCCGACACCGTCATCCGGCCGACTTCCGCCGGCATGCGCAGGGTGGGGGGACCGGGGAAGACCGCGGTGGGCAGGGAGAGGGCCGCGTCCAGCACCGACGCCCACGTTGTCGGCTGTGGCATGCCGCAGGACACCACAGCCAGCAGTTCGGCGTCGGCTGCACGCCACAGCTCCTCGACACGCCAGGGGAAGCCCATCGCCGGAACCTCCAGCGTCGCAAGCAGCGAGAAAACGTGGTCGTCCGGCAGCCGCTCGGTGATCCGGTCGCGCAACATCTTGATGTCCAGCGCCGGGACCGGGGCGCCCTGCCCGGCTTCGGCGGTCGTGTGCGTCAGCCACGACTCCTCGTCGACGGCCCCGTCCGTCAGCCGCGATGCCAGGCGCAGGACGTTGTCCTGGTGGGTGACCCGGAGCTCGCGCGGCGCGGCCAGCGAGATGGGAACCCGCAGGACCATATCCGTGAGCGATGACGTCCCCTCGTTGGCCACAGCCGCGTGGAAGGTGTTCAGCAGGACTGCGGCCGGGACGATCTCCACGCCGTGCACGGGGTGATTGCCAGGGTAGGGACGGCAGTCGTAGTCGAGGTATGTCTGCCACAGCCGCAGCAGGCTCGTTCCGGTGACCGCGGTCAGGCCACCGAGCAGGGCGTGACTGTCCAGGTCGTGCTGGAGCGCCTGGCTGGTTCCGGCGCGGGGCCCTTCGTGCCAGAACCGGCGGTGCTGCCACGCTGTCGTGGGCAGGTCGGCAAGCTCGCCATCGGGGAACATCACAGAAAAATCAACGTGGACGCCGTGACAGTGCAGTGCGCCGAGGTTCGCCAGCAGTGTGTCGTGGTCGGGCGTGCCGCGGCGGAGGGTGCCGGTCGCGAAGCCGTCCGACACACCCCCCTCGGCGAGGATGTCCCAGATCGAATGGGTGACGATCGGATGGCTGGAAATCTCGAGGAATGCCCGGTGCCCGTCCTGGATCGCCGCTGAGACAGCCTCCGCGAAGCGCACTGGAACCTGCAGTTGGACCGCCCAGTATTGGGCCGGGCGGTCCACGCGGGCCCTCGGATCGTTCCCAGCCGTGCGGTAGAACGGGAGAACGGGGTCAGTGTGTGCGACACTCTCCGCCGCCAGGGCCATGTCAGCGACGAGTGGTTCCATCTGCGGTGAGTGGAAGGCCACGTCCGACGAGACCTGGCGAACCGCGATGCCGTCACCCTGCCACGCCTCGGCCACCTTGCCGACGGCGTCGGGCTCGCCGGAGAGCACCGACCACCGCGGCGCCGCGGAGATGGCCGGCACGACGTCGTTGCGTCCGGCCAGCCGCTCAGCGGCCTCGTCGAACGGCAGGTTGACCATGACCATCGCGCCCATGCCCGCGATGCGGCGAAGCAGCTGGGAACGACGGCAGACCAGCCGGGCGCCGTCCACCAGGCTCAGTGCTCCCGCAGTGACGGCAGCGGCAATCTCGCCCACGGAATGGCCGATCACCGCTGCCGGCTCGACCCCGTAGCGCCGCCACGCCGCGACCAGTCCGACCTGAACAGCGAAGATGGCGGGTTGGATCACATCGACGGCTTCCAGCACGTCGAACTCCGTCAGGATCTGACGCGGGGTGAAGCCGATCTCCGCACGGAACACCTCGGCTATCTCGTCCAGCACCTGTGCGAACACCGGCTCGGCCGCCAGCAGCTCACGGCCCATGCCGACCCACTGCGATCCATGCCCGGAGAACACGAACACCGGCTGGCTCTGCGGCGGAGTCAGCGGACTCCCGAATGAGGTTCCGACCGGCTCCTGACCGGCGCTGACGGCCCGTAGCCGCTGGACCAGCTCCGCTTGGTCGGCGGCGACGACCGACGCTCGCTGCGCCAGGTGGGTCCGGCGAGCGCTCAGGGTGTGCCCGACCGCGTTCAGCGGCGGTGGCTCCGGGCTCTCCAGCCAGTCGGCCAGCCGCGCCGCGTTGGCGCGCAGGCCCGCGTCGCTCGCCCCGGACAGCGGAAACACCCTCGGTGCGCGCTGCGGGCTGTCGGACGGTACGCCGCGCTGGGGTTTCTCCGTGGGGAGGGGCGCCTGTTCGAGAATGACGTGCGCCAAAGTGCCGCCGTACCCGTATCCGGACACTCCGGCCCGCCGGGGATGGTCCGTGACCGGCCATGGTGCGGTCTCGGTGACCACCTGCAGGCCCGAGGTGTCCCAGGGGACCAGGGGGGTGGGCGTGGCACAGTTGATGCTCGCCGGGATCGTGGCGTGGCGTAGGGCGAGCGCCGCCTTGATGATTCCGGCGACGCCTGCGGCACCCTCCAGATGGCCGATGTTCGACTTCCCCGAACCGATCAGGCAGGGTGAGCCGGGCTCCCGTCCAGCGCCGAGCACGGTGGCGAGCGCCCGTGCCTCGATCGGATCACCCACCGGTGTCCCGGTGCCGTGTGCCTCGACGTAGTCGATCGTGCCGGGGTGCACCCCCGCCGCGCGGCAGGCGCTGCGCAGCAGATGGACTTGGGCCTGCTCGCTGGGCGCCATGATGCCGTTGGTGCGGCCGTCCTGGTGCACGGCGGACCCCCGGACGACGGCGTGGATGTGATCACCGTCCCGTTGTGCGTCCGACAGCCTCTTGAGCACGACGACAGCCGCACCCTCACCACGGCCGTAGCCATCCGCAGAGGCGTCGAACGACTTACATCGGCCGTCGCTGGACAGTGCTCCGGCGGCGTCGAGCATGACAGTCAGTCCTGGCCCGATGATCAGGTTGACTCCGCCGACGATCGCGAGCGACGACACGCCGGCGGCCAGCTCCCGACAGGCCAGCTGCACGGCGACAAGCGAAGCCGAGCAGGCGGTGTCGACAGTGAGGCTTGCCCCCCGCAGGTCCAGCGAGTAGGAGATCCGGTTGGCCAGCCCGCACATCTGGGTGCAGATGCCTGTCCACGCCTCGATGCCGGGGAGATCCTCCAGCAGCCTGCGCTCGTAGTCGTCGGAGACAGCGCCGATGTACACGCCGGTGTCGGTTCCGGCCAAGCTGGTCGCGGGGATTCCGGCGTGCTCGAGAGCCTGCCAGGTGACCTCCAGGAGCAGACGTTGCTGCGGGTCCATCAGCTCGGCCTCACGCGGTACCACACCGAAGAACTCGGCGTCGAACCCGGCTACGTCGTCAAGGAACGCGCCATGGCGGACGGTTCGGTTCATCACGACGGCGTTGCGCGGGTCCGCGGCGTACTCCGCCCATCGTTGATCCGGCATCCGCGAGACGACGTCCGTGCCGCTGAGCAGCAGGTCCCAGTAATCACCCGGTGATTCGACGCCGCCTGGAAACCGACAGCTCATGCCGACGATCGCCACCGGCTCCGGCCAGGGTTCCTGATCATTCACTGTGCTGCTCACCTTCATGTGGCCTGCCCTTTGTCCAACCGGAACATCGTTCCGGTCCCACTGCCTTCACTTGGTTGCGCGGAGGTCGGCCCCTCGGGCGGGGCTGCCCCGCGAGTCGGGTCAGATCCACACGGCCGGTCGGCAACCGCCACCCGGGCGGTTGCAGACCGGCCGTCGACGCATCTCATCGCGGCCCGTCCACCAGCGTTCGTTGCTCTCCGAGACCGTCCGCGATCGCATACCATTCGGGATATCGCCGGTGCGGCAAGTCCCCGGTAGCCCGCGCTCCTGGAATTGCATAGGGGCACCGGTCCGGCCGGCTTTCGCCGCAGCCGTAATCCTTCGTTAATCAAGGGCATGCCTCACCCCTTTCATTCCCTCCGCACTCGCCCGACGCTGCCGGAACCCGAGGTGCCATTTTTCTCACTATGCGATGAGAAGGCTCCAAAAGGTCCGCTGGGCATTGGATCGTGGGGAAGTCACTAGAGTCCGCACCTGCGGATTGTGGCCCGGCAACCGCGCCAGAACCATTGACGTGAATTCGACCGGCCGCGGCTGTGCCGCGACGTCAAGGTGTGAGGAACATTGAACATCTCTCCGGATGGGCACTTGTCTCATGGAGTCGCGCCGCTGGCCGGAATCGAGGTGGTGACGGCAGGCGCTGCCCGCACTTCGCTGCGCCGGACCAGCACGGTCGTCCTGGACCATCTGCGGCTGCTGGGTGCGACGGTCAGGGAGGGCGGTACGCCCGTCGGCGGGCACGGCGACGACGAATGGCGGCTGGAACTCCTCGGCGGCGGCGTGGCGGTGGAGTGCGTGGTCACCGGCTGGGGTGATCTGGACAAGGGACCCTTCGACGAGTCTCTTGCTCAGGCGGCATGCGGTGTCATGGCGGTGCACGGCCGTGCCACGGGTGGTCCCCGCCGGCTCGGAGTCGACTACGCCTCCGTGTTCGCCGGGGTACTCGCCGTGCAGTCGATCCTGGCCTGCGCGCTTGGCCAGCTCCGCGGAGTCCCGGTGCGCCGCGTCAAGCTGGACGTGGCACGAGCAGCGGCGTTCGCGCTGCTCCAGTATGTGGCGCACGCCACGGCGGACGAGGAACCGGACATCATCCGCGCTGAGGAGATGACCGAACACGATCGCCCGCCCTTCAGCTCTTCCGACGGGGTCTGGTTCGAACTGGAAGCCCTGGACATGGGACCCTGGCGGGACTTCTGGGCCCTGCTCGGCGCCTCACCCCGTGCGGCACAGCGCAGTTGGCGACCGTTCATGATGCGCTACGGACGCGCCACCTCTCCCTTGGAGCCTGAGTTGCTCCACACCACCCGCAAAGCCACGTTCGAGCAGATCGTGGAAGCGGCCGCGGCCACTCGCATGAGCGTGTGCCGGATACGCTCGGTCGCCGAACGCCGCACGGACGCGGGGCTCTGGCCTGCTACCGGCACGTGTGCCCCGTGGGACCTCACGCCGTCGCCGGGACGATGGACCGCTGGTACGGCCGATCCTGGTTCTACGTTGCCACTGGCCGGGGTGCGGGTGATCGAGTCCGCCCGGCGGATGCAGGGGCCGCTGGCCACCCGCTTTCTCGCGTTGTTCGGTGCGGACGTCACCCGGATCGAACCACCGGGCGGCGAGCCGGCGCGAGGCACGCCTCCGCTCGCTCGAGGCCTCGCGGCCGCGTTCGCGTCGGCCAACCACGGCAAGGAAGCTGTCGAGATCAACCTCAAGACGGCGGACGGACGCACGCGGGCCCTCGACCTTGTCCGCGACGCCGACGTCTTCCTGCACAACTGGGCTCCCAGGAACGCCTCAAAGCTGCGGCTGGACGCGGACGACCTGCATGAGGTCAACCCCGGCCTGGTCTATGCCTACGCCTCGGGGTGGGGCGACGCCCTGGGCGAGGATCCTCCGCTCGGCACGGACTTCCAGGTCCAGGCGTACTCCGGTCTGGCAGAGCGGGTCAGCGCGGGCGAGCAGGGGCCGCCCCGCCCCACTTTGGTGATCATCACTGATGTGCTGGGCGGCGCCGTGTCAGCCGAAGGCATGCTGGCCGGACTGATGGCCAGGCAGCGCTTCGGCACGGGGAGCCGGGTGGAGAGCTCGCTGTTCTCCGCGGCGACGACACTCCTCGCCGAGGATCTGAAGGCGGCACCGCCCGGCACCGCCCCCGTAATCGAGCTGGACCAGGTCTTCCGGACCGCGGACGGCCACATTGCCGTCTGCGCGAGGACCACTGAGCATCTTGACCGGCTCGCGGCCCGTGCCGATGCGACCTCCGGTACTCCGGAGGAGATCGCGGAACGTCTCGTGAAGCTCCTGGCCGACCGGCCCAGCGACGCGTGGGAGAAAGAGTTCCGAACGCTGGGCATCCCCGCGGTCACCGTTCTGGAAGACCTGTCCATGCTGCCCCGCATGGATCACTTCTCCTCGATGTTCGACTACGAGGGGTGTTTCATCGCCATGGCCCCGTGGCGGTTCCAGAAAGGAGCGAGCCGATGACCACCCGGGAAGAGGGGAGGCCGGTGACGCGGTACGGCGGCCGGCCGGCCGCCAACCCGGTGGGCTGTAGCGACTGGCGCGAGCGGTACGGAGGTGAAGGGCCGCGGGCAAAGGAGCCGGGCCCCTTCGGCGACAACGAACTCCGCACCGCGGTCGCTGAGCCACGTGTCGAGATCAGCACCATGCCCGGTCCAGGGACACCCATCCCCCGGCTGGCGGTGCGGGTTCAGTGAGGATGCTTCTTACCGCGCCTGCCGGGGTTGGACACATGCTGCCGCTGGTACCGATGGCGCATGCCGCGCTGGCAGCCGGACACGAGGTGCTGTTCGCCACGACCGGGCCGAATACCGACATCCTCAGCCGTCATGGGGTGCCGACTGCGGACGCCGCTCCGCACGCCGACGTCTCCGCACGTTTCGACCAGCTCATACAGGACACGAACCGCCCCGATACTCCCGTCAAGGAGATGGTGTCGGTCGCCATGGCAGGCTGGGCCGAGATCGGCGATCTGATGCTTGACGGCCTCCTTCACACCATCCGGCGATGGCGGGCCGACGTGGTCGTCTATGAACCCTGTCATGTGGCCGGCCTGGCCGCGGCACAACTGGCTGGGGTTCCCTCGGTCCTGCACGGGACAGGTCTGCCGATGGGGACCTACCGGCGTGCGCTGGAGAAGATGGTGCGGCCCCGGGAACGTTACGGGGCCGGTGAACAGTCCGCCACCCCGGACGCCGTGGTGAATGTCTGCCCCTCCAGCATGACGTCCCCGGACCGGGACCGCGGCTGGCCGATGCGCTATGTGCCGTCCGATGTGGGCGCGGTGGCTTCGGACTGGGAGGACACGCGTCCCTCGGCGCCCCGGGTCTGTGTGACCTTCGGCTCGGTGCTCCCCGGTAGGGGCAAGGACATGGTCCGCGCCGCAGTCGAGGGGCTGCGCGAACTGGACGCCGAGGTCCTGGTGTCCACCGGTGGCGCCGTCCTCGACGACTGGGGGCCGATGCCTGCGAACGTCCGGATGGCCCGTTGGCTGCCGATGTCGGCCGTGCTGCCGGGTTGCGCAGCGGTGGTCCACCACGGTGGGTCGGGAACGATGTTCGGCGCGCTCGCCGCAGGCGTCCCCCAGGTGGTGCTGCCACACGGCGCTGACCGGCCCACGAACGCCGACGCGGTGGTCCGGCGGGGGGTGGGTATCGCCCTGGACATCACGACCGACGGCATGGAAATGATCGGGAAGGCCGTCCGCCAGGTTCTTGAGGATCCCTCGTACGGCAGGGCGGCACAGGAGGTGGCCAGGGAGAACAGCGCGCGGCCCGCACCCTCCGCCGTGGTCGGGCAGATTGCCCGGCTGACGTGACAGGGCGATCTTCCCCTCGCCCTGGAGCAGGCGTCGGTCTGGCTGCGCGAGACGGGGATGCCGGTGAGCACCTATCTCGACCTGTTCAACCGGCATTTCACGGCGTTCGTCGACGAAGCTCCGCCCTTCGACTGTCCGGTCGGCGTGAGCACGGCGTGGCACGTGTCCCTGACGCGCCTGCGCAACGAGAGCCCGGCGGCTGAGCGGCTGCTCCACGTCCTGGCCCGGCTGGCTCCCGAGCCCGTCCCGACGGCCGTGTTCACCCGCCTCCACGACGAGGGCCCGGCGGCGCGGTCACCCGTAGGCGACCTACAGGACCTGGCCGGCGCCGTGCGGGCCATCAGCCGCTACGGCCTGGCCCGCGTCGACCACCTCGCCGGCACCGTCGAGGTGCATCGCCTGATGAGCGCCGTACTGCGCGAGGCCATGTCGGAGGAGGAAGAGGACCGTTCCCTGCGGCTCGCCCGGTCCCTGGCGGCCCTGCTCCCGCCGGGCCCGTCCCGCACCGCTCACCTGCTCGCCTGCCGGGCCGCGGAATCCCAGGATCCGGTGGTGCGGTCCGCGATCCTGGACCAGTTGGTGTGGTCGGCGGCGGAAGGCAGCACCGAGGACGAGCACCGCCTGGCCGAGGCGGCGTACGACACCTGGTCACGGTCGGACACGGCGACCGCCGCCGAGCTGACCGCCGTGGAATCCCACATGCGGTCCACCGGCTGACGCCATGCGGTGGGTTGTCATCACGGGCCGACTGGGCCGCTCGCGCAGCCCCTGCTCACCCTCGCCCGCCAGCGGCGGATCCACTTGCGGGCCATGAAGCGCGGGATGCCCACCGGACATTCAGCTCGGTACGGCTCCGTCCTGCCAGCGGTAGAGGTCGCGCAGCAGGGAAATCTCGGCGCCGTGATGGATCAGCTCCCTGTTGACGTGCAGGATCCTGTTCTCCATGGGAAACCGCTCGGGACCCACCGCGGGCGGACTCTCCAGGTCAGCGTCCGAGAGTTCGCGGACCCCCGCGTTCCATCTCCCGTACATCTCATCGAGCTGCTTCAGCGCCTCGTCAGCGGTCCCCGCGTAGGCGAATGTCTCGGAGTCGACGTCCTGGCCGCCGAAGTACCATCCGACCCGATAGCCCAGGCACGAGACGATGATGTGCGCCAGCCGCCAGGCAATCGTGGTCACCGGCGCCGGCTCCGGGCCGGGGGACGCGTAGTCCATCGTCCATTCCCCCGAACCTACCGACATCGGTGCGGCCGACGTGCCACGTGGGCGGATACTCCAGCAGCCGCGCACCGGCTCCCAGAAGTACTCCTCATCGGTAAGACCGTCCAGCCGCGGCCGTAGGTTCTTGTGCCAGTACCAGTCCAGCTGCTCCGCGAGCCGCTCGCTTCTTGTCATTTTCCGCACACTACTTACAACGGAGACGTGACTGCGACCCTCGCGAACACCGTCGCAGGATGGGCCCTTCGGGCCGCGCGGGACCTCGGACCTTGGTACACACCCGGAGGCCGTGACCCGTCGCTCCGGCGCCGTCCCCGGCACGACACGACGCGTCGGCCCCGCCTCGGCCTCCGGTCGGTCGGGGGCCGGGTGGCTCAGTTGGGCGGTGGCCTCGGCCTCGATGAGTTCCTGCAGGATCCGCTGGGCCAGGACCCTGATCAACTCGATTCCGTCCGCCTCAACGAGCTTCGCTACTCGGAGCAGAGATCGCTGCTACACCACTCGGCGGGACATCATCCTGCGACTGTCGGTCCGTTCAAACGCCCACACAGCGCCGGGGGGTCGGCGGAGTCACCGCTGGCCCCTCGTCGCGGCAGCACCGTGATGCGCCGGCTGATGGCGTTGACGATCAGTACGGCGAGCCCGGCGCCGTTCCCGAACACTGCCTGCCTGGTGATCTTGTCGTCGATGCCGTACGGCTCGGTCACCGCGTACGGGTCGGTCTCCAGTGCCTCGTCCTCACCAGCATGCTGCCTCCATGCCGCGGGCCCTGACAAAGCCGGTCTCCTGGCCCCGAGGCCGGCTCTGTCGGAGATTTGACTTTGACAACAGCACCGTGACTGTCGCGCGTGTGCCGCTGCCGAGCCCTCCGAGTCGAGCCGCTCAGCCCCTTGCTCGGGCCCGGAGTGCCCAGTCGTCCTCTATAGCCTTTGCCGAGCGGCTAGCCGCAGTTGATCCACCGGTGGTCGGTGGTGCGGCCCGGAAGGAATATGACATTGCGGCAGGTAAAGCCGCCGTTCTCCCGGACGTCCTGATCGACGGAGAACTGGTATGCGGAGCCCGTGGAGGCGCCACCGGCACAGTCACGGCTGCGGTAGACCAGGACCTGGTACTGGTCACCGGCGACGATCCTCGGCAACTGGGGGTTGAAGTCGTTGGCGCCGGCACCGGCCACCACGTTCCCGCAGGCCCCTATGCCCGAGCTCAGATGAGTGAACCGGACACTCTGGATTCCGCTACCAAGCTCGCGGTCGCTGCCGAACTTGGCAAACCAGGCGCTGGCGGCCGTTGCTGTGCCTGTGGTGGCCGCAAGGGAACCGACCAGTGCGGCGGTCACCAGAGCGGCGCTGCCCAGCAGGCGCGCAGGGGATCGACGGTTCAAAGACATGAGAAGAGTCCTCCAGTGGGGGGGATGAGTGAGAGATCTCCAACAGGCCGCCTCGGGCACTTCGAGCCGCCCGGCGCGTTGAGGCATCTATGCCAGGGCACCGGACCGGGGCTCGAGTACGACCGCATCCGAAGAATATCTTGAAAGTTCCAGTAAAATTAAATCGACTTCCAGCCACCATATGCGCGGGAATCGGACACCCAGTACCTGCTCGGCGACCCACACACAGTGGTCCAGGGCGGCCTGGGCGATGGGGCTCTCCCGCCGTCCCACCGCCAGCCCGCCCCTTCGGCCCTTGCCGGAGCGCTTGACGGACCAGGTGCAAGCCCGTGTCTGTCGCCTCCGCGAGCAGGACCAGGACGGACAGGGCAGGCATCCCCGCCAGGGCGAGCGTTACGGCCAGGACCAGGACGACCGCGACGACGGTCGCCTCCAGAGCAGTCAGCGGCTGGTCGCCGGGCACCACGCAGGCGGCGCGGGCAGTGTGAGACACAGTGTTCTGCCGTTCGGTGTCTGTTCGGGCTCCCCCACTGGCGTTCACTGCGCTGGCGGTTGCCGTCGCCCATGCGAGTGACATTCCTCGATTGACGGGGCGAACGAAATGGCCGTTGACAATATTGCGCTGGAACTCGGCGTAGGGAGGCTGCACAACGGACTGCTTTGCGTAGATCTCGTCCCGCTAGGCACCCGTGGGACGCCGCGGTGGTTCTCCAGCCGTGAGCGGTGTGCAAGCTGAAGTTGCTGGTCACGGGGGGGTGTGCGTGGGCATCGGGATGCTCGTGCTGGTTGCTGGCGCGTGACTTTGGTGAAGATCGTCGGCCATCGGGCGACTTCGCGGTTCGCGAGGACCAGCAGGGCCCTGACATCCTCACGGAGGGAGACGACGGCCAAGTGCGCGCCCGTTTCCAAGGGCATCGGCATCAATACGGACGGCACGAGCGGCAGCGTGACCTATGAAGACACCTTTGTGCTCACCGGCCAGGGCTGGCGCATCAGTTACCGCAAGGTCGTCGCACGGCGGGTGCCGTTGGGCGGGCGAAGGAAGTGAAACGGGCACAGCCCCTTGCAGGAAGCCCGGATGTAGATCTCGCTGGGGCAGGCCGCTGATCAGGCTGTGAGGCGGTGGTCGTGTCGGTCGGGGGTGGGGTAGAGGCGTTCGTGTTCGCGGGCGAGGTGGTGTCGCCAGTACTCCTCGAAGTCGCCGTTGTCTTTCAGCGCGCGGAGTTCGAGATGGCTTCGGAACCGGCCAGGCCCCAGCGTGCCCCGGCGGGGCTCAGGGGAACCCGCGGGATGTCGCATATCATCGACGCGGAGACCGGCGAGCGCATCGACGTCCTGCCCGACCGGACCCTGGAGACCGTCAGGGACTGGCTGCGCGCCCCCCGGCGCCGAGTACGTCTGCCGCGACGGATCCGGCTCCTACGGCGAAGCCATCCGCCAGGCCCTCCCCGAAGCCGTGCAGGTCAGCGAACGCCGGCACCTGTGGAAAAACCTCTGCGACAAGGTCCACGCCGAGGTCCGCTCCCATGCGCCGTGCTGGTCCGCAGTGAACCCCGCCCTGTCCGGCGGCGTGCGCGAGCAGACCACCCGCGAGTGCTGGCCGCAGGTCCACGCCTTGCTCGACAAGGGTGTCGGCCTGCTCGAATGCGCCCGCCGCCTCGACGTCGCCCTCAACACCGTCAAGCGCTACGCGCGCATGAAGGAGCCCACCGGGAGAAGACCGCGCCGCGGTACAAGCCCACACTCGTGGACCCTTACCGCGAGCACCTCCGCGCCCGGCGTGCCGCCGACCCCGCCGTCCCGGTCCAGCAGCTCTTCCGCGAGATCCGGAAGCAGGGCTACACCGGCAGTCTCAACCTCCTCTACAAGTACGTCACGCAAGGCCGCATCGAGGGCGAACGGCCGGTCACGACCCCGCAGCGCTTTTACCGGCTCCTCCTGTCCCGCCCCGAGGACCTCCGTGACAAGGACGCAGCCTTCCTGCGGGAACTCACCTCTTCCTGCCCAGAGTTGGGCGAACTCGCCCGCCTCGCCGCAGAGTTCGCCCAACTCCTCTCTCCGGCCGAGGGCAACGACGCCAAGCTCACCGAGTGGATCGCCCAGGTCCGTGCCACTGACCTGCCCCACTTGCACTCCTTCGCCAACGGGCTGGAACTCGACCGGGACGCCGTCGACGCCGGCCTGACTCTGCCGTACCACAACGGCCGCACCGAGGGCGTCAACACCCGCACCAAAATGATCATGAGGCAGATGCACGGGAGGGCCGGCTTTGCCCTCCTCCGCCACCGCATCCTGCTCCAGTAGCCCCCGCCACCCACCGCTACCACCGACTACGGGCCAGAGCCACTCACGTACAGACCCGCGTCCCAGCGCAGCTGGATTCGGGTGGGTCATGGGGTCAGCCCGGCGGCCGAGGTTTCGCCGAAGCCCTCGGCCCCGGTCGAGGTCGGTCGTGGGGATGATGTGGATGAGTCGGTGATCGGGGAGGCGGACCGGGTGGACGATCGCGGTGAGGACTTCGATCTCCTGGTCGTCGTGTCCGGGGAAACGGACGAGGTGACGGTGTAGATCGCGGCTCGCAACGACGCTGTCATCGTGTTTGTTCCGGATGCAGCGGCATTCGCGGTCGGAGAGTATCTGTGCGGCCAGGGCGTGCAGTCGGAGGTCGTGCCGGCGGCCGGCATGCACGGGGCCGGCATCTGCCCGGCCCAGATGGCACCCGCCGTGGAGGTCGAACGACAGCGCTGCGTATCCCAGATCGGCGAGCGCATCGGCCCGGCGGCCGGAGCCGGCCGGGAGGGCCAGGCGCCCGATCACCGTCAGACGTCGGCCGGGTACTCGACCGTGCGCGTGGTAACGGTCGTCATGCGGCCGGACTGTAGTGATCGTCGAGATCCGCCGGGCCGGGGTTCCGCCGCCGGCAGAACAGCGGAAGATCTTCCCATGGTTCCCCTCGTTCCTCTGGAGCGCGTCTCCCTCCGGAACGCGGCGATGGCTCACGGCCCGCCGCAATCCCGTTCCCGCGGCAGCGGTTTCGGGCCACCTGCCCCGGTTGCAGCGCCGAGGCGAACCCGCCGTCTCGGAGCACCGTCTGCGTCTCCATCCGCCGCCCGGTGCTGATGGTGCGTGACTTCCGCTAAGCTCACCGTGACATCCACGCCTGCACCATCGAGCGCTGGGGCCGCGCCTCGGACAGCGGCCCGCGGGGGAGTGAGACGATGCGCCATCGTACCCTCGGAGCCGGTGGCCCGGTCGTCAGTGAGGTCGGCCTCGGGACCTGGCGGCCCCTATTGCGGGACGGGCGGCACGGCGCCGCCCGTGTCGTGGGCGCCGCCCGCGACCTCGGTATCACGTTCTTCGACACCGCCGGCTCGTACGGTGACGCGGAGGAGGTACTGGGCACCGCCCTGCGGGGCGCGCCGAGAGAGTCCTACGTGCTGTCCACCAAGGTCTACTACGAGCCCGGAGGCGCGGTGGCGGGGCTGTCGCGCGCAGCCGTCAGAGCAGGTGTCGAGCGCAGCCTGAAGGCTCTCCGCACCGAACGCATCGACCTGCTCAGCGCCCACCGGTTCGACGACCGCACTCCCCTGGCGGAGACCGTCGCGGCCTTCGGGGAACTCCTCGCGGAAGGCAAGATCGCGCACTATGGGTTCAGCGAGTGGACGGCGCAACAGATCACTGCGGCCTGCGCGGCGGCGGCGGAACTCGGTATCCGGCCCCCGATCGCCAGCCAACCGCAGTACAGCGTCCTGTGGCGGGTACCGGAGAAGGCCGTCGTGCCGCTGTGCCAGGACCTCGGCATCGGCACGGTGGCTTTCTGGCCGCTCGCCCAAGGCCTGTTGACCGGCAAGTACGCCCCCGGCCAACCGCCCCCGGAGAGCTCCAGGGCCGCGGACCCCACAGGGAAGCTCCTGATGGACCACCTCATGGCGGAGCCGATCCTGGAGCGGGTGCAGCTCTTCGCCCGGCTCGCCCGGCGCGGGGGCATGACGCCGGCCCAGCTCGCGGTGGCGTGGGTGCTCAACCGGCCCGGCGTCACCTCGGCGCTGGTCGGCGCCTCGACCCCCGAGCAACTGGTCGAGACGGCGTCCGCCGCCGGGGTGCTGCTGTCGGAACCCACCCTGGAACTCATCGACAAGGTCTTCGCCGGATGTGTCTACGACGACGTCGCCGGCACCGGCTGAGGACGCTCCGGCCCGGATGCCGTTCGAATTCCGCCGTCCGCCGGTCCGGAGCGAGCCCGTTTCGAGATGATGGCGGGGACGTCGCACCACTGTTGCCGCGTTCGGCGGGCGATCTTCGCTGACCGCCTGAGTCCTGGAAGCACATGACTGACACCTCCCCGCCGTCCGACCGGGACGTGGCCCTCATACGTGCGGCGGTGCCCGCCGACGCGGGACGCCTCCACCTGCTGGCGCTGCCGTTCATGCGGGCCGGCTTCCTGCGGCACCGGCCCCCGGCCGTCTTCGGCGAGCGCGTCGCCGACTTCCTGGTGGCCGAGCACGACGAGCGGCTGGTCGCGTGCGCGGGGGTGCAGCAGCTGGCGGACCAGTCGACAGCCGCGGTGCTGTACAACTTCTGCGTCGACGAGGCGTTCCAACGCCGGGGCATAGGCGCGCGGTTGTTGGCCGGCAGCGTCCAGCACGCCAGGGCGGGCGGGGCGCGGCGGCTCTACACGGCGACGATCCGCCGGGACGGGTGGTTCGAGCGGTTCGCCTTCCGGCGGGTGGAGCCGGCCGACGTCCCGGCCTCCTGGGCGGCCCGGCTCAGCCCGTCCCGCGGCTCCCTCCTCTACGTCCGCGACCTCGCCTGAGGGAGCGGGCCCGTCACCGGTGCAGGGTGGTCCCGTGACCGGGCTCGGCGGCGCACGCGCTGAGCAGCGCCTGGTCGCCGACCAGCCAGACGACGGGCACACCCGACCGCAACGCGCTGAGGGCGCCGGACAGCTTCGGCAGCATGCCGCCCCGTGGCGGCCGGTCGCGCAGCAGCGCCGCGAGGTCGTCGCTGCCCATGCGGGCGATGACCGACGACGGGTCGGCCGGGTCGGCCATCAGCCCCTCCACGTCGCTGACGTAGACCAGCTGGTCGGCCGACAGCGCGGCGGCCAGGGCGGCCGCGGCGGTGTCGGCGTTGAGATTGTGGAGCAGTCCGCCGGCGTCGGGCGCCACGCTCGCGACCACCGGCAGGAGGCCCGCCTCGCACGCCGTGGTCAGCACCTTCGTGTCCACGGCGGCGACCTCGCCCACCCGGCCGAACCTGGCGACGCCGTCGACGCGCAGCGTGCGCGCCGTCATCATCCCGGCGTCCTCGCCCGACAGGCCGACCGCCGGTATCCCGGCGCCCTGCAGCTGGCCGACCAGGTCCTTGTTGATCCGGTCGACGAGCACCGTGCGGACGACGTCCATCATGGCGGGGTCGGTGACCCGCAGGCCGTCGACGAAGCGCGGGGTCAGCCCGCGCCGGGCGGCCTCCTCGCTCACCTCGCGGCCACCGCCGTGCACCAGGACCAGCCGCCGGCAGCCGCCGGCCAGCACGGTCAGGGCGCGCAACGCGGCGGCGGACAGCCGGCCGCTCCGCATCGCCGCGCCCCCGTACTTGACCACGAGCACCGGCCCGGCCCCGGTCAACGCTGCTCCCCCCCGCGGTGCTCGGTCACCGCGGCGACCAGCCTCCCGAAGGTGGGGCTGCCCACCGGCAGGTTGAGCGGCAGCGAGCAGTCCAGCTCCTCGCCGAGCAGCAGCATGAGTTCGGCGGCGAGCAGCGAGTCGCCCCCCGCGGCGAAGAAGTCGTCGCCGTCGGCCGGCGCCTCGGCGTTCAGCAGCCGTCGCCACAAGCGGCGGGTCTGCTGACGGACCGTGGGATCGCCGTCCGCAGGACGTACGGCCGGCGCGTCCGCCGATACCGGCGCGGTGGCGATGCCGGCGGGGGCCGAGGACGGAGCGGGGACGGTGGCCGGCCCGGGGTCCGGGAACCCGCTCGGCTCCGGCGTCCGGCCGGGAGGGACCGCCCCGGCCGGCCGCGGCTGCGCGGTCATGCGTTCCAGGACGCCGACCAGCCCGGCCGCCAACCGCGCGGCCTGCGGGGGGTCGATCAGGGCCGGCGAGTACAGCAGCCCGCCGCGGATCGTCCCGTCGGGCCGCGGGTCGAGTTCGACGGTCACGTCGTTGCTGCTGGACAGGCCGGCCGCCGGGAGCGCCGTGACCTCGGCGCCGGCCAGCTGAAACGGCCGGCCGAGGCCGTCGCGCAGGGCGAACAGGACCTGGGTGAGCGGGTTGACCGGCAGAGTGCGGGGCAGCCCGAGCTCCTGCATCAGCAGCGGGAACGGCACGTCCTGGTTCTCGATCGCGGCGAGCATGACCGATCGGGTCACGTCCAGCAGGCGGCCGGCGGCCGCCGGCTGCACCGGGATGCGCAGCGGCAGGGTGTTGGTGCTCAGCCCCACCAGGCGGTCGAACTCGGGCAGCGACCGGCCAACCGTCGACATCCCGATCACGGCCTCCCCGAGGCCGGTCTCCTCGGCCAGCCAGCGGGCGGCCGCGGCGATCAGCACCGTGGAGACGCTGGTCCGCGCACCGACGGCGAGCCTGCGGGCGGCCGCGGTGAGCGAGGCGTCACAGAAGATGTCCTCCCACCGGCCCTCCGACGTGCGAACGGTGGGCCGCGGCTTGAGGAAGGGGAGCTGGGCGGGGCCGGTGATGCCCGCCAACTGCTGCTTCCAGTACGCCATCTGACGGTCGAACCGCCCGGTGTCCAGCCCCTCCTGCTGCCAGGCGGCGAAGTCGGCGAACTGGCGGTGGACCGGGGGCAGCGGGTCGGGTCGCTGCTGGAGGAACGCCTCGTAACAGGCGGCGAGTTCCCCCCGGACAATGCTCATGGCCCGGCCGTCCACGGTGATGTGGTGCGTGGTCAGCAACACGGTGTGCCGCTGCGGAGCATGCCGCAGGACCCGGCAGCGCAGCAGCGGCCCACGGTCCAGGTCGAACGGGGTGGTCGCCTCCTGTCGCGCCAGCTCCGGTACGTCGGACGCGGCAACGCTGTCGAGGAGGTCGAAGCCCGGCGGGAGCTCGGGGTGGATGACGCGCAGCAGCTCGCCCTCCCGGAGGGTGAACGTGGTGCGCAGCGCCTCATGGCGGCCGGTCACGGCGGTCAGCGCGGCGTGGAAGGCTGCCGGGTCGAACGGCCCGTCGACCTGCCAGGCGTAGGCGAGGATGTAGGCGGGGATGTCGCGGGCGTACTGCGAGGTCAGCCACAGCCGCCGTTGCAGGGCGGTGGCCGGCGGGTGGTAGGGCAGGGTGTGCAGTCGGGCGCTACGCATCGGACGCGTTCCTTTCGGACGGGTACCCCGTGATCCGCGGACGTGGCCGGGGGCATCAGGTCGCGGGACCGGGCCACCGGGCCCGTCGCTCACCGGTACGCCTGGCGTTGCAGTGCGTGGAGCTGTGCGTACGAGCCGCCGAGTGCGAGGAGTTCGCGGTGCGTGCCGGCCTCGGCGATCCGGCCCCCGCGCAGCACCACGATCAGGTCGGTGTCGCGCATGGTGCCGAGCCGGTGCGAGACGAGCAGGGTGACCGCGCCTGTGGCCCGGCCGATGGCCCGCGCTGCGGCGGCGTACCGGTCGAGCAGCGCCTGTTCGGCGGCCGGGTCGATGGCCGCGGTCGGCTCGTCGAGCAGGAGCAGCAGCGGGTCGGTGCGCATCATGGCGCGGGCGACGGCGAGCTTCTGCCACTGCCCGCCGGACAGGTCGGTCCCGTCGTCGAAGCTTCGCCCGAGCGGGGTGTCCAGCCCGCTGCCGAGGGCGTCCGGCAGGGTCTCGGCGTCGGCGGCGCGCAGGGCGTCGGTGACGGCGAGGGTGTCGTCGATCCGGGGGAGATCGCCGATGCCGACGGTGTCGCGCAGCAGGAACTGCGGCTTGGCGAAGTCCTGGAAGCCCGCCGTGATCCGGGAGCGCCAGTCGGCGAGGTCGAGGTCGCGCAGGTCGGTGCCGTCGACCAGGATGCTGCCGTGCGTGGGGGTGGCCAGGCCCGCCAGCAGCCGGACCAGGGTGCTCTTGCCGGCCCCGTTGTCGCCCACCACACCGACTACGCTGCCGGCCGGCAGGAACAGGTCGGCGTCGGCGAGCGCGTCGTGGTCGGCGCCGGCGTACCGGTAGCCGAGGCCGCGCAGCTCGATGCCCCGGGTGAGCCGCCGCGGCGCCGGGAGGGAGCCGGTCCACAGCGCCTCGGCCGTCTGCGCCCGGGCACGCAGCCGGAGCAGCCGGGTTCCTGCCTCCTTGCTGTTGTGGACGGCGTTGCCGAAGCGGACGGTCTGCGCCATCTGCTGGCTGACGCTGGCCACCAGGGTCAGGGTGAGGACGACGTCGCCGAGGCCGATCCCGCCGGTGACGGCCTGGCGCGCCACGAGGATCACGGCGCCGGCGTAACCGATGGCGAAGACCAGCCAGCCGCCGGCGACGTACAGCGTGCCCAGCAGGCCGGCGCGGTCCAGCCGTGCGTCGGCCGCGAGCAGGTGGCGCAGGTGCCGGTCGCGGAACTCGGAGCGCAGGCCGTAGATGCGCAGTTCCTTCGCCGGACCGGCGGTGGTGGCCTGCTCGAACAGGAAGCGGGCGTGTCGCTGGTCGGCGGCCGTCTCGGTCAGGGCCCGCTGCCTGAGCCGCTCCAGCCGCGAGCCGGCCGCCAGCGACGGCCAGGCGAGCAGCGGCAGGAGCAGCAGGAAGGGGTTGACGAAGGCGAGCGCGACTCCGGTGGCGACCGCCCGCAGCACGGCGCCGATGAGCAGCGAGGTGACGTCGCACCCTTCGGCCAGGTGCATGCGTTCCGTGGCGAGCAGTTCGAGTTCGTCCAGCCAGCCGGAGCGTTCGGCGGGCTCGACCGAGGTGGTCGACAACCGCATGATTTCCCGGTCGACCAGGTGGGCGGTCTGTTCGATGAGGGGCACCGCCAGCCGGATCGCCACCGAGCCGGCCGCGAAGCCGAGCGCGTTGATCAAGGCGATGACCGCGGCCAGCCGGACGGTCGAGCCGAGGTGGTGGGCCTGGATGGCCTGGACGGTCAGCTTCAGCCCGTAGGCGGAGGCCACCAGCGTCAGCGGTCGCAGGCTGAACAGGACGGTGAAGGGCAGGGCGCGGGCCCGGTCCGCGCGGAAGGACAGGGCGAAGGCGGCGCCGAGGCCGCGCAGCGAGTCACGCACGCGCCTCACCTCCGGTGCGGGGGCCGGTGAACCGGTCGGCCTGGATGCGGAACATCCGGGCGTAGGCCCCGTCCGCGGCCATGAGTTCCTCGTGGCTGCCGTTCTCCAGGACCGTGCCGTGTTCGAGGACGACGATGCGGTCGGCCCGGCGGGTGGTGGAGAAGCGGTGCGAGATGAGCACGGAGGTCACTCCCTCGGTGAGCGAGAGGAACCGGTCGTTCAGCTCCGCCTCGGCGCGTACGTCGAGGGCGGAGGCCGGCTCGTCGAGGATCAGTAGCCGGGCTCCGTGCCGGACCGCGAACAGCGCGCGGGCCAGGGCGAGCCGCTGCCATTCGCCGCCGGACAGGTCGCGGCCGCCGGCGAACTTGGCGGACAGCATGTTCTGCCAGCCCTGGTCCAGCCGGTCGATCAGCTCGGTGGCCCCGGCCTGCTCGGCGCAGATCCGCATGCCGTCCATGTCGCCGATGTGCCCGACGGCCCCGAGTCCCACGTTGTCCGCGGCGCTCAGCTCGTAGTGGACGAAGTCCTGGAAGACCGCGCCGATCCGCCGCTGCCATCGGCCGGTGTCAGACTCCGTCAGCGGGATGCCGTCGATCAGGATGCGGCCGGCCTGCGGCTGGTACATCCCGGACAGCAGCTTGACCAGGGTGCTCTTCCCCGCCCCGTTGACGCCCACGACGGCCAGGGACCGGCCGGCCGGGATGTCCAGGTCGAAGCCGCTGAAGACCGGTTCGGCGCGTCCGGGGTAGCGGAAGCCGACTGCCTCGAACCGGACGGCCGGGGCGGCGCCGGGAACGGCTGCCGGTGGGTCGGAGGCGGCCGGCGGGAGGGCGTGTTCGAGCGCGCGGACCAGCGGGACCGCGGCGGCCCCCTGGTCGATCTTCACGTTGTCGGGGCTGACGCCCATGACGGCGCTGAGCCCGAGCAGCGCGCCGGCGTAGGCGGTGAAGCGCCCCGCGCTCAGGTCGCCGTGGGATGCGGCGAGGCCCAGCACGGTGAAGCCGCAGAGCTGCACGGCCATCACCCCGGCGGTCAGCAGGGGCATCAGGAGGCGGCCGTCCCGGCGGGTCCGCCACAGGCCCGCCATGGCGGCCCCCCACTCCTGGTGGAAGCGCAGGTCGAGCCAGTCGCGCAGCCCGAAGATACGGATCTCCTTTGCCGCTTCCGGGTCCCGGGCGAAGTCGCGGACGTACGTCGAGCGGCGCAGCTTCGCCGGGGTGCCCATCAGCGCCTGCTGGCCGCGCCGGTAGTCGGCGACGACCCCGCTGGTCAGGACGGCGAAGCCGGCCAGCAGGGCCAGGGCGAGCCACCAGTGGAAGACGGCGATCAGCGCCGCGCAGGCCACCGCCTGCAGGCGGGCCGCGCCGATGTTAGCGGTCGCGATCAGGGCGTCGCGCGGGGTGAAGCCGGCGGTGCCGACGCCCTGCGCCCCCGTCACCAGGTCGAGCGTGGCGGTGTCTTCGAGGTGGCCGATGCCGGGGGGGCCGAGCGAGGCGGCCATGACGCGGTCCCGCAGCTGCCGGGTCAGGCGCCGTCCGAGGGCGTCGGCCGTCTGCTGGGCGACCGGGACCAGCAACTGCTGGAGCAGGAAGCCGAGGGCGATCAGGACGCCCAGCACGGTGACCTGACGCAGTGCCCAGGCGTGGCCGTGGGCGGCTGCGCCCGACACCACGTCGACCAGCCGGCCGTTGGCGATCGTCAGGGCCACCGGCGCGAGGGCGGCGCCGACCAGTGCGAGCAGCAGCAGTCCGGCCAGCGGGAGACCGGCGGACGGCAGCATCACGAGCATCGCCAGGAGCGGTGAACCGCGCCGGGCGGGCCGTTCACCTGCGGGGCCGGGCGGCCGCGGGGGCATGCGATCGTTCTCCTTCCCGTCCCCTGGCGGAGACGCATGCTGCCCCGGGCGGGGCCGCGCATCAGATTCAGATGAGGCGGAGCGGCGGCACGGTGTTGTGGGCGCGTACCCAGCGGAAGGCGTCGCTGGTGGCCTGCTGGCCGCCGTGGACCGGCAGGGTGACCCCGGAGACCCAGCCCGCCTGCTCGCTGCACAGGTAGAGCACCGCGGCCGCGACGTCCTCGGGGCGGCCGAACCGGCCCAGCGGGTAGAGGGAGGCTCGGTCCTGCCGGTCGTCCTCGTCGGTCAGCCACGGCTGGGTCATCGCGGTCTCGATGAGGGCCGGGGCGACCGCGTTGACCCGGATGCCGTCGGTTCCCAGTTCGTACGCGAGGGCGCCAGTCAGGCTGATCAGGGCGGCCTTGGCCGCTCCGTACAGGGCCTCGCCCGGGGCGGGGAACAGGCCGTCGATGGAGGCGGTGGAGACGATGGCGCCGCCGGCCCCCTGGGAGGTCATCACGCGGGCCGCGGCCATGATGGTGAGCAGCGGGGCCTTGACGTTCACCCCGAACACGGAGTCGATCGACGCCGCGGTTGCGTCGGCCAGCGGTCCCGCGGAGCCCGGCACGTCGCCCCACCCGCCGACGTTGCCGACGAGGATGTCCAGCCCGCCCATCCGGTCGGCCGCCTCGGCCACGGCCTGTTCGGCGGTCTCGGGATCGCCGCAGTCGGCGGCGATCCAGTGCGCGGCGCCGCCGGCCCCGCGGATCTCCCGGGCCACGGCCTCGACGTCAGCGGCCGTTCGAGCGACCACGGTGACCTGGGCGCCCTGGCGGGCCAGCAGCAGCGCCACCTCACGGCCGATGCCGCGGCCGGCCCCGGTGACCATGGCGCGTGCGCCGTCGAGACGAAAGGGTTCCGACACTCGTTCTCCTCGTGGATCTCTCGACCGTTCTCGATCAGGCACAGGACCGGGCCGCGGCCACGGGAGCGAACGCCTCGCTCACGGCGGCCGGCACGGTCATGGTGGGCGTCTCCCGCGCCGCTCCGGCTGTGTTCCGCGGCGCGGACGACGCCGCCGATCTGCATGGCGGCACCGTCCGGCACCTGTTCTCGGACTCCCGCCACTCATGCCTGCCCCGGCGGGATGGGTACCAGCCGCGTGGCGGCGCCGCCGGTCGGCGGCGGGTCCAGCGGGCGGGGGGCGGCGATCAGCCAGGCGGCGAACTGGTCGCGGTAGAAGGGGCTGCGCGGGTCGCCGGACTGGCCCCCGGGAAGGTTGAGGAGGGCCTGCGCGGGCCGGCCGGGGGACGCGGCGAGCCGCACGGCCGGGCCGAAGCCGGGCCGCGCCGCGCAGACCGACTCCGGGCAGCCCGGCATCTCGTCCTGGGGCAGGTCGAGGAGTGCGGCGAGTTCGGGCGCGAGGGGCGACATGGGATGGCGGATGCCGCTGGGGTTCAGCACGCCCCACCGCAGCGCCTCCGGGCCGGTATCCGGTGCCACGTGGCGCAACAGGCCCCCGCACACGTCGAGTTCGAACAGCAGGAAGCTCCGCTGGTCGCGGTGCGGCGGGGGGAAGAGCGAAGCGTCGCCCAACATCGCCCGCAGCGGCGACTCGTGCGAGTGCCAGCAGTAAACGAAATCCTCGTTCCCGGCCGCACAGCGGCTCAGCAGCGCGGCGAACAGCGACTCGCGCAGCAGCTCGCGCCAGGCGACCAGCACGGCCAGCCCGATCGCGTCGGTACCGGCGGTGCCGTCCCAGGCGCGGACGGCCTCGCGCAGCCGGCCGCGCTGCTCGTCGGCCCGCGTCACGGAGTCGGTGAGGACCGTGAGCGCCAGGTCGCGGTAGAAACCGTAGAACTGCGCGTCGGTGTCGCTCTGGAGTGCCAGCAGCCGGTGCTCGTCCCAGGTTCCGCCGGCGTCGAGCAGTTCGCCGATCCGTGCGGCCCGTCGGGCCGAGAAGTGGTTGGCGGCCAGGCCCGGGACCTGACCGTGCTCCCGGACGCCGTTGTTGGCGCTGACCAGCCGCCCCGAGGCCGGGTCGGTGACGTGCGGCAGCTCGTGCGGGGACCGGTGGGCGGTCCAGGCGCGGTCGGGCGTGACCGGTCCGGCGCCGTCGCGCACCGGGAAGCGGCCGGAGACGGTCCAGGCGATCCGGCCGCCGGAGTCGGCCAGCAGGACGTTCAGCGGCGGCCCGCCGGCCCGCCGGGCGGCCTGGGTACCGGCCTCGACGTCCCCGGCGGTCATCAGCGCGCCCAGTCCGAGGTCGACACCGCCCGGGTCGCGGCCCACCCAGTGCCGGGCCAGCAGGAGCCCGTCGGGTCCCGGTCCCTCGACCGGCCCCCACGGGCTGTCCCGCACCTCCACCTCGACCGGGTCGCCGTGGCGCACCAGGATGCGTTCACGCCGGGTGGTCAGGTGCGAGGGCCGCACCTCGACCAGCTCGACCACGTCCGCCGCCAACCGGGTCGCCCCCCAGGCCAGCGTGGCGCTGACCCCGGTCACGAAGACCGGAAGTCCGGGGACCGTCACACCGTCCACCCGGCCGTCCGGCCAGCGCAGGCCGGCCCGGTGGAAAAGGGCGGGCGCGCCCAGCGGAAGGTGCATGTCGTTGGCCAGCAGTGCTCGCCCGTCGGAGGTGTGCGAACCGGACAGGCCCAGGGCGTTCGAACCCCAGGGACGGTCGTCGGACGCCACGATCTGGCGGGCGCCGCCGGACGGGACGGGCGCCTCGGCGAGCAGGGCGCGCAGCGCCCGCACCGGCGGGTCGGCCTTCCTGCCGTCGGCCGGCCGGCCGTCCAGCCCCACGAGGTAGGGGTCGGACTCGCCGAGCAGGAAGCCGACGACCTCGGGCGGCAGCGAGCGGTCCATCAGCCCGCGCATCCGGTGGTGTTCGCCGTCGCCGCTGAGCATCCGGGCCAGCAGGAGGGCGACCAGCAGCGAGTCGCGCGGCCGCCACGCCTCCATGGGCAGGCCGAGCACCTCCAGCTCCAGCGGCGGCGGCGCGGCGGCGATCACCGCGTTGACGCCGCCGGTGTAGGCGGTGAGCACCGCCCGCTGGTCGTCGGGCAGGTCGCCCAGCGCCCGATCGGCGGCGGCGGTGAGCCCGGACCGGCGCTGCGCGGTGTCCTGGGCGACGGCCGGGGGTCCGAAGAGTTCGGCCAGCCGGCCGGCCGCGCTGCGGCGCAGCAGGTCGAGCTGGAAGAGGCGGTCGGTGGCGACCGCGTGGCCGAGGCCCGCCCAGCAGTCGGACAGGCAGGAGGCGCGGACGGTCGGGACGCCGCCGGCTCCGTGCTCGATCGTGACGTCGGCCCGCAGTCCCGGCAGGCCGTGCACGGCCCCGGTCACCACGGCGCGCCGGTGCTGCGGGCGACCGGCTCGCCGGGGGACGCCAGCAGGCGCTCCAGCAGCGACCGGACATCCTCCAGCAGGTGCCGGGCCGGTTTCTCGTCCAGCACCGACCTGCTGACCTCCAGCGCGAGTCGCAGATCGTCGTCCTCCTCGCGGACGACGAAGGACGCCGCGGTCGAGGACGGCAGGACGCCCGCATGCGATCCGTCCGGGGGCCGGTGGACCTCGAAGCGGGTCGGGCCGGCCTGGTGGGGCGGACGCGGCGGTTCCCAGGCCACACCGATGTGGAACGGCGGCTGTTCCGGCGGCAGTGCGTCGAAGGCCAGCTCCATCGGGGCGCGCTGGTGGGTGAAGCTCTCCAGCACCTCGGCGCGGGCGGCGGCCACCAGCGTGTCGAAGGCGGCGGCCGGGTCGACCGGCACGTCCAGCGCCAGGGTGGTACTGAACAGACCCACCGTGTGTTCCCACGCGGGGTCCTCGCGGTTGGCGCTCAGGGTGCCGAGCCGCACCGGCGACGGGGTGCCGCGGGCGTGCAGCGCTGCGGCGAGCGCGGCGGTCAGGCAGATGAACGGCGTGGCGCCCCGCGAGCCGGCGAAGTTCCGCAACCGGCCGGCGAGTTCGCGGCCGAGTGCGATGTCGGCGGTGGCGAAGTCGAACGGGTCGGCCGCCGCCGCGGGCTTGGGGCCGAGCCGCGGTTCCGGCACCGGACGGCTCAGTTTGGCGCTCCAGTACGCCAGGTGGTCGGCGTAGCGCCCCAGCTCCAGCTGCCTGCGCTGGTGCCCGGCGTACCGCAGGTGCCCGGGTTCGGCCGCGGGCCCGGCGCCGACGCCGCCGGACTGCCGGACGCCGTATGCCTCGGCGAGGTCGGCCAGCACGACGTTCAGCGACACCCCGTCGCAGAACAGGTGGTGCACCGCCAGCAGGAGGTACGAGCGGTCCGGTGACAGCCGCACCAGCCGGGCTCTGAGCACCGGTCCGCGCACCGGATCGAGGGGCTCGGCGAGCAGGATGCGGGCCTGCCGGACCGCTGCCTCCTCGGCGGACCGCGCGGCGAGGGCGCTCAGGTCCGTCACCGGGCAGGGCGGCGGCGTGACCGGGGCGACCGTCTGTGTCGGCGCGCCGCCGTCGGTCCCGGGGACCACCCGGCCGCGCAGCGCCGGGTGCGCCGCGACCACGTCGCCGAGCGCCGCGGTCAGCACCGGCACGTCCAGCGGTCCGTCGATGAGGACCGGCAGGAGCGCCGTGTTGAAGGGGGTGCCGGCCAGGAACTCCTGCGTCCGCCAGAGCTCCTGCTGCTGCACCGAGAGCGGGACGGGGACGTCCGCGTCCCGCCGCGGGCCGTCCGCCTCGCGCTGCGGGAGGCCAGCGACGGCCTCCGCCACCGCGCGGACCGTGCGGTGCTCGAAGATCACGCCGACGTCCACCGCGCGGCCGAGCTTCCTCGTCAGCCGGCCGGCCGCCCGGACCGCGAGCAGTGAGTGGCCGCCGAGTGCGAAGAAGTCGTCGTCGGGCGAGGTCGCGGGCCGGTCCATCAGCTCGTTCCACACCCCGGCGACCTGCTCTTCCAGCGGGGAGCCCCACACCTGCGGCTTGGCCGACGGCGCGACCTGCCCGATGGCCCCGGCGGCGATGGCCGCCCGGTCCACCTTGCCGTTCGGTGTCAGCGGAAGCCGGTCGTAGACGCGCAGCGCGGCCGGGACGAAGTGCCCGGGCAGCCGGCCAGCCAGTTCGGCCAGCAGGGCGGCGGACAGGTCGGGGCCCACCCGCGTGGACTCGACGCCCGCGGCGAGCACGACCTCGCCGCGGCTGTCCGAGGAGACGGCGATCGCGGCACGGCCCACCCCGTCCAGCGCCGCGAGAGCCGCCTCGATCTCGCCGGGCTCGACGCGGTTGCCGCGGATCTTCACCTGGTCGTCCAGCCGCCCGCGCAGGCGCAGCGTCCCGTCCGGCAGGAGGGCGCCCACGTCGCCCGTGCGGTAGAGGCGGTCCGCTCCGGTACCGATGAAGCGCTCGGCGGTCTCGGCGGGCGCTCCCCGGTACCCGCGGGCCAGGCACACCCCTCCCAGGTGCACTTCGCCGTCCTCGCCCGCCGGGACGGGCCGGCCGCCCTCGTCCAGGACGAGCACCCGGACGTTGTCGACCGGCCGGCCGACGGTCAGCTCGGCGCCGGCCGGCTGGAAGCCGCCGGTCACCTGGACGGTCGCCTCGGTGGGGCCGTAGACGTTGGCCATGGCGCAGTGCGGCAGAAGCCTGCGGGTGCGCGACCACAGGTCCTCGCGTACCCGGTCGCCCCCCAGGAACAGACTGGAGAGGGCGGGCACGGGGGCGGCCGCGGATTCCAGGACCAGCAGCAGTTCCTCCCACAGCGCGGGCACGCAGTGCAGCCCGGCGCCCGGGCGGGCGGTCAGCTCCGCCAGCAGGCGTTCCGGATCGAGCCGCAGGTCCTCGTCCACCAGCCAGACCGCGTCGCCGCGGGTCAGCGGAGCGATCACCTGCTGAAGACAGGCGTCGGAGGTGAGCCGGGTGGTGGCGGGCAGGAGGGCGACGCCACCGTCGACGCGGTTGGCCCGGGCCACCCAGCGGCAGTAGTTGACCAGGCTGCGGTGCGTGACCTCGACGCCCTTGGGCACGCCGGTGCTGCCGGAGGTGAACATGACGTAGGCGAGGTCGTCCGGCTGCACGGGGGCATCGGCCGGCTCGGCGGGACCCGACCACACCTCAGGTCCCAGGAGGATCGAGGGCGTGCCGGGGTCGGCCCGCAGGGCCCACTCGGCGGACTCCTCCTGCCCGCACAGCGCGGCGTCGGGGCGGACCTGCGCCAGCAGGGCGCGGGTGCGCTGCGGCGGGTCGGCGAGGCCGAGCGGCAGCCATGCGGCGCCCGCTGCGAGCGTGCCCAGCATCCCGGCCATGAGTTCGGGGGTGGCCGGGCCGAAGACCGCCACCAACGACCCGGGGCCGACGCCCACGTCGCGCAGCCGGGCGGCCACCCGTGCGGCGGCCAGGGCGAGTTCGCGGTAGGCGACGGTGCGGCCGGGCGCGTGCAGCGCGACGGCGGCGGGCCGGCGGCGGGCGTGCTCCGCGAACAGGCCGTGCAGGCAGGCGCCGCTCACAGGGCCGCCTGCTCGGCGACGAGCGTGCCGACCGCCGTCCGCGGCTCCCCGGTGACCGTCCGCAGGATGCCGTCGAACGTGGTGACCAGCGCCTCGATCACCTCCGGCGGGTAGCGGTCGGCCTTGTAGGTGACGTACCCGGACAGCATCGGCCCGTCCACGCGCAGCTCCATCGTCAGTCCGAAGGTGCTGGGGTCCAGTTCCTGGTCGTCACCGACGGCGAGACCTGACGCCTGGCGCAGGAAACCGCCGGGCACGGGGGTCTCGGGCACCCAGGACTCCTGGAGGGCGAAGCCCACCTGGAGCAGGTCGGCGGGGTCGATGCCGTCGCGTTCGCGGAGCGCGTCGACCACCTCCTCCAAGGGGACGTCCTGATGGTCGAACGCCTCCAGCAGGGCCGATCTCACCGCGCGCAGGTATGTCTCGAACGGGTCGGCGGTGTCGACGGGCACGCGCAGCACCAGGGTGTTGGCGAAGAGTCCGACCAGCGCCTGGGCGCCGGGCCAGCGGCGGTTGGCGACCTGGATGGCGGCCATCGTCTCTCGCGCACCGCTGCGGCACGCCACCGCCAGCAGGAACACCGCCAGCAGGATCGTGAAGTCGGTGGTGCTCTCCCGGCGGGCCAGCCGCGAGACCGAGGCCAGCGCCGAGGCGGGCACGGTGACGGGATGGGTGGCGCTCTGGTAGGTGTCGTCGCCGTCCAGCGCCCCGGGCAGCCGCAAATCCGGGTAGGGCGCCGCGAGCCGCTCCAGCCAGTAGGCGCGGGACGCGTCCATCCCCCCGGCGGCCCGGTGGGACACCGCCCAGGCGGCGAAGTCGGTGTACGTGAAGGGGAGCGGCTCGGGCAGCGCGGTGCCCTCCACCCGGGCCCGGTACTGGGCGGCGACGTCGGCCACCAGCTGGTTGCGCGACCAGCCGTCGAAGGCGATGTGGTGGGTGACCACCAGCACCGCGCTGCGGGTCGCGGTGAAGCGCAGCACCCTGAGCCGCAGCGGAATCTCGCGGACCAGGTCGAACGGCAGCCGGGCCTCGGCCTTGGCAGCCCGCCGGATCACCTCCTCGCGCGACGCCTCGTCCAGGTCCCCGTACTCGCGCTGCCGGACCGGCACGGTGAAGTCCGGGCGTACGGTCTGCCGGGGGCCGTCCGGGGTCTCCTCCAGGGTGGCGTGCAGGACGTCGTGCCGGCGGACGGCGCCGCGCAGGGCGGACATCAACAGGCGGGGGTCGAGGTTCCCGCTCAGGTCCACCCGCATGACCTGGTTGAAGAACGCGGCCTCCGGCAGGGTGCGCTCGACCTTCCAGAACTGCTCCTGGAGCGGGGCGAGCGGAGCGCTGTAGGGGCGTGACGGGGTGTGGACGAGCCGGACCGGCCCGTCGGCGGGTGCGTCGGCGACGATGCGCTCGCCGGTCTCCCGCGCATGCTCCCGGGCGGCGGCGACCAGGGCGCTCAAGCCGGACAGGGTGGGGTGGTCGAAGACGTCCCGCAGCCGCAGGCGGACGCCGAACTCCTCCGCGATCCGGCCGATCAGCCGGGTGGCGATGAGCGACTGCCCGCCCAGGCTGAAGAAGTCCAGGTCCTCGGCGCCCTCCGGCCGGTCGAGCAGCTCGTTCCACAAGTCCCGCAGACGCTCGCCGGTGTCGGTCACGCCTGCGCTCCGGCGCCGGCGAGGGTCCGGACGCCGGCCGTCTCGGCGGCTTCCCGCAGTTCCTGAAGGTGCACCAGGTTGGCCAGCACCTCCTTGGGCGCGACGCCGAAGTCCACCAGGCAGGCGATCTCGGTGACGCCCGAGGCGGCGAGTTCGCGGACCCTGGGCAGCGCGGACCGCGGTGTCCCGAACAGCCCGTTGGTGGTGAAGTAGCGCCCGAAGGCCAGCTCCGCCAGGGCCGCCCGGTCCGCGGCGCTCACCTTGGCGGGGTCGATGGCCACGTCCTTGCTGCTGGCCAGTTTCGCGAACAGCTCCATGTGCGAGCGCAGGTAGCCGATCATGGGGGCGTGGACCGTGCGCCGCACGGCATCCTCGTCGGACCCGACGAAGGTGTGGAGCATCGCGGTGACCGCGTGCTCGTCCGGATCGCGTCCGGCGGCGCGCAGTTCGTCACGGTAGAGCGCGGCCTTCTCGCCGAGTTCGGCGGGGCTCTGCTCCAGCAGGGCCGTCAGGACGTGCAGTCCCTCGCGGGCGCCGGTGCGCCAGGTCTCCGGCGAGGACGACGCGGTGATCCACAACGGGATCTCCCGCTGGACCGGGCGCGGGAGCGTGCCGATCGCGATGGTGCTGCCGGCGCCGTCCCGGCGCTCGACGGTGCCGCCGCCCCACAGCTCGCGTAACTGCCGGATGCCCTGCACCGTCCGGTCCCGGCGGTCGGCGTAGGCGTCGGGGGCCAGCGCGAAGTCGTTGGGGTGCCAGCCGGAGGCGAAGGAGACCCCGGTCCGCCCCCCGGACAGGTTGTCGACGACGGCCCACTCCTCGGCCACCCGCACCGGGTCGTGCAACGGGAGCACGACGCTGCCCGCCCGCACCCCCACCCGTTCGGTGACCGCGCTGACGGCGCCTGCCAGGACCGTCGGCGCCGGGTAGGGGCCGCCGAAGGAGTCGAAGTGGCGTTCGGGGAGCCAGATCGCCTCGAAGCCGTTGCGGTCGGCGAAGCGGGCGCAGTCCAGCAGGAAGGCGTAGTGCTCGCCGGTGGTGTGGTCACCGCCGGCCGAGAAGAAGAACAGGCTCCACTTCAGCGGCTGTCCGCCGTGGCGGGCGCGCACCGGGGCGGGAGCCTCGAGGGGCGGCGCGGGCGGCGGCTTGCGGGCGGCCAGCCGTTCCTGGAGCAACCGACGCTGCTGCGGGGACAGGGCGCGTATGCGGGCGTCGATTTCCACCACTGCGATGATGCCTCCATGCGACGGCCGGTACGCCGTCCCGCGTCGGCAGGGGCATGGGGCCTCGCCCACGAGCGGACGCACGGAACAGTGAGCCGGGGAGTGACGGCGCGGGTCAGGTGGAGCCTCAGCGATCACAAGGATCTGCACTCGGCACTGTTCCGTCAAGACCGCTCGATACGACCACACGGACGCCCGGTGTGTGCCATGGTCGTCTGGCATCCGATGCTTGGGAGGGCGGGACGAGGTGGCAGGGGAAGCGCGAGCCGGCGCCGTGACCGCGGGGGGAGCGGGCGACGACCTGGCCGGACGTCTGGAACGGCTCACTCCGGCCCAACGGGCCCTTCTGGAACGCCGGTTGAGGCAGCGCACATCGCCCGGACCGTACCGGCCGTCCGCGACGCAGTTCGGCATCTGGCTCTTCGAGCAGCTCAATCCCGGGACCTCGACCTACCACAACCCGGCGGCCGTACGCCTGTCTGGGCCGGTGGACGAGGACCTGCTCCGCGAGGCGCTCCAACGGGTCCAGGACCGGCACGAACCGCTGCGCTCGCGCTACCCGGCCGACGAGGACGGCGTCCCGCACGCGTTCGTGGAGCCGCCGGGCGCGCTGCGCCTGCCCTGGCGGGTGGAGGATGTCACCGCCCTGCCCGATCCCGGACAGCAGGCGGCGCGGCTCGTGGCACAGGAGGCCGTCACGCCCTTCCGGCTCGACCGGGGGCCGGTGTGGCGCTGCCTGCTGGTGCGCACCGGACCCGAGGAGCGGGTGCTGGTCACCAGCTTCCACCACATCGTCTCGGACGGCGGTTCGCTGGGCGTGCTGCTGGCCGAACTCGCCGCGCTGTACCCGGCGTTGGCGGCCGGCCGGCGGCCCCTGCTCGCCGTGCCGCCCCAGGGGTACTTCGCGCTCGCGGCGAAGGACGCCGTGCCGGCGGAGGCCCTGGAGCACTGGCTGAGGACGCTCGACGGCGCGCCCGACCGGATCGACCTGTCCCCGCTGGCCGAGCGGTCCGCAGCGGCTGAGCCGCCGCAGCCGCCCACGCGGGGCGGTGAACCCGGACCGGCGCCGGGCCCGGCGGCAGGCGGGAAGTGGGCAGGCCGCGAGCTGACGCTGCGGGTGCCGGACGGCCCGGCCACGGCACTGGAACAGCTGTGCGCACGCCACGGCACCAGCCTGTTCACCGGGTTGGTGGCGGCGTCGGCGGCCACCTTGCACCGGGCGAGTGGCCAGGACGACCTCGTCATGACCACCCCGGTCGACCGGCGCGGCCATGAAGGGCGCGCGCTGATCGGCTGCTTCGTCAACACGGTGGTCCTGCGCCTGCGCGTCGGCCCCGACGACCGACTGGACGCGCTGCTGGAACGGGCCGCGGGGGTTGTGGCCGACGCACTGGCCCACAGCGGCCTGCCGTTCTCCCGGCTGGTCTCGGCGCTTCCCCGCCGCGGTGACGCGCGCAGCCCGTTCGGGAACGTGGCGGTGGTGCACAACAACGCGCCGATGGACGCCGTGTCCCTGGGCGGCCTGAGGCTGAGTCACCACCCCCTGCCGCCGGTGGAGGTCAAGCACGACCTCGCCCTGTCCTGGAACCGCCGGCGCGACGGGCTGACCGGCCGGATCGAGTACGCCGCCCGGTTCCCCGACGCCGCCGTGGAACGCCTCCGCGGGCATCTGCGGCACACCGTGGAGACGCTGGCCGCCGCGCCCGCCACACGGGTCGCCGACCTGCCGGCGCTGTCGGAGCCGACCCGATGACCGGCGCCGCCGGGACCGGACCGCGCTTGTCCGGCTCGCCCTGGTTCCCCTACGCCGCCGAGCACAGCGATGCCGCGACCCGGCTGTTCTGCCTGCCGTACGCAGGAGGCGGCTGGGCCCTGTTCCGGGACTGGCAGGAGCAGCTCGGGCCGGACGTCCACGCCGTGCCGGTGAAGCTGCCCGGCCGGGCGGAGCGCTTCCACGAGCCCGCGGTGGACCGGATGGACCTCCTCGCCGATCAGCTCGCAGTCGAGGTGGCCCCGCTGCTGGACCGGCCGTACGCTCTGTTCGGCATCAGCATGGGGGCGCTGCTGGCCTTCGAGACGGCCGCGCGGCTGGTCGACCGCGGACTGCGCCCACCGGACCGGCTCTTCGCCGCCTCCTGCCGCGCGCCCCGCGAGCCGTTCGGCACGACGCCGGTCCACGGCCTGCCGGACGCAGCCCTCATCGAGGTGCTGACCCGCCTGACGGCGACCCCGCCCCAGCTGCTGGCCAACGCCGAGCTGATGCGGCTGGTCCTTCCCACGGTCCGCGCGGACTTCGCCTGCACCGAGACCTACGTACGCACCGACCGCGCGCCGCTGCCGGTTCCGGTGACGGCCATCCGCGGACGGGACGACGACACACTGACCGAGGCGATGGTCAGCGGCTGGCGCGCCGAGACCTCCGCCGGGTTCGAGCAGCTCGAAGTGACGGGCGACCACTTCCTGGTCCACGGCGACCAGAGCGAGCTCACGGAGCTGGTACGCCGGCGGCTGCCCGGGGGCGCGGGGAACCGGTAGCCGGCGCAGGCGTCGTGCCCACGCCGGCTACCCCGGGGTGGAGGCCCGCTGCGGGACTTCCCCTCCACCCCACGACCGGTCCGGCCCTCCCCGGGGAGCGGGTCAGGCGTTCGCCTCGCCCTCGGTGCCCAAGGCCGCCTCGATGTCCGAGCTCGACAGCCCTTCGATCTCGCTGAGCAACGCCTCCAGCTCCTCCGAGGCGACCTCCCCGACCTCTACGTCGACGGTCGGCTCCTGCTCCGCGGCCGCCACGTCGTGCGGCCCGACGGCCGACGGGCCCTCGCCCGCGGCTCGGATCAGCTGGGCGATCGTGGCCACCGTGGCCTCCTGGAAGATCTCGCCCAGCGGCAGTTCGATCCCATGGGCGTCGCGCAGCCGTCCGACCAGTTGCATGGCGAGCAGGGACTGCCCGCCCAGTTCGAAGAAGCTGTCGCGAACGCCGATCTCGTCGATGCCGAGCATGTCGCGCCACATGCCCGCGACGTACTCCTCCGTCTCGTCGCGCGGCGCGACGTAGGGTACGGACATCTTCGGCCGGCCCTTGGCCGTGCCGCCTGAGGGGCCTGCCGGCCCGCCGTCGGCCGGCGGGGCGCCGACGGCGGAGGCGGCCTCGGCCTGCCGTGCCAGCGCCTCGCGCACGTCGGGGTCGGCCGCGCACACGGTGAACGGCCCGTCCCCGCCCACGGCGGTCAGCAGGCGGTACAGCTCCTTGGCCTCCTGCGGTCCGCAGTCCGCCGCGTCGCGCAGACCGGGGGTGTCCGCCTCCCGCCAGTGCTCCCACTGGACGTTGAGCCAGGGCGTGGCCGCGGTCCGGTTGCGCCGGGCCACGTAGGTGTCGGCGTACCAGTTGGCCGCGGTGTAGGCGGCTCCGCCCACTCCGCCCAGCAGGCTGGAGAGCGATCCGACAATCATGCAGCGGTCGTACGCCACACCGTCCAGGGCCGCGTCGAGTGCGTGCAGCCCGGCCATCTTGGTGGTCATGTGGTGGGCGAACAGCTCGGGCGAGGAGTCCAGCACGGCCCGGATGCCCTCGGAGACGGACATGCCCGGGGTGTAGACCACCCCGGCAAGACGGCCGTCCCGCCGCGCCGCCTCCTGGACCGCCGCGGTCAGCGCCCCGACGTCCTCGGCGTCGCCACGGCGCACGGTCAGACGGTCGCCGCCGAGCGCCCGCAGCTCCTCCAGCTCCCGCCGCGCCGACGGGGCGAGCGCGCCGGGTTCGACGCGGTCGTAGAGCATCACGCGGGCGGCGGGGTCGCGCAGGATCTCCGCGGCCAGGGTCCGGCCGATCATGCCGAGCCCGCCGACCAGGAGGTGGGTGCCGTGTCCGGCGGGGACCTGGTTGCCGACGTCCACCCGGACGTGCGCGCGGACGAACCGCTTCCGGCCCCGGAGGGCCACCGGGGACGCCTGCGACGCCGTGTCGCCCAGCTCGGCCAGCAGGTCCGCCACCGTCTCCGGCAGGCGGTCGGCCGGGTCGCGCGGGTCCAGTTCGACCACCCGGCAGTCCCAGGAGGTCTCCTGCGGCACGACCCGGCACAGGCCGACCGCGGTGGCCAGGCCGGGCCGCAGCGGGTCCTCACCCGTCACGTCGAACACGTGGCGCGTCACGTGGAGCAGCCGGACCGGCTGCGCCCCGCCGGCCGGCAGGATGTCGAGCAGCGACCGCAGGCCGACCGCCTGCTCCTGCTCCACGGTGTCCCCGGGCGCGGCGTCCAGCGCCCGCAGGTGCACCACGGCGTCCGGGCGGGAGCCCGGCGTGGCCAGCGCCGCCTTCACCACGGCGCCGGCATCGGCGTCGGCGTCCACCAGCGTGACCCGGCTGCCCAGCGCGGTCAGCCGCTCGCCCAAGGCCGCGCCGACCCCGGACCGGTCCGCCAGCACCAGGACCGCGGTCGCTTCGGGGGCGGCGCCGGCGGCCCCGGACCCGGCCGCCGCGCGCGGCAGTTCCACCCAGCGGGGCCGGTGTATCCACTCCTCCGGTCCCCGGGGGGCCGTCTCCAGCGCGACGACCGCGTCGTCGGGCGCGGCGTCGATCCAGTGCCGGGTGCGCTGGAACGGATAGGTGGGCAGCGGCACCCGCAGGCGGGGGTGCTGGTGGGTACGCTGCCAGTCGATGCGGACGCCCTGGTGCCACAGCTCGGCGAGCCCGTCGAGCAGGGCCGCCTGCTCACTGCCGCGCTGGTCGGCGCCGGGCATCATGGTCGCCACGGGCGCGGTCCGCGCGGCCAGCTCGCTGTCGGCCAGCGCCGACAGCTGACGGCCCGGTCCGACTTCGATCAGAACGGTTCCGGGGGGAGCCACCGCCTCCCGCAGACCGTCGGCGAACCGCACGGTCTCGCGCAGCTGCCGGGCCCAGTAGCCGGGGTCGGTGGCCTGCTCGGCGGTCAGCGGCCGACCGCTGACACCGGAGATCACCGGGATCGCGGGCGGGTTGAGCGCCGCCTTGGCCACCTTGGCGGTGAAGTCCTCCAGGACGGGGTCGAGCATCGCGGAGTGGAAGGCATGGGAGACCCGCAGCCGCCGGCTCACCACGCCGTCGGCCCGCAGCCGGGCCTCGAAGGCGTCCACCGCCTGGTGCTCCCCGGCCACGGAGACCAACGCCGAGCCGTTGACCGCGGCGACCGACAGCTCCTGGTCGCCGATCAGTTCGCGGACCCGGGCCTCGGGCAGCGCCACGCCCAGCATCGACCCGCCGGGCAGGGCTGCCACCATGCGGCCGCGCGCGGCCACCACCGACAGCGCGTCGGGCAGGCTGAAGACGCCCGCCAGGGTCGCGGCCACGTACTCGCCGATGCTGTGCCCGAGCATGGCCGCGGGTTCCAGGCCGTAGGACAGCAGGAGCCGGGCGAGCGCGTACTCGACGGTGAACAGCGCGGGCTGGGCGAGGTCGGTCGAGGTGAGGCCGTCGGCCGAGGGATCGCGGCGGGTCAGCAGCAGCGGCCGCAGGCGGTGGGCGGTCTCCGCCGGCATCAGGGCGAGGCACTCGTCGACCGCGTCCCGGAACACCGGTTCCAGGCGGTGCAGTTCGGCTCCCATGCCGACGCTCTGGCTGCCCTGGCCGGGGAAGAGGAACACCAGGGGACCGGCCTCGTCCACGGTCTCCGAGCTGCGGATGCGTCCGGAGCCCTTGGCGCCCAGGGCACTCGCGGCGTCGGCCAGGTCCCGCGCCACGACGCTGGCCCGGTACTCGTGCTCGGTCCGGCCGACCTGGAGGGTGTGGGCGACGTCGGCCAGCACGGCGCCGGGGTTCTCACGCATCCAACGGGCGGTCTGCTCCATCCGCTCGGCGAGGGCCGGCCTGCTGCGCGCGGAGAGCACCACCAGCTGGCTGCCGGGCTCCGGCGCACCGGCCACCGGCTCCGGGGCCTCCCGCAGCACCACGTGTGCGTTGGCCCCGCCCATGCCGAGCGAATGCACCGAGGCGTAGCGCGGCCGGCCCGGCTCGCCCTCCATCGGCAGCAGCTCCGTCGGCACGTAGAACGGACTGGCCGCGAAGTCGATCTCGGGGTTGGGCGTCCGGAAGTGCAGCACCGGCGGGATCGACTTGTTCTTCAGGCACATGACGGCCTTGATGAAGCCGGCCACCCCGGCGGCGGCGTCGAGGTGGCCGATGTTGGGCTTGACGGAGCCGATGGCGCAGTAGTTCGAGCGGTCGGTGGTGAGCCGGTACGCCTTGGTGAGCCCGGCGACCTCGATCGGGTCGCCCAGCGGCGTGCCGGTTCCGTGCGCTTCGACGTAGTCGATGACGTCCGCGGTCAGACCGGCCGAGGCGATGGCGCCGGCGGCGGCGCGGGCCTGGCCGTCGACGCCCGGCGCCGTGAAACTCGCCTTGGACCGGCCGTCGTTGCCGATCGAGGTGCCGGCGATCACGGCGTGGATGTGGTCCCCGTCGCGCAGCGCGTCGTCGAGGTGCTTGAGGAGCACGGCGCCGGCGCCGTTGCCCACCACACTGCCGGTGGAGTCGGCGTCGAAGCTCCGGCAGTGGCCGTCCTTCGAGGCCGTGGCGTTCTGCAGATAGCCCGCGTTGTGCGGCATCCGGAGCGACGCGCCGCCGGCGATGGCCATGTCGCACTCGCCGGCCAGGATGGCCTGCGCGGCGAGGTGGATCGCCGTCAGGGAGGTCGAGCACGCGGTCTGCACGGCGACGGCCGGACCCTGGAGGTTCAGCTTGTAGGCGACCCGGAGCGCCAGGTAGTCCTTGTCGTTGCCGATCATGGTGGCGTGGTCCCCGACCGCGTCGAGCATCCGCCGGTTGCCGACCAGGTTGACCAGCAGATAGGTGTTCATGGTGGAGCCCGCGTAGACGCCGACCAGCCCCGGGTAGCGGGCCGGGTCGTAACCGGCGTCCTCCATGGCCCAGTGGGCGCACTCCAGGAACAGCCGATGCTGGGGGTCCATGAACTCGGCTTCGCGGGCCACGTACCCGAAGTAGTCGGCGTCGAAGTCCTCCGCCCCCTGGAGGGCCGCGGACGCCGGCACGTAGCGGGGGCTCGCCAGCATGTGGGCGGGCACGCCGGCGGCCCGCAGCTCGTCGTCGTCGAAGAACCGGATCGACTCGACGCCCTCGCGGATGTTCTGCCAGTACTGGTCCGGGCTGTCCGCACCGGGGAACCGGCAGCCCATGCCGATCACCGCGATGTCGGCCGGGATCGCGTCGTTCTGCTTCTGACCGTTCAACTGCGCTCCAGAGTCGGTCCGGGCAAGGGACGGGGGGATCAGCCGAAGGTGATCCGGATGTGCTGGGCGCCGCGCCGACGGGTGCGGCCGGTGACCACCGGGCGGTCCGTGTCGTCCACAGGCCCGGTGGTGAGCAGGCTCTCCAGACGAGCCGCCAGTTCGGCGACCGTGGGGAACTCGAAGATCAGCATCAACGGCAGCCCCGAGAGGCCCAGTTCCCCTTCGAGGCGGGAGACCAGCGGCGCCACCAGGAGCGAATGCCCGCCCAGGTCGAAGAAGTTGTCGTGGGTCCCGACACGCGGGACGTCCAGCACCTCCCGCCAGACCTCCGCGACCCGGCGCTCCACGGCCCGGGTGGGCAGCTCTCCGCGTACCGGCGCGGGGTCGGCCGCCGCCAGGCTCTCGTCGAGTCTGGCCCGGTCGAGCTTGCCGTGCGCGGTACGCGGGAGCGCTTCGAGCGGGACGATCCGGGTGGGTACCTCGTGCGCGGGCAGGTGGTCGGCCGCCCAGCCGCGCAGGGCGTGGACGCCGGAGCCGGGCTGCGGCACCACGGCCGCGGCCAGCCGCCGCCGGTTGCCGTCCCCCTCGACCACCACGACGGCGTCCAGGACGTCCGGGTGCCGCAGCAGAACGGACCGCACCTCTTCCGGCTCTACCCGGAACCCGCGGATCTTGACCTGGTCGTCCAGGCGGCCGAGCAGGACCAGGTCACCGTCGGGCCGGAGGCTGCCGAGGTCGCCGGTACGGTAGCGGCGCGAGCCGTCCGCCCCGGTGGTGAAGCCCCCTGCCGCCGCGGGCCGGTTGAGGTAGCCCGCGGCCACCCCCGGTCCGCCGATGACGACCTCGCCGAAGCCGCCCGGCGCGGTCGGGTCGTCCCAGGGGTCGAGGACGTCGACCCGCGAACGGCCGGTCGGCGGCCCCACCGGCACGACGCCGCTGCCGACGCCCGCCTCCTGCGCGGTGATGAAGCGCATCGAGCAGTTGATGCTCGCCTCGGTCGGCCCGTAGCCGTTGACGAAGACCGCGTCCGGCGCCACCAGCGCGGTCAGCGCCCGCAGCGCCTCGTAGGTCAGCATCTCGCCGCCGAGTACCACGGTGCGTACCGAGGGCATCTCCACGCCCGCGGCGGCCAGTTCGGCGGCGAAGGTCGGCGTCAGGTAGAGGATGGTCAGCCGCTCCCGCCGGACGAACCGGGCGTACGCGGGGGCGGACAGCCGTTCGTCCTGGTCGGGGAAGTGGAGGGCGGCACCGAACAGCACGGTGGTGAACACTTCCTGCAGACCGAAGTCGAAGCTCAGCGACAGGGTCTGCGGGAGCCGGGTACCGGGGCCGAGGCCGAAGCGTTCACGCTGCCACAGCAGCAGCGGCAGCACGTTGGCGTGGGTGATCGGCACACCCTTCGGAGTGCCGGTGGTGCCCGAGGTGTGGACCACGTAGGCCGTCGCGTCGGCGCCCGGCGGGCCCTGGACGGGCACGGCCGGCGGCGGCGCCGGCTCGTCGAGCACGACCACCGGCCGGCCCGGGGCCAGCCGCGCCGCGCGCGCCGCATGGGCCCGGTCGGTGAGGACCGCGGCGACACCCGCGTCGGAGGCGACGAAGCGCAGCCGCTCGTCGGGGAAGGCGGGCAGCAGCGGCACGAGGCCGCAGCCTGCGGTGAGGGCGGCCAGCGCAGCGGTGACGAACCGCGGCTCGGGCGGCAGCAGCAGGCCGACCGGAGCCCCCGCGCCGGAACCCGCGGCGCCGGCCAGCCGGGCCGCCGCCTCGGCGACCTCGGCGGCCAGCTCGGCATAGCTGACCGTGCCGGCGGACGAGACCAGCGCCGGGGCGCCGGGGTGGGCGGCGCAGCTCTCCGCGAAGTAGTCGGCCATGGTGCGCGACGGGTCGGGTTGGGGGCCGCGGCCCACTGTGACCTCCGCCAAGCGCGCGCGCTCTTCCTCCGACAGGACGGTGAGGCGGGCGATCGGCACCTCCTCCTGCGCCACCGCCGTCGCGGCCACCCGCAGCAGCCGCCCGCCCAGTTCCTCCGCGGTGCCCTCGTCCAGCACCTCGGTGGCGTACCGCAGCACCAGGGTCAATTCGCCGTCAGACTCCGCGACGCTGACATCGAGGTCGGCCAGTACGGTGGTGTGCGGCAGCGGTACGGCCTCCAGCACCAGAGCGCCAACCCGGCAGGTACGGCCGGGTATCTCCTCCGCGAGTGCGGACAGGCCGTCCGGGGCGCCCGGCGGTGTCGAGGTCCAGCCGAACATGGTGGCGAACAGCGGGCTGCGCGCGGCGTCCCGGGTGGGCCGCACCGCAGCGGCGATGTGCGGCAGCGGATACTGCCGGGCGGCCAGGGCCCGCCGGAACCGGGCGGCGGTGTCACGGGCCAGCCCGGCGAACGACCCCTCCGCCGGTACGTCCAGCGGCACCGGCAGGGTGTTCACGCAGTAGCCGACCACCTGGCCGGAGCGGGCGTCGGGGCGCACGGCGGTGGGCACACCCACCACCAGCCGGCGCTCGCCGGACAGCCGCGCCAGCACGACCGCGTAGCAGCTGAGCAGCACCACGAAGGGCGTGGTGCCGAGGCGGCGGGCGGTGGCCCTGACCTGTTCGCTCAGCGCGGCACCGAACGGCAGCCGGAGCAGGTCGCCGGACCAGGTGCGCGCGGCCGGCCGCGGCCGGTCCAGGGGCAGCCGCAGATCGCCGTCCGGGCCGTCGGCCAGCAGCTCGATCCACTCGCCCCGCATCCGTTCGCCCTCGGGCCCGGTCAGCAGCCGGTGCTCGGCCGCGACCACCTCGGACATGCCGGGGGCCCGCGCCAGGGCGCCGGCGGCGCCGTCCGCCAGTTGGCGGTAGCGCTCGCCGAGCTGGGCGAGCAGCAGCCCGAGCGACCACAGGTCGGCGGCGATGTGGTGGACCGCCAGCAGGAGGACGGGGTCCTGTCCCTCCGGCCGGATCAGGGTGATCCGGACCAGCGGCCCGTCCTCCGGGTCGAGCGGGTCGGCGGCGCGCGCGGCCAGCAGCGCGTCGAGGCCGTCGGCGGAGGTGTCGAGCACGACCAGTTCGGGGACGGGCGCGCCGTCCGGGTGGGCGGTCACCCGACCGCCGGTCATCGTCCACCGCGCCCGCAGCGCCTCGTGGCGCCCCGTCACCTCGCGCACCGCGCGGGCCAGCAGGTCGGTGTCCACGCCGCCGCGCAGCCGCGCGGCGCGCGTCAGGGCGTAGCGGGACTCGCCGGCCGAGGAGTGCTCAAGGAACCACAGGGCCTGCTGGCCGGCCGAGGCTGTGGGCGCGGACTCCCCGCCGACCCCGTCCTGACGGGGGGAGGCGTCCTGACCGGCACCGGTGCGCAACGCCTCCGCCAGGCCGCCCACCGTGGCGTCGTGCAGCAACTCCTCCAGCGGGACGGTGCGCCCGAACCGCTCCTGCAGGGCGTGCTGGAGCTGGACCGAACGCAGCGAGTCCATCCCCAGCTCCGCCAGCGCCAGGCCGCTCGTGAGGACGGTGGCGTCCGGCACGCCGAGCACCTCGCCCAGCAGGGCCAGCAGCTCCGGGTCCGGCCCGTCGGCCGGCACCGCGGCCCCGCCCACCGGGGCCGCCCCCTCCTGCGGCGACAGCACCTGGAGGGCGCCGGAACGGTAGGCGTCCCGGCAGGCACGGCGGCGGATCTTGCCGCTGGACGTCTTGGGAATGGTGCCTCGGCGGACCAGGACCAGGCGGTCCAGGCGCAGACCGTGCCGACGGGCCACGTCGGCGCGGACCGCGGGCAGCACGTCCAGGCCGACCGCGCCCCGCACCTCGGCCACCACGACCAGCTGCTCGCCGACCGCGAAGGCTGCCACGCAGCCCTTCCTGATCGCCGCGGACGACTGCTCGACCGTCGACTCGATGTCCTGCGGGAAGTGGTTGCGCCCGCGCACCACGATGACGTCCTTCGAACGCCCGGCGACGTGCAGCCGGCCGTCCGCCAGGAAACCGAGGTCCCCGGTGCGCAGATACGGTCCGCCGCCGTCCGCCGTGCGGGCCGCGAACAGCTCGGAACTGGCCTCGGGCTGCTCCCAGTACCCGGCGCCGATGCTCGGGTCGGCGGCGTTGATCCAGATCTCGCCCAGCTCCCCGTCGGGGACCGCGCTGCCGTCCGCCCCGACGATCAGCAGCGTGTCGGGCGGTGCGCCGCAGCTGACCGCGGTCTCCCCGTCGCCGCCGGGGACCGGCGCCGTGCCGGGCGCGTCGGCGGAGTTCTCGGCCGAGACCAGCAGGGTGCTCTCCGCCAGTCCGTAGCTGGGCGTCATCGCGGCGGGCCGGAATCCGGCCGCGGCGAAGTGCGCGGCGAAGGAGGCGACGGTGTCCGCGCGTACCGGCTCGCCGCCGTTGATGGCGGTACGCCAGGCCGTCAGGTCCAGCGCGGCGAGGTCGTCCTGCCCGACCTTGCGCACCGCCAGCTCGTAGGCGAAGTTCGGCGCCGCGCTGATCGTCCCGCCGAAGCCGGACAGGGCCCGCAGCCAGCGGACCGGGCTCTCCAGGAAGGACAGGGGCGAGAGCAGGACGCAGGTGGCTCCCAGGTGGAGCGGGTGGAGCACCGAGCCGATGAGGCCCATGTCGTGGTACAGCGGAAGCCAGCTGACCACGACGCTGTGCCCGTCCTGTCCGTAGGTCTCCGCCATCCGCGCCTGGTTCGTGGCCAGTTGGCGGTGGCTGACGATGACCCCGCGCGGGGTGCCGGTGGAGCCCGAGGTGAACTGGAGCAGCGCGGGCGCTTCGGCGTCGACGACGGGCGCGCTCCAGCCGTCCGGCGCCTGCTCGGCACGCTCCAGCGGGCCCAGCACCACGGCATCGGGCGTCCTGGCCGTGATCTCCTCCATGGCCCAGGGCAGATCGGTGAGAACGGCCACAGGCCGGGTCGCGGCGGCGATGTCCCGGGCGGTGTCGATCTCCCGCCGCCCGACCGGCGGATAGACGGGTACCGCGACGAACCCCGCGTACCAGCAGCCGAGCAGGTCGACGACGAAGGCCAGTCCGGGCGTGTGGGCGAGCACGGCCCTGCTGCCCGGTTCCCCCAGCGCCTCCAGCCGTGCGGCTGACGCCCGCGCCGCCGCGTCCAGTTGGGAGTACGTCAGGGAGTCCGTGACGTTCTCGCCGTCGCCCAGGAAGCGGAAGGCGATCTTGTCGGGACTGTTCCGGGCATGGGCGCGCAGCCGCTCGGTAAGCGTCGTGAAGGGCGGCGGAGGCAGGCAGGAGGTCATCGAGGCTCTCCCGTCGGGGGACGGTCAGGAGGAGACGGAGTCTGCGAGGTGCCGCGTGCTGTTCCGGTGCAGGTGCAGGTCACGGGTCGGCCCACCGGTGCCGGCTCTCGGGCGACCTCACGTCCGGGCGCGGGGGCCGCCGCCCGCCGCGAGCGCCCTCCAGCGGGTCAGCACGGCGGCGGTGATCTGGTCAGGGGTGAGCCCGCAGACGGCCCGCAGGTCCGGCACGGAGCCGTGCGGCAGGAAGTCGTGGGCCACCGCGAACACACGTACCGGGGTATCGACGTCCTTATCGGCGAGGCACTCGCGCACCGCGGCGCCGAGACCGCCGCGGCTCCAGTGGTCCTCGATCACCGCGACCATCCGGTGTTCCCCGGCCAGGTCGGGCAGCCGCGCGTCGAGCGGCTCGATCCAGCGGGCGTTGGCCGACCCGGCGGGCACCCCGGCCGCGCGGAGCCTGGCGGCCACCTCGGTGGCGCAGGGCAGCAGGTCGCCGGCGCCGACGACCAGCACGCCACCGGGGGCCGACTCGACCTGCCAAGCCGTCAGATCGTCGCCGGGTCCGGCCGCGGTGTCGCCGCTCCGCGTCGGCCCGGGGTCGTCGATCGCCTTCCCGTAGCGGATGGCGACGGGTCCCGGATGCCGCACCGCGGTCCGCAGCAGACCGCGCATCTCGGCGGCGGTCGACGGGGTCGCTATCGCCATCCCGGGTATCTGGCGCAGCAGCGCCACGTCCCCGAGACCGTGGTGGGAGGCCCCGTCGCCGCCGGTGATCCCAGCCCGGTCGACGACCACCACGACCGGCAGCCGGTGCAGCCCGATGTCGAACAGCAGCTGGTCCTGCGCCCGGTTGAGGAAGGAGGAGTGGATGGACAGCACCGGGTGGCGCCCCGCCATGGCCAGTCCGGCGGCGAGTCCCGCGGCGTGCTGCTCGGCGATCCCGACGTCGTGGAAACGGTCGGGGTAGCGCTCCCGGAAGACGTCGAGTCCCGACGGGCCGCCCATGGCGGGGGTGATCACCACCAGGTCCGGGTCCTCGACGGCGAGTTCCACCAGGCACGGGCCCAGCACCGAACCGGCCGGCACCCGGCCCCGCGGCAGCGTGTGCTGGCGGCCGGTGTCGGCGTCGAAGGGACCGACGCCGTGCATGTGCTCGGTGCGGTCGTCGAGGGCGGGCCGGTAGCCCCGGCCCTTCTGGGTCCTGACGTGCACCAGCAGGGGGCCGCGCTCGGCGCCGGCCTCGGCCAGGACCTTCTCCAGCGCGCCCAGGTCGTGCCCGTCGACGGGTCCCAGACAGCGGAAACCCAGCGCCTCGAAGACGCCGGGCGCCGCACCCGGCCGGGAGTTCCGCAGGTGCCGCGCCAGCGCGCCGGTGGTGGGTGCGTAGCTGCGGTTGTTGTCGTTCAGCACGATGGTGACGTCCAGGCCGCGGTCACCGATGTCATTAAGCGCCTCCAGCGCCATGCCCGTGGTGAGCGAGCCGTCGCCGGTCACGGTCACCACCCGCCGGTGACGGTCGGCCGGGCGGGCCGCGAAGGCGGTGGCGAGCCCGGCGGCGTAGGACAGGGACGTGCCGGCGTGCGAGTTCTCCACCCAGTCGTGCGGGCTCTCGGCCCGACTGGGGTACCCGGACAGCCCGTCCAGCTCGCGCAGCGACCCGAAGGCCGGGGCCCGCCCGGTCACCATCTTGTGCACATACGCCTGGTGACCGGTGTCCCACAAGATGACGTCCTCGGGACTGCGGAAGGCCCGGTGCAGCGCGATCGTCAACTCGACGACGCCCAGGTTCGATCCGAGGTGGCCGCCGCTGGCGGAAACACTGCTGACGAGCAGTTCGCGCACCCGCGCTGCTACGTCGGGCAGATCCTCCGGCTCCAGCCGACGCAGGGCATCGGGCGTCCACACATCGAGGGCGGTCATGCAGTCGAACCTCCGTCGCCAGGTCGGGGATCCAGCGGTGGTCGGGGCATGCGGCAGGGGCGGCCGCCCCAGTCCTGGCCTATGAGGTGACGGCTGCGGGCACCGCGGTGCCCCCGGCGACACGTCCAGGCGCGGCTGGTCGGTGCGGTTCGGCGGGCAGCAGTGCACCACCGGGCCGCTCAGGCGCGCCCCGGTCCGCTACGTCACCGCCCCGATGTCCTCGTACCGTACGGTCCTGTCCGCGAGCCGCATGCGGGAGGATGTGGGGGGCGGATGGGCTCACAGAGTCAGACCTCGGTGGCGGTCTGGGCGGTGCCGGAACCGGTCGGCTTCTCCGGCGGTTCCTCGGCCTCGTCCTCCTCGACGTCCTGAAGCGCCTCCATGTAGAGATCGCGCACCTTCTTCAGTTCCTCGTCATTGAGGAAACGAGAAAAGGAGTTGGGCATCTGTGACCTCTCCTCGAAAGCCCGTCGGATGCTGCGAGAACAAACCAGCAACCCGCGCCGCAGGTGACGGCGGACGCAGGGTGGGACGCGGCCCCAGGGACCTGATCGAGTGCGCAGTCAGCGTAGCCGAGAGATCACGGACTGTCTTTAGCCAATTCAAGCCACACCGCTGGGCGGCCCACCCGCCGGGGCCCGGGCCCGGGCCCGGGCGGACATGCCCGGTGACGGCGCCGGGACGCCCGCGGCGCGGCCCGGGCCGCCGGTTCGGATGGCCTGTTCCAGCCGCCGGTTCTGCCAGCGGATGCGCTCTTCGGCCGTCCCGGTGTCCAAACAGTGCTGGCGGGTGCGGCGGCGATCGGCGCGTCCGCGTTGACCGCTGGTGTGGTGCCGGGCGGTCCGGTGGCGACGGCGTCGGCCGGCACCAGCGGGTCGTGGCGGGCCGGACTCGCGCGGCTGCACGAGGCGATGGCGGCCCGCGTCGCGCGGCGCGAGCTGCCCGGCATCGTCTACCTCATCGCGCACCGCGGCCTGCTGCACGTCGAGACGATCGGCACCTTGACGCTGGATGGCCACGAGCCAATGCGACGGAGCACGCCGTTCCGGATGGCCTCGATGACCAAGCCGATCATCGCGGCAGCCACGATGATGCTGGTAGAGGAGGGCCGGCTGGCACTGGACGAGCCGGTCGACCGGCTGCTGCCCGAGCTGGCCAACCGGCGGGTGCTCACCCGGATCGACGGACCGCTCGACCAAACTGTGCCGGCGGCGCGCCCGATCACGGTCGAAGATCTGCTGACCTTCCGCATGGGCCGCGGCATGTTCTTCGAACCCAGCTTCCAGCCGCCGTACCCGATCATCACAGCCGCCAACGAACTACAGCTGGTGATGGACCAGCCGGACCCGCGCACACCGCACGACCCGGACGAGTGGATGCGGCGGTACGGCACCTGCCCCTGATGTACCAGCCCGGCCAGCGGTGGCAGTACAACACCGGCGCCCTCGTGCTCGGCGTGCTGATCGCCCGGGCCGCGCGGGAACCGCTGGAGAGGCTTCTCCGCAAGCGTGTCTTCCGGCCGCTGGGCATGAACCACACAGGGTTCTCGCTGTCACGTGCCGACGCCTCGCGGTTGCCCGGCGTGTACAGGGCAAACCCGCAGACGGGACAGTTGGAGCTCCAGCCCTACTCGCGGCCGGAGGAGTGGACCCAGCCGCCCGCGTTTCCCTCCGGTGCCGCAGGGCTGGCCTCAACCATCGACGACTACCTGGCATTCAGCCGGTTCCTACTCAACCAGGGCGTCCACCATGGCCGGCGCCTGCTTTCGGCCGAATCGATCCGGCTGCTGACCATGAACCACCTGACGCCGCGGCAGCTCGCCGATGCCGGCCCCTTCCCGCTCACCGGTCGCGGCTGGGGGTACGGCATGGCCGTCAGCGTCACACCCGACGAGGTCTCGCAGCCGGGCCGCTACGGCTGGGAGGGTGGCTACGGCACCAGCTGGTTCAACGACCCACACCGCGACCTGACCGCGATCGCCATGACGCAGACCGTCGACTTCTGGGCCAACGGCGTCTACGAGGAGTTCCAGCGATTGGCCGCGGCGGTCGACACTCCACGGTAGGGCAGGCGTCACGGCTTGCGACCGACACTTCGGAAGGCGTCGACGTCCTTCGGGTCGTCGCCGGGGTCCGGGCGCCCGCGGATGGCAACGGTGCTGCGTCCAGTAGAAGGCTTCCTGGCCGGACGGCACTGATGCGCAGTGGGCGCGGAGCGAGCCGTTGCTCCCGGACCGAACGCCGAGGCGGGGTGGCCGGTGGCGTGACAGGAGTGATGCCGGTCAGGGACGTTCCCGCCGCGTTGACCGTGACGCCGGTGGCGGGCCGCGTTGAAGGTCACTGAGCGCCCGTCAGGTTCGTCCCGGTGATGGTGAAGGCGGTGCCGCCGGACGGGGAGCCGAGCGTGGGAGAAAGAGTGGTGACGGTGGGGGCGCCGACATAGGCGTAGGTCGCGGTGTTGCTGGTGCCACCGGCTGTGGTGACGGTAACGGTGACCAGGCCGGTTGCAGCCCCGGCCGGCACGGGCGCGGTGAGTTGGCGGTCGGTGACGACTGTCGGCACGACGGTATGGGTACCGAAGCGCACACTGGTGGCGGCGGACAGTTCGGTTCCATAGAGGGTGACGACTCCCCCGCCCGCCAGTGGGCCGGAGGCGGCGCTCAAGGAACACAGGAACGGTGGCCCGACGTAGTGGAACGGCGCCGGGTTGCTGGTACCTCCGGCCGTGGTCAGCATCACCCCGACGGTGCCGGTGCCCGGCGGGGACACCGCGGTGACCTCGGTCGGTGAAACCTGGGTGAACCTGCCTGCCGGCCTGGTACCGAACATCACGGCTGTGGTGCCGGCCAGGTCGGTGCCGGTGAAAGTGACCAAGGTCCCCCCCGTTTGCTCACCGGTGAGGCCCGCCAGGTGTCCGCGTGGCTTCGCGCGGTGGCCGCGGGGACGGTGACCGTCACCGAACCTGATGCCGAAGGTGTGCTGTCGCCGGACACGTGGTTCATCGAGCCGGTCGTGGCTTTCAGTCTCGCCGGTCGAACCGAGGGCGGGAGCGCGGTGATTCGCGTTCATCTGTCCTTGGAGGCGGCACCCCCGTGGCAACAAGGTGACGACGGGGCTGACATCTACCAGTACGTCGTGGAGGTCAGGCTGGACACCGCGGCGCTGCTTCACGCGGCTGACCAGTGGGACCTCTCTCTGGCTTCCTTGCCGCCCCGTTGATCACGGTTCGAACTTCAGCGAAGCCTCGCTGCGGTGCGGCAGGCTGATGGACCGGTCATGGCCTTGGAGGTCGAAGAGACGCTGAGAGCGGACATCAGTGTGCGGAGCAAGCTGGAGCCGCTGCAAGCGAAGTGGGCCAGCTGCTCAGGCGCCGTCTGAAGGCAATTCGGTCCCGAGGGCGGATCCTGCCGCAGGGTCCGCCCGATTGGCTCGACGCCGTTCGACAGGACGGCTTGCCCAGGCCTCCACGCCCTCGCCGCCAGCATCTGAGCCAAGCCTTTTGAACTGAAAATGGCCAATGGAATCAGGTGTCGGCGCATTCGTCGATGATGGCGCAGGCGCGGCGGATGCCGCCCAGGTAGGGGGAGATGCCGTCATCGCCGCGCATGTGGGGCGCGTCCTGAAACCACTGCCGCCACAGGCCGCCCTCTTGGAGGAGGCGGCTGGCCCGGTCGCCGTGCAGGACGGAGTCGGTGTAGGCCAGGGCGCCCATGGCTGTCGGCTGGTCGTAGGCCAGGTCGGGCCGGCGCAGGTAGCGGTCCAGGTAAGCGGCGAGCAGGTCGGCGTCCCGTGCGGTGCCGAAACTTGCCAGCGCCACGCAGTAGGCCCCGCCCGCGCAGCAGACCTCGCTCTCGAGCAGCAGCGCTCCCAGACGCTCGCGGAAGTAGTCTCGGCGCGAGACGGCGGCGAGCCATGCCGCGGTGCGCCGCTCGCGCCAGCTGCCTTCGAAGAGGGTGGTGAGTTCGGCGTCGGAGACAGCCTTCGCGTCAGCGGCCAGGGCATGAACGAACGGCTCGTACTCCTCGCGCGGCATACGAAGTACCGCTCCGCCCAGCTTCAGATAGCGGCGCGCGGGGGCACAATAGCGGCGGAACAGAGCCTGCATCTCGGGGTCGTGGCGGATCACCACCGCATACTCTCGCAACAGGCACTCGGCTGAGAACGTGGGAGGGAAGACGCCTGCGGTGATGCCGGGGCGGGAGGGACGCCGCCTCAGTTCGGCAGATTCGCTGCGTAGATCCAGTCGTGGCCGTCGTATCCGGTGCCGTCGAGGTGCTCCGCTCGAGTCAGGCCGGCGCGGATCGCCACGCGCTGGGAAGCGGTGTTGGCCGGCCGGACGCGGGCGATCAGCGGCAGGTCGGGGACATGGCGGGATGCCCAGGTGGTCACCGCGGTGGCGGCTTCGCCGGCGTAGCCCTGGCCCCAGGCCGAGGTGGCGAAGCGATAGAAGAGGTTGAGGACCTTCATGCCGTGCAGTTCCATGAACTTGATCCCGCAGAAGCCCACTTGTTGATCGGAGCCGTGGCGGCGGACGACCCAGTACCCGTATCCGTATCGCTGCCACTGCTCGATCCAGCGTCGATACAGCTCCCCGGCCTCGTCGGGCCGGGCGAGCGCATCGGAGGGGTTGTGCAGGCAGGTCTCGGGATCATGGTGGATTGCGAAGATCGCATCGATATCGGCCTCGGTCGGACGCCGTAGCGACAGCCGGGCCGTCTGCAGCTCGTCGGCCGTCGGGTTCCGGTCACTCATGTGAAGATCGTAGGGCCGGGTCGGGCCGCCCTGGCGGGGTATTCGGTCCAACTGCGGATCGTAGTGAGCGCGAAGTGGCGCAGCGCCGCGAACTCCGCATCGATCCGGTTCACCGGCTGAGGCCGGGGATAACCTCGCAAGATCCTGGATGGACATCACTCCGGCCCGAGGGGAAAGAGGCGGGCGGGCATTTCCGTAAGCCGGGCGCGGGCGCGCTTCCCCAAGGAGGCGCGCCAGTCTGACGGGGTCGGCGGCGGATCAGGCCGCCGTCGACGAGGTGGACCTGGCCGGTGATGAAGGAGGCCTCGTCGGAGGCGAGGAAGGCGATCAGGTGTGCGACGTCCTCGGGCGTCTGCTCCCGCTTCAGGTTCGGACTCGGCGACGCGCTGCGCCAGGCGGCCCGTGCGACGGGAGGGCCGGAGCCGTCCGGGTACGCGCTCGTCCTCGGATCAATCGAATTCCTGCTCGACGCCAACCATCACCCCGTGCTCCCACCGCTGCCGGTCCCGACCCGTCACAGCACGTCCGGTGCCCAACGGTGACAGCGCATCCGCAGGGAGACGGTCATCCCCCGCGTGCCGGCAGCGGCGCAGGCCCTGCGCATCAGTTCGTCGAGGAGCATGGCGCTCATGCCTCCGTGTCCGTAGCCGGGCGGTCCTTCGTGGGCGATGCCGAGGACACAGGTTCCCTCCACTCCCCCGCCGGTCGGCGTGACGCGCCGGGGTGGGGCCAGTGGGCTGCCGGCACCCGTGACCGGGCTGCGCATCCGCACCCCTCCGGGGAACTCGTGCACCGACGGGATCTCCGCACGCGCGTGGCGCCGACCGCTCAACTGCCCGGTGAGCGCGCGGACTCCGGCCGCCACGCGGGGCAGGGTCTCCGGCGGGGCCGGGTGCGGAAGGTGGCGTCGACCAGGGCGCGCAACCCGTGGCCCACGCGCTGTCTCGGACAGGACGTCGGGGACGCGGGACGGGGCCCGGTCCGACCGGGCCCCGCACCACGAGGGACCGGTGGCCCCGTGCCTCACTTCTCCAGCACGAAGATCGGCTTGTGGCCGGCGTGCCCGGAGGTCAGTACGTCGGGGATCTCCTCCCAGGAATGGATTCCGCTGGTGACCAGTTCGGGGTGGAGCGTGCCGGCGGCCACCGCCTCCAGGGTCGGTGTCATGTTCGGCCGCGCGTGTCCCTTGCCGTTGTGGAAGTGGACCCCGCGCTGGTAGAGCGAGAGCAGCGGGAGCTGGACCTCGTCGAAGTAGATGCCGACGCTGTTGACGTGTCCCTCGGGCATGACCGACAGCAGCGCCTTGCGCAGGCGCTCGGGGTCGCAGCTGGCGTCCACGGCGAGGTGGAAGTCCTTCTCGCGCTTGCCGCCCACGTCGTGGACTTCCGCCCCGAGCTGCTCGGCGACCTTCATCCTGACCGGGTCGTCGTCGTAGTAGACGGTGTGGGCGTTCGCGCAGTGGACCGCGACGTCGACGCAGTACAGGCCGATGGAGCCGGTGCCGCCGAAGACGGCGATCTTCGGGTCGGTGATCCCGGCGACGGTCGGCATCACCGTCTCCCAGCCGAGGGCGAGGTTGTCGCCGATCGACGCCAGATGCACGGGGTCGACGCCGACGGGCAGCTTGGCGAGGTTGAAGTCGGCGTAGGGGACGCGGATGAGTTCGTCGAAGCAGCCGCCCCAGGCCCCGTTCACCGGAAGGCCGTACTGGGCGTCGCCGTGCCGGAGACAGCGGGCGGTGTGTCCGAGCCCGCACTGCGCGCAGGTGCCGCACGCGATGTGCCAGGCGACACCGACGACGTCACCGACCGCGACGTCCGTGCAGTCGGGGCCGACCTCGACGACCGTGCCCACGCACTCGTGGCCGAGCGGGAACGGGCCGAATCCGGAGAACGGCGTCTTGTCGTCGATGACATGGTGGTCGAGATCGCACGTCGTCGCCGCGAGCGGGCGCACCAGCGCGTCCGCGCCCTCGACGATGACGGGGGCGTCGACCTCGTCGAAGCGCAGCTGTCCCGGGGCGACGAACATCAGGCTCTTCATGGGCATGCTCCTCAGTTGCGTGGGGGGCGGGTCGAGCGGCATGACCCTCGGCCCGCTGCCCGTGTGCGGTCAGATGGCGCCGGAGTCCGGGCTGCCGGCGGGGAGCGCCTCCAGGAAGAGCGCGTCCGGGGGGCCCGCCAGGGCCTGCGCCAGGGCGGTGCCGATCTCGCGCATCGCGGCACCCTTCATGTGCGCGCCCAGCGCCTCCTGCGAGGCCCACTTCTCGATCATCACGAACTCACCGGTGGTGCCCGCCTTGCGGTGCAGCGCGTACAGCAGGCAGCCGGGTTCGGCGTGCACGGCGGGTATCGCCGCCTTGAACGTCTTCTCGACGAGCTCCTCCTGGCCCGGCTTCGCGATGATCGTCGCCACCAGCACTACGTGCTCGCTCATGGGGTGCACCTCTCTCGCTATAACAGTCGTCATAATTGTGGCAGAAGTCTGCGGGGCCTCGCCCTCGGCGTCGGTCACACCGATCACCGCGGGGTCGGCGCGTCAGTCCAGGGCCGCGAAGGCGGACTCGACGTACTGGGCGGTGCGCTCGCTGCCGAGCAGCCCGGTGCCCATGCTGTTCATTACGTACGAGATCACCGCCCGGCGTTCGGTGTCGATCACGACCACCGATCCGCCCCATCCGGTCCAGAAGCAGAGCCGTCCCGGCGGGAGGTACGGCACGGCCGGGGACGGCAGTCCGAACCCGACGCCGAAGCGCAGATGCGCCCCGAGCACCAGGTCCGGCCCGTCGGTCTGCTCACGGAAGATCAGGTCGATGGTCCGCGGCGACAGCAGCTTCACGCCGTCGAGCGTGCCCCCGCAGGCGATGACGGACTGGATCCGGGCCAACGACCGGGCGTTCCCATGGCCGTTGGCGGCACCGATCTCCGCGCGGCGCCACTCCGGACGCCACGACGCGTCGGCACCGCCCAGAGGACCGGTGAAGGTCTTCATGGCCACCCCGTTCGGATCGGCTCCGGCGAGATCGCTCGACCGCAACGGCGGCGGTACGACCGCGGCGACCCTGGCGGACTCCGAGTCCGCCAGACCGATGTGGAAGTCGGCGCCCAGCGGACCGGTGATCTCCTCGGCGACGAAGTGTCCCAGCGTGCGCCCGTCGATGCGCCGGACCAACTCGCCCACCAGATGCCCGTAGGTGAGCAGGTGGTAGCCGGACGACGTGCCCGGGGGCCACCACGGCGCCTGCGCGGCCAGCCGGGCCGTGGACGCCGGCACGTCGAGGACGTCGGCGACGGTCACCGGGCGGTCCCATCCCGAGACGCCGGAGGTGTGCGACAGCACGTGCCGCACCAGCACGCCCTCCTTGCCGCGTGCGGCGAACTCGGGCCAGTACCGGGCCACCGGGGCGTCGACGTCGAGCCGCCCTCGCTCCACCAGCAGCAGCGCCGCCAGGGACGTGACCGTCTTGGTGCAGGACCAGACGTTGGTGATCGTGTCGCGCCGCCACGGCGCCGTACGGGCCGGGTCGGCCCATCCGCCCCACAGGTCGACCACCGGCTCGCCGTCGACCAGGACCGCGACCGAGGCGCCGAGTTCATCGCCCGTGCCGAGGTTCTCGGACAACCGGGCCGCCACCTCCGCGAAGCGCTCGTCGCACACTCCGTGCAGATCCGCCATGGTCAGCCTCCCGTCCGGACGTTGTCGCCGGCCGAGCGCACCGACGAGCGGGGCACACCGCGCAGTTCGCGCCGGAGCCGGGCGCGCGCGATGTCGGCGGAGTCCAGGAGATAGGTCTGCCGCATCCGCCACGGGGCCCGGTGGCCCTGCCGGGGGAAGCTCCGCACGCCCCGCTGGACGTAGCCGGACGCCAGCTCGATCATTGGCTCTTCCCGCACGCCGGACTCCGCGGGCGGGGTGACCGACGCGAGGTCGGCGCGGCGCATGTGGTTCAGGACGCGGCACACCAGCCGCGCGGTGAGGTCCGCCCGCATCGTCCAGGACAGGTTGACGTAGCCGAAGCAGAGCGCGAGGTTCGGTACGTCGCTGAGCATGGCGCCCCGCCACAGCAGGTGACGGGCCGGCTCGACCGGCTCGCCGTCGACGCTCACCGCGATGTGCCCGAACGCCAGCATGCGCAGCCCGGTCGCCGTCACCACGACGTCGGCCGGCAGCACCCTGCCCGACGTGAGCCGGACGCCCTCGGCGACGAAGCGCTCGACGTGATCGGTGACCACCTCGACCTCCTCGCGCTGGATCGCCTTGAACAGGTCCGCGTCGGCCGTGATGCAGACCCGCTGGTCCCACGGCGCGTACGACGGGGTGAAGTGCTCGCGTACCGCCTCCTCGCCGATCCGCCGCGCGGCGGCCCCGGTCAGCAGCGCCCGTGCCCGGTCCGGGAAGCGTCGGCAGTAGTGGTAGAAGGCGTTGGAGTAGGCGGCGTTGCGCGCCCTGACGACCCGGTGCGCGAGCCCGGCGGGCAGCCTCCGCCGGACCCGGGCCGCGAACCGGTCCTTGCGGGGCAGCGCGCCGATCCAGGTCGGCGTGCGCTGCAGCATGGTCACCTTCGCCGCCTCGCGGGCCATCGCGGGGACCACGGTGATCGCGGTCGCGCCGCTGCCGATCACGACGACCCGCTTGCCCGCGTAGTCGAGTCCCTCTGGCCAGAACTGCGGGTGCACCACCGTCCCGGCGAAGGACTCGGTCCCCGGGAACTGCGGGTCGTGCCCGCGCTCGTGGTCGTAGTAGCCGGTGCACAGGTAGAGGAAGGCGCACGTCATGGTGGACCGTCGCGGCTCGTCGGCGCCGTCGCTCCGCTCGACGGTCACCGTCCAACGGGCTTCCTCACCGGACCAGTCGGCCGCGACCACCTTCGTGGCGCAGTGGATGCGGCGGTCGATGCCGAACTCCTCCGCCGTGCGCCGCAGGTAGTCGAGGATCTCGTCGCCGTCGGCCATGGAGTTGTCGCCGGTCCAGGGCTGGAAGGGGAAACTGAGCGTGTAGATGTCGGAGTCCGCCCGGACCCCGGGATACCGGAACAGGTCCCACGTGCCGCCCAGGGACTCCCGGGCTTCCAGCACGGCGTACGACCGGTCTGGGCACTGCGACTGCACCCGGTACGCGGCGTCGACGCCGGTGCGCGGCGGTCTTGCGTACGTCGTCGAGGATCGCCTGGAAGGAGGTGCCCTCCTGCGCCAGCCGCCGCTGCAGCGTGCGCGGATGCAGGTGGAGCCACCCGGCGACCAGTTCGATCCGCGCCGGGACCGTGCCCAGAGCGCGGCTGACCGCCGACCGCACGCCGGCCGCGACGCCCTCGCGGGGATCGGTGTAGTGCGCCTCCAGGTACTCCACGACCATGCGCCGCAGCTCGGGGTTGACCGGCGTCGACATCGGCTGGACGAAGAGCTTCGTGGGCACCCTCAGCAGGGCGCGACCGGTGTCGAAGTGGACCGGCGCGCCGAAGAACTCGGTGTACACGGACTCGTCGGTGAGCGGCGGATGGGGCAGATGGACGCCGAGCAGCTCGTATCCACCGCTCATGGTGATGAGATTGCGGTGCAACATGCCCAGCCCCGCGTCGATCGTCTGCGGTTCGTAGGGGATGTCCGGATGCAGCATCCGGTACTCGACGGCCCCGACCCCCGCATAACGCTCGGGATCGTCCGCCCGCGAGAGGCGAATGCCCTGGTTGTGCACGAACAGGAACCGTGACGCGCAGTCCACGCCCTCTCCGACCGTGTCGCAGTTCCCCACCGCCAGGGCCAGCGGGCCGAGCATCGACATGTCCTGGTACGCCGCCAGGCGCAGCCCGAGATCGGGGCAGTCCAGCGTCTTGGTGGCCCGGCGCAGGATCCGCCCGGCCGTCACGGTCGGCAGCAGTCCATGGTCGGAATCCAGGTCACCGGGCGAGACGCCGAACTCGGCGAGCAGCGCCGCCCCGTTGCCCCCGAGGTTGTCTATGAGGCGATCGATGCCCCGAATCGCGGCGGCCCGGATCTCCGACTGCATCCGCCAACGGTATCGCCGTCAGGTCAGGCGTCGTGGCCAACGGCGACGGCACCCTCGCCATGCACGACAGGATCGGCACCGGGGCCCGGGCCTGGGTCCATGAGCCGCGGGGACCTCCACCACCGGCACACGGACGAGCGGCAGATCTGGATCGCGGCCGGGATCGGCATCATGCCCTTTCTGAGCTCCGTCAGGAGCCTCGTCGAGGCGCCCCTTTCGCGACGGGATCGCCGCGGCGGCAGGAGTGTTCCCCTGGCTGCACCTGCACCTGGTCGTCTCCGAGCGGGACGGGCGCCTCACGGCGCGACGTGTTCTCGCCGAGGGCGCCGCCGGACGGCACGCCTCGGCGTACCTCTGCGGGCCGCCCGCCCTGGTCCACACCTTCACCCGGGATCTCACAGCCCTGGGTCTCACCGGGTCCGTACGTCACGAGGCCTTCTCGCCCAGGTGAGGGCAGGCCGTACGAAGGTGCCGGTCTCGTGGCCCGTGGACGTCGCCCTCGCGCGACCCGTGGCGCAGCTCCCGAGACGCCGCCCCGTTCTTGCCTCAGTCCTGGCAGCCGCACCCTGACGCGGTCTTGGCCTGCGTCACCGTGAGGGCGGCGTCGACGGAGGTCTCGGCGGGCGTACAGCAGGCGTCGACGCCGCAGCAGGCATCACTCGACTCGGAGGTCGGGCGGGCGTTTTCGGCGGTCAGCGGCTTCGTCGCGCGGACGATCGCGGAGTGCATGCCGTCGGCGACCGGGTGGGTCGGGGTGATCTCGACGTCCGTGAACCCGGCGGCTTCGAGTCCGGCGCGGTATTCGGCGAAGGAGAGAGCGCCGGCGATGCAGCCGACGTAGTCGCCGCGCTCGGCCCGCTGGTCGGGGGTGAGGGTGTCGTCGGCGACGACGTCGGAGACGCCGATCCGGCCGCCGGGCTTGAGGACGCGGAAGGTCTCGGCGAAGACGGCGTCCTTGTCCGTGGACAGGTTGATCACGCAGTTGGAGATGACGACGTCGATCGTGGCCGCGGGCAGTGGGACGGCTTCGATGGTGCCCTTGAGGAATTCCACGTTGGCGGCGCCCGCCTTCGCGGCGTTGGCCAGGGCAAGGGCGAGCATCTCCTCGGTCATGTCCAGTCCGTACGCCTTGCCGGTGGGGCCCACGCGGCGGGCGGAGAGCAGCACGTCGATGCCGCCGCCGGATCCGAGGTCCAGGACGCGCTCGCCTTCGTGGAGTTCGGCGACGGCGGTGGGGTTGCCGCAGCCGAGGGAGGCGGCCACCGCTTCGGCGGGCAGGGCGTCGCGGTCGTCGGCGGCGTAGAGGGCGGAGCCGAAGTTCTCGTCGACCTCGACCGGCTCGGGCCCGCAGCAGGCGGTGCCGCCCTCGGCGACCTTCACGGCTGCGGCGGCGTACCGCCGGCGGACGGTTTCGCGCAGGTCGGTGGAAAGCTCGCTCATGTCTTCACTCCTGAATGACGGGCATGGCGGTGCCCGGGACGGCTTGTATTGACGTTCTTTGATGCAACCTTGCGCCTTGAATCGAAAAACGTCAACATAGAGGCATGTCGAAACAAGAGCTTGAGGTGATCGGCCAGGACGCCGCCTGCTGCCCGGGCCTGTCCGCCGCACCGCTGGACGAAGACCAGGCGGCCGACCTGGCGAAGGTCTTCAAGGCGCTGGGCGACCCGGTCCGGTTGCGGCTGATGTCGATGATCGCCTCGCGGGGCGAGGGCGGTGAGGTCTGCGTGTGCGAGCTGACCCCGGCCTTCGACCTGTCCCAACCGACGATCTCGCACCACCTCAAACTGCTACGACAGGCCGGGCTCATCGACTGCGAGCGCCGCGGGACCTGGGTGTACTACTGGGCGCTGCCCGGCCTCCTGGACCGGCTCGCCGCGTTCCTGACCACCACGCAGCCCGCCGGAGCCACTGCGTGACCGCGCCGCTCGGCCGTCGGGTTGCCGCCGAGGCGATCGGCACCGGGCTGCTGGTGGCGGTGGTGGTCGGTTCCGGCATCCAGGCCACTGAGCTGTCCCATGATGGCGGTGTCCAGCTGCTCGCCAACTCCCTGGCCACCGTCTTCGGCCTGGGTGTACTGATCGCCCTGTTCGGGCCGGTCTCGGGCGCGCACTTCAACCCCGCCGTGACCCTGGCCGCCTGGTTCACCGGCCGCCGGACCCCGGGCGGCCTCGCCTGGCGGGACGTCGCGGCGTACGTGCCCGCCCAGATCGCGGGAGCAATCAGCGGGGCGGTCCTGTCCGACGCGATGTTCGCCAAGCCGTTGGTGAAGCTCTCCACCCACGACCGGTCCGCCGGCCATCTGTGGCTCGGCGAGCTCGTCGCCACGGCCGGGCTCATCCTGCTGATCTTCGGCCTCGGCCGGATCGACCGCGCCTCGCCGGCGTCGGCCACAGTGGCCTGCTACATCGGGGCCGCCTACTGGTTCACCTCCTCCACCTCGTTCGCGAACCCCGCGGTGACCATCGGCCGGTCCTTCACCGACACGTTCGCCGGAATCGCGCCCGGCTCCGTCGCCCCCTTCATCGCCGCGCAGTTGCTCGGCGGCGCCCTCGGGCTCGCCGTCGTGACGGCGGTCCACGGTCCGCACACCGCTCCGGCACGCGGCGCGATCGAGGACCCGCTCAGCGAACCCGAACCCGCCACCTCCTGACCACACCCCGAGAAGGACACCCGCCATGAGCACTCCCGCCATGCGCCCGTCGGTGCTGTTCGTCTGCGTCCACAACGCCGGCCGCTCCCAGATGGGCGCCGCCTTCCTCACCCACCTCGCCGGAGACCGCGTCGAGGTCCGCTCAGCGGGCTCCGCGCCCGCCGACTCCGTCAACCCGGCAGTCGTAGAAGCGATGAGGGAGGTCGGCATCGACATCTCCGCCCAGACCCCGAAGGTCCTGACCACGGAGACGGTGCGGTCCTCGGACGTGGTAATCACCATGGGCTGCGGCGACGCCTGCCCCGTCTTCCCCGGCAAGCGGTACCTGGACTGGCAGCTCGACGACCCGGCGGGCCGGGGCGTCGAGGCCGTGCGGCCGATCCGCGACGCCGTCGAAGCGCGGGTGCGGGGTCTGCTCGGCGAACTGGGCATCCCGGCCTCCGCCTGATCTCCGCCCGGGGCGCGACCAGGAACCGACGTTCAGCAGCACGACCCGGGTTCGCTCAAGCCGGAACACCGACAATCTTCCGCGGCACGACGCGGATGATCACGCGGTCCTCGCCGTTCTTCGCGGCGGGCAGGTCCACGCCGAGGTACTTGCGCCAGAGCTCGCGCAGGAGGAGCTTGCCTTCGTCCGGGACGATCTCGGCGGTTCCCCGGATCTCAACGTACGTATGGGGGTTGGCGAGGTCGTAGACCGAGATGCTGATACGGGGGTCGCGGCGCAGGTTTCGCACCTTCTGGCGGTGGTCGAGCCGGAGCCACTCGTCGGTTCACCGTCTTCGGAGGCGGCGATCCTGTTCCAGACCGAGGAGGCAAGCGCGAGCCGGTTGTCACGGTGTGCGAAGGCGGCGGTCAGAACGAGCGCGGTGACGCGCTCGGGATGGCGGGCGGCTGCACGGATGGCGACCGCGCCGCCGAGGGAGTAGCCGGTACGGCGGACCGGTCGAGACCCTCCGCGTCGGCGGCGGCCACCAAGTTGGTCGGCGAGCGACAGCGGGGGCCGTCCGCGGAGTTTCACCTCTGCCCGGATGGTCGACACCGACGACGGTGTGGCGTGCGGCGAGACCTTCGAGGACGGGGCCAAAGGTGTTGGCCAGGCTGCTGTGCCGGCGCCGTGGGCGAGGAGCAAGCCGGGACCGGAGCCGAGGCGCGTTCGGGCGAATACGGGCTCGGACATGGTGCGTGACGTCTCGGAACCGCGGGAGTCATCGCCCTGATGGCATCGGCCCTCGGCAGCGCGACCATGGCCTTCATGCGCGACAGTTGCTCAGGCGTCTTGCCGTGCAGATCGCCGTCGGAACGCAAGGAATGCGAAGGGGACTCGCCCGGTAATTCATATCCAGGGGACAGTTTCTTCCCCCCATCGCGAGTGGACATCGTCTCGGCACCGGCGAATCATGGTGTGCGGACCGCCAATCGGCGAAACACGGGCGAGAAAAGGGGACAGGCGCCATGGTCGAGACCGTTTCCTTCAGGAACAAAGAAGTAGAAATAGCGGGACACCTTCACCTGCCGGACGACTTCGACGAAGAAAAGAAGTATCCGGCCCTGGTCGGAATTCATCCGGCCGGTGGCGTGAAGGAGCAGACCATCGGCCAGTACGCGAAGCGACTGGCCGCCCACGGATTCGTCACCGTGGTCTACGACTCCTCCTATCAGGGAGAAAGCGGCGGCGAACCGCGTCTCCTGGAGGACCCCACCACCAGAGTGGAGGACGCCCGCTGTGCCGCGGACTTCCTCACCACCCTCCCGTACGTCGACGCCGAGCGCATGGGTGTCTTCGGTATCTGCGCGGGTGGCGGCTACGCGATCAGCGTGGCGCAGACCGAACGCCGCTTCAAGGCGGTGGCCACGGTCAGCGCAGCCCCGATGGGCGAGGGCTCCCGGGGCTTCCTGGGGCACCTGTCCCCGGTGGCCGAGCAGATCAAAACCCTGGAGATGGTCGCCCAGCAGCGCACGGCGGAGGCACGGGGGGCGGCACCCGCCTACGCTCCCTTCGTCCCGGAGACGCTGGAAGAGATCGACGACAACACGCCGGACCTGTTGCGTGAGGGATACGACTACTACCGGACTCCACGTGGTCAGCATCCCCATTCCAAGGGCCGTTTCCTGCTGACCAGCATGGACAAGATGTACGCCTTCTCGGCGTTCGACCAGATTCCGGAACTCCTGACCCAGCCGCTGCTCCTCATCGCGGGCAGCAAGGCCGACACAAAGGTGTTCAGCGACCAGGCGTACGAGCTTTCCAACGGGCCGAAGGAACTGTTCGTCGTCGACGGCGCGACACACATCGCCATGTACGACGTGCCCGAGTACATGGACCAGGCGATCACCAAAATGGTGAAGTTCTTCGCCGTCCTTTAGTCCCGCCGAAGAAATGATTCGAGGAGCACGAAGCATGTCCCACCCCGGCCGGCCCACCGTCGCCATCGCCTTTCATTCGGGCTACGGGCACACAGCCGTCATCGCCGAAGCCGTGGCGCGTGGTGCCACGGCTGCCGGCGCCGAGGTCGTCTCGATCTCCGTCGACACCATCACCGACGAGCAGTGGGCACAGCTGGACGCCGCCGACGCGATCATCTTCGGTGCCGCGACGTACATGGGCACCGCCTCCGCGGCCTTCCACACCTTCGCCCAGGCCAGCAGCAAGCGCTGGTTCCCGCACGCCTGGGTGGACAAGCTCGCCGCGGGCTTCACCAACTCCGGGGCGAAGAGCGGCGACAAGTCCTCCACCCTGGGGTACTTCGCCACTCTGGCCGCCCAGCACGGCATGCACTGGATCAGCCTGGGTCTGCTGCCGGGATGGGACTCCACCAAGGGCAGCGAGGACGACATCAACCGGCTGGGCTTCTTCCTGGGCGCCGGCGCGCAGAGCCCGACCGACGCCGGCCCCGAGGCTGTCCACCCGTCGGACATCGCCACCGCGGAGCACCTCGGTGCGCGTGTCGCGCGGCAGGCCGCGATCTTCCGCGCCGGGCTGGCCGCCCTCGCCGCCTGATCACAGGACCCTTTTTCCGCTTCACCCACCCCCCGCAAGGAGTACGCCATGTCCGATTCCGCGAGCCTCGCCCTCATCCGCCGGGTCTACGAGTCCCGGATGGCCCCCGAGGTCACCAAGGAGGTGATGGCTGCGGACTTCGTCTGGGACATCACCCCCGGCTTCCCGAACAGCGGTGTCTACCACGGCTGGGACAGCGTGGCCACGGACTTCTTCGGCAAGACCATGCCGAACTACGAGTCCTTCGGCGCGGTGCCCGAGGAGTTCTTCGCGGACGACGAGGGCCATGTCTTCGTCTACGGCCACTACCACGCCGAGACGAGGACCGGGAACACCGCCGACGTGCGGTTCCTGCACCTGTGGACCGTCCGCGACGGCCAGGCCGTACGCATGCGACAGATCGCCGACAGCCACGTCCTCCAGGAAGCCCTCAAGGGCTGACCGTCCCCCGCTCAGACCTCCCCTCTTTCAGGAGCTCCCCCATGGCGAAGATCCTCTTCGTGATCACCGCGTCCGACCACTGGACGCTGGCCGACGGAACCCGCCAGCCCGCCGGTTTCTGGGCCGAGGAGGCCCTCGGCCCCTACCAGGTCTTCAAGGAGGCCGGATACGACATCGCGGCGGCGACCCCCGGCGGTGTGCCACCGACCGCGGACGCGCTCAGCCTCACCGCGGAGTTCAACGGAGGCGAGGAAGGCGCCGAGCGCATGCGCACCGCACTGCGGGAGGCCACCGAGCTGGCGCACCCGATGCGCATCGAGGACGTCGAGATCGACGACTACGTGGCCGTCTTCTACCCCGGCGGCTGGGGTCCGATGGAGGACCTGCCCGACAACGCCGCCTCCGGCCGGCTGCTCACCGACTGGCTCGCCTCCGGCAAGCCGGTCTCCCTCGTCTGCCACGGCCCCGCGGCCCTGCTGGCCACCATCGGCCCCGACGGCACGTCCCCCTTCTCCGGCTACCGCATGACCGGCCTGTCCAACGCCGAGGAGAAGCAGAACGGTCTCGCGGACCGCGCGAAGTGGCTGCTGCAGGACCGTCTCGTGGGCGACCTCAAGGCCGACTACCGCGAGGCCGACCCGTTCACCCCGCACGTCCAGGTCGACCGCACCCTCTACACCGGCCAGAACCCGTACTCGGCCGTCCCCCTCGCGCAGGAGCTGGTCAAGGCGCTGGGCTGACGATCCGGAAACGCCTCCGCCGGTGGCCCGGTGCGCGATCGCGCACCGGGCCACCGGCCGTCGCCGCCCACTGGCCGGTCAGCCAGGGGAGGAATCCGTACCCCCCACAAGATGCCGCGTCTGTGCCAGGCTGAAGGTCATGAACCGCAACCCGCATCTGAACGATCTGGGTGAGTTCCTCAAGGCGCGTCGTGCTGAGCTCACCCCCTCCGACGTCGGTCTCCGCGGCGGGCCACGGCGGCGTGTGAAGGGGCTGCGCCGTGAGGAGGTGGCACTCCTCGCCGCGATCAGCACCGAGTACTACACGCGGATCGAACAGGGCCGGCTCCAGGCCTCGGCTCCCCTGCTCGACGAGATCGCCCATGTGCTGCGACTCAACGACGACCAGCGGGCCTATCTCTTCGACCTCGCGGCGAAGGAGAGGGTGCGCCCGTCCGCGTACCGCGAGCGCCAGCAGGTGGACCCGCAGTTGCAGCGCATGCTGGACGACCTCAGCGCCTCCCCTGCCTTCGTCATCGGCCGGTACACCGACATCCTCGGCTGGAACCAGCTCGCCGCCGCCCTGTGGACCGACTTCGGGCGCTATCCCGAGCCGGAGCGTGTGTTCGTCCGGCTGCTGTTCACCGAGCCCTGGATGCGGGAGCTGTACGTCGACTGGGAGGAGGTGACCCGGCTGGCCATCGCGCAACTACGTATGGAGAGCGCGCGCTATCCCGACGACCAGCCGCTCACCGCGCTGGTCGAGGAGCTCTCCGCCCGTGACGCGCAGTTCCGGCAGTGGTGGACCGAACACGACGTCGCGATGCGAGGCAAGGGCGTCAAAAAGCTACGGCACCCGGTGGTGGGCGAGCTGACCCTCGACTGGAACACGCTCACCTGCGGCACCGACCCCGACCAGCACATCATCGTGTGGAACGCCGAACCCGGCAGCGCGTCCCACGACGGGCTGCGCCTCCTCGCCTCCTGGGCCGCCGACCAGAGGACGACGGCGTCCGACGCGGCGACCTGAGCGCTGTCACCCATGGGGGGAAGGATGCGTCCCCCCTGTGGCCGTATCCCCACCAGGATTCCTCCCCTTTTCCGGGCGTACCCGAGACGGAAAAGTCGAACACCTCGACGACCCATGTCAGACAACGAGGTGCTTCGCATGAAGGCTGTAGGTTTCACGGAATTCGGTGGGCCGGAGGTGCTCCAGGTTCTTGAGCTGCCTGCCCCGGATGCCGGTCCGGGAGAGGTACGCATCCAGGTGCGCGCCGCGACCGTCAACGCGGTCGACGCCCTCCAGCGCAGGGGACCCGCCCGGTCTCCGGACGCCCGGCCGCCGTTCGTTCCCGGCATGGAGGCCGCCGGTGTCGTCGACCAGATCGGGGCGGGTACAGACACGGACCTGCGCGTCGGTGACCAGGTGATCGCGATCGTGCTGGCAGACGGCTCCCACGGCGCCTACGCCGAGCACGTCGTGGTCCCGGTGGAGTCCGTGGTGCGCGCACCCCACGGCGCGAGCGACGTGCAGGCCGCGACCCTGCCGATGAACGGTCTCACCGCCCGTCTGGCGCTGGACACGCTCGGCCTGGCGGCCGGGCAGACCCTGGCGATCACCGGAGCGGCCGGCGCGGTGGGCGGTTACGCCGTCCAGCTGGCCAAGGCGGACGGGCTGCGGGTGGTGGCCGACGCCTCCGAGCAGGACGAGGCCCTGGTCAAGGAACTCGGCGCCGACATCGTCCTGCGGCGCGGCGCCGAATACCCCGATCGAGTACGAACAGAGGTCCCGGAAGGCGTCGACGGACTCCTCGACGGCGCCTCACTCGGCGCTCTGACCGCCCGGGCGGTACGTGACGGGGGCCGGGTGGTCACTCTGCTCGGCTACGACGGTCCCAGTGAACGCGGCATCCTCTACCAGCCGATCGTCGTGTTCCGCTACGCCCGGGAGCGGGCCAGGCTCGACCGGCTGCGGCAGCAGGTGGAGGACGGCCTGATCACGCTTCGGGTCGCCAGGACGTTCCCGGCGGAACAGGCCGCCGAGGCACACCGGCTCCTCGCCGCGGGAGGTGTGCGTGGCCGGCTGGTCCTGACGTTCTGATCGGCTCGGCGCTGTGCGGCCTGGCGCAGAGCATGTCCCAGCTGATCGGCTTCCGTACGCTGCGGGGTCTCGGCGGCGGCCTGATGATCCTGTCGGCGACACCGGATCGACTACCTCGGCACGCTCCTGATCGCGTCCGTCGCCACCTGTCTGATCCTGGTGACCTCGCTCGGCGGCAGGACCGGGGGGTGGACGTCGACCCCACTGACAGGGACCGCAGCACTGGCCGTCGTACTGCTTGTGTCGTTCCTCCTCGCCGAGCGCCGTGCCGCCGAACCGGTGCTTTCGCCGAAGCTGGTCCGGATCCGGGCGCACCGGATACGCGCGGCGGCCGGCCGCGACCCCTTGAGGAGCCACGCCGACCTGCTGCCCGCGTCCAGTTGGCGGTTGCTGCGGGCCTTGCGACCGAAGCGGTCGCTGTCGCCGGCGCGTCTCGCCGAGTACGGCCAGGTGCCGCTGCCGGTGATCCAGGATGCCTTGGATGAGATCGAGCAGCGCCGTCTGGCCACCCGCGCGTGCAGGGACCTGCTCCTCACGGACGCGGGGGGGGCGAGGCCGCGGCGAAGCTCTCGGCCGCCCGTCAGGATTCCTTCGCCGAACTGCTCGGCGACTGGTGGGGACCCGACCGGCCGACGGACCTGGTCGAACCGGTCGACGAGTTGTCGGCGCAGTTGTCGGGCTCCGATCGGGATCGACCGCACATCCCGGCGCCCCGGAGGGACCGCGTCCGTCGCGCATGATCCCGGGAGCCGTGCGCCCTGCCCGGACCGGACGCGGGAGTCCTCAGGCCGCCGCATCCTCTGCGGGCTGTTCCGGGTCCGCGGTCCACGACGCCAGGAGCAGAAGCCCGTCGTGCGACGGGGTCCCGGGTTCGGCGGTGGCGATCAGCAGCTTCTGCGCGGGGTCGGCGGCGCAGGTCAGGATGTCCCAGTCCAGGGTGAGGTCACCGACGACCGGGTGGCGCAGCCGCGTCGTACCCATCCGCAGGCCGTTCATCTGGCGGCCGGCCCACCACTGCCGGAAATCGGCGTCGGCCACCGACAACTCTCCGACGAGTGCGGCAATCCGGGGGTCGCCGGGGTACCGCGCGGCCTCCAGGCGCAGATGGGTCACGCAGGTCCGGGCATGGGTCCGCCAGTCGAGGCAGAGCTTCCGGAAGGCGGGGTCGGTGAACATCAGCCGCGCGTAGTTGCGCTTCTTCGCGGGGACCTTGTCGAAGTCGGTGAGCAGAGCAACTGCCGGAGGGTTCCAGGCGAGGATGTCCAGGTGCCGGCCGATGACGAGTGCGGGGCTCGTGGCCAGCTCGTCCAGAAGGCGTCTGAGCTGCGGGTGAGCCTTCTGCGTCGGCCGACGGCCTGATCCGCAGGCGCCTCCAGCCAGCTCGAACAGGTGGTCCCGCTGGTGATCGGACAGGTGCAGGACGCGGGCGAGCGTGGCGAGCACCGTCCTCGGCACGGGGGCGCGTCCCTGTTCCAGCCGCGCGTAGGCGTGGGTGCTGATCCCCACGAGGTGGGCGACCTCCTCACGGCGCAGCCCGGGCACGCGCCGGAGCGTCCCGGACTCGGGCAGACCGACGGTGCGCGGACCGAGTTGGGCCCGGCACTCCTTGAGGAATTCCCCCAGTTCAGTAAAACGCGCTTCGGTGCACATAGCAGCGAGTGTCACAGTATTCAGTCGAAATGTAAGGGGGAGATTTTCCTCCCCGGCTCAGCTGGCCCGCCCGGCCGGGGGTCCACCGGGCCGGCCGGTGGCCCGCGAGGCGAGGGCGCGCAGCCCGTCGTACGACGGCGTGCCCGGCTGAGCGGTCCAGACGATGAGTTCCTGATCGGGATCGCTGCCGCAGATGAGGGTGTCCCAGTCCAGGACGAGGTCGCCCACGAGGGGGTGGTGGAACCGCTTGACGCCCTGCCTGCGTGACGGCGCTCGACGGCTTGCCCACCATTGACCGAAGTCCCTGTCCTCCATGGAGAGTTCACCGACCAGGCTGATCAACTGCGGATCCTCGGGGTGTGTGGCGGCCTCTCTGCGCAGATGGGACACGCAGTCACGGGCGACGGCCCGCCAGTCCGCGTAGAGCGTCCGCATGGTGGGATCGGTGAAGAGGATACGGACGCAGTTCCGCCTGCTTTCCGGCACCTTCGCGAAATCGGTGAACAGGGCGACGGCGAGCGCATTCCACGCCAGGATGTCCATACGGCGGCCGATCACCACGCCGGGACTCGCGGTGAGATCGTCGAGCAGGCGGCGCAGCTGCGGGTGGGCCTTCTGCGCGGCCGGCCGGCGGTGTCGTGCCCGTTGCCGGCCGACCAGCTCGAACAGGTGGTCACGCTGGTGGTCGGACAGGTGCAGGACATGGGCGAGCGAGGCCAGCACCGACGCGGACGGTTGAATGCGGCCCTGTTCCAGCCGCGTGTAGTAGTCGGTGCTGATGGCGGCGAGCAGGGCGACCTCCTCCCTGCGCAGGCCGGGCACCCGTCGGCCGCCGGTGTCGGGCAGACCGACGGTGCGCGGGTTCAACTCGGCTCTCCGCGCCTTGAGGAATTCTCCTAGTTCGTTCGGTTGCGGGTCGCCGGTCATGACGCCAGTGTGGCATCATCCGGCCGCCGCGAAGGGGGTAAGGATTTCTCCCCTGGATAAGCAGTTCCCCGGATGGAATTCTCCCCTTTGCGGGCCCTCGGGGAACTGACAAAGTCGGTGCCGTGTCGGGCTGCCGGGATGGTGAGCGACCCGGAATCCAGAATTTCACCGGTGACCCACACACTCCCCCCACTCGAATCCACGCAGGAGCACCCCCTCATGTCCGAACGGAAGAAATTCGCCCCGCCGGCCATCCAGGAGTTCGCCCCCAAGCTCGCGGAGCTGACCGACACCGTCCTCTTCGGCGACATCTGGGAGCGCCCGGGCCTCTCCCCGCGCGACCGCAGCCTCGTCACCGTCACCGCGCTGGCCTCCCTGTACCGGGCCGACCAGCTCGGCTTCCACCTGGGCAAGGCCCGGAGAACGGTGTCACCGAGGACGAGCTGATCGAGGTCATCACCCATCTGGCCTTCTACGCCGGGTGGCCCAACGCCATGACCGCGATGACACAGCTCAAGGAGATCGCGGAGAAGGCAGAGCAGTCGGGCTGACGCCTGAGGGACGCCCGCACCTGACGGCACGACAGACACGAAGAGAGCTGGGAAGCACCTTGCGAGCAACCATCATTCACGCGCCGGGGGACGTCCGGGTGGAGAACGCCCCCGAGCCGACCATCACGGCTCCGACGGACGCGGTCATCCGCACCGTCGCCGCCTGCGTGTGCGGCTCCGACCTGTGGAGCTACCGAGGCGTCCTGCCGGTCGCCGAACCGTGGCCGATCGGCCACGAGTACGTCGGCGTCGTCGAGGAGGTCGGCAGCGAGGTCTCGACCGTCAGGCCGGGACAGTTCGTCATCGGTTCCTTCGTGGCCTCCGACAACACCTGCCCCAACTGCCGTGCCGGGTACCAGACTTCCTGCCTGCACGCGCAACAGGTGAACGGCGCCCAGTCCGAGTACGTCCGCATCCCTCTCGCCGACGGCACGCTGGTCGCCACCCCGGAGCAGCCGGACGAGGAGCTGATCCCGAGCCTGCTGACCCTGTCCGACGTCATGGGCACCGGCTGGTACGCCGCCCGAGCGGCCGAGGTCCGACCCGGTTCGACGGCCGTGGTCGTCGGTGACGGCGCGGTCGGCCTGTCCGGGGTCATCGCCGCGAAGGAGCTGGGCGCCGAGCGGATCATCGCCATGAGCCGGCACGAGTCCCGGCAGAAGCTGGCCCTGGAGTTCGGCGCCACCGACATCGTCACCGAGCGGGGCGAGGAAGGCGTCGCCCGCGTCAAGGAGCTGACCAACGGCGTCGGCGCCGACTCGGTCCTCGAGTGCGTCGGCACGCAGGAGTCGATGCACCAGGGCCTGCACTCCGCGCGTCCGGGGGGCAACGTCGGCTTCGTCGGCTTCCCCCACGGCACGCGGATCGACGGCCAGGAGCTCTTCTTCTCCCACGTCGGCCTGCGCGGCGGCCCCGCTCCGGTGCGCGCCTACCTGCCCGATCTGATCGACCGCGTCTTCGACGGCCGTATCGACCCGGGCAAGGTCTTCGACCTCACCCTGCCCCTGGACGAGGTGGCCGAGGGCTACAAGGCCATGGACGAGCGCCGCGCCATCAAGACGCTGCTGCGTCCGTGATCGTGGCTCCCATGACCGTCTGGACAGGCGTCACCTTCGCCGAGGTGCCGGACCCGGGGACCAACGACCGCGTGGACACGGCGTACCGGAGCGAGTACGGCCGTTTCGGCGGTGCTCGCGTCGATCCCAGGGCAGCCGCGCGTGCCACGACGCTGCGGCTGCTGCCCGGATGACCAGGAAGATCCCCGTCGAACCCGCCGAGCCGTCACCGCCGGCCGGCCCCGCCCCGGAGTAAGTAAGTCATGCTCGGTCTCGAACTCGTCGTCGTCCTGGGTGCGGCGGTGCTCGCGGGGAACTTCCTTGGACAGCGCTTCCGCGTCGCACCGCCTGTCGTGCTCCTCGTCCTGGGCGCCCTCATCGGCCTCGTCCCGGCCGTCCGTCAGCCCCAACTCCCCCCCGAAGTGGTGTTGTTGCTCTTCCTTCCCGTGCTGCTGTACTGGGAGAGCCTGACCACGTCGATGCGGGAGATCCGGACGAACCTGCGCGGCATCGCCCTGCTCAGCACCGTGCTGGTGATCCTCACCGCGGGGGCGGTGGCGGTCGCCGGGCACGCACTCGGGCTGCCGTGGGGACCGGCCTGGGCCCTTGGCGCGGCCGTGGCGCCCACGGACGCCACAGCGGTGAGCGCCCTGGCGGGTTCCCTGCCACGCCGCCAGATCACGGTCCTGCGCGCGGAGAGCCTCGTCAACGACGGCACCGCCCTGGTGATCTACGGTCTGGCGGTCGGTATCACCGTGGGCGAGGAGCACCTCACCCTCCCCCACGTCGGGGCACTGTTCCTGCTGGCGTACGGCGGCGGGGCCGCGGTCGGCGTCGCGGTCGCCTGGGTCAACATGAACCTGCGTCGCCGGCTGGACGATCCTCTGCTCGGCAACCTCGTCATGATCCTCGCGCCGTTCACGGCGTATCTGCTGGCCGAGGTGATCCACGCCTCCGGCGTCCTCGCGGTCGTGGTGAGCGGCCTGATCATGGCCCAGGTGGCGCCCAGCCTCATCCGGGCCGAGCACCGCCGCCAGGCCCTGGCCTTCTGGCCGCTGGCCACGTTCATCATCAACGGCGCCCTGTTCGTCCTGGTGGGAGTGGAACTGCAGTACGCCCTGCGCCACTTGAGCCGGTCCGACCTCAGGCACGCCCTCATCGCGATCGCGGTGGTCAGCGCGGTCCTGGTCGCGGTCCGGTTCGTGTTCCTGTTCTCCTCCGCCTACCTGATCCGCGGGATCGACCGGCGTCCCGAGCAGCGTCTGCGGAGAATGAGCGACCGGGCCCGAGTGGTCAGTGGGTTCGCGGGCTTCCGGGGCGCGGTGTCGCTGGCGGTGGCACTGTCCGTGCCGGAGACCCTCGACTCGGGTGCGCCGTTCCCCGGCCGGGCGTTCATCGTCTTCGTCACCTCCGGTGTCATCGTGGTGACCCTCGTGGTGCAGGGGCTGCTGCTGCCGGGCGTGGTGCGCTGGGCCCGGCTGCCCCGCGACACCTCCGTCGACGAGGAGCAGATCCTCGCCGAGACCACAGCGACCGAGGAGGCCATCAAGGCGCTTCCCGGGCTCGCGACGCAACTGGGCACCACCCCCAAGGTCATGGAGTGGCTGCGGCAGGAGTACGAGGCCAACCTGGCGACCGTACGAGCGCGGGGCGCGGGCACGGACGACGATCCCGCCCTGCTCCACAACCGCCACTACACCGACCTCCGACTCGCCCTCATCGCCACCAAGCGCGCGACCGTCGTCCGCCTGAGGGACGAGGCGCAGATCGACGACACCGTGCTCCGCCGGCTCCAGGCGGCCCTGGATGCCGAAGAGGTCCGGCTGGCCGGAGGCGAGCAGGGGGAGTAGAGCAAGCAACCACCTGGCCTCCACGTCCCAAGCCCACGAGAAGGAAGCCCGCCGCCATGACCTCCGGCCTGATCGACGTCCACGCCCACCACCTGCCCGGCTTCTACGTCGAGCAGGCGACCGCGGCGGGCCACGCCCATCCCGACGGCATGGGGGGCTGGCCGTCGTGGTCCGTGCGGGACCATCTGGATCTGATGGACCGCAACGGCATCGAGACCGCGATGCTCTCCCTGTCCTCTCCCGGCGTGCACTTCGGCGACGACAAGGCGGCCCGCGTCCTGGCCCGGCGCGTCAACGAGTACACCGCCGAACTGGCGCGCGACCACCGCGGCCGCTTCGGCACCTTCGTGTCGCTGCCGCTGCCGGACGTGGACGGGGCGCTGGAGGAGATCGCCTTCGCCGTCGACGGACTGGGCGCCGACGGGGTGGCGTTGCTGACCCACACCCACGGTGTGTACCTGGGCGACGAACGCCTTGAACCGGTCTTCGCGGAGCTGGACCGCCGGAAGGCCGTGGTCTTCCTGCACCCCACCTCACCGGTGTGCTGGGAGCAGTCCGCTCTCGGCAGGCCGCGTCCGATGGTCGAGTACATCTTCGACACGGCCCGTACCGTCACGGACCTGGTGATGGCGGGCGTCCTGACCCGTCACCCGAACCTGCGGGTGATCGTCCCGCACTGCGGTGGCGCGATCCCGGTCCTGGCCGACCGCATCAACGAGTTCATGCGGCTTTTCGTGCCGTCGCACGAGGAGTCCCCGCACGAAGCCGTACAGCAACTGCGCTCCCTGTACTACGACATGGCGGGTACGGCCTTCCCACGCCAGGTTCCCGCACTGCTGAAGCTCGCCGACCCCGACCGCGTGCTCTTCGGCAGCGACTACTGCTGGACGCCACCGGCCCTTGCCGACGCCCATATCGCGGCGATCGACGCCGCCGACCCGCCGGCCGAAGGCGCCACGTGGCGCTCGCTCACCACAGCCAACGCCTTGCGCCTGTTCCCAAAGGTTCCGCCACGGTGAGACATCCACAAGGAGGAAGCATGCACACGCGCACCCTCGGACGCGACCTACGGGTCTCCGCCATCGGCCTCGGCGCCATGGGCATGTCCCAGAGTTACGGCCCCAACCCCGGTGACCGGAGCGACATGATCGCCGTGCTCCGCAGCGCCGTGGATCTGGGCGTCACGTTCTTCGACACCGCGGAGGTGTACGGCCCCTACGTCAACGAGGAACTCGTCGGAGAGGCCCTGGCCCCGGTCCGCGACCAGGTGGTCATCGCCACCAAGTTCGGATTCCGCATCGAGAACGGGGCGTCCGTCGGGCTGAACAGCCGGCCCGAGCAGATCCGCTCCGTCGCGAACGCCTCGCTCAAACGGCTCGGGGTCGACAGGCTCGACCTGTTCTACCAGCATCGCGTCGACCCGGACGTGCCCATCGAGGACGTCGCGGGCACGGTGGGCGAACTCGTACGGGAGGGAAAGGTCCGCTGCTTCGGGCTCTCGGAGGCAAGTGCGCGGACCATCCGGCGCGCCCACGCCGTCCACCCGGTGACGGCGGTGCAGAGCGAGTACTCGTTGTGGACCCGGGATCCCGAGCCGGAGGTCCTTCCGACGTGCACGGCACTCGGCATCGGATTCGTGCCCTTCAGCCCACTCGGCAAGGGGTTCCTCACAGGGGCGGTGGACGCCTCGACACCGTTCGCGGCCGACGACGTCCGCACCACCATCCCGCGGTTCACGGCCGAGAACCGGGCGGCGAACCAGGCACTCGTCGAGCACATCACCACGCTCGCGAGGACCAAGGACGCCACACCGGGGCAGGTGGCCCTCGCCTGGCTGCTCGCCCGGCATCCGTCGATCGTGCCCATCCCCGGAACCCGGCGCACCGCCCGCATCGAGGAGAACGCCGGCGCCACGCACCTTCCGCTCTCCGCCGACGAACTGTCGGACCTCAACGAACTCGCGGGACGGATCGAGGTCAAGGGAAGCCGTTACAACGAGCACCACATGTCGCTGGTGGACAAGTAGGAGACTCACTCACGGGCGAGGGAGCACCTTGCCGCGCGCATGGCCGGACTCGATCAGCTCGTGCGCCCTGGCAGCGTCGGCGAGCGGGAAGCCGCGGTCGCCACGCACAGGCAGCCGGCCGCCGGCGGCGAGGCGGGCGTAGTCGCAGAAGTCCCTGGGGGGCAGTCCGAGGGCTTCCTCGACACCGTGGACCAGATGGGCGTTCCGGCCGTCCAGGTTCTCGGCGTAGCCGTCCGCGAGGCCTCGGGGAGGCCGATCTCCCGCAGTGAGGCCCGGAACTGATCCGGGGTGAGCGGGATGCAGGTGATCTCGCGTCCGGTGGCCTTCAACAGTTCCTCGGCCACGTCCGCGAAGGTGAGCAGGCGCGGTCCGGAGCGTTCGTAGGTCCTGCCGATGTGCCGGTCGTGTCAGTGCGGCGCCCACCACGTCGGCGCCGGTATCCGCGGCCTGCCCTCACCAGTTTCGGACCCGGCTTGGGCAGCAACGGCTCCATCAGCGCCCACAGTTCGTCCGAAACTGCAGCACCGTCATGGTGTGGAATCCGTTGGCGATCAGGCCACCGAAGCGGCCGGCTGCCGCCGCGTGCTCGTCCGTGTGCAGCGGCAGCGGAGCCATCCTGATGTTGTACGAAGCAACGTCAAGAGTGGTCCCGTCACGCGACACCGAGCCCGGGCGGCTCTGACCTGATCTTGATGAGACGCGCACGGGGCCGAGTTGACCGCGCTGCTCGCCGTCCTGCCCGATCGCGCCCTGGACGACACGAACGCGGTGCCAGGACGGAAGGGACCTTTTCTGGAAGTGCCGGCACGGTGCCGCCGGGTCAGGCGGCGGCATCCTCGGCGCCCGGGAAGCGGTGGATGAGCACACCGTCGAGCGCCGGGCCCTCCAGGGTTTCGACAGCCCCACTATCCGACGACGGGTGTCACCTGGTGGCTGATCCGGGCCGCCCGGGTCGAGCCGGCGTAGAGAGCCGGCTCGGCCGGGTCCGTCACGCGTTCGCGCAGCATGACGGCGTAGGCGCTCATCAGCCGGCCTGGGTGACCAGCTTGATCAGGGCGTCGGCAGCGGGAGCCGAGGAGGCCGGGTTCTGCCCGGTGATCAGCAGACCGTCCGTGAGGACGTAGGGCTGCCAGTCGTCGGTCTTGGAGTAGACGCCGCCGAGCTTGGTGAGTTCGTCCTCGACCAGGAAGGGGACCACGTCGGTGAGCTGGACGGCCTCCTCCTCGGAGTTGGCGAATCCGGTGACCTTCCTGCTCGCGACCAGCGGGGTGCCGTCCTCGTTCACGGTGTGCCGCAGCACACCGGGGGCGTGGCACACCAGCCCCACGGGCTTGCCGGAGCGGAGGGTCGTTTCGATCAGCCGGGCGGAGACGGTGTCCTCGGCCAGGTCCCACAGCGGTCCGTGTCCGCCGGGGTAGAAGACCGCGTCGAAGTCGCCGGCCGGGACGGAGTCGAGGCGCACGGTGTTCGCCAGTGCCTTGGTCGCCTCCGCGTCGGCCTCGAAGCGCCGGGTGTCGTCGGTCTGGAAGCCGGGTTCGTTGCTCTTGGGGTCCAGCGGCGGCTGACCACCCTTCGGCGAGGCGAGCGTGATCTCCCATCCGGCCTCCTTGAAGCGGTAGTAGGGCGCCGCCAGCTCCTCCAGCCAGAACCCGGTCTTCACGCCGGTGTCCCCCAGCTCGTCGTGCGAGGTGAGAACGATCAGAACCTTCATGACTCTCCTTGAGTAGACCAGTCTACTTGCGATGGGTGAAGAGGGGCCGGGCCCCATGAGCGGATCGGCCATGGGGGTGCGCGGGCCGACTAAAGATGCAGAAGCCTGCGGGTTGCCTCTGTGACGGTGTCGAGCGGGGCCAGGCTGCGATGGATCTTGGCCATGACGCTGGCGCCGAGCCACATGTCATACAGGACCTGTGCGACGTCGCGGGCCTCACCGTCGACCGAGAGGGAGCCGTCCTCCAGGCCGTCGGCGATCGTCCGCTCGATACGGTCGACGACGGCGCTCGTTCCTTCCTTCAGAGCCAGGCGCATCGACTCGGACAGGTCCGCGACCTCGGCGCCGAGCTTCACGGCCAGGCACTTGCCCTGGCACTCCTCCAGGCTCTGCGTCTGCCGCCACTGCTGCCAGTAGGCCATCAGCCGCTCGGCCGCCGACTGGCTGGGGCCGGCCAGAACGCGGTCCATGTCCGCGAGGTAGTCCGCGAAGTAGCTCTTCAGGATCGCTTCACCGAAGGCGTCCTTCGAGGCGAAGTAGTGGTAGAAGGAGCCCTTCGGCACGCCGGCCTCCGCGAGCACCTCATTGATACCGACAGCCGAGTAACCCTTGCGCGCCATGATCTGCTGGGCGGTGTCGAGGATGACCCGACGAGTGTCCGTGGTGCGCGTGGCGACTGGCATGCTGAAAACCTAGCATCCGAGTAGACCAGTCGTCTAGCGGCGATGCTCACGCTCGGGATCCGTGGCGGGGACGGCCTCCCAGGCGGCCTCCACGGCGTCGGCCAAGGCGGTGTACACGTCGTTGATGAGCTGCCCCGCGAATACACCGCAGCCGTACACGGCCACCGCGACGCCCTGAACGTCCTGCGCGCCTCGAACCGGCTGTGGACCTGCTTCAGCCCGGCAGAGGAGATCGCCCCCGGCGAGCGCACACCGGTCGCTTCAGGATCGGCGGCGACCAGCCGGTCCTGGACGCGGACGGCCCCAGCCGCATCTCCGTGGAGGACTCGGCCATCGCCTTGCTCGACGAGGCGGAACTGCCTCGCTTCGTCGAGCGCCGGTTCACCATCGTCGTCGCCGGTGGGGACCGAACCGTGTGGATGTGGGACGCATGGCGCCTCGCCGTCAAATGGTGCAGCCGATCAGGAAAACGGAACGTGCAGGTCGCGCTCGTGATGGCCGTCGTCGGCGACCTCGCCCGATGGCGCGATGAGCCTCACCATCAACTTCGACATCCTGCACAGCGGGGCGCAGACCAGCACACTCGTCGCCGACGACGAGTTCACCGAGGAGCGCACCCGCAGTGGCACGGCCACCTGCCGCACCGGAGCCCGGCCAGGATCGGGGCCGAGCACGGGCGACGTACGCTGAGCCCGTCCGCGCTATCTGGGAGAAGCATGACAAGCAGGTTCACCGAACTGACCGTTGACTGCCATGATCCGGAGAGGCTCGCGGCCTTCTGGTGCGAGGTCCTGGACTTCAAGGTGATCGACCGGAGCGAGGGCAAGGTCGAGATCGGCTCTTGGGTGCCAACCGTCGAGGATGTCCGGGCCCGCCAGATGCCGCCCACCCTGGTGTTCATCCGTGTGCCCGAGGGCAAGACCGTCAAGAACCGGCTTCACCTCGACGTCAGCCCGATCGACGGCAGCACCGAGGACGAGGTGACCAGACTGCTCGGTCTCGGCGCCGTCAAGGTGGACGTGGGCCAGGGCCCGGACCGGAACTGGGTGGTCATGGCTGACCCGGAAGGCAACGAGTTCGACGTCCTGCGCACCCTGGCACCGCAGGACTAGGGGACAGGGTGATCGCGGCACGGTAGCGGCCGAGTTGGCCGTCGTAGCGGGTGGCGATGCCGCGCCACTGTTTTGTACGGCGGCAGGCGTCGTCCGCGGCGGTCTCTGCGGCGTGGAGAGCACGAGGGTGCCGACGCAGAGCCGCCTCGTACACGGCCGCCAGTGCGTCGCTGCTCCCGGCCAAGTGCCGCAGAGCGGCAGCCCGGCGCTCGTCGCGAACCTGTTCGGCGAACTTCTGCGCCACGTATGCCGCCCAAGCCTCATCGCCGCCGGAGGTGGCTCTCGTTCTGGCGGTTCTCGCACCCCGTCCCGGTGCCCGGCCGGATCCCGCCGTCGCAGCGCCGGTACGAGCAGGACGGCCGTTGGACCAGGACCCGCCGGATCAGCCGCCCGTACGGGCCCCTGACCCGGGCGTCGCCGCCGGTTTCCTCCAGACGGTCAGTGAGCCGGTCGGCCGGCAGCCGTGGCGCACCGCCCGGCAGCGCCAGCAGACCTGCCAGGCGGGCGAGCTCCGTCGCGACGCGCGAGTAAACCACCTCGGCCTCAGCAACGGATACCTCGCCGAAACCGGCCTCAGCGGCAGTCGGTCAATGGCCGCTGGCGCCAACGAAGATGCAGGTCGGGCGCGGGCTGCCGGTGTCCGCGGTGCAGGAGTCGCCGGCCCCGCCGGTGTAGTCGGCGGGGCCGGCGACTGGTACGCACGTGGAGAGGGCCACGACGAGGTGTCGCGGCCCTCTTACGGGTTCCGCTGTTGGTCACTCCTTGCCGAGCAGGCGCCAGATCTGGTTCTTCTTGGTGGTCAGGGTGCTGCCGGTGTCGCAGGTCCACTGGTGGACGAGGGCGCCGGCTGCGGTGGAGATGGTGCTGACGTCGACGCACTTGCCGCTGTGCACGGCGACGAGTTGGTAGTCGTGGCTGTTGCCGAGCGCGGTCACCGGCCTGAGGGTGAAGCGCTGGTTGGTGCCGTTGAGGCAGGTCCACTGCTGGACGGCGGCCCCGTCGGCCGTCGACAAGGCCGAGACGTCCAGGCACTTGCCGCTGAGGTGGTTGACGACGGTGTAGGTGTCGGTCGTGCCGGCGACGGGGTGGAAGTCGAAGACCTGCTCCTGGCCGCTTCCACAGGTGTTCTGCTGGTACTGGGTGCCGTTGGCGGTGGACTGGCCGGGGTCTTCGAGGCAGAGCCCGCTGTGCTGGGCGACGGCCGTGGAGGAGAATCCGGTCGAGGCGCCGATGTGCAGGCCCGCGGGCGCGAAGGACACCTGGTCCAGGTGGGGCGCGGAGCTGGAGCGCATGGGCTGTCCGATGTCGCTGCCGCCGCCGGAGTAGACCACGCCGATGGTGGTGCCGTCCCAGTTGTAGAGCTGCGAGGCGGTGAACTTGACCGTGTTGGCGCCCTTGGTGAGGGTGACGGGCACGGTGTAGTCGTTGAACTGGTTCCAGTGCAGGGTGCTGGCGAAGTTGACGCGGGTGGGGTCGCCGCCGTTGACGCTGACGTCGGCGTGCTCGGCGTACAGGTCGGGGTTGTAGTGGTTGGAGGGCAGTTCCTCGTTGTCGGCGTAGTGCATGGTCATGGCGTAGGTGCCGGCCGAGGGTGCGTTGACGTTGAGGGTGAGGGAGTTGGCGGTTCCGTTGCCGATGCCGGTGACGACACCGCCGTTGGCCTGGTTGTAGGTGGTGTCGACGGCCGCGGTTCCGGTGAGGGTGCCGTCCTCGGCCTGATAGGTGACGACGTTGCCGGTGGTGACGGCGTCGGTGGCGCTGAACGGGGTGACGGCCAGGTCGTCCAGGGCGAGGGTGCCGCCGCTCCCGGTCACCTTGACCTTGTTGATGCCGCCGTTGAGGTACACCCGGTTGGTGGAGGTGGACCAGGCGCCGGTCGTCGCGCCGGAGAGGCTCTGGTCGTTGACGGTCCTGCCGTTGACAGTGAGGTCGGCCTGGCCGGTGTTGCGGAAACGGGCGGTCAGGTCGGCGTATCCGTCCCGCGCGGAGTAGACCCAGAACGTGGCCGACTTGCCGGAGGTGAGGTTCACCGCGCCCGCGCCGGACTGGCCCTGCGAGGTGTAGGTGGTGCTGCCGCTGTCGGAGAGGGCGGCCTGCTCGGCCTCGTAGAGCGTGGTGCCCTGGACGGAGGCGTCCTTGTACTGGAGGTCGATTCTGTCGATGATCGCGTCGCCGGCGGTCTTGGCGCCGTTGTCACCGGTGGTGGCCAGCGTGATGGTGTGGCTGCCCGAGGTCAGGTGCACGGTGGCGTCAGCGTGGCCCCACACGACCCACTGGAAGCCGACGGGGATGTCGATCCTGCTCGAGGCGCCGCCGTCGACCCGCGCGTACACGTTCGTCGGGCCCTTGACGTCGGCGTCCTTGGCGTAGCTGTTGCCGAACACCGACAGGTTGTAGTCGCCGGTGGTGGGGACGGAGACGGGGAAGGAGATCACCGTGGTCGAGCCGGTGCGCAGGCCCCCGACGTCCTTGGTGCCCGAGGTGGCGAACTTGCTGACGTTGCCGGTCGTGCCCTCGGTGTTGATGTTGTAGCCGCTGCCGCTGAGCGTGGCGTTCTCGGCCTCGTACGTGGCCCGCCACGTGTTGTCGGAGGCGGTGGTGCTGCCGGTACCGCCCGGGGAGACGATCACCTCGTACGCGGACATCGCGTCGAGGGTGATGGGGACGGTGATGGAGCCGTCGGAGCCTACGGCGACGTCGGCGTCGGAGAGCCGGGTCGGGGTGGCCGCCGCACCGATGTAGCCGCTGTAACGGTCCTGGAAGACGCTGACGTGCACGGTGCTGCCGAAGACCGCCGGGTCGATGTTCTTGATGACCGTGCTCGAGGCACCGCTGGTGCCGCCCCCGGCGAGGATGACGCGGGCCTGCTTCTTGGCCGTGTCCAGATTCGCCAGACCCTGCAGGGTGTAGGCGGCGTTGGCCCCGGTGCTGGTGACCTTGACGGTGTTGCCGCTCATGGAGCTGTACCAGTTGTACAGCCACCACTGGGCGTTGGGGGTGTTCTGGGCCGCGGCGGAGTCGCCGAGGTTGCCGTTGATGTTCCAGTACGGCAGGTTGCCGTCGACCTTCTCGTCCTCGATGGCCGCGATCCACTGGACCATCTGGCCGGGGTCGGTCAGGTGGTAGCGGTGCGCGTACTCATTGAGGTTGACGGGGAGCGGGGAGGTGATCCCCGCTGCGGTCTCCACCGCGCGGTAGGCGTCGACGGTGCTGCGGACGCCCGCCGGGCTGCCCAGGGTGTGCCAGGTCACGACGTCGGGCAGGCAGTTGTTGGTCTTGCAGTAGGAGAGGAAGCCGCTGTACGCGGAGTCGGAGTAACTGGAGAGGTTGGGCCCCGCCAGGCGTGCCGCGGGCCAGATGCCCTTGATGAAGTTGTAGGTCTGGAGCCACTCGGCGTTGAAGTTGGCCAGCGCGGTCGAGTTGGTGCGCATGCCGCTGAACCAGTTCAGGTCGGGCTCGTTGTAGGGGATGAAGACGATGTGGCTCGCGTAGGGGCTGGCCATGGCCTGCTCTACCTGCGTCTTCATGGTCGCCTGGTAGGCCGAGTAGCTCGTGCGTTCGTAGTTGGCGCGGTACACGTCCGTCAGATAGATGAACTCGTCCCCGCCGCCGCTGTCGACGAAGGGCCTGGCGATCTCCAAGGCGTCCGAGCCCGGGTGCTGCTGTCCGTCCTGAGTCTTCGTGTTGGTGGTCTCGAGCCCCATCCCCTCGATGAGGTTGTTCGTCGGCACGTCCTGGCCGTACAGGCCGTACAGCGCCCCGGAGGCGCCCCCGCGGAAGGCTCCGGTGGTGGTGCCCAGGTCGACGGTGAGGGTGGGGGTGGCGGCGGAGGCCGGCGTTGCCGTCACGGTGGTGACGCCGACCACGACGGTCAGCGGGAGCAGCGCCCGTGCGACGCCGCGAAGAAGACGTCTTGAGGTCGAGCGTCTTTGCCCGATTCTTGGCATGTGCTTACGTCCCTTCAGGGATTGGGCTGGTTGTCGCTGTGCCGGCCCCCGTGCCGGACGTGTGAGTGGGTTGCCGCTCGCGGTTCAGACGACAGTGACGTCGGTCCCGGCGTCCGCGCGGCGATGGTGGTCGCGGGCGAGCAGCAGGTAGCTGCCGGCGGTCCAGGTACAGGCGCGGTCGCGGAGTCCCGGACGGGAGCCCAGATCGGGCCGTGCCAGTAGCCGTCGGCGAGGTAGTGCGGTGAGCTGGTCAGTTCGGTGGCGAGGCCGTACGGGGTGAGGCGGGCTTCGATCTGTTCGGCCGGCCGGTCTCGGACCTTGGGGGCAGTCGGTCGCCGAGCACGATCGGCATCAGGTCGAGGAGCTTGCGCTATGGGCAGGAGCTCCGCCGTGGGCCGGGCGGTCATGAACCGTTCGCCCGTCCCGCAACCCGTTTAGCAAGGCCAACTGGATGGCCTCGAGTGGACACAGCTCCAGACCTTGTCCACCAGTCGGGGCGCTGGTGCTAGCGCGGCGGCTCGTGCGAAGCTCCGCCGCGTGCAGGCGCTCCGGTGTCAGTCCTTGACGGCGCCGGCGGTCACGCCTGCGGCGACGTAGCGTTGGGCGAGGACGAGGATGACCGCGGCGGGCAGGGAGGCCACGACGGCCGTGGCCATGATGGCGTTCCACTGTTGGTTGTTGTTGCCGATGTAGTGGTAGATGCCGAGGGTGATCGGCTCATGGGCGCCGCCGTTGACGAGGGTGCTGGCGAAGACGAAGTCGGACCAGGACCACAGGAAGGCGAACAGGGACACCGTGACGATCGAGTTGCGGCTCATCGGCAGGACGATCGACCGGAAGGTGCGCACGGGCCCGGCTCCGTCCATCTGTGCGGCTTGGAGGAGTTCGCCGGGGATGCCGGACATGAACGCGGTGAAGATGAGGACGCCGAAGGGGACGGCGAGGGTGGAGTCGGCGACGATCAGGCCGGGCACGGACTGGAGCAGGCCGAGGCTGAGGTAGATGGCATAAAAACCCATCGCCATGATGATGCCGGGGATCATCTGCGCGGCCAGGAGGACGAAGTTGAGGATTCCGCCGCCGCGCGGGCGCAGTTTGGCCAGGGCGTAGCCGGCGGGTGCGGCCAGCCCGATGGTCAGGGCCACGGTACCGAGGCCGATGACCAGACTCGTGCCGAGATAGGGCAACTGCTGGTCGACGACTGCCCGGTAGCCCGCCAAGGTGGCGTGGGCGGGGAACAGGTCCGGCGGGCTCTTGCGCATGTCCTGGTCGCGGGTGAAGGACACGTTGACCATCCAGTAGACCGGGAACAGCATGACCCCGGTCAGCAGCAGGCCCACGGCGGTCTTCCACCCCGTGCGGCGGGGGCTTCGGTTCATGACAGCGCCTGCTTTCGCTGAATCCTGACATGGATCAGACCGAACGCCAGAGCGGCGACGACCAGCAGGTTCCCGACGGCCGCGCCGGGGCCGAAGGCGGGCAGGAGGTTGCCGAAGCCGAGCTGGTAGGACCAGGTGGCGAAGGTGGTGGACGAGTCCGCCGGGCCGCCCTTGGTCATGATCCAGATGATGTCGAAGACCTTGAGCGTGTAGACGAGACCCAGGAGCAGGGTGATGGCGGACACCGGGCGCAGGAGCGGGAAGGTGATGCTCCAGAAGCGTCGCCAGGAGCCTGCGCCGTCGAGGGCCGCCGCCTCGTACAGGCTGGTGGGGATGGACTGCAGGCCGCTGTAGAGCACGACCAGATTGAAGGGGACGCCGATCCAGATGTTCGCGACGATCACCGACGTCAGCGACCAGGACGGCGAGGTCAGCCAATTCACCGGACTGATTCCGACGGCGTGCAGTACGGCGTTGACGACACCGGAGTCGCTGTTGAGCATCCACGACCAGGTGGAGGCCGAGACGATCAGCGGCAGCAGCCAGGGCACCAGGAACAGGGCCCGCAGTGTGGTGGAGAGCCGGAAGTGCTGGTGGAAGAAGACCGCCAGCGCCAGGCCGATGACGTACTGGAAGACCAGGCACACGGCGGTGAACACCACGGTGTGCAGCAGGGCGGGAGCGAAGGTCGGGTTGTCGAAGACGGTCCTGTAGTTCGTCAGCCCCGTGAACGGAGCGTCGCCCTGGACGAAGGAGCGGACCGTGTAGTTGCGCAGGCTCAGGTCGATGTTGCGGTAGAGGGGATAGGCGTAGAAGAGGGCGAGGTAGAGGGTCACCGGGGCGAGAAAGGCCCAGGCGGTCCACTGCGGGGAGGTGCGATGGGGCCGGGTGGTGGTGCGGGCGGCGACCGGGGCGGCGGTCGCCGCCCCGGTCCGGTCGAGCACCGGCCGGCGGTCCCGCAACTGTGTCGTGTGCTTCATCGGCTGGCGGGAGTCCTGGTTACTTGACGGCGGACTGTGCCGAGCCGAGAGCGTCCTTCGGCGACGCCGACCCGCTGAGGGCGGACTGGACCGCCTTCCACATCTGCTCGGAGATCTTGGGGTACCTGGTGCCCAGGTCGTCACTGGTGCGTCCCTTGGCGGCCTTCACCGCCTCCACCCACGGCTTCAGCTCCGCGTTCGCGGCCACCTGCTTGTCCTGAACCTGGCTGGTGGGGGCCACGTAGGACAGCGTGCTGTCGGTGTCGTACAGGTTCTGGGGGCTGGTCAGACAGGCAGCCAGCTTCTGGGAGGTGGCGTAGCGGTCGGTCTCGCCCTGAGCCGGGATGGTGACGAACTCACCGCCGGTCGGGGCGGCGGCGTTGCCTCCAGTGACGGTGGGGATGGGCAGGACTCCGTAGTCGAAGCCGGCCTTGTCGGCGTTGGTGAGCTGCCAGGTGCCGTTCTCCGCGAAAGCGTAGTCGCCGCTCGCGAACTCCTGCCAGCTGGTCGTCTGCGTGTTGTTGATCACCGAGTTGGGGGCGTAGCCCTTGTCCAGCCAGTTCTTCCACAGCGACAGCGCGGAGACCGCCTGGTCGGAGTCGAGCGCTGTCAGCTGGGCGCCCGAGCCCCAGAACCAGGGCAGGAACTGGAAGCTGCCCTCCTCCGTGCCGATCGCGGAGAACGTGATGCCCTTCTTGCCCGCCTTCTTGACCTTCGCCAGCGCCGCCGTCAGCGACGGCCAGTCCTTGACCGAGGCCACGTCCACCCCGGCCTCCTTCAGCACCGCCTTGTTGTAATACAGGGCGAGGGTGTTCGCGCCGATCGGCGTACCGTAGATCTTCCCCTTCACCTGGCCGGCCGCGAGGAGGTTGCGGTCCACCGCGGCCACGTCCAGCCCGTTCTCCTCGGTCGAGGTGAGCACGCCCGCCTCCGCCAGGGTCGACACCACCGGATTGTCGACAATGAGGACGTCCGCGGAGTTGCCCTGCTGCGCCGCCAGCAGCGCCTTGTTCGTCAGGTCGCTGGTGTCGAGCGCGGTCCGTTTGATCTTCACGCCGGCCTTGGTGCCACAGCCGTCCAGCAGCTTCACCCACGCCGAGCTCTTGTCGAACTGCGGGTACGGGTCCCAGATCGTGTACGTGCCGTTGTCCTCGGCCTTCTGCGAGCTGCCGCCCGCGCCGGAGGAGCACGCGGTGGCGGTGACGGCGACGACGGTCAGGACGGCGGCGGTGAGACACCGTCCGGCAGATCTGTTCATGGGTGTTCCTCATGGGTTTTGGCACAGGTGTGCCCTGAGATCGGCACAGGTGTGCCCGGGGAGGGGTGACAGGAGGCTGTCGCCGCCCCCATGGCGGTGAGTTGCCTCGGTCCGCCGGTATGGGGTGCGGGGTGACGGTCAGGGGTGTGTGGGTGCGCCGAAGTCCGCGGCGGCGTCGGCGGGTGAGGTGCCAGCGGGTGCGGTGCTCGCTCGCAACGAGATCGGCGGCGCAAGCAGGTGGTGCCGGGCCGGTGTATCGGGGTGGTCGAGCCGCTCGGCGAGCAGGTCGACCGCGAGGCGGCCCATCTGCTCCGCCGGTACGTCGGCCGCAGTCAACTGCGGGGTCATCGTCTCCGCCCAGCGGCTGGCCACGACGCCAGTGACGGAGAAGTCGCGTGGCACATGACGGCCGGCCTGCGCCAGCCCTCGGTAGAGGCCGCCGAGTGCGGCCTCGTTCAAGGTGACCAGAGCCGTCGTGGCGGGGTCGTCCTGCAGGATCCGCTCCAAACAGGCGAGACCCGAGGCGGCGTCGTCCCCACAGCAGTACGTCTGGACGGTGAGGCCGCGTTCCGCCGCGGCCTTGGTGAATCCGTCAAGCCCACGGTGGGCGGACTCGTACCCGGCCCGCAGGAGTTGCTCGGGCCGGTTGACGAGGGCGATCCTGCGATGGCCCAGGTCCGCGAGGTGGTGCACACAGGCCGCCGCCAGTGCCGTATGGTCCAGGCCTACCCACCAGCCGCCCTCCGGGTGGGCGGTGCGGCCGATGGCAACGGAGGGGAAGTCGACCGCGGTGAGGTGGTCGAGCCGGTCGTCCTGCAGCCGGATCTCCATCAGGATCGCGCCGTCAACCCGCCGCTCGCCCAGCAGTCGCTGGAACGAGCGGTCGCTGTCCACACCGCTCGGCGACAGCAGCACGTCGTAGTCGTAGGCCGCGGCGGCCTCCACCACGCTGCCGATGAAGTCCAACTGCATCCCGGTGTAGTGGTTACCGGCCGGCGGGAAGACCAGACCGAGGGTGCTGGTCCGGCCGTTGGCAAGGGCCCGCGCACTCGCGTTGGGCTGGTAGCCCATCTTGTCGATGACCCGCTGGATCCTCTGACGGGTTTCCTCGGACACGGGGCGCTTCCCGCTCAGTGCGTAGGACACGGTGCTCCGCGAGACACCGGCCCGCTTGGCTATCTCACCGATGTTCACGGGGCTCCTTGCCGAGGTTGGCCGAGGCTGATCGAACCGGTTCGATGATTCCATGGAACGAAATCAGCCAGATGCCGATCGTCGAACCGGTTCGCGTGAAGTGAAGGTAGGAGCAACCCGAACCAGTGTCAACGCCTCGCACCGAATTTGACGTAACGGCCCTCGAACGCCGGTACACGGATGCGTAATGCCTGGCCTGCGGGTGTTCATGCGCTTACCTAGATGAGTCAGGTGCCCGATTTCACCAGACGGAAGCGCCCTGGTGCCCTCAGAGCGGGCCAACGGACACGCTCGGAGAGACCCGTGCCGGAGGTGTGGGTGACCAGTTTCATGGTGACGCGCTTTCGAACCGGTTCGATATCGTAGCGCTCAGCCAAACGATCGCGTACGACGCGGGGACAACAGCCGCGAGGGCAGGCGGCGTACAGGCCATCACCGATCCGCATCACGGGCACTGGGCGGGACGTCGAACCAGCCCGGCGAAGGCGCCGACGGCATCGCCCTCGCCACCGGGGTTTGGTATGAGCCGTACCAACGATGAGGGCAGCCTTCCGGCGTGATCGACGGTCCTGCCGACGCGACCTGGGACCGTGAAACTCGAGGACCTCTTCCTGCGCATCGGCCACCGTTTCGGCCGCGCCGACCTGCGATGCCGCATGCGGGACCACGTACGCGCGCTGCTCGGCCCGGTCCGCTGCAAAAGCGGCCGGCAACTGGCCGAACACGCAGGCCAGCACACCCCCGACGGCCTGCAACGGCTACCGCGCGGAGCGCCTGACCGCCGACGACGTCCGCGACGACCTGCAGGCATACGTCGCCGACAAGCTCCGGTCCCCCGCTTCGGCCGTATCGGCCACCTCTTCATCCAGGCACCGGATGAGGCAGGGGACCAACGCTCGTGCGGCGACGGCGCCGAAGGCGTGCGCGTCCATGACAGGGCGGCCGTCCAGCTCCCGGCGATCGAGGACTTCGACGGTGACCGGCCCACCCATCACCGCTGGGCGCTGACCCGGCGCAGTACCAGCGGAGCCGACCAGGTGCGCCTGCTACCTCGCCTACGCGCCGGTGCGCACCGACGTCGACTGGCTCGCACCGGTTCCACCATGGTCCCGCTCACTGTGGCAGAAGTCTGGCGGCTCCTGGCGGCTGGGCCCGCACATCGGCCCCACCCACTATTCGCGTCGATGCGCTGAGATCGTCGCGATGGCGGCGAAGGTGTCAGGCCTCGGCCAGGCACTGTCACCACCGACGACGCCTCAGACCAGGCCAAACAGCGAAACGCTGCCGGATTACCAGGGCCCCCGGAGGGAGCGGAGACGCGGGACCGGCAGCGCGGGCAGACCCGGGAGTCCGGGCACGCCCGCCACCGCCGCACCTTCACCCACTACGCGGTGCTCAACCGGCCGGCGGGCTAGACGCGGCGCAGCCGGAGCAGGAACTGGCAGCCGCCGGAGCGGCCGTCGGCGTCGATGCCGATCGTCACCGGGGTGCCGTCGAACACCGAGCGGTACTGGCCCGCCGGGAGGGTGTTGACGCACTGGCCGCCGTCGCCGTCGGCGTAGAACTGGACGTCGAGGACGACGTCGGAGCGGCCCGAGACGGTGAAGGTGAGGTTGCACCAGCCCCTGTTCGGCAACCATCGTGAGGTCTGGTTCCAGATCAACCGCGGCCCGGTGACAGCCGGCCGGAACATGCCGATCCCCTGGAACCGGGGCCGGCTGACAACCGGCCGCCTGCAAGGCAACCAGTTCGGGACGAACGCCCTGCTGAGCGCGGGAAGTGCGATGTTCCCCGATCGCCATGCCCTCGTCGAGGGCACCTCGGCCGAGGCGCGGGCGTACCGACGGTATGTCGCCAGGCTGCACAATCCTCTTCCTCTTCTTGTCGGACGGCCGGTCCGCCCTGAGTTCGGTATGAGGACGCGGCAGCCTCACCGAGGACAGCCGACTGTCGCGGGTGGCCGACGCCGCGGGAACACGGTTATCGTGCGCGGATGTCGTATCGACTCGATGCCGTCGTAGGTGACTTTGACCGCTTGCGAAGCCGGGCCGTAGGAGTGCCGGGGGCGGTGGTCGCCCCGCTCAGGCAACGGATGGGGCTGCTGCCACTGTCCACCGCACACCGTGTCGACCTGCCGAGAATGCTCTGCGACTTCTCGCAAGATGGACCGGTGGCCCATGTGCAAGCGGACTTCTGGGGCGGCGAAGGGGATCAGACCGCCGCCTTGTGGCGGGCTGGTGTACGGGAATGGGGGCCAGTGCACACCTCGGAATTCAGCGGTCCGCGGGAGGACTGGCCGATCAACGCGGCGCTCGCCCGGCTCGGTGTGGCGTCGGCCGGCCCCGGCGCGCCGGATCACCACGATCTGTTCGCGGAGGTGGGCCTCGGCCAAGGACGGGACGAGGAGGACTGGGGCCGGGCCGCCCTGAAGGCGCACGACGCGGCCGACTACGACGAGTGGCATGCGAGAGAGCGGGCTGAGCGCGAGGCCGAGGAGCATGCCGCAGCCGAGCGAGCCCTCTACGAACGGCTGCCCGACATCCCGGTGCCCCTCAACGGCAAGGACATCATTGCCCTCCTCGGCCTACCTCAAGGTCGCACGATAGGAGCGGCCATCCGCCATCTTCAGCAACTCCACATCGACCGCGGCCCCCAGTCCCGCGAAGAAGCCGAAGCCGCACTGCGCACCTGGGCGGCAGAGCAAGGTTGACCCCGCCGCTGCGGGGGCACACGCTCAGGTCTCTCATGCGCCGGACACAGGTCAACTCCGCCGGGCGCGGGCGATGGTGTCGAACACCCACTTGCGGAACACCAGCCGCGGGACGAGGCGGCCTGCGATGTCGAAAGAGAGCGAAAAGCTCACGCTTCCGCGCAGATCCCGGTGCACGGTCCGGACGTCGACGCGGGTGTCCGGCAGGTGCCAGGCCGACCCCCAGGGGCCGATACGGTTGATCCTGGCGTGGATACGGTCCCCGTACACCAGGGCGGCACAGCCGTGTTCCTTGGCCCTGGCCGCGGGGACGGCAACAGACCAGCGGCTGAACTCGTCGAGATACCCGTACTGGGACATCTCCCGAAAGGTGATCCTCTCCATCCGCGCGTTCTCCGGGCCGTCGAGGTGCACCACGAGCTGAGGCACCCCCGTGCGGCGCCGCCAGTGGGCGGGCAGGTCCCGCACGACGCAGTCCAGTATCCGCAGGACGTCAGCGCGCACCGCGGGGTCCAACGCCTGGAGTTCCCTCAGCATGAATGCCCCGGTCTCGTTCACCCCGCAAGGATCCATGGAAGCCTCCGTCGGCTCAACGGCGCGGCACCGGCGGCCTGCAACGCCGATGTGCGCCACGTCACCGAGAACGGGCGGGGCATCGTGGAACAACTCCCGGTGGTTGACCGTTCTTCTGTACGTGGCTGCGGAGGGGACAGTGTCCCCGGGCCTCTCCCCTTGCCCGTGGGGACGATCGTTCGGCTGAAGCCCCACGGAGCCTTTCGCCGCGAGGCGACCGCCCTCCGCGCCACCACAGCGGCCCCGGCTGGTCTCCCCCGTCCAGCCGGGGCTTCTCGCATCCGCGTACCGGGGCAGGTAGGTGGTGGGGGTCTCCCGGACGGTCAGCAACCAGCCGGGCGCGGTGTGCCCCTCGGGGCTCCTGCCGCTGTCGTCGTCCCCCGATCGGCGACGCCGGTTCGGTGTGATGTCCGGCTCGGTCACGCCGAGGTGCTCGTCCTCGCTCGCCTACTCCTGGCCCGGCGTGCGTTGCGTGGAGGCGGACGTCACTCGCCCGTGGGGTCCATGAGCTGCTCGGCGGCGGTGGTGTTGCCCCTGTTGCAGGCCGCGTCGAGGTTCTGTTGCCGCTGCCGGTCTGTCTTGGTCAGGAGAGGCCGGACAGTCTGAGGACCGCCTCCGCGGTCTCGTCGTCGATACGGCGGCCGAGTCGCTCCAGTACCTCCGCTCCTTGGCGCAAGGTACCCCGCTCGACGGAGCGCCGTACGCCCGTGTCGAGTTCGTGCCAGATCAGCGGGTTCGCGGTGAGGACGCGGGGGTCTAGTTCCAGGCGGTTGCCCCGGATGTCCCGCAGGACCAGGTGGGCGGAGGCGCCGTCGTACTGCCGTACGGTCACCAGGGCGTCCGTGCGTACCATGCGCCTCCGCCACGGGGTGCGTACCGCGAGCCAGCCGGGGCCCGCTGACACCCGGGGTGGCAGCAGGACGGCGCACATCGCGTTCGACAGGGCGGCCCAGAGCAGGGCGCGCGCGGGTGTCAGGCTTCCGGCGTCCCAGTCGACCAGCATCGCCATCGCGCAGAAGACCAGGGCGCAGCCCACCGCGAACCGGACGCTGTCACTCCAGTGGCGGTCGCCGGCGGGGTCCGGTGGTCCGTTCCGTCGCATGGCGCCGACGCTAGGCCGCCGAGCGAGGACCGGGGGCTTCCGCTTACGGGTCCCTGACGCCGTGCAGGCGAGTCTTGACGGGATTCTGACGTCCTCAGCCCGTGTGGACGCGGGGGCGGCGGGTGCGGTCCGGTTCGGCCTCGCGCAGGACCTCGCGGGTGACCGGGGCGACCTCGCCCTGGCCGAAGAGGAAGACCCGCAGGAAGTTGGCGAACGGGCCGCCCTCGGTCCACTCGAAGTAGATGTTCGGGAGGCAGCCGGTGGCGTCGCGGGCGTGGAGGAGGAGGGCGGCCAGGACGTTGGGATGGAGCTCTGCGCCGCCGCCTCGGGGCCACCCTGCCCGCACGGCTGCGTCTCAGGTCGGCGCTGGTCGACTACCGCAGGGCGACGGACCTCCTCCAGCGCAAGCTCCTGCCGGCGTCGCGCTCCCTGGTGTCCTCCAACGACGGTGCCTTCAGCGCCGAGTACACCGCCACCCGCTCCACCCCGCCCACCGAGCTGGCCGCGACCGTCGCGCTCGGGATCCTGCTGCTCGCCGTCCTCGGCGGCCTTCAGTGGTACCTGGCCTGCCGCTTCCGGCGGATCCTCAACCCGGGCGTCCTCGCCGCCACCGTCTGCACCCTGCTCGCGGTGCTGCTCGGCGCCCAGATGCTGTCCGCCTCCGCGGAGCACCTGCGCGGCGCCCGCCGGGACGCCCTCGACTCCGTCGTGGCCCTGTCCCGTGCCCGCGCGATCGCGTCCGACGCGAACGCCGACGAGAGCCGCTACCTCCTCGACCCCGGCCGCCGCGACCGGTACGCGCGCTGGTTCCTCGCCAAGTCCCAGCAGCTGTACGGCCTGAAGGGCGCGACTCTGTCGACGTACGACGCCGCTCTCGCCACCACCTGGCAGGCGTACGAGTCCGACGACCACGACCTGCGCATCACCGGCGAGTTCCGGCGCGAGCTGGACAACATCACCTTCCCCGGCGAGCGGGCTGCGGCGCGCAGATACACGCCCCGAAGGGCGCGTGGGCCGCGTGGGGCCCCGGTGTGCCCCTGGTCCTGCCGGCCTCCGGGCGGCGCCGCACCCTGGGCCGTCCGATCGCCGCCTACGTCCGTGAGGTCATGGCCTCGGAGCCGACGGCCGTCGCCCATGCCGGACGGCGCGAGACCGACGCGGTCGTCTGCCGGCTCCGTTTCCGGCTGCTGTGAGTGACGTCCCGCGCTGTCACGGGCGGCTCGCCCACCAGCGGAACAGGTGCCGTAAGAGTCCCGTCAAGGGTGCGGTCGTCGCCGTATGAGAGCCGTCAAGGCCGTTCGGATCCGGCCATACAGGCGGTTTCCTCTAACCGTCCGCTCTTCTTCTTTCGAACCTCACTCCAGGGAGTTCGCGATGGCCGATCTGGCCTTCGTCCTCACCACGCTCGCGGTGTTCGCGCTGGTGGCCCTCGTCGCCAAGGGGGTGACCAAGCTGTGACCGCCGAGAACATCGTCGGCCTGGTCGTGGCCGTCGCCCTGCTCGGCTATCTCGTCCTCGCCCTGATCTTCCCGGAGAGGTTCTGAGATGGGTCCCGTCCTCGCCGGCGTGCTCCAGTTGCTGGCCCTCATGGCGGCGCTGGCGCTCGCCTACGTCCCGCTCGGCACCTACATGGCCAGGGTCTACTCCTCCGACCGGCACTGGCGGGTCGAGAAGTGGATCTACAAGGGCATCGGCGCCGACCCGGACACCGAGATGCGCTGGCCGGCGTATCTGCGGGGCGTGCTCGCCTTCTCGGCTGTCAGCGTCGTCTTCCTCTATCTGCTGCAGCGGCTCCAGGGCGTCCTGCCCGGTTCGCTGGGCTTCGAGGCCATCGACCCGGACCAGGCGTTCAACACGGCCGCGTCGTTTGTGACGAACACCAACTGGCAGTCGTACTACGGCGAGCAGGCCATGGGGCACCTCGTGCAGACGGCCGGGCTGGCCGTGCAGAACTTCGTCTCGGCGGCCGTGGGTATCGCGGTGGCGGTCGCGCTGGTGCGCGGGTTCGCCCGCTCGCGCACCGGTGAACTGGGCAACTTCTGGTCCGACATGGTGCGTGGTGTCACCCGCGTCCTGCTGCCGGGTGCCTTCCTCGCGGCGATCGTGCTGGTGGCGTGTGGCGCGATCCAGAACTTCTCCGGCATCCACGAGGTCGGGCAGTTCATGGGTGGGCAGCAGCAGTGGAACGGCGGCGCGGTGGCCTCGCAGGAGGCCATCAAGGAGCTCGGCACCAACGGCGGCGGCTACTTCAACGCCAACTCCGCGCATCCCTTCGAGAACCCCACCCCGTTCACCAACCTCTTCGAGATCTTCCTGCTGCTGGTGATCCCGTTCGCGCTGACGCGCACCTTCGGTGTCATGGTCGGCTCGGTCAAGCAGGGGTACGCGATCCTCGCGACGATGGCGACGATCTGGGTCGGCTTCGTCGCCCTGATGATGTGGACCGAGTTCGCCCACCACGGCCCGGCGCTCCAGATCGCCGGTGGGGCGATGGAGGGCAAGGAGGTCCGCTTCGGCGTCGGTTCGTCGTCGATCTTCGCGGTGTCGACGACGCTGACCTCGACCGGCGCCGTGGACTCCTTCCACTCCTCCTTCACCGGCCTCGGCGGCGGTATCACCCTGCTCGGCATGATGCTGGGCGAGATCGCGCCCGGCGGCACCGGCTCCGGCCTGTACGGCATGCTGATCATGGCGGTCATCGCGGTGTTCATCGCTGGTCTGATGGTCGGCCGCACCCCCGAGTACCTGGGCAAGAAGATCGGCACCCGCGAGATCAAGCTCGCCGCCTGCTACCTCCTCATCACCCCGGCCCTGGTGCTCGTCTTCACCGCCATGGCGATGGCGCTGCCCACCCCGGCGCACTCGATGACCAACTCCGGCGCGCACGGCTTCTCCGAGATCCTGTACGCCTACACGTCCGGCGCCAACAACAACGGTTCGGCCTTCGCCGGTCTGAACGCGGACACGCAGTGGTTCAACACCACGATCGGGCTGGCGATGATCCTGGGCCGGTTCCTGCCCATGATCTTCGTGCTGGCGCTTGCCGGCTCGCTCGCCGAGCAGCGGCCGGTACCGGTGACCGCGGGCACCCTGCGCACCGAGAAACCGCTGTTCACCGGCCTGCTGGTCGGCGCGATCCTGATCATCACCGGTCTGACGTACTTTCCGGCCCTCGCACTGGGCCCGCTGGCCGAGGGGCTGGCGACATGACCACCGACACGACGAAGCAAGGGACCTCGATGTCCACAGCCACCCCGGCCCGGGCGCCGCACAGCGACGTACCCTCCGGGCACAAGCCCGCCGAAGGCCGTGTGGGCGCGGGACTCTTCGATCCCCAGCAGCTTGTGAAGTCCCTGCCGGACGCCTTCCGCAAGCTCGACCCGCGGGTGATGGTCACGTCGCCCGTGATGTTCGTGGTGTGGATCGGGTCCGTGCTGACCACGGTGTTCTCCTTCAAGGACCCCGGTGACTGGTTCGGCTGGACCATCAGCGCCTGGCTGTGGCTGACGGTCGTGTTCGCCAACCTGGCGGAGGCGGTCGCCGAGGGCCGCGGCAAGGCCCAGGCCGACACCCTGCGCAAGGCCAAGACCGACACAGTCGCCCGGCGCCTGACCGGGGACGTCGAGGAGCGGGTCCCGGGCACCGATCTGAGGATCGGTGATCTGGTCGTCTGCGAGGCCGGGGACGTCATCCCCGGCGACGGTGACGTCGTCGAAGGCGTCGCCTCCGTCGACGAGTCGGCGATCACGGGTGAATCGGCGCCGGTGATCCGTGAGTCCGGCGGTGACCGCTCGGCCGTCACCGGCGGGACGAAGGTGCTCTCCGACCGGATCGTCATCAAGATCACGACGAAGCCGGGCGAGACCTTCATCGACCGGATGATCAACCTGGTCGAGGGCGCGGCCCGGCAGAAGACGCCCAACGAGATCGCGCTGAACATCCTGCTCGCCTCGCTGACGATCGTGTTCCTGCTCGCCTGCGCCACCCTGCCGCCCTTCGCCGACTACGCCGGCACCCACCTGACGATGGTCGTGCTGGTGGCCCTGCTGGTCTGTCTGATCCCGACGACGATCGGCGCACTGCTGTCGGCGATCGGCATCGCGGGCATGGACCGGCTGGTCCAGCGCAACGTCCTGGCCATGTCCGGCCGCGCGGTCGAGGCGGCGGGCGATGTGTCCACGCTGCTCCTGGACAAGACCGGCACCATCACGCTCGGCAACCGGCAGGCCTCCGAGTTCGTCCCGGTGAGCGGGACGACCGAGGCCGAGGTGGCCGACGCCGCCCAGCTGTCGTCACTGGCCGACGAGACCCCCGAGGGCCGCTCCATCGTCGTACTCGCGAAGGAGAAGTACGGCCTGCGCGAGCGTCACCAGGGAGAACTCGCCGGAGCCGAGTGGATCGCCTTCACCGCCCAGACCCGGATGTCGGGCGTGGACGTCGACGGCCGGAAGATCCGCAAGGGCGCCGCGGGATCGGTCGTCGCATGGGTGAAGGAACAGGGCGGTGAAGTCGCCGGGGGTGCCACGGAGTTGACGGACCGTATCTCCGAGGCGGGCGGCACACCGCTGCTCGTCGCGATCGAGGACGCCGACGGCGCTCGTGTCCTGGGCGTCATCCACCTCAAGGACGTCGTCAAGGACGGCATGCGCGAACGGTTCGACGAACTGCGCCGCATGGGCATCAAGACGATCATGATCACCGGGGACAACCCGCTGACAGCCAGGGCGATCGCCGAGGAGGCCGGCGTCGACGACTTCCTCGCCGAGGCCACCCCCGAGGACAAGATGGCCCTCATCAAGCGCGAGCAGGCCGGCGGCAAGCTCGTCGCGATGACCGGCGACGGCACCAACGACGCGCCCGCGCTGGCCCAGGCGGACGTCGGCGTGGCGATGAACACGGGCACGTCGGCCGCCAAGGAGGCCGGCAACATGGTCGACCTCGACTCCAACCCGACCAAGCTCATCGAGATCGTCGAGATCGGCAAGCAACTCCTCATCACCCGGGGCGCCCTGACGACCTTCTCGATCGCCAACGACGTCGCCAAGTACTTCGCGATCATTCCGGCGTTGTTCGCGGCCGTCTACCCGGGCCTCGACAAGCTCAACATCATGGGCCTGTCCTCGCCCGACTCCGCGATCCTCTCCGCCGTCGTCTTCAACGCGCTGATCATCATCGCCCTGGTGCCGCTGTCCCTGAAGGGCGTGCGGTACCGGCCGGTGAGCGCCGACAGGATGCTGCGGCGCAACCTGACGATCTACGGCATCGGCGGACTGATCGCCCCGTTCATCGGCATCAAGCTCATCGACCTGCTCCTCTCCCTCATCCCCGGAATCGGTTGATCGCCATGCACAACTCCCTGTCGAACACGGTCAGGTTGCTCGGGGCGGGCCTCAGGGCCCTCCTGGTGCTGACCCTGGTGACCGGCGTCCTCTACCCGCTCCTCGTCACGAGCGTCGCCCAGGGCCTGTTCAGCGGCAAGGCGAACGGCTCCGAGATCAAGGCGAACGGCGAGGTCGTCGGCTCCTCCCTCATCGGGCAGGCGTACAACCTGCCGCTGAAGAAGGGCCAGGAGACACCCGAGCCCGACCTGAAGTGGTTCCAGGGCCGCCCGCAGAACGGCCTCGGCACCAACAGCGTCAACACCCGGTACAAGCTGATCCTCTCCGGCGCCACCAACCGGGCCGCCGACAACAAGGACCTGATCGACTGGGTGACCGCCGCCAAGGCCGCCGTGATCAAGGACAACTCGACCGCCGACCACAAGGTCAGGCCGTCCGAGGTCCCCGCCGACGCCGTCACCTCCTCCGGCTCCGGACTGGACCCGGACATCTCCCTGCAGTACGCGGACCTCCAGGTCCACCGGGTCGCGGAGAGGAACGGCCTGCCCGTCGCCCAGGTGGAGAAGCTGGTCGACGAGCACACCGAGGGCCGCACCCTCGGCTTCATCGGCGAGCCCCGGGTGAACGTCCTCGAACTCAACGTCGCGCTCAAGGACCTCCTGGCGAAGAGCTGATGGCGTTACCCCACCGACACGGGAGTTGGCGGCCCGGAAGCGATCCGGGACCGCCGGCTCCCGCCGTCACAGCCGGTACGGCCCGACGTACGACACGAAAGGCGCACGCCCATGACAAGGGTGCTGGTGGTGGAGGACGACCCGCAGCTCGTACGAGCCCTCATCATCAATCTCCAGGCACGCCGGTACGGGGTGGACGCGGCCCCCGACGGCGCCACCGCGCTCCGGCTCGCGGCCGCCCGTCAGCCCGACGTCGTCATGCTCGACCTCGGGCTGCCCGACATGGACGGCGTCGAGGTCATCAAGGGGCTGCGCGGCTGGACCCGCGTCCCGATCCTGGTGCTGTCCGCCCGACAGGCGTCCGACGAGAAGGTAGCCGCGCTCGACGCGGGCGCCGACGACTACGTCACCAAGCCGTTCAGCATGGACGAACTGCTGGCCCGGCTGCGGGCCGCGGTCCGCCGTACCGAGGAGACCCCGCTCGCGTCCGGGGCCAAGCTGGTGGAAACGGCCGACTTCACCATCGACCTGCTGGCCAAGAAGGCCGTACGCCAGGGCCGCGACATCCGCCTCACACCGACCGAGTGGCACCTGCTGGAGATCCTGGTCACCAACCCGGGCCGGCTGATCACCCAGAAGCAGCTGCTCCAGGACGTCTGGGGCGCCTCCCAGAGCAACAAGACCAACTATCTGCGCGTCTACATGGCCCAGCTGCGGCGCAAGCTGGAATCGGACCCCTCCCACCCCCGCCATCTCATCACCGAGCCCGGTATGGGCTACCGCTTCGAAGCGTGAACTTCTCAGCATGATGTACCTGACCTTCGTTTGCTGGACGAGATCCGGCCGGGTCGATCATCACGGCGCGGAGAACAGACCGTGCTGCCCCGGAGGCGAGGAGCCGTCGGTGTGGACGCCGTTCGTGACCCGCAGGAACTCCAGCTTTTCCGCGTCGGCGGAACCCGCGGCCACCGTGTAGACGACGAGGCGGACGTCGCAGCCCGGGACGGTGAGCACGTCGCAGTCGCACGTCACCTCGCCGACCTGGGGGTGCACGACGGTCTTGCGGGCCGAGACGTGCGGACCGACCGCACCCTCGTCCCACAGCCGGGTGAACTCCGCGCTGTGGGAGCGCAGTTCCTCGACGAGGTCGATCAGTCCACGGTCGCGGGGGTAGGTGACGAGAGCCGTGCGCAGATCGGCGACGAGGGCGGGGCCCAGGGCGTCGCCGGCCTGGTGCACGGGCCAGGCCGCGAGCCCTGAGGGCCCTGCGGTGAAGACAGCGCGCACCAGGTTCCGCTCGACGTGGGTCCGTGCGCTGGGGTCGCCCAGCAGCACCGCCCATGCGGGGGTCCAGGACAGCAAGGTCCAGTCGGCGCTGAACACGCCCACGGGGAAGTCCCCGAGGCGAGCCAGCATCCGTTGGACCCCTGCTGGAACATGTGTGGAGATCGTCCCTTCCTGGGGAGGGAGGAGGCCGGCCAGCCGGTAGGCGTAATCGCGCTCCACCGGTTGCAGCTGCAGGGCCCTGGCCAGGCTCGCGACGACCTGCGCCGAGGGGCTCGTGGCGCGCCCCTGCTCCAGTCGCACCACATAGTCGACCGACAGTCCTGCGAGCTCGGCCAGCTCCTCGCGTCGCAACCCCACCGCACGGCGTCCGGGCCGCGAGGTCCGCCCGACGTCGAGGGGAGAAAGCCGGTCGCGCCAGCGGCGCAATGCTGTGCCCAGGGTCTCGTCCACTCGACCATTGTGTCCGCCGTGCAGCCGTCGTGCCTGGTACTGGCCGTCCTACCGTCGCAGGGGGCACTGGTTGTCCCCTCGTCACGGGCCGAGAGTGAACGCATGACCACCACATTCATCACAGGAGCCAACAAGTCCCTCGGGTACGAGACCGCCCGCCGATTGACCGAGGCCGGCCACACCGTCCTCATCGGTGCGCGTGATCCGGAGCGCGGCCAGGCTGCCGCCGACGCGCTCGGTGCCCGTTTCGTCCAGATCGATGTGACGGACGACGCGTCGGTGGCTGCGGCCGCCGCCGACATCGAGGCGCGCGAGGGCAGCATCGACGTCCTGATCAACAACGCCGGTGTCTTCGGGACGCACAGCCCCGCCGACCGGATCACGGCCGCTGACGCCAGTGAGGTGTTCGAGGTCAATGTCGTGGGGATCGTCCGGGTGACGCACGCGTTCCTGCCTCTGCTGCGCAAGTCAGCGAGCCCGGTGATCGTCAATGTGTCCAGCGGCATGGGGTCGTTCGCGGCCACCCACGACGCCGAGCGCGTCGAGTCGAGGAACCTCGCGCCGCTCTACACCGCGTCGAAGGCCGCGGTGACCATGCTGACCACGCAGTACGCGAAGTCGTGGCCGGACGTGAGAGTGAACGCGGCCGACCCGGGCTACACCGCGACCGACTTCAACGGGCACAGCGGCCCGCAGACGGTGACCGAGGGCACCGACGCGATCGTCGAACTCGCCACCATCGGGGCGGACGGCCCGACCGGAACCTTCCGGGACCGTCACGGTGAGATGGCCTGGTGACCCGCCCCTGGGCCGGGGCCTTCCGGGCTCCAACTCCCCTGCACGGCAGGGGCGTTGTTCGATCCGCCGTACACACAGAGTCTTCACACAAAGGGCGATGTGAAGGTATCTGAAGGTTAAAGCAAGGGGCGTAGGGTGTCCGATCATGCAAGGCCAGAACGACATCTCACGTTCCCCCCGTCTCGCCGATCTGGCGGCCCTCGTCCGCCTGCCCGCCGCGCTCAGCGTGCCCGGGGACGTGCTCGCCGGCGCGATGGCGAGCACCGGGCGCGTCCGCCCCCGTACCGCCGCCACGATGGCGTCGTCCGTCGCCCTCTACTGGGCCGGCATGGCGCTCAACGACTACGCGGACGCGACCGTGGACGCGGTGGAGCGCCCCGAGCGCCCCATACCCTCCGGCCGGGTCACCCGCCGCAGCGCACTGGCCACCGCCTGCGGGCTGACCGCCGCCGGTCTCGGCCTCGCCGCCCTGGCCGGCGGGCGCGCCGCGCTCGGGGTGGCGGTGCCGCTGACCGGGCTGGTCTGGGCGTACGACCTGCGTCTGAAGTCCACCGCCGCCGGGCCCGCCGCGATGGCGGGGGCGCGTGCGCTGAACGTGCTGGCCGGGGCCGAGCCCGGCCGCAGGGCCTCGGCACTCCCGGCCGCGATGCTGGTCGGCGCGCACACCTACACGGTCACGGCGCTGAGCCGCCACGAGGTGACGGGCGCGCCCCGTTCCGTACCGGCTTCGACGCTGGCCGGCACCGCGGCCACCGCCCTCGCCGCCGGGGCGCTCCCCCACGCCGGGGCGCTTCCCTTACTACGGCGCACCGGACGCGGGAGGCCCGGCGGGCGGGCGGCCCGGATCGGTGCCGCCGCCGGGGCACTCGCCTATCTGACCACGTACGGCGGCGCGCAGGCTCGGGCCGCCCACGACCCGTCCGCGGTGAACGTCCGGCAGGCCGTAGGCGCCGGCATCCTGTCGCTGATGCCCCTCCAGGCGGCGCTCACCGCGAGCGGCGGCGCCCCGGCCCTGGCCGGTCTGCTCGCCGCGGCCCATCCGGCGGCCCGTAGGCTGGCCCGGAAGGTGTCGCCCACGTGAGCGCTCCTCTCTCCCCGCCCGCGCGCCTGCGCTACGGCTTCGGGACCAACGGCTTCGCCCACCATCGGCTCGACGACGTCCTGACCGTCCTCGCCGACCTGGGCTACGACTCGGTCGGGCTCACCCTGGACCACGGCCATCTCGACCCCTTCGCCGTGGATCTGCCGCGCCGGGTCGATCGACTGGCGGCCAGGCTGGACCGGTTGGGCCTCGCCGTCATGGTGGAGACCGGGGCGCCGTATCTGCTCGACCCCTGGCGGGGCCACGTCCCCACCCTCATGTGCGCACCCGGCGCCGAACGGCGCCTGGACCTCCTCGCGCGGGCGGTGCGCATCGCGGCCGACCTGGGCGCCCCGGCCGTCCAGCTGGCCAGCGGGCCGGCTCCCGAAGGCGTCGCGGAGGAGGAGGCGTGGAAGCGGCTGGCCGCGGGCTGCGAGGAGATCCTGGAGGTCGCCCGCGAGCACGGGGTGGCACTCGGGTTCGAGCCCGAGCCGTACATGTTCGTCGACACCGTGCAGCGGGTGCTGGATCTGCGCCACCGCCTCGGCGAACCCGATCTGTTCGGTGTCACGCTCGACATCGGCCACGCCCACTGCGTCGAGGAAGCGCCCCTGCTCGACTGCGTGGCGCTGGCGGCACCGCACCTGGTCAACGTGCAGATCGAGGACATGCGGCGCGGGGTGCACCGGCACCTCGAACTCGGCACGGGCGAGATCGACTTCCCACCCGTCCTGGCAGCGCTGAAGGCCTCCGGCTATCACGGCCCCGTCTCGGTGGAGATCCAGGGCGCGTCGCTGAACGCCCCCGAAGTCGCCCGGCGCTCACTGGAGTTCCTGCGGGCCGCCGAGCCGCGCTGACGGCTCCCTCCTGTCCAATGGTTCGTCACTTCCTTTCCCGATACGGCTGTCGCCGTATGCATATCCGACATAGGAGGCATGTGTCGTGGACCCACGCATCCCGATCGCCCTCGATCAGCGGCTAACCGCGGGCGCGGCGGCCTGGCTGGCCGACGCGGTCGCCCGGGTGGGCGCGGATCCGGCGGCCGTTCGCGGCATCTTCCCTGCTGTGGGCCGGCACTGCGGGCGCGGCCCGCTGATCGCCGGCTGGACGGTGGCGGACGCCGCCCGCGCCCGGCTGCTCGCCGCGCTGCCGCTCAGCGGCACGGCGCTCGTGGAGGAGATCACCGCCCTGCACCGGTACGGCGACGGTGCCGAGCAACGGGCGGTGCTGCGCTCCCTGGACCTACTGGAGGAAACGGACGCGACCTTCGCCGATCGAGGGCTGCCCCTGGTGCGGGCGGCCCTGCGGAGCAACGACACCGACCTGATCGAGGCGGCCCTCGGACCGTACGCCGCCCGCCATCTGGACGACGGAAGCTACCGGCAGGCCGTGCTGAAGAGCGTCTTCTGCGGCATCCCGCTCGCCCGGGTCGCCGGAATGGCGGAGCGCGCCGACCGTGAACTCGCCCGCATGCTGGTCGACTTCGCCCATGAGCGGGTCGCCGCGGGCCGTGACGTCCCGGCCGACGTCTGGCCGGTCGTCCGCGCCCACCCCGGCACGCTGGAGGCCTCCGGGCTGCCCGCCGAGACCGAGTCCTCCCATCCCGACCGCCGTGACGCGGCCGTACGGGCCCTGGCCGCCTTCTCCGCCACCGCACCCGCAGGAGCCGTCTGATGCGTATCTTCGACCCCCACATCCACATGACCTCCCGCACCACCGACGACTACGAGGCCCTGTACGCGGCCGGGGTCCGGGCGGTGGTCGAGCCGTCGTTCTGGCTCGGCCAGCCGCGCACCTCCGTGGACAGCTTCACCGACTACTTCGACGCGCTGCTCGGCTGGGAGCCGTACCGCGCCGCGCAGTTCGGCATCCGGCACCACTGCACGATCGCCCTCAATCCGAAGGAGGCCAACGACCCGCGCTGCGCCGGGGTGCTGGACGTGCTGCCGCGCTATCTCGCCAAGGACGGGGTGGTGGCCGTCGGGGAGATCGGCTACGACTCCATGACGCCCGAGGAGGACGAGGCGCTGGCCCGTCAGCTGGCCCTCGCCGTCGAGCACGGACTGCCGGTGCTGGTGCACACCCCGCATCGCGACAAGGCCGCCGGTACCCGCCGCACGCTCGACGTGGTCCGCGAGTCCGGGATCCCGCCCGAGCACGTCCTCGTCGACCACCTCAACGAACTCACCGTCGCCATGGTGGCCGACAGCGGCTGCTGGATGGGCTTCTCCATCTACCCGGACACCAAGATGAGCGAGGACCGCATGGTGCGGATCCTCCAAGAGCACGGTACGGCGCGGATGTTGGTCAACTCCGCCGCCGACTGGGGCCGCAGCGACCCCCTGAAGACCCGGAAGACCGCCGACGCGATGCTGGCCGCCGGTTTCGACGAGGACACCGTCGACCAGGTGATGTGGCGCAACCCGGTGGCGTTCTACGGGCAGAGCGGCCGGCTCGACCTCGAGGACGTCAAGGCCGACGACAGCGCCCTGTTCGAGGGCAACTCCGTCAAACGCGGCGGGGAGTGAGCCCGAGTTGCGCTTCCGACACGGCGACGGCACCACCGTCCACCTCGCCTACTGCAGCAACGTCCACCAGGCGGAGGACCTGGACGGGGTGGTACGCCAGCTCGCCTCCCACGCCGAGCCGGTCCGGGAGGCACTCGGCGCCGATCTGCTCGGCATCGGGCTGTGGCTGGCCCGGGACGTGGTCACCGAGCTGTCCGCCCGGCCCGGGGCCGTACGCCGGCTGCGCACCGAGCTGACCGCCCGCGGCCTGGAGACCGTCACCCTCAACGCCTTCCCCTACGAGGGCTTCCACCGCGAGGTGGTCAAGAAGGACGTCTACCGTCCCGACTGGACCGACCCCGCCCGGCTGCACTACACCGTCGACTGCGCCCGGGTCCTCGCCGGGCTGCTCCCCGACGACGCGCGGCGCGGCAGTGTCTCCACCCTCCCGCTGGCCTGGCGCACCCCCTGGCCGACGGAGGCGCGCGACACCGCACGTCGAGCACTGGACCAACTTGCCCTACAAATGGCTGAGTTGGAGCGTGAGACGGGTCGTGCGATCCGGGTCGGCTTCGAACCGGAGCCGGGCTGCGTGGTGGAGAACACCATCCAGGCAGCCCGTGAGCTCGGCGGGCTGGACCCCGAACGGCTCGGTGTCTGTCTGGACACCTGCCATCTCGCCGTGCAGTTCGAGAACCCGGCGCGGGCACTGCGCCGCCTCGCCGACGCCGGCCTCCCGGTCGTCAAGGTGCAGGCCTCCAGCGCCCTCCAGGCCGACGACCCCGCCGATCCCGAAGCACGCGGGGCCCTCGCCCGGTTCGCCGAACCCCGCTTCCTGCACCAGACGCGCACCGTCCCGCGCGGCAGCGACAGCGTCAGCGGAGTGGACGACCTCCCGGACGCCCTGGCCGGCGGCCTCGACCCCGGCGCCCCCTGGCGGGTGCACTTCCACGCGCCGCTGCACGCCGCACCCGAACCTCCCCTGAGCACCACGGCTGCCGAACTGACCACCGCCCTGCGGGAATTGCTCGGCGGTCCGCAAGCGGTCTGTGACCACGTCGAGGTGGAGACCTACACCTGGTCCGTCCTGCCCGAACAGCTGCGGCCGCGTAACCGTGAGGGCCTGGTCGCCGGGATCGCCGCCGAACTGGCCTGGTCCCGCGACCGGTTCGAGGAACTCGGCCTCGTCGCGGCAGCCGGCCCCGCCCGCCCCCGAAAGGAGCCCGTCACATGACACGACTCGTCGTCCTCGACATCGTCGGCCTCACACCCCGCCTGCTGCGCCACATGCCGGCCGTCTCCGCCGTCGCCGAACAGGGTTTCCAGGCCCGGCTGGACACCGTTCTGCCCGCCGTGACCTGCTCCGTGCAGTCCACCCTCCTCACCGGCGCTCCGCCCTCCGAGCACGGTGTCGTCGGCAACGGCTGGTACTTCCGCGACCTCGGCGAGGTCCTGCTGTGGCGCCAGCACAACGCCCTGGTCGGCGGCGAGAAGCTCTGGGACGCCGCCCGCCGCTCCCGGCCCGACTACACGGTCGCCAACGTCTGCTGGTGGTACGCCATGGGCGCCGACGTGGACTTCACCGTCACCCCCCGCCCCGTGTACTACTCCGACGGCCGCAAGGAACCCGACTGCTACACCCGGCCGCCCGCGCTGCACGACGAACTCACCAGCAGACTGGGCACGTTCCCCCTCTTCACCTACTGGGGGCCCAACGCGGGCCTGCCCTCCACCCAGTGGATCCTCGCCGCCGCCCGCCAGATCTTCGACGAGCACCGCCCCGACCTGACGCTGGTCTACGTACCGCACCTGGACTACGAGCCCCAGCGCACCGGCCCCGGCTCGCCGCAGTCGGCGCGCGAGGCCCGCCGCCTCGACGACGCGCTGCGCCCCCTCCTGGAACACTTCCGCCGCGAGGACGCCACCGTCGTGATCCTCAGCGAGTACGGCATCGCGCCCGCGTCCCGCCCGGTCGACATCAACCGCGCACTGCGCCGGGCCGGACTGCTGGAGGTCCACACCCAGGACGGCATGGAGTACCTCGACCCGATGACGTCCCGCGCCTTCGCGGTCGCCGACCACCAGATCGCCCATGTCTACGTCCGCGACCCCGCCGACCTCGCCAAGACCACCGAGATCGTCGCAGGACTCGACGGGGTGGACGAGGTGCTCGACGAGCAGGGCAAGGCCCGGCACGGGCTCGCGCACGAACGCTCGGGCGAACTGGTCGCGGTGGCGGAGTCCGACGCCTGGTTCACGTACTACTACTGGCTGGACGACGAGCGCGCCCCGGACTTCGCCCGCCAGGTCGAGATCCACCGCAAACCCGGCTACGACCCCGCCGAACTCCTCTACGACCCCGCCGTCCCCGGCGTCAAGGCACGCGCCCTCGGCCAGGTCGCGCGCAAGAAGGCCGGCCTGCGCTACCGCATCCGGACCGTCCCGCTGGACCCCTCGGGCGTCCGCGGCAGCCACGGCCGGCTCCCCGAGGACCCGCAGGACAGCCCCGTCCTGCTGTGCTCAAGGCCCGGCCCCGCGCGCGACAGGATCGCCGCGACCGAGGTCAAGGACCTGCTCCTCGGCCTGGCCGGCATCACCGGCTGACTGCCGATCGCGCCCCCCGCGTCCGCAGTCGGATCACTCTCCGATCACGCCTCCCCCGATCGCCTCCCGATCGCCCTCCGATCCCCCGACCACCGGAAGACCCCCCACCATGCACACGACGGACACCACCCCACCTCCCCTCCCCCGCCACCGCCCCCTCCTCGACCCCGCCGCCGAGTACGGGCGCTGGATCACCGAGCGGCCGCTGGCCAGGATCTCCCTGTGGGGCGACACCCACCCCTGGCTCGTCACCCGGCACGAGGACGCCCGTGCCGTCCTCGGCGATCCGCGCTTCAGCGCGCGAAACGCCCGCCCCGGCTTCCCCGGTCTCCAGCCGACGCCCCCACCGCCCACCCCTGGCCAGCTCTTCGCCATGGACCCGCCGGACCACACCCGGCTGCGCCGCATGCTGATCCCCGAGTTCACCTTCCGCCGCATCGAGCAACTGCGGCCGGCCATCAGGCGGATCACCGGCGAACTCCTCGACGGCCTGGTCAAGCAGGAGCGGCCGGCCGACCTGGTGGAACACTTCACCCTCCCGCTGCCGCTCCTCGTCATCTGCGAACTGCTCGGAGTGCCGTACAGCGACCGGGAGTTCATCCACCGGCACGCCGCCGCCTTCGCCACCGTCTCGGCCGGACCGGAGGCGATGCGGGGCGGCTGGGCAGCCCTCTTCGGCTACCTCCAGGAGCTGCTGGAAGCCAAGTCGCGGGAACCCGGCGACGATCTGATCAGCAAGCTCGCCGTCGAGCGGGTCACCACCGGCGAGGCCACTGCGGCGGAGGCCGCCGGCATGCTGGTCCAGCTCCTCATCGCCGGGCACGAGACGACCGCGAGCATGCTCTCGCTCGGCGTCGTCGCCCTGCTGCGCCATCCCGACCAGCTGACCGCGCTGCGCTCCGACGACGACCTCGTCCCGGGCGCGATCGAGGAACTCCTGCGCTACCTCACCGTCGTCCACATCGGGCTGCGCCGCATCGCCGTCGAGGACGTCGAGATCGGCGGGGTGACCATCCGCGCCGGCGAGGGTGTGGTGGTCGCCCTCCAAGCGGCCAACCGCGACCCCGCGGTGTTCGGCGACCCCGACACCCTCGACCTCACCCGGGACGCCGGCCAGCACCTGGCCTTCGGCCACGGCCCGCACCACTGCCTCGGCCAGTCACTCGCCCGCGCCGAACTCCAGACCGCCCTGCCGATGCTCTTCGCCCGCCTGCCCACCCTCCACCTGACCGGCCCGCCCGCGGAAACCCACGGCTTCGAGGGCCGCGCCGTCCACGGCCTCTCGAAACTGCCCGTGACCTGGTGACCCGGGCCGGGCCCACCCGGGCCGGCCCAGCACTGAATACGCCGGGGCGGCCCAGGACGGTCGCCCCGCGCGCACCTCTCGCTTCCGGGCTGGGTGGTCGCCGTTCACCTCGACGAGGGCGGCAATGCGCGGAGGACGGCCGCGAGGTTGTGCGGGTCACGGCGGGCGATGTTGTGGCCGACGGGAATCTCGTGAACCCGCCAGCCCGGGTCCTCGCGCAACTGTTCGGTCAGGCTCACGAACGGGCTGCCCGGCCACGCGCCACCACTGATGTACGTTCGCCCGAGCGCGTGACCGCGGTCGCCTCCCAGCCTGATCGACTGGACGAAGCTCGCCAGCGGGTGCGGTCGCGCGCGAGGGTCGAGTCCTTCGGGGACCGCTACCCATCGACCGTCGGCGCGGGCGCCGGCCATGAACAGCTCCCGGAAGCTGTCGCTGGTCAAAGACCAACACGAATCCCCGTCGTCCGGGACGTAGGCGTCGATGAAGACGAGCTGATCGAGGCGGTCGCCGAGCCGATCCGCGACACCGGCGATCACCATCCCGCCGTAGCTGTGCCCGCACAGTGCGACGGGCGTTCCGTCGCCCCGTGCAATGACGTCGGCCACCTGGTCGACATGGGTGTCGAGGTTCGGCGGACGCTCCACATCGACCGGACCGTCCGACTCCAGCCCCGACAAGGTCACCGCCTCGACGTGGTGACCGTCTCGGTGGAGCTCGGCAGCCACCGCGTCGAACACCCACCCGCCTTGCCAACCGCCCGGCACCATCACGAACTTCACCGCGGCATCGTAGGTCAGCGGAAAGCCCCGCCGGTATCGGCGGAGCCTTCGCTCGGCTGGCGCTCGCCCTTCGGGATCCGTTCGTTCCGGTTCGTCGACGCGGCGGTTGCGGCGATCATCGGGAGAGAATGATGCTCAAGGGGATTGTAAAGACAAGGGGGCAACCGTGGGAGCGGACGCGGTCGTTGGGGACGGCGGGGGCGGGGCACCATTGCTGGGGCGCTCCGTCGAACTGGCCCGGTGCGACGCGCTGCTCGATCGTGCGGCAGCCGACGCGCGCGGCGGGGCGAGGGGGCGGGAGTTCCGTGACGGCGGCCGTTCCCGGCTCGTCGACATCACCGGTGAGGCCGGCATCGGCAAGAGCCGGCTGCTCGGCGAGGTCTGCGCAGGGGCGCGTCGGCGCGGAATGACGGTACTGCGCGGCAGAGCCACGGAGTACGAGCGGCAGGTGCCGTTCCAGGTGTTCACCGACGCGCTCGCCCACCTGGACCCGCACGTCCTGGACGGCTTCCCGGAGGTCGAGGCGGTGGCGCCGCTGCTTCAGCGCAGCGGCGCCGTCGACCGTTTCGGACTGCACCGGTCCACGGCCGTCCTGCTCGCCCGGCTCGCCGCCCCGTCCGGGCTGCTGCTGGCCCTCGACGACCTGCACTGGGCGGACCCGGCGTCACTGGAGCTGCTGGACCATCTGGTACGCCATCCCCTGCACGCCCCCGTCGTCCTGGCCGTGACCCGGCGTGACCGCCAGAGTCCCGAGTCCCTCGCCGCCCGGCTCACCCGAGGACTCGACACCGGCACGGTGGTCAGAGTCGGCCTGAGACCGCTGAGCGCACGCGACTGCGCCGAACTGGCCGGGCCCGGCCTGCCGCCCGCCGAGACCGCCGCGCTGTACGCCGCGAGCGAGGGCAACCCCTTCTACTTCCTGACCCTCCTTCAAGCCCACCGTGAGAGGGCGACGCCCGAGTCCTCCGCGCCGCCCGGGCTCGGCACCCTGCTGCTGGACGAACTGACCGTGCTCGCCCCCTCCCGGCGCCGTATCGTCGAGGCCGTGGCGGTACTGGGCGAGCACGCCACCCCGGCGATGGTGAGCCGGGTGACCGGCTGCTCCGGCGCCGCGTTCACCGCCGACGTCGACGCTCTCACCCGCCGCGACCTGCTGCGCTCGGCCCCGCAGGGCGTGCTGACCCTGCGTCATCCGGTCGTGCGGACCCTCGTCCACGAAAGCACGCCCTTCCTGCGGCGCGTCGAGATCCACCGGCTGGCCGCGCGGGAACTGGCCCGCGCGGGTGCCTCCGCCGCCGAGCGGGCCCACCATGTGGAACGGTCGCTGACCGCCTGGGACCCGGCAGCGGTGGCCGTGCTCGAGGAGGCCGCCGCACGAACCGCCCGAACGGCCCCGGCGAGCTGCGCCCATTGGCTCGACGTGGTACTGCGTCATCTTCCGCACACGCCCGAACACGACCCCCGGCGGCGGAAGTTGATGCTGAGGCGGGCTCGCGCCCTGGCCGCGTGCGGTGGTCTGCGCGAGAGCCGCGACCTGCTCCAGGAGCTGATCGCCACGCCGCGGCGGTCACCCGGTGGCCCGGTCACCGGCGAGGACCAGGGCCTGAGAGTGCGCGCGGTCGTGCTGTGCGCGCTGGTGGAGCGTCATCTGGGTCGCTGCACCGAGGCCGTCGCGCTGTTGCGCCGGGAGCTGGCCCGTGGCCCCGCACCGGCCGACGTCGTCCGGCTCGGCCTGGAGCTCGGCTCGGCCGCGCCCCAGGACAGCGACGCCTCGTACGCCCGGGTGCGTCATGAGGTCGAGGCGGCGCTCGCGGCGGCCCGGTCCACGGGGGACGAGGTCGGAGAGGCGGGCGTCCTCGCCGTCGCCGCCCTGGGGGAGGCGTACGAGGGCAACATGACCGCGGCGCACCGACTCGCCCGGCAGGCCGCAGCCCTGGTCGACTCCCTGCCCGACAACGACCTCACCGCGCTGTGCGAACCCCTGGCCCGGCTCGGCTGGGCGGAGGCCTTCCTGGAGCACTACCCGGACGCGGAGCGGCACGCGGAGCGCGGGCTCGACATCGCCCGCCGCAGCGGCCAGCTGTATGTGGTGCCGCATCTGCTGCTGTGTCTGTCCCATGTCCGGGTCCAGACCTGCCGGGTCTCCTCGGCTCTGGAACTCGCCGAGCAGGCCGAGGACATCGCCCGCGGGATCGGCAGCGACCAGTTGCTCGCGTTCGTGCTGGCCAGTAAGGCCGCCGCGCTCGTCGCCGCCTGCCCCCCGGACGATCCGCGCCCTCTCGCCGTCGCCGAGGAGGCGGTGGCGGCGGCCGGCACAGGGGTCGGCTGGTGGGCGTCCACGGCCTGGTGCATCTACGCCTGGGCGGCGCTCATGGCCGGCGACCCGGTTCGCGCCCGGGACGCGATGCTCCAGGCGGGTGGTCCCGAACTGCAGCGGATCCAGCCCTCGATGCGGCCGCTCTACCTGGAGATCCTGGTCACGTCCGCACTGGTGACGGACAGGTCCGAGGAGGCCCGGGGCTGGGCCGAGCGGGCACGTAAGGAGGCGGAGCAACTGGGGTTGCCGATGCAGCGGGCGTCCGCGCTGCGCAGCAGCGCCCATCTGCCGCTGGCGCAGGGGGACACGGCAGCGGCGGCGGACCTGTTCGCCGAGGCAGCGGCCGAGAGCGCCCGCTGCGACGCGGTCTTCTGGGAGGCGTATTCCCTGCTGCTCGGCGCCCCACTGGAAGCGGCGGCGGGCCGCGGCCGGGACGGCACGTACGCCTGGATCAGGGGGCGCCGGCTCGCCGAGGCGGGCGGCAGCGCACTGCTGGTCGGCCTCGCCGACGCCACCCGTCCGCCCGGTGGCGGCTCCGAGGCCGCGTACGGTTCTCAGGACCGCGTCGAGCTCACCGAGCGGCTGGCCGCTCTGACCGCCCGGGAGCTGGAGATAGCCGAACTGGTGGCTCAGGGGCTCACCAGCCAGGCCATCGCGGACCGGCTCTACGTCAGCCGGCGTACCGTCGAGACGCATGTCTCCCGCGCCTTCCGCAAGACCGGGGTCTCCTCGCGTACCGCCCTGGCCGCGCTGATGGCCCGCCGCCGCGCGGGGAGCCGTTTCGGGGAGGGCCGCGCGGAGCGGGACTGAGCTCCGTCCGGGTGCCGTCGGCGGCGACCGGTGAGCCTCAGCGCACCGGCCACCGCGGTCTCGACGGGAAGCTGCCTACTTCACGTCGACGAAGTCGGCGGATGCCGTCGCGGCGCCGGTCGTGCCGGTGCCGGCGTAGACGAAGCGGTAGTAGCCGTCGGAGCCGGCCTTGGTGGTGGTGCTCAGGGCGCCGGTGCTGCTGGTCTTCACCGTCTTGAGGGTGGTGTAGGTGCTGCTGCCCTTCTTGCGGAACTGCAACTGCACCGGCTGGGCCGCGTATCCCGCGTACTTGCCCTTGGTCCAGTCGGCGCGGCTCAGCTTGCCGGTGACCTTGATGGTCTTGCCCTTCTTCACCGGCTCCGGGGAGGCGTTGGCGGTCACCTTGGCGGCACGCTTGATCCTGGTCCTGGCGACGTCGTCGTCGTAACTGGCGTTCGCGTAGAGGTCGTAGGCGCCGAGGAAGAGTTTCCAGGTGCCCGCGGTGCCGTTGCCGTCCTTGAAGTCGACCGCGGGGTCGATGGTGAAGACCGTCTTGCAGCGGTAGCTGTAGCCGTCCTGGACCGGGGTCTCCGTGCAGGTGGGGTAGGCGTCCGACTCCAGGCCGCCGGTGATGGTGTCCGTGCTCGAACTGTCGGTGCCCTGCCACAGGAAGGCCTGGGTGATGGCCACGCCTTCCTCGTCGAAGGCGGTGAAGGTGACCGGGACGGCCTTCTTGCCCGTGACGCCGAGAACGATGTCCTTGCCGTTGTTGACGACCCCGTCCTTGAAGGTGGTGCCGCCCAGCGCGTCCCGCGGCTGGACGCGCTGCGAGGCGGTGGCTGCGAGATCCTTCGCCGCAGCCGGGTGCTCCGCCGCCTCGGCGGCACCCGGAAGGACGAGCGCCGAGAGTACGACGGCGCCGGAAAGGACGGTGGCCGCGGTGTGTATACGCATGTGATTCCCCCAAGACGAGGTCGGACGGCTCTGCCGAACTGTCCTTATGACAGGGTCTGTTGATGTGGTGAAGTGGTCGGAGCACGCTCGGCCCCGCGCGAGAGGGGCGCAGGGCGTGGGACCTCACCGGTCGAACCAGTTCCTTGCTTCCGTGGAGCTGAAGCCCCGCAGCACGGCGAGGGCGAAGGCGATGCCCGGCAGAACCGAGACTCCGCCGCCCTGAAGCAGGCCCAGCGCGCCGCTGAGGAGGCTCAGCGCCTCGATGACGATGACACGTCCGCCGCGTCGTTCGCCACGGCCGGCAACAGGGAGCCCGCCGCCAGGTTCAGCACGGCCTGGACCCATACCCCCACCAGCGCCAGTCTCACATTCTTCGGCATCTGCTCTTTCACGCCAGGTGTCGTCATGAGCGCAAGGAAACGGCACGGGTGTCAGGGACGCATCGGTAGAAACACAGATTCTCTATACGTACATCCCCAGATGGTTGGTCCCTCAGGTGCCGGCTCCTGCGGTGCGGGCGAGTTGGGCCACGTGGGACAGGGTCGGTTTGTCGATGATCGTGAGGAGGTTCGCCATGAACGCCTCCTCTCCGCCCTGGGCCAGAAGATCACGGCTGACTCCGGCGAGCATGGAGAGCAGCGCCAGGGAGTCCCCGCCCAGCCGGTGGAAGTCGGCCTGCTCGTCCAGTCGCTCCGGGGGGATGGCGAGGACCCGCGACCAGACCTCGGCCACGGCCCGGGTGACCGGGTCGGAGGTCGCGGATGCCGTACCCGCCGTCGGGCCGCCCTCGGTGGCGAAGGGATCGGGCAGCGCACGGGCGTCCACCTTTCCGCTGACGGTGTAGGCCAGTTCGGAGACGGTGACGAACGCCGCCGGCACCATGTAGGGCGGCAGCAGCCCTGCGGTGTGCTCCTCCAGTTCCTTCGCGGTGACGTGGGAACGGGGGATGACGTACGCGCAGAGCGTCTTGCCCGTCCCACCGGGCCGGGTCCTGGCCACCACCACGGCGCGCTCCACCGCGGGATGCCGCTCCAGCGCTCGCGCCACCTCGGCGGGCTCGACCCGGTTGCCGCGCACCTTGACCTGGTCGTCGTTGCGGCCGACGTACGCGAGGTCGCCCGAGGGCAGGACGGTGGCCAGGTCCCCGGTCCGGTACACCCTGGTGCCGTCGGCCAGCCGGACGAACCGCTCGGCGTCCAGGTCGGGACGGCCCAGATAGCCGCGTGCCAGCTGGGCGCCGCCCAGGTACATCTCCCCCGTCTCGCCGGGCTCGACGAAGCGACCCCGTTCGTCGAGCAGGTACACCGAGGAGTTGTACCCGGGGAGCCCGATCGGCACCGCGGTCGCGCCGCCGTCCCTGGCCTCGTCGAAGACATGGGCGGTGCAGCCGACGGTGACCTCGGTCGGGCCGTACTGGTTGATGATCCGGCACTTCTGCCCGAACATCCGCTGCGCCCGGGCGGCGACCTCCACCCGGAGCTGCTCACCGGTGATGATCACGCCGGTGCAGTCGGTGGGACTGAGGTCCAGCTGGCCGATCAGATCGAGGTGGGAGGGGGTGAGGTTGAGCATGGTGGCGCCGGATCGTTCCAGCAGTCTGCGCAGCGTCAGGTGGTTGATGCGGTCGGGCACCAGCACGATCGTCCCGCCCACCATGCCCGGCCCGAAGAGCGATGTCATGGAGACGTCGAAGGACAGCGAGGTCATCAGGGTGAGTCTGGTCTCCGGGCCGATCCGGAACATGTCCAGGGCCCAGTGCAGATAGTTCAGCAGGTTCCCGTGCTCGATCAGCACGCCCTTGGGCCGGCCGGTCGATCCGGAGGTGTAGATCACGTACGCCAGATCGTCGGGCCGCGGCCGGACGTCGTGGAATGCGGCCTGGTCGGGCCTGGCTCGGGAGAGGTCGTCGAGCGGCAGCGGTACGCAGCCGGACGGGAAGAGGTCCCGTCCCTCGTACCCCTGTTGGACCAGGCAGTGGCGCACGCCCGCATCGGCCAGGACGTCGGCGAGCCGGTGGTCCGGGTGCAACGGGTCCAGGGGAAGGAACGCCGCCCCGGCCCGGAGGACTCCCCAGATGCCCGCGACGGCCGCTACCGTGCGGTCGGCGAGCAGCCCCACGACGGAGCCCGGGCCCACGCCGAGGCGGTGCAGTTCATGGGCCACGGCGTCGGCGCGGCGACTGATCTCGTCGTACGTGACGTCGCCCTCGGGCCCGGTGAGCGCCACCTTGTCCGGCACCTGCCGTACCTGGGCGCGGATGAGCTCCATCAGGCTCTCGGTGCGCACCGCGTGGTCGGTCAGGTTGCCGTCCCAATGACGGTTCCGGGACGGCGAGAGCGCCTCCTCCACCGTGTCGAGCAGCGCCTCCGCGCGTTGCGCCACGCCGGGGCCGTCCAGCCAGGAGACCGTGACCTCGGTGCGGCCGCCGGAGTCCATCAGGTCGACGGCCGGAGGAGCGCCGGGGCCGGTGCCGCCCAGGGTGTACATCGCGGTGGCGCGGAAGCCGTCGGTGGAGAAGTCGGCGAGGTCGAAGCTGCCGAGGTGGGTGACGAAGGCCAGCCCCGAGTAGCGGTCCGAGCGGGCGGCCGCACGGGCGACGGCCTTGGAGAGCAGCCGGATGGCCGCCCTCGGCATCCGCATCATGTTCGGCTCGGTGCGCAGGGCGACCTCTTCGCCGTCGGCCAGCGCCGCGAGGAGTCTGCGGTGGATGTGCTCCCAGTCGTCGCCGCTGTCGACGTCGAGGATCACCGCCTGCGACAGCCACGCCGTGGAGCGGATGTCCGGAGCGTGGCGGCGCAGGTCCACCGGGACGAAGAAGCTCCCTCTCCCCTGCGGCCCGTATGCGGCCGCGAGTGCCGCGGCGACCTTGGCGGTGGCGGCCGGGTGGGTGCCGTCGACGGTCCTGTTGCGCCACATCACCTTGCGGCTGCCTCCTGGCAGGCGGCCCAGCGGGGACGGCCACTTCAGGGCACCGGCGCCGGGTGGGATCGGGGGCAGTCCCTGCGGATGCAGGGCCTCGAGGAACTGCGTGCTGTTGAGGGTCGCCGCCGCGCCCACGGGCTCCTGCCCGCGCAGGACGCGGAAGACGTCCTCGACCCACAGGGCGAGGCCGCGGGCGTCGGTCACCTCGTGCCGGCCCCTGAACACGACGGAGGCCGGGTCGCCGGGGAACAGCAGCACTTCCAGGGGTGTGCCGCGCCGGCCGGCGTGGGCCTGGAGGGCCTGGCAGTCCAGGTGTCGCCGGTCCAGGGGGCGGTCCATGACCCGCACGGCCGGGCTGACCCCGCTGTCCACCCACAGCTTGCCTTTTCGGACCAGCCGTGTGCCGGGTGACGCCTCCGAGGCGAGGCCGACGGCCCTGATCACGTCGTCCGGGGAAAGGTCGCCCTCGCCCTCGATCACATACTGGATGTCCTGGGGCATGGGCAGACCGAGATAGGTCCACTCGGCCGGGGTGATGGCGCGGTGATAGGGGCGGCCGACTGCTGTGTTCTTCATTCGATCTCTCCAGGCGGGCGTGCGCATGCCACACCGGCAGGCGCCCCCATCATGGGGGGCCGGTCGCTAGGGAAATCTTCAGCTCTGACCGAAAAAGGTCAAGGAGTGGTATTGCGTCGACCATGAACCGGTATGGGGCCCTGGGCCTCGGGGTGTCGGGCTTGGCCGGGAACTCCTCATGAGGCGGCCGAAGCCGTGGGATGTCGACGACTAGTTGTGGGCGGTCATCGCGCCGCTGCCGCCCGAGGTGGAGCGTCGCACCCGGTATCAGGGCGCGAACGGCATCCGGACCGGCTGGTGTTCCAGGGCATCCTGCTCGTCCCGCACACTGGGATCGCCTGGGACCACTTGCCGTGGGCACTCGGCCTCGGTTCGGGGATGACCTGCTGGCGGCGCCTGGCTGAGTGGACCGAGACCCGTGGATGTCGGAGCCGCGCTCGATGCCGCGGCGGGCGGTCCGGTCTTGGTGGAGCTCGCCGAGCAGGACCTCGTGGAAGTCTTCCTCACCCTCGGATGCGCACTCATCTGCTTGCGCCGACTGGCAGAATCCCCTGTGTCTCGAAGAGGGCTGGATCAGCGCACGGCGGGCGTCCCGTGCTCTTCGTTGAGCGCCCGCACCTGGATGTCAGGGCTGCGGTCGTCGTCCGTCCGGCAGACGTCACCGCCGGCGGCAAGTGTGTCCAGAGCCTCCGACCAGCCGGCCAGGTCCTTGGGAGACAGCGACAGTGCCGAGCGACCGTTCACAAAGCCGCTCTCGATGAGGACCTCCGCATCGAGTAGGTCGTGGAGTGGCAGCACCCCTGGCATACGACGGCCCAGCACTCTTACTCGGAAGCGGTTGTCACCATCCGAGAGATGGATCAGATCCACGGTGGTACCACCGCCCTGCCTCAGCCGTCACGGCACATGGTGCGGGCAGGCGCCTTCCGCCACCAGCACATCGCCAGAGCGGCGTCCGTCGTGGCGGGCTTTCGCGCCGTTCAGGAGGGAGCTAGGCCGTGGCGGTCTGGGGCGCGCCGTGGCGGGCTCGGACCTGGTGGGCCGCCGTGTGCAGCGGCGACGGGAGGGACATGCCTCGGGGAGCCGGGATGAGAGGGCGGGGCGCGACCGCGGCGGGGGCGGGCGGACCGTCCGCGACGGCAGCGTGGTCGCCGACGACAGAGGGGTCCCAGGGGTCCGACGCGTCCGTCGTAGCCGTCGGTTCGGACCAGGTCAGACCCGCGCTGCGCTGGAACCGGGTGACGGCGGCGACGGCGAGGGCCGCTCGCAGGGTGCACAGGCCACGCAGCCCGTCGAGGCGCTGGCCGGTGAGCAGGCCGATCCGCTGAAGGCGCCGGTCGAGTGTGTTGCGGTGGATGCCCAGCCGCTCACAGGCGCGGTGACGGACACCGTCGGCGGCGATGAGGGCGGTCAGGGTGTCCCAGAGGACGGGCTGCTCGTTCAACGGCTCGACCATTTTGAGCAGCCGCTCGGAAACGGCCGGGGTCTCCGCCGCGCCGTACTCGACCAGGACGTCGTCGAGGCCGTACACCCCGGGCGGACAGTCGAGGGCGAGGAGCGTGGCGCAGATCCCGTCGGCGACCGTCACTCCGCCCGCCTCCTGTTCCGCCCCTGCGTCCGACGCGCGGACGGACGGGTCCTGCCAGTGCACCGCGATCCAGACGTCGCCCGGGAGATCCTTGTGTGCTTCGCGGGCGAGGGCGACGGCCTCTTCCTGAGAGGCCGCCGTCAGCAGCACGTGGGCCCCTTCGTCGGAGACCGGCACCACCGCGGCAGCCAGACCTCGGAAGACGCGGTCGATGTCGGCGATCGTGCAGGACAGGGCGCGCACGGCCAGCAGCGCCCGGGCCGTGCCCGCCACCTCCTGGGTGGGGTGCGCGGGGACCTCCTCCCGGGGAGGCTCCGGCTCGTACTCACCGCCGGTCCCCACCTCGAAGAAGCCGCAGTTCAGCTCCCGGGCCACGAGTCGGCCGGCGTCGCCGAGCCGCAGCACCATCACCTCGTGGGTCAGGGCGTCCGTGTCGCGGGCGCCCACCGTGCACCGGTTGATGAGATGGCGGGTCAAGCCGCCCACCATGCCGAGCAGTTCGTCGAGCGAGCGGCCGCGTCGCGCCCACGCCCGCCCCTCCGCACGGATACGAGCCGCGCTCTGCCAGCTCCAGTCCCCTTGGCCGGACACCACCTCGGTCAGCGCCGAGAAGATCTCCCACCGGACTCTGCGGCGTCCTTCGTCGACATCCTCGATCCCCTCCGGGGTGAAGAGAGGATGAAGGTCAGGTACGGCCTCCGCGTATGTGGTCATGTCGGGAGAGCAAAGTCCACGAACTTCAGAGGTACATCAAAGTCTCCTCAGAGCACGATCGGAGAACGATCTGCGGGATCATCCCTGTGCCATCATGACGAGGACAGCAGGTGATCCCGTCTTCCTCGATTCCGCGGGCAGATCTCGACAACAATGGGTTCTTACCGACTTCATGGTGCGCACACGATGAACCAGAGCGACACGTCCTCGAAAACGACCGTGCTCGTCGTGGAGGACGAGTCCAGCATCGCCTCCATGCTCTCCATGGCGCTGCAATTCCTCGGATTCGAGGTCGTCACCGCCGGCCGGGGAAGCGAGGCTCTCGCCCTGGCGACCCACCGTGCCCCGGACGTGATACTGCTCGACATCGTCCTTCCGGACATGGACGGATTCGCGGTCTGCCGGGGGCTGCGGGGCGCGGGCGTCAATGCCCCCGTCCTGTTCGTGACCGCCCGCGACGCGATGGAGGACAAGGTCCGGGGCCTCGAACTCGCCGACGACTACGTCACCAAGCCGTTCGACCTCAACGAGGTGGTGGCCCGGATCCGGGCCGTCATGCGCCGCGGACGTGAGCTCGTGCCGGTCAACGGCCGCAGGTTGCGCGCCGGTTGGGTGGAGCTGGACCAGGACACGCGCGAGGTCTGGCGGCACGGCGAGCTCGTGCAGCTGTCGTCGACGGAATTCGCGTTATTGCGCTATCTCCTGAAGAACGCGGACCAGGTCATCTCCAAGGCACAGATGCTGGACCACGTGTGGAGCTACGACTTCCGGGGGGAGTCGGGAATCGTCGAGACGTACATCTACTACCTGCGCCGCAAACTGGGCGACACCGACCAGACGCTGATACACACCGTTCGCGGGGCGGGCTATCTCGTGCGGTCGACCCCTCCCGAGCCCGTCAGGGAGGACTGAGGTGTCCACCGCCGCGTGCGCCGCCCCGAGGCGTCGCAAGGGCCGGGACGCCCGGGTCCGTCCCGCCCCCAAGTCCGCGGTCCGCAGGCTCACCTGGGGCTTCCTCGTCATCGCGGCGCTCAGTGTGCTCGGTGCCGACCTCTACTGCGCGTCCGCACTGGCGCACCGTCTGAGGGAGCGCACCGACGAGCAGATCACCCAGAGCCACCGCTTCCGGCTGGAGGCACTGCGTGCGGGGCGGGGCCTGTCTCCGGCGCAGGACGGCTCGGCGTCCCTGGTGACCGACGGCCGGGGTGCCGTACGTCTGTCGACGGGGCCCGCGACCCTGCTCGACTCCCTTCCGGAATCGGCGAAGCAGTTGCGTGAGCGGGCCGGCACCGATCACCCGCTGCCGGTGGAGGGCCGAGCGGCCCGGGCGATCGTGGACCGGCTGCCGGACGGCGCGTACCTGGTGACCGCGCGGTCGACGAGCGCGGACGCGGCGACTGTGCGGACGCTGGTGGGCATCGAGACCGTCACCGGCGTCCCCCTGATCGTCGTCCTCTCCCTGGCCGTCCTGTGGGGCAGTCGGCGGGCCTTCGTCTCCGTGCGCGAGATGTCGTGTGACGCCCGGCGGATCGCGGAGGGCCGTGCCGAGCCCTCGGAGGGCGTTCCGGTCGTGACGCACCCGCTCAGGGAGTTGCGGAGCGCCGCCGACACGTACAACTACCTGCTGCGGCGCATCGAGGAGGACTCGGTGCGCCGGCGTCGGGAGGAGCACTGGCTGTGCGAACTCGTGGACGCCGCCAGTCATGAACTGCGCACCCCTCTCACCACCATCACCGGATACACGCAACTGGCCCTGATCAGGGCACTGGACGACCCGAATCGACGGGACCAGGCGATGGAGCAGGTCCAGAAGGAGTCCCAGCGCCTGAGCGGCCTGGTCGAGGACATGTTGCTGCTGGCGCGGCTGGGGCTCGGCGGGGTGCTCGACCAACGGCCTGTGGACCTGGCCCAACTCTGCCATCAGGCGGTGACCCGGGCCCAGACCCCGGGCACTCCGCGCACGCTGCGCTGCGTGGTGGAGTCCTTCCCCCACTGGGTGAAGGGGGATCTGCTAACGCTGCAGCGGGCGATCGACAACCTGCTCTCCAACGTGCTGGCCCACACCCCAGAGGAGACCTCCGCCCAGGTCCGGTTGGGACTGGACGGTGACCGCCATGTCATCGATGTGATCGACGACGGCCCCGGCGTGGCCGAGTCCGTGCGGGACCGCATCTTCGAACCCTTCTTCCGCGCGGCGAGCGCCACGCCGAAGGATCCTCAGGTGCCCCCGCGCCCCGGCCGCGGACTCGGGCTGAGCGTGGCGGCCGCGGTGGTCACCGCACACGGCGGTTCGATCGGTCTCGAACCGTCCGAACGGGGCGCGTGGTTCCGTGTCAGTCTGCCCGCCACGGGAAGAGGGCGGCTCCTCGACACCGCCTCACCGGGGCAGCGGCCCTGATCCGGACCGACGCGGCAGGGCCCGGCACACGGGCCGGACCGGCACCACGCATCCCGGTGAAATCCAGGGATTCCCCTAGATCCACGCAGCGGCAGTGCGTCACGGACGCGCGTGTTGCCTGCAATCCGGCCGTGGGGGGCAGCCGGGGACCCCGGGGACCGCGTGCCGGTCCACCCCGCGCCCCAACGACGCCTTTGACCAGCGCTTTCCTTCCGAGAGCCGCCGTGCGGGCAGGCGGCCGCGGGTGCCTCACTGCCGGACGTACGGTCGGCTGGGCTCCCGCGCCAGGAGGATCGGTGCCGTGCCGCCCCGAATCCGCGGCGCCACGCCTCCATGTCCGCCTCCGCCCTTCCCACCTGGCTTTATGTCGTCGTCGACACCCATAGCTCGTTGTAACGTCCTCATCACGCGAGACTTGCCGACACGAGTAGGCGCTTGGGTATCGTGCCGCCAAGCAAGGCTTGATTTCGTTGTGTTGGCGCAAGGCACCTGGAACGGGCGGTGAGGTGTACCTTCGACAGACCAGCGAGGAGGCCGCGATGCCGGTGCCTCAGCTCCTGACCCCGCCTCGGACCCGGTACAGACGTGCGGCGGTCCATGTCCTGTCCCTCGTGGTCGTTCTCTTCGCCCTGTCCACCGGGCCTACGCCGGGCCGAGGGCCGGCTCCGACGGTCGGGGCGGGCACCGCGTACGCGACGAACCGCCACCCGGTCGTGACCGGTCGCGGCGAGCGGGTGGCCGTGATCGACGTCGGCGCGTCGACCTTGGGAGCGATGGGGCCGATGTCGACGCTGCGCGCCCCTGGTTCCGGAGCGTTGCTCAAACTGGCGCTGCTCTCCGTGCCGTTGTTGTTCGCCGTCGGGCTCGGCGCCGAACTGCTCAGGGAGCGCGACCGACGACGCAAGTCCGAGCAGCGCCTGCTGGCGTTCGTGGCGACCGCCTGCCATGAGCTGCGCAATCCGCTCACCGCGATATCCGGGTATGTCCAGTTGGCCCGACTCAGCGGGCTCACCGACGTGGAGAAGTTCGACCTGGTCATGGCCCGCATGTCGGACGAGACCCGCCGCATGTCGGGCCTCCTGGACGAGTTGATGCTGCTCGCCCGGCTCGACCTGGGCCAGCCGCTGCGTCGCGAACCGGTCAACCTCGCGCAGTTGTGCCGCGAGGCGGTGGCCGACGCCCAGGCCTGCTCCCCGCACCATCCGATCCGGCTCACGATCCTGCCGGGCACCCACGGGGTCCACGGTGACCGGGACCGTCTCTACCAGGCGGTCGCCAACCTGCTGGCGAACGTGCGGCATCACACGCCCGGTGGCACCCGCACCGCTCTGGGCCTGGGCACCGAGGACGGCTTCCGGGTCATCGAGGTCATCGACGACGGACCGGGCATACCCGCCGAGTTGCGCCAGTCGGCCTTCGAACGGTTCGTCCACGGCGGGCAGGCGGCACCCCCGGCGGGACAGGCGGACGCCGGCGGCGGAAACGGCCTGGGCCTCAGTGTCGTGGCGGCCATCGTCAGCGCGCACGGCGGCACGGTGTCCCTGGAACCCGGCCGCCGGGGGGCGTGGTTCCGCATCCGGCTGCCCGCCTGAGCCGAATTCCCGGCTGCATCGGTACGGGAAATGCCTGCGCGCAATGCCCGCAAGTCAGCCGCCCGTGAAATTGGACTCAATTCAAGGTTATTCACACACCGCGCCCCGTTCACACCACCTCCGCACCCGAGCGAATTGGATGAACCGGACACAATGCCCGCCGGCGCCGACACTTCAGGACTTTTTCCGGCGCCGCCGCGACACGCTCCCAAACCATTCCCCTCACCGGTCCTTCACAGCGCACACATGTTGACAGAGCGAATCGGCTACAATCCAGAGCGTTGTGTGTGCTGACCGTGAACCAAGAACAAAGCGCTGTAGACCGTTTACGAAACGGTGCGCGCCTAATGCCCTTCACCCATGGGCCCTTGTGAGCTGAACCCCCAGCTCCCGTTGTCCGCACCCAACCTCCCCGCTCCTTTTCCCTCCCCGCACAGAGCCCATCAAGTGTCCGTCCCCACAGAACATTCGGTGGCCCCGTGAACCTCACCTCGGCCTTACCGGCCCATCGATCACCGAGCACGAGTGAGACCCCGGCCGAACCCCTGGTGGGCAGATCCGCGCTGCTCTCGGCGCTGATCGACCTCATCCCCCGGACCGGCTCGGGCTCAGTCCCCGGCGTGATGCTGACAGGCCCCGTAGGAATCGGCCGCAGCGCGGTACTGCGCGCCTTCTGCGACCTTGTGCCACCCCAGACGTCCGTGCTGCGCGCCGGCCTCGCGGACGGAACCTGGTACGACTCCCTCGGTGCCGCACGCGGGCACGAACCCCCCGGCCGGCATCCGCGGGCCGAGGGCCCTCTGTCCTGCCACCAGCTCCACGAGACGGTGGTGGCACTGTGCCGGCGCGGACCCGTGGTCCTGGCCGTGGACGACGCACACCTGTCCCGCCCGCAGACACTGCGCGCCCTCGACTACGTCCTCCGCAGATCCCTCGGGCTGCCGCTGCTGCCGGTCATCACCGCGGCCCCCGTCGCCGAACCACCGGCCCTCGTCTCGCTGCTCACCCACCATGCGTGGACCACGGTCGCGTTGGCCCCCCTGCCCGACAGCGACATCGCCGAACTGCTCACCCGGAGGCTGGGGCACACTCCCTGCCCGGTCCTGCTGCGTGCCTGCCTGGAGCGCTCCGAGGGCATCCCCTCGGCCGTACACGCCTTCGTCGACCGGCACTCCGGTGCCCAACGTGCGACAGGCGACGGGACGGGCCCCACGGCGTACCAAAGCCCGGAAGCTCTCCCCTCCTCCGCCTCCACCGTCCTGTCCGCCGTGGCCGTACTGGGGTGCTCCGACGCGGAGTTGGTGAGCGAACTGATCCGGATGCCGCTGCCCGCCGTACGGCGCGCTCTGGACCACCTCACCGAACGCCGCCTCCTACCCCTCCCCCCGGGAGCGCCGGCGGAGGGCCCCACCGACCACGTACCGGACGGCCTGTCCGGCGACGACCTCATTCCGCTGTACGCCCGCGCCGCCCGCCTCCTGGAGGACGCCGGCCGCCCGCCGGCCCAGGTGGCGGACGTACTCCTGCGGATCCGCTACGGCGGCGCGCCGTGGATGCTGGAGACCCTCTACAGCGCGGCCCTGTCCGCCGCGTCACCGAGGGCCGCCGTACGCTACCTGTCACACGCCCTGGACATCGGTGCCGGCGAGAACACCCGCATGCTCCGCCGGATCAGGGCCCTGCTGGCCGACACGCTCAGCACCACCGCGCCGAACCTGGCGGTCCACCACCTGAGCACCCTGCTGACGAGCAGCACCGACGGACACGAACTCGCCGCCATCGCCCTGCGGTACGCCGACACCCTCGTCGTGCTCGGCCGCGGCGACGACGCGGCCCGGCTGCTGGCCGACGTGCTGGAGCACCGGCCCGGTTCCGGGAAGGTCGTCGTTCCTCCGGACTGCAGACCCGCCCTGGAGTCCGCCCTGCTGCTCACCGGCGCGCTGGGCCCCGAAACCATGCACTGGGTCAGGGAACGCTCCCGGATGTGCGGCGAGCCCGTCGGCAACAGCCCCGGCGACCGCCGGCTGCGGCTCGCCCGCGCCGCGCTGTCGGTGCTCAGCGGCCGCCCCGTGAGCGAGCCCCCCCGCCCTCCCGCGGTCGAGGGCCCGGGCACCCCCCTCGACGATCTGTCGCTGATCGCCTCCGCGGTCGTCACCAACCTCACCGACGACAACACCACGGCACTCGAGACGCTCGACCGGCTCCTGGCCAACCCGCTCAGAGGGGAGCTCGACCCCAGCCGGATCCACGCCCTCACGGTCCGGGCCCTGGTCCTGAGCGCGACAGGAGACCTGCCCGCGGCGGAACGGGACAGTCGGCACGCCCTGGAACTCGAACGCCGGCGCGGGGGCCCCGCCGTCACATCCGCCGTCGTCTTCGCCTATGTGCTCGCCCAGCGCGGCACCACGGCGGCCGCCGCGGCCGTCCTCTCGCAGGTGGACTGCGCGGAACTGCGACGACTCTCCTACATCCACCCCGTGTACTACTGGGCGACGGCCGCCGTGCGACGCGCCCGGGACGACCTGCGCGGCGCGCTGATCGCGCTGCGCGCCAGCGGCCGGGCGCTCGGCCCTCAGGGCGCCGAGTCCCCTCTGGTGCTGCCGTGGTGGCTGGAGGCAGCGGATCTGCTGACGGAACTGGGCCGCCCGGCCGAGGCCCGCCAGGTCGCCGCCCAGGGCGGCGCACTCGGCGCCCGCTCCGACACCCCGCGTGGCGCCGGACTGATCCTGCTGGCCCGCGGCCTGGCCACGCCGGGGCGCGCAGGGCACCGGCTCCTCGACGACGCCTGCGCGCGACTGGCCGAATCCCCCGCCCGGCTGCTGCGGGCGCGCGCCGAGTACGCGCTGGGCGCCGCCCTGCTCGACGACGGCGACCCCCTGGCCGCCCGGCCCCGGCTCCGGACCGCGCTGGATCTCATGATCGGGTGCGGGGCGGGCAACGCCGCCGAAGGCATCCGGCTCCGGCTCACCGAGGCGGGCGGGCGGCCCCGTCGGCTCACCAACCTCCCGGACGACGCGTTGACGGCACGGGAGCGCCGGGTCGCCGCCCTCGCGATGGCCGGCCGCTCCAACCGGGAGATAGCCGAAGCGCTCTACATCACGCGGCGCACGGTCGAACTGCACCTGACCCACACCTATCAGAAGCTCGGCGTGAGCGGCCGGGAGGAGCTCCCGGACGTCCTGCGGGCCCCCTCCCGGCCCCGTGCGACCCGGGCCCGTGAGGGGGAGCTGTGAGCAGCCCGCCGGACCGTCTGACGACACCCCAAAAGCCCTTCCTGCTCCAGTTGGCGTCGCTGGACGGCTTCACACCGCTGTACGGACGGCAGGCCGAGCAAGCGGCGCTGCTGCGCATGACGAACCGGCTGGCCGTCGGACAACCGGGCGTGACGGTGGTCCACGGTGTCCCGGGCGCCGGACGCAGCCGTCTGCTGCGGCGGGGCATGTCCCTCGCCCGGGTCGCCGGTGTCCAGGTGCTCACCGCGGTGGGCACGGCCCCGTCCCCGCCCGCCCCGTACGCCTTCGTACGACAGCTGCGGACGATCCGGTCCGCGGCGGGCGGCCCGGCCCCCGCCGCGGAGCCGCCCACGGAGGACTCGGTGCAGGGGTGGTGCCGCTACCTCCTGGCCGCGAGCCGGCCGACCCTCCTCGTCCTGGACGACGTCCAGTGGGCGGACCCGGAGTCGGTGCGGGTGATCTCGGGGCTGCTGCGGCGGCTCGCCTCGGCGCCGCTCGGGGTGCTGCTGTCGGTCACCAGCGCCGACGGCGAGTTCCCCGACACCTGCGCGGAGCTCCTGGACCAGGCGGCCGCCTTCCCGGACGGCCTCGGACTGTCACTCGGACTGGGACCGCTCGGTCTGCCCGAGCTCCACGCGATGTGCACCGCGTCAGGGCTGCCCGTCCCGGAGGCATCCGACGGCACCTGGTGGGAGAGCGTCTTCCGCCTCACCCGTGGCAGTCCCTGGGTGATGGTGCGGGCCCTGGACACACTGCGCCGCGAGCCCGCCCTGGTGTCCGCCGTCGGCCTGCGGACGGCGCTCTCCCAGCAGATCGCGGCAGCGGACGGGGACCGGGCCACCGAGTCGGCCGCGAAACTGCGCTCTGGACCGCTCGCGCTGATCCAGGGTCTCGCCGTCTGCCGGGGGCTGCTCCCGCTGGACCGGGTCGCGGCCCTCGTAGGCCTGGACGACACCGAACTTCCGTGCGCTGTGAGGACGTTGCGGGTGCACGGTCTGATCGGCCCGGATGATCCGCCGCAGCTGCGGATGACCGGCTGCGCGGCGGGGCTGCTGACCGGTGTGGACGGCGACGAGCGTAAGCGGCTGCACGCGCAGGCGGCCCGCTGGGCGCACCGCTGTGACGCCGACGAGGAGGCGCTGGCCGCTCTGCTCCTGAACACCGTGCCGCTGGGTGAACCCTGGGTTCCGTCGGTGTTGCGCCGCGCCTCCCGCACCCTGCTCGCGCGCGGTCGGCACGCCGAGGCCGCGGAACTGCTGGAGCGGGCGCTGCGCGAGCCGCTGCACCCGGCGGAGCGCGCCGAAGTGCTCCTGGAGGCCGCCGAGGCGTACGCGGTGATCGCGCCCGAGGCGTCGGACCGCAGGATCGCGGAGCTGTTGTCCGCGACGCAGGTCCGTCGGCAGGTACGTGCCGCCGCCACAGACCTCCTGCTCAGCCGCGGCGAACCCCATCCCATGCTCACCGGGTCGGCCCGGTTCCGCGCACGGTACGGCCTGGGGCCGACGGGTGTCCCCCCGGTGAGCTCCCCGAGCCGGCCCACGGACGTCCTGCGCCCCGGGCCGTCCACGGCACACGAGGCCGGGACGGCTGCCGAGTCCGAGCCGGGTCCGGACACCCGTGCGGCCCTGCTCGCGGTGAAGGCGTGGCGGCAGACGGCGTGTGGACACGACGCGGCCGCAGTGCGCGAGATCGCTCTGGAGGCGTTGCGCGAGCCGCTCGACGAGGCGCTGTCCCCCCGGTTCACCGCCTGCTGGGCGTTGTCCGTCGCGGACGCCCACGACGCCGCTCGCGACGCGCTGGACGTGGCGCTCGCCGAGGCCGGACGTCGCCGCAGCCCCGCCCTCGTGGGGTGGGGACGGCTGCTGCGCGCTCAGCTGAATCTCCAGGCGGGTGCCCCGGACACGGCCGCGCACGACCTCAACTCGTGCCGCTCCCTGGCACCGGCCGAGGTGTGGGGTCCCAGACGGCTCCCCTTGCTCCGGGCGATGGAGATCCGCCTGCTCGTGGCGCGGGAACGCTACGCGGAGGCCGGCCGGCTGGCCGGTGAGGAATTGCCGCCCGGTGCGGACGAGAGCGGAACCTGGATTCATCTGCTCTACGCACGCGCACAGTTGTACCTCTGCCAGGGGCGCCCCCGGCAGGCGCTGGTCGAAGCCGAGGAGTGCGGTCGGCGCACGGCGGCCCGTGGGTGGTCCAACCCCGGGCTGGTGGCCTGGCGTTCCCTGGCCGCCTTGGCCCACCTGGGCTGTGGTGACTCCGATCGGGCTGCGGAGCTCTTCGCCGAGGAGTCGTGGCTGGCCGAGCGGTGGGGCACCGGCTCCGCCCGGGCCTGGGCCGACCTGCGCCGTGGTTTCGGCTCTCCGGCGCCGCAGACGGCCCGGCTGACCGACCGCGCGCTGCGCGGGCTCGGGCCCGACCTCGCGTCCCGGCGTTACGTCCAGGCCGTCGTCGCCCGGGAGGCGGCCGGATCGCGCCAGGGGCGACGGGCCGACAGCGCGTCTCCGGCATCCGAGACCCAGGACGGCGGCCCTTCGAGGGGCCCATGACGCCGCGCACCGAAACACCCCGCACCGCTCCCAGGCTCAACCACACCGCGCAAGGAGGCCGCTGGCATGCTGCTCGAGCGGCAGAACGAACTGCAAGAGGCAGCCGAGGCTCTCCGGCTCGCCGCGCACGGCAATGGATCCATGGTCGTGATCAGCGGGCCGCCCGGAATCGGAAAGTCGGCCGTCCTGTCGGAGATCGGTGAACTCGCCGCGGGCCTGGCCACCGGTCCCGCGGCCGGCTCCGCGGCGCCTGGCCGCCCCCTGGTGATGCGTGCCTATGCCGCTCCCTCGGAGCGTTCCTTCTCCTTGGGTGTCACCCGCCAACTGCTGGAACCGGTGCTCAAGTCGGGTGCGTTCGTCGGCCGATGGTGCTCGGGGCCGGCCCGGCCCGCGCTCGCCTTCCTCCAGGGCGACCCCGAGTCGCCCCGGCAGCACACGGCGACGACGGTCCGCGCTCTGCTGTCCATGGTGGAGAACATGAGCCAGGACCGCACCCCGGTCCTGCTCATCGACGATCTTCACTGGGCGGACGAGGGCACCCTGGACTGGCTGGACCAGTTGGCGCACCAGGTGCCCCATCGGGGAATCCTGGTCGCCGCGACCGTCTGCGAGGGAGAGCCCCCGGCGGAGCCGCCCGGTGTCCGCCCGGTCGCCGCCGCCGAGCACACCCTGTTCCCGGCCCCGCTCGGCACGGCGTCGGTGGACGCCCTGATCCTGGAGCGCCTGGGCGTGCCGGCCGACGCCGAGTTCACCGTCGCGTGTCACGACGCCACGCGCGGGAATCCGCTGCACCTCGTATCGCTCCTCCAGGAGTGTCAGTCCCGCGGCATCGCCCCGGTGGCCGCCGAGGCGCCCAAGGTGGCCACGCTGGTGCCGCCGGCGCTGCGCAGGCGGCTGCTGCTGTGTCTTCGGGAACAGCCGCCGTCCGTGCTGGCCGCGGCGCGCGCGTTGCAGGTCCTCGGGGACGAGGCCGATCCGCAGGTGGTGGGTGAACTGGCCGGTCTCGACCGGGTGGACCAGGAGAGCAGTCTCTGCCGGCTGCGCCGGCTCACGCTGCTCGTCCGTCGGGGCACCACCCTCGGACTGGCCCATCGGGCGGTGCACGAGGTGATCGAGGACTCCATGCCACCGGGCGAACGCAACCGGCTGCATCTGAGGGCCGCCGCACTGCTGCGTTACCGGGGCAGCGCGCCCGAGCGGGTGGCCCGCCATCTCCTCGCCACCACCGCCCCGCTCGACGACGACTCGTTGGCGGCGCTGCGCGGCGCCGCCAAGGCGGCCACGCTGCGCGGGGCCCCGGAGACGGCGGCGCGTTATCTGCGCCGGGCGCTGCGCGACGTACCGCCGCACAGCGAGGAGCGTGCCCTGTTGCTCGTGGAACTGGCGACGGTGGAGCGCAGTTTCGCACCGTCGGTGGCGGTCCGGCACATCACCCAGGCGTTCCCGCTGCTGGCCGGCGCCCGGGCCCGGGCCGAGGCGCTGCTGACGCTGACGCCGGTGGCGACCGGTGCCACGCTGCTGTCGCTGGGTGACGCGATGCGGCAGACGGCGCAGGAGCTGACCGCCGCGGAGGCGCGGACTCTCGGCGGGCAGTCGCTGGAACCGCGGCTGGAGGCCCGGCTGCACCGTCTCTGCGACATCGATCCGTCGGTGCTCGCCTCGGCGTCGGACCGGCTGACCGGACTGGGCCCGCGGCCGGAGATGACGGACGCGGGGCAGCGGGAGTTGCTGGTGGCCCTGCTGTACACCCTGACGGTGTCCGCCGCGCTGCCCGCCGCGCAGATCAGGACGCTCGCGGCCCGGGTACTGGAACACGAGCCGGCGCGCGCGGCCCATGTGCACACCATGCTGCCGCTGGTGGTGCCGGTCTCGGTCACCGTCGACTTCATCGCGGGACTGATGCCCTGGCTGGACACGGCCCTGGCCGACGCGGAGCGCCGGGGCGGCCTGCTGGAACAGTCGGTGGTGCTCAGTGAGCAGGCGCTGGTCCTGCTCGCCCAGGGCAGGCTGACGGCGGCGCGGGAGCGGGCGGTGCGGGCCTGGTCGCTGATCGGCCCCGAGGAGGCGAGCGCGCTCTCGATCATCGCCCTGGCCATGGTGGCGCTGCGCACCCGCGAGGCGGAACTGGTCGACGGGCTGCCCGAGCGGATCCGCGCGGTGCACGAGAACTGCGTGCTGACCGGGCTGCTCACCATGGTGCGGGGCATGCAGGCGGAGCGGCGGCACGAGCCGGCCATGGCCGTGGAGTACTTCCTCGACGCCGAGTACGCCCTGGAACGCACCGGCTGGCGCAATCCGGTGCTCGCGCCGTCGGCGTACTGGGCGGCACGCGCCTTGCACCGCGCGGGTGAGGCCGGGCGAGCCGAGCAGATGTGCGAGCGGCACCTCGAACAGGCGCGGGCCTGGGGTGCCCCCTCGGGTCTCGGCCGCGCGCTGGCGCTCCAGGCGGCCGTGACGGGCGCGGCCTCGGCACCGAGGCTGCTGCGGGAGGCCGCCGGGGTGCTGGAGGGTTCCGCCGACCTCCTCACGAGGGCGTCGGTTCTGCTGCGGCTCGCGGAGGCGGTGGCGCCCCGCCACGAGGCGGAGGCGGAGGCGGCGCTGCGTACGTCGTACGAGCTGGCCGTGGAGTGCGGCGCCTCGCGGATCGCTGATCGCGCGCAGGAGCTGCTGGGACCGGCGGCGGCCGGTGTCCCGACGCGGGGGCGGCTGACGGCGGCGGAGCGGATGGTGGCGCAGATGGCCGTGGAGGGCCTGACCAATCAGGCCATCGCGGACACCCTCGGTGTCTCCCGGCGGGCCGTGGAGAAACATCTGACGAGCTGCTACCGCAAGATGTCCACGTCCGGCCGTTCCGGACTCGCGAGCGCCCTCGAGGAGGCGGGCCTGTTGGAACCGACGGGCTCGTCGGTTCCGCCCGCCGAAACGATCCGCCCCCAGGGAGCGGCCTGAGCGCGCGGCGGGTCGTGGGCCGAGGACGGCCGCTCGGCAGCGGGCGACGGTCAGGTGTCCTGGAGCGCGGTGTGTGAGGTGACGTGCTCGTCGAGGATCTTCAGCACGTCCGCGGCTCGGCTGTTGAGGTAGAAGTGGCCGCCCGGCATGACGCGCAGCTCGAAGTCCGCGGTGGTGTGCTTCTCCCAGTCCTGGGCCTCGTCGAGAGATGTCTTGGGGTCGCTGTCGCCGACGAGCGCGGTGACCGGGCAGTCCACCGTCGCGTCGGGAGCACACCGGTAGGTCTCCACGGCCCGGTAGTCGCCCCGGAGCGCCGGAAGGATCATGCGGATCAGTTCCTCGTCCTCCAGCAGCCGGTCGTCGGTGCCGCTCATGGACTTGACTTCGGCGATGATGCCGTCGTCGTCGCGGCGGTGGACGTTCTCGTCGCGGTGGCGGGACGGAGCGCGCCGGCCCGAGGCGAACAGCCGTACCGGGCCGCTTCCCTCCCGCTCGAACCGCCGGGCGACCTCGAAGGCGACGAGGGCTCCCATGCTGTGACCGAAGAAGGTCAGCGGGCGGTCGTCCCAGGCGCGCAGCACCTGGTGGACCTGGTCCGCCAGGGTGCCGATGTCGTCGATCAGCGGCTCGTGGCGCCGGTCCTGACGGCCCGGGTACTGCACGGCGACGACATCGACGCGCGGGCTGAGCGCGGTGGCCACGGGGCTGTAGTAGCTGGCCGAGCCGCCGGCGTGGGGGAAGCAGACCAGGCGGTGGGCGGCCTCGGGAGCCGGGGCGAACCGTCGGCACCACAGGCCGTCGTCTGCGGGGAAGGCACTCACGCTGTTCGTCCGTCCTCTGTCAGGTGGATTGCGTCGCTCTGGATCACTGGTGTGCTCCAACGGGTGTGTCGCCACTATCGGGCACCGGTCGCCCGCACCGGCCCGCGCGGCCCGAAGTCTGGTCGTTTCCCCCGTACTTGAGGCCGTGGGGCGGCTGCGCGTTGTGCGGCGGGAGGGGACGGTGGCATAAAGCTGAGCGCCGGACGCGCATTCGAGGCGCCGGACCGCCAGCAAGGAGCTCCCATGCCCACCAGCACCGATCCACGGCCCCCGACGGGCGAAGTACGCACACGGTGAGCCGTGTCCCGGGCGGCAGGCTCTACGCGGTCAGTGACCTGCACGTCGCCTACGAGCAGAACCGCGCCGTGGTGCGGCGGCTGCGCCCGTCCGATCCCTCCGACTGGCTGATCGTCGCCGGGGACATCGGGGAGCTGACGGCGGACGTCGAGTGGGTGCTGCGGCTGCTCGCGGAGCGGTTCTCGACCGTGGTGTGGGTACCGGGCAACCACGAGCTGTGGACGCACCCCGACGATCCGGTGCCCCTGCGCGGCGAGGCCCGCTATCGCGGCCTGGTCGAACTGTGCCGCTCGCTGGGCGTGCTGACCCCGGAGGACCCGTACGTCCAGTGGCCCGGCCCGGACGGACCGGTGGTGATCGCGCCGCTGTTCCTGCTGTACGACTACTCCTTCCTGCCGCCGGGCGCCACCGGCACCGCGGACGCGCTGGCCCGGGCGGAGAAGGCGGGGGTGGTCGCCACCGACGAGTTCCTGCTGCACAGCGACCCCTACCCGGACCGCGCGGCCTGGTGCCGGGCCCGGGTGGCGTACACCCGCGGGCGGCTGGACGCCTGTCCGCCCGACCTGCCGACCGTGCTGGTGAACCACTTCCCGCTGGTCCGCGAGCCCACCCGCATCCTGCGGTACCCGGAGTTCGCGCTGTGGTGCGGCACCACCGCCACCCACGACTGGCACCGGCGCTACCGGGCGGCCACCGTCGTCTACGGCCATCTGCACATCCCCCGCACCACCTGGCACGACGGGGTACCGCACCGCGAGGTGTCGCTGGGCTACCCGCGCGAGTGGCAGGCCCGCGGCATGCCCGATCCGTTGCTGCGCGAGATCCTGCCCCGGCGAGGTGCCCGATGACGTCGCTGATGCGCCGCCTGCTGCCGGACACCGTCGAAGTGACGGAGGTGCGGGGGGAGTTGACCGCACCGCCGCTGTTCGCGGAGGAGGAGGCGGTGGTGGCGCGGGCCGTGGACAAGCGCCGGCGCGAGTTCGCCACCGGGCGGCGCTGCGCCCGTCTGTCGCTGGCCGCGCTGGGACTTCCGGCGCAACCACTGCTGCCCGGACCGCAGGGAGAGCCCGGCTGGCCCGCCGGAGTGGTCGGCGCGATGTCCCACTGCGAGGGCTACCGGGTGGCGGCGGTCGCCAGGGCCACCGATCTGGCGGCGCTGGGCGTCGACGCCGAGACGGCGGCCCGGCTGCCGGACGGCGTGCTGGAGGCGGTGTCGTTGCCCGAGGAACGCGACGACCTGGCCCGGCACGGGCGAACGGCGCCGGAAGTGCCCTGGGACCGGCTGCTGTTCAGCGCCAAGGAATCCGTCTACAAGGTGTGGTTCCCGCTCGCCCGCCGGCCGCTGGGGTTCGAGGAGGCGCGGCTGCGCTTCACCCGGGAGCGGGACGTCGCCGGCGCGGCGTGCGGCACGTTCCAGGTCGGGCTGCTGGTGCCGGTTCCCCCGGAGTTCTCGGGTCCGGTGGGCGGCGCCGGGCTCACCGGCCGATGGCTGGTCGACGAGGGGCTGGTGCTGACCGCGCTGGCGCCCGCCGCGCGCCGGTCCGGTGACGGGCCGCGCCCCGTCGAGCCGACCGGCCGGGCCGCGGTCCGGCACCCGGGGTGAGGGTTCACCCCGGCACCTGACGCCCGCCGCGTCGGCCCCGGCTCCACAGGCCCCGGGCAGCTGCCGGGGGCGCCTCGATCCGATGACGATCCGATGGAGAGGCAGCGATGCCCCAGCTCAACACGACCGGTCCCGAGCCCGACACCGACGCGGTCCTCGCCGCTCGGCTCGCCCTCTCCGCGACGGCCGTCGGGGGCGAGGTGATGTCCGACGTCGAGTTCTTCGACTGGTTCGACCAGCGCCGCCGCACCCACAGCCAACAGGTGCGCCGCAGCACCTTCGCCGACATGTCCGGCTGGGACTTCGTCCCGGACACCGGCGATCTGGCGCATCGCAGCGGACGGTTCTTCACCGTGCGCGGCATGCGGGTGCGCACCGACTTCGGTCCGGTGCCGGAGTGGACCCAGCCGATCATCAGGCAGCCGGAGATAGGCATCCTCGGTCTCGCGGTCCGCGAGACCAACGGGGTGCTCCACTGTCTGATGCAGGCCAAGTCCGAGCCGGGCAACGTCAACGGGGTGCAGCTGTCGCCGACCGTGCAGGCGACCAGGAGCAACTACACCAGGGTGCACGGTGGTGCGTCGGTGCCCTATCTGGACTTCTTCCGGGAACCGGAGGCACGGGGCCGCCGGGTGCTGGCCGATGTTCTCCAGTCCGAGCAGGGCTCGTGGTTCTTCTGCAAGCGCAACCGCAACATGATCGTGGAGGTCGGCCCGGAGGTGGAGGCGGACGAGGACTTCTGCTGGCTGACGCTACGGCAGGTCAACGCATTGCTGCACTACGAGAACCTGGTCAACATGGACGCGCGCACGGTGCTCTCCTGTCTGCCGGACTGGCACCACGGCGCCGGGCCGGCCACCGGTGTCCACTCGGACGTGGCGATCCGCAGCTGGATCACCACCCAGCAGAGCGAACGCGAGGTCAGCGCCTCCCTGTTGCCCCTGAGCGAGGTCGAGGGACGCGACTGGTTCCGCGCGGAGGACCGTATCTCCCACGCGCGGGGCCTGTTCTTCAGCATCGTGCCGGTGGACGTCCTGTCCAACTCGCGTGAGGTGGCCTCCTGGTCGCAGCCGCTGCTCGAACCGCACGGCATCGGGGTGGTGGCGATGCTGGTGCGCCGGATCGACGGCGTGGCGCACTGTCTGGTGCAGGCCCGGGTCGAGCCGGGGTATCTGGATGTCGTCGAACTCGGCGCCACCGTGCAGTGCACCCCCGAGAACTACGCCCATCTGCCGGCGGCGGCCCGTCCCCGCTTCCTCGACCTGGTGACGGAGGCCCGTCCGGAGCAGGTGCTCTTCGACACGGTGCTGTCCGAGGAGGGCGGCCGGTTCCTGAACGCGCAGAACCGGTACCTGATCATCGAGGTCGACGACAGTGTTCCCGCCGAGGTCCCGGCCGACTACCGCTGGGTGACGCTGCGTCAGCTCGGTGAGCTGCTGAAGTACAGCCACTACGTCAATGTGCAGGCCCGGACGCTGGTCGCGGCCCTGCGCAGCGTCGCGGGGATCTCGCCCGGCCTGCCGCTGGCGGAAGTGCGGGGAAGCGGGGCGGTCTCCGCCGGGGAGGGGGCCGGCCGTGCGGATCATCGGTGACGGCTTCCTGGCCCGTAGCCTGAGCGAGGCCTTCGGGGACCGTTTCCCCGACGTGACCGCGCTCGCCTCCGGGGTCTCCAGCACGTCCACCACGGAACCCGCCGCGTACGACCGTGAGGCCGGACTCCTCTACGACGTACTGGACGAGTGCCGGGCGGGCGGCCGCAGACTGCTGTTCTTCTCCACCGCCTCCTTCTCCCTGTACGGCTTCACGGACCAAGCGGTGGACGAGACGGGCCCCCTGCGGCCGCCGACCACGTACGGCCGGCACAAGCTGGCGCTGGAGAGCGTGGTGCGCCACTCGGGCGTCGACCACCTGATCCTGCGGGTGAGCCACGCGGTGGGCCACCATCAGCGGCCGCACCAACTGCTGCCGACCCTCGTACGGCACGTCACGGAAGGCCGGGTGACGATCCATCAGGGCGCCCACCGTGACCTGCTGGACGTACGGGATCTCGTGCACGCGGTCGACAGGCTGCTGACGGACGGCGTGTCCGGCGAGGTGGTGAACGTGGCCTCGGGCGTCCCGCAGCCGGTGGAGTCGATCGTGACGGCCATCGAGGACCGTCTGGGCGTCAGGGCCCACCGTGTGCACCGCCCCGGCCCCACAGCCGTGACGCGGGCGTCCGTCGGACGCCTACGGCAGTTGGTGCCGGACTTCCGCGCCGCGGTCGCGGATCAGGACTATCTGGGCGCGTTGCTCGACGCGTATCTGCCGTACTACACCGCCCAGTCGCAGGACCTGACGGCGCTGCCCTCGCGATGACCGCGCCGAAGTCTGGGAGAACCCCTGGACAAATCCCCACCGGCACCGGCTGGAAGCGGTGGCTCCGCCTAGCGTGGACCGCATGATCGAGCTTGCGGGAGTGACCAAGCGGTACGGCGAGAAGGTGGTGGTCGACGACCTCACCTTCACCGTCCGGCCGGGCTGTGTCACCGGTTTCCTCGGCCCCAACGGAGCGGGCAAGTCCACCACGATGCGGATGATGCTCGGTCTGGACCGCCCCACGGGCGGGCGGGTCCTCATCGACGGCGAGCCCTACGCCCGGCTCAGGCAGCCGCTGCGCCGCATCGGCGCCCTGCTCGACGCGAAGGCGATGCACGGCGGCCGCAGCGCCTACCAGAACCTCAGGTGTCTGGCCCTCAGCAACGACATACCGCTGTCACGGGTCGGCGAGGTGCTCGAGGAGGTCGGGCTCGGCGCGGTCGCCACGAAGCGGCCCAAGGGCTTCTCGCTGGGCATGGGGCAGCGGCTCGGTATCGCCGCGGCGCTGCTCGGTGATCCGGAGATCGTGATGCTGGACGAGCCGGTCAACGGTCTCGACCCCGAGGGCATCCACTGGATCCGGACCCTGATGAAACGGCTCGCGGCGGAGGGCCGCACGGTGTTCGTCTCCAGCCATCTGATGAGCGAGATGGCGCTGACCGCCGATCACCTGGTCGTCATCGGCCGCGGCAGGCTGCTCGCCGACACCGGTATGCAGGAGTTCATCGACCACAACTCCCGTTCGTCCGTGCGGATCCGCACCCCCGAGCCGGAGAAGTTGCGGGACGCCCTCGCGGCGGCCGGCATCCCGGCCACCGAGACCGCCGCTGGGGCCTTCGAGGTGACCGGGACCCCGGTGGAGCGGCTCGGTGAGCTGGCCCTGGAGCACCAGGTCCTGCTGCACGAACTGAGCCCGCAGCACGCCTCGCTGGAAGAAGCGTTCATCGCCCTGACCGGTGAGGCGGCCGAGTACCGCACGGGCGGGCCCGCCGCCGACAGCGCGTCGAGCGCCGGCGAGAGCACGCCGCAGTCCACCGGAACGGAGTCCTGACCCATGTCCGCACCCACCGCGACCCTGCGCTCCGAGTGGGCCAAACTCACCACCGTCCGCTCCACGGGGTGGACCCTGTTCGCCGCGTTCGCCGTGACCGTGGCCTTCGGCACGCTGGTGAGCGCGCTCTCCAACGCCAACTACGACGATCTGTCGCAGCAGGACAAGCTCGCCTTCGACCCCGCCGGGACCAGCTTCACCGGCGGCCTCCTCGGCCAGCTGGCGTTGATCGCGTTCGGGGTGATGGTCATCGGCGGCGAGTACAGCACCGGAGCGATCCGCAACTCGCTGGCGGCGGTGCCTCGGCGCGGCCTCTTCTACGCCAGCAAGGTGACGGTGGCGGCGGGGGCCGCCCTCGTCGTCAGCGTCGCCACCAGCTTCGTGACGTTCTTCGCCGGGCAGGCCGTGCTCGGGTCGCACAGCACCACCATCGGCGCGCACAACGTGCTCCGCGCGACACTGGGCGCGGGGCTCTACATGACGCTGATGGCCGTGTTCTCGATGGGCGTGGCCACCATGCTGCGCAGCTCCATGCTGTCCATGGGCATCCTGATGCCGTTCTTCTTCCTCGTCACCCAGATCCTCGCCTCGGTGCCGGGCGCGAAGAAGGTGGCGCACTACCTTCCCGACCAGGCCGGTGAGGCGATGGCGCGCGTGGTGCCGAGGTCGGACGTGCCCTATGGGCCGGGCGGCGGTCTGGTCATCATGCTGCTGTGGGTGGCCGCGGCGGTGCTCGGCGGGTACCTCGTGCTGCGCAACCGGGACGCGTGACCTTCCCTCAGGACCCGGCACCACGTCCTCGTGGTGCCGGGTCCTGCCGTGTCAGGCCCGGGCCCAGTCCGGGATCTCCAGGACGGTCAGCACGGCCGAGGTGGAGACCCAGCCGGCCGCCGACGTCGTCATGAGGATGTTGTCGCCCGGCGCCACCAGCCCGTTGACGAGCAGGTGGTTCAGGGAGACCGCCATGTCGCAGGCGCCCATGTGCCCGTACTCCTTGCCGAAGTGGGCGGTGGAGCGCGACATCGGCAGACCCAGCGGCTGCATCTTCGTCTGCTCGACCATGAGGGAGTCGCTGTTCGCGGCGACCACCCAGCGCAGGTCCGACGCGTTGAGCCCGGCGTCCACCAGCGAGCGGTGCACCAGATCCAGCTCGAAGTCCCGGATCATCTCCATGCACTTGTCGAGCGGCATCACGTGCTGGTTGAAGTACATCAGCAGGTCCAGCGTGCCGGAGGCCTTGCGCTCCTCCCCGCGGAACGGCAGCAGCGACTCCTCCCCGCGGTGCCACTGCTCCAGCTCCGGCATGGTGCCGGAGTTCACCGCCCGCAGCGCCGCGAACCCGCCCTCGCCACTGAGCAGGACGGCGGCGCCGCCGTCACTGGCGGTGAAGCCGGTGCCGAAGCCGCGCCACCGGTCGATCAGCGGGCTGGTGAAGTTCTCCGCGGCCGTCACCAGCGCGGTCTCGGCGCCCGCAGCGCCCGTCAGTTGCCCGACGGCGACCTCGATCCCGGCCAGTAGCCCGTTGGAGTGCTGTCGCACGTCCGTGCTCGCCACTCCGCTCGCGCCCAGCTCGCGCAGCACGTACCCGGGCGGGTAGAACCCCTCGGGGCCGTGCTGGACGGCGGTGCAGTGGACATGGAAGTCGAGGTCGTCGATCTCGCTGCCGGACCGGCGGAACGCGTTCCGGGCGGCGAGTACGGCCATGTCCAGCGCGGGCAGGTCGCCGGCGATGTAGGCGGTGGTCAGCCCGGTGGCGTACTGGATGGAGAACTCGTCGTAGAGACCCTGTGCGACGGCCTCCTCGACGGTCACCCGCTGCTCCGGGATGTACACCCCGACCGTGTCGACGTAGACGCCGTTCGTCTTCATGAGTGGTTGTTCTCCTTGGTTGTCGTCAGCAGTTCTTCCTTGAGGCGCGACACCAGCAGTACGGGCGTGTCGGCCTCGAACAGCAGGGCGGCGGGCAGCCGGAGCCCCGTGGTCTCGCGCAGCCGGTTGCGCAGGGCGAAGGCGGTCAGCGAGTTGAGGCCGATGTCGCGGAAGGCACGGGTGTCCTCGACGGCTTCGGGCGAGGCGTAGTCGAGCACCGCCGCCACGTCCGCGCGCACGAGGTCCATGAGGACGGCGTCGCGCTCCGCGTCGGCCAGCCCGGCGAGACGGCGCCGGAGCATGCTGAGGGCGCCCGCGTCCCCCGGCCGGCCGGCCCGGCGTCGCGCCGGTGGTCCGGCCAGGCCCCGCAGCGGGGCCGGCAGGCTCGCGTCACCCGCCCGGCCGAGGAGCGTCCCGGTGTCCGGACGGAGCAGGACGGCGGTGGGGGCGTCCGTTGCGCACGCGGCGTCGAACAGGTCCCGGCACGCGGCCCCGGACAGCAGGCCGACTCCCTTCGGCGCCGCGCCCGCGGCCCGGTCCTGGCCGTCCCAGGGTCCCCAGGCCACCGACAGCCCCGGCAGCCCCTCGGCACGGCGGCGCCGGGCGAGCGCGTCGAGGAAAGCGCCCAGGGCGGCCTCGTCGCCCCGCCCCGCGGCCCCCAGTGTGCCGGCGGCGGACGAGAGGAGGACCAGGGGCACCGCGGCGGGGCCGGACCGGCCGGGCGCCGTCAGCTCGCAGAGGCGCAGTGCCGCCCTCAGCTCCGCCTCCAGCGGTTCTCCGTCCGTGTCCGCCGCGCCGTCCGCCTCCCGGCGCTCCGGCACCTGCGCCGCGTGGACGACCGCGGTCAGCGGGTGCCCGGCGGGGACCGCGGCGAGGAGCGCGGCCGGCGCCGCCTGGGACGCCGGGTCGCACTCGGCGACGGTCACCTCGGCGCCCCGCTCGGTCAGTTCTACCTTGAGGCGGGCAAGTTCCTCCGTCTTCCCCCGGCCGGCGAGCAGCAGACGGCGCGTGTCTCCACGCTCCACCAGGTGCCGGGCGATCTCCGCGCCGGCCGCCCGGTCGGCGCCGGTGACCAGGACGGTTCCCTCCGGGTCGACCGGCAGGCCCGTCCCGTCGGCGGTGGCGGGGACGGGTGTCAGCCTGGGAACCCGCACGGCGCCCTGGACCAGGGCCAGTTGGGGTTCGGGGAGGGCCAGCGCCGACGGCAGGGCCCGCCAGGAGGCGCGCTTGCCGTCCAGATCGGCCAGCACCAACCGGTCGGGGTCGGCGGGCTGGGCGGAGCGGACGAGGCCCCAGACGGCGGCGACCGCCGGGTCCGGCGCCCGGGTGCCGTCCTCGGCGAGCGAGCCGGAGGTCAGGACGGCGAGCCGGGCGTCGGCGAACCGGTCGTCGGACAGCCACTCCCCCACCAGTGCGGCGACGTCGCGCACCGCGGTCGCACCGGTGAGGTCCCCCGGTGCGGGCACGCAGCCGGTCAGGACCGCCTCGGGCACGGCCGCGCCGGAGTCCAGCGCCTTGGCGAGCGCGGTGAGGCTGTCGTACGCCTCGGTGTAGACACCCGCCTTCATCAGCGCGGCGCGGGCGCCGAGCGGATCGGGTCCGACGAGCGCCCAGCGGGGCTTCTCCGCCGGGGCCGCGCACTCGATCTCGGGCCATGCGAGCCGGAACAGCGGACCGTGGTGTGCGGTGCGGGCGCGGGTGAGCCGTGCCGGGTCGACGGTCCCGAGCCGTATCCCGTCGATCGTCGCGACGGGCCGCCCGGTGTCGTCGGCGGCCTCCACGGCGACGGTGTCGGTCCCGGTACGGGTCAGCCGGACGCGCAACGACGAGGCGCCCACGGCGTGGAGCGTCATCCCGTGCCAGGCGTCGGGCAGGTACGGCGTGTCGGCGCCGGGGGCCTCCCCGCCGAGGGTGAGGGTGCGCAGGGCCGTGTCCAGCAGCGCCGGGTGCAGGCAGTAGGAGGCGCCCTCCGGCCGCTGTTCGGCGGTCAGGGCGACCTCGGCGAACAGGTCGTCACCACTGCGCCACAGACCCAGCAGCCCCTCGCCGGCCCGCACCGGCAGGCCGGCCGGGTCGGCGGGCTCGGCGTCGGCGGGCGGCCAGACCTCCAGGTCGAAGGCGGCCGGGCCGTCCGCGGGGCACAGCACCGCCCGGGCGTGGCACGTCCAGGGCGTGCCGGGCAGGGCGCCCGCGCGCCGGGAGTACACCCGCAGGAGGCGCTCCCCCGACGGCTCCGCCTCTCCGACCGTGACCCGCAGTCGGACCTCGTCCCGTTCGGGCAGGACCAGGGGATCCACCGCGGTCAGTTCCACGACGCGGTCGCACCCGACCCGTTCGCCGGCCTGGAGGGCGAGTTCGACGAGCACCGTCCCGGGCACGGTCTCCGGGACGGCGGCGGCGCCGGAGAGCGTGCCGGTCAGGACGAGCCCGCCCGGCTCGGGCAGTTCGACGACCGCGTCCAGCAGCGGGTGCCGGTCCGCCGGGCCGGTGGTGGCGTCGGCGCCGGAGTGCGGGGCGGCGGCCATCCAGTAGGGGCGGCGGTGGAAGGCGTAGGTGGGCAGCGGGATCCGGCGTGCCCCGGTGGGTGCCAGCACGGTGTCCCAACGGACCTCGACGCCCCGCACGTGCAGCTGCGCGAGGAGGGGCACGAGGCCGAGTCCGTCCGGCCCGGTGAGCGGCAGCAGGTCCGCACGCGCGTCGGGCTCGGCGCCGCCGTCGGGGGAATCGCCCTCGGTGTCCGGCCCGCCGAGGACGACCAGGGTGCGGTGACCGCTGTCCAGCAGCGCTCTCAGCGCCTGCTCGGGCCGGCCGCCCTCTCGCGTCAGACCGTCGGCCCACCGGGCGGCGCCGGTCTCCTCCCCGTCCAGCCAGCCACCGGTCGCGGACGAGAAGAACGGCGTGGCGGCGGGCGTGAAGCCGACCGGTGGTGCGGGCTCGTCCGTCGTCCGGGCGTGGTGGACCGCGAGCCGGGCGCCGGCTTCGAGCGGGAGCAGTCCGGCGGCGCAGGCCGCCGCGATCTCGCCGTCTCCCCGGCCGGTCGTCGCCGCGGGCTCGATGCCGTACGAGCGCAGCAGGGCGGTCATCGCGACGGCCACGGCCCAGCCGAGGGGTCCGGCGATCTCCGGCCGGCCCCGCCAGTCGGGTTCGGCCCGACCGGCCAGGACGTCGGCGGGGGTCCAGTCGACCAGCCCGGACAGGGCCCGTCCGCAGGCTTCCAGTGCCTCGGCGAACACGGGGGCGGAGTCGGCCAGCGGTGCGGTGCTCGCCGTCCACCCGGCGTCGGCGGCCGGGAAGGCGAGGACGAGGGCGGGCAGGGCGGAGCCGGTCGGGGCGGTGCCGCTGACGACCGGGGTGTCGGGCTCGGTCCCGTCCGCCAGCGCCTTCAGGGTGCGCAGCGCCGTGGCGTGGTCCGGGACGGTGAGCACCGCGCGGTGTTCCAGGGCGGAGCGGGTCGTGGCGAGCGAGAGGGCCACGTCCGTCAGCCTGGTCGCCGGTTCGTCCGTCAGGAACGTGTGCAGGCGGGCCGCCTGGCCGCGCAGCGCCTCGGCGCCGCGCGCGGACAGCGCCAGCGGGATGCCGCCGGGCGGCATCGGAGCCCCGGCCTCGGTGCCGTCGGCGGTCCGGGTGTCGACAGGGGTGTCGGTGCCGCCCACGGCCCCGTCCCGGGGCGGCTCTTCGATGATCACGTGGGCGTTGGTGCCGCTGATGCCGAAGGAGGACACACCGGCCCGGCGCGGTCGGTCGCCCGGCGGCCAGGCCACGTCCTCACTCAACAGCTCCACCGCGCCCGCCGACCAGTCGACGTGCGGGGAGGGCGGGCCGGTGTGCGGGGTGCGGGGCAGGACGCCGTACCGCATCGCCATGATCATTTTGATGATCCCGCCGGCTCCGGAGGCCGCCTGGGTGTGACCGATGTTGGCCTTCATCGAGCCCAGCCACAAGGGCCGCTCGCGCTCCTGCCCGTAGGTGGCGAGGAGGGCCTGTGCCTCGATCGGGTCGCCGAGCGGGGTGCCCGTGCCGTGGGCCTCGACGGCGTCCACGTCGGCGGCGGCGAGTCCTGCGGAGCGCAGCACCTGGCGGATCAGGCGCTGTTGGGCCGGTCCGCTCGGGGCGGTCAGTCCGTTGGAGGCACCGTCCTGGTTGATGCCGCTGCCGGCGACCCGGGCGAGGACGGTGTGGCCGCGCCGCCGGGCGTCGGAGAGCCGTTCGAGGAGGAGCAGGGCGACGCCCTCGGCCCAGTTGGTGCCGTCGGCGTCGGCCGAGAACGGCTTGCACCGGCCGTCGGCGGCCAGGGTGCGCTCCCGGCTGAAGGCCAGGTAGGGGTCCGGCTGGGACATGACCGCCACACCGCCGGCGAGCGCCAGGTCGCACTCCCCGGCGCGCAGGGCCTGCGCCGCCAGGTGCAGCGCGACCAGCGAGGACGAGCAGGCGGTGTCCACCGCCACCGAGGGGCCCTCCAGACCGAAGGCGTACGACACCCTGCCCGCGGCCACGTTGCCGGCCGTCCCGTTCTGCATGCCGGACGCGTAGTCGTGATAGGTCACGCCCGCGAACACGCCGGTGCGGCTGCCCTGGAGGGAGGTGGGGGCGATCCCGGCCCGTTCGAACACCTCCCAGGAGGTCTCCAGCAGCAGTCGCTGCTGCGGGTCCATGGTGAGCGCCTCCCGGGGGGAGATGCCGAAGAGCTCGGCGTCGAACTCGCCCGCGTCGTGGAGGAATCCGGCCTCCCGGACATAGGTGGTGCCGGGGCGGTCGGAGTCCGGGTCGTACAGCGCGTCGAGGTCCCAGCCCCGGTCGGCGGGAAACGGGCCCAGGCCCTCGGCTCCCGCGGCGACCAGACGCCACAGTGCCTCGGGCGAGTCGGCGCCGCCGGGGAAACGGCAGCCCATGCCGACGATCACCACGGGGTCGTCGTCGGGCCCGGCGGGGCCGAGGCGGGCGGGGGTGTCCTCGTCCTCGGCCCGCTCCCCGCCCAGGCCCAGTTCGGTCGCCAGGTGCCGGATCAGGGCGCCGGAGGTGGGGTGGTCGTACACGAGGGTGGCGGGCAGACGCAGTCCGGTCTCCTGCCCGAGCCGGTTGCGCAGGTTCACGGCGGCGAGCGAGTCGAAGCCCAGCTCCTTGAACGGCTTGTCGGAGCCGACGAGGTCGGCGCTGTCGTACCCGAGGATCGCGGCGACCTGGCCGGTGACGAGTTCGGCCACCGCGCGGTGCCGCCGGGCGCGGGGCAGGGAGGCGAGCCGACGGGCGAATCCACCGCCCTCGCCGTCCCCGCCCGCGGCGCCGCGCCGGACGGTGACCCGCAGCAGTCCGCGCAGCAGCGGCGGCAGTTCACCGGTTTCGGCGCGCGAGCGCAGGGCGCGCCGGTCGAGACGCATCGCGAGCAGGAGCGCCCGCTCGGCGGCGGTGCCGGCGTCGAACAGGGACAGGCCCCGCTCGGCGGAGAGGGCGATGACGCCCTGGGCGGCCGCTCGGGCGGTGTGGCCGGGGTCCAGGGCGGCGGTCATGCCGCCGAACCGCTCCCACGGTCCCCACGCCAGTGAGGTCGCCGGAAGCCCGGCCGCGCGACGATGCTGGGCGAGGGCGTCGAGGAAGGTGTTGGCGGCCGCGTAGCCGGCCTGGCCGGGATTGCCGAGCAGGCCCGCCGCCGACGAGAACATCACGAACGCGGAGAGGCTCTGCCGCCGGGTCAGTTCGTGCAGATGGGCGGCGGCGGTGGCCTTTGCGTGGAAGACCGTGGCCAGGCGCTCCGGTGTGAGCGAGGTGAGCAGACCGTCGTCGAGCACACCGGCGGTGTGCACGACCGCGGTGACCGGGTGCTCGGCAGGGACGGCGGCGAGGAGGGCCGCCAGCGCGGCGCGGTCGGAGACGTCGCACGCCTCGACCGTGACCTCGGCGCCGAGCGCGGTCAGTTCTTCGCGCAGCCCGGCCGCGCCCGGTGCCCCGGCCCCGGACCGGCTGACCAGCAGCAGCCGCCGTACGCCGTGCCCGGCCACCAGATGCCGGGCGGTCAGGGCGCCCAGCCCGCCGGTGCCGCCGGTGATCAGCACGGTCCCCTCGGCTCCGAACGCCGGCGGCGTTCCTTCGGCCGGACGCGGCGCGCGCACGGCCCTGGGCGCCAGGAACACATCGTCGCGGACGGCGAGTTGGGGCTCCTCGCCCTGGAGAGCGGGCAGGGGCGCGGAGTCGGGCGTGTCACGGTCGACGAGCAGGAAGCGGCCGGGGTGCTCCGACTGGGCCGTCCGCACCAGCCCCCAGACGGGGGCGTGGACGAGGTCGGGTACGCGGTCCTCGGGCGCGGCCGCCACGCCGTGGCAGGTGAGCACCACCAGCCGGGATCCGTCGAGCCGCTCGTCGCCCAGCCACTCCTGGAGGGTCGCCAGGACGGCGGCGGTCGCGTCCCGCGCGGCCGTGGCGAGACCCGGACCGTCGTCGGGGTCGTCGGCGGAGGCGACCGGCAGCAGCACGGTCGTGGGCGCCGCCGTGCCCTCGTCCAGGGCGGCCCGCAGCGCGGTGAGGTCGTGGTGGACGCGGACGGGGACGCCCTGCTCGGCGAGGTGGGCGGCGAGGGCCGTGCCGTCCGGGGCGAGCACCGCCCAGTCGCCGTCCCCGCCCGCCGTGAGTCCCCGGTCGGCGGCCTGACCGGCCACCGGCGCCCACTCCAGCACGTACAGCCCGTCGGGCGGCCCGTCGGCGGCCGACGAGGAGACGTCGGAGAAGGTCAGGGAGACGGAGTCGACGGTGGCCAGCGGCCGCCCGTGGGTGTCCGCCAGGGTGAGCGCGACGCGGTCGGTGCCCGCGCCCGTGACCCGCAGCCTGGCGGTGCCCGCTCCGGTGGCGTGCGCGGTCACGCCGTGCCAGCCCCGCGGCAGTGCGACACGGCCCTCGCCCGCCTCGGGCGCGGCCCACAGGACGGTCTGCAGCGCGGCGTCCAGCAGGACGGGGTGCAGGCCGAAGGCAGCGGAGTCTCCCGCGTGCGCCTCGTCCGGGACGGCCAGTTCGGCGAAGAGTTCATCGCCGCGGCGCCACAGGGCGCGCACCCCGCGGAAGGCCGGGCCGCGGACGTGGCCGCGCAGCGCCAGCAGGTCGTACAGGTCGTCCACGTCGACGGGTTCGGCCTGCTCGGGCGGCCAGACGTCGCTCTCCGGCGCGTTCGCGGCGGGCTGGGCGGTGGTGGTGAGGATGCCCTCGGCGTGGCAGCGCCAGGGCTGGTCGCCCTCGTCGTCGTCCGGGCGGGAGTGCACCGTCACCGTACGGCGTCCCGTGTCGTCGGCGGCTCCGACCAGGATCTGCATCCGTACCGCGCCCTGCGGGGGCAGCGGCAGCGGTTCACGGAGGGTCAGTTCCTCCAGGGAGGTACAGCCGGCCTCGTCGCCCGCCCGTACGGCCAGTTCGACGATTACGGACGCGGGCAGCCGCGCGTCGCCCGCCTCCTCCAGGTCGGCGAGCCAGGAGGGGGAGCGCAGGGACAGCCGCCCGGTGAGGAGCACGCCACCGGCGTCGGCGAGTTCGACGGTGGCACCGAGCAGCGGGTGCCGCGCGGCCCCGAGGCCCGCGGCACGGATCCCGGCTGCGCCGGAGGCCGCGGCGGGCAGCCAGGCGCGGCGCCGCTGGAAGGCGTAGGTCGGCAGCGCTTCCGGCGGCGGGGCGGGGGTGTCCGTGTCCGGGCCCGTGCCCTCGCCCCTGAGGAGGCCGGCCCAGTCGACGTCGGCGCCGCGGGTGTGCAGCGCGGCGAGGGCGGTCTCGAAGACGCGGGGTCCCGGCTGGTCCTTGTGCAGGGCCGGAACGGCGAGCACCTCGTCCTGGGCCGGCAGGCTCTGCGCCGCGAGGGCGGACAGGGTGCCGTCCGGGCCGAGTTCCAGGCAGCGGGTGACGCCCAGGTCGGCCAGGGCGCGGACGCCGTCGGAGAAGCGGACGGCGTGCCGGACGTGCCGCACCCAGTACTCGGGGCCGGCCAGGTCGTCGGGGTCGGCCGGGCGGCCCGTGAGGTCGGAGACGACGGTCAGGCGCGGCGGGTGGAACTCCAGCGACTCGGCGACCCGCCGGAAGTCGCGCAGCATCGGGTCCATCAGGGGCGAGTGGAAGGCGTGACTCACCCGGAGGGCGGTGGCGCGGTGGCCGTCCGCCCGGGCCTGTTCCGCGATCTCCTCGACGTCGGCGGCGACGCCGGCGATCACCGTGGCGCGGGGCGCGTTGACGGCGGCGACGCCGACCCGGTCGCTGCGTCCCTCCAGCAGGGGGAGCACCTCGGCCTCGGAGAGCTGGAGGGAGAGCATGGCGCCGCCCTCGGGGAGCGCCTGCATCAGCCGGCCGCGGGCCACCACCAGCCGGCAGGCGTCGGCGAGGGACCAGACCCCCGCCACATGTGCGGCCGCCAACTCGCCGACGGAGTGCCCGAGAAGCACGTCGGGACGTACGCCGAAGGACTCGGCGAGCCGGAACAGGGCGACTTCCAGGGCGAACAGCGCGGGCTGGGCGTACTCGGTGCGGTTCAGCAGCTCGGCGTCCGTGCCGAACACCACGTCCTGCAAGGGGCGTTGGAGTGTGGTGTCGACCTGGGCGCACACCTCGTCGAAGGCGTCCGCGAACACCTCGTACGTCTCGTGCAGTTCCCGTCCCATGCCGAGGCGCTGGGAGCCCTGCCCGGCGAAGAGGAACGCGGTCCGGCCGCTTCCCGAGGCCGAGCCCGTGACCAGGCCGGGCCGGGCGTGACCGGCGGCCAGGGCGTCCAGGCCGCGCAGCAGTTCGTCGCGGTCGGTGCCGAGCGCCACCGCGCGCTCCTCGAACACGGACCGGGTGGTCAGCAGCGCGGCGGCGGTGCGTGCCGGGTCCGTCACCGGGCGGGACCGCACGAAGTCGGCGAGCCGCCGGGCCTGGTCGCGCAGGGCGGCGGGGGTACGGCCGCTGACCCGCCAGGGCACCGCCCCGGACGGCAGGCGCAGGGCCCGCGGCGCGGGACCGGGCTCGCCGGGGTCGACGGTGACCTCGTCCGGGGCCTGTTCCAGCACGACGTGGGCATTGGTGCCGGAGACACCGAACGCGGACACCCCCGCCCGGCGCGGACGGTCCGCCGACCGGGGCCAGTCGGTGTTCTGATGGACCAGCCCGACGGCACCGGCCGTCCAGTCCACGCGGCTGGTGGGCTCGTCGGCGTGCAGGGTCCGCGGGAGCAGGCCGTGGTTCATGGCCAACACCATCTTGATCACACCCGCCACACCCGCGGCGGCCTGCGTGTGCCCGATGTTCGACTTCACCGACCCCAGCCACAACGGCCGCTCACGGTCCTGCCCATACGTCGCGATCAGCGCCTGCGCCTCGATCGGATCACCCAGAGCCGTACCCGTGCCATGCGCCTCCACCGCGTCCACGTCCGCCGGCGTGAGCCCCGCACCCGCCAGCGCGGCCCGGATCACCCTCTGCTGCGACGGACCATTCGGCGCCGTCAGACCATTCGACGCGCCGTCCTGATTGACCGCACTGCCCCGCACCACCGCCAAAACCCGGTGCCCGTTGCGCCGCGCGTCCGACAACCGCTCCACCACCAGCACACCCACACCCTCACCCCACCCCGTACCATCCGCACCCTCCGCGAACGCCTTGCACCGACCGTCCACCGCAAGCCCCCGCTGCCGCGAGAACTCCACAAACGCCCCCGGCGTCGACATCACCGTCACACCACCGGCCAACGCCAGATCACACTCACCCGAACGCAACGCCTGCACCGCCAGATGCAACGCCACCAACGACGACGAACACGCCGTGTCCACCGTCACCGCAGGACCCTCCAGCCCCAGCACATACGACACCCGACCCGACAACACCGACGCGGTGATGCCGGTGGTCAGGTGCCCGTCGGACTCCTCGGGCCGGTCGAGCATGAGCGCGAGGTAGTCCTGGCCGTTGGTGCCCGTGAACACGCCGGTGCGGCTGCCGCGCAGCGCGCCCGGGTCGATGCCCGCGCGTTCCAGTGCCTCCCAGGAGGTCTCCAGCAGCAGCCGCTGCTGGGGGTCCATGGTCGTGGCCTCGCGGGGCGATATGTCGAAGAACGTGGAGTCGAACAGCGGTGCGTCGTAGAGGAACGCTCCCTGGCGGGCGTACGTGGTGCCGACACCGCCCGCCGCGTCGAGGACGCCGTCGAGGTCCCAGCCGCGGTCGGCGGGGAAGTCGGCGACGGCGTCCCGGCCCTCGGTGAGCAGCCGCCAGAACTCCTCGGGCGTGTCCGCTCCACCGGGAAAGCGGCAGCCGAGACCGACGATCGCCACCGGCTCCTGGCGGCTCGTCTCGACGTCATGAAGACGCTTGCGGGTCTGGCGGAGGTCGGCCGTCACCCTTTTCAGGTAGTCCCGCAGCTTCTCTTCATTGCTCGCCATCGTGCTCCACTTCCTCGCCAAAAAGCCGTGAACGGTCCCGTCGCCCGAGCCGGGTGGTCAGATCCCGAATTCCTTGTCGATCAGGTCGAACATCTCGTCGTCCGTGGCCCCGTCCAGTTCGGCGATCGCGTCGTCCGTCTCGTCGGCGGTGTCGGCGCCGGTCCACATCGCCAGCAGTCCACGCAGCTTCGCCGTGATCTCCGGGTGGGCCTCGCCGCCGCCCCCGGCCTCGGTCGCGAGGACCCCCGCCAGCCGGTCGATCTCGGCGACGACCCCGGACGTCCCGGCCCGCCCCTCTTCCGAGCCCAGGAGTTCGGCGCCCAGATACCGCGCGATGTCCACCGGCGCCGGGTAGTCGAACACCAGGGTCGCCGGCAGCCGGAGTCCGGTGGCCGCGCCGAGCCGGTTGCGCAGCTCCACCGCGGTCAGCGAGTCGAACCCGGCCTCCCGGAACGCGCGGCCCGGATCCACCGCGTCGGACCTGGCGTGTCCCAGGACCACGGCCGCCTGCTCGCGCACCAACTCGACCAGCGCCGCAGGACGTTCGTCGGCTCCCAGGCCGGCCAGCCGCTGCCGCAGCGCGTCGGCGTCCGCCCCGGACGCGACGTCCCGCAGCGCGGTCTCGGCCTCCGGGATCTCTCCCAGCAGGGCGGTACCGCGTCCGGCGGTGAACGCGGGGGCGAACCGCGTCCAGTCGACCCGTGCCACCACGCCGGCCGGATCGCCGGCGCCCACCAGTCGCTCCATCGCCACCAGGGCGGGCTCGGCGTCGAGTCCGGTGAGGCCGCGGCGGCGCAGATACTCCTCGACACCGCCGTCGGCCGCCATGCCGTCCTGTGCCCACGGCCCCCAGGCCACGGACGTGGCCGGAAGCCCGGCCGCCCCGCGCCGCTCGGCGAGGGTGTCCAGGTAGGCGTTGGCGGCGGCGTAGTTGCCCTGGCCCGGCGATCCGACGGAACCCGCGAAGGAGGAGAACAGCACGAAAGCCGACAGCTCCCGGTCCCGGGTCAGCACGTCGAGGTTGTGCGCGGCGACGGCCTTGGCGCGCAGGACGGCCGCGAAACGCTCCGCGGTGAGCGCCTCCACGAGCCCGTCGTCGAGGACGCCCGCCGTGTGCACCACCGCGTCCACGGGATGCTCGGCCAGCAGCGCCGCGAGAGCGTCCCGGTCGGCCGCGTCGCAGGCGGCCACGGTCACCCGTACGCCCGAGGCGGCGAGTTCGTCGCGCAGATCCGGCGCACCGGGCGCGTCGAGGCCGCGTCGGCTGATCAGGACGAGGTGCTCGGCGCCCTGCGCGGCGGCCCAGTGGGCCACCCGGGCGCCCAGCGCGCCCGTCCCGCCCGTGATCAGCACGGTGCCCGAGGGACGCCATCCCGCGCCGAGGTCGCCGGGTGCCGTCCGGCCGAGCCGTCGCCCGAAGACACCGGTCGCCCGGATCGCCACCTGGTCCTCTCCCGAGCGGCCCGCGAGGACGCCGACGAGACGGCCCGCGGTGCGCCGGTCCACGGCCTCGGGCAGGTCGACCAGACCACCCCAGGTTTCCGGGTGCTCCAGCGCCGCGACCCGGCCCAGTCCCCATACCGCGCCCTGCGCCGGGTCGGGCGCCCGGTCGGACCGGTTCACCGAGACCGCCCCCCTGGTCAGCGCCCACAGCGGCGCCGCGAGGTGGGCATCGCCCAGCGCTTGCAGGAGTACGGCGGTGGCGGCGGGGCCGACCGGAACACCGTCACCGGCGTCCGGGCGCCCGACGTCCGCGGCGTGCTCGCCGTGCGGCCCGGGCACACCGAGGAAGGACAGGACACCGGCGAGAGGCTCCTCCCCGGCCGCCGTGACCAGCAGCGAGGCCAGCGCGACCCGGTCGGTGCCGGGCTCGTACACGACCGGCACCAACTCGGCGCCGTACGCAGCGAGACCCTCCAGCACGGCATCGCTCCAGGTGTCTTCCGCCGGCCCGGCGGGCAGCACGGCCAGCCAGCGGCCCGGCAGCGCGCCGCCGGACACCGCGCCGAGCGGCTTCCACGTGATGCCGTAGAGCCAGTCGTCGACCCTGGACTGCTCCTGCTGTCCGCGCCACCACGACGACAGCGCCGGCAACAGCCCGTCCAGCGCGTCCGGTGCCACGCCGAGCGAGTCGGCCAGCGTACGGGCGTCGCCCCGCTCGACCGCGGTCCAGAACCCGGCGTCCGCGCGGTCGGCGGAGCCCGCCGTCGACTGGCCTCCCAGCCGCGCGCCCTCGGGCCAGAAGCGCTCACGCTCGAAGGCGTAGGTCGGCAGGTCCACCACGGTGGCCCCGGCCGGAGCGAAGACGGCCCGCCAGTCCACCTGGCCGCCGTGCAGATGCAGCCGCGCGATCGCGGAGAGGATCGAGTGGGTCTCGGAGCGGTCCTTGCGCAGGGCCGGGGTCAGCAGGCGCCCCTCCGCGTCACCCTCGAGACCGGCCTGGGCCAGCGCGGTCAACGTGCCGTCCGCACCCAGCTCCACGAACCGGGAGACACCCTGCCCGTCCAGACACCCCACCGCAGCCGCGAACCGCACCGGCCGACGCACATGCTCCACCCAGTAATCCGACGACGTCAGCTCCTCGACCGTCGCCGCCTCACCCGTGACCGTCGACACGACCGGTATCCGCGGCAGCCCGTACGACAGCCCCTCGGCCACCACCCGGAAGTCCTCCAGCATCGGCTCCATGAGCGGCGAGTGGAAGGCGTGGCTCACCCGCAACGCCGTGACCTTGCGGCCCTGGACGCGGAAGCCCTCCGCGATCTCCTCGACCGCGGACTCCGTACCGGAGATCACCACGGCCTGGGGGCCGTTGACCGCGGCGATGCCCACCTCGTCGCCGAGGAGGGGCAGCACCTCGTCCTCGGTGGCCTGGAGCGCCACCATCGCACCGCCGGCGGGAAGGGCCTGCATCAGCCGGCCCCGCGCCACCACCAGACGGCACGCGTCCGCCAGCGACCACACCCCGGCGACGTGAGCGGCCGCGATCTCACCGATCGAATGCCCGGCGAGGACGTCCGGACGCACACCCCACGACTCCAGCAGCCGGAACAGCGCCACTTCGAGGGCGAACAGGGCCGGTTGGGTGAACTCCGTGCGGTTCAGCAGGTCGGCGTCCTCACCGAACACCACCTCCCGCAGATCGAAGGGGAGTTCCGCGTCCACCGCGTCGAAGGCCTCGGCGAAGACGGGATATGTGGCGTACAACTCCCCGCCCATGCCCAGGCGTTGCGAGCCCTGGCCCGCGAACAGGAAGGCGAGCCGTCGGCCCGAGCGGCCGGGTGTGCCGGTGAGGACGGTGGTGTCGTGCTCGCCGATCGCCAGTGCGCGCAGTCCACGCAGCACTTCGGCGCGGTCGGTGCCCAGGACGACGGCGCGGTGCTCCAGCCAGGGCCGGAGGGTCGACGAGAGGCCGAGGTCGCTCAGGCGCAGTCCGGGGTCGGCGTCGAGGTGAGCCCACAGCCGTTCGGCCTGGCCGCGCAGAGCGCCCTCGGAAGCGGCGGACAGCGCGATCGGAGTGAGGAGCCGCTCATCCGGCACCGGGGCCGGTTCGGGGGTGTCCGTGTCGGGTGACTGCTCGATGATGACGTGGGCGTTGGTGCCGCTGATACCGAAGGACGACACGCCTGCGCGCCGGGGACGCTCCTCCGGCTCAGGCCACGGCCTGTTCTCCGTGAGCAGCGTGATGTCGCCGGCCGACCAGTCGACGAAGGGCGACGGCTCCTCGGCGTGCAGGGTGCGCGGCAGGACTCCGTGCCGCATCGCCATCACCATCTTGATCACACCACCGACACCGGCCGCCGCCTGCGTGTGACCGATGTTGGACTTCAACGAGCCCATCCACAGGGTCTGTTCGCGGTCTTGGCCATAGGTCGCCAGCAGCGCCTGCGCCTCGATCGGGTCACCCAGCGGCGTCCCCGTACCGTGCGCCTCCACCGCGTCCACATCGGCGGGCCGCAGACCGGCACCCGCCAGCGCCTGCCGGATCACGCGCTCCTGCGAGGGACCGTTGGGGGCGGTCAGGCCGTTGGAGGCGCCGTCCTGGTTGACCGCCGAACCCGCCACCACCGCGAGCACGCGATGACCGTTGCGCCGCGCGTCCGACAGGCGCTCCAGCACCAGCATGCCGATGCCCTCGGACCAGGCGGTGCCGTCGGCTCCGGCACCGAAGGACTTGCAGCGGCCGTCGGAGGCGAGGCCACGCTGCTGGCTGAAGTCGACGAAGGTGTCCGGCGTGGACATCACCATGACACCGCCGGTGAGGGCGAGATCGCACTCGCCGGACCGCAGCGACTGCGCGGCCAGATGCAGGGTGACCAGGGAGGAGGAGCAGGCGGTGTCGACCGTCATCGCCGGGCCCTCCAGGCCGAAGGTGTAGGCGATACGGCCGGAGTGGACGCTGCTGGTGTTGCCGGTGAGCAGGTAGCCGTCGGAGTCGTGCTCCCCCTCGCGCAGGCAGGAGTTGTAGTCCTGGCCCATGACACCGGCGAACACCCCGGTGCGGCTGCCGCGCAGTGCGGTCGGGTCGATGCCGGCCCGTTCCAGGACCTCCCAGGACACCTCCAGCAGCAGCCGCTGCTGCGGGTCCATCGCCAGTGCCTCGCGCGGCGAGATCCCGAAGAGTCCGGCGTCGAAGTCCGCCGCGTCGTAGAGGAAACCGCCTCGCCGGACGTAGGTCGTGCCCAGCCGGCCGGGCTCGGGGTCGTACAGCTCCTCCAGGTCCCATCCGCGGTCGGTCGGGAAGTCACCGATCGCGTCGCCGCCCTCGCTGACCAGTCGCCACAGGTCCTCGGGCGACTCGACGCCGCCGGGGAACCGGCAGGCCATGCCGACGATGACCACGGGGTCGTCGTCCGTGCCCTTCCAGGCGGGCAGCCCCGCGCCCCGGGCCTCGGCTGTGTCGCCGGCGAGCGCGGTCAGCAGGTGCCGGGCGAGCGCGAGGGGCGAGGGGTGGTCGAACACCAGCGTGGCGGGCAGGCGCAGCCCGGTGGTGGCGTTGACGCGGTTGCGGAGCTCGACCGAGGTCAGTGAGTCGAAGCCCAGTGTCTTGAACGCCTGGCCCGGCTCCACGTCGGTGGCGGAGGCGTGTCCGAGCACATGGGCCACCAGGCCGGAGACCAGTTCCAGCAGGAACGGTTCGCGCTCGGCGGAGGGCAGGGCCAGCAGCCGGGCGCGCAGCTCGTCGCCACCGGTGCCGTGACCGCCGGTGTACGCGGTGCGCCGGGCGGGGTCGCGCACCAGCCCTCGTACCAGCGCGGGCGGGTCGGGGAGTTCGCGCAGCGCCCGGAGGTCGAGGTCGACGGGGAGGAGGAAGGCGGGTTCGCGGTCCCGGAGCACGGCGTCGAGCACCGCGAGGCCCTGCTCGGCGGCGAGCGGTCGTACGCCGCCGCGTGCCATGCGCTTCAGGTCCGCTTCGGTCAGCTCGGCGGTCATGCCCGCGCCTGGAGCCCAGGGGCCCCAGGCGAGTGAGACCGCGGGCAGACCGAGGTTGCGACGGCACCGGGCGAGGGCGTCCAGGTAGGCGTTGGCCGCGGCGTAGTTGGCCTGTCCGGCGCCGCCGAAGGTGGCCGACACCGAGGAGAACAGCACGAACGCGGCCAGGTCCAGGTCACGGGTGAGCGCGTCGAGGTGCGCGGCCGCGTCCGCCTTGGGACGCAGCACCGTGAGCAGTCGTTCCTCGGTCAGCGAGGCGAGTACGCCGTCGTCGACGACACCGGCGGTGTGGATCACTCCGCTCAGCGGGCGGTCGTCCGGGACCGACGCCAGCAGGCTCTCCAGGGCCTGCCGGTCGGCCACGTCACAGGCAGCGACGGTGACGTCGGCGCCCAACGCGGTGAGCGCCGTGGTGAGTTCGTCCGCGCCCGGCGCCTCGGGTCCGCGTCGGCCGGCCAGCAGCAGGTGGCGTACGCCGTGCTCGGTGACGAGGTGACGCGCGACCAGGGCGCCCAGGCCGCCGGTGCCGCCGGTGACGAGGACGGTGCCGTCCGCGAGGCGCCGCGAGGCGCTCTCGCCACCGGTGGGGGCGGGTGAGGAGGGGCTGGGCAGGGGGGCGTGGACCAAGCGGGGTACGAGTATCTCGTCGCCTCGGACGACCAGTTCGGCTTCGGCGGCGGGGAGATCCGGTCCGGTGAGAAGCGCGACCAGTGTGTTCCAGGACCCCGGCGTGCCGTCCAGGTCGGCCAGCGCGATACGGCCGGGGTTCTCCGTGCGGGCCGAGCGCAGGAGACCCCACAGAGCGGCCAGCGCCGGATCGGACTCCTCGTTCGGCCGCGCTGCCACCGCTCCCCGGGTGACGACGACGAGCCGGGCCTCCGCGAGTTCGTCGGCCGCCAGCCACTCCTGTACGAAGGTGAGCGCGGCGGCGGTGACGGCGTGGGCCGCGGCGGCGGAGCCGCACAGCGAGGCGTCGGCCGGCCCGCTCCACGGCAGCAGCACGGTCTCGGGGACGGGGTCGCCGTCGTGCACGGCTCGGGTCAGCTCCGACCAGGTACGGGCGGGGACGACTGGGTGTACGGCGGTCGGGTGGTCGTCGGGGGCCGCGTGGTCCGTCAGCAGGACCGTACGGCCGTCCGCGGTCAGGGCCGTCCCGGAAGGGGGCGGAGCCGAGGGCAGGGCCGCCGACCGCAGGGGCGTCCAGTCGATCACGTACGTTCCGGCGGAGGCGCCCGCGCCCACGGAGGAGGCGTCGCCCACCCCCTCGGTGGGCACCTCGCGCAGGACCAGCGATTCGACCGTCGCGACCGCGCCACCCGACGGGTCGGCCACGTGCAGGGACACCGCGTCGGGGCCGGCCGGAGCCACCCGCACCCGCAGGGCGCGGGCCCCGGACGCGTGCAGCGACAGCCCGCGCCAGGAGAAGGGCAGTCGTCCGGCGCCCGCGTCACCGAGGGGACCGAAGAGGACGGCGTGCAGGGCTGAGTCCAGCAGCGCGGGGTGCACTCCGAAACGGCCCGCGAGCCCCTCGTGCTCCTCCGGCAGGACGACCTCGGCGAACACCTCGTCGCCCCGCCGCCACACGGTGCGCAGCCCCTGGAACACCGGCCCGTACGCCAGCCCGGCGGCGGCGAACCGGTCGTACACGTCGGCCACGGGGCGGGGCTCGGCACCCTGCGGGGGCCAGACGGCAAGGTCGGATCCGGCGCCCGTGGGTGCCTCCGCCGCCGTGTCCGAAGCGAGCAGACCGTCGGCGTGCAGCACCCACGGTGTGTGGTCCGAGGCGTCCTCGGGGCGTGAGTGCACCTCCACCGTGCGGCGTCCCGTGTCGTCGGCCTCGCCGACCGTGACCCGCAGGCGGACCATGCCCTGCTCCGGCACCAGCAGCGGCCTCGCGATCGTCAGCTCCTCGACCCTGGTGCAACCCACCTGGTCACCGGCGCGCAGTGCCAGCTCGGCCCAGCCCGTCCCCGGGAAGACCACCGCGCCCAGGACGTCGTGGTCCCGCAGCCACGGGTGGGAGTTCAGCGCGACGCGCCCGGTCAACACCGCTCCCCCGTCGGCGAGTTCCACGGCGGCGCCGAGCAGCGGGTGCCCGGCGGCGTCGAGACCGGCGGCGGCCAGGTCGCCGGGACGGCTGTGCGACGCCTCGGGCCAGAACCGCTTCCGCTGGAAGGCGTACGTCGGCAGCTCCACGGCGTCGGCACCGCGGGCGGGCAGGACGGCACGCCAGTTCACGTCGGCGCCCGCGGTGAACAGCGTGGCGAGGGCGGCGAGGGCGGCCGGTGCCTCGGGCCGGTCCTTGCGCAGCACCGGCACGAGGACCGTGCCCTCGGTGTCGTCGAGGGAGGCCTGCGCGAGGGCGGTCAGGGTGCCGTCCGGACCGAGCTCGAGGGAGCGGGTGACGTTCTGGCCGGCGAGAGTCCGCACGGCGTCGGCGAAACGCACCGGGCGGCGCACATGACTGACCCAGTAGTCCGCCGACATCAACTCCTCGGCGGTGGCCGCCTCACCCGTCACCGTCGACACCAGGGGAAGCTTCGGCCGCTCGTACGTCAGCCCCTCCGCGACCTTGCGGAAGTCCGCGAGCATCGGCTCCATCAGCGGCGAGTGGAAGGCATGGCTGACCCGCAGCGCGGTGACCTTGCGGCCCTGTGCGCGGAAGCCCTCCGCGATCTCCTCGACCGCGGGCGCAGCGCCCGAGATCACCACGGCCTGGGGTCCGTTGACCGCGGCGATGCCGACCTCGTCGTCGAGGAGGGGCAGCACCTCGTCCTCGGACGCCTGGAGCGCCACCATCGCACCGCCCGCGGGAAGGGCCTGCATCAGCCGGCCCCGCGCCACCACCAGACGGCACGCGTCCGCCAGCGACCACACCCCCGCCACATGCGCGGCCGCGATCTCACCGATCGAATGCCCGGCGAGGACGTCCGGACGCACACCCCACGACTCCAGCAGCCGGAACAGCGCCACTTCGAGGGCGAACAGAGCGGGCTGCGTGAACTCCGTGCGATTCAGACGCTCGGCGTCCTCACCGAACACCACCTCCCGCAGATCGAAGGGCAGTTCCGCGTCCACGGCATCGAAAGCCTCGGCGAACACCGGGTAGGCGTCGTACAACTCCCGCCCCATCCCGAGGCGTTGGGAACCCTGTCCGGCGAAGAGCAGAGCCGTCTTCCCCGCCCGCGTCAGCCCTGGGGCGTCGGAGCCCTCCGTCAGCGCGCGCAACCCCCTCAGCAGTTCGTCCCGGTCGGCGGCCAGGACGACCGCTCGGTGCTCCAGGACGGTGCGTGTGGTGGCCAGCGCGAAGGCGGCATCGGCGAGGGAGAGGTCGGGTTGTGCTTCTACGAAGGCCGCCAGGCTCTCGGCCTGGGCGGGCAGTCCAGTGCCGGCCGCGGACAGCACCCACGGCAGGACTCCCGGGCGCGTCTGCCCCTCGTCCGTACCGGGGATGGTCTCCGTGTCGGGGGCCTGTTCGAGGATGACGTGGGCGTTGGTGCCACTGATGCCGAACGACGAGACACCGGCACGGCGGGGACGGTCGGCCGACCCGGGCCACTCGGTGGTGTCGGTCAGCAGGGTGATCTCCCCTGCCGTCCAGTCGACGTGCGAGGAGGGCTCGTCCACGTGGAGGGTGCGGGGCAGCACACCGTGCCGCATCGCCATCACCATCTTGATCACACCACCGACACCGGCCGCCGCCTGCGCATGACCGATGTTCGACTTCAACGAGCCCAACAGGAGGGGCTGTTCACGGTCCTGGCCGTAGGTCGCCAGCAGCGCCTGCGCCTCGATCGGGTCACCCAGCGGTGTGCCGGTGCCGTGTGCTTCCACCGCGTCCACATCGGCGGGCCGCAGCCCGGCACCCGCCAGCGCCTGCCGGATCACCCGCTGCTGCGAAGGACCGTTCGGCGCGGTCAGACCGTTGGACGCGCCGTCCTGGTTGACCGCCGAACCAGCCACCACCGCGAGCACACGATGGCCGTTGCGTCGGGCGTCCGACAGGCGCTCCACCAGCAGCAGGCCCACACCCTCGGACCAGGCCGTGCCGTCCGCGCCGTCCGAGAACGCCTTGCACCTGCCATCCATCGCAAGCCCCCGCTGCCGCGAGAACTCCACGAACATCTCCGGACCGGCCATCACCGTCACACCACCGGCCAGCGCCAGATCGCACTCACCCGAGCGCAGCGCCTGCGCCGCCAGGTGCAGGGCCACCAGCGACGACGAACACGCCGTATCGACCGTCACCGCAGGACCCTCGAAACCGAAGGTGTACGCGATACGGCCCGAAGCCACACTGCCCGTCGAACCGGTCAGCAGATAGCCGTCGGAGTCGTGTTCCCCGGCGCGCATGCAGGAGCCGTAGTCCTGGGTGATCGCGCCGGCGAAGACACCGGTACGGCTGCCCCGCAGGGTCGCCGGGTCGATCCCGGCCCGCTCCAGCACCTCCCACGACGTCTCCAGCAGCAACCGCTGCTGCGGATCCATCGCCAATGCCTCACGCGGCGAGATGCCGAAGAGCGTGGAATCGAACAGGGCGGCGTCATAGAGGAAACCGCCCTCACGGACGTAGGTACGACCGACCGTGCCCGGCTCGGGATCGTAGAGCCCGTCGAGATCCCACCCACGGTCTGTGGGGAACCCGCCGATCGCGTCGCCACCCTCGCTCACCAGCCGCCACAGGTCTTCGGGCGAACCCACCCCGCCCGGGAAACGGCACGCCATGCCGACGATCACGACCGGATCGTCGGTCACACTCGTCGGCGCGGGCAGTACGGACGCCGTGTCGTCGGTCTCGTCCCCGTCCGACACCTCGGACAGGAGGTACCGGGCCAGGGCGGCCGGGGTCGGGTAGTCGAAGACCAGCGTGGCGGGGAGCCTCATGCCGGTGGCGGCGCTCACGCGATTACGGAGCTCCACCGAGGTCAGCGAGTCGAAACCGAGGGCCTTGAAAGCCTGCTCGGCCTCCAGGTCGGCGGCGGACGCGTGGCCCAGGACGGCGGCGGCCTGTCCGCACACCAGGTCCAGCAGGAATTTCTCCCGCTCGGTCTCGGGAAGCTCTCTGACCTTGCGGCCGAGGTCGGCCGCCCCTCCGACCGCCGCCCGTGCCTCAGCAGCCCGGCGCCCGGGCGCACGCACGAGCGAGCGCAGCAGATCAGGGACCTGGCCTCGCCTGCGGAGCACTGCGAGGTCGAGATTGATCGGCAGCACCGCCGCCCGTTCGAGTGCCGGGCCGATCTTCAGCGCGGCATCGAACAACCCGAGGCCCTGCTCGGGAGCAAGGGGCTGCATGCCCTCGCGTGCCATGCGGCGCAGGTCCGCCTCGGTCAGCTCGGCGGTCATACCCGCGCCCGGCGCCCAGGGGCCCCAGGCGAGTGCGGTCGCGGGCAGGCCGGAGGAGCGACGCATGGTCGCGAAAGCGTCCAGGAACGCGTTCGCGGCGGCGTAGTTCGCCTGTCCCGGGCTGCCGAAGCTACCGGCGACGGAGGAGAAGACGACGAAGGCGGACAGGTCGGCGTCGCGCGTCAGCTCGTGCAGGTGCGCGACGGCATCGACCTTCGGCCGCATGACCTTCGCCAGCCGGTCGGGGGTGAGCGAGGCGACCACACCGTCGTCGAGGACACCCGCCGTGTGGACCACCGCGGTCAGCGAACGCGCGGCGAGCACCGCGGCGAGCTGGTCACGATCAGCCACATCCAGTGCAGCGACCTCGACCTCGGCACCCAAGCTCCCGAGTTCCGCTATGAGTTCGGTCGCGCCCGGCGCGTCGAGGCCGCGCCGGCTGGCCAGCAGCAGATGCCGTACGCCGTGCTCGGTCACCAGACGGCGGGCCACCAGCGCGCCCAGACCACCGGTACCACCCGTCACCAGCACCGTCCCGTCCGGATCCAGCGGCGCCGGAACGGTCAGAACCACCTTGCCGACATGCCGCGCCTGCGACAGATACCGGAACGCCTCCGCAGCCCGCCGCACATCCCAGCAGGTGACCGGCAGCGGCTTGAGCACCCCCGCCTCGAACAACACCACCAACTCGGCCAGCATCCGGCCGATCCGCTCCGGATCCACATCCATCAGATCGAACGCCTGATAAACCACACCCGCATGCTCGGCAGCCACGACCTGCGGGTCCCGGACATCGGTCTTGCCCATCTCCAGGAACCGGCCACCACGCGGCAGCAGCCGCAGGGAGGCATCCACGAATTCCCCGGCGAGCGAGTCCAGGACGACGTCCATGCCCCGGCCACCGGTGGCCGCGAGGAAGGCCGCCTCGAAGCCGGTGTCGCGGGACGAGGCGATGTGCGCCTCGTCCAGGCCCAGACCCCGCAACGTGTCCCACTTGCCGGCACTCGCCGTACCGAACACCTCCGCGCCCAGGTGCCGAGCCAGCTGCACCGCCGCCATACCCACACCACCGGCCGCCGCATGCACCAGCACCGACTCGCCCGACCGCACCGAGCCGAGCTCGGTCAGCGCGTGGTACGCCGTCAGGAACACCACCGGCGCCGACGCCGCCTCAGCGAACGTCCAACCCGCCGGAATACGCGCCACCTTCCGCGCATCCGCCACCGCCACCGGCCCGAACGAACCCGAGAACAGGCCCATCACCCGGTCACCGACCGCCAGCCCCGAAACACCCGGGCCGACCTCGGTGACCACACCCGCACCCTCCAGACCGAAGTCCTTCGCGTCGCCGGGGTACATGCCCAGCGTGTTCAGCACATCACGGAAGTTGACACCCGCCGCACGCACGGCGATACGAACCTGCTGCTCCGCCAGTTCGTCCGAGGAAACCCCCCGCAACGCCAGGCCCTCCAGCGTCCCCTTCTCCGCGATGTCCAGCCGCCACGCAGACTCCCCCGCCGGAACCGCCAGCCCCGCGTCCGACACCGCACGCACCAGACGCGGAACGAAGACGCCCCCCGCACGTACCGCGTACTCGGACTCGCCGGAGGCCAGCGCACCGTTCACCACGGCCCACGACTCGTCCGTGCCGTCCACGTCGAGCAGCGCGAACCGCCCCGGATTCTCCGCCCGCGCCGACCGCACCAGACCCCACACCGCCGACAGCACCGGATCCACCGCCGCGCCGTCCCACGCCACCGCACCCTCGGTGACGACCACCAGACGGCCACCCTCGAACCGCTCCTCCGCCAGCCACTCGGTGAGGAGGCCGAGCACCTGCCGGGTCATCGTGTGGGCGGACTCGGCCGTGTCGTCGGCCGGGCGCTCGACTCGAACGAGCACATCGGCGGGCAGGGTCTCGTCGGGTTCCGGCAGGGCGGTACGGACAGGCGCCGGGACGGGGCCCGGGCTCGCGGGGATCTTCACCCAGTCGGTCTGGAAGAGGTGGTCGACGTGACCGTTGTCCACCGCCACCAGGTCACCCGAAGCCTCCCGCAACACCAGCGACTCCACCGACGCCACCAACCCACCCGCCGGATCCGCCAACTCCAACGCCACCGCATCCGACCCTACCACCACCATCCGCACACGCAACCCACGCGCACCCGCAGCCCACCACGACACACCCGACCACGAGAACGGCAACCGCGCCCGCCCATCACCCAACACCGACGTGAAGCCCACCGCATGCAACGCCGCATCCACCAACGCCGGATGCGCCCCGAACCGCTCCGCAACCCCTTCCTGCTCCTCCGGCAACCCCACCTCGGCGAACACCTCGTCCCCACGCCGCCACACCCCACGCAACCCCCGGAACACAGGCCCGTACGACAGACCCAGCCCCGCGAAACGCTCATACACCCCCTCGACCGGCACCACCACCGCATCCCGCGGCGGCCACACACCGAAATCGAAACGGTCGACAGGCGGCGTGTCCGAGGTCTCGGAGAGCGCGCCGGTCGCATGGAGGGTCCACGGATCGGAGTCGAGGGCGTCGTCGGCACGGGAGTGGATCTCCAGCGTGCGCCGGCCGGCGTCGTCCGCCGCACCCACCCGCACCTGAACCCGAACCCCACCACGCTCCGGCACCACCAACGGCGCCGCGATCGTCAGATCCTCCACCCCGCCACAACCCACCTGCTCACCAGCCCGCAACGCCAACTCCAGGAACCCCGTCCCCGGAAACACCACCACACCCCCCACCACATGATCACGCAACCACTCCTGCGCACCCACCGACAACCGACCCGTCAACAACACACCGTCCCCACCGGCCAACTCCACCGCGGCACCCACCAACGGATGCCCCGCCGCACCCAGCCCCACCGCACCCAGATCCCCGTGTGCCGATCCTGCGTCCCGGGACCAGAAGCGGCGCCGCTGGAACGCGTAGGTCGGCAGGGGGACCTGCTCGCCGGGGACCGTCCGCTCGTCGTGGGCGAACGCCGTCTCCCAGCGGACCGGGAGACCGCTGACGTGGAGCCGGGCGAGGGCGGCGAGGAAGGTGTCGGGCTCGGGCCGGTCCTTGCGCAGGGCGGTCGCGAAGACGTGGGATCCGCCGTCCAGGCAACTCTGGGCGAGGGCGGTCAACTGGCCGTCGGGGCCCAGTTCGAGCAGTCGGCCCACCTTGCGTTCCGCCAGGGTGCGGACGCCGTCGGCGAAGCGGACCGGGCGGCGGACGTGCCGCACCCAGTAGTCGGGGGAGGTGAGTTCGTCGGGGTCGGCGAGGCGGCCGGTGACATGGGAGACCACGGCGATGCGCGGGGGGCTGTAGGTGAGGGTCTCGGCCACGGCCCGGAAGTCGTCGAGCATCGGGTCCATCAGCGGGGAGTGGAAAGCGTGGCTGACCCGCAGGGGGGTGACCTTGCGGCCCTGGGAGCGGAAGCCGTCCGCGATCTCCGCGACCGCATCCGCCCTACCGGAGATCACCACTGCCTGGGGCCCGTTGACCGCCGCGATGCCCACTTCGTCACCGAGGAGGGGCAGGACCTCGTCCTCGGTGGCCTGGAGCGCCACCATCGCACCGCCGGCGGGAAGGGCCTGCATCAGCCTGCCCCGCGCCACCACCAGACGGCACGCGTCCGCCAGCGACCACACCCCCGCCACGTAAGCGGCCGCGATCTCGCCGATCGAGTGACCGGCGACGACGTCCGGGCGCACACCCCATGATTCCGCCAGCCGGTACAGGGCCACTTCCAGCGCGAACAGGGCCGGTTGGGCGTGCTCCGTCCGGTTCAGCAGGTCGGCGTCCTCGCCGAACACCACCTCCCGCAGGTCGAAGGGGAGTTCCGCGTCCACGGCGTCGAAGGCTTCGGCGAAGACGGGGTAGGTGTCGTACAACTCTCGGCCCATGCCCAGGCGTTGGGAGCCCTGGCCGGTGAACAGCACGGCGAGTCGTCCGCCGGGTCGGACGCTCCCCTTGACGGTGTGGGGGTGGGACTCGTCGGAGGTCAGGGCGGTGAGGCCGGTGCGCAGGTCGGCGAGGGTGCGGCCGGTGATCACGGCCCGGTGTTCGAAGGTGGAGCGGGTGGTGACGAGGGCGCGGCCGATGGCGGCGGGGTGCGGGTGGGGCTCGTCGTCGAGGTGTGCGAGCAGGCGTGCGGCCTGTGCTTGCAGTGCGGTACGACTGCGGGCGGACAGCACCCAGGGCAGGGGGCCTTCGTCGCCGGTCGGCCGGTCGGGGCCGGTCGTGGGAGCGGCCGCGGCGCGTGCCCGGTCCGTCTCGCCCTGCGGGTCGAGCGGCTCGGGGGCGGGTGCCTCCTCGACGATCAGGTGGGCGTTGGTGCCGCTGATGCCGAACGAGGAGACGGCGGCGCGGCGCGGCCGGTCGTCGGGGCGGGGCCAGGGCTGCTCCTGGGTGAGCAGGCGGAGCTCGGCGGCGGTCCAGTCGATGTGCGGGGACGGCTCGTCGGCGTGCAGGGTGCGGGGCAGCAGGCCGTGGCGCATGGCCAGGACGAGTTTGATGACGCCGGCGACTCCGGCGGCCGCCTGGGTGTGTCCGATGTTGGACTTCACCGAGCCGAGCCACAGGGGGCGGTCCTCGGGGCGGGCGGCGCCGTAGGTGGCCAGCAGCGCCTCCGCCTCGATGGGGTCGCCGAGCGGGGTGCCGGTGCCGTGCGCCTCGATGGCGTCGATGTCCTCGGCGGACAGGCCGGCGTTGGCCAGGGCCGAGCGGATGACCCGTTCCTGCGCGGGGCCGTTGGGGGCGGTCAGGCCGTTGGACGCGCCGTCCTGGTTGACCGCGCTGCCGCGGATCACGGCGAGGACGGGGTGGCCGTTGCGGCGGGCGTCGGAGAGGCGTTCGAGGAGCAGCATGCCGACGCCCTCGGCGGGGCCGAAGCCGTTGGCGGCGGCGGAGAACGCCTTGCACCGGCCGTCGGCGGCGAGCGCGCGTTGCCGTCCGAAGTCGACGAACATCTCGGGGCCGGACATGACGGTCACGCCGCCGCCGAGTGCCAGGTCGCACTCGCCGGAGCGCAGGGACCGTACGGCGAGATGGAGCGCCACCAGCGAGGAGGAGCACGCCGTGTCGACCGTGACGGCGGGGCCCTCCAGGCCGAAGGAGTAGGCGATCCGGCCGGAGGCGACGCTGATGGTGCTGCCGGTGAGCAGATGGCCGCCGAGGTCGGCCTGGGAGTCGTGGGAGCGGGGCAGGTAGTCCTGGGCGATGGCGCCGACGAAGACGCCGGTGGACGAGCCGCGCAGGGAGGCCGGCAGGATGCCGGCGCGCTCCACGGTCTCCCAGGAGGTCTCCAGCAGCAGCCTTTGCTGTGGGTCCATGGCCTGGGCCTCGCGGGGCGAGATCTCGAAGAACTCGGCGTCGAACAGCGGCGCCTCGTGCAGGAAGCCGCCTTCGCGGACGTACGAGGTTCCGGGTCGGTCGGGGTCGGGGTCGTACAGCGCGTCCAGGTCCCAGCCGCGGTCGGCCGGGAACGGGGAGACGGCGTCGGTCCCCGAGGCCAGCAGCCGCCACAGTGCCTCGGGGGTGTCGGCCCCGTCGGGGAAGCGGCAGCCCATCGCGACGATCGCGACGGGTTCCTGCTGCTGTTCCTCGAGGTCCTGCAGACGTTTGCGTGTCTGACGAAGGTCGGCCGTGACCAGCTTGAGGTAGTCCCGCAGCTTCTCTTCGTTGCTCGCCATTCGATGCCACTTCCTAGGAGGAGCCCCGAGGGGATCCGGAGACGTCGGTCCTGAGCGGTCCGGGGTCGGTCGGGGTCAGGAAATGCCCAGCTCTTTGTTGATGAGGTCGAACATCTCGTCGTCCGTCGCGGATTCGAGTCCGGTCGCGGCCGTCGTGGTGCCGTCCGCGCCGTCCGTGCCGCCCGTCCACCGGGTCAGCAGGTCGCGCAGTCGGGCGGTCACCTTGTCGCCCAGCGCGTCGTCGCGCTCCGCTCCGTCGGCCGCGCGGTGCGCGTCGGCCATGACGGACTCGAGCTTGTCGAGTTCCGCGAGGAGGACGTCGGCCGGTCGTTCGTCCTGTGGTGCGCACTGGTCCAGCAGGTGACGGGCGAGGACCGCGGGCGTCGGGTAGCTGAAGATCAGCGTGGCCCGCAGGGTGAGGCCGGTGGCCGTACCGAGCCGGTTGCGCATCTCGACCGCGGTGAGCGAGTCGAAGCCCAGCGACTTGAACGGCCGGTCGGCGTCGACCGCCTCGGGGTCGGAGTGCCCGAGGACCGCCGCGGTGTGGGTGCGGACGAGGTCCAGAGCGGCCCGCTGTCGTTCCTCGGCGGGGAGCGGGCGCAGCTGCTCGGTGAACGACAGCCGCGTACCGCTTCCGCCGTCCTGGGTGCCGCTCGCCGTGCCGGCGGGGTCCGCCGCGGCCCGTCGGACCGGGGTCCGGGTCAGCGCCTTGAGCAGGGCGGGGGGTTCGGCGCCGCGGCGTTCCAGCCCGGCCAGGTCGAGGCGGGTCGGCAGCAGCAGCGCCTGGTCGGCGGCGAGGGCCGCGTCGAACAGGGCGAGGCCCTCCTCCGCCGGGAGCGGGGCGAGACCCATCCGGCCGATGCGTCGCAGGTCGGCGGCGCCGAGGGTGCCCGCCATGCCGTCGTCGGTCTCCCACAGACCCCATGCCAGGGAGAGCGCGGGCAGTCCCTTGGCCCGGCGGTGCTGGGCCAGGGTGTCGAGGAAGGCGTTGGCGGCGGCGTAGTTGGCCTGCCCTTGGCTGCCGAAGGTGGCGGCCACGGAGGAGAAGAGGACGAACGCCGACAGGGGCAGGTCGCGGGTCAGTTCGTGCAGGTTCCACGCGGCCTGTGCCTTCGGGCGCAGGACGCGGTCGACGCGCTCGGGCGTCATGGCGTCGAGGATGCCGTCGTCGAGGATGCCGGCCGCGTGGACGACCGCTGTCAGCGGGCGCTCGGCGGGGATCGCCGCGAGCAGGCCGGCCAGGGCGTTGCGGTCGGCGATGTCGCAGGCGGTGACGGTGACGGTGGCACCGAGCCCGGTGAGTTCCGCGGTGAGGTCGGCGGCACCGGGGGCGTCGGGGCCGCTGCGGCTGGTCAGCAGCAGATGGCGGACGCCGTGGCGGGTCACCAGGTGCCGGGCGAACAGACCGCCGAGCGTGCCGGTACCGCCGGTGATGAGGACGGTGCCGTGGGGGCGGGGGTGCGCTGCGGCGCTTCCGTCGTGTGCGGCCTCTCGGGTGTCTCCGGCGGGTCCGGCGTCGGCCGGGGTGCGGGCGAGGTCGACGGGCAGTTCGGGGACGGTGAGGACGATCTTGCCGGTGTGCCGGGCCTGGCTGAGGTGGCGGAAGGCCTCGGGGGCCCGCCGTACGTCCCAGGTGGTGACCGGGAGCGGGCGCAGGGCGCGCTGTTCGAACAGCGCGAGCACGGCGGTCAGCATCTCGGCGGTGTGGTCGGGGTCGACGTCCCTGAGGTCGAACGCCCGGTAGACCACGCCCTGGTGCTCGGCGGCGACGGTCGGCGCGTCGCGCAGGTCGGTCTTGCCCATCTCGATGAAGCGGCCGCCGCGCGGCAGCAGCCGGAACGAGGCGTCGATGAGTTCCCGGGCCAGGGAGTTGAGCACGACGTCCATGCCTCGGCCGGAGGTCACCCGCAGGAACTTCGCCTCGAAGTCGGTGTCGCGCGAGGACGCGATGTGGTCGTCGTCCAGGCCCATCGCCCGCAGCGTCTCCCATTTGGCGGGGGCGGCGGTGGCGAAGACCTCGGCGCCCAGGTGCCGGGCGAGCTGGACGGCGGCCATGCCGACGCCGCCGGTGCCCGCGTGGACGAGGACGGCTTCGCCGGGGCGCAGATCCGCGAGGTCGACCAGGCCGTGGTAGGCACTGAGGAAGACGATGGGCGCCGCGGCGGCCTCGGTGAAGGTCCAGTCGTCCGGCTGCCGGGTGAGCAGCCGGTGGTCGGTCACCGCGACCGGGCCGTACGCCCCGGAGAAGAGTCCGAGCACCCGGTCGCCGGCCGTGAGGCCGGTGACGCCGGGGCCGGTCTCCAGGACCACGCCCGCGCCCTCGCGGCCGGGCACCTCCCTATCCAGCATGCCCAGACAGACCAGGACGTCGCGGAAGTTGACGCCGGTGGCGCGCATCGCCACGCGCACCTCGCCGGGGGCGAGCGGCGCGGTGACGTCGGGGCAGGCGACGAGGGCCAGGCTGTCGAGGGTGCCGGGTGTGGTGACGTCCAGGCGCCACACCGGCTCACCGGGCGGCGGGAGCAGCGCGCCCCCGGTGCCGGCCGGGGCCAGCCGGGGCACGAGCGCGACGTCGCCGCGCAGGGCGAGCTGCGGTTCGCCGGAGGCGAGCGCGGGGGCCGGGTCGGTCCGCTCGCCGGCACCGCCGTCGCCGTCGGCGACCGTCTCGGTGGCGCCGGGTGCGGCGGGGGCCAGGTCGAGCAGGACGAGGCGTCCGGGGTGCTCCGACTGCGCGGAGCGGACGAGCCCCCAGACGGAGGCGGCCACCGGGTCGGTGAGCGCCCGGTCGCCGTCGGCGGGCACCGCGCCCCGGGTCACCAGCACCAGTCTGGCGGCGCCGAGACGGTCGTCCGCCAGCCAGCCCTGGACGAGGGAGAGGACGTGGTGCAGCACCGTCCTGGTGGTGTCCACGGCGTCCGGCGCGAGGGGGTCGTGCGGGTCCCGCAGCGGGCCCGGTCCCCCGATCGCGGTGGGGCCGCAGGCGACGAGCACCGCACCCGGCAGGGGTGTTCCCGCGTCGACCGCCTCGGCCAGCGCCGTGACGTCCGGGTAGTGACCGGCCGGCGCTTCGCCGAGCCCGGCGATCTCGGGTCCGACGACGGCCCACTGTGCCTCCCGGTCGGGGAGGGGGTGGGGAGCGGACGGGGCGGGCAGCGTGCTCCAGTCCAGCCGGAACAGCGCGTCACGCGGTGTCGCCGGGCCCTCGGCGGCGGGAGCCAGTGCGTCCCCGCTCAGCTCGCGCAGCGTGAGGGCGTCGACGCGGGCCACGTCACGGCCCTCCGAGTCGGCCAGGGTGAGGGTGATCGTCTCCTCGTCCAAGGGCGAGAGCCGCACGCGTACGGCGGACGCGCCGACCGCGGTCAGCGAGGCGCCGCTCCAGGAGAACGGCAGCCGTACCCCGCCGCCGGCGGTTGCGTCGCCGGAGCCGTCCGCCGTGGCCCGGCCCGCGGCGAGCCACGCGTGCAGCGCGGCGTCCAGCAGGGCGGGGTGCAGGCCGTGGCGCCCGGCCTCGTCCTGCAGGTCGGCGGGCAGCCCGACCTCGGCGTAGACGTCCTCGCCCTCGCGCCAGACGGCACGCAGGCCCTGGAAGACGGGGCCGTAGCTGTATCCCTCGTCCGCGAGACGGTCGTAGAAGCCGTGCAGCGGGACCGAGTCCGCGTTCTTGGGCGGCCAGATCGCGAAGTGACCCGGGTCGGCGGGGCGGTCCGCCTCGTCGGTGTGGTCCGCGTCGAGGAATCCGCCCGCGTGACGCACCCATCCCCCGGTCCCGGCATGGGCCTCACCGTCGGCGGAGTCGGCCCGCGAGTGGACGGACACGGTCCGCCGTCCCGACTCGTCCGGGCCGCCCACGGCGACCTGGATCCGTACCGCGTGGTGTTCGGTGAGCACCAGCGGCGTCTCGAGTGTCAGGTCCGCCAGCCGGGCGCAGCCGACGCGGAGACCGGCCTGGAGCGCCAGTTCCAGGAAGCCCGTGCCCGGGAAGAGGACCGTGCCCGCCACCGCGTGGTCCCGCAGCCACGGGTGGGTCCTGAGGGAGAGCCTGCCGGTGAGCAGGGTTCCGCTGCCTTCCGCCAGCGCGACCTCGGCGCCGAGCAGGGGGTGGCCGGCGGCGGTGAGCCCGAGCCCGGCCGCGTCACCGGCCGTGGCGCTCGGGGCGTCCGGCCAGAAGCGCTGCCGCTGGAACGCGTACGTCGGCAGGTCGACCCGGCGTGCGCCGCCGTCCGCGAACACGGCTGGCCAGCGCGGGTCGGTACCCCGGGCGTACAGCTCGGCCACGGCGCTCAGAAGCGTCCCGGGTTCGTCGCGGTCCTTGCGCAGCGCGGGCACGAGGAGTGCCTGCTCGGCGGGGTCGGCGTGCACCTCGGCCCGCGCCAGCGCGGTGAGCGTGGCGTCCGGCCCCAACTCCAGCCACTTCGCCGCTCCTTCGTCCCGCACCCTACGGACGGCGTCGATGAACCGCACGGCGTGGCGGACGTGCCGCACCCAGTGGTCGGCCGTCATCACCTCGTCGACGTCGGCGAGGTCGCCGGTGAGCGCCGAGACGAGGGTCAGCTGCGGACGACCGTAGACGAGGCTCTCGGCGACCGTGCGGAACTCGGCGAGCATGGGCTCCATCAGCGGGGAGTGGAAGGCGTGGCTCACCCGCAGCCGGGTGGTCTTGCGGTCGAGGCCGCGGAAGTGTGCGGCGATCTCCTCGACGGCCGCCTCGGTGCCCGCGACCACGGTCGCCTCCGCACCGTTGAGGGCGGCGATGCCGACCTCGGTCTCCCGGCCCGCCAGCAGCGGCAGCACCTCGTCCTCGGACGCCTGGAGCGACACCATCGCCCCACCGGCCGGAAGCGCCTGCATCAGCCGGCCCCGCGCCACCACCAGACGGCACGCGTCGGCCAGGGACCACACCCCCGCCACATGCGCCGCCGCGATCTCACCGATCGAATGCCCGACGAGCACGTCCGGACGCACACCCCACGACTCCAGCAGCCGGAACAGCGCCACTTCCAGCGCGAACAGGGCGGGCTGCGCGAACTCCGTACGGTTCAGCAGGTCGGCGTCGTCACCGAACACCACCTCCCTCAGCCCGAACGGCAGTTCCGCGTCCACGGCGTCGAAGGCATCGGTGAAGACGGGGTACGCCTCGTACAACTCCCGTCCCATGCCGAGCCGTTGCGAGCCCTGCCCCGCGAAGAGGAAAGCCGTACGGCCACCACCGTCCACCGCGGTTCCGCTGATCACCTGCCCGCCGGTCCGCTGCTCGGCCACGGCACGGAGACCGGCCAGGGCCTGCTGCCGGTCGGCGGCCACCACTGCTGCCCGGTGCTCCAGCGCGGAACGCGTCGTCGCGAGAGACAGCGCGACGTCATGGTGCGACAGCTCGGTGTCCGAGGCCAGGAGACTCGCCAGGCGCTCGGCCTGGGCGCGCAGGGCCGCGGGTTCGGCGGCGGAGAGGGGGATGAGGACGCTACGACTGCTGGTCTCGTCCGGGTGGCTGTCGTCCTCGTCGGTCTCGTCCGCGGGGGCCTGTTCGAGGATGACGTGGGCGTTGGTACCGCTGATGCCGAACGACGAGACACCGGCACGGCGGGGACGGTCGGCCGACCCGGGCCACTCGGTGGTGTCGGTCAGCAGGGTGATCTCCCCTGCCGTCCAGTCGACGTGCGAGGAGGGCTCGTCCACGTGGAGGGTGCGAGGCAGCACACCGTGCCGCATCGCCATCACCATCTTGATCACACCACCCACACCGGCCGCCGCCTGCGCATGACCGATGTTCGACTTCAACGAGCCCAACAGCAGGGGCTGTTCACGGTCCTGGCCGTACGTCGCCAGCAGCGCCTGCGCCTCGATCGGGTCACCCAGCGGCGTGCCGGTGCCGTGCGCCTCCACCGCGTCCACATCGGCGGGCCGCAGCCCGGCACCCGCCAGCGCCTGCCGGATCACCCGCTGCTGCGAAGGACCGTTCGGCGCCGTCAGACCATTGGACGCGCCGTCCTGGTTGACCGCCGAACCCGCCACCACCGCGAGCACACGATGGCCGTTGCGCCGCGCGTCCGACAACCGCTCCACCAGCAGCAGGCCCACACCCTCCGACCAGGCCGTGCCGTCCGCGCCGTCCGAGAACGCCTTGCACCGCCCGTCCACCGCAAGCCCCCGCTGCCGCGAGAACTCCACGAAGGTGTCCGGCGTGGACATCACCGTCACACCACCGGCCAGGGCCAGATCGCATTCCCCGGAGCGCAGCGCCTGCGCCGCCAGGTGCAGGGCGACCAGCGACGACGAACACGCCGTGTCCACGGTGACCGCAGGACCCTCGAAACCGAAGGTGTAGGCGATACGGCCCGAGGCCACGCTGCCGGTGTTCCCCGTCATGAGGTAACCGCCGGAGTCGAGCTCGCCCGAGCGGAGGAAGGAGCCGTAGTCCTGGGCCATGGCGCCGGCGAAGACACCGGTGCGGCTGCCGCGCAGCGTCGCCGGGTCGATCCCCGCCCGCTCCAGCACCTCCCACGACGTCTCCAGCAGCAACCGCTGCTGCGGATCCATCGCCAACGCCTCACGCGGCGAGATCCCGAACAGCCCCGCGTCGAACTCCGAGGCGTCGTGAAGGAAACCGCCCTCGCGGACGTAGGTGCGCCCCGGTATGCCCGGCTCGGGGTCGTAGAGGCGCTCATGGTCCCAGCCACGGTCGGACGGGAACCCGCCGATCGCGTCGCCCCCCTCACTGACCAGCCGCCACAGGTCCTCCGGCGAGCCGACCCCGCCCGGGAACCGGCACGCCATGCCGACGATCACGACCGGATCGTCGGTCACGCTCGTCGGCGCGGGCAGCGTCGCGCCGGCGTCGGCAGTGCCGGAGCCGGCGTCCTCCACCAGCTCCGTGAGCACGAAGCGGGCCACGTCGGCAGGGGTCGGGTAGTCGAAGACCAGGGTGGCGGAAAGTCTCATGCCGGTGGCCGCGTTCAGGCGGTTGCGCAGCTCGACGGAAGTGAGCGAGTCGAAGCCGAGGTCCTTGAAGGTGTGGTCCGCCTCGACCTGCTGTGTCGATCCGTGCCCGAGCACGGAGGCCGCCTGCGCCGAGACGAAGCCCCGCAGGAAGCGCTCACGCTCGACCACCGGAAGGGCGAGCAACTGCTGCCGCAGGCTCGCGGAGTCCCCGCCTGTGCCGAGCCCGGCCCTGCGGCGGCCGTGGCTGCGAACGAGAGCCCGCAGCAGCGGAGAGACGTCTTCCGGTGCCCGTCGGCGCAGCGCCGTGATGTCCATGTGGACCGGCAGCACGGCGGCGCGTTCCAAGCTCGCGCCCAGCTCCAGCACGCTGTCCAGCAGTCCGAGGCCCTGCTCGGGAGCGAGCGGAAGCATTCCGCTCCGTGCCAGGCGGCGCAGGTCCGCCTCGGCCAGCTCGGCGGTCATACCCGCACCCGGCGCCCAGGGACCCCACGCGAGGGACACAGCGGGCAGACCGGAGGAGCGACGCATGGTCGCGAAAGCGTCCAGGAACGCGTTCGCGGCCGCGTAGTTGCTCTGCCCCGCTCCGCCGAAGCTACCGGCGACGGAGGAGAAGACGACGAAGGCGGACAGGTCGGCGTCGCGCGTCAGCTCGTGCAGGTGCGCGACGGCATCGACCTTCGGCCGCATGACCTTCGCCAGCCGGTCGGGGGTGAGCGAGGCGACCACACCGTCGTCGAGGACACCCGCCGTGTGGACCACCGCGGTCAGCGAACGCGCGGCGAGCACCGCGGCGAGCTGGTCACGATCAGCCACATCCAGTGCAGCGACCTCGACCTCGGCACCCAAGCCCCTCAGCTCCGCTACGAGTTCGGTCGCGCCCGGCGCATCAAGGCCGCGCCGGCTGGCCAGCACCAGATGCCTCACACCGTGCTCGGTCACCAGACGCCGGGCCACCAGCGCGCCCAGACCACCGGTACCACCCGTCACCAGCACCGTCCCGTCCGGATCCAGCGGCGCCGGAACGGTCAGAACCACCTTGCCGACATGCCGCGCCTGCGACAGATACCGGAACGCCTCCGCAGCCCGCCGCACATCCCAGCAGGTGACCGGCAGCGGCTTGAGCACCCCCGCCTCGAACAACACCACCAACTCGGCCAGCATCCGGCCGATCCGCTCCGGATCCACATCCATCAGATCGAACGCCTGATAAACCACACCCGCATGCTCGGCAGCCACGACCTGCGGGTCCCGGACATCGGTCTTGCCCATCTCCAGGAACCGGCCACCACGCGGCAACAGCCGCAGCGACGCATCCACGAACTCACCCGCCAGCGAGTCCAGGACCACGTCCATACCCCGGCCACCGGTCGCCGCGAGGAAGGCCGCCTCGAAGCCGGTGTCGCGGGACGAGGCGATGTGCGCCTCGTCCAGGCCCAGACCCCGCAGCGTGTCCCACTTGCCGGCACTCGCCGTACCGAACACCTCCGCGCCCAGGTGCCGAGCCAGCTGCACCGCCGCCATACCCACACCACCGGCCGCCGCATGCACCAGCACCGACTCCCCCGACCGCACACCCCCAGCTCGGTCAGCGCGTAGTACGCCGTCAGGAACACCACCGGCGCCGACGCCGCCTCAGCGAACGTCCAACCCGCCGGAATACGCGCCACCTTCCGCGCATCCGCCACCGCCACCGGCCCGAACGAACCCGAGAACAGGCCCATCACCCGGTCACCGACCGCCAGCCCCGAAACACCCGGGCCGACCTCGGTCACCACACCCGCACCCTCCAGACCGAAGTCCTTCGCGTCCCCGGGATACATGCCCAGCGTGTTCAGCACATCACGGAAGTTGACACCCGCCGCACGCACAGCGATACGAACCTGCTGCTCCGCCAGTTCGTCCGAGGAAACCCCCCGCAAGGCCAGGCCCTCCAGCGTCCCCTTCTCCACGATGTCCAGCCGCCATTCCGGCCGGCCCTCGGGCACGGTCAGAGCCGGGCGGGTCGCTGCGCGGACCAGTCGGGGCGCGTAGGCCTTGCCGACGCGCAGCGCCAGCTCCGGCTCGCCCGCGGCGAGCGCCGCCGACACCACGGCCCACGACTCGTCCGTGCCGTCCACGTCGAGCAGCGCGAACCGGTCCGGTGCCTCGGCACGTGCGGCGCGGACCAGGCCCCACACCGCCGCCAGGGCCGGCTCGGGGCACGATTCGTCGACGGCTACGGCCCGTTCGGTCACGAACACCAGACGGGCGCCGTCGAACCGCTCCTCCCCCAGCCAGGCCTGGACGTGGGCGAGTACGGCAGCCGTGACCTCCTGCGTGGCGTCGGCCGTACGACCGGTCGGCAGCTGCACCCGCACCAGGACATCCGTCCCGGGCTGAACAGCCGCGTCGGGAAGTCCGGTCGGGAGGTCGGCGATGTGCGTCGGGCCTTCGACGGACGTCTCCAGCAGGACAGGAGCCCAGTCGGTCTGGAAGAGGTGGTCGACGTGACCGTTGTCCACCGCCACCAAGTCACCCGAAGCCTCCCGCAACACCAGCGACTCCACCGACGCCACCAACCCACCCGCCGGATCCGCCAACTCCAACGCCACCGCATCCGACCCCACCACCACCATCCGCACACGCAACCCACGCGCACCCGCAGCCCACCACGACACACCCGACCACGAGAACGGCAACCGCGCCCGCCCATCACCCAACACCGACGTGAACATGACCGCATGCAACGCCGCATCCACCAACGCCGGATGCGCCCCGAACCGCTCCGCAACCCCCTCCTGCTCCTCCGGCAACCCCACCTCGGCGAACACCTCGTCCCCACGCCGCCACACCCCACGCAACCCCCGGAACACAGGCCCGTACGACAGACCCAGCCCCGCGAAACGCTCATACACCCCCTCGACCGGCACCACCACCGCATCCCGCGGCGGCCACACACCGAAATCGAAACGGTCGACAGGCGGAGAAACCGGAAGAGCGGTCAGTGTCCCCGTCGCATGCAGGGTCCAGGGAAGGTCGTCGGGCAGATCCTCCGGACGGGAGTGGATCTCCAGCGCGCGCCGGCCGGCATCGTCCGCCGCACCCACCCGCACCTGAACCCGCACCCCACCACGCTCCGGCACCACCAACGGCGCCGCGATGGACAGATCCTCCACCCCGCCACAACCCACCTGCTCACCAGCCCGCAACGCCAACTCCAGGAACCCCGTCCCCGGAAACACCACCACACCCCCCACCACATGATCACGCAACCACTCCTGCGCACCCACCGACAACCGACCCGTCAACAACACACCATCCCCACCGGCCAACTCCACCGCCGCACCCACCAACGGATGCCCCGCCGCACCCAACCCCACCGCACCCAGATCCCTGGTGAAGAGCGCGGAGGCACCGGGCCAGAAGCGGCGTCGCTGGAAGGCGTAGGTCGGCAGGTCGACGCGGGTCGGAGAAGCAGTCGTGCGGGCGAAGACGGAGGCCCAGTCGAGCGTGGCGCCTCGTGCGAACAGCTCCGCTGCTGCCGTGAGGATCGAGTGGGCCTCGGAGCGGTCCTTGCGCAGGGCCGGGGTCAGCAGACGACCCTCCGCGTCACCCTCGAGACCGGCCTGGGCCAGCGCGGTCAACGTGCCGTCCGCACCCAGCTCCACGAACCGGGAGACACCCTGCCCGTCCAGACACCCCACCGCAGCCGAGAACCGCACCGGCCGACGCACATGCTCCACCCAGTAATCCGACGACGTCAGCTCCTCGACCGTCGCCGCCTCACCCGTGACCGTCGACACGACCGGTATCCGCGGCAGCCCATACGACAGCCCCTCGGCCACCACCCGGAAGTCCTCCAGCATCGGCTCCATGAGCGGCGAGTGGAAGGCGTGGCTCACCCGCAACGCCGTGACCTTGCGACCCTGAGCACGGAAGCCCTCCGCGATCTCCCCGACCGCGGACTCCGCACCCGAAATCACCACGGCCTGGGGGCCGTTGACCGCGGCGATGCCCACCTCGTCACCGAGGAGGGGCAGCACCTCGTCCTCGGTGGCCTGGAGCGCCACCATCGCACCCCCGGCGGGAAGGGCCTGCATCAGCCGGCCCCGCGCCACCACCAGACGGCACGCGTCCGCCAGCGACCACACACCCGCCACATGCGCCGCCGCGATCTCACCGATCGAATGCCCGACGAGGACGTCCGGACGCACACCCCACGACTCCAGCAGCCGGAACAGCGCCACTTCCAGCGCGAACAGAGCGGGCTGCGTGAACTCCGTACGGTTCAGACGCTCGGCGTCCTCACCGAACACCACCTCCCGCAGATCGAAGGGGAGTTCCGCGTCCACCGCGTCGAAGGCCTCGGCGAAGACGGGATACGTGGCGTACAACTCCCGGCCCATACCCAGGCGTTGCGAGCCCTGGCCCGCGAACAGGAAGGCCGTACGGCCGCCGGTCTGCGCGGAGTTCCGGATGACGTGGGGCTCGGTACGACCCTCTGCCAATGAGCTCAGAGCGTTGAGCAGTTCGTCCCGGTCGGCGGCCAGAACGACCGCTCGGTGCTCCAGGACGGTGCGGGTGGTGGCCAGCGCGAAGGCAGCATCGGCGAGGGAGAGGTCGGGTTGTGCTTCGACGAAGGCCGCCAGGCTCTCGGCCTGGGCGGGCAGTCCGGTGCCGGCCGCGGACAGCACCCACGGCAGGACTCCCGGGCGTGTCTGCCCCTCGTCCGTGCCGGGGATCGTCTCCGTGTGGGGGGCCTGTTCGAGGATGACGTGGGCGTTGGTGCCGCTGATACCGAAGGACGAGACACCCGCTCGCCGTGCGCGGCCGGTCTCGGGCCACTCACGCTCGTCGGCGAGCAACTCGACCTCGCCAACCGTCCAGTCGACGTGCGAGGACGGCTCGTCCACGTGGAGGGTGCGGGGCAGCACACCGTGCCGCATCGCCATCACCATCTTGATCACACCACCGACACCGGCCGCCGCCTGCGCATGACCGATGTTCGACTTCAACGAGCCCAGCAGCAGCGGTCGTTCGCGGTCCTGGCCGTACGTCGCCAGCAGCGCCTGCGCCTCGATCGGGTCACCCAGCGGCGTCCCCGTACCGTGCGCCTCCACCGCGTCCACATCGGCGGGCCGCAGACCGGCACCCGCCAGCGCCTGCCGGATCACCCGCTGCTGCGAAGGACCGTTCGGCGCCGTCAGACCATTGGACGCGCCGTCCTGGTTGACCGCCGAACCCGCCACCACCGCCAGCACACGATGCCCGTTGCGCCGCGCGTCCGACAACCGCTCCACCAGCAGCAGGCCCACACCCTCCGACCAGGCCGTGCCGTCCGCGCCGTCCGAGAACGCCTTGCACCGCCCGTCCACCGCAAGCCCCCGCTGCCGCGAGAACTCCACGAAGGTGTCCGGCGTGGACATCACCGTCACACCGCCGGCCAGCGCCAGATCACACTCCCCGGAGCGCAGCGCCTGCGCCGCCAGGTGCAGGGCCACCAGCGACGACGAACACGCCGTATCGACCGTCACCGCAGGACCCTCGAAACCGAAGGTGTACGCGATGCGGCCCGAAGCCACACTGCCGGTGTTTCCCGTCAGGAGATAGCCGTCGGCGCCTTCGGAAGTGCCGCGCAGCGACGAGCCGTAGTCCTGGGCCATGGCGCCGGCGAAGACACCGGTGCGGCTGCCGCGCAGGGTCGCCGGGTCGATCCCCGCCCGCTCCAGCACCTCCCACGACGTCTCCAGCAGCAACCGCTGCTGCGGATCCATCGCCAACGCCTCACGCGGCGAGATGCCGAAGAGCGTGGAATCGAACAGGGCGGCGTCGTAGAGGAAACCGCCCTCACGGACGTAGGTACGACCGACTGTGCCCGGCTCGGGATCGTAAAGTCCGTCGAGGTCCCACCCACGGTCTGTGGGGAACCCGCCGATCGCATCCCCGCCCTCGCTCACCAGCCGCCACAGGTCCTCGGGCGAACCCACTCCACCCGGGAACCGGCACGCCATGCCGACGATCACGACCGGATCGTCGGTCACACTCGTCGGCGCGGGCAGGACGTCGATGACCGCCTGCTCCTCGCCTCCCAGAAGCTCCGACCCGATGTGCCGGATCAGGGCGGTGGGCGTGGGGTAGTCGAAGATCAGGGTGGCAGGCAGTCTCATGCCGGTGGCGGCGTTCACACGGTTGCGAAGCTCCACCGAGGTCAGCGAGTCGAAGCCCAGTTCCTTGAAGGTGTGGTCCACCTCGATGTCGGCGGCGGACGCGTGGCCGAGCACGGCGGCCGCGGCCCCCTGGACCAGATCGGACACGAGTCGCTCGCGGTCTGTCGGCGCAGCCGCCGTGAGCCGTGCCTTGAGATCCTGATGCTGCGTTCCGTTTCCGATAGCGGCCTCAGCCCTGCGACGGGCGCGGACCCGCACCAGAGAGCGCAGCAGGGCGGGGACCTCCTCCGCCGCCCGGCGACGCAGCCCCGCGAGATCCAGGTCGATCGGCAGGACCGCAGCCCGCTCGAACCCGGCGCCCTGCTTGAGCACGACGTCCAGGAGGCCAAGGCCCTGATCCGGGCCAAGCGGCACCATGCCACCGCGTGCCATGCGGCGCAGGTCCGCCTCGGTCAGCTCGGCGGTCATACCGGCCCCGGGAGCCCATGGGCCCCAGCCGAGGGACAACGCGGGCAGACCCGCACTCCGACGGAAGGACGCGAAGGCGTCCAGGAAGGCGTTGGCAGCCGCGTAGTTGGCCTGCCCCGCACCGCCGAAGGTTCCCATGACCGAGGAGAAGACGACGAACGCGGACAGGTCGGCGGTTCGGGTCAGCTCGTCCAGGTGCGCCACCGCGTCGACCTTCGGCCGCAGCACCCCGGCGAGCCGTTCGCCGGTGAGGGATGACACCACACCGTCGTCGACGATGCCCGCGGTGTGCACCACGGCGGTCAGCGGATGCCCGTCGGGGACCGCGGCCAGCACAGCCGCCACCTGGTCACGCTCGGCGACATCGACCGCTGCCACCTCGACCTCGGCACCCAAGCCCCTCAGCTCCGCTACGAGTTCGGTCGCGCCCGGCGCGTCGAGGCCGCGCCGGCTGGCCAGCAGCAGATGCCGCACCCCGTGCTCGGTCACCAGACGGCGGGCCACCAGCGCGCCCAGACCACCGGTACCACCCGTCACCAGCACCGTCCCGTCCGGATCCAGCGGCGCCGCAACGGTCAGAACCACCTTGCCGACATGCCGCGCCTGCGACAGATACCGGAACGCCTCCGCAGCCCGCCGCACATCCCAGCAGGTGACCGGCAGCGGCTTGAGCACCCCCGCCTCGAACAACACCACCAACTCGGCCAGCATCCGGCCGATCCGCTCCGGATCCACATCCATCAGATCGAACGCCTGATAAACCACACCCGCATGCTCGGCAGCCACGACCTGCGGATCCCGGACATCGGTCTTGCCCATCTCCAGGAACCGGCCACCACGCGGCAACAGCCGCAGCGACGCATCCACGAACTCACCCGCCAGCGAGTCCAATACCACGTCCATACCCCGGCCACCGGTCGCCGCGAGGAACGCCGCCTCGAACCCGGTGTCGCGGGACGAGGCGATGTGCGCCTCGTCCAGGCCCAGACCCCGCAACGTGTCCCACTTGCCGGCACTCGCCGTACCGAACACCTCCGCGCCCAGGTGCCGAGCCAGCTGCACCGCCGCCATACCCACACCACCGGCCGCCGCATGCACCAGCACCGACTCCCCCGACCGCACACCCCCCAGCTCGGTCAGCGCGTAGTACGCCGTCAGGAACACCACCGGCGCCGACGCCGCCTCAGCGAACGTCCAACCCGCCGGAATACGCGCCACCTTCCGCGCATCCGCCACCGCCACCGGCCCGAACGAACCCGAGAACAGGCCCATCACCCGGTCACCGACCGCCAGCCCCGAAACACCCGGGCCGACCTCGGTCACCACACCCGCACCCTCCAGACCGAAGTCCTTTGCGTCCCCGGGGTACATGCCGAGCGCGTTCAGCACATCACGGAAGTTGACACCCGCCGCACGCACAGCGATACGAACCTGCTGCTCCGCCAGTTCGTCCGAGGAAACCCCCCGCAACGCCAGCCCCTCCAGCGTCCCCTTCTCCGCGATGTCCAGCCGCCACGCAGACTCCCCCGCCGGAACCGCCAGCCCCGCGTCCGACACCGCACGCACCAGACGCGGAACGAAGACCACGCCTCCACGCACGGCCGCTTCCGGCTCCCCGGAGGCCAGCGCGCCGCTCACCACGGCCCACGACTCGTCCGTGCCGTCCACGTCGACCAGCGCGAACCGCCCCGGATTCTCCGCCCGCGCCGACCGCACCAGACCCCACACCGCCGACAGCACCGGATCCACCGCCGCGCCGTCCCACGCCACCGCACCCTCGGTGACGACCACCAGACGACCACCCTCGAACCGCTCCTCCGCCACCCAGGCCCGCACCAGGTCGAGCGCGGTACGGGTGACGGCGTGGGCGGCGGCCGATGGGCTGCCGTCGGGGCGGTCGATCCGCACCAGTACGTCACCGGCCGCGGCCTCGGTCTCTTCGGGGAGCCCGGTGTGGATCTCCGGGACGGGTCCCGTGGCTGCCGGGATCCGCACCCAGTCGAGCTGGAAGAGTCCGTCCCGGCCGCCGTCGGCCGACGCGATCCCGCCGGTCGCCTCGCGCAGCACGAGCGAGTCCACGGACGCCACGGCGGCGCCGGTCGGGTCCGCGAGGTCGAGCGTCACGGCGTCCGGTCCCGCCGGCGTCACCCGTACCCTCAGCGCACGCGCGCCCGAGGCCCACAGCGACACACCGCTCCAGGAGAACGGCAGTCTCGGCGCGGGCTCGGCGCCGAAGGTGCCCCGCAGGACCGCGTGCAGGACGGAGTCCAGCAGCGCGGGGTGCATCCCGAAGCGGTCCGCGAGCCCCTCATGCGCCTCGGGCAGCGCCACCTCGGCGAACACCTCGTCGCCGCGCCGCCACATCGCGCGCAGGCCTCGGAACACCGGCCCGTACGACAGCCCCCGCCCGGCGAGACCCTCGTACGCGTCCTCGACCGGTTCCGCCACCGCGTCCCGCGGCGGCCACACGGCGAACGCTTCGCCGAACGATCCGTCCGGGCCCACGTCCGCGGTCCCGCCGCTCACCACACCGGTGGCGTTGAGGGTCCAGGCCTCGTCCTCCGACGCCTCGCCCGGCCGGGAGAAGACGCTGACGCCACGGCGGCCCGATGCGTCCGGGCCGTCGATCAGCAGCTGAACCCGCACACCACCGTGCTCGGGGAGGGCCAGCGGTACGGCGATGGTCAGTTCCTCCACCCGGTCGCACCCCACCTGGTCGGCCCCGCGAAGGACCATTTCCAGGAAGCCGGTGCCGGGGAACAGAACTGTGCCTGAGACCACATGGTCGCGCAGCCACGGGTGGCTCCGCAGTGACAGGAGTCCGGTGAAGACCACGCCTTCGGAGTCGGCCGGTGCCAGCGCCGCTCCGAGCAGGGGGTGATCGGCCGCCGAGAGGCCGAGTCCTGAGAGGTCACCGTCGAACCTTTCCCCGGCCTTGGTGGGCCAGTAGCTCTTGCGCTGGAACGCGTACGTGGGCAGTTCCGCCGGGTGGGCCCCGGTCCCCGCGAAGACCTCGGCCCACTGCGTCTCACCGCCACGGGTGAACAGGCCGGCGACCGCGGCCAGTACCGCTTCGGCCTCGGGTCGGTCCTTGCGCAGCGAGGGAACGAGCAGCGGTGGTCCGTCGGCGTCCCCGTCCAGGGAGGTCTGTGCGAGCGCGGTCAGTGTGCCGTCCGGACCGAGTTCCACGAAGCGCGAGACACCTTGGCCCGCGAGGGTGCGCACGGCGTCGCCGAAGCGGACCGCCTGGCGCACGTGACGCACCCAGTAGTCGGGGGTCATGAGCTGCGCTGGCTCCGCGGTGGTTCCGGTGAGCGTGGAGACGAGGGCCAGGTGGGGTTCGCGGTAGGTCAGGGTCTCGGCCACGGCCCGGAAGTCGTCGAGCATCGGGTCCATCAGCGGCGAGTGGAAGGCGTGACTGACCCGTAGGGCCGTCGTCCTGCGTCCCTGGTCCCGGAAGTGCGCGGCGACCTTCTCCACCGCGACCGCGCCACCGGCGATCACGACGGCCCGGGGGCCGTTGACCGCCGCGATGCCGACCTCGTCGCCGAGGAGGGGCAGCACCTCGTCCTCGGTGGCCTGGAGCGCCACCATCGCACCACCGGCAGGCAGCGCCTGCATCAGCCGGCCCCGCGCCACCACCAGACGGCACGCGTCCGCCAGCGACCACACCCCGGCGACGTGAGCGGCCGCTATCTCGCCGATCGAGTGCCCGGCGAGGACGTCCGGACGCACACCCCACGATTCCAGCAGCCGGAACAGCGCCACTTCGAGGGCGAACAGGGCGGGCTGCGTGAACTCCGTACGGTTCAGCAGGTCGGCGTCCTCGCCGAAGACCACCTCCCGCAGATCGAAGGGCAGTTCCGCGTCCACCGCGTCGAAGGCATCCGCGAACACCGGATACGTCTCGTACAACTCCCGGCCCATCCCGAGACGCTGGGACCCCTGTCCCGCGAAGAGCAGTGCCGTCTTCCCGGACCGCGTCTGCGCACCCCGGATCAGCCCCGGGGCATCGGCCCCCTCCGTCAGCGCGCGCAGACCCCTCAGCAGGTCGTCCCGCTCGGCGGCCAGCACCACGGCGCGGTGTTCCAGCACAGTGCGGCTCGTGGCCGACGCGAGAGCGACATCGGCCACCCGGACGCCGTCACCGGACGGGCCCTCGAGCCAGGCCGACAACCGCTCCGCCTGACCACGCACCGCCGACTCGCCCGCGCCGGACACCACCACCGGCACCACCGGCGCGACCGCCTGCCGGGACGACGGCTCGACGACCGCCGTCGGCGCGGCGGGGGCCTGCTCGACGATGACGTGGGCGTTGGTGCCGCTGATGCCGAAGGACGAGACACCCGCTCGCCGCGCGCGGCCGGTCTCGGGCCACGCACACTCCTCCCGCAGCAGCTCCACCGAACCCGCTGTCCAGTCGACGTGCGAGGAGGGCTCGTCCACATGGAGGGTGCGAGGCAGCACACCGTGCCGCATCGCCATCACCATCTTGATCACACCACCCACACCGGCCGCCGCCTGCGCATGACCGATGTTCGACTTCAACGAACCCAGCAGGAGCGGTTGTTCGCGGTCCTGGCCGTACGTCGCCAGCAGTGCCTGCGCCTCGATCGGGTCACCGAGCGGTGTGCCGGTGCCGTGTGCTTCCACCGCGTCCACATCGGCGGGCCGCAGCCCGGCACCCGCCAGCGCCTGCCGGATCACCCGCTGCTGCGAAGGACCGTTCGGCGCGGTCAGACCGTTGGACGCGCCGTCCTGGTTGACCGCCGAACCCGCCACCACCGCCAGCACACGATGACCGTTGCGCCGGGCGTCCGACAGGCGCTCCACCAGCAGCAGGCCCACACCCTCCGACCAGGCCGTGCCGTCCGCGCCGTCCGAGAACGCCTTGCACCGCCCGTCCACCGCAAGCCCCCGCTGCCGCGAGAACTCCACGAACATCTCCGGACCCGCCATCACCGTCACACCACCGGCCAGCGCCAGATCGCACTCACCCGAGCGCAGCGCCTGCACCGCCAGATGCAGGGCCACCAGCGACGACGAACACGCCGTATCGACCGTCACCGCAGGACCCTCGAAACCGAACGTGTACGCGATACGACCCGAAGCCACGCTCAGGGTGGTGCCGGTGAGTACATAGCCGTCCGACTCTTCGGCGGCATCGCGCAGGCACGCTCCATAGCCCTGTTCCACGAGTCCGGCGAAGACGCCGGTACGGCTGCCGCGAAGCGTCGCCGGGTCGATCCCCGCCCGCTCCAGCACCTCCCACGACGTCTCCAGCAGCAACCGCTGCTGCGGATCCATCGCCAACGCCTCACGCGGCGAGATCCCGAACAGCCCCGCGTCGAACTCGGAGGCGTCGTGAAGGAAACCGCCCTCGCGGACGTACACGCGGCCCGGAGTGCCGGGCTCCGCGTCGTAGAGGCCGTCGAGGTCCCAGCCACGGTCGGACGGGAAGCCTCCGATCGCGTCCCCGCCCTCGTTGACCAGTCGCCACAGGTCCTCCGGTGAGCCGACCCCGCCCGGAAACCGGCACGCCATGCCGACGATCACGACCGGATCGTCGGTCACACGCGTCGGCGACGGCGGTGCGGCTTCGGTGGCGACGGCGCCGGAGAGTTGCCCGTCCAGGTAGCCGGCCACGGCTTCGGGGGTCGGGAAGTCGAACAGGAGGGAGGCGGGCAGGGGGAGGTCGGTCGCGGTCTTGAGGCGGTTGCGCAGGTCGACGGAGGTGAGGGAGTCGAAGCCGAGGTCCTTGAAGGTGCGGCGGGGTTCGATCTGGTCCGCCGAGTCGTGGTCGAGGATGCCGGCCGCGTGGGCCTGGACCAGTTCGAGCAGGGCGCCGTGCCGGTCGCGAGGGGACAGGCCGGCCAGGCGGTCGTGCAGGGGCGAGGTCGCGTCGACGTCGTCCTCGGCCTCGGTGGCGGTCCCGTGCTCGACGCCCGGGGCCGCCGCGGAAGCCACCGAGCCGTCCGATGTCACCGTCGTGGGGGCGACGGCGTCCGGCAGCCAGTAGCGGCGGCGCTGGAAGGCGTAGGTCGGCAGTGCGGTATGCCGGGCGTGGCGTGCGGCGAAGAGGGGGGTCCAGTCGACGGGGAGGCCCCGGGTGTGCAGGGCCGCGAGGGCGGTGAGGAAGGCCGCCGCCTCGGAGCGGTCCTTGCGGACGGCGGGGACCGCGAGCGCCTCCTCGGCGTCCAGGCTCTGCTCGGCCAGGGCCGTCAGGGTGCCGTCCGGGCCGAGTTCCAGGAAGCGTCGGGCGCCCTGTGCCTCCAGGGTCCGGATGCCGTCGGCGAACCGGACGGGCCGCCGGACGTGCTGTGTCCAGTAGTCGGGGGAGGTGAGTTCGGCGGCCGTCGCGAGGCGGCCGGTGAGGTCGGAGACGATGGGGAGGGTGGGCTGTCCGTAGGAGACGTCGGCGAGTACGGCGCGGAACGCGTCGAGCATCGGCTCCATGAGGGGCGAGTGGAAGGCGTGACTGACGCGCAGGGGCGTCACCTTGCGGTCGCGGGCCCGGAAGTGGGCGCTCACCTCCGCCACGGCTTCGGCCGTGCCCGACACCACCACCGCGCGCGGGCCGTTGACCGCGGCGAGGCCCACCTGGTCGTTGAGCAGGGGCAGCACCTCGTCCTCGGCCGCTTCCACGGCGACCATCGCGCCGCCTGCGGGGAGGGCCTGCATCAGGCGTCCGCGGGCGACGACCACGCGGCACGCGTCGGCCAGCGACCAGACACCGGCCACGTGGGCGGCGGCGATCTCGCCCACGGAGTGGCCGAAGAGGACGTCGGGGCGTACGCCGAAGGACTCGGCGAGACGGAAGAGGGCGACTTCGAGGGCGAAGAGGGCGGGCTGGGTGTACTCCGTCCGGTTCAGCAGGTCGGCGTCCTCACCGAACACCACTTCCCGCAGGCTGAAGGGCAGTTCCCTGTCCACGGCGTCGAAGGTCTCGGCGAAGACGGGGTAGGTGTCGTACAACTCGCGGCCCATGCCCAGGCGTTGCGAGCCCTGTCCGGCGAAGAGGACGGCGGTGCCGGGCTGTTCGGTCGCAGCGCCGGTGTCGGCCACCCGGCCGGTGACGACCTCGTTCGACGGGGTGCCGTCCGCGAGGGCGGTCAGACCGCGCAGCAGTTCCTCGTGGTGCGTGCCGAGGACGACGGCGCGGTGTTCGAAGCGGGTCCTGGTCTCGGCCAGGGCGTGGGCGACGTCGGCCGGGTCCGCGGTGGGATCGTCGTCCAGGTGGGTGAGCAGTCGGCGGGCCTGGCCGCGCAGGGCCTTGCGGGTCCGGGCGGAGATGATCCAGGGCAGCGGGACACGGGCGGCGTCCGGGGTGGCCGCTTCCGGCTCGGTGGGTGCCGCCGGTGTACCGGCGGGTGCGGGGGTCGGCCATTCCTCCAGGACGACGTGGCAGTTGGTGCCGCCCATCCCGAAGGAGCTGACGCCCGCCCGTCGTGGGCCGTCCCGGTCGGGCCAGGGCTGGGGCTCGGCGGCGACCCGCAGGTTGAGGGTGTCGAGCGGGATGGCGGGGTTCGGCTTCTCGTAGTTGAGGCTGGCCGGGATCCGCCCGTGGCTGAGGGAGAGGACGGTCTTGATGAGCCCGGCGACGCCGGCCGCGCCCTCGAGGTGGCCGATGTTGGTCTTGACGGAGCCGACGAGCAGGGGGGTCCCGTCGGTCCGGGCGCCGCCGACGACCTCGCCGAGCGCGGCGGCCTCGATGGGGTCGCCGAGCCGGGTGCCGGTGCCGTGCAGCTCGACGTACTGGACGTCGGCGGGGTGCACGGCGGCCTGGCGGTAGGCGAGGCGCAGCACCTCCTCCTGGGCCTCGCGCAGGGGTGCGGTCAGGCCGTCGCCGCCGCCGTCGTTGTTGGTGGCGCTGCCGCGGATGACGCAGTGGACGCGGTCGCCGTCGGCGAGGGCGCGGGCGAGGGGCTTGAGGAGGACCAGGGCGCCGCCCTCACCGCGGACGTAGCCGTTGGCGCGGGCGTCGAAGGTGTAGCAGTGGCCGTCCGGGGAGAGTGCGCCGAAGCCGGCGGAGGCGAGGGCGCTGTCGGGGGCGAGGGTGAGGTTGACCCCGCCGGCCAGGGCGAGTTCGGACTCGCCGCGCCGCAGGCTCTCGCAGGCCAGGTGGACGGCGACCAGGGAGGAGGACTGGCCGGCGTCCACGGTGAGGCTGGGGCCGCGCAGGCCGAGGACGTAGGAGAGACGGTTGGCGATGATGCCTCGGTTGAGGCCGCTGAGGGTGTACCGGCCGACGGTCTGCGGGCCGAGGCGGCGGGCGAGGGAGGCGTAGTCGTCCCAGATGGCGCCGACGAAGACGCCGGTGCGGCTGCCGCGCAGCCGCGCGGGGACGAGGGCTGCCTCTTCCAGGGCCTCCCAGCCGAGTTCCAGGACCAGGCGCTGCTGGGGGTCCATCGCCGTGGCCTCGCGCGGCGAGATGGCGAAGAAGCCGGGGTCGAAGCGGTCGACGTGGTCGAGGTAGGCGCCACGGCGGGCGGTCCCGGGGGCGGCCGGGTCGGGTGCGGCGAGCGCGTCCCGGCGGTTCTCGGGGGTTTCCGTGACGGCGCTTTCGCCCTCGGTCAGGAGGTGCCAGAAAGCGGCGGGGTCGGGTGCCTGGGGAAAGCGGCAGGACATTCCCACGACCGCTATGGCGTTCTCGAATGCCCTCATGTTCCCGGCCTCCGACGAGATACGGGCCGTTTCCTCCGGAAGGCGTTCAGCCCCCCGGACTGCGTCCCTCTCCCGAGCGTTCTCGGGTCCCTGAAGGGATTCCGACGCGCTTTCCCGTGCCTGTGCGTCTTCTGGCAACACGGCCACTGCCTCCGCCCTACGGATCCGGCTCAACTTCCGGCCGCGGATTCCGGCCGGATCCGACTCCCGCGCGACCTGCGAGACGATCGATGGTTGCTATGCGATCGATGGTTCCGGTGTTCGTCATACTGGCGGCTGCCGGAGGATGAGTCCCGTGGGCAGCTCGTGATCTAGGGAGACTTCTACTTCTTCTTCGGCCCTGGTCAGCGGGGGTCAGCGGCGGCGGCGGGCGATCATCTCGAGGCCGCCGCGAGGCTGGAGGGTGATGTCGCTGGCGACCCTGACGGGCCCCTTGTCGACGGGCTCGAACTCCCAGTGGCGGCTGAGGGTCGCCAGGGCCATGACGCCTTCCATCTGAGCGAAGACGTTGCCGATGCACTGCCGGGGTCCGGCGCCGAAGGGGAGGTACGCCAGCCGGGGGCGGCCCGCGGCCTTGGCGTGGCCGGCCAGCGGGTCGTCCGGGTCGGACTCCGCCAGGAAGCGCTGGGGGGCGAACCGCTCCGGCTCGGGCCACCAGGTGGGATCGCGGTGCAGGACGTACGGGCTGCAGATGACCACGCTGTCGCGGGGGATGTGGAACCCGTTGGCCGTGTAGTCCTCCAGGGAACGGCGGACCAGGTTCCAGGCCGGCGGGTACAGGCGCAGCGCCTCGGAGTACACGGCGTCGGTGTACGTCAGGTCCGGCAGGTCCTCGACGGTGGGCAGGCGGTCGCCGAGGACCTCGTCGATCTCGGCGTGCAGCCGCTCGCGGGTCTCGGGGTTGGTGCCGAGCAGGTGGTACGCCCAGGTCAGGGCTCCCGAGGAGGTCTCGTGACCGGCCATCAGCAGGGTGACGGCCTCGTCCCGCAGCTCCAGGTCGGTGAGGTGCTCGCCGGTGTCGGCGTCGGTGACGGTCAGCAGGACGGACAGCAGGTCCGCGCCGTCGCCGGGACCCCGGCGGCGTTCCTCGATCATGCCGTAGACGATGTCGTCGATGTTCCGCAGACCGCGCTTGAGCTGGCGGTTCGCGGGCAGCGGGAGCCTCAGAAGGATCTTGCCGAAGGGGCTCAACTCCCAGCGCAGCGGGCCGCCTTCGCGGGGGAAGGCGGTGCGGATGCTCTCGGCGGCCTCGCTTTCGAGGGAGACGTCGAAGAGGGTGCGGGTGACCATGCCGAGAGCGAGTTCGTACATGGACTCGTGGAAGTTGAACTTCGCTCCGTCGGTGAACCCGGCGGAGGCCTCGTCCGCGATGGCGGCGAAGGCGGCGCCGTATCCGGCGATGCGCTTGCGGTGGAAGACCGGCTGGATGAGCCGTCGCTGCCTGCGGTGGTAGGTGCCGACGCTGGTCACCAGGCCCTTGCCCAGGACGTTGCGGCCCAGGATGGTCTCCAGGTTGGCGCCCCAGTCGTCGGGACCGGGGCCGGTCTTCTTGGTGTCCTTGTCGAAGCGGCGGCTGGAGGCGACGATGACGTCCTGGACGACGTCGAAGTCACTGAGCAGGAAGACCTCGTCCTTTCCCATCGGAATGCGGACGACCGGGCCGTGCTTGTCGCGCAGGCGGGACATGTAGCCCGGGATGTTGCGGATGACCTCGCGCATTTCCTTCAGCCCCAGCGAGTCCGGGGTGGGTATGGACTCGGTCGGCGCAGCCGACTCGGGAGTCGTTTGAACGTCGGTCACGGATGTCTCCTGGTCTGCGGAGGCTGACAGGGCTCGGTGCGCCGGGGCGACGGTGCGCGGATCGGATTCCCGCGGTCGCGGCTAAAAGGGACATATGCCCGGGTGGGACCTGGCGCCCGACGCTAGCACCGGGGCGGCGGCGGGCCGTGAAGTGCCGCCGAGTTCTAGGGAATTCCAAAGGGTTGGCGCGATGCGATCGTCGTCGGCGGGCTCCTGACGGGGGCCGCCCGTACGCTGTGCGTGTGCCGGACGGCCTCGGCATGAGGGCGGGCCGGGTACCCGTTCCGTACCGCCCCCATCGGACGGAGAACTTATGACCAGCGGCGGAAGCACCCTTCCGGAACAGCCCCCGAACAGCGCCGCCCCCGGGCGGGCCGGCGGCGAGGACGCCGCCCACGGCTCGTCCCGCGCCGGGTCCGGTCCTCCCCTGCTGCTGACGGTGCTGGTGGACCTCGGCGTCCCGATCGGCCTGTACTACGGGCTGACGGCGGCCGGGGTGAGCGATGTGCTGGCGCTGACCGCCGGGGCCGTGGTGCCCGGGGTGGCGACGCTGGTGCGCTTCGCGAGGACCCGCCGCGTGGATGTGCTCGGCGTGTTCGTGACGACGATGCTGGTGCTCAGCATCGTCGTGTCGCTGCTCGGGGGGAGCGCGCGGCTGCTGCTGGTGCGGGACGGATGGCTGACGGCGGTGGCCGGGCTCGGTTTCCTGGTGTCCCTGCGCGGCAGGCGCCCGCTCGCGTTCGGTTTCTCCCGCAAACTGCTGGAGCGGCGGGCCGCCGGGGGCCGGGACTGGGACGAACTGTGGGACGAGGTGCCCGAGTTCCGGCGGATCTGGCGGGTCACCACGGTGATCTGGGGCATCGGACTGCTGGTGGACTCCGGGGTCCGGACGCTGATGGCGTACACGCTGCCGGTGCATGTGGTGCCCGCGCTCAACGGCGCCCAGTACGGCGTCTTCACGCTGCTGATGCTGGTGATCGTCAACGTCTACCACGCACGCGCCGGTCTGTGGCCCATCCTTTCCCCGCAACCCGGCACCCCCGCGGCCGGCGGTCACTCCGGCCACGAGAGCCGTTGACCCGACTCCCCCGCCGACGGCCCACGGCGGCCTGATGCCGCGCGGTGCGGCGTTCCCCTTCCACCCACTGCCACGAGGATGTCTACGTGTTGCACACTCAGCTGGGCCGGACCGGTCTGCGCGTCAGCAGGCTGGCTCTCGGCACCGTGAACTTCGGTGGCCGGGTGGAGGAGCCCGAGGCGCACCGTCTGATGGACCACGCCCTCGCCGAGGGCATCAACTTCGTCGACACGGCCAACACCTACGGCTGGCGCGTGTACAAGGGCCACACCGAGGAGGTCATCGGCAGATGGCTGGCCAAGAGCCCTTCCCGGCGTGACGAGGTGGTCGTCGCCACGAAGGTCGGCGACCCGATGGGGGACGGCCTCAACGACCGGGGACTGTCCGCGCGCAACATCGTCGCCGCCTGCGAGGCGTCGCTGAGGCGGCTCGGCACGGACTGGATCGACCTCTACCAGATCCACCACATCGACCGGTCCGTGGGCTGGGAGGAGGTGTGGCAGGCGATGGATCTCCTCGTCGCCCAGGGCAAGGTGCGCTACGTCGGCTCGTCCAACTTCGCCGGCTGGGACATCGCGTCCGCCCAGGAGGCGGCCGGGCGCCGGAACAGCCTCGGTCTGGTGTCCGAGCAGTGCGTCTACAACCTCGTCACCCGGCACGCCGAGTTGGAGGTCATCCCCGCGGCGCGGGCGTACGGCCTGGGCGTGCTGGTGTGGTCCCCGCTTCACGGCGGTCTGCTCAGCGGTGTCCTGCGCAAGCTGCGGGAGAACGACGCCGTGAAGTCGGCCCAGGGTCGGGCCGCGGCCGCCCTCGACCAGCACGCCGACACCATCGACGCCTACGAGAAGCTCTGCGCCGAGCACGGCATCGATCCCGCGGAGGCGGGACTGGCGTGGACGCTGTCACGCCCCGGGGTGACGGCCGCGGTGATCGGTCCGCGGACGGAGCGGCACGTCACGAGTGCCCTCGCCGCGCTGCGCTCCCCACTGCCGGAGCCCTTCGTGGCGCGGCTCGACGAGCTCTTCCCGCCCATCGGTCACGGCGGCCCGGCGCCCGACGCGTGGCTCTCCTGACGGTTCCACCGGTTCCCGACGGCGAACGGCCCGGCTCCCCACCCCAGGTGAGGAGCCGGGCCGCGGCGCGTCACGGGCCCGAGGACCGATTGCTGGTGCTGTGACCGAATTGGTTCGCCGGGTTGGTGGTTGGCGCGGTTGGATGGGCAGTGACGTCCGTTCCGATCGCTGGGCCGGCGTCCGCCGGCGGGGGCCGCGTCCCAGTGATCGCACAGCTGGTCCCAGCCGACGAGGACACCGTGCGGGAGGTGATCCACCGGTCTTCCCTGGTCCCGGCCGGTGCGGTCGGGGTCGTCCTCGGGGCCCGTGGTCCGGGCATCCACCAGTTGGCCTTGCCGCACAGTTCCATCACCGCGGGGACGAAGATCATCCGGACGATGGTGGCGTCGATGAGCACGGCGACGGCCATGCCCAGACCTCCCTGTTTGACGGCGACATCGGGGCCGAGCAGCGAGGTGGTGAAGACGGCGATCATGATGGCGGCCGCGGCCGTGATCACCTTGGCGGTCCGCGCCAGCCCTGTCGCGACGGCCGCGCGGGTGTCGCCGGTCCGCTCGTACTCCTCACGGACCCGCGAGATCAGGAACACCTGGTAGTCCATCGACAGGCCGAACAGGATCGGGAACATCATCATCGGTGTCCACGTCGTGACCGGCATGGCGGCGGGGAACCCGAGGGCCGCGCCGAGCCATCCCCACTGCACGACCGCCACCAGCACACCGTAGGCGGCGCCGATCGACAGCAGGTTCATCACGGCGGCCTGCAGGGCGATCGTGACCGACCGGACCAACGCGATCAGCAGCACCATGCCCATCGCGACGACCACCATGATCATCAGGGGCAGGCGCGACCCGACCTCGTCGGCGGTGTCGACGGTGCCGGCGTTCGGTCCGCCGACGAGGACCTGATCGCCGCCCGGTGTCCCGGGCAGCACGTCGTCGCGGAGCCTGTGCACCACGTGCGTGGTCGCCTCGTCCTGGTAGCCGGTCGTGGGGAAGGCGAGGAAGGTGACAGCCCTCCCGTCCTCACTGACCCGGGGCGGCGTGGCGTAGGCGATGCCCTCGGTCTCGCGGACGGCTTCGACGACGGGACGCGGATCGGCGCCCGCGGGGTCGATCTCGGCGGCGAAGACCAAGGGGGCGCCGTAGCCCGGGCCGAAGCCCTCGGAGAGGATCTCGTACGAGATGTAGCTGCTCCGGTCGCGGGGCTGGACGCTGGCGTCGGGCTGGCTCAGCCGCATCGACAGCACGGGGGCGGCCAGCATCAGCAGGATCCCGCCGGCGGCGAGAGCGGCGACGAGCGGCCTGCGCTGCACCACGCCGGCCCAACGCTCGGCGAGCGTACGGCGCTTCCGGGACGCCGCACCGGCCGACTGGTTCCGGCGGGATGCACGGCGGGGCAGGCGCAGCGAGTTGATCTTGTGTCCGGTGAAACCCAGGAACGCGGGCAGCAGCGTCAGGGCGGCGATCATCGTGACCAGCACCGTGAGCGACGTGGCGACGGCCAGCCCGGTCATCAGCCGCTGCCCCATGACGAGCAGGCCCATCAGCGCGATCACCACGGTCGTGCCGGCGAACAGCACCGCGTGACCCGCGGTGGCGACGGCCTTGACCGTGGCGCTCTCGGGGTCGTCCCCCTCCCCTAGGCCGTCCTTGTAGCGGGTCACGATGAACAGCGCGTAGTCGATGCCGACGCCGAGCCCGATCATCGCGCCGAAGGTCAGAGCGAAGTTCGGCGCGGGGACCAGGTGCCCCACCAGCTTCATCAGGGCGAGACCGCCCACGATGGCCAGGAGGGCAGTCGCGATCGGCAGGCCCATCGCCACCAGTGATCCGAACGCGATGAACAGGATCACGGCTGCTGCCAGAAGGCCCACGCTCTCGGCCGGGCCCTGCGGGGGCGTCTCGGCCTTTTCCGCCATGTACCCGCCCAGCGCGAGCGTGACGCTGTCGCCGGAAGCCTCCTTGACCATGTCCACCAACGGCTTCACCTCGCTCTTCTCCACCCCCTTGTCGCTCAGCGGGATGGTCGTACGGGCGATGCGACGGTCCTCCGTCACCAGGCTCTTGTCCTGATACGGCGAAGTCACCGGCCCTGTCACGGGCGAGTCGGCGAGATCGGCGAGGGCCTTCTCGATCCTCTGCTTGGCGGCGGGATCGTCGATCCCCTTCTCGGCCTTGATCGCGAGAGTCAGCCTGTCCCCTTGCTCCTTGGGGAAGTGCTTCTCCATCAGCTGCTGCGCCTTGGCCGACTGTGAGTCCCCGCCGGAGAAGTCGTTGTCGGGGGCGGCTCCGTAGCCGAATCCGGCGAACGCCACGGCGATCACACCGATGAGCCAGATCAGGAGGACCAGGCGGCGGCGCCGGAAACAGAAGCGGCCCAGTCCCTCCAGAGTCCCGCCCGGGGGGTTGGTTCCGGTTGCCGTCATCGCCTCCTCAAGTCCCTGTTCCTCTTTCATGCGAATACGCGCAGGTGGGCGGGGCGGTCGGCCGGTGCGGCGGGAACGGGTCAGGGCCAGTCGGCCGAGGACCGCGGCGATCAGCCCCAGCACCAGGGCCAGGGCGCCACCGAGCACCCCGTTGCCGGTGCCGGGACCGCCGTCGGCGACGGCCGGATTCACCACGCCGACGGCCATGCCGATCAACCCCGCCACCAGGGCCACGAGGGCACCCCTCTTCCCGTTGCCGTTGCCGATTCGGCCGGTGGAGCGGGCCAGGGCCAGCCCGCCGATGACCACGCCGGCCAGCGCCAACAGGGCGGCTGCGGTGCCCACGAGCCGCCCTGTGGTCAGGTCATGGGCATCGGCGGCGAGCGGCCGGACCGAAGCGTGCGCGGCCGCGGGTGCGGCAAGCACGTGACGGACGGACATGAGGTGCTCCTTCTCCTCGTACGACCCCTGCTCTTGGACGTCGCACGATCCTGTCCGCCACACCTGCCTCCGGTCGTCCCGCACACGGACGCACTTCGCGCTGCCGCCGGTGGCGTCCGTGACTACCGCGGACGCGGCAGAAGCCGCACGAATACCGCGGACGCGGTAGGCGGTCGGTCATCCACGAGCCGGACTCGCCCCGGGCGACATCTGGCTAGGGTGCGCGCATGGGCAAACGACGGTTCGGTGTACCGACTGCTGTCGCGGACTGGGTGATCGCCGTGGGCGTGGCGGCGTTGATGCTGGGCGACGGGTGGTCGGGGGAGCACCCCGGCACGGGACCCGACCTGCTCGGCTACGCACTCCTGGCGGTCGGCGGCCTGGCGCTGGCCGCGCGCCGCAGGGCTCCGGTCGTCGTCCTGGCCGTCACCGGACTGTGCGCGGTGGGCTACCAGTCGGCCGGGTTCGACGTGCTCACCGTCGCGTACCTGGTCGCGGTGTACGCCGCGGTGCGGGCCGGACACCTCGCCCTTGCGGTGATCGCGTCCGCGACCCTGCTGGTGGCTCTGCAGCTCACAGCGCTGGTCCTCCGCGACGGCCCGGTGGGCGAGGTGTCGGTGCAGGCCCGGAGCACCCTGGAACTCGCCTGGCTCGTCGCCGCCTTCGCCGCGGGGGAGGCGGTGCGGCAGGCGGAGCAGCGGGCAGAGGAGGCCGAGCGCACCCGGGAGGAGACCGCGCGGCGCCGTGCCGACGAGGAACGGCTGCACATCGCCCGGGAACTGCACGACTCGCTCACCCACCAGATCTCCGTCATCAAGGTGCAGTCCGAAGTCGCCGTCCACGTGGCCCGCAGACGCGGCGAGACGGTGCCGGAGACGCTGCTGGCGATCCAGGAGGCCGGACGTGAGGCGAGCCGGGAGCTGCGCGCGACCCTGGAGGCGCTGCGCGACGACGACACGGCCCCGCCGCGTGGGCTCGCCGACGTACCGGAACTGGTGGAGCGGGCCGGCAGGACCGGTCTGGAGGCGACGCTGACGGTCGAGGGGCAGCGGCACGACGTGCCGGCCGCGGTGGGCCGGACCGCCTACCGGATCGTCCAGGAGTCCTTGACCAACATCGTCCGGCACGCCGCCGCCACCACGGCATCGGTCCGGATCGCCTACCGGCCCGACGCCCTCGCGCTCCGCATAGACGACGACGGCAAGGCCACGCCGGGCACCGCCCCCATGCCCGGCGTCGGGCTGATCGGCATGCGCGAACGCGTCACCGCCCTCGGCGGCTTCCTGCGCGCCGAACCGCGCGGCGAAGGCGGCTTCAGCGTCCGGGCCGAACTCCCCGTGGAGCGAACGTCGTGATCCGAGTCCTGCTGGTCGACGACCAGCCGCTCATCCGCAGCGGATTCCGCGCCCTCCTCGACCTCGAGGACGACATCGAGGTGGTGGCCGAGGCCGCCGACGGCAAGGAGGGCCTGGAGCTCGCCAGGGAACACCTGCCCGACATCGCGCTCGTCGACATCCAGATGCCGGTCGTCGACGGCATCGAGGCGACCCGGCGCATCGCCGCGGACCCGGCTCTGACCGGGGTGCACGTCGTCATCCTGACCAACTACGGCATGGACGCGTACGTCTTCGACGCGCTGCGCGCCGGCGCCGCGGGATTCCTCGTCAAGGACATCGTCCCGGACGACTTCCTGCACGCCGTCCGCGTGGCCGCACGCGGCGACGCCCTGCTCGCACCCTCGATCACCCGCAAGCTGATCGACAGGTACGTGACCCAGCCGCTCGACACCGGTGCCGAGGCTGGGCTCGAAGAGCTGACCGGCCGCGAACGCGAGGCCGTCGCCCTCGTCGCGCGGGGCCTGTCCAACGACGAGATCGCCGGCCACATGGTGATCAGCCCGATGACCGTGAAAACGCACATCAACCGGGCGATGACCAAACTCCACGCCCGCGACCGAGCCCAACTCGTGGTCCTCGCCTACGAATCCGGCCTGGTCGTCCCGCGCAGCTCCTGACGCCCCGGGCCGGGAACTTCGCCGACCGTGCCCCGTCCGTGCCCTTCGAAGTGGCGAACAGCGGTTACCACAGGTGTCTGGGCGCTCGCAGCACTCGAGAGCCTTCCCCTATTCGGTCACAGCGCTAGCCCGCCGGGGCCTTCACGGGCAGGCCCGTCCAGCGGGCCGCGGTCTCCACCAGGGGGCGGAGTTGCTGGGCGGCGCGCGGCGAGTTGACGGCGACCGCGCCGCGGACCTGGTCGCCCACGCAGTAGACGGCGGTGAACTTCCGTTCGGCGGGGCTGCCTTCGACGATGTGGCATCGGTCGGCCCCGGCCACCTCCCCGAACACCTGGACCTTCAGGTCGTGCTGGTCGGTCCAGAAGTAGGGCAGCGGTGCCACGGGCCGGGCGCCGGTGCCGGCGAGCAGGTTGCGGGCGACCGCGACCGCCTGTTCGGTGGCCTGCGCGCGGTGTTCCCACCGTCTGCGCCGCCCCGTCCGGGGGTCGGGCCGGTTCGCGATGTCGCCCGCGGCCCACACACCGGGGCCGGCCGCGCCCAGGCCGTCGCAGACGACGCCGTCCTCGACACGGATTCCGCTGCCCGCCAGCCACTCGGTGTTGGGGAGCGAACCCGCCGCGACCAGCACCAGGTCCGCGGGCAGGCGGGTGCCGTCGGCCAACAGGACCCCGTCGGCCGCGCCGCCCGCGCCCAGCACCTCGGTCACCCTCCCGCGCCGGAAGCGCAGCCCGAGATCGCGGTGGACGGCCGCGACCAGTCCGGCCGCCTGGGGCCCGAGCAGGTCGAGCAGCGGTACGGGTTCGGTACCGACCAGGGTGACGTCGGCACCCAGTCCCCGGGCGGCGACGGCCGCCTCCGTGCCGAGCAGACCGGCCCCGGCCACCACCAGCCGCCGTCCTTCGCCGAGGGCCTCCCGCAGGGCGAGCGCGTCGTCGAGGGTGCGCAGGACGTGGACGCCGGTCAGTGCCTCGGCGCCGGGCAGGGTGCGGGGCCGTACGCCGGTCGCGACGACGACGGCGTCGGCGTGCAGACGGCTGCCGTCGGCGAGTTCGACCGTGCGCCCGGCCCGGTCGAGGCGGGTGACGGCGATGCCCAGGCGCAGGTCGATACGGGCACGGTCGTAGGCCTCGGGTGCGCGCAGGCGGACGCGGTCGGGCTCCCAGCGGCCGGAGAGGATCTGCTTGGACAGGGGCGGCCGGTCGTACGGCGGATGGGGTTCGGCGCCGACGACGGTGAGACGGCCCTCGTAGCCCTGTCGTCGGAGGGTCTCGGCGGTGGTGGCGCCCGCGGCGCCCGCGCCGACGACGACGATCTCGTCCAGGCCGGTCAACGGGTGCCCCCCGCGCTCTGCTTCATCGGCTCCCACCAGGCCCGGTTCTCCCGGTACCAGTCGACGGTCTCGGCCAGGCCGGTGGCGAAGTTCTTGCGCGGCCGGTAGCCCAGTTCGTCGCGGATCTTGGACCAGTCGACGCAGTAGCGGCGGTCGTGGCCCTTGCGGTCCCTGACGTACTCGACGCGTTCCGGTCCGGCGCCGCAGGCGTCGAGGAGGAGGTCGGTCAGGCGGCGGTTGGTCAGCTCGGTCCCGCCGCCGATGTTGTAGACCTCGCCGGGGCGACCGCCGGTGCGGACCAGTTCGATGCCCCGCACATGGTCGTCGACGTGCAGCCAGTCGCGTACGTTGCCGCCGTCTCCGTACAGCGGCACCTTGTGGCCGTCGAGGAGCCGGGTGACGAACAGCGGGATCACCTTCTCCGGGTACTGGTGGTGGCCGTAGTTGTTCGAGCACCGGGTCACCCGCACGTCCAGGCCGTGGGTGCGGTGGTGGGCCAGCGCCAGCAGGTCGGAGGAGGCCTTGGAGGCCGAGTAGGGCGAGTTGGGCAGCAGCGGGCTCTCCTCCGTCCAGGCGCCGGTGTCGATGGAGCCGTACACCTCGTCGGTGGAGACGTGGACGAAGGGGCCCACGCCGTGGCGCAGAGCGGCGTCGAGCAGGGTCTGGGTGCCCAGGACGTTGGTGCGGACGAACTCGGCGGGGTTCAGGATCGAGCGGTCCACATGGGACTCCGCGGCGAAGTGCACCACCTGGTCGTGCCGGGCCATGAGGTCGTCGACGAGTTCCGGGTCGCAGATGTCGCCCTTGACGAAGCAGAACCCGGGATGGTCGTGCACGGGGTCCAGGTTGGCCGGGTTGCCGGCGTAGGTGAGCCTGTCCAGGACGGTGACGGTGACGTCGGCCGGACCGTCGGGTCCGAGCAGGGTCCGTACGTGGTGGGAGCCGATGAAGCCGGCGCCGCCGGTCACCAGGATGCGGACGGCAGGGCCGGCCGCGCGCGGGGCGGTGTCGGGTCCGGTCATGAGGAGATCTGCACCCGCCCGTGGTCGCCTATCACCAGACGGTGGGTGGCCGGCACGCGCGGGCCCAGCGAGACCCGTACGTTGCGCCCGACGAGGGAGCCCTCCACCCGGCGGACGCTGTCGAACCGGGACTCCCGCAGGATGATCGAGAACTCGATCTCGCTGTTGCGGATGACGCAGTCCTCGGCGATGGACGTCGACGGGCCGATGTAGGAGTTCTCGACCACGGTGCCGGGGCCGATGATCGCGGGCCCCACGATGCGCGATCCGCGGATGACCGCTCCGGCGTCGATCCGCACGCGGCCGACGATCTCGCTGGTCTCGTCGACGTCCCCGTCGACGCGGTACTCCAGCAGATCCAGCAGTCGGCGGTTGACGTCGAGGATGTCCGTGACGTTTCCGGTGTCCTTCCAGTAGCCGGTGATCACCGTGGTGCGCACGTCGTGGTCGCGTTCCAGCAGCCACTGGATGGCGTCGGTGATCTCCAGCTCGCCGCGCGGGGAGGGGCGGATGGCGCGCACCGCCTCGTGGATCGCGGGGCCGAAGAGGTACACGCCGACCAGCGCGAGGTCGCTGCGGGGCCGCTCGGGTTTCTCCTCCAGGCGCACCAGGCGCCCGACGTCGTCGAGTTCGGCGACGCCGAAGGCGGACGGGTCGGGCACCCGGGTGAGCAGGAGCTGGGCGTCCGGGCGTTCCTTGCGGAACTCGTCCACGGAGTCGGTGATGCCGCCGAAGACGAAGTTGTCGCCGAGGAACATCACGAAGTCGTCGTCGCCGAGGAAGTCCCGGGCGATGAGCACGGCGTGGGACAGGCCCAGCGGGGCTTCCTGCCGCAGGTAGGTGACCTCGAGTCCGAAGTCGGAGCCGTCGCCGACGGCCTGCCGGATCTCGTCCTCGGTGTCGCCGACGACGATCGCGACCTCGGAGATGCCGGCGTCCGCTATCGCCTCCAGGCCGTAGAAGAGGATGGGCTTGTTGGCGACCGGCACCAACTGCTTCGCGGAGGTGTGGGTGATCGGCCGCAGCCGGGTGCCCGCACCGCCCGAGAGCACGAGAGCCTTCACGGTTCCATCCCGCCTAACTGGTGTCGTGGGTGTCGGGGGTGGCCGTCAGGGCTGCAGCTCGATCGCGCCCGAGGGGCAGATCAGCTCCGCCTCGGTCACGGCGGCGTGCAGGTCCTCGGACGGTTCGGGCTGGAGCAGTTCCACCAGGCCGTCCTCGTTCTGTTCGAAGACGGCGGCGGCGGCCAGCACGCACTGACCGGCTCCGACACAGCGCTCGCGGTCCACATTGATCTTCACGGTGTCGTTCCTGTTCCTGGGGGTCGGGATGGTTGTCGGTGCGGTGGCCGGGGCCGGCGAGGTGCTCAGCGCACTTCCGCCAGACGCTCCAGGTCGGCCACCAGGTCGTGCGGCCTCGGCATCGCCAGGGACTCGGCCCGCAGCCGCCGGGCGGCGTCCGCGGTCTCGGGGTCGGCGACGAGCCGCCTCAGCCCGTCGCGGACCTTCTCCACGGTGGCGTCGCCGTGGCGCAGGTACATGCCCGCCCCCACCTCCTCCAGCGCCTGGCCGCGCTGCTCGTGGTCGGCGATCAGGGTGGAGAGCATCATCTGGGGCACTCCGGTGACCATGGCGGTGGCGAAGGTGCCGTAGCCGCCGTGGTGGATGACGGCCGAGCAGCTCGGCAGCAGTGTGCTCAGGGCGACGGAGTGGACGGCCCTGGCGTTGTCGGGGAGGGTGCCGAGCTGTTCGACCTGGGCGGGCAGCAGTGCGGCGACCACCTCCACGTCCTCGTCGGCGAGGGCGTCGAGGATCCGCGGGATGGAGACGTAGTCACCGCCGTAGTCCTCGGTGTTGGAGGTGCCGAGGCTCAGGCAGACCCGGGGCCGCTTGGGCGCCTCGCGCAGCCAGTCCCACACCACCGCCCGGCCGTTGTAGGGGACGTACCGCAGGGGCAGTTCGGGGGAGGCCGACGGAATCGACAGGGACCGCGGCACGGTGCTGATGGTGGCCTGGCCGTGCAGCAGCTCCTCGTCGCAGGAGAACCCGAACGGCTCCGACCTCGCCGCGAGCCAGTCGGCGAGCGGGTCGACACGCTCCGACTCGGGCTGCTCGCGCATCAGTTCCAGGTAGGTCTGCCGGGTGCGGCCCCACACGTCGGAGCACCACATCAGCCGGGCGTGGGCGGCTCCGCTGATCCGGGCCGCGAGGGCACCGGCGTACGCCAGCGGGTCCCGGATCACCAGGTCGGGCCGCCAGCTCTGGGCGAACGCGGCCAGGTCGTCGATCATGGGGTCGTTGTACGGGGCGAACGCGTAGGGGACGCTCAGCGCGAAGCGCTCCTTCAGCTCCGCCCAGTCCACCTGGCCGCGTTCGCAGCGGCTCCAGTTCGCGGTCGCGTAGTCCTGCGACTCCCGGTAGGCGGACATGTCCCGGTGGACATCGTGGTCGGTGCCGACGGGGACGGCGGTGAGTCCGGCGCCGGTGATGATGTCGGTCGCCAGGGGGTAGCTGGCCACCCGCACCTCGTGGCCGGCCGCGCTGAGCGCCCACGCCAGCGGAACCATCAGATACACATGGGATTTCTCGGACAGACTGACGAACAGGACCCGCATCATGCTCCCTCGGTCGGTCGGGCCGGCGCAGGGCCCGCGGTGTGCGATGGCAGTACCGTGGCGATCCAGTCGGCGAGGGCGCCCGCCGTGGTGGCGGCGTGGGACTCCATCATCGTGAAGTGGTTGCCGGGGACGTCGACGACGCGGTCGGCGCCCTCCCAGGAGCTCTGCCACTCCCCCGGCGCGAGCGGCTCCGGGCCGTCCGCGGAGACGGGCGGTTCGGCGGGCCGCACCAGCAGCACGGGCGCGGACAGCTCGCCCGGGTCCCACTCCCCGATCATCCGGATGTACCAGCTCATGGCCGAGAGCCGGTCGGTGTCCATGTGCGCGAACATCGACTCCCGGTCGAACATCCCGCCCAGCATCTGGGCCGAGAAGCGGGTGAACGGCGAGTCCGCGCGCGGCATGTAGGTGTCGAGCAGGACCACCGCCAGCGGCGGATGTCCCGACCGCTCCAGATGGCGGGCGGCGGCCAGGGCCAGGATGCCGCCGGACGACGAGCCGGTGAGCACGAAGGGCCTGCCGTCCGCGCACCGCAGGACCCACTCGGCCTGTGTCGCGGCCACCACGTCCAGCGTGGCGGGCAGCGGCTCGCCGCGCCCGAAGCCGGGGGTGGGCAGCGCCCACACGTCCTGTCGGCCGCGGAACGCGGCGGCGAACCGCGCGTACTGGTGGACACCGGCCAGCGCCACGTACGAGCTGAAGCAGATCAGCGCGGGGCCGTCGTCGCCGGCGGCCAGCCGCAGACCGGCGGGCCGGTCGGTCAGGTCGGCCGGGGACTCGAAGACCGGCCGCAGTTCGGCGACCGCCTGCAGCAGTGCGAAGCCGTCGTCGATTCGGCCCTGTTCACAGGCACCGCGGAACAGCGCGCCCACGGTGTCCTCGGGGCGGGCGGCGCGCCGGGCCGGGTCGTCGTCGCCGCGCGCCGCGCCCGGGTCTCCGGGGGGCGCGGCTGCCGCCCCCGCGGACCGTGCGGCCAGATCTGCGGCGAGCGCCTGGGGGGTGTCGAGGTCGAAGACGAGGGTCGGGGGGAGCCGGAAGCCGGTCAGGGCCCCGAGCCGGTTGCGCAGTTCGACGGCGGTCAGCGAGTCGAAGCCGAGTTCCGCGAAGTGCCGGTCGGGCGCCACCTCGTCCGTGGAGTCGTGCCCGAGGACGCCGGCGACCTGCTCGCGGACCGTGGCCAGCAGCAGGGCGAGCCGCTCGGGACCGGCGAGGTCCGCGAGCCGTGCGGACAGCGACCGTCCGGCGCCGTCGGCCGGGGCTCCCGAGGCCACCGCGCGCCGTACCGCGCCACGGGACGCGGTGGCCGGGGCCCGCCTCGCGACGGCGACCACGGCCGCGTCGGGAGCGGTGACGGCGGCGTCGAAGAGGGCGAGGCCGGCCTCGGTGGTCAGCGGCAGCATGCCGTTCCTGGACATCCGCTCCCGGTCGGCGGCGCCGAGCCCCGCGGTCATGCCGCTCTCCGCCGCCCACAGCCCCCAGCCGATCGAGGTGGCGGGCAGCCCGCGGGCCCGCCGGTGGTGGGCGAGCCCGTCGAGGAAGGCGTTGGCCGCCGCGTAGGCGCCCTGCCCCGCCGCGCCGAAGGTACCCGCCGCGGAGGAGTACACCACGAACGCCGACAGGTCCCGGTCCTGCGTCAGCCGGTGCAGGTGCCAGGCCGCGTCGGCCTTGGGCCGCAGGACCGCGTCGGTCCGGGCGTCGGTCAGCGAGGTCAGGGTCGCGTCGTCGACGACACCGGCGACATGCACGACGGCGGTCAGCGGATGCGCGTCGGGCACACGGTCGAGCAGGGCCTCGAGCGTGTCGGGGTCGGCGACGTCGCAGGCGACGAGAGTGGCCTCGGCGCCGTGCGCGGCCAGTTCGGCGACCAGCGCCTCGGCCCCCGGCGCGTCCGCGCCGCGCCGGGACGCCAGCAGCAGCCGGCGCACTCCGTGGGCGGTGACCAGGTGCCGTACCACCAGGGTGCCGAGGGCTCCGGTGGCACCGGTGACGAGGACGGTGCCGTCGGACACGAAGGGCGCGAGGGGCGTGGCGTCGCCGTCGGGAGCCGGGCCCCGTGCCGTGAGCCGGGGCACCAGGAGCCTGCCGTCGCGTACGGCGGACTGCGGGAGGGCGGCGGCGATCGCGGCCGGTACGGCGCCGGGTGAACCGTCGTCACCGGACGACGTGGGCGGGGCGAGGTCGAGCAGCTGCACCCGGTCGGGGTGCTCCAGCTGGGCGGACCGGACGAGCCCCCACAGCGCGGCGGCGGGCAGATCGCCGACGTCCTCCGTCTCGGCGGTGGCGAGGGCCCCGCGGGTGACCAGGACCAGACGCGAGTCGGCGAACCGGTCGTCGCCGACCCAGTGCCGGACGAGACCGACGGCCTCGGCCAGCAGTTCCCTCGTGGCCTCGGGCACCGGCCCGGCGGATGCGGCGCACACGGTGAGGACGACCTTGGGCGCGGCGGTGCCGGTGTCCACGGCGGCGGCGAGCGAGGCGAGGTCGGCGTAGCACTCCAGGTGTACACCGGCCGTGTCCAGTGACTCGGCGAGACCGCCGTCGCCCTGCCCGAGGAGCGCCCAGCGCACGGTCTCGGGAGCCGGGGCGGCGGGCTGCGGGTCGGCCTGCCGCCAGCGCTGCACCAGCAGGGGCGGCATGTCGGGAGCCGCCCCGCCCTCGGAGGCGTCGTCGGGCCGGCCGGGGGTGATCCGGCGCAGCAGCAGTCCGTCGGCCGTGGCCACCGGCCGGCCCTCGGGGTCGGCGACGGACACCGTGTAAGCGTCCGGACGGCCGGTGGGCGCCAGATGGACCCGCAGCGCGCTCGCTCCCGTCGCGTGGAGGGAGAAGCCGCTCCAGGCGAACGGCAGGGTCGCCCCGGCCTCCTCGTCGCCCGGGACGTCCAGCGCCCTGACGAGCAGGGTCTGCACGGCGGCGTCCAGCAGGGCCGGGTGCAGCCCGTAACGAGCCGCCTCGGCCCGATGCGACTCCGGCAGCGCCACCTCGGCGAACAGTTCCCCGTCCCGGCGCCACACGCGGCGAAGGCCCTGGAACGCCGGACCGTAGTCGAAGCCTCCGGCGGCGAACCGCTCGTACCAGTCGGCCTCGCCCGCCGGGTCCGGTACGACCGGGACGGCGTCCGGCGGGGGCCAGGAGCCCGCGTCCTGCGGCACCGGCCCGGCGTCCTCGGCGAGCAGTCCCTGGGCGTGGCGGGTCCACGGCTGGTCGGCAGCGGCGTCGGCGGCCCTGGAGTGCACGCCGAACGGCCGCCGCCCGTCCGCGTCCGGCGCGCCGAGGGCGAGTTGGAGCTGTACGGCGCCCCGCTCGGGCAGCACCAGCGGGGTCTCCAGGGTCAGCTCGGCGACATGGCCGAGGCCGACCTGGTCGCCGGCGTGTACGGCCAGTTCGAGGTAGGCGGTGGCCGGGAGGATCGCACGGCCCAGCACACGGTGGTCGGCGAGCCACGCATGGCCCCGGGCCGACAGCCGTCCGCTGAGGACGAGCCCGCCGGTGTCGGCGACCCTGACGGCGGCCGACAGCAGCGGGTGCGCCACGCGGTCCAGCCCGGCAGCGGTCACGTCACCGGCGTGCTCGGCGGCGTCCAGCCAGTAGCGGCGCCGCTGGAAGGCGTACGTCGGCAGCAACACCGTGCTGTTTGTCGGCAGTTGAGCCGTCCAGTCGACGTTCGCTCCATCGGTGAACAGCGTGGCGAGGGCGGCGAGGGCGGCCGGTGCCTCGGGCCGGTCCTTGCGCAGCAGAGGCACGAGGACCGTGCCCTCGGTGTCGTCGAGGGACGCCTGCGCGAGGGCCGTCAGGGTGCCGTCCGGACCGAGCTCGAGGGAGCGGGTGACGTTCTGGCCGGCGAGGGTCCGCACGGCGTCGGCGAAACGCACCGGGCGGCGCACATGACTGACCCAGTAGTCCGCCGACATCAACTCCTCGGCGGTGGCCGCCTCACCCGTCACCGTCGACACCAGGGGAAGCTTCGGCCGCTCGTACGTCAGCCCCTCCGCGACCTTGCGGAAGTCCGCGAGCATCGGCTCCATGAGCGGGGAGTGGAAGGCATGGCTGACCCGCAGCGCGGTGACCTTGCGGCCCTGGGCGCGGAAGCCCTCCGCGATCTCCTCGACCGCGGACTCCGTACCCGAGATCACCACAGCTTTGGGTCCGTTGACCGCGGCGATCCCGACCTCGTCACCGAGCAGCGGCAGCACCTCGTCCTCGGACGCCTGCACCGCCACCATCGCACCACCGGCGGGAAGGGCCTGCATCAGCCGGCCCCTCGCCACCACCAGACGGCACGCGTCCGCCAGCGACCACACCCCCGCCACATGCGCGGCCGCGATCTCACCGATCGAATGCCCGGCGAGGACGTCCGGACGCACACCCCACGACTCCAGCAGCCGGAACAGCGCCACTTCGAGGGCGAACAGAGCGGGCTGCGTGAACTCCGTACGGTTCAGCAGGTCGGCGTCCTCACCGAACACCACCTCCCGCAGATCGAAGGGCAGTTCCGAGTCCACCGCGTCGAAGGCATCCGCGAAGACGGGGTAGGTGTCGTACAACTCCCGTCCCATCCCGAGGCGTTGGGAGCCCTGCCCGGCGAACAGGAACGCCGTGCGCGCGTCACGTCGTACCGTGCCCGTCGCCGCGTTCACCGCCTCCTCGCCGGAAGCCACCGCCTCCAGCGCCCGCACCAGCTCCCCCCGCTCCGATCCCCAGACCACCGCCCGGTGCTCGAACAGCGACCGCGACCGCACCAGGGACCCCGCGACCTCCGTCACGTCGATCCGCTCCTCGGCGGCCACGAACCGTGCCAGCCGGTCCGCCTGGGCCCGCAACGCCGCACCCGTACGACCCGACACCACCCACGGCACCACACCCCCAGCCGCAACCGGCTCCGGTCGCGACTCCGGCTCGGCCGGGGCCTCCTCCAGCACCACGTGCGCGTTCGTGCCGCTCAGACCGAAGGACGACACACCGGCGCGGCGGCTGTGCCCCTCCACCCGCGGCCACTGAGCACCCTCCGTCAGCAGCCGCACCGCCCCCGCCGACCAGTCGACGTGGGACGACGGCTCCTCCACATGCAACGTCCGCGGCAGCACGCCGTGCCGCAGCGCCAGCACCATCTTGATCACACCCGCCACACCCGCGGCGGCCTGCGTATGACCGATGTTCGACTTCACCGAGCCCAGCAGCAGGGGCCGTTCGCGGTCCTGACCATAGGCCGCCAGGATCGCCTGCGCCTCGATCGGGTCACCCAGCGCCGTCCCCGTACCGTGCGCCTCCACCGCGTCCACATCCGACGGCCGCAGCCCGGCACCCGCCAGCGCCTGACGGATCACCCGCTGCTGCGAAGGACCGTTCGGCGCCGTCAGACCGTTGGACGCACCGTCCTGGTTCACCGCAGAGCCGGCCACCACCGCCAGCACCGGCCGCCCGGCCGCCCGCGCGTCCGACAGCCGTTCCACCAGCACCAGACCCGCGCCCTCGGAGAACCCCGCCCCGTCCGCCGCGTCCGAGAACGCCTTGCACCGGCCGTCCGCCGCCAGCCCCCGCTGCCGGCTGAAGTCCAGGAACAGCCCCGGCGTCGACATCACCGTCACACCACCGGCCAACGCCAGATCGCACTCCCCCGAGCGCAGCGCCTGCACCGCCAGATGCAGCGCCACCAGTGCCGAGGAACACGCCGTGTCCACCGTCACCGCGGGTCCTTCCAGACCGAGCGTGAAGGACACCCGGCCGGACATCACGCTCGCGGTGTTGCCGGTGCCGAGGTGGCCCGCGACCTCCTCGGCCGTGGCGGGGTCCAGGGGGCGGGAGGCGTAGTCCTGGTAGTTGGTGCCGGCGAAGACGCCGGTGCGGGAGCCGCGCAGGGTCGTCGGGTCGATGCCCGCCCGCTCGAACGCCTCCCACGCCAGCTCCAGCAGCAACCGCTGCTGCGGATCCATCGCCAGCGCCTCACGCGGCGAGATCCCGAAGAAGCCGGGGTCGAAGTCGGCGACGTGGTCGAGGAATCCGCCGCCGCGGGTGCTGGCTCGGCCGGGGACGCCGGGCTCGGGGTCGTAGAGGGCGTCGATGTCCCAGCCGCGGTCGTCGGGCCATGCGGTGATGGCGTCGGTGCCGTCGGCGAGCAGGCGCCAGTAGTCCTCGGGGGTGTCAACCCCGCCGGGGAAGCGGCAGCTCATCGCGGTGATGACGATCGGGTCGTCGTCGGTGGAGCGCGGTGGCGGGAGCGTGGCGTCCGGGCCGTGCTCAGCGGTCGGGGCGACGGCGGCGCGCAGGTGTTCGGCGAGGGCGGACGGGGTGGGGTAGTCGAAGACGAGGGTGGCGGGCAGGGTGCGGCCGACGGCGGTGCTGAGGGCGTTGCGGAGTTCCACGGCCGTGAGCGAGTCGAAGCCGAGTTCGCGGAAGGAGCGGGTGGGCTCGACGTCCTGCGGTCCCGCGTGGTTGAGGACGACGGCGGCGTGGGCGCGGACGAGTTCCTCGAAGGCGGCCCGCTGTTCCGGTGCGGCGAGTGCGGCGAGTTGCCGGATCAGGTCGCCGGTCTCGTGGGGGTCGCCGTCGGCGCCGTGGCGGGGGTCGTGTTCGGGGCCGCGGCGGGCGGTGAGGGCGCGCCGGGCGTCGGGCAGGTCGTCGAGGAAGGGCCGGGGCCGGGCGGTGGTGTAGGCGTGTACGAACAGGTCCCAGTCGATGTCGGTCACGGCGAGAGTGGTGTCGTCGTGGTCGAGGGCCTGTTGCAGGGCCCCGAGGGCGAGGTCGGGGTTCATGGGGCGTACGCCGTGCCGCTGGAGACGTTCACCGACGGAGCCCTCGGCCATGCCGCCGTCGGCCCAGGGTCCCCAGGCGATGGCGGTGGCGGGCAGGCCGCGGGAGCGGCGCTGCTGGGCGAGGGCGTCGAGGAGGGCGTTGCCGGGGGCGTAGTTGGCGTGGCCGGGGGCACCGATCGTCCCGGCGGTCGACGAGAAGAGGACGAACGCGGAGAGGTCGAGCCCGGCCGTGAGCGCGTCGAGGTTGCGGGCGCCGCCGACCTTGACCCGCAGGACCTCGGCGAGCTGGTCGGGGGTGAGGGTGGTGATGACGCCGTCGCGCAGGACGGCGGCGGTGTGGAAGACCGCGGTGAGCGGTCGTTCGGCGGGGACGGTGGCCAGCAGGGCGGCGAGCTGGTCGCGGTCGGCGATGTCGCAGGCGGCGATGTCGACGTGTCCTGCGCCGAGTCCGGTGAGTTCGGTGCGGAGTTCGGCGGCGCCGGGGGCGTCGGCGCCGGTGCGGCTGACCAGGAGGAGGCCGGGGGCGCCCTGGCGGGCGAGTCTGCGGGCGACCTGGCGGCCGAGGGCGCCGGTGCCGCCGGTGACGAGGACGGTTCCGGTGGGTGTCCAGTCCCGGCCGCCGCCCAGGCCGCCGGTCGCCGCGCGGTGGAGGCGGCGGGCGAGGAGGCCGGTGTCACGGAGGGCGAGCTGGTCCTCCTGGCCGATGCCGGCGAGGGCGGCGGTGAGCCGGTCGGCGGTGAGGGGGTCGAGGGTGGCGGGCAGGTCGATCAGGCCGCCCCAGCGCTGTGGCTGTTCGAGGGCGACGACACGGCCGAAACCCCAGACGAGAGCCTGCTCCGGGGCGTCGACGGTCTCGGTGGCGGTGGTGGCCACGGCGCCTCGGGTGGCGAACCAGACGGGTGTGTCCTGGCCGAGGTCGTCGAGCGCCTGGACGAGGGAGACGGTGGCGGCGAAGCCGCTGGGCAGGCCGGGCCGGCCCTCGTACTCCTCCTCGTCGAGGGCGAGCAGCGACAGGACGGCCCGGGGCCGGTCGCATCCGGTGGCGCGCAGGGCCTGTGCGAGGCGGTCGCGGTCGTCGTGGGCGGCGACCGTGACGGTGACCGGGTCGGCGCCCGCGCGGGTGAGGGCTTCGACGACGGCGGTGCCGAGGGCGTGGTGGGGGTGGTCCGGGTCCTGGTGGGCGGCGGGCAGGGCGACGAGCCACGGTCCGCTCAGGACGGGGGCCGGGGCGGCGGGCAGGGGCTTCCAGGTGACGCGGTAGCGCCAGGCGTCCACCGTGGCGTTCTCCCGGCTGCGTCTGCGGTAGTCGCTCAGGGCGGGCAGGACCGTGGAGAGGGTGTCCTGGTCGAGGTGGAGGGCGGCGGCCAGCGGGGCGGTCTCGCCGTTCTCGACGGACTCCCAGAAGCGGCTGTCGAGGTCCGTGCCGGTGGCCGTCGACGGCGCGGTGAGGGCGGGGGTGGGCCAGTAGGTGCGGCGTCGGAAGGCGTAGGTGGGCAGGTCGACGCGGGTGGCGGGGTCGGCGAGGGCCGTGCAGTCGGCGGGGGCGGCGCCGCGCACGCTCAGCTCGGCCAGCGAGGTGAGGAAGCGGCGGGGTCCGCCTTCGCCGCGACGGAGCGTGCCGGTGACGACGGTGCCGGTGCGGCCTTCCTCGTCGAGGGTGTCGCGGACGGCGGCGGTGAGCACGGGGTGCGGGCTGGACTCGACGAAGGCGCGGAAGTCCTGTGCGGCGAGGGCCCGTACGGCGTCGGCGAAGCGGACGGTGCGGCGCAGGTTGTCGTACCAGTAGGTGGCGTCGAGGCGCTCGGTGTCGAGCCAGTCGCAGGTGACGGTGGAGAAGAACGGCACGTCGGCGGTGCGGGGCCGGACGGCGGCGAGGTCGGTGAGGAGCCGGTCGTGGATCTCTTCGACCTGGGCGGAGTGCGAGGCGTAGTCGACGGGGATCCGCCGTGCCTGGGCGCCGGCGGCGGTGAGGTCGGCGACCAGGTCGCGTACGGCGTCTGCGTCGCCGGAGACGACCACGGAGGCGGGTCCGTTGACGGCGGCGACCGACACCCGGCCCTCCCAGGGGGCCAGCCGTTCCTGGACGTCGGTGACCGGCAGCAGCACCGAGGCCATGCCGCCGTGTCCGGCGAGGGCGGTGATGGCCCTGCTGCGCAGGACGACCACGCGGGCCGCGTCGTCCAGGGTGAGGGCCCCGGCGACGCAGGCGGCGGCGATCTCGCCCTGGCTGTGTCCGACGACGGCGTCGGGGTGGACCCCCCGGGCCTGCCAGAGGCGGGCCAGCGACACCATGGTCACGAACAGCACGGGCTGGACGACGTCCACGCGGTCGAGGGTGGGTGCGTCGTCGGCGCCGCGCAGGACGGCTTCGACGGACCAGTCCACGCACGCCTCGACGGCCGTCGCGCAGGCGGTGAAGTGGGTGCGGAACTCCGGGTCGGTGTCGAGGAGTTCGGTGGCCATGCCGGGCCATTGGGGGCCCTGGCCGGGGAAGACGAAGACGGTACGGCCGTCCACGTCGGCCACGCCCTGGACGAGACCGGCCGCCGGGGCGCCCGCCGCCAGCGACTCCAGGCCGCGCAGCAGTTCGGGGCGGTCGTCGGCGAGGAGCACCGCGCGGTGTTCGAACGCGGAGCGGGTGGCCGCGAGTGACCAGGAGAGGTCGTGCGGGGCCGTCGTCTCGTCGGCGCGCAGCCGGGCGTGCAGGGCGGCGGCCTGGGCGCGCAGCGCGGTGGCGCTGCGCGCGGAGACGACGTACGGCAGGGTGGAGCGCGACGGGGCGGGGGGCTCCTCGGCGGGCGCGGCCGGTTCGGGGGCGGGCTGTTCGAGGATGACGTGGGCGTTGGTGCCGCTGACGCCGAAGGAGGAGACGCCGGCCAGTCGGGGCCGGTCGGCGGCGGGCCAGGGGCGGGCCTCGGTGAGGAGTTCGACGCGGCCGGCCGTCCAGTCGACGTGGGTGGTGGGCCGGTCGACGTGGAGGGTGCGGGGCAGCAGGCCGTGCCGCATGGCCAGGACCATCTTCATGACGCCGGCGACTCCGGCGGCGGCCTGGGTGTGTCCGATGTTGGACTTCACCGACCCGAGCCACAGGGGCTGTTCGCGGTCCTGGCCGTAGGTGGCGAGCAGGGCCTGGGCCTCGATCGGGTCGCCGAGCGTCGTGCCGGTGCCGTGCGCCTCCACCGCGTCGACGTCGGCGGTGGACAGCTGCGCGTCGGCGAGTGCCTGCCAGATGACGCGCTGCTGGGAGGGGCCGTTGGGGGCGGTCAGACCGTTGGAGGCGCCGTCCTGGTTGACGGCGCTGCCCCGGACCACGGCGAGCACCGGGTGCCCGAGGCGCCGGGCGTCGGCCAGCCGCTCCACGAGCAGCATGCCGGCGCCCTCGGCCCAGCCGGTGCCGTCGGCGGCCTCGGCGAACGCCTTGCAGCGGCCGTCGGGGGCGAGGCCCCGCTGCCGGCTGAACTCCAGGAAGAGGCCGGGGGTCGACAGCACGGTGACACCGCCGGCGAGCGCCAGGTCGCACTCCCTCGACCGCAGTGCCCGTACGGCGAGGTGCAGGGCGACGAGGGAGGAGGAGCAGGCGGTGTCGACGGTGACGGCGGGCCCTTCCAGGCCGAGGGTGTAGGAGATGCGGCCGGAGACCACGCTGGCGGCGTTGCCGGTCCCGACGTGTCCTTCCAGGCTCTCCTGCGAGGCCAGCAGCAGCGCCGGGTAGTCCTGGCCGTTGGTGCCGGCGAAGACGCCGGTGCGGGAGCCGCGCAGGGTCGTGGGGTCGATGCCGGCCCGTTCGAACGCCTCCCAGGAGATCTCCAGGAGCAGCCGCTGCTGGGGGTCCATCGCCATCGCCTCGCGGGGCGAGATGCCGAAGAAGGAGGCGTCGAAGTCGCCGGCCGCGGCGAGCGCGCCGCCGGAGGTGCTGTACGTCTTTCCGGGGCGGCCGGGTTCGGGGTCGTAGTGGTCGGCGAGGTTCCAGCCGCGGTCGGTGGGCCACTCGGTCACGGCGTCGCCGTCGGAGGCGAGCAGCCGCCACAGGTCCTCGGGCGAGTCGGCGCCGCCGGGGAAGCGGCAGCTCATCGCGACGATGGCGACCGGTTCGCGGGAGGCGGTCTCCGCCTCCCGCAGCCGCCTGCGGGTCTCGTGCAGGTCTCCGGTGACCTTCTTGAGGTAGCTGAGGAGCTTGTCCTGCTCGTTCACGCGTACTCCCCCAGCTGGAAGGTCGTGTCGGTCATGGCGGTGGCCGTGGTCGTGGTGCCGGTCATGAGATGCCCAGGTCGTTGTCGATGAGGGCGAAGATCTCCTCGGCGCCCGCGGACTCGATCCGGTCCTGGAGGTCGCCGCCGTCGTCGTCCGTCCGCTCGGCGGAGGGTTCGCCCTGGCCGTTCCAGCGGGAGGCGAGCGCCAGCAGGCGGGAGGCGATCCGGGCGCGCCGGGTGTCGTCCTCGGCGAGCCCGTCGAGCGCGGCCTCCAGTTGGTCGAGGGCGTCCAGCGCGGGCGTCGCGCCGCTGTCGGCCACGGTCAGCGATCGCAGGTGGCGGGCGAGGACGCGGGGTGTGGGCTGGTCGAACAGGAGGGTGGCGGGCAGTTGGAGCCCGGCCGCGACGCCGAGCCGGTTGCGCAGTTCCACCGCCATCAGCGAGTCGAACCCGAGTTCGCTGAAGGCGCGCTCGGCGTCGACGGCCTCGGCGGAGGCGTGCCCGAGGACGGTGGCGACGTGGCCGCGGACCAGCTGGACCAGCAGCCGTTCCTGTGCGGCCTCGGGGAGGCCGGCGAGTCGGGTGCGCAGTGCGCCGCTGTCCGGATCCGTCCCGCCGTCCCCGTCCTGCGTCTGCCGTGCCAGGGCCCGGGCCTCGGGCAGTTCGGCGAGCAGCGGGGCGGACCGTACGGCGGTGAAGCCGGGGACGAAGCGGTCCCAGGTGAGTTCGGCGACGGTCAGCGCGGCGTCCTGGCGGGCGACGGCCCGGTCGAGAGCGGCGAGCGCGGTGTCCGGGTCGAGCGGCACGACGCCGCCGCCCCGCAGTCGTGCCTCGGCCTCGGGGCCGCCGGCCGCCATGCCGCCGCCGGCCCACGGGCCCCACGCCACGGAGGTGGCGGGCAGACCGTCGGCGCGGCGCCGGGCGGCGAGCGCGTCGAGGTAGGCGTTGGCGGCGGCGTAGTTGCCCTGGCCCGCCGAGCCGACCGTGCCGGCGAAGGAGGAGAACAGGACGAACGCCGACAGGTCGCGGTCGCGGGTGAGCCGGTCGAGGTTGCGGGCGGCGGCCAGCTTGGGCCGCAGCACCGCCTCCAGTCGCTCGGGGGTGAGGGAGTGCAGGAGTCCGTCGTCCAGGACCCCGGCGGCGTGCACCACGGCGTCGACCGGGTGTGCGGCCAGCAGGGCGGCCAGGGCGTCGGGGTCGGCGGTGTCGCAGGCGGCCAGTGTCACCCGCGCGCCCCGCGCCGCCAGGTCGGCGCGCAGTTCGTCGGCGCCGTCGGCGCCCGGGCCGCGGCGGCCGACCAGCACCAGGTGGCGGGCACCGCGTTCGGCGAGCCGCCGGGCGACCCGGGCGCCGAGCGCTCCGGTTCCGCCGGTGATCAGGACGGTCTCGCCCGCGCAGCTCCACTCGGGGGTGGGGGCGTCGGACGGGCGGGCGTGCACGAGGCGGCGGGCGAGGACGCCGGCGGCCCGTACGGCGGTCTGGTCCTCGCCCGTGCCGCCCGAGAGCAGGGCGGCGAGCCGTTGCGCGGTCCGCCCGTCGAGGTCGGCGGGGAGGTCGACGAGACCGCCCCAGCGTTGCGGCTGTTCCAGCGCGGCGACCCGGCCCAGGCCCCAGGTGGCGGCCTGGGTGGGCGCGGTGACGCTCTCCCGGTCGGTGGCGGCGACGGCGCCGACGGTGGCGGCCCACAGCGGGGCGCCGATCTCCAGGTCGCCGAGCGCCTGGGTCAGTGCGAGCAGCGCGGCCAGACCGGCGGGGGTGGCCGCGTGGTCGGCGGTGGCCGCGGGCTCCTCGTCGAGGGCCAGCAGGGACAACACGCCTTGTACGGCTTCCGGTTCGGGGAGCTTGCGCAGGTCCTCGACGAGCGCGGCCCGGTCGGTGAGGGCGCAGTCCACGGGGAGCCGCGCGATGTGCGCGCCGTGCGCGGTCAGGCCCTCGGCGAGCGCGGCCGTCCAGGGGTCGTCGGCCAGGGAGGCGGGCACGGCCAGCAGCCAGGTGCCCGACAGCACCGGTGGCGGGCCGTCCGGCACCGGACGCCAGACCACCGTGTAGGCCGAGGAGTCGAGCGCGGACCGTTCCTGGCGGCGGCGCCGCCAGGACGACAGCGCGGGCAGGAGTTCGCTGAGCGGGGTGTCCTCGCCGAGGTCGGGGCGGTCGGTCAGCTCGCCGAGGTCACCGCGCTCGACGGCGGCCCAGAACTCGTCGTCGACGCGGCCGCCGTCGCCCGGTGTCGCGGGGCCGGTGGGCCTGGCCGCCGCCAGCCAGTAGCGGTCGCGCTGGAAGGCGTACGTGGGCAGCTCCACCGTGCGGGCCGGTCCGGTCAGTCCGGTGGGCGCGGCGGCGAGGCCGTGCACGTGCAGGGTCGCGGCGGCGAGCAGGGCGGCGACCGGCTCGGGCCGGCCCCGGCGCAGGACGGGGACGGCGACGACGGACCCGGCCGGCTCCTGCGGACCGTGGGGGGCGGATTCCGCCAGGGTGTCGAGGGTCATCGCGGTCAGCGAGCCGTCCGGGCCGAGTTCCACGAACGTGCCGACGCCGTCCTCGCTCAGGCGGCGTACGCCGTCCGCGAAGCGCACGGTCTGCCGCACATGCCGCACCCAGTGTCCGGGTGAGGTCAGTTCGGCCTCGGTGGCCCGGTCGCCCGTCACATTGGAGATGACCGGGATCGCGGGCGTGTCGTAGCGCACGCCGCGCGCGACCTCTTCGAACTCCGCAAGCATCGCGTCCATATGCGCTGAGTGAAACGCATGGCTGACCCGCAAACGCCTAGTCTTTCGGCCCAGCGCGGCGAAATGGTCGGCCATGTCCGACACGGCGTCCTCGTCGCCGGAGACCACCACGGCCGTGGGCCCGTTGACGGCGGCGACCGCGATGTGCCGGTCGCGTCCGGCGAGCAGCGGGGCCACCTCGTCCTCGGACGCCTGTACGGCGGCCATCGCGCCGCCCTCGGGCAGCGCCTCCATCAGCCGGCCGCGCGCCGCGACCAGGGCGCACGCGTCGGGCAGGGACAGCACTCCGGAGACGTGCGCGGCGGACAGTTCGCCGATGGAGTGCCCCATCAGCGCGTCGGGCGCGACCCCCCACGAGCGCACCAGTTCGTACAGCGCCACATGGACGGCGAACAGGGCGGGCTGGGTGTAGGCGGTGCGGTCCAGCAGCCCGGCCGGCTCCGTGCCCTCGGGCGCGAGGACGACGTCGGCCAGCGGCACGTCGAGGTGCGGGGCGAACGCGTCGCAGACGCGGTGGAAGGCCTCGGCGTACACCGGGAACCGGTCGAGGAGTTCTTGGCCCATGCCGGGCCGCTGCGAGCCCTGCCCGCTGAACAGGAACGCGGTGCGGCCCCTTGGTCCGGTGCGCCCGCGCACCACCGCGGCGGTGTCCTCCCCGCGGCCGAGCGCGGCCAGCGCGGTCAGGAGTTCCGTGCGGTCCTCGGCGACCACCACGGCCCGGTGCTCGAAGAGCGCGCGGCCGGTGGCCAGGGAGTGCGCGACGTCGGCGGGGCCGGGCTCCGGGTCGGCGGTCAGCCGGGCGCGCAGCCGCTCGGCCTGCCCGCGCAGGGCGGTGGCCGATCGTCCGCTCAGTGGCCAGGCGACCGGTCCCCCGGGGTGCGGCTCGGCGTCGGTCTGCCGCTGCTCGCCCTCCTCCAGGACGACGTGGGCGTTGGTGCCGCTGATGCCGAACGACGAGACGGCGGCGCGCCGCGGGCGTCCCGGACGCGGCCAGGGCACGGATTCGGCGAGCAGTTCGATGCGTCCGGCCGTCCAGTCGACGTGGCTGGTGGGGCGGGTGAGGTGCAGGGTGCGCGGCAGTGTCCCGTGCCGCATGGCCAGGACCGTCTTGATGACGCCGGCGACTCCGGCGGCGGCCTGGGTGTGTCCGATGTTGGACTTCACCGACCCCAGCCACAGGGGCTGTTCGCGGTCCTGGCCGTAGGTGGCGAGCAGGGCCTGGGCCTCGATCGGGTCGCCGAGTTTCGTGCCGGTGCCGTGCGCCTCCACCGCGTCGACGTCGGCGGGGGTGAGCCCGCCGGCTGCCAGCGCGGCGCGGATGACGCGCTGCTGGGAGGGGCCGTTGGGCGCGGTGAGTCCGTTGCTCGCGCCGTCCGAGTTGACGGCGCTGCCCCGGACCACGGCGAGTACCGGGTGGCCGTTGCGGCGGGCGTCGGAGAGGCGCTCCAGCAGCAGGATGCCGGCGCCTTCGCCCCATCCGGTGCCGTCGGCGTCGTCCGAGAAGGCCTTGCAGCGGTGGTCGCCGGCGAGCCCGCCCTGTCGGTCGAACTCGGCGAAGGCGCCGGGTGTCGCCATCACCGTCACGCCGCCCGCGAGCGCCAGATCGCACTCGCCGGACCGCAGCGACTGGGCCGCCCAGTGCAGTGCCACCAGGGAGGACGAGCAGGCGGTGTCCACGGTGACCGCCGGGCCTTCCAGGCCCAGCACATAGGCGACGCGGCCGGAGGCCACGCTCGCGGCGTGCCCGGTCAGGAGCTGTCCCTGCGCGTCCTCGGGGACGTCGTGCGCGGCCGAGCCGTAGCCCTGGTAGTTCGTGCCGACGAACACGCCGGTGCGGGAGCCGTGCAGGCCGCGCGGGTCGATCGCGGCCCGCTCCAGCGCCTCCCAGGAGATCTCCAGCAGCAGCCGCTGTTGCGGGTCCATCGCCAGGGCCTCGCGCGGCGAGATCCCGAAGAAGTCCGCGTCGAACTCGGCGGCGTCGTACAGGAATCCGCCCTCGACGCCCTCCGCGTGCCAGCCGCGGTCGGCGGGCGGCGCGCCGATCGCGTCGACGCCGTCGGCGAGCAGCCGCCAGAAGTCCTCCGGGCCGCGCACCCCGCCGGGGAACCGGCAGCCGATGCCCACGATCGCGATCCGCGCGTCGTCGTCGGCCGTGTCGGCGGCCCGGCCGGCCGTGGCCGTGGTGCCGGTCGCGGCCGGGGGCCGGGTGTCGAGGAGCTCGGTGCCGACGTGGCGCGCGAGCGCCTGTGGCGACGGATAGTCGAACACCAGGGTCGCGGGCAGCCGCAGTCCGGTCGCCGCGTTCAGGCGGTTGCGCAGTTCCACGGCGGTCAGCGAGTCGATGCCGAGGCCGCGGAAGTCCCGGGTGGCCTCGACGGTGTCCGGGCCGGAGTGCCCGAGCACCAGGGCCGTCTGGACGCGTACGAGGTCCAGGACCGCCGTCTCCCGCTCCGCCTGTGCGAGGGTCGCCAGCCGGGCCCGGAAGCTGTCCCCGGCGGCGTCCGCCGTGGCCGCCGTGCGCCGTGCGGGGGCCACGGCCAGGCCACGGAGCATGGCCGGCAGCGCCGCGACGGCCTGACGGTCGCGCAGCACGCGCCGGTCGAGCGCGATCGGCACGAGGACGGACTCGGTGCGCCCGAGGGCCGCGTCGAGGGCACCGAGGCCCTGTTCGACGGTGAGCGGCCGCATGCCGCCGCGGGCCATGCGCCGCAGGTCCGCCTCGTTCAGCTCGGCGGTCATGCCCGCGCCGGGTGCCCACGGGCCCCAGGCGAGGGCGGTCGCGGGCAGGCCGGCGGAGCGGCGCGTGGTGGCGAAGGCGTCCAGGAAGGCGTTGGCGGCCGCGTAGTTGGCCTGGCCCGCGCCGCCGAAGGTACCGGCCACCGAGGAGAAGACCACGAACGCCGACAGGTCCGCGTCACGGGTCAGCTCGTGCAGGTGCGCCACCGCGTCCGTCTTGGGCCGCAGGACGTGCGCCAGGCGGTCGGGGGTGAGGGAGGCGACCACGCCGTCGTCCAGGACACCCGCCGCGTGCACCACGCCGGTCAGCGGATGCGCGGCGGGGACGGCCGCGAGGGCGGCGGCGAGCCGGTCGCCGTCGGTGACGTCCAGGGCCGCCACCTCGACCTCGGCCCCCAAGTCCGTCAGTTCCGCGACGAGTTCGCGGGCGCCCGGAGCTTCGGGGCCTCGACGGCCGGCCAGCAGCAGGTGCCTGATCCCGTGCTCGGTGACCAGGTGCCGGGCCACCAGCGCGCCCAGGCCGCCGGTGCCACCGGTGACCAGCACGGTCCCCTCCGGGTCCAGCGGCGCGGGAACGGTCAGCACCACCTTGCCGACGTGCCGGGCCTGCGACAGATGGCGGAACGCGTCCGGCGCCTGTCGTACGTCCCAGCAGGTGACCGGTAGGGGCTGGAGCGCTCCCGACTCGAACAGGTCGACCAGGTCGGACAGCATCCGCCCGATCCGCTCCGGACCGGCGTCCCACAGATCGAAGGCGCGGTAGGTCACGCCCGTGTGCTCGGCGGCGACCGCGTCGGCGTCCCGGACGTCGGTCTTGCCCATCTCCAGGAACCGGCCCCCATGGGGCAGCAGCCGCAGGGAGGCGTCGACGAACTCCCCGGCGAGGGAGTCCAGTACGACGTCCACGCCCCGGCCGTCGGTGGCCGCGAGGAAGGCCGTCTCGAAGTCGGTGTCGCGGGACGAGGCGAGGTGCGTGTCGTCCAGGCCGAGGGCGCGCAGGGTGTCCCACTTGCCGGGGCTCGCCGTGCCGAACACCTCGGCGCCGCGGTGCCGCGCCAGTTGCAGGGCGGCCATGCCCACGCCGCCGGCCGCCGCGTGCACCAGCACCGACTCGCCGGCCCGCAGGCCTGCGAGGTCGTCGAGGGCGTAGTACGCGGTCAGGAACACCAGGGGCGCGGACGCCGCCTGTGCGAACGTCCAGCCGGCCGGGATCCGGGCCACCGTCCGGGCGTCCGCCACCGCCACCGGCCCGAACGAGCCGGAGAACAGTCCCATCACCCGGTCACCGACCGCCAGGCCCGACACCTCGGGGCCGACCTCGGTCACCACACCGGCGCCCTCCAGACCGAAGTCCTTGGCGTCGCCGGGGTACATGCCGAGCGCGTTGAGCACGTCACGGAAGTTCACGCCCGCGGCCCGTACCGCGATGCGGACATGACCGGGGGGCAGTTCCGCTTCCGCCTCCGGGACCGGCCGGAGCGCCAGGCCCTCCAGGGTGCCCTGCTCCGCGATGTCCAGCCGCCAGGCCGACTCCCCGACGGGAGGCGCGAGTTCGCGTCCCTCGGTGGCCCGGCCCAGGCGGGGGGTGAACGGGGTGCCGCCGCGTACGGCGAGCTCGGCCTCACCGGAGGCGAGCGCGGCCGGGACGATCTCCCATGACGCGTCGGCGCCGTCCACGTCGAGCAGCGCGAACCGCCCCGGGTTCTCCGCCCGGGCCGCCCGCACCAGACCCCACACCGCGGCGAGGGCGGGATCGGGGGCCGTCGCGTCGAGCGTGACCGCCCCTTCGGTGACCAGCACGAGCCGGGCGCCTTCGAAGCGTTCCTCGGTCAGCCAGGCACGCACCAGTTCCAGCGCTTCGGCGGTGGCCGTGTGCGCCGCCTCCGCGCTGTCGCCGACCGGGGAGGCCACGCGCACCAACGTGTCCGCTCCGGCGTCGACGCCGGTCGTCGGCAGAGTGCTCGGGAGAGTTGCCGGGAGAGGCGACGGCAGGGGTGTCGTCGAGGCCGACGTGGTCGCGTCCAGCGGCAGCGGCGTCCAGTCGACCCGGTGCAGCAGCCCGGCGTGCGGGGTGTGCGCGGTCCCGGCGGCCGGTGCCGTGAGGGCGCGCAGGGTGAGCGATCCGATGGTGGCGACGGGCGCGCCGGAGGGGTCGGCCAGGTCGAGGGCGACCGAGCCGCTCCCGGTGGCCCGCAGGCGGGCGTGCAGCCGTGACGCACCGGTGGCGTGCAGGGTGACGCCGGTCCACGAGAAGGGCAGGCCCGGGCCGGACGCCTCCTCGTCGGCGGCGCCCGGCGTCGGGGCCGCTCCTAGGGCGTGCAGCACCGAGTCCAGCAGGGCGGGGTGGACGCCGTAGCGGCGGGCGTCGGGGGCGGCCTCGTCGGGCAGGACCGCCTCGGCGAACAGGTCGTCGCCGCTCCGCCGGACGGAGGTCAGTCCGCGGAAGAGCGGGCCGTAGGACAGACCGGTCCGCGCCAGCCCCTCGTAGAGGGAGTCCGTGGGGATCTCGGCGGCGTCGGCGGGCGGTCGCCCGTCCGCGTCCGGGGCCGGCACGGCGGCGTCGGGCAGCAGGGTGCCGCTCGCGTGCTGGGTCCACGGCTCGTCGTCGGGCCCGTCGCTGTCGGAGCCGGCCGCGGGGCGGGAGTACACGCCGATCTCACGGCGTCCGACGGCGTCCGGGGCTCCGACGGTGACCTGGAGCCGGGCGGCCCCTTGGGCGGGCAGCACCAGCGGCGTCCGCAGGGTGAGTTCCTCGACCTGACCGCAGCCGACGCGGTCGGCCGCGTGGAGGGCGAGCTCCAGGAAGGCGGTGCCGGGCAGCAGGACGGAACCGGAGACCACGTGTTCGGCCAGCCACGGCTGGAGCTGGGCGGAGAGCCGTCCGGTGAAGACCGCGGCTCCGCTGTCCGCCAGGGTGACGGCGGCGCCGAGCAGCGGGTGGCCGGCGGCGGACAGACCGGCCGAGCGGAGGTCGCCGAGGTGCCCGCCGGACGGGCGCGGCCAGTAGCGGCCGTGCTGGAAGGCGTAGGTGGGCAGCTCGGCGGGGCGCTCGGCCGGGAAGAACGCGGACCAGTCGACGTCGGCACCGTGGGCGAAGAGCGTCGCGGTGGCCGCGAGCAGTGTCGCGGTCTCGGGGCGGTCCGGGCGCAGGGCCGGGACCGCGACCGGTTCGCCGTCGGTGAGCGCGCCGTGGGCCAGGGCGGTGAGGGTGCCGTCCGGGCCCAGTTCCAGGAACCGGGTGACGCCCTCGGCCTCCAGGGCGGCGACCGCGTCGGCGAAGCGGACCGACCGGCGGACATGGCGGACCCAGTACTCCGGGGAGCACAACTCCTCGGCCGTGGCGGCCGCGCCGGTGACCGTCGAGACGACGGGCAGGTGGGGCGGCTCGTAGGTCAGGCTCTCAGCGACCTCGCGGAAGTCGGCGAGCATCGGCTCCATCAGCGGGGAGTGGAAGGCGTGGCTGACCCGCAGCGCGGTGACCTTGCGGTCCTGGGCGCGGAAGCGGGCGGCGATCTGCTCGACGGCCTGCGAGGCACCCGCGACGACGACGGCCCGGGGGCCGTTGACCGCGGCGATCCCGACCTCGTCACCGAGCAGCGGCAGCACCTCGTCCTCGGTGGCCTGGAGCGCCACCATCGCACCGCCCGCGGGAAGGGCCTGCATCAGCCGGCCCCGCGCCACCACCAAACGGCACGCGTCCGCCAGCGACCACACCCCCGCCACATGCGCGGCCGCGATCTCGCCGATCGAGTGCCCGGCGAGGACGTCCGGGCGCACACCCCACGACTCCAGCAGCCGGAACAGCGCCACTTCGAGGGCGAACAGGGCGGGCTGCGTGAACTCCGTACGGCCGAGCAGCTCGGTGTCGTCGCCGAAGGCGATCTCCCGCAGCGGGCGCGGCAGTTCCGCGTCGACCTGCGCGCACACGGCGTCGAAGGCGTCCGCGAAGACAGGGTGGGCCTCGTACGACTCACGCCCCATGCCGAGCCGTTGCGCTCCCTGCCCCGCGAAGAGGAACGCGGTCCGGCCGTCGGCCCGCGCGCGGCCGGTGACCACGCCGGCGGCGGACTCGCCCAGGGTCAGGGAGGTGAGCGCGGAGACCAGTTCCGCGCGGTCGGCGCCCAGGATCACGGCGCGGTGGTCGAGCGCGGTACGGGTGGTGGCGAGGGAGAGGCCGAGGCTCGCGGCGGTGAGGCCGGGCCGGGCGTCGGCGTGGGCGAGGAGTCGTACGGCCTGTGCGCGCAGGGCGTTCTCGGAGGCGCCGGAGATCACCCAGGGCAGCGGGCCGCCCGTCCCCGTTCCCTTCGGCGCGGTCTCGTGCGGCTGTGCGTCGGCGCCCGACGGCTCGTCGTCCCGGGGCTGTTCGACGATGACATGGGCGTTGGTGCCGGAGACGCCGAACGCGGAGATTCCCGCGCGGCGCGGCCGGTCGCCGCCGGGCCACTGCGTGGTCTCGGTGAGGAGTTCCACGGCGCCCGCCGACCAGTCGACGTGGGTGCTGGGGGTGTCGGCGTGCAGGGTGGCCGGGAGCCGGCCGTGCCGCATGGCCAGCACCATCTTGATGACGCCGGCGACCCCGGCGGCGGCCTGGGTGTGGCCGAGGTTGGACTTCAACGAACCGAGCATCAGCGGCCGTTCGCGGTCCTGGCCGTAGGCGGCGAGCAGGGCCTGGGCCTCGATGGGGTCGCCCAGTGTCGTACCGGTGCCGTGCGCCTCCACCGCGTCGACCTCGGCCGGGGCGAGGCCCGCGTCGGCCAGGGCGGCGCGGATGACGCGCTGCTGGGCGGGGCCGTTGGGGGCGGTGAGGCCGTTGGAGGCGCCGTCCTGGTTGACGGCGGAACCGGCGACCACGGCGAGTACAGGATGTCCGTTGCGGCGGGCGTCGGAGAGCCGCTCGACGACGAGCACGCCCACGCCCTCGGCCCAGCCGGTGCCGTCGGCGGCGTCGGAGAAGGCCTTGCAGCGGCCGTCCGCGGCGAGGCCGCGCTGGCGGCTGAACTCCAGGAAGGCGCCCGGGGTGGACATGACGGTGACGCCGCCGGCCAGCGCGAGGTCGCACTCGCCCGCCCGCAGCGACTGCACGGCGAGGTGGAGGGCGACGAGGGAGGACGAGCAGGCCGTGTCGACGGTGAGGGTCGGTCCTTCGAGGCCGAGGACGTAGGCGATACGGCCGGAGACCACGGCGGCGGCGTTGCCGGTGCCGAGGTAGCCGTCTCCGGCGTCGGGTGTGCTGAGCAGCAGGGCGGGATAGTCCTGGCCGTTGGAGCCCATGAACACGCCGGTGCGGCTGCCGCGCAGGGCGCCCGGGGCGATGGCGGCGCGTTCCAGCGCCTCCCACGAGGTCTCCAGCAGCAGCCGCTGCTGCGGGTCCATGGCGACGGCCTCGCGCGGCGAGATGCCGAAGAAGGCGGGGTCGAAGGCGCCGACGCCGGTGAGGAATCCGCCGTGCCGGGTGTAGCTGGTGCCGGGTCGGCCCGGTTCGGGGTGGTAGAGCGCGTCGAGGTCCCAGCCGCGGTCGGTGGGGAACTCGGTGATCGCGTCCCGTCCGGCGGCGACCAGCTCCCACAGGTCGTCCGGGCCGGTCACGTCGCCGGGCAGGCGGCAGCCCATGCCGACGATGACGATCGGGTCGTCGGCCGCGCGCTCCCCGCGTGCCGCGCCGGCCGTGCCGTCGGGGTGCGCGGTCCGGGAGTCGTCGAACAGCTCGCCGTGCACGAAGGCGGCGAGGTCGACGGGGGTGGGGTGGTCGAAGACGAGCGTGGCGGGCAGCGCCAGGCCGGTCTCGGTGGCGAGGCGATTGCGCAGTTCGACGGCGGTGAGGGAGTCGAAGCCGGAGTCACGGAAGGCACGCCGGGTCTCCAGCAGACCCGCGTCGGCGTGGCCGAGGACGGCGGCGGCGTGGGTGCGGACCAGTTCCAGGAGCGCGCGGACGCGTTCGGCGGCCGGTCGGCCGGCCAGGCGTGCGCGCAGGGCCGCGCCCGCTCCGTCGTCGTCCGTGTGGACCTGGCCGCCGCGCAGGGCGGCCCGTGCCTCGGGCAGGTCGGTGAGCAGGGGGCTGGGGCGGGTGCTGGTGAAGCCGGGGGCGAACCGGGACCAGTCGACGTCGGCGACGACCTGACCGGTGACGTCCTGCTGCAGGACGCGGCGCAGCGCGGCGAGCGCGGTGTCGGGGTCGAGGGCGGCGAGACCGCGTCGACGCAGGTACTCCTCGGCGTCTCCCTCCGCGGCCATGCCGCCCTCGGCCCAGGGGCCCCAGGCGACGGAGGTGGCGGTGGCGCCGCGGGCGCGCCGCTGTTCGGCCAGGCCGTCGAGGTAGGCGTTGGCGGCGGCGTAGGCGGTCTGGCCTCCGCTGCCCCATACGCCGGCGATGGAGGAGAACAGTACGAACGCGTCGAGCGGGCGGTCGCCCTGGGCGCGCAGCACCGCGTCGAGGTGGGCGGCACCGTCCGCCTTGGCGGCGAGGACGGAGCGCAGGCGGTCGGCGTCGAGGTCGGGCAGCGGGCGGGTGTCGGTGACGCCGGCCGCGTGGACGACGGCGTCCACGGTGTGCCGGGCGAGCAGTGACTCGACGGCGGCACGGTCGGCGACGTCGCAGGCCTCGACGGTCACGCGGGCGCCGAGCTCGGTGAGCGTGTGCGTCAGCTCGGCGGCACCGGGGGCGTCGGGACCGCGGCGGCCGGTCAGCACGAGGTGCTCCGCGCCCTGCTCGGCGGCCCAGCGGGCGACCCGGGCGCCCAGCGCGCCGGTCCCGCCGGTGATCAGGACGGTGCCGCGGGGCTGCCAGCCGCTCCCGCCGTGCTGCGGGGCGGCCGGGTCGTCGGCGTGCAGCAGGCGTCGTACGAAGACTCCGGAGGCACGGACCGCGAGCTGGTCCTCGTCGCCGGGGTGGGCCAGCACCGAGGCGAGCCGGGCGGCGGCCCGCCGGTCGACGGTCCGCGGCAGGTCGACGAGGCCGCCCCACCGGCCGGCCGACTCCAGTGCGGCCACCCGGCCCAGGCCCCACAGCGCGGCCTGCGCCGGCTCGGGGGCGGCGTCGGAGCGTGCGGTGGCCACCGCGCCGCGGGTGGCGAGCCACAGCGGTGCGGTCACCTCGGCGTCGCCGAGCGCCTGCACCAGCCGTACGGTGCGCAGGAGCGCGTCCGCCAGGGACCGCTGCCCGTCGCCGGTGGGGGCTTCGTCGGCGGGGTCCTCGTCGGCGGGCAGGGCGAGGACGCCCGTGAAGGTGCCGAGGGCGGCGAGCCGGGCGGCCAGCGCGGCGCGCTCCTCGTCGGGGGCGTACTCCCACAGCACGGGCTCGGCTCCGCCCGCCCGCAGCGCCTCGGTCACGGTGGCCGCCGGGGAGCCGTCGGCCGCCGTGGCGGGGGCGACGACGAGCCAGCGTCCGGTGAGCGGGCCACCGGCGGTCGGGTCGAGGGGCTGCCAGGTGACGCGGTAGCGCAGCCGGTCCACCCGGTCGAGCTCACGCCGCCCCCGCCACCACGACGACAGGGCGGGTACGAGGGGACGCACGAGCCCTTCGTCGACGTCCAGGGTGTCGGCGAGGGCGGCGATGTCCTCGTCCTCCACGGCCGTCCAGAAGCCCGCGTCCCCGCCGCCGGTGTCGCCGGCGGTCGCCGTGCCGGGCGGGGTGGGCTCCAGCCAGTACCGTTCGCGGCGGAAGGCGTACGTCGGCAGGTCCACGCTCCGGGCGCCGGTCCCCGCGAAGACGGCCGGCCAGTCGACCGGTGCGCCGTGGGCGAAGGCGCCGGCGACCGCGGCCATCACGGCGGCGGGCTCGGGCCGGTCCTTGCGCAGGGTGGGCACGGCGAACGGCGGGTCGCTCTCGAAGCAGTCCTGGGCGAGGGCGGTGAGGGTGCCGTCGGGGCCCAGCTCGACACAGCGGGCCACCCGGCGCTTGGCCAGCAGCCGTATGCCGTCGGCGAACCGGACCGGCTCACGGACGTGCCGGACCCAGTAATCCGGCGAGCACAGATCGGCCGGGCGGGCGATCTCGCCGGTCACGCCGGAGACGAGCGTCAGCCGGGGCGGATGGTAGGTGAGGGCCTCGGCGACCTCGCGGAACTCCTGGAGCATGGGCTCCATCAGCGGGGAGTGGAAGGCGTGGCTGACCCGCAGGGCCGTCACCTTGCGGTCCAGGGCGCGGAAGTGCGCGGCCGCCTCCTCCACGGCGTCCGCCGCGCCGGAGATCACCACCGCGCGGGGGCCGTTGACGGCGGCGATGCCGACCCGGTCGTTCAGCAGGGGCAGCACCTCCTCCTCGGTCGCCTGGAGCGCGGCCATCGTGCCGCCCTCCGGCAGGGCCTGCATCAGACGGCCGCGCGCCACGACCAGCCGGCAGGCGTCCGCGAGGGACCACACGCCGGCGACATGGGCGGCCGCCAGCTCGCCGACGGAGTGGCCCAGCAGGAACTTCGCGGTGACGCCCCACGACTCCAGCAGCCGGTGGAGGGCGACTTCGAGCGCGAACAGGGCGGGTTGCGCGTATGCGGTGCGGTGGAGCCGGTCCGCGTCGTCGCCGAAGACGGTCTGCCGCAGGTCGAAGGGCAGTTCCGCGTCGACCGCGTCGAACGCGGCGGCGAAGACGGGGTGGGCCTCGTACAGTTCGCGGCCCATGCCGAGCCGTTGGGAGCCCTGCCCGGCGAACAGGAAGGCGGTGGCGCCGCGCGTGGTGCGGCCCCGGACGGTCGCGGGGCCCGCGGAGCCCTCGGCGAGCGCGGCCAGTTCCCGTACGGCGGTGTCGTGGTCGGTGGCGAGGACCACCGCCCGGTGCTCCAGGGCGGCCCGGGTGGTGGCGAGCGCGTGGCCGACGTCCAGGGGGCGCGGCGGCTCGGTCCGGTCCCGCAGCCGGGCCAGGAGCCGGGCGGCCTGCGCCCGTACCGCCTCCTCGCTGCGCGCGGACACCGGCCACGGCACGACGGGCAGCGTGCGGGGCTCGGCGGCGGGAGCGGCCGGCTGCGCGGCGGGGTCCTCGGGTGCCGCCGGTTCGGCCGCGGGGGCCTGCTCGATGACGGCGTGCGCGTTGGTGCCGCTGATGCCGAACGACGACACGCCGGCGCGGCGGGGGCGGCCCGCCTCCGGCCAGTCGACCGGCTCGGTGAGCAGGCGTACGGCCCCGGCCGACCAGTCGACGTGCCGGGACGGCTCGGAGACGTGCAGGGTGCGCGGCAGCACGCCGTGCCGCATCGCCTCGACCATTTTGATGATGCTGCCGACGCCGGCGGCCGACTGGGTGTGCCCGATGTTCGACTTCAAGGAGCCCAGCCACAGCGGCTGTTCGCGGTCCTGGCCGTAAGTGGCGAGGAGGGCCTGGGCCTCGATGGGGTCACCGAGCGAGGTGCCGGTGCCGTGCGCGTCGACGGCGTCCACCTCGGCGGGGGCGAGTCCCGCGTTGGCGAGGGCCGCGCGGATGACCCGCTGCTGGGCGGGGCCGTTGGGGGCGGTGAGGCCGTTGGAGGCGCCGTCGGAGTTGATCGCCGTGCCGCGGACCACGGCCAGGACCGGGTGGCCGAGCCGACGGGCGTCGGAGAGCCGCTCCACGAGCAGCATGCCCGCGCCCTCGGCCCAGCCGGTGCCGTCGGCGTCGTCGGAGAAGGCCTTGCAGCGGCCGTCGGCGGCCAGTCCGCGCTGGCGGCTGAACTCGTAGAACATCGCGGGGGTGGCCATCACGGCCACGCCGCCCGCGAGCGCGAGGTCGCACTCGCCGCGGCGCAGCGCCTGGCACGCCCAGTGCAGGGCGACGAGCGAGGAGGAGCAGGCCGTGTCGACGGTGACGGTCGGTCCTTCCAGCCCCAGGGTGTAGGCGATGCGGCCGGAGGCGACCGAGGTGGCGTTGCCCGCGAGCAGCAGGCCCTGCACCCCCTCGGGGAACTCGCTCACGCCGGCGCCGTATCCGGAGGTGGCCGCGCCGACGAAGACGCCGGTGCTGCTGCCGCGCACGGAGCCGGGGGCGATTCCGGCCCGCTCGAACGCCTCCCAGGAGATCTCCAGCAGCAGCCGCTGCTGGGGGTCCATCGCCAGCGCCTCGCGCGGCGAGATCCCGAAGAAGTCCGCGTCGAAGCGGGACGCCTCGTGCAGGAAGCCGCCGCCGAGCGCGTAGAAGGTGCCCGGGTGGTCGGGGTCGGGGTCGTAGCCCGCCTCGACGTCCCAGCCGCGGTCGGCGGGGAATCCGGAGATGGCGTCCCCGCCCTCGTCGACGAGCCGCCACAGCTCTTCCGGGCTGTCCACCCCGCCGGGGTAGCGGCAGCTCATCGCCACGATCGCGACCGGCTCCCGGTCGCGTGCCTCCGCGTCCCGCAACTGCCGGCGCGTCTGCCGCAGTTCGGCGGTCAACCGCTTGAGGTACTCGACGTACTTGTCGTCCATCTTGTCGTCTTCAGCCACCAACGCCACATCCCTGAGCCGATGCCGACGGTTTCCCGCGGCTGATCACGACATCCCGAGTTCTTTGTCGATCAGGTCGAACAGCTCGTCCGCCGTCTCGACGGAGTCCAGTGCCCCGTCGTCGTCGGCGGGAGCCGCTCCGGAACCCCCGGAGCCGGTGCCGTTGTCGTGTCCGGCACCGCCGCCCCGCGTGGTCCTCTCCTGCCACTTCGCCGTCAGCCTCTGCAGCCGGGAAGTGATCGTCGCGTGGTCGTCCCCGCCGACCGCGGCGGCGCCGAGCGCCGCCTCCAGCCGGTCCAGTTCGACCAGGAGCGGCGCCGCCGGCACGGCCGCGCCCGAGCTCTCGCCCGCCCCCGTGCCGGACGCCTCCGGCAGGGTGATCTCCTGAAGCAGATGTCCCGCCAGCGCCGTCGGTGTCGGGTGGTCGAACACCAGGGTCGCCGGGAGCCGGAGCCTGGTGGCGGCGTTGAGCCGGTTGCGCAGTTCGACGGCGGTGAGCGAGTCGAAGCCCAGCTCCTTGAACGCCTGATCCGGCTCGATCTCGTCCGCCGAGGCGTGCCCGAGGGTCGCCGCGGCCTGGGCGCAGACCAGGTCGACGAGATACTGCTCCCGGTCGGCCGGCGCGAGTGCCGCCAGCAGGGCGCCGAGGTCCTGCCGCTCCCCGCCGGTCCCGGCCGCGGTGTCCGCCGCCCGTCGCGCCGGTGCCCGCACCAGGCCGCGCAGCAGCGGCGGTACGGCCTCGGTGTGGGCCCGCAGCGCCTGGAGGTCCAGGTTCACCGGCAGCAGGAGCGACCGGTGCGCGGGTGCCGTGACGGGCACCAGCCCGGCCGTGTCGAGGAGTTCGAGTCCCTGCTCGACGGTGAGCGGCCGCATGCCGCCGCGTGCCATCCGCCGCAGGTCCGCCTCGGTCAGCTCGGCGGTCATGCCCGTACCGGGCGCCCACGGGCCCCAGGCGAGGGACACCGCGGGCAGCCCCGAGGCACGGCGGTGAGCGGCGAAGGCGTCGAGGAAGGCGTTCGCGGCGGCGTAGTTGGCCTGACCCGCGCTGCCGAAGGTACCGGCCACCGAGGAGAAGACCACGAACGCCGACAGGTCCGCGCCGCGGGTCAGCTCGTGCAGGTGCGCCACCGCGTCCGCCTTCGGCCGCATGACGCCGGCCAGACGCTCCGGGGTGAGGGAGGCGACGACACCGTCGTCGACGACGCCCGCGGTGTGGACGACGGCGGTCAAGGGATGCTCGGTGGGGAGGGCGTCCAGCACGGCGGTGAGCTGGTCCCGGTCGGCGACGTCCAGGGCGGCGACCTCGACCTCGGCGCCCAGGTCCGCGAGTTCCGCGACGAGCTCGGGTGCGCCCGGCGCTTCGAGGCCACGGCGGCCGGCCAGCAGCAGGCGCCGTATGCCGTGCCGGGTCACCAGGTGACGGGCCACCAGCGCGCCCAGGCCACCCGTGCCACCGGTCACCAGCACCGTGCCGTCCCGGTCCAGGGGCGCCGGGACCGTGAGGACCACCTTGCCCACGTGCCGGGCCTGCGAGAGGTACCGGAACGCCTCCGCGGCGTTGCGTACGTCCCAGCAGGTGACGGGAAGGGGCCGCAGAACGTCCGCTTCGAAGAGGGCCACCAGCTCGGCCAGCATCCGGCCGATCCGCTCGGGACCTGCGTCCCACAGATCGAACGCCCGGTACGTCACACCGGAGTGCTCGGCGGCCACCGCCTCGGGGTCCCGGACGTCGGTCTTGCCCATCTCCAGGAACCGGCCCCCACGCGGCAGCAGCCGCAGCGACGCGTCCACGAACTCACCGGCCAGCGAGTCGAGCACGACGTCCACACCACGACCACCGGTCGCCGCGAGGAACGCCGCCTCGAAGTCGGTGTCGCGGGACGAGGCGAGGTGCGTGCCGTCCAGGCCCAGCTCCCGCAGCGTGTCCCACTTGCCGGCACTCGCGGTGCCGAACACCTCGGCGCCCAGATGCCGTGCCAGCTGTACGGCGGCCATGCCCACACCGCCGGCCGCCGCGTGCACCAGCACCGACTCGCCCGGCCGCACGGCGCCCAGCTCGGTCAGCGCGTAGTACGCCGTCAGGAACACGATCGGCACCGACGCCGCCTGCGCGAACGTCCAGCCGGCCGGGATCCGGGCCACCGTCCGGGCGTCCGCCACCGCCACCGGCCCGAAGGAACCGGGGAACATGCCGAACACCCGGTCACCGACGGCCAGCCCCTGCACACCCGGGCCGACCTCGGTCACCACACCCGCGCCCTCACCGCCGAGCAGACCCGCCTCGCCCGGATACATGCCGAGCGCGTTGAGCACGTCGCGGAAGTTGACCCCCGCCGCGCGTACGGCGATGCGGACCTGTCCTCGCGTCAACTCGGCGGTCGCTTCGGGGAAGGGGGTCAGGGCCAGGTTGTCCAGGGTGCCCTTCTCCACGCTGTCCAGGTGCCAGGCCGGTTCACCCGCCGGGACCGGGAGCGCGCCGCCCACGGGTACCCGGTCGAGACGCGGCGCGTGGGCGACGCCGTCGCGCAGCGCGAGCTCCGGCTCCCCGCAGGCCAGGGCCCGTACGAGCACGCCGTGGGAGGCTTCGGTGCCGTCCGTGTCGACCAGCGCGAACCGGTCGGGCGCCTCGGCGCGCGCGGCCCGGACCAGGCCCCACACCGCCGCCAGGGCGGGATCGGGAGCGCTTTCGTCGTGCGTGACCGCGCCCTCGGTGAGGATCACCAGACGGGAGTCCTCGAACCGCTCGTCGGCGAGCCAGGACCGTACGGCGTCCAGGACGCGGCCGGTGGCGGCACGGGCCGCGGCCGCCGCGTCGCCGTCCGCGCCGCTCAGACCGCGACCCGCGGCGAACAGGACGGTCGCGGGGACGGCGGCGGGCAGCTCGGCCAGGCCCGGGTACGACTCCACGCCGGGCGCGAGGCCGGCGGCGCCGACCGCCACGAGGGCCCCGGGTGAGAACGCGCCCCGCTCGGGCGCCGGCACCTTCGTCCAGCCCACCTGGAACAGACTTTCGCGGTGGCCTTCGGCATCGGCGTGCGCGGCGAGGTCGCCGGAGACCTTGCGCAGCAGCAGCGACTCCACGGAGGCGACCTCGCCACCCGCCGGGTCGGCCAGGTGCAGCGCGACGGCTTCCGGCCCCGCCTGCACCATGCGGACGCGCAGGGCCCGCGCGCCGGAGGCACGCAGCGACACGCCGCTCCACGAGAACGGCAGCCTTCCCCCGTCGGCGTCGGCCAGCGACACGAACATCATCGCGTGCAGGGCGGAGTCCAGGAGCGCCGGGTGGACACCGAAGCCACCCGCGAGCCGCTCGTGCCGGTCCGGCAGTCCCACCTCGGCGAAGACCTCCTCGCCGCGTCGCCAGACCGCGCGCAGCCCCTGGAACACCGGCCCGTAGGCGAAGCCCGCCTCGGCGAAGCGGTCGTAGAAGCCCTCCATGGGGACGGCCTCGGCGTTGGGCGGCGGCCATGCGGTCAGGTCGGGGGCCGTCGTGTCGGCGGGAGCCGGGTCGGCGGTCAACGAGCCGCTGGCGTTCAGCGTCCACGGGTCGATGTCGAGCGCGTCCTCGGCCCGGGAGTACACCTCCAGGGTGCGCGTCTGCGACTCGTCGGGTGCGCCCACGCGGACCTGGACCAGCCGTCCGGTGCGCTCGGGCACGATCAGGGGGGCGGCGATGGTCAGTTCCTCGACGCGGTCGTAGCCGAGCTGTCCGGCGGCGCACAGGGCGAGTTCGAGGAACCCGGTGCCCGGGAAGAGGACCGTGCCGGTGACGGCGTGGTCGCGCAGCCATGGGTGCGTCCTGAGCGAGAGCCGTCCGGTGAACAGCACCTCCTCGCTGCCGGCCACCCGCACCGCGCCGCCGAGCAGCGGATGGTCCGCCGAACCGACACCCGCCGAACCGAGGTCGCCCAGCGTGACGCCGGTGAAGTCGGGCCAGTAGCGGCGGCGTTGGAAGGCGTACGTCGGCAGGTCCGCGTTCCGGGCCCGGTCGCCGCCGGTGAGGGCGCGCCAGTCGGCGTCGGTCCCGTGGACGAACAGCGTGGCGAGGGCGGCGAGGGCGGCCGGTGCCTCGGGCCGGTCCTTGCGCAGCAGGGGCACGAGGACCGTGCCCTCGGTGTCGTCGAGGGAGGCCTGGGCGAGTGCGGTCAGGGTGCCGTCCGGACCGAGTTCGGCGAAGCGCCCGACACCCTGCCCGACGAGGGCGCGTACGGCGTCGGCGAAACGCACCGGGCGGCGTACATGCCGCACCCAGTAGTCCGGGGACATCAGCTCCTCGGCGGTGGCGGCGGTTCCGGTCACCGTGGAGACGAACGACAGCTTCGGCCGCTCGTAGGTCAGCCCCTCCGCGACCTTGCGGAAGTCGGCGAGCATCGGCTCCATCAGCGGGGAGTGGAAGGCGTGGCTGACCCGCAGCGCGGTGACCTTGCGGTCCTGGGCGCGGAAGCGGGCGGCGATCTCCTCGACGGCCTGCGAGGCACCCGCGACGACGACGGCCCGGGGGCCGTTGACCGCGGCGATCCCGACCTCGTCACCGAGCAGCGGCAGCACCTCGTCCTCGGACGCCTGCACCGCCACCATCGCACCACCGGCAGGCAGCGCCTGCATCAGCCGGCCCCGCGCCACCACCAGACGACACGCGTCCGCCAGCGACCACACCCCCGCCACATGCGCCGCCGCGATCTCACCGATCGAATGCCCGGCGAGGACGTCCGGACGCACACCCCACGACTCCAGCAGCCGGAACAGCGCCACTTCGAGGGCGAACAGAGCGGGCTGCGTGAACTCCGTCCGGTTCAGCAGGTCGGCGTCCTCACCGAACACCACCTCCCGCAGATCGAAGGGCAGTTCCGCGTCCACCGCGTCGAAGGCATCCGCGAAGACGGGGTAGGTGTCGTACAACTCCCGCCCCATCCCGAGGCGTTGGGACCCCTGCCCGGCAAACAGGAACGCCGTGCGCGCGTCACGTCGTACCGTGCCCGTCGCGGCGTTCACCGCCTCCTCGCCGGAAGCCACCGCCTCCAGCGCCCGCACCAGCTCCTCAGGCTCCGATCCCCAGACCACCGCCCGGTGCTCGAACAGCGACCGCGACCGCACCAGGGAACCCGCGACCTCCGTCATGTCGATCCGCTCCTCGGCGGCCACGAACCGTGCCAGCCGGCCCGCCTGGGCCCGCAACGCCGCACCCGTACGGCCCGACACCACCCACGGCACCACGCCCTCACTCACCACATGCGGCTGCGACTCCGGCTCGGCCGGGGCCTCCTCCAGCACCACGTGCGCGTTCGTGCCGCTGAGACCGAAGGACGACACACCGGCGCGGCGGGTCCTGCCCTCGACGCGCGGCCAGTCGGCGCTGTCCGTGAGCAGTTCGACCGATCCGGCCGCCCAGTCGACGTGGGACGAGGCCTCGTCCGCGTGCAGGGTGCGCGGCAGGACGCCGTGGCGCAGCGCCAGCACCATCTTGATCACACCCGCCACACCCGCGGCGGCCTGCGTATGACCGATGTTCGACTTCACCGAGCCCAGCAGCAGGGGCCGTTCACGATCCTGACCGTAGGCCGCCAGGATCGCCTGCGCCTCGATCGGATCACCCAGCGCCGTCCCCGTACCGTGCGCCTCCACCGCGTCCACATCCGACGGCCGCAGCCCGGCCCCCGCCAGCGCCTGACGGATCACCCGCTGCTGCGAAGGACCGTTCGGCGCCGTCAGACCGTTGGACGCACCGTCCTGGTTCACCGCACTGCCCCGCACCACCGCCAGCACCGGCCGCCCGGCCGCCCGCGCGTCCGACAGCCGCTCCACCAGCACCAGACCCGCGCCCTCGGAGAACCCCGCCCCGTCGGCCGCGTCCGAGAACGCCTTGCACCGGCCGTCCGCCGCCAGCCCCCGCTGCCGGCTGAAGTCCAGGAACAGCCCCGGCGTCGACATCACCGTCACACCACCGGCCAACGCCAGATCGCACTCCCCCGAGCGCAGCGCCTGCACCGCCAGGTGCAGGGCGACGAGGGCGGCCGAGCAGGCCGTGTCGACCGTGACCGCGGGTCCTTCCAGACCGAGGGTGTAGGACACGCGGCCGGAGACGATGCTCGCCGCGTTGCCGGTGCCGAGGTGGCCGCCGACGTCCTCGCCGGAGGCGACGAGCAGGGGGGTGTAGTCGTTGCCGTTGGTGCCGGCGAAGACGCCGGTGCGGGAGCCGCGCAGGGTCGTCGGGTCGATGCCCGCCCGCTCGAACGCCTCCCACGCCAGCTCCAGCAGCAACCGCTGCTGCGGATCCATCGCCAGCGCCTCACGCGGCGAGACGCCGAAGAAGGCGGGGTCGAACTCGGCCATGTTCCGCAGGAATCCGCCTTCGCGGGCGGTGCAGGTGCCGGGGTGGTCGGGGTCGGGGTGGTAGAGGCCGTCGACGTCCCAGCCGCGGTCGGCCGGGAAGGGGGCGATGGCGTCGGTGCCGTCGGCGAGCAGGCGCCAGTAGTCCTCGGGGGTGTCAACCCCGCCGGGGAAGCGGCAGCTCATCGCGGTGATGACGATCGGGTCGTCGGCGAGGGAGGCCGAGTCGGCCGCGGGCCGCGTGGGGGCGGACAGGCGGTCGTCGTCGGAGGACGTGCCGAGTTCGCCGAGCAGCATCCTGGCGAGTTCGGCGCAGTTGGGGAAGTCGAAGACCAGGGTGGCCGGCAGACGCATCCCGGTGATCTTGTTCATGCCGTTGCGCAGTTCGACGGCGCTGAGCGAGTCGAAGCCGAGGTCGCTGAAGGCGCGGGTCGGCTCGACCGCCTCGGGCCCCGGGTAGCCGAGCACCGTGGCCACATAGCCGCGGACGACGTCGAGGACGGCGTCCGCCCGTTCGTCGGCGGCGAGAGCGGCCAGGTGGCGGCGGAGCGCGGGCTGATCGCCGTCGGCGCCGTCGCCGAAGGAGTCGCCGGCGGTCCGGCCGGAGGCGGAGTCGCGCACCGGTGTGAGAACGCGCTGGGCGTCGGCCAGTTGGCGCAGCAGGGCGCTGGGCCGGGAGCCGGTGAAGGCGGGTGCGAACCGTTCCCAGCCGATGTCGGTCACCGCGAGGTAGGTCTCGCCGTGGTCGAGCGCCTGCTGGAGGGCCTGGCAGGCCAGTTCGGGCCGCATGTCGTACACGCCGTAGCGGCGCAGGCGGTCGCCGACCGCGCCGTCTCCCATGCCGCCGTCGGCCCAGTGGCCCCAGGCGACGGCCGTGGCGGGCAGGCCGAGGGCGCGGCGCTGCTGGGCGAGGGCGTCCAGGAAGGCGTTGCCGGGGGCGTAGTTGCCGAGGCCGGGGCCGCTGATGGTGCCGGACGTCGAGGAGAACAGGACGAAGGCGGACAGGTCGAGACCGGCGGTCAGTTCGTGCAGGTTGACCGCGGCGGTCACCTTGGTGCGCAGCACGGGGTGCATCCGGCCGGGGTCGAGGGCGTCGATGACGCCGTCGTCGAGGGAGCCGGCGATGTGCAGCACGGCGTCGAGCGGGTGTTCCTCGGGGATCGCCCCGATCAGCTCGCGCAGGGCGTCGCGGTCGGCGACGTCGCAGGCGGCGAGGGTGACGCGGCCGGCGCCGAGGGCGGTCAGTTCCGCCGACAGTTCGGCGGCGCCGGGCGCTTCGGCGCCCCGGCGGCTGGTGAGCAGCAGGTGGTCGGCGCCGAGGGAGGCGAGCCAGCGGGAGATGTGTCCGCCGACCGCGCCGGTGCCGCCGGTGATCAGGACGGTGCCGCGGGGCCGCCAGCTCTCGCCGGGCGGTGTGGCGCCGTCGAGCGGGGCGCGCAGCAGGCGGCGGCCGTAGGTGCCGGAGGCGCGGACGGCGGTCTGGTCCTCGCCGTCGGGCCGGGCGAGCAGGGCGCACAGCCGGTCGCCCGCCCTGCGGTCCAGGGTGGCGGGCAGGTCGATCAGGCCGCCCCAGCGGTCGGAGTGTTCGAGGGCGGCGACCCGGCCGAAGCCCCAGACGAGGGCCTGTGGTGCGCCGGACACGGTCTCCGAGGCGGTGACGGCGACGGCACCGCTGGTGGCGCACCACAGGGGGGCGCTGACGCCGAGGTCGCCGAGGGCCTGCAGGAGGGTGAGCGTGCCGGCGAGTCCGGCGGGCACCGACGGGTGCTCGGGGTGCGGGGTCTCGTCCAGGGCGAGCAGCGAGAGCACTCCGCCGAGGTCGGCCGGGTCCACGGCGGGTGCGCCGTCCGTGGCGGTGAGTGCGGCGGTCAGCAGGCCGGCCAGCCCCTCGCGGTCCGCGTCGGGGCCGGCGCCGTCGACGGCCATGACGCGGACGGTGACGCCGCGGTCGGCCAGGGCACGCCGGGTGGCGTCCGCCAGGGCGTGGCCGGCGGCGGGCACGACCAGCAGCCAGGTGCCGGACGGGGGCGCGGCCGCGGTGTCCTGGGTGAGCGGGGTCCAGCCGACGGTGTAGCGCCAGCTGTCGACGGTGGACTGCTCCTTGCTGCTGCGCCGCCAGGCGGACAGCGCGGGCAGCACCTCGCGCAGCGGGGTGTCCCCGCCGAGGTCGAGGGTGGTGGCGAGCGAGGCGAGGTCTTCTTCCTCCACCGTCCGCCAGAAGCGGCTCTCCACCTCGTCGGAGACGGTCGTGCCGTCCTCGGCGACGGTGTCCGCGTCCCGCAGTTCGGGCCAGAACCGCAGCCGCTGGAAGGCGTATGTCGGCAGGTCGACGCGGCGGGCGCCGGTCCCGGCGAAGACGCTGGGCCAGTCGACGGCGACGCCCTGGACGTGGGCCTCGGCGAGGGAGGTCAGGAAGCGGTCCAGGCCGCCCTGGTCGCGGCGGAGCGTGCCGAGCACGACGGCGTCGGCACCGGTGTCCTCGATGGTCTCACGGAGGCCGAAGGCGACGACGGGGTGCGGTCCGACCTCGATGAAGGCTCGGTGTCCGGCGGCGAGCAGGCCGCGGACCGCCTCCTCGAAGCGGACGGTCTCCCGCAGGTTGGTGTACCAGTAGGAGGCGTCCAGGACGGTGTCGTCGTCCAGCCAGTCGCCGGTCACCGAGGAACGGAAGGGGATCTCGGCGGACGTCGGCCGCAGTCCGGCGAGTGTGTCGAGGACCTGTTCGCGCACGGGTTCGACGTGTGCGGAGTGGCTGCCGTAGTCCACGGCGACCTTGCGGGCCTGGACGCCGTCCCCGGTCAGCGCGGTGAACAGCTCGTCCAGGGCGTCGGCGGCGCCGGAGACGACGACCGAGCCGGGGCCGTTGACGGCGGCCACGGAGAGCCGGTCGCCGTACGGCTCCAGCCGGGTGCGCACCTCGTCGGCGGGGAGCGGGACGGACATCATGCCGCCGTCGCCCGCGATGGCGGTGATGGCCTTGCTCCGCAGGGCCGCGACGCGGGCGCCGTCCTCGAGGGACAGGGCGCCGGCGACGACGGCCGCGGCGATCTCGCCCTGGCTGTGGCCCACGACGGCGGCGGGCTCGACGCCGTAGGAGCGCCACAGGTGGGCGAGGGAGACCATGACGGCCCACAGGACGGGCTGGACGACGTCCACCCGGTCGAGGTCGGGGGCGTCCGGGCCGCCGCGCAGGGCGGCCGTCAGCGACCAGTCGACGTACGGCGCGAGCGCCTGCTCGCACTCGGCGACGCGGCGGGCGAACTCGGGTGCGGTGTCGAGGAGTTCCCGGCCCATGCCGGGCCACTGGGCGCCCTGGCCGGGGAAGACCAGCACGGGTCCGGTGCCGCGCCGGTCGAGGCCGCGGACGACGTCGCTGACCATGCCGTCCTCGACGAGGTCGCGCAGCCCGCGTTCCAGGCTCTCGTCGTCGGCGGCGAGGACGACCGCCCGCTGCTCGAAGGCGGTGCGGGTGGTGGCCAGGGACAGGCCCAGGTCGGCGCGGCCGAGTCCGGGGTGGGCGCGCAGATGGGCGAGGAGCCGTCCGGCCTGGGCGCGCAGACCGTCGCCGGTACGGGCGGAGAGCGGGACGAGGACGGACGCCGGCGGGGCGTCGGCCGTGGCCTGCCCGGCCCGGTCGAGTGACGGCGTGTCGGGGCGCGGGGCGGTGTCGGGCGGCGTGTCGTCGGGGGCCTGCTCGATGATGACGTGGGCGTTGGTGCCGCTCATGCCGAACGAGGAGACGCCCGCGCGGCGCGGTCGGTCGGTCCGCGGCCACGGCACCGGCTCGTCGAGCAGCCGTACGGTCCCCGCGGACCAGTCGACCTCGGGGGTCGGGTTCTCGGCGTACAGGGTCGCCGGGAGCAGGCCGTTGCGCAGGGCCATGACCATCTTGATCACGCCGCCGACTCCGGCGGCGGCCTGGGAGTGGCCGATGTTGGACTTCAGCGAGCCCAGCCACAGGGGGCGGTCGTCGGGACGGTCCTGGCCGTAGACGGCGATCAGCGCCTGGGCCTCGATCGGGTCGCCCAGCGTCGTGCCGGTGCCGTGCGCCTCCACGGCGTCGATGTCGGCCGGGGTGAGCCCGCCGCCGGCCAGGGCGGCGCGGATGACCCGCTGCTGGGAGGGCCCGTTGGGGGCGGTCAGGCCGTTGGACGCGCCGTCCTGGTTGAGGGCGCTGCCCTGGACGACGGCGAGGACGGGGTGTCCGCTCCGCCGGGCGTCGGACAGCCGCTCCAGCACGACCATGCCGACGCCTTCGGCCCAGCTGGCCCCGTCGGCGTCCGCGGAGAACGGCTTGCATCGGCCGTCCTCGGCGAGCGCCCGCTGCCGGCTGAACTCGATGAGGGAGCCCGGCGTCGACATGACGGTGACACCGCCGGCCAGCGCGAGATCGCACTCGCCCTGCCGCAGCGACTGCACCGCGAGGTGGAGGGCCACCAGGGACGAGGAGCAGGCGGTGTCCACGGACAGCGCCGGGCCCTCCAGTCCCAGGGCGTAGGCGATACGGCCGGACAGGACGCTCGGCGAGTTGCCGGTGCCGATGTATCCCTCGAAGCTCTCCTTGGCGGCGCCGAGGATGCCGATGTAGTCCTGGTAGGTGACGCCGGCGAAGACGCCGGTGAGGCTGCCGCGGCGGGACGCCGGGTCGATGCCCGCGCGCTCCAGCGCCTCCCAGGACGTCTCCAGCAGCAGCCGCTGCTGGGGGTCCATCGCGAGGGCCTCGCGCGGGGAGATGCCGAAGAAGCCGGGGTCGAAGTGGCTGGCGTTGTGCAGGAAGCCGCCCTCGCGGGCGTAGCAGGTGCCCGGGTGGTCCGGATCCGGGTGGTAGAGCGCCGCGAGGTCCCAGCCGCGGTCGGCCGGGAGCGGGGAGATGCCGTCGCCGCGCTGCGCGACGAGGTCCCACAGTTCCTCGGGGCTGGAGATGCCGCCCGGATAGCGGCACGCCATGCCGACGACCACGATCGGATCGTCGTCGAGCCGGGCGCGGGAGGCGGCGGGCGGCGCCGCGTCCGGCCGGGCGCCGAACAGTTCCTCGTCGAGGTGCGCGGCGAGCGCGAGCGGTGTCGGGTGGTCGAAGACCAGGGTGGCCGGCAGCAGGACGCCCAGTTCGGCGCTGAGCTGGTTGCGCAGTTCGACGGCGGTGACGGAGGCGAAGCCGAGGTCCTTGAAGACGCGGGAGGGCTCGACCTCGTCGACGTCGACGTAGTCCAGCACGGCGGCCACCTTGCGGCGCACCCGGTCGAGCAGCACCCGCCGACGCTCGGCGGCGGACCGGCCTGCGAGCCGGTCCAGCAGGGTCGCCTCCTCGGCCTCGGCACCGGAGTCGGCGGCGCGTCGGCGCACGGTCCGCGCCGGGGCGGCGGGACGGCCGGGCTCGGCGGCGTCGCCGAGAGCGGCATCCGCCTCCGTGCGGGTGCCGTCCACGGCATCCGTGTCCGTACGGTCCGCTGCGGGGCCGCTGTCGCCGAGTTCCCTCGCGGTGGGCGCGCCGGGGGCGGGCCGCAGGCGCAGCGACTCGATGGCGAGCACCGGCTGCCCGGAGGCGTCGGCGGCGCTGAGCGTCACCGCGTCCTCGGCGCACCGGGCCAGGCGGACCCGCAGGGCGGCGGCACCGTCGGCGAGGAGGGTGGCGCGCTGCCACGCGAAGAGCAGCAGCCCTTCGCCCAGTCCTTCCGGCAGGCCGAGGCCCAGCGGATGCAGTGCCGCGTCCAGCAGGGCCGGGTGCAGCCCGAAGCGTCGCGCCTGTTCGCGTGCCTCCGCGTCGAGGGCGACCTCGGCGTACACGGCGTCACCGTGCCGCCATACGGCGGTGAGGGCGCGGAACGCCGGGCCGTACTGCAGACCGGCGTCGGCGGCCAGCCGTTCGTACAGGTCGGCGAGGGCGACCGGTTCGGCTCCGGCCGGAGGCCAGACGGCGAAGTCGGCGAAGTCGGCCGCCCGGTCGGCCGGCGCGGGGCCGGCGGGCGTGAGCAGGCCGCCCGCGTGGCGGGTCCACTCGGCGCCGTCGAACTGTGGGTCGTCGGGGCGCGAGTAGACGGAGAGGGCACGGGTGCCGCGGGCGTCCGGCTCGTCGATACGGACCTGCAGCCGGACCGCGCCGCGCTCGGGCACCGTCAGGGGCGCCTCCAGGGCGAGTTCGCGGACCTCGTCGCAGCCGACCTGGTCGCCCGCGCGGACGGCGAGCTCCAGGAAGGCGGTGCTGGGCAGCACGGCCGCGCCGCCGAGCCGGTGGTCGGCCAGCCAGGGGTGCGAGCGCAGGGACAGCCGTCCGGTGAGCACGACCGCGTCGCTGCCCGCGACCGGCACCGCGGCGGCGAGCAGCGGATGGTCGGTGGCGGCGAGACCGAGCGAGGACGCGTCGCCCGTCGCAGCGGGCACGTCGAGCCAGTAGCGCCTGCGCTGGAAGGCGTAGGTGGGCAGGGGGACGTGCGGCGCCCGGGACAGTGGCGGCAGGGCTGCCGTCCAGTCCACGTCGACGCCCCGGGTGAACAGGGCGGAGACGGCCGTCAGCAGCGTCCGCCGCTCGGGACGGTCGTCCCGCAGCGCGGACACCTGCAGACCGTCCGCCGTGGGCAGGCAGGACTGGGTGAGCGTGGTCAGGGTGCCGTCGGGGCCGAGTTCGAGGAAACGGGTGACGTTGCGGTCGGCGAGTGTACGGACGCCGTCGGCGAAGCGGACCGCGTCCCGCACGTGCCGCACCCAGTACTCGGGGGAGGTGAGTTCCTCGGCGGTGGCAAGGACGCCGGTGACGTCGGAGACGACCGGGATGCCCGGGGCCTCGTACGTGATGCTCTCGGCGACGGCACGGAAGCCGGTCAGCATCGGTTCCATCAGCGGGGAGTGGAAGGCGTGGCTGACGCGCAGCCGCCGGGTGCGCCTGCCCAGCGCCTCGGCGGCGGCGACGACATCGCGCACCGCGTCCTCGGTGCCGGAGACCACCACGGACAGCGGTCCGTTGACGGCGGCGATCGAGACTTCGGTCTCCCGGCCCGCCAGCAGCGGCAGCACCTCGTCCTCGGACGCCTGGAGCGACACCATCGCCCCACCGGCCGGAAGCGCCTGCATCAGCCAGCCCCGCGCCGCCACCAGACGGCACGCGTCGGCCAGGGACCACACCCCCGCGACATGCGCGGCGGCCAACTCGCCCACGGAATGGCCGAGCAGCACGTCCGGACGCACACCCCACGACTCCAGCAGCCGGAACAGCGCCACTTCCAGCGCGAACAGGGCGGGCTGCGCGAACTCCGTACGGTTCAGCAGGTCGGCGTCGTCACCGAACACCACCTCCCGCAACGGGCGGGGCAGTTCGGTGTCGAGGTGGGCGCACACGGCGTCGAAGGCATCGGCGAAGGCCGGGTGCTCGGCGTACAACTCCCGTCCCATGCCGAGACGTTGCGAGCCCTGTCCGGCGAACAGGAACGCCGTACGGCCGTCCTGGAGCACGGAGCCGATGACGGCGCCGTCGGCCGGCTCGCCGTCCGCGACCGTCCGGAGACCGCGCAGCAGTGCCTCGCGGTCCGCGCCCCACACCACGGCCCGGTGTTCGAAGGCCGAGCGGGTGCGGACGAGGGAGGCGGCCACCTCGGCCGCCGTCACCGCGGGACGGTCGGCGAGGTGGTCGGCCAGCCGGGCGGCCTGGGCGCGCAGCGCGCTGCGGCTGCGCCCGGAGACCACCCAGGGCACCTCGGAGGGGGCGTCCCCGGCCGCTTCGGCGAGAGGCTGCCCGGGGTCCGCTCCCTCAAGGGCGGGCTTCGGCGGAGCAGGCTGTTCCAGGATCACGTGGGCGTTGGTGCCGGACACGCCGAAGGCCGACACACCGGCCCGCCGCGGACGTCCCTCGGCCTGCGGCCACGCGGTGTTCTCCGTCAGCAGCCGCACCTCGCCGGCCGACCAGTCGACGTGGCTCGACGGCTGCTCCGCGTGCAGGGTGCGCGGCAGCAGTCCGTGGTTCATCGCCAGCACCGTCTTGATGACGCCGGAGACCCCGGCGGCGGCCTGGGTGTGGCCGATGTTGGACTTCAACGAGCCGAGCCAGAGAGGCTGTTCGCGGTCCTGTCCATAGGCGGCGAGCAGAGCCTGGGCCTCGATCGGGTCACCGAGTCTCGTGCCCGTGCCGTGCGCCTCCACCGCGTCGACGTCGGCGGGGTTCAGCCCGGCCCCGGCCAGCGCCTGCCGGATGACCCGCTGCTGGGCGGGCCCGTTGGGGGCGGTCAGGCCGTTGCTGGCCCCGTCCTGGTTGACGGCGGAACCGGCGACGACCGCCAGCACCTGGTGCCCGTTGCGCCGGGCGTCGGAGAGCCGCTCCACGACGAGCACACCGACACCCTCGGCCCAGCCGGTGCCGTCCGCCTCCTCGGAGAACGCCTTGCACCGGCCGTCCGCCGCCAGCCCGCCCTGCGAGCTGAACTCGACGAACGCCCCGGGGTCGGCCAGCACCGTGACACCGCCGACCAGCGCCAGGTCGCACTCGGCGGACCGGAGCGACTGCGCCGCCAGATGCAGCGCCACGAGGGAGGACGAGCAGGCCGTGTCGACGGTCACGGCGGGTCCCTCGAAGCCGAAGGTGTACGCGACGCGGCCGGAGACCACGCTGCCGGCGACACCCGTCAGCAACTGCCCGCCGAGCCCCTCGGGCACCTCGCGCAGTCCGGCGCCGTATCCGGAGCTGCCTGCGCCGACGAACACACCGGTACGGCTGCCGTGCAGTGCGTCGGGCCTGATCGCCGCGTGTTCGAGGGCTTCCCAGGACGTCTCCAGCAGCAGTCGCTGCTGGGGGTCGACGGCGAGGGCCTCGCGGGGCGAGATGCCGAAGAAGGCGGGGTCGAACTGCCCGGCGTCGTAGAGGAATCCGCCCGCGCGGGTGTGACTGCGGCTGCGTCCGTCCTCTCCTGTGCCGTGCAGGGCGTCGAGGTCCCAGCCGCGGTCGGTGGGGAAGTCGGAGATCGCGTCGGTGCCTTCGGTGACCAGCCGCCACAGGTCGTCCGGGCCCTCGACCCGGCCGGGCAGCCGGCAGGCCATCCCGACGATGACGACCGGGTCGTCCGTCGTGGCCGTCAGGGCCGGAACCGGCGGCAGCGCGTCCGCCCCCGGGTCGCCGTCCGCGAACAGCTCCTGCCGCAGCAGCCGTACGAGGGCCGTCGGCGTCGGATGGTCGAAGACGAGGGTGCTGGGCAGCTTCAGGCCGGTGTCGGCGGCGAGCCGGTTGCGCAGCTCGACGGCGGTGAGGGAGTCGAAGCCCAGGTCCCGGAAGGACCGCGTGGCCTCCACCGTCGAGGTGTCGGCGTGACCGAGCACCGCCGCGACCCCGGCGAGGACGGACTCCAGCAGGGCGCGGTCGCGTTCGGCCGCGGGCAGTGCGGCGAGCCGCTCGCGCAGTGCCGAGACGGCCGGTACGCCGGCAAGGGTGTCCGCGCCGGTGGTGGGGGTGGTGTGGGCTTCGGGAAGACCCGCCAGCAACGCGCTGGGACGCACACTCGTGTACGCGGGAGCGAACCGCTCCCACTCCACGTCCGCCACGACCACCACCGGATCCTCACCGGCCACCACACGCCCCAGCTCCCGCACCGCACGCCCCGGATCCAGCGCCACCAGACCCCGCCGCCGCAACGCCTCCACCACCCCACCACCGGCAGCCATCCCCCCACCGGCCCACGGACCCCACGCCACCGACGTCCCCACCAACCCCCGCACCCGACGCGCCTGCACCAACGCGTCCAACGCCGCGTTCGCCGCCGCATACCCCGCCTGCCCCCCACTGCCCCACACACCCGCAATCGAGGAGAACACCACGAACGCGTCCAGCACCCGGTCCCCCAGCACCGCATCCAGATGCACCGCACCCGCCACCTTCCCCGACCACACCTCCGCCAGATCCCCCGCACCCACCTCCCCCAACGGCACATTCACCACCGCACCCGCCGCATGCACCACCGCATCCACCGGATACTCCGCCAGCAACCCCTCCACCGCCGCCCGGTCCGACACATCACACGCCACCACACTCACCCGCGCACCCGCCGCCGCCAGCTCCTCCCGCAACTCCACCGCACCCGGCGCACCCAACCCCCGCCGACCGGCCAGCACCACATGCCCCGCACCCTCCGCAACCACCCACCGCGCCACCCGCGCACCCAACACACCCGTACCACCCGTGATCAACACCGTCCCCCGCGGAGACCAACCCCCATCCCCACCGGCAGCCACCCGCTCCAACCGACGACCGAACACACCCGACCCACGCACCGCCACCTGATCCTCAACACCCACACCCGCCAAAACCGCCACCAGACGGCCTGCCGTGCGGCGGTCGATCGTGGCGGGGAGGTCGATCAGACCGCCCCAGCGACCGGAGGCCTCCAGAGCGGCCACCCGGCCCAGCCCCCAGACCGCGCCCTGCGCCACATCGACGGCGCCGTCCGAACGGCCCACGGCCACCGCGCCCCGGGTCAGCACCCACAGCGGAGCCGTGACGCCCGCGTCGCCCAGGGCCTGGATCAGCGCCAGCGAACCCGACACCCCCACCGGCACACCGTCCCCCGACACCTCGCCCGAGAGAGCCAGCAAGGACACCACACCCTCCACCGACGACAGGTCCTTCAGCCCGGCGGCGAGCTGCGCGCGGTCCACGATCCCCTCGTGCGGGATCCGCTCCACCTCGGCACCACGGGCCACCAGCGCGTCGCGCACCGACTGGACCCATGCGTCCTCGGCGAGTCCGGCCGGCTCGACCACCAGCCACCGGCCGGACAGCGTCGCAGAGCCGGAGACATCGGCCAGCGGACGCCAGTCGACCCGGTACCGGCAGCGGTCGGCCTCGGCCAGTTCCTGGCTCTGCCGCCGCCAGGAGGTCAGCGCGGGCAGCACCGCCCCCACGACCTCCTCCTCCAACTCCAGCGCACCCGCCAGAGCCTCCAGATCCTCCCGCTCGACCGCCTCCCAGAACCGCGCATCCACCTCACCACCGCCAGACACGACCGGCTCCCGGCGCACGACCTCCGGCCAGTACCGCTGGTGCTGGAACGCATACGTCGGCAGCTCCGCCCATCGCGCGGCGGGGATGACAGCCGACCAGTCCACCTCGCCACCGCGGGTGAAGACGGCGGCGACGGCGGCGACCGTCGCCCCGGCCTCCGCCCGGCCCTTGCGCAACACCGGTACGCACAGGTGTCCCTCGTCGGCGACACAGTCGTGGGCGAGCGTGGCGAGGGTGCCGTCCGGCCCGAGTTCGAGGAAGCGGGTGACGTTCTGCTCGGCGAGAGCGGCCACGGCGTCTGCGAACCGGACGGTCCGCCGCACATGGTCCACCCAGTAGTCCGGCGAGGTCAGCTCGTCGGTGACCGGTGCGCCGGTCACCGTGGAGACGAGGCGCATGCCGGGCTGCTCGTAGGAGAGGTCTTCCACGACCGCCCGGAATTCGTCGAGCATCGGTTCCATCAGCGGCGAGTGGAAGGCATGGCTCACCCGCAGAGCCGTGACCTTGCGCCCCTCACCACGGAAGAGGTCCGCGATCTCACCGACGGCCTCGGCAGAACCGGAAACCACCACCGCACGCGGCCCGTTGACCGCAGCCACACCCACCTCGGCGTCCAGCAGCGGCAGCACCTCGTCCTCGGACGCCTGGAGCGCCACCATCGCACCCCCGGACGGCAGGGCCTGCATCAGCCGGCCCCTCGCCACCACCAGACGGCACGCGTCCGCCAGCGACCACACCCCGGCGACGTGAGCGGCCGCGATCTCACCGATCGAATGCCCGGCGAGGACGTCCGGACGCACACCCCACGACTCCAGCAGCCGGAACAGCGCCACTTCCAGCGCGAACAGTGCGGGCTGCGCGAACTCCGTGCGATTCAAGAGATCAGCGTCCTGGCCGAACACGACGTCGGCCAGGGGAAGTTCCAGTTGCGGATCCAGGTGGGCGCACACGGCGTCGAAGGCATCGGCGAACACCGGGTACTCCTCATACAACTCCCGCCCCATACCGAGACGTTGGGAGCCCTGACCGGCGAACAGGAAAGCCGTACGGCCCCCTTCACCGACCTCACCCGTCACCACACCGGCAGCCGACTCACCCGCCGCCACAGCCTCCAGACCGTCGAGCAACTCCTCACGATCCGCACCCCACACCACGGCCCGGTGCTCGAACACCGACCGCGACCGGACCAAAGACCCACCGATCCCCGCGACATCCACCGCACCGACGCCGGCCACGAACTCCACCAGCCGACTGGCCTGCTCCCGCAACGCGGCCCGGCTACGCGCCGACACCACCCACGGCACCACGGACGACACCGGTACCTCGGCGCCCGCAGCAGCGGGATCGTCCTCGACAGCCGACTGTTCCAGGATGACGTGCGCGTTCGTGCCGGAGACTCCGAACGCCGACACACCTGCCCGGCGTACACGCCCCGCCTCGGGCCACTTCTGTTCCCGGGTGAGCAGCTCGACCGCACCCGCCGACCAGTCCACATGCGACGACGGCGCGTCCACATGCAGGGTCCGCGGCAGCAGGCCACGGTGCATGGCCAGCACCATCTTGATCACACCCGCCACACCCGCGGCGGCCTGCGTGTGCCCGATGTTCGACTTCACCGACCCCAGCCACAACGGCCGCTCACGGTCCTGCCCATACGTCGCGATCAGCGCCTGCGCCTCGATCGGATCACCCAGCGCCGTACCCGTACCATGCGCCTCCACCGCGTCCACGTCCGCCGGCGTGAGCCCGGCACCCGCCAGCGCGGCACGGATCACCCGCTGCTGGGACGGACCGTTCGGCGCCGTCAGCCCATTGCTGGCGCCGTCCTGATTGACCGCACTGCCCCGCACCACCGCCAAAACCCGGTGCCCGTTGCGCCGCGCGTCCGACAACCGCTCCACCACCAGCACACCCACACCCTCACCCCACCCCGTACCATCCGCACCCTCCGCGAACGCCTTGCACCGCCCGTCCACCGCAAGCCCCCGCTGCCGCGAGAACTCCACAAACGCCCCCGGCGTCGACATCACCGTCACACCACCGGCCAACGCCAGATCACACTCACCCGAACGCAACGCCTGCACCGCCAGATGCAACGCCACCAACGACGACGAACACGCCGTGTCCACCGTCACCGCGGGACCCTCCAGCCCCAGCACATACGACACCCGACCCGACAACACCGACGCCGCGTTGCCCGTGCCCACATGCCCCTCGAAATCCTCACCCGAGGCAAGCAGCAGACCCGTGTAGTCCTGACCGTTCGTCCCCGCGAACACCCCCGTCCGACTGCCCCGCAACCCACCCGGAGCAATCCCCGCCCGCTCCAACGCCTCCCACGACGACTCCAGCAACAACCGCTGCTGCGGATCCGTCGCCAACGCCTCCCGCGGACTCATCCCGAAGAACCCCGCGTCAAAACCACCCACACCGTCCAGGAAGGCACCCACATCGACGAGACTGGTGCCGGGACGTTCGCCCTCCGGGTCGTACAGGCTGTTCAGGTCCCAGCCTCGGTCGGCCGGGAACGGGCCCACCGCGTCGGCGCCCTCGGACAGCAGCCGCCACAGACCCTCCGGATCCCGCACCCCACCCGGGAACCGGCACGCCATCCCCACGATCACCACCGGATCGTCACCCGCGACCACGCTCACAGAAGCCGACGCGACGGCCTCCGCCTCCGCCGCATCACCCAGCAACCGCTCCCGCAGATGCCGCGCGAGCGCCACCGGTGTCGGATAGTCGAACACCACCGTGGCGGCCAGGCCGGTGACTCCCGTGACGGCGGTGAGACCGTTGCGGAGTTCGACCGCGATCAGGGAGTCGACGCCCAGGTCCCGGAAGGCACGCTCGGCCGGCACGGCGGCCGCTCCCGCGTAGCCGAGCACGCCGGCCGCGCAGAACCGGACCGTCTCCAGCAGGACGCGGTCCTGTTCGGCGGGGGTGAGCCCGGTCAGGCGGCCGAGCAGTCCGGCGCGGTCGTCGATCTCGGTGCGCCCGGCCCCCTTGGTGGCGGCCTCCAGGGCCGCGCGGGCCTCGGGCAGCGAGGCGATCAGCGGGTTCGGGCGCGTCACGGTGAGGGCGGGTGCGAAGTCCGCCCAGTCGAGATCGGCGACGACGACGGCGGGGGTGTCGGACGCCGCCGCGCGAGCGAGGGCGTTCATGGCGGCCTCGGCGTTCAGGGGGAGGACGCCTCCTCGGCGCATCCGCGAGGCGGAACGGGTTTCGTCGGCCATGCCTCCGTCGGCCCACGGACCCCATGCGATCGAGGTGGCGGGCAGCCCGGCCGCCCGGCGCCGCTCGGCGAGCGCGTCCAGGAAGGCGTTGGCCGCCGCGTAGTTGCCCTGCCCCGCCGCTCCGATGCTGCCCGCGAAGGAGGAGAAGAGGACGAAGGCGTCCAGGTCGCGGTCGCGCGTGAGCTCGTCCAGGTGCAACGCGCCCAACGCCTTCGCCCGCAACACCGTCGCGAACCGCTCCGGCGTCAACGCATCGATCACACCGTCGTCCAGCACACCCGCCGTATGCACCACCGCATCCACCGGATACTCCGCCAACACCCCCGCCAACGCACCACGATCAGCCGCATCACACTCCACGACCGACACCCGCACACCCAACCCCACCAACTCGTCCCGCAACTCCACCGCACCCGGCGCACCCAACCCCCGACGACTCGTCAGCACCACATGCGCCGCACCCTCCACCGCCACCCACCGCGCCACCCGCGCACCCAACGCACCCGTACCACCCGTGATCAACACCGTCCCCCGCGGACGCCACCCCTCATCCCCACCACCGGCACGCACCCGCTCCAACCGACGACCGAACGCACCCGACCCACGCACCGCGATCTGGTCCTCGTCGGCGAGTCCACCGGCGAGGACCGCGGCGAACCGGTGCGCGGCGCGGCGGTCGAGAACCTCCGGCAGGTCGATCAGACCACCCCAGCGATCCGGGTACTCCAGAGCCGCCACCCGGCCCACACCCCACACCGCACCCTGCACCGGATCCACCGGACCGTCCGAACGGCCCACCGACACACCACCACACGTCACCACCCACACCCGACCACCCACGTCACCCAAGGCCTGAAGCAGGGTGGCGACCGCGGCACACGCCTGTACGGCATCCGTGCAGGCACGGGTGTCGAGGAGGATCCCCGAGACCTCGTCGCCGGAGGCGGCGGCAGCCATCCGAGCGGCGAGAGAGGCCCGTTCGGCGGTGGCGGGGAGTTCGACCACCACGGAGGCGGCGCCGCGTGCGGCGAGTTCCGCCGTGATGGTGTCGGTGCCGGCGTCCTGTGCGGTGTCTTCGGGCCGGAGGACGATCCAGCGGCCGGAGAGCGCGGTGACGGTCGACGGTTCGAGCGGCGTCCAGTGGGTCCGGTAGAGCCACTGGTCGGCCCGGGAGCGTTCCAGGCTGCGGTGGCGCCAGGACGACAGGGCCGGGACCAGGGTGTTCAGGGACTCCTCGGCGAGCCCCAGCGACTGGGCGAGGGAACCGAGGTCGCCGCGCTCGACGGCGTTCCAGAACTCCGCTTCGGCGGCGCCACCGGCCGGCCGCTCACCGTCCGCGCCGCGGCCCTGGGCCGGGCGGCCGTGGTCCGCCAGCCAGTAGCGCTGGTGCTGGAAGGCGTAGGTGGGCAGCTCCACCCGGCGTCCGCCGGGGAGGACTGCCTCCCAGGCGACCGTGGCGCCGTGGGCGTGGAGCCGGGAGAGCGCCGTGACGAGGTCGGTGGCGCCGTCCCGGTCCTTGCGCAGGGCGGGTGTGAACAGCACGCCGTCGCTGCCGCCGGAGTCTGCGACGGCGACCGCCTCCGGGCAGTCCTGGGCCAGCGCGGTGAGCGTGCCGTCGGGGCCGAGTTCGAGGTAGCGCGTGGTGCCCCGCGCGGCGAGGGTGCGCACGGCGTCGGCGAAGCGGACGGCCTGGCGCACGTGGCGCACCCAGTGCTCCGGGGAGCGCAGTTCCTCGGGGGTGGCGGCCGTGCCCGTGAGGGTGGAGACGATCGGGAGGTTCGGTTCCTCGTAGGTGAGGCTCTCGGCCACGGCGCGGAAGTCGTCGAGCATCGGTTCCATCAGCGGCGAGTGGAAGGCATGGCTCACCCGCAGAGCCGTGACCTTGCGCCCCTCACCACGGAAGTGGTCCGCGATCTCACCGACGGCCTCGGCAGTGCCCGAAACCACCACCGCGCGCGGCCCGTTGACCGCAGCCACACCCACCTCGTCGTTCAGCAGCGGCAGCACCTCGTCCTCGGACGCCTGCACCGCCACCATCGCACCACCGGCCGGAAGCGCCTGCATCAGCCGGCCCCGCGCCACCACCAGACGGCACGCGTCCGCCAGCGACCACACCCCCGCCACATGCGCCGCCGCGATCTCACCGATCGAATGCCCGGCCAGCACATCCGGACGCACACCCCACGACTCCAGCAGCCGGAACAGCGCCACTTCCAGCGCGAACAGTGCGGGCTGCGCGAACTCCGTACGGTTCAGACGCTCGACGTCCTCCCCGAACACCACCTCCCGCAGATCGAACGGCAGCTCCGCGTCGACGGCGTCGAATGCCTCGGCGAACACCGGGTATTCGTCGTGGAGTTCGCGGCCCATGCCCAGCCGCTGGGCGCCCTGGCCGGCGAAGAGGAAGGCGGTGCGGCCGTCGGGCTGGGCGGTGCCGGTGACGATGCCCTCGGCGCGGTCGCCGTGGGCGAACGCGGTCAGCGCTTCGACGAGTTCGGCGTGGTCGGCGCCGATGACGGCGACCCGGTACGGCAGTGCCGACCGGTGCGTGGCGAGGGACCGGGCGAGGTCGAGGGGCGCGGTGCCGGGGTGTTCCGTCAGATGCGCGAGGAGACGGGTGGCCTGGGCGGGCAGGGCTTCGGGGGTCCGGGCGGACAGGATCCAGGGCAGCACCCGGGGGGCTCGCTGCGGCAGCGCGCGGGAGGCGGCGGACCCGATGGGGTCGGCGGCCGGCGCGTCGGTGTTCTCCGGGGCTCCGTCGCCGGGTGTGTCCGCGTTCTCGGGCCCCTCGTCTTCGGGTGCCTCCTCGAGAATGGTGTGGGCGTTGGTGCCGCTCACGCCGAAGGCGGACACGGCGGCGCGCCGCGGCCGGCCCTCCTCGCCGGTCCACTCCCGCTCCTGGGTGAGGAGCTCGACCGCACCCGCCGACCAGTCCACATGCGACGACGGCGCGTCCACGTGCAGCGTGCGCGGCAGCAGACCGTGCTGCATGGCCAGCACCATCTTGATCACACCCGCCACACCCGCGGCGGCCTGTGTGTGCCCGATGTTCGACTTCACCGACCCCAGCCACAACGGCCGCTCACGATGCCGGCCGTACGTCGCGATCAGCGCCTGCGCCTCGATCGGATCACCGAGCGTGGTACCCGTGCCATGCGCCTCCACCGCGTCCACGTCCGCCGGCGTGAGCCCGGCACCCGCCAGGGCGGCCCGGATCACCCGCTGTTGCGAGGGGCCGTTGGGGGCGGTGAGACCGTTGGACGCGCCGTCCTGGTTGACCGCGCTGCCCCGCACCACCGCCAGCACCCGATGGCCGTTGCGCCGCGCGTCCGACAGCCGCTCCACCAGCAGCATGCCCACGCCCTCGGACCAGCCGGTGCCGTCGGCGGCCTCCGCGAACGCCTTGCACCGGCCGTCCTCGGCGAGCCCCCGCTGCCGCGAGAACTCCACGAACACACCCGGCGTCGACATCACCGTCACACCGCCGGCCAGCGCCAGATCGCACTCGCCGCCCCGCAGCGCCTGCACCGCCAGGTGCAGCGCGACCAGCGACGACGAACACGCCGTGTCCACCGTCACCGCGGGCCCTTCCAGGCCGAGCGCGTACGAGACGCGCCCCGAGACCACGGAGGTGGAGTTACCGGTGAGCAGGTGGCCGCGTACGTCGTCGGGGATGTCGCCGAGGCCGGCGCCGTACTCCTGGTTGCTGCAGCCCACGAAGACGCCCGCGCGGCCGCCCCGCGCCGACTCGGGGTCGATGCCGGCGTGTTCGAACGCCTCCCAGGACGTCTCCAGCAGCAGCCGCTGCTGGGGGTCCATCGCGACGGCCTCGCGGGGCGAGATCCCGAAGAACGCGGGGTCGAAGTCCCCGGCGTCGTGGACGAAGCCGCCCTCACGGGCGTAACTGCCGTCCACGCGCCGGGCTTCCGGGTCGTAGAGCGCCTCGGTGTCCCAACCGCGGTCCGTGGGCCATGCGGAGATGGCGTCGGTACCGTCGGCCAGCAGCTGCCAGTAGTCCTCGGGGGACCGCACCCCTCCGGGGAACCGGCAGCTCATGCCGACGATCGCGATGGGCTCGTCCTCGCGGGCCTCCAGCTCCTGGAGCCGCCGACGCGTCTCGGTCAGGTCGGCGGTGACCCACTTGAGGTAGTCCCGGAGCTTGTCTTCATTCGCCATTGGAACTTGCCCCATACGTCGTAGCGGTAGGAACGGATCGGCCTGCTGTGACGCGGGCGCTCAGGACCGGCCGAGTTCCCGGTTGATGAAGTCGAAGATCTCGTCGTCCGAGGCCGCCTCGAGGTGCTGGCTGACGGAGGCTTTGGGATCACCCTCGCTCTGATCACCCAGCTCGGTCAGCATGCTGCGCAGGCGCGCCTTCGCGAGAGTCCTGGCGCTGTTATCTGGGGAAAGCCTTGAAATCGTGGCGGCCAGCCGGTCCAGCTCGGCCGCGAGGACGGTCTCCGATTCCGCTTCCTCGGCGCCGAACAGCTCGGCTTCGAGGAAGGCCGCCAGATGGCGGGGGGTCGGGTAGTCGAAGACGAGGGTGCTGGGCAGCTTCAGGCCGGTGTCGGCGGCGAGCCGGTTGCGCAGCTCGACGGCGGTCAGCGAGTCGACGCCGAGTTCCCGGAAGGCCTGGCCCGATCCGACACCGCCGGTGTCCTCGTGGCCCAGTACCTCGGCCGCCCGCCTGCGCACCGCGTCGAGCAGTGCCTGCCCTCGCTCGTCCGCGGACAGCCTCCCGAGCTTCTCCCTCAGCCCGGCGTCGCGTGTGCCGTCCTGGAGTCCGGAGGCCGCGCCGGTGGTGGGGGTGGTGTGGGCTTCGGGAAGACCCGCCAGCAACACGCTGGGACGCACACTCGTGTACGCGGGAGCGAACCGCTCCCACTCCACGTCCGCCACGACCACCACCGGATCCTCACCGGCCACCACACGCCCCAGCTCCCGCACCGCACGCCCCGGATCCAGCGCCACCAGACCCCGCCGCCGCAACGCCTCCACCACCTCACCACCGGCAGCCATCCCCCCACCGGCCCACGGACCCCACGCCACCGACGTCCCCACCAACCCCCGCACCCGACGCGCCTGCACCAACGCGTCCAACGCCGCGTTCGCCGCCGCATACCCCGCCTGCCCCCCACTGCCCCACACACCCGCAATCGAGGAGAACACCACGAACGCGTCCAGCACCCGGTCCCCCAGCACCGCATCCAGATGCACCGCACCCGCGACCTTCCCCGACCACACCTCCGCCAGATCCCCCGCACCCACCTCCCCCAACGGCACATTCACCACCGCACCCGCCGCATGCACCACCGCATCCACCGGATACTCCGCCAGCAACCCCTCCACCGCCGCCCGGTCCGACACATCACACGCCACCACACTCACCCGCGCACCCGCCGCCGCCAGCTCCTCCCGCAACTCCACCGCACCCGGCGCACCCAACCCCCGCCGACCGGCCAGCACCACATGCCCCGCACCCTCCGCAACCACCCACCGCGCCACCCGCGCACCCAACACACCCGTACCACCCGTGATCAACACCGTCCCCCGCGGAGACCAACCCCCATCCCCCCCGGCAGCCACCCGCTCCAACCGACGACCGAACACACCCGACCCACGCACCGCCACCTGATCCTCAACACCCACACCCGCCAAAACCGCCACCAAGGCGTTCCCGGTGGTGTCGTCGAGGGCGGCCGGGAGGTCGACGAGACCGCCCCAGCGACCGGGCGCCTCGAGGGCGGCCACCCGGCCGAGCCCCCAGACGGCGCTGCGGACCGGGTCGACGGCCGTATCCGCCCGACCGACCATGACGGCCCCTTGGGTCAGCACCCACAGCGGAGCCGTGACGCCCGCGTCGCCCAGGGCCTGGATCAGCGCCAGCGAACCCGACACCGCCACCGGCACACCGTCCCCGGACACCTCGCCCGAGAGAGCCAGCAAGGACACCACACCCGCCACCGACGGCAGGTCCTTCAGCCGGGCGGCGAGCTGCGCGCGGTCCGCGCGCGGGTCACAGGTCCAGTACTCGACGTCGGCGCCCGCCGCGCCCAGCGCCTCCTGTACGGAGACCGCCCACGTGTCCGCGTCAAAGCCCTCCGGTACGACTGCCAGCCAACGCCCCTGCAGCACCGCGTCGCGAGGGACGCCGGCCACCGGCGCCCAGCGCACCTGGTATCGGCAGCGGTCGGCCTCGGCCTGCTCCTGGCTCTGCCGCCGCCAGGAGGTCAGCGCGGGCAGCACCGCCCCCACGACCTCCTCCTCCAACTCCAGCGCACCCGCCAGAGCCTCCAGATCCTCCCGCTCGACCGCCTCCCAGAACCGCGCATCGACCTCACCACCACCCACGACCGGCTCCCGGCGCACGACCTCCGGCCAGTACCGCTGGTGCTGGAACGCGTACGTCGGCAGTCCGGGGGTCCCGACACCGTCTCCGCCGAGCATCGCCGACCAGTCGACCGTTCCGCCGGACACGAAGACGCCTGCCAGGGCGGACAGCACCGACCTCGTCTCGGGCCGGTCCTTGCGCAGAGCGGTCACGAAGACGGGCGGATCACGGTCGATCCCGCTCTCGTCGTCCGCGACGGCCTGCGCCAGGGCGGTGAGCGTGCCGTCCGGCCCGAGTTCGAGGAAGCGTCGGACGCCTTCCTGCCCGTCCAGGGTGCTTACGGCGGCCGCGAAGCGCACCGTCGCACGGACGTGCTCCACCCAGTAGTCCGGGGACATCAGCTCCTCGGCGGCGGTCGCCCCGCTGACCGTGGAGACGAGCGGTATCCGCGGCTGCTCGTAGGTGAGGCTCTCGGCCACGGCGCGGAATTCGTCGAGCATCGGTTCCATCAGCGGCGAGTGGAAGGCATGGCTCACCCGCAGAGCCGTGACCTTGCGCCCCTCACCACGGAAGTGGTCCGCGATCTCACCGACGGCCTCGGCAGTGCCCGAAACCACCACCGCACGTGGCCCGTTGACCGCAGCCACACCCACCTCGTCGTTCAGCAGCGGCAGCACCTCGTCCTCGGACGCCTGCACCGCCACCATCGCACCACCGGCCGGAAGCGCCTGCATCAGCCGGCCCCGCGCCACCACCAGACGGCACGCGTCCGCCAGCGACCACACCCCCGCCACATGCGCCGCCGCGATCTCACCGATCGAATGCCCGGCCAGCACATCCGGACGCACACCCCACGACTCCAGCAGCCGGAACAGCGCCACTTCCAGCGCGAACAGAGCAGGCTGCGCGAACTCCGTACGGTTCAGTACGTCGTCCTCGTCGCCGAAGACCACCTCCCGCAAGGGGCGGGGGAGTTCGGTGTCGAGGTGGGCGCACACGGCGTCGAAGGCATCGGCGAACACCGGGTACTCCTCATACAACTCCCGCCCCATACCGAGACGTTGGGAGCCCTGCCCGGCGAACAGGAAAGCCGTACGGCCCCCTTCACCGACCTCACCCGTCACCACACCGGCAGCCGACTCACCCGCCGCCACCGCCTCCAGACCGTCGAGCAACTCCTCACGATCCGCACCCCACACCACGGCCCGGTGCTCGAACACCGACCGCGACCGGACCAAAGACCCACCGATCCCCGCGACATCCACCGCACCGACGCCGGCCACGAACTCCACCAGCCGACTGGCCTGCTCCCGCAACGCGGCCCGGCTACGCGCCGACACCACCCACGGCACCACGGACGACACCGGCGCCTCGCCACGCGAAGCAGCGGAAGGCTCTCCGCCAACGGGTTGTTCGAGCACGACGTGGGCGTTGGTGCCGCTCACGCCGAAGGCGGACACGGCGGCGCGCCGCGGCCGGCCCTCCTCGCCGGCCCACTCCCGCTCCTGCGTGAGCAGCTCGACCGCACCCGCCGACCAGTCCACATGCGACGACGGCGCATCCACGTGCAGCGTGCGCGGCAGCAGACCGTGCTGCATGGCCAGCACCATCTTGATCACACCCGCCACACCCGCGGCGGCCTGCGTGTGCCCGATGTTCGACTTCACCGACCCCAGCCACAACGGCCGCTCACGGTCCTGCCCATACGTCGCGATCAGCGCCTGCGCCTCGATCGGATCACCCAGCGCCGTACCCGTACCATGCGCCTCGACAGCATCGACATCACCCGGCGCCAGACCACCCGCCGCCAACGCCGCCCGGATCACCCGCTGCTGCGACGGACCATTCGGCGCCGTCAGCCCATTGCTGGCGCCGTCCTGGTTGACCGCCGAGCCCGCCACCACCGCCAAAACCCGGTGCCCGTTGCGCCGCGCGTCCGACAACCGCTCCACCACCAGCACACCCACACCCTCACCCCACCCCGTACCATCCGCACCCTCCGCGAACGCCTTGCACCGCCCGTCCACCGCAAGCCCCCGCTGCCGCGAGAACTCCACAAACGCCCCCGGCGTCGACATCACCGTCACACCACCGGCCAACGCCAGATCACACTCACCCGAACGCAACGCCTGCACCGCCAGATGCAACGCCACCAACGACGACGAACACGCCGTGTCCACCGTCACCGCAGGACCCTCCAGCCCCAGCACATACGACACCCGACCCGACAACACCGACGCCGCGTTGCCCGTGCCCACATGCCCCTCGAAATCCTCACCCGAGGCAAGCAGCAGACCCGTGTAGTCCTGACCGTTCGTCCCCGCGAACACCCCCGTCCGACTGCCCCGCAACCCACCCGGAGCAATCCCCGCCCGCTCCAACGCCTCCCACGACGACTCCAGCAACAACCGCTGCTGCGGATCCGTCGCCAACGCCTCCCGCGGACTCATCCCGAAGAACCCCGCGTCAAAACCACCCACACCCTCCAGGAAGGCACCGACGTCCACATAGCTCGTGCCCCTCCGTTCGGCGTCGGGGTCGTACAGGGCCGTGAGGTCCCAGCTTCGGTCGGCCGGGAACGGGCCCACCGCGTCGGCGCCCTCGGACAGCAGCCGCCACAGACCCTCCGGATCCCGCACCCCACCCGGGAACCGGCACGCCATCCCGACGATCACCACCGGATCGTCACCCGAGACCACATCCGCCGGAGTCGGCGCGACGGCCTCCGCCTCCGCCGCGTCGCCCAACAGCTGCTCCCGCAGGTGACGCGTGAGCAGTACCGGTGTCGGATAGTCGAACACCAGCGTGGCGGCCAGGGGGATGCCGGTCGCCATGGCGAGGGTGCCACGGAGTTCGACCGCGGTGAGGGAGTCGACGCCCAGGTCCCGGAAGGCACGCTCGGCCGGCACGGCGGCCGCGCCGGCATAGCCGAGGACGCCGGCGGCGCAGAACCGGACGACTTCGAGGAGCACGCGTTCCTGCTCGGCGGGGGTGAGCCCGATGAGCTGGTCCCGCAGTACGGAGCCGTCTCCGCGGCCGAAGCGTTCGGAGGCGGCGCCGGCGCTCTCGACGGCCGCGTGCGCCTCCGGAAGCGACTCGATCAGCGGGCTGGGGCGTGTGATGGTGAAGAAGGGCGCGAACTCGGACCAGTGGATGTCCGCGACCATGACGACGGGCCTGGGCTCGGCGACGGCCCGGTGCAGGGCCAGGACGCCGAGAGCGGGCTGGAGCGGCAGGATGCCGCCGCGGTGCATGCGCCAGTGGACGACCTCTTCGTCGGCCATGCCGCCGTCGGCCCACGGACCCCACACGATGGAGGTGGCGGGCAGCCCGGCCGCCCGGCGCCGCTGGGCCAGCGTGTCGAGGAAGGCGTTCGCGGAGGCGTAGTTGCCCTGACCGGTGGTGCCGAGGGTGCCGGAGATCGACGAGAAGAGGACGAAGGCGTCCAGGTCGCGGTCGCGCGTGAGCTCGTCCAGGTGCAACGCGCCCAACGCCTTCGCCCGCAACACCGTCGCGAACCGCTCCGGCGTCAACGCATCGATCACACCGTCGTCCAGCACACCCGCCGTATGCACCACCGCATCCACCGGATACTCCGCCAACACCCCCGCCAACGCACCACGATCAGCCGCATCACACTCCACGACCGACACCCGCACACCCAACCCCACCAACTCGTCCCGCAACTCCACCGCACCCGGCGCACCCAACCCCCGACGACTCGTCAGCACCACATGCCCCGCACCCTCCACCGCCACCCACCGCGCCACCCGCGCACCCAACGCACCCGTACCACCCGTGATCAACACCGTCCCCCGCGGAGACCAACCCCCGTCCCCGCCACCGGCACGCACCCGCTCCAACCGACGGCCGAGGACTCCAGAGGGCCGAAGAGCCACCTGGTCCTCGGTGCCTCCGCCGAACAGCACACCCATCAGGCGGGTGACGGCGCGGCGGTCGAGGACCTCCGGCAGGTCGATCAGACCACCCCAGCGATCCGGGTACTCCAGAGCCGCCACCCGGCCCACACCCCACACCGCACCCTGCACCGGATCCACCGGACCGTCCGAACGGCCCACCGACACACCACCACACGTCACCACCCACACCCGGCCACCCACACCCACATCCCCCAGCGCCTGAAGCAGGGTGGCGACCGCGGAGGGGCCGAGGGGCAGGCCGTCGGCGTCGGCTCCGGCGAACTGGGCGAAGGCCAGTACGCCCTCCACGGGGTGGCCCTCCGTGGCGTCCCGCAGGCGGTCGGCGAGTGCGGCGCGGTCGGTGCGGGCGAGCGTGGGGACGATGGTGACCCGGTCGGGCCCTCCGAGAGCCGTGGCGAGGGTGGTGACCGCCGGGTCGTCGCCGTCCCGGGCGTCGGGGAGGAGGAACAGCCAGCGGGCGTCGGTGGCGGCCGGGACGGTGGCCGGCTCGATGGCGGCGGGCTTCCACACCACCTCGTAGGCGAGCGCTTCGACGGCGGTCTCCTGCTGCTGTCGCTTGCGCCAGGAGGCCAGCGCCGGGACGACCGCGCCGATCTCCTCGGCCGGCAGCCCCAGGGTCCGTGTCAGGGCGTCGACGTCCTCGCACTCGACGGCTTCCCAGAAGCGGTCGTCGACGGTGTCCGCCGCGGTCCGGGCGTGCGTCTCGGCCGTGCGGACGGCGGCGGTGCCGTGGTCGAGCCAGTAGCGTTCGTGCTGGAAGGCGTAGGTCGGCAGGTCCACCGCGCGGGTGGCCGGAGCGGCCCCCAGCGCCGGGGTCCAGTCGACGTCGACGCCATTCACGTACAGCCGGCCGAGGGCGCCGTACAGAGCGGGGACCTCGGGGCGGTCCTTGCGCAGCGCGGGTACCAGGAGCGGGCCGGGACCTGCGGCCGGGTCGTCGGAGAAGCAGGTGCGGGCGAGGGCGGTGAGGGTGCCGTCGGCACCGAGTTCGAGGTAGCGGGTGACGCCCTGCTCGCGCAGCCGGCGTACGTCGTCGGCGAAGCGTACGGGCTGCCGGACGTGGGCCGCCCAGTAGCCGGCCGCGCACAGTTCGCCGGGGTCGGCCAGCGTGCCGGTGACCTCGGAGACGATGGGGATCTGCGGGCGGTGGTAGGTGAGGCTTTCCGCGACGCGCAGGAAGTCCCCCAGCATGGGCTCCATCAGCGGTGAGTGGAAGGCGTGGCTGACCCGCAACGCGGTGGTCCTGCGGCCGAGGTCCAGGAAGTGTGCGGCGATCCGGGACACACAGTCCTCCGCGCCGGAGACGACGACGGACTGCGGTCCGTTGACGGCGGCGATGCCGGCCTCGGTCTCCCGCCCGGCCAGCAGGGGCAGCACCTCCTCCTCCGTGGCCTGCAGCGCGACCATGGCGCCGCCCTCGGGCAGGGCCTGCATGAGCCGGCCGCGGGCCGCGACCAGGCGGCAGGCGTCGTCCAGGGACCACACTCCGGCGACATGGGCCGCCGCCAGTTCGCCGATGGAGTGCCCGGCGAGCACGTCGGGGCGGACACCGTACGATTCGAGCAGGCGGAACAGCGCGACCTCGAAGGCGAAGAGGGCGGGCTGCGTGAACTCGGTGCGGTTCAGGACCTCTTCGTCGTCGCCGAAGACGATCTCCTTGAGTGGTCGCCCGAGTTCGTTGTCCAGGTGGGCGCAGACGGAGTCGAAGGCGTCCGCGAAGGCCCCGAACGTGTCGTACAGTTCACGGCCCATGCCGAGCCGCTGCGAGCCCTGTCCCGCGAAGAGGAAGGCGAGGCCTCCCTCGGAGTCGGCGGTGCCCGCGATCGCGGCGGACGAGGGTTCGCCCCGGCCGACGGCCTTGAGGGCGGTGACGAGGTCGTCGCGGTCCTCTCCGACCACGGTGGCGCGGTGCTCGAAGGCGGTGCGGGACGTGGCGAGCGCGTGGGCGACCGCGACGGGGGTCAGTTCGGGGCGGGAGTCGAGGTGCTCGGCCAGCCGGGCGGCCTGGGCGCGCAGCGCTTCGTCGCTGCGGCCGGAGAGCAGCCAGGGCACGGTGGCGGACGGGGAGCGCGGGGCGGGCGGGGGTTCCGGGGCGTCGGCGGGGAGGGGTTCCTCCAGGACGACATGGGCGTTGGTCCCGCTGAGCCCGAAGGCGGACACGGCGGCGCGCCGCGGCCGGCCCTCCTCGCCGGCCCACTCCCGCTCCTGCGTGAGGAGCTCGACCGCACCCGCCGACCAGTCCACATGCGACGACGGCGCGTCCACATGCAGCGTGCGCGGCAGCAGGCCGTGGTTCATGGCCAGCACCATCTTGATCACACCCGCCACACCCGCGGCGGCCTGCGTGTGCCCGATGTTCGACTTCACCGACCCCAGCCACAACGGCCGCTCACGGTCCTGCCCGTACGTCGCGATCAGCGCCTGGGCCTCGATCGGATCACCGAGCGTGGTACCCGTGCCATGCGCCTCGACGGCGTCGACGTCGGCCGGCGTGAGGCCGGTGCCCGCCAGGGCGGCCCGGATCACCCGCTGTTGCGAGGGGCCGTTGGGGGCGGTGAGACCGTTGGACGCGCCGTCCTGGTTGACCGCGCTGCCCCGCACCACCGCCAGCACCCGGTGCCCGTTGCGCCGCGCGTCCGACAGCCGCTCCACCAGCAGCATGCCCACGCCCTCGGACCAGCCGGTGCCGTCGGCGGCCTCCGCGAAGGCCTTGCACCGGCCGTCCTCGGCGAGCCCCCGCTGCCGCGAGAACTCCACGAAGGCCCCCGGCGTGGACATCACCGTGACCCCACCGGCCAGCGCCAGATCGCACTCGCCGCCCCGAAGCGCCTGCACCGCCAGGTGCAGGGCGACCAGGGAGGAGGAACAGGCGGTGTCCAGGGTGACGGCGGGACCCTCCAGGCCGAGCGCGTACGACACCCGGCCCGAGGCCAGGCTCGCCGCGCTGCCGGTGAGCAGATGGCCGCGTACGTCGTCAGGGACCTCGGTGAGCGTCGCGCCGTAGCCCTGGTGGCCGCAGCCGACGAACAGGCCGGTGCGGCTGCCGCGCAGCGAGCGCGGGTCGAGGCCGGCCCGCTCGACGGTCTCCCAGGAGACTTCGAGGAGCAGGCGTTGCTGGGGGTCGATGGCGACGGCCTCGCGGGGCGAGATGCCGAAGAAGGCGGCGTCGAAGGCGTCGGCGTCGGACAGGAAGCCGCCCTCGTTGACGTAACTGGTGCCGGGGCGCTGCGCGTCGGGGTCGTACAGCGCGTCGAGGTCCCAGCCTCGGTCGGCCGGGAAGGAGCCGATGGCGTCACCGCCCCGTACCAGGAGGTCCCACAGGTCCTCGGGCGAGGTGATGCGGCCGGGGAGCCGGCAGGCCATGGCGACGATCGCGATCGGTTCGTCGTCGCGGCCGGCGCCCGCCGGGACCGGGACCGCGCCGGGCGCGTGGTGAGCGGACGGCAGGGTGCCGTCGTCGAGCGCGCTCATCAGGTGATCGGCGAGGGCGAGGGGCGTCGGGTGGTCGAAGGCCAGGGTCGTCGGCAGGGTGAGGCCGGTGGCGGTGGCCAGGAGGTTGCGCAGTTCGACGGCGGTGAGCGAGTCGAAGCCGCAGTCCTGGAAGGCACGGGCCGGCTGGATGCTCTCCGCAGTCGGATGGCCGAGGGCGGTGGCCGCGCTGCGCCGCACCAGCTTCAGCAGCAGCCGGCGGCGCTCGGCGGCTCCCAGCGGGGCGAGTTCCGCGCGCAGGCCGCCGCCGTGTCCGGTGGTGGCGTCCTGGGCGGCCGTCATGGCTTGGACGGCCTCCGGGATACGGCTCAGCAGGGCGCCGCCCGGCAGTCCCCGGCGTCCGGTGGCGATCCTGGCCCAGTCGATGTCGCAGACCAGCGCCCAGGTGTCGTCGTGGGCGAGGAGGCTGCCGAGGGCGGTGAGCGCGGGTTCGACCTCCATGGGGGTGAGGCCGCCGCGCCGCAACCGGGTCAGTACGGCGGGGTCGTCGGCCATGCCGCCGCCCGCCCAGGGGCCCCAGGCGACGGAGGTGGCCGCGAGTCCCGCGGCGCGGCGCTGTCGGGCCAGGGCGTCGAGGTAGGCGTTGCCGGCCGCGTACCCGGCCTGTCCCGCCGAGCCGAGCGCACCGGCGATGGACGAGAAGAGCACGAAGGCGGTGAGGGGGGTGTCGAGGTTGCGGGTGGCCTCGTCGAGGTTGGCCGCCGCGCGCAGCTTGGCGCGCAGGACGGTGGCGTAACGCTCGGGGTCCATCGCGGTGAGCGGTGCGTCGTCGAGGACGCCCGCGATGTGCAGCACCGCGGTCAGCGGCCGGTCGGCCGGGACGGTGGCGAGCAGTTCGTGCAGCGCGGCCCGGTCGGCGGGGTCGCAGGCGGCGATCGTGACCCGGGTGCCCGACTGCTCCAGTTCCTGCCGCAGTTCGTCGGCACCGGGTGCCGACGGGCCGCGGCGACCGACGAGCAGGAGATGCTCGGCGCCCTCCCGGGCCAGGTGGCGTGCCACATGGGCGCCGATGATCCCGGTGCCGCCGGTGATGAGCGTGGTTCCGGTGAACCGCGGTGCGGGACGGGTCTCGTCGCCGTCCCGGGTGACACGCGTCAGCCTGCGGGTGAAGACCGCCGCGTCGCGTACCGCGAGCTCGTTGTCGTCGCCCGGCTCCGCGAGGGACGCGACGAGCCGGGCGAGTGCCCGCCGGTCCGGTCGCTGCGGCAGGTCGACGAGGCCGGCCCACAGGTCCGAGTGCTCGACGGCCGCGGTCCGGCCGAGACCCCAGGTGGTGGCCTGCACCGGCCGGGTCAGCAGGTCGGTGGCGCCGACGGACACCGCCGACCGGGTGGCGGCCCACAGCCGTGCGGTGGTGCCGCTCCCGGCGAGCGCCTGCACCAGCAGGGTGTTGAGGTGCAGTCCCAGAGGTACGTCGGCGTGGACGGTGTGGGGTGTTTCGGTGAGGGCGAGCACCGACAGCAGCTGGAGCGGTCCGTCGCGGTGTGCCGCGGCCTCGGTGAGGGCCTCCGCGATCCGGGTGCGGTCCGCGTCGGCGGCCACGGCGAAGGGGCTCGCGTCCGCTCCGGCGGCGGTGAACGCCTCGGCCAGGGCCTCGGCCGTCGCGGCGGCGTCCGGGTCGTCGGCGCAGAAGGGCACCAGCCAGACACCGGTCGGGGTAGCCGTGGGAGACGGCAGGGGTGTCCAGTTCTCCCGGTGCTGCCAGAACTCGGCGGCGGCGCGCCGCATGCTGTCGTGGTGCCAGGACGTGAGGGCGGGGAGTACGGGTGCCAGGACGTCCGGGTCGAGCGCCAGCCGCTCGGCGAGGTCGCGGACGTCACCCTTGCGGACGGCGGCCCAGAAAGCGGAGTCGACGGGCTGCGCCGGTCCGCCCTGCTGGTCGGAGGGGGCCTCGGCCGGCCAGTACCGGGTGCGCTGGAAGGCGTAGGTGGGCAGCTCGACAGGGCGCGCCGCGGGGAACAGCGCGGACCAGTCCGGGCTGTGTCCGTGCGCGTGCAGGGTGCCGACCGCAGCGAGCAGGCCGGCCGGCTCCGGCCCGTCCTTGCGCAGTGCGGGCACCACCATGTGCGGTGGCGTCGCTCCGTCCGGTTCCCCGGTCGTGGAGGGCAGCAGCGCCAGGGCGAGGGCGGAGAGGGTGCCGTCCGGACCGAGTTCGACGGTGCGGGTGACGTTCTGGTCGGCGAGGGTGTGGAGGGCGTCGGCGTACCGGACGGTGCGGCGGACGTGCTGGACCCAGTGCTCCGGGGACATCAGTTCCTCGGCGCTCGCGGCCTCTCCGGTGACCGTGGAGACGACGGGCAGGGTCGGACGCGCGTACGACAGCCTTTCGGCCACCGTACGGAACTCGGCCAGCATCGGTTCCATCAGCGGGGAGTGGAAGGCGTGGCTCACCCGCAGGGCGGTCGTCTTGCGGCCCTCGGTCCGGAAGGAGGCGGCCACCTCCTCCACCGCGCCGCCGTCACCGGCGATCACCACGGAACGCGGGCCGTTGACCGCGGCGAGGCCCACCTGGGCACCGAGCAGGGGCAGCACCTCCTCCTCGGACGCCTCGAGGGCGATCATCGCCCCGCCCTCGGGCAGGGCCTGCATCAGCCGGCCGCGCGCCACGACCAGACGGCACGCGTCGGCCAACGACCACACCCCCGCCACATGGGCGGCGGCGATCTCACCGATCGAATGCCCGGCGAGGACGTCCGGCCGTACGCCCCAGGACTCCAGCAGCCGGAACAGGGCCACTTCGAGGGCGAACAGCGCGGGCTGCGCGAACTCCGTCCGGTTCAGCCGGTCGGCGTCCTCACCGAACACCACCTCCCGCAGATCGAAGGGCAGTTCCGCGTCCACCGCGTCGAAGGTCTCCGCGAAGACGGTGTACGTCTCGTACAACTCCCGTCCCATGCCGAGGCGTTGGGAACCCTGCCCGGCGAACAGGAACGCGGTGCGCCCCCTCAGCGCCGTACCCCGCACCACCCGCGCGTCCGTCTCACCCGACGCCAACGCGGCCAGCCCCGCCCGCAGATCCTCCGCATCCGAGCCCACGACCACCGCACGGTCCTCGAACACCGACCGTGTCACCGCCAGCGACCAGCCCACATCGACGGCGGAACCCTCCACTCCCTCCAGGAGCCTCGCCGCCTGCGCCCGCAACGCCCGCTCCCCACGCCCGGACACCGGCCACACCGACAGCCCGCCACCGGCACCCTCACCGGACCGTGTGGGCTCCTCGACCGGCCCCGCCTCCTCCAGCACCACATGCGCGTTGGTGCCGGAGATACCGAAGGACGACACGCCGGCCCGGCGCGGGCGGTCCTCGGCGTGGGGCCAGTCGCGCGGTTCCTCCAGGAGGCTCACGTCGCCCGCCGCCCAGTCGACGTGCGTGGACGGCGCGTCGACGTGCAGGGTGCTCGGCAGCAGGCCGTGCTGCATCGCCAGCACCATCTTCATGACGCCCGCCACCCCCGCGGCGGCCTGGGTGTGCCCGATGTTCGACTTCACCGAGCCCAGCCACAGGGGTCGTTCACGGTTCTGGCCGTAGGTGGCGAGCAGCGCCTGGGCCTCGATCGGGTCACCGAGGGTGGTTCCGGTGCCATGGGCCTCCACCGCGTCCACGTCGGCGGCCGACAGCCCCGCGCTCGCCAGCGCCGCCCGGATCACCCGCTGCTGCGAGGGACCGTTCGGCGCCGTCAGACCGTTGGAGGCGCCGTCCTGGTTGACGGCGCTGCCCCGGATCACGGCCAGTACCCGGTGCCCGTTGCGCCGCGCGTCCGACAGCCGCTCCAGCAGCAGCAGACCCGCGCCCTCGCCCCAGCCGGTGCCGTCCGCCGCGTCGGCGAAGGGCTTGCAGCGGCCGTCGGTGGCCATGCCGCCCTGGCGGCTGAACTCGACGAAGGCGCCGGGAGTGGACATCACGGCGACGCCGCCCGCCAGCGCCAGGGAGCACTCGCCGGCCCGCAGGGCGTGGGCGGCCAGGTGCAGCGCGACCAGGGAGGAGGAGCAGGCCGTGTCCACCGTGATGGCCGGGCCCTCCAGGCCCAGGGTGTAGGCGACGCGCCCGGAGACGACGCTGCCGGTGTTGCCGGTGAGGATGTGGCCCTCGACGCCGTCGGGGACGTCGCGCAGCACGGAGCCGTACTCCTGGTTGCTGCAACCGACGAAGACACCGGTGCTGCTGCCGCGCAGGGCGGCGGGGGCGATGCCCGCGCGTTCCACGGTCTCCCAGGCGACCTCGAGCAGCAGTCGCTGCTGCGGGTCCATGGCGAGGGCCTCGCGGGGCGAGATGCCGAAGAAGTCGGCGTCGAAGCGGTCGGCGCCGTGGACGAAGCCGCCCTGGACGGCCGCGCTGCCGCGACCGGTCGTCTCCTGTCCGAACAGGGCGTCGAGGTCCCAGCCGCGGTCGGTGGGGAAGCCCGTCATGGCGTCGGTGCCGTCCGCGAGCAGACGCCAGAAGTCCTCGGGTGTGTCGGCTCCGCCCGGCCAGCGGCAGGCCATGGCGACGATGGCGACCGGCTCGGTCATCGCCTCCTGCAACCGCTGGTTGTGCTTGCGCAGCCGTTCGTTCTCCCGGAGCGAGGCACGGAGGGCTTCGACGACTTTTTCGGAGGACATGCTCAGCTCCACACTTCGCGCTTCGAGGCAGACAGGGGGCCAGACGGGCTGGCGGGGATCGGACGGGGGCACACGCTCAGTCGTCGGCGCCCAGGGCCATCCGGACGAGGTCGTCGACGTCCATGGCGTCGACGTCCGCGTCGGTGCCGTCGGCCGGGGCCGGAGGCTCCTGACCGGGGCGGCCGGCGGAGGCGGGGGCGGACGCGAGGTCCATCAGCGCGTCCAGCAGCCCCGACTCGCGGAACCTGGTGATCGGGATGGACGTCAGCAGCCTGCGGATGGCCGCCTCGTCGGGTTCGCCCGGGCCGGGGATGGCGGTGCCCGGCGCGGCCGGGCCGTCGTCCGTTCCGGCCGCGAAGTGCTCCCGGCCGAGATGGTCGGCGAGCGCGGCGGGCGTGGGGTAGTCGAAGACCAGGGTGGCGGGCAGCAGGACTCCGGTGGCGGCGTTCATCCGGTTGCGCAGCTCGACGGCGGTGAGCGAGTCGAAGCCGAGTTCCTTGAAGGACTGGTCCGGGTCGACGCGGGCGGCGGAGGCGTGTCCCAGGACGGCGGCGACCTGGCGGCAGACCTCCTCGGCCAGCCTGCGGTGCCGGTCGGCCGCGCCGAGCCCGGTCAGTTCGGCGGCGAGGTCCCCGCTGTCGCCGGGCCGGCCCGCGAGGGTGCGCTCGGCGACGGCGCGGCGCGTGCGGGCCAGGCCGGCCAGCAGGGGCGGTACCGGGCCCTCGGCCCCGAGCCGGGTCGCGTCCACCGACATCGGCAGCCGGACCGCCGCCGGCTGGTCCAGGGCCTCGGTGAAGAGGGCCAGCCCCTCCTTGGGGGTGAGGGCCGGCAGTCCGGCGCGTTCCATGCGGCGCAGGTCGGCGTCACCGAGGCCGCTGGTCATGCCGGTGGCCTGGGACCAGGGTCCCCAGGGCAGGGACAGTGCGGGCAGGCCGAGCGCGTGCCGGTGCTCGGCGAGGGCGTCGAGGAAGGCGTTCGCCGCGGCGTAGTTGGCCTGGCCGGGGGCGCCCAGGGTGCCGGCGACCGAGGAGAACAGGACGAACGCGGCCAGGTCCAGGGGGCGGGTGAGGTCGTGGAGGTGGGCGGCGGCGTCCAGCTTGGGGCGCAGTACGGCGGCCAGGCGTTCGGGGGTGAGGTGGTCCACGACCGTGTCGTCGAGGACGCCGGCGGCGTGGACGACGGCGGTCAGCGGATGCCCGTCGGGTACGGAGGCGAGGAGTGCGCGGACCTGGTCGCGGTCGGCGACGTCCGCGGCCCGGACGCGCACCTCGGCGCCCAGCTCCTCGAGTTCGGTGACGAGGGGTGCGGCCTCGGGGGCGTCGGGTCCGCGGCGTGAGGCGAGCAGCAGGTGACGTACGCCGTGCTCGGTGACCAGGTGGCGGGCGAGCAGGGCTCCCAGGCCGCCCGTGCCGCCGGTGATGAGGACGGTGCCGTTCGGGTCGAGCGGTGCGGGGACGGTGAGGACGACCTTGCCGATGTGGCGGGCCTGTGACATGTGGCGGAAGGCCTGCGGCGCGCGGCGTACGTCCCACGGGGTGACGGGCAGCGGGGTCAGCACCCCGGTCTCGAACAGGTCGACGAGTGCCGTGAGCATCTCGCCGATGCGGTCGGGTCCGGCCTCGATGAGGTCGAACGCCCGGTAGTGGACGCCGGGATGGCGGGCGGCGACGACGTCGGGGTCGCGGACGTCCGTCTTGCCCATCTCCAGGAAGGTTCCGCCGGGGGGCAGCAACCGCAGGGAGGCGTCGACGAACTCGCCGGCCAGGGAGTCCAGGACGAGGTCGACGCCGCGGTCGCCGGTCGCGGCGCGGAAGGCGGCCTCGAAGGACAGGTCGCGGGAGGAGGCGATGTGCGGGTCGTCCAGTCCGGCGGCGCGCAGGGCGTCCCATTTTCCGGGGCTCGCGGTGGCGTACACCTCGGCGCCGAGGTGACGGGCGAGCTGGGTGGCGGCCATGCCGACGCCGCCGGCCGCCGCGTGCACGAGGACGGTGTGGCCCTCGCTCACTTTGCCGAGGTCGACGAGGGCGTAGTAGGCGGTGAGGAAGACGATGGGCACGGTCGCCGCCTGGGCGAACGTCCAGCCGTCCGGGATCCGGGCGACGGTGCGGGCGTCGGCCACCGCCACGGGCCCGTAGGCGGCGGGGAACATGCCCATGACGCGGTCGCCGACGGCGAGGCCGGTCACCCCGGAGCCGACCTCGGTGATCACTCCGGCTCCCTCCAGACCGAAGTCGCGGGCCGGGCCGGGGTACATGCCGAGGGCGTTGAGCACGTCGCGGAAGTTGACTCCGGCGGCGCGGACGGCGATCCGTATCTCGCCGTCGGCGAGGGGGCGTTCGGCGTCCGGTGCGGCGACGAGTTCGAGGCCGTCCAGGGTGCCCTTGCGGACCATGTCCAGCCGCCAGGCCGTGGTGGATCCGGTGTGCGGGGGGTGCAGGGCGTCGGCCGGGTCGGTGCGGGCGATCCGCGGGACGTGCACGGAGCCCTCGCGCAGGGCGAGTTGGGGGTCGGCGTGGCCGAGCGCGGCGGGCAGGGCGGCCAGTGAGGCGGCCGCGGTGTCGGTGTCGACGAGGACGAACCGGCCGGGGTGCTCGGACTGGGCCGAGCGGACCAGGCCCCAGGCCGCCGCGGCGGCCGGGTGGCGTACGCCGGGGCCGGCGGGCCCGTCCGGCATGAGCGCCTCACGGGTCACCAGCACCAGCCGGGTCGCGTCCAGCCGTCGCTCGGCCTGCAACCGCCCTACGAGGGCGAGGGCGTGCTGTGCCGCCGCGTGTCCCGCCCGGTCCAGCGGGCCGTCGTCGTGGGGCAGGACGGCGAGTACGGTGCCGGGCGCGCCGTCGGCGGCCGCCAGGGCGGTGAGGTCGGCGGCCTCGGTGACGTCGGCGGCGACTCCGGCGGCGGTGAGCAGGGCGGCGAACTCCCGGCCGGCGTCGTCGCCGAGGACGGTGAGCCGGTCCGGGGCCGGCCGGTCGCCGGTGGCGGGCCGCGGCTGCCAGTCGAGGCGGAACAGGTCGCCGGCGCCCCGGTCGGGGCGTGCGCGCAGCCGTTCGGGGTCGATCTCGCGCAGGGTGAGGGACCCGATGGAGGCGACGGGCCGCCCGGTGGTGTCGGCCACGTCGAGGGCGACGGTGTCCTCGCCGCGCAGGGCGAGCCGGACGCGTACGGCGGTGGCGCCGGTGGCGTGCAGACTCACGTCCCGCCAGGAGAACGGCAGCCGGCCGGCCGCGGAGTCGTCCAGCGGCAGGAAGGCGGTGGCGTGCAGGGCCGCGTCGAGCAGCGCGGGGTGCAGACCGTAGTGGGGGGCGTCGGTGTGCGCCTGCTCGGGCAGGGCGATCTCGGCGTACACGTCGCCGTCGAGCCGCCAGGCGGCGCGCAGCCCCCGGAACACGGGCCCGTAGTCGAATCCCGCGGCGGCGAGGCGGTCGTAGGTGTCGTCCACGGCCAGTTCCTCGGCGTCCGCCGGCGGCCAGGCCGCGAGCGGTGCGCCGTCGGGTTCCGGGAGGGCGCCGGGGGCGAGGATGCCGTCGGCGTGCAGGCTCCAGGGCCGCTCGGGGGTGGCGTCGACGGGCCGGGAGTGCACGCCGAGACGGCGGTTGCCGTCCGGATCGGGGGCGCCGACGCGCAGTTGCAGGGTCACGGCCTGCCCGGCGGTCAGCACCAGCGGTTCGACCAGGGTCAGTTCGGTCACCCGGTCGCAGCCCACGCGGTCCGCGGCGAGCAGCGCCAGGTCGAGGTGGGCGGTGCCGGGCAGGATGGTGGTGCCGCCGACGGCGTGGTCGGCGAGCCACGGCTGGTCGGTCGTGGAGAGGCGGCTGGTGAAGACGTGGCCGTCGGCGTCGGCGAGGTCGACGCGGGCGCCGAGCAGCGGGTGTCCGGCGTCGGCGAGGCCCGCCGCGGCCAGGTCTCCCGTGTTCCGGCCGCCCGTGGAGGGCCAGTAGCGCTCGCGTTGGAAGGCGTAGGTGGGCAGGTCGACGATCCGGCCGGAGCCGTTGGTGGCGGCGCTCCAGTCGACGTCGGCGCCGTGGGCGTGGGCGCGCGCGAGTCCGGCGAGCAGGCTGTCCGTCTCGTCGCGGCCGGGGCGCAGCAGGGCGAGGGCGGCGGTGCCGGCCGGGTCGGTGACGGCGTCGGCGACGAGCGCGGTCAGTGTGCCGTCGGGGCCGATCTCCAGGTAGCGGCGGACCCCGGCGTCGTGGAGGGCGCGTACGCCGTCGTGGAAGCGGACGGCGCGGCGCACATGCCGGACCCAGTGGTCGGGCGAGGCGAGTTCGCCGGGGGCGGCCGGCCGGCCGGTGACGTCGGAGACCACGGGCACGAGCGGCTCGTGGTACTCCAGTGTGGCGGCGACCTCGCGGAACTCCCGGAGCATGGGCTCCATCAGCGGCGAGTGGAAGGCGTGGCTGACGCGCAGCCGTTTGGTGCGCCGGCCCCCTTCCTCGATGCGGGCGGCCACCTCCGCCACGGCGGTCTCCTCGCCGGAGATCACCACGGAGCGGGGGCCGTTGACCGCGGCCAGGCCCACCTGGTGCTCGCGGCCGTCCAGCAGGGGCAGGACCTCGTCCTCGGTGGCCTGGAGGGCGACCATGGCGCCGCCGGCGGGGAGGGCGTCCATCAGCCGGCCGCGGGCCGCGACCAGGGTGCATGCGTCGGTGAGGGAGAGGACTCCGGCGGCGTGCGCGGCGGCCAGGGAGCCGATGGAGTGGCCCAACAGGTGGTCGGGGGTCACGCCGAGGCTGCGGACGAGTCGGTACAGGGCGACTTCGAGGGCGAACAGGGCCGGCTGCGCGTACCCGGTGCGGTCCAGCAGCGCTCCGGCGTCCCCGAGGACGGCCTCGCGCAGCGGGGTGCCGAGGACATCGGCGCCGAAGTGGGCGCAGACCTCGTCGAAGGCGTCCGCGAAGACCGGGAAGGCGGCGTACAAGTCGCCTCCCATGCCGGGGCGTTGGGCGCCCTGGCCGGTGAAAAGGAAGGCGGTGCGCCCGTCGCGGGCGGCGCTCCCGGTGCCGTCGGGCGGGGTGGCGCCGGAGGCGAGCCCGGTCAGGCCGGCGAGCAGGTCGTCGCGTGCGGTGCCGAGGAGCACGGCGCGGTGTTCGAAGACGGGTCGGGTGGTGGCCAGGGAGTGGCCGAGGTCGGCGGCGGACAGCTCGGGGTGCCGCAGGGCGTGGTCGAGCAGGTTCTCCGCCTGTGCGCGCAGCGCCTCAGGAGTGCGCGCGGACAGCGGCCAGGCGGTCGTCTGGTGGGTGACGGGCCGCCTCGCGGCGGGCGGGGCCGGCTCGGGGGCGGGCGGGGCCTCTTCCAGGATGACGTGGGCGTTGGTTCCGCTGAAGCCGAACGAGGAGACGCCCGCGCGCCGGGGGCGGCCCTCCTCGCGCTGCCACGGCCGGGTCTCCGTCAGCAGGCGTACGGCGCCGGAGGTCCAGTCGACCCGGCTGGAGGGCCGGTCGGCGTTCAGGGTGCGGGGCAGTTCGCCGTGGTGCAGCGCCAGCACGGTCTTGATGACGCCGGCGACTCCGGCGGCGGCCTGGGTGTGTCCGAGGTTGGACTTCACCGAGCCGAGCCACAGGGGCCGTTCGCGGTCCTGGCCGTAGGTGGCGAGGAGTGCCTGTGCCTCGATGGGGTCGCCGAGGACGGTGCCGGTGCCGTGTCCCTCGACGGCGTCGACGTCGGCCGGGGCGAGCCCGGCGTCGGCCAGCGCGGCCCGGATCACCCGTTCCTGCGAGGGGCCGTTGGGGGCGGTCAGCCCGTTGCTGGCGCCGTCGGAGTTGACGGCGCTGCCACGCAGCACGGCGAGCACCCGGTGTCCGTTGCGCCGGGCGTCGGACAGTCGCTCCACCAGCAGCATCCCCGCGCCCTCGCCCCAGCCGGTGCCGTCCGCGCCGTCCCCGTAGGCCTTGCAGCGGCCGTCCGGAGCGAGACCGCGCTGGCGGCTGAACTCCAGGAACGCGGCGGGGGTCGACATCACGGTGACGCCGCCCGCGAGCGCCAGGTCGCACTCCCCGGCGCGCAGCGCCCGTGCCGCCCAGTGCAGGGCGACGAGGGAGGAGGAGCAGGCGGTGTCGACGGTGACGGCGGGGCCCTCCAGGCCGAGGGTGTAGGAGATGCGGCCGGAGACGACGCTGGCGGCGTTGCCGGTGCCGAGGTAGCCGTCGACGTCGTCCGTGGTCGTGCGCAGCAGGGCCGTGTAGTCCTGCCCGTTGGTGCCGGCGAAGACGCCCGTGCGGGTGCCGCGCAGGGTCCTCGGGTCGACGCCGGCGCGCTCCACGGCCTCCCAGCACACCTCCAGGAGCAGCCGCTGCTGCGGGTCCATGGCCAGGGCCTCGCGCGGCGAGATGCCGAAGAAGGCGGGGTCGAACCGGTCGACGCCGGACAGGAAGCCGCCGGTACGGGTGTAGCTGGTGCCCTCGTGGTCGGGGTCGGGGTGGTACAGCGAGGTGAGGTCCCAGCCGCGGTCCTCGGGGAATCCGGTCAGACCGTCGCCGCCGGAGGAGAGCAGGTCCCACAGCCGTTCGGGGGTGTCGGCGCCACCGGGGAGCCGGCAGGCCATGCCGACGACGGCGACGGGTTCGTCCGTGCCGGCGTGCGCGGCCCGGGGTGTGGCGACCGCCCGGGCGGAACCCTCACCGGCGGGCAGCGAGCGCAGCAGGTGGGCGGCGAGGGCGGCCGGGGTGGGGTGGTCGAAGGCGACGCTGGGCGCGAGCCGCAGGCCGGTGCGGCGTTGCAGCGCGTTGCGCAGGTCGACGGCGGTCAGGGAGTCGAAACCGAGGTCGCGGAAGGCGCGTTCCGGGTCGGCGGCGGGGGCGTCCGCGGCGTGGCCCAGCACGGCGGCGATCTCCGTCTGGAGGAGCCGGAGGACGGCGGCGGGGCGCTCGGTGGCGGGCAGCGCGGCGAGGGTACGGGCCAGTCGTCCGCCCGACCTGGCGGGTCCCGCTGTACGGCGCGCGGCGGCGGCCGGGTCGCGCAGCAGGGCGGGGGCGGGGGTGGCGGCGGCCCGCGCGGTGGCCAGGTCCAGCCGGACCGGCAGGAGCACAGGGCGGTCCTGGGCCGGCGCGAGGTCGAGCAGGCGCAGGGCGTCGGCGGTGGGCAGCGGCGCGATGCCCGCACGGGCCATCCGGGTGCGGTCGGCGTCGCCGAGCCCGGCCGTCATGCCGCTCTCCTCGGCCCACAGGCCCCAGCCGAGGGCGAGCGCGGGCCGTCCCTGCGCCCGCAGGGTGGCGGCCAGCGCCTCCAGGAAGGCGTTGGCGGCGGCGTAGTTGCCCTGGCCGGGGCCGCCGAAGGTGGCGGCGGCGGACGAGAAGAGCACGAACGCCGTCAGATCCAGGTCCCGGGTCAGCCGCTCCAGGTGCACGGCGGCGTCGGCCTTGGGCCGCAGCACGGCCGACAGGCGGTCCGGGGTCAGCGCGGGGATCACCCCGTCGTCGATCACCCCGGCGGCGTGGAAGACGGCGCCGAGGGGGTGCGGTTCGGGTACGGCGTCCAGGAGCGCCGCGAGCGCGGCGGGGTCGGCCACGTCGCAGGCGGCCACGGTCACCTCGGCACCGGCCTGTTCGAGGTCGGCGCGCAGTTCCTCGGTTCCGGGTGCCTCGGGGCCCCGGCGGCTGGTGAGGAGCAGATGCCGTGCTCCGTGCGCGGTGACCAGGTGCCGGGCGACGGCCGCGGCGACGGTGCCGCCCGCGCCGGTGATCAGGACGGTCCGCTCCGGGTCGAGGAGCGGTCGCGTCGAGCCGTCCGGGTGGTGCCGGGTGAGACGGGCGGCGTGGACACGGCCCGACCGCAGGGCGATCTCCGTCTCGCCGTGGTGCGCGGCCTCGCAGATGGCGGCGAGGAGCGCCTCCGGGTCGGTGCCGGTTTCCGTGCGGGCGCCGGGGCCGGTGTCGAGGCCGCTGCCCGGGTCCGTGTGGGCGCCGGTCTCGGTTGCCGTGCCGGAGTCGGGGACCCTGCCGGTCTCGGTGACCGTGCCGGGGTCGGTGACCGTGCCGGTCTCGGTTGCCGTGCCGGAGTCTGTAACCCTGCTGGTCTCGGTGACCGTGCCGGAGTCGGTGACCGTGCCGGAGTCGGTGGCCGTGTCAGTGTCGGTGTCGGTGCTGGAGTCGGTGTCCACGAGGAGGAAGGAGCCCGGGTTCTCCGACTGTGCCGAGCGCACCAGTCCGCGTACGGCGGCCGCGGCGAGATCGGTGACCGGCTCACCGGGCCGGACGGCCACCGCGTTCCGGGTGAGCAGGACCAGCCGGGAGCCCGCCGTGCGTGCCTCGGCCTGCCAGCGCTGGAGCAGGTCCAGGGCCGCGGCGGCCGACTCGTGCACCGCGGCGGGCAGTTGCGCGTCACCTCCCCGCCAGGGCACGAGGACCAGGTCGGGCACGGACGCGCCCGGGGCGGCCAGCGCGGTGAAGAAGGCGTCCGGGTCCGGGTGGCGTTCGGCGTCCGCCGGGGCCGGTCCGTCACCCACGACGGCCACCGTGGGCCGGTGCGCGGGCGCGGCGGCCGGGGGCAGGGCGGTCCAGTCGACGACGAAGAGATCGTCACCGGCGGGAGCGGGGCCGTTCAGGGGCAGTTCGTCCACGGGGGTGAGGGTGACCGCGCCGACGGTGGCGACCGGGGTGCCGGACTCGTCGGCGAGGTCCAGCCGCAGGGCGCCGTCGGAGCGGGGCCGGAGCCTGACCCGCAGCGCCTCGGCACGGCCCGCGTGCAGTGTGCAGTCCCGCCATGTCACGGCGAATCCGCCGGGCCGGCCGAGCGCGGCGGCCGCGTGCAGGGCCGCGTCGAGCAGCGCCGGATGCAGCGCGACCCGCAGGGCGTCCGCCCGGAACTCCTCCGGTACGGCGACCTCGGCGTATGTCTCGTCGCCGGCCCGCCACACGGCGGTGAGCCCCCGGAAGGCGGGGCCGTGGTCCAGGCCGCGGGCCCGCGCGGCCTCGTAGATCTCCTCGACCTCGTCGGGGTCCAGGGCGTGGGCACCGGGCGGCGGCCAGGCGCCGGCCGGCGCGTCCCGTACGTCCTGCTCGGGCGGCTCCGGGGTGGCGCCGGCCGGCGCGAGGACACCGCGGGCGTTACGGGTCCAGGGCCGGTCGGGCGCGCTCGCGTCCTCCTCGGTCCGGCCGACGGCGACCGGGGCGGGCCGGGAGTGGCAGGTGAACGCCCTGACGCCGTGCTCGTCCGGGCCGTCGAGGACGACCTGGATCTCCACGGGCCGGTGGCCGTCCAGGACCAGCGTGCGCTCCTGGTCGAGCTCGACGACGTGGTGGCACCCGACGAGTCCGCCGAGATGCAGGGCGAAGTCGACGTACGCGGCCGTGGGCAGCACGGTGGCGCCCGCCGCGGTGTGGTCGGCCAGCCAGGGGTGCGTACGGGTGGAGAGCACGGTGGTGGACAGCACGGAGGAGGAGTCCGCCAGGGTCACCGCGGCCCCGAGCAGCGGATGGCCGCCGGGGCGCCGGCCCGTGCCGGGCGCCGGATCGAGCCAGAGGCGTCGCTGCTGGAAGGCGTAGGTGGGCAGCTCGACCGTCCTGCCGCCGGGGAACAGCGCGGACCAGTCGGGGCTGTGTCCGTGCGCGTGCAGCGCGGCGACGGCGTGGAGCAGCGTCGCCGCCTCCGGCGCTTCCTTGCGCAGGCTGGGCGCGAGGACGCGCCGGTCGTCGTCGAGCAGGGTGCGGGCGAGCGCGGTGAGCGTGGCGTCCGGACCGAGTTCGACGAACCGCGTGGCCTTGCTCCGGGCGAGGGCGCGCACGGCGTCGGCGTACCGGACGGTGCGGCGGACGTGCTGGACCCAGTGCTCCGGGGACATCAGTTCCTCGGCGCTCGCGGCCTCTCCGGTGACCGTGGAGACGACGGGCAGGTTCGGACGCCCGTAGGTCAGGCTTTCCGCGACCTCGCGGAAGGCCGCGAGCATCGGTTCCATCAGCGGCGAGTGGAAGGCGTGGCTGACGCGGAGGGCCGTGGTCCTGCGGTCCTGGGCGCGGAACCGCGCGGCCACCTCCTCCACGGCTTCGCGGGCACCCGCGAGCACGACGGCTTGCGGGCCGTTGACCGCGGCGACGCCCACCGCGTCGTTCAGGAGGGGGAGGACTTCCTCCTCGGAGGCCTGGACGGCGATCATCGCCCCGCCCTCGGGCAGGGCCTGCATCAGCCGGCCGCGCGCCACGACCAGACGGCACGCGTCGGCCAACGACCACACCCCCGCCACATGGGCGGCGGCGATCTCACCGATCGAATGCCCGGCGAGGACGTCCGGCCGTACGCCCCAGGACTCCAGCAGCCGGAACAGGGCCACTTCGAGGGCGAACAGCGCGGGCTGCGCGAACTCCGTCCGGTTCAGCCGGTCGGCGTCCTCACCGAACACCACCTCCCGCAGATCGAAGGGCAGTTCCGCGTCCACCGCGTCGAAGGTCTCCGCGAAGACGGTGTACGTCTCGTACAACTCCCGTCCCATGCCCAGGCGTTGGGAACCCTGCCCGGCAAACAGGAACGCGGTGCGCCCCCTCAGCGCCGTACCCCGCACCACCCGCGCGTCCGTCTCACCCGACGCCAACGCGGCCAGCCCCGCCCGCAGATCCTCCGCATCCGAGCCCACGACCACCGCACGGTCCTCGAACACCGACCGCGTAGTCGCCAGCGACCAGCCCACATCGACGGCGGAACCCTCCACTCCCTCCAGGAGCCTCGCCGCCTGCGCCCGCAGCGCCCCCTCCCCACGCCCGGACAGCGGCCACAGCACCACGCCGCCGTCGTCGGCGTCCGGACGGGCGGCTGCGGATTCCTCGGCCGGCCCGGCCTCCTCCAGCACCACGTGCGCGTTGGTGCCGCTGACGCCGAAGGCGGAGACGCCCGCGCGGCGCGGCCGGTCGTCTTCCGTCCGCGGCCACGGCCGGGCCTCGGCCAACAGGTCGATCCGGCCCGCCGACCAGTCGACGTGGCGGGAGGGAGCGTCGACGTGCAGCGTGCGCGGGAGCAGACCGTGCCGCATGGCCATGACCATCTTGATCACGCCGCCGACCCCGGCCGCGGCCTGGGTGTGCCCGATGTTGGACTTCAGCGAGCCGAGCCAGAGCGGGTTTTCACGGTCGCGGCCGTAGGTGGCGAGCAGCGCCTGGGCCTCGATCGGGTCACCGAGGGTGGTGCCGGTGCCGTGGGCCTCCACCGCGTCCACGTCGGCGGCCGACAGCCCCGCGCTCGCCAGCGCCGCCCGGATCACCCGCTGCTGCGAGGGACCGTTCGGCGCCGTCAGACCGCTGCTGGCGCCGTCCTGGTTGACGGCGCTGCCCCGGATCACGGCCAGTACCCGGTGCCCGTTGCGCCGCGCGTCCGACAGCCGCTCCAGCAGCAGCAGACCCGCGCCCTCGCCCCAGCCGGTGCCGTCCGCGCCGTCCGCGAAGGACTTGCAGCGGCCGTCGGGGGAGAGCCCGCGCTGCCGGCTGAACTCGGTGAAGGTGACCGGGGTGGACATCACGGCGACGCCGCCCGCCAGCGCCAGCGAGCACTCGCCGGCCCGCAGTGCCCGGCAGGCCAGGTGCAGCGCGACCAGCGAGGAGGAGCAGGCCGTGTCCACGGTGATGGCCGGGCCCTCCAGGCCCAGGGTGTAGGCGACCCGCCCGGAGGCGATGCTGCCCGCGCTGCCGTTGCCGATGAAGCCTTCGAGGCCGGGCGGGGGCACGTCGAAGCGGGAACCGTAGTCGTTGTACATGACCCCGACGAAGACGCCGGTGGGGCTGCCCCGAAGGGCGGCGGGGTCGAGTCCGGCCCGCTCCAGCGCCTCCCAGGAGATCTGCAGCAGCAGGCGCTGCTGCGGGTCCGTGCCGAGGGCCTCGCGGGGCGACATGCCGAAGAAGTCGGGGTCGAAGTCCGCGGCGTCGTGCAGGAAGCCGCCCTCGCGGGTGTAGCAGGTGCCCGGGTGTTCGGGGTCCGGGTGGTAGAGGGACGGGACGTCCCAGCCGCGGTCCTCCGGGAAGGGCGTGATGGCGTCGGTGCCGTCGGCGACCAGTCGCCACAGGTCCTCGGGGCCGCGTACGTCGCCCGGGTAGCGGCAGGCCATGGAGACGATCGCGATGGGCTCGCGGTCCTTTGTCTCCAGCTCGCGCAGGCGGCCGGTGGTGCGGTGCAGGTCGGCGGTGACCCGCTTCAGGTAGTCCCGCAGGCGGTCTTCGCTCACAGCTCGGCCCCCAGACCCGGGTCGCACACCATGGCGGAGAGCGGTGGCAGGCCCGCTGCGCTCGGATCGGTAGACAACACCGGTATCTCCTCAGGCTCGGACACCCACGCTCTGGGCATGGCTCCTCGAACACCTCGAACGCGCCAAGTCTGGGGGCGCCCGGGCGGTCCACGGCCGCTTGACCTCCGACTCTGAAAAATCCCCTAGTTGCCCATGGCACCGGCCCGGCGGCGGGCGGCACCGGCAAATCCCTAGAGTTGCGCGGCTTTCCTGGCCTTCGTTTCGCCCGGCGTGCTGCGCTGAGGCCGCTCCCGGCCCGCCTCCCGTGCGGTCCGCCCTACGAGAGGGGTTCTTGATGACTGCCGTGCCCGCTCCTGTCGGCCCCGAGGTGGCCGCGCCGCCCGAGGTGGGTCTCGACGGTGGTGCGACCCTGCTGGCCTGGCTGCGGCGGATGCGCGACGAGCGGCCGGTGTGGCTCGATCCGGCGGGCCGGTACCACGTCTTCCGTCACGAGGACGTCCAGCGGATCACCGCCGACCCTGCGGCCTTCTCCTCGGACACGGTGACCCGGCTGTCGGGCGGCGAACGGCAACCGCCGGGCGGCACGCTGCTGTTGCTGGACCCGCCCCGGCACGGCAAGCTGCGGCGGCTGGTGAGCAAGGTCTTCACCGCGAAGATGATCAACGAGCTGACCCCGCGGATCACCGAGGTGGCCACCGAGCTGCTCGACGGTCTCGACGGCGGCGACCGCTTCGACCTGATCGAGGCGTTCGCCAACCCGCTGCCGGTCATCGTGATCTCCTCCCTGCTCGGCGTCCCGCCGTCGGACCGCCCGCTGTTCCAGGTGTGGGCCGACAACCTGCTGACCGTGGACTGGGAGACGCCCGAGGGTGCCGAGGTCATGGGCCGGACCGTGCAGGAGCTGGACGCCTATCTGCGGCGGCATGTCGCCGAGCGGCGGGCGCGCGAGTACGACGACCTGATGAGCCTGCTGGTACGCGCCGAGGTCGACGGGGAGAGCCTGAACGACGACGACGTGGTGAGCTTCGCCGCGCTGCTGCTGCTCGCCGGCCATGTCACCACCGCCGTGCTGCTCGGCAACATGCTGCTGACGCTCGACCTGGAGGAGGGCCTGCAGGCGGAGTTGCGGGCCGACCGGGCGAGGATCGCGCCGTTCACCGAGGAGGTGCTGCGCTGCCGGCCGCCGTTCCTCAAGATCGAACGGGTGCCGACGGCTCCCGTGGAGATCGCCGGGGAGAAGCTCCCGGAGAACGCGATGGTCTACCTCTGGCTGCTGTCCGCCAACCGCGACGAGCGGGTCTTCCCCGAGCCGGACCGTTTCCTGCCGGGCCGCTCCAACGCCAAACAGCTCGCCTTCGGGCACGGCATCCACTACTGCCTGGGCGCGCCGCTGGCCCGTATGGAGGGTCAGATCGCGCTCAACCTGATGCTCGACCGCTATGCCGACATCCGGGTCGACCGCGACGCGCCGCTGTCCTACTTCGACAACCGGGTCAACGTCTTCGGTCTTCGGCGGCTGCCCCTGACGGTCCGCCGGGCCTGAGCGGCGCACCCGGGCGGACGCACACCACCAGACGGAGGACTCATGGCCTACGAGCCGAAACCACCAGTGATACCGACCGATCGCACCTGCCCCTTCGACCCCGATCCGGAGTACCGCCGGCTGCGCGAGGAGGAGCCGATCAGCCCGGTCACCTTCGACATCGCGCCGGGCCGCGACGACGGCTGGCTGGTCACCCGGCACGACCATGTGCGGGCCATCATGACCGACCCCCGGTTCAGTCACCGAGCGGAGCTGCTGGCGCTGGTGGCGTCACCGCCGTTCGAGGTGGAGAAGTACGAGCCGCAGCCGTCGGGACCGGGTTCCTTCGTCCGGATGGACGCCCCGGACCACACCCGCTACCGGCGGCTGCTGACGGGCTTCTTCACGGTCCGCAAGATCCAGGAGTACGAGCCGACGCTGGCCGGGATCATCGACGACGTGCTCGACGAGATGGCCGGTCTCCAGCCGCCGGTGGATCTGCTGCCGGTGTTCGTGCAGAAGGTCGTGTACCGGTCGGTGCACTCGGTGATGGGTGTGCCGGAGGAGGACATCGCCGAGCTCGACCGGCACTTCTCGGCGATCATGCGGATCGACTACACGCTCGAGGAGTTCGTCGAGCACAACACGGCGCTGGACCAGACGCTGGCCCGTGTCGTGAAGGACCTGTTCGCCGAGCCCAACGACAAGCTGCTCGGGAAGCTGGTCAAAACGGGTGAGCTGACCGAGGAGGAGCTGGCGAACATCGCCTGGATCACCATCGGCGGCGCGCTGGACACCACTCCGAACATGCTGGGTCTCGGCACGTTCGCGCTGCTGGAGCATCCCGAGCAGCTGGAGAAGGTCCGCAAGCAGCCGGAGCTGATGGAGCGGGCGGTGGAGGAGCTGCTGCGCTATCTGACGATCTCCCACATGGGCGCGAGCCGGGTGGCGCTGGAGGACGTGGAGATCGGCGGCCGGACCATCGAGGCCGGGCAGACGGTGGTGCTGTCGCTGCCGGCCGCCAACCGGGATCCGGAGCAGTTCGAGAACCCGGAGGTCTTCGACGTCACCCGGCCGTCCCGGCGCCATCTGGCGTTCGGCTTCGGCATCCACCAGTGCCTGGGGCAGCATCTGGCCCGGGCGACCCTGCGCATCGGCTTCCAGAAGCTCTTCGACCGCTTCCCGGACCTGCGGCTGGCGGCCGATCCGCAGGAGATCCCGCTGCGCGACAAGGCGATGCACTACGGCGTGTACGCGCTTCCCGTCACCTGGGGGTGACCGCACCCCCGTAGCCGAGCCGCGGGCCGTCCCGGACAGGGGCGGCCCGCGGTTCCGTCCCGGGACAACACACCTAGCGCGTCGCCGACGAGGCGCTCAGGTGGGACATCCGGGGCCACGTCGTGCGCCAGGGCCGGCGCAGGCCCTGGCAGACCCATATCGGGGTGCCCCAGTTGAGGTTGTGCACCCGGTCCGCGTTGGTGACCGTGCCGCGTCGGCGCACGCTGGTGAAGAACTGCCGCAGATAGCGGGCGTCCGCGCCGACGAAGACCACGGTCGCGGTGTCGTCGGCCGGGCGGCGCAGGTACCAGTAGCCGCGGTGGCCGCTGTACGGTCGCGGCAGACCGAGCCGCGGGCCGAACCGGTCCAGGGCGCCCGCCTGGTCGTACCGGTCGGTGATCAGCAGGGCCCCGCGGCGCAGGTCGGCGGGGAGCCCGCGGTGGACCCGGGCCACCGAGGCGGCCAGGTCGGGCCAGCCGACGGTTTCCATCGCCAGCCGGTCGGCGGAGGGCCGGGAGAGCCGCTGGACCGGGTAGAGCGGCAGCACCTGCACCGCCAGGACCGCCGACGCCAGGTAGACCGCTGCGGTCGACCACAGGCGCGGGCGGGTGGCGCGCAGTTCCTGCAGCCCGGTGGCGCCCGCCGCCCACAGGACGGCGAACAGCCCGGCGACGTAGTAGGGCCGTCCGTGGACGACGAGGTAGCAGGCGCACAGTCCCACGAAGGTCAGCGCGAGGAACCGGTGGGAGCGGGCCCGAGGGGCGAAAAGCAGCCATCCCAGCCCACAGCACAGGAGGACCGCTCCGGCCAGTCCGGCGGCCGCGAGGACCGTGGGAAGGAACATGGCCCGGCCGCCCTCCTCGGTGGCGACCTCCTGGGCGATGACCTCGGTCATCGCCAGTTGCGGCCAGCCGGCGCGGGCCTGCCACAGCAGTCCCGGTACGGCGGTGAGCAGGGCGCCCACCGCCGAGGCCCACAGCAGCGGGCGGCGCAGCAGGTCCCGGGGCCCGGCGAGGAGCAGGGCCACGAGCAGCACGGCCCAGAGGCCGACGCTGAGGAACTTGACCTGGAGGGAGACCGCGGCGGTCAGGCCGAGCAGGGGCAGCAGCCGGTCGCGCCGGGTGCGGACCCAGCGCACCAGCAGCCAGACGCCGAGCGTGGTCAGGAAGATGTCCAGGGTGGCGGTGATGAGCAGATGGCCCATCTGCAGCATGACCGGCGAGACGGCGTACGCACCGGCGGTGGCGAGCTGGGCCGCTCGCCGGCCGCCCAGCTCCCGGGCGGTGAGGGCGGCCGTCAGCACCCCGAGCCCGGTGAGGGCCGCGGCCGGCGCGCGCAGCGCCACGAGCGAGCCGGGGGACACGGTGTCGAGGGCGTGGGTCAGCAGGGGCAGCAGCGGGGGCTGGTCGGCGTACCCCCAGGCGGGGCTGCGGCCGGCGGCGAGGAAGTACAGCTCGTCGCTGAAGTAGCCGAACCGGTCCGCGGTGAGCAGCAGCAGGGCCGCGGTGGCGCAGGCCACGACGCACACGGGCAGCAGGGCCAGAGGTGGGGGAGGAACGGCCGCCGACGGTACGGCGGGGGTACGGGTACGGGGGGTGGCTCCGGGAGGCCGGTACCCGCCGTCGCGGTGGGTCGCCCGGTCCCGGGCTGTGGGGGGCATCGTCGCTTCCTCGATCCTGTCGGGTTCGCGGTGGAGGGCACCGCGGTGCTCTGCGCCTCGAACCTACGGTCGGCGGCCCACGCCGGAACGGGGTGTTCCCCTTTACCGGCCCGGGAGTAGGGGCGATTCCCTAGTCTTCGGCGCCCTCGGTGGCCCCGGCCGTCGCGGCTGTGCTGGTGTGGAGACCCCGAACCGCCCGACGGCCCAGTCCGCTCGTATCGCGGTTCGGGCCCCTGCCCGGCCGACCTGCGGTGGACGCTTTCGCGGCGCCCTGTCACTCCCTCCGGCCCGGCCCGATCCCTCAACCGATCACGGAGAGACGACAGTCGAGTGATGGACCTTCAGTTCATGTGCGGCGGGACCGGATCGCGGGCCCGCACGGTCAGGGCGTGCGCGTCATGACGGCGGCGATCGTCGCGGACGGCGTCCGCAAGCGGTACGGGGACATCCAGGCCGTCGACGGAGTCTCGCTGCACATCGAGGCGGGCGAGTTCTACGGCATCCTGGGTCCCAACGGCGCGGGAAAGACGACCACCCTGGAGATTCTGGAGGGCGTCCGCGAGCCCGACGAGGGGCGGATCGAGCTGTTCGGCGAGAGCCCCTGGCCGCGCAATCCCCGGCTGCTGAGGCGCATCGGCGTGCAGTTCCAGGCGTCGTCGTTCTTCGACAAGCTCACCACGCGCGAGACCATCTACCTGTTCGCGTCCTTCTACCGGGTCGGTGTCCGGCAGGCCGACGCGATGCTGGAGCGGGTCGGCCTCACCGAGTTCGGCGAGGTACCGGCCGACAAGCTCTCCGGCGGCCAGGCGCAGCGGCTGTCGATCGCCTGCGGTCTGGTGCACGACCCGGAGATCGTCTTCCTGGACGAGCCCACCGCCGGTCTGGACCCGCAGGCCCGCCGCAATCTGTGGGACCTGCTGCGGGACGTCAACGCGGAGGGCCGCACCCTGGTCCTCACCACGCACTACCTGGACGAGGCCGAGATGCTCTGCGACCGGGTGTCAGTGATGGAGAGGGGCAGGGTGCTCAAGACGGGCGCGCCGGCGGCCCTGATCCGCGAACTCGACGACATGGTGCGGGTGAGCGTGGAGTCCGGGCTGATCAAGGCGGACACCCTGCGTGACCGTCTGGTGTCGGCCGGGGTGGAGAACGCGGCGGTGGAGGACGACGGGATCACGCTGTCGATCGCCACCCACTCCCCCGGCCCCGTGCTGTCGATCCTGGCCGACCACCGGGCACTGCGCAGCCTTCAGGTGCGCGGCGCCACCCTGGAGGACGTCTTCCTCCAGCTGACCGGACGGGAGTACCGCGCGTGAGCATCGACGAGACGTCCTCCCGCTCCCCCGGGACGGCCACGAAGGCCTCGGCGGAGCAGGAGAAAACGGCGGTCAAGGCCGGTCCGGGCCGCAAGGGCCCCGTCAAGGACAGACGGCTGAACCCGATCCGCGAGCTGGCCAGGGCGATGATCCTGAGCGTCCTGCGGGACAAGGGCACGATCTTCTTCCTGATGGTCTTCCCCATCCTGTTCCTGATGTTGTTCGGCTCGTTGTTCAAGAGCGACGGGACCTCGCACATCAAGGTGGCCCAGGTCGGCCAGGTGCAGGTGCTCGACTCGCTCACCGGGGACCAGCGGGACCAGCTCTCCAAGGCGGCCACGATCACCAAGGTCACCAGCGAGTCGGCCGCGCTGGAGAAGGTGCGCAAGGGGGACTACGACGCGCTGGTGGAGCAGGACGGTGACACCGTCGTGCTGCGCTACAGCCTGGCCGACTCGGTCAAGGGGGCTTCGGCCCGAGCGACGCTGAACGCGGTGCTGGAGCAGGCGAACCTGGCCGCGACCGGTATGACCGCCAAGTACACGCTGAAGGCCAGTCAGGTCGAGGACGACTCGGTCAAGCCCATCCAGTACCTGACCCCGGGTCTGCTGGGCTTCGCCGTGGCCACCAGCGCGGTGTTCAGCACCGCCCTGACGCTGGTGACGCTGCGCCGCAAGAAGATCCTCCAGCGGATGCAGCTGTCGCCGATCCGCCCCTGGGAGGTGGTGGCCGCCCGTATCTCCATGACCATGCTCATGGCACTCACGCAGACGGCCCTGTTCCTGGCGGTGGCGACCCTGCCGTACTTCGGTCTCCAGCTGACCGGCAACTGGTGGCTGGTGGTGCCGTTGGTGGTGTGCGGGACGCTGGCGCTGATGTCGCTGGGCCTGCTCATCGGCTCGCTCACCAAGACCGAGGAGTCGGCGGGCGGTCTCGCCCAGCTGCTGGTGCTGCCGATGTCGCTCCTGTCCGGATCGTTCTTCTCGCTGGACAGCGCCCCCGAGTGGGTGAGGGCGCTCTCGTACGTGATGCCGCTGCACTATCTCGTGGAGGGCGGCGAGTCGGTGCTCAGCCGGGACGGCGGTGTGCTCGACGTGCTGCCCACGATGGGCGGCATGCTGGCCTTCGCCGCCGTGGTGACCGGAGTGACGCTGCGGTTCTTCAAGTGGAACGAAGGATGAGCCGGCGCTGACGGACGACGTTCGGGCCCTCTGCCGCGTGGGTGCGGCAGAGGGCCCGAACGTGTGTCTCACCACCGCCGCACGCACGGGTGCGGGGGTCAGTCGCGGTCGCCGCCCTGCCACCCGTCGTGGTGCAGGACTTCTTCGAGCGGTCGCCGCGGCCCCGGCCGGAAGGCGGTGCGCAGCGGATAGGCCGTGGGCAGCAGGGCTCCCTGGCGGACGGTGGGCGGCAGGCCCAGCAGCTCGGCGACCTCCCGCTCACGGTCCAGATGGACGGCCGTCCAGGCGGTGACCAGGCCCCGGCTGCGGGCGGCCAGCGCGTAGTTCCAGGCGGCCGGCAGCAGCGAACCCCAGAACCCGGCCTGGTTGCCCTCCGGCAGGCGGCCGTCGGCCACTTCGAGGCAGGGGATGACCAGGACGGGCACCCGGTGCAGCCGCTCGGCCAGCAGCCTCGCGCCGGTGAGGACGGAGCGGGTTCCCTCGGGCTGCTCGTCCAGCCGGCGCAGGGCGGCGCCGTTGCGGTCGTCGAAGGCGGCCCGGTAGACCTCGGCGACGGCGGCGCGGATCCGCGGATCGGTGAGCATCAGCCAGTGCCATCTCTGGCGGTTGTTGCCGTTGGGGGCCTGCAGGGCGACGCGCAGGCAGTCCTTGACCAGTTCCGGGTCCACCGGGCGCTCCAGGTCCAGGCCGCGCCGTACGGAACGGGTCGTGGTCAGCAGTTCCTCACTTGACAGGCGCGGCGGATCGGTCACGGCAGCAGCACCGCCCGGACGGCCAGGGCGAGGTACGTCGTCACGACGAAGCCCATCGCGGTGAGCAGGGGCCAGCCGCCGCGGCGCGCGGTCAGGAACCGTCGGGCGCCCCAGGCCGGCAGGACCGCCGTCAGACAGGGCAGCAGCCCGGGCACGCCGTCCGGGGCGAACAGGGCGACCTGGCAGGCGACCGCCCCGGCCGCGAGGGCGGCGGTGACCGCCGCGCTGCGCCGGGGGCCGAGGTCGGCCGAGTACAGGCGTGCGCCGGGCTCCGCCTCCCAGGCGGTCTTGCGGGCGAACTCGAAGTGCAGGAACACACACGCGCACAGGGCGAGCAGCAACGCCCCGCGCCCGTCGGCGGTGACGGTCCCGGCGGCGACCAGGGACCCGTACACATACACACCGAGCAGCACCTGCACCGGGTAGGTGACCGCGAGGTTGAGCAGTTGCCGGTCGCGCACCGCCGCGGAGAGGCGTTCCAGGGCGGCGAGGAACAGGCCGTAGCCGAGAGCGGCCAGGATCAGCAGGACGGCCGTCGTGGACAGCGCCGCGTTCAGGCCCACCGCCACCGCGGTGAGGGCGGCCATCGCACCGCGCAGCTCGCCGACGGTGATCGCGCCGGTGACCAGCGGCCGGTCCGGGTGGTGGACACGGTCGTACGCCAGGTCCTTCTGCTCGTCCAGCATCCGCAGGAACAGCAGCGCGAGGACGACGCTGACGACCCGGACCCAGGTGGCCCCGGTGGGCCGCCAGGCCGTACCGGTCAGCGATACGGCGGAGCCCTCCAGGGCGAGCACCCACAGCAGGCCGTAGGTGGCGTAGATGTGGGGCCGGAACATGCGCAGCACGAACCGGCCCAGCCGGCCGGGGATGCGGGGCACGGCGACGGTGCTCACTGCGGGTGTCCTCCGTCTCGGGTCCGGGTTCCGGTGTGCCGCGTCGTGGCGGGCGGCTCAGACACGGGCGTGGGCCGCCGGGCTCGCCAGGACGCCCGCCGGGCCGGCCGGGTCGCGGTCGGCGAACCCGATGCGGGCGTCGGCGACCAGGGCGCCGGGCTGGCGCAGGGTGCACTCGATGTCGGCTCCCGGCACGACCGGAGCGGTCCGGCACTCCAGGGGGAGGTCCATCTCCGCGAAGCGGCGGAAGCGGGCCCGCAGGCGGACGGGCAGCGCCGTGGGCGCGCGCACCGCGCCCTCGACCACGGCGGCGGTCAGGGCGAGTTGCCGGAAGGCCTCGAGTTCCAGCATGCCGGGAACGTGGTCGACCCAGTGGTCGTAGAGCGTCGGGTGGGTGGTCTCGGCGACCACACGGGCCGAGCGGACGCCGTCGTGGGCGGTGTGCGGTGGTGTGATCACCGCGTTGGCCCGGTTGCGGCGGCCGACCCGGCCCGGGTCCAGGGGTTGTCCGGGCAGCGCGACAGGAGGGTCGGCCAGGCCGAGGGCGTGCCGCTGCCCGGCCCGCAGGCGGCTCCACACCTGCGGTGGCATCCACGAGTAGTCGATGCGCGCGAGGAGTGCCTCCCGGGCGCCGATCGTCGCGGTGAACCGCAGCCGCAGCCCGGTCACCCCGCTCCGGTCGCGGATCCGGTGCTCGACGCGGACGCCGATGACCGCTTCCGTGGGGGTGTCTCCGCGGATCAGGGCGGCGGGCTCGGGCACCTCGTACTCGACCGTCCGCAACAGGAACTTGTGGCCGAGGGGTATGTCGAGGTAGCGGTGGGCCACCACGAAGATGCCCTGGCGGCAGGCCTCCAGCACCAGCAGCGGGTCGTGGTGCGTGCGGGGGCCGAGGACGTCGTCGTAGAAGGGGTGGAGGCGGGGAAGCTGTGCGGCCAGCCGCATCTCGTCCTCGCCGAGGCGCTCCGCGTCGGTCAGGAAGACCTCGGCGATCGCTGCCCGGTGCACCAGCTCCTTCGGGAGTGTCCGGGCGAACTGCATGGCGGCTCCTCGTTCAGTTCAGGGCGCCGCGGACGGCGTCCAGGTGACGGCGCCACTGGTCGACGCCGGCCCCGTCCAGCACCGGCGCGCGACCGGGCTGCCGCATGGGGAGCACCTTGGATCCGACGACGACCGTGTCCCACGGATCGATGTCGAGGCCGTGCTCCCAGGCGTGTTCCAGGAGTTGACGCGGGGTGGCGGCGGGGTCGAGGCCGGGTCGGCCGGAGAGCGCGGCGCGCAGGCGTTCGACGGCGGGCTCGAAGTCGAGGTCGCGCGGCTTGGTGTGCGCGTACAGTTCGTCGGCCAGGTCCAGCGCGTGGCCGGTTCGGTCCTTGTCCGCCAGCGCTGAGCGGAAGAGGCGGTCGCGCTCGGCGTGGTCGAAGTGCACGGCCAGCTCGCGCAGCACGTCGGCGGGTTCGTCGGGGGTGTGCACGAGGTTGAGCAGGTAGCTGTAGCGGCCCAGCAGGTGACGGAGCTGGCCGGGCACCCGGGCTTCGGGGTCGGTGGGCCCCTTCAGCAGGGTGAGGCGGACCGAGGCCGGGATGTCGCTGTCGCGCCCGGGGCGGACGAGCAGGACGAGGGCGTCCGCGTCCTCCAGGAACAGCGCGGCGAGCCGCCTGCGGTGGGGGGTGGCGAGGTTCCACTGGAAGTACCACAGGGAGCGGATCATGGTCCGGGTCAGCCGGGTGATCGCCGCGCCGACGATCCGGAAGTCCTGTTCGGCCAGCCACTCCACAGCCGCGTCCAGCCTCCGGGCCACCACGGCGTCGGGCTTCAGCAGCAGCGCGGCGTGGCGATGGGCGAAGCCGGTGGCGTCGTCGGTGAGGGCGGCGAGCTGTTCGTAGCTCTCCTGGTAGTAGGTGTCCGCGCCGTAGAGCCGCTGTTTCTCGGGGTGGCAGGTCAGCAGGGGCGAGACGCGGATGCCGTGCACCGGCTCGGGGTGGTCGGCGTGGGTCATCGTGCGGTGCTCCCGTCCGAAGGGGCGGCGGCCGCATCCCGGGGCGGGGGCGCACCGAGGTAGCCGACCTTCAGGCAGTGGTCGAGGAGGCGGCGCAGGTAGGGGCGTCCGCTCAGGGGCACCCGGCGGCCGCTGAAGGCGGCGGCCCGGCTGTCGTCGAAGCGGATGCGCCGCTGGAGGTAGGTGTCGTAGAGGGAGACGACGCGGTCGTAGTAGGGGCGTTCGCGGTCGGGCAGGGCCGACGCGGAGAACGTGGTCGGCGGGACGAACCGCGTCACCTGGAACGACGGGTACTCGGCGAGGACGTCGGAGAAGTCGCGCAGGGTCAGCAGGTGGCCGACCGCGTGCAGGGTGAGGCCCTCGGCGTCCTCGAAGCGGGTGGTGGCCTCCGTGACCAGGTCGGCGACGTGGTCGACCGGCACCAGGTCCAGCGCGGCGTCGTAGTGGCCGGGCATGGTGCGCACCAGCCCCCGGGTCATGATCTTGAGTATGGGGTAGACGGTCTTGAAGTCGCGGCAACGGCCCGTGCGGGAGGCGCCGGTGACGATGCTGGGACGGACCACGGCCACCGGCAGGCCGTCCGCGGCGGCCTTGCGGACCATGGTCTCCGCGGCCAGTTTGCTCTTCTCGTAGACGTTGCCGAAGCGCTGTCCGACGTCGAGTTCGTCCTCCAGGGCCACGCCGTCGCGCACCCCGCACACATAGGCCGTGCTGACCTGCACCAGCGGGGTGCGGTGTGCCAGGGCGAGGTCCAGGACGTGCCGTGTGCCGCCCACGTTGATGCTCTCGTACCGCTCGTCGGGCAGTCCGAAGTCGGTGACGGCGGCGCAGTGCACGATCCGGTCGGCGGTCGCGGCGAGCCTGCGGTCGTCCTCGTTCAGCCCGAGGCCGGGACGGGTGACGTCACCGGTGATGCGGGTGAGGGTGCCGGGCCCGGGGGCCAGTTTCCTGCCGTCGTTGCGGAGGATGTCGCCGTTGCGGTGCATCAGGGTGAGTACGGTGTGGCCCGCGCCGGTGAGCCGGGCGGCCACCTCCGCGCCCACGAAGCCGCTGGCGCCGGTGACCAGCACCGTCATCGTGTCAGCCATCGATCATTCCTCCGTCAGGGGGCGAGGCATCAGGCGGCCTGGTGGGGCTGGGCACCGTTGCTGGCGACGAGGTCGCGGGCTTCCTCCAGGGGGAGTTCCGCGTCGAGGTGGGCGCCGATGCGCACCCAGTCGTAGCTGAGCTCCAGCGTGGCCCGCCAGGTGTCCGCCGAGTCGAAGGAGAGGGGGAAGGCGTCGGCGCCCGCGGTGCCGCGCACCTGGGCGATGTAGTCGCGCAGATCGGCGAGGAGGTCGTCACCCTGATCCACCGAGACGACGGTGCGGCGCAGCAGTTCCTCGGCGCGCGTCCGGATCGCGAGGGTGGCGGGCGGCAGCAGGTCGATACGGCGGACCAGATCGGTGTCGGCGGGCAGCGGGTTGACGCCGTACGCGCTGAACAGGCCGCGCAGCGCGGCGTGCACGGCACGGCGGGAGGTGAGCTCGGCGACCCGCCACTGGCCTCGCTGGAGGGCGCCGGTCAGGTCCTCGACGGCGTTCTCGGTGACGATGTTGGCCCACACCAGGGCCATGGTGGCGGCGGCGAACCGTTCGGCGGGCAGCGGCACCAGGTCGACGGCCTCGGGGCCGCTGACGGCCGCGCCGCGCACCGACAGCAACGGCTGGGCGGTGGACGGCGGCGGGGTGACGGGTCCGGGCGGCGCGGCGAGCGGCAGCGCCGGGGTGACGGTGCCGCCGCCCTTCCAGGCCAGCCGGATCAGTCCGTAGCGCACGAACGTGGCCAGGAGCCTGCCCGGTTCGGCGACACCGGTGTCCGAGGCGGCGGCCAGCACCTGGGGCAGCGGCCGGCCCAGGACCAGGGAGCGCCAGACCGCTCCGGCGCGGTCGCCGAGGGCGAACACCTCACGCCGTCCGCGGACGACGTGCACGCGTGCGTCGGTCTGCCAGGTGGTCACTTTGGCCACGCGTTCCACGGTGAGCCGCTCGGGACGCGCGGAGACACCGGTGAGGCCGAGTTCGCCCGCGAAGGCGAGGCAGGCGGTCAGGTAGGCGCGGGCGGCGTCGGTGTCGCCGGGGGCGGGGGCGGTGGTCTCCAGCTCCCAGTACCCGTCGCGTACGGCGGGCTGGTCGGCCCGGTCGAGCTGCATGGACAGCCACTTGGGTTCGAGGTAGGTCTCGCCCTGTCCGGCCGCCCAGAACTTGATCGTCTGGACGAGTCCGGAGCGGGTCCAGTCGACCGCCTCGTCCGGCTCGCCGAGGCAGAGCAGCGCCGTCGCGTGCCGCAGGGACTGCCGGGCCCGGTGCGCCCACCAGTCGGCGGCGATCCGGGCGAACCGCTCCTTCGGCATGAGGGACTTGACCTGGTCGACGAGGGCGTGGCCGCGCAGCGGGTGGCTGTTCAGCAGCCGCTGGCAGCGGTTGAGCAGATCCTCGGAGAGCCGGCCGGGGCGGCCGGCGCCCTTCTCCAGGGCGCGGAACTGGTCGGCGAGCTGGCGCACCGACCGGGTGCGGATCTCCACCCTGCGGCCGTCGACGAAGAGCAGCGACGGCATGGTGGGCAGGTCGTCCTCGGAGCGGGCGACGAGCAGGAAGTCGATGTCGGAGGAGGGGTTGCCGAAGCCCTCCGCGATGGAGCCCTCCAGCACCACGGCCCAGTCGGCGCCCGGGGGGAGTTCGGCGAGCGACTTGTCGAGCAGGTCTTGCAGCTGGTCCTCGGTGAGGATCACGGATGTGTCTCCGTCCTGGGAGTGTCCGGGTTCTCGGCGGACGCGCCGCCGTCGGGCGGATCGGCGAGTACGGTGACCGTGCCGGCGGCGCCGTCGACGCGCAGCAGGGTGCCGGTGCGGATCTCGGTGGTGGCGTTCCTGACCTGGACCACCGTGGGGATGCCCAACTCCCGGGCGACGACGGCGACATGGGTCAGCGGGCTGCCGCGTTCGACGACCAGCGCGGCGGCCGAGGGCAGCGCGGCCACCCAGCCGGGGTCGGTGCGGTAGGCGAGCAGGATGCCGCCGCCGATGTCACGGGGGGTGTCGGTGACCACGGCGGGGCCTTCGACGACTCCGGGGCAGCAGGGGGTGCCGCGCAGTTCGCGGGCGCCGCTGCGGGCGGCGGGGCCGCTGCTCCAGCCGGCCCGTTCCAGGTTGCCCGACCAGTACGGGGCGCCTCGGGTGGTGAAGCGGGCCGGGGCGTGCAGCTCGGCGTCCGCCGCGAGCCGGGTGCGCCGCAGCGCGGCCAGGTCCTTCAGCTCGGTGTGGGCGATCATGCCCTCGTAGGCACCCCTGACCTCCTCCAGGCGCAGCATGAACACGTCGTCCCAGGAGGTGAGGGCGCCGGCGCGGGCGAGGTCGCGGCCCAGGGCGCGCAGCATCCGTTTGGCGGCGCCGAAGGCGCGGGTGCGGCAGAACCGGAGCCGTTCGCGGTCGGTGAGGGCGGCGCGGGCCTTGCGCCGTACCCGCTCGTACACCCAGCGGCGGGGACCGCGCAGATGCCGGTCGAGGTAGGCGTCGGCGTCGGCCTCGCCCCCGTGCTCGCCCGCGCCGCTCCCCCGGTTCTCCGGCAGGGCGTCGCGCAGCAGGCTGAACAACCCGGCCGGGTTCTCGTACAGGTCGGGGACCTCGAGCTTGAGTTCGTCGGGGCTGCGGTAGCCGTAGGCGGCGACGTAGGCGTCGACGGCCGCGACGATGCCGGTGTGTCCGGCCTCGGCCAGCGCCTGGTAGGCGTCCGTGTCGGCGGTGTGCTCCAGCAGCTGCCGCGCCTCGTCGTCGGCGCGCACCGCCGCGGCCAGCTCGGCGAGCGCCCAGGCCGGTTCGGCGGACTCGACGTCGCCGCCGGGAGCGGCCGCGGCCCAGGTGAACCACTCGGGGGCGTCGGGCAGCCAGCGGCGGGTGAGCAGGGCCAGCAGGCCGACGGAGAGCAGGATCGTGGCGTCCAGGGCCTGCATGGGGCCCCACTTCTCGATGAGTTCCTTCTGCAGCCGCCGGAAGCGGCGGTAGGTCTCGTCCCCGGGCAGCGCGTCGTAGTCGACGTTGTTGAAGACCTCGTACGCCCGGTAGAAGTCGCGGTGGAAGCTCTCCACCGACTTCCCGATGGTCAGGAAGCGCCGGGTGAAGACGGCCGTGCGGGCGAGTTGGGAGAGACGGCCGCGCAGTCCGGGCCGGGGGGTGAAGGGGTGCAGTGCGTCGGCGGTCTCGTCGGAGATGCTCTCCGCGACGCCCAGCGACTTCTCCAGCACCCGGCGGTTGAGCGGGTACAGCGGCGCCAGGCGCACCATGCGGTACCAGTGGTACAGGTTGTAGTAGACCCGTCCGTGGACGTAGCCGAGCAGGTGCGGGGTCCACTCCTGGACCTCACGGAGCCGGTCGCCCCGGACGCCCAGCGCGCGGGCGTAGCTCTCGTACACCTTGGCGTAGGTGTCGGCGGCGAAGCTGTAGGTGAGCGGGGAGACGACGCCGCTGAAGCTTTCGATGATGTTGGAGTTGTCCCAGATCCGCAGCTCCCCCTCGGCTTCCGGCGCGGTGCCCGGTGGTGGGCCGAGGGTGGTGACGGGGCGGCTCTGCAGGAGCCACAGGGTGCCGTCGGCGATGGCCCATTCGATGTCCTGGGGGGCGCCGTAGTGGGCGGTGGCGCGCACCCCGGCGGCGTGCAGCAGGGCCAGGTCGTCGGCGGTCAGGGCCGGCGCCTCGCGGTCCTCGTCGGTGACCGGCGTCACGGTGCAGCCCGGTCCGGTGCCGGCGTCGTAGCGTTCCTGCTTGTCACCGATGACGGTGCTGAGCGGTTCGCCGGTGGTGGCGTCGAGGACGACGGTGTCGGCGTCGACCGCGCCGGAGACCAGCCCCTCCCCCAGACCGTGGACGGCGCTGACCACATGGCGGTCGGTGCGGCCGGTCGTCGGGTCGGCGGTGAACAGCACGCCGCTGCGCTCCGCGGGCACCATGCGCTGGACGACGACGGCGACGCCCGCGGTGCCGGGGGGCAGCCCGCGCTGCGCCCGGTAGAGCAGGGAGCGTTCGGAGAATCCGGAGGCCCAGCACCGGCGGACGTGGGCGGTGACCTCGTCGAGGCCGCTGACGTTGAGGTAGCTGTCGAACTGGCCGGCGAAGGAGTGCTCGGTGCCGTCCTCCTCCTGGCCGGACGAGCGGACCGCCACCAGTTGGCCGCCGGCCTGCCGGTAGGCCAGGGCGATGGCCGAGGCGGTGCGCTCGTCGAGGGGGGTCGCCTCGACGAGGGCGGCGATCTCGGCCGCGACCCGCCCTGCCGTGGTGTCCCAGCCGTCGGCGAGCAGCCGGGCCAGACGCTCGTCGAGTCCGCTGGTGCGGGAGAAGTCGGCGAAGACGTCGAGGCCGATCACCGACCACTCCGGCACCTGGAAGCCCGCCGCGGTCAGGGCGTGCAGGTTTCTGCCCTTTCCGCCGGCGCACCGGGCGATCAGGGACTCGTCGCTGGAGGGCGACAGAACACCGAGGGACTGGTGTTCGGATTCCGTGGTGAGCGACAACGTGATTCCTCCGCATGGCTTGCGCTCGACCTCACCGGAAGTCTCACGGCGGGACCGGACGAAACCCTTCGAGTCGGGTGCCGTGGCAACTTCGCTGAAAATCGCCGGTCGTGGGGTTCAGGCCAGGACGACCGGCAGGCTCTGGTGGCCGCGCAGGACGAGCCGGTCACGGCGGGCCGGGCCGTCCCCGGGGGCCGGGCGCAGGGCGGGGAACCGCGCCAGCAGCCGGCTGAAGGCGGTGACCGCCTCCAGCCGGGCCAGCATGGCGCCGAGACAGTGGTGCGCTCCCCCGCCGAAGCTGAGCGGCTGGATGTCCTGACGGTGCGGGTCGAAGCGGTCCGGGTGCTCGTAGCGGGCGGGATCGCGGTTGGCGGCGCCCAGGAGGAGCACCACATGGCTGCCCGCCGGCACCGGCACGCCCCCGACGGAGACCCCGTCGGTCAGCACGGCCCGGTTGCTCACCTGCAACGGCGAGTCGTAGCGCAGCACCTCTTCGACGAAGCCCTGCACCGGAACGGTTCCCTCGCGCAGGCCGGCCATGATCTCGGGGTGCTCGAACAGCACCTGCAGGCCGTTGCCGAGGAGATAGGTGGTGGTCTCGAAACCGGCCAGCAGCAGACTGGCGAGGTTGGCGACGAGTTCCTCGTCGTCCCGCAGGGCTCCCTCGTCGCGCGCCCGGACCATGGTGGTCACCAGGTCGTCGCGCGGGTCGGCCCGTCGCCGGCCGGCCAGCTCGGTGAAGTACCGGTGGAGCTCCAGTGCCGCGCGGTCGGCGGCCTCCAGACCGGAGGGGTCGGCGAGCAGTTCCAGAGTGGCGCTCAGATCGGCGGCGTAGCCACGGAAGCGCTGCCGGTCCTCGACGGGGACTCCGAGCAGATCGCAGATGACATGGGCCGGCAGGGGGAAGGCGAAGGCGTCCATGAAGTCCACCGGTGTGGAGCCGGCCTCCGCGAGGGTGTCGAGCAGGGCGTCGGTGATGCCCGCGATCCCGGCCTCCATGGCCGCCACCCTCCGGGCGGTGAACACCTGGGACATCGCCGACCGCAGCCGCCCGTGGTCGGGCGGGTTGGCGACGAACAGGGTCCGGCTCAGCAGGGCCAGTGAGGGATGCGCGGCGAGGTCGGCGCCCCAGGTCACCAGGTTGATGTCGGCGCCCAGCGCCGGACTGCGCAGCGCCTGGCGGCAGGCCTCGTAACCGCTGACCAGCAGGAGACCGTCCCCGGCCGACGCCGCGGGCCCCAGTTCGAGGGCGTGCTCGTACAGCGGGTAGGGATCGGCGCGCCCCTCCGGCGTCAGCAACTGGGCGACGAGCGACTGGGCGTCCAACGTTCCTCCTGGTGACCTGGTTACGGGACTTCGGGGCGTCGCACGGCGGCGCCGCGGTCAGGGCGGGCCCGGGTCGGCCCCGGCGGAGGCGACCGCGGGTTCGGCCGACGCCGTCGCGGGCGGGGCCAGCCGGGGCCAGACCAGGGCCATCGACCCCCAGGTGAGGCCGCCGCCGAAGCCGGCCAGCACCACCTTGTGCCCGGGGCGCAGCTCACCGGAGGCGACCCCGTCGGCCAGGGCCAGGGGAATCGAGGCGGCGACCGTGTTGCCGCGCACCTCGATGTTGGACAGGAACCGCTCCGGCGGCAGGCCGAGCCGCCGGGCGACCGCTTCCAGGATCCGGGCGTTGGCCTGGTGCAGCACGAAACGGTCGATCTCGGCCGGGTCCCATCCGGTCCGCCGGGCGGTCTCCTTCACCGACTCCGCCATCCGCCGCACCGCCTGCGCGTAGACGGCCTGCCCCTGCATGGTGAAGTAGGTGTCCTCGGTCTTGGCCGGCAGCCCCGTCGAGCGCTGCCGGGATCCGCCGGCCGGCACCTCGATCAGATCGCTGAGGCTGCCGTCGCTGCCGAGGTTCAGCCCGGTCAGCGCACCGGGTTCGGTGGGCGATCCGGTGCGCAGCACCACGGCGCCACCGCCGTCGCCGAAGATCACCCGGGTCGAGCGGTCGTCCGGGGCGAGGAGCGTGGAGAACGCGTCCGCGCCGATGACCAGTACGCTGCGGGCGGCGCCCAGCGCGACCATCCCGGCGCCCGTCGCGAGGGCGTACACGAAACCGGTGCACACCGCCGCCACGTCGAACGCCGGGACGGGCCCCAGTCCCAGCCGGGTGGCCACCTCGGGCGCGGTCGCGGGACAGTGCCGGTCCGGGGAGCTGGTGGCGAGGACCACCGCGTCCACGTCCTCCAGCCCGGCGGACGACAGCGCCCGCCGCCCGGCCTCCACGGCCAGGTCGCCGGTGGACTGCCCCGGCGAGACCCAGCGGCGCTCCCGGATGCCGGTACGGCGGCGGATCCACTCGTCGCTGGTGTCGAGGACCCCCGCCAGTTGGTCGTTGGTGACGATGGTGGGGGGAACCCAGCCCCCGAGTCCGGCGACGACTGCCGCTCGTTCCATGGCCTCCAGCTCCTTTCACAGCCCGATGGCCGCAGCGGGACCGAGAAGCGGCCCCTGCCCAACCATTCACCGAACACCGGCTCACATCCGCCGATCCCCGCATCTATTAGGTGAAGCCCTACATCTCGGGCGGCGGCCCGCCCCGTCGGCGCCGGAAGGGGCCGACGGGGCGGGCCGCCGTCGGCCTCCCGTCAGGCGGATCCGAACTGCTGGTCGATGAAGTCGAAGAGGTCGTCGTCGCTGGCCGCGTCGAGGCGCTCCTCCACCGCCGTCTGCCGGGACCCGCCGGTGCCGTCCGCGGAGGACGTCGCGACGTCTCCGGCGGGTGCGGCCGTGTCCAGGGTGGACAGCAGCCCGCGCAGCCGGTCGGCCAGCGCGGTACGCACCTTCTCGTCACCGGCGATCTCCGCCAACGCGCCCTCCAGCCGGTCGAGTTCGGCCAGCATCGGCTGGACGGCCGCCGCGGCGCCCGGCGCGGTCTCGGCCCGGAGATGACGGGCCAGCCCAAGCGGCGTCGGGTAGTCGAACAGCAGGGTGGCCGGCAGCCTGAGCCCGGTGGCGGTGGAGAGCCGGTTGCGCAGCTCGACGGCGGTCAGCGAGTCGAAGCCCATCTCCAGGAAGCCGCGTTCGGGGTCCACCGCGTCGGAGTCGGCGTAGCCGAGGACGGCCGCCGCGTGGTCGCGGACGAGGTCCGCCAGCAGCGCGAGGCGCGCCTCGGCGTCCAGCTCCGCGAGCCTGCGCCGCAGCCGATCCGCGGGCGCGGCCCCGTCGGAGGCGGTGGCCGCGCGACGGCCGGGGGCGGGCTTGACGAGGGACCGCAGCAGGGCCGGGACCTCCCCGTCGGGCGTGCGCAGCCCGGCCGTGTCGAAGCGGGCCGGGACCAGGACGGCCCGGTCGGTGGCCACGGCGGCGTCGAAGAGGCCGAGGGCCTCCTCGGACGGCATCGGGACGACTCCGCCGCGCGCCATCCGCACCAGATCGGCCCGGTCCAGCTTGCCCGTCATGGCCGACCGCTCCTCCCACAGGCCCCACGCCAGGGACTGGGCGGGCAGGCCGTGGGCGCGCCGCAGCCGGGCGAACGCGTCGAGGAAGGCGTTGGCCGCCGCGTAGTTGCCCTGCCCCGAGCCGCCGAGGACACCGGCCAGGGAGGAGTAGAGCACGAAGGCGCGCAGCCCGCTGTCGCGGGTCAGCTCGTGCAGATGCAGCGCGGTGTCGACCTTGGCGGCGAGCACGGTGTCGAGCCGCTCCGGGGTGAGGGAGCCGATGACGCCGTCGTCGAGGACGCCCGCGGTGTGCACCACGGCGGTCAGCGGGTGCTCCTCGGGGATCGTGGCGAGCAGCGCGGCCAGCGCCTCCCGGTCGGAGGTGTCGCAGGCGACGAGTTCGGCCCGGGCACCGAGCGCGGTCAGGTCGTCGAGGAGTTCCGGGGCACCGGGTGCGGCGGGGCCGCGCCGGCCGACGAGCAGCAGGTGCCGGGCACCGTGCCGGTCGGCCAGGTGCCGGGCGACGAGCCCGCCGAGCGCGCCGGTGGCTCCGGTGACCAGGACCGTGCCGTCCGGGTCGAGCAGCGTAGCGGTGTCCCCTTCCGCCGTGGGCATCGGCCGGGCACGGACCAGCCTCGGCACCCGCGACTCGCCCTTGCGCAGGGTGATCTGCGGTTCCTCGTGGCGGGCCGCGGCGGGCAGCGCCCGGTACGACTCCTGGGCACCGTCCCAGTCCAGGAGCAGGAACCGTTCCGGGTTCTCGGTCTGCGCGGTGCGCACCAGACCCCATACGGCCGCCGCCACCGGGTCGGGTGCCCGGTCGCCGTCGTCCACGGTCACGGCGTGCCGGGTGACGAGCACCAGCCGGGTGGCGTTGAAGGTGTCGTCGGCGAGCCAGCCCTGCAGCAGCCGCAGCACCCGGCCGGTCGTCCGGCGCACCGCGACGGCCAGGTCGGTTCCGGCCGGCAGGCCCCCCTCGTCGTCACCGAGGCCGGGCACGGCGGCCAGCACCGTCCCGGGCACCGGGAGGTCGCCCGTGGCGACGGCGCGGGCGAGGTCGTCCAGGTCGGGGTGGGCCGCGGCGGTGAGCCCGGCGGCCGTCAGGGCCTCCCGGAGGGTGGGATCGCCGTCGCCGCCCAGGACGGCGAAGCCCGGGGAGGCGGCGACGCGGGCGGGGGCGGCGGACGGGGTCACCCACTCCAGCTCGTGGAGATGACGGGCGGCGGCACGGGCGTCCCCGGGCTGCCCGGCCGGCAGCGGACGCAGGGTCAGTCCGCTCACCGTGGCGACGGGGCCGCCGGCGGGATCCGTGACGGTGAGGGCGACCGTGTCGGGACCGGCCGGGACGAGACGCACCCGCAGCGCGCCCGCTCCCGGCGTGTGCAGCCGTACGCCGGTCCAGCTGAACGGCATGAGCGCGGTGCCGGAGGCGGCGCCGGGGGTCAGTCCGACGGTCTGCAGGGCGGCGTCCAGCAGGGCCGGGTGCAGCCCGTACCCACCGGCGTCGGCGGCGACCTCGGCCGACGGTTCGACCTCGGCGTACACCTCCTCGCCGAGCCTCCAGGCGGCGGTCAGCCCCTGGAACGCGGGTCCGTAGCCGAAGCCGGCCGCGGCGAAGCGGTCGTAGATCCCCTCCACCGGGATCTCCTCGGCGCCCTGCGGCGGCCACGGCCCGGGCGGGACGCCGTCCACCGGGTCCGCCGTGGCGCCGAGCTGTCCGAGCGCGTGACGGGTCCAGGGCTCGTCGTCCGCCGCGTCGTCCGGCCGGGAGTGCACGGTCACCCCGCGCACTCCCTGCTCGCCGGGTTCGCCGACGGTGACCTGGAGGTGGACGGCTCCCTGGTCGGGCAGCACGAGCGGCGCCTCCAGGGTGAGTTCGTCGACGACGGCACAGCCGACCCGGTCCGCCGCCAGCAGCGCCAGTTCCAGGAAGGCGGTGCCGGGCAGGATCGCGGTGCCGGAGACCGCGTGGTCGGCGAGCCAGGGGTGACTGCTGAGCGACAGCCGTCCGGTGAGCAGATAGCCGTCGCCGCCTGCCAGGGCCGTGCCGGCCATGAGCAGCGGGTGCTCGCCCGCGGAGAGTCCCGCGGCGGCGAGGTCCGGCACGCCGGGATCGGCGTCGAGCCAGTACCGGGCCCGCTGGAAGGCGTACGTCGGCAGATCGGCCCGGCGCACCGGCCGGCCGGCGAAGAACGCGGCCCAGTCGGGGCCCGCGCCGTGCACATGGAGGGTGGCCAGGGCGGTCGTGACCGCGGTCTCCTCGGGCCGGTCGCGGCGCAGCAGCGGGGTGACGACGGCGGCCTGCGGGTCGGCGAGACAGTCCCGGGTCATGGCGGTGAGCACCGCGTCGGGGCCCAGTTCGAGGTAGGCGGTCACGCCCTGCCGCTCCAGGGTCGCGACGGCGTCGGCCCAGCGGACCGTGCCGCGCACATGGCGGACCCAGTAGTCGACGTCCTCCAGCTGTCCGGAGTCGGCGAGTTCGCCGGTGAGGTCGCAGACGACGGGAACGCTCGGGGGCGCGTACGTCGTCTCGCGGGCGACGGCCGCGAAGGGGGCCTGCATCGGTTCCATCCGCGGCGAGTGGAAGGCGTGCGACACCGTCAGCCGCTTGGTGCGCAGGCCGGCCTCGCGCCAGGCCCCGGCGAGTTCCTCCACGGCCTCCTCGTCGCCGGAGACGACCACGGAGGCCGGCCCGTTCACGGCGGCGAGGGACACCCGGTCCTCGTAGGTCCGCAGTGCCTGCGCGACTTCCGCCTCGCCCGCCTGTACGGCCAGCATGGCGCCGCCGTCGGGCAGTCGCTGCATCAGCCGGCCGCGGGCGGCGACCAGACGGCAGGCGTCGGCGAGGTCGAACACACCGGCGACATGGGCGGCGGCCAGCTCTCCGATGGAGTGGCCGACGACGAGGTCCGGTCGCAGCCCCCAGTGCTCCAGCAGCCGGAACTGGGCCACTTCCAGGGCGAACAGGCCGGCCTGGGTGTAGGCGGTGCGGTCCAGCAGCTCGGCGTCGGGCGTACCGGCCGGGGCGAACAGCACCTCCTTCAGGGGCCGTTCGAGTTCGCGGTCGAGTTCGGCGCAGACGGCGTCGAGGGCGTCGGCGAACACGGGGTGGGCTGCGTACAGATCACGGCCCATGCCCGGGCGCTGGCTGCCCTGCCCGCTGAAGAGGAACGCGGTGCGCCCAGCACGGCGCCGCACTCCGCGCACCAGCCCCGGAGCCTCCCGGTCCTCCGCCAACGCCCTTACCGCGGAGAGGAGTTCATCCCGATCGCGGCCGATGGCGGCTGCCCGGTGGTCGAATCCGGCCCGGCCGAGGGCGAGCGAGTGCGCGATGTCGACGGGCGCGGCGGCGTCCGGGCGCTGCGGGTCCTCCAGATGGGCGAGCAGACGGACGGCCTGGGCGCGCAGGGCGTCGGCGCCACGGCCGGAGAGCACCCAGGGGACGACGACACCGCCGGAGCCCGCGGGGACGGGCGTCCCCTGCGGCGACGGGCCGTCCTCGGCGGCCGAGGTGCGCGGCGTCACGCTCCCCGACGGCTGCGAGACCTCGACGGAGGGTCGCGGGGACTCGGCGGACTGCCGAAGGGGTTCGGCGGGCGCCTGCTCCAGGATCACGTGGGCGTTGGTGCCGCTGATGCCGAACGCCGACACACCGGCCCGGCGCGGACGTCCCTCGGCCTCCGGCCACTCGACGGCCTCCGTCAGCAGTGACACCGCCCCCTCGGTCCAGTCGATCCGGGTCGACGGACGCTCGGCGTGCAGGGTGCGCGGCAGCATCCCGTGCCGCATCGCCAGCACCATCTTGATCACACCGCCGACACCGGCGGCGGCCTGCGTGTGCCCGATGTTCGACTTCAGGGCGCCCAGCAGCAGCGGCCGGTCCTGCGGCCGGTCCTGGCCGTACGTCGCCATCAGGGCCTGCGCCTCGATCGGGTCACCGAGCAGGGTGCCGGTGCCGTGCGACTCGACGGCGTCCACATCGGCCGGGGCGAGCCCGGCGGCGGCCAGGGCCTGCCGGATCACGCGCTGCTGCGCGGGGCCGCTCGGCGCGGTGAGGCCATTGCTGGCGCCGTCCTGGTTGACCGCCGAACCGGCGAGCACCGCGAGGACGGGGTGACCGTTGCGGCGGGCGTCGGAGAGCCGTTCCAGCAGCACGACGCCCACGCCCTCGGCCCAGCCCGCGCCGTCGGCGTCGTCGGAGAACGCCTTGCAGCGGCCGTCCGCCGACAGCGCGCGCTGGCGGCTGAACTCGATGAAGGTGTCCAGCGAGGAGATCACCGTGACCCCGCCGGCCAGCGCCATGGTGCACTCACCGGCGCGCAGCGCCTGGGCGGCCATGTGCAGGGCCACCAGGGACGAGGAGCACGCGGTGTCGACGGTGACGGCCGGACCCTCCAGACCGAAGGTGTACGAGATCCGTCCCGAGGCCACACTGCCGGCGCTGCCGGTGGCCAGATAGCCCTCGAAGTCCTTCGGGGCGCGCTGCACCCGGGAGCCGTAGTCGTGGTAGTTGGAGCCGACGAACACCCCCGTGCTGCTGCCGCGCACGGTCCTGGGGTCGATGCCGGCCCGCTCGAACACCTCCCACGACGTCTCCAGCAGCAGCCGCTGCTGCGGGTCCACCGCCAGCGCCTCACGCGGGCTCATCCCGAAGAACTCCGGGTCGAAGTGGTGCGCGTCGTACAGGAATCCGCCACCGCGGGCGTAGAAGGTGCCCGGACGGTCCGGGTCGGGGTCGAAGGCGCCCTTGAGGTCCCAGCCACGGTCCTCCGGGAAGGCGGACACGGCGTCGCCGCCCCGCGCGAGCAGCCTCCACAGCTCCTCCGGGCCGTCCACCCCGCCGGGGTAGCGGCAGCCCATCGACACGATCACCACCGGGTCGTCGTCCGTCGCGGCCGGCCGGGGCGCGACGGCCGCCGTCGCGCCGGTCGCGCCGGGCGGGACGACGGCGCCGAACAGGTCGGCGTGCAGTTTCGCGGCGAGGGCGACGGCGGTCGGGTGGTCGAAGACCAGGGTGACCGGCAGCCGCAGGCCGGTGCTCTCGGCGATGGTGTTGCGCAGGGCCACCGCGGTGAGCGAGTCGAAGCCGAGGTCGCGGAAGGCCCGCTCCTCGTCGACCTGGTCGGCGCCGGAGTAGCCCAGCGCCGCGGCGGCCAGGGTCCGCACCAATCCGAGGAGTTCGCGCCGCTGCTCGTCGTACGGAAGGCCCGCGAGACGCGCCGTGAGCGCGTTGCCGTCACCACCGTCCGCCGCGGGTACGGTCCGCGCCGCGAGGGCGTCCCGTACCTCGGGGAGGTCGGCGAGGACCCGCGGGGCACGGTCGGAGTGGGCGAACGCGTACGTCTCCCACCGTACGTCGGCCAGGGCCAGCACGGGTTCCCCTGCCGACACGGCCTGCTGGAGCCCGGTCAGGGCCTGCTCGGGGTCCATGGCGGGCATGCCGGAGCGGGCCAGCCGCTCACCGGTCTCACCGGATGCCAGACCGCCGCCGCCCCAGGCACCCCACGCGACCGACGTGGCGGGCAGCCCGTCGGCGTGCCGCTGCCGGGCGAGCGCGTCGAGGAAGGCGTTGGCCGCGGCGTAACTGCCCTGCCCGGGGCCGCCGAGGGTGCCGGCGAGCGAGGAGAACAGCACGAACGCGTTCAGTTCCAGGTCCCGGGTCAGCTCGTGCAGATGCAGTGCGGCCGCCACCTTGGGCCGCAGCACGGTCTCCGCGCGCTCGGGGGTGAGGCCGTCGAGCACTCCGTCGTCGAGCACCCCGGCCGCGTGCACGACCGCGGTGAGCGGCTGGTCCTCGGGTACGGCGGCCAGCAGCGCGGCCAGTTGGTCCCGGTCGGCCGCGTCGCACGCGGCGAGCGTGACGCGGGCGCCGAGTGCGGTCAGCTCGGCCTCCAGCTCGGCCGCGCCGGGCGTGTCCGGGCCCCGGCGTCCGGCCAGCAGCAGATGACCGGCGCCGTTACGGGCCAGCCAGCGGGCGACGTGGGCCCCGACGCCTCCAGTGCCCCCGGTCACCAGCACGGTGCCGTTCGGCTCCCAGCCGGTGGACGCGGCGTCGGGTGGCGTGGCCGCCCGCTCCAGCCTCCGTGTGAACAGCCCGGAACCCCGAACGGCCACCTGGTCCTCCTCGGCGGCGCCGGACAGGGCGGCGACCAACCGGCCAAGGGCCCGGTCGTCCAGCTCCGGCGGCAGGTCCACCAGCCCGCCGAAGCGCTGCGGATACTCCAGAGCGGCGATCCGGCCGAGCCCCCACGCCTGCGCCTGGACGGGCGAGGCGAGCCGGTCGGCACGGCCCGTGGACACCGCGCCCCGGGTGGCGATCCACAGCGGCGCGGCCACACCCGCGTCGCCGAGCGCCTGCACCAGGGCGGTGGTCAGGGCGAGCCCGTTGTCGAGGGCACTGCCCGGCGCGTACGTCGACTCGTCCAGCGCCAGCAGCGACAGCACCCCGGCCGGACGGGCAGCGTCGTCGTCGCTCACGACGGTACCGAGCAGTGCGGTGAGCTGCTCCCGGCCGACACCGGCGGCCACCTCCAGGGTGGTCACCTCGGCGCCGTGGGCGGCCAGCCCGTCGGAGAGGGCGGTGACCAGTGCGGTGTCCTGGTGTCCCCGTGGGACGACGAGCAGCCAGACGCCGGTCAGGGCCGCGTCCCGGACGTCCCGGCCGACCGGCTTCCAGACCACCTTGTACCGCCAGCCGTCCACCACCGACCGCGCCGCCTGCTCCCGACGCCACCCCGACAACGCGGGAAGGACACCGGCCAGCGCCTCACTGTCGGACACGCGCAACGTCTCCGCCAGCGCTTCCAGGTCCTCCCGCTCGACGGCCTCCCAGAAACGGGCGTCCACCGCGTCCTGCCCCGAGACCGAAACCGCCACGGGAGCCGTCTTCTCCAGCCAGTAGCGCCGGCGTTGGAAGGCGTAGGTGGGCAGCGGGACCTTCCCGGCGTCCTGTCCGGCAAGTACGGCCGTCCAGTCGACAGGGACACCACGTACCCAAGCCTCGGCCAGGGAGGTCAGCAGCCGGTGGGCGTCGCCCTTGTCCCGGCGCAGAGTGCCCACCACGACCGCGTCCGGCGCGGCCTCCTGGACCGCCATGCCCAGCACCGGATGCGAACTGACCTCGACGAACGCCCCGTACCCCTGCTCCACCAGAGCATCGACGGCGTCCGCGAAACGCACCCGCTGACGCAGGTTCCGGTACCAGTAACCACCATCCAGCAGAGCCGTGTCGACCACCTCCGCCTCGGTCGTGGAGAAGAACGGCACCTCACCGGAACGCGGCTCCACGGCCGCCAGCACCCGGGCCAACTCGTCCTCGATGGCCTCGACGTGCCAGGTGTGGGAGGCGTAGTCCACGGGGACGCGACGAGCCCGTACGTCACTGCTCTCGCAGTGCGCCATCAGCTCGTCCAACGCGTCCGCGTCACCGGCCACGACCACCGAAGCCGGGCCGTTCACCGCGGCCACGTCGATCCGCCCCGACCAACCGGCCAGCAGCTCCTCGACGTCCGACAGGGGAAGGGGGACGGAGACCATGCCGCCGCGTCCGGCGATCGCCCGGATCGCCCGCGAACGCAGCGCCACCACCCGCGCCCCGTCCTCCAGCGACAGACCACCCGCCACCACCGCGGCAGCGATCTCCCCCTGCGAGTGCCCCGTCACCACGGACGGCTGAACACCACAGGCACGCCAGACCGCCGCCAACGACACCATCACCGCCCACGACACCGGCTGCACCACATCCACCTCAGCCAGCTCAGCCCCGCCCCGCACCACCTCACTCAGCGACCACTCCACATGCGGGGCAAGCGCACGCTCACACGCCTCCATCGACGCCGCGAACACCGGCGAGGCATCCCACAACTCCCGCCCCATACCGACCCACTGCGCCCCCTGACCCGGGAACACGAACACCACCCGGTCGGCAGCACCCGTCACCGCACCCCGCACCACACCGGAGCCCACGACGCCGCCGGCAGCCACCACGTCCAGCCCGGACACGAGGTCGGCGGACTCACAGCCCAGGACCACGGCCCGGTTCTCGAACGCCGTACGCGTCGCCGCCAACGACCACGCCACATCCACCGGCCGCGATTCACCGACGACCGACGCCAGGCGCCCGGCCTGACCCGCCAGCCCCTCGCCACCGCGACCCGACACCACCCATGGCACCACAGCACCAGCCACCAACACCGGTGACGTGTCCGCACCCGCACGGCCCGACTCGGCCTCCGGCAGAACCGGAGCCTCCTCCAACACCACATGCGCGTTGGTGCCGCTCACTCCGAAGGACGACACGCCGGCGCGGCGCGGACGGCCTTCGGCCTGCGGCCACTCCACGGCCTCCGTGAGCAGCGACACCGCTCCCGCCGACCAGTCGACGTGCGGAGTCGGCTCGTCGACGTGCAGCGTCGGCGGAAGGAGCCCGTGCTGCAGCGCCAGCACCATCTTCATCACACCGCCGACACCGGAGGCGGCCTGGGTGTGGCCGATGTTGGACTTCAACGAGCCCAGCCACAACGGCCGTTCCGGGTCCCGGCCCTGTCCGTACGTGGCGAGAAGCGCCTGCGCCTCGATCGGGTCGCCCAGCGTGGTGCCCGTGCCGTGCGCCTCCACCGCGTCCACGTCGGCGGCCGACAGCCCGGCCTTGGCGAGCGCCGCCCGGATCACCTGCTGCTGGGCGGGGCCGCTGGGGGCGCTGAGGCCGTTGCTCGCGCCATCCTGGTTGAGGGCGGTGGAGCGGACCACGGCCAGCACGGGATGCCCGTTGCGGCGGGCGTCCGAGAGGCGCTCCAGGAGCACCATGCCCGCGCCCTCGGCGAGGCCCATGCCGTCGGCGGCCTTGGCGAACGCCTTCGAGCGGCCGTCCTTGGCGACACCACGGGTGCGGGCGAAGCCGATGAAGCCGATGGGCTCGACCATCACGGCGACGCCGCCCGCGAGGGCCATGGAGCACTCGCCGGAGCGCAGCGCCTGCACGGCCATGTGCAGGGCCACCAGCGACGAGGAGCATGCGGTGTCGATGGTCACCGCGCTGCCTTCGAGGCCGAGGGTGTAGGCGACGCGGCCGGACAGCACACTGGTGGCGCTGCCGGTGACGATGTGCCCTTCGACGCCCTCGGGCAGGTTGTCCAGGCCGCCGAAGCCCTGGTTGGCGGCACCCACGAACACACCGACCGGGGTGCCGCGCAGTTCCTCGGGGACGAGCCCGGCCCGTTCCAGCACCTCCCAGGAGGTCTCCAGCAGCAGGCGCTGCTGCGGGTCCATTGCGATGGCCTCGCGCGGCGAGATGCCGAAGAAGCCGGGGTCGAAGTCGGCCGCGTCGTAGACGAAGCCGCCCTCGCGTGTGTAGCAGGTGCCCTCGACGTCCGGGTCCGGGTCGTAGAGGGCCTCCAGGTCCCAGGCGCGGTCGTCGGGGAAGGCGTCGATGACGTCGCGGCCCTCGGCGAGGATCTGCCACAGCTCCTCGGGGCTGTCGGCGCCGCCGGGGTAGCGGCAGCTCATCGAGACGATGACGATCGGGTCGTCGTCCGCGGCCGGCCCGCGGCCGGGGGTCGCGGAGAGGGCGGGCACGGGAAGTGCCGCGGAGTCTCCGAGCAGTTCCTCGCGGACGTGGCGGGCCAGCGCGGTGACCGTGGGCCGGTCGAAGATCACGGTGACCGGCAGACGCAGACCCGTGGCGGCGTTCAGGCGGTTGCGCAGCTCGACGGAGGTCAGCGAGTCGAAGCCCAACTCCCGGAACGCTCGGCCCACTTCGACGCTGTTCGGGCTGCCGTGCCCGAGCACTCCGGCGACCTGGGCGCGCACCAGGTCCAGTACGGCCTGCTGCTGTTCGTCGGGGGCCAGGCCCCGTAGCCGCTCGACGAGACCGGAACTCGCCGGAGCCGACGCGTCCGCCCCGTGGCGGTCCTCCTCGGCGCGCAGGATCTCGGCGACCTCGGGCACCTCGGTGAGCAGGGGCCGGGGGCGGGCGGCGGTGAAGACGGGGACGAAGCGCTCCCAGTCGATGTCGGCGACGGCGACGAAGCACTCGTCACGGTCCAGCACCTGCTGCATGCCCCTGACCGCGAGGGCCGGATCCATGAAGGGGATGCCGCGCCAGCGCAGTTGCTCCTGCACGATCTCGAGGGCCATGCCGCCGCCCTCGTCGCTCCAGATGCCCCAGGCGATCGAGGTACCGGCCAGACCGCGGGCCCGCCTGTGCTCGGCGACCGCGTCGGCGTAGGCGTTGGCCGCCGCGTACGCGCCGTGGTCGCCGCTGCCCCAGACACCGGCGACGGAGGAGAAGACGACGAACGCGTCGAGCCGGTCGTCGGAGAAGATGTCGTCCAGATGCGCGACACCCGACAGCTTGGCCTCGGCGCCGTCCGCGAATTCCTGGAGCGTGGTGGTGGCCAGCGGGATGAGGATGCCGACGCCGGCGGTGTGCACGACGGTGCGGATGGGCGGCCCGTCGGCCTCGACCCGCTCGACGAGCGCGGCCAGGGCGCCCCGGTCTGCGATGTCGCAGGCGGCGATGGTGACGCGGGCGCCCAGCGCGCGCAGCTCGGCCTCCAGTTCGGTGGCGCCCGGTGCGTCCGCGCCGCGCCGGCTGACCAGGACGAGGTGCTCGGTGCCGTTGCGGGCGAGCCAGCGGGCCGTGTGCCCGCCGAGGCCGCCGGTGCCGCCGGTGATCAGCGCGGTGTCGCGCGAGGTCCAGCCGCGATGGCCGTCACCCGTGGCGCCTGCGGGGACACGGGCCAGTCGGCGGATCAGGATGCCGGTCCGGCGGATGGCCACCTGGTCCTCGGCGCCGGAGTCGGCGAGGACTCCGCACAGCCGGGCGGCGGTCCGCTCGTCGGGCTTCTCGGGAAGGTCGACGAGGCCACCCCAGAACTCGGGATGTTCCAGGGCCGCGACCCGGCCCATGCCCCAGGTGCCGTTCTGCACAGGGTTGCGCATCGGGTCGCTGTCGCCCGTGGTGACGGCTCCGCTGGTGGCCAGCCACAGCGGGGCGCGTACGCCGGTGTCGCCGCACGCCTGGATCAGGGCCAGCCCGGCGACCAGACCGGCCGCGAGTCCGGGCTGTGCGGGGTACGGGTGCTCATCGAGCCCGAGGAACGAGAGCACCCCGCCGAACTGGGTCGAGTGCACACCGCTGTGCTGGGCCGTCTCGGTCAGCAGGGCGGCCAGCCGCTCACGGTCGGTGTCGGAGGAGTCGACGAACAGGGGAACGGTCTGGGCCCCGTGCGCGGCGAGCCCCTCCAGACAGACCTGCACGAGTTCGGTGCCCGCGTGGCTGGCGGGGATGACGACCAGCCAGGTCCCGTCCAGGGTCGTGGAGGCGGGCTCGGCCGTCGGCCGCCAGGCGACACGGTAGCGCCAGGAGTCGAGGGTGGACGCGGCACGGCGGCCCCGTCGCCAGGCCGACAGCACCGGCAGCGCCTGGGCCAGTGCCTCCTGCCCCGTGTCCTCGGCGACATCCAGCACGCCGGTCAGCGCTTCGACGTCCTGCTCCTCGACAGCCGCCCAGAACTCGGCGTCCGCCGGGTCCTGGACACCACCGGCCGCGGCGACGAGCTGCGGAGTATCGGGTTCGAACCAGAAGGGGCGGTGCTGGAAGGCGTAGGTCGGCAGCGGGACCGTGCGGGCGTCGTGGCCGGCCAGGACCGCCGTCCAGTCCACCGGGACACCGCGCACCCACGCCTCCGCGAGTGAGGTCAGGAAACGGTGAGCGTCGCCCTTGTCCCGGCGCAGAGTCCCGACAACGACCGCCTCGGGTGCGGCCTCCTGGACCGCCATACCCAGCACCGGGTGGGAGCTGACCTCGACGAACGCGCCGTAGCCCTGCTCCACCAGAGCATCGACGGCGTCCGCGAAACGCACCCGCTGCCGCAGGTTCCGGTACCAGTAACCCCCGTCCAGGCGTGCCGTGTCGACGACCTCGGCCTCGGTCGTGGAGAAGAACGGCACCTCACCGGTACGAGGGGCGACCGGTGCGAGTACTTCCGCCAGTTCGGCCTCGATGGCCTCGACGTGCCAGGTGTGCGAGGCGTAGTCCACCGGCACACGACGAGCCCGGATCTCCCGCGCCTCGCAGTGCGCCACCAGCTCATCCAGCGCGTCCGCGTCACCGGCGACCACCACCGAGCCAGGACCATTCACCGCGGCGACATCGATACGGCCTTCCCAGCCGGCCAGCAGCTCCTCCACCCCGGTGAGCGGCAGCGGAACCGAGACCATGCCACCACGCCCGGCGATCGCCCGGATCGCCCGCGACCGCAACGCCACCACCCGCGCCCCGTCCTCCAGCGACAGACCACCCGCCACCACCGCAGCAGCGATCTCCCCCTGCGAGTGCCCCATCACCACGGACGGCTGAACACCACAGGCACGCCACACCGCCGCCAACGACACCATCACCGCCCACGACACCGGCTGCACCACATCCACCTCAGCCAGCTCAGCCCCGCCCCGCACCACCTCGCTCAGTGACCACTCCACGTGCGGGGCAAGCGCACGCTCACACGCCTCCATCGACGCCGCGAACACCGGCGAGGCATCCCACAACTCCCGCCCCATACCGACCCACTGCGCCCCCTGACCCGGGAACACGAACACCGTGCCGTCGGGTACCACGTCGAAGTGTCCGGTCACCGCTCCTGGGACCGGGCGGTCGGCCGCCAAGTCCCCCAGGCCGGTGAGGAGTTCGTTTCGGTCCGCGCCCAGGACGACGGCCCGGTTCTCGAAGGCGGCACGTGTGGCGGCCAGCGACCACGCCACGTCCACCGGCCGGACGTCCTCGTCCGCCGACTCGACGTACGACGCCAGACGCCCCGCCTGACCGGCGAGGCCCTCTCCACCTCGACCCGACACCACCCACGGAACCGCGCCGTCCACCACGAACACCGGCGCTGCCACGGTGTCGTCGGTGCTCTCCGCTTCCGGTGTCTCGGGGTCGGGTTCCGGCGCCTGCTCCAGGATCACATGGGCGTTGGTGCCACTGCCGCCGAAGGAGGACACGCCCGCGCGGCGGGGGCGGCCGGTCTCGGGCCACTCCTCGTTCTCCGTGAGGAGTCCGACCGCTCCGGACGACCAGTCGACGTGCGGTGTCGGCTCGTCCAGGTGCAGCAGCTTCGGCAGGACGCCGTGCTGCATGGCGAGGACCATCTTGATGACGCCGGCGACGCCCGAACTCGCCTGGAGATGACCGATGTTGGCCTTCAGAGAGCCCATCCGCAGTGGGTCGTCGCGGTCCTGGCCGTAGGTCGCCAGCAGCGCCTGCGCCTCGATCGGGTCACCCAGCGTCGTCCCCGTACCGTGCGCCTCCACCGCGTCCACCAGGTCCGCGCTCAGACGCGCGTTCGCCAGCGCCGCACGGATCACCCGCTCCTGCGAAGGACCGTTGGGCGCGGTCAGACCATTGCTGGCCCCGTCCTGGTTGACCGCCGAACCCCGCACCACCGCCAGCACCGGATGACCATGGCGACGGGCGTCCGACAGCCGCTCCAGCAGCAGCACCCCCACACCCTCACCCCAGCCCGTACCGTCCGCACCCGCCGCGAACGGCTTGCAACGACCATCCGGCGCCAGCCCACGCTGCCTGCTGAACTCCACGAAGTTCCGGGGGCCGGCCATCACGGTGGCGCCGGCCGCGAGGGCGAGGCGGCACTCGTCCTGGCGCAGGGCCTGGACGGCGAGGTGCAGTGCGACCAGCGACGAGGAGCACATGGTGTCGACGGTGACGGCGGGGCCCTCGAACCCGAGGGTGTAGGCGATACGGCCGGACAGCACCGCGCCGGAGCCGCCCGTCAGCATGTGTCCCTCGACGCGGTCCCGGGCCCGGGCGGCCGCCGCCCCGTAGCCCTGGTCGCTGCTGCCGACGAACACGCCCGCCTTCTCGCCGCGCAGGGTGCCGGGGTCGATCCCCGCCCGTTCCAGTGCCTCCCAGGAGGTCTCCAGGAGCAGCCGCTGCTGCGGGTCCATCATGGTGGCCTCGCGCGGCGAGATGCCGAAGAAGCCGGGGTCGAAGTCGGCCGCGTCGTACAGGAACGAACCGGAGCGGGTGTAGCTCGTGCCCTGGTGCTCCGGGTCGGGGTGGTACAGGTTCTCCAGGTCCCAGCCTCGGTCGGCGGGCAGCTCGGAGACGGTGTCGACGCCCGCCACCAGCATGTTCCAGAAGTCCTCCGGCGTGTGCGCGTTGCCGGGGAATCGGCAGCTCATCGAGACGATGGCGATGGGCTCCTGCTGCCGTGCCTCGACCTCCTGGAGGCGTCGGCGGGTCTGCCGAAGGTCGGTAGTGACCAGCTTGAGGTAGTCGCGGAGCTTGTCCTCGTTAGCCATGAACGTCATCAGTCCCTAGAGCAGGCCCGAAGGCTTGAAGTCACCCATGCGGCGTTGGCAACCGGGCGGTCGGACGGGGTCGTGCGGTGCGATGCGGTGCGTTCGGTGCGAGTGGTGCGAGGGGAAGGGTGAGCCGGACGGGGCGGCCAGGGGGGAGTACACCGCCCCGCCGGCGGTCTAGTTGAGGCCGAGTTCCTTGTCGATCAGGTCGAACATCTCGTCGTCGGAGACGGCCTCGAGCAGTTCGTCGTCAGGGGCCCCGTCGGCCGACCTCTCCGCCGGGCCGTCCGACAGGCGCCACAGCAGCGCCTGCAGCCGGGTGGTGATCCTGGTGCGGGCGACGTCGTCGGCGGGGTCGAGGGCGGCGACGGCCGCCTCCAAGGCGTCGAGCGGCGTGAGGTCCCCTCCGTCCGCCCCTGCCGTCCGCGGAGCCAGTTCGGACAGCAGGCGTTCGCCGAGGGCGGCCGGGGTGGGGTGGTCGAAGACCAGGGTGGCGGGCAGGCCGAGACCCGTGACCTCCTTCAGCCGGTTGCGCAGCTCGACCGCCGTCAGGGAGTCGAACCCCAGATCGCGGAAGGCGTGACCGGGGCCGATGGCGCCGGTCCCGTCATGGCCGAGAACCACCGCGACCTGGGTGCGTACGAGGTGAAGCACGGTCCGTTCCTGTTCCGCCCGGCTCGCGCCCGCCAGCCGGTCGGCGAACGACCGCGCCGCACCCGGTACCGGCCCGCCGTCGGCCTCGGCATCCGCCGCGCCGACGCGGACCCGCGCCGCGTCGAGGAGCCGGGCCTCGGGGATCTCGTCGAAGAGGCGGCGTCGACGGGCGGCCGAGTAGGTCGCGGCGAACCGCTCCCAGATCACGTCGGCGACGACCAGGACCGTCTCGTCGTGTGCGAGGGCCTGTGGTACGGCGCCCACGGCCACCTCGGGGTCCATCATGGGCACGCCGTAGCGCCGCAGCCGGTCGCCCTCGGCCTCGTGGACCATGCCGCCGCCGGCCCAGGCGCCCCACGCGATGGAGGTCGCCGTACGGCCCCGGCTGCGGCGCCATTCGGCGAACGCGTCGAGATAGGCGTTGGCCGCCGCGTAACCGGAGTGGCCGCCGTCGCCCCAGACACCCGCGCCCGACGAGAACAGGACGAAGGCCTCCAGCGGGTGGTCGCCGAGCAGCGCGTCGAGGTGCAGGGCACCGGCGATCTTGGCTCGCATCACGTCCTGCAGTGCGTCGAGGTCCGTGTCTCCGATCGCGACGGACGGCGGCTCGGTGCCCGCCGCGTGCACCACGGCGTTGACCGGCGCGTCCTGCGGCACCTCCGCGAGGAGGGCGGCCAGGGCCTCCCGATCGGTGATGTCGCAGGCGGCGATGGTGACGCGGGCGCCGAGCGCGGTGAGTTCCTTCTCCAGTCCGTCCGCGCCCGGAGCGTCCGGGCCCCGTCGGCTCACGAGCAGCAGATGCCCGGCACCGGTCGCGGCCAGCCGCCGTGCCAGGTGCGCGCCGAGGGCTCCGGTGCCGCCGGTGATGAGCGTCGTACCCGCGAAGCCGACCGTGCGCCGCTCGTCGGCCTCGGCGTCGACCGGCTTGCGGACCATGCGGCGTACGTACAGTCCGTCCTCGCGTACGGCGAACTGGTCCTCGTCCTCGTCGCCGGCCAGAGCGGTACGGAGCCGCTCCCAGAGCTGGTTTCCGAGTGCCGCGCCCGCGCCCGCGCATGCGTGCTCGTCGTCAGGGGGTGCGGGGAGGTCGATGAGGCCTCCCCATCGCTGGGGATGGTCGAGCCCGTAGACCCGGCCGAGCCCCCAGACCGCCGCCTGCTCGGGGAGCGGACCGGCGGCCGGGTGCACGCCGACCGCTCCCCGGGTGACCGTCCACAGCGGTGCCTCCACCTCCGTGTCCGTGAGCGCCTGCATGAGCAGGAAGGTCGTCGTGACGGCCTCGGGCACGGCGGAGCGCCGTGGTTCGGTGGCGGAACGGTCGCCGCGCGGTGCGAGGGGAAGCAGATTCAGCACGCCGGCGAGGAGCGGGTTCTCTTCGAAGGCCGCACGGAGACGGTCCGCCAGAGCGGCCCGGTCCTCCCGCGCCCCGTCGAAGACGACCGTGACGACGTCCTCGACCTCCTGGTGACCCCGCAGCCGTTCGACGAGTTCCTGGGCGGTGCCATCGGCGGCCCCGTCGGCGCCGGGCAACACGACCAGCCAGTGAGACGCCAACGGGCCGGCCGTGGCCATCGATGCGCCGGTCGGCTGCCATGTCACCGCGTAACGCCAGGAGTCCAGCAGGGCGCTCTCCCGCTTGCGCCGACGCCACTCCGCCAGGACGGGCAGCACCGGTTCCACCGTGTCGAGCGTCCCGCGCCGCTCGGGCGCCAGCTCGAGGGTGTCGGCGAGTGCCTCCAAATCCTCGCGTTCGACCGCCTCCCAGAAGAGCGCGTCCACCTCGTCGCCCAAGGGGCTGCCCGGCTCGCCGTGGGGGGCGGGTTCGGGGAGGTCGAGCCAGTAGCGGCGGTGCTGGAAGGCGTAGGTCGGCAGCGGGACCGTGCGGGCGCCCTGGCCGGCCAGGACCGCCGTCCAGTCCACCGGGACACCGCGCACCCACGCCTCCGCGAGGGAGGTCAGGAAACGGTGGGCGTCGCCCTTGTCCCGGCGCAACGTCCCGACAACGACCGCGTCGGGTGCGGCCTCCTGGACCGCCATGCCCAGCACCGGGTGGGAACTGACCTCGACGAACGAGCCATAGCCCTGCTCCACCAGAGCATCGACGGCGTCCGCGAAACGCACCCGCTGCCGCAGGTTCCGGTACCAGTAACCCCCGTCCAGCCGGGCGGTGTCGACGACCTCCGCCTCGGTCGTGGAGAAGAACGGCACTTCACCGGAGCGCGGCTCGACGGCCGCGAGCACCTCCGCCAGTTCGGCCTCGATGGCCTCCACGTGCCAGGTGTGCGAGGCGTAGTCCACCGGGACACGACGAGCCCGGATGTCACTGCTCTCGCAGTGCGCCATCAGCTCATCGAGGGCGTCCGCGTCACCGGCGACCACCACCGAACCCGGACCGTTCACCGCGGCCACATCGATCCGGCCTTCCCAGCCGGTCAGCAGTTCCTCCACCCCGGTGAGCGGCAGCGGGACCGACACCATGCCGCCGCGTCCGGCGATCGCCCGGATCGCCCGCGACCGCAGCGCCACCACCCGCGCACCATCCTCCAGCGACAGACCACCCGCCACCACCGCGGCAGCGATCTCTCCCTGCGAGTGCCCCATCACCACGGACGGCTGAACACCACAGGCACGCCACACCGCCGCCAACGACACCATCACCGCCCACGACACCGGCTGCACCACATCCACCTCAGCCAGCTCACCGCCACCCCGGACGACCTCACTCAGCGACCACTCCACATGCGGGGCAAGCGCACGCTCACACGCCTCCATCGACGCGGCGAACACCGGTGAGACGTCCCACAGTTCACGCCCCATACCGACCCACTGCGCCCCCTGCCCCGGGAACACGAACACCACCCGGTCCACGCCACCGGTCACCGCACCCCGCACGACGGACGACGCGCTACCGCCGTCATCCGCCGCGAGCGCCTTGGTGCCAAGGATCAGGGCGTCGTGCTCAGCCCCCAGGACGACAGCCCGGTTCTCGAACGCCGTACGCGTCGACGCCAACGACCACGCCACATCCACCGACCGGACACCCTCACCAGCCGACTCGACATACGACGCCAGACGCCCCGCCTGACCCGCCAGCCCCTCCCCACCACGACCCGACACCACCCACGGCACCTCGCCGTCCACCACGAACACCGGCACCGCATCCACATCGGCGGAAGCCGTCGCCGACAGCGCCGGAGACTCCTCCAACACCACATGCGCATTCGTCCCGCTGATCCCGAAGGACGACACACCGGCCCGGCGCGGACGCCCCTCGACCTCCGGCCACTCCACCGCCTCCGTCAGCAACGACACCTCCCCCGCCGACCAGTCGACATGCGAGGACGGGGCGTCGACATGCAGCGTGCCCGGCACGAGGCCGTGGCGCATGGCGAGCACCATCTTCATCACGCCGGCCATACCGGACGCGGTCTGGGTGTGCCCGATGTTGGACTTGACCGAGCCGATGAGCAGCGGCTGTCGGGACGGACGGTCCTGCCCGTAGGTCGCCAGCAGGGCCTGCGCCTCGATCGGGTCGCCCAGCCGGGTGCCCGTGCCGTGCGCCTCCACGACGTCGACGTCACCGCAGGTGAGGCGGGCGTCGGCGAGGGCGGCGCGGATGACTCGTTGCTGGGAGGGGCCGTTGGGCGCGGTGAGGCCGTTGCTGGCCCCGTCCTGGTTGATCGCCGAACCCCGCACCACCGCCAGCACCGGATGCCCGTTGCGGCGGGCGTCCGACAGCCGCTCCAGCAGGAGCACCCCCACTCCCTCGGCGAGGGAGAAGCCGTCGGCGGCCTCGGCGAAGGGCTTGCACCGGCCGTCGGGGGCGAGGCCCCGCTGCCGGCTGAAGCCCACGAACGGCGCCGGATCGGCCATGACCATCGCCGCGCCCGCCAGCGCCATCGCACACTCGCCCGACCGCAGGGCCCGTACCGCGAGATGCAGCGCGACCAGCGACGAGGAGCACGCGGTGTCCACGGTCACCGCCGGTCCCTCGAGTCCGAGGACGTAGGAGACGCGACCGGAGGCGACGGCGGTCGAGGCACCGGTGACGAGGTAGCCCTCGGTGCCCTCGGTGCCGCGGCCGAGCAGGGTGCCGTAGTTCTGGTCCGTCAGACCCGTGAAGACGCCGGTGCTACTGCCGCGCAGGGTTCTCGGGTCGATGCCGGCCTGCTCGAACGCCTCCCACGACGTCTCCAGGAGCAGTCGCTGCTGCGGATCCATCGCCGCCGCCTCGCGCGGGGAGATTCCGAAGAAGGCCGCGTCGAACTCCCCGGCGTCGTGCAGGAAGCCGCCGTGCCGGACGTAGCTGGTGCCGTGCCGGTCGGGGTCGGGGTGGTAGAGCCTGGTCGTGTCCCAGCCACGGTCGGCGGGGAAGCCCGTGATGAGGTCCTGGCCTTCGGTGACGACCCGCCAGAGGTCCTCGGGGGACGTGATGCCGCCCGGGTAACGGCACCCCATGCCGACGACGGCGATGAGGTCGTCGTCGGTGGAGGGCGCCCGCGAACCGGCCGCTGTCGCGGACGACTCAGAGTCCTGCCCCCGTTCGGCATGGTCTCCGAGGGCCAGTCGGCGGAGGTGGGCGGCGAGGGCGAGCGGGGTGGGGTGGTCGAAGACGACCGTCGTCGGGATCTTCAGACCGGTGCGGGCGGTGAGGCGGTTGCGGAGTTCGACAGCGCTGACCGAGTCGAAACCCAACTCCTTGAAGGCGTAGGCGGCGTCGACGGCTGCCGCCGAGTCATGACCGAGCACGACGGCCGCCTCGGACCGGACGAGATCCTGCAGGAATCGGTCGTGTTCGGAAGCGGGCAGGGCGCCCACCCGTTTCGCGAAGCTCGGCGCCGCCGCGTCCGTGCCCCGTTCGTCCTGTGCCCCGGCGTCTCGGGGCTCGTCCTGCGGTTCCAGTGCGGCGATGAGCGGGGCGGGCCGGGCGGCGCTGAAGACGGGCACGAAACGTGCCCAGTCGACGTCGGCGACCGCGACGACCGTGTCGTCGTGGTCGAGCGCCTCCTGGAGGGCCGTCATCGCCGGTTCCGCCGCGATGACGGGGATGCCACGGCGGCGCAGCGGGTCGCGCATGTCCTCACCGATCATGCCGCCGCCGTCCCAGGGACCCCAGGCGACCGAGAGCACCGGAAGCCCGCTCGTGCGGCGCGCGGACTCGGCGAGGGCATCCAGGCAGGCGTTGGCGGCCGCGTAAGCCGCGTGGTCGGCGACCCCCCAGACACCGGAGATCGAGGAGAAGAGGATCAGCGCATCGGTCTCGGCCGGGTCCAGGAGCCGGATGAGATGCTGCGCCCCGGCCACCTTGCCTGCGATGACCTCGGAGAACTCCGCCATGCCGAGGTCGGTGAGCGCCCCGAGGGTGCCGACGCCCGCGGCGTGCACCACCGTGCGAACGGTACGACCTTCCGCGCGCAGGGAATCCAGCAGATCCCCGAGCGCCGTGCTGTCGGCCACATCGCACGCGGTGACGGTCAACCGAGCGCCCAGCGCGGCGAGTTCCGTCTCCAGTTCCCTCAGTCCCGCGTCGTCGCTCCTGCCTCGCCGGCTGACCAGCACCACGTCCTCGGCACCACCACGCGCCAGCCACCGGGCGACGTGCGCGCCGAGCGCACCGGTTCCGCCGGTCACGAGGGCGGTACCGCGCGGTGTCCAGTGCCGCCCGGTGGCCCGCCCGGAAGCCGACCGAGGGGCCGGCACCAGACGCCGTACGAAGGTGCTGTTGGCGCGCACGGCCACCTGGTCCTCGGCGCTGTCACCGGACGAGGCCAGAACGGCGCAGAGCGCACCGGTGTCCCGTGCGTCGAGCCGTTCGGGAAGGTCCACCAGCCCGCCCCAGCGCTCCGGGAACTCCAGGGCCGCGACCCTCCCCAGCCCCCAGACCGCAGCCTGTGCCGGCCGGGTGACCGGCTCCTGGTCCCCCACCGCCACGGCGCCTCGCGTGACACACCACAGGGGCACGTCCGTCCCGGTCTCTCCGAGCACCTTCTCTCCGAGCACCTGGAGGAGGGAGACGGTGAGCGCGGCCCCGGTGGTCACCACGGGATGGTCGGGCAACGGGTCCTCGTCCAGCCCCAGCAGTGACAGCACGCCGCTGAGCGGCACGGCAGGATCGGCCGACGCCTCGTCGAGCGCGGATGTCAGGACATCGCGGTCGACGTGGCGCGACGTGAGTTCAAGGACTCGTACGTCGGCGCCGTGGGCCGTCAGACCGCCGGAGAGGGAGGTGGTGAGCTCGGTTTCGGAGTGTCCCTGGGGGACGACGAGCAGCCACGTACCGGTCAGGGCGACGGCGCGTGTGTCACGGGCGACCGGCTTCCACACCACCTTGTACCGCCAGCCGTCCACCGCCGACCGCACCACCTGCTCCCTGCGCCACCCCGACAGCACGGGAAGAACACCGGCCAGGGCCTCACCGCCGGACACCCCCAACGTCCCCGCCAAAGCCTCCAGGTCCTCCCGCTCCACCGCCTCCCAGAAACGGGCGTCCACGGCCTCCTGCCCGGAAGCCACAGCGGCAGTGGGAGCCGTACTCTCCAGCCAGTAGCGTCGGCGTTGGAAGGCGTAGGTCGGCAGCGGGACCGTGCGGGCGTCGTGGCCGGCCAGGACCGCCGTCCAGTCCACCGGGACACCGCGCACCCATGCCTCGGCGAGGGAGGTCAGGAAGCGGTGGGCGTCGCCCTTGTCCCGGCGCAGTGTCCCCGTCACGACCGCGTCCGGTGCGGCCTCCTGGACCGCCATGCCCAGCACCGGGTGGGAACTGACCTCGACGAACGCGCCGTAGCCCTGCTCCACCAGAGCATCGACGGCATCGGCGAAACGCACCCGCTGCCGCAGGTTCCGATACCAGTACCCCCCGTCCAGCCGGGCGGTGTCGACGACCTCGGCCTCGGTCGTGGAGAAGAACGGCACCTCACCGGAGCGCGGCTCGACAGCCGCGAGCACGTCCGCCAGTTCGTCCTCGATGGCCTCCACGTGCCAGGTGTGCGAGGCGTAGTCCACCGGGACACGACGAGCCCGGATGTCACTGCTCTCGCAGTGCGCCATCAGCTCATCCAGCGCGTCCGCATCCCCGGCGACCACCACCGAGCCAGGACCGTTCACCGCGGCGACATCGATACGGCCTTCCCAGCCGGTCAGCAGCTCCTCGACGTCCGACAGGGGAAGGGGGACGGAGACCATGCCACCACGCCCGGCGATCGCCCGGATCGCCCGCGAACGCAGCGCCACCACCCGCGCCCCGTCCTCCAGCGACAGACCACCCGCCACCACCGCGGCAGCGATCTCTCCCTGCGAGTGCCCCATCACCACGGACGGCTGAACACCGCAGGCACGCCAGACCGCCGCGAGCGACACCATCACCGCCCACGACACCGGCTGCACCACATCCACCTCAGCCAGCTCAGCCCCGCCCCGCACGACCTCGCTCAGCGACCACTCCACATGCGGGGCAAGCGCACGCTCACACGCCTCCATCGACGCCGCGAACACCGGCGAGGCATCCCACAACTCCCGCCCCATACCGACCCACTGCGCCCCCTGCCCCGGGAACACGAACACCACATCACCGGCAGCACGAGCAGCCCGCCCACGCACCACCGAGGACGGCGTCACCCCGTCATCCGCCGCGAGCGCCTTGGTGCCAAGGATCAGGGCGTCGTGCTCAGCCCCCAGGACGACAGCCCGGTTCTCGAACGCCGTACGCGTCGACGCCAACGACCACGCCACGTCCACCGGTCGGACGTCCTCGTCCGCCGACTCGACGTACGACGCCAGACGCCCCGCCTGACCCGCCAGCCCCTCCCCACCACGACCCGACACCACCCACGGCACCGCGCCCTCCACCACGAACACCGGCACCGCATCCACATCGGCGGAAGCCGTCGCCGACAGCGCCGGAGACTCCTCCAACACCACATGCGCATTCGTCCCGCTGATCCCGAAGGACGACACACCGGCCCGGCGCGGACGCCCCTCGACCTCCGGCCACTCCACCGCCTCCGTCAGCAACGACACCTCCCCCGCCGACCAGTCGACATGGGGCGTCGGCTCGTCGACGTGCAACGTCCGGGGAAGCAATCCGTGCTGCAACGCCAGCACCATCTTCATCACACCGACAACGCCCGCGGCGGCCTGTGTATGACCGACGTTGGACTTCAACGAGCCCAGCCGCAGGGGCCGTTCCGGGTCCCTGCCCTGGCCGTAGGTCGCCAGCAGGGCCTGCGCCTCGATCGGGTCACCCAGCGTCGTCCCCGTACCGTGCGCCTCCACCGCGTCCACCAGGTCAGCGCTCAGACGCGCGTTCGCCAGCGCCGCACGGATCACCCGCTCCTGCGAAGGACCGTTGGGCGCGGTCAGACCATTGCTGGCCCCGTCCTGGTTGACCGCCGAACCCCGCACCACCGCCAGCACCGGATGACCATTACGGCGGGCGTCCGACAGCCGCTCCAGCAGCAGCACCCCCACACCCTCACCCCAGCCCGTACCGTCCGCACCCGCCGCGAACGGCTTGCAACGACCATCCGGCGCCAGCCCACGCTGCCTGCTGAACTCCACGAAGATGCCGGGCTCTGCCATCACGGTCGCTCCTCCGGCGAGCGCGAAGGAGCACTCGCCGGAGCGCAGCGCCTGGACGGCCATGTGCAGGGCCACCAGCGAGGAGGAACACGCCGTGTCCACGGTCACCGCCTGCCCACGCAGGCCGAGGACATAGGCGATCCGCCCGCTTGCCACGCTGCACGAGGTGCCGGTCAGGAGATATCCGTCGACCGACTCGGGGGCTCGGTGCAACCCGGGACCGTACTCCTGCTGCATGAGTCCTACGAACACTCCCCCGTCGCGCTCACGTAGCGTCTCCGGGTCGATCCCGGCCCGTTCAAGGGCCTCCCAGGAGGTCTCCAGCAGCAGGCGCTGCTGCGGGTCCATGGCGACGGCCTCGCGCGGCGAGATGCCGAAGAAGCCGGCGTCGAAGTCGCCCGCGTCGTACAGGAACGAGCCGGAGCGTGCATACGTGGTCCCGTGCCGCTGCGGGTCGGGGTCGTAGAGGTTGTCGAGGTCCCATCCCCGATCGGTGGGGAAGCCGGAGATGGTGTCACCGCCACCGGAGAGCAGTTCCCACAGCTCTTCCGGTGTGCGGATGCCACCGGGCAGACGGCAGCCCATGGCCACGATCGCGATGGGCTCGTTCTCGGCGGCGGGCTTCGAATCCGCTGAGATCTCGGAAGCCGTGTCGCCGCCGCCGTGGAGCAGACCGCGCACATGGCGGGCCAGTGCCTGGGGAGTGGGGTGGTCGAAGAGAACAGAGGCGGGCAGGGAGAGCCCGGTGTCCGCGACCAGTCGGTTGCGCAGTTCGACAGAGGTCGCGGAGTCGAAGCCCTGTGCCTTGAAAGTGAGAGTCGCCTCGACATCAGCGGCAGTGGCATGCCCCAGCACGGCGGCGGCATGGGCCCGGATGCGCTGCACCCAGTCGTTGCGCAACTGCGGAGGTGTGAGGGCGGCTGCTTCCTCGGACTCGCCGAGTTCCTCGACGGGAAGGGTGAGACGACGGGCCGTCGCGCCGCCGTCCAGCCAGTAGCGTCGGCGTTGGAAGGCGTAGGTCGGCAGCGGGACCGTGCGGGCGTCGTGGCCGGCCAGGACCGCCGTCCAGTCCACCGGGACACCGCGCACCCACGCCTCCGCGAGGGAGGTCAGGAAACGGTGGGCGTCGCCCTTGTCCCGGCGCAGTGTCCCCGTCACGACCGCGTCCGGTGCGGCCTCCTGGACCGCCATGCCCAGCACCGGGTGGGAACTGACCTCGACGAACGCGCCGTAGCCCTGCTCCACCAGAGCATCGACGGCATCGGCGAAACGCACCCGCTGACGCAGGTTCCGGTACCAGTAACCCCCGTCCAGGCGTGCCGTGTCGACGACCTCCGCCTCGGTCGTGGAGAAGAACGGCACCTCACCGGAGCGCGGCTCCACGGCCGCCAGCACCCGGGCCAACTGGTCCTCGATGGCCTCGACGTGCCAGGTGTGCGAGGCGTAGTCCACCGGCACACGACGAGCCCGGATCTCCCGCGCCTCGCAGTGCGCCACCAGCTCATCCAGCGCGTCCGCGTCACCGGCCACCACCACCGAGCCAGGACCATTCACCGCGGCCACATCGATACGGCCTTCCCAGCCGGCCAGCAGCTCCTCGACGTCCGACAGGGGAAGGGGGACGGAGACCATGCCGCCACGCCCGGCGATCGCCCGGATCGCCCGCGACCGCAACGCCACCACCCGCGCACCATCCTCCAGCGACAGACCACCCGCCACCACCGCAGCAGCGATCTCCCCCTGCGAGTGCCCCATCACCACGGACGGCTGAACACCACAGGCACGCCACACCGCCGCCAACGACACCATCACCGCCCACGACACCGGCTGCACCACATCCACCTCAGCCAGCTCAGCCCCGCCCCGCACCACCTCGCTCAGCGACCACTCCACATGCGGGGCAAGCGCACGCTCACACGCCTCCATCGAGGCGGCGAACACCGGAGAGGCATCCCACAACTCCCGCCCCATACCCACCCACTGCGCCCCCTGACCCGGGAACACGAACACCACCCGGTCAGCAGCACCAGTCACCGCACCCCGCACCACACCCGAGCCGGCCACCTCACCCGCCGCCAACGCACCCAGCCCGGCTACGAGTTCGGCAGTCCCGGAACCCAGGACGACAGCCCGGTTCTCGAACGCCGTACGCGTCGACGCCAACGACCACGCCACGTCCACCGGACGCAGCTCGCCCGCCAACGACTCCAGACGCCCCGCCTGACCCTCCAGCCCCTCCCCACCACGACCCGAGACCACCCACGGCACCACACCACCAGCCACGAACACCGGCATCGCGTCCACATCGGCGGAAGCCTCCTCCGGGACCGCCGGAGCCTCCTCCACCACCACATGCGCGTTCGTCCCGCCCATGCCGAAGGCGCTCACCCCTGCGACGAGGGGCATGTCGGGGCGAGGCCAGGCGCTGTGGGTGTCCTGAACTCGAAGTCGGAGGGTGTCGAGGGGGATGTCGGGGTTGGGCGTCCGGTAGTTCAGGCTGGCCGGAAGTTCGCGGTGCTGGAGGGCCAGGACCGTCTTGACCAGGCCGGCGATTCCGGCCGCGCCCTCCAGATGACCCACGTTGGTCTTCACGGAGCCCACGCGCAGTGGCTCCTCGGACGGCCTTCCCCGGCCCAGGGCCGCACCGAGGGCGGCCGCCTCGACGGGGTCACCGACCGGCGTCCCGGTTCCGTGGAGTTCGACGTACTGGACGTCGTGCGGGGACGTCCCGGCGTTGCGCAGAGCGCGGCGGATGACGTCTTCCTGAGCGTGGGGGTCCGGAGCGGTGAGTGTGTCACCACCACCGTCGTTGTTGACCGCGCTGCCCCGGATGACGGCACGGATGGGGTCGCCGTCGGCGAGGGCACGGTCGAGCGGCTTCAGTACGAGGAGGCCACCGCCTTCGCCGCGGACGTACCCGTTGGCACGGGCGTCGAAGGTGTAGCAGTGGCCGTCGGGCGAGAGCGCGCCGAAACGGTGGGGGTACAGGCTGCTTTCCGGGGCGAGGTGCAGGTTGACGCCGCCCGCGAGGGCGATGTCGCTGTCGCCGCTCCGCAGGCTCTCGCAGGCCAGGTGGACGGCCACGAGCGAGGACGACTGCGCCGAGTCGAGGGTGAGGCTGGGGCCGCGCAGGCCGAGCAGGTAGGAGAGCCTGTTGGCGACGAGAGCGCGGTGCGTGCCGGTGAAGGACTGGTGGGTGACGGCTTCGGGTCCGAACCGGTGGAGCAGGGTGGCGTAGTCGTCATGGGCGGTTCCGATGAACACACCCGTGCTGGTGGAGCGGAGGGCTCCGGGGATGATGCGGGAGTCTTCCAGTGCCTCCCAGGCCAGTTCGAGGACGAGGCGCTGCTGGGGGTCCATGGCGTCCGCCTCGCGCGGTGAGACACCGAAGAAGCCCGCGTCGAAGCGGTCTACCTCGTCGAGGAATCCGCCCCACCGAGGTACCCCGTCCGTGGGCTCGTCCCTGTCGCCGCCGGACTCGACCTCGTTCCCGTCCTCGGCGGAGGCGGGAGTGGGCCACGGACGATCGGCGGGAGCAGCCGGACGCACAGCGCTGTCACCGTCGCGCAGCAGACGCCAGAGGCCTTCGGGGTCGGCCGCGCCAGGCAGGCGGCAGGCCAGGCCGACGACGGCGATGGCCCGCTGGGGCGCGGCGTTGAGCCCGTACCGTGTGCGTTCTGACTCGCTCATTCCACTCCACCAGCTTGTTGGCCCAGCCTGTGTGGACCGCAGACGTCGGGTACGGCATGCGCACGGCGCACGATGTGATCGACGGTCCACAGCGGCAGGTCGGGGGTCGGACAGCGGATCGCGGACCGCAGGGCTACCCACGCTAGGGGCGCATGGACTAGGGCGGCCCCTAGATTCACGCCGGTGCGTGCCGGTCCGCGGGGCGCGGGCCCGGTCGTCGCGGGGTGTGTTTCGGGAAACGCCCAGACATGGCCCGGGGGGAGGCGTCGGGTATTGCGCTCGTCGGGGTTCTGCCGACTCAATGAGGCCACACCGCGCCGGGGGCGGCGGTGATGTGTCCGGGTCCGGGTCGGCGTGCGCGAGGGAGCCTTTGCCGATCCGGAGGAGGCGGAGGGAAATCCATGAGAAACGCGGAACTCGCGGATCTGCGCGGCGCCCTGGTCAAACTGCGGGGCAGCCTGGAGTCGCTGCGGCTGGCCGATGGCGACTCGCTGTACGTGCGCAGGCTGATGAACGACCTCGACCGGTTCCAGTTGGACATGGAGGTGGACGTGGAGCTGGACGTGGAGGATGTCACCGGTGCCGGCATGCGCCTGTCCGCGTTCCCTGGGAGCTGGGGTGAGCGGGAGGTGGTGCGGATCAGCGACGGCCCGTACCAGCATCTGCCGTGGCAGGACGCGGACGACGAGGGCATCGGCGGCCACCGCCGCTGACGTGCGGACGGCGGCCCGGTGACCTGACCGGGGCCGCCGTCCGAAAGGCGCCGGCCTCCCCTGGTGGGTCAGGGGAGGCCGGCGGCGGTGCGAGGTGCCGCGTGGTCACTTCACGTACTCGGGCACCGCACGGGGCGGCCAGCTGCCGGCCGTGAGGACGCCCAGCGAATAGGCGCGGGAGACGAGCGCGGCACGGTTGGGGGCCTTGAAGCGTCGCAGCATCAGGCCGACGTGGTACTCCACGCCCTGACGGCTGAGGTAGAGCCGCGAGGCCAGTTGGATGGTCGAGGCGCCGGTGGCGACGCCCTCCAGGATGCGGGCGTCCAGGGCGGTGAGCATCGGCGTGGGTTGGGTGGGGAGCTCGGCCGCATCGGCCGGCTCGTCCTCCGGGCTCATCAGGACGACGACACCTGACAGGTCGTCTCCCTCCCCCTTGACGGCTATGCCGGTGATCTCCGCGGAGAAGACACGGTCGTGGCCGCGCATGGCGACCACTCTCTCGACGAAGCGGCTGCCGTGGCCGTTCGAGAGATGGGTGAAGTGTTTGGGGAGGATGTTGCGGGCGCTCGGATGCAGGACGTCGTAGATGCTGCGCCCGCAGATCTCCGTGGACGGCCGGGCCACATGGCGGAAGAAGTCGGCGTTCGCCGCTTCGATCTTGAGGCCGGCGTCCAGACTCGCCATGCAGGTGACGTGATGCGGGGCACCGTGTCGCCGGTCGCCGCGGCGTGTGTTGCGCGATGCTTCAGGAAGGCCACTGACCATTGTCGACCTGTCGGCGTGGGGGAGCATTGAATTCCTCTCCAGAACCTGAAACGGCAGCTATTGGTTCGACAGCGGAGACAGAGCAGAAAGCCGCTGCGACGAATATTCCATTCCTTTTCTGCACCGCTGTCGGCGACAGTAGGTGGGCCGCGTACGAGGCGTCAACGACGGTCAGGGTCCCCGGGGGAAATACTGCGGTACCGCCGTACGGCGGGTTCGGTCATCGCGCGTAGCTTTGTTCGGTCGGCCGGTTCGGTACGGTCACACCTGCACAGGGCGCCGGGGATGCACACGCGAAGCCCCATGTTGCGCGGGCATGGCCGCGATATGTCACGTCTGGGGCGCGAACAGCCGACGCAACGCTCCTGTCTGCGTTTTCAGGCGAAGATCGGACAACCGTTACGGGAGCGCGCACATGCGGAAACGGCGGCCTCACCACCCGCCGGAGGGCTTACATCTCAAGCAGATAACGATATTTTGATCATGGTTTAAACCGGCATGATCGCGGGAACCGCCCGGCCCCGCCCAGGCCGGCATCGGGAACCGCCGTGGTCTTCACCGTTGTTTCGGGGAGCGAAGAAACATTTCGTGGGGTCGCGACCAATATGGTGCGCTCGTGTGATGCGGAGGAAATTCCGCCGTCCTGGATAAACACTGATTCCACTCGTCGTCATGCACTCTCCATCGAACAGGGACCGACCGGCCGGAAAGCCGTTTCACCTTGCTCGCCGACGGCGGCGGGAACCCGGCGCTTGATCGGTCGGCAGCCACGTCCGTTAGAGTCGCCGAGATGGAAGCCAGTGCCCCGCCCATCCTTCTGCTGTCCCCACCCCGCACCTCGACCGCCGAACTCCTCGCCCGGGCAGCGGCCTGGCGTGGCTACGACGTGACCGACCGGGCGACACGTGCCGAAGGACGCCGGGTGCACTGGTACGGAGGCCCCCGTGCCGCCGCGCACCTTGCCGGCCCGCTGGGCCTCGGGCTGCTGGAACCGGCCGACGACTGGCTGACGCGGATACCGCGCCCCCTCCTGCGGCGCTCGGTACGGCTCACCACCCTCGCCGAGGCCCGGGCGCTGCGGGAACGAGCCTTCGTCAAGCCGCCCTCGGCCAAGATCGACCTGCTGCCCGCCGCCGTGCACGAGGACGGGACCAGCCTGCCGGGGGCGCTCGACGGCTCCACGCCGGTCCTGGTGAGCGGGGTGGTGGAGTTCACCGCCGAGTACCGGCTGTTCGTCCTCGACGGGGTGGCCGTCACCGGAAGTCGCTACGCCGTCCACGGACGCCTCGACCCGGCGCCCCTGGACACCGAAAGCCGTGCCTTCGGCCGCACGGTACTCGACGCCATGGCCGCCACTCTGCCCAGTGCGGTCTGCCTGGACATCGGTCGGCTCGCCGACGGCGGCTGGGCCGTGGTCGAGGCCAACATGGCGTGGTTCGCCCACTGCTACGCCGCCGAACCGGACCGCGTCCTCGACACGGTACTCCGCGCCGCCGGACCGATCGCCGCGGTCACCGAGCGGGACAGGCCGTACCTGAGCAGGTCGGCGGCCCGTCCGGAACACGTTCACGACTGACCGGGTCCCGGTCCGGCTGTCACCCTGCCGCCCGGGCGAACCGGGGAGCCGGCAGGGCACCTCCGTCTTCTCCCCCACCCCCGTCGTGGCCGTGCCCGCAGCCGGCCCGGTCATGCGGCAGGGCCCCCGGCCGGTGGCCGGGGGCCCCACGGGGAAGCGCCGGTGGATCAGCCCTTGCCCAGAAGGCGCCAGATCTGGTTCTTCTTGGTGCCGAGGGCGCTCGCCGCATCGCAGGTCCACTGGTGGACCAGCGCGCCGGCCGTGGTCGAGACGTTGCTGACGTCGACGCACTTGCCGCTGTGGACGGCGACGAGTTGGTAGTCGTTGCCGTGGCCGAGCGCTGTGACGGGGTTGAGGGTGAACTGCTGGTTGGTGGCGCCGTTGCAGGTGTACTGGATGACGGCGGCGCCGTCGGCGGTGGACGCCGCTGAGACGTCGAGGCACTTGCCGCTGAGCTCGTTGACGACGGTGTAGGTGTTCGTCTTGCCGCTCACCGGCTTGAGGTCGAGCATCTGCTGGTAGCCGCCCTCGCAGTTCCACTGCTGGTACTGGGTGTTGTTGGCGGTGCTCAGGTTGGTGTCGTCCAGGCACTGCCCGCTGTTCTCGCTGACCGCGACCGTGGAGATCGTGGTGTTGGACGGCGGGAGCAGGGTGACGGTGTAGCCGTCCTTGGCATTGCTCCAGGGGATGCTGACCGAGGCGGTGTTGTCGCCGACGTTCAGGGTGGTGTCGGAGATCGTCTCGGGGCCGGTCACTGCGGCACCGTTGTTGTAGGGGACCCGCTGGACGACCGCGCGGACCTTGCCGCTCTCCACCACCGACGTGGTGTTCAGGCCGGTGAGGTTGACGGTGACCGTGCCGGTGTTGCCGTTGCTGCCCAGCAGGATCTTGGCGTTCTTGGCGGTGTTGTCCTTGGTGGCGAGGCCGTCGGTTCCGGTACCCGGGACGAGGTTGACGATGTTGCCGGTCTGGGAGCCGTAGTAGCGGTACATGAACCACTCGCCGAGGGGCAGGTACTGGCCGGCGCTGTTCTTGGTGAGCAGGTTGGCCTCGTAGTCGTGCAGGTTCGTGCCCCCGCCCCAGTTGCCGCGCAGCCCGTCCGCACCGGCCCGCTCGAGGCGGCCCATGAACCAGGCGCCGCCGCCCGGGGACTGCATGGACAAGGTGGCGTACTCGTTGATCTGGTACGGGCGGGTGTTGGTCAACCCGGCCGTGGCGAGGGTGGAGTTGGCGCGGCCGACGTCCGTGACCGGGTCGCCCGGCTCGTCGTGCCAGCTGTAGATGTCGGGGGCGACGTTGTTCGCCTTGACGTAGTTCAGGTACGTCGTCCACCACGTGTTGGACGAGTTCGGCTGGCCCGCGATACTGGGCCCGACGATGAGCTGATTCGGGAACGCGGCCCGGACCCTGGCGTAGAACCGCGACCACATCTGCAGATACCGGGTCTGCGAGGGACCCCAGAAGTTGCTGCCGTCGGGCTCGTTCCACAGGTCCCACTGGACGGTCATGTTGTTGGCGCGGACGTCGTTGATGAGCTGGGTGACGAAGTTGTCGAACAGTGTCCAGTCACCGTTGTCGCCGGGCCAGCCCTGGGTGGTGGTGGCGTCGGCGCCCCACAGGTCGTGCGGGAGCAGGACGAACGTGCCGCCCAGCGCGGCGGTCCGCTTGTACTGGGCCAGCGTGGAGTTCCAGCGGGTCTGGTAGCCGGCGAGGCTGCTGCCGTAGCCACCGCTGTTGAGTTGCGCGCCGCCGGCCCGCATGAAGTGCCACTTGATGTCCTTGAAGAAGTGGTCCTGCGGGAGTGAGCCGTTCGGCGTCATGCCGTAGATCATGCCGGAGGCGTGGTACGTCGGGGCGCCGCCGGCGGTGGCGAAGTCGACGGTGACGCCGGTGTTCGCGGCCTCGGCGGGGGCCACCGGTATCAGGGTCGTGGCCAGGGCGGTCAGGAGGACGGCGACGGACGAGATCGTCCGGCGTCTGGTGGGGGCGGTCGGTCCGGGGAGCGAGGAGAGCGACTTCATCGTGCGGCTCCTGAGGGGGGAGGAAGAACCGGGGCCGGTGGGGGCGCCGGGGCTGTGAGGGAGGCGGCCGGTCAGTGGCCGTCCCGGTGCGCGTACGCCTCCGCGAGCAGGAGGTAGCTGCTGGCGGTCCAGGTGTAGGCGCGGTCGCGCAGGCCCGTTCCGGTGAGGGCGTCGAAGTTCTCGGCGAAGCCGTGGGTCTCGCACAGGGCGCGGAATCGGGCGCTGATGTCGTCGGCCAGCCGGTGGTGTCCGGCGCGGCGCAGGCCGTCCTCGACGAGGACGGTGGCGGGGGCCCAGATCGGACCGCGCCAGTAGCCGTCGGCGAGGTAGTGGGGTGAGGTGGTCCGTTCGGTGGCCAGGCCGTACGGGGTCAGGTGGGCCTTGATGTGGTCGGCCAGCGTGCCGCTGACCTCGTCGGGCAGGTGCTCGCCCAGCGCGATGGGCATGAGGTCGAGGAGGCCGGCGCTGCTCCAGGTGTCCCCGGTGCCGGCTCCGCGGGCGACGAACCGGTCACCGGTCCAGAGCTGGTCCAGCAGCGCTGTCCGTATCTGGTCGGCCACCCGCGTCCAGCGGTCCGCCTCGTCCGGTCTGTCCAACTCCTCAGCGAGGGCGGCGAGTTCGTGCAGCTGGAGGACGAGGAAGGCTGCCAGGTCCGCGGTGACGACCACGCGTGCGGGGTCGAAGGTGGTGGCGTTGTCCCAGCCACTGTCGTTGCCGTGCTGGTAGTAGGGCAGTTCGGTGCCGGGGGCGCGGCGCGCGGTGAGCCAGAAGTCGGTCCAGCGTTCCAGACGGGCGTACGCCAGGCTCAGTTCGGCCCGGCCGGGGGGTGTCGGCAGTCGGCGGCGCAGCCGGCCGAAGGCCCAGCCGTGGATGGGTGGCTTGACGAAGTTGCGGAGGACCTCGGAGTGGGTGACGGAGTCGGGCAGGGCGCCGCTGTCGTCCTGGTGGTCGAAGGGGAGATGGAACTGGTCCAGGGCCAGCTCCGGGCAACCGGGCGCCAGGGCAAGGGCGTTGAAGCAGTGGTCCCAGCTCCAGACCTTGTCCATCCAGTGCTTGGACATCAGCACGCCGGGCCGGGTGACCAGGCCCGTCGGGCGTACCGTCGCCGACCAGACGACGTAGGCGGCGAGTTCGGCAGCCGGGGTGGCGGGCGAGCGCCAGGGGGCCACCGCGTCGACGAAGTCCGCGTAGGCGCCCCGAGCGGACTCCACGATGTCGTCGAAGGTCGCCGCGGAGCTGTACGGCGGGCGGGCGGTGTCGAGTTCCTCGACGGCGATCTCCCAGGCCGCGTCGGGGTCCGCGGCCACGCGGACACCACGGTCGGCGCTGCCCAGGGCCTGGTCTCCGACCGCCTCCACGATGGTTCCGGACAACAGGGTCACACGGTAGCGGCGACCGGTCTCGTACGACGTGAACACATGGGCGCCGGCGGCCGGGTCGTGGAAGAAGTACGTGCCGCTGAACGGCGTGAGGGTGCGTGCGGCGGCGAAGACTCCGAAGCTCGGTCCGCTTCCCCGTAGCCGTACGGTGTCCGGGGACTCGTACGCGAGGTCGACGCGTCCGCCGTCGCCGATCCAGCTGAGCAGACCCGGTGTCGCCTCGACATGGGTCTCGGCGCGCCCGCCTGTCGCGGGGTCGAGCGGTGCGAGGCGCAGGACGGCGTGCATGCCGTTCTGGTGCGAGACGAGGTGGAGGTCTTCGGCGTAGGTCTTCTCCGCCACCACGGGCGAGATGTCGAACCAGGATCCGTAGGTGCTGAACGGGATGTCGTGGACCGAGAAGGCCGGGCCGGGCGGGGCGGCGGTCATGTGGCGTGACTCGTTTCTGGAGCAGGAGGCATCGGTCGGCCGACGCGCCGTCGGGTCAGCCGTCGTACCGGAGGTGGGGAGACTCAGTCCTTGACGGCACCGGCGGTCACACCGGCGGCGACGTAGCGCTGGGCCAGGACGAGGATGACCGCGGCCGGCAGCGAGGCCACGACGGCGGTGGCCATGATGGCGTTCCACTGTTGGTTGTTGTTGCCGATGTAGTGGTAGATGCCGAGGGTGATCGGCTCATGGACGCCGCCGTTGACGAGGGTGCTGGCGAAGACGAAGTCGGACCAGGACCACAGGAACGCGAACAGGGACACGGTGACGACGGCGTTGCGGCTGATCGGCAGGACGATGGACCAGAAGGTGCGCAGTGGTCCGGCGCCGTCGGTCGTGGCGGCCTGGAGGAGTTCGCCGGGGATGCCGTTCATGAACGCGGTGAAGATGAGGACGCCGAAGGGGACGGCGAGGGTGGAATCGGCGACGATCAGACCGGGCACGGACTGGAGCAGGCCGAGTTGGAGGTAGATGGCGTAAAAACCCATCGCCATGATGATGCCGGGGATCATCTGGGCGGCCAGCAGGAGGAAGTTCAGCAGGCCGCCGCCGCGCGGGCGCAGCTTGGCGAGGGCGTAGCCGGCGGGCGCGGACAGGGCGACGGTCAGGACGACGGTGCCCAGGCCGATGACGAGGCTGGTGCCGAGGTAGGGCAGTTGCTCGTCGAGGACGGTCCGGTAGCCGGCGAGAGTGCCGTGGACGGGGAAGAGGTCGGGCGGGCTCTTGCGCATGTCCTGGTCGCGGGTGAAGGACACGTTGACCATCCAGTAGAGCGGGAAGAGCATGATCCCGGTCAGCAGGACGCCGATCGTGGTCTTCGTCCCCGTGCGTCTGCGGCTTCGGATCATGACAGCGCCTGCTTTCTCTGCACCCGGACGTAGACGAGGCCGAAGACCAGGGCGGCGATCACCAGCAGGTTGCCCACGGCCGCGCCGGGGCCGAATGCGGGCAGCAGGTTGCCGAAGCCGAGCTGGTAGGACCAGGTGGCGAAGGTGGTCGACGAGTCCGCCGGACCGCCCTTGGTCATGATCCAGATGATGTCGAAGACCTTGAGGGTGTAGACGAGACCCAGCAGCAGGGTGATCGCGGACACCGGCCGCAGCAGTGGGAAGGTGACGCGCCAGAAGCGCTGCCAGGCGTTCGCTCCGTCGATGGCGGCGGCCTCGTACAGGCTCGTGGGGATGGACTGGAGGCCGCTGTAGAGGACGACCAGGTTGAAGGGGACGCCGGTCCAGATGTTCGCGACGATCACCGACGTCAGGGACCAGGACGGTGAGGTCAGCCAGTTCACCTGCCCGATGCCCACGGCGTGCAGGGCGGCGTTGACGACGCCCGACTCGCTGTTCAGCATCCACGACCAGGTGGAGGCCGACACGATCAGCGGCAGCAGCCACGGCACCAGGAACAGGGCCCGCAGGAGGGCGGAGAGCCTGAAGTGCTGGTTGAAGAAGACCGCGAGGGCGAGGCCGATGGCGTATTGGAAGACCAGGCATACGGCGGTGAAGACCGCGGTGTGGAGCAGGGCCGGGGCGAAGACCGGGTCGGCGAGGACCTTGCGGTAGTTCGCCAGGCCCGTGAACGGCGCGTCGCCCTGCACGAAGGAGCGGACGGTGTAGTTCCGCAGGCTCAGGTCGAGGTTGCGGTAGAGGGGATAGGCGTAGAAGAGGGCGAGATAGACGGTCACCGGGGCGAGGAAGGCCCAGGCGGCCCACTGGGTGGAGGCGGTCCGGAGGCGTGTCGTGCCACGGGCCGGGGGCGGGGCGGTGGCCGCCGCCCTGTTCCGGACCCGCGCGGGCCGGTGGTCCGGCAGCTTGGTCGTGTGATTCATCGACGGCCCTTGATGTCGGCCTACTGGGCCGCGGACTGGGCCTCGGACAGCGCGTCCTTGGGCGACTTGGAACCGCTGAGGGCGGACTGGACGGCCTTCCACATCTGCTCGGAGATCTTGGGGTACTTGGTGCCCAGGTCATCACTGGTGCGGCCCTTGGCCGCCTTGACCGCGTCGACCCACGGCTTGAGCTCGGCGTTCGCGGCGACCTGCTTGTCCTGGACCTCGCTGGTGGGAGCCACGTACGACAGCGTGGAGTCGGTGTTGTAGAGGTTGTCGCCGCTGGTCAGGCAGGTCACCAGCTTCTCGGAGGTGGCGTACCGGCCGGAGTCCTTCTGGACCGGGATGGTCACGAACTCGCCGCCGGTCGGGGCGGCCGCGCTGCCGCCCGTGGCGGCCGGGACGGGAATCACCCCGTAGTCGAAGCCGGCCTTCTTGGCGTTGGCGAGCTGCCAGGTGCCGTTCTCGGCGAAGGCGTAGTCGCCGCTCGCGAACTCCTGCCAGCTGGTCGTCTGGGTGTTGTTGAGCACGGAGTTGGGGGCGTAGCCCTGCTTCAGCCAGTCCTTCCACAGGGACAGCGCCGACACCGCCTGGGTGGAGTCGAGGTGGGTCAGCTGCGCGCCCGAGCCCCAGAACCAGGGCAGGAACTGGAAGCTGCCCTCCTCCGTGCCGATCGCGGAGAAGGTGATGCCCTTCTTGCCCGCCTTCTTGACCTTCGCCAGCGCCGCCGTCAGCGACGGCCAGTCCTTGACCGAGGCGATGTCGACCCCTGCCTGCTTCAGAACTGCCTTGTTGTAGTAGAGCGCGAGGGTGTTGGCGCCGATCGGGGTGCCGTAGGTCCTGCCGTCCGACTGTCCGGCCGCGAGCAGGTTGGGGTCGACCTTCGAGGTGTCCAGCTTGTTCTCGTCGGTCGTGGTGAGCACGCCCGCCTCGGCGAGGGTGGACACCACCGGGTTGTCGACGATGAGGACGTCCGGCGAGTTGCCCTGCTGGGCGGCCAGGAGCGTCTTGTTGCCCAGGTCGCTGGTGTCGAAGCCGGTCCGCTTGATCTTCACCCCGGCCTTGGTGCCGCACCGGTCCAGCAGCTTCGCCCAGTCCGAGGTCTTGTCGAACTGCGGGTACGGGTCCCAGATGGTGTACGTGCCGCCGCCGGCGCTCTTGGTGTCGCTGCTGCCGGAGGCGGAGGAGCAGGCGGTGGCGCTGACGGCCACGGCCAGGGCGGTCACGGCCGCGGCGGTCAGACGGCGCTGTCTGGAGGAGCTGTTCATCGCGAGGGTTCCTTTGTTCTGGGCATGCCGGTGCCGAGGCACGGGGTGGTGAGGGCGGACGGGCACGGCACGGTGGCCAGGTACGGGCGTCGGTGAGGTGAAGTGAGTCGGGGAGAGCTACGCGGGTGCGGTCAGGGCGTGGTACCGGCGGCGGCCGGCCCGGTGCTGGCCCGCAGGGAGATCGGAGGCACGAGCAGATGGTGCCGGGGCGGCGCGTCGGGATGGTCGAGCCGCTCCACCAACAGGTCGACGGCGCGTCGGCCCATCTCCTCCGCCGGTACGTCGGCCGCGGTGAGCTGCGGGGTCACCGTCTCCGCCCACCGGGCGGCGACGACGCCGGTGACGGAGAAGTCGCGCGGCACATGGCGGCCCGCGCGGGCGAGCCCCCGGTAGAGGCCGCCGAGGGCGGCCTCGTTCAGCGTGACGAGGGCCGTGGTGGCCGGGTCGTCGTGCAGGATCCGCTCCAGGCAGGCCTGGCCGGAGGCGGCGTCGTCCCCGCAGCAGTACGTCCGCACCGTCAGCCCGCGCTCGGCCGCGGCCTTGGTGAAGCCGTCCAGGCCGCGGTGCGCGGACTCGTACCCCGCCCGCAGGAGTTGCTCGGGACGGTTGACGAAGGCGACCCTGCTGTGGCCAAGGTCAGCGAGATGGTGGACGCACGCCTCCGCGAGCGCGGTGTGGTCCAGGCCGACCCACCAACCGCCCTCGGGATGCGCGGTACGGCCGATGGCGACGGCCGGGAAGTCCAGCTCGGCCAGGTGATCGACCCGGTCGTCCGCCAGCCTGATCTCCATGAGGATCGCGCCGTCGACGCGGCGCTCCCCCAGCAACCGCTGGAAGGAACGGTCGCTGTCCACACCACTCGGCGAGAGCAGCACGTCGTAGTCGTAGGCCGCGGCGGCCTCCACCACACTGCCGATGAAGTCGAGCTGCATCCCGGTGTAGTGGTTGCCGGCCGGCGGGAAGACCAGGCCGAGAGTGCTGGTCCGGCCGTTGGCGAGCGCACGCGCACTGGCGTTGGGCCGGTAGCCCAGCTGGTCGATGACCTCCTGGATCTTCCGGCGTGTGGCGTCCGAGACCGGGCGCTTGCCGCTCAGCGCATAGGACACGGTGCTGCGGGAGACACCGGCCCGGCGGGCGATCTCACCGATGTTCACGGGTGGCTCCTTGATCGAACCGGTTCGACTCCTCGGGGGAGAGAGTACTCGCCGGCCGCGAGAGTCGAGGGTGGGACTTGCATCGTGAGCCGGTCGTCGAACCGGTTCGCGTGAAGTGAAGGTAGGAACTGGCCGAACGACTGTCAACACCCTCGACGGCATTTTCGCAGCCGTCGGAAGGTCCGGTTTCCTCCGGTCCAGGGGATGACCCCCACCGACCAAGCCGAACCGCGTCGCTCTCCTGGCGCCCGAGATCGAACCGGTTCGACACTCGCCGATACTCAAGGATGAGAAGACATTCCGTGCCATCCGCTGACAGATCAGCCCCGCGCCGGGCTCTGGCCGCCGTGGCGCCGGCCCTCGGCACGGGCCTGCTGGGCACCGACCGCGTCACGAAGCGTCCGGACATCGACGCCGTACGTGACTCCCCCACCGCTCGGCCAATGTGTCACGCCGTTGAACATCTTGGGTCGGTCCGCGAAATTCACACGCAGGCTCACCGGGCCCCTGGGTTGTACGACGGCCGTACCGTATCCTGATCCTGTGACCGCATCAGGCAACCCAGCGCCCCGCAGCTCCGCCGAAACCGTCGATCTGGCCGCCCGGGTCGGCCGGGTCGCCGCACCTCTGCGTCAGCAGGTGCTCGATGTGCTGCGTCAGGCCATCCTCAGCTTCCACTACGCGCCTGGTCAGCGACTGGTCGAGCGCGAGCTGATCGAGGAGATCGGCGTCTCGCGCACCACCATCCGCGAGGCTCTGCGCGAGCTGGCGGCCGAGGGACTGGTCAAGACCATCCCGCAGAAGGGTGCGGTCGTCGTGGTGCCCTCACTCCAGGAGGCGCTGGAGCTCTACGAACTGCGCGCCGCACTGGAGGCGCTCGCCGTGCGCCGGTTCACCGAGGTCGCGTCGGACGACCAGGTGGCGGAGCTGCGCACCGCGTTCGAACAGCTGGCCGAAGTGGTGAGCGGCGACGGCGACACCCTGCGGATCCTCAAGGCGAAGGACCAGTTCTACGACGTCCTGCTGCGCGGCTGCGGCAACCGCTCGGTCCACTCCACGCTCGGCGGTGTCCAGGCCCGCCTCAGCCTGTTGCGGGCCACCTCACTGGCCCAGCCGGGGCGCACGGCCCGCAGTGCGCAGGAACTGCGCACCATGGTCGAGGCGATCGAGGCGCGTAATCCCGAGGCCGCCGTGCGTGCGTCGAACCACCACGTCGAGCAGGCGAAGCGCGCGGGACTGGAGGGGTTGTCCGCGACCAGCGGGCTGCCGTTCAGCACCGCCTCACGCTGAGCCGCGCCGCCCGGGACAAGGGCGCGCGCGGTCCAGAACACGCGCTTGCGTTCAGTGCATGACGTACCCGCCGTTGGGTGACAGGGTCTGGCCCGTGTAGAACGCCGATTCGTCGCCGGCGAGAAACAGGATCGTATGCGCGATCTCCTCCGCGGAGGCAGCCCGGCGCAGCACCCCGAGGCCGACGACGGCACGGCGGATCTCCACGTCCGCCGGCAGCATCGGGGTGTCCGTCGCCCCGGGCGCCACCGCGTTGACGCGGATCCCGTCGTCCGCCACGAGCGCGGCCACCGCACGGGTCAGCCCCAGCACTCCCGCCTTGGATGCCGGGTACATGGCCGGCAGGGGGAAGTTGGCGAGGGCTCCCACGCTGGAGACATTGACGACGGACCCGCCCGAGGGGGAGTTGCGACGCATCAGCCGTACAGCGGCTCGCACGGAGTAGAACGTGCCGGCCAGGTTGACCGCTATGACCTCCTCGAAGTCCTCGTCGGTGAGATCGCAGATGTCGGCCTGGGCGCCCGAGACGCCCGCCGCGTTCACCGCGACGTCGAGCCGTCCGAACTCGGCGAGAGCGCGTTCGTACGCGGCGTCCACCTGCCCGCTGTCCCGTACGTCGGCGCCGACCGGGATCGCCCCCTCGATCCCGGCCACCGCCCGGGCCGTCCCTTCGGCGTCCAGGTCCACGGCCAGGACCCGTGCTCCCTCGTCGGCGAAGCGGCTCACCGTGGCCAGTCCGATGCCCGAGGCGGCGCCGGTGACCAGGGCGGTCCGGCCGGCGAGCCGGCCGCCGGCGTGCTGCCGGCGGCTCCCACTCGATGACACGCTCATACGTCCCCGGTCCTCAGTTCGCGGACGGGGCGGCGGGGTGATCGAAGAACTTGTCGAGGTACGCCTGAGGCATCCACGCCTCCCCGTCCATGACCTCTCCGAGATCGCTCGGCGTCGCGCCGGCGGGCAGATAGTCGGCCAGGTTCGCCTTGGTGATCACCGACGGCTCGCGGGTGATCGTGCCGACCTTGGGGCCTTCTCCCCCCATCACCATCATCCCGACGGTGAACCAGGCCTTCGCCTCCTGCGTGCCGTTGCCGCCCGTACCGGCGGTCTCATAGCCGTCGGCCGCCTCCAGCTTCTTCCAGGAGGCCAGCGACGAGGCGGACGCACCGGCGTCCACCACCTTGGGTACCTTCCGGCCGGTCGAGTCGAAGGCCGCGTAGACACCGGATCCCATGACGCCCAGCTGCGCGACCATGTCGATCTTCTGCGGGTGGCTGGAGAGGAACTTCAGCAGCTCGGCCTTGGCGACGGGCGGTACGAAGGCGCCGTTGACCTCGCCGAGCACCTTCATGTCGGGGCATGCGGCGAGAACGTCCTTGACGGCCTTGTAGCCGATCGTCTCCGTCGACAGTCCCTGGAAGCCGCGGACGACGACGACGTTGCCCTTGCCGTCGAGTTGCTTCGCGACGAGGGCGGCCGGCCGGGCGACGTTCAGGTAGGAGTTCTCGGCCACGTTCACGGCGTACTTGGACCGGATGGTCGAGGAGAGCGCGACCGTCACCACGCCCTTCTTGCCGGCCGCGTCGACCGCGGAGACCATCGCGTCGCCCGAGAGCGGCGTGATGTAGATGATGTCGACACCGGAATCGACCAGTTCGTTGTAGCCGCGGATCTGCTCGGCCGGGGTCATGGTCGCCGGGTCGGTCATGATCCGCTTGACGAGTGTGCCCTGGACCAGGCCCTTGGCCTTGGCCGCGGCGAAGCTCGTGCCCATCTGCTTGACGACGGACGCGGCGAACGCGTTCGAGGCGGGCAGATACGAGAGGCCGACCTTCGCGGGGTGGCCCAGCTTCTTCTTGTCCCGCCAGGCGCTCGCGAACACGTCCTCGCCATAGGCGTTGTAGGCCTTCTGCAGGTCTGCGGGCAGGGCCTTGACGGCTCCGTCGGGGTCCTTGGGCGCGATGGTCGGCACCTCGCCGCAGGCGGCGGCCGCCTTCCCCTGGGTGTCGGCCGCGCCGCCGGTCGCGCTGGAGGCGACCGTGCCGCCCGCCCCGCCACAGCCGGCGAGCAGGACCGTGAGGACGATTCCGGTGGACGACGCCACGACGCGTCTGCGGGAGTGCCCGTAGCTGGATCTGTTCATGGCAAACCTTTCTGGAACAGAAGAGGGAGAGAGGGAGAGCGGGAGAGAGGAGAGGGAGAAGGGGGGAGACGTCAGACCTGGTCGCGGAGCCTGCGCTCGCGGCCGTAGACCGCCATCGCGGCGAGGATCACGACGCCGTTGAGGATCTGCTGGTCGGCTTCCTGGAAGCCCAGGCCGACGAGCACGGTGGAGACCGAGGTGAGCAGCAGGACGCCGACGGTGGTGCGGGTGTAGCTCCCGGGACCGCCGAACGCCGTACCGCCGAGGACGACGGCGGCGATGCTCTGGAACAGGTAGGGGTTCCCCAGCCGGTTGTCGACGTTGCCCGCGAAGCCCGCCAGGACGACGCCGGCGAGGATCGCGAGGGCCGCCGCTACGGCGTACACCGTGACCCAGACCTTCCGGGTGCTGATGTGGGCGAGGTCCGCGGCCACCGGACTCGCCCCCGTGGCCAGCAGTCGGCGTCCGGGTCGGGTTCGGTGCAGTACGACGGAGACGACGGCGATCGCGAATGCCCAGATGATCACCACGGGGGGCACGGGGATTCCGAAGGTCGACGACATGGGGGCGCTCAGGCGGCTCACCCAGCCGGGGGCGGCCGTCCCGGTGCCGCCGCCGCTGAGGACGGAGGTCACGCCGACGGCGATCGAGCCCGCGGCGAGTGTGACGATGATCGGGTGGATGCCGAAGCGGTGGCACAGATAGCCGACGAGACCGCCCATGGCGGCGCCGCAGGCGACGGCGACGGCGAGCATGACGGGCAGCGGCACTCCGGGGAGGTCGCCGAACTGGGTGACCGTCACCGCCCCGGCCACGATGAACCCGGCGAGGGACAGGTCGATGCCCCTGATCAGTACGACGAGGGTCTGTCCGATCGAGGCGAGGCCGGTGAGCGCGCAGAGCACCAGGACCGAGCGCATGCTCGACGGTCCGAGGAACCCCGGCATGACGGCCGCGCCCCACGCGAGAACGGCCACGGTGAGCAGGAGTTGGACGAGCGGGAACCGTCGCTGGAGGGAGAGGAGCCGCTGTCCGGCCGAGGTACCGGGCGCGGCCACCGGTGCCGACATGTCGCCGCCGGGGGCGAGGGGCGCCCTGTCGAGCGAGCCTTGCTGCGTGGTCATCATCGCCCTTCCTTCAGTTCGCGTGCCGCGACGGCACCGAAGAGCACCGCGCCGATGAGCAGGACCCCGTAGATCACCTGGAGCCACGTCTGCGACACCTGGAGCACTCCGAGCAGGCTCTGCAACAGGTAGATGGCGGCGGCGCCGGCGAGCGCGTTGGCGATTCCGCCGCCCCCGCCCTGCAGGGGGATGCCGCCGAGGGAGACGGCTGCGATCGCGATGAGCGTGTAGGAGGTGCTCGTGCCGGCCTCGGCCGTGGACGCCAGCCCGATGAGGACGAGGCCTCCCACCGCCGCCATGGCGCCGCCCAGGGAGTAGGAGAGGACGCGCACCGCACCGACGGGGACTCCGCTGGTGAACGCCGTGACGTCGTTGCCGCCCACGGAGCGCAGCAGGCCGCCGTATGTCGTCGCCCTGGTGACCAGCAGCCAGACGGCGGCGGGGACGGCCAGCGCGACGAGGCCGCCCGGGACCGGTCCCATGGACCCCGCGAAGTCGGCCATCCAGGAGCCGGAGATGGTGGTGGGGCTGGGAGAGAGTTTGAGGTCGACGCCGGTGAGGACGAAGAACATCGCGAGGGTGACGACGATCGGCTGAAGCCGGCCCACGACGATGAGCAGACCCGTGAGGGTTCCGACCAGTGCCCCCGCCACCATGAGGAGGGGCAGGGCGACGTATCCGCCGAGGCCGGCCGGCTGGAGCTGGGTCGCGTAGAGCAGAGCGCTCAGCGTCATCAGCGGGCTGACCGACAGGTCGATGCCGCCGCGTCCGCTCATGATCGAGGGCACGCTCGCCATGGCGGCGATACCGAGCGGGGCCAGGGCCGCCAGTTGGGAGGTGACTCCGAAGCGGGGTTGCAGAGCGAGGTTGGCGATGAGGAGCGTGGCCGCCAGGAGGACCGCGAAGAGGTAGGTGTGGCGTGCGAACAGGGATCTGAGCGTGCGCCGGGGTGTGGGGACCGTGCGCCGGGCCGGCCGGTCGGGGTCCTGGGCGGAGGTGCGGGAGGTGTGGTCGACGGTGCTCACGCGGTCACCGCCGCTCCGCCGAAGAAGGCGTCGACGAGCCGTTCCCTGTTCAGCTCCGCCCGGGTGAGTTCCGTGGCGAGCGAGCCCTCCCGGAACACCAGGACGCGGTCCATCAGCTCGACGTGCTCGTCGACTTCGGAGGACAGCATGACGACGGTCAGCCCCTGCCCGGCCAACTCGCGCAGCAGCCGGTACAGGTCGCGTTTGGCTCCCACGTCGATTCCTCTTGTCGGGTCGTTGAGCAGCAGGACATCGGGGTCGGCGGCCAGCCAGCGAGCGATGACGACCTTCTGCTGGTTGCCGCCGCTCAGCGTGGTGATCGCGTCCGACGTACGGCCGAACCTGATGCGGAGCCGCTCCACGTAGTGGCGGAACCGCGTCTCGGCGGCGCGCTCGGACAGCAGCCCTTTCCTGACGTCCTGTTCGGCGGTGGGGATGGCGAAGTTGTCCAGGATGGACATCCACGGCAGGATCGACTCTCCGCGCCGGTCCCGCGCCACGTACGCGATGCCCAGGTCCCGCGCCTTGCGGGGATCGGTCACCCGGTGTTCCCGGTCTCCCTCGATCCGTACGACGCCGTCGGTGTCGCCGTGTCCGACGAGAAGGCGGAGGAAGTCGTCCTGGCCGTGGCCCTCCAGGCCGGCCAGCCCGACGATCTCGCCCCGGAGCAACTGCGCCCGGCACGGTTCCGCGCCCGGCCGCAGGCGTGAGCCGGTGACCTTCAGGACGACTGGGCGTGCCTCGGTGGCGGAATCGGTGGCGGTGGTCGAATCGGTGGCGGTGGGGTCGGAGACCGCGCGTGCCGTGTCCTGCACCAGGTGCGTGCCACCGGTCATCAGCCGGATCATCTCGTCGTGCTCCCAGTCCGCGCCGAGGGTGCCCACGGTGCGGCCGGACCGGAGCACGGTGACGCGGTCGCCGATCTCCCGGATCTCGTCCATCCGGTGCGTGATGAGGACGATGCTCATGCCCAGCGCCGCCCGTTGTCTCACCAGGGCGAACAGGCGGGTGCGGGTGTCGTGGTCGAGGGCGGAGGTGGCCTCGTCGAGGATCAGCACCTTGGGGTCGCGCAGCAGCGACCGGGCGATGCCGCAGGCCTGGCGGTCGCTGAGCTGGAGCGAGCCGAAGGGGGCGTCCAGCTCGGGCGGCGTGACGAGCAGCGCGGCGAGGATGTCCGCCGCCCTGGTACGGCGGTCGGCATCACGGGGCACGGGGCGCAGCAGGCGGTCCGCGCCGAGCCACAGGTTGTCCATTACGGACCGGTTCTCGACACCGAGCACCTCCTGGAACACCGTGTCGATGCCCGCGCGCAGTGCCTGAGCCGGGGTGCGCGGGGCGAAGGGCCGGCAGCCGACCGTCATGGAGCCGGTGTCGGGGCGGTGCACCCCGCTGAGGATCTTGACCAGCGTGCTCTTCCCGGAGCCGTTCTCCCCCACGAGGGCGTGCACCTCGCCCGGGAACAGACGGAGTGCGGCGTCCTGGAGGGCGGCTGTCGGGCCGAAGTGCTTCCGTAGGCCGTCGACCGCCAGCACGGCGTCCGGTTCAGCTGTGAGCGGGTGGGTCGGCACTGACCCCTCCTGACTTGGTGACTGAGTCCAAACGGGTTCCAGATGGATGCCCACCTGTGTGATTGTCGTCTGGTCATACAATGTTTCGACGCGGGGCCGACGGTAGCGCGTCACGGAAACCGGCGTCCAGAGGCAAATCGCCGCCATATCTCTTCGAAGCCCGAGGCGTGGACTGGGGGAAATCCGCCAGAAGCTCGAGCGAGAGGGCGATTGTCGTCTCGTCATACAAAGAGTACGGTTGGCGAGCACCACCCGGGCGGGCCGGGTCGGCGAGCACCAAAGGAGTGCACGTGTACCTCATCACCGGTGCCAGCGGAGGGCTGGCCCAGACCGCAGCGGAGCTGCTGCTGGAGTCGGTCCCCGCCGACCAGGTCATCCTGACGACGCGGGCGCCCGGCAAGCTGCGGTCCTTCGCCGACCGTGGCGTCCACGTGCGGTACGCCGACTTCGCCGAGCCGGACAGCCTGAAGGCGGCCTTCACCGGCGCGGAGCGGATGCTGCTCGTGTCCACCGCCCAGGTGGGTTCACGGATCGGCTTCCACCGCAACGCCATCGAGGCTGCCCGGCGCGCCGGGGTCCGGTACCTCGCGTACACGTCGATCGTCGGCGCCGGCGTCAAGGAGAACGACGCCGTCGTCTGTGTCGAGCACCGCGCGACCGAGGCCATGCTGCGCGAGTCGGGACTGCGCTGGAACGTACTGCGCGACTCGCAGTACGCGCAGGCGGTGGCCTACTTCATCGCGCCCGGCGCGGTCGCCATGGGGCAGATGGTCGGTGCCTGGGGCGAGGGCACGGTCGGCTTCGTGTCGAGGGACGACTGCGCGGCCACCGCCGTCGGCGCGCTGCTCGGCCGCGGCGAGGACGACCGCGCCTACGAGGTCACCGGGCCAGAGCAGCTGACGTACCGTCAAGTGTGCGCGATGATCTCTGAGATCAGCGGCACCGACGTCACGTACGTGCCGATCAGCGACGAGGACCAGTACGCCATCTTCGACTCCATGGGTGTGCCCCGCGAGTACGACGCCGAGGCGATCGCCGCCTCCCCCATCCCCTGGAACAGCGACGACATGGTGTCGTTCAGCCGCGCGATCCGCCTCGGGCACATGGCCTCCCTCAGCGACGCGGTCCAGACGCTGGCCGGGCGGGCGCCGCGCTCGATGCGCTCCGTGCTGGAAGAGGCCGCGGCGACCTGGGCGCCCGCCGGAGCCGTCACGGAGGCCGCGCGATGAGCGACGACGTGAACACGGACCTGAACACGACCGCCGTCGACGACGGTACCTACCTCGGCGAGAAGGCCCTGCGGCGCTTCGTCGACGTGCTCGGCGAGGACGGTGTCGTCCTTGGTGAGGGCCGCTTCCACGAGCAGTACCGCGACAAGTACTGGCACCGCGACGACGACACCTACGACCCCGCCGCCGTCCTGTTGCCGCGCAGCGCCGAGGAGGTACAGGCGGTCGTCCGGATCGCGAACGAGTTCGGGGTGCCGATCTGGACCTCCTCGCAGGGCCGCAACTACGGCTACGGCGGCTCCTCGCCCCGCCTGAAGGCGACCGTGGTGGTCAGCCTGACCCGGATGAACCGTGTCCTGGAGATCAACCGCGACCTGGCGTACGCGGTGGTGGAACCGGGCGTCCGCTGGATCGATCTGTACGAGGCGCTGAAGGAGTCCGGCAACGAGGATCTGATGGTGACCGTCCCCGACCTCGGCTGGGGCAGCGTCATCGGCAACTCCCTCGACTGCGGGATCACCTACCAGCCCTACGGCGCCGACTTCATGGCTCCGTGCGGGATGGAAGTCGTGCTGGCCAACGGCGAGTTGCTGCGTACGGGCATGGGTGCCATCCCGGACAACAAGTCCTGGCACACCTACAAGCGCGGCCTCGGACCGGTGCTCGACGGCCTGTTCGTGCAGTCCAACTTCGGCATCGTGACGCGGATGGGCTACTGGCTGATGCCGCGCCCGGAGGCGTACGCCCCGTTCTTCCTGACGGTGCCGCGGGACGAGCACCTGGAGCAGGCTGTCGACATCATCCGCCGGCTCCGCCTCGACGGCACGCTGCGCGGGGTACCGAGCATGTACAACACCGTGACGCTGGCGGCCCAGTTCCCCGACGTGATGGGCCGCTTCGCGGGCGCCGACGGCGCCTTCAGCGAGGAGACCCTGAACGAGATGGCCGACGCCACCGGGCTGGGCCGGTGGGCGCTGCGCGGGGCGCTGTGGGGGGACGGCCCCGTCGTGGAGCACCAGTTGGCGAAGATCCGCGCGGCGTGGAGCGAGGTTCCCGGCGGCCAGATGCTCTTCGAGCGGACGTACGGGCCGCAGGAGTACGACGAGATCCGTTCGATCCCCGACAAGTGCCAGGGGGGTCTGCCCGGGCTCGATCTGCTCGACGCCATTCCGGAGGGGGTCGCCCATATCGGCTTCTCGCCCGCGATCCCCCTGGTCGGCAGCGATGTGCGGGAGGTCGTCGACCTCTTCGACCGGATCGTCAGGGAGCAGGTCGGGGTCAATGTGGCCGGCGGGCTGCTGATCATCAACGAGCGGACGGCGCTGTACGTCACCGGGCTCAACTACGACTACCGGGACGCGGAGCAGTGCCGTCGGGCCTACGACGCGCTGAAGGTGCTCGTGGCGGAGGCGGGGCGGCGTGGGTACGGCGAGTACCGCGCGCACCTGGACTTCATGGACCTGGCGTCCGCGCAGTACTCCTTCAACGACCACGCCTACCGCCGGTTCTGCGAGACGATCAAGGACGCGGTGGATCCGAACGGCATCCTGTCGCCGGGCCGACACGGGATCTGGCCGGAGAAGCTGCGGCATCTCGCGGACCGCGACTGACGTTCGTCACCGAGGTTCATGGCTGACGTGAACGAGGCCCCGGCTCACTTGAGCCGGGGCCTCGGACGTGTTCTCGGTTCCTCTACGGCAGCGTCGCCGCCCGTTCGAACGCGGCCTCGATCCTCGCCGCTCGCTCGCCCACCATCGGATACCACTCCGGATGCGTGACGATGTGGGTCTCACCGCGGGCCAGGCCCGCCAGCACGATGTCGCCCACCTCCACCGGGTCCAGCCAGCGCAGCTTGGCCAGCTCCGGGTCGTCGGAGATGTCGTTCTGGACGAAGGCGCTGCTCGGCGCCCCCGCGGGCCTGGTGCGCAAGGACCGGGCGATGTTGCTGCGGACCGTTCCGGGTGCGAGGACCGCGGCGCCCACGGTGGAGTCCTCCCGTCGCAGCTCCTGCGCGAGCGCCTCGGTGAGGCCCATGATCGCGAACTTGGTCGTGGCGTACGCCCCGAGTCCGGGCATGTCGGCGACGAAGCCGCCCATGGAGGAGGTGTTGACGATGTACGCCGGCTCGCCGTGCTGCTTGAGGAGCGGCAGGAACGCGTGCACGCCGTGGATGACGCCGTCGAGGTTGACGTCGAGGATCCACTTCCAGTCCTCGATGGTCATGTCCGCGATGCGTGATTCCGGGGCCACCCCGGCGTTGTTGAATACCAGATGCACCTTGCCGAACCGGTCGACGACCTGGTCGGCCAGCGCCCGCACGCTCGCGACGTCGGAGACGTCGGTGCGCACTCCCACCGCCCCGATCTCCTCGGCCGCCGCGTCCAGCGGGCCCTGCTCGATGTCGGCGATCACCACGTGGGCGCCGCCCGCCACCAGCCGTTGGGCGATGCCCTTGCCGATTCCCGACGCACCGCCGGTGACGACGGCGACGAGGCCGCTCACTTCCTTGATCACGGTCACTGGCCGGCCTTTCCGTCGATCGCGCCGACCGCCCGGTAGGCGGCGGGCCATACACCGTGCCGGCCCGGGGACAGGATCCCGTTCGGATCCACCGCGTCCTTGATCCGCTCGACGAAGCGGCGGTACGCGTGGTCGTTGAAGGAGTACTGGTCGGCCGCGAGGTCCATGAAGTCCAGGTGCGCGCGGTATTCGCCGTATCCGAGCGCCCCCACCTCGGTCACCAGCATCTTCGCGGTGTCCGCCGCCGCGCGTGCCTGCTTCTCGTCGCGTGTGTCGAAGCTGATGCTGCTGACGACGATGGCGCTGCGGTCGTTGATGGGGAAGATCGCGCAGACGAAGTTCGTTCCCGCCCGGTCGGTGACCAGCCGATGGATCACGTCCACGACGCGGCGCACCTCGCCGCCGGTGAGCGGAACCACCGGCGAGAAGCCGATGTGACCGACGAACTCCGGAACGACCTCCATCAGGTCCATGCTCGGGATGCCGGCCTGGACCTTCTCCATGAAGGTGTTCAGCTCGCCCCACTCGTGACGCAGGTAGGTGCGGTCGTGGTCGACGCGTGAGCCCTCGATGGCCGACCACGCCTCACGGATGCGCCGCAGCTGATGTTCGACGACGGGGCCGTCTCCCCACAGCGCGGTGCGCAGTCCCCAGCGTCCGATGCCGGTGCGCGCGGCGAGGCCGTCCAGGGCCTCCTCGCTCGCCGGTCCCTCGGCGCCCATGAACTCCCCCAGCAGTTCGGGGAACTGGGCCGCCATGGTGATGGTGTTCTGCAGGTTCGGCACCCCGCGGATCACTCCGTCGAGGCGGAGGTCACGGATGATGTCGACGGCCCGGGCGAGCTGGTCGTCCCGGGGAATGGTCAGGTAGAGCGGCGCGTACGCCTCCGGGCGGCGCTGGAGCCACACGCCCGCGCGCGTCACGATGCCGTAGTTGGACTGGATGAACAGCGGGTCGAGGACAGGGCCGAGGCCCCGCTGGTAGACGTGCCAGGACGGGTTGCCGGGGATGGCTCCCATGCCGGTGCGCAGCAGTTCCCCGTCGGCGAGGACGACCTCCATCCCGCAGAGCTTCTGGAAGTCCGAGCCGTTCGGGCCGTAGGTGACCCCGTTGTCCAGGGAGTTGCCGATGACGCTCCCCCAGCCGAGGTCGGGGATCGAGCACCACAGGTCGCCGTTGCCGGAGGCCTCCAGCGCGTCGTAGAGGTCGAACCAGCGCACTCCGGGCTCCACGACGGCGTACGCCAGTTCGCGGTTGATCTCCAGGACCCGGTTCATCCGGCGGAAGCTGATCAGCAGGGAGCCTCGGACGCGGGGCGACGGGCCGCCGTAGCCGTTGTTGCGGCCCTGGGAGGAGGTCCACACGGGGATCCGGTACGCGTTCGCGATCCGTACGACCTCGCGCACCTGATCGGTGGAGGTGGGGAAGACGACGGCGGAGGAGTCGTAGGTGCGGTCGCCCTGGAACCAGTACGGGTCGCGGTAGGTGTCGCGTTCGGCGTCGGTCAGCAGGACGGCGTCCGCGCCGACCACCTCGGTCAGGCGGCGCACCGCCTCCTCCGGCAGGTCCGTGTGCTCCTGTGTGGTCGTCCTCACCGCGCTGCCTCCAGCCCGTCGAGCCATCCGATGACCGGCTTGACCGTGTCGGAGGAGTTGGCCTCAAGGATCAGCCCGTGGCCGTTGCCGACGATGCCGGCGTCCTCCAGGGCGAGCTGTTCGGCGTCCGCGCCCACGTCGCACAGGAACTCGACCAGCGGCGGGGACTGGGCCGCGCTACCGGACGCGCTGCCCGTGACGACGGCGATCGGAGTGCCGCTGAGACCGGGTATGCGGTGGCCGGCGGGGTCGGCTTTCAGCTGCTGCGGGGAGTCGATCGCCGGTTCGGTCGTGAGTGGGGCGTAGGTCAGGCCGTACGTGATCTCGCCCAGGCCGGGGAAGTCGGCGAACGGCGGCCCCATCGGCTCGATCGCGACGATCGCCGCCACCAGGTCGGGCCGCCGGTTCGCGGCCAGCCAGCCGCCCGGGCCGCCGGCGGAGTGGGTGATCAGCACCGCCGGGCCGATCCGGTCGAGGAGCGCGGCGAGCCGTTCGCCGTCGAGCCGCTGCCCTTCGGCGAAGTCGGCCAGGAAGAAGCCCATCGCCGAGGTGAGCTGCTGGAACTCCACACCTTCGAACGTGCGGTCCCAGGGCCACTGGGTCTGCGCGTCCGCGGCCTCGGGGGGCGCGAACAGGAAGCTCGCGAACTCCAGCGGCAGCGGCGGGGCCACCGGGCCCAGCGCCTCCGGGTGGTGCGGCGAACGGCCGTGGCCGGGTCGGTCGACGACGTACACGGCGTACCCGGCGCGCACGAAATCGTACGCCCAGCCCTGCCGGCCGTCCGGGGTCCCGAGCCAGTCGGTGCCCTGTCCGCCGCCGCCGTGGACGAGGACGAGGGGGTGGGGGCGGGTGACCTCGGGCGGCGCGAGCCACTCGACGTAGAGCGGTCCGCGCGGGACGGTGCCGTGCGGGGTGGGGATCTGTTCGCCCGGGATCCAGAAGAAGCCGGTGCGGATCGTGATCGGCTCGACCCGGTCGTCGAGATGGGGCGGTGTGTCGGTCATGCTCGGTCCTGTCTCACGGCGGCCCAACAGGGAGAAGAGGAGGCGGAAGTCAGCGGGCCTCGGGCGGCGGGATCTCCAGGAGCAGGTTGGCGGTGTTGCGGAACGCCTGCTCGCGCAGCATCGGGTTGCGGTGGGTGAGGAGCGAGCTCATGTCGCGGAAGATCCGGTCGAACCGCTCGCCCTGACGCATGGAGCCGGAGCCGACGACGCGCAGCAGGTCGTGTTCGAGCGTCTCCCAGAGCTGGATGATGATCTCCCGGACCACGCAGGCCAGACTCCAGTCGTCCACGAAGGTGTACTCGCGGCTGCCGTCGACCGTGCCCCGGCAGTACTCGGCGTGCTGGGCGATGACGCCGTCCAGCGCCAGTTCGGCGGTCCTGATCTTCGTCCAGGCCGCGCCGTAGTGCCGCTGGTAGTCCACGTCGTACAGGCGGAGCTGGACGGGCGGGAGCGGGGTCTTGCGGGTGCGCATGAGGCGTTCGAACTCGTCGAGGGCGTGGTACAGCCCGCCCACGGCCAGACTGGCCAGGGAGACGGTGAAGGTGAGCAGCCCGCGTCCGGCGTACATCGGGTTGCCGTGCAGCTGGGAGCCGACCGTGCCGTCCTTGACCGGGATGTCGATCATGTTGGCGTCCTCGACGACCAGTTCGGCCTCGACGAAGGCGTCGGTGAAGCGGATGCTCTCCGAGCCGGTGGCCTTGAGGCCCGTCGACTCGCCCCAGTTGTGCAGGCGCTCGAAGCTCTCCCTGGGTGCGAGGAACATGCCCATCACCGGGGCGGAGCCGTCCTCCTGCTCGACCATGCACTGGCCGAGGTACCAGGTGGAGTGGGGGATGCCGGAGCAGTAGTCCACGACGCCGTTGAGCACGTATCCGCCGTCGGTCCTCTTCGCCCTGACCGTCGGCGCGGACACCGAAGCGGCCCGGAAGTCGTGGTCGCCGAACGCCCGGTCCTGGACCTCCTTCGGGTACCAGGAAGCGACGTGGAGGGCGTGGTTCGCGGCCAGTGCGAAGCACCAGGCGCTGCCCATGTCACCGCGGGCGAGTTCCTTGCAGACCGCGAAGAACGTCCGGGGCGAGACCTCGAGCCCGCCGTACGTCTTCGGGACGAACATGTCGTAGAAGCCGTTCGCGACGAACTGCTCGTGGAGGTCGTCGGGGAGGTGGGTCAGCCGCTCCGCCTCCTCCTGGCGGGCAAGCAGCTCCTCGCGCATGGCCCGGGCCCGTCCGACGAGCTCCTCCTCCGAGGGCGCGGCCAGGCCGGGCTGTGCGGCGACGTGTGCTGTGGTCATCGAATCTCCTAAGCGGGGCGTGGCCGTGGTCAGACGACGGGGTTCGCGTCGGCGGCGCGGCGAAGCTGGTCCTCGCGGCGCATCTCCAGCGGGCGCCGGGCGTGTTGCCGCAGGACGGCGGAGACCTGGGCCAGGTCGCCGGCCTCGTATCCCTCGACGAGCCGGCGGTGGTCGTCGAGGAGGGAGCTGGAGGCGTAGCTCGCCGTGTCGAGCGCGCGCAGGTTGAGGCCCGGCAGGCAGAGGCGGCGGTAGGTGTCGAGCAGGATCGTGGATCCGGCGAGTTCGACCATGTACTCGTGGAAGCGCTCGTTGGCGCGCACCCAGCCCTCGGGGTCGGTGAACCGGCCGTCCTTGACGAAGCCGAGGGTGTTCTCCATCAGCTCGCGCAGCCGGGCCAGCTGGTCGGTGGTCACCTTGCCGACGGTCAGTTCCGCGACGCCCGTCTCGATGGCGAGCTTGGCCTTGTAGACCTCGTCGATGATCGAGTCGGGGACGGGTGCGATGAGGTACTCCCCCGCCTGGCGCCGGATGAGCCCCTCGTCGGCCAGGGCGGCCAGGGCGCGGTGGACGCGGCCCGCTTCCACGCCGAACTCCTCGGCCCAGCGCCCGGCGTCGATGACCTCCTCGACGTCACTGCCGGCGTCGAGGACGCGGGCGCGGACCTCGCGCAGGACGGTGGCCTCCGGCGCCGTCTGCATCCGGCCGAAGCGGCCGCGGAAGTAGGCGAGCGGATGGCCGGGGTACGACATCGCCTCCTCGACATGGGCGAGGAACACGTAGTGGGTGCCGGCCTCCACCTGCTCGGCGACCCGGCAGATCAGGTGGGCGATGGCGCCGACCAGCAGCGGCGAGCCGTTCGAAGCGGTCTCGGTCGGCACCCCGTCGTACTTGTCCGCCACGCGGGAGGCGAAGCGCGTGGCCAGGTCGACGTGGTCCTCGGCGAGGACGTTCACCGCGAAGGCGGCGCTGTCGCGGACCGCCGCGGCGGTGGCCGAGTTCCGGTTGAGACAGATCAGCAGCATCGGCGGATCGTCGGTGAGGGAGCTGACCGCGCTCGCGGTACTGCCGTACCGGATGCCGCCGCTTTCCGTCGTGATGACGGTGACGCCGGTGGCGAACCGCCCGATGACGTCGCGGAACTCCCGCGCGGTGACCGGACGGGAGCCGGACGGGGCGACGGATGACGGCGTGGACATCACAACCAACTCCTCTGAAGTCCCGGAGCGGCACATGTGGGCCTGCGAGGGACTGTATGACGATCGCACAATGACGTAAAGAGGGAGGCGAGGGGCGGCCACCAGAGTCAATCTCCTGGTCGGCGATCCCATCTAGCGCCGTTCTCTGCATGCCTATAATATCGTCATACAAAGTTCGGTGTCGAGAGGAGAGCCCGATGAGCGCAAGCCTGTACGCCGCAGACTCCGCCCCCCAGCCTGCGGCGGAGGGCACGGTCGACCACCTTCTCGAGGTGGCGACGCGGCTCCGCCCGGTCCTGAGGGCCGCGCAGGCGGAGCACGAGGCGCTCGGTGGTTACTCGGAGGCGATCCACAAACAGCTGCTCGACGCCGGCTTCTACCGGATGCTCCACCCGAAGCGGTACGGCGGCCTCGAACTGCCGCTGGAGGACTTCCTCCGGGTGGCCGTGGAGATCTCACGCGGCGACCCGGGGGCCGGCTGGTCCTTCGTCCTCGGCGCCGGACACGCCTGGCACGTGGCCTCCTTCTTTCCCGAACAGGCCCAGGAGGAGCTGTTCGCGGAGGACCTCATCGCGCCGGGCCGCACCATCCCGCGTGGCCGGGCGGTCCGCACCGCGCACGGCTACCGGCTCTCCGGCACCTGGGACTACTGCTCGGGCTCGATGTGGAGCACCCACGCGATGCTCGTCGCCCATACCTTCACCGAGCGGGACGAGCCGCTCGGGCTGCGCGCGTACATCGTCCCGCGGTCCGACTACGAGATCCTCGACGACTGGGGCGGTGTCCTGGGCATGCGGGCCTCCAGTTCGAACTCGCTCCAGGTCACGGACGCGCTGGTCCCCGAACACCTCAGCGTGGTCTACGACTTCAAGGACCACACGCTGGGCGACACGGGCACCATCGGCTATCGGCTGCACCGCAACCCGATGTACCTGGGCCGCACCCTCGCCTTCTTCAACTGCGAGCTCGTCGCCACCCAGATAGGCGCCGCCTGGGCGGCCTTCGACGCCTTCGACGAGCTCATGGCCACCCGACCGACGAGCTTCCCGCCGATGATGCCGCGCACCGACTCCGCCGAGTTCCATCGCTGGTACGGCAAAATGCTCGCCCAGATCGACGCCGGCGAGACTCTGCTGCTCGGCGCGATGCGCCAGTACACCGAGCTGGGACGGCGCTGGGAGCGCACTCGCCAGGAGTTCACGCCCGAGGAGGACGCCCGGCTGCGCGGCGTGATCCTGCAGGGGGCCCAGCTGGCGAACCAGGCCGTCGACCTGGCGTTCTCCACGGCCGGATCCAGCTCGGCACGGCTCGGGTCGCCCATGGAGAAGTACTACCGGGACGTCGCGATGTTCAAGACGCACATCGCCGCCAAGTGGGACGTCACCTACGGGTCGGTCTCACGCTTCCACTTCGGCCAGCCACTGACCTTCTGAGACCCACCTCGCCCTCCCTACCGAAGAGAGAACTCCCATGGCCATCGGCCCCAAAGACGTCGTCCGGGCCTTCGTCGACGCGCTCAACCGCCAGGACTGGGACCGTCTCGGCGAGCTGATCACACCGGACTTCACCTACACGATCCAGTCCTACGACCTGCCGGGCGCCGGCGATCCGATGGACGGGGAGACCCTGGTCAAGGTCCTTGCACAGATGCTCGCGCTCTTCGACTCGACCGGCCCGCGGATCGAGATCACCCGCCTGGTCGGCGAAGCGCACTGGGTCGTCGCCGAGGCCGTGGGGAGCGGTTTCTTCCGCGACGGAAGTCGCTACGACAACCGGTACGCGAACGTGTACGAGGTCTCCGGCGACCGGGTCAGGACGGTTCGCGAGTACATGGACACACAACACACCGCGCAGTCGTTCGCGGCGGTGACCTCCGGGCGGGGAGACTGAGGCGGCGCCCCGGGGATCGGGACAGCGAAGGGCGTCCAGGAGCGGCCCTACCGGTCCTGGATCCCCTTCAGGCCCTCAAGGACGTTGGCGGCCACGCGCCGCATGTGCTTGGCATAGATCTCGACCGCGGTGTCCGCGTCCCGCTCCCGGACCGCGGCGACGATGTCGCGCAGTTCCTGGATCACTTCGGCGTGGTTCGTCGACATGCCCTTGACCACCAGGACGCGCACCTTGGCCTGGACGCCCTCCACCAGCTGCCGCAGCACCTCGCTGCCGGCACCGTCGTGCAGTACGGCGTTGAAGTCGCGCCGCGCGTCGAGCACGTCACGCGGCTCGGCGTCGTCCTGCGAGGCGACCTCGGCGAAGCGCTCCGCCGCCGCTTCGAGGGCGTACACCTTTGAACGTGGCGCCTTCTCGATGAACCGTCGCACGAGCAGCGTCTCCAGCGCGCACCGGACCTCGTAGAGGTCGCGCGCCTCGTCCGGGGTGGGCACCGCGACCACGGCACCCTTTTGGGGCACGACCTTGATCAGCCCCTCGGAGGTCAGCTCCCGCAGTGCCTCCCGAACCGTGGTGCGGGAGACGTCGAGCTGCTCGACGAGTTCACGCTCGACGAGACGCCGGCCCGGCTCCAGGCGGAAGTCGAGGATCGCCTCGCGCAGAGCCGTGACGACCTGCTCGCGCAGCGGTGCGGCGATCCGGCCGACGGGGCTGGTGGTCCAGGCCGAGGCAAGAGAGGTCGAGGTCGGATTCGAGGCCGTGGGCTTCGGGGCGCGGGGCATGATCCCTCACTCCTGCGTACGTGGTTGATGGCGGAAGACTGTGATGACCCCGCTGAGATCGCGGAACTCTCCGGAGGCGTACAGCGCCTCGTTGATCCGGTCGAGGGTGTACCGCGCCGTCACGATCGGCCGGGCGTCGTATTCGCCGCTCTCCAGGAGTTCCAAGCAGCGGGGCAGGTCGCGGGACATCACGCTCTGGCCGTTCTGACAGGACAGGATCCGTCTGCCGTGGATGGCGAGGGCGTTCTGCGGAAGTGAGATACGGCCTTCCGCCCACTGCACGCCCGTCAGCACGACCGTCCCGGCCCGCCGTGACATGGCGACCGCCTGCTGCACCGCCTGTTCGGGGCCCGCGGCCTCGACGACCACGTCCGCGCCCCGCCCCTCCGTCAGGGACCGCACCTGCTCGACCGGATCGCCCTCCGTGGGGTCCACGACATCGGTCGCCCCCAGCCCGGCAGCCGTCGCACGGCGGTCGGCCAGCAGGTCCACACCGATGATCCGGCCGGCGCCGGCGACCCGGGCGGCCTGCACACACCACAACCCCAGGTGCCCCAGACCGACGACCGCGACGGACGCGCCCGGCGAAACCTCCGCCACGTTCACGATCGCGCCGTGCCCTGTGGTGATGCCACAGCCCAGCAGGCTCAGTTGTGGAGCGGGCAGCGAACTGTCGACGGGCCACACCTGGCTGCGGTCCGCGAGGATGAACTCGGCGTACGCTCCGACGCCACCGGCCGCGCGGACCGGGCGGTCCATGGGGTCGGTGGCGATGACCGGCTCGGGCCTGTCGAAGAGACGGGCGCACTGGTCCGGCCGGCCGATGCCGCAGTAGAAGCACTCGTCGCATTGCGGCGTCCCGGCGACGACCACGAGGTCACCTACTCCGTAGCCGCGACCGGGGGCATGGGCGCCGCGGCCGTCGCAGCGTTCGACCACTCCCAGCGCGGTGTGGCCGAGCACGACCGGCGGTTTCCTGCCGCGCATCGCCCGCCAGCCGAGCCAGTCGGTGGAGCAGAACGGCGCGGCGACCGTCCGTACCAGTATTTCGTGGTCGGTCGGGTCACGCAGGAGGAGCTCCCGGACCGGCATGGGGGCGCCGAACGCCTCCAGCACCGCTGCTCTCATCTCGGCTCCCGTCAGAAGACGAACACGCCCGAGAGGTCCTCGAGCCGTTCGGACCGCTCGAGAGCGGTGTTGATGTCCTCGAGTCGGTACGTCGAGGTGATGACCGGCGACGGGTCCAGCGCGCCCCGTTCGAGCAGGCGGACGTACGCGGGAAGGTCGCGGCGCATGCGGACGTTGCCGTTCTGGGTGCTGAGCACCTGCCGGCTCTGCACGGCGAGGGGGATCTGCCCGAAGGTGACCTCGCCGGTCGCATCCTTCAGGCCGGAGAGCACCACGGTGCCGGCCCGCCGGGAGATCTCCAGCGCCAGGCGCTGTGCGGCGGGCGGCCCGGCCGTCTCGATGACCTTGTCGGCCCCTCGTCCCTGAGTCAGGCCCCGTACGGTCTCCAGTGCGTCCTCGGGTGCGACGGCGGCCGTGGCTCCTGCCTTGGTCGCCACGCCGCGGCGCTCCTCCCGGGGCTCGATCACGACGACCTCGCGGGCCCCGGCCAGACGCGCCGCCTGTACGGCCCACAGCCCCAGGTGTCCCGCTCCTACGACGGCGACCACCTCGTCGGGTTGTACGCGGGCGACGTTGAGGACCGCCCCCACCCCGGTGGTGATCCCGCATCCGAGGAGCGAGAGCACCTCCCAGGGCAGGTCCGTGTCGACCGGGAAGACCTGGTTCTGCGATACGTTCATCATCTCGGCGTAGCCGCCGACGCATCCGGCGGCATTCACCTTCAGGCCGTCCGAGGTCCGGGCGACGTCCGGGTAGACACCGCCGAGGTCGAACAGCTCCGAGCACTGGTCGGGGCGGCCGATGCCGCAGTAGAAGCAGTGGCCGCACTCGGGTGTGCCGGGGACGACGACGCGCTGCCCCACCTCGATGCCGCGGACCTGGCTGCCGACCTCGACGACCTCGCCGGCCGAGGCGTGGCCGAGGATCGTCGGCGGGACCTTGCCGAGGCGGCCGTGAAAGCTGGTGACGTCGGTGGAGCAGAACGGCGTCGCCCCGGTGCGGACCAGCACACGGGTGGGCGCGAGGTCGAGCAGCTCCACCTCCTCGACGGTCAGGGGCTGTTCGAAGCCTCGCAGCAGGGCTGCTCTCATCGTCGTCATCGGGAGGCCTCCTGCGTCCCTGCGGCTCCTGCCGCGTGCCGTGCGAGGAGCGCCTCGTCGGTCACCGCCACGTCCCAGAGCCCCGCTCCCCCGCCCCTGCGGTTGGTGTTCTGCACGCTGGCGCCGCCGTCGACGGAGAAGATCTCGCCGGTGACGTAGCTCGACTCGTCGCTGAGCAGGAACGCCACCGTCGCGGCCACCTCCTCCGGCCGGCCCGCGCGCCTCAGCGGCGAGGTGCCGGCCCGGCTTCGCATGTCGGCCATCCCGGCCTCACCGAAGATCGGCGTGGGCACGATCCCCGGAGCGACGGCGTTCACCCGCACGCCGATGGGGCCCCCGTAGACGGCGGCGCCATGGACCAGACCCACCGTGCCGTGCTTGGACGTGGTGTAGGCCAGCAGGTCGTTGCTGCCGCGCAGGCCGGCGATCGAGGCGGTGACGACGACGGACCCGACGCTGCCGCGCTCCAGGTAGTGGCGGAACGCGGCCCGTACGCCGAGGAACGGGCCCCGCAAGTTGACCGCCATCACCTTCTCCCACTCCTCGACCGACACATCGACGAGGTCGGCCAGGGAGCCGGCGATCCCGGCGTTGAGATGGTGCAGGTCCACCCGCCCGAAGGCGTCCACGGCGGCCCGCATGTAGGAGTCGACGCCGTCCTCGGTCGTCACGTCCGCGCCGACGCCGACGGTCTCTCCGCCGGCGGTCCCGGCCACCTCCTTGGCAGCCGCCTCCTCGAGGTCGACGGCGACGACCTTCACACCCTCCGCCACGAGCCGCTCCACCGTGGCCCGTCCGAGGCCACCTGCGGCGCCGGTGACGACGGCGACCTTCCCGTCAAGTCCGCGCAGTGTCATGTCTTTCCGCCTCACGTCTGTCGCAGTGGTCGGGCTTGTTCCTCGCGCAGCACCGGCAGGGCCTGGAGTGCGCTCTGCATGCCCATGACCGAAGCGATCTCCATGACCTCCAGGAGCTCGCCGACGGTGGCGCCGTAGTTCAGCGCGTTGTTCATGTGCGCCTTCCACCCCTTCACGTACAGGTGGGTGGAGGCGCAGTCGAAGGCCGTGTAGACGAACTCCTTGACCTTGGGTTCCAGGGAGCCGTGCTGCCACGACACCGACGAGAAGTCGGTGTAGGCCTCGAACATCTCCGGGTCGAGTTCGAGGATCTCGTCCCAGAACTCGTGCCAGTAGCCGCGGTTCTCGGTGAACCGCTCCTTCAACTCCTGCTGGTACGCGTCGAGTTCGCCGGGGCCGTCGCGCAGGCCGCGTTCTTCGAGGATCTCGGCGAGCAGCGGCACACCGATGTTCATCGCGTGGATGCCCAGGGTCGTCGTGAGCTCGATGACCTCGGTGATCTCACCCGGCGTGGCGCCGAGGTCCAGCGCCCGGCGGATGTGGCGGCGCACTCCGGGGGCGTACAGGTGGGTCGCCGCCGCGTCGACGGCCAGGTAGATGAGTTCGCGGGTCCTGGGGTCCAGGTGCCCCTTGCGCTGGGGCACACCGGCCAGCCGTACGTACGCGGCGAGCAGTTCGGGCGCGAGTTCGAGCACCGCCTGCCACTGCTCGTCCCAGGCGCCGTGCAACTCCACGACGACATCGTGGAGTTCGTCCTCGGACGGCGCGCTCATCCGGTCACCAGCTCTTCCACGGAAGCGTCGAACGCCCAGCGGGCGATCTCCGTGTGGTCCGCGGTGTCGGGAAGGGCTTCGAGTGCGCGTTCCCAGAGGGCGACGGCGTGGTCGGCGAGCGGGCTCGCGGCGCCGAGCTGGTGGGCCAGGTCGACGGCGATGCGCATGTCCTTGACCATCAGCTTCATGGCGAAGCCGGAGTCGTAGGTACCGGGCAGCACGAAGTTGGGGAACTTGTTGTCCGTGGAACCGCTGCGCCCACTGGAGGAGTTGATCAGTTCGACCATGACGGCCGGGTCGAGCCCGAACCGCTCCCCCGCCAGGACACCCTCAGCCGTGGCCAGCAGATGGGTGGCCGACAGCAGGTTGTTGATGGCCTTGAGCGCGTGTCCCGCGCCCACCGGGCCGGCACGACGGGCGGTGCCCATGGTCGCCAGCAGCGGTGACAGTCGTTCGACGTCACCCTCGGCGCCGCCCACCATGATCGTGAGCTTGCCGTTCTCGGCGCCCTTGACCCCGCCTGAGACAGGGGCGTCGACGAGGGTGACCCCACGGCTCCCGAGGACGGCGGCCAGACGCCTGGTGGACAGTGGGTCGGAGGAACTCATGTCCACGACCGTGCTGCCCGGGGCCAGCGCCTCGGACACCGCAGGATCACCGAGCACCGCCTCCACCACCGCACTGCCGGGAAGCATGAGGACGACGACCTCGGCGCCTCGCGCCGCCTCCGCCGCGGTCTCGGCGGTAGCGGCTCCGGCGGCGGCCGACGCGGCACGGGCGTCCCGGCTCAGGTCGAACGCGGTCACGGCGTATCCGGCGCGGACCAGGCGCACGGACATCGGCGCGCCCATGTTCCCCAGGCCGATGAAGGCCACGGCGGGCAGGGCGGCGGGAGTCTCGTCGCGGTCAGGCATCGCCGTTGACCTCACCGATCACCTGTTCGGCGACACGGAACGACTCCAGTGCCGCCGGGACACCGACGTATATGGCCGTCTGGAGGAGCACTTCCTGGATCTCCTCGGTCGTCACCCCGTTGGTCAGTGCTCCCTTGACGTGGACGCCGAGCTCGTGGTTGCGGCCCAGGGCGGTCAGCATGGCGAGGTTGACCAGGCTTCGGGTGCGTCGCTCCAGTCCGGGACGGCTCCACACGGCGCCCCAGCAGTACTCGGTGACCAGCTCCTGCATCGGCCGGGCGAACTCGCCGACGTTGGCCAGCGAGCGCTCGACGTGTTCGGCGCCCAGGACCGCCTTGCGGATGGCGAGGCCGGCTTCATAGGTGTCGCGGTGAGTGACGTCCTGAGGGCTGATGTCGGTGGTCAGGGGCTCGGCCGTGGTGGTCGGGTGTTCGGTTGCCATGGGGTCTCAGTCCTCTGCGGTGACGGGAGCGGGGTACTGCTCGTGGCCGACTTCCTCGGCCCAGGCGGTCTTCCCCAGCGAGATGGCCGTGTGGGTCAGATAGGAATCGGGGGCGGCGCCGTGCCAGTGCCTCTCGCCCGGCGGGCACCACACGGTGTCGCCGGCCCGCAGTGGGCGGACGCCGTCCTGCTCGGTCGCTACGAAGCCGCTCCCGGCGAGCACCTGGAGGATCTGGCCGTGCTCGTGGGTGTGCCAGTAAGTGCGGGCGCCCGGTGCGAAGTTGACGGTGTTGATGGTCACGCCGTCGGTGGCGGGCATGGTGAGGTGGGCGTGCACGGTGCCGGTGAACCGCGAGCCGGTCTTGCTCCCGGGGCCGTGCTGGGTGGTTCCGTGGATGAGCTTCACGACTTGTCCTTCCCGGCGTCGTACGCGCCGTCGTGGACGCGGACGCGCCCGGAGAGGTCGCCGATCGCGTCGACGACGGTGTTGCTGATGTCCTGCGCGTAGCCCAGCTGCAGGGCCAGTCCGAAGGAGGCGAGGGGGGCGGCGGAGTTGGGGCTCGCGACGCCGAGGCTCGTGAGGAGGTCGACGTAGGCGAGGACGTCCTTCATCATCAGCGCGTTGGTCAGGCCGCCCTTGAGGTAGTCGCCGTGGATGATCTTCGGGAAGCGGTTCTGCGTCGCGAAGTTCACCCCCGAGCTGGTGTTGAGCACGTCGAGGAGCACCTGGAGGTCGAGTCCCGCCTTGCGCCCGGCCACCATCACCTCGGCCGTCGCCGACAGGGCGACGGCGTTGAGGAAGTTGTTGAGCAGCTTGGCCGTGTGACCGGCGCCGACGGGTCCGCAGTGGAAGACGTTGGCGGAGAAGGCCGCGAGCAGCGGGCGCACCCGGTCGAGGGTCGCGGTGTCCCCGCCGACCATGAGGGTGAGCGTGCCCTTCTCCGCAGCCGCCGCGCCGCCGGAGATACCGGCGTCGAGCAGGGTGGCTCCCCGCTGGGCGAGTAGTTCGTGCAGGTGCGTGGTGGAGGCGGGCGCCGAGGTGCTCAGGTCGACGACGACCTGCCCCTCGCGAGCGTCCGCCAGCACACCCCGCTCCCCGAGGACCACCGCCTCGACGACCTTGCTCTCCGGCAGGGACAGAAGGACGACGTCACACCTTCGCGCCACCTCGGCGACGGACTCGGCGGGGATCGCCCCGCACGCGGTGACGTTCTCCGGGCGGGTGTCGTGGCCGAGGACCTCGTACCCGGCGGACACCAGGCGGCGGGCCATCCGCCCGCCCATGTTGCCGAGGCCGATGAAGCCCAGCGGCGTTGTGGTGCCGGTCATGCCGTTCCTCCGCTCTGAACACCGTTGAGGCGGCCATTCGGCGCGCCTCCGATGACCGCGACGAACTCGCCCATCGGGCCGTCGAGCCGCCGGTGGCGGTCGAGCACGGCCGGGTCGTGGCCGGGGACGAGGATCGCGTCGCGGTCCGCGATGAGCTGGTTCATGTGGTCGAATCCCCGGTACATCGCCTCGAGGTCGGCCACGACCAGGAACGGCAGGTCGCGCTCCAACTCCTCGTAGTAGTGCGTGGCGTCGGAGGCGAGCAGCACCAGGCCCTCGCTGGTGTTGACGGTGAGGATCGCCTGTCCGGGCGAGTGGCCGCCCAGCTCGATCAGCTCCACACCGGGGGCGATCTCCTTGTGGCCGTGGTGGAAGACCATGCGGCCCTGCTTGTGGACGGTCCGCAGATGGTCGATCTCGGTCTCTTCCACGGTGTGGTGGAACTGGAAGCGGCGCGCGCAGTCGCCGGTCCAGAAGTCGAACTCGGTCCGCGGCACGATCACTTGGGAGTCCTGGAACAGGTCCACGTTGCCCGCGTGGTCGTAGTGGGCGTGGGTGAGGACCACGGTGGCCTCGGCCGGCTCGACCCCCAGGCGGCTGAACGCCTCCCCGGGATGGATGAGGTGACCCCGGTTCCGGTTGCGCCCGCCGAGCTCGCTGTAGCCGGTGTCGACGACGATCGTGCGTCGCTCGTTGCGCACGATCCAGACGTAGTAGTCCATCCCGATGGGACCGTCCGGCTCGCCGTACAGGTGGTGGTTGAGGAAGACCTGACCACGGGTCGTCGTACGGGAGGCGTACCGCACGATGAGCACCTCGTACGTGTCGTCGGCGAGTGATGCGCTCACTGTCACCCCGTATGATTGTCGTACAATTACTGGCGCACGTTAGCGCAGACCAGGGGCTCGCGCAACGCCGAGACAGCCCCGCCATGCAGCTCCATGGCGGGTAACCGGCGAGACCTCTCTTGACCTCGGCCGTCATATCGTATGACAATCATGCGGCGCTGCTGGGAGCTTCCTTTCCGGCACGGCGCTACCAGACAAGGAGAACCGGGCAATGACCTATCTCGTCGGCTCCCACCACGTGACGCTGTCCGTGGGTGGTGCGCAGGAGGACGTGGACTTCCACACGCGAGTCCTGGGCATGCGCTTCATCAAGAAGACCGTGCTGTACGACGGTTCGACGCCGATCTACCACTTCTACTACTCCAACGCGAACGGCGATCCGTCGTCGGTGGTGACCACGTTCCCGTGGGCCCAGGCGGGGCTGTACGGCAAGCGGGGCACCAACCAGGCGCGCGAGGTTCTCCTCTCCGTTCCGGCCGGCTCCCTCGACTACTGGGTGAAGCGGCTGGGCGAGCACGACATCGAGGCCAGGCGCTTCGAGGCCCTCGGCCGGGGCCGGGTCGCGTTCCTCCACCCCTCCGGCATCGAATACGTCCTGGTCGGCAACGAGAACGACCCGCGCGAGGGCTTCTCCGGCAACGGCGTGTCCCCCGAGGCCGCCATCCACGGCATCCACGGCATGGGCATCCATGTGTACGACCAGGACCGCATGGTCGACTTCGGGAACGAGGCGTTCTTCTCCCAGGGCAAGGTCGAGGAGGACGGCGACCTGGCCTCCTTCCAGGTCGGCACCCAGGAGTACGGCAACTTCATCGAGCTGCGGGGGAACCGCTCCGACGAGCAGGGCACCTGGCGCTACGGCGCGGGCACCTACCACCACTTCGCCTGGAACCTCGACACCCTGGAGAACCAGGCCGCCGTCCGGTTCGACATCGAGGGCGCCGGCTACACCGACATCTCCGAGCTGAAGAACCGCACCTACTTCAAGTCCCACTACGTGCGGACTCCGGGCGGCGCCCTGTTCGAGCTGGCGGTCACCGACGACGAGGGCGGCTGGGACTGCGACGAGTCTCCCGAGGAGCTCGGCAAGAACTTCATGCTGCCGCCGCAGTTCGAGAGCGAGCGGGACGACATCCTCGCGCGCCTGGAGCCGGTCACGACCGACTGACGGGCCCCGCCCCTCCGCTCTCCCGCACACGCCCGGGGCCCGGGCCGCACCCATCACGCCCGGGCCCCGGCGCGCGCCATCGTCCCCGCCCGCCCCGACAGGAACGAACAGTGAGCCTCACCTTCAAGAACATCACGCTCGGCCAACGCGTCCTCTTCGGGTACGGCCGCGCCGCCCGCAACCTCGCCACGGAGGCCGCCCGCCTGGGCGCCCGCAGAGTCATGGTGATCGCCGCGCCGGCCGAATCCGCGATCGCCGACCGCGTCACCGCGGACCTTCCGGTGGTGCTGCGGCACTCCGACGTACGGCCCCACGTGCCCGTGGAGCAGGCCGAGGCGGCCCGCGCCGCGGCCTCGGAGTGCGGCGCCGACCTCGTCGTCTGCGTGGGCGGCGGCTCCACGACCGGACTGGCCAAGGCCGTGGCGCTCACCACCGGACTGCCCATCGTCGCGGTGCCCACGACGTACGCCGGCTCCGAGGCAACGAACGTCTGGGGACTCACGGAAGCCGCCCGCAAGACCACCGGCGTCGACGACGCCGTCCTCCCGGTCGCCGTGGTGTACGACTCGGAGCTCACCCTGTCGCTGCCCGTCGGTCTGTCGGTGGCCTCCGGACTCAACGCCATCGCCCACTGCGTCGACTCGATGTGGGCCCCGCGGACCAATCCGGTCAACCAGGCCTTCGCGATGGAGGGCCTGCGGGCCGTCGCGGACGGGCTGCGCCGGATCGTCCGGGAGCCGGACGACATCGACGGACGGGACGCCACGCTGTACGGCTGCTACCTGTCCGGAGTGGCCTTCGCCTCCGCCGGCTCGGGGCTGCACCACAAGATCTGTCATGTGCTGGGCGGGGCGTACGACCTGCCGCACGCCCAGACCCACGCCACCGTGCTGCCCTACGTGCTGCAGCTCAACGCGCCGGGCGCCCCGGACGCGGCCCACCGGATCGCCGCCGCCCTGGGCAGTGCCACGCCGGTGAGCGGACTGAACGCGCTGCGTGAAGCCCTCGACGCCCCCCGCGCACTGGCAGACCACGGAATGCGCCGCGAGGACATCCCCGAGGCGGCCGGCCTGATCCTGCCGTACGTGCCGCAGGACAACCCGGTCCCGGTCGGCGCCGGAGAACTGACCGACCTGCTCACCCGCGCATGGGCCGGGGAGCCACCACGAGACGGCAAGGCGGTCCGAGATGCCTGAGGCGCCCGAGCCGGACACGACGGCTTTCACCATCACACCCGACAACCCGCACCTGGCGCGCCCGCCGCTGCTGCACGGCGCGCCCCTCGACCGGGCCGGGCTGGTGGTCTACGCGGTGCACGGGCGCGGACAGGGCCCGGCCTTCATGGGGGAACAGGCCGATCGGGTCGGCCTCCCGGGCGTGGCCTGGGTCGTGCCGGGGGCCGACGCCGACACCTGGTATCCGCGCGGCTTCCTCGCGCCGCTGGAGGAGAACCAGCCACGCCTGGGCCAGGCCCTCGAGACGGTACGCACCCACCTCGCCGACCTGGAGCGTATGGGATGGGCGGCACGGGACGTGGTGCTGTTCGGCTTCTCCCAGGGAGCCTGTCTGCTCTCCGAGTACCTGCTGCGGGAGCAGCCGTCATGCGCGGGCGCGTTCCTGCACACCGGGGGCCATCTCGGGCCGGTGGCCAAGCCCTGGTCCGCCCGGCCGGAAAGCGGGCTGACCGGCACCGAGGTCGTGCTCCTGTGCGCGGAGGAGGACGAGTTCGTCCCCCTCGTGCGGGCCGAGCGGACGGCCGGCGCCCTGGCCTCCCTGGGGGCGAGGATCGAGCTGACCACGTACGACGACCCGTTGCACCACCTCAACGAGGACTCTGTCGTACGTCTGCGGCGTATGCTGCGCACTCGCCTGCTGGAGCGGGCCCAGGAGGTCGCGGAGGGCGCGCACCCGGGGGGAGAGCCGTCCCTCCCCGTGACGACCGCGAGGACCGTGACGACCGTGAGGACCACCCAACTCACCACGCGGACGCACACGTCGAAATCGCGCCACACAAGGCATTGATTGTATGACGAACCGGCCGTAGCCTCACTGCCGTGGAGCACGAAGGCTCGTGGGCAAGGAAGCCCTTCTCGCGCCTGGAGACGGCCTCAGTGATGGCCTCCTCCAGGGATCGCGTCCTGCGAACGGTGCGCGAGGACATCTGCTGGTCTCGGCTGGTTCCGGGGCAGCGGCTCGACGTGAACCTGGTCGTGGGACGCACCGGCGTCTCGCGGAGCGTGGTACGTCAGGCCCTCCGTGACCTGTGCGAGCAGGGCTGGCTGACCACCGTGGACGAGGGATGCGTGGTGTGCGTGCCCTCGCCCGAGGAGGCCGCCGAGATCGACGAGGTCCGGCGTGCTCTGGAGGAGGTCACGGTGCGGCGGTTCGTCGCACACGCCTCCGACTCCCAGCTCCGGGCCCTGTACGGCGCTCTGATGGAGTTCGAGGACCTGGCGGAACTCCCGCCGGACCCGTCGGCCCTGCTGCATGCACGGGACAACTTCTACGGACTGCTACTGCGTGCTGCCGGCGTCATGGTCACACTGGACGCCCTGGCGAAACTGCGGGCGCGGATCGTCGTACTGATGTGCGCCTCCCTGTGCTCGCCGGGCCGTGCGCGTGCCGCGGGAGCCGAGCTGCGCAGCATCTACGAGGCGTTGGCCGACCGGGACGCCGAACGGGCCGTTCTCGCCTGCGCCACGCATGTGGACCGTTCGTACGCAGCGGGCTTCCGGGCGCTGGCGGCCCTCGGGGGACCCGAGTCCGGCACCGCGCTGGACTGAGCGGGAGCCAAGAGCGCGAACCGCGTTGATCCCACTCCATTGCTCGGATCCGCACGCCGCAGTATTGTATGACGATATTACGTACATACATTCTGTTTGCTGCGGCTTCGGTCCTGCCAACAGGCCTCCTCACTCCCCTTTCCGACTCGCAGGAGCCCCTGATGAGCACCGGCATCTCCGCACCAGCCCCACCCCTCGCCCAGGGGGCCGCCGTCCGGCGGCGCCGCCTCGCCTACTACGGGCCCGCTTTCGTCGCCGCCGTCGCCTACGTCGACCCCGGCAACTTCGCCACCAACTTCCAGGCGGGAGCCCGGCACGGCTACCTGCTCGTCTGGGTCCTCGTCTCGGCCTGTGCGGTCGCCATGTTCATCCAGTACCTGTCGGCGAAGACCGGTCTGGCCACAGGACGCGACCTGCCGACGCTCTGCCGGGACAGTTTCCGCCGCCCGGCCGTGGTGGGACTGTGGGCACAGGCCGAGGTCGTGGCCATGGCCACCGACCTGGCGGAGTTCGTGGGCGCGGCGATCGGTCTCTATCTGCTCTTCGGCGTGCCCATGCTGCCTGCCGGGCTGATCACCGCCGTGGCGAGCTTCGGAATACTGGCCCTCCAGCGTCGCGGCTACCGCCCTTTCGAATCAGCGATCGTCTTCCTGCTCGGCGTCATCGCCCTGGGCTTCGCGTACACCATGGCCGCCGCAGGCGGCCAGTCCGCATCAGGGGTGGCCTCGGGGATGGTGCCGGACTTCCACGGGACCGACTCCGTGGTGCTGGCCATCGGCATCATCGGTGCGACGGTCATGCCGCACGTCATCTATCTGCACTCGGCCCTCACCGCACAGCGGCAAGCGCCGCAGGGCCCGGCCGAGCGCCGACGCGCCCTGCGCACACTGCGCGTCGACACCACGTTGGGCCTGAGCCTGGCCGGACTGATCAACCTCTCGATGCTCTGCGTCGCGGCCGCCGTCTTCCACGATGCCGCCGGGGGCTTCGACGGCAGTCTCGGCAGCGCCCAGCAGGGCTTCGGCCGGATCGTCGGAGGCGGCGCCGCGCTCGCCTTCGCCGCCGCGCTCCTCGCGTCCGGCCTCTCCTCCTCAGGCGTGGGCACCTACTCCGGCCAGGTCATCATGGAGGGGTTCCTGCGGATGCGGGTCCCTCTGTTCCTTCGGCGGGCCATTACCATGGCACCGGCGCTGACCGTCCTCGCGGTCGGCATGTCGCCGGACATGGTGCTGCTGGCATCTCAGGTGGTGCTCTCGTTCGGCATCCCGTTCGCGCTGATCCCCCTGGTGCTGATAAGCCGCCGCCGGGATCTGATGGGCGATCTGGTCAACCGCCCCGTGACCACCTTCGCGGGGTGGGTGGCGGCTCTGCTCATCTCCGGCATCAACCTCTATCTGCTGCAGCAGGTCTTCTTCGGCTGAGTCAAGGTGTCGGCCCGGCCGGCTTGGCGTCACATGGACGAGGCCCGACGCCCACGACGTGCGCCGGTCGCGCCGACGGGGCGGCCGAGCGAGATGCCGGAGCCGTTGACGTTGATGCGACAGAAACTCGCTGCTGGTTCCGGCCCGGGACTCAGTGTCGCGGCAGCGTCTGCTCGGCCCAGATCACCTTGCCCTGGGGTGTGTACCGGGTTCCCCAGCGCTCGGTCAGCTGCGACACCAGGAACAGGCCCCGGCCGCCTTCGTCGGTCGTCGCGGCGTAGCGCAGGTGAGGGGAGGTGCTGCTGCCGTCAGCCACCTCGCAGATCAGCGTGCGGTCGTAGACCAGTCGCATGCGGATCGGCTCGCAACCGTAGCGGACGGCGTTGGTGACGAGCTCGCTCAGTACCAGTTCCATGGTGAAGCCCAGCTCGGTCAGCCCCCATGCGTCGAGCTTGTCGGTCGCCGCGGCCCGTACGCCGGCGACGGCTGCCGGATCGGGGGGCACGTCCCACTCGGCGATCCGATCCGGCTCGACCGCATGGGTGCGGGCGATGAGCAGAGCGACGTCATCCGCAGGGCGTTCGGGCAGCAGCGCTCCCAGCACCGCCTTGCAGCTCTCCTCCGGCGCGCGCTCGGGGTGGCCCGCCAGGGCCTTGCGCAGGAGTTCCATCCCCTCGTCGAGGTCGCGGGTCCGGTCCTCGATGAGACCGTCGGTGTACAGCACGAGCTGGGAGCCTTCGGCGATGTCCAGCTCCACGGCCTGGAAGGGCATGCCGCCGAGACCCAGTGGTGGTCCCGGCGGCAGGTCGGGAAAGGTGACGTCTCCGTCGGGATGGACCAGCGCGGGAGCCGGGTGTCCCGCGCGTGCCATGGTGCAGCGGCGCGTCGTGGGGTCGTAGATCGCGTACAGGCAGCTGGCGCCCACGACGGCGGCGGGGCTTTCCGTGCACGCCTCGTCCTGGTCGATGCGCCCGACCAGGTCGTCCAGATGACTCAGCAGTTCATCGGGGGGCAGGTCGAGCGTGGAGAAGTTGTGCACCGCGGTCCGCAGCCGCCCCATGGTCGCGGCGGCGTGCAGGCCGTGGCCGACCACGTCGCCGACGACGAGGGCCACACGGCTGCTCGGCAGGGGAATCACGTCGAACCAGTCCCCGCTCACCCCCGACTGCGCCGGGAGGTACCGGTAGGCGACGTCGAGGGCGCTCTGCTCGGGCAGGCCTCGCGGCAGCAGACTGCGCTGGAGAGTGACCGCCAGGGCGTGCTCCCGCGTGTACCGGCGGGCGTTGTCGATGCTGACCGCGGCACGAGCCACCAGCTCCTCGGCCAGCGAGAGCTCCTCCTGGTCGAAGGGGTCGTGCTCCTCGGAGCGCCAGAAGTTGACCATGCCCAGGACGACACCGCGGGCCTGGATCGGAGCCGCTATGAGGGAATGGATGCCGTAGTCCACGATGAGGCCGGTGCGCTCCGGGTCCTGCAGATGCCATCCCGTGGCGGTGGACAGGTCGGTCACCAGTTCCGAGCGGCCGGTGCCGTAGCCGCGCGCCTGGGGCGTGGAGGGCACGAAGTCGATCAGCCGGCCCTTCTCGTAGAGCGGCTGGTCGTCGCGGACACCGCATACGGCGACGCGTCTCATGTCCTTCGCCGTGCTCGCCGGTTCCTCGCCGTGCAACACGGCGTCGGCCAGGTCCACGGTGACGAAGTCGGCGAAACGGGGGACGGCGATGCGGGCGAGTTCGTCGGCCGTCTGGATCACGTCCAGGGTGGTGCCGATGCCCAGTCCGGCGTCGTAGAGGAGTTTCAGCCGCTCCCCGGTGATCGCGGCCCTGCCCGACGCGGCCCGCAGCTCCGTGGAGTCGCGCAGCGTCACGACGGTCCCCTTGGGGCCTCCGCCGCGGTCCGTTGGCCTCTGGTTGACCACCAGCAGGCGCGGTCCGGCCACATGCACCTCGTCATTGGCCTCGCGGCCGGACCTGAGCAGCGACATCATGTCCGGTTCGAGGGCCGGCATCCGGGACACATGCTGTCCCTCCGCGTCCGCGGGCAGCTCCAGGAGCCGTCTGGCCTCGTCGTTCGCCAGCAGCAGCCGCCCCTCGTCGTTGACGATGAGCACCCCTTCGCGCACGGAGTGCAGCACGGTGTCGTGGTGCTCGTACATGCGGGTCATCTCGTTCGGGGCGAGGCAGTGGGTCTGCCGTCGCAGCCGCCTGCTCACCAGCACCGTGGCGGCGGTGGCCGCTGCGAGGGCGACCGCCCCGGCGGTCAGGATGATCGGTATCTGCCGCTCGACCAGACCGGTCACGTTCTTGACCTTCAGCCCGGCGGAGACGAGGGCCACCACGTGGCTTTGGGTGTTGCGGATGGGCACCGTCGCCTGGACTTCCTCGCCGAGGGGGCCGTGCACGCTCTCGGTGTAGACCTTCCCCGCCAGCGACGGCTCGATCTTTCCCACGAACCGCTTCCCGATCCGGTCCGGCAGGGGGTGGGTGTAGCGGATCCCCTGCGTGTCCATCACGACGACGAAGTCGACGCCCGCGGCCTTGCGTCCGGACTCGGTCAGCGGCTGCAGGACCTTCGAGGGATCGGGCGCCCGCAGTGCGGACAGCACACCCGGGGAGTGCGCGAACGTCTGCGCCACGGCTATGGATCTGCGTTTGGCCTCGGCGTTGGTGTGCCGCTGCGACTGCAGGACAAGGGCGAAGACGGCGAATGCCACGAGCAGCACCACCAGCGCCACCTGCATGAGGAACATCTGCCCCGCGACACTTCGCGAGTTCTTCCGCATCAGTGGCCATAGCCGCGATATGTGCCGGAATCGGGCAAAGCGGTCTTCCATCCGGCCTTTCTAGCATTGGTCACCCCACCCCGTCACGGGCCTGTCTCCGAGCTGTCCCTCTCAGCGCGGGAGACGTCACCGCCTCTGTCACCCCACCAGCCACTCGAGACGACAGGGACCCCAGAAGCACCAAGGAACGGTCAACCGACGCAGGACACGTTCGCCGCCGCGGCAACTTCCCTTACCTTCCATGGATTTGGAGGCGGCTGGGTAACCTGATCCGCGATGGACGACGACGGGGGGATCGTTCGTGGAACCGGATGTGCCCGGGAACGGGAGCACGGGAAGCGGGGAAACCCGGAACAGCATCTCGGGGACCGGCGGGCCTTTCGTCCAGGGCCGGGACTTCCTCGGTGGCGTCACCATCAACGAGTTCGTCCAGCCTGCGGCCGGGGACGCCACCCTGGCCCAGGCGGCGGACGACCTCGCGTTCGCCGTCCGGCGCCAGTGGCGGGCGGAGGCCGCACTGCGGCGCCTGAACGACCCGTATCCCCTTCCGGTCAGGTGGCGCCCCGCCGCCCCTGAGCTCATGGAACCCTGGCGCTCGCTGGTCCGGCTGGCCACGACCGGGGTCGGCCGAGCCCTGTCCGCCGCACCGTCCCAATGGGCGTCCGGGCCGGAGGCGCTGTCCGGGAGCGGCGGTGATCTGGTGATGAAACTGGCCAGTGTGCCCACGAGCCGGCTGGTCGTCCTCGGGGAACCTGGTTCAGGCAAGAGCATGCTGCTGGTGCGGCTGGTGCTGGACCTGCTCGCGCGTCGCCGTCCCGGGGACCCGGTGCCCGTACTGGTGCCACTCGCCTCATGGGATCCGGACCGGGATGACCTGGATCCGTGGCTGGAACAACGACTGGGCATCGACTACCCGTGGCTCGGGGAAGCGGGCCGGGTGGGGATCACCAAGGGACGGCAGCTGCTGGACTCCGGGTCGCTCACCCTGGTGCTGGACGGCCTGGACGAGATCCCCGATCGGGTGCGGGGCCGCGCGATCGCCCGGATCAACGACGCCCTCGCCCTCCATTCGGACCTCGGCATGGTCCTCAGCTCGCGCAGCGTCCCCTTCGCGGCCACCGTCCGGCCCGCCGACGGGCGCGAGGTGCGGGTGGCCGGAGCGGCGGGCGTCGAGATCGAGCCGCTGGACCGGGCGACGGTCGCGTCGTACCTGCGGGACTCCGCGGGCGGGCCGGCCAACGAAGCCCGCTGGCAGGCCGTGTTCGCCGCGCTGGCTGCCGAGCCCGGCCCCCATCCCCTCGGGGAGGCGCTCACGACGCCGCTCATGGCGTACCTGGCCCGTGTCGCCTACACCCCCTCGCCGGACGCGGCGCGGGACACCGTCGACGACTCCGGCCAGGAGGACCGCGGCCCCGCCGGCCGCCCGTACGACCTTCTGGACCGCGGACGGTTCCCCACATCGGAGGTGATTCGGACGCATCTGCTGGACGCCTTCATCCCTGCCTCCTACCCCCGGCGCGGAACCCGGGCCCCGGCACCGCCCGGCTCCTCGGGGTCACGGCGCACGTGGACGCCCGAGCAGGCGGTCCACTTCCTGACGTTCCTCGCCCGTGACCTGGAACATCGCCAGCACGGGACCACCGACCTGCGATGGTGGGACCTTGCCGACGCGGCGCCGAGGGTGCTGGCCGGAGTCGCCGTGGGGCTGGTCGCGGTGCCGGCCGGCGTGGTGATGCCCTTCGGCCCGTGGCTCGGGGTGGGCATGCTCGTCGGTGTCACCGTGGCGGTGGTCGGGCGGCGGTGGAGTCCGCCCACCCGAAGCTTCAACCGCGGACTTGCGGGAGGTCTGGTCGGCAGCGTCCTCGGGTCGGCGTTCGGGCTCGGTATGCGCTTCATGCTCGGAATCGACAGCCCGGCAGGCTATCTCGTCAGCGGGCTCGCGCTGGGCCTGGTCCCCGGCTTCCTCGGGGGTTTCCGGGCCGGGCTGGCGGGCGGTGTCGCGGCGTCCTTCGTGGGGGCGTTCGTCGGCGAGCCCGAGATGGGGGACTCGGCGCCCCTGGTGAACAGTGTGGGCTTCGCCGTCGCCGCCGCCTGTGTGGTCACCCTGGGCCGCAGCCGCCGACCCGCGCGGGGACTGCGCTGGTCGCCGCTCGGCATCCTCACCGGTCTCGGGGGTGGCCTCGTCCTCGGGATCGCGGTCACCCTGCAGGCCGGTCCGGCGGCCGGGCTGGCGTCGGGTCTGGTCGCCGCCGCCGGCGGTTCCTTCGGAGCGGGGCTGGAGGCGAGGCCGGCCGAAGCGACCGTCGCGGCCGCCCCCCAGACCGTTCTCGACCAGGACCGCGTCACGTTCTGGACCACGGCCCTGGCGGGCGGCCTGGCCATCGGCCTTGCCGCCTCCCTCGTCGTCGGAGCGGTCCTGGGTCCCTGGCCGGGAGCCCTGGCGGGCGTGGCCGACGGGCTGGCGACCGGTCTGGCCTGGGCTTTCCTCCAGGCCGGATACGGATCGTTCACGCTCGCCCGATGGTGGTTGGCCCTGCTCGGCCACGTGCCGTGGCGGCTCATGCCCTTCCTCACGGACGCCCACCGACGCGGAGTGCTGCGGCAGGTCGGAGCGACCCACCAGCTGCGCCACACCGAACTGCAGCGCCGCCTCGCGGGCAGGAAGTGAGGTGCGGGCGCGGACGAGGGCACCTCGACCGGCGTCGGCTTCGGCTCAGTCCCTGTCCGTCGCGCCCGCGTCGGAAGGCGGCCCGGCCTCCGGGGCCGGGCCCGTGGGTCCATGGGCCCCGCCATGTTCGGCCGGACCCGGCCCGTTGATGCTGAGATGGGAGAAGTCCCTGCCCTGGACGACGGGGCCGTACTGAGTGCCGCCGCTGATCCGGTTCGTCACCGCGCCCTCACCCGTGCGCACCGATTCCGTCCGCCGCCACCAGTGCTCCAGGGCGAGGCGGAACTCCGCGTCGAGCGCGGCACGTACGGCCAGGGCCGTGCTCAAGCGCTGGGCCCGTTCCAGTTCACCGGGGTTCTGGGCCAGTGCGCTCAGTTCGCCCTCGCCGGAACTCACGACGAGCGCACCGTCGCCCTCGCCCCGCCGCAACGGACGGCGGATCAACGCGCTCAGCGCCGTCCACGCCTGCCGACCGGCCTCGCCGCCCATACCGCCCGCCAGAGCAGCCAGCACAGCCGCTGAGATCGGATCCATCGGCACTCCCCCACCCTTCGGTTCGGCCCCGGCGGATACGCGCTGCTGCCGCCGTGCCCAGAACTACCGGCTGCGCTCAGGTTGCCAGCGGTGACCCCACACGGTGTGCCGTGCCGTCGGCGTCCACGTAGGTGAACTCGCGCAGTGCGTACGGTGTGTCCACCGGCTCGGCGAAGCGGCCTTCGACGCCGGAGGACTTCCAGTCGGCGTACACGGCGTCGGCGTCGCTCACGTAGAGATAGAGGACGGCCCCTGTGCGCTGAGGGTCGTGCCCGGCCCCTTCACTGAGGTGGACCGAGACCGAGCCCCGCTCGACGAAGCCATAGCGGTCCGGCCCCTCGTAGGCGTGCGCCGCGAAGCCCAGACGACGGTACCTCTCCAGAGCGGCGTCGAGGTTCCGGACCGGGACGACGGGCGCGACCTTGCTGAAGGTGACCTCTGGCATGAGGCCAGTCTGGCACGGACGCGGCCGGGAGTCGGGGCGTTTCAGCGGTTGCTCCCGGCCGCTCCGCTCGGGCGTGCCCCACGCGTCGTCTCGACCATGACCCGGTCGCTGGGTCCCTGCACATCGGGTGGCGGGGAACCTGCCCCGGGGGAACGCTCAGGCGGCCTGGATGAGTTCGGCGCGGCCGAACAGGAGCGCGTAGCCGGAGGGGAGCCGGCTCAGGATGCGGGTGAGGAGCTCGGGTCCGGCCGCGGCGGCGACGGCGGTGAGGACCGCGCCGGTGTCCCAGCGGGTGGTGGCCAGGGAGGCTCCGTTGCGGGCGGCGAGGTCCTTGACGAAGCCCCACCCGGTCAGGGGCTCGGTGTCGGGGATCTGTTCGGCGAGGAGGCGCGCGGCCTCCCGGGGCAGGCGGGCGGCCAGGGCGACGCGTTCCTCGCCCGTGAGCTGGCGCCCGAGTCCTGAGACGACCAGGCGCACAGCTTCCTCCGCCCGGTCCCGGGTCGGGTAGGCGCCTTCGTAACGGACCTTCTCCAGCAACTGCTCGAACGACATCGCGGGCAGGTGCGGAAGCGGTGCGCGCTGGTCGGACATCACTGCGGTCATTGCCTTTCCGTGGCCGGGGTTCGTCGTACCTGTGCGGTGCGGCCCCGGGCGCTGCTCGGAGCGGCCCGGGGCGCCGGGGGTCAGCCGGAGATCTCCTTGCGGGAGGTTCCCGAGGCGACGGCGATCTTGCGGGGCTTGGCGCGCTCGGCGATCGGGATCCGCAGGGTGAGCACCCCGGCCTCGTAGTCGGCCTCGATGCGCTCGGTGTCCAGGGTGTCGGCGAGCACGAGCTGGCGGGAGAAGACGCCCAGCGGCCGCTCCGACAGCTCCATCTGCACGTCGTCGGCCTTCTGCAGGGGCCGTCGCTCGGCCTTGACCGTCAGCATGTTCCGCTCGACGTCGATGTCGATCGCCTCGGGGCTGACGCCCGGCAGGTCGAAGGCGACCACGTAGTGCTCGCCCTCGCGATAGGCGTCCATCGCCATCGCGGACGGGCGCGACCAGGTGCCGGGGGCCGTCAGATGCTGAGCCAGCCGGTCGAGCTCACGGAAGGGGTCGGTGCGCATCAACATGGGGGAACACCTCCAGGAGATTCGGGCAGTAGCTGCCAATGCGCCTCACGGAAACCGTTGTATCATGTCATCCAATGGATGACAAACACGATGTCACCGAATGGACGACGCACACGCGAGAGGTGCCCATGACCGCAGCGGACCACCCGGCGTCTTCCCCTGACGACCCCCGGAGCCCGGCGTCGTTCCTCGCCGCGGCGGCGGCCCTGGAAGCCATCGACACCGCCCTGCGTGCCGCCCGGCAGGGGCCCGCGCCCGGCGGCCCCTCTGCGGAACCCACGGGTCCGGAGGCCGCCCTCGCTTCCCTGCTCCTGCTGCGGCAGGTACGCGAGCAGCTGGCCGGCTGGGAAACCGACCTGATCGAGACAGCGCGAAGCGCGGGCGCCAGTTGGGCCGACCTCGCCCAGCCGCTCGGCGTCGCCAGCCGCCAGGCCGCCGAGCGCCGCTACCTGCGCAACCGGCCCGGCCCCGCCGGAACCACCGGCGAACAGCGCGTCCAGGCCACACGCGAACGCCGCGCCGGCGACCGCGCGCTCGCCGCCTGGGCCCGCCGCAACGCGGCCGACCTCCGCCGCCTGGCCGGTCAGATCACGGCCCTCACCGACCTGCCCACCACGGCGCGCCTGCCGGTGAGCCGGCTCCACGACGCCCTCGCCCAGGACGATCCCGCCGCCCTCATCCGCCCCCTGAACGCCACTCGGCCCCACCTCACCACCACCCACCCCGACCTCACCGCCCGCCTCGACACGCTCACCGACGCGGCGGAGGCGGCGATCAGCCCCGCCGAGTGAGCAGACCGGTGCGGGCCGAGGACCCGCGGCCGTGGCGGTACGGGATTTCACGCCGCCGGGCCGGGACCGGGCGGAGCGCCACGAGTACACGCAGGCGCGACCGCCGACGCGGTGGGTCGGGTCCGGCCGCCTCAACCCCGGCTCGCGCCGCCCTCCTCATCGTGGTAGCGGGGTCACCTTTCGCGTCGTGGCGTCCACGACTAGGGTGCGGGAGCGGTGAGTCGTCCACGAGGAGCTGACACATGGTCGGTTTTCCGAGCACGGGGGCGTGGGGGCTGCGCACCGGCCTCCTGGTGACGGCCGCGGGCATGATGATCTCGCCGACGGTGATGGCGGCGTCCCCGCTGGCCCGCCTGGGACGGGAGCTTCCGGCGAGCAGCCCGCAGAGGTGACCTCCGGGCACGCGGCGCCCCGGCCTGAACGGCCCGCCGCCGGCCGGTGCCGACCGACGGCGGGCCGCCCCTGATCAGGGCCTGGCCGTCGCCTCTTCCCTGAGCTTGTCCAGGACGGACAGCCGGTCCTCCGCGTGGATCCGCCGCGTCGTGACCCGGTCCGGGTAGCAGCGCAGGAACATCGACGTGAAGTGGCTGCCGTAGTGGAGTACTTCGCTGTCGTCCGTGGTGTCGAGCGGGCGGGCCGCGGCCTGGAAGCTGGGCTCGTGGAAGTACGCGAAGGCGTAGCGCTCCCGGTCGGCGAGCTTCACCTTGTGCGGTGTGGAGAGCAGGGTGCCGCCCGTGATGAACTGGAAGAGGTCACCGGGGAACACGGTGAAGGTGTGCGGGACCGGCGGGACGTACGTCCACCGGTCGTCGTCCTCGTACACCCCGGCCGCGCTCTCCTCCGGCAGCCAGTTGCGGTTGCGGCGCTCGCCCTCGATCGGCGGCCGGATGTACAGCGCCTGCCCGGCCTCGTCCTGGGTGGCGATGACGAGCAGACCGTAGTCGGTGTGGGCGCCGATGCCGCGGTCGGTGGTCGCGGACGCGGCCGGGAAGCGCAGGACGCGCATGTGGTGCCAGCCGTCGTCGGTCAGCCGGGTGAACGCGTCGATGTCCTGGCCGAGTCCGAGCGCGGTGAGCCGCAGGATCCGCTCGCCGAGATCTCCCGACTGCTCCATGTAGGCGTTGATGGCGTGCCGGTACGTCTCGTCCGGCCAGGGCACGGGGCCGTGGCAGGGCCAGTTCTCGGCGACCCGGGAGTCGTCGAGCGGCACGTCCTTGGTGACGGTGAAGATCTCCGAGCCGTCCTGGATGCCGTCGGTGACCTCCTCGCCGGAGGCGACGTAGCCGCTGTAGCTGAGTTCGCTGACGTGCCGGGACTTGTCGGCGAGCGGCCGGGAGAAGAAGCTCCTGCTCGCCGCGTAGGCGTCGGCGACCACGCCCTGCTGTTCGGGCCTGATGGCGACCTGGTAGATGCCGTCGCGCTGCCAGGCCTCGATCATCCGCCGGCCGAGGCGGACGTCTTCGGGGGTGCCGGTGATGGTGTCGGGAATGTCGAACGTCACGAGAGCGGTCAAGGCAGTGCCCTTCGATGGTGTGCGGGTGACGAGGGGAAGGAAGCCGCGGTCGGGCTCGACGCGGGCCGGCAGAGGCGGACGCGGTGCGGTCCGCGGGCGCGGGACATGCCGACGAGAGTGTCGAGGCCGGACGCTGGTGAGGGTCGCCGGTCCGGCGTGCGGACGGCGTCGGGTCTTCCGGCAGGGCGGCGGCGTATGCGTTTGCCGCGGGAAAGGGTGAGTGATCTCCGGGATTCCGAAGAGATCAGAGAGGAGCTATTTTTCTACGGCCACGATGTCCGTCCGAGAATGCCGAATTCCCATCGGGGAGAAAGTCGGCAGCGGATCGATTTCGCTTGTTTCTCGGTACGCACGCCGACCGAGGCGAGGGATCGGCCCAACGGGTGATGGAGGCAGGTCCGCTTCATGGAATTCTCTGTGTTCACCACCCATGCTCTTGATTCACGGTTCGGGGGTATGCGATGGAGCACGAGACCGTCGGCACGGCCTCCCTGATCGGAAGAACGCTGCGACTCTACAACCCTCAACTATCAATGGTCGACTACGAATTCACCTAGTTCCGCACTCGCAAATATCCGGGGTTCGGCCGAACGCGCAGCGCCTGCAGGAACTCGCAGGCGAAGGCGACCCGCTCGACGGGGTCGACCGACCGCGCCACCGGCGCCAGCGCCTCCTCGTGGGGCGTCCGCACCCCGGCCGGCCACGCCCCCTCGAAGTTCCGCTTCGACCCCGGCACGCTCACCGACGCGCAGCGCACGAACAACTCCTCTCCGCGGTCTGGGACTTCGCCGAGACCCATGCCGTCGGCCGGCTCCGGCGCCGACGCCGTCCGGCCACGCCCGCCGCTCCTGCCGCCCCTCTCGGGGGCCCGGCGCGACGCCGGAGGAACCGCCCGGACGCCGAACGGGAAAGCGGCCAATCCATCGCCCGCTCCGCTCCGGATTACGCGGAGACCCTGATCGCCAAGGGCGGGAGGAGAAGCGATGGAGCGGACGTCACGGGACGCCCCCCGGCGGACGGCACCGTACGGACGGCGGACGGCGGTGGTGGGCTCGGGCGTGGCGGGGCTGACAGCCGCCTACGTCCTGGGCCGCGGCTGCCACGTCACCCTGTACGAGGCCGACGACCGGCTCGGCGGACACGCGCACACCCACGAACTGGCCTCGCCGTACGACGGGCGGGTGCACCGCGTGGACTCCGGATTCATCGTGCACAACCGGCGCACCTATCCGAACCTGCTGCGCCTGTTCGACGAACTCGGCGTCGCCACGCAGGAGTCGGAGATGAGCATGTCGGTGCGGTGCGAGGGCTGCGGCCTGGAGTACGCCGGTGCCCGCGGCCCGTCCGGACTGTTCGCCCGGCCCCGCAATCTGCTGCACGGCGCGTATCTGCGGCTGCTGAGCGAGGTGCCGGCCTTCCACCGGGCCGCCCGGCGGCTGCTGGCCGAGGGCGCCGACGACACGCTCACCCTCGGTGAGTTCCTGGACCGGAAGGGCTTCTCCGCCTACTTCCGCAGCCACTTCATGACACCGGTGGTGTCCGCCGTGTGGTCCTGCGACGCCGCAACCGCCCAGCACTATCCGGCCGCCTACCTGTTCCGCTTCCTGGAGCACCACGGCCTGCTCTCCGTGGGCGGATCGCCCGTGTGGCGCACGGTCACCGGCGGTTCGCGCGAGTACGTCGACCGCCTCGCCAAGCACATCGGGGAGGTCCGCACCAGCACCCCGGTCCGGGCCGTGCGCCGCCGTGCCGACGGCGCCGACGTGACGGCCGCGGACGGCAGCACCGAGTCGTACGACGCGGTGGTGATCGCGGTCCACCCGGACCAGGCGCTGCGGTTGCTCGCCGACGCGGACGCGCGGGAGCGGGAGGTCCTCGGCGCGTTCCGCTACTCGCGCAACACCACCCTCCTGCACACCGACACCCGGCTGCTGCCGCGCGCCGCCGGAGCCCGTTCCTCCTGGAACTACCTCATGCCGTCCTGTCTGGCCGGCGCCGACCGGGTGCGGGTCAGCTACGACATGAACCGGCTGCAGCGCCTGGACTCCGCCCAGCGGTTCGTGGTCACCCTGGGCGGGGAGGACCGGGTCGATCCCGGCCGGGTGCTGGCCCGTATGGTCTACGAACACCCCGTCTACACGCCCGAGTCGGTGGCCGCGCAGCAGCGGCTGCACGAGCTGAACACCGCCGTCTGCGCCTTCGCGGGGGCGTACCACGGCTGGGGGTTCCACGAGGACGGCTGCCGCTCCGGCGTCGAGGCCGCGGCCGCGCTGGGAGCCCGCTGGTGAGCACCGTACCCGCCCTCTATCCGTGCACGATCACGCATGTACGGACCGCGCCGCGCCGCTACACCCTGCGCCACCGCACCTACCTGTGGCTCGTGGACCCCGACCGCCCGCCCCGGCTGCCGCGCCCGCTCGGACCCCTCGCCCGGTTCGATCCGCGCGACCACTTCACCGGCGACCAGCCCTCGATCCGCGCCGGCCTGGAGGCCTTCCTGGCCGCGCACGGCATACGGCTGGACGGGGGACGCGTGCTGATGCTCACCCACGCCCGGGTGCTCGGGTACGTCTTCAACCCGCTGACCCTGTACTGGTGCCACGGCCCCGACGGCGATCCGCGCTGCGTGGTCGCCGAGGTGCACAACACCTACGGCGGGCGCCACTGCTACCTGCTGCTCCCGGACGCCACCGGGACCGCGGACACCGGCAAGGAGTTCTACGTCTCACCGTTCTTCCCGGTCGACGGCCGCTATCGCATGCGGCTGCCGGAGCCGGGGGACGGCCTGGACCTGACCGTGCACCTCGACCGCGAGGGCGGCCGGGCCCTGACCGCGACGGTACGGGGTACCCGGCGTGCGGCGAACGGCCCGGCCCTGCTGCGTCTGGCGCTGCGCCACCCCTGGTCCACTCTCGTCGTGTCGGCCGCGATCCGGGCCCACGGCATACGCCTGTACCTGCGGGGGCTGCCCGTCCAGCCCCGCCCCGAAGACCACCGCACCCCGGAGAACGTGACATGAGGACAGCAGAGCCCCGTACCGCCCCCGAGGACCGAGCCCCGGCCGTCGATCCGGTCCGCTGGCCGGACGTCGCCGCCGTGCCGCCGGCCTCGTGGGCCCGTGCCGCCGTGACCGAGGCCCTGGTGCGCCGGGCCCTGCGCGGGCTGCCCCTGCGGGCCCGGTTCGCGGGCTCCGCCACCCTCGGCGGGGGCGGGCCGCTGCTGGAGGTCCACGACCCGCGCGCCTTCCACACCAGGATCGGCACGAGCGGACTGATCGGCTTCGGCGAGTCCTACATGGCCGGCGAGTGGGACGCCCCCGACCTGGTCGCCGCCCTGACCGTGCTCGCCGGTCACGCCGCCGACCTCGTCCCGGCCCCGTTGCAGCGGCTGCGCGGCCTGTGGGCGCCACGGCACCCGCGGGACGAGCGCAACACGCCCGACGGCTCCCGTGCCAACATCAGCCGCCACTACGACCTGTCCAACGACCTCTTCGCCCTCTTCCTCGACGACACCCTCACCTACTCCTCGGCCGTCTTCCGCGGCTTCCCGGCGAGCCGGGACCTGCTCACGGCCGCCCAGCACCGCAAGATCGACCGGCTGCTGGACATGGCCGGCGTGGGCGAGGGCACCCGCCTGCTGGAGATCGGCACCGGCTGGGGCGAACTGGCCCTGCGGGCCGCCGCACGCGGCGCCCGGGTCACCTCGCTCACCCTCTCGCGGGAACAACGGGCCCTGGCCCTGGAGCGCGTGCGCGCGGCCGGCCTTGCGGACCGCGTCCGTATCGACCTGTGCGACTACCGCGAAGCGGGCGGGGAGTACGACGCCGCGGTCAGCGTGGAGATGATCGAGGCGGTCGGCGCGGAGTTCTGGCCGGTGTACTTCCGCACCCTGGACGAACGGCTGGTGCCCGGCGGCCGGGCGGCGCTCCAGGCGATCACCATGCCGCACGAGCGGATGCTCGCCGGACGGGACACCTTCACCTGGATCCACAAGTACGTCTTCCCCGGCGGCCTCATCCCCTCCACGCGGGCGATCGAGGAGACCGTCCGCGACCACACCCGGCTGCGCCCGGCGCGCCGCGACGCCTTCGGTGCCCACTACGCGGAGACCCTGCGTCTGTGGCGGGAGCGGTTCACCGAACGCGCCGAGGACGTCGAGGCGCTCGGCTTCGACGAGACGTTCCGCCGCCTGTGGACCTTCTACCTCGCCTACTCCGAGGCCGGGTTCAGGGCCGGTTACCTCGACGTCCAGCAGTACCTGTTCACCAAGGAGGGCGCCGCCCGATGACCAGCCTCCAGACCGCCGCCCGGGACGGCGGCGAGCCGGGCCCGGCCGGGGCGCCCGTGGCCGTGCCGCGTTCCCGGCGCGCGCCGTGCCGGCTGCCGCCGCAGCCCGGCGCCCGGGAGCGGGGCCCGTGCCCGCCCGCCGACGCGCAGCGGGCCACGCCGGGGCCGAACTGCCGCGAGTTCGGCCTGCGGGCGGCCACGCGCCAGTGGTACGAGGGGCTGGAGAGGCCGTGAGCGGTTTCCCGTGGGGCGCGTTCGCGCTCAATCTCGTGTGGGCCGCCGTCGCGGCCCTGGCCGTCATGCTGGTCACCTTCGCCGTCGCGGTGCGGGCGGGCGTGCACCGGATCGTGGACGTCGCCTGGGGCATCGGATTCACCGCCGTCGCCGCCGTGACGTTCGCGGCCTCCGCCGGACACGGGGACCTCGGCCGGCGCGTTCTGGTCACGGTGCTGACCGCGGTGTGGGGGCTGCGGCTCGCCGCGCACATCGCCCGCCGCGGCCGGGGCCACGGCGAGGATCCGCGCTACGAGGCGATGCTGGCCAAGGCCCCCGGCAACCGGAACGCGTACGCCCTGCGGTTGGTGTACCTGCTCCAGGGCGCCCTGGTGTGGCTGGTGTCGCTGCCCGTGCAGGCGGCGCAGTACGTACCGGGGCCGCCTTCCCTGTTCGCCTGGGCCGGTACCGCGCTGTGGGCGGTGGGCCTGGGCTTCGAGGCGGTCGGGGACGCCCAGCTCGCCCGGTTCAAGGCCGACCCCGCCAACCGGGGCGCGATCATGGACCGGGGCCTGTGGTCGTGGACCCGGCACCCCAACTACTTCGGGGACTTCTGTGTGTGGTGGGGCCTGTTCCTGCTCGCGTGCGACTCACCGGCGGCCGCCGCCGTGTCCGTCGTGTCCCCGGTGGTGATGAGTCTGCTGCTGATCCGCGGCAGCGGGAAGCGGCTCCTGGAACGGCACATGGCCGACCGGCCCGGCTTCGCCGAGTACACGGCCCGCACCAGCGGCTTCTTCCCCCGCCCGCCGAAGCGGGACCGGACCGGCGGTCGGAGGCCCTCGTGACCGTGCCTTCCCACGAGCCCGGGGAACGGCGGGAGACGGGGCGGCCCGCCGCCCGGGCGGACTCCGCGCTGATGGTGCGCCGGTGTCCGCCCCGGCCGCGGGCGGCGGTCCTGGTGCTGCACGGCGGGCAGGCGGACAGCGAGCGGCCCACCCGGCCCTGGCAGCTGGCCGCGCTGCGCATGGACCCGATCGTGAGGGCGGTGACCGCCGCGCTGCCCCACCAGGACGTCCTGGTGGGGCAGGTCCGTTACCGCCTCCGCGGCTGGAACGGCACACGCGCCGACCCGGCACGGGACGCCCGGCGGGCGCTGCACGACCTCGCCCGCCTCGCGGGCCCCGTCCCCACGGTGCTGCTGGGCCACTCCATGGGCGGCCGGGCCGCCCTGCGCGCCGCGGGTCACCCCCAGGTCCACGGTGTGCTCGCCCTCGCCCCGTGGTGGCCCGCCGGCGAGCCGGTCGAGCAGGTGGCGGGCCGCCGGATCGTCGCCCTGCACGGTGCGCGGGACCGTGTCACCTCCCCCGCCGCGACGGCCGACTGCGTCCATCGGGCGCAGGGCACGGCGGCACGGGCCGGGATGGCCCTCGTGGCCGACGGTGACCACGCGCTGCTGCGCCGCCACCGTTTCTGGCATCTGACCGCCGCGGCCGTGGTGGCCCATCTGCTCGACCCCGACGAGGTGCCCGACCCGCTGCCCGAGGAGTGCTACGGCGCCGGCGCCTTCCCGGAGCTCTGACCACGCCGCCCCCCTCTCGGTTCCCGGGCGGCGCTCAGGCGGGCAGCGTCATCAGGGCGACCGGCTCGGAGGTCGGCTCCCGCGAACCGCCCCGGGGTTCGACCGTGATGCCCATCCCCGAGGCCCCGTCCACGGCGCCGCGCAGCAGGACGGCCTGGTCGCTGCGGCCGGGGTCCATCAGCCCCGCCGACCGCATGCTCCCGGCGTCGTCGAACCAGAGCTGGTAGACCTTGCCGCCGGGCGGAGGTGTCATCCCCGACACCACGAACACGGCCTTGTCGAGTTCCCGGGAGACGACGACGGCACCGGTGGCCCCGTCGCCGAGTTCCGCGGCCCGGGTGCGGGCGTCCGGCGCGGCGAGCACGGCGGCGATCTCGTCCGCCGTGCCGGCGGCGCGGTGGGCCCGCTCGCCGGCGTCCTCGGCCCGCTGGTGCTCCCAGACGGCGGTCCCGCCGAGCGCGGCCGCCGCGGCGAGGCAGGCGGCGAGCGCCCACCGGGTCAGCAGCCGGGCCCGGCGGCCGGCGCGCGCGGGCTGCGGTTCGTGGGCCGTCCCGGGCGCGTCCTGCCGGACGGTGGTGATCCGGCGCAGTACGTGCTCGCGCAGTGCGGGGGAGGGCACGGTGGTGGCGGCGAGCCCGAGACGGGCGGCCGTCGCGCGCAGTTCGGCCGCCTCCTGCGCGCACGCTTCGCACCGGGCGAGATGGCGCTCGAAGGAGACGTTCTCGCGGTCGGACAGGGCGTGCAGGGCGTAGGCGCCCGTCAGCCGGTGCAGGTCGACGGTGGTCACGCGGTCACCCCCAGGCAGTCGCGCAGCCGGATCAGCCCGTCGCGCAGTCGGGTCTTGACGGTCCCGAGCGGAAGGTGCAGCGCCTCCGCCACCTCGCGGTAGGTCAGGCCGCGGTAGTACGCCAGCGTGACCGCCTGGCGCTGGATGTCGGTCAGGGTGCGCACACAGCGCCGCACCTGTTCCCGTTCCAGCCGCGCCTCGACGTGCTCGGCCACCTCGTCGTACTCGGGGACCCGGTCCAGCAGCGCGGCCCTGTGGTCCCGGGCCGCCGCGGCGTCGACCGAGCGCACCCGGTCGACCGCGCGGCGGTGGGCGAGGGTGAGGATCCAGTTGATCGCCGTACCGCGGTCGGGGCGGTACCGGGGAGCGGTCCGCCACACCTCGACGAGGACCTCCTGGGCGACCTCCTCCGACTGCGCGTGATCACGTAGAACGGCGCGTACGACTCCCAGCACCGGACCCGCCACGGCGTCGTAGACGCCGGCGAACGCCTCTTCGTCCCCCAGCGCCACCTGGCCGAGCAGGCCCTGCAGGTCGGGTTCCGTCGAGGGGTTTCTTCCGATGTGCACTGCTTCTTTCACCGAGGGCCTCCACCGTCGGGACATGTCCGGGCGTAATCCGTTCCGGTCGGGGGCCCGGATTGGTTGCGGTGGAAGCCACTCGAGTGCGAGGAAAGTTGGTCCTGGGGAGCGCGGCGATCATGCTGTTGGCATCGGCATCGGCACCGTCAATCCGGTGCTGAGAAATGCCTGACGCGGCTGGCGCGATGAGTGTTCCGGGCAACACTGCTCGGTGACATCACCGCTCGTATGATCTCGCGGTGAAGATCTGGACGGAACGCCCTGCCAAGACCGAGGTCGAAGCGGTCGTTCGCCGCTACTTCAGCCTGCTCCGAGCCGGGAGGATCCCCGAGGCCGCACAGCTCATCGACCACTACTCGGTCCCGCATGTGCTCACATCGCTGTGGACCGGCTCCGTGGGAACGAGCGCCGAGGGGGACGAGGCGAACGGCAGTGCTGCTGCCGCTGCGTGGGAGCGGGACCTGTCCTGGCTCGGCGAACTCGATCTCGCGGACTTCCACTGGGGCCACACCGGCAGCCATGTCAACGTCGAGATCACCTACCGGGCGCAGATGATCGAGGTGGCCTTGGGCTTCTGGGTCAAGCCCACCGCCGCCGGCTGGGTCCTCACGGGACCGGCAACATACTGGTAGGACACACGAATCGCCACGGCTCCAAGGCGTCCACGGTGCGGTCGACGGCGGCGGGGACCCGGTCCTCGTCGGAGACGTCGCGGACCAGCGCGAGGGCCTGGTGGCCGGTGTCGGTGGCGGATGTCGCGTACCGGCGCGAGGGTTCAGGCGAGGGCGGCGACCAGCAGGGCGAAGGCGGAGATGATGACGGCGACGCGGAGGTAGTGGAAACGCTGCCAGCGGTTCAGCTGCTGCTTCCAGTCGGCGGGCCGGTTGTCGGGGGTCCACGTCTTGTTCCGGTTGTTGATCGGGACGAGCAGCAGAACCGACATGACCACGCTGAGGATCAGCAGCGCGCCAGCCGTGACGACGAGGCCGGTGCCGTCGTGGTGCCGTCCGGCGACGGCCCAGATGCCGACGAGGACGAGCGAGCCGATGTACCAGACCGGCATCACCGCGCCGAGCATCCGGCCGCCGTGGGCGTGGCCGAGTTGGCCGCTGTCCTCCGGGAGGGCGTCGAGGATCCGGTTCATGACGAAGGCGACGGAGAACTCCACCCCCACCATCACGCCGACGACGACGGTGGTGACGACCTCGAGTGCGTTGAGCATGACTACCCCCTGACAATCTAGCGCTGCTAGCTGATGAGGCAACGCTAGTACTGCTGCCGCTCTCTTGTCTAGCGGTGCTAGGATCACATCATGTCGGTACAGGAACGCAAGGAACGCGAACGCGCGGAGCGCGAGCGCCTCATCGTGGCGACGGCCCGTGAACTCGCCGAGCAGCAGGGCTGGGACGCGGTCACCACCCGCCGGCTCGCCGAACGCATCGAGTACAGCCAGCCCGTCCTCTACAGCCACTTCCGCGGCAAGCGCGAGATCATCGGCGCCGTCGCCCTCCAGGGCGCCACCGAGATGGCCGTGGCGGTGCGGGCCGCGACCGCCGCCGTGGACGGCCCGCGCGAGCGGGTCGCCGCCCTCGCGCACGCCTACCTCGACTTCGCCGCACGCAACCCGGCGGTCTACGACGCCATCTTCCAGCTCGACGGCGGTCTCGCGTACGCGCAGGAGGACACCCCGGAACCTCTCAAGGACGCTTTCGCCGCCCTGCTGGAGTGCCTCGGCGAGGTGGCCGGGGACGGCGTCGACCCGGCACTGTTCACGGAGGTGTTCTGGGCGTCCCTGCACGGGGTGGCGACCCTGACCCGGTCGGGACGGCTGCCGCCGGAGCACACCGAGTCGCGGGTGAAGCTGCTGGTGGACCGGCTCGCCGTGGTCTGACACACCGCCCCGGCAGGCACGGCGCGACCGCATCGGTACCTGGAGAAGACGCTGAGGGAGTGCTCTCCCGACTGCTACGAGGATCTACAAGACCGCGGGGCCCTGGGCCGACTGTCTCCTGGACACCTGGGGGCCCTGAGCCGACTGTCCCTGGACACCTTCTGCGTGGTGGCGCGACCGACCGCAGGAGGCAGTCTCGCCCCGACGCCCGACGGCAGCGTCGACCCCGTACCGGCCCACAAGGTCTTCAACACCGTGACCTTCCTGCGCGCCGCCCGCTACTTCTTCGTGCTCCCGGGTCGGTGCGGGACGTCGGCTGACACCCGCTCCTCGATCGTGTGTGCCGCGGTCTGCAGATCGTCCAGGTGTCGGCGCACCACTTCCTGGGCGGACATGACCGTCTTGCGCCAGGTGACGTTGACGCATCCCAGGACCTCCCCGTGCACACGGATCGGCACGGCGATCGAGTTGCGGCCGTCGAAGTCGTACTCCGGTGCGCGCACGCTGTATCCGCGGGACCTGATGGTCGACAGCAGACGCTGGAGCCACCTCGGGTCATGGGCGTACGCGTTGCCGGGAGCGTCGTGTTCGCGGAGGCGGCGCAGGACCGCTTCCCGTTCCCGCTCCGGGCAGAAGGCGACGTAGGCCCTGCCCGAGGCGCCGAGCAGCATGTGCGAACGGAAACCGATCGGGGCGACGGGGACGACCTCGTCGAAGTACGCCTTGGGGCTGTTGGTGTCGATCGTCTCCATGTAGTCCAGCCGGGGCACGGTCAGCACGGAGGGCCACATGACGCGCTCGCACAGTTCTTCCAGGACCGAGGAGGCCAGCTCGCCGAGCCGCTCGGCGTCGTTGTGCGGGGCCCGCTGCGGTCGGAGGCTCGCGACGAAGGCCCCGTCGGCGAGCCGCTGCCACACCAGGCCCTGCTGGTTGCAGGTGTGGAGGATGCGGATCAGGGTGGCTTTGGGGATACCGGTGACCTGGTGCAGGTCGTGCAGGCTCGCCGCGCGCATCTCCTCCAGAGCCCTCAGCACCCGCAGGCCACGCTCCAGAGAACTGATCGTCTTCACCTGGTACTGACGCACGGGACCACCCTCACCTGCGGAGACGGGGCCTGGATTTCACCACGTGAAAAGCCGGCAGGCAACTGTTGCTCGCGTCATGGCTCGTCGTGGACCGTTCCCTCACTGACGCGAGGAGGCGACATGGCCGTCGAGGCAGCAGGGGGTTCCCCTGCCACTGGTCCAGGGCCCGGTGCGACCGGCGGTCCCGCCGTGGTGGCCGAAGGTGAGCTGCTGTGGACGCCTGGTGCGCGATGGGTCGCCGAGGCCAACGTGACGCGGTTCGCGGACTGGCTGTCCCGGGAACGGGGGCTGCGGTTCCACGGTTACGACGCCCTGTGGCACTGGTCCGTCACCGACCTGGAGGGTTTCTGGGGCGCCCTGTGGGACTACTTCGACGTCCGCTCCACGGCCCCGTACTCCGCGGTGCTCGGCGACCGGGACATGCCCGGGGCCCGATGGTTTCCCGGGGCGCGGCTGAACTACGCCGAGCACGTCCTGCGCCACGAGCGTCCGGGCGCCGACGCCCTGGTGTTCTGCTCAGAGGGCGCCGCTCCGGCCGGGATGCCGTGGGAGGACTTCGCGGGCCAGGTCCGCGTGCTGGCGACCCGGTTGCGGGCCCTCGGGGTGCGTGCCGGCGACCGGGTCTGCGGGTATCTGCCGAACGTGCCGCAGGCCGCGGTCGCGATGCTCGCGACGACGGCCATCGGCGCCGTGTGGGCGAGCGCCTCCCCCGATTTCGGTTCGCGAGGCGTCGTGGACCGCTTCGGCCAGCTCCGGCCCAAGGTCCTGTTCTGCGCCGACGGCTACCGCTACGGGGGGAGGTTCTTCGACCGCAGGCGGGAAGCGCGTGACATCGCGCAGGCCCTGCCCGGGCTGGAGCACGTCATCCGCGTTCCCTGCCCGGCCGACGGGGACATCCCGCCGGCCTCGGAGGGCGAGTCGCTGTGGGACGAGGTCCTCGACCACCCGCCCGTACCCGCCGAGCACTTCGTCTTCGAGCACGTCCCCTTCGACCACCCCTTGTGGGTGCTGTTCTCCTCGGGCACCACGGGACTGCCCAAGGCGATCGTGCACGGACACGGCGGCATCCTGCTGGAGCAGCTGAAGCTGCAGACCTTCCACATGGACCTGCGCGGCGGAGACCGGCCGATGTTCTTCACCACCACCGGCTGGATGATGTGGAACTTCCTGATCAGTTCCCTGCTGGTCGGGGCCTGCCCGGTGCTCTACGACGGCAACCCCGCCCACCCCGAGCCGGACGTGCTGTGGCGGATCGCGCAGGACACCCGGGCCACCTTCTTCGGCGCCAGCCCGGCCTATGTCGACCTCATGGCCAAGGCCGGCATCGTCCCCGGCGAACGGTACGACCTGTCCGCCCTGCGCACGGTCATGCCCGCCGGCTCCCCGGTGTCGCCCCAGTGCACCGCCTGGTTCTACGACCATGTCAAGCCGGACCTGTGGATCGCCACCGGCAGCGGCGGCACCGACTGCTGCACCGGCTTCGTCGGCGGGGTGCCCACCCTTCCCGTGTACGCAGGCGAGATACAGGCGCGGTCGCTGGGGGTCGCCGCGCACGCCTACGACGAGCAGGGCCGCCGGGTCGTCGACGAGGTCGGCGAGCTGGTGATCACGGAGCCGCTGCCCTCCATGCCGGTGACGTTCTGGGGCCCGGACGGGGACGAGCGCTATCGGCGGACGTACTTCGAGGACTTCCCGGGCGTCTGGCGGCACGGCGACTTCTTCAAGGTCAACTCCCGCGGCGGCTGCTTCGTGCTGGGCCGCTCCGACGCCACGCTCAACCGGCAGGGCGTGCGTATCGGCACCGCGGAGATCTACCGGGTCGTCGAGGCCCTGGACGAGGTCACCGGCGCCCTGGTGGTCAGCCTCGACCTGCCGGAGGAGCATTTCTTCATGCCGCTGTTCGTGGCCCTGGGCGAAGGCGTCACCCTCGACGCCGGCCTGGAGCGGACGATCCGGGACCGGCTCCGCCGGGAGTACAGCCCCCGCCACGTGCCGGACCGAATCATCCAGGTTCCGGCCGTCCCCACCACCCTGACCGGCAAGAAGCTCGAGGTGCCGGCGCGCCGGATCCTCCTCGGCACGCCCGTCGAGCAGGCCGCCGACCGCAGCGCGGTGGCCGACCCGCGCGCCCTCGACGCCCTCGCCCATTACGCCCGTACCCAGCGCGACTACCCCTTGGCCACCGCCTCCGTCTGAGCCGCAAGCCGCAACCCTTCTCCGCCACCCGCTCCCTACCGCATGAGCCGCACACCCTGGAGAGCACCGTGAACGATGCCGGACCCGCCCCCCGCTTCCCCCTGCCCTCGGAGCTGACCGAGGTGGCGGGCGCCGAAGACTGGGCGTCGATGTACCCGTACTACACCCGGTTCCAGCCCGAGGACGACCAGCGGTTCTGGTTCTACAACGCGATGCACTTCCCCGAGCCGATGCCCGCGTTCGACGCCATCACGGCGGAGGCGCCCTACACCGCGCTCGGCGCCAACACCGCGCGCATGTTCGTCTTCCCCACCACGCTCGGCATCGAGCACCGCATCGTCAACGGCCGGGTGTACATCACCGCCAACCCGGTCACCGACCCCGAGGAGATCCAGCGCAGGCTCGCGGTGTTCAGCGAGCGGGCGGGCCACTACTACGAGAACTGGGACGAGCTCTACCAGGGCTGGGTCACCCGCGTCACCGCCCTGATCGACGAGGTCCAGCGGATCGAGGTGCCCCGGCTGCCCGAGTTCGAGGACCCGGAGGTCGTGTTCCAGGCCAAGGGCGTGGCCCAGAACCACTACGTCCGCGAGAACTACCACCGGCTGATCGACCTGTACTCCACGATGTGGCACCACCACTCGGAGTTCCTGATGCTCGGCTACGGCGCCTACGTGGTGTTCTTCGAGTTCTGCAAGACGTCGTTCCCGGAGATCCCCGACCAGGACGTGGCCCGTATGGTCGCGGGGATCGACGTCATCCTCTACCGCCCGGACGACGAGCTGAAGAAGCTGGCGAAGCGTGCGGTCGAGTACGGCGTAGACGATCTCTTCGTGGAGGGCTGCGACCCGGAGAAGGTACTGGCCGCGCTCGCCGCCCGCGGGGACGGGGGCCGGCGCTGGCTGGAGGCCATGGACGACGCGCGCGAGCCGTGGTTCAACATGTCGACCGGAGCCGGTTTCTACCACCACCACCGCAGCTGGAACGACGACCTCACGGTGCCCTTCGCCGCGCTGCCCGGCTATGTCGACCAGGCCAGGAGAGGCGAGCTGCTCGACCGCCCCACCGAACAGCTCACGGCCGAGCGCGAACGGATCGCCCAGGAGTACCGCTCCCTGCTGGCCGGCGAGGAGGAGCGGGCCGCCTTCGACCAGATGCTGGGCCTGGCCCGCGCGGTGTTCCCCTTCGTCGAGGACCACAACTTCTACTGCGAGCACTACTTCACCACGAAGTTCTTCGCCAAGGTCCGCGAGTTCGGCGCCCTGCTGCGCGACCAGGGCGTCCTGGCCGACGTCGAGGACGTCTTCCAGCTGAGCCACACCGAGGTCGGCCAGGCCCTGACCGACGTGATGCTCGCCTGGGCGGCCGGCAGCGGACCGGCGGGCGCGGCCCATGTGCGCAAGACGGTCGCGGAGCGTAAGCGGATGCTGGACGCGCTCGCGGGCTGGTCCCCGCCGCCCGCGCTGGGACCGGTGCCCGAGGCGCTCAACGACCCGGCGGTCCGCATGCTGTGGGGCATCACCGCCGAGACCATCCAGGCCTGGTCCACTCCGGTCACGGACGGCGACCACGAGGTGCGCGGGTTCGCCGCCTCGCCGGGCGTGGTCGAGGGCACCGCCCGGGTGCTGCTGAGCGCCAACGACATCGGGCAGGTGCAGGAGGGTGACGTGCTGGTCTGTCCGGTGACCGCGCCCAGCTGGGGCCCGGTCTTCGGCAAGATCGCGGCCGCCGTCTCGGACATCGGCGGCACCATGTCGCACGCGGCGATCGTGGCCCGCGAGTACGGACTGCCCGCCGTCGTCGGCACCGGCCACGCCACCAAGCGGATCACCACCGGCCAGCGGCTGCGCGTGGACGGCGACCGCGGCATCGTCACCATCCTCGACTGAGCGCGGAAGGCACCACCATGAGTACGACACCCTTCGCCCGACCGTTCGGGGAACTCCGCTTGACCGACCGGCCCACCGTCGGCGGCAAGGGCGCCAGCCTCGGCGAACTCACCTTCGCCGGCGCGCCCGTACCACCCGGCTATGTCGTGACCACCGCGGCCTTCGAGGCCTTCCTCGCCGCCCTCGACCCGGGTGGTGAGATCCGCACCGCCGTCGAGGCGCTGGACGCCCGGGACACCGAGGCGATCGCCCGCGCGGTCGCACCGGTCAGGGAACGCATCGAGGCGGCCGGCCTGCCCGAGGAGGTGGCGGCGGCGATCCGCGGCCACTACCGCGACCTGGACGGCGAGTCCGACACCCCCGGCGAGCCCGCCCCCGTCGCCGTACGCTCCAGTGCCACCAGCGAGGACGCGGAGGACGCGAGCTTCGCCGGACTCCAGGACACCTATCTGTGGGTGCGCGGGGAGGACTCCCTCGTCGAGCACGTCCGCCGCTGCTGGGCCAGCCTCTACAGCGTCGAGTCGGTCAGCTACCGGCGACGGCTCGGCCTGCCGGAGCACGACCTCGCCATGGCCGTCGTCGTCCAGCGCATGATCGACCCGCGCTGCGCCGGCGTCATGTTCACCCGCAGCCCGCTCACCGGGGACCGGTCGGTCGTCGCCCTGGAAGGCTCCTGGGGCCTGGGGTCCGCGCTGGTCAGCGGTGATGTGACACCCGACAAGTACGTCATCGGCAAGGTCACCGGGGACATCTGCTCCCGCACGGTCTCGGAGAAGGCACGACAGCACCGGATGGACCCCAGCGGCTCCGGGGTGCTGGAGGAGGACGTACCGGAGTACCTCCGCAGCGAGCCCTGTCTGTCCGACGAGGAGATCCACGAACTCGTACGGCTCGGCCGACAGGTCGAGTCCCACTACGGGACCCCGCAGGACATCGAGTGGGCGATCTCCCGCAATCTCGTCCCGGGCCACAACATCTTCCTGCTCCAGAGCCGTCCCGAGACGGTCTGGGCGAGCCGCGAACAGGCCCCGGTGGCCGCGCCCAAGGCCAGGGCGTTCGACCATGTGCTGGCACTGCTGGGCGGCACGGGCTCCGGTTCCGGCTCCGGCGGGGGCGCGAAGTGAACCTGACCGGCGAGGACGTCCAGGACATCCTGCGCATCATCGACGGCATGGAGGTCGACCGCCTCCGGCTGCGCACCGGCCGCTTCGAACTGTCGCTGCGCCGCGGCGACGACGGCGCATGGACCCAGTCCGCGCGGACGACCGCCGAGCCGGTCCTCGTCGACGGCCGGGAAGCGCGGACGACGAGCGCCGACGCCGCTTCCGAGCAGCCGCAGGCGGCGCCCGCCCGCGAGGGTCTGACGGAGGTGCGTACGCCCCTGCCGGGAGCGTTCTACCGGTCGCCGAAGCCCGGAGCGGCCCCCTTCGTGGAGATCGGGGACGAGGTCACCGAGACCACGGTGGTCGGGATCGTCGAGACGATGAAGCTGATGAACTCCGTCTACGCGGGGGCGTCCGGCACGGTGGCGGAGATCTGTCTGCGGGACGGCGAGTTCGCCGAGCAGGGCGCCGTGCTGATGTTCGTCGACTCGCGCCCCGGAGGGACGGCGTCGTGATACTCCGACGGGTTCTGATCGCCAACCGGGGTGAGATCGCCCTGCGCGTCCTACGGACGTGTCAACGGCTCGGCATCGAGGCGGTCCTCGCGGCGTCCGACGCCGATCTCGACTCCGTACCGGCGAGGCTGGCCGACCGGGTGGTGCGCCTCGGCCCTCCCCCGTCGTCCGCCAGCTACCTGGACGTGGATGCGGTGCTCGCCGCGGCGAAGGCCGCCGATGCCGACGCCGTCCACCCGGGGTACGGCTTCCTCTCCGAGAACCAGCGCCTGGCCCGGGCCTGCGCCGAGGCCGGCATCGTGTTCATCGGGCCCACCGTGGAGCAACTCGCGGCGGTGGGAGACAAGTTGGAGGCCCGTCGGCATGCCGTCGCGGCGGGGCTGCCGGTGGTACCCGGTGGGCCGCTGGAGGACGCCGCAGACGCGGCGCGACTCGCCGCGGAGATCGGCTTCCCCCTGCTGATCAAGGCGGTGGGTGGCGGTGGCGGCCGGGGCATGAAGCAGGTGCACCATCCGGCGGACCTGGCCGCCACCGTCGATCTGGCCGTGGCCGAGGCGGGCGCCGCCTTCGGTGACCCCCGTGTCTATCTCGAGCGCTTCGTCGCCACCGGACGGCATGTGGAGGTGCAGCTCCTCGCGGACGGCGAGAACGTCGTCCACCTCGGCACCCGCGACTGCTCCGTCCAGCGCCGCTACCAGAAACTCATCGAGGAGGCACCCGCACCCGCCCTCGACCCGACGCTGCGCGAGGAGATGCACCGCGCCGCCGTGGCCCTCGGCAAACACCTCGAATACCGGGGCCTGGGCACCGTCGAGTTCCTCGTCGACGTCGACCGGGGCACCTTCTACTTCCTGGAGATGAACGCCCGCATCCAGGTCGAGCACCCGGTCACGGAGGCCATCACCGGACTGGACCTGGTGGCCGAGCAACTCGCCGTCGCCGAAGGGCGATCGCTCTCCCTCGGACAGGCGGACGTGTCCTTCACCGGGCACGCCGTCGAGTGCCGCGTCAACGCCGAGGACTGGGCGCGCGACTTCCGGCCGAGCCCGGGCACCGTGACCGAGGCGGTCTGGCCGCTCGGTGACGGCATCCGGATCGACACCCACCTCCAGGCCGGCGCGAGCGTGCCGCCGTACTACGACTCGCTCCTCGCGAAGCTGATCGTCCACGGCCGCGATCGCGCCGACGCGCTGACCCGGCTGCGCGGCGCGCTCGCCCGGTGCGCGGTCGGCGGGGTCAGCACCAACATCCCGCTGCACCAAGAGGTGCTGGAGCAGGCCGAGTTCACCGAGGGCGGCGTGGACACCGCCTGGTTCACCCGGTTCCTGCACAACCATCCGGCAGGAGGCAGCCGTGGCTGACATCCAGCTCGTCGACGTGTCGCTGCGCGACGGCAACCAGAGCCTGTGGAGCGCCACCGGACTCGACACGGGCAAGATCCTCCAGATCGCGCCGGTCCTGGACCGGGTCGGCTTCCGCGCCCTCGACTACACCTCCAGCACCCACATGGGCATGGCCGTGCGCACCCACCGCGAGGACCCCTGGGAGCGGATACGGCTGACGCATCGCGCCATGCCGAACACCCCCTTGCAGTTCATCGGCACCGGGCTGCGGTTCATCTCCTGGGAGGCCGCGCATCCCGAGTTCATGCAGCTGGTCTACGACCGGCTGGTGGCCAACGGCGTCACCCGGTACGTCGTCCTCGACCCCATGCACGACATGGACGCCGTCCGCGCATCCGCCCGGATGATCCGTGCGGCCGGCGCCACCGAGATCGTCGGGGCGCTGACCTTCACCGTCAGCGACGTCCACGACGACGCGCACTACGGTGCGCTCGCCGCGCAGATGGCCGCCTGCCCGGACATCGACCGCGTGTATGTCAAGGACCCCGGCGGACTGCTCACCTCCGAGCGTGCCGCCACGCTGATCCCGGCCGTTTCGGGCAACCTCTCCGGAAAACCGCTGGAGTTGCACTCCCACTGCACGATCGGCCTGCCCGGCCTCACCTACCTCACGGCCGCCGAACTGGGTGTGCAGGCGCTACAAGTGGCCTGCGGGGCTCTGGCAGGCGGCACATCGCTGCCCAACGCCCAGCAGGTCGTGGCCAATCTGCGCGAGCTCGGCCACACCGTGGACGTCGACGACCGGCTGCTGGGCATGGTCGCGGACTACTTCGACCGCATGGCGGCGGCCGAAGGGCTGCCCGTCGGCGGCCCCCGGGACTACGACGCCGCGTTCATGCGCCACCAGGTGGCCGGCGGTGTGATGACCACCCTGCGCCGCCAGCTCGACGAACTGGGTTTCAGCGACCGCTTCGACGCGGTCATCGAGGAGGTGACCCGGGTCCGCGCCGAGCTCGGCCACCCCATCATGGTCACCCCCTTCCCCCAGATGGTGTGCACCCAGGCCCTCTACAACGTCATCGGCACCGAACGCTACGAGAACGTCTCCGACCAGGTCATCCGCTATGTGCTCGGCAGCTTCGGCCGCCCCACCGCCCCCGTCGACCCGCAGGTCGCCGACCGCATCCTGGGCCGGCCACGCGCCGGGGAACTGGCCCAGGAGGCACCCCCGCCCACCGTCGCCGACCTGCGCCGGCGCTTCCCGCGCGGTATCAGCGACGAGGAACTGCTGCTACGGGCCACCATGCCGGCCGAGCAGGTCGACGCCATGGTGGCGGCCGGCCCGGCCCGGCGTCACTACAACCCCGACGTCAAACCGGTCCTGGACCTGCTCCACGCACTGCGCGTCCGCCCGGTGACACCCGAACTGGTCCTGGACCGACCCGACTTCCGACTGGAGCTGCACCGTGACCGCCGAAACCGCTGACTCGGCAGCCGACCTGACCGAGCGTCTGGGGGCCGTCCGCGGTGTCGTCTTCGACATGGACGGCACTCTGGTCCTGGGCGACCGGCGCAACCACGGGCTCACGCCCCTGCCCGGAGCCCGGGAACTCACCGCCGCCCTCACCGCCCGCGGTCTGCCCTGGGTCACCTTCACCAACGGCACCACCCGCACGCCCGAGGCCTACGCCGAGGCGCTGCGCCGCATCGGCTTCGACCTGCCCGACGCCGCCATGCTCACCCCCGCGACCAGCGCCGTCGACCACTTCCTGGCCATCGGACACCGCAGCGCGCTGGTGCTCGGCGGGGAGGGTCTGAAGGAGCCGCTCCGGCGGGCCGGCGTCGAGATCGTCGAGCCGAAGGGGAAACCGCAGGCCGACGCCGTACTGGTCGGCTGGTACCCGGAGTTCACCATGGACGACCTGGAGGCGGCCTGCCACGCCGTCTTCGGCGGCGCCACCCTGTACAGCAGCTCGCAGTCGGTGTTCTTCGCCAGCGCCGACGGCCGGGCCCTGGGCACGTCCCGGGCTATCTGCGCCATGATCAGCAGCGTCACGGGCGTCACCGAACAGATCGTGGGCAAGCCCTCGCTGACCGGTCTGCGCTGCGCCGCGCGCCGGCTGGGCGTCGACCCGCGGCAGCTCGCCGTCGTCGGGGACGACCCGGAGCTGGAGATGGCGATGGCCCGGCGCGCCGACGCCCTCGGCATCGCGGTGGCCACGGGCATCCACCTGGCGGACCACTCGGCGGCACTGCCGCTCGAACAGCGCCCTCATCTCACCGTGGACGGCGTGGACGCCCTCCTCGACCTCCTGCCCAACGTCGTCGGAAGGCGGTCCGGCCCAGCCGGTGGAGCAAGGTAGCCACGGGAAACGGGTCTCCAGGTCAGGTTCGGGTGGACGGCCAGCCTGACGGGAGAGGGGGTGCAGGGGCATCGTGCGGACGCTCGCAATCCCGCTTGGTGTCCCTGCACGAGCCGGAGCTGCTGTCTCCTCCTCCGGGAGGAGCCGGGGCTACGGCCCGGGGAGACGTCGTGAGCGGCTCGGCCTGGCGGCCTTGTCCACCGCCGGATCTCCGGTTGAGGTCCACGGACGCGCGCCACTGACGCGCGTCAGTAGAGCCGCCGGCGCGGCCAGTCCCGCAATTCCGCAGAGCCGCCCGCGGCGACGGGCCGCTCCTCACCGGCGCCGCCGACACCGAGACGGCGGACTCCGGCTCCGCACAGGAGGCGGTCCGTCGGCGACGGCGGCAGTGATCATTCCACTGTCAGTAAGAAGATCACTGTGCCCAGGATGAGGAGGAGCCCGCACAGTACGGCCGCGATGACGAGTGTGCCGGCGACGCGAGCAATCAACGTGCCCCAGAACTCTGCCCGCCGGCCGTCGGGAGTGTCGGTGCGCCAGTCTGACGGGATGTCGACGTCTCCCCCGGCGACGGCCGGCGCGGCCCTGTGTACATCCCCTGGGTGGAAGTAGTAGAAGGTCGGCTCCGCTCCCCACGTGCCCCGGCTTGCCCCGCCGAAGCTGCGGACGCGGACATCCGCACGACGGGCGACACCCGGCAGCCACATCTTGCGCACCGGCCACAGCTTCGCGACTTCGTCACTGCTGAGCCAGGGCTCCTCCTCATGTGCTGACTCCGGTGTTCCCGGCTCCGGCGTGTTCGGCATGCCTCCCCCTCGATGCAGCAGGCAGTCAGTACACATCAGCTGCCCCGCACGCCGATAGAGCGCCGCGGCACGTGCGACACGGGACAGGCCCGGCCCTTCCGGACCGTCAGGCCCATCGTGCTTCGGCTCAGGTGCGCCGCCCACGGCGCAAGTGGCCCTGGGGGATCAGAAGGACACGTCGATATAGTCGATGTCGGTGAACTCGACTTCCAGTTGTTCGGCGCGGCGTCCGTGGTCCTTGAAGTACAACTCCTGGATGCCCTCGGCGATGACCTCGTTGGGGCTCTGCGCGCCGATGCTCTGCTGCGCGTCGAACAGGCGCCGGGCGTACTCGGCCGGCAGGTGGACGGTGATGCGGCGCAGGCGGCCGTCGTCGGTGGTGCCGACGGGCGCGGTGTAGCCGAAGCGGGCACGGGCCAATTAACCCTGGATTGATCCACGCTCCGAGGCTCCGGATGAAGCCCCGCCCTGTATGTGTCGGGGGGATGGGAAACCGAGGAGGTCTCCGTCACAGTGGGCGTGGGGGATCGTGGGGGCAGCCGAGGGGGAGAGGAAGGCCGATGACGGAACCCGACCTGTTCGGGCTGACGGCCGTCGTGGTGAGGCAGCCGAAGCGTTCGTGGTGGCGCCGTTACCGGGGTCCCGAGCTGGCCGTGGCCACCGTGGAGGGGACACCACTCGCCGAGGTGACGAACATCGCCGACAGGGACTTCCACCTGGCCCGCATGTCGGGCGAGTTCATCGTCCGAATCGAGAAGCGCGCCCGGTTCGGCCTACTGCCCATGAGCCCGACGCACTTCCGGTTCATCGACGCCGACGGCCAGGAGGTCGGCCGCGCCCGCGCCTCAGGACCGGTCAAGACCCGGCAGCTGAGCTTCCGGACGGAGCGGAGCCGCCCGCTCTTCCTGACGCGGCTGGCTCACCTCTCGGCCGAATGGCAGCTCACCGAGACCGATCCACTGCGGACCCCGAAGCCGGAGACCCTCGGTCGTGTCACGGCGTCCACCGTCGACAAGTTGCTGGGGTTGCAGCAGTACGTCGCCGAATCGACCCCGCTCCTGGACGCCTCCGAGCGGCAGACCTTCCTCGCCATGGTCATCTGCCTGCATCTCCTGCGTTGGCCCCCGGGTGACGGATCCGCCACCTGAACAGGGGTCCCCCGCGCCCGTTCGCGGTTGTTCCGTTGAGCGGACGCTCGAGCGACAGGCCGCATGACAGCCCCCCATGCTGATGGCTCCGATCACACGGCATACGAGGAAGAGGCACAGGGGGACCGATGAGAGAAGCGGCAAAGCCAACGGGGCGTCAGGGGTACGCCAGGACGGCCGCCGGGCTGCGCAGGCGGGCGGCTCGCGTGGCGCGCTCGCCCAAGGCGGTGGTGGTGGTCGTGGCGGCACTGGTGGCCGCCGCCTTCGCCGTGACACCCGCCTACGCCGACGATCCCGGGCTGAACTGCGCGGTCACCGCCACCGCCACGGTGTCCGTGACACCGTCACCGGTTGTGTACGGGCACAACGCCCTGGTGCGGTGGAGCGCGGACTGCGTGGACAACACGGCCGAGGACGCGCTGGTGATCACTGGGCCGGGCTTCAACCCCTCCACCATGGTCTTCCCGGTCGGTGGCGGATCGCAGTCGGTGTTCATCGACCAGCCCGGCACCGCCAGTTGGAACATCACGGTGGTCGACACCTCCTCGCCCACCGGATTCAGCAGGAGCCTGGCCTCCGTCTCGGCGTCGGTCACCGGTGTCACGACCGTGCCCGACGTGCGGGGTGCCACACAGGCACAGGCCACCCAGGCGCTCAGGGCCGCCGGATACGTGCTCGGCAGCGTGGGCAGTGTCGTCGACTGCGAGAGCGTCAACCGGGTCAGGTCGCAGAGTCCGAGCGCGGGCACCGTACTGCTCCCGGGTTCCCCCGTCTCGATCACACTCGGAAGGAGGCCCACGCCGCCGGCCCAGTGCCAGTGATCCGGCCGGTTCCCCACGAGGTGCCGCGTCGACGAGCGAGGCGTTGAGTAACGGCTACTCATGTTCCGTTCCGCCGCACGAGGCATCCTCGCAGGGGCGGGCGGCCGGTCGTTCGGGTCCGGCCCGGGAGCCAGGCACTTGTCGGGAGCGCCGGGGGGAACGGTGACGGGCTTGAACGGGCAACGGGGAGTGTCCTCGCCGGAGGGCAGCGGGCGGAGTGTGCTGGAAGGCGCCTTCAGACTCCTGGACGTGGTGGAGCGGCAGGGCGAAGCCGGTCTGAGCACGCTGGCCGCGGAGTGCGGACTGCCCAGGACGACCGCGTACCGGCTGCTGGACCAACTGGTCGGGCTGCGTGCGGTCGAGCGACGCGGGCGCGGCTACCGGCTGGGGCCGCGTCTGTTCCGCCTCGGGCAGGGGTGGCAGCCGTACTCCGGGCTGCGCTCCGCCGCACGGGAGCCGGCACGCCGACTGGCGCGTGCCACGGGCACCATGGTGGGGGTGAGTGTGCTGAGCGAGGGGCGGACGCTGGTCCTCGACTGGACGGTCTGCGTGACGGACGACGCGCTTGCTCCCCTCTGTGACGAGGCGGTGTGGCCTTGGTTCACCGCGGCGGGCAAGGTGCTGGTGGCCGGGGCACCGGCGGAACTTCCGCCGGGCCCGTCACCGGCCTCCTGGAGGGCCGAGGCGGCGGCGATCCGGGAGCGGGGTGTCGCGTACGACCGGGAGGAGGTGGTTCCGGGGGTCTGCTGCGCCGCGGTCCCGCTGCGCGGCGCGGGCGGCACCCCGGTGGCGGCTCTGTGTGTGGTGACCGACCCCGCACACCGCCTGGACCGGCTCGCGGACGCCCTGGACCGCACCGGCAGAGCCATCGGCGCGCGGCTGCGCCACCGATGAAACGCAAGGTCTCGGTGGCGCGAAGGGTGTGCTCGATCCCGGTGCCGGCCGCGCGGCGGGCACCGGGGGACGAGGTCGGGTTCTTCAGGGGCAGGTGGGTACGCCGTCCAGCCAGGCCGGGCCCTTGATGTAGATGTTCGTCATCCACGCCTTGTAGTCGGGCAGATAGGCCCAGGCGTCGTTGGTGTAGCCGTCGGAGGTGACGACCTCCGCGTGCTTCTGGCACTCGACGCGGATGGTGGTGGAGTCGGAGAAGGCGTAGACACGGCCGGCACGGACGGAGGGTGCCTCCTTCGTCCAGACCCCGGTGCCCCAGGTCTGGAAGACGTGTCCGGTGACCGCACCGGTGTTGACGCGGACGGCCCCGAAGTAGTCGCCGCCCAGGCGGACATCACTGACCATCAGGCGCGTGCCCGACTGCTTCGCCTCGACCATCTTGCCCGCGCCGAGGTAGATCGCGATGTGGTGCAGGTCCTGGCGGGTGCCGTAGGCCAGCAGATCGCCGGGAAGCAGCGGGGCGGTGCCCTCGGCGGCGGTGAAGCGGGCGGCCGCGCGGACCGTGTAGTACTGCTGGCTGGCCACGCCGTTGAGGATGTCGGAGCCGGCGGCCTGCGCGTAGGCGTACCGGACCAGGCCCGAGCAGTCGAAGCCGCGCCGCTCGGGGTCGTGTTCGCTGGCCGGGTCGGTGGGGTCGACCTGGCCGTAGGTGGCGCCGGGCTGGGCGCCGTGGCCGCCGCCCCAGGTGTACCAGGTGCCCGCGTCGACCTGGGCGCAGGCGGCGGCGATCGCGCGCTCGGCGGCGGCGGAGCCGCCGGAGGCGAGGACTCCGCAGCCGCTTGCCGCCGGGGCGGCCGGCGCGGCGACGGCCGCGGGTGCCCACAGGAGAAGGGCGATCAGCCCGATGAGTGTGCCGATGATTCCGGTCCGCCGTAGCATGCCGGGACCCCCGTTTTCCTTGATGCGTGCATGGTCGTGCACCAGCCTGCCGACCGGGACCCGGCGGGTCGAGCACCCCGCGTCGCCCACTCCGACGGGCAACGGGAAACCCTTGGGAAACCCCCTCCCACCGGCGGAGTCCGCTCACGCACCGTCAGGGCCGCGTGCACGCGGGGGTGACGGACACGGCCCCGCGCGCCTCGGACGGTGTCGAGGCGGGTGCCGCGGTAGAGAGCGGACGGGTCACGGTGCTCGCGCTCCCGTTCGGCGGCGGCGTGGGTGAGTTGCTGGTGGATGAGGAGTCCGGCCCGGTCGGCGTGGATCCAGTCGCGCAGAGTCGTCGGCGGGCGCGGCCTGGGCGGCGCCGCTCATCGCCACCACTGCCGTGGCCGCGTTCGCGAACGCGGCGGCGGCCCTCAACATCTTGCCCATGTTTCCCCCTGGCGGGTCTCCTGCGTCGTCGCAGGCCGTGCTTCGAGCTGACGGGATCGGCCTGTCCCGGGGGGCCACCGGGGTCGACGGGTTTCCCGTCGTCCATCCGGGGGGACGCCGGGAAACCCCGCGTGAGCTGGGGTTTCACGGGTCGGCGGTTAACACCTCTCACAACTCCGGCCCCTCACCATGTAGGTGAGGGGCCGGATCTCGTAGCGCGGGCCGGATTTGAACCAGCGACCTCTGGGTTATGAGCCCAGCGAGCTACCGAGCTGCTCCACCGCGCGTCGGTAGAACCAGCGTACGTCATGCCGGTGGAACCGGGCAGGGATTTACCGCGAGGCACGAGGCGGAGGCCGCTCCACAACGGGGACGGCATCAGGTCCGGCACAGCGACGGGCCCTCGCGAGGTGTGCGTCCATTAGCCTGTTCGCCGACCTCCGGCGATTGCTCCCCCATCGCGATACCCACGCGCCTGACCTGCGCGCACGCCCACCCGCCGAGGCCGTGTACGCCTGTCCGAACCTCACTCGGCCGAACCCTCCGGTTGCGGATCTGACGCATCGTCGGTTGCCTCGTCAGTGGCGTGCACACAGGCGCCGCACGGACAGGCCGCAAGTCGCTCAGCTGGAGGGTTCTCGTGGGCATCACACACGTTGGTATCGGTATCGGCCTGATGGCCGGTGCCCTCGCTCTGCAGATTCCGGTCGCCGCCGCCGCCGAAGACTCCGGTCTCGACATCCGGCAGGGCGCCCACGGTTCCACGGTCACCGTCAGCACCACCGCCTGCGGCCCGGACGTGACCTACGGCAAGGGAGAGTCGGAGCTGGCAGGAGCGTTCCATCTCTTCGAAGGCGACAGGAAGGGTGTCCTCACCGGCGAGTTCATCGTGCCGGAAGGATCTTCGGCCGGCACCGACACCGTCACCGTCAAATGCCCGCCGCGGATCAAAATCACGGATTCGTACCAGCTCACCGCACGCCGGCCCGACGGCGCCGTCGAAGCCGGTTTCGGGCCGGCGGGGAACACGGGCCCGCAACTCGCCCTCGGCGCGGCGCTCATCGCCGCGGCCGCGGCCGGAGGGACGGTGAGAATGCGTCACCGCTCGAGCGTGAAGGGGAACTGACGGCCCGTGTCCCGGCGGCTCCCGTTGCCTACCCCTTCCCGGGAGCCGCGGGAAACCGATCGCCCCGCCCCCCTCCTCCCGTACCAGGCAGAGATCCGAACGCGATGACCTCCAGGCGCACCACCCCCACGCCCTCGTCCTCGTCCTCGTTCATTCCTTCAGCCGGACTTCTCCTGTGGACGCTCGTGGCCGGCGCCGTGCTGGTCGCCGGCGCGCTGCACTACGAGCAGCCGCCACAGCCTTCGGCGGACCAGGCCTTCCCTCCCCTGCCCGGCCCCCCAGCCGCCCACCACACCGTCCTCCCGGAAGACCTCGCCGTCCCCCCGCTGCCGCCCGCCGACCCCCTGCGGCTCCGGATCCCCGCCATCAACGTCGACGCCGCTCTCACCAAACTGCACCTCGACGCGAAGGGAGCGCTCAAGCCGCCGCCGGCCGACGACCCCAACCTCGCCGGCTGGTACAGCGAAGGCACACCGCCAGGATCCGCCGGCACGGCCATCACCACCGGCCACGTGGACCTGCGCACCGGCAACCACGGCGTCTTCTACGGACTCGGCGCCCTCACCAAAGGCAACACGATCGAGATCGACCGGGCCGATCGGCGCACGGCCGTCTTCACCATCGAGGCCATCGAGGTCCACGACAAGACCCGTTTCCCGAACGAGAAGGTGTACGGCAGCACCGGACGCCCCGAACTACGCGTCATCACCTGCGGCGGCGGCTTCACCAAGCAGACCGGCTACCAGGGCAACGTCGTCGTGTACGCAACACTCACCACGGTCATCTAGCCACCGCACCCTCCCGGCACCGGACAAGGCCGTTACGCGGCGGCCCGCGCTGCCGGGGCCTTCGTGAGGTGGCGGGCGAGGTAGTTGTTCCGGGCGTGGCGGAAGCTCTCCGCGAGGTGGGACTGCGGGGCGAACAGGTCGAAGGCGTGGTAGGCGCCGGGGTAGAGGTGCAGCTCGACCGGAACGCCGTCGGCGCGCAGCCGCGCCGCGTAGTCGAGGTTCTCGTCGCGGAAGACGTCGAGTTCACCGACGCCGATGAAGGTCGGGGGCAGGCCGGTGAGGTCGGTCGCCCGGGAGGCGGCGGCGTAGGGCGTGACGTCCTCGGTGCCGGCGCGGTCGCCGAGGATCGCCTGCCAGGCGAGGAGATTGGTCGCGCGGTCCCAGATGCCGATGTCGGTGATCCGCAGACTCGAGTCGGTCGTGTTGCGGTCGTCGAGCATCGGGTACTGCAGCATCTGGAACAGGGGGGTCGCCGCGCCGCGGGCGCGGATCAGAAGGGCGGTTGCGGCGGCGATGCCTGCGCCACCGCTCTGGCCGGCCAGCCCGACCCGGGTGGGGTCGAGGCCGAGATCGGCGGCATGGTCGCCGATCCACCGGTAGGCGGCGTATCCGTCCTCGGCGGCGCCGGGCGCGGGGGTTTCCGGGGCCAGGCGGTAGTCGACGGCGGCGACGGCGCAGCCGAGTGCCGCGGACAGTTGCTTGAGCCAGGGTGCGTCCTGGGCGGCGAAGCCGAGCACCTGCCCACCGCCGTGGAACCACACGATGACCGGCAGCGGTCCGGGCGCGTTCCGCGGACGCAGCAGCAGGAGGGGGACGTCGGAGGCGTCGGCGCGCGGCACGTGGAGCTCGTCGGCGGTGACGGTGGGCTCGTCGGGGATGGTGGCGGCGATGGTTTCGGCGAGCGCGCGGACGGCCTCGCGGGTGGCGGGGATGTCGGTCAGGTCGAAGACACCGTTCGGGCCGAACGGCATGGCCTGGAGTGCTGCGGCGAGTTCGCTGTCGATCGCGGGGCGGGAGCTGGACATGGTTCTGCCTTCCTGGGAGGGGGTCTGCGTCGAGGCGCGGAGACCCTGGGGCGCGGGGAAAAAGGGGGGCTCAGGCCGCGTGGGTCACGGAGATCTCGAAGTAATGGCCCTCGGCGAGGTCGTCGATGAGACCGGGCTGGACGGGCTTCCAGCCGAGGAGGTCCCGGGTCAGCGTGCTGGAGGACGGGTTGTCGGCCGCGGCGTGGCCGCTGAGGAAGCCGAAGTGGGCGTCGGCCTGCGTCGAGGGGATGCCGGTCACCGGCAGGTTCAGTCCGCGGCCGATGGCCTCGGTGATCTCCCGGAAAGGGACGCCCTGGTCGTCGACGGCGTGCAGCCGTGACCCCGCCGGGGCGGATTCCAGCGCCAGCCGGTACAGGCGTGCCGCGTCGAGGGTGTGCACGGCGGGCCAGCGGTTGGCGCCGCCGCCCACGTAGGCGGCGACGCCCTTGGAGCGGGCGAGGGAGATCAGGGTCGGGATGAAACCGTTGTGGTCCAGCGTGCTGTGCACGCTCGGGGCGAGCCGGACGACGGACGAGCGGACGCCGCGTTCGGCGAGTGCGACCACCGCGTTCTCGGCGTCGATCCGCGGTCCCGCGTCCATCACGTCGGCTTCGGTGGCGGCGTCCTCAAGCCCGGCGAAGGCGAGCAGCATGGTTCCCGACGTGGCAACCAGAGGCTTGCCGGTGCCGGCGAGCGCGTCCCCGAGCGCGTCGATGGCGCGCAGATCCGCCGCGACCGCGCTGTCGAAGTCGCCGGCGAACATCGCGTCATGCTTGAAGGCCAGATGGATGACGCCGTCGGCCGCGGCGGCGGCCGTGGCGAGTCCGTCGAGATCGTCGAGATCGCCTCGGTGCACCTGGGCACCGGCAGACCTCAGCGCGGCGGCGGACCGGTCCGAGCGGGCCAGGCCGACGACCTGGTGTCCCGCTCGAAGGAGCTCGGGAATCACGGCGGAGCCGACGTGTCCGGATGCTCCGGTGACGAATACGCGCATGATGTGCGCCTTTCTTCCGCAGGCTCCCACGGGGGAGCGGGACCCTGATGTCAGTTCGTGACATCACCGTAGCACCGATGTCAGTCCCTGTCATCACTTGATGTCAGATCCTGTCATCGCGGTGTAGGATCGGGGTATGAGCCGATGGAAACCCGACGCACGAGGCCGCCTGGAGAAGGCGGCGCTGGAGCTCTACAACCACAAGGGCTTCGACGCCACCACCGTCGCGGAGATCGCCACGCACGCCGGAGTCACGGAGCGGACCTTCTACCGGCACTTCGCCGACAAACGGGAAGTCCTCTTCCCGGCCGACAACCCCCTCACCGACATCCTCGGGAACGCCACGGCCACCGCCCCCGACCCGCTCCCGCCGCTCGAGATGATCGCCCACGCCCTGACCGAAGCCACTCCCGTCTTCGAGGAACGCGCGGACCTGATACGGCAACGCCAGACCGTCATCGCCGCCAACCCCGAACTCCAGGAACGCGAACTGGCCAAACTCGCCGCACTCGCCTCCACCCTCACCCAGGCACTGCGCGAACGCGGCCTGCAGACCACCACCGCGGCGCTCGCGGCCGAAATCGGGATCGCCGCCTTCAAGGTCGCCTTCGAACGCTGGGTCAACGACCCCGACCGCCACCCCCTCGCCCAGCACATCCGACAAACCCTGGACACCGCCCGCCACCTCCTCTCTGCCCCCGAAGCCAGCGCCGGCACCGACGACACGGGCCCCGCCGGCCAGGAAAGTGCCGCGTGATCGCAGGGCGTCTGGGCTCGTCAGTCCGTAATCACCGCGTCGCGGTTGATCCACTCGGCGCCGTGGGCATGGACGCCGGCCTGCTGCGCCCCGACGTCACCACCGCCGACCTGGTCCTGCTCAGCGGCTCCCTGAGCCAGTCCGCCCTGACAACCGGCGACAGCCACCCGGGCCAGTGGCGCCCGCCGCCTCCTGCGCATCTCCCTCGACGGCCTCAGCAGCCGCAACACCGAACCACTGCCCGAGCCCACGGCCCACCCGGACACGCCCGGCAACCACTGACCAAGGGCGTGGCACTCCTCGCCCACACCGGGCGGAAAGGCCGCGGGTTCTGTAGGGTCGCGATGGCGCCGCGGCGGAACCGGCGGTGCGGTGTGGTCCAGCGTTCCTTCGCACATGCCCGAGCGACGAGGAGTGCCCATGTCAGGACGGTTCGAAGCGACAGTCGAGGTGGACCGGCCCATCGCGGAGGTGTTCGCCTACCTGGCCGACGGCCGCAATGACCCCCAGTTCAGCCCCCGGGTCCTCCGGATCGAGCGCATCCCCGACGCCCCGACCTCCGTGGGCACGATCTTCCGGAGCACGGTCAAGGACGCCGGGATGAAGACCGCCCGCGAGTTCCGCATCACCTCGCTCGAAGCCCCCACGCGGCTCCGGTGGGCCGAAGTCTCGAAGAACACCGTGACGGCGCGCGAAGGCGGCTACGATCTTGAGCCGTTGCCCGACGGCGGCACTCGGGTCCGGCTCCACAACGTCCTGGAGGGCCACGGGCTCGGCAAACTCCTCGTCGGACTGGCACTCGCGGCGGCTCGCAAGGACGCCGACGCGTTCGGCCGACGGATCAAGGCTGCGGCCGAGGCGGCCATCACTCCTTCCTGACGCCTCTCCCCGTATTCCCCCGTCTGCCGGCCGCCGCCCTCCACTCCTGCTCGGCCTCCCGCAGAAACCTCTGCCCCGTCGTGGACGACGACCGGGGGTACTTCGCGCCCACCGAGGACGGTCGCGCTCTCGCGTGCGTCCTCGCGCTGGCAGTCATCCCGACGATCATCGCGGCAGCGCCCCTCGTGTACGCCCGGGTCCTGTTCCGCCTGTCTCGCCGGTGAAACGGCTCCGCGGCGCGGGGCGTCCCCGCCCGTTTTATCGTGCCGCCGTCGATGGCGGGCCGAACGTGTCGGCAAGGCTGGTCAGGATGGAGCCGGACCAGGTGCTCTCCCCGAACACGCTGACCGGCATGGCGAGCACGCCGCACTCGCGCCGGAGCGTCTCCGCCGGGACGTCGACCGGGAAGAAGTAGTTGCCGGGACACGTCCGGCTCACCGGGGGAATCGTCCCGAGCACGTCGTCCGGCAACCGTTCGAAGAGGCGCTCAGCCCGGGCGGCCAGTTCCTCGACGATCTGCCGGGGGACGTCGCCGTGCTCGGTCAGCAGACGGTCGGCGAGCCCCAGCTGTACCGGTGTCGGCGGCTGCGCCCGGAACGCTTCGGCCAAGTCGGCCTGCGCCGGACCCAGCAGGACCACGCCGAACGTGCGTGGCCACAGCCATCCCTTGGTGACCGAATGCAGCAGGACCGCACGACCGGTGTCCAGCAAGCGCCGTGTCCCGGCGGCGAAGGGGGCTCCCAGGTCGTAGACGCTGTCGATCAGCAGGCGGCGGTGTGGTGATTCCCGCAACCACGCCATCACCGCGTCGCACTCGGCATCGGACAGGTACCGGCCGAGCGGCTTGCTGGGGTTGGCGAGCAGCAGGTACTCGGGCCGGTCGTCCGTCGGCGACGCCGGCAGGGCCGGCACCGGTAGCGTCGGGTACGACTCGGGCGCCAGGCCCGCTGCGCGGGCCAACTCGAAGTACACCGGGTACACGTCGCTGGGCAGCCACAGTCGCGCTTGCACGGCGCGCAGCCAGGGGAACACCACACCGAGCCCGTGCCGGACCCCTCGACAGACCATGGCGTGGCCTGACCACTCCTCCGGCAACTCGTAGCGCCGCAGCCAGGCACGGGCGAGATCGCACCGGTGCACCGTGCGCATGTCGTTCGGCGGTTCCGGCCGCATCGCAGCAAGCGCCCGGTACACGTTGGTCTCGGCGGCGTCCAGAAGCGACGAGGAAGCACGGAGTTGCCGCTGCCGGAATTCCTGGAACTCGTCGAACCTCATGCCGTCGCTCCTACCGGCACGATCTCGCTGGCCCGGTCTTCCAGGGAGGCGTAGCAGCGTCCGTCGGCCATGACGTTCCAGCTGCGTGCGATCCCGCTGGTGCGTTCCCAGAGCAGGCTGGGTTCGGTGTAGGCGGCGATCCGCATCGGCCGGCCGTCCCAGCTGCCGTCGTAGACCGGCGCGCCCCAGGGCAGGCGGCTCGCCGGTTCGAAGCCGTGCTGCTCGGCGAACCGGGTAACGACGGACAGCGACACCTGGTGCTCTCGGCTCCAGACGTTGGCGGCGCGGTCGTAGTAGAGCGACTCGGTGCTGGTGGAGACGTAGAGCTCTTTGAAGCAGACTTCCTCGACACCGAGAGCCGCGGCCCAGGAAAGGTAGTCGGCGATGTCGGCCGCGTCGGCGACGCCGCCGTGCTGGAGCACGCAGATCAGCCTCATCCGCAGCCCCGGCCAGCGGTCACGTTCCACACGCCAGGTGTCGATCACGGAGCTCACCGGCGTGCGCAGCATCATCAGCCGCTCGCTGACGGCGTCGTCCTGATGGTGCCGGGAGACCGCGAGCACACTCAGGCCCGCGGCGCCCAGGGCGGCGAGGCGGCCGGCCCGGTCAGCGTGCCGGCCTTTCGCCAGGGTGTGCGCGTTGGTGATCAGGACGACCTTCGGGAAGGCCGCCGAGCAGGCGGACACCAGGCGCAGCTGCTGTTCGAACGGTATGAGCGTGGGCTCCCCGCCTCCGGTGATCACCGCACGCTCGGCACCTGCCGCTCGGGCGCGTTCCAGCCAGTGGGCGACAGCGTCCCACGGGACCCGTGCCGGTGCTTGGTCGCTGGAGATCGAAGCCGAGGAGAAGCAGAACGAACACCGGGCTTGGCAGGCGGAGGCGACCGGCAGAAGGGAGACCGAGCGCGGTCGCGTGTCGGCGTAGGGACGCAGTGCCGATCCGTGCAGGCGCAGGGAGGCCGCCATCGCGTCCTCGACGGTGGTCGGACGCAGAGTGAACTCGTCGCCTGCTGGATCGAGCTCGTGGACTGCCGACAACCGGATGCGAGCCTCGTGCAGTTCCATGCCGAGGCCCGTCGTCACGTTGGGCACCAACTCGTCGGGGTCCACCAGGGTTTCCAGCACCAGCAGCCGGTCACCCGGAATGGCCAGACGGTCCAGCAGGCGTCGCGCCTTGTCGATGCCGATGCCCAACTCCGCCCGGGTCAGCAGGTGGAACCGGTCGGGGTAGGTGCTCTCAGGGATCCCCGCCTTGCCGTAGGCGAACGCGTACTTGTCGAAGCCCTTCGCGAAGTTCGACAGCACGATGACGTGGAAGCGCCGGTCGCTATGGTTCATGCCGTCATCATGCAGCGGCGGCCCCGCGTCACACAGCCCCCGGCTGGCGCCGGAACCCCACGAAACCCTACGGGAACACGACGGCTTCGCCGGAGCGCAGATGTTCCCGCAGCCACCGCTCGGTGTTGCTCACGTGCGGCAGGGCCGCCGCCTGCTGCACGGGTATCCGCGGTCGCCGGATCGGACTTGAGACGCATTCAGCCCCGACGTGAACGCCGCTGCTTTCTGCACGAGTCCCGGTAATTCGTTTGACCGGGCCACGGGTCGACGCTGCATGGTGGCCGGGCACCACCCGTCGTGGTGCCCGTATCCCGGGGAGGCAGCGGCAGCGATGGAGATCCGTCCCACGACCGAGAAGGACCTCGACGTCTTCGTCGACACGGTCCACGCCGCGTTCGGGCGCTTCCCGGAAACCCCGGTCGAAGGGGGCGGGCTCTGGTGGTCGGCGCTCGAAACGGACCGCTGCCTGCTCGCCCTGACGACGGACGGGCGGCCCGTCGGCACCGCCGCCGCGCACTCCTTCGAGCTCACCCTGCCCGGCGGGGCCCTGGTCCCGGCCTCCGGGGTGACCGCCGTGGGCGTCCTGCCCTCGCACCGGCGCCGGGGCGTGCTCACCTCGATGATGCGGCATCAGCTCGCCGAGCTGCGGGCCCGCGGGGAGTTCCTCTCCGTGCTGCTGGCCTCCGAGGCCTCGATCTACGGCAGGTTCGGCTACGGACCGGCGACCCGCACGCAACGGCTGACGGTGCAGCGCCACCGGGCCGCCCTCGCCCTCCCCCGGGCGCGCCCAACGGGCGACACCCCGGCGACCGGCCCGGACAGCGGTTCGGTCGAGGTGCTGCGTCGCGCCGAGTGCGGCGGGATCCTGGAGGAGGTGTACGACCGGTACCGCCGCGCCCAGCCCGGCGCGCTGTCCCGGCCTCGTCGCTGGTGGGCCCTGCGCGCGGGGCAGCCCCCGATCTCTCCCGCGCCGCGTCACATCGCCGTCCACCGGGACGCCGCCGGCATTCCGGACGGGTACGCCAGCTACTCGATCGGCGAGTCCGGCACCTTGACGGTCGACGAGACCGTCGCGACCGACGACGCCGTCTTCACGGCCCTGGCCCGGTTCGCGCTCGGTCACGACCTGGTCTCCCAGATCGTGTTCCACCACGTCCCGCCCGGGCACCCGCTGCGCTGGCAGCTCGCGGACTTCCGCGCCGGCGAGGTGGGCGGCGACATGGACTGGCTCTGGGTGCGGCTGCTGGACGTCCCGCGTGCGCTGACCGCGCGCGGCTGGTGCGCGGACGGCGAGCTCGTCCTCGACGTCGAGGACCCGTTCCTCGGCGAGCACGGCCGCCACCTGCTGACCGTCCGGGAGGGCAAGGCCGACTGCGTCCCGACGGACCGGGAGCCCGACCTGTCCCTGGACGTGCGTGACCTGGGCTCGGTCTACCTCGGCGGCACCGCCCCGAGCACGCTCGTGCGGGCCGGACACGTCCGGGCCCACCACCCGGACGCGGCCGCCCTCGCCGACGCCCTCTTCCGCACCGACCGCCCCCCGCACTGCCTGCACTGGTTCTGACCGGGCCTCTCCGCGACAGCACCACACGGTCGAATTATTCGAACACTCGCACGAACATGTGTCGCCTGCGTCTCCGCCATGCGACACCTGGCGCTTCCGCGCGCTCGACAGCGTCGGCGGTACGGTGGCGACACCCGGCGTTGAAGGCAGGCGGTGGTGGCGGTGGAGTGGCGTGAATACGCCGAGCAGATGGCCCTGCTCGCGCGGAAGCTGCTGGACCAGGAGTCGGTTCAGGCGACCCTGGACGAGATCGTCGCGTCGGCCGTCACGCTGGTGGAGGGCTGTGACGCGGCCGGCATCCTGGCGGTGCGCAACGGCCGGGCCGTCACCCTGGCCGCCAGCGAGGACACCGTTCTGGAGTGCGACCGCCTGCAGGGCGACCTGGGTGAGGGGCCCTGTTTCGATCTGGCCCGCCGTACCGACGGCGAGCGCGTCTACCGCATCGCGGATCTCACCCGGCCGCACCCGACCTGGGAGCGCTTCGCGGCGGCGGTCCGCACCCTGGGCGTCGGCAGCATGACCGGCCTGCTGCTCTACACCGACCACGACGACTTCGGAGCGCTGAATCTGTACGCGCGCCGTCCCGGTGCCTTCGGCGAGGACGTCGAGACCGCCGGCTGGCTGCTGGCCTCCCACGCCGCCGTCGCCCTGGCCGACGCCCGCACCATCGACCAGCTCCAGCACGCGATGGAGACCCGTCACGCCATCGGCGAAGCCATGGGCATCCTCATGGAACGGCACAGCCTGAGCGAAGACGACGCCTTCAACGTGCTGCGGCGCATCTCCCAGCACCACAACGTCAAGCTGAAGGACGTCGCCCAGCGAGTCCGGGACGAACACACGGACCCGACCACTCCGTAAACGGCCGACTCGGCAACCGTGCCGTGGGCGGTGTCTCGCGCGTTCTCCGGTCAGTGCCCCGCCCGCCACGTACGGTGGGCCCGCCGGCCCGCGCCCTGTCCCTTGGGTGAGGGCGGGCGCGGGCACCCGGGACACGGCACGGGAGGAAGAGCGCTATGACGGAGGGCACGGCGGGTGAGCTGGACGAGCGGGTGCTGGGGCGCCGGTGGACGGTGCGTCTGGACGCTGTCGGCCGGGGCAGTACGGCGGTGCGCGTCTCGTGCAGCCGTCCCTCTTGTGCCGAGCAGCGTCTGGCGTCCGCGGCGGCCGGTCGTGCGGCCGCGGTCGCCCACCTGAAGGCTCATCTGCGGGCGGCCGGGGGGCCTCGGGCGGGGGCGTACTGCGCGTGCCGGGCCGAGAGCTGCCATGCGCACGTCTCCCCCGACGACCGGCAGGCACGGGCCCAGCCCTGGCGGTGCGGAGGGGCGGTCGTCGTGGCTGTGCTCACCGACCGGGAAGGACGCTGGTGGCAGGCGATGGAGTGCTGTGCACGCTGTGCGGCCGCGACGCCCGGCGCGAAGGTCGTCACCGGTGGGGATCGTTCCGGTCCGGCGGCCGGCGCCTCCGCCACCGCCGACCGCCCGTCGACCGCGTTCGCCGGTGCGCCGCAGTTCTCCGACCTTCCCCCGCCCGCGGCCGGTCCGCGGGAGGTCCCGGCGCCCCGCTCCGCGCCGCCGCGGCGCCGCCGACCGCACGGGAAGATCGCACAGCGCGTCATCCCGCAGGATCTGCGCCCCGTCGCCCTGCGTGACGAACTCGTCGAACTCGGTGATCTGTTCCGGGCCTACCAGCAGCGCTCCGAACCCGACCTGGCGGTGCTCGCCGACCTCCATGAACGAAAGGCCCGCGCCTTCACCACCTGGGCCGACGTCACGAACGACCCCAATCTGCGGCTGGAGGCACAGCGCGCCGAGCAGGCCGCCGCCACCGTCCGTTCCCAGCACCTGCACCGCACGGGCTGCGGTGCGAACGGCGACGGGCCCGCCGTCGCCCGCCTGCTGACCGCGCGGACGCAGTGGGAACACGCGCGTTCCGTCCTCGCGTACGTGGCCGACCACAGCCCTCTGCCGGGCCCGGACGCCCGGCTGCTGGTACTGATGCTGACCCTGCGCACCGCGCATTGCGGCACCGGGAACCTCGTCGGCCAGGACCTGACCGCGCTGAACCTCACCGACCCGGAGGACCTGGTCGGCAGGCTGAACGGCTGCGGATGGCTGGTCCTCCCCGGCACGGCCGGTGACTTGCTCGCTTCCCGGCCGGAGAACCCCACCGCGGTCGGTGTCCCCTCCCTGGCGCCCGGCGAGGACGGTCGCGGACCGTTCGCGTTCGGCAAGAAGACGCGGCCCAGGCTCAGCGGCTGGGCCCAGAAGGTCGTCTCGGACAAGAAGCTCCGCAAGGCCAAGGCCACCTCCGGCACCCGGCTGCTCGCCCTGGCCCTGGCCACCCGGTGCAGCGCCTCGGGACGGCTCGGCCCCGGCGGCCAGGGCATCGCCCTGAGTTCCCTCGCTGCCTGGATCCCTGCGGACCACGGCGATTTGCAGCACCTGGTGAACCAACTGACGGCAGCGGACTGGCTCACCGAAGCCGCCCTCACCGGCACCCACCTCACCGGACAGCTGACGGAACGCGTCCTGCCCCTGACCTGTCCCCTCCCCGAGCCGGACCAGACGGGTTGATCCAGCGCCGTCCAGCCTGCCGCTCGCTTCTCCGGCAGAAGGGGGCCTGACACCATCGCCGGAGGAGAGGAGACCGCCTTCTCAGAGCTCCCGCAGGTGCTGTCCGTGCGGGTCCACGAGGACGGCCCCGACCAGGTCGCCGTCAACACCCGTCAGTACCCGTGGGGACGCCGGTTGGGGTCGAACTGCTGGACCTTCTTGGCGAGATTGGAGCCGTCGACGGCGACGCCGTACCGGCTGCGGACGTACCGCATCGCGGCGGCGATGGATGCCACGGGGTCGTAGATGTTCACCGAGGTGCCGGGAGCGTGGCGCTGGGCGAAGGTCTGCGGGATGCACTGCACGATGCCTCGTGAGCACTGGAAGGGGGTGAGCGCGCCGTTCAGCCTCACGATCGGCCCGCTGCGCCGGTAACCGTCCCCGAAGTCCTTGACCTTGCTGAAGCCGGGGGGCGTCTTGGCGTTGGAGTCCCACAGATTGCAGGCGTTGGGGTTGCCGGACGACTCACGCGCGACGGCCGTCCTGAAGCCCCTCACCCAGAAGCCGCTCGCCTGGACTCCGGCGGCCGTGCTCGCCTGTGCGATCCAGTCCTCCAGCGTGCCCTCGGGCGTGTACCGGTGGTACGTCACCTGCTTCGGGTCGATCTGCCCCATGGCACCGGCGCCGGTACCGCCCGTCGTCGTCCCGCCCGCCGGGAAACCGGTACGGACCCGGAACAGTCCGGCGCGCTCGCCGAGTTCCGTCAGCGACTGCACGCCGGGTGATCCGACGGCGTCGCTTCCGGACAAGTGCAGCGCCGTACGGCGGAACTCGTCGTAGAGGGCCTGGGTGGCGGTCTCGAAGATCCCGCGTTCATCGGCCACGTCCGTGTGCATGACCCTCCGCAGACCGTCCTGCACCAGGGCCACATCGGCCTTCGCGCTGGCGTCCCCACCCGGCTGCGCCTGCTCCTCCTGGGCGCTGTGCGTCGAGGCCCAGACCACCTGGTTCAAACTGACCCAGGACGGTTCCGCGGCCGGGGAGGAACCCGCCCTGACGTTGAACAGCGCCGACTCATGGCCCAGTTCGACGAGTTCCCGCGTGGTGGGAACGCCGTGGCCGTCCGCCTCGTAGCGGTCGAGTTTCTCCTTGCGGAACCGCTCGAAGAGTTCCTGTGTCTCCGCCTCGAACACGGAGTGCGGGTCGTCCGGGGCGACGCCCATGACCCTCTCCAACGCGTCCTGGACGAGAGCGACGTCGTCCGCCGTGGTGCCGTCGCCGTTTCCCGCGGTCTGCTCCTCGGCCGTGGAGTGGGTGGCCGCCCAGGTGAGCTGGTTCGAGGACACCCATGGCAGCGCCTCCTCGGCTTCCGCCACGGACAGTGCGTCGGCCTCACGGGACGAGGCCGAGGCCATGTACGTGTATCCGGGCTTGTTCTTCAGGCCCGGGTCGGCCGTGACGATCCCCTCCGCGAATGTCGGCAGCCCGTATCCGTAGAGGTAACTGTCCCGACGGGCACGCTTCTTCAGGTACACCCCGTCGCCCTCGGACGAACCGTTGGCGTTGGTGTTCCCCTCGATGGTGTACGCGTGGTCGGCGTCGTACTTGTAGACGAGTCCGACGTGTTCGCCGCCCAGGTGGCCGAAGAACACCATCGCCCCGATCGCGGGATAGTACGAGAACCTGCCGCGGCTCTTGTACCAGTTGACGGCCGTCGGGCAGGAGGCGGTCACGGGCGCCAGGCTCTTCAGGCCCGCCTGCTGGAAGGCCCAGGACTGGAAGGTCTGACACCAGGCCTGGTTCTGCGACCACTCCAGTCCGGGTACGGCGGGGGAAAACTTCTGGTGGTTGTTGTGGTGGCCGTTCGAGAAACCTTCGTGGTATCCGACTTCGGTCTTCTCGATGGCGATGAGGGTGTCGGTCTGACTCATCGCGTTCCATCCCCTTTCCCGCAGAATGCGGGCCCAGGGAACGGAGGAACACGAAGAAACACGAAGGCATACGAGAGAACGCAAGGAGCGCCACGGGAACTCGGCCACCGGTCACTGGGCTCGCGCGGCCGTTGTCTCGATGCTATCGCCGGTGGTGCGGTGCCGCACCATCTGCGCCGGGGTGCGGGCGCCGTCCAGGTGTCTGCCGAAGCCGGCGGCCATCGTTCTCAAGCCGAGGAGCTGACAGGCTCGGTCGTACGCGCGAGGCGGGTGAGGCTGCGGTCGTGTGCGCGGCTGAGGAACAGCAGTGAGCAGGTGGCGCCGATCAGCGCGCAGAACATGTCCCACTGGGTGTCCCACACATCGCCCTGAGTGGCGAGGAACGCGTCGGCTGCCTGTCCTCCCGTCACGGCCGCCGCCCACTCCAGCATCTCGAAGACCGCGCTGAAGGCGAGGCAGGCGCAGACAGTCAGCGGGGCGAGCCAACGGCTGCCGCGCAAGGGCGAGGTGCGCACGAGGAGTTCCCGGACCAGGATCGCCGGGACGAATCCCTGCATGAGGTGGCCGAAGCGGTCGTAGGGGTTGCGCTCCAGTCCGAACCAGTCGCGCACCCAGTCACCCGCGGGCACCTCCGCGTAGGTGTAGTGCCCGCCCACGATGAGGACCAGGGCGTGCACGGCCAGCAGAGCGCACAGCAGACCGCTGAGCGGAAACCGCTTGCGCAGCAGGAGCGTCAGCGGCAGACCGATCATCACCCACACCGTCTCCAGCACCCAGGTGGTGGGGTCCTTGGCACCCCAGGCCGACACCGTCAGCGCGACGCCGACGCCGGCCGCGAGGACGGCGGGCAGCCGACGACCTGTGCGGCGAGCGCGCGTCCACCCGCCGACCGGCGGTGTGTCCGAGGACGGGCTGACGAAGGTGTGGTGTACGGACATGGCCGGCTCCTGGTGTCTGGGGTGCCCCCATCCTCGGACGCGTCGTGAACCGGCGGCATGAGCGCACGTACTCAACGCGCCCTGAGGATCGGGACGTGAAATACCTACGCCCCGGGGCCGAATGCGGCCGGCTGAGCGCACCACGCTGCGACCTCGTCGCACGGGTCGCACGGCACGCCCCGATCTGCCGGGGAAGCTGCTGTCCCTCGACGTCGTCACGCCCGCCGATCTGCGCGCGGCCCACCCGAACGCCGTCGCCGGTGACCCGTACGGCGGCTCCGCCGAGCTGGACCTGAACCTGCTGTGGCGTCCGTCGTCGGCCGGCGGCCGACACGCGACGCCGTACCGGGGTTGTGGCACGTCGGCGCCTCGACGCACCCCGGCCCCGGGCTCGGCGGCGGGTCGGGACACCTCGTCGCCCGGCATCTGCTGTGTCGAGGGCGCCGCTCGCTCCGGCGTTGACGCCGCTTCTTCGCCGCGATGGGACCACACGGCTGCGATGTGACCGCACGAAAGCGGGACGACCGACCACGGCCGTCTCGCTCGCAGGGCTTCACATATTTCAGTAGTACGACGGACGTCACCTGCAGAAAATTCAGGATGCCGCGGGCCTGACGAGCCGTTCATCGGGGATGACCGCGACGCCCATGATCTCGATCATGGCCTCGGGCTGCCACAGTCCCGTGGTGCCGATGCCCGCCATCGCGGGGTACACCGGGCCCGCGAGTTCGCGCCACACCTCACCGATCTCCCTCCCGTGGGCCTGGTAGTCGGGGATGTCGGTCAGGAAGATCGTGACGCTGACGAGGTCCTCCGGGACGCCTCCCGCTTCCGCCAGCGTGGCGAGGACGTTGGCGAAGGCCTGCCGGAACTGCTCGACGATTCCACCGGGGACGATCTTCATGTCCTGGTCGAGGGCCGTCTGGCCGCCGAGGTGGAGCGTGTTGCCGCTGAGCGTCCCGTGCGAGTAGCCGCTGGGCCTGGCCAGGGACGCGGGGTTGATCGGAACGGGGGCCGAGTGGGTCGCCATGGAGAGCTCCTGCGTGACGTTGCGGGATCCGTTCTGTCTGCGCCACACCGTAGCATCTATTGACATAGATGTGACGCTCGTAGAAATAATGGAATAAGTGAAGCGGAGAAGGAAGAGAGGGAACGGCCCATGCGACTTGCGACCGTCGCCCACGCGGCCGGTACGAGCGCCGCGGTGCTCCACGAGGGCTCATGGCGGGCGCTTCCGGCCGTCGACCTGTCGGCGCTGCTGGCAGCGGCGCCCCCGCACCAGCCGGCAGGGCAGGCCGGCGCCGTGCTCGACGACGCCGTACCCGTCCTCCCGCTGCCCGCGCCCGGCAAGGTGATCTGCTGCGGACTGAACTACGCCGATCACATCCGCGAGACCGGGCGGGAGCTGCCCGCATACCCCACGCTCTTCCCCAAGTACGCCGACACGCTCACCGGTCCCGAGGCCGACATCGTGCTGCCGAGGGGCCTCCAGGTCGACTGGGAGGCCGAGTTGGCCGTCGTGGTCGGCGCGCCCCTGCGCCACGCCGACCGGGCGACCGCGCTGGCCGGGATCGCCGGCTACACCGTGGCGAACGACATCTCGGTGCGCGACTGGCAGTACCGGACCCTGGAGTGGTTCCAGGGGAAGGCCTGGGACGCGTCCACCCCGGTCGGCCCCGTGGTCGTCACACCGGACGAGATCGACCCCAGCGCGGGCCTGGAGGTCATCTGCCGGGTCAACGGCGAGCAGGTCCAGCGCGACACCACCAGGACACTCGTCTTCGACGCCGCCGACCTGCTCGCGTACATCTCCGCCTTCACCGTGCTGCGCCCCGGCGACCTGGTGCTGACCGGTACGCCCGGCGGCGTCGGAGTGGCCCGGGAACCCCAGCGGTTCCTCGCCGACGGCGACGTCGTGGAGACCGAGATCCCCGGCATCGGCACGCTGCGCAACACCGTGCGCTTCACGGACTGACACCCCCGCCCCCCGTTCATCCACCGAGGAGGAATCGCCATGAACCCCGATCCCAGCCCGTACGTCCTCGAGGGCGACAACTCCGTGTACGCCACCGCGGGCGGCCTGGTCGTACCGGTCGTCACGCGGGCCGGAGCGGAACCCGGGGACACCGGGCAGTCCGCCGGGGCCACCCGGATCTCGGGCGTGAGCATCCAGCACACCCCGGCGACCAGGATCTGGTTCGGCAAGGTCCACAACGACAGCGGATACCGGTCGGTGCCCCACCACCACGGCGAGGCCGAGACCGGCGGCTATGTGCTCTCCGGCCGCGCCCGGATCTACTTCGGCGCGAAGTTCGAGGACTACATCGACATGGCGGAGGGCGACTGGGTCTTCGTCCCGCCGTTCCTGCCCCACGTCGAGTGCAACCTCGACCGCAACAAGCCGCTGACCTGGATGACCACCCGCACGCCCGAGAACATCGTGGTCAACCTCCCCCAGGTCGCCGACGCGGACCTGCGCGACTGGCTGGACCGGCCCTGATGACCGACACCACCTCCGAGGTCTTCACGGCCGCCGTCACCCTCACCCCCGCCGAGGCCCACACCTTCGACCTCGCCTTCACGGCGGTCACCCAGCCCTGTCCGTGGCCGAAGGCCTACGGCGGCGATCTGGTCGCCCAGGCCGCGGCCGCGGCGATGAGGTCCGTCGACGACGGCAAGACGCTGCACTCCATGCACTCCTGCTTCATGCGACCCGCCGACATCGGCGCCGAGGTGCGGTACGAGGTGGAGGTGCTGCGCGACGGCCGCGGCTACGCGACCCGCCAGGTGCGCGCGTACCAGCACGGCAAGGCGCTCTACGTCTGCCTGGCCAACTTCGCGGCCGGCGAACCCGGCGCCGGCCGCCACACCGCCGGCCTCCCCGACTGGCTGGGCGCCTCGGACCTGCCCGCCCCCGAGGACCTGCCCAGCTCCTCGGACTATCTGGCGGACCGGTCCGGCGGGACGATGACCGAGGTCTCCAAAAACTACTGGTGCGGCGGGCGCGGCTTCGACATGCGCCATGTCCCCGGCCCCGCCTACCTCACGGTCGAGGGCAGCCGGGAGCCCCACCAGGCGGTCTGGGTCAAGCCGTTCGACGCGCTGCGGCCGGTCGACGGGCTCACCGACGCGCAGCGCGACACGGCCGCCCTCGCCTACGTCTGCGGCTACACGATCCTGGAGCCCGTGCTGCGCGTGCTGGATCTGCCCTGGGCGCGGGAGGGACTGGTCACCGCCAGCCTGGACCACGCGATGTGGTTCCACCGCGCACCGGAACCGGGCGTGGCGGACGGCTGGCTGCTCTACACCCAGGAGGCGGTCGCCGCCGACGCGGGCCGCGGCCTCGCCTCCGGTCGCTTCTTCACCCCCGACGGCACCCATCTGGCCACCGTCGTCCAGGAAGGGATGATCCGCGCCTCCCAGGGAGGACACGGATGACCCTGTCGTCCTCGCCGCCGCGCCGCGCCGGCGGCGAACTCCGGCATGTCGAGCTCCGTAGGACCGAGGAGAACGAGTCATGAGGATCGCTATCGCCGGCGGCGGCCCCGGGGGGCTGTACTTCGCGGCTCTGATGAAGCAGCTCGACCCGGCGCACGAGATCACCGTGTGGGAGCGCAACGCGCCGGACGACACCTTCGGCTTCGGCGTCGTCTTCTCCGACGAGACCCTGGGCGGCATCGACAACGCCGACGACGTCGTCCATTCCGCGATGGAGAGCCGCTTCGCCCGCTGGACGGACATCGACGTCGAGGTCGACGGCACCCGGTTCACCGTCGGCGGCCAGGGCTTCGCGGCGATGAGCCGGAAGGAGCTGCTGCAGATCCTCCAGCGGCGTGCCGCCGAGCTCGGTGTCACCGTCCACTACCGCACCGAGGCGCCCGACGTGGACGAGCTGCGGGCCTCGTACGACCTGGTGCTGGCCGCCGACGGCCTCAACTCCGCCATCCGCACGAAGTACGCCGACGTCTTCGGGCCGTCGCTGGACCGGCGGCGCAACAAGTACATCTGGCTGGGGACCGACCTGGTCTTCGAGGCGTTCCAGTTCTTCGTCAAGCAGACGGAGTGGGGCACCGTGCAGATCCACGGCTACCCCTACTCGGACACCGGCTCCACCTTCATCGTCGAGATGCACGAGGACGTCTGGCGGCGCGCCGGCTTCGACGCCACCGAGGACCAGGTGTTCCCGCCGGGAGTCTCCGACGAGTACGCCGTCGCGCGGATCGGCGAGATCTTCGCCGACGAGCTCGAGGGGCACCGGATCCTCACCAACAACTCGAAGTGGCTGAACTTCACCACGGTCCGCAACGAGCGGTGGTACGACGGCAACGTGGTGCTGCTCGGCGACGCGGCGCACACCGCGCACTTCTCGATCGGCTCGGGCACCAAGCTCGCCATGGAGGACGCCCTCGCCCTGGCCGCGTGCCTGCACGAGCACCCGACCGTGGCCGAGGCGCTGGCCGCCTACCAGACCGAGCGCAAGCCCGTCGTCGAGTCGACCCAGCGGGCCGCGCAGGCGTCGCTGGAGTGGTTCGAGAACATCGGTATGTACGCCGGTCAGGACCCGGCGCAGTTCGTCTTCAATCTGCTCACCCGCTCGCGGCGCATCACCTTCGAGAACCTCAAGGAGCGCGACGCGGGGTTCGCCGCCCTGATGGAGGAGGAGTTCGCCCGGCACCAGCAGGCTCCCGAGGTCGCCCCGGCGATGTTCCAGCCGGTCCGGATCGGTCCGCTCGAACTGAAGAACCGGATCATCGTCTCGCCGATGGACATGTACTCGTCGGTCTCCGGCGTCCCCGGTGACTTCCACCTGGTGCACCTGGGGTCCAAGGCACTGGGCGGAGCCGGTCTGGTGATGAGCGAGATGGTGTGCGTGTCGCCCGAGGGGCGGATCACCCCCGGTTGCCCGGGACTGTGGAACGACGAACAGCGCGACGCCTGGCGCCGCGTCACCGACTTCGTCCACGGGGGGACGACGGGCAGGATCGGTCTCCAGCTCGGCCACTCGGGCCGCAAGGGCTCGACCAGGCTGATGTGGGAGGGCATCGACCAGCCGCTCGAGGAGGGCAACTGGGAGGTGATCGGCCCGTCGGCGATCCCGTACGGCGCCGGCTGCCACGTCCCCCGGGAGGCCACCCGTGAGGACCTGGACAAGGTGGTCGCCGACTTCGCCGCCGCCACCGAACGCGGGGTGCAGGCGGGCTTCGACCTCATCGAGGTGCACGCCGCCCACGGCTATCTGCTCTCCTCCTTCCTCTCCCCGATCGCCAACGAGCGCACCGACGAGTACGGCGGCTGCCTGGAGAACCGGCTGCGGTTCCCCCTGGAGGTCTTCGACGCGGTGCGCCGGGTCGTCCCGCCGCACCTCCCGGTCACCGTGCGGATCTCGGCGACCGACTGGATGCCGGACGGCAACACCGAGGACGACGCCGTGGACATCGCCCGCGCGTTCATCGAGCACGGCGCGGCCGCCATCGACGTCTCCTCCGGCCAGGTCGCCAAGGACGAGAAGCCGGCCTACGGCCGCTCCTACCAGACCCCCTTCGCCGACAGGATCCGCCACAAGGTGGCCGGCCCGGCGGGGGTGCCGGTGATCGCGGTCGGCGCCATCTCCTCGTACGACGACGTGAACTCGATCCTCCTCGCGGGGCGGGCCGACCTGTGCGCCCTGGGCCGCACCCACCTGTACAACCCGCACTGGACCCTGCAGGCCGCCGCGGAGCAGGAGTACCGCGGGACGGGCGCGCAGTGGCCGGTGCAGTGGGAGGCCGGCCGCCGCAAGCCGCCCGCCTCCCGCACCGACAAGATCCCGCCGCGGCTGTCCCTGCTGCGGGAGGGAGCCACCGACGACGTGCACCTGCGCTGGATGCCGCCGGCCACCACGGGGTCCGGCACCGCGTCCGGCACGGTGTCCGCGTGACCACCTCGCCGCGGGCCTCGCACCACCCCGTGGGCGTGCACCGGACGCGGATCGAGTGGATCGACACCGACGCCGCGGGCATCTACCACAACAGCACGGCCGTACGGCTCGTGGAAGCCGCGGAGGCCTCGCTCATGCACGGGCTCGGCCTCCACGGCTACTTCCCGGCCGCGCCCCGGGTGCGCTACGAGGTGGACTTCGAGTCGCCGCTGTTCTTCGGCCAGGACGTGTGCGCGGTCGTGGAGCCGGTGCGGATCGGCACCAGCTCCATGACCTTCGCCTTCGAGGTGTGGAACGAGGAGTTCCAGGGCCGCCCCCGCGCGCGAGCCGCGTTCGGCCGCTGTGTCACCGTCCACATCGGCCGCGACCACCGCGGCGGTGCCGTGAGCACGCCGTGGCCGCGGGAGTGGGTCGCCGCACTGAGCAGGCCGGGCCGGTCGTGCGAGGCCCGTCCGGCATACTGACTGCGATGACCGTAACCAAGGGAGACCGCCCCGCAGCAGCCACGCGTCGTTCGCGGACCGTGCTCGTGAGTTTCCTCGGCGCGATCGTCCGCAAGATGGGCAACTGGATGCCCATCGCCGGCGCCGTCGAGCTGCTGAGCGAGGCGGGGCTGGACGCGCCCAGCGTCCGGACGGCCGTCTTCCGGCTCAAGAAGCGCGGATGGCTGGTGTCGGAGAGCCGCTCGGGAATGCGCGGCTACGCGCTGACGCCCGCCGCGCTGGAGGCCCTCGCCACCGGTGACGAGGTCATCTGGCACGCGCGGCAGCCGGCCGATCTCGGCGACGGCTGGTGCTTCGTGAACTTCTCCGTGCCCGAGTCCGCCCGCGCCCTGCGCCACCAGCTCACCGCGCATCTGACCTCCCTCGGCTTCGGCAACATCGGATCGGCGGTCTGGATCGCCCCCGCGCGGATGCTCCCGGCGGCGCAACGCGCCATCGCCGAGCTGGAACTCACCGAACAGTGCGCGGTCTTCGTCGGTGACTACGTCGCCGGGCAGCCCCTGCCGAGCATGGTCCGAGGCGGCTGGGACCTCGACGGGATCGACCAGCGGTACCGGGAGTTCATCGGCGAGTACGAGGGGGAGGCGGACCGCCTCGCCGAGGCCGGCGTCATAGCGGGGACGCACGCCTTCGTCACGTATCTCTCCGTGATCGACCACTGGCGGAAGCTGCCGTTCCGCGACCCCGGACTGCCGCGCGAGGTACTGGCCGAGGACTGGAGCGGCCCCGCCGCCGTCCGGCTCTTCGAACGGATGGTCACGACCCTGGAGGGCCGGGCACTCGCCCATGCCGCCTCCTACTGGTCCGCACAGCCGAGGACGGCGGACAGGACCGACGGCAGGGCGGACGGCGCCGAACCGCTCCAGCGGACCTCCTGATCGTCCGTCCGCTGACTGCGCGGGGCCGGCCCCTGCCACTGGTTCCTGCTCGGTGACGGCAAGTACGGGCTGACGCAGCTCCGCCATCTGGACCGTCCGCCGGTCGCGGGGGCGGTACTGATCGCGGCACCGCTGCCGATCGTCAACGGCTCCGGCTCCCCCTGCCGTGTTCTCGCGGCCGTTCCCCCGGTTCCAGTGCCGCACCGTGCGGTGTCTCGACGCCGGCGGCCACATCATCGTGATCGGCGCCGCCGAACGGTACGACGCCCCGGGTGACGAACCGCTCGCCTCCCATTCGGGCAGCCACCGTCCACATCGCGCGCCGGCCTAGGCGCGCAAGGACGTGCGAAGGAGTTCGCCGAACTCGGCGGGGTGCGTGGTCAGGCCGGTGTGCCCGCCCCGAAAGTGCTGGAGTTCCGTGCCGAGACGCTCGGCCAGGAAAGCGGCGGGCCGGTAAGGCAGTTCGCCCCGCGAGTCCTGGCCGCAGGCGAGCACGAGCCGGTCCGACAGCGCCTCCAGGCGGCGGATGTCCGGGACGTAGGACATGAAGCCGGGCACGATGCGTCCGATGAAGTACGGCAGGTCGGCCATCGTCTGCCGGGCCCGTGCCGCCGCTTGCGGCGGAAGCTCGATCTCGGCCTTCGGTTCGGCGGTGTCTCCGTCCTTCTTCAGCCCTGCGGCGAATACGGCCATCGCCGGCATGAGCCCCTGCGTGCGGAACGTCGCCTGCACACGCGCGATGAGCTCCCGGTGTTCGGCGGCGTCCGGCAGGACCTCCACCACCGGCGGCTCGTGCGCCACGACGCGTTCGAGGTGTTGGGGACGGGTGGTGAGCAGATGCAGGGCCACGATCGCACCCGAGCTGGCGCCGAACACGCGGGCCGGCTTGTCGGGCGACAGCAGGTGCAGGAGCCGGAAGGCGTCATCGGCGTGCTCGGCCACTCGCTGCTCGGCGTCGGGGTCGTCCAGCGCGCTGCGGGACATGCCGCGCGGGTCGTAGGTGGCGACGGTGTACTCGGCGGCCAGGCCGTCGACGACGCCGTCGAAGGACGCCGCGCCACCCGTCCCTCCTGGGATCAGCAGCAGGAGCGGGCCCTGGCCGCGCGCTTCGTAGTGCAGGGTGGCGCCGTTCACCCGCAGGCTGCCGGTGGTGGGGGTGGTCATGAGGCGTCTCCTTCTCGGGACGGGGCCGGTGCGCCACCTAGGACCCCTAGGTATAACCTAGTACCACTAGGTTTCCCAAACACCCAAGTGCGCGGGCGAGTTGCCGACAGAGGACGCAGATGACCCGCAAGCCCGTGGAGTCACCACGAGAGAGCGCGGGGAGAACCAGATCGCCCCGCGTCACATCCCGGTGATCTTCTTCTCCACCGACGTGGACGGATCCACCGACCTCAAGCTCGGCAGGCACCGCGGCCGCATCAACAAACTCCACGAAAACCTGGGGCGCATGGGGCGCACGAATTACCACTGGGCGATGGACGAGGTCATCGACCACTACGTGGACTCCCCAAGCGACTCCCCCGCCCTGGTGATTTTCCAGACGGACGGAGGTCCCACCAGCAAGGCGGCCGCGGAGCGCTACCTCTGCAAGGCCGCCCGTCTGCCCCTGTTCTGGCAGTTCATCGGCTTCGGGGACCCCTCCGACAACGAATTCGCCTTTCTGCGCAGACTCGACACACTCGCCGTCCCGCACGCCGCGTCGTCGACAACGCCGGCTTCTTCCATGCCGGACGCACCCCCCAGACCGTCGCCGACGACCTCCTCTTCGACCGAATGCTCCAGGAGTTCCCCACATGGCTCGACGCCGCCCGCACCGCGCACGTCGTATGACGGGGCGGGCGGGGGAACCGGGAGTGCCTCGCCTGGCGGGCGCCGACCGGTGGGTGGGTCAGGAGCGGTAGTGGCCGAGGGTCCGCAGGCCGGGCAGTGCCTTGTCGTCGAAGTCGAACAGGGCGAGGTTCTCCCAGGCGTTGCCCGACGTCGGGTCTTCCGGGTTCCAGCCGCTGCCGGAGCGGTAGGTCCACACGCCCTCCCAGTAGCAGTAGCCGAGGCCCTTGCCGTCGGGGACGGCGGCCGCCAGGTCGGCCACCGTGCGCAGCCATGCGGCCTGCCCCTCGGGGGTGGCGGGGTAGCCCTCGGTGAGCTGCGAGGGGCTGTTCATGATGTCGTTGGTCTCGTCCTCGCTGCTCAGCGAGAACGGGTACGCGGTCTCGGCGATCACGCACGGCTTGCCGTAACGGGCCGTGATGTCGGCCATGTTGGCGGCCGCCTGGTCCGGGGAGCCGTGCCAGAAGGGGTAGTAGGACAGGCCGATGACGTCGAAGTCGACGCCGTAGGACACGGCGTTGTCGAACCACCAGCGGTACAGGCCGTTGTCGCCGCCGTTGGCCAGGTGGAGGATGGTGCGGACGCGCGGGGTGGTGTCGTGTGCGGCGCGCAGGCCGGCCTTGAGGAAGGCGGCCAGGTTGTCCCAGTGGTCCCAGTTGCCGGTCGGCCAGAGCATGCCGCCGTTGAGTTCGTTGCCGATCTGCACCAGGTCGGCGGGCGTGCCCTGACGCCTGAGGGCGCCGAGGACGTCGGCTGTGTGGTCGTAGACGGCCCTGGTCAGGCCCGCCACGTCCAGGTCGGCCCAGGCAGCCGGCTTGGTCTGGTGCGCCGGGTCGGCCCAGCTGTCCGAGTAGTGGAAGTCGATCCAGATGCCGATGCCCGCCCGCTTCAGGCGGCCGGCCAGCGACAGAATGTGCTTCTTGTCGTTGTAGCCGTCGGCCGGGTTCACCCAGACCTTCAGCCGGGCGTGGGTGATGCCCGCCTCGGCGAGGATGCGGACCGGGTCGCCGAGCCGGCCGTCGGCCCGGCGGTAGACGGCGCCGTGGTCCTCGTTCTTCGGGAGCGAGGAGATGTCCATGGCGCGGATCGGGAGGCAGTGGCGCGCGGCGCTGCCCGTCGCGGTGCTCGCCATGGCCGGTACGGCGCCCAGGGTCGGCACCGCCAGCGCGGCGGCGCCGGCTGCGGTGAGGAGGCTGCGTCTGCGCATGGTCAAGGGTCCTTTCACAGGGGGCGACTCGGGGATGACACGGAAGCGTTCCGGGCACGTCGGCGGCAGCGTCATGCACGGCGAAGCGGCGGTGACCCGAACGTCTTCCTCTACGACGGCTTCGACGTCGTGGGCCGTGTGGCGGGTGAGTCCGGCGCGGGCGGGGCATAGGTGCCCAGCGCCCGAGCCGGGTCCACGCCGCTCAGACGGGTGGGCCTGCCACAGGCCGACGGCGGGGCACGGGCCGTAATCCTCGGTGAGCTTGTCGGTGAGCTGCACGGCCGGTTCCCGTCTCCCGCGTCGGCCTGCTGCGCCGAACCTCATACCGCCACTGCTCGACGTCGCCGCGGGCACCGGCGGCGAGCGGCAGACGGTCGAACAGAGGGGAGGACATGTCTCGCTCCGGGAGGATCGGCGGAACGGCGTCGGCCCCTTTCCGTGAACGTGCACAGAATAGGTTGCGGCTGACGCCCGTGAGCTACACGTAGGTAACCCGAGCCGCGATCAGTTGACAAGGGGAGCATGCGATTTTCTTCTGTGCACGCTCACAGAAATGCGAGTGCCAGGCACCTCCTTAGGCCCGCGCCCTCGGCATCTCGATGGTTACGCGACCGTGAGCACGATCTTGCCCTGGAGGTGTCCTTCGGCGGCGCGTTCGTGCGCCGCTCGGGCATCAGCGAGCGGGAACGTGCTGTCGATCGCGACGCGGACCGTACCCGCGTCGAGCAGGCGCCCCACTTCGGCGAGCTGCGCGCCGCTGGAGCGGACCTGGGTGCCGGAGACGGTGACGCCCAGCCTCGCGGTCTCCTCGTCGTCGTACGCACCGAAGAACACGGGGAACAGGACACCGCCGCGCTTCAGTGTGCGCAGGAAGCGGCTGCTCTCGCGGCCACCGACGGTGTCGAGCACGAGGTCGACGTCGTGGACGCGTTCTTCGGGACGGCTCTTGGTGTAGTCGATGAACTCGTCGGCGCCCAGCTCGCGCAGGAACGATTCGTGCGCACCCGATGCCACCGCGATCACATGGGCGCCCCTCCACTTCGCCAACTGGAGTGCGAGGTGCCCCACGCCGCCCGCGGCGCCGTTGACGAGCACCGTCGTGCCGGCGTCGAGGGGGACCGGGCGGTGCCGCTCCGCCTGGAAGGGCGAGGGGTGATCGTGTCCGAGCTCGATCAGGAACTGCCACGCCGTCAGCAGGGCCATGGGCGCGCCGGCGGCGTGCACATGGTCGACGCCGGCCGGCTTGTGTGCGAGGTCCGACGCGGGCGCGGCCACGTATTCGGCATAGGCCCTGCCGTCGAAGCTGGGGAAGCGAAGGAGACCGAAGACCTGGTCGCCGACGGCGAATCCCTCCACATCCGCGGCGACGGCTTCGACGACGCCCGACACATCCGTCCCGGGGGTCACGGGCAGGTCGAACGTCGGCCTCGTCTCCGGAGGTATGTTGCTCAGCCCGTCACGCAGGTACCAGTCCGGAGGGTTGACGCCGACCGCGTGAACGCGGACCAGCACCTCACCCGGGCCCAGCCGCGGAACGGGTATCTCGTCCTGACGCAGAACGTCGGGGCCGCCGTGCTCATGCAACCGGATCGCCCTCATCGTGCGTGTCGACATCGTTTTCTCCTGCGTCTACCGAGGAATACGCTGAGCGGATCAGCGATCCAGATAATCGGATCACTGAACCAGATAATATGGATCACTGATCCGGATAGCAAGAGGGACACATGCGTGCCGACGCCAGAAAGAACCGTGACCACCTGCTCGCCGTCGCGGGCACCGTCATCACCGAGCAGGGCGCCGAGGCGTCGATGCGCGACATCGCGCGGAGAGCCGACACGGGGCTCGCCACGCTGCTGCGTCACTTCCCGACGCGAGAGGCGCTGTTCGAGGCCCTGCTCCGGACGAGCTTCGACGAGCTGACGGCGAAGGCGGGCGAGCTCGAGACGTCGAACTCGCCCGACGACGCGCTGGTGTCGTGGCTGCGCGACTTCGTCGCCGTCGCCCACGACTACCGCGGCGTCGTGGCGTCGATGATGGCGGCCATCGAGGCCCCGGAGTCCGCACTCCACACGTCGTGCGTCAGCATGCGCGCGGCCGGCACCCGACTGCTCGCCCGCGCCCAGGCCGAGGGAACAGCCCGAACCGACATCGACGGCACCGACCTGTACGCGCTGGCCGGGTCACTCGCGTGGCTCCACGATCAACCCGCGCTCGCGCCCCGCGCCGATCACCTCTTCGATGTCGTCGTGAGCGCGATGGTGACCGGCCCGGCGAGCGATGATCCGAACAAGGAGCGACGATCGCGGGCTGAGGGCTGAGGCCGGAAGCCCGCAGTTCACGATGACGAGTCTCAAAGGAACTCCACATCGTGCCCGGCGCCGGTCACGTCGACCTGTACGACAAGACCGACCTGATCCCGTGGGGCCTCCCCTGGCGACGCGGACGACGTCGAGCGCCACGCCTGCCCGCGCTGCCGGGCCGGCCCCGGCTCGCCGTGCCGCTCGCGCTCCGGCACGGTCGCCGGCACCCACCACACCGGCCGCTTCACCAAGGTGCCCCGGCTCGCCAAGCGCCTGCGCGTGCCTAGGTATACCCCGAGGCCATTGCCCAGGCGCACGCCGACTTCGCCAGGGCACCGACGACATCCCCGCCCCGCCGGGTCCGTATCCGAGGCCCGGATGATCCGCTCACGCAGGAGGAAGCCGAGCCTCGGCAACGCCACCAGGACCAGGTTCTCCATCCCGCGGAGACCGAGTAGGAGCGAGATCGATCTCACCGATGGCCGTTGCACCGATGTTCCCCGAGGCCGTTTCCGACTCGCCGGCCGACCCGACTCGTCAGCCGCCGCCCGGCCCGGAAAGGTTTCCGAGGACGTCCTGAGTCACCGGGTCCCCGGTCGGGTCCAGTCCCGTCATGAGGTCCGCGAAGGCGCGGGCTGCGCCCGGGGAGGTGAAGAGGCGGTCGAGGCGGGCGCGGGCGAGGTGGCGGTGGAACGGGCCGGCGTCGGTGGCATCGCCGGCGTCGTGGAGGGTCCGGGTGAGCCAGTGGGAGAACTCCTGGTCGTTCCAGACCCGGCGCAGACAGCGCGACGAGTAGGTGCGCAGGCCGGTGTCGTCGCCGCCTCGGACGAAGTCGCGCACGGCCCGGGCGAAGACGTCGGCGTCGTACAGGGCAAGGTTCATGCCCTTGCCGCCCATGGGTGACACGATGTGCGCCGCGTCGCCGACGAGGAAGAGCCGACCGTACTGCATGGGGTCGTGGACGAGGCTGCGGAGGCGGAAGATCTCGCGTTCGGTGATGGGCCCGGAGGTGAGTGCCTGGTCACCGAGCCGAGTGCGCAGGGCGTCCCAGACGCGTGTGTCCGTCCAGGCGTCGGGGTGGTCGTCGGGCGGGCATTGGAGGTAGTAGCGGCTGGCGTGCGGGCCGCGGGGGAAGTGGGCGGCGAAGCCCTGGGGGCTGACGGCGAGGAGGGGGTGGGCCGGGGGCGGGGCGTCGGCCAGGATGGTGAGCCAGCCGATGCCGTGGTCGAGGGCGTACGCGGTGAGGGCGCCGTCGGGGACCGCCGTACGGCTGACGCCGTGGTCGCCGTCGCAGCCCGCGACGAAGTCGCAGGTGATCGCGCGGAGTGCTCCGTCGACGGAGCGGTAGCGGACGGTCGGGCGGTCGCCGGCGAGGTCGTGCAGGGAGACGTCGGCGGCCTCGAAGCGCAGGTCGCCGCCGTCCTCCAGATATGCCGCAGTGAGTTTCTGCACGAGGATCTGCTGGGGACACAGTCGGGCCGCGGGGCCGTTGGAGCCGTCGCTGTCCGAGACCAGGTGGCGGTCGCCGTCGACGCGGAACTCCAGGATGCCGTCGTAGGGAACGCCGCCCAGGACCCGGTCGGCCAGCCCCCAGTCGTCGAACATGCGGACGGCACGGGTCTCCACGATGCCGGCGCGCTGGCGTTGTGACACATACGCACGGGATCGGCTTTCCAGGACGACGCAGTCGACGCCGCTGCCCCGCAACAGATTGGCGACAGTCATACCGGCCGGGCCGGCACCGATCACCACGACGGTCGTGGATTCGACGGAATCACGCAACTGCCTTGCGTCTTCGGCCACTTGGGCACCTCCGGCGTCCAGCCTAGCGAGGAGATCAGCCATCCGAGCCGTATCCGACCAACAGCGTCGCCGATCGAACACGGTCCCGGAAAGACAGCACTCTCGGCTGATAGCGGGGTGGTGTCCGGGCGCCTTCCGTAGTATCGCTACGACAACCATGTGCGCCTGTGACCGATACCTCCCCCGCGGCAGCAGGCGAGACGGCATGAACCTTCGACTTCGCGTACGCCATCGGCTCGCCGCTCATCCACGACGGCGCCCAGGAAAGGTGTGAGCACCATGTCCAAAACCCCTGCCACCACGACCGAGTTGACCTCCCAGTACAGCACCCAAGTGGCCGGCGACCTGGAACGCAACCTCAAGGAGCAGGAACGCCTGAGCGGTGAGATCGAAGCGCTGCAGGAGCAGTTGTCCGCCGTACGCCACGACCACTCCGTCCTGGTGAACCTCCAGCAGGCCCTCGGCGTCCCGGCAGCGCCCGACACCTCTGCGGCCGAACCTGTCGCACCGGTACCCGCACCCCGCAAGAAGGCCGCGCCCGCATCCGGTACGGCCGCACAGACGAAGGCGAAGAAGACCGCCCCGGCACGGAAGCGGACCAGCAAGAAGGCGGCCACCGCGGCGCCGGCCCCGCAGCCCGCTCCGGCCAAGCTGGTCGACCTCGTCCGGGAACACCTGGCCGACCAGAGCGAACCCCGCTCGGCTGCCGAGATCACCACCGCGCTCGGACAGCAGCATCCCGAGCGCGCTGTGAAGACGACCGTGGTGCGTACGACACTCGAAGGTCTCGTGGCCAAGAGCCAGGCCCAGCGCAGCAAGCAGGGCACGTCCGTGTACTACAGCGCCCCCGACTCGGCCGAGCCGGCCGCACCCGCCGAGCCGAGCTCCCAGCAGTCCACCTGATATCCCGAGACCTGTGGGCACGCGTCCCGTCTGCAGGGCGAGGCCGGAGGGGACCTCGCTCCCGCCCACCTCCGTCACAGCGACGGCGGCCGCGCTGCGGCATCGCGTACGTCGCGGCCGGGAGCCTGGACCGCCATGGCAGGCCGCTCCCTTCCGCGGAGCGGCGCTGTTCGCGGTCCCGTGGAGCTACACCGTCACGTGGGCGAACACCAGGGGCGCGGTCCGGTCGGTCTCGTCGACGGTCAGGAGAGCCGTTCCCGTGGTGTCGTCCCTCCCGGGGACATCCGCGTAGAGGCCGACCAGACGCCCCTCGGCCGGCAGCTTCCACGGCAGGCCGACCGCATCGATGTCGTCCTGGTCCACGAAATCCCTCCCAGCCGTCAGATGCCCGGCACTCCGCCCCAGGGAGGCGACGAACGTCCGCACACCGTCGGGCGTCGTGCGGAAACGCAGATAGAGGTCCTGTCCACTCTCCGCGCCTCCGTCCCCCGGCACGACGAGATAGGCGGCCTGCTCCGCCCCGGCCGGTACCGCGAGCCCGAACGTCCTCTGGAGCGCGGCGCTGGGAACACCCTTCCGCTCCGGCGAGGTCCTGGAAGACGAGGTGTCGGTGACGTCCGGCGGCCGAAGGGGGCCCAGGAACATGATCACCGCGGCGAACAGCGGGACCACACAGCAGGCCGCCACCAACGCGACGGGGACGGCACGAGTCCCGCGGGCCCGGCGCGCGCTTTCCGGCAGCACGGCTTCGTCCTCGTCGTCGTCCTTGTTCCTCATACGTCGATGATCCGCCACCGCTCCTCGTCCGCGTTCTTCCACTGCCGTGTGACGACCTGGTAGTCCTGGGACGGCAGTTCGTAGGCGTCGAGATAGCGGCTGTTGCTGGCCTCCTGGATCGTGTACGTGCCGTTGGTGGACGGCAGGATGATCCAGGCCTGGGTCGCGTCGTTCTCGGCGGTGCGGGTGACGACCCGGTAGTCGTCGCCGGACCCCTGATAGGCGTCGAGATAGCGGCCGTTGCTCTGCTGCTGGATCGTCGAGAGGCCGTTGCTGAGGTCGGTCAGCAGCCAGTGCTGGGTGCTGTTGTTCTGGAACGGCCGGGTGACCACCCGGTAGTCGAGGCTCTCGATCTCGTGCGCGTCGAGGAACCGGTTCGTGTCCGCCTGGGTGATGGTGACGATGCGCTGGGACACGATCGTCGGCGCGGCGGCGGGCGCGGCCTGGGCGAGTCCGGCCGGGGCCAGCAGCGCGGTGGCGGCCAGCGCTGACGTCAGGGCGGCGCCCCGCAGGAGTCGGTGCCCGCGACGGCCGCGGCCCGCCCGCCCCGGCCCCTTCGTCCCCGTCTGTTCGGTCCTTGTCTCTTCCATCCCCGTGTCTCCAAAGGTCGTGGTCGCTGTGTCCACGCATGAGACTGCCGGTTTCGTCGGCGCGCGGCGTGAGTAACCGTTACTCAACTCTGCGGGCGGACGGTGAGCGGCTGCTCCCCCAGTGTCCGGGCCAGCTCGCGGCGGGTCGTGACGCCGAGCTTGGCGTAGGCGCGATGGAGGTGGTTGTCGACGGTGCGCACCGAGAGGGTGAGGGCGCGGGCGATGTCGACGCTGGCGTTGCCGACCGCCGCGAGCAGGGCGACCTCGCGTTCACGGGTGGTGAGGGGCGCGGCGGCGCGGGCGGCCGTCAGCAGCGGGGTGCGTGCGCCCTCACAGCGTGCCGCCGCCGTCGCGGCCCTGCGGCCGGCCGCCGCGGCCCGGCGGGGTTCACCGGCCCGGTGCCAGGCGGCAGCCGCAGCGCTGGCCGCCTCGGCGGTCAGCAGGTCCGCGCCGACGGCCTCGCACGCGTCGGCGGCCCGCAGCAGCCGGTCGGGGCGGTCCACGGCGAGCGCCGCCGCCAGCCGCGCCCGCGCGGGGGCGAGTTCCCCGTCGCAGAGGCGTGCCAGCTCGGTGAGCCGGTCCGTGACCTGGCGGGCACCGCCGAGCCGGGCCACGTCGGTCAGCAGCAGCGCCTCCCCCGTCGCATGGCCGGCGGCACGGGCGGTGCGGGCGGCGGCGACGAGCACCGAGCGGGCCTCACCCACCCGTCCTTCGGCGGCCAGCAGCCAGGCCCTGCCCAGGTGTTCCTCACCGGCCGACAGCAGGCCCGGCTCGGGCGTGGGCAGCTCACCGTGCTCCGCCAGCGCGGTCCGGGCCGCTTCGGGCTCACCCTGTACGGCCGCGCAGGCGGCGAGACCGGCCAGGACCAGGCGCAGGGCCATGGCGTGGTCGAAGGTACGGGCCAGCGCCGCGGCCTCCGCCCACCAGCGGCGCGCGGTCACCGGCCGGCCCGCCAGCCACTCCGTACGGCCGAGCAGGACCGCCAGCCACACCCGCACCACCGAGTCGGCGGCGACGAGTTCGGCGTACGCCGCTTCGCCCGCCCGACGGGCTTCGGCCGGGCGGCCCGCCTCGGTGAGCGCGAGGACGAGCGGGATGCGCTGGAAGGCGGGATGGGAGGCCAGGGCGCGCTCGTCGACCCGGCGGTGCCCGGCGTGGGCGCGCTCCGCCCACACAACGGCCTCGCGGGTACGGCCGACCAGGGCCAGCCCGGCGGGCTTCATCCAGGCGCCGCGCAGCCAGGCGTCGACGTCGGAGGCATCGGCCACGTCCGTCTCCAGGTCCTCCAGCAGGGACAGTCCCTGGGCGGGCTGACCGGCGGCGATCCGTATGAACCCCTCGTTGATCTTGAGTTTGCGGCGGTCCGCGGGACGCGTGATCCGCGCCAGGGCGGCGTCGTTGGCCGCGAGCGCCTCGGCGACGGGGGCGTTGCTCCACAGCAGGTTCGTCGTACGGACCAGGGCGACGGCCAGCGTCTCGCGCTCACCGTCGGCGAGCCGGTCCGCGCGGGCCAGCACGGTCTCGGCCTCGGCCCAGCGGCCCATCTCGAAGTAGGCGTCGCCGAGCATGGAGCGGGTGGCGGTGGTGTGACGGTCCTCGGGTACGGCCTGAAGGAGCGCGACGGCCCGGGCGTAGTCGTGGGCGTGGCGGGCGAGGACCGCGGCCTGGGTGAGCAGGGCGGGGTCGGCGGTGCCGGTGGCGGCCAGCCGCCAGGTCGCGATGCGCAGCGGGTCGCCGCGGCGGCGGGCGCCCCGGGCCTCGGTGCGGGCCGCCTGTTCCAGGAGCAGGGCCCGGCGGCGCAGCACGGGTAGTCCCGCACGCAGTACCTCGCCGTACAGCGGGTGGGCCAGGGACACGGAGGTGCGCCTGCGGTCCTGGGCGACGCGGATCAGCCCGGCGCGTTCCAGGTCCGCCACCGCGTGCGGTGCGGCGACGGCCTCGGCGTCGGCGAGCGGCAGCGGCTCGCACAGCGCCAGCAGCTCCAGGACGGGCCGTGCGGCGAGGTCGGCGCCCGCCAGCCGCGCGCCGACCACCTCGGCCAGCCGCGCGGTGCCGGGCAGCCGGCCCTCGCGCAGTTGCCAGATCTCCCCGTCCTCCGTGAGGTCCCCGGTGGTCAGCGCGCCGAGGACCAGCTCGCGCAGGTACAGCACGTTGCCGCCGCTGGCCGCCGACAGCTCGTGGACCGTGTGCCGGGCGACGGGTCTGCCGAGCGCGGCCGCCAGCAGTTCCCCGATCCGGCCGGGGTCCAGCACGGCCAGGTCGACCCGGCGCACCGAGTCCCCGCCCGTGAGGGCCGCGACGGCCTCGCCGTACGGCTCGCCGGTGCGGACCGTGCCGATCAGCCGGACGGCGCCGGCGTCCATCAGCTGCCGCAGCAGCACCGCCGACGCCGAGTCCAGCAGATGCAGGTCGTCGACGAGCACCACCAACTGCCGCCCTCCCGGCCCCGCGGCGAGGCGAGCGGCGACCGCGGCGAACCCCGCCACCGGGTCGGAGAGATCCACCCCGGCGGGCAGCAGATGCGCGATCGCCCCCAGCGGGACGGCGCCGGCCGCGGCGGTCGCGGTGGCCCGACCCACCCGTGATCCGTCGGCCGCGGCCCGCTCCAGACACTCCTCGGCGAGCCTTGACTTGCCGACCCCCGCCGCCCCGCACACGAGGAAGCCCCGCCACTCGCGGTCCTCCAACGCCGCCGCGAACTCGCCCAGTTCCCGCTCGCGTCCCACCAACGGCCAACGTCCGACTTGATTCCGCACCACGGCTCCCCCCGGAACGACATGACACGCTCAACACCCCGTCCGGCCAGCGTAGGAAGCCACCGTCGGCACGACCAACCGGCGCTCCGGGCGAGCGCGGGTTCCCCAGGCGATCCCTTCGTTACCTCGTCGGCAGGGTGGCGCATAGGGGTCCAAGGCTGCCCGGGACGGGGCGGTCAGGTCGGCGGCTGCCGCTGTTCCAGGTACGCCGTCCCCGACGGCGACATCGTTTTCTGCTGTTCTCGCGGCAGGAGCGTCTGGCGGGACCAGAGGCCCAGCAGTGCCGTCCCGCCGAGCACCAACGGCACCGGGTCCAGGGGAGAAGGAGCCAACGCGTACCCGAGCGCCGTAACCGTGCAGACCGTCAGGGGAATGAATGCCGCCGCGCCCTCTATGCCCCGTCGCAACGCCGGCTTGGCCGTGCCCAGGGCGCTCGCCCCGCCGGGCACCCAGGGACTGACTGCGGCCACCGTCAGTCCCGCGGTGACACAGGCGTCGACCAGCCGGCCGGACATCGACTCGGGCATGTGCGGGCCGGCCGCCCACAGTCGCAGCGTGTCGCCGATCAGCATGAGGGACAGCCCGACGATCCCCACCCACAGCGTGGCTCTCTGTTCGCTCCGTACAAGACGGCGCAGGGCGAACAGAAAGCTGAGGAACACGACCTCCGCCGTCCACAGGACACCGACCAGCCCCGTCTCCGGCTGCCAGCCCGCACCGGTCCCACGCAGCAGCACCCATCCCGTCATGAACACGGCTGCGGCTGTGACGACACCGTCGAGCACCCGCCGCAGCAAAGTGTGTCGACCGGTGCCGTCATCGGCCGCCACCACCAGGCCGGCCATTCCCAGGCCGACCGCGAGCGTCACTCCGGTGACCACCGTCGAACCGAGCAACGATGTCGCATCCCGTCCCGAAGCCGAAGGGTGAGCCGACAGGACGTTGACCGCCCCCCGGTACACACCCCCGGCCACCGCGGAACCCGCCAACAGCAGCAGACGCGTCCGCACCCGTCCCCCACGCACCCCCCACGCACGCAGCAGCAGGGAAGCCGCCAGTCCCCAACAGCCGAAGGACGGCCCCGAAGCCACCATCCGCGCCGCCACGGTCCCGCCCGCCCCCGGCCCGCCGAGACTCAGCGCTGCTCCCACGAGACCTGACACGCCCACCGCGCCCCAGGCCCGCGCCCCGCTCCGACAGCGGCGGCCCGCCCGGACCACGCGTTCGCCCGGCGACTTCTCCAACCCCACCATCAGGCGCGCCTTTCAACCCGTCCCCCCGCCCGCGGGGCTTCCCTGCAACCCCCGGACACACTGAGAGACCGTAAGAGACTCGCAGCCGGCCCCGAACGGAACACTCACCTCATTCACTCGTACTGCGTAAGTGTTTGGCCGGAACCTCCCCTTCTCCGCGCGCGACGGGCCGAGTCGAGCGCTGTGGGGTCACAGGCCGTGGGCGAGGGGGTGCAGCGGTTCGTACAGCGGGAGTTCGGCGCCGCTGGGCAGTCGGATCGCAGTCAGTTTGCCCCAGCGCTGTTCGCTGACCGGGCGGGTGATCTCGACGCCCTTGGCGCGGAACTCGCCGAGCTGGGCATCGAGGTCGTCGCACATCAGGTAGAACTCGTGCTGGGGCGGACCATCGGTCGGGTGCACGGCGACTTCGGCCGGGGGCAGCTTGAAGACGAGCCAGCCGCCACCCGCGTCGACGCCGGGAAAATCGAGGACGTCACGGAGGAAGGCACGGTCCGCCTCGGCGTCCTGGCTGTAGAGGATGACATGCGCACCGCTGATCATGGCTGGCTCCTGCCCGTCGACGTGCCGGCGGTCGTATCGCCGGCATCCTGGCACGCCGAGGTCGAGAAGATCTTCGACCGCGTGGACGACACGGCCACCGAGGTGAAGGTCAACGGACAAACCCGCCCGCTGCCCTCAGTAGCTTGTTCGCGTTGATCGCCGACACCCGGGAGGCCGGGCGGTCGCGCCGGGAACAGCGGATCCGGTCGGCACGGTTGCATCGAGGAGCGCGGTACGCCCGCCGCGCACTCGGACCAAGACATATGTCTGCAGGAGGACTGTTTCATGACTGGCCGGCCCTTGACGCTCATGGCAGTACACGCCCACCCCGACGACGAGGCCACCGGAACCGGAGGAGTCCTCGCGCGGTACGCGGCGGAAGGCGTCCGCACGGTTCTGGTGACGTGTACCGACGGCGGTTGCGGTGATGGACCGGGCGGTGTCAAGCCGGGCGATCCCGGCCACGATCCGGCGGCGGTCGCATCGATGCGCCGCCAGGAACTCGAGGCGAGCTGTGAGGTCCTGAAGGTCGGCGATCTGGAGATGCTGGGCTATGCCGACTCCGGGATGGCGGGCTGGCCGAGCAACGACGCCCCCGGATCCTTCTGGCAGACCCCCGTGGAGGAAGGCGCGGCCCGGCTCGCGGAACTCATGCGGCACTACCGACCTGATGTGGTCGTCACCTACGACGAGAACGGCTTCTACGGCCACCCCGACCACATCCAGGCCCACCGCATCACCATGGCGGCGCTGGAGATGACGGAGCTGACACCGAAGGTGTACTGGACCACGGTGCCCCGCTCGGGGATGCAGCGGTTCGGTGAGATCATGCGCGAGTTCCAGGAGGACATGCCGGAGCCGGATCCCGCCGAGGCCGCCGCGCTGGCCGACATCGGCCTCCCCGACGACGAGATCACCACGTGGGTGGACACCACCGCCTTCAGCGGTCAGAAGTTCGACGCGCTGGCCGCGCACGCCAGTCAGGGCGAGAACATCTTCTTCCTCAAGATGGGCAAGGCGAGGTTCGGCGAGTTGATGGGCATGGAGACCTTCGTACGCGTCCATGACACCACCGGCGCGGCCGTACCCGAGAACGATCTCTTCGCCGGACTGCGCTGAGCCACCCGCCCGGTCCCACGGCTGACAGACGCCGAGAGAGCGGAGCCGGCATGATGCTGGCTCCGCTCCCCCGTGCGGGCGTGTCACCGGGAACTAATGCGCCCCGGGCACGCTCGGGGCGAATGACGGCCTCTTTCGCAAGTTACAGGTCCCCTCAGGCGGGGGTCCGGCGTTGGTCGGTGCCGTTCGAGCAGGAGTGGAGCTGGATCAGGGTGCCGTTGCCGGTGCCGTCGGCGGTACTGGTGCCAGGCGCGTCCAGGCGTCGGCCCGACCCGACGCCCTTGATCGTTCCGGAACCCGAAGGGGGCGCTGAGGAACCGACGTTGAGTGCGTTGAGGACGGCGGTGTAGGCGGGCTTCTTGCTGCCGTTGCCGTTGAACAGCAGCGGCGTGTCCTGCGACCGCCAGGAGTCGGTGTCGCGCACACCCCAGACGGTGATGCCGAGGCAGCGCGGGACGGCCAGGCAGTCGTTGGTCACGTTGGCGTAGGTCGTGGCGGGAGCGTTCTGGATGTCGAGTTCGGTGATCGCCACGTCGACGCCGAGGGCGGCGAAGTTCCGCAGGGTGGTGCGGAAGTTGCCGTTGTAGGGGCTACCGCTGTTGAAGTGCGACTGGAAGCCGACGCAGTCGATCGGCACGCCGCGCTGCTTGAAGTCCCGGACCATGGCGTACACGCCCTGGGTTTTGGCCCAGGTCCAGTTCTCGATGTTGTAGTCGTTGTAGCAGAGCTTGGCGGCCGGGTCGGCGGCGCGCGCGGTGCGGAAGGCGACCTCGATCCAGTCGTTGCCGGTGCGTTGCAGGTTGGAGTCGCGCCGGGCTCCCGAACTGCCGTCGGCGAAGGCCTCGTTCACGACGTCCCACTGCGCGATCTTGCCCTTGTAGTGGGCCATCACGCCGTTGATGTGGTTGATCATCGCCTGCCGCAGTGTGCTGCCGCTGAGGCTCTGCATCCAGCCCGGCTGTTGGGAGTGCCAGGCCAGGGTGTGGCCGCGCACCTTCTTGCCGTTCTGCACCGCCCAGTTGTAGACACGGTCACCAGCGGTGAAGTTGAACTGGCCCCGCTGTGGTTCGGTGGCGTCGATCTTCATCTCGTTCTCGGCCGTCACCGAGTTGAACTCACGCCCTGCGATCGTCGTGTACGCCGAGTCGCCCAGCCTCCCCGAGGCGACGGCGGTGCCGAAGTAGCGGCCGCTCTGCGCCGCCGCGGCGCCGAGCGTGTTCTGGGCGGCGTGTGCGGTCGGCGGCACGACCAGTGCTGCGACCACGCCGAGGACGCCGACGACCAGCGCCAACAGCAGGACGCGGACCTTGCGGCGGACAACGGCTCTGGGAAGGACATACGAGTCCACGACTGTGCCTCCTGGGTACGCGTCGAAGAAGGACTGAAGCGCGGGGGAATACGTGGTCCGCTGCCACGCGGCAGACGGACGGGGCGGGCCGAAACCCGGGCGGTTCTGAATCACCGGACATCGCGGGACCGGGGCGGCAGAGCAGCGGTTCGGTATATCGAATGATGACCGGCGCCTCAGACGGGATGATTGAGGAATTGACGATGCATCGTCAATACTCTTCACAGAAGAAGTTTCGGTTCGGCGCCCGAAACTTACGGAGTCCCGACGAGCCGGCACACCCCCGTGGCGCCGCCGTCCAAGATGCCGCGAGGCCGGGGCCGGAGCGGTTCCGGCCAGTTCAACGGCTTGCCCTCCCCGCAGGGAGGCGCTGTTTGTGGACAGATCGGCCACAGGCCTTGACCCGAGAGCCCTGCATTCCTAGCTTGTGGCGTCAAAGCTTCCGGGAATTCTTCGAAATATTTCGAGATCGTCCCCTCTCCCGGCATGCCCACTCCGTGGTTCATCGGAGTCACCTCACCCCCCACCCCCCAGGAGGCCCTCTTATGTGGTTTCACCTCCCGTCTTCGGTCCGCCTGAGGCGATTACTCGCCGTCCTCGCACCCCTGCTGCTCGTATCGGCCTTCCTCGGAGCCCAGCCCGCCGACGCGGCGAGCGTGGACCCCGACGCCTCGTACGTGCTGGTCAACCGCAACAGCGGCAAAGCCCTGGACGTCTACAACAGGGCGACCGACGACGGCGCCCGCATCGCCCAGTGGACCAGGAACGATCAGAACCAGCAGCAGTGGCAGTTCGTCGATTCCGGGGGCGGCTACTACCGCATCAAGTCCCGGCACTCGGGGAAAGTGCTGGACGTCCAGAACTGGTCCACCGCGAACGGCGGCTCGATCGTCCAGTGGGCCGACCTCAACGGCGCCAACCAGCAGTGGCGGCTGGCGGACAGCTCCGATGGATATGTGAGGCTCATCTCGCGCCACAGCGGCAAGGCCCTCGAAGTACAAGGCACCTCCACCGCCGACAACGCGGACATCGTCCAGTACGACGACTGGGGCGGCAGCAACCAGCAGTGGCGACTCGTCAAGGTCGGCGCCGACACCTCCGGCCCGTGCGATCTTCCGCCGACATACCGCTGGACATCGACGGGCGCCCTGGCGCAGCCCAAGCCGGGGTGGGTCTCGCTCAAGGACTTCACCGTCGTCCCCTACAACGGCAGGCAACTCGTCTATGCGACGACGCACGACACGGGGACGAAGTGGGGTTCGATGAACTTCGGCCTGTTCACCAACTGGTCGGAGATGGCCTCGGCCGGCCAGAACGCGATGTCGACTTCCGCCGTCGCGCCGACGCTCCTCTACTTCGCACCGAAGAACATCTGGGTGCTCGCCTACCAATGGGGCGGGACCGCCTTCTCCTACCGGACGTCGAGCGACCCCACCAACCCGAATGGCTGGTCATCCCAGCAGGTGCTCTTCTCCGGAAGCATTTCCGGCTCTGGAACAGGACCCATCGACCAGACGCTCATCGGTGACGGAACGAACATGTACCTGTTCTTCGCCGGTGACAACGGCAAGATCTACCGAGCCAGTATGCCGATCGGGAACTTCCCGGGCAGCTTCGGCACGGCCTCGACCGTGGTCATGAGCGATACGACCAACAACCTCTTCGAAGCCCCGCAGGTCTACAAGCTGCAGGGCCAGAACCGCTACCTCATGATCGTCGAGGCGATCGGCTCACAGGGGCACCGCTACTTCCGCTCGTTCACGGCCACCAGTCTGAACGGCTCATGGACACCCCAGGCAGCGACCGAGAGCAATCCCTTCGCCGGCAAGGCCAACAGCGGCGCCACCTGGACCAACGACATCAGCCACGGCGAGCTGATCCGCACCAGCCCTGATCAGACCATGACCGTCGATCCCTGCAATCTGCGGTTGCTCTACCAGGGGCGCAGCCCCAACTCAGGCGGCGACTACGGTCTACTGCCCTACCGTCCCGGTCTGCTGACTCTGCAGCGCTGACGGTATGACACGGGTACGGCTCCGGTAGGACGCCGACGTGGCGGGCCTGGGCGCAGGCCAGGTCGGGCGTGTGGCACCAGCAGACGAGGAACCTGCTGGTGCCACATTCACCGGGGAAACTCGGTCATGTGCGCCCGGTGCCCGTGCGAGCGGGCGACGGTGTCCTGCGGTCCCCGTCCGGCTCCGGATCGGCCGGTCCGGGGAGTCCGCCGGGATCGGCCACCGGGACCGGGCGTCCCGGGGTCGACTCCGTGCTCTCGCCGAGGAAGCCGCCCGACTGGTGCTGCCACAGCTTGGCGTAGGCACCGCTCGCCGCGAGCAGTTCCTCGTGGGTGCCCTGTTCGACGACGCTTCCGCGGTCGAGGACGACGAGACGGTCCATGCCGGCGACGGTGCTCAGGCGGTGGGCGACCACGAGGGCCGTACGTCCCTCCATCAACCGCCACAGGGCGTCCTGGACGAGGATCTCGCTCTCCGAGTCGAGCGCGCTGGTCGCCTCGTCGAGCAGCAGGATCGGGGCGTCGCGCAGGATGGCCCTGGCGAGGGCGACGCGCTGGCGCTGGCCACCCGAGAGTTTGACTCCCCGCTCCCCCACCAGAGTGTCGAAGCCGTCGGGGAGTTGGTCGGCGAACTCGGTGACGTGCGCGGCCACGGCCGCCGCGTGGATCTCCTCGTCGCCGGCGCCGGGCCGGGCGAAGGCGATGTTGTCCCGCAGGCTGCGGTGGAACATGGCGGGTTCCTGCGGGACGTAGGCGATCAGTGAGCGCAGGTCGGTCTGGCGCAGTCGGCTGATGTCCTGACCACCGATCAGGATGCGTCCGTCGTCGACGTCCGACATCCTCAGCAGGAGCCGGGTGAGTGTGGTCTTGCCGCCGCCGGACCTGCCGACCAGACCGATTCGTGCGCCTGCGGGCACATCCAGGTCGAGCCCCCGGAAGATCGGCTTCGCACCCGCGTGGGCGAAGGTGACCGCCTCGAAGCGGATGCCGGTGTCCCGCGGTGCGAGCGGTTCCGGTTCCGTCGGGTCGAGCACGATGGGCGGGTCGAGCAGCAACTCGGTGAACTGCGCGGCCTCGGTCATCGAGCTTTCCAGCCGCCGGTAGATCTGGTTGAACTCGAACATGATCTGGGTGGCGTTGGAGTAGTAGGTGAAGGCCACGACGACCTCCTCCACTCCCTGGCCCGAGCCGCCGAAGGCGATGGCGACCGACAGGCCCAGCACGTTGGTCAGCACGGACAGCGGTGCGATCAGGGTGTCGACGCGCAGATTGCCGTAGTCCCACGACCGCAGGGTCAGACGCCGGGAGTCCGCGACGCGGGTGCGGTGTTCGTCGGCCTCCCGCCGCTCGGCCGCGAACGCGCGGATGGTCTCCATGTTCATGAGGCTGTCGGCGACATGTCCGGAGACCCGGGCGAGCGCGGCCTCACGGTCGTTGACGAGTCTCTGGCGGCGGCGGATCAGCGGTGTCGCGGCCACTACCGTCAGCGCGATCATCGTGAGAAGGCCGACGACGAGCATCGGTTCGTAGCTCCACAGCACCACGGCACCGAAGAGCAGAGGGACGAGGCTGCCCACGATCCGGTACGTCACCGTGTCGACGAAGTCCTCGAAGCGCTTGCCGAAGCTCAGCACCCGTTTGGTCAGGGAGCCGGCGAAGTTGTCGTGGAAGAACGCCGCGTCCTTCGCGAGGAGTTCGTCCATGCCGCTCACGTACAGGTGTTCCATGCCGAGGGCGTCCACGCGGTTCAGGCAGTGCTGCCCGACCCGCCACACGGCCTCGGCGAGCAACAGCGTCACGCCGAAGCCCAGCACGTACGGCAGTGCCGAGGTGAGCGTGAAACCGCTGTCGTCGGCGGCCTTCCCCGCCAGTTTGGCGATCAGCAGGGGGGCGATGTAGCGGGTGCCGATGTTGCCCACGGCCGGCAGCAGAAGCGCGGGCAGGGCCAGTCGGCGTAGTCGGATCAGTTCCCGTCCGTAGCGGCGCAGTGCCAGAACGACCGCGCTCCTGCCCGGTGTCGGCGCTTGTGCATCTGTGGTCCCCATTACGCTCCCGGAGGTTCGGAAGTCGGAATTGTCCCGTCAGGGGAGATCCTCAGTCCACGCATTTAACGCGGAATGGCGAGAACCGGGCACCGCCAGCGGTAGGGGGTGGGACCTGGGGTGAGCGCGATGACGTCACCCCCGGTCCCCTGGGGTTCACTCGCAGGAGACGTCGTGGTCCGGCCGCTCGCCCTTCGCGAGGAAGCGCGAGACGGTGGCGTCGCCGCAGGCGTTGCCGTTGTCGAGGTAGGCGTCGTGGCCGGTGGAGTTGACGGTCACCATGACGGCACGGTCGCCGAGGGCCACGCGTAGCTTGCGGGCGCCGGCGAGCGGGGTCGCCACGTCATGCTCGTTCTGGACGAGAAGGATGTTCGACCGTCCCCGGTCGGTGATCCGCACCGGCGCCTGCTCCGGCCGGGGCCAGGAGGCGCAGAGCATCGCGTTCCTCGGCATCCCCGCGGTCAGCGGATACGTCGCCCGGCTGTCGGCGACGCTCTTCTCGTAGGCGGCGGCCGAGGTGGGCCAGGCGCTGTCGTTGCAGATGGTCGCGGCGCCCACCGCGACCGCGTTCTGCATCAGCGGCTCGGGCGGGGCGGGCGGGGCAGGCGGTACGGTGCCCCGGCGTGCGTCCCGGATCAGCTGGGCCAGCTTCGGGAAGTCGTCGGGGTCGTAGAGGTGGTCCAGCATGCTCTGGCGCAGCATGGTGCCGTTCAGCACCTCGGGGTTGGCGCCCGGCCAGGGCAGGGGGTGGCGGTCGAGGCGCGCGGCGAGGCCGAGGAAGACCGACCGCACCTCGGCCGGCGTGCGGGCCACGCGGTCGGGGTTGCCCGGCCGGGAGGCCCACTTCGCGAACTCGGCGAACACGTCCTCGACGCCCTGTTCGAACCCGGCGAGCCAAGCCCGGGAGACCTGGGTGCGGCCGAAGTCGCCGGTGGGATCCAGATTGCTGTCCAGGACGATGCGGTCGGTGCGGTCGGCGAACAGCTCGCTGTAGACGGCGCCGATGTACGAGCCGTACGAGACGCCCCATGCGGAGATCCGCCGTTCGCCGAGCGCGGCCCGGATACGGTCGATGTCGCGGGCGTTGTCGGCCGTGCTGATGTGGCGCAGCAGTTCGCCGCCGTTGTGGGTGCAGGCGTCCGCCATTCGGCGCCCGGCGGCCATGTTCTCGGTGATGGATCCGTCGGCGGCGGGCCAGGGGCGCAGCCTGGAGGGGGCGAGGTCGGAGCGGTCGAGGTCGCAGTCGACCGGTGCGGAGGGGGTGTTGCCGCGCGGGGCGAACCCGATGATGTCGTAGGCCTCCCGCACCTCCTTGGGTAACCGCTGCCCCTTCTCCAACGGTTCGTCGAGGCTGGAGCCGCCGGGCCCGCCGGGGATCAGGAGCAGCGCCCCGCGGCGGGCGCCGGGCTTCTCGCTCGGGATGCGGGAGACGGCGATGCCGATCTTTCGGCCGCCGGGATCGGAGTAGTCCATCGGCACGAACACGGTCGTGCACTCCTGCCGGGCGTCGCGCTGTCCGCTCCCCTCGCACGTGCTCCACCGGAGGGGTTCGGCGGATGCGCCGACCGGCGCGACCGAGCCGAGGATGACGACGGAGGCGGCCGTGATGACTGCGGTTCTCGTGATGTGTTTCCTGATCTCCTTCATGCGGACGAGCCTGGCCGACCATGCCCACCTCGCCCATCCGGGGAACAGCCTGATTCGCATGGGGGGTTACCCCTGTTCCGCCCTCGGGGTTTCCCCCGTGTCCCGTCGTAGCCGGACCTGGCACGAGTGGACCGGTGCCGGCCGGGCTGCCGCCGTTCGCTCCGGCGGCCTTCCTACAGGTCGAGGACCGCGCGGAGCGCGTTGTCGACGAGTTCCTGCTGTTCGGGGCCGATGCTGCCGTGCAGGGTGCCGGTCTCGAAGCGCGGGGCGGAGAGCTGGAGGAGGTTGACGGCGACCAGGGAGGCGTCGACCGGAGTGGTCAGATGCACGCTCATCGCCGTGTCGGGGTGCTGCGCCGGAGCGTGGAGCACCAGGACGACCACGGCGCCGTAGGCCTCGGCGAGCCCGTCGAGGCTGACCACGAGAACGGTACGCGTGCCCTTCCCCGTGTCGACATCCCAGACGTCCCCCTTGCGGATCGTCACAGGGCGTCGCCCTCGCCCGCGAGGTCGAGGGGCGCGATGGAGGCGAGCTTGCGTGCGGCGTCGAGCGTCATCTGCCGACGTACGGCGCGCAGGATGTAGTCGTTCAGTGACGGGGCGCCTGCCGCGGCGTCGCGCAGCGGCTTGTCCATGGCGTCGGGGATCCGCAAGGTGATGGCAGTCATGCAACCAAATCTAGTGGCATAGGTGCCGTCACCGGAAGCCTTTCCCCACCGGCAGGCCGAGAGCCCGTCCGTCAGGGGAGCGGGATGCCGTTGGCGGCTCGCAAGGAGCGGGTACCCGGTGGCCCGCACCGCACATCGGACAGACTCGGAGGTGATCACCATGACGGACACCACCAGCATCGGCTCGCCCATCCGCCCGGATGCGGGCGGGGGCACTCTCAAGGGCCGTACGGCGGCCGACACCCCGGCGGGGATACGCGGCAGGACGAGGATCGCGGACGGCGTCGTGGCCAAGATCGCGGGCATGGCCACCCGCGAGATACCGGGCATCCACCGTCTGGGCGCCGGCATGGCACGTGCCGTGGGCGCCGTGCGGGAACGTGTCCCCGGCACCTCGGGCGGAAGCGTCACCAGCGGCGTGAAGGTCGAGGTGGGCGAGCGCCAGGCAGCCGTCGACCTGGACGTCGTCGTCGAATACGGCACGTCCATCGCCGAGGTCACCGGTGAGGCGCGCACCAACGTCATCGGCGCCGTGGAACGGATGACGGGCCTGGAGGTCGTCGAGGTGAACATCGCCGTGAACGACGTCCACCTCCCCGACGAGGAGGAATCGAAGCCGGAGGAAGACCGCGTGAGATAGCCCCCGGGCACCTCTGCTGCCCCGCCGCCCGCGAAGACATGGCGTTCTTCGAGACCCCTTCCTGGGTCCGGGGTACCTGCTCGCGGCAGGGCGGGCCGACGGTTCGGTCGGGCTGTGGGACCTCGCGTCGCGGGAACATGTGGGTGACCTGACGGGGCACGACGGTTTCGTGTGGACCCTGTGCGAGGTCCCCGACGGCGACCGGGCGCTCCTCGCGTCGGCCCGACGGGACGCCGGGCGGACGTGGACGGGCGCATCCTCGTCGTCGCCGGCGGGGACGGGCCAGGCACCCTGGTCCGGGACCCGTCCACCGGCGCACGCTCCACGTCCTCGGCCACGACCTCGCCGGTCTGCTCGGCGGCACGGCCGGGTACGCGGCGTCTGCCAGGACTCGGACGGACACGGCGGCTCCCTCGTCGTCACCGTGGGGTAGGACGACGGACCCCGGGTGTGGGACAGCGCAAGCGAACTCGACGCCTGGGCGACTGTGCGACGTGGCGAGGAGGCGGTGGGCCTCCTCGGTCCACGTCTCCGAGCTGGGCGCGTGGTGCCAGCGCCCGGCGGTGCCCGGCCGGTCGGGGGCGCCCGTCGCACCGTATGCGAGCAGGTGCACGCTCCTGCCCGCCCCGGCGGTCGCGCTCACCTGTTCCATGAACGCGGGCATCGCTCGGGGGTCGGCCACCAAGGTGCCAGGCACCAATCCGATCGCCTACGCCGTGGCGCGCGCCGACGCGCGGCCGTTCGTCGTCCGACCGCGTCCGGGCCGACCGGCTCCTCGCCGCGACCCGTCGGCGAAGAAGGGCCGCGCCGGTGTCAGGCGAGCGCGAAGGAGCGCTTGGCGAAGCCCATCATGAAACCGTCGATGGCCGTGCGGGCGGGCTGTTCGGCGTTGTCGGCGCTGCCGAGGGTGATGAAGATCGGCAGGAAGTGGTCGGGGGTGGGGTGCGCGAAGGGCATGCCCGGCGCACGGGTGGCGTAGGCGGCGAGTTCGTCGACGTCACCGCGCGCGAGGGCGTCGGCGGCCCAGGCGTCGAAGTCGGACGACCAGGCGGGGACGGCGCCTTCGAACATCTCCCGGGTGACGAAGGGCAGCCCGTGGGTCATGAAGCCCGAGCCGATGACGAGGACGCCCTCCTCGCGCAGCGAGGTGAGACGCCGCCCCATGTCCATGAGACGCCCGGGGTCGTGGGAGGGCATGGACATCTGCAGGACGGGGATGTCACCGAGGGGGTACATCGCCATGAGCGGCACCCAGGCCCCGTGGTCCAGGCCGCGGCGGGTGTGCTGGTGGAGAGGTACACCGTCGGGCATGGTCGCCGCGACACGGTGGGCGAGCGCGGTCGCGTCGGGGGTGTCGTACCGCATCCGGTAGTAGCGCGGATGGAAGCCGCCGAAGTCGTAGACCAGCGGGGTGCCCGCGGCTGAGGCGGAGACGGCGAGCGGGGCGTCCTCCCAGTGCGCGGAGACGATCAGGATCGCCGTGGGCTTCGGCAGGGACTGCGCCCAGTCGAACAGCTGCCGCAGCCAGGGGCCGTCGTCGAAGAGCGGGGGTGCGCCGTGGCTGAGGTAGAGAGCGGGAAGCGGACCGTCGGCCGGCGTCCATGCCCGCTGCGCGCGGGCCCGGGGCAGCGCCCCGGTCAGGAAGGCGTCATAGGCGCCGCCGGGTGTCTCGGGGTCGAGGATGGATCGCACGGGGTGCCTTTCCGGTGGGGAGGGAGGGGGTCGGGGTCGCCGGACGCGGCCGGAGTCGGAGTCGGAGTCGCCGATCACCGGTCGTACGCCGGGCCGGGCGCCGTCGGTGTCCGTCAGCCACCCGGGCAGAATCCCTCGGGGCTGATGGTGGTGTTGATACGGCGTCCCGCCTCCCGCACCTGCTTCTGCTGAGCCTTGGTGAGCGGGTCGAAGACCAGGCGGCGCACCTCGGCGACATGGCCCGGGGCGGTGGCGACGACCTTGTCCCAGCCGGCGTCGGTGAGGGTGGCCAGGGTGTAACGGCCGTCGTCGGGATCGGGGGTACGGCGCACCCACCCCTGCTTCTCCAGCCGCTTGACGGTGTGGGACAGCCGGGAGAGCGAGGCGACGGCGAATTGGGCCAGCACGCTCATCCGCAGCGTGCGCTCCGGCGTCATGGAGAGCCCCGCGAGCACCTGGTACTCGAAGTGACTGATCCCGGCGTCACGCTGGAGCTGGGCGTCCAGCGCGCCCGGAAGCTGGATGAGCAGCCCGGCCAACGCCCTCCAGGTGTCCTGCTCCTCGTCGTCGAGCCAGTGGGGCTCATCAGCGCTCATACGACGAGCATAACTTGAAGCATCAAGTCATTGGACAACGATGACAGACGGGAAGTCGCGCTCACCGAATCGTCGACGAGGCCGCCCTCGCGGAGGAGACCGGCGTCGATGGGGGCGCGGCTCCTTCACCGAGTCGTTCCCCTGGTTGGGCTACGAACGCGCCGAGTACGACGTGCTTGAACGGCTCAGGCGTCGTCGGCCGCGTGGACACGGCGGCCTTCGACGAAGGTCTGCAGGACGCGGGTGGCGGCGATCTCCCCGGGTGGGTGGGCGAACGGGTCACGGTCGAGGACGACCAGATCGGCCGACTTGCCCACGGCGATACTGCCGGTGATGTCGTCGAGGTGGTTCACATGGGCGCTGCCGGCCGTGTACGCGGCGATGGCCGCGCCCAGGTCGAGGCGCTGCTCCGGGACGAAGACCGGGGTGCCCTCGGGGGCGTCCGGTGCGGTCCGGTTGACGGCGACATGGATCGCCTGGAAAGGGTCGGGGCTGCTCACGGGCCAGTCGCTGCCGGCGGCCATGGTCGCTCCCGCGCGCAGCAGGTCGGCGAAGGGGTACTGCCGTGTGCCGCGTTCGGCGCCGAGGAACGGCAGGGTCAGTTCGTCCATCTGCGGTTCGTGCGCGGCCCACAGCATCTGCAGGTTGGCGCCGGCGCCCAGGGCGCCGAACCGGGGTACGTCGTCCGGATGGACGATCTGCAGATGCGCCAGGTGGTGGCGGGTGTCGCGCCAGCCGTTGGCGGCACGCGCGGCCTCGACGGCGTCCAGCGCCTCGCGCACGGCCCGGTCGCCGAGCGCGTGGAAGTGGACCTGGAAGCCGGAGGCGTCGAGCTCGGTGACGTACTTCCTCAGCTCCTGCGGCGCGACGAAGCTGATACCGCTGTTGTCCGAGGCACAGCCGCACCCGGTCAGATAGGGGTCGAGCAGGGCGGCGGTGTGGTTCTCGGCGATGCCGTCCTGCATGATCTTCACCGTGCCCGCGCGGAACCGGCCGACGCTCAACTGCTCCCGCCGGGCCACGAGTTCGGGGATCTGCTCGGCGCCGCGCTCCCGGTCCCACCACAGCGCGCCGACCACCCGGGCGGTGAGGAGACCCCGTTGCTGGGCCTCTCGGTAGGCGGGCGCAGGATCGGTCATGTTGGCGTACGCGCCGACGATCGCGTCCTGCCAGGCGGTGACCCCGTTCGCGTGCAGCACGGCCTGGGCCCGCAGCAGGGCGGCCAGTTGTTCCTCGGCAGTGGGGTCCGGCACCAGCCGGCCCACGAGATGGACGGCGCCCTCCTGGAGCATGCCGGTGGGGTTGCCGTCGGCGTCGCGCTCGATCCGGCCGTCGGCGGGATCGGGGGTACGGGCGTCGATGCCGGCGCGCTCCAGCGCTCGGCTGTTGACCCAGGCGCCGTGGTGGTCGCGGTTGGGCAGGAAGACCGGACGGTCCGGCACGATCGCGTCGAGAGCGGCGGCGGTGGGAGAACCTCCGGGAAACGCCTCCAGGGACCAGCCGCCGCCGGTGATCCACTCGACGTCCGGGTTGTGGTCGGCGTACTCGCGGATCCGCCGCAGATATCCGGCGGGGTCGACGATGTCGGCCAGATGACACAGGCCGAGTTCCAGGCCGGCGCCCTGCGGGTGGACATGGGCGTCCTGGAAACCGGGCAGCAGCAGCCTTCCGGCGAGGTCCACGACCTCGGTGCGCGGGCCGATCAACTCGTGCACCTCGTCGTGGCCGACGGCGACGATCCGCCCGCCGCGCACCGCCACGCTCGTGGCTCGGCTGCGGGCGGGATCGACGGTGTGCACGGGGCCGCCCGTGAGGACGAGATCGGCCGGCTCCGTGACCCGGTGATGCGACATGGGGGTGAACTCCATGGAGAGGATGGGCGGGGGATCAGACCGTCGTGCGGTCCATGGGGAGGGTGAGGGAATCGGCGTCGGTGCCCTCCCCCGTCGTGAAGTACGGCGAGTGCCGGACGTACTTGGCCACGGCCGCCATCCCGAGGCCGGTCAGCACGATCACGGTGGGCAGCGAGAACATGAACCAGCCGTTGTCCGGGGTCAGGGCGAAGTGATCGCTCATGGTCAGATACGAGTAGCCGAGGTAGCCGCCGAGGCCCAGCAGCGTCAGGCCGGACACGGCGGGCACGGCGACGGCGAGCAGCGCCTCGCGTGCTCCTTCGCGCAGGGCGGAGCGGAAGCGCACGGCGGCGGCGAGTGCGGTGAGGCCGTAGTAGAGGGCGACGATCAGGCCGATGGCGTTGACGGCGGCCAGCAGCATGTCGCTGAGCCTGGGGATGGCGACGGCGAGCAGGGCGATCACGGCGGCGATGGACATCACGACGACCGTGCCGGCGGCGGGGGTGCCGTAGCGGGGGTGGATCCGGGTCCACAGCCGGCCCATGGTGCGGTCGCGGCCCATGGCGTACAGGCCGCGTGCCGTGGGGATCAGGGTGGCCTGCACGGAGGCGACGGCGGAGAACATCAGCGCGACCAGGGGCAGGGTGGCCCAGGGCTCGGAGGCCAGCTTCTCCCCGAGGTAGGGCAGGGCCTGGGGGCCGTTGTGGACGAGTTCGCCCCAGCTCATCTCCCGCTGGAAGGAGACCGAGGCGAAGAGGAACAGGCCGAGCATGGCGAAGAGGGCGATGAGGCCGCCCCGGGCCGCGTCACCGGGGCTCTTCGTCTCCTCGTTGACGGCGAAGGCCGCGTCCCAGCCCCAGAAGAAGAACACCGCGAGGACCAGGCCCTGGGCGAAGGTCTTGCCGCTGGAGATCTCGAAGGGGTTGAACCAGGAGAGGGAGAAGGCGTGGTCCCCGGTGACCAGGGCCCAGCCGCAGAAGCCCAGCAGCACGGCGTACTCGAAGACCAGCAGGGCGAAGGAACCGGGTGGCGCCCCGCACCCCGGTGACGGCCAGGACGGTGAGGCCGAGGAGGATCACCAGCCCGACGGCGGTGGTGACCCCGGTGGACGTCGGGTCGAGGCCGATGCCGGCGAGGGTGTGCAGGCCGGCCTTGTTGGCGAAGACCAGCACCACCGAGCCCATGATCGCGCTGGTGTAGGCGCAGAAGATGATCGAGCCGACCAGGGTCACCCATCCGGTCAGGAAACCGGGCCACGGGCCCAGGGACTTGCCGACCCAGACGTAGCCGTTGCCCATGTTCGGTTCCGAGCGGTTCAGGCGGGCGTAGGCGAGGGCGATGCCGAGCACGGGCAGGAACGCCAGCAGCAGGAGCGCCGGGGCCTGGAGGCCCACGACGGAGGCGATGGTGCCCATGCCGATGGCGATGCTGGTGGTGGCCGCGGTGCTGGAGGCGGCGATGGCGACACCGTCGACGACGCCGAGGGAACGGCGCAGGGCGGGGCCCGGTCCGGCGGGCGGGTGGGGCGGGGGCGGCGCGGATGACATGAGGGCTCCTCGGAGAAGGAGAGAGGTCTGGGGTGAGCCGTGTGGGAATGCGATGGAACAGCCGGCGTCCGCATTGGGTCAACCCTGTTGACGTAAGGCTGTCGGGGACCGTTCACTGAGCGTGCTTCGAATGCGCCGCGCCCGTGCTTCGAATGTGCTCGCCGACGTGGAGTGAGAGGAACCCGGTCATGTCCACTCGTGTCCCGCAGGAACGCCGACGCCGGCGGCCCACCCGCTCCGGGGTCCTGCTGTCGGAGGACCTGATCGTGGAGACCGCCCTGCGGCTGATCGGCGAACACGGCCCCGCGGCGCTGAGCGTGCGCCGGCTCGGCGCGGCGCTGGGGTGCGACCCGACCGCGTTCTACCGCTACTTCCACGACACCGACGACCTGGTGCTCGCGGTCGCCGACCGGATCATCGGCGACGCGATGGCGGGGTTCGTCCCCGGGGACGACTGGGTGGCCTCGCTGCGCGAGATGGCCCGGCGGGTCCGGGCAGGCTATCTCGCCCATCCCCGGGCGGCCGCCATGGCGGCGCACCGGGTGACCCGGCGCACCAGCGAGATCCAGGCGGTGGAGACGGGGATCGGCCTGCTGCTGTCGGCGGGCTTCGAGCCGGCCGCCGCCGTGCGGCTCTACCTGGCCTTCATCGACACCGTCCTCAGCCACGCGGCCACGGACGCGGCGTTCCAGGCACTCCCCCGCCAGCAGCGCGAGGCCGATCAGCGGGGATGGCGGGACGTCTACCAGGACCTGGCCCCGGAGGCGTACCCGGCCCTCACCGCCGTACGCCCCGAGCTGCCCGGGATGGCGGACAGCTCCTTCGAGACGGCGGTGGAACTCCTGCTGGAAGCACTGGTGGCCCGCGCGCCGGCCACCGGGCGGGGAGACGGCCGCCGGCCTTGACGGGCCGGCTCGACGACACATCGAGGGGCGCTGCGCGAGTCCGGGGTACGGCGCGTGGGCCGGGTCGTCGCCGAGCGCGGCCCGGCATCGGGGTGTGCGGCGTGGCCCGAGGTGAGATGGAGCTGTTCGGCGAGCGCCTCGGGGTCCTGTCGATGCCCAGGCGGCGCCCGGACGGGCCGGCGCGGCATGACGGCGGCCCGGCCCCGGGGTGCGGGGCCGGGCCTGGATGCGGCTCAGGTCGCGGCGCTCAGCCTTGGCGGGCCTTGTTGCGGGGGTTCTTCTTGTTGATGACGAAGATCACGCCCCGGCGGCGCACCACCTGCGCCCCGGGCTGGGCCTTCAGTGAGCGCAGGGACTTGCGTACCTTCATGACTGTCTCCTTCTCCGCCTCGGGGGCCGGGCCCCGGTCAGCCGCGAGGCCTGGCCGTGGAGCGGCCGTAGCGCCGCTCGAAGCGAGCCACCCTGCCCGCGGTGTCCGTGACACGTGCGGTGCGCGTGTAGAACGGGTGACTCGCCGACGAGGTCTCGACGTCGATCAGCGGGTAGGCGTTGCCGTCCTCCCACTCGATCGTCCGGGTCGACCGGACGGTCGAGGGGATCAGCAGGGCCGTGCCCGCGGCGCGGTCGCGGAAGACGACCGGCCTGGTCTCGGGATGAATACCGTGCTTCATGGGGTTTTCCTTCTCGTCGCCGTCCAGCGGGGCGGCGACTGGTTCAGCGTTCCTCGCGGAAGAGGACGTGCTTCCCGGCGACCGGGTCGTACTTGCGCAGGACGAGCCGGTCGGGGTCGTTGAGTCGGTTCTTGCGTGTCACATAGGTGGCGCCGGTTCCGGCCGTGGACCTCAGCTTCACGACGGGACGTGCGGTGGTGCGCGCCATGGTCTTCTCCCTTCACCTCCACACCCGGCGATTGTCCCGGGCATGTCAGTCATGCGGTGTAACGCCGGACCCCCGACCCGCATTCCCGCTTCGGCGATACCGCCATCACTTCCAGGCCGAGGTAGTAGTCGGGGTCGGCGGTGGTGACCACGACCGTGGTGAGTTCCTTGCCGCTGTCGATGACGTCCGCCAGGACCCGGTGCTGTTCGGCCAGGGTGAACCGACCGTCCACCAGCAGGGCTTCGTGCTCGCCGGTGACCAGGACGGACGACTTGTGCAGGCCGGTGTCGCCGGCGGTGTGGACGGCGTACGTCAGGCTGGACGGCATGGGGTACCGCCTTTCAGGGTGGTTGCGGGGGGTGTGGTTTCAGGCGGCCGTGGTGGCGGTCAGGTGCCGGTCGAGGGCGCGGGTGAGCACGTCGGCGGAGGCGGTCGGTGCCGTGTGCGGTGTGCACCAGTAGCGCCGGATAGGAGTCGACGCCCAGACGGCGGACCTCGACGGCATCGGCGGAGTCCATCACGACGGCGCCGTCCGCCAGCGCGGCACGGTAGCCGTCGCCGAAGCTCACGCCGGTCAGGTGCGCGATGCGCTCGTTGGCACCCGGGATGTGCGGGTAGGCCGACACCGGCAACGCGCGCGGGCCGGTGAACAGGCCGCCGGACAGCACCCGCAGCTCGATCCGGTCCGCGTTGGCGGCGGCGAACTCGCGCAGGGCCGGGCCGAAGCCGTAGCACCAGCCGCACTAGGCGTCGAAGGCGTAGGTCGGTCGAGTGCGCTCCACCGAGCTCATCACGTGTCGTCCTTTCCGGATTCCGTCACCCGGCCCCCTGTACCGGCCGGGCTGACACGCTCAAAGCCATGGTCAGGGCGGAGTCGTTCTTGGATACGCAGACGACGAACCATGTGGAAATCTGACACCCGATGCGCGCCGACCTCCCACGGCGCTTCCGGACGGGGCGCGCGTCCGCCGGACCGCTTCCCGGCTGCGGGCGGCCGCCTCCCCCGCCCCTCATGCCTCTCGGTCGTACTCCGACGCGTCCGGCCCGAGGCGGAGAAGCACGGCGGTGTCGGGTCGGGGCAGGCTGACGGTGAGCTGCCCGTCGGTGGGCGACCAGTCCGTCTCGGCCTCGGCGGAGGCCGGGTACAGCACCTCGGGACGCAGAGGGGTGCCGCGCAGGTGGGGGATCGTCAGTGTGCGGGCCCGGTCGTCGGTTCCGTGCCGCTGCCCGCCGCCCGGGGCGTCGCCGGCCGCAGCCCGGCGCCACAGGACGAGCCAGGTGGCGGTGGTGCCGCGGCGGCCGTACGCGATCCAGCCGTCCTCCCACGAGGGCAACCCCAGCGGCCAGAACGGCAGGCCCGTCGCGATCTCCGAACGGATCGCCTTGTAGACGGAGATGCCCGTGCGGACGAGTTCGAACTGCTCGGGGCTCATGCGATCGAGGAACCCGGAGAGGTGGACACGGCCGGTCATCGCGCCGGTGACCGAGAAGGCGATCTCGTCCGTGCTGAAGTGCGGCTGGGGGTAGGCCCAGACGGCGGCCTGCTCGGGGGCGACCGCCGTGGCGGCCGCGGCCGCGATCGGCGGACAGCGCAGGGGGTCCTGCTGGTCGCTGGTGGACTGGAGCTGGGTGACGGCGAGTTGGGCGTAGTCCATGCGCAGGCCACCCGAGGCGCAGTTCTCCAGGACGAGCCCGGGGTGCCGGTCGAGGAGGGAGCCGAGCCAGTCGAGGTAGGCGCGGTGGTGCCCGAGCAGTCCGGCGCCGGCGCTCTCCGTGCCGCATTCCGTGCCGGGACCGATGTTGATGTTGTAGTCGAGCTTGAGATAGCCCACGCCCCACTCCCCCACGATCCGGTCCACGACCCGGTCGAGGTGGGCCCTGGCCGCGGGGTGACGCAGGTCCAGGTGGTGGCGGCCGTGTTCGGAGACACGGACCCCGCCCCGACGGAAGAACGCCTCGGGCGGCAGGGTCCGGGCCAAGGGGCTGCGGACGCCGACCACTTCCGGCTCCAGCCACAGGCCCGGTGTCATCCCGTGCTCCCGGATGGCGTCCAGCACCTCGTGGATGCCGCCGGGGAAGCGGCTGCCCGAGGCCTCCCAGGCGCCCACCGCGTCCCACCAGCCCTCAGCGTCGTCGTCGTACCAGCCGGCGTCGATGACGAACACCTCGGCACCGGCGGCCGCCGCCGCCGTGACGAGCGGCCTGAGCTTGTCGGTGGTGGGGTCGCCCATCAGCGTGTTCATGTAGTCGTTGTAGATCACCGGGAGGGCCGTGTGGTCCCGGTGCGGGCGGCGAATGCGTCTGCGGTAGGCGGTGAGTTCACCGAACGCGGCGTCCAGGCCGCCGGTCCCGACGCCGACGAGGACGGCGGGAACGGTGGTGAACTCCTCGCCGGGCTCAAGGGTCGTACGCCATTGGTGGTGGGCGTCGTCGGGTCCGAACAGAGCGACGTACGCGGCGCCTTCCCGCTCGCCCGTCTCGTAGCGCCAGCCCGCGCCGGACTCGATCTGCCAGAGCCAGGCGCGCCCGGTGGGATCGGTGAGCGCGGCGATCGGCAGATGCCGTCCCGTGGACCAGCTTCCCTGCGAGTGGCGCTCGAAGCAGCCGCGCCCCTCGTGGCCGTGGGCGGACCGGTTCAGGGCGACGACCTGCTCGCGGAAGGATGCCTGCCGCCAACGGCATTCGGCGAGCCAGTCGTTGTCCGCCCAGTGGAGGGTCAGGCCGCCGAGAGCGCCCTCGGCGACACCGCCGAGCGTCAGGCTCGACACGCTCTCGACGCGCAGCGGGGCGGCTCCCTCGTTGACCAGACGCACCCGGGAGCGGAGGAAGCGGGCGCCGGGGCGGGTCCGCAGACTCACCTCGGCGGCGAGGCCGGTCCTGGGGTCCGAGAGCCGGATCGTCGTGCACCGCCAGTCCCCGTCCCGGGCCGTCTCGTGGCCGCGGTAGGTCAGGCGGCCGCCGATCGCCGTGTCGATGAAACGTTCCCCCGACCAGGTGCGGCCGTGTCCGGTGGCGGTGACCTCGACCAGGGGGAGCAGACGGTCCCCCTCCTGGCCGGGCGCTCCGAGTCGTACCGCACCGGCGGCGTCCACGACGGCCCGCAGTCCCAGGGCCTCGTGGGACCAGAGGAGCGATCTCTCGGCGGCTTCGACGGCAGGGGTCAACGCGGTTTCCCTTCGGTGGGGTTGTGATCACTACCCCGGTCCGGCGGACACCTCACCTCGTGACCCCGCCGCAGGGGCACACGGTTCACCGCCCGCCGACCGGCCCGCCGAAATTCCTCCTGACATCCACGTTTCGAAACCGCGCGAATGGAAACATCTAGACATCTAGATTTATTCAGGACATTTGGCGCAAAAACGAAGGCACAGTGCATGTCTCGCTCAGTCACCGGCGGAGAGCTGGTCGTACGGATGCTGGAGAGTCTGGGCGTCCGCACCATCTTCGGCGTGCCCGGTGGTCAGACGCTCGCCGTCACGGACGCGATCCTCGCCTCCCCGACGATCGGGTTCGTCACCGCCCGGCACGAGAACGCGGCCGCCGTCATGGCGGACGCCTACGGTCGCCTGACCGGGACGCCCGGGGTCTGCCTGGCGACGACCGGTCCGGGTGCCACCAACCTGCTCACCGGTATCGGCGGAGCCCTGCGGGACTCCAGCCCGGTGCTGGTACTGACCTGCAACAACGCCGGTGAGAACATCCACCGCGACGACGCCCAGAACGCCGACCACGTGGAGCTCTTCCGCCCGCTGACCAAGTACAGCCGACTGGTCGCGCACCCGGGCGCACTGGGTCAGGCGGTGGAAGAGGCGTATCTGAACGCGATGTCCGGCAACCCCGGGCCCGCCCATCTGGACCTCGCCCGCGACACCATCGAGGGGCCGGTGGCCGACGGGGACGCGGTCGTCCCCGCGGGCGAGCACCCGATGTGCCGATGGGTGGTCCAGCGTCCCCGCGCCGACGTCCGCGCGCTGGCCGAGGTCGCCGCGCGGCTCGCGCAGGCCGAGCGGCCGGTGCTGTGGCTCGGCAACGGCTGCAACCGTTCCGGCGCGGGCGAGGCCGCTCTGGCGCTGGCCGAGTCCCTGCGGATACCGGTGATCACGACGTTCAACGGCATCGGCACCGTGCCGACCACGCATCCCCTCGTCTTCGGAGCCCTGAGCCGGATGGGCACACGGCTGTCCAGCCGGGTCATGGCCGACGCCGATCTGGTGCTGGCCGTGGGCAACAGTCTGAACGCCGTCTCGACCGGCCGGTGGCGCATGGACCTGCCGCATGTGATCCAGATCGACGTCGATCCGGCGATGCTGGGCCGCTACTACGGCCGTAGGACGACCGGTGTCGTGGCGGACGCCCGGGCCACGCTGGAGGAACTCCGCGCTCTGCTGGCCGACCGGGCCGAGGCGCTCTCGGCGCGGCGCACCTCCTGGACGGCCGAGCTGCAGCGGGCCGAAGAGCTGTGGTGGCGGGAGTCGGAGGGCTCCGAAGCGGCCGAGGGAGGGGACGGACCGTCACCGGCGGAGGTCGTACGGCGGCTGCGGGACGCCGCCCCCGACGAGACGCTGCTCGTGCCGGACGCCGGGAACCCGGGGGTGTGGTCGTACCTGTGGCAGATCCGCCGGCCGGGCAGCTACATCAAGCCGGTGGGGTTCGGGAACATGGGCTTCGCCGTCCCCGCCGCCGTCGCGGCCGTGGTGGCCGAGCCCCGACGACCCGTGCTGGTCCTGGTCGGTGACGGTTCGCTCGGTATGAGTCTGGCCGAGCTGGAGACGCTGGTGCGCGTCGGCGGCCCGGTCGCGGTCGTCGTCCTCGACGACACCGGCTACGGCAACATCCGCCAGGAACAGATCGTCCACTACGACAACCGCACCATCGGGGTGGACTTCGGGCCGTCCGACTACGCCCGCGTCGCCCGTGGCATGGGCCTGCCGGCCGAGCGGACCGGCAGCCTGGACGAGCTCTGCAAGCGGGTCGCGGACACCCTCGAAGGCTCCTCGCCCGCCCTCTTCGACGTCCCCATCGACCGCGGCGTCAACGCCTGGACGTATCCCGCCTTCCGCCCCTACGAACCGGAGGAGGGCTGATCATGACCGCCGCCACCGGACCCGCCACCGGCACCGGCACTCCCGGAGCGCTGGAGGGCTTCCGCGTACTGGATCTGTCGCGGTTCATCGCCGGCCCCCTGTGCTGCCAGATCCTCGGCGACATGGGCGCCGAGGTGATCAAGGTGGAACGGCCCAGCGGCGAGGACGCCCGCAAGCACGCGCCGTTCCACCGACGGCACAGCGTCTACACGATGGTCTACAACCGCAACAAGTACGGGGCCACGCTCGACACCCGGCACGCCGAGGCGCGGGCGCTGCTGGAGGACCTCGTACGGCGCAGCGACATCGTGGTGGAGAACTACCGTCCCGGGACCATGGAGGCGATGGGCCTGCCCTACCGGCGGCTGGAGGAGATCCGTCCAGGGATCATCCTGGTGTCCATCTCCGGCTTCGGACAGACCGGGCCGCTGGCGCGCCGCGCCCTGTTCGACGCCGTCGCCCAGGCGACGTCCGGGCTGATGAGCCTCACCGGCCCCCCGGACGGCGAGCCCACCCTGACCGGTACGTACCTCGCCGACCACATCGCCGGATTCCACGGCGCCATGGGGGCGATGCTCGCTCTGCTCCACCGGGAGCGCACCGGGCAGGGCCAGCATGTCGACGTGGCGTCCCTGGACGCGCTGTTCGCCTCCCTGGGCACCCGGCCCAGTGCCTACGCCATGCTGGGCGAGCATCCGCGGCGCAACGGTTCGCGCGATCTGCTCACCGGCCCGGCCAACGTCTTCCCCACCGCCGACGGCTATGTCTACATCCATGCCGGGACCGACCCGCTCTTCCCCCGGCTGTGCCGGGCGATCGGACGCCAGGACCTCGCCGAGAACGAGAGGTTCTCCTCGGTGCCGGGCCGTATGGCGCACATCGAGGAGCTGGAGGACGCCGTCGCCGCCTGGACCAAGAGCCGTCCCTGCGACGAGATCGCGGAGGTCCTGGAGACGGCCGGCGTCCCGTTCGGGAAGGTCAGCGAGATCCCCGAGGTGGTCGAATCCGAGCAGATCAAGGCGCGGGAGATGATGCTCGACGTCGAGCATCCCGTCCTGGGCGCGCTGCGTCTGCCCGGCATCCCCATCAAACTGGACGCCTCTCCCGGCTCGGTGCGCAAGGCGCCACCCCTGGTGGGCGAGGACAACGACCACGTCTACGGACGGCTGCTGGGCCGGTCCGCGCAGGAGATCGCCCGACTGAAGTCGCTGGGGGTGATCTGAGTGACCGTCACCGCGCACCGCCGCACCGGCCTTCGCGTGGACCCCTCCGCGCTGGCCCTGGCGGGTGAGGGCCGGGTCTTCGACCTGTCCTCCGGGTGGTGGCCGGGCATGCCCCTGGCCCCCGGTCATCCGCCGTTCCAGGTCCTCACCTTCAGGACGCCGGCAGGGGAACGCGCCCAGGGCGCCCGCGGCGAACTGGAGTTCCTCCGGGACAACGCCTCCCGGTTCGGCTTCATCTCCGAGATCCTCTCGTTCTGCGCCCACTCAGGGACGCACATCGACGCGCTGGCGCACATCACGTCCGGTGAGAACGACGAGTGGTACGGGGGCTACTCCGCGCGCGACCACCTCGGCGACTACGGCCCCCTCACCCATGACGCGTCGACGCTGCCGCCGTTGGTGTGCAGGGGCGTCCTCGTGGACGCGCCCGGTGCGCTGGGCCGCGAGACGCTCGAACCCCACCAGCCCGTGGACGCCGAGCTGATCTCCCTGGCTCTGGCACGACAGAAGGTGCGGCTCCGTGAGGGCGATGTCGTCCTGCTGCGCACCGGGACCATGAAGCACTGGCCGGACACCCGGGCGATGACCGCCGTCCAGGGCGCCGGGCTCGATCTCGAGGGCGCCCGGTTGTTGGCGCGGAGCGGACCGGCGGCCGTCGGCGGCGACACCGCGGCCGTCGAGGTCCAGCCGTCCGGCGTCGACGGCGAACCCCAGCCGGTCCATCGTCTGCTGATCCGCGACCTCGGTATCCCCCTCATGGAATGGGTCCACCTCGAGGAACTCGCCGCCGCCGCGGTCCACGAGTTCCTGCTGCTCTGCCTTCCGCTTCCCATCACCGGAGCGACCGGCTCGCCCGTGCGGCCCGTCGCCCTCGCCTGATCCGCCCTGTCCGTCGCAGGAGACACCATGTACACAACACGCGGACAACGCGCTCGCCGCTCCCTCCTGGCTCTTCCGGTCGCCGCGGTCCTCGCCGTCGGCACCGCGTGCGCCGGCGCCCACAACTCCTCCGGTGACGGCTCCGACGCCCGCAACGCCGCCGCCGTACGCGGTCTGCCCGCCGACCAGTGGGACGACCTGCACCGCTCGGCGACCACCGAATCACCGTCGACCTTCCAGGGGCCGACCGCGTCGGTCACCCCTCCGAAGAACCTGAAGGTCGCCGCCATCACCTGTCTGAGCATCCTGAGCGGCTGTGTGTCACCCGCCACGGGTGCCGAGCAGGCGGCGAAGAAGCTCGGCTGGCAGGTCAGGGTCTTCGACGGCGGGGGCACCCCCGACAAGCAGAACGCCCAGATGCTCAACGCCCTGTCCTGGGGCGCCGACATCATCCTGAACATCGCCATCGACCCCAACGCGGTGCAGGACGGGCTGAGGGCGGCGCAGCGGGCGGACGTCCCGGTGGGCGCCGGATCCAACGGTCTGGACACCCCGAACCCGCCCGTGAAACCGCCGTCGGGCAAGCTCGGTTACGCGTTCGACGTGGCCCCCGACTACGCGGCGCTCGGGCAGAAGGCCGCGGAATGGGTACGGGCCGACTCCGAGGGCAAGGCCAACATCGTCGTCTACTCCGACAAGGAGTTCCCGTCCGTGCTGGCCCTGCAGAAGGGCCTGCTGGCCGGGCTGGACAAGTGCGACGACTGCACGGTGCAGCCGCTGCGGTACTTCACCGGCAACCAGGTGGCCCAGGTGCTGCCGCAGTCGGTCGTCAGCTATCTGCGTTCGAACCCGGACGTGGATTACGTGTTCATCCCGTACGACCCGGCAGCGGCTGCGGTCGTGCCCGCGATCGCACAGGCCGGCCTCGGCAACAAGGTCCGCCTGATCAGCGTGCTCGGCAGCCAGGAGAACCTGAACTTCGTGCGCAAGGGACAGGTCCAGGTCGCCGACGCGGCCTACGACAACCTGTACATGGGGTACGCGATGCTCGACCAGACCTCGCGGCTGCTGACCAAGAAGCCGCTGGCGCAGCCGCACGGCGAGAACCTGCCGTACGTCGTGCTGGACAAGACCAACGTGCCCGAGGCCGGCTCCGACTGGCACGCCTCCTTCGACTACCCGGGCGACTTCGACGCACTGTGGAAGTGACCTCCGATGACTGCTGCCCTGCACGGCGTGACCAAGCGGTTCGGGACCTTCGCGGCACTGCGCGCGGTCTCCCTGTCCGTCGAGGACGGTGAGATCCACGCCCTGCTGGGCGCGAACGGCAGCGGCAAGTCCACCCTGGTGCGCACCATGACGGGGGTGTACGTCCCCGACGCCGGGCGGATCCTGATCGACGACCGGGACGTCACCGCCGGATGGAGTCCGGCCGCCGCGGCGGCCGCCGGGGTGCGGGTGGTGCACCAGGAGGCCCCGCTGGTGGACCGGCTGTCGATCGCCGAGAACGTGGCGCTGTTCGCCGGTTACCCGCGCGGCGCGCTCGGCCGGATCGCCTGGCGCCGACTGCGCGCCGACACCCAACGGCTGCTCGACGACCTGTCCATCGAGCGGCGCAGCCGGGAACTGGCCGGGCGCCTCAGCGGTGCCGAGCGGGCGATGCTGACCGTCGAGCTCGCCGTGCGCACCGCGGGCGAGAATCTGCGGCTGCTGGTTCTCGACGAGGCCACCGCGGCCCTGCCGGAGGCCGAGGCCGAGCCGTTCCTGCGGCACGTCCGCGGCATCGCCGACCGCGGTCTGCCGGTCCTCGCCGTCACCCACCGGCTGGCCGAACTGGCGTACGCGGACCGGGTCAGCGTCCTCGACGCCGGCCACCTCGTGATCGAGGGACCGGTGAGCAAGGTGGAGCGTTCCGACATCGTACGGGTCATGCGGGGCACCGCCCCCGCGTCCACCGCGGCCCACGCGACGAACGGCGCGCGGCGCACCGGACCCGCCGTGCGCGCGACGGGCATCACGGCCCTGTGGGAGCGCGAGGCCGGCGGGCGCGACGCCGCACCGCCGCAGCGGTCCGCGACCGGCCCGGTGCTCCGGGTGCGGGACCTGCGCGGGCAGGACGTCGACGGGCTCGACCTCGCCGTCGCACGGGGTGAGATCGTCGGTGTCGTCGGGGTGCGCGGCAGCGGACTGGAGGAACTGCCCCGCCTGCTCACCGGGGCCGAACAGCGCCGAGGCGGCACCATCGAGGTCGCCGGCCATCGGTTGCCCCGCGTGCTGGCGCCGCGGGTGGCCATCCGCCACGGTGTGGTGCTGCTGCCCGCGGACCGGCTCCGCGAGGGCGGCTTCCCCACCCTGCCGGTCACCGAGAACGTGATCCTGCCCGAGGCCCGCAGGTTCTGGCACCGGCGGGCCCAGGTGCGTACGGCGGTCCGGCGGGTCATCTCCTACCTCGATGTGCGGCCCACCGAGCCGGCGACCGTCTTCGGCCGGCTGTCCGGCGGCAACCAGCAGAAGGTCATCCTGGGCCGGCTGCTGCGCATGCGTCCACGCGTCCTGGTCCTCGCCGACCCCACCTACGGTGTGGACCCCGCCGCCCGCGAGGTGATGTTCGACGCCATCCGTGACGCCGGAGCCGGGGGCATCGCCGTCCTGATGACCTCCACCGAACCGGAGCAGATGGCGGGTTTGTGCGACCGGGTCCTGGTGCTGCGCGACGGGCGCGTCACCGAGGAGATCTCCGCTCGCACCATGACCGCCGAGAACCTCATGACGAAGGCCATGTGATGACCGACAAGACCATGTCCCACGTCGACGCACCGGCGTCGGCCCCCACCCCACGGGAGCGCCTGTCCCCCGGCCGGGTGCTCTCCTGGGTGAGCGGCTACGAGACCCTCGTGCTGCTCGCCCTGCTCGTCGTCGCCTTCAGCCTCGCCTCCGACCGCTTCCTGACAGCCGCCAACCTGCAGAACGTGGCGCTCGTGCAGGCCGTCACGGCGACCATGACCCTTGCCGTCCTGATGCCGCTGATCATCGGGGAGTTCGACCTGTCCGTCGGCTACCTCATCGGGTTCCTGGTGATGCTCGAGGCCGTCGTGGCCCAGCACACCTCCAATCCGGTGCTCATCATGGCCGCGGGCCCGGTCGTCGGACTGCTCGTGGGGCTCGTCAACGGGTTGCTGACGGTGTACTTCAAGATCAGTTCCTTCATCGCGACCCTCGGCGTCGGCATCCTGCTCAGCGGCGGCACGCAGGGCATCAGCAACGGCAAGGTCATCTTCGAGAACATCCCCTCCTCGCTGACGTCGCTCGCGTCCGACGACTTCCTGGGCCTGTCGCTCGCGGTGTGGCTGACCCTGCTGCTCGCCCTGATCCTCTTCTACATCCTGGAGCACACCCCGCAGGGCCGCTTCTGGTACGCCATCGGCGGCTCCGAGCGTGTCGCCTACCTCGCCGGGGTCCGCACCAACCGCATGCGGATGACCGCCTTCGCGGCCGCGGGGCTGATCGTGGGCATCGCGGCCAACTTCGCCCTCGCGCAGGCCGGTTCGGCCAACCCGGGCTACGGTCCCGAACTGCTGCTGCCCGCCTACGCCGCGGCGTTCCTCGGGGTGGCCACCTACCGGCCCGGCTACTACAACGTCCTGGGCGCCCTGGTCGCGATCATCCTGCTGGCCATCGGCTTCAACGGACTGAGCCTGCTGGGCGTGCCGTTCTGGGTGCAGCCCATCTTCAACGGAAGCGTGCTGATCATCGCCGTCCTGGTCGCGCGGCAGGAGACCCGCCAGGTACGGACGGGATGACCCGGTCCGACCGGCCACGAGGAGGACCGTATGCGGACACAGTCGACGGGACGGACCCCCACGACCGCCCGGGTGCTGGACGAGTTGTTCGCCGGCGCCCGGCTGGTGGACCTCAGCCGCACCCTGGAAGAAGGCATGCCCACCTATCCCACGCACGCCAAGTACTTCCAGAACCGATGGCTGTCGATGGGTGACGTCGCCCGGATGAACCAACTCGTGCTCGGTGAGCACACCGGCACCCATGTCGACAGCCCCTGCCACTTCCCCGTCGAGGGACCGCACGCCGGCGTCGGCGTCGAGGAGCTTCCCCTCACCGCGCTCACCGGCCGCTGTGCGACCGTCACCCCGGATCCGCCGCCCGCACCCGACGAGATGGTCGGCCCCGGGCCCCTGCTCGACTGGGAGGCGCACCACGGACCGCTGCTCGCCGGGGACGTCGTCCTGATGAACTTCCAATGGGGTGCCACCCGTTGGGGGCTGCACGAGGCGGGTTTCGCCCATCTGCGGGAGTGGCCGGGCATCGCGCGCGAGACGGCCGAACTGCTGCGCGAGCGGGACGTGCGGGCGGTGGGCACCGACTGCGTCAGCCTCGACAGCGGCGACGGCGGGCGCGGCGAGTTGCCGGCGCACTTCGTCCTGCTGACCGCGGGGGTGCTCATCATCGAGAACCTCGCCCATCTCGACCTGCTGCCGCCGCTGTGCTTCTTCCTCGCGTTCCCGCTGCGCATCGCGCACGGCACCGGCTCACCGCTGCGCGCGGTGGCCGTCCTGGACGGAGCACGGGCATGACCACGCACAAGACGGCGGTCCTGGGCCGGAACCTCACCGATCCCTCCCGCGCGGCCCGGGAGGAGGACCTCGAAGCGGGCCTGAGGCCGCCGGTCTTCGACGGCATCGTCGTCCCCGAGGACTTCGGCCCGGTCGACCTGCTGGTGGACGATCTGAAGATCAAGCGGTTCGCGTTCTCCCAGGACGACCACGGTGACTGGTTCCTGCGCGCCGGTCCCGACGGCCCGCGCATCGGCCACGCCGGACTGCTCGCCAACGACCTGCTCCAGCTCTTCACCCTGAGATTCGCCGCCAGTCAGGTGGTGGGGCTGCACACGGAGGAGGAGCTGTGGTTCGACCGGCCCGTCCTGCTCGGGCAGCGGGTACGGCTCGCCGGCCGCTATGTGGAGAAGTACGAGCGCCGGGGGCAGGGCTACGTCGTGATGGAGGCCGACGCCCGGGACGAGGACGGGCGCACGCTGGTCCGTCACCGGGGCGTGGAGATCATGCGGACCACGCCGGGAGAGGTGGCCGGCCGCGGCTCGGCGGGCCGCGGTTCCGGTCGCCGGGTCAGCGACGTGTACGACGCCGCGCTGCCGCTCGTCGAAAGCCTGGGCGGAGCCGCGACACCCGGAGCGGGGCTGGAGCCGCTGCCCAAGGAAATCACGTTCGAGCAGATGGCGGTGTTCTCCCGGACCGGCGAGTTCGTCACCAACATCCACAACGACCTCGCCACTGCGCGCGCCGGGGGCCTGGCCGTACCGATCGTCCAGGGGCAGCAACTCGTGTGCTACCTGGCCGAGTTGCTCACCCGTGCGTTCGGCGTCGAGTGGTTCACCACCGGCTGGCTGCGGGTGAAGTTCCTGCGGCCGGTGAGCGCCTTCGACCGTGTCGAGGCGGCGGGCGCGGTACGGGAGGTGCGGCGTGACGGTGATCGGACGCGCATCGGTCTGGACGTGTGGGTGCGGCGAGGTGACGGGAGTCTGGCAGCCGTCGGCTGGGCCCACGGGGAAGTGCCCAGCGACCGGCCCGTCCGTGGCATTCTGCCGTTCACGGACTCCGCATAACCGGCAGATCCGACACATGAGTCGTATCCGGTACATCCGATGAAGGAGAGACCGCATGGTGCGCGTGCCCATGTACGAGGTGATCTACCGCGACCTCGACCGGCAGATCTCCCGAGGCACCCTCAAGCCCGGTGACCGGCTGCCGTCCGAGGGAGAGATCGCGGACCACTACGGCGTGAGCAGGATGACGGTGCGTCAGGCGGTGGGCCGTCTCACCGACGAACGGCGACTGGTCCGGCGCCGCGGCGCCGGCACCTTCGTGTCCGACCGTCCCACCACCCCCCGCAAGGTCCACGCCCTCGGCCCCTTCAGCGAGGAGATCGGCCGCGACGACACCGCCATCGCCACCCGCGTCCATGCCCAACAGGTCGCCGAGCCGCCCGAGCAGGTCACCGACCGGCTCGGCATCAAGCCCCGGCAGAAGGTCATCCGGGTGCTGCGGGTGCGCCTCGTCGAGGACCGGCCGGCCGCGATCCAGGACTCCTGGATCCCCTACGCGCTGGCTCCCGCACTCGCCCAGGAGGAGCTGCTCGGCGGCTCCCTCTACCGGACCCTGGCCGACCGTTTCGGGATCAGGCTGACCTGGGCCGAGCAGGAGGTGTCGGCGGCCGCGGCCAGCTCCGAACAGGCCGCCCTGCTCCAGGTGCACCCCGGCGCCCCGCTGATCGCCATCACCCGGCTCACCCACAGCGACGGGGACGGGCCGGTGGAGTTCGCGCAGAGCTGGACCCGCCCCGAATTCCCCCTGTTCATCAGGCTCGAGAGGTGACGGACGATGACGAGCGGCGCTGTCGTGTGTGCCGTCGACATCGGCACCTCGGCCGTCCGGGCCGCCCTGGTCACCCGTGGCGGGCGGCGGCTGGTGGAGGCCCGCAGCGGGCGCGGCCCCGACGAAGGCGCCGAGACCTTCGACGCCGAACTCCTGTGGGAGGGGCTCTGCGACGTCCTGCGCCGGCTCTCCGCCGAGGGCCCCCGCGCGGACGTGCGGTGCCTGGCCATCGCGGGACACGTGGGCCAGGTCCCGGTCGACGAGCGGGGCCGCCCGCTGGGCAGGGCAGGCGGCTGGGCCGACTCCCGGGGCGTCCACGAGCTCGCGCACGGATGGCCCGACCCGGCCGACGCCCTGCGGGTGACCGGGCGCCCCGCCGTGACGGGGGGCGCGGTGCCCCTGCTGTGCCGGCTGAGGGAGGAGGAGCCCGTACTGCACGAGCGGACCCGCTGGGTGCTCGCCCCCAAGGACTTCCTGGTGCTGCGTCTCACCGGCGCGGCCGCCACCGACCCGACCAGCGCGGCGTACACCCTGGGCAGCGATGTCACCCGGCGGGCCTGGGACCCGGCGCTCCTCGCCGTCACGGGCAAGGGGACCCGGCACTTCCCTCCGCAGCACGCCGCGACCGACATCGTCGGTGCGGTCACCCCACCGGCCGCCGAGGCGACCGGTCTCCCGGCCGGCCTGCCGGTGGCCGCGGGAGGTCCCGACGGTACGGTCGGAGCCGCCGCCGTGGCCGGCGGTGCGGTCGGCGCCGTCGTGGACGTCGCCGGCACGACCGATGTGCTGACCCGCGTGATCGCCTCCCCCGACGAACGTCCCGCCGCAGCGGTCCTCAACCCCTACCTCACCCCCGATCTGTGGACCTGCGGCGGCGCGACGGGGATGACCGGCGGAGCACTGGCCCACTGGGTCCGCCTCCTGGGACTCGGCGACCCCGCGACCGCTCTACGACGGCTCGAGCCCACGCTGCGCGCCCTCCCGCCCGGCAGCGACGGGCTGTCCCTGTCCCCCCTGCTCACCGGCAGCCGCTTCCCCGGCTGGAACCCGAACGAGCGGGGCAGGCTCTGGGGCCTGGGCGAACACCACACACCCGCCCATGTCCTGCACGCCGCCCAGGAAGCCGCCTCCTACGTCGTACGCCAAGCCGTGGACACCCTCATGGCCGACCTCGCCCACGACAGCGCCGTCGTCCTGACCGGGGGGCCGTCGCGTTCACCGGCGCTGGCCCAACTGCGGGCCGACGTCCTGGGCCGGCCGGTACTCGCCGCCACCGAGGCGGACGCCACCCTGCACGGCGCCGCCCTCCTCGCCCTCGTGGCCGCCGGACTGGAGCCGGACCTGCCGACGGCCCAGGCCCACACGGCACCGCGGCTGCACCGGTACACCCCTCGGGACGCGATCGCCGCATCCTACGAACGGCTCTACCGGGAATGGCTGGGGGCCATGGGCTGCATGAGCTGAGAGGTCGCTCGTGGGCGGGCCCGCACCAAAACGGGTGCGTCCGCGTCGCCGCGGGCCGCCTACCGATCGGCCGGCGTGATCCTGCGGCCGGTGAGGCTCGTGGGTCGGATCGACACCCACATCTCGCGTTCACCCCCCGACCAGGGGGTGGTGTGGGCCCGCTCGCTCAGTCTGCGCACGGCGTCGGGTGCGGTGACGACGCTCGCGAAACCGACGGCGAGCACGCTCCAGCCCTGGCCCAGGGCGTCGTCCACGCGGTCGACCTCGAAGGCGACCTCCGTTCCGACGGCCGCCGCGGGCAGCGAGTCGGGGGCGGTCCGGAAGGCGATGGTGTCGTCGACGACCTCGTAGTTGACCGGGACGACCGCCGGGCGGCCGTCGGAGGCGGAGACCGCGACGCGGCCGACACCGTGGGTGGACAGCAGGCTGCGGCATTCCTCCTCCCCGAGGTCCCGCAGCCGGGGGTGCACCAGCGCGTGGCCCTGACCGGGCGGCAGGTCGGCTCCCCCGCCGAGCAGAGCGGCGGTGGTGGTGCCGAGGGCGTCCGCCAGCCGGATGAGAGCGGCCACACTCGGGTCGGCGGGGTGCTCCTCCAGATACGCCAGGTAGTCGGGCGACATCCGGGCCCGCCGGGCCGTCTCCTCCCGGCCGAGTCCTTGCCTGCGGCGTTCGACGGCCACGCGCCGGCCGAGGTCGCCCGCGTGGGACGCGCCGGCCGACGGGCCCTCCACGGGAGGAGCCTCCGCCTCGTCCTGCGACGGTGGCCCGCGGTGTTCGAGAGGGTGGATGTGCGCGTCGGGCCCGGGGAACACCAGTGTCACCTCGTCCGTGTCCGACCAGCGCACGTCGTACGGCGGCGTTCCGTCCGTGTGGTGGAGTCCCACGATCTCGCCGTCGCGCCGGGCGGTGCCGGACTTCGTGCTGTCGATGACGAGTTGGTCGCCCAGATGAGCTCGCATGATGGCCGCCTTTCCCTCGCGGTGAACCGCCTCCCGGGGCTCCGCCGCACCGCGCGGAGGCGGCGTCCCCGGAAGCGGTGCTGAGATGCGGCGCGCAGGGGATTGCGGTACTCCTCGGATGAGAGAACGCGCCGCCCGCGGCATGTCGGCGAGGTCCTGGCCCCGCACTCCACCGGACTCGTTCACCGTCGTTCACCGTCATCTCCAGCTTCGTACGAGACGGAGGCCGCCGCCATGCAACCAGCGATCACCGTGGGCCTCGACGGCTCACCCGAGAGTCTTGCCGCCGCCCGCTGGGCCGCCGACGAGGCCGAGAAGCGCAAGCTCACCCTGCGGCTGCTGCACGCGTGGCCGTTGCTGGCGCCGGAGCCGGCCCGGGTGGCTTCGGAGGTCGACCAGAACTACTGGGCGAAGCGCCTGGTCCACACCGCGCAGGCGGAGCTGGGGGCACACCATCCGGGCCTCGCCGTCGTCGGGAATCTGGTCGCCGACGACGCCCAGGAGGCCTTGCTCCACGCGTCCGCGGAGTCCGAGATGCTCGTGCTCGGGTCACGGGGGCTGGAGTCCGTGGAGAGCTACTTCATGGGCGACGTCAGCATGCCGGTCGTGGCACGGGCCGAGCGCCCGGTCGTGCTGGTGCGCGCGGAACCGCGGGGAGAGACGCCGTCCCCCGCACCCCCGCGTCGCGTGGTCGTGGCGTTGAAACTGCGCGGTTCCTCCGACGACCTGCTCGACTTCGCCTTCCACAGCGCCGCGGCCCGGGGCGTCCCGCTCCTGGCCGTCCACGGGCGCAGCGTGCCGCTCCACGCCCGCACGCCCTGGGGCGTGGACCACCACGTCGGTGAGGAGATGACGAACGACGCGCGCAAGGAGCTGGGCAAGGCCCTCCGTCCTTGGCGCGAGAAGTATCCGCAGGTGGGGGTGGCCGACAGCGTCCGTCTCGCAAGCCCCGCCAAGGCCGTCGTGGAGGCCGCCGAGGGCGCCGCGCTGCTGGTCGTGGGCCGACGTGCCCACCGTCACGGTCTGGCGCCCCACCTGGGACCCGTCGCCCACGCCGCCCTCCATCACGGGCGCTGCCCCGTCGCCGTGGTCCCCCATGACTGATTCCGGCCCATCGGGGAGGCACCCGTCGCGCGCCGAGGTGTGCGAGACCCACACCGCCGTCGTGTTCTTCGTCGGCGACCGCGCCTACAAGGTCAAGAAGCCGGTGGATCTGGGGTTCCTGGACTACACCGTGTGCGCGGATCGGCGGGCCGCGTGCGAACGCGAGGTCGCCCTCAACCGTCGCTTCGCCCCCGACGTCTACCTGGGCGTGGGCGAGTTCCGCGGGCCCGGCGCGGAAGAGAGCGAACCGCTCGTGGTGATGCGCCGTATGCCCGCGGGCCGCCGCCTCTCGCGGCTGGTGCGGGAAGGGGCCTTCGTCGACGACGCGCTGCGAGCCGTCGCCCGGCAGCTCGCCGCGTGGCACGCCAAGGCGCCTCGCGGGCGGGACGTGGACGAGCAGGGTGGTCGTGACGCCCTGGCGGGACGGTGGGAGGCGAGCTTCGCGCAGGTCCGCACGGCGAACGCCGACGGCTCCGTGCCCGACGGGGTGCCCGAGGCCGAACGGTTGGTACGCCGCTATCTGACCGGCCGCGAGCGGTTGTTCGACGCCCGCATCGAGGAGGGCCGGGTGGTGGACGGCCACGGCGACCTGCTGGCCGAGGACGTCTTCTGCCTCGACGACGGCCCCCGCGTCCTGGACTGTCTGGAGTTCGACGACCACCTCCGCTACGTCGACGGCCTCGACGACGCCGCGTTCCTCGCCATGGATCTGGAACAGCTCGGGGCCCCGCAGGCCGCCGCGTACTTCCTCACCCTGTACGGCGAGTACTCCGCGGACCCCGCACCCCCCTCCCTGCGGCACCACTACGTCGCCTATCGCGCGTTCGTCCGCGCCAAGGTCTCCCTGATCCAGGCCCGCCAGGGCGCACCCGGTGCGCGGTCGGCGGCGCGGAGGCTGCTCTCGACGACGCTGCGTCATCTGCGCACGTCCGCCGTCCACCTCACCCTCGTCGGCGGACTGCCGGGCAGCGGGAAGTCCACCCTGGCCGGCGCGCTGGCCGACCGGCTGGGCGTCACGCTGCTCAGCAGCGACCGCCTCCGCAAGGAGCTGGCGGGCATGCCCGCGGAGCAGTCCGCCGCGGCCGGCTACGGCGAGGGGCTGTACACACCCGAGTGGACCGCCCGGACCTACGCCACCCTGCTGGACCGCGCGGCGGCCCTCCTGGCCTGTGGGGAGTCCGTCGTCCTGGACGCCACCTGGTCCGGCGCGGAGCAGCGTGAGGCGGCCCTGCGCATGGCCGCACGCGCGGAGGCCGACCTGGTGGCCCTGCACTGCCGCGTGCCGGGCGAGGTGGCGGCGGCCCGGCTGAGCACGCGCCCCCCGGGGGCCTCCGACGCCGGCCCCGAGGTCGCCGCCGCCCTCGCGGCCAGGGAGCCGCCGTGGCCGGAGGCCGTCACGGTCGACACCAGCGGCTCACTGGAGGCCGCCGTCTCGCGGGCACTGGCAGCCGTACGACCGTGGGGCACCGACCAGGCGCCGGTCTTCCGCCGTCCCTACATGGAGCCGGACTAGGGGGCGTTGGAGGCCACCATGGGCGATCAGAGACCGCTTCCCCCCGGGGAGGCATGGCGGTCCATGGCCGCGTGCGTCCTCACCGCTTTCCCCCTGCTCGCGCGGCGCCGCATCCATCTGCCGAAGGGACGGCTGGGGCTGCGGCTGCGTTTCGCCGACGGCACCTCGGCCGCCGTCTACCGGGACACCCGTCTCGGCAGCGGTTCGGCGAAGGATCCCTGCACTCTGGTGGTCACCTTCCGGCTGCGCCTGGTCCGCGGTCGCGGGCACCCCCTGTTCCGCGGCGAGAGCCTGCTGAACACCCCTCTGTTCGTCGGCTTCCCCGGTTTCACCTCGAAGCTGTGGCTGGCCGGCGACGAGCAGGGCCGCTATCGCGGCGTGTACGAGTGGGACGGCCCGGAGCGTGCCGACCACTACGCGCGTTCCCTGTGGCGCGTCCTGGCCCTGGTCAGTGTGCCGGGATCGATCCGCTATGCCGTCCTGCCCGGACTGCGCCGCGACGACGTCCTCGCCGACCCCGCGTCGGCCGACGGCCTGGCGCCCGACGACACCACGGCATGGTGGCGCCTCAAGGGTGCGGTGTGACGGCGGCGGACGTCCTGGTCGTCGGGGCCGGTCCCACCGGGCTCACTCTGGCGCTCCAGGCCCACGACCACGGGGCGCGCGTCCGCGTCGTCGAGCGGCGCACCGGCGCCTTCAGTCCCTCCCGCGCGCTCATCCTGCACCCCTCGGGGGCCTGCGCGGCGGCTGCACGCGCTGTTGGCCCGTCCGGGTGTCCACCTGCTGTTGCAACGCGACGCCGACGCGCCGCCGGACCCGGTGCTCGGCCCCCTCGTCACCGTCGTCCGGATGACCGACAGCCCGGGTCGCGGCGTGGTGGCCGTCCGCCCGGACGGGCATGTCGGCTTCCGGTGCGGGACCGTCGACGCCGCGCTGCTGAGCGGCTGGCTGTCGCTGGTCGGCGCGGCGGCCCCGCCACCGGACCGGTCATGAGGGGCGGCCGGCGGCCCTGCTCCAGGAGGGCCGGTTCGCGGGCGCCGCCCGCCACCGGCCGCCCCGCGAAGCGGCCTTCCCACCGTGGCGTGTGACGGGGCCGTCGGCACGTCGAGGGCCATCCGGGGCAGAGGTCCTGGGCCACTCGTCGGCCCACATCACGAGGACCGGCGCCTCCCGGGCGGGGCCGATCGGCCCATGCGGCTCCTGTCCGTGAGGCGGAGAGTGGGACCGAGCGACGCAGTGACCCGACATCAGGGGACGAGGTGGTCGGCGGTGAACGGGACTCCGCACATCGTGAGCGATGTGATGACCCAGACGGTCGTGGCCGTCGGACGTGACGCTCCCTTCAAGGAGATCGTGCGGACCATGGAGCAGTGGAAGGTCAGCGCCATGCCGGTGCTGGAGGGCGAGGGACGCGTCATCGGTGTCGTCTCCGAGGCCGACCTGCTGCCCAAGGAGGAGTTCCGCGACGAGGAGCAGAGCCTCTCCACGCAGCGACAGCGCCTGGCCGATGTCGCCAAGGCCGGTGCGACCATGGCGGAGGAGCTCATGAGCACCCCCGCCGTCACCGTCCACCCGGACGCCACCCTGGCCCAGGCCGCGAGGATCATGGCCGTCCGGCACGTCAAGCGGCTGCCCGTGGTCGACGACCTCGGCATGCTGCAGGGCGTCGTGAGCCGTGCGGACCTGCTGAAGGTCTTCCTGCGGCCGGACGACGAGATAGCGGAGGAGGTCCGGCGCACGGTGGTCTCCTACCTGTTCCCGAGCTTCAGCCACGGCATCCACGTGACCGTGCACGAGGGGGTCGTCACCCTGCGCGGACACATCCGCGACACCGCGCTCATCTCGGTCGCCGTGCGCCTCGTACGCGCCGTCGAGGGGGTCGTGGACGTCGAACCGCAGCTCACCGTTGAATGAACCGACCCTGGCCGCCCCGGGAACCTGTCCATCGCGCCCTTGGCGCGGGGCCTTGGGCGAGGCGCTCGCTCCGCGTGGTCCCTCGGCCGCCCTACACATGGGGGACGACGGCCACGGGGCAGCCGACGTGGTGGATCGCGGCGTGGGTGACCGGCCCGGTACGAGGGCCCGCCGGGCGTTCGGTCAGGCGGTGCCCGACGACGAGGAGACTCGCTCCGGTCGAGGCCCTCACCAGCGCGGTCGTGGGCCTGTCCTCCACCACGGTCGCCAGGACCTCGACGTCGGGGTACTTGTCGCGCCACACCTGGAGCACGGCCCGGAGGAAGCCGAGCCACTCCTCGCCCTGCCAGGAGTCCTGCCCCGGACCGATGTCGCCGGACCCCGGGTCGACCGGCCCGGCCGCGTGCCAGGCATGGACGGCCCGCAGCCGCGCCCGCCGGAGACGGGCCGCCTCGAAGGCGAACTCGATGACCTCGTCACAGGCGTCGTGAAGGTCGACGGCGAGCACCACATCCCGGTATCCGGTGTCCGTCGAGGCGCTGCCGTCCCGCTCCGGCCGGTGTTCGTCCAAGGCCTCCTCGCCCGCCCGGACGAGGACCACGGGACGCGTGGCCCCGGCCACCACGCCGAGCGCGACGGAGCCCACGAGGAACCCGGTGAACCCGCTCAGTCCACGCGAACCCAGCACCATCACGTCCGCCTGGTCCGCCGCCTTCAGCAGGGCGGGGACGGGCGGGCCCGCCATCTGCTCGTCGCTGAGGCTGACCCGGGAGCACTCGGCACGGACGCGATCCTCCGCCTGACGCAGTGCCCTCCGGGCCGGATGCCGCTGTGCGGCACCGGCGCGATCACGGTCCTCCCGGTCGGGGTGCCAGTCCCCGGCGTGCACCAGGTGCAGCGGCAGGTCCCGCCGCTCGGCCTCACGGGCCGCCCACGCGGCCGCGGCCAGGCTCTCGGCGGATCCATCGACTCCGGCGACCACGTGTGAACCCATGTCGGCACCTCCAGCGCTCGGTCCTGTCGTCCGCCACCAGCGTCGCGTCGCCGCCCGCACGGCCGGGAGAGGCTGCCCGGTCCCTCCCGGAGGCCGTCCGGCCCCTCTCCCCGTGGCGCCCGCCCCTCAGCCCGGCAGCAGAGGAAGCCGGCAGCCGCCCCCGGAGGACCTGGGCCGGTCCGAGCCCTGCGAGGCCGGAGGCGGCGCCGGCTTCCCGAGGGTGAGGCCCGTCCCGGCGCACGCCGGCCGGTCCGGGTGGGCCCTTGCGGGTTGGGCCGATCGGCCCTGGTCGCCGCGTGGGCGGCATGGTGTGCTGGACGTGGCGGGAAGGACCCGGCACCGACGCGGAGAAGCGGGCCGCAGGGGGCCGCGCACCGCGCAATCAGGATCCGCGAGAAGCGGGTGGCGTCCTTCCCGCCCCACCACACTGCCGCCCCGCCCCCCGGCCGTGGCGCGCCGCGCGCCACCTCGGTGCCCGCCCGCTATGCCTTCGGCACCGGCACCCGCCACACCAGCGCGCTGCCGCCCCCCTCGGGTGTGCCCAGTTCCAGTCGGCCGCCCAGTTGCTCGGCGCGCTCGGCCATGTTGCGCAAGCCGCTGCGGCGGCCGCCGTCCGGGATTCCCACGCCGTTGTCCGTGACGGACAGCCGTACCTCCCGCCCGTCCGTCGCCAGGAGTACGTCGGCGCGGTCCGCGTGGGCGTGACGGGCGATGTTGGTCAGGGCCTCGGAGAGGACGGCCACCACCTGGTCGGCGATCTCCTTCGGCACATCGGTGTCCAGCAGGCCCTCCATACGCACGCTGGCGGCGAAGCCGAGCACCGGCGCGGCCTCCCCCACGACCCGTACGGCACGAGCCCGCAGGCCGGCCTCCCCGGCACCCTCGCGGGCCCGCAGACCGAAGATCGTCGACCGGATGATCTTGATGGTCTCGTCCAGGTCGTCGACGGCGCGCGCCACGCGCTCGGCGGCTTCCTCGTGTTCGATGAAGCGCCCGGCGCTCTGCAGCGTCATGCCGGTGGCGAACAGCCGCTGGATCGCCAGATCGTGCAGGTCACGGGCGATGCGGTCGCGGTCCTGGAGCACCGCGACCTGCTCGGCGTCCTGGCGGCGTTCCGCCAGTTCCATCGCGATGGCGGCCTGCGCGGCGAAGGCCTGCAGGGGTTCGGTCTCCGTCGCCGAGAACCCCGGCTGCCCGGTTTCCCGCGCCAGCAGGACCACGCCCCGTGGTCCGGCCTCGCCCGTGCCGATGGGCACCGCCACGGCGGGGCCGAGTCCGCCGAACCGCGGAGGCTCCGGGGAGATCCGTTCCTCATGGGCGACGTCCGTGCTGTGGACCGGCGCGGCGTCGGCGAAGGCCAGGCCCATCAGGCTGCTCTTCATCGGCAGGACGAGGCCCCGGTGCGCCTCGGCGTCCATGCCGACGGCGATCTCCACGGTGAGCGACCCGGTGTCCTCCATGGGCAGCGCCACCGCGGCCAGGGCGGAGCCGGTGATCTCGCGGGCCCGGTCGGCGATCAGCGCGAGGACCTCGGTGCTCTCGCCGCCGGACATCAGGCTGTGGGTGATGTCCGCGTTCGCCCGCAGCCAGCGCTCCCGCAGCCGGGACTCCTCGTACAGCCGGGCGTTGTCGATGGCGACACCGGCCGCCACGGCCAGCGTCTGCGTGACCGAGACGTCCTCCTCGTCGAACTGGCCGCCGCCCCGCTTCTCGGTGAGATAGAGATTGCCGAAGACCTGCTCGCGCACCCGGATCGGGACGCCGAGGAAGGTGTTCATCGGCGGGTGGTGCGCGGGGAAGCCGTACGAGGCGGGGTGCTCGGAGATCTTCGCCAGGCGCAACGGCTCGGGACGGCGGATCAGCTCGCCCAGAATGCCGTGGCCCTCCGGGTACGGCCCGATCCGGGCGATCTCCTCCTCGGTGACCCCGACCGTGTGGAAGGCCGACAGCCGCCTGCCGTCCGGACCGATCACCCCGAGCGCCGCGTACTCCGCGTCGACGAGGACCGCGGCGGCCTCCACGATGCTGCGCAGGGCCTGCTCCAGATCCAGCTCGCGCCCGACCGACAGCACCGCCTCCAGCAGACTGTGCACCCGGTCCCGGGTGCCGCGGGCGGCGTCCAGCCGAGCCTGCAGCTCCTCCAGCAGCTCGTCCAGCCTCAGCTGAGGCAGCCGTACCCGGGCCTCCTCGGGGCTTCCCACCTGCGCTCCTCCATGTCTGCTCATCGCACGGGTGTGCTCATCGCGCGGACCTCGAACGGTCCAATCATGGCTCACGGTAATGGCGGTCCGTGGGGTGCGGTAGCGATTCGGCCCGAGCCCCCCGGGCTCCGGTTTCAGGCCCCGGCCGAGCCGACAGCGGGCCGACCGGCCCCATGGAGGGGACCGACAGCACCTGCCCCCGCCGTCCGGGCGGTCGGACTCTGGAGCTGTACCGAGTCCGCGGACAGACGGCAGACAGACGGAGGAGACCGGCGATGGTCCGTTACGTGTACGACTTCGCAGAGGGCGGCCGTGACCAGGCCGGCCTGCTCGGCGGCAAGGGTGCGAACCTGGCCGAGATGACCCGGCTGGGGCTGCCGGTCCCGCCGGGTTTCACGGTGACCACCGAGGCCTGCCGCGCCTTCTTCGCCACCGGCGCCGAGCCGGACGGTCTGGCGCGGGAGATCTCCGAGCACCTGACCGCCCTGGAGCGGGCGGCGGGACGGCGGCTGGGACAACCCGACGACCCGCTGCTGCTCTCCGTCCGCTCCGGGGCGCGGTTCTCCATGCCCGGCATGATGGAGACGATCCTCGACATCGGCCTCGACGACTCCTCCGTGCTCGGCCTGGCGAAGGTCTCCGGGAACGAGCGCTTCGCCTGGGACTCCTACCGCCGCCTCGTGCAGATGTTCGGCAGCACCGTCATGGGGGTCGACGGCTCTCTCTTCGAGAGCGGCATGGCCGACCTCAAGCGGGTCCGGGGCGCCGCGGACGATCTGGATCTGAACGCGGCGGATCTGGCCGGCCTCGTCGGGACGTACAAGGACCTGATCCGCGCGGAGACCGGTGAGGACTTCCCGCAGTCCCCGGCCGAGCAACTGCGCCGCGCGGTCCTCGCCGTGTTCGAGTCCTGGAACGGCGAGCGCGCCCGGCTGTACCGCCGACGCGAGCACATCGCGGACGACCTGGGCACCGCGGTCAATGTGCAGACCATGGTCTTCGGCAACCTCGGAGCCGACTCCGGCAGCGGCGTCGCCTTCACCCGGGACCCGGCCACCGGGCGGCCCGGCCTGTACGGCGACTACCTGGCGGACGCGCAGGGCGAGGACGTCGTCGCGGGCATCCGCAACACCGTCCCGCTGACCGCCCTGGAAGAGCTGGATCCGACGTCGTACGAGCGACTGCGCGGGCACATGCGGACGTTGGAGGGGCACTACCGGGATCTGTGCGACATCGAGTTCACCATCGAGCGGGGCAGGCTGTGGATGCTCCAGACCCGGGTCGGCAAGCGCACGGCCGAGGCCGCGTTCGCCATCGCCGCGGAACTGGCCGACGAAGGCCTCATCACCCCCGACGAGGGCCTCGCCCGGGTCACCGGCGACGGCCTCGCCCGGCTGATGTTCCCCCGGTTCGACACCTCGGCCGTCGGCGAGCCCCTCGCGCACGGCCTGCCGGCCTCGCCGGGTGCGGCGGTGGGCGCGGCGGTGTTCGACTCGGCCGAAGCGGTCCGCCGGGCCGCCGCCGGCGAGAAGGTCGTCCTCGTCCGCCAGGAGACCACCCCGGACGATCTCCCGGGCATGATCGCCGCACAGGCGGTGCTGACCGGCCGCGGCGGCAAGACGAGCCACGCGGCGGTGGTCGCGCGCGGGATGGGCAGGGTGTGCGTGTGCGGTGCGGAGGAGCTCGCCGTGGACACCGAGGCACGCCGGTTCACCGTCCGGGACACCGTGGTCGAGGAGGGCACGGTCGTCTCCGTCGACGGGTCCGACGGCGCGGTGTACCTGGGCGCGGCTCCCCTGGTCGACTCCGCTGTCATGCGCTACTTCGAGACGGGCGAGCGCGCGGTGCCCCTGGTCGAGGCCGTGGCGCGCGCCATGGAGCGGGCGGACGGCGCCCGGCGGCTCGAGGTGCGGGCGAACGCCGACACCCCCGAGGACGCCGCACGGGCCCGGCGGTTCGGTGCGCGGGGCGTCGGGCTGTGCCGTACCGAGCACATGTTCCTCGGCGAGCGCCGCAAGCTGGTCGAGGCGATGATCCTGGCCCGTGACGAGGGCGAGCGCGAGCAGGCGCTGGGCGCGCTGCTGCCGCTCCAGCGGCAGGACTTCATCGGCATCCTGGAGGCGATGGACGGTCTGCCGGTGACCATCCGGCTCATCGACCCTCCCCTGCACGAGTTCCTGCCGGACCGCACCGACCTCGCCGTGCGCATCGCCACCGCCGAGGCCCAGGGCGCCGTGCCCGATCCGCACGACACCGCACTGCTCGACGCGGTCAACCGGATGCACGAGGAGAATCCGATGCTCGGGCTGCGCGGCGTCCGTCTGGGCCTGGTCGTGCCGGGGCTGGTCGCGATGCAGGTGCGGGCGATCGCCGAGGCGGTCGTGGCGCGCACGCGGGCGGGGGGCTCCCCCGAGGCGGAGATCATGGTGCCGCTGGTCGGCGCCGTGGAGGAACTGCGCATCGAACGGGAGGAAGTGGAACGGGTCCTCGCCGAGGTCTCCGAGGAGTCCGGTGTCCCCGTGCGCTGCCCGGTCGGCACCATGATCGAGCTGCCCCGGGCCGCGCTCACCGCCGGGCGGATCGCGGAGGAGGCGGAGTTCTTCTCCTTCGGCACCAACGACCTCACCCAGACCACCTGGGGCTTCTCCCGCGACGACGTGGAGGCGGCGTTCTTCTCCGCCTACCTCGACAAGGGGATCTTCGCCACGTCCCCCTTCGAGACGCTCGACCGGGCGGGCGTGGGCCGGCTGGTCCGGATCGCCGTCGACGAGGGCCGCGCCACGCGACCCGATCTGAAGATCGGCGTCTGCGGCGAGCACGGCGGCGATCCGGACTCCGTCCACTTCTTCCACGCGGCGGGACTGGACTACGTCTCCTGCTCGCCGTTCCGCGTCCCGGTCGCGCGCCTGGAGGCGGGACGCGCCGCGCTCCCCGGGACGGGGACGGACGACAGCAGGTGAGCAGAGAGGAAGTGGGTGCCATGGCCCGCATCGTCGGTGAGGTGATGACCTTCGACGTCGTCGAGGCGCGCCCGGAGACATCGTTCAAGGACGTCGTACGGCTGCTGGACCGCCACCGGATCAGTGGGCTGCCCGTGGTGGACGACGACGACAAGGTCGTGGGAGTGATCTCCGAGACCGATCTGATCCGCCGCCAGGCGTCCCGGCCCGTCTCCCGCGCCGTCACGGCGCGGGAGCTGATGTCGACACCCGCGATCACCGTGCATCCGGAGCAGCGGATCGCCGACGCCGCGCGGCTGATGGAGCGGCGTGGCGTCGAGCGTCTGCCGGTGGTGGACGAGGAGGACCGGCTGATCGGCATCGCCACACGGCGCGACCTGCTGCGCGTCTTCCTGCGCACGGACGACGAGATCGGCCGGGACGTCCGCGAGGAGGTGCTGACCCGCGCCCTCGGCCGGTCGGCCGACGGCGTGACCGTGTCGGTCCGGGACGGCGTGGTCACGCTGGCAGGGTCCCCCGAGCACGGCGGGGATCTTCCGCTCGCGATCCGGCTGACATACCGGGTGGACGGTGTCGTCGGCGTCGTCAACAGGCTGGTCCTGCAAACCACTTCGGGGCCGGTCGGCCTCGTGGAGGGACCAATGGGTCCTGCTCCCGGACCCCGCTGAGGGGAGACGCTGCCGGTGGAAGCGGTGCCGCCCCGTCCCGCGGTACCGCTCCCTCCCCGCGCCGCCCGGCGCGGCGCGTCCGACTCGACGACGGAGGACCGCCCCATGACCCGCCACGACGACCGCACCGCGACCACCGACCCCGCCGGCGCGCCGTCCGACATCGCCGTCGCGGTGGACCGCCTGGTGGCGAACGGGCTGAAGGCGCTCACCGACTACGAGACGCTCGACCAGGAACAGGTCGACCACATCGTCAAGAAGGCCTCGGTCGCCGCCCTGGACCAGCACACCGCGCTGGCCCGGCTCGCGGTGGAGGAGACCGGACGCGGCGTCTTCGAGGACAAGGCCGCCAAGAACATGTTCGCCTGCGAGTACGTCACGCACAGCATGGGCCCGATGAAGACGGTCGGAGTCATCGCCCGCGACGACCTCGACGACATGACCGAGATCGCCGAACCGGTCGGAGTGGTCTGCGCGGTCACGCCCGTCACCAACCCGACCTCCACCACGATCTTCAAGGCGCTGATGGCGCTGAAGACCCGCAACCCCGTCGTGTTCGCCTTCCACCCCTCCGCCCAGCGCTGCAGCGCACAGGCGGCCCGGGTCGTGCGTGACGCGGCGGTCGCCGCGGGCGCACCGGAGCACTGTGTGCAGTGGATCGAGACGCCGTCCGTCGAGGCGACCGGCACCCTGATGCGCCACCCCGGCGTCTCGCTGATCCTGGCCACCGGCGGCAACGCCATGGTCAAGGCCGCCTACTCGGCGGGCAAGCCCGCCCTGGGCGTGGGCGCCGGCAACGTTCCCGCCTACGTCCACCGCAGTGCCGACCTGCGCCGGGCCGTGAACGACCTGGTGCTCTCCAAGTCCTTCGACAACGGCATGATCTGCGCCTCCGAACAGGCCGTCGTCCTGGACGAGGAGATCCACGACGCGGTCCTCGCCGAGTTCCGCGCCCTGCACGCCCACCTGGCCACCGCCGAGGAGAAGGCGAAGCTGGAGACCTTCCTGTTCCCCGTCGGCGCGGCGGGCGCGGGCCCCGAGCCCAAGGTCAACTCCGCGGCCGTGGGGCGGAGCGCGTCCTGGATCGCCGAACAGGCCGGATTCTCCGTGCCGGAGCACACGTCGCTCATCCTGGTGGAGTGCGACGGGGTCGGCCCGCGGGAGCCGCTCACCCGCGAGAAGCTCTGCCCGGTCCTCGCCGTCCTGCGGGCCGGTTCCGAGCAGCAGGGCTTCGATCTGGCCGCCGACATGGTCGCCTTCCACGGACAGGGCCACACTGCCGTCATCCACACCGGGGACCCCGGGCCGGCGGAGGCGTACGGCCGCCGTATGAAGACCGTGCGGATCATCGTCAACGCCCCGTCCTCGCACGGTGCGATCGGCGGCATCTACAACAGCCTGCTGCCGTCGCTGACGCTGGGCTGCGGCTCCTGGGGCAGCACGTCGGTGTCGAACAACGTCTCGGCCGCCCAGTTGCTGAACGTCAAGCGGGTGTCGGCGCGCCGCAACAACCTCCAGTGGTTCAAGGTACCTCCCAAGATCTACTTCGAGCCCCAGTCCCTCCGCTACCTCACCTCGATGCCGGACATCCACCGTGTCACCGTCGTCACCGACGCGACGATGACCCGTCTCGGCCTCGTCGACCGGGTCGAGCGCGTGCTGCGACGGCGCCGTGAGCCGGTCACCCTCCAGGTCATCGACGACGTCGAACCCGAGCCCAGCATCGACTCCGTCCGGCGCGGCGCCCGCCTCATGGGCGATTTCCGCCCCGACACCATCATCGCCCTCGGCGGCGGCTCGCCCATGGACGCGGCCAAGGTGATGTGGCTGCTGTACGAGCAGCAGGCCGAGGGCGGGGACGTCGACTTCGCCGACATGCGGCACAAGTTCTCCGACATCCGCAAACGCGCCTTCCGCTTCCCGACCCTGGGCAGGCTGGCCCGGCTGGTGTGCGTCCCGACCACCTCCGGCACCGGCGCCGAGGTGACCCCGTTCGCCGTCATCTCCGACCCGGCCACCGGCAAGAAGTACCCGCTGGCCGACTACGCCCTCACCCCGAGCGTGGCGATCGTCGACCCCCTGCTCACCACCGGGCTGCCCCGGGAACTGGCCGCCGACAGCGGCTTCGACGCCCTCACCCACGCCATCGAGGCGTATGTGTCCGTCTACGCCAACGACTTCACCGACGGCCTCGCCCTGCACGCGATCCGGATGATCTTCGACCACATCGATGCGGCCGTGAACGACCGCGCGGGCCACCCCGAGGCGCGGGAGAAGATGCACAACGCCGGCACCATCGCGGGCATGGCCTTCGGCAACGCCTTCCTCGGCATCGTCCACGCCATGTCCCACACCCTGGGCGCCACCTTCCACATCGCGCACGGCCGCACCAACGCCGTGCTCCTGCCGCACGTCATCCGCTACAACGGCAGCGCCCCGACGAAGCTCACCGGCTGGCCCAAGTACGAGCACTACCGCGCTCCCGAACGTTTCCAGGACATCGCCCGCACCCTCGGCCTGCCGGCGGCCACCCCGGCCGAGGGCGTCGAGTCCCTCGCCGCGGCGGTGGAACGGCTGCGCGGCGCCGTCGGCATCGAGCCGACGTTCCAGGCCCTCGGCGTCGACGAGCGCGCCTTCCTCGACGCCCTGCCCCAACAGGCCCTCAACGCCTTCGAGGACCAGTGCGCCCCCGCCAACCCCCGGATGCCCCTGCTCGACGACATGCGGGACCTCATGCGAACCGCCTACTACGGCCTCGACCAGGGCCGTCGGAACGCGTAGCAGACAGAACACCCGAAAGGATTTCGATGACCAGCGACAACACACGGCGGACCCCCCTGGTGCGGCTGCGCCGCGACGGCGCCGTGGACGAGGCGACCCTCGCGTACGCCCGTACGAAGATCGACGCCGTGGTGGGCCGGCAGGGCATGCCCACCGTCACCGGTGAGGTGCGCATCGCGCGGGCGTCCGCCCCGCACGCGGGCCACCCGTGGTCCGCCACGGCCGACCTGCGCATCGGCGGTCGTCACGTGGTCGCCGTGGCCGAGGAGGCCACGGGCACGGAGGTCGTCGACCGGCTCCAGGACCGGCTGCGCCGCCAGACCGACAGGGCCGCCCACGCCGGGGACACCGGCCACCGGACGACGGCCCCGCCGTGGCGGGGCGGCAGCGGGACGCCTGAGCCCCTCACAGGGCCCGACAGTTCGACCGGCGCGAACGAGGAGAAGTGATGGCGAAGGCATACCTGGTGGGCAGCGGGATCGCGGCACTCGCCGCGGCGACGTTCCTGATCCGTGACGGCGGCTTCGAGGGGGCGGACATCCATCTCTTCGAGGAGCAGCGAGCCGTCGGCGGGAGTCTGGACGCCGGTGGCACGCCGGACGCCGGTTACACCCTGCGCGGCGGTCGGATGTTCGAGGCCGAGTTCCGCTGCACGTACGACCTGCTGTCCGGCATACCCACCCTCGACGACCCCTCCGTCACCGTGACGGAGGAGATCCTGGCCGGACACGAGGACTTCGCCTGGGACGACATCGCCCGGCTCGTCGACGGGGACGGCAAGATCGTCGACACGACGTCGATGGGCTTCTCCGAGCGCGACCGGCTGGAGCTGGTGCGCTGCCTGGCCACCCCCGAGGGACACCTGGACGACAAGCGCATCACCGACTGCTTCGGCGAGCACTTCTTCACGACCAACTTCTGGTTCATGTGGTGCACCACGTTCGCCTTCCAGCCCTGGCACAGCGCGATCGAGTTCCGCCGCTACCTGAGGCGCTTCGTCCATCTCTTCCCCGAGTTCGCCTCGATGTCGGGTATCCACCGGACCCGTTACAACCAGTACGACTCCCTCGTGCTGCCCCTGACGGCCTGGCTGCGCGAGCGCGGCGTGACCCTGCACACCGGGTGCCGTGTCACCGACCTCGGGTTCGCCCCGGGCGTGCGCAGCGGCACGGTCCGGACCCTGTGCCTGAGCCGGGGCGGACACGACGAGAAGATCGCCGTCGCACCCGAGGACCTGGTGTTCGTCACCAACGGGTCCATGACCGACGCCTCCAGTCTCGGCTCGCACACCTCCGCACCCCCGCCGGCTCCGCGGCGCTCGGACGCGTGGCTGCTGTGGCACCGGCTGGCCCGGGGACGCGAGAACTTCGGCAACCCGGGCGTCTTCGACAAACGCGTCCAGGAGTCCCGCTGGGAGTCGTTCACGGTCACCACCAAGGACCCCGCCTTCCTGGAGGCCCTCGAGGAGTTCAGCGGCCGCCCGACGGGGAAGGGCGGCCTGATGACCTTCACCGACTCCGCGTGGCTGCTCACGATCGTCGCCAACCGTCAGCCGGTCTACCGCGACCAGCCGGACGGCGTCTCCGTCTGGTGGGGCTACGGCCTGCGCCCCGACCGCACGGGCAACCACACGCCCAGGCCGATGACGATGTGCTCCGGCCGGGAGATCCTCGAAGAGGTCCTGCACCATCTTCCGTTCGACGAACGGACCGTGGCCCGGATCCTGGAGACCTCCACCGTGGTGCCCTGTGTGATGCCCTACATCACCAGCCAGTTCCTGACCCGCCGCCGGGGCGACCGGCCCGAGGTGGTCCCGGAAGGGTCGGTCAACCTCGCCTTCGTCGGTCAGTTCGCCGAAGTGCCCGACGACGTCGTCTTCACCGTCGAGTACTCGGTGCGCACCGCCTGGACGGCCGTGGCGCGGCTCCTGAAGCTGGACGGTCAGCCGCCGGAGGTCTACAAGGGCCACCACGATCCCCACGTACTGGCCGCCGCCCTGGAGACCATGCACCGCGGATAGGTCCGGTGGTTCAGGTCACCGGGACGGCGAGCTCCTGGTGCGACGGGCCGCCGAGGACCACCTTGAGCGCGCCGGCGTCGCCGGCCCGGGAGAAGACGTCGTACGCCTCCTCCATGTGCTCCAGGGGGAAGGTGTGGGTGACGAGCTGCGCGGTCGGCAGCCGGCCGGCGGCGGTCATGCGCAGCAGGGTGGGGGTGGAGTGGGTGTCCACCAGACCGGTGGTGATCGTGACGTTCTTGATCCACAGGTCTTCCAGGTGCAGCGTGGCGGGCCGGCCGTGGACGCCGATGTTGGCGACGTGACCGCCGGGCCGCACCATGCGCGTGCACATCTCGAAGCTCTCGGGCAGCCCGACCGCCTCGATGACCACGTCCGCGCCGAGCCCGTCGGTGAGGTCGGCGATGAGCTGTTCCGGGTCCTCGCCCGCCTCGGCGACGGCGTCGGCGCCCAGCCGCCGTGCGGCCTCCAGACGGGAAGCGGCCAGGTCCACGGCGACGATCCGTTCGGGCGAGAACAGACGCGCCGTGGCGATCGCGGCGAGGCCGATCGGGCCGGCTCCGACGACGGTGACGGTGTCGCCGGGCCGTACGCGCCCGTTGAGGACGCCGACCTCGTACGACGTCGGAAAGATGTCGGCGAGCAGGACGGCGTCCTTGCTCTCCACCGCTCCGGGCAGCGCGTGCACGGACAGGTCGGCGTGGGGGACGCGGACGTACTCGGCCTGGGTGCCGTCGACGAGGTGGCCGAGGATCCAGCCTCCACCGCCCCGGCACTGGCCGTACACGCCCTCGCGGCAGAAACGGCACCGCCCGCAGGAGGTGATGCAGGAGACCAGCACCCGGTCGCCGGGGCGTACGGTCCGTACGTCGCCGCCGACCTCGACGATCTCGCCGACGGCCTCGTGGCCCAGGACCGTGCCGGGGCGCACCTCGGGGACGTCGCCCTTGAGGATGTGCAGGTCGGTGCCGCAGATGGTGACGGCGTCGACGCGCACGACGGCGTCGGTGGGTTCCTTGACGGCCGGGTCCGGAACCTCCTCCCAGGCGGACTGCCCGGGACCGTGGAAGACGTAGCCTTTCATGACGCTCCTCACCATCTTTGTCCCATGTGCCTGGAATGCTCCACGGAACCAGTCTCTCCGGCGTTCGTCGGCTCCGCTTGGTCCCGGGCGGGCCCGCGCCTCCGGGGCCACGTTCCGGCAGGACGGAGCGGGCCGGCTCGATCCTCGGTGCCCGCGGGCGTCACGGAGCCGACCTCGTGGTGTCGCACGGCGTTCCTCCCTGGCGCAGTCGGCGCAGGTACGGGTCCCTGGGGGCGGCGCGGCAGCAGGCGTACGCGTGCGTCGAGCACCGTGACACCGCCCTGCGTCGCCAGGACGGGATTGAAGTCGGCCTCGGCGAGCTGCGGCAGGTCCGCCGCCATCCGGGACAGCCGCAGCAGCAGCTCTTCCAGTGCCGCGAGGTCGACGGGGGCACTTCCGTTCGCGCCCAGCAGCAGCGGGGCGCACCGCGGCGCGGTGATCAGTTCGTGGACGTCGCGGTCGGTGAGGGGGGCGAGGCGGGCCGCGTGGTCCGCGAGGACCTCCGTCGCCGTACCGCCGAGCCCGAACAGCACGAGCGGACCGAAGACCTCGTCCTGGACGACACCCGCGAGGAGTTCGGTGCCGCGGGCGGCCAGGGGCTGCAGGACCACCCCGGTCATGAGCCCGGCGAAGCGGGTCTCCAGGTCGCGGAACGCGGCCCGGACCTGGGCGTCGCCGCGCAGGTCGAGGTGGACGGCGTGCTGCTGCGTCTTGTGCAGGAGCCCGGGCCAGTGGGCCTTCATGACGACCCGGCCGTCGAACCCGCGCAGCCGGTCGGCGGCGAGCACGGCGTCGTCCTCGCTCTCGGCCCACGCCCACGGGATCTGCGGGACGCTGTAGCAGGCCAGCAGGTCGGCGCAGGTGCGCGGATCGAGCCGGCCGCCGTCGGGGTGCGCGGCGAGATACTCCTCGACGACCGCGCGGGCCCGCTCCGACTCGATGTCGTCCAGGTCGGGGACGGTTCCCGCGGGCCGGGCGAGCCAGGCGGCACGCTCGGCGGCGTGCGCCAGCGCACGCGCCGCCGCCCGCGGTTCGGCGTACGAGGGGACGGTGCCGCCGTCGGCGGCGGGCAGCAGTCGCACCGACCGGTCCTGCTCCAGTCGTACGGCGATCACGGGCCTCGACCGTCGGCCCGGAGCCGCGGTGACGGCCCGTACGAGGTCGTCCCCGGTGGCGGCGGCGACAGCCGTGGGCACGAGGGCCACGATGACGGCGTCGACACCGGGGCACCGCGTGAGGCGGTCGACGCACTCCGTCAACTGCTCCTCGGACACCGCGGCGGTGGCGTCGACCGGGTTGCCGACCGCGGCGCCGTCCGGCAGCACGGCGAGGAGTGAGTCGACCGTCGCGGGGGTGAACGGGACAAGGGCGAGTCCGGCCTCCGCGCAGGCGTCGGCGGTGAGCACCCCGGCCCCGCCGGCGTTGGTGACGATGGCGACGCGGCTGCCCTCCGGCAGCGGCTGGGAATGGAAGAGGGCCGCCGTTTCGAGGAGTTCGCCGACCGAGCGGGTCGCGGTGACGCCGGCCTGGGTGAACAGCGCCTGGCGGGTCATGGTGCGGGTGGCGGCGGCAGCGGTGTGCGAGGCGGCCGCCCTCCGGCCCGCTTCGGTGCGCCCGGCGTCGACGGTCAGCACCGGGATGCGGCGCGTGACGCGGCGGGCGGTGCGGGAGAAGGCCCGCGGGTTGCCGAAGGACTCCAGGTGCAGCAGGGCGAGCTCGGTGCGGCCGTCGCTCTCCCACCACTGGAGCATGTCGTTGCCGCTGACGTCGTACTTGTCGCCGAGCGAGGTGAAGGAGGACACGCCGATGCCGAGCCGGGTGAGACCGTCGAGCAGGGCGATGCCGACGCCTCCCGACTGCACGGCGACGCCGGCGGTCCCGGGGCGGGGATGGCCGGCGGCGAAGGTCGCGTCGAGGCTCAGCTCCGGCTCGGTGTTGGAGACACCCAGGCAGTTGGGTCCGACGAGCCGCATGCCGTGGGTGCGACAGGCGGTCAGCAGCGCCTGTCCCTGGGTGTGGTCGAGGCCGGCGGTGACGACGACGAGGGCGCGCACCCCGGCCCGGCCGCACTCGTCGGCGACGGCCGGGACCGCGGCGGCCGGCACGGCCACGATCACCAGGTCCGGGGTCATGGGCAGCGCCGCGACGCACGGATGGGACGGCACCCCGAGCACGGATGTGACGTGGGGGTTCACGGCGAAGAGGCGGCCGGTGAAGCCGCCCGTGCGCAGATGGTGCAGGACGGCGCGGCCCACCGAACCGGGCGTGCGTCCCGTCCCGACCACGGCGACGGTGGACGGCCTCAGCAGGGGCAGCAGGCTGGCCACGTCGGCGGCCCGGCCCCTGGCCTCCACGGCCGACAGATAGGCGTCGTCCTCGTCGAGACGGATGGTGCAGCGCGCCTCCGGCCCCTCGAAACGGCGGGAGGCGCGCAGACCGAGGTCGGCGAAGAGCCGGAGCACCTCGTGGTTCTCGCTCAGCGCGTCGGCCGTGAAGGTCGTGATGCCCTCCGCGCGCGCCGCCGAGACCAGGTGCTCGAGGAGCAGGGTGCCCACACCCCGGTGGTGCAGGCCGTCGGCGACGGCGACGGATATCTCCGCGCCGTCCTTCTCCCCACCCGTGTCGTACTCGGCGAGTCCGATCACCCGGCCGTCCCCCTCGGCCAGCAGGGCGCGGTAGCCCGGGTGGGGCGGGGCGCAGGCCCGGTCGGCGGCCAGGACGGCCGACCTCCGGCTGGCCGTGAAGAACCTCAGCCGCAGGCTCTCCGGGGACATCTCCTCGTAGAGGCCTTCGATCCGGCCGTGGTCGGCCGTCAGCACCGGACGGATGCACACGGTGGTGCCGTCGGCGAGCAGGGCGTGGACCGGGGGTCGGTCGAGCGGGTCGTCCGTCATCGCGGCTCGCCCGTCCGGTCGTCCGCCACCAGGGCCGTCAGGTCCAGGAGACGGTTGGTGTAGCCCCACTCGTTGTCGTACCAGCCGAAGACCTTCGCCAGAGTGCCGTTGGCCTGCGTCAGGGCGGGGTCGAAGACGCAGGACGAGGGGTCGCCGATCACGTCGCGGGAGACGATGGGGGCCTGGGAGACCCGCAGGATGCCGTTCAGCGGGCCGGCCGCCGCCGCCTCGAACGCGGCGTTGATCTCGTCCGCGCTCGCCTCCCGGGTGAGGACGACGGCGAGGTCGGTGAGTGAGCCGTCCTCCACGGGCACCCGGACCGCGATCCCGTCGAGCGCCCCGGCCAGCTCCGGCACCACCAGGCCCACGGCGCGGGCGGCGCCGGTGCTGGTGGGGATGATGCTGAGGGCGGCGGAGCGGGCCCGGCGCAGGTCCTTGTGGGGTCCGTCGAGGAGGGACTGGTCGTTGGTGTAGCCGTGGATGGTGGTCATGACGCCGCGCTCGACGCCGAAGGCGTCGTCGAGGACCTTCACCATCGGGGCGACGCAGTTGGTGGTGCAGGAGGCGGCGGAGACGACGCGGTCGCGGTGGCGGTCGTAGGTCCGGTCGTTGACGCCCATCACGATGGTGGCGTCCACCCCCTTGCCGGGCGCCGAAAGCAGCACCGTACGGGCGCCGCCCTTGAGGTGCAGGGCCGCGGAGTCGCGGTCGCGGAAGCGGCCCGTGGACTCGACGACGATGTCGGCGCCGTGGTCGGACCACTGGAGGGCGGCCGGGTCGCGTTCGGCGGTGACGGCGATACGGCGCCCGTCGACGGTGATCGAGCTGTCGTCGTGCTCGACGTCGCGCCCGATGCGGCCGAAGGTGGAGTCGTACTCCAGCAGGTGGGCGAGGGTCGCCGGTGAGGTGATGTCGTTGATCGCGACCACCTCGACGTCCTGGGTGCCCTCCTCGGCGCGGTCGAGGGCGGCGCGCAGATAGGTGCGGCCGATGCGGCCGAAGCCGTTGATGCCGACGCGTACGGTCATGGCGGTGCGCTCCTTCGGGGATGAGGTGTTCAGGCGTCCCAGGTCCAGTCGGCGACCTCGGGCAGGTCGGTGCCGTGTGCGCGGATCCAGTCGTGGTGCCGGGTGCGGGCGTCGGCCATCCGCTGCCGTACGGCGGCGGCGCGCACCGCGAGACCCGGGACGCGGTCGATGACGTCCATGACCAGGCGGTAGCGGTCGAGGTCGTTGCGGACGACCATGTCGAACGGCGTGGTCGTCGTGCCGGACTCCTTGTAGCCGCGCACGTGCAGGTTCTTGTGGCCGGTGCGGCGGTAGGCGAGGCGGTGGATGAGCCACGGGTAGCCGTGGTAGGCGAAGATCACCGGCTTGTCCGCGGTGAACAGGCCGTCGTACTCGAAGTCGCTCATCCCGTGCGGGTGTTCCTCGCGCGGCAGGAGGCGGGTCATGTCGACCACGTTGACCACGCGGACGGCGAGGTCCGGGAGGTGCCGGCGCAACAGCTGCGCGGCGGCCAGGACCTCCTGGGTGGGCACGTCCCCGGCACAGGCGAGGACGACGTCCGGCTCACCGCAGTTCTCCGTGCCGGCCCACTCCCAGATCCCGGCGCCGCGCGCGCAGTGGGCGCGGGCCTGGTCCATGGTCAGCCAGTCGAAACAGGGCTGCTTGCCCGCGACGACGACGTTGACGTAGTCGCGGCTGCGCAGGGCGTGGTCGGCCACCGACAGCAGGGTGTTGGCGTCCGGCGGCAGATAGACCCTTACGACCTCGGGGCTCTTGTTGAGGACGTGATCGACGAAACCGGGGTCCTGGTGGGAGAAGCCGTTGTGGTCCTGTCGCCAGACGTGGGAGGTGAGCAGGTAGTTGAGGGAGGCGATCGGGGCGCGCCACGGCAGCTCCCGGGACGTCTTGAGCCACTTGATGTGCTGGTTGACCATCGAGTCGACAATGTGCACGAACGCCTCGTAGCAGGAGAACAGCCCGTGCCGGCCGGTCAGCAGATACCCCTCGAGCCAGCCCTGGCAGGTGTGCTCCGACAGGATCTCCAGCACCCGGCCGTGGTGCTCCAGGTGCTCGTCCACGGGAAGGTGCCGTGCCTGCCATGCCTTGCCACTGACGTCGAAGACGGCCTGGAGCCGGTTCGAGGCCGTCTCGTCGGGCCCGACCAGCCGGAAGTCGCGGCGGCCGCCGGTGTCCTTCATCACCCGGGCGAGGAGGTCGCCGAGGACACGGGTCGGCTCGTGCAGGGTCGTGCCCGGCTTGTCGACCGGGACGGCGAACTCGTCGAGCGGCGGAATGGGCAGGTCGCGCACGAGCAGCCCGCCGTTGGCGTACGGGGAGGCACCGAGCCGCTTGGTTCCGTCGGGGACGCAGGCGAGGACATCGGCGGCGGGGCGGCCGTCGGGTCCGAAGAGCTCCTGCGGCCTGTACGAGCGCAGCCACGTCTCCAACTGGCGCAGGTGCTCGGGGTTCTCGCGTACTTCGGCGAGGGGGACCTGATGGGCCCGCCAGGTGCCCTCGACGGGCACCCCGTCGACCTCGGCGGGGCCCGTCCAGCCCTTCGGGGTTCGCAGGACGATCACCGGCCAGTGCACGCGCTCGGTGACGCCGTCCTCCCGGGCGGTCCGCTGCATCACGGCGATGCGGTCCAGCGCGTCGTCCATCGCCCGGGCCATGGCCCGGTGGACCTGGGTGGGGTCGTCGCCGGTCACGTGGATCGGCTCGTGACCGTATCCCCGCAGCAGGTCGTCGAGTTCGGACTCCGGCAGGCGGGAGAGCACGGTCGGATTGGCGATCTTGTAGCCGTTGAGGTGCAGGATCGGCAGGACCGCGCCGTCGTGGACGGGGTCGAGGAACTTGTTGGAGTGCCAGGAGGCGGCCAGCGGTCCGGTCTCCGCCTCCCCGTCGCCGATCACACAGGCGACCAGCAGGCCGGGGTTGTCGAAGGCGGCGCCGTAGGCGTGGGAGAGGGAGTAGCCGAGTTCACCGCCCTCGTGGATCGAGCCGGGTGTCTCGGGCGCGACATGGCTGGGCACCCCGCCGGGGAAGGAGAACTGCCGGAACAGCCGGGCCATGCCCTCGCCGTCCCTCGGAACGTCCGGGTAGGTCTCGCTGTAACTGCCCTCCAGCCAGGAGTTGGCCAGCACCGACGGTCCTCCGTGCCCCGGCCCCCACACGCACAGCGCGTCCAGGCCGCGGGCCTTGATCACCCGGTTGAGGTGCGTGTACACGAGGTTCAGGCCGGGCGAGGTACCCCAGTGACCGAGCAGCCGGGGCTTGATGTGCTCGGGTTCGAGGGGCCCGGTGAGCAGCGGGTTGGACATCAGATAGATCTGGCCCGCCGCCAGGTAGTTCGCGGCGCGCCAGTGTGCGTCCAGGACGCGCAGTTCCTCGTCGGACAGTACGGTGGCGTCCTGGTGTTCGACCCTGGGCATGAGGGACTCCGGAAGTCGTCGGATGGTCGGTGCGGTGGAGGGGTACGGCGTTACGCCTGCTCGGGCACCACGGCGACCGGGCAGGCCACGTGGTGCACACCCCGTGGGCGACCCGCCCGAGCTGCGCCGGCCATGGTCGTGGTTCCCTTCGGGGCGGTCGGGTCGTTCCCTGACGCCTCTCACTCTCGTCCCGTACACCGTGCGGCACCGGATGCCGAAGGTCTGCTTCCATGGGGCCGAACGGCCCCGTGTGCGGAGCTCGTTGGGCTCACACCGCCCGCAGCCCGTGTCCCCGGAACTGTGCGCGCACCCGCTCGACGAGGTCACGGTCCGGCGTCGGGGTGTCCTTCAGCGGGAAGGGGATGCCGAGGGCGTCGTACTTGTGGGCGCCGAGCTTGTGGAACGGCAGGATGTCGACGCGTTCCACGGTGGACAGGCCCGCGAGGAAGGCGCCCAGACCGTCGACGGCGGCCTCGTCGTCGGTCCAGCCGGGCACCAGGACGTAACGGACCCACACGGGGACGCCGAGCCGGTCCAGGCGGGTGGCGAAGCTGAGCGTGGGGGCCAGTTCGCCGCCGGTCAGCTTCGTGTAGGTGCGCAGGTCGAAGGACTTGATGTCCAGCAGGACCAGGTCGGTGTCGGCGAGGAGCGCGTCGTCGGCGCGGGCGCCGAGGAAACCGGAGGTGTCGAGGGCGGTGTGCAGTCCGGCCTCCTTGCAGCGGCGCAGCACGGCCGCGGTGAACGCGGACTGCAGGAGGGGCTCGCCGCCCGTCACGGTCACTCCCCCGCCGGCCGCCGTGAGGAAGGCCCGGTACTTGTCGATCTCCGCCATCACGTCGTCCACCGTGGCCTCCCGGCCGTCCCGCATGTGCCAGGTGTCGGGGTTGGCGCAGTACAGGCAGCGCAGGGGGCAGCCGCTGACGAAGAGGACGAACCGGGTCCCGGGACCGTCCACGCCGGTGGACAGGTCCCAGGAGTGGATCCGGCCGGTCGTCGTCCTGGTCACAGCGATCCGTGGAAGGTGCGGCTGATGACGTCGAGCTGCTGCTCACGGGTCAGCCGGACGAAGTTGACGGCGTATCCGGAGACCCGGATCGTCAGGTCCGGGTACCTCTCCGGGTGCTCCATGGCGTCCTCCAGCACGGCCCGGTCGAGGACGTTGACGTTCATGTGGAAGCCGCCGACGGTCATATAGGCGTCGAGGATGCCGACCAGGTGTCCCGCGCGCTCGGTCGGGTCGTGTCCCAGTCCCTCCGGGGTGATGGTCGTGGTCAGCGAGATGCCGTCGCGGGCCTGCTCGTACGGCAGTTTGGCGACCGACAGCGCGGAGGCGGCGACGCCGTGCCGGTCCCGGCCGTTCATCGGGTTGGCGCCGGGCGCGAAGGGCTGCCCGGCACGGCGCCCGTCGGGGGTGTTGCCGGTGTGCTTGCCGTAGACGACGTTGGAGGTGATCGTCAGCACCGACTGGGTGTGCTCGGCGTCCCGGTGGGTGGGGTGCCGGCGCACCTTGGCCATGAAGGACTCCACGAGACCCACGGCGATGTCGTCGGCGCGGTCGTCGTTGTTGCCGTACGCGGGGAAGTCGCCCTCGGTCCGGAAGTCGACGGCGAGCCCGGTGGCGTCCCGGAACACCTTCACCCGCGCGTACCTGACGGCCGAGAGACTGTCGGCTGCCACGGAGAGCCCCGCGATGCCGCAGGCCATGAAGCGGTGGACGGGGTGGTCGTGCAGGGCCATCTCGAGGCGCTCGTAGGCGTACTTGTCGTGCATGGAGTGGATGACGTTGAGCGTGTTGACGTAGGTCTCGGCCAGCCAGTCCAGGACACGGTCGTACGCCGCCGACAGCTCGTCGAAGTCCAGGTACTCGCCGGTCAGCGCAGGCATCTCGGGGGTGACCTGGTCGCCGGTCATCTCGTCCCGGCCGCCGTTGACGGCGTAGAGCAGGGCCTTCGCGAGGTTGACCCGGGCTCCGAAGAACTGCATCTCCTTGCCCACCGCCATGGCGGAGACACAGCAGGCGATCGCCGTGTCGTCACCGTTGCGGGGCCGCAGCAGTTCGTCGGACTCGTACTGGATGGCACTGGTGTCGATGGAGACCTGCGCGCAGAACTCCTTGAACCCGGCGGGGAGTCGGGGCGACCAGAGCACGGTGAGGTTGGGCTCGGGGGCGGGGCCGAGGTTGTACAGGGTCTGCAGGAAGCGGAAGGAGGTGCGGGTGACCAGCGGACGGCCGTCGACGCCGATGCCGCCGATCGATTCGGTCACCCAGGTCGGGTCGCCGGAGAACAGGGCGTCGTACTCCGGGGTACGCAGGAAGCGCACGATCCGCAGCTTGATCACGAAGTCGTCGATCAGCTCCTGGGCGCGTGTCTCGTCGATCGTCCCCTCGTCCAGGTCCCGCTGGAGGTAGACGTCCAGGAAGGTGGAGGTGCGGCCCAGCGACATCGCGGCGCCGTTCTGCTCCTTCACCGCGGCCAGGTAGCCGAGGTAGAGCCACTGCACGGCCTCGTGGGCGGTGACCGCGGGACGCGAGACGTCACAGCCGTAGGTGGCCGCCATGCGGGTCAGCTCGCCCAGTGCCCTGATCTGCTCGGCGAGTTCCTCGCGGTCACGGATGACGTGCTCGGTCGACGGCTCGGTGTCGAGCCGGGCCTTCTCGGCGCGCTTGGCCTCGATCAGCCGGTCGGTGCCGTAGAGGGCGACGCGCCGGTAGTCGCCGATGATCCGGCCACGGCCGTAGGCGTCGGGCAGGCCGGTGATGATGCCGACCTTGCGGGCGGTGCGCATCTCGGGCGTGTAGGCGTCGAAGACACCGTCGTTGTGGGTCTTGCGGTAGGTCCCGAAGACCTTCGTCACGAACGGGTCGGGCTCGTAGCCGTACGCCTTCAGGCCGTTCTCCACCATGCGCAGACCGCCGTTCGGCATGATCGCCCGCTTGAGCGGTGCGTCCGTCTGCAGACCGACGATCAGCTCGCGGTCGCGGTCGATGTAGCCGGGGGCGTGCGAGGTGATCGTCGACGGTGTCGTGACGTCGACGTCGAGGATTCCGCGCGCACGCTCCTCGGGGAACAGCGCGCCGACCTTCTCCCACACGGCCCGGGTGCGGTCCGTGGGACCGGTCAGGAAGGCCGCGTCACCCTCGTACGGGGTGTAGTTGGCCTGGATGAAGTCGCGGACGTCGATCAGTTCGCGCCAATGTGTCCCGGTGAAACCTCGCCAGGCCGGGGTGACCCGTTCACCGGCTGTCACGGTCGCGGTCATCGCCGTTCCTCTCCTCGGTCCGTGTGCTCCCTTTCGATCCTGGTCGTCCGTGATCGTGACGGGCAGAGCCGAACAGCGCCCGCGGGCGGGGCCGTCCGGCCCCCGACGGCCGGGCCGGAGGGCCCGGCCCCCTGCCCGGGGCCCTTCAGCCGGACGTGAGACCCCGGCGGACGACCGTGCCCCCGGCCGATCGGCCCGTGAGGAGGGGCCGGTCGGCCCTGGTGGCTTCGGTCTTTGCGCGTGAGGATCCTCGTGAGGGGCAGTGCGTGGTCTGTCCTCCGCCGGGAACGAGGGGTCGCCATGCCAGAGGCACGCACTTTCACCGAGCAGACCCCCGTCCGGGTGTTCCTCGTGGACGACCACGAGGTGGTTCGCCGCGGTCTGGCCGACCTGCTCGACGCCGAGCCGGACATCTCGGTGATCGGCGACGCCGGCACCGTCGACCACGCCCTCGCCCGCGGCCCCGCGCTGCGCCCCGACGTCGCCGTCCTCGACGTACGCCTGCCGGACGGCGACGGCATCTCCGTCTGCCGCGAACTGCGCAGCAGGATGCCGGACCTGGCCTGCCTGATGCTGACCTCGTTCGACGACGAGGAGGCCCTCCTCGACGCGATCATGGCCGGCGCCTCCGGCTACGTCCTCAAGCAGATCAAGGGCTCCGACCTCGTCTCGGCGGTACGCACCGTCGCCTCGGGCCAGTCGATGCTGGACCCCGCCACCACGGCCCGGCTCATGCGCTCCCTGCGCGCCGAACCGGCGGACACCCCGGCCGCCCCCTCCGAACTGGCGAGCCTCTCACCCCGTGAGAAGGACATCCTGGCCCTGATCGGCGACGGGCTGACCAACCGCGAGATCGGCAAGCGGCTCTACCTCTCGGAGAAGACCGTCAAGAACCACATCTCCCGCCTCCTGGCCAAACTGGGCGTGCAGCGCCGGGTCCAGGCGGCGGTGCTCGCCTCCCACCTGCGACAGCCGGAAGCGGGCGGACACCGGACCGGGTGAGGTGGGCCCTTCGGGTCCCGGCCGTTGTGCATCACCGCCTCCGCCGGTTCGCCGTCCGTGCGCGCCGGTGCCCGTCCCGGGCTCTTCTCCGTTGTGCACCGCGGTACTTCGCTCCCGCGTGCCCGGGCCCGTGCGCCCTGTCATCGGCTCCCTGCCGCTCCGACTCCACGATCGGGGTGCCGCGGTGCGGCGAACAGCCACACCAGGAGCGTGGTGTGGCTGTGAAGTCGCCCGTGCGGCCCGGCTACGCGGTGGTGCCGGCGGTGGTGTGCTGCCCCCGCCCGCCGCTGGTGCGCGGGGTGCGACCGCCGCCCTCGACAGCGGCACGGACCGTGGTGAGGGTGTAGATCAGCGCCGCGGAGGCCACGATCGCGAGCAGGGCGAGACCGGCCGCGTAGGTCCCGTACGCGCCGTACAGCGAGCCCATCACGAGCGGCGGCAGGAAGCCGCCCAGTCCGCCCGCGGCGCCGACCACGCCGGTGACGGAGCCGACCCGGTCGGCCGGGGTGAGCAGGGCCACCAGGGCGAAGGTCGCGCCGCTGGCCGCGCCGAGCGCGGCGGCCATGGCCAGGAAGGCGGCGGTGCCCACCGGCGCCAGCACCGGGGTGAACGACTGGGCCACGGCCCCGGCCACGACCACGGCCAGCGCCCCGGCCAGCACCCGGACCGGGCCCGTCCGGTCGGACAGCCAGCCGCCGACCGGGCGCATCGCCACCGCCAGCAGCACGAACCCGGCCATGCGGTTCGCCGCGTCGGCCTGGGTGAGGCCGTAGCCGGTCTTGAGGTAGGTGGGCAGATAGACGGAGAAGGCGACGTATCCGCCGAAGGCCACCGCGTACAGGGCGGACGCCTGCCAGGTGATGCCGAGCCGTGCGGTGGCGGCCAGCCGACGGGCCAGCGGCTCGGTCGGCACGGTCCGTCCGGGCGCGTCGCGCAGCAGCAGCGCGGCGACCAGGGCGTACGCGGCCAGGACGGCGGCGGTGATCAGGAAGGGGGTCGTCATGCCGTGCGCGTCGACCAGCTTCACCGTGCTCAGGGCGCTGATCGCGGTGCCGCCCATGCCGGCGCCGAAGACGCCGATGGCGAGGCCGCGCCGCTCGGGCGGGAACCAGGCGTTGACGAGGGGGACGCCGACGGCGAAGGCGGTGCCGCCGATCCCGAGGAAGAACCCGCCGACCAGCAGGGCGGCGAGGGAGGAGTGGCCGGCCAGGCCGAGGTAGAGCACGGGCACGATGGTGGCCGCCGACACGATGGGGAACATCACCCGCCCGCCGAACCGGTCGGTCAGCGCGCCCACCGGGATCCGGCCCAGGGAGCCGACCACGACCGGCACCGCCACCAGCAGCGACTGCTGGAACGAGGACAGGTCGAGGCCGTCCTTGAACCGGGGGCCGAGCGGGCTTAGCAGCGCCCACGCCCAGAAGTTCACGGCGAAACCGACGGTGGCCAGGGCCAGCATCAGCCAGGCCCGGCCGGGCACCGGGGTACCCGACGGTGAACTGCCGCTCTTCGACTTCGACGGCTGGACCATGTCGTCCGCCCCTCTCCTCTTGATGGTGGTGTTGCGCCACCCGGATCGCACGCCCACCCCGAGCCCCTGGCCCGGGCGGAACGGCACGTGACCACTGTCCGCGCCCGCTCCCGTCGGCGGCATGGGCTGGGGGTCCCGGTCCGTGGACGGACGGTCCCCCTGATCGGTCCCCGCGCTCCCCCGAGCAGCCCAGGGGGGTGGGGCCGGTCGGCCCTACCCGCGCGGGCCGCGCGGCCCGGGGTGCCCGCGGTGCCCGGGGTGCTCCCGGTCGACTTCTCGCCGGACACGGACGCCTCCGTGCTGCTGTGCACCGCGGCGGGCTCGGATCCGGTGCGTGCCGTGGACGGCGTCGTCGCCTTCCAGGCCGACGCGTTCGACGCCGGGACCCGGTCCGGCTGGAGCGGGGTCGTCACCGGCCGGGCCACCGTGGTGACCGACCCCGCCGAGCGGGCCCGGCCGGCGCGTTGTGGTCCTCACCCGTGGATGCCGATGCGGGCCCGGCCCGGGCGTGGGGCGATGCCGTGACCGGCCGCCGCGAGCATTTCCAGGGCTGACAGGGCGAGTTGGGCGGCCAGGGCGGGGCCGTAGCCGGGTTCGGCGAGGGAGACCCGGGTACGGCGTTCGAGGAAGCCGGATGTATCGCGGGCGTATCGAAAAGCGCATACGCCGCCGCGACGGCGCTCCCTGTCCCATGGGGGCATGCATCGCATCCCATCCCCGTCGGCGCCGCCCCGCCGCCTGCGCGGGGTCGTGTTCCTCGGCCTGGCGGTCCTCGGCCTGGCGAGCGCCGCGTTCCTGGTGCGGCGGCCGCTCATGATGTCCGCACCGATGTGCATGGCCGGGCGGTGGCACGGCTGCTTCGACACGTTCAACGGTGTGGTGCTCATGACGTTGGTCGCGCTGCCGTTGGCCGCGCTGGTGGCGTGGGCCCTGGCGCACCGACGGCGTGCCGCCGGGGTCACCTCGGCGTGGCGGATGTCGTGGGCCGAGGTGGGAATGGTGTACGGGACGGTGCCGTTCCTGTGGCTGACCATGATGCCGGGCGCCGCGCCCGGCATCGCCCCCGCCCGGGTGAGCCTGGTACCGCTGCGGGACCTGGTCACGATGGGGCCGCTCGGGATCATCGGGAACCTGCTGGTCTTCGCGTCGCTGGGGTTCTTCGCCCCGATGCGCTTCGCCGCACTGGCGTCGCCGCCGCGGATCCTGGCGCTCGGGGCGGGCTGCTCGGTCCTGGTGGAGACCGCGCAGTACGTCCTGCGGCTGGACCGGGTGTCCTCCGTGGACGACGTGCTGGTCAACGCCGCCGGCGCCGTGCTGGCGGGGCTGGCGTCGCGCCGCTGGTGGCGCACCACGGCGCAAGCGCCGTCGGACCGGCCTCGCCCCGCGCCGGAACCGGAACCGGGACCGGCGGGCTGAGCGGGCTGAGCGGGCTGAGCGGGCGCCTTCGCATATGTCGGCGATATGCGGTGCTGTCTAGGCTTCACGGATGCGCGTACTGATCGTGGAGGACGAGCCCTATCTCGCCGAAGCCGTCCGTGACGGTCTGCGGCTGGAGGCGATCGCCGCGGACATCGCCGGTGACGGCGACTCCGCACTGGAGCTGTTGAGCGTCAACTCCTACGACCTCGCCGTCCTCGACCGCGACATCCCCGGCCCCTCCGGCGACGAGGTCGCCCGGCGCATCGTCGCCTCCGGCAGCGGCATCCCGATCCTCATGCTGACCGCTGCCGACCGGATCGACGACAAGGCGTCCGGGTTCGGGCTCGGCGCCGACGACTACCTCACCAAGCCGTTCGAGCTGCGCGAGCTCGTGCTGCGGCTGAGGGCGCTCGACCGCAGGCGCGCGTACGCCCGGCCTCCGGTCCGCGAGCTCGCGGGCCTGCGGCTCGACCCCTTCCGCCGGGAGGTCTTCCGTGACGGACGGTACGTGGCCCTGACCCGTAAGCAGTTCGCCGTCCTGGAAGTCCTCGTCGCCGCCGAGGGCGGGGTCGTCAACGCCGAAGAGCTGCTGGAGCGGGCCTGGGACGAGAACGCCGACCCCTTCACCAACGCCGTGCGCATCACCGTCTCCGCCCTGCGCAAGCGGCTCGGCGAACCCTGGGTCATCTCCACCGTGCCGGGTGTCGGCTACCGCGTCGACACCGGCCCCGGCACCACCCGCCAGGGCGGGACGCATGCGTAGACGCCCAGGGCTCAGCGCCCGGCTGAAACTGGCCCTCAGCTACGCCGGGTTCCTCGCCGTCGCCGGCGCCCTGTTGCTGGCCGTGGTGTGGGGGTTCCTGCTGCGCTACGTACCCGACAACTCCCAGGGGCTGCTGGGGGTCTCGCCCAACCGCTACCTCCTGGTGCGCACCTTCGCCCCCGCCGCGGCCGAGGCGATGGTCTTCCTGCTGGTGTTCGGCCTCGTCGGCGGATGGATCCTCGCCGGCCGGATGCTCGCACCGCTCACCCGGATCACCGCCGCGGCACGGATGGCCGGGAACGGATCGCTGTCCCACCGGATCCGCATGGAAGGCCGCCGGGACGAATTCCGCGTGCTCTCCGACGCTTTCGACTCGATGCTCGAACAACTCGAGTCCCATGTCGGCGAGCAGCGTAGGTTCGCCGCGAACGCCTCCCACGAACTGCGCACCCCGCTGGCCATCTCGCAGACACTCCTCGACGTCGCCCGCAAGGACCCCGGACGGAAGCAGGACGAACTCATCGAACGCCTGTACGTCGTCAACGCCCGCGCGATCGACCTCACCGAGGCCCTCCTGCTGCTCAGCCGTAGCGACCGCGGACACTTCACCCGCGAGAGCGTCGACCTCTCCCTCGTCGCCGAGGAAGCCGCCGAGACCCTGCTCCCCCTCGCCGAACAGCGCCGGATCGCGTTCGAGGTCACCGGCGGGACGGCCCCGGCCAGCGGCTCCGCGGAGCTCCTGCTGAGGATGGTCACGAACCTCGTCCAGAACGCCATCGTCCACAACCTCCCCGCCGGCGGCACGGTGACGGTCCACACCGAGGCGTGGGACGACGTGAGCGTGGTGCGGGTGGAGAACACGGGCCCTCCGGTGCCGTCGGAACTGGTGCCGACCCTCACCGAACCCTTCCAGCGCGGAACGGAACGGGTACGCACCGACGAGCACGCCGGCGTCGGCCTGGGGCTCGCCCTCGTGCACAGCATCGTGCGCGCCCACGACGGGACCCTCGACCTCGTTCCCCGACCCGTCGGCGGTCTCGTCGTCACGGTGCGGCTTCCGGGCCCGCCGTAGGTGTGGTGCCCGAGGGCGGATCGGCCCAGGCCACGTCGTCGACCGCGAGCCACGGCGCGCGCGCAACGGCCGTGGGCGTCACCCCGGCGAAGGCCATGACGTCCCGATGCAGATGCGACTGGTCGACGAAGCCGCTCTCGGCCGCCACCAGGGCGGGGCTGTGACCCGCGGAGAGGCGGTGGGCCACATGGTCGAAACGGACCAACTGCGCGGCGCGCTTGGGGGTGAGGCCGATCTGGGAGCGGAACCGGGCCCACAGCCGCTTACGGCTCCATCCGACCTCGGCCGCGAGCTGCTCGACCCGGATCTGCCCCCGGCTGCCCACCATCCGCCGCCAGACGTGGGCGACTTCGGGATGGACCGCCCGGCCCGCCTCCTGTCCCCGGGCGAGCGCGGCCTCCGCGATCGCGAACCGGTCGTCCCACGACTCGGCGGCGTGCAGCCGCTCCACCGTGCGCGGGGCGTCGCGGCCCCAGAGATCATGGAGGGAGACCACTCCCCCCGACTCCAGCGAGCCGCCCAGCAGCGTGTGCGCGACCACCGGTGACAGCCGCACCTGAAGGCACTCGATGTCCCGGCCGCGCACCCGAACGCTGCCGGGCGTGAGGCCGAGGACGGCGCTGCCTCGCTGCTGCCGACCACCGACGTCGTCGACGAGCAGCCCCTCTCCGAGGTCGAGGACCACCGTGACAGCGGGGTACGGGACCACCTGAAGATCGACGACGTCCGTGGTGCGGTCGCGGAATCCGGCCATGGCGACGCCCGGCAGCCGGCCGGGCCGCGTCGGGGTGGCGATGTCCCACCTGGCCGCGGCGTCACGGGCCCACTCGGCAGGGCGCATGGCTCCAGGCTACGAGCCGCTCCCGGCGGTGGCGCCGCCGTCGCGACATTTGTCCAAGACCCGACCTCCGGCAGGCGAGAACACTGACAGCCCATCACCCACTCGGGAGAGGACAGCTCGTGACGCACGATCCGATCGACCCCTTCACACCGGCCGTCGAGCTCGCCGCGGCCGTACGCCGCAAGGAGGTGAGCCCGGTCGAGGTGGCCGAGTGCTACCTGGCACGGATGGACGAGCTCGATCCCCGGCTCAACGCGTTCTGCCACCGGGCCGACCACGACGTCCGCAAGGCCGCGTCCGCGGCGGCCGACGCGGTGGTACGGGCGGCGTCGGCCGAGGACCTCCCGCCGTTCCACGGCGTCCCGCTCCCGATCAAGGACCTCGTCGACGTGGCCGGCTGGCCCACGACCCACGGGAGCGCCGGCGCCGACCGGGCACCGGCCGCGGCGTCGGACCCGATCGTGCGACGGTTCGTGGACGCGGGGTTCGTCCTGCTCGGGAAGACCACGACCTCCGAGTTCGGCACCGTGTCGTTCACCGAAAGTGAGGCCCTGGGCATCTCCCGCAACCCGTGGGACCCGGACCGTACGCCGGGCGGGTCGTCGAGCGGGGCGGGCGTCGCCGTCGCCTCCGGGATGGCGCCCCTCGCCCACGCAGCGGACGGCGGCGGGTCGATCCGCGTCCCGGCCTCCTGCACCGGCCTCGTCGGACTCAAGCCAACCCGTGGGCGGGTCACGAACGCGACCGTGGACAGCGAGGGGCTGGCCACCCATGGCGTGCTCACCCGCTCGGTGGCCGACAGCGCGGCCGCTCTGGACGTACTCGCCCGCCACGATCCGGCCGCGTGGTGGTCACCCCCGACGCCCTCGCGATCCTTCACCGACGCGTTGACGACGGCCCCGCCGCGAGGACTGCGGATCGGTGTCCTCGTCGATCCTCCCCTCGACGGGCTGAACGTCGACCCGGCCTGCGCGGCGGCGGTCGACACGACCCTGCGGACCCTCGAATCGGTCGGCCACCACCTCGTCGACGTACCCCTTCCGCTGCCCGGGACCGACGAGCTGGTCACCGCGTTCACGACCATCTGGAACGTCGGAGGCGCCGGGGTGGCACTCGCGGATCCGGACCGCGTAGAGCCCCACAACCGGGCTCTGCGCGAGGCGGCGCGCGCCCTCGACTCCTGGGCCTACGCGGAGGGCGTGCAGAGGACGCAACGCCTGTCGCGGCGCATCGTCGAGGCCTTCGTCAGCGGCTACGACCTTCTCGTCACGCCCACGATGTCGTGCCTGCCGCCACCGGTCGGCTTCTGGCGAACCGGCGCCGCGGACGACCCCATGACGCCGCTGTTGAAGAGTTACCCGCTGGCCGTTTTCACCTCCCTGTTCAACGTGACCGGCCAACCGGCGATCTCCGTTCCCGTCCACCACGACGCCGCCACCGGCCTGCCCGTCGGCGTCCAGCTCGTCGCCGCACCATGGCGGGAGGATCTCCTGCTCCAGGTGTCCCGCACCCTGGAACTGGCCCACCCCTGGATCGACCGCCGCCCGACTGTGGGCTGACGGCCTCATGTGCTCGTGCCCGCCGGTGAACGCCTTCACGGCCACCCGTGGCGGGGAGCCGGACTGACCGTCCGCATCGAGGTGTTGCGCCTGGCCTTCAGCGGAAGGTCTCATTGAGCCGACATTCACTCGCGCACCCAAGGCAGAGAAGATGACCTCGCAGCCCCACCCCGTCGACCACGAACTCATCCAGGCCGCGGCCCATGTCGCGCGCACTCGATGCCGCGGCGACAACCACACCATGGCGGCTGCGGCCCGCGCCCGGGACGGACGGATCGTCACCGCCGTCAACGCGTACCACTTCACGGGAGGCCCCTGCGCCGAGTTGGTCCTCATCGGCGCGGCGGCCGCCCAGGGCGTGTACGAGCTGGACACGATCGTCGCCGTCGGCGACCGCGATCGCGGGGTCGTGCCGCCGTGCGGTCGGTGCCGCCAAGTACTTCTCGACTACTTCCCGGCCCTGAGGGTGATCGTCGGCGCGGGCGACCGTCTCCGCGCCGTCTCCGTCAGCGACCTGCTCCCGGAAACCTACGTCTGGGCCGACCACCAACTCGACGCCGAACCGACCACGCCGGTCAGCACGAACTGACACCGGCCGCGGGGACGTCGGCGGTCGTGATGGATCTCGTCGGTCACCCCCGCCGCACTGTCCTGGATCCGGGTGGTGGCCTCGGTCAGCTCCAGCGCGGCCCGCTCCTCCCCCAGAAGGGGGCCCTCGCCTCCCCCGTCGGCGGTCAGCCCGCTGTCGGGCGCTGTGGGCCCTGCGCCCGCACGAACCCGTGGCTCCGCTCCACTTTCGCCACGTGCAGGGTGTAGCTCTGGTACCACTCGTCCCGTCCGCGCCGTTGCGCCGCGCGGTGCTCGGCGTTGCGGCGCCACTGTGTGAGGGCGTCGGCGTCGCGGAAGTAGCCGACGGTGATGCCCAGGCCGCCCGGGGTCTGCGCGTGGTCCATCCCCAGGAAGCCGGGGACGTCCTTCACCAGGTCTTCCATGCGTGCGTCGGTCTCGCCGTAGCCGCTCTGGTTCTCGGTGCGCACCGCGGTGAAGACGGCGGCGTAGTAAGGGGGTTCATGGGCCTCGACGGGCGTCACGGGCACGTGGGAGTGATCGCTTCGCCGTCGTGCGTACACCTCGATCTCGATCTTCATACGGGGGTCGGACAGGCCGCACACGAGCATCGACGCGGCCGGCCGAACCTCACCGAAGCGGCGGCGCAGGACCGGCCAGCAGGGCTCGAAGTCCCCGCGGTCGGGCAGCAGATAGCGCACCCGCACCACGTCGGCGAAGGTGCACGTCGCCTCGGCCAGCGCGGCCTCGACATTGCGCAGGCACTGCTCGGCCTGCTCCACGACGTCGTCGGAGATCGTCATGGTGGTGTAGTCGAACCCGGTCGTCCCGGACACATGCACCCAGTCGCCGTCGACCACCGCACGGGCATAGCCGATCTGCTCCTCGAAGGTGGAGCCGCTGAGGACCGCACGTCGCTCTGTCATGCGCCGAACGCTAAGTGACCAGCACGGATACGTCTAATACAGCCCGAGGCATGCCCTGATATCTCTAGACGTATGGAGCGTCCCGAACTACCGCTGCAACAGCTGCACGCCTTCGTCGTGCTCGCCGAGGAACTCCATTTCGGTCACGCGGCCGCCCGCCTGGGCATCGCCCAGCCCCCGCTGAGTCAGCAGATCCGCCGGCTGGAGGACAAGGTCGGCCACGCCTTGTTCAGCCGTGAACCAGGACGCGTCGCCCTCACCCCGGCGGGCCGGGAACTGCTGCCCGCCGCCCGGCGGGCCCTCACCGGTCTCGCGGACGGCCTGACCGCGGCGCGAGCCGTCGGCAGCGGCCGGGCCGGGCGGCTGCGGATCGGCTTCGCCGCCTCCCTCGCGCTGACCGTTCTGCCCGGTCTGCTGCGCGGCTTCCGGCATCGGTTTCCCGACGTTGACCTGGACATCCAGGAGATGACCAGCGCGCCGCAGATCGCCGCCCTGCACGACAGGACCATCGACATCGGTCTGCTGCGCGAACCCCCCACCGACGAAACGGAACTCGGCTTCCGGACGGTGCTCAGCGAGCCGTTCGTGGCGGTCCTGCCGTCCACCCATCCGCTGGCCGCCCAACGGGCCGTGCGGATCGGGCAGTTGGCCGACTCGCCCTTTGTGCTGCTTCCCCGAGCGGTCGGCCCGCAGTTGTACGACCAGATCACCGGCCTGTGCACCGCGGCGGGGTTCACCCCGCGGATCGCCCAACATGCCGTGGAGTGGCAGACCGTGTGCGCCCTGGTGGAAACCGGCCTGGGTGTCTCCCTGGCCCCGGCGAGCATCCGGCGCATCCGCCTCAAAGGGGTCGCCTTCCGCGGGGTCAAGCCCGACACCGCCCGCACGCGAGTCGCCGTCGCCTGGCGCAAGTACGACCGGAACCCCCTGGTCGGACATCTCCTGGCGACCGTCAGCCAGGATCCGCCCGGGCTCAGCCGCCCGGCACCGTGACGGTGCGCGTCTCCGGCGAGCGGCCGTGTCCCTCCGCCGTTCGGCCGAGGGGGGCGCTCTCGACGCTCCGGCACGCGGACGGTCGGCCGAGGTGAACTCGCCCGGTGCGACGGAAGGATCGAGCTCCCGTCCCCCCGTCGCAGGACCGTGCCGATGTCACCGCAGCCACCTGCCCCGGCAACCGGAACGGTCCTCCCCACGGCCCCTCGCTCGGCGCCCGGCACCGAACCTTCCGACACAGCGCTGCAACACCGCGTCACCACCACCGGGCGCCTCCCCTCCCACGGCGTCATGTGCGGGGCGGAGAGCTCGTAAGCGCTCGCCTGGCGCACACAGCCTCGGCCGCGGTGGCGGGGAGTCGGCGAACCATGCCACACCCCGCACGACGCGGTGCCGGGGCAGCCGTCGATTTCGGGCGGGCACGGCAGGCAGGCGGCAGAAGGTCGCCGAGCCCTTTCAGACGAACGCCGGTGCGGGAGCGGGCAGACAGGGAGTGATGTTGCGCCACGCCCGCTCGACGTATTCCTCCTTCTCACCGACCGGGGCGACATAGTGCAGTGCGCTTTCGGCGGCGTCGGCGCCCTCGAGGCGGGCGATGATCCAGGCCGCGAGGTAGTGCGAGGCGAGGCAGCCGCCCGCGGTGGCGATGTTGTCCTTGGCGTAGAAGGGCTGGTTGAGCACCTCGACGCCGGCGGCGACGACCCAGGGCCTGGTGGTCAGGTCGGTGCATGCCGGGATGTCGTTGAGCAGGCCGAGCTTGGCCAGCACGAGCGCGCCGGAGCACTGGGCGGCGATGAGCTGGCGCGTGGGGTCGAGGCCGCGCAGGATGTTCATGATCGCCGGGTCTTCGACGACCTCGCGCGTGGCGATGCCACTGCCGACGATGACGGCGTCGGCGGCGCAGGCCTCTTCGAGAGTGGACATCTGCTCGATGGTCACTCCGTTCATCGACGTCACCCGGGGGCTGGGCGTGGCGACGGTGACGCGCCAGTCGTCGGTCCTGACACGGTTGAGCACACCGAGCGCGATCAGGGAGTCGAGTTCGTTGTAGCCGTCGAAGGTGAGGATGGCGATGTGCACGTCGGCTGTCCTTCCGTGGGAGTGGGTCTCGACGGTAGGGACCCGCGAACAGGACAGTCAAAGAATTGTCATGGATACAATCCGGTGCATGGCGGCCTCGCGATACAAACTCCTGGTCGACGCGCTCGCGTCCGACATCCGGGCAGGACGGCTCGCCGCGGGCACGCGGCTGCCGACCCACCGCGGGCTCGCCGCCCGTGAGGGGATCGCCGTGGTGACCGCGACCCGGGTGTACGCCGAGCTGGAAGCGATGGGCCTGGTGAGCCGGGAACAGGGCCGCGGCACCTTCGTGCGGGACATCGCGGTTCCCGCCGGTCACGGCATCGATCAGCAAGTCATCGCCACGGATGCGGTCGACCTCAACTTCAACTATCCGTCGCTGCCGGGCCAAGCCGATCTCCTGCGGAAGGCTCTCCGCGAAGTGGCCGCCTTCGGTGAACTCGACTCGCTGCTGCGCTACCAACCCCATCGAGGGCGCCCCCAGGACAGAGCCACGGTCGCACGGCACCTGAGGCGACGGGGAATCACCGCCGACGCGGAGCAGATCCTCATCGTCAACGGTGCGCAGCACGGCTTGGCCATCACCGTCATGGCCGCGCTCGACGCCGGCGACGTCGTCGCGGTCGACGCACTCACCTACCCGGGTTTCAAGGTGCTCGCGCAGGCCTTTCATCTCGACCTGGAGCCGCTGCCCACCACCGCCGACGGACCGGATCTCGACGCTCTCGAGAAGCTGTGCGCGACCCGCCCCGTGCGCGCGATCTACACCATGCCCACCCTGCACAACCCTCTGGGGTGGGTCATGCCGGCGGCCGACCGCACCCGTCTGATCGAGATCGCTCGGCGGCACGGTCCGCTCATCATCGAAGACGGCGCCTACGCCTACCTGGTCGAGGACCCTCCACCGCCCCTGGCCGCAAGCGCCCCCGACATCACCGTCCATGTCTCGGGACTGTCCAAGAACCTGGCCACCGGCCTGCGGGTCGGCTTCGTCGTCGCCCCGCCGTCAAGGGTGCCGTCGCTCGAACGCGCGATTCGGGCGACCACCTGGAACACCCCGGCCCTCACCACCGCGATCGCCTGCCGCTGGCTCGACGACGGCACGGTGGAGCGCCTGGAAGCGCACAAGCGAGACGACGCCAGGGCCCGCCAAGCACTCGCGAGACAAGAACTCGCGGGCCTCTCGCTCATCAGCCACCCCTCGTCCTACTTCGTATGGCTGACGCTGCCCGAGGGCGCACGCGCCGATCGCCTGACCGCCACCCTTGCGCGCCGGCACATCTCGGTCAGCACAGCGGAGCCCTTCACCACCTCGCAGCACACACCGCAGGCGCTCCGCCTCGCTCTCGGCTCGACCGATCCGGACAGTCTCCGGTCGACGCTGCGCACCGTACGACGAGTCGTCCTCGAGGACGCCTGCCTCTGAACTCCCCACCCGGACAGAGCTCTCCGGAACAGCTTCGAAACATTCGGAATGCGCAAGGGTCTTTTGATCCATTCATGAGAGCGCTCTCAGTGCCGGCCATGGCCACCTCGCCCGAAATCACCCACTGAACAGGCATGTTCGGGTCGCGACAAAGGGTCGGGCAATCCGAACGTTTCGAAACAGACGCCGAAACTGTTGACAGTTGGCAGGGGCATACCAACACTCCCGGTGAGCAGAGCCGACCCCTTTCCGAAGGAGGAAGCACGCGTATGAACGGCACACCCGCACACGTCCGCTCATGGTGGCTCACCCGTTTCCGGCGGACCCTCAGCGGTGTCTGCACCCTGCTGCTGGTCACCGCCGCCGCACTGATCCTGCCGGGTACCGCCCACGCCGACACGGTCATCACCACGAACCAGACCGGCACCGACAACGGCTACTACTACTCGTTCTGGACGGACAGTCCGGGAACGGTCTCCATGAACCTGGGCTCCGTCGGCGGGTACAGCACCTCCTGGAGCAACACCGGCAACTTCGTGGCCGGCAAGGGCTGGAGCACCGGCGGGCGCCGGAGCGTGACCTACTCGGGCAGCTTCAACCCGTCCGGCAACGCGTATCTGGCCCTCTACGGATGGACGTCGAACCCGCTCGTCGAGTACTACATCGTCGACAACTGGGGCACCTACCGGCCCACGGGAACGTTCATGGGCACGGTCACCAGCGACGGCGGCACGTACGACATCTACAAGACGACCCGCTACAACGCCCCGTCCGTCGAGGGCAACAAGACCTTCGACCAGTACTGGAGCGTCCGCCAGTCGAAGAGGACGGGCGGGACCATCACCACCGGCAACCATTTCGACGCCTGGTCCCGCGCCGGGCTGAGGCTGGGCAGCTTCAGCTACTACATGATCCTCGCCACCGAGGGCTACCAGAGCAGCGGCAGCTCCAACATCACCGTGGGCTCGGCCGGTTCGGGTGGCGGCGGCGGCAGCAGCGGCTGCACGGCCACCCTCTCGGCGGGCACGCAGTGGAGCGACCGCTACAACCTCAACGTCTCGGTCACCGGCTCCAGCAACTGGACCGTGACCATGAACGTCCCCTCCCCCGCGAAGATCCTCTCCACCTGGAACATCAACGCCACCTACCCCAGCGCCCAAGTCCTCACCGCCACACCCAACGGCAGCGGCAACACCTGGGGCGTCACCGTCCAACCCAACGGCAACTGGACCTGGCCGACCGTCACCTGCGCCGCGGCCTGAGCCCCGTATCCCCGCACGACCGAGGCCGAAGGGCGACTCCGTATGAAAACCACGCCACACCGCTCCTTACGCTCCCTGATCACGAGATTGGCCGTCGTCGCGCTGGCGGCGGCGAGCGTCCTGACCGTCGACGGCGGCGCACCGGCGCGGGCCGCCACCTGCAACGGGTACGTCGGGCTCACCTTCGACGACGGCCCGTCCGGCAACACCCCCGCCCTGCTCACCGCGCTGAAGCAGAACGGGCTGCGGGCCACGATGTTCAACCAGGGGCAGTACGCCGCCGCCAACCCGGCCCAGGTCAAGGCCCAGGTCGACGCCGGCATGTGGGTCGGCAACCACAGCTACACCCACCCCCATCTGACCCAGCAGAGCCAGGCGACGATCGACTCGGAGATCTCGCGCACCCAGCAGGCCGTCGCGAACGCGGGCGGCGGCACGCCCACGCTGTTCCGGCCTCCGTACGGCGAGACCAACGCGACGGTGAAGGCGGTCGAGGCCAAGTACGGGCTCACCGAGATCATCTGGGACGTCGACTCACAGGACTGGAACGGCGCCGGCACCGACGCGATCGTGCAGGCCGCCGCCCGGCTCACCAACGGTCAGATCATCCTCATGCACGACTGGTCCGCCAACACGCTCGCGGCCATCCCCCGGATCGCCCAGGGGCTGGCGGCACGCGGCCTGTGCGCCGGAATGATCTCCGCGCAGACCGGCCGCGCCGTGGCCCCCGGTGGCAGCGGCGGTGGGGGCGGTGGCTGCACCGCCACCCTCTCCGCCGGCACGCAGTGGAGCGACCGCTACAACCTCAACGTCTCGGTCACCGGCTCCAGCAACTGGACCGTGACCATGAACGTCCCCTCCCCCGCGAAGATCCTCTCCACCTGGAACATCAACGCCACCTACCCCAGCGCCCAAGTCCTCACCGCCACACCCAACGGCAGCGGCAACACCTGGGGAGTCACCATCCAGCACAACGGCAACTGGACCTGGCCGACCGTCACCTGCGCCGCGACCTGAGCCCGGTGGCGCGAGTGCAAGGGGTGTGGCGCGGCGGCCCAGGGGCTGCCGCGCCACACCGGCACCCCTCGTCCGCCGGTGCCTGTGGCCGTCCGAGTGGCGCACATGATCGTCGGGGAGGGCGGTCGGGCTGGTTCACGAGATCCAGCCGGCGGGCGAGGTGGTATGTCGTAGGGCACGGGACGGCGCCGAACATCTGGCACGTCTCGCCCCGGAGACCGCCGCGCCGGGCAACCGAGCCGCCGCCGCGCGGCGCCCCGCTGACGTCGAAGCAACCGTCACGGTGCCTCCGTCGCCCGCCGGGAATCGCCCCCTCAGCCGGTGAACGGACCGGAGGCGACGTCGGGCGGCAGGTTGAACGGTGTGACCACCTGGATCGCCGAAGGGAGGGTCCGCCCGTCGTCCGGCAGCGCCTTGTGGGCCCGCATGATCGTCTGACAGGCGCGGCGCACGTCCTGACGCAGATCGTGGTGGAGCACCGCGGAGAGACGGCGCTGCCGCAGCAGACGCGTGTTGTCGTGATCGAGGTCGTGTGCGATGAACGCGGCACACGGCCTCCCCAGGGCGTCGAACGCGTCCAGGGTGGCGAGGTTGCCGCCGCCCATCGAGTAGACCGCCACGATGTCCTCGTCGCGCTTGAGCGCCTCGAGAACGAGATCGCGCTGGGTGGCGTCCAGCCCGTCGCTGTCCGTGACCTCGACGAGGGAACGCCGGGAGTCCGCGACGCGCATCGCGCTGCGGAAACCCATCTCACGCTCCTCCTCGCCCCGGAAGGAGCCCCGGCTGATGGTGGTGAGCACCTTGCCGGGCCGGTCGCCGAGCCACTGTTCGAGCAGGTAGGCGGCGGTGGTGCCCGCGGCGCGGTTGTCGATGCCGACGTACGCCAGGCGCGCGCTGTGGGGCAGGTCGGTCACCAGGGTGACGACGGGGATGCCGGCCGCGACCAGCCGGTCGACGGCGGCCGCGATCTCCGGCACGTCGGGAGCCTTGAGGATCACGCCCTGGGTGCCCCGCTTGGCGATCTTGTCCAGGGTGGCGATCAGGTCGCCGGGAGGACAGGTCTCGCGGAAGTGGAACCGTGAGCGGACGACGGCGGGGTGCAGGGAGGGGAGTTCGGCCTCCAGCGCCTCGCGCACGGCGGTGGAGAAGCGCTCGGGAGCCTGCATCACGATGTCGATCATGAACGTGCGTCCGGCGATCCGGACCTGGGTCTGCTGGCGGTCCAGGTCCTTGATCGCTTGGTGCACCTCGCGGACGGTGCTCTCGCGTACGTTGCCCCGGTCGTTGAGCACACGGTCGACCGTGGCCGTGCTCAGTCCGGCCTGACGGGCGATTTCCCTGATCGGATACGGGTGACGCATGGCTGTTCCCCAGGACGATGATGGTTTTTTGATGCACTACTGAGCATTGAATGAGGGGTCGGGATTCTCAAGACTGGCAAACAGCGGGAACCGTGAAAGGACACAGCACTGATGGGACTGCTCGAGGACAAGGTCGTCCTCGTCAACGGCGGCAGCCAGGGCGTCGGCGCCGGAGTCGTCCGGGCGGCCCTACGGGAGGGCGCGACCGTCGTCTTCACCGGCCGCCGGGCCGACGTGGGCGAGAAGCTGGCCGCGGACACGGGTGCGCGCTTCGTGCGGGCGGACCTCGCCGATCCGGCACAGGCACGCGACAGCGTCGTACGGACCGTGGACGCCCACGGCCGCATCGACTGCCTCGTCAACGCGGCGGGGCTGACCTCGCGCGGCTCACTGCTCGACACCACTCCGGAGCTGTTCGACCAGCACATCGCGATCAATCTGCGCGCACCGTTCTTCGCGATGCAGGCGGCGGTGGCCGACATGACGGCGCGTCAGGCGCCCGGCACGATCGTCAACATCGGCTCCAACTGCGCCCACGGTGGGCCACCCCTCCTCGCGGCCTACTCCGCGGCGAAGGCCGGTCTGGCGGGGCTGACCCGCAACGCCGCCCACGCGCACCGCTGGGACCGCATCCGGATCAACGGCCTCAACATCGGCTGGACGGACACGGAGGGCGAGGACGCCACGCAGCGTGCCTTCCACGGCGCGGGGGACGACTGGCGGGAGAAGGCCGCCGCGACACTGCCGATGGGCAGGCTCGGGCAGGTCGACGAGATCGCCGGCTTCGTGGTGTTCCTCCTCTCCGACCGCAGCGGGGTGATGACCGGCTCGGTCATCGACTGCGACCAGATCGTCTTCGGCGGCCAGGACTGAGCGCGCACGAGCACCGGCCCCTGCGACTCGCCGAGGTACGCACGTGACGACGAACGAGCCCCTGCGCATCGGCATCCTGGGCGCGGCCCGGATCGCCGAGCTCTCCCTGGTGCGCCATCAAAAACGCATCAGCTGTTCCCTGCGCCAGGTGCCCGGGGCCACGGCGTGGGCGCGTTTGAAGGCTCGGCTGAACGCTTCCTCCGAGTCGTAGCCGACCCGGTGCGCCACGGTGGCGACCGACTGCCCTGTGGTGGCGAGCAGGTTCTCGGCCAGGTGCATCCGCCAGTCGGCCAGATAGCGGATCGGCGAGCGGCCGAGGATCCGTCGGAAGCGCTCGTCCAGCACGGACCGGGACACCGCGACCGTGTCGGCGAGCCGCCGCACGGTCCAGTGGTGGTCCGGCGCGGCGTGCATACGGGCCAGCACCGGTGCGAGGACCGGGTCGGCGAGCGCGGCCAGCCACCCCGTGTCGATCGCCGGCGCGGTGGCCAGGTGGAGTCGCAGGGTCTCCAGCAGCACCAGCTCGGGCAGTTTCGTCGCCGTCGGGTCGGTGCGCGGGGCCGGGGAACCGGCCGCCAGGGCGTAGTCGACGCTGGACCGGATCCATGTCGCCGCCGGCCCCGCGGGCGGGCGCACCACGAAGAGGGGCGGCAGGGCCCGCAGGGCGGGGTCGAACAGCGGATGGTCGCTGTGGAGATAGCCGCACACGATGTCGGTGCGTCCGCCGCCCGCGCCGTGCCGAAGCACCGGCAGGGTCCGCCAGGGGGGTGGGTCGAGCAGATCGAGGATGGGTACCTCCTCCGCCGTCTCGGCTCCGCCCATCGCGTGCTGCTCGCCGTAGGGCACCACGACGACGTCGCCCTCGCGGGCCCACAGGCGTTCACCGCCCGGGGCCCGGGCCCAGCACGCCCCGGCGGCGACGATGTGGAAGACGATCAGGCGCCTGGCGCCCGGCCGGAGGATCCGGACCAGCTGGTCGGGGGCGGGTGACCGGTAGGCCCAGCCCTCCGTGAACTCGGCCCGGAAGAAGAGCGCTCCGTCCAGCCGCAGCCCCCGCAGCGCCGCGTCCGGCGCGGTCCAGGCCGTCGCGGACCCGGTCACCGCCCCTGTGGAGCAGGCTCCGGGGTCACGGCCAGGAGCCCCGGTCGTGCGGTCATGGCTCTTTCTGCCGGCCGTCACGAGTATCAAGTGTGGCACCACCGAGGGTGCCCACCACACGAAGGGAACGCACCATGGCGCTGTATCTCGACGTCCACACGATCAGTGGTGGCGTCACCGCGCAGGACGCGGCAGCGGCTCACCGGGCGGACCTGCGGACGCAGGACAGGTTCGGGGTCCGCTACCTGCGCTACTGGGTCGACGAACCGGAGGGAAAGGTCTTCTGCCTCATCGAGGCCCCGTCGGCGGAGGCGGCCGGCGCCGTGCACCGGGAGGCGCACGGCCTGCTCGCCGATGACATCTTCCCCGTTCAGGAGGGGGACTGAAAAGGAGGTGCCGGCGGGTTGCGTCGCAGGGCGCGGCGGAGCACGGCGAAGGGGCCGGCGCGGTGCGCCGTCTCGGCCCTTTCGGCGGCTGGTGGGGCCCCGGCGTTCGTGACGCCCTCCATCAGGCCGTCCGCCCGGAGTTCCACCGTCGTGGTGACCCGGGTGAGGCCGGGCCTTCTCGGCACCGAGCCGAATCCGAAGCGAACCGGTGGTGCGACGGCCCTCGGCCCGCCGAGGTCGGTGCCGTCGAGCGCCGCCGACACCGCGCGGATCGACCGCAGGTCCCGTGCCCCGTACCACTCACGGCGCCCGGCACCGGCGCTGCCCCGCGTCCGCACCCCGGGCAGCAGGGCACGGGCCGGAAGATCCGTCAGGGCCGCCCACGCCGGGCGCCGGGCGAGGGCGCCGGGAACGGCAGCCAGCAGAAGGCCCGGAAGCGGGCGTCGGCCGGTGGTGAAGCGCAGGTCGAGCGGCCCGGCAGTGACCGTCCAGACGGCGCCCGCGACGCGCACCTCGACCGGGACCAGGCGCACCGCGTCGAAGGTGTAGGTGGCGGTGACGAAGTCGGCCGTCTCGCGGCTGGGAGCCAGCAACAGCCTTTCCCCGTCGGGCCGTTCGATCATCACGTCGCTGAACGGTCCGAACGGCGAGCGCGGCCAGTGGCCGAGCACGATGCGCGTCCCGGACGCCGTGCCCAGGCCGGCGATCCAGCCGTCGAAACGCAACCGCCGACGGCCTGCCGGTCCGCGGAACGGCAGGCGTGCCCGCTGCTCGGCACCGTAGGCGACCACAGGCGGCGTGTGCCCCGCGGGCGGAACCAGGAAACGTCCGGGCCAGGGCGCACCACCGGCCCGCGGGCCCGCGTCAGGCCATGGCCGAGCCCCGGCGCACAAGCTCCGTGACCGCCAGGCCGGCCACCGCGATCGCCGCCCGGAACGGCCACCGGCTCCGCTCCCCCGGCACCGCCGTGCCCGCGACCGCCACTCCCCCGGCCACCGCCGCCACGGCCAGGTCGGGGAGGTCCACCGCCCCGGGCGGCCCCAGGACGACCACGCCCACGGCCGTCAGCAGCACCGCCGGGGCCAGCCACCGGCAGACCGGTCCGCCGAGCCGCTGCGGCAGTCCGCGCACACCGGTCGCGAGATCGTTCTCGATGTCCGGGAGAACGTTCACCACATGCGCGCCGACCCCGAGCAGCGCCCCCGCGGTCATCGCCCACCAGGCGGGCCAGGAAGGCGCCGGCAGCCCGAGGGTGACGAACGCCGGCAAGGAGGCGAACCCGACGGCGTACGGCAGCGGGGAGAGGACCGTGTGCTTCCACCGCAGGTTGTAGGCCCAGCCGGCGGTGACCCCCGCCAGATGCACCGCACCCGCGGCGATGCCGCTCAGCAGGGACAGCGGCACGCACAGCCCCAGGGCCGCCCCGGCCGCGACCGCCGCCGCCCGGGGCGGCAGGTCGCCGGTCGCCACCGGCTTGTCGCGGCGGCCGCAGGACGCGTCGCGCCGTGCGTCGGCCGCGTCGTTGCACCAGCCCACCGAGAGCTGACCGGCCAGGACCGCGGCGGCCACCGCCGCGGATCCCACCGCCCCGCGCCCCGACGCCGCAGCGAGGGCGGTGACGAACACGGTCACGGCGAACGCCGGCTCGGGGTGGCAGGAGCGCAGCAGCGCCGGGACGCCGTGTGTCGTACGTGAGAGAACCCCGGACGGGTGGAGAGACACGTACGCACGGTAGCCGGGCCTGTCGTGCGAGGAAGTCATCACCGACATGCGTGTCCCCGTGGTCGCCGACCAAGACCTGCCCCCCGATCCGGCCCCGGCCGCGGCTCCGGCCCTCGTGGCCCGCCGTACGGCCGTGCCCGCCGCGGCGGCGACGATCGCCGCCGTGCACACCGCGCTGCCGCCGCACCGCTACGCCCAGGATGACCTCACCGAGTGGATCGGCGACCTGTGTCTGCCGCCGGGGGCGGACCGTGCCGTGCTGCGCCGACTGCACGCGTCCGCCGGTGTGCGCACACGCCATCTGGCGCTGCCGATCGAGCGGTACGCCGGTCTCGGCGACTTCGGACGGAGCAACGACGCCTGGCTCGCGGCGGGCCTCGAACTGGGCGAGGAGGCCGTCACCGGCGCGCTGCGCGAGGCGGGCCTCGGGCCGGACGAGGTCGATCTGCTGGTGTGCGCCTCCATCACCGGTGTCGCCGCCCCGTCCCTCGACGCCCGGCTGGCCGGACGCATCGGGCTGCGGCCCGACGTCAAAAGGGTTCCGGTGTTCGGCCTGGGCTGTGTGGCGGGTGCCGCCGGCATCGCGCGGGTGCACGACTACCTGCGCGGCCATCCCGACCACACCGCGGTGCTGCTCACCGTCGAACTGTGCTCGCTGACGCTCCAGCGGTACGACGACTCCCGCGCCAACCTCGTCGCCGGCGCCCTGTTCGGCGACGGCGCGGCGGCGCTCGTCGCGCGGGGCTGCGGGGCGGGTGGCGGCGACGGGCCCCTCGGCGGGGCGGAGCCCGCCGGGCCCTCGGTGGTCGCGACGCGCAGTCACCTGTACCCGGACAGCGAACGGCTCCTCGGGTGGGACATCGGAGCCGGTGGCTTCCGTGTGGTGATCGACGCCGGCGTGCCCGGCATCGTGAGGGAGCACGTCGGTCACCACCTGGGTGCCTTCCTCGCCGAACACGGTCTGACCCCCGACGACATCGGGACCTGGGTGTGCCACCCGGGAGGCCCGCGGGTGCTCGGCGCCCTGACCGACGCCCTCGGGGTGTCCGGCGACGCGCTGGACCCGGCGTGGCGCTCCCTGGCGACGGTGGGGAACATGTCCTCGGTCTCCGTCCTGCACATCCTGGAGAGCATCCGGAAGTCGTCGCGCCCCGAGCCCGGTACGTGGGGGCTGCTCCTCGCGATGGGGCCGGGTTTCTGTTCCGAACTCGTCCTTCTGCGGTGGTGAGGGGTCCTGATGCCCTGGTACGTGCTGCTCGTCCTCGCCGTCGCCGCCGAACGGGTCGCCGAACTCCTCGTCGCCCGGCGCAACGCGGCCTGGACGCTGGCCCGCGCCGGTGTGGAGTACGGCCGTGGCCACTACCCCGTCATGGTCGCCCTGCACACGGGGCTGCTCGTGGGCTGTCTGGTCGAACCGGTGCTCGCCGACCGCCCCTTCGTGCCGGCCCTGGGCGGGCCCATGCTGGCGCTCGCCGTACTGGCCCAGGCGCTGCGCTGGTGGTGCGTCACCGCGCTCGGTCCGTACTGGAACACCCGGGTGATCGTGGTGTCCGGAGCACGGCTGGTCGCCGCCGGGCCCTACCGTTTCCTGCGCCATCCCAACTATGTCGCGGTCGTCGTGGAGATCGCCGCTCTCCCTCTGGTGCACTCGGCCTGGCTGACCGCGTCGGTGTGCACCGCCGCCAACGCGGTGCTGCTGACGGTCCGGGTCCGCTGCGAGAACACCGCTCTCACCCAGGCGGTGCCGGCGTGAGCGGCGTTCACGACCTGGTGATCGCGGGAGGCGGACCCGCGGGCCTGGCGACGGCCCTGCACGCGGCGCGCGCGGGGCTGGACGCCGTCGTCGCCGAGCCGCGTCCGGCGCCGGTCGACAAGGCGTGCGGTGAGGGCCTGATGCCCGGCGCCGTCCGTTCCCTCGCCCGGCTCGGCCTGGAGGTCCCCGGCCACCCCCTCACCGGCATCCGGTACGTCCAGGAGTCCCGCCAGGTGCAGGCCGCGTTCCGGTACGGGCCCGGTGTCGGTGCGCGCCGTACCGCTCTGCACGGGGCCCTGCACCGGGCCGTGCTGGACGCGGGGGTGCCCGTACTCCCCCTGCGGGTGGAGGACGTACGGCAGGACGACACGGGCGTGCGTCTCCCCGGTACGGGGCTGCGCGCCCGGTGGCTGGTCGCGGCGGACGGCCTGCACTCGCCGGTGCGCCGCTCCCTCGGCCTCGGGGTCCCGGCACGGGGCGCGGCGGCACCCCGGTACGGGCTGCGCCGGCACTACGCGGTGGCGCCGTGGTCGTCGTACGTGGAGGTGCACTGGGGGGCGCAGGCGGAGGCGTACGTCACCCCGCTCGGGCCGGCCCTCGTCGGTGTCGCGCTGCTGACGACGCGACGGGCCCCCTTCGGCACCCAGCTGGAGGGCTTCCCCGAGCTGGCGGCCCGGCTGCCCGCGGAAGCGGCCGTCACCCCCGTGCGCGGCGCGGGCCCGCTGCGCCAGCGAGCCAGGACCCGGGTCCACGGGCGGGTCCTGCTCGTCGGGGACGCCGCCGGGTACATCGACGCGCTGACCGGTGAGGGCGTCTCCCTCGCGCTCATCGGCGCCGAAGCCCTGGTCGCCAATGTGCGCCGCGGCACCCCCGGCTGCTACGAGGCCGACTGGCGGCGTACGACCCGCCGCCACCGGCTGCTCACCGAGCTCCTGGTGCGGGCCCGCAGTCAGCCCGCGCTCGCGTTCCGCATCACGCCCGCGGCGACCCGCCTCCCCCGTCTCTTCTCCGCGGTGGTGAACGCCCTCGCCTGAACCGTCGGGGCGCTGGGGTCAGCGCTCCGGGACGCGAAGCGCCAGGAGGGCGACGTCGTCGTCGTTGTCGGCGGGGCGGACGCGGTGGAGCAACTGGTCGGTGAACGGGGCGAGGGGACGGTGGGCGAGGGCGGCCGCGTGCCGTCGCAGCCGGTTCAGGCCGGTGTCCAGGGTCCGGCCGGGCGCCTCGATGAGGCCGTCCGTGTACAGCACCAGGGTGGAGCCGGGCGGGAGCAGCACGGTGGCGTCGGGGCGGGCGGTGTCGGCCTGGGTGCCCAGGAGGATGCCGTGGCCGTCGGTGAGATAGCGCGCCAGGCCGTCGCGGCTGATCAGCAGGGGCGGTGGGTGGCCCGCGTTGGTCCAGGTCAGCCGCCAGTGCCCGGCGGGGGCCGCTTCGAGCCGGGCGAAGATCATGGTGGCCATGGCGACGTCGGTGATGTGCTGGATCGCCTCGTCGAGCCGCTCGACGATCCTGCTGGGAGGTTCCTGCTGCAGCCAGGCGTAGGCGCGGAGCATGTTGCGTACCTGGGCCATGCCGGCGGCCGCCTCGAGGTCGTGCCCGACGACGTCTCCGATGGCCAGGGCGGTGGACGCGTCGGCCAGGGGGAAGGCGTCGTACCAGTCGCCGCCGACCTGGGAGGCGTCGGGCGCGGGCTGGTACCGGGCGGTCATCCGCAGCCCAGGGACGCCCGGCATCTGGGGCAGGAGGTGGTTCTGCATGGTCTCGGCGACCTTGCGCTGGCGCTGGTAGAGGCGGGCGTTGTCCAGGGCGAGGCCGGCACGGCGTGCGATGTCCTCGATCAGGGGAAGGTCGACGGGGGCGAAGGGCGCCGGGTCGTCGGCGCGGCCGACGGTCAGCGCGCCCAGCACCGCGCGGGTGCTGCGGATGGGCGCGATGACCGCCGAGTGCATCCCGGTGGTCTCGAACAGGCGGCGCTGCTCGACCGCGAGGCCGGAGTCGGGTGTCACCTGGTAGGTCTGCGGACCGGCCAGGGTGGAGGCGACGCCGCGCAGGGCCCTGGACAGGGGCATCGGGGACTCCTCGGGCACCGGCGGCATCGGTCCCTGCAGGTCCTCGTGGCGTACGAGGGTGTCGCCGACGGCGTGCACCACGGCGGTGCGCCACACCTCGTCGTGCTCGGTGATCAGGTCGACGACCGCCCAGTCCGCCAGCCGGGGCACGACCAGGGCCACCAGCCGCTGGAGCGCCTCGTCGACGTCGAGCGTGGAGGTCAGTCGTGTCGTGGTCTCGGCCAGCAGGGCGAGCCGTTGCAGCTCCGACAGCGGGTGGGCCGGCGGTTCCGGTTCCGGGTCGGTGTCCTGGGGGTCTCCGGGGGTGTGGAAGACGACGAGCGTGGCGCCCCGGGTGTCGCCCATGTCGTAGGGGGTGATCAGCCAGGATATGCGCAGCACCGAACCGTCGGCGCGGGCGAAGTAGTCCTCCTCGGCCTGCGCGGTCCGGCCGGCGTGGAACGCCTGTCTCATCGCGCACTGGGTGCGCGGCAGCGGCTGCCCCTGGGGGCCGCGGTGCAGCAGGTCGTGCGCGTCATGGCCGAGGAGTTCTCCGGCGGGTCGGCCCAGGAGGTGCTCGGCCCGTGCGTTGACGGCGATGACGCAGCCCTGTTCGTCGACGACGTAGGCGCCGGCGCCGATGGCGTCCAGTGCCCCGGCCATCACGGCGGAGGCCGCCGACACGGAGGGCCCCTGGAGCGTGCCCGTGTGTTCCGACCCCGTCATCGTGACCTCCCTGCCGTCCCCACCTGGTGTGCGTCTTCTCCTTGCCTGCTCTCCCCGTATGCCCCTGCGCGAGCGAAACCCACGTCCTGCGCGGTCGGCGGGTGCCGCCGTGCGGCATCTCACCGAAGATCGTTGATCCCTACGCGGCCGACCTGGACCTCGCGGCTCGCGCGGCCGGCGGGAACGACGTCGCGGGTCCGGGCGAAGATCTCCTGCCGGACCTGGACGAGCAGGACGCCACGTCGAGGTACGGCGTCGCCGATGCGGCGGACACCCTGGCGACGGGAGCCTCGGCCGGAGGCGCGCGCACCGGGCACACCTACCGCAGGCGCGTCCTCGCCTCGGGCTCGACTGCCGACGTGTACGACGGGGTCGCCGCGGTGCCGAGCAGGGGGGCGGGCTCACCGTGCTCGTGCCCGTCGGCACCGCGCGGGGCGACGACTGGACGGCGGGCTTCGTCGACGGTCACCGTCTCACCGTCGGGACGGGCCGACTCCGCCAGACCTTCGACCTGCGCCCCGACGCCCAGTTCCGCGCCCTGTGTGCCGTCGCGGGACGGGACTGCACCGCATCCGAGCGCGAACTGCCGCCGGACGGCAGTCCGTCGCAGCCGCCCCGCGACTGACCGGCGGTCAGTCCACCGGGTGACCGGGACTGATGTCGAGGCAGTCGCCGAGCCGCAGCAGCGGTCCCTCCGCCCGCTCGCCCCACTGCACGGGCTCCAGGACGAACCCCTCGTGATCACCCCCGTCGACATGCCGCTCCACCTTCCCCACGAACCACGCGGCCGCGTCCTCCAGTACGACGGCCCCGCCGACGCGACTCGACCAGCGGACCCGCGTGAACTTGTCGAACCGGTCACCCGTCTCCCCGCCGAAGAGGGCCGCCAGCTCGTGCTGGTCGCGCGTCAGCAGGTGAACGGCGAGGTACCGGGCGGCGCGGGCCACGGGGTACGTGTGGTTGACCTTGGACAGCCATACGGCGAACCGCGCCGGCCGGATGGAACACTGCGAGGCGAACCCCACCAGGCACCCCGACCTCGCCTCACCCGTGGCGGCCGTGACCACACACATCTCCGGGTTCAGCCGGTCCATGAACACGTCGGCGTCCGCCACGTTGCCTCGCCTCCTCACTGTCGGCTCACAGCACTGTTCCCCGCAACCGCCCGGCCCTCACCCCTGTGCGGCGCCGGTGGCCGAACGTGTTTGCGGCCCGAACGAGCGGCAACGCGAAGTCCATGACTGAACCGAACACGGAGACGAACGAAGAACAGCGCGCTGCCAAGCGTGCGACCGCGTCCAAGGCCCGGCGGGCGGCGGACAAGGCGACCGCCCCCGCCGCACGGGCCGCGAAGAGTGCCGCGGACGGAGCGGACGACGCCGTCTCGACCGCCAAGGGCCAGGCCGAGCGCTCCGCCGAAGCGGTCGGCGGGGCGGCGCAGGGGCTGGCCCGAGGCGTCGAGGCGGGCCGCCGGACCCTCGTCGCGACGACCGGCCAGGTCGCCGCCACGACCAAGGCGGCCACCGGCCACGTCGCCGCGACGGCGAAGACGGCCTGGACGGTGATCGCCCACCGGAAGCTCGTCGCGGCCGGTGTGGGCGCGGGCGTGACCGCGCTGACGGCCGCCTCGTACGCGGTGGGCCGCCGCTCCGGCCGCCACACCCACGGCCCGATCACCCGCCTCACCGGCGGCCGGATCTGACGCGCCCGCCCACGACGCCGGGGGCGAGCGGGCGCGGGGTGCCTTCGACCACCAGCTCGGCCTCGACACCACCCGCCCGCACCCGGTCGACCAGCCCCGCCAGTTCGGCCAGGGCGGGCATCGGGGCTCCGTCGAGGCCCTCCGGGCCCTCCTCCCTCAACAGGTGGAGCATGCGCCTGAGTTCCTCCAGCGCCTCGCCGGTGACGTCCGCGATCGTGCCCAGCGCGCCGCGTGCCGTGTCCGGGTCGCGGTCGAACACGAACCGGGCCAGACCGGCCTGCACCGAGATCACCGTCATGTGATGGGCGACCACGTCGTGCAGTTCCCGCGCGATCCGGCCGCGCTCCTCGGCGACCGCGCGCCGGGCCCTCTCGGCCTGCTCCTCGCCGAGCCGGCGGGCGAGTTCCGCGGAGCGACGGGCCAGGGTGCCGAACCAGAGCAGCACCGAGCTGTAGAGCACCGCCTGCACCAGGACGGCCGCCGTCGAGGGGCTGTGGCCGACCCGTCCCCCGTACCCCCAGACGCCCACCGTGCAGAGCGCGCAGACGACGGCGGTCCGTGGCGCACGGCGCACGGCGACCGTGTACAGGGCCAGCATCGGGCCGAACACGCAGGCGACGGGCCAGTAGCCGAAGGTGAGATAGGTGACCGCGGCGGCCTGGACGACCGCGAACACGACGACCGGCGACCGGCCGCGCAGCGCGAGGGGCACATGGGCCAGGACGATCAGTACCTGGGCTCGCCCGTCGGTTTCGGGCCACGCCCGGGCGGCTCGCGACACATGCGCGAGCAGCATGGACACACCGGTGAGGGCCAACGCCATCAGCGTGTCCACGACCGGCGACTCGACGACGCCCGGGCGAACCGTCCTCCAGCGCATCGCCGCAGCCTAGGGTCTCGCTCCGGGATCGAGCCAGGGGCGCGTGCCCCGGCGGCGCACGTCGACAGGGGCGGGCGCTTTTCCCCACTTCACACCGACCCGACGGGAAGTAAACTGGCCTGAATTGATCACCGGTTGGTAGGCCCAGGGCGCTCGGAGAGGTGCATGAGGAGTCTGGATCCCACGGATCCTCCGGCCGTCGGCGGGTATCCGCTGCTGGCGCGGCTCGGCGCCGGCGGCATGGGGCAGGTGTTCCTCTCGCGTACGGCGTCCGGCAGGCCGTTGGCGCTGAAGACCGTGCGGAGCGAGTTCGGCGCGGATCCGGGGTTCGAGGAACGGTTCGCCCGCGAGATCGCCAGCAGTGAGCAGGTGCGCTCCGCCTGGACGGTGGCCGTCGTCGACTACAGCCCCGCGGGACACCGGCCGCAGTGGCTCGCCACGGAGTACGTCCCGGCCCCCTCCCTGGCGGACTGGGTGGAACGGCACGGTCCGCTGCCGGAGCCCGCGGTCCGCGCGCTCGGCGCGGAACTCGCGGAAGGGCTGCGGGCGGTGCACCGGGCGGGCCTCGCGCATCGCGACCTGAAGCCCTCCAACGTGCTGCTCGCCCGCCGCCGTCCCCTGCTCATCGACTTCGGCATCGCCCGTGCCGCCGACGACACCCGGCACACCCGCACCGGCGGTGTCATCGGCTCACCCGGATACATGGCTCCGGAGCAGGCGACCGGAGGGATCTCGGCCGAGCCCGGTGACCTCTTCGCCCTGGGCGCCGTACTGGTCTATGCGGCCACCGGAAAGGGCCCCTTCCTGCATCCCGGTGAGGATCCCTCGGCGGCGCAGCTGCTCTACCGGATCGTGCACGAGGAGCCGGTGCTCGACGGCGTACCGCCCGCCCTCGTGCCACTGGCGGCCGCGTGCCTGCGCAAGTCACCGCAGGAGCGTCCCGGCACCGACGAGGTGCTCGAACGTCTCGGCGCCGGCCACGACGCCTGGGCCGCGGCCCTCCCACCGGGGCTGGAGGCGGAGATCACCGCGAAGGAGGCCGAGCTGCGGACGGCGCTGGAGCGGTCGTCCCTCCCCTCCCCGGCCCCGCCTGCGGGGTTCGGGCCGCCGGTCGCCCACCCGCCTCCTCCGGCTCTGCCGCCCGGGACCACTCCGGGATCCCCGTCCTACGGCCCGCACGGCACGGGATCCGCCCCCGCGCCCGTCCGGCGGTCGGCGCGTCTGCGCGCGGCCGCGGTCCTCGCGGGGATGGGGGCGACGGCGGCGGTCGTCGCGGCGATCACCTGGCCGGACGACGGTCAAGGCGCTTCCCGGTCGCCTTCCTCCTCCCCCTCCGCCTCCCCCTCCCCTTCCACGGCCTCCACCCCGTCGTCGGACGCCCTGCCCGCCTCGTGGGTGGGCACCTGGCGGGGCACCGGGCCGGGCAGCTCCGCCGGGGACGGGATCGTCAACGCGCGCACGACCGAGGTGTCCGTCACCGTCACGCTGCACGCGGCCGACCGCGGAGAGATCGTGGGCCGACAGGTCAGCCATGTGACCGAAGCCGGTACCGGTCAGGACATCGGGTGCACCGAAACGCTGCGCCTGCGGGAGTCCCACGGAGCGACCATGGTCTTCGAGGCGGCCACGAGCGCACCCACCGACCCCTCCACCGGCGTGCTGTGCACGCGGGGCAACCTCTACACACTGCGGAAGACCGGCGAGGACGTGCTCACCCTGGAGGACGAGGGCAGTCAGGCGTCGGGATCGCCGTCGCGCCTGACCCGCTCTTCCTGACGCCCGGGGCCGTGGGTGCCGTATTTCGGTGGACGCCCTCGTGACGGGGTCTCGAAGCGGCAGAATTCGGCATATGAGCTTTCTCAGCTACCTGCGGCTCCTCGGGGCGGCGGGGACCTCGCCGCGGGTCGGGCGGCCCGACGCGGGGGCGGCCGACGCGAAGACGCTGGAGTACGCGACCCAGCTTCTCGCGGAGGCGCGCAGCGAGGTCGACCGGGCCGACAACAAGGCGCAGATCCTGCTCGCCGGTGCCGGTGTCGGGGCCGGCGCGCTCGCGGGTGGACTGCTCGCCGGGTCGTGGTCGCCGCGTTCCCTGGACGCCTCCGTGCAGTGGCTGTGGTGGCTGGGGTTCGCGGCGGCGGCCTGCGGGGTGGGTCTGCTGGCCCGGGCGGTGTATCCGCGAGGGGCTCGGCCGGGGGGCGCCCGTCCGGTGACGCGTGTGGAGTACTTCATGGACGCCGCGCGGTTCTCGACCGAGGGAGAACTGGTCGCCGGGCTGCGCCGCTCCGCGGACGAGCGGCTGGCGGCGACCGCCAGCCAACTGCGGCTGGTGAGTGCGATCGTGACGTTGAAATACCGTGCCGTCGCCTGGGGAATGTGGATGTTCACGGTGGCCGTGGTGTGCTGCACGGCCGCCGTGCTGCTGGACGGGTGGGCGGTCTGAGCGTGCTCCGCAGGGGGGCGCGTGGCTCACACGTCGTCGTCGAAGTCGTCGTCGTCCGGGTCGTCGGCGTCGGCGTCCTCCGCGTGCGTAGTGCTGTCCACGGCGTGGTGTCCCTGGTGATGGGCCAGTAGTTCCTTGGCCAGACAGGCGCCTTCGAGGGTGCGCACGCCGAGGTCCAGGGCGTCGCGTCCCCGGCCCCGGACCTGGCTCCCGGACGTCACGGCCGTGCCGGGAGCCAGGGACACCGCTGGAGTCTCCTTCACCGGGCTCGTGTCCCCCTTCGTCGCGGCGGGTTCCGGCACGGGCGCGTCGATCCAGGCGCTGCGCCGGAAACGCTTCTCCGGGATGTCGATCTCGACCTGCCGGAACGCCGCCGGATCCAGGCCGGGATAGTGGTGCTGGACCACTTGCTCGTAGGTGTGGTCGGTGACCGCCGTGACGAGATCGCGGTCCGGGGCGGCCTCCAACGCCCTCCTGAGCGGGCCGGAGTTGAGCAGCCGGCAGACGTCGATGACGACGCCGCTCGCGAAGCCGGTCTTGCCCACGTGCACCAGCCCCTCGCCGACCGACGCCCGCATCCGCAGCCGACCGGCCCCGCTGCGCCCCCGGTTGTCCATCTCCAGCGCGTCCCGCAGACCGATCAGCAGCCGGGGAATCACCCGCGTCTGGTCGATGCCCTCGGGCAGGATCATCAGCACGCCGTCCCCGCTGTCCTGACGGGCGAAGGCCTCGGTCCGGGCCTCCGACAGGGCGTGCTCCACCACCCGGTCCAACCGCTCCTGTTCCCTGATCTGTTCCAGATGCAGCCGTGCGCTGTAGCTCTCGATGTCGACGGCGAAGACGAATCGAGTGATTCCCGGAGTCACCAGGCTCATGGTCCCTCTCTCTCCCTGCACGCTCGTTCCTTTCACGCTCGCTGGACACGGTCCAGGAGCAGGTCGTAACTGCGCCGCACGGTCCGGGCCGCCTCCGCCACCTCCGGCCCCCGGGCGACGTCGAGATCCACGGCCGCCCAGTACGCCTGCCGCCGCAGGGCGGTCCGCACCAGCGTGTCGACGTCGCAGTCCTCGTCCAGCCCGAGCCGGCACGCCGGGCTGTCGCCCTTCTCGCCGGTCAGGCGCAGGATCTCCGCGACCTCGCTCGGGGAGCAGGCGAGGGTCCCGTCGTACAGGCGGCGCAGCAGGTGCAGCTCGGCGAAGACGTGTTCGGTCAGGCGCAGCCGGGTCACCTCCTCGGCCGCCTCCTCCAGGCGCCAGCGGACCCAGGCGTCGCATCGGGTGTCCGCGAGGGCGGGAAGCGCCCGGGCCTCCTGTACGGCACGGTCGAGCTTGACCACGGTGGCCCGGTTGCCGAAGTGGTCCACCAGCACGTCCCCCAGGTGCTCGACGCCGCTGCGGCACCGCAGTTCGCGCAGCAGGGCGGCACCGTCGGTGAGCCCCTCGCGGATCAGGTCGCAGGCGAGGACGATGCCGTAGCCGCCGAACCGGCGGAACAGCGCCTCCCTGCGCTCCGGTGGAACGGGAAGGTCCGCGTAGTCGCGGGAGACGAAGTACGGGCCGCGGCGGACGCGCGCGGTCAGCGTCTTCGGGTCCACGTCCGCGAGTGCGGTGAGGTCCGCGATGTCCCGCGGGGTGGCGGCGGCCGCACCGGTGGCCAGCCGCCCGGCCACGGGGACGAGTTCGAAGAGGGTACGGCGGCCCCCCGAGCGGTGCATGAGTCGGTCGGCGACGTGTCGCGCCTCGGCGAGCGGATCCGCGCAGGACGGCCAGTAGTGCTCCACCTTCGTGAGCGCGCCGACCGCGGTCAGCGGTTCGACGCCGCGGGTCCCCGACCCCGTGACCTCCGCCAGCAGCCGCTCCTCGGAGTCGGCCAGTCCGGAGGCGAACACCAGGACCAGCGCGTCGGCGCGGCTCGCGTGCTCCACCGTGGCATGTCTCAGGTCGGTTCCCGTGCGGCCCAGGAAGCGCAGTGTCCGCGCCGAGTCCTCACCGAGCCAGGAGTCGAGTCCGGGGGTGTCCACGAGGTCGAACCGGTCGAGAGCGCTGTGGGGCAGCCCCAGGTCGAGCCGGTCCACGGCCCTCAGCTCCGCCTGCCGTCCGGAGTCCTCGTGCGCGCTCACGACCCACGCGCGGAACTCCTCGACGGCGCATACCCGGTGCGGCCGGCCGTCGCGGTAGTGCACGGTCAGCGTCTCCCGTGCGGCCCGGTGCAGCCTGGTCACCTGGAACGTCAGCTCCGACACCCCGGTCGGGACGCGTTCCTCCCGCAGCAGGGCGTTGACCAGCGTCGACTTGCCCGAGCTGACCCGGCCGACGAGGGCGACCCTCAGGCGTGCCCCGAAGCCGTCCCGTATCTCCGCCAGCCGCTCCCGCGCCGCGGCGAGCTCCTGCGCCCCGCCCAACCGCCGTTCAGCGCGCCCGAAGGCCTCCCACACCCGCTCCCGCACCATCACCCCACATCACCACCCGGCTCGGGAGACGGTGAGGGAGCCGGTGCCGGGGCGGGATCGTCTTTCGGCACATCCGGCCCATCCGGCCCATCCTCCCGATACAGCCCGGCCGCTGCCTCGGACAAGGTCGCCGCGCGGAGCCTGAGGTGGCTCAGTTCGTGCAGTTCCTCCTCGAGGGCGCGGCGGCGGGTCAGGGCGTCGCGGGCTGTCGTCTCGCGGGCGTCGGCCAGCCGCCGTTGTTCGGCCTGGGCGGTCTGGCGGGCCTGGGCCACACGGCTGTCGAGTTCGGTGACGACGGCGGTGCTCCACTCCGTGAGCACCGTGGTGATCTCCTGGTCGAGGTACTTCTGCTGTTCCTTGCGCAGGGGTGCCAGCGCCCGGCGCAGTGCCTCGCGCCGGGCGGTGGTCTCCTCCTGTGTGATGATCCGCTCCGCGTTGCCGTACCCGGCCGCGGTCCCCACGGCGCCGCCGAGCGCGGAGCCGATGAAGGCCCCCCACTGGCCGCCGAGCGTGCTTCCCAGCCCGGGGAAGATCAGTGTGCCCGCCAGCGCGCCGAGGGCGAATCCGCCGGCGGCGCCGGCCGAGCTGCCCACGCCGAACCCGGCACTGGAACTCATCAGTTTGCGGCGCTCGGCGTCACCCTTGCGCTCGGACCTGGCCATCGGGGGCAGCGCGGGAACGGGCGGGGTGGGCAGCCGGCCGATCGGGGCGGGTGTCAGCCGCAGGCCGTCGAAGGTGGAGAAGTCCCGCACCACGCGGGCCGCTTCCCGTGCCGCCAGCTCGTTCGCGGTGCCGAGGAGCTGGGCGATCTCCTCCGTGAGGTCGGACAGCAGGCGGTCCGGGTTGTCCAGGTAGGCGTCCTGGTAGAGGTGGTCGGCGTTGACGAGCCCCCAGGCCTGGGCGAGGCCGTCGCTCGTCTCGCGCCGCAGCCGGGCGTGCATCGCGGTGAGGGCGTCCCGCAGTTCCGTACGCCACCGGGAGCCGTTGCCGTCGAGTTCGGCGAGGCGGCGCTGCTGGTCCTCGGCCTGCGCGGTGAGGCGGCCGAGCTCGTCCTCCTGCAGTGCGGCGAGGGCCGTCATCTCGGCCTGCACCGGCCGTGCCAGCGCGTGCGCGCAGGCGTCGACGGCGTCGAGGGCACCGCCCAGCAGCACCTGCGCCCGCCTGCGGAAGAGCGCCGACCACAGTGCCTCCTCCAGTGCGGTGAAGTTGCTCAGCTCCAGGTCCTCGGGGTCGCCGGAGACCAGGTGGTCGAGCCGTGCGCGGCTGGAGACGGGCACCACGGTCAGCCGGTCGGCGGGCACCCCGGTGGTGGCGGCGAGTTTGTCTACGGTGTTGCGCAGCGCCTCCTCGTGGTCGGGCAGCGCGTCCGTCTTGTTGAGGACGAAGACCTGCCCGCCGACGTCCCCGAGTGTCTGCGCCGCCTTCATGGCGCGGTCGAGGAAGGCGAGTTCGCTCTCGCTGAGGGGGCGCAGGACGTCGGTGACGAAGACCAGCGCGTCGGCGGCGGGCAGGATCGCGGCCGTGGCCGCCGTGTGTTCCCGGTGGACGCCGCCGACCCCGGGTGTGTCGACCAGCGTGAGGCCGCCCGCCAGGCGGGCGTTGGGGGTGAACACCCGTACGGAGAGGACGCGTTCGTCCCCCGGCGGGCCGTCGTGCTCGGTGGTGTACCGGGCGAGGTCCTCGCGTTCGACCCGGCGTTCCTCGACGGTCCCGTCGAGATGCTCCAGGGTGACGTCGATGCGTTCCTCGGGCCCGTGGGAGACCGTCGTGACGGCGTTCGTCGTGTACGAGGCGCCGACCGGGAAGAGCTCCTCCGTCTCGCCCAGCAGGGCGTTGACGAGGGTGGACTTGCCCCGGTCGAACTCGCCGCAGACGAGGACGGTCAGCCGTCCCTCCGTCAGTCGCCCGTGGGCGGCCTCCAGCCGTGCGAGCGCCTCCTGCGCGCCCTGCCGCCGGGCGCGGTCGGTGAGTTCGGGGAACAGGTCGAGGATCTCTCGCCGGAGTTCCTCGTAGGTGTGTGCGCCGTGCGGCCGGGCCGCGTCGTGCTGGGTCATGGTCGTCGTCCTCCTGTCAGCGGATGAGGAGTTCCACTCGGTCCGCGACGTCGGAGAGCTGCTGGCCGATCGACGCGGTGATCTCCCGGGCGAGCCGCCCGTCCTCGGCCGACCGGAAGCCGGCCGAGAGCTGCCGGGCGAGCTGTTCCTCCTGCTGGGGGGCCTGGGCGCGCAGCTTGCGCACCATGGCGTCCTTCCCGCCCGATCGGCGCAGGGCGGCGGGAATGTCCTTGTCGCCGATCTTCTCGAAGACGAGGCCCTTGACCTTGTCGAGTCCCAGGAAGACGGCCGCGCCGGCGGCCAGGACGGCGACGGGTCCGGTGACCATGACCAGCGCCATGCCGGAGCCGAACAGGACGGTGGCGACGATCCCGGACACCACGAAGTTGGCCAGGTTGCTGAGGTTGTTCAGGACGTCGGTGGTGGCGGACGTGTCGATGTCCACGGCCAACCGCCCGCCGTCGATGCTCACTTCGGGAAGCTCCAGCGCCGACGGCTCCAGGTTCCACCGGCGGCAGATCACCGCCGTGTGCTGGGCGAGCTCGGGGCGCAGCCCGGCCATCCAGTCCGTGATGATCTCCTTCAGCACGAGATTGCGGGTGCTGTCGAGTTCCGCGCGGACGCCGTCGGCGATGCGTTCGCGCATGGCGTCGAGGGTGACGATGTCGCGTCGCTGCCAGTCGAGGACCGCCGGGACGACGTGGTTCTCGGTGATGCCGGCGGCCACGGCCTCGGCGAGTTTCCCCGTGAGGTCCGGGAGCCGCTCCTCGACGAGGGTGCGGACGGTGCCGGTGGCGAGGAACTCCTCGACGTCGGCGCGGAATCCGCGGGCCCGGCTGTCCATCCGGCCGGCCAGGGCCAGCCCGCGCGCGATGGCGAACTCCGGCTCGGTGCCGAGGATCACCTGCGCCTCCGGTGCCAGCTCCCGGGCGATCTCCCGGACGAAGCGCATACGGGACGGTCCGCCGGTGAGCACGATGCTCTCCACCTTCCCCCCGACGTGTTCCAGGGCCGTGGCGAGGTCCTGGCGGCAGGCGTCCCGCCAGGAGCGGCCGTCCAGTGCCGGGAGCGGCTCGGTGAGGACCCCGGCCATGTCGTCCTGGTCGATCGTGAGGGTGAGGGCGAGGATGTCGTCGTCGCGGGTGAAGATCTCCTCCGTGGTGCGCACCCGCATCCTGGGGTTGCCGCGCAGGCGTTCCGGGCTGTACGCGAAGAACTTCTCCTTCAGCTTGCGCGCGGCGATCTCCAGCGTCTGGGCGGCGGCGGGGTTGTCGCGCAGCTCCGCGCGCAGCCGGGGTGCGTCGGGCGACCGTTCCACGGCCAGCGCGAGCAGGCCCTTGTCGATCAGGTGGGCGCCGAGGACGACGTTGCCGTGGTCGACCGGGCTTCCGGTGCCGTCGACCACCGAGGTGTAGTCCGTGGTCGACGACCCGATGTCGACGATGAGGGTCGAGGCGGCGAGGTCGGTGCCGCTGCGGGGTGCGGAGTCCGGGATGTCGCCGGCGTCCCGGGCGTAGAGCAGCGCGGCCCGCGACTCGGGGACGAGGGCGACCTCGTCGGGTGCGCACACGTCCGCGAAGAGGTCCCGGTAGGCCGTGACCTGGTCCGGGGTCCAGCCCGAGGGATGGCCGAAGACCCAGCGGACCGGGCCGTCGCCGACGTGCGTCGCGCGTACGTCCGCCACGACGCGGCGTGCGAACAGCTCCAGCGGGGTGCGGACGTCCGCCTCGTCCAGGTCGGGGGACTTGAAGGCGACGTACTTCCTGGGTCCCTCGTGGGCGACGGCGTCCTCTCCGACCAGGACGGCGTCGTCGGGGGTCACCGCCACCGCGGTGACGAGCTGCCTGCGGTCGCCTCCCAGCTCGATGACCTCGGGCGGGGCGTTGCGGTCGCCGAGCGCGGCGGCACCCGTGTGCAGGCCGATGTGGACCTTGGTCAGCGCCGTGTCCCCGTGGCCCAGGTCGAAGCCGATGACGGCGGTGCCGGAGCCGTCGTCGGCCGCTGCCGGGAGTGCGGGGGTGGTGGGCTCGGTGTTCATCCGGATCTCCTGGTGACGTCCCCTGGTGGATTGCCCCGGGGTGTGGCGGTGGGTGTCGGGGCGCCCGTCGTGGGGGCCGGGCGGGTGTGCGTGAGGTGCGGGCGGGTGTGATGGGGGGTCAGTCGGTGTTCCCGTCGGGGGGCGGGGCTCCGCCGTCGGCGGTGGCGGGGCGCGGTGCGGCCGGCGGCCGGACACGGCCGCGCCGCAGGGTCCTGCCGTCGGCGGTGACGTCGACCAGTGCGGGTACGAGCGTCATGGCGGGGGCGCCGGGCCGGGCGCCCTCGGTGAAGTCGAAGCGGAGCGGGTCACCGCCGAGGCCGGTGTCGGCGGGGTCGTAGCGGACCGTCCGGATGCCGTGTGCCGAAAGGGTCTCGGTCAGGTCCCCGATCCGGGCCAGCGCGAAGGACTCCCGCCCGCGTACGCCCGCGGCCAGCAGGTCGTGCAGCATGTCGAGGAGGTCGTCGTCCGCGCTCCACGGCCGTGGCTCGGCGGGCCGCGCCGCCTCGGCGGCTGCCCTGCGGTCGGCCTCCTCCAGCGCGGCGCGGAGGCCGTCGAGCACCTTGGCGACCGTCACCAGGACCGGACCGGGAGCGGGGTCCGGGCCGGTGCGCTCCGCGTCCTGGGCCGGATGACTCCGGCCCACCCTCGCCCGTATCCGGGCCATGCGGCCGGGGTGTCCCTCGGCGGTGTCGCCCGTCGGGTCGTCCTGCGTGCCGTCGGTCCGCGCCGGGGACGCGCGCACGGCGTACAGGGTCAGGGCGATCGCCGACTTGACGGCGTCGGCGTAGCCCGCGGCCGACGGGCCGGTCCCGTCGGCGGGGGCCCGGGGAGTCAGCCGGGCGAGGGCGTCGGCGAGTTCGACGGCCGGAACAGCCTCGTCCAGGGACTTCCGGAGCGTGTCCAGCGGATCGCGGTACAGGTCGAGCAGGCTGATGGGGCTCACGGGGTCCTCCCTGTCGGTGGTCTGCGGTGGTCGGTCCGCCCGTCCGGTGCGGTGTCCAGGGCCCACACGGTCAGTCCCCGGTCGGTGCCGACGGCGAGGGCACGGCCGTCGGGTGCGAACGCGAGGGCACGGACCACGCCGTCGGCCGTGCGGGCGAGGACCTCGCTGCGGCGCCGTACGTCCCACAGCCGCACCGTCGTGTCCTGGCCGCCCTCGGCGAGGAGCAGCCCGTCCGGTCCGAAGGCGACGGCCGGGGCGTACCCGTGGCCTCTGCGGGCCAGCACCGAGGGGGCCGGTTCCGGGACGGCGGCCGGACGGGAGCCGCCGGCCGCGTCGAACTCCCCCAGCCATAGGGCCGCCTCGGGGCCGAAGGGTGAGGTGGCGCTGGATCCGGGGCCGGTGACGGCGAACAGTCCGCCGCCGGACGCCACCCTCTCGACGGGGGTGTCGAGCCGAAGGTCCATGAGCGGTTCCCCGTCGTCGACGCGCCAGACGGTGATCCGCCCCCGCGTACGGCCCAGTCGGCTCACGGCCGTCAGACGGCGCCCGTCGGCGTCGAAGGCGAGGCCCCTGATCCGTGCGGACGGGTCCGCTCCGCCGTCGGCCGGTACGCGCACGGTGAGGGTCTCCCCCGCCGCCCCGTCCGTGCCCAGGCGGCAGAGGTGGACGGCCGCGTCGTCGCGGGCGACCGCCAGCAGACCACGGGGACCGCAGGCCAGGGGCCCCGGTGCGGGCGCCGGACGGGGGACGCCGCCGAGCCCCCGGGCCGGGGTGGGTGCGTCCGCGCCGACGACGGCGGGTTCCCCCAGCCGGGTCAGGACCACGAGGTGCGCACCGCGCGTGTCGACGCCGAGGAAGCGCCCGCGTCCGGCCTGCGGGTACGGGGCCGACACCGTCCAGGAGGAGGTGTCGACCGTGTGGAGCCATCCGTCCCCGGCGGCGTGGAGCCTGCGGGCGTCGGGGCTCCAGGCCACGGCCGTCACCGGGCCGGGCACCGCCGGTTCGGCCAGTGTCGGCGGCGGTGCGGGCAGTTCTCCGGCCCGGGGCGGTCGTCGGCTCGTCACCAGCCAGTCGCCGTCGGCCACCCGCTGGGCGGGCGCGACGTGCCGGCGCAGCAGCCGGCCGGGGGCCGCGGCGGTCAGGTCGTGCAGCGAGCCGTCCGGCAGTCGCACGCGGGCGAGCGCGGTGCCCCGGTCGTAGGCGTCGCCCGGTGCGCGCAACCAGCGTTCCAGCCGCGCGGAACCGCCCGGGATGTGCCAGGACAGCGGCTCCGTGCCCGGGTGCGGCCGCCGGGCCGTCAGCCGTCTGACGGGCTGCCGGGTGGCCCAGAGCCGGGCGCCGAGCACCACCGCGAGGTCGGGGTCCTCGGCGCGGGCCGGCCGACGCCGCCAGGCGGTGTGGACGGCGCTGTGGACGGCCGGCATACGGGAGCCGCCGCCGGTCATCAGGACGTGGGTGACGTCGTCCGGGGCCACCCCGCAGCGGTGGAGCAGGGCCCGGCAGCACTCCACCGTGCGGGCGATCAGCGGCTCGCTGAGGCCGGCGAGACACTCCCGGGTGACCGCGACCGGCGGTGAGTCGGGGAAGAGCCGGTCCTGGACGAGGTCCACTCCGCTGAGCTGGTGTTTGACCGTGCGGGCGAAGTCGGTCAGGGCCAGGACGCGGGCGGGGGCCGCCTCCTCGGTGTCGGCGAGCAGGGGCTCCAGCCAGCGCGCGCAGGTCGCGCGCAGCCATCTCGTCAGGGCGCCGTCGATGTCGCGTCCGCCGCAGGCGTCGAGGCCGTCGTGGCCGAGGACCCGCGGCGGTTCGGCGCGCTCACCGTCGTAGCGCAGCAGGGCCGTGTCGAAGGTGCCGCCGCCGAGGTCGTAGACCAGCACGGTCGCACCGGCCTGCGGGCGGTCGGGGGGCGGGCTGCCCAGGGCCGCCGCCACGGGTTCGGGAAGCAGTTCGGTGTCCTCGAACCCGGCGCGCTCGCAGGCCTGGAGCATGGCGGACCACTGGATGCCCTCCGGCGCGTATCCGGCGGGCACGGTGACGACGGCGCGTGCCAGCCGGGCGTCCGCCGGGAGCAGGGCGAGTGCCTCGTCGCGCACGGCGGCGAGCAGCCGGGCCACCAGGTCCGTGCAGGACACGGTGAGGCCGCCGAGCCGCACCGGCTCCGCCGCGCCGAGGAGCCGCTTGAACTCCCGCAGGTAGCGCGACGGGTCGAGATGCCGTCCGGACTGGGCCGCCGCTCCGACGCGCAGTGAGCCGTCGTCGGCGAAGACCGCCGACGCCCAGCGCCAGGAGCCGCTGACGGGGTCCTTGACCACCCGGTCCCGGCCGTCGGCGGCGACGAGGACGGCGCGGGTGGTGGACGTACCGAAGTCCACCGCGAGGATGTTCTCCTCCCGCTCGCCGGTCCCCGCGGGCGGGTCGTCGGCGAGCAGGGAGACGAGCCGGGCGGGGAGGGTCCCGGTGCGGCCGACGCCTGCTGTCATGAGGCGGCCGCCCGGGCCTCGCGGGCGTCGCCGAAGTCCCACAGGCAGACGACGCTGCGGTCTCCGCCGGCCACCCGGGCGGGCACGTTGACCTCGGAGAGGAACGTCGTCAGATAGGGCTGGCGGCCCGCCCACCGACCGGCGAACCACGCGCCGGCCTCCGGGCGCAGCAGCAGTTCCGCCATGGGGGCGCTGCACAGGGCGAGGAGGTCGCCGGGCCGGGTCGTCACGCGTGCGCAGCGCACGTGTGCCGCGGCGGAGGGCATCCGCAGGCCCTGTTCGGCCGCCGTCGTCCCGGGGGTGAACAGCGAGTGCCAGGCGCCGTCGCGCAGCAGCATCAGGGCGCCGTCGCCCACCCCGAACACGACGTGGTCGCGCTGCCTGCTGTCGCCGAGCCGGGACAGCAGCGCGGTCACGGCCACCCCGAGGGCGGAGTCGTCGGACTCGCCTTCGGGGCCCTCGCCGCGGGTCAGGAGCCGCATGGAGTGGGCGACGCCCTGGAAAGCCGTCCGCAGCAGCGGGGCCAGGTCGTCGCAGGAGTCCGTCGTCGTGAAGAGTCGCCGGCCGAGCGGTTCCGCGTATCGGGCCACCTGGGCCGCGAGGTTGCGGCAGGCGCGGTCGGCCGCGGACTGGGTCCAGCGGCCGTGCGGGGTTCCGGCGGCCACCACGCTCAGCAGGGTCGGGGTGGGCAGTTCCTCGGCGAAGCGCAGCAGGACCGCGTCGCGGCGGTGTTCGCCCTCGTCCCGTGAGCGGTCCCCGCGCACGGACCCGGCCCGTACGACGACCGGCCCGAGGTCGGCGCCGTCGACGCTGCTGTCCGACGTCGTGTCCCGGCCGAGCGGAATGCGCCGCGGGATCGCCGGGGACACCTCGTCCGGCCCGAACGGGGCGTCGCCGCGGGCCTCCGCCTCGGACAGGCGCTGCCTGGCCTTCTCGGCCTCCGCCCGCGCCGCGTCGCGCTCGCCCGTGACCTGGCGTACGACGTCCTGGAGGGCCCGTACCTGGCGCTGCGCGGCGGCGATCTCCTCGCGTCCCGGGGACTCGGCCTCGGTGCCGTGGGCGTCCTGGGTCTCCTTGTAGAGCGCCCGCAGCCGCGCGAGTTCCAGGTTGCGTCCCCGCAGCATCTCCTCGACGGCGCCCGTCTCCTGTCGCGCCGCCGCCAACTGCGCGCGAAGGTCCCCGAGTTCCTGGGCCGACGGCTCGAGCACGGGGGCGGACACGGGTGGCGGGGGTGTGCGGCGCAGCCGGAGCAGACGCACCGTGAGGACGGCGTCGACCACGAGGGACAGCGCGAGAAGAACGATCAGCCAGGTGGTCATGGTGTGGTGGCTCCCCGTGAGTCGTAGGGATGGTCGGCCGGATCCTCCGGTCGGCGGGGCCCGGCGCCCGGTGCGGCGCCTCCACCGGGCGCCTCGCCGGTCGCGGTCCGCTCCAGCCGGCGCAGGGTGCGTCCGGCCAGCGGCACCGCCGTGAAGCGGTCCAGTTCGTTCCACAACCGCTCGGGCGGCACGTCCGAGGCGAGGGCCTCGGCCGCGGTCCGGGGCGTGCCGTGGGTTCCCTCGCCCGCTTCGAGCCGGATGTCGCGCAGTGCCGCGGTCAGGCGCCGGGTGCCGAGTGCGGCCGTCGTCGTACGCGCCCCGCGCAGGGCCGGGCCGAGCACGGCGGTACACACCTCCGGCATGCCGGAGGTGTGCCACGCGTCCCGGGCCCGGGTGAGGGCGGGGGTGCCCCGGTCCTGCGGCCCCTTGAGGACGGCCAGGGCATGCCGGGCGCGTTCGGGTCCCACCGCGTACACGGGCAGCCCCCACGCGGCGGGCCCCGCGGTCTCCGGGACGACGGTGCGCAGCCATCCGCCGAGCGCGTCCAGGAAGGCCAGGCCGCGCCGATGGGTGACGGCGGAGACGAGCACGACGGGCGCGGGGCACGGTCCGCCGACGGCCGCGGCCAGCAGGGGGCGGAACGGTGCGGGCAGCGGTTCACGGCCGGCCAGTTGGGCGTGCCCCGCGGCGACGACGACCAGATGCGCGCCGGCGAGCAGCTCGCGCGCCGGGCCCGCTGCGGCTTCGCCGGGCGGGACGGGCAGGTCCGTCACCGTCACGCCGACGCCGGTCTCCTCGGCGAGCGCCCACGGCAGCGGCGGGCCCGCGAATCCGGCCGCCAGGGTCACGGGGACCCCGGTGAGGGTCTCGGCAGCCGGGACGCCGAGTCGGGTGCCCGCGGCCGTCACGTCCTGGATCCGGGGCCAGACGCGGGCGATGTCGTCCTCGCCGGTGTACCTCGTCCTGAAGAACGAGCGGCGGCCCTGGGCCCACCGCACCCGCAGCCAGGTCAGTGTCTCGTAGGGGCCCGGGGCGTCCGGGTGCCGCAGCAGACGCCGGGCCAGCCGGTCGAGTACGTCCCGCCGCCCGGGCGACAGCAGCAACTCGGGCCCGGCGCCGGGTCGATGGAGGAGGGCGTGCGGCACGGGGGCGGGCGCGTCGGCCGGTCCGGGCGGCGCGACCCCGGTCAGCACGGGCACCAGCGCCCGTGCCGGGTCCGTGCGGAGTACGACGACGCGCAGGACGGGGGCCGGCGGGGTGCCGGGGTCCTCCGGGAGGCCGAGATCCTCCAGCAGCCGGTGGGACAGACCGCCCGCCCGTCCGGTGGTGGAGTCGGCCAGCAGCCGGCACGCGGGAAGGATCCCGTCCTGCGGGCGGGTGGGGCGCACGGGGTGAGGAGGGTGCGGGGAGGGACCGGTCATCGCTCACCCCCGCGACGGCGGGTCGACGGGACGGACGACGAGCCGGCCGCGGTGCCGGTTGTCCCCGAGGTTCCCGTACGGCCGCAGCGGCGTCCACACCACCCACTGCACCTCCAGCTCGCCCGCCCCCGGGACGCCCTTGACGGTCCCGGCGACGGTGCAGTCCTTCAGCGCGTCGCGCCGCAGTTCGTCCAGGCGCTGGACGATCACCTCGTACCTGGCCTCTCTGGCCAGCGGGACCAGCAGCCGTGACACCCGGGTGCGCCACTCGTACCACCAGCTGTCGGGGGCCGCGGGCCGGGCGTGGACGAGTCCGCCGAGCACCATGTCGAGCTCGTGCGCGGCGCCGAGCCGGTGGTCGGGAGTCCACCCTTCCTCCTGCAGCCCTTGTCCCGCGGAGCGCAGATGTCCCAGCAGCGCGGCGCGGTAGGTCTCGCGGGCCTCCCGCCGGGCGAGGCCGCCCGGTTGCTCGTCGTGGACGAGGGCGACCCTCAGGTCGGGGTCGAGTTCGACGAGGCGCAGGGCCTGGTCGGCGCGGGCCGCCCACTCCAGCCGGGGGTCGCCGGGGTCCAGCGCGAGGGTCTCCTCCGGTGTGAGGGCGAGTTCGCGCAGGATGTCCGGGGCCGCGCGGGCGGCGGCCCCGGCCGGGTCGGCGAGGTCGAGCGGCAGCAGCAGGGGGTCGCACAGCCCGTCCGGCAGGGCGGGGATCACGGCGTCGGGGTTGTCGGAGTCCCGTTGGCCCACGGCGAAGCCCGCGTCGGCGGCGGTCCGTCCGGCCTGCCCGCGCCAGGTGCGCCGGGCGTCGGCGGGCAGCCGGAGCAGGGCCAGGTGGAAGCGGCGCCACAGCTCGGCGATCTGCTCCGCGGGAGGCCGTGCCGCCCCGGCCGGCCGCCGCTTCGCGGGCGGCTTGCCCAGGTGACGGGCCTGCTCGCGCCAGAGCTCCCCTTCGAGGACGGTCAGTGCGTCCACGAGGTCCTGACGCGGGTCACGGGGCGGGTCCGCCGACGCGGAGAAGGGCGCCGGGTCCCGTTTCTGTTCGGCGTCTTCCTGCTCCGTGTCTTCCTGCTCCGCGTCTTCCTGCTCCGCGTCTTCCTGCTCCCCGTCTTCCTGTTCCGCGTCTTCCTGTTCTACGGCCGATGCTTCGTCCGACTCTTCGTCCGGGTCTCCGTCCGGTTCTCCGTCCGGTTCCTCGTCCTGCTCCACGTCCGGTTCCTCGTCCCGTTCCTGTGGCGCGGGCGGGTCCGGCGTGACGCCCGGCCGGTCGTCGCTCTTTCCCTCCGCGGGTGCGGCGACCTCGTACAGGACCCATTGCAGTGCGGTCCGGACCCGTTCGAAGTTCTCCAGGGTCGTGCGGGGGTCGCTCCGGTACGGCTCCTCGTAGACGGACACCGCGCCGAGGGACCGGCAGCAGTCGGCCAGCGCGGTGAACAGGGCCCGGCCGGACGCCGTGGACAGGTCCAGGACGACGGACGCCGCTTCGGTGAGACGGGTGAGCGGCGCGGTGAGATCGTGCCGGCGGCCGGGGCCCGCGGCGACGTCGTTCATCAGTGCCTCCCGCTGTTGGGGTCCCAGTGGTGGTTGAACCGCGTGGTGGGCCGGTCCATGCGCTCGCGCAGCACCCGCCCGGGGAAGTCCTCCACCTGACGCAGGGACCCGGCGGGCAGGTAGGGAACGACGCCGCGGTGCACCCGGAGCCGGCCGCGGACGTCGAGGGTGGCGTGGTGCTGACCGTCCTGGACGGCCGGGAGGTACCCGAGGTGGACGGGGGCGCCGTCGTCCCGGTCGAGGAAGAACTCGTAGGTGAAGGTGCCGTTGGCCTCTTCGGGGGGCACGGTGATGGGTGCGCTGCGTCCCGGCTGGGGCAGCTCGTGCAGGTCGAGCGACTCGTGGAAGGACTCCGGCAGATAGCCGGCCGGTGACACCGCCGCCTCTCCGTCCAGGGCCGGCGTGGGCGGGAACACCTCGACGAGCCGTCGTGCACCGCTGTCGTCGTCCGTGCCGGCCCTCACACAGATCCGGCCGGGCACGGAGCAGCTCGGCAGGTCCGGGTCGAAGGCGAGGCCCGGGGCGGCGCCGTCGAGTTCGAGGGCCCGTCCTTCGACGAGCAGCCGGGCCGGGCCGTTGCACAGCAGGATGTGCGGGACGAGCCGGTTGTCCAGTTCGAGCTGGTAGCGCACCCCGCGCTCGCTGCCGCTGGGCGGGCGCCAGACGGAGGCGGTGGGGGTGAAGCCCTCCGCGCTCGCGGCGAGGGCCAGGTCGAACACGCCCCATTGCAGGGAGTCCCCGGGTCCGATGTAGCGGTGGATGCCCAGGACGCGGCTGAGCGGGTTCCAGCCGGTGCGCACGCCGAGCCGCCCCGAGCTGTCCAGTTCGACGTAGGGGTCGCCGGCCCGCAGCAGCGGGGTGACGCGCTCCATGTGACCGCGCGGGCCGAAGTCGGCCGGGAGGCTGGAGAAGAGGCCCTGGAGCCGGATGTCGAGGTCGCTCAGCCGGACGGTGGCCTCGGTCCGTCCGCCCTTGGTGTGGTGGTGGTCGATCTGTCCGGAGAGGTTGCGCACGGCGTGCGCCCAGGCCGCGCCGAGCGAGGTCGCCTGCTTGGCGTAGGCGGTCTCCGCCGACAGTTGGGTGGCCTCGTACCAGCCGGGTGCGTCCTCGCCGTCGCCGTCGCCCTCGTCCTGTCGCAGCGCCGCCTCGACCTGCTCGGCGAGCAGCGCCATCCGGCTGGTGCGGCCGGACAGCACCACCTGGTCGAGCCGTGGCTCGGGCAGTTCGGGCAGTCCCTGCTCGCGCCGTCGCGCGTTCTCCTCCCGGATGCGCCGGAAGGAGCTGCGGACCAGGTCCGCGCCGAGTGCCGCGGCCCGCCGCAGCACGGGCTGGACGAGTTTGGTGAACTGCGCGGCGTCCAGGGTGATCGGCTCGCGGACCTCGCTGAGCCGGTGCGGGGCCGCGTTGAGGATGTTGGCGATTTTGTCGGGCTGGAGAACGGCCTGGGCCGCGTCGGCCGCGCCGAGTTCACGCTTCTTCTGTTCCGCGAGCCGCCACAGCATGTCGAAGCGGTTCTTGCGCTTGCCGCGCTCGACCGGGTCCTCCACTCCGGCCCAGTCGGTCGGCAACGCCTCCGCGAGGACCCTGCCCACCTCGGCGGAGACCAGGGTGTCGAGTTGGTCGGCGGCCTGTTCGACCACCGTCTCGGCGTAGCCGCGCCGGGGCCTGTCGTCGGTGTCCGGGTCCGGTGCGGGGCCCTCCTCGTCCGTGTCGGCGCCGGTCGTGTCCGGTCCGGGCCGGCGCGCGGGGGGCCTCAGTTCGTCCACCAGCCTGGCCTTGATCCAGTAGAAGACCTGGAGGGTCAGCAGGTCGCCGCCGAGCCGTTCGTGGCCGGTGGAGCCGAGGAGTTCGGGTTCCAGGCGGTAGGCGCGGCCGGCGACGAATTCCTGGGCGGAGGGGAGTTCGGGGGTCTGGTCGACCAGGGTCAGCCGGAGCAGGGCGATGTCGGTGGTGCCGCCGCCGATGTCGATCACCAGCATGACGCGTTGCCAGGTGGGCGGGTCGTCCCCGACGCGACGGCAGCGCGAACGCAGCGCCTCCAGGCCGGCGTTGAGGTTGTCGGTCAGGTCCCGCATGAGGAAGAACAGTCCGGCCGCCAGTCCCTCGTCGTAGTCCATGACGACGCGGGGGCCGCCCAGGGCCGCGCGGACGAGCTTGCCGAGCTTCTCCTTGACCTCGGGCAGGACGGTGGTCGGGTACGTCACGACGACGGTGGCCATGCGGCTGATGGTGTCGGGCACCGGGTCGTACGTGATCTGTTCGGCGCCGTCGACCAGCAGCAGGTACATGTGCTGGGCCAGATGATCGGCCGACAGGTCCGACCCCACCACGGGTTCCGGGGTCAGCCGCAGGGCCGCCCGCTTGATGCCGGTCAGGTTCCCGTACAGGGCGAAACGGCGGGCGGCGGGGTGGGGCGGCGGGTCACCGTCGGGGTACTCCGTCTCCCGCAGGGTGCTGGCGGGGGCCGTGGTGAGCTGGCCGGAGTCGTCCTGGTAGTGGACGGGATGCAGTCCGTGGCGGTGCAGGGGCGGGGTCCCGATGACGGAGGCGTAGGCGCGGTACAGGCGGTGGTTCAGCCAGTGTTTGACCTCGGGTGCGGCCTGTTCCCGCAGAGCCTCCACGCGCAGCAGGAGTGCGTCCGCGACGTCGACGTCGTCCAGCCTGGCCAGTGCGTCGGCGCCCTGGATCTCCGTGCCCCGGCGGGGCAGCGGGAGCTTCGCGGCGAGCAGGGCCTCCACGTCCTTGCGCCACTCGGCGGGCGCCTCCGGGGGCGGTGCCAGCAGATCGGCGAGGTGGGCCGCGAGGGAGCCGGACTGCGCCTCGTCGACCAGCCGGGCCTTGATCCGCGTCGGGTCGTGCAGGGTCGCCGTGGACGCGGTGGTGCCGAAGTCCACGACGACGAACTCGTGTTCGTGGGTGGTGCTGGTGACATCGCGCAGGACGAGGAAGTCGTCGTCGTCCTCCACCGGCGGGGGCGGGCCGGGTTCCTCACCCGGGGGTGCGAACTCCAGCAGGACGCGGCCCCGTGCGGTGCCCGCGTGCTGGTCGGACGAGAAGTCCACGCTCCACAGCACCTCCAGCCGCAGCCGTTCCTCGTCCGGTGCGGGCGGTGCGCCGGCGGGGTGGACGAGGGCGGTCGGCAGGGGCGTGTCGGCGGACAGCTTGCGCGGCCCGTCCACGCTGAGGGAGGTGTACTCCTGCGGTACCCAGCAGTCCACCAGGGCCTGGGCGAGGTGGGCCGGCACCAGTCCGCCGCTGGGGGTGATGACCTCGATACGGGCGGGCAGGTGGACGGTGACCAGGCGGCTGCCGCCGTTCTGCTCCTCCGGCCGGAGGAAGACGTCGGGCAGGAGGATGCCGTCCGGGCCGGTGTGCAACCGGAACTGCCGGCGGCCGAGCGGGACGACACCGGAGGCCGGGCCACTGTGCGGGAGGTCGAAGGCTACGGTCAGTTCGTCACTCATGTCACTCGGCGCTCCAGTCTCGGATCAGGGTGTCGAGCGGGTCCTCGTGCGGACCCTCGTCCGTCGCGGGGAGGTCACCCGCCGGGCCGGTGCCGGTGGCGCGCGGTCCCCGGGGCGGGCGGATCTCGCTCTCCAGGGGCAGGAAGGCGGTGGCCTGCGCGTAGAGCCCGAGCAGGTCCTTCTCGATCCGGCCGAGTGCCTGCCCGAGGTGCTCGGTGACGAGCCGGGCAGCGGCGTCGGCCGTGTGCTGCCGCAACTGCACGACGAGCAGCGGGTGGCGCTCGCGCTCCTCGGAACGCTGGTCGTCGAGCCTGGGCATGCGGTGGTGCCAGGGCAGGGCGTGCGGGGCCCGCATCGGGAACCGGTTCTCCTGCTCCTGCGGCGTGGGCCCGGGCACGATCATGAGTTCCTCGAGCTGCGGCCGTACCGCGTCCGGGTTGAGCGCGGTCCACAGGTGCTGCAGTTGCCGGGCGGCCAGGCCCTCACCGCCGCGGAGCCGGACGAAGAGGTCGTGCAGCAGTTTGTAGGACTCCGGGTCGGCCATCCATTCGCGCAGCGGCCCGAACTCGTCCTGCCAGTGCGCCGCCCAGCCCTCCAGCCAGACCCTCAGCTGTTCCTGGCCTTCGGCCGCGCGCCGGTCCACGAGGCCGCGGAACCGCTCCAGGAAGGCGGTCGTCGCGTCCGCCGAGTCCTCGGGGGCCGCGGATTCCTGCGCCGCCGTGGCGGCCTGGCCCGGCGGGAGCAGCAGGGTGATGCCCGTGCTGGAGGGCGGCCTGCTGCGCGGCACCAGATGGTGACCGTCGCGTTCGGCCCGGCCCAGCAGTTCCTGCCACTCGCGCCAGTCGAAGACGTCGTCGCGCACCGACGCGGCGATCTCCTCGCGCTGCGGCGGGCGTCCGCCGAGGTCCGCGGCCGCTTCGCCGTCGTCCGGGCCGTCCCGGTGGCTCACGGTGGACCTGAGCTGGTACAGCATGGGCAGGATCCGGCCCAGCAGTTCGCGGAACTCCCCTATTCTGGCGGCAAGTTCACGGTACTCCTCCGGTGTCTGGGTGCCCCTGGCCCGGCGGAGCCGGGAGCGCAGCACGCCCAGCTCACGCCAGAGTCTGCGGTGGGAGCCGAGCGCGCGCTCCAGCTTCTGGTCGAGGCCGTGCTCCTGGACGTGGTTCTCGACGAGACGGCGCAGCCGTTCGACGCCGCCGTCGCTGTCGTAGGCGCGCAGCCGGTCCGTCCACGGGTTGGCCTCGTCGGCCTGGCGCAGCCGTCCCGCGACGGCCTCCCAGCGTTTGGCCCCCGGTGCGTCGAGGTCCTCCAGCGCCTTGCGGATGCGTGCCCTGGTCTCGTCGGACGTCCGGGTGTACGGCAGTTGGTAGGCGCGGATCGCGGAGATGGAGGAGACGACGACGATCCCGTTCTCGCGGTGCTGGACGAACTTGTTGCCGTAGACGTGGATGCCGTTGATCTCGGCGGAGTGGGCGAGCAGGTGGCGCAAGGGCAGTGGTCCGTCCGGTACGGCGCTCAGGGCGGGCGGCCCGACCCGGTCGAAGGCGTTCGCCGCGACGAGGGCGGCGCTGGCGAGGGCCTGGGGTGTGCGGCCGTCGGCGGTGAGCATGTCCCAGAAGGCGGAGGCGCCCTTGGATTCGGGGCGCACCGCGTTGATGACGAGCAGGATGGTGTGGACGGACACCATCTCGCGCCGGCTGAGGAAGGTGTCGCGGCCGGCGGAGCCCGCGGCGTTGATGCCGGGGAAGTCCATCAACCGCACGGGGGTGTCGTCCGAGATCAGTCCGGCCAGGTCCCAGTGGTCGGGGGAGACCGTCACCTTCAGGGTCACCTTCTCCACGAGGGGGAAGGCCCGGCGCATGGCCTCCTTGGCGGTGTCCGGCACGGGGTGCCTGAGCTGGGCCGTGTCGAAGGGCCGCACCTGGCGCTTGGGCGGGTGCTCCGGGGTGCGCTGGGCGGCCTCCAGCCGGAGCGCCTCGTCCATCACGGCCGTGGCGACGCCGACCGGGATGCCGAGGAGGTCGCGCTGACTGAGGGCCGCGTCACGGATCCGGCAGAGTTCGGTGACCGTGTCCCGGTGGACCGCGCCGATGGCCTGGTGGGTGCCGGATTCACCCGAGGCCGGCCACAGGCGCGGGTACCACGTCTCGAAGGGCGCCCATCCGCGGGGGTCGGTCACCGGGTTGTATCCGCCGAGCGCGATGCCGGCGCCGAGGTGCGGGTGCCGTTCGTCCAGGGCGCGGACGAGTTCCTCCAGCATGGCGCCCACGCACTCGGCGAGTCTGGGCTCGGTGAGGAAGGTGACCTCGGCGATGTCCGCCTTCTCGGTCGGCTTGCCCGGCTCGCCCCGGGTCAGTTCGAGGACGGTGATGTTCCCGGTGCTGGGGCCGGCCTCGACGGGCAGCAGGTCGGGCTTGCCGAGCAGGGTGCCCAGGAGCAGGGACTTGCCGACCGAGTACTCGCCGACGACACCGATGGTGACGGGGGCGGCGAGCCGGGACTCCAGTTCGGAGGCGAGCGCCTGGGCCCGGTCGCGCGACGCGTGCGCCTCGGGGACGTCCGGCATGTCCAGCCCGCTCAGCACGGTCAGGGTCCGGCCGGCGAACTCGCGCAGATCGGCCAGGGTCGGTTGCTTCTTGAAGGCGGTCACAGTGCTCCACGCTCCGTTTGGCTGTGGTGGGTGCGGCGGGTCGGCGGGGCGGGTGGGTTCCGGCCGGTCACCGCTGGAGGAAGAACAGTTCGATCCGCGCCGTCCCCGAGGCGATGCGGAAGCTGCTGTCGTGGTAGCCGCGGATGATCTTCTCGTCGTAGGGCGGGAAGAATTCCGGGGCGATCCTGGGCAGCAGCCGGGCGACGGCGGTGGCGTAGACGTCGCTGCGGGCGGTGTCGACGCCGCCTCCGGAGGTGTGGACGGTGGCGAAGACCATGACGAACGCGGCGGTCCGTCCTCGGTACGGCCCGATCCGGCGGTCGACCTGACGCCGGACCGAGGCGACGGCGCCCGCGGTTCCCGCGATGACCGCTTCGGCGTCGGCGCGGACGGTGATCGAACGGGTGACGGGATCCAGTCCGGCGGGCCGTGAGGCGCGGGGGGCCGGGGGCGAGGCGGTCGGTCGGGGGGTGCGGCCGGTTGCCGCGGAGGCGGTCGTGCTCGGTGTCGGCCCCGCGTCGTCGGACTGTTCCGTCGTGCCGGGCTGGCTGCCGAGCACCACCAGCACCAGGACGAGCAGCAGGTCGGCGAAGAGCCATCCCGCGAGATACGGCGTCGGGGTCCGCCCGGACCGCCTCATCGGGGGGTCTCCCGATTCCCGGTGCCGACGCCCTGTTCCGCTCCGGCCGGCCGGGACCCGCCGCCGTCCCCGTGCGGGCGCGCTTCCGCGCCGGCGGGCACCGCAGGCGTCCCGGCCGCGAGGGCGGCACGCTCGGCCGGCTCCCCGGTCGTGTGCCCGTCGGAGCGGTTGCCGTCCGCCCGCCGCACGGCATCCCCCGCCCGTCCGCCACGGCTGCCGTCCGGCTGACGTAGGGCGTCCCCCGCCCGTCCGCCATGGCTGTCTTCCGCCTGCCCTACGGCATCCCCCGCCCCTCCACCACGGTTGGCGTCCCCCTGCCCTACGGCATCCCCCGCACGTCCACCCCGGCTGCCGTCCGCCTGCCCTACGGCATCCCCCGCCCCTCCGCCACGGTTGCCGTCCGCCTGCCCTACGGCATCCCCCGCACCTCCGCCACGGCTGCCATCCGCCTGCCCTACCCTGCTGTCCCCCTGCCCTACGGCATCCCCCGCCCGTTCGTCGAAGACGTCGTCCGTGGGGGCGGGTGCCGTCCGGGGTGACGGCGTGGGCCGGGAGGGCCGGTGGGCCGGGGGGCCGGCCGACCGGCCGGGGGCGCCGGGGTCCGCGGCCAAGACCGCCTCGCGGAGGCTCACCGTGACCCGGCGCAGCGTCTCCTCGAACTCGGCCAGGGTGGCGCGCAGTCGTTCCTCCGCCAGGTCGTGTCCCCGGTGTGTCTTCTCCCGCTCGCTCTCCCGGGCGGCCACCGCCACCTGCAACTGGGTGATGCGGTCGGCGAGTTCGTCGGAGACCTGACGGACCTCGCGGCGCAGGGAGGACGCCAGGGCGGTGACGGCCATGTCGTACGCCGTGCCGATGCGGTCGGCGCCGTCGGCGGCCGACGTCTCCAGCGCCGAGGGCAGTGCGGCCATGGTCCCGTCCAGTCCGCGCACCGTCGAGGTCAGGGTCCGGGACGACTCGGTCAGGGAGGCCGAGGTCCGGTCGATCGAGGCCCTCGCGTCGGCGCCGACGCGTTCGAGCAGGGCCGCCGCCTGTTCGGCGACCGTCGTCTCGCGTGCCTCCGCCGCGCGGGCGGCGGCGTCGAACCGGGCGGCGACGGAGTCCCCCGCGGCGCCGATCCGGTCGGCGGCGGCACGGCCCGCCTCGGCGACCGCGTCATGCAGAAGGGTCACCGAGCCGGACAGACCGCTGCTGATGCCGTCGGCTCCCCTGGCCACCGCCTCCGCGGCCGTCGCCGCTCCCTGCACGGCGACGCGTACCTCGGAGGCGCCGGAGCGCACGGCGGCGAGCGCGGACTCCATGGCGGTCAGCGCCTGCGCGGCCCGGCTCACCGCGCCGTCGGCCTGGGTGACCACGGCGCGGGCTCCGGCCTCCAGGCCGACGGCCTGCGCGACGAGGCCGTGCAACTGCGTGGCCGCGCCCTGGAGTTCCTCGGTGAAACGACGGGGCGACGCGACCGCGGCACGGGCGGCGAGCGCCTCCGTCTGGGCGAGGGCCCCGGACAGCCGCCGGGAGAGAACGAGCCGTTCCTGCTCGTCCCGTTGTTCCCAGCGCTGCCGCAGCAGGGTGGTGGTGGCGAGGGCGGCCAGGGAGAGCACCGTCCACAGGGCCATCATGTCGAAGCGCAGAAAGGGCCACAGGTGCCCGTCGAACCCCTGCTGCCAGAGCGTCAGAAAGGTGCCCTCGGTGTCGCTGTCCTGATCCCTCATCCTCCGGTTCGCCCAGGTGGCGGCGCCCAGTCCCACCCAGGTGATGAGCAGGGGCACGAAGACGAGGGCCGCCGCGAGCGGCCCCAGCCGTCGTCCGCCGCCGCCCGCGTCGACGAGCGCGTCGGGCCCGCCGTAGGCGGCGACCAGGCTGCCCCCGGCCCACACCTCGAGGTCCCTGTCCCGGCGTACGGCGTCGGCCAGTTCCCGTAGGGCGCCGCTGTGCGGGGCGAGTCTCGGGTGCTCCGCGAGTTCCGTGAGTTCGTCCGCCAGCGCGGCGCGCCGGCGGTATGTGGGCCGTACCGGCTCCGTACGTGCCGCCGCGGTACGCCGCCGCGGCCGGAACGGATTCCCCCCGCCAAGTTTCACCCCGCGCCTCCCCTGCGTGGCCGACTCTCACCGGTCCACTGTCGGACCGGCGGGGCGGCCGGATCCGGTCAGGTGACGCTTTCGCGGCAATCCGCCGGAGCAACTCCCCGCCGTGGCAGACGGTTTGGTCAGCCCGCGTCGGGCAGGGCGTCCCCGTCGTGCTCGGGCCGTGCGGGGTCGAGAGCGGTCGGGGGCACCGGTCCGGCTCGTTTCGGACGCGGCGGCCTGGGCCCGGCCCCGCCCACGGCCGGCTCACCGTCGGGGGCGACGGGCCTGCAGCTCTGGCCCGCGATGGCACGCAGGATGTCCTGATCGCGGATCACGACCATGCGGTACTTCGTCGTCACCGCGCCGGCGGCCCGCAGGCTGCGCAGGGCGCGCTGCACGCTCGCCTCGGACACCCCGGCCAGTGCGGCGAGATCAGCGTGGGTGAGCGGCACGTCGATCCTCAGCCCTTCGGGGACGGCACGGGCGTAGCTGCGCACCAGGTTGTCGAGTGCCCGGGCGAGCCGGACGGCGGCGCTGCCGCTGCTGCCGTCGATCCGGTAGCGGGTGGCGCCGCGCAGTTTGGCGAGGACGGACCGTTGCACGACGTCGGCCACCCCGCTGCGTTCCCGCAGGAGTTCGCGGAACGCCGCGCCGGTGAGCGTGCGCGTGACCGTGGGCCGGGCGGCGATCACCGTGGCCGACCGCGGCTGGCCGTCGAGCGCGGAGATCTCCCCCACGATTTCCCCTCGCACCCGCAGGGCGAGCAGGGTGGTGCCCCCGTCCTCGGCGACGCCGACGACCTTGACACAGCCGTCGAGGAGCAGCAGGACGGACGTGTCGGTACTTCCCTCCCGGATGAGGACGTCACCGGTGTCGTACCGCACGACGCGGCCGCGCGTGAGTAAGGCGTCCCGGTCGTCGGGGTGCAGATGGAACATGAAGGTGCCCTGGGGCCACCGGCCCGCGGAACGGGCTCTGTCTCTGGAATGCGCCAACACGGAATCTCCCCCTCACCCCTGACCGGCCGCGACTCCCCGGGCGGGCGGCATGGGTCGGTGAGGAAAATAGCGCAAGAACCGCTTGTATGAGCATCAGACGGATGAGTTAGCACATACAACCGATTTCCCTCGTGCGGCCGTGCGGCCGGTCCGCTCCGCATCCCGTCATCTGACCGCTTTCCCCGCGCGCTTGCCCGTCACCATGGCGACATACCGACATGGCCCTCCGAAGGAGACCGATGGACTTCGTCATGCTGGGCCACCACGGCGTCGGGAAGACCAGTTACCTGTCGCTGATGTACGCGGCCATGCGGGACGGCATCCACGGGTTCGGTCTGGACGCCCGGGCGGCGGCCGACCACGAGGCCCTCACCCGCGCCGCCGAGTACGTGCTGGCGGGCCACCCGCCGCCCCGCACCGAGAATCTGCCGGTCCTGGAACTCGTCCTGCGGTTCCACGGCCGGGCCGCGGTGACCCTGCGCTGGCACGAGCATCACGACCTCGTCACCGGCCCCGGCGCGAAGCCGAGCGGGCAGGTCCTGACCGCCGACGGGATCGTCCTGTTCGCCGAGGCCCCGCAGCTCCTCGAAGACGGCGCCTACCGTGCCGAGATGCGCCGGACGGCCCACCGGCTGCGGCAGGCCCTGGCCGAGCGGGGCCGTCAGCTCACCCCGCTCGTCCTCACCTTCACCAAGTGCGACCTGGTCTGCCGTCCGATGCCGCCGGGCGCGGTTCCCACGGCGCTGCTGGCCGACCTCACCGCCCCCTTCTCCGACCTCGTCGACGCGGTCGCGGCCACGGAGCATCTGCGGGGCGCCGTGGCCCTCGTCTCCTGCGGGCCGGAGCCGGTCAACATCACCGTCCCCGTCCTGTGGTCCCTGCACCACGCCATCGCCGGCCGCGGCCTCGCCCTGCAGACGCTGTGCTCACCCTCACGCAGGCTCACCCCGCTGACCGGGCCCGCCGCCGAGTACGCCCGGCTGGCTCCTCTGTTCGAGCCGGCGGACCGCCTGGCCGTCCTGCTGACGCGGGTACCGAGTTTCTGAGCGGGCACGACGCCGCTGACGGCCGCGCGCCGCCGTTCAGCGCGCCGCCACCGACCCGGCCTCCGTCGAGGCGTTCTTCTCCGACGACGTGATCACCTCGGAGCGTGCGCCACCGCGGTCCATGACGCCGCCGGTGAAGGCGAGGCCGAGGCCCGCGGCGGCGAGGGCCGCGCCGACCAGGGCGGGCGAGGCCCAGCCCCAGCCGGCCGAGATGGCCAGACCGCCGAGCCAGGCGCCGCCCGCGTTGGCCAGGTTGAAGGCGGAGTGGTTGGAGGCCGCCGCCATCGTCGGGGCGTCCTTCGCCTTGGCCATGAGCAGCATCTGCACGGGCGTGGTGACGAGCGCGCCCATCGCGCCCATGACGACGAGGGTCAGCAGGGCGGGCACGGTGCTGTGGACCGTGAAGTAGAACACCACCAGGGTCGTCCCGAGCAGGGCGAGCCCGCCGTACAGCGTCGGACGCAGGGCGCGGTCCGTCAGCGGGCCCGCGATCAGGGTGCCCAGGGTCATGCCGCCGCCGTAGAGCGCGAGGACCAGGGTGGTCGAGGAGTCCGAGAGGCCCGTCAGATGCGTCAGGATCGGCACCAGATAGCTGTAGACGGCGAAGAAACCGCCGAATCCGACGACGGCGGTGGCCAGTCCGAGGGCGACCTGCCTGTCCCCCATCGCGCGCAGTTCGTGACGGATGCCCGCCTGGGGGCCGCGCGGCTGGTCGGGCACGAAGGCGGCCAGCGCGGCGAGGGCGATCAGACCGATGACGGCGACCGCGCAGTAGGCGTAACGCCAGCCGAGTTGCTGTCCGAGCGCCGTGCCGGCCGGGACGCCGACGATGTTGGCGACGGTGAGGCCCAGGAACATCCTCGACACGGCACGCCCGGCCCGGTCGGGGGCGACCAGCCGGGAGGCCACGACGGCTCCCACGCCGAACAGGGCTCCGTGCGGCAGGCCGGCCAGGAAGCGGGCCGCGAACAGCAGGCCGAAGGTGGGAGCGAGGGCGGACGCGACGTTGCCGATCACGAAGAGTCCGGACAGCAGGAGCAGGAGCCGCTTGTGGGGGACGCGGGCGCCGATGCCCGTCAGGACAGGAGCGCCGACGACCACGCCGAGCGCGTAGGCGGAGACGACGTTGCCGGCCTGCGGGACGGACACGCCGACGCCGTCGGCGATCTGGGGAAGCAGTCCCATCGTGGCGAATTCGGTCGTACCGATGCCGAACGCGACGGCGGCGAGGGACAGCAGAGCCAGGGGCATGGAGCGGGAGTACCTTTCAGCGGCGGCGAACGGGATGCGGCGGAGCGGACCGGGGACCGATCTCGTCCCGCTCCGGTGGCCCTTCGCTCCGGCCGCCATCGCCCGGTGCGCCCCCCGGACAGGGAGGGCCCATAAGATCCAGCGGCGTCGGGGGCGCGCGCATTCCAAGATCGGACGGACGGGCGTATGGCGTGCGTCACATCGGCCGGTTCACTCCGTGGCTTCTACCAGATCAGACACCAGTAGCCGTCGAAGGTGCCGACGCCGATGCGGCCGCCCTGCGGCACGAGCCGCGGGTCGGGGTCGCCCTGCGCGGACAGTGAGCACGCCGGATCGCCGACCGTCCCCGCGGCGGCCATGCGCCGGGCCGCGGCCTCGGCCGCCGAAGACGTGAACCAGGTGGTCGTCGCCGCGCTGCTCGCGACGGTCGGCGACGGTGTCGCCGCCGGGGTCGTGGACGGCGCCGGCGCGGTCGGCGTCGGCCGGGGCACCGCCGTCGCGGTGAGCGCCGGGTGGGGCGACCGGGCGGGCGCGCCGGACGGCACCGGCGTCGCCGTCGGCGGCGGCGCGACGGACTCCGGCGAGAGCGAGGACACATGTCCGGGGCTCGCGCGGTCGGCGGTGTGCGTGGGGTGCCCCGGTGCCGTCGGCGGCCGGGAGCTCCGGGTGTCCGTGGGCGCGGGACGCGACGTACTGGAGGTCTGCGGGGTGGCCGTCCGTGTGGGCGGGGGGACGGGTGTCGGCAGGGACAGGTCGTGGGAGGCCGACGGCGCCGGTCGGGGGGTGCCGTCGTCGGACGCCGCGAGCGCCCAGATGCCGAGGCCGCCCCCCACCAGGACGACGGCTGCCGCACCCGCGATCCACCGGGATCTGGGCGGTGGACGTCGATGACGGCTCATGCCTCCCACTGTCTGCCTGCCCGCCGGTCATCTCAACCGGTGGGGCGGGTGCCCCGTGGTTCCGTACGCTGGCGCCATGCGCACGCGCCCCACTCTGAGCTGGACCCCCGACGAGGGACTGCCGCCGGGCACCACGGACCTGGAGCCGGTCGTGGCCGCCCTGCGCACCGGCGGTCTGCTGGTGCTGAGCGGGGCGGGCCTGTCCACGGAGTCGGGCATCCCCGACTACCGGGGCGAGGGCGGGAGTCTGAGCCGGCACACCCCGATGACCTATCAGGACTTCACCGCGGGAGCGCAGGCGCGGCGCCGGTACTGGGCACGCAGCCATCTCGGCTGGCGCGCCTTCGGCCGCGCCCGGCCCAACGCCGGGCATCGGGCGGTGGCCGCGTTCGGGCGGCACGGGCTGGTCACGGGGGTGATCACCCAGAACGTCGACGGTCTGCACCAGGCCGCCGGCAGCGAGGACGTCGTGGAGCTCCACGGGAGCCTGGCCCGGGTCGTCTGTCTGTCCTGCGGCGCCTCGAGCCCGCGCCGGGAACTCGCCCGGCGACTGGAGGAGGCCAACGCGGACTTCGCGCCGGTGGCCGCCGGAATCAACCCGGACGGCGATGCCGACCTCACCGACGACCAGGTGGGGGACTTCCAGGTGGTGCCCTGCGCGGACTGCGGCGGCATCCTCAAGCCGGACGTGGTGTTCTTCGGCGAGTCCGTTCCGCCGCGACGGGTCGAGCACTGCCGACGGCTGGTCCAGGAGGCGACCGGGCTGCTGGTCCTGGGGTCCTCACTGACGGTGATGTCCGGGCTCCGGTTCGTCCGCGAGGCGGCGCAGGCCGGGAAGCCGGTGCTGATCGTCAACCGCGACCCGACCCGGGGCGACCGGCACGCGCTGACCCGGGTCGCGCTCCCGCTGGGTGAGGCCCTCACCACCGTCGCGGCCCGGCTGGAGATTCCCGTGGCCGGCTGAGCGGGCCGCCGGACGCGACATGGGTCACGGAACGGTGCGCCGCACCGCCAGGGCAGTCTGCTGGCGGTCGCGTGATTGAGGCGCTGACGTGGTCGAGGGTGTGGTGATCGACATGCCCTTCACCCCAGGGGTGACCCCCCGGGGGTGACCGGGCGGCCGTGGTCGGCGGCGTAGGCGGCGAAGACCTCCGCCGGAGGGCCGTGCGTGTGGAGGAAGCGTTCGTCGAGGACGGTGGCGAGGTCCTCCAGGGCGCCGGTGAGCAGGTCGGCCGCCAGGCGGACCTCCGGCAGCCGCGCCGACCGGCCGTGCCGGGCCAGGACGGCGGCGTGGCCGATCATGGCCGCCAGTGAGGAGTGGTCCTCGCCGTCGTGGAAGTAGTAGGCCTCGGCGTACTGGGTGAAGTCGATCCGGACGCGTACGACGTCCGAGGCCAGGCTGTCCAGGAGCAGTGCGCCCGCCGTGCAGTCGAGTTGCCGGTCCGTCGGCCGCGCCTCGCGCAGCAGGGCCAGCCGGATGGCCAGGACCCTACGGCGGGTCAGTGCCGGAAAGATCTCCAGCACCCACGAGACGGTGGCCGTCAGCAGGGCGAAGCCGACGAGGGCCTCGAGGGGGGAGACGAGGCGCAGCCAGCCCTCGTCGGGGGCGATGTCGCCCAGTCCCAGCGTCGCGACCGTGACGAGGGACAGATACACGGAGTCCAGCAGCGCCGGCTCCTGCGCCGCCTTGGACCCGGAGGAGAAGGTGAACGCCCCCGGCATGTGGGGCCAGTAGACGATCGCCCAGCCGAGGACGACGGTGAAGGCCCACATGCCCACCACGGTGACCATGGCGAGCGGTCCGACGAGACCGGCCACCCGCCCCCGGGAGCGGACGCGCTTGGCGAGCCGCCACAGCCCCGTCATCACCAGGCGGCTGAGACCGCCGTGGCGGGTGGGGTGCCAGAGCGTGTGGAACAGATCCCGCAGGGTGACCATCACCAGCCCGGCGCCGAGGAGGGAGATCAGCCACTTCATCCGCTTCTCCTCAGCTCGCCGGCACCGCGAGCGTGCGGGTCTCCCCGGGTGCGACGGTCACGGCCCGGTCCGGCAGCAGCACGCGCAGCGGCGACTCCGCCGAGTCGGGCACGCCGATCCGCAGCTCACCGCCGCGGCGTCGCACACTCACGCCCCAGTGACCGCGGTAGCGCAGCGAGAAGCCGTACTCGGAGAGCGCCGGCAGGGGGACCGGGTCGAACCGGAGGGCGTCCTCGCGGCTCTCCAGTCCGGTCAGACCGCGCTGGACCAGGTCCAGGGTCCCCGCCATCGCGCCGAGATGGATGCCTTCGCCGGTCGTACCGCCCTGGAGGTCGGCGACGTCGGCCTCCAGGGCCTCCTGGACGTACTGCCACGCCTCGGCCCGCCGGGCTCTGGCGAGCACCAGTCCGTGGACCAGTCCGCTGAGGGTGGAGCCGTGGCTGGTGCGCCGCAGATAGTGGTCGACCGTCCTGTGCCAGACCTCGTCGTCCACGTCGTGGCCGAGGCGCCGGAACAGCTCGCGCAGTTCGGCGGGCGGGAACAGATGGCCGAGCATGAGGACGTCGGCCTGCTTGGACGCCCGGTAGCGGTTGACGCTGTCGCCCTCGGCCTCCAGGATCCGGTCCAGGCGCCGGATGTCGGCGTACCGGGCCCGGTAGGCGTCCCAGTCGAGCTCGGCGAGATCGCCGTACCCCTCGAACTGGCTGATGACGCCCTGGTGGAAGGGGACCCGCAACCGTCGGGAGATCTCGTCCCACCGCAGGGGTTCCTCGGCGTCCAGCCGGATCCGGTCGCACAGTTCGTCGCGGCGCCAGGCGGGCAGGCGCCGCAGGAGGTCCAGGGCGCGGACGAGGACCCAGGCGGCGGTGACGTTCGTATAGGCGTTGTCGTCCAGGCCCGGGCGGGCGGCGCCGGGGTAGGCGTCGTGGTACTCGTCGGGGCCGACCACGCCCCGGACGCGGTAGCGGCCCGTGCCGGGGTCGAGGGTCGCGAGCCCGGCCCAGAACCGGGCGATCTGCAGGAGCATCTCCGCGCCCCTGGTGTGCAGGTACTCCGTGTCGCCGGTGGCCTCGCAGTACCGCCAGATGTTGTAGGCGATCGCCGAGCCCACGTGGTGCTGGAGCCGGGAGTGGTCGGGCAGCCAGCGTCCCGAGGCGGGGTTCAGGTGCCACTCCTGGCTCTCCTCGCGACCGTCGCTGCCGCTCTGCCAGGGGTACATCGCCCCGGTCCGGCCGGCCTCGGCGGCCGCCCGGACGGCCCGGGGCAGACGCCGGTACCGGTAGTCCAGCAGGGCGCGTGAGACCTCGGGGAAGTGCAGGTTGAGGTACGGCAGGACGAACAGCTCGTCCCAGAAGACATGCCCGCGGTACGCCTCGCCGTGCAGTCCCCGCGCCGGGACGCCCACGTCCAGGTCCGCGGTGTGCGGGGACAGCGTCTGCAGGAGGTGGAAGAGGTGGAGCCGCAGCACGCGGCCGGCCCGGCCGGGGACGTGGAGCTCGGCCCGCCGCCACAGTCGCTCCCACGCGGCGGTGTGGGAGTCCAGCAGGTCCGGGAAGTCCGGCGCCGTGACGGCCCGGTCGACCGCCGCGCCGAGCGGGTCGCCGATCGCGGTGTCGCGCGAGGTGTGCAGGGCCACGGTCTTGTCCACGGTGACCGGCCGGCCGGGGGTGAGCGGCAGGACCAGTCGGTGGACGGCACGGCGGCGGGCGGGGCGGAGCACGGAGGTGACCGGGGGGAGGCCGGTGACGGTCGTCCGCGCGGCCGTGGCGATCTGGATGCCGGAGGTGCTGGTGCGGCAGGTCAGCCAGATCGCGCCGGGCTCCCGGGTGCCGGTGCGTACGCCGGCCACCTGGCGGCGTTCGAGGGCGCGGTAGCGGTGCACGTTGCCGTTGATCACGTCGCCGTCGAGACCGGACTCGACCTCGATCTCGCCCGACCGGTCCTCGGCGGTGAAGACGGTCCGCAGCACGGCCAGGTGGGGGTCGCCCATGTGGACCAGGCGGGTCTGTACGACGGCGACCACGCCCGCCCCGTCCGCCCGGTGGCGGAAGGCGCGGGTGAGCGTGGCGCGGCGCAGGTCCAGGGTGTGCCGGTGGTCCAGGACGGGGCGTGTGTCCGGGGTGAACCAGGTGCCCCACGGTCCCCCGGCGCTGCGGACGCGGAAGCGCAGGGGGAGCCAGTTCGGGAGGTTGACCAGGTCCTCGTTCACCACCCGCCGTCCCGCCACCGTCGACTCCAGCCGGTTGTAGCACCCGGCGACATAGGTTCCCGGGCAGTGCACCAGCCCCGCCCGGCACTCGGGCACCGCCCCCCGGGTGGCGAAGTAGCCGTTCCCGAGCGTGCACAGCGCTTCCCGCAGCTGCTCGCCGGCGGGGTCGTAGCCCTCCCACTCCCAGGTCCAGTCCTGCATCCGCCCCCCTTTCAGCAGGCCACCGCCTGCCGCGTCCGGCTGCCGGGAGGTCACCCTGTGCCTACCGTCGCACCGCCCGCGGGCCGCCGCGACACGGACGGGGGCGGCCCGCGGTGCGCTCGGACGCGGTCGGGTGCGGTCGGTGTGCTCCTCAGGCTTCGATGTCGAGCACCTGGGACACGGGACGTCGTGGCGTGCCCGGGCCCTTGGGGCCGTAGCCCAGGCGGAGCACGACCTGGGTGCAGCCCGCCCCGGTCGACGGGTCGCGCAGGGGCCGGCGCAGGTCCGTCCATTCGAGGGGCTGGGTGGCGAAGGAGCTGGACAGGCCGTGCAGGGTGGCCAGCAGCAGGACGCGTTGCATGGCCTGGCCGGCGCGGAGCCAGTCCTCGGGGTGGTCGTGCACCGTGCTGACGAGGGCCAGTTGCGGGGTCTGCTCGAAGTCGGCCGCTTCCCGTCCCGCCGTCGGCCGGGCCCCGGCGAAGTCGCGCATGGGGGCCCTTCCGCCGAGCATGCGCGGCCCGTAGGCGTAGTGCGGCACCCCCTCGCCCGCGGTGCCCGCGGAGACCGCGTCGCCGCTCGTCCACCGGGTCAGGTCCTGGTCGCTGCCGGGGTCGGTCCGGTTGCGGGCCTCGGCCTCCTGGAAGAGTTCCAGCACCTCTCGCAGATGCCATGACGTGGGGAACGTCAGCGTCGCCCCCTCGGCCCGTGCGGCGGCGGCCAGAGCCTCCCGTACGGCGTCGGGGATCTCCCTCTCCTCGAAGGGCCGGCGGCTGGTGTGCCGCCGGTGGATCGCCGGATGCAGCGCGGCGAGGTCCCGCTCGCCGGTCGTCCCGTCGGCGGACCGCACCGTCGCGAGGAGCGTCCGGTCGGCGGGGTCGGGCAGCAGCAGGGTCTCGGGGTGCCGGCCCTCGTGGGCGACCGCGGCCCTCAGGTTCAGCAGGGCGGCGCCGCAGCCGAGATGCAGGGCGCGGGTGTCGGGGTCGGCGTGCGGCAGGGTGCGCTCGAAGTCCGCGCGCAGCTCGAAGGTGTGGCGGTGCCGGAGATAACGGAAGCGCCAGGGCTGGGCGTTGTGCATGGAGGGCGCGGCGGTCGCGTCCTGGACGAGGGCCGCCACCCGGTCGTCGGAGAGCCCTGGTCGGCTCGGTGCCTGTCGGCTCGGTGCTTGTCGGCTCATTGCGGGCCTCCCTCGCGGGTCGTCGGCGCGCGGGACGCCGGGGCGGCCACGAGGGCGGCCGCCGGCGCGGGCGGGGTGCGTCGGAGGGGTCGTACGGGATGCGCCTCGGTCCACGGGGGCGTCACAGCGACCACGCCGTGGTCACGCGCGTGCTCGGCCGGGGCGCGCCCACGCCCTCCAGGTCGCGATCGGCGGCTCGCAGGAGTTGCCGTGCGAGGTCGTTCATCGCCCGGCCGGCCGCCAGTTCGTCGCCGATCTCCGGGACGTTCGCGTCCGCCGGGTGGCAGTGCGCGGCCCCGTGACCGGTGAGTGCCGTGGTGCCGGTGTCCAGCACCAGATGGGCCTTCGTCGTTCCCTCCTCGTCCTCGAAGAGGTGGAGTCGGACCGTCCATTCCCTTGTGTGGGGCATCGTGATCCTCCTTCGTCCCCCTCCCTCCTCCTTCCAGCTTGGGACGCCGAGAGGCACCTGTCACCGGGCCGAAGGTCCCCGTCGGGCCGGGGATCGGGGCCGCCCGGCCCATGCGGCTCCCGCGGGCCGGGCGGAGAGTGGAAGGAGGAACGCGCACGACACGAGGAGGCGGAACCATGCGGAACCGGATGGTGAGCGACCTCATGACCGCAGCGGTCGTCAAGGTGCACCGGGACACGGGGTTCAAGGAGATCGCCAAGCTGCTCGCCGAGCACGACATCACCGCCGTACCGGTCGTCGACGACGACGAGCACACCGTGGGCGTGGTCTCCGAGGCGGATCTGCTGCGCAAGGAGGCCGCCCTGCTCGATCCGGCGGGCCTGCTGCCGGTGCTGCGCCCCGGGGCCGCCGACCGCGCGAAGGCCGGGGCGACGACCGCCGAGGGCCTGATGAACAGCCCGGCGGTGACCGCGCGGCCGCAGTGGACCGCGGTGGAGGCGGCCCAGGCGATGGAACGCCACCACGTCAAACGCCTTCCGGTGGTCGACGAGGCCGACCGGCCGGTCGGCGTGATCAGCAGGGCCGATCTGCTGCGGGTCTTCCTGCGGGGCGACAGCGCCATCCGGGAGGAGATCTCCGGGGACGTGCTCCTGCGCACCCTCGGCATCACGCCCGGCGCGATCACGGTACGGGTCGTCGACGGACGGGTGACGCTGAAGGGCGGCGTCGAGCGCAAGTCGCTCGTCCCGGTCGTCGTACGTCTGTGTCAGGGCGTGGACGGGGTGGTCGACGTCTCCGCCGACCTGAGTCACCGGGTGGACGACACCGACACGGTGCCGGACCCGGGTACGCCCCGCAGTGCGGGGCTGGCCCTGTGAGCCGGAGTACGAGGAGGGGGGCCTCCGACACCGCGTGACGGGTCGCACCCGCACCGACCGGTTCAGGGGCGGCCGGCCCCTCTCCCCAGCGGGTCGCCGACGGGGCCGTGCGCGCCCATGATGGAGGAGTCACAGGGGTCTCGGCTGATCCACCGTCCTGACGTCACCGCGCGCGGCGAAGGGAGGAAGCCCCATGAGGGTCGGAGTGCTGACGGGGGGCGGGGACTGTCCCGGTCTCAACGCCGTGATCCGCAGCGTCGTCCGCAAGGGCGTGCAGGAGTACGGCTTCGACTTCGTCGGCCTGCGCGACGGCTGGCTCGGCGCGCTCCAGGGGAAGGTCGTACCCCTGGACATCGCCGCGGTACGGGGGATCCTCCCGCGCGGCGGAACCATCCTGGGTTCCTCCCGCACCAACCCCTTCAAGCACGACGACGGGGTACGGCGCGTGCGGGACACCCTGGCCGCGCACCGGATCGACGCGCTCGTCGTGATCGGCGGCGAGGACACCCTGGGTGCCGCCGCCGCACTCGGCCGTGCGGGGGTCCGGCTGGTCGGCGTACCGAAGACGATCGACAACGACGTGTCCGGCACCGACTACACCTTCGGCTTCGACACGGCCGTAGGTATCGCGACCGAGGCCATCGACCGCCTCCACACCACCGCCGAGTCGCACATGCGCACCCTGGTGGTGGAGGTGATGGGGCGGCACTCCGGGTGGATCGCCCTGCACGCCGGGGTCGCGGGCGGCGCCAACGTGATCCTGATCCCGGAGCGGCCGTTCGACATCGACCAGGTGTGCGCCTGGGTGAACAGCCGATTCAAGATCAATTACGCCCCGATCGTGGTCGTCGCCGAAGGAGCCGTGCCCCGGCAGGGGCAGGCCATCCTCAAGGACCGGTCGGTGGACGAGTACGGCCATGTGCGGCTGTCGGGCGTGGGCGAGTGGCTGTCGCGGGAGATCTCGCGGCGCACGGGCACGGATGCCCGCACCACGGTCCTCGGCCATGTCCAGCGCGGCGGCACACCCAGCGCCTTCGACCGGTGGCTGGCCACCCGCTTCGGGCTGCACGCCGTGGACGCGGTCCAGGAGGGGGACTTCGGCACGATGACGGCGCTGCGCGGAACCCGGATCGTCCGCACGCCGCTGCCGGAGGCCGGGGCGAGGAACAAGACGGTCGATCTCTCACTCTACGACGAGTTCGAGGTGTTCTTCGGCTGACGGTACGACCGCCACCGGGCACGGGGTGTGGTGCAGGACGGCGTGCGCGACCGGCCCCAGCCGGCCCTCCCCCGTCTGCGGGGCGGAGCGTCGGCCGACGACCAGCAGAGCCGCGCCGCGGGCCGCGTTCAGCAGCGCCGAGGCGGGATGCAGCAGCACGACATCGGGGCGGACGGCCACCTCGGGATGCTTCTCCCGCCAGCCTCGCAGGGCGTCGGACAGCCGCAGGTTCTCCTGGTCCTCCCAGGTGGCACGGTCCTCCTCGGTCACGAACAGGGTCCGGGCGGAGACGGCCTCGGCGGGAAACGCCCATGCCCGCACGACCCGCAGCGGCGCCCCTCGGGAACCGGCGGCGGCGAAGGCGAAGTCCGCCACCTCGCCGACCGGGCGGTGCGCGTCGAAACCCGCCACGACCGCCGGCGTCCCGTTCCCGGAGCCGCCGAAGGGCCGTGCGGGCACCATGACGACGGGGCAGGCGGCCGCAGCCGCCACACGCAGAGCGACCGAGCCGACCGCGAGCCCGTCGAAACCCCCCGAGCCGCGTGCGCCGACGACCAGGAGCCGGGCGTCGCGCGCGGCGGTGAGCAGGGCGGAGCCGGGTGGGCCGACGGACTGACGACCGCTCACCCGGAGGTCGGGGTGGCGGGCGCGGAGGTCGGCGATCACCCGATGGAGCACGCTCTCCCCCACCTGGTGCAGCCACTGCTCGGCCGCGGCCGGGACGGTGTCACCCGGAAGCGGCGGGGAGGCGTGCAGGACGCGCAACGCGGCACCGCGCAGCGCCGCCTCGCGCGCGGCCCAGTCGGCTGCCACGAGGCTGTGTTCGGATCCGTCGACGGCGGCCAGCACGGGGTGACTCATCACGACCTCCTCCGCCGCGCCCCTCGCCCACTCTTCCACGTGCTGGTGCGCGGTGAGGCCTCGAGGGAGTTGGCCGGCCGTCGGCTCGGCGGCGGCAGGTCGGGGTCAGGTCGTAGCGCTCGTCAGCCGTCGGACCGGTTCGCCGGAAAGGAAGGCGGCGATGTCCTCCACGGCGTGGGCGTAGAAGGTGCGGTAGTTCTGCTCGGTGACGTAACCGAGGTGCGGTGTGGCCAGGACGTTCGGCAGGGAGCGCAGGGGGTCGTCCGCGGGCAGCGGCTCGGTGTCGAAGACGTCGAGGCCCGCCCCGGCGATCCAGCCCTCCCGGAGGGCGCGCAGGAGCGCGGGGCGGTCGACGAGGGCGGCGCGGGAGGTGTTGACCAGGAAGGCGTGCGGGCGCATGGCACGCAGCTCGGGCTCGCCGAGCAGGCCGCGGGTGCGCTCGGACAGGACGAGGTGGAGGGAGACGAAGTCGCTCCGGCTCAACAACTCCTCCTTGTTCGCGGCGAGTCGGGCGCCGGCGTCGGCCGCCCGCTCGGGGGTGAGGTGCTCGCTCCAGGCGAGGACGTCCATGCCGAAGGCGGTGGCGACGCGGGCGACCCGGGTGCCGATCCTGCCGAGTCCGAGCAGGCCCAGGGTCCGGCCGCGCAGGTCCTGGCCGACGGTGGACTGCCAGGGGCCGCCCTCGCGCAGGGCCCGGTTCTCGGTGGTGAGGTGCCGGGCGAGGCCCAGGAGGAGGGCCCAGGTCAGTTCGACGGGAGGCGTGGGGCTGCTCGCCGTACCGCAGACCGTGACGCCGCGGGCCGCCGCCGCGTCGAGGTCGATGGAGGCGTTGCGCATACCGGTGGTCACCAGCAGGCGCAGCCGGGGCAGGCGGTCCAGGAGGCCGGCGTCGAAGGGGGTGCGCTCGCGCATGGCGACGACGATCTCGCAGTCGGCCAGTTCGGCGGCGAGCCGGTCCCGGTCGGTGAGGTGTTCACGGACCGCGCGTACGTCGACTGTGCCGTCGAGGACGCTCCAGTCCGCCAGGGTCAGGGCGGCGCCCTGGTAGTCGTCGAGCACCGCGCAGTGGAGGGTCATGCGGACATTCTGCCGTTCGGCGCACGCCGGAAGCCTCGCGGTCGTGCCCGGCGGCCCCCTTCACCGGCCGTGGGTGAGCCGTGCCCGGCGCGGTGCCGGGCCGACGGCTCCGGCGCGGGTCGCGGTCTCAGCCGTCCCCGGGCGGAAGGCTCCGCAGGACCTCGCCGAGGACGGCGACGCCCTCTTCGATCTCGTGGGCGGGGCCGGCCGCGTAGCCGAGGACCAGGCCGGGCGGGCCGGGGCTGATCCGGTGCCAGGACAGGGGGTGCGCCTTCACCCCGCGTTCCAGGGCGGCCGCCGCCACATCGACGTCGCGTGGGGCGTGGTCGTCGAAGGTGACCATGAGGTGCAGTCCGGCGGCCGCCCCGTGCACGCGGGCGCCGGGCAGATGCTCCTCCACGGCCCGCAGCATCACGTCCCGGCGTCGGCGGTGGCGCCGCCGGACGTGGCGCAGATGCCGTTCCAGATCGCCCGAGTCCATCAGGCGGGCGAGGACCAGCTGGGTGAGGACGCCGTTGCCGAGGTCGGCGTACCGCTTCGCGGTGACGGCGGCGTCCAGCCGGTCCGGTGGGACGAGCAGCCAGCCGACGCGGAGGGCGGGCGCGAGCAGTTTGGAGACGCTGCCCGCGTAGCAGACCCTCTCGGGCATCAGCGAGCGCAGCGCCGGGACCGGCGGCCGGTCGTAGCGGTGCTCGGCGTCGTAGTCGTCCTCGATCACCACCCCGCCGTCGGCCGCCCAGCGCAGCAGCTCGCGGCGGCGCTCCCCGTCGAGGACGACACCGGTGGGGAACTGGTGGGCCGGGGTCAGCAGCACCGCCCGGGCGCCGTCGGCGCGCAGGGCACCCACGTCGAGGCCGCCCGCGTCCACGGGGACCGGCACGACCGTGTGACCGCCGTACTCCAACTGCTGGCGCGCGCCGAGCGATCCGGGGTCCTCGACGGCGATGCGGCGGATGCCGTCCGTCCGCAGGAGCTGTCCGAGCAGGCCCAGCGCCTGGGCCACGCCCGCGACCACCACGACCTCGTCCGGGTCGGCGCGGATGCCGCGGTTGCGGGCCAGCCAGCCGACGACGGCCCGGCGCAGGGCGGGGGCGCCCCGGGGGTCGCCGTAGCCGAAGTCGGCCGGTCCGACGCCCGCGAGGACGGCTCGTTCGGCGCGCAGCCACGCGGTGCGGGGGAAGGCGGCGAGGTCGGGGACGCCCGGGGAGAGGTCGATGCGGCAGGGCAGGGCCCGCAGCGCGTCGACGAGGCCCTCGCGGTCGTCGGAGGCGAAGAAGGAGGGCGCCGGTGCCGACGCACCGGAGGGCGGGGTGTCGCGCGCGGCGGCGGGAGGCGCGGCGGGCGCCGCCACGACCACGGTGCCGAGCCGGCCCCGGCCGGCGATCTGTCCGGACTCGGCGAGGCGCCGGTACGCCTCGGTGACCACGCCGCGGGTGACGTGGAGCTCCTGCGCGAGCACCCGGCTGGCGGGCAGCCGCGCTCCGACGGGCAGCCGTCCGTCGGCGACGGCCGACCGCAGCTGGTCGGCGAGCCAGGCGATCCGGCCCCCGGGCGGAGCCTGTCCGATGTCGAGCTGGAGGAAGTCGGAGCCGGCGGCAGCACCGTCCGCGGGCGCCGGGGCCCGTGCTGGTTTGGACCCCTGAGTCGGTGGCTTTCTGGACCTGCCCATGGCGTCCATTGTGGGGGCACCGTGGTCGGCATGGACACACCTTCCGCACCCTCCGCTTCGCTCGCCCGGCTGGTGCCCGGCATGGTCGGGATGACGCTGGTCGGCAGCAGCGTCACCGTCTCGCGCACACTCGTCGACGCCCCGCTGTTCACCACCCAGGCGGTCCGGTACGCGGCCGCGACCGCGATCCTCCTGGTCATGGCCCGGCTGGCCGGTGCCCGGCTGATATGGCCGCGGGGACGGGAATGGCTGTGGCTGGCGGGGATCGCGGTCAGCGGCCTGGTGCTGTTCAACGTGGCCGTGGTGCGGGGCGTCGCCCATGCCGAGCCCGCGGTGATCGCCGTCGCGGTCGCCTGTGTGCCGGTGGTGCTCGGGGTCGTGGGACCGGCGCTGGAGCGGCGCGCGCCGAGTCGGCAGGTGCTGTGGGCGGCGCCCGTGGTGATGGCGGGCGCGGTGCTGGTGGAGGGAACGGGGCGCACCGATGCCGTCGGGGTGGCCTGGGCGGCGCTGGCCCTGGGCTGTGAGGCGGCGTTCACCCTGCTCGCCGTACCGGTGCTGCGACGGCACTCGCCGTGGGGGGTGTCCGTGCACGCGATGTGGCTGGCGGGTGTGCTGCTGGCCGTGCTCGGCGCGGTGTCGGAAGGGCCTTCGGCGGTCGGGGAGTTGTCCGGGGCGCAGTGGGCGGCGGTCGGCTATCTCGCGTCGATGGTGACGGCGGTCGCCTTCGTGCTGTGGTACTCGACGGTCCGCGCCGTGGGAGCGGGGCGCGCCGGGCTGCTCACCGGGATCGCGCCGCTCGCCGCGGCGGTGGTGGGCGCCGTCTCGGGGGGCGGTGTGCCGGGCCCGTCGGTGTGGCTGGGCATCGTCGTGCTGATCGCCGGCCTGGTCGGCGGCATCCGTCCGCGTGGCGGTTCGCCGTCCCGCACACCGGCATCCCTCGGTAAGCCGCTCTCGTGCGGGGATTGCGGCGGATCACACCGGGGCAATAAGTTTGGGGCCAAACGAACACCCTCCGCGGCCTCAGGGACGCCCGAAGTGTGAGGACGCCGATGACGACCACCCCGCCCCGCATGCTGCTCGTCCTCTCCGAGAACTGGACACTGACCGGCGGCCGGGCCGATCTGCCCGCCGCCGTACGGTGGGCGCGGGAGGCCGAGGACGCCGGGTTCGACTCCGTCATGGTCAGCGAACACATCGTGCTCGGCCCGGACGCCGCCGCCGACGGCATCATGGGCAACCCCCGCGACTACGCCCTCCCGGGCAACCAGGACCCGTACACCCCTTGGCCGCACTCCCTGCTCCTGCTGGCCTCCGTGGCGTCCGTCACCGAGCGGCTGCGCCTGGCCGCCGCCGCTGTCCTCGCCCCGCTGCGGCACCCCCTGCTGATGGCGAGGGAACTCGGCACCCTCGACCTCCTCAGCGAGGGGCGGCTGCTCGTGCAGCCCACGGTGAGCTGGAGCAGGGACGAGTACGACGCGCTCGGCGTGCCCTTCGGCCGGCGGGGGCAACTGCTCGACGAGCACCTGGAGGTCTGGGCGAAGGCGTGGGGACCGTCCCCGATCTCGCACGACAGCGAGCACTACCCCTTCCGGGACGTCTACTTCGAGCCCAAGGCGTATCGCCCGGAGGGTCCGCGACTGTGGTTCGGCGGCCGGCATCTGCACGGACCCCTCCTGCGCCGGCTGGTCCGGCACGGCCACGGCTTCCACCCCTTGGGCCGGCCCGCGCCCCAGGAGCTGCAGACACTGAAGACGGCCATGGCCGCGGCGGGACGGGACATCGCCGAACTGGAGATGATCGGCGGCACCCAGGCCGTCTTCCCCGACGACCGCTCACCGGCGGATCTCGGCGCTGCCCTCGCGTCGATCCCCGAGCAGCTCGAACAGGGCTTCACCACCTTCTGCGTCAAGCCGAACCAGTTCATCGACGACCCGGACGGCGTCGGCGCGTTCTGCCGCGACGTCATACGGCGCGTGGAGGCACGCACCGCATGATGCCGTTTGCGAATCGCTCCCGGAGACGGTGGGCCGCCAGCAGGGCGCCGACCTCCTCCAGCGTCGTCGTACCGTCGTCGCCGAGGACCACACCGGGCGCGTCGGCCGGCACGCCGGCGGCTTCGAGGGCCGCTTCGGCGCCCATCCAGCCGCCGATCGCCTTGCAGTCACGGAAGGACTCGTTCAGCAGCGGGGAGACGCACCGGCTCCCCGTGAGCTAGTGGCTCGCCCACGCCGTTGACCTGGACGGCCGTCCCGGCGTCCGGACCGGTGACGGTCGACGACCTTCTCCGCGGCTCGCTCCAGGGGGTTGCGCTCGCTCATCACGCCGTCCCGTTCGCCGGTGTCCGGACGGTCCACCGGTGCGCGGACCGTCGGTGTGGTGGCGCGGGCCCGTCCCCCGCGCCGCCTACGCGCGGCGCGCTCGCCCGCCGCACCCGCGTACCCCGGCAGGCCAGGGGTACCCGGCCGACGGCAGGCACAGGAGATCGCCATGAGTGAGCAGACCCCGTCCCAGGCGGAAGGCGAGCGGCCGCCGGAGTCCTCGGCGGACGACATGCCGCGGGAGACCCGGCACCGTGAGGTGCCCCGCACCACCCCTTCGCAGGCGGAGGGCGAGGCGATCCCGGACGACGAGGACGGCGAGGAAGAGCACGGCGGCGCCACGACACCGTGAGCGCCGACTGCCGCTGCGGCCCGGCCGCTCGGCCGCCGGCCTCTCAGCGCCGTACGACGCGCAGGGTGCGTACCGACGGGTCGGCCGCGTCCGGGATGAGGACGCCGTGCTCGACGCCGCTGCGGAGATAGTCGAGGACCTCGTCGGTGATGACCTCTCCGGGAGCGACCACGGGCACCCCGGGCGGATACGGACTGATCATCTCCGCCGAGACACGGCCAGCCGCGCGTTCGGCGGGCACATGGTCGACCTCGGCGAAGAACGCCTCGCGCGGCAGCATGGCCTGTTCCAGCTCCAGGGCGGACGGCTCCGGGAGGTGGACCCGGGGCTGCCGTTCGATCGAGTCGGCGCCGTCGACCAGGGCGCCGAGGGCGTCGAGGAGGGTCTTCTCGGTCGCGTCGTCGTCGGCGTAGGTGAGGGAGGCGCTGACACGGCAGCTGTCGGAGCCGCCGAGGTCCACGTGCCGATGCGTCCGCAGCCATTCGGCGGCCTGCATCCCGCTGATGCCGAGCCCGCGCACGTCGATCACGATCTTCAGGGGGTCGTAGGAGGCGGCGAGTCCCTCGTCGACGACCTCCTGGCCCATGGGCGTCACACCGGGCAGTTCGGCGACGGCCGCGCGGACGCGTTCCGCGCGACGCAGGGCGGTCTCCAGGAGGTCGTGCCCCTGCTCGACCATCTGGCGGCGCCAGCCGTCGAGCGTGGCGTACACCAGGGACGAGGCGCTGGTGGTGCCGAGCAGGTCCTCGCGCTGCTTGAGGACTTCGGGGGAGACGCGGTCGTACTGGAGGTGGAAGACGGAACTCTGCTCGATGGCCCCGCCGGTCTTGTGGACGCTGGTGACGACCAGGTCGGCCTCGGCGTCCATGCCCCAGGGCGGCAGGCCGGGGTGGAACGGCAGCACGGCGCCCCAGGCCTCGTCGACGATGAGGGGGACGTCGAACTCGTGGCACACCCGGGCCACCCCCCGGATGTCGGCGCACGTGCCCCAGTCCGTGGGCGTGATCAGCAGCATGCCCTTGGCGTCCGGGTGCTCGCGCAGCCGACGGCGTACGTCGTCGGGCTCGGGCGGATGGGCCAGATGACGTTCGGTGTCGAACTTGGGGTGGACCCAGATCGGCTCGACCCCGTTGACGACGACGGCCGCGATCACCGATTTGTGCGCGTTGCGGGACAGCAGCAGCTTCTCGCCGGGACCGGCCACCGAGAGCATGGCGGTCTTGACCGACAGGGAGCTGCCGCAGGTCGAGAAGAACGCCTGGTCGGCGCCGACCGCGTCCGCCATCAGGTCCTGTGCCTGGCTCAGCACGCCCTGTGACTGGCGGCGGTCGTCCAGTCCGTTCAGGGAGAGGACGTCCGAGCGGAACACGTCGAGGCCGACGACGGCCGCGACCCGGGGGTCGGCGCCGCGGCCCTGTTTGTGCCCCGGCGGGCCGAAGGCGACGTCTCCGCGGCGGCGGAATTCCTGCAACGCCTCCAACACGGGTACACGCGAGTGATCCATCGTTCCTCCCAGCGACATCCCGTGCAGCGGCGCGCCGCTGTACGGGTCCTCGGACCGGGTGCACCGTGGGGAGGCCGTCGAAACCCGCGGCCGGTCAGCGGGTCAGTGCCAGGACGACCACGAAGGCCATGCCGACGCAGACGGTCAGCGTCCATCCCACGCAGCGCCGGCGCAGGGCGCCGTACCGCCGCTCGTACTCGCCCCGCAGGGACGCGCAGCGGGCGGCGATCCGTTCCAGGTCCTGCCGGGCGCGCAGGAGGCCGTCGTTGATGTGGTGGCGTTCGACCTCGTCCCGTTGGGCCGTGGTCAGCCAGTCCATGCGTCCGGTGAACTCGCGCGCCCGCTGTTCGGCCTCCGCGACCCTCGCCTGCCAGAGCAGATAGCCCTCGACCTCGTTGCCGAGGTCGGCGTCGGCGCCCTGCTTCGGCGGACCGTCGGCTCTGCGTCCCGGGTCGGTCATGCGTGGACGCCGTGCGCCTCGGCCTCGGCCATCGCGATCTCGGGGTGGTGGAGGTCGAAGGCCGGGGACTCACTGCGGATGCGGGGCAGCGTCGTGAAGTTGTGGCGGGGCGGCGGGCAGGAGGTCGCCCACTCCAGGGAGCGGCCGTAGCCCCAGGGGTCGTCGACGCCGACGGGCTTGCCGTACTTGCCGGTCTTCCACACGTTGTAGAGGAACGGCACCATCGACAGCCCGAGGATGAAGGAGCTGATCGTCGAGACCGTGTTGAGGGCGGTGAAGCCGTCCTGCGCCAGGTAGTCGGCGTAACGGCGGGGCATCCCCTCGGCGCCCAGCCAGTGCTGGACGAGGAAGGTGCCGTGGAAGCCGACGAACAGCGTCCAGAAGGTCATCTTGCCGAGGCGTTCGTCGAGCATCCTGCCGGTGAACTTGGGCCACCAGAAGTGGAAGCCGGCGAACATCGCGAAGACGACGGTGCCGAAGACGACGTAGTGGAAGTGCGCGACGACGAAGTACGAGTCACTCACGTGGAAGTCCATCGGCGGCGAGGCGAGGATGATGCCGGTCAGACCGCCGAAGAGGAACGTGACGAGGAAGCCCGCCGCCCACAGCATCGGCGTCTCGAAGGACAGCGAGCCCTTCCACATCGTGCCGATCCAGTTGAAGAACTTCACTCCGGTGGGGACGGCGATGAGGAAGGTCATGAAGGAGAAGAAGGGCAGCAGCACCGCGCCGGTGACGAACATGTGGTGCGCCCACACCGTCACGGACAGACCGGCGATGGCGATGGTCGCGGCGACCAGACCCATGTAACCGAAGATCGGCTTGCGGGAGAAGACCGGGATGATCTCCGTGACGATGCCGAAGAACGGCAGCGCGATGATGTAGACCTCGGGATGGCCGAAGAACCAGAACAGGTGCTGCCACAGGATCGGGCCGCCGTTGGCCGGGTCGTAGATGTGGGCGCCGAACTTGCGGTCCGCCTCCAGGGCGAACAGGGCGGCCGCGAGGACCGGGAAGGCCAGCAGGACCAGGACACCGGTCAGCAGGACGTTCCAGGTGAAGATGGGCATGCGGAACATGGTCATGCCGGGTGCGCGCATACAGATGATCGTGGTGATGAAATTGACCGCGCCGAGGATGGTGCCGAAGCCGGAGAAGGCCAGACCCATGATCCACATGTCGGCGCCGATGCCCGGCGTGCGGATGGCGTCCGACAGCGGGGTGTACGCGAACCAGCCGAAGTCGGCCGCTCCTTGCGGGGTGAGGAAGCCGCCGACGGCGATCGACGAGCCGAAGAGGTACAGCCAGTACGCGAACATGTTCAGCCGGGGGAAGGCGACGTCCGGGGCGCCGATCTGGAGCGGCATGATCCAGTTCGTGAAGCCGGCGAACAGGGGCGTGGCGAACATCAGCAGCATGATCGTGCCGTGCATCGTGAACGCCTGGTTGTACTGCTCGTTCGACATGATCTGCAGGCCCGGCCGGGCGAGTTCGGCGCGGATGAAGAGCGCCATGACTCCGCCGATCAGGAAGAAGGCGAAGGACGTGGCGAGGTACAGGGTGCCGATGGTCTTGTGGTCGGTGGTCGTCAGCCACTTCACCACGACGTTGCCGGGCTGCCTGCCCCGTACCGGGACCTCGGCGTCGTAGGGGGCTACGGCCGACTCCTCCGGGCCATTGAGAATAGTCACTGGGGTCCTTCTCCAAAGGTGCGCGGGCCGGCCGCGCGGGGGCGTGCGTCAGCCGTCATCCTCGCGTCTCGGGGCCGGGAGCGAAGCCCTGAGCTGCCGACACACCGCCGAACGGGGGGTCGCGCCCCCCGATTGGAGCAACCTCTCAGTGGGTGACGGCGGTCGTGGCCGGCCAGGCCTCGCGGGCCAGCAGGTCCAGGACGAGGGCCGCGATGTTCCAGGCGTCGTCCTCGCCGCGGTGATGGCGTCCTTCGAGGGGCAGTCCGGCGATCCGCAGGGCCTGGCTCATGCCTGGCTTGCGGCGCAGGCCGTGGGCGGTGGTGAAGACGGCCTTGGCGTTGGTGTGGCCGCGCTCGACCGGATACCCGAACGGGTAGGCCACCCCGTCGGCCCGGCTCTGGCGGGCGAACTGGCGCCGGTCGTAGTCGCCCCAGCTCGCCCAGGGCCGCCGCGCCGCCCCGAACTCCTCGACGAGGAGCCGGCAGGCCTCGGCGAAGGTCACGCCGCGGTCCACGTCCGCCTGGGTCAGGCCGGTGAGTTCCGTGCAGAAGGGACTGACGGTCGAACGGGTGGGGCGGACCATGATGCCGTGCCGGGAGAGGCGGCGCCGCGCCCGGAGGTCGACGACCGTGAGACCGATCTCGATGATCTCGTTCACCGATCCCGGCGGCGGCTGTCCCTCCCAGCAGGTGGCTTCCACGTCGATGACGTTCAGGAGGGTGGGGTCATGGCGCATGGGGCGAGGCTACGAGGGGACGGCCGCGGTCGGCATCCGCATTTCCGCCCCTCGGTCACGCGGTCAGGACGGGTCGGTCAGGACGGGGGCGGTCCCAGGGCGCGGCGGTGACGCGGGGAGAGCGGTGCGCCCACGGTGGTCGACGCGCGGCGCCACCAGGGGCGAGGCGGTGGTACGGCTGACGCCCGGGCTCCTGGAGCGGCTGCCGGACCTCGTGGAACCGGCGGTGGCGCGTGGCGCCCGGGAGAGCCGCCGGGCCGCCGGGTCCCGACGGGCGGGTCCCGACGGGCGGGTCCGGGTCGTCGTCCCCGTCGAGACCGTCGAGCACGCCGTCGGCACGCTGCTGCGGCTCGGTGCGGAGGCCGAGGTGGTGGCGCCCGCGGAGCCGCGGGAGCAGATGGCGCGCACGGTCGGGGCGCCGGCCGACACGTATCTGCGCCCGCCCCCTACGGCGCGGCCGCAGGGGTCATGACGGCGGTACGGCCGAGGAGGGCGGCGAGAAGCAGCGCGGTGAGCGCCGTGAGGGTCGTGCCCCGCCGGCCGAGGGCGTCGAGCAGAGGTGCGGCGGCGGCGGTGCCGAGGGCGCCGGCCGAGAAGTACAGCACGAGATAGACGCTGGTGAGGCTGCCGGAGCGGCGGGGGTCGAGGGCGATGACACGGCTGGTGTTGGCGGCCTGGGCGGCGAAGCAGCCGGCGTCGAAGAGGGCCAGGCCGAGGACGAGGACCGGCGGGGTGTCCGGGCCGGAGGCCAGCAGGGCGGTGCCGGCCGCCGCGGCCGCCATGCTGAGGCCGATCACGGTGTCCGGGGTGCGGCGGTCGCCGAGGCGTCCGGTGAACGGGAGGGCGGCGAGTCCGAGGAGCCCGGTGAGGCTGTACAGGCCGATGGCGGTCGGGTCCAGGGAGTGGGGCGGTGCGGCCAGGGCGAGCGCGAGGGTGACCCAGACGAGGTTGAAGGCGAAGTACCACAGTCCCCCGGCGAGCGCGGCGCGCCGCAGGGGCGGGAACTCCCGCAGCAGCGCGGGGAGTGCGGTGAGGGTGGCGCGGTAGCCGTGCGGGGAGCGCGGGCGCTCGCGGGGCAGGAGGGTCGCCGCGGCGACGGCGCAGAGCAGGGCGAGGCCGGCGAAGACGAGGAGCATGCGGCGCCAGCCGAGGGCATCGGTGAGGGCGCCGCCCGCCAGGCGGCTCAGCAGGATGCCCGCCGACATGCCGGCGGCCACCGTGGCGACGCCCGTGGCGCGCCGCTCGGGCGGGGCGTGCCGGCCCGCGATGCCGCCGGCCTGGGCAGCGACGCCGGCGGCCGCGCCGATGAGCAGGTAGGCGGTCAGGAGCACCGTCGGGCCGGACGCGGCCGCGGCGACGGCGAGGGCGGCGGCCAGAGCGGTGAGCTGGGCGGCCACGAGGCGGTGGGGGGCGAGACGGTCGGCGAGCGGCAGCAGGAGGGCGAAGCCGGTCATGCAGCCGGCGAGCGCGGCGGTCGGCACGAGGCCGATCACGGAGTCGGAGACACCCACGTCGGCGGCGATGGTGGAGAGCACGGGCTGGACGGCGTAGTTGTTGGCGATCGCCGTACCGGCGACGCAGGCGAGGAGGAGGGGGCCGTGGCGCGGAAGGGGGCGCGTCATGGCCGGGTGCCGCGGGTGAGGACGACGGCGTAACGGCACTCGGTGTCCGTGGTGTTGGCGAAGGCGCGCTCCGACGGCTCGCCGAGTTCGATGGTGTCGCCGGGGCCGAGGTCGTGGACGGTGTCGCCGTCGTGGAAGGTCAGGTGCCCGTCGAGGACCCACACGATCTGCCGTACGAACGCGAAGGCGGCCGCCGGGTACGGCACATGGGCGCCGGCGGGCAGCCGGATCTCGGCGACCTCGGCGGGGAAGTGCGGGGAGGTGATCTGGCGGCGCCGGTAACCGGTGTCGGGGTCCCGCCACTCGGGCGCCCCGTCCCCTCGGCGCACACCCGCCGTCTCCCCCGTGTCGGCCGTCATGTCGTCTCCCGGGGCGTCCCGGGTGCCTTCGGCGAGGGCGAGCAGGGAGGCGATGCTGAGCTGGAAGGCCGCCGACAGCTTGCCGAGGACGACGGCGGTGGGACTGCTCTCGCCGCGCTCGATCCTGCTGATCATCGCCTGGGACACGCCGGAGGCGTCGGCGAGCTGGGCCAGGGTCCAGCGGCGGCGTTCACGTTCGGTGCGGACGCGGGTGGCGATCTGCCTCACCAGAGGATCTACTATGTTGGACATGAATCCAATATACGAGAGACACCGGGCGTCGGTGACCGTGCGCCCCGCGCGGCCCGGCGACGGCGAGGCGATCCGCGCGATCCGCAACCACGCCGTCGAGAAGTCGACGGCCCTGTGGACGCAGACCCCGCAGTCCCCCGCCGAGGGAAGGGTCTGGCTGGCGGCCCATCTGGAGCGCGGCTCGGCGTACGTGGCCGAGGTGGAGGGGGAGATCGCCGGATTCGCCGTGTACGGCCCCTGGCGGGCGCTCGACGGGTACCGCCACACGGTCGAGGACTCGGTCTACGTCCGTGAGGGCCGGCACGGACTCGGCATCGGCTCGGCGCTGCTCGACGCCCTCATCACCTCGGCGCGCGAGGCCGGGCATCACGTCATGATCGCCGGCATCGAGGCGGGGAACACCGGGTCGGTCCGGCTGCACGAGCGGTTCGGCTTCGAGCACGCCGGGACCGTGCGGGAGGTCGGCACCAAGTTCGGCCGGTGGCTCGATCTGACGCTCATGCGACGGGCCCTGAGCTGACGGCCGCCGGCGCCCCCGCGTCAGCCACCGGACCCCGGCCTCACCAGACCGCTCCGGTAGGCCAGGACGACGAGTTGGGCGCGATCGCGGGCGTTCAGCTTGGTCATCGCGCGCTGGATGTGGCTGCGGACGGTCAGCCGGCCGAGGACCGGCTCGCCGGCGATCTCCGCGTTGGACTTGCCGTACGCGGCCAGGGCCATGACCTCGCGTTCGCGGTCGGTCAGCGGTCTGACGGCCTGCGGGAGGTCGTCGAAGTCGGGCGCGTCGGGAGTGGCCAGGAAGCGGGTGATGAGAGCCCGGATGGCGGCCGGGGACAGCAGGGCGTCACCGGCGGCGACCGTGCGGATGCTCGACAGCAGCACCTCCGGGCTGACCCCCTTGCCGAGGTGCGACCGCCAGGGCGCTGTTCCAGGCCACCCGTCGCGGGGTGCGCAGGCTCGTGGAGTACTGGGTGACGAGCAGCGGGCCCATGAGGAGCGGGGTCAGCAGATGGCCGAGGGCGCCCCGCGCTGCCGGAGAGCGGGTGCCGGGGCATCGTGCCCGTGCCGGCACTTTCACTTGGTGCGAGGGCACAAGGTCTCTTGGTGCGAGCGCACCAGCCGGACCCCTGCGGGTCAGCCTCAGGTCGGGGTGGGGCCGCGCGGATCAGCCGAAGTACGCCGTCTCGTTCACGTGGACCATGTAGTCGCGCCAGTGCGCCCTGATGTAGGTGAACCGCGCGGGGTCGTAGCTCCAGAGTCGGTCCAGCGCGCCCGCGATCAGCTCGTCGTTGGCCCGGACGAAGCCCAGGACCGCCTCAGCGACCGGGGCGTACGACCAGTGCCAGCGCTCCTGGCTGATCGCCGGGGCCGCCTGGGCGGACTCGGCCGTGTACGTCTGGAGGAAGCCGTAACGGGCGGCGTTGGCGCGCAGCCAGGCGTAATGGGCGGCCTGCGGGCCGTCGTCCGTCCAGTTCTGCGGCGTGGTGTCGAAGAAGTCGGCGTCGGATCCCAGGTGGTGGCGGGAGACTCCGGGCGCGGTCGAGGTGCGGAGTATCTCGATCTGGCGCTCGTCCGGGGTCAGGGACGCCCAGACCGTGCGGTGGGATTCCTTGTCGGGGTCCCATTGCGGGTCCGAGCCGAGCTCGGCGGGGTGCTGGGCGCGGATCTCGTCGGTGATGACGCCGAAGGTGCCCGCTCCGCCCGAACCGGTGCGCAGGAACTCGTACTTGCGGTCCCAGATGGTGCGCTGGGTGGCCGCGGTCCGCAGCCGGGAGACGACGACCGCGCCCCGGTCGGTGCCCGTACCGGCCGCGGCGGCGTCGGCCAGGGCGCCGACCTGGGTGTCCAGCTCCGCCGGGATCGCGCCGGGGGCGGTCCCCGTGCCGGTGATCCAGGCCGCGACCGCCGCCGGATCCTCGGCGTTGAGCACGGCCGTGACGGCGCTTTCGCGGTCGTCGATGTCCCGCTGCGTGTCGAACACCCGCGGCGGCGGGGTCTCGCCCCCGAAGGCCGACCAGCCGATCCCGGCCGCGCCGACGGCACCCGCGCCGGCCGTGGCCAGCAGAAGGAACCCTCGTCGGCTGCGCCTCGCGTGGCGGCCGGACGTCGACTCGCCGTTCGTGCCCTGCATGGTCGTCCCTTCCCCGTCTCCCCTGCGGACGCCCCTGCACCTGTCCGCCCCCGCAGTGGTCGAACTCCGGAGACTCTAGGGCACTCGACCGGAGGATCCGAGTCCGGGTCCCGTCAACGTCCTTCGCCCGCGCGGCCGTTGCTCCGCGCCTCCAGCGCGTGCAGGACGGCCACCATGTCCTCGCCGCCGTGTCCCTGGGCGACGGTCTCGCCGTACAGGGCGTGGCAGACGTCGAGGAGCGGCGAGGCCGTGTCGGTCCGGCGGGCGGCCTCGGCGATCAGCCGGTTGTTCTTCAGGACGTCCGCGGCGGCCGCCTGGACGTCGAAGTCGCGGTCCAGCAGCTTGGGGCCCTTGACGCGGGAGACGGCACTGGCCATCGGACCCGCGTCCAGGACGTCCCGCAGCAGCTCCTGGTCGAGCCCGTGCCGGCCGGCGAAGTGGTACGCCTCGGCGAGCCCGGTGACCAGGGTGATCAGGAAGAGGTTCACGGAGAACTTCATGAGCAGCGCGCCCGGTACGTCACCGCAGCCGAACGTCTCACGGCACACGGGCGCGAGCAGGGGCCGTACGGCCTCCACCGCGTCGGCGGACCCCGCGAGCATCCCGACCAGGTGCCCCCGCTCGGCGGGGACCCGGGAGCCGGAGACCGGGGCCTCGACATACCGCCCGCCCGCCGCGTGGACGGCGTCCCGCAGCGCCGTGGAGTACTCGGCCGAGGTGGTGCCCATGTGGACGACGGTGCGGTCACGGACGCGGGCGGCGAAGTCCGGGGTGTCACGGGACAGGACCGCGTCCAGGGCGCTCTCGTCGGCCATCATCAGCAGCACGGTCGACGCCCGGTCGAAGACCTCGGCGGGGCTCGGCGCGATCTCGGCGCCGGCGGCGCGCAGGGGATCGCAGCGGGCCGGGGTGCGGTTCCAGACGACGAGAGGCGTTCCCGCCCGGGCCAGGTTGAGCGCCATGGGCTGCCCCATGACCCCGAGACCGATGAAACCCACGTACACGCCGCACCGCCGCTTCCGTCGCACGTCGAGGCCGAGCGCCTCCCGTCGTCCGCCACTATGACAGCGGTCATAACGAGGTGCACTATGACACGGGTCATAAGATGGGGGCTCACCAAGGATGGGGAGTCCGGCATGGCGACGTCCGAACGCGGGCCGCGCGAGCGGATGGTGTTCAGCGCGGCCCAGCTCCTGCGGCGCGGCGGGGTCGCCGCCGCGGGGATGCGTGAGGTGGCCGCGCACGCCGGGGCGCCGCGCGGCTCGCTCCAGCACTACTTCCCCGGCGGCAAGGAACAGCTGGTCAACGAGGCCGTGGGCTGGGCCGGACGGTACGCGGGCCGCCGCGTCGCCCGCTTCCTCGCCGCGCTGCCGGAGCCGACGCCGAGCGGGCTGTTCGCCGAGATGGTGCGACAGTGGACGGACGAGTACGAGACCGCCGGCTTCGCGGGCGGCTGCCCGGTGGCCGCCGCCACGGTGGACTGCGCCGAGACGACCGGGTCGACCAGGGAGGCGACGGCCGCCGCCTTCGCCACCTGGACCGGGCCGGTGGCCACGGCCCTGGCGGACATGGGCGTACCGCCGGAGCGGGCGGGCTCACTGGCCACCCTGATGATCAGCTCACTGGAGGGCGCGATCCTCATGGCCCGGGCGGAACGCGACGTCCGCGCCCTGACGACCGTCGCCCGGGAGCTGGGCCCGCTCCTCGACGCCGCGGTGACGGACCGGGCCCGGTGACGCCACGAGGCGGGGACCGGGCCCGGTGACGCCACGAGGCCATCCGGTCCCGCACTCCCCCGACCCTTCGAGAGGACACATGACGGAAGCACAGGCGCACGACTGGGTGAGCGAGGCGGTCGCGGTCCGGCGTTTCTGGGAGCGGCTCGGACTGCCGGGGCTGATCGACGTGCACGTCCACTTCATGCCCGAGCGCGTGCTGCGCAAGGTCTGGAGCTACTTCGACTCGGTCGGCCCGCTGACCGGTGGCGTCGAGTGGCCCATCACCTACCGCGCGGAGGAGGCCGAACGCCTCGCCGTCCTCCGGGACTTCGGCGTCCGCGCCTTCACCTCGATGCTCTATCCCCACAAAGGGGCCATGGCGGAGTGGCTCAACGGCTGGGCCGCCGACTTCGCCCGCCGCACCCCCGGCTGCCTCCACACCTCGACCCTGTTCCCGGAGCCGGGCGTCGAGGCGTATGTGCGGGAGGCGGTCGAGTCGGGCGCACGCGTCTTCAAGGCCCATGTGCAGGTGGGGGCGTACGACCCGGCCGACGAGCTCCTCGACTCCGCCTGGGGGCTGCTCGCCGAGGCGGGGGTCCCCGTCGTGATCCACTGCGGCTCGGGCCCCGCGCCGGGCAAGTACACCGGCCCCGAACGCGTGGGACGCGTGCTCGCCCGCCACCCCCGGCTCCGGCTGATCGTCGCGCACATGGGCATGCCCGAGTACGAGGACTTCCTCACCCTCGCCGAGCGGTACCCGGAGGTGAGGCTCGACACCACGATGGCCTTCACCGACTTCGCGGACCGCTTCGCCCCGTTCCCCCCGCGGTCCCTGCCTCGCCTGTCCGCGCTCGGCGACCGCGTCCTCCTCGGCAGCGACTTCCCCAACATCCCCTATCCGTACGTCCATCAACTGGAGGCGCTGGAACGGCTGGACCTCGGGGACGAGTGGCTGCGGGCGGTCTGCCACGACAACGGGGCGCGGCTGTTCGGGCTGTGACCCACCGCGCCGCACAGGCGTCCGCGCGCCACGCCGTACCGCAGAGGACCATCAGGAAGCCGAGCCTCCTGGAGACCGTCGTGGACCGTCTCACGGCGCAACCGGCGTGCCTGCACGAGGTGGCGCCGGGGACCCACGGCCGCGCGGTCGCACCGTGATCGCGGGCGCTGACCTCGCGCCCCCCGGTCCCGGCCGCGCAGTATGGGAAGGAGGAGAAGGGGGCTCGCACGAGGGGAGCCGGGACGGTGGTGGATCGGGCGCACGGCGACGGAGACCGGCCGCCGGACGGGCCGCTCCCCGTGCCCGGTGAGGACCTGACGGCCCGGGCCGTCGTGGACGAGCGGGGCACGGTCACCGAATGGAGCGAGGGCGCCCGCCGGCTGCTCGGCCACCCGGCCGAGGAGATCGTCGGCCGTCCGGCCGCCGGTCTGGTCGACGGGGAGCTGCCCCGCGAGACGCTGCACGGGCTGCCCGGTCTGCCGCGGTGGACCGGGACGGTCCGGCTGCGGCACCGTGACGGGCACACCGAGGAGGTCCGGCTGCTCGCCCACCATCGGACGACGCAGGGCGGTGGCTCGGACTGGCTGGTGCTGTCCGCGCTCGCCGACGCCGTACCCGCGCCGGACTCCGGCGAGCTGGCCGCCTGGGGGTTCCGCCAGGCGTCCTGCTGCTCGATGGAGGTGTACGACACCCGGCTGCGCCTGGTCCACGCCAACCGCTTCTCCCAGCACGCCATGAACCTCGGCGAGGAGGAGATGCGCGGGCTGCGGCACGCCGAGATCATGGCGCATCCGGAGTTCGACCGGGTCGAGCGCCTGATGGCGGAGGTGCTGCGGACGGGCCGTCCGCAGGACGTGGAGGTCCAGGTGCGGGTCGCGGGCGAGCTCCGCAAGCAGGCCTGGTCGCTCTCGCTCTTCCCGCTGACCGACGAGCACGGCGTCCTGCGCGGCGTGGGGCTGTCGGCGCACGACCGGACCGAACAGTACTGGGCGCACAAGCGGCTCCAGCTGCTCAGCGACGCCGGTGCCCGCATCGGAAGCACGCTCGACGTCTCCCGCACGGCGCAGGAACTGGCGGACGTGGCCGTCCCGCAGTTCGCCGACTTCGTCACCGTGGAGCTGCTCCCCGACGTCGAGCGGGCCGAAGCCGGGCGGGCCAGGGACGAGGGGGTGCTGCGGCTGCGGCGCGCCGCCCAGCAGTCGGTGCTGCCGGGTGTCGCCGAGGCGGTGCTGCGCCCCGGCGAGGTGGACAGCTGGCCCGCGGACTCCCCGGCGGCGCAGTGCCTGGCCACCGGCCGGGCCGTGCTCCGGGCCGAGTTCGATCCGTGGACGGCCGACTGGTCGGCGGGACACCCGGCGCGGGCGGCCGCGGTCCGCGCCGTCGGCGTCCACTCCGTCATGGCGGTGCCGCTCAGGGCCCGCGGCCACACCCTGGGCGTGGCCGTCTTCCTGCGCCATCAGCGGCCGGAGTCCTTCGGCGAGGCGGATCTGCTGCTCGCCGAGGAGATCACCGCGCGGGCCGCAGTCTGCATCGACAACGCGCGCCGGTACACCCGTGAACGGGACACCGCGCTGACGCTCCAGCGGACCCTGCTCCCCCGGCGGCTGCCCGCGCAGGCCGCGGTGGAGGCGGCCTTCCGCTATCTGCCCGCGGACACCCTGGCGGGGGTGGGCGGCGACTGGTTCGACCTGATCCCGCTGTCCGGCGCGCGGGTCGCGCTGGTCGTCGGCGATGTCGTCGGGCACGGCATCCAGGCCTCGGCCGTCATGGGGCGGCTGCGGACCGCCGTCCGCACCCTCGCCGACATCGACCTCCCGCCCGACGAGCTCCTCACCCACCTCGACGACCTGGTCATCCGGCTCTCCGTGGACGCGGCCCCCGACGACGACGTACCGCCCGACCAGGCCACCGAGATGGCGGCCGGCCTCGGCGCCACCTGTCTGTACGCCGTCTACGACCCGGTCTCCCGCGTCTGCACCCTGGCCAGCGCCGGCCATCCGGCGCCCGCCGTGGTGAGCCCGGCGGGAGAGGTGGACGTCCCGGACGTACCGCCCGGGCCTCCGCTGGGGCTGGGCGGGGTGCCGTTCGAGACGACGGAGATCGTCCTCGCGGAGGGCAGTCTGCTCGTCCTCTACACCGACGGGCTGGTGGAGTCCCGTGAGCAGGACCTGGCGGAGGGCACCGCACGGCTGCGGCACGCGCTCGCCCGTCCGGCCGGGTCGCCGGACGAGGTGTGCGACGCGCTGCTCGCCTCGGTGCCGCCCGGGGAACCCGGTGACGACATCGCCCTGCTCGTCGCCCGCACCCGGGTCTTCGACCCCGGGCAGGTGGCCACCTGGGATCTTCCGGCGGATCCGTCCGTGGTGGCCCGTGCCCGCAAGCTCGTCACGGCCCAGCTCGAGGCGTGGGACCTGCCGGAGGTGTCGTTCGTCGCCGAGCTGGTGGTGAGCGAGCTGGTCACCAACGCGATCCGGCACGCCGAACCGCCCATCCGGCTACGGCTCCTGCGTGAGCGCCGGCTCCTGTGCGAGGTCTCCGACTCCAGCGACACCGCCCCGCACCTGCGTCGCGCCCGCACCTACGACGAGGGCGGCCGGGGCATCCTCCTCGTGGCCCAGCTCAGCCGCGGCTGGGGCACCCGCCACACCGGCACCGGCAAGACCATCTGGGCGGCACTGAGCCTGGACCCGGCGCCCGCGGAGGACCCGTAAACCGTTGGCGGCCCCGCTTCCCGCGCTCCTAAGGTGGCGATCATGCGCACCGCCTACCCCCGGACTCCCCATCTGCCCTGGTCACCCGGCGTCTCCGCCGACGATGTAAGGGCCGCCGGGCTGGCGGGGTTCGTCGGGCGGGAGGTCGTCGTCACCGAGAAGCTCGACGGGGAGAACACGACGCTGTACGCGGACGGGCTGCACGCGCGGTCCGTGGATTCCGCGCACCATCCGTCCCGGGCGTGGGTCAAGGCGCTCCAGGGACGCGTGGGGGCGCGGATACCGGCGGGCTGGCGGGTGTGCGGCGAGAATCTGTACGCGCGGCACTCCCTCCCGTACGACGGCCTGGAGAGCTACTTCTACGGCTTCTCCGTGTGGGACGCGCACGACCGGTGCCTGGGCTGGGACGAGACCGTGCGGTTTCTGCGCGGGCTGGGGGTGCCCGTGCCGCCGGTGCTGTGGCGCGGGGTGTTCGACGAGCGGGCGCTGCGGCGGCTGCGGGTGGAGACCGGGCGGCAGGAGGGGTTCGTCGTACGGACCGCGGAGGGCTTCGCCGGGGTGGAGTTCGCCGGGCGGGTCGCCAAGTGGGTGCGGTCCGGGCATGTCACGACGGACACGCACTGGATGCACACGGCCGTCGTGGAGAACGGCCTCGGCCCGGCGGCCCCGCTGTGGGCCGTACGGTCCGGCGCGGCACCGGACGCAGAGGCGCTGGCCGCGCTGCTCGCTCCGCCCACCTCCGACACGGACGCCCGCTGCGACGCGGACGGCGCCGCCGAAGCGGCCACGCGGCTGGACGTCCTCGGTCGCGGCGGGGACGTACGGCTCGCGGGGGTGCTCGCCGCGCTGCTGCGTCGCACACCGCGGGCGCGGCTGATGAGCGGGACCGCCGGGCCCCTCGGCGTGCCGCTCGCACGGCGGGTCGCCGATCTGGTGGGGCTGCACACCGCGCTGCACCGGCCGTACCCGGACGGGGAGCGACGCGCGGGGCTCGTACGGATGTCGTTCGCGGCGGATCCCGGGGCGCTGCACGCCGTCGCCGGGGCCGCCGCGGGGGACGAGGCGGCGCGCGAGCAGGTGGAGTGGTCCGCGCTGCACGCCGAGGAGGCCGGGCTGTTCGGCGAGGCGCCGCTCGGTGTGCTGCGGGCCGGGCTGCGCGAGGCGCTGGCGCGCGACGGGGTCGGCGGCGTGGCGGCGGACCGCTGCTGGGCCGAGGCACGGCAGGCGTACGCCGAGGGGCGGATCTCCACGGTGGAGGAGGCCGTCGCGGCGACCTGGCGGTGGCGGGGTGGGGCGTTCCCCCGGCTGGTGCATCTCGTGGGACCGTCCGGCAGCGGCAAGAGCGCCTTCGCGGCGCGGCTGGAGGGCGTCTCGGCGTGTGTCTCGCTGGACGGGCTGCGGGAGGCGCGTGGCGCACGGGCCGACCAGAAGGCCAACGGGGAGGTGCTGCGGGAGGGTCTGGAGCGGCTGGACGGGGAGCTCGCGTACGGGGCCGGCACGGTGGTGTGGGACGCCACCTCGCTCAACCCGCGCCAGCGGTCCCTGGTGCACGCCGTGGCGCGCCGCCGCGACGCGCTGGTGACGCATGCCGTGCTGGTCACGGACGAGGACGAGCTCGTACGACGCAACGCCGGGCGGGCGCATCCGGTGCCGGCGGACGTGCTGACGGGGCAGCTGCGCCGGTTCGTGCCGCCGTATCCCGGCCAGGCGCACCGGACCTGGTACGTCGGCGCGGACGGCGGCGTGCGGGACAGCGACGGCACACTGGAGGGGGAGGACGCCTGATGCGTACCAGCGAGGAGATCTACCACCGGGTGCGCTGGGATCCGCGGTTCGACCCGGCGCGGTTCGTGCTCGGCATCAACCAGCGCAACGCCGCCCCCAAGCGGGTGCCGCTGCCGGCGTTCGTGCCGGGCGGTGAGATCCCGTGGCACCGCGTGCTGTTCGTGGAGGCGGACGGCGAGCTGGTGTGGGACCGCGCCACGGGGGTCGACCGGATCGACGCCTCCGGTGCCGGGCGGGTGCGCGAGGCACGGCTGCTGCGGGCGCCGTTCTTCACGGCGCGCACCCCGCACGCCTGGGACCCGGCGGCCGGACGGTGGACACCCGCCCCGCCGCCCGCGCCGGACACCGGGCGCGACCGGGTGCGGGTCCTGACCTGGAACACGCTCTGGGACCGCTACGACAGCCACCGCATCGACACCGCCCGGCGCCGCCCGCTGCTGCTGGAGGCGCTGGAGCGCGCCGACGCCGACGTCATCGCCCTCCAGGAGGTCGAGGCGGGACTGCTGGCCCCGCTGCTGGACGCGGCGTGGGTACGGGAGCGGTACACGGTGGGCACCGACCCCCACGGGAAGGACGTCGACGCCTGCGGGCTGCTGCTGCTCAGCCGGCTTCCCGTACGGGAGGCCGCCGTCCACGTCCTCGGACACCACAAGGCCGTCACCGCCCTCGTCGTGGACACCGCGGCCGGGCCGCTGACCGTGGCCGCGACCCATCTGACGAGCGACCACTCCGAGGACGGGCCGGCCCGGCGCGGCGCCGAACTGACGCGGCTCGCCGAGGGACTGTCGGGTGTCTCGGGCGGTCTGGTCCTGGTCGGTGACTTCAACGACGGCGGCCCCGGCCCGGCGCGCACGCTCGGCATGCTCGACGCCTGGACCGAGACCCACGGCCCGGGCGACGACTCCCCCACGTTCGATCCCGGCGTCAACCCGCTGGCCGCCGTCTCCTCCCTCTCGGGCCGGGCCTCCCGGCTCGACCGGGTCTTCGTCCGGTCCGCCGACGGCCCGCGCGCGACCGCCGCGGCGCTGCTCGGCGACACACCGACCCCGCAGGGGCTGTACGTCTCCGACCACTACGGGGTCGCCGCCGAGCTGTACTGCGGCACCGGTGCGCCCGTCGACGTGCTCGACGTCGCCCCGACACCCCGTACGGCGCTGGCCTGGGTGCCGCCGCGTGAGGTGTGGCCGGCGATCCAGGCGGTGCGCCGGGACCACGACGTGCAGATCCGGCGCTGGCCGCCGCACGTCAACGTGCTGTTCGGCTTCGTCCCGGAGGCGGAGTTCGAGCGGGCGGCGCCGCTGCTGGCCACGGCGGCCGCGCAGGTGCGGCCGTTCCGGGCACGGCTCGACGGACTGCACACCTTCGGGCACCGGCACGGTGCGACCGTGTGGCTGGATCCCGCCGCGGACGACGAGACGCCGTGGGCGGAGCTCTGGCAGGCACTCGTCCGGCGTTTCCCGCGCTGCCGGGGACGCCACGACGGGTTCACCCCGCATCTGAGCCTCGGCCGGAGCACCGACCCGCACACGGTCGAGGTCGACTGCGCGGCCCGCCTCTCCCCCATGACCGCGCGGGTCGGCGAGCTGGTCCTGCTGTCCCGCCGGGGCGACGAACCGATGCGGCCGCGGGCCACGGTCGCCCTCGGCACCGGCGAGGTGCGCTGGCTGCCGGAACCGGCCGTCGGCCGCCCCGACCGGGACTGGGAGGACTGGGCCGCGCCCGCCGCCGGCCCGTCCGTGCCGCCCGGCGCGGACGAGGCGGCGGCCGGGCGGGTCGTACGGCGCCTGGCGGACGCGTTCGCGGAGGGAGTCGTGTGGGTGGCCGGCTCCCGGCGCATGGGCTGCGCGCTCGCCGGCGCCGACCTCGACCTGGTCGCCGCGCTGCCGGGCACGGTCGACCTCGGCGCCGTACGGGAGCGGGTCCGGGCCGCGCTGCCGGACGCGGCGCGGGTCCGAGAGGTCGTCGGCGCGCGGGTGCCGGGGCTGCGGTTGCGTGCCGAAGGGCTCGACGTGGACCTCGTGGTCGTGGCCACGGGCTCGGTGCCGCCGGGGGACGCGGTGACCCGGCGGGCCGCACTGGGCGAGGCCGCGGCGGTCGCGCTCAGCGCGGTGTCCGACGCGGACGCGGTCCTGGCGGCCGTGGGCACCCGGGGAGCGCCGGGGTTCGTGTCGCTGGCGCGTGGCGTGAAGGCGTGGGCGCGGGCGCGCGGGCTGGACTGCGCGCCGTTCGGCGGGCTGCCCGGTATCGCGTGGGCGGTCCTCGCGGCCCGTACGGTCCGGGAGGCGCCCGAGGGCGCGGACGACGGCGCGCTGCTGCGACGCTTCTTCGGCATCTGGGCCGCGTGGGACTGGCGGGAGCCCGTCGCGCTCACCGGCGACGCCCCGGCGGCCGACGGGGCCCTGACCGTGCTGACCCCGAGCGCACCGGTGCGTTCCTGCACCGAACAGGTCGGCGCCGGCACGAGGGATCTGCTGAGCCAGGAGCTGTACCGGGCCTGGGACACGGTGGAGACCGCGGCCGAGTCCGGCGCGGATCCCTGGCCCGCGCTCCTGTCCCCGCCGCCCCTGCACCGACGGCACGCGGCCTGGGCCGCGGTGAGGGTCGGGCCCCGCCGCCCGGAGGACTTCGACGAGCTGAACGGGCGGGTACGGGGGCGGATGCGGGCGCTGCTCGCGGCACTGGAGGAGGCGGGCGTGGGGGAAGCCCACGCGTGGCCGCGGCCGTGGCCCGCCGGGCCCGCCACCGCGACGTACGCGATCGGGCTCGGGCGTACGTCACCCCGTACCGGGGAGTGGCTCGCGGACATCGCCGACCGCTGGCTCCCGGGCCTGTCCGGGGTCGAGGTCGCGTACGTCGAGGGCGGGGCGTTGCCCACACCGGGGTGAGGGTCGCCGGTGCCGCGGGACGCCGAGATGATGCGCAATAGGCACATATGTGCGGTAAGACGGTGAACATCCCATGGGCGGATTTTCGCCAGTATCGTGTGGCGACATCCCGGGCAGCCGATCCGTCGTCGTGCTGCCGCGTGCCATCAGGGGGGCAGAGTCATACGGGTGCTCGCGGAGAGATACGAACTGGTCGAGGCCGTCGGGCGCGGGGGCATGGGGGAGGTCTGGCGCGCCACCGACCGGGAGCTCGGCCGCACGGTGGCGGTGAAGGTCCTGCCGCCGGAACTCACCCGCCACGAGGAGTTCCGCGTCCGCTTCCGCCGGGAGGCGCGCACGGTCGCCTCGCTCAACCACCGCAATGTCGCCGTGCTGCACGACGTCGGCGAGGACACCACGGACGGCGAGACGACGCCGTTCCTGGTCATGGAGTTCATCGAGGGGCGCACGCTGACCGACGCGCTGGCCGAGGGCCCCTTCACGGTCGAACGGGCCCTCGCCGTCGGCAGGGACATCGCCGACGCCCTCGCCCACAGCCATGGCCAGGGCCTCATCCACCGGGACATCAAGCCGTCCAACGTCATGCTGACGTCCGGGGGCGACATCAAGGTCCTGGACTTCGGGATCGCCAAGGTCGTCGCGGAGACCACCACCCGGCTCACCGCCACCGGCATGACCGTGGGCACGCCCGCGTATCTCTCCCCGGAGCAGCTCACGGGGACGGCGGTGGACGGTCGGTCCGACCAGTACTCCACCGGCTGTCTGCTGTACGAACTGCTGACCGGTCGACCGCCGTTCGTCGGCGACTCCCCGTTCGCGGTGATGCACCAGCACATCAGCCGGGCGCCGGTCGCACCGTCCCGGTTGCGTCCGCAGATCCCGGCAGCCGTCGACGCTCTCGTGCTGCGGACCCTGGCGAAGGACCGTGAGGAGCGGCTCGGCAGCGCGGCGGAGCTGCGGGAGGCGCTGGCGGGGACCCTCGCCGCGCTGGGCGCCCTGGTGGCCGCACCCATCGGGCGGGCCGCCGCCCCCGCCGCGCCCCCCGTGCCGCCCGCCCCCGCCGTCCCGCCGGCCCACGCGGCCGCCGAACCGGGTACAGGCCCGGGGTACACGGCACTGGCCCAGCAGGAGACCCGCACCGCGCCGACCCCGCCCAGGCCGGTCGGCCCGCCGCCCGAGGAGCGGCGCTTCACGCTCACCGCCGGCCGGATCCTCGCCCTGCTGGGCCTCGTCGCCTCCGGTGTGGTCACCTTCGGCTACGACGAGCTGTACGAGGACTCCATGGACGAGCTCATGGGCGTCTGGAGGGCGACGGCCGTCCTCGGGCTCGCCCTGTTCCGCTGGCTCCCGTTCACCTCCACCCTCGTGTGGTGGGGGGCCGGAGCCCTGGTCGTGGCGAGCGTGGAGGCGGGCGCCGCGACCGAGTCCTACGTCTACGGCTACGACAGCGAGACGGCTACTACACCACCGGCCACGACGACATCGAGGTCCTCGGCGTTCCGCTGCTCGCCCTCGCCGTGCTGTGTCTGGTCCGCGCGTTGAGCGCTCGGCGCCCCTCCCCCCTGCTCGGGGCCGCCGGACTGACCCTCGGCGGCCCGGGGGTCGGCTGGCTGGCGTTCGACTCCGACAACCAGATCGCCGTGTTCTCGATCGCCTGGGGACTGGCCGTGATCGCGGCCGTCGTCCAGGAGATCCGCGCCCGCCGTCGCACGCCGCCCGGTGCCCGCCCGCCCCTCCGGTTCGTCACGAGCGAGTAGGGCGACCGTGGTCCGCCCGGGCGCGGCGGCGGGCCAGACCCGTGTACGTGACCGCGAGGGCGAGGGACAGGGCGACGATTCCGGTCGGCGCCACGGCGACCGCCGGCGGGTCCGCGCCCCGCTCCCCCGCCACGACCAGCTCCAGGGCCGCCGCGGTCGCCGCCGTCAACAGGCCGCAGGCGAGCAGGACGGCGACGACCCGCCGTCCGCCGTCGGCGCCGATCGGGCGGGGGGCCGCCCCCAACCGGGCCCAGTCACGGGCGGCTTGTCGCGTCTCCCTCCGCCGCTGCACGCGCGCACGGCCGTGGAGGACCGCCGTGACGGCCGCTCCGGTGACCGCCGCGGCGACGGGCACCCACCAGGCCTCCACCAGGAGCAGCAGCAGGGCGATGACCCCGGTCGTGCTCCAGCCGCTCAGGCAGGCGGCCGCGGCCGTGCGGCGGGAGTCGGGGCGGTCGGCCCCGGCCCGCAGGTCGACGAGGGCGGGCACGTACCAGACGCAGCCGGACACGGCCGCCAGGGCGGCGCCCAGCGCGGCGACGGGCTGGACCACGGCCTAGGGGGTGTTTCGAAAGTCCTGTGCGGTGCCCGCGGTGTCCGGTGCGTGCTCTCGGCGTGCCGGACGAAAGCCCTCGTACTGGACGTACTGGGGGTTTCGGCCGGTGCGGCGCGAGTACGTGCCGGGCGCCGCGGGTACTGTGCGGGACTTTCGAAACACCCCCTAGCCCTCCGCCTCGAGCGCGGCGATCTCCGGGTGCCGCAGGTCGAAGGCGGGTGACTCGCTGCGGATGCGGGGCAGGCTGGTGAAGTTGTGGCGCGGCGGCGGGCAGGACGTGGCCCACTCCAGGGAACGGCCGTAGCCCCAGGGGTCGTCGACGCCGACCGGCTTGCCGTACCTGGCGGTCTTCCAGACGTTGTAGAAGAACGGCAGGATCGACAGGCCGAGCAGGAACGCGCCGATGGTGGACAGGGTGTTGAGGGCGGTGAAGCCGTCGGCGGCCAGGTAGTCGGCGTAGCGGCGGGGCATGCCCTCCGCGCCGAGCCAGTGCTGGACCAGGAAGGTGAGGTGGAAGCCGACCGTGAGCGTCCAGAACGTGATCTTGCCGAGGCGTTCGTCGAGCATCCTGCCGGTGAACTTGGGCCACCAGAAGTGGAAGCCGGCGAACATCGCGTACACGACCGTACCGAAGACCGTGTAGTGGAAGTGGGCGACGACGAAGTACGAGTCGGAGAGGTGGAAGTCCATCGGGGGTGACGCCAGGATCACACCGGTGAGGCCGCCGAACACGAACGTGATGAGGAAGCCCGTGGTCCACAGCATCGGCGTCTCGAAGGAGAGACTGCCCTTCCACATGGTGCCGATCCAGTTGAAGAACTTCACTCCGGTGGGGACGGCGATGAGGAACGTCATGAAGGAGAAGAAGGGCAGCAGCACCCCGCCGGTGACATACATGTGGTGGGCCCACACGGTGACCGACAGGCCCGCGATGGCGATGGTCGCGCCGATCAGGCCCATGTAGCCGAACATCGGCTTGCGGCTGAAGACGGGGATCACCTCGGAGACGATCCCGAAGAACGGCAGCGCCAGGATGTACACCTCGGGATGGCCGAAGAACCAGAAGAGGTGCTGCCACAGCAGGGCGCCGCCGTTCGCCGCGTCGAAGACGTGGCTGCCGAACTTGCGGTCGCACTCCAGCGCGAACAGCGCCGCCGCGAGGACCGGGAACACCATCAGGATCAGGACGCCGGTCAGCAGCACGTTCCAGGTGAAGATCGGCATCCGGAACATGGTCATGCCGGGCGCGCGCATGCAGATGATCGTGGTGATGAAGTTGACGGCACCGGCGATCGAGCCGAACCCGGACAGTGCCACGCCCATGATCCACAGGTCGGCGCCGAGGCCCGGCGAGTGCACGGAGTCCGACAGCGGCGCGTACAGGAACCAGCCGAAGGACGCCGCTCCGCCCGGGGTGAGGAAGCCGAACGCCGCGATCGACGAGCCGAACAGGAAGAGCCAGAAGGCCAGCATGTTCAGCCGGGGGAAGGCGACGTCCGGGGCGCCGATCTGCAGCGGCATGATCCAGTTGGCGAAGCCGGTGAACAGCGGCATCGCGAACATCAGCAGCATGATCGAGCCGTGCATCGTGAACGCCTGGTTGAACTGCTCGTTGGACATCACCTGCAGTCCCGGGCGGGCGAGTTCGGCCCGCATCAGCAGCGCCAGGACGCCGCCGACGATGAAGAACACGAACGCGCTGACCAGATACAGCGTGCCGATCTTCTTGTGGTCGGTGGTCGTCAGCCACTCCACCCAGGAGGGGCGGGTCGCGGCGCCGGCTCGCGCGATCGCCACCTGTTCCGTACGTACGTTGTCCACCGGTTCGTGTCCTCCCCTTGGTTCAGTGCCGACCCAAGATCACCGCAGGGGAGTGGCGCGCCGATAGGGTCGAACGGCCCCTGTCGGTCCCGTCCACGGGGCCCAACGGCCCCTCCTGGCCGCAGGTCAGAGCAGCGTCCGCCAGTACGGCCAGAACCGGGTCCCGATCAGCAGCACGATGCTCAGACACCAGGTGACCGGCACCACCCAGTGGAACTCCCGCACGCCCGCGACCATCCCCCGGGGAGCCCTGAGGACGCCGTGCCGGAGGTTGTGCACGGTGACGTACCAGAACATGGCGATGGTGACCGCCCAGGCCAGGCAGCACCACAGACACAGCGCGCCGATCTCGTACAGCGCCTGGGTCATCAGCCACATGCAGAAGCCCGCGCCGCCCAGCGTGCCCAGGTTCAGCCCGAGCCAGAACCAGCGCCGGAAGCGGGCCCCGGCCAGCAGCGCGAACCCGGTGAACGCCACGACGGGATAGGCGACGAGGCCGAGCAGCGGGTTGGGGAAGCCCAGCACGGACGCCTGGTGACTGCGCATCACGTTCGAGCACGACAGCACGGGGCTGAGGTTGCACGAGGGGGCGAAGCCGGGGTCCCGGAGCAGCTCGAACTTGTCCACGGTGATCACGAAGGAGGCGAGGACCCCCAGGGATCCGGTCACCATCAGCAGCCAGGCGAGGGCACGGGAGGCGCCGGTCGCGCCCGTTCCCGCGATCACCGTCGCCCCGGCGCCACGCGCAGACCCGTGCGGGTCGTGCCCGCCGGCCAGAGCACGTCGACCGTGACACCGCGCGAGCGGGCGTAGGCCACCAGATGCGCGGTGGCGTCGCGGCCGTTGGACGGCGAGCCGTCCCACACGGCCACCAGGCGCCGGCAGCCCGCGATGATCTCCTCGTCCGCGCCGACGCACGCGTCGCGGTCGACCGGGTCGTAGGTCAGCAGCCGCACCTCCCGGGCGAGCAGCAGCAGCTCCCCCGTCGGCACGCGGTCCCGCTCCGGCAGCAGCGCGGGCACCATGCCGCTGGTGGGGATCACGACGACCAGGTCCCGTCCCGCCACCCGCAGTGCCCGCGCGAACGCCAGGGGGGCACCGCCCCCCGCGCGCACCACGCCCGGCTCCCCGTCGGGCTCGCCCTCCAGCAGAGCCACCAGCTCGGCCTCCAGCAGCCCGAGGCTCTCCGGGGTCACGTCGGCGTGGCCCACCACCGCGATCATTCACCGCTCCTTCCCGCCGTGCGACGCCGTCGCGGCGCCCTTGCGTTCGGTCTCCGCGATCCGTTCGGTCTTCGCGATCAATGAAGTCAGGGCCCGCGAAGACGTGACTAGGGTCGAACGGCCCTGAGCCAGGAAAAGGCGGCCACGAAAGTTCCGGATATGGTGTTTTCGTATGAAATGTTGCCCAGGGTGAGGTCATACGGTGGATGCTCCCCGAAGGACGGGCCAGGCGCCGGAGAAGCCCTTGGGGGCGGTCGGCTACGCGGGCGTGCTGCGCGAGCTGCTTCCGATCGCGCTGTGGCGGGAGGACGCGGACGGCCGGATCCTGGAGTGGTCCCTCGCGGCCCAGGATCTGCTCGGCTACCGCGCCGAGGACGTGCTCGACAGGCCCGCCTCGGCGCTGCTCGTGCCCGAGGGCAATCGTGAGCTGGCCGATCAGCTGACGTTCCGTGTGCACGGCGGGGAGACGGTCGGCGGCACCCTGTCGGTGCGCCATCGCGACGGGCACCAGGTCACGATGGAGATGTGGATCGTCCCGGCCACCGACCCGCACGGCCGGCCCGGGGCGATGCTGATCGCCGTGGAGACCTCCCAGGTCCTGCGGATGCGGGACTCCCTGGCGGCGCTGGAGAGCCTGTTCAGCCAGTCCCCGATCGGGCTGGCCACCCTCGGCACCGATCTGCGCTTCCTGCGGGTCAACGACGCCCTCGCCCGGATGAACGGCGTCTCGGCCGCCGAGCACCTGGGCAAACGGCTGACGGAGGTCGTGCCCGGGGTCAACGCGCTGGCCCTGGAGTCGACGATGCAGGAGGTGCTGGACCGGGGCACGGCCGTCGTCGACGTCCGCCGCAGCGGCCGGACCTCCGCCGACCCGTACCGCGAACGGACCTGGTCGTGCTCCTACGCCCCGCTGCTCGACGGCGCGGGCCGCACCCTGGGGCTGATCGCCTCGCTCATCGACATCACGGAGAGCCAGCAGGCCGAGCGCGACGCGGAACGCGCCCGGCGCAGGTTCGCGCTGCTGGCGGAGGCCGGCACCCGCATCGGCACCACGCTGGATCTGCGGCAGACCTCCGAGGAGATCGTACGGATGCTGGTGCCGCAGCTCGCGGACTCCGCCGACGTCCAGATCCTGGAGGAGGTGATGGCGCCCGACGAGCCCGCCGACGCCGTGCAGGGCGTGGTCCGGCGCATGGCCGCCCTCTTCACCGACCCCGCCGCGCCGCGGGCGAGGCTGCGCCCGGGCCTGACGTCCCGGCTCGCGCGGGGCTCCCTCTACGAGCGGGTCATCACCGAGGGACGCCCCACCAACCTGTACCGGTCGGACGTCCCGGCCCTGGTCACCGATCCGCGCGCCGACGAACTGCGCACCTACCTCATGGGGCTGGGCTCGGCGCGGCTCGTCCCACTGGTCGCGCGGGGCAAGGCGCTGGGCGCGGTCGTGGTGACGCGGCTGCGCAGCCGTGAGCCCTTCGACGAGCAGGACTGCGTCCTCATCGACGAGCTGGTTGCGCGCGCCGCCCTCAACATCGACAACGCCCTCATGTACACCCGGCAGCGAGCGGCGGCCCTGACCCTCCAGCGCAGCCTGACGAACAGCGCCCTGCCCGCCGTGCCGGGGCTGGATCTCACGGGGCGCTATCTGCCGGCCAGTGAGCACGACGTCGGCGGGGACTGGTACGACGTGATCGCGCTGCCGGACGAGCGGACCGCCCTGGTCATCGGGGACGTCATGGGGCACGGCATCCATGCCGCGGCGGTGATGGGCCAGCTCCGCGCGGCGGTGCGGTCGCTGGCCCGGCACGGCATCCGTCCGGCCCCGATGCTCCGCTCGCTGGACGCCGTCGTGGCCGACATGGGCGAGGACCAGATGGCGACCTGTGTGTACGCCGTGCACGATCCGGCGAGCGGCGGATGCCTGATCGCGCGGGCCGGTCATCCCCCGCCGGCCGTGATGACCCCGGACGGGACGATCACCTTCCTCGACGGCTCGCCGGGCACCCCGCTGGGCACGGGAGGGCGGCGGTTCGCGACCGAGGAGGTCCCGCTGCCGCCCGGCAGTCTGCTGGTGCTGTACACGGACGGGCTCATCGAGGCCCGCGGCAGCGACCTCGACCAGGGCCTGGACCGTCTCGCCCGGGCTCTGCGGCGCCCCGCGCCCTCGCTCGCCGCGCTCTGCGACGGCGTCCTCGCCCAGATGCTGCCGCATGCCGCCCAGGACGACGTGGCGGTCCTGCTGGCCCGCCCGCAGTGACCGGCCCGCCCGCTACGGGGGCCGGCGGGGCATGTGATGCTGACGGCGTGACGGATCGACACGGGGCCGTCCTCGTCCGCCGGGCGGATCAGGACCCTTCCCTGGAACAGGGACTCGCCGGACTGCTGGCGGCGTACCACCTGCGGACACAGGCCGAGAAGGGGGAGGCCGTCGACGGTGTGGACGGGTTGCCGGACCCGTACCGGAGCGAGGTGACCGATCCGGGGGCCGCGTTCGAGGGCGATGTCGCGCTGGTCGCCGTGAGCGGGGGCGCCGCCGTGGGCTGTCTGGTGGTGACCGCGCCCGTCGAGGGGCGGTGCGAGGTGAAGCGGCTGTGGACGCACCCGGCGCTGCGGGGCCGCGGTGTCGCGTCCGCCCTCGTCCGAGCCGCACTGGCCGAGGCCGGGGCGAACGGGGCGAGCACGGTGCGGTTGTCCGTGTGGCGGTGGCGGACGGCGGCGATCGCGCTGTACGAGCGGCTCGGATTCACCGTCGTCGAGTCGTGGGACGAGCGGGAGCGGCTGGTGTGCATGGAGCGCGCCGTGTGACCTGTACGGCCCACCGCTCGCTCCCTCCCGAGTGGTTCCGGTGGCGGAAGTCCCCGGATCGCGGGTCCCTGGACGAAACAGGTGCGACCAGAGAGCGGGAGACCATGGAGCGGAAGCGCGAGCGCCTCGGGACGCCCCGGGCCGCCGGGATCGCCGGGGTCGTCTTCGCGGTCCTGATGGGCCTGGCGATCGTCCTGGTGCGGCTCGCCCTGCCCGGCGGGGCCGGCGGCCACGAGATCACGGTCGACGCGGCCCAGCGCAGCACCGTGCGGACGGCGCTGGAGCTGCTGCCGTACGCCGGGATCGCGTTCCTGTGGTTCATGGGCGCCCTGCGCGAGCAGGTCGGGGAGGCGGAGGACCGGTTCATGGCCACGGTGTTCCTGGGCAGCGGCCTGCTCTTCGTCGCCACCCTGTTCGGGTGCGCCGCGGCGGCGGTGACCGTGCTCGACGAGAACCAGCAGGACGCCCCGTTCGGCCGTCACTTCGCCTACACCCTGCTCACCACGTACTCCCTGCGGATGGCGGCGGTGTTCATCCTCACCACCTCCACCATCGGCCGTCGGCTCGGGGTGCTGCCGCGCCCGCTCGTCGTCATCGGTTTCGCGGCGGGCCTGATCCTGCTCGTCGCCGGGGCGAATCTGCCCTGGTCGGAGCTGGTCTTCCCGGCCTGGGCGCTGATCGTCTCGCTGGACATCCTGCGGGCGCGTCCCCCCGTGACGGGCCGGCCGGCCGCCTCCCCGTGAGCGGGCCGGCCGGGGCCCTCACCCGAACGGGCCTCTCCTCGTCGCCGCCCCGCCCGCGGCACCCGAGGCTGGAGTGGGGGCCGACAGGGCCGTAGGAGAGGACCGATCCCGTGCCAAGGATTGCCGTCGATCTGAACCGCTGTCAGGGCTATGCGCAATGCGCGTTCCTCGCCCCCGAGGTCTTCGTCATGCACGGCGACGAGGCGCTGCTCTACGACCCCCAACCCGGCGAGGAGCAGCGGGAGAAGCTGGCGCAGGCCGCCGCCGCCTGCCCGGTGCAGGCCGTCCTGGTGGACGCCGTGGACCCACCGGCCGCGGCAGACGAGACGGCCGGGGCGGTGTCGGGCCGATGATCGGTGACGGGTCGTTGGACCGGTTCCGGCGCGAGGGCCGGGTCGTCGTGGTCGGCGCCTCGCTGGCGGGACTGCGGGCCGCGGAGACCCTCCGCGAAAAGGGCTTCGCGGGCTCCCTGACGATGATCGGGGACGAGCCGCACGAGCCGTACGACCGGCCTCCGCTGTCCAAGACCGTGCTGCTCGGCGGGGCGACCGCCGAGCGCACCGCCCTGCCGAGGCTGAAGGCGGTCGACGCGACCTGGCGGCTCGGCGTGGCCGCGGCCGGTCTGGACATGGCGGGCCGGCGGGTGCGGCTCGCCGACGGCGACGAGGTGCCGTACGACCGGCTGCTGATCGCGACCGGTGTACGGGCCCGGCCGTGGCCGCGCGAGGCCGAGGCGGAACTCGGCGGGGTGTTCGTGCTGCGGACCCGCGACGACGGCGCGGCGCTCGCACGGCGGCTGGCCGCGGGGCCGAAGCGGGTGCTGGTCGTCGGGGCCGGGTTCACCGGCTCGGAGATCGCCGCCGCGTGCCGTGAACGCGGCCTGGCCGTGACGGTCGCCGAGCGCGGGGCGTCGCCCCTGGTCGGCGCGCTCGGCGGGGTGGTGGGCGCGGTCGCCGCCGAGCTGCAGCGCCGGCACGGGGTGGATCTGCGGTGCGGGGTGACGGTGACCGCGCTGGAGGGCGACGCCTCGGGGCGGGTGCGGGCCGCGCATCTGGCCGACGGCTCCACCGTGGAGACGGACGTGGTGGTCGTCTCGCTGGGCGCCACCCGCAACACCGAGTGGCTGGCCGGCTCCGGACTCGGGGCGGGCCCGCGCGGTATCGCCTGTGACGCCGGCTGCCGGGCCTTCGACATCCGGGGCATCGTGACCGACGACGTGTTCGCGGCGGGCGACGTCGCCCGCTGCCCGCACCCGCTGTTCGGCTACCAGTTCCTGTCGCTGGAGCACTGGGGCAACGCCGTCTCCCAGGCGCGGGTCGCCGCGCACAACATGCTGAGCGAGAGCACCGACCGGATCCCCCACATGGAGGTACCGGCGTTCTGGTCCTCGCAGTTCGGGGTGAACATCAAGTCCGTCGGGGTGCCGTCGCTGGGGACGGAGATCCTGATCGCCCAGGGCTCGTTGGAGGAGCGCCGGTTCGTCGGGGTGTACGGGTACCAGGGCCGGGTCATCGGCGCGGTCGCCTTCGACCACGCCCGCTGGCTGCCGTTCTACCAGAAGCTGATCGAGACCACCGCCCCGTTCCCGCCGGAGTTCGCCACGGTCGACCGGCGCTCGGAGGGGCAGCGGCCGCTCGACGCGGACTTCCCCGACCCGTCGGTGCCGTCCCACGGCCCCACGGTGACCCTCAGCGGGTACTCTCCGGCCGACCGCCGGATGACGTTCACCCCCGCGCACTGACCCGCCACGGCCACGAGCCACGAGGACGCGCCATGACGCCATCGCTGCTGCACCAGATCCTGGACTACGCCAACCGCGCCGATCCGTACCCGATCTACGAGGAGCTGCGCAGGACGCCGGTCCATCAGGAGCAGGACGGACCGTACGTCGTCAGCACCTACCACGAGATCCTCGGCCTGCTGCACGATCCCCGGGTCAGTTCCGACGCCCGCAATCTGGCGCAGGTAGCCCACGATCCGCTGGCCGAGCCGGACCAGCAGGAGAGCGCCCTGCCGCCGAGCTTCCTGCGGCTCGACCCGCCGGAGCACGACCGGCTGCGCCGGATGACGAACCGTCCCTTCGGGCCGCCCCGCTCCCCGCACCGGGTCGACGGGATGCGCGGCGAACTCCGTGACATCGTCACCGGACTCATCGACGGCCTCGGCGAAGCCGACCGCTTCGACCTGGTGGACCGGTTCTCGTACCCGTTCCCGGTGACGGTGATCTGCAGGCTGCTCGGGATCCCCCGCGAGGACGAGGCCCGCTTCCACACCTGGGCGGACGCCATCGCGGCGAGCCTGGACCCCGACCCGGACGCGGATCCCGCCGAGCGCGGCAGGGGCGCGCACGACGCCCGGATGCAGTTGGGCACGTACCTGGCCGGGTTGATCGAGGAGCGGCGCAGGAACCCCGGCGACGACATGCTCTCCGCGCTGGCGACGGCCCGGGGCGAGGACGGCTCGATGACCACCATGGAGCTGCTCAGCACGGCCGCCCTGCTGTTGATCGCGGGCCACGAGACCACCGTCAACCTCGTCACCAACGGCATGCTGACCCTGCTGCGCCACCCCGACGTGCTCGAACGGCTGCGGGCCGACCCCCGGCTGGCCGTGCCCCTCGTGGAGGAGCTGCTGCGCTACGAGCCGCCGGTGCAGCTCGTGCCGCAGCGCGTCACCCTCGCCGACATCGAGGTGCGGGGCGTCACCATCCCCAAGGGCGCCTCCCTCTGGCTGGTGCTGGCGTCCGGCAACCGGGACCCCCTGCGGTTCGAGAACCCGGACCGGTTCGACCCGGACCGCCGGGACGTCCAGCACCTCGGCCTCGGCAGCGGCATCCACAGCTGCTTCGGCGCGCCCCTGGCCCGCCTGGAGGCCCAGTTCGCCCTGTCGGAGCTGGCCCGCCGGCTGGAGAACCCCCGCCTGGTGGAGGATCCCCCGCCGTACCGCCAGAACGCGGTCCTGCGGGGGCCCCGCCATCTGCACCTCGCCTGCGACGGGATCCGGGCCTGACGCTCTCGGTCGGCGCCGAACTGCTCGCGGGCCCGAATACCCGCATGCCCGAGAGGGTGCTGTTCTGCGATCATGCCGGAATGTTCCCGTCCCTCGAACACCTGGTCGTCCGGCACACGTACCGCCTTCCCGCCCCCGCCGGCCCCGCCGGCCCCGCCGGTGACGGAGGCGTCGCGGCACGGCAGTTCGACGCCGCCCTGATGTCGGTGGGCTTCAAGCTCTCGGCGGAACTCCTCGCGCATCTGTCGGGGCTGACCGAGAGGACGGTCCTCGACACCGCCGAACGCACGCTGAAGACCGTCCGGGAACTGGTCGGCGATCACGTCCGGCACAACGTCCACTTCATCGACTTCCCGGCCAACGTGCCCGGCACCTACGACTTCTGGGCGCGCTGCATCACCGAGGCGCTCGCCGACGACGCGTCCCGGCAGAGCACCCTCGCGCAGCTCGGCACGGGCGTGATCGACCTGCTGACCCTCCCGTCGTACGGCCGGTACCGGCACGCGTACGAGGAGATGCTCGCCGCGCACGACGAACTGATCGCCGCCGCGGGCGACCGTCTGACGGTGCTGCACCTGGGCGGGGCGGAGGAGGACGAGGTCACGGCCCTGTACCTGGCGCTGGCCGGCAGTGTCACCCCGCTGGGCGAGACGGGGCTGCGGGACCTCGGGGTGCTCGCCGGGCACTGCGTCGCGGGCCCGCAGCCCGAGGCGATCCCGGTGCGGGAGAACCGCGCCGTCGTCAACCTCGCCCGGCTGCGCGCCGGCGGGGACCCGCTGCTGGACACGGTCACCGACGTGCTCCGGCTGGCCTGTGCGCTGTCCGGCGGTGACGTGACCCTCGCGGAGCCGACCCGGTTCCGGTCGCCGTCCCGGCCGGTGCGACGCGCCCTGCTCGCCGGGCTCGACGCGGTCGTGGCCGCGGCCCCCGCGAAGCTGGCCGATGTCCTGGCGCACCGGGAGGCGTTCAAGCGTCTCGGCGAGCGGCTCCATCCGCACGAGTACCCGCACTGGAGGCACGCCGCCGACGTGTTCGCGGTGGCCCGGGGCGAGAAGGAGGCGCGTTCCCTCGACAGCCGTGTCGAGGAGCTGCTCGGGGCGCGGGACGTCGTCGCGGCGGCGGAGTCGCTGACCGCCGTACCGGGCAGGCTGCTGCGGTCCCTCGACCGTCTGCTGCGGTCCTGCCGCGGTCAGGACGAGCGCGACGCCGTGGTGGCCGTCGTCGAGCGGGTCGCCCCACGGGTCTCCGGCCGGTTGCTGCTGTCGGTGCGGGAGCACCTCCACAACCGCTCGGAGGAGCCCGCCGCGAGCCGGGTCTTCGTCAACCGCATGGGCCGCGGCTGGGTCACCGCCGACAACCGCCCGCCGGTGGGGGCGGCGGAACGCGCGCGGCTGATCGAGGTCCTGGACGGTGAGACGCGCCGTCGCCTTCCGCGGCCGGGGCACCTCCTGATCGACCCCGACGTCCTCGACGTGGCGCTCCCGCTCAGCGGCAAGGCGACGGCGGCCGGGCTCGGCGTGCTGCCGCGCGGCTCCCTCTCCCGGGTCGACGGGGAACTGCTGCGGTTCTTCGTGCACTGGAAGCAGACCGACCGCTCGACGGACTTCGATCTGTCCGCGCTGCTCCTGGACGCCTCCTACGAGAGTCTCGGCTGGCTGTCGTACACCCAGCTGACGCAGGTGGAGGGTGAGCACTCCGGGGACATCACCGACGCGCCCGACGGGGCCTCGGAGTTCATCGATCTGCGGCTCGGGGCCGTGCGCGGTGACTACATCGTCCCGCAGGTGCACATCTTCTCGGGTGAGGGCTTCGAGGAGGTCGAGGAGTCGTTCTTCGGCTTCATGCTGCGCGAGGCGGCCCAGCGGGGCCGTCCGTTCGAGGCGCGCACCGTGCGGATGAAGTCGGACCTGCGCGGACCGGGGCGGGTCGCGCTGCCGCTGGCGTTCGTACGGGACGGTGACGGGAGTTGGCACGCGAAGTGGCTGCACCTGCATCTGAAGGGCAGGGTGGCCGTCAACCGCGTCGAGGACAACCGCCTCTCGGTCGCGACGCTGCTGCGGGGGGTCGTCGAGCGGGACCACCTGACGGTCCGGCACCTCATCGGCCTGATGGGCGACGGCACCACGCCCACCACGCTCTGGGACGGCGGGACGGTCCCGGACGGACCCGTCACGTACGTCGGCCTGGAGCGCCCCCAGGGGCTGCACCCGGATTCCGTGGTCATCACCCGGGAAAACCTGCGCGACCTGATCCCGGCCTGACTGCTACCGTGGCGCTCGGGCGAGGCCATGAACGGGCTTCCTTCTCATCACTCTCCCTGATTCCAGTCCGTTCGCTCTCCTCCCCCTCGACATCGCGCCCGGGTGCCGGTACGGCACCCGGGCGTCGTCATGTCGTCAGTGCCGCGGGCGGCCCCGGTGGGGGGAGGCCGTGAACGGGGCGAAGGTGTGGCTGAAGTACCAGGTGTCCTGGGCGATGCCGGAGCAGGAGTCGGAGCCGCCGGTGCCCACGCAGCCGCCGTTGTCGCGCTGGAGCGCCCAGAAGGAGAGGGTGTTGACGCCCTGGGCGGCGGCCCACTTCTCCACCGTGACGGCGTCCTCGGTGGTGAACGTCTCCTCGGGGCCGTAGTCGTCGATGCCGGGCATCTCGATGACGCCGATCATGTTCCAGAGCCGGGCGGAGCTCTTCTTCGGGTGGAGTGCGGCCAGTTGGGCGTGGAGACCGGCGGCGGCCGTACGGGTGTCGGCGGCCATGTCGTGGGTGGCGCCGTCGTAGTAGTCGAAGGTCATGAGGTTGACGACGTCCACCCGGGCCCCGTTGTCGAGGGCGTTGCGCAGCACGGCCAGCCCGTTGGCCTCGAGGCCGGTCGGGGAGGTCGGCAGGGTGTAGGAGAACTGCACGCTGCGGCCGGTGCGTTCCGCCCAGCGCTCGACCTTGGCGATCGCCTTGTTCCGGCGGTCGATCCCGGCGGCGTTGTCGATGGAGTCGCCCTCGACGTCGAGGTCGATGCGGGTGATGCCGTACGTGGTGACGAGGCTCTTGAAGACGGCGGCGATGGCGTCGGCGTCGGTGCAGCTGTCGGCCAGTTCGGTGCCCGTGGTGTCCGCGGACCAGCCGCCGAAGGAGGGGACGGCGTTGCCGCCGCGGGCCTGCAGCGCGGCGATGTCACGGCCGAAGGTCTCCTTGGCGACGGGCTGGCCGGGCTCGCCGTTCCAGTACGCGGTGCACGAGCCCGGGGTGGCCGTCTGCAGGAAGGCCAGCGTGAGGTACTTGTTGCCGGACGCGGTGGCGAGCGCGGCCGGGCTGTCCCCCGTCCACGCCTCGAAGTAGGGCGCCGAGACATGGGCCGGCATGGGCCGGGCGGGGGCCGGGAGCGCGGCCGGCGCGGCGAGTGCGGCGCCTTGCCCGAGGGCCAGGAGTCCGGTGGACAGGGAGAGCACGCTCAGACAGGACAGCAACGCACGCAGAGAACCAGGTCGTCTCACTGACGCTCCCAGGGGGAAGGGGCGGTCCGGGGCAGGGCCGTGGAGAACCGGAGCCCGCGGGGTGAACAGCGACCATCGTTGGACTAGACCATTTAACTGTCAAGGTTCTTTACAATCATCTGACCACCCCGGGGTCCGGCCGTATCGCCGCGATGACGACGACCGCGTGCACACGGTTCACGAGCGGGACGGCCGCAGCGTGGCCATGGTCGGACCGTTCGGGCGGACCGTGATGCCGAAGGTCGCGCCGCTGGGAGGCTGATGGAGCGTCACTTCATGGGCCGGGAGGAGCAGTTCGAGGAAGACCGTGGACTCGCGGAGCGCGAACTGCAGGCCGAGACAGGCCCGAGGGCCGATGCCGAAGGGGAGGTAGGCGCCCGGGTGGGCGGGGCGGCCGTCCGGGGTGGTGAAGCGGCGGGGCTCGAACTGCTCCGGATCCGCCCAGAGTTCGGGGTCCCGGTGGGTGAGGTACGGACAGACGAGGACGTCGGTGCCCGCCTCGACGGTGTGGTCCGCGAGGAGGTCGTCCTCGGCGGCGTGGCGCGGGAGGATCCAGGCGGGCGGGTAGAGCCGGAGCGTCTCGTGGACCAGCGCCTGCACGGCCTGGCGGCGCTGCGCGGAGCCCTCCGCACCGGCGGCCAGCGCCTCCTCACGGGCGTCCGGACGCCGGTCGAGGAGGAGGTGGAGCCAGGTCAGGGTGGTGGCGGTGGTCTCGTGGCCGGCGACCAGGAGCGTGACCAGTTCGTCGCGGATCAGCCGATCGGTGTACTCCGGGCGTTCGGCGGCGGCGTCGAGCAGGACGTGCAGCAGGCCGGGCCCGTCGGGGCCCGGCACCCCCTCGCGGGCGGCCTCGATGGCCCGCCGGGCGACCTCGTCGATCCGCGCCAGCTCGGCGGCCACGGCCTCCCGGGCGTCGGTCGCGTCGGCGGGCAGGGTCGGCAGGGCCGCCGCCACGGTCTCCACCGCGGTCAGTTCGCGCGCGGTCCCCTCGTCGAGGGGGTGCCCGGTGAGGGAGCGCCAGATGGCGTCCAGGGCGAAGCGGCGCATCTCCTGCCCGAGGTCGAAGGTCTCCCCGGTTCGGGCGTACGCGGTCCAGCGGGCTGCGACGGTCCGGGCGGCCTCGGTGATCCGTTGCTCGTAGCGCCGCATCCCGGTACCGGTGAACTGGGACTGCAGCAACCGGCGTTGCCGCTTCCAGGCCTCACCACTGGCGGAGAGGACACCGTCGCCGACCAGCAGACGGGCCCGGTGCGAGCGCTTGACGTACCGGTCCGGTTGCCGGGCGAGGACGTGCTGGACCGCGTGCGGGTCGGTGACGAGCACGGTGAGCCCCGGCCCGAGCCGGAACCCGGCGATCCCGCCCAGCGCCTCCCGCACCCCGGACAACAGGTCGACCAGTTGCCCTCCGTCCGCATGCCACCGCGCCACGAGCCCCGGATCGGCCTCCGGGACGGGGCGCCCCGCCCCGGGAACGTACGGAAGGGGGTGGAGACCTGTTGTGTTGTCCACGTTCCTTCTCCTGGTCGACCGCTGGACTCATGCCGGTGCACCGGCACCACGGACTGTACGGGAGAAGGCACATGGGGTCACAACCGCGCTACGCGATGTCGTACGCCTCGGGGTCGAAGTGCGCGAGCCGGCGCCGCAGCCGGCCCGTCGACCAGGGCCAACTGAAGCTGTTGAGGCCGTTGCCGTCGAGGTAGTAGCTCGAACAGCCGCCCGCGTTGTAGACGGTGGAGGGCAGCGCCTGCTGGACCTCCGCGCCGAAGGCGGCCTGGACTTCGGGGCGCACCTCCAGGGTGGTCCGGCCGGTCGCGCGAAGATGCCGTATCGCCCCCGTCATATGGGCGAGTTGGGCTTCGAGGATGGTGTACGCCGAGGAGTGGCCGGTCCCGAGATGCGGGCCGAGCAGGAGGAACGCGTTGGGGAAGCGCGTGACGGTGGTGCCGAGGTAGGCGTCGGGGCTGCCTTTCCAGTGGTCGTCGAGACTCACCCCGTCGGCGTCGACGACCCGTCCCGCGATCGGCATGTCGAGGATGTGGAAGCCGGTGCCCAGGATGATGGTGTCCACGTCCGCCGTGCTGCCGTCCGCACCGATCACGCGGTGGCCGTCGACGGCCCGGACGGCGGTGGGGTGGACGGTGACGTTGGAGCGGGTCAGGGCCGGATAGTAGGTGTTCGACAGCAGCAGCCGTTTGCAGCCGAGGGTGTAGTCGGGCGTCAGGGCCCGGCGCAGTCGAGGATCCCTGACGGAGGCCCGGAGATGGAGCGCGCCCACCTTCTGCACCGCCCGCAGGAGGGACGGGTGCCGGAAGCCGATCCCGAGGGCCTCCAGAGCGGCGTACTCGGCGCCCCGCAGGGCTCGCCCGGCCATCGGAAGGCTGCGCAGCAACCGGCGTTCGGCGTGCGGGACATGGTGGTCGGGCTTGGGCAGCACCCATTGGGCGGTGCGCTGGAACAGGTGCAGCCGGGCGACCCGCGGCTGGATGGCGGGCACGAACTGCACGGCGGACGCCCCGCTGCCGACGACGGCGACGCGTGCGCCGGTCAGGTCGTGGTCGTGGCGCCAGCGCGCGGAGTGGAAGACCTCGCCGGGGAAATCGGCCAGCCCGGGGATGTCGGGGAGCAGGGGTTCGTGCCAGGGTCCCGCCGCCGCGACGAGGAAGCGCGCGAGATACGGGCCCCGGGTCGTCTCGACCCGCCAGCGGGCCTCCCGGGGGTCCCACCGCGCGCGGATCGCCTCGGTGCCGAAGCGGATGAGGGGCGTGATGCCGTACGCGGCCGCCGTGTCGCGGAGGTACGCGCGGATCTCGGGCTGGCCGGCGAAGGCCCGGGTCCATTCGGGGTTCGGCGCGAAGGAGTACGAGTAGAGGGCGGAGGGGACGTCACAGGCGCACCCCGGGTAGGTGTTGTCCCGCCAGGTGCCGCCCAGGTCGTCCGCCTTCTCGACGAGGACGAGGTCGCGCACACCGGCCCGGCGCAGCGCGACGGCCGCCCCGATGCCGGACAGACCACTGCCGATGATCAGCGCCTCGACGGAGCGCGGCCGGGGGCTCGACACGGTCGGGGGGCGCTCGGAGTGCGGCATCTCGGGCTCCTGTCCGGGCGTCGGCATCTCAGGCTCCTGTCCAGGCGTCGGGACGGGTGTCGGGACGGGCATCGGAGCGCGGGTCGGCGTCCGGGGCGGTCGGGGCGGTCGGGCGGAGGCGGTCGCGGACGAGCGCGCGGGTGGTCCGCAGGGACATCTCCAGGACCGTGAGCCGGCGCCGGGGATCCATGAAGTTGCCGCCCATTACCTCCAGATCGGCCGGAGTGGGTTCGAGGCGGACGACCTCGGTGCCGACGGCCCGCAGCGCGGCGCACTCCGCGTCGAGGGTGCGGGTCATGACCCGCCGCAGCAGCGCCTCCGCCCGGCCCAGCCCTCGGCGCGGCCCCGGGGACTGCGAGCTCATCGGGGCGATGACGTACACCTCGTCGAGGCCCGGGGGAACCAGGAGGTCGGCGGACGCGGTGGACAGGATGCCGCCGTCGGCATACCGGCGGCCCCCGATACGGACGGGCGGGAACCAGCCGGGGACCGCCCAGGACGCGCGCAGTGCGTCGCGCAACGCGACCGGCGGGGTGTCGGGGTGTCCGAAGACGGTACGGCGTCCCGTGTCGAAGTCGGTGGCCACCAGCCAGGTCGCCGGATGCGGGACCCAGCCGCCGTCGGGGGCGAGGCCGTCGGCCAGGGCCGCCAACCACCCGCTGTCGCACCGCCCTTGGGGCAGCAGGCCGGAGAGACCGGCCAACGGCGGAGCCGAACCCCGCAGGGCGCGGCGCGCCAGCTCGGGTGATCCGGGGAAGAGCGCGGGCCGGGGCGGGAGCGCCCGGGGCGGGCCCGCGAAATGCCGGACCAGCTCCGGGCGGGCGTCCTTGTCCGCGAGCTGCGCGGCGAGCAGTTCCTCGACCGCCACGCCACCGCCGAGCAGGGCGGCCAGCTCGGCCCCGGCGGAGGTGCCGACCAGCACCTCGGCTCGCCGTGGGTCCCATCGCAGCGCCCGCTGGAGCGAGTGCAGGGCGCCGACCGTCCAGGCCGCGCCGAGCGTTCCGCCGCAGCCGAGCACCAGTCCACGGGAAGGGGTCGTACGCGCGCCCGTCGGGGTCACTTGGGTTCTCCGCCCTCTTCGACTCTCCGGGATACCGTCGAGATCCGGATACTAGCGGTATCCGAGAGCGCGGGAACAGCCTTCGGCGGAGTTAAGATCCGAGGGCATCCGGAAGCCTGGGAGAGGGAGCGAGACATGGCCCGTCTCAGCCGCGCCGAGAGCCAGGAACGCACGCGTGAGCAACTCGTCGCCACCGCACGGGAACTCTTCCTGCGCGACGGCTACGGCGTGACCTCGATCAGCGACGTCGCCGAGACGGCCGGCTACTCCAAGGGGGCCGTCTACTCCAACTTCCGCAGCAAGGGCCATCTGTGTCTGGCCGTCCTCGACGACATCCGCGCCCAACAGCTCGCGCTGCTCACGGAATCCGTGCTGCGGGACCCGGGCGCCGACGACCGTCTGGCGGCCTTCGCCGCCTGGAGCGAGGCCCACATCGGCGCGGAGACCTGGACCGTGCTGGAGGTGGAGTTCCTCACCGCCGCACGGCACGACGAGGAGCTCCGGCGGGAGATCACGGCCCGGGTCACAGCGATCCGCGAGGCGCTCGCCCTGCTCATCGACGCGCTGGCCCAGGAGCTGGGCACCTCACCGGCCATGCCGCCCGAGCAGGCCGCGATGACCCTGCTCAGCCTGGGCATCGGCCTCGGCCTGCAGCGCGTCGCCGACCCGTCCGTCCCCACGGCCGTTCTCACCGACACGCTGCGCCTCGTCCTGCGCCTGGACCGGTAGCCACCGCGCCGCGCCCGAGCGCGCGTGACCGAGCAATCAGGCCCCTTGTCAGGGCGGGCCGACCCCTAGGGGTGTTTCGAAAGTCCCGCACAGCACCCGCGGCGCCCGGCACGTACGCGCGCCGCACCGGCCGAAACCCCAAGTACGTCCAGTATGAGGGGCTTTCGTCCGGCACGCCGAGAGCACGCACCGGACACCGCGGGCACCGCACAGGACTTGCGAAGCACAGGACTTGCGAAACACCCCCTAGGACCCCTTCCCCGACGCGTCGTCGAGGGCGCCTCGCAACGCCGTCAGTCCTTGCCCGAGGAGGGTCTTCTCGAGGCTGTGGTCGCTCTTGCGGCCCGTCCGCTCGCCCTGGGCGAAGCCGTCGGTGTCCACGACCTGGCCGCACCACTCCCCGTTCCCGACGGCCTGTCCGTCGAACGGCACCACCGCGCCCTCCCCCAGCGAGACCCACCGCTTGTCCTCCCAGCGCAGGGCGAGGACATAGGTGTGTCCGGGCACGACACGCGGGGCGTCGCCGGTGAGCTCCGGGATGCGGGTCCTGCCGTCGGACCGCAGCACGTTCCAGCCCAGGCCGATGTAGTCCAGGGTGGACCCCACCGTGGGATGGGACCGTGTGGTGGAGGTGAACGGCTTGTCCTGCACCTCCAGTTGGACGGTCCGCTCCAGCTCGTACCGGTACGTCCCGGCCTCCAGCTCCTCCCGGCCGCTCTCCCGCTCCTCGACCGCCCGGCCCACGACGACGACATCGGCGTACCGCACCCAGTCCTTCGCCGTCTCCGACGGATAGCGATTGACCGCGACCCCGCATCCGTTGACCGTGTCGAGACCCGGCCAGCCGATCAGCACGCCCGCGACCACGCCGATGGCCGCCGCGCCCGCGACGACCGGACGACCTGTCAAACGGGCCGGTAAAAAGTTTCTTCGCACCCGATGATCTTGAAGTGTGCGCGATCGCGCAGCCGTGACGCACATCACTTTTCCAGTCACAGCCCTGTCACAGCCCGGGGTGCCGGGGTCATCTGTCCGCATCGCGGGGCCGAATGACCAGCCCAAACGGGTCGTGGACGGGTACGCACGCCTGGTAGGAAGGGCAGATGACCTCGCATGATCCCGACCCCTTGGAGCGGCTTCTCGCGGAACGCGCCTGCGAGCGGCTGATTCTCGAGTTCGTCCGCCGTCTCGACCTCGGCGATCCGAGCACCGTCTGCGACCTCTTCACCCCCGACGGCACCTGGGAATGGCCGCACGACTCCCGGCGCGTCGAAGGCCGCGAGGCCCTGCGCGCGTACTTCGGCTCCCGGCCGGCCGATCGTCTCTCGCGCCGCGTCTGCACCAACATCCTCGTCACCGTCGACTCCCCCGAGACGGCCACGGCCACCACCTACTTCGCGACGTACCGGGTCGACGGCCACACCGAGGGAACGTTCGTCGCGCCCCGTCTCCCCGCCAACATCGGCCATTACGAGGACACCTTCCGCAAGGCCGACGGCACCTGGCTCCTCGCCACCCGCACCCTGCACCTCGCCTTCGGCGGCCCGACGGAACGCCTCACCCCGCTGGACCGGCCTGCCTGAGCGGGGTTGGCCGCGCCGGCCGCCGCGGCCGTGGCGAGGGCCCGGCCACGGCGGCGCGAGGTCACTGAGCACTGGCCGCCGGTCGTACGACGAGTTCGTTGACGTCGACTTCCCTCGGCTGGCAGAGGGCGTAGGCAACGGCGTCCGCGACGGCGGAGGCGGGGAGGGCGACCGCACGGTAGGCCTTCATGGCCTCGCGGGCGGCCGGGTCGGAGATGCCGTCGGCGAGTTCGGACTCCGTGACGCCCGGGGAGACCAGGGTGACCCGGATGTCCCCCGCGGACTCCTGGCGCAGCCCTTCCGTGATCGCGCGGACGGCGAACTTGGTGGCGCAGTAGACGGCGGCGGTGGGCGAGACCTCGTACGCGCCGACGGAGGCGACGTTCACGACGTGTCCGCCGCCCTGGGCCCGCATCACCGGCAGGGCGGCGGCGACGCCGTGCAGCACACCACGCACGTTCACGTCGATCATCCGGTCCCACTCGTCGAGCTTCAGCGCTTCGAGCGGCGAGAGCGGCATCACCCCGGCGTTGTTGACGATGACGTCCAGCCGGCCGTAACGGTCCCGGGCGGCGGCGACGAAGGCGCGCACGGCGGCGGCGTCCGTGACGTCCAGGTGGCGGAAGGCCACGGTGCCGCCCGCCTCGGTGAGCTCCTTCGTGAGCGTCTCCAACCGGTCGGTGCGGCGCGCTCCGAGGAGGAGGCGGTGGCCGTCGGCGGCGAGCCGGCGTGCGGTGGCCTCTCCGATGCCGCTGCTCGCTCCGGTGATCGCGACGACCTTGGACGCGTGAGTCATGCCTGGTACTTCCGTTCCTGAGAGCACATGGGGTTGCCGCACCGAGTCTGGACAGGCCGCGGAACACCAACCAGGACCTGTGCTGCCTGGGTGCGGCACACCCGGGCAGGGCGCCGCCGGGAGGCCTAGGGTGCGGACATGGCCGACAACGCTCTGGGAGAGTTTCTGCGCGCCCGGCGGGCGGTCCTGCGACCGGACGAGGTCGGCATGGCCGCCTACGGGGTGCGCAGGGTCGCCGGGCTGCGCCGCGAGGAGGTCGCCGTCCTCGCGGGGGTGAACGCCGACTACTACGCCCGCCTGGAACAGGGCCGTGAACGCCGGCCGTCGGCGCAGGTGCTCGACGCGCTCGGCCGTGCCCTGCGGCTGGACCCGGACGCGCAAGCCCATCTGCACCGGCTGGCCGGGACGGCCCCCGCCGTCCCGCTCGGCCACACCACGGACCGGGTGAGCCCCGCCCTGCGCCGGCTCCTCGACGGCTACCCCGGCTCCCCGGCGTACGTCGTCAACCGGACCCTTGACGTGCTGGCCGCCAACGCCCTCGCCGAGGTCCTGCACTCGCCCTTCGAGGAACTGGACAACCTCGCCCGGATGACGTTCCTCGATCCGGCGGGCCGCCAGTTCTACACCCGGTGGGGCGGGACGGCTCAGTCCGTCGTGGGCCATCTGCGCGAGGCGGCCGGCTTCGAGCCGGACAGCGCCCGGCTGCGCGAACTCGTCCGTGTTCTCTCGGCCCACAGTTCCGACTTCGTCCGTCTGTGGAACACCCACGCCGTGCGGGGCAAGACCCAGGAGGCCAAGCACTTCCTGCACCCCGACGTCGGCCCGCTGACCCTCACCTACCTCGCCCTCGACGTGCGCGACTCCCCCGGCCAGCAACTCATCGTCTACCAGGCCGAACCCGGCGGCCCCGACGCCGAGGCCCTCACCCTCCTCACCACCCTGACCCCTTTCGTTCCGCAGGCCGACTTCGAAGCCTGATCCCGGGCCCGGTCAGGGTGGGCGAGAGAAGTCCGCGACAAAGTCCGCGAAAAAAGCTTCGGCGCGGTGTCAACCCAAGGCGTCCCCCGGGGCGTACAGACCGTGAAGCGTGATCACCAGCGGGGAGCCCCATGACCGTCGAGGAGTTCAAGGAGTTCTCCGCGCGCTGCCGGCAGACCCTGGTGGGGCAGCTCCATCGGCCGCGCCGGCCCTGACGACCACGCTCCCCCCGGGCTGACCGACCGAAGTGCGAGTACCTCGAGCCCACCGAGCAGGAGTGGGACGCCTTCCAGCAGCACTTCGAGCTCCACAAGCGATCGTGCGGGGCAGTACGGGGGCGCCGTGGGAGGGGGACGCTGCGACTGCGCCACCCGGGGGAACGCGCGTCCATGCGGGTGGCAATCGCGGTCGCGGCAAACCGACTCCGGCCTGACCGGCGTTGTACAGGGCACCTCCTCCACCCGTCAGGGAAAGGCCGTTCCATGCGCCGTACCACTCTGCTCGCCGTCGCCGCCCTCCTCACCGCCGCCGCGACGGGATTCCTCGCCACCACGGCGATCCGCAACCGCTGACCGCCGCCGTGTGCCCGCCGGGCCCGCTCCGCCGTGTGCGCGGGGTGGGCCCGGCGTCATCCGCGGCGCGCGACGGTGATGGCTTGGGGCCGGCGTCCGTGAGCGGGCTGCGGTCCCCGTCGCCGTACCGCTCCGCCACGACCGGGCCCGCATCCGCCGGGAACCGGGACGGCGCCCGCCGTCCGAGGAAGCGCAGGGACGCTCCGGCTCCGGTGCGGGCGTGGCCCAGCGGGGCTGGGGGGAGGGGCCTCACAGAGCCGACCGGTGGGCCCGTGCCCTGCGGGCTGAGGGGGCCCTCGGACGAGGCCGCGGGAGCCCCTGCCCGGGGCGCCCGGTGATGCGATCTTTCCTGTGGACTCGGGCCCGCGTGGGATGGCAGCGTGGGGCCATGACCAGCGATGCGAGCGGGGCGAACCCCGTGGACCAGCCCGGAGCGGGCGTCGAGCCCCTGCGCTACTCGGCCTTCACCCATGATCCGGCGGGCGGCAACCCCGCCGGGATCGTGTTGGACGCCTCCGGGCTCGACGCGGCGGCGATGCTCGCCGTGGCCGCCCGGATCGGCTACTCGGAGACGGCCTTCGTCACCGGGCGCGACGACGCGGCGCGGCGCTTCAAGGTGCGCTACTTCAGCCCGCTGGACGAGGTGGCCTTCTGCGGGCACGCGACGATCGCCCTCGCGGTCGCCCTCGCCGAGCGGCTGGGCCCCGGCGAGCTCGTCCTGGACACTCCGGCGGGCGAGATCGCCGTGGCGACCGGGGTGGACGACGGGGGCGCGGTGCTGGCCACGCTCACCAGCGTCCCGGCCCGCTCCCGCCCCGCCTCCGACGCCGAGCTGGACGCGACGCTCAAGGCCCTGGGCTGGTCGGCCGACGACCTCGACCCGGCGTTGCCGCCGCACGTGGCGTTCGCCGGCAACGACCACCTGGTGCTGGCCGCCGCCTCCCGCGCCCGGCTGGCGGACCTCGACTACGACTTCGACGGTCTCACCGAGGTCATGCGGCGGCACGCGTGGACGACCGTCCACCTGGTGTGGCGCGAGTCGCCGGAGCACTTCCACGCCCGGGATCCGTTCCCCGTCGGCGGGGTGGTCGAGGACCCGGCGACCGGCGCGGCGGCCGCGGCCTTCGGTGGTTACCTCCGCGCCCTCGGGCTCGTCACCGCCCCGGCGAGGATCACGATCCGTCAGGGAGAGGACATGGGCCGGCCCAGCGACCTGCTGATCGACGTGGACCCCGAGTCCGAGCGGACCCGGGTCACCGGCCAGGCGGTGCCGATCGGCTAGCGCGGACACGGCCCAGGACGGGAGTCCCCCGCACGCGGGATCGCCGGCGTTCCCCGAGGCGGAGCTGAAGGAGATCCTGCGGCTGCTGGGGACCGTGCCCACGCCGGTGTGCGTCCATCTGGAACGGCCCGCCGTGCTCCGCGAGATCGCGGAGCGCGCCGCCGCCCTGAGCGTCGGACTACGGCGCCTGCGACGCGGCCCTGCTGGACGTGCCGAACGACACCGAGGGTCCCGTCTTCCCCCACGGCCACGGCATCGACGTGCCGTGGGGGGCGGGACGCCGTCCGGTCAGCGGGCGGCGAGGAGCTGCAGGGTGTCGATGACCCGGTGGGAGAAGCCCCACTCGTTGTCGTACCAGGCGACCACCTTGATGTGGCGGCCGTCGACGCGGGTGAGCTCCGAGTCGAAGATCGACGAGGCCGGGTTGCCCGTGATGTCGGAGGAGACCAGGGGGTCCTCGGAGTACTCGAGGATGCCCGCGAGGGGGCCCTCGGCCGCCGTGCGGTAGGCGGCGAGGACCTCGTCGCGGGTCACGTCACGGGCGACGGTGGTGTTCAGCTCGACGATCGAGCCGACCGGGACGGGCACCCGGATCGAGTCGCCGGACAGCTTGCCGTCGAGGTTCGGCAGCACCAGGCCGATCGCCTTGGCGGCGCCGGTCGTGGTCGGCACGATGTTGACGCCGGCGGCGCGGGCGCGGCGGGGGTCGCGGTGCGGGCCGTCCTGGAGGTTCTGCTCCTGGGTGTAGGCGTGCACGGTCGTCATGAAGCCGTGCTCGATGCCGGCCAGCTCGTCGAGCACCGCGGCCAGCGGGGCGAGCGCGTTGGTCGTGCAGGAGGCGTTCGAGACGATCGTGTGCAGGTCCGCGTCGTAGGCGTCGGTGTTGACGCCGTAGGCGAGGGTGACGTCGGCGCCGTCCGAGGGCGCGCTGACGAGGACCTTGCGGGCGCCCGCGTCAAGGTGGGCGCGGGCCGCCTTGGCGGAGGTGAAGCGGCCGGTCGCCTCCAGCACGATGTCGACGTCGAGCGCGGCCCACGGCAGCTGCGCCGGGTCGCGCTCGGCGAGCACCTGGATCCGGTGGCCGTCGACGACGAGCGCGCCGTCCTCGACGGTGACCGGACGGCCGAGGCGGCCGGAGGTCGAGTCGAAGGCGAGCAGTCGGGCGAGGGCGGTCGGCTCGGTGAGGTCGTTGACGGCGACGATCTCGAGGTCGGTCTCGCGCTCCAGGAGCGCGCGCAGCACGTTGCGTCCGATGCGGCCGAATCCGTTGATGGCGATGCGAGTCATGAATCGTGTCCCTTCGAGTCGCCCCCAGCCTCGCCTGCGGCGGCCGCCCGCGGCCGGGGCGAGAGCGCCATGGTTCGCAAGGATCTCGCCAGTGGGGGTGGGCCGCGCTATTCGCCCCGGGTGAAGGTGCGCCGGTACTCGCTGGGGGTGGTGCCGAGGATCTGCTGGAAGTGCAGCCGCAGGTTCGCGCCGGTGCCGAGTCCGACGTCGCCCGCGATCTGCTCGATGCCGCGCTCGGAGCGTTCCAGCAGCTCACGGGCCCGGTCGATCCGGGCGCGCATCACCCACTGCATGGGGGTGTAGCCGGTGTCCTCGACGAAGCGGCGGGAGAAGGTGCGCGGCGACACCGCCGCGTGCCGGGCGAGGGTGTCGAGGGTGAGGGGTTCGTCGAGGTGGTGCAGGGCCCATTCGCGGGTGGCGGCGAACCGTTCGCCCAGCGGTTCGGGCACGCTGCGCGGCACGTACTGGGCCTGGCCGCCGCTGCGGTAGGGCGCCGCGACCAGGCGCCGGGCGGCGTGGTTGGAGGCGGCGACGCCGAGGTCGCCGCGCAGGATGTGCAGGCACAGGTCGATGCCGGAGGCGGCGCCGGCCGAGGTGAGCACGCTGCCCTCGTCGACGAACAGGACGTTCTCGTCGACCCGTACGCGCGGATGCCTGGCCGCCAGGGCGCGGGTGTAGTGCCAGTGGGTCGTGGCGCGTCTGCCGTCGAGGAGGCCGGTGGCGGCCAGCGCGAAGGCGCCGGTCGAGATGGCCGCCAGCCGGGCGCCGCGGCTGTGGGCGGCGAGCAGCGCGTCGACGACCTCCGGCGGCGGGTCCTCGCGGTCCGGGGACCGGTAGCCGGGGAGGAAGACGGTCTCGGCCCACTCCAGGGCCTCCAGACCGTGGGCCACGTGGTACGACAGCCCGTCGCCCCCCGCGACCAGGCCCGGTTGTGCCCCGCACACCCGGACCTCGTAGGGCATGCTGGCGCGGGTCGTGAACACCTGCGCGGGGATGCCGACGTCGAGCGGCTTGGCGCCTTCGAGCACGAGGACGGCGACGCGTCGGAGGCGGGAGGGCGGCACGCCGTACAGCCTACGGGTCGGGCTTCGGCGGTCACGTCCGGCGGTGGGTGTCCGAGCGGCGCAGACGGAGGGTGAGGATCTGGAAGGGGCGCAGGGTGAGGTGGACCGCGCCGTCGGTGAGGTGGTGGCTCGTCGGGTCGGACAGGGGGCGTTCCAGCAGGTCGGTGGTCTCGGCGGAGGCGAGGGGGAAGCCGGGGGTGAGGGTGGCGCGGGCGCGGACGCCCTGGGACTCGTAGAGGCGGACGACGATGTCTCCGCTGCGGTCGTCGGCGAGTTTGACGGCCTCGATCACGACGTCCCGGTGGTCGACGGTGACCAGCGGGGCGACCGGGGTGCGGCCGGGCCGGGTGCGTTCGGGGAGGTTGAGGCGGTAGCCCTCGCGGACGGCGTCGGCGAGGTCGGCGCCGATCAGCAGGGCGTAGCGCAGACGGTGGACGCCCTGGTCCTGGTCGGGGTCGGGGAAGCGGGCGGACCGCAACAGGGAGAGGCGGACCGTGGTGGTGGTGCCGCCGTCGGGGCGGACGTCCCGGGTGACGTCGTGGCCGTAGGTGGAGTCGTTGACGAGGGCGGCGCCCCAGTCGCGTTCGCCGACGTGGAGGAAGCGGTGGGCGCAGATCTCGAACTTGGCGGCGTCCCAGCTGGTGTTGGTGTGGGTGGGGCGTTCGACGTGCCCGAAGGGGATCTCGGCCGTGGAGTGCGCGGCCCGCACGTCCAGCGGGAAGGCGGCCTTGAGGAGCTTCTCGCGTTCGTGCCAGTCGACGACCGTGTCGACGAGCAGGCGTCGGGAGCCTGTCGGCAGGGTCAGGGTCTGCTCGATCCGGGACGACCCGCCGGGTCGTCCTCGGCGGCGAGGCGCTGCGCGGCATCGAGCCCATCCTGCTCGAGGAGATCGACAGCGCCGTCAACCGCACCTCGGTGGCCCGCTCCATCCGCCGGGTGGCGATCGAGCAGAGCGTCATCGGCGACACGGTGGGGGCGATCGGGGCGGCGTCCCTGGTGCTCCACGGCAACTACGCACCGGGGTGGCGACTGCTCACCGACGGGGCGGGGTGAGAACCGGGCACCTCTCGGCCGGGGGGGTCGGCAAGGGTGGGCCGACGGGGGGGCGGGTCGGCGCGGCGCCGCCCTCCGGCGTGGGGGCGGCGTGGCCCTCTCCTCGGCTCGGGTCGGCCACCGAGGTCACTCCCGATGGGCCGAGATCGGCGCGGTGCCGTCCTCCGGGCCCGGCCGGGGTCGGCCTGGTGCTGCCCGCCGACTACGGTCGGCCCACCAGGGTCACTCCCGATGGGCCGAGATCGGCGCGGTGCCGTCCTCCGGGCCCGGCCGGGCGGCGTGATGCTGCCCAGCCGGGCCCGTCGGCCGTCGGGGGCAGTTCTGTAGGGCGTTCGGGCGCCGGGTCAGGTCGGCGGGGGCGGGGGTGGCGGTGTGCCGTCCTTCGGTGGGGGGCCGTCGGCGGGGCCGCCCGGGTGGCGCAGGGCGCAGAAGAAGCCGATACCGAGGGCGACGGCCATGCCGTAGAAGACCCACTGGTTCGCCTCTGCGAAGTCCATACGGATCGCGGACATGGCGTCCCGCATGGTGGTCGCGAGCGGACCGTCGCCGGTGGGGGTGCGGGCGTCGCCGTTGCCGGTGATCGACTGCGTCACGTCCTGGGCCACGGAGTGCGCGGTACCGGACGGGACGCCGCGGGTCTCCAGGGTGTCCACGACGTGGTCCGTCATGGAGTGCGTCAACAGGGTGCCGTAGACGGCGAGACCGACACTGGCCGCGTAGTTGCGGACGGTCTGGGTGATGCCGGTGACCTCGCCGTAGGAGGCGTCGATGGCGCGGTTGACGGCGTCCGTCGAGGCCGGGGCCAGGATGAAGCCGATGCCCGCGCCGGCCAGTGCGGCGTAGGGCCACTGGTCGTGCATGGAGAGGTCCGTCAGTTTGCCGGCCCACAGCGCGAACCCCACGGCGCCGACCGCGCAGCCGGTCTTCAGCGCCGGGCGGGCGCCCCGCCGGTCGAGGATGCGGCCGCCCCACTGGGAGGCGACGGCGAACCCGACGAAGAAGTACAGCAGGTACAGGGCGGCCTGGTTGGGCGAGGCGCTCAGGGAGACCTGGGCGTAGACGGACGCGAAGAAGAACACCGGGACGAAGGCCAGCATGGCGAAGAACAGCACCAGCGCGTCCACGGTGAAGGCGCGGTCGCGGAAGACCGCGAGGTCGATCAGCGGGTGGCGGGTGCGCAGTTCGAGACGGCAGAACACCCACAGGACGGCGAGGCCGCCGAGGACGCAGACCCAGGTCGCCGCGCTGTCCCAGCCCCAGGCCGAGGCCTGCTGGAAGCCGAGGACGCTCGCGCCCATACCGACGGCGATGAGCACGGCTCCCCTGACGTCGAGGGGCTCGTCGCGGCGCCGGTCGGAGATGTGGGCGAGCGCGGTGAGGATCAGCGCGACGAGGGCGACGGGGACGTTGACCCAGAAGATCGCCCGCCAGGTCCAGTCGGTCAGCCAGCCGCCGAGCAGCGGGCCGAGGGCGGTGAGGGCGCCGGTGACGCCGAAGAACAGCGCGAGGGCCCGCCCGCGCCGCTCGACCGGGAACACCGCGACCACGACGGCGAGCGCGGCCGGGAAGAGCAGCGCCGCGCCCAGGCCCTGGGTGGTTCGGAAGACGACGAGCCAGGTGAGCGCGGAGTCGCCGGTGGGCACACAGCCGCACAGCACCGAGGAGATCACGAAGATCAGCGTGCCCGCGACCACCACGCGGCGCGGGCCCCACAGGTCGGCGAGACGGCCGCCGAGGGCGAAGAACGCGGCCAGGGCGAGCAGATAGGCGTTCACCACCCACCGCATGCCGGAGCTGGACAGTCCGAGTTCGTCGACGATGTCGGGCGCCGCGATCGACACGATGGTCTGGTCGATGAACGTCATCGCGACCGCGAACATCATGGCCGCGAGAGCCAGCGGCTGGGAGGCCGCGCGTCGGGCACCGAGCGCGCCCTCGCCACGTCGGGTGTGGGTTCGACTCACCCGGCCAGTCTGCGACGGCCGGCACGGGGGCGCACCCCGAGGGCGCGTGACGGGCGGCCGGGCGCGTGACGCCTCGCGGCCCGGTGGGCGGGGTTCCGGGGCGCGTGCCGGGCAGCGGCCGCCGGTTCCCCGCGGTGCGGCGAACGACCCTTGAGAATACGGCAGTTGAACACTTGGCGCGCGGCCCCGCAGCGCATGCGGGCGTCCTTACGCTGACGCGCGTGCGAGATCCACTACAGCCGGGCCACGACCGCCACCCCGGCCCCCGCGAGCGGTCCCCCCGTTCCTCCCCGGCGGCTTCGGTGCCCCGCCCGGCCGGCCGCGACGGGCGCCCGAACCCTGTGTTGGGGTTGCAGCAGACTGCGGGCAACGCGGCGACCGTCGCGGCCATGAGCGCGGCGGGGACGTCCACCGCCCACGGCCGGTCCTCGACGGCGGCCCTGCCGACGCTCGTGGAGCAGGGGGCGCCGGAACTCCCGCCGTATCTGCGGGACATGGAGGCACCGGGGCTGTCCACGGCGTACGGGCTCACCGGTGACGAGTTCGCGACCGCCACCCTGGCCGACTCCGTGGGGCGCCGCGACGGCGTGGTCGCGGAGATCGCCGCCGAGCTCGCCGGGCGGCCCGAGTCCTTCTACGGGAGCGGCCGGGCCTTCGCCGTCACCGGGGCGCGGGGCGCCGACCGCTACGACGTCACGGTGCGGTCTCCCGCGCCGACGACGACCGTCACTCCCTCATGCCGGCGCCCGCGGTACGCCGGATTGCTGTCCGACCCGGCCCACGCGGAGCTCCTGCGGGACCCCGGGAACCACCTCCGCACCCGCCCGCAGGCCGACTGAGGCGCACCCCCTCGGGGGCGCTCGCATGGTCGGCGGACGGGCCTGGTGGGACGCTGGAGGGGAGGGGCGTCCTTTGAGGAGCAGTCGGGAGGTCCGATGGGGCGTGACGTCCCGGCGCTGGTCTTCACGCGCGAGGACCGCCGCCGCTACCGGATCAAGATGCAGGAGTGCCTGGACGTCCTCGCGCAGATGCTGCGCGAGGAGCGGTTCGAGTCGGGCCGGCCCCAGGTGGGGCTGGAGATCGAGCTGAACCTGGTCGACGACGAGGCCGAGCCGGCGATGCGCAACAGCGAGGTGCTGGAGGCGATCGCGGACCCGGCCTGGTCCACCGAGCTGGCCGGTTCAACCTGGAGATCAATGTGCCGCCCCGGCGGCTGACGGAGGGCGGCCCCGACGCGTGGGAGTCCGAGATCCGGGACGCGCTGAACCACGCCGACCAGCGGGCGCGGACGGCCGACGCCCGGCTCATCATGATCGGCATCCTGCCCACCCTGCGCCAGGAGGACGTCGGGGAGGACACGCTGTCGGAGAACGCGCGCTACCGCCTGCTCAACGACCAGGTCTTCGCGGCGCGCGGCGAGGACCTGCGGATCGAGATGGACGGCGTCGACCGGCTGCGCACCTACGCCGACACGATCACCCCGGAGGCCGCCTGCACCAGCACCCAGTTCCATCTCCAGGTCTCCCCGCAGGAGTTCGCCGCCTACTGGAACGCCGCGCAGGCCATCGCCGGGGTGCAGGTCGCGCTGGCGGCCAACTCGCCGTTCCTGTTCGGCAAGGAGCTCTGGCACGAGACCCGTGTCCCGCTGTTCGAGCAGGCCACCGACACCCGTCCGCAGGAGATCAAGGCGCAGGGCGTACGGCCGCGGGTGTGGTTCGGGGAGCGGTGGATCACCAGTGTCTTCGACCTGTTCGAGGAGAACCTGCGCTACTTCCCGGCTCTGCTGCCGCTGTGCGAGGACCAGGATCCCGCCCGGACCCTCGACGCGGGCGACATCCCCGAGCTGGGCGAGCTGACCCTGCACAACGGCACCATCTACCGCTGGAACCGGCCGGTCTACGCCGTCGCGCACGACCAGCCGCACGTCCGTGTCGAGAACCGCTGTCTGCCCGCCGGGCCGACCGTCGCCGACACCCTCGCCAACGGCGCGTTCTACTACGGGCTCACCCGGGCCCTGGTGGAGGAGGAACGGCCGGTGTGGTCGAGGATGTCCTTCCAGGCCGCCGAGGACAATCTGCACACCGCCGCCCGCCACGGCATCGAGGCCCCGCTGTACTGGCCGGGGATGGGCGAGGTGCCGGTGCCCGAACTCGTCCTGCGCCGGCTGCTGCCGCTGGCGCACCGCGGCCTGGAGCACTCGGGCATGGACGCGGCCTGGCGGGAGCCGCTGCTCGGCGTCATCGAGCAGCGCTGTGTCACCGCCCGCAACGGAGCGGTCTGGCAGAAGGAGATGTTCCACCGCATCGGCACGGCGGCGCACCTGGACCGCCATGAGGCGCTGCGGCTGATGACCCAGCAGTACATCGACTACATGCATCTCAACGCCCCCGTGCACACCTGGCCCGTCGACTGACCGACCGTCACGCCCCGGCGCACGGACGGGTGGCCGGAAACGGCCAGGTCGTGCGGACCGAACTCCAGGGATGTTGTGCATTTTCTTGACGGCCATCACGAGAGAGCCTAACTTCACGGTGTCCCTCCCCCCGCTCAAGGGAGACCGCCATGTCCCCGTCCCCCACCTCCCAGTTGCGCCGCGTCGCCCTCTCCGGGCTGCTCGGCACCGCCGTGGAGTTCTACGACTTCCTCGTCTACGGCACCGTCGCCGCCCTGGTCTTCGGCGAACTGTTCTTCCCCGGCGCCGATCCCGCCGTCGGCACCATCGCCGCGTTCGGCACCTTCGCCGCCGGCTATGTCGCCCGCCCCCTCGGCGGCATCCTCTTCGGCCACTTCGGCGACCGGCTCGGCCGCAAGTCGATGCTGCTGCTCACGATGGGACTGATGGGCGGCGCGAGCTTCGCCATCGGTCTGCTGCCGACCTACGACACCCTCGGCGTCTGGGCGCCCGTCCTGCTGATCACCCTGCGGGTCGTCCAGGGCATCGCCATCGGCGGTGAGTGGGGCGGCGCCACGCTGATGGTCGTCGAGCACGCGGGGGAGCGGCGGCGCGGACTGTGGTCCAGCTTCACGCAGATGGGGGCTCCGCTCGGCTCCCTGATCTCCGCCGCCGTCGTCGCGCTCGTCGTCACGCTCCCCAAGGACGAGTTCACGGCGTGGGGCTGGCGCGTGCCGTTCCTGCTGAGCGTCCTGCTGCTCGGCGTGGGGCTGTTCGTCCGGCTCCGGGTGGTGGAGAGCCCGCTGTTCGCCGAGGTGAAGCAGCGGGGCACCGAGGCACGGCTGCCGGTCCTCGACGTACTGCGCCGCCCCCGTCCGGTGCTGCTGGCCTGCTGTGTCGGCATCGGCGCCTTCACCGCCCAGTCGCTGCTGACCAGTTACCTCATCGCGTACGCCACCGGCATCGGCTACGCCCGGCCGCAGGTGCTGACCGCGCTCACGGTCTCCGCCGCAGTCGCCCTGGTCGTCCTCCCCTGTGTCTCCGCCCTGTCGGACCGGGTCGGCCGCCGCCCGGTGGTGCTGGCCGGCGCGCTCGCCTCGGCGGCGCTGGCCTTCCCCGTGATGGCCCTCGTCGACACGAGGTCGCCGGGGCTGCTGATCCTCGCGGTCGTCCTCGGCCACGGCATCGCCCAGTCCACGATGTACGGGCCGCTGGGCGCCCTGTTCAGCGAGATGTTCGGCACCCGGGTCCGCTACACGGGCGCCTCCCTCGGCTACCAGGGCGCGACCCTGATCGGCGCCGGCTTCTCCCCCATGATCGCCGGGAGCCTGGTCACGGGGAGCCACAGCGGCACCCCCGTCGCCCTGCTGCTGTGCGGCGGCTCCCTCGTCACCGCGCTGACCGTGTGCTTCGTCCGCGAGACCAGCCGTACGTCCCTCTCCGGCACCCCCGCCGAGAGCGCCTCCACCCCCCACTCCCAGGAGATCACCGCATGACGAACCGCCCCCGCACCGCCACCGTGGCAGCGCTCCTGCTCGCGCTGAGCACACTGCCCGCCACGGCCCTGGCGGCGACGGACGAGCCGGCCCATGTGGAGGGCCGGCTCCCCTCCGGCGCGACGTACCTGATGGACGTCCCCGCCGACTGGAACGGCACCGTCCTGCTCTTCAGTCACGGATACGCGGCCGGCCCGGCCAACCCCGCCCAGGACGCGCCGGACGACGCCACCAGGGCACTCCTGCTCGACGGCGGTTACGCCCTGATCGGCTCGTCCTACGCCACCACCGGCTGGGCCGTCACCGACGCGGTCCCCGACCAGCTCGCCACGCTCACCGCGTTCACCGACCGCTTCGGCACCGCCACCCGCACACTCGCCTGGGGACGGTCGTACGGCGGGCTCGTCACCACCGCGATCGCCGAGCGCGCCCCGCAGCGCATCGACGGCTCGCTCTCCCTGTGCGGCCTGGTGCACGGCGGCGTCGCCAACTGGAACAACACCCTCGACCCGGTCTTCGCCCTCAAGACCCTCCTCGCCCCCGGCTCCGACGTCCCGCTCGTGAACCTCCGGGACCAGCAGGCCGCCACCGACGCGGCGTCCGTGCTGACGGCGGCGGTCGACTCCGCGCAGACGACAGCCCGGGGACGGGCCCGGATCGCCCTCGCCGCCGCCCTGCACAACATCCCCGTCTGGAACCAGCCCACACAGACCCGGCCCGCGGCGACCGACTGGGACGCCCAGCAGGCCAACCAGTACACGGCCGTCAAGGGCCTGCTGAACGCCGGCTTCAACCGGCGGCAGGAGGCCGAGGCCCGCGCCGGCGGCTCCATGTCGTGGAACACCGGCGTCGACTACGCGCGGCTGCTCGGGCGGTCGTCGGTCCGCAAGGAGGTCACCGAGCTGTACAGGAAGGCCGGGCTGTCCCTGCGCGCGGACCTCGCGGCCCTCAACCGCGCCCCGCGCGTCGGCGCCGACCCGCAGGCCGTCGCCTGGATGAGCCGGACCAGCTCCTTCACCGGCAGGCTGACCAAGCCGCAGCTCTCCGTGCACACGATCGGTGACGCCCTCGTCCCGGTGCAGACCGAGAGCGCGCTGCGCCGGGCCGTCACCGCCGCCGGGTCGTCGGCGCTGCTGCGCCAGGCGTACACCGACAACGCGGGTCACTGCACCTTCAGCCCCGCCGAACAGCTCGCCGCCCTGCACACCCTGGAGGACCGCCTCACCACCGGCCACTGGCCGGCGACGGACGCCGGGGCGCTCAACTCCCGTGCCGCGGCGGCCGATCCCATGACCCCCGCCCGCTACACCGCCTACCACCCGAGCCCGTACCCGCGGCCCTACGACCTTGCCCACCCGGCCGACGGCCGGTGACCTGGTACGACCGCCCGCGGCAGGTCCGCCGGGCGGTCGTACGCTTGCTCCCGTGGCGGACAACGACATCCTGGACACCTCGGACGGTGAAGCCCCGGAGGGCGACGCCCCGGTCGGCGACACCTCGGAAGCCCCGCAGTCGCGGCCGCAGTCGCTGATGCTCGCCTTCTTCGGCAACCATGTGCTGGAGGAGGGGGAGCTGTGCGTGTACTCGGGCAGCATCATCGACGTCCTCGGCCGGGTCGGGGTGGGCGAGCAGGCCGTACGGTCCACGCTCACCCGGATGGTCAACCGGGGTCTGCTCAGGCGTCAGCGGGAGGGGCGCCGGATGTACTTCGGTCTGACCCCGCAGGCGACACGCATCCTCGACGACGGCCGCACCCGTATCTGGACGCAGGGCGCGGTCAACGACGACTGGGACGGCTCCTGGACCCTGCTGGGCTTCTCGCTGCCCGACTCCTGGAAGCGCCAGCGTCACGATCTGCGCTCCCGGCTGACCTGGTCCGGGTTCGGCGCGCTGTACAGCGGGCTGTGGATCGCCCCGGGCGACGTCGACGTGTCCCCCGTCGTCGAGGAGCTGGGGCTCGCCGACCACGTCAAGATCTTCCACGCCCGGGCCGACCAGGCCACGGACATCGAGCTGATGATCCGCGACACCTGGGACCTGGAGAGCATCGCCGCCCGGTACGTCACCTTCGACAAGCGCTGGACCGCGCACCTGGGCGCCGGCTCCGGGGAGGACCCGATCGGGACACGACTGCGGCTGGTCAGCGAATGGCTGTGGACCATCCGCACGGATCCCCGGCTGCCCGCCCGCCATCTGCCGCCCGCCTGGCCGGCCCGCGCCGCCCAGGACACCTTCCGCCAGGTGGCCGAACAGACCGAGGCACCGGCTCTGTACAGCGCCCGCGCACTGCTGGAGACGGCGCCCCTGCGCTGATCCCCGCCCTCACTGGTCCCGGGCCGGGAGCTCACACGTGTCACCTTACCGGCGGCTTCGGAGCCGCCCGCTGTGTGTACCCGGAGAAAGCGTGAACTGATGTACGTAGTGAGGACGTTGGGACGTATGTTGTGCGGTGACCGACCCTTGAACCGACCAGAAGACGGACGCTCCTCATGACCGAGCACGTGACGCCCCCCGAAGCGGCGGAGCACCAGAAGATCGACACGTCGGTGCCGCACTCGGCCCGGATCTGGAACTACTGGCTGGGCGGGAAGGACAACTACCCCGTCGACGAGGCGGCCGGTGACGCGTACACGGCCGTCTTCCCCGGCATCGTGACCATCGCCCGCAGCAGCCGGGCCTTCCTGAAGCGCAACATCACCCATCTGGTGGCCGAGGCGGGCATACGGCAGTTCCTGGACGTCGGGACCGGGCTGCCGACCGCCGAGAACACGCATCAGGTCGCGCAGCGCATCGCTCCCGAGACCCGGATCGTGTACGTCGACAACGACCCGCTGGTGCTGGCGCACGCCCGTGCCCTGCTCTACTCCTCCCCGGAGGGCGCGACCGACTACGTGGACGCCGATGTGCTGGACCCGGAGCGGATCCTGGCGGCCGCCGCCGAGACGCTGGACTTCTCCCGGCCGACCGCCCTGATCCTCAGCAACATCCTGGGCCATGTCGCCGACTACGACGAGGCGCGCTCGATCGTCGACCGGCTGATGGGCGCCCTGCCGTCCGGCAGCTATCTGTCCGTCAACGACGGTTCGCTGGGCATCGATCCCGTCTTCGAGCAGGCCCAGAACGCCTACAACGAGAGCGGGGCCGTGCCGTACAACCTGCGGACGCCCGAGCAGATCGCCTCCTACTTCGACGGTCTGGAGCTGCTCGAGCCCGGTGTCGTCTCGGTGCCGCTGTGGCGTCCCGAGGCCGACTCGCCGGAGCCGCAGGTCATCGGCGAGCACGGCGGGCTGGGGCGCAAGCCGTGATGTGAGAGGCCGCCGGTCGTCACTCCCCCGTGTCGAGGAAGTCGGCGACCAGGACGGCGAACTCGTCCGGGGTGGCGAGGCGGATGCCGAGGGTCTCGGCCTTGGTCCGCTTGGAGCCGGCGCCCTCTCCCGCGACGACGAGCGCGGTCTTCTTGGAGACGCTGGAGGAGGCCCGGCCGCCCGCCCGTTCGACGAGTTCGTTCATCTCGTTGCGGCTGAGCTTCTCCAGCGGCCCGGTCATCGCGCCCGTGACCACCACCGCCATACCGGCGAGCGGACCCGCGGCGGCCGGCTGCGGCGCACCCCCGTCGGCGGCGCCCTCCGCGGCGGCCTCGTCGGCCGTGGCCGACGGCGGTGTGGCGCCGGGCTCGGTCATGTTGACGCCGGCCGCCGTCAGTTTGTCGATGAGCGGGCCGAGTTCGGCGAGTTCCGCGACGATCGAGGGGGCCTTCTCGGTGCCGATGCCCTCGACCCGCCGGACCGCCTCGGCGTCGGCGGCCCGCAGGGCGTCCATCGTCGCGAAGTGGCGGGCGATACGGCGGGACATGGAACGGCCGGTGCCCCGGACGCCGAGGGCGCACAGGACCCGGGACAGCGGCCGGCCCTTGGCCCTGGTGAGCGCGGTCAGGAGGTTGTCGGTACTGGTCTCCCCCATCCGCTCCAGGCCGAGGAGCTGGTCGCGGGTGACGGTGAACAGGTCGGCGAGGTCGGTGACGAGTCCGGCCTCGACGAGCTGCACCACCCGGGTGTGACCGAGGCCCTCGATGTCGAGCTGGTCGCGCCCCGCGGCGTAGGAGAGGGAGGCGACGAGGTGGCAGTTGCGGCCGTTCTCGCAGCGCCAGCGCTGCTCGCCGGTGTCGATGCCGGCGCCGCACCGGGGGCAGGACTCGGGGAAGGCGATCGGCTGTTCGTCGCCGGTGCGCAGATGGGCGACGGGCGCTTCGATGCGGGGGATGACGTCACCGGCGCGGTGGACCATCACGTGGTCGCCGAGGCGCAGGTCGCGGCGGGTGATGTCGGCCGGGTTGTGGAGGGTGGCGTAGGTGATGGTGGAGCCGTCGATCTCGACCGGTTCGAGGACGCCGCGCGGGGCGATGATGCCGGTGCGGCCGACGTTCCACTCGACGGCGAGCAGGCGGGTGATCTTCTCGACGGCCGGGAGCTTGTAGGCGATCGCCCAGCGCGGGGCGCGTGAGCCGGAGCCGGCGGCGCGCTGGTCGGCGGCCAGGTCGGCCTTGACGACGATCCCGTCGATGCCGAACGGAAGCTCGGCGCGGAGTGCGGCGATCTCCTGGACGCGGGCCAGCACCTCCTCGGCGCCGGCGGCCGTGGTGCCGGGGACGGCGGTGGTGGCGGTGGTGTTGACGCCGTAGGAGCCGGTGAGGGTCATCAGGTCGCTGTGGGCGCCGTCCGTGAGGGACGCGGCGAGGGCCGGCTCGGTGGCGGGCAGGGGCAGCAGGCCGTAGCCGAAGAAGGTCATGGGCACGGTGTAGGCGCGGTCCTTGGCGCGCAGGGTGCCCGCGGCGGCGTTGCGCGGGTTGGCGAAGGGCTGTCCGCCGTGGGCGGTGCGCGCCTCGTTGGCGTGCTCGAACTGGGCGGTGGTCATGAGGACTTCGCCGCGCACCTCGACGGTGACGGGTTCGGTGAGGCGGTCCGGGAGGCCCTCTATCGTGCCGATCGCGTGCGAGACGTCCTCCCCGGCCGTCCCGTCGCCGCGGGTGATCAGCCGGGTCAGCCGGCCCTCGGTGTAGCGGGCGGCGATCGCGAGACCGTCGAGCTTGGGCTCCACGCCGAACCGGGTGATCTCATGGCCGACGCGCCGGGCCAGTGAGGCGGTCCACGCGGTGAACTCCTGGGGCGAGAACACGTTGTCCAGGCTGAGCATCGCCACCGTGTGCGGCACATCGCCCTCGACGGCACCGCCGGCGACCTTGCCGGTCGGCGAGTCGGGCAGCACGGATGCGGGGTGCTCGGCCTCCCAGGCGGCGATGGCGCGCACCAGACGGTCGTAGGCGTCGTCGTCCAGCACCGACGTACCGCCCGCGTAGTAGGCGGCGGCCGCCTCCACCGCGTCCCGCACCGCACGGCCGTAGGCCTCGGCGTCCACAATCGCTGCAACTGCACCAGGTGTCGTCATGTCCTTCATCCTGCCTGCCACCACTGACAATGCCCCTCCGACCAGGCAGGGGGCGGTCCGCGGCCGACCGGGCCGGGCGGGCAGACTGGGGCGGGTGAACGATTTTCTCCGAGCGGCGGAACGGGACGGCGCACCCGAGTGGTACGGCCGGCTGCGCGTGCGCACCGACGTTCCGGGCCCGGCCGAGTGGCTGACCCGAAGCGGGCCCGGACACGGTGACTTCGGCACGGTGGCCGGGGTCGCGGCGCCGGGCTTCGCCGCGTACGCGCGGGTCCTGCATCCGGCGTCCCTGGACGGGCGGCCGGTGCGGTGGTCCCAGGTGGCGGCCGCGTACGGGCGGACGGTCGGGCCGGGAACGAAGTGGCACCGGCTGATCGGCGCGGAGCGCTTCTACCACAACGGCTCCGACCCGGGTCTGCCCGGCGTGTGGGACGAGCATCCCGAGGAGGGGCCGACGCCGCCGCTGGTGGCGGACGCCCTCGTCCCGGTCCTGGCCCGGCACACAGGGACGGCCGAGCGCTGCTGGTTCGGTCTGTGGAACGGTTACGGCCGCCGCGACTTCGACGGGGTGCCCACGTTCCCGACCCCCGGCCGGGACGAGGTGCTGCTCGGCGGGGCACTCGCCGACGTGGTCTCACCGGTGTCGCTGGACGAGTTCGCCCCGCTGCCCGATCTGTGGTGGCCGCAGGACCGCGCCTGGTGCGTGGGCGGTGACGTGGATCTGGTCAGCACGTACGTCGGCGGGTCCCCGGAACTGATCGCCGATCTGCTGGCCGACCCACGGCTGGAGACCCGCCTCGCCCTCCCCGAGGACACGCCCTACTGACGCGGGTTCAGGCGGCGCGCGCCCGGCGCCGTGCCGCGAGCACGGGCACGGTGGCCGGCACGGGCCGGGCGACAGGCGTGGCCGTCAGGCGCGCGGGCGCCGCCTGGGGCCGTACGGCGCGCACCCGGTAGGTCGTGCGGCGCGCGTCGGAGACGGGCTCGCCGAGGGATATCCGCCCGGTGGCGCGCAGCTGGTCGCACTCGGCGGTCGGCAGGGCCACATAGCAGCCGCCCTTGCCGGTGACGGAGTCCAGCGGCCGCCAATAGCTGTACCGATGACGCCCGTTCGTATGCACGGTCACGAAGACGGGATGGCTCGCATCGCTGACGATCCGCAGAACGTCCGCCTCGGCCCGGGTCAGCGGGGCGTTGCGGCGAGGGGCGTCGGACGGGCGAGGAGCGTCGGCGGGCGGCATGGGCGGTGACCTCTTTCAGGGACATCGGCTGTACACCGTCTACCCCGTAGGAGCGAAGTTGATCTCTCTTTCCCGCATTCTTCAACAGCACAGTGACATTACTGTTGCCCTGTCACGGGAAGGCTTTCCCGGATGCGCCGCTTTGTCCAGACTGGGGGTATGACGGGGGACGGCGCATGGTCGTTGGACGAAGCCCGGGCCTCGACGCGGGAGGACGCGCGGGCCCTCGACGCATCGGTGCGGGGCACCGATTCCTGGATCCCTCCGGTCGCCGAGGACCTCTTGTCGGCCGTGGAGAAGAGCGTGCTGAGGCGGTGGTACCCGTCGTTCAGCCACAACTGTCTGCGGTTCGCGCAGGGACCGCCGCCCTGGATGCCGGGCGGGCGCGACGAAGCGCAGGACGTCCCGGCGTTCGTCTCCTTCGCCACGGACCGGACCGAGGCGGGCGCCGTCTTCCTGGTGTGGAGCGGACTCCCGGCCCGGTCACCGGATCCCGTGCTGGTCCTGGCCACTCCGGTCGTGGCCGACGCCGTACGGGCGCTCGTGGGACTGCTGGTGGACGATCCGGATCAGCAGCGGGGATAGAAGGGGGCCAGGCCGGTGGCCGGGAGGTCCTCCGGGGAGACCTGGCCCGTGTCGTCGAGCGTGTACGCGTGTGTGTCCGTCCCGAGTCCGCGGTCGGGCTCTCCCAGCCGCGCCTCCCAGGAGTACACCCCGTCGCCGCTGTACGTGTACGCCGAGACGTCGGGGTAGCGGTCGTGGTTGTGGTCGGCGACCTCGATGTCCTTGGTGGGGCCGAGGTCCAGGGGCCGTATTCTGCGGGCACGGCCGGTGTTCGAGAAGGGGCCGAACCGCAGCTCGGCGAGGTTCGGCGGGATCGGGGCGTCGCCGAGCTGGTTCTCGCCGGCGACCACGACCAGGTCGCTCCAGCCGTCCCGGTCGAAGTCGGCGACGACGGCACGTACGTAGTTCTGGTGGGCCCCGGCGTGGTCGGCGAGTGCGCGTGGCCGGGCCTTCGTCTCGTACGGCGTGCCGAAGCCGAAGGTGACGGTCAGGTCGACGCCCTGGCCGGTCGGGTCGGCGACACGGTCGGGGCGGCCGTCGTCGTTCAGGTCGGCGATCAGTTCGCCCGAGCCGGTCACGCACGCCGTGACCGAGGACGGCCCGTCCGGCGGCGGGGGCGGCGGGCCCAGGACGTCCTCGCAGCCGGTGAAGAACACCAGTCCGGCCACCACGAGGACACCGGGGGCGATCCTTCCGCCGCCCTTTCCTCTGCCTCTTCCTCTGCCAGTGTTCCGGTACGGAGGGGTCCGGTACGGATGCGGGGGCGCCGTGGGGGACATGGCGCCCTACTATCGCACAGGGGTGCGAGGCCGCCGGGTCTCCGCCCGATCCACGGCGGGGAGTGCAACCGCCGTGGCCGAAAACGTGTCTCAGCAGCCGTGGCCCGACGGTTCCCGGGGTCGCTGAGGCGCGGGCGCGCCGTGGAAAGGGGGTGGCGATGAGCACATGGGCCGTACCGGGGTACTCCGAGTCGCTGGAACTCGGTTCCGGAGCCGGCGGACGGGTGGTGCTCGCCCTGCACGAGCCGACCGGTCTGCCGGTGGCCGTGAAGTACCTCAGCGAGTCGCTGCGCACGCGACCCGGTTTCCTGCGGGGTTTCCGCGCCGAGGCGGAACTGCTCGGCGGGCTGCACAGCCCGTACGTGGCGGGTTTCTACGAGTACGTGGAGGCCACCGAGGGCGCCGCCATCGTGATGGAGCTGGTCGACGGCGTGTCCCTGCGCACGCTCCTCGCCCGGCAGGGCCCGCTGTCCCCGGAGTCCGCGCTGGCCGTCCTCAAGGGCTCGCTGCTCGGTCTGGCGGACGCGCACCGGGCCGGTGTGGTCCATCGCGACTACAAGCCGGCGAACGTCCTGGTCACCCCCGAGGGCGGGTCCAAGCTCGTCGACTTCGGGATCGCGGTGGACGCCGGTATCAGCGCGGGCGTGGCGGGCACGCCGGCCTACATGGCGCCGGAGCAGTGGACGGGAGCGCCGGCCTCCCCCGCCGGCGACGTGTACGCGGCCACCGCCACGTTCTTCGAGTGCCTGACCGGCCGCAAGCCCTACCCCGGCGACAACATGGCCCAACTGGCGGTGCAGCACGCCGAGGATCCCGTCCCGGTGGACGAGGTGCCCGCGGCCGTGCGCCCGCTCGTGCGTCGTGGGCTCGCCAAGACGGCGGCGGAACGGCCCTCGGACGCGGCGGCCTTCGTGGCGGACCTGGAGCGGGCCGCCGCAGGAGAGTACGGGGACGACTGGGAGGAGCGCGGCCGGGGCCGGCTGGCCGCGCTCGTGGCGTCACTGCTCTTCCTGCTGCCCTCGGGCCGTACGGAGTCCGGTCCGAGCGCCACCACCGACGAGGCACGCACCGTGCTCGGCCGGGACGCCGCCGGCGGGCGGCTGCACGCGTGGCGGCCCACCGTGCCGGGAGCGGCCGTGGCGGCGGCCGCCGTACTCGTCGCGCTCCTGCTCGGCCAGGGCGTCGGGCAGGGCGCGGGAGCGCACGCGGGCCAGGAGACCCAGGCCCTGGCCACGACGAGTCCCTCGCCGGCCACCGACACCGGCCCCCTCCCCTCGGACACGACGTCGCCCACACCGTCGGCGGCCGCGTCCTCCGCGCTGCCCAGCGCCTCGCCCTCGGACTCGGCGTCCGTGGGGACCGGGTCACCGTCGGCCGTGGCCACCGACCCGACGTCCTCACCGTCCGCCTCCTGGGCCTCCCCCACGCCGACCGCGTCCGCGAGTCCGACGACCAGCCCGTCGGCGTCCCCGTCGGTCCCGACCGCCGTCAAGGACGTCACGGTGTCGGCGTTCCGGCAGACGGGCCCCACCACCGCGACCGCGACGATCACGGTCACCGCCGACGGCACGGGTCCCGTCACCGTCGACTTCGCCTGGTTCACGGGCAACGTGGCCGGCCAGGCGGGAACGGCGGACGGCACCGAGTCGTACCGGCGCAGCGGTGCCCGTCAGTACACGCTGACGGTCGAGCACACCTTCCGGGGAACCGGCTGCTACTGGACCGTGCAGGCCTCCACCAGCCCCGCCTCCGCGGACGGCGGCGCCTCCCAGCAACTCCTCACCCGGGGGTGCGAACTCCGATGACCGTCCCTCACGAGGATCACGCGGACTACGACCGGGACGACTACAGCGCCACCGCACTGGACAGCTTCTGGGTCGAACGCGGCGACGACGGCACGACGGTGGTCCACGCACGGTCCGACGACGGTACGACGGTGGTCCACGCACGGTCCGACGACGGTACGGCGGTGATGGCCCCCCGAGCCGACGACGGTACGGCGCTGTTGGCGCCCCGAGCCGACGACGGTACGGCCGTCATGGGCTCCGGGGCCGACGACCGAACGGCGGTCATGGGCTCCGAGCCCGACGACGAGCCGACGGCCGGGTCGGTGTTGCGTTTCGGTCCCGGCGTCACCGCCCGGCCGGGAGCGACCGCGGGGTCGGTGTACCCGGTGCGGACCGTGACCGTTCCCGCCGCGCCCCCGGCCCGCCGGCACCGCCGTCTGCGCCGGCACGCGCTGCCCGCGCTGGTGCTGGTCGCCGCCGTGCTGTTCCTGCTGTGGAGGCAGCACGACACGCCCGGTCTCTCGGTGCGGGGGGTCTCGGCGGCGGCCGGCCGGGGCAGCACCGGCTGCGACACGACGGCGGACGTCGTCGGCGTCGTCCGGACCGACGGCCACGCGGGCGAGCTGTCCTACCGCTGGGTCCGCAACGACGGCACCGAGTCCGACGTCCTGCACGCCAGGGTCGCCGAGGGCCGTCGGACGGTACGGCTGCATCTGCTGTGGACCTTCCAGGGGCAGGGGCACTACGCGGCGTCGGCGGAGTTGCGGGTGCTGTCCCCGGGCGGCGGGACGGCGCGGGCCGCCTTCACGTACGACTGCCTCTAGGGGGTGTTTCGAAAGTCCTGTGCGGTGCCCGCGGTGTCCGGTGCGTGCTCTCGGCGTGCCGGACGAAAGCCCTCGTACTGGACGTACTTGGGGTTTCGGCCGGTGCGGCGCGCGTACGTGCCGGGCGCCGCGGGTGCTGTGCGGGACTTTCGAAACACCCCCTAGCCGGGCCGCCGGGCACGTGCGGCGGCCGCGTAGTGGCGGGCCAGGGCGTGGAAGGCCTGCTTCGGTTCCCAGTGCCAGGGGGACCGGGGGTCGCCGGGGCGGTCCTGGACGGTGCGTGTGAGGGCGTAGCACGCCATGTCGAGGTCGTGACGGGGATCGCCGGGACGGTACGGGGCGTCCGGGGTGACGAACTCGAAGGCCATCGCCGCGTACAGGCCCATCGACTCGAAGACCCGCACCAGCGACACGACGTAGTCGGCCTGGGTGCGCTCGCTGCGCACCAGATCGCCCTTGATCTCGGGCGGTCGCCTGTCGTGGTCGACGACGTCCCATCCCATGCCGCCGGCCTCGGGAGCGCCGCGGTAGGCGCAGGTGCCGAACTCGGTGATGGCCAGGGGCTTGCCCGGGCGCAGATGGCGGCGGAGCTCGCGCACATGGTCGGCGGGGCGCGGGTGGGCGGAGTAGTAGTCGATGCCGACCACGTCGAACAGGGACCAGTCGACCCGCTCGTCCTGCGCGGCGGCATAGCCGAGCCGTCCGTCGAACACCGAGCGGGCCGCCCGGGCGGCGCGGGCGGTGAAGGCGTGGAGCCTGCGCTGCGTGGCGACGGGGTCGTAGGCGCCGTCGACGAGGTTGCGCACCCGTTCGAGCACCGTGTCGCCGGGGACGATGCCGGGCACGAAGAGCTGGAACTCGCAGCCGACGCTCAGGTCCACGCTCGCCCCCTGGCGGCGCAGGCGCCGGGCGAACCGGCCCGTTTCTGCCAGGTGTTCGAGGATGTCGCGCTGCGGGATGTCCGCCGGGGTGGGTTGCAGCCACACGTGCAGGCCGAGGTCGGCCGCCGCGCCGGCGGTGGCCTCCAGGCGCTCCACGCCGTCGCCGGTGACGTCGACCGTGTCGGCGTGCAGGTCCCGGCGGATCGCGCGGAGGTCGGCGCGCATCCGGTGGGTGTCCCAGGCCGTCGCCGGGGTCTCGCCCTCCCCGACCGTGTAGACGACACCCCGGTGCCGCAGGCCATGGCGTCCTTCGGTGGCGTGGGCGTGGGCCGCCGGTCCGAGTGCGGCCGCCGCTCCGGCCGCCGCGGCCCCGCCGAGGAAGCGGGCCCGGGTGATCCCTTCGGTTTTCTCCATGCCTCCACGGTGTCGGTGCGCCACGTCGCGCGCAGTCGGCCGATGGTCGGTGGCGGTACGACGAGGGTGGACGGCCGGGCGGTCGGAGGAGGCGGCTCGGGTGTCGGAAGTCGGTGTCCGGCTATCCGCGGGTCTCGTGGGCCCAGCGCTCCACGACCGGTACGCAGGTCTCGGCGAAGTACTCGTAGTCCTCGGGTGTGTTGTAGACGTGGGCGGACAGTCTGAGGTAGCCGAGGCCTGCGAAGCTGGTGAACGCGGCCTCGACCCCCAGTTCGGCGGGCGCCCGGTCGCGGAGCGCGTCGGCGGCGATCCGGCTCTCCCCGAGGCCGGCCGGCAGCCGGACCAGCCGCATGCCGGGGACGGGCATGCCCACGTCGACGGGCTCGGGCGGGGTTCCGGTGCGGGCGAACGCGGCCGCCACGACCCGGGCGCCGTACTCCGCGAGTTCGTCCAGGTAACGGCGGGCCGTGTCCCAGCCCCAGGTGTCCTCGATGTACCGCAGCGCCGTGGGGGCGGCCAGGGGTCCCGTGGCGTCGAGGGTGCCCTGGTGGTCGAAGCGGTCGGGGAAGGGCTCGGCCGCGCCCCAGGAGTCGATCAGCGGGTGGAGGTCGTCGCGCAGGGGGCCGCGGGCGACGAGCACGGCCGAACCGCGCGGTGCGCAGCCCCATTTGTGCAGGTTGCCGACCCAGGCGTCGCAGTCCAGGCCGGCCAGGGGCGCGGCGAGGAGGCCGGGGGCGTGCGCGCCGTCGACGAGCAGGGTGACGCCACGCCGTGCCGCCTCGGCGGCGACGCGTTCGACGGGCATGAGCCGGGCGGTGGCGGAGGTGATCTGGTCGAGGACGATCAGCGCGACCTCGTCGTCCACGGCGGCCAGGACGGCCTCGTAGGCCTGGTCGGCGTCGGCGGCGAGCGGTACCCGTGCCGTGCGCACCCGGCTCCCCCAGCGGCGGGCGAGGCGTTCGGCGCCCATCGTGACGGCGCCGTAGCCGTGGTCGGTGACCACGATGTCGCCGCCGGGCCGGTCGGCGAGGGCGGCGTAGACGGTGCTGGCGCCGGCGCCGGCGTTCGGGACGAGCGCGAGGTCCTTCGGGTCGGTGCGCAGCCAGTCGGCGATCCGGGCCCGGGCGGTGGCGAGCCGTGCGGGCAGCGTAGGGAACCAGACGACGGGGGCCCGCTCCATCTCGGCGCGCAGCGCGTTCTGTCGCTCCTGCGCGGCGCGCGGAACCGCGCCGAACGATCCGTGGTTGAGGTGGCGCAGGCCGGGGTCGAGGGTCCAGCCCGCGCCGGCGGGCCGGCCGTCGGGCAGGGTCAGCGGACGGGGCACGGTGATGACTTCCTGGCCGGTGTCAGGAGAAGAAGCCCCTCGGTGCGGGCAGGCCGGGGTTGAGCGAGGGGCCGCCGGCCATGACGCGGTCCAGGTCGCGCTTGATGCGTTCGGCCTCGCCGCGCACCTGGGCGGGGATGTCCCCGCGTTCACTGATGAGGCGGTGGTAGATCGGCGTGTCGTCGAAGACGGAGAACACGGGTGGCTCTGCTTTCGTGGACGGTCGGGCGGGCCGACGCGGTGGAACGGCTTCGGACACGGCACCGACCCGGCGGGCGGATCGGCGCTGCCGCGACGTCGCCTGACGACCCCGCAGCGAAACCGGTGCCGACGACATCATCGCATTGTCCCCGGTTCGGCCCATGCCGATGACCATGGATGGTCGACTGTGACACATCGGAGGCTTTGGCTCCGGTTTCATGGTCCAGCGATGTCGTGACCATGCGCTAAGCTGAAGCCAGAGCTGAAGGACGGAACCCCCGTTCCTCGGTGACGCGTTGGTGGTCCAAGGAAAGACGCCCCGCTTCCTGCGGGGAAATGCAGGTGCAAGGCCTGCCCGGCGCTCGAATGCGGACCCCGTACCACGCCTTCCGTGGTGCGGGGTCCGTTCTTTACCGGGTCAGATCTCCAGTTCGGATTCCAGCGCCCTGAGCCGGTGACGGGCCAGGGCGAGGTTGCTGCGCCCGCGGTCCAGCGCGAGGTACAGGAAGAGCCCGCCGCGCGCCCTGCTGAGCGGCCTGATCAGGTGGTACTGCTGGCCGAGCGTGATCAGGATGTCCTCGATCTCCTCCTGCAGGCCCAGCGACTTCAGGGTGCGCTGCTTGGCCCGTACGACCTCGGTGTTGCCGGCGGCGGCCAGCTCCAGGTCGAGGTGGGGGCCACCGCCCAGCGCACCGAGCGACATCCCGCTCTCGTAGTCGACCAGGGCCACCCCCAGGGCACCCTCGATGCCCATCGCTTCCTTGAGCGTGCTCTCAATGTTCACGCCGGTGCCTCTTTTCCGTACAGACCGACCGGGATTGATCCCTTACAACGACAACCAGTGTTCCTTCTGGGACCGTTGATTTCGAACGAGCTCATCTTTGGCCAGTCTTGCGATAGTTGGCAAATAAAGTACTGTGCTCGGCAGGGCAAGCGAAGGGGCAACCAATGGCTCTACTCGAGACCGCCCTCGCCCGAGTTCTGCAGACGCCCGGTATTTCCGGCGCGGCTGTGGTGGACTCGGTGACGGGCCTCTCCTACGCCTCGCTGGGGGAAACAGGCGCGAGCCAGGACGCCCACGACCTCGTCGGTATCGCCGACAGCGGCCTGCGGCAGGCGGGGTGCGCCGACGAGCTGGAGAGCATCGTCGTCACGACCCCGAGCACCCACCATGTGACGCTCAGCGTCGCCCGCGACCGGGATCCGGTCCTGTTGTGCGCGACCGTGAACCGGGACCGCACGAACCTCGCCTGGGTGCTGCAGGACCTCACCCGGCACGCGGACGCGCTGCTGGCATGACCGGGACCGACACCCCCGAGCCCCCCGCCCCCCGCAACCTCCCCTCGCTCCTGTCCGGCCTGCACGCGCAGCGCCGCTCCTGCACCGTCTCGGTCTCCGGCAGCCCGGGCGGCACCCTCCATGTCCGCGACGGGCTGGTGGTCGCCATGGAGACCCCGGGCGCTCCCGGGGTCGAGGCGATCCTGCTCAAGTCCGGCCGTCTCACGGAGGAGGCGTGGACGTCCGTGCGCGCCGCCGACAGCACCCATGAGCATCTGGCGCGGGAGCTGGTCGCGGCCGAGCTGATCGGCGCCGGGGAGCTGGAGGTCGTCAGCCTGGGCGCGCTGTTCGACGCGGCGTTCGCCCTGTCCCTCAACCGCCCGACGGACTGGGAGGTCGGGGATCCCGTCCCGGTGCTGTACGCCGGAGCCGGGGTGCCACCGGAGCGACTGGTCACCGAGACGACCCGCCGTTTCGGGATGCTGGCGAAGGAACCCGGCGCGATTGCGCGGTCCGCCCGCGACCGCGTCCTGACGTCTCCCGCCGCCGGTCTGCCCGAGTCCACCGCCCGGCTCTCCCCCCGCCACCTGGACCTCCTGACCGCCGTCGACGGGCGCCGTACGCCCCGGGACCTCGCGTTCACGCTGGGCCGCGGTCTGTTCGCCGTCCTCCTCGACCTCCGGCACCTGCTCGGGCTGCAGCTCATCGAGTACGCGACCCCGCCGGGCGCCGCCGGACGCCCGAGCACCGCACCCCGTACCCCCTCCCCCTCCGTCGTTCCCTCCGCCCCCGCGACCAGCGGACTCCCCCGGCGCCTGCCGCGCCGCCCCGGCCCCCAGCCGGCCGCTCCGGGCTCCCCCGAGCGCCGCGCCTGACCCGGCCGGTTCCGCCCCGTCGCGCCCGTCACCTCCCCACCCCACACCGCTCACCAGGAAGAAGACATCATGAGCGACCCCGTGAACGACCTCCTCGTCTCCCTGCGGGACAAGGTGATGGGTGTCACCGAAAGCACCCTCGCGACCGTCGACGGGCTGGTGGTCGCCAGTGACGTCAGCAAGACGCACGCCGAGTCCATGGCCGCCGTCGCCGCGGCCACCCTGTCCCTCGGCCGGCGCCTCGCCGACCAGGCCTCCACCGGGACCCTGCGCGAGATGAGCGCGCAGTGCAGCGCCGGGCATGTGATCGTCACGGCGGTCGGCGAGCGCGCGCTGCTCGCCGTCATGGCGGACGAGGGGCTGGACCTGGCCGCGTTCCGCCGGGAGGTGCCCGCACTGGTGGCGGAGCTCGGCGGCATCCTGGACGCCGACACCCCGGACCAGTGACGGTCCCGCTCATACCGGGTCACCGTCGATCTCGGCCACGGCGGCCCCGGCGCCCTCCTCGAGGTCGTCCGGCTCGTCGTCGTCCTCCTCCAGCAGATAGGGCGGTCGCATGACCACGAGGCGCTGCACCTCGTACGACATCTCGGTGACCCCGGGGTCGGGCGGCGGGTGGTAGCGGCCCGCGCAGACCGACAGGTTGACGATCAGGTACGCGTACCAGCCGCGGCCCACTCCCCGCCCGTCGAAGAACACCTGCCGGCCATTGACCCACCAGACCACGGACCGTCTGCCGAACTCGACGCGCAGATCGATCCACGCGCCGGGGCGGATCGCCGGGTCGCGGTAGTAGAGGTCGCCGCCCCGGACGTGGTTGCTCAGCTCCAGGAGATCGGGGTTGTCGGGGTGGTACTCGAAGACGTCGATCTCCTGGTCACCGTCCCGCCAGGTCCAGATCGCGGGCCAGGCCCCCCTCTCGTACGGCAGTCTCACCCGGGCCTCGAGCACGTCCCCGGTGCGGACGGTGAAGGCCTCCTCGCTCCCCTCCGTGGTGAGCAGGCCCGCGTTCCACCGCCCGTCGCGGCGTCGGGTGGCCCGGAACGTGCCCGACCGGGAGTAGGCGGGGTCCGAGACCAGGTAGTCCAGTTTGTTGTCGTCGGGATTGATCGGTCCGCCGTTCGGATACGCCCACGAACGCCCCGCCACCCACTGGCTGGTGGAGGTGAAGTCCGCGGTGAAGACGGCCGCGGGTCCGCGCCGGGCCGCCGTGGCCTCGGGCGAACTGTCGGATGCGGGATTCTCCATGGCCGGATGCTGCTCCGCATATGACCTGGGCATTCGGGATCGCGGTGGATCAGCGGCAAGGACAACCCGTGTGAGTGACGGCCGTCGGCGTGTCGTGTGCGCTGCGGGACGGGACCTCGCCGGATGCCGCCGTCGCTCAGGCGATGCCCCCGTTGGCGAACACGACCTGCCCGTTGATCCAGCGGCCCGGACCGGCGAGGAAGGCGACGGTCGTGGCGATGTCCTCCGGGGTGCCCAGCCGCTCCAGCGGGGGCTGGGCGGCGAGGCGGGCGATCGCCTCCTCGTCCTTGCCCTCGAGGAACAGCGGGGTGGCGGTGGGCCCGGGGGCCACGGCGTTCACGGTGACGTCCCGGCCGCGCAGCTCACGGGCCAGCACCAAGGTCATCGCCTCCACGGCCCCCTTGCTCGCCGCGTAGGCGGCGTAGCCGGGGAAGGACAGCCGGGTCACGGAGGTGGAGAAGGTGACGACGGCCCCACCGGGGCGGACCCGCCGGGCCGCCTGCTGGGCCACCACGAAGGTGCCGCGCACATTGGTCCGCGTCAGCCGGTCGAACGCGTCGAGGTCGTACTCGGCGACCGGTCCCAGGACCATGACACCGGCGGTGTGGACCACGACGTCGATCCCGCCGAAGGCCCGCTCCACCGCGCCGAAGGCCGCGGTCATCGCGGCCTCGTCGGCGACGTCCCCGCCGACCGCGACCGCGCCGCCGCCCGCGGCCTCGATGGCCGCCACCGTCTCGTCGGCCGCGGCCTTGTTGCCCGCGTAGTGCACTCCGACGGCCATCCCGTCGGCGGCGAGCCGCTGGGCGACGGCCCGGCCGATGCCACCGGAGGCACCGGTGACGAGGGCGACCCGCCGCGCCCCGGAAACCTCAGAAGTCCCGCTCGTCCCCGCCATGGCACTGCCTCCCTGTGTCTGCGTCCCCGTCTACGGAGCAATTTAATGGACGCCACGTCCATATAAGCACGTTGTGGACGCCGCGTCCATATGTCAGGGTGGGGCTGATCGGACGACACCCGGGAGGTCGGCGCCGTATGGCGGAACCAGCGGAACCGGCACGCCCCGTACGGCGCGGCCGAGGGCGGCGCCCCGCCGGCGAGGTGCGCGCCGACGTCCTCGACGCGGCCGGCGCCCTGCTGCTCGACCAGGGCATGGGCGCGTTCACCATCGAGGCGGTCGCCGAGCGGGCCGGCGCCAGCAGGACCACGATCTACAAGTGGTGGCCGTCGAAGGGGGCGCTCGCGCTCGACGGCTACTTCCACGCCGTGGAGTCCGCGCTCGCGTTCCCGGACACGGGCGACCTGGAGGCCGACCTGACCGCACAGCTCCGGTCGTTCGTCCGGCTGCTCACCGGGACCCCGGCCGGCCGGGTGATCGCCGAGCTGATCGGCCAGGCGCAGACCGACCCGGATCTCGCCGCCGCCCTGCGGCAGCGCTACTCCGGCCCGCGCCGGGAGCTCGCGGTACGGCGGATGCTGCGCGCGCGGGACCAGGGGGAGCTGCGCGCCGACGTCGATCCCGAGGTGCTGGTGGACCAGCTCTGGGGTGCCTGCTACCACCGACTGCTGCTGCCCGACCTGCCCGTCACCGAGGAGTTCGCGACGAGCCTGGTCGGCAATCTGATACGAGGCGTGCGCCCCTGACCGGGGCGGTCAGGCCCCGCCGAGCGGCGGCCGGCTCAGCCGGAGACCCCGGCGCTCCCCGGCCGTCATCGCACCCCACACCCCGTGCCGCTCGCCGTTGCGGACCGCCCAGGTCCCGCAGGGGATCATCACCGGGCAGCGGTGGCAGACCGCCCGCGCCTGCTCGATCTGCCGCCGGGAGGGACCGTCCTCGCCGATCGGGAAGAAGAGCTCGGGGTCCTCGAAACGGCAGGCCGCCGCCTCACGCCAGTTCATGGAGGGGAAAGAGTTCATCGGTACCTCCGGCGACCACTTCGCCGACTCCGCAGGGCAGCCCGGTTCCGCGACGCTCGTCGCATCTTCGGACCCGGCAGAGGTAGAAAGAAATATAGGCACATCGAACCGTTTGGGCCAGGCTGCGGAAGGCCTGGTTCCGGGCGGTGGACGGCGACGGATGCCCAGCGCGGCCGACAGGAGGTGACGGAACCCATGAGACCGGCCGAAGCCGCGGGCCGCGGCCCCCGGGAGCGTCTGGGCGAGGGGCTCTTCACCCGGGTCGCGGGACCGGACGGCGCCCGCCACCGGGCCCGGATCCACGGCACTCCCGGCCCTCGCTGGTTCGGGCCGGAGCGCCCGGTCCGCCGGGTGCACGGCGACGCGTCCATGTTCATCGGCGGTCTCTCCGCGCTGCTGCTCCAGTCGCTGCATCCGCTCGCGATGGCGGCCGTGGCGGGCCACTCGGACTACCGGGGCGACCCCTGGGGCCGGCTCCAGCGCACGAGCACCTTCCTGGCCACCACGACGTACGGCACCGCGGCCCATGCCGAGGAGGCGTGCGCCCGGGTGCGGGCGGTCCACGAACGGGTGCGGGGGCTCGCCCCGGGCGGTGTGCCGTACCACGCCTCGGATCCGCGTCTGCTGGAGTGGGTGCACCTCGCGGAGGCGGACAGCTTCCTGCGGGCCCATCAGCGCTACGGCGCGCATCCGCTGTCGGACGACGAGTGCGACGGCTACGTCGAGGACATGGCGCGGGTCGCTCGGGAGCTGGGCGTCCCCGATCCGCCCCGGACCAGGGCGGACCTCACACGGCGGCTGACCGCCTACCGCCCGGAGCTGGCAGTCACCGGACAGGCCCGGGAGGCCGCCCGATTCCTGCTGCTGCGTCCTCCGGTGCCGTTCGTCGCCCGGCTCCCCTACGGGGTCCTCGCCGCCAACGCCGTGGCGCTGCTGCCTCGTTGGGCCACCGAGGAACTGCGGCTGCCCAGGCTTCCGCTGGTCGAGGAGGTGTGTGTGCTGCCCCTCGGCCGCGCCACCACCGCGACGATCCGCTGGGCGATGGCACCGGCCAGGCAGCGGGTGACGTCCGCGGCCGGCTGATCCCGCTCCCCCCGGCCCCGACCCGCTCCTCTCGGCCGTGAACTCCCTTGTGGGCACGGGGAAACACATGCCTTCCCACCTCTGGCACCGGCGGCCTACCCGGCGGTATACAAACTCCGGCGAACAGCACGGCGGCCGCTCGGGACGCCGGCGCCGGCCCGGGTGGGCTCGGGGGGAGGAGCTGCGATGCAGCGCGAGGTACGCGGAGAGGCATCGGTCGGACGGCGGCGCAGGGGGGTCACCTTCCTCGCGGTGCTGGGTGGGTGTGCTCTGGTCGCCGCGTCGCAGGCACCGGCGGCGGCACACGGCGGGGGCGGCGGCAAGGCGAAGGAGTACGTGGCGCTCGGGGACTCGTACACCGCGGGGCCGCTCATCCCCCGTCAGGTGGACGCGAATTGCGCCCGCTCGGACCACAACTACCCGTCGCTCGTGGCCGCTCGGCTCGGCACGAACCCCTTCAAGGACGTGAGCTGCTCCGGGGCGACGACCGACCACATGTGGAAGGCGCAGGGGACGAACGGCCCCCAGCTCGACGCCCTGGGCCGGAACACCGACCTGGTGACCGTGCAGATCGGCGGCAACGACGTCGGCTTCGGGACCATCATCGGGACCTGTGCCGCGCTGGCCGCCCGGGACCCGGCGGGCAACCCGTGCCAGACGTACTACGGGGCCTCCGGCGTCGACCAGTTGAGCGTCACGATCGCGCGGACGGCACCGAAGGTGGCCCAGGTGCTGCGGGACGTGCACCGCCGGGCGCCGCACGCGCGGGTGCTGGTCGTCGGCTATCCGGACCTCCTGCCCGACGACGGCATCGGCTGTGCGCCCTCGGTGCCCTTCGCGGCGGGGGACTTCCGCTACCTCCGGGACACCGAGAAGCGCCTCAACCTGATGCTGCGTCTGGTGGCGTACGGCAGCCGGGCGGAGTACGTCGACACCTACGGTCCGACCGTCGGGCACGACATGTGCAAGGCTCCGGCGGACCGCTGGATCGAGCCGTTGCGGCCCGCGTCCCCGGCGGCTCCCGCCCACCCCAACGCCAAGGGCGAGGCCGCCATGGCGGACGCCGTGCTGCACCGCGTCGGCAAGGGGCGGTACGGCCACTGATCCCGGCGTCCGTCAGGCGAGCACCCTGCGGGCGCAGGGAACCAGCCGGACCGGTCCGGACAACCCGTGGTCCTGTCGGGCGACGGCGCCGAACACGGCCGGCTGGGTCACCCGGAGGCGGTTGATCAGCGGTGTCGCGACCTCCACCTCGATCAGGTTGCGGCCGGGGCGCAGCAGCGCGCCGACCTCGACGACGGGGTGGAGGCGGTCGACCGCCGGCGCGGGCGTCCCGTTCACGGTGACCCGTACGGTGTCGCTGACCTGGCCGAGCTCCAGCCGGGCGTCGAGGGCGCCCGTCCCGTCGTACGGCAGGGTGACCGTCGTGCGGTAGCGGCCGATGCCGGCGGAGTCGGCGAGTTCCGGGATGCGCGACCAGGGCAGCAGGGTGTCGAGCGCGAGGGTGCGGCGGACGTGCTCGGTCCGGGTCGGGCCGGCTCCGGGGTACCAGTCCTCGACCTCCAGGTCCCATCGGTCCGGTGTGATCGGCTCGGGCACCGACGCGACCGTGGTGGTGACGGTGCGGCCCGTGGAGAGGCGGGTGGTGTAGGTGCCGGGGGCGGTCGTACGGGCCGTCAGCCCCTGTTCGGTGTAGAGGACTTCGGGCGCGTTGGTGGCGACGGCGTGCGGGCGTCCGCCGTGGCGGTCTCCGAAGAGGCCGGGGCGGCCCAGGGCCACGATCATGACCTGTCCGGGCTGCAGGGCGACCCGCAGGGTGATGTCGTCGCCGTCCTCGGTGTAGCGGGCGAGGCGCGCGGCCCGCCCGGTCCAGGGGTCGAGGAGGTACGGCACCGTCGTGCGGCCCCGCGTGCGGCGCAGGGTGACGTCGTGGTCGATCGCGGCCACGGGCGGCTTGACCGTCTCCGCGTGCTTGCCGTTGCAGAGGTAGTAGAAGTCGGCGTCCTCGGTGGCGCGGTGGGCGTTGAGGAGGGTGGAGGCGGTGGCGTGGCGTACGTCGGCGGTGACGCCCAGGGCGGCGAGCGCGTCGCCTACGGCCGCCTTGTCGGTGACACGGACGACGGTGGGGAGGGCGAGGAGGCGGTCGAGGACGTCCCGCAGCCGTGCGGTCTCGCCCTCGTCGGGCACTCCCGGGGTGAGCGCCTGGTCGAAGGCGCCGAGCAGGACGACGGGCAGGCCGGCCCGGGCCAGGGCGAGCAGTCTGCGGGCGTCGGTGAGGGCGAGGGTGGGGGTGGAGCCGTAGAAGAAGTCGCCCTCGACGAACAGGGCTTTGTAGGCGGGTCCCTCGGGGGCGAGGCGGCCGCCGCGCACGGTGGCGTTCGGCAGGGTGAGGAGCGGTCCGCTGAGGAACTGGTGGGTCCAGCCGAGCGGGACTCCGGTGGCTGTGAACCAGGAGGCGCCGATGCCGGTCGCGGTGTAGCCGGTCTGGCGCAGGATCGCCACGTCGGCGCGGGCCGTGCCGGCCTGGAGGACGGTGTGGACACGGCCCAGGTGGTCGGCGATGTCGTTCAGGTGCCGCCAGGTCGGCTGGCGCGGGCCCCAGGACTCGCCGTATCCGGGGCCGCCGTTGTAGGGGCTGAAGGCGGCGAACCCCGGCCAGTTCGCCCCGGGGACGGTGGCGTAGGAGAAGCCGTGCACGACGGTCTGGTTGACGCCCGCGGCGTAGGCGCCGCCCATGGTGCGCAGGAACCGGTCCCATGTGGTGCTGTAGGCCGACCCGTTGTAGGCGCCCGCCTCGCAGGACAGGATCGTGTGCCCGGCCATGTCCCGGCCGCCGGCCAGACAGCGGTGGTCGTCGAGGTTCTTGAAGCCGAGGGACTCGCCCTCGGGGATGTCGAGGATCGCGGCCGAGGCGATGGCGTCCGTCTGCAGGCCGTAGGGCTGGGCGCGCAGGTTCATGCCGAGCGCGTGGGCCCAGTCGCGCAGGCCGCGGACGTGGTGACGGTTGAAGAGAGCGGAGACGGTCTCCCAGAAGTCGTGCCTGATCTGGCGGGTGAGCTGTGTCTCGAAGGCGAAGACCTGGTTGGCGCCGTCCGTGATCACCGCGGGCAGATACGGCAGCAGGGGGCGTCCGGTGTGCTTCTCGAAGGCCTCCGGCAGTTCCGGCGTCCAGATCAGCCCGTCGGTCTCCAGTTCCACGGAGTCCTCGAAGAAGGCACCGCCGGCCGCGCGCAGCAGGTGGCGCAGGGAGGGGGTGAGGATCTCCCGCTCCCAGAAGCCGGTGACGGCGGCGGTGCCGGCCGCGCTGAGGTGGTCGACGACGTGGGCGGCGGGCGCGGAGTGGGGTCCGGACTCGGGCTGCTGGGCCGAGCCGCGCAGCCAGTGGGCGATCAGCACCCAGTCGCCGCCGTCGTCCGGCGCCGTCCAGGACAGGCCGGCGTCGGTGACGGTCGCGGTGAGGTCGCGGACGCTGGCGGGGTCGAGGCCGGTCTCCTTGCGGGTGGAGTACGCGGGCTCGACGCGGGCGGCCTGCACGGCGAGGAGCAGTTGTCGGGTCACGCCGGTCGCGGGGGCGCGGCCGGGGGCCGGCACCGGACCCTCGTAGTGCGCTCCGGCGGTCAACGAGACACGGCCGAGGACGAGTTCACGGGCCGCGGCCTCGTCGTCCGGGGTGAGGCCGGGGACGGCCGCGGGCCAGCTCGGGCCGAGGGTGAGGTCGAGGGTGAGACCCCGGCGGGCGGCGCGGCGCAGGGCCGCCTCGACGCCCTCGCGCCAGGGCCGGCTCGCCCAGCCGTGGTGGGCGGTGTCCAGGACCGACTTGTCCTTGACGCTGTGGTGCACGGCGGCGATCTCGGCGCCGCCGAACCCGGCGTCCGCGATCGCGTCGACCTCCCGGGCGATCTCGTCGACGTCGACCAGGCCGTCCGGCCACCACCAGCGGAACCTGGGGCGCCGGGCTCGGACGGGCTGGGCGAACCAGTCGGCGGTCAGGGCGCCGTCGTGGGCGGTGGACGGCACGGCCGCGACGGCGGCTCCCGGCCCCACGGCCGCGACGGCTCCCGCCGTGATGCCGGCGGCCAGGACGGTACGGCGGGACGGACCACCGCGCGACGGGACACTCTGCGGCACAGGACGCTCCCCTGGTTCGTGATCACGAAGGGTGATTGAATCGTTTCAATCCCCTCCTCAAAACGCCGGAACGGTATGCCGCGCCCTGACACGAGGTCAAGAGGTATGCGTTCAGGCCCAGTTGACGGGCCCGGTCGGTCATGATGATTGGAATGGAGCAACGTTGCATCGGGATATCCGCACTGGAGGACACCGACCGGCCCGACGCCCCCGCGGCGGTCGTCGTGATCGACGTCCTACGGGCCTTCACCACGGCCGCCTGGGCCTTCGCACGGGGTGCCGAACGGATCGTCCTCGCCGGATCGCTCGAGGAGGCCCTCGCCCTCAAGTCCCGTCGCGCCGACTGGATCACGCTCAAGGACGGACCGCCCGCGCCGGGCTTCGACACCGTGAACTCCCCCGCCCTGGTGCGCTCCATGGACCTCGCCGGGCGCACCCTCGTGCAGAAGACGACCTACGGGACGGCCGGCGCCCTCGCCGCCCGGAACGCCCCGCTCCTGTTGTGCGCCGGCTTCACCGTGGCCGCGGCCACCGCCCGCGCGCTGTGCGCCGTACGGCCCCGGCAGGTGACGTACGTGATCACCGGCGAGGGCGGGCGGGCCGAGGAGGATCTCGCCTGCGCCCGGTACATCGCGGCCCTGACCTGCGAAGCCCCGGTGGACCCGGAGCCGTACCTGCGCCGCGCGGGCGCCTCCGCCCACGCCGCGGAACTCGCCGAGGGGGTCCGGCGCGGCTACCGCGGGATCCACCCCGACGACACGGCCCTGTGCCTCGAAGCCGACGGACACGACTTCGCGATGGCGGCCACGACCGAGCAAGGGCACGTCGTCCTGCGTCCGAGGGGCTGAGCCGTTCAGACCCCGGGTGGTCCCACCCCGCCCTTCAGGCGCTCCAGGTCGGACGGGCGGACCTGGATGACCACGATGGCGATCAGGGCGGCGACGACGGTGAAGATGGCGGCCATGACGAAGGCGGCCGAGACGCCGGCGGTGAGGACCTGGTCGGACCAGGGGGCCGGGAGTTGGCCGGTGCGCTGGAAGCGCAGCCGTTCGGCGGGGGTGGCCTGGGCGAGGAAGGCGGGGACCTGGTCGTTCGCCTCGTTGCGGCTGGCCGTGCCGTACATGGTGACCAGGATGGACAGGCCGAGCGAACCGCCCACCTGCTGGGTGGCGTTGAGCAGGCCGGAGGCCGCCCCGGTCTCGGGGGTGGGCACGTCGGAGAGGGCCATCAGGGTCAGCGACACGAACTCCATGCCCATGCCCAGGCTGAAGACCAGCATGGGGCCGAGGATGCTGCCGGCGTAGGTGGAGTCGACGTCCGTGAGCGTCAGCCAGCCGAGGCCCGCCGCGGCCAGGATCGCGCCGACGACCATGAAGGGCTTGGGGCCGTACGTGGGCAGGAACCGCGAGGCGAGGCCGGCGCCGACCGCGATGACCGCGCTGACCGGCAGGAACGCGAAGCCGGCGGCGAGCGGGCTGAAGTCCAGCACGTTCTGCACGAAGAGCGTCAGGAAGAAGAACATGCCGAAGATCGCGGCCGCGAGGCAGAGCATGATGCCGTAGGTGCCCGCCCGGTTGCGGTCGGCGAACATGTGCAGCGGGGTGATCGGCTGCCGGGAGCGCCGCTCGATCAGCACGAACACCGCGAGGACGACGACGGCCGCGCCGAAGGAGGCGAGCGTGAGGGGGTCGCGCCAGCCGTCCTGTCCGGCCCGGATGAAGCCGTAGACGAGCAGCACCATGCCGACGGTGGAGGTGAGGGCGCCGGCGAAGTCGAAGCGGCCGGGGTGGCGCTCGGACTCCTTGATGTAGCGGGGGGTGGCGAGCGCGATGAGCAGGCCGATGGGGACGTTGACGAAGAGCACCCACCGCCAGTTGAGGTACTCGACGAGGATGCCGCCGGCGAGGAGGCCGATGGCTCCGCCGCCCGCCGAGACCGCGGCGAACACACCGAAGGCGCGGTTGCGTTCGGGGCCCTCACGGAAGGTGGTGCTGATCAGGGCGAGCGAGGTCGGGGAGGCGATGGCTCCGCCGACGCCCTGCAGGGCGCGCGCGGACAGGAGTTGGCCCTCGTTCTGGGCGAGGCCGCCGAGCAGGGAGGCGAGGACGAACAGCAGCACGCCGAAGACGAACACCCGCCGTCGGCCGAGGATGTCCCCGGCCCGGCCGCCGAGCAGCAGCAGCCCGCCGAAGGTGAGCGTGTAGGCGTTCACGACCCACGACAGGCTGGTCGTGGAGAAGTCCAGGGAGCGCTGGATGTCCGGGAGCGCGATGTTCACGATGGTGATGTCGAGGACCACCATCAACTGGCACGAGGCGATGACCAGCAGCGCCATCGCGTGTCCGCCACCGCCGTTGTGCGGGGCGGTGGTCTCGGTCGCGGGGCTTGGCTGCGGAGCGCTGCTCATGACGTCGTGTGTGGCCCGCGCGGAGCGGGCCCGAGGGAGGTGACCGTGGACGGTGGTGTCCATGGCCGGATCCACCGTTCGACCGTACGCCCCCGCCCGGGCCGTCACCACTCGATCACCACCGGGTCGCCCCCGTCGTCGCCGCCGGGCGCGGCGGGCGGTGGTCGCGGGCGGGTACGGCGGTGCAGGGCCAGGACTCCCCCGCAGTCCTGGCCCGGCACCGGCCCCCGCGGTATCCGTGCCGCGGTTGATCACCAGGATGCGGCAGATGCGGGGGGTGTGTCGTTGGCGCACGGTCCACGGTTCGTTGGCACCGCGTCCACAGCGGGCACCTCGCTCGGTGAGGTCTCCGCGCACAGGTACCTCTCGCGCAGTTCGCTGGGCGGGAGGCCGTAGGCGGTGCGGAAGGCGCGGGTGAACTCGGCGGCGCGGGGGAAGCCCCAGCGGGCGGCGACGGCGTGGATCGGCAGGGCCCGCAGGGCCGGGTCGGCGAGGTCGCGGCGGGCGCCCGCGAGCCGCTGGTCGCGGATGTAGGCGGCGACGCCGACTCCCTCGTCCTGGAAGAGCCGGTAGAGGTAACTGCGGGAGATGTGGTGGGCCTCGGCGATCCGGGCGGGGGTGAGGTCCGGGTCGCCGAGGTGGCGGCGGACGTGGTCCTTGATGTGCAGGACGAGGGTGCGGCCGCGGGTCTCCGGCGGCACGCTCGGATCGGCGTCCACGGCGTGCGCGAAGGCGACGGTGACCAGGTCGGCGACGACCGTGCCGAGCCGGGGGGCGTCGGCGGGCCGGTAGGGCGCGGTGTCCGAGATCAGTTGCCGCAGGAACTGGGCCAGCAGCGCGCCGCTGCCCTCGCGGCCCGAGATGAGGCCCCCCAGGATCTGGTCGACGCGGCGGCCCGGCACGGCCACGAGGGTGCGCGGGATCTCCACGCCCACGATCGTGACGGGGTCGGCGCCGGTGGCCACGTCCCAGGCCCGCGACGAGGAGTTGGTGTGGAAGTCGTTGATCCGGTAGACGGCCTGGCGTCGGTCCCAGACCGCCGCGCCCTCCCCCTTCAGCAGGAGGGAGAGGTGATAGGTCTCCGGGTCGGACTGGCGGACGAGTTTGGCCGTGCGGTGGAACGTGATGGGGTCCATGGTCGCCGGCCACACGACCACCTCGCCCAGCTCGATCACGCGTTGGTGGCCGCGGTAGTCCTCCGTGCGGTCGGCGGTGAGCCGCATGGGGGCGTGGGTGCTGCCCATGCGCTGGACCCAGGCGTCGAAGCGGTCGCGTGGCGGCAGGTCCATCGTCCGGAAGACCGACTCTCGCAACATTCGAGCAGTCAATCACACAGGTATCAGGGCCTGTTGAGCGTGGTGCTCCGCGCACGAGCAGTCATATTACCGAACCGTAACCTACCGACCAGTACCCGCGGTAACCCACCGGTCGGTACGGTCCTGACAGTTCGTCTAAGAGCGGTGCGGGGCTGCGGTGGGACGACCGGGGCTCCCTGCCGTCCCCCACCCCGAGCCGCACCCCAAGGCTCGGGCCTCCCCTCTCCCCGGAGGTCCGCCATGCCCGCCCCCACCCGACTGCTGGCCGCGGCCGTGACCGTGGCCGCCTGCCTCGGCACGACGGCCGTCCCGGCCACCGCCGCCGGCGACACCGACACCGGTGCCGTCGTCTCGCGCGGTGTCACCATCCCCACCTTCTACAACCCGCCCGCCACGCTCCCGGCGGCCGACGGCGCCCTGGTCCGCACCGAGCCCCTCCCCCTCGCGCTGAGCCTGCCGGGCCTCGACGGCCCGCTCCCCGGCACGGCGACCCGGCTGATGTACAAGTCCACGGACTCCGCCGGAGGGCCCGTCGCGGTCACCGGCGCCTACATCGAGCCGACGGCCGCCTGGCGGGGCAACGGGGCGCGTCCGCTCATCGTGGTGGCGCCCGGCACGATGGGACAGGGCGACCAGTGCGCCGCCTCCCTCGGACTGGAGCACCCGCTCACCGTCAACCTGCGGACCCTGTCGGTCGGTTACGAGAACCTGGCGATCTACCGGCTGCTCGCGCGCGGCATCGCCGTCGTGGTCACCGACTACCCCGGCCTCGGCGCCACGGACCGGCTGCACACCTATGTCAACCGGGTCGACGAGGCGCACGCCGTCCTCGACGCCGTCCGCGCGGCGCGCTCCCTGGCCGGTACGTCGCTCACGACCGCCTCCCGGGTCGCGCTGTACGGCTACAGCCAGGGCGGCGGGGCCACCGCGGCCGCCGCCGAACTCCAGCCCTCCTACGCCCCGGACATCACCCTCGCCGGAACGTACACCGGGGCCACGCCCGCGGACCTGGCCGCGGTGACCCGGGCCATCGACGGCAGCGACCTGGCCGGTGCGCTCGGCTGGTCCATCAACGGGTTCGTGCAGTCCGACCCGGAGCTGAAGCCGATCGCGGAGGCGCATCTGAACGCGGCCGGCAAGGCCGCCCTGAAGGATCTGTCGACGATGTGCGTGGGCGACGCCCTGTTCGCCTACAACTCGGCCCGCAGCTCCGCCTGGACCACCGACGGGAGCTCCCTCAGCGACATCGTCGCGTCCGAGCCGGCGCTCCAGGCGTTCCTGGCCGACCAGCGCATCGGGAAGCTGAGGCCGACGTCCCCGGTGCGCCTGGCGACCGGCACGGCCGACGACCTCGTCCCGCACTCTCAGGCGCGCGCGCTCGCCGTGGCCTGGTGCGCGAAGGGCGTGGACGTCACCTACAAGCCGGTGGTGCTGCCCAGCCTGGGACGGGCGGTGCTCAACCACTTCACCCCTCTGCTCACCGACCAGGGCGACGCCATCTCCTGGCTGACGGACCGCCTCGACGGCGACCCCGCGTCGTCGAACTGCTCGACCCTGCCGTTCAGGCCGTGACCCCCTGACGTCATGACCTCGGCCCGGGCGGGCCTAGGCTGAGGTCATGGTCGAGGTCGAGGTGGTGGAGCTGCTGGTGTCCGCCGCGCACCGGTTCGCGGGACGCCCCTCGCAGGGACCGGCGGACGGACCCGAGGACGAGCGGGTGTCGCGGGTGGAGGTCCGGCGGGGTCTCGGGCTGGTCGGGGACCGCTACTTCGGCCGTCCCGCGCATCGGGACGCCTCGGTGACGATCATGGCGGCGGAGCATCTGCCCGTGCGCCCCGACGGTGCCGTGGGGCTGCTGCAGACCCGGCGCAACATCCTGCTCCGGGGCGTCGACATCGACTCCTGCGTCGGCTCGACCGTCGCGCTGGACTGCGGGGCCGGTCCCGTGACGTTCGCCGTGAACCGGCCGGCCCGGCCGTGCGCCTGGATGGACGTCACGGTCGGGCCGGGGGCGTGGCGCGCCCTGCGCGACAAGGGCGGTGTGCGGTGCACGCCGTTGTCCGACGGCGTGCTGACCGTCGGGCGGGCCACGTTCGCCGTGGTCGACGCGCCGCCCGGGGCCGGGTAGCGGCGGTACCGGTCAGTCGAGGTGGTAGCTGTCCCCGTAGACCTTCCAGTCCAGCGGCGGGTTCAGGTCGAGGTTGCCCTTGCGCAGGAAGACCCGTTGGGCGGTGTCGACCCGGCTGGTGTCGCTGTGCGCCTCCTCCTGCTTCATGGCCCACACGCGCGCGTCGAGGAAGGCGTTCAGGTACGTCGTCTCGTTGCCGCCCTGGGCCGGCGGCTTGGCGCTGCGCAGGGCGCGCTTGCGGATGTTGCGGAAGCTGGTCGGATCGTCGCCGTCGCCGTGCATCACGAGGGCGTCGTAGTACGCGAACTGGCCCAGGGCGCGCAGACCGTCCGCCTTGCCCTGCTTGACCGCCGGGTTGAAGTAGACGCGGTCGCGTTCGTCGTTCTGCGCCCGCTGGAACGCCGTGTCCTGGGCCGCCTTGCGCCAGTCCTTGGGGTAATCGGGGTCGAGCCCCGCGTGCGAGTCGCTGCCGTCGACCGAGCGGAGCGCCGGGAGGTACTTGGCGAGGACATTGCCCGGCTTGCGGTCGGTGTAGAGCTCGACGAGGTCGAGCATGTCACCGGTGCCGGAGCAGAAACCGATGATCCCGGCGGTGTAGCCGCGGCCGTCGCCGATGTCCTCGATGTACTTGTACTGGGCCTTCCAGTCGAGCGAGGAGTTCTCCGCGCTCGACACCAGCTTCATCGCGATCTCCTTCTTCGCCGGGTCGTCGAGACCGGCCGCGGCGGTGACGGCCGCCGCCCGGGACGGGGCGAACAACGGGGTGGCCGCGGCGGCCCCGGCGAGGGCCCCGGTGAGGGCGAGGAAGGTACGACGGGAGGCGGGTATGGGCACCACGGTGGCTCCAGGTGGGGAGTGGGGGGTGGGAGTGAACTGCACTGCAACTGACAGGAAAGTTTCCTATCAAGCCGCCGAGACGGAAGTAACCCCACCGCACGCATGTTCGTACGATCGAACGAGCACACTTTCGGCCACCCGCACCGCCCGGTGGGCGCCGTCAGGGAGCGCCGGGAGCGTCCCCCCGCCAGTCGAACCGGCTGCCGTCGCCGGGACGCCGCACGTACAGCGCTCGGCCGCCGGGGCCGTAGCGGCCTATCTCCGTGGTGAGCGCGACCTCGCCCGACCCGTGATCGGTGCCGTCCGTGACGTCGAGCAGCAGGCCGTCGAGCGGGCCGCCCACCAGCTCGGCGTACGCACGGTCCGAGCGGGGACCCGCGTCGTCGTGATCGGCGCCGTACACCCGGCCCCGCAGGAACTCAGCCTCGTCCATGACCAGGAGCTTCGCACGCCCCACTGACAACGCCCCCGAGCCGGGCGGCCCGGGGGGCGGTCTTCGGCCAAAGAGCGTGGCGGAAAGAGGCGCACGGAAGCGTTTCCCGCATCGGTGCCACGCCGGCGGGTAGCCCGCTCTCACTCGCACATCGTGGGGTACGGGCTGGGGGGCGACCGTGACGGCAGGCGGGCGGGAGCGGACACCGGGGGGCGAGTCGGGGCGGACCCGGCGTCGCCGCGCGGTGCGGGAACTGCGTGCGGCGGGCCGTGACGGCCCTCGATTACGCGAGGTGCTGCCCGCGCTGGCCCTGCTGGTCGTGGCCCTGTGCGCGCCGGTCGTGGGGCTGGTGCTGGTCTCGCGGGCCTTCGGCGCCCGGGCCTGTGTGCCGGTCCTGTTGGCACTGGCCGTCGTGGGGGCGGCCGTCCACCGGCGCTCACGGCCGTACGCCCGACGGCGCCAGGGCCGCTACACCGCCGAGGAGCTCGCGGACCTGGACATGCCGGCGCTGGTGGTGGCGGTGGCCCGGATGCTGCGGCGGGACGGCTGGCGGGTGCTGCCGCCGCCGCGCCACGACGCCCTGCATCTCGCCGCCCGGGACGGCCGGGGCCGGGTGCTCGACGTGGCGTTCCGCCCGGTGGCCGAGCCGCTGCCCGACGAGGAGGCCTGTTCCTGCCGGGCGCGGCTGCCGGGGCGCGGGCGGTCCGGGCCGGCGCTGCGGCTCGTCGTGCACCGGGGCACGTTCACCCATCGGGACGAGGTGTGGGCCGAGCGCCAGGGCCGCACGTATCTGATCGACGGCCCCCGGCTGCTGCTGTGGGCGGGCGGCACGCCCCTGGCCCAGCTCGCGGCCGATGCCGCCCCGCTGCCTCGGCGCACCCGGCGGTGACCGTGGAACGGGCCGCCGCCCGGTCCTCGAGGGTCCGGGCGGCGGTCGTACGGAACTCCCCGGACCGGCGATCGGATGGATCAGGGGCCGATACCGGTCAGGGCCTGCGCCCGGTCAGGGCGTCAGCTGCCAGTTCTGGATGTAGCCCACGTCGATCGACGCGCGGTCCTGGACCCGGAGCTTCCAGGTGCCGTTGAGCGGCTGGGCGGAGGCGTTGACGGTGAAGGTCTGGTCGACGTTGTCGGCCGAGCCGCCGCTGCGGTTGAGCAGGGAGTAGACGGTGCCGTTGGGGCCGACCAGGTCGACCGTCAGGTCACCGCGGTAGGTGTGCACGATGTTGACGTACACCGAGGTCGTGGCGGAGGCGTTGCCGTCGCGGCCGGTGATGGTCACCGGCGACTCCACGGCGGCGCCGTTGTCGGGGATGTCGACGCGGGTGGCGTTGGCGTAGATGTGCGCGATCCGCCAGCTGAAGGTGTCCGTCACGGACGCCCCCGTGCTGTCGGTCACCTTGAGGGTGACGTCACTGGTGCCGAGGGTGGTCGGCGTGCCCGAGATCAGACCGCTCGCGCTGATGCTCAGCCCGTCCGGCAGTCCGGTCGCCTCGTAGGTGAGTCCGGCACCGGAGTTGGTGGTGTACGCGTCCACCTGGAGGTTGACCGCCTGGCCGACGCCGCTGGTCTGGTCGGCGATCGGGGCGACGTTGACGCCGAGGGCGATCCGGCTGCCCACGTTGATCGCCGCCCAGGCGTCGGCGACGGCGAGGTAGGTCGGGCTGTAGGCGCCGAAGAGGTCGGCGGCGGCCGACAGGGTGGCGGTGCGGGCACCGGCGTAGTTCGTCGACGAGGTCATGTACGTCGTCAGCGCCCGGTACCAGATGGCGGCGGCGTTGGTGATGCCGATGCCGGTCACGGCCTGGCCGTCGTAGGTCGGGCTGTCGTAGGCGACGCCGTTGACGGTCTTGGCTCCGCTGCCCTCGGAGAGCAGGTAGAAGAAGTGGTTCGCGGGGCCCGAGGAGTAGTGGACGTCGACGCTGCCCAGGGTGGAGCTCCAGCTGTCGCGGGAGGAGCCGTCCTTGGAGGGCTTGTCCATGTAGCGCAGCGGGGTGCCGTTGCCGTTGATGTCGATCTTCTCGCCGACGAGGTAGTCACCCGGGTCGGCCGGGAGGTTCTCGTGGAACTCGACGGCCGCGGCGAAGATGTCCGAGGTCGCCTCGTTCAGACCACCGGACTCACCGGAGTAGGTGAGGTTGGCGGTCGCGGCGGTGACGCCGTGGCTCATCTCGTGGGCGGCCACGTCCAGGGCGGTCAGCGGGTGGGTGTTGCCCGAGCCGTCGCCGTACGTCATGCAGAAGCAGCTGTCCTGCCAGAACGCGTTGACGTAGGAGTTGCCGTAGTGGGCCCGGCTGTAGGCGGCGACACCGTCGTTGCGGATGCCGTTGCGGCCGTAAACCTCTTTGTAGTAGTCCCAGGTTGCCGCGGCGCCGAAGGCCACGTCGACACCGGCGGTCTGCCGGTTGGACGGGGTGCCGTCGCCCCAGACATCGTTGTCGTCCGTGAAGAGGGTCCCGGTGCCCGAGGTGCCCTGGTTCAGGTCGTACGTCTTGTGTCCGGCGCGCTCGCCGTCGACGAGCTGGTACGTGGACCCGGACGGGGTGGTGCCGAGCGGGACGCTGCCGGCGTACTGGCCGGTGCCGGTGCCGGTGTGCACCTTCTCGGCGGCGAGGATCTGCTTGCCCGTGCCCGCGTCGGTGACGACCTGGAGCTCGCTCGGGGTGCCGTCCTGCTGGACGCCCTCGACCAGGGTCTCCCAGGCGAGGACCGGCTTGCCGGTGCCGGCCCACACCACGAGGCGGGGGGCGTTCTCCGTCTCGGGGCTCTTGACCTCGGCCTTCTCGGCGGCGGCGAGTGCCTTGCCGTCGGCGGAGGCCGCGGAGAGCTTCGGGGTGAGGGAGGACACCGCGAGGGTGGCCTCGCTCGCCCTGCTGACGGTGGTGCGGCCGCTCTTGACGTGGACGACCAGGTCACCGCCGAGGACGGGCAGTCCGGCGTAGGTGCGCTCGTAGCGGGTGTGGGTGGTGCCGTCGGCGTCCTGGATGACGTCCTTGACGACGAGTCTCTCCTGCCCGCCGAGGCCGAGCCGCTGCGCGGTCGTACCGGCGGCGGTCCGGGCGCTCTTGATCAGCGAGGCGCGGCGGGCCGGGGACAGGGCGATCGGTTCGGCGCCGGCACGGGGCGTGGCGGTGATCTTCGCGGGCCCTCGGTCGTCGGGCGCCGCGGAGGCGGTGCCGGTCTGGACCCCGAGGGTCAGCAGGGTGCCCGCGGTGGTGAGGGCGATGAGTGAGGCGCGTCTGCGCCGGGGGGTGGCACGGTGTCGCCGGGGCAACGGGTTCTCCTTCGGTGCGACGGTCGGCCTCTGGTGGGGGCCGAGGTGGGGGCGGACCGACGGGATGGGCCGGTCCGGTGCGCTGCACGACAGGCGGGTGGAAGGAGGTGGGGGGTGATGGGGTGGGGGTGATGGGGTGGGGGGTGGAGAGGGTGGGGGTGGTAGGGCATCCGCCTCATGAGGGCCATGTGAAGGAACGGTGAATGCCCGCAGCAGAGTGGCACCGCGTGCACAGCTTTGTCATGGGAATGCCAAAACTTCGGCCGGAAATGACCATGCCGGACTGGTGATTCGGCTTGGCGGACGCAGATTTTCGGCCGCGCCGCCACCGGGGAGTACGCCGTACGGGTCGACGCTGCTCCGTTCGAGTGGTCGTCGTCCGCACATCGTCGTAGCGTCGGTACCGAACTTCTCGGGACGCTCCCGGTCCCGGGACGGGCGGGCGGGAGCGGACATGCGACACATCACGAGGACAGCGGTGATGCTCTGTGCGGCACTCGGACTCACCGCGGCGATCGGCACCGCCTCGGCCACACCCGGCGCGCCGTCGGCCGGCGCGCGGAAGGTCGCGGCCCCGGTCCTGGTGGACTGCTTCTGGCACGCGAAGGTCCGGCCGTCGCACTTCATCCTGGCGTGCGGCGACGGGAACAGCCGTCTCACCTCGCTGCACTGGGACCACTGGGGTACGCGGTCGGCGCACGCGAGCGGGGTCAACGTCGTCAACGACTGCGATCCGTACTGCGCGGCGGGGCATTTCCATCCGTACGCCGTGAAGGTGAGGCTGGACCACCCCAAGCCGTGGAAGAAGCACCCGCGGGTGCAGCACTACAGCCGGATGACGCTCACCTACACCGGGGCCCGGCCGGACCACTTCCCGCGCGTGGTGACCTACCCGCTGTGGGACTGAGCCACCCGGTCCCCCGACTCACTCCATGAGGGCCGCGGCCATCGTCGCGCCGAGGTCCCAGCAGGCCTGGACGTCCGCCCTGCCCGGTTCCCCGGTGACGGTGACCGGATCGGCGGCGCGGCGCCAGCCGAGGCCCGTGGTGACGGTCTCGATCGCGCGGACGGCGCCGGTGACGTCGTTGCCGCCGTGGACGTAGGAGCCGTAGGGGCGGCCCCGGGTGGTGTCGAGGCAGGGGTAGTAGACCTGGTCGAAGAAGTGTTTCAGGGCGCCCGACATGTAGCCGAGGTTGGCGGGGGTGCCCAGGAGGTACGCGTCGGCCGCGAGGACGTCCGAGACGGTGGCGGCGAGGGCGGCCCGCCGTACGACCCGCACACCCTCGATCTCCGGGGCGCTCGCCCCCGAGACCACCGCCTCGAAGAGCGCCTGGCAGTTCGGGGACGGCGTGTGATGAACGATCAGCAAGGTGGCCACGGCACCGAACCCTGCCCGCTGAGCCGACCCACCGCAAGCGAGGGGCACCTGGTCAACTCACACACACCCGCGGTCAAAAAGTCGCGCGGATCTTCGTGTTTCGAACGCTCTTGGGCCAGTCCCGGAGCACCCGGCCCTCGCGGCGGACGCGCTCCGTACGTTCGGAGGCACCAGCGGGGCCGGAGGAGTCCGGGCCCGTGCAACCGGCAGGAGGAGCGCCATGGCGAATGTGGAGATCTCTCTCAAGGAGATGATGACCGCGGTGGAGGGCGCGATGGGGGCCGCCGTCGTGGACTACACGAGCGGGATGGCCCTCGGCACGATGGGCGGGGGCAAGGATCTCGACCTGGCCGTCGCGGCCGCGGGCAACACCGATGTGATCCGGGCCAAGGTCCGCACCATGGAGCATCTCGGCCTGAAGGGCGAGATCGAGGACATCCTGATCACCCTGGGCAGCCAGTACCACCTCATCCGGCTCGTCAAGGGCCGTACGGGCAGCGGCCTGTTCATCTATCTCGTCCTGGACCGGGAGCGCTCCAACCTGGCCATGGCCCGGCACCAGCTCAAGCGGATCGAGAACGAACTCGAGGTCTAGACACTCCGACGTCCTGGGCTCCGCATGCCTTCGAATTGAAGATTTCTTCATCTCGACACATCCAGATCAGCGCATCACACGGGTGTGCGGAGCCCTCGGCCAGGAGGATCGGGACGAGCGATCCCGACGGCGGGCCGCCGCGTCGGCGGGCACCATCCAGCGAGTGCGGCAGGAGCGAGCGATTGACCATGCAGGTCCCCCTCTATCAGGCCAAGGCCGAGTTCTTCCGCATGCTCGGGCACCCGGTGCGCATCCGGGTCCTCGAACTGCTGCAGGGTGGCCCCGTCCCCGTACGGGACCTGCTCACCGAGATCGAGATCGAACCGTCCAGCCTGTCCCAGCAGCTGGCCGTGCTGCGCCGCTCCGGGATCGTGGTGTCGATCAGGGAGGGGTCGACGGTGAGCTACGCGCTCGCCGGCGGCGATGTGGCCGAATTGCTGCGGGCGGCCCGCCGCATCCTCACCGAACTCCTCGCGGGCCAGAACGAGCTGCTGGCGGAGCTGCGACAGGCCGATCCACCGCTGTCGGTGCCCCAGGGCGCCACGCGGCGGACCTGACGCGGGCGGGCGGCCGTCTTCAGGTTCGCTTCAGGTACGTCCTGGAGCCTCGGCCGCATGCACGGACACGACCACGGACACCGACCCCGCACCCCCGAAGCCGAGCGCAGCCGCCGCTGGTTCATGAACAGGGCGCTGCTCGCCGGCGGAGTCGCCGCCGTGGCGACGATGACGGGATGCTCCTCGAACTCCTCCGGCACGGCGGCCTCCGCCTCGTACGGCCCGGGCGGCCGGATGCCCTCCGGCATGCCCTCCGGAGGGCCCGGCGGCGGCGGGGGCATGGGCCCGGGGGCGAGCGAGGTCGCGTACGCGGACTTCGTCGGGGTCACCACGGACGGCAAGGTCGTCGACGACCTGTACACGATCCACTCGACCGACGTCTCCACCGACAGGCTGGTGAAGGCCGCGCAGGCCTTCCTGGACGGGCTGACGGCCAAGGAGCGCAAGGCGTCCGTCTTCGAGGTGGACGACGACGAGTGGCTGGCCTGGAGCAACGTCGACGGCTATCAGCGTGAGGGGGCCCGTATGGGCGATCTCACGGTCAAGCAGCGGGACCTCGGGTACGCGCTGCTCGGCGCGGCGCTGTCCGCCGACGGACTCGCCCAGACCCGCAACATCATGAAACTCAACGCGTTCCTCGGCGACTACAACGGCGGCGGCCGGGACACGCTCACCGAGGGCGCCTACTTCTTCACCTTCCTGGGCACGCCGTCGACCAGGGAGCCGTGGGGCTTCCAGTACGAGGGCCATCACGTGGCGATCAACTACTTCGTGCTCGGCGACCAGGTCGTCATGACGCCCACCTTCATGGGCTCCGAGCCGACCTCCGCCACCTACCAGGGCGAGAAGATCACCCTGTTCAGGAAGGAGACCAAGGCCGGTCTCACCCTGCTGCGGTCGCTCACCGACGCGCAGCGCGAGAAGGTGATCTCCTCGGAGTCGAAGGCCGGCGACAACCTCAAGGCCGGTGCCGGGCAGGACAATCTGAAGCTCACCTACCAGGGCCTGGTCGCCGAGGGCTTCACCGACGCGCAGAAGGAGCATCTGCTCGACCTGGTGCGGGTGTACGTCGGGAACATGGACGACGGGCACGCCGAGGTGAAGATGAGGGAGGTGGAGGACCACCTCGACGAGACGTACTTCCACTGGATCGGCGAGACGAAGGACTCCTCCGCCTTCTACTACCGGGTGCACAGCCCGGTGGTCCTCGTCGAGTACGACGCCCAGTCCCCGCTCGCCTACGGGAACAAGGACAGCGGCGGCGGCATGGGCGGACCCGGCGGGACGCCCACCCAGCAGCACATCCACACCATCGTCCGCACCCCCAACGGCGGCGACTACGGCGTGGACCTGCTCAAGCTGCACCTGGAGAACGACCACTAGTGACCTGAGTCAGAGATTCGGCGGCAGTAGGCGGCTACTTTGTCGAGGATCTCGTCGGCGGACTTGGTCCAGATGAACGGCCTCGGGTGTTCGTTCCAGTCGGCGAGCCAGCTGCGGATGTCGCGTTCGAGGGCTTGGACGGAGCGGTGGACGCCGCGCTTGAGCTTCTTCTGGGTCAGCTCGGCGAACCACCGCTCGACCAGGTTCAGCCAGGATGCGCTGGTCGGCGTGAAGTGCAGGTGGAACCGCGGATGGGATAGCAGCCACCGCTTGATGTCGGGCGTCTTGTGGGTCGCGTAGTTGTCCAGGATCAGATGAACCTGCAGATCAGCCGGGACTTCCTTGTCGAGCTTCGCGAGGAACTTCTTGAACTCCGCTGCCCGGTGGCGGCGGTGGAGGGAGCCGATGACCTTGCCGGTGGCGACCTCGAGAGCGGCGAAGAGGGTCGTGGTGCCGGCCCGGACGTAGTCGTGGCTGCGTCGTTCGGGAACTCCTGGCACCATCGGCAGGACCGGCTGGGATCGGTCCAGGGCCTGGATCTGCGACTTCTCGTCCACACAAAGGACCAGGGCCTTCTCCGGCGGATCGAGATACAGACCGACGACGTCGCGAACCTTGTCGATGAACAGCGGGTCGGTGGACAGCTTGAACGTCTGCGACCGGTGCGGGGCCAGAGCGAACGCCCGCCATATCCGTGACACCGTCGACTGCGACATTCCCGTGGCCGCGGCCATCGACCTCGTCGACCAGTGGGTCGCGTTCTTCGGCGTCTCCTCGAGCGTCTTGACGATGACCCGCTCGACGTCGGCATCGGTGATCTTACGGGGGACGCCGGGCCGCGGGTCGTCGCACAAGCCGTCCAGCCCCCGCTCGATGAAGCGGCGCCGCCAGGTGCGGACCGTGTCCGGAGCGATCCGCAGCCGGCGGGACACCTCCATGATCGAGTGGCCTTCGGCGCACTCCAGCACGATCCGCGACCGCTGAGCCAACGCCTGAGCCGTCGTACGGCGACGTAACCAACCGTCCAGCACCGCCCGCTGGGCATCAGTTACTGACAACGGCGGAATCTTCGGACCCGGACGACTCATGCCCGACTAACGACGAATCTCTGACTCAGGTCACTAGGGCCCTTCTGACGGATCTCCGTGGGTGAAGGAGCGGCGTTCGGTGCGCGCGATCGGCGTGCGGCGTGGAGGGTCATGTGGCGGAGCCACCTGGCCCTTCGCGCCGTGCGGCGAGCGCGCGTGCCGGGCGTCGCGACGCCGCGGAGATCCGTCAGAAGGGCCCTAGGTGTATTGATCACAAGCGTTGTTGACACTCGCCGGTGCTTGATCATGGCGAAGACCTCCGGTGTGGTGGAGCTGTCTAGGACTGCACCGCACGGAGGTCTTCGTGTCCCACCGTAATGCCCGGTTGACCGTTCACGGCAGGCGGCTGCTCGTCGAACGTGTCTGCGGTGGCCGCCCGGTCGCGCATGTCGCGGCGGAAATGGGCATCTCGCGGGCCACGGCCCACAAGTGGATCCGCCGCTGGCGGGCGGAGGGCGAGCTGGGGCTGCACGACCGCCCCAGCCGTCCGCTGACGACACCCCACCGCACGGCGGCAGCGGTAGAGGCCCGCGTGTGCCGGCTGCGCCAGGACCGCAAACTGGGCCCCGCCCGCCTCGGCCCGGTCCTGGGCCTGCCCCCCTCGACCGTGCACCGCATCCTCACCCGCCACGGCCTCAACCGGCTTGCGCACCTGGACCGGCCCACCGGACAGCTCATCCGCCGCTACGAACGCGACCGGCCCGGCGAACTCATCCACGTCGACGTCAAGAAACTCGGCCGCATCCCCGACGGCGGCGGCCACAAGGTCCTGGGCCGTCAAGCGGGCCGGGCCACTCGCAGCGGGATGGGCTTCGACTACATCCACTCCGCCGTCGACGACCACAGCCGCCTCGCCTACAGCGAGATCCACGCGGACGAGAAGGCCGCCACCTGCGCAGACTTCCTCCGCCGGGCCGCGGCCTTCTTCCAGACCACGGGCATCGACCGCATCGAGCGGGTCCTGACCGACAACGCCTGGCCCTACCGCAAGAGCTTCGCCTGGCAGCAGGCGCTTGCCGACCTCGGCGCGGCCGGCAAGCTGACCCGCGCCTACCGGCCGCAGACCAACGGCAAGGTCGAACGCTTCAACCGCACCCTGCTCGACGAGTGGGCCTACCTCAAGCCCTACACGAACAACGGCGAGCGCACCGCGGCCCTGGCAGACTTTCTGCACACCTACAACCACCACCGCTGCCACACCGCACTCGGCGGTCAGCCACCGATCAGCCGTGTGAACAACGCTGCGGGTCAATACACCTAGGGCCCGTCGTGGACGAGCCCGGGACCGGCGCGCGACGCGCCGGTCCCGGGTGGGCCCGGGGTCAGCCCAGACGCGAGCGCAGCAGTTCCTTGCCGAGTTCGGCGCCCTTGCGGCTGTCCGCCTGGGCCTTGCGGAACAGTTCCACGACTTCCGTGTCCTTGTCGCGCTCGGCGTCCTGGATGTAGGTCTCCAGGCGCAACGCGTTCTCCAGGCACGCCTCGACGTACCAGAGCAGGTTGTAGTCCTTGTCCCGGGTACCGGTCACTTCGCCGGTCTCGGTGTGGGTGGCCATGCGGGGCCTCCTCCCAGCGTGGTCTTGGATGCTCGCGGGCCGGGTACCCCGCATCCCTCACCCATACCGGGCATCGGTTGACGAACGGACGGGCGGAAGTCGAACTAATCACACCAAAACGCCAGGGTCCGCCACCCCTTCCGCCAGGTAGAAAGATCCACCAGCATGCAGATGCCGAGTCGGCACAGTGCGGCCGACGGATCTTGCCCGGTGCCGCGCTTGGTCCGCGCCGCCGGGTCCTGGGGACAGCACACGGAGCCGGACGATGAATGATGCGATGTGGGAACGCGGTGTGGAGTGGCTCTCCGCCGCCGCGACGGACCCTAGGGTCTGCAAACGGGAGTGGGACCAGGGCGACGGGATCGCCCTGCTCCAGGCGGGCCGGTACTGGGACGTGCTGAGCGTCCCGGACCGGCTCGGTCTGCTCACCCTGGATCTGCTGTGGCAGCCCGCGCTGCCCGTGCCGGGGCCGACGCTGGTGGACACCGCGGCCCACCGGGTGGGTTTCTTCCTGCCGCCCGACCCGGGCAGCCGGTGGATCGGGGCGGGGCTGCGGCACGCCGGCCGGGGCTCCTGGGTCGCGGTGCCGCCGCCGTACCGGTCCGCCCGGTTCCTGGAGTGGCTCGTGCCGCCGGACGGCAGCGGCGCCCTGCACGCGCCCGGCACCCTGGAGCTGGCGCTGCGCCAGGCCAACGGCACGCTGGCCGTGCTCACCCCGCTCGGCGCGGAGTAGCGCGGCACACGACAGGAGGCGCCCGCAGGATGTCTCAACTGACGTGCGGGTGACGGCATTTCCGGCAGTCGACGCAGAAGCGAACAGATGCCGGTCACTTTCGGAGCGAAGTCTCGCCCGACCGTGCGAGACCGACCAATGACGGTGTGTACTGTGCTGCGAGAACCCGATGCGACCCTCCTGGAACCCGAATCGATGATCGAATTACCGGACTTGGTGGCCGGCGGTCTGGCCGTCGGCACACTGTCCGCGCTCGCCCTGGGCGGCGGCCTGCTGCGGCTCAGGCGACAACGCGGGCGGGCGTACGCGGAGATCGCCGCCCTGCGCACCCGACTCGACGGCACGGTCCGGGCGTTCACGGCCGAGGTCGAGCATCTGGCGGCGCACCGCGTGCCCGCCGCCGCCCGCCGGGTCGCCCATCCGCATCTCGACGTCCCGGGCCCGCTCCAGCCGTTGACGGTCGGCACCCCCCTCGGGATCGCCCTGGAGAACGTCCTGCTCGCGCTCCAGTCCGAGGTGGTCGCTCAGCGCACCCGGGTCGACGCCGCCGCCCAGGCCGGGATGCGCGGCGCCACCCGGGAGATCCAGGCCGCCCTGTACCGCCTCCAGGACGCCCTGCGCGGGCTGCAACAGCGCTACGACGATCCGGAGCTGGCCCAGACCCTGTTCCGGCTCGACCACGAGAACGAGCAGTCGCTGCGCCGCGCCCAGGTCACCGCCGTGGTCTGCGGCGCCTGGGTGGGCCTCGCCCGCGAGGAGTCCCACGTCGTGGACGCGGTGACCGGCGGCCAGGCCCGGCTCGCGGGCTACCGGCGGGTGCGGGTCCACAACCATCTGGAGCCCGGCACCGCCCTCGTCTCGCACGCCGTCGAACCCGTCGCGATCATCGTCGGCGAGCTGCTCGACAACGCGCTGCGGCACTCCTCGCCCGACACCGACGTCGTGGTCGGCCTGGAACACGTCGCCCACGGTGTGTGCGTCACCGTCGACGACGCCGGCCTCGGCATGACCCGCGACGAACGCGAGCGCGCCCAGCGGCTGGTGGCCGGCGACGAACCGATCCTGCTGACCGCGCTGGGCGATCCGCCGCGCATGGGACTGGCCGCGATCGGCCGCCTCACCCGCCAGTTCGACCTGGGCGTCGACGTCTCCTCGGCCTCGCCGTACGGCGGGGTGCGCGCGGTGCTGCGCGTCGACAGTCATCTGCTCAGCAGGATCGACCCCGAGGAGCGGCCGCCGTCGGCGAGCGCCGCGCGCACCACGCGCCGGCCCGCACCTGAACGCACGGCCCCCTCCCACACGTACGGAACGGAGAACCCGGTCGCGGAGCCCGCCGGGCACGACGGCCCCGGCGACGCCGACGGCCTGCCCCAGCGCCGCCGCCGTAGCCGGGTGGCCGTGCCCGAGGACTCCGCGACCGCCCGGCCGGCCCGCCGTCCGGAACGGTCCGCCGCCGCGCTGGGCGCGCTGCAGTCCGGCACCGCGGCGGCCCGCGCCGGCAAGGACGAGCCGGCCACCTCGCGGGAGGCGGCCGGGGACGACACCGACGAGACCGACCACGCAGAAGGAGGAGCGGCCCGATGACCAGCCGCGACACGGGCGCCACCGCATGGGTGCTGGAGCCGATCCTGCAGGTGCCGCACGTGGTGGCCGCCGTCATGCTGACCCGGGACGGCCTCGTGACGGGGTACACCGACGCGCTGTCGCAGCCGTCGGCCGAACGGGTCGCCGCCATCACCAGCACCGTGCAGGGGGCGTGCCGGACGGCCGCGGCCGCCTTCGCCGACCGGGACAGGGCCGAGGTGCGACAGATCGTCATCGAGTCCGACCACGGGTACGTCCTCATCGTGCCGACGGACCACGGCACCTGTGTGGCCGCGTACGGCGACGGCGAGGTGCGCCTGGACCTGCTGGCGCACCGGGTGCACTCCCAGGTGGCGCGACTGGGTGAGAAGGCCATGGCGGCCGCGTCCAGAGGAGCCGACGACAACGCTCCGGCATGACCGGCCGTCCGGCCGGCCGCCCTCTGGTCCCCGCGTATCTGTCGACCGGGGGCGTGGCCCGGCCCAGCCGCCCGCACATGGAGCGGCTGACGGTGCTCGCCCTGACCGGGGAGCCGCCGAGGGGCGGCCCGCCCGAGGAACTGCCCGCCGCCGGACTCGCCCTGCTGGAAGCGCTGGAGGGCGGCTCGCTGGCCGTGGTGGAGGCGGCGGCGCTGCTGCGGCTCCCGGTGTCCGCGGTGCGGGTGCTGGCGGCCGATCTCGCCGACCGCCGGCTGGTCCTCGCCCGGCCGCCCATCCCGCCCGCCGGGCGGTTCGATCCCGACCTGCTGAAGAGAGTGGCCGATGGCCTCCGCGCCCTCAAGCACGACTAGCGCACCCTCGAGCACGACCGGCACGACCTCCGGGGCCGATCGCGTCCATCTCCCCGACACCGCCCGCGACCTGGTGAAGATCCTGGTCGCGGGGCCGTTCGGGGTGGGCAAGACGACCCTGATCGGTTCGGTGTCCGAGATCCGGCCGCTGCACACCGAGGAGCCTCTGAGCGAGGCGTCCGCCGAGGTGGACGATCTGGCGGGGGTGCGGGACAAGACGACCACGACCGTCGCCATCGACTTCGGCCGGGTGAGTCTGCCCGGCGGAGTGGTGCTGTACCTGTTCGGCACACCCGGCCAGGAGCGGTTCCGGGCGCTGTGGGACGACATCGCCTACGGCGCGCTCGGCGCGCTCGTCCTGGTGGACGGCCGCCGGCTCGACGCGTCGTTCGACGTGCTGGGGCTGGTCGAGGAGAGCGGACTGCCGTACGCGGTGGCCTTCAACGAGTTCCCGGACGCGCCCCGGCACCACGGGATGGAGCGGCTGCGCCGGGCCCTGGACCTGGAGGCGGACACGCCGATGGTGACCTGCGACGCGCGGGATCCGAACTCCTCGATCCACGCGCTGCTGGCGCTGGTCGACCATCTGATCAGCCGTGACCCGGTGGAGGCCCGGTGACCGCCTACCCCCCGGACCGGCGGGACTTCTCGCGTTCGGCGCCGGTGCGCCTGTGGGAGGAGGGCTTCGCCTCGGACCCGCGCCACTACTACGGCGCCCTGCGCGCCCAGGGGCCGGTGGGCTGGGCGGAGCTGGCCCCCGGGGTGCCGGCGTACGTCGTCACCGACCGGCGGGCCGCGCTGGACGTGCTGCACGACGACGAGACCTTCTCGCACGACCCGAGAGCCTGGGAGACGACGGTCCCCGTCGACTCGCCGGTGCTGGGCATGATGCGGTGGCGGCCCAACGCGCTGTTCTCCGACGGCGCCGCCCATGTCCGCTACCGCACCACCCTGATCGATGTGTTCGACCTGGTGGAACCGCACGACCTGCGCGGCCGGGTGCACCGGGCGGTACGGCTGCTCGCGGGCCGGATCGGTCCGCGCGGCGAGGCCGATCTGGTCGGGGACTTCGCGCGGCCGCTGCTGGCGCTGGTCCTCAACGACCTGTTCGGGCTGCCGGACCACGAGGGCGACCGGCTCAACGAGAGCCTGGGCACGATGATGGAGGGCGGCGCGCGGGCCGCCGAGGGCGAGGCGCGGTACGCCCAGTACGTCCTGGAGCTGATCGCGGCCAAGGCGCGCACGCCCGGGCACGACCTGCCGAGCCGGCTGCTGGACCACCCGGCCCGGCTCACCCGCGAGGAGGTCACCTGGCAGGTGTTCCTCACCCTCGGCGCGGGCTACGAGCCGACCGCGAACCTGCTGTCCAACACGCTCTCCCGGATCCTGGGCAACCCGGCCTACTACTCCACCCTCACCAACGGCGCCCGCCCGGTGCTGGACGCGGTGGTGGAGGTCCTGCACCACGAGACACCGCTGGCCAACTACGGCATCTACTACGCGCGCGAGCCGGTCTCCTTCCACGGGGTGTGGCTGCGGGACGCGGTGCCGGTCGTGGTGTCGTACGGGGCGCTCGGACACTTCTCCGAGCAGGAGGACACCGCCGGACGGCATCCGAACGACGCCTCGCATCTGTCGTGGGGCGCGGGCCCGCACGCCTGCCCGGTCAAACAGCACACGCTGCTGCTCGTCACCGAGGCCATCGAGCAGCTCACCCAGTGGCTGCCGGACCTGGACCCGGTCCTGCCCCGGGAGCGGCTGGCCTGGCGCCCCGGGCCGTTCCACCGCTCGCTGACCGCTCTGCCCGTCCGTTTCAGCCCCCGCTCGCCCTCGTCCGACCAGCCGTCCGACCAGCCAGGAGCCCTTTCGTGACCGTGACCGACCGCATCGCCCTCGACCCGCTTGGCGCCGACATCCCGGCCGAGAGCGCCCGGCTGCGTGCCCTCGGCGCCGTCGTGCCCGTCGAGTTGCCGGGCGGCATCCCCGCCTGGGCGCCCACCGGCTACGACACCCTGAAGCAGCTGATCCTCGACCCCGAGGTCAGCAAGGACCCGCGCAGGCACTGGCGGCTGTGGCCGGAGCTCGGGGAGCACCCGTCCTGGGGCTGGATCCTCGGCTGGGTCGGTGTGGTCAACATGCTGTCCACCTACGGCGCCGACCACACGAGGCTGCGCAGGCTGGTGGCGCCGAGCTTCACGCACCGGCGCACCGAGGCGCTGCGCGGGCGGGTGGAGGCGGTCACCGCCGAGTTGCTGGACGAGCTGGAGCGGGGCGGGGAGGTGGTGGACCTGAAGGCGGGGTTCGCGCACCCGCTGCCGTTGCGGATCATCTGCGAACTGTTCGGCGTGCCGGAGGAGATGCGGCCCGCCACCGCCCGGCTGATCGCCGCGATCATGGACACCTCGGACCCCGGCCCGGAGCACGCCGCGTTCGTGCAGGAACAGATCGGCACCGTCCTCGGCGGGCTCATCGCGCACAAGGCGGAGCATCCGGGCGACGACATGACGACCGAGCTGATCCGGGTGCGCGACGAGGACGGGGACCGCCTCAGTGACGAGGAGCTGCTGTACACGCTGCTGCTGGTCATCGGGGCCGGGTTCGAGACGACCGTGAACCTCGTGGGGAACGCGGTGGTGGCGCTCCTGGGCCGGCCCGAGCAGCTGGCGGCGGTGCGGGCCGGGGAGATCTCCTGGGACGCGGTGATCGACGAGACCCTGCGGGCGCACCCGTCGATCGCGTCGCTGCCGCTGCGGTTCGCGGTGAGCGATCTGAAGGTCGGCGAGGTGACGATCCCGGCCGGGGACGCGATCATCACGACGTACGCCGCGGCGAATCTGGACCCGGAGCACTACGGCCCCGACGCGGACGTGTTCGACGCGACGCGCGCGGCGGAGGACCATCTGTCGTTCGGGATCGGGGTGCACCGGTGCATCGGGGCGCCGCTGGCCCGGATGGAGGCGTCGATCGCGCTGAGCGCCCTGTTCGAGCGGTTCCCCGAGCTGCGGGCGGCCGGCGGAGAGCCGGCCCAGGTGCCGTCGTTCATCGCGTTCGGCTGGCGGGAGATCCCCGTCCTGCTGCGCGGCTGACGGTGCGCACGCGGGGGTGCGACCAGTCCCCCGTGCCGGTCGCGCCCCCGCGGTCCTTCGAACCTACGTGCCTGATGACGGGCTTGTGAATCGCGGCGATGCCCGTTCGCGGGCGCCGAGGACTCACTTGTGCACAGGTGCGTCCGGATGGCCCGATTCCCCGGCCCGTCAGCGGTCCCCGGGCAGGTCGGGCTGGTCGAGTTCACGGGTCGCGAGGTGGGCGAGGACGACCTCGTAGAGATCGCTGCCGGAGGCGAGGAGCTGGCGTTCAAGGACGGGTTCGGCGCTGCGGACGTGCTCGCGCACGGTCTGGGCGTGTACGCCGAGGAGCTGCGCGGCGCGCTCGGCGTTGCCGCCGGCGGCGATCCAGGCGCGCAGGGTGCGGCGCAGGTCCCGGCCGTCGGTGTCCAGGCGGGCCAGCAGGTCCCGGGCCCAGGTGCCGAGGGCGGGGCCGGTGAGCAGGTCGCCGAGCCGTGCGGGGGCGGCCGGGCGGCCCGCGGTGTCCTCGGCGAGGGCGACCTGGGTGTTGAGGGCCAGATGGACGGTGGCCCGGACGGTGAGGTCGGAGAAGTCGGTGCCGAGCAGGTTCTCGACGCGTTCCATGCGGGCGCGGACGGTGTTGCGGCTGACGCCGAGCACCTTGGCCGCGCTGACGGCGGTGAACTCCAGGCCGAGCCGGGTGGTGGCGAGGAGTTCGGCGCGGGTGTGGTGCGGCAGGGCGTCGAGGGGGCGCAGCAGCCGGGTGGTCCAGGAGCGCAGGACGTCCGGGTCCATCAGGCGTTCGGGGTGGGTGCGTTCGGCGTAGACGGCGGTGTGGTCGGGGCGGAAGCGGGCGACGGCGAGGGCGCTGACGGCCTGGCCGTAGGCGCTGGCGGTGCCGGCGAGGCCCTGGCGGGCGCTGCCGCCGAGCAGGGCGTCGGGGGTGCGCCGGCACACGGCGCGCAGGGCGGAGGCCGTGGTGTCGTCCGGGACGACGACGATGACATGGCCGTCCATGGCGGGGCAGCGCACGACGAGGGCCTCGTCGCGGGTGGCCTCGACGCAGGCCTCGGCGAGGCGGTCGCGGTCGGCGGCGGCGGTCTCGACGACGTAGACGCAGGCGGTGTCGGTGTCGAGCAGACCGGGCCAGAGTCCGGCGGCGACCCGGCGGGCGGAGACGATGTCCTCGACCATGAGCAGTTGCAGGATCGCCAGGCGCAGGTCGGCGGTGGCGCGGGCGAGGCGGTCGCCGGTGGCCACGGTCTGCTGGGCGCGCAGCAGCAGTTCCAGGACGCTCGCGCTGCGCTGGAGGATGTCGGCGGCGCGCCGGTCGTAGGGGGCGGTCCGGCTGACGGCGAGGACACCGGCCGTGCCGGGCCCGGGGAGCTCGACCCTGACGAGCCGCAGATGGCGGCCGTCGCCCTCCCAGGCGGCGGAGGCGAGGCGGCCGCAGACGAGGTCGCCGAAGAGGTCGTCGTCCAGCCGCATCGGTTCTCCGGCGAGCGGGGCGCCGGTCCGGTCCAGCAGGGACACCGTCGCGTCGAGGGTCGTGGCCAGCCAGCCGACGATCCTGCGGACGCCGGAGCCGGCGGGGCGCAGGTGGTCCAGGAGCTCATGCGCCCATGTGGAGTCCGCGCCGCCCGTCGCCTCGGTCTGGCGGTTCCCGTCGTCCCGGCCGGCCATGCGCGCGCTCTCCTCGTCCCGGCCGGCCCCCTGCGGCCGATCCCGTCATTTCGGTCGGGGACGTTACCTCACCCGATCGGCGGGGCCGACCTCGGTCGGCCCGAGCGGGAATCTCGCGCGGCCGGGGGGCCGGTCTCAGTCGGCGGGGGTGGAGGAGCGGAGGCCCAGGGCGGCGAGCACTTCGGCGGGCGTACCCTGGCTCACCCTCATCCTGGGCGGCAAGCTCGGCGACCGCTTCGGCCGGCGCACCTACTACCTGGCCACCTTGTCTGTGCAGGGTTCTGCGAGGCAGGTGAAGGAGGTGAGGGTGACACGGAAGGCGGGCGGGCGTCGCAGGCGGCGCTCAGTGCGCGGCGCTGTGCAGGTTCCGGGCGAGTGAGGTGAGCGCGCCCAGCGCGGAGCCGAGGGTGTCCAGCTCGCCGTCGGTGAGGGCCAGCAGGGCCTCGGTGAGACAGGCCGTCTCGAGGTCGCGGACCTCGGCGAGGCGGGTGCGCGAGGTCGCCGTCAGATACAGGTGGGCGACGCGCTTGTCGGCGCTGTCCCGCCGGCGCTCCAGCTCACCCGCCTCGGTGAGCTGGGAGACGAGGGCGCTGACGTTGTTGGGCTTCATCAGCAGGGCCTCGGCGGCCTCGCGCACGGTGGCACCCTCCTGCTGGGCGACGAACTTCAGCAGCAGGAGCTGCCCCTCGGGGGGCTTGGGGTGCGGGTGGGTGGCCGCCACACGGCGGTCCAGGCTCCGGTGCAGCGCGGGGAGGCAGGCCGCGAGGCGGGAGGCCACGCGGTCGATGCTCCCGGAGGGTGCGCCGAGGTCGGACATGCAGCGAGGATAAGTATGCAGAGATACCTATGTCAACAGACCTGTTTCCGGCGTACGATGTGACCGTGGCCCGTCTGCGTGCCGCCCAGAAGGAGATGACCCGTCGGCTGCTGCTGTCGACGGCGTTGGAGCTGTTCGGGACGCGCGGCTACGCGCGGACCACCGTCGACGACATCGCGCGGGCCGCGGGCACCACCCGGGTGACCTTCTACGCGTACTTCCCCTCCCGCACGGACCTGATGAAGGCGCTCTGCGGCGAGCTGGCGGAGCTGACCGCCGAGGACACCGAGGCGCTCGTCGGCGTCGTGCGCGACGGCGGGCGGGACGCCATCGGCGCCTGGCTGGGCGCGGCGGCCGAGGGCTGGCCCCGGATCCGGCCGTACGTCCTCGCCGCGGAGGAGGCGGCGGCCGTGGACGGGGAGGTACGGGAGCTGGTCGAGGGCCGGTTCGACGGGCTGGTCGCCGACATCCAGGCCGCCCTCGACCGGGCCGGCCGGTTCGATCCGGGCTCCCGCCGCATGCGGGGCTTCCTCGCGCTCACCCAGCTCGACCGGCTGGCCCGGCACTGGATGCGCCACGGCTGGCAGAGCGAACCGGACACCGCGCTCGGCCTGCTCACGGAAAGCTGGGTGCACCTCCTGGGCCGCCCGGCGGAACCGGTCCCGCCGACGGAATAAGCTCGGCCAATGGCCAAGTACTACGACGTGCACCCCGACAACCCCCAGGCGCGTACCATCGCGCAGGTCGCGCAGGCGATCCGGGAGGACGCGCTGATCGCGTACCCGACGGACTCCTGCTACGCGCTGGGCTGCCGGCTGGGCAGCAAGGACGGCATCGACCGGATCCGGGCCATCCGCAAACTGGACGACCGGCACCACTTCACGCTCGTATGCCAGGACTTCGCCCAGCTCGGGCAGTTCGTGCGGGTGGACAACGACGTGTTCCGCGCGATCAAGGCGACGACGCCGGGCAGCTACACCTTCATCCTCCCCGCGACGAGGGAGGTGCCGCGCATGCTCCAGCACCCGAAGAAGAAGACCGTGGGCGTGCGCATCCCGGACCACGTCGTCACCCAGGCGCTGCTCACCGAGCTCGGCGAGCCCCTGCTGTCGAGCACGCTGCTGCTGCCCGGCGAGGAGGAGCCGATGACACAGGGCTGGGAGATCAAGGACCAGCTCGATCACGTGGTGGACGGGGTGGTCGACTCCGGGGACTGCGGCACCGAGCCGACCACGGTCATCGACTTCTCCGAGGGCGAGGCGGTGATCGTCCGGCACGGGGCCGGGGACACCTCGCGGTTCGAGTGAGCCCGCGGCCGACGACGGGAACGGCGTGTCCGGGACGGGAAGCGGTCCCGGACACGCCGTGCGGTCGTCCGCCCTACCGGACCGTGAGGTAGGCCCGGTCCACCGTCTGGACCAGGGTGTTGCCGTCACGGTCGGTCAGCTTGACCCGCAGGGAGACGGTGCCCGGCTGCGCCGGGTGCTTCAGCGCCAGACGGTCGCCGCGCACGGTCCGCGCCGGCGTCCAGGTCCCGCCCTCGTCGTACGACACCTCGAACGTCAGCTTCTTGACGGTGCGCCGGCCGGCCGCGCCCTCCACCGTGAAGGGCACCTCGAACCGCTCGCCCGCCCGGGCGGTGCTGCTGGGCGACAGCTCGGGGGAGAACCGGACCACGGACAGCGGCAGCCTCGTCCAGCTGTCGTCGGCCACCTGCGCCGAGCGGAACGTCCACCGCGCCCGCACCCGGGTGCTGACCGGGAACAGCTCGGGGTCCCGGGTCGCGTCGAGGCTCAGCTCGTACCGGTGGGCCTCCGCGGGAACGGTGTAGGTGCCCCGGTACGTCGGATCGCCGTCGCCGGGGATCTCCTCGCCGTCGGCGCGGAGCGAGGCGTCCAGCGTGAAGGGGCTGGACCCCACGTTCCCTTCGCCGTCGCCGAACAGGGGCAGGACCGCGCTGACCGTGTTCCCCCGCCGCGCCAGCCCGGGAGACAGATCCGTCGGTTCCCCCGTGGCCGGGGGCAGGGACGGGCCGAAGACACCGATGTCGAGCCTCTTGGTGTAGCTCCTGCCCGGCTCGTACGCCCTGAACTGCCCCTGCAGCGAGGACAGCGCGTTCCACTGCTCGGCGGCGTACCCCCACTTCACGCCGTTGCCGAGGATGTACTCGGTGGTCCGCTGCGGCAGGTTCCGCCAGACGGGGGTGCTGAAGTCGGCCGCGATCCGCTCGTCGGGCGAGTAGGGCATCGCGAAGACCACGCCGGTGTCCGGCAGGGGTGTGCCGAACGTCATGTCGATCTTGGCGAGGTCCTCCCGCCGGACGTCGGCGGTGAAGCCCCCGAGCGAACCCGTGCGGTTCCACGCCATGCGGTAGGTCACGGTGCGCCCGTCGGCGTCCTCGCGCGACCAGAAGCCGCTGTACTGGGCGTACGCCTCGTCCTTCGGCGTCCTGTCGCCGATCTGCCCGACCTTGAAGCTCCGGAAGTCGGGGAAGGCGAAGACGGAGATGGTCTCGAGGGCCGTCCCGTCCGTGTTCGTGTAGCCCGGCATCAGCTGGGCGTGGGTGCTCTTCGCCTCGGCGTCGGGCACGGTGATCCGCGTGGACTCGGCCTCGCGGGCGTCCATGACGATCGTGGTGTCCTTGTCCAGTTCCACGGCCGGAGCGAGGAAGTACGAGTCCGCGGCGGACTCGTCGGCCCCGCCGAGAATCCCGGTGAGGGCGTAGCTGCCCTTCGGCAGGCGAATGGTGGCCTCGCCGTCCGACTCGGCCAGGTCGCCGGTGTAGGCGCGGTCCCGGCCGTCGATCATCGTGTAGCCGTTGCCGGACGGCTTGCCCTCGTCGTCGAGCTGCCTGATGGTCAGGTTGTACGACTCGGCCTCGCGCTCCACACCGAAGGCGGTGCGCACCGAGGTCGCGCCGTCGGCCGAGGCCGCGGTCACCGAGCCGCCCCAGGACCCGTACACCTCGCCGCCGACCCGGGTGTCGGCGGTCACCGTGACGCTCGCCGTACCGCCCGCGGGGACGGTCACCTGCCGCGCCGAGAGGTCGAACAGGCCCTCGGGGGCGGGCTTCCCGTCCACCCCGAGCGCCTCCATCGACAGGTCCAGGACGACCGGCTCGGTGCCGAGGTTGCGGTAGGTGATCTCCTTGTTCACCGGCTGGTCGTCGGTGTGCGGCCACGCGGGGCGGCCGAAGCTGATCGGGCCGTTCTCGGCGACGACGGTCTGCCCGATCGCCCGCGCCACGTCGGTGCGGCCGGTGCCCTGCTGGTACGCGCTGTACGGGCCGGGCTCGGTCGAGCCGGTCAGCACCGCCTTGATCCGCTCACCGGTCCAGTCCGGGTGCTCCTGCGCCAGGAGGGCGGCGGCGCCGGCGACGTGCGGGGTGGCCATCGAGGTGCCGCTCAGCGTGGCGTAGCCGGGCGTCCCGGAGGGGTAGTGGTCCTCGATCTCGCTCGTGGTGGAGGCCGCGGCCGTGATGTCGACACCCGGCGCGGTCAGGTCCGGCTTGAGCCCGCCGTCCCCGACGCGCGGCCCCCGGCTGGAGAAGTCGGCGAGCTGGTCGTCCTTGTCCACCGCGCCCACCGTCAGCGCGGACTCGGCGCTGCCGGGCGATCCGACGGTGCTCTCACCGGCGTAGCCCGCGTTGCCCGCGGCGATGACGAACAGGGTGTCCGTCGTGGCGGAGAGACGGTTGACGGTCTCCTCCAGCGGGTCGACGCCCAGGGTGTCGGTGCCGCCCAGGCTCATGCTGACGATGTCGGCGTCCTCGGCGACCGCCCACTCCATGCCCGCGATGATGTCGGAGTCCCAGCCGTACCCCCGGTCGTCGAGGATCTTGCCGTCCAGGATGCGCGCCCCCGGAGCGACGCCCTTGTACCTGCCCTGCGACTCGGCGCCCGTACCGGCGATGGTGGAGGCCACATGGGTGCCGTGGCCGTTGGCGTCGACGGTGTCCTCGGAGGCGGGATCGGAGAAGTTCCGGTGGGCGATCACCCGGCCCGCCAGGTCGGGATGGCCACGGTCCACACCGGTGTCCAGGACGGCGACCTTGACGCCCGTGCCGTCGAATCCGGCGTCCCAGGCGGTCGGCGCGCCGATCTGGGGCACGCTCCGGTCCAGGCTGACCTGGCGTCTGCCGTCCAGCCAGACCTTCTCGACCTTCTTCACCGCCGGTGAGCCGGCCAGGCGTGCCGTGCCCTCGCCGTGGTCGCCGCCGTCGGTGAAGGTCTCCCAGAACGCGGCACCCCCGCGCCGGTCGGCGCGCAGCGCCACACCGTTGACCTCGTCGAGCGTCCTGCTCACCTTGGCGCGTGCGGGGCGGAAGGCGCTCGCGGCGGGGGTCTCGCTCCCGGTGTAGGTGACGATGAGCGGCAGGTCGGAGCCGTTCTTGTCGGCGTAGCCGTCCGCCAGCAACCGCGTCACGTCGAACAGCCGCCGGTCGAGCTTGCCCTGGACGGTCGGCAGCGCGGCGTCGCCGGGAATGACGTAGGTGTGCCCGTCGATCCTGCGGACCTGGAACGAGGCCTTCTCGCGCCCCTCGGCCCGCTGGACAGCGGCGACGGAACCGTCCGGGGCGACCGACACCGTGTCACCGGTGATCAGCGTCACCGTCCGTGCGCTCTTCGCGGCGGCCGCCGCGTCGGCGGCCGCCGCGAAGGTCTGGCTCATGACCGGTGTGCCGGTCGCGGCCAGGACGACGGCCATGGCGATCACCGCCGCCACGCGTAAGCCTCTGCTGGGGGATCCGGACATGCTGGTCACCTGTCTCATCTCGGAGAAAGCCGCGGGAAGGCCGCTCATGATCACGGTGTACGAGGGTGCAGTCGCGTTGTGACCGCGCCTGGACCGACGGATAACGGAACGGCAACGGCGGCCGGGCGGGGGGCGGCGGAGGCGGTTCGGTGGTGCGTGCAACGATGAGTTCCGCCGCACACGTGAACCGCGCAGAGAGGCACCCCCCATGACCTCCGTAGAGGGAACAGCCGTGGACATCCCCACCGAGGACGGCGTCGCGGACGCCTATCTCTCCCATCCGGGCGACGGGACGCCCCGGCCGGGCGTGCTGCTGTTCCAGGACGCCTTCGGACTGCGCCCGCATCTGAAGGCGATGGCCGACCGGCTCGCCTCGCACGGCTACACGGTGCTGGTGCCCAATGTGTTCTACCGTCACGGACGCGCCCCGGTCGTGGAGATGCCGGAGTTCATCGATCCGGCCGCGCGGCCGGAGATCTTCGGCAGTCTGATGCCGATCATGCAGGCGTTGACGAACGACCTGGCCATGCGGGACGCGGGCGCCTATCTGCGCTGGCTGGAGGAGAGCCCGCTGGTCGCCGAGGGGCCGGTCGCGCTCACCGGGTACTGCATGGGCGCGCGGCTCTCCCTGCTGACCGCCGGCACCCACCCCGAGCGGGTCGCGGCCGCGGCGGGCTTCCACGGCGGACGGCTCGCGACCGACGCGCCCGACAGCCCCCATCTGGTGGCCGACCGGATCACCGCCGAGCTCTACTTCGGCCACGCCGACCAGGACCACTCCCTGCCGCCCGAGCAGATCCAGCGGCTGGAGGACGCCCTGACCGCGGCCGGGGTGCGGCACACCTGCGAGGTCTACGAGGGCGCGCACCACGGCTACACCCAGGCCGACACCTCCGCGTACGGCGAGGAGGCGGCGGAGCGGCACTGGGCGGCGCTGCTGGACCTGCTGAAGCGGACCTTCTGAGCGAAGAGGGTGCCCGGGGCCGCGCGGCCCCGGGCACCCTCTTCCGTCCGTTTCGTTGACATGGGCACATCTCGGTGCCACTTTGAGAGCGCTCTCAAGAAGGTATGGACCAACCCCACAGGCCTACCCGCACGGAGGTGGAGAGTGCTCACCCGTATCACCACGGCACTGCTCGCGACGGTCGCGCTCGTCGGCGCGCTGCTCACCCTGGGGCCACCGGCCCGGGCCGCCGTCCCCGACACCATCCCCCTGAAGATCACCAACAACTCGGGCCGCGGCGAGGCCCTGTACGTCTACAACCTCGGCACCCTCCTGACGACCGGTCAGCAGGGCTGGGCGGACGCCGGCGGCACCTTCCACGCGTGGCCCGCCGGGGGCAACCCGCCCACCCCGGCACCGGACGCCTCCATCCCCGGTCCGGCGGCCGGGCAGTCGACCACCATCCGGATCCCCAGGTTCTCCGGCCGGATCTACTTCTCGTACGGCCAGCGGCTCGTGTTCAAGCTGACCACCGGCGGACTGGTGCAGCCGGCCGTGCAGAACCCGAGCGACCCCAACCGGAACATCCTCTTCAACTGGTCCGAGTACACCCTCGACGGCTCCGGGCTCTGGCTGAACAGCACCCAGGTCGACATGTTCTCCGCGCCGTACGCGGTGGGTGTGCAGCGCGCCGACGGCAGCACGGTCAGCACCGGGCACCTCGAGGCGGGCGGCTACAACGCGGTCCTCGCGGATCTGCGCGCGCGGTCCGGCGGCTGGGCGAACCTGATCCAGACGCGCTCCGACGGTACGGTCCTGCGCGCGCTCTCGCCGCTGTACGGCGTGGAGACCGGCGCCCTCGCGGCGAACGTCATGGACGACTACGTCAACCGGGTCTGGCAGAAGTACACGACCACGACGCTGACCGTGACGCCGTACGCCGATCAGCCCGGCACGAGGTACTACGGCCGGGTCGCGGGCGGGGTCATGAACTTCACGGACGCCTCCGGCACGGTCGTCACCCGCTTCCAGAAGCCGGACGCGGCCAGCGTCTTCGGCTGCCACAGGCTGCTGGACGCCCCGAACGACGCCGTGCGCGGGCCGATCTCCCGCACCCTGTGCGCGGGCTTCAACCGGTCCACGCTCCTGGTCAACCCCAGCCAGCCGGACACCACCGCGGCGCACTTCTACCAGGACGCGGTGACCAACCACTACGCCCGAGCCGTCCACGCGCACATGGCCGACGGGAAGGCGTACGCGTTCGCCTTCGACGACGTGGGACAGCAGGAGTCGCTCGTCCACGACGGCTCGCCGCGCCAGGCGTATCTGACGCTCGATCCGCTCTCCTGACCACGACGACGTCCCGCACGCGGGGGGAGCCCGCGTGCGGGACGTCGGTCAGGTGGAGCGGATCAGCCGGTCGTCACGGCGGTGTCGTCGATGACGAAGCTGGTCTGGAGCGAGGAGTCCTCGACGCCGGTGAACTTCAGCGCCACCGTCGAGCCCGCGTAGGAGCCGAGGCTGAAGGACTTCTGGACGTACCCGGAGGCCGCGTTGAGGTTGGAGTACGTGGCCAGGGTGGTCGACCCGGCGGTGACCGTCAGCTTGTCGTACTGGGTGCTGGTGGTGGTCTCGGCCGTGTCGATGTGGAGGTAGAAGGTGAAGGTGGTGTTGGTGCAGCCGCTCGGGATCGTCACCGACTGGGACAGCGTGTCGGTGTGGGTCGAGCCGTAGCCGTCGAGCCAGGCCTTGTAGGAGCCGGTACGGGCCGCCTGGCTGCTGGAGTTGGTGATGACACCGCTCGTCGCCGTCCAGGTGGTGTTGCCGGACTCGAAGCCGTTGTTGCCCAGCAGCTGCGTCGAGGTGCAGGAGCCGCCGCCCCCGGAGGAGCTGACCGTCCAGGTGAAGGACGCGGTGCCGGTGGCGCCGGTGGAGTCGGTCACCGTGACGGTGGTGCTGTAGGTGCCGGCCGTGGTCGGCGTGCCCGAGATCAGACCGGTCGAGCTGATCGACAGGCCGGTGGGCAGTCCGCTCGCCGCGTAGGTCAGGGTGCCGCTGTTGGTGCTGCTGGCCGAGACCTGCAGGCTGACCGCCGTGCCGACGGTGGTGGACTGGCTGCCCGGGTTGGTGACCGTGACGCCGGTCGACGGGACCGTGATGTGGCTGCCGACGTTGATGCCGGCGAAGGCGTTGCCGACCCCCGCGTACTGCGTGGAGCTGGAGCCGTAGAGCGCCGTGGCGGCGTTCAGGGCGGCGGTGCGGGCGCCCGCGTAGTTGGTGCTGGACGTCATGTACGTCGTCAGCGCCTTGTACCAGATCTGCAGCGCCGCGGCCCGGCCGATACCGGCGACGGCGACGCCGTCGGAGGTCGGGCTGTTGTAGGTGACGCCGTTGATGGTCTTGGTGCCGCTGCCCTCGGAGAGCAGGTAGAACATGTGGTTCGCCGGGCCCGAGGAGTAGTGGACGTCGAGGTTGCCGACGCCGGAGTACCAGGAGTTGGCCGAGGAGCCGTCCTTGCTCGGCTGGTCCATGTAGCGCAGCGGGGTGCCGTCCCCGTTGATGTCGATCTCCTCGCCGATGAGGTAGTCACCGACGTCGTTGGAGTTGGCCGCGTAGAACTCGACACCCGTGCCGAAGATGTCCGAGGTCGCCTCGTTCAGACCGCCCGGCTCGCCCGAGTAGTTCAGGCCCGCGGTGTTGGAGGTGACGCCGTGGCTCATCTCGTGGCCGGCGACGTCGAGCGAGGTCAGCGCGTGGGTGCTCCCGGAGCCGTCGCCGTAGGTCATGCAGAAGCAGTCGTCGTCCCAGAAGGCGTTGACGTACGCCGTGCTGTAGTGGACGCGCGAGTAGGCGGCGACGCCGTCGTTCTTGATGCCGCTGCGCCCGAAGGTGTTCTTGTAGAAGTCCCAGGTGACCTGGGCGCCGTAGTGGGCGTCGACACCGGCGGTCTGGGTGTTGGAGCCGGATCCGGTGCCCCACACGTCGTCGGTGTCGGTCATCAGGGTGCCGGTGCCCGACGTGCCGTTGTTGAGGCTGTACGTCTTGTGGCCGCCGCGCGTGGTGTCGTAGAGCTGGTACGTCGACCCGGACAGCGTGGTGCCGATGGTGACGGTGCCGCTGTACTGGCTGTTGCCGGTACCGGTCTTGATGTCCTGGAACTCGGAGAGCTTCGCTCCGGTCAGGGCGTCGGTGACGACGTGCAGCCGGCTCGGCGTGCCGTCGTCCTGGAGGCCGCTGACCACCGTCTCCCAGGCGAGCTTCGGCGTGCCCTCGCCGGCCCAGATCACCTTGCGGGCGCTCTGTGTGGCGGGGTCCGTCGCGTCGAGGGCCTGGGCCCGCTTCAGCGCCTTGGTCTCGGCGGAGGCCTTGCTGTACGTCGCCTTGGTCGACTTGACCGAGATGGCGCGGCGGTTGTTGTTGAAGGTCGTGCTCACGGTGCCGGCGGCCAGGGAGGCCGGGGGGGTGTGCACGACGAAGTCGCCGCCGAGGACGGGCAGACCGGCGTAGGTGCGCTCGTAGCGCGTGTGCACGGTGCCGTCGTTGTCCTTGACGACGTCCTTGACGATGAGCTTCGTCTGGGCGGGCAGGCCCAGGGACTCCGTCGTCTGTTCCGTCTTCGCCTGGGCGCCCTTGATGAGCGCGGTGCGCTGGGCGGGCGTGACGTCGGCGGCGAGGCCGCCGCTGCGCAGGGGGGTGGGGTGGGGGGCTGCGGGCTTCGCGGCTGCCGGGACCGACTGGACGCCGAGGGCCAGCAGGGCGGCGGTGGAGAGCAGGGCTGCTCCGACCGCGGTCCGCTTGCGGGGGTTGGATCTCACTCGTTCTCCTACTGCGGCGGCCGCGGGGTACGGCCGGTGACAGACCGGGCAGACGGGTGTGCTGCCCGGGACGAGCTGAGTTGTGCGGGACCGTGGAACAAGGTGGGGGCAACATGCCGCTGGTGTGCGGTAGTTGGGTGGGAGAATGGCAGGCTTGACGGGCACATGTCAGCCCGATCCGGACGCTTCGAGGGTTATCCCTCGGCGCCGGGCCCGTCGCGGGCCGTCACAGGCCGCCAGCCTGTGAACCGGCTGTACGTTCCCTGTCCCACTCCGTGGACACATGGGGCGACACACCGGGCGAACTTGCCCTCACCCCCTGCTTACACGTAGACAATCCTCCACGAACATCCGTGACTTCGGGGGGAGTTGACGATGGAAGGCACGATTGACGGCTTCCGGTACGGGATCGTGACCCCGGTGGCGGCCTACCTGATGGCATGCCTCGGAGGGGCCCTGGGGCTGCGCTGCATCGTGCGGTCGCTGGTCAACTCCGACTCCTTCAGGGCGGGTTGGCTGGCGCTGGGGGCCGCGTCGATCGGCTGTGGCATCTGGACGATGCACTTCATCGCGATGACCGGCTTCCGGGTGCGGGAGACCCGGATCGGCTATGACCCCGGACTGACCCTGCTCAGCCTCGCCGTCGCGGTCGCCGTGGTCGGGATCGGCGTGTTCCTCGTCGGCCGCCCGGACGCCGGCCGCGGAGCGCTCCCGCTCGCGGGGGTGGTCACCGGTCTGGGGGTCGCCGCGATGCACTACCTGGGCATGGCGGCGATGCGGCTCGACGGCAGCATCGCCTACGACCCGCTCCTGGTCGCCCTCTCGGTGCTGATCGCGGTCGTCGCGGCCACCGCCGCGCTGTGGGCGGCGGTCACGGTCCGCGGCTTCCTGACGAGTCTGGCCGCCAGCCTGGTGATGGGCCTCGCCGTGTCCGGGATGCACTACACCGCCATGGCTGCGGTCGGCGTCCATGTGCACGACACGACCTCGTCGTGGGCGGGCGACTCCCCCACCTCGCTGCTCCTGCCCATGCTGATCGGGCCGGTGATCTTCCTGCTGCTCGCCGGTGTGGTGGTGATGTTCGACCCGCTGCTCGTGCTAGGCGACGGGGAGTGGAACCGGCCCGCCCCGAAGGAACGGGCCGATGCTCCGAAGCGTCAGGTCAGCCGGTCGTGGAGCGGTGGGTGAGCGGTTCCCGCAGCCCGAGGTGCTCGCGCAGGGTCGTCCCGGCGTACCCGGTGGGGTAGACCCCGCGTTCCTGCAGTTCGGGCACGAGCAGGTCGACGATGTCGTCCAGGCCGTCCGGGATCAGGTACGGCGTGATGTTGAAGCCGTCGACCGCGCCGTGCCGCACCCAGTGGGCGAACCGGTCGGCGAGCGAGGCCGGGGTTCCGACATGGCCGCGCTGGGGTCCGAGCGCGATGACGGTCTCCCGCAGGGACCACCCGTGGGCCTCCGCCTGCTCCCGCCAGGCGGCGACCACCTTGTACGGGTCGGTGGTGCGCCGGGCGCCGAAGGAGCCGTCGTTCTCGGCGACCACCGGGTCCTCCGCGGGCACGGGCCCGTCGGCGTCGCGGTCGGAGAAGTCACGGTTCCACAGCAGCCCCGCGATGCCCAACGCGGTGGCCGGGGTGACCTGTTGGAGGCGGACCCAGCGCTTCTTCTCCAGCGCCTCCTCCTCCGTCGCCCCGATGATGATCTCCGTGCCGGGCAGGATGCGCAGATCGTCCTCGGGCCGCCCGACGGCCCTGAGGCGGGCGCGGAGGTCGTCGGCGAAGGCGAGCGCGTCGTCGAAGTCGCTGCCGTGCGCGGAGAAGACGACCTCCGCGTTGCGGGCGGCGAAGTCCCGTCCGGCTCCGGAGTCACCCGCCTGGAAGATCACCGGGTGGCCCTGCGCACTGCGCGGCAGGGTGGGCGCGAGATCGACGTCGAACTGCGGTCCCCGGTGGCTCACCTGGCGTACGGCGCCGGGTGCCGACCAGGCGGGGGCGCCCGGGGAGCCGGTCGCGGCGCCGTCCTTCCAGCCGTCCCAGATCGCGCGGGCGACGGTGAGGAACTCCTCGGCGCGCGTGTAGCGGTCGGCGTGGTCGAGATGGCCGCCGCGCCGGAAGTTGGCGCCGGTCCAGGCGTTGTCGGTGGTCACGACGTTCCAGCCGGCCCGGCCGCCGGAGAGCAGATCGAGGCCGGAGAGCCGGCGGGCGAGGTCGGCGGGTTCGTTGAAGGTGGTGTTGGAGGTGGACACCAGACCGATCCGGTCGGTGACCGCGGCGAGCGCGGCGAGCTGGGTGACGGCGTCGGGCCGTCCGGCGACGTCGAGGTCGTGGATCTTCCCGTCGACCTCGCGCAGCCGCAGCCCCTCCCCCAGGAAGAACGCGTCGAACAGGCCCCGTTCGGCGGTCCGGGCCACCCGCCGGAAGCTGGCGGGATCGATCTGGGAACCGCTCGCCGGGTCGGACCAGACGGTCCAGTGGTTGACGCCCTGGAAGAACACACCGAAGTGCAGCTGGGCGTCGGGGCGGGGGACGTCGAGAGGGTCGGTGCGGGTCATCGGGTCTCCTCCAGGGCCCCGGCGGCGGTCGCGTAACGGTTGGCGGGGCGCTCCAGGCCCAGGTGGGTGCGCAGGGTCGCGGCGGGCAGCGGCCGTACGGCGTGCCGGCGCTCGAAGAGATGGGGCAGGACGAGCCGGGAGAGCTCAGGCAGGTCCTCGTCCAGCACCAGCGGATGCAGCCGTACGCCGTCCACGACTCCCCTCAACTCGGCCAGCAGCGTGGCGAGTCCGGCGGCCGAGCCGAGGTGCCGCAGCCGGCCCCGGTCGGTCCAGGGGCTGTGCTGCGCGAGGTCGGCGAGGCGTTCCTCGGCCGTGGCGTGCGCGGTGTCGAGGGCGATCTCGACCTCGGCGAACGTCCGGGCCGTCCCGGCAGCGGCGGCGGCCGCGCGCACCTCCGCCAGGTCGCGTCCGCCGACCAGCGCCACGTCCAGCAGGGCGGCGGGCACCCGGTCGGGCCTTCCGAGCACCACCAGCTGCCCCTGGGGCGGGCGCGGCACGATCGCCGGGCCCTTGACCGTGAAGGTGTCCCCGGTGAAGTCGACGTAGTGCAGCCGGTCACGGTCCAGGTAGCGACTGGTGGCGACGGAGCGGATGACGGCGTCGTCCTCCCAGGAGTCCCACAGCGCGCGGACCACGTCGACGCCGTCACGGTTCTCGCGGGCCCGGGCGTCCGGCCCGGCGACGAGGGGGCGCCCCCAGGAGCGGGCGGCCTCCGGCCGTTCCTCCTCGCCGACCACCCAGCCCGCGCGCCCGGTGGAGATGTGGTCGAGGGAGGCCAACTGGCTGGAGACGTGGAAGGGTTCGGCGTACGTCACCGGGATCACGGGGGCGATCCCGACGACACTGGTCGACGCGGCGAGGAACGCGGCCCTCTCCACCGCGCCGATCCGGCCGACGGCGTCGGGCGCGGCGGCGGGCGGCAGGGCGCCGTCCTCCAGGGTGAGCAGGGTGAACCCGGCGTTCTCCGCTGCGGCACCGACCTCGGCGACGCGGCGCGGGGTGAGGAGATGGTCGGGCGAGTGGGCGGCGCGGCGCCAGGCCGCGGGGTGGGCGCCGTCGCCGTCGAGTTCGAGGGCGAGCCGCAGGGCAGGACCGGACACGGGGGTTCCTTCCGAGGACACGACGAGACGACCGGCCCGACGGGCCGGCGGGGGTCAGGTGCGTGCGGAAGGACAGACGGCGGAGGCGGTGCGGCAGTAGTCGACGTGCCGGCGGACGATCAGGCGCGTGCCCGTGGCGGCACCGTGCGGTGCCGTGCGGGATGCGCGCATCGGGGCCTCCCCCCGTCCGTGTCGATCGCTTCAACCTACGCGGTCGTCCCCGGAAGATGTCAAGGGCACTAGATGCACACGCAACAGGCGGGGTCGGCCGGGGACCCCGGGCAGCGTGATTGTTACGGTGCACCCCGTGTCTGACTCCTCACGTGAAACCGCGGCGGGCGCCGGCTGGGGCGAGGCGGAACCCGGTGCGTACCGGCAGTTGATGCCCGGCCGGGTCGAGAAGATCTCATGGCTCGACCCCAGGATGCTGTGGGCGGCCCGCAACGGGGTGCTGGCCTCCTGGTTCGGGGATCCCACGGGCCGTACCCGCGAGCGGTGGGTGGAGCAGCGCGCCGCGGCCGGGGCGCCCGCCGACAAGGTGATCCGGCGCTCGGACCCGGACCGTTTCTCCTTCATGGTCATCGGCGACACGGGAGAGGGCGACGCACCGCAATACGCCGTGGTGCCAGGGTTTCTGAAGGTGAGTCAGGGCACCGCGTTCACCGTCCTCGCCAGCGACGTCATCTACCCGGTGGGCGCCGCGGACGACTACGGCGCCAAGTTCTTCCGCCCGTACCGGGACTATCGCGCCCCCATCTACGCGATACCGGGGAACCACGACTGGTACGAGGACCTCGGCGGATTCATGCGGGTCTTCTGCGACGACGCCCCGCCGCCGCCGGCCGGGCCCGCGCCGCGCCCGCTCACCGGCGCCTGGCTGCGCTCCCTGCTGTGGCACCGGCCGCGTCCGCACGACGGCCGACGCCTGGACGAGGCACGGGCGTTGCGTGCGGCCGCGGACCAACAGGCCGTGCAGCCGGGCCCGTACTGGGCGATCGACGCCGGACCGGTGCGGATCGTCGGTATCGACACCGGTCTGCTCGGCACCGTCGACGCCGCGCAGGGCGCGTGGCTGCGCGAGGTGTCCCGGGGACCCCGGCCGAAGATCCTCGTCACCGGCTCGCCGCTGTACGTCGACGGTGAGCACCACCCCTGCCCCGTCGAGGGCGGGGGGACGGTCGACGACATCGTGCGCGCGCCGGAGCACCGCTATGTCGCCGCGATCGGCGGCGACATCCACAACTACCAGCGCTATCCGGTGACGTTGGCGGACGGTCGCACCCTGCAGTACGTGGTGGCGGGCGGCGGCGGGGCCTTCATGCACGCCACGCACACCATCCCCCGGGTGTCGATCGCCGGGGTCACCGAGCAGGACTTCCGCTGCTACCCGCTGCGCGGCGACTCCCTCGCCTTCTACAGCAGGCTCTACGGCCGCCGGCTGCGGCTGCGCCGCTTCTTCGCCCTCACCGAGGCCGAGGCGCAGGCGGTCGTCGCCGAACGGGTCGGCATCCCGGCGACCCGCGCACCCGGGCCGCAGGTCCGGGTGACCCGGCGGATCCGGCTGATCGCGGGCCTGCTGGGCACCGGGAGCCGCCCGGGCCGCCGACGGCGCCTGCGGCTCCCCGTGCGCAAGATCTACACGCAGTTGTTCTCGCCGAGCTCGGCGACCTACAGCCCGCCCTTCTTCAAGTGCTTCCTGCGGCTTGACGTCACCCCGGAGTCGATCCGCCTGCGCTGCCACGCGGCCACCGGCAACCGCGCGCAGGAACGGAACCCGCCGGTCGAGGACGAGGTCGTCATCCCGCTCGTCTGATCACACGCCCGCAACGTTCGGCTGTCACAATCGGGGCAGCACTGACGTACGACCGCCGGAGGAGCCCGTGTCCCCCACCTCACGCCCGTTGCGCAAGCTGGGCTTCCTCACCATCGGGCTGTTCGACGGGGACGACCCGCGCCGGGGGCACGAGACCACGCTGGAGATCATCGAGCTGGGCGAGCGGCTCGGCTTCGACAGCGCCTGGGTGCGCCACCGCCATCTGCAGTACGGCATCTCCTCCCCCGTCGCCGTCCTGGCGGCCGCCTCGCAGCGCACCCGCCGGATCGAGCTCGGCACCGCGGTGATCCCGCTGGGCTGGGAGAACCCGCTGCGGCTGGCGGAGGACCTGGCGACCGTCGACATCCTGTCCGGCGGGCGGCTCAACCCGGGCGTGAGCGTCGGCCCGCCGATGCACTACGACCAGGTCAAGGGCGCCCTGTACCCGGACACGGCCGACGCCGAGGACTTCGGCTACGAGCGGGTGCGCCGGCTGCTGGACCTCGTGCGGGGGAAGTCCGCGAGCGACTTCAGCGGGGTCGAGGGCTTCGAGGTGTTCTCCGACCGGGTGCAGCCGCACTCCCCGGGCCTCGGCCGGCGCCTGTGGTACGGCGGCGGCAGCGTCAGCTCGGCGCGGTGGGCCGGGGAGCACGGCATGAACTTCCTCACCAGCAGTGTCGTCAAGGCCGATGGCCCGGACGACACACGGGACTTCGCCGAGATCCAGCTCTCCCACGTGCGGGCCTTCCGCGCCGCGCACCCCGACGGCGAGGCCGCCCGCGTCTCCCAGGGACTCGTGGTGGTCCCCACCGATTCCGCCTCGCCGGAGCAGCGCGCCCGGTACGAGGAGTTCGCCGCCGCGCGCCTGCCGCGGACCCGTTCCCCGCAGGGGCCGGCCCGTCTGCTGTTCGCCCCCGACCTGGTCGGCACCTCGGAGGAGATCGCCGAGCGGCTGCACGCGCACGCGGCGTTCCGCGAGATCGACGAGGTGGCCTTCGCCCTGCCGTTCACCTTCGAGCACGAGGACTACGTACAGATCCTCACCGACATGGCGACCAGGCTGGGCCCGGCCCTGGGCTGGCGCCCGGCGTCCACCGGGTGACGGGGGGGCCGTGACCGGACGCCGACGCCTCGGTCCGGGCCGCCCGCCGCCTTTTCTTCGCCCTCGGCGTTCCTCGCCCGGCCCGCGCCGCGTGCGGGCCGGGAGGCTCACCAGCGGCCCGGCTCCGTGCCGGTGATCGGCTGCGAGGGCCTGCCGTCCACACCCACGGGTACGTCGCCGGTGAGCATGACGCGGTGCATGGTGCGCGGGAAGCCGAGGTGGGCGTTGTCACCGGGCGCGAGGTGGATGGTGGCCCGGTTGTCCCAGAAGGCCACGCTGCCGGGCTCCCAGCGGAAGCGGACGGTGTACTCGGGGCGGACCGCCTGGTCCAGCAGCATGTCGAGGAGGGCACGGCTCTCGGCCCGGGAGACGTCGGCGATCTGCTCGACGTAGTAGCCGTTGACGTACAGGATCCGCTCGCCGGTCTCCGGGTGGACCCTGACCAGCGGGTGCAGCGAGGCCACCTGGTGGTCGAGCAGGTGACGGACGTAGGCGTCCTCGCCGGGGCGCGGCTGGTAACCGACGCCGAGGCGGTGCTCGGCCCGGAGCCCGTCCACGAACTCTCTCACCGGCGCGGACAGTCCGGCGTACGCGGCCGCCAGGTTGGACCAGGTGGTGTCACCGCCGTAGGGAGGGACCGTCTCGGCGCGCAGGATCGTCGCGGCCGGCGGGTCGATCCGGGCGCCGTGGTCGCAGTGCCAGCCGCGCAGCAGGGTGTGCCGGCGGCGCCGGAGCCATTCGTCGTGCTCCATGCCGAAGCCGCCGCCCAGCTCCAGCCGGTCGGCGGTCGTCTCGATCTCCGGGAAGTCCGCCGGTGAGGCGCTGCCCCGCTTGCGCAGCACCACCGGTTCGCCGAAGCGGCGGGCGAGCGCCACGTGTCCGGTGTGGTCGAGGCGCTGTCCGCGGAAGAACACCACCTTCCAGCGCAGCACGGCCGCCCTGATCACGGCGACCTGGGCGTCGTCGACGCCCGCGGCCAGGTCGACGCCCTCGATCTCGGCGCCGATGTGCCCGGCGACCGGTCTCACCTCGACCCCGGCCGCCCCCGTCGTCTGGCTGTCGAAGTCCGTCGTCATGCCCGCTCCGATCGTCGCGCCTGGTCCTCGATGAAGATCGTGTCAGCGATCCGCCGCCCTGGCGACAGTGCCTGCGGCCGGGCCCGGTTGATCGTGCCCCCTTCATCCGTGAGGCTGGAGTGACGTATCCCGTTCCAGGGGAAGGGCAGACGGTGATCGACATCCCGGTGCACACGCTCAACGACGGTACGAGGCTCCCGGCCCTCGGTCTGGGCACCTGGCCGATGGACGACGCGCAGGCGGAGGAGGCGGTGGCCGGGGCGCTCGGGCTGGGCTACCGGCTGATCGACACGGCGACGAACTACCGCAACGAGACCGGGGTCGGCCGCGGCGTGGCCCGGGGCGCGGTGCCCCGCGAGGAGCTCGTGGTCACCACCAAGCTCCCCGGCCGCCATCACGGCTACGAGGAGACGCTCGCCTCCTTCGAGGAGTCCCGCCGCCGGCTGGGCCTCGACCACGTCGACCTCTATCTGATCCACTGGCCGCTCCCCCGGGTCGGCAAGTACGTCGACTCCTGGCGGGCCATGATCCAGCTCCGCGAGGAGGGTCTGGTCCGCTCGATCGGCGTCTCGAACTTCACGCCCGAGCACATCGAGCGCCTGGAGAAGGAGACGGGCGTCCTGCCGTCGGTCAACCAGATCGAGCTGCACCCCCTCTTCCCGCAGGACGAGCTGCGCGCCTTCCACGAGGCGAAGGGCATCGTCACGGAGAGCTGGAGCCCCCTGGGGCGGGGCTCGGGCCTCCTTGAGGACCCCACGGTCGTCGCGGTCTCCGAGGCCCTCGGGGTCACCCCCGCCCAGGTCCTGCTGCGCTGGCACGTCCAGCTCGGCGCGGTGCCCATCCCGAAGTCCGCCGACGCCGGCCGTCAGGGGGCCAACCTGGACGTGTTCGGTTTCGAGCTCGGGCCGGCCCAGCTGGGCGCGCTCACGGACCGCCCCCACCGGCGGCTGGGCGGCGATCCGCAGACCCACGAGGAGTTCTGAGCCCGCTCGCCGTCCGACTGCCCCGGCCGGGGCGGGGGTACCCGGAGCCGGCGGAGAGGAGGACCCGGTGAGCGAGCGGCTGCGGGAGTACCGGGACAAGCGGGATTTCGCGAGGACCCGGGAGCCGGCGGGGCAGGACGCCCGGGGCGCGGGGGGACCGCGGTTCGTCGTCCAGATCCATGACGCGCGCACCCTGCACTTCGACTTCCGGCTCCAGGTCGGCGACGTCCTGAAGTCGTGGTCGGTCCCCAAGGGCCCCTCGGCACGGCCGAAGGACAAACGGCTCGCCGTGCCGACGGAGGACCATCCGCTGGAGTACGAGGACTTCGAGGGGGTGATCCCGGCGGGTGAGTACGGGGGCGGGACGGTGATCGTGTGGGACCGGGGCACGTACGAGCCGCTCGGCGCCGAGCGCGACGTCGGGGAGGCCCTGCGCCGGGGCCATCTCTCCTTCCGGCTGCGCGGCGGGAAGCTGCGCGGCTCGTACGCGCTCACCCGCTTCCGGGGCGGTCGGCCCGGCGACGAGGAGGAGGCCTGGCTGCTGGTCAAGTCGGGCGGCCGCGCGCACCGTGACACACCGGACCCCCGCCGGGCCCGCTCGGTGCGCACCGGACGGACCCTCGGCCAGGTGGCCGCCGACGCGTGAAGGGCGTGCGGTGGTCACCCGGGTTCGAGGGTCTGTTCCGCCCAGATCGTCTTGCCGCGGTCCGTCTGCCGGCTGCCCCAGCGCTGGGTGAGCTGCGCGACCAGCAGCAGACCGCGTCCGCCCTCGTCGAAGGCGTGGGCGCGGCGCAGATGCGGCGAGGTGGAACTGCCGTCGGAGACCTCGCAGATGAGGCTGCGGTCGCGGATCAGCCGGAGCCGGATGGGGGGTTCGCCGTAGCGGATGGCGTTGGTGACCAGTTCGCTGACGACGAGTTCGGTGACGAAGGCCGCCTCCTCCAGTCCCCACGCGGCGAGTTGTTCGGTGGCGGCCTGCCGGGTGGCGGCGACATGGGCGGGGTCGGGATCCACGTCCCAGGTGGCGACCCGGTCGGCGCCGAGGGCGCGGGTGCGGGCCAGCAGCAGGGCCACGTCGTCGCTGGGTTCCTCCGGCAGGACAGCCTTGAGCACGGTGTCGCACAGGGCGTCGAGGGTGGCGGTCGGCGCGGTGAGGGCGCTGCACAGCTCACCGGTGGCGCGGTCGACGTCCCGGTCGCGGTCCTCGATCAGACCGTCGGTGTAGAGGGCGACGACCGCGCCCTCGGGCAGTTCCAGCTCGACCGCCTCGAAGGGCAGTCCGCCGACGCCGAGGGGCGGGCCGGGGGTCATCCGGATCAGTTCCGCGCGGCCGTCGGGCAGCAGGAGGGCCGGTGCGGGGTGGCCGGCGGCGGCCAGGTCGAGACGGCGGCTGACGGGGTCGTAGACGGCGTACAGGCAGGTGGCGCCCAGTTCCGCGACCTCGTCGCCGTCGCCGCCCTCCTGGTAGCCCGCCAGATGGGTGACCAGGTCGTCGAGGTGGGTGAGGAGCTCGTCGGGCGGCAGGTCCACGTCGGCGAGGGTGCGCACGGCCATGCAGAGCCGGCCCATGGTCGCCGAGGAGGGGATGCCGTGGCCCACGACGTCGCCGACGACTAGGGCGACCCGGCTGCCGGAGAGCGGGATCACGTCGAACCAGTCGCCGCCGATGCCGGCGGTGGAGCCGCTGGGCAGATAGCGGTGGGCGACCTCGACGGCGGCCTGTCCGGGCAGCCCGCGCGGCAGCAGGCTGTGCTGGAGGGCGAGCGCGGTGGTGCGTTCGCGGGCGAAGCGGCGGGCGTTGTCGATGCAGACGGCGGCCCGGCTGGCGAGCTCCTCGGCGAAGACGGCGTCGTCGTCCTCGTAGTCGTCGGGGTGCGCGATACGGACGCCGACGAGGACGCCGAGGGTGGTGCCCCGGGCCCGCAGGGGCACCGAGATCACCGAGTGGACCCCGGTGCGGAAGCGGCGGCCCTCGGGGTCGCGGGTGTTGCGTTCGACGAGCCAGCGCATGAAGTCGGGCTCGCCCGCCTGGATACGGACGGCGCGCCCCTCCCGCAGGGCGCGCGCGGGCGGGCTGAAGGGCGGATGGACGTCGGTCTCGCCGAGCCGGACCGCCGCCTCGGGGGTGCCCTCGCGGGCGGAGCCGTGGGCGACGCGGCGCAGCACGACCTCACCGTCCGGGACGGGTGGCGGCTCGTCGGCGCCGAGGACCCAGTCCAGCAGGTCGACGCTGACGAAGTCGGCGAACCGCGGCACGAGGAGGGCGACGACCTCCTCGGTGGTGCGCACCATGTCGAGGGTGGTGCCGATGGAGGCCGCCGCCTCGTTCAGCAGGGCCAGCCGCTGGCGGGCCAGGTACTGCTCGGTGCTGTCGAACGCGGCCAGGGCGACCCCGACGACCTCCCCGGACGGCTCGCGCACGGGCCACATCTCGGTGGTCCACGCGTGCTCCCGGTTAAGGGAGGGGGCGCCGGTCCAGCTCTCGTAGCGGACCGGGCGGCCGGTCTCGGCCACGTGCCGAAGGTGCCAGTTGAAGCCCCGGCTGTGCTCGGCCTCCTCCACGGTGTCGGGGAAGTGGCGGCCGAGCAGGACGTCCTCGGGCACGCCCATCACCTTGCAGGCGACCTCGTTCAGTCGCAGATAGTGCTGGTCGGGGTCGAAGACGGACATCGACATGGACGCCTGCTGGAAGGCGCGCCCCGCGACGGTCGGTTCCGGGGCCGAGGGCCGCTCGGCGGTGAGGGTCCAGCCGGCGGGCTCGCCGTCGGGGCCGAGCACCGGGCAGGCGGTGACGGTGAGGGCGACGGGGTGGCCGTCGCGGTGGCGTACGACGACGGGCCGTGTCCACCCGGGTGCGGGGAGCCGGGGGAGCTCCTCGGCGAGCAGGTCGGTCGCCGCCCGCCCCACGGCCTCCTCGGCCGGATGGCCCGTCAGCAGACGGGCACCCTCGCTCCAGCCCGTCACGATGCCCCGGGCATCGATGACCGCCGCAGCGACGACATGCTCCATGTCGTCCAGAATGGTCCCTTTGCCCGGGTGCATCAACCGCGCGGGGCCGCTCGTGGAGCGGGGGGCCTCCGGGGCGGTCAGGCGCGGTGGGCGCGCAGCGCCTCCAGGGCGCGGTCGGCGTGGGTGTTCATCCGCAGTTCGCTGCGGACGACCTCCAGGACGGTGCGGTCCTCGGCGATGACGAAGGTGGCCCGCTTGGTGGGCGCGAGGGAGATGCCGCGCTTCACCCCGAAGAGTTCCCGCACGCTGCCGTCCGTGTCGGACAGCAGGGTCATGCCGAGGGTGTGGCGGCCGGCGAACTCCTGCTGGCGGTCGACGGAGTCCCCGCTGATGCCGACGGGCCGGGCGCCCACCGCGGCGAACTCGGCCGCGAGGTCGCGGAAGTGGCAGGCCTCGGCGGTGCAGCCGGGGCTGAGGGCGGCGGGATAGAAGAAGAGCACGACGGGCCCGTCGGCGAGCAGGTCCGTCAGGGCCACCACCGTGCCGGTCTCGTCGGGCAGCGAGAAGTCCTCGACCTTGTCGCCGGTCTCCAGCGTCTTCGTCATGACCGTCCTTCCGTGCCGTTCGCGACGCTGCGGGCCCACAGCACGAGGGGCACCTGCAGGGGCAGCCGGCCGAGAGCGGCGGCCTTGAGGGGGGTGGGACGGTCGCGCCAGTCCCACGCCATCTTCACGTTGGCGGGGAAGACGCCGACGAAGAACGCGGCACTGGCCAGGGCGGCCGCCTTCCGGGTCCGGGGCGCCGCCAGTCCGGCCGCCAGCGCCAGCTCGACGGCGCCGCTGGCGTACGTCCAGGCCCTGGGCGAGCCCGGCAGGGCGCGCGGGATCGTCGCGTCGAAGGAGCGGGGGGCGGCGAAGTGGGCCACGCCCGCGGTGGCCAGCAGACCGGCCAGCAGCAGGGGTGAGCGTCCGGACCGGGCCAAGGTTCCTCCTCTGAAGTCCTGGCGCCCGACATTACTGGACGGTAGGAGCGACTCCGGAGGCGGGGTACGGCAGCGGTGATCTCTCAACTCCCCCGCACGTCGGCGCTGGTGGGGACCCGGCCGGGTCGCGCGGCCGAAGGACCGGCGGAAGACGTCGATGAAGGCGCCGGCCGAGGACCAGCCGCAGCGCAGGGCGACCGTGGTGACGGGCGTGCCGTCGGCGGGCAGCGGCAGGGCGTGGCGCGCCACCGGGGACAGGTCATGCCGAGCTCGCGACGGAAGAGCCGGCTGAGCGTGCGTTCACCGGTGCCGGTGGCGACGCCGTGGGCTGCGGACGGGCCCGGTCCCGCCGCCGTTCTTGCCGGTGGTGGCCTGGCTGCCGCCGTGGGGACTGCGCGAGCCGGTCAGGCGCCGACCGACGGCTGCTCGCCCTCCTCGTCGACGGCGTAGGACAGGAAGTCGTCGACCATGCGGTGGAAGAGCGCGGCGAGCTGGCCGAGCTCCTCGGGGGTCCAGTCGGACAGGGCGAGCTGCATGCCGCGGGCACCCGCGTCGCGGACCCGGTCGATGGCCTCACGGCCGGCGTCCGTGAGCTGGATCCGCTGGGCCCGGCCGTCGTCGGGGTCGGGGACGCGGGTGACATAGCCTGACTTCTGGAGCTGCTGCACCGTGCGGGTCACATGGGAGGCCTCCACCCCCAGGCGCTGGGCCAGCTCGCCCGGCCGCAGCGGCTCGGAGTCGGCGACCTGCCGCAGCAGCGCGACGGCGGCCCGGTCCAGGGGGACGCCGGCCAGCGCCATCAGCCGGTCGTGCCGGCGGGCGCGGGTGCTCAGATAGGTGATCCGGGTGAGCGCGCGCTCGATCTCGATCACTTCCGGGGAGGCGACGGCGGGCACGGGGAGCGGTTCGGTGGACATGCACCCCACTTTACCATCTTGTTGCGTAACTCAAGTAAGTTACTGTGTACGTTGACCCCCACGTACGGCGCGCGTCGACCCGGATCTACTGCGGAACGACGACGCCCGGGCAAGCGTAAGGGCCCCGGCAGGCTCACAGCGCCCGCCGGGGCCCCTTCCTCCCTCGCTTGCCCCCCTACGCCGGGACGCGGACGCTCTCGCCCCACGCCGCTCGGGAGGCGATCGCCTGGCGCCACGTCCGGATCGCCCTCGGCGGTATCCCGACCGCGAGGGCGCCGCTCACCCGGTCGCCGGTGCGGTACGCGGCCACGAACCGGCGTTCGGCGAGATCACCCTCGACGACGACCGTCTCCTCGTGGCCGCGCAGGAAGCCGTAGGCCTGGACCTTCAGGTCGTACTGGTCCGACCAGAAGTACGGCACCGGCGCGAACGGCCTGCGCGCCCCGGGCGCGGCGAGCAGATTGCGCGCGGCGGCCATGCCCTGCTCGGCCGCGTTGGTGCGGTGCTCGATCCGCATGGCGGTGCCGAACAGCGGGTTGTACCAGCGGGCCACGTCCCCGGCGGCGTACACCCCCCGGGCGGCCTCCAGGTACTCGTCGCAGACGACACCGTCGCCGACCGGCAGTCCGCTGCCGCCCAGCCAGTCGGTGTTGGGCAGCGAGCCGATCGCCACGAGCACCTCGTCGGCCTCGACGATCCCGCCGTCCGCGAGCCGTACGCCGTCCTCGGTGACCTCGGTGACGCCGACCCCGCAGCGCAGCTCGACGCCCCGGTCGCGGTGGGCCTGCGCGAGCACGCGTCCGACGTCCTCGCCGACGGTGTGCGCCAGGGGCACCGCAGCCGGTTCCAGGAGGGTGACCCGGGCCCCGAGCCGCCAGGCGACGGACGCCGCCTCCGCGCCGAGGAACCCGGCGCCGACGACGACCAGATGCCGGCCCGGCTCCAGCCGTTCCCGCAGGGTCAGGGCGTCCTCCAGGGTGCGCAGCACATGCGCGCCCTCGCCGGGCAGCCGGCGCGGCCGTACCCCGGTGGCGACGACCAGTCCGTCGTACGGCAGCGCCTCCCCGTCGGCCAGCAGCACCCGGCGCCCGTGCACGTCCAGGCCGCGGGCAGGGGTGCCGAGCCGCAGGTCCAGGCCGAGGGCGGCGAGGTCCTCGGGGCGGCGCAGGCTCAGCCGGTCCTCCTCCCATTCGGAGGAGAGCAGCTGCTTGGACAGCGGCGGGCGGTCGTACGGGAGATGCGGTTCGTCGCCCACGAGGGTGAGGGTGCCGTCGTAGCCCTCGCGGCGGAGGGTCTCGACCGCCGCGAGTCCGGCGGCGGAGGCCCCGACGACCACGATCCGGTTCACTGTTCGACCAGTCGGATCGCGGCGGCCGGGCAGACGGCGACGGCCTCGCGGACGTCGTCGAGGAGCTCGGGCGCGGGCGCCTCCTCCAGCAGGATCGCGATGCCGTCGTCGTCCTGGTCGAAGACCTGCATGGCGGCGACCACGCACTGTCCCGAGGCGACGCACTTGTCGGCTTCCAGCTCCACCTTGTGGGAGGTCATGGGATTCCCCTTGTTCCTTGCGTTCTGCTGTCGATTGCCGTCGTGCTGTGCGGGACGGGGAACCGTCACCAGGTCACGGGCAGGGAGTGGACGCCGTAGATGAAGGCGTCGTGCTTGAAGCGGACGTCGTCGAGCGTGCCGACGAGCCTCAGAGAGGGGATGCGCCGGTACAGCGTGCCGTAGACGGCCTGGAGCTCCATCCGGGCCAGCGGCTGGCCGAGGCACTGGTGGACGCCGAAGCCGAACGCGACATGGCGGCGCGCGTCACGGGTGAGGTCGAGCCGGTCGGGGTCCGGGAAGACCTCGGGGTCGCGGTTGGCGACCTCGTTGACCATGATCACGCCTTCCCCGGCCCTGATGATCTGCCCGCCGATCTCGATGTCCTCGGTGACCGCGCGGCGCCGGCCGAGGTGGGTGATGTGCAGATAGCGCAGCAGCTCCTCGACGGCGGAGGAGACCAGCCGGGGATCGTCCGTCTCCCGCAGCAGGGCGAGCTGGTCGGGGTGCTGGAGCAGGGCCAGGGTGCCGAGCGCGATCATGTTCGCGGTGGTCTCGTGACCGGCGATGAGCAGCAGCAGCGCCATCTCGGTGGCCTGCTGGTGGTCGATCTCGCCCGCGGTGATCCGGGCGGCGATGCTCGACAGCAGGTCGTCGCGCGGCTCGGCGAGCCGCTTGCCGATGAGTCCGGCGAGGTAGCCGGCCACCTCGCGGCTCGCCTGGCCGCGCTGTTCGGCGGTGGCGTCCCGGTGGACCATCGTCCTGGTGTTGTCCTGGAAGAAGGCGTGGTCGTCGTAGGGCACGCCGAGCAGTTCGCAGATCACCAGCGAGGGGATCGGCAGGGCGAACTCCTCCACCAGGTCCACCGGCCTGGGGCCCGCCAGCAGCCCGTCGATCAGGTCGTCGACGATCCGCTGCACGGCGGGGCGCAGGGCCTCGACCTTCTTGATGGCGAAGGGCGCGGTCACCATCCGGCGCAGCCGGGCGTGTTCCGGGTCGTCCATCATGATGAAGCTGAGCTTGCCCTCACCGGCCTCGGGGCTCGCCTTGGTCGGATAGCCGGGGCGGTCGGTGTCCGCGCTGACCCGGGGATCGCCGAGGAGCGCCCGCTGGTCGGCGTAGCGGGTGACGAGCCAGGGCTCGGTGCCGTCCCAGAGCCGCACCTTGGTCAGCGGTGCCTGCTCCTGGAGCTCCCTGAGGGCGGGCGGCGGGTCGAACGGACAGCGGTCCGCCCTCGGCATCGGGAACTCGGGGACCGCGTCCGGGGCCTGGGGCACCGGGCCGGTCAGCGTGTCGGCCATGGCTCTCCTCGGTGGTGGGGGGCTCCGGGCGGGCCGGAACGCCGGGGCGAACGGGAGGGAAGGGGGGTCGAGGCCTCGATGGACCCAGGCAAGCAGAGGGGGCTGACGGCTTCCGGTCAGTTCCCTGACGGAAAGCTGACGTGACCTGGATCACCTCGCGAGGTGCGCCTCGACGGTCCGTCAGCCCTGGGCGTGTCCGCGAAACTCCCGCCCGCCCGGCGACGCCCGGCACGCTCCCCCACGACGCCGCGGGCCCCCGTCGAGCGGACGACGGGACTGTGCGGCCACCCCCCGCCCCCAGCCGGCCGCGTCACCAACCTGTCCGGTCAGCACACCTAGGGCCCTTCTGACGGATCTCCGCGGCGTCGCGACGCCCGGCACGCCCGCTTGCCGCACGGCGCGAAGGGCCAGGTGGCTCCGCCACATGACCCTCCACGCCGCACGCCGATCGCGCGCACCGAACGCCGCTCCTTCACCCACGGAGATCCGTCAGAAGGGCCCTAGCCGTCCGCCCTCCCCAGCCAGTACCCGAAACCCCGGTGCGTGTGGATCAGCGGCGGCGCCTCGCGGTCCACCTTGCGCCGCAGGCGGGAGAGCAGCTGCTCGATCGCGTTGTCGCCCCGGAAGTCGCCCCAGACGTACCGGCTGATCTGCTCCTTGGACAGCACGCGGTGCGCGTTGACCAGGAGGTGCCGCAGCAGCCGGTACTCGGCGGGGGTGAGGTCGAGAGCGCGGGGCCCGCGCCAGGCCCGGCACAGGGTGTCGTCCAGGACCAGGTCGTCGTAGCACGGGGAGTGCCCGGGGCGGCCGGGGGCGGCGGTGCCGCGCAGCAGCACCTGGATCCGGGCCAGCACCTCGACCACCCGGAACGGCTTGGTGACGTAGTCCTGCACCCCGGGGCCGAGTTCGGGCAGAAGGCTGCCGAGGGAGTCGTACGGGGCGAGGTAGAGGACCGGCGGCCGCTGGGCGATCACCGGGCGGCCCGCACGGGCGATGCCGGGCAGGTCGGGCAGGGTGGTGTCGACGACCAGCAGATCGAAGCGATGCGCGTCGAGCCGGGCCAGGGCGTCGGCGGCGGTGTCCGTGAGGCCAATCCGGTAGCCCGCCAACTCCAGGGTCGTGGCGAGCAGTTCGGCGGTGTCGGGTTCACCGGCGAGGATCAGCACATGCTGCCCGGCGCCACGGGCGAGCGAGGGTTTCGCCGTCGGGTCGGCAGGCAGGGGGGAGACCGTACGCGAGGGGCCGGGCCAGGATAACGGTCCGGGGAGATCGGCGGGGCCCGAGGAGTACAGGAAGCCGCCCGCGCGGCCTTCGTCACGCCGGGACGGTCGCGGTGCGCGCATCAGGATCCGGGCCTTTCCCCCAGGGGTGCGGTGAGGTCGGCCGGGTGGGTCCGCTCCACCAGCAGGACGTCCGCCATACGGGACACCAGCCGGGCGAGCAGCCGCACTTCCGCCGGCGACCATTCGGCGAGGACCAGCTGCATGCCGCGCGCGCCCGCCTCCCCGAGCCGGGCCACGGCCTCCTCGCCCAGCGGGGTCAGGCGGATCCGCCGGGCGCGGGGGTCCTCGGGGTCGGGCACCCGGGTGACGTATCCGGCCTGCTGGAGCCGCTGCACCTGGCGGGTGACGTGCGAGGCCTGGACGGCGAGCACCTGGGCGAGTTCCCCCGGGCGCAGGGGTTCGTGCTCGGCGATCCGGCGCAGCATGGCGACGGCGGCCCGGTCCAGCGGGACGCCCGCCATGGCGACCAGTCGATCGTGCTGACGGGCCCGGACGCTCAGATAGGCGACCCGGGTGAGGGAGCGCTCGATCTCGACCGCTGCGGGCGAGGCGGGGGGCACTGCGGGCGGTGAGGGGGACATGCCGCCCACCCTACTCCCCTACTTGCCTAACTCAAGTAAATCTGCACGCTTGCTTGACTCAAGTAATCCCTATGTGCTTGCCTAACTCAAGCAACCCGGACTGGAGCGCCTTGAGCGGAGGCGGCTCCCGGCGCCGCACCCGTGGGGACGGAAGCGGCGTGTTCCCCGGGCCCGGCCGCCGGCGCACTCCCCCCTGCCGGCACCGGGCCCGGGGACATCACCACCGGCACCGGAACCCGGTCCGGGACGACCGACCAGCCCCTCGCCCCTGGAGACCCCCCGTATGAAGCCCCCCGTACGCGCCGCGCTGGCCAGGGCGCTCGCCTGCGCGTGCTCATCACGGCGATCGTGGCCGGGCGGCACGGCGACCCGGCCGCCCCCCACCCCGCCGCGCGGCCCCTATGTGGCGCTGGGCGACTCCTACACCGCCGGCCCCGACATCCCGGACCGCACCGGCACCCCCGCCGGCTGCGAACGCTCCGACCGCACCTACCCGGCCCTGGTGGCACGGCGGCTGGAACTGCCCGCCGCCGACGTCCGGGACGTGAGCCGCAGCGGGGCGACCCTGGCAGACCTGAGCGCACCGCAGTCCACGGACCACGGCACGAACCCGGCGCAGCTGTCCGCCCTCGACGGCCGGACCCGGCTGGTCACGATCGGCATGGGCGGCAACGACATCGGCTTCGCCTCCCTGGTGAAGACGTGTGTGACGTCCGGAGTCATCACCTTCGCGCTGAACGGTCTCAGGGACGGCACCGCGAGCGACGCGCCGTGTCGCGCCCGGTACGTCTCCGACGGCACCGACGCGATGGGGCAGCGGATCGCCACGGCCGACGAGCGGCTGGCGAAGGCCCTGCCCGAGGTCCGGCGGCGGGCGCCGAAGGCCCGGATCTACGTCGTCGGCCACCCGGCGATCCTGCCCGCGCACCCCAGCGGCTGCGGCGCCGAGATGGGGATCACCGCCGGGGACATCGCCTGTCCGCACGAGAAGGAGCGGCAGCTCGACGCGATGCTCCGGAAACGCGCCGACGAGGCGGGCGCCGGCTATGTCGACACCTACACGCCCTCGGTCGGGCGGGACGCCTGCGCCGACCGGCGGGTGCGCTGGATCGAGCCGCTCGTACCGCTCGCCCCCGCCGCCTGCGTCCACCCCGACGAGCGCGGCGAGCGGGGCATGGCGGACGCCGTCCTGAAGAACTTCGGCGTGTGACCCCCGAGATCCCACGCCCGACGCCCGATTGCCGCTGACCTGGGAACGACAGCCGGCGGCGCCGACCGGCAACCGGCGCCCGCTGCCCCACCGACCGATGAGCGACCAGCACCACCCGAGAGAGGTTCTCCCATGAGCACGATGAAGTCCGTCCAGACCGGTGGCGTCGACAAGATCGAGGTCGTCGACGTCGAGCGGCCCGTGCCGGGCCCCAAGGACGCCCTGGTACGGATCCGTGCCTGCGGCATCTGCGGCACCGATGTCACGTTCCTGCACATGGGCGGCATGCCCGCCCGCGCCCATCTGGGCGGCGAGCTGGTCCCGGTGGCGCTCGGCCACGAGCCGGCCGGGGAGATCGTGGAACTCGGCGCCGAGGTCGAGGGCCTGAACATCGGCGACCGGGTGGTCGTCAACCCGCAGGAAGCGCCCACCGGCATCATCGGCTGCGGCGGGAAGTACGGCGGTATGAGCGAGTTCCTGCTGATCGAGAACGCCGAGGTCGGCAGGAGCGTCGCCGTCTTCCCCGACACCGTGCCCTTCGACGTGGCCTCGCTCAACGAACCGATGGCCGTGGCGCGGCACGCCGTCAACCGCTCCGAGGCCGGCCCCGGGGACAAGGTGGTCGTGTTCGGCGCCGGTCCGATCGGCCTCGGCGCGGCGATCTGGCTGAAGCTGCGCGGTGTGGAGCACGTGGTCGTCGTGGACGTCATCGCCTCCCGGCTGGAGAAGGCACTGGCCGTGGGCGCGGACGCCGTCGTCGACTCGTCGCGGGAGGACGTGGCGGCGCGACTGACCGAGCTGCACGGCCCGAGCGCCAACGCCCTGGGCCAGCCCCGGCCCGGCACCGACGTCTTCATCGACGCGGCCGGTGCGGCGGCCGTGTTCAACACCGTGGTGAACTCCGCCAAGTGGGGCGCCAAGCTGGTGATGGTGGCGGTCCACAAGAAGGGCTCCGAGATCGACCTGGGCGGCATGCTCCGCAGCGAGCTGACCCTGATCGCCTCCCAGGGCTACCCCACCGAGATCTTCGAGGTGACGCCCGAGCTGGTCGAGCACCAGGAGCGGTTCGCCGAGCTGATCAGCCACCGGGTGCCGTTCGCGGAGGCAGACAGCGCCTTCGAGCTGGCGCTGACTCCGGGCGCGGCGGAGAAGGTCGTCGTCACGCTGGACGACTGATCCCCGTCCGCGAACCGGCCGCCGGGTGCGCCCGGCGGCCGGTCCCCCACCCCCTCACCCCCGGGAATCCGCATGCGCACGACCCTGCGACAGGCGGCGCGGGCCTCGGTCCATCTGCTGCTGGCCGCCGCCATGGCCTTCGGGTCGTACCTCTTCGTCACCGTGCTGCTGATCACCGCCACCGGCGCGGTGACGGGCGTCGGCGTCTGGCTGGTGCCGGAGACCGTGCTGCTGATCCGCCGCGTCGCCGGGGCCAAGAGGCGGCTGACGGCCTCCTGGACCGGCCGCGAGATCCCCGAGGCGTACGCGCCGCTCACCGGTCCGATACGGCAGAGGCTGCGTACGGCCGTGCGCGACCCCGGCACCCTCACGGACGCGCGCTGGATGGCCGCGCACTACGCCTATCCCTGGCTGACCGTGCTGATGCTGCCGCTGTGGCCGCTCGGGCTGGTCGTCGACGGGGTGGGGAGCGGCCTGCTGGGCCGCCGGGCGCGCGTGCTGCCGTTGATCGTCCGGCTCGCCGACGTCGAGACGGCCTGGTCGGCCGCGCTGCTGCGGCCCTCCCCCAAGGCGCTGCTGGCCCAGCGGGTCGAGCACCTCACCGCGACCCGGGCGGACGCGGTCGCCGCGCACGGCGCCGAGCTGCGCCGTATCGAGCGGGACCTGCACGACGGCGCCCAGGCCCGCCTGGTCGCCCTGTCGATGCGGATCGGGCTGGCGCGGCGGGCGTACGGCGCCGACCCGGACACCGCGCGCAAGCTGCTCGCCGACGCGCAGGAGCAGGCCGAGGAGGCGCTGACCGAGCTGCGGCACGTGGTGCGCGCCATCCATCCGCCGATCCTCACCGACCGGGGGCTGGTGGGGGCCGTACGGGCGCTGGCGGCGGCGAGCGGACTGCGGGTTGACGTCCTGGCCGACGGTCTCCCGGAGGGGACACGGGCGCCGGCCGCGGTGGAGGCCGCCGCGTACTTCGTGGTCGCGGAGGCGCTCACCAACGCGGCCAAGTACAGCGGGTCCGACCGGGCCGCGGTGGGGCTGGCCCGCACCCGGACCGGCCTGCGCGTGCGGGTGCGCGACGAGGGATGCGGAGGCGCCGACGAGAGCGCGGGCTCGGGCCTGCTGGGCATGCGGCGCCGGGTGGCCGCGCTCGACGGAACGGTGCGGATCACCAGCCCGGTGGGCGGCCCGACGCTGGTCGAGGTGGACCTGCCGTGCGTGTGGTGAGCGCGCTTCGGGCCAAGGAGCCGGTGCTCACCTGCCGGCAGCGCTACGCGGACGGGCGCGAGCGGGTTCCTCGACGTCACCGCCGACGCGCTGCTCGACGGCATCCCCACGGTCGCCGCGGGCGACTCCCTGCTCTCCCCGCTCGCCACCCGCTCCCTGATCACCCGCTTCCTCGCCTCCCCGGCGGAGGGCGCCCGGCTCGCCGTCCCCGGCGACCTCGCCGCGCTCACCGCCCGGGAGCGCGAGGTGATGGCCTGGGTCGCCGAGGGCCACTCCAACGAGGAGGTCGCCGAGAAGCTCGTCGTCAGCCCCCTCACCGTGCGCACCCACGTCCACCGGGCGATGACAAGCCCGGCGCCCGCGACCGCGCCCAACTCGTCGTCGTGGCCTACCAGACGGGCCTGGTCCAGGCCCCGCCCCCGCGGGAGGGGAGGAGCTGACGGCCCGTTGTCGGTGCCCTGTCCTACCGTGGCGAGCAGAGGGACGGTCCACCGAGGGCGAGGGGGGCGCGATGGGCGCGAGTTGCTGGGACTACGTCACTCCGTACACGGGCGGGGTCGAGGAGTCCCTGCGGGCACTGCACGCCGCGGAGTTCGCACGGGAGTACGGCGGTGACGACACCTACGCGAGCCTGGAGGAGCTCTGGGCGGACGCGGAGTTCATGAGCGAGGAGGGGACGCACTCCATCCTCGACATCCTGCAGGTCGTCGACACCTCCGAGCCGCCGGACGAGTACGCCGTCGAGGACTGCGGCACCCTGCGCCCGCTCGCCGCGGCCCGGGTCAGACACCACTTCGGCACGGACAGACCGTCGCCGGAGCGATTCCGGGAGGTGTACGACTCCGGGCCCGCGCTGAGCGCCGAGTGCACCGTGCGGTGGACCGCGCGGTACGTCGTCCTGCACACCGGCGACCGGCCGAGCCACCTCGGTGTCTTCGGCTGCTCGGGCGACTGAGCGGCCGTTCAGGGGAAACCGTCCCGCGGGGCGCGTGGTGCGGGGCGCGGATGTCGACAAGTCACCCGTGACGCTCCCTCTCATCGCACCCATGCTGGCCACGCCCGGCCGGCTGCCGTCCGCCGCCCAGGACGCGCACTGGGCCTACGAGACCAAGCAGGACGGGCAGCGGGCGGTGGTGTATCTCGCCGGGGACGGGACGGTCCGGCTGCGGGCCCGGTCCGGGGAGGACATCACCGCGGCCTATCCGGAGCTGCGGCCGCTGGGCACGGCGCTCGGGGCGACGGCCGCCGTGCTGGACGGGGAGGTGCTGGCGCTGGACGCGGGGGGCCGGGCCGACTTCCAGCTGCTCCAGTCGCGGATGGGGCTGGTCCAGGCACCGAGGAAGGCGGCGCGGATGGCGGCCTCGGTGCCCGTCCACCTCGTGCTCTTCGACGTCATGCACCTCGGCGGGGTCCCGCTGCTGCGGCTGCCGTACGCCGAACGCAGGGCGCGCCTCGAGGCGCTCGGACTGCAGGGGCCGTACTGGTCGACGCCGGGCGCGCTCGTGGGCCACGGACGCGAGGCCCTGGAGGCGACCCGTGCGCACGGTCTGGAGGGTCTGGTCTGCAAGCGGCTGGACTCGGTGTACGAGCCCGGGGTGCGCTCCCGCGCCTGGATCAAGATCCGCAACATGCGCACCGCCGATGTGCTCGTCGGCGGCTGGTCACCTGGCAGGGGGCGGCTGACCGGACTCCCCGGGGCCGTTCTCGTCGGGCAGCGGACCTCGGCGGGCGCCCTGCGGTACGTCGGCAGTGTGGGCACGGGGTGGAGCGAGGCCGAGCGCACCGAACTCGCCGCGTTGCTGCGGGCCGAGGCGACCGACGTGTGCCCCTTCGACCCCGTACCGGCGGCGCCGGGCGCCCGCTGGGTGGTGCCCCGGCTCGTCGGCGAGGTCCGCTACAGCACCCGCACCCGGGCCGGTCTGCTGCGCCAGCCCTCGTGGCTGCGACTGCGCACGGACCTGACGGCGCAGGAGTCGGCGGCCGACCTTCCGGACAACTCCGCCTGACACGGCATCGAGCGACCAACTATTGGGCTGCGCTTCACCACTGATACGCCTGCGACCCCTTGGCGTGGGAGTGAAAACCGTGGAAGCTGAACTTCCTTTCAACTCCCCTTCCCCCCACAGCCGTTCGGCTGCGCTCGGATCACGAGGAGGACGCGGTGGCGTCATCTACGTTCAAGGCCCGGAGCAGGAGGTGGCTCACCGGACTCGCCGGTGCCGCCGCTCTCGTGGTGGCCGTGCCCTCGGTCGCCTTCGCGGCCCCCCCGGCGGCGCTGCCGCAGAACGCCGAGGCGGCCGAACTGACGTACCAGCCCGCGTTCGACTACGACACGGACGGCTGCTACTCCACCCCGGCCATCGGCCCGGACGGCACCATCAACGGCGGTCTGAAGCCGACCGGTTCACTCAGCGGCGACTGCCATGACGCGTCCGACCTGGACAACACCAACAGCTACTCGCGCTACAAGTGCAACAACGGCTGGTGCGCCTACATGTACGGCCTGTACTTCGAGAAGGACCAGGCCATCGCGGGCAGCAGCATCGGCGGGCACCGGCACGACTGGGAGCATGTCGTGGTCTGGGTGCAGAACGGCACGATCCAGTACGTGTCGACGTCCAACCACGGCTCGTTCACCGTGCACCCGGTGTCCGACGTCCGCTTCGAGGGCACCCACGCGAAGATCGTCTACCACAAGGACGGCATCAGCACGCACTGCTTCCGGCTCGGCAACTCGGGCGACGAGCCGCCGGAGAACGCCAAGCACACCTGGCAGTACCCGCCGCTGGTCGGCTGGAACGGCTACCCGTCGGGCCTGCGCGACAAGCTGAGCGCGTACGACTTCGGCAGCGCCAACTTCGGTCTGAAGGACGCCAACTTCACCGCGCACCTGACGTCGGCGAAGCCGTCGGGGATCACCTTCGACCCCAACGCGTAAGCGGCGGTACGGAACGGGCCGTTCTACCCCGTCGGGCCACGGTTCACACCGTGACGTGTGGCCCGAAACCGGGAAGCGGTGCGGAGTGCGGGGCGCGAGGGTCTATCGTGTCCCGCATGTCCGTTCCGGAACTGATCCGCATCGTGTCCCGCGACTCGCCCATGGCGCTGGCCCAGGTGGAGCGCGTCCGCGCCGAGTTGGCCGTCCTGCATCCCGGTGTCCGCACCGAGGTCGTCCCCGTGAAGACGACCGGTGACAAGTGGATGGGCGATCTGTCCAAGGTCGAGGGCAAGGGCGCGTTCACCAAGGAGGTGGACGCGGCGCTGCTGGCCGGTGAGGCGGATCTGGCGGTGCACTGCGTCAAGGACGTTCCGGCGGACCGCCCGCTGCCCGCGGGCACGGTGTTCGCCGCCTTCCTGCGGCGCGACGACATCCGCGACGCCCTGATCCACCCGGGCGGGCTCACCCTCGACGAGCTGCCGGACGGCACCCGGATCGGCACCTCCTCGGTGCGCCGGGTCGCCCAGCTCGCCGCCACGCACCCGCACCTGGAGTGCGTGCCGTTCCGCGGCAACGCCAACCGCCGGCTGGAGAAGCTGGCGGCGGGCGAGGCGGACGCCCTGCTGCTCGCCGTGTCCGGTCTGGAGCGCATCGGCCGCACGGACGTGATCAGCGAGGTGCTGTCGCCGGAGACGATGATGCCGCCGATCGGCGCGGGCATCCTCGCCCTGCAGTGCCGCGAGGGCGACACCGACCTGATCGACGCGGTCAGCGGGCTCGGCGACCCGTCCACCCATCGGGAGGCCACGGCGGAGCGCATGTTCCTGCACGTGCTCCAGGGCCACTGCAACAGCCCGATCGCCGGGTTCGCCCGGGTGGACCGCAGCGGCGAACTGTCCCTGCGGGCCTGCGTGTTCACCCCTGACGGCAAGGTGCGGCTGAACGCCCACGAGTGGGCGGGACGGCTCGACCCGGCGACGCTCGGCACCTCGGTGGCGGTGGCGCTGCTGCGCCAGGGCGCCCGCGAGATCATCGACGGCATCCCGCACTGAGAGCCGGTGGCATGGCCGGGCACCCTCAGGCGGTGCCCTCCTCGGCCGTCTGGTCCCGCAGGAAGTTGCTGACCTGCCGGGCCAGGCTGTCGCGGCCCTGCCCCGTCGGCACGGCCCCGTCCTGGAGTCCGATGCCGCCGCTCCACAGTCGGCGGTCGGCCCAGTCGTCGTCGACCCGCAGCTGGATCTGCACGTCCACCTGGCCGAGCGCGGCCTCGGGGGCGGCGGCGTACAGGACGGCGGTGGCGCGGCGCAGCGGGTAGACGTCGAAGCCCTCGATGAACTGCGAGTTGCGCCAGTCGATGAACGCGCTCTCGCCGTCGGGCCCGATCCGTACGTCGATCTGCCCGTCCTCGAGGTGGATGGTGGAGTGCCCGGCGCCGCGGTTCTCGACGGTCACCCGCAGACAGAAGTACGTCAGCCCCTCGGCCGCGTCGTCGCGGCCGCGCGGCGGCTCGGACTGCTCCAGTCGGTGGACACGGACCCGCAGACCGGCATGCTCGTCGTACTCCTGCCAGTCCCCGACCACGTTCGGCTCGTCCACAGTCCACCTCTCGAATTCCACCGGCTGCTTCCTATCCGTGTGCTCAGCGCACTGTCAAATGAGCGGAATGCGCTGTGGCCAGGGGGTTCACCCCTTTTGATCGTCGATCAAGCCGTGCGCAGGAAGAATCCGCCGAAGGCCGCCGAGGAGCGGTCCGCGGGCGTGCCGCACATCACGTCCCGGCCAAGATCGCCCGGGTGGGTCAGCGGGCGAGACGGCCGAGCAGTGAGGAGGCGGCGGTGATGCCCAGCGCGGCGGCCAGGACGAGCACCCCGAAATCGAGCGCGAGGTGCGCGGGCGTACCGAGGAGCAGACCGCGCAGAGCGTCCACCTCGTAGCTGAGCGGGTTGATCCGGCTGATCGTCTGGAGCCAGCCGGGCATGATGGCGACCGGGTAGAGGGCGTTGGACCCGAAGAACAGCGGCATGGTGATGGCCTGGCCGATGCCCATGAGCCGGTCGCGGCTGAGGACGATGCCCGCGATGGTCATGGACAGACAGGAGAAGAAGGCCGAGCCGAGGACGACGATCCCGGCGACCCCGAGCAGCTTCAGCGGGTTCCAGGTCAGGGCGACCCCGAGCAGGGCGGCGATGAGCACGACCACGACGGCCTGGATCAGCGACTTCACCCCGGCCGCGAAGGCCTTGCCGGTGATCAGCGCCGAGCGCGGGGTGGGGGTGACGAGGAGTTTGTTGAGGACCCCGGCGTCGCGCTCCCAGATGATCTGGATGCCGTAGAAGATGGCGATGAACATCGCGGACTGGGCGATGATGCCGGGCGCCAGGTAGTCGGTGTACGGGATGCCGCCGGTCGGGATCGCATGGATGCGGGAGAAGGTCTGCCCGAAGATCAGCAGCCAGAGGGCGGGCTGGACGGCCCGGGTGTAGAGCTCGGTGCGGTCATGGCTCAGCTTCTGCAGTTCGACGGTGCACAGGGCGCCCACGCGGGCCGGGAGCACCCGCCAGCCGGCCCGCGGCACGGGCGGCTTCAGCAGCAGGTCGATGCCCCGCTCGGGGGCCCGGTCAGCCGACGCGCTGCGCGGTGCGGCGGGTGCTTCGGACATCGCGGAAGTCTCCTGAACTGTCGTCGAGGCCGCTGCCGGCGACGTCCCGGAAGACGTCCTCCAGGCTGGGCGGCGGATCCGTGGGCGCGAGGCCGCGGCGTTCGCCGAGCCCCCGTCGGAGCTCGGCGGGGGTGCCGAGGGCGCGGATGCGGCCGCGGTGCATCAGACCGACCCGGTCGCAGTACTGGTCGGCCTCGTCCATGTAGTGCGTGGTCACCAGGACGGTCATGCCGGTGGCCTCGCGCACGGCGGTGATGTGCTCCCAGACGCCGGTGCGGGCGATCGGGTCCAGGCCGATGGTCGGCTCGTCGAGGATCAGCAGCCGGGGCGCGCTGACCAGGGCCTGGGCCAGTTCGAGGCGGCGGACCATACCGCCGGAGTAGGTGCCGGCCAGCCGGTCGGCGGCGTCCGTGAGGTCGACGGCGGCCAGGGACTGGGCGACGCGTTCGGCGCGCTCCCGGCGGGGCACGTCGAAGACACGGGCGAACAGGGCGACGTTCTCCCGGCCGGTGAGGTTCTGGTCGGCGGACAGCTGCTGCGGGACGTACCCGAGCAGCCGTCGTACGGCCATCCGGTCGCGGGCGGCGTCACGGCCGAAGACGGCGACCATGCCGGAGGGGACGGGCAGCAGGGTGGTGATGCAGCGGATCGCGGTGGTCTTGCCCGCCCCGTTGGGGCCGAGCAGACCGAAGACCTCGCCCTCGTGGACGGTGAGGTCGAGCCCGTCGACGGCCCTGGTGTCCCCGAAGGCGTAGGCGAGCGCGGTGCAGGCGACGGCTTCGGTCATGACTCCTCGGCTTCCTCGTGCAGACTGACGGCGAGCGAGCGCAGCGCCGGGAGGGCGGCGCGCAGGGCCTCCTGGTCGGCGGCGTCGAGTCCGGTGACATGGCGGCGGACGAGCGCGGCACGGCGCTCCTTCCAGGCCCGCAGCCGGGTCTCGGCGGCCTCGGTGAGCAGCAGCCGGGCGGCGCGCCGGTCGGCCGGGTCGGTCCCGCGGACCAGGTACCCGTCCCTGACGAGCTGATTGACCAGGGTCGAGACGGAGTTGCCCGCGAGATACAGCTCCTTGGCGGCGTCGGAGACACCGATGCCGGGGCGGGACTCGACGAGCCGCAGCAGTTCGACCTCGGCGCCGCGCAGCCGGGGCACGGTCAGCCCCGCGCGCAGCCGGCGCCGCAGCAGCCGCTGGATGCCGACGAGCGCGTCGGCGAGCTCTTCGGGAAAGGTCTCCTCGTCCACACCTCCGAGATTACCTCTGAGTCAGAGGTAATCTCTCCTTCGCGAGCCAAAGGAAAGCCAAAAACCCAGGAAGCCGAAAATAATTCGGACATAAGGCGCCTAACGGTTTCAAGCCCCCCTGGAGGGGCATGGGAGTAGATGTGCTTCGGACCGGAGGCACGTCCGTGGGGTCCCCGCCGAGCGGGCCGCCCCGGGCGATTGCCGAAACCGTCCGAGCGCTTGTCTTCCACGGTGTCCTTCCATCCTTCGGCACACCCTCGGGAAGGCGCGCGTGATGCGTAGCACCGCCAGAACCCGTCAGCATCCCCATGACGACGCCCCGGACACCACCGAGTCGTTCGAAGAGCTGTCCTCCCTGCCCGACGGGCCCGCACGTCAGGCCCTGCGGGACGAACTGGTCCGGCTGTGGCTGCCCATGGCCGAGCGGATCGCCGTCCGCTTCCGCGGCCGCGGCGAGACGCTGGAGGACCTCTACCAGGTCGCGGCCCTCGGTCTGGTCAAGGCCGTCGACCACTACGACCCCGGCCGCGGCCGCGCCTTCGAGGCGTACGCGGTGCCGACGATCACGGGGGAGATCAAGCGCCACTTCCGCGACCACATGTGGACGCTGCACGTCCCGCGCCGGGTGCAGGACCTGCGCAACCGGGTGCGGCACGCCACGAAGGACCTCGCCCAGACGACCCCCGGCCGGGCGCCGACGGTCCCCGAGATCGCCGCGTACGCGCAGCTCACCGAGGACGAGGTGCTGACCGGCATGGAGGCGCTGGAGTGCTTCTCCGCGCTGTCCCTCGAGGCCGAGATGCCCGGCACCGACGGCTACGCGCTGACGGACGCCCTGGGCGAGCCGGACCCCGGCTACGACACCGTCGTCGACCGCGTCGCCGTGGCACCCTGCCTGCGGGGGCTGCCGGAACGCGAGCGGACCATTCTCTATCTGCGGTTCTTCCAGGGCATGACCCAGAGCACCATCGCCGAGCGGCTGGGCATCTCGCAGATGCACGTCTCGCGGCTGCTGAGCAACTGCTTCGCACGGCTGCGCGAGGAGGTCGTGCCGGAGGCGAACTGAGTCTCACTCCAACGGCGGAGCGCCGGGGATCTGGGTCGGGCCGTGCTGGTCCAGCAGGGCCTCCAGCTCAACCCTGATCTGCTCGGGCATCTCTCCGCTGCGTCCCCAGATGAGGATCAGCTCCGAGACGTTGCGCAGCTTGATGTTGGTGTGCTGCGAGACCTCCCTGAGGATCACCCATCCCTCGTCCGGCGTGACCCTGCCCAGCGCGACGATCACCCCGATCGCCTGGTCCACCACGGCATGGGAGGCGACCGCCTCCTTGAGCTGGTCGACCTCATGCTGGAGGTGGAGGATCCGGGCCGTTTCGTCTTCCGGGTCCCGCGGTACTCGTGCCACCACTCCATCGTCCCACCGGGCCTCGGCAGGCGCCGACGCCCTTTCCGGCCGGACACTGGAGAGAGGCGCCGGCCGTCGGGCCGGGAGACAGGAACGCGAGCCCCCATGAACGATCACCCGTCGTCAGCCCACGGTCCGCAGGAGGTCCTCTCCACCCACGCCGTGTTCGGCGCGCCCTGCTGGGTGAGTCTGACCAGCCGCGATCTGGAGGCCACCCAGGAGTTCTACGGGGCCGTCCTCGGCTGGCGGTGGCGGCGCGGCACTCTGGGCGGCCACTTCCGCACCGCGCTGGTCGACGACGTCCCGGTCGCCGGGATCGCCGCCGTCGCCGCGATGTGGCAGATGGCGGTGGCGTGGACGCCGTATTTCGCCGTGCCCAGCGCCGACGAGGCGGCCTCCCGGGCCCGGGAGCGTGGCGGGACCGTGGCCGTGGGGCCGATCTCGCTGCCGCCGGGCCGGGCGGCACTGCTGGCCGACCGGGAGGGCGCGACCTTCGGCGTCTGGGAGGGCAAGCTGATCGGCAACTGGGAGGCCTGGCGGCAGGCCGCCCCCTCCTTCATCAGACTCCACACCCGTGACGCGTTCGACTCCGCGATCTTCTACGGCGAGATCCTCGACTGGGCCACGGACCGGCCCGGGTGCTGCGAGGTCCGGTACGAGGGGGGCGAGGTCGTGCTGCGCAGTGGGGGTGATGTGGTGGCCCGGATCGAGTCCGGGGCGTTGGAGGCGGCCCCCGATCCGACCATTCGGCCGCACTGGCAGGTGCATTTCGCCGTCGGCGATGTCGCGGGGTGTGCTCGGACCGCGGAGAAGCACGGGGGGAGCGTGTTGCGGGAGTCCGGGGACGAGGCGATTCTGCGGGATCCGGACGGGGCGCAGTTCACTGTGACCTCGCGGCGCCAACGGTGAGGTCGGGTCGTCATTCGGGTGCGGGTGCGTAGGGGCTCGTCGCGCGGTCCCCGCGCCCCTGAACGAGGGGGCGCTGCGCGCCCCTTCACTCCGAGCGGCGTGCGGGTCTCGACAGGACGATCAAGCTGCGGGGCTCCAGGCGCAGTTCACCGCCTGCCTTGTACTCCGTCTCGTCGCGGCCCTCGTCCGGTTCCGCCGTGTCCGCGCAGACCGTCCAGCGTTCGCCGTAGGCCGCGCCGGGGAGGCGGAAGGGGACCGGCTCCCAGTAGCTGTTGAAGAGCAGGAGGAAGGAGTCGTCCACCACCGGGCGGCCCCGTCGGTCCGGTTCGGCGATGGCGTCGCCGTTGAGGAAGACACCGACGCTGTGGGCGTCCGAGCGCTGCCAGTCGCGGTCGCGCATCTCCCGGGCGTCCGGTTGGAGCCAGACCAGGTCGGGCAGGGGCTGGCCGGCGTGGGTCACGGTCTCGCCGCGGAAGAAGCGGCGCCGGCGCAGCACGGGGTGGGCGGCGCGCAGGGCGACGAGGCGGCGGCAGAAGTCGGTGAGCCGACGCTGCTCCTCGGTCAGCCGCCAGTCGATCCAGGAGAGCTCGTTGTCCTGGCAGTAGGCGTTGTTGTTGCCGCGCTGGGTGCGGCCGAGTTCGTCGCCGTGGCCGATCATCGGGATGCCCTGGGAGAGCAGCAGGGTGGCGAGGAGGTTGCGCTGCTGGCGGGCGCGCAGGGCGAGGACGGCCGGGTCGTCGGTCTCGCCCTCCACCCCGCAGTTCCAGGACCGGTTGTGGCTCTCGCCGTCGCGGTCGCCCTCGCCGTTGGCCCGGTTGTGCTTGTCGTTGTACGAGACGAGGTCGCGCAGTGTGAAACCGTCGTGCGCGGTCACGAAGTTGACGCTGGCGCGCGGCCGGCGTCTGCTGGGGGCGTACAGGTCGGAGGAGCCGGTCAGCCGGGAGGCGAACTCGCCGAGGGAGTGCGGCTCGGCCCGCCAGAAGTCCCGTACGGCGTCGCGGTACCTGCCGTTCCACTCCGACCACGGCGGCGGGAAGTTGCCCACCTGGTAGCCGCCCTCACCGACGTCCCAGGGCTCGGCGATCAGCTTGACGCGGCTGATCACCGGGTCCTGCTGGATCAGGTCGAAGAACGCCGACAGCCGGTCCACCTCGTGGAACTGCCGGGCCAGGGTGGCCGCGAGGTCGAAGCGGAAGCCGTCGACGTGCATCTCGGTCACCCAGTAGCGCAGGGAGTCCATGATGAGCTGGAGCACGTACGGATGCCGCATGAGCAGGCTGTTGCCGGTGCCGGTGGTGTCGTAGTAGTGGGACCAGTCGCCGTCCACCAGCCGGTAGTAGGAGGCGTTGTCGATGCCGCGGAAGGAGAGCGTGGGGCCCTTCTGGTTGCCCTCGGCGGTGTGGTTGTAGACGACGTCGAGGATCACCTCCAGGCCGGCCGCGTGCAGCGCCTTCACCATCTCCTTGAACTCGGTGACCTGCCGGCCCCGGGTGCCGTGGGCGGCGTAGGCGTTGTGCGGGGCGAAGAAGCCGATGGTGTTGTAGCCCCAGTAGTTGGACAGGCCGCGGTCCTGCAGGACGCCGTCGTGCACGTACTGGTGGACGGGCATCAGCTCGATCGCCGTCACGCCCAGCGAGGTGAGGTGCTCGGTCACCGCCGGGTGGGCGAGGCCCGCGTAGGTGCCGCGCAGGGCGGGCGGGACGTCGGGGTGGGTGCGGGTCATGCCGCGGACGTGGGCCTCGTAGATCACGGTGTCGGCGTACGAGCGCCGGGGCGGGCGGTCGTCGCCCCAGTGGAAGGCGGGGTCGGTGACCACGCCGAGCAGGGTGTGCCCGGCGCTGTCCGCGGGGTCGGGGCCGTCCCCGGCGCGTTCGAAGAGGGAGGGGTGGTTGTCGGTCCGGCCGTCGACGGCGCGTGCGTAGGGGTCCAGGAGCAGCTTCGCCGGATTGCAGCGGTGCCCGGCGGCCGGGTCCCAGGGACCGTGCACCCGGTAGCCGTAGCGCTGGCCGGGGCCGACGCCGGGCAGATGCCCGTGCCACACGAAGCCGTCGACCTCGGTCAGCGGGACGGCCCGGTGGCTGCCGTCGTCCTCGACGAGCACCAGGTCGACCCGCTCGGCCACTTCGCTGAACAGCGCGAAGTTGGTGCCCTTCCCGTCGAAGTCGGCTCCCAAGGGGTAGGGGTGCCCGCTCCACGCGGGCACCCCTGCGTTCCGGTACGGCGGTGAGGTCACCGGGCGTCCTCCAGGACCCGCTCCTCGACCGCCGGCGCGGCCAGTGCCGTCACCGGGAGGGCACGGGGCACCGGTCGCCCCTCGCGCAGGCTGGGCGACGGCGCGGTCGGCACCAGCGGGACGCGCTCGCCGGAACGGGCGCGCTGCGAGAACCAGATGACCTTGCCGCCGGTGTCCGTGGCGCAGCAGCCCCAGCCGTCGCTCATCGCGGCGATCTGTTCCAGGCAGCTCCGCAGGTCCTGGTCCGGGCGCAGCTCACGGTCGTTGCCGCCGACGGCCGTGATCAGATGCTGCCCGTTCCACCACATCTCGATCGAGAGGCACTTGTCCGTAGCGTGCCGGTCGATGGCCTTCAACAGCATCCCGGTGCCGCCGCAGACAGGGGCGACCAGGTTCTCGAGGTCCCAGTACCTCAGATGGGCGGCCAGGATCCGGCCGACCTGTCCGACGCGCTCCGGACTGACGTCCACGTCGAGGTGGTAATAGCAGGGAACTGCGGTCTTCATCGTCGTTGGCTCCTCACCGGCGAGGCTCCCGCTCCGTGGGCCCTCACGGGCCGAATATACGGAGGGTGAGCGCTGATCGCTTCTGAGTCACCTCCCACAGTGCGGGCGTTAGTCCATTCGTGCAACACGAGCGCACTCCCGGGTGATTGAAGATCCAACAAGACGCTGGGTGTCGGCGCGTGCACCATGAGTGAAACATTCATCGAGCCCGAAAGGTGACTGCGTCATGCTGCTACCGGCCAAGACCGAGGTCGCCAGGCAGTTGCGGCGGTACCGGGCGTGGGAGCGCGTCATGCTCGCCTCCCCGGCCGACCGCGCGGTGCGGGCCACCTTCGAGGACTCGGGCTACACCCTGTGTGTGCTCATGGGAAAGCGCTGCGCGCGCGAGGCCGCCGACGCGGCGGAGCGGTATCTGCGCACCACGCTCGCCGTCTATCTGCAGGAGCAGGACGGTCGGCCGCGGCCGACCGGGGCCGTGCGTCGCGGCGGCCGGGCGGTGGCCCGGCTCTCCGCGGCGGCGCCGTGAGGGCGGCCCCGTTCCGGTCCGGGAACGGGAGCCGGGCGGCGGGCCCGGCGGACACCACCATGACGGGCCCGGCCTCGGGCCCGGCGGACAACTCGACGACAGGCCCGGTGGCGGGGCGGACGGACGACCCGGAGCAGAACCGCGCGGCCGATCCGCCCGTTAGCCCGGCCATGAGCACAACGAAGGTGAGACGAATGAGCCCGACCCCTGTCATCGGCCGGATCCCGGTCCGCGACGTGCGGCCCGTGGTGGAGGGCGGCAGACGCCCGGCCAAGGCCGTCCCGGGGGAGAGCTTCCAGGTGACGGCGACCGTGTTCCGGGAGGGGCATGACGCGGTGGCCGCCAACGTCGTCCTGCGCGGGCCCAAGGGCCGACGCGGTCCGTGGACGCCGATGCGTGAACTCGCCCCGGGCAGCGACCTCTGGGGCGCCGAGGTCACCCCGGACGCTCCCGGCCGGTGGACGTACGCCGTCGAGGCCTGGAGCGACCCGATCACCACCTGGCGCCGCACGGCGGGCATCAAGGTCCCGGCCGGTGTCGACGTGGGGCTGGTCCTGGAGGAGGGCGCCGAGCTCCACGAGCGCGCGGCGGCCGGGGTACCGAGGGGCCGGGCCCGTACGACGGTCCTCAAGGCGGCGCGGACGCTGGGCGACGACTCCCTGCCGGTCGCGACCCGGTGGGCGGCGGCGCTGACGCCGGAGGTCGACGCGGTCCTCACCCGGTACCCGCTGCGGGAACTGCTCTCCGCCTCCGACCCGTTGCCCCTGCTGGTCGAGCGCGAACGCGCCCTGTACGGCTCCTGGTACGAGTTCTTCCCCCGCTCCGAGGGCACCGCCGACACCCCGCACGGCACCTTCCGCACCGCCGCCCGACGGCTGCCCGCCATCGCCGCCATGGGCTTCGACGTCGTCTACCTCCCCCCGATCCACCCCATCGGCACCACCTTCCGCAAGGGCCGCAACAACACCCTGCACGCCACCCCCGACGACGTCGGCGTCCCCTGGGCCATCGGCTCCCCCGAAGGCGGCCACGACGCCGTCCACCCCGACCTCGGCACCCTCGACGACTTCGCCCGCTTCGTCGAACAGGCCGCGGCCCTCGGCATGGAGATCGCCCTCGACCTCGCCCTGCAGTGCTCACCGGACCACCCCTGGGTGCACAAACACCCCGAGTGGTTCCACCACCGCCCCGACGGCACCATCGCCCACGCGGAGAACCCCCCGAAGAAGTACCAGGACATCTACCCCATCGCCTTCGACGCCGACCTCGACGGCCTGATCGCCGAGACCCTGCGCGTCCTGCGCCACTGGATGGCCTACGGCGTGCGGATCTTCCGCGTCGACAACCCCCACACCAAACCCGTCGTGTTCTGGGAACGCGTCATCGCCGACATCAACCGCACCGACCCCGACGTCCTCTTCCTCGCCGAGGCCTTCACCCGCCCCGCGATGATGCACACCCTCGCCCAGATCGGCTTCCAGCAGTCCTACACCTACTTCACCTGGCGCACCACCAAACAGGAACTGACCGAGTACCTCACCGAACTCTCGGGGGAGGCCGCCTCCTACATGCGGCCCAACCTCTTCGCCAACACCCCCGACATCCTCCACGCCTACCTCCAGCACGGCGGCCCGCCCGCCTTCGCCGTCCGCGCCGTCCTCGCCGCCACCCTCTCCCCCACCTGGGGCATCTACAGCGGCTACGAACTCTGCGAGAACACCCCCCTGCGCCCCGGCAGCGAGGAATACCTCGACTCCGAGAAGTACCAGCTCAAGGCACGCGACTGGGACACCCCCGACACCCTCGCCCCCCTCATCACCCGCCTCAACGAGATCCGGCGGAGCCACCCGGCGCTGCACCACCTCAGAAACCTGCGCTTCCACCACGCGGACAACGACTCGGTGATCGTCTACAGCAAGCGCACGGGCGCGGACACGGTGATCGTCGTCGTGAACCTCGATCCCCGCCGGGCCCAGGAGGCGACGGTCTCACTGGACCTGCCGCAACTCGGCCTGGACCATCACGCGGTCCTGTCGGTGCACGACGAACTGACGGGTGAGACGTACGCCTGGGGCCGGCACAACTACGTGCGCCTGGAGCCCGGCACGAGGCCGGCCCACGTGTTCCACGTCCGGTGACCCGCACCGCCGATCGGAGGCTCCAGAGCGCCATGACCGTCAACTCACCTGTTCCGGACACGTTCGAGGACACCCCCGCCAAGGACCGCGACCCCGACTGGTTCAAGCGAGCCGTCTTCTACGAGGTCCTGGTCCGTTCCTTCCAGGACAGCAACGGCGACGGCGTCGGCGACCTCAAGGGCATCACCGCCAAACTCGACTACCTGCAATGGCTCGGTGTCGACTGCCTCTGGCTCCCGCCCTTCTTCAAATCACCCCTGCGCGACGGCGGATACGACGTCTCCGACTACACCTCGGTCCTCCCCGAATTCGGCGACCTCGCCGACTTCGTGGAATTCGTCGACGCCGCCCACCAGCGGGGCATGCGCGTGATCATCGACTTCGTCATGAACCACACGAGCGATCAGCACCCGTGGTTCCAGGAGTCCAGGAAGGACCCCGACGGACCCTACGGCGACTACTACATGTGGGCCGACGACGACAAGCAGTACGCCGACGCCCGCATCATCTTCGTCGACACCGAGGTCTCCAACTGGACCTTCGACCCGGTCCGCAAGCAGTACTTCTTCCACCGCTTCTTCTCCCACCAGCCCGACCTCAACTACGAGAACCCGGCCGTGCAGGAGGAGATCCTGGCGGCGCTGCGGTTCTGGCTCGACCTCGGCATCGACGGGTTCCGGCTGGACGCGGTGCCGTACCTGTACGCGGCCGAGGACACGAACTGCGAGAACCTGCCCGCCACGCACGCGTTCCTCAGACGGGTCCGCCGTGAGATCGACGCGATGTATCCGGACACGGTGATCCTCGCGGAGGCCAACCAGTGGCCCGAGGACGTGGTGGACTACTTCGGCGACTACGCCTCCGGCGGCGACGAATGCCACATGGCGTTCCACTTCCCCGTCATGCCCCGCATCTTCATGGCCGTACGACGCGAATCGCGCTACCCGGTCTCCGAAATCCTCGCGAAGACCCCGGCCATTCCCTCCAACTGCCAGTGGGGCATCTTCCTCCGCAACCACGACGAACTCACCCTCGAAATGGTCACGGACGAGGAACGCGACTACATGTACGCGGAATACGCGAAGGACCCCCGGATGCGCGCCAACATCGGCATCCGGCGCCGGCTCGCCCCGCTGCTGGACAACGACCGCAACCAGATCGAACTGTTCACCGCCCTGCTGCTGTCACTGCCCGGCTCGCCGATCCTCTACTACGGCGACGAGATCGGCATGGGCGACAACATCTGGCTCGGCGACCGCGACGCGGTCCGCACCCCGATGCAGTGGACACCGGACCGCAACGCCGGCTTCTCGTCCTGCGACCCCGGGCGGCTCTGTCTGCCGACCATCATGGACCCCGTCTACGGCTACCAGGTCACCAACGTCGAGGCGTCGATGGCCGATCCGTCCTCGCTGCTGCACTGGACGCGCCGGATGATCGAGATCCGCAAGCAGAACCCGGCCTTCGGGCTGGGCACGTTCACCGAGTTGCCGTCCTCGAATCCGGCCGTGCTCGCGTTCCTGCGCGAGTACGAGGACGACCTCGTCCTGTGCGTGCACAACTTCTCGCGTTTCGCCCAGCCCACCGAGCTCGACCTGCGCCGTTTCGACGGACGCCACCCGGTCGAACTGTTCGGCGGGGTGCGCTTCCCGGCCATCGGCGAGCTGCCCTATCTGCTCACCCTGGCCGGGCACGGCTTCTACTGGTTCCGGCTCACCCGAGCCGCGGCCCGGGTCGGCCGACGCCTGTGAGCGTGCGCCGAGGAAAGGATGGGTCACCGTGACGAAGACCGCCCCGCTCAGGCCCAGCACCGCCAGCGCCTTCCGCTCCGGTGGGCCGCTCGTCGCGCTGCTGCGCGAGTGGCTGCCCCGGCAGCGCTGGTTCGCCGGGAAGGACCGGCCGCTCACCGATCTGCGCATGCTGTCGATGACGGAGCTGTACCCGGGCTGTCTCCATCTGCTCGTACACGCCGGGCAGTCCGGGGTGCCGACCCCCGGGGGCACTCCCCCGGCCGGTGACTGCTACCAACTGCTCCTCGGTCTCCAGGAGCATCTGTCGCCCCGGCTCCGCCGGGCCCTCATCGGCCGGGTCGAGGAGGGCCCGCTGGCCGGGCTGACGGTCCATGACGCGCTCCAGGACCCCCGTTCGGCACAGCTCCTGCTGGAGCGGATGCGGCACCCGGGCACGCTCGGCCCGCTGTGCTTCGAGTCGGATCCGTCGGTGTCACTGCCGGCCGGGCTCGCACCGCGGCTGCTGGAGGCCGAGCAGTCCAACACCTCTCTGGTGTACGGCGACGCCTACATCCTGAAGATCTTCCGGCGTATCCAGCCGGGGATGAACCCGGATCTCGAGGTGCCGGTGGCGCTGGCCGGCCAGGGGTGCGGGCGGGTGCCCGCGCCGGTGGCCTGGTTCAGCACCACGCACCCCCAGGAGGCCACGCTCGGTGTGCTCCAGCCGTTCCTGCCGGACGCGGCGGACGGCTGGACGCTGGCCCTGCAGGCGCTGGCCCGCGGCGAGGACTTCACCGCCGAGGCCGAGGAGCTGGGCCGGGCGACGGCCGATGTCCATCTGGCGCTGGCGGCGGCCCTGCCGGCCGGTCCGGACGCGGAGGACGGACGGACGGCGGCCGCGATGACGGAGCGGCTGGAGGCGGCGGCGCACCACGTGCCGGCGCTGCGGCCGTTCGTGCCGGGGCTGACCACCGCGTTCGCCTCGCTCGCCGTCTGCGACCAGGGGCCGCCCGCCCAGCGCATCCACGGCGACCTGCATCTGGGGCAGGTGCTGCGGGCCGGGCGGGACTGGTTCGTGATCGACTTCGAGGGCGAGCCGTCCCGTCCGCTGGCCGAGCGGCGGCTCGCCCACTCCCCGGTGCGGGACATCGCCGGGATGCTGCGCTCCTTCGACTACGCCGCCCGTCAGCGGCGGCCCTGGCGGCCGGAGTGGGCGCGCCGCTGCCGGGAGGCCTACTGCGCGGGCTACGCGGCCCGGGCGGGCTGGGATCCGCGCAAGAAGCACGCCCTTCTGCGTGCCTATGAGACGGATCGCGCAGTTTACGAAGTGCTGTACGAGGCCCGCAACCGGCCCGACTGGCTACCCGTACCCATGGCGGCGATCGAACGACTCGCCGTCCGAGGAGGCTGACCCCATGGCCCTGCGCGACACCGCTCTTCCCGAGGCGGCCGGTCCCCGGCCGCTCGCGGCGCCCGCGCTCGACCCCGCCGACCGCGCACGGCTGCTGTCGGGCTCCCATCACGATCCGCACGCCCTGCTGGGCGCGCATCCGGCGCCCGGGGGTGTGCTGTTCCGGGCCCTGCGGCCCTTCGCCGACTCCGTGAGCGTGGTGGTCGACGGTACGGCGACCCCGCTCACCTCGGAGGAGGACGGTCTCTTCGCCGCCGTACTGCCCCTCGACGAGGTGCCCGCGTACACGCTGCTGGTGTCGTACGACGGCGATCCGCGCGAGGTGGAGGACCCGTACCGGTTCCTGCCGGCGCTCGGTGACCTCGATCTGCATCTGGTCCGGGAGGGCCGGCACGAGGAGCTGTGGCGGGCGCTGGGTGCCGAGCCGATGACCCACCAGGGGGTGGCCGGCACCCGGTTCACGGTCTGGGCGCCGAACGCGCAAGGGGTGCGGGTCGCGGGTGACTTCTGCTGCTGGGACGGGACGGCGTTCCCGATGCGGTCGCTGGGCGCGGCCGGGGTGTGGGAGCTGTTCCTGCCCGGCATCGGCGAGGGCACCCGGTACAAGTTCGAGATCACCTCGCGGCACGGCGGCCGTTTTTTGAAGGCCGATCCGATGGCGCGGCAGGCGGAGGTCCCGCCGGACACGGCGTCGATCGTGCACGCCTCGCACTACACGTGGGGCGACGCGGAGTGGATGGCGCACCGGGGTGACGTCCCGGTGCACGAGGCACCGTTCTCGGTGTACGAGGTCCATCTGCCGTCCTGGCGGCCGGGGTCGACGTACCGGCGGCTCGCCGAGGAGCTCCCGGGGTATGTCCAGGACCTCGGTTTCACGCATGTGGAGTTCATGCCGGTCGCCCAGCATCCCTTCGCCGGTTCCTGGGGCTACCAGGTCACCGGTTTCTACGCGCCGACGGCACGGCTCGGCACCCCGGACGACTTCAAGTACCTGGTCGACGCGCTGCACCGGGCGGGCATCGGGGTGATCGTGGACTGGGTGCCGGCGCACTTCCCCAAGGACGACTGGGCGCTGGCCCGGTTCGACGGCGATCCGCTGTACGAGCCCGGGGACGCGCGGCGGGCCGAGCACCCGGACTGGGGGACGTTCGAGTTCGACTACGCGCGGACCGAGGTGCGCAACTTCCTGGTCGCCAACGCCACGTACTGGTGCGAGGAGTTCCACGTGGACGGGCTGCGGGTGGACGCCGTCGCCTCGATGCTCTACCTGGACTACTCGCGGGACTCCGGGCAGTGGGAGCCCAATGTGTACGGCGGACGGGAGGATCTGGCCGCGATGACGTTCCTCCAGGAGATGAACGCCACCGTGTACCGGCGCAACCCGGGGGTCGTCACGATCGCGGAGGAGTCGACCGCCTGGGGCGGGGTGACCCGGCCGACCGACAGCGGCGGGCTGGGTTTCGGCCTGAAGTGGAACATGGGCTGGATGCACGACTCGCTGCAGTACATGGCGAAGGAGCCGGTGCACCGCAAGTACCACCACAACGAGATGACCTTCTCGATGGTGTACGCGTACAGCGAGAACTACGTGCTGCCGATCTCCCACGACGAGGTGGTGCACGGCAAGCAGTCGCTGGTGTCGAAGATGCCCGGCGACTGGTGGCAGCGGCGGGCCAACCACCGGGCGTATCTGGGGTTCATGTGGGCCCATCCCGGCAAGCAGTTGTTGTTCATGGGGCAGGAGTTCGCGCAGGGGGCCGAGTGGTCGGAGGCACACGGTCCCGAGTGGTGGCTGCTCGATCCCGGCTACGCCTCCGCGGGCGACCACCGGGGCGTCCAGGACCTGGTGCGTGACCTGAACACGCTGTACCGGGCGACCCCGGCGCTGTGGGAACGCGACACCGACCCGGCCGGGTTCCGGTGGGTGCTCGGGGACGCCGCCGACGACAACGTGTTCGCGTTCCTGCGGTACGGCGCCGACGGCACCCCGCTGCTCGCGGTCAGCAACTTCTCCCCCGTCGTCCGCCACGACCGCCTCCTGTCCGTCCCCGGCGACGCGCCGGCGTGGGAGGAGGTCCTCAACACCGACGCGGCCCGGTACGGCGGCGGTGACGTCGTCCACACCGGACCGGTCAAGGCGGCGAACGGGGAGCTGACGCTCACGCTGCCCCCGCTCGCGACGATGTGGCTGCGGCCCTCGTCCGTGTGAGGTAGCGCTTCAGGGGGCAGTCGGGTGCGTACCACCCGTGGGCAGTCCCACCCGTCAGCAGTCCCCCGTCAACATCCGCCCCGCACCCGGGGCGCAGAGAAAGGCCGCATCGCGTGCGCACCGTCGGAGTGGAGGAGGAACTCCTCCTGGTCGACCCGGAGACCGGCGAGCCCAGGGCGCTGTCCGCCGCGGTCCTCGCCCGCGCCGCACGGTTCGAGCAGGCGGAGGAGGAGCCCGTCTTCCAGAAGGAACTGCACAACCAGATGGTCGAGTTCGCCACCCATCCCCAGGCGGAGATGGGTGAGCTCGCCGCGGAGATCGTCCGGATCCGCGCGGAGGCGGCCAAGCACGCGCGGGAGGCGGGCTGCGCGGTCGCGGCGCTCGCCACCTCCCCGCTGGCGGTGCGTCCCTCCGTCAGCATCGGTCGGCGCTACCGGTGGATGACCGACCAGTACCGGATCGCGACCCGTGAGCAGATCGTGTGCGGCTGTCACGTGCATGTCTCGGTCGGCTCCGACGACGAGGGCGTCGCGGTCATCGACCGGCTGCGGCCGTGGCTGTCGGTGCTGACCGCGCTGAGCGCGAACTCCCCGTTCTGGCAGGGCCGGGAGACGGGGTACAGCAGCTATCGCAGCCGGGTGTGGCTGCGCTGGCCGTCGGCCGGTCCGACCGAGCTGTTCGGCTCGGCCGAGCGGTACCACCGGCGGGTGGCGGACATGCTGGCCACGGGGACGATCCTCGACGAGAAGATGGTCTACTTCGACGCCCGGCTGTCGGCGCGCTGGCCGACGGTGGAGGTGCGGGTGGCGGACGTCTGTCTGCACGCGGAGACCGCCGTCCTCGTCGCCACGCTGGCCCGCGCGCTCGTGGAGACGGCCGCCCGTGACTGGCAGGCCGGCCGGGAGCCGGTGGACCACAGCGTCAGTCTGCTGCGGCTGGCCGACTGGCGGGCCGCCCGCTCCGGGCTGACCGGGGACCTGGTGGACCCCGTGACCATGCGGAACGCGCCCGCCGAGACCGTCGTACGGTCGCTGCTGACGTATGTCGAGGACGCGCTCGCGGACAGCGGGGACCTGGAGCGGGCCCGGGAGGCGTGCGCCGGGCTGCTGCTGAACGGCAACGGGTCCCAGGTGCAGCGGGAGGTGTACGAGCGCACGGGCAGTCTGCGCGAGGTGGTCACCACCTGCGTCCGGCAGACACAGACCTGAGGCGGCTTGGCTGGTTTCCGTCTGCGCGTGTGGACCGGCCCAGGTCACCGACGCTCATCACTTAGTCCGTTCCCGGCCACAACCGGTCTCACCTGGGCTACATTCGCCAGCGTCGATAACAGTACTCGTCGACGGGGTCACCCTTCGTACATGTCAGGAGCAGCGTATGCGCGACTTCGCTGTCGCTCCCCCAGCCGTTACGCCCCTGACCGGAGGGCTCGCCGACAGCGTTTTCGAGACAGCGGCCCGCACCCCCACGCTCCCCGTCCTGGCACGCCGCGGTGAGCCCGGCTCGTCCACCTGGACGGAGGTGACGGCCGTCGAGCTGCGCGACGAGGTGGTGGACCTGGCCAAGGGGTTCGTGGCGTCGGGGATCTCCCCAGGTCACCGGGTCGCGATCATGGCGCGCACCCGGTACGAGTGGAGCGTCCTCAGTTACGCGCTGTGGGCCGTGGGCGCCGAGGTCGTGCCGGTGTACCCGACCTCCTCGCGCGATCAGGTCGAGTGGATCCTGCGGGACTCGGCCTGTGTGGGCGTGGTCGTCGAGGACGAGCAGAGCGTCATGACGGTGGGCTCGGTGTGCGCGACCCTGCCCCGGCTGCGGCACGTGTGGCAGCTCGACACCGGGGCGCTGGAGGAACTCGCGCGGCGCGGTGAGTACGTCCCGCTGACCACCGTGGACTCGTTGCGCCGGATCGTGCTGCCCGACTCCACGGCGGTGGTCGCGTACACCTCGGGCACCTCCGGGCGGCCGCTCGGCTGCGCGCTGAGCCACCGCAACCTGGCCAGTCCCTGCGACACCCTGCTCGGCGGCTGGGGCCACACGGCGGCGCCGGCCGGGGAGCAGGCCTGCGTCCTCGCGTTCCTGCCCTTCTCCCATGTGTACGGCCTGATGATCCAGGGGCTGTGTCTGCGCGGGGGCATCCTGATGGGGCACGAGCCCGAGCTCGGCGCGGAGTCGCTCTCGGCGGCGCTGCGGACCTTCCGGCCGACGTATCTGTACGCGGTCCCGTCGGTGTTCGAGAAGATCTACAAGAACTTTCTGCGGGTGGCGCAGGAGTCGGGCCGCGGGGCGCTGTTCGAGCGGGCCGCGGAGACCGCGCGGGACTTCGCGGCGGCCGTCGAACGGCAGCGGCTGGGCCGTGGCTCGGGGCCCGGCTTCGACCTGCGGCTGCAGCACGCGCTGTTCGAGCGGACGGTGTACCGGCGGCTGCGCGCGGCGCTCGGCGGCCGGGTCCACCGCGCCACCTCGGGCGGCTCCCCGCTCCATCGCGACCTCTCCCTGTTCTACGAGGGCATCGGCGTCTACGTCCACGACGGGTACGGGCTCACCGAGACCAGCGGCGGGGTCACCATGCAGCCGCTGGGGCGGGAGAAGTCGGGGACGGTCGGGCAGCCCCTGCCGGGTACCGACATCCGGGTGGCGGACGACGGGGAGATCCTGGTGCGCGGCCCGTCGGTGTTCCAGGGCTACGTCAACGACGACGCCGCGACCCGGGCTGCGCTGCGGGGCGGCTGGCTGGCCACGGGCGACCTGGGCTTCCTGGACAACGACGGCTACCTGACGATCACCGGCCGCAAGAAGGACGTCATCATCACCAGCAGCGGCAAGAGCGTGGCTCCGGCCGCGCTGGAGCAGCGGCTGCGGATGCATCCGCTCGTCCACCAGGCCGTGGTCGTCGGCGACAACCGGCCCTGCGTGGGCGCGCTGATCACCCTGGACCCCGATTTCCTGGCGCACTGGCGCGCGAGCCTGACGCTGTACGGGGAGGGGCGGGAGGCCCGCGAGGAGAACGCGCTGCGGGAGGAGATCGCCCGGGCCGTGGCGGCGGCCAACAGCGCGGTGTCCCGCTCGGAGTCGATCCGCGCCTTCCGGATCCTGCCCCAGCCCTTCGACCAGACGAACGGCCTGCTGACCCCCTCGATGAAGCTGCGCCGCGACTCGATCGTGCGGCACTACGCGGCGGAGATCGAGGCGATGTACCAGGCGAGGGCCCGGCTTCCGCGGCAGACGGCGCCGGAGGAGATCCTGAGCTGGGACGACGCGGACGACGTGTTCCGCTGAGCGACGGACACCGCGTCGCGAGGGGGCGCGTAGGGTGGGCCGCCTCGGGAACCCTGTGAGTGACGACGCGAGAGATCCTTACAGAAAGGACGCCGGCCCCGGCCGCCATGGGGCCGCACCCACGACATGGCGATCGACCCGCGCGGGGAAGACTCCGGCGCCTCCTCGGCCGTACCGGGCCGTACCGTACGTTTCCCGGGTGAGCCGCACGATGTGACGGGAGCGCGGCTGGCCGCGGAGGAGTTCCTCGGCGCGCTCGCGGAGACCGTGCCGCCGACCGCGCCGGAGTGCTGGCACGACATCGTGCTGATCGTCACGGAACTGGCCTCCAACGCCGTCCAGTTCGCGCCGGGCCCGTTCGAGCTGGGGCTGCGGCCGACCTTCGACGGGGTGCACGTCACGCTGCACGACACGAGTGCCGTGATGCCTGCCCCGCGGCGGTTCCGGCCGGACACCGGGAGCGGCGGCATCGGCTGGTATCTGATCGAGACCCTGTGTACGCAGGTCAGCGTGGTGCCGGACGGAACGGGGAAGGAGGTTCACGTCTTCCTGCCCTGGTGAGGCCGTTCTCCGGGGTGAGGCGCAGCGGCACCAGCACACGGATCGTCTTCCCGCCGTCCGCGCGCCGCTCGATCGAGATGCGGCGGGAGAGCCGGATGATCAGGGGCCAGCCGTAGCCGCTGCCCTGGTGGAGGGCCGGCAGTTCTCCCGTCCCGTAGGCGACGGGCGGCACCACATCGCTGCGGTCCTGCACGGCGAGCCGTACGCCGTCGGGCGTCGGCGTCACCACGAAGCCCACCAGACCGCCGCCGTGCCGGATCGCGTTGGTCACGAGTTCGGAGACGACGAGCAGCAGGTCGATCAGGTCCCGCTCGTGCGGCGACCGGCCGCGCGCTCGGCCGTGGGCGTCGACCACCGCACGGGCGTGGTCCCGCGCCGCCGCGGCCGTCGCCGGCGGCGCGACCGCCGGTTCCCTCGTCGCGAGCTCGTCGCCCTTCACGCCGGACAGCCCCACGGGCCGGTCACGGCGTCCCCGGGGCGGAGAGGTCGCGTGGGTGGGGGTGGATCGTGTCGGTCACGTCGCTCCTTTCTCAGGGGTTCTTCCGCAGCGGCTACCCGGCCGACGCGTCCGCATACCGGGCCGGACGGGCCGGGTGTCCCCGATACCCGGAAGCGGACCGGTCCGTGATCGGCGTCGCGGGCATGAGGGGCGGGTTCCGGGGTAGCCGCTCGGCGCGAGAAGAAGGCCGCAGCCGCCGGAGGAACCCCCGTCCGTCGCCCCCCGCTGCGCAGCCGTCCGTCGGGGCGACCGGCCCCGACCGTCAGCTTTCGGAGGTAGTCGTGTCCACCGCCCAGCAACCCCTGTCCGTCGAGGTCGACGTGATCCGCGAGGACGTCGCACTGGTCACGGTCGAAGGCCATCTGGACCTCGACACCGCGACCGAGCTCCAGGCGCAGCTGGCGAACCAGCTCCACCACGGCCGCCGGCACTTCCTGCTCGAGCTGTCCGGCGTGCCCTTCATGGACTCGTCCGGGATGAACATCATCCTGCGCGTGTACCACGAGGCCCGCGATCTGCCTGGCAGTGTCCATGTCATAGCTCCGGCCCCCGCCGTGCGGAGGGTGCTCGACCTCACCGGGGTCAGCCTCACGGTGCCGATCTCGGACGAGGTCGCCGACGCGCTGGCGCTCATCGACCGGGGCGGGGCAGGGACCGACCCGGAGGCCTGAACGCGGGTGCCGCGCCGCACCTGGCGGAAACGCGCAGGTGTGCGGGCACCTTCGGGCAACAGTTGCCATTTGACAACTGTCAGCATGAGGCAACAAAGTGTGCGAGGCAGTCACGCGGGAGGGATCACGGATGTGCCGGTGGGCGACGACGACCACCCGTGGCGCGCGGCGGCGGCCCGCAGCGGGCGCCGGAGATCCTCAGGCCGTGGCCGCGTCGACCGGGCCGGTCGTCTCGTGGATCTGCTCGGCCGCGGCGACGCAGAAGGCCTCCAGGCCCCGAAGCAGCGCGTCGCGCTGCGCGGCCGGCATCTGCTCCAGGACCGCCTGGAGGGCGCTCTCGCGCCGTGCGCGCAGATCGGTGAGGAACGCCCGTCCGCGCCGGCTCAGGAAGAGCTGGAGTTCGCGACGGCTGTTCACGGCCGCCCTGCGCTCGACGAACCCCACGGCCTGCAGCCGGTCGCACAGCCTGCTGGTGGACGGCGGTGTGGAGCCCAGGTGGTCGGCGAGTGTCCGCAGGTTGATGCCTTCGTTGTGCTCCAGGATGAACAGCACGCGCAGCTGGGAGGCGGAGACCGGGGCCGTGGAGGCACGGCCCCACAGGACCTCCAGCAGCTCGGCCGCCTCCGAGGTCACACGCGCGACCTCGTGGGGCTGCGGACGCGAGGAGCGCGAGGAGGGGGACATCACGGACCCACTCTCGCAGGCTTCGCGGACGCTGTCAGCCCGCCCCCGCCGGTCACCGCCCGGCACACGCGTCACCACGGCCCCCTCGGCCCCTTGCGGCCCCTCCCGAAGAAAGGCGTGACCGACATCGTGAACCGGCTCGTGACCGCCGGGCGCGCCCTGCGCTCCGCCGCCGCGCACGAGGTCCCCGAGGCCCTGCGCGAGGTGCTCTGCGCCCATTACGCCGCCGAGACGGCCGAGTTGTGGCTGGCCGACTACGGCGCCGCCGTCCTGCTCCCCGTCTCCCCCACGCCGCACGGCGTCGCCCCCGAGCCCGTCCCCGTACGCGCCGGCGCCCTCGGACGGGCCTACGGCGCCCAGGAGCCCCAGGTCGAGCGGCTCGACGGCGGCCGGGTGTGCGCGCATCTGCCCGTCACCGTGCGCGGGGACCGGCTGGGCGTGCTGTCCGTGACGCTGCCCGCCGAGGCCGCCGGACCCGACCGGATCTGCGAACTCGCCGAGCTGGCGCGGCTGCTGGGCCATGAGCTGCTGGTCGCCGAACGCGACACCGACCGCTATCTCCAGGCCCGCCGCACCGACCGGCTGACGCTCGCGGCGGAGATGCAGTGGCAGCTCCTCCCGGCGCGGTCCTGCGCCCGGGACGCCTACGCGCTCGGTGCCCAGCTGGAGCCGGCGTACGCGATCCACGGCGACAACTTCGACTGGTCGGCGTCCGCGGACCATCTGATGGTGTACGTCACCAACGGCATGGGCGAGGGCATCGAGGCGTCCCTGCTGACCGGGCTGGGCATCAACGCGCTGCGCAACGCCCGCCGCGCGGGCATCCCGATCGCGGACCAGGCGGCGCTGGCGGACCAGGCGATCCACGCCCACTACCGGGGCGAGGCGCATCTGTCCGTGCTGCTGGTGGACATCGAGCTGTCCACGGGACGGATGCAGGTGGTGGACGCGGGGTCGCCGCGGATGCTGCTGCTGCGCGACCGGGTGCTGACCGCCGTGGACCTGGAGGCACAGCTTCCGCTCGGCATGTTCGAGGAGACGGACTACGTGGCCCAGGAGTTCGTCCTGGAGCCGGGCGACCGGCTGCTGTTCGTCAGCGACGGCGTCCACGCGGTGCCCGGGCCCGGCGGGGAGATCTACGGCGAGCGGGCGCTGGCCCGGGCGGTGAACTCCGCAGCCCTGCTGCCGGCGGCGGAGGTGCCGGCCGCGGTCCTGCGCGAACTCTCCGGGCACCGGGGCAGACCCGAGCCGGACGACGACGCGCTGGTGGTGTGCCTCGACTGGTTCGGCAAGCCCCCGCGTCCCCGTCCGGCGCCCCCTGACCAGCAGCGGCACGACGCAGACGAGGAGTGAGGCAGGTTGCCGGAGCACGACACGGCCGTACCCGACACGGCACCCGAGAGCGAGGTCGGGGCGTTCCTGCGCCGACGGCGGGAACAGCTCGCCCAGCGCTGGGCCGACGAACCCCTGTTCCGCACGGTGTTCACCGTCGCCCGGGACGAGGCGGTGGAGGCCGGGCGGGTCGTGCTCGACGCCCTGGCCCAGGTGTCGCTGAGCGGACGCGTGGAGGACCCCGCGGACCCCGGCTTCACCCTCGTGCGCGAACAGCTGTCCCGGATGGCGGCGGCCCGTGCCCGCACCGGGCTCACCCCGTCCCGGGTGTCGACCGAGGTGGACGCCCTGCGGGTGCCCGCCGCCGATCTGCTCGTGGCGGAGCTGCCGGACGCCTCGGCCGAGCACGTGCGGGCGTGCACGACGGCGCTGACCGTCCTGATGGGCACCCTGCGGCTGGTGGTGATGGAGACGGCGCTCACCGAGGGCGAGGCCCTCATCGACCGGCAGCGGCTCCAGCTCCTGGAGGTGGCCACGCCGGTCATCCGGCTGTGGGACGGGATCGTGGCGGTGCCGCTGATCGGGACGCTGGACAGCGCCCGCAGCCAGGTCGTGATGGAGACACTGCTGGAGTCGGTGGTCGACGAGCAGGCCCGGTTCGCGATCCTGGACATCACCGGTGTGCCGACCGTGGACTCCCTGGTCGCGCAGCATCTGATGAAGACCGTGGCGGCGGTCCGGCTCATGGGCGCGGAGTGCGTCGTCTCGGGCATCCGGCCGGCCATCGCGCAGACCATCGTCCACCTCGGCCTCGACCTGGGAACGGTGATCACCCGGGCGAGCCTCGCCGACGCCCTCGCGTACGCGCTGCACCGGCTGGGCGCGGACATCGTGCGGTCGGCGCCCGGCGGTGCGGACCCGAGGTGAACGACGACTTCCCGCAGCTCGGTGCGGTCTCCGTGCCGGTGCTCAGACTCGGCGACGTCCTGCTGGTGACCCTCCAGGGCGATCTGCACGACGGCATGGCCGCGCGGCTCCAGCAGGACATCGCGGAGGCGATCGTGAACAGCCGGGTGACCGGTGTGGTCATCGACATCTCGGGCGTCGAGATCGTCGACTCCTTCCTCGGCCGGGTGCTGGCCGAGATCGCGGAGCACGCGCGGCTGCTGGCGGCGCGGACCGTGGTGGCGGGGATGCGGCCCGCGGTCGCCCTCACCCTGGTGGAGCTCGGGCTGACCCTGCCGGGGCTGCGGACCGCTCTGAACACCGAGGCGGCCCTGGAACTGCTCGGCCGCGCGGACGCGGCCCGGCCCGGCGGCCCCTACCGGGACGCCCGGTGAGCGCGGCCGCCGCGGGTGTCGCGGCCCGGCTGCCGATCCGCTCCGACCTGGATCTGGTCCGGGTCCGCCAGCATGTGCGCCAGGCGTCCGCCACGCTCGGTTTCGGCCTCGTGGACCAGACCAAGCTGGTCACCGCGGCCAGCGAACTGGCCCGCAACACCCTGGTGTACGGCGGTGGCGGCGAGGTGGAGGCCGTCCCGGTCGCCGACGGTCCCCGGCAGGGGCTGCGGCTCACGTTCACCGACCGGGGACCGGGCATCGCCGACCTGGAGCGGGCGCTCAGCGACGGCTACACCTCCGGGGACGGGCTGGGGCTCGGGCTCGGCGGGGCGCGCCGGCTGGTGCACGACTTCGCCATCGACAGCACGCCCGGGGCCGGCACCACCGTCACGGTGACCTCGTGGACGGCACGCGCTCCCCGGCAGCGCGAGGGGTCCTGATGGCGCGGGTGTGGGACGTACCGGTGCAGGACTCGACACGGGTGCGCGACGCCCGGGTCGCCGCACAGGACGCGGCGGCGCTGGCGGGTCTGGACGAGTCGCGCACCTCGGCCGCCGCCCTGGTCGCGACGGAGCTGGCGACCAACCTCCTCAAGCACGGCGGCGGTGGCCGGCTCCTGGTGGAGGCGGTGGCGCCGCCCACCGGACAGGGCGCCTCCCCCACGGTGCAGATAGCGTCGGTCGACCACGGCCCGGGCATCGCGGACGTGCGCGCCGCCCTCGTGGACGGGTTCTCCACGACGGGTTCCCTCGGCGCCGGGCTCGGCACCTGCCGCCGGCTGGCCGACGCCTTCGGTCTGCACGGCTCCCCCGGCCGCGGCACCGTCGCCGTCGCCCGGATCGGCGCCCCGTCGAGGCAGCCCCCCGTCGGTGCGCGGGCCGGCGGGATCAACGTGCCCTTCGCGGGCGCGGCGTACTCCGGCGACCTGTGGACCTGCGTCCACGCGTCCGATCGGCTCACCCTGATGCTGGCCGACGGGCTCGGGCACGGCCCCGAGGCGGCCCGCGCCTCGACGGCGGCGGCCGAGGAACTGCGCCGCTGCGCCCGCCTCTCCCCCGCCGAGCAGATCCGCCGACTCGACACGGCGCTGCGCGGCACCCGGGGCGCGGCCGTCGCGGTGGCCCAGCTCGACCTGCGGGCCGCGCGGCTGACGTTCGCGGGAGTCGGCAACATAGGGGCCCGGCTGTACGAGGGCGGCGGCTGGCGCCCCCTGGTGTCGCGGCCGGGCATCGTCGGCGTCCACCGGCCCACGACCGTGCCGGAGACCGAGGTGCCCTGGGCGGCGGACCGGCTGCTGATCCTGCACAGCGACGGGCTGCCCAGCCGCTGGGTGCCGCCGTCCGGGCCCGGGCTGCTCACCGCCGACCCCGCCGTCACCGCCGCCGTCACCGTGCGCGACGCCGGAAGCTCCGCGCGCCCGGTGCGCGACGACACCGCGGTGGCCGTCCTGTCCCCCGACCCGCCGGACCTTCCATGACGCACACCTGGCAGATCACCACCGTCACCGACGCGGCCCGCGCCCGGATCGCCACCGCCCGTCTGGCGGCCGCGTACGGCGTGCCGCCGGTGGAGCGCGCCCGGCTCTCGGCCGCGCTCAGCGGTCGGCTGCGCCAGTGTCTGACCAAGGGCGGCGACTGGCGGCTCACCGCGCGGGCCGCCGACGGTCTGCTCGCTCTGGAGGTCCTGCCCCTGTCCGGGGCCGGGGAGCGCGTGTGGCGTACGTCGGCGCCCTGCCCGGAGCCGTCGGACGCCGTCGTGTGCACCGAGGTCGCGGACGATCCTTCGCTGCTCGCGGAGGCCCTGCTGGGGGCCGACGAGGACACCTGCCTGGTCCTGGAGAGGCTCGCCGAGCAGGAGGAGCTCGTCGGCTTCCACCGCGAGGAGCTGCACCAGACCAACCAGGGTGTGCTGGCCCTGCACGCGGAGCTGGACGCCGCCGGGCGGGCCCAGCGCGAGGCGTTCTCGGCGGAGCGCACGGCCCGCCGGGAGGCGGAGAGCGCCCGCCGCAGGCTGACGTTCCTGGCGGACGCCAGCGCCTCGCTGACGGCGTCCCTCAACCAGGAGCAGATCGTGCGGCGGCTGCCCGAGCTGCTGGTGCCCGAGTACGCCCGCACCGTCGACGTCTGGGTGTTCGACGCCGAGGACGACCGTCAGGAGCGGGCCGCGCACCCGGCGGCGGCCGTGCTCGCCGCCCGCACGGGACGCCCCCAGTACGCGGCGGCGCACCCCGGAGGGCTGCCGGGCGTCGACGACCACCCGCCGTCCGCGCTGGACCCCACCCGGCCGATGCTGTGCGTGCCGCTGGCGACCCGGCGTGCCCCGCTCGGCGTGCTCACGCTCACCCCGCCCGGTGCGCGGTGGGACCCGGACGACGCGGTGATGCTGGTGGAGCTGACGCGGCGGGCGAGCACCGCCCTGGACAACGCGCGCCGGTTCGAACACAACCAGGACATCGCCGAGACCCTGCAGCGGGCCCTGCTGACCGACCTGCCCAGCACCCCGGGCCTGCGGCTGGCGGCCCGCTATCTGCCCGCCACCTATGGGCTGAACATCGGCGGCGACTGGTACGACGCGTTCCGCCGCCCGGACGGCAGTCTGATCGTCGTCATCGGGGACGTCACCGGGCACGGGCTGCACGCGGCCGTGATGATGAGCCAGCTGCGCACCGCGCTGCGCGCCTACGCCGTCGACACCGGCAGCCCGGGGCGGTTGCTGACCCGGCTGCACCTCTTCCTGCACCATCTGCAGCCCGATCTCTACGCCACCGCCGTGATCGCCCGCCTCCGGCCCGGCGAGCCGTCGCTGACCTGGGCCGCCGCGGGTCATCCGCCGCCGGTGCTGCGCGGTCCGGACGGGCGGGTGCGCACCCTGGACGCCAAGCCCGGGGCGATGCTCGGCATCCCGCTGCACCAGGAGATCGCCGACCACACGGTCCCGGTGGCGCCCGGATCGACGCTGGCGCTGTACACGGACGGGCTGGTCGAGCGGCGCGCCCAGGGCATAGACCCGGGCATCGAGCGGCTCGCGTCCACCCTCGGCGGCTTCCGCACGGCGGAGCTGGAGGCGGATCTGGACGGTTCCGCGGAGCGGATCCTGGACCCGATGCTGAGCGACTCCGAGCGCGACGACGACGTGTGTCTGCTGCTGTGCCACCTCGACGGCGCCGCCCCGGCGGCCGGGGGGCGCTGACGAGGGACCGGCGTCAGCCGTCCCGGGTGTGCGCGTGCCGGAAGGCGTGGAGCCCCTGTTCCAGGGCGGTGCGCTGGGCGGGGGTCATGCCGGCGAACACGGCGGCGAGCCGCCGCACCCGTCGCTCGGTCACGTCCGTGAGGACCCGGCGCCCGTACGCCGTCAGCACGAGCTGCACCTCGCGCCGGTTGCGCGGCTGCACGGTCCGCTCCAGCAGGCCCGCGGCCTCCAGCCGGTCGCAGAGCCTGCTCGCCGTGGGCACCCCTATGCCGAGGTCCTCGGCGAGCGCCGTCACATTGAGCTCCGGTCTGCGCCGGACCGTCCTGAGCGCGAGGAGCTGCCGGGCCGGCAGCCGGGGCACGGCCTCCTCGGCCGCCGCGAGCCAGCAGGCGACCAGGGACTCCACCGCGTCGGCCATGTGCCGCGCCGCCGTCTCCCGGCCCCCTCGGTCGTCGGAGTCCCGCGCGCACTCCACGTCAGCAACCTCCGGCGGGCGCACTTGTCATGTACGTCGGCCTACCCGGAGGTACCGGGCGTACACGGCCCTTGCGCGGGGTACGACGGGAGCCTCAGCAGAAACGTTCGTCTGCATGCCTCGCCCGGCTGGCGGAACCCGTCCGGGCGCGGTGGGATCGATGGGGTGCGAAAGGCTCGCGGGAGGGCACGCGCATGACGTCGGGCAGACCGCCTGGAGCCGCAGAAAGGGATGGACACCGTGACACGACCCAGGATCCTGGTGGTGGGCGCGGGCTTCGCCGGAGTGGGATGCGTTCGACGTCTGGAACGCAGGCTCGCCGGTACGGAAGCCGAGATCACTCTGGTGACGCCGTTCGCCTACCAGCTCTATCTGCCGCTGCTGCCGCAGGTCGCCTCCGGGGTGCTGACGCCCCAGTCGATCGCCCTGTCGCTGCGCCGCAGCAAGAAGTACCGCACCCGGATCATCCCGGGCGGCGCCATCGGCGTGGACCTGAAGGCGAAGGTCTGCGTCATCCGCACCATCACCGACGAGATCGTCAACGAGCCGTACGACTACATCGTGCTGGCTCCCGGCAGTGTGACCCGCACCTTCGACATCCCCGGGCTGACCGAGCACGCCTTCGGCATGAAGACGCTCGCCGAGGCCGCGTACATCCGTGACCACGTCATCTCCCAGCTCGACCTCGCCGACGCCAGCCACGACCCCGCCGAGCGGGCCTCCCGGCTCCAGTTCGTGGTCGTGGGCGGCGGCTACGCGGGCACCGAGACCGCCGCCTGTCTGCAGATGCTCACGCACAACGCGGTCAGGCGCTATCCGCGGCTGGACCCGGACCTGATCAAGTGGCATCTCATCGACATCGCGCCCAAGTTGATGCCGGAGCTCGGCGACAAGCTGGGCCGCAGCGCGCAGGAGGTGCTGCGCCGGCGCGGCATCGACATCTCGCTGGGTGTGTCCATCGCGAAGGCGGGACCGGAGGAGGTCACCTTCACCGACGGCCGGGTGATCCCGACCCGCACCCTGATCTGGACGGCCGGGGTGGTGGCGAGCCCGCTGATCGCCACGCTCGGCGCCGAGACCGTGCGCGGGCGGCTCGCGGTGACCTCGCACATGAACCTGCCGGACCACGACGGGGTGTTCGCCCTCGGTGACGCCGCCGCCGTGCCGGACGAGGCGAAGGGCGACCCGGGCGCGGTCTGCCCGCCCACCGCGCAGCACGCGATGCGGCAGGGCAAGGTGGTCGCCGACAACGTCATCGCGACCCTGCGCGGGCAGTCGACGCGGCCGTACGTGCACAAGGACCTCGGTCTGGTCGTCGACCTCGGCGGCACGGACGCCGTGTCCAAGCCGCTCGGCATCGAGCTGCGGGGGCTGCCCGCGCAGGCCGTGGCGCGCGGCTACCACTGGTCGGCGCTGCGCACGGGCGTGGCCAAGGCGCGGGTGCTGACGAACTGGACGCTGAACGCGATCGCGGGCGACGATTTCGTGCGCACCGGGTTCCAGGCGCGCCGGGCCGCCCGGCTGAAGGACTTCGAGTACACGGACAGCTATCTGACGCCCGAGCAGGTGCGGGCGCAGGTCGAGGGCTCGGGTCCCGGGTCCGGGTGACGGCAGCGGGGGTGAGCGCGGCGGCCCGGTGGCGGGACCGGGTCGCCGCGTCCGACCCGGGGCTGCTGCGGCTGGCGGCGGGGCTGCGGACGGTGGCCGCGATCTCGCTGACGCTGGCCGTGCTCTCGCTGCTGGGCGCGGACGTCCAGCATCTGGTCGCCGGGGCCATCGCGGCGATGGTCGCCACCTTCGCGATCCGCGAGAAGCAGCGGCCCCGGCAGGCGGTCACCCTGGCGCTGGGGCTCGCGGTGGCGCTCGCCTCGGTGTCGGTGGCGGCGCTGTTCGCCACCCGGCAGGTGGCCGGTGACGTCTTCTTCGTCGTGCTCATCTTCTGCGCGGTGTACGGCCGCCGGTTCGGCGACCGGGGCACCACCCTGGGGCTGGTCGGCTTCCAGGTCTACTTCCTGGCCCTGTTCGTCGGGGTCACCACCGAGAACCTGGCCGGGTTCTGCGGGGTGATCGCCCTGGCGTTCGTCTGCAGTGCCGTCGCGCGGTTCGCGCTGGTGCCGCAGACCCCGGCGGGGATCCTGGAACGGCTGCGGCAGGCGTTCCGGGCCCGGCTGGCGCAGCTCATCGACGCCCAGCTCGAGCTGCTGGACGCCGGACCGGACGAGGTGGACAGGGCGCTGGAGCACGCCCGCGAGGGCACCGCGCGGCTGCACGAGACGGCCATGATGATCCAGGGGAGGCTGGAGGAGGGCACCTCGGACGAGGCGGTGGCCCGGCTGGTGCAGCGCCGGATCGCCGACGCGGAGATCACCGCCGAGCGGCTGGGGCTGATGCTGCTGACGGCGCGCGGTACGGAGCGGGCGGACACCCTGACCCTGCATCTGCCCGGGGCACCGCTGCCCGAGGGCGGTCATCTGCCGGTGCGCGACGACGCGCTCGACACCCTGCGCCGGGATCTGACGGCCCTGCGACTGCTCGTACGGCAGCCCGCGGCGGACGGCGCGGCCACGGCGGGGGTGCGCAACCGGCTGCTCGGCTACCGCGACGAGGAGAACCTGCCGCAGGCGTCGCCGGACGTGCAGGACGTCTTCCGGGGGCTCGGTGAGGCGGCGCGGGCGGTGCTGGGGCTGCGGATCGCGCTGGACGGGCCGCAGGACGAGTCAGGGGACAGCCTCGAGACGGCGCGCTCCCGGGAGGAGCTGGACGCGGAGGACGTGGCCATCGCCGCCGAGGAGGAGGACCAGCAGGAGGACCAGGACGAGAAGGGGCTGCGCCGGCCTACCACCCGGGCCGCGGTGCAGGTCGCGGTCGGCTCGTCGCTGGCCATGGCGGGCGGCGAGCTGCTGTCCGCGCACCGCTGGTACTGGGCGGTGCTGACCTGCTGGATCGTGTTCCTCAACACCGCGTCCACCGGGGAGATCCTGGTCAAGGGCTACCGCCGGCTGCTGGGCACCGTGCTCGGGGTCGTCGCGGGCATCCTGCTCGCGGGGATCGTCGGCCATCACACGGGGACGGCGTTCGCGGTGGTGCTGCTGTGCGTGTTCGCGATGTTCTACACCGCGCCGCTGTCGTACACGCTGATGTCGTTCTTCGTCACGGCGGCGCTGGGGGTGCTGTACACGCTGCTGCACACCTACAGCCTGTCGGTGCTGGTGCTGCGGATCGAGGAGACCGCGCTGGGGGCGGTCTGCGGGGTGGTCGCGGCGGCGCTGGTGCTGCCGGTGAGGACGGACCGGCGGACGAACGAGCTGCTGACGACCGTCCTCGACCGGCTCACCGACGTCACCTCGGACGCCGTCGACCAGCTCAGCGGCGGGCCGCCGGCCGACCTGCTGGACCGGGCCCGGGACCTGGACCGGGCGCTGGCGGATCTGCGGGCCGCCACTCAGCCGCTGACGCATCCGGTGACCCCGCTGCGGACCCGGCGGGACACCGCGCGGTACGTGGTCGCCCTGCTGGAGACCTGCGCGTACCACGCTCGGTCGCTGGCCGCGACGGCGGAGCTGCTGCCGACGCATCCGTCGATCGCGGCGGATCCCCGGCTGCGCGGGGCCGGACGGCGGATCCTGCACAACATCGGCGCGATCGCCGCCCGGGTCGCAGGCGAGCCCACCACGGCCGAGGTGCTCACCGGGCCGAGCATCGCCTCGCTGCTGAAGCCGGGCGGACTCGCCACCCCCCGCTACGGCCGGGTCACCGACCGGGTGCTGCGGCATCTGCAGCGGCTGGACGAGGCGGTGCTGGGGCTGGCGCGACCGCTCGGGGTGCCGGTCGCCCGGCCGGGGTGACCGGTCAGAAGTCGGTGGGCAGGTCGCTCACGGCGGCGATGCCGCGCAGTTCCTCGGTGTCGTGCTGCCGCTGCCGGATGCAGCCGGCGATCTCGGCGAGACGGACCGGATCCTCGGCGGTGGCCGCGTCGGTGACCACCCGGACCGGGCCGGTGCCGTCCACGTGGATCTCGACGAGCTGGTTGTCCAGCCGGCCGGTGAGGGCGGTGGCGATGACCAGCGCGGCCTCGTCGCGGATCTCGGGGGGCAGCTCGTCGCCGTCGTCCGGGTCCAGGGCGAAGTCGAGACTCTCCGGTGGTTGTTCGTCCAGGGCGCGCAACGCCGGGGCGACGATCCTCATCAGCAGTCGGTAGTCCTCGTCGTCCATGCGGAGGCGCAGGAGGTCGAGGTACATGTCGACGGGCCGTGCGTCCGGCGGGAACTCGGATTCGTTCATGTGTCCCGGGTTCCCCGGCCTCCGGGCCTCAGACCCTGCGCCAGCGGGCCATCGCGAAGGAGAACAGTCCGAACAGGACGAGACCGGCCGCGACACCGGCCAGCAGCCCCGGTCCGGCGGGCGTGTGGGCGAACGAGCGGAGCGTGTCGTCGAGCCCCTTGGCGTGCTCGGGGTCGTAGTCGAGGGCGGCGTGGACGGCGGAGGCGCCGACGCCGGCGAACACCAGGCCGCGGGCCGCTCCCCCGCCCACGCCGGTGACGTCCACCAGCCGCCGGGTGCGCGGGGACATCGCGCCCAGCCGCATCTTCTCGTGGTAGGCCCGGGTGACGGCACGGCCGCCGATCCACACACCGGCCACGATGATCCCGGCCCCCGCGGCGCCCACGAGCCACTGCCCCGCCGACACCTGGAGCAGCCGGGCGGTGACGTCCCTGGACTGCCGGTCGCTGGAGCCGCCGCCGCTGCCCGAGCCGGCGGCGAGCGCCAGCACGGAGGAGGCCACGAAGGAGTAGAACCCGCACCGGGCGAGGGCGAGCAGCCGTTTCCCGGCGCTGCGTCCGTCGGGCCCGGCCGCACCGAAGACCGCCTCGGAGAGCCGCCACAGGGCCATCCCGGCCAGTCCGACCCCCAGCGCCCACAGCAGCACGGCGCCGAAGGGCTGCCGCGCCATCTCGCCGAGGGCGCCCTGCCGGTCGGCCTGCCGCCCGGACCGCCCGAAGGCGATCCGCAGGGCGAGCACCCCGACGAGCAGATAGATCACACCGCGTGCGGTGAAGCCGGCTCGCGCGGCCCCCTTCACCACGGATCCGCGTGCGGCCCGCTCGGCCTCGGCTCTGCCGTCGCGCATCAGCGCGCCTGCGTTCATCCGTCCTCCCCTGGTTGTCGTTGGTCCGGCTGCCCCGTCGGGCGCCGGACACACCCGGCCGCGGGTGAGGCGGCCCTCGGCGCTCAGCCGCTCCCGAGCCGGGCCGCCCGCTGGGTGCGGCCCAGGGCGTGCAGGTATTCCAGGGCGTCGAGCAGGACCGTGCGCTCGTGCCAGGCCAGCCAGCGCCCCGCCTCGGCGCCCAACGCGCCGAGTGCCCTGAGCTGGGGGGTGCGCAGGACGTCCAGCGGGCGGTCGACGTGGGCCGAGACCATGCCGACGCACACCCCGGACCGCGCGGTCAGGGGCACGCTGTGGCAGGCCCTGCTGCCGGCGGCGAGGATCGCCTCGCGGGCGGGCTCGGTGAACACCGGGTCGCTCTCCACGTCCCGCACGGTCACCTGGGCGACGTCGCGGGCGGCCTTGGCGCAGGAGGTGCCCTCCTCCCCGACGTACGCGAAGAAGTCGAGGAAGTCCTCCGTCAGCCCGGTGTGCCGCTCGATGCGCAGCTGTCCGCTCACCCGGTCGACGGTCTGCACATTGCCCATGTCGGTGCCGACCACGTCGAGCGTCCGGTCCAGCACGGCGCCCAGCACCGCGCCCCGGCTGCGGCCGCCCGACGGTACCTGCTCCATGCAGTCGAGCGGCGGCTCGGGCCGGCGCACCCGCTGCGGGAACCACAGCACCGTCCGAGCGTCCGGCCGGGGCGTGGTGACCACGGCCCCGGCCAGGGTGCGCATCTTGACGTTGTACCGCTGCGAGGCGCGCCGCAGGAGCGCGAACGCGCCGTCCGCGTCGGGCAGGACATAGCGTTCCTGGAGCATGCCCTGGGCCTGCGAGATGAGCGGGTGGGTGCGGATCCGGGCGCGCAGATCGCGGACCTCGGCGCGCAGCCGGAGCACCTCCCGGCGCTCGGGGTCCTCGTCCGCCGTCCCTGCTGCGGCCGCGGTCATGGGATCTCCGTCCGGTCGGCGTCGTACGACCGCCGACGCGCGGTCGCTCCGGCACGCCTGCCCGGGACCCTCACGCGTACACGTGCGGATCCTCGTCCGGACGCGGGGATTCCGTCGCGGCCGAGGTCTCGGCCGCGGTGAGCCAGTCCTTGGCCGTCCGCAGGGCGAAACCCACGTCCCGTGTCCCGGTGGAGACGCACAGGGTGTACGCGAGATCCTGCGCGCGGGCCCGCGCCGCGGGGCCGCCGGGTGCGGTGAGCGCCTCGTACTCCTCGACGAGCAGGCGCAGCACGGCGGGATGGGGTCTCAGCATCAGCGGGGTCCTCTCCTTCTGCTTCGTGTGTCGGTGTGTCGCCGTCGGGGCCGTTCAGGCGCCGCCGTCGGTGCGGTGTCCCAGGGCCTCCGCGCGGACCCGCTCGCAGCTGCGGCTGATGAGGCGGGAGACGTGCATCTGGGAGATGCCCAGCCGGTCGGCGATCCGGCTCTGGGTCATGTCCTCGAAGAAGCGCATGTAGAGGATGGCGCGTTCGCGTTCGGGCAGGCTGCGCAGGCCCTGCTTGGCGGACTCGCGGTCGATGACGGTGTCGTACGAGACGTCCGGGCCGCCCAGGGTGTCGGCGAGGCTGTATCCCTCGTCGTCGGTGCGGAGTTCGGCGTCCAGCGAGAGGGTGCTGAAGCTCTCCAGGGCCTCCAGACCGGCGCCGACCTCCTCCTCGGTCAGGCCCGTGTGGGCGGCGAGGTCGGCGACCGAGGGCTCGGGGGAGCCCGGGCTCTGGGTGAGTTCGCGGCGGGCGATCCGTACCTTGTTGCGCAGTTCCTGGACCCGGCGGGGGACGCGCAGCGCCCACATCCGGTCGCGGAAGTGCCGCTTGATCTCACCGGTGATGGTGGGCACGGCGTAGCTCTCGAAGGCGCCGCGCTCCGGGTCGAAACGGTCGACGGCCTTCACCAGGCCGAGTGCGGCCACCTGCCGCAGGTCCTCGACGGCCTCGCCGCGGTCGCGGAACCGGCCGGCGATGCGGTGGGCCATGGGCAGCCAGGCGGTGACGATCCTGTCGCGCACGGCGTCCCGTTCGGGCCCCTCCTCCAGCGTGGTCAGCCGCTCGAACAGCCGGGCGGTGTCGGGGGCGTCGTCGTGGGACCTGCGGGTCCGCGTCGCGGAGTGGGCGGATACTGCGGGACGGCTGGTCGACGTGTCGATGAGCATGCGGAATCGGCTCCTGATCGGTCGTCTCGGGGATAGACCTGGGGAGGGCCGCCGCCGTCCGGGGCAGAAGAAGCGCCCCGGAGCGGACACACCACTCCCGTCGGCGCGCCTCCGGTCCGAAGCACGAACCTCCGCCTGCCCTGCCACCGGAGGACCAAACCCGCTCGGGGTTCGGCATTGCGGCCCGTCGGCCGGGATCGCGCGACCCGGCCCGTGGAGAGAGATCTTCAGAACACGGGGACGACGGCGGTGATGCGCTTGCCCCCGCAGGGCATGTCGGACACCCGTACGTCCCGGGCCAGCCGGCACACGATCGGCCAGCCCCGGCCGTGGACCCGGGTGCGTCCCTGCTCGTCCAGCGGGTCGACGGCCACCGGCATCCGGTCGCTGCGGTCGCTGACGGAGACCCGCACGGACCGCCCGTCGAGGTCCACGTCGAACGCGGTGACCCCGCCGCCGTGCAGGATGGCGTTGGTGGTGAGTTCCGACGCGACGAGCAGCGCGTCGGAGAGGGCCGCCTCGTCGTACGGACAGCCGCCGCCCGCGCACCGCCCGGTCACCGCCCGTCGGACGGCCCGTCGGACGTCGGCGGGCCGGCAGGGGCCCGCCCCGGCACATGGCCCGGTGCCGTCCGGTGCGTCGTGTACGTCCGCGGGGTCGGTCGAGTCGTTGACACGCATCCTTTCGCTCCCTGGCAGTCCCGTGCTGATGGATATGAGTCGGTGGATCGGTCGAGGATCGAGTCGAGGGGACGAGGGGCCGCCGGTCCACCGGTGCGCTCTCCCCCGGGCGGCGCGGGCCCTCTCTCTTCGGCTGGCCGCGCGGGCGGACGCCAAACATGCGGATCCGCGAAGCGTCGTCAAGCCGCCGCCGCGGGGTACACATCAGACATGACCGATGTCGTGGACTCGGGCGAACTGCTGCGGCGCATCCAGCGCGCGAGGGCCTGTGCGCGCGAGGAGCTGCGCGCCTGGCGGGCCCGGAGCGGGGAACTGGAGCGGGCCGATCCGGACGCGGCGCGCGAGGCGCGGGTGCGGAGTCTGGCGTACGAGGCGGTGCTCAGAGCGCTGGACGAGATCGTGACGCCGGGCCGGGCGGGCGTGCGGCGCTGACCGCGCGAAGTGAAACAGGTCACGTGACCGGGTTCCGCCTACGCGAAATCCCCAAGAATGGTTTACGGTTCATCCATAGGCGGTGAGCGAGGTCGAGCGACAGCCTCCTTCGTACACCATCCTTGACGGCCCTGGCTGGCTTCCCCCGTCCAGCCAGGGCTTTTTCCTGCCCTTCCGCCGAAAGTCACCTCCGCCGAGGTGCCCGGTCGGCCGGCAGCGGCTGAAATGGGCTGTGGAGAAAGCACCGCGACCGATCGCCCGGCGAGGAGCACCGCGCCATGACCAAAGCGACCAAACTGCTGACCGCCCTCCCCCCGCCCCAGCGCCGGCGTCTGATGGAGCTGGCCCGGGAGGTCTCCTTCCCGGAGGACGCCCGGATCTTCGAGGCGGGCGGCCACGCCGACCGTTTCTGGGTCGTCCGCTCCGGCGCGGTCTCCCTCGTCCAGCCGGTGACCTCGGTGCAGCGCGTCACCGTCGCGAGCCTCGGCGCCGGTGATCTGCTCGGCTGGTCCTGGCTGTTCCCGCCGTACCGGTGGGACTTCGGCGCCGAGGCGTTCAGCCCGGTCCGCGCCTACGAGTTCGAGGCGCAGCCGGTGCTGAAGCTGTGCGAGGAGGACCCGGCGCTCGGGGTCACCCTCGTACGGATCGTGGCCGAGATCCTCGCCCACCGGCTGGAGATGACCCGCAACCGCCTGCTGGAGCAGTACGGGACCCACCGGCGCCGGGTGCTGTGAGCGGCGCTCGGCGGATCGGTCAGACCCGGTAGCGGCGCAGCGCCGGTACCGCGGCCGCCAGGGCCAGCATCACCGTGACGACCAGCAGGCCGCCGCCCGCGACCGCCGCCCGGGGACCGAACGCGGCGCCCGCGGTGCCGTGCAGGACGTCGGCGAGCCGCGGTCCGCCCGCGACGACGACCGTGAAGACGCCCTGCATCCGGCCGCGCATCTCGTCGGTGGCCGCGGACAGCAGGATCGCCCCGCGGAAGACCATCGAGACCATGTCGGCGACGCCGGCGACGGCCAGGAACAGCACCGCGAGCCACAGGCTCGTGCTCAGCCCGAACCCGGTGATCGCGGCGCCCCAGGCGACGACCGCGCCGATCACCATCCAGCCGTGCCGACGGGCCCGGGAGAACGTTCCGGAGAACAGTCCGCCCAGCACCGCGCCGATGGGGATCGCCGCGAACAGCAGACCGAGGGCGAGCCCTTCGCTGTAGGACGCGTACGTCTCCGCGGCGAGCTGCGGGAACAGGGCGCGGGGCATGCCGAAGACCATCGCGACGACATCCGCGAGGAAGGACAGCAGCAGGACCTTGTGCCCGGCTATGTACCGGAAGCCCTCCGCGATCTCGCGCACCCCGGCCCGCTTGGCCGTGGCGGTCGCGAGCGGCGGCAGCGCGGGCAGCCGGACGACCGCCCACAGCGTCACGCACAGGGCGAGGGCGTCGAGCAGATACAGCTCGGGCAGGCCGATCACCGGGATCAGGGCGCCCGCGAGCAGCGGGCCCGCGACCAGTCCGGTCTGCATGACCGTGGAGCCGAGGGCGTTGGCGGCGGCGAGTTCCTCCGCCGGGACCAGCCGGGCGATCGAGGCGTTGCGGGCGGGCGCGTTGAGGCCGAAGAACGCCTGCTGGGCGGCGAGCAGCACCATCAGCACGGCCACCGAGTCCAGGCCGGAGACGGCCTGGAGCCAGAACAGCACCGAGGTGACGGCGATCCCGGTGTTGGTGATCAGCAGCAGCCTGCGCCGGTCCATGGTGTCGGCGACGGCGCCGCCCCACAGCGCGAACAGCACCATCGGCACCAGCCCGGCGAGGCTGGCGTAGCCGACCCAGGCGGAGGAGCCGGTGATGTCGTAGATCTGCTTGGGCACGGCGACGGCGGTGAGCTGGCTGCCGACGGCCGTCACGATGGTCGAGGACCACAGCCGGCGGTAGGCGGGGCGGCGCAGGGGGCGGGTGTCCATCGCCCAGCGGCGCCAGCCGCGCCGGGCCGCTTCCTGGGGATGCGGGCCGTCGTCGGTACCGGCCTCGGGTGCGGTGCTGCTGCTCTCGCTGGTGTCCACACGCGTCCTGGTTGCTCGTTACATCTTTCGGGTCGGGGGCCACTATTTCAGCAGCACCTGGGGGGACGCGGCCCTTTTGGACGTGCAATCTCAGATCGCGGACTCAGGCGCCCGCGACGAGCAGCACTCCGAGGGTGACCATCGTGGCGGCGACCAGGCCGTCGAGGACACGCCAGGCGGCGGGCCGGGTCAGGAAGCGGCCGAGCAGGCGGGCGCCGAAGCCCAGGGCGGCGAACCAGCACAGACTGGCGAGGGCGGCCCCGAGGCCGAAGGTCCAGCGCAGCGGGCCGCGGTCGGCGGCGATGGAACCGACCAGGAAGACCGTGTCGAGGTAGACGTGCGGGTTGAGCCAGGTGAGGGCGAGGCAGGTGAGCACGGCCCGGCGGCGTGAGCCGGCGGCCTCCCCGTCGGTGCGCAGCGCGTCGGTGCCGGGCCGGATCACCCTGCGGGCCGCCAGCAGTCCGTAGCCGAGCAGGAACGCGCCGCCGACCCACCCGACCACGGTCAGGGCGTCCGGCCAGGCCACCACCAGGGCGCCCACGCCGCCCACCCCGAGGGCGATGAGGACGGCGTCGGACAGGGCGCAGATCCCGACGACGGCCAGGACGGCGTCGCGGCGGATCCCCTGCCGCAGGACGAAGGCGTTCTGGGCGCCGATGGCGACGATGAGCGAGAGACCGGTGCCGAAGCCTGCGGCCGCGGCGGCGAGTGCGGTGGACATGGCCTCCAGGCTAGGGAGGCGATCACCGCACGTACAGCTAAAGATTTTTACGTACCATTAGCGCTCGTGATGACCTCATGATGACCGACCTCCCCCTCGAGCAAGTGCGGACGCTGCTGGCCGTGGTGGACGAGGGCACCTTCGACGCGGCGGCCGCGGTGCTGCATGTGACACCGTCGGCGGTCAGTCAGCGCGTCAAGGCGCTGGAGCAGCGCACGGGCCGGGTCCTGCTGCTGCGCACCAAGCCGGTGCGGCCCACGGAGTCCGGTGAGATCGTCGTCCGGTTCGCCCGGCAGCTCGCCCGGCTGGAACGCGACACGCGGTCCGAGCTGGGCATGAGCGGGGCCGGTGAGCCGACGCGGGTGACGGTCGCGGTGAACGCGGACTCGCTGGCGACCTGGTTCCTGCCCGCCCTGGCCCGGGTGCCGCGGGATCCGCCGCTGTGCTTCGAACTCCACCGGGAGGACGAGACGCGTACGGCGGAACTCCTGCGCGAGGGGCTCGTGATGGCCGCGGTCACCTCGTCGTCGGAGGCGGTGACCGGCTGTTCGGTGCGCGTCCTGGGCACCATGCGCTATCTGGCCGCCGCCAGCCCGGAGTTCGTGGCCCGCCATCTGTCGGACGGGCCCCTGGCCGAGACGCTGGCGCGGGCGCCGGTGATGACCTTCGACCGCAGCGACGATCTCCAGGACGCGTTCGTCCGCAGGCTGCGGCGGGGCGTCGGCGGCGCGGGTCCCCTCCGACACGCCGTGCCGACCTCGGAGGGTTTCGTGGACGCGGTCGCCGCCGGGTTCGGCTGGGGCATGGTCCCCGAGGCGCAGGCGGGCACCCTGCTGGACACCGGCCGTCTGATCCCCCTGGCCCCCGACCGCCCTCTGGACGTACCGCTGTACTGGCAGCAGTGGAAACTCGACTCGCCGGCCCTGGCGGCGGTGGCCGAGGCCGTCGCCGAGGAGGCCACGCAGGCGTTGAGGAGGTGAGGGGCGGACCGGGGCCGGATCAGGTGCCCAGGCCCGCCAAGGTGCCCGCCGCGCTGTCCAGGAGCATCTCCAGGGCCGTCGGGTAGGCGCTGGTGAGCATGTGGGAGGTCAGCAGGGGGGCCGCCTCGGCGATGCGGGGGTGGGTGGTGGCGGGGAGCCGGGCGTAGGTCGAGGCCCACTTGGCGTCGTCGGCGCGCTGGGACGCCCGGGGCAGGGCCAGGGACGCCGCGTCCAGGGCGGCGAAGGCCAGTGTCTGGTCGATGAAGGCGTGGTAGATGCGGACCGTCTCCGGGAGGGGGAAGCCAGCGGTGCGCAGAATGTCCAGGACGGCCTCGTCGGCGGCCAGTTCGTTCGCCCGGCCGGTGACCCGGCTCGCGGTGAGCTGCGCCGCCTGCGGATGGGCGACGTACGCGGCGTGGATGCGCAGCCCGATCGCGTGCAGGTCCGCCCGCCACCGACCCGACGGCGTCCAGCCGCGCAGCGCCTCCCCGATCAGCGCGTCGCCGATGGCCAGGGTCAGCTCGTCCATGCCCCGGAAGTAGCGGTACAGGGTGCTGGGGTCGCAGTCCAGGGCGAGGCCGAGGCGGCGCGCGGTCAGCCCGCTGCTGCCGTGCTCGCGCAGCAGCCGCAGCGCGGCGTCCACGATCAGCCGCTCGGAGAGCACGGTGCCGCTCCTGGTGGGCCGGCGCCGCCGCCGCTTCTCCTCCGGTACGACCGCCTTCGGCATCCTCGTCCGCCTCCTTATGCCAACGCCATTGACCTTACGGCAGGGGAAGGCGTTGTATCGCGGACAGGGCCCCCTTCTTCCGCACACCTCCTTGCGCACCTCTTGCGCACACCTTTCGACCGAGGGAGTTCTCGTCATGCGTGTCCTGCTCGTGGGCGCCGGTGGCGTCGGTACCGCCGTCACCCGGATCGCCGCCCGGCGTCCGTTCCTCGAGGCGATGGTGGTCGCCGACCACGACCCCGCCCGCGCCGCGGCCGCCGTCGCCGCGCTGGACGGCGACGACCGGTTCACCGCCGAGCGCGTCGACGCCGGCGACGAGGAGGCGGTCGCCGCGCTGCTCGCCCGGCACCGCTGCGACGTGCTGCTCAACGCCACCGACCCGCGTTTCGTGATGCCCCTGTTCGGCGCGGCGCGCACCGCCGGGGCCACCTATGTCGACATGGCGATGTCCCTGTCCCGGCCGCACCCCGAGCGGCCCTACGAGGAGTGCGGGGTCAAGCTCGGCGACGCCCAGTTCGCCCGGGCCGACGAGTGGGCGGAGGCGGGCCGCCTCGCCCTGGTCGGCATGGGGGTGGAGCCCGGTCTGTCGGACGTGTTCGCGCGGTACGCCGCCGACGAGCTCTTCGACGAGATCGAGGAGATCGGCATCCGGGACGGCGCCAACCTCACCGTCGACGGCGCCGACTTCGCGCCCTCCTTCAACATCTGGACCACCATCGAGGAGTGTCTGAACCCCCCGGTGGTCTACGAGGCGGACCGCGGCTGGTACACCACCGAGCCCTTCAGCGAGCCGGAGGTGTTCGACTTCCCCGAGGGCATCGGCCCGGTCGAGTGCGTCAACGTGGAGCACGAGGAGGTGCTGCTCGTCCCCCGCTGGGTGGACGCCCGCCGGGTCACCTTCAAGTACGGCCTGGGCCGCGAGTTCGTCGACACGCTGAAGACGCTGCACAGACTGGAGCTGGACCGCACCACGCCGGTCACCGTGCCCAGCGCGGCGGGCCCGGTGCCGGTCTCGCCCCGGGACGTGGTCGCCGCCTGTCTGCCCGACCCGGCGACGCTGGGCGAGCGCATGCACGGCAAGACCTGCGCCGGCACCTGGGTGCGGGGCGTGAAGGACGGCGCGCCGCGCGAGGTGTACCTGTACCACGTGGTCGACAACCAGTGGTCCATGGCCGAGTACGGCAGCCAGGCCGTGGTCTGGCAGACGGCGGTCAACCCGGTCGTCGCCCTGGAACTCCTCGCCACCGGCGCCTGGTCCGGCAAGGGCGTCCTCGGCCCCGAGGCGTTCCCCGCCCGCCCCTTCCTCGACCTGCTGACCGCTTACGGCTCCCCGTGGGGTGTGCGGGAGCAGTGAGCCCGTTCCCGGTCGCGTCCGTTTCACTTCCGCACCGGCGGTGACCCGCCCCGGAGCAACGCGTCAGGAACAGCAGGAAGAGTACGGACGACTTCGAGCGGAGTGACTTCGATGGACGACTGGCGACAGCACGCGGCGTGCCGCCACGAGGACCCCGACCTCTTCTTCCCGATCGGCACCTCGGGACCGTCGCTGCTGCAGACGCAGCAGGCGAAGGCGGTGTGCCACCGCTGCCCGGTGCGCGAGCAGTGCCTGGAGTGGGCGCTGGACACGGACCAGACCCTGGGCGTGTGGGGCGGCACGACCGAGACGGAACGGCGCGCGCTCCGACGGCGCGCCCGGGCCCGCCGGGGTTCATGACCGCCGTAGCGGCCCCCGCCTCGCCGTGTGCCGTTCGCCCTCGGTGCGGGCCTCCTCCGCCCGGTCCTCCGCGGGCACGGTGGCCGCGGGCAGGCGCAGGGTGAAGGTGCTGCCGGTGCCGGGGGTGCTCGCCGCCTCGGCGGTGCCGCCGTGGGCGGCCACCAGCTGCCGGACGATCGCGAGACCGAGACCGCTGCCCCCGGTGCGGCGGCTGCGGGACTTCTCCGCGCGCCAGAACCGGTCGAAGACGTACGGCAGATCCTCGGCCGCGATGCCGGTGCCGGTGTCGCCGACCGTCAGGACCGCCTCGCCGCCGTCCCGCCGGGCGCCGAGCGTGACCGTACCGCCGGGCGGGGTGTGCCGTACGGCGTTGGCGACGAGGTTGCCGAGTGCCTGGCGCAGCCGTACCGGGTCGGCGTCCAGCCAGGGCGTGCCGTCGGTCCCGGTGCGCAGGGTGACGCCGGCGTCCTGGGCGGCGACCCGGTGGGCCGCGGCGACCTGGGCGAGGAGGTCGTCGGCGGGGACGGGTTCGCGGTGCAGGCGCAGGGTGCCGGCGTCCGCCGCGGCGAGGTCGCGCAGGTCGTCGATGACCCGCTGGAGGAGGACGGCCTCCTCGTGCAGGGCACCGAGGAGTGCGGGGTCGGGCTCGACCAGTCCGTCCCGGGTGACCTCCAGCCAGCCCCGGATGTTGGTGAGCGGGCTGCGCAGTTCATGGGCCACGTCGGCGACCAGGGCCTTGCGCTGGGCCTCCAGTTTCTCCCGGCGCTCGGCGAGGTCGTTGAACGCCTCCGCGAGGATGCCGGTCTCGTCGCGGGTGGTGACGGGGACGCGCGCGTGGCTGTCCGGGGGCTGCTGGGCGGCCTCGGTGAGGGCGCGCAGGGGGCGGACCAGCCGTGTGGCGACGACGGCCGAGACGGCGACGGTGAGGGCGAGGACCAGTCCGGCGGTGCCGAAGACCTTCGCCTTGTTGGCCGGTGACATGTTCCAGCGGGGTGTGGCGGGGTTGTCGCCGCCGCCGAGGAAGAGCTGGGCGGTCGGGGCGACGTACGGGTCGAGCTGCGCGATCCGGGCGTCGTCCAGGCATGCCTGCAGGTCGCTCAGCGACTTGGTGCCGTCCACCCGGTCGAGCTCCGAGATCACGGAGGGGGCGAGACCGGCGCCGCCGGTGGCGTGGACGAGCCGGAGCGGCTTGCGGTCGAAGCCCGCCGGGGTGGGACAGTCCGCCTCGGCCCGTTTCTCCAGCGCGCGGAGAGCCTTCTGCTCCGTGGACATCGGTGTGTCGAGCTGACTCTGAACCCCCTGGCACGGGCCGTCGACGGCGGGCGACCGCGAGGAGCCGTCGTCCGCGGTGACCACCGGCCGGCCGCCGGGGGTGTGGGTGAGGGTCGACTCGTAGCCGCGTTGCTCGTAGCAGGTCCGCAGTTGCGCGGCCGCGGCGTCCAGTTCGTGCCGCTCGCCGGAGGTGAGCCGGTAGGGGCCGACCGCGCGCGGGTCGACACCGGTGAGCTGGGCTCCGCGTTCGGTGTAGGTGTCGGTGCTCAGGGGGTCGACGGTGGCGGCGGCGCGGGGCGGCAGCGAGGCGCCCTCGGGGGCGGAGTCGGCGATCGGGGTGCGGTCGGCGGTGGTGAGGGCGATCCGGCGGTCGGTCTTCGCCGACAGGGCCCGCACCTTCGCCTCGACGCCCTTCCAGGTGGGATGGGTGGCGGCGTAGCCGCTCAGCTCGGCGAGGATGTCCATGTCGTCGGCGAGGGCCTGGCCCTGTTCCTCGCGCAGGGCGCGGGTGGTGGTGGCGACGGCGAGCCAGGCGGTGGCGGCGACGGAACACACCGCGATCAGCACGGAGGTGAACAGCAGCCGCACCAGCAGCCGTTTGCGCAGGGGGATGCGGGTCACGGGCGGGTTCCGCTCAGTTTGTAGCCGACGCCGAACACGGTCACCAGGCGTACGGGTCTGCGCGGGTTCGCCTCGATCTTGCGGCGCAGGTTCATGATGTGCACGTCGATGGCCCGTTCGGTGGAGGAGCGGTCGAAACCGCGGGTGCACTGGAGCAACTGCCGCCGGGAGAAGACCCGTTCCGGCTCGCCGGCGAGGGCGAGCAGGATGTGGAACTCGGCCGGGGTGCACTCCACGGGCACCCCGTCGCACGTCACCTCGTGCCGTACCGGGTCGACGGCGATCCCGCCCGCGCGCACCGCCGGCTCCTCGCGCTGTGCGGCGGTCCGCCCGCTGCGCCGCAGCACGGTGCGGATCCGGGCCATCAGCTCACGTGGGCTGTACGGCTTGGTCATGTAGTCGTCGGCGCCGACCTCCAGACCGAACAGGAGGTCCTCCTCGGCGGCGCGGGCGGTGAGCATCAGCACGGGGACGTCGTTCTCCAGGCGCAGCATCCGGCACACCGAGAACCCGTCCAGGACCGGCAGCATCAGATCGAGGACGACCAGGTCGGGGCCGAGCCTGCGGGCCGCCTCGACGGCGGCCGGTCCGTCGTGGACGACGGTGGCCGTGTGGCCCTCGGCGAGCAGGGAGCGTCTGATCAGCTCGGCCTGCATCGTGTCGTCCTCGGCGACGAGTACATGTGCGCACACGCGGTGAACGGCCCTTTCTCAGCGGGCGAGCCAGGTCTGGTCGCCCATGACGACGACGGGGTGCAGGGCGGGGTCGAGGGTGCCGAGCAGGTCCTTCATGTGCTGCTCGGAGATGCTCACGCAGCCGTGGGTGGGGCCGCCGTGGTCGACGTGGATCCAGATCCCTCCTCCGCGTCCCGTGCCGAGCGGACGGGTCGGGTCGAGCGGTGAAGTACCGGGCCGGCGGTTGTAGTTGATGGCGACAACGTAATCGAAGGATCCCTCCAGCGGCTCGCCCTCGAACCCGGCGCCGGACACGACGAAGCTGCTGTTGCGGTGGTACGGGAGCTTCGTCCCGGGATCGGCCAGGCGGCCGCCGGCGTCGGTGAGGCCGTAGACGCCGACGGGTGAGCGCAGATCGCCGGCCATGTGGTGCTCGCTCCAGCCGTCCCGCGCGTTGTGGGCGGGCCAGCTCGCTCCGGCCCGCCAGCCGGTCGGGGTGCGCCGGTACAGGACGACCGTGGAGAGCGGGGAGTTCTCGTCGCGCCCGGTGACGACGACGACCTGCTCCGCGTCGGCCGGTACGGCGGCCAGGGTCTTCGGCCCGAGGCCGGGTATCCGCGTCGGCTCGGCCTCCGCGGTGGAGGCGGGGGCGTCGGCGCCGGCGACGGGCGCGGGGGCGTCGGCCTGGACGGTGGTGGCCCTGGGCTTGGCGGGCGTGGTGGAGGCCGCGACGCCGCCGCCGCATCCGGTGAGCAGGAGGGATGCGGCGAGCAGCGCCACGCCGGGTCGGTGGGTGATCATGGGTCGACCTTGTCCGACGGTTGTTTGGAACTCGTGAGTTCCTCGCGCCCGTTCGGCTACGGGAGGCTGGGCTTGCCCGGTGTGTACAGCCATGTGGTGAACAGCCGGTGGAGGTTCCTGCCCGACTCCCGCTCCGCCAGTCGCTCGAACTGGGCGGTGGTGCCGTGGCCGTGGCGGTGCTGCTGGGCCCAGGCGCGCAGGATGCGCAGGAACGCCCGGTCGCCGACGGCGTTGCGCAGGACCTGCAGGGTCATCGCGCCGCGGGCGTAGACAGGGGTGCCGAAGATGTTGGCGCCGCTGCCGGGGTCGCCGGGCGGGAACGCCCAGACGCTGTCGGTGGCGGGCTTGGCGTACAGGGCGTCGAAGGACTTCTGGGCGCTGTCGCCGCCGTGCTGCTCGGAGTACAGCCACTCGGCGTAGGTGGCGAAGCCCTCGTTGAGCCAGATGTCCTTCCAGGACGTCAGGGAGACCGAGTCGCCGAACCACTGATGGGCGTTCTCGTGGACGAGGGTGCTCAGGTCGGGGGCGCTGTCGTACACCGGCCTGGTCTGGGTCTCCAGGGCGTAGCCGACGTTGGGGGCGTGGTCGACGAGGGAGCCGGCGGCGCGGTACGGGTAGGGCCCGAACAGCCCGCTCTCCCACTCCAGCACGGACGGCAGCTTCTTGAGCACGGGCGCGGCGGCGTTCGCCTCGCGCGGGTCGACGGCGTCGTACACCTTGATGCCGTCGCGGGTCGTGTACTGCTTGACCTGGAAGTTCCCCACGGTCGCGGTGGCGAGGTAGGCGGCCATGGGTTCCTTCTGCCGCCAGCGGAAGGTGGTCCTGCCGTGGTGCGTGCTCTGTCCGAGCAGGACGCCGTTGGAGACGGCGGTGCGGCCCTGGGGGACGGTGATCGTGATGTCGTACGACGCCTTGTCGAGCGGGTGGTTGTTGGCGGGGAACCAGGTCATGGCGCCCTGCGGTTCCCCGGCGACGAAGGCGCCGTCGTCGGTGGGGATCCAGCCGTCGAGGGAGCCGTCGGGGTCGGTGACGGGGCCGGGCCTGCCCTCGTAGGTGACGGTCACCCGGAAGGTCTGTCCCTTGCGCAGGGGGCGGGCGGGGGTGACGACGAGTTCCTGGCCGTCGCGCCGGTGGGCGGCGGTGCGGCCCTCGACCGTCAGGCCGGTGATCTTCAGGCCCTTGAGGTCGAGGTCGAAGCGGGTGAGGCGCTGGGTGGCGCGGGCGGTGAGGACCGCCTTGCCGGTGAGATGGCGGCTGCTCGGGTCGTAACCGAGCGTCAGACCGTAGTGGGAGACGTGGTAGCCGCCGTTCCCGGCGAGCGGGAAGTACGGGTCGCCGACGCCGGGGGCGCCCACCGAACCGGCCGCGGTGGCGGGACCGGCCGCCGTCAACAGGGCCGCCACGGCGACCGGGACGGTGGCGACGACGGCTTCGCGCCGCAGCAGGGCGGGGCGTCTGCGGGGATGAGTCACGTGCGCTCCTTGGGGGGTGGCGGGTGATCAAACGCCCATCAGACTAGGCAACTCGCCGCCAGGATTCCCCCTCCTCCAGGTCAAGCCGCGCGGCGTCGGGGGACGACCGCGGGCAGGCCCTACGCTCGGGCGGCATGACTGTCCGTGTACGCCGTGTCTACGAACCGCCCGAGCCCGAGGACGGGGTGCGTGTCCTCGTCGACCGGCTGTGGCCGCGCGGCCTGGCCAAGGACGTGGCCAGGATCGACGAATGGCCCAAGGCGATGACCCCCTCGACGGAGCTGCGTCGCTGGTACCACACCGGCGAGGCGTCGTACGAGGAGTTCTCCCGCCGCTACGAGGCGGAGCTGGCCGCCCCCGAGGCGGCCGAACTCCTCGACCACGTCCGTGCGTTGGTCCGGGAGGGGCCGGTGACCCTGCTGACGGCCGCGAAGTCCCCCGAGGAGAGCCACGCGGCCGTGCTGCTGGGGCTGCTGGGCTGACGGCGGGTCAGCCGGTCTGCCGTGCCGCCGCCCGGCCCGCCGCGCGGCCCGAGAACAGGCAGCCGCCGAGGAAGGTGCCTTCGAGGGCGTTGTAGCCGTGGACTCCGCCGCCGCCGAAGCCTGCGACCTCGCCGGCCGCGTACAGGCCCTCGATCGGCCGGCCGTCGGCGCCGAGGGCCCGGGAGTCGAGGTCGGTCTGGATGCCGCCGAGCGTCTTGCGGGTGAGGACGTGCAGCTTGACGGCGATCAGCGGGCCGGCCTCGGGGTCGAGGATGCGGTGCGGGGTGGCGACCCGGCCGAGGCGGTCGCCGATGTAGCGGCGGGCGTTGCGGATGCCCTGCACCTGGGCGTCCTTGCTGTAGGGGTTGTCGATCTGCAGGTCGCGGGCGCGGATCTGGCGGCGCAGTCCGTCGGCGTCGAGCAGCGGCTTGTCGGTGAGGGCGTTCATCTTCTCGACGAGCCGGTCGAGGGTGTCGGCGACGACGAAGTCCGCGCCGTGGTCGAGGAACGCCTGCACGGGGGCGGGGGCGCCCTTGCCGAGCAGCCGGTCGCGCAGGACCGCGCGGCGGTCCTTGGCGGTGATGTCGGGGTTCTGCTCGGAGCCGGAGAGCGCGAACTCCTTCTCGACGATCTTCTGGCTGAGGACGAACCAGGAGTGGTCGTGTCCGGCGATGTCCTCGGTGGTGCGCAGGTGCTTGAGGGTGTTGAGGGTGTCGTAGCCCGGCAGGCAGGGGTCGGGCAGCCGGCGGCCGAGCGCGTCGAACCACATCGAGGACGGGCCGGGCAGGATGCGGATGCCGTGGCCGGGCCAGATGGAGTCCCAGTTCTGGATGCCCTCGGTGTAGTGCCACATGCGGTCGCGGTTGACGAGACGGACGCCGGCCTCGGCGCTGATGTCGAGCATGCGGCCGTCGACGTAGGCGGGCACGCCGGTGACCATCTCGGCGGGCGGGGTGCCCAGGCGCTCGGGCCAGTAGCGGCGCACGATCTCGTGGTTGGCGCCGATGCCGCCGCTGGTGACGACGACGGCCTGGGCGGTCAGCTCGAACGCGCCGATCGCGTCACGGTTGGAGGCGACGCCGCGCGCGGAGTCGTCGGGCGCGAGGACCGTGCCGCGTACACCGCGGGCGGCGCCGTCCGTCACGACCAGTTCGTCGACGCGGTGGCGGTGGTGGAAGGTCAGCAGACCGTCCTTCGCGGCCTGCTTGGCGTAGCGGGCGAACGGCTCGACGACGCCGGTTCCGGTGCCCCAGGCGACATGGAAGCGGGGGACGGAGTTGCCGTGTCCGTCGGCGCGCAGGTCGCCGCGCTCGGCCCAGCCGACGGTGGGCAGCAGGCTGATGCCGTGCCCGGTCAGCCAGGTCCGCTTCTCCCCCGCCGCCCATTCGACGTAGGCGCGGGCCCAGCGCACCGCCCAGGAGTCCTCGTCCTCGGTCCGGTCGAACTGCGCGCTGCCCTGCCAGTCGTTCCAGGCGAGGTCGAGGGAGTCCTTGATGCCGAGGCGGCGCTGTTCCGGGGAGTCGACGAGGAACAGTCCGCCGAAGGACCAGAACGCCTGGCCGCCGAGGTTGGCGGCGTTCTCCTGGTCGACCAGGGCGACTCGTCTGCCCCTGCTGGTGAGTTCGTGCGCCGCGACGAGGCCCGCGAGGCCCGCTCCGACGACGATGACGTCCGCGTCCATGGCGACCGTTGCCCTTCTCTCTGACGGGGAAGCTGCGATGGGATGCTGTTCGGGGGTGCTATTGGGGGGCGCTGCCGTCGGTCAGCAGCGCGGTGAGCAGTTGTTTGAGCCAGGCGCGGGCGGTGTCCACGTCCTTGTCCAGCAGCAGTTGGGTGGTGACGCCGTCGTACGCGGCGACGACCGCGTGGGCGGCGGAGTCGGCGTCGCCGAGGACGGCGGGCAGCGGGATGTGGCCGCGGGCGCGGGCGAGCCGGTCGGCGATCGCGCGGCGCAGCCGGGCCCGGTGTTCCAGGAGGGTCTGGGCGACGGCCGGGTCGCGGGCCGCGTGCACCAGGAAGTCCGTCTTCACCAGCAGCCAGTCGAGGTCGAGGAGCAGCACCTCGGTGACCCGGTCCACGGAGGCCGGTACGTCGAGGTCGGGGCCGTCGCCGGCGAGGGCGTCGGCGACCTGCTGGGCGATCAGGTCGGCGCGTTCCCGGTAGAGCGCGAAGAACAGCTCGTCCAGGGTCGCGAAGTTGGAGTAGAAGGCGCCCCTGCTGTAGCCGGCGGCCTCGCAGACCTCCTCGATGGAGACCCGGCCGAAGCCCTTGGCGGCGAACACGGCGAACGCGGCGTCGAGCAGGTTGGCCCGGGTGCGCACCCGGCGCCGGGTGACCCGGCCGGTCGCCCGTTCGTTCTGTTCCGTCGCCACCGTCGGACCTCCGTTCGATACGCGAATGTATCGGATGCATTCATGTATCGAAAGGGTTCGTACGCGATCGGTGACCTGCCGCACCGCCGGGCCGCTCAGGCCCGCGTCGGCGAGGTGACCCGGCAGGGCGCCGACGGCCTTCGTGGACGGCGGGGCGCCGAAGACGGCGGGGCCGAGGGCGGCGCCGACCCGAACGAAGGCGTGGGTACCGCCTGATCCTCAGTGATACCTGATGTGTTTTTGATGTGTATTTCAGCCTTGAATGACGGGTTCGGCCTCGCAAGACTGGCCGCAGAGCGAGGCTGCGAAAGGACCCGCGATGTTCCCCACCCCTGTGCGCTCCCGGACCTGGCTGACCGAGGAGGACTGTGATCTCGACGCGTTCCGCTCGCTCGTGGAGCAGCGCACCGACCCCGCCGACCACCCCTCGGCCCTGCGGATCGAACAGAACGTCCCGCTCTACGACAGCGCCCGGCTGCGGGACCTGGCCGCCACCGCCGACGGCCGCCGCGAGGCGCAGAGCGAACTGGTGCGGTGCCTGCTGGACGGCCCCGGTGTCGTGGTCCTCAAGGGCGCCTTCACCGATCCGGCCGTCGTCGACCGGGCGTCGGAGGCGTTCCGGACGCTGATCGCGGAGGAGCGCGCCTCGGGCACGGCCCGCGGAGACCACTTCGCCAGGCCCGGCGCGAACGACCGGGTGTGGAACGCGCTGGAGAAGATGGCCGTGCGGGCGCCGGAGGTGTTCGCGGACTACTACGCCAACGACCTGCTGGAGCTGATCGCCGAGGCCTGGCTCGGCCCCGCCTATCAGGTGACCTCGCAGGTCAACGTGGTCAACCCGGGTGGTGCGGCGCAGAGCCCGCACCGCGACTACCACCTCGGCTTCCTGTCCCGGGCGCAGGCCGCCGCGTACCCGGCGCAGGTGCACCGGCTGTCGCCCGTGCTGACCCTCCAGGGCGCGGTCGCCCACTGCGACATGCCCGTGGAGTCCGGTCCCACCCTGTACCTGCCGCATTCGCAGAAGTTCGAGCCCGGCTACCTCGCCTGGCGGCTGCCGCGGTTCATCGAGTACTTCGACGCCCACCGCGTCCAGCTTCCGCTGGAGAAGGGGGACGCGGCCTTCTTCAACCCGGCGCTGTTCCACGCGGCCGGGCACAACGTCTCCTCCGGCATCCGGCGGATGGCCAATCTGCTGCAGATCTCCTCCGCGTTCGGCCGCGCGATGGAGACCGTCGACCGGGAGGCCATGGCGAACGCGGTGTTCCCGGTGCTGCGGGAGCGCAGGGCCGAGGGGGCCGCCGAGGAATGGCTGCGGCGCGTGGTCGCCGCCACCGCCGAGGGCTACCCGTTCCCCACCGATCTCGACCTCGACCCGCCGGTCGACGGCCTCGCCCCGCCCTCCCAGGCGGACACCCTCTGGCAGGCGGTCACCGAGGGCTGGGAGCCGGAGCGGCTGCGGCGCGAACTGGCGGCGGGCGCGGCGCGGCGCAGGAGCTGAACCGGCGTGCGCCAAGGGCCCCGCCGCGAGCGCCCCGGTGCACCGGGCACCGCCCACGAACAAGGCGACGGGGCGGCCCGACCGGGCCACGTGGTCAGGGCGTCGGAAGGCCTGCCGGGTGGGCCGGGCGGCCCAGGCGCACCGGTACGCCGGGGGAGTACAGGACACTGACCGGGGCGTCGCGCGGCGCGGGCAGGCCCGCCGCGGCGATCAGGTTCTCCTCGCACGTGATCAGCTCGGCGCGGTGCAGGGGCCAGCGCGGATGGTGGTTGGGCAGATAGGCGGCCCCGCCGAAAAAGGCGTTGTGCATCCCCCACCGGGCGGTGAGGAAGTGCTCGAGGCCGGTCGGCTCCTCGACGGGCGCGCCGGGGCGCACCGTGATCCGGCTGTACGCCCCACGCGGACCGGGCCAGCGGCGCCGGCTGCGGTACGTGACGGTGTCGCCGTCGGTGCGCACGCTCATCCGGGACCACAGATACGGCAGCCGGAAGCCGGCCCGCCCCATCGCCACCGGGATCAGCCGCGCCGCGTCCATCGACCGGAAGACCACGCCGCGCCGTCCGTGCGCGTCGAGCGAGTACAGCCGGACGTTGGTCTCCGGGAAGGATCCGAGATACGGCACCCCGGGCAGCCGGAACCAGCCGACCCGGTGCATCCGGAAGGCGACGAGTCCGACGTACGAGCTTCCCTCGTGGGTGTCGGGGACGGTGCCGCGCGGCAGCAGCCCCGCCACGGTCCGCGGGGCGACGGCCCAGTGGAGGAAGCACAGGTCGAGCCACTGCTGGGTGAGCAGCGGGAAGGTGATGCGGCCGGGGGCGTCGGGGGTGACCGGGGCTGGCTCGTGCACGGCGCCAGCATGCCAGGCTCAGCGCTCGTGGTCCGGTGTCTTCGGCGTCCGGGCGGGCGGAGCCTCGCCCGCCGTGAGGTGTTCCAGCACCTCGACCAGTTCCTGGCAGGCCCGTTCCACCGAGCGCCGGGTGTTGCGCTGTTCCATGATCACGGCCGACAGGAGGAGGGCGGTCAGGGCCATCGTGCCGTTGAAGGCCTGGAGTTTGATCATCACCTCGACGCGGCTGAGGCGGGCGAACGGCCCGGTGCGGTCCGTCGCGGCGACGGTCGCCATGACGGAGGTGAACAGCGCGCACAGCATGCTGCCGGCCAGCAGGAAGCGCAGGGCGGCCCAGATCAGCAGCGGATAGACGAGGAAGAGCAGGCTGACCTCGCTGCGGGTGGCCAGCGGGACGAGGGCGAGGCAGATCACCGCGAGGCCCGCGGCCTCCTTCCAGCGGGTCAGCAGCAGGGGGCGGCGGGCCGTCCGGAGGAGGAGCAGGACGGGTGTGACGATCAGGACGCCCATCGCGTCCCCCACCCACCATCCCAGCCAGACCGGCCAGAAGGAATCCGGGTCGATCCTGCCGATGAGGGTCAGCAGGCCCACGCCGACGCTCGCGCTCAGCAGCATCGAGGTGAGCGCGGCCAGGAAGACCAGGGCGAGGCCATCGCGCAAGCGGGCGAGGTCGGTGCGGAAGCCGACCTTGCGCAGCAGGAGGTAGGCGCACACGGGGGCGGCCGTGTTGCCGGCCACGTTGACGAGCGCGACGGGGCGCAGGGTGGTGATGGACACGATGACGAGAAGGACGCCGAGGGCGATGCCCGGCCAGGCGCGCACGCCGAGGATCAGCAGGGAGGCGACCGCGACGCCGGTGGGCGGCCAGATGGGGGTGAACACGGCGCCCTCGACGACGAGCTGGCGCATGAGCCCGAGCCGTCCGGCCCCGTAGTAGCAGACGGCGACCGTGAGCACCTGGACGGCGTAGATCGCCGTCCGGCGCGGATCGAGGTCCCGGATACCCACCACAGCAGCCATCAGACACCGTCCGGGCGCGCTCGGCGAGGTGAGGAGGGAGCCGTCCGGGCTCTACGGCTGCATCCGGGGGAGGTCCGTGAGGAGCCCGTCGTGGCCGACCACCAGCACCGCCGCGTCGTCCTCGTGTCCGGAGCGTTCGGCGCCCCTGATCACGGCGGAGGCGAGGGCCCCGGCCTCCAGGCCGGCCACCGCGGCGACGCCGGCGAGGCGTACGACCTGGTCCAGGCCCTCCTCGACGCTGAGGCGGGGGCCCTCGACGACACCGTCGGTGAGCAGGACGAAGACCCCGCCCTGGGTGAGGCGGTAGCGGGTGACCGGGTAGTCGATGCCGGCGGCGACACCGAGGGGCGGTCCGCCCTCGTCCTCGGCTATGCCCGACTTGCCGTCCGCCGTCGCCCAGACGCAGGGGATGTGTCCGGCCCGGGCGCTCTCCAGAACCCCGCCGGCCGGGTCGAGCCGCATGAAGGTGCAGGTGGCGAAGAGATCGCCGCCCAGGGAGAGCAGGAGGTCGTTGGTACGGGCGAGGAGCTCGCCGGGCTCCCCGGTGACGGAGGCGAGCGCCCGCAGCCCGACCCTGACCTGTCCCATGAACGCGGTCGCCTCGATGTTGTGGCCCTGGACGTCGCCGATCGACAGGCCTATGCGGCCGTCGGGCAGGGTGAAGGCGTCGTACCAGTCGCCGCCGACGTTGAGGCCGGAGCAGGCGGGTGCGTACTGGACGGCCAGCCGGAACCCCGGGGCGACGGGCAGGTCCCTGGGCAGCATGCCGCGCTGCAGGGCGAGGGCCAGCTCGACGCGGGAGCGTTGCAGTTCCGCGCGCTCGCGCGCCTGGGCGGTCAGCGAGCCGAGCCGCGCCAGCAGCTCGTCGCCTTCGTCCGGGGGACGCTTGCGGGACATCGATCTACCTCGCATTTTACGTTGAGGGGATCATATCCGGACGTAACGGATTCCGCCCGGACGCCTCATGCCCGCCCCGGCGAACCCCACCCGCACGATGAACGCCCCGGCCGACCTGCCCCGCCAACTCCCGCTCATGTCCACCCTGGTGATGGCGTGTCAGACAACGGCCGTTCTGTACCGCTCCGCGGGCACGACGGATCGGTGTTCGGCGCCGGGGCGATCGCGCTGACCAGCCGGAACGGGCAGCGTCGGATCGCCCTCGGGTGTGGAACGTCACGACATACCAGCGGCTCGCCGCCGAAGGAGGCTTCTCAGCCTCCCAGGGCCGTCATGACCACGCCCCTGGCCTCCTCCTGGACCCGGCCGAGGTGGTCGGCGCCCAGGAACGACTCGGCGTAGATCTTGTAGACGTCCTCCGTGCCGGAGGGGCGGGCCGCGAACCAGGCGTTGGCCGTGGTCACCTTGATGCCGCCGAGCGCCGCGCCGTTGCCGGGGGCCTCGGTGAGCACCCCGGTGACCGCCTCTCCGGCCAGCGTGTCGGCGGTGACCTGCGCGGGCGAGAGCTTCGCGAGCAGCGCCTTCTCCTCGCGGGTCGCGGGCGCGTCGATGCGGGCGTAGACCGGCTCGCCGAAGCGTTCCGTCAGGCCGGCGTAGTGCTCCGAGGGGGTCTTCCCGGTGACCGCGGTGATCTCGGAGGCGAGCAGCGCCAGGATGATCCCGTCCTTGTCGGTCGTCCACACGGAGCCGTCGCGGCGCAGGAAGGACGCGCCGGCCGACTCCTCCCCGCCGAAGCCGAGCGAGCCGTCGACCAGGCCGTCCACGAACCACTTGAAGCCGACGGGCACCTCGACGAGCCGGCGCCCGAGATCGGCGGCGACCCGGTCGATCATCGACGAGGACACCAGCGTCTTGCCCACCCCCGCGTCGGCGGGCCACTGCTCGCGGTGGGCGTAGAGGTAGGCGATGGCGGCGGCCAGGTAGTGGTTGGGGTTCATCAGTCCGGCGTCCGGGGTGACGATGCCGTGCCGGTCGGCGTCGGCGTCGTTGCCGGTGGCGATCCGGAACCGGTCCCGCTGGTCGATGAGCGAGGCCATCGCGTACGGCGAGGAGCAGTCCATACGGATCTTGCCGTCCCAGTCCAGCGTCATGAACCGCCAGGTGGGGTCGGTGAGCGGGTTGACCACGGTCAGGTCCAGCCGGTGCTGCTCGGCGATCCGGCCCCAGTAGGCGACCGAGGCCCCGCCGAGCGGGTCGGCGCCGATCCGGAGCCCGGCGGCGCGGATCGCGTCCAGGTCCAGGACCGCGGGGAGATCGGCGACGTACGCGCCGAGGAAGTCGTGACGCCCGGTGGTGGGCGCGGCGAGCGCCCGCGGGTACGGGATGCGCCGTACGTCCTTCAGGCCGGCGGCGATGATGTCGTTGGCCCGGTCCTGGATCCAGGAGGTGGCGTCGGAACCCGCCGGGCCGCCGCTCGGCGGGTTGTACTTGAAGCCGCCGTCGGCGGGCGGGTTGTGCGAGGGGGTGACGACCACGCCGTCGGCGAGACCGGTGGTGCGGCCGCGGTTGTGGGTGAGGATCGCGTGCGAGACGGCCGGGGTGGGGGTGTAGCCGTCGGCGCTGTCGATCAGCACGGTGACGTCGTTGGCCGCGAACACCTCCAGGGCGGTGACCCGGGCGGGCTCGGACAGGGCGTGGGTGTCGGCGCCGAGGAAGAGCGGGCCGTCGGTGCCCTGCGCGGCGCGGTACTCGCAGATCGCCTGGCTGGTCGCGGCGATGTGGTCGTCGTTGAAGGCGGTGTTCAGGGACGAGCCGCGGTGGCCCGAGGTGCCGAACGCGACGCGCTGGGCGGGGTCGGCCGGGTCGGGGTGCAGCGCGTAGTACGCGGTGACCAGCCGGGCGACGTCGACGAGATCCTCGGGGCCGGCCGGCCGACCCGCTCGCTCGTGCTGCATGTGCCCGCTCCTCCATGTCGGTTGACCATTGGGTTGCGGTTCCATCTTCCCCTGCCGGGGTGATCACCCGCGACGTGGCCCGCGGGGCACTCGCCGACCGCCTCTCCTCCAGCGGCCCGGCGGACTGCGCGCCAACGACCCCAGCGCGACGACGCGGGCCCCGGGCGCCGGAACGCCTTGACCTCAACCACACTCGAGGTCCTAGCGTCGGGGCCATGCCGACGACCCACGTCTTCACTCCCGCGGAACGCGCCTACCTGGCCGCCCAGCCCCTCGCCCGCCTCGCGACCACCGGCCCGGACGGGGGCCCGCAGGTGCGCCCGGTCGGCTTCGTCCTGAACGACGACGACACGATCGACATCGGCGGGCCCGCGCTCTCCCGCAGCCAGAAGTACCGCAACGCCCAGGCCCGCCCCGGAGTCTCCCTGGTGATCGACGACATGGCACCCGCCGACGACCCGATCGCGCCCGGCTGGGGCCGGGGCGTGGAGATCCGCGGCCACGCCGAGGTCCTCACGCTCGACGCCCCTCCCATGGCCCCCGAGTTCTTCAGCAACGAGGTGATCCGCATCCACCCGCGGCGGGTCCTGAGCTGGCACCTCGAACCGGACGACGACCGCGCCCGCTCCCGGAACGTCGATCGCCCCTCGCCTTGAGTATCCGTACTCAGGCGCCCGGCCCTCGCCACCCGCGAAACTATGAACGGATCATCACCCGTCGAGAGGCCGGCCCGTGTTCAGTCGCACCGTCATCGCCCTGACCCCGTTCTTCGGGCGCCTCACCGTCACGAGTGAGATCAAGATGCGCCTGCCCGAGGGGACCATCTTCGTCGCCAACCACGACTCCCTGGCCGACCCGGCGGTCGTGATGGCCGCGCTGCGCAGCTTCGACCTGCGGCCGGTGGTGCTGGCCACGGCGGGCCTGTGGCGGATCCCGGTCCTCGGCAGGGCGCTCAGCCGCGAGGGACACATCCCGGTCCACCGGGGCACGGCCCACGCCGCGCTCGCCCTGGACGCGGCCGCCGAGGCCCTGGCCGGCGGCCGCCATGTGCTCCTCTACGGCGAGGGCGGCCTGCCCCGCCGCAGGGACGCGGCCCCCACTCCCCCGGAGCCCTTCCGCACCGGCCTGGCCCGCCTGGCCCGGACGACCGGCGCGATGGTGGTCCCGATCGGCCACGCCGGCGCCCGCCGCATCGCCTCCGGCTCCCCCACGAAGCAACTCGCCGGCACCCTCACGGCCCCGCTCCGCCGCCCCCGCTGCCACGTCCACGTCGGCGCCCCGATCCGCCTGCCCGCCGAAACGGACCGCGGCACGAGAGCGGCCCACCAGGCGGTGACGGCAGCCTGGCGCACGGCGGTCAGAGCAGCGGGAGAGCCGGCCCTCACCGCCTCACACTGACGACGGCGGGGCGACGCCCCGCCACCAGGGGCGCGGGGAACCGCGCGATCAAGCCCCGCGCACCCGCGCCCCGAAAACTACGAGCCCCCCGACGGCGGAGCCGTACTCGACCGCACCACCAACCGCGTGGGCACGAGCGTCGTCCCCCGAGCCCCGTCATCGGGATCCCGCATCTTCCGCAGCACCGCCCGCACACACAGCCGCCCCACCTCCGCGAAATCCTGGTGCACGGTGGTGAGCGGCGGCATGAACGACCCCGCCTCCGGAATGTCGTCGAACCCGATGACACTCACGTCCTCGGGCACCCGCCGCCCCCGCTCCTGCAAGGCCCGCAGCAGCCCCAACGCCATCTGGTCGTTGGCGACGAACACCGCGGTGCAGTCCTCGCGCGCGGCCAGCTCCAGCCCGGCCCGGTACCCCGACTCCGCCGACCAGTCCCCCCGGATCAGCGGCGGAGCCGTACGCCCCGCGTCGGTCAGCGCGGCCCGCCAGGCGTCCGTGCGCCGCTGCGCCGCGAAGGAGTCCTCGGGCCCGCCGAGATGCCACACCGTCTCGTGTCCGAGGTCGAGCAGATGCCGTACGGCGGTGCGGCTGCCGCCCGCCTGGTCGGTGTCGACGACCGTGTAGTGGTCCCCCGCGTCGGAGTCGACGACGAGCACCTGCACATACGGCGGCAGCATGATCGTCGCCGCGTCCAGCAGATGCACCTCCATGATCACGATCACCGCGTCGACCGCCAGCTCCTCGAGCCGGCTGAACGCGCCCCGCACCTCGTCCTGCGTGGGCAGGGCGACCGGCAGCAGCGTCACCGCGTACCCCTCGGCGGCGGCGGAGGTGGCGATGGCCTCCAGCGTGCGGACGTTGCCCGTGGAGGACAGCGAGAAGGTGATCACACCGATCGTGCGGAACTCCCCGCGCTTGAGGGCGCGGGCCGCGCTGTTGGGCCGGTAGCCCAGCTCCTTCATCGCGGCGAGCACCTGCCGCCGGGTCTCCTCGTTCACACCGGCGTAACCGTTGGACACCCGGGAGACGGTCTGCGAGGAGACCCCCGCCAGGCGCGCCACATCGGCCATGGAGGCGGTGGGCCGGCCACGCCTCGGCGTCTTCGCCGGGGTTCTCTCAGCCATCTCCATGGCGTGCCCGCCTCTCTGTCCGCACCAGTGCCACGGTCTCCCCAAAGGACCCTTGACCATCGTAATCAGGGCAGTGTAGACATGCCGCCATCCAATGTTTACGTAAACATAACAGTCCGCCAGGGCTCTTGCGTGGCCGATGTTTACGTAAACATCATGGTCCCGGTGGGGCGGTCGGACATCTCCGCTCCCACCGCTGGTTCCCAACCTGCACGAGCGAGGAACGACATGACGACGCTGCAACCGCCGGTGGCCGCCGAGCCGCGGCCGGCACCGCCCCCGGCGAGACGGGACCGACGCTCCTGGGCGGGGTGGGGTTTCATCGGTCCCTTCGTGGCCGTGTTCGCGCTGGTCTTCCTGGCCCCGATCGCCTACTCGATCTACCTCAGCCTCTTCCGCAACCAGCTCATCGGCGGCAACCAGTTCGTCGGCCTGGACAACTACACGCAGGCCCTGAAGGACGACGCGTTCTGGTCGGCGGTCGGCCGGGTGGCGATCTTCCTCGCGGTTCAGGTACCGATCATGCTGGGCATCGCCCTGCTGGTGGCGCTGGCCCTGGACAGCGGCCGGCTCTACGGCAAGAGCTTCTTCCGGATCACGATCTTCCTGCCGTACGCCGTGCCCGCCGTGGTCGCCACCCTGATGTGGGGCTTCATGTACGGCACCAAGTACGGCCTGGTGGGCGACATCAACTCCGCGTTCGGTGTCACGCTGCCCGACCTGCTCTCCCCCGGCTGGGTGCTCGCCTCCATCGGCAACATCGTGACCTGGGAGTTCGTCGGGTACAACATGCTGATCTTCTACTCGGCGCTGCGGGTCATCCCGACCTCGCTGTACGAGGCGGCGGAGATCGACGGCGCGGGTCAGTGGCGGATCATCGGCTCGATCAAACTGCCCGCGATCCGGGGCGCGCTCGTCATCGCGACGATCTTCTCGATCATCGGCAGCTTCCAGCTCTTCAACGAGCCCAGCATCCTGCGCCCCCTGGCGCTGAACTCCATCACCACGGACTACACGCCGAACTTCTACACGTACTCGCTGTCCTTCAACGGCCAGCAGCACAACTACTCCGCGACGGTGGCCATCATCATGGGCGTCATCACGATGGTCGTCGCCTACGCCGTCCAGCTGCGCGGCATGCGCAAGGGAGCGTGACCCGATGAGCACCTCTGTCACCGCCTCCCCCGCGAAGACGAAGAACACCGCCCCCAAGCTGCGGACCCCCCGCGCGAAGCACACCCCGGGCAAGCCGAAGCGCAGTGTGCTGCTGACGGTGCTGATGGCCCTGATGGTCCTCTACACCGTGGTGCCGCTGATCTGGCTGGTCATCAACTCCACGAAGACCCAGTCGGGTCTGGCCGAGTCCAACGGGCTCTGGTTCGCCCACGACTTCGCCCTGTGGGACAACATCCGGGACGCCTTCACCTACCACGACGGCATCTTCGGCCGCTGGCTGCTCAACACCCTGCTGTACGTGGTGCTCGGCGCGGGCGGCGCGACGCTGCTGGCGGTGCTGGGCGGGTATGCGCTGGCGAAGTTCGACTTCCCCGGCAAGCGCGCGGTCTTCGCCGTGGTGATCGGCGCGGTCGCCGTACCGGGCACGGCGCTGGCGGTGCCGACCTTCCTGATGTTCAGCAAGATGGGGCTCACCGACACCCCCTGGGCGGTGATCATCCCGTCGCTGGTGTCGCCGTTCGGTCTCTATCTGATGTGGGTGTTCGCCGCGGAGGCGATCCCGACCGAGCTGCTGGAGGCGGCCCGGATGGACGGCGCGAGCGAGGTGCGGACCTTCTTCCAGGTGGCCCTGCCGCTGCTGGCCCCGGGGATCGTGACCGTGCTGTTGTTCACCACGGTCGCCACCTGGAACAACTACTTCCTCCCGCTGATCATGCTGAAGGACCCGGACTGGTACCCGCTGACGCTGGGTCTGAGCGCCTGGAGCTCCCAGGCGCAGACCATCGGCGGTGACGTGATCTTCAATCTGGTGATCACCGGCTCCCTGCTCACGATCCTCCCCCTGATCGCCGCCTTCCTCTTCCTCCAGAAGTACTGGCAGTCCGGTCTCGCCGCCGGAAGCGTCAAGGAGTGACCCCCGCGGCCCCGGCCGCCCCGATACCCCACGTTCCACCCAGCGTTTGCGCAACCCCCACCCTCACCTGTCCCACCCACGAAGAAGTGGAAGCACCTTCATGCGCGGAAAGACCGGCCGCCTGCTGCGCGGCCTCGCCCTCCTCTCCACCCTGGCCCTGGGCGCCACGGCCTGCGGCGGCTCGGACGACGACAGCTCGGACACCAAGGCGGTCTCCGCCGGTGACATCCAGGCGGCCCTGAAGAAGGGTGGCTCGGTCACCGTCTGGGCCTGGGAGCCCACCCTGAAGTCGGTCGCCGCCGACTTCGAGAAGAAGTACCCCAAGGTCAAGATCAACCTGGTCAGCGAGCGGTCGGGCGACAAGCACTACACCGCCCTGTCGAACGCCATCTCCGCCGGCAAGGGCGTCCCGGACGTCGCGCAGGTCGAGTACTTCGCGCTCGGCCAGTACTCCCTCACCAAGGGCCTGAGCGACCTCGCCCCCTACGGCGCGGCGAAGCTCGCCTCCAAGTACACGCCCGGCCCGTGGAACGCCGTCAGCGACGGCGACAAGGTCTACGGCCTGCCGATGGACTCCGGTCCGATGGCGCTGTTCTACAACAAGAAGGTCTTCGACAAGTACAAGATCGCCGTCCCGACCACCTGGGACGAGTACCTGGACGCGGCCCGCAAGCTGCACAAGGCCGACCCGAAGGCGTACATCGCCAACGACACCGGCGACGCGGGCTTCACCACCTCCATGCTGTGGCAGGCCGGTTCGCGCCCCTACAAGGTCGACGGCACCAAGGTCGCCATCAACTTCGACGACGCCGGCGCCAAGAAGTTCGAGACCGTCTGGCAGAAGCTGATCAGCGAGAAGCTGCTCGCCCCGGTCACCGGCTGGACCGACGACTGGTACAAGGGCCTCGGCGACGGCACCATCGCCACCCTGGCCACCGGCGCCTGGATGCCCGCCAACTTCGAGACCGGTGTCCCGAACGCCAAGGGCGACTGGCGCGCCGCCGCCATGCCGGCCTGGACCAAGGGCGACAAGGCGAGCGCCGAGAACGGCGGCTCCTCCCTCGCGCTGCCCGCGCTGGGCAAGAACAAGGAACTCGCCTACGCCTTCGTCGAGTACGCGAACGCCGGTGACGGTGTGGCCACCCGGGTGAGCGAGGGCGCCTTCCCGGCGACCGTCGCGGAGCTGCAGTCCACCGAGTTCAAGAACAAGGAGTTCCCGTACTTCGGCGGCCAGAAGGCCAACGAGATCTTCGCCGAGTCGGCCGCCAACGTCGCCGACGACTGGTCGTACCTGCCCTTCCAGCCGTACGCCAACTCGATCTTCAACGACACGGTCGGCAAGGCCTACGTCTCGTCCACCACGCTGGCGGACGGTCTGAAGGCCTGGCAGGACGCCTCCGTCAAGTACGGCCAGGAGCAGGGCTTCACCATCGAGAAGTAGTTCTCGCGCAGCAGTACGTCAACGCCGGGCGGCGCGGTCTGCGGGCCGCGCCGCCCCCGTGCACCACCCTTCGGAAGGACCGCCATGATCTCCACCCTCCAGTCCCGCATGCTGCGCGGGGCGGACGGTGACGCCGCTCCGCGACTGGCCTACGGCGCCGACTACAACCCCGAGCAGTGGCCCAGGGACGTGTGGGAGGAGGACGTCCGGCTGATGCGGGAGGCCGGCGTGACCGTCGTCTCCGTGGGGATCTTCTCCTGGGCCCGGATCCAGCCCGGCCCGGACACCTGGGACTTCGGCTGGCTCGACGAGGTCATGGACCTGCTGCACGCGGGCGGCATCGGCGTCGACCTGGCGACCGCGACCGCCTCCCCGCCGCCGTGGCTGACCACCGCCCACCCCGAGATCCTGCCGGTCACCGCGAACGGCGAGACGCTGTGGCCGGGCGCCCGTCAGCACTGGCGGCCCACCTCGCCGGTCTTCCGCGAGCACGCCCTGCGCCTGGTCCGGGAGATCGCGAACCGCTACAAGGACCATCCCGCGCTGGTCGCCTGGCACGTCTCCAACGAGCTGGGCTGCCACAACGTCTACGACCACTCCGACGACGCCGCCCGCGCCTTCCGCGTCTGGCTGCGCGCCCGCTACGGCTCGCTGGACGCCCTCAACCACGCCTGGGGCACGGCGTTCTGGTCGCAGCGGTACAGCGACTGGGAGCAGATCCTGCCCCCGCGGCTGGCCGCCTCGCACCCCAACCCGACCCAGCAGCTGGACTTCAAGCGGTTCTCCTCGGACGCGCTGAAGGACCATCTGATCGCGGAGCGGGAGATCCTGCGGGAGATCACACCGGACGTCCCGGTCACCACCAACTTCATGGTGATGGGCGGCACCAAGGGCATGAACTACCCGGACTGGGCGGGCGAGATCGACTTCGTCTCCAACGACCACTACGTCCACCCCGGCCCGCAGGACCGCGACGAGCTGTCCTTCTCCGCCAACCTGACCAGCGGCATCGCCTCCGGCCGGCCCTGGTTCCTGATGGAGCACTCCACCAGCGCGGTCAACTGGCAGCCGGTGAACGTGGCGAAGCGGCCCGGCGAGCTCGCCCGTGACGCGCTGCTGCACGTGGCGCACGGTGCCGACGCGGTGTGCTACTTCCAGTGGCGCCAGTCGGCGGCCGGCGCGGAGAAGTACCACTCGGCGATGGTCCCGCACGCCGGCGCCGACAGCGATGTCTTCCGCGCCGTGGCCGACCTCGGCGCCACCCTCAAGGCGCTGGCCCCGGTGGCCGGTTCGGAGCGGGAGACCGCGGCCGTCGGCATCCTCTACGACTGGGACTCCTGGTGGGCGAGCGAGCAGGACTCGCACCCCACCTCGCTGCTCGACTACCGGCAGGAGGCGCTCGACTGGTACTCGGCGCTCCTCGCCCTCGGCGTCCGTGCCGACCTGGTCACCACCCGCGCCGACCTCTCCCGCCACCAGGTGCTGATCGCGCCCGTGCTGCACGTCGTACCCGCCGGACTCGCCAAGGAGCTCACGCGGTACGCCGAGCAGGGCGGCCATCTGATCACCACCTACTTCTCCGGGGTCGTCGACGAGAACGACCACGTCTGGCTCGGCGGCTACCCGGGTGCCCTGCGCGATCTGCTCGGCATCCGCATCGAGGAGTTCGGACCGCTGCTCGCCGGGGAGAGCGTCGAACTGGACGGCGCCGGCCCCGGCACCCTGTGGACCGACCGGATCACCGTCACCGACGACTCCGACACCGAGGTCCTCGCCCGCTACCGCGGCGGAGTGCACACCGGCCGCCCCGCGATCACCCGCCGCACCACGGGCACGGGTTCCGCCTCCTACGTCTCCACGCGGCTCGGTGTCGACGGACTGCGCTCGCTGCTGCCGCGGCTGCTGGAGCCGGCCGGGGTGAGCAGCGAACTCCCCGAGGAGGCGCGGGGCCGGGTCGAGCTGACCGTGCGCCGCGGGGCGGGGGAACGGTTCCTGTTCCTGGTCAACCGCACCGACACGGCCGTGCCGGTGCCCGGCCTCGCGGGTGACGTCCTGGTCGGGGGCGAGCGCACGGACGGCGCCCTGGTCCTCGGGCCGCGCGCGGTCGCCGTACTGCGCCAGGCCACCGCGTAACGAGAGAAGCACCCCACGACTCCCCGGCACGGCCTGACCCGTGCCGCGGGCCATCCCCTCCTGCCCGCACGGCGGAGGGGCCCACCACAGCGACCGCACCGCAGTTGGGAGCATCGATGGCACGCCGTACCCGTAGCAGACGGTCCCTGGGGGCCGCCGCGCTGACCGCCCTGGCCACCGGGGCCGCCCTGCTGAGCGTCCCCGCTCAGGCACAGGCCGACGCCGCCGTCACCGTGACGCCGGACCCGTCGTACCAGCAGGACGAATTCGAGGGCTGGGGCACCAGCCTGGTCTGGTTCGCCAACGCGACCGGCGACTATCCGCCCGCGATCCGCGAGAAGCTCGCGAAGCTGCTGTTCGGCGACGACGGGCTCGCCCTGAACATCGCCCGGTACAACATCGGCGGCGGCAACGCGCCGGACGTGAAGGACTACCTCCGCGCGGGCGGTGCCGTCGAGGGCTGGTGGAAGGCGCCCGCGGGCACCACCAGGACGGACACCGACTGGTGGAGCGCGGACGACCCGGCGGACTGGAACAAGGACGCCGACGCCACCCAGCGCTGGTGGGTGAACCGCATCAAGAACGACATCGACCACTGGGAGACGTTCAGCAACTCGCCGCCGTGGTTCATGACCGTCAGCGGCTATGTCTCGGGCGGGTTCAACGCCAACGCCGACCAGCTCAAGACCGGCTCGGTCGACGACTTCGCCGCCTATCTCGCCGGGGCGACCAAGCTCCTGGAGAAGTCCGAGGGCATCAAGGTCGACACGATCGACCCGTTCAACGAGCCCAACACCGGCTACTGGAGCACCCGTCTGGGCGCGGACGGCCAGCCCGTCGGCGGCCGGCAGGAGGGCGCCCACATCGGGCCCGAGCTCCAGCAGAAGGTGCTCGCCGCGCTTCCCGCCGCGCTGAAGAAGGCCAAGGTCAAGGCGGACATCTCGGCGATGGACGAGACCAACCCGAGCATCTTCTCGACCAACTGGAACGCCTACTCGCAGGCCTCCAAGGACGCCGTCGGGCAGATGAACGTCCACACCTACGGCACCGGGCAGCGCACCACCGTGCGCGACCTCGCCAAGGCCGCCGACAAGCCGCTGTGGATGAGCGAGGTCGAGGGCGACTGGGGCGACGGGCAGAGCTTCACCGACATGCGCCCCGGTCTCGGCCTCGCCCAGCAGATCGTCAACGACCTGCGCGAACTGGAGCCCAAGGCCTGGGTGTTCTGGCAGCCGGTCGAGGACTACGACAACATGAAGCCGGGCGGCGAGTCCGCCAAGGGCGGCAACTGGGGCTCCATCCAGCTCCCGTTCAGCTGCACCTCCGCGGACACGCTCCAGTCGTGCCCGATCCACACGAACACCAAGTTCGACACGGCCCGCAACTTCACGCACTTCATCAAGCCCGGCGACAAGCTGATCAAGGTGGACGACACCTCCAGCGCCGCGGCGGTGACGAAGGACGGCAAGGGCGCCTCGCTGGTCCACGTCAACTCCACCACCGCGGCCCGTACGGTCACCATCGACCTGTCGAAGTTCCGCACGATCAAGGGCGACGCGACCGTCACACCGACCGTGACCAGCGCCGACGGCAAGCTTGTGCGGCAGGCCCCGGTGAAGGTCGTCGACGGCCACGCCACCTACACCGTGCCCGCCCAGTCCGTGACCTCCTTCTCCGTCAAGGGTGTCTCGGGCGTCGCGAAGAACGCGGGGCTCTTCAGCAAGGGTCACTCCTACACGCTGACCGGGGTGCAGAGCGGCAAGGCGGTCACCGTCGGCGCCAACGGCACCAACCTGGTCATCGGTTCGGCCAACGGCACGGTCGCGCAGGAGTGGCAGCTCGACGCGCGCCACGGCAAGAAGGGCAACCGTCAGCGGTACGTCTTCGCCAACCCGGCCGAGGGCAAGCGGCTCGCCGTCCGCGACAACGTGCCGGTCGTCGAGCCCGACACCGGTGAGCGCGACCCGGCGACCGAGTGGATCATGTCGACCACCGGTGACGGGACCTGGACGCTGATCAACGCGGCCACCTCCCGTGTCCTCGAGGTCGGCGGTCAGGCCACCAACGAGGGGGCCGCCGTGACCACCTGGCAGCCCAACTCCGGCTCCAACCAGCGCTGGAGGGTCACGGACGTGACTCCGTAACACCTCTCCCGGAAGCCGCCCGCCCACGCGCCCACCGCGCGTCGGCGGGCGGTCCGCGTCGGCACACTCACGGGCGTCCGCCGTACTCGATCAACGCCAGCCGGTCCTGAGCGTGCCGTGCGACGAGGTACTCGTCGAAGCCCGCCCATCGCCACAGCCTGCGCAGTACCCACGGCCGGTCCCCGATCTCCAGGTCGGGGTGGTCGTAGGCGTGCCGGACCGCGGCCTTGAGCAGCCGGTGCCGCGCTCCGCCCAGCACCGGGCCCCAGTCCGCCCGGTCGAAGTGCCGGTCCCACCGGGTGCTCGGCCGGAAGTGGTCGTAGTACGCCGTGCGGCTCCAGCGCAGCAGGACGTCGGCACGCGGCGCCCAGTCGAGCGGCGTCACCGGCGTGCGCACGGACCGCCACCACTCGGCCAGCAGGCCGGCCTCGAGCAGTTCCCCCAGCAGCACGTCCCCCGGGCGGGGAAAGGCCGTCGCCGCCCAGTCGCTGTGCGGTCCGGTCGGGGAGTCGTCCAGCGCCCGCTGGAGCCGTACGGTGTACCAGTCCTCCCGGGGGGTGGGGAACTGCGGCGCGGAGGGATCGCGAGCCGCCAGGAGGAGCCGTGCCTGCTCGGTAAGTGCCTCGTTCACACAGTTCGCGAACCAGCGGCAGCGCCTCAGGGCGCGCCCCGTCCTCCCCACCGTGACGGGTATCTTGCGCGGCCCCCCTTGGTCCAGGTGCACGACGAGGGTGTAGAGCTCGCGCGGCATGTTGTCCCGGTTCTTGCGCCTGCGGGGGATGTCGAGGACCAGCACCTGCTCCAGCGGTATCCGCGAGGTGCGGCCCCAGGGGAGGGGCCAGGTACGCCGCGTCAGGGAGACGGTGTGCCCGTCGAACTCCAGGCGCGACCAGCGGGTGCGCACCCGCAGGGGTCGGGCGGGCGGCGCACCCGGGTGCCGAGGGGTCGTCATGACGGCAGTATGACCCCGTCGGGCCGCTCGGCCGCCGGGATGCGTTCCAGGACGCCTCCGGCGAAGACGTCGTACAGGGGCAGGGTCTCCAGGTGGACGTAGCCGATGTGACAGTCGCAGACGGCGAGCGGGCAGGGGCGGGGGCGCAGGGCGGAGCGGTAGGAGCCGTCGTAGAGGTTGCCGAGTTCCGCGCGCACGAAGTGGCAGCGGCGGACCGTGCCCTCGCCGTCGACCGAGATCACCGACTCACCGGTGCGGCAGGGCAGTCCGGCGCTGCGGTGCGGGTGGCGGCTGTAGGGGAAGAGCGGGTCGAGGGCGGTCCAGTCCTCGGCCTCGGGGTCGGTGTAGGTGTGGCCCTCGGCCGCGTTGATCCACAGGTAGACGTGCGCGGGCAGGTCGGCGCGCAGTCGGCGCGCCGCGTTCAGGTGTCCGGGCAGGCCGACGACTCCGACGCTGAAGCGGACGCCCCGGTCGGCGAGGTCGCGGCACTTGGTGAGGAAGCGGTCGTACGGGGTCTGGCCCGGGTGGTACGTGCACCACAGGGCCAGCGTCTCCGGGTCGGCGTCGGCGAGCCAGTCCGTGCGGCAGCTGAGGTTGGTCTGGACGGCGACGCGGCGGATGTGCGGGAGGTGGGACAGCTCGGTGAGGGTGCGCCGGTACCAGGAGCGGACCAGGCCCTCGCCCCACGGGGTGAACAGGAGGGAGAGCCGGTCGTCCGTCTGTGCGGTGGCCCAGGCCGCGAAGCGTGCCAACGCGGCGCGGTCGGCGCGCAGTTGGGCGGTGGAGTCGCGGCGCTTGGCGAACGGGCAGTAGGGGCAGTCGTAGTCGCAGGAGGCGAGCGGGCCCCGGTAGAGGAGGGTCAGGTCCATGGCCGGCCGGTCACTTCCGCTCGTAGGCGGCCATCGCGGCGCGTACGGCCGGGGAGAACAGCTCGGGGCCGATGGCGTCGGAGTGGGCGAGGCCCTCGGCGGTGAGCCGCACGAGCCCGGAGTCGTCCGTCAGCCAGCCCCGGTCGGCGAACCGGGCGAGCTGCGGTCCGAAGTCCTCGGTGGGATCGCTGCCGAAGCGGGCGCGGTAGTCCGCGACCCGGAGGCCCTCGGCCTGCAGCAGGGACTGCAGGAGGTGACGGCGGCGGGACTCGTCGGGGGTCATGGGGTGGCCGACCTCGGCGTGGGCGAAGTCGGCCGTGCCCACGTAGTCGTCGATGATGCCGCGGATCTCGTGCATGCCGACCGCGTAGTCGAAGGAGTAGTGCAGTCCCGCGGTGTAGGAGCGGGCTCCGCAGCCCAGGCCGATCATGCCGTCTGTCTGGCAGGCGTAGTCGTCGGCGCCCTGGGGCGGGGCGTCGGCGCGGCGGAACATCCGCATGGACTGCTGGGTGTAGCCGTGCGCGAGGAGATGGTCGCGGCCGGCCCGGTACAGGGTCAGCCGCTGCTCGTCCCAGGCCGGGTCCGGGCCGGTGCCGGCGCGGCGGTCGAGGCCCGTGAGGGGGCGGACGTAGAGCGGGTAGAGGTAGAGCTCCTCGGGGCGCCAGGCGAGGGCCGCGTCCAGGGAGTGCAGCCAGCTCGCCTCGGTCTGGCCGTCGATGCCGTAGATGAGGTCGATGTTGAGGACCGGGATGCGCGCGTCGCGGATACGGGTGAGGGCGGTCTCGACGTCGGCGCGGCGCTGCGGGCGTACGGCGGCCCGGGCCTCGGACTCGACGAAGCTCTGGACGCCCAGGCTGAGCCGGGTGGTGCCGCGCTCGGCCAGGACGGCGAGCCGGTCGGCGGTGGCCGTGGCGGGTGAGGCCTCCACGGACAGCGGGACCGCGCGCAGATCGGCGCCCATGCGGTGCTCGGCGATGTCGCAGAGCCGCTCCAGCTCGGCGGCGGTGAGGAAGGTGGGCGTGCCGCCGCCGAAGGCGGCCGTGGCGAACCGGACCTCCTCGGTGTCCCCGAGGGCGTCCCGTACGGCGGTCGCCTGACGGTCCAGGGCGTCCAGGTAGGCGCCGGTCAGACCGTCAGGGGCGCCGATGCGGGTGAAGAGGTTGCAGAAGCCGCAGCGGACCTCGCAGAACGGTATGTGGAGATAGAGGGAGAGCGCGTCCTTGGGTTCGGACGCCCACAGACGCGCGAGCGAGGGCCGGTCGTCGAGTCCGCGGTAGGCCGTCTTGTGCGGGTAGGCGTAGACGTAGTGCTGGTAGGGGCTGGTCAGCCGGGCGGTGGTCATACGGCGGCCTCGGCACGGTCGTCGGCGGGGTCCAGGAAGAAGTGGGCGTACGGCACGGTCCACACCGACTCGTGGCCGAGGCGGTGGCCGGTCCAGCCGTCGTCGCCGTAGGCGGTGCCGTGGTCGGAGCAGACGATCGCGAAGCAGCGGCGTCTGCTGCTCGCGGCGGCGAGGAGCCGGCCGATGTGCCGGTCGACGTACTCCAGGGCTGCGGCGTGGGTCTCGCGGGTGTCGCCGGCCTCGCGGGTCGCGCCGGGCAGGTGGAACCAGTTCGGCTGGTGCAGGGCGGAGACGTTCACGAAGAGGAACAGCTTCCGGTCCGGCGGGAGTTCACCGATCACGCGTTCCGCGCAGGCGACCTGGTTCTCGAAGGAGTGCGGTGAGGTGACGCCGAACTCCGGTGTCCAGTGGGCCTCGTGGAACAGTCCGGGGAGCACCGAGCCGAGCGGGCCCTGCTGGTTGAAGAAGCCCACTCCCCCGACGCACACGGTGTGGTACCCGGCCTTCGCCAGTCCGGAGACCAGGTCGGGGGTGTCGTAGACGAAGGTGCCGTCGGCGGTGGTCTCGCTGCCGGCGAAGCGCGCCGCGAACAGCCGCGGGTGCGGTCCGGGCGCGGCCGGGGTCGGCAGGAAGCCGGCGAAGATCGCCTGGTGGGACGCGTAGGTGAAGCTGCCCGGCGCGTGCCGCTTCTCCCAGCGGCCGCCCGGGAGGTACCGGGCGAGACGCGGGATGCGGCCCGCCTCCGCCAGCTCCGCGGCCACGTCGTAGCGCAGGGTGTCGAGGGTGACCAGGAGGATGTCGTGACGGCCGACGACACCCCTCATGTCGGGCGTGGCGGGCGGGGCGGTCTCAGGCATGGGGGGTTCCTCCGTCGTGCCGGTCGTGCAGTACGGCGGCCACCTGGGCGCCGTAGGTGTCCAGGCCCTCGGCGCCGCTGCCGGGCAGGCCGGTCAGCCGGGGCAGCAGGTCGCCGAAGGCGTTGACCTCGCCGACTGCGGCCCGGCGCCAGCCGACGGCGGGGAGCAGGTCGACGCCGACGCAGAGGGTGCGCGGGAAGCAGGCCGCGGCCCGTTCGCACACCCCGAGGACGTCGGCCCAGCGGGTGCCCGCCGCCTCGAAGGACCGGCGGACGGCCTCCAGGTCGCCGCGGCTGCCGCCGAGGTGGAGGTTGGTCAGGGGGGAGCGGCTGGTGCGGACCACGGCGTGGGTGGCCCGGCCGGCCACGACGACGACCCGCAGATCGGCGGCGCGGCCCTCCTGGGAGGCCTTGGGCAGCCAGCGTTCGAGGTGCAGGCCGTCCGGGGCGAGGGCGTCGACGACGGCCGCGATGTCACGCTCGTCCTCGTAGCGCCGCACCCTGAGGGAGTTGTGGAGGCGGCCGTCCGGGGCCAGCTCCACCGAGGTGGTGGCCCTGATCCGGCCGGCGCCGCCCGCCTCCACGGCGAGGACGCCCGACGCGGAGGACCCGTGGGCGGGTTTCACGAACAGCCGGTGCATGCGGTGCCCGCGCATCAGCGCCCGTACGTCGTCCCAGCCGCGCACCGGAGCCGCGCCCGCACCCGAGGTGGGCGAGGCGGGTACGGGGACGCCGGCGGCGTCGAGGACGGCGTGGCAGCGGCGTTTGTCGAACAGGACGGCGAGCTCGTCCGGGTCGTCGAGGCGGCGGCCGCCGCGCAGACCGCGCACCGCGGCGGTGAAGCGGGCGTACCAGCGGGCCGAGCCCTCGACGCGGGTGGGGTCGTCGGCGCCCCGCAGCAGCCGGTCGACCTCGGCGTTCTCCCCGGGTGAGTCGACGCGGACGGTCTCGTCGGCGGTGAAGTCGGCTCCGCCGTCGCGCAGGACGTCCGCCCAGGGGACGATCCGCGGGGTGGGCAGGCCGGCCGCGCGCACCGCGTCGCCGAAGAGGGCGACGCGGCGGTTCTCGGGGTTGCCGACCACCGCGAAACGCGGCGCCGACGGGAGGGGTGTGCTCACTCGCCCACGGCGACGTAGCGCCAGACCGTGCCGTCGTCCTCCGCGTCCTCCTCGGCACCGTCGCGGTCGAGGTCCAGTTCGACGCCCGCCAGGGTCTGCCGCAGCCGGTCCTGGAGCGGCTCGGTGAGGTAGTGGTGGTGCAGGTCGAGCTTCTTGAGGTGGGTGAGCGGCTGGCCGCCGAGCAGCGCGGCGGCGCCCTCGTCGGTCAGGACGCCCATCGAGAGGTCCAGCACCTCCAGGCGGGCGACGACCGGCGCGGAGGCGACGGCCGCGGCGACCGTGTCCTGCATCTCGCTGTTGCGCAGGGCCAGGTGACGCAGCCTCGGCAGGCGGGCGCCGGACAGGATCGGCGCCAGGTCGGCGGCCTCGCTGTCGCCGCCGTAGTCGGGGGTGCCGAGCCACAGGTCGAGGTGCTCCAGGGCGGGCAGGTCGCTGCCGCCGACCCCGCGCACCACCTCGGCGCGCAGGCCGCCCGCCTCGAGGACGAGTCTGCGCAGCGCGCCGTGGCTCACCGCGGGGAACTCCAGCCCGGAGCCGCCGCGCACCCCGAACTCCTCCAGCGCGGGGTAGGCCGCCAGCAGCGGGGTGACGTCGGTCTGGTTGATCCAGGAGATCTCGCACTCCTCCGACTCCATGTCGCCCACGAACAGGGCGCGCAGGGCGGGGAAGCGGTCGCGGGCCTCCACCAGGGCCTCGATGACGGCGGTCGGCTCGGTCTCGTACGCCTCCTGCCAGGCGCCGACGATCAGGGCCCGGACCCGGGTGGTGTCGACGGCGGCGCAGAAGCGGGCGAAGGCGTCGGTCCAGTCCTCGTCGGCGTCGTAGACGTCGCTGGTGATCCGCCAGGCGAAGCCGTCCGGGTCGGGCAGGTCGTCCGTGCGCCCGTCGGGTCCGGGGAAGGTGTAGGCGGGCAGCCCGTGCAGCGAGACGAGGTGGGTGGCGTAGGACATACGGCTGCTCCCGTGCGGAGGTGTGGATCTGCCGATGGGCGGAAGACCTGTGCGATCCCTGATGCCCGCAGTTGTACCAACAGGCACTGACAACGCCCCTCGGCGGGGCCGGATTCGGGGCGTTGTCAGTGGTGGTCCGTACGGTCGTGGTCAGGAGGCCGGTGCGCGGTGCACCCGGCGGTGAGGGGAGAGTCATGTACCGGCAGGGAGACGTGCTGATCGTGCCCGTGGCCGCGGAGGCGGTGCCGCCGCATGTCGCGCAGGCGCCGCGGGAGGCGCGGGACGGGCGGGGGCGGCTGGTGCTGGCGCTGGGCGAGGTCACCGGGCACGCGCATGCCGTGGTGGGGCCGGGGGATCTGGTGCGCGAGCCGGGGCCGTTCGGTCCGCTGCTGCTCCATCTGCCGCAGGGCGGGCGGGTGGTGCACGAGGAGCACGCGGTGATCGCCCTGCCGAAGGGCTGGTACCGGGTGATCCGGCAGCGGGAGTACGTGCCGGGGTCCGTGCGGATCGTCGCGGACTGAAGAGGGCGTCCGGGAAAGACAGACGTCCGGGAAGACAGGCGTGGGGGAAAGACGGATGACGACGACGGGTGTTCAGGTGACGGGTGTGGCCTCCGACGAGACGGTGCGGGCCTGGCGGGCGTGGGCCACGGCGACCGGTCCCGCCGACCGGGCGGCGGCCGAGGCCGGTGTGCGCCGGGCCTACCGGCAGGCCGGTCTCGCCGAGCCGGAACGGGTGGTGTGGGCGGGCTCGCCGCGCGAGGCGGTGACGCTGATCCGGGCGATGACGGACACGGGTCCGAGCGTGCGCGAGGCGGTGCGCAGCGCCCCCTGGGCACAGGAGCGGCAGCTGTTGCACGCGGAGTTGGGCACGGCGGGTTGGCCGGCGCACTGGGCGGCGACGGGCGGCCGGCTGTGGGACGCCACGCAGGCGCTGGTGGGCCGGATCCGCACCGGGATCCTGGAGGACCTGGCCGGTGGGGACACGGGCGGCCGGGCCGCGGAGATACGGCTGATCCTGCTGGACGCGGTGCTGGGGCAGCACGACGCTCCGTGGCTCGCCGCGCTCGCCACCGACGGCGGCCCGCTCGACGGGCTGACCGCGGTGTCCCGCAACGCGGGCTGGTGGTGGCCGTTCGCGCGGGTGGCGGTGGTCTCCGAGCGGCCCGTGGCCCTGCACCGCGACGAGGCGGGCCGGCTCGACCACGGCGACGGCCCGGCGCTCGCCTACCCCGACGGCTTCGCCCTGTACGCCTGGCGGGGCATGCCGGTACCGGCCGGTTTCCTGGCGGAGCTGCCGGCGCTCACCCCGGAGCGGATCCGCGCCGAGGAGAACGCCGAACTGCGCCGGGTGATGCTGGAGTACTACGGCTACGACCGGTATCTGACGGACTCCGGTGCCCGCCCGCTCCACCGGGACGGGACGGGCGTCCTGTGGCGCATCGACCTCCCGGACGACGAGCCCGTGGTGATGGTGGAGGTCGTCAACTCCACCCCGGAGCCGGACGGCACCCGGCGCACCTACTGGCTGCGGGTGCCGCCGTCGACCCGGACGGCACGGGAGGGGGTCGCCTGGACGTTCGGCCTCGACGCGGAGGTGTACCGGCCGCTGCAGGAGACGTGAGGCGCCCGCCCCCCGCGTCGGGGGGCAGGAGGGCCGGGCCCAAGGGCTGCCTCAGGCCTCGGCGGAGCGCGCGAGGACGTCCGTGACCTGTTCCCGGAGCTGTTCCCGGGCCGGAGCGGGCAGGGCTGCCAGGTCCGTCTGCTCCAGAGCGTGCAGCACCTGGTCGGCGTCGGTGCCGACGGGGGCGCTCTCGCCGAACACCTCGTAGCCGTCCCGTACGGCCACACGGAGCAGTCGGGGACCGTCGCCGTCGGTGTGCACCGCGGCGGCCACGACGAGCGGCGGCGGGCCGCCCGCCTCGCCCTCCACCTTGCGGTAGCCGCTGACCAGCGGGGTGCGCCAGCGCAGGCCGAGCAGCAGCGGACGCTTGGCCACCAGCTCGGTGAGGTCGGTGTCGCGGACGCCGTCGGGTTCCAGGACCGTGGCGCGGGCGTCGAGGGCGAGGGCCGCGGGGAGCAGACAGCGCAGGGTGCTGCCGACGATGTTGCCGCCGACGGTGGCGGTCCGGCGCACCGCGCCCGTGCCGATGCCGGAGGCCGCCCGGTGCAGCACCTCGGGCACGGTGGCGTCGACGCGGTGCAGCAGCACGGCCCCGCCGAGTTCCTCGGCGCCGACGACGTTCGCCTCGGGCACGTTGCGCAGGGACAGCGCCTGTTCCGGGAAGCCGTCCCGTTGCCAGGCGGCCCACACCAGGGTGGCCCCGCCTATCGGTACCGCCCCCTCGGCGAGACAGCGCTGTGCTTCGGATATGGAGGCGGGAAGACGCAACTGCACGACAACCGACCTGCCTTCCCGGTAGTGCGGGGGGAGGCACGTGTCACTCCCCCGCGTGATCAATGGCAGAACGGATTCTGCCCAGGCGCGCGGGGGCGCATACAGGGCTCATGGCGGCACCCGGCGCCGGGGGAAAATGCGTTGCGGCCGGTCGTGCCGCTGCCGACCCTTGCCCCATGTCCTATGTCCTGCGCCCCGCCGCCCTCGCCGACGCGCCCGCCGTGACCGCGCTGCTCAACGCCGTCGACCTGATCGAGATCGGGCGGCCCGAGACGGATCTGCACACCGTCGAGGCGGATCTGAGGCATCCCGAGACCGATCTGGAGCAGGACAGCTGGCTCGCCTTCGACGGCGACCGGCTGGTGGCCTACGGGCTGCTGTGGGACGACTCGGGCGGTGAGCGGATCGACGTCGACCACTACGTCCTGCCCGACCGGCAGGACGCGGGGCGGCTCGTGCTGGAGGCGATGGAGGCACGGGCGCTGCGGCGGGCGCGGGACAACGGCGCCGGGCGGGCCGTGGTGCACCTGCACCTCAATACCGCCCCCACGCTGGACACTTCCCTGCTCAGGCAACGCGGGTGGTCCGTCGTACGGCGCTATCACGTGCTGCGGCGGGCCCTGGACCGTGCCGAGGACACGGCGCCGGCGGTGCCCGCCGGGGTGCGGCTGCGGGCCTGCGCCACGGAGGAGGACCGCGGACGGGTCCACGAGCTGTACCAGGCCACGTTCGCCGAGCACTTCGACTTCCAGCCGCGCGGCTACGAGCAGTGGCTGCACGACGTGGACGGCGCGGGACTCGACTGGTCGCTGGTGTGGATCGTCGGCACGGACGAACTCGGGGACGCCGGGTTCCTGCTGGCCCGCGACGACCGTGAGGCGATGGGCTGGATCCGCAGCCTCGGTGTCCTGCGCGAGGCGCGCGGGCGCGGTCTCGCCGGGCTGATGCTGCGCCACGCCTTCGCGGCCTTCGCCGCCCGGGGGCGGGACACCGTGGGGCTCGGCGTGGACACCGCCAACGCGACGGGCGCGCCCCGGCTGTACGCCCGCCACGGGATGACGGTGCACTACGCGGTGGACACCTGGGAGGGCGTCCTGTGCTGAAGGGCGCGGTGACGGCCCAGGTCGCCGCGTCACCAAACCTGTCCGGTCAGCACACCTAGGGGGTCGCGGCGGGCAGTCGGGTGGGGACGACCGGCAGCATCATGCCGTCGCCGATCGGCGCGGTGTGCGGGACGAGGGCGCCTTCGCGGGCGATCTGGAGCAGATCCGGAAGGCTGTAGCGTTCGGCGCCCTCGAGGTCGACGGTGTAGCCCAGGTCGCCGAGGCTCGCGGCGGTCATCCGGCTCAGCGGGTTGCCCGCGCCGGAGATGAACGGCGACATGAGTTCGTTGACGAAGACGGCCTCCCGCCAGTGGCTGTCCTGGGTGCCCGGGCCGCCGAAATTCGCGACCGGTACCGGGACGGGTTCCACTTCGCCGAGGAGCGAGGCGAACTCGGACATGGCGCCCAGCCCCACGAAGGTGGGGTTCTTCGTGCCGGCTCCCTTGAGCAGGCCGAACTGCGTCCAGAGGACGCCGATGCCGAGGACGTGTCCCATTTCATGGGTGATCACGTCGACGAGGGTGCCCTCCGCTTCCATCTGGGCGAGATCCGCGGCGTCGAAACGCATCACGCCCTTCGCCGGCAGATTCGCCCCGAACTGCGCGGATCCGTCGCGGAAATCGGTGGGTCCCGCCATGCCCAGAATGCGGCCGGGGCCGTCGATGGTCACACCTTCGGCCTCGATCAGCAGGTCGTCGATGACGTCCTCGCCCACGACGGCGGTGTCCAGGTCACCGACGACGACCCGCGCCCACCGGTCGGCCGCCGCCGCGAAGGCGTCCTGCTGATGACTGGTCAGTCCGCCGAGGAAGCGCACCTCGATGGTGAACGGCGACGTCGTACGGGCGACTTCCCTGGCCCGCTCGAAACTGGCGACCGCGCGATAAGTCTGGAAATTGTTGGTGGCGACCTTGCCCATTTCTTCTCTCCCGTCCGTCGACCCCGACATGAATCACCCCCCTTTCCACCCTAGGCCGAACGGATGACCGGTGCCCGCTCGGGAGAATTCAACGGGTGGACGGAAGTGTCGAATTCAATTGAATGCGTACCTGCTCCGAGGTGCAGGTGAGCAGCGGATTTCCTAGACTGGTACGGCGGGTTTTTCCAGGGGGGTTTCACCGCAGCTTCAGGAGAGATCATGGCCGTGAAGCATGCCCTCCCCCGCGCCGCCCCGCGCTACGCGCTCGCGGCGATCCGCGTGTTCAACGGAGCCACCGGACTGCTGGCGCCCGAGCTGCTCATCCGGCGTCTGGACCCCGACCGCGCGCCGCAGAGCCCGGCGGCCGTCTACGCCTTCCGGCTCTTCGGCATCCGTACCGTCCTGCTCGGCCTGGACCTGCTGACCCATCGCGGCGAGCGGCTCCGGGAGGACCTGCACGACGCCGTCCTGATCCACGCGGCCGACACCACGACGGCGGCCCTGCTCGGTCTCAGCGGCCGGCTCCCGCCGCGCACCGCGATCCTGACCACGCTCATCTCGGCCACCAACACCGCCCTGGCCGTGACGGCCGGCCTCCCGCCGACCAACCCGTCCAAGGGCAGGCGGACATGACCGACACGACCAAGGGGCTGCCCGGTCCGGACGCCGTTCCGCAGGCCGAGACGGGCTTCGACTACGTCGTCGTCGGCGCCGGTGCCGGAGGCGGGCCGCTCGCGGCCAACCTCGCCGCCGCGGGCCGGCGCACCCTGCTGCTCGACGCGGGCGGCGCCCCGGAGAACGACACCTATCTGGTCCCCGCCTTCCACGCCGACGCCTCCGAGGACCCGCTCCAGTGCTGGAACTACTTCGTACGGCACTACGAGGACGAGCGGCAGCAGCGGCGCGACAGCAAGTTCGTCGCGGACCGGGGCGTCCTCTACCCGCGCGCGGGCACCGTCGGCGGCTGCACCGCGCACCACGCGCTGATCACGGTCTATCCGTACAACCGCGACTGGGACGCGATCGCCGAGGAGACCGGCGACCCGAGCTGGCACAGCACGGCCATGCGCGGGTACTTCGAGCGGCTGGAGCGCTGCACCTACCGGCCCCGGCCCAAGGAGCCGCCCGCCGTCCCGCTGCTGGCGCGGCTGCTGAAGGCGCTGCCGTTCCTCGCCGGCCGGTACCGCAACACCGCGCGGCACGGTTTCGACGGCTGGCTGCCGACCGCCCTGGCCGACCCCGAACTGGTCGTCCAGGACCCGCAGTTGCTCAAGGTGATCCTCTCCGCCGCGGAGAGCGCGCTGGCCGACTTCCTCGACCGGCCGCTGTCCCCGCTGGAGGGGCTCGGTTCCTTCGTCGACCCCAACGACTGGCAGGCGCAGACACGGGCCCTGCAAGGGCTGTGGCAGATCCCCCTCTCCACGGCAAACGGGCGGCGCAGCGCCGTACGGGAGCGGGTCCGGGCGGTGGAGCGCGCTTGTCCGGGCCGTCTGGTGGTCCGTACGCACGCGCTGGCGGCCCGGGTGGTGCTGGACCGGAGCGGGGCGGCGACGGGCGTCGACTATCTGGACGAGGCGCACGTCTACCGGGCGGACCCGGCGAGCCGGCCGGCCGCCGGACCCCCCGTCCCGCGCAGGGTCCTCGCCTCCCGCGAGGTGATCCTGGCGGCCGGGGCGTTCAACTCCCCGCAGCTGCTCATGCTGTCGGGCATCGGGCCGCGCGCGGAGCTGAGCCGGCACGGCATCCCGGTGCGGGTCGATCTGCGGGGTGTGGGCGCGCATCTGCAGGACCGGTACGAGGTGGGCGTGGTCAGCCGGATGGACCGGGAGTTCCCCGTGGTCGCGGACTGCGACTTCCACGCGCCGCGGCCCGGGACCGCCCCGGACCGCTGCTACCGGGCCTGGCAACGGGGCGAGGGACTGTACACGACCAATGGCGCCGTCGTCGGCATCACCCGCACGTCCCTCCCCGAGCTGGACGTTCCCGATCTGTTCGTGTTCGGCGGGCCCTTCGACTTCCGTGGCTACCGGCCCGGGTACTCCCTCGACCTGACCCGCCACCGGGACCGTTTCACCTGGGCCGTCCTCAAGAGCCGTACCCACAACACCGGCGGCCGGGTGCGGCTGCGCTCCGCCGACCCCAGGGACACCCCGCTGGTGAACTTCCACTACTTCGCCGAGGGCACCGACAAGGACGACCTGGATCTCGAGGCGATGGCCGACGCCGTGGAGTTCGTGCGCGGCATGAACCGCAGGGCCGGTCCGGTGATCCGCGAGGAACTGTGGCCCGGCAAGGAGGTCGACGGCCACGAGGACGTCCGCCGCTTCGTACGGGACGAGGCGTGGGGCCACCACGCCTCCTGCACCTGCCGGATGGGGCGGGCGGACGATCCCTCGGCCGTCGTCGACAGCGACTTCCGGGTGCGGGGGGTGGACCGGCTGCGGGTGGTCGACGCCTCGGTGTTCCCCCGTATCCCCGGATTCTTCGTCGCCGTACCCGTCTACATGATCAGCGAGAAGGCGAGCGACGTGATCCTCGCCGACCGGGGAACGGCGTGATCCTCCCCGCTCAAGGAGCACCGCGATGAGCAAGCACCGACACCCCGCACCACGGTCCACGGCCGGATACCGCACCTCCCTGCCCTGGCGGATCGTCACCGCCGGCGCGCAGTACGTCGACCGGCGCATCGGCTGGGACCGGCTGCCCGTGCCCGCCGGTCTGCTGACCCTCCTCGGACTGCGTGTCCGGCTCCGGCAGAAGAACCTTCACGACACCGGCGCCGTCCCCTCCGTGAACCAGCCCGAGCCCGCGCCGCCCTCCGAGCTGCACCGGGTCAACCGGACCGCGGACGGCAGCCACAACGACCTCGGCGAGCCGAGGATGGGCATGGCGGGCAGCCGCTTCGGCCGGAACATCCCGCTGGACCGCATCGCCCCGGCCGCCCCCGAGGACGTCCTCGCCGAACCGAGTCCGCGCGAGGTCAGCCGCGCCCTGCTCACCCGGGAGGCGCTGACGCCGGCCGAGTCGGTGAACTCGCTGGTCGCCGCCTGGCTGCAGTTCATGGTCCGCGACTGGTTCAGCCACGGGACGAGCCCCGAGGACCGGCCCTGGGAAGTGCCCCTGAGGGACGACGACCCCTGGCCGGAACAGCCCATGCGGATCATGCGGACCCCCGACGACCCGACGCGCGACCCGTCGGCGCCCGCCAGGACGCCCGACACCCGGGTGAACGTCTCCTCGCACTGGTGGGACGCCTCGCAGATCTACGGCACCAACGAGGCGGAGCAGCGGCTGATGCGCACCGGGGAGTCGGGCAGGCTGCATCTGTGGGACGACGAGCAGTCCCCGATCCCCTCTGACCCCTCCCGCGACCCGTCGCGCGTGCCCGGCTTCTGGCTGGGACTGGCCATGATGCACGACCTGTTCACCCGGGAGCACAACGCGATCTGCGACCACCTCCACGGCGCGTACCCGTCGTGGGGCGACGAGGAGCTGTTCCAGCGGGCCAGGCTGGTCAACGCCGCGCTGCTGGCCAAGATCCACACGGTGGAGTGGACCCCGGCCGTGATCAGCCACCCCACGACCGTGACGGCCCTGCGGGCCAACTGGTGGGGCATCGCGGGCGAGCGTGCGCACCGGCTGTTCGGCCGGATCAGCGACAGCGAGGTGATCAGCGGCATCCCGGGCGGTGAGACCGACCACTACGGCGTCCCGTACTCCCTCACCGAGGAGTTCGTCGCGGTGTACCGCATGCATCCGCTGATCCGGGACGAGTGGCATCTGCGCTCCGCCGCCGACGACGGGTCGCTGCGCCACTGCACCCTGCGCGACCTCTCCGGGCCCGGGGCCCTGAAGGTCCTGGAGACCACCGGGATGGCGGACCTCCTCTACAGCTTCGGCACCCTGCACCCCGGGCTGGTCACCCTGCACAACTTCCCCAGGTTCCTCCAGGAGTTCGAACGCCCGGACGGTCATCTGCAGGACCTCGCGGCCACCGACATCCTGCGCTCCCGCGAGCTGGGCGTGCCCCGCTACAACGAGTTCCGGCGGCTGCTGCGCCTGAAGCCCGCCGGCTCCTTCGCGGAACTGACGCACGACGCGGAGTGGGCGCGGCAGATCGAGCGGGTCTACGACGGCGACATCGAGAAGGTCGACCTCATGGTCGGGCTGTACGCGGAGAAGCTGCCGGCCGGTTTCGCCTTCAGCGACACGGCGTTCCGCATCTTCGTCCTGATGGCCTCGCGCCGGCTGAACAGCGACCGCTTCTTCACCGAGTACTACACGCCCGAGGTGTACTCCCGGGCCGGGATGGCCTGGATCGACGACAACAGCATGATCACGGTGCTGCTGCGCCACCACCCCGGGCTGCGCACGGCTGTGGCGGGGCTGGAGAACGCCTTCGAGCCGTGGCACACCGCTGGAAGGACGGTGGACTGACATGGATACGGCGGAGCGGACCCGCGAGGAGCGCCGGCACCAGACCGAGGCGGCCGCCGCGCGGTACGACGAGACCACGCAGGAGCGACGGGCCGTCGAGCGGCAGCAGGACGCCGGCGTGACCTTCCCCGACTCGGAACAGGCGCTGGCGGCCCGCGCGGCCCGGCTGCTCGACCGGCACGCGGTGTCCCCCGCGCTGGCGGTGGAGGCCGTCCGCGCCGAACCGCTTGCGCCGGGCGCGGCGTACGAACGCATCCTCGGGGTGTCCACGGAACTGCAGGCCTGGAGCTTCCTGCCGCGCGGCGCCCGGGCGGCGCGGACCGTGGCCCGGATCTCGGTGCGGGAGAACGGGCGCGAGCTTCCGCTCGGCACCGGGTTCCTGGTGTCGCCGCGGCTGCTGATGACCAACCATCACGTCCTGCCCGACGCGGACACCGCCCGGCAGTGCTTCGTGGAGTTCGACGCCCAGGTCAGCATCGACAACGCGCCGCAGGCGCCGATCCGGCTGGCCCTCGACCCCGACGGGTTCTTCACGGCGGACGAACGCCTCGACTACGCCCTGGTGCTGCTCGTGCCGGGCCCGGACGGACGGCCGCCCGGGGAGACGTTCGGCTGGAACCGGCTGAGCGCCCAGCCGGGGAAGCTGGTGATCGGCGAACCCGTCAATGTGGTGGGCCACCCGATGGGGCGGCTGAAGGAGATCGCCGTACGCGACAACATGCTCCAGGTGCGCCTGGACGACTTCCTCCACTACAAGACGGACACCGAGCCCGGAAACTCGGGTTCGCCGGTCTTCAACGACCAGTGGGAGGTCGTCGCGCTGCACCACAGCGGCGTGCCCAGAACGGACGAGCAGGGCCGTGTGCTGCGCACCGACGGTCAGGTGTGGCGGCCGGGGGACGGCGACGACGCCATCGACTGGGTGGCCAACGAAGGCGTCCGCATCAGTTCCGTCCTCCGGCATCTCGCCGCGCTGCCGCGTACGGCGCGGCCGTCACCGCTGGAGGAGATGGGCCCCGAGTCGGGTCTGGTCCAGGCGCAGGCCGCGGCCCCCACCGCTCCCTCTGCTCCCACCGCTCCCGCGGAGACCCCCTCGGTCACGCCGCCGCCTGGCCTCGCCGAGCGGGCGCCGGTGTTCATCGGCCTGCGCGCCCGGGCGGGGGCCTTCGGCGGCAACCGGCATCTGGTCTTCCTGCACGGCCGTTCCCAGGAGAAGCAGCAACCCGTGGACCTCCGCCGGGACTGGACCGCCGGTCTCAACCGGGGGCTCGCGCGGGCCGGGCTCGCGCCCGTCGACCCGGAGGACATCTGGTACCCCTACTACGGCGACACTCTCATCGAGTCCCTCAAGACGCACGAGGCCGTACCCCGCACGGTCGAGGCGGCCGGTGCCACGGCGGCCGAGGTGGTCGCCCCCTCCTCGCCCTCCGCCCGCGCGGTGTACGAGGAGCTGCTCGGCGAGGCGGCCGCCAAGTGGGACATGCCGCGGGAGCAGCAGCCGGCCACCGAGCGCATCGGTCTCGGGGACGCCGTCGGGGCGCTGCACCGGCGGCTGAGCTGGCTGGCCGCCAGGAGCGACCTCGACGCCTGGGCCATCGCCCTCGTCTTCCGTGACGTGGCCGCGTATCTCGACGCCGACCGGCACGTCCGGGACGAGGTCCTGAACTGCGTGCTGCGGACGATGCCGGACTCGGGAGACGTGGTCCTCGTCAGTCACAGCCTCGGCACGGTCGTGGCCCTCGATCTCATCACCCGGCTGTCCCCGGGCGTGAACCTCGTCCACCTCACCACGGCGGGCAGCCCCCTCGGACTGGACAGCGTGTACAACAGGCTGCTGGTCGGCGGGCCGAAGCGTCCGGACAAGGTGGCGGACTGGCTCAACGTCTGGTGCCCGACGGACGCGGTGGCCATCGGCTGCCCCCTGGGCGACGACTGGGCGGACGGCCTCGTCGACCTCGCCGTCCTCAACGCCCGCGGCGAGGCCCACGACATCGGGGAGTACCTCGGCCACCCGGACGTCGCCCGGTCGATCGGCGGCCGGCTCAGGCCCTGAGTGAGCCGGCTCCGGCCGACGTCCCGTCAGCCGGAGGGCGCGAGCCAGGGCTGCGGGTCGGTGTAGTAGCCGTCGTAGATCACCTCGAAGTGCAGATGCGGGCCGGTGGACAGGCCGGTGGAGCCGACCCGTCCGACGGGGGTGCCGGTCTGCACGCTCTGGCCGGCGGTGACGTCGATACGGGAGAGATGGCTGTACGTCGTCTGCAGCCGCTTGCCCTCGATGGTGCCGTGGTCGACGACGACCCGGTTGCCGTAGGCCTTGGTCATGGCCGCGAAGACGACCGTGCCCGCGCGGGCCGCGGAGACCTGGGCGCCCTGGGGCGCGCCGAAGTCCACGCCGGTGTGGAGCTTGGTGACGCCGGTGAGAGGGTGCTTGCGGGAGCCGTAGGGGGAGGTGATGGTGAGGGTGGTGACCGGAGGGGCGAGGACGGCGTCCGCCGGGGCGCCCGCGCCGCCGCCGCTCGGGTCCTCGTTGTCGAACTCCGCGTACCGCGCGACCAGGGCCTTGACCTCGGTGAGGTAGGTCTTCGCGGCGACGGGGACGGCTCCCGCCTTCTCCACCGCGTCCGTGCCGACGGCGTACGCGGCGAGGGTGAGGTCGACCAGGTCCCCGTTGACGGTTCCGTCGGTTCTGAGGTCGGTGACCTTTCGGGCGAGGGAGCAGTCCTGACGGCCGAGTGCCATGATCGCGTCGGCCGGATCGCCGGGCGAGGACGTGCCGTTGCCGTCGTCGTCCTTGCCCCAGGTCCGCCACTGGGCGTCGGTGAAGGCGGCGACGCCCCGGCCGCCGGAGGCACCGGCGGTGGCGTTGTCCCAGCCGGTGAGCTGGTCGATCTGGGCGGCGAGGACGGACGGTGTGACGACCGTGCAGGCGCCGGCGGCCTTGCGCAGCCAGGGGCCGTAGGTGTCGTTGACGCCGGCCACCGCGTCCTGCCGGGTGCCGCCCCCCGGGGTCCAGTCGTCGGGGAGTCCGCCGGTCAGCGCCAGGGCTCCGGCCACGGCGGAGAGGGTGAGCAGTCCGGGGAGGACCAGGAAGACGACGGGGCCGGGGCCGCGCCGGCGGGGTGAGGGGGGTGGCGGGGTCTGCGTCGGTGCTCCGGGCCCGGTGTCCCGCACGGGGGTGTCGACGGCGGGCTCTTCGCTCACGCGGAGGGCTCCGCGGGGAGGGTGCAGGTGTTCACGGGCGGACGGTAGCCCGGGACCGGGCCGGTGTCAGCGGACGCGAGGGCAGAACCGGTGCCCACAGGGGCAGAACCGGTCGGCGGTGTGCCGCCGGGGGCACTGGTAGAAAGAGCCGCCACAGGGCGGGTCCTCGGGTGCCGGCCGTCGCCCGCGCTCGGAAGGATCCCGTCGTGTCCCTCGACCACGTCTCCCGACTGCACGGCCTGCCCGTGCACGTCTTCCCTCAGCCCGGCGCCGGGGAACGGCCGTTGCCGGAGGCCGGGACGGTCGCCTGGAAGCTGGTGAGCGGTCTGCGGAGCGACGAGGAGGACTTCGACGAGCACTGGCAGCGCTTCCTGGACACCGTGGACCCGGCGGGGGTGCGCGCGCTGGTCCTCGGCGGGGGTGCCTACGGCGGTGACCTGGACGGCTGCGACCCCGGGGAGACGGCGGAGCTGCTCGCCGGAGCCGCCGACCGGCTGACCGGCCTTCAGGCCCTGTATCTCGCCGACCTCATGTTCGAGGAGTCGGAGCTGTCCTGGATCGTCCAGGGTGACGTCAGCCCGATCCTTCAGGCGTATCCCCGGCTGCGGGAGCTGGCGGTACGCGGTTCGACCGACGGCTTCGGCGAGGGTCCGGGGCTGGAGTTCAAGCCGATCGGCCACGACGGGCTGCGCGTCCTGCGGTTCGAGAACGGCGGGCTGCCCGCGCATGTGCTGCACGGGCTCGCCGCCTCGGAACTGCCCGCCCTGGAGCACCTGGACATCTGGCTGGGCGCCGAGTGGTACGGCCGTACCGCCACCGTCGAGGACCTGGCGCCGGTCCTGGACGGCTCCGCACTGCCCGCGCTGCGCCGGCTGGGTCTGCAGAACGCCGACGTCCAGGACGAGGTGGCCGCCGCCGTCGCCTCGGCCCCCGTGGTGCCCCGGCTGACCGCCCTGCACCTGGGCCGCGGCACCCTCACGGACGCCGGGGCCGAGGCGCTGCTGACCGGGCAGCCGTTGACGCATCTGGAGGAACTGGACCTGCACCACCACTATCTGTCCGACGCGATGGCGGAGCGGGTGCGGCGGACGCTGGAGCCGCACGGGGTGAGGGTCGACCTGTCCGGCAGGCCGGAGCTGGAGGAGGGCGAGGAGCGGTACGTGGCCGCCGGTGAGTGATCCCACCGGCGGCCGTCCGCTCAGTCGACGACCACCAGCAGGTCGCCGCCCTCCACCTGCTGGATCCGGTTGATGGCGAGCCTGCTCACCCGTCCGGCCTTGGGCGCGGTGATGGTGGCCTCCATCTTCATCGCCTCGATGGTGGCGACGGTGGCGCCGGCCGCGACCTCGGCGCCCTCGGCGACGGCCAGGGTCACCACGCCCGCGAACGGGGCGGCGACATGGCCGGGGTTGGCGCGGTCGGCCTTCTCGGTCACCGGGATGTCGGAGGCCGCCGCCCGGTCACGGACCTGGATGGGGCGGAGCTGGCCGTTGAGGCTGGACATCACCGTGCGCATGCCCCGCTCGTCGGCCTCGCCGACGGCCTGGAGCTCGATCAGCAGCCGCACGCCGGGTTCCAGGTCGACGGCGTACTCCTTGCCCGGGCGCAGCCCGTAGAAGAAGTCCTTGCTGTCCAGGACGCTGGTGTCGCCGAACGCCTGGCGGTGGGCCTCGAACTCACGGGTCGGGGCGGGGAACAGCAGCCGGTTGAGGGTGGCGCGGCGGGACTTCTCCAGGCCGTCGCGGTCCTCGGCGGTGAGGTCGTTGACCGGCTTGGCGTCGGCGCGGCCCTCGAGGGCCTTGCTGCGGAAGGGCTCGGGCCAGCCGCCGGGCGGGGTGCCGAGCTCGCCCCGAAGGAAGCCGATGACGGAGTCGGGGATGTCGTAGCGGTTGGGGGCCGCCTCGAAGTCCTGCGGGGAGACCCCGGCGCCGACCAGGTGCAGGGCGAGGTCGCCGACCACCTTGGAGGAGGGGGTGACCTTGACGAGGTGGCCGAGGATGCGGTCGGCGGCGGCGTACATCGCCTCGATGTCCTCGAAGCGGTCGCCGAGGCCGAGCGCCACGGCCTGGGTGCGCAGGTTGGAGAGCTGGCCGCCGGGGATCTCGTGGTGGTAGACGCGCCCGGTCGGGGAGGCGAGGCCCGCCTCGAACGGGGCGTAGATACGGCGGACGCTCTCCCAGTACGGCTCGAGGTCGCCGACGGCCTGGAGGTCGAGGCCGGTGGGCCGCTCGGAGTGGTCGGTGGCGGCGACGAGCGCCGACAGCGACGGCTGGGAGGTCGTCCCGGCCATGGAGGCCACCGCGCCGTCCACCGCGTCCGCGCCCGCCTGGATGGCGGCGAGGTAGGTGGCGAGCTGGCCGCCGGCGGTGTCGTGGGTGTGCAGGTGCACCGGCAGGTCGAACTCGCGGCGCAGGGCGGAGACCAGCTTGGCGGCGGCGGGGGCGCGCAGCAGGCCCGCCATGTCCTTGACGGCCAGGACGTGGGCGCCGGCCTCGACGATCTGCTCGGCGAGGCGCAGGTAGTAGTCCAGCGTGTACAGGCGCTCGTTCGGGTCGGACAGGTCGGAGGTGTAGCAGAGGGCGACCTCGGCGATCGCGGTGCCCGTCTCGCGTACGGCGTCGATGGCGGGGCGCATCTGGCCGACGTCGTTGAGGGCGTCGAAGATGCGGAAGATGTCGATGCCGGTGGCGGCGGCCTCCTGGACGAAGGCGTCGGTCACCTCCGTCGGGTACGGGGTGTAGCCGACGGTGTTGCGGCCGCGCAGCAGCATCTGGAGACAGATGTTGGGGACGGCCTCGCGCAGGGCGGCCAGCCGCTCCCAGGGGTCCTCGGCGAGGAACCGCAGGGCGACGTCGTAGGTGGCGCCGCCCCAGCACTCCAGGGAGAGCAGGTTCGGCAGGGTCCGGGCGACCAGCGGGGCGGAGGCGAGGAGGTCCTTGGTGCGCACCCGGGTGGCCAGCAGGGACTGGTGGGCGTCGCGGAAGGTGGTGTCGGTGACGCCGATGGTCGGGGACTCGCGCAGCCAGCGGGCGAAGCCCTCGGGGCCGAGCTGGACCAGCCGCTGCCGGGAACCGGCCGGCGGCTCACCGGCGGGCAGCGGGGGCAGCTTGGTGGTGGGTTCGATCAGCTCGGGGCGCTCGCCGTGCGGCTTGTTGACGGTGACGTCGGCGAGGTAGGTGAGCAGCTTGGTGCCGCGGTCGGCGGAGGAGCGGGCGGTCAGCAGGTGCGGGCGCTGCTCGATGAACGAGGTGGTGACCCGTCCGGCCTGGAAGTCCGCGTCGTCCAGGACGGCCTGGAGGAACGGGATGTTGGTGGCCACGCCGCGGATGCGGAACTCGGCGACGGCCCGGCGGGCGCGCCGGATGGCGGCCTCGAGGTCGCGTCCCCGGCAGGTGAGCTTCACCAGCATGGAGTCGAAGTGGGCGCTGATCTCCGTACCGGCGTGGGTGGTTCCGCCGTCGAGGCGGATGCCGGAGCCGCCCGGGGAGCGGTAGGCGCTGATGCGGCCGGTGTCGGGGCGGAAGCCGTTGGCGGGGTCCTCGGTGGTGATACGGCACTGCAGGGCCGCGCCGCGCAGGGTGACCGACTCCTGGGACAGGCCGAGGTCGGCGAGGGTCTCGCCGGAGGCGATGCGCAGCTGGGCCTGGACGAGGTCGACGTCGGTGACCTCCTCGGTGACCGTGTGCTCGACCTGGATGCGCGGGTTCATCTCGATGAAGACGTGGTTGCCGGCGCGGTCGAGGAGGAACTCGACGGTGCCCGCGTTGCGGTAGCCGATCTGGCGGGCGAAGCGGACGGCGTCGGCGCAGATGCGTTCGCGCAGCTCCGGGTCCAGGTTGGGCGCGGGGGCCAGCTCGATGACCTTCTGGTGGCGGCGCTGGACGGAGCAGTCGCGCTCGAAGAGGTGCATGACGTTGCCCTCGCCGTCGGCGAGGATCTGCACCTCGATGTGGCGGGGGTCGACGACGGCCTTCTCCAGGAAGACGGTGGGGTCACCGAACGCGGACGCGGCCTCGCGGGAGGCGGCCTCGATGGACTCGCGCAGCGCGGCCGGGTCCTCGACGCGGCGCATACCGCGCCCGCCGCCGCCCGCGACGGCCTTCACGAACACGGGGAAGCCGATCTCCTCGGCGGCCCGGACCAGTTCGTCGACGTCGTTGGAGGGTGCGGAGGAGCCGAGGACGGGGACGCCCGCCTCGCGGGCCGCCGCGACCGCGCTCGCCTTGTTGCCCGTCAGTTCGAGGGTGCGGGCGTCGGGGCCGACGAACGTGATGCCGGCCTCCTCGCACGCGCGCGCGAGCTCGGGGTTCTCGGAGAGGAACCCGTAGCCCGGGTAGACGGCGTCGGCGCCCGCCCGGCGGGCGGCGGCGACGATCTCCTCCACGGAGAGGTAGGCGCGCACCGGATGCCCCGGTTCGCCGATCTCGTAGGCTTCGTCGGCCTTCAGCCGGTGCAGTGAGTTGCGGTCCTCGTGCGGGAAGACGGCGACCGTGCGCGCGCCCAGCTCATAGCCGGCGCGGAACGCACGGATCGCGATCTCACCACGGTTGGCGACCAGCACCTTGCGGAACATCCTGGACCCCTTCAGCCTGACGGTGACGGGACCCATGGTGGCGGTGAGTGACTTTTTTGACCATGTGAGCCGGGCCACTCACCGGCATGTCTCGCTCGATGAGACGTGTTCCGCGGGGTGGATCAGGTCGCGGTCGCCTCCGTCGCCGCCCGGCCCGCCTGGCGTCCGGAGCACAGACAGAGGCAGAGGAAGGCGCCCTCCAGGGAGCGGTGGCCGTGGGCCCCGCCGCCGCCGAAGCCGGCGACCTCCCCGTGGCCGAGGGCGTTGCGGATGTCCATGACCTGGACGTCCTTGGTGTACGGGGTCTCGATCTCGCGGTCGCGGGCCGCGATCTGCCGCTCGAGGTCGGCGAGGTCGATGAGGTGCTCGCCGGTGAGCTTGTTCATCCCGCAGATCACCTCCGCCTCGCTCACCGACGGCGACGGCGGTCCGCTCGCCGCCCTGCACTGGTGGTGGGCCCTGACGGCGTGACTGGAGTCGTCAACACAGCGTTGAACAGCGGGGCTTGAGACCCGAGACCTTTTCCGTTCGACCTGTCGGACATTGTTCGAGAAGTCTTGACGCGACCGTGTACACCGTTTGACACTCTCGCAACATCACGTCACACGGCTGAAACGGCGGTCTCCTATGACGCAGAGAAAACGCTTCCGCTTCCGTGCGAGACGCGGGGCGGGCCAACTGGCCGCCGTGACCGCCGTTTCGCTGCTCATGGGTCTCACCGCGGCGGCCTCACCCGCCCAGGCCGCGGGCGACCTCACCGACGGCCTCGCCCTCTGGTACAAGCTCGACGGCGCCTCCGGCACGACCGTGCCCGACGCCTCCGGCCACGGCCTGGACGGCACCCTCAACGGCACGGGCGACTGGTCCGGACAGGGGCTGGGCTTCAACGGCACGGACACCTACGTCAAGGTGCCGAACGATGTGATGAAGGGACTGACGTCGATCAGCGTCGCCTTCGACGTGAAGATCGACGCCACGCAGACCACGCCGTACTTCCTCTACGGCTTCGGCAACTCCAGCGGCAGCAACGGCAACGGCTACCTCTTCGCCACCGGCAACTCCCTGCGCACCTCGATCGCCACCGGCAACTGGTCGACGGAGCAGACCACCAAGCCCTCCGACTCGCGCAACCTCACCCGCTCGGTGTGGAAGAGCGTCACCTACACCCAGACGGGCACCACCGGTGTCCTGTACGAGGACGGTGTCGAGGTCGCCCGCAACACCTCGGTGACCATCACGCCCGGCGCCATCGGCTCCGGCACGACCACCGCCAACTACGTCGGCAAGTCGGTCTACTCGGGCGACAAGCTGTTCAAGGGGAGCATGCGCGACTTCCGGGTGTACGACCGCGCCCTGGCCGCGTCCGAGGTCGAGCAGCTCGCGCTGCCCGTCGCCACCCAGGGCGTCGAGGACGACAAGGCGGCCCTCGACCTGGGCGACACCAGCGCGGTCACCGCCGACCTGACGCTGCCGAAGACCGGTACGGCCGGCGGCTCAACCATCACCTGGGCCAGTGACGACACCGACCTCGTCACGGACGCCGGCAAGGTGACCCGGCCCACCGCCGGTCAGCCCGACGGCCACGCCACCCTCACCGCGACCCTGAAGAAGGGCACGGTCACCGCGACCAGGACCTTCGACGTCACGGTCCTCGCCGCGTTCGACGACGCGACGGCGACCGAACAGGCCGCCGAGGCCCTGACCGTCCACAACCTCGACGACGCACGCGGCAACCTCACCCTGCCCGCGTCCGGCACCTACGGCACGGACGTCACCTGGTCCTCCGCCGACCCGGACGTGGTCTCGGCCGAGGGCGTGGTCCACCGCCCCGCGCACGGCGCGGGCGCCACCACCGTCGACCTCACCGCGACGGTCACCAAGGGCGAGGCGCGGACGACCCGGGTGTTCACCGCGAAGGTCCCCGAACTCCCGGAGAAGGAAGCCCTCAAGGGCTATATGTTCAGCTACTTCACCGGCGAGGGCACGGCGAACGGCGAGCAGCTCTACGCCGCGCTCAGCAAGGGGAACGACCCGCTGCACTGGCGGGAACTGAACGACGGCGAGCCGGTGCTGACCTCGACGCTCGGCGAGCAGGGCCTGCGCGACCCGTTCATCATCCGCTCCCCCGAGGGCGACAAGTTCTACCAGATCGCCACCGACCTCAGGATCTACGGCAACGGCGACTGGGACGCCGCCCAGCGCACCGGCAGCAAGTCCATCATGGTCTGGGAGTCCACCGACCTCGTGCACTGGACCAACCAGCGCCTGGTCAAGGTCTCCCCCGACAGCGCCGGCAACACCTGGGCACCCGAGGCGTACTACGACAGCACCCTCGGCGAGTACGTCGTCTTCTGGGCGTCGAAGCTGTACGACAACGAGGCACACTCCGGCGACACCTACAACCGGATGATGTACGCCACCACCCGTGACTTCTACACCTTCAGCGAGCCGAAGGTCTGGATCGACCGCGGCTACTCGGTGATCGACTCCACGGTGATCCAGCACGACGGCACCTACTTCCGTCTCTCCAAGGACGAGCGCAACAACACCTCCTCCACGCCCAACAGCAAGTTCATCTTCGAGGAGAAGAGCGACTCGCTGCGGAACCTCTCCTGGGACGCCGTCGCGGAGGGCATCGGCAAGGGCGCGATGAGCGCGGCCGAGGGCCCGCTGGTGTTCAAGTCGAACACCGAGGACAAGTGGTACGCGTTCCTCGACGAGTTCGGCGGCCGCGGCTACATCCCGTTCGCGACCACCGACCTCGCCGCCGGGAACTGGACGCCGGTCGCCGACTACGACCTGCCCTCGCGGCCCCGCCACGGCACGGTCCTGCCGGTCACCCAGGCCGAGTACGACCGGCTGCTGACCGCCTACCAGCCCGACCAGCTCGTCACCGGCGTCGAGGACATCGCGGTGAAGACACGGATCGGCGAGGCGCCGGTGCTGCCCGCGACCGTGATCGCCGGCTACGCCGACGGCGTCAAGCGGCCGGTGGCCGTCAGCTGGGACGACGTCCCCGAGTCGGCGTACGCGCAGGCCGGTGAGTTCACGGTGACGGGCAGCCTGCCCGACGGCGCCGCGCTCCCCGTGCGGGCCGAGGTGACGGTCTCCGAGGAGGGCGCCGACGTCCCCGCCGACCTGCTGCTGCACTACGGCTTCGACGAGACGTCCGGCAACATCGCCGTCGACTCCAGCGGCCACGGCTACCACGGCACCTATGTCCGTACGCCCGCCTTCGGCACCGGCGTGAGCGGCGGCTCGTTCAGCATGTCCGGGGCGAGCGACTCGCCGTATGTGAAGATCCCCAACGGGGTGCTGAAGAACGCCGACAGCGTGACCGTCTCGACGTACGCGAAGTGGAAGGGCGGCAGCAGCTGGCAGTGGCTGTTCGGGCTCGGTCCGGACAGCGACAAGTACCTCTTCGCCAGCCCCTCCAACGGCTCCTCGAAGCTGTACTCGGCCATCACCAAGGCGAGTTGGTCGGCGGAGTCCAAGCTGACGGCGGGCTCGCAGCTCACCGCCGGCGAGTGGCGGCACGTCACCGTCACCCTCGACGGCTCGACCGGCACGATGGTCCTCTACGTGGACGGCATCGAGGCGGCCCGGGCGACCGGCGTCACCATCAAGCCCTCCGAGCTGTACGACGCCGACAAGGACTACAGCGGCTACATCGGACGCTCCCTGTACGCCGCCGACCCCTACTTCGGCGGTGAGGTCGACGACTTCCGGATCTACGACCGCGCGCTGTCGGCGGCCGAGGTGATGGAACTCAGCGGCAACACCACGGGCATCGCGCGCGCCACCCACCCGGCGCTCAAGGTCGACGCTCTGATCGACAACGCGAACAGCCGGATCACCCTGCCCGTCAAGGAGGGCACCGACCTCACCTCGCTGGCGCCGGAGTTCTCCCTCGCCCACGGCGCGGCCATCAGCCCCGCCTCCGGCAGCGTGCGGAACTTCACCGAGCCCGTGACGTACGAGGTCACCGGCTCCGACGGCGAGAAGCGCACCTGGACGGTGTCGGCGCTGGAGATGAAGAGCCCGGTGCTGCCGGGACTCAACGCCGACCCGAACATCGTCCGCTTCGGCGACACCTTCTACCTGTACCCGACGACCGACGGCTTCGACGGCTGGAGCGGTACGCAGTTCAAGGCGTACTCCTCGACCGACCTGGTGCACTGGACGGACCACGGCGTCATCCTCGACCTGGGCCCCGACGTCAGCTGGGCGGACAGCAGGGCCTGGGCGCCGACGATCGCCGAGAAGAACGGTAAGTACTACTTCTACTTCTGCGCCGACGCGAACATCGGCGTGGCCGTCTCGGACTCGCCCACGGGTCCCTTCAAGGACGCGCTCGGCGCCCCGCTGCTGAAGGCGGGACAGCTGAGCGGCCAGATGATCGACCCGGCCGTGTTCACGGACGACGACGGCACGTCGTACCTCTACTGGGGCAACGGCCACGCGTACGTGGCGCCGCTGAACGCCGACATGACCTCGATCGACACCGCGCAGATCAAGGACATCACCCCGAGCGGCTACAACGAGGGCTCGTTCGTGGTGAAGCGCAAGGGCACCTACTACTTCATGTGGTCGGAGAACGACACCCGCGACGAGAACTACCGCGTCGCCTACGCCACCGGCTCCTCGCCCACCGGCCCCTGGACCGAGCGGGGCGTGATCCTGGAGAAGGACGCCTCACTGGGCATCCTGGGCACCGGCCACCACTCGGTCGTCCAGGTGCCGGGCACCGACGACTGGTACATCGCCTACCACCGCTTCGCGATCCCCGGCGGTGACGGCACCCACCGCGAGACGACCATCGACAAGATGGAGTTCGACGCGGACGGCCTGATCAAGAAGGTCGTGCCCACACTCACGAGCATCGACCCGGTGGCCGTCGTGCACGCCGGTCCGGACGCCACGGGCACGGAGGGCGACGCGATCGCCCTCCACGGCACGCACTCCGGCGCGGGCACCCCGAAGTGGACGGCCGAGCGGGGCGCGCCCTGCACGATCGCCGACCCGGGCGCCGCCCGGACCACGGTCACCTGCACCGACAACGGCACGTTCACCCTCACCCTGACCAGTGGGCGCAGCACCGACACGGCCGTGGTGACGGTCGGGAACGCAGCTCCCGCCCTCACCTCCGTCACCGGTCCGAGGGCCCCCCTCCCGGTCGGCCGCCGGACGACCGTCGCGGTCTCCTTCACCGACCCGGGCACCGCCGACACCCACACCTGCACGGTCGACTGGAAGGACGGCACCAAGCCGGCTGCGGGCAAGGTCATCTCGTCCGGCTGCCTCGCGGAGCACACCTACACCTCGGCGGGCATCCGCCGGCCCGTGGTCACGGTCACGGACGACGACGGCGCGTCGGTGAGCCGTACGCTCGGCGAGGTCGTCGTGTACGACCGCTCGGCCGGTCCGGTGATGGGCGCGGGTGCCGTCGGCACCCGGGGCTTCTTCACCGTCGCCGCCCGCTACCTGCCGCAGGCCGTCACCCCGCTCGGCCAGGTCACCTACGTCTCCGGCCCGGCCCGCGTGAAGTTCCGCTCCACCGGCCTGGACTGGCTCGTCGTCAGCGGCTCCAAGGCCGTCCTCGAGGGCTCGGGCACGGTGGCCGGCAAGAAGGGCTACGGCTTCCGGGTCACGGCCACCGACAACCCCGACTCCTTCGCCATCAGGATCTGGAAGAAGTCCGACGGCACGGTCGTCCTCGACACGGGGGCGGGGGTGAAGCCGGGCAGCGTGACGATCGGCACGCACCGCCGCTAGGACCGGGTTAAGGTCATGGGCCCCCTGCGCTCGCAGGGGGCCCATGCGCTGCGTCCGGGGGGACGACGGCATGCGCACACCCGAGCGGATCTGGAGCTGGTGCGGCACGCCGCCGCCAACCCGGCGCTGGGCGTGGACGCCATCCGTGGGTGGGTGGCGGCGCTGCCGGTCAGTTGACGGCCAGCAGGGCCTCGAGGGCCAGGGCGGTCCCCGGGTGCCGGGCCAACAGCTCCGCCCCGCCCGGTTCCGCCGTCTCCCAGGTGCCCTCGCAGCCCAGCAGGCCGGCCAGCGCGTCGCAGGTCGCGGGGTGGGCGGCGAGGAGGGCCACGCCGCCGCCGGTGGGCGCGGACGGTACGGCCAGGGGCGGTGCCTCGGGGAGGCGCCACGGTGGTACCCAGGTGTCCAGCTCCGCCAGCCGCGCCGGGAAGACGCGACCGGCCTCGCGGACGATCAGCGGGGCCAGTTCGGTGCCGCCCGCGCGCAGGGTGGTGATGAGGGTCGGCAGCCAGGGCAGCAGGACCCGGTCGGGGAGGCGGGCGAAGGCGTTCGACACCGCCTCGACGACGAAGTCGGCGAGCGCCGGCACCGGTTCGAGGGCGTGGACGAACCCGCTGAGGTAGCGCGGGTAGGCCGGGACCACCAGCGGGTTGGCGAGCAGGTCGTCGCAGCGCTCCCGCAGGGCCGTGCGGGGCAGGGTGCCCAGGTGGGTCTGGGCCGCCCACAGCAGGGCGGTCCGCGCGGGCTCATCGGGATGGGACTGGGCCAGGGCCAGTTCGAGCTGGGTGCGGTCGCAGCCGAGGGAGAGGGCGAGGCTCTCCATGCTGAACAGGAAGCCCAGCATCGCGGCGACCTGCCGGACGCTCGCGTCCTCGTCGGTGAACGCGGTCGGCAGCAGCGTGCAGTAGTGCGCGTAGCCGGTCTTGACGAAGGACTCGATCCAGGACGGCAGGACCGGTTCGGCGGTGCGGTAGTACGCCAGCAGCCGGCGGACGCGGCGCAGCACCTCCGGGGCCCCGTCGACACTGCGCTCCGCCGCCAGGACCTCCAGGGCCCGGGTGCCCAGTTCGTCGGCGAGCCGACGGCTGCGCAGATAGAGGATCGCGTCCTCGACCGTCGCGAGGACGGTCGCCGCCGTGGCCTGCGGAGCGTACGCGGTGCGGCGCAGCCGCTGCTCCAGGACCTGTTCGATGCTGACGCCCTCGTAGCCCAGTTCGATCAGCGACCGCTGGTGGGTGCCGAGGGCGAGGTCCCAGGACTCCTGGATGGGACGCTCACCGAGGCTGCGGTCGCCCATGATGGGGCGGGCGGCACCCTCGGGCAGCAGTCGGCGCAGCATCCACAGCACGTCGGAGCAGTGCGCCAGTTCGGGCCGGGCCGCGATGTCCAGCAGGGCCCGCTGGACCCCGCGCTGCTGGAGTTTCAGGTTCAGCGGGGTGAGCCGGTCGTGGACGTCCCGGGCCAGCGGCGGCAGCGCGTCGTAGCCGACCTGGCCGACCCGGTCGCCGCCCATCATGATCTCGACCAGCCGGCCCACGTCCCGCCGGCCCGGCACGCGGTCCTTCTCGATGCAGGTGACGGCCGCGTCCTGGAAGTCGTACGGCGTCGGCTTGGCGCGGTCGCGCATGCCGGCCAGCAGGATCGACGTCTCGAAGACGGCGATGGCGTCGGCGGTGGAGGCGAGGTAGCCGTTGCGTCGGGCGGCGCGCACGATCTCCACCGACCAGCCGAGCAGTTCGGCCTCGTCGAGGGAGTCGAGGACCGGCGGCCTCTGGAGGAACCCGGTGAGCCTGTCGGCGGGCGGAACCTGGGCGGGCATGGGCGCTGCCGGTGCGGCGAGGCTCTTCCTCGGTTTCGTGCCCGCCTGGCCCGCCAGCCGGTACGGCTTGACGCGGGTGCGCTTGAGGTTCTTGGCCCATTCCGTGGCGGCGATGGAGACCGAGCCCGCGGCGAGGCCGAACTGGGCCTCGATCGCGGCGTGGCTGGACGGGATCAGTCCGTGCCGCCACCTGGTGCCGCTGGGCGCGGTGATGGTGAAGGTGTCGCTGCCGTGCACACCGAACTCGGCGACCCGGCTGGCCGCGTGGAACGCTCCGCAGACGTAGAGGCAGTCGGCGGGGTCGGTGCCGGTGGCGGCGAGGTGCTCGCGCATCCGCGTCCACATGTGGCGCTCGCGGTCCTCGTCGACGCGCACCTTGTGCGGCTCGCCCGGTGCGAGGCGCCGGAACAGGCTGCCGATGAGCAGCATCACCTGACGGTAGGTGTCGTGGTCGCTGTCGCCGAGGGGCAGTTCGACGTACTGGTGCCACCACTCGGACCAGTGGCGGACCCGGCCGTGCCGCAGGAGGTGCTCCTCCAGCTCGGCGAAGCGGGGGCGCAGGTCGCCGATCTCCACGCCGACGGCGTCGCCGTGCAGGGCGCTCTCCTCGCCGGCCGCCGGGTCCGCCGGGGTCGCTTCACCCGTCTCCGTCCCGGGCTCCCCCTCTTTCTCCCACTGGAACACATGGTCCGAGGAACGGTCGACGAGGACCAGTTCGACGCCGGGGGTGTCGAGGGCGTAGGCGATGGCCTGGTACTCGGCGGAGGCCTCCGTGATCGGGGCGACGACCGACAGCGGGGACCAGTCGGCGGGGAAGCCCTCGACCTCCGACGCGAACGCCTGAACGGCCACCGGGAGGCGGCAGTTGCGCAGCTCGGTCAGGAGGGGGGCCATGTCCTCGCACAGCTCCAGGTAGACCACTTTCGGCTGCTTCTCGCGCAGTCTGCGGGCCATGGCGATCGCCGAGGCCGGCGAGTGGTGGCAGACGGGGAAGATCTCCAGCGGCTCCCTCACCGCGCGCTCGACGTCGTCGACGATGCCGCGCAGGATGCCCTCCAGGGCGCCGGGTCCGTCGGCGAACGCCGTGGCGGCCTCGTGGAGTTGACCGCGCAGGCCCTCGAAGGTGCTGCCGGTGCTCCTCTGTGCGCCGCTCATGACAGGGTCGCGATCGTGTCGCGGCCGCCTTCGAGGAACTCCGGCCAGGAGCCGCCCTCTTCCTTGCTGCGCGGCTCGACGACGCCGTGCAGGTACTTGTTGAGGATGGCGAGGTCCTCGGGCTCGCGCCGGGCGAGGGAGCCGACGAGGGAGGAGGCGAGGGTGCGGGCGGTCAGGGCCCGCTCGCCGAAGAAGTTGCTGTGCAGGATGGCGTCCTCCAGGACGCCGATCTGCTCGGCGGTGGACAGGGCGGACTCCAGTTTCTCGTCGTCGCTGCCGGCGGCGGCCGCGGAGGCCCGCAGGTCGGCGAAGCTCTGCAGCAGCACGTCCAGCAGGGTCGGCGGGACGTCGAGTTCGATCCGGTGGCGGCGCAGGAGTTCCTCGGTGCGGAAGCGGACGATCTCCGCCTCGCTCTTCTTGTTCGTCACCACCGGGATGCGGACGAAGTTGAAGCGGCGCTTGAGGGCGGAGGAGAGGTCGTTGACGCCCCGGTCGCGGCTGTTGGCGGTGGCGATGATCGAGAAGCCCGGCTGGGCGAAGACGATGTTCTCCCCGCCGGCGCCGTCCAGTTCGGGGACGGAGATGTACTTCTCGGAGAGGATCGAGATCAGCGCGTCCTGGACGTCGCTGGTGGACCGGGTGAGTTCCTCGAAGCGGCCGATGGTGCCGGTCTCCATCGCGGTCATGATCGGCGAGGGGATCATCGACTCGCGCGACTGGCCCTTGGCGATCACCATGGACACGTTCCACGAGTACTTGATGTGGTCCTCGGTGGTGCCCGCCGTACCCTGCACGACCTGGGTGGAGTTGCGGCAGATCGCCGCCGACAGCAGCTCGGCGAGCCAGCTCTTTCCGGTGCCGGGGTCGCCGATGAGCAGCAGTCCCCGGTCGGAGGCCAGGGTCACGATGGAACGCTCGACGAAGCTGCGGTCGCCGAACCACTTCTGGTCGATCGTCCGGTCGAGGCCGTCGGCGCGCTCGGAGCCCAGGATGAACACCCGGATCATCTTCGGCGACAGCCGCCAGGAGAACGGCTTGGGGTGGTCGTCGATCGACTCCAGCCAGTCCAGTTCCTCGGCGAACTTGATCTCGGCGGGGGCGCGCAACAGGTCGGTCATCACAGTGCCTTTCTGAGAACGGGGGGTGGGGGTGTCAGGTGAGGAACGTCTTGAGCTCGTGGACGAGCTTGCGGATGTGACCGGAGATCACCGGTGTGCCCTGGTCCTTGAAGCGCTCCCGGAACCAGGGGTTGACACTGCCGCGCCCGGAGCTGGTCACCGAGCCGACGGGGATGAACTTGACCCCGGAGCGGTGGAGGGCGGCCATGCTGTCGAACAGCGGCTGGTGCTGCCATTCGTAGAAGTCGGAGATCCACACCACGACGGTGTTGCGGGGCTCGGCGATCTTCGGCTGGGCCAGGGCCATCGCCACCGTGCCGTCGGTGCCGCCGCCGAGCTGGGTGCGCAGCAGGGTCTCGAAGGGGTCGTGCACCCAGGGGGTGAGGTCGACGGCCCGGGTGTCGTACGCGACGAGGTGGACGTCGACCTTCGGCAGTCCGGCGAAGATCGACGCCAGGATGGTGCAGTTGACCATCGAGTCGACCATCGAGCCCGACTGGTCGACGACCACGATCAGCCGCTGCGGGGTCGTCTTGCGCGCGGTGTGCCGGTAGTAGAGGCGGTCGACGTAGAGCCGCTCCTCCTCGGGGCTGTAGTTGGTGAGGTTCTTCCAGATCGTGCGGTCGAGGTCGAGGTTGCGGAAGACGCGCTTGGGCGGGATCGAGCGGTCGATCGCGCCGACGGTGGACTTCTCGACCTGGGTGCGCAGGACTTCCGCGACCTCGTCGACGAACCGGCGGATCAGCGACTTCGCGTTGGCGAGGGCCACACCGGAGAGGTTGTTCTTGTCGCGCAGCAGCTGCTCGATGAGCGACATGCTCGGGGTGAGGCGGGCGGCGAGCGCGGGGTCGGCGAGTACCTCGCGCAGCCGCATACGGCGGACCAGGTCGGCCTCCAGGGCGCCCAGTTCCGGTCCGATCGCCGGGATGAGGGTGCCGAGGTCGGGGGTGGCACGGTGGCCGCCGGTGCCGGTGGGGCTCACGCCCCGGCCCGCGCCCCGGCCCGCGCCGCGGCCGCCGCGCAGGTCGCCGGGTGAGCAGCCCAGGGCGCGCTCCAGCCAGCCGGCGTCGGACTGCCAGCGGGAGAGCTGCCCCGCGCTGACGGCTCCGTTGCCGGTGGCGAACACGTTGAGCAGGACCTTGGACACCAGGGCGGCGCGGCGCACCTCCGCGGCACCGTCGCGCACGTCGTCGGTGTCATCGGCGTCGTCGGCCACCATCAGGCCGTCGAACTCGTCCGCCAGGTGCGGATGGCGCTGCACGATCGAGTCGACGGCGGTCTGCGGGTCCAGCAGGGCGGGCGGCAGGCCGATGTCCTCGACGACGGCGAGGCTCGCCGACTCCAGCGCGGCCTGCTCCTCGGGATCGAAGAGACGGGCGAGGAGCCGCCAGTACAGAACCTGCCGGCGGTTGTCGTACGGAGCGGGCTCGGGCGCCGGGGCGGGTACCGGAGCGGAGGTCGGTTCGGTCATGTGCGCAGCAGCCTTCCCGCTCGTTCCCGCAGGACGGTCACGGCGTCGGTGGCGGCCTTCTCGGCCTTGACGCCCGCCTTGTCGGTGGTGCCGCCGGCCCAGGCGCCCGCCTGGAGGGCGACGGTCTTCCTGCGCACGGTGGTCTCGACCGCGAGCGGCTGGAGCCGGAAGGCGCCGCCGTCCCAGCGGAGCAGGCCGATGCAGGCGCCGGAGCCCGCGACGGCCTCGGGGGTGAGCGGGCCCGCGACCGGGATGCGGTCGGTGTCGACGACGAGGTCGTCGCCCGCGCTGGTGAGGACGAGGGTGTCGCCGTCCTGCCGGGTGGTGTAGCCCTCCAGGAACACCGGTTCCGCGAGACGCGCGGGGTGGCGGTCCAGGGGTGCGGTGGCCGTGGCGGTGGCGGTCGGCAGGGCGACGCGGGCGGTGGCGAAGGGGTCCGCCGGTTCGCCCGGCCGGGCCCGGGTGTCGTCCCAGAGGAGGTCGCCCTCGTCGGTGAGCGGCATGGCGTCCAGACGCATCGCCCGGCCTTCGCCGAGGGCGGCCAGCAGCGACAGATGCGGTCGCAGCAACTGCCAGACGCCGGCCGCGACCACGGTGTCCGGCTTGGGCACCGAGACGCTCGCGCGGACCAGGCGGGGCGTGCTGCCGTCGTCGGGTTCGAAGACGGCGTGGACCTGGGCCTGGGCGGCGGTCGCGTGTTCGTGCAGATCGATGCCGAGGGGCAGCAGCCGGCCGGTGGCGGTGCCCGGGGCGGGCCGGTCGGCGGCGCCGGGCCGGGTGAGCAGCAGGGCGCGCGCCCACAGATCGCCCCAGCGGCGGGCCGGGATGTGCTCCAGGGCGGATCCGGGGCAGGAGGCGGCGAGTTCGGCGGAGAATCCGTCGAGGAGGGAGGCCAGGCGGCGCAGTTCGGGCCGGGGCAGCATCGCGGAGACGATCTGGGCGGCGCCGCCGACGAGTTCGTGGTCGATGCCCTGCCAGCCGGCGCGGGCGAGGTCCGCGAGCCAGGTGCGGGCGGCGGCGAGCAGGTTGGCCTGCTGCGGGTCGCCGGGAGCCGGGGCGGTGTCGTCGTCGCGGGTGCGGCCGGTGGAGGCGTCGGCGCGGGCGGTGAGGGCGTCGTGGACGGCGCCGAGGAGGGCGGTGCGGGCGGCGGCCAGGGCGAGGAGGTGGTCCTCGCCGGCGGTGCCCGCGGCGGCCTTCTCGGCGGCCTCGGCGACCGGGGAGGCCAGGGGGCTGCCGGCGACGGCCCGGGCGAGGTCGGCGAGACCTGCGACCTGTTCGGGCCGGGGCCGCAGGAGCCCCGCGACGAGACAGCGGTCGAAGGCGTCGGTCGCGGCCAGGGCCTCTTCCAGCCCGTCCACCGGGGCGCCGAGCACGCCGGCGGACTCTCCCGCGCCGCCGGGATCCACGGCCCCCTCGGAGGCGGACGCCCCGCTGGTCTCCGCGCGCGTCGGGGCGAACCACTGCATCTCGGGCAACGGAGCGGTGACCGGCGCCTGTTCGAGATAGGCGAGGTGGCGCAGGAACCGGCTGAAGACGGGGGCGGCGGCCGCCTTGCCGTCCGCCTGCTGAGGGCGGGTGCCGGTCATCGCGGCGGTGAGGGCGGCGGCGTCGGGCTCGCCGCCCGTCGGCTCGACGCGCAGATAGCGGGCGACGCGCAGACCGCCGTACTGAAGGACCGCCTCGGTGATCAGGGCGCGCAGGTGATTGCAGAACGAGCCGCGCGCGCCGCCGCAGGGCCGGTTGTTGTTGGTGCTGCACGCGAAGGCGTAGGTCCCGGACGCGATCGACGAGACGTACACCCGCTCGATGTCCGAACCGCTGGAGACGACCCCTTGCAGTCGTCCGTCGGCCAGTTCGACGAAGGGGACCTTGGCGAGTTTGCGCGGCCGGGCGGGCGGCACCACCCGGGCCGTGCTCGCCCTCTCCCAGTTCTCCCAGTCCGACAACTCATCAGCTCCTTTGCGGCACACGGCTGCACACGCCGGACCGGCGCGGCACAGGGGGATTCGTCGCACCAGAGCGGCGCGACACCAATCAACCTATCGGCGACCACTGACAACGCCTCCGACCTGCGCAAACAACGTCCGGATCGGGCCTTGGACGCTCCGCTCCCCTAGAATCCCGACGATCACGAACGATGTTCGGAGCAGCCCGGGACGGGCGGAGGGGACGGGATTGAGCGGGCAGGGGGCGGCGTTCGGGGCGCTGCTGCGGGAGTTGCGGCTGGCCGCGTCGCAGACCATCGAGGGTCTGGCGGAGGCGTCGGGGGTCAGTGTGCGGGGCATCGGCGACCTGGAGCGGGGGCGGCGGGCGGCTCCGCAGCGCCGTACGGTCGCGGCGCTCGCGGACGGGCTGGGCCTGGACGAGTCGCTGCGGGAGCGGCTGCTGGCGGCCGCCCGGGCGGGACGCGCTCCCGGTTACAGTCCGGTGGGCGTCCGGGCGTTCCCGCGCGGGATCGACGACTTCGTGGGCCGGGAGCCGCAGGTGGCGCGGCTGACGGAGCTGGCCGGTCGGCGGGACGCGGCGCAGCCGGTGGTGGTGGCGGTGTCGGGGCCCCCGGGCGCGGGCAAGACGACCCTCGCGCTGCACGCGGCCCGCGCGCTCGCCGACCGGTTCCCCGACGGGCAGTTGGTGGTCGACCTGTGCGGCACGGACGACGAGCCGCCCGCTGCCCCGGAGCTGGTCCTGCGGGTGCTGAAGGCCCTCCAGGTGGCCGACCGGGATCTCGCCCAGGCCGGTCCTGACGGTCATCCGGCCCTGTACCGGCAGGTGATGGCGGATCGGCGCTGTCTGCTGGTGCTGGACGACGCGCGGGACGAGGCCCAGGTACGGCCGCTGCTGCCGGCGGCGGGCGCGGCCATGGTGGTCGTGACGAGCCGGCGCATGCTGACCGGGCTGGACAGTGTGCACCGGCTGCCGCTCGGGGAGCTGAGCCCGGCGGAGGCCGCCGCCTTCCTCACCGCGCTGGTCGGCGCCGAGCGGGCGGCGGCCGATCCGGACGCCCTCGCCGATGTCGCCGCCCGCTGCGGGCATCTGCCGCTGGCGCTGCGGGTGGCGGGCAACTGGCTGGCCACCCGCACCGGTTGGACGGTACGCCGGCTCGCCGACCGGCTGGCGGCCGAGGACCGGCGTCTGGACGCGCTGGCCGCCGGTGACGTACGCGTCGCCGCCGCCTTCGACCTGTCGTACCGTCAGCTCACCCCCTCGGCGGCCCGGTTGTTCCGGCGGCTCGCGCTGCTCCCGGGCCCGGACACGGGGGCCGCGGGGGCCGCCCGGCTGACCGGGCAGGCGCTGTTCGACGCCGAGGACACCCTGGAGGAGCTGGTCGAGGCCGGGCTGCTCGGGGCGTACGGCGAGCGGTACCGGCTGCACGATCTTCTGCGGCTGTACGCCCGTTCGCGCCTGGCGGCCGAGGAGAGCGCGTCCGACGCCGTACGCGCGCGTGCGGCCCTCGACGACTGGCTGCTGGACACCACGGTGGTGGCCGGGCGCTGGTTCGAGCCGGACCACGGGGCGCCGCCCGCCGACTGGGACGGGGCGGTCGATCTGTCGAGCGCGGACCGGGCCCGGGTCTGGCTGCAGGCGGAGAGCGCGAACTGGCTGGCGGCGCTGCGCGCGGCGGCGGCCGAGGGGGCGCACCCGACCGTGGTGGAGGTGGCGGAGGCGCTGCACTGGTTCTCCGACCAGTGGATCTTCTGGGGACACTGGCCCGAGGTCTTCGGCACGGCCGCCCGCTCGGCGCGCGAGCTGGGCGATCCTGTGCTGGAGGCGACGCACCTCAACTACCACGCGTGGGCGCTGCTCACCTGCGAGGGACGCCCGCACGACAGCCTGGACCGCTCCGCCGAGGCGCTCGAGGCCGCGCGGCGGGCCGGTGACGTACGGCAGGAGGCGTGGGCGCACATCTATCGGGGTCTGGCGTTCCGCCGCCTGGGCGACCACGGCCCGGCCGCCGGGCACATGCACGGCGCGGTCACGCTGTTCGAGGCCGCGGGCGATCTGCACGGCGGTCTCCAGGCCCGGCACGGGCGCGCGCTGATCCTGATGGACTCGGGCCGCCCCGAGGAGGCCCTCGTGGTGTACGAGGAGACGCTGGCGTTCCTGGAGCGGGTCCAGGACCGGCTCGCGCCGCACATCGCCGAGTTCGGCCGGGCCGGTATGCACTCGGGGATGGGCGCCTGCCACGCCCTGAGGAGGCGCTGGGCGGACTCGGTCGCGCACCACCGCGCCGCCATGGCCATCTGGCGCGGCACCGGCAACACGGCCATGGAGAGCCGCCAGCTCGTCCACCTGGGCGAGGCCCTGCTGGCCGCCGGTCGGCGGGCCGAGGCGCGGGAGGCCTTCGTCCGCTGTCTCTCCCTCGGCCCGGACGCCGACCCGCAGCGTGTCACGGCGGCCCGCGACGCCCTCGCCCGCCTCGACACGCCCTAGGTGTGTTGTCCGCACGCCCAGGGCGGCACCGGCGGGCGAGGTTCCCCGCGCCGTGGCACCCATCCTCGCCGCCGCCGCTCCCGCGTGTCTTGTCCCTGAGCGCACCGGGCTGTTCCGTGCGCGCACGGTCGCGGCCGGTGGGTTTCTGCCTGCTTCCTGCCTGGAGGCGGGCGCGGCGCGCTGCTTGGCTGGAGGCGGCGGGGAGACCGGGCCGCCGCCGTTCCGTGTTCTCCTGCGCCTCGTACGGCTGGAGGGAGAACCGGGTGAGCCTGGTGTGGACGACGGATGCGGTTCCCGAGGAGGAGCGCCTCGCGTACTGGCGGGACGCGCTGGGCAGAGCGCTGGTGCCGATGACCGTCACCGCCCGCGGGGACGGCCCCTTCTCGGGCCGGGTCTCCACGGGACGGCTCGGTTCGCTGCGGATCTCCACCGTCGAGGCCGACGCGCAGCGCGCGAGCCGCACGCCCGCCCAGATCGCCCGCGCGGCCTCGGACTGCGTGGCGGTCGGGGTCCAGACGGCGGGCACGGCGACGCTCGTGCAGGACGGCCGGCACGCGCGCGTGGGCGAGGGCGACCTCGTCGTGTACGACACGTCACGCCCGTACGCCCTGGACTATCCGCAGCGGTTCTCGACGCGGGTGCTGCACATGCCCCGGCGGGCGCTCGGTCTGCCCGAGGAGGAGCTGCGGCGGGTCACCGGTACCGCGATCGCGGGCGCGGAGGGTGCCGGTGCGCTGCTGGGGTCGTTCCTGACCGGACTCGCGGCGTCGCTGCCCTCGTGTTCCCCGGCGGTCGCGACGAGGCTGGCGGCCAGTGTCGTGGACCTGTTCGCCACGCTGGTGGACGAGCGGACGACGGCCGACGGGCCCTCCCCCGCCGACCACCACCACCTCGTCCCCCGGGTCCGGGACCACATCGACCGGCATCTCGCGGATCCCGGGCTGTCCCCGGCGACCATCGCGGCGGCGCACCACATCTCCGTGCGCTATCTGCACCGGCTGTTCGAGGACGAGGGGGTCACCGTGGCCCGGCTGATCCAGCGGCGGCGGCTGGAGGAGTGCGCCCGGGACCTGACGCGGAGTGACCCGGCGGCGCCGACGGTGTCGGCCGTCGCGCAGCGCTGGGGGTTCACCAACCCGGCCCATTTCAGCAGGGTCTTCCGGGCGGCCTACGGACGGTCGCCGCGCGAGTGGGCGCGCTCCGGAGCGGTCGGCTGAGCCGGCGTCCGGCGGGCCCTCACGTCGTGGGGCGGCTCGCCCTCCAGGCGTGGAGCACGGCCACTCCGGCGAGCGTGGCCGCCGCCGCGCCGATCGCCCGGCCGCCGCCCGCGCGGGAGCACCAGGCCAGCACCGCGCCCGTCGACTGCGCCGACAGGACCGAGCCGGCGCTCAGCCAGGAGCCCACGGAGGCGAAGGAGGCGGCGGAGCCGACGGACCCCACGGACAGGAAGCCGCCGACGGAGGCGACGGACAGGGAGCTGCCCACGGAGCCGATGGAGAGGAAGGAGTCGACCGAGCCGATCGACAGCGCCGAGTTCCTCGACCACAGCGAACGCCAGGAGGAGCCGTCCGCGCCGTCACGCTCCGCCACCGCTCTCGTCATGATCCGATCATAGGGCGGGACGGGTCAGGAGGACGGCCGGTCGCGGTAGGCGATGCGGGCGAGGTCGTGGACCTCGCCGACGGTGCCCCATTCGTTGCGGCCGAGCCGGGACAGGGGCCGCAGCCGCCGTATGTCGGGGTGGCCGTCGACGACGACGTCCTCACGTACGGCGGCGTGCACCACCTGGCCGAGGACCAGGGTGGAGTCGCCGATGCCGAGGGTGGAGTGCAGCCGGCACTCCAGCGCCACGGGTGAGGCGGCCACCCGGGGCGGCTTCACCCGCAGCGAGGGCTCGCGGTCGATGCCCACGGCGTCGAACTCGCCCTGGTCGGCGGGGAAATCGGTGCCGGTGGCGTTGATCTGCTCGAGGAGCGGCTCGGGCGCGAAGTTGACGACGAACTCGCCGGTGGCCTCGACGTTGCGCAGGGAGTCCTTGCGGCCGACGGAGGTGAACTGGACGATCGGCGGGTCGGTGCAGGCGACGGTGAAGAAGGAGTGCGGGGCGAGATTGGCGGTGGTGCCGTCGGCCGACAGGGTCGACACCCAGGCGATCGGCCGGGGGACGACGACGGCGGTCAGCAGCCGGTAGAAGGCTCCCGCGCCCAGGGACTCGGGATCGAGGTCAACGCGCATACCGGCCACCCTACGGCGCCGTCGTCGGCCCAGGTCATCCCACGTCCCACAGGAACCGGTGGGTGTGGATCGCGAAATAGGGGAAGGACTGGACGCCGCTGACGCCCTCGACGAGCCGCACGGTGTCGTTGACGAAGTCGAGGAGGTCCTTCGCGGTGGCGCCGACCACCTCGGCGAACAGGTCGAAGCCGCCCGAGGTGAGCACCGAGTACACCACCTCGGGGTGGGCGGCCAGCGCGTCGGCGACGGGGCGCGGGTCGCCGTCGACGGTGATGCCGAGGAGCGCCATGGCCTGGCCGCCCATGGCCATCGGGTCGGTGACGCCGACGACCTGGACGGCACGGGAGTCCAGCAGCCGTTGCAGCCGCTGGCGGGCGGCGGAGGCGGACAGGCCGACCCGGGGGCCGAGGTCGGCGTAGGCGATGCGTCCGTCGGTCTGGAGTTCGCGCAGGATGGCCCGGTCGATGTCGTCCACGTCGCTCTCCTCGGGGGTCAGCCGGCCAGTTCGGCGAGGGCGGCGGCGAACAGGTCGGTGTGGGTGTCGACGTCCTGCTCGGTGGTGTCGGGGCACATCAGGGCCATGTTGTGGAACGGGGTGAGGAGGATGCCCCGGTTGGCGAGGTACAGGTGGAGGAAGTCCTCCAGCTCGGTGTCACCGGCGGCCGCCGCCTCGGTGCCGGTGCGGGGCGCGGGGTCGGTGAAGCGGTACTCGGTGCGGGCGCCGAGGCGGCTGACGGACCAGGGCAGGGCATGGGCGTCGATGCCGGCGCGCACGCCCGCCTCGAAGCGCTCGGACAGCTTGTGCATATGGGTGAACGCCTCGTCCGTGAGGACGTGTTCGAGGGTGGCGCGGGTCGCGGCGACGGAGAGCGCGTTGCCCGCGAGGGTGCCGCCGACCCCGCCCATGTCGACGAGGTCCAGGTCGCCGCGGCCCAGCAGCCGGTCGGCGAGCTCCGCGGAGAGGCCGTAGGCGCCGGCCGGGATGCCGCCGGCGATGGCCTTGCCGATGGTCAGCACGTCCGGCTCCAGATCCCAGGCGGCGGTACAGCCGCCCGGTCCGGCGGAGAAGGTGTGCGTCTCGTCGTTGATGAGCAGCGTGCCGTACCGGCGGGTGAGCTCGCGCACGCCCTCCAGATAGCCGGGCTCGGGCAGGACGATCCCGATGTTGGTGAGGGCGGGTTCCATGAGGACGGCAGCCACGTCGCCGTGGGCGAGTTCGCGCTCCAGATGGTCCAGGTCGTTGAACTCGGCCACCCGGCTGGTGAGGGTGACGTCGCAGGGCGCGCCCACGTTCCCGGGGCGGGCGGCGCCCCGGCCGTCGGGGCCGGTCACGATCAGGGACTCGTCGACGCTGCCGTGGTAGCAGTAGCTGTTGAACAGGATCTTGGGGCGGGCGGTGACGGCCCGGGCGAGGCGGATCGCCCAGCGGTTGGCGTCGGTGGCGGTGAGCGCGAAGCTCCAGCGGGTCGGGCCGAAGCGGCGGGTCAGCTCCGCGCCGACCCACTCGGCGTCCTCCGTGGGCAGCATCGCGGTCGCGCCGCCGAGCGTGGTGAAGCGGTGCTGCACTGCCTCGGCGACGGCGGCGGGCGAGTGCCCCGCCATGGCGCCGGTGTCACCGAGACAGAAGTCGATGTACTCGTGCCCGTCGACATCGCGGACCCGGGCGCCCCGCGCGGACTCCAGGTACCGGGGGAAGGCGCCGGCCGTCTTGTTCATCCAGGTCATCGGTACCCGGCCGAACAGATGCTCGGCACGTGCGTAGGCGTCCCGGGAGCGGGGGTTGCGCCGCTCGGCGTCCGCGCTCTCGCGAGCCAGGAGATGACGCAGTCGGGCACGGTCCATGGCACATCCCTGGTCGAGTCGGACGACTGAATGCGGCAAACCTACGGCCCTCAGCGCGGCGAAGGCAAGCATTCACGCTCGATTCGATTGCTGCCACACTCGAATCGAGCGTCGATCTTTTCATCCCTCCCCCCGTACGGGGCTGGTCAGGGCGGCTTCCATGCGCGATCATGAACGGTGGTGAACCGGTCGTCGCGGGCCCCTCCGAGGGCACGAGAGACGAAGGTCACGAATACGTATCGGACATTTAACGCTTCAATCTTCACACCAGTCACACAAGTTGGTTAGGTTGACGCCAGACCGCACGATCGACTCCGGCGCACACCGCCGGGTCCGGCGGCCCAACCGCCCGGCAGGGCACTGAGCTTGGGGCACCCCTTCGCGGGGTCGCCCGGATCCGCAGGCGGGCACGGCCCGGCGGAGCACGGAAGGAGTACGTCTTCCATGGCGATGGAGGTCGGCGAGCCGAGCCGGGCGGAGATCCAGCAGGCGGTCAACGCGCTGTACGACCGGGCGGAGAGCGACACCGGGAAGTACAACGTGACGCGCGCGCAGTCCGGTGGCCGCCGCTCCGGTGTCTCCCTGACTCGCGACGGACGCGCGTCCGACCCGTCGACCGAGGCCATGGCCCGCAAGTGGTTCGACGGAGCGCGCAACAGCATCGGCCCCACCGTGGCCGCGGCCCTGCCCGCCGACCGGATGCCGGCCCGTGCCATCGGTGGCCCGGCCGCTCCCCGGGTCCCCAAGGAGCTGGAGGAGGCGTTCGAGAAGCGCGCTCCGCGCGCGCTGGAGTCGGGCCGACGGCTCGAACTCGAGGCGCCCGCACGGCAGGTCCCCGAGCTCCCGGCGCGGGCCGTCGCCGCGCTGCCCCCGGCGCCGGGGCCCACGGCGCCTCCGCAGGCCCCCGCGGCGCTGGAGCCGGCCCAGCCCTCGCCCGCGGCGACGATGGCGATGCCGATGGTCTCGCAGCAGATGGCGGCACAGCCGATGGCCGCCCAGGGGATGATGGCGCAGGGGATGGCGCCCCAGGGGATGGCGCCTCAGACACCGGCACCTCAGCCGACGGCGGCTCAGACGATGGCGGCTCAGACGATGGTGCCGCAGCAGATGGCGCCGCAGGCGATGACGGCTCAGGCGACCGTGCCGCAGCAGATGGCGCCGCAGGCCGTGGCGCCGCAGCAGATGATGCCTCAGGCGCCGCAGGCGTCTCGGCCCATGACGGGGCAGCAGCCCGCCGCGCCCGCGCAGGCCATGGTCGCGCAGCCCATGGCGACCCAGCGGATGAGACCTCCGGCCACCCCCGTGGCGAGACCCGGGGACACCGCGGAGCAGCAGGCGTACCGTGCCGAGGCCACGGCCGCCTGGACGGGCCAGGGCACCTCCACGCAGGCCGTCCTGAACTCCGACACGGGCCCTCAGCCGGTGGTGAGCGGCACGGACGGGATGCCGGAGGCCAAGATCATGACTCCGGGGGCCGGCAAGGCGGCGGCGCGTGGCGCCAGACCCGCGCCCGCCTTCCCGAAGTCCGAATTCGGCACGCCCAAGCCCGCGTTCAGCTTCCCGATGCCCGAAGTGGACCCCACCACCGGCACGTTCATCCTTCCCGACTTCGACGCCCCGCCGTCCGCACCGACGACCGGCGCCTCCGCCCCGCAGGCGGGCCCGGGCACCGGTTCGTTCGGCTTCCCGATGCCGGACGCGGGCACCGCCACACCGGCCCCGGGCACGCCGATGCCCCAGGCGGGCCCCGGCACCGGCTCCTTCGCCTTCCCCATGCCGGACGCCGCCGCCCCCGCGCCGACTGCTCCGATGCCCCAGAACGGCCCCGCGAGCGGTTCGTTCAGCTTCCCCGTGCCCGACGCCACCGCCGCCACGCCCGCTCCGGGCACCCCGATGCCCCAGGCGGGCCCCGACAGCGGCTCGTTCACCTTCCCCATGCCGGGTGCCGCCACGCCCGCCGGCGGTACGCCGGTCCCCGGGGCCGGTGCTCCCGGCGCGGTCTTCCCGCCGTCCGAATTCGGGGTCGCCCAGGCCCCGTTCAGCTTCCCGTACCCGGAAGCGGCTCCGGCCGGGCCCGCCGTCGGCGCGCCGATGCCCCAGAGCGGCCCGGGGACCGGCTCGTTCGCGTTCCCCATGCCCGACGCCGTGGCGAGCACTCCCCCGGCCGGTACGCCGATGGCCCAGGCCGGCCCCATGACCCCGCCGTCCGGTGTCCTCATGCCCCAGGCGGCCATGGCCGCGCCCGGCATGGGTTTCCCCGCCCCCGAACTCGTGGGTGCCGCTCCCCTGGCGGCGCCGATGCCGGGTGCGGCGGCCCCGATGATGCCGGGCATGGCCGCCCCGATGCCGGGCATGGCCACCGCCGCCGTGCCGGGCGGGCCCGTGGCCGCGGTGCCGGGCGCCGTCGGCCCCACGACCGGCTTCATCGCGGCGCCGATGGGCATGGCCGCCGAGCCCGCTCTCGCCGCTTCCGCGACCGCCCCGATGGCGATGCCCGCCCCGGCCGCCGCGCCCATGCCCACCGCGGCCCCCATGCCCGCCGCCGCGCCCATGCCGGCCCCCGTGACCGTCCCCGCTCCCGCCGGTCCCACCTTCGCCGGCACCGGCACCGGCTATCTCGGCAAGGCCGACAAGGCGTTGGCCTTCGCGCGGGCGCAGATCGGGCGGCCCTGTCTGCCGGGCGCGACGGGACCGGAGTCGTACGACTGCTCCAGCCTCACCCAGGCCGCCTGGCGCGCCGCCGGCGTCACACTGCCGCGGGCCGCGATCGACCAGGCGAAGGCGTTCACCCGGGTGGGCCTCGATGAACTCCGCCCGGGTGACCTCGTGTTCTTCCACGACGACCTGAGCCATGTCGGCCTGTGCACCGACGGCGGCATGATGATCCACGCCCCGGGTCCCGGCGCGGCCATCCGCGAGGAACCCGTCATGGCGGTCGGCGAGGGCACGGTCCGGGGCGCCGTACGGCCCGCGTGAGGTGACCGACCGTAGCCCCGGCGTTCCCACGGCCCGGCGCGCGTGGCCGAAAGCAGGGCATCGCGGAGCCCGTCGCTCCCCTCACACTGGCGTTGCGGTGTGAGGGAGGAGGTCCGGTGGCGGACGAGCGGGAGAGCGTGCGCAAGGTGGACCGGGGGTCCGCGCCGCCCGGCTGTCCGGTGAGCCGTGCGGCGGACGGCAGCTGGGTCGTGCGCGGGTACGCGGCCGCCCGGGAGGTGCTGCGCAGCACGGAGACCGTCCAGGCGGGTCTCGGGATCGAGACCGTGGAGAAGCTGCCGCGGCGCGTCCGCCGGCCCGTGCTGTACCAGGACGGGCCGGAGCATCGGGAGCAACGCCGACAGACCGCGCGGTTCTTCACCCCCCGGCGGGTGGACGAGCACTACCGCGCGCTCATGACCCGCGTGGCCGTGGAGCAGGTGGCGGCGCTGCGGGCGGCCGGGACCGCGCAGGTGGCCGACCTGGGCTTCACCATGGCGATCGAGGTGGTGCGGGAGATCATCGGGCTCACGCACAGCCGCCCGGGGCTGAAGCGGCGGCTGGAGCGGTTCTTCCCCGAGGAGTTCGGGCGGCCGGGGCTGACCAGCGCGCGGGGTCTGTACTGGCTGGTGCGGGGGAACGCGAACTGGCTGGCGATCCATCTCGGCGACGTCCGCCCGGCGATCCGCGCCCACCGGCGCCGCGAGCGGGACGATCTGATCTCACATCTGCTGGCCGAGGGCTGCTCGGAGGCGGAGATCCTCGGTGAGTGCCTGACGTACGCGGCGGCGGGGATGGTCACCACTCGGGAGTTCATCTGTGTGGCCGCCTGGCATCTGTTCGCCGATCCGGGGCTGCTGGAGCGGTACCGGGCGGCGGCGGAGCCGGAGCGGCTGGCGCTGCTGCAGGAGATCCTGCGGCTGGAGCCTGTCGTGGGGCGACTGGCCCGCCGGACCACCGCGCCCGTGACGGTCGGCGGGACACCGGTGGCGGCCGGTGAGCTGCTGACGGTGCATGTGGACGAGGCCAACGCCGATCCGGCGGTGGTGGGCGGCGGTCCGTGTCTCGTGCGTCCCGGCCGGGCGATGGAGCTGGGCCCGGGTGCGGCCGGGCTCGCCTTCGGGGACGGTGCCCATCGCTGTCCGGGCGCCCCCGTCGCCGTACTGGAGGCGGACGTCCTGCTCAGCCGGCTGTTCGCGCTCGACGGGCTGCGGATGACGGGCGTACCGCGTGTCTCCTTCAAGGAGGAGATCGGCGGTTACGAGATCAGGGACCTGACGGTGACCGTCCCGGCGTGAGCCGTGGGGGCCGCGTCAGCGCAGTGCGGAGCCGGTGCGTGCCTGCGCCCTGCGGGCGTTGTTGTAGGCGCGCAGGAGAAGCTTGGAGACCGCGCAGGGCGACCTGTCGACGTGGCACTGACGGCAGGTGCGGGTGTGCTCCTCGTAGGCGGCTCGGGCCTGGTACAGAGCGTCCTCTGAAGAGGGCATGGGGGGTCCTCCGAACGATACGACGGGTGGTCGGGGGCGGACCTACTCACGAGTAGGCCCACGACGAAGGAAAGTGGACCATGTTACTCACGGTAGCGGAAAATGGGATTCCGGCCGTTTCGGGGGCGGTTCCCGCTCACCTGGCGTGAACCGATCACCGTCTGCCCGCCGATTCACCCGTCGGACCCGCCCGGAAGTGCGAAAATGCCCGGGATCCGCTCACCACGAGGCAAAGGGGCCGACTTGGCAGGCGAGGACGACGGGCGGCGCGCGGCGGCGGTGTTCGACGCGCTGGGCTCCGGCTACGAGAAGGCGTTCGCGCACGCGGAGGCGCACCGCAGGTCCCTGGAGTGGCTGCTCGGGCGGCTCGCGCCGGGCAGCAGGGTCCTGGACGTCGGGAGCGGCACGGGCCGGCCGACGGCGGAGACCCTCGTGGCGGCGGGGCACGAGGTGCTCGGGGTCGACGTCTCCCCGGTCATGGTCTCGATCGCCGAGCGGCAGGTGCCCGGGGCGAGCTTCGTCTGCGCCGACGTGCGGGATCTTCCGCTGGACGAGGGCTCGTTCCACGCGGTCTGTGTCTACTTCTCGCTGCTCCAGATGGACCGTGCCCGGCAGTCGGCGCTGATCGGGCGTCTCGCGCGGGCCCTGCGGCCGGGTGGCAGTCTGGTGCTGGCCACCGTGCCGCTGGACGTGGAGGGCGTGGACGCGGTGTTCATGGGGCAGCCGGTCCGGGTCACGAGCTTCGCCGGGGAGGATCTCGTCGAGGTGGTCCGGGCGGCGGGACTGACGGTGCTGGCCGAGGAGGACACCCTGTTCACCCCCGACCATCCCCAGGCCGTGCCCGAACCCCACCTCTTCCTCTGCTGCGGCAGGAGCTAGCGCCGCGGCCTGCCGGGGCGCCAGGCCGGGGGCTCAGCGCTGTGCGTGGCCCGCGAGGGCCAGGACCAGGGCCGCGGAGCCGGTGCCGAGGAGCGCGCCGGCGATGACGTCGCCCGGATAGTGCACACCGGTGTGGACCCGGGAGTAGCCGACCGCGCAGGCGAGCGCGCCCAGCGGGACGGCGGCGACCGGGAGCGCCGGGCCGACGGCGGCCGCGAAGGCGACGGCCGAGGCGGTGTGCCCGGACGGGAAGGACGCCGACTCCGGCATGGGGACGTGCCGGCCCGGGAACGGCGAGTCCTCCGAGCGGTGCGGCCGCCGGCGCCGTACGAGCCGTTTGCCGACCAGGTTCGCGGTCGTCGAGGCCACCCCGATGGCCGCGACGCCCAGCACGGCGGCACGGCGCGAGCGGCCGCCGCACAGGGCCAGTCCGGCGGCGACCGCGAAGGACAGCTTGGAGTGGTCGGCGGCGGCGGACAGCCGGCGCAGCGCGGTGTCCAGGGTGGGGGTCCTGGTGATGGTGACCGTCTCGTAGAGCGCCTGGTCGAGGGTGGCGAGGTCGCGGACCAGCGGCGGGGTGGTGAGCTTGGGCAGGCGGTCAGACATCGTAGGCATCCTTGATCGTCCGGGGGTCGTGATGGCCGAGGGCGAGGCGCACGATGCGCCGCCAGTCGACCGTCGGTGGCGCGTAGGCGGCGCCGGGGCGGTGTCGGGGCACCCGGACCCGGAGCACGCTGGGCCGTACGGTGCACACCACCGGGGTGGGCAGTTCGAGCGCCTCGCCGTCGACGGCCACCGAGATACGGTCCCGGTCGGCGTCGACGACCACGCGGTGCGGCGCGAGGGTGGTGATGCCGCTGGCCCGTTCCCCGAGCAGGGCGAGTTCGGCGGCCTGGGCGGCGCCCTCCACGCGGACGCCGATCACTCCGAGCCGACCGGCGTCCAGCCGGGGCCGGCGGCCCCCGCCGAACGGGTCGGCGCGGGCGTAGGCGTTGTTGCTGACCAGGACCGCCTGCGGAGCGTGCAGGACGATGTCGTCCGCGCGGACGTCGAGGGTCGGTCCGGCGGCGCCCTGCAGCAGGTCGGGCAGGTGTTCCAGGGCGGTGGCGGCCTTGGCATCGCGGTACTCGGGGCTCTGCACGATCTCCGCGTACGCCCCGAAGGAGACGGTGTTGACGAACGCCCGCCCGTCGACGTCCCCGAGGTCCACGCGCAGTTCCACCCCGTGGGTGAGGGCGTCGAGGCTGAGCGCGGGGTCCGTGCGGTCCAGGCCGAGGTCCATGGCGAAGTGGTTGCGGGTGCCGGCGGCGATGACCATGAAGGGCACGTCGTGCTCGGCGGCGACCGCCGCGACGAGCGCCTGGGTGCCGTCGCCGCCCGCGACGCCGAGCAGGTCCGCGCCCTCGGCGACGGCCTTGCGGGCCTCCACGACCGGGTCGGTCCAGCCCTCGCCGGTGCCGAGCAGCACCACCTTGGCGCCCAGCGCCTCGGCGCGCGCGACGAGGCCGTACTTCTCCACCTTTCCGCCGCCCGACCGCACGTTCATGATCAGGACCGGTCGGCGGGGCGGCGGGACGCGTCGGCCGTGGGTGCCCTTGGGGCGGCGCAGGCTGCGCAGCGACTGACGGGCCGAGGCCAGGGCGGCCCCCCACAGGGCGAGGGCGCCGACCGCCACCACCCACAGCCCGGAGGTGGCGTACAGGACCAGCACGCCCACGGGCGAGGTGACGGCGAGCACCCCGCCGAGGAACCGGGCGCCGCCCCGGTGGGCGAGCATCCACCAGACGCCGGCCCCGGCGAGGGCGAGACCGGCGAGGCCGGTGAGCAGGACGACCCAGCCGCCGGACCCGGCGCCGCCGGCCACGACCGCCGCACAGCCGAGGACGAGGACCAGGGCGAGCCGGGCCCATCTGCGTGCGCGGGCGACGGCGTCCTTGGCCGTCATGCCCGCGGTCCACTTCGAAAGCGTCTCGTTCACTGTGCGCCCGCCATGCTCCGAGGTCCCCCCGATGTGTCTGGACAGCAGTCGGTCAATTGTCCATGGCACAGCAATCAGCTGCGCCATCCGGGTCGTTGGGGGGCTCCAGACGGCAGAAGCAGGACGCCCGGACGGGTACGTCGGCGAGGGCGGCGGCGAACTTGAGCTGCTGGGCGACGATCCGGGCCTCCGCGTCCTTGCCCTGGCGCACCAGGCACTCGTGGAAGCCGTGCAGGGACCAGACGTTGCCCGGGTGCTGGGACGGGCGCGGCAGGGTGTCGTCGAGCCCGAGGTCGGCCCGGTACACGGCCTCCGCCTCCGCGACGCGGCCCTGTTCCAGGAGCAGGGCGCCGTAGGCGTGCCGGGTGGGCTGCATCCAGCCCCACGGCTCGTCGTACGGCAGGCTGTCGTCCAGTGCGATGGAGCGTTCGAGGGCGGCGAAGGCGAGGTCGTGGCTGCCCTTGCGGTAGGCGAGCTCGCCGTCGAGCATCGCGGAGGCGATCGCGAGGATGTCGGCGCAGGTGTTGTTGAACAGCATGCGGGTCTCCTGCACCCGTCCGGCCGCCGCCCGGAACAGCGCGCGTTCGGACTCGGCCTCCGCGACCCGCCCGGTGGCGGAGAGGGCGACCCCGCGGGCGTAGCGCAGCAGCGCGGTCGTGAAGCTGTAGAGGTCCGGGTCGGCGGGGAGCGGCAGGGCGAGGATGTCGGCCCAGCGGCCGAAGCGGATCAGGACGTGGAACCGCATGCCGAGGAAGGCCTCCAGCCAGTCGGCCATGGGCGGGCTCTCCACCCGCAGCAGGTCCTCCGGGATCGTGGCCTCCAGACGGTCCACGGTCTCCAGGGCCGTCGCGCACCGGCCGAGGAACATCGCGCCGTAGATCTTGAAGTGGAGGTCGTGGCACCGGTACAGCGTGTAGAAGTTCATCGGGCCGGAGCGGGCCAGGACCTTCTCGTCGGCGGCGATCGCCGCGGTGTTGTCGGTGACGACCCGCCGGTAGTCGCCGCACAGCACGTCCAGGTGCGAGGGCATGTGCTGGAGATGCCCGGCGTCCGGCACCAGCCCGCGCAGCCGGTCGGCGACCCGGAGGGCGGCCTCGGGGGCGGGCGACATCTCCATCAGGTGGATATAGAAGTGCAGGACACCGGGGTGCACGGCCGCCGCCGGGTCGGTGAGCGCCCGGTCGAGCACCTCCTGGGCCTCCCGGGTGCGGGCGCCCTCGGCGGGGCGGCCGGTGCGCACGTCCCAGAGCTGCCAGGGGGTCAGGTTCATCAGGGCGTCGGCGTAGAGCGCGGCGACGTCGAGGTCGTCGGGGGCGAGAGCGTGGACGGCGCGCATGGCGTCGGCGTACGGCTCGTTCCACACCGCGCAGTCGGGCGCCGGCCGGGGCTGCGGATAACGGGCGCGCAGCGCGCCGATCAGCGCCCGTTCCACGGGGGTGGCGCCGGCCGCCCTGGCGTGGGCCAGCTCCACGGCCGCGTGGGTACGGGTCACGGTCCGCTCGAGGTCCTGGTCGTCGAAGAACTCCCAGGGCTTGTTGTAGTTGGGGCCGAGGGCGTAGGCGATGCCCCAGTACGCCATCGCGCAGCCGGGGTCGGCCCGGGCCGCCGCCTCGAAGCAGACCACCGCCTCCTCGTGGTGGAAGGCGTACGACCACACCAGCCCTCGGTCGAACCACCGCTGGGCCTGCGGGGAGGAGGTCGTCACGGGCCGGCCATGGGCGCCGAGGTCGTAGTAGTCGACGTCGTCGGTCCGTACGGCCCCGTCCCCGTCCGCATTCACGTACTCCACGGATTCCATGGTGCTCCCATCGTCGCGCGGCGGCTCGAGCGACGTATACCGCGCGGGCCGGGGGCGGGGCGGTGGCTTCGGGCGGGAGCACCCGTACGGGGTGAGGGGCCCGTCGGCGCTGCGACGGGCCCCACTTCCGTGATCCGGTGTCTCAGGCGGTGCGGCGGACGTTCCGGTAGAGCACGACGAACCCGGCGATCACCAGGAGGCCGCCGCCGGCCGCGGGCCACAGGTTGCCGCCGGTCTCGGCCAGGCTGCCCGAGACGGCCTGCGGCTCGGTGACGTTGCCGGTTCCGGCCGGGGGCCGGGCACCGCTGTCGACGGGTGCCCGGGTGTCGTCGCCGGCCGGTGCCGGGTTCCCCGCCGGGGCGGTCGCGGCGGTGCCGACCTCACCGGCCGGCCGGCCCGCCGGCTTGTCCGCGGGCTTGTCCGCGGCGGGCTTGTCCGCCGGCTTCTCGGCGGGGGCGGAGACGGCCGCCTTGGGCGAGTCCACGTCGGGCCTGGTGTCGTCCCGGGTGTCCGTGCCGGCCGAGGCGCCGCCGTTGCCGGTGCCGCCCTTCTCGGGCTCCGTGCCGGCGGGCTCGGTCGCCGGGACCTCGGGGGCCTGGGACTGGGCTGGGGGCTGCTGGCCGCCGTCACCGGTGTCGTCGTCCGAACCGCCGCCGTAGCCGCCGTTCGCCCCGCCGCCCTGACCGGCCCCGTCACCGGAGCCGTTGTCGGAGCCGTCACCCGCGCCGTTGCCGGTACCGCCGCCCGACCCGTTCCCGGAACCGTCGTCCGAGCCGTCGTCACCCGTCCCGGCGCCGCACGTGCGTCCCTCGTTGATGCAGTCGACCATCTGCCGCATCAGGTCCTCGTCGAAGACGTTGATGAAGTCGCCGTGGTCCGTCACCGGCTTGTGGAGCTGCTCGGGGAACGAGTCCACCGCGAACAGCGGCGTCGTACGGCCCCCGTCGCCGAGGCTCGGCGCGTCGACGTCGTAGACGATGCGCTGCACAAGCTGCGGGATGGCCTCGAAGCCGGACGGGCAGGTGCCGTCGGGGGCGGCGAAGGCCACGTGCGTGCGGTGGTTGGCGCTGTCGATGTTGCTGCCGTCCCAGCAGCTCTGGAAGCGGAAGGTGCGCACCACGTCGCTGCCGGACGGGCACAGCGGGTACTTGTCCTTGAGCTGCCGGTCCTCGAAACCGGTGCAGCTCCAGGAGGCGTTGGCGTTGGCCGGGCCGTTGACGAAGGCCTTGGCGTCACCCGTGATAATGCGCAGCAGCCGGGGCATCTCGGTGACCTTGGACACCGGGTTGCCGACGAAGGTCAGCGTGACGTCCTTCGGGGTGACGATCTCGCCCGCGTTGCCCTCGACGCCGCCGCCGGGGCTCTTGGCGTCCTGCTCCTGCGTGCCGTTCTGCAGCCGCAGGACCGGCCAGTAGTACGTGGACCTGTCGCCCTGGTCCACACAGCTCGTCTCGGCGTTCGCCAGGTCCTCGTCGGAGGCGAAGGCGGTGTTCGACTGGTTGCCGATGTAGTCGTGGAAGTGGTGGGCGCCGTTGCTCACACCGGGGGCGACGATCACGTTGTCCGAGTTGAACAGCCCGTTCTCGTTCACGCCGCAGCTCGTGACGAAGGTGCCGCGCGAGGGGCCCGAGCGGGGGTCGGGGAGCTGCTGGGTGGCCGCGACCCCGGTGATGTCGACGTAGTCCCCGGCGACGGGACCGTTGCCGGCCTGCCCGCCGTTGCCCTGCTGACCGTTCTGACCGGGCTCCTGAGCCGAGCCCTGTCCCTGGCCTGCGTTCTGCCCCTGCTGCTGCCCCTGCTGCTGCCCCTCCTGGCCGCCCTGCCCCTGCTGCTCCTGCTCCTCGGTGACGCGCAGGGAACAGGCGGCCAGGGAGTCCAGGCCGTCCGGGCGGTCGCCGTCACGGTCGATGGCCTCGGCGATCCGGCCGATCGTGGCGCCCCGCTTCTCCTTCAGGGGGTTCATCACCGCGTTGTCGGCGAAGCCGGGGTCCTGGCGTACCGCCTGCGCCTGATCCTGGAGTTGCTGGTAGGCGGCGGCTATCTGCTGGTCCAGGGCGGCGAGTTCGCGGTCGACCTCCTGCCTGGCGCCGTCGGGGACGCTGGTGAGGCCGGTGCCGACGTCGGGGCAGTCGATGGTGACCGAGCCTCCACCGGTCAGCTCGACCGTGTCGCCGTTGGAGGTGGCCGAGGCGTAGACGTTCACCGCCATCAGCCCGCCGCCGCCGAGGATCAGGGCGACCGCGGCGAAGGTCGCCCGCCGTCCGCCCGTCGGGCGTCTGCGTCTGTTCTGTACCAAGGAGTGCTCCTACGCGAGTTCGTCGTCGTCGGCGGCCTGGGCATGAAATCCCCCGGCCCTATACGCGGAAGGGCGCAGGAGTGTTCAACCGACCCACGAATTCATAGCAAGATCTCAGGTGGACCCTCCCGGCCGGGTCTTCGGTGCCGCGGCGGGCAGGAACACCGGCGTCCCGAAGAGCCGCCTGAGCCGGGCCCGTTCGTGGTAGAGGCCCAGGGCGACGGCGGCGGCGACGGCTATCAGATGCTCGCGGCCGGCCAAATTGGGCTTGGCGATCGACTCGACCACCATCGAGCCTCCGGTGAGGAAGAAGACGACGGGGGCGCGGCGCACCACCGAGAGGTAGGTGAACAGGCCCACGACGGCGGCGGACGGGCCGGTGTCGAGCACCTGCCCCGCCTCGGGCGGCAGTCCGAGCCCCCACCAGCCGGGCCCCATCGCGATCATCACCCGCACGGTGAGGGTGCCGGCCAGGGTGGCGGCGTAGGCGACGGCGAGTGTCCTGAGCCGGCCGAGGGCGAGTTCGGCGAGGGCGAAGGCCAGGAAGAGCTGGGTGATGCCGGCCCACACCGGAAGGTCGAGGGCGGGGACGTACAGGGAGATCGGGGTGCGCAGGAGGGCGAGCCACAGCGGGAGGTCGCCCTGGACGCCGCCGACGATCCGCACGGCCGTCTCCCCGGCCGGGTGTTGCGCGATCGCGTGGAAGAAGATCACGCCGCCGCAGGCCACGAAGGCCAGCAGCAGCGCCGAGGGGCCACGCCGGCGCAGCTGCCGGAGGGGGTCGACGACGATGCCGTACAACTCGTCGCGCAGCGTCCGGCCGACGAACGCGGCGGCCCGGAGCGGGGCACCGCGGCGCCGTCCGCCCGCGCCGTCCCCGGCCTGGCCGGTGCGGCGCCCCTCCACTTCTGGACGCAGGATCACCAAGGGGTCCCCCAAGTAAGCTCGTCGCAACAACTCCCCCTCCCGTGCGCGCGGTGGGATCGCCGCACGTCACCGGCAAGGGACGCCACCCCGGCGGGTCGGCCGGTGTCGCTCCTGTGAAGACGCCGGGAGGGCCCGCCAGGATCACTCCGACGCGCACCGCGACTGCGGGCATCCGCACGACGACGCACCGTCACCGGCGCTCACACGTGCGGTCGGCTCCCCGGCTCCTGCCGCGGGAGCGTCTGCGCCGAGCCCGGCAGGATGGGCGCGGGCAACGTGGCCACCGCCTCCTGCGCCCGCGCCAGTCGCTCGGCGGTGTCGTCGGGCAGGCGGGGTGCGAGCGGGCTGGGGCCGTACGCCACGCTCGTACAGCTCGGAGCCCGGCGGGGCGTCGCGGAACGCGGCGAACTGTTCCAGCAGGTTGCAGGCGTAGTCGTCGTCCTTCTGGGACACCTTCCAGCTGATCCCGGCCGCCTGGAGCCGCTCGGCGTACGTCATCCAGCGGTAGGGCACCGCAGCGGTGTTGTCGGTGACCGGACCGCGAAGACCGAGCGGCCGGTGTCGAGGGTGAGCGCGTCGGGGTCGGCGAAGCCGCGCACACCGGACAGGGTGCCGAAGTAGTCGTCGAACGAGCGGTTCTCCCGCATCAGCAGGACCACGTGCTCGACGTCGGCGAGCGAGCCGCGCCGGGGCGCTCCGGCGGCGACGGCCCGGCGCACGCCCGGCGGGAGCAGGGATCGGCGGGAGCAGGGACAGGGCCGCGGCCCCGCCCAGCGCGCCGGCTGCCGAACCGAGGAGTCCGCGGCGGGTCGGCTCGGCCACGGTGCCCCCCTGTCGAGCGGTGTTCCCGATAGGGCCATGGGTGCCCGGTCGGCCGGGGAAGGTGACGGAAGGTCAGCCGCCCTCACCCGAAGGCCTGAACCGGGCCTCGGCGGAGCTCGGCCGTATTTCGGTACGGGACCGCTGACCTCGCGCGTTACAGTGCACGACCGACGTCGAGAGGAGACCGCGCGGTGCGCCACGGGGTGGGGAACGGACGGCGGGGGCTGACCCTGGCCGTCACGCTGACGGGAATGCTGACGGCCCTGGTGACGGGCTGTGCCGGCGAGGACGGCGAGGCGGAGTCCGCGGGGGCGGCGGTCGCGCGGCGCGGGGCGAGCGTCGGTGCGGCCGGGTCGGCCTGCCCGCTGCCCGTCACCTTCGACGTCGCCGAGTCCTGGAAGCCGAAGGCCGTCGACGCCGAGGCGGAACGGGACGGGGTGAGCGAGGAGCTGGCCGGTCTGGCCGACGCGTTCCTGCGCCAGGGCCCCGTCACCATGGCCTGCGAGATCGACGCCAAGCCCGCCGGGAACATCGGCTTCCTCCGGGTGTGGACCGGCGAGCCGGGTGACGCGGACTCCCGCGCCGTCCTGGAGGGCTTCGTGGCCGCCGAGCACGGCGCGGGCCGGGAGAAGTACCGCACCTTCGCTTCGGGCGACCTCACCGGCACCGAGGTCGAGTACGTCACCCCCGGCGGCGGCAAGGAGACCAAGCCCGCCCACGCCCTCGCGGTCGTCACCCCGGACGGCCCGGTCGTCCTGCACCTGGGCGGCCTGGACAGCGAGGAGCACGAGGAGATGCTCCCGGCGTACGAGCTCGCGAAGAAGACCTTGCGCGCGACGGCCTGACGCCACCGCGACGCGCCCCGCTCCCGGGTCCGGATGCACATCCCGCCAGGTGTGGCGCATTCTTGCTGTGTCGCCCACGCGGCGGCGCACGGACGAGGTAGGGCCGATGACTGGGAGCGCCGGGGACGAGCGGAGGCCGTCCGGGCCGCCGCCCGCGCTGCTGACCGCGGCTGCGGTCGACGCGCTGCGGGCGGCGGACGGGCGCGCCGGGGGCGTGTACCTGTGCTCCCGCGTTCCGGAGACGATGCGGCTCGCCGTGCTCGCGGGGCTGCCCGGCCGGCTGTTCCGGCCCTGGTGGCGGGTGCACATGGACCGGCCGTTCCCGGTGGTGGACGTCCAGCGGACGGGCGTACCGGTGGTGCTGGCGAACGCGACGGAGGCGATGCGGCGGTATCCGCAGCTGGCGGCGGGGCTGCCGTTCGCGTTCGGTTCCCTGTACGTCCCGGTCGCGGCACGGGGGCGGTCCTTCGGGGTGCTGATCGTGCTGCGGGCGCCGATCGCCGACGCGGCGGAGGCGCTGGCCGGGCGTGAGCGGCTGGAGCGGGTGGCGGAGGGCCTGGCGGTGGAGCTGCTGCGGCTGGAGGCCGAGGGCGCGCCCGCCACCTGGGACGAGGAGCCGGTGTGCGTACGGCCGCCGGTCGCGGGGCCGGCGCCGGGGCGGGTCGGCCGGTTCTCCTGGAACCCCGGGTCCGACACCGTCGTCGCCGACGAGCGGGCGCGGGCCCTGTTCGGGCTGCCGCCGGGGGACGTACCCGGCACGCTGGAGGCGCTGGCGAGGGCCGTGGACCCCACCGACGCCCACCGGCTTCCCGAGCTGCTGAGGGAGACGGCGCGGGGCAGCCCGCCGCCGTTGCCGCTGGAGGTGCGGACCACGGAGGGCGGGCTGCGGCTGCTGGAGCTGTGGGCGGCGGCCGAGGGGCCGTCCGGGTCCGTCACCGGCGTCCTCCTCGACCCCGGTGCGGGCGCCCTCTCCGACGGCGCCGCCGATCTGCTGCCGGAGGGCGTGTTCTGCGTCGACCGGCTGGGGCTGATCGTGTACGCCAACGCCCGGGCCGCGCACTTCCTGGGCGTGGACCACGCCGAGCTGACCGGCCGGCTGCTCTGGGACGCCGTGCCCTGGCTGAACCAGACGACCAGCGAGGAGCATCTGCGCGGTGCGCTGCTGTCGCCGGAGCCGGTGCACTTCCATGTACGGCGGCCCGCCGACGGTCCGCGGGTCTTCGAGGGCGACTGGCTGAGCATCTCCGTCTACCCCGGCGCGGACCTGCTGACCTGTACCGCCGTCCCGGCGAACCGGGTGCCGTCCGACGGGAGTCCCGAACCGGTCGACACCGAGGTCCCGGCGCCGGACCCGGCCGCGCAGACCGCCCCGCTGTACCGGCCGATCGTGCTGGCGATCGCGCTGACCGAGGCGGTGACCGCCCGCCAGGTGTCGGCGGTGGTCATGCAGGAGCTGCTGCCCGCGTTCGGCGGCCGGCGGCTCGCGATCTACCTGCTCCAGGAGCGGCATCTGTACCTCGCGTGGGAGAGCGGTTTCCCGGAGGGTTTTCTCGCTCCGTTCGAGGGGGTGGGCCTGGACGCCCGGCTGCCCGGCGTGGAGACGCTCACCACCGGCCGTCCGCTGTTCTTCGACTCGATGCAGCAGCTCGCGGCCGCCTACCCCGGCATCGAACTGGACGCGACGCGGGGCGCCCGCGCCTTCCTCCCGCTGATCGCCTCGGGCCGGCCGGTCGGCACCTGCATCCTCGGCTTCGACGTGCCGCGCGCCTTCAGCTCCGAGGAGCGCACGGTCCTCACCGCGCTCGCCGGGCTGATCGCCCACGCGATGGAGAAGGCCCAGCGCTACGACACGGAGGCGGCCCTCGCGCGCGGGCTGCAGCAGGCCCTGCTCCCCCGGCGGCTGTCGCAGCACGCGCGTGTGGAGACCGCCGGGCGCTATCTGCCGGGCACCGAGGGCATGGACGTGGGCGGCGACTGGTACGACGTCGTGGAGGCCGGCGAGGGCCTGGCGCTGGTCATCGGGGACGTCCAGGGGCACGGGGTGCAGGCGGCGGCCACCATGGGGCAGCTCCGCAGCGCGGTACGGGCGTTCGCGCTCGGCGACCATCCGCCGCAGGAGGTCATGTCCGGCACGAACCACCTCCTCATCGACCTCGACCCCGGCCAGTTCGCCAGTTGCTGCTACGTCCGCCTCGACCCGGCGACCGGCCGGGCGCACGCCGCCCGGGCCGGCCATCTGCCGCCGCTGCTGCGCCACCCCGACGGCCGTACGACGACGGTGGACCTGCCGGGCGGGGTGGTCCTGGGGGTCGACCCGCGCGCCCGGTACCCGGTGACGGAACTGCGCCTGGAGCCGGGCGCGATCCTCGCGCTCTACACCGACGGGCTGGTGGAGCGGCCGGGGCACGACATCGACGAGGGCATCGCCGCCCTGCGCACGGCCCTCGCCGAGGCGGGTGACGGGGCCGGGCGCTCCCCCGGCCGCTACCTCGGGGAGGTCGCCGACCGGCTGACCGCCTCGGCCCGGCAGGCGGCGGACCGGGCCGACGACATCGCGCTGTTGCTCGCCACCCTCCCCACCCACCCCGAAGATCACGCTGGGAGAGCGTGACCGACCCGCCCCGTGACCCTGTGTGACGCCTCTCGCCTCAGGGGGCCGGGCAGTGTAGGAATGGCACATGGCACGAGTCCTGGGGCGCCCGAGTGCCCGGCCGGCCCGTCGTCCCCGGGGCCCGGGCAACCGGCGTGCGCCCGAATCGGCCCTGGGCGGGCGCAGTCTCGCGGCGCAGGTGTTCGTCCTGCAGGTGGCGATCGTGCTGCTGCTGGTCGTGGCGGCCGTCGTGGCGCTGCTGCTGCAGGTGCGGCACGACAGCACCCAGGAGGCCCGCAACCGCTCCGTCGCCGTCGCCCAGACCTTCGCCAACTCCCCGGGCATCGTGGAGGCCTTGCGCAGTCCCGACCCGACGGCGGTGCTGCAGCCGTCGGCGGAGGCCGCCCGCAAGGCGGCCGACATGGACTTCGTCGTGGTGATGAACACCGACGGCATCCGCTACACCCATCCCAAGCCGGACCGCATCGGCAAGAAGTTCGTCGGCAACTTCCAGCCCGCGCTGGACGGCGGGGTCGTCGTCGAGGAGGTCGACGGCACCATCGGGCGGCTGGTGCAGGCCGTCGTCCCCGTGAAGGCGCCCGACGGGACGGTCGTGGGGCTGGTGTCGTCCGGCATCACCACCGAGCACGTCGGCGGCAACGCGGACCGTCAACTGCCCCTCGTCCTCGGCACCGCCGCGGTGGCCCTCGCCCTGGCCACCGCGAGCACCGCGCTGGTCAGCCGGCGACTGCTGCGGCAGACCCACGGCCTCGGGCCGCGCGAGATGACGCGGATGTACGAGCACCACGACGCGGTGCTGCACTCGGTGCGCGAAGGGGTGATCATCGTCGGCGAGGACGGCGAGCTGCTGCTCGCCAACGACGAGGCGCACCGCCTGCTCGATCTGCCGCCGGACGCGGAACGCCGTCAGGTGCTGGACCTGGGCCTCGATCCCGGCACGGCCGAACTGCTGGCGTCCGGGCGGATGGTCACGGACGAGGTGCATCTGGTCGGCGACCGGCTGCTGGCGATCAACCAGCGGCCCACCGATCTCACGGGCGGCCCGGCGGGCAGTGTGGCCACACTGCGCGACTCCACGGAGCTGCGCGCCCTCTCCGGCCGGGCGGAGGCGGCCCGGGAGCGCCTCGACCTGCTGTACGCGGCGGGCGTGGGCATCGGTACGAGCCTGGACGTGACCAGGACGGCGGAGGAGTTGACGGAGCTGGCGGTGCCCCGGTTCGCGGACTTCGTCACCGTCGATCTGTTCGACGCGGTCCTCGCCGGGGAGGAGCCGGAGGCGCGGGGCGCGCTGCGGCGCACGGCGATGGGCGGGGTCCGCAAGGGTTCCCCGCTGTACGCGGTGGGCGAGCGGATCCGGTTCGTGGACTCGGCGCCGCAGGCCCGCGCCCTGGCGAACACCCGGGCCGTGCTGGAGGCGCGGCTGGCGGAGGCGCCGGGCTGGCGCGCGCAGGATCTGGAGCGGACCGAGCAGATCGTGGAGTTCGGCATCCACTCGCTGATCACGGTGCCGGTGCGGGCGGGCACGCTGGTGCTGGGCGTGGTGAGTTTCCTGCGGTCGGAGCGGCCCGAGCCGTTCGACCCGGAGGAGGTGGCCCTGGCGGAGGAGTTGGTGGCGCGGGCGGCGGTCTCCATCGACAACGCGCGCCGCTTCACCCGGGAGCACGGCATGGCGGTCACCCTGCAGCGCAGTCTGCTGCCGCGCACCCTGCCCGAGCAGAACGCGCTGGACATCGCCTACCGCTATCTGCCGGCGCAGGCCGGTGTCGGCGGCGACTGGTTCGACGTGCTTCCGCTGTCCGGGGCCCGGGTGGCGCTGGTCGTCGGTGACGTCGTCGGGCACGGGCTGCACGCGGCGGCCACGATGGGCCGGCTGCGCACGGCGGTGCACAACTTCTCCGCGCTGGACCTGCCGCCGGAGGAGCTGCTCGGGCTGCTGGACGAGCTGGTGACCCGGATCGACCAGGACGAGGCGGCGGACGGGGCCCATGGCCCGGTGTCCGGGGCGACCTGTCTGTACGCGATCTACGACCCGGTGTCGCGGCGGTGCACGGTGGCGCGGGCGGGGCATCCCCCGCCGGCGCTGGTCCACCCGGACGGCCGGGTGGAGTACCCGGACGTACCGGCCGGGCTGCCGCTGGGCCTCGGCGGGCTGCCGTTCGAGACGGCCGAGCTGGAGCTGGCCGAGGGCAGCCGGCTGGTGCTGTACACGGACGGGCTGGTGGAGGACCGGCAGCGGGACATAGACACCGGTCTGGAGCTCCTGCGCACGGCCCTGGAGCGCAGCGCCGGCGGAACGCCGGAGGAGGCCTGCCGCAGCGTCCTGGACGCGCTGCTGCCGGCCCGCCCGAGCGACGACATCGCGCTGATCGTGGCGCACACGCGGGCGCTCGGCGCGGACCGGGTCGCCGAGTGGGACGTACCGGTGGATCCGGCGGCGGTGGGCGAGGTGCGGGCGGCGGTCGTGCGGCAGCTCGGAGTGTGGGACCTGGAGGAGCTGTCCTTCACGACCGAGCTGATCCTGAGCGAGCTGGTCACCAACGCGATCCGCTACGGCATCGCGCCGGTCCGGGTCCGTCTGCTGCGCGACCGCACGCTGATCTGCGAGGTGTCCGACGCGAGCAGCACCTCGCCGCATCTGCGGTACGCGGCGATGACGGACGAGGGCGGTCGCGGACTGTTCCTGGTGGCACAGCTCACCGACCGCTGGGGCACCCGGTACACCCCCACGGGCAAGGTCATCTGGGCGGAACAGCCGCTGCCGTGAACGGGGTGGACACGATCACTGGCTCATAAACGACGTTTATGAGTCCATAGACCGGACCCACGTACCGACTTAGGTATGCCTCAGCTTAGGCTTCCCCCGAGTCGATCTGTCGCCGCTCGAAGGGAACCTGATCATGCCCCGCCCCTTGCGGGTAGCCATCGTCGGAGCCGGCCCCGCCGGGATCTACGCCGCCGACGCGCTGCTCAAGTCCGATGCGGCCGCCGACCCCGGTGTCTCCATCGACCTCTTCGAGCGGATGCCGGCCCCGTTCGGACTGATCCGCTACGGCGTGGCCCCGGACCACCCCCGGATCAAGGGCATCATCACCGCCCTGCACCAGGTCCTCGACAAGCCGCAGATCCGTCTCTTCGGCAACGTCGACTACCCGTCCGACCTCAGCCTGGACGACCTGCGCGCCTTCTACGATGCGGTGGTCTTCTCGACCGGCGCGATGGCCGACCGCGAGCTGTCCATACCGGGCGTCGAGCTCGAGGGCTCCTACGGCGCCGCCGACTTCGTCTCCTGGTACGACGGCCACCCGGAAGTGCCGCGCACCTGGCCGCTGGAGGCCGAGAAGGTCGCCGTGCTCGGGGTCGGCAACGTCGCCCTCGACGTCGCCCGCGTCCTCGCCAAGACGGCCGACGAGCTCCTGCCCACGGAGATCCCGCAGAACGTCTACGACGGTCTGAAGGCCAACAAGGCGCTGGAGGTGCACGTCTTCGGCCGCCGTGGCCCGGCGCAGGCGAAGTTCTCCCCGATGGAGCTGCGGGAGCTGGACCACTCCCCGAACATCGAGGTCGTGGTCGACCCCGAGGACATCGACTACGACGAGGGCTCGATCGCGACCCGGCGCGGCAACAAGCAGGCCGACATGGTCGCCAAGACCCTGGAGAACTGGGCGATCCGCGACACCGGCGACCGCCCGCACAAGCTGTTCCTGCACTTCTTCGAGTCGCCCACCGAGATCCTCGGCGAGGACGGCAGGGTCGTCGGTCTGCGCACCGAGCGCACCGCCCTCGACGGCACCGGCAACGTCAAGGGCACCGGCGAGTTCAAGGACTGGGACGTCACCGCGGTCTACCGCGCGGTCGGCTACCTCTCCGAGAAGCTGCCCAAGCTGCCCTGGGACCTCGACTCGGGCACGGTGCCCGACGAGGGCGGCCGGGTCATCGAGGAGAGCGGCGCGCATCTGCAGTCGGTGTACGTCACCGGCTGGATCCGGCGCGGTCCGGTCGGCCTGATCGGCCACACCAAGGGCGACGCCAACGAGACGGTGGCGAACCTGCTGGACGACCACGCGCACGGCCGTCTGCACACCCCGTCCTCGCCGGAGCCGGAGGCCGTGGACGCGTTCCTCGCCGAGCGCGAGGTCCGCTTCACCACCTGGGAGGGCTGGTACAGGCTGGACGCCGCCGAGAAGGCGCTGGGCGAGCCGCAGGGCCGCGAGCGCGTGAAGATCGTCGAGCGCGAGGACATGCTGCGGGAGAGCGGCGCCTAGGCACCGGCCGTGGGAGGGACCCCGGGTATTCGGTGGGCGGCATGATCGCCGCCTGCTAGCTTCCCGGGGTGTTCTCCCTCCACGAACCTCCCCTGTTCACCCGGCTGCGCGAGGCGCGGCGGGTGCTCGTCGCCGGAGCGGGCGGCGGTTTCGACGTCTACGCGGGCCTGCCGCTGGCACTCGCCCTGCGGTCGGCCGGCAAGGACGTCCACCTCGCCAACCTGTCCTTCACCGAGCTGTACGGACTGCCCACCGAGGTCTGGCTGGAGCCGGACGTGGCGGCGGTGCGCCCCGACACCCCGGCGCGCGGCGACTACTTCCCCGAACACGCCCTGGCCCGCTGGCTGGAGGGGCAGGGGCTGCCCGCCACGGTGTACGCCTTCCCGCGCACCGGTGTGGCTCCGCTGCGGGACGCCTACCGGGCCCTCCTCGACCACCTCGGCGGCGTCGACGCCGTCGTCCTGGTGGACGGCGGCACGGACATCCTGATGCGGGGCGACGAGCACGGGCTGGGCACACCCGAGGAGGACATGGCCAGTCTGGCCGCCGTGCGGGCGCTCGACGAGGTCGAACACCGGCTGGTGGCCTGTCTGGGGTTCGGCGTGGACGCCTATCACGGCGTCAACCACTCCCTGGTCCTGGAGAACCTGGCCGCGCTGGACCGCGAGGGCGCCTACCTCGGCGCGTTCTCCCTGCCCCGGGACAGCCGCGAGGGGGCCCTGTACCTGGACGCGGTGGCGCACGCCCAGGCCTCGACGCCGGGGCATCCGAGCATCGTCAACGGCTCCGTGGCCGCCGCCGTGCGGGGCGAGTTCGGCGACGTGCGCTTCACCGAGCGCACCCGGAACGGCGAACTGTTCGTCAACCCGCTCATGTCGCTGTACTTCTGTGTGGACGCCGTGGGTCTGGCCCGCCGCAACCTCTATCTCGACCGTCTCACGGACACCGTCCTGATGCGCCAGATCAGCACCCGCATAGAGGAGTTCCGCGAGGAACTCCCCCTCGTGCGGCAGCCACGGGCGTTCCCCCACTGAGGCGGCGACCCGCGCGCACGGGTCAGCCGTCGTCGCGCGGGTGCGCCTCGATCACGTTGCCCTTCTGGTCGGCCTCCAGGTAGGCGCCGCCGTAGTCGTCGACGAGGTAGACGTTCATCGTCGGCGGGTCGTTGAAGATCGTGGACGCCGGGTTGATCACCAGATAGCGCATGGTGGGGTCGCTGATGTTGAGGGTCTTCCCGGCCTTCTCGAGCAGCCCGGGCACCGCGTCCCAGTTGAAGCTGTCCAGGTCGACCGGGGTCTCGCCGCTGGTCACGGTGCCACCGGGACCGTTCTTCACCGCCACGTCCCCGCCCCGGTACTCGTAGCGGTCGTAGAGCTTGGCGTTGCCTGCGACCGGGGCCTCGGCGATGGCGTACTCCGGGTACACCGTGAGGTCGGTGACCTTCGAGCCGCCCATGGCCGCCTTCAGCTTCTTCACGACCGTGCGGACCCCGTCCTCGGTGAGGAGGTCGAGCTTCTCCCCGGACTGGGCCGTACCGGACGAGGCGCTCGCGGAGGAGGACCCCGAACGGGCGCTCGCCGAGGCACCGGTGGAGGCACCGGCCCCGGAGGCACCGTCGTCCCCGCCCCCGCCGGTCAGCAGCGGGACCACGTTCCACACGAGGACACCGGTCAGGACGGTACCGGAGACGGCCAGGAGGACGGCGCTCGTACGGTTGCGGCGCGGCCGCGGCGGCACGCCCGAGGAAGGGACCGTCACGCCGCCGGGTGACAGGGTGGGAACGGACGGGGGCGGGGCGAGCTGATAGGAGGTCGGCGCGCCGGTGTACGCCGGGGCCTGGTCCGCGTAGGGAGTGACCGTCGCGGGCGACGGCGGCGGCCCGAAGCCCGCGGGCGGAGCCGGTGGGGCCCCGAATGCGACGGCGCCCCCGGCCGGAGGCCCGAAGACGCCCGGCGACGGGTCCGCCGGTGCCTCCCCCGTCGCCACGGCGAGCAGCCGGTCGACCTCCTCGGCGTCCGGGCGGGCCTGGGGGTCGCGGACCAGGAGAGCGGTGAGCAGACCGGTCAGCGGGCCCGCCTGCCGGGGCGGCGGCACCTCCTCGCCGAGTACGGCGGCCAGGGTGGCGAGCGTGCTGGAACGGCGCAGTGGGTGGTGGCCCTCCACGGCGACGTAGAGCAGCATCCCGAGCGACCAGAGGTCGGCGGAGGGGCCGCCGTCCTTGCCGGTGACGCGCTCCGGTGCCATGAAGTCGGGCGAGCCTATGACGGAGCCGGTGGCGGTGAGGCTGGTGGCCTCGCGCAGGGCGGCGATGCCGAAGTCGGTGAGCACCGGCCGTCCGTCGGGGCGCAGCAGCACGTTGGCCGGCTTCACGTCGCGGTGCTCGATGCCGACGGCGTGCGCGGCGCGCAGCGCGGACAGCACCTCGCGCCCCATGCGTGCGGCCTCGACCGGGGTCAACACGCCCTGCTGGAGCCGGTCCTGGAGCGAGCCGCCGGTGACCAGCTCCATCACGATCCAGGGGTACGTGTTCTCCCCGCCGTCGACGATGTGGTGGATGGTGACGACATTGGGGTGGTGGACGCGGGCGAGGGCGCGCGCCTCCCGCAGGACGCGCTCCCGCAGGGTGCGGGCGCCCTCCGGGTCGTATTCGGCCAGCGCCGGATCCGGCGGCCGTACCTCTTTCACGGCCACGTCACGGTGCAGTGCCAGGTCGCGGGCGCGCCACACCCACCCCATGCCTCCGCCCCCGAGCCGGTGCAGCAGCTCGAATCGGCCATCGACGACGCGTCTGTCGGGTTCCCCGGTGTTCATGGGGGGAGCTTAGGGGTAGACGCGGACGGTGGTGTGTCCGCCAAGGGGGGCACAGCGCGAATGGTCCGTCCCGGCACGGGCATGCTGTGAACGAGGTCACTTCCGGCGGGCCGTCGTGCCGGGACCGTTCCGGACTCGTCGCCCTCCCCCCACGAACGCCACGAAGGACATGTGCATTGGCTCTTACGTACCCTGACGCCCCCTCGGCCCGCCGTCCCGGCCGCTGCTGGACGATCCGTGTGGTCGGGCACCGCGACCGCAGCGCTTCGGTCACCTGCTCGTCGTCGTGCGCGATGCCGCCCCGCTCGCGGGACCTCGCGGCGCTGCGCCGCTTCGCGGAGGCCCACGCGGCCGCGCACGCCAGAGCGGCGGCGGTGCATCACGACGCCGCCTGCTGGTGCCGGCGCCAGCGGTGTGCGCTGCACGAGGGCACCCGGGTCAACTGCGCGGGGGCGGTGGTTCTCGTGATGCGGCACGATCCGGCGGTCGGCCAGGTGTGGACGCTCACCGAAGTGTGCTCCGCGTGCGCCCCGTTGATGCCTCACGCGCGGGTGCTGAGCCGTGCCGTCCCGCCGCCGCCCGCGCCCAGGGACGCGGAGCAGGAGGGCCGTGCCCGTCCCCCGTCGGCCACTCCCCCGACGGTGGCCCCGCCCCGCCTCGTCCCCGGCGGCTTCAGCGCGCCCTCGGGCCCCGGTCCCGGCCCCGACCGGGTGGGACCCCGCCGCCGTACGGCCACCGGACGCCGCGGCCGCGAGGGCACCGCCGACTGAAGGGGCCTTGGCGGGTACATGACACGCCGGGGGCAGCGCCCCCCGGCACACCTCGACCTCCGCGGGCCGTGACACACCGGGGGCAGCGCACCGCCCGGCACACCTCGACCTCCCCGGGGCATGACACACCGGCGGCAGCACACCCCCCGGCAGACCTCGGCCTCCGCAGGGCGAGCCGCCGGGCGGCAACGCCCACCCAGCCGACCTCGACCTCCCCGGGGCATGACACACCAAGCGGCAACACCCACCCGACACACCTCACCTTCGCGGGGCATGACACACCGACGGCAGCACACCGCCCAGCAGACCTCCGCCTCCCCGGGGGGCGAGCCGCCGGGCGGCAGCACCCACCCAGCCGACCTCGACCTCCCCGGGGCATGACACACCAAGCGGCAACGCCCACCTCACCTTCGCGGGGCCTGACACGCCGACGGCAGCACACCGCCCAGCAGACCTCCGCCTCCCCGGGGGGCGAGCCGCCGGGCGGCAACGCCCACCCAGCCGACCTCGACCTCCCCGGGGCATGACACACCAAGCGGCAACGCCCACCCGACACACCTCACCTTCGCGGGGCCTGACACACCGGGGGCAGCACACCGCCCAGCAGACCTCCGCCTCCCCGGGGCGAGCCGCCGGGCGGCAGCACCCACCCAGCCGACCTCGACCTCCCCGGGGCATGACACACCAAGCGGCAACGCCCACCCGACACACCTCACCTTCGCAGGGCATGACACACCGGGGGCAGCACACCGCCCAGCAGACCACCGCCTCCCCGGGGCGAGCCGCCGGGGGCCAGCGCCGACCCGGCACACCTCGACCTCCGCAGGGCGTACGCCGGGGCAGCGACCGGCAGGGGTCCGCGTGCTCGGCATCGCCCGGCGCGGCTCCCGCGCCTGCACCCGCCCGCCCGGTACGCCTTGGGTTCCGCGGGGCCGGGGGTCAGGAGCCGTAGCGGGACTGCGGGGGGATGCGCAGGGGGAGGGAGCCGAGGGGGCGTGGCGGGGGCGGGGGCAGGGGGGTCCCGAGGGGGCGGTCGGGGGTGGCGGGTGCCGCCATCAGTTCGGCGATGCGGGTGCCGCTGCGGCGGCCCTCCAGGTGGAGGCGTCCGACGTTCACCCGGTCGTCCGCGAGCAGCGTGAGCACGGCGGACGGGCCGGCCGCGTAGGTCGCGACATATCCGCCGGCGCCGCGGACGAGCAGTTCACGGAACGCGCCGCGCGCCGCGAGGTCGGCCATCCGGCGCCCCACGCCCAGCGCCGCCGCGGTGAGCGCCGCCAGCGCCTCCGCCTCGACGCCGGGCATGTCCCGGGCGAGCACGAGCCCGTCGGCGCTGGCCGCCAGCGCTCCACTGAGCTGCGGCACACGCGTGCGCAGCCGCTGGAGTTCGTTCAGTACCTCGGCCTCGACGGCCATGACCGTGTCCTTTCGGCGCGTGGGCGGCAGGAGCGGTGCAAGTGCGGGGCGGGGAAGGGCCGTTGACGCGACCCGGCGGTGCGGGAGTGCGTGGGGGTACGGGTGAACGAGAAAGTGCGGGTGACACCGAGGTTACGGAAAGTACCGGCCGCTGGGGACCCCTTTGGCATTTTCCGCTGGAACATGCTGCCCCTCGAGCGCGCGCGCCGATGCGCGATCAGGAGCCCCCGGCCCGGGTCCGCTCAGGCGGCGACGAGATCCGCCCACCGCGTGACCCCGCCGGAGTGGATCCGCTTGCCGTGCCGCGCGGCGAGGGCGTGGACGATCTGTTCGCCGCGGCCGTGCTCGTCGGGGTCGATGTCCGCGCGCGTCTGACCGGGCACGAGGGCCGGCCCCGCGTCCGTGACCTCCACCCGCAGGGTGCCGGCGCCCTCCCCGCGCATCCAGAAGAGCCGCAGCTCCGCCGGGGGCAGGGCGTGCACGATCGCGTTGGTGAGCAGCTCCGACACCACGAGGAGCGAGTCGTCGACGATGTCCCCCGACACCTTCCAGTCGGCGAGGACCTCCCCCACGCGCCGGCGTACGGCTGCGACGGCCCCGGGGACGGGCGGCAGCGGACACACGTGTTCCACTGTCTCCCGGGGCAGTATGCCGAGCTGTACCGCCATCTTCTCTCCTCCGGTGAATGCTGTCGGCCGATACCGGGCACCGGCACTCTTGCCGGACCTCAGTGCACGTTAGGGAGCAAAGGGGCAGAGGGTCAACGAATGCCGGTCGGCATTGCCGAACGCCGCCGCCGTCAGGTGATCGCGGGTCCGCCCGCAGCGGGGGCGAACCCCTCCCCGCGGTAATAGGCTCGGCTCATGACCGGCCCGGTCCAGTCGATCGAACGGGCGGCGGCGATCCTGCGTCTTCTCGCCGGCGGACCCCGTCGTCTCGGGCTCGGCGAGGTGGCGGCCTCGCTCGGGCTGGCGAAGGGCACCGCCCACGGCATCCTGCGCACACTCCAGCACGTGGACTTCGTGGAACAGGACCCCGCCACCGGAAAGTACCAGCTCGGGGCGGCCCTGCTGCATCTGGGCACCAGCTACCTCGACGTCAACGAACTGCGCTCGCGGTCCATCAACTGGGCCGACGCCCTCGCCGCCCGCAGCGGGGAGTCGGTCCGTCTCGGCACCCCGCTGGAGGGCAGGGTCCTCGTCGTCCATCACGTGTTCCGGCCGGACGACACCTTCCAGACGCTGGACGTGGGGTCGCTGCTGCCGCTGCACGCCTCCTCGCTCGGCAAGGTCCTGCTCGCCTTCGGCACCGCGCCCCTGGAGTCGGCCGTGGAATCGGGACTGGAGGCCTACACCCGGCACACCCTGGTGGACCGCGACCGCCTGGGCCGGGCGCTCGCCGAGACCCGGGAGCGCGGCTGGGCCGCCGAGGTGCAGGAGATGAGCATGGGGGAGGCCGGGGTCGCCGCGCCGATCCGCGGACACGGCGGTCTGGTGGTGGGCGCGATCGGGCTGTCCGGCCAGCTCGAGCGGGTGTGCGACCACCAGGGGCGTCCCCGGTCGAACCTGATCAACCTGCTGCGCGAGGCCGCACGGGCGATCTCCAGGGATCTGGGCGCGACCCGCTGGTGATCACCCTCCCCACAGACAGCGAGCAGACGGCGCCGGACGTCATCGGAAGGGAGACCCGATCATGGTCGAACGGTATGTGATGTCCATCGACCAGGGCACCAACTCCACCCGATGCATCCTCTTCGACCACCACGGACGGCTCGCCGCGGTGGCCCAGCGTGAGCACCAGCAGCACTTCCCCCGGCCGGGCTGGGTCGAGCACGACGCCGTCGAGATCTGGCGCAATCTTCAGCGGATCGTGCCCGAGACGCTGTCCGGCGCGGGGGTCGGCGCGCACGACATCGCCGCGATCGGCCTCGCCAACCAGCGGGAGACCACGGTGGTGTGGGACCGGAGCACGGGCGCCCCGCTGAGCCGGGCGATCGTCTGGCAGGACACCCGCACCGAACCGCTCGTCACGGCCCTCAGGAGCGACCCCGGGGACGAGTTCTTCCTGGACCGGTGCGGACTGCCCCCGTCGACGTACTTCTCCGCGCTGCGGCTGCGATGGCTGTTCGACCAGGTCGACGGGCTGCGGCGACGCGCCGAGGCCGGCGAGGTGCTGTGCGGCACGATGGAGAGCTGGCTGATCTGGAACATGACCGGCGGCCCGGACGGCGGGCTGCACATCACCGACGCCACCAACGCCAGCCGCACCATGCTGATGAACATCCGCACCCTGACCTGGGACGAGGAGCTGCTGGCGTTCTTCGGGGTGCCGCGCCCCATGCTGCCCGAGATCCGCTCCTCCGCCGAGTACTACGGCACCGCCCGTTCGCTCCTGCCCGGAGTGCACATCACGGCCGCCCTCGGGGACCAGCAGGCCGCCCTGTTCGGCCAGACCTGTTTCTCCCCGGGCGAGGCGAAGTGCACGTACGGGACCGGCAGCTTCCTGCTCCTCAACACCGGCGGCGACCTCGTCCGCTCCCGGCACGGGCTGCTCAGCACCGTCGCCTACACGATCGGGGAGCAGCCGCCGGTGTACGCCCTGGAGGGCTCCATCGCCGTCACGGGGTCGCTGGTGCAGTGGTTCCGCGACCGGCTGGGGCTGATCAACAGCGCGCCGGAGATCGAGACGCTCGCCCGCACGGTCGAGGACAACGGCGGCTGCTACATCGTCCCCGCGTTCTCGGGACTGTTCGCCCCGCACTGGCGCAGCGACGCGCGCGGGGTCATGGTCGGCCTCACCTCGTACATCACCAAGGGGCATCTGGCCAGGGCCGTGCTGGAGGCCACCGGCTGGCAGACGCGGGAGGTCGTCGACGCCATGAACGCCGACTCGTCGGTGGCCCTCAAGCAGCTCAAGGTGGACGGGGGGATGACGGCGGACAACCTGCTGATGCAGTTCGTCGCGGACGTCCTCGACGTGCCCGTGGTGCGGCCCATGGTCGCCGAGACGGTCTCCCTCGGCGCGGCCTACGCCGCCGGGCTGGCCGCCGGCTACTGGCCCGATCTGGAGGTCCTGCGCCGCAACTGGCACCGGGCGGCCCAGTGGATCCCGGACATGGACCCCGAACGGCGGGAGACGGAGTACGACAACTGGAAGCGGGCCGTCGAGCGGTCGCTGGGCTGGGTGAAACCGCCGAGGCCGCCGTGACCGGAGCCCGTTGGCCGTCGGCCCCGCCCCCGCTCGTCCGGACGGCTCCGCGCGCCGGGACCCGACGTCGGGCTGTCTGCGCCGCGTCCGCACTCCTATCGTGGAACGGCACACCGATGCCCGGCGCGAACCAGACAGGCAGGACATGAGGAAACCGCAGATCGACTACGCGGCGGTCTTCCGGGCCCTGCCCGGCATGGTGGCACTGCTCACCCCCGAGCTCGTGTACACCGACGCCAACGACGACTTCGTACGGCTGGCCGGGCGCACCCGCGAGCAGCTCGTGGGCCGCTACATCTTCGACGTCTTCCCCGAGAACCCCAACGATCCGGCGGCGGCCGGCCGGCGGGAGACCGAGACGTCGATGCTGCGCACGGTGGCGACCGGCGAGCGCGACACGATGGCGCTGCTCCGCTACGACATCGAGGACCCCGACCGGCCCGGTCAGTGGCAGGAGCACTTCTGGAGCCCGGTGAACGCGCCCGTCCTCGGCCCCGACGGGCAGGTGGAGCTGATCGTGCACCGGGTGGAGGAGGTCACCGATCTGATCCGTGCCTTCGGCGGGCCGGGCGACGACAGCCGGGCCCGGGTCCTGGAGGCCGAGCTGTACACCCGTGCGCGGGAACTGCAGGAGGTCAACGAACGGCTGCGCCGGGCGCACGCCCATGAGCGCGAGGTCGCCCTGGCCCTGCAGGCGGCGATGCTGCCCGCGCCGGGGCCGACCGGGGAGCACGCGGCGGCGGTGCGCTACCGGCCCGCGATCGGCGCGCTGAACGTGTGCGGCGACTGGTACGACCTCGCGGACCTGCCCGGCGGGAACCTCGCGGTCGCCGTCGGCGACGTGGTCGGCCACGGCCTGGCGGCGGCCTGTGTCATGGGGCAGCTGCGCAGCGCGCTGAGCGCGGCCTGCCGGGTCGCCGACGGCCCGGCGCAGGCGCTGGAGGCCCTCGGCCTGTACGCCCGCTCGGTCGAGGGAGCCGAGTCGACGACGGTCGTGACGACGTTCGTCGACTGGGACGCGCGCACCGTCACCTACAGCAGCGCCGGCCACCCGCCCCCGGCCCTGCTGCACCCCGACGGCTCCGTCCGGTTCCTCGACGGCGCCACCGATCCGCCGCTCGCGGCCCGACCCGAGCACCTCGCGCGCCCCGAGGCCCGTACGTCCTTCACCGAGGGCTCCACGCTCGTGCTCTACACCGACGGGCTGATCGAACGCCGTACGGAGGACATCGACACGGGTCTGGACCGGCTCGCCGACTCCCTGGCCCGCCACCGCGAGGACGATCCCGAGCACCTGGCCGACGCGCTGCTCACCGATCTCCTTCCGGCGACCGGCAACACCGACGACACCGCCCTCATCGTCATCCGTCTCTGACCCGACTCCGGCCCGCGGCCCTGCGGCGCGGGACCATCGGGGGCAGAGTGGAAGGAGGAGCACATGTGACCTCAGGAGGCGGGAGCAATGTCGCATCCCATGCCTGCCCCGGTCCGGGTGACCGCACGGCTCGACGCACCCCTGTCGCGCTGGCTGTGGCTGGTCAAATGGATCCTGGTGATCCCGCACCTCATCGTGCTGTTCTTCCTGTGGATCGCCTTCACGGTGGTCGGGGTGATCGCCTTCTTCGCGATCCTGTTCACCGAGAAGTACCCGCGTGCCCTGTTCGACTTCAACCTGGGCGTGCTGCGCTGGAGCTGGCGGGTCGCCTACTACGCGTACAACGCGCTGGCCACCGACCGCTACCCGCCGTTCAGCCTGGGCGAGGAGCCCGACTACCCGGCCCGGCTGGACATCGTCTACCCCGAGCGGCTCTCCCGGGGCCTGGTCCTGGTGAAGTGGTGGCTGCTGGCCATCCCGCACTACATCGTCCTGGGCTTCTTCGTCGGCGGCTGGGGATACGGCTGGTGGAACGGCGGTCTGGTGCCTTTCCTGGCGATCGTCGCGGCCGTGGTCCTGCTCTTCACCGAGAAGTACCCGCGGGACCTGTTCGACCTGATCGTCGGTCTCAACCGCTGGGTGCTGCGGGTCGCCGCCTACGTCACCCTGATGACGGACGCCTATCCCCCGTTCCGCCTGGACATGGGCGGCCGGGACCCCGACGACGTCCTGCCCTGAGGGCTCCGCGGCTTCGCCCCCGAGTCCGCCGGCCCTGCCCGGACGGTTCTGACGGCTGATCACGTTCCTTGCGATGCTGTGATCCATTTGTGAGCTTCTGATTCACGGAGGATCATTCGTGTCGTTACTCCCTTCCGTCGCCGCACGCCCGAAGCGGCGCGGCCGACTCGCCGTCGGTGTCCTCGCCACCGCCCTGTTCGCCCAGTTGCTCGGCGGGACGTCCGTCGCCGCACCGGCACCGCGGCCCCTGTCCTGGCAGCCCTGTGCGTCGCCGTACGGCGAGGGCGCCTTCGAGTGCGCCACCGCCACGGTCCCCGTCGACTGGGAGCGGCCAAGAGGCGAGACCCTCGACCTGGCGCTCGTCCGTCATCGCGCCACCGACCCGGAGCACCGGATCGGCTCGCTGCTGATCAACCCGGGCGGCCCGGGCGGCTCGGGGGTGGAGTTCGCGTTCGGCGCGCCCCACTCCTTCTCGCCCGAGCTCCTGGAACGCTTCGACATCGTGGGCCCCGACCCTCGAGGCATCGGTCTCAGCAACCCGGTGACCTGCGACGAAGAGCTGATCGCCGCCCAGGAGTCCCTGCTCTACCCGGACAGCGGATCGTCCTTCGCCGCCCTGCGCCGGACGAACGGCGCGCTCGGGGACGACTGCCGCGCCCGCACCGGGTCCCTCGTCGGGCACATGGACTCCACGAGCGTCGCCCATGACCTGGACGCGATCCGCGCCGGCCTCGGCGAGGAGCGGATCAGCTACTACGGCGTCTCGTACGGCACCGCCCTCGGCCAGCGGTACGCCGAGCTCTACCCGCGGCACGTCCGCGCGATGACCCTGGACTCCGTCATCGACCACAGCCTGGACGCCTGGACCCTCCAGAAGACCAGGGCGGTCGCGATGGAGGAGACGTTCGGGCAGTTCGCCGACTGGTGCGCCCGCACCACGTCCTGCGCGCTCCACGGCCGCGACGTCCGGGCCCTGTTCGACTCGTTGTACCGGCGCGCCGCGGCCGGTGAACTGGGCGACGGGGGCGACTACGTCTTCACCGACGAGCATCTTCAGGATTTGTCCCTCAAGTTCCTGTACACCACCGCCGACTGGTTCCGGTTCGCCGAGTTCCTGGCCGACCTGGACACCCCGGACCCCGCCGAGGCGCGCCCCTCCCTGCGGCAGCGGGCGGAGGCCGCGCCGTACGCGTACGTCCCGGTGCTCTGCCAGGACTTCGACCTCCATGTCCCGTCGTACGCCACGCTCGCCGGCTACCAGCGGCGGCTCGCCCGGATCGCCCCCGTCACCCGGTTCAGCACGCTCGCCTGGGGGGATCTGACCGGCTGCCAGGGCTGGCCCGCGCCGGTGACCAACCCGCAGCACGCCACGGCCGTCGACGGCACCCCGCCGATCCTGGTCACCAACAGCCGTTACGACGTGGCCACCCCGCACGCCTGGGGTGCCGGCGCCGCCCGTCAGATCGGCCGCGAGGCGGTGTTCCTCACGTACGACGGCGTCGGCCACGGCGACTACTGGGCGAGTCCCTGCGCGCGCGACGCCATCGACACCTACCTGATCTCCCTGGAGACCCCCCGCGACGGCACGCACTGCCCCGCCGTCTGGCCGACCGGCGCCTCGGCCCGGTCGCAGCAGTCCCCGGGGGACGATCTCGTCAACCCGCCGGCCGCCCTGCCGAGCACCGGCGCGCGCGACTGATCCGGACGCACCTCACGCCGGCGCGGGGGCATCCGTCCGTCGTCGTCCGCCGTGCCCTCGGACGGTGAGGGCGCGGCGAGGTCAGCGCAGGGCCCCCTTCGTGGCGTCGGCGATGAAACCGCGGGCGAAGAAGGTGAACACCATCACCAGCGGGATCACCGACAGCAGCACCCCGGACATCACCATGCTGTAGTCGGTGGAGTGGCCGGCGTAGAGCTGGGCGAGCGCCACCTGGAGGGTGAGCTTGTCCGGGTTGACCAGCATCACCAACGGCAGGATGTAGTCGTTCCAGGCGCCGATGAAGGTGTAGATGCCGAGGAACGCCAGCGCCGGGCGGACGCACGGCAGCACCACGTGCCAGTACTGGCGGAAGAACCCGGCGCCCTCGATGCGGGCGGCGTCGAGGAGTTCGTCGGGGACGCTGGTGGAGGTGTACTGGCGCATCCAGAAGATGCCGAAGGCGTTCGCCGCGGCGGGCACGATCAGCGCCTTCAGGGTGCCCAGCCAGCCGAGCTGCACCATGATCTCGTACTGCGGGATGATCGCGAGCTGGGTCGGCAGGATGTACATCGACAGCAGCACACCGAAGAGGAACTTCTTCGCGGGGAACTCGTACTTGGCGAAGGCGAAGGCGGCCAGCGAGTCGAAGAACAGCACCAGCGCGGTCGTGCAGACCGCGACGATCATCGTGTTGCCCAGCGACCCGAAGAAGTCCATCTTCGCGAACAGGTGCCGCAGGTTGGTGAGCAGGTTGTCGCCGAACCACAGCTTCGGGGGGTAGCTGTAGATGTCCTGCGAGGTGTTCGTCGCCATGACGACGATCCAGTAGAACGGGAACACCGAGACGACGACGCCGGTCATCAGGATCGCGTGGACGCCGAAGCCCCGCAGGCGCTTGCGGTTCAAGCCGTTCATGGCCGTCGCTCCTTACGCTGCACCAGCCACCAGTTGAGGGCGACGATGAGCAGGATCAGCAGGAAGAAGGCCCAGACGATCGCGGCGCCGTAGCCGAAGTCGTTGTTGTCGAAGGCCTGGTGGTAGAAGTACAGGAGGGTGGTCAGGCCCGCCTGGCCCGGTCCGCCGGAGTTGGGGTTGGTGGACGCGTCGCTGCCGAACAGCACCTGGGGTTCGGTGAAGCTCTGCAGACCGGTGACGGTGGAGATCACCACGCTGAACAAAATGATGGGCCGCAGCAGCGGGATCGTGATCGAGAAGAAGATCCGCACCGGGCCCGCCCCGTCCATCCGGGCCGCCTCGTAGAGCTCCGAGGGGATCGCCTGGAGGCCTGCCAGATAGATGATCGCGTTGTAGCCGGTCCACTGCCAGGTCATCAGCGCCGCGATGACCAGCTTGATCGTCCACTCGTTGCTCATCCAGGGCACGGCCGACAGGTGCAGACCCCTGAGGATGGCGTTGATCAGGCCGAAGTTGTTGCTGAAGACCGCGCCGAAGAAGATAGCGATGGCCACCAGCGAGGTGATGCTGGGGATGAACAGACAGACCCGGTAGAACGCGGTGAACCGCTTGGTGGAGTTCACCAGCACCGCGAGGACCAGGGCCATGAAGAGCATCGGCACGGTCGACAGCACCCAGATGACCAGGGTGTTGCGGATGGACATCCAGAACACCGGGTCGTCCCACAGGAAGCGGAACTGCTGGAGCCCGACGAACTGCATCTCCCCGATGCCGTCCCACTTCTGGAACGCCAGATACACGGTGTAGAGCACCGGGAAGAGCATGAAGACCGAGAAGATCAGGTAGTACGGCGAGATCGCGAGGTACTGCGGCCAGTGCCTGAGGACCCGCCGGCGCGGCCCGGGCCGGGCCGCGGCCGACACCGGCCGGATCCGGGGGGCGCGCCGCCCCGGACCGCGCGAGGGGTCCGGAGCGGGCTGCCCGAGGGGGCCGGTGTCGGGTCCGGAGGTCGGTCCGGTGGGTGCCGGACCGGCTACCGGGCTTGACGACATGTCACTTCACTCCCTGCCGCTGGGCGATCTGCTTGGCCTGGCCGACCGCGTCCTTCCAGGCCTCGTCCGGGTCCTTGCCCTTGGCCTCGATGCTGGTCAGCTCGCTGTAGTACGGCGCGGAGACCGCCGCGTCGGCCGGGGCCTCGTAGGCGGCGGGGATCTTCTGGGCCGCCGGGCCGAAGATCTCGATGGTCTTCTGGCCGCCGAAGAACGCGTCCCCGCCGGTCAGCGCGGGCAGCTTGTAGGCGGCCGGCGCGGTCGGGAAGAGGGCGGCGTCGGTGAAGCCGCGGGCCTGGTTCTCCGGGCTGAGGATCCAACTGATGATCTTGAAGGCTTCCTCGGGGTTGCCGCTGGTCGCGGGGATGGCGAGGAAGGACCCGCCGAGGTTGGACGGTCCGCCGGGCAGGCTCGCCACCCGCCACTTGCCCTTGGTGCCGGGGGCGGCGTTGCTGATGTCGAGGGCGTGCCAGGCGGCGCCGATCTCGGTGCCGAGGGTGCCGTTGCCGATGGCGGCGTTCCAGGTGTTGTCGTTGATCTTCGCGTCGATGCCGAGGCTGTAGGGCTTCACGGCGGTGGTCCAGGCGGTGCGGATGTGGTCCTGGTCGCCGATGAACTTGTTGTCCTCGTCGATGAAGCGCCGGGTGCCCTGGCCGACGATCATCGAGAACACCGAGCCGATGTTGTTGATCAGGTACGTCTTCGGCACGGCCTTGTGGAGTTCGACGCCGGCCTTGAAGTAGTCGTCCCAGGTGGCCAGTTGGGCGGAGACCTGGGTGGGGTCGGTGGGCAGGCCCGCCTTGGCGAAGAGGTCCTCGCGGTAGAACGTGGCGCAGGGGCCGATGTCGATGGGGAAGCCGATGAGCTTGCCGTCCTGGGTGGTGGCCTGCTTCAGCTTCCACGCCAGGTAGTCGGGGGCCAGCTTCTTCGCGCCGACCGTGTTCAGGTCGACGAACCGGTTGGCGTTGGGGAGGAAGGAGGCGATGTCCTCGCCCTTGATGCCGGTGATGTCGGGGGCGGTCTGCGCGGCCCGCAGACCGGTGAGCAGCTTGGTCTTGAAGTCGCCGCCGACCACGGAGGTCTTCAGGGTGATGTCGGAGAAGTGGGTCTTGGCGTCCGCCACGACCTTGTCGCTCAGTCCGCCGGCCCAGTACCAGAACGTCAGGTTCTTGCTGTCCTTGCTGCCGCTCGACGCCGAGCCGCCGCCGCACGCTGCGGTGGCGCCGGCCGCGGCGGCCGTCAGTACGGCGGCCTGAAGGAATCGTCTGCGGGAAAGGTCCACGATCTTCTCCTAGATCTCGGCGGGTTCGGCGTGTCCGGCATGTCCGGCAGGACCTGTGTCGGGGCCGTGGTGGGGGCACGGCGGGGAGGCCGGGTGGCTGAAGAGCATCGGCGTGGGTGGAACCCTTCAGCCACCCGGGGTGCGTGACCTGGTCCTCTCAGACGGTGCCGACGCGTCCGAGACGGCGGAACGCGCCGTTCATCCGCTTCGGCCGACCGGAGTGGGGTCCGGACCTGGCTCCGAATTACGCAAGAGAGTGCACCCGGTGAGCGAGTTTGACAAGGGTCAAGCGAGTATCGAGACATTCATGCGCGACTTTGCTTGAGTTTGGCGAGTTCACGAGTATGGTTCGCCGCATGCTCCCTGACCGAAGACACCAGCTGATCCTGCGCTCCCTGCGCGCGGACGGGCCCACCTCGGTGGCCGCCCTGGCCGAGAGGGTCGGGGCGAGCCAGGCCACGATCCGCCGTGACCTCGCCCAACTGGAGGACGAGGGCCTGCTCAAACGGGTCTACGGCGGCGCCGCTCCCGTCGTGGGCGAGGACGATCCGTTCGCGGACGTGGCCGGCGTGCGGGTCGAGGCAAAGGACGCCCTGGCGGCCTGGTGCGCAAACCTCGTCAAGGACGGCGAGACCGTGCTGCTCGACATTGGCACCACGGCCCACCGGGTGGCCCGGCAGCTGCACGGCCGGTCCCTCACCGTGATCACCAGCAACCTGGCCGTGTACGAGGAGCTCCAGGACGACAAGGACGTCCAGCTGATCCTGCTCGGCGGGGTGGTCCGGCGCGACTACCGCTCCCTGGTGGGCTTCCTCACCGAGGACAACCTGCGGCAGGTCCACGCCGACCGGCTGTTCCTCGGCACCAGCGGGGTCCGCCCCGACGGGCAGGTGCTGGACACCACCGCCGTGGAGGTCCCGGTCAAACGGGCGATGATCGCCGCCAGCGCGCAGGTGGTCCTGGTCGCCGACGCCGGCAAGTTCCCCGGCACCGGGATGGCCCGGGTGTGCGGGCCCGAGGACCTCGACGTGGTGGTGACCAACGCGCCCGGCGAGGAGAAGACCTGCGCACGGCTGCGCGAGGCGGGGGTCGAGGTGGTCGAGGTATGAGCACGGTGACGCACGGATGAACGAGGTGGTCGGCGTATGAGACTCACGATCCTGGGCGGCGGGGGCTTCCGCGTCCCGCTGGTGTACCGGGCGCTGCTGGGCGACCGCGGCGCGGGGCGCGTCACCGAGGTGACCCTGTACGACCTGGACGCCGCCCGGCTGGCGATCATCCGCAAGGTCCTCGCCGACCAGGCGGCCGGGCACCCCGATCCGCCCGTCGTCACCGTCACCACCGATCTGGACGAGGCGGTCACCGGGGCCGACTTCGTCTTCTCCGCGATCCGCGTCGGCGGACTGGCCGGCCGGGCCGCGGACGAGCGGATCGCCCTGGAGGAGGGCGTCCTCGGCCAGGAGACCGTCGGCGCCGGCGGCATCTCCTTCGGCCTGCGCACGGTCCCGGTGGCCGTCGCCATCGCCCGCCGGGTCGCCGCGCTGGCGCCGGACGCCTGGGTCATCAACTTCACCAACCCGGCGGGCCTGGTCACCGAGGCGATGACGGCGCACCTCGGCGACCGGGTGATCGGGATCTGCGACTCCCCGGTGGGCCTCGGCCGCCGGGTGGCCGGGGCGCTCGGCGTCGCACCGGCCCGCGTCCGCCTCGACTACGTGGGCCTCAACCACCTGGGCTGGCTGCGCGGTCTGTACGCCGAGGGCCGCGACCTGCTGCCGTCCCTGCTCGCCGACGAGGGAGCGCTGACCTCGTTCGAGGAGGGCAGGCTCTTCGGCGCCGACCTGCTGCGCACCCTCGGCGCGCTGCCCAACGAGTATCTGCACTACTACTACTTCAGCCGTGAGTCGGTCAGCTCCGCACGCGCCGCCGAGCAGACCCGGGGCGCCTTCCTCCACTCGCAGCAGCAGCGCTTCTACGACGCCCTGGCCCCCTCCCCGGGGCACCCCGCGCCCCGCGCCGCCTGGAACGCCTGGGACGCCACCCGGCTGGAGCGCGAGACGACCTACATGGCGGAGAACCGCGAGGCCGTCGGCATGGGCGAACGCGACTCCTGCGACCTGGAGTCCGGCGGCTACGAACAGGTCGCCCTGGCCCTGATGCGGGCCATCGCGCTCGACGAGCGGGCGACCCTCATCCTCAACGTCCGCAATCGGGGGCGGATCCCCGTCCTCGACGACGACGCCGTCATCGAGGTCCCCTGCCATGTCGACGCCAACGGCGCCCACCCCATCGCCGGGGCCGCGCTGCCCGACCACGGCACGGGCCTGGTGTGCTCGGTCAAGGCCGTCGAACGCGCGGTGATCCACGCCGCGACGACCAACGAGCGCGCCCACGCGGTGCGGGCGCTGACCATCCACCCGCTGGTCGACTCGTACGCCGTCGCCAAGCGGCTGCTGGACGCCTACCAACGGCACTTTCCCGAGCTGGCCTATCTGGGCGGCTGAGGGCACGGGGCGTACGGCGGCCAGGGCCCGCCCCGACGCGGATGGAGGGCGGGTCCTGGCCGTCGAGGTCGATTCTCCGGGGCGTGGCGCCGGGTGCCCACGGGTGCGCGGACGGCGACCGTGGTGAGCGGCGGCCACCCCGTGCGCGGGGCGCACACCCCGTACGCATGTGCGGGGTCGAGGCGTGACGGCGGGCCCGGTGGGGAAGGGGCATCCCGAAGCGGGCCGGGCCCGGCCCCGCGTGATCAAGCACACCCCGGGGCGCGCGATACTGGCCCTTGGCCCATCGCTCTCGTCCACCGCTCACGAACGGACTCATGCACATCTCCGCGACCGCCCCGCCCACCACGCCCTCCACGGTCTGGCTCGGCCGTGGCCGCCACACCGGTCCCACCGCGCCGGACGTGCTGCGCACCCACCTGCGGGCGCTCAAGGACGGCGAGAGGCTCCAGGACTTCCGGGAGCTGCCCGACAGCGAGACCGCCGAGGGCGAGTCCGCGTTCGAGGCGCGCTGGCATGTACCCGACGACATCACCGTGCGGGCCAGGCTGAAACTGGCGGAGTGGTCGGGCCGGGGTCAGGAGTGGACGCTGGTCGCGGAGGCCGAGCGGCCCTGGGACCCGCGGTGGCCCTCGCCCGCCGAGATGTTCTGGCCATGGGAGACGGACTCCGCGTGGGGCCAGGAGACCGTGACCGGTCTGCGCTTCCTCGACGTCAACCCGCTCCCGGCCGACGACAAGGATCTGCGCCGCACGCTGAGGGCCGCCCTGCGCGACACCTGGACCGTCGACGTCGTCGTCCACGAGGCGATGACGCCCGACGAGCGGGGCCGGCGCCCGCTGGTCTCCCTGCTGCCGCCGGGCCTGCACCACCGGGTGGTCGAACACCGAGCGGCGCCGCACCAGCTACGGACCGTGAACTGGGCCCTGAAGGACTTCGGGGTCGAGGTCCCGCGCGGCGGTGCGCTGGTGCTGCCCGGCAGCCCCGCGCCGGACGGGTACGACGCCGGGTCCTTCTCGGTGCGCAGCGTCTTCCTGGACGGCTCGCATCCGACCGAGGTGCTGGACGCCGTACGGCGCTACGTCGCGCTGCCCGCGCCGCTGCCCGAGGGCGGCGACGCCGCGCTCACCCTGCTCCGGGAGAAGTGGCAGTTGCTCACCCTGGAGGAGGAACTCGCCCGGGAACGCGAGCTGGTCGCCATGTACAAGGAGGCCCTGGCGGCGATGACCGAATCCCGGGACCTGTACCGGGAGGCGGCCGAGCAGGCCCACGAGGCGCTGGCCGCCTACCGTGACGCGGCGGCCGAGGCCGGGGTCGAACCGCAGGCGCCGACGGCACCGGCGAAGAAGAGCGGCTCCCCCTTCCAGCAGTGGGGCCGGACCCTGGAGCGCCTCAAGGAGACCACCATGGGCCTGCGTCCGGCGTCGTCCGCCGATTCCGACGGGCCCGAGGAGGCCTCCGACCGGTAGCCGGTCGCCCCGGCCCCGCCGTAAGCGGAGGACGAACGACCGGAAACAGGCTCCTTCTTGTGAGGTAATCCCGCCGGAAAAGGGGAATTCGGGAACCGAAATCGGGGAAATCGACTCAGGGGCGCACCTGCGCGCGACGGACCCCGGAGGGAGGGCCCGTGGACACGACCACCACGCTCGTCATCGTCGCCGCGACACTCGCCGCGGCCCTGCTCGCGTGCGCCGCCGCGGTGCTGGTCCGGTTGGTCCGCACCCGCCGGGACCTCAGACGCGCCGGCCTGCCCACCGGCCCGCGCTGGGTGTTCTGGGGCGCGGTCCTGTACTTCGTGCTCCCGGCCGATCTGCTGCCCGATCCGGTCTACCTCGACGACATCGGTGTCCTGCTGCTCGCCCTGCGCTCCCTGCGCCGTGTCCCCGACTCCGTGGGCACCCCAACTGACCGTATTTGAAGACGTTTTCACCCCCCGTTCGGCACATCTCCCCTGCTCCGCGCCCTGTTGGGATCCGAACTCGCCGATGATCACGGAGAGTAAGGAAACCAACCACCCGTTCGATTCGTATAAGTGACTGAAGGTCGCACGTAATGCAGCGGGCCCGAGTGACGTCGCACAGCGGCACCGCTTGATCGAGGCAGTACCGACGAGGGAGAGAACATGCAACCGTTCGCGCTCAACTACGCACGCCCTGCGGCGGAGTTGGAGTTCGCAACTCCGTACGCCTATGACCCCGGACTGCAGTTGAACGTACTCCTCGACGGCCGTGTCGCCGCTCGTGACCACGCCCTGCTCAGAGAACTGGGGACCACCACCTCCACCGCGGGTTCCAAGACCCACTTCGACGACTGAGCACGGGCCGCGCAAGATGACCGTGCTCATCCTGACCTGCGAAGAGGACGTCACGGCGGACATGGTGGTCGTGCACCTGAACGCCGCGGGCGTCCCGGTCGTCCGGCTCGATCCGGCCGATCTGACCAGCACCGTCGCCCTGTCGGGCGAGTACGTCCACGGTGCGTTCCGGGGTCATCTGTCCTCGGCCGGCCGGCTGGTGAGCCTGGACGGACTGCGGTCCGTGTGGGTGCGCCGGCCGGGCGTCGCGGCGGCGCGGGCGGCCCAGCCGTCCGCATGGCTCACGGAAGAGGCCTCGCAGGCCCTCTACGGCATGCTCCGGGGCACCGGCGTGCGCTGGATGAACCATCCGGACGCGTCCGTGCGCGCCCGGCACAAGCCGTGGCAGCTGCGGCTCGCGCAGCGCAGCGGGCTGCCCGTGCCCGCGACCCTCATCACGACCTTCCCGCAGGCGGCGCGGGATTTCGCGGAGCGCTACCCGGACCTGGTGGTCAAGCCGGTGTCCGGGGCGCATCCGCAGGACCCGCCGCGCGCGGTCCCCACCACCAGGGTGCCGCCCGGCGCCGACTTCGCGGCCGTGGCCTACGGTCCGACGCTGCTGCAGCGCCGGGTGGCCAAGCGGGCCGACATCCGGCTGACCGCGGTGGGCGAGCGGATCCTCGCCGCCCGCAAGGACACGGCCCCGGGCGCCGACCCGGACGTGGTGGACGTGCGGTACGCGCCCTCCACCACGCCGTGGCGCCCCGCCGACGTACCGCCCCGGCTCGCCGACGCCGTACGGACGTATCTGCGCGAGGCGGAACTGGCCTACGGCGCCTTCGACTTCGCGGAGGACGCCGACGGCACCTGGTGGTTCCTGGAGTGCAACCAGTCCGGGCAGTTCGGCTTCGTGGAGGTGGACACCGGTCAGCCGATCGCGCGCACCATAGCGGAGTGGCTGGCCGGCCCCGCCCCGATACCGGGCCCCCGGTCCGCCGACCGGTGCGGCTCGGCGGCCTCCTGAGCGGACGCGGCGCGGCCGGGACCCCGGGCGGGGGTCCCGGCCGCGCCGGTCACCGCTCAGACGGCGAGCGACAACCCCTCGCCGGCCGCCGCACCCCGCGAGGCGAGGAGGGCGTCCGCCGCGGCGAGCGCCTCCTCCACGTCGGACGTGCCCATCAGGACACAGAGCGTGTAGGTCACGTCACGCAGTTCCCGGGCCGTCTCCGGCCGCTCCCGCTCCGCCTGAGCGATCCTCAGCGTCGCGTACCGGGTCAGCAACGTCCTGGCGACCTTGGGGTCCGGAACGATCACGAGCGCCCCTCTCTTCGGTTGTTGCGCTGCGTGTGCCCGGACCTGGGCGAGTCATGCGCACGAGGCACACACGTCACCCTCCGGGGGCACGATCGCGCCACGCGGGTTCGTGCCGTACGTAACGCGGGTGCGCACACAGAGTCACGCGGGTCGCACGCTCGGACACGTGAACGACGAGGAGGACACCCGGATGGACGAGGCGCCCCCGGCCGCCGTGACGCTCCGCTCCCTGTTGGCCTTCGAGGACGGTGACGCGCTGCGCCTGCTGTGCGCGCCCGACGCTCCCGACACCGCGGTCCGGCGGATCGCGGTCGGCCTGGACGATCTGAGCCCGGGCCAGGAGGGTGCCCTGCTGCTGGCCGTGGGGGCGCCGCCGGACGCCGGGACCGTCCGGGAGGCCGCCCGGCGGGGTGCGGTCGCCGTCGTGCTGGGCGCGGCGGACGAGCGGCTCGTGCCGGTGGCCCGCGGGGCGGGCGTCGCGCTGCTGGTCCGCGCCGAGGGCACCGACTGGGCGGAGACCGCGGCGCTGCTGCGCTCGGCGCTGTCGTACGCCGGCGTCGGCCGCGACGCCGGGGAGCCGCCGCACGGCCCGCAGGCCGCGTCCTCGCTGGCGGTGCTGGCGGCGCGCGTCGCGGCATACGTGAAGGGCTCGATCACCGTCGAGGACACCCGGTTGCGGGTCCTCGCCCACTCGGCGACCGGGGACGGCGCGGACGCCCTGCGCCGCACGGTGATCCTCGGCGGGCGGGTGCCGGACTGGCGGGTGGCCGAGCTGCGCCGCAGCGGCCTGCTGCGTGCCCTGTGGACCTCGCCCGACGTCATCCACCGGCCCGCCGACGGTGACAGTCCCGAACGGCTGGTGGTCGCCGTGCGCAGCGGCCGGGAGGTGCTCGGGTCGATCTGGGCGGCCGCGGACGGGGGAGCCCTGGCCCCGGACGCCGCCCGCCATCTGCGCACGGCCGCCGCCCTCGCCGCTCCCCTGCTGGTGCGCGAGCGGCTGCGGGAGAGCGGCACGGCACACCGCCGGGAGACCGCGCTGCGCGGTCTGCTGCACGGCCTCGGGGACCGCCGTACGCACGCCTGGTCGCTGGGGCTGTCCCCGGACGCGCCCTGCGCGGTGGTGGTGGCCGAACGGCGGTCCGCCGGACCGGCCGACGACCGGTCCCTGGACCTGCTGGTCCTGGAGATGTCGGCGCACCGCCCCGGCACCGGTGTCCTGCGCGAGGGCGACCGGCTGGCGCTGCTGCTCACCGGGGAGGGCACCGCGGGGGACCATGAGCGGACCGTACGGTCCGTGGCGCGAGACCTGGACGCGGCCCTGTCCTCGCTGCCGGACGCGGGAGCGGTGTGGCTGGGCGTCGGCCCGGTCGTGCCGCCGGAGCGGGCCGCCGCCTCGCACGAGCGGGCCGTGCTGGTCGTGCGGGCGCTGCGGGAGCGGGAGGCGCGGGCGCTGGCGGCGGGGCGGCCCCGGCCGGCCCGGTTCTCGGACGCGGCCGGGGTCGGCGCGTCGCTGGAGGTGCTGCGGGTCCTGGACGCGGCCCGACCGGTGTGGGAGTCGGGCGAGGGGCCGGTGCCCGAGCTGGTCCGCTCGGACCTGGCCTCGGGCGGGGAGCTGCTGCGGACGCTGGCGGTGTGGTTCGAGGCGGGGCACGACGTCCGGGAGGCGGCCCGTCGGCTCCTCGTGCATCCCAACACCCTGCGCTACCGGCTGGGCCGGGTCGGGGAGCGGTACGGCGTGGACCTGGACGATCCCGACACCCGGCTGCTGCTCGCCCTCGCGGTCCGGCTGGCGGTTCCGCCCCCGGGCTGAGCCTGTCCGGGGACACAAGGGTTCCGGTTGTCTTCGTGCGGGGCTCCAAAGACGCGGGGCCCCCGCGGGGGCGAACCTGGAGGTGTCCCGCCCCTGATGCGAAGGAGACCCGGACGTGTCGTTCTCCACCGACAAGGTCGCGCTCGCCGTACGGCAGGCCGTCGCCGACGGACTGCTCACGGAGGACCGGCCCGTGGCCGGCTTCCTCGACGTCCGGGGGATCCGCGAGAGCGTCGCCGCGCTGCACGAGGCGTTCGCGGGCGTGCCGGACGTGCTGCACGCCTTCGCGGCCAAGGCCTGCCCCCTGGTGCCGGTGCTGCGGCTGCTCGCCGACGCGGGGATGGGCTGCGAGGTGGCGAGCCCCGGTGAGCTTCGGCTGGCGCTGGACGCGGGCTTCGCACCGGCGCGGATCGTGCTGGACTCGCCCGCCAAGACCCGCGGGGAGATCCGCGAGGCGCTGGAGCTGGGCGTGGCGCTGAACGCGGACAACCTCGCCGAGCTCGACCGGATCGACGCACTGCGCCCCGACGACTGCCGTTCCGTGCTCGGGCTGCGGGTCAATCCCCAGGTCGGCAGTGGCTCGATCGGCGCGATGAGCACCGCGACCGCCCACTCCAAGTTCGGGGTGGCCCTGCGGGACGCGGGGGCCCGGGAGCGGGTCGTCGAGGCGTACGTACGGCGGCCGTGGCTGACCCGGCTGCACGCGCACGTCGGTTCGCAGGGCTGCCCGCTGCCGCTGATCGCGCAGGGGCTCGCGGAGCTGCACCGGCTCGCCGAGGAGATCAACGCCCGCGTGGGCCGCCGCCAGGTCACCAGTCTCGACCTGGGCGGCGGGCTGCCGGTGAACTTCACCGACGACTGCGTCACGCCGACCCACGCCGCGTACGTGGCCGCGCTCACCGCCGTGGAGCCGGCCCTGCTGGACGGCCGCTACCGGCTGGTGACCGAGTTCGGCCGCTCCCTGCTCGCCAAGAACGGGGTCACGGCCGCGCTCGTCGAGTACGTCAAGGAGGCGGGCGGCCGCCGGATCGCCCTCACCCACGCCGGTGCCCAGGTGGCGACCCGGACGGTGTTCATGCCGGAGTCCTGGCCGCTGCGGGTCACCGCGTACGGTCCGGACGGCACGCCCCGGCGGGGCCCGCTGGTGCCGTACGACGTCGCCGGTCCGCTCTGCTTCGCCGGGGACGTGGTCGCGCACGAACACCCGCTGCCCGAGCTCGCCGAGGGCGATCTGCTGGCCCTGCACGACACCGGCGCGTACTACTTCTCGGCGCCCTGGGCGTACAACAGCCTGCCGCGGCCCGCCGTGTACGGGTGCCTGTTCGAGGACGACGGCGTCACGTTCGCCACGGTCCGCCCCGCCCAGTCGCCGCGCGAGATCTCCCTGGAGAACGGCCTGGACCGGGCGGACGCCCTGCTGACGGGGTTCTCCGCGCCCTCGCTGCGCTGAACCGGGGGGTGTCCCCGGCGCGGACCGGTGTGCGAAGCTCGCCCGTGTTCGCGTGCGCTCGTCACGCCACGTGCTCGCGTCACAGCAGGTGCTCCGGTCACAGCAGGGGAGATTCAGCGGTATGCGCATCGGTCTGCTCGGTACCGGCCCGTGGGCCGGGATGGTGTACGGCCCCGTCCTCGCCTCGCACGAGGGCCTCGACCTCACCGGAATCTGGGGCCGCCGCCCCGAGGCCGCCAAGGAACTGGCCGACCGTCATGGCACCCGTGCCTACGACGACGTCGACGCGCTCCTGGCGGACGTGGACGCGGTCGCCGTGGCGCTGCCGCCGGACGTCCAGGCCGACCTGGCGGTCCGGGCCGCGCGGGCGGGCCGGCACCTCCTGCTGGACAAGCCGGTCGCCACGACGCCGGCCGGCGCGCGGGCGGTGGCCGCGGCGGCCGAGGAGGCGGGGGTCGCCTCGGTCGTCTTCTTCACCACCCGGTACCTGACCGAGACCGCCGACTGGATATCCGCGCAGGCGGAGGCCGGGGGCTGGTTCACCGGGCACGCCCGGTGGCTGGGCTCGGTGTTCGCCGAGGACGGCGACAGTCCGTTCGCCACGCCCTGGCGGCGGGCCAAGGGCGCCCTGTGGGACGTGGGCCCGCACGCCCTGTCGGTGCTGCTGCCGGTCCTCGGCGACGTGCGGCGGGTGACCGCCGCCGGACCCGGCCCCCGGGACACCGTCCACCTGGTCCTGGAGCACACCGGCGGCGCCTCCAGCACGGTCACGCTCAGCCTGACGGCCCCGCCCGCCGCGTCGGGGGCGACCGTCGAGCTGTACGGCGACGGCGGGACCGTACGCCTCCCCGAACCCACCGGCAGCGCCGCCGACGCCCTGTCCCGGGCCGCGGACGAGCTCCTCGCCTCGGCCGCGAACGGGCAGGCGCACCCGTGCGACGCCGCGTTCGGGGTGCGGGTCACCGAGATCCTCGCCGACGCCGAGGCGCTGCTGGCCCCGGGCGCCGGCGAGCCGCGCTGATCAGCTCGGTGCGAAGTTCGCCCGCTCCCGTACGACCGGGTAGCCGGCCCGGGTGAAGTGGGCGGCCATCGGGAAGTTGCCCTGGTCGGTGGCGGCGGCGATGAACTCCGCGCCCCGTTCGACGAGATGGTGGGTGCACTCGGCGAGCAGGTCGTAGGCGTAGCCGTGGCCGCGGTGCTCCGGCAGGACGCCGATGAAGCCGACGCAGGGGCCGGAGGGGTTGTGGGCCGGGATGTGGATCCCGGCCAGGTCGCCCTCGGGGGTGCGGGCGACCTGCCACCACTCGCGCGGGGACGGGCACCAGCGGAAGAAGTCCAGCTCCTCCTGGGCGGCCTGGTCGAGTCCGCCCTCCGCGACGGCCTTGCGGGCGTGGGCGTCGAGGGTGACGGAGTGGATGCGGCGCAGCGCGTCGAAGAACACCGCGTCGTCGGGTTCGGGCGCGAAGGTCAGCCGGCCGGGACGCTCGGGCAGTCCGCACGACGGGGTCCAGCGGTAGACGAAGCGCTCCACGAGCAGGGTCTGGCCGGCGGCACGGGCGGCGGCGTGGCGGGTCTCGGCGGCGGCCCGCAGGGCCGGGTCCTCGCGCCAGCCGCCGGGCAGGACCAGTTCCAGACCGACCTGCCAGGGTGCGGTGCGCAGGAGTTCGGCGCCCGCCTCCTCCTCGCCGTCGGCGAAGTCGAACCACTCGACGGTGAGCGGTTCGGTGTCGTCGGGCCCGCCCCACCAGGCGGCGCGGGCGACGACCCGTCCGTCGCGCAGGGCGACCCGCTTCCAGTGCGGCCGGTAGGTGGCGTTGCGGAACGCCTCGGCGTTGCCCAGCGGGTCGGGCAGGGTGTCGAACAGATGGGCGTCGCGCTCGTCGAGCGCGCGGATGACCAGATCGGTCAAGGGATTCCTCCGGGAGGCGAATGACGTGAGGCGCTCCCGGGCGTCGGACGAGGGGTCAGACGCGGCACGCCGGGGTCACGGAACGGGAGCGCGGGATGCGTGAGAGCTTCATCGGCGCTCGCCTCCTTCCGTGGTGTCCGGGCGTGCGGTCACACCGTAGAAGATCGTCCGCCGGGGCGTCCACCTCTTTTCCCGGCGTGCGCATGCCGGTGGCGGGGTGGAGCGTGGTGGTGTGGCAGGAGTGGACGGGGAGCGGCGGGGCTGGCTGCGGGGCGCGCCGCCGCCGCGCTGGGTGCGGGCGCTGCCGATCGCGCTGATCACGGCCGTGTGCGTCGCCACCCTGGTCAGTCCCGACCCCCTGGACATCGGCTTCCTGCTCGGCGCGATCCCGCCCCTCGCGGTCCTGTCGTACGGGCCGGTGGCGACCGCCGTGCTGGGCGCGGTCGTGGTGGTCATGCTGAACGTACCGGCGTTCCGGCTGGACGATCCGGGGCAGACGGACCTGCTGACGATCTGTTTCGTCGCCGTGCTGAGTGTGTTCGTGGCGTTCGTGCGCAGCCGCCGGGACGTGCAGCTGGACGTGGAGCGCACCATCGCGGAGGCGGCGCAGCAGGCCGTGGTGCCGGCGGTGCCGGAGCGGGTGGGACGGGTGCGCTGCGCGGGCCTGTACCGGGCGGCCGAGCGCGGGACGCTGGTCGGCGGCGACTTCTTCGACGTACGGGACAGCGCGCACGGGGTGCGGGCGGTGCTGGGCGACGTACAGGGGCACGGGCTGGCGGCGATCGCGACGGTGGCGTCCCTGATGGGGGCGTTCCGGGAGGCGGTGCTCGACCAGCCGTCGCTGGAGGCGGTGGCGGCCCGGCTGGACCGGCGGCTGGCGGTGGACTCGGCGCGGGTGCCGCACGCGGAGCTGTTCGCGACGGCGGTGCTGCTGGAGTTCACGCCGGGCGCGGACGCCGTACGGGTGGTGGTGTGCGGGCATCCGCCGCCGGTGCTGCTGCGCGACGGTACGGCGACGGAGGTGGCGGTCACCCCGGGGGCGCCGCTGGGCCTGGACCTGCCGGACGCGCCCCGGCCCGGTGGGCTCCTGCTGCCGCTGTGCGCCGGTGACCGGCTGTTCCTCGCCTCGGACGGGGTGTGGGAGGCGAGGAACACCGCGGACGTGTTCTATCCGCTGACCGACCGGCTCCCCGGCCTCACCGCGGGCGCGGACCCGGCGACGACGGCCGTGCGGGTCTGGGCCGATGTCCTACGGCACTCCCCCGCCGTCCGCGACGACGTCACGATGCTCGTCCTCGCGCCCTGGAGTCCGGACCGGTGAGGGTCTCCGCGTCGCCCTCGGCGTCGATGTGCGGCAGGATCCGGTCCAGCCAGCGGGGAGTCCACCAGGCCTTCTCCCCCAGCAGCGTCATCACGGCCGGCACCATGAGCAGCCGGACCACGGTGGCGTCGATCAGCACGCTGACGGCGAGGCCCAGACCCAGCATCTTGACGACGATGTTGTCGCTGATGATGAACGCGGCGAAGACGCTCACCATGATCAGGGCGGCGCAGGTGATGACCCGGGCGGTGATCTCCAGCGCGTGGGCGACGGAGTCCTTGGCGTCGCCGGTGCGCAGCCAGGCCTCGTGGACGCGGGAGAGCAGGAAGATCTCGTAGTCCATGCTGAGGCCGAAGATGATCGCGAACATCATCATCGGCACATAGCTCTCGATGGGCACGTCGCCGTGGACGCCCAGCGCGGGGCCGCCCCAGCCCCACTGGAAGACGGCGACGACCACGCCGTACGAGGCCGTGATGGACAGGACGTTGAGGACGGCGGCCTTGACCGCGACGAGGAGGCCGCGGAAGACGGCGAGGATGATCAGGAAGGCGAGGCCGACGACCACGCAGATGATCAGCGGCAGCCGGCTGGCGACGATGTCGCGGAAGTCGACCTGTGCGGCGGTGGTCCCGGTGACGTAGCCGTGGGCGTCGTAGCCGGAGACCGCGTCGGGCAGGGTCGTGTCCTTGAGCCGGTTCACCAGGTCGGTGGTGGTGGCGTCCTGCGGGGCCTTGGTCGAGTAGACGGTGCCGACCAGGACGTCGCCGTCCTGGGTGGCCGTCAGCGGGGTGACGGTGGCCGCGTCGGGCACGGCGTTCAGCGTCTTCTGGGCCTGCGACTGGAGGTCGGAGCGTTTGTCCGAGGGGACGGACGTCTGGTCGACGACGACGGTGAGGGGCCCGTTGGAGCCGGGTCCGAAGGCGTCGGTCATGAGGTCGTAGGCGCGCCGGTCGGTGAAGGAGGTCGGGTCGGCTCCGTCGCCGATGTGGCCGAGCTGGATGGAGAAGACGGGGATGGCGAGGATCGCGATCACGGCGACGCCGGCGCCGAGGTACTGCCAGGGTCTGCGCTCGACGCGCTTGGCGTAGCGGTGCCAGGTGCCGTGGGGGGTGGTGCCCGGTTCGGCGTCGGTCTCGGCGACGGGTCTGCGGACGTGCCAGCGGTCGATGTGGTGGCCGATGAGGCCGAGCAGGGCGGGGACGAGGGTGAGGGCGCCGACGACGGCGGAGATCACGGTGATGGCCGCGGCGAGGCCGAGTTTGCCGATGAAGGACACCCCGGACGCGTACAGGCCCATCAGCGCGATGATCACGGTCGTGCCGGAGACCAGGACGGCACGTCCGCTGGTGGCCGTGGCGTGTCCGGCGGCCTCGGCGGGATCGGCGCCGTCCATCAGGTTCTGCCGGTGCCGGGTGATCAGGAACAGGGCGTAGTCGATGCCCACGCCGAGGCCGATCATGGTGGCGAGGGTCGGTGAGACGGTCGCGAAGGTGAACGCGGCGGCCAGCAGGCCGAGGATGGCGAGTCCGCCGACGACCCCGATCAGCGCGGTGATCAGGGGCAGACCGGCCGCGATGACACTGCCGAAGCCGATGAGCAGGACGACGACGGCGACCGCGAAGCCGATCGCCTCGCTGAGGTAGTCGTTGGCCTTGGGGCGGGCCAGTTCGCCGAGCGTGCCGCCGTACTCGACGTCGGCGCCGGCCGCCCGCAGCGGCTGCACGGCTTTGTCCACGCCGTTCAGGTAGTCGTCGCCGAGGGTGTTGGGCTGTTCGTCGAAGCGGACGGTGATGTAGCCGGTCTTGCCGTCGCTCGACACGGGCCCGACCTTGGTCGGGCTCTGCGAGAGGGGGTTCTGCGCCGACAGGACATGGGGCAGCTTCTGCAGATCGTCGACCGTGGTCGACATCTGCGAGCTCAGCGCGCTCAGGGGCTGCTTGTCGTCCCGCATGACGATCTGTGCGCTGTATCCGCCGGCCTGCGGGTCGTGCTCCTGGAGGACCTCGAGGCCCTTCTGGGACTGGGTGTCCGAGAGCTGGAAGTTGTCCTCGTAGGTACCGCCGACGGCGCGGTCGATCAGCTGGAGGGCGACCAGGGCCACGAGCCAGGCGATGATGACGAACAGGAAGTGGCGGGCGCACCAGGCGCCGAGTCTGCGCAGTACCCCGCGTCGCGGTGTCCCGGCGGTGGTGGGTGCCATGGGGCCATTACACGCCCGTGCGATCTTCTCGGCATCTCGGAGGTCATGGGCATGAGGTGATCGGGATTGCAGGGCGCGCCGGGAGGATGAATGGTGTTAGTACATTCCTTCGGACGCGAGGAGCAGACACCATGCCGACGTCACCGCAGGACGCCGCCCGGCCCTCCCCGGACCGCGTCACCCCGGACAGCCTGCTCCACACGCGCACCGGCACCGAGGTGTCGCCGGAGGACATGGTCCTGGCCACGGGCAGGGACCTCACCCCGCGCAACCTCGAGTGGGCCAAGCGCAAGCTGGCCGAGGAGGGCCCGAGCGCGATCGAGAAGCTGCTGCCGTAGATCCTTCTGTGTGCCTTCCCCGGGGCCCGTGTCGCTGTCACACTGCGGAGGGTGCCCGACTTCGACATGCTCGTCCTCGGATCAGGTCCCGGCGGTCAGAAGGCCGCCATCGCCGCGGCCAAACTGGGCCGCCGCGTCGCCGTCGTCGACCGCCCCGACATGGTCGGCGGGGTCTCCCTCCACACCGGAACCATCCCCTCCAAGACCCTGCGCGAGGCGGTGCTGTACCTCACCGGTCTCACCCAGCGCGATCTGTACGGACAGAGCTACCGGCTGAAGGAGGACATCACCGTCGCCGATCTGACCGCGCGCACCCAGCATGTGGTGGGCCGTGAGATCGACGTCATCCGCAGCCAGTTGTCCCGCAATCACGTCTCCCTGTTCTCCGGCACCGGCCGGTTCGTCGACGACCACACCGTCGCGCTGCGCGAGGTCACCGGGCAGGAGCGGACGATCGGCGCCGAGCACATCGTCATCGCCACCGGGACGCGGCCGGCCCGGCCGCAGAGCGTGGAGTTCGACGGGCGGACCATCCTGGACTCCGACAACGTCCTGACGATCGAGCGGGTCCCGCGGTCCATGGTGATCGTGGGCGCCGGGGTGATCGGCATGGAGTACGCCTCGATGTTCGCCGCGCTCGGCAGCAAGGTCACCGTGGTGGAGAAGCGGGCCGGGATGCTCGACATGTGCGACGTCGAGGTCATCGAGTCGCTCAAGTACCATCTGCGCGACCTCGCGGTCACCTTCCGGTTCGGGGAGACCGTCGCCGCCGTGGAGCGGCACCAACGGGGCACGCTGACCGTACTGGCCAGCGGCAAGAAGATACCGGCGGACGCCGTGATGTACTCGGCCGGCCGGCAGGGTCTGACGGACGAACTCGACCTCGGCAGGGCGGGGTTGGCGGCGGACCCGCGCGGCCGGATCGAGGTCGACGAGCACTACCGCACCCGGGTGCCGCACATCTACGCCGTCGGGGACGTCATCGGCTTCCCGGCGCTGGCGGCGACCTCGATGGAGCAGGGCCGGGCCGCCGCGTACCACGCCTGCGGGGAACCGGTCGCGCGGATGCACGACCTCCAGCCGATCGGGATCTACACCATCCCGGAGATCAGCTTCGTGGGGCGGACGGAGGACCAGCTCACCGAGGACAGCGTGCCGTTCGAGGTGGGCGTCGCGCGCTACCGGGAGCTGGCCCGCGGGCAGATCATCGGGGACGCGCACGGCATGCTGAAGCTGCTGGTCTCGCCCGAGGACCGCCGGCTCCTCGGCGTGCACTGCTTCGGGACCGGGGCGACGGAACTGATCCACATCGGGCAGTCGGTGATGGGGTGCGGCGGCACGGTCGACTATCTGGTCGACGCGGTGTTCAACTACCCGACGCTGGCGGAGTCGTACAAGGTCGCGGCCCTCGACGCCACCAACCGGCTGCGGCAGCTGGACCGGATCGGGGACTGACCGACGGCCGGTCACTCCTCCACGATGTGCACGGCGGCCTCCTCGGCGCCCGCCGCCCCGCCGTCGATCCCCTTGTCCTCGGCGATCTCCTCCTTCACGGTGGCGGGGTGGGCGCCCTCGTCGGGGGCGACCAGACGGCCGGCGCGGGCGTCGCCCGCCTCGGGGTCCAGCGGCTCCCCCTCGCCGCCCGGGAGGTCGCCGATGCCGTCCCCGGCGGGCGGGGAGACGTCCGGGACCTCCTGCGCCAGCCGCTGGTCGAGGGTCTCGCCGTCGCGCTGTTCGGCCGCGGTGGTCCCGTGCCGGGTCACGCCGAGCGGCTTCTCGGGCGGCGAGAAGCCCTCGTCCAGGATGTCGTCGTAGGTACGCTCGTCCACGGCGTCCTGGAGGTCGAGCGGGCCGGCGTCCTCCTGCTCCTCGTTCGTGCCGGTCGGCTGGTAGGCGTCGTCGCCCATCGGCGCGCGCTCGGTGCTCATGGGGGGCCTCCCTCGTGTTCCGGGCTGCTCGGACCCCGTCCGCGTTTCCCGTGAGGGGCGCTCCAATCCCCTGCCGGGCCTCGTCCGGGGAGGGGGCGCGCACGAGGGGGCGCACATTACCCACCCGTCAATCTTGAAAGCTCAAGAGGTGGGGTTATCATCACACGCACACTCGGTGTGACCGTTCCGCGACGCTGACGGAACGCCAACCGCCGTGGCTTTCCCCGTCGACGTTTCCCGAGGCCAACCCTTCGGTGCCCGGCGGCGCTCCACCCACACCCCCCATGTGCACGACGGAAAGCAGCACGAGCATGAGCAACAGCACCGGAAGAGGGCTGCAGGCGAACGTCCTCGGCACCTTCGACACGGTGGTGATGGCGGTCGCGGGCAGTGCCCCGGCGTACTCCATCGCCGCCACGACGGCTGTCCTGGTCGGCGCGGTGGGCCTGGCCAGCCCGGCGGCGCTGCTGTACTGCGCGATACCGATGCTGGGCATCGCGCTCGCGTTCAGCCGGCTGAGCCGGATCGACGTCAACGCGGGAGCCAGCTACTCCTGGGTGGGCCGGACCCTCCACCCGTTCCTCGGTTTCCTCAGCGGCTGGGCGCTCGTCGTCTCGGCCACGATCTTCATGGTGGCGGGCTCGCTGCCGGCCGGCTCGATGACCCTCGCCCTCTTCGACGAGGGCCTCGCCGACAACACCGCGCTGTCGACGGTGGTGGGGGCGGCCTGGTTCGTCGTGATGCTGGCCGTGGTGCTGGGCGGGGCCCGGCTCACCGTGCGGGCGCAGCTCATCATGTCCGGGGTGGAGCTGGCGATCCTGGCGCTGTTCGCGGTGCTCGCCTGCTTCCACACCGAGAACAACGCGCTGCCGTTCGACTGGTCCTGGTTCGGGTTCAGCCACTTCGACGGGGTCTCCGGCTTCGCCTCGGGCGCCCTGGTCGCGGCGTTCTACTACTGGGGCTGGGACGTCACCAGCAACCTCAGCGAGGAGACCCGCAACAGCCGCCGGACGACCGGTCTCGCGGGCCTGGTCGGCGTCGGGATCGTGTTCCTGCTCTTCGAGGTGTTCACCATCGCGGTGAACGTCATCATGAGCGCCCAGCAGATCGAGGACAACGGCGCCAACGTCCTGGCCGCGCTCGGCGAGGAGCTGATCCCGGGCTGGGGCGGCAAGCTGCTGATCGTCGCGGTGATGCTCTCCACGATCGCCACCCTGGAGACCACGCTCATCCAGGTCACCCGCTCGCTGTTCGCGATGGGCCGCGACCGTACGATGCCGTCCGCGCTCGGCCGGGTGCACCGCACCTGGAACACGCCGTGGATCGCGATCGCGGTCGTCGGCGGGGTGGCGCTGATGATGTTCGTGGCGTCCAACGCGCTGGGCTCGGTGGGTGACATCCTCGGCGACGCGATCTCGGCGATCGGTCTGCAGATCGCCGTCTACTACGGTCTCGCCGGACTCGCGGCGGTCGTGGCCTACCGCAAGACGCTGCTGCGGTCGCCGTCGGACTTCCTGCTCGGCGGGGTGTGGCCGCTGTTCGGCGCGGTGTTCATGTTCTGGATCTTCGCGGAGTCGCTCGGCGAGCTGGAGCCGGCGGCCATCGCCATCGGCATCGGCGGTCTCGCCGTCGGGCTGGTGCCGATGCTCTGGTACTGGCGACAGGGCAGCGACTACTACCGCCCGGCCCGGCTGGACGCCTCGCGGACCGTCGAGGCCGACTACGCGCCCGACGGGCACGCGGCCGCGCACTCCACCGCGTACGAGGGTCTCCCCACCGACTTCTGAGGAGATCGAGGCCGATGGCGCGCGACCGCTTCACTCCCGAGTTCGACCCCGACTGCGGGGACGTGTCCCTCTCCTCCGCCCGGCACGACATCGTCATCGGCCGCTGGCAGGGGCTGCGGGAACTGCTGCGCACGACCGGCCCGGACTGGCTCGCCCGAGGCCACCGGGTGCGGCTGCTGGCGCAGGTCTGCGCGGGCAGTTCGACGGTGGAGACCTGGCTGGCCGCCGAGCCGCAGAGCGCGGACGCGCTCGTGCTGCGGGCGGCCACGGAGACCGCACGGGCGTTCAACCTGGCCATCTCCGCGGGCCGGGGGGTGGCGATCGACCAGCAGCGGATCGACGCGGCGGTGCTGGCGTGTCTGTCGGCGGCCGAGGCGTACCCGGCCGATCCCACCCCGTGGGTCTCGCTGATCTCGGTGGCCCGGCTCTACCCGTCCGGGGTGCGCCGGCAGGAACTGGCGCGCTGGTGGGACGAGTTGCACCGGCGCGACCCGTACAGCATGGAGGGACACCTCCAGGTGCTGCACTACTACTCCGCCCGCTGGCACGGGTCGCACGGGCTGATGTACGACTTCGCCCGCGACGCGGCCGGGGTGGCGCCGCCGGGCTGTCCGCTGCCGGTCCTGGTGCAGTACGCCCGGGTCGAGGAGTACCGGTACGCCGTCGACACCACCCAGGGCCGACCGGCCCGGGTGGGTCTCGCGCAGCACTGGAACAACGACGGGGCGGTCAGCGACGTGCGGCGCACGTGGGAGCGGTGGATCACCGGGCGGCCGGACACGGTCGTGGCGCCCGGTGAGCTGCGGGACTTCAACTACCTTGCCCATGCGGCCTGTTGGGCCGACGTGGGGGATGTGGCCTCGCCGTTGCTGCGGGTGCTCGGGCGGCGGGCCACGCGGACGCCGTGGTCCTATACGGGGGATCCCGAGCAGCAGATCACGCGGTGGCGCAAGGAGTGGGTCGTTCGGTCCTGAGTACGGGGTGCGGGTGGTGTGGGGCTGGTCGCGCGGTTCCCCGCGCCCCTCGAGGGGCGCCACCTGTCACGGTGTCGCATGCGGGCCGTCGGGGCGGTGGGTTCGGTGGGCGACCATCTCTCGGGTCAGAGTCTCCGTCTCGTCCTCCGGGAGACGTTCGAAGCCTTCCTCCGTGATGAGGGAGACGATCGGGAAGATGCGGCGGTTGATGTCCGGGCCGCCGGTGGCCGAGTCGTCGTCCGCCGCGTCGTAGAGGGCCTGGAGTGCCGTGAGGGCCGCCTCGCGGCGGGTCATGTCCGGCCGGAACAGCTTCTTCAGGGCTCCCCTGGCGTACGGGGAGCCCGAGCCCTCGGCGTGGAAGGGGGCCTTCTCGTAGAGCCCGCCGGCCACGTCGAAGCTGAAGATACGGCCCCTGGCGCCCTCGGGTGCGGAGAAGTCGTAGCCCGCGAGGAGGGGGACGACGGCGAGGCCCTGCATGGCCTGGCCGAGGTTCTGCCGGATCATCGTGGCGAGGCGGCGGGCCTTCGCGCCGAGGGTCATCGCGACGCCCTCGACCTTCTCGAAGTGGGTGAGCTCGACCTGGTACAGCTTCACCATGTCCAGGGCGAGCCCGACGGTGCCGGCGAAGGCGACGGCGGTGTGGTCGTCGGCCGGGTGCACCTTCTCCAGGTCGCGCTGGGCGATCAGGTTGCCCATGGTGGCGCGGCGGTCGCCCGCGATCAGGACGCCGTCGCGGTAGGAGAGGGCGAGGACGGTGGTGCCGTGCGGGAACGCGTCGGGGGCGGCGCGTACGCCGTCGGGGAACGGCGGGCGGGTGGGGAGCAGTCCGGGACGGTGCGCCGCCAGGAACTCGGTGAAGGACGAGCCCCCCGGCGTGAAGAACTCCTCACCCAGCCGGCCCTCGTGTCCTCGCTCCGCCGCCATGCCGCTCCCCCTCGCCCGTCGCCGTCACCGACATCCCCTACCTACCTGGGCACGGCGGCCGGGAAACACGTGTACTGCTCAACGGCTCTTCGGTGCCCGGTGCGGCGGCTGGGCCGGCTCCTGGCGGATCGTCAGGGGCGGCACCGCGCGCACCACCGGGCCGTCCCCGTTCACGGTGAGCGGTGTGCCGTGGTGGCGAATCGTCAGGGGGCCGCCGGACAGGAGGGTGTACGTCGCCTTCTCCGGGCCGATCTCCACGCGCAGTCGGCTGCCGAGGAGCTGGACGCTGAAGGCGAGCCGGCTGAACCGCTCCGGCAGACGGGGCGCGAAGCGCAGGCTGGTGCCGTCGCGGCGCAGCCCGCCGAAGCCCGCGACCAGGGCCGTCCAGGTCCCGGCGAGGGAGGCGATGTGCAGCCCGTCGCGGGTGTTGTCCTCCAGGTCGGCCAGGTCCATCAGGGCGGCCTCGGCCGTGTAGTCGTAGGCGAGGCGCAGATGGCCGGCCTGTGCGGCGATGACGGCCTGGCAGCACGCGGACAGGGAGGAGTCGCGGACGGTCAGGGACTCGTAGTAGGCGAAGTTGCGGGCGAGCTGTTCGTCGTCGAAGTGGCCGCCGCAGGTGTACATCGCGAGAACCAGGTCGGCCTGTTTGACGACCTGCTTGCGGTAGAGGTCGAAGTACGGGAAGTGCAGCAGGAGCGGGTACTGGTCGGGGCGGGTGCCGGCGAAGTCCCAGTGCTGGTAGCGGGTGAAGCCGGCGTGCTGTTCGTGGACGCCGAGCTCGTGGTTGAAGGGCAGGTGCACCGCCTCGGCCGCGTCCCGCCAGGCGGCGCTCTCCTCCTCGTCCACCCCGAGCCGGGCGGCCTCCTCGGGGTGGCGCTCGATCGCGTCGGCGGCGGCGAGGAGGTTAGCGCGGGCCATCAGGTTGGTGTACGTGTTGTCGTCAGCGACCGCGCTGTACTCGTCGGGGCCGGTGACACCGTCGATGTGGAAGGTGCCGTGGGTGTCGTGGTGGCCGAGCGAGCGCCACAGCCGGGCGGTCTCCACCAGCAGCTCGACCCCCGTGGACCGTTCGAATTCGATGTCGCCCGTGGCCGCGACATAGCGCACGACGGCGTCGGCGATGTCGGCGTTGACGTGGAACGCGGCGGTGCCGGCCGGCCAGTACGCGGAGCCCTCGGAGCCCTCGATGGTCCGCCAGGGGAACGCGGCGCCGCTCAGGCCGAGCTGGGCGGCCCGCTCCCGGGCGGCGGGCAGGGTGTTCTGCCGCCAGCGCAGGGCCTCGGCGACGGCGCCGGGCGCGGTGTAGGTGAGCAGGGGCAGCACGAACGTCTCGGTGTCCCAGAAGGCGTGTCCGTCGTAGCCGGAGCCGGTCAGGCCCTTGGCGGGGATGGCGCGCTGCTCGGCGCGGGCGCCCGCCTGGAGCACGTGGAAGAGGGCGAAGCGGACGGCCTGCTGGATCTCCTCGTCGCCGTCGACCTCGACGTCCGCGCGGGCCCAGAAGTCGTCGAGGCACTCCTTCTGCTCGTCGAGGAGGCCCTGCCAGCCGCTGTGTCCGGCGGCGGCGAGGGCGGCCTCGACCTGGTCGCTCATCGCGGGCCGGGAGCGGGCGCCGGACCAGCCGTGCGCGACGAGCTTCTCCACGCGCAGCTTCTCGCCGGGCTCCAGCACGGAGGTGACGGTCAGCCGGGCCACGTCCACGTTGCTCTCGCTGCTCGTCGTGGTCCGCTCGGGCCCGGTGACGGTGTGGTCGGCGGCGACGGCCACCCGCAGCCCGCTGCGCTTCGTCCGGTGCACCAGACGCAGCCGGTTGCCGACGGCGACGTCCTCCTCGGGCTCCAGAGGCGACTTCAGGGCGCGGGCGGCGCGCGGGTCGCCGTTCGGGTCGGGCAGGCTCTCGTTGGCGACGAGCTCGGACTGGATCACCACCCGGGAGCGGGAGCCGACGGCCTCCACCTCGTAGGCGACGGCGGCGACGGCCCGCTGGGTGAGGGAGACCAGCCGGGTCGAGCGCACCCGGACCGTGGTGCCGGCCGGGGAGGTCCACTCGCAGCTGCGCTCCAGGACGCCGCGGCGCAGGTCCAGCACCCGCTCGTGGGCGACGAGGCGGCCGTAGCGCAGGTCGAACGGCTCGTCGTCGACGAGCAGCCGCAGCACCTTGCCGTTGGTGACGTTGATGACGGTCTGCCCGGACTCCGGGTAGCCGTAGCCCGCCTCCGCGTAGGGCAGGGGGTGCAGTTCGTGGACGCCGTTGAGGTAGGAGCCGGGCAGGCCGTGCGGTTCGCCCTCGTCGAGGTTGCCGCGCCAGCCGACGTGGCCGTTGGACAGGGCGAAGACCGACTCGCTCTGCGCGAGGACGTCGAGACTCAGCGCCGTCTCGCGCACGCTCCACGGTTCCACGGTGTACGAACGGTGCGTGATCACGCGCGTCCTCCCAGCTCGGCGAGGTCCTCGACGACGACGTCGGCGCCGTGCGCGTACAGCGCGTCGGTCTGTCCGACGCGGTCAACGCCCACGACGTACCCGAAGTTCCCCGCCCGCCCTGCGTCCATCCCGGCCAGCGCGTCCTCGAAGACGGCCGCCCGCGCCGGGGTGACGCCGAGATCGCGGGCGGCGGCGAGGAAGGTGTCCGGGCGCGGCTTGCCCGGGAGCCCCCGCTCGGCCGCCACGACCCCGTCGACGCGGGTGTCGAAGAGGTGCTCGGCGCCGATGGAGTGCAGGACGTCCTTGGTGTTGGCGCTGGAGGAGACGACGGCCGTGCGCAGTCCCCGCGCGCGGGCCGCCTCGATGTAGCGCAGGGTGCCCTCGTAGGGCTGGACGCCCTCGGTGCGGATCCTCTCCAGGAGGAGTTCGTTCTTGCGGTTGCCGAGGCCGTGGACGGTGGGGGCGTCGGGCGGGTCGTCGGGACCGCCCTCGGGCAGCCGGATGTCCCGGGAGGCGAGGAAGGTGCGCACGCCGTCGGCGCGCGGGCGGCCGTCCACGTACCGGTCGTAGTCCTCGCCCGCGTCGAACGGCCGGAACCCGTCGCCCTCGCGGGACCGCAGGAAGGCGTCGAAGGTGTCCTTCCAGGCGGCCGCGTGCACCACGGCCGTCCGGGTGACGACCCCGTCGAGGTCGAAGAGGCAGGCCTGGATGGCTTCGGGGAGGCCGAGCGTCGTCGTCATACAGGGTCCGGTTCCCCGGGAACGGCCCGCCCAACGTCAGTCGTGCGGGAAGGAGTGGTGTTCGTGCGCGATCAGCCAGCGGCCGTGCTCCTTGCGCAGGCCGAAGGTGAGGCGCAGTCGCAGGGTGGGGCTCTCGGCGAGCTCCTGGGGTGTGCCGCAGCGCAGCAGGGCGTGGGCGTAGGCGACGTCGTGCCCCGCCGTGACGTCGAGGGTGTCGACGTCGAAGCGGGCGCCCTGGGCCTGCCAGGCGAAGAACGGCGGCCAGCAGGCGCGGTAGGCGGCCAGGCCGCGGATGCCCTCGTGCGGTGCCGGTACGTCGTACATGACGAGGTCCTCGGCGTGGCCGGCGAGGACGGTGTCGAGGTCCCCGCGGTGGACGGCGTCGGCCCAGCGGGTGATCAGGGCGCGGATCTGTGCCTCGTCGTCGGACACGGTCGCCCTCCTTTCCCTCCCTGTCGATCTCTGTGGGTCTCCTTCCAGGAGACTGCGACACTCTGCTGTGTGCTCACTTTCGACGATCTGCTGCACCGGGCCCGTTCCCTCGCGGGGGCCGGCCGGTCGCGCGCGCTCCTCGGTATCGCCGGCAGTCCCGGCTCCGGCAAGACGACCCTCGCCGAGCGTCTGGTGCGGGAACTGAACGCGGGCGGCGAGCCGTGGGCGGCGCAGGTCCCGATGGACGGCTTCCACCTCGCCGACGTGGAGCTGGAGCGGCTGGGGCGCCGTGACCGCAAGGGCGCGCCGGACACCTTCGACGCGGCCGGGTACGCGGCGCTGCTGCGGCGGCTGAAGGAGGACACCGGCGACGTGGTCTACGCGCCGGGTTTCGAGCGGGTGCTGGAGCAGCCGATCGCGGGGGCGATAGCGGTGGAGCCGGCCGCCCGTCTGGTCGTCACCGAGGGGAACTACCTCCTGCTCGGCACGGGGGCGTGGGCCCGCGTGCGGGCCGAGCTGGACGAGGTGTGGTTCGTCGAGACGGACGAGGAGGACCGGGTCCGCCGGCTGATCGCGCGGCACGAGGAGTTCGGCAAGGGGCACGAGGAGGCGGTGGCGTGGGTGATGCGCAGCGACCAGCGCAACGCCGAACTGGTGGCGGCCACCCGGGAACGCGCCGATCTGCTGGTCGCCTCGAGCGTCAGCGGCCCGCGTTAGCTTCGGGAGCGTGGGCGTCAGCTTCGGGAGCGTGAGCGTCAGCTTCGGGAGCGTGGGCGTCCCGGAGCGCCCGTGCGCGCCGCGCCCGGCCGCCCGTCCGCCGCGGGCGGCCGTCAGGGGATGGCGGCCGCCCGTAGGGTCAGCGTCGGCTCGGCGTGCGCGTCGTCCGGTCCGAGGACGGCGGTGAAGGCGTCCGTGGTCACGGTCAGCCCCTCCTCGGTCCACGCCACGGACACCGCGGACGGCTCCTCGGTGCCGTATCGCACCGCGAAGACATGCAGGTCGTCCGGGGCGTCGTCGACCGGCCCGGCCTCCAGGGCGCTCGACCGCACGAGGTGGGCCCAGCCCGTGTCCGGGTTGCCGTAGCCGCGCGGGTCCTCGGCGAGGGCGAAGGCGGCCTGTTCCTGGGTGACCTCGGCGCGGGTGTCGAACTGGTCGGGGCCCGTGGCCTCCGGGTGGGTGAGGCGCAAAGTACCCGCCGAGGCGACGGGCGCGTGGGCCGTGCGCCGGACCCGGTCGCCGTCGTCCTCGGCGTACGGCAGGCCGGCCAGCAGGTACGGGGTGCCGTCGAGGCGTTCCACGGCGACGGTCGTCCACAGCGTGGTGCCGTCGGTGACGTACAGCGAGCGCACATGGCGCAGGACGTGGTCGCGGCCGACGACCGGCTTGGTGACCAGCTTGGCGGTCAGTCCGTCGGCGTGGACGTCGCGGACGCGGACCTCCCCCATGGGGCGGCACAGCAGAAAGCCGTCGGTGACGGGTCCGAAGCCGTGCTGCCGGTTCACGGCGGCGGGCAGCAGATAGGTGCCGCCGGCCTCGATCACCGCCGGGGTCATCCGGTCGTCGAAGGCGACGGAGACCGTACCGGCCCGGAGCTGGTGCCGGGAAGCCCCGGTGGACGGCACCCGGTGCCAGGGGGTGGTGTCCTGGATCTGCCAGACCAGCATCCACGCGAAGTGGCCGTCGACCCCGCCGTCCGGCTTGACCGCGTGCCGGGCCCAGCGGCTGTCGCCCCGGTAGCGGCCCAGGTCGGAGCCGATACGGGCACCGAAGTAGCGCAGGCCGAGCACCGACTCGAAGGCGGAGTGCTGCTCGCTGTAGCGGGGACCGCCGTTGTCGAAGCCGCCGTTGGTGAGGCGGGCGTCGATGTAGCGGGCGAGGGCGTCGCCGTCCTCGGCGAAGACCTCCTCGCCGCTGACCCGGTGGGCCTGGGCGAGGAAGGAGAGGGAGATCGGGCCGTAGTTGTTGTCGTAGGCGCCGCCGTGCTCGGGGGGCAGCAGGGCACCCCGGTCGGCGACCCGGTGGGCGCGGATCTTCCCGTCGTACAGGGCGAGGGCCCGCGCGCGGACCCGCTCACCTTCCTCGGGTGCGAGGTGCCGGGCCAGCATCAGGCCGCCCACCACACAGCCGATGGCCTGGTTGCCGGCCTCCTGTGGGTTGAAGAAGGTGGCCTCGGTCAGCCAGCTCCAGTAGCCGCGCGCCACTTCCACAAGCTCCGCTCGCTGGTCGTCGGCCACGAGGCCGTCCGCCGTGTCGAGGAGGTTCACGGCCTGGAGCAGCGCCCACGCGGTGCTCGGCCAGTCGCCGACGGGGTGGGCGCCCGCCGCCAGGACGTAGCGGGCGTAGGGCAGCGCGCAGTCGCGGACCGTGAGGTTGGGGTAGCCGGGGTTGTCGTCCCGGTACACCCGCTCGCGCAGATGGAAGGCGAGGCTGCGGCGGACCGCCTCCGGCAGCCGCGGGTCCTTGCCGCGCTGCCAGGCGAGGGCCAGCAGCGAGGTGATGCCGAGGGAGGTGTCGCCGATGTCGTCGACACAGTCGGGGTGTTCGAGGTTGCCCTCCGGCGTGAGCCGGGCCAGGGCCTGCTCGACGACGTCGGCGAGGACGGCGTCGTACGCCTCCGGGGTGTCCGGGAGGTCGTGCAGCGGGGCGCGCTGGTGGAGGAGGTGCACGGGGTTCAGCCCTTCATGCCTGGGATGGCCATGGCGTGGGTCGTCGGAGTCGTCGGCGTCACACGACGGGTGCGGGCCGGTGGGCACGCAGTGCGACGGTAAGGGTGTGCGGGCCGTGTCCGCCGAGGTAGACACGGTTGCCGGTCGTCGCGTCGGTGCCGCCCACCACGGTGTGGTCCTGCCCCGGGTCGTAGCGCAGTACGTCGCTCCGGTCCGGCCCGGCCGGCGGTTCGCCCGCCTCGACGCCGGCCTCGACCCGGATCGCGTGGTCACCGACCCGGTAGGTCATCGGCCCGGTCGTCAGGCACCAGCGCCCGTCGCCGATCGGTACGGCGCCCTCCGGCTCGCCACCCGGCCGGAAGGTCAGTTCGAGGGCCCAGGGCACCCGTGGTCCGCCGATGTCGATCCGCAGGTCGGCGCCGTCCTCCCGCAGGTCGACCTCGACATGGGTCGTGTGCGAGACCTCGTCCCGAGGCCGGTCCGGGAAGCTCATCGCGGCCGAGAAGCGTCCCTCGTCCGTCATCCGGTAGGCGCCGTCGCCGTGCCGCCGGTCCGGTGGCAGCGGCTGGTAGTAGGCGGCCGTGAGGGTTTCGGTGAGCCGGTACCGGTGGGCGGCGAGCCGCTGCATGTCGGCGGCGCGGAACGGGCCCAGGTCGAAGAAGCCCCGCGAGAGACGGACGGCGTCGAGGACGGCGTCGCCGGCGAACAGACGCAGGAAGGTGGGATTGCGGGCGAGGCCGGAGCGGATGCGCCGGTGCTCGGGCACGTCCGAGCCGCCGTACACCACCGTGTGCGCGGTGGCCGAGGCGCGTGCGGCGAGGCGCGCGGTGGTGAGGTACCGGGCGCGGGGCAGCGTCTCCGCGGCCGGTGCCGGCAGGACGCGTGCCAGATCCGGGGTGAGGAGGCTCTGGGCGAGCAGGTCGGGGTCGTCGACGCCCCCGGCGGCCGCGAGCCGCGCCGCCCGGCTGAAGTCGCCCCGGCCGGTGCGGACCGCGCACAGCCGGTAGTGCGGCAGGTAGGGCGCCAGCGGGAACGGGCGGTGCTGGTCCTGCCGTCGCGAGTGGACGGTCTCCACCGTGCCGTCCGGCCTGAGGAGGTCCAGGGTGGTTTCGAGGTTGTGTTCGACGGCGTCCCGCAGGTCGGCGCGGCCGAGCACGTCGGCCAGCAGGAGCAGCGAGGGGTTGGAGACGTGGGCCGCGTAAAGGGGGCTGCGTTCCGAGTACAGGCCCTCCGCGTCGATGTCGACGCCCTCGGAGAGCCACTCCTCGACACGGTCGGGCAGCCGGTCGTCGGGGAACGACCGGTGCAGCCGGGCCAGCGCCGCGCACAGCTCCCAGCGGTGGTTCGGGGTGTGCACCCCACCGGTCAGGAGACTGCCGGTGGCGGCGTCGGCGATCTCGGCGAGCGCGGCGGTGACGTGGTGCAGTTCCGGGCCCGCGCCGGCGGCGAGGACGTGCGCGTCGCACACGTCGTTGACGGTGAACGCGGAGTCCGGCGGTGACTGCACGTTGTCGCCGCCGGCGAACAGGCCGGTGGGTGTCTGCGCGGCCCGCAGGGCGCGCAGGTGGGTCGTCGCGGCGGCGACGGCCCGCCCGCTGCCGTGCAGGGCCGAGTCCGGGGAGCGGTAAGCCGCGACCAGGGTCTTCACCCGGCGGGCCAGCACGCGGTGGGTCGCACCGGCGGGGTCCTCGTCGGGGGCGGCCGCCAGGGGGACCGCCGTCCGGTCGGCGGCGCGGGCCGCCGCACGGACGAACCCGTGGTCGAGCGGGGTGGGCAAGGTCAGTCCTTCAGTCCGGCGTTGATGTCGGCGCCCATGACGTAGCGCTGGAAGACCAGGAAGACGGCGATCAGCGGGATCATGGAGATGACCGAGGCGCCGAGCAGGACCGACCAGTTGATGTTCTGCGCGCCGACGATGGACTGGATGCCGATCTGCACGGTGAACTTGTTGGGGTCGTTGAGCATCAGCAGCGGCCAGATGTAGTCGTTCCAGCGCCACTGGAAGGACAGGATGGCGAGCGTCAGCATGATGGGCCGGGAGAGCGGCACCATGATCCGCAGGAAGATCGACAGCTCCTTGGCGCCGTCGATGCGTGCGGCTTCCACGAGTTCGTCGGGCACCGTCAGGAAGAACTGGCGGAACATGAAGCAGCCGGTCGCGGTGAGCACGGCCGGGAGGATGATGCCGGCGAACGAGTTGTAGAGGCCGAGGTTGCGGACCACCAGGAACTCGGGGGCGAGCATGACCTCGGACGGCAGCATCGTGGTGGCCAGGATGCAGATGAAGAAGACCTTGAGCCACTTGTTGTCGTACTTGGCCAGCGCGTACCCCGTGCAGCAGCTGACTCCCACCGTGAGGATCGTCGTGATCACGCACACGAGGGCCGTGTTGATGAAGTACTGGGAGAAGTTGGCACTGTCCCACGCCGCCTCGAAACCCGACAGGGTGGGGTTGTGCGGAATCAGTGTCAGCGGATAGGAGAACAGGTCGCTGGCCGGCTTGAGGGAGCTGAGGATGAACCACAGCACCGGGAACCCGTACAGACACGCCATGATCCACAGCAGTGTCGTCGCGGACACCGCCTGCCGGAGCCCACCGGTGGCCGTCTTGCGGGGCCGCTTCTTGGAGACTCTCCGTCCGGAGCCGACGTCGGCCGGGCGCGGGATGTCTGTGGTGGTCATCGGTTCTCCAACCGCCGGTTGGCGATCAGCTGGATGATCGCGACGGCCATCAGGATGAGCATGAGCACGAAGGACGCGGCGCTCGCGTAGCCGATCTGGCCCCGTTTGAAGCCGGTCTCGTAGATGTACTGGACGAGCAGGTTGTTCGACGTGCCGGGTCCGCCGTTGTTGAGGGCGACGAACACCGGGTACTCCTTCATCGCGTTGATCGTGTTGAGCAGGATGACGATGAACGAGGTGGGCGCGATGCTCGGCAGGGTGATGCTGAAGAACTGGCGCCAGGGGCCGGCGCCGTCGAGCGAGGCGGCCTCGTAGTACGACACCGGTACGTTCTTGATCGCCGCGATGAACAGCAGCATCGTGAAACCCGTCCAGGCCCAGGCGGCCGCCATCACCACCACGAGCAGCGAGAGGTCCGCGTTCGACTGCCACGGAACGGCGCCTCCGCCGAACTTCTCGATGACGTAGTTGACCAGTCCGAAGTTCTCACCGAACATCCACCGCCACAGGACACCCACGACGATGGGCGACAGCAGCCACGGGATGAAGAAGATGACGCGGGCGACCGACCCGCCCTTCGCGTGCTTGCTCACGACCAGGTTGGCGGCGAGCAGCGAGACCACGAAGTTCAGCGGCACGAAGAGCACGGCGTACAGCAGGGTCCGGGTGAGCGCGTCGTAGAACGTGGAGTCCCCGAACAGGTTGTGGTAGTTGTCCAGTCCGATGAACTGGAACGTGCCCACACCCGTGTAGTTCGTGAACGAGTAGACGAGCCCGATCACCGCCGGCCAGACGAAGAACAGCGCGAAGAGCACGACATTGGCCGCGATGAGGACAAGCGGCGCAAGGGTGTACTTACTGCGTCTCCTGGGCGGGCTCGCGGACACGTCCGAGGCGCGTTTTGTCATCTTCCTGACTCCGTGCTGGTGGAATGGATTCCTGTGGGCCCACGCCGTGAGCCCGGCCTCACCTGGGCGGCCGGGGCCGGGCGGCGGTGCCGAGACCCCGCCGCCCGGCCCTGTGGCCTACGATGCGCCGCCGACCTGCTGGTTGTAGCCGGCCACGATGTTCTCCAGGGCCTTGTCGGCCGACTGCTGACCGTTGATCGCCTTGCCGAGCTCCGTCTTGGTCGGGTCCTCGGTGAGGCTCTTGCCCTTCAGCACCCAGTTCGTCTGCGCGGTGTTGAAGTAGCCGGAGATCGGGGCGTACAGCGGGATCTCCTCGTTGTACAGCTTGAACGCCGCCTGCGCCGCCTCGGACGTGAAGGGGTACTCCGGGTTCAGACCGCTCTCGACGGGCAGGAAGCCGGACGCCTCACAGAGCGTCTTGTAGTGGGCCGGCTCGTACAGCCAGGACAGGAACTTCTTCGCGGCGGTGGCGCCCTCGCTGTTGTTGTTGAAGCCCACCGTCATGCCGCCGCTGTTGACGTCGCTGGCCTGCACCGGCTGGGCGGGGGTCGGGACGCTCGCCCACTCGAACTTCTTGATGCTGTCCGCGAAGGAGGCGACCTGCCACACGCCGGACCAGTAGGCGACCACGTCACCGCTCTGGAACATGGCCGACGGGTCGGCGCCGCTCGTCCACACCGACTTCGGCATGGTCTTGTCGTCGTTCCATCCGACGAAGGTGTTCACGGCCTTCTTGGTCGCCGCGTCCACCGAGAACTTGCCGGAGGAGTCCGCGTGGACGTACTTGCCGCCCATCTCGTACACCATGGCGCGGAGCCGGGACGGCGACTGGTCGAAGGTCAGGGAGTACTTGGCCTTGGTCTTCTCGCGGACCTTGTTCGCCGCCGCGATGAAGTCGGTCCAGGTCCACGTCTTGTCGGGCGAGGTCGGGAAGGAGACGCCGGCCTTCTCGAACAGGGTCTTGTTGATGAACAGGCCGGACGCGGTGACGTCCGAGGGGATGGACAGCACCTTCCCGGACGAGTCCTTCGCCAGGAAGTTGGCGTTGATGTTGTTGCTCTTGTTGTTCGCGATGGAGCTGAGGTCGATCAGCTTGCTCGACCAGATCGGGTCCAGCGCCGGCACGGCCGCGACGTCGGGCAGGGAGTTCGCCTGCGCGGCGTTGTGCAGCTTCGTCGTGTACCCGTCGTAGGGGATGTTGACGAGCTTGACGTTGACGCCCTCGTCCTTCTTGTACTGCGCCACCAGCTTCTTCCAGCCCGCGTCCTGCCCCGGAACCGTGGAGATCCAGAACGTCAGCGACTTGGAGTTGCCGCCCGATTCGGATCCGCCTCCGCAGGCGGTGAGCAGCAGGGCACCTGCCGAGGCCACGGCAGCGAGGGGAACCAGGCGGCGCATGCCGCCGCGGCCGAGACGGCGGGAGCGCCGCACACCCACAGTGGTCATTTCGATCCCTTTTCGTCGTACGAGACGGAGCACGGCGCCGACCGAGCGGCACGGGTGCCTTGTGCAGAATTTGCTTTCCGGGGGGTGCGGCCTCGCCCGGCCGCGTCTTCCCTGTGGGTGCGTTCCCCGGCCTCCTGGGCCGCCGCCTCGTGAGCACGCCCTCACATGGCTGCCGTACATCTTCGTGTACCGGCGGGACGCTCTTCCCCAAGCCGATGTCCCGACCGGCTTAGAAAGCGCTTGTCCGGACATTGGCAGACCGAGTCCGAGGCCGTCAATCCTTGGGCCGCGCGGCCTGGGTCACGGTTTGGACTCCCCGGGCGACCGCGAGTCTCGCGGCACCGGCGACGGTGCCGGAGTCGCCGACCGTACTGCTCACCACCTCGGTGGGCCAGCTCAGCCGGTTCAGCTCCGCCCGGACACCCGGCAGCAGGCCCGGATCGGCGCCGGTGCTGCCCCCCAGCACGATCAGGCCCGGGTCCAGTACGGCCGTCACGGCGGCGGCCAGCCGGCCCACGTCGGCGGCGTGGCGGTCCACGGCGGCACGGGCGCTGGCCCGGCCCTGTCCGGCGAGGACGAAGAGCCGCTCGGTGGTGCGCGGGCACGGCCCGTCCCGCTCCGCCCAGGCCTCCCTGGCCCGGCGCAGCAGCGAGCGGGCGCCGATGTACTCCTCCAGGGCCTCCCGGCGGGGCTCCCGGCCGTCGTCCCAGGGGTAGGGCAGTCGGGCGAGCTCACCGGCGGCGCCGTTCGAGCCGCGCAGCACCTGGCCGCCGACGACGATGCCCAGGCCGATGCCGACACCGATCCGCAGATAGCCGAAGGTGTGCCGGCCGCGCGCGGCCCCCTCGTGCAGCTCGGCGAGGGCGGCGCAGTTGACGTTGTTCTCCAGGTGGACGGGGACGCCCGGGGGCAGGGCCACGGCCATGGCGTCGAAGACCGGTCCGGCCTTGGCGGTGGCGGGGCGCATCCCGCTGCCCTGCCGGTCGCGGGCGGTGACGTCGCCGACGGCGACGACGATGGAGCGCAGCGGCGCACCCTCGGGCAGCGCGGCGAGCGCCTCGCGTACGGCGTCCGCGGCGTCCTCGCGGGAGGCGGTGGCCTCGGCCAGCAGGGTGCCGTCCAGGGCGCAGCCCCTGACGCGGGTGTGCGCGGGGCCGAGGTCGACCGCCAGGACGGCACCGGCGACGGGACCGAGCCGGTATACCGCCGCGGAGCGGCCGGTGCCGCTGGAGGCGGTGCCGGAGTGCGCGGCCAGCCGGGCGCTCTCCAGTTCCGCCACGGCGGAGGAGACCGTCGGTTTGGAGAGCCCCGCCAGGCTCGCGAGCTGCGGCCGGGTGGCCGTGCTCGCCTGGGCCAGCACGGCGAAGACCGCGCTGGCGCTCTCGGTCAGGCGGGGGGCTTCCGCCACGTCGTGTTCCACAGTTTCCCCCACACGGGTACCGGGCCGCGCACCCGGCCGATCGGTTCGGCGGACTGCGGCGAAAGGATGCGACGACGGCGCGCGTTCCCCGCCCCGCGACGGCCCGGAAGGGGGCCGCGGTGGTCGAGTGCGCGACTTCTCTTGACGCACTGTACTTCGTTAGTTAACTTCCTAACGAACTTCACGGTACTCGCCTGCCGTGCTCGTCAGAAGCCCGTCCCGGGGCTTCCCTAGTTCACCAGAAACCAGCAATCCCGCAGGTCACGGTTTCGCCCACCGTCGCGGCTCGACGCACCGACGAAAGAGGATCCGTGCAGGACTCTCCCCCTTCGCGCCCCCTGGTGGTCGGCGTCGACGTGGGCGGCACCAAGACGCACCTCCGCGCAGTGGCGGGTGAGGACGTCGTGGCCGACCACGTCGGGCCCAGCAGCGGCTGGCGGCCGCACGACCACGCCGCCGCCGCTCACTGGCTGGCCGACCTGGTCCACGCGTCGCTGCCCCCTGGCGTTCGCCCCGCCGCGCTCGCCGTGGGCGCGCACGCCTGCGAGACCCCCCGGCAGTGCGCGCAGATCCGCGCCGCCGTACAGGAACTTCTCGGCGTCCCCGCGCACGTCGTGGGCGACGCCGAGCTTCTCGTGCCCGCCGCCGGACTGGCCAAGGGGGCCGGCCTGGTCGCCGGCACCGGTTCGGTCGCGGTGGGTCTGCTGCCCGACGGCACCCCCGTCCAGGTGGGCGGCTGGGGCGCGGTCCTCGGCGACGAGGGCGGCGCCGCCGGGCTCGTCCGGGAGGCGGCACGTGCCGTATGGGCCGCCCATGACCGCGGTGAGGAGCCGGACGCCCTGGCGGCCGGTCTCGTCGCCGCGTTCGACGTCCCCGAGGTGCCCGCGCTCGGCGCGGCCCTGGAGGGCGCCCGCGACGTCTCCGCCGAGTGGGGCCGGCACTCCCCCGTGGTCTTCGCGGCCGCCGACGCCGGCTCCGCGCTCGCCCGTGCCGTGATCGCCGAGGCGGGCGAGGCCCTCGCCGCACTCGTCGCCCGGCTCGCCGCCCGCGGACTCGCGGTCGACGACGTGGTGGTGGCGGGCGGCACGGTCCTGCACCAGCCCACGCTGTACGAGGCGTTCGCCGCCGCGCTGGAAAGCGCTGTACCGGGCGCCCGGCCGCAGCGGCTGACCGTGCCGCCGGTCCAGGGCGCGGTGGCGCTGGCCCGTTCGCTCCTGTGAGCCCCGGGCCTCACGTTCACCGGCAGGACATGTACACGTCGCCGGGCCCTCGCGGAAGCGACACGGCCCGGCCGTAGATCTTCGCTCGTACGCGTCATCCGGCTCACGAGTCGTCATCGGGCCCACGAGCCGCACATGAGCGCACCTCTTCCCTCTGGCCTCACGGCCGAAGAACTCAAGAGAGGCACACCCATGCCGTCACCCGCCGGGATCAACGCCCCCTCGGCCGTGAACAGAAGGCGCTTTCTGAAGGTCTCCTTCGGTGGCTCCGCCGCCCTGGTCGCCGCCCCGACGCTGGTCTCCTGGCTGGGCGCGGCCGATGCCAAGGCCGCCACGAGCCCGCTGCCGTTCGTCGACGACTACAAGACGAACGTCCTGGCGAACCTCACGCCCGAGACCAACGCCGTGGTGCGGGTCCTCGGCGGTTTCGCCCAGGTGTGGAAGACCGGCGCGGCCTGGAACACCGGCACCCCGCTGCGGCCCGACGTCCTGCGCGCCAACATGCGCTACTGCGCCGCGCTCACCGGCGCCCGCACGGAGGCCCAGGGCAAGGAGGCGTTCGTCTACGACCGCCAGCACCAGAGCTACGCGATGATCGCGGGCCTCGGCCCCCTGGCCGACCTGTACAAGGCCGGCGCCAAGGCGGTCACCTCGATCACCAGCGCCCCGGACACCACCCCCGCGACCACGATCAGCGACGCGGTGCCCGCCGACGCTCCGGCCGGCTCCGCGCTCGGCGCCGGCTCGTACACCTCGGACCTCGGCCAGGTCGCCAAGCTCGTCGACACCGTGCGCGGCCCCTACGCCTCCGGCAACCCGGGCAAGTACGCCTTCCAGTACCCGCGCCCGTGGCGCATGAACGAGAACAGCGAGGTCGTCGACACCGGGAAGACCGACGCGCTCGGCTACCCGGTCTACGACTCGAAGGTGGTCGTCGTCCCGCAGCTGCTGCGCCAGCGCGGCACCTCCCCGACCGACGACGGCGGCTTCCCGAGCGGCCACACCAACGCCTTCCACCTGGCGTCCCTGGCGTTCGCGTACGCCGTGCCCGAGCGGTTCCAGGAGCTCGTGACCCGCGCCCTGGAGCTCAGCCACACCCGGATCATGTCCGGCATGCACTCCACGGTCGACGTCATCGGCGGCCGCGTCATGGCCACCGCGCTCGCCGCGGCCACCCTCGCCGACCCGGCCAACGCCGGCCTGAAGGCCGCCGCCCGCGCCCAGGCCCTCGCCTACTTCACCGGCAGGACCGGGACGACGGCCGACACGCTGTTCGCCTACGCGCACTCCGACGCCTCCGACCGGTACGCCGACCGCGACGCCAACCGGCGTGCCGCCGAGCCGCGCCTGACGTACGTCCTGGAGCGCGAGGGCCGCAAGGAGCCCCTCACCGTGCCCAAGGGCGCCGAGGTGCTGCTGGAGACCCGCCAGCCCTACCTGAGCGCCGAGCAGCGCCGCGAGGTGCTGCGCACGACCGCGCTGCCCTCGGGGTACGTCCTGCTCGACGGCTTCGAGCAGTGGGGCCGCCTCAACCTGTTCGCCGCCGCCGACGGCTACGGCTCCTTCGACTCCGACGTCACGGTCACCCTGGACGCGGCGAAGGGCGGCTTCCACACGGCCGACGCCTGGCGCAACGACATCGAGGGCGACGGCTCCCTGACCAAGCGCGGCTCCGGCACCCTCACCCTGACCGGCCACAACCGCTACCACGGCGGCACGGTCGTGGAAGAGGGCACGCTCGTCGCGGGCCACGCGAACGCACTGGGTCAGGGCGACGTCCGGCTCACCGGCGGCACGGTCCGCGCCGAGCAGCCGCTGCGGGTGCGCGGCGCCTGGACCCAGTCGAAGGGCGCGACGCTGGACCTGCCGCTGCGCCGGGGCCACGGCGCGGCGCTCACCGTGTCCGGTCGGGTGACCCTGGGCCAGGGCTCGGTGCTGTCGCTGCGCCTGGACGAGAGGCAGCCCGCCCGCGCCGGGGACGTCGTCCCGGTGATCGACACCTGCGCGCTGCGCGGCCAGTTCGACGCGGTGGAGCTGAACTCCGCCACGCTGCGCGCCGTACCTCTCTACACGGCGGACGGTCTGTCGGTACGACTCCTGAAGCGGTGACGCCCCTGGCGGCGGGAGCCGGTGCACAGTGGCCTCGTGGCCGCCGCGCACCGCTTCCGCCGCCGCCCCGCGGGTGTCGCCTCGGGGCACACGATGAAGCACACCCAGCACACGGACACGGTCCCGCGACCGGTCGCGGGACCGCCGGCGGTACGCCCGCGCCCCTCGGCGCCGGTGCGCCGCAGACCCTGGCTCGTGCCGCTGCTCGTGGGCCTCCTCCTCGCCCAGATGGCCGCGGCGATGGTGACCACGGCCGTCCAGCAGACACCGACCGTCGACGAGCCGGTGTACGTGGCCACGGCCGCCGACTATCTGCACGAGCACCGGATCCGGTACAACCCCGAGCACCCGCCCCTGGGCAAACTCGTCGTCGCCGTCGGTGTCGCCGTCGCCGCCCCGCACGTCGACCCGCACGTCACCGGCGACCAGACCGCGGCCGGCCGGCATCTCCTCTACGAGTCGGGCAACGACCCGTGGCGGCTGATGCTCTGGGCACGACTGCCCGTGATCGTCCTGACGCTCCTGTTCGGGCTCGTGGTGTTCGGCTTCGCCCGTGATCTCGCCGGGCCCGCCCCCGCCCTGGCCGCGCTCGCCCTGTACGCCTTCTCCCCCGATGTGATCGCGCACGGTTCGCTGGCGACGCTGGACGTCCCGGCGGCCGGTTTCCTGCTGACCTCGGCCTGGCTGCTGTGGCGGTCCCGCCGCTCCGGACGGGCCCGGGTGTGCCTTCCGCTCGCCGGGGCCGCGCTCGGCGCCGCCCTCGCCACGAGGATGAGCGCGCTGCCCGCCGTACCCGTCCTGGTGGCCCTCGCCGCCTGGTCCGTGGGGCTCCGGCACGTGCGCCGGGCCCTGGCGGCGGCGGCCGTGGTGGCGACGGCCGCCGTGACGGTCGTCTGGCTGACGTATCTCGTGGTGGACCCCCGACTGCGCTGGGACCCGCGGGCGACACATGTGCCCGTCGTCCACGGGCTGCGCGGTCTGCTGGTCCGGCTGATGCCCTTCCCGGAGGCGTACCGCGACGGCATGCGGATGCAGTTCGGACTGGAGAACCAGTCCTGGCAGGGCTTCCTGTTCGGGCACGTCTACTCGGGGTCGCGCTGGTACTACCTGCCGGTCGCGCTGGTGGTGAAGACCCCGCTCGGGATGCTCGCGCTGTGGGCGGCGGGGGCGGTCGCCCTGGTGGCGGTACGACGGCTGCGGCCCGCGGCGCCCTACGTGCTGGTCCCCGCGGCGGTCCTGCTCGCCTCGGCGATGACCGGGGCGCGGAACTTCGGCACCCGGTACGCCGTGTTCCTGCCGATGTTCCTGGCGGTGGCCGCCGGCTGCGTCCTGGCCGTCCGGTGGCGGGGGCGGCGGGCGGTGACCTGGGCGCTGGTGGCGTTCGTCGCGGTCAGCTCCCTGCGGACGTTCCCGTACTACCTGCCGTACTCCAACGAGGCGTTCGGCGGGCCCGCGAAGACGCATCTGCGGCTGCACGACTCCAACGCGGACTGGGGCCAGGACCTCGGCCGGCTCGCGGGCCGGCTGCACGGACGGTACGCGGGCGAGCGGGTCTGGCTCGTCTACAAGGGCAGCGGCGTGCCCTCCTTCTACGGCATCCGGGCGTCCGATCCACGGCGCGCGCCGCTGCGGAAGGTGCACGGCGTGATGGCCGTGTCGGACTCCGCCGTGGCCAAGGCCAGGGGGCGGCTCGCCCGGCTGATCGACTCCAGCCACGCCGTGGACGAGGTCGGTCACTCGATCACGATTTACCAGCGGTAGGGGCCGACGGGGTGTGCGACCTGCGAGGTCTCGGGCACGCTGTCCCGCACGCTCCGTGAGCTATGTTGAGCTGCGTGGGAGACAAAGGAGGCGCATCGGTGCCATCGCCGCAACAGGCACGCGCACAGGCATCAGCGATCACCTCGGGCAAGACGGATCCGGAGGCGGAGGTGTCCCCGACCTCACGGCTCAGGGCCCTCTTCGACGGGCCCCATCTGTCACCGGGACAACGGCGCATCGCCCAGTATCTGATCGAGCACATCACCGAGGCGGCGTTCCTGTCGATCACCGACCTCGCCGACCGGGTCGGGGTCAGCCAGCCCTCGGTGACCCGGTTCGCCGCGGCCGTCGGGTTCAGCGGCTACCCCGCCCTGCGCGAGAGACTCCAGTCGATCGCGCTGGGCACCCTGGCCGGCGGGCCCGCCCCGGCCGAGGTGAACCGGAGCAACGAACTGCAGGCGGCGGTCGACGCGGAGATCGAGAACCTGGAGAACCTGCGGCGCGACTTCGCCGATCCCGACCGGGTGATCGAGATCGGCCGGGCGCTGTCGCAGTCGACGCCGCTGACCATCCTCGGCCTCAGGATCTCGGCCTCGCTCGCCGAGTACTTCGCCTACGCGGCCCGCCGGGTCCATCCGGACGTCCGGCTGGTGACCCGGGGCGGCAGCGTCGCCTACGACGCGCTGCTGCAGTCCCGGGAGGCGGGCGGGACCTGGGTGCTGGCGTTCTCGATGCCCCGGCACGCGCAGGAGACGCTGACGGGCCTGCGGGTCGCCCGCAGCGCCGGCCTGAAGGTCGCGCTGATCACCGACCTGGCGCTCGGCCCGGTGGCCGACGAGGCCGACGTCACCTTCGCCAGCGGCACCGGGTCCCGGCTGGTGTTCGACTCCTACGCCGCCCCCGGCGTGATGGCGGCCGCGCTGCTCCAGGCCATGACCGACGCGGGCCCGGAGCGCACCCAGGCGCGGCTGGAGGAGTACGAGCAGATCGCCGAACAGCACCAGTTCTTCCTGCGCGAGTGATCCGCCGACCCGGCGGACAACCCGGCACCCCCCTCCCCGAAAAGACGCAGAGGGATCATTGCGGGCACATCGCACATGAATGTTTTCATGCGCCTTGCAAACCCGTCGGTATATATAAATACTGCTCACGGCCGCACCCGCCCGCGCAGGGCCCCTGTACGGGCACCCGAAGCCGTCGTCCCCTACCCACGTCGGCGTCCAGGGTGCTCGGGGCGCCGCACCTGCGAGCGCCCGTGGCGGCCCCGGTCATCCCCTAGACCGGGGCCGCCCCACACAACGTCGGACCACCCGTCCCGACGCCGCACACCGGAAGCGATGACCATGACTCTGACGACGACGCAGCGCATCAGCCCGGACTGGCCGTGCCAGGTCAAGACGCCCGGCAGCTACGACTGGGAGCGTTCCGCCGCGAAGTGGCTGCGCGAACTGGTGCCGGCGCGGTACGCGAGCTACCCGCTCATGCTGCGTCAGCCCGTACTCCTGGGCCGTCACGCCACGATCCAGGTGCAGCAGGAGATCCGGGTGGCCCGCACCGCCCTGCAGACCGCGCGCGCCGACCTGCCCCGGCTGGGGATGCCGGAGTCGGTCATCGAGCACACCATCAAGCTGTACGCCGCCGAGCTCATGCAGCTCCAGCACATCGCCCGCAGCGTGCGCTGTGTGACCCAGGCCCTCGTCGAGTCCCACGCCGGCCGCTGACCGTCCCGGGCGTCGCTCCCGGCCCGGGCGTTGACGCAAGGCCCTGATCGAATCCACGCGTTTGTGCCATGCTCGATGCGTGACGAGCGAATCCGCGCTGCCCCCAGGGTCCGGCGAGGCGCCCGACATGGCCGCCCTGACCCGGGTCGTGGCACGTCAGCGCGCGGAGATGGACCGGCTCCAGGACCTCGCGGCCACCTCGGCGGTGGTGGAGCGGGCCAAGGGAGCGGTGATGGCGCGACTCGCCTGCTCCCCGGACGCGGCCCAGGAGGAGCTGCAGCGACGGGCCAGGGCCGCCCGGCGGACCCTGCTCGAGGAGTGCTGGCTCACGCTCGGCTCACTGACCCCGCCGACGCCCGGGGAACCCCGCCCGGCCGCGGACACCGCCGCCCGGGACACACCCCTCCCGCCCCCGGACGAGGCCGGCTCCTCGGCCCTGGCCCGGCTCGCACGGGCCCTCGTCCGCGTCGGCACCCCGCAGGACCTCGCCCGCTGTCTGCTGGACCGGCTCGCCGTCGACGTCGACGCCGACGCGGTCATGCTCTACGCCCGGCTGCCCTCCGGCGGGCTGGAACTCGTCGGGCACGCCGGGATCGACGAAACCCTCGCCCTGCAGTGGGGCCGGGTGCCGCCCCTCGCCGGGATCGCCGCCCTGGACGCCCTCGCCGCCGGTGAGGCCCGGTGGCTGGAGGACCCGGCGGCGGACCGCGAGCGCTATCTGCTGATAGGGGACCCCTCCCGGCAGTGGGGCTCGCGTGCCTGGCTGCCCGTGACGACCGGCGAGTCCGCCGAGGTCGCGCTCGGCGTGCTGCGCCCGTCCGCGGCTCCGTTCCCGCCCGCCGAGCGCGAGCATTTGCTGGCCGTCGCCCGGTTGTGCGCGGGCCCGCTGCGCACCTTCGGCATCCGTCGGGAACCCGCCCTCGGCGCCGCCGCGGACGCCGTGCAGATCGTGTTCGACCGGCTGCCGGTCGCCGCGGTACTGCTCGCCCCGGTGCGCGGGCCCTCCGGTGCCGTCGAGGACTTCCGGATCGAGGCCGTGACCGCCGGGACCTCCGACGCCGTCGGCCGCACCGGCCGGGAACTGCTCGGCCTGCGCTTCCTGGAGTGCTGGCCGACGGCGGCCGCGGACGAGCCGCTGTGGCAGGGCTGCATGAAGGCGCTGGAGGGCGAGGAGCCGTACGAGAGCGAGCCGTTCGCGCGGCAGCAGAGCGTCGCCGGGGTCAGTGAACTGGTCACCTACTCGGCGCGGGTGGCGCGGCTCGGCGACGGGCTGGTGGTGAGCTGGGTGCGGCACGACCCCTCCGACCGGCAGGAGCAGCGGCTGGCGGAGGTGCAGCGGCTGGGCCGGCTCGGCTGGGCCACCTGGAACCTGACCACCGGCGAGGGCAACTGGTCCGCCCAGGTCTTCGCCCTCCTCGAACGCGACCCCGTCCACGGGCCGGTCCCGCTCACCCAACTGCCCTCGCTCGCCGTCCCCGAGGACGTGCCCGCGCTGGCCCGGGCCATCGGTGAGCTGGTGCGCGAGGGGCGGCCGTGCGACGTTCCCTTCCGGGTCGCCGCCCGTGACGGCGTCCGTCATCTGCGGGCGGTCGCCGAGGCGGTGACGGACGCCGAGGGCACCCCCGTCGAGGCGCACGGCTTCCTCCAGGACGTCAGCGCCCAGCGCAGCGCCGAACTCGCCCTGCTCGCCAGCGAACGCGCGATGCTCACCCAGCAGGGCGCGCTGTCGGCCGAACGCCTCGTCGCGTCCCGGCTCCAGGACGCGCTGCTGCCGCTGCCGAAGGAGACCGTGCGGCTGGCCGGCCTCCGGGTCGACATCGCCTATCTGCCCGCGCAGTCGGGGCTCAACGTGGGCGGCGACTGGTTCAGCGCCATCGAACTCCCGGACGGCGACGCCCTGTTCGTGGTCGGAGACGTCACCGGGCACGGCCTGGACGCCGTCGCCTCGATGGCCCTGCTGCGGTTCACCGCCAAGGGCATGGTCATCACCGGCTCCTCGCTGACCGGGGCGCTCGCCCGGCTCAACGCGCTGCTGCTGCACTCCCGTGACCCGCACGGCACGGCGACCCTGGTCCTGGCCCGCTACAGCCCGCGCGGGCGGCGGCTGGTGTGGGCCCAGGCCGGGCATCCCCCGCCGCTGCTGCTGCGCGCCGGCGAGGCCCGCTATCTCGAGCGCCCGCACGGCATGCTGCTCGGCGCCCGCGACACCCCGCGCTACGAGGAGGCGGAGTGCCGGCTCGCCCCCGGTGACCGTCTGGTGCTGTACACCGACGGGCTGGTGGAGCGGCCCGGGGAGAGCATCGACCGGGGTCTGGAGCGGCTCGCCCGCGCCGCGTCGGCGCCCGGCCCCGACGGACCGGTGCCCCTCGCGCGGCTGCTCGGTTCGCTGCCGGAGCCGGAGCGGCGGGACGACGTGTGCGTGCTGGACATCCAGGTGCCGGGGGACGCCGGGGACTGAGCGGCCGCCCGCCCGGCGCCCCCGCCGACCGCCGGCGTCAGCCGCCGGTGCGTGACTCCAGCGCCTGCCGGGTGTCGTCGCCGTACACGCCGTCCTCGTCGCCGCGGATGCCGTACCAGAGCTGGAAACGGGCCACGGCCTCGGTGAGGGTCGAGGTGTAACGGCCGTCGGTGGCTCCGTCGCGGTACACGTCCGGGATCTTCAGCAGCCGCTGCTGGAGATCGGTCACCTCGGCGCCGCTGTCGCCCTCCCGCAGCGTGCCGGCGCCGTCGGGGTCGGCGGACGGCGAGGAGGTCTCCGGCTGGGTGGCGCTCGGCTGCGGCCGCACGGTCTCCGCGGCCGCCTCCCCGCCGCGGCCCGGCACCAGGAGGGCGCCCGCGAAGCCGACGAGCGCCGCGGCGCACACGCCGATCGTGATGGCGGCCCGGCGCAGCCCCGTGCCGGCCCCGTCGTCGTCGCGCGCACCGAGCGGCGCGGCCTCCGCGTGCGCGCCGCCCGGGCGCCGAGCGGCCCCCCGGGGCACGGCCCCACGGCCACCCGCCCGGCCGGCGCCGATACGCCCCGCAGGGGGCCCGTAGGGACGACCGGCGGGACGACCGGGGCGGGATCCGTACCGGGGCCGCTCCCCCGGCGACGACGACACGGAGGCGGCGTGTCCCCGCGCCTGCTCGTGGGCGTGTTCGCCCCACCCGGCCTCGGGCCCTGCGCTCCGCCCCGCGGTGGACGCGTCGGTCTGCTCGCCCCACCCGGCCTGGGGCCCGCTCTGTCCCGCGGCGGACGCCCGGGCGTGCTCGCCCCACCCCGCCGCGGTTCCGGCGTCCCGCCCCGCGGTGGACGCGTCGGTCTGCTCGCCCCACCCGGCCTGGGGCCCGCTCTGTCCCGCGGCGGACGCCCGGGAGTGTTCGCCCCACCCCGCCGCGGTTCCGGCGTCCCGCCCCGCGATGGACGCGTCGGTCTGCTCGCCCCACCCGGCCCGGGGCCCCGTGCTCAGTCCCGCGGCGGACGCCCGGGCGTGCTCGCCCCACCCCGCCGCGGTTCCGGCGTCCCCGCCCGAGGGGGGCTCGTGGGTCTCGGGGGCGCTCCAGTCCGTGCCGGGGGCGCCGCTCGTCCCGGGTTCGCGCGGGGAGTGCTCGTCCGCCCAGTCCTGGCCGACCACCGGTTCCGTCGCCGGTCCGGCGCTGTCGTACCCGTCTGCCCGGGTGCCGTCGGCGCCGGGCGCGGGGACGGTGTCGGTCCAGTGCCCCACCGGGGGAAGCTGCTCGGTCGCCGGCTCGTCGGTGCCGCCCGGCAGGCCCTGCAGCGGGATCGACTCGTAGGAGACGGGCTCCTTGGTCAGTTCGGTCATCTCACGGAACAGGTCCGCCAGGGCATCGGTGTTACGGGGCCGCAGCACCCGGATGGGCTCCACGACCTTGCGCTCCTGCGGCTGTCCGGGTTCGGCCGGTGTCGGCACCCTGGTCTCCCTCCGTTCCGTTCCCCCGCGGAGAGATACGGGCGGACGGGCGGACGGGTTCAGCCGGTGAGGAACCGGCGCAGGGAACGCGTGGTCGCGGCGACGAAGGCGTCCCGCGTGCCGGCGTCGAGGGCGTCCAGGGAGAGATAGGGGTTGAGGTCCTCCAGTTCGACGAGGAGCAGTTCACCGCCCGGCGCGCGGCAGGCGTCGACGCGCTGGATGCCGTACGCCAGGGTGTTCCAGTCGATGAACCGGCGGGCGAAGTCCAGGTCGGCGGGGGTGGGTTCGTAGGGCTGGAGCTGCCAGCGGCGGCCGGGGTCCGGGGCGGACAGGGCGTACTGGAAGTCCTGGTCGACGAAGTAGAAGGAGACCTCGTAGGCGAAGTCGACGAACGGCTGGACGAGGACGTCGTCGTCGGCGAGCGCGGGCAGACGGTCCGGCGTGACGATCTCCAGCCCCCGGGAGTCGGCGCCCAGCTTGGGCTTGACGACGTAGCGGTCCGCCGCGGGGAGCAGGTGCAGGTCCTCCGCGCGGTCGACCGTGGGGATCACCGGGTACCCCGCGGCCCCGAGGTCCAGGAGGTACTGCTTGCCGGCCATGTCGGCGCGCCCGGTGAGCGGGTTGTAGACCCGGACGCCGTCGCGCAGGGCGCGCTCGCGGAAGGCCTCGTAGGCGTCCTGGTAGCCGAGGACGGGTCCGCTGTTGCGGACGACCACGGCGTCGAAGGCGTCCATGAGGGCTGCCGCGTCCAGCGGATGGCACAGGGCGAGGTCGAAGTCCGCGCGCAGCCGGGAGGTGAGGAGGACGTCCTCGTCGCCGTAGCGCCGTCCGCGGGCCGGGTAGGCCAGGTCGGTGACGTAGAGGAGACGGGGGCGGGCGGACGGCACGGGGAAGCTCCTCGGGCTGGGCGGCGGTGCGGAAAGGTTACGCCGGGGTGCCAGGTGCTCCTGCGGGGAGGGGGACGGAGGGGTCGTACGATGACAGGACCGTCGTTTTCTCTCCCGAAGGGCTCGTCGACTCCGTGACCACCGCAACTCTTCTCGACGGCAAGGCCGCCGCGGCCGACATCAAGAACGAACTCGCCCTCCGCGTCCAGGCGTTGAAGGAGCGCGGCATCACCCCCGGGCTGGGCACGATCCTCGTCGGCGACGACGCGGGCAGCCGCTCCTACGTGGGCGGCAAGCACCGGGACTGCGCACAGGTCGGCATCGCCTCGATCCGGGTCGAGCTGCCCGCCGACGCCTCCCAGGCCGATGTCGAGGCCGCGGTGCTGCGGCTGAACGCCGACCCGGCGTGCACCGGCTTCATCGTGCAGCTCCCGCTGCCCGCCCACATCGACACGCACGCCGTCCTGGAGCTGATCGACCCGGTCAAGGACGCCGACGGACTCCACCCGACGAACCTGGGCCGGCTGGTGCTGGGCATTCCCGCGCCGCTGCCCTGCACTCCGCGCGGCATCATCGACCTGCTGCGCCGCAACAACGTGGCGATCACCGGGCAGCAGTTCTGCGTCATCGGCTGCGGGGTGACGGTGGGCCGCCCGCTCGGCCTGATGCTGACCCGGGCCACCGAGCACGCCACGGTGACCCTGTGCCACGAGGCGACCCAGGACGTCGCCGCGCACGCCCGGGAGGCGGACGTGGTGGTGGCCGCCGCCGGGGTGGCGCACCTGGTGCGGCCCGACTGGATCAAGCCGGGCGCCACCGTGCTGTCGGTGGGTCTGACCCGTACGGTCGAGGGTGTCCTCGGTGACGTCCACCCGGACGTCGGCGACGTCGCCGGCTCCTTCGCCCCGCCGATCGGCGGCGTCGGCCCGATGACCCGCGCGATGCTGCTGACGAACGTCGTCGAGGCGGCCGAACGGCTCTGATCCGGCCTGTTTCGGCACCCCGTGCCAGGTACTCAGTTCCCCACCAGGAGGGAACTGAGTGCCATCGGAGGGTCCCAGGTGTTACGTTCCCGTCCATGAGCGCCACTGAGAAGGCGGAGGCCAAGCCGCCCATGCGGGACGCCCTGGTCGCGGCGGCCTTCCGGCTCTTCGTGGAGCGGGGCTACGAGCAGACCACGGTGGACGACATCGTGACCCTCGCGGGCGTCGGGCGCCGGTCGTTCTTCCGCTACTTCCCGTCCAAGGAGGACGTGGTCTTCCCCGACCACGAGCGGTGCCTGGCCGACATGACCGCCTTCCTCGCCGCGAGCACGGAGGACGCCGAGCCGGTGCGGCGGGTGTGCGACGCCGCGCGCCTCGTGCTGCAGATGTACGCCGAGAACCCCTCGTTCTCGGTGCAGCGCTACCGGCTCACCAAGAAGGTGCCGGGGCTGCGGGCGTACGAGCTGTCGGTGGTGTGGCGCTACGAGCGCGCCCTCGCCGAGTATCTGCGGGACCGCTTCGCGGGCCGGTCCGACGGCAGTCTGCGGGCCGATGTGATCGCCTCTGCGGTGGTCGCCGCGCACAACAACGCCCTGCGCTCCTGGCTGCGTTCGGACGGCGAGGGCGACGCGACCGCCACCGTGGACCATGCGCTCGGCTATGTGCAGTCGGCGTTCGGCGCGGCACCGGCCCCCGAGCCGACGCCGGTGCCGGTGCCGGTCGCGGAGGAGCACCCCGAGGACGTGGTCGTCGTGGTCTCCCGGCGGGGGGCTCCGCTGTGGCGGGTGGTGCAGGAGATCGAGACCACCCTGGCCCGCGACTGACCCCCTCCCACCTCTTCACATTTTCAGGGTACGCAGTACCTTTACGCCTGACACTCAGTGCCATACGCTGACGCCAGTGGGTTTCCGGGCCGAGGCAGGGAGTGACCAGCGTGTACCACCACACGGGAACCGGCGGCACGGCGGGTCTGCTCGACCGCGCGAAGTCCGACGGTGAGGCGATCCTCTTCCAGCGCTGCACCTGGTGCGGCACCGCGATGTACCACCGGCTGCTGTGTCCGGTGTGCCAGGGCAGCGACCTGCGCACCGAGCGCAGCGGTGGCGTCGGGACGGTCCGCCACGCGACCGTGGTGCACCGCAACACGCCGTCCGCGCGCAATGTGTCGCTGGTGGAGATGGCGGAGGGGTTCGTCGTCCGCGGCCGGGTCATGGGCCCTCTCATCGGCATCCACAGCGGCGATCGCGTCCGCCTCTCCACGGTGAAGGACCCGGTACGGGGCGAGCCGGTGTTCCAGCTCGTCGACGAGCCGTACCGGGGCTGGCACCACTAGGGTCTCCCCCCTCTCTCTCCTTGGCGGTCGCTCAATTCCGGTCATTCGCAGGCCGATTCGCTCGTCACAGGCAACCCACAGGCCTCCTCTCGCTTCCTTCGTGTCGTGAGGTGATCCCGGTACGGACGGGGCGCCCACGCGCGAAGTGTGAGGAGGGGACCTTGATCCATGCCCGTCGCATAGGTGTCACCGCCGTGGCCGTGCTCGCGGCACTGGCGGGAACACCCGGGTTGGCCCAGGCCCAGGAGTCGCCCGGTACGACGGCCTCGGCTGCCGCCGACGGCCCACTGCCCCCCGGGTGGCGCGTCACCGGCGAGGGCGCGTCGCGTGAGCTGGTCTGGCGCTCGGAGCGGTCCGTGCCCATGGGGGACGCCCGGGTGGAGTTCCACGCGGGCGGCCGGCTGCTCGGCGTGCCCAGGGCCGCGAAGGACGGCCGTACCTTCCGGCTCGCCCTCGACCGGGCCGCGCCGCTGACGGAGCTCCAGGTCCTGGCCGCCGGACGCCGGCTGGACGCGCACGCCGCGGACTCCGGCACGCCGTCGAAGGAGTCCCTGGCCGCCGCGCGGCCCCCGGCCGCGCTCCCGGCGAACTCCGTGGACCCCGGCAAGCCGGGCGCGTACCGCACGGTCACCGGTGAGTACGACCTCGACCCGGTGAAGCTGCCCGACTTCGCCCAGCCGGTCGAGATGCAGGCCGTGGTCGTCGCGCCGAAGGGCGCCACCGGCAAGCGGCCGGTCGCGCTGTTCCTGCACGGCCGCCACGGCACCTGCTACAAGCCGGGCGGCGGTGACGAGGACGTGACCGGCGACTGGCCCTGCCCCGCCGGGCTGAAGGCGATCCCCAGCTACAAGGGTTATCTGCAGGACCAGAAGCTGCTGGCCTCCCAGGGCTATGTGACGGTGTCGATCTCGGCGAACGGCATCAACGGCCAGGACTTCGCGGCCGAGGACGGCGGCGCCCAGGCCCGTTCCTCGCTGGTGCGGCAGCACCTGGCGAAGTGGGCCGCCTGGACCGCGCACCCGGGCGACGCACCGGCGGTCGTCCGAGACGCGCCGAAGGCCGACCTGAGCCGTGTCCTGCTCGTCGGCCACTCGCGCGGCGGCGAGGGCGTCAACCGGGCCGCGATGGACAGCCTCTACCCGGCGCCCGCCGCGCAGGACGGCTACCGGGGCCCGGTCCGCTGGAAGATCCGCGGCACCGTGCTCATCGGACCCACGATCTTCGGCCAGAACCCGGTCGCCGACGTCCCGTCCGCGACGATCCTGCCCGGCTGCGACGGCGATGTGTCCGATCTCCAGGGCGAGGTGTACGCCGACGGCACGCGTGGTGTCAGCAAGGGCAACGCCCTGCACAGCGCCGTGTACGTGATCGGCGCCAACCACAACTTCTTCAACACGGAGTGGACGCCGGGCAAGGCCGAGGCGCCCGCGTTCGACGACTTCGGGGAGGACCCGGAGAGCACCGACCGCGACGCGGTGTGCTCCACGGGCACCCGCACCCGGCTGACCGGCGACCAGCAGCACAAGGCGGGCGCCACCTACATCGCCGCCGCGGCCCGGCTGTTCGTGGCGGGCGACGACCGGGTGCGCCCGCTCCTCGACGGCACCGGCCGGCGCGCCCCCTCGGCCGACCCGGCCCGGGTGCTGACCCACGCAGTGGGCGCCCGCCGCACCGGCGGCCTCCTGCCCGACGCCGGGGTGAAGGTGTCCGGCGGCCGGCTGTGCGCGGCGATCGACCCCGCCCCGGCCAAGGCCTGCCTCGGCGAGGCCGACAAGGGGTCGTCCCCGCACTTCGCCTGGTGGGCGCTGGAGAAGGAGGCCGGCCGCGGCGCGGTCGCGCTGAAGTGGTCCGCGCCCGGCACGGCGACCAGGGTCACCCCCGCCAAGCCGCTCTCCCTGTCCGGCGCCAAGAACCTGACGCTGCGCGTCTTCGTGCCGCCGAACACCACCGGCACCAAGCTGGACGTGTCGCTCACCGACTCCGCCGGTCACCGGGCGAAGCTCGGACAGGTCAAGGTCGACGGGCTGCCCGGCACCGAGCGCACCGCCTCGTACTGGGCGCGCGAGGTGCGGGTTCCGCTGACCGCCGCCACCCGCGCCGGGTTCGACCTCAAGCACGTCAAGTCCCTCGAGCTGACCCCGCGTTCACGCTCCGGGAAGGCCTGGCTGATGGACGCCTGGGGCTGGGCGCCCGGCACCCCGGCGGTCACGACGGCGGCGCTGCCGCGGGTCGACATCGGCCGGCTGACGGTCGAGGAGGGCGACTCCGGCACCCGCACCTACCGCATCCCGGTCGAGGTCACCGGACACGGCACCGGCACGGTCCGCTTCAGCGTCCTCGACCCGGACACCGGCCGGGCCGTGGACAAGCTGGTCACGGTACGCCCGGGGACGAATCCGGTCGACGTACCGGTCAAGGTCACGGGGGACACCCGGTTCGGCTACGACAAGCGGTACGACCTCGTCGCCAAGGCCGTGCGCGGCGCGGTCGTCGGCACGTACGCGGGCGGCGTCACCGCGCTGAACGACGACCCGGCGCCGAAGGTGACCCTGACGCCGGTCACGGACAAGGTGACCGAGGGCGGGACGCTGACCTGGCGGATCACCCTCTCCGAACCGGCCGACGTGGACATCTGGCAGCCCGTCCGGGTGCTGCCGGTCACGGAGGGCACCGAGCTGTCCACCAAGGACGTGGACCCGCAGTGGCTGCTGGACTGGTCCGGTGACGTACCCGACCCGGAGCGTCCGCTGTCCAGGGCGAACCTGTGGGCGTGGATGGGCATCCCGGCCGGGACCACGACCGCCGACTTCATCGTGAAGACGGTGAAGGACCAGGTGGCCGAGCCGGTCGAGTCGATGCGGCTGGCGCTGACGGACGACAACGCCGACCCGCTGCCGGACCAGCCGGTGCTGACGGGGACGGTCGAGGACGCGCCGTAGGCAGTCGTCGCGCAGGGGGGCATGGACCAGGCCGGTCCATGCCCCCCTTCCGTTTTCCGTGCTCAGAGCGTGATGCGGATGCCGACCGTCCCGTCCAGTCCGCGCCGCAGCCGGCTGCCCAGGAGCGTCAGCCGCCCCAGGACACCGTACTTGCGGGCGAGCAGCGTGCGGTAGCGGGCGGTCGTCCCGGCGTCGCAGATCTCCGCGGTGGCCGGGATCTGCTCGCCGGTGGGGTTGCCGCGTACGTCACAAGGGCCGACGAGGACGTCGCCGCGGGCCCGGATCCGCTTCACCTTCCAGGCATCGGCGGCCGACCAGGCCCCCAGCGTGTCCCCGTCCCGCACCACCCACACCGGGGTGGCGACCCCGCTGCCGTTCTTCCGGTAGCTGGTGATCAGCAGATACTTACCCGCCCCGAGCCGTTCGAGCGCGTTGTCGTCCATGCCGCGCAGTCTATGAGGCGGCGCCCCGAAAGGAGCACGGGGGAACGGCTCGACCGGCCACGACGGCACCGCAGCCGAACGTCGTCGACCGCTGTCCCATCAGCCGGGCCTGTTCGACGATCCCGGCCTGTTCGACGACCCCGGCCGGGTCGAGCGCCTCGGGCCCGTCGTCGCCGATCGCGGGACGGCCGTCCGGGGCGGGGTGCTCGGCCCACTCGTGGAAGAGGTACGCGGCGAACAGGCACGGAGTCGTGGAGCCCGCCGCCGAGCGGATCGCCGCCGGGGCGGCCGAGCAGCCTGCCCCGGGCGCCCGGGCAGGCGACCACGACGGCGTAGGTGGTCCAGCCGCGTTCGTGGGAGCCGGGCACGGTCGGCAGCAGGGCGGTGTCGATCGCCGCGGAGACGGCAGTGGCGTCGAAGACGTCCATACCGACTCCGGTCCGGGCGTGCCTCGCCGCCGGGGGACCCGCCGAGGCCCACCGTGCCGCGTCGACGGGTCGTGCCACGGATCAGCGCAGGGCGGCCGCCATCCGGCGCACGCCCTCGGTGAGGATCTCCGGCGAGGTGGCCAGATTCAGCCGCACATGTCCGGCTCCCCCGGTGCCGAAGTCGGGTCCGCGGCTCAGCGCCACCCGGCCGCGCTCCAGGAAGACCGCGGCCGGGTCGTCGCCGAGGCCCAGGGCACGGCAGTCCAGCCACGCGAGGTACGTGCCCTGCGCCGGCCGGTGCCGGACACCCGGCAGATGATCGGCCAGCAGCTCGGCGAGCAGCCGCCGATGGGCGTCGAGGGCGGTCAGCAGCGCGTCCAGCCAGGCCGTCCCCTCGCTCAGCGCGGCGGTGTGGGCGAGCACACCGACATGGCTCGGGCCGTGGGAGACCTCCTCGGGCAGCCGGGCCAGATCGGCGGCGGCGCCGGGGCCGGCCACGGCCAGGGCCGCCTTGAGCCCGGCCAGGTTCCACGCCTTGGAGGCCGACATCAGCGACAGACCGCGCTCCGCGCCCGGTACGGCGCGGTCCCGGGCGGTCGCCTATCGGGACGGAATCGACGCCGACGGGCCCGCCCCGCTCGTCCCTCCGCTCAATCCCCTGCTGCCTTCCGTGCTGCGCACGGCGGCGTACTGGAGCCGCGGCGGGCGGCCGGTCCGGCTCGCCCACGACCGGCAGAACATGCTCACACCGCGGCGGATCGCCTGGATCGAACGCGCGGCGCGGCGGGAGGGCATCGCGCTCACCGGACTCCGGCTCGTCGTCGCCCGGGATGACGCCCGGGTGCAGCTCGCCGACTTCCTCGCCGGGATCGCCCGCAGCATCGCCTCCGACGAGCTGAACGGCCGCGGCGACCCGGCGCTCACCGCCCTGCTGCGCCCCTGCACCGGTGCCTCGGCCGTGTGGGGCGACGCGCGGAGCTGGGCCCTGCTCCGGCCGGCGGCGACGGAATCCGGGCATCCCGGCACGGATTCCAAAGGACCCGCCACCGGCGCCAACACACTTGCTTAGATTGCTTGTTGACCGCACGCATTCCACCGCGCCGTTCTTCGCCCCCGCCCTCCTGCCGTCGGAGCCGAACCCATGACATCCGTGACACCCTCACCGGAGAACTCCCGTATCGACATCACCCAGCCGCACACGGCCCGTATCTGGAACTACTGGCTGGGCGGCAAGGACCACTACGAGGTCGACCGGGTCGCCGGTGACCGGATCCGGGAGTTACACCCGGACATCGGCGCGTACGCGCGCGCCGACCGGCTCTTCCTGGGCCGTGCCGTCACGCATCTGGTCGCCGAGGCCGGGATCCGCCAGTTCCTCGACGTCGGCACCGGACTGCCGACGGCGGACAACACCCACGAGGTGGCCCAGCGGCTGGCACCGGACGCCCGGGTCGTCTACGTGGACAACGACCCGCTGGTCCTGGCCCACGCCCGGGCCCTGCTCACCAGCACCCCCGAAGGCCGGACCGACTACCTCGACGAGGACCTGCGCAACACCGACGCGATCCTCCGGCACGCCGAGAAGACACTGGACCTGACCGAGCCTGTCGCGCTGATGCTGCTCGGCGTGGTCATCTTCGTCGGCGACGACGAGGACCCGTACGGGCTGGTGCGACGGCTGCTCGACCGGCTGCCGCCGGGCAGCCATCTGGTGCTGTCGCACACGGTCACCCATCCGGCGATGCCGGACGTGGACGAGGCCGTGAGGTTCTGGAACGAGCACGGCACCCCGAAGCTGACCCAGCGCACCCCGGAGCGGGTGGCCGGTTTCTTCGACGGCCTGGAGCTGCTGGAACCGGGCGTGGTGTCGTGCTCGCGCTGGCGGCCCGCACCGGAGGGGACCGGTTGGGCAGGGGAGCCGGAGGAGGTCGCGATGTTCGGCGGGGTGGCACGAAAACACTGACCCGATGTGATCACTTCCGGGGTGAACACGGCCGGGTCCTCGCACGTATGGGGATGAGGGCACTCAACGACCGGAGCGCCCCGCGGTGTTGGAGCCGCACGACCGGGGTTTTCGGGAGCTGGGCATGAGGCACGCACGACGACGGATCGTCCGGCGAGTGACACGGCTGGCGGCAGTCGGCGGACTCCTCCTGGGCGGGACCATGGTCACCCAGGCGGCCATGGCCACGGAGACGCCCTCCGGCGCGGCGACGGAGCGCAGCACCCCGGAGTCCGTCGTCACCAACCCCGGGACGGCGCTGGTCAAGAAGCTGGGCACCGCGCGCACCGCGGGGACCTGGCTCGACGACGAGGGGCGCCCGGTCGTGGCGGTCACCGACGACAGGTCGGCCGCCACGGTGCGCGAGGCGGGCGCCGAGCCGAAGCTCGTGGACCACAGCATGAACGAGCTGAAGTCGGCGACGGCCACGCTGCGTTCGGCTCCCAAGGTGCCCGGGACGGCGTGGGTCACGGACTACAAGACCAACCAGGTGATCGTGCAGGCCGACAGCACGGTGTCGGCCACCGACTGGGCGAGCCTGACGAAGACCGCGGCGGACATCGGCAGTTACGTCCGTATGGAGCGCACCGCGGGGAAGTTCACCACCCGGGTCAACGGCGCCCAGCCGATCCTGTCGACCGGCGGGCGCTGTTCGGCCGGGTTCAACGTGACGAACGGGACGAACGACTTCATCCTCACCGCCGGTCACTGCGGTCCGACCGGTTCGACCTGGTTCTCCGACAACACGGCCCAGCAGCAGGTGGGCCAGACCGTCCAGCAGAGCTTCCCGGTCAACGACTTCTCGCTCGTGCAGTACGCGAGCGGCAAGGCCGGCGACGGCGCCGACGTCGTGGCGATCGGCGACGGCAACGGGGTGCGCATCACGGGGACGGGCGACGCGGCCGTGGGCCAGCGGGTGTTCCGCAGCGGCAGCACCACCGGGCTGAAGGACGGACAGGTCACCGGCCTCGACGCGACGGTGAACTATCCGGAGGGCACGGTCAGCGGGCTGATCGAGACGAACGTGTGCGCCGAACCGGGGGACAGTGGCGGGCCGATGTTCTCGGAGGGCATCGCGCTCGGCATCACCTCGGGCGGCAGCGGTGACTGCACGACGGGCGGTACGACGTTCTTCCAGCCGGTGACGCGGGCGCTGGCGCAGCTCGGGGTGACGCTCATCGTGGCGGCGCCGTCGGGCAACGGGCAGGGCGGCGGCACCCCGCCGTCCGGTGCTCCCCAGCCCTCCCTCTCCCCCACCCAGGCGGCGATCGCGCCGGGTTCGACCTCGCCGGGCTCGACGACCCCGGTGACGGGGATCGGCGGCGGGACGTCCCTCGCCGCCCGGCTCACCGACCCGAACAACATCGGCCCGGGCCTGCTGGTCATCGGCGGCAGTCTGATCGCCCTGGTCGCCACCCGGTACATCCGCGCCGAACAGGACCGCAAGGCCTACCGGGACTACTACTCGGCGACTTGGGGCTGAGCCGCGCGGGAGCCGGAGCGGAGAAACGAGGCAAACGAAAAGGGCACCCGCTCGGGGTGCCCGCTTCGGCCTACGAGGCTCAGACCGCGTTCAGCGGCTGCGGGGCCGCGGCGGCCCACTCCAGGACGAGCCGCTGGTACTCAGCACGCTGCTCGACACTCAGTGTCCCGCCCGACCGCAGCCACAGGGCCCGGATCTCCTCGTTGACCTCGTCAGCCGAACGATCGGAAACGGTTTCAACAGTGGTGGACATGGTGTGAAGCATACGGCGCCCGGAGTGAAGGCCACGTGAGTAAGTACGGATAATTCGGTCATTCCGTACCGTGTTACTGATCACGTCCCCCTGTCCACCCCCATCTGTCAACCCCCCTCCGGCAGTTCGCCCCGCGCGACCCCCAACACCAGCACCTGAATGGCCAGTACGGCGGCGCCGCGAGCCCAGTCGTGGAAGTCGGACACCTTGGTCTCCAGGTCGACCGGAGCGGCGAGCGGATGCCGGTGGGAGCGAATGGTCTCGGCCACCGTGACGCCCCCCACCTCCATGAGGCCGACCCCCTCGCCGGCCAGGAGGATCTTCTGCGGCATGGCGAAGTTCGCGATCTGCGCCACCAGCGTGCCCAGGGCACGGGCCGCCTCCTCCACGACCCGGGCGGGCAGGGGTTCGCCGTCGGCGGCGCGGGCGAGGATCTCCTCGTAGGTCCAGGCGCGGCCGGTGGCGGCCTGGACCTGGTAGCGGATGTTGGGGATGGTGAGCAGCGAGACGGCGCTGCCGCGTTCGCCGTCGGGGGTGAGCGGCCCGTGGGGGTTCACGATCCAGTGGCGGCCGAAGCCGCGGTCCTCCTCGGCGCACGGGACCCGCTTGCCACCGAGGACCAGGCCGTAGCCCAGGCCGGCGCCGATGGTGAGGACGGCGAAGCGGTCGAGGCCGCGGCCGGCGCCGAACCAGGTCTCGGCCTCGACGAGGGCGGCGACGTCGTTCTCGACGACCACGGGCAGTCCGGTGCGCTCCTCGGTGAGCGCGGCGAGCGGCACGTCCCGCCAGCCGAGGTAGACCGACTCGCCGACCACGGCACGGTCCACGACGAGCCCGCCGACCCCGATGCCGATGCCGGCGATCCCGGGGTGGGCGCGGGACAGTTCCTCGGTCATCGCACCGAGGAGGGCGACGACCTCGGCGGGGTCGCGGCCGGTGAGCGGGCGGTCGTGGCGGGCGACGATGTCGCTCCTGAGGGTGGTGACGACGCCGTAGACCCGGTCCGCGGTGATCTTGAAGCCGAGGAACGAGCGGGATCCGGCGACCACGTCGAGCGGTTGCGAGGGGCGGCCCTGCCGCACCTCCGCCGGACCTCCCCCCTCGGCGACCTCGACGAGCAGCCCCGACTCGATCAGGGGTTTGGTCAGCCGGGTCAGGCTGCCGGCGGAGAGGTCGAGCCGACGGGCGAGGTCGGTGCGCGACAGCGGCCCGTGGACGAGCACCTCGATCGCGACCGAGCGCTCTCCCGGGCTCAGCGGCAGCCAACTGGCGGTACGTGCGGTCATGCGGGTCAGTCTCCCCCAGCGCCGGAGGGCGGGTTTTTTCTTTCAGAGCAAAAGTATCAGGCGCCACTCGCCACGAGGACGCACCTGGAAAGACTCACCAACGACCCCCTTGACGGCCAGATTCTTTTGCACTGAAAGTAAGTAGCCCAGCCTTCAACGACCAGCTCCCCAGTGAAGGGCACCCTCACATGACGTTCTCGCTCGGCATCGTCGGGGCCGGCCAGTTCTCCGGCCAGTTCGCGACGCTGTTCCAGGCCCACCCCGGCGTAGGTGACGTGTACGTCACCGATCTGCTGCCCGAGCGGGCCGAACAACTCGTCTCTGCGCAGGGGCTCGCCGGCACCTTCCCCTCGTACGAGGCGATGCTGGAGTCACCGGCGGTCGACGCCGTCGCGATCTTCACCCAGCGCTGGACCCACGGCCCCCTGGTGCTCCAGGGGCTGAACGCCGGCAAGCACGTGTACTCCGCCGTCCCCATGGCGATCAGCACGGAGGAGATCGCGGCGATCATCGACGCCGTCAGGGCGACCGGGCTGACGTACATGATGGGCGAGACCAGCCAGTACAACCCGGCGACCGTGCACGCCCGCAACCAGATCGCCGAGGGCGCCTTCGGGCGGCTCTTCTACGCCGAGGGCGACTACGTCCACGACATGGACCTCGGGTTCTACGACGCGTACCGGTACAGCGGTGGTGAGGACTGGAAGGCCACCGCCAGCTATCCCCCGCTGCTGTACCCGACGCACTCGGTGGGCGGGGTGCTGGGCGCCTGGCAGACGCACGCGGTGAGCGTGTCGGCGATCGGGGTGGTGGACGAGCGCGGCGACGGCGTCTTCGACAAGGACGTCAGCCGGTTCGGGAACGACTTCTCCAACGCGACCGCGCTGTTCGAGGTAGCGGGCGGCGGCTCGTTCCGTACGAACGAGTTCCGGCGGGTGGGCTATCCCTCGCACATCCGGGAGTCCCGTTTCCGCTTCTTCGGTACGGAGGCGAGCATGGAGCAGCTCGCCACGGTGGCACTGTGGCAGGACAAGCAGGGCGTCAAGGACATCAGCGAGCTCCTGGAGCCCAAGCCCACCCTCTCCCCCGACGACCCGTCGCTGCGGCACATCGCGCCGGAGCTGCGGGCCGCCTTCACCTCCGGCTCGGCGCCGGTGCACGACCGCTCGCGGCTGCCGCGGGAGTTCGACGAGCTGCACAACGGGCACGAGGGCAGCCACCACTTCCTGGTGGACGACTTCGTGACGGCCGTCAACACCCGCACGCTGCCGTCGGTGAACGCCTGGGTCGCGGCCCGCTACACCCTGCCGGGCGTGATCGCGCACGAGTCGGCACGGCAGGGCGGGGTGCGGCTGGAGATCCCGGACTTCGGGGACGCGCCGGAGAGCTGAGCCACCGGCCGGGATCCCGTGGGCCGGGTGCCGTCAGGTGCCCGGCTTGCGGCCGTAGACGAAGACGTCGTCGCCGTTCTTCAGCAGCGACCAGTACTTCTTGGCGGTGGCCGTCGTCATGTTGACGCAGCCGTGCGAGCCCGGCGGATTCCACATGCTGAGGTTGACCGAGTGGAAGGCCTGGCCGCCGTCGAAGAACTGGCTGTACGGCATCGGCACGTTGTAGAGGGTCGAGACGTGGTCGATGTCACGCCAGTAGATCTTCTTCAGCCCGGTGCGGGTCTCGTATCCGTTGCGGCCCGTGCGGACCGGGACGGGGCCGTAGACGAGCCTGCTGCCGTCCTGGATCCAGCTGAGCTGGAGGGTGAGGTTGACGCAGGCGATCCGGCCCCTGTTGGTGGGGCACTTGCGGGCGGCGTTGGGGTTGTTGCCCACCGCCTTCTGCTTGTTCATGAGATCCATCACACCCCAGGTGACGGACCCGGCGTAGCCGATGTTCGGGGTGATGCCGTGCTTGTTCTGGAAGGCCTGGATGGCCCGGCAGTCGGCGGCCGACTGCCGACCGTCGACGGGCCGGCCGAGGAACTTCTCGACCTGCTTCTGGTACGGGCCGGCCTGTGTGGTGCAGGTCGCGGCCTGGGCGGGCGCGGCGCCCAGCACGAGCGTCAGCGGGGCCACCAGCCCCGTGACGCCGAGCGCGACGGCTCCTTTTCTGCGTATGTCCCCCATGGGTGCCCTCTTTCCGGCGCGGTTGCGGTCTCGACAACCTAGACCGGTGGGCGGAGGCTGTGGTTGTGGTTCCGCTCACCCTGTGACGAAACGGTGAACTTCCTGTCAGTACGGCACCTCCGGCGGGCACGGCGCAGGAGGCCCACCGCACGGGTCAGCACGTCCGGGCCGGCCGTGTACGGCAGCCGGAGGTGGTGGGTGAGGGGGGCGCGGTCGGCGGCGAGGTCGTCGTCCAGCAGCTCGCAGGCGATGAGCTGTTTCCAGGGGCGGTGGGGAGAGCTGCGCCTGGAGGGGGTGGGCGCACAGGTCCCGTACGAGGTCGGCGCGGGCCCGGATCCAGCCGATCCCGAGGCCGCTCCACACCGTCTTGCTCAGGGAGCCGGTCTGGATCACGCCGGGGCCGGCGAGCGGGGATTCGGCGCCGGACGGGGTGCGCAGGTCGAGGTCGCGCATCGTCTCATCGGCGATCACCGTGAGGAGGAGGCGCGCGGTCCGCGGCGGTCATGTGCGCGCCGGTGGGGTTCTGGAAGTCGGGGACGAGGTAGGCAGTCGGACGCCCCGCGTGTGGACGGCCGCCGCCAGGTGGGCGAGGTCCCGGCTGTCGCGGGCCGACACCGGCAGCGCCAGCAGACGGGCCCGGCGGCGCCGGCAGACGCGCCCGGCGGCGGCGCAGCACGGCGAGGGCGCCGTGTCCGCCCCGGTGCGGCCCCCGGTCCCGCCGCCCTGCCGGACGAGGGCGCGGGGGCCGAGACGGCCCTCGCGCGGTTCGCCGAGCGGTGGGCGCCGGGCTCCTCCGGTTCCGCCGGGCCCGGCTGTCCGGGCTTCGTGACGGGCGGTGCGACGCCTGCCTCGGTCGCCGGGGACCGGCTGACGGCGGCGTACGACCAGAACGTCTCCGGGGCCGCCGGGTCCTGGGCCGCGGCCCTGGAGCGGGAGACGGTGGCCTGGCTGCGGGAGTTTCGGACTGGGTGGGGAGCACTCGGGGGCGATGGTCACCGGAGCGACGGTGTGCCGGTCGGGGCCCGCCGGGCTCTCTCACCTCGGCGCTGTCCCGCTGAAGCCCGCCGTGCCGAGCGCGGCGCCGCCGCGCGCACGACAAGTGAAAGGATCTGCACGCGCCGTTGAGCGCCTTCACCACGTCGACGGAACGGAGACCCTGCGGGCATGTCCGCGTTCATCCAGCAACTCCCGGCTCTCATAGGGGTCGTGATCGGTGCCCTCGGTTCGTATCTGGCGGTGGTGCGCAGCGACCGGGCCCGGTTCGGGCGGGAGCAGGCGGCCCGCTGGGAGGAGCGGCGTCTTTCGGTGTACGCCGACTACGCGCAGGCGTTGAAGAGGTCGGTGATCCTCACGTACCGCGTCTCCGCGCACCTCGGCAACGACCCGCATCCGCATCCGATGTCACTGGCGGAGGCCGAGCCGCTGCTGGCGGAGGCGACCGACGGGCGCGACCCGGCCGGGGAGGCGCTGATCATGCTGGGCAGCCGGGACGTGGTGGAGCGGGCGCGGGTGTGGGTGCGGGTGGTGATGGACATGGAAGCGTTCCTGCGGACGGGGACCGTTGACCCCGACGCCTGGCAGCGGCTCCTGGAACGGCAGCGCGCCGGCCGGGAGGGCTACTACACGGCCGTACGCGAGGACCTGGCGCTGCCGCCGGGGCATCCGGCGCGCTGGCCCTCGCTGTCGGCGTCCGGCGAGTGAGGGCTCAGCGGTAGCCCGTCACGTCCGCCGGTTTCCCCGCGTCCTGGACCTCGACCAGGTAGCGCCAGGCGTCGGGGCGGCTGCCGTCGAGGTCCGTGAAGCCGTAGACGGGGGCCAGGCCTCCGCTGGAGAGGGACTGCCCGTTGAAGCGGGCCACGTCGGGGTCGGCGGCGAGGGCGGCGACGGCCCGGCCGACGTAACGGGGCGTCTCGGAGATGGCGAAGTGGGGGTGACGGTCGAGGGCGTCGCGCCAGGTGTCCTCGGTGACCCCGAAGGCGTCGAGCATGATCTCCGAGCGCAGCCAGCCGGGGGTCAGGGCGACGGCGGTGGCGCCGCGCGGGCCCAGTTCATGACCGAGGGAGAACGCCATGCGCACCACGGACGTCTTGGCGAGGTCGTAGAAGAGGTTGACGCGGTAGGTGGCGCGGTTGTACTCGGCGGTGCCGTCGGTCATCTCCACGACCAGGCCGCCGGGGTGGCGCAGCAGGAGCGGGAGCGCGTGGTGGCTGGTGATCGCGTGGGTCTCCACGGCGAGCCGCAGCAGTCTGAGGCCGTTGTCGAGGTCGTGCTCCCAGACGGGGGTGTCCCATTGGAAGAGGTGTTCGGCGCCCCAGATGTCGTTGACGAGGACGTCGAGCCGGCCCTGCTCGGCGTCGATGCGGTCGACGAGCGCCCTGACCCGGGTGGGTTCGAGGTGGTCGGTGGGTACGGCGATGCCGCGCCCGCCTGCCTCGGTGACCAGGTCGGCGGTGTCCTCGACGGTCTCGGGGCGGTCGTACTCGGAGCGGCGGTCGCGGGTGGTGCGTCCCGTCACGTAGACGGTGGCGCCCGCCGCGCCCAGTTCGACGGCGATCCCCCGTCCGGCGCCTCTCGTGGCTCCCGCCACCAGTGCGACCCTGCCCTCCAGCGGACCCGGCATGTCCGGCCTCCTCACGCGTTCCTCGGTCAGTGACACGAGGGTCGCGCGGAAGCCGGACGTCTTCTGTCGCCTTTTCCGAGGAGCTTGCCGGGTGTCACCCGGTGGGGCGCAGCCGGTCCGCGAGTTCGGCTTCGTCGGCCACGAACCAGAGCTGGCGGCCCCGGTTCGACTCGTACACGAAGTCACGCAGGGCGGAGGACTCCGCGAGGTGCCGGGAGATGTCGCCGACGACGGCCAGCCGCAGCCGGTACGTGGCGAACTTCTGCACGACCGCGCCCGCGACCTGCGACCGCAGCCGGAAGAACTCCTCCCCGCATCGCTCGGCGGGGACCGCGACCAGCTCCGCGTCCTGTCCCATCGCGTCGCCGACGAGATCGAGCGCGGCGCGCTCCCCGTCCAGAGCCGGCCCCTCGGGGGCGCAGCGCAGGACGCGGGTGGTGTGCAGGGTCGTGAGCGTGGTCGCGGTGGTGGTCATGCGGCTGATCGTATGGGGGCCCACGACCGTGCGCGCGTCGCTTTCCCGCCAACGGCGTCAGTGTCCGCGCGCGATCCACTCCTCCAGGTGGGGTGCCTCCGCGCCGATGGTCGTGGCGTCGCCGTGGCCGGTGAGCACCTTGGTCTCGGGCGGGAGGGAGAGCAGCTTCTCCCGGATCGAGGTGATGATCGTCGCGAAGTGGGAGTAGGAGCGGCCGGTGGCGCCGGGGCCGCCCTGGAACAGGGTGTCGCCGGTGAACAGGACGCCCAGGCCGGGGTCGTACAGGCAGACCGCGCCGGGCGCGTGCCCCGGGGTGTGCAGGACGGTCAGGTCGGCGCCGGCGGCCTCGATGACCTGCCCGTCGGCCAGATGGGCGTCGGGCTCGCGGCCCGGGTGGGTGAGCTTCCACAGCGGCAGGTCGTCGGGGTGCAGCCAGATGGTCGCGCCGGTCAGCTCCGCGAGGGCGGGGGCCGCGCCGATGTGGTCGTTGTGGGCGTGGGTGCACACGATGGCGGTCAGTCGGCGGTCGCCGACGGCCTCGGCGATGGCGGTGGCGTCATGGGCGGCGTCGATGACGATCGCCTCGTGGTCGTCGCCGACGATCCAGACGTTGTTGTCCACGTCCCAGGTGCCGCCGTCGAGGCTGAACTGGCCCGAGGTGACGAGACGTTCGATACGGGCGGCCATCACAGCACCACCACCGAGCGCAGGACGTCTCCGTGGTGCATCCGCTCGAACGCCTTCTCCACCTCGTCCAGTTGGATGGTCTCGGTGACGAACGCGGCCAGGTCCAGGCGCCCTTGCTGGTGCAGGTCGATCAGCATCGGGAAGTCACGGGAGGGCAGGCAGTCGCCGTACCAGGAGGACTTCAGGGAGCCGCCGCGCCCGAAGACGTCCAGGAGCGGGAGTTCGAGCTTCATCTCGGGGGTGGGTACGCCGACCAGGACGACCGTGCCGGCCAGGTCACGGCCGTAGAAGGCCTGCCGGTACGTCTCCGGGCGGCCGACCGCCTCGATGACGACGTCCGCGCCGAAGCCGCCGGTCAGCTCGCGGATCGCCTCCACGGCGTCGGTCTCCTTGGAGTTGACCGTGTGGGTGGCGCCCATCTTCTTCGCGGTCGCCAGCTTGCGGTCGTCGATGTCCACGGCGATGATCTTCGCCGCGCCCGCCAGGTTCGCCCCGGCGATCGCCGCGTCGCCCACGCCTCCGCAGCCGATCACGGCGACGGTGTCGCCGCGGCCGACGTTGCCGGTGTTGATCGCCGCACCGATGCCCGCCATCACGCCACAGCCCAGGAGCCCGGCCACGGCCGGCGACACCGACGGGTCGACCTTGGTGCACTGCCCGGCCGCCACCAGTGTCTTCTCGGCGAAGGCGCCGATCCCGAGGGCCGGGGACAGCTCGGTGCCGTCGGTCAGGGTCATCCTCTGCCTGGCGTTGTGCGTGTCGAAGCAGTACCACGGGCGTCCCCGCAGACAGGCCCGGCACTGCCCGCACACCGCGCGCCAGTTCAGGATGACGAAGTCACCGGGGGCGACATCCGTGACGCCCTCGCCGACCGACTCGACGACACCCGCGGCCTCGTGGCCCAGCAGGAACGGGAACTCGTCGTTGATCCCGCCCTGCTTGTAGTGCAGATCGGTGTGGCACACCCCGCACGCCTGGATCCGGACGACGGCCTCCCCGGGGCCGGGGTCGGGGATCACGATCGTCTCCACCCGTACCGGCTCGTTCCTGCCCGGTGCGATCACTCCGCGTACTTCCTGCGGCATGGTGCTGCCCCTTTCTTCGGCGGTCATCCGTCCCAGGTCCGACCCTACGCGTGACGGAGCGGTGAGAGCACGGCCGACCACCCCGGAACCCCTCCTTGCGACCACGCTCGGCGACCGCCGTCGTAGCCTGAGGGCTCCGTCCGAACGCCGAGGAGCCCCGTGAGCAACGCAGAGACAGCCGGCATACGGCCCCCGTGGCGGCTGCTGCTCGACTATGTACGGCCGCACCGCTGGACCCTGCTCGCGGGGGCGCTGCTCTCGCTGGTCACCGGAGCCACCGGGCTGCTGCTGCCGCTCGTGGCACGGGGGTTGATCGACGATCTGTCCCACGACCGCGCCATCACCGGCGCGTTGCTCGCCCTGACCGGGCTGGTCGTCGCCAACGCGGCGCTCGGGGCACTGGGTTCGTACGTGCTGCGGCGCACGGCCGAGTCGGTGGTGCTGGGCGCGCGGCGGGCGCTGTCGTCGTATCTGCTGCGGCTGCGGATCCCGGCCGTGGACCGCAGCGAGCCCGGCGACCTGATGGCCCGCATCACCTCCGACACGACCCTGCTGCGCGAGGTCACCACCGACTCACTGGTGGGCCTCGGCACCGGAGGGCTCACCCTGGCCGCGACCGTGGTGATGATGGGGCTCGTCGACCCGGTGCTGCTCGCGGTGACCCTCGCGGTGATCCTGTGCGCGGGTGCGGTGCTCGGGCTGATCGTGCCCCGGATCAACCGGGCGAGCCGGCAGGCGCAGGACGCGGTCGGGGTGATGGGGGCCTCGCTGGAGCGGGTGCTGGGCGCGCTGCGCACGGTGAAGGCGTCGGGCGCCGAGTACCGGGAGGAGGAGACGCTGCACACGGCCGCCGAGGAGTCGTGGCGGCAGAGCGTGCGCGCCGCCAAGTGGTCGGCGGCGGCCGGGAACACGGCGGGGCTCGCGATGCAGGGCGCGTTCATCACCGTGCTGGCGGTGGGCGGGGCACGGGTCGCGACCGGGGCGATCGGCGTCGGCACGCTGGTGGCGTTCCTGCTGTACGTCTTCTATCTGATGTCGCCGATCCAGCAGGTCGTGGGGGCGGTCACCCAGTACCAGACGGGTGCGGCGGCGCTCAGCCGGATCCAGGAGGCGCTGCGGCTGCCCGCCGAACCGGCCGCCCGGCCCGCCCCGCTGCCCTCCCCCGCCGCCGAACCCGCCTCGCTCTCCTTCACCGACGTCCGTTTCCGGTACGCCGAGGATCTGCCGTACGTCCACCACCAAGTGACGTTCGACGTCCCGGCGCGGGGCATGACGGCGTTCGTCGGACCGTCGGGCGCCGGCAAGACCACGGTGTTCTCGCTCATCGAGCGGTTCTACGACCCCGAGTCGGGCACGATCCGTCTGGACGGCCGCGCCCTCGCCGACTGGGACCTGCCGCTGCTGCGCTCGTCCATCGGGTACGTCGAGCAGGACGCGCCCGTGCTGTCCGGCTCGCTGCGCGCCAATCTGCTGCTGGGCAACCCGGAGGCGGACGACGACACCGTGCGCCGGGTGCTGAAGACGACCCGGCTGGACGGGCTGGTCGCCCGGCTGCCGCAGGGTCTCGAGACGCTGGTCGGACACCGGGGGACGAAGCTGTCCGGCGGGGAGCGGCAGCGGGTGGCCATCGCCCGCGCCCTGCTGCGCCGGCCCCGGCTGCTGCTGCTCGACGAGGCGACCTCGCAGCTCGACGCGGTGAACGAGGCGGCGCTGCGGGACACGGTCGCCGATGTCGCCCGGACGACGACGGTGCTGGTCGTCGCGCACCGGCTGTCGACGGTGACGACGGCCGACCGGATCGTGGTCATGGACGCGGGCCGGGTGCGGGCGGTGGGAACGCACCGTGAGCTGGTCACGGGCGATCCGCTCTACGCGGAGCTGGCGGCCACGCAGTTCCTGGCGACGGCGGAGTGAGGCGAGGGGGCCGCCGGGAGGGGGGCCGCCGCCCGGCGGGAAGCCCCGGGCGGCGGCCCCGCGGAAGACCGGCGGTTCAGGTCCGGATCCCGGGGAGCAGCCCGGTGACGGGGCCGGCGAGGTCGGTGACCTGGTGCAGTTCGTTCAGCTTGGTGAGCTGGTGCACGTTGTTCAGCTCGGCCAGTTGGCGGGAGACCGGGGGCAGCTCGGCCCGGTGCTCCGCCGGGAACCCGTTCGCGACGAGCGAGTCGAGCAGGGCCATCGGGCCGATCCGGCCGGTGTCGGGGGCTTCGGCCGCGTTCGCCAGGGGCGCGGCGAGGCCGGTGACCCCGGCGGCGAGAGCGGCGACGGCGACGATGCGGCGAGGGGAGATCATGACATCGGCAACGCGGCGGGCGCCCTCGCGGACACGGGTGGCGGACCGGGCTCACTCAGGAGGCGGAGCGCGGCGGCTGCGCTTGCCGAGGTCCGCGGGGCGGAGGACGCTCGAAGGGTGAGGGACCGGCGGCCCGGCTCCCCTCGGTCCGCGGCCCTCCTAGGAGGTCACCATGGGCAGCGCGTCACGTTCCGGCTTCTCCACGGACACCTTGCGCAGAGGCGTCGAGGGATCGACCGCCTCCGATCTGCTGTCGCTCTACGCGGACGACGCGGAACTGCGCATCGTCGACCGCAACACCCAGCCCAGCAGCCCCCGGGTGCTGCACGGCCGGGCGGAGATCGGCGAACTGCTGGAGGACGTCTACAGCCGTGACATCAAGGCGCACAAGCTGGACGAGTGCATCGTCGCGGGCGACCGGGCCGCGTTCACCGAGTCCTGCGAGTACTCGGACGGTGTGCGCGTCCTGGCCGAGTCGATGATCACGTTGCGGGACGGCAAGATCGTCGAGCAGACGATGATCCAGGCATGGGACGAGTAGGAAGGAAGTTCGCCGGGGTCCAGGTCACCTCCCGGCTGACCTGGACCTTTTCGGTGCGGGCCCGGCTGGGGCGGGCGCGGGGTGCCCGGCCCGCCCTGGAGGGCCCCGCCTCGGCGGCGGGCCGGCATCTGTCCGCCGCCCTGCTGCGCGCGGCGCTGAGAGCGGCCCGCCGGCCCCGCCCGCTTCCTCCCGTGCCCCGCCCGCCGCGCATCCGGCGCGGCCGGCGCCGGTGAGGCCCGGCCGGATGCTCGGCCGGCCGGGGGGACGGGCGGGTCGTCAGTTCAGTGACCAGCTCTGGTTGGTGGCGCCGCTGCACGACCACAGCACCAGCACGGACCGGTTGGCGGTGGCCGCCCCGTTGACGTCGAGGCACAGGCCCGCGTTGACGTTGGTGACGGTGCCGTCGCTGTTGACGTTCCACTTCTGGTTGTTCTGGCCGTTGCAGTCCCAGATCACGACCTTGGTTCCGTTGGTGGTGCCCAGGTTGTAGGCGTCCAGGCACTTGTTGCCGTACACCACGAGCTCCTTGCGGGAGGTGTACGTCCAGGCCTGGTTCTGGCCGCCGTTGCAGTCCCAGATCTCCGCCTGGGTGCCGTTGGTGATGGTGTTGTTGTAGATGTCCAGGCAGCGGCTGGACTGCCGGCCGACGAGCTGGTTGCCGTTCATGCCCGCCAGGGGTTTGACGGTGATGTCGGCGAGCGTCGGGGCGCCCGAGAAGGTCAGGGTGTTGGACGAGCCCTTGGACAGGCCGACCAGGAGGCTGATCGTGCCCTGGCCGGCGCCGGTCGGCGGGAAGGAGACCGTGGTGGCGCCCTGGCCGTTGACCTTGAGGGTGGCGGTCTTCGCCGTGGAGGCGGTGTTGGTGTAGGCGACGTCCACGATCTTGGTGCCGGTGGCGCCCGCGGCCACGCCGGAGAAGCTCGACGTCCCGGTGTAGGTGCTGCCCGAGGCCTCGGTGCCGCCGGTGACGGTGAGCATCACCGAGCCGCCCGCCGGGACGCTCTGGGTGTAGCTCGTGCTGTACGAGCCGACGTCGGACCGGGACCACAGGTCACGCACGGTCGCGGAGGCGCTCGTCAGGCCAAGGTCGGACCAGCGGACGGTGATGTTCGCGGCGGAGGAGGTCCGGTTGAGCAGGACGACGGCCCGCTTGCCGGTGCCGGCGAGGACCTTGCCGTACACCTGGAGCCCGGTGGTGTCCTCGGCGACCTTGACGCCCTGGAGTCCGCGCGGGTCCTGGTCGACGGCGACGACCTCGGGGTTCTTGAGGATGTTCGCGGTCTCGGTGGTCATGGTGGTGAGGTCGTTGCCGGCCAGCAGCGGGGCGCCGGAGATGGCCCACAGGTTCATGTGGGTGCGGTTCTGGGCGGCGCTGAAGCCGCTCATGCCGACCATCAGCATGTCCGGGTCGTTGTAGAAGCCGGTGTGCTGGGCGAGGGGGTGCAGGCCCTGGTCGAAGTTGGACAGCAGGTTCGTCATCGACGGCGAGTTGCCGTAGTAGACGATGTCGGTGCTGGTCCGGTACAGGGGGGCGAGACCCGGGGCCCAGTTCCAGGTGTTCTGGTAACCCCAGTTGCAGATCGAGAGGGTCAGCGGGCGGCCGGTGGCGGCCGTGGCCTTGGCGACCGCGTCGCTGATCGCCGTGTACGTCGTCGCCGCGTCGAGGCCCTCGGCGTCACCGCCGCACCAGTCGACCTTCACGAAGTCGAAGCCCCACTTCGAGAACTGGAGCATGTCCTGCTCGTAGTGGCCCTCGCTGCCGCTGCCCGGGGCGGCGGGGCGGCCGGTCGGGTAGTAGTAGCCGCAGCCGTCCTTGCCGGCGTCCGTGTAGATGCCGGCCTTGAGGCCCTTGCTGTGGATGTAGTCGGCGATGGCGCTCATCCCGCCGGGCCACTCGGACGTGTCGACGGTGATGTTGCCGTCGCTGTCGCGGGTGCCCTGCCACCAGCCCTCGTCGATGTTGACGTACTGGTATCCGGCCGCCGGCAGACCCGCCGCGACGAACGCGTCGACCTGTGCCTTGATGACGTTGTAGTCGATCTTCGCGGCGAAGCTGTTCCAGGACGCCCAGCCCATCGGGGCGGTGGGTACCGCGATCTGCCGGGACGTCGCCGCCTGGGCGGGGGCCGGGCCGGCGAACAGAAGAGCCGCTGTCGCGGTCAGCGCCAGGGCGAGGAGGCGCACGGCTGCGGTTCTGCAGCGCGTGAGAAGGCTTGAGCGCGGTGGGGGAAGCATGCGGCGACTCCGAGGGGATTCGATATCTCGAACGAGGATCGGCAAACCGAACGGTTGCGCGCCGAAAGTAGGGCCGCCGGAGGGTGAAGTCAACGGCTGGGACAGAAGTGATGTGACCGGTCTCAGCAACGAAGTGGCCGCTTCCGACGGGTCGTTGACCCTGCGCGCGCCGGACGCCGCCATACTGTCCGTCGTGCGAGTGGCGATCATGACGGCGGGCTCCCGGGGCGACGTCGCCCCCTTCACCGGTCTGGGGCACGCGCTGGTGCGCGCGGGTCACGAGGTCACCCTGGTCACCCATGAGCGGTTCGAGCCGCTGGTGGCAGGCTCGGGGGTGGGCTTCCATCCGCTCCCGGTCGATCCTCGGGCGGAACTGGAATCGGAGCGCGGCCGGGGGCTGCACCACAGCGCCAGCGGGCCGGGGAAGCTGCTACGGGCGGTCCGGCTGGCGCGGGCGGTGGTCGGCGAGCTGACCGACGACCTGCTGGCCGCCGCGCACTCCGCCGACGCCCTGCTGGCGGCGGCGCCGCTCGCGCCCCTGGCGCACACCATCGCCGAGGGACTGTCCCTGCCGAGCCTCGGTCTCCACCTCCAGCCCATCGCAGCCACCCGGGAGTTCGCGCCGCCCATGCTCGGTGGCGGATCCTGGGGCGCCCTCGCCAACCGTCTCGCCGGGCACGGCGTCGAACTGGCCGTCGACCGGGTCTTCGCCCCGGTCCTGCCCTCGGTCCGCGCGCGTCTCGGCCTGCCGGCCAAGGGTCCGCGATCCTGTCGGCGCGGCCCGGTCCTGCACGGTTTCAGCCCGCTGATGGTGCCGCGGCCCCGGGACTGGCGGCCGGGACTCGACATCACCGGCTACTGGTGGCCGTACGACACCGACCGGCAACTGCCTTCCGTCCTCAGGGAGTTCCTGGACGCGGGGCCGCCTCCGGTCTTCGTCGGCCTGGGCAGCGCGACGGTGCCCGATCCCCACCGGCTGAGCGGCGAGATCGTACGGGCGCTGCGGCTGGCCGGGCTGCGCGGGGTGATCCAGCGCGGCTGGGCCGGGCTCGCGGCCGACGGTGACGACATCCTGACCGTCGACGAGGTGCCGCACTCCCTGCTCTTCCCGGAGACGGCCGCGGTGGTCCACCACTGCGGCGCGGGCACCACGGCGGCCGGCGTCCGCGCGGGCGTCCCGGCCGTACCGGTCCCGATCCAGTTCGACGAGGGCTTCTGGGCCGAACGCCTGGTCACGGCGGGGGTGGCTCCCCGGACGGTCCCCCTGCGCCACCTGACCGCCGAAGCCCTGGCGACAGCCCTCACCCAGGCCACCGGCGAGCCCCGGTACACCGCCCGGGCGAGGGAGTTGGGCACCCGGGTACGCGCGGAGGACGGATCGGGCCGAGCGGTGGAGGCGGTGGCCCGGCTGGCGTGAGAACACCGACCGAGGCGGGACGCCCACCCGCCGACAGCGGCTTCCCCGGCTCCGGCAACGGCGCGACCGGCACCGGATGGACGATCCCCCGGCCGACGGCGGCACCCTCCACTCAGGCGACAGCACGACCGCCGCCCACCCCGCACCCGGCGGAAGCAGCGCTAGCTCGTCTCCGGTGTCCAGCCCGGTGGGCGCAGTATGCCCAGGAGTTGGCGGACCAGTTCGTCGACCACCTCGTCCAGGGTGGCGTCGACCCAGCCGGCGGTCCAGTCGTGGAGGAGGCCGTTGACGCTGCCGATGAAGGCCGTGGAGGCGAGGCCGTAGTCGCGCGGGGCCGCCTCCCCGCGGGCGGCCGCGGCCGTGGCCTCCGCGCGGATCAGGTCGATCCAGCGGGAGCGGCGGGCGAGGCGCTGTTCCTCCAGGCGGGGGCTGACCCCGACGATCTCGACGAAGGTGATGCGGATGCGGCGCGGGTCCGAGGTGACATTGCCGGCGTAGGCGCGGAAGATCGCCGTGACCCGTTCGGCCAGCGGCAGGCCCTGCGCCGCGGCGAAGGCGGCCACCACCGCCTCCTCCGCCCAGTCGTTGACCTGGAGATGGAGGGCGGCGAGGACGTCCTCGAGGGTGCGGAACTCCTCGTAGAACTGGCGGGTCGACAGTCCGGCGGCCTCACTGAGGGCCGCGACCGTCGTGCCGCGGTAGCCGGGCGTGTCCCCGAACAGCCGCAGCGCGGCCTCCAGGAACCTCCCGCGCCGCTCGGCCTGCCGCTCGGCCGCGGTCTTTCCGCCGTACCGCCCGGTCGGCGCCCTGAGCCTGCCCGTCACCGCACCCTCCCGAGTCGCTCCGTGCTCCCCCATGGCCAATTTTGTCGTGCACAGAGTCTTGTGGCGAAGGGCACCCCTTCCTTACTTTCCAGTAAGTACAGTCTGAACGCAGCCGTGTTCAGATTCGTGCTGCGTCGAGCCGCTCAGCCCGCCCCACCCGTTTCCCCACTCCGGAGGAGTGAGCACTCATGGCCGCCTTCAGACCCGCGCACCTCTGTGCCGTAGCCGCCGCCCTCGTCCTGTCCGTCACCGCCCCCGCGACCACGGCCCAGGCCGCGTCCGGCGCCGCACTGCGCGAGGTGCTGTTCGTCGGCAACAACTGGGAGGGCACCGCGGACGTCATCAAGTCCACCGGTGACTTCGCGAAGGTCGGCCGGATCAATGTGATCCCCGACAAGGACGCGCGGATGGCGGAGATCAACGCCGACCCCATCAAGTGGATCTACTTCACGGCCATCCGCAACGGCGTCGGCGAGGGCCACGACCAGTTCGTGGACGACATGTACTCCACGCCGGACGGGAAGTCGGTGGTGGTCTCGCGGCCCAGCTTCGCCGACGTGGTCTCCATCAACCTGTCCACCGGTGCCATCAACTGGCGCTTCCCGGTGTCCGGTTACCGCTCCGACCACATGGCCGTCTCGCCCGACGGCACCCGTGTCGCGGTCTCCGCCTCGACCGCCAACACCGTGCATGTGCTGGACATCAACACGGGCAAGCAGGTGGGGTCGTTCGCCACCGGCGACAAGCCGCACGAGAACATCTTCACCAAGGACGGCAAGTACATCTACAACATGGCGATCGGCGATGTGAACACCGATCTCGACGCGCCGTGGCTGGACTGGACGAAGGGCGACCGGCGCATCACGGTGGTCGACGCGACCACCTACAAGCAGGTCAAGATCATCGACATGCGCCAGAAGCTGGACGCGATCGGCCTCACGGACTACTCGGACGCGGTCCGCCCGGCGGTGTTCTCGCCGGACGAGTCCAAGCTCTACTTCCAGGTGTCGTTCTTCAACGGGTTCTTCGAGTACGACCTCGCCAGTGACAGGATCACCCGCACCAAGACCCTGCCGAAGAACCCCGCGACGAGCGACGACCGCACCACGTACGTCAACGACTCCCGCCACCACGGTCTGTCGATGAGCCCGGACGGCAGCAAGCTGTGCGTCGCGGGCACCATGGACGACTACGCGACGGTCGTGAACCGCAGCACCCTCCAGGAGGGCCCGCTGGTCACCGCGTCCAAGCCGTACTGGGCCACGGTCAGCGGCGACGGCAAGGACTGTGTGATCTCCGAGAGCGGCGCCGACCAGGTCACCGCGATCGACTTCGCCACCGGCCAGAAGGTCCTGTCGATCCCGGTGGGCGACCACCCGCAGCGGGTGCGGCTCGGTCATGTCGCGGCCGACTGGACGGGCACCGGAAGCTGACGGAGCACAGACGGAAGGGGGGTGGGCGCCGGGCGCCCGCCCCCCTTCCGCGTTCGTGCCGCCCCTATCCGATCTTCGACGCCACCCACGCCGCGAGTTCGCTGCGGGCCGCGGCCAGCAGGGTCGCGGACGGCGAGGTCGCGCCGTTGGTGACCAGCGCGTAGTGCAGGACGCCGGAGTCGGTGGTGCCGAGCAGCAGTCGGCGGCTGCCCGTACCGCCCGGCTCCGCGGCGGCGGCGATCTTCGTCGATGAGGTGTACGCCGGCGGGCCGTACACCGTGCCGAGGTCGGAGACGACCGTGGTGGACGCGGTCGGGAAGGAGGCGGGCAGATGCAGCTCCGTGGGCGCGGTCCCGCCGTTGGACCGCCACACCAGCACGCTGTACTGGCCCGAGCCGACGAGCGAGGCCACGTTCGGCAGACTGCTCGGGACCGGGTTCCAGGTGAGCGTGGTGGAGCCGTCGCGGGAGCGGTCCTCGTAGGTGAAGGCGACCGTGGAGCCGGAGGTGGCGCTCGGGTAGACCCGGTCGAGCAGCCGGGCGTCCTGACGGAGCGTCGCCACACCGCTGTCGTCGAGGCGTACGGCGGAGAGGTCCTCGTCGTTCCAGCCGTCGCCGGAGGTCTGCACCTTGCTCGCGTTGCCGTTCATCAGCTCGTGGTGCCGGCCGTTGTAGATGTCCCACTGCCATTGGGAACCGGAGAGCACCGGCCCCGAAGTGGCGGGGGTGGTCCACCAGTTGGCACCCTTCACCCGGCTGTCCAGGGCCTGGTACATCGCCTTCAGGACGGTGGGCGCCTTGCCGGCGGTGCTGCCGTTCAGGGGATGGCCGAACTCGCTGACGACGGCCGTCGTCCCGAGCGCCGACGCCCGGTCACGGACGGTGCCGAAGTCGCCGACGTACTGGCCGTCCGCGGCGTTGCCCCACATCAGGATCCCGGAGATGGCCTTCTGGTCGTAGAAGTGGGTGTTGAAGACGTACCGGGACCCGATCGTGCCCGCGTCGAGGAGGCCGCCCTCCTCCTTGCTGACGTTGCCGTTCCAGAAGAGGTTCGGCTCGACGAAGGCGGGTTTGTCCGTCCAGCCGGCCGCGTCCATCCGGGCGCGGAACTTGACGTAGAAGGGCCACAGCAGGTCGCGTTCCCAGGTGCGGCTGGCCTGGCCGGAGTCGTAGGTGCCGGCGTAGGGCTCGTTGTAGGGGTCGAAGCCGACGACTCCGGTGAACTCCTCGGCGGTGAGGTTGGCCTTGATGTACGCCATGGTCTTCTGGGCGGTGGCCAGGAAGTAGTCCTGGAGGCCGTAGGCGTTGTGCCAGAAGTCGTACTGGGCCTTCGTCACCGCGCTGTTCTGGGTGATGTTCTGGCCCCATGTGAAGCAGATGCCGCAGGACTCGGCGGGGTAGTTGCCGAGCGCCACCGCCCAGGCGGGGGCGCCGTCGCCGGTGTACCAGCTTCCCGAGTTGAACAGGTAGCGGGAGTACAGGTCCTGGTGGAAGTCGGGGTAGACCCGGATGCCCGCGTCGAGGAAGGCCTGCATCTGGGCGGTGGCGGAGGCCAGGTACGCGGTGTCGACCTGGCCCTTCACCGGTTCGGCGTAGGCCCAGGAGAGCAGGAAGCGGACGGCGTTGCCGCCGCCGAGGGCGCGCAGGGCGGTCGCCGACTTCTTGGCGTCGGCGACCGAGGCGAACGGCAGGCCCTTGTTCTCGTCGAGTTTCGTCTCGCCGGAGACGTTGTAGCCGCGCAGTACGACCTCACGGCCGTTTCCGTCGAGGAAGCGGCCGTTCGACACGGTGAGCGCCGTGCCGTCGAACGAGAGGGAATCGGGGACGGTGGCCGCGGCGGCGGGCGTGCCCGCCGCCGTCAGGAAACCGCAGAGTCCGCAGAGGACAACCAGAACAGCGAGCAGACGTGCCCGGACATTCGGCATGTCCACTACAGTCGGGCGCTTTCCGGACACCGTCAATACATCTGACTCACGAGTAAGGTTGAACATCGTTCACCTCTTGGGGGGTCCTTCGCCCCGGGCGTCCATCGCCCACCTCACGCACCCGTGCGGCCGGACACGTTCAGGAGGTACTCCTTCCTGTCGAGCGGGTTGAGGTCGGTGCGCGGCCGCTCCGGGACCACCCCGTGGACCACGGGCGCGTAGTGGTCGAAAGCGCTCTCCCACTCGCCCTCGCCCCGGGTCAGCCCTGGAACGCGCTGCTCCAGGCCGTGCACCCGGGCGGCCGGCACGGCTCCCTCCAGCAGGCACCACCCGTCCCGCACGTCCGTCGCGTCCGGTACGGCCCGCAGCGCGGCGAGCACCGGCAGCAGGGCGCCCAGGGTGTCCGCCGGTGCCCGGAGCCGGAAGCGGTGCATGGGCTCGTACACCTGGGTGCCCGCCCGGCGCAGCGCCTCGACCAGGACCAGCGGGGTCAGCCCCCGGAAGTCGTACCCGGTGCTGGACATGCTCTTGTCGAAACCCTGGTGGGCGTGGCTCTGGCGGGGCCAGTAGCCGGAGTGGGTCATGGTGACCGCGCAATCGGTGACCTGCCAGCCGTGCAGGCCCTCGCCGAGGGTGGCGCGGACGGTGTCCTCGACCGCCTTGAAGAAGGCGTACGGCATCGCGCCCAGCTCCACCTCCAGGGCGAAGGTGACCCCTGCGCCGGGCGGGGCCGGGTCGACGCGCAGGCCGACGGTGGCGAGGAACGGGTTGGCGTCCTTCTTGATGAACTCGGCGGCCGCCCCGGTCCCGGCCGGGCGTTCCACGCACAGGGGCGTCGTCTCGCGGAAGGTGACAGGGAGGCCGTAGTCGTCGGCCAGGGTCGCCTGGATCACCTCCTTCTGCACCTCGCCGTACAACGACACGGAGGTCTCCTGCCGGACCTCGTCGTGGCGCAGGGCGATCAGCGGGTCCTGTTCGGCCAGTTGGGTGAGGGCGAGGTGCAGCGAGCGGCGGTCGGCGCCCGGGCCGGGCACGACGACCGTCTCCAGGGTCGGAGGGGCGAACACCCGGCCGTACTCCCGGTGCGGTGCGCCGAGGCTGTCGCCGACGCGGACGTCCGTGAGTCCCCACAGCCGGGCGATCCGGCCCGCCGCGACCGTCTCCTCACGCACGTCGGTGCCGTGGTCGAAGACGCCGATCGCGGTGACCTTGCCCGCGGTCTCCGCGTACGGGACGCGGTCGCGGGTGCGCAGGGTGCCGGAGAAGAGCCGGGCGTAGGCGATCTTCTCCCCGGCCGGGCCGCGCTCCACCTTGAAGACCGATCCGGAGAGCGGCCCCTCGGGGTCTCCCTCGGCACCCGGCAGCAACTCCTTGATGCCGGCGACGAGTTCGGGCACCCCGGCGCCGGTCGCGGCGGAGCCGAAGTACACCGGGTGGACCAGGGTGCGGCCGGTCCCGTCGACGAGGGCGGCATGGATCCGTCCGGGGGTGAGGGTGCCGTCGACGTACGCGGCGAGGAGGTCGTCGTCGAGCTCCGTGAGGACGTCCGCCGGCACGGGGGCCGGATCGAAGGAGGCCTCGCGCGTCCCGATCCCGCTCACGGTCCCCATGGGGACCACGGGCACCGCCAGCCGCTCGGTGAGTTCCCTCAGCAGACCGGTGTCGCGGGCGCCCCGCCGGTCGATCTTGTTGACGAAGACCAGCGTGGGGATGCCGAGGCGGCGCAGGGTGCGCATGAGGATCCTGGTCTGCGCCTGGACGCCCTCGACGGCCGACACGACGAGGACGGCCCCGTCGAGCACGCCGAGGACCCGCTCCACCTCGGCGATGAAGTCGGGGTGACCGGGGGTGTCGATGAGGTTGACGGTGACGTCGTCGACCGGGAACGAGACGACGGCGGACTTGATGGTGATGCCGCGCTGCCGCTCCAGCGCGAGCGTGTCGGTCCGGGTGCTGCCGGCGTCGACGCTGCCGATCTCGTCGATGATCCCGGCGGAGTGCAGCAGCCGCTCGGTGAGGCTGGTCTTACCGGCGTCGACGTGGGCGAGGATCCCGAGGTTGAGCAGATGCACGAGCGGTCATGTCCTTTGGAGTGGGGGTCGTTCCTTCCGGGAGGGACATGAACGCGGTGCGCATCTCTGCTCCTGATCTTTCGGGTCGGTACCCGCGATCTGCGGGGACCGTGACCCGCGCAGTGCACCAGAGCGGCGGGCGGGACGGCAACGGATTAACGTTCACACGTGCGCGAGATTATGCCGGTGCTGAGCGGGTGGTTCGGCGCCGGTGTGCCGTTCGGGCTGGCCACCGTGGTCGCGGTCAGCCGCAGCGCGCCGCGCGCCCCCGGGGCGGCGATGGCGGTGGGGCCGGACGACGAGGTCGTCGGCAGTGTGTCCGGGGGGTGTGTGGAGGGCGCGGTGTTCGAGCTCGCCCAGGAGGTCGTGGCGAGCGGGCGGGCCCGCCTGGAGACGTTCGGATACAGCGACGCCGACGCGTTCGCGGTCGGGCTGACCTGCGGCGGGGAGCTCACCGTGCTGGTACGGCCCGTGACGCCCGCGCTGGATCCCGCCTTCGGCGCGCTCGCCGCCTCGGTCGCCGCGGGCGAGCCGGTGACCCTGGCGACGGTGACCGACGGCCCCGCCCCGCGCGGCGCGGCCCTCGCGGTCTGGCCGGACCGTGTCTCGGGTTCGCTCGGCGCGGAGGGCCTGGACGTGGCGGTCACGGCCGACGCGCGCGGGGAACTCGCCCTCGGCGCCACCGGGCTGCGGCACTACGGGCCGAGCGGACAACGGCGCGAGGACGCGGTCGCGGTGTTCCTGCACTCCTTCGCGCCGCCGCCGCGCATGCTGGTGTTCGGGGCGATCGACTACGCGGCGGCCGTCGCCCGCCTCGGGGACTTCCTGGGCTACCGGGTCACGGTGTGCGACGCCCGCCCGGTGTTCGCGACGCCGAGCCGTTTCCCGGAGGGCGTCGAGGTGGTCGTGGACTGGCCGCACCGCTATCTGCGGGGCACCGAGACCGACGGACGCACGGTGATCTGCGTCCTCACCCACGATCCGAAGTTCGACGTGCCGCTTCTCGAGGAGGCGCTGCGCCGGCCGGCCGCCTACATCGGGGCGATGGGCAGCCGGCGCACCCACGACGACCGGCGCCGGCGGCTCGTGGAGGCGGGGCTGGACGAACGGGAGCTGGCCCGGCTGCGCTCACCCGTGGGGCTGGACCTCGGCGCCCGGACGCCCGAGGAGGTCGCGGTGTCGGTGGCCGCCGAGATCGTCGCGCTGCGCTGGGGCGGCACGGGCGCTCCGCTGACGGGAACGGTGGGCGCGATCCACGACCGGGCACGGCCGCCCTCCGACCATCGACCACCCCCAAAAATCTGATGAATTTATGACAATCCGGGTGTGTGGGACCGGCGGGGGCTGGGTAGTCGCACCTTCATCCATCCCCGCCACGGAAGGAGGTCCGTGAAGCACAGCAGACTCGCAGCAGCCGGGCCGCCCCGGACCGTATCGGCCGGGCGCGGCCCGGTTTTCGCGTCACCGGGGTTCAGCGGGGCGGCAGCCGGTGCAGGACGACGTCCGTGAGCCGGCCGTCGGCCACCGAGAGCGTGAGGTAGGTGCAGTGCGGCTGGCGGCGGCGGTCGGTCGGGGAGCCCGGGTTGAGCAGCCGCAGTCCGCCGGGTGCGGTGCTGTCCCAGGGGATGTGGCTGTGGCCGAAGACGAGGACGTCGAGGTCGGGGAAGCGGGCGGCGCAGCGGGCCTCGCGGCCCTGGGCGGGGCCGGTCTCGTGGACCACGCCGAAGCGCAGCCCGCCCAGGTCGGCGCGGGCCACCTCGGGCAGCCGCGCGCGCAGTGCGGGGCCGTCGTTGTTGCCGTACACCCCGATCAGCCGTCGGCTGCGGGCCTGCAACAGGTCGAGGGTGGCCGTGTCGACCCAGTCCCCCGCGTGCACGACGACGTCCGCCTCGGGCAGCTCGTCGAGCAGCGGCTCCGGGAGCGCCTTGGCGCGCCGGGGGAGGTGGGTGTCGGACATCAGCAGCAGTCGCACGGGGCCAGGCTACGCGCGTGCGGGCGCCGCTTCCCCCGACCGGACCAAGGCCGGAAGTCGGCTCCACGGCCCCCGTACCCCGCAACGGCGGGCAACGGCTCATGAACGCTCGGGGAACAGGACAGGTGACCGAGCGGCGGCGGAGTTAGCATCGGGCCACGCGCCAACCGCCCTGCGGCACAGATCCAGAGGGGGCCAGGAGCCCGATGCCGGTCAAGGTCAGCGTCATCGTCCCCGTCTACAACCCCGGTCCCTACATCGAGGACTGTGTCGCGTCGCTGCTCCGGCAGTCACTGCCGCCCGACGCGTACGAAGTGATCTTCGTGGACGACGGCTCCACCGACGCCACCCCGGCGCGTCTCGACGCGCTCGCCGCCGAGGACCCCCGGGTGCGGGTCATCCACCAGGAGAACTCCGGCTGGTCGGGCAAGCCCCGCAACGTCGGCATCGACGCCGCCCGGGGCGAGTACGTCATGTTCGTCGACAACGACGACCACCTCGGCGACGAGGCCCTGGAGCGGATGTACGCGTACGGGGTCGCCCACGACGCCGATGTCGTCGTCGGGAAGATGGTCGGCCGGGGCCGCGGGGTGCCGGTGGAGCTGTTCCGGGTGAACCGGCCGAAGGCGAGCGTCGAGAACGCGCCGCTGATCGACAGCCTGACCCCGCACAAGATGGTCCGCCGGGCGTTCCTGGAGCGCACCGGGCTGCGCTTCCCGGAGGGGCGGCGGCGCCTGGAGGACCATGTCTTCGTCACCGAGGCCTATCTGCGCGCGGACAACGTGTCGGTGCTCTCCGACTACGTCTGCTATTACCACGTACGCCGCGACGACGACGCGAACGCGGGTTTCCAGCGCTTCGACCCGGCCGGGTACTTCAAGAACCTCCGTGAGGCCCTCGACGTCGTCGAGAAGTACACCGAGCCGGGCCCCCTGCGCGACCGGCTCTTCCGGCGCTGGCTCCGTGTGGAGATGGTGGAGCGGCTGCGCGGCCGGAAATTCCTGAACCTGCCCGAGGCCTACCGCAAGGAGCTCTTCGCGGAGATCCACGCGGTGGTCGTGGAGCGCTTCGGCCCGGGCGTCGCGGCACCGCTGCAGCCCACCCAGCGGGTGGTGGCCGCACTGGTGGCGGACGGGCGTTACGACGACGTCGTCGCGTTCGCCGAGTGGGAGGCCGGGGTGGCGCTCACCGTCGACCCGGAGGACGTCCGCTGGGAGGACGGGGTGCTGCGGCTGGCGTTCGCCGCCGAGCTGACGCACGACGGCGGACCGATGACGTTCCCGGCCGCCGGGGGCTCCCCGCAGTGGCCGCCGAGGGACGTCGGGGAGGCGGTGCGGTGGCTCGGCGAGGACACGGTCGGCCGGTTCGGCAGGGCCCGGCCCGACCTGCTGCTGCGCGACCGGGCCAGCGCGGCGCAGTACTTCCATCCGGTGGAGGTGGTCCGGGAGACGGTTCCGGCCGGGGACGGCAGCCGGGTGCGGCTGGTGCTGCGGGGGACGGCGACCGTCGACCCCGCGGACCGGGCGGTGCTGCCGGGCGACGGGCTGTGGGACGCGTATGTGCGGGTCGGGCTCGGCGGCTGGACGAAGGAGCTGCGGCTGGGCCCGGCGCCCCGCCACGACCGTCCCGCCCCGCCGGCCGGAGTCGTGGCGGGACGGGTGATCCTGCCGTACTGGACCGACCGGCACGCCAGTCTCGCCCTGGACGTCGGCCGCGCGGGCAGGCGGCTGGGCCTCGGCCGGCTGGTGCCCGGGGACGTCTCGGTCGCCGGGGAGCGGATCGGTGTGGACCTGCCGCTGTATGTGCCCGTCCGCACGGGGGCGCTGCTGCGGCTGAGCGGGCCGGGATCCCACGACGTGCCCGCGGTGCTGTTGCCCGGGGGGCGGCTGGAGGCCGGGGTGCCGGTCGCCGACCTCGGCGGGCGCACCTGGCGCATGGCGCTGTGCCTCACGCCGGACGGGCCGGACGCGCGGTTCCATCCCCTGGCGGTGGCGCTGCGGGTCGGGGCGGACGGGGTGCGGGTCGTGCCGGCGCCGCGGCCCGGGGGGCTGCGGCGGCTGGGGCGGCGGGTGCGGCGGCTTGTGCACCGGGTGCTTGGTCGTGTGGTGCGGGGCGGGGGGCGCTGAGGCGGTTGTTCGGGTGCGGCTGCGTGGTGGCTTGGTCGCGCCGTTCCCCGCGCCCCTTACGGGGCGCTGAGGCGGTTGTTCGGGTGCGGCTGCGTGGTGGCTTGGTCGCGCCGTTCCCCGCGCCCCCTTCGGGGCCCTGAGGCGGTTGTTCGGGTGCGGATGCGTCGTGGCCTGGTCGCGCCGTTCCCCGCGCCCCTTTCGGGGCGCTGAGGCGGTTGTTCGGGTGCGGATGCGTCGTGGCTCGGTCGCGCCGTTCCCCGCGCCCCTTTCGGGGCGCTAAGGCGGTTGTTCGGGTGCGGATGCGTCGTGGCTTGGTCGCGCAGTTCCCCGCGACCCTGACAAGGCAGGCGCTGTCCTGGAAAACCACGCGTAGTTCGCCCGCGCCCCCGAAGTTGCAGGGGCGTTGGGTCAGGCGTCGGGTGTGAGGTGGCCGAGGGTGGCGCGCAGTGCGTCCCAGCCCTTGGCTCGGGGGAGGCCCCGGTTGCGGGCTCGGGTCAGGGGGCGCCAGAAGCCGGCCTCCAGCAGGGTCTCCGGGGGGATCGCGCGAACGCGGTCCAGGACGCTCTCGGGGACCTTCTGCGGGTCGGGCACGTCGTACTCGGCGAGGATCTCGTCGTACTTCCGGCTCAGGACCCGGCTGCGCGGGTCGGCGCCGAAGACGACGAGCTGACCGGTGGGCCGGGTGTCGACGAGGACCGTGACGAGGTCGGGGCGGTACCGGTTCAGGATCTCGGTGACCTTGAAGACGTCGCCGGTCCAGGCGGTGGTGTGGCGGTCGCGGGCCGCCTCGTCGACGCTGCGCGGCAGCATGTCGTCGAACACGATCACACTCGACCAGTCGGAGTGCCGCTCGACGTTGATGAAGTCGCGCAGCGCGTACTCGAACAGGTGCATGCCGTCGATGAAGGAGAGGTCGAGGGTGGTGCGCCGCCAGTGGCCGAGGGGCCGGCGGCCGCGCCGCAGGTTGCGCCAGGGGTGCCGGCCGCCCTTGAGGTGCTGGAGCGGGTTGTCGCGGGCGAAGAAGTCGTCGCTGGTGGCCTGCACCAGATGGACGTCGCAGCGGATCTCGCAGGTCACCTTGAACGCGGGGTCGACGGCGATGCTGGGAACACGGGACAGACGCAGGCTGCGGCCGTCGTTGACCCCGATCTCCAGGTAGTTGCGGTTGGCGGTGACCTTGTGCAGTTCCCGCAGGAACTCATGGCGTTTCACGAACGGACTCCTTGGGTCTCCTTGCGGATGAGCGGCAGTGCTTCGTGCAGGGCGGCGCGCCAGTCCCGCAGGGGAGGAAGGCCGGTCTCGGACCAGCGGGCGTGGCCCAGCACGCTGTAGGCGGGGCGCGGGGCGGGCCGGGGGAAGGCGTCGCTGGTGGTGGGGCGCACCCGGTCGGGGTCGGCGTCGATCCGCCGGAAGATCTCGCGGGTCAGCTCGTACCAGCTCGCCTCGCCCGCGGCGGTGGCGTGCAGGATCCCGGTGGCGGTACGGCCGGTGCGCGGGCCCAGGTCGGCGATGCGGGTGGCGACGTCGGCGCTCCAGGTCGGCTGGCCGCGCTGGTCGTCGACCACGTCGAGGGTGTCCCGGCGGGCCTCCAGACCGAGCATGGTGCGCACGAAGCTGGGGCCGTGGACGCCGTAGAGCCAGGCCGTGCGCAGGACGACCGAGGCGTCCGGGAGCGCGGTGAGAACGGCCCGCTCGCCGGCGAGTTTGGTGCGGCCGTAGGCGGTGCGCGGGGCCGGGGGGTGGTCCTCGGGGTAGGGGGTGGTGGCGTCCCCGGCGAAGACGTAGTCGGTGGAGACGTGGATCAGGCGGGCGCCGTGCGCGGCGCAGGCCCGGGCGAGCAGCCGGGGGCCGTCGCCGTTGATCCGCAGGGCGCGGGCCTCGTCGGTCTCGGCGTCGTCGACGGCGGTGTACGCGGCGCAGTTGACGACCAGGTCGGGGCGGTGCGCGGCGAAGGCCCGGTCCACCTGCTCCGGGCGGGTGATGTCCAGGCCGGTGTGGTCGAGCCCGGTCACGTCCTCGCCGCGCCGGGCCAGTTCCTCGACGGTGTCGCGGCCGAGCAGACCGCCGGCGCCGGTGACGAGCCATCTCATGCGGTGTGCGCTCCCCGTTTCAGCGGCTCCCACCAGTCGCGGTGGTTGCGGTACCAGGCGACGGTGTCGGCGAGGCCGCTCGCGAAGTCGTGGTGGGGCCGGTAGCCCAGTTCGGTGCGGGCCTTGGTCCAGTCGACGCTGTAGCGCAGGTCGTGGCCCTTGCGGTCGGGCACGTGGTCGACGCGGTCCCAGTCGGCGCCGCAGGCCTCCAGCAGCAGGACGGTCAGCTCGCGGTTGCTGAGCTCGGTGCCGCCGCCGAGGTTGTAGACCTCGCCGGGGCGGCCCTGGGTCCGTACGAGGTCGACGCCCCGGCAGTGGTCCTCGACGTGCAGCCAGTCGCGCACGTTGCGTCCGTCGCCGTAGAGGGGGACCCGCTCGCCGTCCAGGAGGTTGGTGACGAACAGCGGGATCACCTTCTCGGGGAACTGGTGGGGGCCGTAGTTGTTGGAGCAGCGGGTGACGCGGACGTCCAGGCCGTGGGTGCGGTGGTAGGCGAGGGCGATCAGGTCGGAGGAGGCCTTGGAGGCGGAGTACGGCGAGGTCGGGCCGAGGGGGTGGCTCTCGGGCCAGGAGCCGGTCTCGATGGAGCCGTAGACCTCGTCGGTGGAGACGTGCACGAACGGTCCGACGCCGTGCCGCAGGGCCGCGTCGAGCAGGGTCTGGGTGCCGAGCACATTGGTGCGGACGAACGTCGCGGCGCCCTCGATGGAGCGGTCCACGTGGGACTCGGCGGCGAAGTGGACGATCTGGTCGGCTCCGGCGGTCAGCTTGTCGACGAGGTCGGCGTCGCAGACGTCGCCCTGCACGAACTCCAGGCGGGGGTGGCCGACGGGCAGGTTGGTGAGGGTGCCCGCGTAGGTGAGCTTGTCCAGGACGGTGACGTCGAGGGCGCTGTCGCGGGCGAGGAGGCCGCGGACGTACGTGGAGCCGATGAATCCGGCGGCTCCGGTGACGAGGAGGTTCATGTGTGGATCTGTACCTTGCTGTGGTCGCCGAGGACGAGACGGTGGGCACTCGGCACGCCGGGCGCCGGGGTGACTTCCACATGTCGGCCGATCAGGGAGTTCTCGATCCGGCCCACGCCGTCGATGGAGGAGTCGCGCAGCACGATGGAGAACTCCAGCTCGCTGTCGGTGATCCGGCAGTTCTCCGCGACGGAGGTGAAGGGGCCGACGTAGGAGTCGCGGACCTCGGTGCCCGCGCCGATGACGACGGGTCCGACGAGCCGTGAGTTGACGATCCGGGCGCCCGCCTCGACGACCACGCGGCCGACGGTCTCGGAGGCCTCGTCGACCTCGCCGTCGATCCTCGGTTCGAGGCCCTCCAGGACGGTCCGGTTGACCTCCAGCATGTCGACGACGTTCCCGGTGTCCTTCCAGTAGCCCTTGATGATCGTGGAGCGCACGTCGGCGCCCTCGTCGAGGAGCCGCTGGAGGGCGTGGGTGATCTCCAGTTCGCCGCGCCGGGACGGGCGGATGGCGCGTACGGCGGCGTGGATGGCCGGGGTGAAGAGGTAGACGCCGACGAGCGCGAGGTCGCTCTTGGGCCGTTCGGGTTTCTCCTCCAGGCCGACGACCTGACCGTCCGCGTCGAGCTCGGCGACGCCGAAGGCGCGCGGGTCGGGGACGCGGGTGAGGAGGATCTGGGCGTCGGGGCGGGTCCGGCGGAACTCGTCGACGAGGTCGGTGATGCCGCCGACGATGAAGTTGTCGCCGAGGTACATCACGAAGTCGTCGTCGCCGAGGTAGTCGCGGGCCACCATGACCGCGTGGGCGAGGCCGAGGGGCCGCTCCTGCGGGATGTAGGTGACGGCGAGCCCGAAGCGGGAGCCGTCGCCGACGGCTTCGCGGATCTCGTCGGCCGTGTCGCCGACGATCACCCCCACCTCGGTGACGCCCGCGGCGGCGATCGACTCCAGGCCGTAGAAGAGCACGGCCTTGTTGGCCACGGGGACGAGTTGTTTGGCCGAGGTGTGGGTGATCGGCCTGAGTCGGGTACCGGCACCGCCGGACAGCACGAGAGCCTTCATCGCCTCACCTCTGCTCCCGGGACGCCCGGATGCCCGGATCGTGGGGTTACGTGTCGTTCAGTCCTCACCCCTGACGATGTTCCATTCCGGGCCGGAGCGCATCCCGGGCGGTGTGCCGGGGCCGACGCGGGCGGGCAGGCACGTACGCAGGGCCCACAGGTCGCGGCGCAGCCGGCGGGCACGGGCCCAGCCGGTCTCCGCCCGGCGTACGGCGGTCTTCTCCTCGATGTGCGAGGTCACGGGGTCTCATCACCTTTCGGGTGGCCCACGGAGCGTCTTCCGTGGCACCACGGAGGGGCGAGTACCCGTACCGGTGGTACGGACACGTCAGCCCTCGACGGGCACCTCGGCCCAGACCTGTTTGCCGCCGCTGACCGGGAGGGTGCCCCAGGCCTCGGAGACGGCCTCCACGAGGAGGATGCCGCGGCCACCGGTGGCCTCCCAGCCGAGGTTGGGCTTGACGGGCGTACGGGGCGAGGTGTCGGTGAGGGCGACCCGCAGCCGGTTGTTGACGAGGGTGAGGTCGAGGCGGACCCGGCCGTCGGTGTGCACCAGGGCGTTGGTGACGAGTTCGGAGACCACGAGCAGGACGGTGTCCACGGCGTCCCCGGACACCCCCCAGGAGCGCAGGGTGCGCCGGGTGAAGCGGCGGGCCTGCCGGGCCGCCTCCGGCACCCGCCACACGGTCCAGCCCTCGCGCAGGGGCTTGACGGCCATGCCGTCGTAGCGCATCAGCAGCAGGGCCACGTCGTCGGCGCGGTGGGCGCCGCCGAGCAGGGCGTCGGCGACGAGGCCCAGGTCGGCGGGGTCGGAGGCGGACAGTTCCTCGGCGAGCCGGGCCAGTCCGGTGTCGATGTCGAGGGCGGCGGACTCCACGAGCCCGTCCGTGGTCAGGGCGATGACCGTGCCGGGCAGCAGCCGCAGCGGGGTCATCGGGAACTCGGTGCGGTCCAGTACGCCGAGCGGGGGACCGCCCTCGCCCTCGGCGAGCTCGGTCGATCCGTCCGGGTGGCGCAGCACCGGTGGCGGGTGTCCGGCGCGCACGCACCAGCCGGTGCCCGACTCCATGTCGATGTCGACGTAGGCGCAGGTGGCGAACAGGTCGGTCTCCAGCTCCGTCAGGAGCCGGTTGGCGTGGGCGACGACCACGTCCGGGGGGTGGCCCTCTGCTGCGTAGGCGCGCAGGGCGGTGCGCATCTGGCCCATCAGGGTGGCGGCGGCGGCGCTGTGGCCCTGGACGTCGCCGATGACGAGGGCCACGTGGTGGTCGGGGAGCGGGATCACGTCGTACCAGTCGCCGCCGACCTCCAGTCCGGCGGTGGCGGGCAGATAGCGGGCGACGGCGACCCCGCCGGGGAGCGCGGGCAGCCGGCGCGGAAGGAGCTGGCGCTGGAGCATGCCGACGAGTTCGTGCTCGGCGTCGAAGGCGTGGGCGCGCAGCAGGGCTTGTCCGGCGAGCCCGGCGGAGGCGGTGAGCAGGGCGCGTTCCTCGGGGCCGAAGTCGTGCGGGCTGTCCCAGCCGATGAGACAGGCGCCCGCCATACGGCCCGCGGCGGGCAGCGGGAGGACGGCGAGGCCGCCGGGGCCGACCTCGGCGAGGGCGGGTTCCAGTGCACCGGCGCCGGCGGGCCAGATCCGGGCGCGGCCCCCGCGCAGCGCGGCCGCGAGGGTGGGCATGGCGCGCACGGGCGCGTCGGGCCACTCGCCGCGCCACTCCGAGCGCCACAGCTCGGGCCAGGCCTCGGGGTCGGGCGGGTCGAGGACGATGACGACGAGGCGTTCGTTCTCCAGCTCGGCGAGCGCGATCCGGTCGGCCCGCAGCGGCTCGCGCAGCGCGGTGACGACGGCCTGGCTGACGTCCCGTACGGTGCCGGCGGTGGCGAGGGCGGCGGCCAGGCGCTGGACCCGCGCCACGTCGGTGACCTCGGCGCGCAGGGTGGAGGCGTCGGCGACGGTGCCGACGAGCCGGGGCGGCCGGTCCTCGCCGCCGGGCAGGAGCCGGCCGCGCAGCCGCAGCCAGCGGGGCGGGGCGTCGGGCTGCAGGACCCGGAACTCCAGTTCGCGTTCGCCGATCGACATGTGGTCGGCCTCGACGACGGACATCAGCGAGGGCAGGTCCTCGGGGACCGTGCGGGCGAGCAGGGTCTCCACCCGGCCGTCGAAGTCCTCCCGGCCCATGCCGAACAGCTCCAGCAGGGTGTCGCCGACCTCGACCCGGCCGGTGTCCATGGCGAGACCGAAGGAGCCGGCGCCCGCTGCGCCCTCCGTGTCGGCGGTGGGGAGCGCGGGCGCGGCGAGGGCCTCCGCGACGAGGGCGAGACAGGCGCGGTCGTCGTCGTCGAAGCCGGCGGGGCGGTCGCTGACGGCGAGCAGCGGACCGTCCCGGCCGCCGGGCACGGGCAGCGCCGCCAGATGGACGTCGCGGACGGACATCCGCCACTCCGGGGCACCCTCGGCGAGGTGTTCCGGTCCCAGCCACACCGGGCGTCCGGTGCGGTGGGCGTCGGCGACCGGGGAGCGCCCGTCGGCGGGGTAGCTCTCGCGCAGCCCGTACAGGGCCCCGGGCACGCCCGCCGACTCGGTCAGCCGCAGGGGTCCGCCGTCCTCGCCGGCGGTGTACACGGCGGCGAGGGAGGCTCCCGTGAAGACGAGCGCCTGTTCGAGGACGCGCCGCACCCGCTCCGGGGAGGCGGGATCGGCCGTGATCGTCTTGAGGGCGATTTCGGCACGCACGGGTCCCCTTCCGCGCCCCGCAGCACCCTCACTGGCCACGTCCGCAATTACAGCGCGTATGAGACCGCCGCGCAGCCCCTCCGGAGCGCACGACCACCCCCGCCGCCACCGCTTTCCCCGCGCCGCGCGCCCTGCCGCGCCTGCGTCGCCCCGCCCGCCGCGCGTTCGCCGTGCGCCGTGGGCCGTCTGGGGGCAGATTTGGAGCCGGAACCCGGGGTGGCCGGTGGACCGAGGAGGTGGTCGCCGTGTCCGACGGGCTGGAGGCCGGTCAGGCGACCGCACCCGTGCGGTCGCCGGTGGGCAGGCCGCTGCTGTCCCTGGCGCTGACCTCGATGATGGACGCGGTCGGCGCGCACTCGGGTGCGGTGTATCTGCGGCCGGGCGACGAACCGGTGCTCCAGATGGCGGTGACCGCGGGCCTGCCCCGTTCGTTCGCGGCGCCCTGGGAGCGGGTCGGCCTGAACGCGCCGATCCCGGTGGCGGAGGCGGTGCGGGAACGGCGGCTGGTGTGGGTCGGCGGGGAGGAGGACATGGCCCGCCGCTATCCCCGGATCGCGGTCGTGCTGCCGTACCCCTTCGCGCTGGCGGCGATGCCGGTGGCGACGGAGGCGCGGGCGTACGGCGCGGTGTACGTGACCTGGCCCAGTTCGCATCCGCCGGAGCTGTCCGAGCGGGAGCGCGAGGAGCTGACGGCGGGCTGCGAGCGGCTGGCGGTGCGACTGGAGCGGACGGTGGCGGAGAACCGTACGCTGCGGGTCGAGTCGGATCTGATGGACGCGTGGTCGATCGGCGGCACCGCGGACACCCTCGGCACCGTGGAGGCGGCCCGGATGGTGGCCCGGCTGCCGTACGGGCTGTGTTCGCTGGACCTGAGCGGGCGGGTGGGCTTCGCCAACGCGGCGGCGGCGGAACTGCTCGGGGCGCCGGTGCAACGGCTGCTCGGGGTGCAGCTGTGGGCGGCGGTGCCCTGGCTCAACGATCCCTCGTACGAGGAGCGCTACCGGGCGGCGCTGATCGGTCAGGCACCCGTGTCGTTCGTGGCGCTGCGGCCGCCCTCGGACTGGCTGTCGTTCCGGCTGTATCCGAGCACCACGGGGATCAGTGTGCGGATCACCCGGGCCCGCAACGTCTCGGAGCCCCGGCCGTCGCCGGCCCGTCCGGGCGACGCGCCGACCCGGCTGGTGTCGATGTCGCAGGCGCTGAGCCTCGCGGGGGCGCTGACCGAGACGGTGACCGTGCAGGACGTGGTGGGTCTGGTCGCGGACGAGATCGCGCCGACCGTGGGCAGCCAGGCGCTGGCGCTGCTCGGGGCGCGGGCGGGCCGGCTGCACGTGCTGGGCCATCACGGGTATCCCGACCCGCGGGTGGTGGAGCGGTTCGACGGGATGCCGCTGTCGGCCGGGACGCCGGGCGCGCACGCCGTCGCCCACGGCGTCCCGGCGTTCTTCGCGTCCCGGCGGCAGTTGGAGCAGCTGTATCCGGCCAAGCGCTCCACCCCGGACGGCTTCGCGGCCTGGGCGTACCTGCCGCTGATCGCCTCGGGCCGCCCGGTGGGCGCGTGTGTGCTGACGTACGCGGAACCGCACGAGTTCTCCACGCACGAGCGGGCGGTGCTGACCAGTCTGGCCGGGCTGATCGCGCAGGCCCTGGACCGGGCCCTGCTCTACGACGTCAAGCACCAGCTCGCGCACGGCCTGCAGGCGGCCCTCCTCCCCCACTCGCTGCCTCCGCTGCCCGGTGTGCAGGCGACCGCCCGCTATCTGCCGGCCACCCGGGGCATGGAGATCGGCGGCGACTTCTACGACCTGGTGCCGTCCCGGCCGCAGGCGGCGGCGGTGATCGGGGACGTCCAGGGCCACAACGTGACGGCGGCCGGGCTGATGGGCCAGCTCCGGACGGCCGTACGGGCGTACACGACCGTCGGGCAGGAGCCGGCGGAGGTGATGCGCAGCACCAACCGGCTGCTGATCGACCTGGGGTCGGAGCTGTTCGCGAGCTGTCTGTATCTGCGGCTGGACCCGGAACACGGCCGGGCGGTGATGGCGCGGGCCGGGCATCCCCCGCCGCTGCTGCGCCGGGCGGACGGACAGGTGCGGGTCCTCGACCTCGCGGGCGGTCCGCTGCTGGGCATCGACGGGGCGGCGACGTATCCGACGACGGAGGTGGAACTCGCCCCCGGTTGTGTCCTCGCGCTGTACACCGACGGGCTGATCGAGACACCGGGGGTGGACATCGAGGACGCGGTCGCCGCTCTGGGGCGGCGGCTGGGCGCGGTCGGCGACCGTCCGCTGGAGGAGCTGGCCGACGAGCTGGTGAGGCCGTACGCGGCGGCCGAGGAGCGGATCGACGACGTGGCGCTGCTGTTGCTGCGGGCCGGGGATCGGTGACCAGCCGGACGTGAACGGTCCGGCCCCCGCCGGAGGGCCGGACCGTTCACTTGGTTCCGGTGGTCAGCGTGTGCTGACGCGGTGTCAGTGCGACTCGTTCACGCCCGAGCCGCCCTCGACACCGTTGTTGTCCTGCGCGTCGGCGCCGTTCTGGTCCTGGGCGCCGTTGCCGGCCTCCTGGCCGTTGCCGGCCTCGTCGCCGCCCTGGACGGCCTCGCCGGTGTTGTCGTCGATACCGTCACCGTTCTCGTCCACGGCACCCGCACCGGCGTTGTCGTCGCCGCCCTGGACGGCCTCGCCGGTGTTGTCGTCGATACCGTCACCGTTCTCGTCCACGGCACCCACGCCGGCGTTGTCGTCGCCGCCTTGGACGGCCTCGCCGGTGTTGTCGTCGATACCGTCACCGTTCTCGTCCACGGCACCCGCACCGGCGTTGTCACCGCCGACCCCGTCTCCGGCGCCGACACCGCCGCCGTCACCGAGGGTCGCGCCGGTCGCCTGCAGGGCGGTGGTCACCGGCTGGAAGAAGGTCTCGCCGCCGGCCTGGCAGTCACCGCTGCCGCCCGAGGTCAGGCCTATCGCCTGGCCGTCCTGGGTGAACAGGGGGCCGCCGCTGTCGCCGGGCTCGGCGCAGACGTTCGTCTGGATGAGGCCGTTGACGGTGTCGACGCCGTTGGGGTCGGTCTCGCTCTGGAAGTTGACCGTGGCGTCGAGGGCGAGCACCTGGCCGTCGTTGAGGCCGGTGGTGCTGCCCATCCGGAAGACCTGGGTGCCCACGACCGCGTCGGCGGCCTGCGAGATGGCGACGGTCTGCTGGCCGACATTGACCTCGCTCGGCGCCTCGGTGTTCGGGTCGTCGTACTTCACGAGTGCGAAGTCGCCGTCGCCGGGGAAGGTCGCCTGGTCGACCGTGGCGATCGGCTGGCCGGTCTCGGAGTCGGACCACTGCTTGGCGGCCACACCGCAGTGGCCGGCGGTCAGGAAGGCCGGGCTTCCGTCACTCGCGGTGACGTTGAAGCCGAGGGAGCAGCGGACCGTGCCGCCCTCCGCCTGGGCGAAGATGGCGTCACCGCCGGAGACCTTCGTGGAGAAGGTGCCGGCCGACTTCTTGAGGGTCGCCATGCCCGACCCGAGCTTCGCGACCGTGGACTGGATTTTGTCCCAGTTGTTGCCGGTGACCGTGGAGTCGGCGGTGACCAGGATCTTGTCCGTCTTCGGGTCGACGGCCCAGGCGGTGCCGGGGAGGGTCGCCTCCGCCTTCAGCGTCTTGGCGGCGGCCGCGAGTTCGGCCGCGCTGTTCTCCACCTGGCGGACCTTGGCGCCGGCCTTCTCGGCCTGGACGATGACGTTGTTGTCGTCGCCGTCGACGTTCACGACGTTGATCACGAGCTGCTGGCCGTCGGAGTCGTAGTACGAACCGGCGAAGGCGTCACCGAGCAGCTCCTCGAGCTGTGCGGCGAGGTCCGAGGCGTCGCCCGACTTCAGGGTCTTGACGGAGGCGGCGTTGTTGGAGCCGTCCTGGGAGGCGTTGGCCTGGGGAAGCAGGATGGCCGCTGCTCCGAGCGCCGCGACACCACCGACCGCGATGATGGCCTTGCGCTTCGTAACTCGCTTGTGACTCAAAAAACTCGACCTCCTGGGGGACGGGGTCTGGCTGCCGGTCGTCGACAGCTCCGTACAGCGGCGCCTGGTTGGCCATGAGTACGCGGGCTGCACGGGGTGCGTTCAATCGCGTTTGCCAATTGCCTTTGCGCAATGCGGAATCGGCCATGACCGTGTCCTGACCGGGCCATGGGGAGGGAACCGCCCATACCGCGACGACCGCCCGCGAAGCAGACGGGATCCTTCCAGGACACGACCGTCGACATCCCGCCAGGCGCACAGGCCCCCCACAGCGTCGGCTTGATCGGATGTCTCGATCCCGACAGCTCCGGCCGCGGCGCCGGACCACGCACGGTGAGCAGGCCGTCACGCTCGGCGGTCGTCGGAGAATCTGCACACCGATTGCCCAACCGGGTCACCGGAAGCGGGGATTCTGCACAACTCCCGGGGGTCGCACACGCCATTGGGGCAGGAGTGTCGGATTCGCCGCGACAGCCCCCGCCGCTCATCCGAGCGAATCCGGCCAAAGTCGTGAAGGAGTCGGCGACAAGTCGTGCGCGCGCCTGCACCGTTTGCCGCCGGAGTGCCGCAAGTTCCCAGGTGAGGCCGGTGATTGATTGGAAGCGGGCCCGGCGGACCTGCTTTCATCCATCGCACCGCAGGGTTCGGACGCCTCCCGGAAACGGGGGTTCGGCCCTGACGGTCGCGGCCGTCATCTGTCCCCAGAGGGGGCCGCTCCCCCCTTGTGAGATATCCATATGAAGGGAAGTTCCCCCATGAACTCCACCCCCCAGGTTGAGACCGTCGAGATCTCCGACGCGGACCTCGACAACGTCTCCGGCGGTCTGTCCGTGAACGCCCTCGGCACCGTCACGGGCCTGGTGGACGGCATCGCCCCGGTCTCCGGCCTGGTCAACACGGCCGTCGGCACCGTCGAGGGCGTCACCGGCCTGAGCACCGCCCCGGTCGCCAACCTGGTCGCCGGTCTCTGATCACACCCCGTGTGACCTCCCGAGTCCCGGAGCCCCCACCCGGCTCCGGGACTCGTCGGCGTCCCGACCCCTCGAGAGAAGCCCGTGCAGTTCCGCCAACAGGCCCTCGCCAAGCTCCAGTCACCGGAGGAACTCGACCTGCCGGTGCGTTTCGCGCGCCCACAGGGCCGGCTGGTGCTGGCCGTGACCGTCGCCGTCCTGGCGGCCGCCTCCGGGTGGGCGGTGACCGGCTCGGTCGCCTCCACGGTGAGCGCGCCCGCCGTCCTCACCCACGGCGAGGGCAGCTACCTCCTGCAGAGCCCGGCCGCCGGCCAGGTCACCGCCGTCCTCGCCAAGGAGGGCGAACGGCTGCCCGCCGACTCCCCCGTGCTGAAGGTCCGTACGGCCGACGGGGAGGCCGTCGTGCGCACGGTCGCCGCGGGCCGGATCACCGCCCTCGCCGTCACGCTCGGCCAGATCCTCTCCACCGGCGCGAACGTCGCGGCCGTGGAGAAGGTCGCGGGCGCCGACGACCCGCTGTACGCGACGGTGTACGTACCGGCCCGGAACGCCGCGTCGATCCCCGAGGACGCGGCCGTCGACCTGACCGTGCAGACCGTGCCCGCCCAGGAGTACGGCGTGCTGCGCGGCCATGTGAAGTCGGTGGACCGTACGGCCCAGTCGGCGCAGCAGATCTCCGCGTTCCTCGGCGACAGCCGGCTCGGCGAGCAGTTCACCGAGGACGGACGTCCGGTGGCGGTGCTCGTACGGCTCGACACGTCGGCGTCCACGAAGAGCGGCTACCGGTGGTCGTCGGCGGACGGGCCGCCGTACACGATCGGTTCCATGACCATGGCCACCGGTTCGATCCGGCTGGCCGACCAGCGCCCCGTCGATTGGCTGCTTCCGTGACCACCGCCGAGCGGACCCGGAGCCGACGGCGCGCGGCGCCGCCCCGGCGCACGGTCCCCAGGAGCCGTACGAAGACGGTCCGCACCCCGACCGTGCTGCAGATGGAGGCCGTGGAGTGCGGCGCCGCCTCCCTCGCGATGGTCCTCGGCCACTACGGCCGGCATGTCCCGCTGGAGGAACTGCGCATCGCGTGCGGTGTCTCGCGCGACGGCTCGCGCGCCGGCAACCTGCTGAAGGCGGCGCGGGGTTACGGCCTGACGGCCAAGGGCATGCAGATGGACCTGGCGGCCCTCGCCGAGGTGAGGGCGCCCGCCATCCTGTTCTGGGAGTTCAACCACTACGTCGTCTACGACGGCATGGGCCGCCGCTTCGGCCGCCGGGGCGTGTACGTCAACGACCCCGGCAAGGGGCGGCGGTTCGTGCCGATGGAGGACTTCGACGGCAGCTTCACCGGTGTCGTGCTGGTGCTGGAGCCCGGCGAGGGGTTCGAACGCGGCGGACGCCGGCCGGGGGTGCTGGGCGCGATGCCGGCCCGGCTGCGCGGCACGGCGGGCACCCTGCCGGCCGCGGTGCTGGCGAGTCTGCTGCTGGTGCTGGTCGGTGCCGCCGTCCCGGCGCTGAGCCGGACCTACATCGACCTGTTCCTGATCGGCGGTCAGACCTCGCTGCTGGGGGTGCTGTTCGCGTCCATGGGCACCTGTGTCCTGCTGACGGTCGCGCTGACCTGGCTGCAACAGGCCAACCTGCACCACGGCCGCATCATCTCCTCCACGCTCTCCAGCGCCCGGTTCCTGCGCCATCTGCTGCGGCTGCCGGTGACGTTCTTCTCCCAGCGCAGCCCGGCCGACCTGGTGCAGCGCCTCCAGTCGAACGACGCCGTCGCCGAGACCCTCGCCCGCGATCTGGCCTCGGCGGGCGTGGACGCGATCGTCGTCGTCCTGTACGCGGTCCTCCTCTACACCTACGACCCGCAGCTCACGTTCGTCGGCATCGGTGTGGCGCTGCTGAACGTCGTCGCCATGCGGATCGTGGTCCGGATGCGCGCGACCCGGACGGCGAAGCTGCGCGCGGACACCGCACGGCTCACCAACACGGCGTACACCGGGCTGCAGTTGATCGAGACGATGAAGGCGACCGGCGGGGAGGACGGCTACTTCCGCAAGTGGGCGGGGCAGCACGCCACCACGCTGGAGGAGCAGCAGCGGCTCGGGGTGCCGAGCGCCTGGCTGGGCGTGGTCGCGCCGACGCTCGCCACCCTCAACAGCGCGCTGATCCTGTGGATCGGCGGGATGCGGGCCATCGAGGGCCATGTCTCCGTGGGGCTGCTGGTCGCCTTCCAGGCGCTGGTCGCCCGTTTCACGGCGCCGCTGACCCGCCTCAACGGGGTGGCGGGCCGGATCCAGGACTTCGCGGCGGACGTGGCCCGGCTCAAGGACGTGGAGAGCTTCCGCGCCGACCCGCTCTACGACCGTCGCACGGGCGCCGACTCCACCCGCCGGCTCCGGGGGCATGTCGAGCTGGAGGACGTCACGTTCGGCTACAGCCCGCTGGACAAGCCCCTGCTGTCGGGGTTCGACCTGAGCGTCGGCCCCGGGCAGCAGGTGGCGCTGGTCGGCGGCTCGGGCAGCGGGAAGTCGACGGTCTCCCGGCTGCTGTCCGGTCTGTACACGCCCTGGGAGGGCGTGATCCGGATCGACGGACAGCGGCTGGAGGACATCCCGCGCGGGGCGCTCGCCTCCTCCGTCTCCTTCGTCGACCAGGAGGTGTTCCTCTTCGAGGGCACCGTCCGCGACAACGTGGCGCTGTGGGACCCGTCCATCCCGGACGACGCGGTGGTCGAGGCGCTGCGGGACGCGGCGCTGTACGACGTCGTCATGCGCCGGCCCGGCGGCATCACCGCCAGGGTCGAGCAGGACGGCCGCAACTTCTCCGGTGGTCAGCGTCAACGCCTGGAGATCGCGCGGGCGTTGGTGCGCAGGCCCAGCATCCTCGTCCTGGACGAGGTGACGAGCGCGCTGGACGCGGAGACGGAGCTGGTCGTGATGGACAACCTGCGCCGGCGCGGCTGCGCCTGTGTGGTGATCGCCCATCGGCTGAGCACGGTCCGCGACAGCGACGAGATCGTGGTGCTCCAGCACGGCACGATCGTCGAGCGCGGGCGGCACGAGGACCTCGTCGCGCGCGGCGGGGCGTACGCGGCGCTGGTCAGGGAGCGGTGAGTCCCGTGCAGGACGGTGATGTCGTCCTCGGCGCGCTGGGCGGGACGGGTGCGCGCGTCGACTGCGCCGGCTTCGGCCGCCTCGACCTCGAGGGCCCCCAGGTGCTGTGGCTGGTCACGTCCGGTGCCCTGGACCTGTTCGCGGTGGACGCCGAACAGCAGGGCCACTGGCACCACCTGGGCCGTCTGGAGGCGGGCGCGCTGCTGCTCGGTCCGGTCTCCGGGCCGCAACACACCCTGATCGCCCGCCCGTCGCGCGACTGTGTGGTGCACCGCATCGGTCTGCGCGAGCTGTACCGGCCCGCCGGCACCCAGACCTGGTCCTACGACGAGTACGGCAACCCGCGGTACGTGCCGCCGACGTCGAGCCCGCTGGAGTACGCGCTCGCGCTCGGCGTCGGCCGCGGTCTGACCGTCCTCTTCCAGGCACCGACGGCCTCGGAGCAGCCGGCCGAGGTGACCGACGACGACGTGTTCTGGATGCAGGTCCCGCCGGGGAGCGTGCGGTACGGCTCCCTCTACGGCGCGGAGGCGGCCGCCGACCTGCTGATGGACCCGGCGGTGTGGCAGAGCATGGTCGACCAGCAGTACCGCCTGCTGACCACGCTGGACCGCTGGATCGAGCAGGTGGAGCGCACCCACGAGACGCGTGCCGCCGCCGGGATCAAGGCGGGCGAGGCGGTCCGGGCGCAGGCCGACCGGACCCTGCTCGCCGCGATCGGCGGCAAGGGGGGCCGGCGCACCACGCCCGCCGACGCGGACGCCACCTTCGCCGCCTGCCGGCTGGTCGCCGAGGCGGCCGGGATCGTCCTCGCGGAGCCCGCGCGGGCGGGGGCCGGTGACGACCGTCTCGACCCGGTCGAGCAGGTGGCCCTGGCCTCCCGGGTGCGTACCCGTGCGGTACGGCTCGACGGGCGCTGGTGGCGCGACGACGTGGGCCCGCTGGTCGGCCACCGGGCGCTGTCCGGGGCCCCGGTCGCGCTGCTCTGGCGGCGCGGCGGGTATGTCGCCGTCCACCCGGCGACCGGGCGGGAGACCCCGGTCGAGAAGGCGAACGCCGAGGAGTTCGAGCCGCGGGCCGTGATGTTCTACCGGCCGCTGCCCGAACGGGGTTTGAGCCCGCTGGGCCTGCTGCGGTTCAGCATGCGCGGCACCGGCGGCGATCTGGGCAACATGCTGCTGAGCGGGCTGGTGACGGTGGCGATCGGGGCGCTGGTGCCGATCGCGACGGGCAAGGTGCTCGGCGCGTACGTGCCGAGGGCACAGGCGGGGGCGATCGCGCAGATGTGTCTGGCCGTGATGGTCAGCGGGGTGGTCGCGGCGGCGTTCCTGCTGTTGCAGAACCTCACCATCCTGCGGCTGGAGGGCCGGATCGAGTCGACGCTCCAACCGGCCGTGTGGGACCGGCTGTTGAGGCTGCCGACGACGTTCTTCGCCGAGCGGTCCACGGGTGAGCTGGCCAGTGCCGCCATGGGCGTCAGCGCGATCCGCCGGCTGCTGGCGGGGCTCGGCCCCTCGGTGGCGCAGTCGGTGACCGTCGGCGCGATGAACCTGGGGCTGCTGCTGTGGTACAGCGTGCCGATGGCGCTGGCGGCGATCGGCATGCTCGTCGTGATCGCGGGGGTGTTCCTGGGGCTCGGGCTGTGGCAGGTGCGGTGGCAGCGGCGGCTGGTGGTGCTCTCCAACCAGCTCAACAACCAGGCGTTCCAGACCCTGCGGGGTCTGCCGAAGCTGCGGGTGGCGGCCGCCGAGAACTACGCGTACGCGGCCTGGGCGGAACGGTTCGCGCGCAGCCGTGAGCTCCAGCAGCGGCTCGGCCGGATCAAGAACCTCACCACCGTGCTGGGCGCGGTGTACCTGCCGCTGTGTTCCCTGCTGATGTTCATGCTGCTGGCCGGTCCGGCGCGCGGCGCGCTGTCGGCGGCGGACTTCCTCACCTTCAACACGTCGATGACACTGCTGCTGACCTCGGTCACCTCGCTGACCGGCGCCTTCGTGGCGGCGGTGGGCGCGCTGCCGCTGTTCGAGGAGATCCGCCCGGTGCTGGAGGCGACGCCGGAGGTCCGCTCGGCGAGCACCCGGCCGGCCCCGCTCTCCGGCGCCCTGGAGGCCCGGCGGCTCTCCTTCCGCTACTCCGACGACGGCCCGCTCGTCCTCGACGACGTCTCCTTCGAGGTCCGGCCGGGCGAGTTCGTGGCGGTCGTCGGCCCCAGCGGCTGCGGCAAGTCGACGCTGCTGCGTCTGCTCATCGGCTTCGACAGGCCGGTCTCGGGCAGTGTCCTCTACGACGGCCAGGACCTGGCCGCCCTCGACCGGTCGGCGGTGCGCCGGAGTTGCGGTGTGGTGCTGCAGCACGCGCAGCCGTTCACCGGGTCGATCCTGGACGTCATCTGCGGCACCGAGGCCTACACCCCGGAGGAGGCGATGGCGGCCGCCGAACTGGCGGGGCTCGCGGAGGACATCCGGCGGATGCCGATGGGGCTGCACACCATCGTCTCCGGCAGCGGCTCGGTCTCCGGCGGCCAGCGCCAGCGGCTGATGATCGCCCAGGCCCTCATCCGCCGGCCGCGCATCCTGTTCTTCGACGAGGCGACCAGCGCCCTGGACAACGACACCCAGCGCACGGTCATGGAGAGCACCCGCAAGCTGAACGCCACCCGGATCGTCATCGCCCACCGGCTGTCGACGGTGCTGGACGCCGACCGGGTCGTCGTGATGGAGAACGGGAAGATCACCCAGCAGGGGCCGCCCGCCCGGCTCCTCGCGGACACGGGCGGGCGGCTGCACGAGCTGGTGCGACGGCAGTTGACGTAGCCTCAGGAGACTGTGGGGGCCGCCGTGGATCAGGTCGCTCCGGGCACCGGCGCCCCGGAGGGGAAGCCGGCCGCGAGACAGGCCCGGTAGTACGCCTCCCAGGATCGGGTGCCCCCGTCCGGTGCGGCCGCCGGACCACCCGCCGCCCTGGTGTCCAGCGCGGCCAGGCACACCTCCCAGCCGGCGGCGTTGCGCGCGGCGGCGTCGGCGCGTTCCAGGACGTCGGTGAGGGTGAGGCGGGTGCGTTCGTCGCCGTCGGGTTCGAGATCGAAGTGGAGTTCGTCGCCGCCCCAGGCGAAGGACAGATGGCTGAGCGCGTCCACCGCGAGGACCCTGCCGGTCGACTCGGGCAGGTTCGGATCCCCGCTGAAGTGGATCGTGCCGCCGGGACGCAGGTCCACCGCCACCCGGGACGGGAACCAGTGGGCCAGTTCGGCCGGGTCGGTGACGAACCGCCAGACGCGGGCGACCGGATGGGCGTAGGTGCGGGTGAAGCGGACCGCGGGCCGTCCGTCGTCCAGGGTGAGATGGACGCCCGTGAGGTCGGAGGGGTCCACGCCGTACTGCTCCCGGCCGTACAGGTGGAGCTGGATGCCGTCGGGGTCGTCGAAGACGAGCAGCGGGCCGAGGGTGGCCTCGATCAGGGGGGAGTGCGGGACGCCGAGCGCGTCGAGGTGGGCGGCCCAGGCCTCGACCGCGGCCCGGTCGCGGACCGCGAAGCTCACGGGATCGAAGTTCCGGCAGCCGAGGGCCGCCTCCGGGTTGACCCGGAGGGCGAGCAGGGTGTCCCCCAGCCCCGGGAGCGGGCCGCCGACCCCGCGCAGCACACCCTCGGCGTCGGGGAACTCGAGGGTGACCCGGAAGCCGAGGACCCTGGCGTACCAGTCGCGGGCCCGGTCGAGGTCGGTGACGGGGATCTTCACATGGTGGATTCCGGCGAGTTCCGGCATGGGGTCCACGCTACGGCCGCCCCGGCGACCCCCGCTAACGAAACTTTGCCGTTTCGCTGAAAGTGGTCTAGCCTCGATGTGTACGAAACAGTTTCGTTTACGTGTTCTTTGCCCTGCCTGCTCCCACCGCACCGAACGCCCTGGAGTGGTTCCCCATGTCCTCGAAGACCTTGACGGACGGCGCCCGCACGGGCGCCGAGCCGGCGCCGCCCGCTTCCACCAGGAAGTGGTGGATCCTCGCGGTCGTCGCCCTGGCCCAGCTCATGGTGGTGCTGGACGCCACCATCGTGAACATCGCCCTCCCCTCGGCCCAGGCGGACCTCGGGTTCTCCGACGGCAACCGGCAGTGGATCGTCACCGCGTACGCGCTGGCGTTCGCCTCGCTGCTGCTGCTCGGCGGCCGGATCGCGGACCTCTTCGGCCGCAAGACCGCCTTCCTCGTCGGGGTCGTCGGCTTCGCCGCGGTCTCCGCGCTGGGCGGCGCCGCCACCAACTTCGAGATGCTCGTCACCGCCCGTGCCCTCCAGGGCGCCTTCGGCGCGCTGCTCGCACCGGCCGCGCTCTCCCTGCTCAACACGACGTTCACCGACGCCAAGGAGCGGGCCAAGGCGTTCAGCGTCTACGGCGCCATCGCCGGCGCGGGCGGCGCGGTGGGCCTGCTGCTCGGCGGCATCCTGACCGACGCCCTGGACTGGCGCTGGACCCTCTACGTCAACGTGGCCATCGCCGTCCTCGCCTTCGCGGGCGGCTGGATCCTGCTGACCAACCACCGCGACGCCGGCGGCTCCAAGCTGGACGTCCCCGGCACCGTCCTGGTCGCCGCCGGGCTGTTCTCCCTGGTCTACGGCTTCTCCAACGCCGAGACGCACGACTGGGGCTCCGCGCTGACCTGGGGCTTCCTGATAGCGGGCGGGGTGCTGCTGGTGGCGTTCGCCTGGTGGCAGACCCGCGCGGAGCACCCGCTGCTGCCGCTGCGCATCCTGCTCGACCGCAACCGCGCCGCCTCCTTCTTCGCCGTGCTGATCTCCGGTGCGGGCATGTTCGGCGTGTTCCTCTTCCTCACCTACTACCTCCAGCTCAACCTGGGCTTCAGCCCGACGAAGACCGGTGTGGCGTTCCTGCCGATGGTCGCCGCGCTGATGGTGACGGCACAGGTCGGCACGACGGTCCTGGTGCCCCGTATGGGACCGAAGGCGGTCATCCCGCTGGGCTTCGCGGTCGCGGCGGCCGGTATGGCCTGGCTGACCGGGATCGGCGTGGGGTCCGACTACACGAGCGCGGTGCTGCCGCAGCTGGTCGTCACCGGTGTCGGCCTCGGCCTGGTCATGCCGCCCGCCATGCAGATGGCCACCGGCGGGGTCGCCGCCGAGGACGCGGGCGTGGCGTCCGCGACGGTCAACGCCATGCAGCAGGTGGGCGGTTCGATCGGCACGGCCCTGCTGAACACCCTGGCCGCGAGCGCCGCGACCGACTACCTGGCCGGCCGGGACGCCACCAGCAAGCTGGTCCAGGCGCAGGCGACCATCGAGAGCTACACCACCGCCTTCTGGTGGTCGGCCGGCCTGTTCACGGCGGGTGCGCTGATCGCGTTCCTGCTGTTCCGCCGCGGAGTGCCGCAGCAGGACGCGGACGCGGCCCCGGTCGTCCACATGTAGTCCCTGTGTGAGGGGCACACCGCCCCGGAGTCCGGGAGCCGCGCCGGGGAACGAGGAGCCACCGCCCGTGAGGGAGGTGGCTCCTTTCGTATGCACTCCCGCGTACTCCCGCGTAGGGAATCGGCCGTCTGGGTACTCGCCGGGCCATGAGAATCAGCGTGCTGGACGTGGGATCGAACACGGTGCGGCTGGTGGTGGCGGACGCCGAGGGCGGGGTGCCGCTCCCGGTGCACACCGCGAAGTGGCGGCTGCGCCTGTCCCAACAGGTCCGGCCCGGCGCCGCCGTCCCCGAGGAGGCCGTGGAACGACTGGTGGCCGCGGTCGCCTCGGCGGCCCGGACCGCGGACCGTTGGGGTGCCGCGGGTCCCCTGGCCTTCGCCACCGCCGTGGTGCGCGCCGCCCCCAACCAGGCGGAGGTGCTGCGGACGGTCCGCACCCGGACCGGGGTCGCGCTGTGCACCATGCCGGGCGAGCTGGAGGCGGAGCTGACCTTCCTCGGGGCGCGCCGCTGGATGGGCTGGCGGTCCGGGCCGCTCGCCCTGCTCGACATCGGCGGGGGCTCGTTCGAGGTGGCGTTCGGCCGCGGCCGGCTGCCGGACTTCGTGGCCTCGCTGCCGCTCGGGGCGAGCCGGCTCACGCATGACTTCTTCGTCGACGAGGACCCGCCCTCCCCCGACCAGGTCCGGGCGCTGCGCCGCAGGGTCCGCCATCAGCTCCGGGACGTGGCCGCCCGGATCCGCTGGGAGGGCCCGCGCACGGCGGTGGCCACCTCCCGCACGTTCCAGCAGCTCGGCCGGTTGTGCGGATCCCTGCCGGGCCGGCACGGCCCGTTCGTGGACCGCACCCTGGACCGACGCGACCTGCGCACGGCCGTCGACCGGCTCGCCGCCCTGCCCGCCGCCCGACGCGCCGAGCTCCCCGGCATCTCCGCACCGCGCGCCGGACAGAGCCTGGCCGGGGCGGTGGTCGGCCACACGGCGATGAAACTCGCGGGGCTGCGGACGGTCACGGTCTGCCCCTGGGCGATCCGCGAGGGCGTCATGCTGCGGCACATCGAGGACGGCGCAGCCTGGTGGGCGCAGGTCAGTCGCGTCGCCGACAGCCCGACCGGACCCCCCGAGCCGGTCCCGCTGCGCGTCGCGCGACACTGAACAGCCCGGAAGACACCCGATGTGAGGAGCCGGCCATGTCCGACGACCGCGAACCGCCCGGGACCGCGCTCGAAGAGGTCCTGCGGGAGATAGAGGACGCCGAGGCCCGCGCCGACGACCCCGAGAGGGAGCGGCGGCGCCGCCGGGGCGAGGCCGCCGAGGCCATCACCCCCAACCAACGGGCCCAGGAGAGGTCCCAGGGCGACGAGTCCACCGGCGACGAACCACCTCGACACTCCAACGACAAGTGACAGACCTGAAATTCACCGGGACGAGTGAACTAGATCTTGCGCCCGGCCGCGCAGGGATGCTGCGCGCTCCGGCGGGGTAGCTACCGGCTCCGAAGGCCGGCCTTGACGCCGGTCCCGCAAGCCCCCTGCCGAGGTGGAACGGACATGACGCCACCGGCCACTCCCCCTGCCCGTACTCGTGTCAACGGTCCCTACACCGTGGTGGAGCTGGCGGGCGAGATAGATCTCGCGACGGCCGGTTCCGTCGCGGACCACCTGGACGCGGCGACGGCCTCGGCGGCTGTCGACGTGCTGGTGGATCTGCGCGGGGTGGAGTTCTTCGACTGTTCGGGGCTGCGGGTGCTGTGCCGGGCCCAGGACCGGGCGGTGCGGGGCGGCGGGCGGTTGCGGATCGTCTGCGACCAGCCGTATCTGCGCCGGCTGTTGGGCGCGACGGGCCTGCTGGGCCGCTTCCCGCCGCTCGCCTCGCTCCCCGACGGTCTGCCGGACCGTACGCCCTGACCGGTCCGGACCGCCCGCGAGCGGCCCGGACACTCCGTACGCGATGACCCCAGGGGCCGGCGGGCGGCCCCACTCCGCCCGTCCGGCCCCTGGGTTGCGAGATCGCGGTCGTCCCGTGTCCATTGGCCCGCACTCCCCACGTCACAGGCCTGTCGCGGCGTCCACGGGAGCCACGCGATCCCGGTCTCAGAAGGCGAAGAGACTGCTCTCGGCAGCGTTCTTCACACATTCGTTGGCGAACGTGCGCTCGAAGGCGATCCGCTTGCCCTGCCACACCCCGTCGACGGTCACGACGACGGGGTCGTACTGCTTGGTGCACATCGCGTCACCCGGACCCGCGAGGGCAGCCGGGTCACCGCCGACGGCGCGCAGTTCCGCGCAGGCCGGGGCGGGCGCGGGATGGGTCCCGGAGGGGCCCGGCATACAGCTCAGGGTGACGGCCCGGGCGGCGCCCGCGGTCGCGGCGGTCTCGCCGTGGCCGAGGGTGAGCACCAGCGCCGAGGGTGCGTAGAGCGAGGCGGGGGCGGCGGCCGGGGCGGCGAGCGCGGCCCCGGTCAGGGGAGCGCAGACGGTGGCGGCCGTGAGGCCGAGGGTCGCCGCCCAGCGCGCGGTGTTCCGCATTGTGTGCATCCTTCCGCTTGATTCGGGGGTGTGCCGTGCCGGCCCGATCGGAGCCGAACGCGGCGACCGCGAGTCTGCCGAGTCCACGGCGGAAACTCACATCGACCCCACGGGTTTCAGTAACCTTGCGTATTGAATCAGTGGCGTGAAGTCACGGACTTCGAACGTTCCAACGCCGGAAGCAAGCGCTTCATGATCCCTTCCGTCGGCCGGATGGCCGGATTCCACGGGTTCGTTAATCGGCCTGAAACATTCCGCTCCTGCCCTCTTTCCGCTCTCGGCTGACCCCTTCGCGACCCCTTGTGTTCATGGACCACTGGAGTAATCGTCATTACATGATTACTTCGGAGCAGAGAGAGAAGCTGAGGGGTTGGTTCGCCGGGCGGCTGCCCGACGACCTGTTCGAGGAACTCGTCGAGGTCGTGGTGGACCGCGAGGAGATCACCGTGATCGGCCGGGTCCCCGCGCCGCGGCTCGCCGACGACGCCCCGGCCGCCGAGCGGGAGGCGGCCGTCACGGCCCGGATCCAGGAGTTCCGGGAGCGCACCCGGGAGGCCCGGATGGCCGTGGCCCGGGACGCCGAGCACCGGTTCGGCCGGAAGGTGTCCTGGGGCGTGGTGTGCGACGGGGAGCGCGCTCTGTTCACCCACATCGCGGCGCCGGTGATGACCCGGCTGCGGCAGCCCGAGCGCCAGGTCCTGGACACCCTGATCGCCGGCGGTGTGGCGCGCAGCCGCAGCGACGCGCTCGCCTGGTGCGTCCGGCTGGTCCAGCGGCACACCGACGACTGGCTCACCGAGCTGCGGGAGTCCCTGGAGCACGTCCAGCGGGTACGGGCCCAGGGGCCGGACACGGAGGAGGTGACCGACCACCGGGACGATTCGTCCTCTCGGAACACGGAAGAAGGATGATCCGGCGTCCTCTTCACCAACGTCCCGGGCCGGTTCGTCGGTCCGCTGGGCGATCTGGCGAACGGCATCGACATCAGCCCGCCGCTGTCCCTGGCCGTCGCCGCCGTCCTCCACCTCGCGCTGCTGCGGCTGTTCCCCGAGCCCCGGGCGGCGTACGGGCCCGAGGGGCCACGCCTCGCCCGCGCCGTGGAGGTGCCGGTTCCGCCGATCACCGGTCCCGGCGCGGCGGTTGACGCGGGGGCGTTGATGCTCCTATTGCTGTCAAGTGGTCTGGATCCAGTCGCGGTAGGCATGGGCGAGGTCGTCGTCTCGGCTGAGGCCTCGTTCAAGTCTGGAGATGGTGGTGGGCCAGACGCCGAAGTGCTGGGCGACGGCGGTGAGGGTGATGTTCTTTGCTTGCCGTAGGGGCCGCAGGTCGGCGATGCCGGGGACGGTGACGGTAGTGGTGAGGCAGCGGAAGATCTCCCGGGCGATGGCTCGTTTCAGGAGCCGGATGATCTCCTTCTTCGTCCGGCCGGCAGCTGTCTGGCGGGCCACGTATGCGCGGGTTGTGGCGTCGCTGGACATGCGGACGAGAGCGATGCGGTAGAGAGCCGCGTTGGCGTCCCGGTCGCCGCCCCGGGACAGGCGGTGCCGGTTCGTTCTGCCGCTGGAGGCGGGGACCGGGGCAACGCCGCACAGGGCGGCGAAGGATGCCTCGGTCCGCATGCGTTCGGGGTTGCCTCCGGCGGTGACCAGCAGCTGTGCCGCGGTGTCGGGGCCGACGCCGTAGGCGGCTCGCAGGCCGGGGTTGTGGGCACTGACCTCGCTGTCCAGGGCCCGGGTCAGGGCCTCGTGTTCGGCGGTCAGCTCCTTGACGCGTCGGGCGAGGATCTTCAGCGCGGTGAGGACCGCGGTGTGCACCGCGTCCCCGGCCGGTCGTAGCCGGGCCAGGGCATCAGTGCGGTCTGTCCCGCTGAGCTGCCTGTATTTGGCGCGGATGGTCTCGGGTGCGGTGAAGAGGAGGTGGGTTATCTGGTTCAGGGCGGCGGTGCGTGCCTTGACGGCGGAGCGGGCGGCGTTGTGCAGGGCGCGTATGCCGGAAATGGTGTCGTCCTTGGGCGCGGCCTGGGCGCGTCCGGACAGGGCGGCGCGGGCGGCGGCGTAGGCGTCGATGGGGTCGGACTTGCCGATGCGGCGGCGTTCGGCCCGGTCGGGCCGGTTGACCTCCACGACGTGAAGGCGCGCTGAGCGGGCGGCGCGGGTGAAGCCGGCGCCGTAGGAGGCGGTGCCTTCCACGCCGATCGCGCTCACGTTTCCGTGGGCGGTCAGGAAGGCCAGGGCCGCGGCGTATCCAGCGGCGGTGGTACTGAACTCGGCGTCCGCGAGGTGGCCTCCGTTGTCGCTGATCACCGCAACGTGAATGGTGTCGGCGTGGGAGTCGACCCCACCGAACACGTCCTGGTCCGCGGTGTCCTCCACAACCTCTGATGTCATGCTGATGGTGCCTTCCCAACCGGAGGTGGGCACCGGCCGGGCGGCGCAGACAGGACATTGAAGGGGCTTCTGGACCAAGCTCCTGACTTGTTGAATTGAGCCCAGATGCTCGGTCTGCAGCCGTAGCGTCCAGGGTGTCGGTCGGCACGGGCCCGCAGTGCTCCTTGCCGCCTTCGGGCTGGCTCACTGATAGCGTGCCGCCGCCGGCCGACACCCGCGCGGTGTGGCTCGACAGAGGCATGAAGGTGACACGGTGACTTCAAGTCAGGGTGCCCACCGCACTCCCCTTCCTGTCTCATCGAGTGCGAGGGCACCAGACTGTGATCCTGATCGGCATCGATCCCCACAAGTCGTCCCACACCGCCGTCGCCGTCGACGCCGCCGGCCACCAGGTGGCCCAGCGCCGGTTCGTCGTCAACGCCGGGACCTTCCGCCAGCTGACGCGCTGGTGCGAGCAGTGGCCCGACCGTCGTTTCGCGGTCGAGGGTGCCGGCGGCCTGGGCCGCTCGGTCGCCCAGCAGCTGGCCGCCGCGGGCGAGACCGTGGTCGACGTGCCCTCCACCTTGTCGGCCCGGGCCCGGCTGCTGGCCACCGGCGGTGACCGCAAGACCGACGCGAAGGACGCCCTCCACGTCGCCCAGGTCGCCCTCTTCCGCCATGATCTGCGACCCGTGGTCCAGGAAGACCAGACCACGATCCTGCGGCTGCTGACCGAGCGGCGGGACGACCTGGTCCACGAGCGCACCCGCGTCCTCAACCGACTTCACGCCGTCTTGCGCGATCTCCTGCCCGGCGGAGCACCCACCGGCCTGTCGGCCGACAAGGCCGCCGCCCTGATGAAGGCGATCCGGCCGGTCACGGCCACCGACAACTGCCGCCGCGACATAGCCCGTGATTTGCTGGCCGACCTGCGCAGACTGGACCGGCAGGTCAAGGACAACGAAACCGAGATGCGCGAGGCCGTCGCCGCGACTCACACCACGCTGACTACCCTGCCGGGGCTGGGGACCGTGCTGGCCGCGAAGGTCCTCGGCCACATCGGGGACATCAGGCGCTTCCCCACAGAGCATCACTTCGCCAGCTATACCGGCAGCGCGCCCCTGGACGCCTCCAGCGGCAACAACGTCCGCCACCGGCTCAACACCGGTGGCAACCGTGCGCTGAACTCGGTCCTGCACACCATCGCCGTCTGCCAGATCCGCGACGGCGGGCGCGGGCAGGACTACTACCTCCGCAAGATCAGTGAGGGGAAGACGCCTTCGGAGGCCCGCAGGGCTCTCAAGCGACGGTTGTCCAACGTGGTCTACCGGATCATGAAACGCGACCACCGGACTCATCTCGCTCAAGCCGCTTGACACACAGAGGCGCTATCAGGTCATGTTCCGCCCGGCCGGAGCCATGAGAACAGGTCCCGGCGGCCGGACAGAACAACCGGAAGACAGCCCAGCAGGGCGTCAGTCAGACCCCGAGCCACGGCCGCCGGAACCTGAGTATCAGCATCAATGTCAGACCCGGCCTCTACCGTGCGGGCATGACTCATTTCGTGTTGGTGCCGGGCGCGTTCCTGGGGGCGTGGGCCTGGGACGAGGTGGCGGCCCGGTTGCGCGCCGCCGGGGACGAGGCCCATCCCCTGACGCTGTCCGGCCTCGCCGAGAAGGCCGGGGTGCCCGCCGGACAGCAGACGCATGTGCGGGACGTCGTGGCCGAGGTGGAGCGCCTCGGCGTACGGGACGTGGTGCTGGTCGGGCACAGCTACTCGGGGATCCCGGTGGGCCAGGCGGCCGAGCGGCTCGGCGACCGGCTCGCCAGGGTGGTGTACGTGGACGCGAGCGTCCCGTTCACCGGGGAGTCCTTCCTGTCGGGCTGGGACAGCGACCACGTCCGCGCGGCGATCGAGGCGAACGCGGGCGTCTGGCCCCCGCTCGGTGCCGACGACTGCGTGGGGCAGGACCTGACCGACGAGCAGATCGCCGGGGTGCTCGCCCGGGCCACCGCGCATCCCGGGGCCACCCTCACCGAGCCCGCGGAGCTCGAGGGTTCCGCGGGCGACCTTCCCTCGACGTACATCAAGTGCCTGCTCGACGGGGACGCCCCGCCGCCGGCCGTGGCGGAACTCCTCAAGGGCGACACCTGGGAGCTGGTGGAGATGGACACCGGCCACTGGCCGATGTTCTCCCGCCCCGCCGAACTGGCCCGGATCCTGCGCGCGTCGGTCGCCGCGCACCAGGGGGTGTAACACCCCCTTGGGGGTGTTTCGAAAGTCCCGCACAGCACCCGCGGCGCCCGGCACGTACTCGCGCCGCACCGGCCGAAACCCCAAGTACGTCCAGTACGAGGGCTTTCGTCCGGCACGCCGAGAGCACGCACCGGACACCGCGGGCACCGCACAGGACTTTCGAAACACCCCCTGGCCGCCCCCTTACTACCCGCCGGTATCGTCGCCGTGCGCGCGGGCTCGACGACGAGAGGCGGTTGGCACGGATGGCCAAGCACTGGGCGGACTTCCAGTACGAGATCTATCTCCACGGGATGACCGGCAGGGTGCCCCGGCTGCCCACCGACCTGACCCGGCTCGAGGAGCTGACCGAGCGGCGGCTCGGGCCGGGTCCGGTCGGGTATGTGGCGGGCAGCGCGGGGGACGGCAGCACGGCCCGGGCGAACCGCGCGGCCCTGGAGCGCCGCCGGATCGTGCCGCGCATGCTGCGGGACGTCCATGAGCGGGATCTGTCGGTCGAGGTGCTGGGCCGCGCGCTGCCCGCGCCGCTGGCGCTCGCCCCGGTCGGGGTACTGTCGATCATGCATCCGGAGGCGGAGTCGGCGGCGGCCCGGGCGGCGGCCGCGCAGGGGGTGCCGTACATCCTGTCGTCCGCCTCCAGCACCCCGATGGAACAGGTCGCCGAGGCGATGGGGGACGCCGAGCGCTGGTTCCAGCTCTACTGGTCCAAGGACCGCGAGGTGGCGCGGAGTTTCCTGAACCGGGCGAGGGCGAGCGGCTTCACGGTGCTCGTGGTCACCCTCGACACCCCCATGCTGGCCTGGCGGCCGCGCGACCTCGACCAGGCGTATCTGCCGTTCCTGCACGGCGTCGGCACCGCCAACTACTTCTCGGACCCGGCCTTCCGGGCGGGCCTGGCCAAACCGCCGGCCGAGGATCCCGACGCGGCCGTGCTGCACTTCCTCGGCCTGTTCGCGGACCCCGCGAAGACCTGGCCCGACCTCGCGTTCCTGCGGGAGAACTGGGACGGCCCGATCGTCCTCAAGGGCATCCTGCACCCGGACGACGCCCGGCTCGCCGCGGACGCCGGGATGGACGGTGTGGTCGTCTCCAACCACGGCGGGCGGCAGGTGGCCGGTTCGATCGGCGCCGCCGACGCGCTGCCCCGGGTGGCACGGGCCGTGGGCGACCGGCTGACCGTCCTGTTCGACAGCGGTGTCCGCACCAGCGACGACGTCTTCAAGGCCCTCGCCCTCGGCGCCCGGGCGGTCCTCCTGGGCCGCCCCTACGTCTACGGCCTCGGCCTCGACGGACAGCCCGGCGTCGAACACGTGATCCGCTGCCTGCTCGCCGAGTTCGACCTCACGCTGGCTCTGTCCGGCCACGCCACACCGACGACGGTGGGCCCCGAGGACCTGGCCGAGGACGGGGAGTAGACCCCGGCAGGGCCCCCACCGCCACCCGGGTCGGCTCTCAGGCCGTTCCCTCCTCCAGGTCCACGCGCTGGGCCGAGGGCGGGGCGTCCGTGCCGGTGACGGCGAGGGAGCCGGGGGTGGCGGAGGCGCTGTCGGGCAGCCAGCGCTGGGCGTCGGAGTGGTCGCGGACCTTCACCACGACGTCGGCGCCCGCCTCGGAGCCGGCGGTGGTCAGCGCGAGCGCGTCGTCCCAGCGGGGCAGCAACTCGCCCTGGACGGTGAAGTCGTAGCGGACGTCGTCCGCGCGGGTGTCCCCGGCGTCCACGCAGGCGCCGAGGATGACGACACCCGCGTCGGCGTGGGAGTCCACGCACAGATCGGACTGGGCCGCGCTGCGGAGCTGACCGTCCGCGCCGTACGACCACTGCTGGGTGGCGTCGGTTCCGCAGGCGGCGAGTTCCAGGGCCGCGCCGGCCTCGGCCTTGCCCCGGACGTCCAGGCAGAGGTCGGCCTCGGCGTCGCGGAGCCGGGTCCGCTGGGGTGCGGTGGGGAGCTGGACGGTACCGGGGGTCGTCGGGGAGGCGGTGGCGGCCGGGGCGTCGGGGGCGGGGACGGCACCGCTGGTGGAGGCGGCCGGGTCGGTGCCGCCGTCGTCCGCCCACATCCCGGCGGCGAGGAGGGTGGTCAGCAGTCCCGCCGAGGCGAGACCCACACCGGTGAACAGGGCGCGCGGGGACCGTGTTCCGTCGGCCGCGCGGCGGCGCGGCGAGGGGATGCGCGAGAGGAGCCCGCCGCCGCGGGGACCGCCGCCCCGGTGCCGGGCGGAGCCCCTGAGCCGCACGGGCTGCTGGGCGCGGCCGGGGCGCGAGTCGTGATAGCGGCGGGCGCCCCAGCCGAGGACGGCCTCGGCGAGCAGGACGCCGAGTCCGTCCTCGAAGTGACCGAGCTGTTCGGCGGCGGCCCGGCAGTAGCGGCATTCGTCGAGATGCCTGCGGACGTCCGGCAGCAGGTCGCCGCCCCGGCGGATGGGCACGTCGAGGAGTCGGTTGTAGAAGCGGCACTCCTTGCTCGGGGCGAGGTCCCGGTGGGCGCGGACGAGTCCCTCGCGGAGCTTGTCGCGGGCCTGTTCGTACACGCCGGTGACCATCTCGGTGTCCATGCCGAGGAGTCCGGCGGCGGCCGTGATCGGTTCGGCCTCCACCTCCACGTGCCACAGGACGCAGCGGCCGACCGCGGGCAGGCTCTGGAAGGAGCGCTCGGCGAGCACCCGGTTGTCCGGGGTCATGGACTTCGCGGCCCGCATCCCCCGGGCCCCGGCGGGCTTCGTCAGCACCGGCAGAACGCCGGATATGTTCTCGTCGGCGGCCCACAGCCGGGCCATGTCCCGCACGGTCACCAGCAGTCGGGGGCGCAGCGCGGTGCCCGGCTCGCCCAGCTTCAGCCGGTCGAAGACCTGGTGGACGGCTGCCGCGGTGAGCATGTTCGAGACGTTCCCGGAGGACGCGAGGCAGATCACCGCGTACTCGTGGACCGGCCGCCAGTGCCGGGCGATCAGCAGCGCCGTGGACTCGGCGACCTCGCTGTCCGTGCCGCCGCGGATCCCTGCGGCGAGGGACTCGTCGGATTCTCCGGGGCCACCGCCGGGCGGCGGGTAGAGAGGGCGAGGCGGCTGCGCGGTCGGCACTGAGCGGTTCCTTTGGTACGTACCTGTTGGTGCGACGGGGAGCGTGTGCTCGCACCACGGGCGTCACACAGGGACCCGGCCGTCACCCCCCGCTCGGAAGGTTCACCATTGCACAACTAAGTCGCGCGCAACAAGGCGCGAGGACAACCTGCCCCTTGTTGAAAGGAAGTCGACAACAAGGGCGGCCGAATGCCCCCCGGTACGCCCTTCGTCCGTTCTTGCGCCCCGTGTGAAAGAGACGCACGCGCGGGGGTGTCGCGCACCTTCCCGAGGGGGGCGGCGCGTAGTGGACTGGACCCCGGCCACTTCCTCGGAGGCCCCGCGCAGGACGGCGGCTCTCCTGCGCGCCACGGCCGCCGGCCCTGTTCCTCCCGCCCTGGGCCGGCGGCCCCAACCATGCCCGGGGACAAGCCGGGACGTCGGCTATATCTGCCAGGACCGCAGCCGGTCGGCGGCCCCGTACACATCGGTCTTGCCGTCGATCAGGTCACGGGCGAGGTCGACGAGGGCGCCGTAGGGCGGGTCGATGCCGACGCCGCTGACGAACATGTAGGCCACCGCGGTCGCACAGGCGAACCGGGCGTTGGCCGAGGGCAGGGGCTTGAGCAGGGTGAGGGTGTGCAGCAGGGCCGCGGCCCGCCAGGCCGGGTCGGAGTCGACGCCGAGCCGGGGCGGGTCGACCCGGTGCCGGGCGACGGCGGCGACCAGCGCGGAGAAGTCGTTGACGGTGGGCTGGTCCGGAAGGACCTCTTCGTGGCGCTGGAGCAGCCAGGGCACGTCGATGTGGATGACGGGTGTCATCGGTCAGGCGACCCGCCCCTCGCCCTTGACGGAGGGTTCGTCGTCGGGGAAGGCCGCCGCGAACTCGTCGGCGTGCGAGGCGAAGAACGTGCGGAACGCCTCCGCCCCCTCCTGCAGCGCCCGGTGCCGCGCGATGTCGGCGGCGGCCGCCTCCCGTACGAGCGCCTTCATCGACGTACCGCGCTCCTTGGCGATCTGCCGCAGGTCCTCCAGCTCGCGATCGCTGAACTCCACATTGAGGGCTGGCATGCCCTCACGGTACCGCCCGGGTACTTACTCGTAAATATCCCCAGGTCACGTGAGTGTCCGGGCGGTACCGAAGGCGTGCCTACCCTTGGTCGGCGACAAAGGACGCCAGCCGGGCCAGGGCGGCGTTCCAGTTGATCGCGGTCTCGTTCGTGGACCAGGACTGGATGTCGTCGATGTAGCAGAACTGGCCCACGCACCCCTGGAGCTTGCTCTGCGCGTAGGGGTCCTGGATGCTCGAGTTCGCGCCGCCCGCGAGGGTGCCCTTCGGCGGGTCCGGGAGGGTCGGGTCGAGCTGGTGGGCGTACCAGCGGCTGTGCTGGTGGTGGGAGGCGACCTCGCCGTAGCCGGTGACGTACGACTGGTTGAGCGCGTTGCGGCCGAGGACGTAGTCCATGCTCTGGACGGCCCCGTCGCGGTACTTCGCGGCGCCGGTGAGGTCGTAGGCGGTGGCGATGACGACCGCGTTGTTGAGGACCTGGTGGCTGGAGCCCCAGTCGTAGCGGTTGCCGTCGGGTGCGTAGGGCATGCCGTACGGCTGGCCCTCGAGGGTGGCCAGGTACTTCTGCGCGCCCTTCACCACCGACGCGCGCACCGTGTCGCGGCCCGGCAGCCGGCTGGGGACGAGGGCGAGGTCGAGGCGGCCGGCGGCGGCCGTGCGGGACCAGTCGAAGCCGGTGGGGGCGAAGATGTCGGCGGTGTGGACGGGGGAGGTGAGCACCTGGTCGCGGAACTGCCGCTCGCCCGTGGTGAGATACAGCTCGGCCGCCGCCCAGTAGAACTCGTCGGTGGCGTCGCCGTCGTCGTACGTGCCGCCGCCGTTGCCGTCGCTCGGGCTCGCGTGGACGTCGGGGTGTGCGAGGGCCGCCGCCCAGGCCTTGCGGGCCGCCGTCAGGGCCTTCGCCGCGAACGCCTTGTCGTAGGGCCGGTAGAGGCGGGCCGCCTGCGCGGCCGTGGCGGCGAGGTTGAGGGTCGCGGTGGTGGTCGGCGGGTGCAGTTCGCGTTTCTGCGGGTCGGCGCTCGGCAGCAGGGGCAGGCCTGTCCACTGCTCGTCGTGGATCTTGTGGTGGGCCATGCCGGCGAGCGGCCGGCCGTCCGGTACCTGCATCCTCAGCAGGAACTCCAGCTCCCAGCGGGCCTCGTCGAGGACGTCCGGCACCTTGTTGCCGCTCTCGGGGAGGGCGAGGGTGCCGTCGCCGAGCGCCGAGGGCCGGCCGGTGCGGGCGTACAGGGAGCGCTCGTAGGTGCTGAGCAGTTCCCAGGTGGCTATGCCGCCGTTGACGACGTACTTGCCGTGGTCGCCGGCGTCGTACCAGCCGCCGCTGACGTCGAGGCGGTAGTCGCACACGCCCGACTGGCAGGGGACGTCCGTGTCGCCCTGGTTGGGCGCGACGCCGATGTGGCCGGCCGCCCTGCCGTAGCCGGGCCGCAGGTCGTCCCGGATCGCGATGCCGCTGCGCTGGGTGTAGTAGTACTTCACGGCGTCCAGCCGCAGTTGCTCGTAGGCGGCCGTGCCGATGTCGAACGGGCGGCTGGTCTCGCCGTCGACGACCAGGGTGAGGCCCGTGCCGCGCGTGCGGTAGGCACCGAAGTCGAGCGAGTGGACGTTCTGCCCGGAGGAGACGTCGACACCGCGCGGGACGGTCCAGCCGTGGGCGACGGTCGCCCCGGCGGCGTTCCTCAGCCGCCAGGGCAGCTTCGTGGTCGCGTCGGTGACCAGGGTGGCGTTCTTGGGTCCGGCGGGCAGATAGGCGACCTGGTTGACGCGCACCCGCGGCCCGGTGTCCGGCTCGTACACCTCCGGGGGCACCCCGCCGAGCAGCGACACGTCGTCCAGGCAGAACCGCCAGGGCTCGGCGCTCCCGCCGACCTGGAAGGCGACCTGCCCCTGGGTGGAGTCGACCGGTGAGGTGAAGGTGTACGCGTAGGAGTCCCCCGACTCACCGAGCACCGGCGTCGCCTCGTACCAGGTGTCGTACGGCGCGACGCCGAGCCCCACGATCGCCCGCACCACATGCCCCTCGGGCACCCCGGAGGCGGCGAAGGAGAACCGGTACGAGGAGCCCTTGACCAGGGTGATCTCGTTCTGGCCGACCGCGGAGTCCCAGCGGTTGACGGTGCCACCGGGGACGTCCGCGCACAGCCGTCCGTCGGACGCCGCGGCGGTGACGTTGCTGGTCCACCAGGGGTCGGCGGTGGTGTCGAAGGTGCCGTTCCTGACCTGTTCGACCTCGTCGGCGCCGGCCTGCTGGGCGGGCAGCGCGGTGAGGGCCGCGCCCAGCAGGGCCGCGAGGGACAGCAGGGCGGTTCTGCGTCGTTTCACGTCCGGGCTCCTCGATCGGCGACATGGGAGCGCTCCCAAAACAGGCGCGGAGGATATGTTTGTCCCAGTCATGACACCCCGTCAACGGTCCGGACGCGACCGGTGCCCCGGTTCCGCCCGGACCGCGGAGGGGCTACGCCTCCAGTCTGCTGACCCGCACGGCCCCTCGGACCGACCCGGGAGCGGCGCTGGTGAACGTCAGCCGCAGCCGGGAGCCGCGCACCGCGTCGAAGGTGACGACGGTCGGCGCGTCGGAGTCGGTGGCCCAGTCCACGGCCGCCCCGGTGACCGGTGTGTACCGCTCCCCGTCCCCCACCGCGACCTCGACCGAGGCGGGCAGGCCGTGGGTCGCGTCGACGGTGAAGGAGACCGCCACCCGGTCGAAGTCCCGGGTACGCCCCCAGTCGACGGAGACCCAGTCCGTCGTACGGGCCCCGCTGAAGGCGGGCAGCAGGGCGGTGGCCGACTTGGCGAAGGCGTTGGACCAGCCGGTGGCCGGATTCCCGTCCAGCATCGCGGCGGGCAGGGTGTCCGCCCGACCGGAGTAACCGGCGTCCGCGTAAGGGTATTTCACGGGCTCCGGGTAGTCGGGCGCGAACTCGGCCGGGGGCGTGGCGGCCACCGAGCGGGCCCGGACGGTGCGCACGGTGACGGTGCCCGGGCGCAGCCCCTCCCCGCGCGCGGTCACCTTCAGGGGTCCCGCCCCGGTTCCCGAGCGCACGATCGCGAGGGCCTTGCCGTGGAAGGCGGTCCGGGTGCTCGCCTGGTACCGCTCGGCGCTCTCCTCGCGCCCGTTGTCGAGCCCGGCGAGCGAACCGCCGCTCACCGCGAAGGAGAGGAGGTGCTCGGCGTCCGGGACGACGACCCCGTGCGCGTCGACGACGTCGGCGGTGACGAAGACCAGCGAACGCCCGTCCGCCGGAAGGGAGGTGCGGTCGGCGGTGAGGCGCACGGCGTGCGGGGCGCCGGCCGTGCGCAGGACGTCCGTGGCGACGACCTTGCCGTCACGCCGGGCGACGGCCTTCAGCACGCCTGGCGCGTAGGGGACTCTCCACGTCAGGTGGAGTTTGCCCGCGCTGCCGTTGGGGCTGGTGTAACTGCCCGGGTAGGGGCCGGTGGTGAAGGTCTTGTCGTCGCCGGTGGGTTCGGTGGTCTCCAGGTAGGTGCGGCCGTCGACGGTCGTCTTCCGGTCGAACTTCCTTACGCCCAGGGACGTTCCGTTGAGGTACAGCTCGACGGTGTCGACGTTGGAGTAAGCCCACACCTCGACCGTGGCGCCGGGCTCGTGGTTCCAGGTCGCCGGCAGCAGATGGACCATCGGCTCGTCCGTCCACTGGCTTCTGAACAGGTGGTACATGTCCTTGGGGAAGCCCGCCGTGTCGACGGCGCCGAAGAAGGAGGCCTTCACGGGGAAGACGTTGTAGGGCGTCGGCTCGCCGATGTAGTCGATGCCGGACCACAGGAACTGCCCCGCGAACCACTTCCGGTCCCGGTCCTTCTTGTGGCCGTACTCGCCGCTCATGGTCCAGGAGGCGAGGTTGTTGTCGTAGGAGGAGGTGGCCCGCCTGCCCGGGGTGTGGTTCTCCCCGGTGTTCAGGTGCTCCGGTTCCTGGTACGTGCCCCGGGTGGAGGTCTCCGAGGAGGACTCGGACTCGAACAGGAAGAGGCGCGGGTAGGCGGCGTGCAGCACGTCCACGCTCTTCGCGGTGTTGTAGTTGAGGCCGAGACCGTCCAGCTTGGCCAGCATCAGGTCGGCGGCGGAGCCCTTCGCGGGCGGGGTGCGGTACTTGTCGGAGCCGATGACGAGCGGGCGGGTGTCGTCGGCGCTCCTGATCGCGGCGATGATCCGGTCGGCCATGGCGAGACCGGCGGTGGAGGTGGAGTCGGGGATCTCGTTGCCGATGGACCACAGCACGACGGCGGGCGAGTTGCGGGCGGCGAGCACCATCTCGGTGGCGTCCTTCTCGCACCACTCGTCGAAGAACCGGCCGTAGTCGTAGCGGGTCTTGCCGGTCCGCCAGCAGTCGAAGGCCTCGACCATCATCACGATGCCCAGGTCCTCGCAGACCTCGATCATCTGGGGCGAGGGCGGGTTGTGGGAGGTGCGGAAGGCGTTGACCCCCATCGACTTCATGATCGTCATCTGGCGGCGGATCGCGTCGGCGCTCACCGCCGCGCCGAGGGCGCCCAGGTCGTGGTGGAGGTCGACGCCCTTGATCTTGGAGTGCCTGCCGTTGAGGAAGAAGCCCTCGTCCGCATCGAAGCGGAAGGTGCGGATACCGAAGGGGGTGCGGCAGGTGTCGACGCGTCCGCCGGCGACCTTGAGCTCGGTCTCCAGGGTGTAGCGGTGGGGCGCCGTGAAGTCCCACAGCCGTGGGTCGGGGACGGTGAGCTCATGGGTCTGCGTGGCCCGCTCGCCGACGGTGACCGTGGAGGACGTACGGGCGACGGTACGGCCGTTCGGGGCGACGATCCGGGAGACGACCTCGACCTCGGCGTCCGCGCCGGAGGCGTTCTCGACGGCGGTCGCCACCCGGACGAGCGCGCGTTCGCCGGTGACCTCGGGGGTGGTGACGTACGTGCCCCAGCGGGCCACGTGCACCGGTTCCGTGACGACCAGGCGGGCCTCGCGGTAGATGCCGCTGCCGGAGTACCAGCGGCTGCTGGGGAGACGGTTCTGCACCTTGACCGCGATCACGTTCTCGGTGGTGCCGTCGGTGTGCAGCAGCTCGGTCAGGTCGAGGGCGAAGCCGGTGTAGCCGTAGGGGTGGCGGCCGACCTCGGTGCCGTTGCAGTAGACGAACGCGTCCATGTGGATGCCGTCGAACTCGACCGCGATCCGCTTGCCGGCGTGGGCGGGCGACAGGGTGAAGGCGCGGCGGTACCAGCCGAGGCCGCCGGGGAAGAAGCCGGTGCCGCTCGTGGTGCCGTGCTCGGTGGTGGGGGTCTGCTCGATGCTCCAGTCGTGCGGGACGGCCACCTCGCGCCAGGCCGAGTCGTCGTATCCGGGGGCGGCCGCGTCGGCGTACGCGCCGGTGGGGTCGGTGAGCCCGCCCGGGTCGACCAGGGCGAAGCGCCAGCCGTCGCGCAGGGCGACCGTGTGGCGGCCGGTGGTGCGCGCCGCCTCGGCCGACTCGGCCGGACCGGCGAGGAGTGCTCCGGCGGCCGGGGCGGCCGTGGAGGCGATCAAGACGGATCTGCGAGTGACTGTCACTGGCGGCTCTCCCTCTGAGGACCCAGAAGTACTCACAACTGATCTGGCGACTGATCGTGACCAAACAGAATCTGACGACGCGCCCCTCCCGCCCGTCAAGGGGCCGGGGATGTGTTGACGCCCCACGGGTGACAGCTGCGTCCGGCAGGCCACTTCGGCCGGAATCGGCCCTTGACCTCGGCCGGAACGCGATCGACCGGACCCCTGAGGGGGTTCCCGTCCGCCCGCGAGCGGGACGGACTAGGCTGGAACGGATGTGGCGCGCCTGTTCACTGTGAGTGTCCGCGATGGAGTGGCGACGATGAGCCCGGAGTATCCGTTCGACGAGGCCGCGACGGCCCGGGTGGTCGTCGACGACACCGGCACGGTCGTCGGATGGAACGAGGGCGCCCGCACCCTGCTGGGCTGGACACCGGCCGAGGTCGTGGGCCGGCCCGTGGGAGAACTCCTCGCCGCGGGAAGACCACCGGCCCCCACCGGCCCCCGCTGGGACGGAACACTCGCGCTGCGCCACCGCGACGGCAACGCCGTACGGATCTGGCTGCTCGCCCACCACCGCCCGGCCCTCCTCGACACCCCGGGCACCTGGCTCGTCGTGACCCCGCTCGCCGGCGGGGACCACCACTCCCCCGACGACCCGCTGGCCACGGCCGCGCTGATCCAGTCCCCGTGCGCGGTCGCCGTCTACGACGAGCGGCTGCGGCTGTCCCGGGTCAACGACGCGATGGCCGCGGCGATCGGCCTGCCCGAGGAGCGCATCAAGGGGCTGCGGCTCTCCGAGATCGGCGGCCGGCCGCAGAGCGCCGAGCTGGAGGCGCACATGGCCCGGGTGCTCGCCAACGGTCGGGCCGAGGACATCCAGATCTACACCCGCACCGGCGGCGAGGACCGGGCGCACGCCTGGCTGGCCCGGTTCAAGCCGGTCACCGACGCCCGGGGCCGGGTGCGGGGCGTGTGTCTGGCCGCGCACGACTTCACCGAGAACTACCTCGCCCGCGAGCGGTTGCGGCTGGTCAACGAGGCCAGCCGGCGGATCGGCAGCACCCTCGACGTCACGCGGACGGCACAGGAACTGGCCGCGGTGTGCGTGCCCGCGCTCGCCGACTTCGTCAGCGTCGACCTGCTCGACCCGCGGGACGGCGGGGACCCGCCGTCCCGGCTGACCGCCCCGCTGGACCTGCGCCGGGCCGCGCACCACTCCGTCGACCCCGGCAACCCGATGGCCGTGGCCAAGCCCGGCGAGGTCCAGCACTACCCGGCGGGCTCTCCCCAGGCCGACTCGCTGATCGCGGGCCGCACCATGGTCGCCGCCGTCGACGAGCTGAACGTGTGGCTGGCCTGGGACACCCTGCGCGGTGATCGTGTGCGCGAGTTCGGCATCCACTCCACGATGTCCGTGCCCGTCCGCGCCCGGGGCACCACGCTGGGGGTCGCGGTCCTCACCCGCTACCGGCGGCCGGATCCCTTCACCCCGGACGACGTCCTGCTCGCCGAGGAGATCACCGCCCGGGCCGCCGTCTGCATCGACAACGCCCGGCGGTTCTCCCGCGAGCGCGACACCGCTCTCGCCCTGCAGCGCAGCCTGCTCCCGCGCTCCCTGCCCAAGACCGCCGCCGTCGACGCCGCCTCCCGCTATCTGCCGGCCGCGCGCGCCGGGGTGGGCGGTGACTGGTTCGACGTGATCCCGCTGTCCGGGATGCGGGTCGCGATGGTCGTCGGGGACGTCGTCGGACAGGGCATCCAGGCCTCGGCCACGATGGGCCGGCTGCGGACCGCCGTGCGCACCCTCGCCGACATCGACCTGGCCCCGGACGAACTCCTCACCCACCTCGACGATCTCGTCGTACGGCTCTCCGAGGAGGCCGGGAGCGAGGGCAGCCCCGGGGAGGTCGGCGCGAGCTGTCTGTACGCGGTCTACGACCCGGTGTCCCGGCGGTGCACGCTGGCCCGGGCCGGGCATCCCGCGCCGGTGCTGTTGCGGCCGGGGGCCGCGCCGCGCCCGGTCGATCTGCCGGCCGGTCCCGCGCTGGGCGTCGGCGGGCTGCCGTTCGAGTCGGCCGAGCTGGATCTGGCCGAGGGCAGTGTCCTCGCGTTCTACACGGACGGGCTGCTCGCGTCCGGCGAGCGGGAGGCGGAGCAGGGGGACCGGCTGCTGAGCGAGGCCCTCGCCGCGTACGCCGACTCCCTGGACGAGACCTGCGACCGGGTGCTGCAGGCCCTGCTGCCTGCAGGGGGCGTCGCCGACGACGTGGCGCTGCTGCTGGCCCGCACCCGGGGGCTGCCCGCCGCGCAGGTCGCGACCTGGGACATCCCCGCCGATCCGGCGCTGGTCGCGCCGATCCGCAAGCAGGTCGTCGCCCAGTTGGCGCACTGGGGGATGAGTGGGGCGTCGTTCACGGCCGAGCTGGTGGTGAGCGAGCTGGTCACCAACGCGATCCGGTACGGGGCCCACCCGATACGGCTGCGGCTGATCCATGACGCGACGACGCTGATCTGTGAGGTGTCCGACACCAGTCACACCGCGCCGCACCTGCGGCGGGCGAAGACCTGGGACGAGGGTGGGCGGGGATTGCTGCTGGTCGCGCAGCTCACGCAGCGGTGGGGAAGCCGGCATACGCCGGAGGGGAAGACGATCTGGGCGGAGCTGGGGCTCGTCGAGGAGGAGTAGGGCGTACGTCGTGGTGGGTTAGGTTGGAGGGCGGCTGCGGGTCGTACTGGGCTGGTCGCGCCCACGCGGCGGAGCCGCAAAATCAATACAGCCCCGCGCCCCCGGGTGGGTAGACGGGCCCTGAACCACCGTCCTGAACCCGCTCCGGAGATCTGCCCTGAACGCCCCGCTCGCCGAAACCCTGTCCGTCTCGCTGCTCGTCGCGTCGCTCGCCTGGGCCGTTCTGCGGCCCGCCGGGCGGTCGGAGGCGTTCGTCGCCGTTCCCGCCGCTGTCGTGGCCGTGGGGCTGGGGGCCATCTCACCGGGCCATGCGCTGGAGGAGGCCGAGCGGCTCGGGCCCGTCATCGGGTTTCTCGCCGCGGTGCTGGTGCTGGCGCACCTGTGTGACGTCGAGGGGCTCTTCACCGCGTGCGGGGCGTGGATGGCGCGGTGGGCGGCGGGGCGGCCCCGGCGGCTGCTCACCGCGGTGTTCGTGCTGGCCTCGGTCGTCACCGCCGTGCTCAGCCTGGACGCGACCGTGGTGCTGCTGACGCCGGTGGTGTTCGCCACGGCCGCCCGGATGGGCGTGCGCTCGAAGCCGCACGTCTACGCCTGCGCGCATCTGTCGAACACGGCCTCGCTGCTGCTGCCGGTCTCCAATCTGACCAACCTGCTGGCGTTCACGGCGAGCGGGCTGAGCTTCACCCGGTTCGCGGCGCTGATGGCACTGCCGTGGCTGGTCGCGGTGGGCCTGGAGTACGCGGTCTTCCGGCGGTTCTTCGCCGACGACCTGCCCGCCGGACCGTCCGGCGCCGAGCCGGTCCCCGACACCGGTCCCCCGCCCGCGCTGCCGCTGTTCGCGCTGGTCACGGTGGGGTGCACGCTGGCCGGGTTCGTGGTGGCCTCGGCGCTCGGGATCGAACCGGCGTGGGCGGCGCTCGCCGGGGCACTGGTGATGGCCGGGCGGGCGCTGGCGCGGCGGCGGGTGACGCCGGTGGCGGTGGTGCGGTCGGCGGCGCCCGGCTTCCTGGCGTTCGTGCTCGCCCTCGGGATCGTCGTTCGGGCGGTCGTCGACAACGGGCTCGCCGACGCGCTGCGGCACGCCCTGCCGGACGGCTCGGGGCTGCTCGCGCTGCTCGGGGCCGCCGCGCTGGCCGCCGTGCTCGCCAACCTGATCAACAACCTGCCCGCGGTCCTGGTGCTGGTCCCGCTGGCCGCCCCGGCCGGGACCGGAGCCGTCCTCGCGGTGCTCCTCGGGGTGAACATCGGCCCCAACCTGACGTACGCCGGTTCGCTCGCGACGCTGCTGTGGCGGCGGGTGGTGCAGGAGCGCGCGGAGCACGTCGGGGTAGGGGAGTTCACGCGGCTCGGCCTGCTCACGGTGCCGGTCACGCTGGGGGCGGCGGTCGTGGCGCTGTGGGTGTCGCTCCAGGTGGTCTGAGCCCGCTCCCCCGTGGTCGGCGTCAGGGGCGTTTGCCGCCGAAGGAGGAGCCGTTTCCGTAGCCGTATCCGTCGTACCCGCCGTACCCTCCGTACCCGCCCGAGGAGCCGTAGCCGGAGCCTCCGTAGCCGTACCCGGAGCCGCCGCCGCTGCCGCTGCCGCCCCAGGTGCAGTAGTACCAGGAGGAGTAGGAGCAGGAGGTGCCCGAGGAGGGGGTGGAGGAGTTCCTCGTCCCCGGGGTCGCGGTGGCCGAGGGCGTCGGGTCGGCCGTCTTCGGCTCGGCCGCCTTGGGGGTGGGCGTCGGGGCCGGGGTGGCGGACGCGGTGTCGTCGGCGCCCCAGTTGACGAACTCCATCTGCGGGTCGGGCTGCGAGGTGTCGATCACCCAGCGCTGGGACGTGCCGTTCGCCCGGTTCTTCAGGACCAGGGCTCCCGAGCCGTCGGTGGCGGCGGGGGCGAGGGCCAGGTTCTGGTCGGAGCGCGGGACGAGGGTGCCCTGGAGGGTGAAGTCGTACCGGACGTTCCTGGCGGCCGCCGCGGCGGAGTCCGTGCAGGTGCCGAGCCGCACGGAGTAGCCGAGGTGGGAGTCGAGGCACAGGTTCGGGTCGGCGGAGCTGCGCAGCAGTCCGTCGGTCTCGTACGTCCACTGCTGGCCGGCGTCGGAGGAGCAGGGGGCGAGCTCGGTCTCGGCGCCCTTGACCGCCTTGTTCCCGGCCACACCGATGCACAGCCCGGAGGCGACGTTGTGCAGCCGGCCGCGCAGGGTGCCCTGGGTCTCCTGGTCGGCGATCCAGGACGGGGTGTCCGTGGCGGTGTCGGTGCCCGCGGACGGGGTCTTCGGGGCTCCGTCGGCGGCGCTGCCGGTTCCGCCGTCGGAGCCGAGGGCGGCCCACACCACGAGCGGCAGGACGACCATGCCGCTGACGGTCAGGACGGCGGCGGTGAGGTTGCGGCGGCGGGCCCGGCGGGCCGCCTTGCGGTCCGAGCGGCGGGACGCGGGACGGAGGGCGACCTCGGCGCCCGCACGGGGAGCGGTGGGGACGGCGGCCGGCAGTGGTGCGGCGGTGCGGCCCGGGGTGCCGGACGGGGCGCCGGAGGCGGTGGGGGTACGGGGCTCGGCCGGTGCGGCGTCGAAGGCCTCGCCGACCGCGGCCGGATGCCGCTCCCGCTCCGGGGCCGCCGTTCGGGGGCGTCCGTCGGCGGTGGCCCGGCCCTCCAGATAGGCGCCGGCCGCCCAGCCCAGGATGCCCTCGGCCAGGGCGACGCCCAGGAGCCCCTCGAACTGGAGCAACTGGTCGGCGGTGTGGGCGCAGTGGCGGCACTGCTCGGTGTGGGCGCGCAGATCGGGGTCGACATCGATGCCGCCGCGCCGGCAGGTGACGTCCAGGAGCCGGTGATAGCGGTGGCACTCGTCGTCGGTGGCCTGTTCGCGGTGGACCTGGAGGACCTCCTCGCGCAACCGCTCGCGGGAGCGGCGCAGTTCGACGTGGGCGCCCTCCTCGTCGAGGCCGAGCAGCCCGGCCGGGATCGCGAGGGGTTCGGCCTCGGCCTCGGTGTGCCAGAGCAGGCAGCGGGCCGACTGGGGCAGCCGCTGGAAGGCGCGGGCGATCATGCGCCGGTTGGCCGGGGGAAGCAGCCGGGCGGCCACCGGGGTGCCCTCGTCGTCCTCGGCGCGCAGGGCGGGGTGGAGCAGGTCACGGGGGCCGTCGGAGTCCCACTCGGCGGCGATCCGGCGGACGGTGGCCAGCAGATGGGGGCGCCAGGCGGCGGTGGGCCCGCCCTGGTGCTGGGTCGCGCCGAACAGCCGGGTGAAGGCGGCCGTGGTGAGCATGCCGGCCGCGCGTTCGCCGTCGGTGCACAGCCGCGCGTAGGCGAAGGCCGCCTCCCAGTGCCGGTCCAGCAGCTCGCCGACGGGGTGGAGCGCGGGCTCCTCCCCCGGCCACTGCGTCAGTTCCGCGCTCAGTTGTTCGTCCGTCGCGTCGAGGCGGCGAGCCGAAGGGGAATTCGACAGGCCTGCGTCATTCACGGCTGCATTCCTCCTGGAGACATGTCCTGGGGGAGAGGGACATGCGGCAATAGGCAGGGTTCGACACCTGTGAGGTCAGCGGAGGAGCCAGCTCTTGTGAAGCGTGGGGAGTGTGACGGAACACAGGGGTCTCGCGCGCACAGGGGAAAACGTTGTCCGTGCGCCGACACGCCACACCTTCGCACAGCCGGACCAGGAGGAACAAGAGATCTCGCGGTTTCGTGCACCCTGTGCGTGAGCAGCGGAATTGACGAATCGTCAGTCAGCTGTCTGCGTTCGGGACGGTCCCGGTATCGGTGTCCCCTTTTGCCGTCGTTTTCTGGGTCCGTTTCCCCGGACGTCAATTGTGGCGCGCATTCCGTCCCGGTACGCGCCCGGCGGACTCCCATAGCGCTCGCGGAACACCCGGGTGAAGTGGAACGGGCTCGCGAATCCGGAGGCCGCGGCGACGCGTTCCACGGAGAGGCCGGTGCCCTCCAGCAGCCGGGCGGCGTGCCGCAGCCGTGCCTCGCGCAGGGCCCGCATCGGGGACTGGCCGGTCTGCTCGGCGAAGAGGTGGGAGAGGCGGGAGGGGGACAGTGCCACCCGTGCGGCGAGGGAGCCGACGGTGTGCGGGGCGCCGGGGTCGGCGGCGAGGATCGCCTGGACACGCCGGACGCGCTCGTCGAGGCCGGGCCGCGGGAGCGGCGGGCGGGCGGCGGCCGTGGTGAGCAGGACGGCCTCCTCCAGCGCGCACAGGGCGAGTTCGCGCGCGGCGGCACCGTGCGCCACGACGATCCCGGAGGTCTCCGGTGCCGCTTCGTGCGCTCCCCCGGTCCACCGGGCGTCGGCGTACAGGCGCCGGAAGGCCGCCTCGACGCGTCCGTGCAGGGCCGTCGGGACGGGAGTGACGGCGTACAGGCCGTCGCCGGTGCCGTAGGGGCGCAGCCACGGGGTCCAGGAGGGGCGGGCCTGGCAGTGCGCCCACCAGAACCGCCAGTGCGGGGCGCCGGGTTCGACGCCGTAGCTGTGCGGGACGCCCGGTGCGAGGACGACCAGATCGCCCGGGCCGGCCCGGACCTCGCTCGCGCCCTGCCGCAGACGTCCTCGACCGCCGGTCGTCCAGGTGAACAGCCAGCTGTCCGATCCCCCGGGCCGGTTGACGCCGTACCCGGCGGGCTCGTCGAAGGGGGCGGCCACCACCAGGCCGGGCGGCGGGGAGGGGTCCCCCGGCCCGGCAGGGGCGGGCAGGTCCTCAGCACGCATGGGCATCCTCCGGGGGGCGCTGTCCGCCTCACGATAAGGGGGTCGATCAAGGAGGCAGACATGCTGCGCCAGTACGAGGAGGACGGCTTCACCGTCGTCCGGGGGCTGTTCGGGTACGACGAAGTGGTACGGCTACGGGAGGAGTTCGCGGGGCTGCCGGCGGCGGGGCGGCCGATCCCGGGGCACTTCGAGCCGCGGGCCGGTGACGATCCGCTGGACCACAGTCCGCGGGTGATGCATCCGCACGAGATCAGCGCGCTCGCCCGGCGGGTGCTGCTGGACGGGCGGGTGCGCGAGGTGCTGGAGACGCTGCTGGGCGAGGAGGTGCTCGCCGCGCAGAGCATGTACTACTTCAAGCCGCCGGGGGCGCGGGGGCAGGCGCTGCACCAGGACAACTTCTATCTGCGGGTGGAGCCGGGGACGTGTGTGGCGGCCTGGCTGGCGTGCGACCCGATCGACCGGGGCAACGGAGGGCTCGAAGTCGTGCCCGGGACGCATCGGATGGAGGTGTTCTGTCCGGAGGTGGCGGACGCGGAGGTGTCGTTCGCGCGGGAGTACGTGCCGCCGCCGCCCGGGCTGGCGCCCGTGCCGGTGGACATGGCGCCGGGGGATGTTCTGTTCTTCAACGGGAGTCTGGTGCACGGTTCTCCGCCGAACCGGTCCGCCGACCGGTTCCGGCGGTCGTTCATCGGGCACTACGTGGGGCGGTCGGCGGAGCGGATCGGGCGGTACTACCGGACCATGTCGATGAGTGGGGCGCGGGTTCCTCTGGGGGAGAGTGAGGGGGCGGGGCCCTGTGGGACGGAGTTCGCGTCGCCGTCGGGACCGCATTAGTACGGGCCCGCGCCCCTTCAGCCGGCCTCAGTGACCGGCGACGGGATGGGGCGCGTAGGGCTGTTCCAGCTCCTCCAGCTCCTTTTCGGTCAGCCGGAGTTCCACCGCTGCCACCGCGTCCTCGAGGTGCCGCGGCTTCGAGGCGCCGACGATCGGGGCCGTCACCGGGCTCTGGTGGAGGAGCCAGGACAGGGCCACCTGGGCTCGGGGGACGTCGCGGGTGGCGGCGATGCGGGAGACCGCGTCGACGATGGTGTGGTCGCCCTCGAGGTAGAGGGTGCTGCCGAAGGTGTCGGTGGCGCTGCGGTCGGTGCGGGTTCCCCAGTCGCGGGTGAGGCGGCCGCGGGCCAGGGGGCTCCAGGGCAGGACGCCCACGCCCTGGTCGGCGCAGAGCGGCAGCATCTCGCGCTCCTCCTCGCGGTAGAGGAGGTTGTAGTGGTTCTGCATGGAGACGAACGTCGTCCAGCCGTGGCGTTCGGCGGTGTACTGCATCTTGGAGAACTGCCAGGCGTACATCGAACTCGCCCCGATGTAGCGGACCTTGCCCGCCCTGACGACGTCGTGCAGCGCCTGCATCGTCTCCTCGACCGGGGTGTGCGGGTCGTAGCGGTGGATCTGGTAGAGGTCGACGTAGTCGGTGCCGAGGCGGGCCAGGCTGTGGTCGAGTTCGGCGAGGATCGCCTTGCGGGAGAGGCCGCCGCCGTTGGGGCCCGGGCGCATCCTGCCGTGCACCTTCGTGGCGAGGACGATCTCGTCGCGGCGGGCGAAGTCGCGCAGCGCCCGGCCGACGATCTCCTCGCTGGTGCCGTCGGAGTAGACGTTCGCGGTGTCGAAGAAGGTGATGCCGGCGTCCAGTGCCTGCCGGATCAGCGGACGCGAGGCATCCTCGTCGAGGGTCCACTCGTGCGCGCCCCGGTCGGGGACGCCGTAGGTCATGCAGCCCAGACAGATCCGCGACACGTCCAGGCCCGTCGAACCGAGCTTCACGTACTGCATCGTCGCTGCTCCTGACGTCGGTGTGGAGGACACGGAAAGGAGCGTACGTCGAGCCGCGCCGCTCCCTGGTCGGCTCACCCCAGCAGGTCCAGCGCCCGTGGCCAGCCGAAGTCCCCGCCCCGGTACGGATGCCCGAACCGCACGCCCGAACCGCCCAGGCGTATGAGGCTGTCCCGGTAGGCGGGGTGGGCGGCGAGCCCGTCGGAGACGCACGGCAGGACGCCGACCGGGACGCCCTGGCCGGTCACCTCGCACAGGGTGCCGAGGGCGAGGGTGTCGGCGATGCCCGCCGCCCATTTGTTGATGGTGTTGAAGGTGGCTGGGGCGACGACGACCGCGTCCGGGTCCGGGAAGGGACGCGGGTCGCCGGGGCGCCGCCAGGCGGAGCGGATCGGGTGGCCGGTCTGTGTCTCCACGGCGGCGGTGTCGAAGAAGCCGTTCATGGCGTGCGGGGTCGCGACGACCCCGACGCGCCACCGGCGTTCCTGGGCGGCGGTGATCAGTGTGCCGACGCCCGAGGCGATGCCGGCGGCGCAGACGACGACGTAGAGGAAGGGCGGCTTCTCGTCCTGTTCGGTCACCCGGGAACCCTATGCGAGCGGAAAGGACAGCCCCCGTTCGGCCGCGGGGCGCGGGCCGTTCAGACGGCGCTCCTTCTCCTCGATCGGCACGTCGTTGATGCTGGCCTCGCGGCGGGTCATCAGACCGCGCTCGTCGAACTCCCACAGTTCGTTGCCGTACGAGCGCCACCACCGGCCGTCGGCGTCCCGTGACTCGTACTGGAAGCGGACGGCGATGCGGTTCCCGTCGAACGCCCACAGGTCCTTGCGCAGGGCGTACTCGTGCTCGCGCGCCCACTTGGCGGTGAGGAAGTCGACGATGGCGGCGCGGCCGGTGAGGAAGGTGTCGCGGTTGCGCCAGACGGAGTCCTCGGAGTAGGCGAGCGCGACACGGTGCGGATCGCGGGTGTTCCAGGCGTCCTCGGCGGCCTGGACCTTCTGCGCGGCGGTCTCCCGGGTGAAGGGCGGGAAGGGCGGGCGCGGTTCCGACATGGGGGCTCCCTGGGTGCTCAACGATGGAGAACGTGCGTTCTCCGGTATGCTGCCCACCGTAGAGAACGGACGTTCTCCGCGTCAAGGAGAGCGCAGGGAGAGTCAGGGGCACAGGGTGGTGGCGATGGACGGGGCGACAGCCCGCGAACAGGCGCTCGACGCCGCCGAGACGCTGTTCTACGGGCGGGGTGTGCAGTCCGTGGGGATGGACGAGGTCAGGGCCGCCTCAGGGGTGTCGCTCAAGCGGATGTACCAGCTGTTCCCCGCGAAGGAGCTGCTGGTGGAGGCCTACCTGGAGCGGCGGGACGCGCGCTGGCGGGGGCGGCTCGCGGAGTTCGTCGAGCGGCGGGAGGATCCCCGGGAGCGGATCCTGGCGGTGTTCGACTGGCTGGAGGAGTGGTTCGGTGAGCCGGACTTCCGGGGCTGTGCCTGGATCAACGCCTACGGCGAGCTGGGCGCGACCTCGGAGCGGGTGGCGGACCGGGTTCGGGCGCACAAGCGGGCGTTCCGGGAGTACCTCGGCGCGCTGGTCGAGGGCGCCGGGCTGCCCGGCGCCCTGACCGGGCCGCTGTTCCTGCTGGCCGAGGGCGCGATGGTGACGGCCGGGATCACCGGGGGGACGGCACCGGCGGCGGAGGCGCGGGAGGCGGCCCGGTCGCTGCTGGGGTGAGCGTCAGGCGAGGGGCAGGGGATCGCGCAGGTCCACCCCGAACCCGGCGCGGTCGAGGACGCCGGCGCCGAGCTCGCTCAGCGCTGGGGTGAGCGTCAGGCGAGGGGCAGGGGATCGCGCAGGTCCACCCCGAACCCGGCGCGGTCGAGGACGCCGGCGCCGAGCTCGCTCAGCAGCGCCGGCACGAGCGGGGTGCCGTCGCCGGGCAGCGGTACGGCCTCGGTCGTGGCGGCGACCTCGTCCAGGTCGGCCGGCCCCTGCCCGGCCGGGAGTTCGACGCGGGCCCGGAACACCGGCCGCCCCTCCACCGCGGCGAGGGTGAAGACGGGGTCGACGGCGGTGCGCAGGCCCACCTGCGCGGCGAAGGCGCGCTCCCGGGGGTTCTCACCGACGAAGACACAGGCGTCGGCCGGTAGCGCCGGACCGCCGTCCCGGGCGGTGGCGGCGACCGCCCGCCGGAAGATGTCGGGGCTGTCCTTGGCGCCCCACAGGACGAGCGCGGCGTCCGTGAAGCGGCCCGGGAACGCGGAGTGCAGGGCGGCCGCGGCGCGTGCGGCGGCGTCCTCGCCCGGGCCGGGGTCGGACAGGATCCCCTTGCGCACCTCGCGGAAGGCGTCGAGCACGGCCGGTACCCGCGGGCGGGGCCGCAGGGTCAGGGAGCCGTCGGCGTCCACCTCTGCGTCGGCGAGGGTCGCTCCGATGTCGAAGAAGAGCACGGGCATGTCGGCGCCTCCGCGGGGTGATCCGGTTCCCCCGTCGACCCTGGCCCATTGGGCCGTGTGCAGCAACCCGGGCGGCGATCCGCCGGGGGCGCACGAAAGCTTGCCTTCCTGGCCGTTCACACTCCGGGAGCCCCCATGCCCCTGCGTTCGTCCCCCGTCCTTCCTCCCCCGCTCCCGCGGCGGGCACGGGCCCTGTCCGTCCTCGTGGTGTGCCTGGGGGCGCTGGCCCCGGCCGCCGCGGCCGTCCCCGTCGGCGCCGCCACGGGGACGCCCGACGACCGTGCGCTGCAGCGACGGCTGGAAGCGTTCGTCGACGGTCCCGGCGGACCGCCCGGCGCCATCGCCGTGCTGCGCCGGGACGGCAGGACCCGGGTCGTACGGGCCGGGGTCGCCGACCTCGACACCGGACGGCGGCCCCGGACCTCCGACCACATGCGGATCGCGAGCACGGCCAAGGCGTTCAGCGGGGCGGTGGCGCTGAGCCTGGTCGACCGCCACCGCCTCCGACTGAACGACACCCTGCGCAAGCGGCTGCCCCGACTCCCCTCCGCCTGGGGCAAGGTGACGCTCCGTCAGCTCCTCGACCACACCAGCGGACTGCCGGACTACACGGAGTCCCCGGTGTTCCGGGCCCAGGTGCGGGCCGACCCGCACCGTCGCTTCGACCCGCACCATCTGCTCGACTACGTGGCCGACCGGCCGCTGCGCTTCCGGCCCGGGAGCCGGTACCACTACTCCAACTCCGACAACATCGCCGTCGCGCTGATGGCGGAGGCGGTCACCGGTACGCCGTACGAGAAGCTGCTGCGCACGCTGGTGTACCGGCCGCTGGGCCTGCGCGACACCAGCCTGCCGCAGGGCTACCGGCTGCCCGTGCCCCATCTCCACGGGTACGACGTCTCCCCGCCCGGGCCGCCCGTGGACGTCAGCGAGGTGCTGAGCGCCTCCGGCGCCTGGGCGTCCGGCGGGATCGTCTCCACCCCCGCCGACCTGACCCGGTTCGTCCGCGGCTACGCCGGGGGCGCGCTGTACGGCAAGGCGGTCGTGCGGGAGCAACGGCGGTGGCGGTCCGGGGCGTCCGAGCCGGCCGGGCCGGGGCGCAACTCCACCGGCCTCGGCATCTTCCGGTATCGGACGCGCTGCGGTGTGGTGCTCGGGCACACCGGCAACTTCCCCGGGTACACCCAGCTCATGGCCGCGACCCCGGACGGCCGCCGCTCGCTGACGTTCTCGGTGACCAGCCAGATCAACAAGGAGCAGACGCCCGCCGTGCTGGGGCGGATGCGGGCCCTCGAGGAGGACTTCGTCTGCGCGCTGCTGAAGGGCGGGCGCTGAGTCGAGGGGCCGGCCGGGGTCCTCGGCTCACGCCTCCGGTTCCGGCACCCTGATCGCGCCGACCGGGCAGGCCCGCGCGGCCTCGCGGACCATCGGGTCCCCGCCGCCGTCCTCCCGGCCGGGCAGCAGGGTGCTGTAGCCGTCGTCGTCCTGGGTGAAGACACCCGGGGCGGCCAGGGCGCACTGGCCGGCGCCGATGCAGACGTCCGTGTCGATGCGGATACGGGTGCGGGGAGGGGTCTCCCTGTGCATGGCGGGCGCCTCTCACCAGGTCACGGGGAGGTCGAGCATCCCCTGGATGGTGTCGCCGGGCTTCCAGCGGACCTCGTCGGCCGGGATGGCGAGCCGCAGGCCGGGCAGGCGCGCGAGGAGGGTGCCGAGGGCGATCTCCAGCTCGGCGCGGGCGAGGTTCTGGCCGAGGCACTGGTGGATGCCGAAGCCGAACGCCACATGGTGGCGGGCGGCGCGGTGCCAGTCCAGGGTGTCGGGTGCGGGGAAGGTGTGCTCGTCGCGGTTGATGACCGAGGTCGAGAAGACCACCCCGTCCCCGGCCCGGATGGTCGTGCCGGCGATCTCGATGTCCTCGGTGGCCAGCCGCAGCAGCCCGTCCGCGATGGACAGCATCCGCATCAGCTCCTCGACGGCCGCCGGCAGCAGCGTGGGGTCGGCGCGCAGTTCGGCCAGCCGGTCGGGGTGCCGGAGCAGGGTGTACGTGCCGAGGGAGATCATGTTGGCGGTCGTCTCGTGGCCGGCGACCAGCAGGATGACGGCCAGGGCGATCGCGCCCTCGCGGTCCACCGTGCCGTCGCGCAGTCGCTCGTGGACGAGGGCGTCGAGGACGCCGTCGCCGGGCGGGCCGTCCAGCTTGCGGTCGATCAGCGCGCCGAGGTAGGCGTCGAGCCGCTCGCGGGCCTCCACCACCTGAGCGGGCACCCTGCTGCGCAGCATGCGCCGGGACTGCTCCTCGAAGAACTCGTGGTCCGTGTACGGCACGCCGAGCAGCTCGCAGATCACCGTCGACGGCACCGGCAGCGCGAAGGCCGAGACCAGCTCGGCCGGCGGGCCCTGGGCCAGCATCGCGTCGATCCGCTCGTCGACGATCCGCTGAATGGCCGGCCGGAGCGCGGTGGCGCGTTTCAGGGTGAAGTTCGCCACCAGCATCCGGCGCTGGGCGTGGTGTTCGGGGTCGTCGACGTTGAGCAGGGCTGCCCGGCGGTCGAGGAGCGCCGTGAGACGCGGGGAGGTGGCCGGGTAGCCGGGGCGGGTGCGGTCGGTGGACAGCCGGGGGTCCGCAAGGAGGGCGCGGGCCGCGGCGTGGCCGGTGACGACCCAGGCGGTGCGGCCGTCGTAGAGGGTGACGCGGGACAGCGGGCGGTCGGCGCGCAGGGGGTCGTAGGCCGTGGGCGGGTGGAAGGGGCAGGTCCGGTCCTGGGGGAAGGCGACGGGCTTCGACAGTGGGGGGAGTTCCGACAGTTCCGTCATGAGAGACCTCGCAGACGAAGGGTGCGGCGTACCGCTCGCCATTAGATGCCCCGGGCATCTATAGGACGACAGGGAGTTCGGCCAGATCGGCGAAAGGGACGAGATGGCCGGAACCGACCGCTCCGTGCGGGCGGCGTCGGCCTCCGGACGGGAAAACCGCTTGCCGGCGAGGGGCCGTGGGCCGCAGGATCCGGCCATGTCTCCTTTCGCCGTTCTCCTGCCGCCGATGTCCGACGCCGTCCTTCCGGCGCGGCTCCAGCAGCAGCCCGGCCGTCCCCGGAGGCCCGATCCCGCGCGTCCGTGACGGCCGCGCTCGTCGCGGGCCTGATCGCGGGTTACGGCATCGCCGTGCCCGTCGGGGCCGTCGCGACCTACCTCGTCTCCCTCACCGCCCGGACCTCTCTGCGCACCGGGGCGTGCGCCGCGCTCGGCGTCGCCACCGCCGACGGGCTCTACGCCCTCCTCGCCACCGTCGGCGGGTCCGCGCTCGCCGCCGCGCTGCGGCCCGTGCTGGTGCCGCTGCGCTGGGCCTCGGCCCTGGTGCTGCTGGTGCTCGCGGTGCGCGGCGCGCTGACCGCCGTACGGCAGTACCGGTCCCACCGGCTCGCCACGCGCTCCGTGCCCACCCCGCCGAACGCAGCCCGGGCCTACCTCGGCCTGCTCGGCATCACGCTGCTCAACCCCACCACCGTCGTCTACTTCGCCGCGCTGGTGCTGGGCAGCGACACCACGTCCTCCGCACGCCCCCTGGAACAGGGCGTGTTCGTCCTGGCGGCCTTCGCCGCGTCCGCGAGCTGGCAACTCCTGCTGGCCGGCGGCGGCGCCCTGCTGGGCCGGACACTGACCGGCCACCGCGGACGACTGGCGACCGCGCTGGTGTCGAGCGGGGTGATGACGGCGCTGGCCCTGGGGATGGTGATGTAGAGCCGAGGGGCGCTCAGGGGGCGAAGGCCCGGGCGACGGCGAGGCTGTCCTCGTAGACGTGGTGGCGGGTGACGAGGCCGTCGGTGACCGTGAGGTGGAGGGCGAAGCCGGCCCGGTAGGGGCGCCCGGTGGGGGCGGCCGTCTGGCGGATCTCGCCCAGCACCACGGCGTCGGCACCGTCGACGAGGACGCGCTCGACGCGGGTGTCCGCCTCCCCGGGCGTGTGGTGGGCGGCGAGCGTCCGGTAGTGGTCGGCGGCGTCCTCCCGGGTGCCGCGGTGCCGGATCCAGGGCGTCTCGGCGCGGCCGTGCTCGGCCTCGGGCCAGGACAGCCGCCAGTCGACGCCGTCGGCGTACAGCGCGGCGATCCGTTCGGGGTCGCCCTCGGCGATACGGCGCAGCAGTTCCCGGACGACGGCGCGGGTGGCGGTGGCGCTGCCGGGGGTGTCGGTCGGCTCGGTCATGGGCCCGAGTGTGCCGGTGTGGTGCGGGCGGCGCGATGACCCGCGAGGTAAAGGGGCACTCGGGGGGTGGACCGGTGCGGATGAATCACGGGGGCGCCGGTGTTGTAGGGACAGCCGGTCGGACCGACCCGGTGACGGATGCGATGAAGGGGACGGACACCATGCCTCTCGACGGCGAGTACGAGCCCAGCCCGGCCCAGTGGGTGCGCGAGCAGGTGGAGTTGTACGAGAGCTCCGGCGGCACCGAGGGCACGACGCTGAGGGACACGGGAATGCCCGTCATCCTGCTGACCACCCGGGGCGCCCGGAGCGGCAAGCTGCGCAAGACGCCGCTGATGCGGGTGGAGCACGACGGACGGTACGCGCTCGTCGCCTCCCAGGGCGGGGCGCCCACCCACCCGGTCTGGTACCACAACCTCAAGGCCGACCCGGCGGTGGAGCTCCAGGACGGACCCTCACGGCAGGACATGACGGTGCGTGAGATCACCGGGGCGGAGAAGGAGCAGTGGTGGGAGCGTGCCGTCGCGGCCTACCCGCCGTACGCCGACTACCAGAAGAAGACCGACCGGGAGATCCCGGTGTTCGTGGCCGAGCCGACCGCCGGCTGACCCGGCCGGCCGGTCCCGGCGGCGGATGCGTGGAGAAATCCGCCGTCGGCGCGCATGAAGCGGCCCGCACCGGGCACGCGAGGGTCAGGCCCCGCCGCGCTCCCCCGTCGCGGCGGGGCTCTTGCGTGCCTCGGGCGCGGGGCGGTCGGTGACGTCGAGGAAGATCTCGTCCGCCTCGGGGACGGTGTCGGCGAGGGAGCGCTTGATCCGGTCGGCGACCTCCTCGACCCGCTCGCTGTCCAGGCCGGGCATCAGGTCCACACGGGCGGCGACGAGGGCCGTGTCGAGGCCGGTCTTCATGGTGAACAGCGCCTCCACGCTGTCGATCTCCGGCTGGGCGGCCAGCAGGGCCCGGATCCGGGCGTCGGTCTCGGGGTCGGCGGCCTCACCGATGAGCTGGTCGCGGGCCTCCCGTCCGAGGCGGTAGGCGACGTACACGAGGAGCGCGCCGATCGCGAGCGAGGCGGACGCCTCCCACACGACGTTCCCGGTGACCATGTGCAGGACCATGCCGACGGCGGCGAGCGTGACGCCCAGTACGGCGGTGCCGTCCTCGGCCACGACGGTGCGCAGGGCCGGGTCGCGCAGCCGGGAGGTGCCGCCCTGGCGGCGCACCTGGTGCAGGGCGCGCAGCAGGGAGGCGCCCTCGGCGAGGAAGGCGACGCCGAGGACGATCAGGCCGGCCACATAGCCGCTGGTCTTCTCCTCCGCGCCGCTCCTGAGGGCCTCGACGCCCTGGAAGAAGGAGAAGCAGCCGCCCATGACGAAGATCCCCACGGCGGCGAGGAGCGACCAGAAGAAGCGTTCCTTGCCGTAGCCGAAGGGGTGGCGCCGGTCGGCCGGGCGGCGGCTTCGGCGCAGTGCGGCGAGGAGGAACACCTCGTTGAGGCTGTCGGCGACGGAGTGCGCGGCCTCCGACAGCAGCGCGGGAGAGCCCGCGAGCAGACCGCCGGCCGTCTTGGCGGCGGCGATGACGAGGTTGGCGGCGAGCGCCACCAGCACGGTGAGGCGTGTCCTGCGGTCGGCATGGGTGTTCGGCGATGTCCCACTCACGCGAGCCGACTGCCCCGGCATCCCGGGATCACACCGTGCCGTCGGCGGAAAACGGGGAACGCGGTCGACAGAAGGACGCGGACCGTGAGGGTCCCGCGGGGTTCACATCGTGTTCGGGAGGTTCCATGAACGGCGGGGGCGGGGGCAACAGCGCGTACGGGCACCGGCGGTTCCAGCGGTCCCGGAGTCACTTCTCGGACCGGATCACCGCGGACGGCCGGGACGGATGGCCGGTGGCGGCCGGGCGCTACCGTCTGGTGGTCAGCCGTGCCTGCCCGTGGGCGAGCCGGGCGGTGATCTCCCGGCGGCTGCTCGGTCTGGAGGACGCGCTGTCGATGGCGGTGGCCGATCCCCTTCAGGACGACCGCAGCTGGCGCTTCACCCTGGACCCGGACGACCGCGACCCGGTGCTCGGCATCCGGTATCTCAGCGAGGCCTACGACCGGCGGGAGACCGGTTTTCCGGGCGGGGTCAGCGTGCCGGCGATCGTGGACGTGCCCAGCGGCCGGCTGGTGACGAACGACTACCAGCGCATCACCCTCGACCTGGCCACCGAGTGGCGGGCGCTGCACCGGCCTGGGGCGCCCGATCTCTATCCCGAGAAGTGGCGCGAGGAGATCGACACGGTGATGGCCGAGGTGTACGAGGACGTGAACAACGGGGTCTACCGGGCGGGCTTCGCCCACGGGCAGGAGGAGTACGAGGAGGCCTGTACGGCCGTCTTCCGGCGGCTGGAGCTGCTGAGCTCACGGCTGGCCGGGCAGCGCTATCTCGTCGGCGACACGATCACCGAGGCCGATGTGCGGCTGTTCACGACGCTGGTCCGTTTCGACGCCGTCTACCACGGTCACTTCAAGTGCAACCGCTGGAAGCTGACGGAGGACCAGGTGCTGTGGGCGTACGTCCGTGATCTCTACCAGACGCCGGGATTCGGTGACACCGTCGACTTCGACCACATCAAACGGCACTACTACCAGGTGCACTCCGGGATCAATCCGACGAGGATCGTTCCCGTCGGTCCGGACCTGGCGGGCTGGCTCACCCCGCACGGGCGGGAGCGGCTCGGCGGTCGTCCCTTCGGGGACGGCACGGCGCCGGGGCCCGTCCGCGCGGACGAGGAGGTCCCGCCCCGGGGACGGCCCTGAACACTCGAAGCGACTCAAGGAGGAGGACCTCGTGGCACGCAACAAGAAAAGGAAGCTCCCTCTGGTGTACCAGCCCGTCGGCTTCGTCCTCGGCTGGTCGAGCGGCGCGCTGGCCGGGATCGCCTTCCGCAAGGCGTGGAAGGCGATCCGGCACGAGGACGACGCACCCGACGCCCTGGACCGTGATCGCGGCTGGACCGAGATCCTGCTGGCGGCGGCGCTCCAGGGCGCGATCTTCGCCGTGGTCCGCAGCGCGGCCGACCGCACGGGCGCGAAGGCGATCGAGCGGTCGACCGGGTCGTGGCCGACGAAGGACCACGAGGGCCGGCAGTGAGGGGGCCGGTGGTCAGCCCTGTTTCGGGGCCGTGGAGAGGGTGTTGCGGAGGGTGAAGGAGTGGCCCGCCGGGTCGGCGTAGCCGCGTTCCTCGTGCGGGCCGGCCGCCCCCTTGGTGTCCAGGGGGCGGCCGCCGAGGCCGACGATCCTGCGTTCGGCCGCGTCGAGGTCGTCGACGAGGAAGTCGAGGTGCACCTGGAGGGAGTTCTCGGGGCGGGGCCAGCTCGGCGGGGTGGCGTTGGCGTCACGGCGGAAGGCCAGCCGGGTTCCGTCGGCACTCCTGATCTCGACGCGGTTGGCGGACGCGTCGGTCAGCTCGGCGTCCAGGAACCCCTTGTAGAACTCGGCGAGCAGCTCGGGCTCGGCGCAGTCGAGCACGACGACGCCCGCTTTCACCAGTGCCCTGCCTTCTGCCCTGTCTTCGGCCATGTCTTCTCCTCCACGAGGTCGGGGGTGGGTCGGGTCCCGCCCCGGACCTTGCGGATACCCCCGTTTCAGCCGGTCACCAGCCACTCACCGTCGCGCATCACCTCGCACCCCCCGGTCTCCTCCTCACGGGTCCGCCAGGACCGGATCCGTCGCGGGCGGATGAGGAAGTACAGGTGGGGGACGGGCAGTTCGCGGGGGTCGAAGCCGGTCTTGCCCGCGAAGATCTCGGCGTCCTCCTCGGGGAGTTCGGCGGGCGGCACGGGGGCGGCCGTTCCCTCGATCATGACCACGTCGTCGGCGGGGCCGACGGCGAGACGTGCGACGCGGGTGTCGAGGAGGGCGCGGCCGGTGGGGGCGGTGACCGGGGTGGCGACGAGGAGGACGGCTCCGTCCCAGACGTAGGAGAGCGGGGCGAGGTAGGGAGCCGCGCCGTCCTCGGCGGCGGTGGCGACCCAGACGTCGACGTCCTGTTCCAGCCGGTGGAGCGTGTCGTGCTTGCGCTGCAGCGCGGTGCGTGCCGGTGCTCGGGTCATGTCTCCAGTGTGGCCGGGGCCGGCCCCCGCGCACTCCGGGACCTGGTACCCCGACTGGACTTCCTGGACAGATGTCCCGCTATAGTGGACACCTGTCCAAGAAGTTGAGGGAGACCATGGAGATCCTGGCGAACGTTGTCGTCGCGCTGGTGGCGGCGTTGCATCTCTACATCCTGGTGATGGAGATGTTCCTGTGGCAGAAGAAGCCTGGCATGGGCTTCCACGGGTTCGACGCGGAGCTGGCGCGGCGGACCGCCCCGATGGCCGCCAACCAGGGGCTGTACAACGGGTTCCTGGCGGCGGGGCTGGTCTGGGGGCTCGTCGCCTCGGATCCCACGGGGTTCGCGGCGCAGGTGTTCTTCCTGTCCTGTGTGATCGTCGCGGGCGTGTACGGCGCGGTCACCGCCAACCGGCGGATCCTGGTCGCCCAGGCACTGCCCGGTGCGCTCGCCCTGGCCGCCGTCCTGATCGCGCAGTGATCCGGGCGGAGGCCGAGGACCCGCGGGCCGCCCGCACGCGGGCGCGGCTGCGGGCCGCACTGCTCGCGGAGTGCGCGGAGCGGCCCCTGGAGGAGGTCGGGGTGGCCGCGCTGGTGCGGCGGGCCGGTGTCGGCCGGGCCACCTTCTATGTGCACTATCCCGACCTGGAGGCCCTCGCCGTCGACGCCTGCGCCGATGTGGTGCGCGAGGCCGTGGAGGCGTTGCACGCCTGGCAGGGGCGGCCCGATCCGGTGCGGGCGCCCGCCGCGCTCGCGGAGTTCTTCGCCTCGCTCACCCCGCACGCCCCCCTGTACCGGACCCTGCTCGCGCCGGGCGGCGGCGGGCCGCTCGGCCGGGTGCTGCACCGGGACCTGCGAGCCTACAGCCTGCGGGAGCGGGAGCGGGCCGGTGCGGCGGACGCCCCGCTGGTGGCCTCCGCCGTCGCCGCGACGTTCGCGGGTGTCCTGGCCGACTGGCTGCACGGCGATCTCGGCGGCACCCCCGCCGAGATCGCCGACCAGGTCTGGCAGTTGCTGGTCGCCCTGCACGCGAGCCGCTGACCGAGACGGTCACAGACAGGCCACCGTCTCCTTGGCCAGCGGCCAGGCCTCGACGCCGTCGGAGGTACGGACGTAGGCCGTCCCACGGTCCTCGGTCAGCCACAGGTGCCAGTCGTGGTAGCGGTATCCGGTGTCACGGGCGTCGGCCGGCAGGGAGACGTCACCGTCGTACGGCGCGGTCAGCAGCTCCTCCGCGATCACGCCGTCGGGGTCCCGGACGTACTGCCGGTGGTCCTCGCCCCGGCCCGTCCCGAGGAAGTGCGCGCTCTGCCAGTCGCAGTGCCCGGCGCCCGCGTAGCTGACGAGGGTCGTCGTCGGGACCCGCCTGCCGTCGGGGCCGGTCCAGATCTCCTCGTCGCCGGAGTCGGTGACGCTCGCGGGGAGTTCGGCGGGATCACAGGAGGCGTACGTCTCCGGGCCCCAGCCCGGCCGGTCCTTCTGGTTCCTGGCGACGACGACCGCCACCTTCGTCCGGCCGTCGACGTCGTACGAGTACAGGACCCGGTCGGACTCCTCGCGCTCCGCACGGAATCCGGAGCGCGGCCCCACCGGCTCGAACATCTCGAAGTAGAGCCGCAGCCCGTCCTCGGGGCTGTCGCCGCCGTCGCCCTTCCCCCAGCCGTCGGGCCCGCCGCCCCAGGAGATCTCGCCGTCGCACTCCAGGGCCCGCCCCGCGGCACCCGACGCGGCGAGCAGGGCCTGCGCCGTGTCCTCGTCGAGGGCCCTCGTGGCGATGTCCAGCGGTCCGGCGTACGGCGTCGGCGGCGTCCCCTCGACGACCACGTCCGCCCGCTCCCCCGCCCCGCAGCCCACGGCGGCCATCAGTGTCACCGTCACCACCACCGGTGCCCTGCGCATGTCCGTCCCCGTCCCTTTGGCCGATCCGTGTTCCTCCCTACGACGCCGGGGCGGCCCGAACCGTTCAGCGGGCCGTCTGGAACGTTCTGCGGTAGGCCTGCGGCGAGACCCCGATCGCCGCGTGCAGATGCTGGCGCAGCGAGGCGCCGGTGGCGAAGCCGACCCGGCCGGCGATCTGGTCGACGGAGAGGTCGCTGGCCTCCAGCAGATGCCGGGCGTGCACCACCCGCTGCTGGATCAGCCAGCGGCCGGGGCTGAGGCCCACCTCGTCGTGGAAGCGGCGGGCGAAGGTGCGCAGGCTCATCCGGGCGTGCGTGGCGAGGTCGGCGAGGGTGAGGGGCTCGTCCAGGCGCTCCAGGGCCCAGGCCCGGGTGGCCGCCGTGCTCGCCGGGCCGGCCTCGGGAACCGGCTGCTCGATGTACTGCGCCTGGCCGCCGTCGCGGAACGGCGGCACCACACAGCGGCGGGCCACCTTGTTGGCGAGCTCGCTGCCGTGGTCCTTGCGGACGAGGTGCAGACAGATGTCGACGCCGGCGGCGGCGCCGGCCGAGGTCAGCACCCGGCCGTCGTCCACGAAGAGGACGTCCGGATCCAGCTCCACCTGCGGGTACTCACGACGGAAGCGGTCCGCGCAGTTCCAGTGGGTGGTGGCCCGGCGGCCGTCGAGGAGGCCCGCGGCGGCGAGGACGAAGGCCGCCGTGCAGATCGAGACGATCCGGGTGTCGGGACGGATCCGGGCGAGAGCCCCGGCGACCGCCGACGGCAGTTCCTCCGTGAGCCGCTCGGGCGCCACGGACGCGACGACGACCGTGTCGGCCGTCTCCAGCACTTCGGGGCCGTGCTCGACGCCCACCGTGAAGTCGGCGTTCGTGCGTACCGGGCGGCCGTCGACCGTGCAGGTCAGCACCTCGTAGCGGCCGTCGGCGGCGCCGAGGATCCGGCTCGGGATGCCGAGCTCGAAGGGGTAGACGCCGTCGAGGGCGAGGACGACGACACGGTGGGGGGCTGCTGCGGGCATGGCACGATCCTATCGGATATTGACCTTCATGCCATTTCCCGGCCGTGCCGGGCCGGGCACGCTGGTTCACCATGAGCACTGTCAACACCATGCGTGTCATCGGCCAGGACGTCCTCGGCGGACCCGAGGTCCTGAAGGAGAAGGAAGTGGAGCGGCCCGCGCCGCGGGCGAACGAGGTACTGGTGCGGGTGCGCGCCGCAGGCGTCAACCCGACCGACTGGAAGCACCGCGCCACGGGCGGGTTCCTGGGCGAGCCGCCCTTCGTCCTGGGCTGGGACGTCTCCGGCACCGTCGAGGCCGTCGGCATCGGCGTCGCCGCCTTCACACCGGGCGACGAGGTCTTCGGGATGCTGCCCTACCCCTACGGCCACGGCTCGCACGCCGAGTACGTCGTCGCCCCGGTCCGGGCCCTGTGGCACAAGCCCGCCGGTGTCGACCACGTCCAGGCGGGCGCGCTGCCGCTGGTCTCACTGACCGCCTGGCAGGCGCTGGTCGAGCACGCCGGACTCGAGTCCGGGCAGCGGGTGTTGATCCACGCGGCCGCCGGAGGCGTGGGGCATGTGGCGGTGCAGATCGCCAAGGCCCGCGGGGCGTATGTGATCGGGACGGCCAGCGCGGGCAAGCACGCCTTCCTGCGCGGTCTTGGCGTCGACGAGGTGATCGACTACCGGGAGACCGACTTCACGGAGGCCGTGAAGGAGGTCGACGTCGTCCTGGACACGCTGGGCGGGGACAACGCTACGCGCTCGCTGCGCGTGCTGCGGCCCGGCGGGGTCGTGGTGTCGATCCTGCCGACGGGGTCGCGGGAGTTCGACGAGGAGGCCGGGCGGCTCGGGGTGCGCGCGGTGCGGATGCTCGTGGACGCAGACCGTGCCGGGATGCGGACGATCGCCGAGCTGGTGGAGGCGGGGAAGCTGCGCGCGACGATCGCGGGGACGTTCCCGCTGGCCGATGCCGCCGAGGCCCACAGGCTCGGCGACACCGGCCGGACCACCGGGAAGCTGGTCCTGACGGTCGACTGACGGACCGTCACCGGCGGGTGTCAGAAGGTCAGCACCGGCTTGATGGTCTTGCCCGAGGTCATGTCCTGGACCGCCTGGCCGATGTCCTCGAAGGCGTAGGTGCCGATCAGGCGGTCCAGCGGGAGCCGCCCCGTCTTGACCAGGTCCACCAGGGCGGGGATGAAGGTCTGCGTCTCGCTGTCGCCGAGGGTGAGGCCGACGACCCGCTTGCCGCCGAGCAACCCGTTGACGTCCAGGGCGACTTCGCTGCCGAACGGCGGGGCGCCCACGACGACCAGGGTGCCGCGGGCGGCGAGCGCGTCGACGCCCTGGCGCAGCACGGCCGTGCTGCCCGTGGTCTCCACGATGCCGTCGGCGCCCCGGCCGCCGGTGATCTCGGCGATGGCCTCGCCGAGCGTGGCCTGCCCGGCGTCGACGGTGTGGGTGGCGCCCAGTTCCTTGGCGAGCGCCAGGCGTTCGGCGACGCGGTCGACGGCGATGATCGTGGTGGCGGGGCCGAGGGCGGCGGCCATGACGGCGGACAGGCCGACCGCTCCGGCACCGAGGACGACGATCGCGTCGCCCGCGGTGGGCTTCAGCACGTTCCAGACCGCGCCGACGCCCGTCTGCACGCCGCAGCCGAGCGGGGCGATCGACTCCAGCGGTACGTCGGGGTCGACCTTGACGAGGCTGCGCTCGTCGACCAGGGCCCGCTCGGCGAAGGAGGACTGGCCGAAGAAGTGGCCGCCGAGCGGCTCGCCGTCGCGGCTGATGGTGCCGGTGCCGTCGGCGCGACGGCCGCCGAGGAGGTTCAGCGGCAGCCAGGTCGCGCAGTAGGCGGGGTGACCGCCGTGGCAGTTGCGGCATGCGCCGCAGGAGGTGAAGGAGAGGACGACGTGGTCGCCGGGGGCGACGCCGGTGACGGCCGACCCGACCGCCTCGACGACCCCGGCGCCCTCATGGCCGAGGACTCCGGGCAGCGGGAAGGGCAGTCCGCCGCCCGCGACACCGAGGTCGGTGTGACACAGGCCGGCCGCCACGAGCCGGACGACCGCCTCGTCCGGGCGGGGCTCGTCCAGGACGACCTCGGAGAGGGTGAACGGCGCTCCGGCGGACTCGACGACGGCCGCGCGCGTGGTGATGGACATCGATGGAACTCCCTTTGCTGTACGGCGCGTTCAGCCGAGCGAGACGACGACGGACTTGACCTTGGTGTACGAGGCGAGCGCCTCGGGGCCGTACTCGCGGCCGAAGCCGGAGTCCTTGACGCCGCCGAAGGGGACGGCCGGGTCGAGCATGGCCCAGTCGTTGACCCAGACGATCCCGGCCTGGAGGCGGTCGGCGACGCGGTGGGCGCGGGCGAGGTTGCCGGTCTGCACGCCGGAGGCGAGCCCGTACGGCGTGGAGTTGGCGAGGGCGATCGCCTCGTCCTCGTCGTCGAAGGGCTGGACGGTGAGGACGGGGCCGAAGATCTCCTCCTGGATCACCCGGGAGTCGTTCGGCAGGTCGGCGATGACGGTGGGTTTGTAGTAGTAGCCGCCGTCGAGGTCGAGGCGCTCACCGCCGCAGACGATACGGGCGCCCTCCTTGCGGGCGAGGTCGACGTACTCCTCGACCTTGCGCAGGTGCTTCTCCCCCGCCATGGGTCCGACGACGGTCTCCGCCGCGCGCGGGTCACCGACGGGTACGCCGGGGACGGCCTCGGCGAGGATGTTCAGCAGGGTGCTGTAGACCGGGCGGGCCACCAGCAGCCGGGGGCCGCCCATGCAGAACTGGCCGGTGTTGAAGACGAAGCCCTTGATGACCGCGCCGACGGCCTGCTCCAGGTCGGCGTCCTCGAAGACGAGGTGCGCGGCGTTGCCGCCGAGCTCCATGGTGACCTGCTTGAGGTTCTCGCCGGCGACGGCCGCGGCGTGCCGGCCGATCGTGGTGGAGCCGGTGAAGGCGATCTTGTCGACGCCCGGGTGGCGCAGCAGCGCCTCTCCGGCGACCGGGCCGGAGCCGGTGACGACGTTGACGACGCCGTCGGGCACCCCGGCCCGCTGGAGCAGGCCCGCCATGTACAGGGCGCTGAGCGGGGTCTCGTCGGCGGGCTTGTGGACGACCGTGTTGCCGGCGGCCAGGGCCGGGGCGAGCTTCGAACCGGCCAGGATCAGCGGGAAGTTGAAGGGGGTGATGGCGGCGACGACGCCGATCGGTCCGCGCGTGGTGTAGGCGAGCGCGTTCATCGGGGTGTCGCGGTTGCCGCCCTCCAGGGAGAAGGCGAGGGTGGCGTAGTACTCGTAGTCGTTGGCCGCGTTGGTGACGTCGACGGCGTGGGCCAGCGTGATCGGCTTGCCGACGTCCAGGCTCTCCAGCCGGGCGATCTCGTCGGCCTCCTCGCGGATGAGCTGGGCCACGCGCAGCAGGATCCGGCCGCGCTCCCGGCCGCTGAGCCCGGACCAGCCGCCCGAGTCGAAGGCCTCACGGGCGGCCCGTACCGCGGCGTCGACGTCGGCGGCGCCCGCCTCCGCGACGGTGGTGAGGACCACGCCCCGGGACGGGTCGACCACCTCGGTCCGCGCTCCGTCCGCGGCCTCGCGCCACTGTCCCCCGATGAACAGTCGACCGGGGTCGATCTCGAAGGTGGTCATCGCCACTCCTCAGCATCGTCGCCAAGATTTCAACAAACAGGATTCCTGTTGATGCGCAGTCTCTTTACAGACAGGTTTCCTGTCAATGGTCTACGCTCGGACTCATGGCCGGCACCCAGAGAGACCAGGCGGCGACACCCGCACGCCCACCCCACAGGGAACCTCCGTCCCTGCTCTACATGGTGAAGCAGGTGGAGCTCGTCGCGCGATCCCATCTGGACGAACTCGTGAAGCCGTCCGGAATCACCGCGCTGCAGTACACGGCGCTGACGGTCCTGGAGCGGCACGACGGACTGTCGGCCGCCCAGCTGGCCCGGGACTCCTTCGTGACCGCGCAGTCCATCGCCGATCTGGTGCGCTCCCTGGAGAACCGCGGACTGATCCGCCGCGAGCGCAATCCCCGCAACCGGCGCGAGCTGCTGATCCTGCTCACCGAGGCGGGGCGCGAGCTGCTGGAGCAGTACGCCTGCCGGGTGCGGGAGCTGGAGGAGCGGATGGTGCGGGACCTCACGGCGCACCAGAGGGAACAGTTCCGCACGGCCCTGTCCAAGGCGTGGCACGCCCTCTCGTAAGCTTCTCGCACCCCTTCGCTCACGGCGCGAAAAAACTCGGTCGAGACACGCCCGAGTTTCGAAGACATATGTCAATCGAACATGCTGAAATTCACTCCATCGGGGGTACCTTGCTGGAGCGGGGAACTGCTGCGCGCGCCCCCGCCGTTGGAGGCTCCCGACCGGTGGAGCGGGTTGGAGGCGATGTCGTCGTGCAGCAGGAACCCGCCGCGGACACCCCGCATCTGCGCGTCCGGCAGGAGCGGGGGTACACGGTGCTGGAGTTCCGCGGCGAGATCGACATCGTCGCGGCGACGGAGATCGGCCCCTGGCTCGACGAGGCGACCGCCGGGCCCGCGCCACGCGTCGTCGTCGACCTGTCGCCGATCGACTTCTTCGACTGCTCCGGACTGCGTCTGCTGTACCGGGCCCGCAGCCGGGTGCTCGACCAGGACGGCGACCTCCGCCTGGTCTGCACCCACCCGCTGGCCCTGCGTGTCCTCAGGGCCACCGGACTGCACCGGCTGCTGCCGCCCGAGACCACCCTGGACGCGGCCCTGAGCCGGCCCGAGGCCGCCTCCGGCACCTTATGACCGCGCCGCCTCCCCGGGAAGCGGCGCTACAGGACGATCCTCGTCACCTGTCCGGCCCCGACCGTCCGCCCGCCCTCACGGATGGCGGTGCGATCACCGCCTGACCCCGCTCCACCTCGCCGTCGACCCGCAGGGTGCCGCGCGATGCGGCCGGCGTGACGACCTGCGTGTGTCCACTCCTTTCTGTCTATTCGCTGCGGGCCGCGTCGAACAGGGCGCTGACGGACTCACCGTTGTGGATGCGGCGCACGGCCTCGGCGAGGGCCGGGGCGATGGAGAGGATCCGCAGCTTGTCGGTGTGCTCCTCGGTGGGCACCGGCACGGTGTTGGTGCAGACGATCTCCAGGACGTCGGGCTGCTCGCTGAGCCGTTTGAGGGCCCCGGCCGCGAACAGACCGTGCGTGCACGCGACCCGTATCGAGCGGGGCGCCAACTCCCTCAGACGGTCCAGAAGCTCGAGGACGGTACTGCCCTTGGCGATCTCGTCGTCCAGGACGATGACGTCCCGCCCGGTGACCTCGCCGATCACGGAGTTGATGCTCACCCGGTCGTCGGCGTAGCGCTGCTTGGCACCGGCCGCCACCTGGGCGCCGATCATCCGGGCGAAGGCGGCGGCCTCCTTGGCGTTGCCGAGGTCCGGCGAGACGACGGTGGTGGAGGTCAGGTCGTAGCGGCGGAAGTGGGCGGCCAGCTCACGGCGGGCGTGCAGATGGTCCACGGGCATCGAGAAGAAGCCGTGCACCTGCGGTGAGTGCAGGGTCATGGCGAGGACCCGGTGGACGCCGGCCGCCGCCATCAGGTCGGCGACCAGCCGGCCGCCGAGGGAGATGCGGGGCGCGTCCTTCTTGTCGGAGCGGGCGTAGGAGTAGTGCGGCATGACGACGGTGATCCGTCCGGCGGAGGCGCCCCGGGCCGCGTCGCACATCAGCAGCAGCTCCACGAGGTGCTCCTGCACGGGCCTCACCAGGGGCTGGACCAGGAAGACGTCCCGTTCCCGGCAGTTGGCCTGGAGCTGGACCTCCAGACAGTCGTTGGCGAACCTGCTGAGCCGGGTCGGGCTCAGCGGCACGCCGAGGTGGGAACAGACCTCGGCGGCCAGCTCGGGGTGGGCGCTGCCGCTGAACACGGAGATGTCTCGCACGAAAGGACTCCTCGACCAGGTCCGACGGGAGGCGGGATCTCTCACGGGATCTCTCATGCTACGGACCACGCCCGTTTTGCCCACCCTCAGAGTCCCCTCGAACCTCGTGAGCCCCGCCACGAAGGTGCCGCCGCACAGGTGGCCGCCGGGGGCCTCGCCTCCGGTCCTGCGAGACGGCACTGCTGCGTGCGGGTGAGCCGGTCCCGGAGGCCGCCCTCGCCGTGCCCCCGCCGGGGGCCGCGGCCCCCGGGGTGCCGGCCCCGACCACCGTCGAGCAGGACGCGTGGGGCCCGGTGCGGCCGGGCGGAGCGTGACCCAGGACCTCGCGTTCTGTCACAGGTCGTCAACAAGGCGGTCTGGTGGGGGCTTTGACGGGCATCCGTCCTGACAGGAAGGAGGGCCGTCGCCATGACGACTCCCGTCAAGCGCCTTTCGGGGCGGATACCCGGCTGGGCCAAGGTGCTCATCGCGGTCGTGGTCGTACTCGTCGTGATGTTCGCCGGGATCCGGCTCAGTCTGCTGCCCGGTCTGCGCGAGTTCTTCGGCACCGAGACCAAGGACCGCTCGGGCCCCGCCCTGCTCAAGTCCATCCAGGACATGAGCCGTTACGACGCCGCCTCCGGCAATTTCCAGGTCGTCGTGGACCTGGAGAAGGACGCCAAGTACCTCCCGGACGCCATCCGCGGCACCCGCACCCTGTACGTGGGGGCGGGCACCGTGGACGCCTATGTCGACCTCGGCAAGGTCGGCGACGAGGACGTGACGGTCGACGGCGACCGTACGTCGGCCACGCTCCGGCTGCCGCACGCCCGGCTCGGCACGCCGGCACTCGACCCGGACCGCTCCTACGCGGTCTCCAAGCAGCGCGGTCTCCTCGACCGCCTCGGCGATCTCTTCTCCGACAACCCCAACAGCGAGCAGGCCGTGCAGAAGCTCGCCGTGAAGCACATCGGCGAGGCCGCGAAGGACAGCGAGCTGACCGCGCGGGCCGAGACGAACACCACCGACATGCTGGAGGGCCTGCTGCACTCCCTCGGCTTCAAGGAGGTCAAGGTCACCTACGGGACCTGATCAGCCGCCCAGCACACCCGGCAGGGTGAGCGCGCCCAGCAGGGCGGTGCCGACGAGCAGCCAGGCCACGTGGTCGCCGACGTGGCCCGACCGCAGTCGGCGCAGCAGCGCCGCCCGGCGGGGCGCCCGGGCGGTGAGCGCCGCGGCGGCCGAGGCGGCGGCGCCCACGGCGAGTTCGAGGGGATCGACGGCGGTGACTAGGAGCAGCCAGAGCACGGCGAGCGCGGCCCACCAGGCGAGCGTTCGCCCACGGCGGGCAGGGCCGACCGCTGGTTCATGAGCACCCTCCCCATACCAACGCCTTCATCCGTCTTCGTACGCCTCTGTTCGGGTTTGCTGGAATTCCCCCGGTATCCGAGCACGGAGTGCCCCGGCTCGGGGAACGGAAACGCCGACCGGCGCCCGTGCGACGGCATCGTCCGGCCGTACGCGGGTAACCGCCTTACGACGCAGGTAAGTTGAAGACTGGAGGACCGCATGGCCCGAGCAGCCTTGAACCCGCGCTCCGTGTTCCGCCTGCGCCCGTCCAAGGGCGAACAGCCGCCCGGCCAGGCGGCGGGCGGGAAAGACCCGGCCGCGGGCGGGAAGAAGCCGGCCGCGGGCAAGAAGGCAACGAAGACGAAAGCGGCGCGTTCCGAGTCCCGGCCGTTGCCCTTCCCGGTGCGGCTGCTGGCGATGCTGTTCGCGTTCGCCTTCATGGTGGGGTTCGCCGTCGTGCTGGCGCGGCTGACACTGGAGCCGTCGCCCGCCTCCGAGGCGCTCGTGCACTCGAACCTGCGTCCGGGCCGGTCGCTTCAGGCGTATCTGGACCAGCCCGCCCTGCGGGACGCGGTCAAGCAGATCGGCGGTAACCTGCTGCTCGGGGTGCCGTTCGGCATCCTGGTGCCGGTGCTGGCGCCGCAGGCGCGCGGGGTGCTGCGGGTGCTGCTGCTCACGGCGTCGGTGATGCTGCTGGTGGAGTTCGCGCAGGGCGCGCTCATCACCGGGCGCGCCTTCGACATCGACGACGTCATCCTCAACACCACGGGCGCGCTCGTGGGTTACCTGCTGCTGGGCCGGCGCATGAGCCGGGCGGTCCACGCCCCCCGGCGCCGGCGGGGCACCCCCTAGGGCCGGCGCGGCTTCCAGGTGTACTTGTCGCCGCCCACCCAGCGCACGACATTGGGGTCGTCGAGGTCGTGGACGATGATGCCGAACGCGGCGGCCGTCTCCAGGACGTCGGTGACGGTGTGCGCCGAACCGACCACTTCGCCGTCGATTTCCACGATCCGGAACGGGGGCGTGCCCGGCTGCACCCCGAGCACCATGATCCGCGGCTGGTTCATATAGGGGCTCGCGACTTCGGTCATGTAAAGAGCGTAAATCGCAATCGGCCGGTACGGATCGTCAGGAATCGCCGCCGGGAATCGCCCGCCGCTGCCGCCCGTCGTGCGGGGGGCGCCCCGCTGGGGAACTCTGGAGCCAGGAGGTGGCGATGGATCCCGTCGAGGCCCTGGAGCGGATCGCCTTCCTGCTGGAGCGGTCCCTGGCGCCCACGTACCGCGTGAAGGCGTTCCGCACCGCCGCCCGGGTGCTGGCGGGGCTGCCCGAGGGCGAGGTGGCCGAGCGGGCGGAGGCCGGGACGCTGGAGTCGCTGAAGGGCGTGGGGCCGAAGACCGCCCAGGCGGCACGGGAGGCGCTCGCCGGACAGGTGCCGTCCTACCTGCGGAAACTGCAGGACGAGGTGGGGCGGCCGCTCACCGACGGGGCCGGGGAGCGGCTGCGGGCGCTGCTGCGCGGGGACTGCCATGTGCACTCCGACTGGTCGGACGGCGGCAGTCCGATCGAGGAGATGGGCCGGGCGGCGGCCGCCCTCGGCCACGAGTGGGCCGTCCTCACCGATCACTCGCCACGGCTGACGGTGGCGCGGGGGCTGTCGCCGGAGCGGCTGCGCCACCAGCTCGAGGTGGTCGAGGAGCTGAACGCGTCCTGGGCGCCGTTCCGGCTGCTGACCGGTATCGAGTGCGACATCCTCGAGGACGGCTCCCTCGACCAGGAGCCGGAGCTGCTCGACCGGCTGGACGTGGTCGTGGTCTCGGTGCACTCCAAACTCCGCATGGAGGAACGGGCGATGACCCGGCGCATGGTGCGGGCCGTCCGCGATCCCCACGCGAACGTCCTCGGGCACTGCACGGGGAGGCTGGTGCAGGGGCGGGGGCGGCCGGAGTCGGCGTTCGACGCGGACGAGGTGTTCGCCGCGTGCGCCGAGTCCGGTACGGCCGTGGAGATCAACAGCCGACCCGAGCGGCTGGACCCGCCCCGGCGGCTGTTGCGGCGGGCGGTCGGGGCGGGCGTGCTGTTCTCCGTCGACACCGACGCGCACGCGCCCGGCCAGCTCGACTGGCAGATCCTCGGCTGCGCCCGGGCGGAGGAGTGCGAGGTGCCCGCCGAGCGGGTGGTGACGACCTGGCCGATGGACCGGCTGCTGGAATGGTCCCGGGCCTGAGTCCGCGGGGCGTTCCGGTTGACGTGCCGCGTTCCGGTTGACTTGGAGTGCACTCCAATTCGTAGCGTTTCGGACATGAGCAACAGCGACACCGCACAGCACAAGATCGGCTCCGGCTTCGGGGCCACGAGCACCGCCGAGGACGTCCTGCGGGGCGTCGATCTGACCGGCCGGCTGGCGATCGTCACGGGCGGCTACTCCGGCCTCGGCCTGGAGACCACCCGGGCGCTGACCGGGGCGGGCGCCCGGGTCGTCGTCCCCGCGCGGCGCCCGCAGACGGCCCGGGAGAACCTCGCCGGCATCGAGAACGTCGAGGTGGACGAACTCGACCTCGGCGACCTGGACAGCGTGCGGGCCTTCGCCGACCGGTTCCTCGGCACGGGCCGCACGGTCGACTTCATGATCGACAACGCCGGGATCATGGCCTGCCCGGAGACCCGGGTCGGGCCGGGCTGGGAGGCGCAGTTCGCCACCAACCACCTCGGTCACTTCGCGCTGGTCAACCGGCTGTGGCCGGCGATCGAGCCCGGTGGGGCGCGGGTGGTGTCCGTGTCCTCGCGCGGCCACCACTTCTCCGGCGTCCGCTGGGACGACGTCCACTGGAGCCGGGGCTACGACAAGTGGCTGGCGTACGGGCAGGCGAAGACGGCGAACGTGCTGTTCGCCGTGCACCTCGACGCGCTCGCCCGGGACCGCGGCGTACGGGCGTTCTCGCTCCACCCCGGCGGCATCCTCACGCCCCTCCAGCGGCATCTGCCCCGGGAGGAGATGATGGCGAACGGCTGGATCGACGAGGACGGCAACCCGATCCCGCAGCCGGGCTTCAAGACGCCGGAGCAGGGCGCGGCCACCCAGGTGTGGGCGGCGACCTCCCGGCAGCTCGACGGCATGGGCGGCGTCTACCTGGAGGACTGCGACATCGCCGAGCCCGCGCCCGAGAGCGGTGAGCGGGCCGGGGTGAAGGCCTGGGCGACGGACCGCGAGCAGGCGGCGCGGCTGTGGGAGCTGTCGGCGGAGCTGACCGGGGTGGACGCGTTCGCCTCCTAGGCCGTGTCTGACAATTCCCGTCGTCGCCCGGAGGGCGGCCTGGCGGCGTCAGGTGCGTGCTCTCGGCGTGCCGGGCGTAGACCCTCGTACTGGGCGTACTCGGGTCTGCGCCCGGTGCGCCGAGAGTGCGTGCATGGCGTCGCGAGGCAGACGGGAATTGTCAGACACGGCCTAGCTGTATTGATCACGAGCGTTGTTGACACTGGCGGGTCTTGAACATGGCGAAGACCTCCGATGTGGTGGAGCTGTCTAAGAACACACCGCACGGAGGTCTTCGTGTCCCACCGTAATGCCCGGCTGACCGTTCACGGCAGGCGGCTGCTCGTCGAGCGTGTCCGTTCGGGCCGCCCCGTCGCGCATGTCGCGGCCGAGATGGGCATCTCACGTGTCACGGCCCACAAGTGGATGCGCCGCTGGCAAGCGGAGGGCGAACAGGGGCTGCACGACCGCCCCAGCCGTCCACTGACGACACCCCACCGCACGGCGGCAGCCGTGGAGGCCCGGGTGTGCCGGCTGCGCCAGGACCGCAAACTCGGCCCCGCCCGCCTCGGCCCCGTCCTGGGACTGCCCGCCTCGACCGTGCACCGCATCCTGGTCCGCCACGGCCTGAACCGGCTTGCCTTCCTCGACCGGCCCACCGGCCAGGTCATCCGCCGCTACGAACGCGACCGACCCGGCGAACTCATCCACGTCGACGTCAAGAAACTCGGCCGCATCCCCGACGGCGGCGGCCACAAGGTCCTGGGCCGCCAGGCCGGCCGCGCCCGCCGCAGCAGCGTGGGCTTCGACTACGTCCACTCAGCCATCGACGACCACAGCCGCCTCGCCTACAGCGAGATCCACCGCGACGAGAAAGTCGCCACCTGCGCCGGCTTCCTCACCCGCGCGGCCGCCTTCTTCCACGCCCACGGCATCACCCGCATCGAACGCGTGCTCACCGACAACGCCTGGGCCTACCGCAAGGGCCTGGCCTGGAAGCAGGTGCTCATCGAGATCGGCGCGACCGGCAAGCTGACTCGCGCCTACCGCCCGCAGACCAACGGCAAGGTCGAACGCTTCAACCGCACCCTGCTCGACGAGTGGGCCTACCTGCGGCCTTTCACCAGCAACGACGAACGCACCGCAGCCCTGGCCGACTTCCTCCACACCTACAACTACCATCGCTGCCACACCGCACTCGGAGGCCAGCCACCCATCACCCGAGTCAACAACCCTGCGGGTCAATACACCTAGCCGGTGCGCGCAGGGGCGTGCCGGGCCCGGTGACGTGGGTACTCGGCGGGCGTCTCCCGTGGGGGAATCGCCGAGAGGAGCCGAAGGTGAGCAGCTCAACGGGCAGCGACATCGTCGTCACCGGGGCCACCGGCAACGTCGGTACGAGCGTGGTGCGCCTGCTGTCGGAGGATCCGGGCGTCGCCTCGGTGCGGGGCCTGGCCCGGCGGGTCCCCGAGTGGGCGCCGCCGAAGACCGAGTGGAGCGGGGTCGATCTGGCGTCGGAGGACGTCAGTCTGACCGGGCTGTTCGAGGGCGCGGCGGCGGTGGTGCATCTGGCGTGGGCGTTCCAGCCGACGCACGATCCGGCGGTGACCTGGCGGACGAACGTGCTGGGGAGCATCCGGGTGTTCGAGGCGGTGGCCGCGGCGCGGGTGCCGGTCCTCGTGCACGCCTCGTCGGTGGGCGCGTACTCGCCGGGGCCGAAGGAGCACGCGGTGGACGAGTCCTGGCCGACGCACGGCTGGCCGGACGCCGCGTACTGCCGGGAGAAGGCCTATCTGGAGCGGGCCCTGGACACCTTCGAGCGTGATCATCCCCAGGTCCGGGTGGTGCGGATGCGGCCGGCGTTCCTGTTCAAGCGGGAGTCGGCGAGCGAGCAGCGGCGGATCTTCGGCGGCCGGTTCCTGCCGGGCCAGGCCGCCCGGCCGGATCTGCTGCCCTTCCTTCCCGACATCCCGGGCCTGCGGGTCCAGGCGCTGCACACCGACGACGCGGCCGAGGCGTACCGGCTGGCCCTGCGCACACAGGCGCGCGGCGCGTTCAACCTGGCGGCCGAGCCGGCCGTGGACGCGGGGCTGCTGGCCGAGATGTTCGACGCCCGCCCGGTGCGGCTGCCGCGGACGGCGGCCCGTTCGGCGATCGCCGCGGCCTGGAACCTGCGCCTGCTGCCGGCCTCGCCCCATCTCTTCGACGCGGTCCTGCGGCTGCCCCTGATGGACTGCACCCGCGCCCGCACCGAACTGGGCTGGCGCCCGGAGCATTCGGCGACGGAGGTCCTGCGCGAGTTCCTGCGGGGCCTGCGGTCCGGGAACGGCGAGGCCACGGCACCCCTGCGGGGGCGGAAGGTGGGCTGAGGACGCCCTACAGCGCCTGTCCGCCCGCATCCCCCGCGCACCACGTGTCGAAGTCCGCTACGACCTTCTCGGCGACGGCGTCGGAGACCGCCGCCTGCAACCAGCCGCACCACGGGTCACCGGGCCGCCGGGTCCAGTGCTCGACGGCGTCCTCCCGCAGCTCGGCGAGCGCCTGCCGCGGATCCACGCGGGGCGGGACCAGCCGGCCGGGTGCGGCCCGGGCGTGTTCCTCCCATCGGTCGCGCCAGAACTCCACGGTCCAGCCGGGCCAGCGCGCGTCCATCTCCCCGGCCTCCGGCGTCGCGCTCATCGTCCACCAGCCGACCCGCTCGCCCACCGGGTCGAGGTGGATGCCGGCCTCGGCGGCCAGGGTGCAGCGGCCGTGGTCGTGGACGCCCGCGAGCCGGTCGAGGAGGGCCGGGCCCTCGGCCACCGGATGGTCGTTGATCGCCCCCAGCAGATGACAGCGGTGGTCGCCGACGGTGACGACGGTGACGAGCGGGTCGCGTTCCAGGAACTCCTCGTCGTCCGGGTCGAGCAGCGGCGCCGGGAACACCCGGGGGTCCCGCTCGCGCACCACGGCCGGGTCCAGGCCCAGATGGCGGAGGAGGTCGGCGGGGCCGTCGTGGGTCCAGCGAAGTTCCCAGCCGGGCCAGGCGCGGGCGAGGGCCCGACGGGTGACGGCGCGGTGGCGGAACCGGGTGACCGGGCCCTCGCTCGCGAAGAACAGCAGGACGCGGTCGCGCAGATCGAACAGGGCCGCCGCCTCGACCATCCAGTCCCCGCGCCAGTGGTCGACCCGGGGGCGGGCGCGTACGGCCGGCACGACGACGTCGGGGCCGGCCAGCAGGTCGTGGTCGATGCCCACGGCGCCGAACCGCGCCTCGTACACCTCGTGTGTGCCGTCCTGCGACACGACCACGAACGTCGCCCATTCAGCCATGCGGCCGATGGTCCCAGCGGCGGCGAGGGGGCCGCACCTGTGTTTCCGGGCGGTGCGGTCAGTCGGCCGGCTCGTCCGGGACGGGCCGGTCGGGGTGGGTGCCGGGCGCCTGGGGAGCGCCCCGGCGGCCGGTGCCTGCCTCGTCGGTGTCGGGGAGGTCCGGGTCGGACTTTGGGTCGGACTCCTCGGGGGTGTCGACGTCCCAGGGGTCCTCGCCCCGGTGGGTCTGCTGGTCCGGGAGGTCCCGGGGAATCGGAGGGCCGTTCTCGCCGGGACCCTCGTCGCGGTGGGCGGCCACGGCGTGCTCCCTTCGCGGTGGTGCGGTGGAGGGGGCGGGTACCTCGGGCGGGGCCCGCGAAACCTCAGTGCGGGGTGCGCCCTCGCAGGGCCGTGTGCCAGGCGGGCCGGGGGGCGTCGGGCCGGGGTTCGGGGCGGCGGCCGCCGTGGGTGAAGAAGTCGGCGAGGGGGAGGATCGCCGCGCCGACGGTGACCGCGTCGGGGCCGAGCCGGCCGAGGTCGACGGTGACCTTGCGGGCGGGGTGGCCGAGGGCGTAGGCGGTGGCGTGGCGGCGCACGGCGGGCAGGAAGCGGGCGCCGAGCCGCAGACCCGCCCAGCCGCCGATGAGGATGCGTTCGGGCTGGAAGAGGTTGATCAGATCGGAGAGGCCGGCGCCCAGGTACTCGGCGGTCTCCTCCAGGACGGCGCGGGCGACCGGGTCGGCGTCCGTGCCGTCGTCGGGGTGGGCGGCCGCGAGCATCGCGGCGAGCGCGGTCTCCTCGTCGGTGTGCTCGGGCGGTCGGCCGCCCTCCTCGCGCCAGCGGTCCAGGAGCGCCTCGGCTCCCGCGTACGCCTCCAGACAGCCGAGGGCTCCGCAGCGGCAGCGGCGGCCCCGCACCCGTACCGTCAGATGCCCCCATTCGAGGGAGCGGCCCTGTTCCGCCTCGGGGGTGACGAGGCTGGCGCCGACGCCGGAGCCGAAGAGGACCACGACCGCGTTGCGGGCGCCGCGCCCGGCGCCGAACCACATCTCGGCCTGGCCGAGGGTCCTGGCACCGTTGTCGATGAAGTAGGGCACGGTGTCGGGCAGCGGGGAGCCCGCGCGCAGCAGTGCCTCCAGCGGGACGGCGTCCCAGCCGATCGTCTGCCCGTGCACGACGGCGCCGCGGTCGGGGGTGTGCTCGACGATGCCGGGGACGCCTATGCCGACGCCGAGGAGGTGTTCCGGGGCGAGGTCCGCCGCCGCGAGCACCTCGGCGATCCCGTCCCGGATGTGACCTACGATTCCCTCGACCTCGTACCGCTGCTGCTCCAACGGTCTTTCCGCGCGCGCGAGTTCGGTGAGGGTCAGGTCGAACAGCTCGATCCGTACCCGGGTCTCGCCGACGTCCACGCCGATCATGTGGCCGCTGGTGGGGGCGACGCGCAGCAGGATGCGGGGGCGCCCGCCGTCGGAGTCGACGCTGCCGGCCTCCTCGACCAGCCCGTCGGCGACCAGGTCGGCGACGACGTTGCTGATCGAGCCGGAGCTCAGGCCGGTGGCCGGGCCCAGCTCGAAGCGGCTGAGGGGGCCGTCGAAGTAGAGCCGCTGCAGGACGGCCGTGCGGTTGGCCCGCCTGAGATCGCGTACCGTACGCCCGTTCCGCCCCGTCATGACGCTCCTCTCGCACCCTGCCCCGATCTGCAACATACCCCCGGGGACGGGCCGGGCGCGACTTTCCCCAACCCTTAGTTCACGCTGTGAGTCAACCAAGTCCCCAGTGATTAGGCTGGGGTGATGACCTCCACCCCGGACGTGCTGTCGATCGCGCTGGACGAGACGTCGGATCCACCGCTGCGGCCCCTGCCCGCGGACGTCGCCGGGCTGCTCGCCGACCTCGGGGCGCCACCGCGGCTGGTGGCCCATCTGCGGGCGGTGCACGACGTCGCCGCGCGGATCCTGGAGTGGGTCGGGCAGCACCGTCCGCACCTGCGGGTGGACGGCGACGCGGTGCGGTACGGGGCGGCCACGCACGACATCGGCAAGGTCCTGCATCCCGGCGAGCTGTCCGGTCCGGGCGCCCACCATGAGGAGGCAGGACGGGAGCTGCTCCTCGCGCACGGGGTGGCTCCGGAGCGGGCGCGGTTCGCGGCCACGCACGCCTCCTGGCAGGCGCCGGGCGTCGAGACCGAGGATCTGCTGGTGAGCCTGGCCGACAAGGTCTGGAAGAACAAGCGGGTGGCCGATCTGGAGGATCTGGTCGTCGCGGAACTGTCCCGCGCGGGCGGGCGGCCGGCCTGGGAGGAGTTCCTGGCCCTGGACGAGTTCCTCACGGCGGTCGGCGAGGGCGCGGACGGACGACTGGCCTGGCAGGCGGCGCACCCGGTCGGCGGGGCCGGCCCCCTGTGAGGGACCGGGGGTGCGGCGACACGGGACGGCGGACGGTTCACCGCCGAGGAGCCCGAGCCGTGTCCTCGCCGCGCGCGAACGGCCCTGGAGCCGGCTCCTCTGCCGATACGGTGATTTTTCGGCGAGATCACTCGAGGAGTGAGACGAGGGATTCCCCGCGCCGTGGTCCCGAAGGCACCCTGGGTGCAGAAGAAACGTTCGGGCACCCTGGGGAAGGGGAACTGGTCCGGGAATGCGAGAGGTAAGTGAGCGAGCGGCGCCGTTCGTGCGGTTGGTGCAGCGTCACAGGGAACCCGCGGTCGTCCAGGCGTTCCGCTCCGCCGCGGCGGCGACGCTCGCGTACGTCGTCGCCCTGCGGCTCAGCCCGGAGGCGGCCCCGCTCACCGCGCCCCTGACCGCGCTGCTGGTCGTCCAGGTCACCCTGTTCGCCACGCTCACCAACGGCATCCGGCGGGTCAACTCGGTGGTGGCCGGTGTGCTGGTCGCCATCGCCTTCAGCCAGTTGGTGGGCCTGACCTGGTGGAGCCTCGCGCTGCTGATCGTGGCCTCGCTTGCGGTCGGCAACCTGGTGCGGGTCGACGAGTACGTGCCCGAGGTGGCGATCAGCGCCATGCTGGTCCTCGGCGTGACCACGGTCGGCGACACGGCCTGGGCGCGGATCGTGGAGACCCTGATCGGCGCGGTCGTCGGCCTCGCCGTCAATCTGCTGCTGCCGCCCCCGGTGTGGATCGAGGAGGCGGGCGAGTCGATCGAGGGGCTGGCCCGCCGGCTGCGCCGGCTCATGGTGCGCATCGGCGAGGAGGCCGCGGGCCGTCCGGCGTTCGAGGAGGCGGCCGCCCGGCTGCACGAGGCACGCCGGCTCGACCACGACATCGTGGAGGTGGACGCGGCGCTGCGGCAGGCCGAGGACAGTCTGCGGCTCAATCCGAGGGTCCGGGAGGGCCTGCTGCACCGGGTGGTGCTGCGCACCGGGCTGGACACCCTGGAGATCTGCACGGTCGTCCTGCGGGTGCTGGCCCGCACCCTCACCGACCTCGCCAAGGAACGCGAACCCGAGCCGCTGTTCCCGGAGGAGACCGGGGAGGTCGTGGAACGGCTGCTGTCGGAGATCGCCGACGCGGTGGTCAGTTTCGCCGTGCTGGTGACCACGCACGTCAGCCTCAACGCGGACGCGGCGGAGGCCCGGCTCACCGCGGAGCTGCGGCAGGCGTCGGCCACCCGCGACAAGCTGGCGCAGTTGCTGCTGGAACGGCTCCAGCGCGACGCCCGGCAGTGGCAGCTGCACGGCGCCCTGCTCACCGAGGTCAACCGGATGCTCGACGAGCTCGACACCGAGCACCGCTCGCGTCGGCTCCTGGAGGAACTGGACCGGGTCTCCTCGGAGCAGCGGGCGCGCATGCCCCGGCTGACGCGGCTGCGTGAGCGCCTCGGCGTCCAGGAGGAACTGTGGCGGAACCGTACGGGGATCGGCGGGCGTTCTCTCTGAGGGAGCGCCGGGACGGGGCCGGCGCCGAAGGCGAGGGGAGCGTGCCCGTGGGCGACAGCACCGTACGGGTCGACGGGGACACACTGAGGCTGCCGGGCGGCGTGGCCGTGCGGTTCATGCGGACCCTGCGGCTGCCGGAGAGCGGCGAGCACGACCTGCCGCCCGGGCTGGGCACGTTCCCGCTCCGCCGGGTCACCGACCACCCGGACACCGTGCCCGCCGAGTGGCTGGCGCGCGGCGGCGTGATGCTGCCGATGTATCTGCGCGAGGCGATGTGGCTGGGCTTCGCGGGCTCGCGGGAACCGGCCGCGCTGCAGGTCGGCGCGGGCAAGGTGTGCGCGGTCTCCGGCGCACCCTGGAGCGACCGGCTCTCCGGCGACCCGCAGAACTACCTCGCGCTGCCGCGTCAGCCCTGGCTCGACGGCATCAACTCCGGCAAGGGCACGGTCCGCCAGTTCGTGGCGGTGCCGCTGGGCCTCGGGGCGACCGTGGAGGGCCAGGTCACCGGCGAAGAGGTGTGGGGCGGGGTCCAGCTCCAGTCCTTCCCGCTGAACGAGCGCAAGCGGGCGGAGTGGGAGGAGGCTCAGCGGGTGCTGTCCCTGGAGACCCGGAGCGTGAAGTCGGTCGGGGGCGGGTACGGCTCCGTGCCGCCGCCCGGCCCCCTGCCGATGATGCCGGCCGCCGCGGCGGCCCCCGCACCGGGGGGCGCTCCGCGGCCCCGGGCCGCCGCGGCGATGGGCCTGGGCGTGGGCGGTTCGATGCGGCAGGAGGTCTACCGCGACACCCGCCCGGTCGACGACTACACGCGGGAACCGGGCGCCCGTGTCTTCGTGCACCTGGTCACTCCCCCGGAGTGGCGTCGCATCACCGGCGAGGAGCCCCCGCCGTCCCCGGTGGACCGGGCCGCCTACACCAAGGCCGGGCTGCCCTGGTTCGACTACTACGACGAGGGCGCGCAGGACCTCGCCCCGGGCGGCACCCTGGCGGACGTGAAGCCGGTCGGCGACTGGCTCGGGGGCGATCTCGACCCCTGGCAGCCGCCCGCGCCGGGGCAGGTGCACCAGCTGAAGGACGCGCCGGGCAAGCCGGTGCAGGACGGCGACTGGTAGCCGCGCCGGGGTCCGCCGCTTTTGCGTTCGGGGGTCGTTCCACGTCAAGGTGCTGTGGACGACGGGGGCGCGGGACGACCTGAGGTGCGGGCATGAACGGTGGGACGGCAGTGCGCGGCGGCTGGAGCCGGCGGCGGTTCGTCGCGCTGCTCGGCGGCGCGGCGGTGGCGCCGGCGCTGGCGGGCTGCGGCGGTGACGGCGGCTCCACCGGGGCGGCGCGCGAGGCGCGGGAGGCGGAGACGACCGCGTCGGCCGGGCGGTCCACGCCGTCCGCGTCCGTCTCGCCCGAGCCCGCGCCGAGCCCGTCCGGCCCCCGGCCCCTCTACGTGGGCACGTACACCTCCGCCGAGGGCGGGGGGAAGGGCATCGGGGTCGCCTCGTACGACCCGTCGTCGGGCCGGATCACCGGCGGGGGCACGATCACCGGTGTCCCCGACCCGTCGTACCTCGCGGTCCATCCGGACGGCGGCACGCTGTACGCGGTGAACGAACGGGCGAAGGGCACGGTGACCGCCGTACGGCTGTCGGACCGGAAGGTGCTAGGGAGCCGGGCGACCGGCGGGGAGCACCCCTGCCATCTGTCGGTGCATCCGGGCGGGCGCTGGCTGCTGAGCGCCGACTACGGCTCGGGCAGCGTGGCCGTGCACCCGATCGGGGCCTCGGGGGCGCTGGGCGAGCGCACGGACCGGGTCGTCCACACCCGTCCGGCACCCGGGCCGGGGCAGCGCGGGCCGCACGCGCACCAGTTCCTGACGGCGCCGGACGGCGGGCATGTGCTCGCCGTCGACCTGGGCACGGACACGGTGTACAGCTACCGGCTGGACGAGCGGAAGGGCACGCTCACCGAGGTCGCCCGGGCGCAGACCCGGCCCGGCGCGGGACCGCGTCACCTCACCTTCCATCCCGGCGGGCGACACGCCTATCTCGCCAACGAGGCCGACGACACGGTCGCGGTCTGCGCGTACGACGCCGGCAGCGGCCGGCTGACGATCGGCGCGCCGCAGTCGACGGGCGCGAGGTCGGACCCCAACCATCCGGCGCAGTTCGTGGTCGCACCGGACGGTGCGTACGCCTATCTGGCCAACCGGGGCGACAACACCCTCGCCCGGTACGCGGTGGAGGCGGACGGGGCCCGGCTGCGGTTGCTCGGCACGGTCCCGGTGCACGGGGACTTCCCCCGGCAGATCGCCCTCTCGCCGGACGGCGGTCTGCTGTTCGCGGCGAACCAGCGTTCGGGCACGGTCAGTGTCTTCGAGGTGGACGGCGCCGACGGTGGACTGCGGCTCGGGGGCGAGCCGTTCGCCTCACCCGTCGCCGTCTGTGCGCTGCCGCTGTAGGGCGCGCGGGCAGGACGCCGTGCTCGCCCGGGTGAGCAGGACGTGCATGCGCTCGGTGAGCTGTCCGACGTCGTCGGCGGGGGCGTGGAAGGGCAGTCGTACGTCGCCGTGGGCGCGGGCGCGTTCGATGCGCAGCGTCAGTCCGTGCCGGTCGACGGCGAGCGGCTGGACCCGGACGGCGCCGTGCAGGCTGTCGTGCCGGACCAGTCGGGTGAGCCGCTCGACGGCGTCGGGGTGGGCGTCGGCGAGGTGGGTGAGCAACTGCGCCTCGGCGGTGGCGAGCGGATCGGGGCGGGCCTCGGCGAACTCGTCGAGGGCGACGACGACCGCGCCGGTGGGCTGTTTCAGCACGACCCGGGTGGGATGGAGGACGAGGTGGTCGTCCTCGGGGACGAACCAGCCGGCGAGCCAGAGCCGGCCCCGGACACGGTGGCGCACGGGGACGGGCGCCACGTCGGCGAACTCCAGGACGGCGGAGGGCTCGCCGCGGGGGGCGCAGATCGCCGCCGTGAGCAGGGAGCTGTCCTCGGGCACGTACAGATGCACCCGGCCGTCCTCGTCGACGGTGTGCGCGCCGACGAACTCCTCGCGTCCGCCGTCCGCGGTCACCGCGCAGGACCACGAGGCGGCCAGCACCGACCGGGCCCGCTCGGCCGCGCCGGGCACCGCCGTCCAGCCGTCGCCCATGCGGCGGTCACCCGTGTGGCTGTCACCCATCCCAGAACCTCCTTAGGTAAGCCTTCCCTAACCTATCGGAGTTCGGGGCGCACGCCAACCGGCACCGGTGATCTTTTGCGCCCCTCGGGCGGCTGTCAGCCCGCCAGGACCCCGAGCAGCGCCCGCGCGCACAGGTCCCGCACCTGCTCCCTCGTCAGATCCGGGTCGCGCAGCCACTCCAGACAGACGGCCGTGATGAACGCCAGCCAGCCGCGCACCGCCAGCCGCACCTCCGAGCGCTCCTCGAAGAGCGGGCCGAACTCCGGGTCGGCGCCCAGGGCGGCCAGGATCTGCGCCTCCTGCGCCGCGAGCGCCCGCTGGTAGACCCGGCGCACGGTCCGATCGCCCGCCGCGTCCGCACGATGGAAGGCGCGGTAGCCGTGCGCATGGGTCTCGACGTACTCCAGATACGTGTCGAGACCCGCGGCGAGCTGCTCACGGACCGGGACGCCGGGCACCGCCGCCGTCATCCGCAGCATCCGCTCGCTCTCGCGCTCGACGACCGCCGCGAAGAAGTCCCGCTTGGTCGGGAAGTAGTGGTAGAGCAGCCCGCGCGAGACCTCGGCGATCCCGGCGACCCGCTCGATCCGGACCTCGTCGTACGGATTCTCCGAGAACAGGCGCGCGCCCACCGACAGGAGTTGCTCCCTGCGCTCCTCGGTGCTGAGTCGACGCCGGGTGCGCCCCCCCTGGTTCGCGGCCATGCCCGCACTTTACTTGACGTCGGTTCAACGACGGGACGAGACTGAACCCGTTATTGAACCCACGTACAACAGCTCCAACCTGCCGCTGGTTCACGGGAGATCGAGGGAGATCGCGTCATGGCGGAGACGGTGTCGACGACCGGGGGCCCGCTGCCCAAGGGGTTCCGCAGCGCGGAGCTGGGCTGGCCCGAGCTGCGGCGCATTCCGCATCCCCCGTACCGGATCCCGCTGCTCGGCGACCTCCTCGGCGCCAGCCGGCGCACTCCCGTGCAGGACTCCCTGCGGTACGGCCGCCGGCTGGGGCCGATCTTCCGGCGCAAGGCGTTCGGCCGGGAGTTCGTCTTCGTGTGGGGCGCGGGGCTCGCCGCCGACCTGGCGGACGAGTCGCGGTTCGCCAAGCACGTGGGGCTGGGGATCGCCAACCTGCGGCCGGTGGCGGGGGACGGGCTGTTCACGGCCTACAACCACGAGCCCAACTGGCAGCTCGCGCACGACGTCCTGGCCCCCGGGTTCAGCCGGGAGGCCATGGCGGCCTACCACCCGATGATGCTGGACGTCGCCGAACGGCTCACCGCCCACTGGGACCGGGAGGCGGCCGCCGGACGCACGGTCGACGTGCCCGGGGACATGACCAAGCTGACCCTGGAGACGATCGCCCGCACCGGGTTCGGGCACGACTTCGGCTCGTTCGAGCGGGACCGGCCGCATCCCTTCGTGACGGCGATGGTGGGCACCCTCACCTACGCCCAGCGTCTCAACACCCTTCCGTTCCCCGGGCTGTTGAGGGAGGCCGCACGCCGGAACGAGGCGGACATCGCCCATCTCGACCGCACGGTCGACGAGCTCGTACGGCAGCGGCGCGCCCGGGGCGGCGGGCAGGGGGACCTGCTCGACCGGATGCTCGACACCGCGCACCCCAAGACCGGGGAGCGGCTGTCCGACGAGAACGTACGGCGCCAGGTGATCACCTTCCTGGTCGCGGGCCACGAGACCACCTCGGGCGCGCTCTCCTTCGCCCTGCACTACCTCTCCCTGAACCCGCGGTTCGCGGCCCGGGCCCGCGCCGAGGTGGACCGGGTGTGGGGCGGCACGGCGGTCCCCGGGTACGACCAGGTGGCGAGGCTGCGGTACGTCCGCCGGGTCCTCGACGAGGCGCTGCGGCTGTGGCCGACGGCGCCGGGGTTCGCCCGGGAGGCCCGCGAGGACACGGTGCTGGGCGGGGAGCATCCGATGCGGCGGGGGGCCTGGGCGCTGATGCTGACGGCGATGCTGCACCGGGACCCCGCGGTGTGGGGCGAGGACGCCGAGCGGTTCGACCCCGACCGTTTCGAGGCCGCCGCCGTCCGGGGACGGGCCCCGCACACCTTCAAGCCGTTCGGCACGGGTGCCCGCGCCTGCATCGGCCGCCAGTTCGCCCTCCACGAGGCCACCCTCGTCCTCGGCCTCCTCCTGCGCCGCTACGACCTGCGCCCCGACCCGGCGTACCGGCTGCGGGTCACGGAACGGCTGACGTTGATGCCGGAGGGACTGCGGCTGGGGCTGGAGCGGCGTACGGCGACCGGAGCAGCGGGGGCACCGACGCAAGCGCCCGCTCCGGAGGTCTCAGCGCCCCGCTGTCCAGTGCACCGGGCGGGTGACTGAGGCCGGGAGCCGGGTGGCGGCGTTGCCGCGGGCCGCGTTGAGCTGGGGCTGCGTCAGGAAGATCGCGTCGGTCAGGTCGGCGTCGGTCAGGTCGGTGTCGCGCAGGTCGGCGCCGATCAGGTCCGCGCCGCGCAGATCGGCGCCGGTGAGGTCGGCGGCGATCAGGTAGGCGCCGCGCAGGTTCGCCCCGCGCAGATCGGTGCCCTTGAGCCGGGCGCCCATCAGATCGGCGCCCCGGCGGTCCTTCCTGCGGCCCCGGACACCGGCCCGGGCGAGTTCGCTGGTCCTGAGCAGCAGGACGTTGACCTCCTGGCGGTGGGCCGGGACGTCCAGGGCGATCAGCTCCTGCGGGGTCCGCCGGGTGAGCGCCTCGGTCCGCTCCAGGGCCCGGCGCAGCTCCGGGTGGACCGGGCGGGCGGCGGGCAGGGCGAGCGCCTCGGTGAGGTACCAGAGCAGCTCGTGGAGCTGGCGGACCACCGGGAACACCTCGAACATCGCCCGGGAGTGCTCGGCGGGGGCGCCCCGCCAGTCGCGCCCGCCGAAGGTGACCTGCGCGACCTTCTGGCCGGCACCGAAGCAGTCGTAGACCGTGCAGCCGGTGAAGCCCTTCTGCCGCAGCCGCTCGTGGATCCCGCAGCGGTGGTCCTCCGCCAGGTTGAGGCAGGGCCGCCCGGCCGGCTTGTCGACGGCGAAGTCAGCGGAGCGGGCGAAGGGCAGGGCCACGCAGCACAGGCCGAAGCAGTTCGCACAGTCGCCGCGCAGTCCGTCCCGGTCCGTCTTCTGGTCTCGCATGCCCTCCACCCTACTGACCTGCGCTCACGCTCCCTCCGGCACGTCCAGGGCGGCCACCCGCTCGGGGTCGGCCAGGATGTGCAGGGCGACGATCCGGCCGTCGGCGACGGTGACCCCCATGACCGACCGCACCTCGCCCTCGGGCCCGTTGAGGATCCCGACCGCGCCGCCCACCAGCGCCAGCCGCCCGGCCGGCGCGAACTGCCGGAAGAGCACGGCCTGTTCCGCCACCGCCTTCGCCCCGTGCACGATCTTGGAGGCCGCGGCGCCGCGCACCAGCGCCCCGGAGTCGGCCCGCAGCACCACATCGGGGTGGAGGACGGAGACCAGCGCCTCGAAGTCCCCGGCGCGGGCGGCGGCCAGGAACGCGGAGACCACCTCGCGCTGCCGGCCGAGGTCCGGCTCCGCCGACGGCGTGGCCCCCTGGACCCGGCGGCGGGCCCGGCTGGCGAGCTGGCGGGTCGCGGCCGGGGTCCGCTCGACGACCGGCGCGATGTCGTCGAACGGCACGGCGAACAGGTCGTGCAGCACGAACGCGAGCCGCTCGTCGGGCTCCAGGGTCTCCAGAACGATCAGCAGGGCGAGCCCCACCGCGTCCGCCTGGAGCACCTCCTGCTCGGGGTCGGTCCGGGGCAGCGGAGCGATCACCGGATCGGGGACGAAGGCGGCGTGTCCCGCGTACCCCTCCTGTCCTTCGTCCATCGGCAGTTCACGGCGGGCGGTGCGCGAGCGCAGCAGGTCCAGACAGACCCGGCCGGTCACGGTGGTCAGCCAGCCGCCCAGGTTGCGCACCTCCTCGACGTCGCTGCGGCCGAGTCTCAGCCAGGTCTCCTGCACCGCGTCCTCGGCCTCGGCGAGCGAGCCGAGCATCCGGTAGGCGACGGCCCGCAGATGTGCGCGGTGCTCCTCGAAGCGCTGCGCGAGTACGTCGGTGTCGGTCATGGCGCCACTCCCCCTCGGGCGTCGGTCACTATCGGTCGAAGAGCTCGAAGGCGACCGCCGGTCTGCCGCCGAACCGCTCCCCCACGGAGCGCGCCACCCCGGTCAGGAAGCCGCGCACGTACGTCTCGGGGTCCTCGTCGGTGAGGGCCTCGATGTAGGCGCGGTGTTCGAGCAGGGAGCCCACCGCCCGCTCCAGACCGGCCGAGGCGTCCACGGCGTGGGTGGGGGTGGCGGATCCGGCGACCGCGACCCAGCGCACCCCGTTCCAGGGCTGGAGGCCCTCTTCGGCCAGTTCCGGGAAGATCCAGCGGTTGCCGGCGTCCCCGGCGGCGTCGAGCGTGGCCCGGCCCACGGCGACGTGGTCGGGGGTGTTCCAGGCGACGCCGCCCCAGGTGTCGCGGTGGTTGAGGGTGAGGACGAGTTCGGGGCGGTGCCGGCGGATCGCGGCGGCGATGTCCCGGCGCAGGGCGGGGCCGTACTCGATCACGCCGTCGCGGTGGTCGAGGAACTCCACCGCGGTGACGCCCACGACGGCGGCGCTCGCCCGCTGCTCCCGCTCCCGCAGCGGGCCGCACTCGGCGGGCGCGATGGTGTCGATGCCCGCCTCGCCGCGCGTCGCGAGGACATAGGCGACCTCGCGGCCCGCGTCGGTCCAGGCGGCGACGGCCGCGGAGCAGCCGTACTCCAGGTCGTCCGGGTGCGCCACGACGGCCAGGGCCCGCTGCCAGTCCTCGGGCATGGGCCGGAGCTGAGGGATCGTCGGCACGGTCATGCCCGAAGACTAATCGGTGACACCGACATCACGCTTCGTCACGGACCAGGGCGAGCAGCCGGTCCAGGACGCGGGGTCCGCCGGCCCGTACGCCGTCGTGCTCGAACTCGTCGGTGACCCAGGTGCGCAGCCCGCGGATCGCGCGAGCGGTGCGCAGGGAGTGGGCGGTGTCGACGTACAGGTCGTCGTGGTAGATCGCGGCCGCGACCGGGACCTCGTTGGCGGCGAGGCGGGCGGGGTCGTACAGGGGCGTCCAGTCGGTGCGGGCGGCGAGGAGTTCGGCGGTCTCGCGCAGGGGCCGCAGCGCGGGGTCGGTGACGAACATCCAGGGGTGGACCGTTTCGCCGGTGAGCAGGACCGGTCCGTCGCCGGTGAGGCTCTTGGCGGCGTCGAACTGCGGGAACTCGGCGCGCACCCGTTCGGCCGACCAGGCGGTGGGGCGGGCGTCCTGGCCGTAGATCGCCTCGTGGACGAGGGCGTAGAGGGGGTGGCCGGCGAAGGAGAGCTGCTGCTGGATCTGCTCCTGGAAGGCGTCGGAGAGCTCGGGGCCCCGCGGGGTGGGGACGAAGGCGTCCTCGAGGAGGTGGTGCAGACGGTGGCCGCCGTCGCCGGTGCCGAGCAGGATGCCGAGGGTCTGGAACGCCTCGGCGGTGAGCCGGTGGCCGCCGGGGAGGGTGACCTCGTGTTGGAGGAGGTGGTCGGCGATCCGGCGGACCCGCTCGACGTCCTGCGGATAGCGGGCGTAGTGCGCGGCGTTCTTGCGCTCCATGCGCGGGTAGGCGGCGCGGTACACGTCGTCGGCGTGGGCGTCCAGGGACGGCAGACCGCCGGTGATCAGGGCGGCGGTCAGGCCCTCGGGGGCGAGGGAGAGATAGCTGACCGTGCAGAAGCCGCCGAAGCTCTGGCCGAGGACGGTCCAGGGGGCGCCGCCGGTGACCTCGTGGCGGATCGCCTCGCAGTCGCGGACGATCGAGTCGGCGCGGAAGCGGGTGAGGTAGTCGGCCTGGGCGGCGGGGCCGCCGCGCAGGGGGAGCGTCTGGCGGTTGGCGGGCGTGGAGGCGCCGGTGCCGCGCTGGTCCAGCAGGAGGACGCGGTACTCCTTCAGGGCGCGGCCGAGCCAGGCCGGTCTGCCGACGAAACGGTTCGCCCCGAAGCCGGGGCCGCCCTGGAGGAAGAGCAGCCAGGGCAGGTCCTGGCCGGCCTTGTCGCTCGCGACGACCTCACGGGCGTACAGCTCGATCGTCTCTCCCGCCGGGTCGGTGTGGTCGAGGGGGACGGTGAAACGGCGGTCGGTGAGTACGACGCCGGGCTGGCGGTAGCTGAGGGACAACAGGGGTCTCCTGGACGCTCGGTGTACGGGCCGCGTCCCAGTTCAGCACATGTCCGGGCGGGCGGGGAGCCCAGGGGATCATGAACGGCTACTGAACGGCGGCTCAGCGGGCCGACAGGCTGGAGCGGCGCACCACCAGCTCGGGCTGGAGCACGACCCTGCGGTGCTCGTGGCGTCTGCCGGTGTCCTCCTCGGTCTCCTCCAGCAGCATCTCGGCGGCCAGGGCGCCCATGGTGACGGCGGGCTGGCGGACCGAGGTGAGCGGGACGGCCGCGGCGGCGGCGAACTCGATGTCGTCGTAGCCGACGATGGCGAGGTCGTCGGGGACCCCGACGCCGGCCGCGTACATGGCCTGCAGGACGCCCAGGGCGAGCAGGTCGTTGGCGCAGAACACGGCGGTGGGGCGGTCGGCGAGCCCGAGCAGCCGGGCGCCCGCGTCGCGTCCGGCGGCCACGTCGAGCCGCTCGGTGGGCAGCTCGCGCAGGCACTCGGGCCCGAGACCGGCCTCGGCGAGCGCGTTCAGGGCGCCGGTGCGGCGGTCGCGGACCTGGTTGAAGCCGGGCGGGCCGCTGACGTACGCGAGGGAGCGGTGTCCGGCGTCGAGGAGATGCCGGACGGCGAGCGCGCCGCCCGCGACGTCGTCCACGGACACCGAGCACTCGGTGGTGCCCTCGGAGACCCGGTCGACCAGCACGAAGGGGATGCCGTGGCGGCGGAAGGACTCGATGTTGCGGCCGGTGGCGTCGGCGGGGGTGAGCAGGACGCCCCGCACCCGCTGTTCGGCGAAGAGGGAGAGGTACTCGGCCTCCTCACCCACGCTCTCGGCGCTGTTGCAGACCATCACGCCGAGCCCGGCGTCGCGGGCGGCCCGCTCGGCGCCGCGCGCGACGTCCACGAAGAACGGGTTGCCCATGTCGAGGACGAGCAGCCCCATGATCCGGGACCGCCCGGCCCTCAGCTGGCGCGCGGACTCGCTGCGGACGTACCCGAGCCGGTCTATCGCGGACAGCACGCGGGCCCGGGTCTCCGTGGCGACGGTGTCCGGACGGTTGATGACGTTGGAGACCGTGCCGACGGAGACTCCGGCGGCACGGGCGACGTCCTTGATACCCACCGACTGGGCCATCAGGCGGAGACCTCCAGGTGAACGGGGTACGGCAGGACGGGCTTCACATTACCGTCACGCCGGCCCCTGGCCGTTCGTGTCATGCGGGCAGTGCGAAGTCGATGACGTGGAGCGCCGAGGGGGTCGTCCCGCTCGACTTCTCCTGGTACAGGAACGACAGGGTGTTGTCGTACTTGACGCGCAGTTCGTCGATGACGACCTCGCCGAAGGCGTTCAGCCCGCTGCCGTCGAAGAGCACGCTCCAGTCGGTGTAGCCGGAGGACTTCGAGGCGCCGGCGATCCGCCCGAAGGGGAAGATCGCGTAGGCGTTGTCGTACTTGTCCAGGATCAGCTTGGTGCGCTGGCTGGAGCCGAGGACCACCGGGATCTCCGTCTTCTGCCAGGTCCCCGAGGAGTTCTTGCGGACGTGGAAGGCACGGCCGTTGGCGGTGCGGTCGCTGACGTAGTTGGTGGTGCACTGCCCGAAGCGGCCCGGCACATAGCTGATGATCGCGTGCGGCAGGCCGGTGGAGTCGGTGAACTGGCTCTCCTGGTTCATCAGGGAGTGGTCGGGGTTGAGCGAGTCCACGACGAGCCCCGCGTCGGTGACGGCCACCGTGTCCGAGGTGCCGGTGGTGCCCACGAGGGTGCCCGCGTTGTTGCGCCAGGTCCGCCCGCGGTCGTCCGAGTACACATAGCCGGTGTCGTGGTTGGTGATGCCGCCGCTGTTGCACATGACGGCCGCCGACTGCTCGCGCCAGGTGAAGAAGGAGTGCAGCCGTCCGTTGACGTCGTAGTCGATGCCGTGCAGGTACATGTTGCGGGCGGTGGAGGAGCCGTGCGAGCTGGTGTACGTGCCCGTCGAGCTGGACCACTCCCCGAGCGCGGTCCAGGACGAACCGTTGTACTCGGCGAGGGCGTTGCGCCCGTTGCCGGAGATCCCGACCCGGTAGCTGAGCTGGAGCTTGCCCTCGGGCGTGGAGACGAACTGCGGGTAGGTGAACTGCGAGGTGAGGGCGAGCCCGTCGAGGCTGGTCTGCACCGCGCCGAAGACGGACGAGGTCCAGGAGGTGGACGCCGGGTTGTCCAGGAGCCCGGCGATCGACTTCACGTAGAAGTAGCCGTCGCTGTGGGAGTCCATGTTGAGGTGGAGCCGGCCGTCGACCTTGGAGACGCCCATGGAGATGACGTTGTGGGAGTCGCTGGCCTTGAGGACGTGGGAGAGGGTGACGGTCGACCACGAGGTGCCGCCGAGGACGCGGCGCCCGACGACCGCGTTGCCGGTGGAGGTGTACCAGGCGGCGTACTGGTAGCCCTTGTAGGTCAACAGGCCGTTCTTCTGGAACGAGTTGTTGTTGACCAGACCGTCGTAGGACACGAAGAAGATCGCGCTCGCGTCGAGTCGGGTGGTGCCCTTGCTGGTCACGGACGGGCCGGGGTCGGCGGCGCGGGCGGTGCCGGAGGCGAGGAGGGGGGTCGCCGCGGCGCTCGCGAGGGCGCCGGCCAGCAGGGTGCGTCGTCTCATCTCGGGGGACTCCATTGTCGTACGAGAGCGGGAGGTACGGGGTGGTGTCAGGCGAGGTGGAACACTTCGGTGAGGGGCTTCATGGCCTCGTCGGGCCGGGCGCCGTCGAGGGACTCGAAGAACGGCGCCATCTCGGCCTGCCAGCGGGCGTTGACCTCGGTGGCCTCCATCCCGGCCTGGGCGGCGGCGAAGTCCTCGGTCTCCAGATAGCCGACGAGCAGGCCGTCGTCTCTGAGGAAGAGGCTGTAGTTGTGCCACCCGGTGGCCGAGAGAGCCTGAAGCATCTCCGGCCACACGGCGGCGTGCCGTTCGCGGTACTCGGCGAGGCGGTCCGCACGGACCTTGAGCAGGAAACAGACGCGCTGCATGAAGTACCGCTCCCGAGGGGTGTGGGGGGATTGATCGGAGGGACGGGAATCAGAAGTTGAACTGGTCGATGTTCTTGGCGTCGAACACGGTCGGCTTGCCGAGGCTGATCACACCGTCCTTGCCGATGGTGTACGACGTCCCGCCGGCCGTGAAGGTCTCGCCCTCCTTGCCGGTGATCTGGCCGGACACCAGCGCCACGGCCGTCTGCGCGGCGAGGGCGCCGAGCTTCGCCGGGTCCCACAGCTCGAAGCCGTCGACGGTGCCGTTCTTGACGTACTTGCGCATGTCGTTGGGGGTGCCGAGGCCGGTCAGCTTGACCTTGCCCTTGTACTTGGAGCCCGAGAGGTACTGGGCGGCGGCCTTGATGCCGACGGTCGTCGGGGAGATGATCCCCTTCAGGTTCGGGTACTCCTGGAGCAGGCCCTGGGTCTGCTGGAAGGACTGCTGGGCGTCGTCGTTGCCGTACGCGACCTTGACGAGCTTGATGTCCTTGTACTTGGCGTCCTTGAGTTCGTCCTTCATGAACTCGATCCAGGTGTTCTGGTTGGTCGCGGTCTGCGCGGCGGACAGGATCGCGATCTCGCCCTTGTAGCCGATCTGCTCGGCGAGGAGCTGCACCTCGGTGCGGCCGAGGTCCTCGGCGGAGGCCTGCGAGACGAAGGCGTTGCGGCACTCGGGGTTGGTGTCGGAGTCGTAGGTGACGACCTTGATGTCGTTGCTCATGGCCGTCTTCAGGGCGGTGCACAGGGCGCCCGGGTCCTGCGCGGACACGGCGATCGCGTCGACCTTCTGCTGCGTGAGCGTGTTGACGTACGACACCTGCCCCGAGGTGTCGGTCGCGCTGGACGGTCCGACCTCCTTGTAGCTGGAGCCCAGCTCCTTCAGCGCGGCCTCGCCGCCCTTGTCGGAGGTGGTGAAGTACGGGTTGTTGACCTGCTTCGGCAGGAAGCCGACGGTCAGCCCCTTCTTGGTGGCGGCGTTGGGGTCGGCCTTGCCGGTGGCGGCCGCGGAGGCGCCTTCGCTCTTCACGTCCTCCTTGGTGGTACCCCCACAGGCGGTGGCGGCGAGGGAGAGCGAGGAGACGACGGCGAGGGCGGCACAGGCACGCCGAAGGGATGACTTACGCATGGGGTTCCTTCGAGGAGAGGTGAGGTGAGTGCTTTTTTCTTGGGGACGCGGGGCTGTACTGATATGCGGCTCCGCCGCGTGGGCGCGACCAGCCACAGCGGACCCGCAGCCGGCATACGCGCCCTAGCCGGCGGAACGGGCTGCCGCCCGAGCAACGGAGATCTGACGGGCAACCCGAGGGCCGAGCACCGACACGACCAGCAGCACACCGGTCACGACGATCTGGGACTGCGCGGAGACATTGACGAGGCTCATCACGTTCTGCAGCGCGCCGAGGAGGAAAACTCCCGCGATCGCACCACCCAACGTGCCCTTGCCACCGTCGAAGTCGATACCGCCGAGCAACACGGCGGCGACGACGGAGAGTTCGAGCCCGGTCGCGTTGTCATAGCGAGCGCTGGCGTAGTGCAGCGCCCAGAAGATCCCGGTGAGCGAGGCCATGAACCCCGTCACCGTGAACAGGATCAGCTTCTGCCGCTTGACGCGGATCCCGGCGAACCGCGCCGCCTCCTCGCTCGCCCCGATCGCGAACAGCGACCGTCCGAACGGCGTGGCGTGCAGGACGACCACGGCGATCGCGAGCAGGACGAGGAAGGGCAGGAAGGCCTGGGGCAGGAAGCTGTCGCCGATCCGCCCCGCCGCGAAGTCCAGGTACTGGGCGGGGAAGTCGGTCACCGCGTCGGAGCCGAGCACGATCTGTGCGATGCCCCGGTAGGCGGCGAGGGTGCCGATGGTGACGGCGAGGGAGGGCAGTCCGAGCCGGGTCACCAGCAGGCCGTTGACCAGACCGCAGACGACGCCGAACAGCAGACAGATCGGGATGATCGCCTCGATGGTCATGCCCTGGTTCCACAGGGCGCCCATCACCGCGCCGGACAGCCCGGCCGTGGAGGCGACCGAGAGGTCGATCTCGCCGGAGACGACCAGCAGGGTCATCGGCAGCGCGACCAGCGCGATCGGCAGGGTGTTGCCGATGAGGAAGGAGAGGTTCAGCGCGTTGCCGAAGCCGTCCACGAAGGAGAAGGAGAACAGCAGCAGGACGATGAGGAGAGCGCTGACGACGGTGTCCCAGCGGACCACACGACCGGCAAGAGACTCACGCACGGGCCTCTCCCTTCTCCACGGCCGGCTTGACCGACGCCGACTTCTTCTTCAGGGCGACCGCCACCCGCAGCGCCACGATCCGGTCGACCGCGATGGCGAGGAGGAGCAGGACGCCGTTGATGGCGAGGACCCACACCGAGCTGACGCCGAGGGCGGGCAGGACGCTGTTGATGGAGGTCAGCAGCAGGGCGCCGAGGGCGGCGCCGTAGACGCTGCCGGAGCCGCCGGTGAAGACGACGCCGCCGACCACGACCGCGCTGACGACGGTGAGTTCGTAGCCGTTGCCGGTCCCGGAGTCGACGTTGCCGAACCGGGCGAGGTACATCGCGCCGGCGAGGCCGGCGAGGCCGCCGCAGAAGGTGTACGCCGCGAGGATCCGCTTGCGCACGGGGATGCCGGCGAGACGGGCGGCCTCCGGGTTGGAGCCGAGGGCGTACAGCTCCCGGCCGCTGACGAAGTGCTTGAGGTAGTACGCCGTGGCGACCAGCACCGCGAGGGCGATCAGCGCGAGGTACGGCACGGCGGAGAGGCCGCCGGAGCCGAAGTCGACGAATCCGCCGGGCAGGTCGGCCGCGGTGATCTGCCGGGAACCGACCCAGATGGAGTCGATGCCGCGGATGATGTAGAGCGTGCCGAGGGTCACGACGAGGGCGGGCACCTGGCCGAGGCTGACCAGCAGGCCGTTGAGGAGCCCGAAGCCGACGCCGAGCAGGACGGCCAGCACGATCGCGATCACGGGGTTGCCGCCGCCGTGCAGATAGGTGCCTGCGGCGAAGGCGGTGATGCCGAGGGTGGAGCCGACCGACAGGTCGACGTTCCTCGTGATCACCACCAGGGACTGGCCGGTGGCGACCAGCACCAGGATGGTCGCGTTCAGCAGCAGGTCCTTGATGCCCTGCTCGGAGAGGAACTCGCTGTTGCCGGCCTGGGTGACGGCGATCATCACCAGGAAGACGACCAGGATGGCGAGTTCGCGCATCTTGAAGACGCGGTCGACGAGCCGGGTGCCGCTCGACTGGGGCGCCTCGGCGACAGGGGCCTGTTCAGGAGTGGCGACCGTCATGCGGCAACCCTCCCGGTGGCTGCGGCCATCACGGTTTCCTCGGTGGCGTCGGAACGGGGGATCTCGGCGGTGAGCCGGCCCTCGTGCATCACCAGCACGCGGTCGGCCATGCCGAGGATCTCGGGCAGGTCGGAGGAGATCATCAGGACGGCGACCCCGTCGGCGGCCAGCTCACTGAGCAGCCGGTGCACCTCGGCCTTGGTGCCGACGTCGATGCCGCGGGTGGGCTCGTCGACGATCAGCACCTTGGGAGCGGTGGCCAGCCACTTGGCGAGGACGACCTTCTGCTGGTTGCCGCCGGAGAGCGTGTTGACGGTGTCGGCGATCCGGGCGTACTTCACCTGGAGCTTGACCGCCCAGTCCAGGGACCGGCTGCGCTCGGCGCCGCGGTCCATCAGGCCGGCCTTCACCGTCGTACGGAGGCCGGTGAGGCCGATGTTGCGCTCGATGGACATGTCCATCACCAGGCCCTGGGCGCGCCGGTCCTCCGGGACCAGAGCGAGGCCGGCGGCCATCGCGGTGGAGGGGGCGCCGTTGACCAGCGCCCTGCCGTCGACGGTGACGTCACCGGCGTCCCAGCGGTCGATCCCGAACACGGCCCGGGCGACTTCGGTGCGACCGGCGCCGACGAGTCCGGCCAGGCCGACGATCTCGCCGCGCCGCACCTCGAAGGAGACGTCGGTGAAGACGCCCTCCCGGGTCAGCCGGCGGACACTCAGGGCGACCTCGCCCGGGGTGACGTCCTGCTTGGGGTAGAGCTCGTCGAGGTCGCGGCCGACCATCCGGCGGACCAGGTCGTCCTCGGTCATGCCGGCGAGGGGCTCGCTGGCGATCCACGCGCCGTCGCGCAGGGTCGTCACCCGCTGGCAGATCTCGAAGATCTCCTCCAGCCGGTGGGAGATGAACAGGACGGCCGCGCCCTGTTCGCGCAGGGTGCGCACGACTCCGAAGAGCCGGGCGACCTCGCTGCCGGTGAGGGCGGCGGTCGGCTCGTCCATGATCAGGACACGGGCGTCGAAGGAGAGCGCCTTGGCGATCTCCACGATCTGCTGGTCGGCGATGGACAGTCCGCGGGCCGGGCGGTCGGGGTCGAGGTCGACACCGAGCCGCGCCATCAGGGCGGCGGTCGCCGCATGGGTGGCCTTGTGGTCGATGCGGCCGAGGGCGCGCCGCGGCTGGCGGCCCATGAAGATGTTCTCGGCGATCGAAAGGTCGGGGAAGAGCGTCGGTTCCTGGTAGATCACGGCGATGCCGGCGTCGCGGGCGTCGCCGGGACCGTGGAAGACGACGGGCTCTCCGTCGAGCAGCACCCGGCCGGTGTCCGGCCGGTGCACCCCCGCGAGGGTCTTGATCAGGGTCGACTTGCCCGCGCCGTTCTCACCGGCGAGGGCGTGCACCTCGCCGGGGAACAGCTCCAGGGAGACGCCCCGCAGGGCGCGAACGGCGCCGAAGGACTTGGCGACGTCCCTGAGCGCCAGCACCGGGGCCGGTCCCGTGTCGGACGGGTGGGTCATGGGTGGCTCCTCGACGAACGTCCGCGACGGTGCCCCTGGGGCCCGCCACGGCGTCGTGAAAGGTTTCAACTGGATGGCCGGGACGTTAGGCATAGCGGGCATGTCGCGTCAATGGGTCCGTGTCGAAAAGTTTTCGATAGCCGAAGGTCACGCGGCGGTCACAAAAAGGGGACGCGGTCGAAAGGGTTGACACTCCCCTCGCGGCCTCATAGCTTCCCGTTCTGAATCGTTTCATCCGGGCGCTGTCCCGGACCGATGTCACAGGAGCCCGAAGTGACCGACCTCGCCGCCGTGAAGGCCGCGCTGAAGACCCAGGCCGTCGAGACGCCGTCGTGGGCGTACGGGAACTCGGGGACCCGCTTCAAGGTGTTCGCCCAACAAGGCGTTCCCCGCACCCCGCAGGAGAAGCTGGACGACGCGGCGCAGGTGCACGCCGTCACCGGTGTGGCCCCGACCGTGGCGCTGCACATCCCCTGGGACAAGGTGGAGGACTACTCCGCACTGGCGAAACACGCCGAGGACCGGGGCGTGAGGCTGGGGGCGATCAACTCCAACACCTTCCAGGACGACGCCTACAAGCTGGGCAGCATCTGCCACCCCGACGCGGCGGTCCGGCGCAAGGCCGTCGATCATCTGCTCGAGTGCGTCGACATCATGGACGCGACGGGCTCCGCCGATCTCAAGCTGTGGTTCGCCGACGGCACGAACTATCCGGGCCAGGACGACGTGCGCTCACGGCAGGACCGGCTGGCGGAGGGCCTCGCCGAGGTGTACGAGCGGCTCGGGGACGGGCAGCGGATGCTGCTCGAGTACAAGTTCTTCGAGCCCGCCTTCTACACCACCGACGTCCCGGACTGGGGCACGGCGTACGCGCACTGTCTGAAGCTGGGGCCGAAGGCGCAGGTCGTGGTCGACACGGGCCACCACGCGCCGGGGACCAACATCGAGTTCATCGTGGCGACGCTGCTGCGGGAGGGGAAGCTCGGCGGGTTCGACTTCAACTCGCGGTTCTACGCCGACGACGATCTGATGGTGGGGGCCGCCGACCCGTTCCAGCTGTTCCGGATCATGTACGAGGTCGTCCGTGGGGGCGGGTTCACCTCCGAGGTGGCGTTCATGCTGGACCAGTGCCACAACATCGAGGCGAAGATCCCGGCGATCATCCGGTCCGTGATGAACGTGCAGGAGGCCACGGCGAAGGCGCTGCTGGTGGATCGGGCGGCGTTGGCCGCCGCTCAGGCTTCCGGGGATGTGCTGGAGGCGAATGCGGTGCTGATGGACGCGTACAACACGGATGTGCGGCCGTTGCTTCGTGAGGTGCGCGAGGAGATGGGGTTGGACCCCGAGCCGCTTGTCGCCTACCGGGCGTCGGGGTGGGCCGAGAAGGTCGTCGCCGAGCGTGTCGGGGGAGAGCAGGCCGGTTGGGGCGCGTAAGCGTCTGCCTGCCTCGATCTGTGTCGTCGCGGGCTGCGGGCCGGTCGTGGCCGGTCGCGCGGTTCCCCGCGCCCCCAAGGAATCGCACCCTCTTTCAAGTAAGGACAGGACGTTCATGTCACCGCACCCCGAAGCCGCCGCCCTCCTCGCGCGGTCGCACCGACTCGGTGCTGATCCCCGTAATACGAACTACGCCGGCGGCAACGCGTCCGCCAAGGGCACCGACACCGACCCCGTCACCGGTGGGGAGGTCGAGCTGATGTGGGTGAAGGGGTCGGGAGGCGACCTCGGCACGCTCACCGAGAGCGGGCTCGCCGTGCTGCGGCTGGACCGGCTGCGGGGGCTCGTCGACGTCTACCCGGGGGTCGAGCGCGAGGACGAGATGGTCGCCGCGTTCGACTACTGCCTGCACGGCAAGGGCGGGGCCGCCCCGTCCATCGACACCGCCATGCACGGGCTCGTCGACGCCGCGCACGTCGATCATCTGCACCCGGACTCCGGTATCGCGCTGGCCTGTGCCGCCGACGGGGAGAAGCTGACCGCCGAGTGCTTCGGGGACAGCGTGGCGTGGGTGCCGTGGCGGCGGCCCGGGTTCCAGCTCGGGCTGGACATCGCCGCGATCAAGGCCGCCAACCCGCAGGCCATCGGGGTCGTCCTGGGCGGGCACGGGATCACCGCCTGGGGCGACAGCGCCGAGGAGTGCGAGCGCAACTCCCTGCACATCATCCGGACCGCGGAGGCGTTCCTCGCCGAGCGGGGGAAGGCCGAGCCCTTCGGGCCCGTCATCGAGGGGTACGAGGCACTGGCCGAGGGTGAGCGCCGGGAGCGGGCCGCCGCGCTCGCGCCGTATGTGCGGGCCGTCGCCTCGCAGGACCGGCCGCAGGTCGGGCACTTCGACGACTCCGAGACCGTCCTCGACTTCGTGGCGCGCGCCGAGCATCCCCGGCTCGCCGCACTGGGGACGTCGTGCCCGGACCACTTCCTGCGGACCAAGGTACGGCCGCTGGTGCTGGACCTGGCGCCGAGCGCTCCGCTCGACGAGGCGATCGCCCGGCTGAAGGAGCTGCACACCGCCTACCGGGAGGAGTACTCCGCCTACTACCGGCGGCATGCCGAGCCCGACTCCCCCGCCCTGCGCGGCGCCGACCCGGCCATCGTGCTGGTGCCCGGCGTGGGCATGTTCTCCTTCGGCAAGGACAAGCAGACCGCTCGGGTGGCCGGCGAGTTCTACCTCAACGCGATCAACGTGATGCGAGGCGCCGAGGCGGTGTCGTCGTACGCGCCGATCGAGGAGCGGGAGAAGTTCCGCATCGAGTACTGGGCGCTGGAGGAGGCCAAGCTCCAGCGGATGCCGAAGCCGAAGGCGCTGGCCACCCGGGTGGCGCTGGTGACCGGGGCGGGCAGCGGGATCGGCAGGGCCATCGCGCACCGGCTGGTCGCCGAGGGGGCGTGTGTCGTCGTCGCCGACCTGAACGGGGAGAACGCCGCTCAGGTCGCCGAGGAGCTCGGCGGGCCGGACAGGGCCGTCGCCGTCACCGTCGACGTGACGGACGAGGAGCAGATCGCCGGGGCCTTCAAGGCGGCCGCGCTCGCCTTCGGCGGGGTCGATCTCGTCGTCAACAACGCCGGGATCTCCATCTCGAAGCCGCTGCTGGAGACCTCCGCGAAGGACTGGGACCTCCAGCACGACATCATGGCGCGGGGGTCGTTCCTGGTGTCGCGCGAGGCGGCCCGGGTGATGATCGCGCAGGGGCTGGGCGGGGACATCGTCTACATCGCCTCGAAGAACGCCGTGTTCGCCGGGCCCAACAACATCGCCTACTCCGCCACCAAGGCCGACCAGGCCCACCAGGTGCGGCTGCTCGCGGCCGAGCTGGGTGAGCACGGGATCCGGGTCAACGGTGTCAATCCGGACGGGGTGGTGCGGGGATCGGGGATCTTCGCCGGCGGATGGGGCGCCCAGCGGGCCGCCGTGTACGGGGTCGAGGAGGAGAAGCTGGGCGAGTTCTACGCGCAGCGGACCATCCTCAAGCGGGAGGTGCTGCCGGAGCACGTCGCGAACGCCGTCTTCGCGCTCACGGGTGGCGAGCTGACCCACACCACCGGTCTGCACATCCCGGTCGACGCGGGTGTGGCTGCCGCGTTCCTCCGGTGAGCGCGCACGTGAAGTCGTACGCCGCGGTCGATCTCGGCGCGTCCAGCGGACGGGTCATGGTCGGCCGCGTGGGGCCGGACTCGCTGGAGCTGGCGGAGGCGCACCGGTTCGCCAACCGTCCGGTGCGGGTCCCGGAGGGGCTGCGGTGGGATGTGCTGTCCCTGTACGCCGGTGTCCTGGACGGACTGCGCGCCGCGGGGCAGGTCGACTCCGTCGGGATCGACAGCTGGGCCGTGGACCACGGGCTGCTGGACGGCGACGGGGCCCTGCTCGGCAATCCGGTGCACTACCGGGACGCGCGGACCGAGGGGATCGCGGAGAAGGTGTGGGCCACGGTGCCCGCTTCCGAGCTGTATGCGGCGACCGGTATCCAGTACGCGCCCTTCAACACCCTGTACCAGCTCGTCGCCGCCCGCGGGACACGTCAGTTCGCCCACGCCGAGCGACTGCTGCTCATCCCCGATCTGCTGGCCTACTGGCTGACCGGCGAGCAGGGCACCGAGCTGACCAACGCCTCCACCACCCAGCTGATCGATCCCCGGACGCGGACGTGGTCGTACGATCTCGCCGCGCGGCTGGGCATCGACCTCGACCTGTTCGCGCCGCTGCGGCAGCCCGGTGATCCCGCCGGGGTGCTGCGGGCCGGGGTGCTGGAGGAGACCGGGCTGACCGGTCCCGTGCCCGTGACCGCCGTCGGCTCGCACGACACGGCCTCCGCGGTGGCGGCCGTGCCGGCGACCGGGGAGCGGTTCGCCTACATCTGCACCGGCACCTGGTCCCTGGCCGGTCTGGAGCTGGACGCGCCGGTGCTCACCGAGGAGAGCCGGGCCGCCAACTTCACCAACGAGCTGGGTCTGGACGGCACGGTCCGGTACCTGCGCAACATCATGGGGCTCTGGCTGCTCCAGGAGTGCGTACGGGCCTGGGGCGACCCCGATCTGGGGGTGCTGCTGCGGGAGGCGGCCGCCGCGCCGGCGCTGCGGTCGGTCGTGGACGCGGGGGACGCCGCGTTCCTCGCGCCCGGGCGGATGCCGGAGCGGATCGCCGAGGCGTGCCGGGCCTCCGGACAGCCGGTGCCCGGGACCCGCGGCGAGATCACGCGCTGCATCCTCGACTCGCTCGCCCTCGCCCATCGACGCGCGATCGAGGAGGCCCAGCGGCTCGCCGGGCATCCCGTCGACGTCGTGCACATCGTCGGGGGCGGCACCCGCAACGCGCTGCTGTGCCAGCTCACCGCCGACGCCTGCGGGCTGCCGGTGGTGGCCGGTCCGACGGAGGCCGCCGCCCTGGGCAACGTCCTGGTGCAGGCGCGGGCACACGGGCTGGTCGGCGACCGTGCCGCCATGCGGCGCCTGCTCGCCCGTACCCAGCCGCTGACGCGCTACGAGCCGCAGGGCGGCACCGGGCGCTGGCGCGAGGCGCAGGACCGGCTCGCCGCACGGTGAGCCGGGGTCTCCCCCCGGCCCCTTCACCCGACTACCCTGCACTCATCCGATGACCAACCCCGAGGAGCCGCGATGCGTGTCGCACTGTTCCTGACCTGTGTCAACGACACGCTCTATCCGGACACCGGCCGCGCCGTGGTGAAACTGCTGACCAGACTGGGTGTCGAGGTCGACTTCCCGATGGCGCAGACCTGCTGCGGCCAGGCCCACTACAACACCGGCTACCGCCATGAGGCCGAACCGCTCGCCCGGCATTTCTCCGATGTCTTCGGGGAGTACGAGGCGATCGTGACCCCTTCGGGATCGTGCGGGGCGATGGTACGGGAGCTGTATCCGCGGATGGGTGAGCGGGCGCGGGCGGAAGGGCGCGGGGGCGGACTGGCCACGGCGCTGGCACCGGTCGTGCCGAAGACGTACGAGCTGACCGAGTTCCTCGTGGACGTGCTCGGGGTGACGGACGTCGGCGCCTACTACCCGCACACCGTGACCTATCACCCGACCTGTCACGGGCTGCGCGGGCTGGGGCTCGGGGACCGGCCGAGGCGGCTCCTCGAGGCGGTCCGGGGGCTCGAGCTGGTGGAGCTGCCGGGCGCGGAGGAGTGCTGCGGTTTCGGCGGCACGTTCGCGCTGAAGAACTCCGACGTGTCGGCAGCGATGGGCGCGGACAAGGTGCGCAACGCCGAGGCGACCGGCGCCGAGGTGCTGTGCGCGGCCGACAACTCGTGTCTGATGCACATCGGCGGGACCATGACCCGGCTCAAGGCGGGTCTGCGGCCGGTGCACCTCGCGGAGATCCTGGCGAGCACGGAGGAGGAGCCGGCCGTATGAGCGGGACGTTCGTGGGCATGCCGGCCTTCCCGAAGGCCGCCCGGGAGGCCGTGGGCGATCCGACCCTGCGCGGGAATCTGCGGCACGCCACCCACACCATCCGCGCCAAGCGCGCGAAGGCGGTCGACGAGCTGTCCGACTGGGCCGAGCTGCGGGAGGCCGGCAAGCGCATCAAGGACCATACGCTCCGTCATCTCGACCGCTATCTCGTGCAGTTGGAGGAGTCGGTCACGGCGGCGGGCGGGACCGTGCACTGGGCGGCCGACGCCGAGGAGGCCAACCGGATCGTCGCGCGGCTCGTGAAGGAGACGGGCGAGTCGGAGGTCGTCAAGGTCAAGTCCATGGCCACCCAGGAGATCGGGCTCAACGAGGCGCTGGAGGCGGAGGGCGTCCACGCCTACGAGACCGATCTCGCCGAGCTGATCGTGCAGTTGGGCAAGGACCGGCCGTCGCACATCCTCGTCCCGGCCATCCACCGCAACCGCGGGGAGATCCGGGACATCTTCGCGAGGGAGATGAGCGAGTGGGGGCGCCCGGCCCCGGAGGGGCTCACCGACACCCCCGCCGAACTCGCCGAGGCGGCCCGGCTGCATCTGCGCGAGAAGTTCCTTCGGGCCAAGGTCGGCGTCTCGGGCGCGAACTTCATGGTCGCCGAGACCGGCACGCTGGTCGTCGTCGAGTCCGAGGGCAACGGGCGGATGTGTCTGACCCTGCCCGAGACCCTGATCTCGGTCGTCGGGATCGAGAAGATCGTGCCGACCTGGCGGGACCTGGAGGTCTTCCTGCAGACCCTGCCGCGCTCCTCGACCGCCGAGCGCATGAACCCGTACACCTCGACATGGACGGGCACGACCGACGGCGACGGGCCGAAGACCTTCCATCTGGTGCTGCTGGACAACGGCCGCACCGACACCCTCGCCGACGAGGTCGGCCGCCAGGCCCTGCGCTGCATCCGCTGCTCGGCGTGCCTGAACGTCTGCCCGGTCTACGAGCGGGCCGGCGGACACGCGTACGGCTCGGTCTACCCGGGCCCGATCGGCGCCATCCTCAGCCCCCAGCTGCGCGGCACACAGAGCGAGATCGACGCCTCCCTGCCGTACGCCTCCTCGCTCTGCGGTGCCTGCTACGAGGTGTGCCCGGTCGCCATCGACATCCCCGAGGTGCTGGTGCATCTGCGGGAACGGGTCGTCGAGGGCGGGCCGGTGATCCAGGAGGGCAACCGGGTGGTGCTCAAGCCCGCCAAGGGCCATGCGGCCGAGCGGGCGGCGATGCGGGCGGCGCGCTGGGCGTTCGCCCACCCCGGCGCCCTGCGCACCGGGCAGCGGCTGGCCTCCCGGACGCGCCGGCTGCACCCTCGTACGCTCCCCGGACCGGGGAAGGCGTGGAGCGGCAGCCGGGACCTGCCGGCCGTACCGGCGGAACCCTTCCGCGACTGGTGGCAGCGCACGAACGGCGGGGAATCCGGCAAGGGAGGAGCGAAGTGAGCAGCAGGGAAAGGATCCTGGGACGGGTGCGGCGCGCGCTCGCCGGGGTGCCGGGGGACGACACACCGATCGCGCGCGACTATCTGCACACGCACGGGGAGCGGGGCGTCGAGGAGACGGTGGAGCTGCTGGCCGAGAACCTGGCGGACTACCGGGCGCTCGTGCACCGCTGCTCCGAGGAGGAACTGCCGTCCCTGATCGGCCGGTTGCTGGCCGAGCGGGGGGCGAAGTCGGTGGTCGTACCGCCCGGGCTGGACGCGGGGTGGCTGTCGGCGGCCGGGGCCGACCGGGTCGAGGACTCCGCCGGGAGCACCGCGTACGAGCTGGACCGGGTCGACAGCGTGGTCACGGCGTGCGCGGTGGCGATCGCCGAGACCGGGACGATCGTGCTGGACGGCGGGGCGGACCAGGGGCGGCGCCGGATCACGCTCGTCCCCGACCACCATGTGTGCGTCGTGCGGGTGCCCGGGCAGGTCGTGTCGTCCGTGCCGCAGGCGCTCGAACGGCTGGACCCCGCCCGCCCGTTGACGTGGATCTCCGGACCGTCGGCGACCAGCGACATCGAACTGGACCGGGTGGAGGGGGTGCACGGTCCGCGCACGCTGGAGGTGATCCTGGTCGGCTGAGCGGGGCCCCGCGCGGGTATGGGCCTGGTGCCGTGCGCGGACCCAGGGGGCTCCCATGCAGTTCATCGAAGTGACCGGCCTGGCCGGGGTGCGCTCCGCCGTCATCCGGTTCACCAGGCCGGGAACGCACCTCTCCTTCCTCCTCTTCCCGATGATCCACATCGGTGAGCCGGCCTTCTACCGGGAGGTGGCGGACCGGCTGCGCCGCTGCGACCTGGTGCTCGCCGAGGGGATCGGCCGGGAGACCCGCTCCCCCGGTGCGGAGGCCCTGGTCGCCTCGTACGAGCAGTTGGAGTACGGCGAGCGGCTGGGACTGGTCGTCCAGGACATCGACTTCCGCTCGCTCGGGGTGCCGGCGGTGTGCCCGGACATGTCGGGCGGGGAGTTCGAGTCCGGCTTCCGGCGGCTGCCGCTGCGCGAGCGTCTGCTGATCGCCACGCTGATGCCGGCGATGACGGCGGGCATGCGCCTGTTCGGCACCCGCCGCTATCTGGCCCGGCACCTGAGCACCGAGGACCTGGTCGGCGACGCCGAGCAGGCCGTGGCGGACAGCATGCCCGGCCTCGACGACCTGGTGATGCGCCGCCGTGACCGGCTGCTCGTCCGCGCGCTCACCGAGTTCGACCGGGCGTACACGAGCCGCACCGTGCCGTTCACGGTCGCCGTGGTGTACGGCGCCGAGCACATGCGGGCGGCCTCCGAGGCGCTGGTGGGGCTGGGGTATCACGCGGCGGACGCGGAGTGGCTGACGGTGTTCCTGGTGGAGCCGGGTCAGGAGTAGGTCATCGGGCAGCGGTGGCGCTGCGCGTACTGGGCGGCGCGCAGATACAGCGCCGCGAAGAACGCGGTGTCCAGGTCGTCGGCCCAGGGGCCGGGGCGGGCGGCGGCGGTCCTCTCCGCGTCGCCGTCCAGGAACCACGCGCTCAGCTCGGAGGGGCCGGAGGGTTCCGGTATCAGGTCGAGCGGCAGGCGGAGGACGGCGGCGAGCCGCTCGGCGAGGGCGAGGAGGTACGGCGCTCCGACGACCAGGGTCTCGGTGTCGTAGCTGTTCTCGATCGGCAGCAGGACGGGCTCCTCCAGCGCGAAGGGCACCACGAAAGACCAGCTGAGGAGGGTGTGCCGCTCCTCGGGGGTCAGATGGGCGCGGCACAGGGCGTCGAAGCCGTCCATCGACGGGCTCGTCCTCTCCGCGAACCGGCCCCCTGCGGCCGGCTCGCCCGGGGTGTACGGCGGCAGACCGCGCAGGGCCGGCTCCTCCTCGAGGGCCGAGGCGATGTCGCCGTAACCGTCCTCGCCGGGCGTCGACCAGTCCTGCGGCGTCACGTTCACGAGATACATACCCATGGGCGCACGGTATCCGCCGACACTGACAACATCGACAAGGCGGGTGAACAAGCGCTTAGATATGTGCGGTACCTGCCCGTCCTCGATCGTTTCCCCGGAGGCCCCGTTGTTCACGTCCGTCGACGACGTCTCCGCCCGTCTCGCCGAGACCGGCTATCTGGCCTCCCCCGCGGTCGCCACGACGGTGTTCCTCGCCGACCGGCTCGGCAAGCCGCTGCTCGTGGAGGGCCCGGCCGGGGTCGGCAAGACGGAACTCGCCAAGGCCGTGGCCCAGGTGGCCGGGGCCCGGCTGGTACGCCTGCAGTGCTACGAGGGCGTGGACGAGTCCCGGGCGCTGTACGAGTGGAACCACGCCAAGCAGCTCCTGAGGATCAGCGCCGGCCGCGACGAGACCTGGGACGAGGCCCGTACGGACATCTTCAGCGAGGAGTTCCTGCTTGCGCGCCCGCTGCTGACCGCGATCCGCGGCGACGAACCCACGGTGCTGCTGATCGACGAGACCGACAAGGCCGACGTCGAGGTGGAGGGCCTGCTCCTCGAGGTGCTCAGCGACTTCCAGGTCACCGTCCCGGAGCTGGGCACGATCACCGCGACCCGGCGGCCCTTCGTCGTCCTCACCTCCAACGCCACCCGTGAGCTGTCGGAGGCGCTGCGCCGCCGCTGTCTGTTCCTGCACCTCGGCTTCCCCGACGAGGAGCTGGAGCGGCGGATCGTCCGGCTGAAGGTGCCCGGCCTGGACGCGGCGCTCACCGAGTCGGTGGTCCGGGTGGTGGCGGCGCTGCGGGCGATGGACCTGCGCAAGGTGCCCTCGGTCGCCGAGACCATCGACTGGGCACGCACCCTGCTGGCCCTCGGCGCCACCACCCTGGACGAGACCGTCGTACGCGACAGCCTCGGCGTGATCCTCAAGCACCAGGACGACGTGCTGAAGGCCGGGGCCAAGCTCGACCTGGACGCCGTGTGAGCGGCGACGCGGCCGAGCGGCTGACCGGGTTCGTGGCCGCGCTGCGCGCCCACGGTGTCCGGATCGGCACCGGTGAGACCGTGGACGCGGCCGAGGCGGTGGCGGCGCTCGGGTTCGCGGACCGGGGGCTGCTGCGCGAGGGGCTCGCCGCGACGCTGCTGCACACCCCGGACCAACGGCGGCTGTTCGACACCGTCTTCGACCTGTACTTCCCCCACGGCGTCGGCGCGCCCGCGGGCGAGTCCGGCGGCCGGAACTCCCTGCGCGACCGGCTCGCGGACGCCCTGGCCGCCAACGACCGTGCGCTGATGGGCCAGTTGGCGATCGAGGCGGTCGACGGGCTGGGCGGATACGGGAGTTCACCGGGGGCGGACGGCTGGTCGTCGTACCAGACCCTCGACCGGCTGCGTCCGCAGACGCTGTTGGCCCGCGTCCGCGACGAGATGCGGCGGGGCGGCGGATCCGGTTTCGCCGACCGGCTGCTGGAGGACGAGATCCGGCGGCGCATCGAGGAGTTCCGGGGGCTGGTGGCGGTGGAGGCCAGGCGCCGGGTGGCGGAGCGGCGGGGGCGGGACGAGATCGCGCGGCGGGCGGTGGCACCCACCGCGGACCGGGTGGACTTCCTGTACGCGGGGCGGGACCGGCTGGCCGAACTGCGGCGGACGGTACAGCCGTTGGCGCGCAAGCTGGCCACGCGGCTGGCCGCGCGCCGTCGCCGGGCCACGCGCGGCACGATCGACCTGCGGCGCACGCTGCGCGGTTCGCTGTCCACGGGCGGGGTGCCGATGCGGCCCGTGCTGCGCCGCCGCAGGCCGGCCCGGCCCGAACTGGTGCTGCTGTGCGATGTGTCGGGCTCGGTGTCCGGGTTCTCCGACTTCACGATGCTGCTGGTGCAGGCGCTGCACGACCAGTTCAGCAAGGTGCGGGTGTTCGCCTTCGTCAACCGGATCGACGAGGTCACAGGGCTGCTGGAGCACGGCCGGGCCAACCCGGAGGGGCTGGGCGCCCGTATCCTGGCCGAGGCGCGTCTGACGGGCTATCACGGCAGCAGCGACTACGGTGTCGCGCTGGGCGAGTTCGCGGAGCGGTACGGCGCCGCCGTGGGCCCGCGCACGACGGTGTTCGTGCTGGGGGACGCGCGGACGAACATGAGCGACCCGAACCTGGCGGCGCTCCGGGAGATCTCCGCGCGGGCCCGCCGACTGTACTGGCTGAACCCCGAGCCGCGCCCGCTGTGGGGCACGGGCGATTCGGCCGCACCCGAGTACGCCGAGCTGGTCGCGATGCACGAGTGCCGCAACGCGCACCAACTCGGCGCACTGGTGGGGCGGTTGCTTCCGATCTGAGCCCCGCCCCTTAATCGGCCTCGCGTACGCCTCAATCGGACTTCGCGTACTCCTTGGCCATGGATCCCGCGAAGTCGTAGACCACGCACTGCTCGTCACCCACGACCCAGGCGTCATGTCCGGGCGAGACCACGAAGACGTCGCCGGGGCCTACCTCGGTCTCGCCTCCCTCGTCCATGGTGACGTGCATCCGTCCGCTGACCACATAGCCGTTGTGGTGGATCTGGCAGGTCTCGGTCCCGGCTATGGGCGCCACCGACTCCGTCCAGCGCCAGCCGGGCTCGAATGTCGCCATCGCGAAGTCGAGCCCCGTCATGTGGACGGCCTCGAGGTGGCCGCGGGGAAAGTCACGTCGCTCGTCCGGCTTGTCGAGCGTCTTCACTTCGAGCATGGCGTCCTCCTTCCGGCCGTGCTGCGCCACGGCCGGGGCCGGTCTCCCCGGCGGCCCTGGACGTCACCGGTGGGGGCCGCACCCCACACCTCCATCGTCCGCCTCGCCATCCGGGGGCGCCATTCGGGGCACGTCGGGGCGGGGGTCGCGCCTCAGGCTCCACCCGCACACAGCTCGGCGAAGCGCTCGGTGTCGATGTTGCCGCCGGAGACGATCACTCCGACGCGGCGGCCCGGGACGCCGACCCGGCCCGAGAGCAGGGCGGCGAGCGGTGTGGCCCCACTCGGCTCCACGACGATCTTCAGCCGTTCGAAGGCGAACCGCATGGCGGCGCGGATCTCGTCGTCGCAGACCAGGGCGATCTCGTCGACGAGCCGCCGGTTCACCTCGAAGGTCAGCTCGCCGGGTGTGGTCAGGGCCTGGCCGTCGGCGATGGTGCGCGGCACCGCGATCTCGACGCGCCGGCCGGCCTCCAGCGACCGTCTGGTGTCGTCCCCGGCCTCCGGTTCCACGCCGACGATCCGGATGCCGGGGTGCGTCCCCTTCGCCGCGGTGGCACAGCCGGCGATGAGCCCGCCTCCACCGACCGGCACGAGCAGGGCATCCAACTCACCTGTCTCCTCAAGGAGTTCGAGTGCGGCGGTGCCCTGGCCGGCCATGACGTGCGGGTGGTCGTAGGGCGGGATCAGGGCGAGACCCCGCTCGGCGGCCAGGGCCCGCGCGACGGCCTCCCGGTCGCCGGTGTAGCGGTCGTACGTCACGATCTCGGCGCCGTAGCCCTCGGTGGCCGCCCGCTTGGAGCGGGGGGCGTCCTCGGGCATCACGATCACGGCGCCGGTGCCCAGTTCCCTTGCGGCCAGGGCGACGGCCTGGGCGTGGTTCCCCGAGGAGAAGGCGGCGATGCCCCGGGCGCGTTGTTCCGGCGTCAGCCGGGAGGCCGCGTTGTAGGCGCCCCGGAACTTGAAGGCACCGACCCGTTGAAAGTTCTCACACTTCAGAAACACCTCGGCCCCGACTGCCTCGTCCAGGGTGCGGGAGCGCAGCACGGGGGTGCGATGGGCGACCCCCTCGAGCCGTGCGGCCGCGTCAAGGACGTCGTCGAGGGTGAGGGGCGGGGGTGCGGTGGTCACGGTGGGGCTCCCTCGGGTGGTTGTCATAGGGGGTGTGAAGGTCTGGTGCGGCGGTGTCACCCCATCCGTGGCCGGCCCTGATCCTCGGCCGTCGTCCTTGCCTGGGCCAGGTAGTTGTAGGCGGAGGCGCGGGAGATGCCGAGGCGGCCTGCGACCTGTTCGACGGATCGGCGGACGGCGAAGACGCCGCGTTCGTCCAGGCCGCGGAAGAGGGCGAGGCGCCGGGTCCGGTCGAGGGCCGGCCAGGTCTGGTCCTGACGCCGCAGATGCTCGTCGAGCAGGGCGTCGACGACGGAGTCGATGTCGTCGCCGAACGTGGTGACCGGGGCCTGCGAGGGTCCCGCGGCGGTGCCGGCGAGCGCGGACAGGAGCTGCTGGACGCGGTCGACCTCGGTGACGTCCACGTTGACGCACAGGGCACCGAACACCGCGCCGGTGGAGTCGCGCAGCACCATCGTGGACGACTTCACCAGCTTGCCCGTACCGGTACGGGTGACGTAGTTCAACTCGTCACGCGCCTCGTCACCGCGGGCGAGCACGCGCAGACCGATCTCACTCATCGCTCCGCCGACCGTCCGCCCCGTCACCGACCCGGCGACGGCGACCACGGACTCCTCCGGCCGCCGGTAGTCGTGCAGCACCGCCTCGCACACCGGCCCGAAGGTCGCGGCGATCCCGTCCACGACGGGGACGAGCGCCCGCAGGACCGCGTCCCGCTCCGCTTCTCTGGACCCCATGGCACCATTAGACCATGCGTCCAGGCGCTGGATCAGCAGTCTATGCCGGCATGGCCCACCACCTCCCCCGGGCGATCCGCCGATCAAGGGGTGGCGCCGCCAATTGCCGTTTCCCTAGGATGTGTTACCGACCGCGACGACGCGGCCACGGCTGGGAGCTGGGGGAAGACATGCAGTCCGGAAAGCCACTGTCCACGGAGATCGACGCCACGGTTCCGACAGCCGCACGCATGTACGACCACTATCTCGGCGGCAAGGACAACTACGCGGCCGACCGCGCCGCCTGCGCGGAGCTCGACAAGGTCGTCCCGAGCACCCGCGCCCTCGCCCTCAACAACCGCCGCTTCCTCCAGCGGGTCGTGAAGACCCTGGCGCAGGAGTACGGCATCCGGCAGTTCCTGGACCACGGCTCCGGTCTGCCCACCCAGGACAACGTCCACCAGGTCGCCCAGCGCATCGATCCGACGACCCACGTGGTCTACGTCGACAACGACCCCATGGTCCTCGTGCACGGCCGCGCCCTGCTGGAGCAGGACGAGCGCACCACCGTGATCCACGCCGACATGCGGGAGACCGAGGCCATCTTCACCCACCCCGACACCGAGCGGCTGATCGACTTCTCCCAGCCGGTGGCCGTGCTGTTCAACTCGGTCTTCCACTGCATCCCCGACAGCGACACCGACGGCCCGTCCGCCGTGGTCCGCCGGGTGTCCGAACGCCTCGCCCCCGGAAGCTTCCTGGTGATGTGTCAGCTCGTCAGCGAGGACGCGAAGGTGCGGGAGTTCGTCACCGACTTCATGGACAAGGCCACCCAGGGGCACTGGGGCCGGGTGCGTGAGGAGAAGGACGTGGCGCAGTGGTTCGAGGGACTGGAGATCCTCGACCCGGGTCTCGTCGAGGTCTCCACCTGGCGCCCGGACACCGAGGTCGCCCCCCGCCAACTCACCCAGGAGTGGATCGAGTTCGGCGGCGTCGGACGCCTGGTCTGACCCACCCCGCAGACCCGGCGGCGGTCAGGCGTACCGCTGCCGTATGGTCTCCTCGAGCATCCGCAGGGACTCGCGCGGCTGCAGCGCCTGGTCGGCCAGCCGGTCCAGGGCGACCCGGTACTCCTCCGTCTCGTCCCGGTCCTCCAGGAAGGTGGCGCTCCTGATCTGCTCCAGATAGACGATGTCGGGCAGATCGGCGCCGCCGAACCGCAGATAGGTGACGGGGATGGCCGGCGCGGAGGCGTGCGTGACGTCCAACGGGACGACCTGCACGGTGACATGGGGCAGCCGGGCCAGCTCCACGAGATGCCCGAGCTGCTCCCGCATCACCTCACGGCTGCCGAGCACACGCAGCAGCACCGACTCGTCGAGGATCGCCCACACCCGCGGGGCGTCGGCGCGGTGCAGCAGCTCGGTGCGGCGGGTGCGCAGCTCCACCCGGCGCTCCACCTCCCGGGCCGAGGCCGAGGGCAGCCCGCGCTCCACGACGGCACGGGTGTAGGCGGGGGTCTGCAGCAGACCCGGCACGTACTGGATCTCGAACGTACGGATCGCGGTGGCCGCCTCCTGGAGTCCGACCAGCCGGTCGAACCACTCGGGCATCAGCCGTTTGTCGTACCGCTGCCACCAGCCCGGCTCCCCCGCCTGCCGCAGCAGCTCCAGCAGCACCGAGGCCTCGTGCTCCTCGGCGCCGTACAGCGCCAGCAACGCGCGGACGTCGCCCTCCGTCGGAGGACGGCGCCCCTTGCCCGCCTCGATGCGCGACAGCTTCGCCGGGCTGAACCGCACGGCACGCGCGGCCTGGTCCTGGGCGAGCCCGGCGTCCTCCCGCATGCCCGTGAGCTGCACGCCGACCAGCATTTTCAGCAAGGTCGGGGCGGGCTCCGAGCGGTTCAGATACGGTTCGAGGCGGGAGACTCGAGGTGACTCGGCAGACATGCTGTGACTCCCCACGGACCGGCAGACGACAGAACCCATTATCGCATCCGACGGCCTACGACCGTATGGAGCACGGGAATTGAAGCGCACCGCGCCGAAGACACGGCGCGTGACCTCACAGCAGGTGGTCGAACTCCCCGTCCTTCGCCCCCGCCAGGAACGCCGCCACCTCGGCCGGCGTGTAGACGAGCGCGGGTCCGTCGGGGTCCCGGGAGTTGCGCATCGCCAGGCCTCCCCCGTCCAGCGCCGCGACCTCGACGCAGTTGCCCTCCGCGTTGCTGTGACTGCTCTTGATCCAGCGGACGCCCAGCGAGCTCGCCCGCACTCCGTTCGACACCGGTCCGGTTCCTGACGACACGGCAACTCTCCTCGCTTCGTACGCGCAATTTCCCGTGAAATTGCACGAGGACATCGTCAGCGTGGATAATAACCATGCCGTCAACCGCAGTTCCGGCAACCCGTCCTGACCTCGCCTCAGGGAGATGCCCCGTGTCATCACCTGCGCAGTTCCGGAACCACGAGTCCGTCCTCGGCTCGTCCAGAACCGCAAGCCTGCACCTCAGGGGCGACCGGGAGGGATTCGCCGAGGCACGGGACTTCACCCACCGCACGCTCGACGGCTGGTCCCTGGACCACTGCACGGACGACGCGCTCACCGTCGTCACCGAACTCGCCTCCAACGCCGTCCTGCACGGCCTGCCGCACCTGTCGACGGACCACTTCGACGTACGGCTCAGACTCACCCTGCGCCGCGCGCATCTGCTGTGCGCCGTCACCGACCCCAGCGACAGCCCGCCGCTCTACCCGCACCCCGGCGACGACCTGCTGGAGCACGGCCGCGGGCTGCACATCGTCGAAGCCCTCTCGGAGCACTGGGGCTGGACCCGCCGCTCCCCCGTGGGCAAGACCGTCTGGGCCATGCTGCCGACCCGCACCTCCACGACATGACCGCCACGAAGAGAACCCCACCCCTCAAGGACCTGGGGCACGTGCCCTGGCCCGAGATCCAGGACACCACGGGATCCGCCGCCGGCATCCCCGCCCTGCTCACCACCGTCGCCCGCGGCGACGCCGAGGCCGCGGGGAGCGCGCTCGGACAACTGCGCCGCCGTATCTGCCGGTACGGCTTCGTGGTGGACCAGGCGACCGCGGCCACGGTGCCGTTCCTCTGGGAACTCGCCCGGCTCCCGCAGGTCACCTGCCGGGTGGCGATACTGCGTCTGCTGAAGAGCATCGCCGACGCCCGCCAGTGGGAGACCACCGCCGCCGCCTACCCCAAACTGTTGCGCCACCCCGACAACCACGTGGCCTGGGAACGCCAGGCCCGCCACGCCGTCCACGCCCAGCGCGGCCTGCTCCAGGACCTCCTCGCCGACCGGGACAGCGAGATCGTCGAGGCCGGCCGGGATCTCGCCGCGACGCTGAACGGCGGAAGGACGGGCAGCGGCTCGCCCCACCCGGAGCACCCGACCCACTAGGTTGACCGCATGAGCAACCTTGACCGTGCGCCCGTGCCGAGCGTGTGCGGCGGGCGTGGATTCGTCGTCGCCGAACCCGTCCGTGAGCTGCTGAGCCCCCGCAGGGTGAAGCTCGGCGAGTCGACCGAGGTGCGCCGGCTGCTGCCGAACCTCGGCCGGCGCATGATCGGCGCCTGGGCCTTCGTCGACCACTACGGCCCCGACGACATCGCCGACGAACCCGGGATGCAGGTCCCGCCGCACCCCCACATGGGCCTGCAGACCGTGAGCTGGCTGCACGAGGGCGAGGTGCTGCACCGCGACTCCACGGGCAGCCTGCAGACCATCCGCCCCAGGGAACTCGGGCTGATGACCTCGGGCCGCGCGATCAGCCACTCCGAGGAGAGCCCGACGTCCCACGCCCGCTTCCTGCACGGCGCCCAGCTCTGGGTGGCCCTGCCCGACGCCCACCGCCACACCGAGCCCCGCTTCGAACACCACCCCGACCTGCCCACGGTCACCGCCCCCGGCCTGACCGCCACCCTGGTCCTCGGTGAACTCGACGGCTCCCGCTCCCCCGGAACGACGTACACCCCCATCGTGGGCGCCGACCTCGCGCTCGCGCGGGGCACCGACGTACGACTGCCGCTCGTCCCCGACTTCGAGTACGGCGTCCTGTCGATGTCCGGCGAGGTCCACGTCGACGGCGTCCCGGTCCTCGCGGGCTCCCTCCTCTACCTGGGCTGCGGCCGCACCGAACTCCCCCTGCGCGCCGAGTCCGACGCGGGGCTGATGCTCCTCGGCGGCGAGCCCTTCGCGGAGGAGCTCCTCATGTGGTGGAACTTCGTCGCCCGCTCCCAGGAGGAGATCGAACAGGCCCGCGAGGACTGGGCGAGCGGCACCCGCTTCGGCACGGTGAAGGGCTACGCCGGAGCACCGCTGTCCGCCCCCGCCCTGCCGCGGACTCCGCTGAAGCCACGCGGACGCGTGCGCTGAGACGTCCGACGTGCCGTTGGTGTCGCCGGGCACGATGTCGTCGGCCGCTGACCGCGTCGGTCCCGGCCGAGGCGGGCTGGTTCGAGACGATCTCTGGCGTCCGGTGGGATCGATGGCCACCCCCCGTGCGTTCGGCACCCGTTGGTCGGTGCCCGAGCTCTCGTCGTGGACGTGGGTGCCGGAGCCCGAACCCGCTTCGGCGGCGACGCCATCGCCCCCCACGAAGTCCTCCGCCTGGCCGTCCTGGTAGACGACAAGGTGGCCGTCGCCGCTGAGGGACGGCCGGGCCGGGACGGCGTGCGTGGCGAGCTGGGCCGTCGACGAGAAGGCGATACGCAGGCCGTCGGCCGTGATCGTGGCTCCGGCGGAGTCGCCGTCGCCCTGGGTGCCGTCGGTCGCGACACTGATCCGCTCGACTCCGGCTCCGCTGTCGTTCGCCACGCCCGCACCGGTCACGGGCTCGGCCGAAGCGGCTTGCTGAGAAGCTCGGTTCCGGTCGGAGTGGCTGCCCGGTGTCGGGCCGGGCGGCCCAGGACGACCCCCGTCAGGACCAGGACCAGTCCGCCCACCTGCTGGGCGGTGAGTGTCTCGCCCGCGACCGCCGTGCCGAGCAGGACGCCGGTGACCGGGTTGAGCAGGCCGATCAGGCCGACCGTTCCCGCGGGCAGGTGCCGTAGACCGGTGAACCAGGCGACGAAGGCCAGCGCGGTCGCGATCAGGGAGACGTAGGCGAAGGCCAGCAGGGCCGGGAGGGACGGGGCGGGCAAAGGGCCCTCCACGGCCGCGGCGACCGGGAGCAGGAAGAGGCCTCCGGCGGTGAGCTGCCAGGCGGTCGAGGCGAGCACGTCGGTGCCGGCGCTCCACCGTTTGGCGAGGATGTGGCCGAACGACGACACCAGCAGGGCGGTGGCCGAGGCGAGGACCCCCGGCACGCTTGCCGTCCGCGCCCCCGTGAGCAGCATGAGACAGACCCCGACCAGTCCGATCGCGGCGCCGGCCAGGTGCGGGGACCTGGGCCGCTCGGACACCAGGGGCCAGGCGATGAGCATCATCGTAAGCGGGGACAGCGCCATGACGGTCGAGGCGATGCTCGTGGGCAGCAGCTGGGAGGCGGCGTAGACGAGGACGAAGAACACGCTCATGTTGAGCAGCCCGAGCACGGCGGAGCGCCACCACCACGCGCCGTGCGGCCGTCGCCTGCACAGGGCCAGCAGGACCAGTCCGGCGGGCAGGGCCCTCAGGGCGGCCCCGTAGAGGGGGCGGTCGGCGGGCAGGAACGCGTGCGTGACGAAGTAGGTGGCCCCCCAGGCCACCGGCGCGACCGCGGTCAGGGCCACCCAGCGCAGATTGGCTTCCATGGAAGCCATAGTAGCTTCCTGGGAAGCTACTATGGAGGCATGGAGCAGAACGGTGAACCACAGGACCGCGTGGCCCGCATCCAGGCCGACTGGCGCCGGGAGCGCCCCGACCTCGACGTCGGCCCGCAGGGGGTGATCGGCCGGCTGCACCGCCTGGCGGACCGCCTCACCGCGGAACTCTGTCTCGTCTACGAGCGCTACGGCCTCGGCGAGGGGGAGTTCGACGTCCTGTGCGCGCTGCGCCGCGCCGGGGAGCCCTATGAACGGGCACCCGGCGAGCTCGCCGCGCACACCATGGTCACCACCGGCGCGATGACGAAGCGGATCGACCGGCTGGAGCGGGCCGGACTCGTCACCCGGCGCCGCTCCGACGACGACCAGCGCGGCCGGATCGTCGCCCTCACCCGGCCCGGCCGTGAACTGATCGACCGGGCGTTCACCGACCACATGCACAACGAACGCCACCTGCTGGACCTGCTGACACCCGCCGAGGCCGCGTCCCTCGAAACGCTGCTCACCACCTGGCTCTCCCGGATGGAACATCCCGGAGGCAACCGGGCGGGGAGCGAATAGTAGCCATGTAATCTATCCGCCATGAGCAAGGGTTCCGAACGGGCCACGCCCGGATTCCTGGTGTGGCGGCTGTCGACGAAGTGGCGGGTGGCGGTGGACCGGGCGATGGCGCCGCTCGGACTCACCCACGCCCAGTACTCGCTCGTCTCGTCGCTGTACGGGATGCAGCGCGACGGCGAACGCCCCAGCCAGCGCCGGCTCGCCGACCACACCGGCCTCGAGCCGCTCTACGTCTCCAAGCTCGCCCGCGCCCTGGAGTCGGCCGGTCTGATCGAGCGGACCCGGGACCCCCGTGACCCACGGGCCGTGCAACTGGCGCTCACCGAGCGGGGCGAGGAGGTCACCCGGCAGGCGATCACCGTCGTACAAGGGCTGTTGGAGCGCCTGCTGGAGCCGCTCGGCGGGCTGGACGGCGAGCGGACACGGGCGTTCGGCGAGGACCTCGCGGTCCTGCTCGACGTGCCGCTCGACCCCGCTGGACCCGGCCCCGCCACCGAGCGGAATACGTCACCACGCCCCCCGGTTGAGGGCCTCGAAGGAGGTCATCAGCAGTGAACACGACCTACGGCACGGGGTTCGGCCCGGCGGACGCGAACGAGGCGGCGTACTACGCCCACGGCACCCCGGCCGAGCGCTGGGAGCGCGCGCGACTGTTCTTCGACGCGCGGGACTACACCGCCGCGGCGCGGGTGCTGGCCCCGCTGGTCGAGGAGGTGCCGGAGCAGACCGGTCCCCGGCTGCTGCTGGCCCGCGCCTACTACCACTCGGCCCAACTGCGCCGCGCCGAGACCGAGTTGCGGCTGATCGTCGAGCGCGATCCGGTGGAGCACTACGCCCGGCTGATGCTGGGCCGCACCCTGGAGCGGCAGGGGCGGCACACGGAGGCGGGTCCGCATCTGCGGATCGCCTCGGCGCTGGCCGGCGACTTCCCGGAGGACCGATCGGACCTGTGACACGGGAGCGGCCCGGCGGTGGACCTCACCGCCGGGCCGCTTTCCCGGGTGCGCGTCGGAGGCTCAGGCCTTCGCCCGTCGGCGGTGGGCGATCTCGCCGAGGATCACGTCCACCACCAGGAAACCGGCGAGCGGGATGCCGAGGAGCGGGACGAAGTAGCCGAGCACGGCGACCGCCGCCATCAGCGGGACCAGGACGTACGGCGGGACCTGGGCCCAGGCGCCGCGCGGGATCGGGCGGCCGAAGGCGGAGCCGCGGCCGCGCTGCCACCACATGCGGTAGCCCCATACGATCAGCAGGATCAGGGAGAGCGCGAGCAGCATCAGGGCGATCTGGTTGACCAGCCCGAACAGGATCCCGGTGTGCAGGTCGATGCCCCAGCGGGTCAGCTTGGCGAGCACCGGGTGGTCGGCGAACCGCAGGGTGTCGGTGACCTCGCCGGTGGCCGGGTCGACCGCGACGGCGTCCTGCTTCTCGGGCCAGCTGCGCTGCACCTGCTTCACCACGTACGCGGAGGAGGCGTCGGCGGGCGGGACGATCTCGACCGGGTCGCCCAGCCCCTCGGCGCGGGCGGCGGCCAGGACCTTGTCGAGACCGACGCCGCGCTCGCCGTCGCCGCCGGAGCCGGAGGCCGCGTCATGGCCCGCGTGCTCACCCCCGCCGCTCACCGTGGCGGAGATCGACGGGGTGGCCTGCTTGAGGGAGGTGCGCAGCTCGTCGATGTGGGCGCCGGCGTAGGCGGACCAGGTCAGGCCGGTCGCGGAGAGGAAGAAGAACCCGGCGGCGGCCCAGACGCCGACCGTGCCGTGCAGACCGAGGGTGCGGCGCCGGCCGCTGGTGCCGCGGACCGTGCGCAGGGCGCGACGGCGGGAGAACCACAGCGCGACACCGCCGGCCGCGATGACCCACAGCCAGCTCGCGGCGAACTCGCTGTAGAGACGGCCGGTCTCGCCGAGGTGGAGGTTGCGGTGGAGCCCGGAGATCCAGGTGCGCAGCGGCAGAGCGCCCGTCGAGCCGTACTGCTCCAGCGCGCCCCGCACCTCGGCGGTGTACGGGTCGACGAACACGGCGAGGGTGTGCTCGGGGTCGACGCCCTTGACACCGGAGAGCATCACGCGGGTGGTGGCGTCGTCCTCCGGTGAGGGCCGCACGGCCGAGACCGTGCCTTCGGGGTGGGCCTTGCGGGCGGCCGCCACCTGCTCGGATATCGGCAGCTTCTCCTCGCCGACCGGCACGGTCATCTCGTGCGCGTAGAGGAGCTTCTCGGCCTGGAAGGAGCCCGCGTACAGGAACCCGGTGACGGCGGCGACCAGCAGGAACGGCGCGACGAGAAGACCGGCGTAGAAGTGCAGGCGCAGGACCAGGGGCCGCAACGGGGCCCAAGGGCCCGGGGACTTGGGCGCCGAGGCCGGGGCCGGGGCCGCCTCGGGGGCCTCGTCGGTGGTCGTCGAGGGAGCGGTGGACATCGGCGGGCTACTCCGGGGTCGGGGGGACGGGTTGAGCGGGGACGGTCCAGTAGTCGGATCGCGCACGGGCCGAGTTCCCGCGAGTTCTCGTGACCTGCGTCACATGGCCGTCGCTCGTGTCATGCTGGCCCGATGGCAGCTCCCCCTCCCCGTACCCCCCTTGCCGAACGCGTCGAGGAACTCCTCGCGTCCGGCGGCCCGTTGCCGATCGTCGCGGCCGGCGACCCGGTCCTGCGCACCGGCACCGAGCGCTACGACGGTCAGCTCGACGCGGCTCTTCTGGCCCGGTTCGTCGAGGCGTTGCGCGTCACGATGCACGCGGCGCCCGGTGTCGGGCTGGCCGCGCCGCAGGTCGGTGTGGAGCTGCGGATCGCGGTGATCGAGGATCCGGCGCCGGTGCCGGAGGAGGTACGGGTGGCCCGCGGGCGGGTGCCGCAGCCCTTCCGGGTGCTCGTCAACCCGTCGTACGAGCCGGTCGGTCCGGTCCGTGCCGCGTTCTTCGAGGGCTGTCTGAGCGTCCCCGGCTACCAGGCGGTGGTGGCCCGCGCCGCCCAGGTGCGGCTGACGGGTGAGGACGAGCACGGGCGGCCGCTGGACGAGCTGTTCGGCGGGTGGCCCGCCCGCATCGTGCAGCACGAGACGGACCACCTCGACGGCGTCCTCTATCTCGACCGGGCCGAGCCGCGGTCCCTGTCCGCCAACCAGGCGGTGCTGGAGCGGTGGGCCCAGCCGACTCCCGCGGAGGCGGCCCGGGCCCTGAACTTCGAGCTGCCGTAGCTCACTTGTCCCGGAACGCCTCCAGCAGACGCAGCCAGACCTCGCTGAGGGTCGGGTAGGAGGGGACCGCGTGCCACAGCCGGGCGACGGGGACACGTCCGGCGACGGCGACGGTCGCGGAGTGGATCAGTTCGCCGACGCCCGGGCCGACGAAGGTGACCCCGCGCAGGATCTCCTCCTCCAGGTCGACGACCATCCGGGCGCGGCCCTTGTAGCCCTCGGCGTACAGACCCGCCCCGGCCACCGAGGACATGTCGACGTCGACGGCGCGCACCCGGTACCCGGCCTGTTCGGCCTCGGCGAGCGAGAGGCCGACCGCGGCGGCCTCCGGGTCGGTGAAGACGACCTGGGGGACGGTCTCGTGGTCGGCCGTCGCGGTGTGGGCGCTCCACGGGTCGGAGCCGTCCAGGGACGTGCCGGCGGCGCGGGCGGCGATGGCGGCGCCCGCGATCCGGGCCTGGTACTTGCCCTGGTGGGTGAGGAGGGCGCGGTGGTTGACGTCGCCGGTCGCGTAGAGCCAGTCGGTGCCGGTGACGCGCAGGGTGTCGTCGACGGTGAGCCAGGAGCCGGGTTCCAGGCCGATCGTGTCGAGGCCGATGTCGTCGGTGCGCGGGGCGCGGCCGGTGGCGAACAGGATCTCGTCGGCCTCGATGCGGTCGCCGGTGCCGGTGACGACCGTGACGGTGCCGTCCGAACGGGTGACGGACTCCACCGAGGTCCCGGTCCGTACGTCGGCGCCGGCCTCGACGAGCGCCTCGGCGACGAGTTCGCCGGCGAACGGCTCCATGCGGTTGAGCAGGCCCTTGCCGCGGACGAGGACGGTGACCCGGGAGCCGAGGGCCTGGTAGGCGGTGGCCATCTCGGTGGCGACGACTCCGCCGCCGACCACGACGAGCCGGTCGGGCACGGTCTGGGAGGAGGTGGCCTCGCGACTGGTCCAGGGCCGCACCTCGGAGAGGCCCGCGAGCGGGGGCAGGACGGCCCGGGTGCCGGTCGCGACGACGACGGCGTGCCGGGCGGTGAGTGTGCGCTCCCCGACGGTCACCGTGCGCGGGCCGGCGAGTCTGCCGTGGCCGCGGTGGAGGTCGGCGCCGATGCCGGCGAGCCAGTCGGCCTGGCCGTCGTCCGTCCAGTCGCCGGTGAACCAGTTGCGGCGGGCGAAGACCGCGGACGCGTCGAGGGGACCCTGGACGGCTTGGCGCAGGCCGGGCAGTCTGCGGGCGTCGGCCCGGGCGATGACCGGGCGCAGCAGGGCCTTGCTGGGCATGCAGGCCCAGTACGAGCACTCGCCGCCGATCAGTTCGCTCTCCACGACCGCGGTGGTGAGGCCGGCCGCGCGGGTGCGGTCGGCCACGTTCTCCCCCACGGGCCCGGCCCCGAGCACCACGACGTCGTAGGCGATGGTTTCCGATTCCGTCATGGGGTCAGTCTGGTGGGTGGTGTGTCCGGTGGCCACACGGGCAGGCACGCGGAATACGGGCTCGTCGGGCCGTGTTGTGCACCAGCAAGTCCACACCAGGAAGAAGGTTGCAGGTCATGAGCAGCACCGTGGAGCTCACCAAGGAGAACTTCGACCAGACGGTCACGGACAACGACTTCGTCCTGATCGACTTCTGGGCGGCCTGGTGCGGCCCGTGCCGTCAGTTCGCGCCGGTGTACGAGAAGGCCGCGCAGGACAACCCGGACCTGGTGTTCGGCAAGGTGGACACGGAGGCGCAGCCGGAGCTGGCCGCGGCCTTCGGCATCCAGTCCATCCCGACGCTGATGATCGTCCGGGACCGGGTGGCGGTGTTCGCCCAGCCGGGCGCGCTGCCCGAGGCCGCCCTCGCGGACGTGATCGGGCAGGCGCGCGAGCTGGACATGGACGAGGTCCGCAAGTCGGTGGCGGAGCAGCAGGCCAAGGCCGAGTAGCAGGCCGCGGAGTCTCAGAACGGGTAGGGCGCGACGTCGCCGCGCACCGTCGTCCAGCGCAGGTCGGTGAAGGCCTCCAGGTTGGCGTCGCCGCCGAAGCGGGCACCGGTGCCGGAGGCGGCGACGCCGCCGAAGGGGGCGACGGCCTCGTCGTTCACGGTCTGGTCGTTGATGTGGACGATGCCGGTGGGGATGCGTTCGGCGAGGTCCAGGCCACGGGCGGAGTCACGGGTGACGATGCCGAGGGAGAGGCCGTAGGCGCTGTGGGCGGCGAGCGCGGCGGCCTCGTCGGGGGTGGTGAAGGAGCGGACGGGGGCGACCGGGCCGAAGACCTCCTCCGCGTAGGCCGGGGTCTTGTCGTCGACGCCGGCGAGGACGGTCGGCCGGTAGAAGCGGTTTTCGTGGGTGCCGCCCGCGGCGAGTTTCGCGCCGGTGGCCGTGCTGGCCTCCACCAGGCCGTGCACCTTGGCGAGTTGACCGTCGTCGATGAGCGGGCCGAGGTGGACCTGGGCGCGGTGCGGGTCGCCGACGGCGAGGGAGTCCGCCTTGGCGGCGAGCCGCTCGACGTACTCCTCGTAGAGCGAGGCGTGGACCAGGTGGCGTCCGGTGGTCATGCAGATCTGGCCCTGGTGGAAGAACGAGCCCCAGGCGGCCGTGGAGATCACCGCGTCGAGGTCGGCGTCCTCCAGGACGATCAGGGCGGAGTTCCCGCCGAGTTCGAGGTGGGCGCGCTTGAGGTGGCGTCCGGCGGCCTCGCCGACGGCGCGGCCCGCGGCGGTGGAGCCGGTGAAGGAGATGACGGGCACGCGCGGGTCCTCCACGAGGGCGGCGCCCGTCTCGGCGCCGCCGGGCAGCACGTGCAGCAGGCCCTCGGGCAGTCCGGCCTCGGCGAAGATCGCGGCCAGGGAGAGACCGCCGCAGACCGCGGTGCGCGGGTCGGGCTTGAGGACGACCGCGTTGCCGAGCGCGAGGGCGGGCGCGACGGAGCGGATGGAGAGGATCAGCGGGGCGTTGAACGGGGAGATCACGCCGACCACGCCGACCGGGATCCGCCGGGTGTACGACAGTCTGGGGGCCTCGCTGGGCAGGACCTGTCCGGCGGGGCGGGAGGCGAGGGCGGCGGCCTCGTAGCACTCCTGGGCGGCGACGTGCAGTTCGAAGTCGGCCTTGCCCGGGATGGAGCCGGACTCGCGGACGATCCAGTCGCGCAGTTCCTCCGCGTGTGCGGCGAACAGGTCTCCGGCCTTGCGCAGGACGCCGGCGCGGACGAAGTGCGGGAGGCGGGCCCATTCGCGCTGGGCGGCACGGGCGGCCTCGGCGGCCGGGGCCACGTCGGCGGCGGCGGCCAGGACGACGGTGCCGAGCGCCTCACCGGTGGCGGGCTCGGTGACGGTGTGCCGCGGGCCCGTCAGGGCGCGGGACTGCGAGGTCTGCCAGGTCAGGGGGTCGAGCAGCGGCATGGATGGCTCTCCGATCGGTGTCCCGCGGGACGCACCGCTCACGGGGCGCACACGTCCCATCTAGTTGAGCATTTAAACACCTAGTCCCGTCAGACGCACCCGCACCGGTCAACTGGACTCGCGATGCACCACCGTGGCACCGGACAGCGGGTGCGACTCGGGCTCGGCGCCGGGGGTGCGCACCGCCCGGTCCACCAGAGCGGCGAGTTCCCGGCCGGAGGGCATGGCGATGCGCACGGTACTCAGTCTGGGCCGCAGCAGCCGGCCGAGCATCAGATCGTCGGCGCCGATGACGGCCGTGTCCTCGGGGATCCGCACCCCCGCGTCGAGCAGGGCCCGCATCAGCAGCATCGCGTACTCGTCGTTGTAGGCGAACACGGCGTCCAGACCCAGGTCGGGCCAGCGGGCGGCGAGGGCGGCGGCGGACTTCTGGGTGTAGGCGAGGGACAGTTCGGTGACGGTGGCCCCGGTGCCGCGCAGGGCCTCGCGGGCGCCGGACAGACGGGGCCCGGAGAAGATCTCCATGCCGGACTCCTCGGGCACGACGACCCCGATCCGCCGTCTGCCCCGGGCGTGCAGATGCTCGGCGGCGCTGTGGCCGACGCGGGCATGGTCCAGGAGGAGCGCGTGGGCGCCCTCGACGGGCTCGGGACTGAGGGTCACCACGGCCCGCGCGCCGGACCGCTTGAGGACGGCGACGCCTTCCGGGCCGATGCCGGGGGTGGGCACCAGCACGGCGACCGGCCGCAGTTCGGCCCAGGCCCGGGCGGCGTCGTCGCCGTGCAGCCCGGTGGTGCCGTACTGCACGACGGTGTAGTCGAGGCGGGTGAGGGCGCCCTGGAAGTCGTGCACGAACTGGCTGTAGAGCGGGCCGGCCGGCACGGGCAGGGTGGGCATCAGGACGACCCGGCTGTGTCCGGCGCGCAGGCTGCGGGCGGCCGCGTGCGGCACGTACCCGAGTTCCTTCGCGGCCTCGTGGACCCGGCGGCGGGTGGGCTCGCTGATGCGTACGGCGCTGGTGTTGTTCAGCACGTAGGAGACGGTCGCGCGGGAGACTCCGGCCAGGCGGGCGACGTCGGCGCTCGTGGGCACGGGGCGCGGCGCCGGCGGCTTCGTCGGCGCGGGCGTGTTCGGTATCTGCACCATGACGTACGGCATCTTGGCAGAAGCTGTGAGCGGGCTTCCGGGCGGGGGACGCCCCCATGTGATGAATCGCCGACCAACAGCCCCGTGCGCGCCGCGTGACGCCCCCCTCGCGTTCGTCGGCGCCGGTCCCGGCGGCCTCACGCTCGCCCGGGTCCCGCAGGTGCCCGGCATCCCGGTGGCCGTCTTCGACCGTCACGCTCCTCGGCGGCGCCGCGCACCTGATGTCCCCGTTCGCGGGCGAGGGCGCCGACCTCGCCCCGCTCGACTGGGCCTCGCCCTCGTGGCCCACCCGGGTGACACCGAGGCCGCGCTCGCCGCCCACGAGGCGAAACCGTTCCCGCGCGGCGAGCACCGCGCGGCCGAGTCGGCCCGCGACGGCGTGCCGCTGTTCCGCGCGGACGCACCGCAGGGCCGCATGGTGGACGCGTTCGCCGCGTTCGACCGAGCGGCGACGCGGAGGCGGGCGCCGGGGGGCTCAGCCGCCCGTGACCCGGTCCACCAGGTCGCTCCACCCGTTCTCCAGCCGTGCCAGGGACAGCCCGCACTGGCGGGTCAGGTGGTGGACCAGAACCGGGTTGAGGTAGCCCATCAGGGTGTGGGCCAGGAGTTCGTGGTCGGCGTCGGGGAGCGTCTGGCGCAGCAGCACCACCACATGGCTGTGCTGGACACGGCGGGCGGGCACCGCGTAGCGGCGTTCGGCGGCGGGCTCGGCCGCCAGTTGCAGATCCAGTTCGTCGACGCAGCGCCGCAGCGCGGCGATGCCGAACGCCCGCAGCCGTTCCACCGGTGGCGCGCCCGGACCGAGCGGCGGGGGGCCGCCGAGGAACGCGGCCTGCATCTTCTGCTCCGAGTGGTCGAGCAGCGCCATGAGCAGACCCGTGCGGTCGCCGAAGCGGCGGAACACCGTCCCCTTGCCCACGTCGGCGGCCGCCGCCACCGCCTCCATCGTCACCCCGGCCGCTCCGTGCTCGGCGATCAGCCGGGCGGCCGCGTCCAGCAGCCGCGCACGGTTGCGGGCCGCGTCCGCACGCAGACACGGCTCGTCGCCGGCGGACCCGAGCCGCAGCAGTCGCTGAGGCTCGCCGATCTTCTCCTCGGGATCCGGACAGGGCGGCAGAAGGCTGGACATGAACTCAGCGTAAAGCACCGGGAATGAAACTGGACCCCGGTCCGGTTATGCTGCTACACATTAAGCGGACCTCGGTCCGGATCGTAGACGCAGTGTTTCAGCCTCTGGGAGTTCCCATGTCTGTCCGCATCCTCGCGCTCGTCGGCAGCCTCCGCGCCGGTTCGACCAACCGCCAGCTCGCCGAGGCGGCCGTCAAGGTCGCTCCCGAGGGCGCCGAGGTCGAGCTCTTCGAGGGCCTGGCCGAGATCCCCTTCTACAACGAGGACATCGACGTCGAGGGCAGCGTCCCGGCCGCCGCCGCCAAGCTGCGTGAGGCCGCCCAGGCCGCAGACGCCTTCCTGCTCTTCTCCCCCGAGTACAACGGCACCATCCCGGCCGTCCTGAAGAACGCCATCGACTGGCTGTCCCGCCCGTACGGCGCCGGCGCCTTCGGCGGCAAGCCGGTCGCCGTGGTCGGCACCGCCTTCGGCCAGTTCGGCGGCGTATGGGCGCAGGACGAGGCCCGCAAGGCCGTGGGCATCGCCGGCGGCAAGGTCCTCGAGGACGTCAAGCTGTCCATCCCGGGCTCCCTGACCCGCTTCGCCGAGACCCACCCGTCCGACGACGCCGAGGTCGCCACCCAGCTCGCCGAGGTCGTCACCCGGCTGCACGGCAACGTGGGCGTCGCCGCCTGATCGAGAGGTGACCGCCCCGGCGTGGGCACGTCACCGAAGGGGCCGCGGCACGATTGCCGCGGCCCTTTCGCCGTACCCCCGGCGTTACCGTCGTGTTCACAACCGTCGAATGTCGTTCAACCCGCAGACCGCCGCCCCCGCGGTCTGATAAGGCTTGAGGGATGCGGACCCTTTATCGACGACTGCTCCAGCTCATGCCTCGTATAGGCGTTCAGGTGACCGACCTCGGCCCGGGTGCGGCGGTGGTGTCCCGGCGCGGCGGCCCCTACGAGGTGACCGACGTGGACCGGGGCACGAAGGTGCTCTCCCGCCACGGCGGCCCGTACCGCGTGACCGGTGTGGACAAGGACACCTGGGTCCTGCGCCGCACCCGGGGCGGCGCCCGGACCGCCGTCGCCGAGAAGGGGGTCGTACCGCTCGGCGACACCGGTGCCGTGCTGCTGATCGAGGACCCGGAGCACCAGGACGAGCGCAAGCTGCAGCTTTCCGCCGCCGAGTTCCTGTGCGTCCAGCATGTGACCGCCATGCTCGAGCTGTACGGCGTGAACTGCGTCTTCGACGTCGGCGCCAACACCGGGCAGTACGCCAAGCGGCTGCGCAGGGCCGGGTACACCGGCCGGATCGTGTCCTTCGAGCCGACCTCGGAGACGTTCGCCCGGCTGTCGAAGGCCGCCGAGAACGACCCCGAGTGGCATGTCCACCAGTGCGGACTGGGCCGCGAGGAGACGACCGCGGAGATCCACAAGAGCTGGATGACGATGAACTCGCTGCTGCCGCCCAGCGACTACGGCAAGGGCCGCTACAGCCGGTTCAAGAAGTCCGACACCGAGGAGATCCGCATCCGCCGGCTCGACGAGGTGATGGACGAGGCGCTGGAGGGCCTCGCCGCCCCCGTCCCGTATCTGAAGATGGACACCCAGGGCTACGACCTGGAGGTGTTCGCCGGGGCCGGCAAGCGCGTCACGGAGTTCGTGGGCCTGCAGTCCGAGGTCGCCTGTCTCCGGCTGTACGAGGGCAGCCCCACCATGGGCGAGGCCGTCGCCGCGTACGAGGCGGAGGGCTTCGGCATCACCGGTATGTACCCGGTGACCCGGGAGGCGACCACCGGGCGCGTGATCGAGTTCGACTGCGTGATGATGCGCGCCGAGGCGGCCCCGGAACAGGCCTCCTAGGCTTCCTGGGCGGCCGTGGCCGCCCCCGGTTCCCCTTCTCCGCTCTCGTCCCCGCGCGCGGCCGCGCGCAGACTGGTGATCGTCGTGACCGTGAGGACGAGCACGATGAAGCCGAGGGAGAAGGGGATGCCGATCTCGGGGACGTGCACCCCGGACTCGTGCAGCGCGTGCAGCAGCAGCTTGACGCCGATGAAGCCCAGGATGATCGACAGGCCGTAGCTGAGGTGGACCAGCTTCCTCAGCAGGCCGCCGATGAGGAAGTAGAGCTGCCTGAGGCCCATCAGCGCGAAGGCGTTGGCGGTGAACACGATGTACGGGTCGTCGGTCAGCCCGTAGATGGCGGGGATGGAGTCGAGGGCGAACAGCACGTCGGTGGAGCCGATCGCGAGCATCACCACGAGCATCGGGGTCATGACCCGCTTGCCGTTCTGCTCGATCCACAGCTTGGTGCCGTGGTACCGGTCGGCGACACCGAAGCGTTTCTCCACCGCCTTGAGCAGCTTGTTCTCCTCGTACTCCTCCTCGTGCCCGCCCTTGCGCGCGTCCTGGACCAGCTTCCAGGCGGCCCAGATCAGGAAGGCGCCGAAGAGGTAGAACACCCAGGAGAACGTGGAGATGATCGCCGCGCCGGCGGCGATGAACAGCGCGCGCAGCACCAGCGCCATCAGCACGCCCACCATCAGCACCCGCTGCTGGTACGGCGAGGGCACCGCGAACTTCCCCATGATCAGGACGAACACGAAGAGGTTGTCCACGCTCAGCGACTTCTCCGTGATGTACCCGGCGAAGAACTCGCCCGTCGGCCCTCCGCCGCCGAAGAGGAACAGGCCGAGGCCGAACAGACAGGCCAGCACGACCCAGACGACGGTCCAGGTCCCGGCCTCCTTCACCGAGACGTCGTGGGGCTTGCGTCCGACGAGGAAGTCGACGCCGACCAGGGCGCACAGCGCCGCCGTGGTCAGCAGCCAGACGGTGAGGGATACGTTCACGGTGGTACTCCTGGTGCCTGTGGGGACTCGACATCGTTGTCCGGCCGCGGGAGCGGTTCCACCTCGCACAGGTGAACAACAGGTCATGACCTCGCAAGGCGCCGGGGCCCGGTCGGCGTCACCCGCCGAACGGCGGGGAGGTTCCGCCGGACGGCGGTGCCCCGGACGACGGCGGAGGCCTGAATCATGTCCGCACGAGCCGCCGCACCACCGCGTGAGGAGAAGCCATGACGTCCGTTCCGCCGCCGTTCGATCCCGAACTCGCCGCCGCGCTGGAGCTGATCGGGGAGATGATCCAGCCCGGGATGACCATGGAGGACATCGACGCCGTCCGCCAGGGACCGGGCATCTCCCTGCTGGCCGACCTGGACCTGACCGCGGGCGGCGCCTTCGAGGTCGAGGACCGGACGGTGCCGGGGCCCGAGGGCGCCCCGGACATCTCCCTGCTGATCTGCCGCCCCACCACACCGGCCCCCGCCCGGCCGCGTCCCGTGGTCTACCACGTGCACGGCGGCGGCATGGTCCTCGGCAACAACCGGGTCGGGGTCGACGTGGCCCTGGACTGGGCCCGGGAGCTGGACATGGTCGTGGTGTCGGTCGAGTACCGGCTGGCACCCGAGAACCCGCACCCGGCGCCGGTCGAGGACGTGTACGCCGGTCTGCTGTGGACGGCGGAGCACGCGAAGGAGCTGGGCGCGGACCCGGAGCGGATCGTGATCGCCGGTGCCAGCGCGGGCGGCGGACTGTGCGCCGCGCTCGCCCTCCTGCTGCGCGACCGCGGGGGTCCACGGCCGATCGGCCAGCTCCTGGAGTGCCCCATGCTGGACGACCGCAACGACACCCCGTCCTCCCACCAGATGGCGGGCCTCGGCATCTGGGACCGCACGGCCAACGAGACGGGCTGGACCGCCCTGCTCGGCGACCTGCGCGGCGGCCCCGGCGTCTCCCCGTACGCGGCGCCCGCCCGCGCCGAGGACCTCTCCGGACTGCCCCCGGCCTTCCTCGACGTCGGCTCCGCCGAGACCTTCCGCGACGAGGTCGTCGCCTACGCCTCCCGGATCTGGCAGGCCGGCGGGGTGGCCGAACTGCATGTGTGGCCGGGCGGCTTCCACGGATTCGACGGGTTCGCCCCGCAGGCGGCGCTGTCCAGGTCGGCACGGGCCGCCCACCTGGACTGGCTGCGCCGGCTGCTCGCCGAGTAGGACCGCCGCGGGGCCCGCGCGGGCGGCACGGACACGCACCGCGACCTCAGCGGCGTGTGCACTCCACGGGACCGTCGTGCATCTCGACGGTCCCGTCGGGGTGCGGCACCGGGCGGCGCTCGGTCATCCGGGCGCCGCCGAGTAGGACCGCCGCGGGGCCCGCGCGCGCCCCACAGACACGCACCGCGACCTCAGCGGCGTGTGCACTCCACGGGACCGTCGTGCATCTCGACGGTCCCGTCGGGGTGCGGCACCGGGCGGCGCTCGGTCATCCGGGCGCCGTAGGTCTCGACATGGCGCATCGCCCCCTCGGCGGAGGTGAAGTCGACGAGGGCGATCGCCACCCGGCACCTCGAGGTCGCGTCGCGCCCCTGTGCAAGATGCGGCCCGCGTCCACTCAGGGCCGCGGTCCGGCACGAGCACCGCCCGGTCCACGTCGGCGGGCAGCGCGGCCGGGTCCACCACCTGCCCCCGGCGGTGACCAGGAGGCCGCTGAGGCCGACCGGTCCCCCGTGCCGCACAGCTCCACGGTCGTCGGCCCGGCCCCCACCACCGTGTTCCCGCCCCCGCCGAGCTCCGGCATGTGCCCCCGATCTCCGCGTCTATTTCCCGCCGACCCTTTCCCGGCACGAGCTGATCCGACCGACGATGCGCGATCTCGATCACGCGGGGTGGAGGACCCACGGTCCGGGGCCCTCCTCACCGGCGTGCGCGTGACGCATGATGGCCGTATGAAAGAGCTGGCCGGGCGCCTGACCGCACTGGACCCGGACGCAGGTGCCGCCGTGCGGGTCATCGCCTACTTCGACCGGCTGGCCGAGACGCGGGCCGGCGTGGAGGCGCTGGTGCGCGGGGCGGCCGTCCTGGCCGGGGTGCCCGCGCGGCTGGTCGACGCCGACCGGCGGGTACGGGTGCGGGTCGAGGCGGACGGCACCCGCCGGGACTCGGACCTGCCGCCGGATCCTCGGTGGCCGTCCGCCGCGCTGACGCCGGACGGTCCGCCCGCGCTGTGGCTGGAACGCGCGGACGCGGCGCCGAGCGTGGTCGACGCGGTGATCCTGGAACGGGCCGCCGGAGCGGCGCGCCTGGTCCTCGACCGCACCCGGGGACGGGCCCCGCTCGACGATCCCGCCCTGGTCGAGACGCTCCTGGACGGCACGGCCGGCGAACCGGCCCGGCTGCACGCGGCCCGGCGGCTCGGCCTCGACTCGCTCGTCACCGCCCGCGCGCTCGCCACCCCGGGCGGACGGCCCCGGGTGGTCGCCGCTGAGGGCCCGGTCACCGAGACCGTCGCGCTGCGGACCGGCGTCGGCCCCGCCGTCCCCGTCCCCGACCTCCCCCGCTCCTGGGCCGCCGCCCGCACCGCGCTGCGGTTCACCGCCGAGGGCACCGGGCAGGATCCGGGGCCGCGGGTGGTGTACGCCGAGGAGCTCGGCGGGATCGCGCTGCTGGCCGACGTCGTCGTGCCGGGCGCCGAGCCGCCGCCGGACGTCCAGGCTCTGGAGGCGGCCGCCGCGGACGCGCCCTGGCTGCTGACCACGCTGTACGCCGTCGTCGCGACGGCGAGTCTGCGGGCGGCCGCGGCCGAGGCGAACGTGCACCACTCCACGCTCCAGGACCGGCTGGTGCACGCCGAGCATCTGCTGGGCTGGCCGGTGCGCACCCCGCAGGGCCGGCTGCGGGTGCACCTCGCGCTGACGACACGGCGGCTGGCACGGCCGTAGGACCGCCGCTCCCCGAGATCCCATTGATCCCAAAGATCCCAGAGATCCCCGAGATCCCAGAGATCCCCGAGGGCGTTCAACCGTTCGATTGAACGGGGGTTCCACCGCACGCCTGTCGTCCGGTCCGTCCGGACGACGCGCGGGGCAGGACGGGCGGCGCAGAATCGGGGGCGACCGCGGCGCCCGGTCCCCACCCCCCTCAGAGATCAGAGAGGTCTCCGCACCATGCCCAGCTCCCCCAGCAGAAGGCGTCTCCTCGCGACCGGCGCGGGTGCCGCCCTCGGCCTAGGCGCCCTCGCGGCCTCCCCCGCCACGGCGACCCCCGCGGCCCCGGCGTCCACCCGGTCCGCCTCCGGCGCCGAGGAGACCCGGTCGCTCGACGAGCTGTACCGGGCCGCGCTCGCGGAGGGCGGCAAGCTCGTCGTCTACGCGGGCGGGGACACCCCGACCCAGCAGGACGGCACCAAGGCCGCCTTCCTCAAGCGTTTTCCGGACATCGACCTGACGCTGATCGTGGACTACAGCAAGTACCACGACGTCCGGATCGACAACCAGCTCGCGACCGGCACCCTCGTCCCCGACGTCGTCCAGCTGCAGACGCTCCAGGACTTCGTCCGCTGGAAGTCCCAGGGCCGGCTCCTGCCGTACCGGCCCGCCGGGTTCTCCCTGGTCCACGAGAAGTTCAAGGACCCGCAGGGCGCGTGGGTCGCGGTCGCCGCGATCGGTTTCAGCTTCATGTACGGCACGGACGCGGTCGGCGCCGACGCCCCGCGTACCCCGCTGGACCTGCTCGACGCCCGCTGGAAGGGGAGGATCGCCTCCTCCTTCCCGCACGACGACGACGCCGTCCTCTTCCTCTACTCGCTGTACGTCAAGCACTACGGCTGGGACTTCGTGGCCCGGCTGGCCGCGCAGGACGTGCGGTTCGCGCGCGGCAGCAACTCCCCCGGTGAGGCCGTGCGCGCCGGACGGTACGCGATCGGTGTCGGCGGCTCCGGCGCGCCCCTGGGCACCGGCCCCGTGAAGTGGGTGATGCCGGACAGCGCCCCGTTCATGGCCTGGGGCCAGCGGGCGGCGATCCTGAAGGCGGCCCGGAACACCACGGCGGCCAAGCTGTACCTCAACTGGCAGCTGTCGACGGCCACGCAGCAGGGCGCCTTCAACGGCTGGTCGGTGCGCACCGACATCACTCCGCCGGCCGGGCTGAAGCCGGTCTGGGAGTACCCGAACGCGAACATCGACGGTTTCCCCCGGTTCATGTCCGACCGCGCCGAGGTGGAGCGGCTGAAGCAGACCTTCGCCCTGTACTTCGGCGAGGTGAAGGGCGACCCGACGCCGGGCTTCCTCGGGCTGCACCCGGGCGCCTGACCGAGAACGGTCCCTCCTCACACGGCCCCTACAGGTGACGGATAGATTGGACCCCCTGTTCGAACGGATCATCGTCCAGGGGGTCCTCCGTGTCCGACCGCGCTCCCGTCCGCAGCCTTGCGAGGGCCGTACGCGGGAGCCGGCCGACGCCCGCCCTCCTCGCCCACACCACGTTCTTCGTCGTCCTCGCCGCCGGGCTGATCCGGCTCGTGGAACTGAACATCGCGCTGTGCTGGGAGATCGTCACGCTCAGCGGAGTGCTGGCGCTGGTGTACACGGGCGGGCTCGCGGCCGGTGAGCGGCTCGGAAGGGCCGGCGGGCTCCTGTGGGTCGGCGCCCTGCTGACGCTGTGGAGCGGCCTGGTCCTGCGGTCCCCCGCTTCGCTCACGGCCGCCTACGCCTGGGGCGCGATCCCGCTGGCCTGTGCGGCGCTGCGGGCGCTCGGGCGGCGGGAGGCCGGGGTGGCGGTGGCGATCCTCACCGTGGTGCTCGCCGGTCAACTCGTGCGCAGCACCGGAGGGTTCGATCCGGAGATCGTGCTGATCCCGGTGGCGGCCGTGTGGGGCACGGTGGCCCTCTACCGGTCCCAGCAGCGGGCCGCCGCCGAACGGCTGCGGCTCGTCGAGGAGTTGCGGGGCACCCGGGACGTCCTGGCCCGGCAGCAGCGGCGGGCCGGGGTGCTGGCCGAACGGGCCAGGATCGCCCGGGATCTGCACGACACGCTGGCCCAGGAGCTCGCCGGCGGGGTCATGCTGCTGCAGGCCGCCGAGCGGGACTGGGACGCGCGGGCGGACGTGGCCCGCACCCGGGTGCGGGCCGTCGCCGACGGGCTGCACACCACGCTCGCCGAGACCCGCAGGATCATCCGCGATCTGACGCCGTCGGCCGTGGACGAGGCGGGGCTGGAGGGCGCGCTGCGGCTGCTGTGCGCGCGGGCGGAGGCGGAGGGCGCGGCGGCGCGGGTCCGCTTCCGCACGGCGGACGGGCACGGAACGGTCTTCGACGGACAGGCCGCGGCCACGCTCTTCCGGGTCGCGCAGAGCGCGCTGGCCAATGTGCGGGAACACGCGCGTGCGGTGAACGTCCAGGTCACCCTGCGGGCCGGGGTGGACCGGGTGGAGCTCGAAGTACGCGACGACGGCGCCGGGTTCGAGCCCGGCCGGCTGACCGGTCCCTCTTCGGCGGGCCGGGGGCTGGGTCTGCCGGCCGCCCGCGCCCGGCTGCGCGAGTGCGGCGGCGACCTCGACATCGGCAGTGCCCCGGGCCGCGGCACCTGTGTCCGGGCCACGGTCCCGACGGCGCCCTCGGCCCGTCCGGCGCCGGTGGCCGCCCGGTGAGCGGTGGGCCGTTGCGGGTGCTGCTCGCGGACGACCATGCCGTCGTACGGGCCGGGTTGCGGGCGCTGCTGGAGGGCGAGCCGGATGTCGAGGTGGTCGCCGAGGCGGGGAGTGGGGAGGAGGCCGTCGGGCTGGCGGCGCGGCTGTCGCCCGATGTGGTGCTGATGGATCTGCGGTTCGGCGGCGGGGGCGGCGTCGACGGGATCGAGGCGGTACGGCGGCTCGCGGCCGAGGCGCCGGGGGTGCGTGCGGTGATGCTGACGAGTTACTCGGGGCGCGCCGATGTGGTGCGCGCCCTGGAGGCGGGGGCGCGGGGTTATGTGCTGAAGGCGGGGCCGCCCGAGGAGTTGTTCCGGGCGGTGCGCGGCGCCGCCGTCGGGGCGTTGGGCCTGGCACCGGAGGTGATGGACGAGCTGGTGGGCCAAGTGGTCGCGCCCGAACGGGAGTTGAGCGGGCGGGAGGTGGAGGTGGTGCGGCTGCTGGCGGAGGGGCTGAGCAACCGGGCCATCGCCGGGGCGCTGTTCCTGAGCGAGGCCACCGTCAAGACGCATCTGGTGCGCCTGTACCGCAAGCTGGGGGCGGACAACCGGGCGGCGGCGGTGTCGGAGGCGGTGCGCCGGGGGTTGCTGGATCTGGGGTGAGACCGGGCGGCCGTACGACAGGAACAGAGAAAGGGGGCGCCCGGTGGCCGGGTGCCCCCCGATGTGTTTCGGACGACGTGGGTCAGACCTTGGCGGTCTGCTCCGGCTCGGTGGCCGGGTCCGTCGCCTCCGTGCCGGCCGCCGCGGCCCGGGCGGCCGGGATGACGGTGGCGATGGCGGCGGAGACCAGGGCGAGGCCGCCGCCGACGAGGAGCGCGGTGCGGAAGCCGTCCTCGGAGGCGAAGGTGTAGCCGCCCATGGTGGTGGTCATCTGGGAGAGGATCACGCCGATGACGGCGGAGCCGATCGAGGTGCCGAGCGAGCGCATCAGGGTGTTGAAGGCGTTCGCGGCGGCGGTCTCCGTCAGCGGTACCGAGCTCATGATCAGCGCGGGCATGGCGCCGTAGGCGAGGCCGACACCGCTGCTGGTGATGATCGTGACGAGCATGACGCCCCAGGCGGAGCCGATCAGGGCCATGGAGGCGAAGTAGCCGGCGGCCAGCACCAGGGCGCCGCAGATCAGGGTGAACTTCGGGCCGCGGGCGTTGGTGAGCTTCCCGCCGAGCGGTGAGACCACCATCATCATCAGCCCGCCGGGGGCCATCCACAGACCCGCGGCCAGCATCGACTGGCCGAGTCCGTAGCCGGTGGCCTCCGGGAACTGCAGCAGCTGCGGCATCACCAGCATGCTCGCGTACATGCCGAAGCCGATGAACACCGAGGCGAGGTTGGTCAGGAGCACCCGGGGGCGTGCGGTGGTGCGCAGATCGATCAGCGGGTCGGTGGTGCGGATCTCCCAGACGCCCCAGCCGAGCACCACCACGAGGGCGGCGGCGAACAGACCGAGCGTGGTGCCCGAGGCCCAGCCCCAGTCCGCGCCCTTGGAGACGCCGAGGAGCAGGCAGACCAGACCGATGCCGAGACCGATCGCGCCGGGCAGGTCGAAGCGCTGGCCCTTGGCGCCGGCGGGGACGTCCGGGACGAGCAGGAAGATCAGCACGGCGACGACGGCGGCCAGGGCGGCCGAACCCCAGAAGAGCGCCCGCCAGTCGGCGTACTGGGCGACCGCGGCGGCCAGCGGCAGGCCGATGGCGCCGCCGATGCCCATGGAGGCGCTGACCAGCGCGATGGAGCCGCTGAGCTTCTCGGCCGGTACGACGTCCCGCAGCAGGGCGATGCCGAGCGGCACCATGCCCATGCCCATGCCCTGGAGACCGCGGCCGACGATCATCGTCACGACGTCGGAGGCGAAGGCGCACACCACGGAGCCGACGACCAGTGGCACGGAGCAGGCGAGCAGCATCCGGCGCTTGCCGACCAGGTCGCCGAGGCGGCCGACGACCGGGACGCACACCGCCGCCACCAGCAGGGTGACCGTGATCACCCAGGCCGCGTTCGAGGAGGAGGTGTCCAGGATCCGGGGCAGCTCGGCGATGAGGGGCGTGACCAGCGTCTGCATGATCGCCGCCGTGGTGCCGGCGAAGGCCAGCGTGGCGATCACGGCTCCTGGGCGGGCCGTGGGCTGGGGAACGGGGGCGCCCATGGGGGACTCTCCTCGGTGAAGGGGTGGGGAGGGGACGTACGGAAAGGGGATGCGGGAAGATGTGCATCGTACATGTCGTGTGTATCAACCACATGACGTGGCCCGTGCACACCCGTATGCCAGGATGAGCCCCATGGAGACGCCCACCCATGAGGTCGAGTACGAGCAGATGCTGCTCAGCCGTCACACGTTCCTCAACCAGCGGGGCGGCCGCCGCAAGAACAGCCTCATGGAGCGCAGCGCGTACATCCTGCTGAGCAGGATCCGGGTGCAGGGCCCGATGTCGATCGGTGAGCTCAGTGACGCCTTCGGCCTGGACGCCTCCACGCTGAACCGGCAGACGGCGGCGGCGATGCGGTCCGGCCTGATCGAGCGCATCCCCGATCCCGGGGGCGGGATGGCCCGCAAGTTCCGTCTCACCGAGGAGGGGCTGCGGCTGCTGGACGCGGAGCGGGAGGGGATCGTCGACATCCTGGGCCAGGTGATGCACGACTGGTCGGACGACGACATCGCCGCCTTCGCGAGCTATCTACGACGCTTCAACAACGGCATCGAGGCCATCGGCGGCCGCCCCTGGCCACGCCCCTAGCCTCCTGCCATCATGAGCAAGCGGAACGGTGTCTCGCTTGATGGAGCGAGAGAGGAGGAACGGGCGGTGAAGGACGCCGAGCGCGGCGCGGGGCAGGCGGCGCGACCGCAGCGGGCGGACGCGCGGCGGAACAAGGAGAGCCTGCTGGACGCGGCCGCCGCGATCTTCGTGGAGTCCGGCGTGGAGGCGCCGGTGCGCGACATCGCGGCGAAGGCCGGTGTCGGCACGGCCACGATCTACCGCCACTTCCCCACGCGGGCGGATCTGATCATCTCGGTGTACCGGCACCAGGTCGAGGCCTGCGCCGAGGCGGGACCGGCGCTGCTGGAGACCGGCCCGACCCCCTACGCGGCGCTGCGGCGGTGGATCGACCTCTTCACCGACTTCCTGGTCACCAAGCACGGGCTCGCGGCCGTGCTCCAGTCCGACGACGCCGGCTTCGAGGGCCTGCACCGCTATTTCCTCGACCGGCTGATGCCCGTGTGCACCCGGCTCATCGAAGCCGCCGTCGCCTCCGGCGAGATCCGCTCCGGCGTCACGGCCTACGAACTGATGCGCGGTGTCGGCAATCTCTGCATCGGCGCCGAGCACGACGCCCGCTACGACGCCCGCCGCCTGGTCGACCTCCTCGTCGCGGGACTGCGCCGACCGCACTAGGGGGTGCTCCGAAAGTCCTGTGCGGTGCCCGCGGTGTCCGGTGCGTGCTCTCGGCGTGCTCCCGGGACTCGACGCCGGGCCGGTACGACGGTCCGAGCCTCGGCGGGAGGCTCGGACCGCGCGGTATCAGGCCCAGGCGGTCACCGGCAGGAACGAACTGTCCTGCCGGAACAGGTCCGTTCCGTCCGACACCGCCACGCTGAGCTGGTAGTTGTAGTGCCGCAGGTAGTAGCCGGGATAGTTGTACGACTCGAAGCGCACCGAGCCGCTCGCCGTACCGGTGCGGGCGATGAAGGTGGCGTCCTTGGCGAAGGTCGAGGTGCCGTCGTTGGCGTCGAAGCGGGCGCGGAAGTTGTAGTGGCGCAGGTAGTTGCCGGACGAGTCACGGAACGAGTAGCCGCCCGAGTCGGCGAGGCCCGCGACGACGGTGAAGGTCGACGCCGTCTTCTCGCCGCTGGTGCTGGAGCTGGTCACCACCGGGAGGTTGAGCAGCGAGGACTGCGTCTGCCAGTACCGCGTCGTGTAGTTGACGGACCGGAAGGAGCGGGTGGCGTTCTTCGTGATGCCGGGGCCGCCGGACACCGTCTCCTTGATGACGGTGAAGTGGCGGGCGGTGCCCGAGATCGCCGGGAGGGCCTTGGGCGCGCTCCAGGTCGCGAAGGAGTCGGTGCTGTCGCTGTAGTAGTAGCTGCCGTCGCCGTAGCCGTCGAAGAAGATCCGCCAGGTGCCGTTGTCGAGCTGGATGACGGAGGGGCCCTCGCGGTAGCTGCCCCAGCCGGCCCAGTCTCCCGTCCTGGAGATCGTGTAGGGGCCGGCGAGGCTGCTCGCGGTGGCGTACTCGATGTACTTCGTCGTCTCGTTCTTGGTGAAGGCGTGGTAGGTCGAGCCGACCTTGACGATGTACGTGTCGATGTGGTTGGAACCGATGCCGGACAGGGCGACCGGTGAACTCCAGGCCGTCAGAGCCGTGTTGGTGGCCTTCAGCAGATACGGGGTGAAGATCCACTCGTCGCTGGTGAGCGAGCAGGACACGATGACGTTGACGCTGCCGTCGCTGTCCACGAACCACTCCGGCGCCCAGGCACGGGAGAGGTTGGTGATCGGGACCGTGTAGTCGTACAGGAACGTCCAGGTGACCCGGTCGGAGCTGCGGGCGAAGCCGATCGTGGTGCTGACGTCCTGCCAGGTGTGGGTGGTGTAGGTGAGGTAGTAGTAGCCGTCGGTGTGCTTGAAGACGCTCGCGTCGCGGATGCGGTTGGCGGGCGGGGTGTAGGCCGAGGACTGCACCAGCCGGAAGTCGGTGGCGTCGTCGGACTGATAGACGTTGACCGTGCCGTCGTTGCTGTTGAGGAACGGCACGATCGTGTACCGGGTGGCGGAGCCGGCGGCCGGCGCGGCGGCGAGGGCGGTGCCGAGCAGGCCGGGCAGCTCGCCGAGGACGAGTGCCGAGGCCGGCAGGACGGCCATCGCGCGCAGCAGGGCTCGGCGGGACGGGGACGCGGCGGGGCGGGGTGCAGTCATGGTCGGCTCTTTCCACTACGGCTCAGTAGTCCGACATACCGAACAAGGTTCGGAAAGTCGGTCAGAACGTAGGGGCGGGACAGGGGCACGTCAATGCTTTGCGCAGGAACCGCCGGTGCCTGTGGTGCTGCTGTGACGGCCTGTCAGCCGACAGGCCGCCGCGCGCCGTTCCGTCATCCGCCCCCGAGACGTTACCGTTCGGTAGTGTCAGACGACGTCGTCCCGGAGGTGCCCCGTATGACGCCCGACCGTGCCGCCGGCCTCGCCGAGACCGCCCGGGCGCTGGCCGCGGGCGAGATCTCCTCGCGCACGCTGGTCGAACAGACCCTGGCCCGGATCGAGGCCACCCAGGGCACCCTCAACGCCTTCCGGATCGTCCGCGCCGAGGCCGCGCTCGCCGAGGCCGAGGCCGCCGACCGGGAGCTGGCGTCCGGAGCGCGCCGGCCGCTGCTGGGCGTGCCGGTCGCCGTCAAGGACGACATGGACGTCGCGGGGTCGCCGACCGCGTTCGGCTGCGCGGGCGAGCATCCGCCGGTCGCCCGGGACGGGGAGGCGGTACGGCGGCTGCGCGCGGCCGGGGCGGTCGTCGTGGGCAAGACCAACACCTGTGAACTGGGACAGTGGCCGTTCACCGAGGGCCCGGCCTTCGGCGCCACCCGCAATCCGTGGAGCACCGAGCACACCCCGGGCGGCTCCTCGGGCGGCTCGGCGGCCGCGGTGGCGGCGGGCCTGGTGCCGGCCGCGCTGGGCTCGGACGGGGCGGGCTCGGTCCGCATCCCCGCCTCCTGGACGCATCTCGTCGGCGTCAAGCCGCAGCGGGGCCGGGTCTCCACCTGGCCGCGCGGCGAGTCCTTCCAGGGCATCACCGTCAACGGCACCCTCGCCCGCACGGTCGCCGACGCGGCCCTGCTGCTCGACGCCGCGAGCGGCAACCACGACCTCGACCCGCACCGGCCGCCCGCGATCGACGCCTCCGCGGCGGCGCGCCGCGACCCCGGCCGGCTGCGGATCGCGCTCTCGCTGAAGCCGCCCTTCACCGCGGTGCCCGCACGGCTGACCCCGGAGGTACGGGCGCGGGTCGTCGAGCTGGCCGGGCACCTCGCCGACCTGGGCCATGACGTCGAGGAGGCGGACCCGCCGTACGGGCGGATCGGGCTCACCTTCGTGCCCCGGGCGACCGCGGGCATCGCCGAGTTCGTCGCCGACGCCCCCTTCCCCGCTCTGCTCGACCCGCGCACCCGGGACGCGGCCCGGCTCGGCCGGCTGCTGGGCGGCGCCCCGCTCAGGGCGGCCCGCCGCGCGGAGGCGGTCCTGCACCGTCGTATCGGCACCTTCTTCACCTCGTACGACGTGATCCTCGCGCCGACCACGGCCGCTCCCCCGCCGCGCATCGGCGCCATGCTGCATCTGAGCGGGTTCGCCACCGACCGCGCGATGATCGCCGCCTGTCCCTACGCCTGGCCGTGGAACGTGCTGGGCTGGCCCGGCGTCAACGTCCCCGCCGGTTTCGCGCCCGGCGGACTGCCGGTCGGCGCGCAACTGCTCGGCCCGGCGCACAGCGAGCCGCTGCTGCTCTCGCTCGCCGCGCAACTGGAGGCGGAGCTGCGCTGGCACGAGCACTGGCCCGAGCCGCTCGTCGCGGACTCCCCGGCCGTATGACCGTGCCCTCACCGCTGACCCGCGCTCCCTCCGCCCGTACGCTGTGACCATGGACGATGCGTCGATGGTCGGGCTGATGGGGCGGGTCACCGGGACGATCGGTCCGGGGCTCGTCGGCGAGGTGATCGTCCGGGTGCGCGGCGGGGCCGAGCACTTCCTCGCCTACGCGGCGGACGGCACCGGCCGGATCGAGCGCGGCCGGGTGGTGATGGTGGTCGAGTACCTCCCTCCGAGGACCGTCTACGTGACGGAGGCGTACGACAGTTGAGCCGGCTGCGGCGCAGGTGAGAGCCGTGTCGGCCATGTGTGCGTCAAGATTGCAACAAGGATTGGTGAGCGTCTTCACCCGGCGCGCGCACAGGCGCACACTCCCTTCGTTCGGTGCCGAAAGGGCACCATGCAAAGGGGGCGTATGCCGATGGTTGTCGGCGTCGTTGCGGGAATGGCGGTCGCCGCCGTTCTCGTTCTGATCGGTCTGTTCAAGTTGATGTGGCGGGTCGCGGAACCCAACGAGGCACTCGTCATCTCCGGCTCCAAGCACCGTGTGGAGGGGCTGGAGGAGGGCATGGGCTTCCGCATCGTCACGGGGCGCGGCACGCTGGTGATGCCCGGCGTGCAGGTGGTGCGCAAGCTGTCGCTCGACCTGAACGAGACCGAACTGCACGTGGACTGTGTGACGCACCAGGGCATTCCGCTGAAGGTGCGGGGCGTGGTCATCTTCAAGGTCGGCGACGACTTCGTGTCGATCGCCAACGCCGCCCGGCGCTTCCTCGACCAGCAGAGGATGATGTCGGAGCGGGTGCACAACGTGTTCGCCGGTCATCTCCGCTCCATCGTGGGCGGGTTGACGGTCGAGGACATGATCCGGGACCGGGAGAAGCTCACGGGGCAGACCCGTGCCGCCTGCGGCACGGAGATGGAGAAGCTCGGTCTGATCGTGGACTCGCTGCAGATCCACGAGATCGAGGACCCGACCGGGTACATCCAGAACCTGGCGATGCCGCACGCGGCGGCCGTGCAGCGGGACGCCCGGATCGCGCAGGCGGAGGCGAACCGGCTCGCCACGGAGGCGGAGCAGGCCTCGTTCGCCCGGATGGCGGAGGCCACCCGCGACAGCGAGATCCTCCAGGCCGGCTACCAGGCCGAACGGGACAAGGCGGCCGCGAAGGCCCGTCAGGCGGGCCCGCACGCGGAGGCGGCCGCCCGGCAGGAGGTCGTCGTCCAGGAGACCCGGGTCGCCGAGCTGGAGGCGCACCGGCGCGAACAGCAGCTCCAGGCCGACGTCCGCAAGCCGGCGGACGCGAAGGCGTACGAGAAGCGCACGCTGGCCGAGGCCGAGCGTGACGCGCGGATCTCGGCCGCCGAGGCCAAGGCGAGGGAGACCGAGCTCGCGGCCGCCGCCGAGGCGACCCGGGTGAAGACCGCCGCCGGCGCCGAGGCCGAGGCCACCAAGACCCGGGGTGCGGCCACCGCGGCCGCGACGCGGGCCACCGGTGAGGCCGAGGCGGCCGCCGCCCAGGCCAGGGGTCTGGCGGAGGCCGAGGCGACGAAGGCGCAGGGTCTGGCGGAGGCGGAGGCCATCAAGGCACGGGCCTCGGCCCTCGCCGAGAACCAGGAGGCCGTCGTCGCCCAGCAACTCGCGGAGAAGTGGCCGGAGATCGTCCAGGCGGGCGCGTCCGCGTTCGGCAACGTCGACAACATGGTGCTGCTCAACGGCGCCGACGGCATGGCCGAGTTGTTCGCCAAGGCGCTCACCATGGGCGGCACCGGGCTCGGGCTCGCCCGTCAGCTCCTGAGCTCCATGAACCAGAACGGGCAGGCCCCGGCCGGGACCTCGCCCCTGAACGGAGTCACGGCGCCGCCGTCGCAGAAGGTGCAGGTCGAAGGGAAGTGACACAGGCGTGAGACGTCCATGGGGGCGGCCCGCGGACCGCCCCCATGGCTCCCTCTACAGTTCCCCCGTGACCGCTTTCGCCGAAGAGAACGTCCCGGGCCGCTTCGGCCCCACCGCCACCACCGAGGCCGACCCGCGCGAGGTGGGCCGGGTCCGCACCGAGTACTCGCCCGCCCACGACGGCGACCCCGATCCCGGTGAGATCGTCTGGACCTGGGTGCCCTTCGAGGAGAACGACGGCCGGGGCAAGGACCGCCCCGTACTCGTCGTCGCCCGGGAGGCCGGCGGTACCCTCCTCGCCGTCCAGCTCTCCAGCAAGCGCCACGACGACGACCGGGAGTGGGTGGCGATCGGCAGCGGCCCCTGGGACCGCACCGGGCGGGACTCCTGGGTGGACGTCGACCGCGTCCTCAGGCTCCACGAGGACGGCATGCGCCGCGAGGCCTGCGCGCTCGACCGGGGCCGGTTCAACCTGGTCCGGCAGCGGCTGCACGAGCGCTACGGCTGGACCTGAGCCCTACGGCCGGGGCCGGCCCTCACCCACCCTCGAACACCCGCTCGAAAGCGGTCCGGACCACGGCTCCCGGAGTGCGGTCCAGCACTCCGAACACCACTCGCTCGAACCTCTGCCCGAAGCGCCCGCCGGGGCCGAGCAGCGTCCGGAACGCCCCGGCCACCTGCGCGGGGTCGTTGCGGAACACCCCGCAGCCCCAGGCACCCAGCACCAGTCGCCGGTAGCCGTGCGCGGCGGCCGTCTCCAGGACCCGCTCGGCGCGGACCGCGAGGGCGCCCGGCAGCTCCGGCGCCCGCTCGGGCGCCGTACGCAGGACGACGCCCGCGTTCGGCGCGGCCGAGGTCAGGAATCCGGCGGTGTACGGCTCGTCGAGCAGCCGTCCGCGGTCGTCGCGGAAGACCGGGACGGCCGGGGAGTGAATGACCCGGTCGGTGTAGAAGGGGTCGCGGTGGGCCCGGTGGTGCTCGTAGAACTCACGGGCCTCGAGGAGGCACGTGTACAGCGCCGAGGCACGGCACAGGGCCTCCTCCTGCGCCTGCGCGCCGTTCAGATAGCCGCCGCCGGGGTTGCGGGCGGAGGCGAAGTTGAGGACGGCGACCGGTGCGCCCGCGAGCCGTCGGGCGGCCTGTGTGCTGCTCTCACCGGTGACCTCGACCGACGTCACGGCGGCAGGTGCCTCCGGGACCGGAACGGACTTCGGTCCCACCATCGCGGTCCCGGCGCGGGCAGCCCCGATCACCGCCGCCAGGTCCACCTCGCGCCCGCCGGGCGAGCGGTAGCCCCCGGCCCTGACGATCTCCTCCGTCTCGCGCGCGATGCCGCGCAGCCGCGTACTCATGCACGCATCGTGATCGACCCCGGACCGGCCGTGCAAGGAGATTTTCCGGGACCGCGAACACCCCGCGAACGTGCGGGAAACAGCATGTCGTCAGCACGGAATCGAAGGCCCGACGCCCCAAAAGCACCACTGTGCACCCTTGTGCGATTCGGATCGAGGGTCTTGGGTGGGACGAGTGACGCCGAGTCCGGCGGCCCGTACGCCGGACCGGTGGCATGGTGGAACCTCAGGAGGATCCAGACATGTCAGATTCGGTCAGCGACTGTACCGAGATATCCGAAAACGACGACTGTACGGCCCCTCGCACGGCCCTCTCCGAAGCCGAGGTGGAGGCCCTCGTCCGGGGCATCTGCTTCAAGACCGGCCCGCCCCGCACGGTGGGTGTCGAACTCGAATGGCTCGTCCACGAGCTGCGCCGGCCGTGGCTCCCCGTGACACCCGAACGACTCGCGGCGGCCTACGCCGCACTGGAGAGCGTGCCCCTGGCGTCGGCGCTCACCGTCGAGCCCGGCGGCCAGCTGGAACTCAGCTCGCCGCCCGCCGCCTCCCTCACCGAGTGCGTGGGCCTCCTCTCCGCCGATCTGGACGCCGTCCGCGCGGTCCTGCGCGAGCACGAGCTCGTCCTCACCGGCCTCGGCACCGACCCCTGGCACACCCCCCGCCGGTTCCTGAGGGAGCCGCGCTACGACGCCATGGAGACCTGCCTCGACCGCACCGGCCCCGCCGGACGCGCCATGATGTGCACCTCGGCCTCCGTACAGGTCTGCCTGGACGCCGGCTACGAGGGGCCCGGCCCGCTGGGGCACGAACGGCGCTGGTGGCTGGCGCACCACCTGGGCGCCGTCCTGGTCGCGGCCTTCGCCAACTCCCCGCTGCTGCGTGGGAACCCGACCGGCTGGCGGTCCACCCGGCAACTGCTGTGGATGGAGATCGGCGCCGGCCGCGCCGGCGCCCCCGCCCTGGACGGCGAGCCCCGTGACGCCTGGGCCCGGCATGTGCTGGACGCGCCGGTGATGTGCGTACGGCGCGACAGCGGGCCCTGGGACGTGCCCGAGCGGTTGACGTTCCGCGAGTGGACCCGCTCCGGACGGCCGACCCGGGAGGACCTCGACTACCACCTGACCACGCTGTTCCCACCGGTCAGACCGCGCGGCCATCTGGAGCTGCGGATGATCGACGCACAGCCCGGCGACGACGGCTGGATCGTGCCGGTCGCCGTGACGACGGCCCTCTTCGACGACCCGGAGGCAGCCGAGGCCGCCTGCCGTGCCGTGGAGCCGCTGGCCGCGCGGGGACTGCCGCAGCCCGCCCCGCACAATCCGCTGTGGATCGAGGCGGCCCGGTACGGCCTGACCGACCCCGAACTGCACACGGCCGCCGTCGCGTGCTTCGCCGCGGCTCTGCGCGCCCTGCCCCGGCTCGGCGCCTCCGCCGGGATCGTGGACGCCGTCTCGGAGTACCGGGACCGCTATGTGCTCAAGGGCCGCACCCCCGCCGACGACCAGCTCGACAGCCTGCGCGGCACGGACACCCGCGCGTACGGGAAGGACCCGCGCCCATGACCACCGAGCACGTCCCGGACGCCGACACGCTCCGCGAGCGGGCGCTGACCACCCTCACCACCGCCCGTGACCGCACCACCTTGCTGACCACCTGTGTCGAGGACCCGGACCTCACCGCCCAGCACTCCCCGCTGATGTCCCCGCTGGTCTGGGACCTCGCCCACATCGGCAACCAGGAGGAGCTCTGGCTGCTGCGCTCCGTCGGCGGCCGGGAGCCGATGCGTCCCGAGATCGACGGCCTGTACGACGCCTTCGAGCACCCGCGCGCCGAGCGGCGCTCGCTGCCGCTGCTGCCGCCCGCCGAGGCCCGCGCCTACGCGGCGGAGGTACGCGGCCGGGTGACGGACCTGCTGGAGTCGGCCGACTTCCACGGCACCCGGCTCACCGAGGCGGGATTCGCCTTCGGGATGATCGCCCAGCACGAACAGCAGCACGACGAGACCATGCTGATCACCCATCAGCTCCGCACGGGCCCGCCTGCCCTCACCGCCCCGGACCCGGAGCCGGCTCCTCTGTTCACCGGCCCGGCCGAAGTCCTGGTCCCCGGCGGCCCGTTCACGATGGGCACCTCCACCGAGCCCTGGGCGCTGGACAACGAACGCCCCGCGCACCCCCGTGAGGTGGCCCCCTTCCACATCGACACCACCCCCGTCACCAACGCCGCGTACCAGGCGTTCATCGACGACGGCGGCTACGAGAACGAGCGCTGGTGGACGAAGGAGGGCTGGGCGCACATCAGGCGGCACGGCATCCACGCCCCGCTGTTCTGGCACCGCGACGGCCGGCAGTGGCTGCGCCGCCGGTTCGGCATCACGGAGGTCGTCCCCCGGGACGAGCCGGTGCTGCACGTGTGCTGGTACGAGGCCGACGCCTACGCCCGCTGGGCGGGACGCCGGCTGCCCACCGAGGCGGAGTGGGAGAAGGCCGCCCGCTTCGACCCGGCGACCGGCGGCTCGACGCGCTACCCGTGGGGCGACGCCGACCCCGCGCCCGAGCACGCCAACCTGGGCCAGCGCCATCTGCGCCCCGCCCCCGCCGGCAGCTACCCGAAGGGCGAATCCCCTCTCGGTGTACGCCAGTTGATCGGCGATGTCTGGGAGTGGACGGCGAGCGACTTCCTGCCCTACCCCGGCTTTCACGCCTTCCCCTACAAGGAGTACTCGGAGGTGTTCTTCGGCCCCGACCACAAGGTGCTGCGCGGCGGTTCGTTCGCCGTGGACCCGGTGGCGTGCCGGGGTACGTTCCGCAACTGGGACTACCCGATCCGGCGGCAGATCTTCTCCGGCTTCCGCACCGCCCGCTCGGGGGCCGTCTGATGTGCCGTCACCTCGCCTGCCTGGGGCCCGCGGAGCCGCTCGGCCGGGTCCTCGTGGAGCCGCCGCACGGCCTGTACCGGCAGTCCTGGGCACCGCGGCGGCAGCGCTACGGGACGGTCAACGCCGACGGTTTCGGGGTGGGCTGGTACGCCGAGGGCGATCCGGTGCCCGCCCGCTACCGCCGTGCCGGGCCGATCTGGGCCGACCTGTCGTTCGCCGACCTGGCCCGGGTGGTGCGCTCCGGCGCGCTGCTGGCCGCCGTACGGGACGCGACCCTGTCCGGGGCCGACGCGGAGGCCGCCGCGGCGCCGTTCGCCGACGGGCCCTGGCTGTTCAGCCACAACGGGGCGGTGACGGGCTGGCCCGACTCCCTCGCGGTCCTCGTCCCCACCCTGCCCGCGGCCGGCCTGCTGTCGATGGAGGCCCGCACCGACTCCGCGTTCGTGTGGGCGCTCGTCCTGGCCCGGTTGCGGGCCGGGGACCCCGAGGGGCAGGCCCTGGCCGACAGCGTCCAGGAGGTCGCCGCGGCGGCCCCCGAATCCCGCCTCAATCTGCTGCTCACCAACGGCGCGACCATCACGGCCACCGCCTGGGGCGACTCCCTCTGGTACCTCACCGAGCCCGGCCGGCGCACGGTCGTGGCCTCCGAACCGTACGACGACGACCCGCACTGGCGGGAGGTCCCCGACCGCACCCTCCTCACCGCGAACCGCACCGAGGTCCTGCTCACGCCCCTCAAGGACCCGGTATCCGCACCACCCAAGGAGCCTCGCACGTGAGTCCGTTCCAGATCTCCCGCACCCTCCCCGAGGACGCCGCGGACGCGGCCCTGCGGGCCGACGTCCTGCAGGGCCTGACGGCCACCCCCAAGACGCTCCCGCCGAAGTGGTTCTACGACGCCCGCGGCAGCGAGCTGTTCGAGCACATCACCGAACTCCCGGAGTACTACCCGACGCGCGCCGAGCGCGAGATCCTCGTGGACCGTGCCGACGACATCGCCGGCGCCATCCGTGCCCGCACGCTCGTCGAACTCGGCTCGGGGTCCTCGGAGAAGACCCGCCTCCTCCTCGACGCGCTGACCGGCCTGCACACCTATGTGCCCGTGGACGTCAGCGAGAGCGCGCTCACGGGGGCCGGACGGGCCCTGATCGCCGAGCGGCCCGGGCTGGACGTGCACGGCCTCATCGCCGACTTCACCAAGGAGGTCGAGCTGCCCGACACGCCGGGACCGCGTCTGCTGGCGTTCCTGGGCGGCACCATCGGCAACCTCCTGCCGGCCGAGCGCGCGGTGTTCCTGCGCTCGCTGCGCGCCCTGCTGTCCCCGGGCGACGCACTGCTGCTCGGCACGGACCTCGTCAAGGACGAGCAGGTGCTGGTCCGGGCGTACGACGACGCGGCCGGGGTGACGGCCGCCTTCAACAAGAACGTCCTGGCCGTCGTCAACCGCGAGCTGGGCGCGGACTTCGACCCCGGGGCCTTCGACCACGTCGCCCTGTGGGACGCGCGCAACGAGTGGATCGAGATGCGGCTGCGCTCGCGCACCGAGCAGACCGTGAAGATCCCCGCGCTGGACCTGGCCGTGGACTTCGCCCCCGGCGAGGAACTGCGCACCGAGGTGTCGGCGAAGTTCCGCGAGGACGGGGTACGGGCCGAACTGGCCGACGCGGGGCTCGACCTGACCCACTGGTGGACGGACGGCGCGGGACGGTTCGCGCTGTCACTGAGCACCGTCCGCTGACCCCACGGCCTCACGCCGCGGGCGGGGCCGTTTGTGCCGGGACGGGCGCCGGGCTCGCGGTGCCGGACGGATCGGCGGGCGCCGTGCCCGGGCCCGCCGGTGACGCCGGTGCCGCCGGTGCCGCCGAGGGGGCGTCGCCCGGCACCGCCGGGGTGCGGTCCGTGAGCGGGTCGGGGGCGCCGGCCCCGTCCAGGCAGTCGACGAAGCTGACGAAGGCGGCCTGCGCGGTGCCGTCGGTGACGGCGAACTCCTCCTGGGGATGGCTGCGCAGCAGACACATGTCGTACCGGGCGAGGGTGGGCAGGGCCTCGCGCGCGCCGTCCGTCCGGTACTCGTGGCGGCCCATCAACTGGCAGGAGTCGTACCGGACCAGCGGCCCGCGCGGCCCCACGACATAGCGGTGCGGCCGCGCTTCGGGCGCGAAGTCCTTGAAGGCCAGGCCGGTGTCGTCGCAGTCGCTGAAGTGGACCGTGCCGCTCTTCCACGCGCAGTCGATGACCCGTGCGTCCGGGTTGCGCACCTCGAAGCGGATGTCCTGGGCGTGGAACCGCTGCACGGAGTCGTGGTGCCGGGCGACGGGGAAGCGGAAGAACGTGCTGGTGGTGCCGTACTCCTGGCTCTGCGGGCGGGTGCCCGTGATGATGTACGAGCCGCCCCGGCAGGTGATCGAGCCCCCGTAGGGGAACTCCAGGAAGTTGCCCCAGTCGTACTCGACCTTCATGTCGGTGAACCAGTAGTTGAGGAACTGGTCCTGGTCGTTGGGGTCCTGTCCGCGGCCGGTGACGCCCGAGTAGAGGAACGCCTTGCGGTAGGCGCCGCCGACCCGGCACGCCTCCCAGCGCATCTCCGAGTTGGTGTCCGTGCCGTCCAGGGAGATGCCGTACTCCCACTCCCCCATCCATTCGCACTCGGAGAACCGGTAGTCCTGGGCCTGCCCGGTGGAGTACGAACCGAAGAAGGAGGCGCCCGGGGTGGCCGAGCGGAACTGGATGCGTTCGAAGGCCAGGTTGGACCAGATGTTCTCGTTGCGGCACAGGTAGGAGCCGGGTCCGACGGGCGGGCGGAAGACGAGCGTGGTCATGCGTTTGCCCGCGCCGGAGAAACGCAGCCCGTTGACCGGGTGCTGGGGTGCGGCCCCGTTCAGCAGCGCGTTCGGGCGGGTGATGAGGAACTCGCCGGGCGGGATCTCGATCACGGTGCGGCCGATGCCCCGGGAGACCCGGGCGGCGGCGAGGGTGTAGGCGTACTCGAACGCGGCGGTGTCGTCGGCGCGTCCGTCGCCCACCGCGCCGAGGTCGCGGACGTTGATCACCCGTGAGAGCAGTCCGGCGGAGGCCGGGGCCCGGCCGCTTCCCGGTCCCGAGGCCGCGGACGCGCTGTGGGCGGTGAGGACCGTCGCACCGAGCAGGGTCACCCCGCCACGCAGAAGCTGCCGACGGCTGACAGGGGACATCCCGCCTCCCCGTTCTGCCATAATTGCCTTCTTTCCAGCGATTTCGTCAATTAAAGTGAATAAGACAGTAAAGAGAATAAAGTGAATTAAGGAGGGAAATGGCCGAGTTCGTCGAGGTTCTCAGGCATCTGTCGGCGGCACAGAAGCCCGCGAAGGGGGTCTCGCTCTACACGCGGTTCGTCAATCGTCCGGCCGGACGGGTCCTGGCCGCGCTGGCCTATCAGGTGGGGGCGACGCCCAATCAACTGACCGTCCTCGGCGCCCTGTTCACCTTTCCGGCCCTGGCCGCGGTGGCCCTGCTGCCGCCCACGCCGACGATGGGGGTCTGCGTGGGCGCGGCCCTGGCCGTGGGGTTCTTCCTGGACTCGGCGGACGGTCAGCTGGCGCGGGGCCAGCGGTCCGGCAGCCCGTCGGGCGAGTGGCTCGACCACGTCCTGGACTGCGTCAAGATCCTCGCCCTGCATCTCGTGGTGCTGGTGTCGTTCTACCGGTTCTTCACGCTGCCCGGCCCGCTGTGGCTGCTGGCTCCGATGGTCTTCCAGCTCGCGGCCGTGGTGATCTTCTTCGCCGGGATCCTGACGGAGAAGCTCAAGCGGCGGACACCGGGCGAGGTTCCGCCCGGTTCGCCCCCGGCGCTGCGATCCGTCCTGCTGCTGCCGGTCGACTACGGCCTGACCTGCCTCGGCTTCCTATTCCTGGGCAGTCAGGACGTCTTCCTTGCGGTGTACGCCACGCTGCTGCTGGCACACGTCCTTTTCATGGCCGCCTTCCTGGTCAAGTGGTTCCGCGAGCTGCGCTGAGGGGATCGCGGGCGGCTCGTGCGCGGCCAGCATCCTGAGCGCGCTGCGCAGCAGGGTGCTGGAGGTGTGCATGGTGTAGGGGAAGTAGGCGACCTCCACTCCGACCTCCCCGAACCGCCGCTCGTACTCCAGCCACTTGGGGGTGCCGCGCCAGTCGTCGCCCTTGAAGATGACGTGGAAGCCGACCCGCCTCCAGGTGATCAGCTTGTCGACCTCCGTCTCCACGATGGCGTCGTCGACGTACTTCACGCTGCGGACGATGTCGAGCCGCTCGGCGAGCGGTACGACCGGGACCTTCCCCTTCAGCCGCGCCGTCAGCTCGTCGGAGCTCACGCCCGCGACCAGCCGGTCGCAGTGCCGACGGGCCTCACGGAGGATGTTGAGGTGGCCGATGTGGAACAGGTCGTAGACGCCGGGGGCGAATCCGATGCGGGTCATCGCTTCCCACCCGTCCGTCGGTGCGCCGGCGGGACCGACTGGGACGGCTGTCCCGGCTGCCCCTGCTGGGCCGTCTGGGCGCCCTGGGCCGGGGCTCCCTGGGCCGGTGCGTTCGCGGTCTGCGCGGGCCTCTTCGGCACGTTCACGGTCAGGGCGCGCGACCGGGCCGAGGCGTTGGAGCCGTCCGTGACCTCGATGGCGTACTGGTGGCGGGAACCGGCCGGCACCGTGTCGGTCCAGGTCATCTTCGGGCGGTCCCAGAACGCGGAGGACTTGGCCTTGTGCACGACCAGCTTGCCGTCGCGGTAGATCCGGTACGTCAGCAGGGCGTCGTCACGGTCCCAGGCGGCCCGCCAGGCGAGGGTGACCTTGCCGGGCTCGGCCGCCGACAGGGACAGGGTGGGCGGTTCCTCCGGCGCGCCGGTGTCCTTGTCGCCGAAGCGTGTGAGGCCCTGCTGGGGCGACTCGTTGACCTCGGTGAACTCACCGCCCGCCCACAGGAAGCCCTTCGAGGCCACCAGGGCGCGGGGCCCGACCTGCTCGCCGAGGCCGCCGTCGGTGTCGGGGAACCAGTGCAGGATCCTGCGGTCCTCGACCCGCTGGGCCAGGAAGTGCTGGCGGTCGCCCCGGTCGGGGAAGCCGCCGGGCGTCTCGTTGCAGTCGTGGGCGTGCGAGGCGCTGTAGAGCACGCCGTTGTAGGGCAGGACGGACTGGGTGGCGCCGCGGCAGGTGTCGTTCCACACCATGAGGCCGGTGGCGGTCCGGCCCGCGATGCGGCCGTCGTAGATGCCCGGCCCGTGGCCCTCGGCGCCCACGAAGAAGCGGGAGTTGTCCTGGGCGATCGTCTTCACCGAGGACTGGCTCGGGAACCAGCCCGGGTAGGCGAGCACCGTGGCGCCGGTGACGGGGTTCAGGGTGACCAGGGAGCGGGCCGACTGGCCGTTGACCCTCTCGAAGTCACCGCCGACGAAGAGGCGCCCCTGAGGGAGCGCGGCCGACAACGCGCGGACCGGCTGGTCGAGTTCGGCCGCGAAGGGCAGCAGCGCGCCCTTGGGGGTGAGGGCGGCGATACGGCTGCGGGCCTGGCCGGAGACCCGGCCGAAGTCGCCACCGAGGTAGATCGCCTGGTTCGTGGGCTCGACGGCCCGGACGGTCGACGACACGGCCGGCCGGAAGTCCTTGCGCAGGGAGCAGTCGGAGGTGTTGAGCGCGACCACGTTGGCCGCCTTCTCCGAGCCGACGGTGTCGAAGGAGCCGCCGATGTACAGCACCCGGCCGTCCGGCGAGGCCTTCATGGCCCGCACGGTGTGGTTGTGCCCGGTGAAGGGCGGGGCGCAGGGCAGGAGTTTGCCGGTCGCCGCGTCGAAGGCGGCGAAGTTGCGGCGGGCCACCAGTTTCCGGCCCGGCGCCGCACCCGGCGGGCGGACCGCCTCGAACGATCCTCCGACGTAGACGACGCCGTTCGCGGCGGCCATCGACCAGACGATGCCTTCGGTCTGCCAGGTCGGCAGCGCATCGGCGGAGAACGTCTTCGGGCCGCCGTCGGCGGCCGCGGCGAGGGACGCGTCGAGCAGGGCTGCGGAGCACACGAGGGCGGTGACGGCGACCCTGGTGACCGGCTTCGAACGGAGCTTTCTCAGGTGCAAGGGAACCCCGGGTGGCAGTGGTTGGGAGTGGTACGAGTCGGGGACGCCCGCCGGGAGGGCCGGAACGCTGCGGCCGAGTCCGGTCTCATGCGGCGCGGCGGCGCAGCACTCCGACCAGCTCGCTCACTCTCAGCGACGTCCGATATCGCCACAAACTAATAGCAAATACACACATACCCAAGGCCATCCCCCCGGCGAGTCCTGATGGAGTGTCATCTCCACTCGTTCGGGCGGCTCCCAGCACCAGGGAGACGGTCAGGGCGGCACCGAGGGCGGTGACATAGCCGCGGTCGACGGTGGTGAAGCCGAGGCGAAACCGGATCAGCAGAGCCGCCGCGAGGTTCTCCACGACGATGGCCGCGCCCCAGGACACGGCGGCGCCGAGCACGCCCCAGGCCGGGACGGCGAGCACGCCGACGGTGAGCTGCACCGTGAACGCGACGGCGGTGACGGCCAGATGCCAGGAACTGCGGCCGGCCATCAGCAGCACGGTCTGGGCGTTGCCGACGGCGACGTTGACCATGGAGGCGGCGCACAGCACGAGCAGGGCGGGCGCGCCACGGACGAACTCCGGTCCGAAGGCGGACAGGAAGGTCTCGGGGAAGGCCGCGATCAGCACGAACAGCGGCCAGGAGAAGAGCACGATCCAGCACGTCGACACACGGTGCAGGGCGTGTGCCTCGGCGTCCTCGCCCAGGGCGAGCAGCCGGCTGATCTCCGGGGCGACGGCGAGCCGTACGGCGAGCTGGAGAAGCGTGCCCGCGGTGACGACCCGGCCGATCGCGGTGTAGACGCCCGCCTCCCCGGCGGTGGCCATGGCCGACAGCAGGATCACGCCGACCCACACGGCGCTGATGTCGAAGACGGAGGAGACCGCGCGGGGCGCGGCGAAGCTCCAAAACGTCCGCCAGGACACCGGCTCGCCGTCTGCCGCGCCGGTCGGGCCCCGGCCGGCCCGGCAGCGGCGCAGCGCGAACCAGGCGGCCACGGAACCGGCCAGCGCCGGGAGCAGCCAGGCCGAGGCCAGCGCGGTCAGGCTGGGCAGGAGGAAGGCGACCGGGAGGGCGATCAGCAGGCGCAGCGCCGGCTTGCCGATCTGCTCCACGCCGACGAACGGCACGACCGTGCCGTATCCCCGGGTGGCGCCGAGCAGGACCATGCCCACGGTGGCGATCGGCAGGAAGACACCGAAGAGCCGGACCAGGGGGACGGCGTCCGCCGGGGGCAGTTGGGGCAGCAGCAGGCGGGCCACGGTGGGCGACAGCAGCAGGGGCGCGGCGGCCAGGGTGGAGACGACGGCCGCGGGCAGGACGGCCATGCGCAGCAGAGCGGGCACCGAGCGGCCGTCGTGGAGGGCGAGGTCCCGGGGGACGAAACGGATCAGCCCGGCGTCGGCGCCGAGCTTGCAGGTGTTGCTGAGGATGGTGAAGACGGCGACGCCGGTGAAGATCACGCCCGAGCCGTCGGCGCCCACGGCGCGGGTGACCAGGCCGACCAGCAGGAAGGAGAAGACGGCGTTCCCGGCGGAACCCGCCATCCCCCACCAGCCTCCCCGGGCGACCGCCGCCACCGCGCGCGGGGCGTCGGCCCCGGCGCGGAGGGGAGCGGTCGTGTCGGCAGCGGTCACCGCCGGGAGATGGAGAAGGTGCCGTCCTGCGTGGGAAGTTCCATCGGCGCCGCGGAGGGGGGCACCGGACGGTACTTCGGACGGCGGCGCGGCAGCCGCAGCCGCCGGCGGGGCCGCGCGGCGTCGAGGACGGTGCCGAGGAGACGGCCGCCGGAGCAGTCGATCAGCTCCTGCACCTGACGCAGGTCGTCCTGCCGGGTGGCGCCGAGACCGACGACCAGCAGGACACCGTCGACGCGCTGGGCGACGGCGAGCGCGTCGGCGTGCGTGAGGAACGGTCCCGTGACGACGACGGTGGTGGATTCGGTGCCCGGCCGCAGTCGGCCGGCCTCGGTGGACAGGCCGGCGCGGGTGTGCGCGCCGATGCCGCCGCCGGAGCGGAAGGCGAGGCGTCCGCTGACGTCGGCGTCGACGAGGACGCTTCCGCTGGGCAGGAACGCCTCCTCCAGGGTGGGCGCCTCGTACGGCATCAGCGGCAGCCGGTCCGAGAGGCCGGAGGCGTCGGAGTCGGCGTCGACCAGGAGCACCTCTCCGCCGTACTCGGCGAGGGCCGCGGCCAGATTGGCGGCGACCTCCTCGGCGGCCTCGGCGTCCCGCGGGGCGACGACGAGCACCTGGCCGGGGCCCGAGGGGCTCTCGGCGCGGCGCAGCCGGAAGGCCAGGGCGCGGAAGGCCTCCGCGCGGGCGCCGCCGGTGCGGCCGACCTTCAGCAGCTCGTCCCCCGCGTCCTCGTCGTCGGGCAGCATGCCGAGCACCGGGGTGCGCAGCGCGCCGCGCAGCTCGCCGACCGAGCGGATCCGCGAGTCCAGGGCGGAGCGCAGCCAGGCCAGGAGCACGCCGAGCAGCAGACCGCACACCAGGCCGAGGGCGAGCAGGATCCGCAGGCCGGGGCCCACCGGCAGGTGGGGGGCGACGGCACGGCGGACGACGTCACCGGCGTCGGTGTCGCGGGACTTGATGTCCAGGACGCGCTTCTGCAGCGTGTAGAGCTGGCTCTGCGCGGCGGTCTTGGCGTCCTTCTGCTCCAGCTTCTCCTCGGCCAGTTGTTCGTTGAGCACCTGGATCTGCTGGTCGAGGGCGTCGGTGGCGCGCTTGACGGCGGCGTCGTTGCGGCTCTTGCGGTCGGCGAGGTAGGCCTCGGCGAAGGCGTTGGCGCCGCCCGCGGCGCGCTTCGGGGAGTCGGCGGTGAACTCGAAGCGCAGGACGCGGGACTTCATCGGGTTGGTGACCCGCAGCCGGGACGCGAGCGCGCCGGCCTGGCTCTGGGGCAGGCCGAGGACGCGGGCCACCCGGCGGGCGACCTCGGCGCTGGTGGCGACCTGCTGTTCGGTGGTCATGCTGACCTGGTTGTCGGCGGAGACCCCGACCGCACCGAACGGGTCGGCGGTGGAGCGCACCAGCACCTCGCTGGTGGCGGCGAAGGTGTGCGCGCGGTACTGGGCCAGCGCCAGCCCGCCGAGCAGTCCCAGGACGAGGCCCAGCGCGATCAGGGCGCGGTGGCGAAGGATGCGGCGCAGTTGGTCGCGTAGTTGGTCCGGCTCGTCGTACCGGTCTTCGAGTTGGATGGGGCCGGTCACGGGTGCCCTCCTGTTCCGGGGATCGATGCGTGACGGGGGGATGCGGCCGGCATCGCCGATGAGCGGAACCGGGATGCCCGGGCGTTGGGGCTGGTGATGAGGAGCGGTACGGCCAGCAGCAGGGTCAGCGGCCCCGCGATGGCGAGCAGGCTGCCGCGCAGGAAGACCATCTGGTAGAAGGCGAACGCCGGGACGAGCAGGGCCGCGAGGGCGCCCGGGTTCTCGCGCAGCCGGTGGCGGACGTCGTCCACCCGCCGGCCGAACGCGCCCAGCAGGAGGAACACGAGGACCACCGCGAGGGGGCCGGCCCACAGGTAACTCTCGATCCACAGGGGCGCGGAGAGGTTGTGGAACTCGTATCCGGCGTATTCGGCCAGGGTGATGCCGGTGTCCTTGGGTTTCTCCGGCCACATCGCGCGCGGCACCATGAACAGCGGGGGGCCGAGGACGTTCTGCGGGGAGAAGCCGTGGTCGTGCGCGTAGTCGACGCCGCTCTGCATCTGCTGGAAGGCGTCGTAGTCGCCGTTGGAGGTGAACTGCTCGGCGAGGGAGGCGACGGTGAGCGTCTCCCGGTCGTTGTAGCGGAAGTAGTCGCTGTAGGGGAAGACGAACAGCAGCGCGCCGAGGATCGCGGCCGCGGTGACCCGGAAGGCCCGGGGGCGGCAGAGCCGGGGCACCGAGAACAGCAGGGTCAGCAGGACCATGCCGGCCCAGAACCGGGGCTTGCTGATGGGGTTGTTGACGACGACGTTGAGGGCGAGCAGCACCGGCAGCAGCAGCCAGCGCACCGCCCGCAGCCAGCGGTCGCCGTCGGGCCGGCGCGGCACCCGCAGCAGACCGAGCAGCGCCCAGAACGCGGGCACCGACAGTGACCAGCTCAGCAGGGAGCGCAGGGAGGCGTCCTCCCCGCCTGCCTCGGTGATCGCCTGGCGGCTGGTGAAGTACGCGCCCAGTCGGCCGGGTTGGCCGGCGATGAGCACGGCGGCGAGGCCGAGCGCGAGCCCGCACAGGGCCAGCAGACGCCAGGGCGCGATACGGCGGGCGAGGACGCGCTCCAGGATCCCGGGCGGGGCGTTGTGTCCGCGCGCGCGTTCCCGGCGGGCGGCGAGGGCCGTTCCCGCGCTGTGGGCGAGCAGTCCGAGTTCGACGAGGGCCACGGCCCCGAGGGCGGTCGTCTCGCCGGTCCGGTAGGGCCAGGGGTAGGTGTCGGAGGCGAGCATCGCCAGACCGGCCAGCCCGAGCCAGATGTAGACGAAGACCCAGAAGCCGAGGGCGACGAACCGTACCCGGGACGCGGTGAGCACCCCGGCGAGCGCACCGCCGCTGTGCACCACGACGACGCCCTGCAGGGCGAGCGCGGGCGACGGGTGCGCACCGTGCGACTGGAGGATCAGCCCCGGCAGCAGGACCGTCAGTGTCACGGCCCAGAGGGAGACCGCAGCCACACTGCGGACGCGAGCGTCCTGCATCCCGGCCTCTCCGTCGAGCGAATATTTAGGCTGAAACATCACTGAAGGATATATAGCGCTTAGATCGCCCTAATCATCCCAGGCGCGCAGAAATCGCAAAATTCTCGGCGTGCCAATTACCTCAAATCATGACAAGTCTGCATAGCTTATCGGCCAACAGATCTCTCAGATCTGTCCTGGGATCCCGATTCGCAGAGGAGTTGCGCATGAGCCAGCAGGTAGACGTCGTCGTCGCCGGGGGCGGGGGATTCATCGGCGGTCACCTGGTGGGCGACCTTCTCGCCCAGGGACTGACCGTCCGCTCCGTCGACGTCAAGCCGCGCGAGGACTGGTACCAGGTCCACCACGACGCCGAGAACGTGGTCGCCGACCTCTCGCTCCTGGAGAGCGCCCGGGCGGGCGTGCGGGGCGCGCGCCAGGTGTACATGCTGGCCGCCGACATGGGCGGCATGGGCTTCATCGAGAACAACAAGGCCGCCTGCATGATGTCGGTGCTCACCAGCACCCACATGCTCCAGGCGGCCCACGAGGCCGGTGTGGAGGGCTACTTCTACTCCTCCTCCGCCTGTGTGTACGCCGCCGGCAAGCAGACCGACCCCGATCTCACCGCCCTCAAGGAGGAGGACGCCTACCCGGCGCAGCCGGAGGACGGCTACGGCTGGGAGAAGCTCTTCTCCGAGCGCATGTGCCGGCACTACGCGGAGGACTACGGCTTCGCCACCCGCGTCGCCCGCTACCACAACGTGTACGGCCCGCACGGCACCTGGACCGGCGGGCGGGAGAAGGCGCCGGCCGCGGTGTGCCGGAAGGTGGCCGAGGCGGTCCTCAGCGGTGAGCACCGGATCGAGATCTGGGGCGACGGGCTGCAGAGCCGTTCCTTCATGTACATCGACGACTGTGTGCACGGCAGCCAGATGATCATGAACGGGGACAGCGGGATCCCGGTCAACCTCGGCTCCTCGGAGCTGGTCACCATCAACCAGCTCGTCGACCTCGTCGAGGAGATCGCCGGTGTCCGCTGCGAGCGCTCCTACCGCCTCGACGCCCCGCAGGGCGTGCGCGGCCGCAACTCCGACAACACCCTCATCAACGAGATCCACGGCTGGGAACCGTCGGTGACCCTGCTCGACGGTCTGGAGACCACCTACGCCTGGGTCTACGACCAGGTCAAGCGCTCCCAGCAGTGACACACGGGCGAGGAGACGGAGAACGCATGAGGATCCTCGTCCACGACTACAGCGGCCACCCCTTCCAGGCCCAGCTCAGCCGGGAACTGGCGCGCCGCGGTCACGACGTCGTCCACTCGACCTGCACGGCCTACGTCTCCGGCAAGGGCAACCTCGCCGGGGACACCCCCGGGCTGCGCTTCGTCACCATCGGGGACGGCACCGCCCTGCGGAAGGACGCCTACTTCCGCCGGCTGCGCCAGGAGACCCTGCTGGGCCTCGAACTGGCCCGCCAGGTACGGCGGGAGCGGCCCGACGTGGCCCTGCTGTCCAACATGCCGATCCCGGTGCTGGTGGTCGCGGCGGGCGTCCTGCGGCGGATGGGCGTCCCCTGGGTGCTGTGGCACCAGGACGTGACGGCCGTGGCGATGAAGAGCTTCGCCGCCGAGAAGGTCGCCCGGTCCATGGGCATCGCCGCGAAGGTCTTCGGCGCCGGAGAGAAGTGGTCGGCGCGCCGGGCCGCGGCCGTCGTGGTGATCGCCGAGTCGTTCGTGCGCGTGCACCGCGAGTGGGGCACGGCCGGGAAGGTCACCGTCATTCCCAACTGGGCGCCGCTGGACGAGATCGTGCCGGTGGACCGGGCCAACGCCTGGTCGGCCGAGCAGGGCCTGGACGGCGTACGGACGGTGCTGTACTCCGGCACGCTGGGCCTCAAGCACAACCCGGAGCTGCTGGTGCGGCTGGCCGAACGGCTGGGCGCGGGGGGCACCCCGGTGCGGCTGGTCGTCGTCAACGACGGCCCGGCCGTGCCCGTCCTGCGCGCGGCGGCGGCCGAGCGGGGCGTCGACCTGACGCTGCTGCCGTTCCAGCCCTACGAGCGGCTGCCCGAGGTGCTCGGCTCGGGCGACCTCCTCGTGGTGCTCCTCGGCGCGGACGCCGGGGAGTTCTCGGTGCCGTCGAAGACCCTGTCGTACCTGTGCGCCGGGCGCCCCGTGCTCGGCCTGATGCCGGCCGGGAACCTGGCGGCGCGGCTGCTGCGCCGGGCGGGGTCGGCGGTCTTCCCGCCGGAGGAGTCCTCGCTCGACGAGGCCGCCTCATGGGCGCGGGAGGTCCTGTCCGACCCGGCGCGTGCCGAGTCGCTGGGCAAGGAGAGCCGGGCCCTGGCCGAGCGGGAGTTCGCCCTGGAGGACTGCGCCTCCCGCTTCGAGGACATCCTCCGTACCGCGAGCCGCGCGCGGCGGCGCTGAGACGGCGGGCGGTTCGGCCGCACGGGGCGGCCGAACCGCTCGCGTCACCTGTCCCGGTACAGCTTCTCCAGCCGGTCCACGACCGCGCGGATGGAGAAGACCTCGTCGATCGCCCGTCGGCCGGCCTCGGCGAGGCGCTCGCGCAGCTCCGCATCTGCGAGCAGCCGGCCCACGGCGTCGGCCAGTGCCCCGGGGCTGCCGTCGGTGACCAACGCCGCCTGCCTGGCGGACAGTTCGGCCGCGATACCGCTGCTGTCGGTGCACACGACCGGCGTTCCCTCCGCGAGGGCCTCCAGAACCGTCATCGGGAACGGCTCCTGCACGCTCGGCAGGACGTACACCGCGGCCCTGCGGTAGGCCTCCAGGGCCGCCGCGTGGTCCAGCGCACCGCCGTAGGAGACGACGTCGCCGATCCCGCGGTCCCCGATCAGCCGGCGCACCCCGGGCAGTGACCCCTCGTCGGCGCCGTAGAGCGTGAAGCGGGCCTCGGCGTACTCCTTGTGGACCAGGGCGGCCATCTCGACGAACGCCTCGGGGCGTTTGCGCGGGTGCAGTCTGGCGAGGAAAACCACCTCGTGGCCGGTGCGCGCCCCGGCGGCGTCCCGGCCGGCGTCGGACACGCGCAGCCCGTTGGGCAGGTCGATCAGCGGCGGGCCGTCCGGGCCGAGGACGGCGGTCAGTTCGCGGCGCTCCCGTTCGGTGAGCACGAGACAGGCGCGGGCCCCGCGCAGCAGGGGCACGAACAGCCGGTCGAAGAGCCGCGCCACCGTGGCGGTGCGGGGTTCGACCATGCCGTGGGTCTGGGTGACGTAGTCCTTGCCGCGCAGCCGGGCCACGGCGAGTGCGGCGAGGGAGACGAGGTCGCGGCCCGCGTGCAGATGCACGGCGTCGGCGCGGCCGGTCTCGCGCCACAGGTCAGCCAGGAGCATCGGGTGCATGAGTCCGAGGCAGCCCCGGCCCGGCACGAGCCGCCGGGCCGGACGGGAGACGAACGGGACCGCGCCGACCCGCCGCGGGGCCGGCGCCGCGTCCCTGCCCCGCCACAGCGACACCAGCCGGACGTCGTGGCCGCGGGCGGCGAGCTCCTCGAGCTGGGCGGCCGCCACGCTCGTAGGACCGCCGAAGGCCCCGTCGTCGCTGACGAGGGTGACCACGTGGACGACTCTCATGCCCGGCCCCCCGCGGTCAGGACCGCGTCCTGCGGCACGTCCTGGTGGGCGACGGCGCCCGCGCCCACCACGGCGCCGCGGCCGACGGTGACCCCGCGCAGCACGACCGCGCGGGCCGCGACCCAGCTGCCCGGCTCCAGCCGGATGGGGCCGTTGTCGAACTCGAAGGTGGCGCTGCGACGGCGGTGGCTGCCGGTGCACAGCAGGGCGCTCTGGGAGACGCAGGAGTCGTGGCCGATGGTGACCGGTTCGAGGTTGAGGATCCAGGCGTCCTCGCCGATCCAGACGTCGTCGCCGACGTCCAGTTTCCATGGCCAGTGGACGCGTACCCCGCGCCGGATCAGCACCCGCCGGCCGACGCGGGCGCCGAAGGCGCGCAGCAGCGGGGGGCGCCAGCGGGCGGGGAACCACCACTGGGTGAACAGCAGATGCTGGGCGGCGTACCAGGCGGCCTGGACCGCCGCGGGGCGTCCCTTGTCGTATCCGGCGCCGGTGAAGCCGTGCAGTCGGCGGGCCACGACGGGCCGGTGCGCCGGGTCTGCGACGGAAGTGGTCTGTACCATGACGCGATCCTTCACGGCGGCGGAGTCGAAGCAGCCGCGCGGGCCGCGTGTTGGCGGCAGACCTGCCCGGATGGCGGACGTGGCCGCACCCGGTCCGACCCGGGGCGGCCACGTCCGTCCTCTCGTGCGCGGCTAGTACGCGCCCTGGCCGTTCAGCACCGCGCGGACGGTGCGGGCCATGACGTTGACGTCGCCGGACAGCGACCAGTTGTCGACGTAGCGCAGATCGAGCGCGACGGTCTCGCGCCAGGACAGGTCCGAGCGTCCGCTGACCTGCCACAGGCCGGTCAGGCCCGGCCGGACGTTGAGCCGGCGCATCTCGACGCCGTTGTACTTGACGACCTCGTCGGGCAGCGGCGGGCGGGGGCCCACCAGGGACATGTGGCCGAAGAGGATGTTGAAGAGCTGGGGCAGCTCGTCCAGGGAGTAACGGCGCAGGACCCGTCCGACCGGGGTGACCCGGGGGTCGCGGCGCATCTTGAACATGTGCCCGTCGTTCTCGTTCTGCTTCTCGAGCCCGCCCTTGAGCCGGTCCGCGTCGACCACCATGGTGCGGAACTTCCACATGGCGAAGCGCATCCCGTGCCGCCCGACCCGGGTCTGGCGGTAGAGGACCGGGCCCGGTGAGCCGAGCCGGACGGCCAGCGCCAGCAGGAGCAGCAGCGGCGAGAGCAGCAGGATCAGCAGCAGGGCGCCCGTCCGGTCCACCGCCGTCTTGGCGGCGGCGTGCGCACCGCGCTGCAGCGGCGGCGCGATGTGCAGCAGGGTGAGACCGGCCGCCGAGGTCAGCCGCACCCGGCGGCGGGCCACGTCGGTGATGCCGGGCAGGACCATGAGCGAGCGGCCCCGGTCGTACAGCGCCCAGGACAGCCGGCGCATCCGCTCGCCGTTCAGGTGCGGGCCGGGTGCCACGAAGACCAGGTCGGCGCCGAGTTCGTCGGCCGCGCCGAGGACGACGGCGGCGTCCGAGTCGGGGGCGTCGGGTGCCTCGCGGGACAGCCGCGCGCAGACGGGGACGCCCGAGGTCACCTCGTCCTCGCCCACCGGGCAGGCGCCGACGATGACGTACTCGTGGTCGGTGCGCTGGGCGAGCTGTCCGACCACGGAGTCGAGGGCCGAGGCCTCGCCGACGACCAGGACGTGCCGTAGCGCGCGGGCGTTGCGGCGGGCGGCCAGCAGATGACGGTGGATCAGTTTCTGGCAGACGCCGGTGCACACCAGGGCGGGGATGAGCGCCGTGAACGCCTCGGCGGGCACGCTGTCCAGGCCGCAGACCACCCGGAGGGTGGCGAGGGCGCCGACCAGGACCAGCCAGTCCCGGGCGATGGCGCGCAACCCGCCGCCGTCGCCCCAGGCCAGGGGCGTGTAACGCTTGCTCACCACCCCGATGAGCGGCCACAGCAGGGCCGCGGCGGCCGCCAGCCGCAGGGGGTGGGGCTCATGGACCTCCACGATCGTCGCGGCGACCGGCAGGGCCGCGGCGCCGAGGTCGACACAGACGGAGAAGGGGCCGTACCAGGGGGCCCGTGTCTCCACACGCTGAACGGGCTGGCGCGTCACGGCAATCGGCGCCTGCCGGGACATCGCGATTCTGAACCGGCGCATGGTTTCCTTCGAACCCCCACTCGCAGATCACATTCCTCACATGATCCTTATATCACCGCAAGGGTAAGAAAATAGGCTTTTATCGTCCGGTTTCGAGTGGTGTGGCATGGCGGTGCGTCGCGGGTTGGGGCACGGTGGAGTGACACGGCCGGAAGGAGCACCCGATGTCGAACCACACCTACCGGGTCACGGAGATCGTCGGCACCTCGCCGGACGGCGTCGACCAGGCCATCCGCAACGGCATCGGCCGCGCCTCGCAGACATTGCACAACCTGGACTGGTTCGAGGTCACCCAGGTGCGCGGGCAACTGGAGAACGGCGAGATCGCGCACTGGCAGGTGGGCCTGAAGGTGGGCTTCCGCCTGGACGAGTCGGCCTGACGGACCCGATCGGCGATCAGGTACGCCCCTCCCCCTCCTGCGCCTCGCGCAGGTCCGCCGACGGAGCGCTCCAGCGAGCGAGTACGACCCGGAATCCCACCCGTTCGGCGTCCTCGCACACGAGCGCGTCGTCGTCCACCAGCATCCGCACCTCGCGGGACCGGGCGAGCCGGCGCAGGATCTCCAGCTTGGTGCGGCGGGCGGGCCTGCGGTCGTCGTTGCGCCGCATGTACACACGCCCCTCGGGCAGCCCCTGGGCGTCGAGCCACTCCTCGGTGTCCCGCCGGCAGCGCTCCGGCCGGCCGGTCAGATAGACGACCTCGCACTCCTCGGCCTGCTCGCGCGCCAGGGCGATCCCCTGCGGGATCGGCGGGTCCGCGGGCGCGGCGGCGAAGAACGCGTCCCAGTCACGCGGCCGGCGCTCCAGGAAGCGCTGGCGGTGGGCCGTGTCGGCGAGGGTGTTGTCCAGATCGAACACGGCGATGGGCCGCCCGCTGCTGTCGCTCACGGACCCACCCTAGCCACTGGGCACACCGCCTATCCTGGGCGGGGACGGTCCTGCTCGTGATGGGCGAGAGGGGTGCCGTTAGTGACTGGGCGGACGGCCGGGCGTACGGGTACGGACACGCTGGGGCAGGCGCGGGGCGCCGTGGCCCGGGAGGCGTGGGCCGAGGCCCACCGTCTGCTGCGCGCCCTGGACACGACCCGGCTCACCCCCGACGACCACGCCGGCTTCGCCGACGCCGCCTGGTGGACGAGCCGGGTCGACGAGTCGATCGAACAACGCACCCTCGCCTACTCCGGATACGCGGCCTCGGGCGCGGACCGGCGCGCCGGGCTGATGGCCTGGCTCCTCTTCTACGAGCACCAGCTCGCCGGACGCCCCTCGGTGGCCGCCGGCTGGCTGCGCCGGGCCCGGCGCCACCTCGGCGGCGAACCCGAGTGCGTCGAGCAGTGCTACCTGGTCTGGGTCGACACCGAGGCGGCGCAGGCGCGCGGCGCGTTCGACGAGGCGATGGCCTCGGCGCTGCGGATGGCCGCGATCGCCCGCCGCTGCGGCAGCCCGGACCTGTACACGATGAGCGTGCAGGCGCGGGCGTCCGTGCTGGTGGCGCGGGGCCGGATCGCGGAGGGGCTCGACGTCCTCGACGAGGCGATGTGCTCGGCGGCGGCGGGCGAGCTGAGCGCCTTCTTCACCGGCTGGGTCTACTGTCTGGGCCTGCAGCAGTGCATGGCCTGCGTCGACCTGCACCGCGCCGCCGAGTGGACCGACGCCGCGATGCGCTGGTGCGCGTCGATGCCCGCGGAGAACAACTTCCGCGGGCTGTGCCGGCTCCACCGGGTCCAGGTGCTGGAGCTGCGGGGCCACTGGTCGCGGGCGCTCGACGAGGCCGTACGCACCTGCGAGGAGCTGCTGCCCTACGAGCGGCGGTCGGCGGCGGAGGTCTTCTATCTGCTCGGGGAGATCCTGCGGCGGCGCGGCGAGACGCAGGCGGCCGAGGAGGCGTACGGCCGGGCGCACGAGCTGGGGCGGGATCCGCAGCCCGGTCTGGCGCTGCTGCGGCTCGCCCGGGGCCGCGCGCAGGCCTCGGCGGCGGCCCTCACCCACCTGCCCGTGCCGCGGGACCGGCTGGAGCGCTGCCGGCTGCTCGCCGCCCGGGTGGAGGTGTTCCTCGCGCTCGGCCAGGCGGACGAGGCCGGCGCGGCGGCCGACGAGCTGCGTGAGCTGGCCGACGGGTGGCGGCGGCTGTGCGGCGCGGCGGTGACCCTGCCGCACGCGGCGGCCGCCTCGGCGGAGGGCGCGGTGGCGTACGCCCGGGGGGACCCCGGCCGGGCGCGGGAGCGGCTGCACCGGGCCCTGGCGCTCTGGCTGGAGCTCGGGGTGCCGTACGACGCGGCCCAGACACGGATGACGCTGGCCGCCGCCGGGCGGGCCGCCGGGGACGAGGAGAGCGCCCGGCTGGAGCTGCGGGCGGCCCACGGCGTCTTCGTGGAGCTGGGCGCCGTACCGGACGCGCGGCGGGCGGCGGCGCTGCTGGACGCGGTGCGCGACAGACCGCCGGGCGGCCTCACCGCGCGGGAGGTCCAGGTGCTGCGGCTGGTGGCGGCGGGCCGCACCAACCGGGCCGTCGCCGAGGAACTGGTGATCAGCGAGCACACCGTGGCCCGGCACCTGAACAACATCTTCGCCAAGCTCGACGTGTCCTCGCGGGCGGCGGCGACCGCGTACGCGTACACGCACGGGCTGGTGTGAGGCACCCGGCATGGGCCGTTCCGCCCATGCCCGGCCGGCGGCGGATGGGTGGTTCCGGCGATGAGGACGGCCCGCCCCGCGGCTAGACCGGAGGGGTACGCGTCCCATGCCTCAGGAGAGCGGGTGGCGGCCATGACCACCTCCACATCCCCACTGGACCGGCGGCTGCTGGAGCGGCTGGCCGGGGCCGTGCGCGGCGAGCTCGTCGCACCGGGGGACCCGGACTACGACGAGGCCCGCAGGGTCTACAACGCGATGCACGACAAACGGCCCGCGCTCGTCGTCCGGGCCGTCGACGCGGGCGACGTGACGGCCACCGTGGACTTCGCCCGTGACGAGGGGCTGGCGCTCGCGGTGCGCGGCGGCGGCCACGGCGTCCCCGGCCACGGCACCTGCGACGGCGGGGTCGTCCTCGATCTCGGGCGGATGCGCGGGATCCGCGTCGACCCCGACGCGCGGCGGGCGCGGGTCGGGGGCGGCTGCACCTGGGCGGACGTCGACCGCGCCACGCACCCCTTCGGCCTCGCCACCACCGGCGGGATCGTCTCCACCACCGGCGTGGGCGGTCTGACGACCGGCGGAGGCATGGGACACCTCTCCCGGCGCTGCGGGCTGGCCTGCGACAACCTGGTCGCGGTCGATCTGGTGACGGCCGACGGGGCCCTCCTGACCTGCACCGACGAACGCGACGCCGACCTGATGTGGGCCGTGCGCGGGGGCGGCGGCAACTTCGGGGTCGTCACCTCCTTCTCGTACCGGCTGCATCCGGTCGCCCACGTCCTCGGCGGACCGACGTTCTACCCGCTCGACGCGGACGTCCTGCGCCGCTACCGGGAGCTGATCGCCGAGTCCGACGAGCGCCTCGGCGCGCTGCTCGTCGTGGGGCTCGGACCGCCGGTGCCGTTCCTGCCCGAGCGCTGGCACGGGCGGCCGGTGTGCGGGGTGGTCACGTGCTGGAGCGGACCCGAGGACGAGGACGACCGGGTCCGTGACCGGATCGCCTCGCTGGGACCGGTGCTGGGCCGGCATCTGGAGCGGATGCCCTACCCGGTGATCAACACCCTCTTCGACGAACTGGTCCCCGCCGGACTCTTCCACTACTGGAAGGGCGCCTTCGCCCAGGGGCTGCCCGACGGTGTGCTCGACGCGTTCGTCGAGTACGGCGCGACGACCCCGTCCATCCCGAGCGTGACCGTCGTCTTCCCCGTCGACGGCGCCTGCCATCGCGTGGGCCGTCGGGACACCGCGTTCTCCTACCGGGACGCCGACTTCTCGATCGCGCTCAGCCCCACCATGACCACCCGGGAGGACTGCGAGGCGCAGAAGGACTGGGTACGCGGCTTCCACGGGGCGATCGCGCCGCACGCCATGGAGGGCGGATACGTCAATTTCATGGACGGCGACGACCAGGACCGCGTCCGGGCCAACTACCGCGACAACCACACCCGGCTCACGCGGCTGAAGCGGCGCCACGACCCCGGGAACCTGTTCCGGCTGAACCACAACATCGTGCCCTGAGCGCTCCCGGGAATCCCGCGGGCCGTGCGGTGTTGTACGGGACATGAGCTCCGTGATCGCCTCGGCCCGCTTCTCCGTCCTCGACCGCTCCCGCGTCCGCGAGGGCCATACGGCGGCGCAGGCGCTGCGGGACACGGTGGCGCTGGCGCGGGAGGCCGAGCGGCTCGGCTTCCACCGGTTCTGGGTCTCGGAGCACCACGGTGTCCCCGGCGTCGCGGGCTCCGCGCCCACCGTCCTCGCGTCCGCCGTGGCCGGGGCGACCCGTACGATCCGGGTCGGCACCGGCGGGGTGATGCTGCCCAACCACCGGCCGCTGGTGGTGGCCGAGCAGTTCGGTGTCCTGGAGTCCCTCTTCCCGGGCCGGATCGACATGGGTCTCGGCCGGTCGGTGGGCTTCACCGACGGGGTGCGCCGGGCGCTCGGCCGCGACAGGGACGACGCCGACGACTTCGCGGCCCAACTGCGGGAGCTGCTCGACTGGTTCCGGGGCGCCTCCCCCGCCGGGGTGCACGCCTACCCCGCCGAGGGGCTGACGGTGCCGCCGTTCGTGCTGGCCCTGGGCGAGGGCGCGGCGATCGCGGCCCGCGCCGGCCTGCCGATGGTGATCGGCGACCTCGGGAACCGCGAGAGGATGCGGCGCGGGATCGACACCTATCGTGCGCTGTTCCGCCCCTCTTCCTGGGCGCCCGAGCCGTACGTCGTCGTCTCCGGCACCGTCGCCGTGGCCGCCACCCCCGAGGAGGCCCGGCGGCTGCTGCTCCCGGAGGCCTGGTCGATGGCGTACTCCCGCACCCACGGCACCTTCCCGCCGCTCCCGCCCGCCGAGCGGGTCGAGGCGCGCGCGATGACCGCGAAGGAGCGCGGCTTCTACGAGTCCGGCCTGACCGGCCACATCGCCGGCACCGAGGACCAGGTGGCCCACGAGCTGGAGACCCTGCTGAAGGAGACCGGCGCGCAGGAGGTCCTCGTCACGACCAGCACGTACGACCGCGCGGCGCTGCTGGACTCCCACCGGCGGCTGGCCGGGATCGTGCACCGGTAGGGGATCAGCGGCGTCGCTGTTCGCTCCAGGAGCGGTGGTGGTCCACGAGGGTCTCCTCGATCGGGCGGTAGGTGAGGCCCAGTTCGGTGGTGCTGCGGTGGTTGTCGACGCGGAAGCGGATGCCGAGGTGCTTGCGGATGTAGTCCTGGGAGAGACCGAAGGCGGGGCCCAGGATGCGGACCGGCCAGTGCGGGAGGGCTGTGCGGGGCAGGCGCAGGTCGCGCGGGTGGTGCTTGAGCAGGATCCTCGCCATCTGGTGGAACGAGGTCATCTCCTCGGCGGCGAGGATGTACCGGCCGTGGGCGTCGGGGTGTTCGGCGGCGGCTATGTGGGCGGCGGCCACGTCACGGACGTCGACCGTGGTGAAGCTGAAGTCGGGGGCGCCGTAGAAGAAGTAGCCCTTGAAGAGTTCGTCGAGGAGGAACAGGCTGCCCGAGTCGGAGGCGGGTGTGAGGGAGGGGCCGAGGATCAGACCGGGGTTGAGGGCGACCATGCGCCAGCGGCTCTGCGCGGCCTCGGCGTCCCGGGCGGCCTGCTCGGCGACCGTCTTGGCATAGTGGTACGGGTTGTTCTCCACGGTGCTGGTGGTGTTGACGTACTTCTCCGACAGGATGCGGCCGTCCATGCGGTCGACGTCCGCGTAGTCGCCGAAGATCGCGCCCACGGTGGAGGTGAACACCAGGCGCTCCACGGTCTGCGCGCGGTCGACGGCGGCCACGACGTTGCGGGTGCCGCGCAGGGCGGGGTCGACGACGTCCCGCTGTCCGTCCTTGATCTTCTCCGGCATCAGGAACGGCGAGGCCACGTGGAAGACGACCGCGCAGCCCCGGGCCGGTTCGTCGAAGGAGCCGTCCTGGAGCAGGTCCGCCTCGAAGAGGTCGAGCCGGCCGGGGTGGGCGTCCTGGAGGGCGCGCAGCGGAGCGAGCTTGGCCGTGTTCGCCGTACTGCGGACCGTCGTACGCACCCGGTAGCCGCGCTCCAGGAGTCGGCGCACCAGGTGCGCCGCGACGAAGCCGCTGCCTCCGGTGACCAGGACCGTTCTGCCGGCCGGGCTGGTGCTCACACGCGCTCCCCTCAGGTGGTCGGAACGCGCGCCATGATCCCATCCCGCACGCCCGACGGCCCCCCGCTTGCGGGGAATTCACCGGACGCGCGACGGTGCTCGGGGAACTCGGGGCGGTGCTCGTGGGGGCCGGCCAGGACCCGGGCCCCTGCCGCCGCCGCGAGCGCCTTGCGGTCGGCGGAGCCGTCCGGTGCGAGCAGCGGGAGCACCTCGACCTCCGCGACCAGCCCGCGGGCCGAGGCCACCCGCCACAGCGAGGCGAGCAGCGAGTCGTCGCCGACGTAGGCGGGGGCGGTGCTGGCCGCCCCGGCGGCGTCCCGGTAGCGGATCCGCACCGGCTGGACCGGGGCCCCCGCGTCCAGCGCGGCCTGGAACACCGCGCGCCGGAAGCGCCCCTGGGCCCGGCCGCACCAGGTGCTGCCCTCCGGGAACACCGCGACGGCCTGCCCGGCCCGCAGCACCCCGGCGACGGCGGCGACCGTGCCGGGCAGGGCGCGCAGCCGGTCCCGGTCGATGAACAGACAGCCGTTCGCGGCCATCGCGCCCGCGACCGGCCAGGCGCGGATCTCCTTCTTGGCGATCATCCGGGCCGGGCGGATCCCGGCCAGCAGCGGGATGTCCAGCCAGGAGATGTGGTTGGCGACCAGAAGCAGCCCTCCGGTGGCCGGCGCGGGCCCGCCGGTCACCCGGATCCGCACCCCGGCGGCCCGGACCACGGTCCGGCTCCACCGCCGTGTCGCGCCCGCCGGGATGTACCGCGCGAGCGGGGACAGCGCGACCCCGGCCAGCACCAGGACGACCACCGCGACGAGCCGCGGCACGGCCCGCGGTACGGCCGTCCAGGACGCCGTCCCCTCCACGCACGCCCGCGGGGTGCAGGGCGCGCCGGGCAGCCAGACGCTCATCAGGCGCTCGGCACGAGGGAGAGGAAGTGCCGCAGGTAGCGTGCGTTGACCCGGCGCATCGACAGCAGCACGAACAGGTCGGCGACGCCGAAGTCCGGGTCGTGCGCCGGCTCGCCGCACACGAAGGCGCCGAGGCGGACGTAACCGCGCAGCAGGGCGGGCAGTTCGGTGCGGGCGGCCGGGGCCGCGGCCTCCTTCGGGACCCAGGGCAGCAGGGGACGCACCCGGAACTCCTCGGGCGCCAGGTGCTTGTCGCGGACCCGGTCCCAGGTGGCGGCCGCGAGGGCGCCGCCGTCGGCGAGCGGGACCGAGCAGCAGCCGGCCAGCCACTCGTGGCCGCGGTCCACCATGTAGCGGGCGATGCCGGCCCAGATCAGGCCGATGACGGTGCCGTCGCGGTGGTCGGGGTGGACGCAGGAGCGGCCGACCTCGACCAGGCCCGGCCGGATCGCGTCGAGCCGGCTCAGGTCGAACTCGCCGTCCGAGTAGAGTCGTCCGGCGACCGAGGCGCGCTCCGGGGGCAGCAGCCGGTAGGTACCGACGACCTGGCCGGTCTCGGTGTCGCGCACCAGCAGGTGGTCGCAGCAGGCGTCGAACGGGTCGACGTCGAGGCCCGGCTGCGGGGAGGACAGCAGGGCGCCCATCTCACCGGCGAAGACCTCGTGCCGCAACCGCTGGGCGGCCCGTACGTCGGCCTCGTCGCGGGCCAGGGTGACGGTGTAGCGAACGGGTGCCGTGGACTGCTGGGGACGGTCGAGGGTGGAAACGCCGGTCATGGCTCACTCCTGGGCACGGGCCACATCGGGGACGGTGGCGCTCCCCCTGTTTCTCCCGACCCTGGTTGGCGTGTACGTGACCGGTGCCGGGAGTACGGATGTGGGAATGCTGAATGCCAGGCTTTCGGCCGATGCCGACGGTTTCCCTACGGCGTCAGCGCCTCACCTTCCGAGCCGCGCGCAGCCACTCCTTGTTCATGGCGGTGATGGAGAACAGCGGAATGCCCTTCGGGCAGGCGGTGGCGCACTCCCCGGCGAGCGTGCAGCCGCCGAACCCCTCCTCGTCCATCTGGGCCACCATGTCCAGGACGCGGGTCTCGCGCTCGGGCGCCCCCTGCGGCAGCACGTTCAGATGGTTGATCTTGGCGGAGGTGAACAGCATGGCGGCCCCGTTGGGACACGCGGCCACGCACGCTCCGCAGCCGATGCACTCCGCGTGCTCGAACGCGAGGTCGGCGTCCGGCTTCGGCACCGGCGTGGCGTGCGCCTCCGGCGCGGCCCCGGTCGGCGCGGTGATGTAGCCGCCGGCCTGGATGATCCGGTCGAAGGCGCTGCGGTCGACCACCAGATCCTTGATCACGGGAAACGCCGAGGCCCGCCACGGTTCGACGTCGATCGTGTCGCCGTCCGAGAAGGACCGCATGTGGAGCTGACAGGTGGTGGTGCGCTCGGGCCCGTGCGCGTCCCCGTTGATCACGAGGGAACACGCGCCGCAGATGCCCTCGCGGCAGTCGTGGTCGAACGCGACCGGGTCCTCGCCCTTGAGGATGAGTTCCTCGTTGAGCGTGTCGAGCATCTCCAGGAACGACATGTCGGGCGAGACGCCGTCGACCTCGTACGTGGACATGGCGCCGTCGGCCTCGGCGGTGCGCTGCCGCCAGACGCGCAGGGTGAGCCTCATGCGTAGCTCCGCTGGGTGGGGTGGACGTACTCGAAGACCAGGTCTTCCTTGTGCAGGGTGGGGGCCTCGCCGGTGCCGGTGAACTCCCAGGCGGCCGCGTAGGCGAACTCCTCGTCGCGGCGGGCCGCCTCGCCGTCCGGGGTCTGCGACTCCTCGCGGAAGTGGCCGCCGCAGGACTCGGCGCGGTGCAGCGCGTCGAGGCACATGAGCTCGGCGAGCTCGAGGTAGTCGACGATCCGGTTGGCCTTCTCCAGGGACTGGTTGAACTCCTCGCCGGTGCCGGGGACCTTGACGCGGCGCCAGAACTCCTCGCGGATCTGCGGGATGCGCTCCAGGGCCTTGCGCAGCCCCGCGTCCGTGCGGGCCATGCCGCAGAACTCCCACATCAGCTCGCCCACCTCGCGGTGGAAGGAGTCGGGGGTGCGGTCGCCGTCCACGGACAGCAGCAGGTTCAGCCGGTCCTGGGTCTCGGCCAGCACCTCCTGCACGGCCGGATGCCCCTCGCTGACCTCGGCCTGCTTCGGGTGGCGGGCGAGGTAGTCGCTGAGGGTGGCGGGAAGGACGAAGTAGCCGTCGGCCAGGCCCTGCATCAGGGCGCTCGCCCCGAGCCGGTTGGCGCCGTGGTCGGAGAAGTTGGCCTCGCCGATCGCGAACAGGCCGGGGATCGTGGTCTGCAGGTCGTAGTCGACCCACAGGCCGCCCATCGTGTAGTGCACGGCGGGGTAGATCCGCATCGGCACCTCGTACGGATCCTCGTCGGTGATCCGCTGGTACATGTCGAAGAGGTTGCCGTACCTGGCCTCGACGGCCGCCCGGCCCATCCGCCGGATGGCATCCGCGAAGTCGAGGTAGACGCCCTGTCCGCCGGGTCCGACCCCGCGCCCCTCGTCGCAGACGTTCTTCGCGGCACGGGAGGCGATGTCGCGCGGGACCAGGTTGCCGAAGGACGGGTAGAGGCGCTCCAGGTAGTAGTCGCGCTCGGCCTCGGGGATCCGGTTCGCCGGGCGGGTGTCGCCCTTGGCCCTGGGCACCCAGATCCGGCCGTCGTTGCGCAGCGACTCGCTCATCAGCGTCAGCTTGGACTGGTGGTCGCCGGTGCGCGGGATGCAGGTGGGGTGGATCTGGGTGAAGCAGGGGTTGGCGAAGTGGGCGCCGCGCCGGTGCGCCCGCCAGATCGCGGTGGCGTTGGAGTTCATGGCGTTCGTCGACAGGTAGAAGACGTTGCCGTAGCCGCCGCTGGCGAGGACGACGGCGTCGGCGAAGTAGGTCTCGATCCTGCCGGTGACCAGGTCCCGCGCGACGATCCCGCGCGCCCGGCCGTCGATCACGATCAGGTCCAGCATCTCGGTGCGCGGGTGCATCTCGACGTTCCCGGCGGCGATCTGCCGGCTCAGGGCCTGGTAGGCGCCGAGGAGCAGTTGCTGGCCCGTCTGGCCGCGGGCGTAGAAGGTGCGGGAGACCTGGACGCCGCCGAAGGAGCGGGTGTCGAGCAGTCCGCCGTACTCCCGGGCGAAGGGCACCCCCTGCGCCACGCACTGGTCGATGATCTCGACGGAGATCTGCGCGAGGCGGTGGACGTTGGACTCGCGTGCCCGGAAGTCGCCGCCCTTGACGGTGTCGTAGAACAGCCGGTGGACCGAGTCTCCGTCGTTGCGGTAGTTCTTCGCCGCGTTGATGCCGCCCTGCGCGGCGATCGAGTGGGCGCGGCGTGGGGAGTCCTGGTAGCAGAACTGGACGACGTGGTAGCCCTGTTCGGCGAGGGTGGCGCCCGCCGAGCCGCCGGCCAGACCGGTGCCGACGACGATCACCGTGTGCTTGCGCCGGTTGGCGGGGTTGACCAGTCGGGCCTCGAAGCGGCGCCTGTCCCAGCGCTCGGCGACGGGGCCCGCGGGGGCCTTGGTGTCGACGAGGGGTTCACCGGTCGTGTAGTCGGTGTAGGTCATGTTCAGCTCACCACTTTGGTCATGACACCCACGGGGACGGCGAGGAAGCCGGCCGTGAGCAGCAGCGCGAGGACGTTCGCCGTCGCCTTCAGGGCGCGGTCGCGGGTGCGGCTGCCGGCGCCGAGGGTCTGGGCGGCGCTCCAGAAGCCGTGCCGGACGTGCAGGCCGAGGGCGAGCATGGCGACGATGTAGACGACGTTGCCGTACCAGGTGGAGAAGGTGTCCACCACGTTCTGGTAGGGGTGGCCCTCCTGGAAGCCGCCGCTGTGCACGGTGCCGGTGGTCAGGTCGAGGAGGTGCCAGACGATGAACAGGCCGAGGATGATCCCGCCCCAGCGCATGGTGCGGGTCGCGTAGCTCGCACGGGCCTTCTTGTGCACGTACGTGCTGGGGCGTGCCCTGAGGTCCCGCCGGCTGAGCTGGTAGGCGGAGGTGGCGTGGGCGACGACGGCGACCACGAGCACGATCCGGACCAGCCAGAGGGTCCACTCGTAGTGCATGAACGGTTCGCCGACGGTGCGCAGCCAGTGCGCGTAGTGGTTGAACTCGGTCGCCCCGAAGAAGATCTTCAGGTTTCCGATCATGTGGACGACCAGGTACAGCAGCATGATCAGGCCGCTGACGGCCATCACCGTCTTCTTGCCGACGGAGGAGTCCCACACGGTACGCGCCATCGACGGCCGTCGGTCCGTCCGCGTTGCCAGAGCCATGCCTCCAGACGCTAGGGCCGTTCGGCCCCATCGGTCCAAGACATGAAACGGCTCGTTTCCATAGGCACCTGCTATCGAGCGCCTATCCTGGAGGGGTGCAGTTCCAGCAGCTCCAGTACTTCGTGGCGGTGGCCGAGACCCGGCACTTCACCCGGGCCGCCGAGCTGGTCCATGTCGCGCAGCCCTCGCTGTCGCAGCAGATCCGGGCCCTGGAGCGGGAGTTGGGGGCCGATCTCTTCCAGCGGGCGCGCGGCAACATCACCCTCACCGACGCGGGCGAGGCGCTGCTGCCGCTGGCCCGGCGGATCCTCGCGGACACCGAGACCGCGCGGTACGAGGTGCAGGAGCTGGTGCAGCTCCGCGGCGGCCGGGTCCGCCTCGGCGCCACCCCCAGCCTGTGCACCGGTCTGCTGCCGGACGTGCTGCGCGCCTTCCACGACCGCTACCCGGGGATCCGGCTGCTGATCGAGGAAGGCGGCTCGCACGATCTCGTACGACACCTCGCCCGCGGCGCCCTCGACCTGGCGCTGGTCGTGCTGCCCCTGCCGACGCCCTCCCCCGCGCTGACGACGGTGGAGCTGCTGCGCGAGGACCTGGTGGTGGTGTCCTCCCCCGAGGCGTCCGCACCCGGCGACGGGCGGCGCTCGGTGCGGATCGCCGATCTGGAGGGCGAGCGCCTTGTGATGTTCCGGCACGGCTACGACCTGCGGGAACTGACCGTGGCCGCGTGCCGGGCGGAGGGCTTCGAGCCGGACTTCGCGGTCGAGGGCGGAGAGATGGACGCGGTGCTCGGGTTCGTCCGGGCCGGGCTCGGGGTGGCCGTCGTCCCCCGGATGGTGGCCGCCCGGTCCGGCCGCGGGCTGCGGGTCACCCCGCTCGCCCGGCCCGGTCTGCACCGGACGATCGCTCTCGCGCACCGCAGCGACGTGGCACCGCCGCGGGCGGCGCGGGAACTGCAGCGGATGCTGCTGGAGCACTGAGTCACGGCTCAGCCCCGCAGGTGGGCCGCGCCGCAGGCCACCCCCGCCCGCCCGGCCGCTCTCGCGCACCGCAGCGACGTGGCACCGCCGCGGGCGGCGCGGGAGCCGCAGCGGATGCTGCTGGAGCACTGAGTCGCGGCTCAAGCCCCGCAGGTGGGCCGCGCCGCAGGCCACCCCCGCTCGCCCGGCCCGGTCTGCACCGGACGATCGCTCTCGCGCACCGCAGCGACGTGGCACCGCCGCGGGCGGCGCGGGAGCCGCAGCGGATGCTGCTGGAGCACTGAGTCACGGCTCAGCCCCGCAGGGCGGCCGGCTGGAACACCTCCTCGCACCACTGCCGGAAGGTCGTGGGCGCGGTGTCGGGGGTGCTGGGCTGCGCGGCGCCGTAGAAGCCCTGCGTGTTCTGGGCGTCGACCATGTCGGCGAAGGCCCGCACCCATGCCTCGGTGGCGCCGAAGCGGATCCACCGCTCCCCGAGCTCCGCCGCGGCGGTGAACTCGACGCGGACCGGCCGGCCGAGCACCTCGGCGAGGACGCCGGCCATGCCCTCGGGGGTCAGGTCGTCGGGGCTGACCAGCGGAACGTCCTCCTGCCCGGTCCAGGAGTCGTCGAGGAGCAGGCGGGCGGCCGTCGCACCGACGTCGCGCGTGGCGCACAGGCGCAGGACCCGGTCGGGAAGGAGCGAGGTGGAGAAGACACCCGCGTCGCGGATCGAGGCCAGCTGGCGGAGCTCGTTCTCCATCAGTGACGGCGGGCACAGGGCCCGGTAGTGAACGCCCGTGGCGGCGATCGCCTCGTCCATGGCCAGCCCCGCGGAGATCAGCCCGGCGTTGCGGGCGACACCGCGGCCCAGGGTGGAGACGGCCACGACCCGCTCCGGGCCCTGCGCCCGGACGACCTCGCACAGCGGCTCGGTGAAGGCCCGGAAGTGTCCTTCGACACTGTCGGCACCGGGGTGCGGCGGGACCAGCCAGAACACCCGGTCGGCGCCCTGGCAGGCCTCCTTCAGCACCGCCGGGTCCGCGTGCGACCCCTGGACGACCTCCACGCGCTCGCGCACCCCGGGGGCGAGGGCGGCGGGGTCGCGGACGATCACCCGGACCGGTGCGGAGCCCTCGGGGGCGTCGAGGAGGCGGGCGACGACCTCACGGCCGATCTGCCCGGTCGGGGTGGTGACCACAATCATGAACTGCTCCTGGAACAAGGCGTGTCGGGACATCCCCGAGCCTGCCGCCGCGGTCCGCCGAACTGAAGGTCCGCTTCGCTCGCGCTTGTTACCCTCAGGGCAATACCGACCGGAGGGCAGACCCGTGGAGTCCCGTCCGCTGCGCTACTTCGTCGCCGTCGCCGAGGAGCTCAACTTCGCCCGGGCCGCCGAGCGGTTGGGCATCTCGCCGCCGCCCCTGTCGCGGGCGATCCGTGCCCTGGAGGGCGAGCTGGGGGCCGTACTCTTCGAACGCACCACGCACAGCGTGACGTTGACACCGGCGGGCGAAGTCCTGCTGCCCGAGGCGCGGTTCGCGCTGGAGGCGCTGGAGGCCGCAGGGCGGCGGGCCCGGCGTGCCGCCGCCGCCGGGCCGAAGCTGGAGCTGGCCGTGAAGGCGGACGGCGACGGCGGACTGCTGGAGCCGATCCTCGCGCGCTACGCGGCCGACCCGGCCGCCGTGCCGGTCTCCGTCCGGCTGTGCGCCTGGCACGAGCAGTCCCGGCTGCTGCGCCGGGGCGAGGCCGATGTCGCGCTGGTCTACGAACCGTACGACCGCGCGGGCCTCGACGCGGAGGACCTGGCCCGCGAACCGCGCGTCGCCGCCCTCGCCGTGGGTCATCCGCTGGCCGCCCGGGCCGGGCTGTGCCTCGCCGACCTGGGGCTGCGCGCCGACGAGGTGCACCGGTACATCGACGAGGTCCGCGGCAGGGGCCAGGATCTCGCCCAGCTGCTCACCCTCGTCGGCCTGGGCGAGGTGGTCCCCCTGCTTCCCGCGTCCGTCGCGGACCGCTACCCCCGCCCCGGTGTCGTCTACCGCCCCGTCCGGGACGCGCCCCCGGCCGTCCTGGCCGTCGCCTGGCCCCAGCAGTCCCGCTCCACCGCGACGGCGGCCCTGGTCCGGGCGGCCGTCGCCGCGGCGGCCTCCTCCGCCGGGCGCGCGGCCGTCTGACCCGGGGGGCGCCCCGCGGTCACCGTGCGAACTCCGGTATCGGATACATCGGGGGCAGGGAGATCCGCAGGGGGTCGGGCTGGAGGGGGTCCTCGGGCATCCACCCCGGCGGAAGCATCGTGGCCGGAGGCGCCGCGGTCGGAATTCCTGGCGTCGAAGGCGTCGACACCCACCCGTTCGGGGACGAGCCGCCCGGCCCGGACGGGGAGGGAGCGGGGCCGCGCATGCTCCAGAAGGCCACGCCGACGAAGTAGCCGACGAGGAGGAGCGTGAGCGTGACACGGCCCAGCCCGGCGATGAGTTCGCGGGTCTCCTCGGACAGATGCTCACGCCGGAGTCTGCGCCTGCGCATCTCCTTGCGGCTGGTGTAGGCGACCCGGTCGTCGTCCTCGGTGTCCTTCGCCGTCCGGCCGGTGAAGGTGTTCTCGTCCACGCCGAGCACGGCCAGGTGCAGCGAGAGGCCCGAGGTCTCGGCGGGCCGCCGCACCGCCTCCGTGGCCAGGCGGCTCAGCAGCACGTTCGCCCCGGTGTCCGGGGCGAGTCCCGTGTGCAGCCATGCCACGACGGCCCGGGCCAGGAGGTCCAGCGGCTCGTCGGACCCGCGCCGCTCCGCGGGCAGCCGTCCGGCCAGGTCCCGGGCGAGGGCCATGCGCCGGCCCGCGTGCAGGATCCCGAGCACCCTGCGGAGGGTGAGGGGGGTGTCCTCCTCGTGGTGCCGGGCGGCGGCCTCCAGCAGCGGATCGACGAGGAAGGCGTCCTGGTGGGCGGACCAGGCGCTGACCCACTCGCTCCACGGGAGCCCGACCGCACGGTCGTAGGGATGGTCGGGGAGCAGCCGGGCGACGTCCCCGGAAGCGAGCCGGGGCAGCAGGGGCGCGTCCGGCGGGAACGACGTCGGCGCCGACAGGACGTCCTGCCGGCCCAGCGCGCGCAGGCGCTCGGTGAGCGCGGGGTGCGAGGAGCCGAACGCGTCCGGTGCGGCCGTGGCGTCGGCCACCAGTTCCCTCAGGAGCGGGAGCTTGTGCTGGATGCCCGCGTTCGAGAGCGCGCGGGCGAACCCCCGGAACGGGTCGGCGGGCAGGGCTCCGTCCGGTGCCCGGTCGAGGAATACCTCCCGGAACTGCTTCCAGAGCACCTCGGCCATGGCCTGTTTCGCCAGGGCCTCGGCGAGCGCGGGGGCGCCGTAGAGCCTCGCCGCCAGCTCGTCCGCCTCCAGCTCCTGCCGTCTGCGGACGGGTTGGACCAACCGGCGGAAGAGCGACACATGCAGGGCGATCAGCATCCTCGGGACGGCCGCGTACTGGCCGACGAACCGGTTGGCCTTTCCGAACCGCTTCAGGGAGTCCCTGGCGACGGTCAGGCTCGTCTCCAGACGGGCCGTGAACGCGCGGGACCGGTGGTGACGCAGCGACAGATGGGCGAGCTCATGGGCCACCACCGCGCGGGCCTGGTCCGGGGTGAGCGTCGCCAGCAGGGGCAGACCGAGGCAGAGCACGAGGTTCCCGGGCGACAGGCCGAGGTGGCGGGTGTCCTCGTCGACGAGGCCCGCGGTCGGCTCGCTCGTCAGCCGAAGGGTGACGGTCTCCTCGACGCCCGACCGCCGGACCACCTCGGCGACGAGGGCGCTCAGCGCGGGCGCCTGCCCGCGGCTCACCTCGGCGTGGGCGGCCGAGGGCGCTTCCACGAAGAAGAGCGACGCCCGGATCGCCCGGACCAGCACATGGACCAGCGGCGCCGACCCCGCGATGAAGAGGAAGCCGGTGCCGGGGAACGTGGCGGTGCCGCTCCGTGTGGTGAGGTACACCGTGCCGGCGACCAGGACCACCCAGAGGAGCAGGAACGACGCGACGGCGGCGTGGAAGCCGAGCAGCAGGGCGGCGGCGAGGGCGAGCCGGAGGCGGCCGGTCATCGTCCGGCCCCCGGTCGCCCGGAACGCCGATCGGCCCGGATCCCCCGCAGGAGCCAGTCGGCGGCCTCGCGGAGACGGAGCAGGACGTGGTCCTCGGACACTCCGGAGCTCAGGCCGTCCCCCGAGGAGACCCGACGGTCTTCCCGACCCAGCAGGAACCGCAGCTTCGCGGTGGCGACGCTGGTGGCGTTGGAGACGCTGTTCGCCGACACCTCGAGGACTTCGGCGATCTCCGCCGGGGTCATCTCCAGCTCGCCGCGCAACACCATGACCTGTCGCTGCCGCCGGGGCAGCTCGTCCAGCAGGGCGAGCAGATCGAGCACCTTCATCCGCTCCTCGACCGGACAGCCGCCGGGCAGGGGGATGCCGTGGTCGGGCAGCGGCCTGAGCCGGTGCCACAGCTTCTTCTTCCGGCACAGCCTGCGGATCGTGACCGTCATCGTCCACGCCTCGGGCGAGCGGAGGTCGTGCCAGTTCGCCAACGCCTCGTCGCAGGCGTACTGCGCGGCCGCTTCGGCCTCGTAGAGGCTGCCGCAGATCAGCAGGCCCTTGGCCACCAGCAGGGGGGAGTGACGCGCGACGAAGGCGAGGTAGGACGCGTAGTCCTGCTCGGACAGGTCAGCCACGGCGGTCCCCCCGCCCCGCGGCCGCGCCCGACCGCACGGTGAGGACGGTGCCGTCGGACCGCCGGTCCACCATCTCCGAGTCGGGACCGCAGCGGCCCAGCAGATCCACCAGCGTCCTGCCGTGCGCCTCCTCGATCCGCCGTGCGCTGTTGCGCCTCACCACCTCTCTGGCCAACTGGGATGCTCCGGCCACGGTGACCAGCAGGACGGGCAACAGTGCCTCCAGCGTCATGGTGTCTCCTCACGCGTCCGGCGCCGCTTCTGCCGCGCTCAGTGGGTAGTGCCGTGGGGAGGGGGGCTCTCTTAGACGGTCCGGCGCACTTTTTTTCGTGATCTTCCCGTCGCGATGTCCCCACGGTGGCGGACAGCGGCGCGGGAGGGGCGGGAAACGGGGAACGCCCCCGCCGTCCGCTCCCGGGTGGTATCGGCGCCGGGAGCGGTGGGCGAGGGCGTGCGGCGGCGGGGGTCAGCCCGTCGCGTCCACCAGGGCCAGTTCGTGCAGGCGCTCCGGCGGGCCGGGGCGGGCGTAGTACCAGCCCTGGGCGGTGTCGCAGCCCAGTATGCGCAGTTGTTCGGCCTGGGCGCCGGTCTCCACGCCCTCGACGGTGACGGCGAGGTCCAGACTGTGGGCGAGCGAGACGATCCCCTCGACGATCTTGAGGTCGACGGGGTCGGCGGGGAACTGCTGCATGCCCTGGGTGAAGGAGCGGTCCAGCTTGAGCACGCTCACCGGCAGGCGGCGCAGATTGGCGAGGTTGGAGTAGCCGGTGCCGAAGTCGTCCAGGGCGATGTCGATGCCCATCTCGGCCAGGCGGCGCAGCGGCTTCAGCAGGTCGTCGTCGGCGCCGATCAGGGCGGACTCGGTGACCTCCAGGCACAGGGCCTGCGGTGCGACGCCCGCGCGTTCCAGGATGTCGACGGTGTCCTGCACCAGCCCGGGATGGGTGAGCTGACACGGCGAGAGGTTGACGTTGATGCGCACCGGGTCCGTGTCCCCGTCGCGTTCCCGCCAGGCGCGGGCCTGCCGCACCGACTGTTCCAGGACCCAGCGGCCCAGGGGCACGATCAGCCCGGTGTGCTCGGCGAGCGGGATGAACCGGTCGGGGCCGAGCACACCGTGCTGCGGATGCAGCCAGCGGACGAGGGCCTCCGCGCCGCGCACGCTGCCGTCGCCGAGGTGGACCAGCGGCTGGTACTCGATGAAGAACTCACCGCGTTCCAGGGCCGTCGGGAGCGCCGTCGTCAGACCGTGGCGGGTGATCGCGCGGGCGTCGGCCTCCGGGTCGGCGAGCTCGAAGCGGTTGCCGCCCGCCGACTTGGCCCGGTACATGGTGATGTCGGCGCTGCGCAGCACCTCCGCCGCGTTGCGCTCCCCCGCCTGCCCCTCCACGATGCCGATGCTGCCGCGGACGGTCAGCTCCCGGCCCTCGATGCGCACCGGTGCGACCAGGGCGTTCTGGATGCGGGCGGCGAGTTCGTCGACCTCGCGACGGGTCTCGGTGCCGGTGGTCAGCGCCACGAACTCGTCGCCGCCGAGGCGGGCCACCATCTCACCGGGTGCGGTCGCGCAGGACTGGAGCCGGTCGGCGACCTCGACGAGCAGCCGGTCGCCGGCCGCGTGGCCGAGGCTGTCGTTGATGGTCTTGAAGCCGTCCAGGTCGAGGTAGCACAGGCCGAAGCGCTGCTGCTCGCCCGCGCCCAGCACCTTCTCCAGGCGTTCGAAGAACAGCGTGCGGTTGGGCAGGCCGGTGAGCGCGTCGTGGGTGGCCTCGTAGCGCAGCCGCAGGTTGAGCAGCCGGCGCTCGGTGGTGTCCTCCATCAGGGCCAACTGGTACTGGGGGTTGCCGTCGGCGTCCCGCAGGAGGGAGACCGTGAGGTTGGTCCACAGGACCGTTCCGTCAGGGCGGTAGAACGCCTTTTCCAGGTGGTAGTGCTCGCGTTCGCCGCGCACGAGTTCGTCGTAGAGCTTCCAGGTCTGCGGCGCGTCCTCGGGATGCGTCCACTCCCTGACGTTACGGCCGTGCATGGTCTGCTCGGAGACGCCGAACATGCGCAGCAGCGCGCCGTTGACCTGGAGGATGTTGCCGTCGAGGTCGGCCATGCCGATCCCTATCGCGGCGCCCTCGAAGACCGTCCGGAAGCGGGCCTCGCTCGCGTGCAGGGCCTGCGCCACCACGCCCTGGGCCTGGAGCGCGGCCTGGGCGATGGCCTCCTGCTCGGCGAGGGTGCGCTCGCGCAGGGCCTGCGCGTACCCGGCGGCCATGGCGTGCTGCAGCCGGGAGGCCCGGGTGCGCAGGTCCTCCTGGGGGCCGTCCTCGCCGCAGTACAGCACCAGATAGGCGTCCACGCAGTCGAGGGCGCGGCTGAGGGCCTCGGGATCGGTGCAGTGCGCCTCGACCAGGGCCGCGCCGACCGCCCGGCCGGTGTCCGCGTCGAAGGTCCTCGCCAGCAGCGCCTCACGCAACCGCCGGGCCGACGGCAGGAGCTGCTCCTCGAACTCCGGCCGGGTCAGCGACGTCGACGTCACCGGGAACACGGCCCGGCTCCAGATCGTCGCGAAGCGGCGCAGTCTGTCCTCCGGCCCGTCCGGCGCGGCGGTCACGCGGTTCGCCCCACGCCGGCGAACCCGCAGAACGCGTACGGATCCTCGTCCTGAGGGTCCGTCTCCGGCCGCCAGTAGGGCATCGGCACCAGTCCCGGTTCCACCATGTCGTACCCCTCGAAGAACCGCGCGACCTCGTCACGCGTGCGCATGATCAACGGGAGGCGGATGTCCTTGTACACGTCCACCATCGCCTCGGTCTGTTCCCGGGTCACCGGCATTCCCTCGTACGAGGCATGGGTGAGGACGAGCACGCTTCCGGGCGCGAGCGCCTCGGTCAGCTCGGCCACCGCCGTGTACGGGTCGTCCCCGTCATCCACGAAGTGGAGTATCGCCACCAGCAGCAGCGCCACCGGCCGGTCCGGGTCGATCAATTCCTGCACCACGGAACTGCCCAGGATCTCGTGCGGCTTGCGCAGATCGGCCGCGACCACTCCCGCGTGCTCGTTGCCCTCCAGGACGGCCTGGCTGTGCGCCACGGCCACCGGGTCGTGGTCGACGTAGACGACGCGAGCCCCGGGGCTCGCGGCCTGGGCGACCTCGTGGACGTTGCCGAAGGTGGGGATGCCCGACCCCACGTCCAGGAACTGGGTGATGCCCTCGCCGGCCGCCCAGCGCACCGCGCGCCGCATGAACGCCCGGTTCGCCTGCATGATCTTCGGCAGCCCGGGCGTGAACTCCATGGCCCGGCGCGCGGCCTCCCGGTCGACCTCGAAGTTGTGCGAACCGCCCAGGAAGTAGTCGTAGATCCGCGAGACGCTCGGCACCGAGATGTCGATGCTCCGAGGGGCCCAGGCGGGACGCTCCATCTATCTCTCCAAGGCGTAGGCGATCCGGTGTTCGAGCTGAGGCTACTGATCGCCCGCCAAAGGGGCGAGTGGAAACGGAAATTGACCGTCCGTTCCCGGTCACTGCCTGCGGCACGTGCCGGATCGACATCCCCGAAGGGCCCACCAAAAGCACCCGAGGCATTCCGGAGCGTTCCAAAGCCGCCTGAAGGGCGGCGAAAGTCTACGCATACGCGGCATGAACGGGGAAACGGCGATCCGCCCCCTCCGTGCGGCGTGGAGGGGGCGGACGTGTGGCCGGACGCGCTCGTTCAGCAGGGGCGGGATCAGCCCTGGGGAGGTGATCCCTACTGCTTGGGCGCGCCGACCAGATCTCCGTTGGGGGCCACGGCGTACCAGGTGCCGCCGACACCCTGGCCGTTGATGTCCCCGGGGGACTTGTCACCGGAGAAGGTGTAGATCGGGAAGCAGTTGATGGTCTGCTGGTTGTCGCCGTCGGACCGGGTGAAGTTCATGTAGCCCTTCTCCTGGATCCCCTTGGTGTCGGCGAAGTCGACCGGGTCGACGATCGGCCACTTGTCGCGGCAGGCGTCGTTGCAGTTGGAGACCGGCTTCGGCCACGCCTTGTCCTTGAGGAACCGGTAGACCGTCATGCCGTTCTTGTCGACGACGATCTTGCCGAGCTTGGCGTCGTTGCGCACGGACAGTCCGGCCGAGGCCGACTCCGCCTTGGCCTTCTTGCCGTCGGGGGCCAGCGCGAACCACTTGTTGCCCACGCCCTGGCCGGTGGTGTCACCGGGGTTGGCGTCCTTGGCGTAGTAGTAGGCGGGCCAGCCGTCGACGGTGAGCTGCTTGGTGCCGTCGGACCGGGTGACCTCGCCGAGCAGCGACTTGTCGATGCCGTCGCCCGCGGAGACGTCGTCGGCGGAGACCGGCGGCCAGGTGGTGGCACAGTCGCCGTCGCAGTTCGACTTCGGCGGCTCGGCGGTGTCCGCGTCGAAGCGGTAGAGGGTCATGCCCTTGGAGTCGGTCAGGATATTGCCGAGCTCGCCGTTCGTGGAGATCGCCAGCTCGCCCGCGGTGGCGCCCTGGGCGCCGGCGCCCGCCGCGTCGGTCGCGCCGGCGCTGGCCGAGGCGCCGACACCGGCCCCGACACCGCCGATACCGCTGCCGACACCCGCGATGCTGCCGGCCTGGGCCGTCGCGCCGACGTTCTGGCTGGACGCGGACGTGCCGCTTTCCTGACCGCACGCCGTCGTCAGCGCCAGCACGCCCACAGCGCTCGCCACGAGTGAGGCGCTCCGCCAGGAGGTCTTCATCGTCAACAACTCCCCGATAGTCCTAAGGGTGTTGCAGCGCCCTGCTGCGCCGCCGCACGGCACTGGGTACGCATGGGGGCGGCCGTTGTGTTCAAACGCGGCACAAAAATCTTTCCGGCGCCTGTGGTCCGGGGGTCCGGGGGCCGCTTCGCGCCAGGCCGCGGCGCCCGCCACGAGTCGTACACGCGTGCCCGGAGTGGACGCCCGAACAGGCGCCCGCCAAACCTCCGGGCGCGGACTTCCCCCGTTCGAGGCAATCCCGCTCACCGGGCGCGTAGGCGGGCGCGCCGGACCGCATGATCTCCGTCGTGCATGGACCCGAACCGACCCGATCCGCCCTCGCCACCCGGGCGTTGTCCGTGCTGGCGGCGGCCTGGATCCTGGCGGCCGCGCCGGCCGGGGTGGCCGCGGCCGACGCGTGCGCCTACGCCTCGACGGGCCCGGACGGCACCTCGGCGGTGGCGGTCGCGGGAGGCCGCTCCTGGCCGACGGCCGAGCCCGGGGATCCGCCGGGGTTCCCGAAGCTCCCGAAGTTCCCCGAGCCTGCGATGCCCACGGTGTGCCCGGCGCCGGCACCCCCGCCCGAGCCGCCTCCTCCGCCACCGCCCGCTCCGCCTCCCCCGCCGAAGCCCACGCCGACACCGACGCCGAAACCGACACCTCGGCCCACGCCTCCCCCGCGGCCCGGGACGGCCCCGGCGCCCCCGCCGGCCGCACCCGTGGCGCCGCCGCCCCGGCCGGCCCCCACCCCCACGCCGAAGCCCTCCCCCACGTCGGCCAGGCCCTCCCCGCGCCCCTCGGTGACGCCCGTGAGCTACCCGGAGTACCACTCCAGGCCACGCCCGCGGCCGGCCGGCAACCGCACTCCGCCGGTCACCTACGTCCTGCTCATCACCGTGCCCGCGCTGGCCGCCGTCGCCGCGCTGCGGCCCCGTTAGCGCCGATCCAGGAGGCATGTCTTGCCGGAATGGCTTGTTCTCACCCTCGCGATGCTCGCCGCCTGTGTGGTGGTGGTCGTCGTGACCCTCGTACGGCACCGCAGGGCGGCCGACGACGAGGACCCGTCCGAGACCCCGGACGTCATCGAGTACATGACGATGTGGATCGGCGTGGTGTACGCGATCGTCCTGGGCCTGGCCATCGCGGGCGTGTGGGACGCGCGGGGCAGCGCCGAGGACCACGTCCAGGCGGAGGCCCAGGCGCTGCACGAGATCTCGGAGCGGGTGCGGGTGTACCCGCCCGACGTCCGCGACCGCATCCGGGCGGACGTCGACGCCTATGTCGGACACGTCGTCACCACGGAGTGGAGGGCGATGGCCGACAAGGGCGAGGTGACCGGGCGCGGGGACGAACTCCTGCACAGGGTCCGGGTCGACGTCACCGACTACAAGCCGGCCGACGACTTCCAGGCGCAGGCCTACCAGCCGGTGCTCGACCAGATGGCCGCCGCGGACCAGGCGCGCAACGCCCGGGCCGCGTCGACCGGGGCGACCATGCCGGGCGTGGTGTGGTTCGGACTGCTGGCCGGCGGGGTCATCACCATCGGCATGGTCTTCGCGCTGCAGATCCGGCGAACGCCCCGCGAGCTGATCCTGGCCGGCCTGTTCTCCGCCCTGATCGCCTTCCTGCTCTTCCTCATCTGGGACTTCGACGCGCCCTACAGCCGGGGCATCGCGGCGTCCGCCGAACCCTTCCTGAATCTGTTCCCGAACGCCGGGGGCTGACGGTCCACCGGGGGACGGATCCGGCCGACACGCCGGGACGTCCCCCGCCCGCGGGAACGGGTGTCCCCCGAGCGGCCCACGGGCGTGCCCCATTCGCGCGACTGCGATCGCGCGGACGCACACCTGTTCCTAGCGTTTCGGTCATCGAGGTGCATTTCTGGCGCGAGCGGAACTGGTCCGCCGCTGCTCCTCGGAGACCGGAGGATCCACCATGCACGCGATACGCGTCGCTTCGGCCGCCCTGCTGGGCATGACCGCCCTGACCCTCGCCACCCCGGCCGCCGTCGCGAGCGACGACGGCCACTACGTCATGTCCGAGGGGTACGAGGTGGCGCCCTCCACCGTCGCGGCGGGCGGCCAGGTCATGGTGCGGGTGGACCGTACGGTCAGCGGCTGCCGGAGCTCGGTGACGGTGACCTCGGGGGTGTTCGACGCGGTCACGATTCCCCGGGGGTCCTCCTCGGCGGTGGCGCTGATCGACCGGGACGCCAGGCCCGGGGCGATGTACCGGGTGACGTTCACGTGCGGCGGCCTGAGCGCCGTCAAGGAGCTGACCATCGCCGCCGGGCACGGGCCCCTTCCGCAGCCCTACCCGCTCCCCCACGGCGTCCAGGCCGGTGAGGGCGGTACCGTCGCCGGGTTCGACCTCGGGGAGATCGGGCTGGGGGCCGCGCTGATCGCGGGCTCGGTCGGGACGGCGTACCACCTCGCGCGCCGCCGCGGGGGCGCGGACACGGCCTGACGGCACCACCCGGGTGGGCGGTGCCGTCTCGGACCCTGTGCGGTGCGCGCCTCGGACGCCGCGTCGTTCGATACGGCGGGTGAGCGCGCGTCAGATACGGCGTTCGGCTCGGCGGCGCATCCAGAACAACCCGCCGCCGGCCACGGCCGCGGCCACGAGTCCGCCGCCGATGGCGATGTCGGTGGGCGTGGCACCGCTGGAGCTGCTGCCGCCGAGACCGCCGCGGACACCGCCGAGCACGGTGAACGCGCGCGGGCTGACCAGGGTGCGGCCGGAGCAGGTGACGGTGAGGTCGTAGCTGCCGGGGCGGGCGTTCTCGCTGATGGTGGCGGTGCCCCTGGCGGTCTGGTTGGCGCCGTTGATCGAGGTCAGGGTGGCCGTGCCGAAGGCGTCCGAGGTCATGGTGCCGCCCTGCGGGCAGCCGTCGACGGTCACCGTGATCTGGCCTCCCCGGGCGATCACGCTGGGCTGGACGACGATGTTGCTGGGGCTGACGTTCATGCCGTCGCGCGCGACCGCCACGGGGGCGGCCAGGCCGAGGGCGGCGACCGCGGCGGCCGAGACCGCCGAGGCCGTCAGGAGACTGGTGGTGCGCATGTGATCCTCCGCGGAAGGCGCCCCGGGTCCCGTCCCCGGTCTGTCGGCGAGAGAACGCCTCCCGGAACGACCCTCAGTTGCCGTGCGGGCGCCCGCATTTCGGGAATGGTCCGTCCTGGTGAGAGGACACGCCGGGGGAAAAGCACGTGATCACCCATCGCCGCAGGTCACGGACCGTCAGAAAAATCCTTCGGGTGGCGACTCGGATGGCGCACCGGCAGCCGCGGCGGTCACCCGTTCGCACGTGAGCCGTCGCCGGTTCCCGGTGCGGGACTTAGCGTTCTGATATGCGCGAAAGGGACGCGGCGACGGCCGTGTCGAAAGGGGATGCCGCATGTCCGGTTACGAACTGTCCGAGCGGGCGGAAGAGGAGGAACGGCAGAAGAAGCGTGCCCCGTGGGGAGTGATAGCGCTTGTTCTGCTGACCGGTCTCGCGCTCATCCGGAATGGTTCGGGGGAGTTCGACATCGGTCCGCCGCAACCCGCCGCGGCGGCGGCCCCGGACAGCCGCAGCGCCACCGGCACGTTCGGTGCGGCCCCGGCCGCGCTGCCGTTCGCCCAGCCGGACCGGGTGGCGATTCCCGCCATCTCGGTGAACGCCCCGGTGATTCCGGTCGGGCTGGACGCGGACGGCTGGGTGGGTGCCCCGCCACCGGAGGACCCCAATCTGGCGGGCTGGTTCACCGGGGGCGTGTCGCCCGGCGAGAAGGGGACGGCGGTCGTGGTCGGCCACGTCGACAACAAGCTGGGCCCGGCCGTGTTCTACGGGCTCGGGGCTCTGAAGAAGGGCAACCGCGTCGAGGTGACGCGCCAGGACGGGAAGACGGCGGTGTTCGAGATCTACGGCATCGAGGTCTTCGCGAAGAACAACTTCCCCGGCGACCGCGTCTACGCCTCCAAGGGGGCGCCGGAGCTGCGGGTCATCACCTGCGGGGGCGGTTTCTCGAAGGCGAACGGCTACGACGGGAACGTCGTCGCCTTCGCCCGCCTGGTCGAGGTCCGCTGAGCGGTCCCGGCCGGGCGGGCGGGGGCAGCCCCGGTCAGGGGCGCCGTCGGGGGACGGTGATCCGGTAGCCGGAGTCCAGCAGCCTCGGCAGATAGCGGCGCAGGGCCTTGACGCTCTGGGTGCGGTCGCCGCCGGCGTCGTGGGAGAGGATCACGACACCGGGGGCGGCGCCCGCACGGACCCGGTCGACGATGGTGCGGGTGCCGGGGGTGGTCCAGTCGAGGGTGTCGACCGTCCAGGCGAGGGGTTCCATGCCGAGTTCGGCGCCCAGCTGGAACGTGGCCCGGTTCCAGGCGCCGTAGGGGGCGCGGAACCAGCGGGGGCGTTCTCCGCAGCCGCTCTCGATCACCTCGCTGGTGCGGGTGATCTCGGAGCGGATACGGCGGCGGGAGAGCTGGGTGAGCAGGGGGTGGGACCAGGTGTGGTTGCCGACGACATGGCCCTCGTCGGCCATCCGGGCCAGCAGGTCCTGGTGGTCGACCGCCATCTCCCCGCACACGAAGAACATCGCCCGTACGTCGTACCGGGCGAGGGTGTCGAGGATCTGCGGCGTGTACCGGGGGTCGGGGCCGTCGTCGAAGGTCAGCACCATGGTGCGGCCGTGTCCCGGCAGACTCATCAGTGGTTCACGGCGGACCGGGACCCGGTCGGGCGCGGCGCTCGGGGGGCCGTATCCGGTGAGGGGCTCGAGGCGGTAGGCGGAAGGTTTCATCGCAGGGCGGGCCGGGGCACCGGCGGCCGGGCCCGTGGCGTCCCCGGCCGTGTCGTCGGATCCTCCGGCGAGGAGTCCGGCGGTTCCGGCGGCCCCCGCGACGGCGGCGCCGGCCAGCAGGATCCGGCGCCGTGTGAACAACTGATCCTTCTTCATGCAGTCATCAGTCGCCCGTCCGGCCCCGCGCGCATCGCACCGGTCACACGATTCCACCCTCCGGCGCAGCGCCGGCCGGTCCCGGGCGGTGCGGTGGCGGACCGGGGGGTTCCGGTAGCCTCGGGACGTGACGGAACAGCACGCGCGGCAGCCCTCGCAGGAACCCTCGGAACGGTTCGAACGGGGCACGGACGGCCCGAAGGTCATCCTGGTGGGGGTCGACGGCTCCGACTCCTCCCTGCGGGCCGCGGCGTACGCGGGCGGTCTGGCCCGTCGGCAGCACGCGCTGCTCGCCGTGGTGTACGTGCAGCCGGTGATGGCGGCGGGGGCGGCCTTCGGGGTGCCGGTCGCGGAGACGACCGGGCAGATCGCCGAGGACCTGGTGGCGCAGATCCGGGAGGCCACCGAGCGCATGCGCGGGATATTCGACGTGCGCTGGGAGTTCCACACCTTGCACGGCGACCCGTACACCGGTCTGGTGCGGGCCGCGGACGAGCTGAAGGCCGACGCGGTGGTGGTGGGCGCCTCCGAGCAGGCCGGACACCGGATCGTGGGCTCGGTCGCGGTGCGCCTGGTGAAGGCGGGGCGGTGGCCGGTGACGGTGGTGCCGTAGCGGCCCGCCCCGAGCTCACAGGGACGTCAGGAAGTCCCGGATCGCCGCGGTGAACTCCTGCGGCCTCTCCATGTTCGGGTAGTGCGCGACGCCGTCGATGAGCACGGCGCGCCCGTGCCGCACGGAGTCGGCGAGCCGCTGGGCCGCCGTGATCACGTCGGCGGTGTCGAGAGCGCCGTTCAGGGTGAGCACCGGGACGTCGATCTTCGGCACCCGTGACCAGGTGTCCGTCACCCGCACCAGCCGGTCCTTCTCGCCGGGCGTGTGCTTGGACAGGGTGTGCAGGGCCATCTCGCGCAGTCGGCGCGGGATGTCCGGGTCGATGGCGTCGAGGGTGCGGTGCGGGCCCGGGACGTAGGCCAGGAAGGCCTTCAGCCAGCCTTCGAGGTCACCGACCGCGAGGGTGCGGGCGATCTCGGCCTGGATCCGCTGGTGCCAGGGGTCGGAGTCCTGGAACTCCCCCGTCGAGGCGCCGCACACGACGGCCGCCCGGACCAGCTCCGGGTGTTCCAGCAGGGTGTCGCTCACGATGACGCCGCCCATCGAGACGCCGACGAGCACGGCGGGGCCCGCGTCGAGGTGGCGCAGCAGCTCGGCGAGGTCGTCGGTCCAGCGGAACGGCCGGCTCGCGTTGGCGGAGGAGCCGTGGCCGCGCACGTCCGGCGCGATCACCCGGTGGGTCTCGGCGAGGGCGGGGATCTGGGCGTCGAAGACACGGTGGTCGACGAATCCGGAGTGGACGAGGACCAGAAGGTTGCCCTCACCTGCCTCGTGGTAGGCGAGGTCGCCGTCGGAGGAGGGGAAGTACTTCGGTTCCGCAACAGCAGTCATGACAACCAAGGTGTCATCTTCCCGGGATTTTGACAACCGGGTTGTCATGACGCGGTGCGTGCATGGTGGGGGCGGGCATGACGTGGGGGGCGTGCATGACGTGGGGGGCGTGCATGATGTGGGGGTGAACGACACCGCCCACGACACCCCCCTTCCCCCCGACGAACTGGGCCGGCGTCTGGCCGAGGTGTTCGATCTCGTCGGCCCGCTCTACCGGCGCGCGCTGCGCAAGGTGGAGCAGGGCGAGGAGGTCGAGGGCGCCTCGGTCGGGGTGCGCTCGGTGCTGGACCTGCTGCGCAGGAAGGGCGACCTGACGGTGCCGCAGATGGGCCGGGTCATGGCGCTGAGCCGGCAGTTCGTCCAGCGCATGGTCAACGACGCGGCGGCGCACGGCTGGGTGGAGAGCGTGCCCAACCCCGCGCACCAGCGGTCCTCGCTGATCCGGATCACCGAGGAGGGCGAGACGCTCATCGCCACCGTCCTCGACCGTGAGCACGCCCTGAACCGCCAGGTCGGCGGTGATCTCACCGACGCCGAGGTACGGGCCTGCGTGCGGGTGCTGACGGAGATGCTGAAGACGTTCGACCACGTCGACGTCGAGGACTGACACGGCGCCCGCACCGGGCACGTCGCCTACTCCCCCATCACCAGCCCGTCCTTGGCCGCCCCCCGGCCCAGCACGACGGTGCGGATCCGGTCGCGCACACCCGTCACCCCGGCGCCCCGCTCGATCGCCCGGTTGAGGTTCACCACGCGGCCGGCGTCGACGTCGAACATCTGCGGCAGGAACTCCGCCTTCGCCACCTCCCAGCGACCGCCGGGCCTCTTGGGCGGTACGAACGTGAAGCGGGCGACGGTGGACTCGTTGCCGCGCGGATCCTCGGCGCCCTGGTGGTTGAACATCTCACCGGCGATCTGATCGCCCATGCCGTACACGACCCAGGTGCCGTTGACCTTCTCGTACGCCTGCGGGACATGGGCGTGCGTGCCGAGGATCAGGTCGATGTCGGGGCGGCCCGCGGTGCGGGAGGCGGTGAGGGTGCGGGCGAGGGCGAGCTGGCCGTCGTCCGGCGCGTCCTGCCACTCGGTGCCCCAGTGCAGGGAGACGACGACCACGTCGGCGCCCGCCTTCCGGGCGGCCCGGGCGTCGGCGAGGATGCGGTGCTCGTCGATGAGGTCGACGGTCCACGGCTGCTCCGCGGGCACCGGGGAGTTGGTGCCGTACGTGTAGGCGAGGTGGGCGACCTCGGCGGAGCCGGCGTGCAGCAGGGCGGCCGCGTCGGCCTCGGCCCGGGAGCGGGCGGTGCCCGCGTGCCGTACGCCGGCCCCGTCGAGGGCGTCCAGGGTGCGCTGCACTCCGGCGGCACCGTCGTCGAGGCTGTGGTTCGAGGCGGTGGAGCAGCCGTCGTAGCCGGTGGCGGCGAGGGCCTGGGCGATCTCCGGCGGGGACCTGAAGACCGGGTAGCCGCTGTAGACGCCGTTCGCCCCGTACACGGTCTCCATGTGGCACAGCGCCAGATCGGCGCCGGTGACGACGGGCTTGACGTCCTCGAACATGGGGCGGAAGTCGTATCCGGCGCCGCCGGCGTCGAACTGGGCGCGTTCGATGACCGAGCTGTGCGGGAGGACGTCGCCGGAGGCCACGAGGGTGAAGCCGCGGGCGGCGGAGGCGGCCGGGGGCCCGGGCCGCTGGGGCAACCGCCCCTCGCGCTCATGGGCCTGGCATGCGGCACCGGCGGCGAGGAGGGCGGTCACGGCCAGCGCCACCGCGTGCCTGCGTGCGACGATCATGGGTCACCCCACTTCGGATGGATTGTCATATTTACGCACGCTTCACTCCTAGCAAATGCCTCCGGAGGGACCGCCCCGCCGCTCCCGAGGGGGCGCCCGATCGGCGTAGCCCCCGACCGTTCGTCGAACCGTTCGTCGACGCGATCGACCGTCCGTCGCAGAGCCGTGTGCGCGCCCTGTCCGCGACCGGTGCCTTGCGGTGCCATACGCCCATGAACGCCGGAACCGCCCTCGCCGCCACGAAGACGACCGCCGAACACGAACTCGCCGCGCTGCAGCGCGAGCACGGCCGGCCGCTCTTCGCGCTGCTGCTGAGGCTCTGCGACGGCGACCGCCAGCGGGCCGAGGACCTCGTCCAGGAGACCCTCGTCCGCGCCTGGCAGCATCCCGAGGCCCTGCGCGCCGACACCTTCGACTCCGTACGGCCCTGGCTGCTCACCGTAGGACGGCGGCTCGCGATAGACGCGCGGCGGGCCCGGCAGGCGCGGCCGCCGGAGGTCGGGGACGCGGTGCTGGAGAACGCCCCGGTCTGCGCCGACCACGCCGAACGGGCGGCCGCCGCCCTCGATGTGCGCGAGGCTGTGAAGACACTCACTCCCGAACACCGTGAAGTCCTGGTGCTCGTGTACTTCCAGGGGGCGAGTGTGGCGGAGGCCGCCGAGGCCCTCGGCATCCCACCCGGTACCGTGAAGTCCCGCGCGTTCTACGCGCTGCGCGCCCTGCGCCGGGTGCTTCCCGGATACGCGCCCGACCTGGGCTGAAACCCACGGCCGAGTCAAGCCTTCGCAAAGCGCCTTGCCGAGGACCCCGGTTGAGTAATCGGGTGTCCTTATCCGTGTTCCGGACTGGGGGCCGGCCACCGGACTCCAGGGGCCCGGCGACGGGCGACGCGCACGCACCGGAGGAAGGCAGGAAGGGATGCTGCACAGAGGTCACCAGAGCACGGACGGCGCCGGCGGCGGCGAACTGACCGTCCCCATGGCCTGGCTGTACGCCGAGTACATCGCCGACGAACTGCTGCGGACCGGCGATCTGATGCCGCCGACGTCCTTCGAGTTCCGCGCCGGGCGTGACGCCCTGGCCCTCACCATCTTCCTCTCCGACACCGACGGCGAGCTGCCCGGCATCCGGGTCGTCACCCAGCTGGAGACCTGGCTTTCGCTCACGGCGTACGACCAGCCCTGGCAGGACTGGGTCGAGGAACGTATGTCCCAAGTGAGGGCCGAGGCGAAGGAGTCGGACGGCCCCTCGCCCGATCTCGAACTGGCCGAGGCCGCCTGGCGCTGGCTGGAGGAGACCGAGCTGCTCGCCCCCGACCTCAACGCGGTCCCGGGCGGCTCCGCCGGGGTCGGCGAGGACGAGGGACCCAAGGTCTGGACGCCCGCGTGGCAGCTCGGACTGCCCCTCGGACACCTCGCGATCCATCTTTTTTAGAATCCGACCAATCCGCGTGCCCGACCGCTCCGAACATCTGGGTCACGATTCGGTACGCGCCTGAGTGATTCGTGTGCCTGGTCCGTACCGGTGGGAGCAAGGAGTAACCCCACTGGCACTCAACGGCACGAGGTTTCGGATGAGGTCCCTGGAGAGGCATCGCGACGTCGGCGCGTACGCGCTCGGCGTGCTGGACGAGGCGGAGGCCTTCCGCTTCGAGGACCACCTCATGGAGTGTCCTCAATGCGCGGCACAGGTCACCGAGTTCGGCCCCACGGCGCGTCAGATGATGCTCTACCGGCGGGCCACGCCGCGCAGCGTGCACCCCTTCGCGGGGCCCGGGCCGCGGATGCTGGACAAACTGCTCGCCGAGGTGGCCGTCCGGCACCGGGCGGTCCGCCGACGGGTGATGTTCGCCCTGGCGGCCTCCGTGGTGATCGCGCTCGTCGGCCCCGCGGTCGCGATGATGGCGGGCGGTGACGACAGTGAGGACGCGGTGCGGGTCACGGCCACCGACGAGAAGTCGGGTGTGTGGGCGCAGGTGACCATCGAGGACGAGGCCTGGGGCAGCGACATCGAGCTCAAGGTGAAGGACGGCGCGGGCCCCCGCGACTGCCGGCTGATCGCCGTCGGCCACGACGGCTCCGAGCAGACCGTCACGAGCTGGAACGTCCCGCTGCACGACGCCCGCCCCAACACGATGAAGGGCGGCACCGCCTACCACCCCGAGGAGGTCGCCCGCTACGAGCTGCGCACCGCCGAGGGCGAGCATCTGGTCACCCTGCCCGCCCAGTGATGCCGCCCCGAAGTGAGTTCAGGTCACTTCGGCATCGGATCGGCATCCCATCGGCGTCGCACCGGATCGCATACGTGTCGAATTCAACCTCGTTCCCGGACAGTGATTCCAGGGTCTTTCCGCCCGCAGATATCCATGTGAAAGCGTGATTTGCGGCGGCGCGCGTTTCGGCAGAAACTTGTTGTCGAGACGTGGAGCCACCGATGGAAAAGACTTTGCGAATCCTTCTGACCGAGGAAGGCGCGGAAGCCGAGGACATCGCGGAACTGACCGGCTTTCTGCGCGCCGAACTGCTGCAGCTCGACGTCGACGACGTCACCACGGTCACCGGCGAGGAGACCCTCCCGCCCGGTGCCCGCGCCGTGGACATCACCACGATCGGAGCCCTGCTGGTGAGCCTGGGCAGCTCCGCCGCCGGACTCTCCCAGGTCATGAACGCCATCCGGGAGTGGCGCGGCCGTTGCCGGGGCACCCGCCCCGCCCTGCGACTGACCCTGGACGACGACGAGCTCGAGATCTCCGAGGCGACCACGGAACAGGTGTCGGAGGCGTTCGACCTGTTCGTCCGACGCCATTCCCCGATCGAGGCGTGAGCCATGACCACCACCCGGCACGCGCTGATCATCGCCAATGACCGGTACGACGACCAGGGTCTCGGACAATTGCGGGCGCCGGCGCAGGACGCCGTCTCCCTCGCGGAAGTCCTGGGCGATCCGGAGGTCGGCGATTTCGATGTGGAAGTGTTGAGAAACGAGCGGGTGGACGCCATCCGGCGCGGCATCGAGCGGTTCTTTTCCGAGGGCGGCCGCGAGGACACGCTGATGCTGCACTTCTCCTGTCACGGCCTGAAAAGCGAATCCGGATCCCTCTATTTCGCGGCCCGGGACACTGAGCCCCGGCTGCTCGAGGCGACGGCCGTCTCGGCCCAGTTCGTCCGCCACTGCATGTTCCGCACCCGGGCCAAGCGGACCGTGCTGTTCCTCGACTGCTGCTACGGCGGCGCCTTCTCCCGGGGTTCGTCCTCGGTGCGCGCCGCGGGGGACGTCCATGTGCTGGAGTCCTTCGCCGGGGAGAGACTCGGCGGCGGACGGGGCTGGGCCGTGATCACCGCCTCCAACTCCATGGAGTACGCCTTCGAGGGCACCCAGCTCACCCGGACCGCCGCGCCGCGGCCGTCCGTGTTCACGCACGCGGTGGTGGAGGGCCTGACCACCGGGGACGCCGACCTCGACGCGGACGGCGAGGTGTCCCTGGACGAGCTGTACGAGTACGTCTTCGACCATGTCCGGCAGCAGAGCCCGCACCAGACGCCGGGCCGCACCGTCGACATGCAGGGCGACATGTACCTCGCGCACAGCCGGCGCCGGCGCATCGTGGCCAAGCCGGTGCCGCCGGCCCTGCGCAAGGCCATGGACGCCGCCAACTTCTACACCCGGCTGGGCGCGGTGGCGGAGCTGCACGCGTGGACGGAGAGCACGGACCTCGCCAAGGCGCTGGGTGCCCGCGACGCGCTGGAGGAGATCGTCCAGAACGACATCCGGGTGGTCTCGGACGAGGCGCGCAAGGCCCTCGCCGACTCCGAGCTGCGGCCCGATCCGGTGCGGCTGGACTTCGGCCGCGTGCCGCAGCACTCCGAGACCCCGCACCGACCGGTCCATCTGCTCGGCCCGCCCCTGGCCCGCGCCTGCACCCCGCATCCGAATCCGCCGGCGGGCGACTGGCTGTCCGCCGAGGAGTCGCCCGAGGGACTGGACATCGGCGTCGACACGTCCAGGGCGGGCCGGTTGAGCGGAGACTTGCTGCTGAAGGGGATCACCGGCGAGGTGACGCTCCCCGTGGAGGCGGAGATCGTCCCGGCCCCGGCCCCCCTGCCCGAACCGGAGCCGGAGCCGCCGCCCCCGCCGCCTCCCCCACCGCCGTCGGTGAGGGAACGGGCCCGGGAGGCGACCGTGTCCGCCGGACGCCAGGAGCGGAGCGGCGGACGGAGCGGGATCCATACGGTGCCGGAGGGGATCGGCGAAGGCGGGGTCCACGGGAGCCCGGGCCACGCCGTGCGAGAGGGAACCGGAGCGGGCACGGGGCGTGCCGTGCCGGCAGGGACGGAGGGCGGCGCGCCGGAGAGCGGCGGCGCGGTCGGCGCCCCCACGGCACCCCCGGGCGTCGGAGCAGACGGAGACCGCCCCCTGCCCGGCGGGGGCCATGGAGGCGGGGCCCCGGCCGCGCCGACGGGCGGCGGCGGCAAGGGGCATGCCGTGGCGCCAGGGGCCTACGGGGCCCCTCCCGCCCCGAAGGACACCGGCGGCGCGGGTCGTGCCGTACCGCAGGGAGTCCACGGTCACGCTCCCACGATCACCGGCGAAGGCGGGGGGCACGCCGTGGCGCCGGGGCCGCACGGGGGCGGAGAGCGTCCCCCGCCCGGGGATGCCGACGACGGGGAGCGCCGTACCGCGTCGGACGGCACCGGCGGGGCCGGAACCCGGACGGTCCCGGAGCGCGACGGCCCGGGGCGGGGCCCGCGGGGCCGGAAGTGGGGGCGGCGGCGTGCGGCCGACGCCCGTGCGGGGCAGGGCGAGGGCGGCGAAGCCCCGGCCCGTCGGCACGCGACCGCCCCGTCGGCCCGAGCCGCGTCGACGCCGGCTCAGGAGTCCACGCCGGTCCAAGGGCCCGCGACGGGACCGCAGCGGGCCGCCGTGTCCGTGGGGGCGCCCCGTCCCGCGGCCGGAACCGGGGGCCGTACCCGGGTCCAGCCCTCGCAACGGGCGCCGGTGCTCGCCGGGGCGGGGCTGGTCCTGGCCGTCGCCTCGGTCGGCACGGCGGCGCGGGCCGTCTACAAGGGGAGGTCGGCCGTGCAGGCGCTGCGCGATCTGAAGGGCGACCTCGGGGCCCACATCAGTGACTCGGGGATGCTCACGGCGCTGATCGTCTCGCTGGTCACGGCCGCCGTGGCGCTGCTGCTGTGCGCGCTCGCCCGGCGCGACCTGGTGCTGCGCCCCGGCCGTTACCCGCCGTCCACGGCGAGCACCACCAGGTCGGTGGTGTGGACGGCACGGCTGCTGGCCGTCCCGGCGCTGGTCGTGGGCGTGGTCCTGGCGATCGCCTACCCCGTCGCCAACAGCATCTGGTGAACCCCGGCCCCGGCCCGACCGAACCCGGCCCGCCCCGCCGCCCGCGAGCCAGCGAGCCACCCGCCGTCATTTCAGCAGCCGGGAGAGCCTCCGGTCGGCGAGCGGCTTGCCGCCGGTCTGGCAGGTGGGGCAGTACTGGAGCGAGGAGTCGCTGAAGGAGACCTCGCGGATGGTGTCGCCGCACACCGGACACGCCTCACCCGTGCGGCCGTGGACGCGCAGCCCGCTCTTCTTCTCCGCCTTCAGCCGCCCGGCCGCCAGCCCCCGCGACCGCTCGACCGCCTCGGTGAGGGTGGTGCGCAGGGCCTCGTAGAGGGTGTGGACCTCCTGCGGGTTCAGGGAGGCAGCGAGTTTGAAGGGGGACATTCTCGCGGCGTGCAGGATCTCGTCGCTGTAGGCGTTGCCGACGCCCGCGAGGAGGCTCTGGTCGCGCAACGCGCCCTTGAGCTGCCGGCGTTCGCCCGCGAGGAGCCCGGCGAGGCGGGGCTCGTCGAAGTCGGCGGCGAGCGGGTCGGGACCGAGCCGGGCGACTCCGGGGATCTGCCGGGGGTCGGGGACGACGTACACCGCGAGCCGCTTCTGGGTGCCGGCCTCGGTGAGGTCGAAGCCCTCTCCCGTCTCCAGGGCGACCCGCAGGGCGAGGGGGCCCTTGCCGGGCCGGGGCGGGCCGTCGGGCAGTCGGTCCTTCCAGTGCAGCCAGCCGGCCCGGGCGAGGTGGGTGACGAGATGGAGGCCGGCGTCGGTCTCCAGGTCGAGGAACTTGCCGTACCGGTGCACCGAGGTGACCTCGTGCCCCTCGACGGCCGTGACGGGAGGGTCGTACGTCTTCAGGACGCTGATCGCCACCGGCAGCACGCGCACGATCTCGTGCCCGACGACGTGCTCGGTCAGGAAGTCCTTCAGCGCTTCGACCTCGGGGAGTTCCGGCATACGTCCAGAGTGCCACGCGGGGTCACCGGGACTCGCGTACGACGAACTCGCACCACACGCACTTGCCGCCGCCGCGCGCCTCCACGCCCCACACGTCGGCGAGCAGGTCCACCAGGAGCAGGCCGCGGCCGGAGACCCCGGACTCGCCGGCCTCGCGGCGGCGGGGCAGGGCGCTGGAGGAGTCCTCGACCTCGACGCGCAGCCGTCGGTCGCCGCCGGTGAGGACCCGCAGGGTGACGATGGCGGCGCCCTCGGTGTGCATCAGGGCATTGGTGATCAGTTCGTCGGCGACGAGTTCGATCTCGTCGGCGCGGTCGCGGGCGCCCCAGGCGCGGACCGCGGCCCGGATCATGTGCCGGGCGGCGGTGAGGGCCTCCGGGTCGCCGGGGGCGACATGCTGCTGGAGCCGTCCGCCGGTCTGCGGGGTGTCGAGGCCCCGCCGGCGCAGCAGGAGCAGGGCCACGTCGTCGTCCCCGCCGCGCTCCTCGGCGACGTCGATCAACTGGTCGGCGAGTCTGCGTACGTCGTCGGGGCCGGCGGCGATGAGGGCGGCGAGGCCGCGCATGCCGTCGTCGAGGTCGGCGCCGGGCTGTTCGACCAGTCCGTCGGTGGCGAGCAGCAGGGTGTGACCGGGGTCGAGCTCGATGGTGCCGACCGGGTATTCGAGGCTGCCGAACTCGGCGGACAGCCCGAGTGGCAGGCCGCCGGGGACGTGGACGCGCCGGCAGCTTCCGTCGGCGGCGCGCAGCAGGGGGTCGATGTGTCCGGCGCGGACCAGTTGGACGACGCCGGTGGAGAGGTCGGCCTCCGCGTACAGGCAGGTGGCGAAGCGGTCGGTGTCGAGTTCGTGGAGGAAGACGGAGGCGCGGGCCATGACGGTGGCCGGGGTGTGGCCCTCGGCGGCGTAGGCCTTGAGGACGATCCGCAGCTGGCCCATGACGGCGGCGGCGTGCGTGTCGTGGCCCTGGACGTCGCCGATGACGGCGCCGACCCGGCCTCCCCCGGAGGGGGTACCCCCAGGCAGCGGGATCAGGTCGTACCAGTCGCCGCCGATGTCGCGGCCGAGGGTGCCGCCGATGGTGGCGGCGCGGTAGCGGACGGCGACGTCGGCACCGGGCACGCTGGGGATGGTGCGGGGCAGCATGGCCTGCTGGAGGCCCTGGGCGATGTCCTTCTCCTGCTCGTAGAACATCGCGCGCTGAAGGCTCTGGGCGATGCTGCTGCCCAGGGCGACGAGGATGTTGCGCTCCTCCGGGGTGAACCCCTCGCGGTTGCTGTAGAGCAGGCCCATGGCGCCGATGGGGCGGGCCTGGACGATCAGCGGGAGGTAGGCCGCCGAGGTGATCCTGAGGTCGGTGATGTGCGGCCACAGCACGGGGTAGCCGGCCGCGAACTCGTCCGCCGACTCGATGAAGCGGGGGGTGAGGGTGCGGACGACCTCGCTCATCGGGTACGGCTCGTCGATCCGGGTGACCAGGGTGCCGGGGACGAAGCTGCCCTCGGGGCCCTCGGCGACCAGCCGGATCCGGCCGGCCTCGACCAGACCCATGACGAGGCTGGTGGCGCCGAGGTGGGTGAGGCCCTGGGTGTCCTTGAGGACGTCGATGACGTCCTGCACGGTCCGGGCGTGCGCGAGGGCGGCGGTGGTGAGCTGGACGACGTTGGTCTGCTCGCGGCGGGCGTCGTCGAGTGCGGTCGCCTCGTCGCGGGCGGCGAGGTCGCTCAGCTCGTCGGTGGCGTCGCGGACGATCCCGACGATCCGGCGCGGACGGCCGGTGCGGTCACGGCGGATGTAGCCCTGGGTGTGGGTCCAGCGCAGGGTGCCGTCGCGCAACCGCATACGGAAGTAGGCGCCGTAGTTCTCGCTGCCGTCCTTGATGGCCTGGGAGACCAGCTCGTCCAGCCGGATGCCCTCGTTCGCCGGCACCCGGATCGCGAGGGAGGCGGGGTCGCCGTCGTATTCGTCGGGCCGCAGGTCGAAGATCTCGTGGGCCCGGGCGTCCATGTGGAACAGCCCCGAGTCCAGGTCCCAGTCGAAGCTGCCCATGCGGTTGAGCGCCAGGATCGGATCCGGGTGGGCAGGCCAGTCGTCCAGGGGTGACAGGGCGCTCGCTCCCCGATCAACCATGGGGCCACCTTGCCAGGATTCGTCCGATTCTTCGACCCGGGAGGGTCCGGCCGTGCCCGGTCAGTTCAGGGCGACGCCGTCGACCAGCTCGGTGGTGTCGGACTCGTCGGGCCCGTCCGGGACGAGGCCGCCGCCGTCGGGCCGGTCGGGGATCTCGGGGACGGACTCGGGCCCGATCTCCTCGGAGAGGCCCTGGTCCTCGGTCGCCGGGAGGACGACCCCGGTCTCCGCCGGGGTGCGGCTCTCCTCGGCGCCACTGCGGCCTGCGACGAGAAGCACCGCCGACAGGGCGCAGGCGGTGAGGGCCGCAACGGGTACTCGCACCTCTGCCTCCCGAAGGATCTGGGCTGTTCGATCACCATTGTCTGCTTCACTCTCCCGGGTCACGCAAACGGAAGACGGGGAACACGCACCGTCACGATGGCCGGAACGAACGCGAAGGAGCGCACGACCGTGGACTGGTTCACCGCCCCCGACTACTGGCTCGGCCGCCTGGTGTTCCAGCGGGCGCTGGCCGGTGTGTACCTGGTCGCGTTCCTGACGGCGGCCCTGCAGTTCCGTGCGCTGCTGGGCGAGCGCGGGATGCTGCCGGTCCCGCGTTACGTCGAGCGGGTGCCGTTCCGGGCCGCGCCCAGCCTGTTCCAGTGGCGTTACTCCGACCGGCTGTTCGCGGGCTGCGCCTGGGCGGGGTGCGCGGTGTCGGCCGCGCTGCTGGCGGGCCTGGACGGGCTGGTCCCGCTGGGGGTGGCGATGCTGCTGTGGCTGGTGCCCTGGGCGCTGTACCTGTCGATCGTGAACGTCGGCCAGACCTGGTACTCGTTCGGCTGGGAGTCGCTTCTGCTGGAGACCGGCTTCCTCGCGGTGTTCCTCGGCAACGACGAGGTGGACCCGCCCGTCGTGGTGCTCTTCCTGGTGCGCTGGCTGCTGTTCCGGGTGGAGTTCGGGGCGGGGCTGATCAAGATGCGGGGCGACGCCTGCTGGCGGAAGCTGACCTGCCTGTACCACCACCACGAGACCCAGCCCATGCCCGGCCCGCTGAGCTGGTTCTTCCACCGGCTGCCGGGGCCCCTGCACAAGGCGGAGGCCGCCGCCAACCACCTCACCCAACTCGTCGTGCCGTTCCTGCTGTTCGCTCCGCGGCCGGTGGCCACGGCGGCCGCCTCGCTGATGATCCTCACCCAGCTGTGGCTGATCCTGTCGGGCAACTTCTCCTGGCTGAACTGGATCACGGTGGTGCTGGCGGTGCCCGCGCTGGCCCTGCCCTCGGACCACCGGCCGCTCGCCGGTCCACCGCTCTGGTACGAGGTGGTGGTCCTCGCCGTGGCGGCGCTGCTCGTGTTCCTGAGCCATCGCCCGGTGGTCAACATGCTCTCCCGGCGCCAGGTGATGAACCGCTCCTTCGACCCGCTGCACCTGGTCAACACCTACGGCGCGTTCGGCAGCGTGAGCCGGATCCGCTACGAGGTGGTGGTCGAGGGCACCCGGGACGACGTACCGCGGGAGGACTCCGACTGGCGGGAGTACGAGTTCAGGGGCAAGCCGGGCGATCCCCGGCGCTGGCCGCGCCAGTTCGCGCCCTACCATCTGCGCCTGGACTGGCTGATGTGGTTCGCGGCGCTCTCCCCGGCGTACGCCGGCCCGTGGTTCGGCGCGCTGGTGGAACGGCTGCTGGAGGAGGACCACGACACGCTGAGGCTGCTGCGCCGCTCCCCCTTCGCGCCCGGTGCGCCGCCCCGGTACGTGCGCGCCCGTCTGTTCCGCTACCGGTACACCACCTGGCGGGAGCTGCGGGAGACGGGCGCGTGCTGGGAGCGGACGTATGTGCGGGAGTATCTGCCGCCCACCCGGCTGACGGCGGCGGCTCAGAGGCCGTAGACGCGGACGGCGGTGGTCTCGAAGATCCGTGTGCGTTCCGTGGGGCTCACCAGGGCGGCCGTCACCTCGGCCACATCGCCGTAGGGGGCGGCGAGGGTGCACACCGGCCAGTCGGAGCCGAACATCAGCCGGTCCGGACCGAAGGCGTCGAGGACGGTGTCGGCGTACGGGCGCAGGTCGTCCACGGTCCAGTGGTCGAGGTCGGCCTCGGTGAGCAGGCCGGAGAGCTTGCAGACGGTGTTGGGCAGGGCCGCGAGGGCGCGGACGTCGGACGCCCAGGGCTCGAGCGCGCCGGAGGCGACGGGGGGTTTGCCCAGGTGGTCGAGGACGAAGGTGAGCTCCGGAAGGGCGGCCGCGGCGCCGGTGCAGGCGGGCAGCTGGTGCGGGAGGACCACCAGGTCGTAGACCAGGCCCGCCCCGGCCACGGCGGCCAGGCCCCGCCGGACGTCCGGGCGCAGCAGCCAGCCGGGGTCGGGCTCGCCCTGCACCTGGTGGCGGACGCCCTTGAGGTAGCGGCCGCCGGGGAGTGCGCGCAGCCGGGCGAGTTCGTCGGTGACGTCCGGGCGGGTGAGGTCGGTCCAGCCGACGACGCCCGCGATCAGCTCGTGCGCGGCGGCGAGGGCGAGGAACTCCGGGGTCTCCTCGGCCACGGTGACGGTCTGGACGAGCACCGTGCGGTCGACGCCGGCCGCCCGCGCCCGGGGTGCCAGGTCCTCGATCGTGAAGTCGCGGCGGAGCGGGCTGCCCGCCTCGATCCAGTCCTGGTCGCGTACGGAGAGGTCCCAGACGTGGTGGTGGGCGTCGACGGTCACGGCAGCTCCCACACGACGGGCAGGCCGGCGCCGGCGCCCTGGTCGGAGTAGTCGTGCACCACGTCGAGGAGTTCGGCCATCCGGGCCTGCCAGGCCACGTTGACCGGCAGCTTCTCCAGCTCGGCGAGGAGACGGGCGTAGTCCTCGCACTCCAGGACGTGGAAGAGGTCGGTGCCGCTGCGCCATATGGTCCAGGAGGAGGCTCCGGCGGCCCGGATGGCGTCCGTCAGCTCCTTCGGCACCTCGCGGTGCGCGGTCTCGTAGGCGTCGATCCGGTCGGCACGGACCCGGGTGTGCAGGGCGACCCTCATGGCAGCTCCCTCATGTCTTTCATGACAGCTCCTCGGACGGCAGCAGTCCGGTGTCCCTCAGCTCCTGCCAGAACGCCTCGGGGACCGGGGTGGCGAACTGCCGCGCGCAGTCGTCGGCCTCCGCCGCCGAGCGGGCGCCGACCAGGACGCTCGCGACCGCCGGGTGGGCGGCGCAGAAGGCGAGTGCGGCGGCGCGCAGGGTGATGCCGTGCCGGTCGGCCACCGCCTTCATCCGCAGGGCCCGGTCGAGCAACTCGGGCGGGGCGGGTGCGTAGTTGTACGTGGCCGAGGGCCCGGGGTCGGCGAGCAGCCCGGAGTTGAAGGCGCCGCCGATGACGACGGAGACGCCCCGTTCGGCGGCGGCGGGCAGCAGCTCGACGGCGGCACTCCGGTCGAGCAGGGTGTGGCGGCCCGCGCAGAGCACCACGTCGACGTCCGTCTCGCGGACGAACCGGGTGAGCATCTCCGCCTGGTTCATGCCCGCGCCGATCGCCCCGACCACGCCCTCGGAGCGCAGCCTCTCCAGTGCGGGGTAGCCCTCGCGGAAGGCCTGTTCGGCGTGGTCGTCGGGGTCGTGCAGATAGACGACGTCGACGCGGTCGAGGCCGAGGCGTTCGAGGGAGGCCTCCAGGGAGCGGCGTACGCCGTCGGCGCTGAAGTCCCAGACACGGCGGTGGGTGGCGGGCACCGCGAAACCGTTGGCGAGGTCGTCGCCGCCGTCCGCGCGGGGCTCCAGGAGGCGGCCCACCTTCGTCGACACGGTGTACGCGGAGCGCGGGTGTTCGCGCAGGGCGGCGCCGAGGCGGCGTTCGGACAGGCCCAGTCCGTAGTGCGGTGCGGTGTCGAAGTAGCGCACACCGTGGCGCCAGGCGGCGGCGACGGTGTCGTACGCCTGTTCCTCGGAGACCTCGGTGTAGAGGTTGGCGAGGGGCGCGGCACCGAGGGCCAGTCCGGTGACCTGGACGGGGCTGCGGCCGAGGGCGTTCACCGGGCCGCCGCCGGGCGCAGCCGCAGGCCCTGCATACCGCCGTCCACGGCGAGGGAGGTGCCGGTGGTGGCGCCGGAGAGCGGGCTCGCCAGGTAGGCGACGGCTCCCGCGACCTCGGCGGCGCTGACGAGGCGGCCGGTGGGCTGGCGGGCCTCCAGGGCGGCGCGTTCGGCGGCCGGGTCGTCGGCCGCGTCCAGCAGCCGCCCGATCCACGGGGTGTCGGCGGTGCCGGGGGTGACACAGTTGACGCGGATGCCCTCGCGGACGTGGTCGGCGGCCATGGCGAGGGTGAGCGAGTACACCGCGCCCTTGGTCGCGCTGTACAGCGCCCGCTGCGGCAGGCCGGCGGTGGCGGCGATGGAGCAGGTGTTGACGATCGCCGCGTGCCGGGAGCGGCGCAGGTGGGGCAGGGCGGCGCGGGCCACGCGGACCATGCCGACGACGTTGACGTCGAGGACGCGGTGCCATTCGGCGTCGTCGTTGTCCTCGACGGTGCCCTGGGCGCCGATGCCCGCGTTGTTGACCAGGACGTCCAGGCCGCCGAGGTCGGCGACGGCCGCCGCGACCGCCTCCCGTACGGAGGCGTCGTCGGTGACGTCGGCGCGGTGGGCGAGGAGCGGTTCGTCGACGCCCGAGGGATCGAGGTCGAGGACGGCGACCCTGGCGCCGCGCTCGGCCAGCAGCTCGGCGGTGGCCCGGCCGATGCCGGACGCGCCGCCGGTCACCAGGGCGCTCAGCCCTGCGAAGTCGCTCACGCCACGTTCTCCTTGCGTCCTGCGAGGTCGGCGGCCCAGAAGGTGCCGCCCGGGTAGGTGTAGCGCTCGATCGACTCGGGGCGCATGGCCGCCGAGAACCCCGGCGCGGTGGGCGCCGCGTAGTGGCCCGCCCGCATCACGACCGGGTCCAGGAAATGGTCGTGCAGATGGTCGACGTACTCGATGACCCGGTCCTCGGTGGTGCCGGTGAGGGCGACGTAGTCGAACATCGACAGGTGCTGGACGAGTTCGCACAGGCCCACGCCGCCCGCGTGCGGGCAGACCGGGACGCCGTACTTGGCGGCGAGCAGCAGGATCGCCAGGTTCTCGTTGACGCCGCCGACGCGGGCGGCGTCGAGCTGGAGAACGTCGAGGGCGCCGGCCTGGAGGAGCTGTTTGAAGACGACGCGGTTCTGGACGTGTTCGCCGGTGGCCACCTTGACGGGGGCGACGGCCCGGCGGACGGCGGCGTGGCCGAGGATGTCGTCGGGGCTGGTGGGTTCCTCGATCCAGTACGGGTCGAACTCGGCGAGGGCGCGGGTCCAGCGGATCGCCTCGTCGACGTCCCAGCGCTGGTTGGCGTCGATCGCGAGCCGGATGCCGGGGCCGACGGCGGCGCGGGCGGCACGGCAGCGCCGTATGTCGTCGGCGAGGTCCGCGCCGACCTTCAGTTTGATCTGCCGGAAGCCGTCGGCGACGGCCCGGCCGGCGAGCCGGGTCAGCTTCTCGTCGTCGTAGCCGAGCCAGCCGGCGGAGGTGGTGTAGGCGGGGTAGCCGCGCTCCAGCAGGTGCGCGGTGCGCCCGTCGGCGCCCTCCTTGCCGCGGCGCAGCAGGGCGAGGGCCTCGTCGGGGGTGAGGGCGTCGGTGAGATAGCGGAAGTCGATCTGGCTGACGAGCCAGGCGGGGTCGGCCTCGGCGAGCAGCCGCCACAGCGGCTTCCGCGCCCGTTTGGCGGCGAGGTCCCAGACGGCGTTGACGACCGCGCCGATCGCCATGTGCATCACGCCCTTCTCGGGGCCGAGCCAGCGCAGTTGGCTGTCGCCGACCAGGTCGCGGCTGAGCGTGCCGGGGTCGGCGCAGAGCGCGTCGAGGGACCGGCCGACCACGTGTGCGCGCAGGGCCTCGATGGCGGCGACCTGCACCTCGTTCCCCCGGCCGATCGTGAAGGTGAAGCCGTGCCCCTCATGGCCGTCGGCGGCGTCGGTGCGCAGCACGACGTAGGCGGCCGAGTAGTCGGGGTCCGGGTTCATGGCGTCGGACCCGTCGAGCTCGCGCGAGGTGGGGAAGCGGATGTCGTGGGTGTCGACCGCGGTGACGCGGGCGGTGGTCGGCGGGGCCATCGGCCGGCTCCTCGTCTGACGGGCTTCGTGCAACGGCACCTGGGCGTACTTCGTGCGACAGCCGCATATTTATCAGACCACTTCCCTCCCGCAACAGCCCGCGGCCGGGGCCAAGAGGCGGTATTGACCCAAGTGGTCGGACCACATCGATGGTTAGACTGCGCGGACCGGCGACAGGAGAGAGCACGTGGAAGAGCCGCGGCAGGGCAGGAGCGCCGCCCCCAAGGGCACGGTGACGCAGCGCGCCATCGAGCGGATCAAGGCGATGATCGGCGAGGGGCTGCTGGAGCCGGGCCAGCGGCTGCCGACCGAGCGGGACCTCGCGGTCCAGCTCGGCATCTCCCGCAGTTCGATGCGGGAGGCGATCCGGGCGCTGACGGTCCTCGGCGTGCTGGAGGCGCGGCACGGCTCGGGGATCTACGTCACCCAGCTCCAGGCAGGTGATCTGCTGGAGACGTTCGGGGTCGTCGCCGATCTCTCGCGCGGCCCGCGTCTGGCGGAGCTGCTGGAGGTGCGGCGGGTCCTGGAGTCGACGGCGACCGCGCAGGCCGCCGCGCGGATCACCACCGGTCAACTGGCCGAGGTGGAGGGCCACTTGGCGGCGATGAACGCCACGGAGGACCCGGAGGAGATCCTGGCCCACGATCTCGCCTTCCACCGGGCGATCGCCGAGGCGGCGGGCAACGAGACGATGGCGGCGATCCTGGAGGGCCTGTCCTCGCGGACCTTCCGGGCCCGGGTGTGGCGCGGCTACCGCGAGGAGGGCGCCTTCGACCGCACCCGGCGCGAGCACGCCGCGATCCATCGCGCCCTCGCGGCCCGTGATCCGGAGGCGGCCCGCGCGGCGGCGGCCGCGCACGTGGGCGCGGTGGAGGAGTGGCTGCGAGCACAGGTGGCTTCCTGACCGATGTGTGCGGTGGCCTCTCGACGCGCGCGGCCCCGCGAGGCATGGTTTCTCCCTACGTACTCACGAGTAGCGCCAGGGAGTCGCCGTGACCAGCTGGGTCGGCCGGACCGCCGTCGAGATCGCCGCAGCCGTGCGGGAGAAGCGGGTCACCCCGCGGGAGGTGGTGGCGGAGCACCTCGCGCGGATCGAACGGCTGGACGGCCGGATCGGGGCGTTCCGGGTGGTGCGGGCCGAGGCCGCGCTCGCCGAGGCCGACGAGGTGGCCGCCCGGTCCGACCTGGCCGAACTGCCGCTGGCGGGGGTGCCGGTGGCGGTCAAGGACAATCTGCCGGTGCGGGGCGAGTCGACGCGGGTCGGCTCGGCGGCCACCCCGGACACTCCGGCGGACGCCGACCATGTGACGGTGGCCCGGCTGCGGGCGGCGGGCGCGGTGGTCGTGGGCCTGACGAACGTGCCGGAGCTGTGTGTCTTCGGCACCACCGAGGGCGTGCACGGTACGGCCCGCAACCCCTGGGACACCTCACGCACGGCGGGCGGTTCGTCCGGCGGCAGCGCCGCGGCGGTGGCCGCCGGGATGGCGCCGATCGCGCTGGGCAACGACGGCATGGGCTCGCTGCGGATACCCGCCGCCAACTGCGGTCTGGTGACCATCAAGCCGGGGCACGGGGTGGTGCCGGCGGGCATCGGCGACGGCGACTGGTTCGGGATGTCGGAGAACGGCCCGCTGGCCACGACCGTCGAGGACGCCCGGCTGATGCTGTCGGTCCTGGCGGACGACACCGGGGCCGTACGGCGGGAGGCGGAACCGGGGGCGCTGAGGATCGCGGTGTCGGTGCGCAGCCCGCTGGCCGGTGTCACGGTGAGCGCCCCGTTCGCGGAGGCGGCGCGGGACGCGGCCGGGGTGCTGATGAAGGCGGGCCACCAGGTGCGGCGGGCCGATCCGCGGTTCCCCCTCTCGCTGGGAGTGACCTCGCTCGCCCACTGGACGGCGGGCACGTCCGTGGACGCGGCGGGTCTGGACGCGCGCCTGCTCACCCGCCGCACCCGGGTGCACGCCGCGCTCGGCCGACGCTTCGTGAACGGGGTGCGGGGCGGCTCGGCGCGGGATGAGCTGCGTCGGCGCCTGGAGCCGTTCTTCGAGGAGTACGACGTCCTGCTCACCCCCGCGCTCGCGCGGCGTTCGCCGAAGTCGGAGCCGTGGCACGAGCGGGGCTGGCTGCGCAATGTGCTGGTCAACACGAACTACTCGCCGCTGACGCCGCCGTGGAACCTGACCGGCTGGCCCGCGATGGCGGTGCCGTTCGGCACGCTTGCCTCGGGTGCGCCGGCTTCCGTGCAACTGGTGGGGAGGCCGGGGGCGGAGGCGGAACTGCTGCGGGTCGCGGAGCAGTTGGAGGGGCTGCGTCCCTGGCGGCGGACGGCGCCGCTCGACTGAGGAAGGCGGCCGGGGGCTGCATGGGCGTGGGCCGGGGTGCGCGCACGCCCATGGCGTCGAAGGATCGCGAGAGCGGCCGGGCGGCTCAGTCCACGCTGGGCAGGATGTGGTCCTCGGCGAGGTCGTCCTCGTAGCCGGCCAGGCGGATCGGGGCGGAGCGCGCCCACACGTCGAGGCTGCCGATCTCGCCGGCCCTGCGGCCGGCGCGCTCCGTGCGTTCCTTGGGGCGTTGTTCGCGATTCGTCTTCTCCGGTGTCACCGCGCACTCCTTATGTGTCGGGTCACCCTCGGGGCGTGCCGGCCAGTCTGCGGTCCGGCGCTCAACGCTCCCTGAGGTCTGGCTGGAGCCGGTGGCGACGCGGTGGTGCCGATGACTCCGAGGAGAGCTGGCCGTTGTGAACCGGCGTGTCCCAGACGGACGGTGGGTGTGGGTGGCACTCCGTCCTGCTGTCCGTCCGATACAGACTAACCAAATGAGCGGGGCACCGCTCGATAGCGCTGAAAATTTAGGGTAACCATGGCGCGTCACTCACGTGTCCCCGTAGGGGAATTGAACCCTTTTCGGTGGTTTCGCGCCGTTTGAGTTCACCCGTCCGGCGTACATCTCTTCCGCGCGGCGACCCGCGCCGCGTCGTTCAAGTGCCGTTCGCCCGGTCGCAAGCACGCCATGATCTGCTGAGGTCCCGAACGGCTGGCTCGCGGGAGGACTGACGCATGGAGCTGCGCAGTGTCGAGGAGCTGATGGACCTGCTGTACGCCTGCCGGGGCGTACCCGAGTCCCCGGGCGGTCCGGCCCACGGGGTCGATCTGCACGACCACGCGCTGCAGACGGCGGCGCTGCTGCGGCGAAGTCGCCCCGCGGACAAGGAACTCCAGCTCACCGGCCTCGTCCACCCCATCGGCCGGCTCCTGCGCCCCGCCGACCCCACCGCCCGCGCGGAGCGCACCGCGCGGGCCGTACGCCCTCTCCTCGGCCCGCGGGTGGCCCATCTGCTGCGGCTGCACCCCTGGCGCGGCTGCGACGACGATCTGGCCCGCCTCCACCAGGCCGACGAGGACGGCCGCTCCCCGGGCGTCGACGCGGGCGTCCTGGAGGACTGGCGGACGGTCCTGGAACTGGTGGCCGGACACACCTCACGTCTCGGGGCTGTCGATTGACGGCGGGCCGTGAGACCGTACGCCGATGACGTCCTCGTACGGCATGCAGGGCAGGGCCGCCGTCGTCACGGGCGCCACCCGGGGCATCGGCCGGGCGGTGGCCCGGGCGCTGGCGGACGCGGGGGCGCACGTGTGCGTGAGCGCCCGGAACCCGGACGAGGTCCGGCGGGCCGCCCAGGAGCTGGGCGGAGTGGGCCTCGCGGGAGGCGTCGCGGACCCCGGCCACCCGGAGGCGCTCACCGACCTGTGCCTGCGCACCTTCGGCCGCCTCGACGTCCTCGTCAACAACGCGGCGACGAACCAGCCGTACGGCCCCCTCATGGACGCCGACCCGGCCCTGTGGCGCGAGGCGTTCACCGTCAACGTCGAGGCTCCGCTCCGACTGGTGCAGTGCGCCTGGCACGGCTGGATGCGGGAGCACGGCGGGAGCGTGATCAACATCTGCACGGAGGGCGCGGGTCACGTGGGCCCCGACGTCGGCGCCTACGGCACCAGCAAGGCGGCCCTCCTCCACCTCACCCGACAACTCGCGGGCGAACTGGGCCCGGGAGTCCGGGTCAACTCGGTCTCCCCCGGCCTGGTACGGACGGAGATGGCACGGTTCGTATGGGAACCGAAGGAGAGGACGGTCGCGGCGTCCCTCCCCCTCGGCCGCATCGGCGAACCGGAGGACGTGGCAAGGGCGGTCCTGTGGCTGTGCTCGGACGAGTCCGAGTGGATCACGGGCACGGACCTCCTGGTGGACGGCGGCACGAGTGTGAGAACGGCACGCACCACGCCCTGAAGGGGCGCGGGAACCCACCCGAAGAACTCACCACTTACCCGGCGCGTAATCCTTCAGGAAGACCCCGTACACATCCTCACCGGCCTCGCCGCGCACCACCGGGTCATAGACACGCGCCGCCCCATCGACAAGATCCAACGGCGCGTGGAACCCCTCCTCCGCCAGTCGCAGCTTGTCGAAGTGCGGCCGCTCGTCCGTGATCCACCCGGTGTCGACGGACGTCATCAGGATCCCGTCGGTCTGGAACATCTCCTGCGCGCTGGTCCGCGTGACCATGTTCATCGCGGCCTTGGCGGCATTGGTGTTCGGATGCCCCGCACCCTTGTAGCCGCGGCCGAAGACACCCTCCATCGCCGAGACGTTCACCACGTACGAGCGCCCGCTCCTCGCCCGCCGCGCCGCCTCGGCCATGGCCGGCCGCAACGCGCTGATCAGGATGAACGGCGAGGTGTAGTTGCAGAGCTGGGTCTCGAGCAGCTCCACCGGGGAGATCTGCTCGATGGTCTGCACCCAGGTGTTGGTGTCCACCACGTCGGGGACCAGTCCGCCCGCGTCGATGGCGGTGCCGTCGAGATGCCGGGCGACGCTGGCGTTGCCCGCGACCAGGGCGAGGTCGGCGACCTTCTGCGCGTCGAGGCCGCTGGTGCCGATCGGCAGCGCTGCCAGCCCGTCGACCGCCCCGGAGTTGAAGGCGCCGATCACATGGTGGGCGGGCAGCTCACCGGCGGGCAGCGGGGCGCTCTCGCCGTCGACGAGGGCGGCGTACGCCGTGGGCAGCCGGCGTACGGTCTGCGTCGCGTTGTTGATCAGGACGTCGAGCGGGCCCGCCGCGGACACCTGCTCGGCGAGGGCCACGGTCTGCGCCGGGTCGCGCAGGTCGATGCCGACGACCTCCAGCCGGTGCAGCCAGTCCGCGGAGTCCTCCATGGCCTTGAAGCGGCGGATGGCGTCCTTCGGGAAGCGCGTCGTGATCGTGGTGTGCGCGCCGTCGCGCAGCAGCCGGAGCGCGATGTACATGCCGATCTTGGCGCGGCCGCCGGTGAGCAGCGCCCGCTTGCCGGCGAGGTCGGCGCGGGCGTCGCGCTTGGCGCGGTTCAGCCGGGCGCAGTCCGGACAGAGCTGGTGGTAGAAGTAGTCGACCTCGACGTACCGCGTCTTGCAGGTGTAGCAGGACCGCGGGCGCTGGAGTATCCCGGCGATCCGGCCCGCCTCGGTGACCGACGACGGCAGGATGCCCTCGGTCTCGTCGTCGATGCGCTGGGCGGAGCCGGTCGCGGTGGCCTCGGTGACCGCCTTGTCGTGGGCGGTCTTGGAGGCCCGGCGCTCCTGGCGGCGGCGCTGCTTCACCGTGCGGTAGATGCCGGCGGTGGCCCGGCGCACGGCGATCGCGTCCGGGTGGTCGACCTCCAGCTTGTCGAGTTCCTCGAGCACGCCGAGGCAGACGGCCAGCCGCTCGGGGTCGATGCCGGGGCCGTAGACCGTCTCCTCGGTGGCGGCCGAGCCGTCCTCTGTCACCGTCATCGCGCTGCTGTTCCCTGCTGAGAAGTGCGGCGCTCCGACCGCGCCCGCTTTCGAACGGGGAAGTCTACGGAGCGCCGGGCCTCTCCTCCAAACCCGTTCCGTCAGGAACCGCAGGCCGTGATGAGTGTCTCCACCTCGGCGGTCAGCGCGTGCGCGAACCGGTCGAGGTCGGGGACGGCCTCACCGTCGGCGACCAGGCCGTAGTGGACCCGGCCGCGGTACGTCGAGACGGCGACCGCCAGGGACTGGCCGCGGGCCAGCGGGGCGTACGGGAACACCTCGGTGACCGGGTTGCCGCCGAGCTTCAGCCCGAGGCCGGGCAGCGGGACGCTGGTGACGAGGATGTCGAACCAGAGCCGGGCCGCCTGGCTGACCAGGGGTCCGCCGAGCCGGTGGCCGAGCGCCGGGACGTGGTCGGCGAGCAGGGCGACGGCGCCCGCTCCCCGGCCGGGTCCGGCGTCCTTGTTGGCGTCCATGGCGGTGCGGACCTGGGCGAGCCGGCCGAGCGGGTCGGGGTCGTCGACCGGAAGCCGTATCAGGTACCCGGAGAGCCGGTTGCCCTGCGGGTGCGCGGTGCGCGGGCGGCGCTTGGAGACGGGGATCAGCGCCCGGGGGCGTACCCCCTCGCTGCCGTCGCCGCGCTCGTCCAGCCAGCGGCGCAGGGCGCCGGCGACCACGGCGATCAGCACGTCGTTGACGGTGCCGCCGACGACCTTGCGGACGCGGTGCACGTCGTCGAGGTCGAGGACCACCCCGGCGGTGCGGCGGGTGCCGGTGGGGGCGGCGGCGAGCGCGGGGGTGGACCGTACGCCCAGCCGCGACACGGCGACGGAGGCACCGATGTCCAGGGCGCGCCCCACGTCGGAGACCACGCCGCGCAGCCGGCCGGGGAGCCGGCGCACCTCGGGGATCAGCCCGCGGGCGGGCTCGGCCGGGCGGGGCCGGGGCGTGGGCAGGTCCATGGGGTCCAGGACGGCGGCGGCGAGCGTCAGGGCGCGCAGTCCGTCGGCGAGGGCGTGGTGGAACTTGAACAGCACGGCGAAGGACAGCCCGTCCTCCCCCGGCAGGACGTGCGCCTCCCAGGGCGGGCGGTCGCGCTCCAGGGGGCGCTCCATGAGCCGGCCCGCCTCGACCTGGAAGTCGGCGCTGGGGGCGTGCAGCCGGACGTGCCGGTGGGGGTCGAAGTCCGGGTCGGTCTCGCGCACCGCGCCGCCCAGGGCGAGCGGGCGGCGCAGGTCGAGCGGCAGCACGGGGTCGAAGGGCCGCCACACGTCACGGATCCGCATGCGCAGCCCGGGGACGGCCGCCGCCCGGGCCGCGAGCAGGTCCGCCGCGTGGGCGCCTGCGGTGGGCGACTGCGCGGCGAAGACACCGAGGGCGCCGAGGTGCATCGGGTGCTCGGGGGACTCGATGTTCCAGAACGCCAGGTCGAGGGGTGCCAGAAGATCATCAGCGTTCAAGGGCTTGCCTCGCGTCGACGACGGGTGAGGCAGCAGTCAACCCCTTGGAGGTGATTACGGTCAAGCATGTTCAGGCTACGCACAGTTAACAGGCGATTAAGTTCATGACACCCGCTGGCCCTTTCCGAGGGCGATGACCCCGTGCTCGGACACCGTGTACAGCTCTCCGTCGCGCTCGGGGTTGACCCCGATGGTCGCGCCGGGCGGGACCTCCACGTTCTTGTCCAGGACCGCGCCGCGCACCACCGCGCCCCGGCCGATGTGGACGTTGTCGTGCAGGATCGAGCCCTGGACGACCGCTCCCGGGTCGACCCGTACGCCGGGCGAGAGCACCGAACGGCTGACCTGGCCGCGGATCAGACAGCCCGCGCTGATGATCGACTCGCTGGCCATGCCGCCCGCGTTGAAGCGGGCCGGGGAGAGCTGGTTGGAGTGGGTGTAGATGGGCCAGCTGCGGTTGTAGAGGTTGAAGGCGGGGCGCTCGGCGATCAGGTCCATATGGGCGTCGTAATAGGCGTCGAGCGTGCCGACGTCCCGCCAGTAGCCCTGGTCGCGGGTGGTCTCGCCGGGGACGTGGTTGGCGCTGAAGTCGTAGAGCTGGGCATCGCCCCGCCGGGTGAGCTGGGGGAGGATCGAGCCGCCCATGTCGTGCACGGAGTCCTCCTCCTCGGCGTCCCGCTGGAGCGCCTCGATGAGGGCCTTGGTGGTGAAGATGTAGTTGCCCATCGAGGCGAACACGCTCTCCGGGTCGTCCCTGAGGCCGGGCGGGTCGGCGGGCTTCTCCAAGAAGTTCTCGACCGTCTGACCGTCCGAGCCGGGGCTGATCACCCCGAAGGAGGACGACTCTCCGCGCGGGACCCGGATGCCGGCCACCGTGACCCCGGCGCCGCTGTCGATGTGCTGCGCGAGCATCTGGCGCGGATCCATGCGGTAGACGTGGTCGGCGCCGAAGACCGCCACGTACTCGGGCCGCTCGTCGTAGACCAGGTTCAGCGACTGCAGGATGGCGTCGGCGCTGCCCAGGTACCAGCGTTTGCCGAGCCGCTGCTGGGCGGGCACCGGGGTGACGTAGTTGCCGAGCAGGCTGGACATCCGCCAGGTGGTGGTGATGTGCCGGTCCAGCGAGTGCGACTTGTACTGCGTGAGCACGCAGATGCGCAGGACGTCGGCGTTGACGAGGTTGGACAGCACGAAGTCGACGAGCCGGTAGGTGCCGCCGAACGTGACCGCGGGTTTGGCGCGGTCCGCGGTCAGGGGCATCAGCCGCTTGCCCTCACCGCCCGCCAGCACGATGCCGAGCACAGAAGGTCCACCACGACGCATTGGCCGCTCCCCTCACCCTGGTTGGAACCCATGGATGCCCCGCCGCGGGGCCCGCTACGCCTGTTTGAGGATCTCCTCGTACAGCCGGACCGTCCGCCGCGCCACCGCGTCCCAGCCGAACTCGTCCACCGCGCGCACCCGCCCCGCCTCACCCATTCGGCGTCCGGCCGCCGGATCCGCGAGGACCGTGTCCAGCGCCCGGGCGAGCCCCGCCTCGAACACCGCGTCGTCCTCGTCGACCGGTACGAGAAGGCCGGTCGCCCCGTCCTCGACGACCTCCGGTATCCCGCCGACCCGGGAGGCCACCACGGGCGTGCCGCAGGCCATCGCCTCCAGATTGACGATGCCGAGCGGCTCGTACACCGAGGGGCAGACGAACACAGCCGCGTGGGTGAGGAGTTGGATCACCTCGGGGCGGGGCAGCATGCGCGGGATCCAGTGCACGCCGTCGCGGGCGTCGCCGAGTTCGGTGAACAGGGCGCGGAACTCCTGGTCGATCTCCGGGGTGTCGGGGGCGCCCGCGCAGAGCACGACCTGGGCGGCGGGGTCGATGTCCCGTACGGCGCGCAGCAGATGGGGCACGCCCTTCTGGCGGGTGATGCGGCCGACGAACAGCACATAGGGCCGTTCGGGGTCCAGGCCGATCCTGTCCAGGGCGTCGGTGCCGTGATCCGGGCGGTAGAGGCCGGTGTCGATGCCGTTGTGCACCACGTGCACCCGCTCCGGGGCGAGCGCGGGATAGCAGGTGAGGATGTCCTCGCGCATCGCCGCCGATACGGCGACCACCGCGTCGGCGGCCTCCAGGGCGGTCCGCTCGGCCCAGCTCGACAGGGCGTAGCCGCCGCCCAGTTGCTCGGCCTTCCAGGGGCGCAGGGGCTCCAGCGAGTGCGCGGTCACCACGTGCGGGACGCCGTACAGCTCCTTGGCGAGATGGCCGGCGAGGTTGGCGTACCAGGTGTGGGAGTGGACGAGTTCGCGGCCTTCGAGGGCGGCGGCCATGGCGAGGTCCACGGAGAAGGTGCGCAGCGCGTCGTTGGCGCCGTCCAGGGCGGACCAGGGGCGGTGGCGCTGGATGCCCTCCGCGCGTTCCCTGAGGGAGCTCTCGCCCCAGCAGTGCACGTCGAGGTCGACGAGCCGGTGCAACTCGCGGGCGAGGAACTCCACATGGACGCCCGCGCCGCCGTACACGTCCGGGGGGTACTCCCGGGTCAGCAGTCCCACTCGCACCCGGAACCCCCCATTCTCAACGGCTGGTTCCCTTCATGGTCACCCAGACGGGGCGCGCGGGGAAGAGCGCGGGGGTCGTGTGAAGCAACAGTCGCCGCAGACTCCCCCGCCGGGCACCCGGTAGTAGAGGCAGCAGCTGCGGCGGCGGAAGGCGGTGCCGGCCGGGGTCTCGGCGCGGGTGCCGGTGTCGGCGAGCAGGGGGTGGGTGAACAGTTCGGCGGTGAGGGCACGCGCGCGTGCGGCGGTTCCGGGACGTCCGTGCAGGCGCGCCCAGCGTTCCAGCTGGCCGGCTGCTCCCGACAGCGCGGAGGCGGCGTTGCCGCGCAGGAGGCCGGCGGCGACGGGGTGCCGGGCGCGCAGGGCCGCCGACAGCGGTTCGAGATGATCGTCCAGTACGGCGGCGGCCAGGGTCGCGGCGTCGCCGGGCAGGGCCGCGACCTCGGTCAGCCACAGGTCGTCGGGGGCGCTGCCGTCCGGGTCCCAGCGCAGGAGCCGCGGATCGAGGTCGGGGATCGCGCCGTACAGGGCGGCACAGCCGAGGGCCACCGACCACAGCCGGGCGGCGAGCCCCTGCTGGGCCACGGAGGCGGCGATCCGCTCCTCGGGGGCCCGCAGCGCCCGGCTCACCTTCCGGACGCGGAAAGTCAGGCCGTTCCCGTGAACATCCGATGACCGGTCGTCGTAGACCGCCGCGAGGGTCGGCAGCGGGCGCGGCGGTTCTCCGGCCGCGCGTAGGAGGAAGAAGCCGCCGAGCGGGCGCAGCGCGGCGAGTTCGGGGTCGAGGTCCACGACGTGCAGTAGTACCAAGGGGGTCAGGGGCCGCGATCAGGGGGATCCCCCACACGTCACCCGTCTGAGGGAGGACCGTGGTCCCCTCGTACTCCATCGGCAGTAGGACCCATTGAGTGCTCAGGTACGACGACGGGAACAGATCGACAAGGCATCGTGTTGGTCATGAAAGCCGACCGTTCGCCGCGCCGGGTCCCGAGCCCCGGCCTTACGCAGAGGAACAGCTCATGAGCGCCCTCGCGTTGTCCGTGGTCCTGTCGCTGATCTCCGCCGTGGCGTACGCGTCCGGCGCGATCGTGCAGGAGCAGGTCGCGGTGTCGTCCCCGGACGAGCAGTACGCGCCGCTGCGCCGCCCCGGCTGGTGGGCGGCGGTCGTGCTGAACGGCCTCGGCGGACTGCTGCACGTGGTGGCGCTCGCCTACGGCCCGCTGAGCCTGGTGCAGCCGCTGGGCGCGCTGACCATCGTGTTCGCGCTGCCGATGGCGGCGCTGTTCGTCGGCCGCAGGGCCGGGGCGACGGCCTGGCGGGGCGCGATCATGGCCACGGTGGGTCTGGCGGGTCTGCTCTCCCTGGTCGGTGCCTCCGACGCCCAGTCGCTCGGCACCCCGCAGCGGGTGACCCTCGCCGTGGTCACCGCCGCCGCGGTGCTCTCCCTGATGGTCGCCGGGCGGGCCGCGCACCGGCATCCGGCCGTGCGCAGCATGCTGCTGGCGACCGCGTCCGGCATGGCCTTCGGCATGTCGTCCGTCTTCACCAAGACCGTCGCGGTCGACTGGACCGACGGCGTCTCGGCGGCGGACATCCCCTCCCTCGCCGTGATCGGTGTGCTGGCCACGGCCGGCATGCTGCTGTCGCAGGCGTCCTACCGGGGCGCGGGCCTCGCGGCGCCGCTGGCCACGCTGACCGTGGTGAACCCGGTGGTGGCGGCCGCGGTCGGCATCACGATGTTCGGCGAGACGTTCCGCTACGGCACGACGGGCACCATGCTCGCCCTGAGCTGTGGGGTGGTGGCGGCAGGCGGTCTGATCCTGCTGACCACCGAGCGTCTTCAAGGAGGATCCGCTGTGGCCGGGGCTGTGGCCGCACCGGAGGAAGAAGCGGTGAGGCCGGCCGGGCCCGCGCTCGCGTCGGCCGGGACGACACCGGACACCGCGGCGCTCACGGGCGCGGAGCAGGCGCTGATGCCGGTCCTGGCCGTGCTGCCGGAGGAACTGCTGGTGCCGACGCCGATCGCCTCGGACACCGTGGAGGTCCGGGAGGACGTGCGCCACGACAAGCCGCTCGTACCGGCCCAGGCCGGGGAGCCTCTCGCGGGGGCCTCCGACCCGGGCGACCGGCCGATGGTGTTCTTCCACAGTCCGCTCTACAGCGCGGCGTACATTCCGGTGCCGGCCGTCGACCGGCACCGGGTACGCGTCAAATCCTGACGCCCCCGGCCCGCAGATACGCCAGCGGGTCGACGTCCGTTCCGAAGCCGGGCCCGGTCCGCACCTCGAAGTGCAGATGCGGGCCCGTGCTGTTGCCCGTGGAGCCCGACCGCCCGATGCGCTGGCCGCCGCCCACCGACTGCCCGTCCCGCACGGAGATCGCGGACAGATGGGCGTACTGGGTGTAGCGGCCGTCGGCGTGTCGGATGACGACCTGGTAGCCGAAGGACCCGCCCCAGCCCGCGCTGACCACGGTGCCCGCGGCCACCGCCTTCACGGAGGTCCCGGTGGGCACGGGGAAGTCGACGCCGGTGTGGTAGCCCTTCGACCAGGAGGAGCCGGTGGCGTGGTACGGGGTTCCGGTGGCCGCGGCGACCGGGGCGACCAGGGAATGGCCGGTCTGCGCCTTGTCGTCGGCGTCGGATTCCTGTTCGGTGCGGGATCTGGACGTGCTCGGGCTCGTCCTGGGGGCGGACGTGCCGGCCGGTGCGCGCAGTTTCAGGCGCTGGCCCGGCAGGATCAGGTCGGGATCGGTGCCGATGGTGGTCCGGTTCGCGGCGTAGAGGCGCCGCCAGCCGCCCTTGACGTCCTGGGTGTCGGCGATGCCGGAGAGGGTGTCGCCGCGGACGACGGTGTACATCTCGGCGGTGCCGGCCCGCGACTGGGGCGTGGCCTGCGGCTGGACGTCTTTCAGCGAGGTCTTCGACGACTTGGCCGACGTGGCCGACTTGGTGGACGTGCCGCCGGAGGTGCCGTTCGGGTGGATGTCGGGGGTGTCGCCGTCCCGGCTCAGCCCGGCCCGTACCGAGCACACCGGCCAGGCACCCGGCCCCTGGCCTTCCAGGACCTTCTCCGCGATCGCGATCTGCTGGTCCCGGGTCGCCAGGTCGGCGCGGCGGGCGTACTGCTTGCCGCCGTACGCCTCCCAGGTCGACTGGGTGAACTGCAGGCCGCCGTAGAAGCCGTTGCCGGTGTTGATGTGCCAGTTGGTGCTGGACTCGCACGCGGCCACCTTGTTCCAGGTGTCCACGTCGGCCGCCTGGGCCGCGCCGGCGCCGATGAGCGGTATCGCCATCCCGGCGCCGCCCGCGGTGACGGTGAGTGAGGCCCGGTTGATCCTGTTCGGCTGGTACCGGCGGTGCCGGCCGCGTACGGCCATGGAGTTCCCCCTCGACAAGCGTCAGGAGGGGCAAAAGTACGGGTCGTTCACAGCCGGTGACAAGACCGCAATCAGCCGCTCCGGGTGCACCCATGGACGCCGGAAACCCGTAAGGATGGGCCCCAGAACGAAACAGACGGGCACCACCCCTAGGAGCCAGCCCTATGAGCACTACAGCGCAGATCGGTGTGACGGGACTCGCGGTCATGGGCCGCAATCTCGCCCGCAACTTCGCGCGCAACGGTTACACGGTGGCGCTGCACAACCGGACGGTGGCGCGCACCCACGCGCTGGTGGAGGAGTTCGGGGACGAGGGCACGTTCGTGGCGGCGGAGACCGCCAAGGACTTCGTGGCGGCGCTGGAACGGCCCCGCCGACTCGTGATCATGGTGAAGGCCGGTGAGCCGACCGACGCGGTGATCCAGGAGTTCGCTCCGCTCCTCGAACCCGGCGACATGATCATCGACGGCGGCAACGCGCACTTCGCGGACACCCGGCGCCGGGAGCGCGAACTGCGCGAGCAGGGCATCCACTTCGTCGGCACGGGCATCTCCGGCGGTGAGGAGGGCGCGCTGCACGGGCCGAGCATCATGCCCGGCGGCTCGCCGGAGTCGTACGGCTCGCTCGGACCGATGCTGGAGAGGATCTCCGCGAAGGCGGCGGACGGCGCGCCCTGTGTCACGCACGTCGGGCCGGACGGCGCCGGGCACTTCGTGAAGATGGTCCACAACGGCATCGAGTACGCCGACATGCAGCTGATCGGTGAGGCGTACCAGCTGCTGCGGGATGTCGCCGGGTACGCGCCGGCGCAGATCGCGGAGATCTTCCGCACCTGGAACCGGGGCCGTCTCGACTCGTACCTGATCGAGATCACGGCCGAGGTGCTGTCCCATGTGGACGCGGCGACCGGGAAGCCGTTCGTGGACGTCGTCGTGGACCAGGCGGAGCAGAAGGGTACGGGCCGCTGGACGGTCCAGATCGCCCTCGACCTGGGCGTGCCGGTGTCGGGCATCGCCGAGGCGGTCTTCGCGCGCTCGCTGTCCGGACACGCCGCGCTGCGGGAGGCGTCGCGGGGGCTGGCCGGACCGAAGGCGGCGCCGCTGGGCGAGGCGGAGGCGGCGGCTTTCGCCGACCGGGTGGAGCAGGCGCTGTACGCCTCGAAGATCGTGTCGTACACCCAGGGGTTCCACGAGGTCGCGGCGGGCAGCGAGGAGTACGGCTGGGACATCGACCTCGGCGCCGTCTCCGCGATCTGGCGGGGCGGGTGCATCATCAGGGCGGCGTTCCTGGACCGGATCCGGGCGGCGTACGACGCGCGGGCGGATCTGCCGAGTCTGCTGTCGGACGAGACGTTCGCCGCGGAGATCGGGGCCGCGCAGGACGACTGGCGTGAGGTGGTGGCGGCCGCCGTGCGGCAGGGGGTGCCGACGCCCGGGTTCGCGGCGGCGCTCGCGTACTACGACGCGTTGCGTGCCGAGCGGTTGCCTGCGGCGCTCACGCAGGGGCAGCGGGACTTCTTCGGGGCGCACACGTATCGGAGGGTGGACCGGGAGGGGGCCTTCCACACGCTGTGGGGCGGGGACCGGTCGGAGGTGCACGCGTAGCGCCTGCCGGCGGGGGGCCTTGGTGGGGTGCGGGTGGGTGGGGCTGGTCGCGCCGTTCCCCGCGCCCCTTCCAGGGCGGGTGCGGGACGGTGGGGGCTCCTCGCGCCGTTCCCCGCGCCCCTTCGAAGGCGGGTGCGGGACGGTGGGGGCTCCTCGCGCCGCTCCCCGCGCCCCTTCGAAGGCGGGTGCGGGACGGTGGGGGCTCCTCGCGCCGTTCCCCGCGCCCCTTCCAGGGAGGGTGCGGGACGGTGAGGGCTCCTCGCGCCGTTCCCCGCGCCCCTTCCAGGGCGGGTGCGGGACGGTGGGGGCTCCTCGCGCCGTTCCCCGCGCCCCTTCCAGGGCGGGTGCGGGACGGTGGGGGCTCCTCGCGCCGCTCCCCGCGCCCCTTCCCGGGCGGGTGCGGGACGGTGGGGGCTCCTCGCGCCGTTCCCCGCGCCCCTGGGGGTGTTGCGGTGGGCGGTGTTTGGAATGTGCCGCCCATGCGTTTCTATGTCAGCGGCGGGCCCGGTTCCGGGTTCGGGACGGGTTCCGGGCCTGGCGGGATCGGGGACGGGGAGGGGTCCGGCGGTGGGCCCGGCATCGGGGGCGGCTGGGGAGCCGGTGGGGGTTCGGGGGCCGGCACCGGGGTGGGGAAGGGGTCCGGTGGGCCCGGGGGCGGTGTCGGTGTGGGCGGGGCGGGGTCGGGGGGTGGGGTGGTCATCGTGTCCTCCGGCCAGTCGTCAGGCTTGGCTCTGGACTACTCCCCCACGTACCCGACGCCGCCCCGGACACTCACCCGGGTGGGCCCGTCCCGGGTGGGCGGTCAGAAGCGGCCGGGGTGGCTGCGCAGCCAGTCCTTCGCGGCCGTGAGCAGTGCCGGGTCGGCCGGCGGGGCCTCCTCCGGGTGGCGGGCGGCCCACTGCACGACGTACGGGCAGAGCGGGGCGACCGGAATGCCCTCGCGCGCGGCGATGACGTACAGCTCGCGCGCGAGGGACCCCGCGATGCCCTTGCCCTCGTGGGCCGGCTCCACGATGGTGTGCACCGGGACGAGGGCGCGGGCGGGCGCCTCCAGGACGAAGTACTCGATGCGCCCCACGACCTCGCCCGCCCCGCCGAGGGCTTCGAGGCGGCCCGCCGCCCGGTCGTCGCGGATCTCGATGTCGCTCATGGGCACTCCCGGTGCGATGGCTGCGGACGGTCCGGCCGACGCGTCGCTCAGACGGAGACCGCGTGCGGACTGCGCCGCTGGTCGGAGCCCGGAACCGGCTCCGACGGGTCGGCCCCGAGGGCCACGATCCGGTTGTCGCCGTCCACGTGCACGACCCGCGGCTTCAGCGCCCTCGCCTCGGCGTCGGTGACCTGAGCGTAACTGATGATGATCACCAGATCTCGGGGGTGCACGAGATGGGCGGCGGCACCGTTGATCCCGACCACCCCCGAGCCACGCTCACCCTCGATGACGTACGTCTCCAGCCGGGCGCCGTTGGTGATGTCGACGATGTGGACCAGCTCACCGGGCAGCAGATCGGCGGCGTCCAGCAGGTCGGCGTCGATGGTCACGGATCCCACGTAGTGCAGGTCGGCCTGGGTGACGGTGGCGCGGTGGATCTTGGACTTGAACAGAGTACGCAGCATTTGGACTCCTGAAAGACGGCTCCCTGCCCGCTTACTGCAGGTCAAGGGCGGTCTTCACTCTACTGGGCACCTCGGACGCCAAGACTGTGAGGTACATCGCTTCGCCATGTCAGCTCCCGCACAGGCGAATTCAGGGAGCGGCGCTCGCGTGGGAGGGCGTGCCACCATGGTCGAATGACTGGTGCGCGGTTCCAGATCCTGGCACTTGACGGTGGTGGGCTGCGGGGGATCTTCTCGGCCGCAGTGCTCGCGGCGTTGGAGGAGGACGCGGGCGTGAGGGTGGTGGATCATTTCGATCTGATCGCCGGAACGTCGACGGGCGGAATCATCTCACTCGGCCTCGGCCTCGGAATGCGGCCGCGCGAGATACTCGACTTCTACCTCAGGCTGGGGCCGCGCGTGTTCAAGAACATGATGGGGCTCCGCACGGCACGCCAGCTCGTCCGGGCGAAATACGCATCGGGCCCGTTGGAGTCGGCGCTGCGCGAGGTCTTCGGCGATCGGACCTTCGGGGAGAGTTCCAAGCGGCTCGTCATCGCCTCGTACAACCTCGGCGCCGACGACGTCTATCTGTTCCGGACGGCGCACCATCCGAGGCTCGCGCGTGACTGGCGGGAGCACGCGTACGCCGTCGCCATGGCCACGGTTGCCGCGCCGACCTATCTGCCGGGATATCCGCTGTCCGGCACGCGACTGGTCGACGGCGGGCTCTGGGCCAACAATCCGTCGATGATCGCGCTGGTCGAAGCGGTCGGAACCTGTGCGGTGCCTCTCGACGCGCTGCACGTGTTCAGTCTGGGCACGACCACCGAAGCCCGTCATCGCAGCCGTCGACTCGACCGGGGCGGGATGGTGCAGTGGGGCCGCGATGCCGTCGACGTCATCTTGCGCGCGCAGTCGATCAGTGCGAACAACCAGGTGCATCACCTGACATCGCCACAGCGGTTGCTGCGCCTGAACCCGGTCGTTCCTGCTGGACTCACGGCGTTGGACAAGGTGGACGCCGACGATCTGATCGGCTGGGCCTCGCACTTGAGCCGGTCGGCGGGGCCGCGATTCAGGGAATTCCTTGAGCACAGGGCACCACGATTCGCACCCTTCCACGGCTCGAACGGTGCGGCCTGAGTGCGATACACAAAAGATGTGCGCTACGGGGAATGCGCCGGTCCGGCGCTCTCGGCCACAGGCACCACGCTCAAATGGTAGATGGCGCCGGTCTTGTCGGCATACAGACTGAACACGCCCATCCGACTCACCCCGTTGATATGCCAGTAGGTGTCGTCGACCAACACCATGTGGTACACCTGGCTGTCGAGGTGCCCAGCGCTGCTCAGCAGCAATTGAGCCTTTTGCAGCACCTGAGGGGAATCCAACTGGGGCCTGTGAGCCGACATGATGCCGCTCTCCGCGATAAGATCGGCGATCTTTCCGAGGTTTTTCGGGGACACACTGCGCAGGCTGCCGACAGCCAGCCGCAGAACCTCGGATCTCAGTCCAAGGTCATCGGCGCCGTCGGCGACATGGTCGCCCATGTCATCGTCCACCTCCAGGTACAGTCCGCCCCCGCCCTGAAGCGGGAATCCCAGAAATCCCATACGTCCATCATGACAGCACCCGGACTCAGAACGGCGCGTGTCCAGGAAAGCGACTCGGGGTTCAGGTGTGGCCGGTGACGGGGACCGACCTCCATGACTTCAGGACATTCCTCGAACGGCACGTCAACATCGACAGAGCGCGTCTTCGGAGGCTGGAGGAGACGGTTCAACGACTCCAAGCGGCACTTCGGCGGCACGCGGGGTTCCGCGAGACCGAACCTCTGTTCCTGCCCCAGGGCTCATGGGCGCAGCAGACGATCATCGCTCCAGGGCGCCGAACCGACTTCGACGCGGATCTCCTCGTTTCCCGGCGGCCCGAGCCCTCGTGGAGTGCGAGACCGGCCGAGTACCTGTACTCGTTGCAGGCGATGGTGGCCGAGAGTCTCGGGAGCCGGCACTCCGTCCGGGTGAAGACACGATGCGTCGAGGTGTCGTTCGAAGACCACCACGTCGACCTCGTCCCCTATGTCCCGCGGCCCTTCACAGGCAGCCTGTCACCCGGCTCCATCGTGAATCGCGCCGAGAACCGATTCGAGCCGGTCGACCCCGATGGCTTCACCCGATGGTTCCTCGACCGCGACAGCGCGGCCGGCGGGCATCTGCGCCATGTCACACGGTTGTTGAAGTTCGCCCGCGACCGGGAATCCGGGCTCGAAGTCCCGTCGGTCATCCTGACGGTTCTGCTCGGTCGGCAGATACGTCGTGCGACCGCGGCAGGCGGCGGCTACATCGATCTCCCGACCGCGCTCCGCACTGTTCTCACCGACCTGGCCCACTGGCTCTCCCTACGGCCGACGCTTCCCGAGATCGCCGACCCCAGCTGCTCGAAGGCCGAGTTCGGACACCGCCTGAACGCGCATTCCTATGGACGACTGCGAAGCTGGATCGCCGAGTGCTCCTTTCTCGTCGAGTCCGCCTCCACCGCTCAGGACGACACCGAGCGGCTCCGGTGCTGGCGGCTGCTGTTCGGAGACGGGTTCGGCGAGTGAGAGTTCCCTCGGTTCATTCCGAACGTCCGTGCTCTGTCAGAAGGCGTTCCAGCGCGACTGAGCCGTTCCGCAGGTGTGGTGGGCCGCCTCCGCCGACGGCGCGGAGTTCCTCACCGTCCTCCATGTACGCGGGGAGCCGAGCGGGCCAGCCGCAGTCGACCGTCGGCGGCACCACCGACGGCATCTCGGACGCGGCGCTGTCCAGGGAGGTGATGCCCCGAGGCAGCTCCATCCCCGGCCGCAGCGTCGTGGCGCGCATGGCTTCGATCAGTTCGGCGAGCAGAGCGCTGTCACCGGAACCCGCCGCAAGTTCGAGTGCTTTTCCGGCGGCCTGCTCGGTCGCGGTCCGCCACTCGGCGCGCGCCGTCACCTCCGGCAGCCCCCAGGTCATCGATCGCATGACGGCCCAGGCGGGAACGACGTAGGACAACGCCCGTTCTGGATCACCACTCCAGCTGACACCGAGATTGTGAACGGCATGCGCCAGCGCCAACCACTGTCCTGTATGCCGGTAGGACTCAGCGGCGGCTTCGAACCTCTCGCGAGCCAGGGAAAGGTCGCCGCCATCAAGAGCCATGATCCCGAGTCCGAGCAGTGAGTCGGCGATCTCGTGCTCACGATGGGTGGCCCGGTAGCCCTCCATGGCCCGCCGGTACAACTCGGCGGCCTCCGTCGGATTGCCCGAGACCCGGGCGAGCTCTGCCAGATTGTGGTCGAGCTGCGCCCACTTCGACGCCACGCCAAGGCGCTCGTACGTCGCGCGGGACCGTGTGAGGCGCACGTGTGCCTCCGCATAACGCGCCAAAGCCTTCAGCGCCAAGCCCGCGTTCTCGTCGACTTCGGCCATCTTGACCAGAAGAACGTCCCCTGACAACTGCGCTCGATAGCCGTCCTCCGCCGCAGACAGGTGACGCAAAGCCGCACCGCACTGCCCGAGCCCGATCAGCACCGCCGCGATGTTCACCCTGCAGTCGGCGGCTCTGACCAGGTCGATGCCTTCGATGCCGAGCAGAGCGCGATAGTAGTACCACCGTGCCCGGTAGAGGTCGCTACGTGTGTAGGCCACATTGCCCAGGTACTGCTCGACGAGCGCGACGGCGTGAAAGCTGGAGATGGCCACATATTGGTCACGCGCGCTGTTGTACAGACGGTCGGCCTCTTCGAGCTCATTGCGCATCCAGCAGATGGTGGCGAGATTGCAGACGACGTCTGCGGCCCGCCCCTTGTCGTCGATGGACTCATAGAGCTGGAGGGCGCGACCGTAGGACTGCTCGGCACTGTCCAACCTGCCGTCCGTAAGTGCTCTGTTGCCCTGCTCGAGGAGCTCGTCGGCTGCTCGCCGGTCGGCACCGCCACTCATGTCGTCACCGCACGCTGTCCGGCAGAACGTAGGTGAGGAGGCACGCCCAGGTGAGGGGCGCGGCCTGGCGGAGATCCTCCATCCGGACGGACGACCTCCATGCGGCGAGCTGTCGGCATTGCCAGGTGCGGATGGCGGCCACCGGGTCGGCACTGTCGTGGGCCCGGTCGACTGCCAGAGCCATGGCTGTCGTCGCACCCTCGCCTGGACGCACCGTGTCGCCGATGACATGGACGGACTGGTCGGTCGGACAGGTCCACCTCGTGGTCGTCACGACGCGTGCTCCGGCGTTGACCGCGGCCAGAGTGAGCCCGGCCTGCTCCACATAACGGCTGTCGTCGGCTTCGCACGCGATCAGAGCGACACGGCGAGGCATCGGCCACCGATTCGGCGCGTGCAACCAGACCCGCGCACTCAGCGCATGCGCATCCGCGAGGTCTTCCAGCACCCTGCCGTCGTCGGCGCGCAGCGGTTCCTGATCCGTGTCGGTCTGCGCGGCCGTACTGAAACGCAAGGCCGAGGTCGTCGGGGAGACGGCGTCGCCGCTCTCGACGTGCCCGAGGAACAGCACTCGTGTCCACTCACGCCGATTCAGGAGCTCGCCGAACGTCTCGCGCGTACACGCGCGCGACACGGTCTCGTGCTCTCGGTCGGACGGGGCCGTCCAGGACGTCGGCAACCCCGCGGGGTAGATCGGCGGTGCGTCCTCGGCCTGGCCGTCAGCGGTGGGGTCGATGATCCGCAGCGCGGGCCCGCCGACGATCTCGGGCGCCGCCGGTCGCGCCAGATCCACGAGTGAGGCAGGGCTGAGCCCGCCCCGGATGAAGGCCACCTCCACCGCGCGGAGGTCGTCCTCGTCCCGCACGACGAGGAGTTCCCAGGGAATCCGGCCGAGGTCCGGTCCCGGTGCGATCACGAGGGTCGTCGCGGGGGTCTCCTGTGGCCCGAACGACGCCAGATACTCGCGCAGGACGGGAGGCAGGAGCAGCGCCCCCAGTTTTCCGAACAGGTCGCGATTGGCGGCGCGATCGACCAACGGGCCGTTCCAGGCACGTCGCTTCGCCTCGTTCCGCTCCGATCGCAGTCGCACGGCGATTTCCAGGAGCCGCGCCACGGCTTCCACGTCATCCGGGTCGCCGCTGTCTCCTTGGGGTTCGCCCAACTGCTCATGCAGTTCTCTCACCCGTCGGTCGGTCTCCTCGGAAACGCTTCCGGGCAGCCCCGCGATCATGCGTCCGACGAGCGGATGTACCTCGTCCCAGTCAACGGCGCCGGCACTCAACAGGATCTGTGACACGCCGCTCCCACCGTCGGCGAGCCGCTCACCCCGTGATGGGTCCGGTGAAGTCGTCACCGTCCCCCACACGGCCGGACTGACGCGCGCCCGCACCGCGGCGGCCGCCTCGACCGGGTCGGCCGAGCTGGAAACCGCGGTCGTCCACCAATACAGCTTCTCCCCGGCCCGCCAATATCCCAGCCACCAGACAGTCGATACTGTGGAGTGCAACGTCGGATCCCCCGATGGTCACGGCAACAGGACGTTCAGAACAGGGACTACCTCGGTCGAGAGTCTGATGCCGTTGCCGGGACCGGTGTCGGTTTCCGACGCGGATTCCCGCACACCGAGGATGTGCCGCGCTCTCCGGATGAACGGTTCGAGCTCGGAGTGCGGAGCGCACTCCACCACCGCCGCAAAGGTCACGGGAAGCGACGACAGATCGTCGTCCTGGTCCGCGTCAGGCAGCTCAGGACGACCAGGATGCGCCAGATCCAGGCCACCGATCGCCCGCGCACGCTCGATCATCTCAGCAAGGAGGAGCGGCGTCCCGGACATGAGCCCGGCGTCGAACGCCGCGGCGGCGTGTCTGCCGATCTCCTCGCGCCACAGCGTCCGTTCCACCGGCGCACGGAACGTGAATCGCGCCGCCTCGAGAGCGATCCATGCCGAAATCACCCGGTCCCTGCGTTCCGAGGTGTCGCTCGGCCAGGTCAGACCCTCGTTGTGGAGGCACCTGGCCACGCGCGCCCAGAGCCCCAGTTCCCGGAAGCTGAGCTCCGCTTTCGCGTAACGTCGCCGTGCGTCCTCGAAATTTTCGGTCGCCGCATCCACAATTCCCAGGTTCATATCGAGATCGGCGACGGCCAGGGGTTGTTTCAGCTTTTCGAACGACCTCTGTGCGGTGCTGTAGCAGGCGCGCGCCCTGTCCCATTCCTTCATGCCCGCATACGCGACGCCGAGATTCAGCTCGATACTCGCCGTTGTCAACTCGGTCGCATCGATCGCACCCGCCCGGGCGGCGAACAGTGTGTCGATCGCTTCGGACCATTCCTCCTGATCGCACTTGACGACACCGAGGTTGAGCCGGGTCTCGGTCACTTCACGGCTCAGTCCGTGCCTCTCATAGGTTTCGAGAGCCTCTCCATAGGCGGCGGCCGCACCGGCGTGGTTGCCGATCCGCCTTTCCACTGCCGCCATGCCGCACATGAGTCGCGCGCTCTCGAGCTCCATGTCCATGTCCGAGAACATGCGGTGGGCTCGGCGCATGAGCCGGAGGGCACGTGCGTAGCGGCCCGTCTGCATGAGGACATAGCCCTGATTGGTCAGCACGTCCGCGAGTTCGCGCGGCAACCGAAGCTCGCGGTAGATCGCCTCCGCCTCCTCGAGCAGTGAGCCGGCGGCGCTGTAGCGTCCGTGGCGAGCGAAGAGAGTCGCCAGGGTCGTGTCCGCGGCGGCAAGTCTGTGCGAGTTGTCGAGCGCTGCTGAATCGACGGGGTCCGCATCGCCTGTGTGCGCGGTTCCGGCGCTGAGGATGTCGGTCCGGAGCTCGGTCAGCAACCGCTCGGCTTCCGCGAGTTGACCGGATCGTTCGACCAACACCGCCATGTTCAACCGTACGTCCAGCGCGGCCGGCAACTGCCCGTGCCGCTCGTACAACTCCTGGGCACGGCGATAGTGGTCGGCGGCCGCACGGAGTTCATTGAGGCGACGTGCCAGAATGCCGGCCGTCATCCGCACGTTCGCCTCATGTGTGTCGAAGGCCGTCTCGCCGTTACCGGGCGCCAGGTTGAGGGCTTCGTCAACGATCTCGCGGGCTTGCGCCAGATTGCCGCACCGCATCAGCGCCAGGCCCAGGTTGTGCAGGGCCGCGGATGTCTCAAGCCTCGCGCCGAGTGCGGAGAACCTCCTGGCCACATCCTGGAAGATCGCCGCGGCCTCGATGTGGCGGCCTTGTCGCAGAGCGTCGAGTCCTTTCGCGTTGTGCGCCGCCGCAACCGCGGCACGGTTGTCGCCGGAGTGAGAGCTCTGCGGATTCTCCACAGGCCCACGATAGGCGAAAACCCAATCCGCTGACGGAGGTTGAGGGCTCGGCACAGGGAGGCCGACGGTGCGGCTTCTCCGCGCGGTGTCGCCCTTGTCCCTGGCCGGGGGTCGACGACGGTCCGGGGCCCCTCGGCGCGTCCCCGGACCCCGTTGCGGAAGTCGATCGGGGAACGGCCGGTGCGTCGCACGACGTACTTGCTGAACTGGGAGGGCGTGACGAAGCCGAGGCGGTCCGAGATCTGGGCGGCGGTCTCGTCGCCGTGCGCCGGCAGACGCTTCGCCTCCGGCACGACCCGGCGGTCGATGAACTCCTTCGCGCTGAGCCCGGAGGCAGCCAGGGTCGCCCGGGCGAGGGTGCGTCCCGAATGGCCGAGCATGTGGGCGTGCGCGGGCACCCGCCCCTGACACGGCGTCGCCGGATCCGGTCACGGGCGGGCGTTCCGCGGCTCACCTCACGCGGCTGAGCCGGATCATGGCCCGGTACAGGGCCGTGGGGGCGGGGGCGTCGGCCAGCGGGGGCACGGGGGCGTCGGGGGCGGCGTAGGAGCGCAGCATGTGGCCGACGAGGCGGCGCCAGGTGTCGGGGGCGTCGTCGCCGGTGGCGGCGACGACGCCGGCGTTGGCCATGAGCAGGATGACCAGGTCCTCCGGGGTGAAGTCGTCGCGCAGCCGGCCGGTGGCCTTGGCGCGGTCGATGAGTTCGACGAAGCCGTCGTACGCCTCGGTGCGGCGGGCTTCCAGGGCCTTGGCGGCGGGGAAGGTCATGGTCAGGACGTCGGCGAAGCCCCGGTCGGCGGCCTGCATGGCGCAGACGGCCCGGAGGTAGCCGGCGAAGCCGTGCCAGGGGTCGGGGTCGGCGAGGGCTTCGGTGACGGCGGCGGCGTAGGCGTCCATACGGTCGGAGAAGACGGCGGTGACGAGGGCCTCGCGGGTGGCGAAGCGGCGGGCGAGGGTGGCCTTGCCGACGCCGGCCTCGCGGGCGACGGAGGCCATGGAGACGCCGAGCCCTTCGGTGGCGTAGAGGCGGCGGGCGGCGGCGAGGATGCGGTCGCGGTTGCGTTCGGCATCGGCGCGCAGTCCCGGTTCGGGTTGCCGACCTGGGTCTTCTGCGGGGACTGCGGATGCGCTCATGCCCTCATCCTAGCGAACTGGTACGGGCGGCCCAGTTACGGCGCTACCGTGGGGCGAGGGGAGCGGGTGCCTGTGGCCGACGTGCTGGACCGCCCGTCCCCGACCGCCGCCCTGGCGCAGGGCTGCCGTGTACACGTTCGCCGTCGCCGTCGCGGCCGTGGTCCAGCCGAAGCGTCCGGCGTGGCCGACCGCGGCCTCGCCCATGCGGGCGGAGCGGGCCGGGTCGTCGGCGAAGCGGGACAGCGCCCGCGCGTAGTCGGCCGGATCGTGCCCCGGTACGAGGACGCCGCTCACCCCGTCCCGTACCGCCACCGGCAGACCACCGACGTCGGCGGCGATCACCGGGGTGCCGCAGGCCTGCGCCTCGACGGCCACCAGGCCGAAGGACTCGCTGTGGGACGGCATGACGAGGACGGACGCCGCCCGGTACCAGTCGGCGAGCCGGTCCTGCCCGACCGGCGGCCGGAACAGGACGACGTCCGCGACGCCGAGGCGGGCGGCCAGTGTCCGCAGGCTCTCGGGCCGGTCCCGACCGCTGCCGCTGGGGCCGCCGACGACCGGCACCACGAGCCGCTCCCGCAGGGAGGGCCGCTCCTGAAGCAGCCGGCCCACCGCGCGCAGCAGGACGTCCGGCGCCTTCAACGGCTGGACGCGGCCCACGAACAGGGGGATCAGGGCGTCCCGGGGCAGGCCGAGGCGGGCCCGGGCCGCGACCCGGCCGGCGGCGATTCCGCGGGCGTCGGGCCGGAAGCGCTCCAGGTCGACCCCGGGGTGGACGACGGCGACCCGGCCGGGTTCGGCGTCGTAGTGGTGGAGCAGTTCCCCCGCCTCCTTCTCGCAGTACACGCCGTCGCTCGGTGACCCGTTCCATGGGGTGTCGGTCACCGGCCGGGGTAGAGCGGGTGCTTGTCGGCGAGGGCCTTCACCCGGGCCTTGAGGGCTTCGGCGTCGTAGGACGGCTTCAGGGCCTCGGCGATGACGTCGGCGACCTCGGTGAAGTCCTCGGCGGTGAAGCCGCGGGTGGCAAGGGCCGGGGTGCCGATGCGCAGGCCGGAGGTGACCATCGGCGGGCGGGGGTCGTGGGGGACGGCGTTGCGGTTGACGGTGATGCCGACCTCGTGGAGCCGGTCCTCGGCCTGCTGTCCGTCCAGTGCGGAGGCGCGCAGGTCGACCAGGATCAGGTGGACGTCGGTGCCGCCGGAGAGGACGTCGATTCCGGCCTCGCGGGCGTCGGGGGCGGTGAGGCGCTCGGCGAGCAGGCGCGCGCCCTCGACCGTGCGGCGCTGGCGCTCCTTGAACTCCTCGCTCGCGGCGACCTTGAAGGAGACCGCCTTGGCCGCGATGACGTGCTCCAGGGGGCCGCCCTGGAAGCCGGGGAAGACCGAGGAGTTCAGCTTCTTGGCGAACTCCTTCCGGGCCAGGATGATCCCGCCGCGGGGGCCGCCGAGGGTCTTGTGGGTGGTGGAGGTGACCACGTCGGCGTACTCGACGGGGTTGGGGTGCAGGCCGGCGGCGACGAGGCCGGCGAAGTGCGCCATGTCCACCCACAGGTAGGCCCCGGCCGCGTCCGCGATGCGGCGGAACTCGGCGAAGTCGAGCCGGCGGGGGTAGGCCGACCAGCCCGCGATGATGACCTTGGGGCGGTGTTCCAGGGCGAGTTTCTCCACCTCGGCCATGTCGACCAGGCCGGTCTCGGCGTCGACGTGGTAGGCGACCACGTGGAACTGCTTGCCGGAGAAGTTCAGCCGCATGCCGTGGGTGAGGTGGCCGCCGTGGGCGAGGTCCAGGCCGAGGACGGTGTCGCCGGGCTGGGCCAGGGCGAACAGGGCGGCCTGGTTGGCGGAGGCGCCGGAGTGGGGCTGGACGTTGGCGTACTCGGCGCCGAACAGGTCCTTGATCCGGTCGATCGCGATCTGCTCGGCCACGTCGACGTGCTCGCAGCCGCCGTAGTAGCGGCGGCCCGGGTAGCCCTCGGCGTACTTGTTGGTCAGGACCGAGCCCTGGGCCTCCATGACCGCGAGCGGAGCGAAGTTCTCCGAGGCGATCATCTCGAGGGTGGACTGCTGGCGGTGCAGCTCGGCGTCGACCGCGGCCGCGATCTCCGGGTCGAGCTCGTGCAGGGACTGGTGGAGCAGGGTCATCGACGTTTCCTCGCTCGGGTCGAGGCGTTGTCTCACATGACACAACGACATCCGTTATGCGCAACATGGTTCGGGCGTCGGCCAGGGGTTGTCAAGAGGGCGGGAGAAGCGCGCCGAGGTCTTCCCTCGCCGAACGGCCGGTCCTAGGGTGCGGGGAGACGGTCGGCGTCAAGCGCCCGAACGGCCCCCGGTCGAGTCACTGTGGCCCCTCGCCGCAGATGGCCCAGTGCCTATAGTTGCGCCATGAGCAACTACGCGGCAGAGGGCGCAACGGCCGGCGCGGTGAACGGCGTGCAGTCGGTCGACCGTGCCGTCAGCGTGCTGGAGATCCTCGCCCAGCGCGGCGAGGCCGGGGTCAGCGAGGTCGCCGCCGAGATCGACGTCCACAAGTCGACCGCGTTCCGCCTGCTCGGAGCGCTGGAGACGCGCGGCCTGGTCGAGCAGACGGCCGAGCGGGGCAAATACCGGCTCGGCTTCGGCCTCGTACGGCTGGCCGGTGCGGTGACGGGCCGGCTCGACATCACCCAGCAGGGCCGACAGGTGTGCGAGCGGCTCAGCGAGGAGATCGGCGAGACCGTCAACATCGCGGTCCTGCAGGAGCACTACGCCGTCAACCTCCATCAGGTACGCGGTCCCGGCGCGGTCGGTACGCACAACTGGGTGGGGCAGCTCACCCCGCTCCACGCCACGTCGAGCGGCAAGATCCTCCTCGCCCACCTGCCGGCCGGGGCGCGCACCGCCGTCCTCGGGGCGTCCGGACTGCGGAAGCTGACGGCGCACACCCTGACGGCCAGGACGGAACTGGAGGAGAACCTCACCGAGGCACTGGAGCGGGGGTACGCCATGACGCTGGAGGAACTCGAGATCGGACTGCACGCCATGGCGGCGCCGATCCGTTCCCGCGACGGCGAGGTCATCGCCGCGCTGAGTGCCTCCGGCCCCGCGTACCGCTTCACCGAGGAACGCATCCACGCGCTCGCCCCCCGGCTGCTCGAGGGCGCGGAGGAGATCAGCCGCCGGATGGGCCACCTGGGCTGAGCCCGTCGGGGCGCCCTTCACGGAATGAACACGAAGCGAACACACCGTCGTCACCTTCGGTATGCTCCAGGCGCTCCATTCGCACCATTGAGGGGGGATTCCTCATGCCCACGCGCATGCGTCACGTTCTGGCGACCGCGTCCATGGCGGGCGCGCTCGCCCTGTCGACCGCCGGTCCGGCGCAGGCCACCGAGTACGCGTCCGCGCTCAAGCTGAAGGGCGTGCAGTACGACGCGCCCGGCGCGGACTCCAACCGGTGCTCCGGCGGCAACACGAAGGACGAGTACCTGACGATCAAGAACTACTCCCGCACGGCGACGGTCAACCTCGAGGGGTACGTCGTCAAGGACGCCACGGGCAACAAGTTCACCTTCCCCGCGAGCCACCGGCTCGAGCCCGGTGACTATGTGAAGCTGCGCGGCGGCCGCGGCACCGACTCCGACGCGGGCAACGTCGTCTACCGCCAGAACTGCAACTTCATCTGGAACAACGACAAGGACACCGTCTACCTCGTCAAGCCCAACGGCTCACGGGCCGACGTGCACTCCTACACCAAGCGCGCGAACGACGCGGACGGCAACGGCTACATCAGCTTCCACGGCTGACGCCGAGGGGTCCCCGGAGCCGGGTCGGTGCGGCTCCGGGACCCCCCTCGGAGCGTGGTCAGCCGAGGTCGATCCGGAGGATCCGGTCCTTGCCCTTGCCCGCCGCGTCGGTGGTGACCCACAAGGCCTTCCCGCCCGGGACCTTCACGACGTCCCTGAGCCGGCCGAAGCCGTTGGTGTAGTACGCGACCGGGGTGCCGGCCGTGGTACCGGCGACCGGGACACGCCACAGCCGCTTTCCGCGCAGCGCGCCGACGTACAGGGCGCCGTCGGCGTAGGTCAGCCCGCTCGGCACGCCCTTGGCCGGGTTCCAGGTGCGCGCGGGATCGGTCATACCGGCCTTCGAGCAGACACCCTCGCAGGTGGGCCAGCCGTAGTTCCCGCCGGCCTTGACCAGGTTGAGTTCGTCAGTGGATCCGGTGGTCCCGGCTCCAGTCGGGCGACACGGCGATCCCCAGCAGGGCCTCCCCGCTGCCGGGGGCGGCGATGCGGGGCTCGGCAGGGACCCCGGTCCTCGCCCCCGACCGGGTGACCTCGAAGACCTTGAGCGTGCCCGATTCCGTCACCAGGGCCGTGCCGTCCGGCAGCCAGTCGACGCCCCAGGGGTTGGTCCAGCCGGACGAGACGGACCTGATGCCCGAGGGGCCGGTCCGCCCGGACGGAACGGCGGCACCGGTCCCGGCGGTCGCGAGCAGCAGCCCGGCGAGCACGGCCGCGGCCGGCGCCGTACGGGCCGCGGTCCCGCGGCGGGGTCCGTGCGCGGACATGACGGTCAGCCCCTGATCCGGTCGCGGACCCAGACACCGTTGGGCGAGAGCGAGGCGGTGCCGAACTTGCCGGTGCCGCAGGCGCCCTTCTTGAATACCGACAGATCCTTGTGGTTGTCCGACAGGCTCCAGTTCGTCCAGCCGATCTTCTTCTTGGCCATGAGGTCGACGAACTTCTGAGCCATGGGGTAGTCGGTGCCCCAGCCGTTCCACGAGGCGACGGCCCACTCGGTGACGAAGATGGGGAGCTTGTCCGAGGCGCGGTCCAGCAGCTTGAGGAACTGCTCCCGGCCCGCCGTCGCGTAGAAGTGGTAGGTGTACATGACGTTCTTGTCGCGCACGGGGTCCGCGATGACGAGCTTCTCGTTGGTCGCCTCGGCCGCGCCGAGCGTGGCCCAGCCGCGCGTCGGCACGAGGATCACGCTGCCGGGGGCGCGGGAGCGGATCACCGGCATGATCTTCTCGGCGTAGGCCTTGATGGTCGCCCAGCTCACGCCGTGCGGCTCGTTGGCGATCTCGTAGATCACGTTGTTCTTGTTCTTGTGCTTCTCGGCGATCGCCTTGAAGAAGGCACGCGCGCCCGCGAGGTCCTCGTGGGGATCGCCCGGGTGGATCGTGTGCCAGTCGACGATGACGTACATGCCGCGGGCGCTCGCCATGTCGACGAGTTTGCTGGCGAGTTCGGTGTACTTCTTCGGATCCGCGCGATACGCGCCCTCGCGGGCGTACGTCGACACGCGCAGCACACTGGCCTTCCAGTCGTTCGCGACGGCGTCCAGCGCGGCGCCGGTCAGGCACTGCGGGTACCACTGCGTGCCGTGGGTGCTCATACCGCGCAGCTGGACCGGTTTGCCGGCCTCGCCGCAGAGCTGGGTGCCGCAGACGTGGAGCTTGCCGTAGGTCTGTACGGGGGTCTTGGCCTTGGGGGCCGTCCCGGATCCCGCCGCGTGCGCCGGGCTCGCGGGGAGAAAGCCCACGGTGGCCGCGAGAGCCAGTGAGGTCCAGGCGACGCGGCGGGTGCGGGAATGCGTCGAGGGCATGTGTGCCTCCAGTTCCTAGGATGGGGACCAAAGGCAAATATGACGATAAGACAGCTCATGGGTGAGGGACCGTCACCGCGATTCGTCCGGGCCCCGGACAAGGTTCACCCGAGTGCGGACACGAGGCGCTCTTCCCGCTTCCCGCACCCCGAGAGGCCCCCCGGATCGCGACTCCTCGGCCTCTTCGCAGGGTGCCACTCCGGCGCATCCTTCCTTCGAGCGAGCGGTGCAGCAATCAGCCCAGCCGCAGGCGCAGGTCACACCCTCCGTGGCTAGTGGTTGGAGATGACCGGCCCCATTCAAGGAGCACACCTTTCAAGGAGCACACCTTGAGCCTGGATTCCTTTGACCTCGCACTGGAGACCGACCGCCCACAGCCCGCCCCGCGTATAACCCCCCGGTCCGCACAGCAAGCCGGCGGCGTGCTCCCCGCGCCCCCGGACGACGAGGAGAAGTACTCCTACGCGAGGCGTCACCTCTGGGTCCTCACCGGCGCCTCGCTCATCAGCATGGGCTGCCTCGTCTACAGCCAGTTCCGGCTGATCCAGTCGTCGCCCTGGCTGTTCGTCCTGCTGCCGTGCCTGGTCTTCAGCATCCTTTATTACGTCGCCTCGCTGCGGGTGAACGGCTTCACTCCCGACTTCGATCTGAAGGCCCACCGCGAACTGGTCGGAGCCTGGCGCCCCACGACGTATCCGACGGTCGCCGTCTTCCTTCCGGTGTGCGGAGAGCCCGTCGACGTCCTGGAGAACACCTGGACGCATGTACGCCGGCTCGCCGACCGCTATCCCGGCAGAGCCACCGCCTACGTACTGGACGACTCCGCCTCTCCCGAACTCGCCGCCATGGCGGAGGAGTTCGGTTTTGAATACGGAAGCAGGCCCAATCGGGGCTGGTTCAAGAAGGCGGGCAATCTGCATTACGGGCTCGGTATCTCCGACGAGGAGTACATCCTCATCCTGGACGCCGACTTCGCCCCGCGGGCGGATCTGCTGGAGGAACTCCTGCCGTACATGGAACGCGATCCGAAGACCGGGATCGTCCAGTCACCGCAGTACTTCCGCGTGGCCCGGCGTCAGACGTGGATCGAGCGCGGCGCGGGTTCCGTGCAGGAGTTGTTCTACCGGGCGATCCAGGTCTCCCGGCAGCGTCACGGCGGCGCGATCTGCGTGGGCAGTTGCGCGGTGTACCGGCGGGCGGCCCTGAAGGCCAACGGCGGTACGACGCTGATCGAGCACTCGGAGGACGTCCACACGGGCTTCGACCTCGGGCGCCTCGGCTGGGGACTGCGCTATGTGCCGATCCCCCTCGCCACCGGCAACTGCCCCGACAACGTCAGCGCGTTCTACCACCAGCAGTACCGCTGGTGCTCGGGATCCATGAGCCTGCTGGGCAGCGGGAAGTTCTGGAGCGCCAAGCTCCCGCTCTCCACGCGGCTCTGCTACTTCTCCGGCTTCCTCTACTACATCCACACCGCCGTCTTCACGTTCGTGGCGCCCCTGCTGCCGATCGTCCTGCTGGTGGTCATGCCGGAGAAACTCAAGGTCGACTACATGCTGCTGGTCCTGCCCAGCGTGGTCTACACCCTGCTGGTCTTCCCGCTGTGGCACCGGTGCCCCTACCGGATCGAGGCGTGGGCCGTACGGCTGCTCTACGGCTGGGCACATCTTTTCGCCATCTGGGACATCGCCCGGGGCAGGCGCCAGGCCTGGCGGCCCACGGGCTCGGCGGCCGCGGGCCGCAACACCAACCGGCGCCTCCACGTGGGCGTCCGGGTCTGGAACGGCGGCACGGCACTGCTGTGGGTGGGCGTCGCGGCCTATCGCATGGCCACGCTGTACCCGCCGGACTTCGCCCTGGTGACGGCCTCCGGCCTGTTCTACGCCGTGGTCGTGGGCCGTGTCCTCGTGCCGCACCGCAGCCCCCGAAAGGCGCCGGTCACCCGGGTCGCGCCCCGACGGCTGGAACCCGCGGAGAGCCACTGAGCACCGCGCTCGCCCCGAACGAGGTCCTCGCAGCCCGGCCGACGCGGCTGCGGGGGCCTCGTTCGCTTCGTAAGTAACGGGCAAGACTTGCCCTCGAACACTTGTGGGCATTTGGGGCGGCGCCCCATGATTGGCCGGATCCCGCCCGTACCGCGAGCACGCAGGAGCCTCAGGTGGCCGCTGGTCAGATACTTTCCGAGCCGGCCGGTGTGCCGGCGGCAGCCCTGGCCGAACGGAAGAAACTGCGCAAGCACTTCGGCCGCTTCGACATCCTCTTCTTCCTCCTGTGCACCATCGTCGGGGTGGACACCATCGGCACGGTGGCCTCCTCCGGCGCCGAGGCGTTCACCTGGCTCATCGTGCTGGCCGTCGTGTTCTTCGTGCCGTCCGCGCTGCTGATCGCCGAACTCGGGGCCGCGTTCCCCGACGAGGGCGGCCCCTACATCTGGACCAGCCGGGCCTTCGGCCGTCTCGCGGGAGCCGTCAACAACTTCCTGTACTGGATCACCAACCCGGTGTGGCTCGGCGGCACCCTCTCGGTGTCCGCCGTCACCGCCTTCACCACGTTCTTCAACGACGGCAGGGACCTGAGCACGCCCGCCTTCTACGTCTTCACCCTCGCGTTCGTCTGGGTGGGTGTGCTCGCCGCGATCCTCTCCTTCGACGTCGGCAAATGGATCCCCACCATCGGCGCCTGGAGCCGTTTCGTCCTCCTCGGCCTGTTCACCGTCACCGTCGTGATCTACGGCGTCCGGCACGGCCTGCACGGCTTCGGGCTCGGCGACTTCTCCCCGACGTACGCCGGATTCGTCGCCCTGGTGCCCGTCCTGATGTTCAACTACGTCGGCTTCGAGCTGCCGAACACCGCGGGCGACGAGATGACCGACGCCCAGCGGGACGTGCCCTTCGCCATCTTCCGCAGCGCGATCCTCGCCGTCCTGCTCTACGCGCTGCCGATCCTCGGCATCCTGCTCGTCCTGCCGGTCAAGGCCGTCACCGGCCTCGGCGGGTTCATCGACGCGATCCGCCAGGTCTTCACCGTCTACGGCGGCTCCGTCGCCGGCGACGGCACCGCCACGCTCAGCGGCGCCGGCAGCGTGCTCGGGGACCTCGCCGCGATCCTGTTCATCCTCACGGTGCTGTCCTCGGGCGTCACCTGGGTCATGGGCTCCGACCGCGCCCTCGCCGTCTCCGGATACGACGGCGCGGCACCCCGCTTCCTCGGCGTCATCTCCAGCCGCTTCGGCACCCCGGTCCGGGTCAACGTCCTCAGCGGACTCGTCTCCACCGTGGTCCTGGTCCTGGCCCACGAACTGACCGACGGCAGCGCCGCCAAGCTCTTCGGCGCCGTCCTCGGCCTCGCCGTCTCCACCACCCTCGTCAGCTATCTCGGCATCTTCCCCGCCCTCGCGGTCCTGCGCCGCAAGGCCCCGGACACCCCCCGCCCCTACCGGGCACCCCTCCCCCGCACGATCAGCACCGTGCTCACCCTCCTCGTCCTGTTCGCGAGCGTTCAGCTGATCGCCCCCGGCCTCGGCGACCACTGGTTCGGCGCCGACTACGCCCCGGACGGCTGGACCCACGCCGAACGCTGGAAGTACCTCCTCACCGAGGCCGTCCCGCTGGCCGGCTTCATGCTCCTCGGCGTGCTCTTCTGGGTCCTGGGCAGGCCGACCCGCACCGCGGCCGCCGCCGGGAAGTGACCCACGGCGGCGGTGACGTGCCCCTTCCCCGGGGTACTCGGCGACCTGGCCGGGCAGCACCCGGTGGTCGTCGACAGGCCGCGAGCGCCGGAGGGACACCATGAGCACGACAGCGCAGGGCCAGGAGCGGCGGAAGATCCTGGACGTCTACCTCAACGACCACCTGGCCGGCGCGACCGCCGGCGCCGAGCTGGCCCGGCGCATGGTCCAGGAGCACGGCGACTCGCCGTACGGGGACGACCTGCGACGGCTGGCCACGGAGATCGCCCAGGACCGACGGTCCCTGCTGGGGGTCCTGGCCGACCTCGGGATGCCGGTGAGGCACTACAAGGTGTACGGCGCGTGGCTGGGCGAGAAGGTCGCCCGGCTGAAGCCCAACGGACGCCTGGTGCGCCGCTCCGGCCTCACGGTGCTGGTCGAGCTGGAGGCCCTGCGGGTCGGGGTGCAGGGCAAGGCGATGGTGTGGCGCGCCCTGCAGCGCGCCGCCGCCCGCGAGCCCCGGCTGGAGCCCGAACGGCTGCGGGAGCTGCTGGAACGGGCCGAACAGCAGCTCAGGACCGTGGACGAACTGCACCACGAGGCGGCGACGGCCCTGCTGGCCACCCCCTCGGTGACGACCTCCGTGTGACGGCCGCAGTCCGCCCTGTGGGCCGGGGCCCCGCTCATCCACGGTGTGGATGGCCCGGATACGGGATTCGGATCACGCGGAGGATGGCGGCCCGGCCCGTCGAGCGCCCATAGTCGTCCCGACCGCACGCCGCTGTCGGGACCAGCCGCAGGTGTGCGGCCGTCCGCAGCATGCCGCGCGATCCCCGCACCTGTGACCGGCATGCCCGCTCCCGTACACCGTCCCTGGAGTCGCCATGCCCGGTTCCGCCCCGCCGCCGTCCCCCGTCGCGGTCGACGACGCCGCTCCCTCCCCCGTCGCCGTGTCGGGCCCGGCCCATCTGCTGCGGGTGACCCTGCTGATGGCGGGCAGTTGTCTGCCGATCCTGGGGGCGGTGCTGATCGCCCCTGTACTGCCGAAGATGCAGGACCACTTCGCCTCGGTCCCGGGGGCCGAGGCGCTGGTGCCGCTCGCGCTGACCGTCCCGGCGCTGTCACTGGCGCTGCTGGCCCCCTTCGCCGGGGTGCTCGTGGACCGGCTGGGCCGCAAACGGCTGCTGATCGTGGCGACGGTCCTGTACGCCGCGTTCGGCACGGCCCCGCTCTGGCTGCGGTCGCTGGGCGGCATCATCGCCAGCCGCGCCCTGGTCGGGGTCGCCGAGGCCGCCGTCATGACCTGCTGCACCACCCTGATCGGCGACTACTACAGCGGTCGGCGGCGGGTGAAGTACCTCGCGCTGCAGACCATGTGCGCCTCGGCGTCGGCCACCGTGTTCTTCGTGATCGGCGGGGCCGCCGGGTCGGCGGGCTGGCGGGTGCCGTTCTGGGTGTACGCCGTGAGCCTGGTCCTCGCTCCGCTGATGGCCTCGGCGCTGCCCGGCCCCACGACCGGTACCGAGGCGGCGAGGACGCGGGCGGAGACGCCCGGGCGCACCTTCCCCTGGCGCCGGCTGGCGGGCGTCTGCGCCCTGACCTTCTTCGGGGCGATGGTCTTCTACACCGTCCCGGTGGAGATGTCGTACCTGCTGGACGACCTCGGGGTGGAGAACTCCGGGGTGATCGGTCTGGCCACCGCGATCGCCAGTGCCGCCACCGTGGGCGGGGCGATCACCTTCGCCCGCCTGAAGCGCTCCCCCGACCCGCTGCTGCCGGCCGTGCTCGCCCTGTGCGCGGTCGGCTTCGGCGTGATGTTCCTCGCCGGGAACGCCCCGCTGCTGGTCGTCGGCGCGGTCGTCAACTGCGTGGGCACCGGCATGCTGCTGCCCGCCCTGCTCACCAGCGCGATGTCCCGTCTGTCCTTCGAGGACCGCGGCCGCGGCACCGGTCTGTGGATGGCGGCGTTCTTCGGCGGCGAGTTCGTCTGCCCGCTGGTGCTCCTGGCGGGTGAGGCGGCGGTGGGCAGTCTCGCGGCGGCGGTGGGCACGCTGGGCCTGGCGTCCGCCCTGGTCGCGGCGGCCCTGTGGGCCACCGCACGAAGCCGCGACCGAGCAGCCGGCCTGACGGCGATCCCCTAGGGGCGCGGGGCACCGCGCGAGAAACCACGGCGGACCCGCACCCGCGTGACGGCCCGTCGGGGCACGGCACGGCTCACGCCTCGATCAAGGTCGCCCCCACCTCGGCGCTCTTCCGGCGCAGCCAGATGTGCGCCGCGTCCTGCGCGTGCACCGGATGCCACCACAACGCCTCCTGCACCGGAACGGCCTCGAAGGGACACGGCAGCACCCGCACCGCGGCCGCCCGCACCGCCTTGCGGGCCAGCCGTTCCTGGATCATGGCGACCCGCCGGGTGCCCTCGACCATGTGGGGCAGCAGTTGGAAGGTCTGTACGGAGACCTCCACCCGGGGGCTGATGCCGAGCATGCTGAGCTGCCGGGCGACCGGTGCGTCGTAGGGCCGCTGGTAGACCGCCCAGGGCAGCCGGGCGAGGTGGTCGAGGGTGAGTGCGTGGCCGACCTCGGGGTTGTCGTCGGCCACCAGGCAGAGCCAGCGGTCCTGGTGGAGGTCGACGGCCGGGAAGCCGTCGATGACTCCGTGCGGCAGCAGCAGTCCGTCGACGGTGCTGAGCGCGGTCGCGGTGTTCTCCACGACCCCGGGCGCCGGGTGCTGGAAGGTGAACCGGATGCCGGGTGCCTCCTGGTGCACGGCCCGGGCGAGCGCGGCACCGAACACGGCCGCTCCGTAGTCCGAGGCGAGCAGGGTGAACTCCCGGCTCTCGGCGGCCGGTTCGAAGTCGGCCTGGCTGGAGAACACCCGCTCCAGCAGATCGCACGCGGTCGCGCTGCGGTCCCGCAGGGCGACCCCCAGCGGGGTCAGCTCATAGGCGTTGCCCGTACGGGCCAGCAATTCGTCGTCGAAGTGCCGCCGCAGACGCGCCAGCGCCGCGCTCATCGCGGGCTGGCTCAGGCCGATGCGCTCGCCGGCCCGTGTCACATTGCGCTCCTCCAGCAGGGCGCGCAGGGCGACTACGAGGTTGAGATCGAGTCGGGACAGGTTCACCGGGGGCACCACCTAGGGAACGACGAGCCATCCATGTCGTGGATGCGGCAGATCCACAGGATTGATTTCCGTGATTCTCCGATCACGGTCACAGTAGACCGCACCCCAGCAGGAGGAAATCTCGGCGTTCGCCGCGCGACGCCACGGCCCTACCCGAGAGGTATCCCGACATGCCCGAGAGAATCAAGCACTCCGTCCTGGTCATGGGCGGCGGCACCTCCGGAAGCGCCCTGACCGTGCTGTTGCGCCGGGCCGGTATCGCCGTCGACCTGGTCGAGGCGAGCCCGGACCGGAAGGCCTCCGCCGGCTCCGGCATCACCCTCCAGGGCAACGCCCTGCGCGTGCTGCGCGAGGTCGGTGTGCTGGCGGACGTCGAGAAGGACGGGTACGCCGCCGAGGGGGTCGCCGTCCTCGCCCCCGACGGCACCGTGCTCCACGCCCACGAGGAACTCCGGACCGGCGGCGACGACCTGCCCGCCCACATCGGCATGGGAATCGTTCAACGACGTCGACCCCGGTGTCTTCGTCGCGCCGCCGGTCTGATGCCGCGCGGGAAGGGCGGGCGGTGGCCGAGGTCCCCGCCCGCGCTTCGCGCGTGCCGCGGTCCGCTACGACAGCGGCATGACCGTGCGGTAGGCGAACACCGCGACCGTCGCGACCACGACGTGCATCAGCAGGAGCGCCACCACGCCGATCACGCCGCCGGCGCCGAAGAGCAGGAAGTCGGGGACGAAGGAGACGACGACAAGGATCGGGACCAGCCGACGGACGAGGGCCGCGGGGTCCTTGGACACCTTGCGGACGACGGCCCAGCCGAGCGCGCCGGCGACGGTCCCGACGGCGGTCAGGAAGATGTAGGAACCCGGCTCGAGCGGCTGGAAGTCGTCCGGCGCGCCCAGGGCCAGGGCGGCGAGCGCGAGCACCGCGTCCGCGACGGACGCCACCACGACGGCGGCGATCACCCCGGCCACGACGACGAGCGGACCTCGGCGGGCGGCGGCGGCTTCGGAGGCAACAGACATGGGGCACCCCAGGGGGACGGATCCTGCGGATCGCGAAACGCTTGAACTCTCAAGCACACCTCCACCCTCCCCGAATGTGTTTGAAGTTTCAAGCCCGTGTGCGACGGTCTTTTGAAGGTGACCTCGAAGGTGACCTCGAAGGTGACTTCGAAGGCGGGAAGAGGGCGTGGAGGGGTTCCGGCCTCAGGCCGCCGTGTAGCCGAGCTGGCGCCGCATGAACGGGGTCATGAGGGTCTTCGCCTTGGCGATGGTGGTGGTCCGGGTGCCGAGGACCGCGGTGTCACCGCCCGGCACGGGCACGACGGTCACCCCGTCGGAGGGGCCGAAGGGCACGATGAGCGGGGTGCGGTGGACCGCCCGGTAGAAGCGCGTCTTCTTGCTGTGCCGGCCCGAACTGCGCAGATAGGCGCCGATGTTGTGGGCGGCGGTCTCCGCCTGGGACAGGGCGGCGGGGGTGACCTTGAGCTCGCCGACGTCGTTCACGTCCCCGACCGCGAACACGTCCGGCCGCCCCACGACCCGGAGCATCTTGTCGACCTTGACGTGCCCGGTGCCGTTGAGCCAGTCGCCGTGCCCGGCCAGGCGCAGCCAGAGCGTGTTGGGGGTGGTGCCGGTCGCCCAGAAGGAGAGGTCGGCGGCGAGGACGGCGCCGCGGGCGTCGCGATAGGTGCCGAAGTCGTTCCCGGGGGAGATGAAGGACTCCAGCCGCACCTCCACATCGTGGGACTCCAGCCAGGCGCGGGCCCTGCGACCGGCGCGGGCGCTGCCCGTCGAGGTCAGCAGCTCCGGCCCGGAATGGGCGAGGGTGACCCGGGCGTCCGGGCGGGCCAGCCGGATCTCGGCGCCGAGTTCGACCCCGGAGGGCCCGCCGCCGACGACGAGGACGTGCTCGGCCACGGCGATCTTCCGCTGGTACTGACCGAACACCCTGGCCGCCTCCTCGGCGGTGCCGCCGCTGAAACGGGCCGGTTCGGGGTAGTCGGCCCCGGTGGCGATCACCAGGACGTCGTACGGCAGCCGCTCGCCCGCCGCGAGGACGACCTCCCGAGCGACCGGGTCGATCCGGACCGCCTTGCCCACGACCACCCGGCCGTGCCGCAGCAGGCGGTCGTAGGGGATGAAGGGGGTCACCGTCCACTCCGGGCGCACACCGGCGCGGAGCGAGGCGATGCGATGGAAGAAGACCTCCTTGCGGTCCACGAGTGTGACGTTCACCGTCGCGTCCAGGCGCTTCGCCAGACGGACGCCCGCGTAACCGCCGCCTATCACCACTACGTTGCCGTCTCGCACAACGGGTCTCCTGTGCTGCGTGGGGGGAATGAGCGCGAGCGTAGCCCCTTGAAACCTAAAGCACTTGGGGAGTTCGTGAAGGTTCGGTGAAGAGGTGCCGAGCCGTACGGCAGCTGTATCAGGCCGCCGTCCCCGGAACCGGCCCACTGGTCCCCCGTACCACCAACCGGGGATCCAACACCGCCTCCCGCCGGGGGAGTTCGGGACTCTCCAGCCGCTCCATGGCGAACCGCACGGCACGCTCCGCCATCAGCACCGCGTCCTGCCGGACGGTGGTCAGACCGATCGGCATCAGATGGGAGAGGTGGCTGTCGTCGTAGCCGACGACGGACACATCCCGCGGCACCTCCACACCGGCCCGCGCCAGGGACATCAACACCCCCATGGCACAGCGGTCGTTGCCCGCGAGGACCGCCGTCGGCAGCGGCAGCCCCCGGTCACGCTCCGCGAGCAGCAGCAGACCGGTCTCGATGCCCGACCGCTCGGTGTGCTCGCCGGGGATGACCCGCACCTCGGACGCCAGCCCGTGCCGGCGCATCGCCGCCCGGTAGGCACGCCGCCGGTCGACCGAACCGGGCCCACGGCCGCCGTCGATGTGCACGATCCGCCGGTGCCCCAGCCCGACGAGGTGGTCCATGGCCTGCCGTACACCCTCCCCCTCGGCGGAGTGCACGAAGTCGGCGCGCGCCCGGGGCGCCCCGCGGCCCACCGACACGGTGGCCACCCGCCGCCCCAGCTCGTCGAGATCGACGGCTCCCGCCTCGGAGCCGAGCACGATCAGCGCCTCGCAGCGGTGCCCGAGCAGCGCCTCCACGGCCTGGGCCTCGCTGCGCCCTTCGGCGGCGGCGGAGAGGAGCACGTCGTAGCCGAGCCGTTCCGCCTCCGGGTAGATCCCCTGGATGAGGTCCTTGTGGAAGGTCTGCTGCACGGCGAACATCACGCCGAGGGTGCGGCTGCGCCCCCGCGCCAGCAGCCGGGCCGCGTTGTCGGGCCGGTAACCGATCTCGTCGGCGACCTTCAGCACCCGCTCCCGGGTCTCCTCGCTCGCCCCCGGCTGGTTGCGGAACACGATCGAGACGAGCGCCCGCGAGACACCGGCCTGCGCCGCCACGTCCGCCATCGTGGGCCGCCGCCCGCCCGAAGCATCCACCCGTGATCCGCCCTCCGACGGGGCCCACCTCGGCGGGCCCGCCTGAAATCCCCCGGCAACAAGCTATTGACATGACATTTGGACAGGGGTCATCGTACTGGCACTAGAGCGCGCTAGTAGAGCGCGACAGGAACTCCTTCCCCGATAGCTCCCCGGTGGTTCCGGAGCGAAAGGACACCAAGCGTGATGTCGTTCGAAGTGCTGACCATGGGCCGGGTGGGAGTGGATGTGTATCCGCTCCAGACCGGGGTGGGGCTGGCCGAGGTCACCTCGTTCGGCAAGTACCTGGGCGGGAGCCCGACGAATGTCGCGGTGGCCGCGGCGCGGTACGGGCGTTCGGCGGCCGTGATCACGAAGACGGGCCGGGATCCGTTCGGTGCGTATGTGCGGGCGGCGCTGGCCGGGTACGGGGTCGACGCCCGGTATGTGGGGACCTCGGAGGTGGCGCCGACGCCGGTGACGTTCTGTGAGATCTTCCCGCCGGACGATTTCCCGCTGTACTTCTACCGCCTGCCGAAGGCCCCTGACCTGGACATCGCGGAGGGGGAGGTGGATCTGGGGGCGGTGCGCGCGGCGGCGGTCTTCTGGGTCACGGGGACGGGGCTGTGCGAGGAGCCGAGCCGGTCGGCGACGCTGGCGGCGCTTCAGGCGCGGGCCGGGGCCGGAGTGACGGTGTTCGATCTGGACTGGCGGCCGATGTTCTGGGGGGATCCGGCCGGGGCGCGGGCGCTGTACGCGGAGGCGTTGCGGCACAGCACGGTGGCGGTGGGCAATCTCGACGAGGTCGAGGTGGCGACGGGTGAGCGGGAGCCGTATGCGGCGGCGAAGGCGCTGCTGGCGGCGGGTGTGGAGCTGGCGGTGGTGAAGCAGGGCCCGCGTGGGGTGTTGGCGATGGGCCGGGACGGGGTCGCGGTGGAGGTGGCGCCGGTGCCGGTGGACGTGGTCAACGGACTCGGGGCCGGGGACGCGTTCGGGGGTGCGCTGTGTCATGGGCTGCTGTCGGGGTGGGATGTGCGGCGGACGGTGTCCTTCGCCAACGCCGCCGGGGCGATCGTCGCCGGGCGGCTGGCCTGTTCCGAGGCCATGCCGACCGAAGCCGAGGTCGACGCGAAGCTGGGTGAGGTGGCCCGTGCCGTCTGAGAGGCTGAGCCGGATCGTGTCGGCCCGGGTGAACGATCCCGGTGCGGTCGCGGCTGCCGCCGCCCGCCGGGTGAGGGCGACCTCGCTGCTGGGAGAGCACGGCAGGGCGATGATCATCGCCGCCGACCATCCCGCCCGGGGCGCCAACGGCGTCGGCGGCGACCCGAACGCCATGGCGGATCGTTTCGAGCTGCTGGACCGCATGTGCGTCGCGCTCGAACGCCCGGGCGTGACAGGCGTGTTGGCCACCGCCGACATCCTGGAAGACCTGCTGCTGCTCGGTGTGCTGGACGGCAAGAGCGTGTTCGGTTCGATGAACCGGGCGGGGCTCGCGGGGTCGGTGTTCGAGATCGACGACCGGTTCACCGGGTACGACGCGCCCACGATCGCCGAGATGGGCTTCGACGGCGGCAAGATGCTCACCCGGATCGCCCTCGGCGACCCGGCCACGCCCTCCGTCCTGGAGAACACCGCCCACGCCGTGGACGCCCTCAACGACCGTCGACTCATCGCGATGGTGGAGCCGTTCATCTCGGTCTGGCAGGACGGGAGGATCCGTAACGACCTGTCGACGGACGCGGTCGTCAAGTCGGTCACCATCGCCTCGGGCCTGGGCCGCCGCACCGCCTATACGTGGCTGAAGCTGCCCGTGGTCGACGGCATGGAACGTGTCCTCGCGGCCTCCACCCTGCCGGCGCTGCTGCTGGGCGGCGAGGTCAAGGACGCGGATGCCGCGTTCGCGTCCTGGGGCAAGGCGCTCAGGCAGCCGACCGCGCAGGGTCTGGTCGTGGGCCGCTCGCTGCTCTACCCCGCGGGCAAAGACGTCGCGGGCGCGGTGGACAAGGCGGTGAGCCTGCTGTGACCGGCAGATACCACCTCCCGGCCGGTTCGGCGGCCGACGGCCCCTACGACCTCCTGGTCACCCCGGAGTCGGCGGGCTGGGGACACTCCGGCCTCAGGACCCTGTCCCTGGGACCGGGAGAGGCACACGCCCTCACCACGGACGACTGCGAGTTCCTGGTCCTGCCGCTGACGGGATCCTGCACCGTCACCGTCGCCGGTCGGAACTTCGAACTCGACGGTCGGCGGGACGTGTTCGCCTCGGTCACCGACTTCGCCTACCTCCCCAGCGAGTCGGAGGCCCTCATCAGCAGCGCGCAGGGAGGTCTGTTCGCGCTGCCCAACGCCCGTACCGGGCGGGGCTCACTCCCCGCCCGGTACGGGCGCAAGGAGGACGTCCCCGTCGAACTCCGGGGCGCCGGCGCGTGCTCGCGGCAGGTCAACAACTACTGCCTGCCCGGAACCTTCGACGCCGAACGGCTCCTGGTCTGTGAGGTGCTCACCCCTGGTGGGAACTGGTCCTCCTACCCCCCTCACAAGCACGACCGGGCCCGGCCCGGCGAGGAGTCCGAGCTGGAGGAGATCTACTACTTCCAGATCGCCGACGGGAAGAACGGCTTCGGCTACCAGCGGGTCCACGGCACCGAAGACCGGCCGATCGACGTACTCGCCGAGGTGCGCTCGGGCGACGCGGTGCTGATCCCCCACGGCTGGCACGGGCCGTCGGTCGCCGCGCCGGGCTACGACCTGTACTACCTCAACGTCATGGCCGGCCCGGGACAGGACCGTGCCTGGCTGATCTGCGACGACCCCGCGCACGGCTGGGTCCGCTCCACCTGGGACACCCAGGACGTGGACGACCGGCTGCCCTTCGGAGAACCCTCATGAACACCGTACGACTGACCACCGCCCAGGCCCTGGTCCGCTTCCTCGCCGCCCAGTACAGCGAGCGCGACGGCCAGGAGCAGCGCCTGATCCCCGGTGTGTGGGGGATCTTCGGGCACGGCAACGTGGCCGGTATCGGCCAGGCACTGCTGCAGGCGGCCACGACCGGCGAGGCCGACCTGCCGTACTACCTGGCCCGCAACGAGCAGGGCATGGTCCACGCCTCCGTCGCCTACGCCAAGATGCGCGACCGGCTGGCGACCTTCGCCTGCACCGCCTCCACCGGGCCCGGCTCCACCAACATGATCACCGGCGCGGCGCTCGCCACCACCAACCGCATCCCGGTCCTGCTGCTGCCCTCCGACATGTTCGCCACGAGGGCGGCCGACCCCGTCCTGCAACAGTTGGAGGACACCCGGGGCGGTGACGTCACGGTCAACGACACCTTCCGCGCGGTGTCGAAGTACTTCGACCGCGTCCAGCGCCCCGAGCAGCTGATCCCCGCCGCGCTGGCGGCGATGCGGGTGCTGACGGACCCGGTCGAGACCGGTGCCGTCACCCTCGCCCTGCCGCAGGACGTGCAGGCCGAGGCCCACGACTGGCCCATCGAGTTCTTCCGCCGCCGCGTCTGGCACGTGGGCCGCCCCGTGCCTGAACCGGCCGCCGTCGAGCGGGCCGTGCGCCTGCTGCGCAACGCCAGGAAGCCGCTGATCGTGGCCGGCGGCGGGGCCGTCTACTCCGGTGCGGAGACCGTGCTGCGGGCGTTCGCCGAGGGGACCGGGATCCCGGTCGCCGACACCCACGCCGGCAAGGGCGCGGTGCCGTGGGACCACCCGTATGCGGTGGGCGGCATCGGCTCGACGGGGTCCCACGCGGCGAACGAGCTCGCGAAGGACGCCGACGTCGTCCTCGGTATCGGCACCCGGTACTCCGATTTCACCACCGCCTCCCACACGGTGTTCGCCAACCCGGATGTCACCTTCGTCAACCTCAACGTCGCCCGTCTGGACGCGGTGAAGCACTCCGCCGAACCCCTCGTCGCCGACGCCCGCCTCGGCATCCAGGCCCTCGCGGCAGCCCTCACCGACTGGGAAGTCGCCCCCGGATACCGACGGCACACGCGTGAACTCATCGCCCGTACGCGGGAGATCGAGGAAGCCTGCTTCCACGTCGGTCACGGCCCGCTGCCCGCGCAGACCGAGATCCTCGGCGCTCTCAACGACGTCCTGGACGACCGGGCCGTGGTCATCAACGCGGCCGGTTCCATGCCCGGCGACCTGCAACAGCTCTGGCGTGCCCGCGACCCGAAGGCCTACCACGTCGAGTACGCCTACTCCTGCATGGGCTACGAGGTCGCCGCCGGCGTCGGCGCCAAGATGGCCGACCCCACCCGCGAGGTCGTCGTCCTGGTCGGTGACGGCTCGTATCTGATGATGGCCCAGGAGATCGTCACCATGGTCTCCGAAGGACTGAAGGTCGTCATCGTCCTCGTCCAGAACCACGGCTTCGCCTCCATCGGCGCCCTGTCCGAATCCCTCGGCTCCCAGCGCTTCGGCACCGCATACCGCTACCGCAACGGCGACTCCGGGCTCCTCGACGGCGGCGTCCTGCCCGTCGATCTCGCCGCCAACGCCTCCTCCCTGGGCGCCGACGTCCTGCACGCCACCAGCGTCGAGGAGTTCCGCACGGCGATGGAGAAGGCCAAGGCCGCCACCCGCACCACGGTCGTGCACGTCGAGACCGACCTCTACGGCCCCCACCCACCCGGCCACGGCTGGTGGGACGTCCCGGTCAGCGAAGTCTCCGCCCTCGACACCACCCGCACCGCCCACGAGACCTACGCCGCCCACAAGCAAGCCCAGCGGCACTACCTCTGAGAAGGACCCTCACGTGACAACCATCCCCCACTGGATCAACGGCGCCGCCGTCCCCGGCACGGACACCCAGCCCGTCTTCAACCCCGCCACCGGCGCGGTGCGGGCCCAGGTCGTCCTCGGCGGCGGCGCGGAGGTCGACGCCGCCGTCCAGGCCGCCACCGCCGCGTTCGCGTCGTGGTCGGAGTCGTCGCTGACGCAGCGCACCCAGGTCATGTTCGCCTTCCGCCAACTCCTCCTCGACCACGAGGAGGAACTCGGCCGGATCATCTCCGCCGAACACGGCAAGACCATCGACGACGCGCGCGGCGAGATCACCCGCGGCCGCGAGGTCGTCGAATACGTCTGCGGTCTCGGCGACGTCCTCAAGGGCTCCTACTCCGACCAGGTCTCCCGCGGCATAGACGTGCACAACTTCCGTCAGCCCCTCGGCGTCGTCGCCGGCATCACCCCCTTCAACTTCCCCGCCATGGTGCCCCTGTGGATGCACCCCATCGCCATCGCCACGGGCAACACCTTCATCCTCAAGCCGTCCGAGCGCGACCCGTCAGCAGCGAATTTCGTCGCCCAGCTCTACCAGAGGGCCGGCCTCCCCGACGGCGTCTTCAACGTCGTCCACGGCGGCAAGGAAGCCGTCGACGCCATCCTCACCCACCCCGGCGTCGAAGCCGTCTCCTTCGTCGGCTCCACACCCATCGCCACCTACGTCCACCAACAGGCCACCGCCCACGGCAAACGCGTCCAAGCCCTCGGCGGCGCCAAGAACCACGCCGTCGTCCTCCCCGACGCCGACCTCGAATTCGCCGCCAATCACATCACCGCAGGCGCCTACGGCTCCGCAGGCGAACGCTGCATGGCCCTCTCCGTCACCATCGCCGTCGGCGACACAGCCGACCGACTCATCGACATCCTCACCCGCAAGGCCAACGACGTGCACGTCGGCCCCGGCGACACCCCCGGCACCGACATGGGCCCCCTGATCACCAAAGCCGCACAAGAACGCGTCGAGAACGCCGTCGGCACCGCGGCAGTCCAGGGCGCCACCATCGTCGTCGACGGCCGCGGCCTGAAGATCGAAGGCCACGAGAACGGCTTCTTCACCGGCCCGTCCCTGCTCGACCACGTCACCCCCGACATGGACGCCTACAAGGACGAGCTGTTCGGCCCCGTCCTGGCGATCCTGCGCGTCGACACCCTCGACGAAGCCATCGACGTCATCAACGCCAACCCCTACGGCAACGGCACCGCCCTCTTCACCGGCTCCGGCGAAGCCGCCCGCCGATTCCAGCGCCGCATCAAGGTCGGCATGATCGGCATCAACGTGCCGGTGCCGGTCCCGATGTCCTACTACTCCTTCGGCGGCTGGAAGGACTCCCTCATCGGCGACCACCCCATCCACGGCCCCGAAGGCATCCGCTTCTGCACCCGCCCCAAGGTCGTCACCACCCGCTGGCCCCGAACCAGCCACCAGATCACCGCAGGCTTCACCTTCCCCACCTCCAGCTGACATCCCCGACTCTCCCCGAGGAGAAGCCATGGCAACGGCGCCATCCCCGCTCCGTACCACCGCAGGCAACCTCTGCCTGGGCTCGGCCCCCGACTCCTGGGGCATCTGGTTCCCCGAGGACGAGCACCAGGTCCCGTACACCCGCTTCCTCGACGAGCTGAAGCAGGCCGGCTACGAGTGGTTCGAGCTCGGCCCGTACGGCTACCTTCCCACCGACCCCCGGCGCCTCAAGGAGGAGCTGGACGCGCGCGGGCTGAAGGTGTCCGGCGGGACCGCCTTCGGCGCGCTGCACCGCCCGGAGGCCTGGGACGAGATGCTCGCCCACGTCCGGCAGGTCGCCACGCTGACCGCCGCCGCGGGCGCCCACCACCTGGTGCTCATCCCGCCGATGTACCGGGACGAGAAGACCGGTGCGTTCACCGAGTCGCCCGAGCTGACCGCCGTACAGTGGGCGGGCTTCGGCCGGGCCGCCGACCGGCTGGGCACGCTGCTCCTCGAGGAGTACGACGTCCGGCTCGTGATCCATCCGCACGCGGACAGCCACATCCAGACGCAGCCCGAGATCGAGCGGCTGCTCAACGAGTCGGACTCCCGGTACACCAATCTGTGCCTGGACACCGGCCATGTGGCCTACGGCGGCGGGGACAACCTCGATCTGATCCGCCGGTTCGGCGAGCGCGTCGGGTATGTGCACATCAAGCAGATGGATCCGGCCGTCCTCGCCCAGGTCGCCGCCGAGGACCTGTCGTTCGGTGAGGCCGTCAAGCGGGGCGTGTGCGTGTCGCCGCCCGCCGGGGTGCCGAACCCGGCCGAAGTGGTCGCCGAACTGGCCGCGTTGGACGCCGAGTTGTTCGTGATCGTCGAGCAGGACCTGTACCCGTGCGCGCCCGAGGTGCCGCTGCCCATCGCGGTCGGCACCCGTGAGCACCTCGCCGGCTGCGGTCTGAGCGGGACCCGACGCCCGAACCTCGACCGGTAGGAGGACGGCCCATGAACGTCAGGGACGACGCGCTTCAGGTCCCCGCCCTCACCACCGACGCACCCTCGCCCGCCGTGTCGCGGAGGCTGCGGGTCATCACGGTCGTCGCCACCTTCGGCGGACTGCTCTTCGGCTACGACACCGGCGTCATCAACGGCGCCCTGCCCTACATGACCGAGGACCTCGGTCTGACCCCGGTCACCGAGGGCATGGTCACCAGTTCGCTGCTGCTGGGTGCCGCGCTCGGCGCGGTGACCGGCGGGCGGCTGTCGGACGCGCGGGGCAGGCGCCGTACGATCCTCACCCTCGCGGTGCTGTTCTTCGTCGGCGCGCTGGGCTGCACGCTCGCGCCGACGACGGCGGTCATGGTCGTGGCCCGGTTCGTGCTGGGCCTCGCGGTCGGTGGCGCGTCGGTGACGGTGCCGGTGTATCTCGCCGAGGTGTCCCCCGCGGAGCGGCGCGGCGCGCTGGTCACCCGCAACGAACTGATGGTCGTCAGCGGGCAGTTGCTGGCCTTCACGTCCAACGCGGTCATCGCGAACGTCGGCGGTGGGTCCGGCGGGGTGTGGCGGTGGATGCTGGTGATCGCCACGGTCCCGGCCGTGGTGCTGTGGTTCGGCATGCTGGTCATGCCGGAGAGCCCGCGCTGGCTGGCCTCGCAGAGCCGTTTCTCGGAGGCTCTGGAGGTGCTGAGGCAGGTCCGTTCGCAGCAGCGGGCCGAGGCCGAGCTGAGCGAGGTGTCCGCGCTCGCCGTCAAGGACGAGCAGGAGAAGCTGGGCGGCTGGCAGGACATCAAGTCGGTGCCCTGGGTGCGGAAGTTGGTGTTCGTCGGCTTCGGCATCGCGATCGTGCAGCAGATCACCGGCGTCAACACGATCATGTACTACGGCACGCAGATCCTCACCGACGCCGGTTTCGCCTCGGACAGCGCGCTGACGGCGAACATCGCCAACGGTGTGATCTCGGTGCTGGCCACCTTCGTCGGGATCTGGCTGCTCGGGCGGGTCAACCGCCGTCCGATGCTGATGGTCGGTCAGATCGGCACCACGGCTGCCCTGTTGTTCATCGGGGTGTTCTCGCTGGTGCTGCCCGCCGGGGACGGCCGGGCGTACGCGGTGCTCGCGATGACGGTCACGTTCCTCGCCTTCCAGCAGGGCGCGATCTCGCCGGTGACCTGGCTGATGCTGTCGGAGATCTTCCCGATGCGGATGCGCGGCTTCGGCATGGGCGTGGCCGCCGTGGTGCTGTGGCTGACCAACTTCGTGATCGGTCTGGTCTTCCCGTCCCTGGTGGACGGGATCGGGATCTCCAACACGTTCTTCCTGTTCGTGGTGGCGGGGATCTTCTCGCTCACCTTCGTCAAGCACTACGTCCCCGAGACCAGGGGACGCACCCTCGAAACCCTCGAAGCCGAACTCCGGGCGCGCTTCTCCTGACCCCTGAAGGAATGACCATGACCGTACGCGTAGGAGTGATCGGCGCGGGCTGGATCGGCAAGGAGCACATCCGTCGGCTCACCGAGACCGTCACCGGCGCCCGGGTGACCGCGGTCACCGACATCGACGCGGCCCGCGCCGCGGAGGCGGCGGCTCCGGTCGGCGCCCGGGTGCTTCCCGACGGCGCGGCCGTGATCGCGGCGGACGACGTCGACGCCGTCCTCGTCACCTCGTGGGGACCGACCCACGCCGAGCACGTCCTCGACGCCATCGCGGCCGGCAAGCCCGTGTTCTGCGAGAAGCCCCTCGCCACCACCGCCGAGGACTGCCTCAAGATCATCGAAGCCGAGACCGCCCACGGCCGCCGGCTCGTCCAGGTCGGCTTCATGCGCCGCTACGACGCCGGCTACCGGCAGATGAAGCAGGTCATCGACTCCGGCCGGATCGGCGAGCCCCTGATCGTGCACTGCGCCCACCGCAACCCGACCGTCCCGCAGTCGTACACCTCCCCGATGGCCGCTGTGGACACGGCGGTGCACGAGGTGGACGTGCTGCGCTGGCTGCTGGACGACGAGATCGTCTCCGCCCAGGTGGTCGCGCCGCGGTCGACGAGCAAGCGGTTCGAGCATCTGAAGGACCCGCAGATCATGCTGTTCGAGACCGCCAAGGGCGTCCGTATCGACCTGGAGGTGTTCGTCAACTGCCAGTACGGCTACGACATCCAGTGCGAGACGGTCGGCGAGGAGGGCCTGGTCCGGCTGCCCGACCCGGCCTCGGTCGCCGTACGCCACGCCGGACAGCAGACGACCACGGTCCTCACCGACTGGGTCGGCCGCTTCGCGGACGCCTTCGACACCGAGTTCCGCGAGTGGATCGCGAACCTGGCGGTCGGTGCCGAGCCCACCGGGCCCTCCGCCTGGGACGGCTACGCCGCCACCGTCATCACCGCCGCGACCGTCGAGGCCCTGGAGTCGGGCCGCGTCGTCGCCACCGATCTCAAGCCCCGCCCCACCCTCTACGGAGGCACCGCGTGAAAATCGCCCTCGACCCGTACATGTTCCGCGCCCTGCCGATCGACGACATGGTGCGCACGGTCGCCGAACTGGGCTACGAGTACATCGAGTTGTCGCCGCGTGACGACTTCATGCCGTTCTTCCTGCATCCGCGGGCGGACGACGAGCGCGTCCAGGAGCTCAAGAACTCCCTGCGCACGCACGGGGTACGACTGTCCTCGGTGCTGCCGCTGTACAAGTGGTCCTCGCCGGACGAGACCGAGCGGCAGGCCGCCGTCCGCTACTGGAAGCGCATGATCGAGATCACGGCCGCTCTCGAATGCCCGCTCATGAACAGTGAGTTCAACGGCCGGCCCGAGAAGGCCGCCGAGAGCGAGGCCGCGTTCTGGCGCTCCCTCGAGGAACTCCTCCCGCTGTTCGAGCGCGAGGGCATCGCGCTGAACCTGGAGGCGCACCCGGACGACTTCTGCGAGGAGAACAACCCCGCCGTCGATCTCGTCCGGGCGGTCGACAAGCCGTGGGTGAACTATCTTTACTGCGCGCCGCATTCCTTCCATCTCTCGGGCGCGGACCCGACGGCGGACATCGCGGCGATGATGCGCTACGCCGGCGACAAGCTCCAGCACGTGCACATCGCGGACTCCTTCAACCACAAGGGCTCCTCCGGGCTGCGCTACATCCTCAATCCGCCCGGCACGACCGCGCGGATCCATCAGCACCTCGACATCGGTCAGGGCGAGGTGGACTGGGACGCGTTCTTCGGGACGCTGCGCGAGCTGGACTTCGACGGGGTCGCCACGGCCTGTGTCTTCGCCTGGGAGGAGCGCGCCCACGAGTCCTCCACATTCATGCTCGACCGCATCACCAAGGAACTCGCCGTCTGAGCGAATCACCGTCCGAGCAATAAATGAATTAATTCGAAAATAGCGAAGAAAGAGCCTTGCCGAGCGCTGTGCGCGACCCGGCAGGGCCCTTTCCGCTGCCCAAAAACACCCTCCCCACCAGTCAGAACGACCTACAGATCACGTGACCTTTTCGTTGGAATTCCACGTGCGCCACCGTATTGACACCCCCCTCCGGAAAGGCGCTAATTTTCGCCAACGAGGTCGCCGACCGCATCGCATCGCGGCGAATTCAGGACCTCATCTCATTCCGCGCCGTTCTGATTCCTCATAAGAGAGGTAGGACCATGTCGCACTCCGCTCACTCCCCCCGAAGAGCCCGCTGGATCGCCGTCGTCCCCGCGCTGGCCCTGCTCGCCGTCGGCTGTTCCGGGGGCTCCGGCGACACCGCGTCCGCCTCGGCCAAGGGCACCGCGCTCTCGTCGGGTCTCGGCAGCAAGGCGAAGGACCGCAAGGTCACCTTCCTGCTCCCGCAGGATCCGGGCGACCCGTTCTGGACGACCATCGCCCAGGGCGCCAAGGACGCCGCCCAGTTGCTCAACCTGGACCTCAACCTCCAGACCAGCTCGGGCGACCAGGCGAAGTACAACGACCTGATCGGCAGCGCGGTCGCCGACAAGCCGGCGGCGCTGGCCGTCGTCCTCGACGACCCGAACAAGTACACCGAGAACGTCTGCGCGGCCCAGAAGGCGGGCATCCCGGTGATGAGCTACAACATCACCCAGGAGGGCACGGTCGGCGCGTGCACCCTCGGGTTCGTCGGCCAGGACTTCGAGGAGGTCGGCTACCTGCTGGGCAAGCGCCTGCTCGCCCACAACCCCGACATCGGCAAGGGCGACACCGTCCTCACCCCGGTCGAGTTCCCCGACCAGGTCTACGCCGTCCAGCGGCACGCCGGCGTCGAGCGGGCGCTGAAGGAGGCGGGGGCCAGGACGGAGATCCTGGGCACCGGCATCGAGGACTCCGCCGCGCTCGACAAGATCACCCAGTACCTGCTCGGTCACAAGGACACCGCCGCGATCGTCCCGCTGGGCGGCACCCCGCACCGCAACGTCGTCAAGGCCATGGAGGACGCCGGGGTGAAGGTGCCGGTCGTCGGCTTCGACCTGGCGCCGCAGATCGTGAGCGGCATCGAGTCCGGCGCCATCGACGCCGCGGCCGACCAGCAGGGCTATGTGCAGGGCTTCCAGACCGTCATGGAGCTGGGTCTGAAGCTGGACTTCGGTCTCAGCCCGGCCAGCATCAACTCCGGGGGCAGCGGCCTGGTCGACAAGGCCAACGTCGGCATCGCCAAGGAGCTCGCGGGCAAGGTCCGCTGACCACCCCGTCGGCACCCACCTGCACCACATCTCCCGCCGACGATTCGGCCCGGGGCGGCCGGGCACCATCCCGGCCCGCCGCTCCGCCCACCCCACTTCAGGAAGGCAGTACGACCATGAGCGAGCGCAGCGGTCAGGTGACCGCGGGGAGCGTCCCGGCGGCAGGGGGCGCCGTCACGGACCCGGACACCACGACCACGGGCGTGGCCGCCCGGAAGCGGACTCTCGCGGACTCCGCCCCCGTCTCCACCTCCGACCGGCTGGCCGAGCGCCTGCGCCAGATCCGCGGGCGCGGCGCGCTGGAGATCGGCCTGGTCTTCGTCCTGGTGCAGCTCGGCTGCGTCATCTCCTACCTGGTGGACCCGGTGGGCTTCCCCTACCTGGAGAAGTCGAACTTCAACGTCCTCAGTCAGAGCATCCCGGTGCTGGCGATCCTGGCCATCGGGGCCGGCATCCTGATCATCGCCGGTGAGTTCGATCTGTCGCTGGGCGCGAACTTCACCTTCTGCGCGCTGGTGTTCACCCGCTGGTACTCCGACGGGTCGAGCGCCTGGACCGCGACCGGCATGGCCCTGCTGACCGGTGTCGCGATCGCCCTGCTCAACGCGCTGCTCGTCACCAAGGCCAAGATCCCCTCCTTCATCGTGACGCTCGGCATGATGCTCTTCTGGGAGGGCGCGGCGCTCTTCTACAACGGCACCACGGCCGCGCTGATGATCCCGAGCGACACCGTGAAGCAGGTGTTCACCGCCGACCTCGGCTTCTTCCGCGGTCAGGCGCTGTGGATGGTCGGCGTCGGGGTGGTGTTCTGGCTGCTGGTGCACCGCCACCGGCTCGGCAACCATGTCTTCGCCGTCGGAGGCAACCCCGCCGCCGCCCGTGCCATCTCGATCAACCCCGACCGGGTCAAGATCATCGCGTTCGGCGTCCTCGGGGTGTGCGTGGCGCTCGCCGCCGTCCTGACCGCCGTACGTACCGGTTCGGTGCAGCCGGGCACCGGCCGGGGCATGGAGCTGAAGGCGATCGCGGCCGCGGTCGTCGGCGGGGTCGCGCTGTCCGGCGGCCGGGGCAGCGTCCTCGGCATGGTGCTCGGCGCGGCACTCATCCTCACCGTGCAGGACATCCTGCTGCTCGGTGGTGCGCCCGGCTTCTATCTGGACCTGTTCGTCGGTCTGATCATCGTCGCCGCGGCCTTCTTCAACCGACTGATCGAGGGGAAGGCGAAGTGAGCGCCGCCGAGCCCACCACCGGAAACGGAGCACCCATGTCCCCCACCGCCACCGCGGAAGCCACGGAACAGGCCACGGGCGAGGTCCTGCTGGAGCTGTCCGGCATCACCAAGCGGTACGGAGCCAACACCGTCCTCGACGACGTGGGTTTCCGGATCCACCAGGGTGAGGTGGTCGGTCTGCTCGGTGACAACGGCGCCGGCAAGTCGACCCTGGTCAAGACGATGTCCGGGGTGGTCGTCGCCGACGAGGGCGACTACCTCTGGCGCGGCGAGAGGCTGACCACGCTCAACCGGCAGGAGACCGAGAGGCGCGGCGTCGAGACGATCTTCCAGGACTCCGCGCTGGTGCCGTCCATGACGATCACCCGCAACATCTTCATGGGCCGGGAACTCACCAACGCGCTCGGGCTGTTGAGGCTGAGGAAGATGGACGAGATCGCCGCGCGGATCCTCGACAGCGTGGTGACCATCGAGGGCATCAAGAGCCCGCGTCAACTGGTCGGTTCGCTCTCCGGCGGACAGCAGCAGGCGGTGGCGATCGCCCGCGCGGTGCACTTCAAGCGCAGTCTGCTGATCCTGGACGAGCCGACCAGCGCGCTGGCGGTGCGGGCGACCGAGGCGCTGCTGAACTACCTGCTGCGGCTGAAGCGGGAGGGCGTGAGTTCGGTGCTGGTCACGCACAACCTGCACCACGCGTTCCAGATCTGCGACCGGCACATCGTGATGAACCACGGCCGCAAGATCCTCGACGCGCGGCGTGAGGACACCAGCGTCGAGGAGCTCACGGCGGCGGTCGTCGAGGGCCCCGAGGGGCTGCGCCGCTTCCGCGAGGGCAAGCCCCTCGCCTGACCGGCGGCGCCCGCACGCCGACGGGGCCGGACCCGCCGCAGGAGAGACGGGTCCGGCCTTCGGTCGCGGGGCGGGTGCTACGACGTCGACGAGGTCGCGGCGTCGTGCGTGCCGGCCCGGCCGAGGCGCTGGCGGACCACCGCCACGACCACCACGCCGATGGCCACCAGGGTGGAGAGGACGACCTGGTCACGGCCGCCGCCGTCGGCGGTGTCGGTGAGCATGTAGCCGAGGACGAAGGTGATCAGGGCGATGGTGGCCCAGGTGAGGTAGGGGTAGAGCCACATCCTGACGACCAGCTTCTCGGGCGCCTCGCGCTGGATGATCCTGCGCATCCGCAGCTGGGAGAAGCAGATCACGAGCCAGACGAACAGGGCGATGGCGCCGGAGGAGTTGAGGAGGAACTGGAAGACGGTGTCGGGCCAGAGGTAGTTGAAGGCGACGGCGACGAATCCGAAGACGACCGAGGCCAGGATGGCCGCGCGCGGCACCCCTCGGTCCGTGGTCGTGCCGAACGAGGCGGGGGCGTCGCTGCGGCGGCCGAGGGAGAACGCCATGCGTGAGGCGGTGTACAGGCCGGAGTTGAGGCAGGACAGCACCGAGGTCAGCACGATCGCGTTCATGATCTGGGCGGCGTGCGGGATGCCGATGGAGCTGAGGGCGGCGACGTACGAGCCGTCCTTGAGGATCGCCGGGTCGTCCCAGCGCAGCAGGGAGACCACGATCAGGATGGAGCCGAGGTAGAACACGGCGATCCGCCAGATCACGCTGTTGGTGGCCTTGGTGACCGCGCCGCGCGGGTCCGCGGTCTCACCGGCGGCGAGGGTGACGATCTCGCTGCCCATGAAGGAGAAGACGACCATCAGGACACCGGTGAGGATCGCGCCGGGGCCGTTGGGCAGGAAGCCGCCGTGCGCGGTGAGGTTGGAGAAGCCGGACGCCGGGTGGTCGGAGCCGGGCAGCAGGCCGAAGATCGCCAGGGCGCCGATCACGATGAACGCGCCGATCGCGACGACCTTGATGCCGGCGAACCAGAACTCGAACTCGCCGTAGGAGCTCACCGAGACCAGGTTGGTGGCCGTCAGGACGACCATGACGATCAGGGCCCAGCCCCATTGGGGGACCGCGGGGATCCAGCCGGCGAGGATCTTGGCGCCGGCGGTGGCCTCGACCGCGAGGACGACGACCCAGAAGAACCAGTAGAGCCAGCCGATGGTGAACCCGGCCCAGCGGCCGAGTGCCCGGTCCGCGTAGGCCGAGAAGGAACCGGAGGTGGGGTTGGCCGCCGCCATCTCGCCGAGCATCCGCATCACGAGGACGACGAGGACGCCGACGAGGGCGTAGGAGATCAGGATGCCGGGGCCGGCGGCGGCGATGCCGGAGCCGGAGCCGACGAACAGACCGGCGCCGATGACGCCGCCGATCGCGATCATCGACAGGTGGCGGTTCTTGAGACCGGCCTTCAGACCGGGCTCTGCGGGAGGCGCTTCGGGGAGGGTTGTGGTCATCTCGACATCCGGGGGAGGAGGGGACGGGCTGTCGAGGCGGGAAATTAGTTCACCACGATCGAAAAGAACAAGACTTGTTTAAGTGTTCACCTTGCTCTATTTTTCAGGCAACCGTGGAACCGCCTCTTCCGGGAGCCCTCCGTGCACCACGCCGTGACCCCGCTCAGCAGGCAGTTAGGGTGGCGCCGTGGTGAATCCAGCGGGCAAGTTCGGGCCCTACGGCGGCGGGGACACCCGCCTGCGCTCCGGTGGGAGTCAGACGGGGTCGGACCTGGTCCGCTCCCGGGTCGCGCTGCGGGTACGCCTGAAGTCCGTGGCACCGGGTGACCGGCTGCCGGACGCGGGTGTCCTCGCCGAGGAACTCGGGATCGGTGAGATCACCGTGCGCCGCGCACTGGAGGGGATGTGCCAGGACGGCCTGCTCGACCGGCGGCGGGGCCGGGCCGGCGGCACCTTCGTCGCCCCGGACTGGGACACCGTCGTCGCCCTGATGCACGACGCCGAGGAGGCCGCCGCTCTGGACTCCTTCCATCTGCTGCTGGAGTGCGGACTGGTCTCGCACGGCGCGGGCGAGGTCCCGGACGACGCGCTCGACGGGCTGCGGTCACTGGTCGCGGAGATGGACCTGGCCGAGGACCCGGCCCGGCTGGTCGAACTGGAGACCCGCTTCCACCTCGACCTCGCCGAGCTGCTCGGCGGCACCGGGATCCGCGAGTTCGCCGCCGATCTGCTCGGCCGCCAGTGCCTGCTCCTGCCCGCCCCGGGCCCCGACGTCGTACGGGCCCGCAACCGCTGTCACACCGACCTGCTCACCGAACTCGGCCGCGGCGCGATGGACCCGGCCGTACGCGCCGTGAAGGAACACCACCAGGTCCGCCCGGCCTGACGGCCGGCGCCCGTCGTCGCCTCCCTCGCACCGCCCCCGTCCCCGAAGGAGCAGTCGCCATGTCCGACCCCGGAGCCGTCGGCCCGCCGCCGATGTCGGGCCCCGCCGGCGGAACGCCCCAGCGCCTGCGCGGCGGTGTGCTCGGCATGGCGGACATCGCCGCCGCCACCATGGCCAACGTCGGCCCGGCCATGAGCTTCTTCTTCGGCTTCGCCTTCCTCGCCACCACCGCGGGCGTCGCCTCCCCGCTCACCATCGCCGCCGCGGGCGTCGCCGTCGCGCTGCTCGGCAACACGCTCGCCGAGTTCTCCCGGGCGCACCCCTCCGCGGGCAGCTTCATCACCTTCGTCGGCAAGACCTTCGGGCCCGTCAGCGCCGTGACCACCGCGCTGCTCGCCGGGCTCGGCTACATCATCGCGATGGCCTCCGTGATCGCGATCTCCGGCGGGTTCGTGCAGATCACCCTGCACCACTACACCGGCATCGACCTGCCGTGGATCCTGTGGACGCTGCTGCTGACCGGGGTGTCGGTGGTGCTGATGCTGCGCGGGATCGTGGTCTCCACCAAATGGGCCGGTTATTTCTTCGGCGTGGAGATGCTGGTGCTGGTCGTCGTCTCCGTGGCGGCACTCGTCGAGCACCGCGGCGAGCTGTCCGCCGCCCCGTTCCTGCCCGGCCATCTGCGCCACGGCCTCAGCGGTCTCGCGGCCGGCTTCCCGCTCGCGGTGTACCTGTTCATCGGCTGGGAGAACTCCGCCGCGCTGGCCGAGGAGACGGAGAACCCGCGGCGCAACGTCGGACGCGCCGTGCTCTCCTCCGTCGCGATCATGACAGTGAGCTACATCCTCTTCTCCTACGCCACCGTCACCGGCTTCGGCTACGACACGGCCGCGCTCGGCGACTCCCCCATCCCGTTCATCGACGTCGCCCGGCACACCCTCGGCGCGCTGGCGTTCCTCGCCTACGTCGGCGGGCTGACCTCGACCCTCGGTGTGCTGATCGCCGGCATCAACTCACAGGCGCGGCTGATCTTCAACGCCGGACGGGAGGGGCTGCTGCCGTCCTTCTTCGGCTACGTCCACCCGACGCGTCGTACGCCCAACAACGCGATCGTCACCTTCGCCGTCACCTCGCTGCTGATCATCGGCGGCTGGGGGCTCGGGCATCTGCTCGGGCGCGACGGCGGCCGGATGGACCCGGTGGTCTTCTTCACCGAGTCCTCCAGCCTGGGCGCGCTGCTGATCCTGCTGGTGTACCTCGCCTCCAACATCGCCCTGCCGCTGTACTACCGCCGCTACCGGCCGCAGGAGTTCCGGACCGTACGGCATCTGGTGCTGCCGGCGGTGGGGGCGCTGGCGATCCTGGTTCCGCTGTACTACCTCGCCAAGCCGGGACAGCCGGCGCCGTACAGCTGGTTTCCGTATGTGGCGCTGGTGGCGCTCGTGGCCTCCGTCGGTTACGCCACGGTGTTGGTGCGGCGGGATCCCACGTTGGCGGAGCGGGTGGGGTCGGTAGTCGCGGACGTGGAGTAGCCCCGCGCCCCTGAGGTCGCGCGGCTCACCCTCGCTCAGACGGCGCCCGGAGTCGGTTGTCGGGGACGGCGGTAGAGGTAGGGCGGCGGGGCAGAGGCCGTACCGGGATCGGTCAGGGTGCGCAGGAGAGGGTGGTCCGGGGACAGGGCGCAGGCCGGGTCCGTGCGGGTCGGGTCGCCGGTGAGGGCGTGGGCCTGGCAGCGGCAGCCGCCGAAGTCCTCCTCGCGGCGGGGGCAGGTGTTGCAGGGGCCCGTGATCGGCCAGGCGGTGCCCCGGTAGCGGGTGAAGGCGGGCGAGGCGTCCCAGATCCAGGCGAGCGGGTGGTCCCGCACGTTGGGCGGGCCGAGGTCCGGCAGGGAGGCGGCGGCCGGGCAGGGCAGCACGGTGCCGTCGGGGGTGACGGTGAGGGAGACCGCTCCCCAGCCGCCCATACAGGGCTTGGCGACCCCGTCGAAGTAGTCGGGGACGACCCAGACGAGGTCGATGCGGCCGGCGAGCCGCTCGCGCCGGTGCTCGACGGTCTCCCGGGCGCGGGCGAGCTGCTCACGGGTCGGCAGCAGCGCCGCCCGGTTCAGCAGGCCCCAGCCGTAGAACTGGGTGTTGGCCAGCTCGACGCGATCCGCCCCCCAGGCCTCGCCCAGGTCGATGAGCTCGCCCACGGAGTCGAGGTTGTCGCGGTGCAGGACGACGTTGAGGCCGAGGGGCAGCCCGGCCCGGCGCACCAGGGCCGCGGCCCGCTCCTTCGCGGCGAAGGCGGACGGACGCCCGGCGATGCGGTCGTTGGCCCGGGCGTCGGAGTGCTGCACCGAGAGCTGCACGCTGCGCAGACCCGCCTCGCACAGCGCTGTCAGCCGGGCCTCGTCCAGGCCGGTGCCGCTGGTGACCAGCTGGGTGTAGATCCCGGCGGCCTCGGCGGCGGCGACGATCCGCTCCAGGTCGGCACGGAGCAGCGGCTCGCCACCGGAGAGATGGGTGTGGACGACGCCCAGGGCGGCGGCCTGCCGCAGGACGTCCGTCCACTCGTCGGCGCTCAGCTCGCCCGAGCGGCGGGCCAGTTCGACCGGGTTGGAGCAGTACGGGCAGTGCAGCGGGCAGGCGTGGGTGAGTTCCGCGAGCAGCGCCCAGGGGCGGGCCGGCGGCGCGTCGGCGGTCATCTGAGCCAGCCCTCCCCGCGCAGCCGGTCGAGGAAGACGGGCACCTCGGCGGCCACCGGGGCGCCCGGGAAGCGCGCGGCCAGTTCACCGACGATCGAGGGCACGGTACGCGTTCCGTCGCACAGGCCGACGATCTGAGCCGCGTTGCCTTCGAGGACGACGACCCGTTCGGGCAGGACCAGCAGGTCCGCGCCCCGCACCGGGTCGTGCCGCAGCATCAGCGCCGGGGCGAGGGAGGGACGCCACGCGGCGTCGGCCACGACCGTCATGCCCGCACCCGCCAGGGCCGCGGGTCCCGCTGCGCCGCCCCGTCGTCGTCCGTCCCGCCGGCGGGCCCCGGCCGGCCGTCGTCGGCGGTGCCCCGCCGCCACGGCCGGCTGTCCGTCTCAGGGCGCTCGTCGTGCAGGGGGCGCTCCCGCCGTACGGGGTCCTCCTGCTGGACCGCGTCGAGCAGGGCCCACAGCACCTCGCACTTGAAGGTGAGGGCGGCCAGGGCCCGCTGCTGGTCCTCGCGGGTGCGGGCCCAGTCCAGGACGAGGGCGAGGGCCTCGGTGCTGTCGCGCCGGCCCTGGTCGACGCGGTTACGGAAGTAGGCGAGGCCCTCGGGATCGATCCAGGAGTAGTGGCGTTCGAAGGCGTCGATGCGCGTCCGCATCAGCTCGGGCGCGGTGAGCTCGGTGAGCGAGGCCGCGACGGACTCCAGCGGCGGCCGCAGCCGGCAGAAGTTGACGTACCCCTCGACCGCGAGCCGTACCCCCGGCAGGACGGTGTCGCCGGTCAGCAGGGCGCGGCGGTCCAGGCCGGCCGCCTCACCGAGCCGCAGCCAGCGCTCGATGCCGCCCTCCCCCTCCGCGCGGCCGTCGTGGTCCTCGATGCGCCGCAGCCACAGCCGGCGCAGCTCCGGGGAGTCCAGCTTGGCGGTGATGAGCGCGTCCTTGACGGGGATGTGGCGCTGGTAGTGGAAGCGGTTGGCGATCCAGGCCCGCACCTCCTCGGGGCTCAGGTCGCCCTCGTGCATCCGGACGTTGAAGGGGTGCCGGTCGTGATAGCGCTCCTGGGCCACCGCGCGCAGCCGGTCCTCGAACGCGGTGGGGCTCCAGGGTTCGCCGGCGGGGCTCCCGGCGTCGGCCGAGGAGGTCGCGGGGCGGGGGGCGAGGGTCGTGGTCACAGCTCGATCACCAACTCGTCGTCGGCCACCTCGATTCCCAGCCGGGCGAGCCGCTTGTGCTGCGCCGCGCCGGGATCGACGAGGGGGTTCGTGTTGTTGAGGTGCGTGTAGTAGCAGCGGGCGGACAGCGTGGCGAGGACGGCCGCGGTGCCGTCCGGGCCGTCGATGGGCAGATGGCCCATGCCGGTGGCGGTGCGGGAGGAGATGCCGGTGCGGCGGGGTTCCTCCTCGTCCCAGAAGGTGCCGTCGACGATCACGCAGTCGGCCTCGGCGGCGGCCCGGTGCAGGGCCTCGGACCAGACCGCGACGGCGGGGGCGTAGAGCGCCGTACGGCCGGTGGCGGGTTCGTACAGGCGCAGCGCGACGACCCAGGCCTCGTCCTCGGGGGCGTCGGCGGCGTAGCGGGGGCGCTTGGCGGACACGGGTACGGCGGTGATCCGCAGGCCCTCGTCGGGCGGGCCGAGGGAGCGCGCGCCGTGGCGGGCCAACTCCCGCCAGGTCAGGGCGGTGTAGGGGCCGAGGACCTCGCCGAGGCGGAGGCGGTCCTCCAGGGCGTGGCGGACCGGGGCCGTGGCGTGGATCTCCAGGGCGTCCGCCTCGCGCAGGCGTGCGATGCCGAGGGTGTGGTCGAGTTCGGCGTCGGTGAGGACGACTCCGGCGATCGGTGTCTGCCGGGGGCCGGGCCCGGGGTGGAGCGCCGGGTGCGCCTCGATCTGGTCGCCGAGGTCGGGGGTGGCGTTGACGAGGTACCAGCGGCCCTCGTCCGTGCGGACCGCGAGGGAGGCGTGCCGGCGGCGGCGCTCGGGATGCGCGCGTGCCCCGGAGCACCCGGGGCACGCGCAGTTCCACTGCGGGATGCCGCCGCCGGCCGCCGTGCCGAGCAGCTGCAGCAGCACGGCGGCGGGCTAGCGGGCCGCGAGGGAGTAGGCGGTGACCTCGAGGGCGGTGTCGACGACCGTGTAGCCGGGCGTCCGCCAGACGCTCGTGTCGGCCGTCGCGCCGGTGGTCGCGGCCCGCTGCTCCGCCCGCTCGGTGGTGTCGTTCATGGTGCGTACCTTCCTTTCGCTGGGGTTGGGTTCACCCCTCGGTGAGGGGAGCCTGGGGGTCCGGGGAAGGTGTGTTCCCGAGGGTGACCTCGAGGACGGGCGTCACCGGTGATCGCGTCTCATTTCACGGTGACCTTGAGGATGCGGTCCTTGTTGTCGCCGCCGTCGGTCGTGCCGACCCACAGCTCGTCCTTGCCGGGCACCTTGGCGAGGGCCCGCAGCCGGCCGTAACTGCCGTTGTAGTACGACTTCCCGGCCCCGACCGCCTTGCCGGTGCCGTCGATCGGCAGGGCCCACAGCCGCTGGCCGAGCAGCGTCGTGACGTAGACGACGTCCTTCTTGACGGCGATCTGGGCGGGGACACCGCCCTGGTCCGGGTGCCAGACCTTCTTGGGGTTGGTCATGCCGGCCTTGGAGCAGGAGCCCTCGCAGCTCGGCCAGCCGTAGTTGCGGCCCGGCTCCACGAGGTTGAGCTCGTCCCAGGTGTTCTCGCCGATCTCGGTCTCCCAGAGCCGGCCGCGGCTGTCCCAGGCGAGGCCCTGCGGGTTGCGGTGGCCGAGGCTGTAGACACGGGTGCCGAACGGGTTGCCGGGCGCCGCGGCGCCGCTCTTGGTGAGGCGCAGGACCTTGCCGTTGAGGGAGTTCTTGTCCTGGGCGAGATTGCGCTTGAGGGCGTCGCCGACGCTGACGTACAGATAGCCGTCGGGTCCGAACGCGATCTTTCCGCCGTTGTGGTCGCCGCCCCGGGTGATACCGCCGAGGACGACCTTGTAGTCGCGCAGCGCGCTGCCGTCGAAGTGCATCCGGACGACCCGGATCTCGGAGGCGGCCGTGTGGACGAAGAAGACGTCCTGGTCGGTGGTGCCGTTCCAGGTCGGCGAGGGGGCGACGCCGAGCAGGCCGCCCTTGCCTCCGCTCGGCGAGGGGGGCACGGTGTTGGGCACGGTGCCCACCTTCTTCTTGGTGCCGTCGCTCGACTGGAGCCAGACGGCGGCCGTGAAGCGCTCGGTCACCAGGGCCCTCTTCCCGTCGGGCAGGAAGGTGATGCCCCAGGGCCTGGTCCAGTTGCGGGACAGGACGGTGACGCCCGTCGGTGCCGCCCGGGTGCCTCCCTCGGGGTCGGCCGCGGCCGGCGACGCGGGCTGCAGCAGGCAGGCGCCGAGGACAGCGGTGACGGCGGCGATCGCGGCCCGGCCGCGCCGGACTCGATGCGGCACCGGTTGCGCCAGACGTGACATTCCGAAGCCTTCCTGTCGTGAGGGGGTGACCGGCCGCATGAAGAGAGGGGATGCGCCGCCGCGTCGGAGAACGGAGATACGGGGAGCGCCTGCCGGGGTGCGGCGCGGGGACTCCCTCAAGGAGTATCGGGGCCTGTTTTCCGCGCGGGCCACCGGAGATCGTCCATCCTGCTGACGGCCCGGGCGGCCGGGTGAGTCCGGGGCGAATACGTAGCCGGATACGTGGTTCTACGGAGGTGGCCGCCCTCGGAGGCCGTCTACGTTCGGTGTGTCGAACGTCGTGAGCCGTGTTGAGGGGACCGAGTGCGAGGAAACGCCCGAGGCGTGCGGGGCAGGGGGGTGAGCCTGCTGCTGGCCGGGGGTCTGCTGGCCGGATGCTCGGCCCAGGGGACGGACACCGGCGCTTCCGGCGGGAGCGGTTCACCCTCGGCGGGAGCCACGGGCCGTAGCGCGGCCGGTGCCACGGCGACCCCCTCGGCCGGCGCTACCCCCGCGTCCACCGTCTTCACCCCCGACGCCTCGCTGGTCCCCCGGACCTCCGGGGACGGCGCGGTCCTGGCCGACTCCGTGGTGCTCGCCCCCGCCGACTGGGGCCGGGGGTTCGCCGCCCGGAAGCCGGCCGCGAGCACCCCGGGCACCTGGGCCGTGCTCGACGACGACTGCCGTTGGGAGCGGGAGAAAACGCCCCCCGGAGTGCTGGCCTCCTCGTCGCGCTACAGCCGGCTCCCGGCCGGCGACGGCAAGGGCGCGGTGCAGGTGACCGCGGCGGTCACCGTGCACGCCTCCGTCCTCGGCGCCGACGAACAGCTCAGTACCACCCTCGAGGAGGTGCTGCGCTGCCCGGACCAGCAGCCCCGCGCCAACGAGCGGATCACCGGCCTGAATTCACTCGGCACCCCTTTCGGCACGCGTGAGCAGGAGTACGCCGACGACTCCGTCCTGGAGGCCGGCCAGTACGTCGAGAACGGCGGCGCCGCCCAGCCGTACCGGTGGATGGTCGCCCGGCTCGGCACGGTCGTCGCGGCCGTCTCCGTGACCGGGGCGAAGGGCAACACCGAGCAGGAACTGAACCAACTGGGCGCCGACGCCCTGGCGAAGATGCTGGAGCGGATCCAGCAGCGGTTGAAGGGGAAGTGATGGAGCCGCTGCGTACCTCCGACCCCGCCCGGCTGGCGGGCTACCGGCTGCTCGGGCGGCTCGGCGCGGGCGGCATGGGAGTGGTGTACCTGGGCCGTTCGGCCGGTGGCACGCTGGTCGCGCTGAAGGTGATCCAGGCCGAGTACGCCGAGGACCCCGGCTTCCGGGAGCGGTTCCGGCGCGAGGCGGACACGGCCCGCCGGACGAGCAGTCCGTGGGTGGCGCCCCTGGTGGACGCCGATCCCGAGGCGGAACAGCCGTGGCTGGCGACCGCGTTCGTCCCGGGGCCCTCGCTCGCCGAGGCCGTCGCCGCGCACGGACCGCTGCCGGCGGGGACGCTGCGGGTGCTGGGGGCACGGCTCGCCGAGGCGCTGGGGGAGCTGCACACGGCGGGGCTGGTGCACCGGGACGTCAAGCCGGGCAATGTGCTGCTCGCGCTGGACGGGCCGCGGCTGATCGACTTCGGGGTGGCCCGCGATCCCGAGGACACCTCGCTCACCTCGACCGGTGTCGTGGTCGGCACTCCGGGCTTCCTCTCCCCCGAACAGGCGCGGGGCGCCCGGGAGTCGGGGACGGCGGGGGACGTCTTCTCGCTCGGCTGTGTGCTGGCGTACGCGGCGACCGGCCGCCCCCCGTTCGGCACCGGCTCGCTCGACGCGCTGCTGTACCGCACGGCGCACGACGCGCCCGACCTGGAGGGTGTCCCGGAGGAACTCGCCGAGATCGTGGGCGGCTGTCTGGAGAAGGACCCCGAGCGGCGGCCCTCGGCCGAGACGCTGGCGCACTCCCTGTCGTCCGCGCCCGCCGGGCTTCCCGAGGGGGAGGGGGCCGCTGCTTCCGCTTCGCCGCCCGATCCGCGTGAGGCGCTGCGGGCGGTGCGGCCCGAGGCGGCGGACCGGCCCGCCGGGCCCCACCCGGTGCCCGAGGACGCCGCTCCCGAGGACGAGGCTCTCCAGGACTCCGCTCCCCAGGACGAGGTCCCCGGGGACGAGGGCTGGCTTCCCGAGCCGTTGGTCCGGCTCATCGCCGAGCGGTCGGCGGCGGGGCTGGCGCTGCCGGGCATCGACGACACCGAGATCGACGCCTCGGACGCGACGGTGCCCTCCCCCTCCGCGCCGGCGCCTCAGGAACGGAGGGTCGGCCGGCGCCGCCTCCTGCTGCTGGCCGGGGGTGCGGCGGCGCTGGCGGCCGGAGGGGGCGCACTGGCGGCCTGGGGGACACCCTTCGGCGGGGGCGGGGGCGGCGGAGCGGCCTCCGGTGCGACGCCGTCGGACAGCATGCCGCTGTACACCATCGGGCTGCACGCCGATCTGAGCGGTGATCAGAAGGCGGTCGGGCGGGCTCAGGAGCGGGGGCTGCGGCTCGCGGTCGACGAGTTCAACGCCCGGGGGGACGCACGGTTCGCGCTGGCCGTGCGGACGGTGGACGACGGCGGTGATCCGGCGAGGGCGCCCGAGGTGGCGAAGAAGCTCGTCGCGGACCGGACCGTCCTGGCCGTGGTGGGTCCCACCACGGACACCACCGCGCTGGCGTCGCTGGCGACCTACGACGCCGCGTCGCTGCCCCTGATCGCGGTGTCGCCCGGCGCGACGGTGCTGGACGTGATGGGCAGCCGGTCCTTCCTCCATGCCAGGGTCACCGACACGATCCTGCCGTTCTACCTCAACGCGTATCTGCGCGGCACCGCCAAGTCGCGCACGATCGGGATCGTCGACGACCGGGCGGCGGACACCTACGGCTGGGAGATCAGCAGCACGCTCAGCCGGATCCTGCGCGACGACCGGCAGCCGGCCGTGCCGAAGGTGGTCAGCGCGCTGCGGACCGACTTCGCGCCGACCCTGGACGCCCTGCTCGACGGGGGCGCCGACTCGGTGGTCTTCGCCGGCTACCACGACCGGGCCGCGCTGCTGGCCCGGGAACTGACCCGCCGTGACTTCCCCGGAGCACGGGCCGGCGCCCAGGGGGTGCTCGACGCCCGGTTCCTGTCCGCCGCCGGGGACGCGGCCGAGGGCTGGGCGATCGTCGCGCCCGTCATGGACGCCGCCGTGGCCCCCGAGGCGAAGGCGTTCGCCACCGCGTACCGCAAGCGGTTCGACGCGGAACCCGAGCGGTACTCCGTCGAGACCTACGACGTGGCGCAGCTGGTGTCGCGGACCCTGGGCTCGCTGGCCGTCGGGCGCCGCACCCGGGCGGAGCTGACGACGGCGCTGCGCGCGGCCACGTACGAGGGCATCAGCCGCAACCTCGCGTTCGACCGGACGACCGGGGCGCTGGTCGTCGACGGCAGCGGGGTATACCTGTGGAAGGTCACCGGCGGCCGGTTCGCGTACCAGGGCGTGGCGCCGTACCAGGTCGCCACCTGAGGGGGCGTCGATGGAGCCGTTGCGCGGCGCCGACCCGGCCGGGGTCGGGGGCTACCGGCTGCTGCGCCGGCTGGGCGCGGGCGGCATGGGCGTGGTGTACCTGGCCCGCTCCAGGGGCGGTGCCCTGGCGGCGCTGAAGGTGATCCGCGCCGGGTACGCCGACGACCCCGGCTTCCGGGCCCGTTTCCGGCGCGAGGTGGAGACGGCGGGCCGGGTCACGAGCCCCTGGGTGGTGCCGCTCCTCGAAGCGGACCCGGACGCGTCCTCGCCCTGGCTGGCCACGGCGTTCGTGCCCGGTCCCTCGCTGGCGGAGGCGGTCGAGGAGTGCGGGCCACTGCCCGAGGCGACGGTCCGTGTCCTCGGGGCCCGGCTCGCCGAGGCGCTGGACGCGGTGCACGGGGCGGGGCTGGTGCACCGGGACGTCAAGCCGGGCAATGTGCTGCTGGCGGTCGACGGGCCCCGGATGATCGACTTCGGTATCGCGCGGATGCCGGAGGACACCGCCCTCACCGCCAGCGGCATGGTGGTCGGCTCGCCCGGGTTCCTCTCCCCCGAGCAGGCCCGGGGCCGGGGGCGGGAGATCGGGCCGGCCAGTGACGTCTTCTCGCTCGGCTGTCTGCTGGCGTACGCCGTGACCGGTGAGCGTCCCTTCGGCTCGGGCTCCGCCGCCGAGGCGCTGATGCGTACGGTCCACGACGAGCCGGACCTGAACGGCGTACCGGAACCGCTGCTTCCGCTGCTGCGCGCCTGCCTGACGAAGGAGGCGAGCGCCCGTCCGGGAGTGACGGACGTCCTGCGGGGGTTGGAGGGGGCCGGGCCGGGCGGCGGGGTGTGGTTGCCGGAGTCGTCGACCCGGGTGATCGCCCGGCGTTCGGCCGCCGTTCTCGCCCTGCCCGAGGTGTCGGCGACGGAGGTGCCGGAGGCGCCGGCCGCGGGTGGCGGTGCGACGACGGCGGCGGGTGACCGGCTCGGTGGGGCGACGGCTGCGGGCGGAGGGGCGGGTTCCGGTGGGAGGGCCGCCCGGCGGCGGTTCCTGGTGCTGGGGACGGCCGCCGGGGTGCTGGCCGCGACCGGAACGGCGGCCTGGTGGACGGCCGGACGCCCCGGCCGGAGCGCGGGCCGGGGCGGCTCCACCCCGCTGCCGCGTCTGACGCTCGCTCTGCAGGCCGACCTCGGCGGGAGCGGCCGTACGACGGGCCGCGCCCAGGAGAACGGGGTCCGGCTCGCCGTCGACCGGCTCAACTCCCTCACCGGCCGCACCTTCGAGCTGTCGCTCCAGGTGCACGACGACAAGGGCGGCACGGCTCTGGCGCGGCAGATCGCCCGGCGGCTCGCGGCCGACGAGCGGGTCCGCGCCGTGATCGGACCGAGCAGCGACGCCTGTGCGAAGGCCACCCTCGCCGTCTACCAGGAGGCGCTGCTGCCGATGGTGTCGGTGTCGGTCGGCCTCGACGACGTCCCCGCCGCCACGTACCGGGTGTACGCCGCCACCCGCCCCAACGACGCGACCCTCGCGGCGCCGCTCGTGGCGTATCTCGTGCGCACCGTCGGGGCCCGCCGGACGGTGCTGGTCGACGACGAGGCGGAGGGCGACTTCAGTTGGCGCGTCTGCTCGGGGGTCGCCGAGGCCCTGGGCTCGGGCCGCACCGCGATCCGGCGGACCCTCTCGGCCGACGCCGGCACGGACCGGGCGTTCCGTGCCGTCGCCGAGGCGGTGACGGCGGCCGGCGCGGACGCGGTGGTGTTCGGCGGAGGGTACGCGCGCGCCGCGGCGCTGGCCCGTGCGCTGCGCTCCGCCGGCTTCTCCGGCGCCCGGCTGGCCACCCAGCGCGCCTGCGACCCCCGTTTCCTGAGCTCGGCGGGGGACGCCGCCGACGGCTGGGTCTTCGCCACCGCGTATCTCGACCCGACCGAGGTGACGGCCGCGCGGTCCTTCGTCACCGCCTACCGCGCCCGCTTCGGCGCCACCCCGCCGCCGTACTCCGCCGAGGCCTACGACGCGACCCTGTTCCTCGCCCGCGCCCTGACCTCGCTGGGTGCGGACCGTGCCGAACGGGGCGCGATCGTGGGCCGGTTGCGCGAGACGGACTACCGGGGGATCACCAAACGGCTGCACTACACGGGGACGAGCACCCGGTACACCATGGACGCCCTGTACCTGTTCCGGGCCTCCAAGGGCGCCTTGCGCTTCCTCGGGCAGTACGACGACGCCACCGCCACGGCCTGAGCGGGCGGTGGGTCAGCCGCTGAACGCGGGGCCCGACGTGCGGGCCGCGATCAGCGCCGCCAGGGCGGCCCGCGAGGAGACTCCCGTCTTGCGGTAGATCCGTGAGACATGGGTCTCGACGGTGCGCCGGCTCAGACAGAGACGGTCGGCGATCGCGGGACTGGTGAGGCCCTCGGCGACGAGAGCGGCGATCTCTTGCTCGCGGGCGGTGAGTTCGGCGAGCCGCCGCTCGGGGCCGTCGACGGCGTCGGCCACGGCGGGTCCGATCGCGTCGGCGAGGCCGGTCAGCATCGCGGACCCGCCGGCGGCGGCGAGCCGGCGCCCCCGCTGCCAGGCGGCCCGCCCCCGCCGGGGGCCGTCCGGGTCCGCCGCCAGCAGCGGGGCGCCCAGGAGCAGGGAGAACGCCTCCCAGAACTGCGCGCCGCTGCGGGCGCTCTCCTCGGCCGCCGCCAGGAACAGGTCCCCCGCCGCCGCGGCGTCGCCGAGGCCGAGGGGGATGTGGGCGGCGCTGCGCATCGCCGAGGCCCGCTGCACCGGCAGGTCCAGCCGCTCGGCCTCCTCACGCGCCCGCAGGGCCCACTCCTTCGCCTCGTCCACCTCACCGACGGCGACGGCCGAGGTCACCAGGACCTCCAGGAACAGCGGCCGCATCGAGGGCTGGAGCCGGCGCAGGCCCGGGCCGCCGGCCTGGAGGACCGCCTCGCGGGCGCGGGCCGGATCGCCCGCGGTGAGCGCCGCGTAGCCGAGCACGCAGCGGGCGACGGACGCCCACCAGTTGACGCCCGACCCGGCCGCCACGACCGCCTCCTCGGCCACCGCGAGGGGCCGTGGATCGCCGGGCGGACAGGCGGCCACCACCGCGTGGGCCTTGGTGGCGAGGACGAAGGCGAGCAGTTCGTCGCTGCCTATGCCGCGGGCGATGTCCTCGGCCTCGTCCGCCAGTTCGACGGCCGACACGGGCCGGCAGATCTGGATGTGCACATGGGCCTTGCACAGCAGCAGATGGGGCAGGAGGTGGAGTTGGCCGGTGCGGCGGGCGACGGCCAGGCCCCGGTCGGCGTGCCGCTCGGCGTCCGCGAAGCGCTCCAGGAACGCCTCGGCCCAGCCCAGCCGGGCCAGTTGCTCGCACAGGCCGGTGAGGTCGTCGTCCGGCAGCGAGTCGACGAGGGCGGCGGCCTGCCGGGCGTAGCCGTCGGCCTCGGTGGTCTCGCCCTCGTAGGCCTCCCCCAGCGCGGCGACGGCCAGCGCGCCGGCGACGCCCACCTCGTCCCCGAGGGAGCGGGCCACCGCGAGGGTGCGGGCCACCTCGGCGCGCACGGTCGGGTACGAGGTGTCGTGCGGTGCCGAGGAGCCCAGTTCCAGGCCGAGCGCCACCTGGTCGGCCGGTGAGGGCGCCGGGTCGTCGCGGTGCAGTTCGCGGCGGAGCAGGGCCACCGCCTCGGAGTAGCGGCCCAGATGGCGTTCCGTCACGGCGCACAGCACGACGGCGGACGCCCGCGACCCGGTGGCCTCCTCCCCGGCCGGGTCGGGCAGGGCGATCACCTGGTGCAGCAGGTCGCGGCTCTCCCGGAGCCGGCCGCAGGCGCCGAGGGCGCGGGCCCGCCGCAGCGTCAGTTCACGGCGTCGGACCGCGTGGTCCGGGGTGTGCGGAAGGTGCCGGAGCACCACCCCCAGCCAGTGCGCGCAGCTCGCGGGGGCGGTGTCCGCGGCCTGTTCCGCGGCCTGGATCAGGACGGCCGCCGTCTCGGGGTCCCAGCCGGACAGGGAGCGCTCGGCGTGGTGGGCCCGTTCGGCGGGCGGGGCGCCGGCGCGGGCGAGCGCGGCGGCGGCGAGCCGGTGGGTCTCGGTGCGCCGCCAGGGGTCGGTGCCCTCGTGCACCAGGCTGCGCAGCACGGGGTGGCGCAGGGCCAGCCGTCCGTGCGCTCCGGCGCGGAGCAGGTCGCGGCGGGTCAGCTCGGCGAGGTCGGCGGCCAGGTCGGCCGGTGCGCGGCCGGTGACCGCGGCGAGCAGGGCGGGGGTGGCGTGGTCGCCGAGTGCGGCCACCACCTCGACCAGCCGGCGCTGCGCCGGGCCGAGCGGGGTCAGTTCGTCCAGCAGCAGCGCGCCGAGTCCGGTCGTGGACAGCCGGTTCACCCGGGCGCCCTCACGGTGCGCCTGGAGGAGGGCCAGCAGACAGAGCGGGTTGCCCTCGCTGGCGGCGAAGAGCCGTACGGCCTCCTCGTGGTCGAGGCCGGGGGTGAGCCGCGCGAGGCAACTGCGCTCGTCCAGCGGCCCGAGGACCGTCCGGCGCACCGCCCCGGTGTCGGTGCCGCGCACGAGGGACGCGGTCAGCGGGGCGGGGCTCTGGCGCTCCCTGCGGGCGACGGCCAGGAGGACCCGGGCGCGCGGGGGGTGGCGTACGAGATGGTCGAGGAGTTCCAGGGAGGCGGCGTCCGCCCAGTGCAGATCGTCGAGGACCATCACCAGCGGTGCGGTGGCGGCGTGGGCCAGCAGGGCGGCCGTGGCGCGGTGCAGGCCGAAGCGGTCGGCGTGGTGGGCGGCGCCGGTCAGCACCGGGGCGACCGCGGCAGCGGCGGGGAAGGAGTCCCGGACGGCCGGGTCGAGGTCGGCGAAGGCGTCGGTGAACGGCTGGAAGGGCAGGTGCCGTTCGTACTCCGTGGCCCGGCCGCGCAGGACCGTCGCTCCGCCGCGGGCCGCGCGCCGGCACAGTTCGTGGGCGAGGCGGCTCTTGCCGATGCCGGCCTCGCCGCTGATGTCGAGCACCGCCGGGCGGCCCCGCGCGTCCGCCGCGAGGTCGGCCAGCAGCCGGTCGAGCAGGCCGAGTTCGGCGTCCCTGCCGATCAGCGGCATCCGTTCCGTCGTCATCTCCCCGCCCCCTGCGCCCCGTCCTGCTGATCATCCTGCCGTACGCCACTGACAGCGCGGGCGGGGAACCTACGTAGGCGATCTACGTAACACCACGGATGCCGCCGCCCGACACGGCTCGAAAGGTGTCCTCATGACCACACCCGTCCCCTCTCCCGAGGTCTCCGAACTGGCCGCCCGCCACGGGCTGGGCCCGCCGCTGGCCGTGTTCGCGCCGAAGCGGATGAGCCGGTGGATGTTCGCCGTCCACCTCTTCAACACCTTCTACCTGTCGCTGCTCTTCCTCCTCCCCGGGGTGCTGTACTACTGGTGGCAGGCCCGCCACCACCCCGGCTTCAGCCGGCGGCAGTCCCGTAAACGGCTCCATCTGTTCGAGCGGGGGCTGGTGGTGGACCCGCCGGTCGGCAGCGGTGCGGTCGTCCTGCGCTGGGACTCCCTGCGACTCCAGCAGGACATCACCCAGCTGGTCATCAACGGCCGCCCCGCCCCCACCCGGTACGCCTACACGGCGAGCGTGCCGGGCCAGGGGTCCGTACGGATCACCGAGTTCTACGAGGGCCCCGACGTCTGGGGCCCCTTCCTGCAGGAGGCCGTCCTCACGGCCCAGGGCCCGGCGGTGCTGAAGACGCTCCAGGACGGCGGGACGGTCTCCTTCGGGGTGCTCGACCTCTCCCGCGCCGGGCTGTCCACCCCGAAGAAGGGCCGGCTCCCCTGGGCGGAGGTCCAGGAGGTCCGGGTCTCGGGAGGCCTGGTCCTCATCACGCGGTCCGGCGATTCCGCCCGCTGGTCCCACCATGCCGTCAAGGACGTCGTCAACCTCCATCTGTTCCTGGCCGCGGTCGCGGCCCTGCGCGGAGAATCCGCCTAGGCGACCGGCTCCGGCTCGGGTTCCTGCTCGGGCGCCGGCTCCTCGAACTGGGTGCGGTAGAGCTCCGCGTAGCGTCCGCCCGCCGCGAGGAGGGTCTCGTGGGTGCCCTGTTCCACGATCCGTCCGGACTCGACCACGAGGATGAGGTCGGCGGCGCGCACGGTGGACAGGCGGTGGGCGATGACGACGGCGGTGCGGCCGGCCAGTGCCTCGGTGAGGGCCTCCTGGACGGCCGCCTCGGAGGTGTTGTCGAGGTGGGCGGTGGCCTCGTCGAGGACGACGACCTGCTGGCGGGCGAGCAGGAGCCGGGCGATGGTCATGCGCTGGCGTTCGCCGCCGGAGAGCCGGTAGCCGCGTTCGCCGACGACGGTGTCGAGGCCGTCGGGCAGGGAGCGCACGAGGCCGTCGAGGCGGGCGCGGAGCAGCGCGTCCCACAGGTCGTCCACGGTGGCGTCGGGCCGGGCGAGGAGCAGGTTGGCGCGGACCGTGTCGTGGAAGAGGTGGCCGTCCTGGGTGACCATGCCGAGGGTGGCCCGCAGGGAGCCGGCGCTCAGGTCGCGGACGTCGACGCCGCCGATGCGGACGGCGCCGCCGTCGACGTCGTACAGGCGCGGCAGGAGCTGGGCGATCGTCGACTTCCCGGCGCCCGAGGAGCCGACGAGCGCGACCGTCTGTCCGGGTTCGGCGCGGAAGGACACGCCGTGCAGGACCTCGTCGCCGCCGCGGGTGTCGAGGGTGGCGACCTCCTCCAGGGAGGCGAGGGAGACCTTGTCGGCGGACGGGTAGCCGAAGCGGACGTCGTCGAACTCGACGGACACCGGTCCCTCGGCGATGTCGCGGGCGTCCGGCTTCTCCTCAATGAGCGGTGTCAGGTCGAGCACCTCGAAGACCCGCTCGAAGCTGACCAGGGCGCTCATCACTTCGACGCGCGCCCCGGCGAGCGCGGTGAGCGGCGCGTACAGGCGGGTGAGCAGGAGCGCGAGGGCGACAACGGCGCCCGGTTCCAGGGTGCCGTCGAGGGCGAGCCGGCCGCCGAGGCCGTAGACGAGGGCGAGGGCGAGCGCGGAGACGAGGGTCAGGGAGGTGAGGAAGACCGACTGGGCGGTGGCGGTGCGCACGCCGATGTCCCGGACGCGGGCGGCGCGGGCGGCGAACTCGGCCGACTCCTCCTCGGGGCGCCCGAACAGCTTGACCAGGGTGGCGCCGGGTGCGGAGAACCGCTCGGTCATCCTGGTGCCCATCGCGGCGTTGAGCGTGGCCGCCTCGCGCTGCATCCCGGCCATCCGGCGGCCCATGCGCCGGGCCGGGATCACGAACACCGGGAGCAGGGCCAGCGCCAGCAGGGTGACCTGCCAGGACAGGGTGAGCATGACGGCGAGCGTCAGCACCAGGGTGACCAGGTTGGACACCACGCCGGAGAGGGTGTTGCTGAAGGCGCGCTGGGCGCCGATCACGTCGTTGTTGAGTCGGGAGACGAGCGCCCCCGTACGAGTACGTGTGAAGAACGCGACCGGCATTTTCTGCACATGATCGAACACGGCCGTGCGCAGATCGAGGATGAGTCCCTCCCCGAGCGTCGCCGACAGCCTCCTGCCCAGGATGCCCAGCGCCGCCTCCAGGACCGCGATGAGCGCGATGAGCAGCGCGAGGCGGACGACCCGGTCCGGGTCGCCGTGCGACACGATCGCGTCGACGACGTCTCCGGCGAGGACCGGTGTGGCGACGGCGAGCAGCGCGGTCACCACCCCGAGCAGTACGAACAGCGCCATACGGCGGCGGTGCGGCCGCGCGAACGCGCCGATGCGGCGCAGCGTGGCGGGGTCGAAGGGGCGGCGTTCCTGCTGGGAGTTGATGACGCTGTACAGCTGCGTCATGGCAACGGCGTCCATGCTCATGGGAGAGAAGGTAGAACCTCGAGCTTGGTTGAGGTCAATCCGTATGCGAAGGCACCCCCGAAGGACCCGATGACCGTACGTAATGCTCCGTCTCCGCTTCCGCAACCCGCTGTTGGGTCCGCGCGGAAAACCTCTCCGACTGTGACAGCGGTTCCGCTCCCCTCGCTCCCCCGGCGCTTCCCCGTCCGCCGGGTCCTGTGTCTGCTCCCGCTCGTGTTGGTCACCGTGGTCGCGGTGAGTCACCGCTCGGTGCTCGCCGAGGGCTTTGGTCATCTGCGGACGGCGCAGTGGCCCTGGCTGCTCGCGGCGGCCGGGGCGACCTGTCTGACCTGGGTGGCCGCGGCCGTCACCCGGCAGGGGGCGGTGGTGCAGCCGCTGCCCCGGCTGCGGCTGCTGGCCACGCAGTTCGCGGCGGGCGCGGCCAACCATCTGCTGCCGACGGGGCTGGGCGCGAGCGCGGTCAATCTGCGCTTCATGACGGTGTGCGGGGTGCCGCTGGCCCGTTCCTCGGCGGCTCTCGCGCTGTATCTGCTGGCCGAGGGCGTGGCCCGGGTGGGTCTGCTGGCGGTGCTCCTCACGGTGTTCCCGGACGCGCTGCGGCTCGGCTCGCTGCTGCCGCACGGAGCGGTGGGCCCGCTGCTGGCGGCCCTGGTGGCGCTGGTGGTCCTCGCGGCGGCCGCGCTGACGTGTGTACGACGGCTGCGGACGGCCGTGTTCTCCTTCCTGCGCACCGCGCTCGGCGAGGCCCGCTCGGTGCACGCCTGCCCCGCCCGCGCCGTGGCCCTGTGGGGCGGCTCCCTGGCGTTCCCGGTGCTCCAGGCGGCCGGACTGGCCGCGGTCGGTCAGGCGTTGGGCCTGCCGGTCCCCGCGGCCCACATGGCGGTGGCCTATTTCGCGGCGACGGTGGCGGTGGCCCTGGTGCCCACCCCGGGCGGCATCGGCTCGGTGGAGGCGGCGCTGATCGTGGCCCTGGTCGCGGCGGGCGGCCCGCTGGCCCTCGCCACGGCGGTCGTCCTCACCTACCGCGTCATCACGGTGTGGCTGCCGCTGGTGCCGGGCGCGGTGACGCTGGGGGCGCTGGTGCGCTGGAAGGTGATCTGAGTGCCTCCGTGCGCCGGGGCGGGCGGGGTGCCCCGAAGCCGCCGTCGGGGAAGGCCTGGGGTGCGAACTGCCGTGTCCGATACGGCAGGATGAACGGTCGCGCCCGCTTGCGGCGGGCGCGACCGCACATCCAGTGAACGAGCAGGTGACAACGTGACGAGACTTCACATCCGGCCGTCGGCGGGCTTCCGGGACCACGCCGCGGATCGACTTCCCGGAGGTGACCGGTGAACCGCGCGCTGACCCTGGACGACCTCGTGCTCGCCGGGATCGCCCTGGCCACGGGGTTCCTCGTGGCGTTCCTGTCGCGCACGCTGCTGCGCTGGCTGGGCAAGCACGCCAAGCGCACCCGGTGGAGCGGCGACGACGTGATCGTGGACGCGCTGCGCACGGTCGTGCCGTGGGCGGCGATCGCGGGCGGCGCGGCGGCCGCGGCGGCGGTGCTGCCGCTGACGAGGACGGTCCAGCACACCGTCAACCAGTGTCTGACGGTGCTGCTGATCTTCGTGGTGACGGTGTCGGCGGCCCGGGTGATCGCCGGGCTGGTGCAGGCGCTGACCCAGTCCCGTTCCGGGGTCGCGGGTTCCGCCACGATCTTCGTGAACATCACGCGGGTGCTGGTGCTGGCCATCGGCTTCCTGGTGATGCTGCAGTCCCTCGGCATCTCCATCGCCCCGATGCTCACCGCGCTGGGCGTCGGCGGTCTGGCCGTCGCGCTGGCCCTCCAGGACACCCTCGCCAACCTCTTCGCGGGCATCCACATCCTCGCCTCCAAGACCGTCCAGCCCGGTGACTACATCAAGCTGAGCAGCGGTGAGGAGGGGTACGTCGAGGACATCAACTGGCGTCAGACCACGGTCCGGGCGCTGTCCAACAACCTGATCGTGATCCCCAACGGGCAGCTCGCCAAGGCCAACATGACCAACTTCATGCGCCCCGAGCAGCAGTTGACGATCCTGGTGCAGGTCGGTGTGGCCTACGACAGCGACCTGGAGCATGTGGAGCGGGTGACCATGGAGGTGGTCGCCGAGGTGATGACGGAGATCACCGGCGCGGTCCCCGACCATGAACCGGCCGTGCGCTTCCACACCTTCGGCGACTCCCGCATCGGCTTCACGGTGATCCTGGGCGTCGGCGAGTTCAGCGACCAGTACCGGATCAAGCACGAGTTCATCAAGCGGCTGCACCGGCGCTACCGCGAGGAGGGCATCCGGGTCCCGGCCCCGGCCCGCAACATCTCGCTGCAACAGGGCGCGGTCGTCATCCCGCAGCAGCGCACCGGCACCGCCGAGGCGGACGAGGCGACCCCCGCCCGCCTGGACGGCTGATCTACAGCGTCGCCGAGTTCTCGTGCCACCGGGCCCCGGACTTGTTGCGCGGGGCCGTGAGGGACGGCGTCACCGGGGTGACGGTCCAGTCCGGGTGACCGGGCATCCTCGGTGTCGTCGTGCCGTACAGCCAGTCCCGCAGGAAGCCGGAGACGTCCTGGCCGGAGACCTGGGAGGCGACGGCGATGTAGTCCTCCGTGGACGCGGAGGAGTCGCGGAAGCGGGCCAGGAAGGCCCGCTCCACGGCGTGGAAGGCGTCCTCGCCGATCAGCTGCCGCAGGGCGTACAGGACGAGGACGCCGCCCAGGTAGCGCTGGCTGTCGAAGAGGTTGGCCGCGTTCGGCGCGGCGACCGGGCCGGAGCTGCGCCGCCACTGGTCGCCGCGGGCGTACGTGTCCTTCATCCGGGCCTCGAACGTGGTCAGGCCCAGGGAGTCCGGCCAGCCGCGCTCGTAGCGGTAGAGCAGTCCGTAGAAGTCGGCGTGGCCCTCGTTGAGCCAGAGGTCGGCCCAGGTGGCGGGGCTGACGCTGTTGCCGAAGTAGGAGTGGACCAGCTCGTGCATCATGTGCGAGCCGATCCTCGGCTCGGCCTGCAGGAGGAAGTTCGGCTTGTAGAGGGTGAGGGTCTGCGTCTCCAGGCCCGTGAAGTCGAAGGCGGCCGGGTCGTCGGAGTTGCAGGGCAGCAGTCCGTACGTCTCGAAGGGGTAGGCGCCGAGCCGCTGTTCGAGCCAGTCCACCAGGCCCGGGGTGAGGGCGAGGGCGGGCTCCAGCGCCTCGGCGCGGGCGGTGGGCACGACGTCGCGCAGGGGCAGCCCGTGCGGTCCCTGCCGCTCCTTGACGACGTAGTCGCCGACGGTGATCTGCACCAGTTCGGTGGCGATCGGGGAGCGGGAGCGGTAGGTGTACGCGGTGCGGCCGCCGGCGAGGTCCTCGGTGCACACCAGGGAGCCGCTCGCGACCGCCTTCAGGCCGGCCGGGACCGTGATGCGGACGGTGAGGGCGGCCTTGTCCGAGGGGTGGTCGTTGCAGGGGAAGACGGTGTGCGCCGAGTCCGGCTGCGGGCACACGGCGAAGCCGTCGGGGGTGGGGACCCAGGCGGTGTGCGGGAGGGCGCGGCGCGGGTCGGCGGTGTAGGCCACGCGGACCGTGGCCCGGGCGCGGTCGGCGAGGGCGCGGGCCGGGGTGATCCGCAGCTTCTCGCCCACCTGTTCGAACTCCGCCGTGCGTCCGTCCACCCGCACGGACGCTATGTCCAGGCCGAGGGCGTCCAGGGAGAGACGGGACAGACACCGGGTGGTGCGGATCTCCAGCGTCGCCGTGGCGTCGACCAGGGTGGTCGTGGCGTCGTAGGAGAGGTCGAGACGGTAGGCGGTGACGCGGTAGCCGTCGTTGCCGAGGGCGGGGAAGACGGGGTCACCGAGGGTCTCGGGGGCGGGGACGGCGGCGGTCCCGGTGCCGTCCGTCCTGCCGTTCGCGGGGGCTGCCTGGGCCGTGCCGCCCCCGGCGACGACGGCTGCGGTGCCGATGAGGGCCGCGGCGGGGCCCGTCACTCTGGTGCGATATCTCATGATCCGCTTTCGCTCGGGCGGCCGGATGGTCGGTCCGGCCGGTGGACGAGGTCGACTCTCTACCCCCTGGACCACCGGAACGCGCGGATCGGTTGCCCGTGCGGCGGACATCGGACGCGAAAGTGTGAGCAGACCCCCGGCGGACCCCTGTCGAGCCCGCCCGCGTCACGAGATATCTTGATGTCGAGCAATGTTGCAGACGTGGAGCGGAGCACCCGGTGACTGACTCGACCATCATCTATACGCACACTGACGAGGCCCCGGCCCTGGCGACGTATTCCTTCCTGCCGGTGGTCCAGGCGTACGCCTCGCAGGCGGGTGTCGCCGTGGAGACGCGGGACATCTCGCTGGCCGGGCGCATCATCGCCGTGTTCCCGGAGTACCTGGCCGAGGACCAGCGCATCCCGGACGCGCTGAGCGAGCTCGGCGAGCTGGCCAGGACCCCCGAGGCCAACATCATCAAGCTGCCGAACATCTCGGCGTCGATCCCGCAGCTCAAGGCCGCGATCGCCGAGCTCCAGGGCCAGGGCTACGCGCTGCCGGACTACCCGGACGACCCGAAGAGCGACGAGGAGCGGGAGATCCAGGCCCGCTACGACAAGGTCAAGGGCTCCGCCGTGAACCCGGTCCTGCGCGAGGGCAACTCCGACCGCCGCGCCCCCGCCTCGGTCAAGAACTACGCCAAGACCCACCCGCACCGCATGGGCGCCTGGTCGCCGGAGTCCAAGACCAACGTGGCGACCATGGGGGTGGACGACTTCCGCTCCACCGAGAAGTCCGTGGTGATCTCCGAGGCGGGCTCGCTGCGGATCGAACTGGTCGGCGACGACGGCTCCACCACCGTGCTGCGTGAGTCCGTACCGGTCCTGGAGGGCGAGGTCGTCGACGCCTCGGTGCTCCACGTGGCCCCGCTGCGGGAGTTCCTCTCCGCGCAGATCGCCCGCGCCAAGGCCGAGGGCGTGCTGTTCTCGGTGCACCTCAAGGCCACGATGATGAAGGTCTCGGACCCGATCATCTTCGGTCACGTGGTGCGCGCGTTCTTCCCGAAGACCTTCGCGCGGTACGGCCAGACGCTCGCCGCGGCCGGCCTGTCCCCGAACGACGGTCTGGGCGGCATCTACAAGGGCCTGGAGTCCCTGCCCGAGGGCGCCGAGATCAAGGCCTCCTTCGACGCCGAGCTCGCCGAGGGCCCGGCCCTGGCGATGGTCGACTCCGACAAGGGGATCACCAACCTGCACGTGCCGTCCGACGTGATCGTCGACGCCTCGATGCCCGCCATGATCCGCACCTCCGGCCACATGTGGGGCCCGGACGGCCAGGAGGCCGACACCCTCGCGGTCCTGCCCGACTCGTCGTACGCCGGTGTCTACCAGGTCGCGATCGACGACTGCCGCGCCAACGGCGCCTACGACCCGTCGACCATGGGCTCGGTCCCGAACGTGGGCCTGATGGCGCAGAAGGCCGAGGAGTACGGCAGCCACGACAAGACGTTCGAGATCCCGACCACCGGCACGGTCCGCCTGGTCGACCAGCACGGCACCGCGGTCATCGAGCAGACCGTCTCCGCCGGTGACATCTTCCGCGCCTGCCAGACCAAGGACGCCCCGATCAAGGACTGGGTGAAGCTCGCCGTCACCCGCGCCCGCGCCACCGGCGACCCGGCCGTCTTCTGGCTGGACGAGACCCGCGCGCACGACGCCAACCTGATCGCCAAGGTCAACGCGTACCTGCCGGAGCACGACACCGAGGGCCTGGACATCCGGATCCTCGCCCCGGTCGAGGCCACCAAGCTGTCGGTGGAGCGCATCCGCCGCGGCGAGAACACCATCTCGGTGACCGGCAACGTGCTGCGTGACTACCTGACCGACCTTTTCCCCATCCTGGAGCTGGGCACCAGCGCCAAGATGCTGTCGGTCGTCCCGCTGATGGCGGGCGGCGGCCTCTTCGAGACGGGCGCCGGCGGCTCCGCTCCGAAGCACGTCCAGCAGCTCGTCAAGGAGAACTACCTGCGCTGGGACTCCCTCGGTGAGTTCTTCGCGCTCGTGCCCGCCTTCGAGCAGTACGCCACGGCCACCGGCAACGCCCGCGCCCAGGTCCTCGCCGACACCCTCGACCGCGCCACGGCGACCTTCCTCAACGAGGACAAGTCCCCGACCCGTCGCGTCGGCGGCATCGACAACCGCGGCAGCCACTTCTACCTGTCCCTGTACTGGGCGCAGGAGCTGGCGCGGCAGACCGAGGACGCGGACCTGGCCAAGGCCTTCCAGCCGCTCGCCGAGACGCTCGGCGCGGCCGAGCAGACCATCGTCGACGAGCTGAACGCCGTCCAGGGCAAGGGCGTCGACATCGGCGGCTACTACCAGCCCGACCCGGCGAAGGCGGCGGCGGTCATGCGTCCGTCGGCCACCTGGAACGAGGCGCTCGCCTCCCTGAGCTGACCCGCTCCCGCTCCCCGCGCCCCGGCCGGCAACTCCCGGCCGGGGCGCGGCTTTTGTATCGACTGTGTCAGTCTGATGTCACGTTTTTTGCAGATCGGTTCGGCCCCCTTCGGCCGTGCTTTCCTCCTCGCACGTCCCACGCTCTGCCCCGCACGCAGAGCACAAGGAGCACGAGGAGCACCATGAGCACGCAGCCCGACACCTCGGCATGGTCGTTCGAGACCCGGCAGATCCACGCCGGCGCCGCCCCCGACCCGACGACCGGCGCCCGCGCCACCCCGATCTACCAGACCACGTCGTTCGTGTTCCGGGACACCCAGCACGCCGCCGATCTGTTCGCGCTCGCCGAGCCCGGCAACATCTACACCCGGATCCACAACCCCACCCAGGACGTCCTCGAACAGCGGATCGCGGCCCTGGAGGGCGGCGTCGCCGCCGTCGCGCTGTCGTCCGGACAGGCGGCGGAGACCCTCGCGATCCTGACGGTGGCGAGCGCGGGCGACCACATCGTGTCCAGCACGTCCCTGTACGGCGGCACGTACAACCTGCTGCGGCACACGCTGCCGAGGTTCGGCATCGAGGTGTCGTTCGTGGACGACCCCGACGACGCCGAGGCCTGGCGGGCGGCGATCCGGCCGAACACCAAGGCGCTGTTCGCGGAGTCGCTCGGCAACCCGCGCGGCAACGTCCTCGACATCCGGGCGGTCGCGGACGTGGCGCACGCGGCGGGTGTGCCGCTGATCGTGGACAACACCGTGCCGACGCCCTATCTGCTGCGGCCCATCGAGCACGGCGCGGACGTCGTCGTGCACTCGGCGACCAAGTTCCTCGGCGGCCACGGCACCACGATCGCCGGTGTGGTGGTGGACGGCGGCACCTTCGACTTCGGCGCGCACCCGGAGCGCTTCCCGGACTTCACCGAGCCCGACCCGAGCTACCACGGCCTGCGGTACTGGCCGGCGCTCGGCCCGGGCGCGTACGCGATCAAGCTGCGGGTGCAGCTCCTGCGCGACCTCGGTCCGGCGCTCTCCCCGCACTCGGCGTTCCTGCTGCTGCAGGGCGTGGAGACGCTGAGCCTGCGCATCGAGCGGCACTCGGCGAACGCGCTGGCGCTCGCGCAGTGGCTGGAGCAGCGCGACGAGGTCGCCGCCGTCCACTACGCGGGACTGGAGTCCAGCCCGTGGTACGAGGCGGGGCAGACGTATCTGCCGCGGGGCGCGGGCGCGATCGTCTCCTTCGAGCTGCGGGACGGCATCGAGGCGGGCAAGCGGTTCGTGGACGCGGTCGAGCTGTTCAGCCATCTGGCGAACATCGGCGATGTGCGCAGTCTGATCATCCACCCTGCGTCCACGACCCACAGCCAGCTCGACGAGGAGCAGCTCACCGCGACCGGCACCTCGCCGGGCCTGGTGCGGCTGTCGGTCGGCATCGAGCATCTCGCCGACCTCAAGGCGGACCTGGAGGCCGGTTTCCGCGCGGCCAAGGGCGCCTAGGTGACGCTGCCGCAGGAGGTCTCCCTGCCCCCGGCCACCGGGGCCTGGCGGGAGGGGGACCCGCCCGGGCGCCGGCGGTGGTACCCGGCCGAGAAGCCCCTCGCCCTGGAGACGGGCGGTGAACTGCCCGGCGTACGGCTGGCGTTCGAGACCTGGGGCCGGCCGGCGCCGGACGGCTCCAACGCCGTGCTGGTGCTGCACGCGCTGACCGGGGACAGCCATGTCGCCGGACCGGCCGGGGACGGGCATCCCACGGCCGGCTGGTGGGACGCCCTGGTCGGGCCGGGGCGCCCGCTGGACACCGACCGCTGGTTCGTGGTCGCTCCGAACGTGCTGGGCGGCTGCCAGGGCAGCACGGGTCCCGCCTCCCCGCGCCCCGACGGGCTCGGGAGCTGGGGCGGGGCGTTCCCCTTCCTGACCCAGCGGGACCAGGTCGCGGCGGAGGCGGGGCTCGCGGACGCCCTCGGGGTCGCGCGCTGGGCGCTGGTCGTCGGCGGGTCGATGGGCGGGATGCGGGCCGTGGAGTGGGCGGTGTCCTTCCCGGAGCGGGTCGGCGCGCTGCTGCTGCTCGCCACGACGGCGCAGGCGAGCGCCGAGCAGATCGCGTGGGCCGACATCCAGGTGGGGGCCGTTCGCGCCGACCCGCACTGGCAGGGCGGCGACTACCACGACACGGGCCGCGGGCCCCACACCGGGCTGGGCCTCGCCCGTCGGCTCGCCCATGTCACCTACCGCAGCGAGCCGGAACTGCGGACCCGCTTCGGCCGTGCGCCGCAGGGGACCGAGGACCCCTTCCGGGGCGGGCGCTACCAGGTGGGCTCGTATCTCGACCACCACGCGGCCAAGCTGGTACGGCGGTTCGACGCGGGCAGCTATGTGGTGCTGACGGAGGCGATGAACGCGCACGACGTCGGCCGGGGGCGCGGTGGGGCGCGGGCCGCCCTCGGCCGGGTGACCGCGCCGACCCTGGTGGCCGGCGTGGACTCCGACCGTCTCTATCCGCTCGCCCAGCAGGCCGAGCTGGCGGCCCTGATCCCGGGCGCCGACCGGCTCCGGGTGATCGGGTCGCCGTACGGCCACGACGGGTTCCTGATCGAGACGGACCAGGTCGCCGCGCTCGTCCGGGAGATCCTCGGGGAGCGGGTCACCAGTCCCGGGGGGCGATGAGCTCCTCGACGTCCGCGTCCACGAAGCCGTAGGCCCGGGAGATGAACCAGAAGTTTTCGGCGATCTCCTCCCGGGCCACCGTCTCGATCTCGCTGCCGGCCTGCCAGAAGGCGTCCTGGAGCGTGTTGAACTCCTCGGTGGCGGCGTGCGTCAGGGCGTACAGCGCGTCGAGGTCCGCGGGCCGCTCCGCCTCGACGCGCTCGCACAGGCGCAGCAGGATGTCCCGGCCCCGGTCCACCACGGGGTCCGGGTAGTAGGCGTCCCGGTACAGCGCCTTCAGGAACACGTGCCCCGTCACCTGCCCGTTCGTCACCGTCATGCCCGTCCCGCCCTCGCGCCCCGTCGTGTTGTGATGGCATCCCCGATCATGCAGCACGCCACCGACAACGCCCCGGGAGCCGCCCGATGACCCCTGCCGCACCCTCCTTCGCGCTCCTGCCCGGAGCCGCCGCCTCGCCGGTGATCCTGCATGTGCCGCACTCGGCGCGGGAGATACCGGCCGGCGTGCGGGCCGGCATCGTGCTGGACGACGGGGCGCTGGAGCGGGAACTGGACCACATCACCGACGCGTACACCGCCCGGATCGCCGAGGAGGCCGCCCGGCTGGCCGGCGCCACGCCCTGGCGGTTCGTCAACCGGCTGTCGCGGCTGGTGGTGGACCCGGAGCGGTTCCCGGACGAGCGGGAGGAGATGCGGGCCGTCGGGATGGGGGCCGTCTACACCCGGACCACGCGGGGGGAGGTGCTGCGGGGGGACGGCCTCGATCCGGAACCGCTGGTCGAGCGGTACTTCCGGCCGTACGCCGCCGCCATGACCGAGGCCGTGCGGGAGCGGCTCGCGGCGGTCGGCCGGGCCGTCGTCGTCGACGTGCACTCCTATCCGACCGAGCGGCTGCCCTACGAACTGCACGGCGAGGGGCCCCGGCCGCCGGTCTGTCTGGGCACCGACGCGTTCCACACCCCGCCGGAGCTGCTCGCCGCCGCGCGAGCCGCGTTCGCGGAGATCGGGGAGACGGGTCTGGACAGCCCGTTCGCGGGGACGTACGTGCCCCTGGAGTTCCACGGGCGGGAGCCGGCGGTGTCCGCGCTGATGGTGGAGATCCGGCGGGACACCTACATGAGCGAGCCGGGCGGGCCGGCCGGGGCGGGACTGCCCCGGCTGGCCTCGGCCCTCGCGGCCCTGGTGGACGCCGTGTCCTGAGGGCCGCCGTGTGCGCGGATCCGCGGGTGTCCTGAGCGGCCGCTCGCGGTCAGGCGCGCATCCACTCGGTGACGACCACCTCGCCGCCGGTCCGCAGCCGCAGGGCGAACGGGCCGGTGGGCGGGGTGGCGCAGGAGAAGCGGCCCAGGGCGTCGGCGGTCAGCGCGGCGCCCGCGCGCGGGCCGTGCAGCACCTCGACCGAGGCGGACTGCGGCGGCATCAGCTGCCCCAGCAGCCCCTCCTCGGACACCTCCACGTCGACCGTCAGGTCCCCGGAGTGGAAGGTCAGCATCCGCGGCACGTCCTCGGCTCCCCTGACGGGGATCGCGTCGGTCAGCGAGTCGAAGGTGAGCTCCGCGATACGGGCGTCGAGGTCGTGCAGCGCGTACGCCTCGACGGCGATCCGGCACAGGTCCGGCGGGACGGGGTCCAGGATCGCGGCGGCCTGCCGGAGTTCCTCCTCGAGGCTCGCGAGGTCGAACTCGTCGTCGTAGCACTCGTCGTCGAGCCCGTCGTCGAACGGGCCGCCCGCGCCGTTCCCGTCGTGGTGGTCGCTCATGCCGTTCACAGCGCTCCCCGTGCGTCGAGTCGGGCCCGCAGGCGGCGCAGACACCGCTGGCGCATCGGTCCGATGCTGCCGACGGCGATGCCGAGTGCGGTCGACACCTCCTGGTAGCTGGGCGGCGGCGAGGCGATCAGCACCCGCAGGAGCTGTCGGCAGCGGTCGCCGAGCGCCTCCAGTTCCTGCCACAGGAAGCGGACGCGCTCGCTCTGCGCGGCCGCCTCCTCCGAGTCGAGCACCGACTGCTCGGGCGTCGGCTCGTCGCTGGCGCGGTCGAGCAGTTGGGGGTCGTCGGTCGGCGTCAGCCGCCTTAAGCTCTTGAGCACCTTCAGGCACTCGTTGCGCGCGGTGCTCGCGAGCCATGAGCCCGCCTTGTCCGGTTCGCGGATCCGGCCGAGATGCTGGGCGAAGCGGAACCAGACGGTCTGGTAGACCTCGTGTCCGTCGGCCTCGGAGAGCCGGTGTGCGCGCACGACCGACCACACCAGCGGGCTCAGCCCTTCCACGAGCGCCTTCCAGGCCGCCGTTTCACCGTCGACGGCCGACTGGACGAGCGCGCCGACATCTGTACGGTCCACGGCCCCACCCCTCGTGTACGGCCTGTCATCGTACGCCGTGACGGGGGCCCTCTCGGACCGCATGACGCTCCGTGCGGCCCGCTCAGGACGGGCCGACCGGGGCCGGACGCCAGCCGGCCGGGCGCAGCGCCGGGACGTGCGCCCCGCGCACCTCGGCGAACTCGGTGTTGCCTTCGAGCAGTTGACGGGCGGCGGCACGGGGATCGGTCTCCTTGTTCGCGGTCATGTGGGCGGCGACGAGCCCGGCCACCAGGGGGGTGGCGAAAGAGGTCCCGCTCCAGGCGGCGAACCCCTCGAACATCACCTGGTCCGGCTTGCCCGAGCCGTCGCTCAGCACGCCGGTGTGGCGCGGGGAGCGGCAGGTGCAGGCGTAGCCGAAGCCGTAGCGGCAGGCGTCGTAGGTGGAGTGCTGGTAGACGTACGGGACGGGCGTGTCGAAGCCGGTGAGGGCGCCGGTGAGGCGCTCGCCGGGGGCGTAGACCCGGACCCAGGGGCCGTGATTGCTGAAGCAGGCGCCGAACGCGCCGTCGGCGCGCAGCGCGCCGACCGACAGGACGGCGTCGGCGTACTCGGGCAGGGTGGCGTAGGCGGCGGGCCAGAAAGGGGTGGCGCTGGCGTTGTTGCCGGCGGCCGCGACCAGCAGGGTGCGCTGTTCGCGCAGGGCCCGAAGGAACGCGTCGAGGCCGAGGAGGCCGTCGAGGCGGCCGTTGGAGGTGCCCGCGGAGAGGCTGAGGATGTCCGGCCAGCCGCCCTGCTCCACGGCGTCGAAGAGCTTCTCGCCGAACTCGTCCTCCAGGATGGCGCCGCAGTCGTTGAGCGTGCCCCGCACGGTCACGTCGGTGTTGGGTGCGACGGCCGCGACCAGTCCGGCGATGAACGTGCCGTGGCCGACGTACTGCTGCAGGACGCCGTCCTGGTCGGTCTCCTGGATCTGGAGGTCGCCGTCGGTGTGGGCGAGCGGCGGGTAGGAGCGGTAGTCGTGCATCAGGCCGGTGTCGATCACGAGGACGCCGACGGCGGTGTCCGGGTCGTGGTCCCCCTCGGCCGGGGCGGGGTTGGGCTGCTGGGTGCGCGGCGCGGGCACGGGTTCGTCGCCGGGGCAGGCGTTGACGGCGATCGACACCACGTGGTTGCGGCTGACGAGCCGGCGTCCGGTGCGGCCCTCCGCCGTGCGCAGGGCGCGCAGGGCGCCGGCGACGGCGTGGTCGGCGGTGCGGTCGCCGTGGCCGGGGTCGCCGACCTGGATACGGGTGATGCCGGAGCGGTTGGCGCGGGGTCCGGCCCTTCGGACGTGGTCGGCGGTCAGGCCCTCGGCCTCGGTGAAGTGGGTGCGGACGGTGTCCTCGACGACCTGCGCCTCCTCGCCGTCACGGGCGAGGACGACACCCTTCTCGTAGATGAACTCGGCGGAGTCGTCCGGCCCCATCGCGAGCGGTACGCCCGGCAGCGCGCGCTGGATCTGGTCGAACTGTTCGTGGAATCGCCGTGGTGCCATGCCGTGTCCTCCCCCTGGCCGATGTGTCGTCAGTCAGATCCGCGAGGCGGTCCGCTGATACAGGTGGTGCGACGGTGGGAGCGGTGGTGCGGTTGCGCAGGACGGGGGTGAACTTGTGTACGCACGCCCCCTGTTTCGCGTCCCCTTGCCCTGATGCCCTCTCGATACCGGCCGATACGGCTCCGAACTGGTGTGGCGTGCCGTGCGGAGCACTACCATCCGTGGAGTGACAGCGGGAAACGACCCGGTTCTCGAACTGCTGCCGATGGTGTTCGCCGCCCCCAACGACGCGTTGGCGCGGGCGGAAGGAGTGCTCGCCGCCGATCCGACGACCCTGCACGCCTCGGTCGGCCATCAGGTGATCGGGATCTGGCAGCGCGACTGGGGCGACATGCGGCTCGCCCTGGACCATCTGCGGCGCGCCCGCGACCTGGCGGCGCGCGCGGACTGCCCGGAGCGCGAGGCGGACGTGCTGGCGACGCTCGGCGTGGCGCTGGTGCACGCGGGCCGCACCCGGCAGGGCCTGACCGCGTTCGAGCGGGGGATCGCGCGCGGCACCGGCCACACGCGTGCGCGGGTGCTGTACCGGCGGGCGTACTCGTGGTGGGTGCTCGGGCACCACCGTGAGGCCCTGGAGGACGTACGGCGGGCGATTCCCGTACTGCGGCAGGCGGACGACGTCATCTGGACCGCGCGCGCCCTGACGCTGCGCGCCACCGTGCATCTCGCGCTCGGGGCGGTGGAGCGGGCGGAGGCGGACTTCACGGCCGCCGAGGCGCTGTGGGACACCACCGGCCAGGAGCACGACAAGGCGGACGCGGTGGAGAGCCGGGGCCTGGCCGCGTTCCGCTCGGGGGACGTGCCGGCGGCGCTGCGGCTCCTCGACGAGGCCGAGGAGCGGTACGCCAAGCTCGGCACACCCACGTTCATGCTCAACATCCGGCGCTGCGAGGTGCTGATGGCGGCCGGGCTGGCACCGGAGGCGCTGGCCGAGGCGGACGCGGCCACAGCGGTCCTGGACGGCATCGGCGGCCAGTCCACCCGCAAGGCGGAACTGCTGCTGGTCGCCGCGAAGGCAGCCCGGCTGGCGGGCGACGCGGGCACGGCGATCGCGCGAGCGGCGGTGGCCGTGCGGCTCTTCGCCGGGCAGCGGCGCACCTGGTGGGAGGCGCACGCCCAACTGGTGCTGATCGACGCGCGGATGGCCGCCGGGCGCGGTTCGGGACGGCTGGTCGCCGACGCGGTCAGGGTGGCCGAGCGGCTGTCCTCCTTCGGGGCGCCGGCCGCGCCGGAGGCCTGGCTGCTGGCGGGCCGGATCGCGCTCGGTCTGGACTGGACGGCGGACGCCGAGCGGTATCTGGAGATCGCCGCGCGCAGCCGGCGCAGCGGGCCCCCGCTGGCGCGGATGACGGGCTGGGCGGCACAGGCGCTGTGGGCCCGGGCCACCGGGTCGGACCGGGGTGTGCTGGAGGCCTGCCGACGCGGCCTCGCCGTCCTAGACGACCACCGTACGACGCTGGGCGCCTCGGAGCTGCGGGCCCGGGCCACCGCGCAGGGCGCCGAACTGGCCGCCCTGGCCCAGCAGGTGAGTCTGAAGCGGGGCGGGCCTCGGCGACTGCTGGAGTGGAGCGAGCGCTGGCGCGCCACGGCCCTGTCCACCCCGCCCACCCGGCCGCCCGCCGACCCGGCGCTGCTGAGCGGGCTGACGGCGTTCCGGGTGATCGCGGCGCGCGCGGAGGAGGCCCGGATGGACGGGCGTCCGGTGCCGACCCTGGAGCGGGAACAGCGCCGGCTGGAGCGGGAGATCCGCTCCCGCACCCTGCACATCCGCGGTCACGCGCCGGGGTACGGCGGCCGCTTCGAGGCGGGCCGGCTCCTCGACCGGCTGGGCGAGGGACGGCTCGTCGAACTCGCCGTCCTGGACGGGCGGGTGCAGGTGCTGCTGTGCGGCGGGGGGCGGGTGAGACGGTTCGCCGGCGGGCTGCTGGCCGAGGCGGAGCGCGAGGCCGAGTTCGTGCAGTCGGCGCTGCGCCGGCTCGCCCACCCCGGTGGGGAGGCGCGGCTGCCGCTGGCGGAGACGGCGGGGCGGCGGCTGGAGGAACTGCTGCTGGGTGAGGCCGCCGGGCGGCTGGGCGCGGGGCCCGTGGTGGTCGTGCCGCCGGCCCGGCTGCACCGGGTTCCGTGGGCGCTGCTGCCGTCGCTGCGCGAGCGGGTGGTCAGTGTCTCGCCCTCGGCGAACGCCTGGCTGCGGGCCGGGGAGACCGAGCCGCCGCCGGGCGGACGGCAGGTCCTGGTACGGGGGCCGGGGTTGGCGACCGGCGGCGCCGAGGTGCCGGAGGTGGCCGGGCGGTACGGCAGAGCCACGGTGCTGGAGCAGGCCGACGCGCACGGGAACCGGGTGCTGCGGGAACTGGACGGGGCCGCGCTGGCGCACATCGCGGCGCACGGCACCTTCCGCGCCGACAGCCCGATGTTCTCGGCGCTGCGGATGGCCGACGGCCCGCTGATCGTCCACGACTTCGAGCGGCTGGCCCGCAGCCCGTACCGGATCATCCTCTCCAGCTGCGACACCGCCCGGCTCGCCTCGGTCGGCGCCGACGAACTCCTCGGTCTGGTCACGGCGTTGCTGCCGCTGGGCACGGCCGGTGTGGTGGCGAGCAGCGCGCCCGTGAACGACGCGGCGGTCGTGCCGCTGATGCTGGCCCTGCACAAGGGTCTCGCCGACGGCGCCGGCCTGGCGGAGGCGCTGCGCGACGCCCGGGCCGCGCTGCCCGGGGACGCGCTGCACCAGGCGACGGGGTGGGCGTTCACGGCGTTCGGCGCGGCGTGAACGCCCTAGGGGGTGTTTCGAAAGTCCCGCACAGCACCCGCGGCGCCCGGCACGTACTCGCGCCGCACCGGCCGAAACCCCAAGTACGTCCAGTACGAGGGCTTTCGTCCGGCACGTCGAGAGCACGCACCGGACACCGCGGGCACCGCACAGGACTTTCGAAACACCCCCCTAGGCGGGTTGGTCCATCAGCCAGGGCAGCGCCGCGCGGTCGCCCGCGCCGAGGCGGGTGTACGCGCCGTAGAGGTGGTTGCCGACCGTGCGGACGGACAGGGTGAGGCGCTCGGCGATCTGCCGGTTGCTCAGGCCCGCGGCGGCGAGGGTGACGATCTGCCGTTGGCGGGCGGTGAGTTCACCGAGCGCCAGGCCGGACAGGGCCGGGGTGCGGGCCCCTTGGCAGCGGCGGGCGAGGGCGACGGCCCGGGTGCGGGCGGTGCGGGCGGCCGTGGGGTCGCGGTGGACCCGTACGGCCTGGGCGTACGCCTCCGCCGCGAACAGCAGGAACCCGCGCCCCGCCAGCTCCTCGGCGACCCGGTCCAGCGCGGGGCCGTCGGCGTCGGCGAGCGCCCTGGCATGGCGAGCGAAGACACTCCCGTCCGGGAGCAGCCCGAGGGCACGCTCGGGGGCACCGAGGCGCACGGCGTCGTAGACCTCACCGTTGCCGACGGGCTCGACCTCACCCAACTCCACTGCGGCGAGACGTAGTTCGCGCCGACAGGCCGACTCCGCGACCGCACGGTCGCCCGGGCGGCGATCGGCGGCGGGAGGGCGGTCGATGGCGGGAGGAGCACCGTGGCCCGCTGCGCCGCGGTCGCGGTGGGGGACAGTGCCCGTCACGCCGCCGTCGCGGAGCGGGGCCGTGCCCGTCACGCCGCCGTCGCGGAGCGGGGCCGTGCCCGTCACGCCGCCCTCGGCCCAACGGCCGTTGGCCGACGTCGGGTTCGTCAGGCCCTGGCTTGCCCAGGCCGCGGCCTCGCGGGGGGCTCCGCGCAGGCGGGCGTGGCGGGCGCGGACGGCGGCGTAGGCGGGTGGGACGGGTTGTCCCTCGGCGACCAGCCACTCCCCCACCGGGGCCGTCCCGGCGCGGAGGTCGGCCCGGGCGATGTCCTCGGCCAGGGCGGCCGCCTCCGCGTCGAGGGCGTCCGTCAGCGGACGGCGGGTGGCGGTCAGCCGCCTCGCACGCAGACGGCCCGCGGCGGCGCGCAGGACGGGACCGTACAGCGGGTGCGCCAGACGGACGGTCGTGGGCTCGCCGTCGTCCGCCTCGATCAGGCCGTCCGCCTCCAGGCGTTCGAGGACGCGCAGATCGAGGGTGTCGGCGGGCAGGGACAGGGGTTCGGCGAAGGCGAGCCGGTCGAGGGTCTCGCGTTCGTCGGGGCAGGGGCGGGCGAGGACGGGGGCCGCGCGGTCGCGCAGGGTGGGGGTCAGCGGGATCCGGCCGCGCCACGCCCGCTCGCCGCTCCCGGGGAGGGGGGTGAGCAGGCCCTCGTCGCGTACGGCGGCCAGGAGGTCGCGCAGCAGGCGCAGATCGCCCCGGCACAGACGGTGCAGCCGGTCGACGGTGAGGGGGTCGAGGGGGCCGTCCGCGTCGGCCGCGAGCAGCGGGGCGGTGTCCTCGACGGGGAGGGGTTCGAGGCTCAGGCGGGGCAGCAGGTCACCGGTCCACAGCCGGGTGACGGCCGCCGGCGCGCCGGCGCCCTCGGTCACCACGACCAGCAGCCGGGTACGGCCCCGGACGGCCAGTTGGTGCAGCAGCGCGGCGGATGCGTCGTCGAGCAGATGGGCGTCGTCGACCAACAACAGCCGTACGGACGAGAGGAGTTGGACGGCCCGGTGCAGGGTGACGCCCTCGGGGAGCAGCGGGGCGAACGCGGCGAAGGCGGTGCCCCGGGTGCCGGGGGTGCCGGCCGCTCGGGCACAGTCGGTGCCGCGGACCGCCTCGGCCGCCAGCCGGGTGCGGCCGCAGCCCGCCGGACCCGTCAGCACGATCCCCGGCCGGCCCGCCGCCGACGAGCGGCGCACCAGCTCCAGTTCCTCCTCCCGTCCGGTGAACGGCCAGGGCGGTCGCGGGGTCCCGGTGGGCGTCTCGATCGTCGTCACGTCAGCAGGAGTCCGGATGCTCAGATCTGATACAGGGCGACTTGAGTAGCCCCCGACTCAGGCGCCCGGCCGGGGCGGCCCGGCACGCTGGTGGTCATGACGGCCCGCTACTGCTCGCTCGCGCAGCAGCCGGCCCCCGCCTTCGCGCCGGGGCTGGCCGCCGAGCGGCTCGGCGCGCTCCTGAGCGGGCGCCGGATGTGGGTCAACGGCACGGTCCTGCACTACCACTTCTTCGACGGCGAGAACGACGCGTCGGTGATCCCGGTGCCCGGCGGGGGCGGCACCCGGCGGGTGTCGTGGGTCGGCGACGCGGCTCAGCGGGACGTGGTGCGCGACTGCTTCCGCGAGTGGGCGGGCCTCGGGATCGGGGTGTCGTTCGCGGAGGTCGCCGACCGTTCGGAGGCGGAGCTGCGCATCGGCTTCCAGCAGGGGGACGGGTCCTGGTCGGCGGTGGGCCGGGACGCGCTGCTCGCGGGGCTCCACGAGCGGACCATGAACTTCGGCTGGGACCTGACCGCCCCGGGGGAGCGGGCGACGGCCCTGCACGAGATCGGGCACGCGCTCGGCATGCAGCACGAGCACCAGAGCCCGTTCGCGGGCATCCACTGGGACGACGAGGCGGTCTACGCCGATCTGGCGGGCCCGCCGAACCACTGGAGCCGGGACCGCACGTACTTCAACGTTCTGCGCAAGCTGGATCCGGCCGAGGTCAACGGCTCGGTGTGGGATCCGCAGTCCGTGATGGAGTACCCCTTCGCGGCGGGGCTGATCCTGGAGCCGGAGCAGTTCCGGGGCGGTGTCCATCCGCCGGGGGCGCTCTCGCCGCTGGACAAGGAGTTCGTGCTGCGCTGGTATCCGCCGCCCGAGACGCCGACGCCGCCCGCGCTGGTGCCGTTCCGGTCGGTGGCGCTGTCGCTGGGGCCGGGCGAGCAGGCCGACTTCACCGTGGAGCCGCGGGAGACCCGCGAGTACACGGTCGGCACGTTCGGCGAGAGCGACTCGGTCGTCGTGGTCTTCGAGGAGCGGGACGGCGAACCCCGCTTCCTCGCCGGCCAGGACGACGGCGGCACCCCGCACAACGCCACGATCAGGTCCCGGCTCGTCCGGGGCCGCCGCTATGTCGTCCGGGTCCGCCTGTCCTCCGGCTGGGGTTCGGGCGAGACGGCGGTCATGTGCTGGTGAGCGGCGCACGACCGCGCACAGACCACTGTCCGGCACCGGGGGAAGGGCCGGGCACGTCACCTTCGGGGGAGGGAGACGTGCCCGGCCGCACCGGCCGGCGTCGGCCGGACACGGTGGCCTACGCGGCCGGGGAGTGGCCGCGGCGGCGCCACTCCTCGGCGAGGAGTGTGTAGGAGCGGACCCGGTCGGTGTGGTCGTGGGTGATGGTCGTGATGAGGAGTTCGTCGGCGCCGGTGGCCTCCTGGAGCTGTTCCAGCCGGTCGGCGACCGCGGCCGGGGTGCCGACGAACCGGGTGTCGAGGCGGTCCTGGACGAGGGCGCGGTCCTCGTCGGTCCAGGGGTGGGCGCGGGCCTCCTCGGGGGTCGGGAACGGGATGGCGCCCTCGGCGGTGCGGATGCTGCGCACCCACGGGGCGTAGCCGGTGGCGAGCTCGCGGGCCGTCGCGTCGTCCTCGGCGACGACGACGTCCGCCGACACGCTGACGTAGGGCGCGTCGAGCGTGTCGGAGGGCTTGAAGCGGGACCGGTAGGCGTCGACCGCCTCCAGCACGGTGGCCGGGGAGACGTGGTAGTTCGCCGCGAACCGCAGGCCCCGGGCGCCCGCGACCTCCGCGCTCTGCCCTCCGCTGCTGCCGAGGATCCACAGCTCCAGATCGGCGTCCTCGCCGGGCACGACGTGCGCCTCGACGCCCTCCGGGGAGCGGTAGGTGCCGGCCAGCAGGGCGAGGACGTCGTCGATCTGCTCGGCGTAGTCCTGGGACTCGGCGTGCGGCAGGAGGAGGAGCCTGCGCTGGAGCGCGATCCTGGGTGAGCCGAGGAGGCGTTCGAAGGAGAAGCGCGGCGGGATCAGCAGCCCGTTCGGGGCGCGGCCGTCGACCACGGGGGTGGCCGTGGCGGACGGGGCCGCCTTCTCGCCCGGCGGGCGGCCGCCCGAGCGGCCGAGGCCCAGGTCGAAACGGCCGGGGTGCACGGCGTCGAGCAGGCCGAACTCCTCGACCGTGCTCAGCGCGGTGCGATGACCGAGCTGCACCGCTCCGGATCCGAGCCGGATCGTGGAGGTGGCGGAGGCGGTGAGGGCGAGGACGACCGCGGGGGACGTACCGGCGACGCCCGGATTCAGATGGTGTTCGGCGAACCAGTAGCGGGCGTAGCCGAGGCGTTCGGTGTGCCGGGCCAGGTCGACGGAGTTGCGCAGGGCGTCCGCGGCCGTCGATCCGGAGGAGATCGGGACCAGGTCGAGGACGCCGAGGGGGATCTCAGACACGGGCCGGCTCCTCGGTGGTGGGTGTGAGCACCGGGGCCCACGCGAACGGCGGGTCGGGGATCTCCGTGCGGAGCACCGGGGCCACCTCCGACTGGAACAGCTCCAGGGAGTGCCGGTGCGCGCGGTCGGTGAGGCCGCCCGCGTCCGCGTGCAGATGGAGAACGGTGTGGCCGAGCCGCTCGTGATAGCGGTGCACCTTGTCGATGACCTGCTGCGGGCTGCCGATGAGGGCCGAGCTGCGCTCGACGAAGTCCTCCAGGGTCTCGAAGACCACCGGCAGGCCGGTCTGCCTCTGGAACGCCAGGTTCGCCTCGAAGACCGGCCGGTACAGGTCGAGCGCCTCCTGGGAGGTGCGGGTCACCAGGAGCCCGGCCGAGCCGGCGCCGACCGTGAGGGCGGCCGGGTCGTGGCCGTAGTGCTCCCAGCGTTCGCGGTAGTGGCGGATCAGCTCGGCGTAGGGCTCGACGGGGTGCGTGACGTTCGCGGAGAACAGCGGGTCGCCGTAGCGGGCGGCGAGGTCGACGGACTCCTTGCTGGTGGCGCTGCCGTGCCAGACCCGGACCGGCCGCTGGTACGGCCGCGGCCACACCTCGGCGTCCTTCAGCGCGGGCCGGAAGCGGGTGTGCGCGGTGACCTTGTCGTGGCGCCAGATCCGCCGGAACACCTCGTAGCTCTCGGCGTTGCGCTCCCACTGGTCCTCGGGGGTGACCTGGAACAGCTCCCGCTGGGCGGCGCCGTTGCCCTTGCCGATGATCAGGTCGAGCCGGCCGCCGGAGAGGTGGTCGAGGGTGGCGTAGTCCTCGTAGGCGCGGACCGGGTCGAGGAGGCTGAGCGTGGTCACGGCGGTGAACAGCCGGATGCGGCTGGTCAGGGCGGCGATGTGGCTGAGGACGACGGTCGGCGAGGAGGAGATGAACGGCCGCTCGTGCCGCTCCCCCACGCCGAATCCGTCGAAGCCGAGCTCCTCGGCGAGCAGGGCGTTGTCGAGCACCTCGCGGAAGCGGTCCAGGGTGGACTTCTGGACGCCGGTGACCGGGTCCGGGCGGTGCACGATCAGGGTGATGGCGAGGAACCTCACGACGCGGCCCGTTCCGCGGCCTTCGCGTCCGGGTGCGCGAGGCCGAGGTGGTCGCGCAGGGTGGTGCCCTCGTACTCGGTGCGGAAGACGCCCTTCTCCTGCAGGAGCGGGACGACCTTGTCGGCGAACTCGTCGAGGCCCGTGGGGGTGATGTGCGGGACGAGGATGAAGCCGTCGCTGGCGTCCGCCTGGACGTAGTCGTCGATGGTGTCGGCGACGGTCTGCGGGGTCCCGACGAAGTTCTGCCGGTTGCCGGTCTCGATGACCAGGTCGCGGATGGACCAGTTGTTGGCCTGCGCGAGCTCCCGCCACTCACGGGCGACGGCCACGGGGTCGCGGTACATGCGGACCTGGGCGCGGCCCCGCGAGATGTGCTCCTCGCTCACCAGGGGGTCGACGTCGGGCAGGGGGCCTTCGGGGTCGTACGCGGACAGGTCCCGGTTCCAGACGAACTCCAGGTGCTTGAGCGCGGTGGCGCCGCTGACCTGCCGGCGGCGCACGTCCTTGGCGATCTCCGCGGCCTCGGCGTCGGTGTCGCCGAGCACGAAGGTGGCGGCGGGCAGGATCAGCAGGTCGTCGGAGCGGCGGCCGTACTTGGCCAGGCGGGACTTGACGTCCGTGTAGAACGCCTGGCCGGTCTCCAGCTGGGCGTACCGGCTGAAGATCGCGTCGGCGCTGGACGCGGCGAACTCGCGGCCCTCCTCGGAGTCGCCGGCCTGGAAGATCACCGGGCGGCCCTGGGGGCCGCGGGGGACGTTGAAGCGGCCGTGGATGTCGAAGTGCCGGCCCTCGTGGACGAAGGCGCCGGCCTTGGCGTCGCGCAGGAAGGTGCCGGTGGCCTGGTCGGCGAGGATCTCGTCGCCCTGCCAGGAGTCGAAGAGTTCGGTGGTCGTGGCGAGGAACTCCTTGGCGCGGGAGTAGCGCTCGTCCTGCGGGAGGAAGCCGCCGCGGCGGAAGTTCTCTCCGGTGAAGGCGTCCCAGGAGGTGACCACGTTCCACGCGGCCCGGCCGCCGGAGAGGTGGTCGAGGCTGGCGAACTGGCGGGCGACCTCGTAGGGCTCGTTGAAGGTGGAGTTGATGGTGCCGGTCAGGCCGAGGTGGTCGGTGACGGCGGCGAGCGCGGCGAGGACGGTGAAGGTGTCGGGGCGGCCGACGACGTCCAGGTCGTATATCTTGCCGCCCTGTTCGCGCAGCCGGAGTCCCTCGGCGAGGAAGAGGAAGTCGAACTTGGCGCGTTCGGCGGTCCGCGCGAAGTGGGCGAAGGAGCTGAACTCGATGTGGCTGCCGGCCTTCGGGTCGCTCCACACGGTGGTGTTGTTGACGCCGGGGAAGTGGGCGGCGAGGTGGATCTGCTTCCGGGGCTTGCTCATGGTCGTCGGCTCTCCGTCCGGCTCAGGCTGCGGCGTAGCGGTTGGCGGGGCGGGTCAGGCCGAGCAGTCCGCGCAGGGTGTCGGCCTCGTAGGAGCGGCGGAAGGCGCCCCGGCGCTGGAGTTCGGGGACGAGGCCCCGGGTGAGGGCGGGCAGGTCGTGTCCGGCGACGGCGGGACGCAGCCGGAAGCCGGTCAGCCCGGCCTCCCCCCATTCCTGCAACAGGTCGGCGAGTTGGGCGGGGGTGCCGGTGAAGATACGGGCGTCGCTCGTGTACGCCTCGCCGGCGAGGGTGTCGAGGCGGTCGCGGCGGGCCGCCGCCTCGGCGGGGTCGTCGTCGAGGAAGACGACCAGGTCGCCGAAGACATGGAGGGGTTCGGCCGCGCGGCCCGCCGCCTCCTGCTCGGCGCGGATCTCGGCGACGATCGCCCGGGCCTGGTCGGCGTCGTGCGGGGTGACGTGGCCGACGTCCGCGGCGCGGGCCACCAGCCGGTACGGCACGGTGGCGTGGGCGAGCGCGGTGACCAGGGGCTGGCCCTGCGGCGGACGGGGGGTGATGGAGGGGCCCTTGACGCTGAAGTGGCGGCCCTCGAAGTCGATGTAGTGCAGCTTGTCGCGGTCGATGAAGCGGCCGGTGGCGACGTCCCGGATCTCGGCGTCGTCCTCCCAGCTGTCCCAGAGGCGGCGCACCACCTCCACGTAGTCGGCGGCCTCGTCGAAGAGGTCGGTCACCACGGGGCTGTGGTGGTCGTCGATGCGGGCGATCGTACGGCGGCCGAAGTGGGCGGCGTCCGTGGGGCGGGCGCTGATCTGGACGCGCAGTCCGGCGCGGCCGGTGCTGACGTAGTCGAGGGTGGCGATCGCCTTCGAGAGGTGGAAGGGCTCGCTGTGTGTGACGACCGCGGTCGGCACCAGGCCTATGTGCCGGGTGAGCGGTGCGACGCGGGAGGCGACGAGCACGGCGTCAAGCCGGCCGCGGACCTGGTCGGTGCGGTCGTCCGGGTCCAGGAAGTGGGAGGACTGGGGGCCGAGGCCGTCCTCGATGGTGACGAAGTCGAGCAGTCCGCGCTCGGCCTCGGCGACCAGGTCCGCCCAGTATCCGGCGGTGAACAGCTCTCGGGGGCGGGCGACCGGCTCGCGCCAGGAGGCGGGGTGCCAGCCGGTGCCGTCGAGGGCGACGGCGAGGTGAAGGGGGGAAACGGGGCTTGAGGACACGGGGTGCCTTCCTGGAGGTCCGTACGAGGGCGCACGCCACCCACGGCAAGGGTGCGGTGGGGCGAGGGGGGACGGGGTCAGGAACAACAGAGCGCGCCGGCCACGCGCTGGAGGTCGATGTGGGGACGGGAGTGAAGGCGCACGGCGTGGCGTATGAGCAGCACGGCCGTCACCTCCCCGGGGTGGGCGCCCGAGGGCGCCTTCCACACGTCGTCGTGAGTCACAACGCCCCGGCCTCGCGCGATGTTCCCGGAGTGCGCACCGACACGATGGCCGAGCGGCGGCGGAGGCGGAAGCCGGGGGACGCGTAGAGGCGGATCGCCGGGGCGTTGTCGGCGGCGGCGTGCGGGAAGGGGGTGTCGCCCCGTTCGCGGATACCGTGGCCGACCGCGCGGACCAGCCGGGTGGCGAGGCCTCGGCCCCGGTGCTCGGGGTCGGTGCAGACGGCGCTGATCTCGGTCCAGCCGGTGCGGCGGAGGCTCCCCCGGCCTTCGGCCGGGTGGAGCCCCATCCCGCTTCGCTCGCCCGCCAGGGGGACGAGGCGGCCCCGGTGGCGGATGCCGAGGCGGGTGCCGAGGAGGACGGTCCGCCGCAGGAAGGGGCTGGGGCGGGTGCGGGCGACGAGGTCGGGGATCTCGGTCACGTCGCCGGGGCCGAGGCGTACGGCCTCGGGGGCGGGCCCGGTGCGGAACTCCTCGGTGGCGGCGAGCTGGACGCCCTCCCCGCCGCCGGTGATCTCCCGGCGGTCGGGGACGCTGTCGACGGGCTTGATCCGTACGGTCGTTCCGGGTCCGGCGAGGGTGTGCGGATCGGGCCAGGCGGCCGGGTCGCGCGGGTCGGGGAGGGCGGCCCGGACGGCGTTGTCGAGGGGGTGGGGCGGGGTGGCGGTGGGGGCTCCGCCTCCGCGGAGGTCGAGCGGGGAAGTCACGGAGGCGGAGTCCCTTCCTTTGGTGCCTGACTCAACTTGCATGGGCCACCGGCATGGTGACGCTTGGTCAGGAGTTGTCCAGGGGCAGGCCGGGCGGGTTGACCTCGGACTTGGCGACGGCCTCGTTGGAGAGGTTGTAGGCGGCCAGCCACTTGGCGTACTGCCCGTTCTTGATCAGGTAGTTGATGGCGTCGGCGAGCGGCTTGGCGAGGCCGCTGTCCTTCTTGGCGGTGGCGGCGATCAGGCCCTGGAGCGTCTCGCCCGCGCCGGAGAAGGTGCCCGCGTTGCGGGTCGCGTTGGCGGTTCCGGCGGTCTGCGACACGTTGTAGGCGATGCCGGGGTTGGGGCCGAAGTAGGCGTCGATCTTGCCGCTGCTGAGGGCCAGGTAGAGGCCGTTGCGGTCCGGGTAGTACTTGATCGTGAGCTTCTTGCCCTCGGCCTCGAGCTTCTTCTTCCACTCCAGGAGGATCTTCTCCTGGTTGGTGCCGGAGCCGACGGAGACGGTGAGTCCGGCGAGGTTCTCGTAGTTGCCGTCGAAGTTCCAGGTGCTGGACTTCTTCACCTCCCAGCCGAGGTTGTCCTGCCGGTAGGAGGCGAACTCGTACTTCTTCTTGCGCTCCTCGGTGTCGGTGACGTTGGAGAAGGCGACGTCGACCTTGCCGCTGTCGATGCCGACGAAGAGGTTCTCCCAGGTGAAGTTCTTCGTCTCGGGCTTCAGGCCGAGGACCGCGGCGACCAGCCGGCCGAAGTCGGGCTCGGCGCCGGTGAGGGTCTTCTGGTCGTCGCCGATGAACGCGAGCGGGGCGAAGCCGGAGGGCAGGGCGCCGATGCCGATGTTCAGCCTGCCGCTCTTCTTGACCGCGGCCGGGAGTTCGTCGCTGATGGACGTGACCTCGGAGACCTTCAGGGTGGTCTCCTTGGCGGCGCCGTTGGAGACCCGGCCGATGGTCACGCTGCCGGAGGCGGCGCTGTCGGTCGTGGTGGCGGCGTCGCTCTCCCCACCGCAGGCGGCGAGCCCGGTGGCGAGGGTGGCGACCGCGGTCGCCGCGGTGATGCCGCGAATCAGGCTGCGTCGGGTGACGTGGGTGGGCATGGCCGTCCTTTGTGACTGGGTGAGATGAGAGAGGTGTGGGTGTGGGGGGAGGTCGGGGGCTCGGTCAGAGGACCTTGCTGAGGAAGTCCCGGGTCCGCTCGTGCTGCGGCCTGTCCAGGACCTCGTGGGGCGGGCCCTGTTCGACGATCCGTCCGCCGTCGATGAAGACGACCCTGTCGGCGACCTCGCGGGCGAAGCCGACCTCGTGGGTGACGATGACGAGGGTGGTGCCGCTGGTCGCGAGGTCCTTGATGACGGCGAGTACCTCCCCGACGAGTTCGGGGTCGAGCGCGGAGGTGGGTTCGTCGGAGAGGATGACACCCGGGCGCAGGGCGAGGGCGCGGGCGATGGCGACGCGCTGTTGCTGGCCGCCGGAGAGCTGGCGGGGGTAGGCGCCGGCCTTGTCGGCGAGGCCGACCCGGCCGAGGAGTTCACGGGCGAGTTCCTGCGCCTCGGACTTGGCGAGCCGGCCCGTCGCCACGGGCGCGGCGGCGACGTTGTCCAGCACGGTCAGGTGCGGGAAGAGGTTGAAGTTCTGGAAGACGAAGCCGATCCGGCCGCGCTGGGTCAGGATGGTGCGCTCGCTGAGCTCGCGCAGCCGGTCGCCGTGCCGACGGACGCCGATCGGTTCGCCGTTGACGCTGACGTAGCCGATCTCCGGCTTCTCCAGATGGTTGATGACCCGCAGCAGGGTGGACTTGCCGGAGCCGGACGGGCCGAGGATCACCGTGACCTCGCCGGGCCGCACGGTCAGGCTGACGCCCTCCAGGACACGGTGGGCGCCGTACCACTTGTGCACGTCGTGCACCTCGACGGCGGCGGGCACCACCGCGGCGTCCTGCTCGGTCTTGACGGTCTCGGTGGTCTCGGTGGTCATACGGCTGCCTCCCGGCGGATGCGGGCCCGCAGGTCGGTGAGACCGGACCGCAGCTTCTGCAACGGCGTCGGCGGCAGGGAGCGGGTGGCGCCCCGGGCGTAGTACCGCTCGACGTAGAACTGGACGACGGAGACGAGGCTGGTCAGGATCAGGTACCAGACGGTGACGACCAGCAGCAGCGGCACGATGTCACCGGGGTAGGTGGCGCCCATGGTCTGCGCGGTGCCGAACAGGTCGAGCAGCGAGACGTAGAACACCAGTGAGGTGGACTTGACCAGGCCGATCAGCTGGTTCACGTAGTTCGGGGTGATGGAGCGCAGGGCCTGGGGAAAGACGATCCTCCAGAACTGGTAGCGCTTGGGCAGTCCGAGCGCCGCGGCCGCCTCGTGCTGGCCCTGGTCGACCGAGAGGATGCCGCCGCGGACCACCTCGGCGGCGTAGGCCGCCTCGTTGAGGCTGAGGCCGACGACGGCGATCACGATGTCGGTGGCGAGCCGGGACTCGTCGAAGGTGAAGAAGGCGGGGCCGAAGGGGACGCCCAGGCTCAGCGTCTGGTACAGGGCGCTGAAGTTGTACAGGAAGAGCAGGACCACGATCAGCGGGATGGAGCGCAGCGCCCAGACGTAGGTCCAGCTCACCGCGCGCAGCACCGGGCTCTTCGACAGCCGGGCGAGGGCGAGCAGGATCCCGCCGAGCAGGCCCAACACCGCGCTGTAGGCGGTGACTTCGAGGGTGATGAGCAGTCCGTCGAGGATCACCGGGCGCAGGAACCAGTAACCGAAGCGGTCCCACTGGTAGAACGGGTTGGACACCAGGCCGTGCGCGAACTGGGCCACCAGGACCAGCACCACGGCGGTGGCGATCCAGCGGCCGGGCCGGCGCAGGGGCTGAACGCGCTGTGCGGTGAGCTTCTCTGACGGGGTGTCGGCGGCGGGTGCCTCGGCGAGGGTCACGGCGCCTGGGGGTTCACTCATGGAGGGCTCCGGCGGGAGTCGGGCACCCCGGTTCGGCGCAGACGTGGACGGACGGCGGCTGCGGGCAGCGGCGCGTGGCGCACGGGTGCGTACGGGGGAACCGGGATGGGGCGATGGGCGGCACACCGCTCGGGCGGTGTTCGTCGGTTACGCGAAGGCGGGGCGAGGGGAAGGAGTCAGCCCCGACAGCGGGCACGGCCCGGTGCGGTACACAGTGCGCTGTTCACGCGGAGCAGATCGACGGCGCGGTTGGCGGCGAACAGGTTCGACAGGTGCGCGTACGGCTGTACGCAGCCCTGGGGGCGGCGGGTGGCCGTCCTGGGAGCTGCGTACATCTCGTCACCGTCACTGTTCCGGCCCTGTGGGCCTCGCGCTTACCGAACGTCATCCGGTCCGGTCGTCACCTGGGGCACCCCACCGCGGAGCGAGGGTTGCCGGTCAGCTAGCCAGGGCTTGTCGCTGACACTCATGACCGTTCTGGCCGTAAGTAAGGCAGTCGACCGATCAAATGTCAACGGCCGTCCGAGGGGTGGACCGGCTCAGGGCCGGTTGACCTGCGAGGGAACACCGTTTCCGTCCGCCGCATGGGCTGCCCAGTCCAGGATCTGGACAGCGGAGCCGGCGGCCTCCAGGCCCCGGCAACGGGCGTGGTGGCGGCGGGCGATGCCGTCCAGGTCGAGGTGCGCGCCGAAGGCCGGGTGGGCGGCCAGCCGGCGGGCGTAGGCCCACAGGGCGGGGTGTCCGGCGACGCGGCGCACGGCGTCGGCGTCGAGGTGGTGCCGGTGCACGGTGTCGAGCCGGACCAGCGCGACCCACAACTCCACGTCGGCGGCGGTGATCTGATCACTGATCAGATACGGCTGCGCACTGAGCCCCCGCTCCAGCACGCCGAGCGTGGCGAGCAGCGCGGCGAGCCCGGCCGCCCGCCCGGCCGCCTCGGCCGCGGCGTCCCCGGCACACTGCGCCGCCTGTTCGATGCCCTCGGCGCACATCCGCTCCACGGCCTCGATCTCCGACTCCGCGCCGCAGGGGTACAGCACGGCCCGGCCGCCGCCGAAGCGCCGGGCGAGGTCACGGGCGATGTCGGGGCCGTGGGTGGAGACGATCCGGCCCGACCAGTCGTCGCTGAGCACCGGGGCGAGGGCCGGTCCGGTGTAGCGGTGGGCGCTGGCGTCGTAGAGCGGGCGCAGTTGCGTGTGGCCGCCGTCGGGACAGTCGGGGACGGCGGGCAGGAAGGTGACCGGACAGGCGCGGTCGAGGCCGAGAAGGGTGTGGGTGACGGCGATGCGCAGTCCGTCCGGGTCGGCGGTGCACAGATGGAGGCGGTAGCGGCGCGGCACGGCGTAGTGCCCGCTGCGCGCGTCCCGGCCGATGCGGCCCCGGAAGGCGGGGGCGGGGCGGGCGGACGGGTGGGCGGCCAGCGGTGTGACGGACATGACTCTCCCCGGAGGCGGGCGCACGGGCGGACGTGCGCGCGGCGGATGCGACGGCGAAAAGGGAGACGGCCCTTCGTCCACGCACGCCGGACGGGACGGCGTCCAGGAGACACCGCCGCGGGGTCCGGCGCGGGAGGGGCCCGGCTCAGCCGCGTGGGCTGATGGCGCTGCAGACGCGCTGCAGGTCGATGTGACGGCGGGAGGTGAGAAGGGGCGACGACCAGGTCGTACGGCTGGTGCGGCCGGTGGCCGGGTGCAGGCGCCCCATGTTTCCCTACCTGTTCACTAGGATTCCCGATTCGAGTGTCGATCCGCCTCAGGCGCACGTCAAGGGGGCGTCCACCAGATGAGTCCGGAAGATGAGACGACCAGGGCAAGACCGACTGAAGGGCGGCGTAGAAGCCCTGGACGTCGAGGGTCTGGTTGACGGCGCGCTTGGCCTGGCGCAGGCCGGACGGGGGCATCCGGGCGATCCGCGGGGCCAGTTCCCGTACGGAGCTGTCGAGGTCCTCCAGGGGGACTCCGCCCGGAAGGCGGCCACTTGGGGATCGTCGGTCAGTTGCATCATCGGAGCAGCGCCTTCCGGTGGGCGGACGCGGTGCCGAGGAGGTGTGGGCGTTCTGCCTGGGCGGGATCACGGGCGGGGCGACCTTGGGCACCCCAGCCCAGGAGAAGCCCGGGAGTGAGGCCGAAGCGGCGCCCTCGCCCGAGCCCGCCGCGAAGGCTCCCGCGAGGAGGACGACCGGCTCCCGCCGGACGTCGACCCGCACCACCGCCAAGTCCTCGGCGGACAGCGAGCCCTGACCGCGGCAGGCCGCCCCGGACACAGGCATCACGGGGCGGCCTTCTCCTGTACGGCGCCTTGTACGGCGCCCGCCGTCACGCCCCCAAGGCGTCGAGCGTCCGCCGCGATCCCTGGACCGCCGTCCGCTGCATCAGGTCGAGTACGCCCCGCAGGCCCGCCATCTCGGAGCCGCCGCCGGCCCGGCCGGGGCCGCCGTGGCGCAGCGCGGGCAGGGGGGAACCGTGCCCGGTGGTCTGCCCCAGGGTGACCGAGTCCAGCAGATGCAGCCGGCCGTGCCAGGCGGCCGTCCGCGCGACGAGACCGGTGGTCCACGGGACGTCGTCGCTCACCAGGGACGCGGCGAGGCTGCCGCGTCCGCGGGCCAGCAGATCCGCCGCGTGCGCGGTGTCCCGGTACGCCAGCACGGTCGCCGCCGGTCCGAACGGCTCGACCTCGTGCGGCGCGGCGGCCTCCGGGTCGGCGGAGACGAGGAGCGTGTCGAGGAAGGCGCCCCGCCCGGGGTCGGCGTCGACCACCCGCACCTTCGCCGGGTCGCCGTGCACGAACCGCCCCGACGCGGCGATCCGGCGCACGGCCCGCCTGACGTCCTCGCGCTGGGCGAGGCTGACGACCGGGCCCATCCGGACGCCCTCGGCCGCGGGGTCGCCGACGGTCACCCCGGCCAGCTCGGCGGCGATCGCGTCGAGGGCGGCGGCCTCCTGCTCACGGGGGACGAGGACGCGGCGGATCGCGGTGCACTTCTGGCCCGCCTTGACCGTCATCTCGGTCACCACCTCGCGCACGAACCCCTCGAACAGCGGTGTCCCGGGCGTGACATCGGGGGCGAGGACGATCGCGTTGACGGAGTCCGCCTCGGCGTTGAAGCGGACCGAACGGGCCACCACGGTGGGATGGGTGCGCAGGGTCTCGGCGGTGGCCGCGGAGCCGGTGAACGACAGGACGTCCTGCTCACCGAGGAGTGCGAGGGCCGGGCGGACCGATCCGACGACCAACTGGAGCGTCCCGGGCGGCAGGACACCGGCCTCCGTCACGATCCGGACCAGGTGCTCGGTGAGGTACGCGGTCGGGGTGGCCGGCTTCACCACGCTCGGCAGCCCCGCCAGCACGGCCTGCGCCAGCTTCTCCAGCGGGGCCCAGACGGGGAAGTTGAAGGCGTTCACCTGGAGCATCAGTCCCGGTGAGGGGGTGACGAGGTGGACGCCGAGGAAGTCCTCCCCGCGGGCGAGGCGTTCGGCGGGGCCCTCCACCAGGTGCGGTGCGTCCGGGAGTCCGGCGCGGGCCCGGGCGGCGTAGTCGCGCAGGACGCGGATACCGCCGTCGACGTCGTAACGGGCGTCGTTCAGGGTGGCTCCGGCGCGGGCGGAGAGGGCGTAGAGCTCCTCGCGGCGGGCGCGCACGGCGTCGGCGACGGCCTCCAGCAGGCCGGCCCGCTGAGGGAAGGTCAGGGCCCCCAGCGCGGGGCCGCCGATCCGGCGCGCGTGGCCGAACGCCCCGGCGAGGTCGAGGCCGTCGGAGGAGACACGGCACACCAGGTCGCCGGTGACGGCGTCGCGCACCTCGGTCGCGGACCCGTCCGCGGCGGTGGGGGTGACCCAGGTGTCCTGCAGATGGCTCTGGAGCATGGGATGCGGCCCGCTTTCTTCGAGAACGTCAAAGGTGCTGTCGCCCGTGGGGCGGGGGGCGTGGCTCACGGCACGGGGTGGTGGCCCCAGATGTCGGCGGTGTAGACACGGCTGACCCAGGTGCTCTCGTCGACCTGCACCCCGCCCGCGCCGATCTCGATGCCGAAGCCGGCCGGGGAGGTCATGTAGAAGGAGAACATCCCGTCGTTGGCGTGCTTGCCGAGCGTGGCCATGAGCTTCACGTCGTGCTCGCGGGTGCGGTCGAGGGCGCGGCCGACCTCCTCCGGGCCGGACACCTCGCACAGGATGTGGTGGGTGCCCTCGTTCTTGTACGACCGGATGAAGGCGATGCTGTGGTGCCTCGGGTTGCAGCCGAGGAAGTAGAAGGTGCCCCAGGGGTAGTCGGCGGTGTCGCTGAGCCGGAAGCCCAGGACGTCGCAGTAGAAGTCCACCGCCTCCTGGACGTGCGGTGTCTTCAGCACCACGTGCCCGAGTCCCTGGTCGCCGGTGACGAAGTCGACGCCGAGCGGTGAGACGAACGGGGTGGGGGCCAGGCGGCGCCCGCAGAAGAGTTCCGTGCGGATGCCGAGCGGGCCGGTGAAGTGCACCATCCGGGCGACCTGCCGGTCCCGGCACTCCTCGTCGGTGCCGACGGACACCTCGACGCCGGCCTCCTTGAGCCGCACGGTCGCCTCGTCGATGGCGGCCGGACCGCGGACCTCCCAGCCGATGACCGTCACCCCGCCGGTCTCCGCCTCGGTCAGCCACATGCGGAAGGGGTGCTGGTCCATCCGCAGCCGGTGGGTCGCGGACTGGCCCGGCTCCCCGGCCCCCACCGGCTCGACCGCGAGGCCTATCACTGTGCGGGCGTACTCCGCCCATGCTGTCGGGTCGGGGGCACCGATGCCCACGTACCCCAGGCTCTGGATCGTCATGAGAAGGACGGTATTTGTCAGACCCTTGACGGTCAAGGGTCATACGAATACGTTGACGTCATCGAGCCGAGGAGGTCCGACGATGTCGCAGGAAGTGCCCGAGAAGGCCCGGCTGCAGCCCGTCGACGAGAGCGAGCTGCACGAGAGGACACTGGCGTCGCTGGCGCCGTACCGCGACGAGGACGGCCGGATCTACACGATCTGGGCGACCCTCGCGCACCACGAGGACGCGCTGCGCCGCTTCCTCGTCTTCGGCAACCACGTGCTGGGGAAGAACACCCTGCCGCTGACGTCCCGCGAGCTGATGATCCTGCGGATCGCCGCCCGGGCGCAGGCGGCGTACGAGTGGGACCAGCACGTGCGGATCGCCCGCCGCGCGGGGCTCGCCGACGGAACGATCCTGGCCGCCGCGACCGGTGCCTGGGACGGCCTCGACGAGCGGGACCGGGTGCTGCTGGCCGCCACCGACGCGCTCGTGGAGACGCAGAACGTCGACGACGACCTGTGGGAGCGGCTGTCGGTCCACCTGAGTACCGAGCAGGTCATCGACGTCCTCTACACCGTCGGCCAGTACCTGACCATCGCGACCGTGATCAACACGCTCGGGGTCCGGGTGGAAGGCGATCTCGCGCTGCCCCTCCCCCTGCCCACCGACTCGAAGGAAGTGCCCGCATGAAGCTCGCCCACCTCGCCGGCCGCCCGGTCGTCGTCCGCGACGACCTCGCCCTCGACATCGCGGACGCGAGCAAGGGAGCGATCGAGCCGCGTCTGGAGGTCCTGTCGGACCTGGCCCTGCACGACGAGTTGCGCGCACTCGCCGAGCGCGCCGACGACACGGACTGGAAGCCGTTCGACCGGCACGACCTGGGCCGGGTCGCCAAGCCGTACAAGGCGATCGGGGTCGCCCTGAACTACCGGGCGCACGCCGAGGAGTCGAATCTGCCGGTCCCGGACGAGCCCTCGGTCTTCGCGAAGTTCGCCTCGTCCGTCGTCGGCCCGTACGACGCGATCGTGGTCGAGCCGCAGTACGACAAGGTCGACTACGAGGCCGAACTGGTCGTCGTCATGGGCAGGGCCGGCAAGAACATCCCCGAGGCCGGGGCATGGTCGTACGTCGCCGGTGTCACCGCGGGCCAGGACGTCTCCGACCGCAAGGAGCAGTGGCGCAAGCCGATCAACCAGTTCACGCTGCCGAAGTCGTACGACACCTTCAGCCCGATCGGGCCGTACCTGGTGACGCTCGACGAGTTCGCCGACCCCGACGACATCGAGGTGGCGGGCTGGGTCGACGATCTGGAGGTGCAGCGGGGCCGGACCTCGGACCTGATCTTCAGCGTGCCCGAGCTGATCGCCTGGCTGTCGAAGCGGGTGACGTTCGAGCCCGGCGACCTGATCTTCACGGGCACCCCGGCCGGCTGCGGCGTCCGCCGCACTCCTCGTCTCTACCTCACCGAGGGTAAGGTCCTGCGGACCGAGGTCACCGGCGTCGGCACCATGATCAACCCGGTCGTCGCCGGTTGACTCCAACGGAAGGGCGGGAGATCGTGACGGACACCGTGGGCGAGCCGGACACCGCCGGCGCCAGCCGGACCCGGGAGTTCTCGGAGCTCCTGCGCCACCACCATCGCGAGCTGGGCACGACCGAGCCCCGGGACCTCGACGCGATCGAGATGGTCACCGACCTCACCCGGCTCGAGGCCCGGCTGACCAAGGACTTCGAGAAGCACGTCCACCGGCCGCTCGGCCTGACCTGGGCGGGCTTCCGGATCCTGAACGCCCTGTGGGTCTACGGCCCGCTCGCCCAGCAGGACATCGGGCGGGTCTCCGGCTCCACCCGGGCCTCCATCTCCAGCGCGCTGGCCACGCTGGAGAGCCGTGGCCTGGTGGCCAGGGAACGGGTGGAGACCGACCGCCGGCAGCTCACTGTCGAGCTGACCGCCGAGGGCCGCGAGACGCTGCGCCGGGCCATCGAGGCCCAGACGCGGCGCGAGCGGGCCTGGACCGCCGTCCTGCGCGACGACCAGCTCAGTGAGCTGGTGCATCTGCTGCGTACGCTGGTCAACCAGGAGACCCCGGCCGACGACGCCTGAGCCCGGCCGGCCCCCGCGCCCCGCGACGGGAGCGGCGCTCCCCGAGATCGTAAGAACTTTTACCGTCAAACCTCTAACGAATTCTTCCGAGGCGCTTTAACGTTCAGCCACCTTCCCTGACGCCCCCGCGTCGGTTTCTCAAAGGAGAGAATCATGGTCCGTCGTGTCGTCACCGGTGTCAGCCCCAGCGGCAAGCCCGTGATCGTCAGTGACGGCGAGCCGCCGCGCACCCGTCGGTACACCCACACCCCCGGCTTCGCCCGCTCCCTGGTGTGGAACACCTCGGCGCCCGCCGTCCCCTCCGAGGACCCGACGGCGGACCTCGTGTCCTTCGTCCCGGCCCCCGGCGAGACCATCGCGCTCACCGTCACCTTCCCGCCGGCCAGTGTCTACGCCGACCCGGCCTGGGACCCCGCGGCGGCCGGCGCCGAGCAGCTCGAGGCCACCCCCGGCCTCACCGAACTCTTCGAGCCCGACAACCCGGGCATGCACACCACCCCCACGGTCGACTACGGAGTCGTCCTCAGCGGCGAGATCGTCCTGGACCTCGACGGCGGGGAGACCGCGGTCCTGCGGCCCGGTGACCTCGTCGTGCAGAACGCCACCCGGCACGCCTGGCGCAACACCACCAGCGAGCCCGCCACGATGTTCTTCGTGCTGATGGGCGCGGGCGGCACCGCGTGAACACGCCGACGACCGCCGCCCCCGGCGCCCCGGTCGTCGAGCTCGACCTCGACGAGCTGCGCCGCGACCCCTACCCCGCCTACGCCGAGCTGCGCCGCACCGCGCCGCTCGCCTGGGTCCCCTCGGTCGGCCGGCATCTGCTCACCCGCTACGACGACATCGTCCACGCGGAGAAGCTGCCCGAGGTGTTCTCCTCCCGCGAGGAGGGCTCGCTGCTGCTGCGCACGGTCGGCCCGAACATGCTCCGCGAGGACGACCCGGACCACCGACGGCTGCGGTCCGCCGCCGAGCCGCCGACCCGCCCCCGCCAGGTCCGCGACCGGTGGGCCGACGCCTTCGAGAAGACCGCGCACGACCTGCTCGACCGGATCGCCGGCCGCGGCGAGGCCGATCTGATCGCCGACTTCGCCGAACCCCTCGTCGCCGCCAACCTGGCCCTCGTCCTGGGCCTGCGCGGCGCGAGCGCCGAGGACGTCTCCGACTGGTCGCGGGCGATGATGGCCGCCAACGGCAACTACGCCGACGACCCCGGCATCTGGCTGCGCGCCGAGCGGGCCACCCGCGCGATCGAGGACGCGGTCGCCGAGGCCGTCACGGCGGCCCGCAGCGAGCCCGACGGCTCGGTGATCTCCTCCATGGTCCACGCGGACCCTCCGGTGGAGCTCTCCGAGATCCAGAACAACGTGAAGGTGATCATCGGCGGCGGTGTCAACGAACCCCGGGACGTCTTCGGGGTCGGCGCCTGGGCGCTGCTGAACCGCCCCGAGGTGCTCGACCGGGTGCTCGCCGAACCGGCGTCGTGGAAGCGGGTCTTCGAGGAGACCGCCCGCTGGGTCTCGCCGATCGGCATGTACCCGCGCCAGCTCACCCGGGAGTACGAGATCGCCGGGGTGACCCTCCCGGCCGGCAGCCGTGTCGCCCTGGTCATCGCCTCGGGGAACCGGGACGAGTCGGTGTTCGAGCGGGCCGAGGAGTTCGACGTCGACCGGCCGCACCGCCCGCATCTCGCCTTCGGCGGCGGTCCGCACTTCTGCATGGGCGCGTGGGTCGCGCGCCACGAGGTCAGCGCCCTCGCCTGGCCCCTGGTCTTCAGCCGTCTGCGGGGACTGCGCCTCGCCGAGGGCACCCCGGCATCCGACGACGGCCCCGCCGCGGGCCGCCTGGACGGCTGGGTGTTCCGCGGGCTGACCTCGCTGAACGTCACCTGGCAAGCAGCCTGAGCCGTCCCCATCGGCCGACCCCTTCGGCCGTCCCCCTCGGGAGGACTTCATGCCCACCGTCATCTTCCGGTCGCCCGACGGGACCGCGCACCAGGTCACCGCCGCGTCGGGGACCGTGCTCATGCAGGCGGCCCTCGCCCACGGCGTACCCGGCATCGTGGCCGAGTGCGGCGGCAACGCCTCCTGCGCCACCTGCCACGTCTACATCGACCCGGCGCAGACCGGGCCGGTCGGCCCGCCGAACGACGTCGAGGACGAGATGCTGGACTTCACCGCCGCCGAACGCCGACCCACCAGCCGTCTGAGCTGCCAGATCCGGCTCTCCGACACCCTGGACGGACTGGTCGTCCACCTCCCCGAGGAGCAGGTGTGAGCGCGGGCGTGGTGATCGTGGGCGGCGGGCAGGCCGGCTTCGGCGTCGCCTCCACCCTGCGCGCCTGCGGCTACGACGGCCCGGTCACCGTGTTCGGGTCCGAACCCCATCTGCCGTACCAGCGGCCGCCGTTGTCGAAGAAGGCACACACCGGTCCGGACGACCTCCAGGTCTCCCTGGTGCCGGAGACCTTCTACCGCGAGCGGGACATCGACCTGCGGCTCGACGAGGAGGTCGTCTCCCTCGACCGGGCCGCCCGTACGGTCACCGCCCGCTCCGGCGCGCGGGTCCCGTACACCCACCTGGTCCTCGCGACCGGTGCCCGCAACCGCCCGCTGACCGTTCCGGGCGCCGATCTCGACGGTGTGCACGCCGTGCGCTCCCTGGACGACGCCCTGGCCGTCGGCCGGGCGCTGGCGACGGCCGGGGACGTGGTGGTCGTCGGCGGCGGCTTCATCGGTCTCGAACTGGCCCGGGTGGCCCTGGCCGGCGGGGCCCGGGTGACCGTCGTGGAACTCGCCGACCGGCTCCTCGGCCGCGCGCTCTCCCCCGCGCTGGAGCCCCGGCTGCGCGAGCGTCACGAACGCTTTGGCGTCCGTTTCCTCACCGGCACCGCGGTACGGGCCCTGGAGGGCCCCGGCCGTGTCGAGCGGGTCGTCACCTCCGCGGGCGTCCTGCCCGCCGACCTCGTCGTCTACGGCATCGGCGCCGCCCCGCGCGAGGAACTGGCCCGCGACGCCGGGCTCGCCGTGGCCGACGGGGTGCTGGTCGACGAGCTGCTGCGCTCGGTGTCCGACCCGTGGATCTCCGCCGTCGGCGACTGCGCCCGCGGCCCCCATCCGCACGCGGCCGGACCGGTGCGCCTGGAGTCGGTGCAGAACGCCACCGACCAGGGGGCGCTGGTCGGCCGCCGGATCGCCGGGCGGGAGCCGGAGCCGTATGCGAGTCTGCCGTGGTTCTGGAGCGACCAGGGGGACGTCAAACTGCAGATCGCCGGGTTGCGGGCGCCCTCCGACGAGGTGCGCCTGACGGCCGGGGACTCGCCCGAACGGCTCGCCGCGTACGCCTTCCGGGACGGGCTGCTGGTGGCGGTGGAGACCCTGAACTGGCCCGCCGAGCATCTCGCGGCACGCCGGCTCCTCGCACACGGGACACCGGTGACCGCCGCCGATCTCGCGGGGACGACCCTCGGCGCGCTCGCCCGTGCCAGACGCGCGACGGAGGTGCGGACATGACCCGCGCGTTCGGTGCCCATCTCACCGCCGCGGCGACCGAGGCCGCCGACCGGACCGCCCTCGTCTTCGAGGACCGCCGCTGGACGTACGCCGAACTCGAGCGCGCGGTCCTGTCGACGGTCGCCCGTCTCCACCGGCACGGGGTCCGCACGGGCGACCGGGTGGTGATGCAGGGGGCGGCCCGGCCCGAGGCCCTGATCACGCTGTTCGCGGTGACCCGGATGGGGGCGGTGCTCGTACCGCTGCATCCGCAGGTGACCGGCGCCGAGCTGACGGTGGTGTGCGAGGAGACCCGTCCGGTCGCGGTGGTGGCCGACGAGCGCTTCCCACCGGGCGGGGCGCCGAGGCTGACCTGGGAGGAACTCCACCCGGCCGGGGAGGGCGCTCTCCCGGACGACGAGCCCTCCGTCGAGGCGCCCGTCGGGTCCGATGTCGCGGTCGTCGCGTTCACCTCCGGCACCTCCGGGCGGCCCAAGGGCGTCGCGCTGACCCACGACAACCTCCACTGGAGCCTGGTCAACGGCCTGGCCCGGCTGCCCTTCCAGGAGCGCGACACCGCGCTCGTCTCCACTCCGCTGGCCCATGTCGCCGTGCTCGGCGGGCTCCCGCAGTACACCTGGGCGCGGCGCGGCACGGTGGTCCTGGCCCCCCGCTTCGACCCGGACCTCTTCGTCGACCTGGTCCGCGACCACCGGGTGACCTGCGCCTTCGCGGTGCCCGCCATGTCCGCCCTGCTGGCCCGGCACCCCCGGTTCACCGGCGGCGACCTGGACACCCTGCGCTGGATCCTGTCCGGCGGGTCCCCGGCCCAGGCCGCCACCCGCGAGCGGTTCCGGGCCCGCGGGATCGGCGTGGTCAACTCCTACGGTCTGACGGAGACCGCGGCCGGGGTGACGTACTCGGCGCCGGACGAGCCGGCCGGGTCCACCGGCTCACCGGTCCCGCACGTCGAGGTGACGGTCGTGGACCCGGCCGGGACGCCCGCCCCGGCGGGCACGGCCGGCGAGATCTGGCTGCGCGGGCCCTCGGTGGCCGCCTCCTACTGGACGGCGGCGGGGCCGGTGCCGGTGGCCGACGGCGCGGGCTGGTTCCGGTCCGGCGACCGGGGCCTGTTCGACGCCGAGGGACGGCTGTCGGTCGTGGGACGGCTGAAGGACACCATCATCACCGGCGGGGAGAACGTCGACCCCGCCGAGGTCGAGAACGCGCTCGCGGATCTCCCGGGGGTCGTCGAGGTCGCGGTGTCGGGGGCACCGGACCCGGTCTACGGCGAGGTCGTGACCGCCTTCCTCGTCGTCGGCACCGCCGCCTCCGGCGACTCCCCGTCGCTGGAGGACGTCCGGGGTCATCTCGACGGCCGACTGGCCCGGCACAAGTGGCCGCGCCGGGTGCGCCTCGTGCCCGCCCTGCCGCGCGGGGCCACCGGAAAGCTGCAGCGGGCCCGTCTGACGACCCTGCTGGACGACTGACCCGCCCCTCTCCCCCACGCACACACAACTCACCGGGACCGCACCGCCCTTGGTGCCGTCTCCCCCACCCACACCCTCATACCCCGAGGAGACGCCATGAGTGCGACCATGCGAGCCGCGCGGATGCACAACGTCGGCGAGCCGATGAAGATCGAGGAACTGCCCGTTCCCGAGCCCGGCCGCGGCGATGTCCGGGTGGCCGTGCACGCCGTCAACATCGTGCCCAATCTCGCCAACATCCTGAACATGTGGACCACGTGGTTCCCGCACAGCCCGCTGCCCACCCTGCCGGCGATCTTCGGTCTCGACCCGGCGGGGGTGATCGAGGAGATCGGCGAGGGAGTCGAGGGCTTCGAGGTCGGCGACCGGGTCTACGTCAACCCGGGCCGCTCCTGCGGCTCCTGCCGCTCCTGCCGGGGCGGCGACTCGATCAACTGCGCCAGCTACGCCTTCGCCGGCTACTTCGGCTTCTCCCCCACCGCCCTCCACCTCCTCGACCGCTACCAGGGCGGCCTGGCCGAGTACATGGTGGCCCCGGCGTACAGCCTGGTGAAGCTGCCCGACAACCTCTCCTTCGAGGCGGCCGCCCGCTTCGGCTACATCGGCACCATGTACTCGGCGCTGCGCAAGGCCGAGGCCGGCCCCGGAAAGACGATCCTGATCAACGGGATCAGCGGCACCCTGGGCATCGCCGCCGCGCTCCTCGCGCCCGCCATGGGCCTGACCCATGTGTACGGCACCGGCCGGGACAAGGCCCTGCTCGCCCGGGTCGGCGAACTGGCCGGCGGCCGGCTGCGCCTGCACTCCCTGGACGACGGCCCGCTCGACGACTGGGTCCGCGCGGAGACCGGCGGCCACGGCGCCGACATCTACGTCGACGCCCTCGGCCCGGGCGCCCCGCACGAGACGTTCCGGGCGGGCATGCGGGCGATGGCCCGCGGCGGCATCGCCGTCAACATCGGCGCCGTCGCCGGTGATCTGCCGGTCGACATCCACCGGATGATGGACCAGCAGCTGCGGCTGATCGGCTCGGCGTGGTTCACCTCCGCCGAGGGCCAGACCATGGCCGACATGGCCGGGGCGGGCCTGCTGGACCTGAGCCCGCTGGAGCACCACGTGTACCCGCTGGACCAGGTCAACGAGGCCATCGGCGGTATCGCCGTGCGCAACGGCGGCTTCAGCAACTTCATCATCGACCCGCGGGCCTGACCCCCGACCCCTCTGGAGACTGACGATGCACACAGCGCACGCCGGCCGCCCGGCCGATCCCCTCGACCTCCTGGAACTCGACAGTCTGCTCGGCCCGGACGAGCGCGCGGTGCGCGACACCGTGCGCACCTTCTGCGAGCGGCGCGTCGATCCGTACATCGCCGAGTGGTTCGAGCAGGGCGGGATCGAGGACATCCGGGGCCTGACCAAGGAACTCGGCGAACTCGGCCTGCTGGGCATGCACCTGGAGGGCTACGGCTGCGCCGGCATGAGCGCGGTCGACTACGGTCTGGCCTGTCTGGAGCTGGAGGCGACCGATTCCGGTCTGCGGTCCCTGGTGTCCGTGCAGGGCTCTTTGGCCATGTACGCGCTGCACGCGTTCGGCTCCGAGGAGCACAAGCGCGAGTGGCTGCCGAGGATGGCGGCGGGCACGGCGATCGGCTGCTTCGGTCTGACCGAGCCCGACTCCGGCTCCGACCCGGGCAGCATGCGCACCGCCGCCCGCAGGGACGGCGACGACTGGATCCTCGACGGCCGCAAGATGTGGATCACCAACGGTTCGGTCGCCGATGTCGCCGTGGTCTGGGCGAAAACCGACGACGGCATCCGCGGGTTCGTCGTCCCCACCGACACGCCCGGCTTCTCGGCGTCCGCGATCAAGCACAAGATGTCCCTGCGGGCCTCGGTGACCAGCGAACTGGTCCTGGACCGCGTACGGCTGCCGGGCAGCGCCGTGCTGCCCGGCGTCCGGGGACTGCGCGGCCCCCTGTCCTGTCTGAGCGAGGCCCGCTACGGCATCGCCTGGGGCGCGATGGGCGCCGCCCGCTCCGCCTTCCGGGCGGCGCTGGCCTACGCGGGCGACCGGGTCCAGTTCGACCGTCCGATCAGCTCCTTCCAGCTCACCCAGGCCAAACTGACCGACATGTCCCTGGAGCTGAACAAGGGCGTCCTGCTGGCCCTGCACCTCGGCCGCACCAAGGACGACCGGGGCCTGCGCCCCGAACAGGTCAGCTACGGCAAACTCAACAACACCCGGGCGGCACTGGAGATCTGCCGCACCGCGCGCACGATCCTGGGCGCCAACGGCATCTCCCTCGAATACCCGGTCATCCGGCACGCCAACAACCTGGAGTCGATCCTCACCTACGAGGGCACGGTCGAGATGCACACCCTGGTGATCGGGCAGGCACTGACGGGCCAGGCGGCGTTCCGGTGACCTCGGACATCCGCCGGGTGGGGGTCGTCGGCTGCGGGCTGATGGGCGCGGGCATCGCCGAGGTCTGCGCCCGGGCCGGCCTGGACGTCGTGGTCCACGAGGTGAGTCCGGGCGCGGCCGAGGCGGGCCGGGCCCGGATCACCGCCTCGCTGGACAGGGGCGTACGGCGGGGCAAGCTCACCGGCGCCGAGCGCGACGCCGCCCTCGGCCGGCTGCGGGTCACCCCCGACCTCACCGCACTGGCCGACCGGGACCTGGTGGTGGAGGCGGCGACGGAGGACGAGCGGGTCAAGGTCGCGCTGTTCGCCGAGCTCGACCGGATCGTCACCCGCGAGGACGCGATCCTCGCCTCCAACACCTCCTCCCTGCCCGTGGTGACACTGGGCAGGGCCACCACCCGCCCGCACCAGGTGATCGGCGTCCACTTCTTCAACCCGGTCCCGGTACTGGAGCTGGTGGAGATCGTCCCGTCCCTGCTGACGGAACCTCAGGTACAGGTGCGGGCCGAGGAGTTCGTCACGACCGTCCTGGGCAAGAAGGTGATCCGCGCCCAGGACCGGGCCGGCTTCGTCGTCAACGCCCTGCTGGTGCCCTATCTCCTGTCCGCCATCCGGATGCTGGAGTCCGGCCACGCCTCGGCGGAGGACATCGACACCGGCATGGTCCTGGGCTGCGCCCACCCCCTGGGCCCCCTGCACCTGGCCGACCTGATCGGCCTGGACACCCTCAAGGCCATAGCGGAGGCGATGTACGCGGACTTCAAGGACCCCCAACACGCCCCACCACCCCTATTGCTACGGATGGTGGAAGCGGGCCTCCTGGGCCGCAAGTCGGGCCGGGGGTTCCATGAATACGCCGTGAACACCTGAGGGGCGCGGGGAACTGCGCGACCAGCCCCCACACGGCCGCACCCACTCACGCATGGGACTTGGCAGACGAGGCAAACGCATCGGCCCCCGCCAGATCAAAGTCGCCGTGATCACTGCCAAGCCCCTGCGCGACCAGCGCGGCAGCCGCGCTGCCCAGCACCGCCGCGTCACTCGGCGTACGCCCCAGGCCGATCCCCCGCAGATACCCCGCCGAGAACGCGTCCCCGCACCCGGTGGTGTCGACCACGTCGACGACGAACGCCGGTACCGGCTCCGCCCCGTCCGCGCTCACCACGAGCGCCCCGTCCCCGCCCCGTGTCACCGCGACGACGCCCGCGCCGGCGGCCAGCAGCTTCCGTGCCCCGGTGAGCAGATCGTCCTCGCCGGTGAAGCCGAGGACCTGGTCCTCGTTGGGCAGGAAGTGGTCGACGTACGGAAGCGCCGCCTCGATCTGCTCGAAGCTGCCGAGCACCCCCGGCGCGAGCAGATCGACCGAGGTGACGACCCCGTGGTCCTTCGCGTACGACAGGATCCGCGTCGCGGTCTCCACACCGATCAGCTCGGGGCCGCCGAGGTGCAGATGGGTGGCTTCGGCAAGGGCGTCCCAGGGCACGTCGTCCACGCCGTAGGTGATGTTCGCGCCGAGCAGGTGCAGCGAGGGCCGGTCGCCGTTGGGGCGGATGGGCAGGACGCTGGCGGAGGTCGCGGTGTCCGTGCGGCGGACGAGGAAGCCGGTGTCGATTCCCGCCCTGTTCAGCAGCTGCACGAGCAGGTCACCGCTGGGATCGGAGCCCACGGCGCCCGCGCTGTACACCTGCGCGCCCAGCTTGGCGAGGGTGAGGGCGGTGCCGCCGGCCGTTCCGGCGGCCGTCATCCGGATGTCCTCGACCAGGGTCGCGCCCTGCCCCTCCGGTATCGCCTCCACCGGCCGGACCAGGACGTCCAGGACGTGCACGCCCATCGTGAAGACCTTCATCTGCTCCCCCTGCTTTCCTCTTCTGCGGGTTGTACGGGACGGGTGGTTCCGTAGGAGCGGGCGATCGCCGCCTCGATCACCGCGAGTTGCTGCTGTTCGTCCAGGAAGCGGGGGGTGCCCATGGAGGCCGCGCGCTGGTAGACGCCGCAGGCCCATTCGAGGAGCAGGGCGTGTTCGACGGCCTGGTCGAGGGTGACGGCGTGGGTGACCGCTCCGTGGTTCGCCAGGAGGGCGGCACTGCGCCCCTCGAGGGCGGTGAGCACCGACTCGGCGAGTTCCGGGGTGCCGAAGGTGGCGTAGGGCGCGACCCGGACCGTACCGCCGAGGGCGAGCAACTGGTAGTGGACGCAGGGGAGTTCGTCGAGGACGCAGGACACGGCGGTGGCATGGGGCGCGTGGGTGTGGACGACGGCTCCGCTGCCGTAGCGGCGGTAGACGCCGAGGTGCAGTTCGAGTTCCGAGGTGGGCTCGTAGGTCCCCTCGACGAGCTTCCCGTCGAGGTCCACCACGGTCACCTGCTCGGGGGTCAGTGCGGCGAGGACCGCTCCGGTCGCGGTGATGGCGACCTTGTCGTCGACGCGGACGCTCACGTTGCCTGCCGTGCCGATGAGGAGCCCCTCGGCCCCGAGGCGCCGGCAGGCGTCCGCGACGGCGGTCCGCTCCTGGCTCAGCGCCGAGCTTGAGGCGGTCATGGGCGCGAAGGTAGCGTAAACGTGAAACAAAGTCACGTTCACGTTCGGAGACGGTTCTTGGACACCCCGCTGCGCCGCACCCCCCGTCAGGCCCGCAGCAAGGCCCGCCTGGCGCTGGTCCTGCGGGCGGCCGAGCGCATCCTGGTCGAGGAGGGCGTGGAAGCGCTGACGACGACCCGGGTCGCGGCCGAGGCACGGATCTCCGTGGGCTCGCTGTACCAGTACCTGCCGGACCGCGGCGCCCTCATCGACGCCCTGGCGGCGGGGTACTTCGCCCGGCTGGAGGGCGTCATGGACGAGCTGGCGGGGGCCGCGGCCGTGGAGCGGTGGGAGGACCCGGTCGGGGTGCTGATCGACGCGTACGCCGGGATCTACCGGACGGAGCACGGTTTCCGGGCCCTGTGGTTCGGCAGCGGACTGACCGAGCGGACGCGGGCGGCGGACCGCGAGCACAAGCGGCGGATGGCCGACGGGATCCGCCGGGTGCTGCTCGCACTGGACGTCGTACACGACGACGAGCCGCTCGCCCGCGCGTGCCATGCCGCCGTCCTCGCGGCCGACGCGCTCGCCCAGGAGGCCTTCCGCCGGGACGCGGACGGTGACGCGGCCCTGCTCGACGAGGCGAAGGCGATGCTGCGCGGCTACCTGACGGACGTCGTGTCCCGCTACTGACGCCTCACCGATCGCGAGATCGGCGCTCTCGTCGTCCACGGGGATGTCATACCCCTCCTGGAGGCCGGGCTCGACCGCCGGCTCCCGCAGCCGCCGTCGCACGCCTCGGTGGACGGCGCGTGATCGTTCGCGCAGACCCCGCGCCGTCTCGCGCCCTTCCCGGTCCGCGCGGGCAGGCCGGTCGTCCTCGACGAGAAGTCCCGGCACCGCCGATCCGCCGAACGCGACCCCGCCGCCCTCGAGTGACGGGGCTGACCGCAGGGACCTCGCCTTCACCGGCCATGTCACCGAGTGGCGCGGACCGGCGCCGTACGCCCCCCGCGGGGGCTGTCCGCCGGGGACGAGGTGAGCGTGGAGACGACGGTTCGGTCGATCTGACGTCTTCCGCCGTTTTTCCTCCGCTTTCACCCCCTCGATGAGCAGCCATGTGTGTTACTCATGAGATGTGCGGTCAGGGATCTCGGGGCTCGGCCGCATGAACTCGGGAACATCTTCCGGTGGGCGCCGGAGTCAGCGAGCCGCGTGTGAGCCGTATGGATCCCACACCTCCCCCATCGCCGTTCGACATGGTCAGCGGCGCTCTGGCGGACTACATCCCCAGGGCCGGGACGACGGTGCCCTCAGGGGCCGGTGGGGAAGCTGACGACCAGCGGGAACAGATCCTCGGGGCGGTCACCCTCGACGGGGATCTGCGGATCACGAGCTGCAATCTGAACGCCGCTCCGTTCGCGGGCGTGAGCGTCGCGCCGGGGACCGCTTTCGCCGATCTGCTGCCCCCCGGGGACGTGCCCACGGTGACACAGCGGTTGCGCAGGGTGCTCGACACCCGGGAGGCGCACGTCGCCAGGGTCCAGCGGCTGCGCCGGGACGACGGCACGGAGCTGGTGGTCTCGATGAGCATCCTGCCCGCCGCGCCCCCGCAGGACGGTCTGACCGTCTCCCTGATCGCCATGGCCAAGCGGCTGCACCTGTACGCCTCCGCCGCCGCGATAGGGACGTCCCTGGACATCGGGGAGACCGCCCAGTCCCTGGCCCAGTCCCTGCTGGCGTGGGGGGACGTGGCCGCCGTCGATCTCGACTACGCCGTATGGACGGGCGAGGCGGTCACGGAACAGGCGCAGGAGCGCATCCGGCTGCGGCGGGCGGCCCTGGTGCCGGACCGGGCCTGGCCCGAGGGATACCTGACCGCCGGGGACAACCTTCCCCGCGAGGCGAGCTGTCTGCTGGCCGGTGCGGTCATGCGGGACGACGCCCCGCAGGCCATCGTCATCCGCGACCGCGAGGCGATCGAGCGGGCGCTCGGCGATCCACGGCTGGTGCGCGCCCTGGTGCCCGGCCACCGGCCGGTGAGTGTCGCCTGCATACCACTGGTCGTGGAGGGACCGGAGGGCACGCCGGGGCCCATCGTGCTGGGCGTGACGGAGGTCTGGCGGCGGCCGGAGCATCCCTTCGGCGAGGGTGAGCTGCTCGATCTGCAGGAACTCGTGGCCAAGACCGCCCGTCACGTGGACCTGGCCCGCCAGCACCAGCGGGAGCACGCACAGGTCCTGGCACTGCAGCGCCGGCTGCTGCCGCGGGCCGGCAGCGACACCATCGAGGTCGCCAGCGTCTACGAGCCGACCACTCCCGACAGCACGGGCGTCGGCGGTGACTGGGTCAACAGCTTCCCGCTGCCGGGTGACCGCACCGCGCTGGTGGTCGGTGACGTCGTGGGGCACGGTCTGGGCGCCGCGGCGGCGATGGGCCAGCTCAGCATGGAGGCGCGCGCGCTGCTCTCGGCGGGGCTGGGCCCCGGGGAGGTGCTGGAGCGGCTGGACGAGACCGTCACGCTGCTGGACGACACAGACGCGGGCCTGGCGGCCGGATACAGCGCGCTGGGCTCGACGTGCTGCATCGCGGTCTACGATCCCGTCGACCACCGGGTGGTGCTGTCCAACGCCGGCCATCTGCCGCCCGTCCTCATCCATCCCGACGGGTCCGCCAAGACCGTCGCGGCGCAGCCGCACCCGGCGCTGGGAGCCGAGTTCGCCGTGCGGGAGCCGTTCGACGTGCAGGCGTTCGCCGCGCCGCCCGGCTCGCTCCTCGTCCTGTACACCGACGGCCTGGTGGAGGACCCGGCGGCCTCGATCGACGACGGGATCGGCCGGCTGACGGACGTGGTGCGCGAGGTGCACCCCTGGGACGATCTGCAGCAGGCCGCGCGTCGCGTGGTCGCCGCCCTTGCCCCGCGGGAGCGTCTGCGCGACGACGTGACCCTGCTGCTCGCCCGGATGGCGGGCCGCCGCGCCCGTGACGCCGCCACCTGGCGCCTGCCCGCCCGGGACGACACCGCGGCCCGCGCCCGCGCCCTGGTCTCCCCCCTCCTGCGGCGCTGGCACATCGGCGGGCAGGCCCGGGACGGTGTGCTGCTGGTGATCAGCGAACTGGTCACCAACGCCGTGCGGTTCGCCCCCGGGCCCGTCACTGTGCGGCTGGTGAGGACGGGGAGCCGTCTGACGTGCGAGGTCGGTGACACCGGCAACGGCCGGCCCCGCCTGAGCCGCGGTGACCTGCTCGACGACGGCGGCCGGGGACTGCACGTCGTCCACAAGCTCACCACCCGCTGGGGGGTGCGGTGGACCGACACCGGGAAAGCCGTCTGGGCCGAACTGGGGGCGTGACACACCCGCGGCTACAGCCACTCCCCCTCCACGGCCGTGGCCGTCAGCCCGGGCGCGGCGGCGTAGAGCACGGTGCGGCTGCCCGACTTCTGGCCGGCCTCGTGCGCGCGCCGCAGGATGTCCAGCACGGCGGCACCGCCGCGGTTGCCGGTGGTGTAGCTGTCCCGGCTGTGGGCCAGAAGCCCCTCGGGCCACTCCTCGGGCATCGTCTGCTCCATGTACTCCAGCACCCGTGTCCCGCCGGGATGCGCGAGCAGCAGATCGGGATGCCAGGGGTGCGCGTCGTCCTGGTGGCGCAGACGCAGCCAGGTCCACATCGCGGCGACCGTCTCCTGCACGGCACGCGGCCCCCGACGGTCCATCACGAAATGCGTGCCGTCCTCCCGGGTCTCCAGCCGGTGCAGGTTCATCGTGCCGGGCAGCGTGTGGTGCCAGACGGCGTCCAGCCGCAGGACCGACTCCGTCGCGGGGCGCCCGGTCACCACCACGGCGACGGCGGTGTCGGCGAACAGCAGCCGGACGATCAGTGACTCCAGCGTGTCGTCGGCGGGCTGGTAGGTGGTGCTCAGCGCCTCCGATATCACCACCAGCACCACCCGTTCGGGGTCCGCGGCGACCAGGTCGGCCGCCAGGGCCAGCGAGCGGGTGCCGGCGATGCAGGCCCACTGGGTGGCCGGCAGCAGCAGTACGTCGCGGCGCAGCGGGAGACGGTTGAGCAGGGACAGGTCCAGTCCCGGCAGGGCGGGGGTGGTGGAGTGACTGGTGATCAGACAGTCCACGTCGGCGGCGTCCAGTCCGGCGACGCCCAGGGCCCGGCGCGCCGCGCGCTCCCCGTACGTCTGCACGGCCGCCCAGGCCGGCGCGGTGCGCTCCTGGACGGTCCGCGGGGCCGGTACCGCCTCCAGTACGGCGATCACGCGGTGGACGTCCTCGTCGGTGAACCCGGCGCGGGCCAGTGCCTCACGAGCCGGACCGGCGCCGGGAGTTCGCAGACCCGTCCCGTCGCTGGGCCCGGCAGCGGTCTCCAGCGGCAGCATCCACCCGCGCGAGACGATGCCCGTACTGGCGGCGATGCCGTCGATCCGCGGCAGCCAGGGCGCCCGCGGGTGCCGGTCCCGCACCTCCGCCAGGATCTGGCCGGTCTCCACCACGTGTTCGCCGTGCACCACGGCGGGAGGACACAGATAGGCGCCCATGGCAACGCAGCTTTCTCAGGAAGCCCCTGGATGACATCAAGCATCTGAAACCTGCCTGATTCGGTGCGTCCGGGTCAAGACACCGTCATGTCAATTCACTTCGCATTCAGCCCCTCTCTGTCCATTTCATGACCACACGGTCTCCCGCCGTGCCGACAGGACCATCGCCAGCAGGTCGGCCACTCCCTCCTCCTCGTTGCCGGGAAGGACCAGGTCGGCGCACCGGCGGACGGACGGATGGGCGTTGGCGACCGCGGCGGCGAGACCGGCCGCGCGCAGCATCGGCAGGTCGTTCGGCATGTCGCCGACCGCGGCCACGGCGGTGACCCGGATCCGGTAGTGGTCGGCCAGCCGGCGCAGGGCGGCCCCCTTGTCCACGCCGGGCGGTGCGATTTCCAGGAAGTGCGGTGTGGAGCAGGTCGCGAGGAGCCCGTCGCCGGGGCGGACCAGGGCAGCCGCGAGCGACGGTCCCGGCCGGTCGGGGTGCGCCGCGAGGATCTTGACCACGTCGTCGCCCGGGGCCGGCACCCCGACGGCGTCCGGGACGGCCGTGTGCCGCCAGCAGTGGGGGACCAGTTCGTCGAACCCGCGTTCAAGGAACAGTCCGCGCAGGGTGTCCACGCCGAGCACCACCCCGGGCAGCCGGGTGCGCAGCCCGGCGAGGACCGCGCGTGCCCGGCGCCCGGGGAAGCTCCGGCACCACAGCGGCCTGCCCGTCGCGACCTCCGCCGTCACGGCCCCGTTGCTGCACACCACCAGCCCGTCCGGGCCGATCTCGCGGCAGACGGGCAGTGCGTCACGCAGCGGACGGCCGGTCACGCACACCACCGGAAGCCCGGCGCGCGCCGCTTCGGTGAGCGTGCCCCGGGTCAGCGGCCCGAGGGTGCCGCGCCCGTCGAGCAGGGTGCCGTCGAGATCGGTGCAGACCAGCCGGATCCGGTCCGGCGCGCTCACGGCGTGGACCGCACGGCCGGGGCGGGCGGTCCGCCGACCGGTGCCCGTACCTTCAGGCGCACCGGCCGTTCCTGACGCAGCCACACCTCGACCCAGCCCTCGCGGACGAGGCGCTGCCGGGTGGGTGCCTCGATCAGCTCGATCCACACCCAGTTGCTGTCGGTGTCGAGACACCAGGGGATCCCGCCCGGCGCCACGGCGGACGCGTCCTCCTCGCCGCGCCTGGCCGGCGGGACCACCCCGACCAGCACCGGGGGGATGTCGAAGACGTCCAGGCCCACCGGGCGGCCGCTGATGTCGAGGGAGATCCACAGCCGGGAGGCGAAGCCGATCCGCACCTCGCCGCCCGGTGCGAGCGGCGCGTCGGGCAGGGTGCCGACGGCGGTGATCAGCCCCACTCCCAGGTCCCAGCTCACGTCGACGGTGCGCGTTGCGGTGACGGCGTCCGGCTGTTCCGTCTGCTCGGTCATGCCTCTCCTTTGCCACCTGGGGTGCGGACGTCCCGAAACGCACCGCACCGCGTACGAGTGCCGTGCCGTGCCGGGGTGGGGCGCGCGGTCAGACGGCCTGGAGCCGGTCGAGGCCCGAGACCGCTGGGCGGGCGGGGAGACGGGCGGGCCGCAGTTCGAGCTCGCCGACGGCGGTGTCGTCCGGTGCCTCCAGCGCCCAGCGCACCGCCCGCGCCACCGACGAGGTGGCCAGCTTCGTCGGCGAGTCGTCACCGGGCAGATTGGCGATGGCCCCCGGACTGAGCAGGGTGGTGCAGACCCCGTGCGGCCGCTCCTCCAGCAGCAGCACCTCGGCGAGCGCCTTCAGCGAGGCCTTCGTCATGCAGTACGCCGCCCCGCCCTCGAAGAAGCGGCTGCCCGCGTGACTGCCCATCAGGACGATCCGCCCCCCGCCGCGGCGCAGGTGCGGCAGGGCCGACCGCACCAGCGCCAGCACGGAGGTGAGATTGACGTCGACCGCCTCCCGCCAGTCGTCGAGGCGGAGGGAGGCGACCTCGCCGAGGGCGCGGACGACCCCGCCGGTCACCACGGCGTCCAGGCTCCCGGCGGCCGCGGCGACCCGGGCGACGGCGGGGCCGACCTGCTCGGGGTGGCGCAGGTCGCAGACGGCCTCCCGCAGCCAGGGCACTCGCGCGGGCGTCCGGGACAGCGCGTGGACCTGCCAGCCGGCGGTGTGCAACTCCTCGGCCACCGCCCGGCCGGTGCCGCGGTTGGCCCCGGTCAGCAACACGACGGGACGACGCGCACGGGCCGCCCGGGCGCTCCCCCTCGCCGCGTCGGTGCCGTCGGCGGCCGCGCTCATCCGCGCACCCGGCGGACCAGGTCCGTCCAGGCCCGCACCAGGGTGGCCTCGTCGGCGCCCTGCCGGAACAGGTCCTTGTCCAGGGGGTTGCCGTCCTCGTCGCGCAGCCGCATGCAGTCCGGCGACACCTCGGAGTTGACGACGGGTTCACCGTCCGCGCCGACCCCCACCACCAGGCAGAAGTCCCACAGGTCCAGGGGGGCCAGCCAGGACCGCAGCACGTCGTTGCACCGCAGCGCGCAGGCGCGCAGGGAGGCGACGTCCACGCCCGCCGCACGGAGGTAGTCCTCGCCGATCGGCTGGTCCTCGGGATCGGTCCGGTAGTCGAACTTCACCACCGGCTGCCGGAACCGGTGCCCCTCCGGGAAGAGCCCCGGGTACTTGCGCACGGTGGAGCCCGTGGCGAGGTTCTTCACGATGACCTCGAACGGCGGCGCGGGCACATGGTCCGCCCGGTAGGTGAGGGCGTCGAGCCGTTCCCTGAAGACCGTGCGGACGCCCTTGCCGGCGAGGCGTTCGGCCGCCGCCTCGTAGAAATCCAGCCGGAGCGCCGCCGTCCGTGGCATCAAGGCGTCCCGGTCGTACGTGAAGCTGCGCAGGCTCGGTATCAGTTCGACGTCGCAGGTGCCGTCGCCGTTCATCCAGAGTTTCTTGCTCCTGCCCTGGACGTCGGGCTTCCGCGTGTGCCTCGTCATGCCCCCATCTCCTTTTCCGGTTTCCGGGATCAGTCGACTTTGGAGTGCGCGGTCGAATCTACCTCACGGGAAACGCCTCTTCCCAGGGCAGCCGAGTAAATGTACAGGGCCTGTACAGGGTTTGTACGGGGGCGGGGCAATATGACGGAGGCACCACACGAAATGCTGTCTTCCCAGAGGAGAGAACGTCGGAATGGCGCACGTCGGGAGCACGCACGGCACCAGCACGCACGGCACCACGGAAATACCTGAGGAACTGCGGGGAAGAACGCCCGGCCGGCATTACGGAACGGCCGGGACGAAGCTCTTGTTCGAGGACGAGAGCACCCGGGTGTGGCTGCTGGAACTCCAGCCGGGCGAGGCCAGCGAATGGCACGAGCATCCCTGGGACTACGTGTTCGTGGTCGACCACCCCGGTCAGGTGCGGCTGGAGTACGAGGACGGCGACATCGAGGACCAGGACGACTTCATCGGCGAGGTGGTGCACCGGCGACGCGGAAAGCCGCACCGGCTGGTGAACCGCGGCGACCGCTTCTACCGGAACGTGGTCATCGAGTTCCTCGGTCAGGCCCCGCCGCCGCAGTGGCCGCCCGCCGACCCGAAGTGAAGGCGAACCGACCACCCCGTCAGTCATCCATCAGGAGGCCGAGCATGACCACCAGCATCGCCCAGTGGCTCGAAGAGAACGTGACGACCGACAAGCGGGCCCTGGACTGGTACCGCGAGGAGGAGTGCGAGCCCCGCATCGTCCGTGCCTACCGGGAGCTGCTCAGCGGCTACGACATCGACCCGTCGAAGATCCTCAAGACCACGGTCGAGGTCGACGGCGAGCACGCCGGCGTGGTCCGGGTGCACGACATCAACTACTTCTCGATCTGCGCCCACCACTTCCTGCCGTTCTTCGGGAGGATCGCCGTCTCGTACGTCCCCGGTGACCGCATCCTCGGCCTCGGCAAGTTCCCGAGGCTGGTGCAGGCCTACAGCCGCCGGTTCCAGATCCAGGAGCATCTGGTGAAGGAGATCGCCGAGGAGATCATGAGCTCCGGGGGCGCCCGCGCCGCGCGGGTCGTGTCGAACGGACGGCACATGTGCATGTGCAGCCGTGGCCCGTCCGACCAGACCGCGATCACCGACACCTCCTACGTCACCGGTGACACGGAGCTCTTCACCCGCTACGGCCTGGACGTCTGACGATCCGTCGCCGTCATGGACACCGTGCGGCAGACACGCCAGGGGGCTGTCTGCCGCGCGGCCGGGTGCGGCGGCCGACCCGGTGCGAGCCGGTGAGGAGAGGCGATGAAGCTCGATTTCCTGCCCCCGCAGGCACTGACCGACGGGGCCGTGCACCACTACTGCCTGCGGTGCCACGAGGACGCGGTGCGCTGGCGCACCCGGGACGGACGGCGGCACTGTGTGTGCGGTGCCTGCGGAGCGGTCCGGGACCGGGCGCTGGTGCTCGACCCCGCGGTCACGTGGTGGACGGACGAGGAGGGCGAGTACTGGCACGAGACGGCGGGCGTCTTCGTACGGGACGCGCGCGGACGCTTCCTCTTCTTCGACCGGACGGCGTTCCCGTTCGGCCTGACGATCCCCGCCGGACATGTGGAACGGGACGAGGCGTCGTCCGCGGCCGCGGCGCGCGAACTCGCGGAGGAGACCGGGCTGACCGCGCGCGGGCTGGCGTTCGTCGGCCGGATCCCCGTGCCGGGCGACGGCTGCCGCAGGGGCGCCGACGCGCATGTGTGGGACGTCTACCACGGTGAGGTGGGCGACGGCGGCGAGGCCGCGGTGCGCCTCGGCCCGGAGGGCGTCGCCGCCGTCTGGCTCACCGCGGCGGAGGCGCTCGAGCGCCCGCTGACGCTCGCGGTGCGTGCGGTGCTCGGCACACTCGGACAGGAACTCGCCACTTTCTGAAAGGGGCCGACGGGCGTCACCCCCGGTGAATCGGCGGCTTCCGCCGCCGGGGCGGGCGAGGACCGGTGGCCGGTCTGTGACGGGCCCGCTTCTGCGACCGGCCAACGCTCCTATGATCGTTGCGAGTTGCATCAATTCTGGGATTCCGCGAATCCGGGCGAGTGAGGAAGGGCTTCTTCCGTGCGTGTCGACGAACCAGCACGAGCGGGCCGGCGGCAGTGGACGGGACTGGCCGTCCTCGCGCTGCCGACCCTGCTGATCGGTCTCGACATGACCGTGCTCCACCTGGCCGCCCCCGCACTCGGCCAGGCCCTGGGACCGAGCGGCGCCCAGTTGCTCTGGATCGTCGACATCTACGGCTTCCTGGTCGCGTCGTTCCTCGCCACCATGGGGACCCTCGGCGACCGGATCGGCCGGCGGAAGCTGCTCCTCGTCGGTGCCGCCGCGTTCGCGGCCGCGTCGCTGCTCGCCGCGTACTCGACCGGAGTGGCCATGCTCATCGTGGCCCGCGCCCTCCTCGGGGTCGCCGGCGCGACGCTCATGCCGTCCACGCTGTCGCTGATCAGCAACATGTTCCGCGACCCGGACCAGCGACGGTTCGCCATCGCGGTGTGGATGACCAACTTCAGCGTCGGCGGGATGATCGGCCCGCTGGTCGGCGGGGTGCTGCTGGAGCACTTCTGGTGGGGGTCGGTGTTCCTGGTCGGCGTACCGGTGGGGGTGGTCCTGCTGGTCGTCGGACCGGTGCTGCTGCCCGAGTGCCGCGACCCCGACCCCGGCCGGCTGGACCCCGCGAGCATCGCCCTGTCCATCGTGACGGTGCTGCCGGTGGTCTACGGTTTCAAGCAGATGGCGCAGGACGGCGTCCGGGCGCAGTCGCTGCTGGCCGTCGCCGCAGGACTGGGCTTCGCGGTCGCCTTCGTGCGCCGCCAGTTGCGGCTCGCCGACCCCATGCTCGACCTGCGTCTGTTCGGCCGCCCCGGGTTCTCGGTGGCGCTGGGCGGCCAGACGATGGGCCTGTTCGTCGTGACCGGGACGCAGTTCCTGGTCCTGCAGTACCTGCAACTCGTCCTCGGGCTCTCCCCGCTCTCCGCCGGTCTGTGGGCGCTGCCCGCGATGGTGGCGGGGGTGGTGGGCACGCTCCTCGCGCCGGCCGCCGCCGCACGGCTGCATCCCGGGCGGGTGATGGCGGGCGGCTTCGCGCTCGCCGTGCCGGGGCTCGTGCTGATCAGCCTCGCGGGGGCCGTCTCCGGTCTGGCGCTCACGACCGTCGGTTTCGCCGTCCTGTCCTTCGGGGTCCAGGCGGCGCTGGCCCTGACCAACGACGTGATCATCAGCAGCGCGCCGCCGGAGCGCGCGGGCAACGCCTCCGGGGTCGGTGAGACGGGCGCCGAACTCGGCAACGCGCTGGGGGTGGCGGTCTTCGGCTCGGTGGCGACCGCGTTCTACGGGGCGCGGATGGCCGGTGACGCGCTGCCCAAGGGCATCCCGCCGGAGGCGGCCGCTCTCGCCCGGTCCACCCTTGCGGGCGCCACGGAGGCAGCGGCCCGTCTGCCGGACGCGGTCGGTGACGAGCTGCTCGCTACCGCCCGGTCCGCCTTCACCGGCGGCATGCACACCGCGGCCCTGTGCGGGATCGCCGTCCTGGTGCTGCTGACGCTGGCCGGACTGAACCTCGCCCGCCTGTCCCCGGACACCGCCGAGGAAATGACGGAGGAAAGGACGAAGGGCTTCGCAGCGGCCGACAGGGATTAGGCAGGGAAATTCGAACTCCATATTCGCAGAATTCGGACCGGCTCCGGAGAGCCGGATTCCCTACGCCTGCCGAAACCGGGCACCTGCCCTTCTCCTGGGAATCGCGATTGTTTATGCGGAGGAGGTGTGGAAAAGATCGCCTGAGAGCCGTGGTGAAACGGCATGCCCGTGCAGGGACGCGCAAGGGAGACTGCGATGAGGTTCGGTATTCTCGGTCCGCTGGAAGTGACGTCGGACGACGGAATCCCCGCGAGACTCGGCGGTCCGCGCCGGCGTGTCGTGCTGGCCGCACTCCTCATGCACGCCAATCGACTGGTCTCGATACCCCAGTTATTGGAGGCCGTGTGGTGCGAGGAGCCCCCGCCCTCGGCGGCCGTCAATGTCCGTGGCTATGTCAGCGCGCTGCGCCGCGCACTCCAGGAGGGCGGCGACGCCACAGGACGCCGGCGGCACGGTGAGCGACTGGCCACGCTCACGGGCGGCTATCTGTTGCGCGCGGACACGTCCGAGCTGGACTTCTCCCTGTTCATGGACCGATTACGGCGCGGCGAACGGGAGATGGCGGCGGGGCAGACCGAACAGGCCGCCGGGAACCTCCAGTCCGCTCTCGACCTCTGGCGCGGGAACCCCCTCGACGGACTCCCCGTGGCCCTGCCCGTCCGGGCCGAACTGGAACGGATGAAGGAACTGCGGCTGCTCGCGGTGGAACGCGCCGCCCAGGCGCGGCTCGATCTGGGCCAGGCGGACGCCCTCGTGCCGGAGCTGGCCACCCTCACCCGGCAGCATCCGTTCCGCGAACGGCTCTGGGAGCTGCTGATCGTCGCCCTGCACCGGACGGGACGCCAGGCGGACGCGCTCGCCACGTACACCCGCGTACGGCGGATCCTCGTCGAGGAGCTGGGCATCGATCCGACCGACCGGCTGAAACGGCTGGAGGAGCAGATCCTGCGCGGCGAGCACCGGCTGGACGCCCTCGCGACGGTGGCCCGGCCCAGCGGCTGACACGGGTGAGCCCCCCGGTCCCTTAGGTCCGGGGGGCTTTCGCTGTCGCGAGACACCTCGCTGTCGGGACGACAGGATTTGAACCTGCGACCCCTTGACCCCCAGTCAAGTGCGCTACCAAGCTGCGCCACGTCCCGTCGCGCCTCCGCAGCGGTGAACTGCGGGAACACGCAGGTAAACCTTACCGTACGCGGGCGGGTGCGGGCGTCGGGGCCGGGCGCAGCGGCCGGGTCCGAGGGCCGGGCGGAGCGGCGTACCGGGACCGGGAGGGCGGCGAGGGCGGCGCCCAGGCGGAGCGCCGGCAGGGTGAAGCCGTGGGTGCAGCCGGAGTCGTAGGGCAGACCCGAGGGCTGGAGGCGTCCGGTGACCAGGACGCCGGTCACCGGGCGCCGAGTCACGGACGGCCGGTCAGCCGGACAACGGGTGCCGGGGGTCCAGCCTATCGGCGATCCGCTCGGCGATCGTCTGGGAGTTGTTGCCGGCGACGGCCTTCGGGCCCTTCGTCGTGGACACCGCGATGGTCAGCCGCTGGTGCGGCTCGTACGCCATCACGGCCGCGTAGCCGAAGAAGGACGGGTTCTGCACCACCCAGCCGTTCTTGACGACGACGCCGACGCCGAAGTGGAAGTCCTCGGTCATGGGCAGACAGACGTCCGCCGGACACTTCTTCGTCGGGTGGCCGAGCCCGACCGTGCCCGGGTCGAGCTGGGTGCGGAAGGAGCGGCGGGAGAGCAGCTCGCCCGAGCCGACCCCCTTTGCGGAGCGGGCGAGGTCGCAGATGTCCTGGGTGATGACCGCGCCGGGCGCGGTGGTCCAGGACGGGTTGAAGTAGGTGGACTCCTCGTAGGTGCCGCGCTCGTCGTCGTAGGCGTGCAGGACGGGCTCGGGGATGACGGCGGTGTCGTTGCCGACGGTGTTGCGCAGACCGAGCGGGCGGTACACGCGCTCGCGCAGCAGCTTGTCCAGCGGGGTGCCGGTGATCTTCTCCAGGGCCCGGCCGAGGAGCTGGAAGTTGGCGTGCGAGTAGCTCCAGTTGGTGCCGGGCTTGTACCACAGGGGGTGGCTGAGGGAGATCCCGACGACCTCCTTGGGCGTCCAGTGCCGCCAGGGGTCGGCGTACAGCTTCTTGAGGAAGACCGGGTCGGGGACGTAGTCGTGCAGGCCCGAGGTGGAGTCGCCGAGCATGCGCAGGGTGATCCGGTCGCCGTGCGGGAGGTCGGGCAGCCAGCGCGAGACCGGGTCGTCGAGGCCGGCCCTGTGCTCCTCGACGAGCTGGAGCAGCACCGTGCCCATGAAGGCGATTCCGACCGAGCCGGTCCGGAAGTGCATCGCGGGGGTGGCCGGCACCCCGGTCATGGACTCGCCGACCGCCCCGGTGACGAGGGGCTTCCCGCCGACCGTGACCTTGACGAGGGCGGCCTTGAGGCCGAGGTCCTTCCTGGCCTCGCGGACGATGTCGAGGACCTTGCGCGCCGTGCCCTGCGGGTCGCGGGTGGCGGCGCAGGCACGGTGGTGGTGGTCGGGTGCGGCGGTCGCGGTCGTCGCCGCGGGAAGCAGGGCGGCGAGGAGGGTGGCGGCGCACAGCACCGCCGTACGGGTACGCGTCATACGCGCACTATCGGTTGATGGCCGCGTCTCCCCGCCTGCCAACACTCCGGCCGCCGCGGGCCCGGACCCGTACGGAGGAGTTGACGCCGGGACGGGAGTCCCTGGCGAACACCGTGCAGTGGGTGATCCGGGGTCAGCGCATCCGTCTGGAGGCGCTGCACGAGACCCGTGAGGCGATCGAGCCGGCCTGCGCGGCGCTGGCGGCCCGCCGGCGCACCGAGCGGGCTCTGGCGGAACTCGACGCGGCCCACGCGGAGCTGGTCGGCGCGGGAGAGGACGTGCAGCGGTTCCTGCGGGCCAATGTGCGCCGGCACACGACGGTGGCGCGGGCGGGCGGCAACGAACTCCTCATCGGGTTCATGAGCGCCCTCGCACGGTCCGTCCACGCGGCGACCGACCTGGATGCGTTCCTGGACGCCGGCATCCGTGAGCTGACCGGCCGCGCGCACACCCGGATCACGGAGGCGATCCGGGCGGGCGACGAGGCGGCGGCCCGGCGGATGACCCGGCACATCTGCGGTTCCGCCGTGGCGGCGGCCGAGGTGGACGACCGGGAATCCAGACGGCGCCTGTCCCACGGCCGACGGACGCACCGTCGTGCTGGGGACGACGAGCGACCGTGAGTGGGACCGGCAGCCCGGGAGCCGCTGGGGCGGCCGGGCCTCGCGGACGACGACCGGTTCCGCACCAACGCGGGGCGGGTGGCCCACCGGGCCGTCCTGGACGCCGCGCTCACCGACTGGTGCGCGCGGCACGGCCTGGACGACATCCAGGACCGGGCGGACGCGGCCGGCATCGGCAACGCCCGCTACAACACACCGCGCGAGGTCCTCGCCCGTCCGCAGCTCGCCGCCCGCGACCGCCGGCGGGAGATCGACACCCCGGCCGGTCCGGTGCCGGCGCTGCTGCCGCCGCCGGTGATCGAGGGCTACGCGCCTCCGATGGGCGCGGTGCCGGCGCTCGGGCAGCACACGGATGCGGTGCTCGCCGAACTCGGCCTGTCCGAGGGGGAGATCGCCGCGCTGCGGGAGCGGGCCCGCCGTCGCCCACCTCGTGCGGGTCGGCCGCAGTCCCGCCGCCCTCCTCCAGCGCTGCGCGGCGAAGGTGACCGCCCGTCTGCACGGGGCATGCGTCGGCGCGGGCATCGAACTGGCGGCCTTCGCGGGGCAGGTGGCGCCGCACCGGACACCACGGTCCGCCTGCCGGAGCTCGGCACGGGACTGATCCCCGGCGCCGGCGGCGCGGCGAGCCTCCCGGCCCGGATCGGCCGGCACCGCACGGCGTATCCCGCCCTCAGCGGCACCCCGTTGGGGGCGACGGAGGCGTTCGCCCGGGGGCTGGTCGACGCGATCGCCCCGGACAGCGGCGCATGACGGCGGATCCCCGCACGTCAAGACCCGTCCCGACCTTTCCCGGACACTCGACACGCGACACACAGATTTTCCTCACGTGTCATCCACGACCCACCGGAGGCCGGACCCGCGTGTCGCGATGCGGACATGCGGTCCAAAGGAACGCATTTCTTTCGGTGGTTGATGTTTCCACGAGATGAGTCGGGAGTGAACGCGGAGATCCCGGAAAGGAATTCATCCGCTTTCCTCCCTCATGGCCGCCCGTCCACGACTGACCGAATCATTGCGGCTGGTTACCAGCCGATCGTTCGATCGTTGACCGGTGAGTAATAAGAGCACTACCTTTCAACGCGTTTCGAGCAAGCGATTTTCATCCCGCCTTCCGCGGTGACCCGTGCCCGCGCGAATGCGGTGCACCGCCTTTGCTGTCCTGAACACCCCCCACCCTGCGGTTTCACGTTGATTCGGAGAATCATGACGTCCGCTGCGCGTTCCGAGGACATGATCATCGGCATCACCCCGTTCGGCGAGCCCGACGCCGGTCTCGCCCTGGCGGTCGGCAGGGCCGGCGGCCTCGGCGTACTGGACCTGGGGCCCGGGGACCGAAGAGCGCGCGAGGCCCTGGCCCGGCTGCGCCGCGCCTCACCGGGCGCGTACGGCGTGAGAGTCGGACCGGGCTGCCGGCTCACCCCCGACGATCCGGCCCTCGGGGACCGCGGGCCGCACACGGTGGTGCTCGCCGCCGACGCGCCCTGGCCCGTGGCCGAGACCGCCGGCCGGTACCGCGTGCTGGTGGAGGTCACCGATCTCGCGGGCGCGCGGGACGCGGCACGCGCCGGGGCGCACGGGCTCGTCGCGCGCGGTGCCGAGTGCGGTGGCCGGGTCGGCGAACTCAGCACCTTCGTGCTGCTCCAGCAGCTCCTCGCGGCGCCGGATCCCGGTCTGCCGGTGTGGGCCTGCGGCGGCGTCGGCCCGCGCACGGCCGCCGCCGCGGTGGCCGGCGGGGCGGCCGGAGTCGTCCTGGACAGCCAGCTCGCCCTGCTCGACGACTCGGCGCTGCCCGAACCTGCGGCCGCCGCGCTGCGCGCGATGGACGGCTCGGAGACCGTCGTCCTGGCCGGACACCGCGTCCTGCGGCGGCGCGGCCCCGACGCCCCGCAGGTCCCCGAGGGGGCGGGGCCCGAGGAGGTGGCGGCGCTGCTCGGTGCGCGGGACCCGCGTACCCGGCTCCTTCCCGTGGGCCAGGACGGCTTCCTCGCCGCCCGCTTCGCCGAGCGCTGGGGCGACGCGCGGCGCACGGTGCGGGCGCTGCGCGAGGCGATCCTGGACGCCTTACGCGACGACACGGCCGTAAGGGCGCTGCTGCCCGAGTCCGCGATGAGCCGGGCGCTCGGGACGCGACTGCCGCTGGCGCAGGGGCCGATGACACGGGTGAGCGACGAGGCGTCCTTCGCCGCCGCGGTCGCCGCGGAGGGGGCGCTGCCGTTCCTCGCCCTGGCGCTGGCGGACGGGGCGCGGACACGGGAGATGCTCGCCGCGACCCGGGACGCGGTCGCGGGCCGCCCCTGGGGGGTGGGGGTGCTCGGTTTCGCGCCGGAGGACGTGCGTGCCGCGCAGCTGGAGGCCGTGCGGGAGCTGCGGCCGACGCACGCGGTCATCGCGGGCGGGCGGCCGTCCCAGGCGCAGGCGCTGGAGCGGGACGGCATCCGGACCTTCCTGCACGTGCCGTCGCCGGGGCTGCTGCGGCAGTTCCTCCAGGCGGGGGCACGCCGGTTCGTGTTCGAGGGCTCCGAGTGCGGCGGGCATGTGGGCCCGCGCGGCAGCTTCCCGCTGTGGGAGGCCCAACTCGCCGTCCTGGAGGACCACTTGGCGGAGGCGGACGGCTCGGATCTGGAGGTGTTCTTCGCGGGCGGGGTGCACGACGGGCGCTCTGCGGCGATGGTCGCCGCGCTGGCCGCGCCGCTGACCGCGCGCGGGGCCGCCGTCGGGCTGCTGATGGGGACGGCGTATCTGTTCACCGAGGAGGCGGTGACGCACGGGGCGATCCGGCCGCTGTTCCAGCGGCAGGTCCTGGCCGCCGAGCGCACCACGCTCCTGGAGTCGGCGCCGGGCCACGCCACCCGGTGCGTGCCCAGCCCGTTCGCCGCGGACTTCCGCACGCGAGAGGCCCGGCTGCGCGCGGAGGGCGTGCCCGAGCGGCGGGTCTGGGAGGAGCTGGAGCGCCTCAACGTGGGCCGGCTGCGCCTCGCCAGCAAGGGCGTGACCCGTGACGGCGACGGCGCGCTCGCCGCGGTCGACGAGCAACGCCAGTACACGGAGGGCATGTTCATGGCCGGGGAGGTGGCGGTGCTGCGCCGGGCCACCACCACGCTGGCCGCGCTGCACACGTCCGTGACGACCGGAGCTGTCGACCATCTCACCGCGCGGACCGCCGAGTTGGGCGTGGAGCGGGGCGCCCGGCAGGAGCCGAAGGCCCCGGCGCCGCTGGACGTCGCCGTCGTCGGCATGGCGTGCATGTTCCCGCAGGCACCCGATCTGCCCACGTTCTGGGCCAACGTCGTCGGCGGCGTCGACGCGGTCGGCGAGGTCCCGGCCGACCGCTGGGACCCGGCCGTCCACCACGGCGAGTCGACCCCGTCGAAGTGGGGCGGCTTCCTTCCGCCGATCCCCTTCGACCCGCTGCGCTACGGCATCCCGCCCGCCTCCCTCGGCAGCGTCGAACCGGTGCAACTGCTGTCCCTGGAGGCCGCCCGGCGGGCCCTCGACGACGCCGGATACGGCGACGGGGGACGGGAGTTCGACCGCTCGCGCACCTCGGTGGTGTTCGGCGCCGAGGCGGGCAGCGACCTGTCGAACGCGGCCACCCTGCGGGCCGTGCTGCCCTCGTACTACGGGAAGGTCCCCGCCGGACTGGAGGAGCAGCTCCCCCGGCTGACCGAGGACTCCTTCCCCGGCATGCTCGCCAACGTCATCTCCGGGCGGATCGCCAACCGGCTCGACCTCGGCGGCGCCAACTACACGGTCGACGCGGCGTGCGCGTCCTCGCTCGCCGCCGTCGACGTCGCCTGCAAGGAACTCGTCGGCGGCACCTCCGACGTGGTGCTGTGCGGGGGCGCCGACCTCCACAACGGCATCAACGACTACGTCCTGTTCTCCTCCGTCCACGCCCTCTCCCCGACCGGCCGCTCCCGGGCCTTCGACGGCTCGGCGGACGGCATCGCGCTCGGCGAGGGCGTGGCCTGCGTCGTCCTCAAACGGCTCGCCGACGCCGAACGCGACGGCGACCGGATCTACGGCGTCATCAAGGGCCTCGGCGCCTCGAGCGACGGCCGTTCCCTCGGCCTGACCGCCCCGCGCCCCGAGGGCCAGCGGTCGGCGCTGGAACGGGCGTACCGCAACGCGGGCGTCTCCCCCGCCGACATCGGTCTCGTCGAGGCGCACGGCACCGGCACGGTGGTCGGCGACCGCACCGAACTGCGCATCCTGAGCGAGGTGTTCACCGAGGCCGGCGCCGAGTCCGGGGCGTGCGCGCTCGGTTCGGTGAAGTCGCAGATCGGGCACACGAAATGCGCGGCCGGAATGGCCGGGATGATCAAGACGCTGCTGGCGCTGTACACCGGTGTGCGACCGCCGACGCTGCACATCGAGGCGCCCAACCAGGCCTGGGAGGCGGACAGCAGCCCCTTCGCCTTCCACGCCGAGGCACGCCCCTGGGCGGCGCCCGCGACGGAACGGCTCGCCGGGGTGAGCGCGTTCGGGTTCGGCGGCACCAACTTCCATGCCGTCCTGAGCGCCTACGCCGACGGCGCGCCGCCGGTGCGCGGGCTGGACGTCTGGCCTGCCGAGCTGTTCCTCTTCCGCGGCCGGGACGAGGGCACGGCCCGGCGCGCGGTGGAGGAGCTGCTGCGCGCGGCGGAGGCCGAGGGCCGGCCGTGGCGGCTGCGGGACCTGGCGCTGAGCGCGGCCCGGCGGTCGGACGCGAGCGGCGATCCCGTACGGCTCGCGGTCGTGGCGACGGACGTCGACGACCTGACCGGCAAGCTCCGGCGGGCCCTGCGCGGCGAGTCCGACCCCCGCCACGGGCTGCACCCGTACGACCCGCAGGACGGCCAGGTCGCCTTCCTCTTCCCCGGCCAGGGCAGCCAGCGCACCGGCATGCTCGCCGACCTCTTCGTGGCCTTCCCCGAGGTGCGCTCCTACCTGGAGCTCGGCCGCTCCCACGCGGACGCGCTGTATCCGCCGGCCGCCTTCGACGAGGCCGCACGGGACCGGCAGCAGGCCGCCCTGACCGACACCCGGGTCGCGCAGCCGGCCCTCGGTGTCGCCGGGCTCGCCGCGCACGCCGTGCTCACGGCGGCCGGGGTGCGCCCGGACATGGCCGCCGGGCACAGCTACGGCGAGCTGGTCGCGCTGTGCGCGGCCGGCGCCCTCGATCCCGAGGCGCTGCTGGAGCTGAGCGCCGAGCGGGCTGCGGCGATCCTGGAGGCCGCCGCGTCGGCCGGTGAGGAGCCCGGCACCATGGCCGCCGTCGCGGCCGGCGCCGAGGAGGTGGCCCGGGCCCTGCGGACGGCGGGCGCGTCCGGCTCCGTGGTCCTCGCCAACCGCAACTCGCCCGAGCAGACGGTGATCTCGGGCCCGACCGACGCCGTCACGGACGCCGTACGACTGCTGCGCGAGGCGGGTCTGGGCGCGAAACGGATCCCCGTGGCCTGCGCCTTCCACAGCCCGCTGGTCGCCGGGGCCGGTGACCGGTTCGCCGAGGCGCTCGCCGAACGGCAGCTGCACGCACCCGAGTTCCCGGTGTGGTCCAACCGCACGGCCGCGCCGTACCCGGCCGACCCGGACGCCGTACGGGACGGGCTCGCCGCGCAGATCGGCGCGCCCGTCGCCTTCGCCGAACAGATCGAGGCGATGTACGAGGCGGGGGCGCGGGTCTTCGTCGAGGCCGGTCCCGGGTCCGTGCTGACCCGGCTGGTGGGGCAGATCCTCGGCGACCGGCCGCACCGCACGGTGGCCTGCGAGCCCCGGCCCGGCGGCGGGCTGCCCGGCTGGCTGGACGCCCTGGCCCGACTCGCCGTGGCGGGGCTGCCGGTGCGCACCGGGTGGCTGCTGCGCGGCCGGGACGCGGTCGACGCCGTCCACACGCCCGTACCGAAGCGGCCCGGCTGGACGGTGGACGGGCACCTGGTCCGCACCGCCTCCGGGGCCCTCCTGCCCGGTGCGCTCGCCCCCGCCCGACGCGTCACCGAACCCGCCGAAAGGACTGTGCCGACTGTGACGACGAACCCCCCGCACGGTGTCCCGTCCGACCGGGACGCGCTGATCTCCGAGTTCCTGCGCACCAGCCGGGAGATGATCGCCGCCCAACGGGACGTGCTGCTCACCTACTTCGGCGCCGCTCCCGGGACGCAGCCGGCCGCGCCGCTCGCGCCGCGGGCCGTGGCCGCGCCGGAGGTGATCGCGGCGGTGCCGGAACTCCCGCTGCCGCCGGCAGCCGTCCCGGAGCCGGAAGCCGCCGCCGTCGGCGGCGCCGACGTCCAGCAGGTGGTCCTGGAGATCATCAGCGAACGCACCGGCTATCCCGTCGACATGATCGAGCCCGACCTGGATCTGGAGGCCGATCTCAGCATCGACTCCATCAAGCGGGCGGAGATCGCGGGCGAGCTGGCGAAACGGCTCGGCGCCGCGGGCGGGGCGGACCTCACCTCGCTGGACGACACCGAACTGGAGGAACTGGCGAAGGCCCGGACCGCGGCGGCGGTGACGGACTGGCTGAGATCACGGCTGGAGGGCGCTGCGGCAGCGTCCAGGGCGGCGGACGAGGCGGGATCCGGGGCGGCGGACGGGGTGCCGTCCTCGTCGGGCGCCGGGGAGTCCGCCGGGTTCGGGGGGCCGACGCCGACCCGGTCGGCCGGGCCAGTGGCCGTCGGTCCGGCCGACGGAGCGACCCCCGGTGCGGTCGACACGGTCGCCGGTGAGCCGCCACGGCGGCATGTGCTGCGGCCGGTGCCGATCGATGCCGGTGCGGTCGCCCCGTCCACCGCCCTCCCCGGCACCCGCTGGGCGCTCCTCGGGGACGCCCCAGAGGCCGCCGCGCTGCTCTCGGCCCACGGCGCCGAGGTCGTCGTACACCCCCGCGATCGTGTGCTGTCCGAGGCGGACGGCCCGGTGGACGGGGTGCTGTACCTCGGCGCGCTCGCGGCGCCCGAGGACGACGTTCCCGTGCTGCCCGACGCGTTCGCCGTGCTGAAGGCCGCCCTGGGGCGGGGGCCGAGATGGCTGCTGGCCGTGCGGCACACGGACGGCGAGCAGCCGGACGCCCGGTCGGCGGGGCTGCGCGGGCTGTTCCGGACCGTGGCGCGGGAGTACCCGCAGACACTCGCCCGGGTGGTCGACCTGGACGACGCCTCGCCGGACGCGGTGGCGCGGGCCGTGGTCGAGGAGGCCGTGGCCGCCGACCGGACGCCGGTGGTCCTGCGCGCGCGGGGCGGACGGTACGGCTTCGAACTGGTCGAGGAGCCCCTGGGCGCGCTCGGCGACACCGGCGCGGGACCGGCCGGGGACGGGGTCGCGGAGGCGGCCGCGCTCGGTCTGGACCGGGACTCGGTGGTGGTGCTGGCGGGAGGGGCGCGGGGCATCACCGCGCAGTTCGCCGCCGCACTCGCCGGTGCCGCCCGCTGCCGGCTGGAGCTGCTCGGCCGTACGCCCGCCCCGGACGGCCCCGAGGACGCCGACACGGCCGCCGCGCGCACCCGGGCCGAGCTGCGGTCCGTGCTCGCCGCGCGCGGCGGGCTGAAGCCGGCCGAGATCAACCGGACCGCCGAACTCCTCCTGGCCCAGCGGGAGATCACCGCGACCCTCGGCGAACTCGGCGCGCTCGGCGCCCGGGCGCGCTATCGCGCGGTCGACTTCCGTGAGCCCGAGGCGGTGGTGCAGGCGGTCAAGGAGATCCACGCCGAGCACGGCCGGCTGGACGGGGTGGTGCACGCGGCCGGGATCATCGAGGACCGGCTGATCGCGGAGAAGACCGCCGAGTCCTTCCAGCGGGTCTACGGCACCAAGGCGACCGGGGCGGACGCCCTGCTCACGGCGCTGGAGGACCTGCCGGCCGCGCCCGCGTTCACGGTGCTGTTCGGCAGCATCTCCGCCGTCCTCGGCAACCGGGGGCAGGTGGACTACGCCGCCGCCAACGACGCGCTGGAGACCCTCGGCGCCGCCTTCGCCGCCCGCACCGGCCGGCGGGCGGTGACCGTGCACTGGGGCCCGTGGGCGCCCGCGCCCGGTCACGGCGGGATGGTCGGCGCGGAGCTCGCCCGCGAGTACGCCCGGCGCGGCATCCGGCTGATCGACCCCGAGGAGGGGACCGCGGCGCTGCTGCGGGAGCTGGCGTGGGGGGATCCCTCGGTGACGGCCGTCGTCCACACCGCTTCGGGCTGGTGACCGGTGACGTCATCCTCCCCGACGGCCGGTGCGACGGAGTCGACGGGCCGTCAGGTTCCGGTCGCCATCGTCGGGATGTCGGTGCTGCTGCCGGGCGCCGCCGGTCTGGACGCGTACTGGCGCAATCTCCGGGACGGTGTGGACGCCGTCGGCGAGGTGCCGCAGGGGCGCTGGGACGCGGAGTACTACCGGCCGGGCAGCGCGGCCGAACCGGCGCTCGCGGACCGGGTCTACGCCCGCAGGGGCGGGTTCGTGGACGGGCTCGCGGAGGTGGAGGTCACCCGGTTCGGGATCATGCCGAACTCGGTGGCCGGCACCGAGCCCGACCAGCTCATCGCCCTGCACGTGGCGTCCGCCGCCCTCGACGACGCGGGCGGCGCCGACCGCCTCCCCGACCGAGGGCGCGTCGGCGTCGTCCTCGGCCGGGGCGGCTACCTCACCCCCGGACTGGTCCGGCTCGACCAGCGGGTGCGGACGGCGGGCCAGCTCGTGCGCACGCTGGGCGAGCTGCTGCCCGACCTGTCCGACGCCCAACTCGCGCGTGTGCGTGAGGCGTTCACCGAACGTCTGGGGCCGGACAGCCCCGAGTCCGCGATCGGTCTCGTGCCCAACTTCGCGGCCTCCCGGGTCGCCAACCGGCTCGATCTGCGCGGTCCGGCCTACACGGTGGACGCCGCCTGCGCCTCCTCGCTGGTCGCCGTCGACCAGGCGGTCGGTGAACTGGCCTCCGGGCGGTGCGACATGATGCTGGCCGGGGGCGTCCATCACTGCCACGACATCACCCTGTGGAGCGTGTTCTCCCAACTGCGCGCCCTCTCCCCCAGCCAGCGCATCCGTCCCTTCCACCGGGAGGCGGACGGCATCCTGATCGGGGAGGGCACCGGGGTCGTCGTCCTGAAGCGGCTGGCGGACGCCGAGCGGGACGGCGACCGGATCTACGCCGTGATCCGGGGCACCGGGGTGGCGAGCGACGGCCGGGCGGCCGGACTGGTCAATCCCGATCCCGGCGGCCAGGCCCAGGCCGTGCGGCAGGCGTGGCGGGCCGCCGGGCTCGACCCCGCGGCGCCCGGCTCGCTCGGTCTGCTGGAGGCGCACGGGACGGCGACGCCGGCCGGTGACAGCGCCGAACTCACCACGCTGGCGGAGGTGTTCGGGCCGGGTGGCGAGGACCGGGACGCGGTGCTGGGCTCGGTGAAGTCGATGATCGGGCACACCATGCCCGCCGCCGGTGTCGCCGGTCTGGTGAAGGCCGCGCTCGCCGTCCACCACGCGACCCTGCTGCCCACACTGCACTGCGACGACCCGCATCCGGCCCTGGCCCGCACCCGGTTCCGCACCCTGGAGAAGGCGGCGGAATGGGAGACCGGGCCGGGACAGCCGCCGCGCAGGGCCGCCGTCAACGCGTTCGGGTTCGGCGGGATCAACGCACATGTGGTGCTGGAGGAGGCGCCGGGGGCGCGGGCCGTCGCCCGGGGGGCACACACGGGTGGGCCCGCGGTCACGGAGGTGACCGAGCCGGAGGAGGTGCTGCTGCTCGCCGCCGCGTCACCGGCGCACCTCGCCGCCCTGCTCGACGCCGACGACGCCGCCGTACGGGCCGCCGGACTCGATGCCGCTCGCCCGCACCCGGGAGCGGGCCCGGCACGGCTCGGGATCGTCGACCCGACGGCGAAGCGGCTCGCGCTGGCCCGGCGCGCGGTCGGCAAGGGGCGCGCCTGGCACGGCCGCAGTGACGTCTGGTTCCGGCCGGCCCCTCTGCTGGGCGCCGGACACGGAAAGCTGGCGTTCCTCTTCCCCGGCCTGGAGGGCGACTTCACCCCCCGGGTCGACGACGTCGCCGCCCACTTCGGCCTGCCCGTCCCCGAACTCCCCCGGGCGGAGACCGGGGACATCGGCCGGCACGGCCTCGGTGTCGTCGCCGTGGGCCGGCTGCTCGACACCGCGCTGCGCCGCACCGGGATCGTGCCGGACGCGGTCGCCGGGCACAGTGTGGGCGAGTGGACGGCGATGGCGGCGGGCGGGCTCTACGCGGGGGACGAGGTCGACGCCTTCATGGCCGGCTTCGACCCCGACGGGGTGACGGTCCCCGGGCTCGCCTTCGGTGCGATCGGAGCGTCCGCCGACCGGGTGCTGGAGGCCCTGCGCGAGGAGGGCCGGGAGCGGGCGGGACTCGTCCTCTCCCACGACAACGCGCCCGGCCAGTCGATGGTGTGCGGCCCGCAGCCGGCGGTGGAGGACCTCGTCCGGGCGTTCCGCTCCCGGGGGGTGCTCAGCCAGGTGCTGCCGTTCCGGTCGGGCTTCCACACACCGATGCTGGAGCCCCACCTCGGCCCGATCAGGGAGGCCGCCGAGCGGTTCCGGCTGCAGGCGCCGCACACGCCGGTCTGGTCGGGGACGACCGCCGCGCCCTTTCCCGAAGGGGAGGCGGACATACGGGAGTTGTTCGTACGGCATCTGCTGGAGCCGGTCCGTTTCCGGCAGTTGGCGCAGGCCCTGTACGCGTCCGGTCACAGGGTGTTCGTGCAGGCGGGGCCGGGACAGCTCGGCTCCCTCGTCGGCGACACCCTCGGCGCACACGACCACCTGGTCGTCGCCGCCAACTCGCCGCACCGCACGGGCCTGGCCCAGCTCCGCCGGGTGGCCACGGCGGTGTGGACGGCGGGGGCCGACGTGGCCCCGTCCCTGACGCGATCCCGGCGGACGGAGACATCACGGCCGCCGGTGCGGCTGGACCTGGGCGGCGCGCTCGTCTCCCTCGCTCCGGAGAGGCTCGCCGAACTCCGCGCGGACCTGCGCCCACGCGCCGGCAGCGGCCCCTCGCCGCTGGACGCGATCGCCCGACGCTCCCCGCTGGCCGCCGAGTTGAGCGCGCTGATGCGCGAGACCGCGGACACCGCGGCGGCCCTGCTGAGCGAGCCCGCGCCCCGGGCTCCGTCACACCCGGCCCCCCGCCGCACCACCGTCCATGTCTCCCCCGACACCATGCCCCACCTCCTCGACCACTGCTTCTTCCCGCAGCGCCCCGGCTGGCCGGACGTGGCCGACCGGTGGCCGGTGGTGCCGGCGACGACGATCGTGCGGCACCTCATGGACGCGGCGGCCGAGGCCGCCCCCGGCACCCTCCCCGTGGCCGTGCACGGCGCACGGTTCGAGGAGTGGCTCACCGCCACCCCGCCGGTCGACGTACCGGTGACCGCGACCCCGCGGGGCCCGGACCGCGTGGCGGTGTCCTTCGGCCCCCGCGCCCGCGCCACGGTAGAGCTGGCCGCCCGCTACCCGTCCCCGCCCCCGGCCCCCTGGCCCGTCGGCAGCGCCTCCGAACGCGTTCCGGAACACACCGCCGCCCAGCTCTACGACGAGCGCTGGATGTTCCACGGCCCCGCGTTCCAGGGCGTCAGCGAGCTCACCGCGATCGGCGAGCGCCATGTCCGCGGGATCATCACCACTCCGCCCGCGCCCGGCGCGCTGCTGGACAACGTCGGCCAGATCCTCGGCTACTGGATCATGGCGACGCGGACCGAGCGGACCGTGGTGTTCCCGGTCGGCATGCGGGAGATGCGGTTCCACGGACCGGATCCGGCGCCCGGCACAGAGGTGGGGTGTCTGGTCCGGATCACCTCGCTCACCGAGACCGTCCTGGAGGCGGACGTCCAGCTCACCGTCGACGGCACGGTGTGGGCCGAGCTGTACGGCTGGCAGGACCGCCGGTTCGACAACGACCCGAAGACGCGTCCCGTCGAGCGCTTCCCGGAGCGCAACACCCTGTCCGAGGTACGGCCGGGTGGCTGGACGCTGCTGCACGAGCGGTGGCCGGACCTCGCCTCGCGTGAGCTGATCATGCGCAACTCCCTCGGGGGGCAGGAGCGTGCTGAGTACGCCGCCCACGCCCCGCGCGGGCGCCGCCAATGGCTGCTCGGCCGGATCGCCGTCAAGGACGCCGTACGGCAATGGCTGTGGGACCACGGCGAAGGACCGGTCTTCCCCGCCGAACTCCGGGTGCACAACGACCCGTCGGGCCGCCCCCGCGTCACGGGCGTCCACGGGCGCACCCTGCCCCCGCTGGACGTCTCCCTGGCCCACTGCGCGGAGGCCGGTGTGGCGATCGTCCGGCCGCACGGCCCGGGACCGGGCCCCGGCATCGACGTGGAAGAGGTCACCGACCGCACCCCGCAGACCCTCGACGCCGCACTGGGCCAGGATGAACTCAGGCTGCTGAGAAGCCTGGCGTCGGCCACCGGGGACTCCGAGGCGCTGTGGTTCACCCGCTTCTGGGCGGCGAAGGAGGCCGTCGCGAAGGCGGAGGGCACCGGATTCGGCGGTCGGCCCCGGGACTTCACCGTGCTGGACGCCACCCCCGGCGGCGACCGGCTGACCGTATCCGGCCGGCGGGAGCGCCCCTACGCCGTGCACTGCGCGCCGGCCGCCAACCCGCCCACCCTGCCCGCCCGGCGCTATGTCGTCGCCTGGACCACGGGCCCCGCCCCGGCGCCCACGGCACCGAACCGACCGAAGGAGTACGACCGATGACCCCCGTCACCGCGGACGAGGAGAGCGTCCTCGCCGACCTCACCGGGATGCTCGCGCGGCTCCTGGAGGACGAGTACGGCCTCGACGACGTCGAGATCGGCATGCAGACCACGTTCAACCGCGACCTGGAGCTGGAGAGCATCGACCTGGTGACGCTGGCGGGACTGCTCCAGGAGCGGTACGGCGAGCGGGTCAACTTCGCCGAGTTCCTGGCCGGGATGGAGTTCGACGAGATCATCGAGCTGACCGTCGGGCGGCTCGTCGAGTACGTGGTGACCAGTCTGAAGGCGGCGGGGGCGAGCTGAGCCATGGCGATGGTCGACACCGGCGCCGTCCGGTTGCACGTCCAGCGGCTCGGCCCCGGCGGGGGCCGCCCGGCCACCGCCACCGTCGTCCTGGTGCACGGTCTGCTCACCGACAGCCTGGCCAGCCACTACTTCACCGTGGCCCCCGCGTTCGCGGCCGCCGGCCTCGACGTCGTCATGTACGACCTGCGCGGGCACGGCCGCAGTGAACGCCCCGCCGAGGGCTACACCCTGGACCACAACATCGACGACCTGGAGGCGCTGCTCGACCGGCTGGGGGTGACCGGGCCGGTGCATCTGGTCGGCAACTCCTACGGCGGCACGATCGCGTTCGGCTACGCGGCCCGGCATCCGGAGCGGGCGGGCAGTGTCTGTCTCATCGAGTCCGAACCGGCCACCCACGCCTGGGCGCGGAAGCTGGAGCGCATCCTGGGCTGGGTCGTGGAACGGCTCGCGCACCACGAGCCGGAGGCCCTCGCCTGGGTCACGGCCCACCGGGGGCAGCACACGGCCCGGCTGGCCAAGGGCGCGGCCCGGCTCGTCCGGGAGACCACCCTCAGCCGGGACATCCCGGCCAGCCGGGTGCTCGCGGAGGAGCGGATCGCGGCGGTGCGCTGCCCGGTGCTGGCGCTCTACGGGGGCGACTCCGACCTGGCCGAGCAGGCGGACTGGCTCCGAGGGGTGCTGCCGGACTGCCGGACCGTGATCGTGCCGGGTCATGAGCACTCGCTCCTGGTGGAGGCGTCGGGGACGGTGGGCGGGCATGTGCTGTCGCTGGTGGAGGAGACCCTCGCGGCGGCGGCGCGGTGAGCCGTTTCCTGTTCGTCGTGCCGCCGCTGGTCGGGCATGTCAATCCGACCGTGGGCGTCGCCGCCGAGCTGGTCGCGCGGGGGCAACGGGTGGCGTGGGTGTGTCCCGATCCGGAGCTGGTGGAGCGGCTCGCGGGGGCCGGGGCGCCGGTGTTCGGGTGCGGCGGTGCCGTCCGGGGTGAGCGGCCCGCCGAGCTGCGGGGCCCCGAGGCGCTGAGGTTCCTGTGGGAGTGGTATCTCCTGCCGCTCGCCGAGGCGATGGCGCCGGGTGTGCGGGCGGCCGCGGAGGAGTTCCGGCCGGATGTCGTGGTCGCCGACCAGCAGGCCTTCGCGGGGGCGTTCACCGCCGAGCGGCTGGGGCTGCCGTGGGCGACCTCGGCGACGACCTCGGCCGAGTTCACCGATCCGCTGGCCGGGCTGCCCAAGGTACGGGAGTGGGTCGACGAGCGGCTGGCCGGGCTGCGCGCCTCGCTCGGGGATCCCTCGCGGACGGCCGACCCGCGCTTCTCCCCGTATCTCGTTCTGGCCTTCAGCGCCGCGGAGTTGGCGGGAGCGGCCGAGGGAGTCCGCTGGGTCGGTCCCTCGATCACCGCCCGCCCCGAGGCGCCCGGCTTCCCCTGGGAGTGGCTCGACCCCGGCCGGGCCACCGTCCTGGTGAGTCTCGGCACCGCCAACACCGATGCGGGCGGGCGTTTCCTCGACGTGTGCCGCACGGCGCTGTGGGAACGGGCCGACCGGGTGCAGGCGTTGATCGTCGACCCGGGCGGGACGCTCGGCGCGTCCGGTGCCGACAAGGACGTGCTGGTCGTGCCGTCGGTGCCGCAACTCGCCCTGCTGGAGCGGGGGGTGGACGCGGTGGTGTGTCACGCCGGGCACAACACCGTGTGCGAGGCGCTGTGGCACGGCGTTCCGCTGGTCGTCGCCCCGATCCGGGACGACCAGCCCGTGGTGGCCGGACAGGTCGTCGAGGCGGGGGCCGGGGTGCGGGTGCGCTTCGGCCGGGTCGCGGCGCCGGGGCTGGGCGCCGCCCTGGACGCCGTCCTGCACGAGCCCGGGTACCGGGCGGCCGCCGAGCGGATCGGCGCGGCGCTGCGTGCCGCGGGCGGCGCACCGGCCGCCGCGGACCATCTTCAGGAGCTGGCGAGGGAGTCCGGATGACCGACGAGACCCGGCCGGGCGAGCGGATCGCCGCGCTGCGCCCCGCCTACCAGGCCGACCTCGCCGCCGGTGTGGAGCGGTTCCTGGAACCCCGGCGCACGAGCTGCCCGTGGTGCGGCTCCGGGGACCTCACCACCCGGCTGCGCACCACCGATCTGCTCCAGCACAAGCCGGGCCGGTTCGTCCTGGACCGCTGCGAGGGCTGCGGGCATGTCTTCCAGAACCCGCGGCTGAGCCCGGAGGGGCTGGAGTTCTACTACCGGGACTTCTACGACGGCCTGGGCGAGAAGAAGCTCGGGGAGACGTTCGGGGCGCGGACGAAGGCGTACCGCGACCGGGCCGAGGCGATGCTGCCGTACGACGAGGCGCCGAAGGCCTGGCTCGACGTGGGGACCGGGCACGGGCACTTCTGCGCGGCGGCGCGGGCGGTGCTGCCGGACACGGTGTTCGACGGGCTGGACTTCACCGACGGTGTCGAACTCGCGGAGCGGGAGGGCCGGGTGGCGCGCGGCCACCGCGGCAGCTTCCCCGACCTCGCGCCCGAACTCGCCGCCCGCTACGACGTGGTCAGCATGTTCCACTACCTGGAGCACAGCGCCGACCCCGACCGCGAACTGCGGGCCGCGCGGGAGGCGGTGCGGCCGGGCGGGCATCTGCTGATCGAGGTCCCCGACCCCGAGAGCCGCTACGCCCGGCTGCTCGGCCGCTGGTGGCTGCCCTGGCTCCAGCCGCAGCATCTGCACTTCGTACCGGTGGCCAATCTGCGCAACCGGCTCACCGAACTGGGCTTCTCGGTGGTCGCGGAGCAGCACGCCGAGCCGCACGACCCGGTCGATCTGCTGGCCGCCGTATGGCTGGCGCTGGACCACGCGGCACCGCGCGAGGACGCGCCGTGGCTGCCAGAACCGCCGGGCGCGCTGCGCCGCGCGCTGCGGGCGGCCCTGCTGATCGCGGGTGTTCCCGCGCTGATCGCGGGCACGCTCCTCGACCGGTTCGCCGTCCGGCCGCTGGCGCACCGGCTGGGTGTGTCCAACGCGTACAGGATCGTGGCCAGACGCGACTGACGGCTGGGCAGACGGGTTCCGCCGTGCTAGCTTCAGGCCCACCGAACCATCAGGAATCCTGGCGATCCACGGTGTGGCCCGACGAACGGAACCCGTATGTCCTTCCTGGCCAGACCCGCGGTGGCGACCCGTGCCGCGAAGACCATGCAGGGCCTCACCAGGCTGGCGAGCCGCCGGTCCGGCGGCCCCGGTTCCATGGCCGCCTGGCGGGCCCGGTTCCCCGAGTACCCGAGGGACGCGAGGGAAACGACCGTGCCGACGTCGGTGGCCCCGGCGCCGGTCACGGTGTACCTGCCGCCGGGCGGGACCGCCACCCGGCCGCCCGTCCACGTCAACTTCCACGGCGGCGGCTATGTCGTGTCGATGCCGGCGATCGACGACGCGCTGTGCCGGTTCCTCGCCGTGGAGGCGGGCGTGGTCGTGGTCAACGTGCAGTACGTGGTCGCGCCGCAGTATCCGTTCCCGGCACCGCCCACCCAGGCGTACGACGTCGTGCGCTGGGCGGCCGGACACGGTACGGAGCACGGCTGGGACGGCGCGCGGCTCACCGTGGGCGGCCAGAGCGCGGGCGGCGGGCTCGCGGCGGCCGTGGCCCGCCAGGCGCTGGAGCGGGGCGGACCGGCGATCGCGCTGCAGGTGCTGCACTATCCGCCGCTGGACCTCGCCACCGCCGCCCGGGACAAGAGGGCAGCCGTCGCCAGACCACTGCTGCGGCCCTGGATGGCGGACGTCTTCGACACGTCGTACGTGCCCGACCGGCGCGAGCGCGCCGACCGGCTCGTCTCCCCGGCGCACCCCTCGGACACCACCGATCTCCGCGGGATCGCGCCGGCCGTGGTGATCACGGCCGAGCACGACCTGCTGCGCGCCGAGGCGGTCCGCTACGCCGAGCGGCTGCGCGCGGCGGGTGCCCTCGCCGAGCACCACGAGGTCGCCGGCGCCGACCACGGCTACGACACCACCGACGACGAGAAGGCGCGCCACAGCTACTCCCTGATGGCCCGTCCCCTCCGACGGGCCACCGCGCCCGACGCCTCCTGAGGGGCGCGGGCGCCGCGGTCCCGCCGGAAGCCGCTGTCCCCCTATTCGGCGGCTTCCGGCGGGACGACCCCCGGCTTCCCGGCCGGGGACGACCGGGTCGTAGGGGAAGGCGCCCTCGCGGATCCTGAGCACCACCGGGCGTTCCCTGGCCGAGTCCGCCCTGGACGTGGAAATACGGGTCGCGGGCCGAGCTCCGCAGGTGCCGCTCGACGATCCGGCTGTGGGCGATCGTCTCGGCGGCGGCGATCCCGCCCGCGCTGTCGTCTCGGCGGAGGACCGGATGGGTTCCGACGGCCGAGCGCTCAGCGCACCCCCGCCTTCACCGCCTCCACGATCACCTCGGCGACCGCCGCGGGCTGTTCGACCAGGACCGCGTGTCCCGCGTCGGGGACGGTCACCAACCGGACGTGCGGGCAGACCTCCAGGCCGGCCCGTTCCTCGTCCGTCAGGCCGATCTCGTCGTGGTCGCCGCGTACCACCCAGGCCGGGACCCCGGCCCCGCACAGTCTCGGCACCAGGGTCGGATACCGGCCGAGGTAGTCGTAGTAGTCCCGCAGGATCCGGCGGCAGGCCGCCGGGTCGTTGTCCGCCATCACCGCGGTGAGCGCCTCCGCGCGCCGCGGCGGCAGTTCGCGTTTCATCGCCCGGGGCAGCAGCCCCAGCATGCCGGCCCAGACCATCGCGCCGAGCCCCGGCACCCGGCCCACGGCGTTCAGCACCGCCAGGGACTTCGCCTCGTCCCCGCGCGAGAAGCTCGGTGACAGCAGGACGAGCGGGCCGCGGAACAGGCCGAGGGCCGCCATCTCGATCGCCACGTTGGCGCCCAGGCTGTGTCCCACGACGGTCTCGCAGCCCGTCTCGGCGGCGAAGTCCGCCATCAGCCGGGCGTAGTGCTCCATGGACACGTCCTCGGGCGGCTCGGTGCGGCCGAAGCCCGGCAGGGTCACCGCGACCGTGCCGAGGCCGGCCACCGCGGGCTCGGCCATGACGTCCGCGCAGAACTCGGTCGTGCACAGTCCGCCCGGGATCATCAGCACCCGGTGCGCGGCGTCCGCCGGTCCCCCGCGGCGGACCTCCCAACGCTCACCCATACAACGAGCGTGACCCCGTACGCCGTGCTCCGCACCCCGAACGCCGGCCACCGCACACGAGGTACGGGGCCGGCGTTCCGGTGTCCTCCGGGTGTCTGCGCGTCGGGTGCGTGGGGTTGTTCGCGCCCCTGGAAAGTCAGTGCGCGCCCACCAGCTCCTGGCCGGAGGTGACGGGCGTCTGCCGGGCGGTGCGCAGGGCGGCGATGCCGATGAAGACCATCGACGAGACACCGGCGAGCGCGAAGGCGGTGAAGCCCCAGTCGCCGTTGCCCGCGGCGAGCAGCTGGCCGCCGAGCCAGGGGCCGAAGACGGCGCCGAAGCGGCCCATGCCGGAGGTCCAGCCGACGGCGGTGGCACGGTTGTCGGGGTTCGAGCGGATCGACACCGTGGCGTAGATCATCGTCTGGGCGCTGTTGAGGAAGACACCGGTGAGGAAGACGACGATCATCGTGATCGCGGTCGACATGTGGACGCTGAGCAGGAAGACACCGGCGGCGGTGAGCGCGAACCAGACCGCCGAGATGCGCGGGGCGCCGAAGCGGTCGGCGGCGCGGCCGGCGACCAGCATGCCCACGATGCCGCCGAGGTTGAAGACGACGACGAAGGTCAGGGCGTTGGCGAGCGCGTAGCCCTCGGCGCGCATCAGGGTCGGCAGCCAGGTGGCGACGCCGTAGACCAGGAGGAGACCGCCGAAGGAGGCCAGCCAGTACAGCAGGGTCTGGATCCACTCGCCGCCGCGGAAGAGTGCGGCGAGGGCGTCGAAGCGGTCGGCGGCGGACGTGCGGGCCGACTTCACGGCGGGCACTTCGACGTCGTAGCGGCCGGCGAGCGCCGTCGCCTCCTGGGTGCGGCCCTTGGCGACGAGGAAGCTCAGCGACTCGGGCAGGAACTTGGCGAGCACCGGGGCGAACAGCAGTGGTGCCACGCAGACCCAGAAGGCCGCGCGCCAGCCGACGGGGTCGATCAGCCACTTGGCGACATAGGCGGAGAGGATGCCGCCGGCGTGGTGGGCGGTCATCAGCAGGCCGATGGTGACGGCGGTACGGCCGCGCGGGGCGTAGTCGGAGACCATGCTGATGGCGGTGGGCAGCAGCCCGCCGAGGCCGACGCCCGCGAGGGTCCGGCCGAGTCCGAAGACCTCGACGCCGCCGGCCAGCGCGCACACCCCGGACGCCAGCGAGAACAGGACCACGCAGCCGACCATCAGCTTCTTGCGCCCGACGCGGTCGGCGACCGTGCCCGCCGTGAGGGCGCCGACCAGCATCCCGAAGGTGGCGTAGCTGCCCAGGTCACCGGCCGTGTCCGGGGTGAGGCCGAAGGTCTTCGTCTCCAGCAGGTGCGGCAGCACCGAGCCGTAGACGAACATGTCGAGGCCGTCGAACAGGACGGCCAGCCAGCACAGGCCGACGACCAGGAGGGCCAGTCTGCTGCCGCGCGCGGCCGGGTTGGGGGAGGAGGACATCGTTGTTTCCCTCTCGAGCGGGGTGGGTCCTCAGACGCTAAGGACCCACGCCGAAAAGTGTCAACGCTTTTGTCAACAATCTCATCGACAATCAGCGGGGGATGATCGAACGTCGTTCGGCGGCCGCTCAGTCGACGGGCGGCGTCCCGTGCGTGTGGAAGGAGGCGATGGTCTGCAGACCCCAGGCCTGGCCCTTCCTGCGCTCCTCCTCGGTCCAGGTGATCAGCGGCCAGTCGGGCGCCAGCACCAGCCGGGTGAGCGGGTTGCACAGCTCGATGCGGTTGCCGCCGGGCTCGTAGACGTAGAGGAAGAACGTCTGCTGGATGGCGTGCTTGTGCGGACCCGTCTCGATGAAGACACCCGTGTCGATGGCGAGGTCGGCGGCCCGCAGGATGTCCTCACGGGTGTCTGTCGCGAAGGCGATGTGGTGCAGCCGTCCGGCGCTGCCGGTCCAGTCCGAGGTGTAGACGACGTCGTACGACTTGTTCGTGTACGTCAGCCAGCGCGCCGCGATCGTGCCGTTGTCGAGCCTGATCTGCTCGGTGGGCCGGGCGCCGAGCACGTTCTGCTGGAACTCGGCGTTGGCGAGGACGTCGGCGGCGAGGAAGTTGACGTGGTCCAGGCGCCGCACCCCCACCCCCCGGTTGGGCTTGGCCTGCGGCTGGTTCTTCAGCGCCGGCTTCAGCTCCTCGGGGGCCCGGTAGTGCTCGCTCTCCCAGTACAGGGCGTGCTCATGGCCGTCCGGGTCCGCGGTGACGTACAGCCTGCCGAGGCCGGGTTCGTCCTCGACCCACTTCCCCGCCCCGCCCGCCGCCTCGATCGCCTCGACACGACGGTGGAGCGCCTCCTCGGCGGAGGTGCGCAGGGCGAGCCTGCCGAGGCCGGGCCGCTCGCGGGCGGTGAGGACCAGACTGTGGTGCTCGTAGTCGTCGAAGGTCCGCAGAAAGACCGTGTCGCCGTTCTCGCCGACGACCGTGAGGCCCAGGTAGTCGGTGAAGAAGGCGACGCTGGCGTCCAGGTCCGGGGTGAACAGCTGGGCGTGGCCGATGTGGGCGATGTCGCCGAGCGGCGGAGTCATCGTTGACCTCCAGTGGGGAAGACCGTGCCGTCGAAGATCTTGCGGGCCGTGCGGACCACGGCGGTGCGACGGGCGGTGGGCAGACCCTCGGGGGTGGTGCCGAGGGTAATGTCGATGTCGAGGAAGCCGGTGGGATGTTCTATGCGCATTCGGTCACCGTCGGCGGGCGGCACGGCCGCCTTGTGCGCCACCCCGCCCTCGATCCGCAGCCCCGCCGCGACGCCCGCCGCGCCGAGGACACCGATCGAGGTGTGACAGCGCACGGGGATGAAGGTGCGGGTGGTGACCGCGCCCCCGGCGCGGGGCGGGGCGAGCAGGGTGAGCTTGGGGACGGTCGCGTCGGAGACGTCACCGAGGCCCATCAGCCGGCCCGCCGTCAGCCGGATCGCGCGCAGCCGGTCGGCGAGGGCCGGATCCTCCTCCAGGTCGCGGGGCGACTCGTAGCCGGTGACGCCGAGGTCCGCGGCGAGCATCAGCACGGTCGGCATGCCGTTGTCCACGCACGTCACCGGCGTGCCGTCGATCATGTCCCGGGCGTTGCCGGTGGGCAGCAGGGGACGCTCGCCGGCCGGGAACTCGATCACGACCGGCGCGGCCGTCCCGGGCACGCCGGAGATCTCGGCGTCACCGGTGTAGCGCACCCGGCCGCCGGGGGTGGGGAAGGTGGCCGTCGCGTAGTCGCCGCTGTTGACCATGCGGATCCGTACGGCGGTCTCGGTCTCCCCCGCCTCGACGAGTCCGCGCTCCACGGCGAACGGGCCGACGCCGGCCAGGATGTTGCCGCAGTTCTGACGATCGGTCACCTCGGGCCGTTCGACGGCGACTTGAAGGAAGAGATAGTCGACGTCGGCCCTCGGGTCGGCGGACCGGGACACCACCGCGACCTTGCTGGTGAGCGGGTGGGCGCCGCCCAGGCCGTCGATCTGGCGCTCGTCCGGGCTGCCCATCACCCGCAGCAACAGCTGGTCGCGCAGGGCGGGTTCGGCCGGGAGGTCGTCGGCGAGGAAATACGCGCCCTTGGAGGTGCCGCCCCGCATCAGCAGACACGGCACCCCCTCGGACAGGGAGCTCACTGCCGCTCCCCCGTGTACTCCTCGTACGTGCGGTACTCCACGCCCAGCTGCTTCAGCGTCTCCCGCAACCCGTAGCGGTCCAGGCCGAGTTCGCCGTCGAGGAAGGCGGCACGGGAGCGGGCCTCCTTGGCCTCGCGGGCCTCGGACGCCTGTGCCGCGGCCCGGGCGCGCTCGCGCGGGACGACCACGACGCCGTCGTCGTCGGCGAGGATCACGTCGCCGGGACGGATCACCTGGCCGTCGATCGCCACGGGCACATTGACCGAACCGCCGGTGGCCTTCACCGTGCCCTGGGCGGAGACCGCGCGGGACCAGGCCGGGAAGTCCATCTCGCGCAGCTCCTGGGTGTCCCGGATGCCCGCGTTGATGATCAGCCCGCGGACCCCGCGCCGCCGGAGCGCGGTCGCGAACAGCTCGCCGAACATGCCGTCGGTGGACGGCGAGGTGGTGGTGACGACCAGGACGTCGCCCTCGCCGCACTGCTCGACGGCCGCGTGGATCATGAGGTTGTCGCCGGGCCAGCTCAGCACGGTGACGGCGGTGCCCGCCATCCGCACCCCCTGCTGGATCGGCCGGATCTCCGGCCCGAGCAGCCCGGTCCGCCCCATCGCCTCGCTCACGGTGGCCACCCCGAAGGCGGCCAGCGCGTCGACGTCCCTCCGCTCCGCCTTCGGCGGCCCGGTGACGATCACGCCGCTCACGCCTCCTCCTTCTGCGGAGCTCCGCTTCGGTTCCGCTGCGGCCGGGTGCCCACTCCGCTGCGCTCCGCGGCCGCCCAGCCTCCGCTGCGCCTCAGCTCGCTCACGCCAGCTCCTTCGCGATCTGCGGGTAGGGGCGCATGAACGCCTCGGCCATCGTCCTGTGGGCGAGGCCCAGGTTGGGGCCGGCGTTGCGCTTGAGCTGGACGCCCCGGCGCACGGCGAGGTCGGTGTAGTAGTCCCACAGGTGCTGCTGGGCGCCGAGGCACTCCATGGCCTTGCGCTTGGTGTCCCAGACCTCGGTGATGTCGAGCAGGACCTCGGGCCGGAAGCCGCTCATCTCGGGCTGGTGCGGCTCGAAGTAGAAGACCGGCGGGGCGCCGATGATCTCGCCCTCGCCGGGGTAGCCGATGGCCTGCGCGAGGACCCGGGCCTCCAGGGCCATCCGGTGGGCGGCCGGGTGGTCGCCGTTGTACGGGTCCTCGGAGGGGTGGGTGAGCACGACGTCGGGCTGGGTCTCGCGGTAGACGGCGACGAGACGGTCGGTCAGCTCGGCGGAGGCGACCAGCGGATAGTCGCCGGCGTCGAAGAAGCGGACCTCCGCGCCCAGGGTGGCGGCGGCGCGCTCGGCCTCGTCCCGGCGGATCGCCTTGATCTCGTCGAGCTTCCTGCCCTCGCGCCACGCCTTGGCGGACTCCCCGCGCTCACCGAAGGTCAGACAGGCGATGGTGACCTTCTCGCCGCGCGAGGCCGCCAGGGCGATGGCGCCGCCCGCGCGCCACACGAAGTCCCCGGCGTGCGCGGTGACGACGAGGGTGGATCGGGGTGGGCTGGCGGGCGCGTTGGCCTGGGTCATGCTGTTTTCTCCTTGGTGACAGGTGGGCGCCCGCCTCGCGCAGCCGTGATCAGTCGCGCAGCGCCTCGATCACACTGCTGAGGTGGGCGCGGACGGCCGCCTCGGCCGCCTGCGGGTCCCTGGCCCGGATCGCTTCGATCATGGTCAGGTGCTCGTTCAGGGATTGCTGCGGACGCCCGGGCCTGAGCGCCAACTGGAAGCGGTGGCGCACCAGTTGGGCGTTCAGCCGCTCCAGCAGCTCCTGCGCGGTCCGCTGGCCGGAGAACTCCCGGATGCGGACGTGCAGTTCGTGGTTGAGGTCGGAGTAGGTGACCGGCTCGCCGTCGGCGACGGCCTTGGTCATCGCCGTCCCCAGCTCGGTGAGCTGGATCAACTGCTCGTCGCTGGCCTCCACGGCCGCCTTCGCCGCGCACAGTCCTTCGAGGACCATGCGGCACTCGGTGATGGCGACCGCCTCGTCCACGGTCACCACCCGCACCCGCGAGCCGCGGTTGCGGATCCGCTCGACGAGTCCCTGGGACTCCAGATCGATGAGTGCCGCGCGGATGCTGGCCCGTGTCACACCGAACTGCTCGGCGAGCTCGTTCTCCACCAGCCGCTGCGCCGGTGCCATCTCGCCGTGCAGGATCGCCTGCCGCAACTGCGCGAGCGCATGCTGCTTGGCCTGCTCCCCGGTGCTCGGACGGGCTTCTTTCGGCATGTGCCCTCCCTGAGTGAGTGCCTGTCGAACCTAAATCTAGCCAAACAAGATTGTCAACAATTTTGTCGGTCACTTGATGACGGCGTTGGCCACGACCACGACCATGCCGAGCAGCGCGTCCAGCACCCCGATCAGCGCGGCGGCTGCCCAGGAGCGGTGTGCGCGGCGGGCCGTGACCAGCCCGAGGGCGAACAGCAGGGCGATGTTGAGGGAGAACGCCGGGTACTCCACCCCGTTCGCCGGCCACCAGCCCCAGCCCGCGCCCGCCAGCACCACCACCGTCGGCACGACCGCCGCGACCAGGGGCCATTCGTCACGCAGGGCGCGCAGCGCGTCCCAGCGGCGGTGCGGGGCACGCTCGGCGATGTAGTGGGCGTACCCGTGCGCGAGGGCCGAGGCGCCGGCGGTGATCAGCAGCCAGAGGGCGTCGTAGCGGCGCCTGGCCGGGGAGGCGTATCCGTACTGGGTGAGCGCGGCGACCATGGAGCACGCGAGGACGGCGCCGTAGACCCCGCCGAAGAGGATCGTCTCGTGGGCGTCGTGCCCGTGGGACCGGTCCGGGTCCGCCGTGTCGTCCGCCATGGCCTCAACGATCACCCGGCCCCGCCCCGCCTGCCAGTCGCGACGAATCGTCCGCGCGGCCCGGCGGATACCGCACACAGTGTCCACACCGCGGGGGCGAGCGGCCCCGCTAGGGTCGCCGCATGACCCACAGCTTCGCTCTGCACATCCCCGACGCCGCCCTCGAACCCGAACCGCTCGACCCGGCGCAGATCGTCTCCGGCACCCCCGAGGTGACCGGGAAGGTCGTGTGGGAGTCCGCGGACGGCCGGCGGATCAGGGGTGTCTGGCAGATCACTCCGGGGGTCGTCACCGACACGGAGGCGGACGAGCTGTTCGTCGTGATCAGCGGTTCGGCGACCATCGAGATCGAGGGCGGCCCCACCCTCACCGTCGGTCCGGGCGACCTGGCGGTACTGCGGGAGGGCGACCGGACGACCTGGACGGTCCACGAGACCCTGCGCAAGGCGTACGCGATCGACCTCTGAGCACCTCCCCGGTCAGCCGCCCGCCGCCTGGGGCATGTTGTACGGGGTCACCACCTGGATCGCGGAGGGCAGGGTCGGTCCGGCGGGCGGCAGGGCGCCATGGGCCCGCATCACGGTGTGGCAGGCCTCGCGCATGTCCTGACGCAGGTCGTGATGGAGGACCGCGGACAGCCGCTGGTCGCGCAGCAGCCGGGTGTTGTCGTGGTCGAGGTCGTGCGCCACGAACACGGCGCACTCACGGCGCGCGTCGGCGAAGGCCTTCAGGGTGGCGAGGTTCCCGCCGCCGATGGAGTACACCGCACGGATCCCGGGGTCCCGCGCCAGGGCGGCCCGGACGAGGTCGTACTGGGTGGCGTCCAGTCCCTGCCCCTCGGTGATCTCCACCAGGGCGCGGCCGGGGTGCCGGGCCCGCATCACCCCGCGAAAGCCCATCTCACGCTCCTCCTCGTTGCGGAAGAACCCGCTGGACAGGCTGGTGAGGACATGGCCGGGGCGCTCGCCCAGCCACTGGCCCATGAGGTACGCGGCCGTGGCGCCGGCGGCCCGGTTGTCGATGCCGACGTAGGCGAGCCGGGCGCTCGCGGGCAGATCGGTGACGAGGGTGACGACCGGGATGCCGGCGGCGACCAGCCGGCCCACGGCGGCGGTGATCTCGGGGACGTCCGGCGCCTTGAGGATCACGCCCTGCGAGCCGCGCCGGGCTATCCGGTCGAGGACGGCGATCTGCTCGCCGACCGGTCCGGTCTCCCGGAAGTGGAAGCGGGAGCGCAGCACGGCCGGGTGCAGCGAGGGCAGCTCGGCCTCCAGGGCGGCCCGGACGGCGGTGGTGAACCGTTCGGGCGCCTGCATCACGATGTCCACCATGAAGGTCCGGCCGACGAGCCGGACCTGGGTGCGCTGCCGGTGCAGCTCGGCGATGGCCCGCCGCACCTCCTGGGCGGTGGACTCGCGCACCCCTCCCCTGCCGTTGAGGACCCGGTCGACGGTGGCCTCGCTCACGCCCGCCTGACGGGCGATCTCACGGAGGGGGAAGGGATGGCCCACGGAAGGCTCCTGGCAGTCGCTCTCGTAGGTGCCCGGCGTCGCCTGAGGGGTTTTTGATGGCCGCCTGCCGGTTGTTCGACGGGTTTGTCATGACAAGAATGACAGTGCTGAGCCGCTGTTGTAAGACCTTTCTAGGAGCTGCACCCCCATGCGCATCGGAATCCTCGGCCTCGGCCGCATCGGCGCCTTCCACGCCGAGACCCTCTCCGGACTCGACGCCGTCGAGTCCCTCGTCGTGACCGACCCCTTCGCGGAGGCGGCCAAGGCCGCCGCGGAGCGGTTCGGCGCCGAGGTCGTGGACTCTCCGGAGGCCCTGCTGGCCGCCGGGGTGGACGGCATCGTCGTCGCCGCGGCGACCGACGCCCACCCCGCGCTGATCCTGGCCGGTGTCGAGGCCGGCATCCCCGTGTTCTGCGAGAAGCCCGTCGCGAAGACCATGAGCGAGGGCGTCGAGGTCCTCAAGGCCGTCCAGGGCAAGGACGTGCCCATCCAGATCGGCTACAACCGGCGCTTCGACGCCGGGTTCGTCGCCGCGCGGGCCGCCGTGGCCTCCGGTGAGCTCGGCACACTGCACACCGTCCGCTCCACGACCCTGGACCCGGCGCCGCCGCCGGCCGCGTACGTCGCCGCCTCCGGGGGCATCTTCCGCGACTGCTCGGTCCACGACTTCGACATCATCCGCTGGGTGACGGGCCGTGAGGTCACCGAGGTGTACGCGGTGGGCGGCAACCGGGGCGCCGACTACATCAAGGAGGCGGGCGACGCCGACACCACCGGCGCGCTGCTCACGCTCGACGACGGCACCATCGCCGTGATCTCCAACTCCCGCCACAACGCCCGGGGTTACGACGTCCGCATGGAGATCCACGGCTTCACCGACTCCATCGCCGTGGGCCTGGAGGACAAGCTGCCGCTGCGCTCGGTGGAACCCGGGGTCACCTTCCCGGCCGGCACCCCGCACGACTTCTTCATGGACCGCTTCACGGCCGCCTACCGCGCCGAACTCACCGCGTTCACCGAGGTCGTGGCCGGCACCCGGCCCTCGCCCTGCACGATCGAGGACGCCCTGGAGGCGGGCTGGATCGCGGAGGCCTGCACGCTCTCGCTGCACGAGCACCGGCCCGTGACGATCGCGGAGGTCCGGGCCTCCTGACCCGCGTCACCTCATCGTCGCCTTGCCGAGGGCGGCCCCCGACCGGGGGCCGCCCTCACAGGCAGTAGCGGACCATCCACTCGTCCGGGTCGTACGCGTCACGCGCCGGGTCCCGCGGAGTGGCCGGGCGCTCCTCGACGGTGTCCTGCGGGCGCACCCGCTCGGGCAGCGCCCCGAACCGCGCCTTGCGCCGCGCCTCCGCGGTGACCTCCTGCTGTTCCTCCTGCATCGCACCCTCCCCGTCCGCTGCTCCGTACACCTTCCGTCCTCCTCAACGTCCTTGGCACGCCGTCGGTTCCGGACGCGGCGCACCGCCCGTACGCACGGGTGCGCGCCGCCGCCTGTCGGCGACGGCGCGCAAGCACCGGGAAGCGTGCGGTCCTGTCAGGACGTCCCCTCGCCGCCGCCCGCCACCGGGGCGGTGAGGTCCGCCTCCTCGGGGAGCTCCTCGGTGTCGACGCCGCGGACCTGGGCCAGCTCGTGCTTGAGTGCGGCGAGTTCGGCGCCACCGGCCATGTGGTTGGTGAGTTCCTCGAGGCTGACCTCGCTGCGGTCGGCGGAGAGTTCGAGGGTGCCGAGGCGCAGGACGCTGAAGTGGTCGCCGACCATGTAGGCGTGGTGGGGGTTGTGGGTGATGAAGATGACGCCGAGGCCGCGGTCGCGGGCGGCGGCGATGTACTTCAGCACCACGCCGGACTGCTTGACGCCGAGGGCGGCGGTGGGCTCGTCGAGGATCAGCACCCGGGCGCCGAAGTACACTGCCCGCGCGATGGCCACGCACTGGCGCTGGCCGCCCGACAGGGTGCCGATCGGCTGCTCCAGGTCGTCGAGAACGATGCCCATCTCGCGCAGCTCGTGGTCGGCGGTCTCCTTCATCTTCTCGATGTCGAGGCGGCGCAGGGGCCAGGGGCCCCTGGTCATCTCGGAGCCGAGGAAGAAGTTGCGCCACACCGGCATCAGCGGCACGACCGCGAGGTCCTGGTAGACGGTGGCGATGCCCTTGTCCAGCGCCTCGCGCGGGGTGCTGAAGCGGACCGGGGCGCCGTCGACGAGGAACTCGCCCTCGGTGTGCTGGTGCAGCCCGGAGACGATCTTGATGAGGGTGGACTTGCCGGCGCCGTTGTCGCCGAGGACACAGGTCACCTTGCCGGGGTACACCGTGAGGTCGACGCCGTGCAGCGCGCGGATGTTGCCGTAGGACTTGCCGGCGTTGCGCAGTTCGACGATCGCCCCGTCCGCCGTGTCGGGGGCGGAGTCCGCGATGACGGCCCCGTGGGTGCCGGTTCCGTTGGTGGAAGTCATGGGGTCACCTCCGGGTCGCCGTGCGGCTGACCCACAGATTGATCAGGACGGCGCCGAGGAGCATCACGCCGAGGAATGCCTTGAACCAGTCGGGGTTCCAGCCGGCGTAGACGATGCCCTGCTGCACCATGCCGAACATGAAGGCGCCGAAGACCGGGCCGATCGCGCTGCCGGCGCCGCCGGTCAGCAGACAGCCGCCGATCACGGCCGCGGAGATGTAGATCAGCTCCTGGCCCACGCCCTCGCCGGACTGCACGGTGTTGAAGGTGAAGAGCTGGTGCATGCCGATGAACCAGGCACCGAAGCCGACCAGCATGAACAGGGAGATCTTGGTGAAGTTCACCGGGACGCCGACGGCCCGGGCGGACTCCTTGTTGCCGCCCACCGCGAAGATCCAGTTGCCGTACCGGGTGCGCAGCAGGACCCAGGTGGCCAGCGCGGCGAAGGCCAGCCAGTAGAAGATCGTGATCTTCACTTCGACACCGCCGATGTCGAAGGACGAGGCGAAGATCTTCTTCGCCTGGTCGAAGCCGTCCATGTCGCTGATGTCGTCGGTGGCCACGTTGGTGGTGACCAGCTTGGTCACCGCGAGGTTGACGCCCTGCAGGATCAGGAAGGTGCCGAGGGTGATGAGGAAGCTGGGCAGCCCGGTCTTCATCACCATCCAGCCGTTGAAGAAGCCGATGGCGAGGGAGACCGCGAGCGCGACGACCACGCCGACCCAGACGTTCATGCTCAGCTGGTAGGCGAGCATGCTCGCGGTGAGCGCCGAGGTGATCACCGCGACGCCGGAGGAGAGGTCGAACTCGCCGCCGATCATCAGCAGGGCCACGGGCAGCGCCATGATCCCGATGGTGGACGACTGGTAGAGGATGTTGGCCATCGAGCCGGCCTCGCGCACCGGCGGGGCCGTGATGAGGAAGAACACGTACACCGCGACCGCGCCGAGGAAGACACCGACCTCGGGGCGGGCCAGCACGCGGAGGGCCAGCGGGCGTTCGGCGGTCCGGCCGTCGGTCTTCCTCGGGCCGGAGGCCGGCGGTGTGGTCACCGCCGGCTCGGCGTGGTGAGTCATGCTCATCACCGGGTGCCCTTCGCGGCGAACGCGGCGACCTTGTCGACGTTGGTCTTGTCGACGAAGGCCGGACCGGTCAGCACCGGAGCCTCGCCGCCGCCCATGTAGTTGCCGTTGTTCTTGTAGAGCCACAGCGAGTCGATCGCCAGGTAGCCCTGGAGGTAGGGCTGCTGGTCGACGGCGAACTGGATCGTGCCCTTGCTGATGGCTCCGGTCAGGTCCTTGTTCAGGTCGAAGGTGGCGATCTTCGCCTTGCTGCCGGCGTCGGAGGCCGACTGCACGGCGGTCAGGGCGAAGGGGGCGCCGAGCGTGACGACGTAGTCGATCGACTTGTCCTGGGTGAGCTTGGCGGTGATCGTGGACTTCACGGACGGCATGTCGGTGCCGTTGACGTTCAGGACCTCGGTGGTGCCCGAGAAGGTCTTCTTCACACCGTCGCAGCGCTGGGTCAGGCCGATGTTGCCCTGCTCCTGGATGACGCAGACGGCCTTCTTGGCGCCTTCCTCGTTGAGCCGCTTGCCGAGCGCCTCACCCGCGACGGTCTCGTCCTGGCCGAAGAACTCCATCAGACCGAGCTTCTGCCACTCGCTCACGCCGGAGTTGAGGCCGACGACGGGTATGTTCGCGGCCTTCGCCTTGGCCACCACGCCCTTGAGGGCGTCGGGCTTGGCGAGGGTGATGGCGATGCCGTCGACCTTCTGGTCGATGGCGTTCTGGACCAGGTTGGACTGGTTGCCCGCGTTCGGGTCCGCGGAGTAGATCAGCTTGACGTTGTCCTTGGCCGCCGCGGCCTCGGCGCCCTTGCGGACGATGTCCCAGAAGGTGTCGCCGGGCGACTGGTGCGTCACCAGCGCGACCGTCATCTGCGGGGTGCTCGCCTTGCCCGCGGAGGCGCCGTCCGCGCTCTCCTCGGCCTTCTTGCCGCCGGAGCTGCTGGAGCAGCCCGCCAGGGTCAGGGCCACCGCCGCGGCCATGGCCACGACCGGGGCGATTCTGCGGGAACGGGGCGAAGAGCTGTCCATCTTTCCTGCACCTCACTGTGCGACGGGAGAACGACCTGGAAAGGGAGAGGGGATCTCTGGAGGGGGCCCGTTACTGCTCAGGGTGGGGCCATGCGGCCGGGTCCGCGACTGTTCGGTTTCCGTTCGATGTGTGGACTCGGCCGTGCACTGCTGGGACGGGATCCAATCCCTTGCCAGGCCCCCTGTCAATACTTTGTTAAGACATCATTTCACGAGCAGGTCCGAATGTAAGAACAAACCATTGACAGCGGAGGTCACCGGGACCTACACCTGGGAGACGCCAGATCCCCGATCACCCTAGGAGCCGATCATTATCCCCCGCATCCAGACGTACCGCTCGCACGTGTGGACGATTCGGGGAGATTCAGCGATCGTTCCGTCGGTCCGGGCGCCGGCAACGGACGAACCGCCACGCGGCCGACACAGGAGGTGCCCTTGATGGCGAAGACCGGTGCACGTTCCCGCGCGGTGGCCGCTTCGGCCCTGGACGGGCTGCCCTTCGCGCTCGACCGCTCCAGCCCGGTGCCGCTCTACTACCAGCTCGCCCAGCAACTGGAGTCGGCGATCGAGCACGGCGCGCTCGCCCCGGGCAACCTGCTGGGCAACGAGATCGATCTGTCGACCCGGCTGGGCCTGTCCCGCCCCACGGTCCGCCAGGCGATCCAGTCGCTGGTCGACAAGGGACTGCTGGTGCGCCGCCGGGGGGTCGGCACCCAGGTCGTGCACAGCCAGGTGAAGCGGCCGCTGGAGCTCAGCAGCCTCTACGACGACCTGGAGGCGGCCGGACAGGGACCCACCACGCGGGTCGTGCGCAACGAACGCGTCCCCGCCGCCGCCGATGTCGCGGCCGCCCTGGGGATCGCGGAGGGCGCCGAGGTCACGCTGCTGGAGCGGCTGCGCTCGGCGCACGGCGAGCCGGTCGCGTATCTGTGCAACTACCTGCCCCCCGTCCTGCTCGGCCTGGACACCGAGCGGCTGGAGGCGACCGGCCTGTACCACCTGATGCGCTCGGCCGGCATCACCCTGCACAGCGCCCGGCAGACCGTCGGCGCCCGCTCGGCCACCGCCGAGGAGGCCCGGATCCTCGGCGAGGAGGAGGGCGCGGCCCTGCTGACCATGCAGCGCACGGCGTACGACGACACCGGCCGGCCGGTCGAGTACGGGACGCACATCTACCGCGCGTCCCGGTACGCGTTCGACTTCCAGTTGCTGGTCAGGGGCTAGGTGTATTGATCACGAGGGTCAACGACGCTCGTGATCGACACACCTAGCGCGGGGCCATGCGCAGCGCGCCGTCCATGCGGATGGTCTCGCCGTTGAGGTAGTCGTGGTCGATGATCGACAGGGCGAGCTGCGCGTACTCCTCGGGCCGGGCCAGCCGGTGCGGGAAGGGCACGCCGGCCGCGAGGCCCGCGCGGAACTCCTCGGAGACGGTGGCCAGCATCGGCGTCTCCACGATGCCCGGGGCGATGGTGCAGACCCGGATGCCGTACTGCGCGAGGTCACGGGCGGCCGGCAGGGTCAGCCCGACGACGCCGCCCTTGGAGGAGGAGTAGGCGGCCTGGCCGACCTGGCCGTCGTACGCGGCGATCGACGCGGTGTTCACGATCACGCCCCGCTGCCCGTGCTCGTCGGCCTCGGTGGCGGCGATGGCCTCGGAGGCGAGCGCGAGGACGTTGAAGGTGCCGATCAGGTTGACCTGCACGACCTTGGCGTACAGGGCGAGGTCGTGGACGCCCTTCTTGCCGAGGATCCGCGCGGACGGGCCGATGCCGGCGCAGTTGACGACCGTGCGCAGCGGGACGCCGGCGTCCGCCGCGACGGCGACGGCGGCCCGGACCTGCTCGGGGTCGGTGACGTCGGTCGGGACGTAGGTGACGCCGTCCACCTCGGGGGCCCGGTCGACGCCGTCCTTGAGGTCCAGCGCGAACACCTGCGCGCCGCGCTCGGCGAGGGCCTTGGCGGTGGCCGCGCCGAGGCCGGAGGCACCGCCGGTGACGAGGGCGGCGGTGTGGGCGAGCTGCATCATCACTCCTTGCCGAGGGCGGTGAGCACACCGCCGTCGTTACGGTCCAGCGCACGGGAGATGATCATGCGCTGGATCTGGTTGGTTCCTTCGAAGATCTGCATGACCTTGGCCTCGCGCATATAGCGCTCGACGGGGAAGTCACGGGTGTAGCCGTACCCGCCGAGGACCTGCACGGCGTCCGTGGTCACCTTCATGGCGTTGTCCGTGGCCACGAGTTTGGCGATCGACGCCTCGCGTGTGAAGGGCAGACCGAGGTCCTTCAGCCGCGCGGCGGACAGCGCGGTGGCCCGCGCCGACTCGATCGCGGCGCCCATGTCGGCCAGGACGAACGCCAGCCCCTGGTGCTCGATGATCGGCTTGCCGAAGGTCTCCCGCTCCCGGGCGTAGCGCACGGCGTGGTCGAGGGCGCCCTGGGCGAGGCCGCAGGCCACGGCGGCGATGCCGAGCCGGCCGTGGTCGAGGGAGGCCAGTGCGATCTTCAGGCCCTGTCCCTCCTCCCCGATGAGCCGCTCGGCCGGCACCCGGACGTCGTCCAGCCGCATGGTGGCGGTGGCCGAGCCGGTCAGCCCCATCTTGCGCTCCGGCGGGTCGGCGCTGAGCCCCGGGGTGTCCGCGGGGATCAGGAAGCAGGAGATGCCGTGGCTGCGGTCCTCGGAGGTGCGGGCCATGACCGTGTAGAAGTCGGCGTGTCCGCCGTGGGTGGTCCAGGCCTTGGCGCCGTTCAGGACGTAGTCGTCGCCGTCGCGGACGGCGCGGGTCAGCATCGCCGCCGGGTCGGAGCCGGCGTGCGGCTCGGACAGGCAGTACGCGCCGAGCAGCTCACCGCCGAGCATGTCGGGCAGCCATCTGCGCCGCTGCGCGTCGGTGCCGAAGCGGGCGAGCGGGAAGCAGGACAGGGCGTGCACGGAGATGCCCACGGCGACGCTCGACCAGACCGCGGCGACTTCCTCCAGCACCTGGAGGTAGACCTCGTACGGCTGCCCCGCCCCGCCGTACTCCTCGGCGAACGGCAGTCCGAGCAGACCGCTGCGGCCGAGGGTGCGGAAGGCGTCCCGGGGGAACGCCCCGTCCGCCTCCGCGTCGGCGACCCGGGGTGCGAGTTCCTTGGCGGCGAGGGTGCGCGTGAGCTGGATGAGCTCGACGGCCTCCTCGGTCGGCAGGGCGCGAGTGGCAGGCATGGTGACCTCCACGAAGTAGTGCGGGGAGCAGTACCGGGAATGATACTGGAGTGCGTACGAACGTATCATTCAGCGTACGGCACGCGGGCGCGCCCCGGCACCCCGACCGCACCGGTCGACCGGGGCCCGGGACGAGCGGTGTCAGGACGAGACGGCGTGCACGATCAGCGACGCGAGCTGCTCGTAGGCCTCCGCGTCGGACAGTCCGGTGCGGGCCTTCAGCTCGCCCTGCTGGATCTGCCGCATGGTGGCGGCGGCGACCTCGCCGACGAACGCGGTGTGCACGTCCCTGAAGGCGCCGCCTGAGACACCCTCGGCGATGAGCTGCCGCACCCGCTCCGCGGCCATGCGCGTGTTGGCCTCGTACACCTCGCGGGCGGGCGGGAAGTCCGCCACGTCGTCGAGGAAGCGGCGCGAGAGCGGACGCAGCTGTTCGGCCACGGTGGTCAGATAGACCCGGACCCGGTCGGAGGGATCCACCGTCTGGGCCACCCGCTTCTCCACGGCCTCCGTCGCACCGCGGAAGTAGTGCTTGACCGCCTCGACGACCAGCCCCTGCTTGCTGCGGGCGAGCTGGTAGAGCGTGGTCTTCGAGCAGCGCAGCCGCTCGGCGAGGTCGTCGAGGGTGAGGGTGGCGAACCCCTCCGCCGTGAGCAGCGCGACGAGTCGTTCCAGCAGATCGGCCTGTCGGGCGGTACGGCGGGGGGAGGGCATGATCCCAGCGTAGCCCCCTTGGTTACTCCTCGGTCATCAGTGTGCGGTGTCCAGCCGGGCCCGCTGGTCCTCGGTCAGTTCCAGGTCCACGGCGGCGAGGTTCTCCTCGAGCTGGGCCACGGAGGACGCGCCGGCCAGCGGAACGATCGGCAGCTCGCCGCCCATCTGCCAGGCCAGGACGACCTGGTTGGCGGTGGCGCCGGTCTCCCTCGCCACCTCGCGCAGCGCGGCGAGCCGGGCCGGGGTGCCCGGGTGGTCGTAGTCGGCGGGCAGCCGCCGGTCCTCGCGGGTGTACGCCCCCTTGAGCAGCGGCGAGTACGCGACGAGGGTCAGACCGGGCTCGGCCCGCAGATAGCCGAGGAGTTCCGCGCCGGCGTGGCCGAGGCCGCCGTCCGGGAAGAGGTCGTCGGGGATGTCGGTGCGCGGGCGCAGATGGCTGTGCTGGTACTGGAGCACCTCGTAGCCGGGCAGGCCGGCCGCCGCGGCGAGGGCACGGGCCCGCTCCACGCGCCACATCGCCTGGTTGCTCACCCCCAGCAGACCGACCGTGCCCTCGGCGACGAGTTCCGCGAACGCCTCGACGGTCTCGCCCTGCGGCACGGTGTGGTCGTCGATGTGCGCGTAGAGCAGGTCCAGCCTCGCCACGCCGAGCCGGTCCCGGCTGCGTTCGGCGGACTCGCGGATCACCTTCGCCGAGAGCCCCTCGGGGTTGTCGGTGTAGCCGGTGCCGGGGGCGAGCGGGCGGGCGCCGAGCTTGGTGGCGAGGACGATCTCGTCGCCGACGCCCCGGCTGCGCCGCCAGCGGCCGAGCAGTTCCTCGCTCTGGCCGCCCTGCCCGCCGTCCACCCAGAACGCGTAGTTGTCGGAGGTGTCGACGAAATTGCCGCCGGCCTCGACGTAGCGGTCGAGGATCGCGAACGACGTCTCCTCGTCGGTCACCGACCCGAACAGCATCGCGCCGAGCGCGAGCACACTGACCTCGCGCCGGGTGGCGGGGTCGGTGCCGAGGGTGCGGTACTTCATGCCGGCTCCTCTCGTCCGTCCGGACCCGTGGGCGGTCCGGCTCAAGGCGAGTCTTCAACGTGAAGTGCGCTCCAGCGCAAGGGCATCGGGTGGGTGACCGGATCTTACTCAGCGTCAGATCACATGGTAATTTCGTCCTACTGCTCTGATCGGATGGGTGTGTCCGGGGGGAGATCCGGTGGCTGAGGCGGGCGGGCTGGCGGGTGCGGAGCGGGACGAGTTCGTGGGTGCCGTCGTCGACGAACTGACGCGCTGCCGCTTCCTCGACGAGGGCACCTGCCGACGGACCGTCGGCGAACACCTCGGACTATCCCCCGAGTTGTGGGAGGGAACGCTCCCCGCCTTCCGGGTCGAGGTGGCCCGCCATGTGAGCGTGGATCCCCTCGGGCGGGCCTCCACCCTGTGCACCGTCGTCGGCTGGTACGACGAACCGCGCAGGGAGTCGCTCTGGCGGCGCCTGCAGCCGTTCCTGACGCCACCGGCCGCGACCGGGGCCAACCATCACGCCTCCCGCCTCCCGACCACCCTCGCGCCGCCCGGCCCGGCCCCCACCGGCACCGCGGACCGCAACGGCCTCGCCCACTCCTCGTCCGCGGGGGCGCAGGCGTTCCCGCAGCTCCCCAGCCCCTTCACCGCCGACGAACACCGTCGCGTCCAGAGACTGCTGATGCTGGAGCGGACCGGACCGCGGGAGATGCACCGGCTGCGCGACAGCATCGGCTTCGAACTCGGCTTTCCCGTCCCCGGCGACCCCACCACACCGCTCGACCTGTTCGACGCCCTCGTCGACTTCAACGCTCCCCCCGACCGCATACCGCCGTCGGTCGTCGCCGTCGAATGGGTGGCGGCCGGGATCACGGACGAGACGGCGGCCCGCCGCTGCCAGGAGTGGGCGGAGCGGTGGGCCCGCGACCACGACTGTCTGCCCGCCCTGCTGCGCCGGCGCCAGGCACGCGACCTGTGGCAGGCCGACCCCCGGGTGCCCCGGGCCCTGCTGATCATGGTCGAGCCGGCCGGGGACGGCAGCGAGGACGTGACGGTCCGTTACTGGATCAACGACCTCGCGGGACACTGGGCGCCCCGCGCCGGGGAGGCCACCGAGACGCGTATGGACGGACTCGGCGCGGCGGTGGAACGCGCGCTGGCCGAGGGGGAACGGCTGTGGGCCGCCTCGCGGGCGGACCCGGCCGACCAGTTGCCGCCGTTCGTCGAGTTCATCCTGCCGTATCTGCTGCTCAACCATGACGTCGCCCGGCTGGAGATCGGCTCGGACGGTCCCGCGGCGGCGGCGATCGGGCCCCGCTACTGCGTGCATCTGCGCAGCCTCGACCGGCTGCGGCGGGTCTCCCACGATCCGTTCATCGCCAACCGGTGGCGGCAGCGCTGGCAGGAACTGCACCAGCACGGCACCCGGCTGCACCACTGGACGCACGGCGAGGTCCCGATGGACCTCTGGTCGCGCTCCCTGACCCACCGCCAGCACGGCTCGGCGCCCTACACCGCCCTGGCGCTCGACGCGCCGAAGCGCGGCAGCAGGGCGCTGACGGCGCTGAAGCGGGCCATCGCCGAGGGGTTCGGACTCGCTCTGTGGGACCGTCGCGGCAAGCTGGAGCCGCGCAGCCGGGAGACGTTCGCGGAGCTGCTGGACGGCACCCGGGCCGCGCACGGCGTACCGCGCCGGGTGCAGGAGATGCGGGCGCGCGCCGAGGCGGACGCGGACGGGGAGGTGTTCCTCGGCCGGCATGTCGCCTGTCTGTGGGACGACCCCGACCGGATCGTCGACTGCCAGCCGGGACGCGCCGGGCCGGGCGTACCGCCCGGCCCCTTCCCCGGCCCCGGCCCGGTCCCGCCCGGGCATCCGCCCACGGCGCCCGGTCCCTCCGGGGCATCCCGTTCGCCGACCGCCGAGGAGGCACCCTGATGACCACCGGACCGGCCCGCCCCGGTGACGGATGGCGGGTGTTCCACGCCACCGGACAGTCCCCCGAAGGCGAGCCCGCGCCCCTGCCCAAGGCCCCGCCCTGGCGGCAGTTCAGAGGCGGACCGCCCCTGCCGCAGCCCGACCAGTGGGACGCCGGATCCGCCCGGCGGCTCGGCGCCAGCAACCGGGTCGCCCAGCTCGGCGAGGCCGAGATCGACGTCGTCAACGCGGCGATCCTGCTGCGCCGCCCCCTGCTGGTGACCGGGCCGCCGGGGATCGGCAAGTCGACGCTGGCCTATCTCATCGCCCGGGAGCTGGGGCTGGGACGGGTGCTCCAGTGGTCGATCGTGAGCCGTTCGACGCTGCGCAGCGGCCTCTACGACTACGACGCGATCGGGCGGGCCCAGACGGTCGCGGAACTCGCGGCGCGCACCGGCGGCGACGGCACGGCGGCCGACGGGGACGGGCCGGGTGAGGGCGACCCGCCGAGGGCGTCGGTCGGGGAGTTCCTGACCCTGGGGCCGCTCGGCACCGCGCTGCTGCCGTACCGGCGGCCGAGGATCCTGCTCGTCGACGAGCTCGACAAGGGGGACATCGACCTGCCGAACGACCTGCTGCACGTGCTGGAGAACGGCTCGTTCGACATTCCCGAGCTGGTGCGCACCGGTGCCCAGCAGGTCGAGGTGCACACGGACGACCCGCAGGGCCGCACGGTGGTGCAGCGCGGGCGCGTCGAGTGCGCGGAGTTCCCGATCGTGGTCATGACCAGCAACGGGGAGCGGGAGTTCCCGGCCGCCTTCCGGCGGCGCTGTCTGCCCCTGGAGATGCGGCCACCGACCCCGGAGCTGCTGCTGGCGATCGTCGAGGGGCATCTGCGCCACCGCCCCGACGGGCTGGTGGAACTCGTGGAGGACTTCGCGCTGCGGCTCGGCAACGGCGGCACGCACTCGGTCGACCAGCTCCTCAACGCCGCGCAGCTCATCACGCAGAAAGGGTTCCCCGGAGGGTCGCGCGGCAAGGCGCTGATCGAGACGCTGCTGCGTGATCTGTCCAAGGGGCAGTAGTGGACGCCCCCGAGGGGACCGGCGCGGCGCGACGGCAACCGACGCCCGGGGCGCCGAGCCCGCCGTCCGGGACACCTCCGGCCCCGGATCCCGGCACCGCCCCGGTCACCGAGCACGGTGCGCCGCCCGACGTGCTGTGGACCGAACTCGCCGACGCCGCCTGGCTGGGCGCGTTCTGGATCGCCGCCGACCGCCCGCTGCCCGCGTCCGCGTCCCCCGCCGAGCCCGCCCCGGGCGCGCCGCCCACCGCCCTCCCGGGTGCCGGGCCGCCCGCGCGCAGCGGGCCCGGGACGGCCGAGGGCGGCACCGGGCCGGCCGTCCGCGGGTCCGGCGCCGACCCGTCCGAGGCTCCGCCGCATGTCCGCCCCGATCCGGGCGGCGATGTCGTCCTCGCCCTGCCGCCGCCCCGCCTGCCCCAGCCGCGCCGCCGGGAACCCGCCGTGTCGGGGACCCTGCCGCTGGCCCGTGCGCTGCGCCGGCTCGCCCGCCGCCGGCCCTCGGCCCATCTGCGCGAACTGGACGAGGAGCGCACGGCGGACCGCGTCCTCGACGGCGCCTCCTGGCTGCCCGTGCTGCGTCCCGTTCCCGAGCGGGCGCTGGACCTGGTGGTGCTCGTGGACGCCGGGCGGACCATGCGGGTCTGGGAACGGGAGACGCGGGGGCTGGCCGAACAGGCCGCGCTGTCCGGGGCGTTCCGGGACGTACGCACCGTCTCGCTGGCGCTGTCCCCGGACGGTCCGGCCGCGCTCCTGCGGCCCGGTGGCCGCCACGCCTCCCCCGCCGAACTGCTCGACCCCCGGGGCGAACGGGCGTTCCTGCTGGTCACCGACGGTCTGGGCGACGGATGGACATCGGTGGGCGCGGACCGGCTGCTGCGCCGGCTGGCCGGTGCCGGCCCCTGTGCGCTCGTCCATCTGCTGCCCACGCATCTGCGCCACCGCTCCGCCCTGCGCCCCTTCCCCGCGACGCTCGCCGCCAGCGGCTTCGGACGGGCCAACACGACGCTGACGCAGGTGCCGGACGAGGAACTCGACGACCCGCTGCGCACACCGCCGGCGGGTGGGGCCGGCGACCAGGTGCTCGTCCCGGTGCTGTCCCTGAAGGCGGCGTCCCTCGCGAGCTGGGCGGACCTGGTGGCCGGCGGCCCGGGTGCGCGCCGGCGCTGCCAGGTGGTGCAGGCGGGCACGCTCGCGAAGGAACCCCCGGCGCCGGGACTGACGTACTGTGCGGGCAGCGCCGAGGCGGCCGTGCGCACCTTCACCTCCCTCGCCACGCCCACCGCTCGCCGACTCGCCTCACAACTGGCCGCCGTACCGCTGGAGTTGGACACGATCCGGGCGGTCCAGCGGCTGATGCTGCCCTCGTCGGGCCCGGACCACCTCGCGGAGATCCTGATGGGCGGGCTGCTGGAGTGGCCCGGACGCGACGGTGCCGGCGTCGACTTCGCCGACGGGGTGCGCGAGGTGCTGCTGGCCGGCGGGACCCGCTCCGAACTCGCCGCGATCGTCTCCTGTCTCGCCGAGCTCCCGCCCGGCCGGCCCGACCCGCGGGCGGTGCGGCTGCGCGCGGCCCTCTCGGATCCCGATCTGGCGCCGCTGCCCGATCCGGCCGGCACCGACCGCGCCTGGCTGCGGCTGGAACTCGCCGTGCTGGAGGCCCTCTCCGGGCCGCACGCCCGGCGCGCCCGCAGGCTCCGCGAGGCCCTGGAGCATCCCGGCCCGCTTCCCACCGCACACCGGCGACCGGACTCGAAAGGTGGCAGCGCCATGGACCCCGAACCGTCCCGCCCCGCCGGCGGCCGCCACGGTCCGCCGGGCATCAAGGGGCCCATGCCGCCGCGCAACGCGCACTTCATCGGCCGCGCCGACATGCTCGCCACCGTCGCCGAGCAGCTGGAGCACGGCGAACTCGCCGCGGTCCTCCCGCACGCGCTGCACGGCACTGGCGGGGTCGGCAAGTCGCAGATCGCCATCGAGTACGTCTACCAGCACCAGCACGAGTTCGACGTGGTGTGGTGGATACCGGCCGAGCAGCAGTCGATGGTCCTGTCGGCCTTCGCCGCTCTGGCCCGGGCGCTCGGGCTCACGGTCGGACCGCAGCCGGGCACCGCCGTGCCACGGGTGCTGGAGGCGCTCAGGGACGGCGACCGGTACGGGCGGTGGCTGCTGATCTTCGACAACGCCGAGGACGTCGACGGCGTACGGCCGTTCATCCCGACGAGCGGCAACGGGAAGGTCATCGTCACCTCCCGCAACCGGGCCTGGGAGGGCGTGGCGACCTCGCTCACCGTCGACGTGTTCCGCCGCGAGGAGAGCCGCGACCTGCTGATGCGCCGCTCCCCCACCCTCGGCGAGGACGAGGCGGACCGGCTCGCGTCCGCGCTCGGCGACCTCCCGCTCGCGATCGAGCTCGCCGCCGCCTGGCACGCGGCGTCGCAGATGCCCGTCGACCGCTATCTCGCCCTGCTGGAGCGGCACCGCACGGAACTCGACACGAGCGGGCTCGTCCACGACTACCCGTCCTCGGTCGCCGCCGCCTGGCTCATCACCCTCGCCCATCTGCAGACCGAGTCACCCGGCGTGTACCAGCTCCTCGGGGTGTGCGGCTGTCTGGCCGCCGAGCCCGTACCGCTGAGCATCTTCCGCAGCGGAGGGCGCATCAGCGTCAGCCGGGAACTCGACCCGATCCTGCGCGACCCGATCCGGCTGTCCCGCGCCATCCGCGAGCTGTCCAAGTTCTCCCTGATCCGCGTCGACCACCGCCGCGACGCCATCCAGATGCACCGGCTGATGCAGAGCGTGCTGCGCACGACCACCGAACCCGCCGAGCGCGAGGGGCTGTTGCACGCCGCGCACGCCCTGCTCGCCGCGGCGAAACCGGCGGGCAGTCCCTCCTCCCCCGGCCACTGGGACGGCTACCAGGCGCTGTTGCCGCACGCCGTGTCCTCGCAGGCGGCCGCGAGCCACGACGGCTGGGTCCGCGATCTCGTCGCGAGCCTCGTGTACTACCTCTACTACTGGGGCGACCACGAGCAGGCCGTCGACCTCGCGGGGCAGGCCTGGCGGCACTGGAACGAGGACACCGGCATCCCCGACACCCTCGTCATCCAGATGGCCAAGCTGTACGCCTTCTGCCAGCGCATCATCGGCGTCGACCGGGACGCGTTCTCCCTCAACGAGCGGGCCCTCGCCGTGTCGCGGCGGCCTGAGGTGCCGGAGGAGGAACTCATCGACTCGATGTGGCAGATGGCCGGCGCCCACCGCTACCGGGGCGACTTCACCGCCGCCCGGGCCCTCGACGAGGACGCCTTCGAACGGGCCCGCGCCCTGTTCGGCCCCGACGACCCCGACACCCTGAAGGCGGCGCACAGTTACGGCGTCTCGCTGCGGATGTGCGGCGAGTTCCGGGCCGCCCGCGCCCTCGACGAGGAGACGGCCCGCCAGTGGGAGCTGGTCTACGGACACGCGGACGGCTTCACCCTCAACACCCGCAACGGGCTGTCGATCGACATCCGCGAGTGCGGCGACTTCCCGCGCGCCCGCCGGCTCCAGGAGGACGTGTACGCCGCCTACCGGTCCGCGTTCGGCTCCGAGAACCCGGCGACGATCCGGGCGGCGCGCAATCTCGCGGTCTGCCGGCGCAGGGACGGGGCGCTGGACGCCGCCTGGGAACTGAGCGAGCACGTGTTCCAGCTGTTCGTGGACAAATGCGGACGCGACCACAGCGACACCCTCGCCTCCGCCGTCAACGTCATGGTCGACCGTCGTATCGGAGGTGAACTGCACCGCTCGCGCGCGATCGGCCAGGACACCGCCGACCGCTACGACGCGGCCCTCGGCCCCGACCACATGTACACGCTGATCACCCGGGCCAACCTCGCCGCCACCCACCGCGCCCTCGGCGAGACCGACCGCGCCCGGACCCTGGACGAGGCCGCGCTGGCCCGGCTCTACGCCACCGTCGGCCCCGACCACCCCAACACCCTCGCCGTGGCCATGGGGTACGCGGCCGATCTGCACCTGGACGGCGCCCACGAGCGGGCCGTCGCCGAACAGGAGGTGCTGCTGCCCCGGCTCACCGCGGTGTGCGGCGCCGACCACCCGGTGACGCTCGCCCTGCACGCCAACCTGGCCACCGATCTGACCGCCCTCGGCCGGCCCGAGCAGGCCCGCGCACACACCCGGATCGCCGTCGACGGTCTCGCCCGTGTGGTGGGCGCCGGCCACGACTGGCTGCTCGCGGCCCGCGACGGACGGCGCGTCGAGTGCGACACCGCGGCGATGCCGCTGTGACGGGCGACCGGGCGGCGCACGGGCAGGAGGAACCCTCATGACCACGGTCGTCTTCGTGCACGGCACCGGCGTGCGCGAACCCGCCCTGACGGCGCTGACCGCCCGCGTGCGCGACGGGCTCCACCGCGCCGCCCCCCACACCCACCTGGTCACCTGCGACTGGGGCACCCACCACGGCGCCACCCTGGCAGCGAACGGCGCCAGCATCCCGAACGGGCCGGGCGCGGGCGCCGTACCGGCCCCCCTGCGCGACCCGGGAGACGGCGCGGCGCAGGGCCCCCTCCGCGACCCGGGCGCCGGTGCCGAACCGGGCCCCATGCCCGCCCCCGGCACCGAGCCGACCAGCGGCCCCCCGCACGGAGCCGGAACCACGGCCGACGACAACCGGCGCCCGGCAAGCGGCAGCACCGTCGCCGACGCCCGGCGCCCGGGCACCGGCGTCACCGCCGACGGCACCCGGCGCCCCGGACCCGTTGCGGCGGCCGACGCCCACGCCGACGCGCACGCCGAGGCCGATGCCGCCGCGTGGGAGCTCCTGCACGTCGATCCGTTCGCCGAACTGCGCCTCGCGGGTGCCGGCGGGGCCCCGTCCGGCCCGGTGCCGCCCCAGCAGGCCCCGCCCGACGCGGCGGTCCGCGGCCGCCTCGCCGAACTGCTCGCCGACCCCGCCGGGCTGGACGCCACGCTCGGTCTCACCGCCGCCCCGCACGGCGAGCAGGCGGTGCGCACCCTCCTGACCGCCTCCGAACTCACCGCGGCGGCCGAGGCGGCCGACGCCGACACGCTCGCCGAACTCACCGCCCGGGCCCTGGTCGCGCTGCTGCTCGCGGACGCCGCCGACACCGGCGACCCGCTCAGCCCGACCGCCACGGGCCGGGACGCGGCCGTCGCCGTGCTCGCCATCCGGCTGGGCGGCCGCCCGCCCGGCTCCGAGCGCGGACCGGCGCGGCTGCTGCTGCGCGCGGTGACCCCGCTCGCCTCCCGCGCGGCCGTGCGCCGCCGCGCCGCCCTCACCCGCGCGACCCACCCCGCGGCGGGCGACATCCTGCGCTACCTCGCCCACGGCGACGCCCACCGCACCCACCTCGCCGACCTGGTCCGCGCCCAGAGCGGCCCCGTCGTCCTGCTCTGCCACAGCCTCGGCGGCATCATCGCCGTCGACACCCTCGTCACCCACGCCCTCCCCCAGGTCACCCTCCTCGTCACCGCCGGCTCCCAGGCCCCCTTCCTCTACGAGACCGGCGCCCTCCCCTCGCTGCGGCACCCGAGCCCGCTGCCGCCGTCGTTCCCCCCGTGGCTCAACCTCCACGACCCCCGCGACCTGCTCGCGTTCGCCGCGCAACCGCTCTTCCCCGCGCACGCCACCGACGTCCCGCTCCCCAGCGGACAGCCCTTCCCCCACGCCCACAGCGCGTACTGGACCAACCCGGCGCTGTACGAGGCCGTGGCCGGGCGGCTGACCTGAACCCACCCCCTGCGACCCGCGCACGAGGAGCACGATGACCGACCCGGCCGCGTCCCCCGACGACGTCCACGCGCTGGTCGTGGGGATCGAGACCTACGCCTTCGGGCCCCGCTGGACCCTCCCGGGCCCCTCCGACGACGCCCTGCGCTTTCGCACGTGGCTGCTCGACCGGGGCGTGCCGGACGGCAACATCCGCCTCCATCTCGCGCCGGCGCCGGGCCACGCCCCGGACCTGCCCTACCGGCCCTGCGACAGGTGGGCGCTGCGCCGCACGCTCGTACGGGAACTGCCCGCCGTCGCCTCCCGGCTGCTGTGGGTGTTCTGGGGCGGCCACGGCTACCTCGACCCGTAGGGCCGGCTGCGCCTGCTCACCGCCGACGCGTCGGAACACGACGCGCTCAACATCGACCTGGACGACGTCCTCGCCTACTACGCCGGCACCGCCGTCCCCCACCACCCGGAGCAGGCGTGGATCGTCGACGCCTGCGCGACCTTCCAGCACGAGCTGAACCTGTCCGTGTCCCCGCCGACCGAGACCCTGCCGCAGGCCCGCCCGGCCGACCGCGCCCGCCAGGTCCATCTGCACGCGGCCCGCCGGGGACAGCGGACCCCCAACGCGCCCGTGGAACGCGCCGGCCGCTTCTCCGGCCTCGTCCTGGAACGGCTCCACCTGCGCGCCGACGCCACCACGCCCCTCGACCCCGCCTTCGTCGAGGCCGTCGAACGCGCCGCCCGCACCGCCGACGAAGGAGGCACCGCCAGCTGGACCCGGCTGCGGGACCCCGGCCACGACGTCTCCGTCGGTTCCCTGAGGGACCCCGGACGAGCCGACCGCGGCAACGGCGCGCACCGCGCGCACCGCCCCGACGACACCGGCCCCCTCACCATCGGCGCCCTCGTCGACGCGCTGTGCCAACGCCCCTGGGCGTCGGATCCCGGCGCCCGGCAGAACCTCGTGGACGCCCTGCCCCGACGGCTCGGCGAGCACGTCCCGCGGTCCCGGGCGTCCCGCGCCGACCTCGTCGGCATCGTCCTCCATCTCAGCCGCACGGAGGGCGGTCTGGAGGCTCTGTACGAGGCCATGCGGATCGTCGACGGCTCGTCGGGAGACCTTCCGTGACGTGCCGTGACACCGCCTCATTTTCTGTTAACCTCACGCGTGACCTGACCGCCACGGCGGATCGGGTGCGTTCACCGCATGTGTGTGCGATGCACCTCGACGCGGTCCAGGACCAGAGTCGAGGTGGATAACCGAAGTGCCCCAGTCGCCAGCGGAGTCTGCGGACCACCGGTCGTCGGATCTGCCCGACCTGGGGTCCGTGTCGCTGCACAATCTGCGCACCGTCGCCCTCCCGGCACCCGCCGAGCGGCTCCTCGACGAGGTCCGCCGCCCCCGGGCGAACGCGCTGGGCGGCTCGAACCCGGGCCGCGCCGAGTAGCGGCAGGGGCCCGAGCACCACCGGAATCGGAGCAGGCATGAGTGCCGACCCGTCGTACCCCCGGCTGGCTCTGGCCGGCGAGGATCTCGCCGCTCTCGCCTCCGGCGGGGCCACCCCCACCGCGCTGACCTTCCTGGAGAAGGGCGAGCGGACCCGCCGCCTCCTGCTGCTCAAAGAGCTCCTCGACGCCCTCGACGACCGGCCCGCGCTCACCGCGCCCATCGGTCCCTGGACGGACGCCTGGACCCTCCTCGAACGGGCCGCCCGCACCGCGCCCGGCATCGCCGACGACCTCCTCACCAGTCCGCAGACCGGCACCTGGCTGGCCCACACCCTGCGCCGCCTGCACCGGGAACCACCGCGCGCACAAGAGCGGGCCGACCTGTGGACGGACCCGGGGCGGCTCTTCGCGCTGGCCGCCACCGCCGCGCTGCGCTGCGGCATCGACGCGGAGCTGCCGGTGCCCCTGCGCGCGGGCAGTCTGTCGCTCCCGGGGCTCGGGCTCGTCACGGCGCCCGGACACCATCCCGAGCACGGCGTGGGCCGACTCGCGGTCGCACAGGGCGCGTTCACCCTGACCACCGGTCAGGGCGGCACCCCCCGCACGTCCGTGGACTCGCCGCCCGCCGCCCACTGGCGCCCCCTGCGGACGCTGCGCCCCGGCTCGGTCGCCCTGGACGACCTGGACCCGTACCGGGACCTCGACGAGCCGGTGGCCCCCCAGCCCCTGTCCGCCGAGGAAGCGGCGTGCTGGCAGAGCCTGTACGCCGAGGCGCACGCCCTCCTCACAAGGGACGCCCCGGCCGGCGGCGACGCCCGCGGCCTGCTCGTCGCCGGCACCGTCGACCCGGGCCGCATCCGTACGATCGTCCCCTGGCAGCCCACCGACCCGGGCGACCGCGACACGCACCACCCCCAGCTCTCCGCCTCCACCGGGGACGCCTACGCCTCCATGGTCATCTCCCGGCCGCCCGACGCCGTACGGCTGGCCGAGACCCTGGTCCACGAGTTCCAGCACAGCAAACTCGCCGCGCTCCTGCACCACTTCCCGCTCCTCGACGACGACCGCGGCGAGCGCTACTACGCCCCGTGGCGCAGCGACCCCCGTCATCTCACCGGCCTCCTGCACGGGGCGTACGCCTTCACGGGTGTCGCGGGCTTCTGGCGGCTGCGCATGCGCGACCCGGCGAGCGACCCTGCCACCCGGGAGTCCGCCGCGTACCACTTCGCCCTGCGCCGCCTCCAGTCCCGCCTGGTCGTCCGGACGCTGTCCCAGTCCGGGCGGCTGACCGCGCACGGGCGGGTCGTCGTCGACGGCCTCGCCGGCACCCTGGCCGGCTGGCTCCACGAGCAGGTGCCCGCCGCCCTCCTCTACCGGGCGCGCACCGCGGCCCGGCTGCACCGCACGGAATGGCGGCTGCGCAACCTGCGTCCCCCGCACTACGCCCCGGTCCCCTCGGACAGTTCCTGGCCCGACCCGCGCACCCCCGGCTTCGCCCGGGTCGCGGCGCGGCCGGAGACCGCCGACGAGTTGCTCGCCGCCGGTGACCCGGGCGCCGCCCTCCCCCTCTATCTGCGGGCCGCCGCGGGCGACCCCGCCGCCCGGGCCGGCGCGCTGGTCTCGACCGCCCTCGCCCACCCGGGCCGCGCGGCGGCCGCTGCCCTCGCCCGCCCCGAGCGGGCGCACCTGCCCGCGCCGCGCGCGTCCTGACCCCAGGACGGCGAAAAGGCCGTACCGGAGCCTCCGATACGGCCTTGACCTGCTGTTCGAGCAAGTCGGGACGACAGGATTTGAACCTGCGACCCCTTGACCCCCAGTCAAGTGCGCTACCAAGCTGCGCCACGTCCCGTCGCGCGTCACGAAGTTCCACGTGATCGCGCGAACAGTACTCTACCCCACCGCGGCCCCCCCTCGAAGGGCCCCCGCCACGGGACAATGGAGGAATGGACCAGAGCGTGGAGCGGGACCGGGACGAGGAGGGGCGGGCGCGCAGCGCGCGGCCCCGGGACGGGCTGGGGCGGCCGCTGCCGTACGGGGCGCAAGGAGTCGCACGGCAGCCCGAGGGGGTCGTACGGAGCCCGGAGGAGACCGTCGCCGACGCGCAGGCCCTGCTGGACGCGGGGAAGCCGTTCCACGCGCACGAGGTCTTCGAGGACGCCTGGAAGACCGGCCCCGAGGAGGAACGCGCGCTGTGGCGCGGACTCGCCCAGCTCGCGGTGGGGCTGACCCACGCGGCCCGGGGCAACCTCACCGGCGGCCCCCGGCTGCTGCGACGCGGCGCCGGAGCCGTGGCGGAGTGGGCGGCGGGGTCGGGGCGCGCGTACGGGATGGACCTGACGGGGGTGGTCCGCTGGGCGCGGGCGCTGGCGGACGAGGTGGAGCGGACCGGTGCCGCGGTGGACGCGGGGCGGCACGCACCGCGCCTGCGGTGACACCGGGCGCGATCGGCTCCCGGGTGCTTCCCCGTCGGTGGGGTGCGGCAGACTCCGGGGTGTGCGAAAGATTCATGTCATCGGTATCGGCGCGGGCGACCCCGACCAGCTCACCCTGCAGGCGGTGCGGGCCCTGCGGAGCACGGACGTGTTCTTCGTCCTCGACAAGGGCGAGGTGAAGAGCGACCTGACGCGGCTGCGCCGGGACATGCTGGAGACCCATCGGCCCGAGGGCGGGTACCGGGTGGTCGAGGCCCCCGACCCGGAGCGGGACCGCCGGGCCGGCGGGGCCGACTACTCCCCCGCGGTCGGCGACTGGCGCAGCGCCCGCGCGGACCTCTACGAGCGGCTGATCACCCGGGAGCTCGGCGAGGACGAGAGCGGCGCGTTCCTGGTGTGGGGCGACCCCGCGCTGTACGACAGCACCCTGGGCGTCCTGGAGGAGGTGCTGGCGCGGGGCACGGTGGCCTTCGAGCACGACGTCGTGCCCGGCATCAGCAGCGTCTCGGCACTGGTCGCCCGGCACCGCACGGGCCTGAACCGGGTGGCGCGGCCGGTGCAGATCACCACCGGGCGACGGCTCGCCGAGGGCTTCCCGGAGGGCGTCGACGACGTGGTGGTGATGCTGGACGCCCACCAGACGTTCCGGCGGTACGCGGACGAGGACATCGACATCTACTGGGGCGCCTACATCGGCACCCCGGACGAGATCCTCGCCTCCGGTCCGCTCGCCGAGGCCGGCCCCCGGATCGAGCGGCTGCGGGCCGAGGCGCGCGAGCGCAAGGGCTGGATCATGGACACGTACCTGCTGCGCCGCAACCCGGGGGAGCGATAGCCCGGGCGTCGACCGGGTGATCGAGAGCGCCGCCGGAGCCGGCCCGTTCCAGGCGGCGGGCGGGGCGGGTAAGGCGGGCGACACCCTGGGCACCATAAAGTCCCGCTCGGCGGGTGAACTCCCGCGGCGCGGACGGACGTCCCGCGTGCGGACGGCACGACAGCAAGCCCCTCGAAAGGATCCCACGTGACCACCACCGACCTCACGGCCCTCTCCGGCCTCGAACTCCTGCGTCTCGTACGGGACGGACGGCTGGGCGACACGCCGTCCATCGGGCGGCTGCTCGGGATGCGCTTCGACGAGGTGGAGGAGGGGCGGATCGTGCTCTCGCTCGACACCCGGCCCGACTTCGCCAACCCGCTCGGCACGGTGCACGGCGGCATCGCCGCGACGATGCTGGACTCGGCGCTGGCCTGCGCGGTCCACACCACGCTGCCCGCCGGCACCGGGTACACCACGCTGGAGCTGAAGGTGAACTACATACGGGCCGCCCGCACCGACGGCCAGACCCTCACCGCCGAGGGCACCGTCATCCACGCGGGCCGCCGCACCGCCACCGCCGAGGGCAGGGTCACCGACGACCAGGGCAAACTGATCGCCCACGCGACCACCACGTGCATGATCCTCCCCCCGAACACCTGAGCCCCGCCGGGCCCCGGCCGCGACCGGTCGCCCGGCCCGCCTCCGGCGCTATCGTCCCCGTATGGATGCAGTGCACGCCGTCCTGGTCGACATCGACGGGGTTCTCACCGTCTCCTGGCAGCCGCTGCCGGGTGCGGTGGACGCGTTGGGGGCGGTCCGGGCGGCCGGGCTCGGTGTCGCCCTGGTCACCAACACCACCTCCCGCACCCGCGCCTCGATCGCCCGCACGCTCGCGGACGCCGGCTTCCCGGTGACCGCCGACGACATCCTCACCGCCCCGGCCGTCACCGCCGCGCACCTCGCCGAGCACCACCCGGGAGCCCGGTGCGCGCTGCTGAACAGCGGGGACATCGCGGAGGACCTCGAAGGGGTCACCCTCGTCGAGGACGAGGTGGACGTGGTCGTCGTCGGCGGCGCCGGCCCCGAGTTCGGGTACGCGGCGCTGGACCGGGCCTTCGGACACCTCCAGCGGGGCGCTCGGCTGGTGGCGATGCACCGGAACCTGTACTGGCGTACGGACGCCGGGCTGCGGCTGGACGCGGGGGCGTTCGTGACCGGCCTGGAGGCGGCCGCGCGGGTGACGGCCGAGGTCACCGGCAAGCCGTCGCCGGCGTTCTTCGCGGCGGCGCTGCGGCATCTCGGGGCGGACGCCGGGACCACCCTGATGGTGGGCGACGACATCGAGTCGGACGTCCTGGCGGCCCAGCACGCCGGGATCGGCGGAGTGCTGGTGCGGACGGGCAAGTACCTGCCGCAGACGCACCGCGCGGCGAGCGGCACCCCCGACCACGTCGTCGACTCCTTCGCGGACCTTCCGCGGCTGCTGGGTCAGCGCAGGAGCAGTTGCAGCCCGCCCACGACCGTCGCCGCGATGACGAGCTGTTCGAACAGCCGCTGGTTGATGCGGTGCACCGCCCACTTGCCGAGCAGCGCCCCGGGGACCACGAACACGGCGAGCGCGGCGTCCAGGAGCAGCGAGGGCCCGTCGATCAGACCGAGACCGGCGCTGAAGGGCACCTTCGAGAGGTTGACGATGAGGAAGAAGAACGCGGAGGTGCCGAGGAAGCCGAGCTTGCGGAAGCCCGCCGAGAGCAGGTACATCGACATCACCGGCCCGCCCGCGTTGGCGACCATCGTGGTGAAGCCGCCGAGGACGCCGTAGGAGCGGGCCTTGACGCGGCCCGCGCGGGTGACCACCGCGTCGGGTTCGACGGCCGCCTCGGCCGTTCGGCGGCGCCACAGGGTGACGGCCGCCATCAGCAGCAGGATCGCGCCGATCGAGGTGCGCACCGCCCCGTCGTCGGCCCACAGCAGGAAGACCGTGCCGAGGACCACACCGGCCGCGACCGCCGGGAACAGCCGCCACAGCGTGGGCCAGTGGGCGTGCCGCCGGTAGGTGAGGACGGCCAGCACGTCCCCCGCGATCAGCAGCGGCAGCAGGACACCGGTCGAGGCGCGGGCCGGCAGGACCGCCGCGAAGATCGCCAGGCTGACCGTGTTGGCGCCGCTGACCGCCGTCTTGGAGAAGCCGACCAGCAGGGCCGCGAGGGCGAGGGCGGCGAACTCCCAGCCGGTGATGTGCCACAGGTTCATCGTGTTCATGCGGAGACCGATGCTATGCGCACGTATGCGACGGCATAAGAACCGTCTCGCCTGATGACCAGGTACAGCGCGCGCCCCACCCGTACCCGCGCCCCCGCCTGAGAGGATCCCGGGAGACCGTCACCCGACCCCCTTGGAGGAGCCATGGCCGAGCACGTCCTCGCCGGCACACGGGGCACGATCACCGCGCACGAGTGGCGCAACCCGACGGCCCGCTACCTCGCCCTCGTCGTGCACGGCTACGGCGAGCACGCCGGCCGCTACGAGGGCCTCGCCGGCGTCCTCACCGCGCACGGAGCGGCCGTGTTCGCGCCCGACCACATGGGGCACGGCCGGTCGGACGGCGAGCGGGTGCGGATCGAGGACTTCGAGGACGTGGTCACCGATGTGCGGACGGTCGCGGACCTCGCCCGCCGCACCCACCCGGACCTGCCGCTGGTCGTGATCGGGCACTCCATGGGCGGTCTGATCGCCGCCCGCTACGCCCAGCGGTACGGCGACGGGCTCACCGCGCTCGTGCTGTCCGGGCCGGTCATCGGCGCCTGGGACCTCCCCGGACGGCTGCTGGCGCACGAGGAGATCCCCGACGTCCCGATCAGCCCCGCCGCGCTCTCCCGTGACCCGGCGGTCGGCGTGGCGTACGCGGCGGATCCCCTGGTCTGGCACGGGCCGATGAAACGGCCGACGCTCGAGGCGTTCGTACGGACCCTGCGGACCGTCGCCGAGGACGGCCCCGTCGGCCCGCTCCCGATGCTGTGGCTGCACGGCGACGACGACCGGCTGGTCCCACTGCCCGGCAGCCGCACCGGAGTCGAGCGGCTCGGCGGGGGCGGACTGACCGAGCGGATCTACGCGGGGGCCCGGCACGAGGTGTTCCACGAGACGAACCGGACGGAGGTTTTCGCCGACCTGACCGGCTTCCTGGACGGGGTGCTCGACCACGGCGAGGCGCCCCTGCCCGCCTACTGAGGCGGGCCCCCCGCCAGCCGGGACAGCGCCGCCGACACCAGCGTCCGCACCCCCGGCACCAGCACCGAGGGGTCCGGTGCGAACAACGGGCTGTGGTTCCCGGGCACGTTGGCGAACTTCTCCAGCAACTCCGCCCCCGGCGCCGCCTCCCAGACGGCGGCCGGGGTCGAGGTCACGTACCAGTAGTCGTAGGGCACGCCCGGCGGCGCGAGCAGCGAGAAGTCCTCGCTGCCCATCGTCGGGCCGAAGTCGAACACCGTGTGCTCGCCGAAGAGGTGACGGTGGACGGCGGCGATCTCGCCGTCCAGGGCGGGGTCGTTGACGGTGTTCGGATAGCCGTGCAGGACCGTGACCTCCGGCGGCACCGGGGAGCCGGCGGCGGCGCACTCGCCCTCGACGATCCGCCGGATCGCGGTGAGGACCCGCTCGCGCACCCGGTCGTCGCGGGTGCGCACGTTCAGCGCGAGCCGCGCCTCGGCCGGGATGATGTTGGATTGCGTCCCGGCGTGGAACGAACCCACCGTCAGCACCGCCGTATCGCCCGCCGCGACCTCCCGGGAGACGACGGTCTGCAGTCGCGTGACGACGTACGCGGCCGTGACGACCGGGTCGACGGTCGACTCGGGCCGTGACCCGTGCCCGCCCACGCCGTGCACGACGACCTCGATGTCGTCCGAGGCCGACAGGGTCAGTCCGGGGGTGTGCGGATAGAACCCGGCGAGCCCGGGCGCCGCGTGCTGCCCGAACAGCACGTCGGGACGCGGGAAGCGCTCGTGGACGCCGTCGGCGACCATCGCGGCGGCCCCGCCCTCCGCCTCCTCGGCGGGCTGCCCCACCACGACGAGCGTGCCGGACCAGGTGTCCCGGGCGGCGGCGAGGACCTCGGCGGCCGCGGCCAGCCAGGTGACATGGAGGTCGTGGCCGCAGGCGTGCATCACCCCGTCGACGGTCGAGGCGTACGGCAGTCCGGTCGCCTCGGGCACGGGCAGCGCGTCCATGTCGCCGCGCAGCCACACCACCGGCCCTTCCCCGTTGGCGAGCACCCCCACCACACCGGTCCGGGCGACGCCCTCGGTCACCTCGTACCCGGCGCCCCGCAGCCGCCCGGCGAGCCGCGCCGCGGTGCGGTGCTCCGTGAAGGCGAGCTCCGGGTGACGGTGCAGGTCCCGGTAGAAGTCCTCCAGGTCCCCCTGCTTCAGACCCGAGGTGATGTCCCGGGTGAGACGGGCGACGACGGCCGGATCGGTCATGGGCGGAGAGTACGGCGTGGTCGGCCGAACGGTCGAGGACCCGGCCCTCGGACGGTGGCCGTTCGGCCGAGGCGGCGGGCGGCCCCGGGAGGCGAGGCTGGAGCCCCTTCTTCCTCCACCTTCCAGGAGCACGCGATGCTGTCCAGCAAGTTCGTCGTGGGCGCGGTCGGCGGCGCCGCGGCCGTGGTGGCCGTCGGCGGCCTCGGCACCCATCTGCTCTCCGGCACCGAGTCGACGACCGGGCTCGACCAGTACACGTCCGTCCTCGTCGACGGTCACAGGGCGCTGGCCGCGAACATCGTCGAGGGCCGCACCGAGGGCAAGTACCACCCGCTGCCGTGGGTCGGCACGGCCGTCTCCGTGAGCTGCCCGAGCGGTCTGGAGGCGGTGGCCGGCGCCACCCTCACCTGCGTCGGCGAGGAGAGCGGCGGCAGGACCGTCGACATCCCGGTCACCGTGGTGCGGGCGACCGCCCAGTCCGTCACCTGGAGGTTCGAGCGATGAGCCCGGTCCTGGCCGCCCACGGCCTCGTGAAGACGTACGGCTCCACCACCGCCCTGGCCGGGGTGGACCTCGAGGTGGGCGAGCGCGACTCCCTGGCGATCATGGGCCCTTCGGGGTCCGGCAAGTCCACCCTGCTGCACACCCTCGCCGGGATCGTCCGCCCCGACGGCGGCCAGGTGCTGCTGCGCGGCGAGCGCATCGACCGGCTCGGGGAGAACCGGCTGAGCGCGCTGCGCCGCTCCCGCTTCGGATTCGTCTTCCAGTTCGGCCAGTTGCTGCCCGAGCTGCCGGCGGAGGAGAACGTCGCCCTGCCGCTGATGCTGGAGGGCGTCCCGCGCGCGAAGGCCGTCGAGCGGGCCCGTCGCTGGTTCGCCCCCCTGGGCCTCGACGGACTGGAGAGGCGCCGCCCGGGGCAGCTCTCGGGCGGTCAGGCGCAGCGGGTCGCCATCGCCCGGGCGCTGGCCGTCGAGCCGGACGTGGTGTTCGCGGACGAGCCGACCGGCGCCCTGGACCAGCGCACCAGCGAGGAGGTGGTCCGGCTGCTCACCTCCGTCACCCGTGAGCAGGGCGCCGCCCTGGTGATGGTCACGCACGACGCGGACGTCGCCGCCCACTGCGACCGCGTGCTGCACGTCCGCGACGGCCGCGTCAGCGGCCACACCCAGTACACGGTCGCCTGACCGCGACGCCCCAGGAGAACCGCATGCGCTCCCCCGTCCTCCCCCTGACCTGGCATCTGGCCCGCTCCTCCGGCCGGCGCGGACTGCAGAGCCTGCTGCTCGCCGCCGCGGTCGCCGCCACCGGCACGTTCGTGACGCTGGTGGTGCTGGCCGTCTGCCTCGGCTCCGGCACCCGCGCCGACCGCACCGCCTGGCGCACCCCCGAGCCCGCCCGGCGGGCCACCGCCGTCCAGGCCGTCACCACGACGTACGTACGGCACACACCGCTCACCGTGGTGTCCCTGGCCCGGATCCCCGGCCGGCCCACGCCCGAGGCGCCGCCCGGCCTCGCCCGCTTCCCCCGGCAGGGCGAGGTGGACGTCTCCCCCGCCCTGGCCGAGCTGCTGCGGACCCTGCCCGCCGGCGAACTGGCCGGCCGCTTCCCGAGGACGGCGTCGTACGGCACGATCGGCGCGGCCGGGCTCGCCTCGCCGGACGAACTGGTCGCCGTGGTGGGCCGGGCGCCCGACGCCCCGGAGGTGTCCCCCGCGGCCGCGGGCGAGCGGACCTGGTTCGACGAGGGGCAGACCGCGCGGGCGCGGGTCGCCGGGTTCGGCGGGACGAAGGCGAGCATGTTCACCGCCTCCGACCGCGGGATGGCGCTGCTGGGGGTCGTCCTGCTGGCGATGCCCGTGGTGGTGCTGTCGGCGGCGGGAGGACGGCTCGGCGCGGCCCGGCGCGAACAGCGGCTCGCCGCGCTGCGGCTGGCCGGGGCGACCCCGCGCCAGATCATCGCGATGACCGCCGCCGAGGCCGCCGCGGTCGGCGCGGCCGGTGCCGTGGCCGGGGCGCTCGCCTACGCGGCGCTGCTGCCCGCCCTGGCCCGGATCCCGTTCGGCGTGGGTTCCTGGTACACCGGCGATCTGTGGGTCGGGGCCGGCTGGGTCGGGGCGGCGGTGGCGGCGGTCACCGGGCTGATCACGGTGAGCGCGGTGTCCATGCTGCGGCGGGTGGCGACCGCTCCGCTGGGCGTCGCCCAGCAGGCGAACCCGCGTCGCACCCGGCTGATCCGGCTCGCGGTGTTCGTGGCGGTCCTGCTGTACATCCTCACGTCCTCCGGCGGGGACGGCGGGCTCAGGCCGCGCCAGGCGCTCGCCCTGCTGCTGCTCTTCTACGGCGCGTTCTGGCTGTTCGGGCCGTGGGTGGTGGACCGGCTGGGGCGGCTCGTCGGCCGCTTCGCCCGCCGCCCGGCGACCCTGCTGGCGGCCCGCGGGCTCAGCGACGACCCGCGTGGCGCCTGGCGCACCGTCAGCGGGCTGGTGCTGGCCGGGTTCGCGGCCGGGTTCTTCTCGGTCAGCCTGCTGGGCGCCGACGGCTCCGCCCACCGGGACCAGCTCGCGGTGATCACCTCCGGCGGCCCGCGGGCGGCGGCCGAGGCGCGCGCCCTGCTGAAGGACTCCGGTGTCGACGCGACGGTCACGGTCGGCCGGGAGGACGACTACGACAGCCTGCTGGCCGGCGCGAACGGTCTGATCGTCCAGGTCTCCGGGGGCGACCGGCGGCTCGACGCGGCCGCCACCGCCCTCACCGGCCTCGGCACCGCCCGCGCCCCCTACGGCCAGGACTACGCGGGTGCGGGCGACCGGGTGGTCACCGACCGCCTCGCCGACGTCAGCACCGGCACCCTCGCGCTGAGCTTCCTCGTCGCGACCGCCTCCGCGGGCCTGACCGCCGCGGCGAACGTCCTCGACCGGCGCCGGGTGTACGGCCTGCTGCGGCTGGCGGGCACCCCGCTGAGGGTGCTGGACCGGGCGCGCACCCGGGAGACGGTCCTGCCCCTGGTGGTCCTGGCCGGCGGCACCACCGCCATGGGCGTGTACGGCTCCTACCGGCTCAACGAGATGGCCGGCGCCACGATCAACGCGTCCGGCGCCCTGCGCCTCGCGCTCTGCATCGTCCTCGGCGCGCTCGCCATGGTCGCCGCGATCACCGCGAGCCGCCCCCTCCTGCGCCGGGTGACGGCGGACCCGGCGCCGACCGCGGACTGAGTGCCGTCGGTTCGCCGCGGCGCCGTCGTGGCTGTTCGCGCGGTTCCCCGCGCCCCTTCGACAGCCGGGCCCGATCGCCCTTCCCGCCCCCGACCTGAGGCATGATGCGACCCATGCTCCCCCCGAACCAGGCCGCCGCCGGTGCCACCGCGGCTTCTCCGATCCGGGTCCTGATCGCCGACGACCAGGACATGGTCCGCACCGGCTTCCGTTTCTTCCTGGACGCGCAGCCGGACATCACGGTGGTCGCGGAGGCCGCCGACGGGGAGGAGGCGGTGGCGCTGGCGCGCCGGCTGCGGCCGGACGTGTGTCTGCTGGACATCCGGATGCCGAGGCTGGACGGTCTGGAGGCCACCCGGCTGCTCGCCGGGCCCGAGGTGGCGGATCCGCTGCGGGTGGTGGTGGTCACCACCTTCGACCTGGACGAGTACGTGTACGGGGCGCTGCGCGGCGGTGCCTGCGGCTTCCTGCTGAAGGACTCCGGGCCCACCCTCCTGGCCGAGGCGGTCCGGGCCGCCGCAGCGGGCGACTCCCTGGTGTCCCCGTCGGTCACCGTCCGGCTGCTGCGGCACCTCACCGCCCCGCGGCCGCCCGCGGCCGCCGCCCCGCGCCCGGCCGCCGCCGAGCCGCTCACCGACCGTGAGCTGGACGTCGTCCGCCTGGTCGCCCTGGGCAGGACGAACGCGGAGATCGCCGCCGAGCTGTACGTCTCGCTGTCGACGGTGAAGACCCATCTCTCCAGCGTGCAGCTGAAACTGGGCGCCCGGAACCGCGTCGAGATCGCGGCCTGGGCCTGGCAGCACGGCCACGCCCGGCCGCGCCCCTGAGCCCCGGCCGGCTCAGAGGTCCAGGACGCGCGCGATGGTGCGCAGCACCCCGTTGTCGTTGTTGGAGGGCGCGAGGTGGCGGGCCCGGCCGACGACCTGCGGATGGGCGTTGGCCATGGCGAACGACCAGTCGGCGGCGTCCAGCATCTCCAGGTCGTTGAGGTAGTCGCCGAACACCATGGTCTGGGCGGGGGTGATGCCCAGCTCGCGCTGGAGCCGGCGCAGGGCGGCGCCCTTGTTGGCGGTGCGGTTCATGACGTCGACCCAGTGCTCGCCGGAGACGACGACCTGATGGGTGTCGGCGAAGGGGGCGAGCGCCGGGGCGGTGGTCTCCTCGACGGGGCCGAAGTCGAAGAGGGCGACCTTGATGACCTCGTCGTCGACGGCGGTGAGGTCCTCGACGACCTCGCAGCGCACGTAGTACCGGCGCACCTCGGCGAGGAAGGCCTCGTCGGCCCGCTCGACGTACGCGGACCGCTTCCCGCAGACGACGGCGCCCAGGTCGACCCCGCCGGCCGCGAGCCCCCGCACCGCGCCGACGATCCTCGCGGCCACGCCCGGCTCCAGTGGATCGGAACTCAGTTCCCGCCCGTCGCGCACCACATAGGTGCCGTTCTCGGCTATGAACACCATCCCGTCGGCGACCTCGGCGAACTCCTCGGCCAGGGTGGCGTACTGGCGTCCGCTCGCCGGGCTGAACAGCACCCCGCGCTCGCGCAGCCGGGCCAGCGTGTCCCACAGCCCCTCGGGGATCCGCTTGTCGTCGTCGAGCAGGGTTCCGTCCATGTCGGTCACGACGAGCCGGATGTCGACGGGACCGGCCGGGAGCTCGGGGGCGGTCGGCCGGGGGGCGGGCGAGTAGGGCATGTCCTGCTTCCTGTGCTGCGGGCGCGCGGGCTGCGACGGGGTGACCGGAGGGTCACCCTACCGGGGGACCCCGGGAATCCCGGGACAGCGATGATCATGGGGCGGCACAATGGACAGCCGGACGGTCGGACGCGAGAGGGAGCGGTGACGTGGGCGGTGCACGGCTGGACACCAGCGTGGCGCACAACGCGCGGGTGTGGAACTACTGGATCGGCGGCAAGGACAACTACGAGGTCGACCAGCGGGTCGGTGAGCACGTCGCCGGGATGTTCCCGCTGATCCGGGACATCGCCCGCGCGGACCGCTGGTTCCTCGGCCGGGCGGTGCGCCACCTCGCCGAGGAGCGCGGGGTGCGGCAGTTCCTGGACGTCGGCACCGGGCTGCCGACGGCCGACAACACGCACGAGATAGCGCAGCGGATCGCGCCGGACTCCAAGATCGTGTACGTCGACAACGACCCGATCGTGCTGGCGCACGCCCGCACCCTGCTGACGGGCACCTCCGAGGGCGCCACCGACTACATCGACGCCGATGTCCACGACCCGGTCGCGATCCTCGAACGGGCCTCCGGCACGCTGGACTTCGACCGCCCGGTCGCGGTGATGATGCTGGGCATCCTCAACTTCGTCCTGGACTACGAGGCGGCCCGGGACATCGTCCGCAAGGTCATGGCCCAGGTGCCCTCCGGCAGCCTCCTGGTCCTCACGCACCCCACGCACGACCCTCAGGTGGGCGGCGAGGGCCAGATCCCGGCGATGAAGTTCTGGAACGAGAACGCCACCCCGCCGATCACCGCCCGCTCCGGCGCGGAGATCGCCGCGTTCTTCGAGGGGCTGGAGCTGCTGGAACCAGGCCTGGTGTCCTGCTCGCGCTGGCGTGCCGACGACGACTCGGCGCCGGTGGTGCCGCAGTACGGCGCGGTGGCCGTGAAACCCTGAGGTCCCTGACGGACGAGCCCGTGGAGGACGTATGACCACCCTTGCCGACCCCGTCCCCGGCGGGCGTCCCGGAGACGTCGAGCGGGCCTCCGCGCTGAGCGGGGAGCTGTCCGGCGCGGGCGTGCACGGGATCGTCCTGTCGTACGTCGACACCGCGGGCGTCGGCCGGGTCAAGACGGTCCCGACGGCGGGCCTCGCGTCGGCGGCGGCCTGGGGCGTCGGGATGTCCCCGGTGTTCGACACGTTCCTGGCGAACGACCACATCGTCACCACGGACGTCCTGGGCTCCCCCGACGGCGATCTGCGGCTGTTCCCGGACCTGGACCGGCTGGTGGTGCTGGCCGGGCAGCCGGGGTGGGCGTGGGCGCCGGTCGACCGCCTCACCCAGGACGGCGAACGGCATCCGGGCTGCTCGCGCACCTTCCTGCGCCGGATCGTCGCGGACGCCGCCCGCGACCACGGCCTCGCCTTCCGGGCCGGCATCGAGATCGAGTGGTCGGTGGGGCTGGACTCCGCGCCCCCCGGGGAGTTCGTCCCGGCGACGACGGGACCGGCGTACTCGGCGACCCGGATGGTCGAGCTGAGCGCGTACACCGCCGAGCTGCTGGCGGCCTGCGAGGCGCAGGGCGTGACCGTCGACCAGATCCATCCGGAGTACGCGCCGGGCCAGTTCGAGATCTCGGTGGGCGCGCTGGACCCGGTGGCGGCGGCCGACCGCAGTGTCCTCGTCCGGCAGACGATCCGCGCGGTGGCCCGCCGGCACGGCCTGCGGGTCTCCTTCTCCCCCGCCGTCGCCGCGGAGGGCGTCGGCAACGGCGGACACGTCCATCTGTCCGCCTGGCGCGAGGGCCGCAACCTGCACTCCGGCGGCGACGGGCGGCACGGCCTGACGGCCGACGCGGAGTCCTTCGCCGCCGGCGTCCTGGCCCGGCTGCCCGCCCTGACGGCGGTGACCGCGCCCAGCCCGGCCAGCTATCTGCGGCTCAAACCCTCCCAGTGGGCGGGCGTCTACACCGCCTGGGGCCTGGAGACCCGCGAGTCGGCGCTGCGGCTGGTGCGGGGCACGGCAGGCCGGCGTGCGGAGCAGGCGAACCTGGAGGTCAAACCGGTCGACCTGGCCGCCAACCCGTATCTGCTGCTGGGCTGTCTGATCGCCGCCGGGGTGGACGGGCTGGCGGCGCGGGCCACGCTCCCGGAGGAGATCACCGGCGACCCGGCCCGACTCGCCGCCGACGAGGCCGCGGCGAAGGGCGTACGGCGGCTGCCCACCTCGCTCACCCGGGCCCTCGCGGAGTTCCGTGACGACGCGGTGCTGCGGGCGGCCCTGGGGCCGGTCCTCGCCGACGCGGTGACGGCCGTACGACAGGGCGAGATCGACGCGACCTACGGACTGGACGACACACAGGTGGCCGCCGCCTACCGGTGGGTGTACTGACATGGGCGCCGGACCGGTCCACGAGGAACTCGCCGCGCTGGAGCTGGTGGACCACCACTGCCACGGCGTGGTCGCCGACCCCCTGGACCGGCCGGGCTTCGAGGCGCTGCTCACCGAGGGCGGGACCTGGCCGGGCGTCTCCCCCTTCGACACCCCCGCCGGGGTCGCCGTACGCCGTCACTGCGCACCCCTGCTCGACCTCGACCGGCACGCACCCCCCGACGCGTATCTGGCCCGGCGCGCGGCACTCGGCCCCGAGGAGGTGAACCGCCGCTTCCTGACGGCGGCCCGCACCGGCGTGTTCTGCGTCGACACCGGGTACACCCCGCACCCCCTCACGCCGCCCGCCGAGCTGGCCCGGGTGGGCGACGGCATCGCGCTGGAGGTCGTACGGCTGGAGTCGGTGGCGGAGTCCGTGGCCGCCGACGGCGTCGACGCGGGCGGGTACGCCGACGCGTTCCGGGCGGCGGCGCTGGACGCGGTGCGCCGGCCCGGGGTGGCCGGGGTGAAGTCGGTGGCCGCCTACCGCACCGGCTTCGACCTGGACCCGGCCCGCCCCTTCGAGGCGGAGGTCACCCGCGCGGCCCGGCGGTGGCTGGCGCGCGGCGGCCGGCTCGACGAACCGGTCCTGATACGGCATCTGCTGTGGACGGCCGTCGACCTCGGGCTCCCCCTGCAGCTGCACACCGGCTTCGGCGACAACGACATCCGGCTGCACCGGGTGGACCCCACACTTCTCACGGACTGGTTGCACCGGATCGCGGGCACGATCCCGGTGCTGCTCCTGCACTGCTGGCCCTACCAGCGGCAGGCCGCGTACCTCGCGGCCGTGTTCGAGCAGGTGTACCTCGACGTGGGGCTGACCCTGCACCACGTCGGCCCGGTGCGGGCACGGACGGTGCTGGAGGAAGCGTTGGAGATCACACCGTTCCGCAAACTGCTGTACAGCTCGGACGCCTACGGTGTGTCGGAGTTCTACGCCCTCGGAGCGCTGGCGTTCCGCCGGGGCCTGGGAGACCTCCTCCAGGACCGGGTGGACGCCGACGAACTGAGCCTGCCGGACGCGCTGCGCCTGGCACGCTGGGCCGGAGCCGACAACGCCCGCCGGGTCTACCGGCTTCCCGACGGACACTGAAAGTATGATCAAGCAATGTCAGACTTGACCGAGACCACACCCGGCTGGCTGAGCGCGGACGAGCTCGAGATGGCCCGCGCCCGGATGCCGATCCTCTACGTCGAGGCCGTGCCCGTGCGCGTCGACGACAGCGGCGAAGTCGTCAGCATCGGACTGCTGTTGCGCATCGGACCCGACGGAAACGTCAGCCGGACCCTGGTCTCCGGCCGGGTCCTGCACCACGAACGGGTCCGCGACGCCCTGCTGCGCCACCTGGAGAAGGACCTCGGGCCGGTGGCCCTGCCCAAGCTCCCGGCCTCCCTGCAGCCGTTCACGGTCGCGGAGTACTTCCCGACGCAGGGCATCACGCCGTACCACGACCCCCGTCAGCACGCGGTGTCGCTGGCCTACATCGTGCCGGTGACCGGTGACTGCCAGCCCCGCCAGGACGCCCTGGACCTGGTCTGGTTCGACCCTCAGGAGGCGGCCTCCCCGGCGGTCCAGAGCGAGATGCCGGGCGGGCACGGGTTCCTGCTCCGGCAGGCCCTGGCCCACGTCGGCCTGTCGGCGTCCTGAACCGGATGGTTCCCCGTCAGCGCGCGCTGATCGGAGCCGCCCGCAGTCGCCCCTGCACCCTCGTGGTGCGCAGGGGCTGCTGCTGCGGTGACGCCCGCAAACACCCCGGCTACGACCACGCCTGGCAGCTGGAGCGGCTGCGGGCGGCGGCGGCCGACTCGGGCGGCGCCCTGGAGGTCCGGACGACGGACTGCCTCGGCCCCTGTGACCAGGCCAACGTCATCGTGGTCCAGCCCTCCGCCGCAGGGCGCCGGGCGGGTGGGCGGCCCACCTGGGTCGGCTTCGCCTCCGACGACGACTGCACCGACGAGCTCCTGGAGTGGGCACGGGCCGGCGGCCCCGGTGTGGCGGCGCCTCCGGTGACGCTGGAGCTGCAGTTCATCCAGCCGCCCCGGGACGCCCGTGTCCGCAGCCGGCGCTAGGGGGTGTTCGGGGTTCGGATCATGTGGTTGAGGTGATGTGCTTCAACCACATGAGCGATGCTCTGAGGTGCAGTCCTGCTTCGTAGCTCTCGGGGGACTTGTCGTAGCGGGTGGCGAGTCCGCGCCAGGTCTTGATCCTCTGGAAGCAGCGCTCAACGGTGTTGCGCTGCCTGTAGAGGTACGTGTCGAAGGCGAGGGGACGACCGCCGGCCGAGCCCTTCCTGCGGCGGTTGGCGGCCTGGTCCGTCTTTTCCGGGATGACTGCGGTGATCCCGCGTCTGCGCAGGTAGGCGCGGTTGTCCTTGGACGAGTAGGCCTTGTCGGCGGCCACCGCCCCGGGCCGGGTGCGGGGGCGGCCACTCGGACCTGGGACACGGATCTGGTCGAGTACTGCCCGGAACTGCGGGCAGTCCGCCGTCTGGCCCGGGGTCAGCACGAGTACCAGCGGCAGTCCCGCCGCGTCGACCGCGGCGTGGACCTTGCTGCTCAGTCCGCCTCTGGACCTGCCGAGCCCGGCGGCCTTTGCCCGTGCCCGGCGACGGCGCCGTGCCGCGGACCGCTTCCGGTCCTCCTCCTCTGCGTCGCCCGCACCGGGTGTGGCCTGCGGCGCATCACCCGCAGGACGGGTCCCTGCTCCGGCAGCGGAACCCCCTTTTCCTCGGTCAGGGCCTGTTCGAGAGCGTCCAGGGTCTCCCCGGCAACCGCCAGGCCTGCCGATTCGTGATGGGCCCGCACGATCGTGGAGTCCACACTGACCAGTTCCAGCCCGACCCGCCCCCGTGCGGCCGCCTCGGCGATCAGACCGTCCATCAACGCCTGGAACACGCCGGCCTTCGACCAGGCGTTAAACCGCGAGTACACCGTGGACCAGGGCCCGTAGCGCTCCGGGACATCACGCCAGCCGCTGCCCGTACGGAACCTCCACAGCACCCCGTTGAACTGGTCCCGCACCCGCAGCGGCAGCGGACCCGTCGCCGCCACCGGCAGACGAGCCTCGATCAACGCCCACTCGGCATCCGTCACATCAAAACGCGCCACTCGCGACTTCTACCAGCCCGGACCAGCACACCACCGAGCATCAGGAAGATCCGAACTCCGAACAGCTCCTAGTGCCGCGGCAGGCAACTGGCCTGGTGGTCGGAGGAGTTGGGGGAGCGGATCTTGATGTCGTAGGTTGACCCGATGGGGGCAACGACACAACAGCGGGCGGGGAAACGTTCCGGCGGTGCGGCGCGGTCGTCGGCGCTGATGGCGCTGGGCACGGTGGTGTCCCGGGCGACCGGGCTGATCCGGCAGGTGCTCCAGGGCGCCGCGCTGGGCACCGGCCTGCTGGCGACGACGTACAACACGGCGAACACCGTGCCCACCAGCCTGTACACCCTGCTGATCGGCGGCGCGCTGAACTCGGTGCTGGTGCCGCAGCTGGTGCGGGCCCGGTCCACGCACGCCGACGGCGGGCGGGCCTACGAGCAGCGGCTGGTGACCCTCGTGGTGTCCGTGCTGGCCGTCGGGACGGCGCTGGCGGTGTGGGCGGCGCCGCAGATCGTCAGCGTGTATCTGCGCGACACCCCGGACAACCATGACGCCTATCGACTCACCGTGGTCTTCGCCCGCTTCCTGCTCCCGCAGATCTTCTTCTACGGGCTGTTCAACATGTACGGCCAAGTCCTCAACGCCCGCGAGAGGTTCGGCGCGATGATGTGGACGCCGGTCCTCAACAACGTCGTGCTCCTCGGGGTGTTCGGGGCCTATCTCGGGCTGATGACCGTGCCCGGGCGGGTGCAGGACATCACCGGCACCCAGGTCCGGCTGCTCGGTGTCGGGACGACCGCCGGGATCGCCGTCCAGGCGCTGGCGCTGGTGCCGTTCGCACGGGCGGCCGGGTTCCGGTTCCGGCCGCGGTTCGACTGGCGCGGCTCGGGGCTCGGTTCCGGGGTGCACGCCGCCAAGTGGACGCTGCTGTTCGTCCTGACCAACCTGGTCGCCCTGACCGTCGTCACCAACTACGCGAACGCCGCCGACCAGGCGCTGCCGGACGCCGGCGCGGGATACACGGCGTACACCTACGCGCAGACCATCTGGATGCTGCCGCAGTCGGTGGTCACGGTGTCGCTGGTGACCGCGCTGCTGCCGCGGATGAGCCGGGCGGTGGCGGAGGGCCGGATCGCGGATCTGCGCGCCGATCTGTCCCGGGGACTGCGGGTGAGCGGGGTCGTCGTCGTGCCCGCCGCGTTCCTGTTCCTGGCGCTCGGCCCGCGGATCGCCACGCTGCTGTTCGCGCACGGGGCGGCCGACGCGGCCTCCGCCCAGCCGCTCGGGCACATGCTCCAGGCGTTCGGCCTCGGGCTGATCCCGTTCTCGGCGCAGTATCTGCTGCTGCGCGGATTCCACGCCTTCGGGGACACCCGGACGCCGTTCCTCATGGCGGTGTGGATCGCGGCGGTGAACATCGCCCTGGCCACCGCCTGCCATCTGCTGCTGCCGGTCCGCTGGGCGGTGACCGGCATGGCCGGCGCCTACACCCTGTCCTACCTGGCCGGACTCGCCCTGACCGCACGCCTCGTCCGCCGCCGGGTCGGCGGCCGGCTCGACGAGGGCGCCCTGCGCCGCACGTACACCCGGCTGCTGTGCGCCTCCGCCCCGGCGGCGGCCCTCGGCTGGGCGGCCGACCGGGCCTGCGGCGCTTGGCTGGGCGGCGGCACGGTCCCCACCGCGCTGGCGCTCACGGCGGGGACCGTCACCCTCGGCCTGGCCTACACGGCCCTCGCCCGGCTGCTGAAGGTCGAGGAGCTGCGACAGCTCGGCCGGCTCCGCCGAGCTGCCCTCACGGGGTGATCTGCTCGGCGAGGGCGGCGCGGGCGCGGGCCACCCGGGAGCGGACCGTCCCCACCGGGCAGTCGCTCACCCGGGCCGCCTCCTCGTAGGGCAGCCCCAGGAGCTGTGTCAGCACGAACGCCTCCCGCCGGTCGGCGGGCAGGGCCTGAAGCAGCTCGCGCAGCACGATCCCGTCGTCGAAGCCGGGCAGCCCGCGCGGCTGGGCGAGCTCGACGACCGGCCGCCAGTCCGGCAGGTCCGCGAGGCGCGGGCGGGTCGCGGCGTACCGGTAGCTGTCCATCACGGCCCGGCGGGCGATCGACAGCAGCCACGCCCGCGCCGAGCAGCGTCCCTCGAACCGGTGCAGACTGCCCAGCGCCCGCAGAAAGGTGTCCTGCGCCAGGTCGTCCACCGCCTGCGGGTCGGCGCACAGATGGGCGACGTACCGCAGCACGTCCCGGTGCAGGGCCCGCACGAGCTGCTCCACGGCCCCGGTGTCCCCGTGCCGGGCGGCCAGGGCGAGGGCGGTGGTGGTCTCGTCGGCGGGGGTGTCCTTGTGGGCGCGGCGGTGGGTGCCGTGCCGGGCGGACTTGGTGTGGTTCCGGGGGCTCGTGTGTTTGCCCGTCTTCGTGTCAGGAGCGCTCGTCGGAGCAGGGGGCATCGCCGTGGATCCTTCTCGGGAGGAGGGGAAAGCGCCGTACGGTTCCGGCCGTCGTGGGACGACGGCGGTCCGCGCGGGCGGCCCCCGGGAAGTGATCGCGTGGACGAGGAGGAACGGCCTCGGCCCCGGCTGCGAACGGCCGCGCACCCCGGTGCGCGGGGGCGACGGCGGCACGGGCCGTTCGGCCGGCCACCTCAGCGGGGCCGTCAGCCACCCGGCGACGGCCCGCAGCACACGGAACCCGGCCCGCTCCCCGTGCGCCAGCCACAGCCCGCACAGCAGGGCGGCCGCCAGATGGGCGGCGAGCATGCCGGCGTCCGATCCGTGGCCGGGTCCGGACCCCATGTGCTCCATGCCGTCCATGGCGCCGCCACCGGCGGGCGGCGCGAGGGAGAAGGCGGTGTGCAGTGCGGCCTGCGCGACGAGCGCCACGGCCGTCACCAGCGGCACACCCCGTTCGCGCCCGGTCAGACACCAGCCCGCAGCGCCCGTGACGGCGAACCCGAGCACCGGCGCCCACCGGGACAGGATGTCCCCGGACATCATGACGTGCCCCAGGGCGGCGAGCGGCACACAGACGGCCGCGAACACAGCGGCCCTCAGCACGCGCGAGAAGCACCCCGGGATCATGGGGCCCCATCCTGGCAGCGCGCTCACGCACACCCATGGGAGCTGGGCGAATCCACAGCTCCCTCGGCCCAGCTCACAGGCTCGCGGTCCGCTCGGCACACGAAAAGGGCCCCCGCAGGCTCTCGCCTGCGAAGACCCTTCGCTCTGTCGGGACGACAGGATTTGAACCTGCGACCCCTTGACCCCCAGTCAAGTGCGCTACCAAGCTGCGCCACGTCCCGTTGCCCGTCTGACCTGGGGTTTCCCCTGGCCGAGCGCGCATGGAAACAATACCGCACTCGGGTCGGTGGTCGCGCACCCGTTTCCGTCCGGCGCGGTCAGTCGGTCGGCAGGCCCAGCTCCGGGTAGGCGTCGAGGAGGCGGGGCGGGGCGGCCTGGCGCCAGGAGTCGGCGAGGATGGCGCGCAGTTCGTCCTCGTCCTCCAGTGCGGCCAGCCGGGCCCGCACCCAGGCGAACTGCGCCTCGTGCGCGGCGATCCAGAACTTCGCGGGTTCGGCGAGGACCAGTTCGTCGCGCTCCTCCTTGGGGCAGCGCACGGCCATGGAGGTCTCGTCCTCGGGCAGGGTGGCGAACATCTTCCCCGCGACCCGGAACGTGGGCATGTTCCAGGCGACCTTCTCCGTGGTGTCCGGCAGGGCGAGGGCGATACGGCGTACGTCTTCGGCGTCGGGCATGCTCCGCACCGTAGCCGCTGCCTCTGACAGTCAGCCGCCGGCCGGGTGTTTGTAGTACAGGGTGGTGGGGCGCAGGACTCCGGCCGGGTCCGCCGCGTAGTCGGGGATCACGCCCGCCCTGGTCCAGCCGGCGGTGCGGTAGAGGTGCTCGGCGGGGCTGTCGGTCTCGGTGTCGAGGTGGAGCAGGGTGACGCCGGCGGCGCGGGCGGCCCGCTCGGCGGTGGTGAGGAGGGTGCGGCCGAGGCCCCTGCCGCGCGCCTCGCGGTGGACCATGAGCTTGACGACTTCGGCGCGGTGGCGGCTGTTGGGCTTGTCGGGGAAGGCGAGGCCGACGGTGCCGACCACCCGGTCGCCGTCGTACGCCGCCCAGACCGCGAGGTGTCCGGCGGCGGCGCCCTCGGCCCGCTCCCGCCACCAGGCGAGGGCCTCGGCGGTGTCCAGCGGCGCCAGGAAGCCGATCGAGGCACCGCCGTCCACGGTGTCGACGAGCAGGGCGGCCAGGTCCCCGGCCGCGCGCGCGAACCCGGAGGCGTCCAGGCGCCGTACGGTCGCGGTCACGGCAGCACCACCGCCAGCACATAGCGGACCTCGGTCTCGCCGAGGCAGCGGAACCGGGTCGGGCCCCACACCCGCAGGCGCAGGCAGTCACCCGTGTCGAGGCGGTGCTCGCGGTCCCCGTCGGTCAGGGCCAGGGCTCCCTCCAGGACCCAGATGTGCTGTTCGAGGCCGGGTACGGGCGGGCGGTCGTAGGCGAGGTCGGCGCCCGGCGCGAGCCGTCCCTCGACGAGTTCGCCGCGCAGTCCGCGGTGCGGCGGGGACACCGACCGGCGCAGGAAGCCGGCGGCGCGGTCCTGCCATACCTGCTGGTCCGCGGCCCGCACCAGCGTCGCGGGCTCGGTCTCGACCTCGCTGAGCAGCTGGGACATCGTGCGGCCGTACACCGCGCACAGGCGGTTGAGCAGCGAGGCCGTCGGGCTGGTCTCGGCCCGTTCGGCGCGGGACAGCGTCGAACGGCTCACCCCGCTGCGTTCCGCCACGTCCCCCAGGGACCAGCCGCGCTCGGCGCGCAGTTCGGCCAGGCGGGCGCCCAGTCGGGCATCGACGGCGTCCGGGGCCGCCTCCTCAGCGTGTTTCATATCCGGGACGTTATCCCGGATATGAAACAGGCGGGTTACGGGCGGCTCACGCCCGGGCCGCCTCCCGCAGCGCGTCCAGCACCGGCAGGATCAGCGGGTGCTCCTCGGCGCCGCGGCGTACGGCGGCGAAGACCCGGCGGGTCGGGGCGGCGCCGTCGACCGGGCGGACGACGACACCGGTGAGGTCCATGCCGCGCAGGGCCGAGCGCGGCACGAGCGCCACGCCCGCGTCGGCGGAGGCGAGCGCCACGACCGCGCGGAAGTCGTCCGAGGAGTGTTCGAGCCGGGGCTGGAATCCGGCGTTCTCGCAGGCCAGGACGACCACGTCATGGCAGGGGTTGCCGGGGTAGGGACCGATCCAGGGGTCCTTGGCCAGCTCCGCGAGGGGGACCTCCTCGGTGTCGGCGAGGCGGTGGGTGACCGGGACGACCGCGTCGAAGGGCTCGGCGTACAGCGGGACGTGCGCGAGCCGGGGGTCGTCGGCGGCCGGGGCGCCCCGGTACTCGACGGCCACGGCGACATCGACCTGCCGGTCGAGGACCATCGGCAGACTGGCGTCCCCCTCGGCGTCCTGGACGCGGATCCTTATCCCGGGCGCGCTGCGGGCGAGCCGGGCCACCGCGGGCGCCACGACCAGGGCGATCCCGGTGGCGAAGGCGGCGACGGTGACCGTGCCGGCCTCCCCGGAGCTGTAGGCGGCCAGCTCCGCCTCGGCCCGCTCCAGCTGGGCGAGGACCGCGTGGGTGTGGTTCAGCAGGATCTCGCCGGCCGGGGTGAGCCGTACACCCTTCGCACCGCGCTCGACGAGACGGTGGCCGGTCTCCTGCTCCAGGGCGGCGAGCTGCTGGGAGACGGCGGAGGGGGTGAGATACAGCGCGGCGGCAGCCGCCGTCACGGTGCGGTGGTCGGCCACCGCACGGAGGATGTGGAGCCGCCGCGCCTCGATCATGGGATCGATTATCGCAATATGTCGGGGGCCCTCAGCCCTCCAGTTCCGCGCGGGCCGCGACGAAGGCGTCCACCGCGCGGTGCACGTCGTCCGTGGAGTGCGCGGCCGAGAGCTGGACGCGGATCCGGGCCCGGTCCTGCGGGACGACCGGGTAGGAGAAGCCGATCACGTATACCCCGCGCTCCAGCAGGAGTTCGGCCATCCGGCCCGCCTTCGCCGCGTCGCCGATCATCACGGGCGCGATGGCGTGGTCGCCGGGGAGGATGTCGAAGCCCTCCTCGGTCATCCGGCGCCGGAACAGCGCGGTGTTCTCCCTCAGCCGCACGCGCAGGTCGTCGGCGGACTCCAGCAGGTCGAGGACCTTCAGGGAGGCGGCCGCGATCACCGGGGCGAGGGTGTTGGAGAACAGGTACGGGCGGGAGCGCTGGCGGAGCAGGGCGACGATCTCCGCGCGGGCCGCGACATAGCCGCCGGAGGCCCCGCCGAGCGCCTTGCCGAGGGTGCCGGTGATGATGTCGACGCGGTCCATCACGCCGTGCAGCTCGGGGGTGCCGCGGCCGCCGGGGCCGACGAAGCCGACGGCGTGCGAGTCGTCGACCATCACCATCGCGTCGTAGCGGTCGGCGAGGTCGCAGATCTCGCGCAGCGGCGCCACATAGCCGTCCATGGAGAAGACGCCGTCGGTGACGACGAGCCGACGGCGGGCGTCGGACGCCTCCTTCAACTGCCGCTCCAGGTCCTCCAGATCACGGTTGGCGTACCGGAAGCGGCGGGCCTTGGACAGCCGGATGCCGTCGATGATCGAGGCGTGGTTGAGGGCGTCGGAGATCACCGCGTCCTCGGGGCCGAGCAGTGTCTCGAAGACACCGCCGTTGGCGTCGAAGCAGGAGGAGTACAGGATCGTGTCCTCCTGGCCGAGGAACGCCGACAGCCTGGCCTCCAGCTCCTTGTGGACCTCCTGCGTACCGCAGATGAAGCGCACGGACGCCATGCCGTAGCCCCAGCGGTCCAGCGCCGCGTGGGCGGCGGCCACGACCTCGGGGTGGTCGGCGAGACCGAGGTAGTTGTTGGCGCAGAAGTTGAGGACCTCGCCGGGGCGGCCGCCGGCCGTGACCGCGACGGTCGCGGACTGCGGGGTGCCGATGACCCGCTCGGGCTTGTGCAGTCCGGCGGCGCGGATCTCGTCGAGGGTGGCGCGCAGGTCGTCGCGCACGGAGTCGAACATGGCAGAACTCCTAGGAGAAGCGGGTGACTTACGCGGTCCAGTCGAGGATGACCTTGCCACCGCGGCCACTCGCCGCGTCGGCGAACGCCGCCTCGAAGTCGCGGTACCCGTACCGACCGGTGATCACGGGGGCGAGGTCGAGGCCGCCCTCCAGCAGGACCGACATCGCGTACCAGGTCTCGAACATCTCCCGGCCGTAGATGCCCTTGAGGGTGATCATCGAGGTGACGATCCGGGCCCAGTCGACCGGGAACTCCTCGGCCGGCAGCCCGAGCATGGCGATGCGGCCGCCGTGGGTCATGTTGGCGATCATGTCGCGCAGGGCCTCGGGGCGGCCGGACATCTCCAGGCCGATGTCGAAGCCCTCGCGCAGCCCGAGTTCACGCTGGCCGTCGGCGATGGAGGAGCCGGAGACGTCGAGGGCGAGGGTCGCGCCGATCTTGCGGGCGAGTTCCAGGCGCTCCTCGCTCACGTCGGTGACCATGACGTTGCGGGCGCCGGCGTGCCGGGCGACGGCGGCGGCCATCAGCCCGATGGGTCCCGCGCCGGTGATCAGCACGTCCTCCCCGACCAGCGGGAACGACAGCGCGGTGTGCACGGCGTTGCCGAACGGGTCGAAGATCGCGGCCACGTCGAGGTCCACGGGGACCCGGTGCACCCACACGTTCGACGCGGGCAGTACGACGTACTCCGCGAAGGCCCCGTCGCGGCCGACGCCGAGGCCGACGGTGGCCCGGCACAGATGGCGGCGCCCGGCGAGACAGTTGCGGCACTTGCCGCACACCAGATGGCCCTCGCCGCTCACCCGGTCGCCGACGGCGATGTCGGTGACGTCCCGCCCGGTCCCGACGACCTCGCCGACGAACTCGTGGCCGAGGACCAGCGGGGTGCCGATGGTCTGCTGCGCCCAGCCGTCCCAGGCCCGGATGTGCAGATCGGTGCCGCAGATACCGGTCCGCTGCACCTTGATCAGTACGTCACCGGGGCCGGCCTCGGGCTCCGGGACGTCCCGGAGCCACAGCCCGGGCTCCGCCTTCTCCTTGACCAGCGCCTTCAAGCTGCGGCTCCTGTGGTGAGGCCCGGGAGGCGCACGGGCAGGCCGCGGCGCCCCGCTGCCGGGGAGGGGGTGGATTCGCTGAGCAATCTGCCGTACGCCACCGGCCCCGGTCCATCGAGCTTTTCTTAAGCGGAGCAACAGCTTTCCTTCACGCCCCGATCTTGGACGGCGCCGACACACCCGGTTAGGCCGGTGGAGTGCCCGCCTCCAGGCGTACGACGAGGTCGGCGGCGGTCGCCTTGATGGTGTCCAGGCCGGTCGTGCCCCAGCGTCGGGGGGCGAGGTCGGCGGCGCAGACCGTGCCGAGGACCGTGCCGGTCGAGTCGATGAGCGGGGCGCCGAGATAGGACCGGACGCCGTACTCGTCGACGACCGGGTTGCCCGCGAAACGCGGGTAGTCACCGACGTCCTCCAGGACCAGCGCCTTGCGCCGGACGACGACGTGCGGGCAGTAGCCGTACGCGCGCGGCAGCCGCCGGCCCACCTCGGGCTTGCCGCCCCGGGCCGCCTCTCCCCCCGCCGGGGTGTGCAGCCCCGCGAAGAACTGCCCTTCCTCCCGGGGGAAGTTGACCATGGCGTAGGAGGCTCCGGTCAGCTCGGCGAGACGCTCGGCGAAGGAGTCCAGGGCGGGCTCCGGCCACTCCCCGAGGCCGAGTCGGCGCAGCCTCAGGGTGCGGGCGGGGGCGTCCCTGTCCTCCGGGGTGAGCAGCAGACGACCGGCCGGGCGGGGCGGGTCGTAGCTCATGGGCGTGCTCCGGGCGGGCGGGCTCCGTGCGGTCGGTCGCGGTCCCGGGAGACGTCGGGTGCGTCGGGGACGTCGTACGGCATGTGCGGCTCCATGACGTGGGGTGCGGGGGTCACATGGTGGCGCCGCGGCTCGGCTGGGGTGCCGCCGGTGCGTGGGCGATGAGATGGCGGACGAGGGTGAGCAGGGTCTGCACGCCGGAGGCGGAGATCCGGGCGTCGCAGCGCACGACGGGGATGGCCGGGTCCAGGTCGATGGCGGCGCGCACCTCGTCGGGGTCGTAGCGGTGGGAGCCGTCGAACTCGTTGATCGCGACGATGAAGCCGAGGCCGCGTTCCTCGAAGAAGTCGACGGCCGCGAAGCACTCCTCCAGGCGGCGGGTGTCGGCGAGGACGACCGCGCCGAGGGCGCCCTCGGACAGCTCGTCCCACATGAACCAGAACCGTTCCTGGCCTGGTGTGCCGAACAGGTACAGCACATGCTGCGGGTCCAGGCTGATCCGGCCGAAGTCCATGGCGACGGTCGTCTCGACCTTGTTCTCGATGCCGTCGAGGTTGTCGGTCGCCGCGCCGACCGTGGTGAGCAGCTCCTCCGTGCTGAGCGGGGCGATCTCGCTCACGGCGCCGACGAAGGTGGTCTTGCCGACTCCGAAGCCGCCCGCGACGAGGATCTTCAGGGCGGTCGGGAAGGGGTCGGCGCGGCCGTCGTCGTAGCGCTCGTACGTCTGTCGCGAGTCGTACGCGCCGCTCTCAGAGCTGTCGTCGTAGTCCATCGAGCACTGCCTCCAGTAGGGCCCGGTCGGTGGGGTTGTGGTGGAACTCGGGGGGCTTGGTGGTCAGGGCCCCGCAGTCGACGAGGTCCGACAGGAGGACCTTGGTGACCGCCGCCGGCAATTTCAGGTGCGCGGCGACCTCGGCGACCGGGACGGGGGCCCGGCACAGGTCGAGGGCCTGTGTGTGCTCGGGGCCGAGGTAGCCGAGGGGTCTCGCGCCGGTGGCCATCACCTGGGACATGAGGTCGAGGGCGACGGTGGGCTCGGTGCGCCCGTTGCTGACCGTGAAGGGGCGCACCAGCCGTCCGGCCGCGTCGTCGAGCCAGGGCTCGTCGCCGGCCGCCGCCACCCTCAAGTTCCCGTCACCGACGCATCGACGGCGTGCTGCCGGGGCGCGGTCGTCAGATACGGCCGCACGCTCTTGACGAGCATCGCCATCTCGTAGCCGAGCACGGCGGCGTCGGCCTCCCGGCCGGCGAGCACGGCGAGGCAGGTCCCGGAACCGGCGGTGGTGACGAACAGCAGCGTCGCGTCGAGTTCGACGACGACCTGCCGTACGTCCCCGCCGTCGCCGAAGCGGACGCCCGCGCTGCGGCCGAGGGAGTACAGGCCGGAGGCCAGGGCGGCCATGTGGTCGGCGCTGTCGGCGTCGAGGCCGTGGACCGACTTCACCAGCCCGTCGCAGGAGAGCAGCACGGCGCTGGTGGTGTGCGGTACGCGCTGCACGAGGCCGCTCATCAGCCAGTCGAGATCGGATACCTGGCCGGTCGGCGCATCGCTCGCCATGGTGGATCGACTCCTTGGGGTACGAAGGTCTGCGGGAGCGCTGGGGGTGGGGGAACCGCTCATCCGGCGGGGGCGCTCCCGTCGTGCCGGGGGTTCGGCTGTTCGGAACCGGAACCGGGTCCCTGCGGGGCCCCGGCCCCGTCGGTCATCCGCAGGGGGCTTCCGGGTGCCGTCCGGGCGGCGGGGTGCCGGGGGTGCGCGGGGCCCGGTGCCGGGGGCGCGGCCGGGGGGCGGGAATCCGGTGGGGCGACGGGGTCGGACGCCTGGTAGGAGCCGTGCTGCAGGGGCTCCCACTCCGGGAACGGCACGGCGGACTCCAGCACCTCCGCCTCCAGGCTCTGCTGCGCCTCGGCGAGACCGATCCCGCGCTGGAACGCGGCCATCAGACCGGGATCGTGGGCGGCGGGCTGCTCGGCGTCCGGACGGGGCGCCGGGCCGCCGCGCAGCTGGGGCGCGATGTGCTCCTGGGCGCGGCGCCGGGGCAGCTGGGGCTTGCCCATGGTCCCGCGGACGGGTCCGTTGCGCGGCACGGGTGCCAGGCCGGCGTTCTCCTCCACAACAGCCCGCTCGGCCCGCCGGATACCGGGCACGGCCTCGGCGGGGTTGGGCCGCTCGTGCCGGGCTCCTCGGACGGGCAGGGGCGCGGGTCCGGCCGCCCCGTGCCCCGCCGCGGCCATCGCGTCGCCGGCCGACGGCCCGCCCACTCCTCGGACGGGCAGGGGCGCGGGTCCGGCCGCCCCGTGCCCCGCCGCGGCCGCCGCGTCGCCGACCGACGGCCCGCCCACTCCTCGGACGGGCAGGGGCGCGGGTCCAGCCGGCCCGTGCCCCGCCGCGGCCATCGCGTCGCCGACCGACGGCCCGCCCACTCCTCGGACGGGCAGGGGCGCGGGTCCAGCCGGCCCGTGCCCCGCCGCGACCGCCGCGTCGCCGACCGACGGCCCGCCCACTCCTCGGACGGGCAGGGGCGCGGGTCCAGCCGGCCCGTGCCCCGCCGCGGCCATCGCGTCGCCGACCGACGGCCCGCCCGGGGCACCGGCAGCCGCAGCCGAGCCGGGACTCCTGCCCTGGTCGGACAGGGACCGGAGCCGCGCGGTCAGCGCGGACCCACCCACGTCACCGGTGTCCGTCGACCACGCGGAGGCGCCGGAGACGTTCGCGCCGTCACCGGCTGCGCCGTCACGCGGCACCACGGGGGCAGTCGACGAACCCGCACCGCCGCCGGAGCCGAAACGCCCCGGCGAGGTCCCCTCCCCCACCGCTGCGGCATCGCGCGGGGCGGGCGACGGGCTCGACCCGGCGGTGGAAGCGAAACGGCCCTGAGCCGTCGCTCCGGTCTCGGCGGACGTGGCCCCGGCGCGGGTCGCCTCGGTGGTGGGCCGGGGGCGTGGGGAGTCGGTCGCGGCGGGACCGGAGGGCAGGCGGGTCGGTACCCGGGAGCCGGTCGGGTCGGAGGTGCTCCGCGCGTCCGGTGCGGTGAACGGGTGCCCGGCGGGCGTGCCGTCGGTCTGCGGTCGCGAGGACACCGACGGACGATCCGTGCCACCCCACGCCCGTGTCTGCGCCCGCGCCTGCGCCGGGGACGGCGCCGGTCGCCGGGCCGTGCCCTCCGCCGCCGACGGCGCGGTGCTCGGCACCGGCGGTCGCACGGCGCCCGTGCCCTGCCCTTGCGGGGTGAGCGGCTGCCTCCCCGTGCCTCGGGCCCGGCCCTGCGGCAGGGCGGGCGGGTTGTCCGCGCCCCTCGTGCCGGAGACGGGCCCGAACGGGGCGGGGCCTCGGGCCGGGGCCGCCGGTGCCGGTCCCCGGTCGCTCCGGGCGGAGCCCTCGGCGGTGTCCTGGGGGAACGGGTCCCGGGCCGGTACGACCGCCCCGGCGGGGCCCCCGAGCACGGCCTGCGGGACGACGAGGACGGCCTGGACGCCGCCGTAGATGTTGGACTGGAGACGGACCCGGATGCCGTGCCTGCGGGCGAGCTGGGAGACGACGAACAGGCCGATGCGGCCGTCGGCCAGCAGGCGGCCGACGTTGACCTGGTCGGGGTCGGCGAGCAGGGCGTTCATCCGGGCCTGCTCCTCGACGGGCATCCCGAGCCCCCGGTCCTCGACCTCGACGGCGAGCCCGGAGGTGACGAGGTTGGCGCGCAGCAGCACCTGGGTGTGCGGAGCGGAGAACACCGTGGCGTTCTCGACGAGTTCGGCGAGGAGATGGATGACGTCGGCGACGGCGTGCCCGCGCAGCTCCCCGTCGATCGGCGGGACGAGCTTGACCCGCGCGTACTGCTCGACCTCGGCGATGGCGGAGCGCAGCACCTCGGTCATGGGGACGGGGTTGCTCCACTGCCGCCGTGAGACGGCCCCGCCGAGGACGGCGAGGTTCTCGGCGTGGCGGCGGATGCGGGTGGCGAGGTGGTCGACGTGGAAGAGGCCCTTGAGCAGCTCGGGGTCCTCGATCTCGTTCTCCAGCTCGTCGAGGATCGAGATCTCCCGGTGCACGAGGGACTGGAGCCGCCGCGCGAGATTGACGAAGACCTCGAGCTTCTGCTCGCTGCCCGCCTGACTGGACAACTGGGAGGCCTGGACGACGGCGGTGACGGCGCCCTCGTGCGCACGGGCGAGGTCGGCGGCGAGCAGCTCGAAGTCGTCGGCGTCCGCCGGCGGCGCGCCGCGCCCCTTGCGCCGGTCCGGCACCTCGCCGCGGCGGAGCGTCTCCACGAGCGCGCGCAGGTCGGCCTCGCCGCGCGCGTTGCTGCGGCGCAGGGCGGCGATGCGGTCGCTGACGGAGCGGGCGGCGCGGTCGGCGGCGACGGCCGCGACGAGGATGCCGACGCCGGTGACCGCCACCGCGCCCGCCAGGACGGCCCACAGGACCGGTCCGGGACGGGTGCCGGTGGAGCGCACGGTGAACAGGACGACCGCGCAGGCGCTGAGCGCGACCGCGGTCGGCGGCAGTACGGCGAGCCGCAGCAACTGGGGCCGTATGTGCGTCTCGGCCGGTGCGGGTGCGGTGCGGGCTACCGGTCGCCCGTGCCGTCCGCCCTCACGGCGGTCTGCACGTGCGGACGGTGCGCGGAGGTGAGACATCGGTGTCCTCGTACTGTGTCCGTGGGCCTGGTCGGCCACTCACAGTAGTTGCCTCCGCATCATGTGCGGTGGGCAGTTGACAAACTCCCCCGGGGAGCGTCCCGCTCTGGTATGAGGCGTCGCACGGCAGTCCGATGACCCGGCGTCCGACGGGAAACAGTCGAGAAAGAAATCGATCAGACCTGGTCATTGCCGCTCTCGAGCAAACAGCGAGGGGCGACGAGCCTTTCGCTCCTCGCCCCTCGCCCTGAGTCGCGGCGCACGCTTCCGGTTCATCCGCCGAGCCCTCTCCGAGCCTCGTCCCGGTCGGAGCTCCGCTCACTCTCCGTATCCACTTTGGCCTTGGCTCGAAGGGCGCTCCGGCGCCGTTCCGGTCAGCCCGCCGGAACCGCTTCGGGGGCCTCGCCGCCCTCGGCGGCGCCCTTGCCGGTCTCGGGCCCGACGGTCGGCCTGCCCGGCTCCGCCGGGAGCCAGGGGCGGGCGATCGGGCGGGAGACAGCCGTCCACCAGGCGTCCGCGGGGAGCTCGGCCGTGACCTCGAAGGGCTCACCGGGGCGGGGGGTCGCGACGGACTGGCCGGCCGCCTCGCCGGCGTCCTTGGTCCACTGCCCGGGCTCCGCCCACGCGTGCGTGGCGAGGTTGAAGGTGCCCCAGTGGATCGGCAGGAGGACTCCGCCCGGCTCGCCGCCCTGGAGGTCGAGGTGGGCCCGCACGCCCTCCTGCGGGGTCATGTGGATGTCCGGCCAGAAGTCGGAGTACGCGCCGATCTGGATCATCGTCGCGTCGAACGGGCCGTGGTCGGCGCCGATCTCCTTGAAGCCGTCGAAATAGCCGGTGTCGCCGCTGTGGTAGACGCGGTGCTCCTCGCCGGCGACCACCCAGGAGGCCCACAGGGTGTGCTGGGTGTTGCGCAGGCCGCGGCCGCAGAAGTGGCGGGCCGGGGTCGCCGTGAGGGTGAGTCCGCCGACCTTGGTCGCCTCGTGCCAGTCCAGCTCGCGCAGCCGGTCCGCCGACACGCCCCAGTACTCCAGATGGGCGCCGACGCCGAGCGGCACCGCGAAGAGGGTGTCCGTGCCGGCCAGCGCCTTGATCGTGGGCATGTCCAGGTGGTCGTAGTGGTCGTGGGAGATCACGACGACGTCGACCGGCCCCAGCGCCTCCAGCGGCAGCGGTACCGGGTGCAGTCGCTTGGGCCCGGCGAAGGAGAACGGGGAGCAGCGCTCGCCCCAGACGGGGTCGAACAGCACCCGGTGCCCGTCGATCTCCGCGAGGACGCTGGAATGGCCCATCCAGGTCACCCTGAGGCCCGTGGCGGGCGGCTTGGCGAGGTCGGCGAGGGTCGTGGGGTGCACCGGGACCGTGCCGGAGGGGGCGCGGCGGGGCCGCTGCTCCTTGTCGAAGTAGACCTTGGCGAGGTCCAGCGCCGAAGCCGAGGGACGGATACGGGCGGGGCCGCCGGGGTTCTGGAAGACCCCGTCCTTGAAGTGGGGCGATCTGCGGATGCGCGCCATGCGCTCACCGCTCGGGTCCGCGCCGAAGCCCTCGGGCTGCAGTGCGCGGAGCCCGGAGCTCAGGGAACGGAAACCGGACACGGTACCTCCAGGTGGAGTCGCTGAGGCATTCCATTATGGTCGCCCCCTCCGACAGCGCGTTGACAGCCCGCGCCCCGGCTCCCGATACTGACCCACTGTTCAGTAGTGGTCCGTCCCTGTCCGTCCGAGGAGTCCCCATGTCCGCCGCCCCCCTGTTGTCCCTCACCTGGACGGACGACGTCACCGGCCGCCGTGGCTTCCTGGTCGTCGACCGGCTGGTGCGCGGGGTGTGCAGCGGCGGTCTGCGGATGCGGGAGGGCTGCACCCTGGAGGAGGTGACGGGCCTCGCGCGCGGGATGAGCCTGAAGGAGGCGCTGCACTACGACCCCGAGGCCCGGTACGTCCCGCTGGGCGGGGCCAAGGGGGGCATCGACTGCGATCCCCGGGACCCGCGGGCGTACGGCCTGCTGGTGCGCTTCCTGCGGGCGGTACGGCCGTACGTGGAGAGCTGCTGGACCACCGGCGAGGACCTGGGGCTGAGCCAGGACCTGGTGGACCGGGCGGTCGCCGAGGTGGGGCTGGTCTCCTCGGTGCAGGCGGTCCATCCGCTGCTCGACGACGAGGCGGCGGCCCGCGCGCGGCTGGCGGACGCCTTCGCGGTCGAGGTGGACGGCATCGGGCTGGACGAGCTGGTCGGCGGCTGCGGGGTCGCCGAGTCGGTGCTGACCGCCCTGGACCGGGCCGGGGTGCCGTACCCGGGGACGCGGGTCGCGCTCCAGGGGCTCGGCACCATGGGCGGCGCGACGGCGCGCTTCCTCACGCGCGCGGGGCTGACCGTCGTGGCCGTCGCCGACGTCAAGGGCACGATCGCCCACCCGGACGGGCTGGACGTGGAGGCGCTGCTCGCCGCGCGGGACGCCCACGGCACGGTGGACCGCTCGGTGCTGCGGCCCGGCGACCGCGAACTGCCGGGCGACGCCTGGCTGTCGGCCGACGCGGAGGTGCTGGTGCCGGCGGCGGTGTCGTACGCGATCGGCGCGGGGGAGCAGGAGAGGATCACGGCCCGCTGGATCGCCGAGGCGGCCAACATGCCGGTGCTGCCGGAGGCGGAGGCGTCGCTGCACGCGCGCGGGGTGACGGTCCTGCCGGACGTGGTGGTCAACTCCGGGACGAACGCCTGGTGGTGGTGGACGCTGTTCGGGGACGTCGGGGCGGACGCGGACGAGGCGTTCGCGTACACCCGGCGTGCGATGCGGGCGCTGGTGGAGCTGGTCCTGGCGCGTGCCGAGGCGGACGGGACGACGCCCCGGGCCGCCGCGCACGCGGTCGCGGCGGAGCGGCTGCCGGTGATCACGGAGCGGTTCGGCAGCCATCGCTGACGCGTCGGCGCAGGTCGAGCGGGCCGTGCCCCTCGGTGCCGCGGCGGCCGCTGTGTAGGGTGACGGCGTGGCGAGGGTCCGGTTGAGCGTGGCCGAGCGGCGTGAGGAGCTGCTGCGGGCCGCCATCGAGCAGATCGAGGCGCGGGGCGTGGCGGCGGTCAGGATCGCCGACGTGGCCGCGGCGCTCGGTGTGAGCAACGCGCTGGTCCTCTACCACTTCTCGACCAAGGAGAAGCTGGTCGCCGCCGCCTTCGCGTACGCCGCCGAGGACGACCTGGCTCATCTGCGCAAGCTGCTGGGCCGCCGGACGAGCGCGCTGCGCCGGCTGCGGGCGGCCGTGCGCTGGTACGCGCCCACCGGCCAGGCCAAGGGCTGGCGGCTGTGGATCGAGGGCTGGGCGGTGTCCCTGCGCGAGCCCGCGCTGCGGGAGGTCGCCCGGGACCTCGACCGAGCGTGGAAGGCCGCCCTCGCCGAGGTGATCGCCGAGGGGGTGGAGGCGGGCGAGTTCACCTGTCCCGACCCCACCGGCACGGCCCTGCGCCTGACGGCCCTCCTGGACGGCCTGGCCGTACAGCTCACGTCGTACGACGGCACGGTGTCGCGGGCACGGGCGCAGGAGTGGGTGGAGGAGGCGCTGGCACGGGAGCTGTCGGCCCGTCCGGACGGCGCGGACGAGGCCCCTTGAGCGCCGGGGCCCGCCGCCTTCGTCCCCGCCTCACGCCACCGAGGCGATCCGCATCCTGATGTCCTCGGGCGACAGCGCGCCCTTCGCCGTCACATGGTCCCCGGACGACTCCCCGCGCAGCCGTCGCCCGATCCACGGCACGAGGTACTCCCGCGCCCAGTGCACGTCGTCCCGCCGCACCTCCAGGGTGCCCCTCGGCGGCAGCGGCGGCCATGCCTGTTCCGGGTCCGCCGGCACCTGGAGCCCGAGTGCCTGCCCGGCCCGCAGCGCCACGCGCGTGTGCCCCTCGGGAGACAGATGCAGCCGGTCGTCGTCCCAGGCCCGCCGGTCCTGCACGGACTTCAGGGACCACAGGTCGATCACCGGGCACCCGTACCGGTCGGCGACGGCCCGCACATGCCCGTTGTAGGTGGCGATCTTCCCGCGCAGGTGCTTGAGCACGGGGACGCCCCGGGTGTCGAAGCCGGTCGTCACCATGACCGTGCCGGCGACGGCGGTCAGCGCGGCGATCGCGCGCTCGAAGCGCTCGGCGACCTCGTCGGGGTCGGTGCCGGGACGGATGATGTCGTTGCCGCCCGCGCAGAAGGAGACCAGGTCCGGCGCGAGTTCGACGGCCCGCGGAAGCTGGTCCTCCACGATCTGGTCGAGCAGTTTTCCGCGCACCGCCAGGTTGGTGTACTCGAAGTCGCCCTCGGGCCGCCGGTCCGCGAGCAGTACCGCGAACCGGTCGGCCCAGCCGACGAACGCCCCGTCGGGGCCGGGGTCGCCGACGCCCTCGGTGAAGCTGTCCCCCACCGCCACGTACGACCCGATCACTGATCTGTTGTCACTCTTCGAATCGTCTGCCACAGCCGTTCATGATTCCCCTTCCAATGTGACCTACGCGACCGTAGGAAAGGGTTGACGGACGGTGAGATAAGCCACTCCTAAAGAATTGGCCAATCAGGGAATAGGCGACCACACCCGGAAGTTCCGGATCCGGAAATGGCTCCAGGTGGTGCGGAACGCGAAGTGCCCCCGGGTGTACGGCTCCGGGTCCGTGTAGTCGAAGACGAGCCGCCCGTTGTTCCACCAGCGCTGGGTGGAGCCGTCGGACTCGATCCGGACGTGGTTCGGTTCGTTCGCCACGAGCAGCGGCTCGGTGTAGTCGCGGATCAGCGGCCGTACGCCCGCCTCGCCGACGTAGCGGCGCAGCCGGGTGGTGGTGTTGGTGTTGGCGCCGTAGCCCACGTAGTACGTCTTCAGGTAGTCGTACTCGGCGAGGGCGCCGCCGCGCGGGGTGGCGAAGAGGTCGTCCGGGGAGCGGACGTCGACGGCGTTCCAGAAGTTGTTGAGGTCGGAGACACGGTCGTTGACGCCGCCCGCGGAGACGGGTGTGGCGACGTATTCGAGGACGTACGGCCCTGTGAGGGGCCGCTTGAACCAGAGGGTCGCCCCGGCGGGCACGTCGACCTCCAGAGTCCCGTGCGTGGCCGTGACGGTCCCGCCGCGCTCGAGTTCCACGGCCCACTGGCCGAGGCCGTGGCAGAAGTCGTCGCGGGCGATCAGCCGGCGGTGGCGGTACCCCGTGCCGGGGGCGGCGGTCGCCGCCGGGCCGAGGGCGGCGAGGGCGGCGCCCGCCGCCAGTGCTCCGAATGCTCTACGCGTGGTCGTCACGTCGATCGGCTCCTTGGGTGGTGGTGAGGGCGGGCCGGGGGATCCGGCGGGTCTCGGTGCCGAGGTAGTAGTCGGTGTACGTCGACTGCAGATAGCCGCGGACGGTCCAGCCGAGGCGGTACGCGGGGTTCTGGGCGAGGGTGTAGACGCGGGTGTCGGTGGGCTCGGTCGTGGTGTACAGGCGCAGGGCGGTGTGGTCGGCGGTCTCGGCGAGGATCTCCTCGCGCCAGTCGCCGATCAGGTCGCCGTAGAAGGGGGTGGCGTTGCGGGCGCCGGAGACGACCCCGGACGGGTCGAAGAGGGTGGCGCTGGTCGCGGTCGCCGGGTCCCACTTCTCCACGCGCGTGAAGTCCAGCAGTTCCGCCGTCTTGTCGCCGTCCCACCAGAGACGGAAGTTGACGCTGGGCGTGGTGGTGGAGACCTTGCCGTCCCGGACGTTGAAGACGCCCGCGCCGGGCCGGGTCACGTCGGCCGTGGACGTCCAGTACTCGTAGCCGCGGTGGCCGGGATCGATGTCGGCGGCGTTGCCCCGGCCGACGTCGAGGTCGGCGTCGCTCACCGGATCGGCCGGGTGGGTGCCGGTCACGAGCCGCTCGCCGGTGTCGGCGTCGTAGTAGTACCAGGGGAAGTTCGACACGATGCCGAGTTCCGACTGCTGGATGGCGAAGCCCTCCAGACCGGGCCGGTCGGGGTCGAGGTCGGCGATGTCGAAGCGGTCGCCGTGGATGGCCCCGGCGACGACGTAACGCAGGGTGCCGTCGCTGTTCACGACGTAGTTGCCGTCGGCGATCTCGTCCCTGCCGTCGCCGTCGACGTCCACCGTGCGGATCTGGTGGAAGCCGGTGGCGCCGCTCGCCGGGTCGACGACGTACTTCCAACGGCGGGTCAGCTCCGTGCCGTCGTAGTCCCAGGTCTGGAACAGCACCCGGAAGGAACCGCGTTTCGCGCCGACCCGCGTGACCAGCTTCGTGACCAGGCTGGGGTGTACGCCGTCGAGGTACGCGATGCCGAAGTGGCCGCCGGAGGGGCCGTCGGCGACGAAGTCGTCGGGGACGGGCTGCCGGGTGCGCTCGGTGCCCGTCGCGCCGTCGATCACGGACACGAACTGGCGCGCGGGCGAGGCGGCGGTGACCTGGCCGCCGTCGGCGAAGGTGGTCCCGGCGGCCGTGTGCACCAGCACCTCCGCCCTGCCGTCGCCGTCGAGGTCGTAGACCGTGACGTTGTCGTCGTTGCGGTAGCCGCCGATCGCCGTGGAGCCGCTGATCGCCGCGGGCGCCGGGTCGTTGGCGCCGTTCCCGCCGACCTGCGTGTGGGATCCGGGCCCGAGGTCGACCCGCCACAGCCGCTCGCCGGTGAGGGTGTACGCCTCCAGCAGGTCCGGCCGGTCGCGCGTCTGCGACAGGCGGCTGACGACGAGCTCGTACCGTCCGTCGCCGTCGAGGTCGCCGGGCCAGGCGTGCTGGACGGTGTAGCCGTCGGCGGCGGCGAGCGGGATCTCGGCGTAACCGCCGGCGAGGACCAGGGCGGGCGCACCGGCCTTCCGCTCCCGGCCGTCGACAACCGCGCGCACGGTGTACGTCCCCGTGCCCGGGGTGGTGTCGCGGTAGGTGGTCGACCTCCGCAGCGGCGTGCGGTTCAGCCGCCGGCCGTTCTTGTACACGTCGAAGGCGATCGCGTCGCCGTGACGGGCGTACTCGGTGCCCAGCAGACGCCAGCTCAGGAAGGTGCTCCTGCCGTCCTCGGACGGTACGGCGACCAGGCCGCGGTCCAGATTCTCGACGATGCGGCGCGGGGTGTCCTCGGCGGCCGCCTGTCCCGCGGGGGCACAGAGCAGGCCGGCGAGCAGCTGTGCGGCGGTGACGGCGACGGTTCTTCGTAGAAAGCGCTTGCCCTTCATGGTGATCACTGTGGCCCCACCCTGTCCCGGCTGTCGACGGTGCGAAAAGGGATGCCACAAGACCGCAATACGACGATCATGAACACGCAAAGCGAAGGCCGGCCCCGGGGATCGGGGTCCGGCCTTCGCCCTGCGTGTCAGGCGTGCGTGTCAGGCGTGCTCGACGGTCGTCGTCGGCGGGGGTCAGCCGACGGCGACGCCGTGGGAGCGGAGGTAGGCGACGGGGTCCACGTCGGAGCCGTAGTTCGGCGTGGTGCGGATCTCGAAGTGCAGGTGCGGGCCGGTCACGTTGCCGGTGGCGCCGGAGAGACCGATCTGCTGCCCGGCGGTCACGGTCTGACCGGCCGAGACCGAGAGCTGGGAGAGGTGGGCGTACTGGGCGTAGTAGCCGTCGTTGAGCTTGATGACGACCTGGTTGCCGTACGCCCCGCCCCAGCCGGCGGAGACGACCGTGCCCGCGGCTATGGCCTTGAGGGAGGTGCCGGTCGGGACGACGAAGTCGACGCCCGTGTGGTAGCCGCTGGACCACATGCTGCCGGCCACCTTGTAGCCGGTGCCGACGGTCGCGCCGGAGACGGGAAGGGTGTAACCGCCGACGGTGCTCGTGCCGCTCTCCGCGGCCTGGGCGGCCGTGTTCGAGGAGGACGAGGACGACGGGGACGCCTTCGCGTCGGAGGACTTCGAGGTCGACGGCTGCGCGGACTGCGACGCCTTGGAGGACCGCGTCGCGGACGAGCCGGACGACGAACCGGTGCTCGCGGCCTTCTTTCCGATCGACAGCTCGAGGCCGGGGTGGATCAGCGAGGGGTTGCCGCCGACGGCCTCGCGGTTGTCCGCGTAGAGCTTCTGCCAGCCGCCGCGCACCCGCTGCTCGTCGGCGATCCTGGCGAGGTAGTCGCCCGCCCGCACGGTGTAGGTCTTCGTGCTCGCGGCGGCGGACTTCCGCGACACGGGAGCGGCCTGTACGGCGTTCTCGGCGACCGATCCGGAAACGGCCTGAGCGGCCGACCGGGAAACGGACTGCGGGGTGGCCGCGTGGGCGCCGGTGGCCCCCATCAGCGGGAGGGCGAGTGCGGCCCCGCCGGTTCCGGCGACGGCGATGGAGCGGGTGAAACGCTGGGTCTTCGGGCGGCGGTGCTTACCCTTCGCGGGCATGGCGAATTCCTCTCCGGCGCCTACGAGGTGAGCTGTCGGGTGCGGACTGGAGATGTCCGGCCGCGACGGGTCGCGGCTTTACCCCGAGCCTGTTCCGGAGACCGGACCAGGCGGTTGTGCCTGTGGGTCCCCCGCTCCTGCCGTGCACGGGTGAGTGTGCGGATTCCGGACGGCGGCAGGATTCGGCGTCCGTCCGGATGGGTCTGGAACGTAAGCGACCCGGACGCACGGGAACAAGCAGTGGTTGCCCTGTTCCCGCCTTTCTCTTGATCCGCTGTGCGAATTCCCAGTGACGCTGCGTGCAACAGCCACGGGAGAATTCACCCAACGCCCGGGAAAGGCCCTTTGATTACGTGAACATGACGGGCGACGCAGGGTCACGGATATGACCCTGCTCACGTGACAGCCCTCCAGGATTCCTTATTCCAGAGCTAGTTGTAACGAAGGATCCAATTCGGACAGAACCCTCAGATCCGACGCAGACGGATAACCGTCGCATCAAGGTCACCGCGCAGCGCGGTCCGCAGCCCGTGGTGCAACAGCACGGCACCCCGGTGCACTTCGCCCGTTTCGCGGCATTCGTACGACGCCGCCGGGTCGAGGCCGCGCAGCCGCAGCGCCGGGACCGGCTCGCCGTAGCGCTGGGCCTGGAGCCAGGCGAGGACGACGGTCTCGTCGCCGCGGACGTACTGCACGGCACTCAGCCCGCCCGCCGGGGGGCGCAGCCGGTACTGGTCGCCGTGCTGCACAAGGGGCCGGATCTCCTTGTAGAGGTCCACCCATCGGCGGGCCTCGGTGAGCTCCTCCTCGGTCCACTCGGAGAGGTCGCCGCCGACGCCGAGCACCCCGGCCATGGCGCTGACGAACCGGAAGCGCAGCGAGCTCACCCGGCCGTTGAGCTGGGCGTTGGGGCTGTCCGTGACCCAGGCGGCCATCACGCGCGCGGGATGGATCTGGCTGAAGCCGTGCTGGATGTCGAGCCGGTCGAGAGGGTCGGTGTTGTCGGAGGTCCACACCTGGTCGGTGCGGGCGAGGATACCGAGGTCGATCCGTCCGCCGCCGCCCGAGCAGGACTCGAAGGCCACGCCCGGGTGGGCCGCCCGCAGCCGGTCCAGGAGGCCGTACAGGGCGCGGACGTGGTCGACCCACAGGCGCTGCGGGTAAGGGTCGTCGGGCCAGCCGGCGTCGGTGAAGCAGCGGTTGAAGTCCCACTTGACGTAGTCGACGGGCGCACTGGAGAGCAGGCCGTCGAGCCGCTCCCAGAGGTACTCCTGGACGTCCTCGCGCGCGAGGTTCAGCATGAGCTGATTGCGGAACTCCGTCCGCTTTCGTCCCGGTTGGAACTGGACCCAGTCGGGGTGCGCCCGGTACAGATCGCTGTCCGGGTTGACCATCTCGGGCTCGACCCAGATGCCGAACTGCATGCCGAGCGCGTGCACGTGGTCGGCGAGCGGCTTGAGGCCGTTCGGGAAGCGGTCCGGGTTGGGCCACCAGTCGCCGAGGCCGGCGTGGTCGCCGGTGCGGGCGCCGAACCAGCCGTCGTCGACGACGAACAGTTCCACGCCGATCGCCGCGGCCCGTCGGGCGAGGGTGGCCTGCTGCTCCTCGGAGATGTCGAAGAAGGTGGCCTCCCAGGAGTTGAACAGCACCGGCCGGTCCCGCTCGGCGTCCGGGATCACATGGGCGCGCTGGTAGGCGTGCCAGGCGCGGCTGGCGCCGCCGAAACCGCCGTCGGTCCACAGGCCGGCGAACAGGGGCGTGGTGAAGGACTCCCCCTGCGCGAGCCGCAGCAGACCGGAGTCGTCGTGTCCCGCGCCGCCGGTGATCTGCACGCGCGCGTCGGGGAGTTGGGCGACGGCGATGCGCCAGGAGCCGGACCAGCCGAGGGCACAGCCGTAGACCTCTCCGCGCTCCTCGGTCGCGTCGGTGTCCAGGGCGACCCAGGGCAGGTACTGGTGGCCGGTGTGGCCGCGCCGGCTGCCGATGATCTTCTCGCCGTAGGTCAGCGGGGCCCGGACCAGCCGGGACTCGGCGGCCCAGCGGCCGTGCAGATGGGACAGCCGCCAGTCGTCGCGCTCGGGCAGGGTCCAGGTGGCGGAGTCGGCGCGCAACAGCTCCAGCGGCTCCTCGCCCTCGTTGAGCAGGGTCGTCCAGCGCTCCAGGACGTCGCCGCGCATCCGGTAGTGCAGGGTGATCAGGAGGGCGCCGTCCCGGAAGCGCAGCCGCAGCTCGGCGCCCGGGTCGTCGCCGTCCTGGATCTCGTACGCCTCGAAGGTCCACTCGGTGCCGCGGCTCCCGGCGCCGGTGCGCACGGACAGGGCGGGGCGGACGAAGCGGGGACCGCCCTCCACCGGGTACTCCTCATGGCCGTCCAGGGCGGCCTCGAAGGACGCGCGGCCCTGGTACGGGACGGCCACGAGGGCCTCCGCGTCGGCGAGCGCGATCCTCGGGCCCCAGTGCAGGTGCACCAGTTCGTCGGCGTCGGTGAGGTGGAGGGCATAGCTGCTCGCCGGCCCCGAAAGGAGCCAGGTACGGCCAGCCTCGGCGATCTCGGGCTTCACGGTCTCGGGCATCAAACCCCCACTGATTCGAACAGGTGCGATCAAGCCTCAACATCATCAGGTGCGCGCGGCCCACCCGGCAACGCCTGTGGACAAACCGTTCACCTGGGGAGACGGAGGATTCGTCCGGCTGTGGACAACCCGTTGCCCGGGGAATCCATGTCGTATGGTCGAATCGGTCCCGTCGGCCACCGAGCCGCGCCGGCGGAGCCCGACCGGGAGGGAACCCCGTGACGCAGCAGATCCCGTCGACCGAGCCCGAGCTGGCAGGCGTCCGCAACTTCCGTGACGTGGGCGGCCTGCCCACCGCGGACGGACGGCGGGTGCGGCACGGCGTGCTGTTCCGCAGCGGCCATCTCGCGCACGCCACCGACGAGGACGCCGCGTTCCTGTCCTCCCTCGGCCTGCACACCGTCTTCGACTTCCGCAACGCGGCGGACCAGAAGCTGGAGGGCCCGGACGTCGAGCTGCCGGGGGTGCGCAATGTGAACCTTCCGCTGTCCGACCCGGCCGACGGGGCGGAGTTCTGGAAGATGGTCCGCGACGGGGACACGGCCCAGCTGCGCACCCTTCTGGGCGACGGAAAGGCGGCCGGCCGGATGATCGCCTCCTACCGCACGATCATCAAGGGGCGCACGGCCGAGCACTCGCGCGTGCTGCACTCGCTCGCCGAGGACAGCGTCCCGGCGCTGATGCACTGCGCGGCCGGCAAGGACCGCGCCGGTCTGTCCGTCGCGGTGACGCTGCTCGCCGTGGGGGTGGAGCGCGAGGCGATCCTCGCGGACTATCTGGAGTCCAACGCCAAGCACCGCCGCTACAAGGTCCGGCGGGGCGGTTCGGCGGACACCGCGTACACCCCCGAGGTGATGGAGCTGCTCAGCCCCCTCTTCGACGCCCGTGAGGAGTACCTCGCGGCGGCGCTGGAGACCATCGACGAGACCTGGGGCGGGGTCGACGCCTATCTGGAGAAGGGTCTGCGGCTGGCCCCGCAGACCCGGGAACGGCTGCGCGAGCGGCTGCTCGACTGAGGCCGCTCCCCCGGGGGCCCTACTGGTTGGCCCCCACCTCGAACAGCAGCCAGATGAACGCCGCGAGGACGTGCCCCACCGCGATGTAGATGATCAGCCGGATCCACAGGCTGCGCGGAAACCGTTCCTCCATGTCGGTCATGACGTCTCTCCAGGGGTGGGGCCCAGGCACAGCGCGGCCGTGGGACTCTGCAGCAGGGTGTGGACGAAGAGCAGGTCGACCCCGTCGGGGTCCTGCGCGGCGAGGCGGTGCGGGGTCAGCGAGTCGAAGTGCGCGCTGTCCCCGGGGCCGAGCAGATGCGCGGTGTCCCCGAGGCGCAGCCGCAGCCGCCCGCGCAGGACGTGCAGCCACTCCTCCCCCGGGTGCACCCGCACGATGTCGCCCTGCGAGCCGTGCGGGACATGCACCCGCAGGGCCTGCATCCCGCGCCCGGACGCACCGGCCTGCCAGTACGTCCAGCCGCCCGCACGGGTGGGTTCCATCCGGTCGGCGCGGACCACGGCGTCCCGGTCGGCGACCGTCTCGCCGAGCAGTTCCGAGACCGTCGTACCGTAGACCCGGGCGAGCGCGAGCAGCATCGGCAGCGAGGGCTGCCGTCCGCCGGTCTCCAGCCGGGAGAGGTGGGCGGGCGAGAGCCCGGCCGCGCGGGCGGCGGCCTCCAGCGTGAGGGCCGCCCCGCGGCGCAGGGACCGGAGCTGCGGCGCGACGGCCGGCAGGTCGTCCGGAGCGGACGGGGAGTCGGGCGAACTCATACGTCCATTCAGCCGGACCCTTGCCTCTGGGGCAAATTTCTTGCCCCAGAGACAAAAAGCGCGCGGGGGGACGGTCTAGCGGTTGGCCACGGCCTGCTTGATCAGGGTCTTGCCGAAGTCCCACATCAGGCCGTTCCCGCCGTGCGCGTCGTCCATCACCTCGGTGAAGGCGTCGACGAACCGGTCCACGTCCCGCTCGTCGACCACCAGCGGCGGGATCAGCTTGATCACCTCCAGGTGGTCGCCGGAGACCTGGGTGAGGATCCGGTGCCGCTGGAGCAGAGGTACGACCACCATCTGGGCGAAGAGCCCCTTGCGGGCTGTCTGCAGCATCGTCCACCGGCTGCGCAGCCTCAGCGACTTCGGCCTGCCGAACTCGATGCCGATCATCAGGCCCCGGCCCCGGACGTCGGCGAGGAGCTCGTACGTCCCGGTCAGGGCCGCCAGCCGGGACTTCAGCCGGTCGCCCATAAGGCGCGCGTGGGCGACGATCTGCTCGTTCTCCATGACGGACAGGGTCGCGAGGCCCGCCGCCATCGCCTGGGCGTTGGAGCCGAAGCTCGCCGAGTGGACCAGGACGCGGTCGATCGACGCGTAGACCTTCTTGAAGATCCAGTCCTTGCCTACGGTCGCGCCGACCGGCACATAGCCGCCGGAGAGCGCCTTGGCCACACACACCAGGTCCGGTTCGACGCCGTCCTCGTGCTGGTAGGCGTAGAAGTCGCCGGTCCGGCCGAGGCCGGTCTGCACCTCGTCGGCGATGAGCAGCGCCTTGTGCCGGTGGAGCAGTTCCTGGGCGGCGCGCAGATAGCCCGGTGGGGCCTCGTGCACCCCCTTGCCCTGGATCGGCTCCACGATCAGGGCGGCGACGTCGCCCTTCTTCAGCTCCCGCGCCAGGGCGTCGAGATCGCCGAGCGGCACGGCGGTGTCGGGCAGCAGCGGGGCGAACCCTTCGCGGAAGCCGTCCTCGCCGTTGACCGACAGCGAGCCGGTGGTCAGGCCGTGGAAGGCGTGGTCGCAGTAGAGGATCCTGGGCCTGCCGGTGGCCCGCCGGGCGAACTTCAGGGCGGTCTCCACCGCCTCCGTGCCGCTGTTGCCGAAGAACACGCGGTCCAGATGGGGGCTGTGGGCGAGGAGCCGTTCCGCGAGGAGTCCCGGGAGCGGCTGGCAGTCGAAGCGGGTGAGGTCGGCGAGGGAGGCGTCGAGGACGTCGTGCAGCGCCTTGCGGACGACGGGGTGGTGGCGGCCGAGGCCCATCACCCCGAACCCGGCGAGCATGTCCAGATGGTCGTTGCCGTCGGCGTCCCAGAAGTGGGCGCCCTCGGCCCGCTCGTAGACCTTGTCGAAGCCGATGGTGTGCAGCATGCGCGGGAGCTGGTGGTTGAGGTACTTCGCGTGCAGCTCGTAGCGCTCGGCTCCGCGCTCGGCCAGGAGGGCGCCGAGGTCGAACTCCTTGGTCATGCGTGTTTCTCCTTCACTGGCCCGTCGGCCTCCCTGAGCGCCAGGCTCGCGCCGATCCGCCCGGCGATCTCGACCGGCGTGAGACCGATGTCGGCGAGCACCTCACCGCGTTTGGCGTGCGCGAGGAACTGCTCCGGGATGCCGAACCGCCTTACGGGCACGTCGACTTCGGCGTCCCCCAGGGCGAGTGCCACCGCCGAACCGACGCCCGCCGCACGGCTGTTGTCCTCCACGACCGCCACCAGTCGGTGCCCGGCGGCCAGCACGGGCAGCGCGGGGTCGACGGGCTTGACCCAACGGGGGTCCACCACCGTGCAGTTGATGCCCCGGGACTCCAGCAGCCCGGCGGCCTGGAGGCACACCGGCGCCATGACGCCCACGGCGACCAGCAGCACCTCGGCCGCCTCCGTCCGGTGCAGCACGTCCATGCCGCCCACCTTGTCGACCGCCGGGATCCGCGGTCCGACCGACTCCTTGGGGAAGCGGACCAGGGTCGGCGCGTCGTCCACCGCGACCGCCTCGCGCAGCTGGGCGCGCAACTGATCGGCGTCGCGCGGGGCGGCGATCCTGAGCCCCGGCACGACCTGGAGCACCGACATGTCCCACATGCCGTTGTGGGAGGCGCCGTCGACGCCGGTGACCCCGGCCCGGTCCAGGACGAACGTCACCCCGCACCGGTGCAGCGCCACGTCCATCAGCAGCTGGTCGAAGGCACGGTTGAGGAAGGTGGCGTAGACGGCGACGACGGGATGCAGCCCGCCGGTGGCGAGGCCGGCCGCGCTGACGGCGGCGTGCTGCTCGGCGATGCCGACGTCCCACACCCGGTCCGGGAACCGCTCGGCGAAGGCGCCGAGGCCCACCGGGTGCAGCATGGCCGCCGTGATCGCCACGACGTCGTCGCGCTCCTCGCCGATGCGGACGATCTCGTCGCCGAACACGGACGTCCAGGAGGGGCCGCCGGAGGGCGCGAGCGGGGCGCAGGTGAGGGGGTCCATCGCGCCGACGGTGTGGAAGTGGTCCTCCTCGTGCGCGACCGCCGGCTCGTAGCCGCGCCCCTTCTCGGTCAGGCAGTGCACGAGCACCGGCCCGTGGAACCGCTTGGCGCGCCGCAGCGCGGACTCGACGGCCCCGATGTCGTGCCCGTCGATCGGCCCGACGTACTTCAGCCCGAGGTCCTCGAACATGCCCTGCGGGGCGAAGGCGTCCTTGAAGCCCTTCTTCGCGCCGTGCAGCGACTCGTACACCGTGGACCCGACGACCGGGGTCCGCAGCAGGACGTCCTTCCCCCAGGCCAGGACCTTTTCGTAGCCGTCGGTGGTGCGCAGGGTCGCCAGATGGTTGGCGAGCCCGCCGATGGTCGGGGCGTAGGAGCGCTCGTTGTCGTTGACGACGATGATCAGCGGCCGGTCCTTGGCGGCCGCGATGTTGTTCAGCGCCTCCCAGGCCATGCCGCCGGTGAGCGCGCCGTCGCCGATGACCGCGACCACATGGCCCTTCTCTCCCCGCACCTGACGGGCCTTGGCGAGCCCGTCGGCCCAGCCGAGGGCGGTGGAGGCATGGCTGTTCTCGATGACGTCGTGCTCGGACTCCTCACGGGACGGGTAGCCGGACAGACCGCCCTTCCCGCGCAGCTTGGAGAAGTCCTGACGTCCCGTCAGCAGCTTGTGTACGTAACTCTGATGGCCGGTGTCCCACAGGATGCGGTCGACCGGCGACTCGAAGACGCGGTGCAGCGCGACGGTGAGTTCCACCACCCCCAGGTTGGGCCCGAGGTGTCCGCCGGTCCTGGCGACCGCGTGCACCAGGAAGTCCCTGATCTCTTCGGACAGTTCACCGAGCTCCGGCCCGGACAGCGCCCTCAGGTCGCGTGGTTGCCGGATGTTCTCCAGGATCGTCACGATCGGGCCCCCTTAGGTCCGTGCGGTTCCGTGCTGTTCAGCTCACGGTGACGGCCGGCTCCCCCGCCGCTACGCCGTCCCCCTCCATCCGCTCGGCGATCTTCATCGCCTCCTCGATGAGGGTCTCCACGATCTTCGACTCGGGGACGGTCTTGACGACCTCGCCCTTGACGAAGATCTGGCCCTTGCCGTTGCCGGAGGCGACCCCGAGGTCGGCCTCGCGGGCCTCGCCGGGGCCGTTCACGACGCAGCCCATGACGGCGACCCGCAGCGGGACCTCCATGCCCTCCAGACCGGCGGTGACCTCGTCGGCCAGCTTGTAGACGTCGACCTGGGCGCGGCCGCAGGACGGGCAGGAGACGATCTCCAGGCGCCGTTGGCGCAGGTTCAGCGACTCCAGGATCTGGATGCCGACCTTGACCTCCTCGGCGGGCGGCGCGCTCAGCGAGACCCTGATGGTGTCGCCGATGCCCTCCGAGAGGAGCGCGCCGAAGGCGACCGCCGACTTGATCGTGCCCTGGAAGGCCGGCCCCGCCTCGGTGACGCCGAGGTGGAGGGGATAGTCGCACTGCGCGGCGAGCCGGCGGTACGCCTCGATCATCACGACCGGGTCGTTGTGCTTGACCGAGATCTTGATGTCCCGGAAGTCGTGCTCCTCGAAGAGGGACGCCTCCCACAGGGCGGACTCGACCAGCGCCTCGGGGGTGGCCTTGCCGTACTTCTGGAGCAGACGGCGGTCCAGCGAACCGGCGTTCACACCGATGCGGATCGGCGTGCCGTGGTCCTTCGCCGCCTTCGCGATCTCCCGGACCTTGTCGTCGAACTGCTTGATGTTCCCCGGGTTCACGCGGACCGCCGCACAGCCCGCCTCGATCGCCGCGAAGACGTACTTCGGCTGGAAGTGGATGTCCGCGATCACCGGGATCTGCGACTTGCGGGCGATCGTCGCGAGCGCGTCCGCGTCGTCCTGCGTCGGACAGGCCACCCGGACGATCTGGCAGCCCGACGCGGTCAGCTCGGCGATCTGCTGCAGCGTCGCGCCGATGTCCGACGTACGGGTCGTCGTCATGGACTGCACCGAGACCGGGGCCCCGCCCCCGACCGCCACCGGTCCGACCTGGATCCGCCGCGACACACGCCGCGCGGCGACCGGCCGGGCCGGTACCTCGGGAACGCCCAGAGGGACGGCGGTCACGCCCTCACTCCCGGTTCCCGGAGACCGTCTCGCGCATCGCGCGCAGCGACTCCTTGAGCGAGCCCATGGTGGCGAGGACGGCGGTGGGCTCGTAGCCGCAGTGCGCCATGCAGTTGGCGCAGCGCGGGTCCTTGCCGCGGCCGTACTTGTCCCAGTCGGTCTTCTCGATCAGTTCGCGGTACGTCGGCACGTATCCGTCGCTCATCAGGTAGCAGGGGCGCTGCCAGCCGAAGAGCGAGTAGTTCGGGATCGCCCACGCGGTGCACGGGAAGTCGACCTTGCCCTCCAGGAAGTCCAGGAAGAGCGGGGAGTGGTTGAGCCGCCACTTGCTCCGGTTGCCGCCCGCGAAGGCCTTCTTGAACAGCTCGCGGGTCTGCTCCACGCCGAGGAAGTGCTCCTGGTCGGGCGCCTTCTCGTAGGCGTAGGCGGGCGAGATCATCATCTCGTCGACCTTGAGGTCGTCGTTGAGGAAGTTGAGCACCTCGACGATGGTCTGCGGGGTGTCGGTGTTGAAGAAGGTCGAGTTGGTGGTGACCCGGAAGCCGCGCCGCTTGGCCTCCTTGATCGCCGCCACCGCCTCGTCGAACACGCCCTCCTTGGCCACCGACTCGTCGTGCCGCTCGCGCAGCCCGTCGATGTGCACCGCGAAGGCGAAGTACGGCGAGGGCTTGAACCTGTCCATCTTCTTGCGCAGCAGCATGGCGTTGGTGCAGAGGAAGACGTACTTCCTGCGCGCCACCAACTGCCGGACGATCTCGTCGATGTGAGGGTGCATCAGGGGTTCGCCGCCCGCGATGGACACCATCGGCGCGCCGGACTCCAGCACCGCTCCGACGGCCTGGGCGACCGGCATGCGCTGCTTGAGCACCCCCGCCGGGTGCTGGATCTTGCCGCAGCCCTCGCACTTCAGGTTGCAGGCGAAGAGGGGTTCCAGCTCCACGATCAGGGGGAACTTGTCCCGCTTGCGGAGCTTCTGTTCAGCCAGATATGTAGCGACCTTGATGGACTGGCGCAGCGGCATGGCCATTCGGCTCACCTCCGGGGGAGCAGCACATTACGGTGCCATTCGAAGAATGCAGGCAGGACGGAACGGAGGACGCGGAAAGCCGATATTCCACCGCGCACCGTGCCGATCCGGACGAGTTCATGTTCTGGAGCGTCCACGACCACCCGGACGGCCGCAACCGGGCGCCCGTCCGCGCGCACGGCGCTCAGGAGCGTGGCGGCCGACTCCATGTCGACGGCGATCGCTCCGGTCGCCAGCAGATCGGCCCGTTCATGACCGCGTACGACGTGGTCGGAGCCGGTGAGGGGGCCGGTGTGGACGGTGCGGCCGGGAAGGGTGCGCACGAGTTCCTTGACGAGCAGTTCGGTGCCCACGCAGGGCACGGTGCCGCGCGGGTCGCGGGTCTCCTCGGCGACGACCAGGTCGCCTGGGTGCATCCCGGGCGCGAGCCCCGCGCAGAAGCCCGTGGCCAGGACGACCGCCCCGGCCAGCACCGGGTCGGCGAGGACCCGGGTGACGGACCGTTCGGCGGCCTTCGGACCCATGCCGGTGCGCAGGACGGTGACGGGCCCGCCGGCCCCGCTGCGGTCGCCCATGCGCAGGGCGAGGTGCTCGATGCCGAGGGCGCAGGCGATCAGCAGCGGGGCCGGGACGGGCTGCGTGCTCATTTCAGCTCCCCTTGACCTCTGCGGGAGCGGCCTCGGAGACAACGGCCTCGACGGAAGCGGCCCCGGCGGGAACGGTCCCGGCGTGAGCCGTCTCGACGGGCACGGTCCCGACAGGAACAGCCCCCGCGTGAGCCGTCTCGACGGGAACGGTCCCGACAGGAACGGCCCCCGCGTGAGCCGTCTCGACGGGAACGGTCCCGACAGGAACGGCCCCCGCGTGAGCCGTCTCGACGGGCACGCTCCCGACAGGAACGGCCCCCGCGTGAGCCGTCTCGACGGGAACGGCCCCCGCGTGAGCGGTCTCGGCCGGCACGCTCCCGGCGGGAACCGCCCCGGCGGAGGGCTTCTCGGCGAACGGCTCCCCGTGGACGTACCGGCCGAGCGCGGTCAGTGGGAAGACCTGCCGGTAGAGGTGGTAGTTGATGGAGAAGTCCCAGGGGAAGCCGGTGCCGGTGAAGTAGGGCTCGTCCCAGGAGCCGTCCTCCCGCTGGGTCCGGGCCAGCCAGGCGACACCCCGCTCGACGGCGGCGGAGTCCCGCTCCCCCGCCGCCAGCAGGGCCATCAGCGCCCAGGCCGTCTGGGAGGCCGTCGAGGCGCCCCGGCCGCTCCAGCGCGCCGCGTCCCGGTAGGAGCGCAGGTCCTCGCCCCAGCCGCCGTCGTCGTTCTGGACCCGCTCCAGCCAGGCCACCGCCCGGCGGATCGCGGGGTGGCGGGCGGGCAGTCCGGCCGCGGTCAGCGCGGGCACCACCGACCCGGTGCCGTAGACGTAGTTGACGCCCCAGCGCCCGAACCACGAGCCGTCCGGCTCCTGTTCGGCGAGCAGCCAGCGAATGCCGCGCCGGGTGCGCGGGTCGTGGGAGAGGCCCTCGACGGCGAGCATCTCCACGACGTGCGCGGTGACATCGGCCGACGGGGGGTCGATGACCTCGCCGAAGTCGCAGAACGGCAGCCGGTTGGGGAACGGGCTGGTGTTGTCGACGTCGAAGGCGCCCCAGGCCCCGTTGCGCGACTGCATGCCGAGGTTCCAGCGCACCCCGCGCCCGATCGCCTTCTCCACCCGCTCGGGGTCGTGATGGCGGACCCGGCGCAGCGCGAGGACGACCTCGGCGGTGTCGTCGATGTCCGGGTAGTTGTCGTTGTGGAACTCGAAGGCCCAGCCGCCCGGCGGGAGTTGGGGTCGGCGCACGGACCAGTCACCGGGCCGGACGATCTGTTCGCCGAGCATCCAGTCGGCGGCCTTGACGAGCTGGGGGTGGTCGGCGGGCAGCCCGGCGTCGGCGAGCGCGATCGTCGCGAGGCAGGTGTCCCACACCGGGGACTGACAGGCCTCGATCATCCGGGCGCCGTCCTCACGCCACACGGCGTAACGATCCAGCGACTTCAGGCCCTCGCGCATCACGGGGTGTTCGAGGTCGTAGCCGAGCAGATGCAGGGCGATCACCGAGTAGACGGCCGGTGGCTGGATGCCGCCCCAGCAGCCGTCGTTCTCCTGCCGCTCGATGATCCAGCGGGCGGCGGAGTTCAGGGCGGCCCTGCGCAGCCGGCGCACCGCGACCGTGCGATAGCCGCGCACGACCTTGTCGAGCCGCTGGAAGAGACCGTCCCAGGTGTTCACCGGGGCGAGCGGACGCGGCGGATTGGGCAGGGCGGGGTCGGTGTGCAGCTCGTCGAGCGGGAACGGCGCCGGGCGCACCGGACGCTTCGCGGAGACGACGGTGAGCGGGACGATGGTCTGCCGGGCCCAGCAGCCGAAGTTGTAGATGCTGAGCGGGAACCACTTGGGGAAGTACAGGAGCTCCGGCGGGAGTTCGGGCAGGTCCTCCCACTTCCACCAGCCGAACAGGGCCAGCCAGATCCGGGTGAAGACCCGGGCGGCGGCGATGCCGCCCTGCGCGCGGACCCACTCCGAGGCCTTCGCCATGTGGGGCGCTGTGGGGTCGTCACCGGCCAGGCGCAGGGCGACGTACGCCTCGATGGTGGCGGAGAGTTCGGGCGGGCCGCCGTAGAAGGTGGCCCAGGTGCCGTCCGCGCGCTGCTCGCCGCGGACGAAGCGGGCGGCGGCCTGGGTGGTGGCCTCGTCGCGGATGCCCAGGAACTGGCGGAGCAGCAGGTCCTCGGCGTCCATGGTGACGTTCGTCTCGAGGTCGCCCTTCCACCAGCCCTCGGGGTCCTGACGGGCGAGCAGGAAGTCGGTGGCGCGCCGCACCGCGCGCTCGGCGGCTTCTGGTACCCCGGCCGCCACGGGAACGGTGATGTCGGTGTCGGTGTCGCTGGCCGCGGCCGCCCGGGGCGGCAGGGCCGCCCCGGTGCTTCCGTCGGTCGTCGCTGTCATGGCTTCCCCTTCGTGCAGTCGTGCGCGTCGTGCTGCTGTGGGAACGCCGTCGGCCGGTGCGCATCTCGCCTCGCTGCACCGGCCGGCGACTACGCGAGGGCTATTCGACCGATAGTGATCATCTCTTTCGTACGACGACGAAGTCGGCGAGCGCCGTGAACCGGTCCCGCACCTGCTCGGGCATGTCGACGGCGTTCAGGGCCTCGAGGGCGACGGTGTGCTGACGGCGGGCCTCCTCGGCGGTCCAGTCGCGGCCGCCCGCCTCCTCGATGAGCGCGGCGCGGGCCGCGAACTCCTCCTCGGAGAAGGTCGCGAAGTCGCTGCTCTTGGCGTCGGCGGCGAGGATCTCGCCGAGCTGCTCGGAGGCGGGGCCGCCCGCCGCGAGCGCCGCCACGACCGGCAGGGACTTCTTGCGCTGGCGCAGGTCGCTCCAGGTCTGCTTGCCGGTGGAGACCGGGTCGCCCCAGATGCCGAGGAGGTCGTCGACGGCCTGGAAGGCCAGGCCGAGGTGGTAGCCGTACTTCTCCAGGGTGTCGGCGGTGCGCTCGTCCGCGCCGCCGAGCACGGCGCCGATGGAGCTGGCGCAGGCCAGCAGGGCGCCGGTCTTGTTGCCCTCCATCTCCAGGCACTCCTCGACGCTGACGCGGTCGCGGTGCTCGTAGGAGATGTCCTGGGCCTGGCCGTCGATCAGGGCGCGGGTGGCGGTGGTCAGCCGGCGGGTGGCGCGGCCGGCCTCGGCGGTGCCGAGTTCGAGGAGGATCTCGTTGGCGAGGGCGAACAGGGCGTCGCCGACCAGGATCGCCTGGGCGGGGCCGTGCACCTTCCAGACGGTGTCGCGGTGGCGGCGCTGCTCGTCGCCGTCCATCAGGTCGTCGTGCAGGAGCGAGAAGTTGTGGACCAGCTCCACCGCGACCGCGCCGGGCACCCCGGTCTCGGGGGCGGCGCCGGTGACCTCGGCGGAGAGCACCGCGAGGGCGGGGCGCACGGCCTTGCCGCCGTCGCCGTCGGTCGGGTTGCCCTGGGCGTCGATCCAGCCGAAGTGGTAGGCGGCGACCGTGTCCATGGGCGGCGCGAGTCGGTCGACGGCCGCCCGGAGCACCGGAGTGGCCAGGGTGCGGCCGTGCTCCAGGAGCGCGGTCACGTCCACCGCGGTCCTGCGAGCGGCCGGCGAGGCCGGTGGCACAGTGGGCACAGTTTCTCCTCTTGTTGCGGTACCGGAGGGGGTGCGGGGGTGTGCCGAGCCGTGCTGATCGAGCATCAGGCCGCCTCCTCGAACGCGAAGAGCCGGTGGGGTCGGGGCCGGCCGAGGGCGCCGAGCGCGGCGTCCGCCGCGCTCACGCCGCTGCGGACCGCACTCTCCATGGTCGCGGGCCACCCTGTGGCGGTCCACGCACCGGCCAGGTACAGGCCGGGGGCTTGGGTGCGGGCGCCGGGACGCAGCCGCCCGACGCCGGGGGTGGGAGCGAAGGTCGCCGTGCGCTCCCGGGTGACGAAGAAGTCCCTCACTCCTGCGCCCCGGGTGCGGGGCAGCAGCCGTTCGAGCTCGGGAAGATAGCGGGCGCGCAGGTCGGAGACGGGGAGGTCGATCTCGTCCCGCGCCGCGGACTGGGACAGCGCGAGGTACTGGCCCTCGCGCAGCCCGGAGGCGTCGGTGCGGTCGAACACCCACTGCACGGGGGTGCCGAGCGCGGCGAGGAAGGGGGCGTCCAGCACCGCCCGGTCGTAGACGACATGGACGTTGAGGATGGGGGCGGTGCCGATCTCCAGCAGCCGTTCGGGGGCGTCGAGAGCGCCGGGCGGCAGCAGGTCGTGGGTCTCACGCTGCGGTACGGCGAGGACGACGGCGTCGGCGGTGAGCCTCTCGCCGGGCACCTGGACGCTCCAGCGGCCGTCCTCCGCCGGGGAGACGGCGGTGACGCGGGTACGGACCTCGGTGCGCACGCCCGCGGAGTCGAGCGCCTTGCGGGCCAGCCGGTCGTGGAGGTCGCCGAGGGGGACCTGGGCCCAGCCGATGTCGGCGGCGCCCGGGTCGGACAGCAGACCGGTCTTGAACACCATCGCGGCGAGTGCCAGCGAGGCCTCGCCCGCGACCGCGTTGAGGGTGGCGACCCCGACCAGGTCCCACAGGGCCTCGACGGCGCGCGCGGACTGGCCGTGCGCGGTCAGCCAGCTGCCGAAGTCCTGCGTGTCCAGCGCCGGGTCGGCGAGGTCGAGCCTCTGGAGGGCGAGCGCGGCCCGGCCCACCCGGGCGCGGTCGGCGAGGGAGAGGTGCGGGTAGGTCGCGAGGCTGCGCCCGAGGTGCAGGGGGACCGGGAGCGCGTCGCGGCGCAGCCTGCCGAGTCTGCGCCCCTTGGGCCTCGCGACATCGACAACGGGCACGTCGAGACGATTTTGCAGGGGCGCGAGCGCCGCCCCGTCGATGCGGTCGAGGAACCAGCGGTAGGCGGTGCAGCAGCGCAGATAGACATGCTGGCCGTTGTCGACGGTCAGGTCGCCGCGCCGGAAGGAGAAGGCCAGACCGCCGAGGCGGGGCCGGCCCTCCAGCAGGGTGACGCGCACGCCCGCGTCGGCGAGCGCGAGCGCGGCGGTGACACCGGCGAGTCCGCCGCCGACGACGACCGCGTGCCGTCCGTCGGCAGCCTGCCGTTCGTCGCTCATCGCGCACCCTCCCCTGCCGCCCTGCCGTGGTAGGTGAACTCTGCACGGCGGGCGGTCGCACTCAGGGACGCCGCGCCGCAGCGGAGGGTTGCGTGCCGCTTTTCCTCGGTTCCTGCGGGTTCTCCGGCGGCATCACCCTGACCCACGGTGTCGCCCACGGTCCCCATCAGGGGTGCCTCCTGACGGTCTGTCGCGAGACGTGCCGGGCGTCCAGGCCCGACAGGCCGCGTACGGCGACGTAGGCCTTCTCCCGGCCCGGGAGCGAGACGCGGCCGCGCAGCACGGCGCCGGGGTCGCGTTCGATGCGGTCCAGGAGGCGGCGGTAGATGCCGGCCATGGCGGCGACGCAGGCGCCGCTGCGCCGGTCGAGCAGCGGCAGCAGCCGGTAGCCCTCGGCGAACAGGGCGCGGGCCCGGCGCACCTCGAAGTGCACGAGCCCCGCGAAGTCGGAGCCCTCCGGCGGTACCGGCCCGTCGAACCCGGCCGAGCAGCCGAACTTGGCGAGGTCGTCGGCGGGCAGATAGGTGCGGCCGCCGGCCGCGTCCTCGCGGACGTCCCGGAGGATGTTCGTCAACTGGAGCGCGAGCCCGAGCGTGTCGGCGTACTCCGGCGCGCGTTCCGCACCGCGCGCCCCGGGTTCCGTACCGAACACGCCGAGCGAGAGGCGTCCGATGGCGCCCGCAACACAGCGGCAGTACGCCTTCAGGTCGTCCCAGGTCTCGTAGGTCTCGCCGCGTACGTCCATCAGGACGCCGTCGATGAGTTCGTCCAGGCCCCCCAGCGGGACCGGGAAGACACCGGCGGTGTGGGCGAGGGCGACCGCGACGGGGTCGGTGTCGTCCTCGTCGACCTCGCCCTCGCGGACCCGGGCGAGCAGCGCGCGGGTGTCCTCGAGGCGGGTGATCTTGACCTTGTCGTCCAGGGCGCCGTCGCCGATGTCGTCGACGCGGCGGGAGAACGCGTACAGCGCCGACATCGCGCGGCGCTTGGGTGTGGGCAGCAGCCGGATCCCGTAGGCGAAGTTACGGGCCTGCTGTCCGGTGACGGCCTCGCAGTAGCTGTAGGCGGCGAGTACCGGTGCGGACACGTGCGGTGACGACTCCACGGTCCGGATCACCCCTCTCCTCGCAGGGTCACGCCCACCTCGCGCAGCAACCGGAGCTTGCCGGGCTTGGGCGGGCCGGGAAGTACGTCGTGTCCTGCGGCGGCGATCGCGTGGATCGCCGCCCTTCCCCCCGCGACGAACCCGGCGAGCAGCAGCCTCAGTCTGCCGTGGACGCTACCCACGAGGGGGGCGCCTTCATTCAGCAGATCGCGGGCGCGTTGCGCCTCGTACGCGACCAGGGCGCGTACGGAGGCGCTCGCCGTGGGTGCGGCGAGGTCCGCCTCCCGCACATGGAAGCGCCTCATGTCGGCGGCGGGCAGGTAGACGCGGTCGCGGCCTAGGTCCTCGGCCACGTCCTGCAGGTGTTCGACGATCTGCAGTGCGGTGCAGATCGCGTCGGAGCGGCGGATCCGCTCGGGGGTCGAGACGCCGGTGACGGCGAGGACGAGACGGCCGACCGGGTTGGCGGACAGCTCGCAGTAGGCGAGGAGGTCGTCGTAGGTCTCGTAGCGCTGGACGAGCTGGTCCTGGCGGTTGGCGGCGATCAGGCCGAGGAACGGCTCGGGGGTGAGGGAGTGACGGCGGACCGTGGGCAGCAGGGCGCGCAGCAGCGGGTGGCGGGGCGCTTCGGAGGTCTCGAAGACGCGGCGCAGGTCGGCCTCGAAGGCGTCGAGGAGGAGCAGGCGGTCCTCGGCGTCGGCGGCCGGGACGCCGAGGAGGGCGGCGTCGGCGCCGCCGGGGGCGAGGTCGCCGTCACCGATGTCGTCGACGAGGCGGGCGAAGCCGTAGACGGCCATGAGGTCCTCGCGCCAGGCCCGGGGCAGGAAGAACGGCGCCACCGGGAAGTTCTCGTCCGCGGCCTTGTCGAGGATGCCGCGCTCCGGGCCGTCGGTGCGGGGCACGGCAGGCGCCGTCATCGTCCACGACCCGGGGCAGGGACGGCACATGCTGCGTTGAGCTGGGGAGTTTCCGTAGCCATTGCCGTCACATCTCCCGTTCTACACCGCCGACCCAAGACACACTATTTCGGACACGCCGCCCGGCCGTCCGCACGGCAGCCCCGACCGAGGGTGTCGCGCATTATCGCCCCACTTGACGCGTTTCGGGAGCTGTCACAGCTTACGTTGTACAACGCGTCGAGGTTCGCGCGGGTGTCCCGCAGATCACAACAACACACCGATTGACGCCAAGATTCCTACGCCGCGCAGGAGTTGACGTTTCCTTTGCAGACGCGGGGCCCCACCGGTCAGTTCCGGCAGGGCCCGGGTCCGTCCGGGGTTACTTGCCCGTGAACTTCTCGTACTCCTTGAGGACCTCTTCGGTCGGTCCGTCCAGGCGCAGTTCGCCGCGTTCCAGCCACAGGACGCGGTCGCAGGTGTCGCGGATCGACTTGTTGCTGTGGCTGACCAGAAACACCGTGCCCGCGTGCTTGCGCAGCTCCCGGATGCGTTCCTCGGAGCGCTTCTGGAACTTGCGGTCGCCGGTGGCCAGGGCCTCGTCGATCATCAGGACGTCGTGGTCCTTGGCGGCGGCGATGGAGAACCGCAGCCGGGCCGCCATGCCGGAGGAGTAGGTGCGCATCGGCAGGGTGATGAAGTCGCCCTTCTCGTTGATGCCGGAGAAGTCGACGATCTCCTGGTAGCGCTCCTTGATCTGCTCCCGGGACATGCCCATGGCGAGGCCGCCGAGGATGACGTTGCGCTCGCCGGTGAGGTCGTTCATCAGGGCCGCGTTGACGCCGAGCAGCGAGGGCTGGCCGTCGGTGTAGACCTTGCCGCTCTCCGGCGGCAGCAGTCCGGCGATGGCGCGCAGCAGCGTGGACTTGCCGGAGCCGTTGGAGCCGATCAGACCGATGGCCTCGCCCCGGTAGGCGACGAAGGAGACGCCCCGTACGGCGTGCACCTTGCGCACGCCGCGTTCCTCGCCGCGCTTGACGATCCGGCTGAGGGCGGCGGTGGCGCTGCCCTTGCCGGTCTTGGCGCCGTTGACGCGGTAGACGATGTGCACGTCGTCGGCGATGACGGTGGGGATCCGCTGCCCGGGTACCTGGTCAGCCACGGCCGTACCTCTCCTCCGCCTTCCAGAAGTACAGGAAGCCGCCGACCGCGAGCAGCACGGCCCAGCCGCCGGCGACGGCCCAGACGTGGTCGGGGAGGTTCTCGGCGCCGTACTCCTCGATGAGCGCGAAGCGCATGAGGTCCATGTAGATCGCGGCCGGGTTCCACTGCAGGACGTTGGCCACCCACTGCGGCTTGTCGGCGAGGAAGACGGGGATGGAGAACATCACGCCGGAGGCGTACATCCAGGTCCGCATCACGAACGGCATGAGCTGGGCGAGGTCGGGGGTCTTCGCTCCGGCCCGGGCGAAGATCAGCGCCAGTCCGGTGTTGAAGGCGAACTGCAGGACCAGCACCGGCACGATCAGCGCCCAGGAGGCGTCCGGATAGCTGCCGAAGCCGATCACGACGACGAACATCACCAGCATCGAGTACAGCAGCTGCTGGAGCTGCTGGAGCGCGAAGGAGATCGGCAGGGAGGCGCGCGGGAAGTGCAGCGCGCGCACCAGACCGAGGTTGCCGGAGATCGCCCGGACCCCGCTCATCACGGAGCTCTGGGTGAAGGTGAACACGAAGACGCCCGTGACCAGGAACGGGATGTACACGTCCTTGGACATGCCGCGGCTGGCGTTGAGCAGCACACCGAAGATCATGAAGTACACGAACGCGTTCAGCAGCGGGGTCGCCACCTGCCACAGCTGGCCGAGCTTGGCCTGGCTGTACTGCGCGGTCAGCTTCGCCCGGGAGAACGCCAGGATGAAGTGCCGGCGTCCCCAGAGCTGGCGGACGTACTCCCGCACCGCGGGACGGGCGCCGCTCACGGCCAGCCCGTACTTGGCGGCGAGCTGTGCGGCCGTGAGGCCCTGGTCGGGCGACGGAGGTGCACTCACCGCGACTCCGCCGTCATGCGTTGTCTCACTCACAAGTAGGAAACTTTCGTCTTCGCGATGCACAGCCTTGACGGGGCTGGCATGAGCCGGGGACTCGCGGTGCGGCCGGGAGCCCTCTGGGACGAGCTTGTCAGATGACCGGGGGGCGGCCCAGTCGGGTCAGCCGCCACACCGTACGCCACTTCATGGGCCTGCGCGGCCCGCACGGTGTGGTCCAGCCTTCCCGGAAACCGCCGAGCCACGCCTTCAGCGCGGACCGCGAGGGCCGCCGGGCCAGGGTCAGCAGCAGCCACACCCCGAGATAGACGGGGACCAGCACGGCGGGCAGATTGCGCCGGGCCAGCCAGACCCGGTTGCGGGCCACCATGCGGTGGTAGACCGCGTGCCGCGAGGGGGCGGTCGTGGGGTGGTACAGCACCATGTCGGACCGGTAGTCGATCATCCAGCCCGCGTCGAGGGCCCGCCACGCCAGGTCCGTCTCCTCGTGGGCGTAGAAGAACTCGTCCGGCAGTCCGCCCACCTCCGCGAAGACCTTCGTACGGACGGCGTTGGCGCCGCCGAGGAAGGTGGTGACCCGGGAGGAGCGCATCGGGTCGGAGGCCCGCAGCCGCGGGACGTGCCGGCGCTGGGTGACGCCGGTGTCCGGGTCGGCGATGCGGAAGCTGACGATGCCGAGCCGCGGGTCGGCCTCGAAGGCCCGCCGGCACAGTTCGGCGGTGTCGTGGTGGGCCAGCAGGCCGTCGTCGTCCAGGAAGAGCAGGACGTCGACGTCCCGGCCGGCGGGGCCGAAGGCCTCGATGCCGACGTTGCGGCCGCCGGGGATGCCCAGGTTCTCGGGCAGCTCGACCGTGCGCACGCCCTCGGGGACGTCCGGGACGGGCGAGCCGTTGCCGACCACGACGACCCGGACCGGGTCGCCGTCCTGCTTGGCGACCGAGTCGATCAGGGCCCTGAGCTCGTCGGGGCGGTTGCCCATGGTGATGATCACCGCCCCGACCTTCAGGCCGCTCACTTGAGCCTGCTCGACGCGAGGATCGACACCAGGTGCAGCAGGGTCTGGAGCACGGCGATGCCCGCGAGGACGGCGACGCCGAGCCGGGTGAGGAAGAGGTCGCCGCGGATCTGGTCGACGACCGCCAGGGCCAGGATCAGCAGGGACGCCTCGATGCCGAGGATCAGCCGGTGGAACTTCAGCGCGGCGGCGGCCCGGCGGGCCAGCGCCATGCCGGAGGAGCGCATCTCGGCGGCGGCCTCCTGGACCGGCGGCTTGCCGGTCTGGTGGCGGGCGACGCCGACCAGGTCGGTCTCGGCCTTGATCAGGATCGCGCCGAGCGCGGCCAGGGTGCCGAGGAAGGCCCACAGCCAGTCGATCCGGCCGCTGCCCCACAGGTCGGCGGCGCGCAGCCCGAGGCCGACCAGCACGGCGGCGTCGGTCAGGTACGCGCCGACGCGGTCGAGGTAGACCCCGTTCAGCGAGTACATCTTCTTCCAGCGCGCGATCTCACCGTCGACGCAGTCCAGCAGCAGGTAGAGCTGGACGCAGAGCACGCCGAGGACGGCGCCCGGGATCCCCGGCACGAGCAGTGCCGGGGCCGAGAGCACGCCGAAGACGGTCATCAGGTACGTGAGCTGGTTGGGCGTGACCCTGGTGTTGACCAGGTAGCGGTCCACCCGCAGGGACACCTCACGCATGTAGAGGCGTCCCATCCAGTGCTCACCGCTGCGCCGGTCCTTCACCCCCGGGGGGTGGACGACCGGTCTGAGTTCAGCTACCGATGGCCTTGACATAGTCGGCGTAGACGTCCTTGATCTGTTCGGTCTTGAGGTCGAGGTGTTCGAGGATCGTGTAGCGGCCCGGCCGGGTCTCGGGGGCGAACTCCACCACGCGGACGAACTCGTCCACGGTGAAGCCGATCTCCTCCGGCAGTACCGGCAGTCCGTGGCGCCGGAGCACCTCCGCCATGTACACCGCCTCCTCGTGGGCTCCGCGGAGGTACATCGCGAAGGCGGCGCCGAGGCCGCACTGCTCGCCGTGGGCGGCGGCGCGCTTGGGGAAGAGCAGGTCGAAGGCGTGGTTGATCTCGTGGCAGGCGCCGGAGGACGGGCGGGAGTCGCCCGACACCGACATGGCGATACCGCTGAGGACCAGCGCCTCGGCCAGTACCTGGAGGAAGCCGGTGTCGCCGATGCCGCCGGGGTGGCGCAGCACCGCCTCGCCGGCCTGGCGGGCGATCGCGGCGGCGAGGCCGTCGATCTTCTCGCCCTTGACGCGGTGGGCGAGCTCCCAGTCCGCGATGGCCGAGATGTTCGACACCGCGTCGCCGATGCCGGCGCGCACGAACCGCACCGGGGCCTCGCGGATGACGTCCAGGTCGATCACGACGGCGATCGGGTTGGGCACCCCGTAGGAGCCGCGGCCCGCGTCGTTGTCGAGGGTGGCGACCGGGGAGCACAGGCCGTCGTGCGCGAGGTTCGTGGGCACGGCGACCAGGGGGAGGCCGACCCGTGCCGCGGCGAACTTGGCGCAGTCGATGATCTTGCCGCCGCCGAGGCCCACCACGGCGTCGTAGTGGCCGGCCTTTATGTCGCCGGCCAGCCGGACCGCGTCGTCGAGGGTGCCGCCGCCGACCTCGTACCAGGTGGCGCCGGGCAGCAGGGGCGTGAGCCGCTCGCGCAGCCGGGAGCCCGAGCCGCCGCTGACGGCGACGGCGAGCTTGCCGGAGTGCGAGATGCGCTCGTCGGCGAGGACGCATCCGAGGTCGTCGAGGGCACCCGGGCGGATGTCGACGACGACCGGTGACGGGATGAGCCGGGTCAGTACTGGCACGCGATCTCCCGTCCGCGGGCGAGGTCGTCGTGGTTGTCGATCTCGACCCACTTGACGTCGCCGATCGGCGCCGCGTCGATGGTGAAGCCCGCGTCGACGAGGTGCTGGTAACCGTGCTCGTAGAACTGCTGCGGGTCGGTCTCCCACACGGCCTTCAGCGCGTCGGCCAGTTCCTCGGCGGCGGTGCCCTCGATGAGCGTGACACCGATGTACTCGCCGGTGGCCTCGGCGGGGTCCATCAGCTTGGTGATCCTCTGGACACCCAGGTCGGGGTCGACGACGACCTTCATCTCCTCGTCCGCGAGGGGCTTCACGGTGTCCACGGCCAGAATGATCCGCTTGGCCTCGTCGCGCGCCGCGAGCAGGGTCTTCTCGACGGAGACCGGGTGCACGGTGTCGCCGTTGGCGAGGATCACGCCGTCCTTGAGTGCGTCACGGGCGCACCACAGGGAGTAGGCGTTGTTCCACTCCTCGGCCTTGTCGTTGTCGATCAGGGTGAGCTTGAGGCCGTACGTGGCCTCCAGGGCCTCCTTGCGCGCGTACACGGCCTCCTTGCGGTAGCCGACGACGACCGCGACCTGGGTCAGCCCGATCTCGGCGAAGTTGCCGAGGGTCAGGTCCAGGACCGTGGGCTCGCCCTCTATGCCCGCGGGCCCCACCGGCACCAGCGCCTTGGGCAGGCTGTCGGTGTAGGGGCGCAGACGCCGTCCGGCGCCGGCCGCCAGCACGAGGCCGATCATGCGGGTTCTCCTTCGTCGTGTACGGCGGGGGCCCCTGCGGACACCCAGAAGCGGATGCTCTCGACGAGCACCACGAGGGCGACGGCCACGGCCAGGACCGTGAGCGCGACCTCGAACTGCGGGGCGGTGAGCAGCGCGGCCAGCACCGCGACGAGCAGTGTCCGCCCCTCCTGCCCCCCTACGGCGCGCACCAGCCAGGCCGGCGGCGCTCCGGCGTTGCCGCGGATGCGGTACACCGTGTCGTAGTGATGGTAGGCGACGGCGGCCACCAGCCCGAAAGCCGCGGGAAGGGCTCCGTTCACCCCGGATTTCGCCGCGAGGATCAGCACGGTGAGGTACTCGCCGGCCCGGAAGAGCGGGGGGACGAGCCAGTCGAGGGCGCCCTTGAGGGGCTGGGACAGCGCGAGGCCGGAGGTGACGGCGTAGACGACCGCGCCGACGACAGCCGCCCCGGTGCCGCCGGACAGGACGTTCGCGAGGAGGGCGACGAAGCCGACCGCCGCCGACAGGACGGGAGAGTTCGGGTAGAAGCGGGTGTTCGGGCTGCGCCACTTCCCCACGAAGGCGGCCAGCGGGCCGTTGTCCGCGAGGTCCGCCAGCGCCTGCGCCGCCCGGTCGGTGCGCCTGGCCTTGCGGGTCACCGAGCGCAGCACCCGCCCGGCCGTGGTGTAGGTCGCCGCGAAGGCGCAGCCGACGAGGAGCGCGTAGAAGGTGACGCGGGGGGTCGTCGCGGCCGTCAGGACGGCGATCATGGCCCATCGTTCGCCGATGGGCAGGACTATCATCCGCCGCAGCCAGACCGTCCAGCCGACGCTGTCGAGCTTGTCGGAGAGGGCGGCGGTGGGGCTGGTGTTGGCGGTGGCGTCGTGGTTGGCCTCGTTGAAGGAGAAGTCGACCACGTGCCGGCAGGTCTGAAGGATCATCGCGCCGAGCGCGAGGGCCCAGACGTCGTCGCCGCCGCGGGCCGCTCCGAGGGCGAGGCCGGCGTAGTAGGCGTACTCCTTGATCCGGTCGAAGGTGGCGTCGAGCCAGGCGCCGAGCGTGGAGTACTGCAGGGAGTAGCGGGCGAGCTGGCCGTCGGTGCAGTCCAGGACGAAGGACGCGATGAGCAGGACGCCGGCCGCGACGAACCCGCCCCGGGTGCCGGTGGCCGCGCACGCCGCCGCGATCAGCGCGGTGATCAGGGAGGCGGTGGTGACCTGGTTGGGGGTCAGGCCCCGGCGGGCGCACCAGCGGGCGATGTAGCGGGAGTACGGGCTGACGCAGAAGGTGGTGAAGAAGCCGTCGCGGGCCTTCACGGCCGACTTCAGACGTACGGCCTCGTCGTCGACGGAGGCGACGGCCTGCCGTGCCTCGTTGCGGGCCTGGGGGTCGGCGGGGACCTCGGCGACCAGGCTGCCCAGCTCGGGGCGGTGGACGCCCTCGCCGTCGGTGTCGAGGGCGGTGACGACACGGTCGGCGAGGCTGTCCACGGCGAGGGCGGTGCCGCCGCTCGCGGAGTTCTCGTGGGCCAGCGCGCGGGTCAGGGCCGGCCGGCCCGCCGCCTGCGCGGTGAGGGCGCCCGGGATCGCGGCGAGCGGGAAGCGCGGGTCGGTGAGCCCGAGGCGCAGGGCGTGCACATGACCGACGAAGCCGGCGTCGACGAGGGCGACCCGTTCCCGGGCCGGCACCTCGGCCAGCAGCTCCGCGGTGTCGGCGGCGTCGGCGGCCTGCCGGACGTCGAAGCCGAGGGAGCGCAGGTCGCCCTCGATCGACGATCCGGGGACCGGCTGACCGGTGAGGATGGCGGTCGGCAACCGAACTCACTCCCTGGGTCCCGACGCGTCCGCGCCGGTCGTGTACACGATGGAGGCGCCCTCGGCCTGCCCCGGTCGGGGCCGGGCGGGCGGCATGTCGGCAGAGGCTATCGGATGCCGGGAAGGCCGTGTTCACCGGCCGTTCAGCTCCGATCAACGCGGTTCGGCGGCACGGTGCGAACCGGCCTTTGCCGAGATCATCATCATCGATCGGCGGCCCGCCCCACAAACCGCGGGGTCCTCGGCACGCGACCGGGCAGGACATCGGGGGCATTACGGGCGGCGCGGGGCCTCGACATAGGGTGGGCGGCCATGACGTGGCTGATCACCGGCGGAGCCGGATACATAGGGGCCCATGTGGCGCGGGCCATGACGGGCGCCGGGGAGCGCGTCGTCGTCCTGGACGACCTCTCGGCCGGGGTCCCGGCCCGGCTGCCCGCGGACGTGGAGCTGGTGCGGGGCTCGTCGCTGGACGCCGCCCTGCTCAAGGAGGTCCTGGCCGGGCACACGGTGACCGGAGTGGTGCACCTGGCCGCGCACAAGCAGGTCGCCGAGTCGGTGGCGCGGCCCACCCGCTACTACCGGGAGAACGTCGGCGGTCTGGCGACGCTCCTGGAGGCGGTGGCCGAGGCGGGGGTGCGGCGGTTCGTGTTCTCCTCGTCCGCGGCCGTGTACGGCAATCCCGACGTGGACCTCATCACGGAGGACACCCCCTGCGCCCCGGTGAACCCCTACGGCGAGACCAAGCTCGCCGGTGAGTGGCTGGTGCGGGCGGCCGGGCGGGCGCACGGCTTCTCCACGACGTGTCTGCGCTACTTCAACGTGGCCGGCGCCGCGGAGCCGGAGCTGGCCGACACCGGGGTGTTCAACATCGTGCCGATGGTCTTCGACCGGCTGACCCGCGACGAGGCCCCGCGGATCTTCGGCGACGACTACCCGACGCCGGACGGCACCTGTGTACGGGACTACATCCATGTCGCCGACCTCGCCGAGGCGCATCTCGCGGCGGCCCGCCGGCCCGCCGGCGACGGGGACGACCTCACCGTGAACATCGGGCGCGGGGAGGGGGTCTCGGTGCGCGAGCTGGTCACGCTGATCGGCGAGGTGACGGGCGACGGGCGGCCCGCGGTCGTCGAGGGGCGCCGCCCGGGGGACGCGCCGCGCGCGGTCGCCTCGGCGGAGCGGGCCGCACGGGAGCTCGGCTGGACGGCCCGGCGCGGGGTGCGCGAGATGGTGGAGTCGGCCTGGCAGGGCTGGCGGCTCCACCGGGGCCGAGCGGCCGAGCGGCCGAGCACCCACTGAGGCTGCCCTGACCTGCGGTTCGTTTGCGCAGGTCAGGGCACATGACAACGGTGTTCAGTGCCGCGTTGCCGGATACCCCCCACCCGTAGTTCACTGTGATCCCGGGCGACCACAGGAGGGTGCTTCCCATGGGGGCTGGGCACGACCACGGCCACGGACACACGCACGCGCCGGCCACCGGTACGGCCGCGGCGGCGTACCGCGGCAGACTGCGCGTGGCGCTGGCGATCACGCTCGGCGTCATGGTGGTCGAGATCGTCGGCGGACTCCTCGCGGACTCCCTCGCGCTGATCGCGGACGCGGCGCACATGGCGACGGACGCGCTGGGCCTCGGCATGGCGCTGCTCGCCATCCACTTCGCGAACCGCCCGGCGAGCACCAACCGCACCTTCGGCTACGCCCGCGCCGAGATCCTGGCCGCGCTCGCCAACTGTCTGCTGCTGCTCGGGGTCGGCGGATACGTCCTGTACGAGGCGGTGCAGCGGTTCGTCACACCGGCCGGCACCGAGGGCGGGCTGATGATCTGGTTCGGCGCCATCGGCCTGGTCGCGAACATGATCTCGCTCACGCTGCTGATGCGCGGCCAGGCGGAGAGCCTGAACGTGCGCGGGGCGTTCCTGGAGGTGGCGGCGGACGCGCTGGGCTCGGTCGCGGTGCTGATCTCGGCCGTGGTGATCCTGACCACCGGCTGGGAGTACGCCGACCCGATCGCCTCGCTGGTGATCGGTCTGATGATCGTGCCGCGCACGGTGAAGCTGCTGCGCGAGACGCTCGACGTGCTGCTGGAGGCGGCGCCGAAGGACGTCGACATGGCGGAGGTGCGGGCCCATATCGTCGCGCTGGACGGGGTGGAGGACGTGCACGATCTGCACGCCTGGACGATCACCTCGGGGATGCCGGTGCTGTCGGCGCACGTGGTGGTGCGCTCGGACGTGCTGAACGCGATCGGCCACGAGAAGATGCTGCACGAGTTGCAGGGCTGCCTCGGCGACCACTTCGACGTGGAGCACTGCACGTTCCAGCTCGAGCCGGTCGGCCACGCGGAGCACGAGGCACGGCTGTGCCACTGAGCCGGTGACGCGGCGCCGCCGCACAGCCCCGGCGATTCGCACAGCCGTTCAGGACGGTTCCTCGCCCGGGCCTCCGGGCAAGATCACCCGGGGACCCGCCGCCGTGCGCGGGACGGGCGCGGCGTTCGTGTGAAGCGCCGGGCGGGCCGGGCGCGTGCGGCAGACTGGGGACGCGAGGACCGATGCTAAGGATGGGTATGCCGATCACACCTGCCACCGCTGCGCACAGCTCGTCGAGCGGCACCACGGAAGCGATCTTGCTGGAACTGGTCGACGAGGACGGCGTGACGATCGGCACCGAGGAGAAGCTCGCGGCCCACCAGCCGCCGGGCCGGCTGCACCGCGCGTTCTCCGTGTTCCTCTTCGACGAGCGGGGCCGGCTGCTGCTCCAGCAGCGGGCACTCGGCAAGTACCACTCCCCCGGTGTGTGGTCCAACACCTGCTGCGGTCACCCCTACCCCGGCGAGGCGCCGTTCGCGGCGGCCGCGCGGCGCACGTTCGAGGAGCTCGGGGTGTCCCCGTCGCTGATGGCGGAGGCGGGCACGGTCCGCTACAACCACCCGGACCCGGCGTCGGGCCTGGTGGAGCAGGAGTACAACCACCTCTTCGTCGGGATGGTGCAGTCGCCGCTGCGGCCGGACCCGGAGGAGGTCGGCGACACGGCGTTCGTGACACCCGACGAGCTGACCGAGCGGCACGCGAAGGACACCTTCTCCGCGTGGTTCATGACCGTGCTGGACGCGGCCCGGCCCGCGGTGCGGGAGCTGACGGGGCCGTCGGCCGGCTGGTGAGCCTCAGGGCGTCCGCAGCGGTTTGAGCGGCAGGGCGGCCCAGATCACCTTGCCGCCGCCAAAGGTGTGCTCGACGTCGCACACCCCGCCCGCCTCCCGGGTGATCTCCCGCACCAGGAGCAGCCCGCGGCCGTTGGTCTCCTCGTGGTCGGCCTCCAGGGCCGTCGGGCGGTAGGGGTGGTTGTCCTCGACGGCCACCCGCACCCACTCTTCGCCGACGGCCACCTCCACGGCGAGCGTCGGCGACAGCAGCGCCGCGTGCCGGACGGCGTTGGTGACCAGTTCCGAGACGATCAGCAGGAGCCCCTGGACCAGGTCCTCCGAGACGGGCACGCCCTGGCGGAACAGCAGGTCCCGTACGGCGTGCCGGGCCTGGGGCACCGAGGCGTCCACGGCGGGTGCGGTGAACCGCCAGACGCCTTCGTAGGGCAGCGGCGGCCGCTCGGGGTCCGCCGCGGACTCGACAGGGGCGTCCGCGCCGCCCTCTGGGCGTGGGTCGGGCCCGCGCCCGTGGTTGTCCATCGTCCGGTCGCCACCCTCGCGCTCGATTGTCACCACACGTCGAGTGTTGGGAACGAGCTGTGCCGCCCCGCGGGACTGACCAGAAGTCAGCGATTATCGAACGTTTCCGACCGTCTCCGCCCGGGGCGGTCGTGGGCGTGACCGTTCCTGATCCGACGGTGCCGTTTTCGCGCACTCTTCGGGTTGTACGGGTTCGGCGACCCCCTCGCCCGTTTCGTCCCCGGAGGCCGCCGTGACCGGGCCGGGCCCGCGGACGCTAGCATCCGGGCCATGGAGCCCGAACTGCTGCACGGCGTCACCGACGGGGTCGCCACCGTCGTCCTGCACCATCCGGCGAAGCGCAACGCCATGACCGCCGCGATGTGGGCCGCGCTGCCCCCGCTGCTGGAGGCGCTGGCCGCCGATCCGGCGGTGCGTGCGCTGGTGCTGACGGGCGCGGGCGGCACGTTCTGCGCGGGCGCCGACATCTCCACCCTCCAGGGGTCGCCGGAGGAGGCGCAGACGCTGGCCGTGCGCGCGGAGGAGGCCCTCGCGGCGTTCCCGAAGCCGACGCTGGCGGCCGTGAAGGGGCACTGCGTGGGCGGGGGCGCGCAGCTCGCGGCGGCCTGCGACCTGCGGTTCGCCGAGGAGGGCGCGCTGTTCGGGGTGACGCCCGCGAATCTCGGGATCGTCTATCCGTCCACGGCCACCCGCCGGCTGGTCGCGCTGGTCGGTCCGGCGACCGCCAAGTACCTCCTGTTCTCGGGTGAGTTGATCGACACCGAGCGGGCGCTGCGCACCGGTCTGGTCGACGAGGTGCTGCCCTCGGACGAACTCGACAAGCGGGTCGCCGAGTTCACGCGCATCCTGGTGACGCGCTCCCAGCTCACCCAGGCCGCCGCGAAGGAGTTCGCGAACGGCCGCACCGACCGGGACGCCCACTGGGCCGCCCAGGCCCGCGCGAGCGGTGAGACCGCGGAAGGCGTCACGGCCTTCCTGGAGCGCCGGGAGGCGCGCTTCACCTGGACCGTCACGCCAGGATGAACCGGCTGCGGGCCCGCAGGGCGTCGACGAGGTGCAAGGGCGCCTTGTGCGGGGCGCCGGCGTCGTAGGGCGGCTGCGGGTCGTACTCCGTGGCGAGCTGTACGGCCCGTGCGTGGTCGTCGCCCGCGATCCGGCCGAGCAGGGCGAGCCCCATGTCGATGCCGGAGGAGACACCGGCCGCGGTGACGTACTTGCCGTCGAACACGACCCGCTCGCCGGTGGGTTCGGCGCCGAACGCGGTGAGCTGCTCCAGGGCCAGCCAGTGCGAGGTGGCGCGGCGGCCCCGCAGGAGTCCGGCGGCGGCCAGCAGCAGGGAGCCGGTGCACACGGAGGTCGTCCAGGTGCTGGTCGCGTCCGCGGCGCGCAGCCACTCCGCGAGCGGCTCGTGGCCCATCAGATCGCTCTGCCCCGGGCCGCCCGCGACCACCACGACATCCGGGCGCGGTACGTCGCCCAGCGCCCGCTCGGCGACGACCGCGAGACTCCCCCGGTCGGCGCGGACGGGACCGGGCCGCAGGGACACGAACACGGTCTCCGCGCCGGGGGCCCGGGCGAGGACCTCGTAGGGGCCCACGGCGTCCAGGGCGGTGAACCGGTCGTAGACGACGATCGCGATCTGCATCGGGGTCCTCTCATGGTGGGTTCGGGGTGGTGGTGGCTGCGCGGGGATTCACCTGGGGGTTGCCGGGCGGAAGCGGCGGCGGTATTCCGCGGGGGCCGTGCCCAGGGCCTTGACGAAGGCGCGGCGCATGGCCTCGGGGGTGCCGTAGCCGCTGGCGCGGGAGATCTCCTCGACGCCGTCGGCGCTGTCCTCCAGGAGACGGCGGGCGTGTTCGAGGCGGACCCGGTCGACGTAACGGCCGGGCGTGATGCCGGTGTCGGTCCGGAACGCGCGGGCGAAATGGCGGGGCGAGAGCCGGGCACGGGCGGCGAGCGCCCCCACGCTCAGATCGGCGGCGGGGTGCTCGGTGATCCACTGCTGGACCTCCCTGAGCGGCTCGCGCCGGGCCGTCTGGGCGGCGAGCTGGGCGCTGAACTGGGCCTGGTTGCCGGGCCTGCGCAGGAAGACGACCAGATGGCGGGCGACGGCCAGCGCCGCGTCCCGGCCGAGGTCCTCCTCGACCAGGGCGAGCGCCAGGTCGATGCCGGAGGTGACGCCCGCCGAGGTGTAGACGTGACCGTCGCGGACGTAGATCGGATCGGGCTCGACCCGGACGGCTGGATGATCGCGGGCGAGGGTGTCGCAGTAGGCCCAGTGGGTCGTCACCCGCCGCCCGTCGAGCAACCCGGCCGCGGCCAGCCGGATCGCGCCGGTGCACACCGACACCAGGCGCTCCGCGCGCGGGGCGTGGGCGCGCAGCCAGTCGGTGAGCTCCGGGAGGTCCCGGCGGGTCCCCCGGCCGCCCGGCACCACGAGGGTGTGCGGGACACGCGCCCGCGTGAGGGCCTCGTCCGGGACGAGCGTGAGCCCGCTGGAGGTGCGGACCGGGGAACCGTCCAGGGAGGCCGTGCGGACACGGTAGGAGCCCGGTGTGTGGCGCTCGGCTCCCGTGAAGACCTCCAGGGGGCCGGTGACGTCCAGGCTCTGGACGTCGTCGAACAGGACGACGAGGACGGTTCGCTGCGCCATGCACACGATTCTTCGCCGACCGGCCGAGGGCGGCAAGGACGAGTTCCCCACCTTTCCTGCCATGGTGCGGGCGGCATGACCGCGCCCGGCCGAGGTACTCGGAGCACCCCGGCCGTGAGGCCGGGTGAGGAAAGGCACAGAGAAAACAGAGGAAGGGGAAGTTCGTGTTCCGTGCGATCGCTGACGTCCTGCGGCAGATCGGTGGTGCCGTCGCCACCGTCGTGACGCTGCCCTTCCGGGCGCTGGCCCGGCTCTTCGGCGGTGCCTCGGGCAGCGCGAGGAGCCGCAGGGCCTGATGTCGCGCCCTGGGCCACGACTGTCGGTGCCACCTGCCACAATTGCCGCGCAACCTCAGTGGAGAAGGCGGTACGGGTCGTGACCACACCCCTCGTAGGGTCCATCGAAGGCAGGATCGCCGAGGAGCTCGGCGTACGGGAACGGCAGGTCAAGGCCGCCGTGGAGCTGCTGGACGGCGGCTCGACGGTGCCCTTCATCGCCCGCTACCGCAAGGAAGCGACCGAGATGCTCGACGACGCGCAGCTGCGCACGATCGAGGAGCGGCTGCGCTATCTGCGGGAGCTGGAGGAGCGGCGGACGGCGATCCTGGAGTCGGTGCGCGAGCAGGGCAAGCTCACCGAGGCCCTGGAGGCGCAGATCCGCGGTGCCGAGACGAAGGCGCGCCTGGAGGACATCTACCTGCCGTACAAGCCCAAGCGGCGCACCAAGGCGCAGATCGCCCGCGAGGCGGGTCTGGAGCCGCTGGCCGAGGGCCTGCTCGGGGATCCGGGCGTGGAGCCGCTCGCGGCGGCGGCCGCGTTCGTCGACGCCGACAAGGGCGTCGCCGATCCGCAGGCCGCGCTGGAGGGCGCGCGGGCGATCCTGACCGAACGCTTCTCGGAGGACGCGGACCTGATCGGCGAGCTGCGCGAGCGGATGTGGGTGCGCGGCCGTCTCGCCGCGAAGGTCCGCGACGGCAAGGAGGAGGCGGGCGCGAAGTTCGCCGACTACTTCGACTTCGCCGAGCCGTTCACCGAGCTGCCCTCGCACCGGATCCTGGCGCTGCTGCGCGGTGAGAAGGAGGAGGTCCTCGACCTCGTCCTGGAGCCGGAGGAGCCCACGGAGGGTCCCTCGTCGTACGAGGGGATCGTCGCGTCGCGGTTCGGCATCGCCGAGCGCGGGCGGCCGGGCGACAAGTGGCTGACGGACACCGTGCGCTGGGCCTGGCGGACCCGCATCCTCGTCCACCTGGGCATCGACCTGCGGCTGCGGCTGCGGACGGCCGCCGAGGACGAGGCGGTCAACGTGTTCGCGGCGAACCTGCGCGACCTGCTGCTCGCGGCGCCGGCCGGCACGCGCGCGACGCTGGGTCTGGACCCCGGTTTCCGTACGGGGGTGAAGGTGGCCGTGGTCGACGCGACCGGCAAGGTCGTCGCGACGGACGTCATCTACCCGCACGTCCCCGCGAACAAGTGGGACGAGGCGCTCGCGAAGCTGGCGCGGCTGGCGAAGGAGCACGCGGTCGACCTGGTCGCGATCGGCAACGGCACGGCGTCCCGGGAGACCGACAAGCTCGCCGGCGAGCTGATCACCAGGCACCCGGAGCTGAAGCTCACCAAGGTGATGGTGTCCGAGGCGGGCGCCTCGGTGTACTCGGCGTCCGCGTTCGCCTCGCAGGAGCTGCCCGACATGGACGTCTCGCTGCGCGGCGCGGTCTCCATCGCGCGCCGGCTGCAGGACCCGCTCGCCGAGCTGGTGAAGATCGACCCGAAGTCGATCGGCGTCGGCCAGTACCAGCACGACCTGTCCGAGGTGAAGCTGTCGCGTTCGCTGGACGCGGTGGTGGAGGACTGTGTGAACGGCGTCGGCGTGGACGTCAACACGGCCTCGGCGCCGCTGCTCGCCCGGGTCTCCGGGATCACCTCCGGTCTCGCCGAGAACATCGTGGCGCACCGGGACGCCAACGGGCCGTTCACGTCGCGTACGGAGCTGAAGAAGGTGCCGCGGCTCGGCCCCAAGGCGTACGAGCAGTGTGCGGGCTTCCTGCGGATCCGCGGCGGCTCCGACCCGCTGGACGCCTCCAGCGTGCACCCCGAGGCGTATCCCGTGGTCCGGCGGATGGTGAAGACCTCCGGCCAGGAGGTGGCCTCCCTCATCGGCAACACGGGGGCGCTGCGCTCGCTGCGGCCGGCGGACTTCGTGGACGACACCTTCGGTCTGCCGACCGTGACCGACATCCTCAAGGAGCTGGAGAAGCCGGGACGCGACCCGCGGCCCGCCTTCAAGACGGCCAGCTTCAAGGAGGGCGTGGAGAAGATCTCCGACCTCGCGCCCGGGATGGTCCTGGAGGGCGTCGTGACGAACGTGGCGGCCTTCGGGGCGTTCATCGACGTCGGCGTCCACCAGGACGGGCTGGCGCATGTCTCGGCGCTGTCGAAGACGTTCGTCAAGGACCCGCGGGACGTGGTCAAGCCGGGTGACATCGTCAAGGTGAAGGTCCTCGACGTCGACATCCCGCGCAAGCGGATCTCGCTCACCCTCCGCCTGGACGACGAGGCGGCACCCCAGGGCCAGGACCGCTCCTCCGGCGGGGGCCGCCCCCAGCGGGGCGGCGGACGCCCGCCGCAGCAGCGCCAGCAGGGCGACCGCCGCGGCGGCAACGGGGGCCAGCGCGGCGGCGCCGGCACCCGCCAGACCCCGCCCCCGGCCAACAGCGCGATGGCCGACGCCCTACGCCGAGCGGGCCTCCTGGACCCGAAGAAGGGCCGCAGCTGAGAGAGGCGCTGAACGGGCCCTGGTGTCTTGCCGGGGCCCGCCCGCCGGGGCGAAGCCCCGAAAGGGGCGCGGGGAACCGCGCGACCAGCCACAACGCACCCGCACCCGCACCCGCATCCGACGAACCGCGGCCGCCGCGCCCCGCTCCGGCCCAGCGCCTAGCGTTCCGTCACCTTGCCGGAGGCCACCTCCAGCCGGCGCGTCACCTGGACCGCGTCCAGCATGCGCCGGTCGTGGGTGACCAGCAGGAGCGTGCCCTCATAGGCGTCGAGGGCGGACTCCAGCTGTTCGATGGCCGGGAGGTCGAGATGGTTCGTGGGCTCGTCGAGGACGAGGAGGTTGACGCCGCGCCCCTGGAGGAGGGCCAGGGCGGAGCGGGTGCGTTCCCCGGGTGACAGGGTGGCCGCCGGACGCAGGACGTGGTCCGATTTCAGACCGAACTTGGCCAGCAGGGTGCGCACTTCGACCGGTTCGGTGTCGGGTACGGCCGCGCAGAAGGCGTCCAGCAGGGACTCCGAGCCGTGGAACAGCTTGCGCGCCTGGTCGACCTCGCCGACCAGGACCCCCGATCCGAGCGCCGCGTGCCCCGCGTCCAGCGGCACGCGTCCCAGCAGCGCGCCGAGCAGCGTCGACTTGCCCGCCCCGTTCGCGCCGGTGACCGCGACCCGGTCCGCCCAGTCGATCTGCAGTGTCACCGGACCGAAGGTGAAGTCCCCCCGCCGTACCTCCGCCTCCCGCAGCGTGGCCACGACCGCGCCGGAGCGCGGGGCCGAGGCGATCTCCATCCGCAGATCCCACTCCTTGCGGGGCTCCTCGACGACCTCCAGCCGTTCGATCATGCGCTGGGTCTGCCGTGCCTTCGCGGCCTGCTTCTCGCTGGCCTCGCTGCGGAACTTGCGGCCGATCTTGTCGTTGTCGTTGCTCGCCTTGCGGCGGGCGTTCTTCACGCCCTTGTCCATCCAGGAACGCTGCATCTGCGCGCGGTCCTGGAGCGCGGCGCGCTTGTCGGCGTACTCCTCGTAGTCCTCGCGCGCGTGCCGGCGGGCCACGTCCCGCTCCTCCAGATAGGCGTCGTAGCCGCCGCCGTAGAGGTTGATCCGCTGCTGGGCGAGGTCGAGTTCGAGGACCTTGGTGACGGTGCGTGTGAGGAACTCGCGGTCGTGGCTGACGACGACGGTGCCCGCGCGCAGCCCGGTCACGAAGCGTTCGAGCCGCTCCAGGCCGTCGAGGTCGAGGTCGTTGGTGGGCTCGTCGAGGAGGAAGACGTCGTAGCGGGACAGCAGCAGCGAGGCGAGGCCCGCGCGGGCGGCCTGGCCGCCGGACAGGGCCGTCATCGGCTGGTCCAGGCCCACGCCGAGGCCCAGGGAGCCGGCGATCTCCTCGGCGCGTTCGTCGAGGTCCGCGCCGCCGAGGTCCAGCCAGCGCTCCAGGCTCGTCGCGTACGCGTCGTCCGCCCCCGGTGCGCCGTCCACCAGGGCCTGGGTCGCCTCGTCCATGGTCCGCTGGGCCTCGGCGACCCCGGTGCGGCGGGCGAGGAACTCCCGGACGGACTCGCCGGGGCGGCGCTCCGGCTCCTGGGGCAGATGGCCGACGGTCGCCGTGGGCGGGGAGAGCCTGAGCTCGCCCTGCTCGGGCGCGACGAGCCCGGCGAGCAGCCTGAGCAGCGTGGACTTGCCCGCGCCGTTGGCACCGACCAGCCCGATCACGTCACCGGGCGCGACGACGAGGTCCAGCCCGGAGAAGAGGGAGCGGTCGCCGTGTCCGGCGGCGAGGTTCTTGACGACGAGGGTGGCGGTCACAGGTCGTAGATCCTAGTGGCCCCGGGGAGGACCGGGCTCCCGGGTATCGGCGCTCTCGCCGTACCCCCCTCCCCTCGGCTACCGTCCGCCCGTGGACAGTCGTGGGCAGGACGAGGTGGTCGTGATCGGCGGCGGGGTCATCGGGCTGACGACCGCCCTGGTCCTCGCCGAGCGCGGCCGGCGGGTGCGGGTGTGGACGCGGGACCCGGTGGAGCGCACCACCTCGGCCGTGGCCGGTGCGCTGTGGTGGCCGTACCACATCGAGCCGATGGCGTCGGCGCGGCGCTGGGCGCTGCGCTCGCTGGAGGTGTACGCGGAGCTGGCCGAGCGGCCCGGGGAGACCGGGGTGCGGCTGGCCGACGGGGTGATGGGTGACACGGACCTCGCGGACGTCGAGAGCTGGGCCGCGGACCGGCTGCCCGTGCTGCGCCGGGCCACCGAGGAGGAGTACGGGGCGGGGCCGGCCGTCTGGGCGCGGCTGCCGCTGATCGACATGGCGGTGCATCTGCCGTGGCTGCGGGAGCGGCTGCGGCGGGCGGGCGGCTCGGTCGAGGAGCGTACGGCGACCGAGCCGGCCGAGGCCGCGGCGCCGGTCGTCGTCAACTGCACGGGCCTGGGCGCACGGGAACTGGTCGGCGACCTGTCGGTGCGGCCCCAGCGGGGCCAGCTCGTCGTCGTGGAGAACCCCGGCATCGACACCTGGATCGTCTCCGCCGGCCGGGACGGCGCGCCCGCGTATCTCTTCCCGCAGCCGGGACGACTGCTGCTGGGCGGTACGGCCGAGGACGACGCCTGGTCGATGGACCCGGACCCGGCGGTCGCCGAGGGGATCGTACGGCGCTGTGCGGAGCTGCGCCCCGAGGTCGCCGGGGCACGGATCCTGGACCACCGGGTGGGCCTGCGCCCGGTGCGGCCCGCGGTGCGGCTGGAGCGGACGACGCTGCCGGACGGACGGCTCCTGGTGCACCACTACGGCCACGGCGGCGCGGGCGTGACGGTGGCCTGGGGTTGCGCGGAGGAGGCGGCCACCTTGGCCACCCCCTCGACTGCGACGCCCTAGTAGGGCCTGGTCAGGTTCGTATGGGGGTGGGTATGTCGCGGTGGCAGGTGGGGCAGGCACCGTTCCAGGTGGCGAGGAGTGTCTGGAGGTCGCGGACGACCTGGTAGAGGCTCAGGCCTGCACGGCGTCTTTTGGGTCTCGTGCCAGTCGTTGCAGGGTGCAGAAGGCGTGGGCGGCGGAGACGAGGGTGACGTGGTGGTGCCAGCCGTTCCAGGTGCGGCCCTCGAAGTGGGCAAGTCCCAGGGCCTGTTTCATCTCGCGGTAGTCGTGCTCGATGCGCCAGCGCAGCTTGGCCAGCCGCACCAAAGTGGCCAGCGGCATCCCGGAGGGCAGGTCTGAGAGCCAGAACTGCACCGGTTCGGGTTCAGTGGCGGGCCACTCGGCCAGCAGCCAGCATTCGGGCAGTTCAGGACCGTCGCTGGTCTTGCGGACGCCTCGTCCGGCGGGTCGCACGCGTAGCGCCACGAACCGCGAGTACATGCGTTTGAAGGCGCTGATCGACTTGCCGGGCCGGGAGCCTTCCCTCCAGGACACCGGCCTGGCAGCTGCCCGCCCGGCTGCGATGACCCGCTCTTTCATGGTCTGCGCAGGCTCGGGGTACTGCATTGCCGGTGGCCGGCCAGTGCCCGCGTAAGCGGGCTGGACGGGCCGGGCATCGGCCGGATGAGCGGTGTGGCGGGAGGAAATGCCCACCACATAGGGCAGGTTGCGTTCTTCCAGGCCGTGGCGGAAAGCGGCGGCATCCCCGTAACCGGCGTCCGTGACGACCAGGGGAATGTCGATGCCCCACGACCGGGTCTCGTCGATCATGTCCAGGGCCAGCTGCCACTTCTCCACATGCCCCACCCGGTCGGGGATGCCGCAGCGGGTGCGGCGGGCGACCTTGTCCGGGTCCGCCTCCGCAGAGGCCGGATCCCAGGACGCGGGCAGGAACAGTCGCCAGTTCACCGCAGCCGAGGCATGATCCCGGGCCAGATGCAGCGACACCCCGACCTGGCATTTGGTGACCTTGCCCGCGGTGCCGGTGTACTGCCGCGACACACACGCCGAGGCGTCCCCGTCCTTCAAGAGTTGGGTCGGGGACGGGACGCCATGCACCCTCTCGGGTGTCGGTTTTCCCATCCCCGCCCGCCGAACCGGACGTGCCCGTTGGCCGAGCATCCGGCTCTCCACGTGATCCGATGGATCAGGCGAGGTATTCACTGACCTGACCGACGAAGGCCACATCGTCGTGGCTGGTCCGGCGGAAGCGAGCCCCGCGTGGATCGACCTCGTCGATGTTGTAGGGCGTGCTGATCTGCGCTCCGCGGAAGCGGTAGCGTTCGACCTTCATCTTCGCCGGGTTGTAGAGAACGATCCCGCCCTCTGCGATGCTGTCCGCTGGGAAATATCGGCGTCGCATCTGTTTCCAGGTCATGCGGGGGTGCTTGCGGCGAATCCAGAGATTCATTCTCCGCCACGCGTACCAGCCGAGGTACGAGAACGTCTTCTTCGAGACGCCGTAGCGGAAATAGGCTGCCCAGCCCCGAAGAACCGGGTTGACCGCCCGCAGCACCTCCTCCAACGAGAGCGAGGTCATACCACGCCCCGTCAACTTCTTGATCTTGTGCATCACCGATGCCAAAGCCTGCTTGGCCGGAATGGTGAGCACAACACGACGACCTCCGCCCCAGGGCCTGCGCTGGATGTGGAAGCCCAGGAAGACGAACCCGTCGTCGATGTGTGTGATGTGGGTCTTCTCGTCCGAAAGGGTCATCTTCAGCCTGTTGGCCAGCAGCACACCGATCTCCGTCTTCAGTGCTTCAGCCTCTTCCCTCGTGCCGTGCACAAGCACTACGAAGTCATCGGCGTAACGCACCAGCCGGAAGTTCGGCAGTCCCTTGCGACGCCGATGCTGCCGACGCCAGGCCGGGGTCATCTCGATGTCCCAGATCCGCGAGAAATGCCGGTCCAGGACGGAGAGATAGATGTTCGCCAACAGCGGTGAGACGACTCCTCCTTGCGGAGTTCCGGTGAGGGACTCCGCGAATCCACCCTGCAATTCGACAACTCCGGTCCGCAGAAACGCGCTGACCAGCCGCAGAACCTTGCGGTCCTTGACGCGCTCGGCCACCAGGTCCATTAGGACGTGGTGATCGACGTTGTCGAAGCAAGCCTTGATGTCGCCCTCGATGACCCACTCGTAGTTCGACGGCTTACTGGTGAAGTGGTGGATCTCGGCGATGGCATCCTGAGCCCGACGTCCAGGCCGGTATCCGTAACTGGATGGATAGAAATCGGTTTCGAAGATCGGTTCCAGGACCAGCTTGAGAGCCATCTGCGCCACCCGGTCGCGCAGAGTCGGGATACCCAAGTAACGAACCTTTCCGTTCTTCTTGGGAATCACCGCCTGCTTGACCGGAAGCGCCGTGAAAGACCCGTCCTTGAGCGAAGAGCGAAGCTCCTCCAGGAACGGAATCAATCCATGACGTTCCTCGACGTGATAACGGGTGACCCCATCCACGCCCGCTGTCCTGGCACCCCGGTTGCCAGAGACCCGTTCCCAGGCCACCAATAATGTGGCCTGATCACAGATCAAGTTGAATACATCATCGAACCGGCGATCCGGTTCGGCCCTTGCCCATCGGTGCAGCTTGATCTGGTGATCGAGTACCCGTCGCTCAGCCGTCATACTGCCCGGCCAAGTTGTTGTCGACGGCACGTCGTTATTCAACAACGTTCCTCCCCGACAGCAGTCCTGCTGCTATCACGCTGCCGCCCTTTCCCGTGTGACCGGCTTTCCCGGCCTCTGAGTACTACGGCGACTCCGCCACGATCTGGCGTCATCAGCGGGCATTGCGCCTGCCCGCCGCCCGGCCGGCTGCCGGACGGGGAGGGCGATGCCAGATCGCTTCCCACGTTCACTGAGAATCTTTGCGACGGCTTCGGTGCCCGGCTTTACCCCGGCAGCATCGCCACGGACCGCATATCGCAGGATTGGTCCGGGCCTCCCGACGTGCCACAAGCTAAGGACGTCAGGAGAGGAGAGGCCACCGGATAGAGCACTCTCCAGCACTGCAGCGCGGTCCATCCACCAGATTTGGCAGACCGCTGACGACTCACGGGGCTTCAACCACCGGTTCAGTTTCCTTGCACCCATTCCGTCTTCGCTTGCGGGCACGAACCATCTGGTGGTCTCGGTTCGCCCCTACGTTGTCGAGGCCGCTTCCAGCTTCACCCCAACCCAGGGTTCCGCCTGCCTCCAGCTTCAGCCAGTCACTGCGATGACCAGCGGCGGGTTCTCCCTCCCGCTCGATTCCTCAGCGCCTCGTGGCGCACAACCGGTGTCGTCGACGATCAACGCCTCCGCCCCGATCGCCTCCTGCATTCTCCAGGCCGTCCGGGCCCGCACATGCGCCGGATCCCACGGGCTCGTCGTCACAAAGTGGGCCAGGGCCTGCCGGTTGCCGTCCTCACCGAGGCGGGCCGCCATCGGCTCCACCGACTTGCGCCGGCCGTCCAGTAGCAGCCCGCGCACATACGCCTGCCCCCACCGCCGCTGGTCCGCACGGAAGAACCCGTCGAACAACTCCGCAGCGAATGCCTCCAGGTCCTCCCGGACCCCGGCCATCTCCTCAGGTGTCACACCACCCCAACGACCCTCATGGGCCAGCAGACACTCCACCCACGAGTGAAGATGACCAAGCCCTACTAGGGGGGCGCGGGAAACTGCGCGACACGCCACAACGAACCCGCAGCCGGCCGACCACACGCACCGGCCCCTACGGAATCCGGTACGCCCCGCGCGGCGCACGGACACCGTCCAACGGACCGGAGCCGGCCCCGCCCTGCGCAGACCCGGAGGTCGCCGCCGCAAACGCGGCGCTGCCTCCCACGAACGGCACCCTGGCCGACGTGCGAGCCAGATCCACGCTCAGCGCGGGCGTATCGGCAGGCGGATCGATGAGGTCCTTGTCGGTGCCCGCGACGATCAGCGCGAGCCGGTGACCTGCGGGTACGACGTGGTCCGTCGCGGCCAGGCCCAGCGTGATCGTGTACCGCCCGCCCGGGGTGAGCGGGACGCCCTTGCCGGGATCGGCGTAGGTGCCGAGGTCGGCCCAGCCACGGCTGAGGACCGTGTACGCGACGTCGGCGGTCTTCGCCGCGGTCTCCTTGAAGCAGGCGCTGTCGCCGGCCGTGCTCTCGCCCCAGCAGGTGCGGTCGGTGAGGGTGGTGATGCCCTCGCCGGCCGCCGCGTAGTCACGGACGGTGTCGGGACCGACGTCGACGAGGACCGCGCTGAGGTGGGCCGTCGGGGTGCTCGGGGTGGCGGTGACGGTGACCTGTGAGGAGCCGGCCAGGCGCAGATCGCGGGTGAGCGCCCCGGTGACGAAGCCGGCCTTGGCGGGGGTGGGCGTGTCGATCTGCGCGGCCCAGTCGGTCTCGCTCAGCCGTGGGTCGTCGGTGAAGGTCTCGGTGCCGGTGCCCTTGCGCAGGCCGAGTGTGCCGACGCCCGGCCGGGTCCCGGTGGCGGGGCGCAGGGTCGTGGGCCGAGTGCCGCGCGGCGGCCAGACCTTCGAGGTGGCCCACTGGTCGGGACGGCGCTCGACGTCGGCCATCGGCTCACGGTCGATTCCGTTGTCGTAGCCGAGGAGTTCGTGGTCGAACCAGCGGTGCAGGGTGTCGACCCAGGCGCCGCGCCGGAAGTCGAAGGGGTCGACGTGGCCGGTCTGGGAGAGCCAGATCTTCCGCTCGACGCCGTTCTTCGCGAGGGCGTCCCACCACTGGCCGACGTGCCGGGTCCGGACGTTGAGATCCTGCATGCCGTGGACGAGGAAGACGCTCGCCCGTACCTTGCGGGCGTCCTTGACGTAGTCCCGTTCCGTCCACAGGGACGTCCGGTCGCCCGTGCGCGGGGCCTGCTCGACGAGCTTGCGCTGGACGGCGGCGCACCTGGCGCGGGCGTCGGGGCTGTCGACGTAGTCGGAGAGCCAGTCGGGGCCGGAGTCGTAGAGGGGGGCGCCCTGGGAGAAGTAGTAGTCGTACCAGGAGGAGATCGCGGAGATCGGGACGATCGTCTTCAGGCCCTTCACTCCGGTGGCCGCGACGCCGTTGGCGATCGTGCCGTCCCAGCTCTTGCCGATCATGCCGGTGCTGCCGTCGGTCCAGGTCGCCTCGGCGGTGGTGGTGCCGGTGCGGGTGGTGTAGGCCCTGGCGCGGCCGTTCAGCCAGTCGACGACGGCCTTCGCGGAGAGGATGTCGGAGCGGCCTCCGACGTCCACGCAGCCGTCGGAGCGGTTGGTGCCGGCCAGGTCGACGCCGACGAAGGCGTAGCCGCGGGGCACGAAGTAGTTGTCGTAGAACAGCGGCATCCGGACGACGTTCCCGGCGGAGTCGTACGTCTTGCGCTGGCTCTCGTTCCCGCGTCCGCAGCACGAGTAGTAGGGGCTGGCGTCCATGATGACGGGGACTTTGCGGCCCCGGGCGGCGGGTTCGCGGGGGCGGACGATGTCGACGGCGACCCGGTCGTGTCTCCCGTCGCCGTCGCCGTCGAGTCGGGTGTCGACCCAGACGGCCTCGCGGATCGCCTGCGCGTAGGAGTACACGGGCCGGCTCTCGCGCGGGGCGCCGTGCGCGGTCACCGGGGTCGGGAAGCCTGCCACCAGCAGGGTGAGGGCGGCGGTCGCGAGCGTTCTCCAGATCGTGAAGCGCGTGCGTTTCGGCATGCGCGGGACGGTACATCGGTCAACTCCCGCACAGAAGAGGGCATCTGTGAGCCGACTGTGACCGCGGGCGCCTCGTGTGGCCGGAACACGTCGGTGCGGTTGGTGCGGTCATGACGGCCGAATGGCGATCGTGTGACGGGGGCGGCGGTGGACGCGGTCCGCGCACAGGGACTCAATAGGCTGCGAACAGCCCTGGTACCCCCACGACTTGGAGCTCTCGTGCACCGCAGATTCCTCGTGCCCGGCGCACTCGCCGCCGCGTCCGTCCTGCTGGCGATCCCGGCGTCCGCCGCGGGCGCCTCCCCCGGCGCGCCGGGCATCGGCGACCCCTACTACCCGGCGTACGGCAACGGCGGGTACGACGTCTCCCACTACGACCTGCGGCTGACGTACCGTCCGGCCACGGACGAGCTGGCGGGGACCGCGACGATCCTCGCCCGGACCACCGAGGACCTGTCGAGCTTCGACCTGGACTTCCTCCTGGACGTCAGCGAGGTGCGGGTCAACGGGGCGACCGCCGCGTTCGCCCGTTCCGGTGAGCACGAACTGGTCGTCACCCCGAAGGCGCCGCTGGCGAAGGGGACGGCTCTCACCGTCGTCGTCCGGTACTCCGGGGTGCCGTCCAGTTTTCCGAACGGCGAAGCGCATGCAACGCTGCTGACCTGGGGTGATGCGTCACGTAGGTGTTCGCGACGTGGTGTTCTCAGTGCCCAGTGCGCTCTCGATCGTGTCCGCGTGGAGGGAGAAGGCGGCGCTGAACGCCTCGCTGGCCGGGTCGAGACCGAAGTGGGTTGCCATTGCAGCTTCGACGGTTTCGCCGCACTCCTCGAGGAACCGTTCCAGCTCTCGCAGCAGCCGGACGAGTGAGGCGGCCTGGTCGCGGTGGAGGTGGATCACGGCTGGGGGATTCGTCACGACCTGGTCTGTTCGAGGAGTTGGACTTCGAGGTCGGCGACGCGCTTGTCGGCGAAGCGGAGGTTGGACCGGGCGCCTTCGAGGCGTTCCTGCAGGGTCCGGTGCTCGCGGGTCAGCTGCTGAACGCGGTGCCGGAGGGTGGTGTTCTCGGTAGTCAGGGACTGAAGTGACTCGCCGGGGACCATCTGGTCGAAGTCGCGGATCTGGCCCATGAGCTCGCCGATCCGCTGCCGCTGGGACAGGACCTCCTTCTGGGTGCGAGTGAGCTCGGCCTCGGCGTTCAGCGCGCGTTCGCGCCAGGTCGCCTCGATCTGGTCGTGCTGCTGCTGGGCCTGACGGTCGTGGCGGCTGCGGCTGTCGGTGACGGTGTTCGCCACGAGCACGCGGGCCTCAGTGTTCTCGTAGAGAAACGTGGCGGATACGCCAGCGCGCTGGGCAATGCCGCGGATCGTGGGCCGGCCGCGTTCGCGGCGGAGCTGGCCGATCGCGGTGGAGACCTGTTCCAGCTTCTGCTGGGTCTGGGTGCGGCGGGCCGCGATGGCTGCTGCTGTGGATTCTGGCCTCACGCGGCTTCCTCATCAGTCTCGGCTTCGTGGCGGGCGAGTTCCTGGGCGCGGAAGGCCGTGCTCCAGACGCGGCCGAAGTAGTCCTGCGGCCGGCGGAGGTCAAGGGTGAGCGCCTCGTCCAGGAGCCCGACAGCGGCCAAGGCCTTCTCCAGGCCGTCGATCGCGCGGGCGGTGGGCTCGAAGAAGTCGTGGAGGTAGTCGGCAACCTTGGGGTCGTCAGCGCCCTCGGCGACCGTGCGCCACTGCTCGCGCTTGCGGTGCCAGTAGACGAGGTCGGCGCCGGAGAGGACGAACTTGTCGCAGTTGTGGCAGTCCACGTTCCAGGGGCAGGCATCACCGTTGACGACAGGCTGGAAGGTGCAGAACCCGCCTTCGGCGGGGGTGGAACGGCGGGTGAGGTCGATCGCAAGGGCCTCGGCCTGTTCGCGGGTCATGTCCTCGCCGGCGGACAGGACCAGGCCCGGCTCCGCCGAGCCCGGTCCTGCGACCCAGACGGCGTTGAGAGCCTGTTCGAGCTTGGGATCGGTGTTCGCGAGGTGGACGTAGTGCTCGGCCATCGCGTCGGAGACCTGGCCGAGATAGCGCTTCACATGGGTGAGGTTCGCGCCGGCCTTGAGGAGGTTGGTCGCCAGGGTGTGGCGGGCCTGATGGGCGACGCAATGAGCGAGATCGAGGGTTGCCACCCAGTCACTGAAAAGGCTCTGGAACCATCCGTAGCTGACACTCTTGAGGAGTGACCGGTTGGTTCCGCGCCGAGGGAACAGGGCGATCTCCGACCGCTCCTGCGCGGTCGGCGGGCGGCCGTGCCGCTGGACGAACCGGGCGATGGTCTTGGCCTGGCGCTGCCCGATGGCCTGGAAGAGCCGCTCCGGGATGCGGATACCCTCGTCCATGTTCCCGACCTTGGTCTGGTCGTGCCAGAACATCGGCAAGCCCTTGTAGCGGCCGATGCACTCCAGCCTCACTTCGAGAACCTCCCCGCATCGGCGCCCGGTCAGTACCAGCGCTTCCCAGACCAGCCGCAACCCACGATCCTCGACATCCATGTCGTCAAAACGCTGCAGGTTGGCCCCGTTGGCCAGTGCTCGGGCCATCTCGTCGGAGAACGGCTTGCGGCGCCCGCCCCGGCTGTTCCCTCCGTGGGGAAGAGCCACGACGAACGCGTTGTCCACTCCGAGCTGGGACGCCCGGCCGTTCTCCATCGCCGCGCGCAGGACCTGCCGGGCTCCGTCGAACACCCGGCTGACGGTCGCAGCCTTGACCGTATTGGGTTCACCCGTGCGGACGTCGTGGATGGCCAGGGACTTCAGTCCGTGCGACGCCCTGTAGCGCTGGTCGACCACGAAATCGAGCATGTGCTGGCGCGTCAGGAACGAGGGGTTGTGGCCTCCCTCCGGAGCACGGCTCTCCAGGAAGGCGGACAACTCCATGCAGCCGCGCTTGGGGTTCGCGATCGGGGTGATGCTCCGCGGCGGATCGGTCAGCAGCCGGTTTTCGAGCCACTCCCAGAGAAGATCACGCAGCCACCGCTGCGACACCCCGGTCAGATCGACGTGGCCCGCGCTCTGCTTGAGCCGGACACCGAAGTGGTCCAGCTCGATGTAGCCGATCTCCTTCGTGTCCTCCCGCGTGAAGTAGAGCAACTGCAGATACCGGAGCATCCGCCTGGCGATCTTCGACACGTTGACGGAGTCCTGCCGGAACCGATCAAGATCAAGATCGGCCAGGGAGGAGACATCCTGAAGCCGGCAGTAGTTCACCACCCGCTGTACGAACGTCAACGGCCAGTGAGCCCCCTCGGTCGGGCCCTGGATGTGCTGAACAATCGTCCATTTGATCTCCGCCCGCACCAGCGGCCGCAGCCCGAGCAGGGAAAGCCTTCCGTCCATCCGCGCGATCGGGTTCTCCTGCACGCACCAGCGCTCGAACGCCGCGCGGTCCTCGTAGAGGGCCTCCGGCCGCTCCGCCGGCAGGTGCTTGCCGGCCGCACCCCCGCATCGGGCTCCACCCGGCAGGCCGGCCGCCTTGTAGCGAGACCCGTGCACAACGCAGAAGCCGAGCCACTGCGCCGCCGGGTCCGAGCAGGCGACCACCCGGCATTTCCCGAAGTCCGGATACGGCTCCCGGCCGATCAGGAACACATCGACGCCGTCGGGCCTGCCCTTCCGACGCTGGTAAGCCTGCCAGGAGACGAGGTTCTCCGTGTGCAGGTAGCAGAGCCCCTCGCCTCCATAGGCCAAGGCGTGAGGGCAGACCAGGCAGGGCGTCCGACCCCGTCCCCCACGCGGCTGCAGGGGTTGCGCCTGGTCCCTGAACCCGACGATGTCCCCGCCCGCCCGCTGCCACTCGCCCCATTCCCCGTCGTGGGTGCTGCAGAACTCCCGGGTGGTCTCACGGCCCCGCTCGCATCCCGCGACACGGCATCGCCATCCGAAGGCTGGATGGTCGGGGCCGACCGTGATCACGTCGCTGCGGAACACGGGATCGAATCTCGGGGCCGCGATCAGCGTCTCCAGGAGTTCGAGCCGGTCGGTGGTCGTGCGCGTCGGCGACGTTGATCCGACGCCGACGATCGGAAGAAGCGGAAGGCGTGTGGTCACTCGGACTCCCCCCAAACCGTCCGCAGGGCCGAGCCGAACTCGGGGGAGTGCAGGTCCGGGTGCCCGTAGACCTCGTCGACCATCTGGGCCGACGCCCAGTTGCCGACCGTCTTGGCGATCATGCTGTCACCGCCGGTGACGTCCATGACGTCGTTGGTGAACTGGTGGCGGAATGCCTGCGGCTTGATCCGTCCTGGCAGGCCGGCCCGGCGCCCCGCCCGGCGCAACACGCTTCGCGCCGCGTCCGCGGTCCACGGCTCGCCTCGGGCGGGGCCCGCCAGCTGGATCAGCAGCATGCCGTGCGCGGAGGCGTACCGCCTGTACTCCGTGGTCATGTAGACGAAGTAGCTACTGATCATTGCCGGGCTGACCAGGTAGATCTCCCCTTTGGTCACCACGCCGTCGACCACAGCCCAGTCCGGCTTGATCTTCGCCGCTGCCCGGTTGGGATTGCCCCTGCGATGGCACACGTGCACGTGTGGCGCCTTGCAGTCCCCGCACTCCGCATTCTCGCGCAGGTGCAGATCGGACAGGTGAAGGCCCGCCAGCCCCCCGATCCGCATCGTGGTGTCGGACAGCCAGGTCACCACCATCCGGTCACGAGCCGTGTTCACGGCGCCCAGCAGGCCTTGCCGAGCCCCGTCGGGCAGCATCTTCGGGTGACGGCGCTTGGCGGGTCGGCTCGGGCCAAGAGGGTTGGCCGGCATGGACTTCTTCACGTGCCCCAGGAAGGCCCGGCTGCGGTCGGCCTTCGTCGGCAGTCGCCTCCCGGCAAACTCGGCCACCAGCGCGTCGTTGACCCCACCACCAGCGCAGACGTGCAGGTAGAAGCCCTTCAGGCACGCCGCGGCGACCTGAAGCGCCGAGTCCCCGCAGGGGCGCTTCGGCGGAACCCGCCACGGCTGCCCGTGGGGCATCATCACCTTCGCGCCGATCGCTCCCATGTAGCGATGGAGGTCCAGGAGTCGCACCTTCTCGGTCGACAGCCCTTCCCGAACACGCCAGCGCAGGTGATCGACGAGGCAGTACGCGTACGTCTTCTGCGTGCCCGAGCCATCGAACTGACGTAGGAACCCGTCCGACTCCTCGTCGACCAAGCCGTCGGGCCACAAAATCGTGTACGCCCATCCACCGCCCGCAGGAACCGTCTGGACCCGCAGGTCCTGCAGGACCATCCCTGTTCGCACGTCAGCTCCCGTCCGTCATGTTGACTACGTAACGGAAGAGTTCCAGGGTGTTCGGTAAATCAGTCCATAACGTGCTGAAATGTCCTACTGACGGACTATCAAGTGACGCAAGGGCCGTTCGGAAAAGTCGACGAAGAGCGCGTACGGCTTCTCGACCTGGCACCGCACCCCGGACGGCGCGGTCGCGGCGGACGAGCCCGAGTCGGCCTGGTGGTGGTTCCCGAGCAACGACCACCCGCTGGACAAGGCGACCTACGACGTGTCGGTGGCCGTGCCCGACGGCACGCGGGCGATCTCCAACGGCACGCTCCAGTCAACGACCTCGCGGCTCGGCTGGACGCGCTACGCCTGGCGCGAGACCAAGCCGCAGGCGACCTATCTGGCCACCCTGGCGCTCGGGAGGTTCGACGTCACCACCGGCACCTCGGAGGGGGGCGTCCCCGTCGTCAACGCCTACAGCGAGGACCTCGGCGACAACGAGGGTGCGGCGCGGGCCAGCCTGGAGCGCACGGGGGAGATCGTCGACTGGCTGAGCGGCTATTTCGGGCCGTATCCGTTCGGCTCGGCGGGCGGGTACGTCCCGAACACCACGACCGGGTTCGCGCTGGAGACGCAGACCCGTGTCTACTACAGCCCACGGCAGTTCGCGAACGGTTCCAACACCTCCGTCGTCGTGCACGAGCTGGCCCATCAGTGGTACGGGGACTCCGTCTCCGTCAAGGGCTGGAAGGACATCTGGCTCAACGAGGGCTTCGCCCGGTACGCGCAGTGGCTGTGGTCCGAGCACGAGGGCGAGGGCACGGCGCGGGAACTCGCCGACTACGTGTACGCCTCGCACCCGGCCGACGACCCGTTCTGGACCGTGAAGCCGGGTGACCCGGGCGCGGACAAGCAGTTCGACATCGCCGTCTACGACCGGGGCGCGCTGGCCGTGCAGGCGCTGCGGAACGAGATCGGCGACGAGGCGTTCTTCGCGGTCCTCAGGGGCTGGCCGCAGACGCACGCCTACGGCAACGCCGACATCGCCGACTTCCGGGCGTACGCCGAGCAGGTCTCCGGCAAGCGGCTCGGCACCCTGTTCGACACCTGGTTGTTCCAGCCGACGAGGCCGGCGGCACCGGCGGCGCTCGCCCGGGCCTCTGCCGCCCCCGTGCAGCCGAAGTCGTGGAAGAGGATCGAGGCGACGAACGGCGTGCACGAGCACTGAGGCGGCCGGCGCGAGCAGAACTGACGGCTCCTCAGACCCTGCACGGCGTCCTTGCTCACGGGTGGTCCACTCTCTGGTGCGCCCGGACCCCGTGGGTCCGGGTGTCCGTACGGTCGTGGCCGGCGACTCCCGGGTAGGGGCACGGACGAAGGCAGCGGCTTCCCGGAGCCCCCGCCCTCGCACGTGTCCCAGGTCACAGAGCGTTACTTCTCACACGGCCGCCCCCCGGGCGGCGATACTGCTGCTCATGACGATCGAGACCGACGAGCCGCCCCTCACGGTCGACGAGCTGGCCGCACGCGCGGGGGTCACGGTCCGCACGGTCCGCTTCTACGGCACCAGGGGTCTGCTGCCGCCGCCCGTGATCGGCCCGCGCCGGGTGGGGCACTACGGCCCGGAGCACCTGGCACGTCTGGAGCTGATCGAGGAGCTGCAGCGCCAGGGCATGACCCTGGCGGCGATCGAGCGCTACCTGGCACAGCTGCCGCCCGGCCTCGACGCGCACGACCTCGCCGTCCACCGGGCGGTCGTGGCGTCCTGGGCGCCGGACACCGGCGAGACGGTGAGCCGGGAGGAGCTGCGGCGGCGGGCGGGACGGCCGCTGTCCGAGGAGGACGTGCGCCGGCTGGTGGCGATGGACGTCGTGGAGGCCGCGGCCGACGGCGGGTACCGGGTCGACTCCGGGCTGCTCCCGCTCGGGGTGCGGCTGCTCGACGTACCGCTGTCGCAGGAGGTGATCCTCGCGGCGCGCACCGCGCTGATCGAGCACTCGCGCGCCGCGGCGCAGGAGCTGTCCGGGCTGCTGCGGGAGGCGGTGGCCGAGCGGGACGCGCGGGACGTGCGGTCGCTGACGGCGCAGATGCGTCCGCTGGTCGTCCAGGCCCTGCTGACGACGTTTCAGCGTTCGCTGCGCGAGGAGCTGCGGCTGTGGTTGTCGGAGGCGCAGACGGGCGGCTGAGGGGCGGCCGCCCCACGGCGGGTCAGCCGGCGGCCCCAGGCCTGGCCGGGCGCCTCGATCCAGCGGTACGTCAGCGCGCACAGCGGCAGCAGCACCGCGACGAAGGCCACCAGCAGCAGGGGTTCGTCGCGGCGCTGCCGGCCGATCGTGCCGTCGACCGCCGTGAGCAGCACCGGATGCAGCAGGTAGACCGAGTAGCTGATCATGCCCAGCGCGGCCACGGCGCGGGGGATGCGCCGTCGGCGCACGGCGAAGGCGGCGGCGAAGGTGAGCGCGGCCAGCAGGAACGCGGTGATCCAGCCGCGCCGGGTGAAGTAGTGGCCGTCGCCGTACCAGCAGGCGCTGCCCACCGCGCAGAGCAGCACCACGGCCGCCGCGCGGACCACGGCCCGCGGGCCGCACGCGCCGTGTTCGGCCCGGTGGACGGCGGTGCCGAGGAACATCACGGCGAGGATCACGAGGCTCTCCCACTGCGGCACCGTGCTGTCGAACGCCACCAGGGCGAGCGCCAGGATCCCGCCCAGCACTCCCCCGGTGACGCGCAGTGCGGGCGGGCCGGCGCTCGCGCAGCACACGGCGACGACCAGGACGACCGCGGCGACGGCGATCAGCGGGCCGGTGCCGGTCAGGCCGGCCAGAGCGGAGACCGGCAGCCCGCCGCCCAGGAGCGCGCCGACGGCGGCGAGCACGGCCAGGGTGACGGCGACCGCCGCCGACCGCCGGTGCTGACGGACCGTGAACAGGGCGACGACCAGCAGACAGAAGGCCATCTCGTACGACAGCGTCCACAGGACGAGCAGCAGACCCGGCGTCCCCAGCAGTTCCTGGAGCAGGGTGAGGTGGGCGACGGCCACGGCGACGGCGTTCTGACCGCCGCGCGTCCGGGTGACCCCCGCGAGGTCGAGGGCGAGGAGCGTGCCGACGGCGAGCGCCCACAGCGGGTAGAGGCGGAAGATCCGGCCGGTCCAGAAGGCGCGGACACAGCCGCGGCGCTCCAGCGAGGCGGGGATGACGTAGCCGCTCACGAAGAAGAACACCATGATGCCGTAGCGGCTGGTGCTGACGTACGGCATGAGGTCCCGCCGGAACTCCGGCACGAAGGTGGCGGACGCGTGGTCGAACACCACCACGAGTGCCGCGACCGCGCGCAGCGCGTCCAGCCAGTCCATCCGTGTGCGGGGCGCGCCGTTCACTCACGTCTCCTTGTCCCGGGAGGTCCTACGGCCGTTCTTGGACCGGGGCGCGAGGAGCGTTACGCGGCGGGCCCCACGGGGCGAACCCCGTGAGCCCTGGGGAGGTCACGGGGTCCGGCGCGCGGGGTGTCAGCGGGCGTCGGTGAAGATCTCCCCCCGCTCCGCCTTCTCCACCAGCAGCGCGGGCGGGGTGAAGCGGTCGCCGTAGCGCTCGGCGAGCTCACGCGCGCGTGCCACGAATCCGGGGAGGCCGCCGTCGTAGCCGTTGACGTACTGCAGGACGCCGCCGGTCCAGCCGGGGAAGCCGATGCCGAACAGGGAGCCGATGTTGGCGTCGGCGACGGAGGTCAGGACGCCCTCCTCGAGGAGCCTGACGGTGTCGAGGGCCTCGGAGAAGAGCATGCGCTCCTGCATGTCCCTGAACGGGATCTCGCTCCCCGCGCGCGTGAAGTGCTCGCGCAGGCCCGGCCACAGCGCACCGCGCCTGCCGTCCTCGCCGTACTCGTAGAAGCCCGCTCCCCCGCTGCGGCCGGGGCGGCCGAACGCGTCGACCATGCGGTCGACGACGGCCTCGGCGGGGTGTGCGGTCCAGGTGCCGCCCGCCTCCTGCGCGGCCCGCCTCGACTCACGGCGGATCTTCTGGGCGAGGGTGAGGGTCAGTTCGTCCATCAGGGAGAGCACCTTGGCCGGGTAGCCCGCCTGGGCGGCGGCCTGCTCGATCGAGGCGGGCTCGATGCCCTCGCCGACCATGGCGACGCCCTCGTTGATGAAGTGGCCGATCACCCGGGAGGTGAAGAAGCCGCGCGAGTCGTTGACGACGATCGGTGTCTTGCTGATCTGCCGGACCAGGTCGAAGGCGCGGGCGAGCGCCTCGTCGCCGGTGCGCCCGCCCTTGATGATCTCGACGAGCGGCATCTTGTCGACGGGCGAGAAGAAGTGCAGGCCGATGAAGTCCTCCTGGCGCTCCACGCCCTCGGCGAGGGCGGTGATGGGGAGCGTGGAGGTGTTGGAGCACAGCAGGGCGTCGGGGGCGACGATCTGCTCGATCTCCTGGAAGACCTTGTGCTTGAGGGCGGTGTCCTCGAACACGGCCTCGATGACGGCGTCGCAGCCGGCCAGGTCGGCGGGGTCGGCGGTGGGGGTGATGCGGGCGAGCAGCGCGTCCGCCTTCTCCTGGGTGGTGCGGCCCCGGGAGACGGCCTTGGCGCACAGCTTCTCGGAGTAGCGCCTGCCCTTGGCGGCGGCTTCCGGGGTGACGTCCTTGAGGACGACGTCCAGTCCCGCGCGGGCGCAGGAGTAGGCGATGCCGGCGCCCATCATGCCCGCGCCGAGGACGGCCACCTTGCGGACGGGGCGGGGCTCGAACCCCTGCGGGCGGTTGGCGCCGGAGTTGACGGCCTGGAGGTCGAAGAAGAACGCCTGGATCATGTTCTTCGAGGTCTGGCCGGCCGCGAGTTCGACGAAGTAGCGGGCCTCGATGACCTGGGCGGTGTCGAAGTCGACCTGGGAGCCCTCCACGGCGGCGGCGAGGATGGCGCGGGGCGCGGGGTAGGGGGCGCCGTTGGTCTGCTTGCGCAGGGTGGCGGGGAAGGCGGGCAGGTTCGCGGCGAACTTGGGGTGGGCGGGGGTGCCGCCGGGGATGCGGTATCCCGGCCGGTCCCAGGGCTGCCGCGACTCGGGGTGGGCGTCGACGAAGGCGCGGGCCTTGGCGAGGAGTTCCTCGGGGGTGGTGGCCACGTCGTCGATCAGGCCGTTCTCCAGGGCCTTGCGCGGGCTGTACTGGGTGCCCTGGAGGAGGACCTTCAGCAGGGCGTCGGCGATGCCCAGCAGACGGACGGTGCGCACGACTCCGCCGCCGCCGGGGAGCAGGCCGAGGGTGACCTCGGGGCAGCCGATCTTGGAGCCGGGGGCGTCGAGGGCGATGCGGTGGTGGCAGGCGAGGGCGAGTTCGTAGCCGCCGCCGAGGGCCGCGCCGTTGAGGGCGGCGACGACGGGCTTGCCGAGGGTCTCGATGCGGCGGAGGTTGCGCTTGATCTCCAGGCCGCCGTCGAACAGCTCCTGGGCGGTCTCGGGGGTGACCCGGATGAGGTCGCGCAGGTCGCCGCCGGCGAAGAAGGTCTTCTTGGCCGAGGTGAGGATGATGCCGCGGATGGTGTCCTTCTCGGCCTCCAGGCGGTCGGTGACGGCGGCGAGGGAGGCGCGGAACGCCGCGTTCATGGTGTTCGCGGACTGGTTCGGGTCGTCGAGGACGAGGGTGACGAGGCCGGTGCGGTCCTGTTCCCAGCGGATGGTGGTGCTCTCGGTCATGACGGGGTCTCCGTAGAAGTCGGTGGTGGCCGCTGGGGTGGTCAGACGCGCTCGACGATCGTGGCGATGCCCATGCCGCCGCCGACACAGAGGGTGGCGAGGCCGTAGCGCTTGTCCTGGCGTTCCAGTTCGTCGACGAGCGAGCCGAGGATCATCGCGCCGGTGGCGCCGAGGGGGTGGCCGAGGGCGATGGCGCCGCCGTTGACGTTGACCTTGTCCAGGGACAGGCCCATGTCCTTCACGAACCGCAGCACGACCGCCGCGAACGCCTCGTTGATCTCGACGAGGTCGATGTCGTCGATGGTCAGACCGGCCTTGGCGAGGGCCTTGCGGGTGGCCGGGGCGGGGCCGGTGAGCATGATGGTGGGCTCGGAGCCGGAGACGGCGGCGGAGACGATCCGCGCGCGGGGGGTGAGCCCGTACCGCTCGCCGACCTCCCGGGAGCCGATGGCGACCAGGGAGGCGCCGTCGACGATGCCGGAGGAGTTGCCCGCGTGGTGGACGTGGTCGATCTTCTCGACCCAGTGGTACGTCTGCAGCGCCACCGCGTCGAAGCCGCCGAGTTCGCCGATGTCGGCGAAGGACGGCTTGAGCGCCGCGAGGGAGTCGGCGGTGGTGCCGGGGCGCAGGTGCTCGTCGTGGTCGAGGACCACGAGGCCGCTGCGGTCCCTGACCGGGACGACGGAGCGGTCGAAGCGGCCCTCCTTCCAGGCCGTCGCCGCCCGCTCCTGCGACAGCGCAGCGTACGCGTCGACGTCACGGCGGGAGAACCCCTCGATGGTGGCGATGAGGTCGGCGCCGATGCCCTGCGGCACGAAGTTGACGGCCAGGTTGGTCATCGGGTCGTTGAACCAGGCGCCGCCGTCGGAGGCCATCGGCACCCGGGACATCGACTCCACGCCGCCCGCGAGGACCAGGTCCTCCCAGCCCGAGCGGACCTTGACGGCGGCCAGGTTGACGGCCTCCAGACCCGAGGCGCAGAAGCGGTTCTCCTGGACGCCCGCCACCGTGTCCGGCAGTCCGGCGGCGATCGCGGCGATGCGCGCGATGTCGGAGCCCTGGTCGCCGACGGGTCCGACGACACCGAGGACGATGTCGTCGATCGCGGCCGGGTCCAGGCCGGGGAAGCGGTCGCGCAGTTCGTGGATGAGGCCGACGACGAGGTCGATGGGCTTCGTGCCGTGCAGGGCGCCGCTCGCCTTGCCGCGTCCGCGCGGGGTGCGGATCGCGTCGTACACGTACGCTTCGGTGCTCACTGGTCAAGCCTTTCGGGGAGGGTGGGCCGGACCGGGTCGGTCGCCCTGCTGCGGGAGGTCGTTCACGGGGGGCCGCGCACGGTCGTTCACGAGGCCCGGCAGGTCCCAGTCCCGGGCCACCTCGGCGGTGTCGGCGCCCGGCCGCGCGGGGCCGGAGCGGACGGCCGTGGGGGTGGCGGAGAAGCGGGGCGCGGGGGCCGGCTGGGTGATGCCGCCGTGGTCGGTGAAGGTGCCGCGGGCGGCGAGGTGCGGATGGTGCGGGGCCTCGCGCAGCGACAGCACGGGCGCCACGCACGCGTCGGAGCCCTCGAACAGGGCCGTCCACTCGTCCCGGGTACGGGCCTTGAAGCGGGCGGCGACCGCCTCGCGCAGCTCCCCCCAGCGCGTCCAGTCCTTGCGGGCGTCGTGGAAGTCCCCGAGGCCGAGGAGGTCCGTGAACGCGTCGTAGAACTGCGGTTCCAGGGCGCCGACGGCCATGTACCCGCCGTCGGCGGTCTCGTAGGTGCCGTAGTACGGGCAGCCGCCGTCGAGGAGGTTGGCGGCGCGCCGGTCCCGCCAGCCGCCGGCCGCGAGCATGCCGTGGATCATCGTGGAGAGGTGGGCGGTGCCGTCCACGATCGCCGCGTCGACGACCTGGCCGGTGCCCGTCACACGTGCGTGGTGGAGCGCGGCGAGGACGCCGACGACCAGGTAGAGGGAGCCGCCCGCGTAGTCGCCGAGCAGGTTGGCGGGGGCGGGCGGGGGTGTGTCCGGGGCGCCGATCATGCCGAGGGTGCCGGTGAGCGCGATGTAGGCGATGTCGTGGCCGGCGCGGTGGGCGAGGGGGCCCTGTTGGCCCCAGCCGGTCATCCGGCCGTAGACCAGCCGGGGGTTGCGGGCGTGGCAGTCCTCGGGGCCGACGCCGAGCCGCTCGGCGACGCCGGGCCGGTTGCCCTCGATCAGCACGTCGGCGCGGGCGGCGAGGTCGAGCACGCGCGCGGGGCCGTCCGGCGCCTTGAGGTCGACGACGACGGAGCGCTTGTTGCGGTTGGTGAGGTCGCGGGCCGGGTCGACGGCGAGGGAGGGGCCGCCGGGGCGGTCCACGCGGACGACGTCGGCGCCGAGGTCGGCGAGCAGCATCGCGGCGAAGGGCCCGGGTCCGATCCCGGCGAGTTCCACCACGCGCACGCCCGCGAGCGGGCCGTGCCCCGAGCCGTGTCCCGTCGTCATCCAGCCCCCTCGCTGTGACACCACCGATGTAACACCCGTGATGTTAAGAACGTGTTCCAGTGGGCACAAGAGCGGAGCGAGCAAGCGCTTGGCCAGTGTAGGCGCGACACGCCCGGCCGGCCCCGGTTCAGCGGGCGTCCAGCTCCGCTATGAGCCGTTGGGGCGCGATCGTGCGATAGCTCTCCTCGACCCAGTCGCACAGCAACTCGGCCGACGGGGCGCCCTTCTCCTGCAACGGGAGGCTCACCCAGCCCGCCTTCCCCAGGCCGTACCCGGTGGGCTCCGCGCCCGGGGACGCCATCGCGTGCGCGTGGGCCGTCTCGTCCGTGAGCTTGACGGTGACGCCGAGCGGGTGACTGCCGTCGTCGACGCCGAGGAAGACGAACACCTTCCGGTTGACCTTGGCGACCGCCTCGCCCCAGGGGAACTCCTCGGTCGCACCCGGCAGCCCGAGCGCGAACTGGCGTACTTTCTCCCACTTCTTCAGGGCGTTCCGGTCCACCGTCACCTGCTGCCTCCGGGCTCGTCGTCGGCCACCGCACCCCTCACGCTAGCCTCAGCCACCGACAGCGGCGCGGGCTGCGGGACCAAGAGGTGTCATGAGCGGGCAAGGGGTGTCATGAGCAGGCTAAAGAGGACGGACCGTCCCTACGACATCGTGCTCTTCGGCGCGACCGGATTCGTCGGGACGCTCACCGCCGAGTATCTCGCCGCCCACGCGCCCGAGGATCTGCGCTGGGCGATCGCCGGCCGCAGCCGCGAGAAGCTGGAGCGGCTGCGCGAGCGGCTCGGCGGGGCGGCCGGGGTGCTGACGGCCGACGTCGCGGACCCGGCGTCGCTGCGCGCCCTCGCGGAGCACGCGCGCGTGGTGGCCACGACCGTCGGACCCTACGTTCGGTACGGCGAGGAACTCGTCGCCGCCTGCGCGGACACCGGCGCCGACTATCTGGACCTCAGCGGCGAGCCGGAGTTCCTGGACCTGATGTACGTCCGGCACGACGCCCGCGCGCGGGAGACGGGCGCGCGGCTGGTGCACGCGGCCGGCTTCGACTCCGTCCCGCACGACCTCGGCGTGTACTTCACCGTCCGGCAGCTGCCCGCGGGCGTGCCGTTGACGGTGGACGGATTCGTGACGGCGGACGCGGCCTTCTCGGGCGGCACGTTCGCCTCCGCGCTCGGCCAGTTCGCGCGTCGGAGGCAGATGGCCGCCGCCGCGCGGGACCGGCGCCGCCACGAGCCGCGGCTGATGGGCCGGCGGGCCTCGGCGTCGGCGGGCGTGCCCCGGTTCGCCCCGGAGGTCGGCGCCTGGGCACTGCCGCTGCCGACCGTGGACCCGCGGATCGTGTGCCGCTCGGCGCGGGCCCTGGAACGGTACGGCCCCGATTTCCGCTACCGCCACTACGTGGCCGTACGACGGCTTCCGGTCGCCGTCGGCGGGGTCGCGGCCGTCGGGACGGTCGTCGCCGCCGCCCAGCTCCCGCCCGCCCGGCGCTGGCTGTCGGACCGGCTGAAGCCCGGGGACGGACCGAGCGCCGAGAGGCGGGCGCGCAGTTGGTTCTCGGTCAGGTTCGTCGGCGAGGGCGGCGGCCGGCGGGTGCTGACGGAGGTCTCGGGCGGCGACCCCGGCTACGACGAGACGGCGAAGATGTTCGCCGAGGGGGCGCTGGCGCTGGCCTGCGACGACCTGCCGCCGACGGCGGGACAGGTCACCACGGCGGTGGCCATGGGCGAGGCGCTGACCGAGCGGCTGATCCGCGCGGGCATCCGCTTCCGAGTGGCGGCGAGCCGCTGAGAACCCCTCTCCCGGAGCCCCGCGTCGATCACATCGGCCACTCGACGAGCGTGTAGATCATTCCGACGATCCAGCCCAGGCCCGCGAGCACGGCGAGGACCAGGGCGGCGTTCACGGCGCGTTCGACGGGCCGGTTCGGGTCGGCGAGGGGCTTCGGGGCACGGTGCGTGGTCATGGGCACAGCCTGTCCGGCGGCGGCCGGCGCGCACATCCGTACGGATACTCAGACGGCGTACTCGGACGACGTACTCGGACGACGTACTCGGCCGCCCGTGCCCGTACGGCCCGTCAGGACCGGCCCGTCGCCTCCTGGAGCGCCCGCCGGCACAGCGCGTCGGCCCTGCGGGTCGTCTCCGGGAGGCGGAACCGCGGGGTGAGGGCGAGCGTGTGGGCGCAGGCCGTCGCCAGGGTCGTGCGGTGGCCGACGGAGACGAAGAGCGGCTTGACCCCCTCTCGGGTGCGCAGCGCGCGCCCCACCTCCTCGTCGCCCGCGAGGAGCGGCGAGGAGGATCCGCGGGGCACGTCCGGGTCGTCGTAGGTGAAGGTGAACGGGTTCTTCGCGACGCCGATCGTGGGCAGGCCGGTGAGGACCCCGAGGTGGCTCGCGAGCCCGAAGCGGCGCGGGTGGGCGAGGCCGTAGCCGTCGCAGACGACCAGGCCGGGCGGGACCGGCAGGGCGTCGAGGGCGGCCAGCACGGTCGGGATCTCCCGGAAGGCGAGCAGGCCGGGCACGTACGGGAACGAGATCCGGCCGACGGCGGTGGCCTCGGCGACGACGTCGAGGCTCGCCGCGTCCAGCACCACGGCCGCCGCGGCGACGACGTCCCGCTCGTCGTCGTAGGCCACGTCGACGCCCGTCACCCGGCCGGTCCCCGGCGGCGGGCCGGGCTCGTCCAGCACCACGCGGGCCCGCAGCGCGTCCTGGACGGCGCGGGCCTCCTCCTCGGTCGCGGGCCAGCCCGCGGGAATGTCCACAGTCGTCATGGTGAGGACGAGCGTACGGCTCCCGCGCGCGGGCCCGCGATCGGGCCTCCCGGCGGCCCGTCAGCTCTTCTTGTCGTCCAGGGCGCGCTGCAGCTGGCCCTTGTTCATGTCCGAGCGGCCCTTGATGCCGCGCTGCTTGGCCTCCTCGTAGAGCTGGTCGTACGTGGGCCCCTGGGAGCCCTTGCCGGACCGCTGCCCGCCGCGCCTGCCGGACGACATGTCCTGCGTGGAGGTACGGCTCGCGGTCTTCGACTCGCCGGACCGGGCGCGTTCCTTGTTGACCGTCCGCGCGGCGATCTCCTTGGCGCGCTCGGTGCTCTCGCCCCGGTCCTGCGCGCTCTCCTTGATGTGCTCGTACTGGCGCTCCCGCTTGGGGCTCGAACCGCGTGGCATGGGCGCTCACTCCTTCCGGCTGCGCTGGGCCCTGGTGTACGCGGTCCGGGTACCCCGGATCGGTCAGTTCTCCAGGCGTGCCGCCCGCCCTTGTTCGCCGGCCGCCCAGCAGCCGCCGTCGGGAGCGCAGTCCACGGTGTCGTACGAGCCGGTGTCGAGGGTGCGCCAGGTGCGGCCGGCGTCGGTGGTCAGGTCGGTGCCCGTCGGGCCGACGGCGAGGGCGGCGGCGCGGCGGTGCGGGAGCCAGGCCACGCCCGAGCGGTAGGCGGGCGGCGGGGTGACGGCCGGGCGCCAGGTGCGGCCGGCGTCGCCCGTACCGGCGGCGGACCGCGGCGAGGGCTGGTCGGCGCGGTAGTCGCCGCCGACGGCGAGGCCGTGGGCGCGGTCGCGGAAGGCGAGGGCGAACACCCCGCGCGCGGGGTCGCCGGCCGGGACGGGGGTGTCGGCGGCCGTCCAGGTCAGTCCCCGGTCGGCGGAGTGCAGCACCCGCGCGCGTGCCGCTCCGCCGGTGGCCAGCCACACGTCCTTCGGTCCGGCGGAGACCAGGCACTGGCCACTGGCGGCGAAGCCCGCCTCGCCGTCCAGGGCGGCCGGCATCCCGGTGTCGGGCAGCACCGTCCAGGTCCGGCCGCCGTCCCCGGTCGACAGGATGCGGAATCTCCCGTCCACCGGGTCGCTCATGGCGAGGCCGTGACGGCGGTCGAAGAAGGTCATGCAGTCGTAGAACGCCTTCGCGTCGGTGTTGCGGAAGGACTCCGTCCAGGTCGCTCCGCCGTCGTCGGTGCGGTACACGCGCGAGGCCTCGCCCTCGCCGATCGCCAGCACCACCGCGCGGCGGGCGTCGAACGCCTCGATGTCGCGGAACTGAAGGTCGGCGGCGCCCGGTGGAGAGACGTTCCGCCAGTGCGCCCCGCCGTCGGTGGTGCGCAGCACCGTGCCCTGGGTGCCGGACAGCCACGCGGTGCGCCGGTCGACCGCGGACAGCCCGCGGAAGCGGACCGAGGTGGTGCCGGTGTCCTTCGCCGCCCAGTGCGGGTCCGCATGGGCCTGGGCCCGGGCCGGTGCGGCCGGCAGCGTGGCCAGCGCCGCCGCGCAGGCCACCGCGGCGGCCCACGCCCTCCCCCGGGCAGTTCTTACCGTCCTTACCGTGCGTCGCGTCTTCCCCAAGCGCCTCATGGCGGGGGAAGCTAGCCCCACGGCCCCGGTGGCGTCCAGAGGCCCCGACCGCCTCAACCACGCTGCCCGGCACGGCAGGAGAGGTGCGTCACTCCCGTGCATGAAGGCGGTGACCGAGGTCACTCGCCATCGGTGTGCACGGATCGGCCGGTTCCAGCGTCTCTTCCTGTATCCGGTCCCCGTCCGGCCGGAAGTCCGTCCCGTCGTCAGCAAGGGAGCAAGGCGTTGTCCACCGTCATCGAGCAGCCCGTTGAGGCCCGTCTGGTCGCCGCCGCGCCGCGCATGCCGAGCATCCCCGCCATGCTGCACTACGACCGGAGCGATCCGTTCGCCGTCCGCATCACCTTCCCCGCCCCCGCGACCCTGGAGGGCGTCGAGGTCTGCTGGACGTTCGCCCGTGAGCTGCTCTCCGCCGGTCTCGAGCGGGCCGAGGGCCACGGCGACGTCCGCGTCCGCCCGTACGGGTACGACCGTACGGTGCTGGAGTTCCACGCCCCCGAGGGCACCGCCGTCGTGCACATCCACTCCTCGGACGTCCGCCGCTTCCTGGCCGCCACCGGCGACCTGGTGCCGGTCGGCCTGGAGCACCTCCAGCTCGACCTGGACCACGACCTGGCGGAGCTGATGCGGGACGCCTGCTGAGCCCCCGGCGGCCGGATTTAATCCTTTGACGGGGCTTCACGCCCCTCCTATCGTCTGAAGCGGTCCTGTTGCCGTCGATTGGAGAAGGACGTTGCTCGTCTGAGGTCCTGAGACACCACGCCCCACACCCGTGCGGGCGCTGCGTGCGACCTCGGCGTCTCGAGCCGTCCTTGCGCAACAGGGCTTTCTGTGTGCCCGCGCGCTTCCCGCTCCCGCGGTGGTCGCCGCCCTCCGGTGTCTCGACACGCGTCTGCCCCTGACCGCACACGCACACCGCGAGGCCGCTTTGACACGAAACATCACCTGTTCCTCCCTCGCCTTCTCCTGGCCCGACGGCACCGCCGTCTTCGACGGCCTCGACGTCTCGTTCGGCCCCGGCCGCACCGGGCTCGTCGGCGTCAACGGCTCCGGCAAGTCGACCCTGCTGAAGCTGATCGCCGGGCGGCTGACGCCGGCCGCCGGCACCGTGCGGGTCGCCGGCGAGGTCGGCCACCTCCCGCAGAACGTCACGCTCGACACCGGTCTGCGGGTCGACGCCGTCCTCGGCATCACCGCACAGCGGGCCGCCCTGCACGCCATCGAGGCCGGTGACGCCGCGGAGGAGCACTTCGAGACCGTCGGCGACGACTGGGACGTGGAGGAGCGGGCCCTCGCCACCCTCGGCGAGCTCGGCCTCGGCCACGTCGGCCTGGACCGCACCGTCGGCGAGCTGTCCGGCGGCGAGTCCGTCCTGCTGCGGCTGGCCGCGCTGCTGCTGCGCCGCCCCGACGTCCTGCTGCTCGACGAGCCCACCAACAACCTGGACCTGTACGCCCGCAGACGTCTGTACGCGGCCGTGGAGTCCTGGCCGGGCGTCCTGGTGGTGGTCAGCCACGACCGGGAACTGCTGGACCTCGTCGACCAGATCGCCGATCTGCACGGCGGGGAGATCACCTGGTACGGCGGCAACTTCTCCGCCTACGAGGCGGCCCTCGCCACCCAGCAGGAGGCCGCCGAGCGCATGGTGCGCGTCGCCGAGGCCGATCTGCGCCGGCAGAGGCGCGAACTGTCCGACGCCCAGGTCAAGCTGGCCCGCCGCAAGCGCTACGGGCAGAAGATGTTCGAGCAGAAACGCGAACCGAAGATCGTCATGGGGGCGCGCAGGCGGGCGGCGCAGGAGTCCGCCGGCAAGCACCGCATCCTCCACGAGGAGCGCCTCACCGAGGCCCGGGAGCGGCTCGACGAGGCGGTGGAGGCCGTACGGGACGACGACGAGATCCGCGTCGAGCTGCCGTACACGGCCGTACCGCCGGGGCGTGAGGTGCTCACCCTGCGGAACCTGGAACTGGCGTACGGCACGCGCGTGGCGGCCTCCGTCGATCTGCGCGGCCCGGAGCGGGTGGCGATGGTCGGACGCAACGGCGCGGGCAAGACGACCCTGCTGCGCACCATCGCCGGGGAACTGGCGCCGGCCGGGGGCGAGGCGCACGCGCACGTGCCGCTGCGTTTCCTCCCGCAGCGCCTGGACGTCCTCGACGACACGCTGACGGTCGCCGAGAACGTGGCACGGTTCGCACCGGGCGCCACCAACAACCGGGTCCGGGCCCGGCTCGCCCGGTTCCTGTTCCGGGGCGCCCGTGCCGACCAGAACGCGGGGACGCTGTCCGGCGGGGAACGCTTCCGGGCGGCCCTGGCGGCGCTGATGCTCGCCGAGCCGGCACCGCAGCTGCTGATGCTGGACGAGCCGACGAACAACCTCGACATGGCGAGTGTGCGGCAGCTCACCACCGCACTGGAGTCCTACGAGGGTGCCCTCGTCGTGGCCAGTCACGATCTGCCGTTCCTGGAGTCGATCGGGATCACCCGCTGGCTGCTCCTGGACGGGGAGCTGCGTGAGAGCAGCCCGCAGGAGGTGGCGGACCCCGCGTGAGGGCGTGTCCGGCGGATCGTGCCGCCGGGCGGACCCGGGGTGGGCGGTCTCAGGAGGGGCACAGGGGGGCGGCAGGGGTTTTGTCCTGGTGGGCGCGCGCTGCATGATGGCTGACCGGCGCCGTGTCAGGGGCGCCGGTCGGACCCGCGGCGCGATCCGCCGGGCGGGCCCGTGCCCCCGCCGATTCGGAGACCCGTCCGTGCCCAGCAGGAAAGCCCTCGTCCGCCGCCCGAGCCCCCTCCTCGCCGAAGGGCTGGTGACCCACGTCGAGCGCGAGAAGGTCGATGTGGACCTCGCCGTCGAACAGTGGGAGGCGTACACGGAGGCGCTGCGCGCGCACGGCTGGGAGACGATCGAGGTCGACCCCGCCGACGACTGCCCGGACTCCGTGTTCGTCGAGGACACGGTGGTCATGTACAAGAACGTCGCCCTGATCGCGCGCCCCGGCGCCGAGTCCCGGCGCGCGGAGACCGACGGGGTCGAGGAGGCCGTGGCCCGCCTCGGCTGCTCGGTGAACTGGATCTGGGAGCCGGGCACCCTGGACGGCGGCGACGTGCTGAAGATCGGCGACACGATCTACGTCGGCCGGGGCGGGCGGACCAACGCGGCCGGGCTCCAGCAGGTGCGCGCCGCGTTCGAGCCGCTCGGGGCGCGGGTGGTCGCCGTGCCGGTGAGCAAGGTGCTGCATCTGAAGTCGGCGGTCACCGCGCTGCCCGACGGCACGGTGATCGGGCACATCCCGAAGGTGGACCGGCCCTCGCTGTTCCCCCGGTTCCTGTCGGTGCCCGAGGAGGCCGGCTCGCACGTGGTGCTCCTGGGTGGCCCCAAGCTGCTCCTGTCGGCCGCCGCACCCCAGTCGGCGGAGCTCTTCGCCGACCTCGGTTTCGAGCCCGTGACGGTCGACATCGGCGAGTTCGAGAAGCTGGAGGGCTGTGTGACGTGCCTCTCGGTGAGACTGCGGGAGCTGTACGCCTGACCGGGTGAGCGGATCACCTCTTCGGCCCCGGGACCTGCGGATCCCGGGGCCGTCGCGGACCCCCGGAAAAGCGTTGGGAAGCCTGGCTGATCAGCGATCTTTACAGCACCCTTAACCTACGGCTTCGTAACCTACGGATTCGTAGCCTACGATCCCGTAAGTTCCGGTTTCGCTCGCCGGAGTGTTCCGCTCCGTTTTCTGTCCCCCTGGAGTAGCTCGTGACGATCACCACCCCTCACCTCGGCAGCCCCGCCGTCTGGACCGACGCCAAGCTGCTGTACGCACTGGAGGAAGTGGTCGAGACCGAACTCAACCGGCATCTGAAGGTCGCCAAGGACTGGATGCCGCACGAGTACGTCCCCTGGAGCGACGGCCGCAACTTCCCCGGCCTCTTCGAGGACGGCGAGGCCTGGGACAAGGAGCAGTCCAAGGTCACCGAGATCGGCCGGATCGCGCTCGTGGTGAACCTCCTCACCGAGGACAACCTGCCCAGCTACCACCACGAGATCGCCAGCCTGTTCGGCCGGGACGGCGCCTGGGGCACCTGGGTGCACCGCTGGACCGCCGAGGAGGGCCGGCACGGCATCGTGATGCGCGACTACCTGCTCGCCTCGCGCGCGGTGGACCCGGACAAGCTGGAGCGGTTCCGCATGGAGCACATGAGCGAGGGCTTCGAGTCGGACAACCGCCACTCGATGCTGCACTCGGTCGCCTACGTCGCCTTCCAGGAGCTCGCGACCCGCATCTCGCACCGCAACACCGGCCACCAGTCCGGCGACCCGGTCTGCGACCGCATGCTGGCCCGGATCGCGACCGACGAGAACCTGCACATGGTCTTCTACCGCAACCTGCTGAAGGCCGCCTTCGAGCTCGCCCCCGACCTCACCATGCAGGCCGTGCGGGACGTCATCGTGAACTTCCGGATGCCCGGCCACGGCATGCCCGGCTTCGAGCGGTTCGCCGCGCAGATGGCCATCGGCGAGGTCTACAACCTGCGCATCCACCACGACGACGTCCTCCAGCCCGTGCTGCGCCACCTCAAGGTCATGGAGATCGACGGCCTCGGCGCCGAGGGCCGCCAGGCCCAGGAGGAGCTGGGCCTGTTCCTGGGCGGCCTGGACGCGGAGGCGTCGAAGTTCGACGAGAAGCTGGCGGCGCGCAAGGCGCGGATGGCGGCGCGCGCCGGGGCCTGAGCCGGAGCGTGCGGGGCGCATCGAATTGCCGGTGCGCCCTGTCGGTGCCCTGCGGCATCATGCCGCCATGATCGAGAGCGACACCACACGTCTGGCGGTCGGCTTTCTGGTCGGCCTGACCGACGAGGACACCGCGGCCCGCGTCCGGGCCCGCGTCCGCCTGCCCTCCGAGGAGCCCTCCCGACTGGCCCGGCGACGGATCAGACGGGCCTGGAACTGGGCCCCCCTCCCGTCGTCCGTCGCGCTGTGGGTGCTGGAGCAGGACGACCCGCGGCTGAACGCCCTGGTCTGGCCCCACCTGGCCGGCGACACGGCACTGCGGCGGGCCGTCGTCCGCGGGCTGCCCTTCGGCGCCGGCCGAACGGCCCCCGTGCCGGTGGATCCCGCTCTGGCGGGCGAGGAACCCGAGATCCCCGAGAGTTACGTCCGCCACGGCCTGGTCGGCGCCCTGCGCGCGGTGGACTCCCTGCGCCGGGGCCGCGCGGCCGGCTCGATGGTGCTGACCCCGGACGACTGGACGACGGTGGCGGAGGCGGACGCCGAACGGCCGCTGCCCGGTTACACCCGCTGGGCGCTGTCCGTGCGCCCGGACTGTCCGCCCGCCCTGCGCGCCCGCTTCGGCTCCCACGCCAGGTTCACGCACCGGCTGCGGCAGGCCGGCGTGCTCGACGGCCCCGCCGCGTACGCGACCTCGCACCGCCCGGCCCTCCGCGTCCTCGAGGTCCTGGCCATGGGCCATCTGATGTTCCCGGCCCGCGTGCCCGAGGCCGAGCGGGCCCTGCGCCCGCTCGTCCGTGACCACCTCGGCGACCGCGAGGAGGCCTGGGCCGTACTGACCCAGATCGCCGAGACCTTCCACGGGACGGCACCGGAACTGCTGACGACCGCGGGCGCCCTCGCCTGAACGCGGCGAGCAGGGGGTGGGGCGGCTGGATTCGAACCAGCGTGTTCCGGTTCTGGAGACCGGGGCGACTGCCTCTGCGCTACGGCCCCACCCTTGCCGTAGAGCGTAAAGCCTTGGCCCGTTGTCAGTGCGGGCTGCTACCAATGGAGGTGCTGGGGGAGGCGTCGTACGGGGGTTCGGGCATGGGGTACGGGGAGCGGGGCCGGCGTGTGCCGGTGGTCGACCCGGCCGATCGGCGGGCGTTGGAGGCGTACCGGCCGGCCGATCCCGCGGTCGTCGAGGAGGCGCGACGGCTGAAGGAGGCGGCGCTGCTGGACTTCGGGCTGACGGAGTCGGCGGTGGCGTCCTGGCTGTACACCAAGTGCCATCACCAGATCCCGACGACGGCGGTGGACACGGCGGCCGTGGTGGCCTCCGGCGACGGCACGTGTCTGCTGCTGTACAACCCCGACTTCTTCGTCCGACTGGGCCTGGACGGCGTCAAGTTCGTGCTGTTCCACGAGGCCCGGCATCTGGTGCACCGGCATCTGCTGGCGGAGCCCGAACTGCGCGAGGACCCGGTGTTCACCCTGGCCGCGGAGGTGGCCGTCAACCACGTGGCCCTGGTCCGGGTGGGCCACGGCCGACTGCCGCTGCTGGACGGCCGTCCCACGGGCGTCGACCCGCGGCAGATCCACGGCCTCTACGTCGAGGACCTGACGGCCCAGGGGCTGGAGCCGGTGGAGTACGCGACGTTCACGACAACGGACATGCGGGTGTACGGCGAGCTGAAGCGGATGCGCCACCCGCCGGTCGTCGAGCGCCGGCTCTGTGTGCACCTGACGGGCGGGGTCCCCGCCGACCAGGAGACCGTCGACGCGGTGACGTCCTCGGCGCTGCTCAACTCCCTGCTGGCGGCCCGCCGCGGCCACACCGGCGCGGAGGAGGAGCTGCTCGACCTGATGGGCCGCACCGAGGGCGACTCGGCGCGGGCGGCCCGGCTGTGGGGCACCCTCGGCGCGGGCGCGCTGCGCGGCGGGACCACGTATCAAGCTGCACCGGCGGGGGCTGCCGCTGGAGATGGCGACGGTCTACCTCCGGGACGGCGAGTACGCGCCCGTGGCGCTGACCGCGCTGATCGACCGCCTCCGGGGAAGCCCGGTCACCGGCCTCGGCGAACTCGCGCGGGACGCGGACGCCTGGGAGGCCCGGCTGCGCCGCGCCGCCGAGCACTCGGACGAGGGCGGCGACGACACCGACGTCGTCCACCAGATCCTCGCCAACGCGGAACTGTCCCAGCTGCGCAGACACCGCGCGGTGGTGGGCCGTCTGGTGTCCCATCTCCCGCCCAAGCTGCGGGCGACCTATCTGGTGGGCGCCTCGGAGAAGCAGCAGCGCTTCTGGGTGGAGGTGTTCACGGGGAAGGGACGGTGAGGGGCGGGGGTGGTGGGGCCGTGCGGTGGACGCTCCGCACGGCGGCGACGTCCGGGGGCACGGACGGGGGCGGGACATGGGCGCTGAGGGCGGTCAGGCGGCGTTTGACGCTGGTCGCGATGGACTGGCCGAGGACGAAGCGGGTGGCCGTGGCCGCGCCGGGCGCGTGGTCGAGCAGACGGTGGGCCTCGCGGCTGCGCAGGCCCGTGTGGCGCAGGAACAGGTGGGCGAGGCGGTGCTCGCCGGCGGCCAGCGTCCGCCCGATGCTGTCGGCGGCCTCCAGGTCGAGCCGGTTGTCGGCGGCGCAGAGCACGGCGGCGGCGCGGACCCGGCCGAGGTCCAGCAGGGTGACCCCGGCGGCGGTGGCCGCTGCGACCAGCCCGGCGGCGCCCCGCGGTCCGATGCCGTTGCTGGCGACGGACAGCCGGGTGAGCCGCCCGTACGGCGCCCGGGACAGCGCGTCGGCGATCCGGAGGGCGCCCGCGTCGCCCAGCCGGGCGGCGGAGACGTAGAGCTCGTCGACGGCCCCGGCCGCGATCACGGCGGCGAGGGCCCGGGCGCCCGGTTCGCCCAGCGGGTTGCCGCCGACGAACAGCCGCTCGATGCGCCGTCCGCTGTCCGCGGCGGCCAGCAGCGCGTCGGCGAGCTCTGCGGCGCCGGAGGGGTCCAGGCCGGTCTGGACGAGGTCGAGGGTGCGCAGGGTGCGCGCGGACTCGATGAGGGCTGCGGCCGCCCGGCCTCCCTCGGCGCCCAGCGGGTTGCGCTTGAGCCAGAGGCCGGTGACGACCTGCGGCGAGGCGCGCAGCTGGTCGGCGATCCGGCAGGCGCCGCCGGCGGTGATGCCGTTGCAGCCGAGGTAGAGCGTCTCGACCGGCGCGTCCGTGCCGGCCACGGCGGCGGCGCCGTCGTCGCCGAGGGCGTCGGTGCCCAGCAGCAGATGCCGTACCGGCGACGGGCCGTCGGCCAACGCCTCGGCGATCAGCGCGGCTCCCCGCGCGCCCAGCCCCTGCTTGCACAGGTCCAGACGGCCGTCCGGCAGCGCGGTGCCGGCCGTGAAGTCCAGCCGCTCCCCCGCGGGACGCCCGGCGCGCAGCCAGTCGAGCAACGGCGCGAGATCGGCGAGGGGCCGCGGTACGACAGGGGGCACTCCTGCGAAGCCGGCCGACCCGGCCGGGCGGTTCTCCTCGTTCACCACGGCGCCTCCCGGTAGTCCTTCAGGAACACCCCCGACACCGGGTCCCCGGCCTCGCCGCGCACGATCGGGTCGTAGACCCGTGCCGCGCCGTCGACGATGTCGAGCGGGGTGCGGAAGCCGGCGCCCGCCATACGGGCCTTCTTCGGCGCCGGGTTCTCGTCGGTGATCCAGCCGGTGTCGACGGCGCACATGTGGACGCCCCGTGCGGCGAGTTCGGCGGCGCTGGTGCGGGTGAGCATGTTGAGGGCGGCCTTGGCCATGTTGGTGTGCGGGTGCCCCGGCATCTTGTTGCGCACGGCGAACCGGCCCTCGACGGCGGTGACGTTGACGACGTACCGGCGCGGGTGCGGGGAGGCGAGCAGCAGCGGCAGCAGCCGGTCGCACAGCAGCGCGGGCGCGAGGGCGTTGACGAGCTGGGTCTCCAGGACCTCGGCCGGGTCGAGCGCGCCGAGCGTCGCCGACCAGGAGTTCTCCGGGGAGGGGTCGGGCAGCAGACCGGCCTCGTCGGCCTCGCGCAGGGCCGCGGGCAGCACGGCGGCCCCGCCCGGGAGCATGCGCATCGGCGCGAACCCGGGGGCCTGCCGCGCCCCTTCGGGCAGCGCGTCGACCTCGCCGGCCGCGAGGAGGGCGTACGACTCCGGTGGGCGGCGCACGGTCTGGGCCGCGTTGTTGACGAGGACGTCGAGGGGCCGGCCCTCGGCGCGCAGGTCCTCGCACAGGCCGAGCACCTGACGCGGGTCGCGCAGGTCGACGGCGAGGACGGTGAGCCGGTCGCGCCATGCGGCGCTGCCGGGCTCGGCGTGGAAGCGGCGCACGGTGTCGTGCGGGAACCGGGAGGTGACGAGGACCTCCGCGCCGTCCCGCAGCATCATCAGCGCGAGCTGGAAGCCGATCTTCACACGTCCGCCGGTGAGCAGGACGCGGCGCCCGCGCAGATCGGTGCTCAGGGCGCGGCGGGCGGTGTTGTCGGCGGCGCAGCCGGGGCAGAGCCGGTGGTAGAAGGTGTCGACCTGTCGATACGGCGACTTGCAGACGTAGCAGGTGCGCGGCCGCACGAAGACGCCTCCGCGGCCGGTGTCCTGCCCGGTCAGGGGCGCGTCCTCGCGCCGCTCGGGGGCGCCGGTCGCGGTGGCGGCCATCACGGCGGCGTCGGCGGCCGACAGCTCGGCCCCGCGGGCCCTGCGCCTGCGCAGCCGTCCGTCGCGCGCGAAGGACGCGGCGACCTGTTCGGCGCGCAGCCGTACGGGATCGTCGACGGGCAGGGCGCGCAGCTTGCCCACGACCGTGTGGAAGGCGGCCAGTTCCGCCTCGGTGACCGGCGGGCCGACCGCCGTGACCGTGCTCTCCTCGCCCATCCGTCCCCGCCCCGGTGCTCGTCGTACCGCGGTCCCGACCGGATTCGAACCGGCGTATCCACCTTGACAGGGTGGCGAGTCTGCCTCTGCTCTACGGGACCGTTCGCGCCCGGACGACCGGATTCGAACCGGCGTATCCGGCTGGGCAAGCCGGCGCGACTGCCTCTGCGCTACGTCCGGAGGCGCATCCGGATCCTAACCGCCCCCCCGCGACGCGGTCTTCCGGATTTTTCGAGGCGCCCTCACCGTCCGCCGGCCGGTGGCGGGTCAGCAGGACGTACGCCTGATCTGCAGGCGTTCCTTCTCGGACAGGCCGCCCCAGACGCCGAAGCGCTCGTCGTTGGCGAGGGCGTACTCGAGACAGGCCACGCGCATGTCGCACATGCCGCAGATGCGCTTGGCCTCGCGCACCGAGCTGCCGGGCTCGGGGAAGAAGAAGTCCGCCCCGGTCTGCGCGCACAGCGCCTCCCGCTGCCAGCCGAGGTCGGACGTGGGGATCGTGTCGGTATGCATGGCCAGGATCGTGCCGCGCGGCGAAAAACGTTCGATCAACGCCGGATATACGCGGCGGGCGAGGGCCTCCGGCCGCCCTGATGATGACGCGCCGGGCGGTCTCGGCGCACGGCGGCGCGCGGAACACACAGGAACACGGGGAACCGATGTGGTTACCGAAGGTATGGTCAGGGTCGTGCGGGCTGTCTCCGCACTCCGGCAGCGGTTGTCAGTGGGCGGTGCGAGACTCGGCAGTGCAGGCAACGGGACCCTTGTGAGGAGGGCGGAGATGCTCACCACCCGTTTCGTCGACGGCGCTCCGAACTGGATCGACCTCGGCACGCCCGACATCGACGGCGCCACCTCCTTCTACGGCGCCCTGTTCGGCTGGCGGTTCGAGTCCGCGGGCCCCGACGCCGGCGGTTACGGCTTCTTCCGCTCGGAGGGCAGGACCGTGGCGGGCGGTATGCAGACCACGCCCGCGCAGGGGCCGCCGTCCTGGACGGTGTACTTCCAGTCGTCGGACGTGGACGCCACCGCGAAGGCCGCCGAACAGGCCCACGGCCGGGTGCTCTTCGCGCCGATGGACGTGATGGGGCAGGGCATGATGGCGATCGTCGCCGACTCGGCGGGGGTGCCGTTCGGTCTCTGGCAGCCGGGGCACAACAAGGGCGTGGACCTGGCGGGCGAGCCCGGCTCGCTGTGCTGGGTGGAGCTGTACACGCCGGACATCGCCGCGGCGGCCGCCTTCTATTACACGACGCTGGGTCTGGAGACCTCCGCGGTCCCCTTCCCCGGGGGCGTCTACACCTGCGTCAACCCCGCGGGGGCGGCCGAGGACGCCGTGTTCGGCGGGTTCGTCACGCTGGCCGACGACCCGACCGAGGCCCGGGACGGGGCGTACTGGCTGCCGTACTTCGAGGTCGCCGACGTGGACACGGTCGCCGCCGAGGCGGAGGCACGCGGCGGCGCGGTCCGGATACCCGCGGCGGACGTCGAGGGCGTCGGCCGCATGGCCCGGCTGGCCGACCCGTACGGGGCCCGCTTCGCGGTGATCAGAAGCGCGCCGCAGCAGAACCAGGGCTGAGGGCCGGGCCCGCCCGGGACGGAGCGGAGGACGGCCCCCTGCCCGTCCCACGAAGCGGCGGTCAAAGGGCCGCGTCCCCCGGAAGGCCCAAGGACGCCACCGAGCCGCACCTCCGCGGCGACCTCGCGCGCCGCCGAAGCGCGGCGCAGGCCGCCCGGTCTCAGCCGAAGCCCAGCGCGGGCCGGGCGGCCCCAGGCCGAGGAGCGGCGCGAGCCCGGCGGTTAGGGCCGAGGCGCGGCGCACGCCGGGCGGTTCAAGGCCGAGGCGCGGCGCAAGCCCGGCGCGACCCCGCGCCGAAGCCCGGCGCAGCCCGGCGGTTTCAGGCCGAAGCGCGGCGCAGGTCTGGCGGCCTCAGGCTGAAGCCCGGCGCACGCCGGGCGGTTCATAGCCGAGGCGCAGCGCAAGCCCGGCGCGACCCCGCGCCGAAGCCCGGCGCAGCCCGGCGGTTTCAGGCCGGAGCGCGGCGCAGGTCTGGCGGCCTCAGGCTGAAGCGCGGCGCACGCCGGGCGGTTCATAGCCGAGGCGCGGCGCAAGCCCCGCGGCCTCACGCCGAGGCCCGGCGCAGCCCGGCGGTTTCAGGCCGAAGCCCGACGCAGATCTGGCGGCCTCAGCCTGAAGCCCGGCGCACGCCGGGCGGTTCAAGGCCGAGGCGCGGCGCAAGCCCCGCGGCCTCACGCCGAAGCGCGGCGCAGGCCCGGTGGCCTCACCAAAGCCCGGCGCACGCCCGCCGACCCCACGCCGAAGCGCGGCGTCCTCATGCCGAAGCCCGACGCACGCCGGGCTGTTTAAGGCCGAAACCCGACGCACGCCCGGTGGCCTCACGCCGAAGCGCGGCGTATCAGGGTCGTCGGGAGGACCACGCCCGACGGGGGTTCCTCGGGGGTGCGCGGGTCGAGGCGGCGTAGCAGGAGGCGGGCCATGATGCGGCCCATCTCCTCGATGTCCTGACGGACCGTCGTCAGCGGCGGGTCGGTGCCCTCGGCGACCGGAAGCATGTCGTCGAAGCCGACCACCGCCACGTCCTCGGGCACCCGACGCCCGTGCTCGCGCAGGACCCGTAGCGCGCCGGAGGCGGTGAGGTCGTTCGCGGCGAACACGGCGTCGACGTCCGGGCAGCGGTCCAGGAGTTCGCGCATCGCGCGCTCCCCTCCGCCGGGCGTGAAGTCGCTCTCCACGACGAGCCGCGGGTCGGCGTCCCCCATGACGTCGCGGTAGCCGTCGAGCCGGTCGGCCGCCGAGGTCTGGTCCAGGGCGCCGGTGAGGTGGGCGATCCGGGTGCGGCCGAGGCCGACGAGATGGCGTACGGCCTCGCGGGCCCCGCCGCGGTTGTCGCTGTCGACGTACACCACACCGGTGTTGCCGTCGTTCCAGCCGGGGCGGCCGCCGAACACGGTGGGCAGGCCGGCGCCCCGGATGAGGCCGGGGAGCGGGTCGTCGAGGTGCAGGGAGAAGACCAGGGCGCCGTCGACATGGCCGCCGGCGAGATAGCGGGCGACCCGTGTGTGGTCGTCACGCCCCTCGGTGAGCAGCAGCACCAACTGGTTGTCCTGGGCGGTCAGTTCCTTGCTGATGCCGCGGAGCTGGAGGGCGAAGAAGGGATCGGCGAAGACCCTTGTCTCCGGTTCGGCGATGACGACGGCGACGGCGCCGTGCCGCTTCGTGACGAGGCTGCGGGCCGCCTGGTTGGGGACGTACCCGAGTTCCTCCACGGCCCGCCGGACCCGCTCCACCAAGGGCTCCCGGACCCCGTCCCCACCGTTGACGACCCTCGACACGGTGGCCCTGGACACCCCGGCCCGCGCGGCCACGGCCTCCAGGGTGGGACGCTGTGCGGTCTCGGTCACGTCGGGGCTCCTCCTCGGTGCGTGCGGATCAGGATAGCCCTGGCGACGGAGGGAGGTGAGAGCGCTCTCGTGACGGGGTGGGAGGGGCGGCTCAGGGGGCCGGCGGTGTGTCCTCGTGGCGGGCCCTGCTCGGCTGGACCCGTTTCGGTTCGCCCGGCATCTTCGGGTACTCCGGGGGATACGGGAGATCGCCGAGTCCGTGGTCGTGTTCGTCACGACGGGCGAGTTCCAGGAGGGACTCCAGGGAGAAGGCGTGGTCGTCCATGTCGGCGTGGACGTCGCCGACGGCTGCGTAGCGGGCCGGCATGGTCGCGATGTCGAAGTCAACGGGACGGGCCTCGCCGACCTCCTCCCAGCGCAGGGGCGCCGAGACGGGGGCGTGCGGACGGGGCCGTACGGAGTAGGCGGAGGCGATGGTGCGGTCCCGGGCGGTCTGGTTGTAGTCGAGGAAGATGCGCTCTCCGCGCTCCTCCTTCCACCACTTGATGGTGACCCGCTCCGGCATACGGCGTTCCATCTCCCGCCCGACGGCGATCGCGGCGCGCCGGACCTGGGTGAAGGTCCAGCGGGGCTCAATGGGCACGAAGACGTGCAGGCCGCGGCCGCCGGAGGTCTTGGGCCAGCCGCGCAGTCCGCCGAACTCGTCGAGGACCGCGCGCAGTTCATGGGCGGCGCGGACGGCGTCGTCGTAGTCGGTGCCGGGCTGCGGGTCGAGGTCGATGCGCAGTTCGTCGGGGCGGTCGACGTCGTCGCGGCGGACGGGCCAGGGGTGGAAGGTGAGCGTGCCGTACTGGGCGGCCCACAGCACGGCCGCCTCCTCGGTGGGGCACATCTCGTCGGCGCTGCGGCCGCTGGGGAAGGTGATGTGGGCGGTGGGGATCCAGTCGGGCATGTTCTTCGGGGCCCGCTTCTGGAAGAAGGACTCGCCGTTCACACCGTCGGGGTAGCGCTCCAGGGTGGTGGGGCGATCGCGCAGGGCACGCAGGATGCCGGGCGCGACCGCCTGGTAGTAGCGGGCGAGGTCCAGCTTGGTGAAGCCGCGCTCCGGGAAGAAAACCTTGTCGGGACTGGACAGCCGTACGGTCCGGCCGCCCGCCTCCAGTTCCACCGCATCACCCATGCGAGCCACGGTAGGCGCACCGTCCAGGACGCGCATACCGGGCGATCGGGGCGGACCGGGTGCAGAATCGGGGCATTGTTCTACGGGATCATCCATCTTCGCAAGTCAGAGGCAGGATGGGGGTCCGGCGGCGAGATCGTTTCTCACAATTTCTCACACGGAAGGTTTCCGATCTCCCCCGTGGAAGGTGTCCCACGCGGTCGCCGCGGCCCTCATGTCTTCGACGTCGACGTGCACGTACCGCCTCTTCGTGAAGCTGGCGTTCGTGTGGCCGGCCCACGCGGCGAGGATGTGGTCTGGCACCCCGTTGTTCGCGAGGTACGACAGGCACGAGTGCCGCGCGTCGTACAGGCGTACCCGTCGAATCTCCAGGTCGCGCATCAAGCGGTAGGCGTGCTCCCGCAGGTGCCGCGTGTTCCTCTCCAACCCCAACTCGTCGACGACGACGTAGCCCGTGTCCGTATAGCCCTCGCCGGCCGCCAGCCGCTCCCGTGCCTGGAGTGCCCGGAACTTCCTCAGCGCGTCCACCACGGGGCCGGGCAGCGGCAGCGCGCGCTCACCGGCCGCCGTCTTGGCGTCCTTCTCAAGCACGTAGTGGTTGCCGGGCATGGTGCGGGTGTTGACCATCTCCAGCGTGGCCAGCTTCAGATCGATGTCCGTCCAGCGCAGGCCGACAACCTCGGCTGGCCGCAGGCCCATCAGGGACAGCAGTAGCGGGGCGTGCAAGCGGTCCTGCTCGATGCCTGCGATGAACAGCTGCACCTCGCCGACGGACCATGGTTTTGCCTTGGGGCGGTCACGCTTGTCGGTCTTCTTGTCTGCCAGCGAGGGGCGGACGTCGGCGGCCACATTGACGCTGATCAGCTTGCGAACCACGGCCCGGCGCAGGGCGCCGCGAAGCTTGTGCAGGATGCTCTCGACCGTGGACACGGCCAGGCGCGCACCGGGCTCGCCTCCCTTGCGTCTGCCGCCGGAGACGAGTTCATCCACGAAGTTCTGGATGTGGTCTTCGGTGAGCTCCTGGAGGCGGATGTGTCCGAGGCGGTCGCGAACGTGGACCAGGGCGAGTCGGTAGGTGCGGATCGTCGTCTCCTCGACGTCGCGCCGCTTGTAGTCCAGCCACTCGTCAAGCCACTCCCCCAGCGTGATCTTGTTCGGGGCGATGAAGGTCCCGGCGGACCGCTCGGCGATGATTCGGGCTCGCTCTGCCAGCACCTCCTTCTTGGTGTCCTTCGTGATGGTCAGCTGGATACGGCGGCCGTTCTCGTCGCGGCCGGCATCGACGACAGTGCGATAGCGCACCGCGCCGTTCTGAAGGACGATCCGCTTCGGCTCACTCATGGCCCACCCCTCCTGATCGAATCAACTGTGTGTCACGCACAGTGGTAACGCAAAGACCCCCGCCCTCAGTGATCCAAGAGCGGGGGCCCTCTGACGGCCAATGATCAGGCGGTCAGGTCGATTTCGACGATCGCGGACGGCTGGAAGATCTTCAGGCCCGCGTCCATCTCCGCACGGAACCGGATCATGTTCCGCTGGAAGTCCGAGGCACCCGACCCCGCCCCCAGAGCGTTCGGGTCGTACACGTTCTCCGACCAGTCGAACCGGACGTCCTCGACGAGCTGCAGCTCCGTCGCCTCACGGAAGTTCACCAGGTGCGCCACACCGGCCGTCTGCGCCGTCGTCGACACCACCGGCAGACCCCACAGCCGGCGCGCGTTCACGTCCACCGTCTGCACCGGGCCACCCAGGTAGTAGTCCGCCTCGTTGTTCGCCAGCAGCTCCACCGTCTCCCAGTCGCTCGGGTTCATGACGTAGGCCGCACCGTCGAGGAACGACAGCAGCTCCAGCTTCGTCTTGGCCTTGCGAGTGGTGGTGAGCAGGTTCGTGTCCCACGCCTGCGCCTGCGACCCGGACACGTTCGCGATCCCGGTCATGTTCTCGCCCGACCCGGAACCGTTGATGATCTGCGCCTCCAGGCCCAGCTCCGTACCCAGCCGCATCTCGATGTCGAGGACCCGCCGCAGCGCCGGGGCATCCCGCAGATCCTGCCGGGCGATCGGCTCCGACAGATGCGCGATCGTCCGCGTCCGGTCGTCGACGCGCTCCCACGTGTACACGCTCGTCGGCTTCAGAGCGCCACGCGCCACCGGGGCCGCGTTGTTCGTGCGGGTCGTCTGCCGCAGGTAGCTGAAGCGGGACGGGCCCGACACCGTCGGAATGAGCTGCCGCAGCGCCAGCACCGGCACACCCATACGGACCGGCTCCGGGTCGAGCGGCACCGTCAGCGGAACCGCACCCGAAGCCAGGATGCCCTTGTACCCGTCCGCCCCCGACGTCGCGGACAGCACCTTCGCGCCCCAGTCTGAGCCGCCGGCCGCCTTCACCCGCGGGTGATCCGCCTTCACCCGCGCGCCCCCGCCCTTCACACCCCACGTCCCGCCGATACCGTCACCGAGCTCGGCGAGCGCACTCTCCACCTTCTCCGCTTCCTTGGCCTTCTCGGCCTTGGCCTTCAGTTCCCTCGCCTGATCCATCAGGCCCTTCACCTCGGTCACCTCGTCCGCGGTGAAATCGCGGCCCTCACCGTCCGCCTTCGCGGCGATCGCCTGGGCCTTCTTCAGGACGGCCTGCATCTCTTCGACAAGCTCCTGAGCCTTCTTCTGCATGGGTGTCCCCTTGGGAAGTCATGGGTGTCTTCCCGGCGTGCTGGAGACGGGCGCTTCCACAGCGGCCCGTGGGGAGGCGGCTGGAGCGCGGGCACTCGACAGCGGGTACCGGAGGCGCCTGAGGCGGGCCTTCAGCTGGCGGGGCTCTGTCCGGGGGAGCCAGTGAGAGACGGCGGACGGCCGGCGCGAGGAGTCGCGAACCGATCCGATGGCCTCTCACGGCCACCTACTCACGGAGTGAGCCAACCGCGGACCAAGAGACGGGCCGTCGATCAACCTACGGCCATTTTAGCTGCTAGAGCTGACAGTGCGGGAGATCTCCGCACCATCCTTGTACGTCGTCAGCTCCACGTGCTCGCAGGCGCAGGCGAGCGGCACCAGCCGGCCGACGTCGCCCTCGCCAACGAACCACACGGCGCCGTCCCCGTCGACCACGGCCGCCATGCCCAGCTCGGCCGTGAACGGGCCCCGAGGCGCCGTCTCAGCATGCTCCAGCACGGCCAGCACCAACACCGTGCCGGCGGCCTCCGTGCCGTCCAGCGTGCGCACCCTCATACCCGGCTCCAGATCCGCTCGTCCCACTGCGTCGCCACATCCAACGGCGCCTCAACGGACTCCGGCCGGCGGGGCCACGCCGTCGCATCCAGTGCCGTCACAGGCACCCGGACCACCGGGTTGTAGACCTGCTCGTCTTCCTCTGCCATGACCCCTCCCAGGGCTGTCAGTTCGGGCCTGCGAACCGCGCAGGCCCCCTATTGCTGATCTGAGCACGCGTCTTTCGCTCTGGCCGCGGCGGTCCCCGTGGCGCGTCGTCCAGCGATTCCGACTCCCCTTCCCTCGTGATCAGAAAGCCCTGATTCGCGGCGCCACGAATTTCCCTCCCCCGCGGTCCGCCGTGAGCCCGGGAAGGGGTCATCCCCCTCCCCACGGACCCGAGGCCGGGGCGCCGGCCGGACCATGGAAGCGCTGCGCCCCAGCCCCGGGAGTCTGATGTCAGGCCACCTGCTTGAGCGGGCTGCTGTCGGGCAGTTCGTGGAGCAGGGCGTCGCGCTGCTCGGCGGGCGTGGGCAGCCACAGTTGCCCGCCGTGCTCGGCCATCCAGTCGAGGTAGTGGCGTGTGCTCAGGCCGGACCAGGGCGGGCGGCCGGTGGCGAGGCGGACGGGGAACAGCTGGTGGTAGTTCCGGAGCATCGTGTACTTGCCGCGCGGGTCGTCGGGGCAGGTGATGCTGAGCGCGGAGGCCAGCTGGCTGCGGGCGCCCGCAATGGCGTTGTACCGGTCGGCCATGAGGTCGCAGGTATCGGAAGCCTTGCGGACCTTCGAGGGCGCGGACAGCAGGTGCCGGGGCTCGGTCTGCCCGTACTCGGCGAGGATGCGGTGCGCGTCCTTGTAGGCCTGCCACGTCTCGGCGAGGGCGGGCCGCAGGTGTTCGGTGATGATGGCCGTGGACTGTTCGCGCAGGACGGTGCGGGCGCGCTGGGCGGCGAGGTCGAGGCAGCCGCCGATCATGTCGAGGGCGTCCTGGTAGACGCGTTCGGCCCGGCGTGCCTGCTCGATGAGTTCGACGTCGGGGAGTTTGGTGCCGGCGGCGACGGCGTCGACGGTGGCCTCGACGACGTCGTGCACGGTCTCCCACGCGTTGCGGGGCGGCTGCGGGAACGGCATGGCCTCGACGCCGCGGTAGGTGTCGCGGGCCTTCACCACCGCGGCGGGCAGCGTGTAGTGCCCCTGGTCGTATCCGTCGTAGAGGACGGGGAGGGGGAGCTGTTCAGCCATCGGGGTTCTCCTTCTTGGTGGTCTTGGCCCAGCTGTGGCGGATGGCGGCCATCAGCGGTTCGTTGGGGTCTGGTGCTCCGAGTTCGCGGATGAGCCGATTCATCCGCTGCCCGGTGGTCTCGGGCTTGGGCGGGGGCTGTTCGGTCATGTGGCTGCCTCCTGGGCGGCGAGGGTCTGCAGGGCCGCGGTGATCTCCTGCCAGTCGTCGGGGTGGACGATCTGGCGGAAGCCGCTGCAGAGGTTGATGACGGCGATCCCGGCCGCCGAGCGAACTTCGTCGTCGCCGAGGTCGGCGAGCAGCGGGGCGAGGCCCTGGGCGTCGTTGTTGAGGGCGGCGACGGCGAGCGCGGTGACCGCCTGCTGGGGGGTCACGACGCGTCCGGGAGGTCGAGGCGGGCGCACTGGCCGCCGTGGACGTCGTTGCAGGGCGGCCGGTGGGCGGCCCGGCACAGGTAGACGCCGCAGCCGCGCGAGCAGGGCCGGCCGCGCTTGCCGGTCAGGGGGCGGTCGCACACCGCGCACTGGCGCCGCAGTTTGGTGCGCTTACGTGCCTCGACGCCGGCGGCGCGAGCGGCGGCCAACTCGGCTCGCTGCTCTCGCTGCTGCTGCTGCCTGGCGCGAGCGGCCGCTATGCGGGCCTGCACCGCCTGGTCGATGTGGGAGGTCACGGCTCGATCACCTCGACGTCGTGCTCCGTGCCCATGACGTCCCACCACTCGCTGCGGGTCCAGAGGGTGCCGTGCTCGACGAAAACGGGCTCGACGGTGGTGTTCATGCTGCCGTCGTCGTCTGCGCCGGTGGCGACGACGGCCCACGCGACGATCCGGGACTTGGACTTGGTGCCGTCCGGGGCGGTGTGCTGAACCCACCAGCCTTCCGGTGCGGGGGTGAGGGAGATGGGGGAGTTGACGGCGTACTTCATGCGGCATCACATCCGGGGTGTGTGGTCTGGCCGGGGGTGAGGGGTTCGAAGGGGAAGTCACAGCGAGCGCACTTCGGCGCTTCGGAATGCTGCGCCCACAATGGGCTGAGTCCCGTCTCAGCCCGTCTCAGACCGCTCCCGTAGTCCTTGAGACGGGTTGAGTCGGGACTCTCACCATTGCGGGTGTAGTTCTTCAGGCCGATTCCGGAGTAGGTCGGGATCTGCTTTCCGGAGTCGTCCCGGGGGCGTGTGCGCTTCGCCTGAGGGACGACCGACAGGAGGTTGCGGCCGAGCATGGCCTTGGAGCCGGGGCGGATGCCCTGGTCTTCGGCCCACTCCTTCCAGGCCTCCCAGAGCTCGTCGACGAGCACCTCGTGCGTGGGGCCCTTGTCGCAGCACTCGCGGACGAACGCGGACGTCGGCGAGGCCGTGTCCTGCATGGTCGTGACCGCCTCCGCGGAACCGGGCGGTTCTGTGATGTGACCCTGGCGCTCCAGGCGGGCGAGGCCGTCGAGCGCCCAGTTAAGGATGCCGGGCATCTCCGCGGCGAGCTTGTCGGTGAGGTCGGTGTCTTCCTTACCGAGCCAGCTCACGGTCATGTTCAGCACGATGAAGCGGCGGGCGATGACGCCGGATGCGTCGCCGAAGTTCGGGAGCTCGTTGGACAGGATCATCAGCCGGGTGGGCATCTTGCCCGTCCACGGGTCGCGGAACTTCCGGTCGACGTCGATGGTGTCCTCGCCGGAGATGGTCAGCAGACGCTCGACAACCTGGTGCCCGTCGCGGCCGGCGAGCCGGGCGTCGGAGATGACGGCGAGCGACTTCCCGAGCAGGGGGGAAAGGCCGAAGTTCGTGGCCAGGCCGGCGAGCGTCGGACCGGCCATGTTGCCCTTGCCGACGAGGTTGGTGAGGATGCGGGCGATGGTGCCTTTGCCGGACCGGGTGGGGCCGACGATGAGCAGGATCTTCTGCTGGTCGGTGCGGCCGGACAGGACGTAGCCGAACCACTCCTGAAGAGCGGCGATGGACTTCTGATCGTCGGGCCACACCTGCTTGAGGAACTGCTGCCAGTTGGGTGCGGTGGCGTCGGGGTCGTAGTCGAACGGCACCGATACGAGGTTGAAGAACCCGGGGGTGAGCGGCAGTAGTTCGCGGTCGGCGACGCGCAGCAGGCCGTTGGTGCAGGCCACGATGGGGCTTTCAGTTCCGTGCGCGTTGTAATTGGCAGAGTCCCGACTCAACCCGTCTCGGGAGATCCATTCCGGGGCGTCGACGGACGGCCGCAGATGGGTGACGGCGGAGATCGCTTCCATCAGGTCCGAGATCTTCCGCTTGGTCGGTGACCACGGCTTGATGATCGGCACGCCGTGCTTGTCGACTCCGGCGCAGTACTCGGCGTGCTCCAGCTTCTTGTACAGGCTGGCGCGCACCTCCTGGTCGTCCATCTCTCGCCAGTAGGAGCCTTCCCAGCGCATCCATGTGCCGCGCCAGTGGCGGCGAGTCAGGAGTCCCGTGTCGGGGTGCCGCCAGGCGGGGGCCAGGTCGCGCGCTACGGCCATGGGGTTGGTGGGCGGCGGCATCTCTCGCTCGTCCGTCACGCCGCCTCCTTCCTGGGGCATTCGAGGTACCGGCCGGGCTGGCCGGGTACGCGGATGGGTGGCCAGCCGGGTGTGGCCTGCAGTTGGTGGGGTGGCTTGGGTTTGGCCAGTTCGTCGAGTTCGGCCCGGCTGCGGGTGTCGACGAGGTTGGGCCGCCGTCCGAGGTTCTTGAGCCAGGCGATCAGCTCTTCCTCGTCGCCGAACTTGCGCCAGAGCTCGGCGGCCTCGAGGGCTCCGGCGAGCCGCCGTGGGTCGTCGGGGGTGAGGGCGATCCATTCGCGCGACCCGTACTTGGGGAAGTCGCGGATGGTCCATGCGGCTTTGGCGTTGGCCCAGAGTTCGGTGATGGCGTCGGGGTCGACGTCGGCCGGCTCCGGGTGGGGGGTGTCGGTAGTTCCGACTCCCTTGCCGCACTGGGCTGCGTCGCAGTCGTGGGGGTCCTGGTGGCCGCAGTCGAGCGGCTCGCACCGTCCGGCGGCTTCGCGGCGGCGGCGAACCTGTGCCACGATGGCAGCAGCTTCGCCGCCCGCGGAGTCTTCTCGAGAAGGGCCTGTGCCGAGCAGGCCCTTCTCTGCGTTGTCGTTCATACGGCCTCTCGGTCCTCCCCTGACAGCACGCGCAGCAGGTCAGCAGTGATGACCACGTGTCGCTTGCCGAACTGAAGGGTCTTGACGGGGCTATCGCCGCGCCTGATGCGTTCGTGCAGGTGGTTCGGGCTACAGCCGAGGGCCTGGGCGCCCTTGGGGACGCTGACGGTGGCGGGCCACTTACGGATGTCGGTGAGGGTGGGGCGAGTCTCCGTCATGCCGCCTGCCCGTTCTGCTCGGCCAGGCGTCGGGCGGAGTGCGCCCGGATGGCGTCCGCGGGGATGAGCCGGCGCCGCCCTTCCTTGAAGCTCGGCAGGTCCCCGGACTTGATCAGTTCGAAGATGGTGGAGCGGCCGAGCCCGGAGGCTTCTACCGCTTCGTCGATTGAGTAGTTGATCTTTTCGACCACGGTTCGACTCCAGTGCGGTCAAGTGCACACGGTTGTGCGCCCTGGTGTGGATGATGCAGCACGGGCCATTGATCGGTCAAGCGTGCACAGTCGATCGGTTACTTGTGTGGACTTGTGCGGACGGTTGTGCGGGCCGTACCGTCCCCTTCATGCGCTTCATGTCTTTCGGTGCTCCGAACACCGACACAGCTGGATGGGTCTGTTACGCCACCGAGACGGCTGGGCTCTACGCCTTCGCCCGCCTGGCCCAGGACGCACACGGTCAGTTCGTCGTGCGTGACCTGCTCGTTTCCGCCGAGGACCGCATCTCTGCCACTGGCCTGCAGTCGGTGAAGGTGGGGCAGATCGAGAGGGAGGCGAACGCGTGGCCGGACTGGATGCGCGAGGCCTTGCTGAAGGCGCCGGCCGAGCGGGACGCCTTCGTCGCCTCGTTCCGCGAGGGCATGGTGCGGAAGGGTGAGCCGTTGAGCGAGAAGCTGGCGAAGGGCAGTCGCCCGCGGCTGACCCGACCAGGCGGCGAGGATCCTGAGAGGTTCTATGCGCTGGTGGCTCGGGCCTACCGCGAGGTGTCTGCACAGACTCCTCGTCCGGCCCCCGTGCTCGCGGATGAGGCTGGGGTGCCCGTCGCCACGGTCCGGCGTTGGATCGCCGAAGCGCGACGGCGCGGGCATCTGCCTCCGGGGCGAGCGGCCTGAGAGGGAGGGATCCGAGGGGCGACCGAGGGGCCGTTTCTGGGCCTCTGGACGCCCCTTCGGCGTTGCCTCCCTCGCCTCCCCAACTAGCCATATCCGCAGGTCATGTACAGGGAGGCAGGGTGAGGACGCGGTCGGGGAGAACTCCCCTACTCCTCGTTGCCTCCCTCGTCGTCGGTGTCGTCGTCGCGGGCGGCGATGGCGTCGAGAATGCGGTCGAGGCTGACGTGCTGGCGGCCTCCGCCGGTCTTGTACTCGCCGTGCCCGGCGTCGTCGAGGACGCGCCGCAGGTCCCGGAACGTCCAGTCGCCGTAGGCGCCCGGGTTGCGCTCGGCGAGGCCGCGCAGGACGTCCTGCGTCAGCATCTTGGGCTCGTGGCCGAGGACGGCCGCGATGTCGGCGAGCTCGTCGGCCGGCTCAAACGCCGGGGCGTCCACCGGCCCGGTGCCCTCGTACACGGCGAGCGCCCGCTCGACGACCGGGGTGACCTCGTCGATGCCCTTCTCCGGGTCGCGGGCCACGTAGTGGGAGCGGATCACCTCGAACGGCTTGGCGGTGAAGCCGACGGTCACCGCGGTGCCGACGTCCTCGCCCGGGATCAGCGTGGTCGCGGTGATGCCCGCCTTGTGCTTTCCGGAGCCGAGCAGGCCGTCGTTGGCGACATGGTCGCCGACCGCGAACGCCACCCGGTGGGAGGTGTTGCGGGTGACGTCCCGCGGGATGCTGTCGGCCGTCGGCGACACGGTCACGAACACCAGCGTGATGCCGACCTTGCGCGCCTTCTTCAGCACCTTCACCGCCAGCTCGGCGGCCTCCTTGCCGTACTCCTTGTGCCCGAACAGTTCGTGGACCTCGTCGAACACGACGACCTTCGGCCGCATCCGCGGGTCCTTCAGGGCCAGTTCACGGGTCAGCTTGGTGGCGTCGCCGCCGAGCTCCTCCAGCAGCTTGCCCCGCTCAGTGACCTCGTCGCGCAGGTTCCGCAGCGCGACCAGCGCGGCCCGCAGATCCTCGTCCTCGTCGCCCTTGACCAGCACTCGCATGCGCGGCTTGAGCGGGTCGTAGTCGACGTTGTACGCCATGACGTAGGCCTCGACGACGACGAGCGGGTCGAGGATCGCGCCGAGCAGCAGGGCGACGACGATGGACGTCTTCCCGGAGCCCATGATGCCGCCGACCATCCAGTTCGCGGCCATGAGCTTGCCGATGATGGGTTCGCCGCGCTGGGAGACGGCGACGGGGACGCCCTTGAAGTAGTCGGTCGTGCCTTCGGTGAGGAGCGGCCAAGGCGGCACCATGCCGGACAGGGAGCCCTGGTCGGCGACCCACAGGTCGAGGACGCCGGGGGCCTTCGGGGGCTCGGTCGGCCACACCTCGACGGGCTTCCTGAGGAGGTTGTGGGCCAGCACCGTCTTCTTCGCGGCGACCATCTCGACGGTGACGCCGAGGGGGAGCTGCAGCTGTGTGTGCCAGCCGTTCCCGGACCGGGTCGTCGGCTGCACCCATCGGGGCTGCCAGCCGTCCTTGATGGCCTTGTTCAGCGGGGCGATGCCGAGGTTGCCCAGGGCGCGGATGATGGCGCCCTCGTCGGGGACGACGTCCCGGTTCTCGGCGTCGGCGGGGAGCGCCCAGGTGGGGGCGGTCTGCCGCTGGCGGCCCACCGTCCAGGCGCCGGCGACGGCGAGGACGGGCAGGGAGTACAGCAGCGGCCCCCAGACCACACCGGCGATGAAGGCGACCCAGCCGATGAAGTCGATGACCGCCTTCAGCGGGGTGAGGACGTCGTGGACATTGCCGGTCCCCCAGGCAAGGAGCAGACCGAGGAGCAGCAGGACGCTGCCTGCGCCGGCGGTCGCGTGGGCCACAGCTTCGGGTGCCTTCAGCACCATGTGCAGCAGCTCCATGCGCCGCTTGTGGCGGGCGAACCGGTAGGCGTAGGCCCGCTGCTCCCACTGGCGGACGAGTTCCTCGTTCCCCGCGGCCTCTGCCTGGCGCATCATCCGCGAGTGCAGGGCGGTGGTGCGGGCGTCCCAGGCGCGGCGGGTGAGGATGCGGGTGCCGCCGACGATGTACGAGCTGTGCCGCACGGCCGCCTTGTAGGCGCCGTTCTGGCGGGTCTCGACGACGACGCGGCGCAACGCGTCGATGCGTACCCGGCGGCGGGGGCGCGGCTGGTCGACGGTGGCCGGCTCGGGCGCGGTCTGCGGGTCGGGGGCGAACTTGAGCAGGGACACCTTGGGTGCGGTGTGCCCGTTGACCCGCTCGGGAACGGTGTCGGTCATGATGGCCTCTCCGGGTTTCGTGACGTATTTCGTGACGGGCCGGGCACGGGGCGGCCGACGGTTCCTAGGCCGGTGACGGCCGCCCCGGGGCGTGGCTACTTGCTCTGCTTGCGGCGCATGGCCTGCTTCTCGATGCGCTCGACGCGCCGCTTCAGGTCGGACAGGTCGACATCGGGGCCGGCCGCGCCGCGCTTGGCCATGCGGGCGACGAGGGCGGCGACGCGCAGCTTCTCGGCGGCGGTGAAGTCGGAGAACGTCAGGTCGTCGGCCATGGGTCAGCGTCCTTTCTGGAAGTCGGCCCACAGTCCGCGCAGGACCAGGGCGAGGATGGCGACCGATACGGCGCCGATGGCGACGGCCACGGCGAACAGCGAGGCGACCAGGCCGCCCGCGATCCCGAGACCGCCGATGGTCAGCCACTTGCGGGAGTCGAACGGAGCCGTTGCCTGCTGAGCAACGGTTGCCGGCGGCTGCTGCTGTGCGGCCTGCTGTGCGGCGAGGACGGCGGCCACGATGCGCACGACGTCGGTGTCCGCGGCGGCCTCCCGGGCGGCGGCCTCCGCCTTGTCGAGGGCGTCGCTCATGACCGGCCCCCCACGATTTCCCGGCGCAGCTCGGTCGCATCCCGGCGGGACAGGCCGAGCTCGTCCTGCAGCGTGCGGATGGTCACCGGCCGCCGCGTCGAGGTGACCGCCTCCCGGTTGAGCCTGCGGGCCTCCCTGCGCAGCTCGGCAGGGGTGCGAACGATCGGCTCGGTGACCATCTGCCGGGCCGTCTCGGCGGGTACCGCAGCGGTCGACTTGCGGGGAGTCCAGTCGTGCCACAGAGGGGACACGTCGGGCACCTCGATGACCGGCGGGATGACCACCTCGACCGGCTCGGCAGCCGTGACCGTCTCGGTCACACCTGCGTGGTCGTCTGCACCATGCAGGTCGACAACCGTGGGGGTCTGCCCCAAGGTTGCGGGGGACGGGGTAGCGGTCACCTCGGCGGCCGGAACCTCGTGGATAACATCCACAGGGTTCGGCTCGGTGTGACCGGCGAGGGCCTGGTGGATCTGCCGCATCAGGGCACCGAACGCGAGCAGCGCGGCCGTGGGCGGCACCGCGGCCACCACATAGTTCAGCGGGTCGGCGTGCGAGCCGACACCGGCCACGTTCAGCGCGATCGAACCACCTGACCCGACGACGGTCAGGGCGATCGCCCACGGGTCGACATGGCGGGCGATCGCGGCCCGCAGCCACATCAGCTCACCTGCCATGATGAACAGGTCCAGGCAGGCCGGCCACGCCCAGGCACGTACCGGGGCGCCGCCGAGCCCGTGCCCGAGAGCGACCTCGGCGAGATGCGCGTAGGACAGCCAGAACGCGGCGGCCGTCAGGGCGACGATGACCAGCCCGGCGGCGATAGCCAGGGCGCGGGTCGGGTTGCGCTTCACCGCTCCTCCTCGTCGAGCATCTCCAGCAGCTGGGCGAGCGCCACCTCGAGCCGGCCGATCGTCCGGGCCATCGCCTCGTCGTCGCCCATGTCGAGCTCCTTGGCCGTGGCGAGCTCCCGCCGGGCCGCCTCGATGCGGTAGCGGTCGTGGTCGTTCATCTGAAATCGGGCCATCACTCGCCCACCTCCGGGGCGGCGGCGCGCACCACACGGTGCGCGGCAAGGCAGGTGCCCTCGAGGTCTCGGCGGTCGACGGCGTCGACCAGGGCGGCCATCAGGGCAGGGACAGGGGGGAGGGGCCGGGCCGACCGGCACACCGCGCGCAGAGCGGCCTGCTCGGTCGGCCGGCGCACCGGCCAGCGGGAGGTCACCGGATCTCACCCCGCATCCGGATCGCCTCGCCGGCCATCCGCTCCAGCCGCATCGCCGCCGTCCGCAGCCCGCGCGCCACATGGGCGATGTCCTCCGCGGGGAAGCTCGACTGCACGTCGACCTCGACGTCGACGACCGGCACCAGCTCCGCGAACGGCGCCCACGAGATCCGGCACGCCAGCACCGGCACCAGCCCGCGGGCCTCCGTCTGCGCGACCGCCTTCACCCGCGCCGAGTTGTGCGTGATGTCGTTGCGGCCGATGTCCCGGCCCATCTGCCAGTGATGGCCGATGCACCACGCCGGACACTCGAACTCGACGGGGCCGTGGTCGATCGTGTGCAGGACGACGGTGCTCACTGGCCCTCACCCCGCTCCACCCACACGAACGGCCGGATCGTCGCGGCGGCCTTGAACACGCGGATCGCCGCGCCCGCCGGGGCATCCGGCAGGGCATACACCCGGCCGCCCTCCAGCGAGGCCAGCATCCGCGCGGCATGGTGCTCGCACCCGTTCGCGCCCGTGGTGTTCGTTACCAGCACCGTCACGACGGGCGGCCCGTCACACGGCGTCGGGTCCTCCGGGTGGGCGGCCGGGCAGCGAGGCACACTCGCCACCGGATAGGCGCGACCCATCGCCTGGCGCAACCCTTCGAGACGGTCCGCCTGCCACGGGCTGAAAGAGCCGTCCCGCAGCTGCTCGATGACCCGCCACACCTCGGTGAAGGAGTGGCCGGCGAGCGTCGACTCGACCTCGCCGCGCACCTCCTCCACGGTCATCAGGGCCGGGTCACGGTCGGGGTCTGTCTCGGTGAAGCCGAGCACCAGCGCGGCGAACAGCTCGTCTCGGGACACCCGGTAGTCGAGGCGGACCACCGCATATCCGTGCGGCGCGTCGTCGTGGACGTTCTGCAGGCCCGTCGGGCCGAAGGTGGGGAGGCTCATGCGGCACGCCCCTTGGTGACCTCGTTGGCCTGCTGGGCGATGCGGGCCAGGTGCCGCAGCTCGGACGCGAACCCGATCAGCTCGTCGGCCAGGTGCTCGGCCATCTCCGGGGTCAGCTGCGCGTAGTCGTTGCCGCCGCGGTCCTCGATGGAGATGTGCGCCCCGCGCAGCCGGGCGTCGCTGGCCGTCGGGTCCGACTGGATACCGGCGAACAGCTCGTGCACCGCGCCAGCGTTCGTGAACGAGTAGACGGATACGCCGGCCGTTGCCGAGTAGTGGGCGAGGTCCTCGACGTCCCGGACCGGCTCGTCGACGTGGTCCTCGGTGCACCACGTCGGGCACTGGATCCACACGGTCACCGACGTGCCGTTGGTGCGGCCGATCTTCGCGGGCACCAGACGGGACCCCAGCTGCAGCGGCGACTGCTCGACGGCCGACGGCTGCGACGGAATCGCGGCGAGGTTGACGGAGGTGTTGGTTTTCACAGCGCGACCGCCAGTTCGCTGGTCGGGATGCCGCGGTCCGTGAGGTACTGCGTGAAGGCGGCGCGGGAGACACGGATGGTGCCGCGGCCCGAGCCGACGCGGTACGAGGGGAGGCGGCCGGCCTTGATCTCGGCGTAGACGGTGGAGACGTCCACGCGAAGGGCGGCGGCGATGTCCTTGACTCGGAGCGGTTCGCCCTCGGACGCCTGCGTCTGGGCAGGCGCAGTAAGCTCGTGCTGCATTCGGAGACCCAATCTCTCTGATGCGTTGGCCTCGACGGGCCCGGTGTTGCGAGCACCGAGACACCCCGTCGGGGCCTTCTGTTTGAGGCAGAGCTGAACTTGCGGCACTTGCAGAAAGTGCCGACACCGAAGAAGTTATAACTACTATGACTTCCTGGCAAGGGGCGCAGGAATGTCGACACAGAAGGCCGGTAGAAGCGCAGGTCAGCCACATGGTTCACTTGTTGTGACCAATAGATGAGAGGGAACCCGTGGCCGCTCAACCGAAGCCGGCGTACCAGCAGCTCGCCGATGACATCCGCCGACGCATCCTCGACGGCGACCTACAGGCCGGCGACAAGCTGCCGACCGAGGTCGAGCTCATGAAGGACTACGGCGTCTCTCGGATCGTGGTCCGCAATGGAGTGCAGGCACTCGTCAGCGAGGGCCTGGTCTCTACACACCGGGGCAAAGGGATGTTCGTCCGCGAGCAACGCCCTGTGCGTAAGCGCATCTCCGGGGACCTGTACGGGAAGCGCCCGACCGCGTCGCCGGTGAAGCGAGAGACCGAGGCGGAAGGGCGGCGATCCGAGTGGGAGTACCAGACACGATTCACGACCGCCACGCGTGCGGTCGCCGAACGGCTGGGCATCGAGGCCGGCGACGACGTGGTGCGCACGACCTATCGCTTCTTTGCGGATGACGAGCCCATCAAGCTGTCGACGTCCTACGAGCCGCGCGCCCTCACGGCTGGGACACCTATCGAGCAGCCGGAGGGCGGGCCGATCACTGGAGTCGTGCCGCGCTTCGACTCGATCGGGCAGCACATCACGCACGTCACGGAGGAAGTCAACGCGCGGGCACCGCGGCCCTACGAGGCCGAGCAGCTGCAGATGGCTCCCGGCGTGCCCGTCATGGTGGTCACGCGCACCTACTACGTCGACCAGCGGCCGGTGGAGACGTGCGACATCGTGGTCGCGGCCGACCGCTACTCGCTCAGCTACACGATCCCGATCCCCCCGCCGTCCGCGTAGCCCAGCAAAGGATTCCCCTGGCCGTATCTCGCCAAGTACTCCGCGGCCTGGTCTCGGAAGTTCTCGTAGGCGCCAAGCTGGGTGTTGCACCCCAGGCAGAGCATCGCCCGCACCCGTCCGGTGTTGTGGCAGTGGTCGACCGCCAGGCGCTGCCCCGGCTCTGGCTCCTCGCCGCAGATCGCGCAAGCACCTCCCTGGTTGGCAAGGATCTGCTGCTCTTGCTCAAGGGTGATCCCGTACTGGCCCATGAGCTTCCGTGCCCGGCGCTCCTCGGGGCCTGAGCTGGGCCACTGATAGTTTCCCTGTCGCCCGGCGGCACGGCACGCCGCACAGTGACTACGTCGAAGGCCGCTTCCGTTGCGATGGAAGTCTGTAGCTGGCTTCGTCTCCCGGCAGAGCGTACAGGTGCGGTCCGGCTCCATCTCGACCTTCATCTCGTAGCCGGTCCCCTCGCTCGCCTCCGTGTTGTCGTGCAGTTTGCTCATCCCTTCGTCTTGTGCGGCCGTCTCACACGCTTCTCACATGCGGATGCATCCCAGTCCCCCGGCTATGCCGATGACCAGGGCATTCGCTCGCTCTGTGCGCAAAAGGCGCCCTGCATGAGCCTTGAGTAGGCTCGGGGCATGGATCTGCCGGTGATGCCGCCCGTGAAGCCGATGCTCGCCAAGTCGGTGGCGGCGATTCCGGCGGGGATGCAGTACGAGGCGAAGTGGGACGGGTTCCGGGCGATCGTGTTCCGGGACGGGGCCGAGGTCGAGCTGGGCAGCCGGACGGGAAAGCCGCTGACCAGGTACTTTCCCGAGCTGGTGGAGGCGCTGACCGAGCGGGTGCCCGAGCGGTGTGTGCTGGACGGGGAGATCGTGATCGCGCGGGAGGGACGGCTGGACTTCGACGCGCTCACCGAGCGCATCCATCCCGCGGACTCACGGGTGCGCACGCTGGCCGAGCGGACGCCTGCGTCGTTCGTGGCGTTCGATGTGCTGGCGCTGGCGGACACCTCGCTGCTCGGCGTACCGCTGACCGACCGGCGGGAGCTGCTGTGCGAGGCGCTGGCCGGGGTGACCCCGCCGGTGCATCTGGCGCCGGCGACGACCGATGTCGAGGTGGCCCGGCAGTGGTTCGAGCAGTACGAGGGCGCCGGCCTGGACGGGGTGATCGCCAAGCCGCTCACCCTGCTCTACCGGCAGGACGAGCGGGCCATGTTCAAGGTGAAGCACGAGCGGACCGCGGACGTGGTGGTCGCCGGCTACCGCTTCCACAAGAGCGGCCCCGTGGTGGGCTCGCTGCTGCTGGGCCTGTACGACGACCGGGGCACCCTCCAGCACGTGGGGGTGTCCGCCGCCTTCACCATGAAGCGGCGCGCGGAACTGGTGGAGGAGCTGGAGCCGTTGCGGATGGCGGACGCCGCCGGGCATCCGTGGGCGGCCTGGGCCGAGGAGGCGGCGCACGAGAGCGCCCGGCTGCCGGGGGCGCCGAGCCGCTGGTCGGGCAAGAAGGACCTGTCCTGGGTGCCGCTGCGCCCGGAGCGGGTGGTCGAGGTGGCGTACGACCACATGGAGAACGGAGCGCGCTTTCGGCACACGGCCCGCTTCCGCCGCTGGCGCCCGGACCGCACGCCGCGGAGCTGCACGTACGCGCAGCTGGAGGAGCCGGTGCGCTACGACCTCGCGGAGATCCTCGGCACGCCCCCGGCGACGGCGTGAGCCGGCCTGCCGCCACCCCGACTCACGGTGTCATCAGGACCTTGACGGCGCCGTCCTGCTTGCGCTGGAACATCTCGTACGCGTGCGGTGCCTCCGACAGCGGCACCCGGTGGGTGGCGAAGTCGTCGACGCCGAGGGGGTCCTCGTCGGTGAGGTACGGCAGGATGTCGTCGGTCCAGCGGCGCACGTTGGCCTGGCCCATGCGGATCTGGAGCTGCTTGTCGAACAGGGTGAGCATGGGCAGCGGGTCGGCCATGCCGCCGTAGACGCCGGTCAGCGAGAGGGTGCCGCCGCGCCGCACCAGTTCGATGGCGGTGTGCAGGGCGGCGAGCCGGTCGACGCTGAAGCGTTCCGCGAGGGGCCCGCCGATCCTGCGCGGGAGCAGCGCGGACGCGTTCTGGACCAGTCGGGCGGCCGCGCTGCCGTGCGCCTCGGTGCCGACGGCGTCGATCACGGCGTCGGGGCCGCGGCCGTCCGTCTCGTCGCGGATCGCGGCCACCAGTTCCTTCTCGCTGTCGAAGGCCCGCAGGTCGTACGGCTCGACGCCGCGCGCCCGGGCCCGCCGCAGCCGCTCGCCGACCAGGTCGACGCCGAACACCCGGCCGGCGCCGAGCACCTGGGCGATCCGGCAGGCCATGTCGCCGATGGGGCCGAGGCCGAGCACCGCGACGCTGCCGCCCGGCGGGATGTCGGCGTAGACGACGGCCTGCCAGGCGGTGGGCAGGACGTCGGAGAGGTAGACGAACCGGTCGTCGGACGGGCCCTCGGGGACCTTGATCGGGCCGAACTGGGCCTGCGGGACGCGCAGATACTCGGCCTGGGCGCCGGGCACCGCGCCGTACAGCCGGGTGTAGCCGAACAGGGCGGCGCCCATGCCCTCGGCGGTGACCTGGGTGGTCTCGCACTGCGTGGGCAGCGCGTTCAGACACATCCAGCAGGTGCCGCAGGCGATCTGGAACGGCACCACGACCCGGTCCCCCGCCGCCAGGTCCGGTACCGCCGCCCCGACCTCCTCGACGATGCCCATCGGCTCGTGGCCGAGGATGTCGCCCGGGGTCATGAACGGGGTGAGCACCTCGTACAGGTGCAGATCGGAGCCGCACAGTCCGGTCGACGTGATGCGGATGACGGCGTCCGTGGGTTCCTGAATCTGCGGGTCGGGCACGGTCTCCACCCGGACGTCCCGCTTCCCCTGCCAGGTCACTGCCTTCATGGTGCCGCGCTCCCTCCGCCGGTCCGGTCCGTCCCGGCACGTCCGGGGACCCCGGTCCCGGCTGCGCCCCGGGTACCCGGACCGTCGGCTCTGTCACACCGGACCCGGCCACGCGGGCCGCACCGAGACCGTCCGCACGCAGGCGCGATCGAACGGACGAGCGCACAATCGAGACACGGAACGGGGTGGCCATGGTGGGTGCACGACGCGCGAGACGCTCCAGGACGGCGGTCGGGGCGACGCCGGCCGTGCTGGTGCTCACCGCCGCCCTGAGTCTGTCCCTCACGGCCGGGTGCACGACGAACCGCTCCCCGGACGACGGGCGCAGCACGTCGGGAAGACCGAGCGGCATCAGCCCGCCCGCCACGGCGCTCGGCCCGGTGCTCGCCGTGAAGATCGACAACGCGGACGCGGCCCGTCCGCAGACCGGGGTGGACGCCGCGGACCTCGTGTACGTCGAGCAGGTGGAGGGCGGGCTGAGCCGGCTGATGGCGGTGTACGCGAGCCGGCTGCCGCAGGCGGTGGGGCCGGTGCGCAGTGCCCGTGAGTCCGATCTGGAGCTGCTGGGCCAGTTCCGGCAGCCGCGGCTGGCCTTCTCCGGGGCGCAGAGCAAGCTGCTGCCGCTGATCCGCCGGGCGCCGCTGGACGCCGTGACCCCGGGCGACGCGTCCGGCGCCTACTACCGGGGCCCGGAGCGGGCCGCCCCGCACAATCTCTATCTGCGCCCGGACCGGCTGCTGTCCTCGGTGCCGGGAGCGGACGCGCTGACCACCGGCTTCCGCTACGGCCCCGCGCCCTCGGGCGGCAGGGCGCAGGCCTCGCACACCGTGCGCTACCCGGCGGCCCGCTTCACGTTCACCTGGTCGGCGGACAGGGGGCGCTGGCTGGTCTCCATGGACGGCACGCCGACGGTGACGGCGGAGGGACGGCGGGTGGCCCCGGCCACGGTGGTCGTGCAGTACGTGAAGGTGCGCGAGTCGGCCTTCCACGACGTCCTCGGCAACAACACGCCGTACACCGAGACGGTGGGCGCGGGGACGGCGGAGGTGCTGCGCGACGGGCGGGTCTACGACGTGCGCTGGAAGCGGGCGACGGTCCGCGACGGCACGGACTTCACCACCAACGACGGCAGACCGGTCGACTTCGCCGAGGGACAGGTGTGGGTGGTCTTCGCCAAGGCGCCGTGAACGGGCTCAGGGCCGGGGCGCGACCAGCGGCTCCGCCGGGTTGCGCAGGCCCTCCGCCGCGTCCGAGACCCGCCGGATCAGGTCGAGGAACTGGGTCTGCTCCTCGGCGGAGAGCGGCGCGAGGAACACCTGGTTCATCCGGGCGGTGCGCACGGTGAGCCGGCGGTGGGTGCGCACCCCCTCCTCGGTGAGCCGCAGCAGGGAGCGGCGGCCGTCCGCCGGGTCGCGCACCTTGTCCAGCAGTCCGCGCCGGCCCAGCCGGCTGATCACCTCGGCGATGGTGGAGCGGTCGAGCCCCACCCGCTCCCCCACGGTGCGCTGGTCGAGGCCGGGCTCGGCGACGAGCGCGTTGAGGACCGCGAACTGGGGGGAGGTGATCTCCTCGGAGACCATCGTGTTCCACAGCAGATAGTGCGCCTGCTGCAGCCGCCGGGCCAGGTGCCCGGGGTGGCTCGAGAGGTCCACCGCGGCCATGTGCGCTCCTCCGGTTCGGATGCGATCGCTTGGATTCGATCGGTGCACTGAACGATACCGCCCCACTCCCCACCCCGTCTCTCCCCCGGATGGCGGTCACCCCTTGCTCTGCCTGGGTCCTTGACTGACCAGCCCCACGGTGGCAGCGTGTGGGAAACCTCGGATAAATAATCAGTGCCCTGAGTAATTCGGGCGCCGACGGTCCTTGGAAGAGAGAGGGCTCAACGGATGGACAAGGTGGTCGCCACGGCCCTGGAGGCGGTGGCCGATGTGCCGGACGGCGCGTCGCTGGCGGTGGGTGGCTTCGGGCTGAGCGGCGTGCCGAACGTCCTCATCCAGGCCCTGTACGAGCGGGGCGTGACCGGTCTGTCGGTCGTCTCCAACAACTGCGGGGCGATGGAGTCCGGGCTCGCGGTCCTGCTGGCCGCCGGGCGCATCGCCCGGGTGACCGGCTCCTACATCGGCGCGAACAAGGAGTTCGCCCGCCAGTACCTGGCCGGGGAACTCGAGGTCGAGATGATCCCGCAGGGCACCCTCGCCGAACGGCTGCGGGCCGGCGGTGCCGGGATCCCCGCCTTCTACACCCCCGCCGGGGTGGGCACCCAGGTCGCCGAGGGCGGACTGCCGTGGCGCTACGACGGTGAGGGCGGCGTCGCGCTGGCGTCGCCGCCGAAGGAGGTCCGCGCGTTCGACGGCACCCCGTACGTCCTGGAGCACGGGATCCGCACGGACTTCGCGCTGGTGCGGGCGGCGAAGGGCGACCGGCACGGGAACCTGGTGTTCAACAAGTCCTCCCGCAACTTCAACCCGCTGGCGGCGATGGCCGGGAGGATCACGGTCGCCGAGGTCGAGGAGCTGGTGGAGCCGGGGGAGATCGACCCGGACGCGGTGCATCTGCCGGGCATCTTCGTGCAGCGGGTGATCGCGCTGACCCCCGAGCAGGCGGCCGACAAGAGGATCGAGCAGCGGACGGTGAGCAGCTGATGGCCTGGACACGTGAGGAGATGGCCGCCCGGGCCGCGCGCGAACTGCGGGACGGGCAGTACGTCAACCTGGGCATCGGGCTGCCGACGCTGATCCCCAACTATCTGCCGGAGGGTGTGGAGGTGATCCTGGAGTCGGAGAACGGCATCCTGGGCACCGGGCCGTATCCGACGGAGGACGCCGTGGACCCGGATCTGATCAACGCGGGGAAGGAGACGGTGACGGTCCTGCCGGGCGCCTCCTTCTTCGACTCGGCGCTGTCCTTCGGCATGATCCGCGGCGGTCACATCGATGTCGCCGTGCTGGGCGCGATGCAGGTGTCCGCCCAGGGCGACCTGGCGAACTGGGCGATCCCGGGGAAGCTGATCACCGGGATCGGCGGGGCGATGGACCTCGTGCACGGGGCCCGTACGGTCGTCGTGGTGATGACCCACACCGCCAAGGACGGCTCGCCGAAGATCCTCGAGGAGTGCGCGCTGCCGCTCACCGGCAGGCGGTGCGTCGACCGGATCATCACCGACCTCGGGGTGATCGACGTGACACCGGACGGGCTGGTGCTGACCGAGGTCGCGCCCGGGGTGGCCGTCGAGGACGTCATCGCCGGGACCGACGCCAAGCTGACCGTCGCGGAGGGTTCGCTGTGAACACCGTGTACATCGTCGACGCCGTCCGCACCCCGATCGGCCGCTACAACGGCGGCCTCGCGGGGGTGCGCCCGGACGACCTCGCCGCCCACGCCGTCCGCGAGCTCCTCGCCCGTACCCCCGCGCTGGACCCGGCACGCGTCGAGGACGTCTACTTCGGCAACGCCAACGGCGCCGGCGAGGAGAACCGCAACGTCGCCCGGATGGCCGCGCTGCTCGCGGGGCTGCCCACCTCGGTGCCGGGCGTCACCGTCAACCGGCTGTGCGCCTCCGGTCTCGAGGCGGTGATCCAGGCGGCCCGCGCCATCGCCGTCGGCGACGCCTCCATCGCCGTGGCCGGCGGTGTGGAGTCGATGACCCGGGCGCCGTACGTGCTGCCCAAGTCGGACCGGGCCTTCCCCGCCGGCCACACCGAGCTGTACTCCACCACCCTCGGCTGGCGGATGGTCAACCCGGGGATGGACCCGCAGTGGACCATCCCCCTCGGCGAGTCGGCGGAGCTGATCGCCGACAAGCACAAGATCAGCCGTGAGCAGCAGGACGAGTTCGCCCTCGCCTCCCACCACAAGGCCGCGCAGGCCCAGGCCGCCGGTCTCCTCGACGCCGAACTCGCACCGGTGGCGATCCCGCAGCGCAAGGGCGACCCGGTCCTCTTCGGCGCCGACGAATGCGTACGGCCCGATGCGTCCCTGGCGGCGATGGCGAAGCTGAAGCCGTCCTTCCGCCCCGACGGCGGGACCGTCACCGCGGGCAACGCCTCCCCGCTGAACGACGGCGCCGCCGCCCTGCTCCTGGTCGACGAGGAGGGACTGAAGGCCACCGGCCGGGAACCCCTCGCGCGCGTCTGCGCGACCGGTGTCAACGCCCTCGACCCGGACTACTTCGGGCTGGCCCCCGTCGAGGCCGTCAACCGGGCGCTCGCCAAGGCCGGAAAGACCTTCGCCGACCTGTCCGTGCTCGAACTGAACGAGGCCTTCGCCGCCCAGGTCCTCGGCTGTGTCGCCGAGTGGCCCGAGTTCGACCCGGCGGTCCTCAACCCCCAGGGCGGCGCCATCGCCCTCGGTCACCCGCTCGGCGCCTCCGGCGCCCGGCTCGCCGGCACCGTCGCCCACCAGCTCGCCCGCCGGGGCGGCGGCACCGGCGTCGCCACCCTCTGCATCGGCGTGGGCCAGGGCCTCGCCCTCGTCCTCGAACGTTAGGCCTCCAGGAATCCCCATGACTCTCACCCAAGCCGACATCGACCAGGAGATCGCGGCCGAGCACGCCGCGTACGAGAAGCGGGTCGCGGGCGGCGCGCCCGTGGAGCACCAGCCGCGCCGCGACTACGCGCCGTACCGCTCCTCCGTCCTGCGCCACCCGAAGCAGCCGCCGATCACCATCGACGTCACGAAGGACCCGGAGCTGGTGGAGCTGCACTCCCCCGCCTTCGGCGAACGCGACATCACCGAGATCGACAACGATCTGACCCGGCAGCACCACGGCGAGCCGATCGGCGAGCGCATCACCGTCTCCGGGCGGCTGCTGGACCGCGACGGGCGTCCGATCCGGGGTCAGCTCGTCGAGATCTGGCAGGCCAACTCGGCGGGCCGCTACGCCCACCAGCGCGAGCAGCACGACGCCCCGCTGGACCCGAACTTCACCGGCGTCGGCCGCACCCTGACCGACGCCGACGGCCGGTACCACTTCACGACCGTCCAGCCGGGCCCCTACCCGTGGCGTCAGCACCTCAACGCCTGGCGGCCCGCGCACATCCACTTCTCGCTCTTCGGCACGGCGTTCACCCAGCGGCTCGTGACCCAGATGTACTTCCCGAGCGACCCGCTGTTCCCCTACGACCCGATCATCCAGTCGGTGACGGACGACGCGGCCCGTCAGCGGCTGGTCGCGACGTACGACCACAGCCTGTCGGTGCCGGAGTTCTCGATGGGCTACCACTGGGACATCGTGCTGGACGGGCCGCACGCCACCTGGATCGAAGAAGGACGCTGACCTGCCATGACGAAGATCGACACGAGCCGTCCGGAGACCGTGCTCCCGACCCCGTCGCACACCGTCGGCCCGTTCTACGGCCACGCCCTGCCGTTCCCCGGCGGCGGCGACATCGCCCCCGCCGGCCACCCGGACACCATCGCCCTGCAGGGATACGTGTACGACGGCGAGGGCAACCCGCTGCCGGACGCGTTCGTGGAACTGTGGGGCGCCGACCCGGACGGCCGGGTGCCGCAGGTCGACGGCTCGATGCGACGCGACCCGTCCACGGGCGGGTTCCTGGGCCGCAACGGCGTGGAGTTCACCGGCTGGGGCCGCATCCAGACCGACGCCAACGGGCACTGGTCGGCCCGCACCCTGCGGCCCGGCGCGCGCGGCGACAGCGCCCCCTACCTCAGCGTCTGTGTCTTCGCGCGCGGTCTGCTGGTGCACCTGTACACCCGGATCTACCTGCCCGGCGACGACGCGGCGCTCGCCGCCGACCCGCTGCTGGAGCGGCTCGACCCGGCGCGCCGCGCCACGCTGATCGCCACGGACGGCCCGCTGGGCATCTACCGTTTCGACATCCGCCTTCAGGGCGAGGGCGAGACGGTGTTCCTGGAGTTCCGGTGACCGACGCCCGGCCCGAGTCCGGTCTGCTCTCCCCGGGGTGGACCGGCTCCCCCGCCGCCTCCGCGACCTCCGACGGCGCGTATCTGCGGGCGCTGCTGGACGCGGAGGCCGCGCTGACCCGGGCCCAGGAGACGCTGGGCCTGGCGCCCGAGGGGGCCGGGGCGGCGGTCACCGCCGCGGCGTCCGGCGCGTTCGACGCGCACTCCCTCGCCGAGCGCGCCCGCGCCGGCGGCAACCCGGTGATCCCGCTGGTCACGGACCTCACCCGGGCCGTCGGCGGGACCTACGGCCCGTACGTCCACCGGGGCGCGACCAGCCAGGACATCATGGACACGGCGACGATGCTGGTCGCGCTGCGCGCCCTCGGCCCGGTCCTGGCCGACCTCGCCCGCACCCAGGAGGCGCTGGCCCGGCTCGCCGCCCGGCACCGGGACACGGTGATGCCCGGGCGGACGCTGACCCAGCACGCCGTACCGACGACGTTCGGGCTGAAGGCCGCCGGGTGGCGTTCCCTGGTGCTGGACGCCCGGGACCGGATCACCGCCGTACGGGAGTCGCTGCCCGCCCAACTCGGCGGCGCCGCCGGGACGCTGGCGGCCTTCACGGCGTACGGCGCCCAGGACGCGCCGGCGCTGCCGGGCGCGTACGCCCGTGAACTCGGCCTGGCGGAACCGCTGTTGCCGTGGCACACCCTGCGCACCCCGGTCGCCGACCTCGCCGCCTGCCTGGCCTTCGCGGCGGGCGCGCTGGGCAAGGTCGCCACGGACGTGCTGACCCTCGCCCGTACCGAGATCGCCGAGGTGGCGGAGGGCAGCGGGGGCGGCTCCTCGGCCATGCCGCACAAGGCGAACCCGGTGCGCTCGACGCTGATCGCGGCCGCCGCCCTGCGCGCACCGCAGCTCGCGGCCGTGCTCCTCGGGTCACTGACGGCTCCGGACGAGCGCCCGGCCGGTGCCTGGCACGCCGAGTGGGAGCCGCTCAGGGATCTGCTGCGGCTGGTGGGCGGGGCCGCCCGGGACGCGGCCGAGCTGGCCGAGGGCCTGCGGGTCCACCCGGACGCGATGCGCGCCGACCTGGACCTCACCCACGGACTGATCGTCTCCGAGCGGCTGTCCGCCGAACTGTCGGCGGTGCTCGGCCGGGCCCGCGCCAAGGAGCTGCTCACCACGCTCGCCCCGCGCACCTACGCCGAGGGCCGCTCACTGGCCGAACTCCTCGCGGAGGAGCCCGACCTGAAGGACGTCGACCTCGGCGACCTCACCGACCCCGCCCACTACACCGGCTCCGCCGGTGCCCTCACCGACCGTGCGCTGGAGCGACGTTGACCGAGAAGCTGCTCAACCACCGTGCCGAGGGCCCCACTTCTGCGCCCGCGCTGCTGCTCGGACCCTCGCTGGGCACCTCGTACGCCCTGTGGGACAAGGTCGCGCCCGAGCTGTCGATCACCCACCGGGTGATCCGCTACGACCTGCCCGGGCACGGCGGCTCCCCCGCCGACCTGATCGGGCCCGGCGCCACGGTCGGCGACCTCGCCGCGCTGGTGCTGGCGCTCGCCGACTCCCTCGGCCTGGAGCGGTTCGCGTACGCGGGCGTGTCACTGGGCGGCGCGGTGGGCCTCCACCTGGCCCTGCACCACCCCGAGCGGGTGCCGCGGCTCGCGGTGATCTGCTCCTCCGCCCACTTCAACGGGTCCAGGCCGTGGGAGGAGCGGGCCGCGCAGGTGCGCGCCGAAGGGCTGGCGAGGCTCGCCGAGAGCGCCGACGCCCGCTGGTTCACCCCCGGGTTCACCGTGCCGGAGCTGGTCGCCGATCATCGCGCCGCCGATCCCGAGGCCTATGCCGCGTGCTGTGACGCGCTGGGCGCGTTCGATCTGCGGGAGCGGCTGGCGGAGATCTCCGTGCCGACGCTGCTGATCGCGGGACGGCAGGACCCGGCGACCCCGCCCGCGCATCTGCGGGAGATCGCGGACGCGGTGCCCGGCGCCACGCTGGTGGAGCTCCCGGGTGCCTCGCATCTGGCGCCCGCGCAGTGCCCGGAGGCCGTCCTGACCGCCCTGCGCGCCCACCTCGACGGGGGTGCCAAGCGGGGCATGGAGGTACGGCGCCAGGTGCTGGGCGACGCCCATGTGGACCGGGCGCAGTCCCGCCAGTCCCCCTTCACCGCCCGCTACCAGGACTTCATCTCCCGCTACGCCTGGGGCGAGATCTGGACCGACCCCACGCTCAGCCGCCGCGAGCGCAGCATGATCACGCTGACCGCTCTGGTCGCGCACGGCCACTACGACGAACTCGCCATGCACATCCGCGCGGCCCGCCGCAACGGCCTCACGCCCGACGAGATCGGCGCGGTCCTCCTCCAGACGGCCGTGTACTGCGGCGTCCCTGCGGCGAATTCGGCCTTCGCGACGGCCCAGCGGGTGCTGGAGGAGGACGAAGGGTCCGGGCAGCGCCCCTGAAAGGCGCGCCGCCGTCAGACGCGGCCCGCACCCGAACACCACTCAGCGGGCTCCCAGGGCCTTCTCCGCCTGCTCCACCAATCCGTCCGCCCCGCAGGTCCGCGCCAGTGTCAGACCCCGCCGCAGTTCGGAGACCGACCGCGACAGGATGCCGTACTCGATCCGCGCGGCCGCGTGCTCGTACTGGCTGGGCGAGGACTCCAACAGCGTGACCGCCTGATGAGCGAGGCGCACCGCCCGCTGACCGGTCTCCAGCGCGGCGGCGCACCGCAGCGCCTCACCGATCGCGGTGTCCGTGCCGAAGCGCTCGGCCCGGCGGCGGGCGTCTCCGGCGAGCTGTGCCGCACGGGCCGGGTCCTCGGTCGCGAGGGCCCGGGCGAGGTCGACGGCCCAGGGGACCATCACGGGGTTGAGGTGGCCGCGGACGGCGGCGGCCTTCTCCGCCTCCTCCAGCTCGTTGATCCCCTCGGCGGTGCGGCCGACGGCGAGCAGCAGCCGGCCGCGCACCGAGCGCGGGTCGGGCAGCACGATCGTGGACGGGTAGGGCGGGGCGAAACCGCACGCCTCGGCGACCCGCCACGCCTCCTCGACATGGCCGCGGCACAGCAGCACGTCGACGAGGTTGCAGGTGGCCGACCAGTACAGGGGCAGTCCGCGGCCGACGCGCTCGGCGAGGTGGAGGGACTTGCGCAGGGACTCCTCGGCCTCCTTCAGCTTGCCCCGGCGGCGCAGTCCGAGTCCGAGGTAGGCGTGCGCGAGGGCGAGATGGCCGCCGCTCCAGCCGGCCGACTCATAGGTGCGCAGGGCCTCGTTGAAGAAGGTGTCGGCGCGGTCGAGGCGGTCGGTGTAGGCGTAGGAGCTGGAGAGCATCATGAGCAGTTCGATGCCCCACACCTGGTCGGTCCAGCCGAGGCCCGGGGCGAGGCGGCCGTTGACGAGGGCGCGGTCGCAGAACTCGACGACCTCCTCGGCGTTCTCCCCGCGGGTCACGGCGTCGAAGCCGCGCAGGATGAGCAGGGCGCGCTCGGCGTTGTCGCGGCCGGTGCAGGTCGCGGCGAGCGCGGCGAGCTGCTCGGAGCGGTTGGGGGAGATCGCCTCGCCCGCGTGCACGCACTCCCACATGAACTGCACGGCCTGCAGCCGCATCTTCGCCGGGCCCGGGTCGAGCCGGTCGGCCTCCGCCTCGACGGTGCGGACGGCCTCCTCCATCTGGTCGTTGTGCAGCAGGGCCTGGGAGAGGCGGTAGACGGCGTCGACCCGGACGTCGCCCTCCAGGCCGGGCAGGGTGAGCGCGGTGCGCAGATGCTCCACGGTCTTCGCGGGCGCGGTGAGGAGGGTGGCGCAGCCGAGGTCGTACAGCACGCGCGCGTGGACGTCCGGGTCGGGCGGTTCCTCCAGGGCGCGCTCAAGACAGCGGCGGGCCGCGTCCGGGGCGCCGACGGCGAGGTGTTCGCCGGCCGCCCCGCGCAGTTGCTCGACGAGTTCCTGGTCGCCCTCCGGGTGGACCTGGATGAGATGGCGGGAGGCCGCGGCGAGGCCCTTGCCGGCCTCGGTGACGATCTTGGCGGCGATGCCGTGCATCGCGGTGCGCAGACTGGAGGGGATGCTGTCGTAGACGGCGGTGGCGATGAGCGGGTGGACGAACTCGAGGTCGCCCTCGGCGGCGGGGACGGCGGCCGGGTCGGGTTCGGTGAGGATACGGGCGGTGCGCAGCAGTTCGGCGCAGCGCACCGCGGTGTCGCGGCCCATGACGGCGAGCCGGGACGCCTCGTCGATGGAGATGCCGACGCCGCCGAGGATGGCGGCCGCCATGGCGAAGCGGGTGGCCTCCACGCCCAGCTCCTCCAGGCGGTCGACGAGTCCGCCGCCGCGCGCCGCCCGGTTCAGGGGCCGCAGTTCCGTGGCCGAGGACTCGGTCGGGTCGAGGCCCTTGTCCTTGACCTTGGCGAGGAGTTCGACGGTGTCGTAGGGGTTGCCGTCGGTGACGGCCCACACCTCGCGGCAGAACGCGGCGTCCGCGTGCTCCCCGAGGGTGGCGCGGGTGAGACCGGCGACCGAGGCCGGGGTGAGGGTGCCGATGCTGGTGACGTGCCGGCCCGCGGCCTCGCCGATCGCCTCGAGGTGGCGGCCCCGCTCGCCGCCCACCTCCTCGGACCTGCGGGCGACGACGACCAGGACGGAGAGCCGGTCGAGGCGTTCCGTGAAGGCCGCGAGCCAGCGCAGGGTCTCCTGGTCGGCCCAGTGCGCGTCGTCGATCAGCAGCACGAGCGGGTAGTGGCGCGAGGCCAGCCGGCTCACCGCGGCGACGATCCCGTCGCACACGTGCTGCGGGTCGGCGGGGCCCTCGCCCGGTTCCGCCACGCCGAGCGCGGGGCCCGCGATGTGGTACCAGTCGCCGAGGTACTCGCGGGCCTCCTCCGGCAGCAGGGACAGCAGCGCGGGCTGCAGGAGCTGCCGTACGACGTTGAAGGGGACGGACCGGAGCGTCTCGCCGCCGCGGGCCGACCAGACCGTGCAGCCCCGGTCCTCGGCGATACGGCGGGTCTCGGCCAACAACGCGGTCTTCCCGACCCCGGCCTCGCCCCGGAGCACCCGCAGATGGCCCGAGGAGGAGCGGTCGGCGCGGAGCGCGTCCACCGCCCGGGCGATGCCGTCGATCGCGTCCTCGCGCTCCCACAGGGGAGCCGGGGCGGCCCCCGCCGGCCGTGCCTCCGTCATCCCGCTACCTCCCCAAGTGCCGCCCGGACGACGTACAGAACTCGAGAGTAGCCGTCCGGGGGGCGCCGTGGAGGCAGTCCGCGCAGGTCGTGCCTCCAGGAGTGACACGGCGGACCCCGACGCGCCGGTACGGGCCTGCGTCGCGGGCCCCGGAACGTCAACAGCGGTGGACGGACCCCGAATTGACGTCGAATTCACGCCATCCGGCCCTTCGCCCCGTGCGGACCGCCGCAACGGAAATACCCTCCCTCTCATCCGCCTTTCACCGATGCCTCATACGGTGGGGGCATGACGCAGGTGACTCCTCCCGGGTGGTACCCCGACCCGGGGCAGACAAGTGACGGTCCCGCCACCGAGCGCTGGTGGGACGGCAAGGCGTGGACGGACCAGACCCGCCCCGCGGGCTCGGCCGCCGCATGGGGTCCGCCCGCGCAGACCCCGGCCGACGGGGCGTATGCGGCGTACCCGACCTATCCGGCGTATCCGGCACCCCCGCAGGGCAGCGGCCCGCGGCGCGGACTGCGCACGGGGATAGCCGTCGCGGCGGCGGTCGCGGTCCTCGCCAGCATCGGGGTGGGCGTGTACGCGCTGTCCAAGGACGACGGCGGCAGCGGCGGCGGTACGGCGCAGGGGCCGGGCGGTCAGGGCGGACCGGGTGGCAACGGCGGGGGCTTCGGCGGCTCGGGCGGCTCCGGCGGTGGGCCCGGCGGCTCCGGTGGTTCCGGGGACTCGGGCGGTTCGGGCGGCGCCTCGCCGTCGCCGCAGGAGTCCGAGGCGCCGAAGATCAAGAGTGGGTCGGTGACCGACGCGCTCAACGGGATCAGCATCCCGATCCCGAGCGGCTGGTACGGGCAGGAGGGCAGCTCCGGCGCCGCCGTGACGTCCGAGTCCTCGTACAAGTGCCCGGGCGACACCTCCAAGTCCTGCACCAAGGGCGGTGTGTACTCCTCGCCGGTGGAGCTGCTGGGCACCAAGGGCGGCACCGCCGAGGAGGTCGCCAAGGCGGACATCGCCGAGAACGCGGAGCAGTCCTACGGCGGCGACACCTACGGCGAGATCAGCTCGCACCAGGTACTCGCCTCCAAGGCGGTGACCGTCGCCGGGCAGAAGGGCTATCTGGTGCGCTGGAAGGCGGTCACCAGCAAGGGCGCCGACGGGTACGTGGAGTCGCTGGTGTTCCCGGCCCCGGCCGACAGCAAGCGGCTGGTGGTGCTGCGGTTCGGCCTGGACGCCGACCAGAACGTGTCGGTCATCGACACCATCACGAAGGGGATCAAGGTCGCCTCGGGCGGCGGCAGCGGTACGAACGTGTGACACCCGTCGAGCACTGATCGGCCGGGTGGGGCGCCCCTCCGCTCAAGGGGAACCCCACCCGGCCGGGGGGTGCGCGCCGCCCCCGTCCCCACGGTGCGGCGCGAGCAGGTCACCGTCCGGTCATCCCGTGGACGGCGGCCTGGGTCTGTGCGGTGACGGCCCGCCGAGCCCGAGCGCGGGCAGGACGGCGGCCTCCACGAACCGGACCAGGTAGTCCGGGTCGGCGTACTCCCCGTCGACGACGGGACGGGCGCGGACGACGCCGAACATCTGGGCCGGGATGTACTCCAGCGCGGGGTGGTCGGCGGGGATCTCGCCCCGTTCGACGCCGCGGCGCAGGATCGTCCTCAGCGCCTGGATCTCGGGGTCGATCAGCGCCTCGCGCAGTGCCCGCGCGAGGTCCTCGTCGCCGTGGACCGCGTGGCCGAGGGCCTGCAGCAGCTTGCTGTCGTGCGACGACCAGCGGCCCGTGGCCCGCGCGGCCTCGCACAGGTCGCCGGCGAGGGAGCCGGTGTCGATGCCGGCCAGCCGCCCGGTCCGGCGGGAGCGCAGCGCCGCCACGACGAACTGGGGCTTGGTCTTCCACTGCCGGTAGAGCGTGGACTTGCTGCACCGGGTGGTGGCGGCGACGCCCTCCATGGTGACCGCTTCGTATCCGCACTCGCGGATCTGTTCGAGGACGGCGTCGAAGAACTCCTTCTCACGCGCGGGCGTGATCTTGGAGCGGCGCGTTGCGGCGACCGGCTCCGGTCCCTCCGCGGCCTGCGACGTCATGGCCTCTGCCTCTCTTTCCCTCGCTGTCCGTTCCAGTGTGTCGTATCTCAATCGATACGCAAGTGTACCGGTACTCGCGCGTATCGGTACAGTAGCGTATCGGTACGATGTCGTATCGATCGATCAAACGCACCACCGTCCAGTGAAGGGGCCGGGGGATGAATGCCCGCACCGAGCCTGAACAAGCGGAGCCGGTCCAGCCGGCCCGGCCGCCGATAGTCAGGGAGCTCCTGCTCGTCGCAGGGCTCTTCCTCGTCTACAAATGGGGGCGGCAGCTGGCCACCGGCCACACGGCCGAGGCCTTCCGCAACGCCGGTGACGTGTGGCACGCGGAGCGGTGGCTGCGCCTGCCCGGCGAGGGCGCGGTGCAGTCCCTGCTGCTGCACGGGGACGTGCTGGTCCGGGTCGCGAACACCTACTACGCGACCGTGCACTTCCCGGCCACCCTGGCCTTCCTGGTCTGGCTCTACCTGCGGCGCCCGGCGCACTACGTGTGGGCCCGGCGGGTGCTGGCCGCCGTCACCGCGGCCGCGCTGGTGCTGCATCTGACGTTCCCGCTCGCCCCGCCCCGGATGCTCGCGGCGGCGGGCCTGGTGGACACCGCGCGGGTCTACGGCCCCTCCGTGTACGGGCCGCCGCGGACGGACCATCTGTCGAACCAGTTCGCGGCGATGCCCTCGCTGCACTTCGGCTGGGCCCTGATGGTCGCGATCGGGCTGATCGTGGCGACCCGGTCGCGGTGGCGGTGGCTGTGGCTGCTGCATCCGCTGGTGACGCTGGTGGTGATCGTGGGGACGGCGAACCACTACTGGCTCGACGCGATCGTGGCGGGCGCCCTGCTCGGCGCGGTGCTCGTGGTGATCCACGCGCCGGCGCGGACGGCGACCACGGCCGGCCGGAGCGGTCCGCGGCCGGTCCGGGCACAGAGCGGCGACCCCGTCCTGGTGGGGGCGGCCCGATGAACGCCACCCTCGTCGCCGTCGTCCTGTCCCTGTTCTCCGCCGTCGCCTACGCGGCCGCGGCCGTCGCCCAGGAGCGGCTCGCCTCCCGCTCCCCCGGCGCCGGGCTGGCGCGCATGCTGGGCCAGGGGGCCTGGTGGGCCTCCGTGGGGCTGAACGCCTCGGCCGCGCTGCTGCACGTGGTGGCGCTGAAGTACGGTCCGCTGACCGTGGTGCAGCCGCTGGGCGCGCTGACGCTGGTGGCGGCGGTGCCGATGGGCGCCCGGGTCGCGGGGCGACGGGTCACGGCGGCCGAGTGGCGGGGCACCGCCTTCACGCTGGCGGGGCTGGCGGCGATCCTCGTCACGGCCTCGGGCCCGGCTCCCGAGACCGTGCTGAGCGGCTCCGAGGCGGTCGCGGTGGCGGGGGTCACGGCGGCCGTGATCGGGCTGCTGGCCCGGCCCGGCACCCGGCCGGGGCTGCGGCACGCGAGCGCGTCGGGCCTCGCCTCAGGCGTCGCCTCGGCGCTCACCCAGACGGTGACGGTGGCGGCCACCGACCGCTCGGGCTCGCTGCTGAGCGTGCAGGTGATCGGGGTGGCGCTGCTGGTCGCGGCGGCCGCGACGGGCGGGCTGCTGCTGTCGCAGACCGCCTACCGCGGCGGGCTCGGCGCCCCGCTGGCGCTGGTGACGCTGGCCAACCCGGTGGCCGCCGCGACGATCGGGCTGGTCCTGCTCGGCGAACGCCTCCAGGGCGGCCCGGCGGGCGTCCTCCTCGCGCTGGCGGGGGCCTCGCTCGCCGGCTGGGGCGTGGTCCTGCTCTCGCGGGCCACACCGGAGCCCCTGCCGCTGCCGCTGCCGCTGCCGCTGCACGACGAGGAACACCCCGTGGCCGCGGTCCTCGCCCTGAAGCCGGAGACCGCCTCCCCCGAGCCGGCCCTGCGCCCCCGACCGACCTCGGAACCGGGTCATCTCACGGCCCTGTGATGCCCCACCCGGGCAAGACCCGCGCGCCGGGCGGCCCCTGGGGCCGCACGAACAGCCTCCCGGCGCCGCCGACGGCGCCACCCTGCGGACGCCAACCGCCCCCCGCCGGGGCATCTCACCGCCCCGGCGGGGTCCGCCCCGACAAGAGCGGCGCGCCGACGCAGACCGGAGCCGCACAAGCAAGCCCCCCGGCACCGCCGACGACCGACCCTGCGGACCCCAACCGCCCTCCACCGGGGCATCACCGCCCCGCCAGGGTCCGCCCCGACAAGAACCGCGCGCCCACGCAGACCGGAGCCGCACAAGCAAGCCCCCCGGCACCGCCGACGACCGACCCTGCGGACCCCAACCGCCCCCCACCGGGGCATCACCGCCCCGCCAGGGTCCACCCCGACAGAGCCGCGCGCCGGGCGGCCCCTTGGGGCCGCCCCACGAGCAGCCCTGCCCATGTCGGTTCGCCGCCCCGGCCCGGACAGGACCGGGACCGAGCCCGCCCCAGCGCCGCCGGCGATCTCACCGGCCTCGACGGCTGCCGTCGAGCCGGGACGGGCCGACGTCAGCCCATGCCGCCGTTCGCCGGGGCGGTTGCTCGCCGGGCGTCAACCCAGGCCGCGGGCGTCAGCCCAGGCCGCGGGCATCAACCCAAGCCGCGGGCATCAACCCAAGCCTCGGGCATCAACCCAAGCCGCGGGCATCAACCCAAGCCTCGGGCATCAACCCAAGCCTCGGGCATTAACCCAAGCCTCGGGCGTCAGCCCAAGCCACGGGCGTCCTGCTTCAGGGCCGTGTCCACCGTGAGGGCCGTCGCGACGACCAGGCTCAGCAGCGGTTCGGGGAGCTGGTAGTGGATCTGCAGGACGTAGTTGTCGGCGGTGGTGAACATCGTCTTGGCGAGGCCCTCCCAGGTCTTGGTGATCCGGGCGACCTCGTTCTCCGCGTGGTCGACGATGGCGAAGTTCCACGCCCGCCAGTTCTCCGCCTTGATGGCGCCGATCTGCTGACCGCCCGCGTTGATGGCGAAGTTGATCTTCCCGAAGACGTTCTGCTGGACGATCTCACCGACCTGCTGGCCGTCCGGGCGCGTCACGATCACCCGTGACTTGAATATCTTCGCCGGGCGGGTCAGCAGCAGCACGGGCCGCCCCTGGGCGTCGCGGATCTCCAGCTTGTGGGTGAAGTACTGGTCGATGCTGGCGACGAACCGAATGATCTTGCGCAGGGCGCTCTGGCCGACCTGGACGACCGAGCCGAGCTGGTTGCCCTGCTGGTCCATGACCTTGTACTCGTTGGTCAGTTCGATGAGCTTCGCCTTCTGGTTCACCACCAGCACCGGCTCGCTGAACAGCGTGCCGCCGCCGGGGCCGCTCGGGGCGACCCCGGCCTGCTGCTGCACCTGGCGCTGCACGCGCGGGTCGGGCCCGGCCGGCTGCGCCGGGATGCCCGGCGCGGCCTGCCCCGGCTGGTCGGCGTGTGTGTGCTCGGTCCACCGGGTGCCGTCCCAGTAGCGCAGGGTCTGGGCCGCGCCGTGCGGATCCGGGTACCAGCCTGCAGGTGTGTTCGAATGCGTGGTCACCGGGGCACACTACCCCGAGCCCGCCGGGACCTGACCAGTCCCCACGAGGCGGTGTTCACGCCGCATTTGCCCGCGCGCCGGGCCCTTTGCTAATCCGTGACGATCGCCGGGTCGCTGACGCCGGGGCGCCCGTTCTCGACATGTCCGGCGAACCGCCGTACGAAGTCGGCGTCGACGTCGGCCGTGACGGTGAGGTCGTACCAGCGCCGGCTCCGCGTCAGGTCGACGGAGTGCCGCACGACGGCTCCGGCGCGCACCCGCACGGTCGCGGTCCGGCCGCCGTAGCCGTCGGCGAGCTTCAGCACGGCCGGGTGGGAGGTCTTGTTGGTGAAGGTGAGGTCGAGGCCGTCGCCGACGTGCCGCGCGATCGCCTCGAGGCCCGGCTCCTTGCCCCGGAAGGTGCGCAGGAAGCCGTTGGGGCCGTGCACGGTCAGGTCGTAGGAGCCGCCGGAGGTGGCGGGGTTCCAGGTGTCGGAGAGGGTCTTGCCCGAGCCGGTGGTGTAACTCCAGGGCCCGTCCGCGCGGTTGCCGGAGGTGACGAGGAAGGCGGCACCGGCCTTGGCGCCGGAGGCGAAGGTGAGGGTGATCTCGCCGGCCGCGCCGTTCGCCGAACCGTCCACGAACGGGGCGTACTTGAGCGGACGGGTGGGGCGGTGGCCGCGCTCCTGCCTCGGCAGGACGGGGATCGCGGGCGGGGTGGGCAAGTAGTCCGGGTGGCGGTCCTTGTCCGGGGGCTCGTAGCCGTCGGTGTCGGGCAGGGAGACCGGGCGGGTGTCCGTGCGGCCGAAGTCGAACGCGGAGGTCAGGTCGCCGCAGACCGTGCGCCGCCAGGGCGAGATGTTCGGCTCGTGGACGCCGAAGCGGCGCTCCATGAACCGGATGACGGAGGTGTGGTCGAAGGTCTCGGAGCAGACGTAACCGCCCTTGCTCCATGGGGAGACGACCAGCATCGGGACACGCTGGCCGAGGCCGTAGGGGCCGGCGACATGGGAGCCGTCGCCCTTGAAGACGTCCGGGCCGGTGTCGACCGTGGACCTGCCCTGCGCGGCGGAGGCGGGCGGGAACGCCGGGACCACGTGGTCGAAGAAGCCGTCGTTCTCGTCGTACGTGATGAACAGGGCGGTCCTCGCCCACACCTTCGGGTCCGAGGTGAGGGCGTCGAGGACCTGGGCGACGTACCAGGCGCCGTAGTTCGCGGGCCAGTTGGGGTGCTCGGTGAAGGCCTCGGGGGCGACGATCCAGGAGATCTGCGGCAGCTTCCCGCCCGTGACGTCCGCCCTGAGCCGGTCGAAGAAGCCCTCGCCCTTGCGGGCGTCGGTGCCGGTACGGGCCTTGTCGTACAGGGGGTCGCCCGGCTGGGCGTTCTGGTACTGGGTGAAGTACAGCAGGGAGTTGTCGCCGTAGTTGCCGCGATAGGCGTCCTCGATCCAGCCCCAGCCGCCGGCCTTGTCCAGACCGTCGCCGACGTCCTGGTAGATCTTCCAGGAGACGCCCGCCTTCTCCAGCCGCTCCGGATACGTCGTCCAGTTGTAGCCGGCCTCGTCGTTGCCGAGGACCGGGCCGCCGCCCTTGCCGTCGTTGCCGGTGTAACCGGTCCACAGGTAGTAGCGGTTGGGGTCGGTCGAGCCGATGAACGAGCAGTGGTAGGCGTCGCAGAGGGTGAAGGCGTCGGCCAGCGCGTAGTGGAACGGGATGTCCTGGCGGTTGAGATACGCCATCGTCGTCGCGGACTTGGCGGCGATCCAGCCGTCGTACTTGCCCCCGTGGAAGGCGGCGTGGCCGTCGTTCCAGCCGTGCGGGAGGTCCTGGAGGAAGGCCATCCCCAGGTCGTCGGCGTCGGGGTGGAAGGGCAGGACGTCCTTGGTGCCGTCGGACTGGTGCCAGACCGGCCTGCCGTTCGCGAGGGTCACCGGGCGCGGGTCGCCGAAGCCGCGGACGCCCCTCAGCGTGCCGAAGTAGTGGTCGAAGGAGCGGTTCTCCTGCATCAGGACGACGATGTGCTCGACGTCCTCGATCGACCCCGTGCGGTGGTTCGCGGGCAGCGCGGCGGCGCGCTCGATGCTGCCGGAGAGCGCGGTGAACGCGGTGGTGGCGCCCGCGAGTTGGAGGAAGCGACGCCGGTTGACCTCGGACATGGGTGAGGGACCTCTCGTGCGGAAGGCGGGTCTCACGTGACGGGATGCGAGTGTTCCAAGGGCATCGAACGTCGGGGAAGGGTGCGATGGCGTCCGCGTGAAGGTCGACGGTACGGGGGATGTGCAGAGGATCAAGGATCCCCCAAAGGCCCCGTTCCCCCGTGAGAGTGACCGAATTCCGGCCTGATCGCGGCCGTCCCCCGCGGTATGGACCACTGGCGGTTCGGCGGGGGTCACCCGGGATCCGCCGCCCCCCCACCCGAGGCCCCGACCAGCACATGAAGCGCTTGCGCCCGACGCGCCCCGCCGGCATCGCGGACGGAAAAGCAGATGATTCGGTTGTCTGTCGAACCAAGGGCTCAAGTGCACTTTTCCGTCATGTTTCACGGCAAGATCACACAACCCCCACGGACTCCTCACTAAGTTGACGCCACGGATGCGGAGACGACCGGCCTCGGAGGGGGAGCCGGCGTCCCGCAAGGGGGTACGCCGGCTCCGGGGGAGCCGTGCCCGCCCCTGCCCGGGGGAGGGGACTTCACCGCATGAAGCGGACCACACGCACCACCGCGCTCACGGTGGGCGCGCTCATCGCCGCGTTCGGCCTGCCGGCCGGCACGGCTCGTGCCGACGCCGCCACACCCCGCGTCGACCTGCGGGTTCTCCTGGTGAGCGACGGCGGCCCGGCCACCGGGGCCATCGCGGCGGAACTGACGGCGGCGGGGACGCCGTACACCGAGATCGACCTCACCCGGTCCGGCCGGCCGATCATCGACGCGGCCTTCCTCGCCGACACCGTCGACGGCCGGCCCCGCGCCCGGTTCCAGGCCGTCGTGCTGCCCGACGACAACCCGTTCGAGGCCGGTTCGCCCGAGATGGCGGCCCTCGCGGCCTACGAACAGACCTACGGCATCCCCCAGGTCGACGCCTACACCTACGCGCGTCCGGAAGCGGGACTGCAGTACCCCGTGCACGGCGGCTACTCCGGCGGGCTCGACGGGGTACAGGCCGCGGTGACCACCGCCGGGAGGTCCGGGCCGTTCGGCTACCTCGACGGGGCGGTGCCCTTCGAGGACAACGACCCGGCCGTCGGGGAGAGCTACGCCTACCTGGCGACGCCCGCGCCGGGCGCCGACTTCACCCCGTACGTCGACGCCCCGATCCCCGGGCGGTCGACCCGGGGCTCCCTGGTGGGCGAGTACCGGCACGACGGGCGGCGCGAGCTGGTCGTCACCTTCGTCTACAACCGGTACCAGCAGCAGTTCCGGCTGCTGGCCCGCGGCATCGTGGAGTGGATGACCGGCGGTGTCCATCTCGGCTCCTCCCGCAACTACTTCGCCGTGCACGTGGACGACGTGTTCGCCGCCGACGACCGCTGGAACTCCGCCCTCGACTGCACCCCCGGCGACGTCGACTGCGCCGACCCGGGCGCCACCCCCGACCCGATCCGGATGACCGCCGCCGACGCCGCCCACGCCGCCGCCTGGCAGACCAGCAGGGACTTCACCCTGGACCTGGCCTACAACGCGGCCGGCACCGTCGACACCCGCACCGCGAACATCGGGGCCGACGCCCTCGCCGACCGACTCCTCGCCGACAGGGACCGGTTCCGCTGGATCAACCACACCTACGCGCACCCCTTCCTCGGCTGTGTGCAGGACACCACGGTGGTGCCGTGGAAGTGCTCCACCGACGCCGACGGCTCCACCCGGTGGGTGAGCCGGACCGAGATCTCCGACCAGATCGCGAACAACCGCACCTGGGGGCAGGCCAACGGACTCCCCCTGGACGACGACGAGTTGGTCACCGGCGAGCACTCCGGCACGAAAGTGCTGCCGCAGCAGCCCGTGGACAACCCCAACCTGGCGCTCGCGCTCGCCGACAACGGCGTCGACTGGCTCGGCTCCGACGCCTCCCGTGAACCCGACCAGCGCCGGCTCGGCGCCGCCACCACCGTCCCCCGCCATCCGATGAACGTCTTCTACAACGCGGGCAGGGCGGTCGAACAGGTCGACGAGTACAACTGGCTCTACACCGCCCGGGCGCAGGGCGGCAGCGGCGTCTGCGAGGACAATCCCGCCACCACCACCTGCCTCCCGGCCCCACTGGACCCCGCCACCGGCTACACCGACCACATCGTGCCGCGCGAGACCCGCATCGCCCTCGGACACGTCCTCGCCAACGACCCCAGGCCGCACTACATCCATCAGTCGAACCTCGCCGAGGACCGCCTCGCCTATCCCGTCCTCGACGGCGTCCTCGACGGCTACCGGGCCCTCTTCGCGGACGACACCCCGGTGGTGAACCTGCGGATGAAGGACATCGGCACCGAGCTCGAGCGCCGGGCCGCCTGGCAGGCCGCCGTGCGGGACGACCGGGTGACCGCCTACCGCATCGGCGACACCGTCACCGTCGAGGCACCGGACGGGGTGGACGTCACCGCCTCCCTGCCCAGCGGCACCACCCTGGCGGGCGCCGCCTTCGGGACGGCGTACGCGGGCGGGGTGTCCGGCTGGACGCCCTCCGCCGGCACCCCCCTCACGCTCACCCTGCCGGCCTCCGCCGCGGCCCCGGCCGCCGACACCTCCGAGCCGCCCACGGCCACCGGGCCCGCACCGGACACACGGGTCCCGGCGGGCGTGACCGAGCAGGTCCCGTACACCGCGGACAACTGAACGGCGCACCGACCGACCGAAGGAACCTCCGGCCGCCGACAGCGGCCGGACCACCGGTGGGCCCTGCCAGGGGCTCACCGGGCACGAACCACCCCACACCTCGGCCGTGGAGCCCACCGATGCACGTTCCCCACGGCGCGCGCCGCTCCGGCGCGGCGCGCGTCACCCTGCTCACCGAAGGCACCTACCCGCACAGTCACGGCGGTGTGAGCGTCTGGTGCGACCAACTCGTCCAGGGCATGCCCGACATCGACTTCGACGTCATCGCCGTCACCGGCACCGGACGCGAGGCCGTCGTCTGGGACCTGCCCGCCCATGTCTCGCGCGTGCTGTCCGTCCCGATGTGGGGCGACCCGCCCGAGGGCCGCGCGCCCCGGGGCCGCGCCCGCGCCCGGCTCGCCCGCTGCTACGAGGAGTTCCTCACCGCCCTGCTCGACCCGCGCGCCGAGGACCGCTTCGGGCCCGCCCTGTACACGCTGGGCCGGGCCGCGGCGGACGGAGCGCTCGGCCCGTTCCTGCGGGGCGACCGGGCGATCGCGATCCTCACCTCGGTGTGGAACCGGCCGGGCCTCGCGGTGCGCGAGGCGCGCCCGACCCTGCACGACGCGCTCACCGCGACCGCCCTCCTGGAGCACGCCCTGCGCCCGCTCGCCGCACCCGCCCCCGAGACCGGGGTGGCCCACGCGGTCAGCGGCGGAGTGGCCGTCCTGCCGGGCCTCGCCGCCCACGAACGGCACGGTGTACCGCTGCTGTTGACCGAGCACGGCGTGTATCTGCGCGAGCGCTACCTCGGCTACCGCACCGCGCCCTACCGCTGGCCGGTGAAGGCGGTCGTCCTCGGCTTCTTCCGGCTGCTGGCGGAGGAGACCTACCGGCGGGCCGCCCTGATCACCCCGGGCAACCGCTACAACCGGCTGTGGGAGGAGCAGGGCGGCGCCGCCCCGGAGTCCATCCGCACCGTCTACAACGGCGTGGACCCGGCCGCGTTCCCGCCCGCCGGGCCCGAGCCCGACACGCTCACCCTGAGCTGGGCCGGCCGGGTCGACCCGATCAAGGACCTGGAGACCCTGATCCGGGCCTTCGCGCTCGTCCGGGCCGAACTCCCCGACTGCCGCCTGAGGTTGTTCGGCGGCACCCCGCGCGGCGGGGAGGCGTACCGCGAGCGGTGCGAGGCGCTCGCCGCCGAGCTGGGACAGGCGGACGCCGTCACCTTCGAGGGCCGGGTCGACGACATCAAGGACGCCTACGCGGCCGGCACCGTCGTGATGCTGTCCAGCATCAGCGAGGGCTTTCCGTTCACGCTGATCGAGGCCATGTCGTGCGGGCGGACGACCGTCTCCACCGATGTGGGCGGAGTGCGGGAGGCGGTCGGCGACACCGGGCTCGTGGTACCGCCCCGCGACCCCCGCTCGATGGCCTCCGCCGCGCTGGAGCTGCTGGGCGACCCGGTACGGCGCCGCGCGATGGGCGAGGCGGCCCGGCTGCGGGTGATCGAGCAGTTCACCCTGCGCCGGACCGTCGACACCTTCCGCTCCCTCTACCTCGAACTGCCCACGGCGGCGCGGGAACCCGCGGCGATACCCGTGCCGCCCCGTCCGCTCGCTCCGGTCGGCACGGTCGCCGGATGAGCGGGCCGATCTCCCTGGAACCCGGCGGGTCCGAACAGGACACGCTGGCGCTGCGGCTCGCCGAGACACGTCCCCCGCGCCGTCGGCCGCGCCGGTTGGCGGACGACGCCACGCTCGCCCTCCGGCTGCCCCGGCACGGCCCCGACGAGGAGGCGGTGAGCCGGCTGGCCGCCGAACTCGCCGACCGCGTCGGGCCCGCCGTCCACCCCTACGAGGTGGCCGCGCTGCTGGAGGCGGAGGGCCTGTCGGCCGCCTCGATCAAGGAGGAGTACGGCCATGCGAGCCTGTTCTCGCTGGCCGCCGCGTTGTACGAGCGGGTGCCGCGGACCTTCCCGGAGCCCGCCCCGGCCGCCGACGTATGGCGCCCGGACACGGTGCGCTGTCTGCTGCGGGGCGTGCTGTTCGCCCTGCCGGGACTGGCCTATCCGCTCACCCGGCCGCTGTGGGACGCCGGAGCGCACGCCCCCGCGCTGATCGTGGCGGGCCTGATCTCCTGGGCCTGGGGGCAGGGGCTCGGTCACCGCGCCCATCTGCGCGGGGCGACCGGGCGGCGCGAGGCGGGCCGTACGCTGCTCGCCGGCGCGCCCCTCGGGGCCGCCCTCGCCACCGCGGCCGCCGCGCCGCTCGCCGGGAGCGGGCCGGTGATCCTGGCCGCGGCCGCCCAGTCGCTGTATCTGGCGGCGGCGGGCGTCCTGCTGGTACTGGCACGGGAGCGGCTGCTGCTGGCCGCGCTCTGCCCGCTGATCGCGGGTGCCGTCGTCCTGCCGTGGTGGGAACCGGGCGAGCCGCTGCGGGCCGCGCTGCCGGCGCTGGCCCTGCTGGCCACGCTCGCCGTGACCGGCCTGGCGCTGCGCACGGCGCTGACCGCGCCCGCCGCGCCCGGCGGGGCCCGCCCGCGCCTCATGTGGTCGGTGCCGTACGGCCTGTTCGGGCTGGCGGCCGGGGTGCTGGTGCTGCTGGAGGCGCGCGAGGAGCCGTACGCGGTGCTCGTGCTGACCCTCAGCATGGGGCCCGCGGAGTGGCTGCTGTACCGCTACCGTGGTCTGTCGGTGGCCGCCCTGCGCGCTACCGCGACCCCCGCCGGGTTCCTGCTGCGCTCGGCCGGCGTCCTCGCCGTCTGTCTGCTCGCCTATCTGCTGCCGCTGGTGCCGGCGGCGCTGGTCACCGGGGCCCCGCCGACCGCGCTGCTGCTCCTCGCGGCCGCCTTGTGGACCGCCCTGCTGCTGCAGGCGTTCGGCGCCGCCTGGCCGTCGGCCGTCGTCTCGCTCGCCGCCGCCGGCGGCGCCGGGACGGTCGCCCTCCTCGGCCTGCCGCCGGGCCCGGGCGCGGCGCTCCGGCTGGCCTGCGGCGTCGCCGCGCTCTGTCTGACGGCGTACGCGCTGTGGCAGCTCGGCCGTCCCGCGCCGCACGCCTGAGCGCCCCGCGCTCGCCACGGCCCACGACGTTCTCACCCACCCCCACGCTCCACCACCCACCCCCCCACACGCACACGCACACGCACACGCACCATCGGAAGGAACACCGGAGTTGACCTCCACACCGCTCGCCGCCGTCACCGGGGCCGAGGGCTTCATCGGCTCGCATCTCACCGAGGCGCTGGTCGCCTCCGGGCACCGGGTGCGGGCCATGGCCCAGTACAACTCGTTCTCCTCGTACGGCTGGCTGGAGACCCTGCACCCGGACGTCCTCGACCAGGTGGAGATCGTCCTGGGCGACGTCCGGGACCCGGGCTCGGTGCGCGGCCTGCTCGAAGGGGCCGACACGGCCTACCACCTGGCCGCGCTCATCGCGATCCCGTACTCGTACCGGGCACCGCACAGCTATGTGGACACCAACGTCACCGGCACGCTGAACGTGCTGGAGGCGGTGCGCGCGCTGGGCACGCCCCGGCTGGTGCACACCTCCACCAGTGAGACGTACGGCACCGCGCGGACCGTGCCGATCACCGAGGACCACCCCATCAACACCCAGTCCCCGTACGCCGCTTCGAAGGCCGGCGGGGACCGGCTGGCCGACAGCTACCACGCCAGCTTCGACACTCCCGTGGTGACGCTGCGGCCGTTCAACACCTTCGGGCCGCGCCAGTCGATGCGCGCGGTCATCCCCACCGTGATCGGCCAGGTGGCGGCCGGCGAACGCACCCTCACCCTGGGCGACCTCCGGCCCACCCGGGACTTCACCTTCGTCAAGGACACCGCGCGGGCGTTCCTCGCCGTCGGCACCGCGCCCGCCGAACGGGTGGTGGGCCGCACCTTCAACGCCGGGACCGGCGGGGAGATCTCGGTCGGCGACCTGGTCGCACTGATCGGGAAGGTGATGGACACCGCGCTCGACGTCCGCGAGGACACCGCGCGCATCCGGCCCGCGAACTCCGAGGTGATGCGGCTGGTCGCGGACGCGAGCCGGCTCGCCGCCGCCACCGGCTGGCAGCCCGCGCACACCCTGGAGGAAGGCCTCGCGCAGACCGTGGAGTTCTTCCGCGACCCGGCCCATCTGGCCCGCTACAAGACCGGCATCTACAACATCTGACCACCCCCGCACACCCACACCCAAGGACACGAAGGAGGAGTCCGTGCACGCAGTGATTCTGGCCGGAGGCAAAGGCGTCCGGCTGCGGCCCTACACCACCGCGCTGCCCAAGCCGCTGGTGCCCATCGGGGACCAGCACGCGATCCTGGAGATCGTGCTGCGCCAGCTCGCCACATCCGGCTTCACGAGCTGCACCATCGCCATCGGCCACCTCGGCGAGATCATCCGCGCCTACGTCGGTGACGGAGCCGCCTGGGGCCTGCGGATCGACTACGCCACGGAGGAGAGCCCGCTCGGCACCCTCGGCCCGCTGCTCACCCTGCGTGAGGACCTGCCCGAGACGTTCCTGGTGATGAACGGCGACGTCCTGACCGACCTCGACTACGCGGACGTCCTGCGCACGCACCGCGCGTCGGGGGCGCCGCTGACCATCGCCACCTACGCCCGCAAGGTGCACATCGACTTCGGGGTGCTGACCACCGACTCCTCGAAGGTGGTCGCGTTCACCGAGAAGCCCAGCATGGACTACCGCGTCTCGATGGGCGTCTACGGTCTGTCCCGCTCGACGCTGGAGGGCTACACGGCCGGACTGCCGCTCGGTTTCGACGAGTTGGTCCTCGACCTGATAAGCGCTCAGAACGGGCCGCACGCCTACGAGTTCGACGGCTACTGGCTGGACATCGGGCGCCCCGACGACTACGACCGCGCCAACGCGGAGTTCACCACCCGCAAGTCCCATCTCCTCAAGGGAGCCTGAGCACCCGATGCGCATTCTCGTCCTGGGCTCCACCGGCTATCTCGGGGCCCACGTCGCCGCACGACTGCGGGCCCTGCCGGGCGCGCTGGTCCTCGGCGCCGGCCGCTCCCCCGGCGCGGACCACGAGGTCGACCTCGCCACGGTCCGCGCCGAGGAGCTGGCCGGGACCCTGGCCCTCGCCGCGCCCGACGCGGTGGTCAACTGCGCGGGCGCGACCGGCGGTGACGCCGTGACGCTCGCCGAGGTCAACGCCCGCGGCCCGGCCGTGCTGTGCGCGGCGCTGCGGGAGGCGGCGCCGGGGGCCCGGCTGGTGCACCTGGGCTCCGCCGCCGAGTACGGTCCCGGCGTCGCCGGCAGCCCGGCGACCGAGTCCGGTCCGACCTGCCCCGTCGGCCCGTACGGCGCGACCAAGCTCGCGGGCACGGCGGTGGTGACCGCGTCCGGCCTGGACGCGGTGGTGCTGCGGGTGGGCAACCCGGTGGGGCCGGGGGCGCCGCCCGCCGGACTGCCGGGCCGGCTGGCGGGTTTGCTGCGGGAGGCGGGCCGGGACCCGGACGCGGTGCTGCGGCTCGGCGATCTGTCCGCCCACCGTGACTTCGTGGACGTACGGGACGTGGCGCGCGCGGCCGAGCTCGCCGTCACCGCGCCGGGCCCGCTGCCGGGGATCCTGAACATCGGCGCGGGCCGTGCCGTCCCGGTGCGCGAGCTGGTGCTCGGCCTGGCCTCGCAGGCCGGTTTCCGCGGCCGCGTCGAGGAGAGCACGGGCGGCGGCCGGTCGGTCCGCTCCGGCGAGGTGTCCTGGCAGTGCTCCGCCATCGCGGCCGCCGAGCAGGCCCTGGGCTGGCGGCCCGCGCACACCCTCGACGAGGCGCTGGCCGCGCTGTGGGAAGGCGACGGCACGCCGTGAGCCTGCTGATTCCGCTGTACGTGCACCCCGCCGAGGATCCGGGCGCCTGGCACCGTCTGATCCGGGGCGCGGGGCGCACGTACGGCGTGATCCTCAACCCCGCGAACGGGCCCGGCAAGGGCCCCGACCCCGCGTTCGCCGCGGCGGCCGGGGCCCTCAGGGAGGCGGGCGCGCGCGTCCTCGGGTACGTCGACACCGACTACGGGGTGCGCGAGCACGCCGACGTGGTGGCCGATGTGCGCCGGCACCGGGAGTGGTACGCGGTCGACGGCTGCTTCCTCGACCAGGTGACGGCGACCCCGGACGCGCTGCCCGCCTGCCGGGCGCTGGTGAGGGGCGTGCGCCGGACGGGCGCGGGGACGGTCGTCCTCAACCCCGGGGTCCACCCGGCGCCCGGCTACGCCCGGCTCGCCGATCTGACGGTCACCTTCGAGGGCCACTGGTCCACGTACGTCTCGGCGTTCACCCGCCCGGACTGGACCGCGCGGCAGGCGCCCGGACGGCTCTGCCATCTGGTGTACGGCGTCCCGGCGGCGCTGGTGCCGCTCGCGGTGCGTACCGCGGGTGAGCGGGGCGCGGCGGTGTGCGGTCCCGTCACCGGCGAACTTCCCAATCCCTGGGGTGAGTTGACCCCCGCACTGAGCGGAACGGAATGATGAGGTACAGGGTACGAGCGATCCTGCTGGCGGGTGCGCTGGCGCTGGCGGGCTGCTCCGGCACGGGCGGCGGGGGCGAGGGCGGACCGTCGGCCTCCGGTACGCCCTCCGGTACGGCGGACTCGTCGACCCGGGCGCTGTGGAAGCCCCGGCCGGGGCTGGCGTGGCAGTGGCAGCTCAACAGCAGGGTCGACCCGTCGGTGGACGTGCCGGTCTACGACATCGACGGCTTCGAGAACACGGCCGCGGACGTGGCCCGGCTGCACCGGGACGGGCGCAAGGTCATCTGCTACATCAACGTCGGGGCGTGGGAGGACTTCCGGTCGGACCGGGACGAGTTCCCGACGTCGGTGCTGGGTGAGCGCAACGGCTGGGCGGGCGAGCGCTGGCTGGACATCCGGAGGCTCTCGGTGCTGCGGCCGATCATGGAGCGGCGCTTCGACATGTGCCGTGACAAGGGCTTCGACGCGGTGGAGCCCGACCTGGTGGAGGGCTACGGCAACCGGACCGGCTTCCCGCTCACCGCGCGCGACCAGCTCCGCTACAACCGTATGATCGCCGCTCTGGCGCACGAGCGCGGGATGTCGGTGGGGCTGAAGAACGACCTGCCGCAGATCCCCGACCTCCTCGCAGACTTCGACTTCGCGGTCAACGAGGAGTGCGCCCAGTACGGCGAGTGCGCGCGGCTCACCCCGTTCGTCGACGCCGGCAAAGCGGTCTTCCACGTGGAGTACGCCGAGCCCACGAGCAGGTTCTGCGCCGAGTCGCGGCGGCTGAAGCTGTCGTCGATGCAGAAGAAGCTGGAACTGGGGGTGTGGCGCAAGCCCTGCTGAACGGGGACCGGAGGCGGGCGGGGGTCAGTCGTCCGAGTCCGGCTTGTTCCGCGCCTCCGCGTAGGCCTGGGTGGGGGTCATGGGGACGCCGTTGAGGGCGACCGTCCTGTACGGGCTGACCTCGGCGCACTTCTTGGCCTCGTCGGCGGTCTGGGCGTGGGCGCGGGAGACGGCGGCCTTGGTGTCGGCGGGCGCGGGCGAGGCGGTGCCGCCGGGGTAGGTGGTGCCGCTCGGCCAGTCGCTGCCGATGACCAGGGTCAGGCCCGTTCCGCTGCCCTGCTTCAGATGGGAGGACGGCAGGCCGAGGGTCTTCGCGGCCGTCTGCGCCGCGCCCTTCTGGCCGGTGCCGTAGGTGAGGGTCGTGGTGGCCGCCGGGCTCGGCGCGTTGGCGGTGGTCGTCCCCGAGTCGAAGCCCGCGTCGGTGAGGGCACCGGCGACGGTGGAGGCACGGCCGGTGATCTCGGTGCCGTTCTCCACGGTGACGGCGACCTCGGACGCGGGGACCGCCGAGGCGGTGGCCTTCGCCGTCGCGGAGGCCGCCGCCGACTTCTTGCCGGAGCCGGTGGTGAGCGACTGGTCGTTGGCGATGGTGGAGAAGAGGGTCTTGGCGCCGGCGCCCACCACGACCCGGTCGCTGTCGGAGGGGTCGGGCGCCGTCTGCATGGTGGTGAACGTCATCCGCTTGGTGGGGACCTTGTTCACATCGTCCGCGAGGCCGATCAGCTTCTTCACACTGCCGAGGCCGTCGTCCACGGTGAGCGCCTTGGTGGCCGCGTCCGCGAGGCTGTAGACCGCGGTGGGGTCGGTGAGCGTGCCCGCGCTCTTGAACTTGCGGATCATCGCGCTGAGGAAGATGTGCTGGGAGACGGTACGGCCGAGGTCGCTGCCGTCGCCGAAGCCGTGCCGGGAGCGGACGAACTCCAGGGCCGCGACGCCCTTGAGGGTGTGGGTGCCCTTGGACAGCTTCAGATGCGAGTAGGTGTCGTACACGTTGGCGCTGACGCACACGGAGACACCGCCGACCGCGTCGGACATCTTGACCACGCCGGAGAAGTCGAGCTTGACGAAGTGGTCGATGGGGATGCCGGTGAGCTGGTGGATGGTGGCCACCTGGCAGGCCGGGCCGTACTGGAGGGCGCTGTTGATCTGGCCGTAGTAGCCGGACGTGGACTGTCCGGTCTCACTGTCCTTGCAGGCCGGGACGTTCGTCATGGTGTCGCGCGGGATGCTCATCACGGTGGCGTTGGAGCGGTCGGCGGATATGTGGACCACCATCTGCACGTCCGCGTTGCCGTGGCCGGACTGCACCCCCGTCTGCGAGCAGCCGCCGCCCAGTTTGCAGTCCGCCTTGCTGGTACGGCCGTCCGAGCCCATGACCAGGATGTTGATCGGGGTGCGGCCGAAGGCGTCGGCCTTCTCCTTGCCGCCCTTGCCGTCGATCGAGACGCTGTTGATGTTGCTGTTCAGATGCTGGTAGAACCACCAGCCCGCACCGGCCGTGGCCAGCACCAGGACCGCCAGGCACAGCCCGAGGATCCGCAGCACCCGCCTGCCGCGCCGCACCGGCCGGTTCCGCCGCGCCCCGCGGCCGCCGCGCCGGCGGGCGGCCGCCCGTGCCGCGGCCCGCCCGCCCGTCGGAAGCGGTTCGTCGGGCCAGGCGGTGCGCTGGCCGGGCACCCTGCCGGTGCGGCTGCGCGTGACCTGACCGGCCGGACCGTCCCACGGGTCGCTCATTTACCACTCCCACGAACGGTCGGCGGTGTACGGATGCACAGAGGTAGAGGCCGGAATCAAGATCGAGGTTGCTTGCGTAGTTGCGCAATCTAACAAAGCCCTGGCCTGAGCAGGGCGGATCCTGGGCGAATTCACAGGTGAGGGATCTCATGCAACCCCCGGGGCGGCTTTCGCCTCCGGGGGGGCGGAGCGGTCGACGGGCCCCGGGATTCCGGCCGGATCAGGCGCCGGTGCCGCGCAGGCGCCGTACCGGGGCGGAGGTCTGGTGCGAGCGGGCGGTCAACTGGCCGACCATCACCCGCACCACCGTCACGACGTCCGGGTCGTCGACGTAGTAGACCTGCCGTCGGCCCTCGCGGCGGGAGCCCACGAGTCCGGCGAGCTTCAGCTTCGCCAGATGCTGGCTGACCGCGGGGAGCGCGCCGCCCACCCGGTCGGCGAGGCGGGTGACGTCGCTCTCGCCCTGCGACAGCGCCCACATGAGGTGCAGCCGGGCCGGAGCGGCGAGCAGACCGAACGCGGCGGCCGCCTCGTCGAGCACCTCGGCGGACGGGTCCTCGAAGCGACCGACGCTGGTTGCCACAGCCCTCTCCCGTCCCTTCCGCGTCACCACCGACGCACGTGCGTGTACCCAGTGTAGGCGTCGGCACCGACACCGGGGGCCACCGAAGGAGCCGCCCACGGTGGGCGGTTCGCGCAATGTCCTGAAGGAGTGACAGAACCGCGACGACTCGGGCCCAGCGGCCCGGACGGGCTCGCTCCGCCCTTCTCTTATCTCTAGGCTTGCGCAAACAGGCAACTCACACTGCGGACGGGCACCGCCCGACCGACCGGACGGGAGAACGACGACATGGGCATCATCGGCTGGATCATCCTCGGCCTGTTCGCCGGAGCCATCGCCAAGGCCCTGCTGCCCGGCCGCGACCCGGGCGGTCTGATCGGCACCACGCTCATCGGCGTCGCGGGCGCCTTCGTCGGCGGCTGGCTCTCCGCCCGCTTCCTCGACCGCCCGGTGGAGAACCAGTTCTTCGACCTCTACACCTGGGGCGCGGCCGTCGGCGGCGCGCTGGTCCTCCTCGTCGGCTACCGCCTGCTGTTCGGCAACTCGCGGAGCTGAACGGGCGGGGCGGCGACAGCGGGAACTTGCCCGCCCCCTCATTCGTTTCTACATTGTTGTAGATATTGAAGGGGTGGCGGCCGCCCCCGGAGCGGCCGGCCCCGAGCGACCGTATGGAGTTCTCATGGCCCTGTGGGACCGCATCAAGGAATCCGCTTCGTCGATGCAGACGCAGCTCGTGGCGAAGAAGAACGACCTCAAGAGCGGCGCCTTCCGTGATGCGAGCATGGCGATGTGCGCCCTGGTCGCCGCCGCCGACGGCACGATCGACCCGTCCGAGCGGCGCCGCGTGGCCCAACTCATCGCCACCAACGAGGTGTTGCAGAACTTCGACGCCACGGATCTGCAGCGCCGCTTCGACGACAACCTGAACAAGCTGACGGCCGACTTCGACTTCGGCAAGGTGAGCGTGCTCCAGGAGATCGCCAAGGCGAAGAAGAAGCCCGCCGAGGCCCGTGCCGTCATCCAGATCGGCATCGTCATCGGCGGCGCCGACGGCGACTTCGACAAGACCGAACAGGCCGTCGTCCGCGAGGCCTGCTTCACCCTGGACCTGCCTCCGCACGAGTTCGACCTCTGACCGATCGAGGAGCGGGGCGGCCGGCACCGGGCCGGCCGCCCTACAGGGGTGTCGCGGCGTACAGGATGAAGAACATGGTCACGGCGGAGTTCGCCGCCTCCGACCAGCGTCCGGCAGCGGACTGCCCGGCAACCGCGCGGTGCCCACCACCCGGTAAAAAGACGAACACGCCCATGCGGACCGGGCCTTCCCCGTCACTCGCCCTCGGCGCGGCCCAGCAGCTCGCGCAGCAGCCGCTCGTCGTCCGGACCGAGACCGGCGACGAAGCTCGCCAGCACCGCCTCACGGTCGCTCTCCGCGTCCAGCACCCTGCGCATCCGGTGCGCCGCGAGACCGGCCTGGTCCGAGGCCGGCGTCCAGACGAAGGACCGGCCCGCCCGCTCCCGGGTCACCACGCCCTTGGCGAGCAGCCGGGTCAGGATGGTGATCACCGTCGTATAGGCGAGGTCGCCGCCGAGCCGCTCCTGCACCCAGCCCGCGCTCACCGGTTCCTCCGCCTCGCCCAGCACCGACAGCACCAGCGCCTCCAGCTCGCCCTGTCTGCGCCGCCGCGGACCCTGCCGGTCGTCCGTCACGCCCCTGTCTCCCTTCCGCCGCCGACGCTTCTGCGACCCGTCATCGTATCGACGTCGCGCGGGCGGCGGAGGAGCGTCAGGGGGCCGGGACCCGGGGGGACCCGGAGCCGCCGCACCGCTCGTACAGTCCGCGGACGACGGCGAGCCAGACCCGGCCCGGGAGTTCGGGTATCCGGTCGTGCGCCACGTCGATCAGCAGTTCCTCGACGACCAGCCGGGCCATCCGGCCCTCGTCGAAGGCGAGTCCGCCGAGAAAGCGGGCGAGCGCCTCCGCGTGGGCCTCGGCGCGGGGCGGCACGAGCCACTGGAAGAACCAGCAGACCATCCTCGCGACGCGCCGCATGTGCAGCTCGTGAAGCGCCTCGTCCCCCGGGGCGGGCGTCACCACGAAGTCCACGGCGAGCAGGTGCCGCAGCAGGTCGTGGGCCGCGTCGTCCACGCGTACGGCCTGTGGGAGCCGCTCCAGGACCATGTTCTGCGCGCCGTACGTCATCCGTTCCTCCAGGACGAGCAGCAGGTCCTGGTGGTGGGCGCGCTCCAGGCGTTCCTCCACCGAGCGGCGCAGATCCTGGGTGTGGGCCGTGGGGCTGGACACCCTCGTCAGGTCCTCCACCAGGCTCCGGATCTCCGCCTCCCGGGCACGCTCCCTGGGTTCCTTGGAGCTGCGCCACTTCCACTTCGGCACCGCGGAGGGTGCCACGGACGCCATGCTCAGGAACGCGGGCAGCGCGTGCGCCTCCAGCTCGGCACGGCTCGCCCGCGTCAGCCGGTCCATGGACCCGTCGGCCAGGGGCGGCACCCGAGGCGCGGAGGGGAGCGACGGGCCGGCGAACGAGGGGTCGGCCGTGACGTAGGGCGGCGGCGGTGCGGGAGGTGGCGGCGGGAAGACCGGCTGTTCCACGGGCGGAGGGTACGACCAAGTGGCTCCGGCCGGGTGAACGGCCGGAGCCCCACCCGTCGCGGCTGCCCCCCAGCCACGGGGCTCCCCGTGAACCGGCCCGCCCGGACCGGCCCCGTCACCAGCTGAGCCGAGGCGACCGGCACCGGCGAGGCCGGACCCGGTGAGGCCGGACGCCGTTTGACCGGGTCCCGGGAGACCGGACCCCGTGTGCCCAGACTCGGCGTGACCGGGCCCCGTGAGACCGGACCCGGCGTGACCGGACCCGACGTGACCGGACCCCGCGTGACCAGACCCGGCGTGACCGGGCCCCGTGAGGCCGGCCCCGGCATGACCGGACCCGGCATGACCGGACCCCATGACACCGGACCCCGCGTGACCAGACCCGGCATGACCGGACCCCATGACACCGGACCCCGCGTGACCAGACCCGGCATGACCGGACGCCGCATGACCAGACCCGGCATGACCAGACCCGGCATGACCAGACCCCGCATGACCAGACCCCGCATGACCGGACCCCGCGTGACCGGACCCCGCGTGACCGGACCCCGCGTGACCGGACCCCGCGTGACCGGACCCCGCGTGACCGGACCCCGCGTGACCGGACCCCGCGTGACCGGACCCCGCGTGACCGGAGTCTCCGTGGGCGGTCGCCTCCGTGTCGGGGGCCGGGGTGGCGGGTTCGACGTGGGTCGAGCCCGCTGGGCTGTCGGCGGGGTGGGCGTCGTGCGTCGGTGCGGGGTCCCGGCCGGTGACGGGGTGGGCGCTCGGGTGAGTTCCGGCCCGGTCGGGCTGACCCCGCTGCTGCGTCCCGTACGGCCCGCCGCCCGTGGTGGCGGGCGCGGCCCCGCTCGGGCCCGCGTCCGCTCCGCCCGTGGGCCCCGTGGCCGTCGCGCCGGAGTCGCCGTGGGGGGCGGGGTGACGGGGAGTCGGATCCGGCTCGGTGAACTGTTCGGCCCGCGCCGGCCAGAGCCGGCTCACGATCAGCGGGATCCGCTGCTCGTCGGGCGCCGTCGCCGCCTCGGGCACCTGGTCCAACGGGCGGACGTAGTCGCCCGAGGCCGGGGACCAGCGCAGATAGTGGTCCACCAGGCTGGTGGCGATCTGGGCGGCCTCGTCGGTGCCGGTGTCCAGCAGGTCGATCCTGTGCAGCCGGGTGTCCTCCTCCGGGGAGCCGCGCCAGGACGGGACGAACACGACCCGGTGCGGGTGGTCGTCCACCGTGTCGAAGGTGGCGAACGTCCAGCTGTCCCTGCCGCCCAGCCAGGGCCCGAAGATCCGGCACAGCCCCCACAGGGCGAGGAACGCCGGCTCCGGCAGCTCCTGCGACGGCTCCCCCGGATCCGGCGGAGCCACCGCGCACGCCTCCGCGAACGCGCGGTCGAGATCCCCGGCGGGGGCCGACACCCTCGCCTGCGGGGTGCGCAGGAACTGCGCCACGAGACAGCGCAGCGGCAGTTCGACCAGCCGTACGTTGTCCTCCAGCCGCTCCCTCATCCGTCCGGCCAGTTCCCGCAGCCGTTCCCGGGACATCGGCTCGATCGCGCCGACGACCCGTTCGGCCCAGCCGTCCTCGGCCCAGGGGACGGTCCCGAGGCTCAGGCAGTACAGCGGGCGCAGCAGCTGCGGCGGACCGAGCAGCGCGTGGCACACGGTGCTGTCGCGCCCCTGGTCGTCGTGGCCGGGAGTGCGGCGCAGCAGCAGCACGCGCTCGCCGTGCCGGTGCCGCACGATGCTGGTGCGGCGCTCGCTCCCGCGGACCCTGAGCACCGGGCCCAGTTCCTCGGCCAGCACGCGTGCCTCGCGCTCCGAGCAGGAATGGGCGACCGCCGCGATCCCGGCCCCGCGGGCCCCGCGGTTGCCGGCCCACCGGAACACCACCTGGTCGACCCGGTCGGCCGCACGGTCGGTCGCCCGGTCGGGGAAGGCCGGCCGGGCGGGGTCGCGCGGCGCGGCGGGCGTGACCGCGCCCGGACGCGGCCCCATGGCGTGGGGACGTGGTTCCATGACCGCCTCACATCCCCACCGTGGCCGGGCCGTCCCCGGCCTCGTCGCCGAGCAGCCCGCACATGGCGAGGACCGAGACCAGGGGTTCCAGCACCCGCCGGGGCCGGGTGCCGTGCACGAAGGTGCCCCGGTGGTCGTGGCTGCCCGTGGCGGAGGCGAAGTGCAGGGTGCAGCGCAGCACGCTGTCGAAGGGCCTGACCCAGGCGGGGCCGGAATGGGCGCGCAGATAGGCGTAGGCGTCGCGGCTCTCCTCCCGGAAGCGGGCGGCGGACATCCGGCCGGGCGGCGGCTCGCCGAGCCAGCGGTCCACGGGCGGTTCGAAACGCATCAGATCGCTCTTGTTGATCACCATGGCCGCGGCCACGCCCAGGTAGGGGCCGGTGCGCGGCAGCCGGTCGAGCACCGTCTGGAAGGCCGGGTCGCCGCCCCGGGTGAAGCCGAGCTGGCCGCGCAGGGGGTCCAGATGGGACATGGGCAGGGCCCTCAGGGGGTCGACCACGAAGATCAGCGCGTCGACTCCCACCATGAACCGCAGCACCCCGTCGGTACGGCGCAGGTCCTCACCGCTGAGGTCGAAGAAGGCGACCGGCCGGGTGACCCCGTCGGGACCGGTGAGCAGCAGCGCCTCGACGAACGCGGCGAACGACCGGGACGGGGTGTGCTCCAGCATGGTGCCGGAGCGGAGCACGTCGACCCGCTCGTCCATGAACGTCTTGTGGTCCTGCGGATTGACGGACTGCCAGGTCACTCCGTAGGGGTCCAGCCCGCCGTCGGTGATCTCGGCGATCATCTGGGTGAGCAGATGCGTCTTGCCCGTCGCAGAGTCACCGACCATGGCGACGGTCAGCGGGCTGCCGTGGGTGAGGTAGGGCACCGGGATGAAGTGGGCCTGGACGTCGTCGGCGTCGGCGCAGCGCTGGTAGGCGGAGCGCAGGGTGTCGGCCAGCCGCAGCGGGCTCGACCGGTGGCCGAGCTGCAGCGGTTCGTACTGCTGTTTGTCGTTGCGGACGAAGAGCTGGCGCTCGTCGTAGGAGACGACCTCCAGGCAGTACGGGCAGAGGATCTCCTGGGCGGTGGCGTCGCCCGGTACGGGTGCGCTCATCGGTGGTTGCCTCCCGTGGACCGGCCCCGGTCGGGCCCGGTGGTTCCGGATGTGCGGCCGCCGCTGATCCAGGTGCGCAGCCGGCTGCGGTCGGGCCGGGGCTCGTACTCGTAGCCGGTGAAGTCCCCGGGCGCAGCGGTGGGATGGGGGGGTGGGGCGGTGGGATACGGGGCTGGGGCCTGCCCTCCGCCGTAGTCGTGGCCGTGGCCGGTGGCGGGTCCGTCGTCCTCGGGCGGCGGGGCCACGGCACGGGCGTGCGGACGAAGCGCGAGGGCCGCGTGCTTGCGCCGTCGTGTCTCGTCGAACTCCCGGCGGTACTGCTCCAGCGGGTCCGGCAGCAGCACCCCGGCGACCTCGGCCGCCATCTCGGGCACGAGGGTGCGCAGGAGGGCGTCCGGCGTGGGCCGGTCCTCGGCGCGCCGGGCGTAGACGGGGCTGAGGGTCCCGGCCAGCGAGCGGTGCGCGGCGAGGTCGGCCGGCGGGCCGTCGGGGCTGCCCGGGCGGCCGGTGACGAGCTGGTGCATCACCTGGGCGACGCTCCACAGGGCGTCCCGGGGCTCGGTCGCCCCGACGCCGGCCCGCTGCTCGGGCGAGGCGAAGGGCGGGACGCCGTACGGGACGCGGGGCCGTCCGGTCCGGACGACGGAGCCGAGGTCCCACACCTGGACCGCGTGATCGTCCCAGCGCACGGCGCCGGGCACGATGCCGCGGTGCACCAGGCCGATCAGGTCCATCAGCCGTACGGCCAGCACCAGGTCGCGTTCGACGACGCGCTGGCCGGCGAGCGAGACGCCCTCGGTCAGCCCGGCCAGCGGACGGCCCCGGGGGACGGCGTAGAGCACGAACGGGGAGGGGGTGTTCATGTCGTGGCCGACGGGGGTGGGGAACAGCCCTGCGAAGCGGGTGCCGCCGAAGGCGCGGTGCAGGGCGAGCGCGGCGGTGATCTCCGCCTCCAGCAGGGTGTACGCCGCGCGGTCGCCGGCGGCCTCCTCCGGCAGACGTACCTGGACGCCCTTCCATCCGTCCTTGAAGCGCACGGGCCGGGCCACGGCCGGCGGCCGGACCACACGGGGGCGGTCCGGTCCGAAGCGCGCCAGGACCCGGTGCAGTTCGCCCTGCGGGGAGACGAAGCTCAGTTCCTGTTCCGTGTCCTGCCGTCCCGGTGCCGCGTCGGCCGTGCGGCCCGGCCCGGCGTCCCGCTCGTCCCGCACGCCGTTCTCGCCCGGCGACGCGGGCGCCGCACGCTGAGCGGGGGGCGGGGCGATCCGCTCCTGCCGGTGCGCTGCGTGCCGTTGGTCGTTCACCATGTGACTTCCCCACTGCGTTGGTTCGGGCGCCCCGAGGGCGCGGTCGCGGCGCGGCTCACCGCTGCGCCCATTCCTGGCCGGTGTCCGGGGCGGTTCCGCCCTCGGGACCGGGGTACGCCGCCCCGTCGCCGTCGGCCCAGGTCCGCACCCGGACGCTCTCGACGACGCCGGTGCGCAGCGGGATGAGCCGCATCCGGCCCGCGAAGCGTCCGGACGCCGTCCACACCACGCGGTCGACCGTGCCGTCGGCCGTCCGGCCGCCCTCGTGGTCGGGCCCCGGCCGGGTCTCGACGACGGAACGCACCGCCTGCGGCGCGAAGGTGATGGACCGGGCCTCCTCCGGGTCCCGGCTCAGCAGCGACAACTGGGCCGGGGGGCAGAGCAGCAGGGGCCCGGCCTGCTGGTCGCGGGACCCGAGTGCCTCACGGACCCGCTGGGAGCCGATGCCCAGCAGCGCCATCGGGTCGCCGCGCAGCCGGTCCCGCCGGGCGAACGGCGGCGCCGGAACCACCCCGCTGTGCCGCAGGTGCAGCCGCGCGGACACGATCGCCTGCCGTACGGCGGCCTCCAGCGTGCTCGGGGTCCCCATCGCCCCGACGAACGCGCGGGCCGCCGCGGCGGCGTCCGGGCCCGCGGTGCCCGCGTGGCGGCGCAGGGCGTCCACGGTGGCGTCCGCCAGGTCGGCGACGAGCGTGGGCACGAGGTCCGGACCGCCGTCACCCGCGCCCCGGTCCAGCCACGGCGGGTCGGCCCGGTGGCCGGTGCCGGGGTGTGCGCCGGGAGGGCCGGAGGGGAACACCCCCGCGCCGGGCGCCTTCTCGTACGGTCCGGGTCCGACGGGGGAACCCGGGCCGGCGTCCTCGGCGGAGAGCGGGCCGGGACCCGGCCCGGCCGGTGCGCCGTCGTGGCCGTCCTCGGGCCAGTCACCGTCCTCCCACGAGGTGTCGTCCCAGGGGGCGTCGCCCCAGTCGGGATCCGTCCAGCCGTCCTGCCCGGCCGGACGGCCGGCGGTTCCGTCGGGCGCGCCCTCGGGGGCCCGCCCCGTCTCGGCCTCGGCCGCCGCCCCGCGCAGGACGGCCGCCAGGGTCCTGGCGCCGTCGGCGCAGCGGGTGCGGTCGTCCGCCGCCCACCACTGCCGGCGGAGCGCGTCGGCCAGCACCGTCTCCAGACCGGTCAGACGGGTGTGCAGATCCGTCGCCCCGGTCTCCTCCCACCACCGGGCGATCGCCCGCCGCCACCACACGGCGACGCACACGCCCGCGCCGATGAGTCCGAGCAGGACCCCGGCGAGCGCCGCGGGGTGCGGCACGCCGACGGTCCGGCCCAGGGCGAACCCGGCCACCGCCCCGAGCAGCAGGGCCACGGACCGGGCGAGGTCGGCCCGGTGGGTACGGCCGCCCGCCGAACGGCCGGGGTGGGCCGCCGTCGCGCACAGCCCGCCGAGGAGGAACACGGCCGCCGGCAGCAGGACGAGCAGGGTGCCCGGCCAGGGCCACAGCGCGGACACCGCCGCGATCAGGGCGGTGAGGGCCAGGTACCCGGCGCGGGCCCGGGCGAAGTAGAGGGGCCGCCCGGCGGACACCCGTCGCAGGGCCTCCTCGGGGCAGGCGCGTTCCAGGTCGTGCAGGCGGGCGGCGGCGGGCACCGGTGCGACCCGCTCCGCGAGCGCGGACAGCCGTGCCGCGACGGCCCGCAGCGGCTGCCCCGAGGTGAGCAGCCGGGTCGCGAACCCCTGGAGCCCCCCGCCGGGGTCGCCGGCGCGGGACGGGCCGTCCGGCGGGGGCAGTTCGATGCCCGCGTCGGCGAGCCGGCCGAACGCCTCGCCGGAGGGGATGCCGGGCGAGCCGGTGTCGCGCAGCACTCCGGCGAGACTCTCGCGGTGGCGGCGCAGCGCGTCGACGGCCCGTTCGACGGCCCGGGGCACCTCCGCGGCCGTCCTGCGCCCCGTCAGCAGCGCGGTGGCGGAGGCGAGGTCGGCGCGGGCCTCGTCGAGGGCGCTCAGGGCCTGGACGCACGACCGGTGGGCGGCCTCGGCGGGCCCGCCGGCGCGCAGCAGCGAGGCCGTGAACCGTTCGGGGCCCGGCCCGAGCAGTCCGGCGAGGGCCGGCGGCAGGTCCTGGGCGGCGGGCTGGGCGGCGCCCGGTGCGTCGTCGCCGGCGAACCGCGTGAGGGCGGTCCGCCAGGCGCGTTCCCGTACGGCGGCCGACAGATCGTGCTCGAGGACCCGCAGGGACAGGGCGGCCACGGAGACCTGGGTGCCGCGCAGCTCGGCCAGCACCTCGTCGAAGACCTCCGGGATGCACAGCACGTCGGTGAGGGCGAGGAGGGCGGCCTCCCTCTCTCCGTCCGGGTCGTCGGTGCGGGGGTCGTGGCCCGCGCGGGGGTCCGCGGCCCAGAGCACCCCGGTGCCCGCGGACCGCAGGACCGATGCCAGGCGCAGTCGGCGGCCGGCCCCGTCGGTGACCGGCACGGCCGCGTCCCGGGAGTCGGGCAGACCGCCGACCACGAGGCAGAGCAGCCCCACGGAGCCGAGCGTCGGTGAGGCGGTGACCAGCTCGTACGCCTCGGCGTGAGCGGTCAGTCCGTCCGGGGTGTCGATCACCAGGAACCGCAGGTCCTCGCTGCCGGTGCGGCCGCCGCCGGGCAGGCGTTCGGCCACCGTGCGGCGCAGCGCGGCGCCTTCGTCGGGGACGTCCCTGCCCTCGCGGAAGTCGAGCACCACCACGGGGGCTCCCGTCGTGCTCACGCGTGGTCCTCCCAGTTCTCCGGTCCGTCCCCGGCGGTGCGCGGCGCGGAGTCCTCGTCGGGCCAGTCGGCCTCGCCGTCGGTGCCGGCGACGCCCCAGGGGGCCGCCGATCCGCCACCGGGCCAGCCGGCGTCGGGTTCCGTCTCGTGGGGGTAGACGGGGTAGTCGGGCGTGCGGGCCGCGGCGGGGGCCATCGCGGGGCGCCCCGCGGGGGCGGCGGCCGGGGTGGAGGCGTGGGCCGGGCGGGCGGCGGCCCGGCCGGCGGGCGGCGCGGCCGGCACGACGTCGTCGGTCGCGGGCCCCCAGGGATCGGGGGCGCCGTCGCGGTCGGCGGGCCAGGGCTCTCCCGGACGATCCGGGTACCGCTCGCCGCGCGGTCCGGGCGCCGTCCGCGGGTCGGGGCCGGTGGCCGTCCGGTCGGGCCGGGGGCGGGGTTCGGTGCGGCCGGGTGCGGAGGGCTCCGGCCAGTCGGAGTCCTCGGCGGCCTGCGCGCCGTACCTGCCGTCGGCGCGCGGGGCGTCGGGGGCGGTGCGGTCGGCGCCGGGGGGCCGGAGGCGGGTGGGTCCGGACGGGCGCCGTGTGCCGGGCGGGCCGGCCGGTGGAGCGGCCGGTTCGTGACCGGGGTATTCGTGACCGGGGTAGGGACCCCGCTCGGCGGACGTGTCCCGGGCGCTCCCGGCGGCCGGGGCCGTGGGGTATCCGCCGGGCGCGGAGCGGGCCGGCGGGACGGTGCCGGGGTGGCCGTGCCCGGTGCCCGCAGCCGCCGTACGGTCCCAGGGGTCGCCGCCGCGGCCGGGGGGCGGGGACGGGCGCCGGGGGCCGTGGTCGGTCTCCCCGCTGTCCCAGGTGACGTGGGAGTCGTGGGAGGGGCGGGGGTCCCAGGAGGGGGCGGTGTCCCACCCGTCCCGGGTGCCGTGGCCTCCCTCGTCGTACGGTGCGCGCTCCTGCGTGCGGCCCTCGCGCATCCACTCCTCGAGCTCGCGCAGGCTGGGGTGGGCGACCTGTTCGCTGTCGGGGAAGGGCAGGTCGAGCGCGCCGGGCAGGGTGTCGGCCCAGAACTCCCGCAGCGGGCGCACCCATTCGGCGACACGGGCGCCGTAGCGCCGCTCCCGGTCGTCGAGCAGGGCGAGCTGACGGGGCGCCACCTCGTGGACCAGCTTGAGGTAGAGCTCCGAGGGTTCGCTGCCGGAGGTGCCCAGGCCGTGGGGCAGTACGTTCATGACCACCCCGCAGTAGCTCTGCACGATGTTCTCCTCGGCGAGCAGGGCCCAGCGTTCGTACGCCCGCAGCAGGCCCGCCCAGCTCGAGACGCCGTCCTGGTACTCGTCGAGCCGGAGCTGGATGCCGGGGGCGTCGGAGCTCCGGTCGTCGTGCAGCCGGATGCGCAGCCGGACCGGGGAGGCGGGGTCGCCCTGGAAGTCGACCTGGCCGTTCCACAGCGCGCACAGCAGCCGGTGCAGGATGTGCCGGCGGTCCTCCGCGGTGCTGGCGAGCCAGTGGTCGCGGTGTCCGAGCCGTTGCCGCCAGCGCAGCACGTCGTCGTCGCGGCGGCTGTCCTGGGCCCTGGCCCACTGGCGCAGCACTTTGCGGGCCTCGGGCACCTCGGTGAGGCTCATCTCGCTGCGGAACAGCACCACGGTGATCGAGTCGGTGTCCACGGCGCGGAACTCGATGGTGCGGCGGCTGTCGCCGGGCAGTCGCAGTTCCTTCTCGAGGTGGTTCTCGACGGCGACCCTGCTCTGGGTGCCGGGGTAGGTGATGAGGACCTTCAGCCGGCCGTTGCCCTCGGGGGTGAACGCGGCCGGCAGCAGACCGGCGAGCTTGTAGCCGAACTGGTCGAGCGCCCGCTTGCTGACCTGCTCGACCGCCTCCCCGTCCCCGGCGGCGGCCGACAGGAGGGTGCCCATGCGCGGCAGCAGGGCGCGGGCCCGCTGCTGGCCGGGGCGTTCGGCGAACAGGCGCTGGATCCGGTGCTTGAGGGCGGCCTTGACCTCGGAGACGGCGGCGGGCGGGGAGTGCCGGGCGGTGGCGAAGGCGGCCCGCCGCAGGTCGGCGTCGACGAGTTTGAGCAGCAGCGCGGCCTCGTCCCCGTTGGGTCCGAGCTGGTCGCTCTCGGCCAGACGTTCCATCAGGGCCTGGTAGAAGCGGCCCAGGTTCCCCTGCGGGGGCAGCAGGTAGGAGACGCCGGTGCGGTCGTCGTACAACTCCTTGACCTGGGCGGCGTAGGCGCGCGGCTGGTCGTCGACGTGTTTCTGGAAGGCCTCGCCGAGGGCGCGGGCGTCGTTCTGGAGGGCGACCGCGGCCTGCCGCCAGCGGGGCTCCTGCTCGTTCCAGGCGCGGTGCCACACGGCGCGGGCCCGCCATTTGTACCAGCGGTCCTGGTCGGCGATGACGGCGGCCACCTCGTCGTCGCCCCAGCGCGGCCGGGACAGTCCTCCGGCCCGCCCCCGGATACGGGGCACGGACGGCGGCTGGAGGTCCACGCCCCGGGGGCGGCGGGGGTCCTGCCGGCGGTTGTCGAGCATGCCGAGGAAGCCCAGCTTGGCCACCTCCTCCGGGTCGCCGGGCACTCCCGCGATAACCCGGTCGAGGGTGAACAGGTCGACCTGGTGCAGCAGTTGCTCGGCGGCGGAGCGTGGCGCGAAGCTCTCCACCAGGGTGGGCATGCGATGGGCGACGCGCCGTTCCAGGTCGGCGAGCAGCCGGCGCATCTCCTCCACGCGGTTGCGCAGGGCGTTCTCGATCTCGCCGCTGCCCCGGGGCAGCGGGTCGGGGTCGGGCACCTCGAGGGGGTCGCGGCGCCACAGCTCGCCGAGGCCGGCGGCGGTGAACATCTCCCTCACCAGCGGTGCCGTCTCCTGCGGGCCCTGGGCCGTGGTGTCGGTCAGCCGCTGGACGGCCTGGGCGAGCATGCGGGCGGCGACCAGTTCCGCGAGTTCGTCCAGCGGCGCGGTCATGGAGGCGACCAGGCTGGTGGAGATGCCCTGCCGGCCGATGCCCGTGGCGGAGCGGGTGCGGCGGCTGACGTCGCCGTTGACGAACGTGGCGGCGAAGGTCTGGAAGTCGTCGTCGCGTCCGCCCTTGCCGTCTCCGACGTTGACGTCGGTGCCGACGAGGGAGAGGACGAGGGAGACGATGGAGCGGCGCAGGTCGTCCGGGCGGATGCCGGCCGTCGGGCTGAACAGGAACGCCGTGGGCACGGTGCCGGGCCGCAGCGAGACCGGGTGGACCTGCGGGTAGCGGATGCGCAGGGACTCCTGCTGTTCGGTGTCGCCGAGTTCGGTCCCGGCATCGGGCGCGTTCTGCTCGTCGACGAGCCGGGACAGGTCTACCACGGCGCGGGCGGCGTTGAGTTCGGCCTCCCGGCCGCCGCCCTTGGCCTCGGGGAACGCCGACGGCATGACCACGAGGGGGTAGATCCGGGCGCCCTTGAACCGCTTGTCCTTGAACGCCTGCCCGATCAGGTGCAGATAGTCGAGGAAGATGCCCGCGCCGGTGCCGCCGGCGACGGAGAACGCCACGAAGACATCACAGCCGCTGATGGTGCCGCCGCCCACCTCCTGGAGCTCGCCTCCGGAGCCGGCGATGGCGTCGATGGCGCGGTGCAGGGGCGCCACGACCGGGGCGGGGCCGTTGCGGAGGGTGGCGAAGAGCGCGGCGCGGCCCACGGTGGGCAGCTGGCCGGCCCCGTTCTTCAGCGGGGTCACCTTGGGTTCGCCGGAGTGCGGCGGCAGCCAGTCGGCGACCTCCTCGCGGAGGATGGCGCGCAGCATCCTCGTCACTTCGGGAGAGCTCTCGAAGTCCGCGGGCAGCAGGTCGTGGGTGGCGCGCGCGGTGCGGGCGTACGCCTGGCGCAGGGACGCGTCGGCGCTCAGGTGCGGCAGCCGGGCGAGTTCGGACTCGCTGTAGTCGGCGTACACGAACTGCAGGCAGCTCGGCAGTTCGTAGGGCAGGCGTCCGCCGCTGCCGGTGAGCGCGGTGCCGTCGGGGCCGCACAGTTCGGCGCGCAGCCGGCGTTCGAGTTCGGCGCCGATGAGGCCGCCGGTGCCGCCGAGGCCGACGAACAGCATCGGCTGGAAGATCTTCATCGTTCGGTTCCCCCCTGCCGGGTGCTGGCGCACGCCGGCGTCGGTGAGTGCCCAGGCCCGGGTGCGGGCCTGACAGGGGCTGTGGGGTGGGTGTCGGGGGGCCGGACCGGTGTACGGGGGTCCGGCCCCGGTCGTCACAGGGCGTCGCTGAGGTCGTCGTCGTAGGAGGACCGGCTGTGCGCGTCCTGGCCGGTGGGCTCCCGCTCGTCCCGGCCCTGGCCGCCGGTCCCGGTCGGGGTCGTGGGCCGGCGGGGCACCAGGCGGGTGAACCACCGCGGGACGCCGGGTGTACGGTTCCCCGGCGCGCCGCCGGTGCCGCGGTCCACGCGCAGCACCACGTCGCCCTCGAGGGGGACGTCGTCGCCGAGGCGGATGTCCTGGGTGCCGCCGCCGGGGGTGCGCAGCCGGGCGCCGCGGGGGTGGCGCTGGAGGGCGTACGGGCCGGCGGGGCGCGGGTCCAGCCGGGGGTCGGTGCCGGGCTCGTCCAGGACGTCGAAGCGGTACCAGGGGCCGCGGCCGTGGGGGACGAGCAGTTCGCTCGCCGTCCGTTCTCCCGCGCCGCCCCTCATGGTCAGCCGCAGCCGGAGGCCGCCCGGGTCGACGTAGGTGATGCGCTGCCGCCACTGCCACACCGGGAAGGCGAGGAGGCCGAGCAGCAGGATCGCGGCGGGGACCAGCGCCCACCACCAGGCGTCCCAGACCCGGCGCCACCAGGGCGGCACGGTGGTGACGTCGACGGTGACCAGTTTCGCGTCGAGCGGCCGGGTACGGTCCTCGCTGTCGACGGTCTCGAGCCGGGCCGTGATCCGGTGGGGCCGCTGTCCGGCGCCGACGGTCAGCCGGCCCGTGCGGGTGACGGACCCGCCGGGGGCGACGGTGATCTCCGACGGGGAGAGCGTCAGCGCGCCGGGTTCGGCGTCCCGCAGGGACAGCCGCAGGGTCCGGGGCTCGCCGGAGTCGTTGGAGGCCATCAGGGTGAAGGGGACGCTGTCGCCTGCGTGCGCCTCGGCGTCGTCGACCCGGAGTTCGGCGCGGACGTCGGGGTTGACGGGGGCGGTGCGGGTGAGGAAGGGGCGGTGGTCCGCGGTGAGACCGACGGCGCCGAGGACGCCGACGGCGGTGAGCGCGCCGTCCGCGGTCCTCGGGATCCGCACGGTGCCCGTGAACCGGCCGTCGCCGGCCTTGGTGTCGCCGTTCTCGCCGGTGTCGTCGAGGTCGAGGGCGCGGGGCGCGAACCCCTCGCCGGTGAGCCTGCCGGAGACCTTGAGCCTGCGCAGGTCCCTGGCGTCGCCGACGCCCGCGCCGTCGCGGGTCTGGAGGCTCAGTTCGACGCGGGCCGTCTCGCCGGGGCGGGGGGAGGCGGGGGTCATGACGATGGACGAGCGGACGGCGCCGCGCCACTGGACGGCGACGCTCGCGAGCCGGTCGCGGTGTCCCTCCGGGGCGTCCAGGCGGACCCGCCAGGTGCCGGGCCGCGGGTCGGTGATGCGCAGGGACTCCACTTCGCCGCCCGCGCCGGCGAGTTGGAAGGTGGAGCCGTCGGCGCGGGTGCCGGGCTCGACCTTCCTGCCGCGCGGGTCGTAGTAGGTGGCCTTCACCGCGGGGTCGCCCTTGGAGACGACGACGGTGGCGAGGGTGGCGAGCGGGGACAGCCGCAGGGAGATGTCGGCGGGCGGGGTGTCCTCGACGGGCGGGTCGGTCACCAGGCAGCGGGCTCCGGCGAAGGCCCGTTGCACGGCGTTGCCCAGGGTCGTGGAGTCGGGGACGACGGCGGCGCGCGGCCGGGCCGCGGGGAGGTCCACGCACCCGCCGCGGTAGCCGCCGGCCGCCATGGCGGCCAGGGCCTTCTCGTCGATGGCGTCACCGAAGCCGAGGGGCCAGATCTGCACCTTGGCGCGGGCGGCCTCGGCCAGGGCCTTCGTCAGTTCCTGCGCGCCGTTCTTCGCCCGGCTCTCCTCGTCGGCGCCGTAGGCCGGGCTGTCGGCCACGTCGAGCTTGCCGTCGGTGAGCAGGAAGAGGATGCGCGGCCGGTCGCCGGTGTGCTCGCCGAGCCGGGTGACGGCCTGTCGGATGACGGCCGGGAAGTCCGTGCCGGTGCCCGTGCCCTTCTCCCGTCGTGCGAGACGGTCGATGCACTCGCCCGCCTTCTCCCGGGCCACCGGGTCGAGTTCGGTGGTGGGGCAGACCTCGTCCACCGGGCTCTGCTCGTCGTTGTCCGCGCTCGCGAAGCCGAGGACGGTGAGGCGGGACTTCTCGGAGATCTCGCCGACCGCGATCCGGCCGGCGGCGTCCCGTTCGCGTTCGACGTCGGAGGCGCGCAGGCTGCCGGACTCGTCGACGGCGACGGCCAGTTCCACCGGGGCGGAGACGTCCGGCGCGGCGACGGGTCCGGCCGGTATCGCGCTCGCGGTGGCCGGTGCCAGCAGCAGCGCCGTCAGCAGACCGGCGGTGCGGCGGACCCGCGCTCGGCGGGCCCCTCTCGCACCCCGCGGGCGGACCGGTCCGCCGCGCGCCGATCCGGTGATGTGTGAGTTCACGTCCTCCCCTTTACCATCCTGTTACTTCATGAAATGTCGGGCGCACGACCCGCGTGCGTTCCCGTCGTCCGGGGCGTCCGCGCGCCGTGTCGTATGCCGTGTGTCAGCTGTTCCGAGTGGCCGCGTGACCGAGTGGCCGCGTGACCGAGTGGCCGCGTGGCCGAGTGGCCGAGCCGGTGGGCCCGGTGGCCGGTCAGCCGATCAGCAGTCCGGCGGTCGCAGCCAGCGCCCCCGGCAGCAGCCAGCCGACCCCCCGGCGGATGCAGCGGTACTTCTCGACGAGGATGTGGCTCATGTCCACCGCCTGCGTCAGCAGCCAGGCCGTGAGGTCCTCACAGGCCCTGGTCACCGCATCGGCCACCCCTTGTTCCCCCGAGGCCCCATGGACCGCCACGACATCGGCGAAGAAGGTGATGCCGGGGCCGACCCGCTCAGTTCCGCTCTGCGGCAGCATCGCTCGAACGAGTGATGTCGAGCCGATCAGCCACATCAGCGCGCCTGCTCCCACCAGCACCAGGGACAGGGGGGAGGGACGGGCGGGCAGCCGCTGTCCCACGCCGAGCAGCAGGGCCGGGACGCTCAGGGCGACGGAGAGCAGCACCGACGCCTTGACGTCGGCCCGTCCCACGTCCTCGCGGACGGAGGCGAGCAGCCGTTCCGCCACGTACCGGGTCTCCCCCGCGGCGGGGATCGGCGCCGCCGGGGCGCCTCCCGCGGTCATCGCCCGTGGCCCGGGGCACCGTGCCCGGGGCGCGGCGACTCCCGGCTCCAGGGGTCGTCCCCGGGGCCGTCCGACCAGATGTCGTCGTCCTCGTCGTCCGGCCGGGGCGACTGCGGCGCCGCGGCGGGCCCGCCGTACGCCGGGGGCCCGGCCGGTGCGGGGGCGGGCTCCCGGCGCACCGCGTACGCGGCCCGGTCGTCCGGGTCCCCCCACCAGTCGTCCTCGTCGGTCCGCGGCACGAAAGCCCCGTCGACCACCCGCCCCGACACGACCCCGTCCCCCCGACGCGTCCCCCGGTCGTCCTCCGCGCGCCACCCGCCGGTCTCCCCCGCACCGGCGCCCGGGTCCCAGGATCCGCCGGGGCGCCGGTCCTCCGGAGCGGACTCCCGGCCCGCACCGCCGGAACGGGTCACCGCACGCGCCTCCCACGGCTCCGGCCCGACACCGCCCCTCGGCCCGGACGCCGAGCCGGCACCGCCCGAAGCGCTCGCCGCGCGCGCTTCCCACGCCTGCGGTCCCGAGCCCCGGGAGCCGCCCCCGCCGGTGTCCGCCGGGGCCGTCGGCTCCTCGTACGACCGGTCGGGCCAGGCCCGTTCGAGCTCACGGCGTGGCACGGCCGCGCCCGGGACGGCGGGGCCGGTGGGAGCGGGCGGGAGCGCGGGGACGACGTACTCGCCGGGGGCCGGGTATCCGTGCGTCTGGTCCGGGAGCGCCATGTGCCGGATGTAGGCGTCGAGTTCCGGGGTGTTGATCCGTCCCTCGCGGGCCATCCGGACGAGGAAGTCCCGGTTCTCGCGCTGTTCCTCCGCCTTGTTCTCCAGCATCATGCGGACCAGCTCCCCGACCTCGCGGCTGTCGCCGGAGGCCATGAGGTAGGCGAGGCGCTCCGCGTCGGTGCCCTGGGCCAGCCGCGCGAACCCGGCGAAGCGGCCGGCGACGCGCTGCGCCTCGGCGTCGTCCGAGCGCGCTCCGGCGACGAAGTCGATGTGCGCGCGGTCGGTGCCGACCTCGACGAACACCTGGGTCCGCAGCCCCACCTCCCGTCCGAGGTCGGCCCACTTCCCCGCCGCGACCTCGGCCCGTACGGCCCGGTTGGCCTCCTGGGCGTGGTGGACGGCGTACCGGCCCGAGACGTCCCTCAGCCGGTCGACGATCTCCGGCCCGAGGTCCTGTTCCACGCTGTAGAGGCGCTTCTCCGCCACCAGCCGGTAGTCGGTCACCTCCCAGCGCAGCTTCACCCGCGTCTCGAAGAAGGTGGCGGCGCCCAGCGCGGGCAACTCGACGTCGAACGCGGTCACATGGCGGCCCCGGGCGATCTCGCAGACGCTCGTGGGCCGGGCCCATCTGCCGCGCCGGTCCGTGTGGTCGGCGCCCTGCGCGGTGATGACGCTGCATCCGCCGTCCTGGTAGAAGAGCACCGACGCCACCTGTACGCCCGCGTGCCGGAACCCCCGGTCCCGCAGCAGCCGTTCCCTCAGGAACGGTCCGGCCACGTTCTCCGGGATGACCAGTTCCTCCTCGGGACCCACCGTCATCTCCGCTCCTCCCCCCGGCCCATGGGGCCGCTGCGTGTCGCGGCCATCGAGGCCAGCACATGGCGCTCGAAGGCCTCGGTCATCGGTTCCTCGGGCGCCGCGCACAGGGTCCGCAGCAGCCAGCGCACCCGCGCGGCGTCGCGCCGGTCGCGGATCATCCGGGGCAGCAGCCAGAGCAGCGCCCGCAGGATCTCGCCGGGAGGCGTCGTCGTGCCGTCCCCCGCCGTGGTGGGGCGGGGCTTCTCCCCGGACTCCCCGTCCCGCTCGAAGACATAGGCACGCGCGCCCCCCGCGTGGCCCGGGAGCGCCGCGTCGGCCTCGGCCGCTCGCAGCCACAGGCACAGCCCCTCGGTGGCGGCCTCGGCCGACAGATGGCTGTCGAGCGCCCGCCACAGCAGGTCGGCGAGCGGTTCGGCCGCGCTCTCCACCGACACCGCGACGGCCAGGGCGAGCGGCCAGTGGATACGGCGCGCCAGCTCGGCGTCGGTCCGCGCGGTGGACGCCCGTGGCACCGGCGGGCGAAGGGCCGGTACCAGGCCGCCCGCCCCGCCCCGGGGGTCCGCGCGGCGCCGGCCGCCTTCCGCGCGGGGCACCGCGGGGAGCCGGCCGGACACCCCGGCGGTCAGCCGGACGGCGGACGCCGTTGTCTCCGGGGGCGTTCCGTCGGCGGGTGGATGGTCGTCCGGTCCTTCGGGCTGCCACATCTCGTCGGTGCGTGCGGAGAAGAGCCGTACGGCGCTCAGCAGCGCCAGGTGCAGCCGCTCGCCCGAGGCCTCCTCGGCCCACTCCCGCAGCACGGTCGCCGTCTCGCCGGCCCGGCTGCCGGCGGCGAGCCGGGCCACACCGTAGGACGCGACCAGCGACTGAGCGCCGTCGTCGCGGCTGCCGATGGCGCAGAGCTGCTCCAGCGCGGTGCGGGTGTCGTCGACGACCCGGCCGAACCCGAGGGTGAGCGCGGCCGTCCACCGCAGTGCCGCCACCGGCGCCTGCGCCCAGTCCGCGACGACGGCGCGGACCGCCGAGCGGTAGGGCTCCCGGCCGGCCGCCTGGCCGAGCGCGGTCGCCGCGAAGAAGCGGCGCCGGAGGTCGCCCGCGACGGCCGGCGGCCGGATCAGTTCCGTGAAGCCGTAGCCGAGGTCGGCGGTGGCCAGTTCACCGGCCACCACCGCGGCGCGGACCCACACCTGGGGGCGGGCGTCACCGGCCAGTGCCCGCAGCCAGCGCACGACGGGGGCGCGGGCGGCGTGGTGGCGGTGCCACACCTCGGCCAGGACCGCCCCGGCGAGCGCCTCGCCGCAGTACGCGACGGTCCGCACCGGCACGGGCACTCCGCCGACGGACTCCTCCTCGCCCTCGTGCAGTCGCGCCCGGCAGGCGGCGAGGAGGCCCTCGAGGTTCTCGGCGAACACCGGCCGCCCGTGGCGGCGCTCCGGCGCGCGGGCGGTGAAGATCTCCTGAGCGAGGAGTTCCGCGGCGTCCGCGACCGCGCTGAACGCCTCGCCGTCCAGCACGGCGAGCGCGATCCGGAACGCGGCCTCCCGTACCTGGGCGCGGTCGTCGTCCGCGCGCTCGCCGCCCGCCGCACCACCGCGGTCGCGGTCGCGGATCGGCTCGGCCGCCGGCGCGGGGCCGGCCGTGCCGGCGAACCACTCCCGGGCCTGCCGCCGCGCGACCTCGGCGCAGGCGTCGAGGAGTTCCGCGCGGCTCATCCCGCCGCGGACGTGCCGTGCCACCAGGGCCGCGAGGTACTCCGTCTCGGACGGGCGCAGCGCCTGCGGCCGGATACCGAGGGCGCTCCGCAAGAGGGGGTGGGCGAGGATCTGCTCGCCCCGGGACAGGGCGTCGGCGTCGGGTTCGTCGGCCAGGTGCCGCATGAGCTGCCACGCGAGCAGTTCCTCGGCGGGGGCGGGCGGGCAGGCCCGTCCGTAACGGCCCGTCAGCAGGTGCCCGCCCGGTGAGGAGGGCGAGACGACGAGCACCGCGAAGGCGTGGCGTGCGGCGAGGCGTGCGGCGAGCGCGTCGAGATGGAGTTCCTGCGGCGCGGTCCAGTCGCCCGGTGTCTCGGGGAGCTCCACGATGAACCCACCCCCGGCCGGGACGCCCTCGGCGAGCGAGTCCGGGTCGCCGGAGATCAGTCCGAGGTCGGACGGGGCGAGCCGGGTGACGCGTCCCCGCGCCGCCGCGGTGTCCGACCCGGAGCCGTCCCCCGCACCCGCGGCGGAGAGCTGTTCGCCGGTGGCGGCGGTGAGTTCGTCGAGCAGGCAGAGCCCGGTGGTCAGCCGTCCGGTGCCGGGCGGGCCGCCGAGCACCACGACATGGCGGGCCCGCAGCGACTCCTTGAGGTCCGGGTAGCCGACCGGGGGCCGGTAGACCTGCCGCAGCCGGTCGAGTTCGTCCTCGGGAACGGTCCCGAAGACGGGGGCCGCGGTGTCCCGGGACCCGACGTAGACGTCACCGAAGTGCGCGTGGCCGAAGCGGCTGCGGTCGAAGACGCTGCTGTTGCCGCGGATGTCGAAGCGGGCCTGTGCGGCACGCTGGGCGCGGGCGGCGGCGCGGGCCTCCCCGGGGCCGCCCTCGTCGTCCAGCGGGCCGCGCGTCGCCTCGCGGAAACGCTCCTCCTGACGGAACCGCCACTCGGCACCGTCCGTCGGTCCCTGCGCGTGCGGGTCCTGCCGGTCGTCGTCCCGGCCGTCCTCGCGGTCGGCCTCCCGGTCCCGCTCGTGTCCCTCGGCACCGCGCGCCGCCGCGCCGTCGTGGTCCCGGCCGGCGCGCGCGTGCCGGTCCTGTCGGTCCTCCCGTGCCCACTCCCGCTCCTGCTCCCGCGGTGCGGGGACGGGGGCGGGGGCCGAATCCCGGGCTCCGAGCGCCGCGGGCCCCGCGCCGTCGTCCTCGCCGTTCAACGGCCCCCCTCGGAACCGCCGTCGTCCGCTGCGCGGCGGTCCGCGCCGTGCCGGTCCGTCCCCGGGGATCGCGTGCTCGGTCGTTCGCCGGCCGGCGTGCCGCCGAAGTGGACCGGCGCGTGGAACACGGCACGGTCCTGGACCACGCTGGGCCCTCCCTCGACACGGATGTCCCACCGGCCGCCGCCCGCCTCCTCGCCGTCCGGCCGGCTGCCGTCCGGCCGGCTGCCGTCCGCGGAGGACCGGCCGCCGGCGGACGGGGCGATGTCCCCCGGGCCCGCCCGCCGCGTCCGGTCCTCCGCTGCGGCCCCCGCGGTCGCGCCGCCCCCGTGGTCCCCCGTGGGCGCGTCCGCGGGCGGGGCGCCGAGACCCTCGTCCCCCGGAAGTACGGGTCTCGGCTCCCCCGGTACGTGGAACCACGCGGTGACGGGCCCCTCCTTGAGGGTGATCCGTGCCGTGCGGTACCAGGAGGGCTCCACGAAGCGCCCTCCGTGTCGGACCACGTCGCGGTGGAGGGACTCGGACACCACACAGACCAGATCGTGTCCGGAGCGCTCCAGGACGTCGCGTGCGACCGACGAGTCCGCCAGCCGGCAGACCAGGTCCATGGCCTCGCCCGACAGCCCTTCGTCGTCGTGCTCGACGGGCCCCACGTGCACGCCGACCCGCAGTCCGAGAGGGCGGACCAGGTCCTCGTTCTGGACGCGCTGCCGCTGGTGCAGCTCGGTGAGCCAGGTACCGAGGATCTGCACCGGCGGAATCCGCGCGTCCACGGCGGCTATGAACCCGTCGCCGCGGTCCTCGAGGTGGAGCATGGGCCGTGCGACGCCGGCGGCTGCGAAGGACGCGTGGGCAAGGTCGTAGATCTGCGTACGCATCCTGCGCTTCGCCCCGTTGAGGTAGCTGCCGGAACCCCGGGCGTCCACGCTCAGCAAGGTCTTGTAGACGGCACCGTCGGCCATCCGTCCTCCCCTGTCGTTCAGTGACTGCACGTCAGCATGTCTGCTCCGCCTGCCGCTGGATGTGGTCGTTTACACATCCGATCGCAGCACATGGATCGCAAGCCGAAATGCGCGCGCCGCGCGGCGAAGCTCGCACTTCCCTTTGCACACCAACACAACCCCTGACGGGTCTTGACAGACGGTCAGGGAGTGGAGGACAGCCCGGCCAGGAAACGGGGGTCGCGGGCGGGGGGCCGGGGGCGAGGGCCGATGGCGGAGGGCCGGGGGCCGGGGGCCGGGGAGCGAGGGCCGGGTGACGGGGAGCCGAGGGCCGGGGCCCGGGGAGCCGAGGACCGGGGGGCTGGGGAGCCGAGGACCGGGGAGCCGAGAGCCCGGGGCCGGGGGCCGGGGGCCGAGAGCCCGGGGCCGGGGGCCGAGAGCCCGGGGCCGGGGAGGGTGAAGAGCGAGGGCCGGGTGACGGGGGCGAGGGTCGGAATCCGGGGGGCCGAGGATCGGGGGCCGAGAGCCCGGGGCCGGGGACGGTGAATAGCGAGGGCCGGGAGACGGGAGACGGGGGTCGGAGGCCGGGGGCCGAGGGCCCGGGGGGCCGAGAGCCGAGAGCCCGGGGGCGGGGGGCGGGGTCGGGGGACGCGGGGACGGGGGGCGAAGAGCGAGGGCCGAGGGCAGTGGGTCGACGAGCGAGGCCGCGGGCCGACAGCAGAGGGCAGAGCGTTGCGGCCCCATGGGCGTCCGGTCACGCTCGGTCGACCGGCGGCGCACCCTCCGACCGGCGGGGCACCCTCCGGCCGACGAAGCCGTCCACCGGCGAAGGGGGCCAGTCGGCGAAGCCATCCGGCCCGGCAAAGCCATCCGGCCCGGCCAAGCCATCCGCCCGTGAAGCCATCCGCCTGGCAAAGCCAACCGCCCAGCAAAGCCAACCGACCCGACCAGGCCATCCGGCCCGGCAAAGCCATCCGGCCCGACGAAGCCAACACCCGGCAAACCAACCGACCCGACGAAGCCAACCACCCAACAAAGCCAACCGCCCGGCAAAGCCAACCACCCAGACCGAGGCGTCCAACCGGCGGAGCCGTCCGGCTCCTGGTGGGCGCGTGTGATCAGAAAGCGCCGGTCAGCGGGCCGGGAACCCGATGTTCCCTCCGGCGGCGAGCAGCCGCAGCGCGTCCCGGTCGATCAGTTCGACCCGTCGCGGCCGGGTCCGCACCACACCGGCGCCGCGCAGCAGCCGTAGCGCCTTGGCCACCGCTTCACGTGTCGCCCCCACGGCGTCCGCGAGGTCGTGCTGGGCGAGTTCGGCGAGCACGGGGTAGTCGTCGGCGCGCGGCCGGGACTCCGTGGGCTCATGGGCCGGACAGCGCGCGCCCGCACCACCCGGCCGCCCGCCGGCACGGGCGCCGGCACGGACGTCGGCACGGACGTCGGCACCGGTTCCGGCCGCCCCCGCGGGCGCCGGCACCGGACCGCCGGCGCTCGTCGGCGCCGGATTGCCCTGCAGCTCGGCGAGTTCCAGCAGGCGGGCGGCGATGCGCTGGAGCACGGTCAGCGAGGCGAGCGCCCGGCGTTCCTCGTCGGCGGTGCGCAGCCGAGCCACGAGCTGTGCCATGAGCAGGCCCCCGATCTCGGGGTCGCGGCCGACGAAGGCACGGAAGCGGGCGCCGGAGACGACCAGCGCGCGTACGGGCCCGAGGGCCGTGACCGTGGCGCTGCGGGTGGCATCGCCGAGGGCGGCCATCTCCCCGACGACCTCGCCCTTCCTGCGCAGGGCCAGGATCAGCCGGGCCGAGGACCGGTCGACGGCCGTGGAGACGACGGCCCATCCCTCCAGGAGGACGAGGACATGGGTGCTCTCGTCCCGTTCCATGAGGAGGTGCTCGTCCGGGCGGAAGGTGCGCTCGGCGCTGATGCGGTGCAGTTCCTTGCGGGCGTCCGCGGTGAGCGCCTCCAGGAAGGTACGGTCCTGCACCACCAAGCCCATGAGTACCCGTCACTTCCGGTGAGGTGGAGGAGTCGGAGCGAGGCGTCACTCTACTCGCGCGATTCCCCGGGCATCACGGGATTGCGCAACCCGAAAAGGCCGCACCCCACGTCTCCCGCGGCTACCGCGGCTACCGCTTCCGGACGGTGTAGGTCAGGTGCGTCACCCGGGACGATGCGTCCGTGCGGGTCTGTTCGAGGGCGATGCGGTCGGGGTCGACGTGGTCGAACAGGCGGATGCCGGTGCCGAACAGCACGGGCGCGAGGGTGATCGAGAACTCGTCGATCAGACCGCTGTCCAGATACTGCTGGATCGTCTCGGCGCCGCCGGCGATGCGGACGTCGCGGTCACCGGCGGCCTCGCGGGCCCGGTCGAGCGCGCGCTCGATGCCGTCGGTGACGAAGTGGAAGGTGGTGCCGCCCGGCCGCTCCCACGGGTCACGCTTGGTGTGGGTGACGACGAACACCGGCGTGTGGAACGGCGCCTCCCGCGGCCATGCCAGCTCGCCGGCGTCGAACATCCGCTTGCCCATGACGCTCACGCCGGTGCGCTCGAACGTCGCCCGGGCGATGTCGTTGTCGAGTCCTTCCTCACCGCCCTCGCCGAGCTCGAGGTTCTCCCGGAACCATCGCTGCGGGAACAGCCACGCCTGCAGTTCCGTCCACTTCGCCATCCAGCGCCGGACCCTCGGGTCGTCCTGGCCTCCGGGCGAGAAGACGTCCTCGACGGGCACGGCTTCGGGCGCCATGAAGCCGTCGAGCGACATCGTCACGCTGAAGAACACCTTGCCGACCATCGGCCCTCAGCTCCCTTCGGTGCGGTCGTCGCGTTCGAGTGCGCCGACGTAGACCGCCAGGTTGCGCAGCGTCTGCTCGCCGCCCTCGACCGCGTGGTACTTCTCCACCGCCTCGTCGCGCAGTTCCCTGGTGGGGAAGACCGCGCGCATCACGACGCGGGTCTCCTCGCCGACCGGCTCGAAGGTCAGGACCGACTCGAAGGCGTGGGGGTCGTCGCGGGACTCGCCGTGCACCAGCGTGATCCGCTCCGGCGGGACGATCTCGGTCCAGGTGATCCACTCCTGGTAGTCGGTCCCGTCCGGCCCGTGCATCACGAAGTCCCAGGTCCCGCCCGCGTGGAACGCGAAGGACCGCGTCGTGGTGGTGAACCCTTCCGGCCCCCACCACCGCGACAGGTGCCGGACCTCGGTGAACGCCTCGAACACCAGCTCCCGTGGGGCGCCGATGGCCCGGGAGACCACGATCTCCCGGTCCGCGGTCGTGTGCGCGGCCTCGCCGCCGCTACCGGTCGTCGCCATCGTGTGGTCCCTCCTGCCTCGTCCGCCTCAACTCCTGCACGTACGCGTCCAGCCGGTCGAAGCTCTCGTTCCAGAACCCCTCGAAGCCGCCCACCCACTCGTGGACCGGCCGCAGCCCGCGGGCGTCCAGGCCGTACAGCCGCTGCCTGCCCGCCCCGCGGACCCGCACCAGCCCGACCTCGCGGAGCACCCTCAGGTGCTTGGACGCCTGCGGCTGGGTCATCCCCAGGTCCCGCGCCAGTTCGGTCACGGGCCGCTCACCGCCCCGCAGCAGCACCAGGATCTCCCGCCGCTGCGGCTCGGCGATCGCGTTGAACGCGTCCGAGGTCGTCGCCGCTCGTGCCATGACCCCATCGTATGCCCATATCGGAATGTGTCAACGCGACCACTCCCCCGAACAGGCGGTTTCCTGACCCCCTTCCGTGAGGCGGAAGAGGTGTTGCGGCGCTGTGACGCCCTTCCGGACGATGTCGCCACCACCCAACGACGGGAGCCGCAGCCATGCCGCACACGACCGCCTTCGCCAGGAACCAGTGGTACGTCGCCGCCTACGACCACGAGGTCGGACGCGAGGAGTTGCTCGGCCGGACCATCCTCGGCGAGCCGCTGGTCTTCTACCGCACGGAGGAGGGGACCCCGGTCGCGCTGGCCGACCGCTGTGTGCACCGCCGCTTCCCGCTGCACGAGAAGCCGAGCCGGCTCGACGGCGACCGGATCGTGTGCGGCTACCACGGCTTCACCTACGACACGAGCGGCACCTGTGTGTACGTGCCGGGCCAGAAGCGCGTCCCGCGCACCGCCCGCGTCGCCTCCTACCCGGTCGTCGAACAGGACTCCCTGGTGTGGGTGTGGATCGGCGACCCGGCGCTCGCCGACCCGCAGACGATCCCGCGCGCCCGTCACCTCGACTCCCCCGGCTGGACGACCGTCCGCGGCATGGAGCCCATCGACGCCGACTACGGCCTCCTCGTCGACAACCTCCTCGACCTCTCGCACGAGACGTATCTGCACGGCGGCTACATCGGCACTCCCGAGGTCGCGGAGACGCCGATCACCACCGAGGTCGACGAGGGCGCGGGCATCGTCCGGGTCAGCCGGCACATGGCCGACGCCGAGTGCCCGCCGTTCTACGCCCGTTCCACCGGCATCGAGGGCCGCATCACCCGCTGGCAGGACATCGAGTACCACGCCCCCTGCCTGTATCTGCTGCACAGCCGGATCGCGCCGGTGGGGGTACTGCCGGAGGCGGACGGCAGCGACCCCCACGGCTTCCACACCGAGATCACGTACGCCATCACGCCCTCGGCCGACGGCAAGGTGTACGACTTCTGGATGGTCTCGCGGGACTGGGCGACGGACGACGACGAGGTCACCGCGTTCCTGCGGAGCAACAACCACACCGTGGTCATGCAGGACGTCGACGCGCTCAACCTCCTGCAGCGGACGCTGGGTTCGGAACGCTCCGGCTACCAGGAGCTGAGCATCAACATCGACACGGGCGGTCTGGCCGCCCGCCGTATCCTCGCCCGGCTGGTCGAGGAGGGCGACAAGCCGGTGGAGAAGGTCCTGTGAGCACCGGCGCGACGGGCGAGATCTACCGCATCGACTGGCTGCCGGGCACCGATGTGCTGCACGGCACCTGTCACTGCGGCGCCGAGCACTCCGCGCAGGACCCGGTCGAGATGTGGGAGTGGATGCTCGGCCACCCCGAAGGACACGAACCGCGAGGAAACGCATCATGACCGACGTGTACGAGGCCGAACTCGTCGTCGAGCGCCGCGAGTCGGCCGCCGACGGCGTGCTCGCCCTCACCCTGCGCCACCCGCTGGGCGAGCCGCTCCCGGCCTGGGAGCCCGGCGCCCACGTCGACCTGGTCCTCGGTCCGGGTCTGGAGCGTCAGTACTCGCTGTGCGGCGACCCGGCGGACGTCACGTCGTGGCGGGTGGCGGTGCTGCGGGAGCCGGACGGACGGGGCGGCTCCGCCCATGTGCACGAGCAGGTGGGGCAGGGCGACAAGGTGCGGGTGCGCGGCCCGCGCAACCACTTCGCCCTGCGCCCGGCGCCCCGGTACCGCTTCATCGCGGGCGGCATCGGCATCACCCCGGTCCTGCCGATGCTGGCGGCGGCCGAGGCGGCGGGCGCCGAGTGGACCCTGCTGTACGGCGGGCGCAGCCGTGGATCCATGGCGTTCACGGAGGAGTTGGCGCGCTACGGCGACCGGGTGACCGTCGCCCCGCAGGACGAGACCGGGCTGCTCGACCTCGCGCCGGTGCTGGACGCCCTGCCCGAGGGGACGTTGGTCTACTGCTGCGGCCCCGGTCCGCTGCTGGACGCGGTGGAGGAGCGCTGCCCGGCCGGGGCGCTGCACATCGAGCGGTTCCAGCCCAAGGCGCAACCGACGGGCGAGGACGGCGCGTTCGAGGTGGAGCTGGCGCAGAGCGGCCGTACGCTGACCGTCGCGCCCGGCGTCTCCGTCCTCGACACCGTGCGCGCCGCCGGGGTCGAGGTGCTGTACTCCTGCGCCGAGGGCACCTGCGGCACCTGCGAGACGGACGTGCTGGAGGGCACACCGGACCACCGGGACTCCGTGCTCACGGCCCAGGAGCGGGAGGCCGGGGAGACGATGATGATCTGTGTGTCGCGCTGCCGGGGCAAGAAACTCGTGCTGGACCTCTGAGAGCCCCGGCAGAAAGACACCCCCGAACTGTCAACAATTTCGTCAGCCAAAACCATTGACCCCGCCGGACGGCACGATCTACGTTCCCTGCACGCCAGTTGAGCACTACTGTGCGGTGCACGCACAGCCTGTCGGAACACCGTTGTCTCTGCACAGGGGGAGCCATGCGTCGTCTGTTCGCCGGTCTCGCGGCCGGCACCTTCCTGCTCGCCACGGCGGCCTGCGGCTCGTCCGACTCCGGTTCGTCCGGCGGGAGTTCGTCGTCCGGCGGGGTCACGACCGTCAAACTGGGCCTGATCCCGATCGTGGACGTGGCACCCGTCTACCTCGGCGTGAGGAAGGGTTTCTACGAGAAGCACGGCCTGAAGCTGTCGATCACCACCGCGCAGGGCGGCGCGGCCATCGTGCCCGGGGTCGTCAGCGGCCAGTTCCAGTTCGGCTTCAGCAACATGACGTCCCTGATGGTCGCCCAGTCCAACAACGTTCCCGTGAAGGCCGTTTCGAACGGCACCACCTCAACAGGCGTCCAGGGCGAGGACTTCGGGGCGCTCACCGTGAAGAAGGGCAGCCCGATCACGTCCGCCAAGGACCTGGAGGGCAAGAAGGTCGCCATCAACACCCTGAAGAACATCAACGAGACCGCGGTGCGCGCGTCGGTGCGCAAGGCGGGCGGCGACCCGGACAAGGTGCGGTTCGTGGAACTCGCCTTCGACCAGATGCCGGCGGCCCTGGACAGCGGGCAGATCGACGCGGCGATGGTGGTCGAGCCGGCGCTCGCGACCGTCAAGAGCCAGGGCGGGGTGGAGATCGCCTCCCCGCTGGTGGACGTGGCGCCGAACCTCACCGTCGCCATGTACTTCACCTCCACGCCGTACGAGCAGAAGAGCCCCGAGGTGGTGAAGAAGTTCCAGGAGGCCACGGCGGAGTCCCTCGCCTACGCCGACTCCCACCCCGACGAGGTGCGGCAGATCGTCACCACGTACACCAAGATCCCGGCGTCGGTGCTGGCGCGGGTCACCCTGCCGAAGTGGCCGGCCGAGGCCGACCGGGCCTCCATCGAGGCGCTGGAGAAGCTGGGCGAGCGGGACAAGCTGTTCAAGACGACTCCTGACCTGGACAAGCTGCTGCCGTGAGGGGCCGCGACCTCGCACTCGGTGCGGCCGGGCTCGCGGCCTTCCTCGCCCTGGGCGAGGCGGTGCCGCGGCTCGGCCTGGTCAAGGAGGCCTACTTCCCGCCCACCAGCCGGATCGCCGGCGCCCTCGGCGACGAGCTCGCCGAGGGCGCGTTCTGGACCGCGCTCGGCGACACCCTCACCGGCTGGGCGCTGGGCCTCGCGCTCGCGGTCGCCGCGGGCATCGCGGCGGGCGTCCTGCTCTCGGTCGTGCCGTACCTGCGCCGGGCGACGGCCTCCACGATCGAGTTCCTGCGCCCCATCCCGTCCGTCGCCCTGATCCCGCTGGCCGTCCTGCTGTACGGCACCGAACTGCGCTCGGTGCTGCTGCTCGTCGTCTACGCCGCGTTCTGGCAGGTCCTCATCCAGGTCCTGTACGGCATCCAGGACGTGGACCCGGTCGCCGAGGAGACGGCACGGTCCTACGGCCTCGGCGCCTGGGCCCGGATCCGGCACGTGCTGTGGCCGACCGCGCTGCCGTACGTCATGACCGGCGTCCGACTCGCCGCGGCCGTCGCGCTGATCCTCGCCATCACCGCCGAACTCGTCATCGGCGCACCCGGGTTGGGGGCGCGGATCGCCGTCGCGCAGACCTCGCAGGCGGTGCCCGAGATGTACGCGCTGATCGTCGTCACCGGCGTCCTCGGGCTGCTGATCAACGTGGGTGCCCGGACGGTGGAGCGGCGGGCGCTGGCCTGGCACCAGTCGGTGCGCGGGGAGGTGGCGGTGTGAGACGGCTGCTGCTGCGGCTGCTGTTCTCCCTCGCGCTGCCGGCCGTGCTGATCACGGTGTGGTGGCTGGCGTCGGACGGCAGCACGAACGTGTACTGGCCGCCGCTGCGCACGATCCTGACGTCCTTCCCGGACGTGTGGACCGGCGAGCGGCTGCGCGCGGACGTCCGGCCGAGCGTGCTGCGGCTCGCCGGCGGGTACGCCACGGCGGCCGTCGTCGGGATCGGGCTGGGCACGGTGATCGGCTCGTACCGGTGGGTGCGGGCGGTGTGCGAACCGGTGCTGGAGTTCCTGCGGGCGGTGCCGCCGCCGGTGCTGGTCCCGGTGATCATGCTGTTCGCGGGGATCGGCGACACCATGAAGGTGGTCGTCATCGCGAGCGGCTGTGTGTGGCCCGTCCTGCTCAACACCGTCGAGGGCGTACGGGCGGTGGACCCGGTGATGGCGGAGACGGCCCGGTCGTACGGCATCACGGGGGTCGCGCGGCTTCGCTCGGTGGTCCTGCCGTCGGCGAGCCCGCAGATCTTCGCGGGCCTGCGGCAGGCGCTGTCGATCGGGATCATCCTGATGGTGATCAGCGAGATGTTCGCCGCGAGCAACGGCCTCGGCTTCACCATCGTGCAGTTCCAACGCAGCTTCGCCATCCCCGACATGTGGACCGGGATCCTGCTGCTCGGCCTGCTCGGTTTCGCCTTGTCGGTCCTGTTCCAGGCCATCGAGCGGCGGGTGCTCGGCTGGTACCACGGTCTGCGCGCCTCCACGCGGCGGTCCCCGTGACCCCCGCGCCCCTCGTGAAAGGGCGGTCCATGCACGGAACTCTTGTCGTCTCCGGCCTGCGCAAGGTCTACGAGGGGTCCGGGCGCCGGGTGGAGGCGGTGCGCGACCTGACCTTCACCGTGGAGGCGGGCGAACTCGTCTGTCTCGTGGGCCCGTCGGGCTGCGGCAAGACGACCCTGCTGAAGTGCATGGGCGGCCTGCTCGCCCCGACCTCCGGCGACGTCCTGCTGGCGGGACGGAAGGTGACCGGTCCGCCGCCCGGGATGGCGTTCGTGTTCCAGGAGTACGGGCGCAGTCTCTTCCCTTGGATGCGGGTCGGCGCGAACGTCGAACTCCCCCTGAAGCAGAAGGGGTTGCCGAAGGAGCGGCGGCGGGCGCTGGTGGCCGACGCACTGGCCTCGGTCGGGCTGGCGGACGCCGCCGGGGCGTACCCGTGGCAGCTCTCCGGGGGGATGCAGCAGCGCGTGGCGATCGCGCGGGCCCTCGCCTACGAGCCCCAAGTCCTCCTGATGGACGAGCCGTTCGCCGCCGTGGACGCCCAGACCCGGGCCGACCTGGAGGACCTCGTCCGGGGCCTGTGGCGCGAGCGCGGCATCACCGTCCTGTTCGTCACGCACGACATCGACGAGGCGGTCTACCTGGGCGAGCGGGTGATCGTCCTGTCGGCCTCCCCCACCGTCGTCCGGGAACAGCTGACGATCGATCTCCCCGCGGAGCGCGACCAGTTGCACACCCGCGTCGCCCCCCGCTTCGCCGAGCTGCGCACCCATGTGTACGAGCAGATCCAGGCCGCCAAACGCGGCACCCCCGCGGACTCGCCGCCCGAGCCCCGGGACGCGCTGCGCAAGGACCCCTAGATCCGGCTCTCGGTCGCCGTGTCGGCCGACAGGCGCTGGGCGACGTAGATCGGGATCACGGAGAGCAGGACGAGCACCGCCGCCACCACGTTCACCACCGGGGCCTGCTGCGGTCTGGTCATGTTGTCGAAGATCCACAGGGGCAGGGTCCGCACGCCGGCGCCCGCGGTGAACGTGGTCACCACGATCTCGTCGAAGGACAGCGCGAAGGCGAGCAGTCCGCCCGCGAGGAGCGCCGAGCGCACCAGCGGGAAGGTGATGTCGACGAAGGCCCGGAAGGTGTGCGCGCCGAGGTCCATCGCCGCCTCCTCGTAACTGCCGGAGGTGCGGCGGAGCCGGGCGGCCACGTTGTTGAAGACGACGACGATGCAGAAGGTGGCGTGACCGACCACCACCGTGAACAGGCCCAGCCCCACCCCGAGCGGCTCCAGCACCGTGCCGAACGCGGAGTTGAGCGCGATGCCCGTGACGATGCCGGGCAGCGCGATCGGCAGGACGACGACGAAGGAGACGGCGTCCCGGCCGAAGAACCGGTGGCGGGCGACGGCGAACGCGATCAGCGTGCCGAGGACCAGCGCGATGGCGGTCGCGCCGAGGCCCGCCTTCACCGAGGTCCACACCGCCTCGCGCGCGCCGGTGTTGTGCCAGGCGACCGACCACCAGTGGACGGTCAGGCCCGGCGGCGGCCAGCTCGCGCTGCGGTCCGGGTTCAGCGAGTTGACGAGGACCAGCAGCAGCGGGACGTAGATCACCGCGAAGCCGAGGCCGGCGGCGACGCGCAGCACGATCCGCGCGGTGCGGGAGAGCCGCATGACGTACCCGTCCCTTCCTAGAGGCTGCTGAGGGCGCCCGTGCGGCGCATCGCGAGCAGGTACAGCACGATGACCACCACCGGGACGGTGGCGAGCGCGGCGGCCATCGGCAGGTTCAGCTCGATGTTGGAGTAGACGAGGTTGCCGATCAGCTGGGTCTTGCCGCCGACGATCTGCACGGTGATGTAGTCGCCGAGGCTGAGCGAGAAGGTGAAGACCGACCCGGCGGCGACGGAGGGCAGCACCAGCGGCAGCACCACCGACCGGACGGTGCGCCAGGTACGGGCGCCCAGGTCCGCCGAGGCGTCGAGCAGGTTCACGGGAAGCTGCTCCAGGGCGGTGTGGATCGGCAGGATCATGTACGGCAGCCAGAGGTACGTCAGGGTCAGGATCGCCGCGGCCAGCCCGAACCCGGGTCCGCCCAGGCCGAACGGCCGCAGCGTCCAGTCGGCGAGCCCGCCCTCGGAGAGGATCAGCCGCCAGGCGTACACCTTGACCAGGTAGCTCGCCCACAGCGGGGTGAGGATGGCGACCACGAGCAGCGGACGCCACCTGGGCCTTGCGACCCGCGCCGTGTAGAACGCGACGGGGAAGGCGATCACCACGCACAGGGCGGTCACCGCCAGGGCCACCCCGACGCTGCGCAGGACCACCTGCCGGTAGACGGGGGTGGTGAGCAGCTCGTGGAAGTTGTCGGTCGACCAGACCCGCACCACCTGGGAGGTGAAGGCGTCCGTCGTCCAGAACGCGGAGACGAACAGCACGGTCAGCGAGCCGAGGTAGAGCACCGCCAGCCACAGCAGCGGCGCGGTCAGCAGCAGGGCCAGCCGCAGCCTGGGGTGGCGGTGCAGGGCCCCGGCCAGCCGCCGGACGGCTCCGCGCTCGCCGCGACCGCCCCGGCCGGCGGCCTCCTCGACGGCGGTCATCCGCTCAGCCCTTGATCTCGGTCCAGGCCTGCACCCATTTGGCGTACGGCACGCAGGTGACGTCCGTCCGCCCGTCGAGGCACTGCTCGATCGGGGTGTTCCAGAACGCGATGCGCTTCCAGTAGTCCTCGTCGCTCGCGTGGTAGACGGTGCAGAAGTTCTTGTCGCTGGTCAGGTCGCAGGCCTTGGAGTTGGCGGGCGCCTCGCCGAAGTACTCGGCGACCTGGGCGTTGACCCGGGGAGAGACGATCCAGTCGAGCCACTTGTATGCACAATTCGGGTGCTTGGCTTTCGCATACACCATCCAGGTGTCGGACCACCCGGTCGAGCCCTCCTTCGGCACGAAGGCCTTGACCTTGGCGCCCTCGTCGGCGGCGAGGTTGGCGATGACCTGCCAGGTGGTGCCGACCACCGAGTCGCCGCTCTTGAAGGCGGAGATCTCCTTGAGGTAGTCGCTCCAGTACTCGCCGATGTTCGCGTTCTGCTTCTTCAGCAGCGCCACGGCGGCGTCGAACTGCTTCTGGTCGAGTGCGTAGGGGTCCTTGATGCCCAGGTCGGGCTGGGTCGCCTTCAGGTACAGCGCGGCGTCGGCGATGTAGATCGGCGAGTCGTAGGCGGTGACGTGCCCCTTGTACTTCCCGGCGTCGTCGAAGACGGCGGACCACGAGGTGGGGGCCGGGGTGACCTTCTCGGTGTTGTACATCAGCAGGTTGGCGCCGCGGCCGTGCGGGATGCCGTACATCTGGCCGTCGACGGAGTTCCAGGACCCGTCCTTCAGGCCGTCGAAGACGTCCTCGTAGTTCGGGACGAGGTCGGTGTTGACGGGGGCCGCGTCTCCGGAGGCGATCAGGCGCAGGGAGGCGTCCCCGGAGGCGGAGACGGCGTCGTACTCGCCGGTCTTCATCAGCTTGACCATCTCGTCGGAGCTGGCGGCGACCTTGGAGTTGACCTTGCAGCCGGTCTGTTTCTCGAAGTCGGACACCCAGTCGGCCTTCGGGTCGTTCGAGCCGTCCTCGACATAGCCGGCCCAGGCGATCAGGTTGACCTGGCCTTCGCCCTTGCCGAGGGCGGTGGGCGTGGCGCGGTCCGGGGGGTTGAGTCCGGAGGTGGCCGCCGCGCCGTCGCCGGCCTCGGAGGTGCCGCAGGCTCCGGCGGCGACGAACAGCGCCGCGGCGGCGGCCGCGACCTTCAGGGTTCTGGTGATGCGCACGGCGTACTCCCGGGGTGAGGGCCTTGCGGGGGGAGGGTCAGCGGGTGTCCGGTACCGCGACGGCGTGCCGGTGGTGCCACCGCAGCCGCACCCGGGCGCCGCGGTAGGCGGCGACGTCCTCGGAGGAGGTCTCCAGGTTCTGTTGCAGGGCGGTGAGGCGGCCGCCCTCGTCGAGGTCGACGAGAAAGCGGGTGACGTCACCCAGATAGACGACCTCGGCGACGCGGCCGGCGGCGGAGGCGTGGCCGGGCTCCTCGGCCGCGGCGGACTCCTGTAGGACCCGGATCTTCTCGGGGCGGATGCTGTAGGTGCCGGGGGTGCCGACGATCCGGTGGGCGGACTCGCCCTGCAGCAGGTTGGAGATGCCGACGAAGGAGGCGACGAAGGGGCTCGCGGGGCGTTCGTAGATCTCGGCCGGGGTGCCGACCTGTTCGACGCGGCCCTCGTGGAAGACGGCGATGCGGTCGCTCATCGTCAGGGCCTCCTGCTGGTCGTGGGTGACGAAGACGAAGGTGATGCCGACCTCGCGCTGGAGGTCCTTCAGCTCCACCTGCATCTGCTCCCGCAGTGTGAGGTCCAGGGCGCCGAGCGGCTCGTCGAGCAGCAGCACCCGGGGGCGGCCGACGAGCGCCCGGGCGAGGGCGACCCGCTGGCGCTGGCCGCCGGAGAGCTGCGCGGGACGCCGCCGGCCGAAGCCCTCCAGGCGGACCTCGGTGAGCGCCTTGCGGGCCCTGACCAGCCGTTCCGCCTTGGGCACCCGGCGGATCCGCAAGGGGTAGGCGACGTTCTGTTCGACGCTCATGTGGGGGAAGAGGGCGTAGTCCTGGAAGACGGTGTGGACGTCCCGCTCGAAGGGGGCCAGACCGGTGACCTCCTGCCCGGCGAGCTCGATCCGCCCCCGGTCCGGTGTCTCGAAGCCGGCGATCAGCCGGAGCACGGTCGTCTTGCCCGAACCGGAGGGGCCGAGCATCGAGAAGAACTCCCCGTCCCGGATGTCCAGATCGACGCCGGCCACCGCGGTCGTCTCACCGAACGACTTCCGCAGGTCCTGCAGCCGGATCGCACTCCCCTCCATGGGCGGGAACCTTTCTGGCGCGTCAGGGCGTTGACCTGTCGAACAGAAAACATATGAAGCCATAGTTCAAAGCTCAAGTCCCCCTTAGGGTAAAGCTTGAGTCAACGCACGAGGTGGTGGCCGTGAGGGAGCAGCAGACGGGTGCCGGAACCCGCAGAGCCATCTTCGCGCCCGTCGACAGCGGGGCGCGAGTGGAGGCCGTGGTGCGCCGACTGGGTGACGCCATCGACCTCGGCCTCCTCGCCGACGGCGAGCAGTTGCCCGGCGAGACCGCACTCGCGGGACAGCTCGGGGTCTCCACGGTGACGCTGCGGGAGGCGCTCATGGCGCTGCGCCAGCAGGGTCTGGTCACCACCCGCCGGGGGCGCGGCGGCGGCAGCTTCGTCTCCCTGCCCGAGCGCCCCGCCGAGGAACGGCTCAGGGGCCGGCTGCGCGGCTGGAGCACCGAGGAGCTGCGCGACCTCGGCGACCACTGGGCCGCCCTGTCCGGTGCCGCCGCCCGCCTCGCCGCCGACCGCACCGAACCCGACGACCTGCTCCCCCTGCGCCGCACGGTCGAGGAACTGACGCGGGCTCAGGACGCGGCCGCCCGCAGCCGGATGTACGGCCGCTTCCATGTGGAACTGGCCGCGGCCGCGCAGTCGGCCCGGCTGACCCGCGAACAGGTCGCCCTGCAGACGGAGATGGGGGCTCTGCTGTGTCTCGTGTTCACCGACGACGCATACCGTGAAGAAGTCGCGGACCGTCACCGCTCCGTGATCTGCGCCGTGCAGGATGGGTCGCACGAATCGGCCGGAGCACTGGCCGAGCGGTGCGTACGGGAGTCGACGGCGCGGCTCGTCGCCCTGCGCCTGGCCCTGTAGCGGCACCGCGTCCGGTCACGGCCGCTGGAGGGTGCCATGAGCAGCAGCCCCGCAGCCGTGGGCGCGTCGGCGGAACCGGTCGGCGCGTCCGACGGGGAACGGGTAGCGGCCCGGGTGGGCGCCGCCCTGGAGGCGGTGTTCGCCGCCGTCGCCGCGACCCGCGCCGAGACGGCGGCCCTCCTCGACCGGGTGGCCGCCGAGGGCCGCCGGCCCGCCACCGCCGATCTGGCCGCCCTGCGTCCGGGGCTCCATCTGCGCCTGGCCCGCGAGGAGTTGGTGTCGGGGATCGGCTTCGTCGCCGCGCCGGGCCTGCTGGGGGACGTACCGGCGTGGCTGGAGTGGTGGCAGACGGGCACGGACGGCGGCGTACGGCCGCTGCTGCCGGACCTCGATCCGGGCCGGTCGGCGTACGCGGACTACACCCACTGGGACTGGTTCGCGCTGCCCCGCGAGACCGGGCGGCGGGCGGTGGCCGGACCGTACGTGGACTACCTCTGCTCGGACGAGTACAGCCTGACCCTGTCCGCACCGGTCCGGGCCGGGGGCCGGTTCCTGGGCGTGGCCGCGGCGGACGTGTACCTGCGGCACCTCGAGGCCGCCGTCCTGCCGCTGCTGCGGACGCTGCCCGGGCCCGCCTACCTGGTGAACGCCCGCGGGCGGGTGGCCGCGTCGGCCGACCCGGGACGGCCGGCGGGCTCGCTGGCCAAGGGGCCGGACTTCGCGGCGGTACTGGAGGAGGGCCGGCCCACCGGGTGCGAGGGGCGGCTGCTGCTGCCCTGCGGGCGCGTGCCACTGGTTCTGGTGACGGCCGGGCGCCGCTGAGCGGGGCCCGGCACCGCCGTACGGCATCGGGAGCGGCCGCCGAGCGGGCAGGACGCCAACAATCGTGGCATTCCCTGCTCCCGGACGGCTGAAATTGGCCACAGTTGTGGCGAGACCTGGATGTGAGTTCGAAAAACCGGCTACTCTCCACGCAGTTCACGGCGATCGCCAGTGCGGCGGGTCTGTGCCGGTGAGAGGGACGTGAGAGACGTAGGAGACCTGTCGGTGTCGGATGGCTTCGAGGTTCCGGGCGCCACGGCGACGGTGCCGCTGTCGGCCGTGGTCGCCCGTGTCGCCGTGACGGCCGACCGGCTCGGCGTGCCGCACGCGGAGGTCTTCGACACCGCACGGCTGTCCGTCGCCTCCGGTGTCCCCGAGTCCGTGGTCAGGGCCCTGCTGAGCGGCCGCCCGGCGGGCGAGCCGGACGTCCAGGCCCGCTTCCTGCAGCGCCTGGACCTGCTGCGGCGCACCCGGCTGAAACCGAACGGCCGCCGCTACACCCAGCAGGAGATCGCCGACGGCGCAGGCATGTCGCGGCAGCAGGCGGGCGCCCTCATCAACGGCGACCGCCGTCCCACGATGGAGCACTGCGACGCGATCCAGCGGTTCTTCCGGGTGCACGCCGGCTTCCTGACGGCGGAGGACCCCGAGGCCCTCGCGGGCGCCCTGCAGCACACCGAACAGGAACTGCTGCAGAAGCTCGCCGCACGAGAGGCTGCCGCGGCCGCCGAGGACCCGCTGGAGCGGCTGCTGCAGGACCACGGTGTGCGCGGGATCGCCTGGCGGGCGGCGCAGCTGCCCACCGACCAGCACCGGGACAAGGTCGCGGAGTGGCTGGACATGCTCCTGGAGAGCGTGAAGCGGCCCGAGTCGTGATCCGGGGGAGAAGAGTGGGCATCGCCAGGGAAATGCGCCGCCTGTGCGGCGAACTCGTCTCCGAACTGACCCTGCCGACGCCCGCCGCGCCGGCCGACCTGTACACCGCGCTGTGCGCCGGCATGAGCAGACGCCGGGGCCGGCCCGTCCACTTCCGTACGGCGGCCTTCCCGACCGACACGGCGAGCGGGCTGTGGCTCGACATGGCCGACCAGGACCTCGTCGTCATCGAGGAACGCACCGCGCCCGACCACCAGTTGGTGATCCTCGGGCACGAACTGTGGCACATGAACGCGGGCCACTGCGGTCATCACGTCGAGGGCGCCTCGGTCGCGGCCCGTTTACTCACCGACGGCGCCGACCTCCAGGCGACGGTCCGCAGGGTCGCCGCCCGCACCCGCTTCGACCAGTCCGACGAGAAGGAGGCCGAGAGCTTCGGCCTGCTCCTCGCCAGCAAGTGCCGTGCGTGGCTGGCCGGTTCGTCCCCGCGCGGCCGCGGCCGCGACGACCTGGCGGGCCGTATCGAGGCGTCCCTGGGCTACCTGGGCCCGAAGAACTGACCGCTCGGTACGACGGTCAGGTCGCGCTGCGCCGGCTCGCCTCCCGCAGTTCCCGCACGGTCTCCCCGGACAGGCCCGCCGATCCCTGCGGGCGGCCCTCGCGCAGCAGGCGGCGCCAGTGCTCGCGGCTCCAGCCGGCCGGGGCGGTGGTGCGCGTGAACTCCTCGACCAGGGCGAGGAATCGGGCCGGGTCGGTGTGGAACGGGAAGTGGCCGGCGCCCTCGAAGATCTCCAGCCGGCTCCCCGGCATGGCCTCGTGGGCACCGTACGCGTGCCGCACCGGCACCACGCTGTCCCGGTCGCCCCACAGCAGCAGGGTGGGCATCCCGGCGGTCAGATAACAGCGGTCGAGCATGGTCACCACCTGCCCGCGCCAGTCGACGACCGCGCGCAGGGTGCGGATGAAGGCGTTGCGGGAGGTGGCGTCGGGCAGGGCGTCGACGAGGTGCAGCAAGTCGGGCGCGTCCTGGCCGAGATCGGTGTCCAGCAGTTTCATCAGCCCGACGGCTAGCTCGACTTGGAGGCGCATGCCGGGCAACCGCAGTGCGCTCAGGGCCAGGTGGGCGCCGGGCAGGGAGACCAGCCGCAGGGCAGGGGTGACCTCGCGGCCGACTCCGCCGGCGCTGACGAGGACGAGCCGTTCGGTGCGCTCGGGGAACTGGTAGGCGAACTGCATCGCCACTCCCCCGCCGAGCGAGTGCCCCACGAGGGTCGCCGACTCGATGCCGAGCGTGGTCAGCAGATCGCGCAGCCCGTTGGCGTACGCGGCGACCGAGTAGTCGGCGCGGGGCTTGTCGGAGGCGCCGTGGCCGAGAAGGTCGGGGGCGACGACGGTGTGGGTGCGGGCGAGGCCGGGGATCAGCTCCGCCCAGGTGTCCGAGGAGTCCCCGATGCCGTGGACGAGGACCAGGGCGGGGCCCTCGCCGGCCATGCGGAAGGCGCGCCGGTGGCCGTGCACGACCCGGTACTGGAGAGCCGCCTCCGGACCGCCCACCGCACGCGGTCGCGAACCCGGCCGGACGGCGCGCGCCGGGCGGCGCGGCGGAATGTCGAACACCCGTGCTCCTCCCTGGCCGAAAGCGCTTCATCCCAGCGTAGGGAACGTTTCCCCCAGGGGATTTCGGGGAGGTTTCACCTCCGCTAAGCGGGCGAACCGGCGGGCGGAGCGACCGGATTGTCAGTGGTGGGCGGCAAGCTGGGGGGTGCGCCGTCGCAGTGCGGCGTACGCGCCGTCCGCGGCGCGGGGAGACGACGCCGACACGGGGAGAGCCGACCGATGCCCACTGCCGTACTGACCGACCGCGAGCGCACCGCCGTCCAGGCCTATCTCCGGCTGCTGCACACCGTACGGGCCGCCTTCGGCGAGGACTTCGGCGCCGAGCGCGGCGGCGCCTCCCCCGCGCCGCAGGACCGGCTGCCGCCGATGGTCCCGCCCGCCGTGCTGGCGGAGGCGGACCGGGCGCTGGCTCAGGCGGGACTCGCGGGCAACGAGGAGGAGTTCTTCGCCCTGCTGCAGAGCTGGTGCCCGGCGCCGTGACCCGTCTCAGCGGGGGTGGACGGCGACCGCCGTGGCCACCAGACCCCGGCGCACCGTCCAGGTGCCGTCGAAGTGGCCGAGCCGGTGGCCGCCGACCACCGGTCCGGGCACCAGGAGGCGGGCGCGGAAGGTGCCGAGCGCCCGACCGTCCGGTCCAGCCGCTACGTCGATGTCGGCCTCGCTGAAATCCAGCCACTTACGGGTGAGGGGGAACCACGCCTTGTAGACGGATTCCTTGGCGCTGAACAGCAGCCGGTCCCAGTGGACCTCCGGCCGCGCCGCGCCCAGCCGTTCGAGCCGCTCCTGCTCGGCCGGCAGGGCGATGGCCTTCAGAACGCCCTCGGGGAGCGGCTCGTGGGGCTCGGCGTCTATGCCGAGGGAGGCCAGATCGGTGGCGCGTACCAGGGCGGCGGCGCCGTAGTCCTGGCAGTGGGTCATGCTGCCGGTCAGACCGTCCGGCCACTGCGGTGCGCCGCGCTCCCCGGGCAGCACCGGCTGCGGCGGTACGCCGAGCTTCTCCATCGCGCGCCGGGCGCAGGAGCGTACGACGGTGAACTCCCGGCGCCGCTTGGCGACGGCGCGCGCCACGAGCGCCTCCTCCTCGGGGTACAGCGGCGCGTCCCCGAACTCCCGGACGCCCTCCTCCCCGAAGGCCTCCACGGCCACCACGGACTCCGGCAGCAGTTCCTCGATCACCGGCCCTCGCCCTTCGCCCGCGGTTCCCGCCACGTGAGGACCGTGTCCTCGGAGGGTGCGGGCAGGATACGGCGCAGCCGGCCCGGTGCCTGTGCGCGCTGCCGCCACTCCCGTGGATAGCCCACCGACACCTCTTCGAAGCGGACGCCCTCGTGCCAGGTGGTGCGCGGGATGTGCAGATGGCCGAAGACCATGGTCGCGACCCGGAAGCGGCGGTGCCAGTCGGCGGTCAGTTCCGTGCCGCACCACATGGCGAACTCGGGATGCCACAGCACGTCCATCGGGTGGCGGTGCAGCGGATAGTGGTTGACGGGGACGACGGGGAGATCGTCCGGCAGTTCGGCGAGTCTGCGTTCGGTCTCGGCGACCCGGGCCCGGCACCAGGCCTCACGGGTCGGGTAGGGGTCGGGGTGCAGCAGGTACTCGTCGTTGCAGACGATGCCGGTCCCCTCGGCGTACGCGAGACCCTCCGCCTTGGTCGTGCAGCCGGCCGGCAGGAACGAGTAGTCGTACAACAGGAACAGCGGCGCCACGACCACCGGGCCGCCCGGGCCCTCCCACACGGGGTAGGGGTCCTCGGGCGTGACCACGCCCAACTCGCGGCACAGGGCGACCAGATGTTCGTACCGGGCGACGCCGCGCAGGGCGACGGGGTCGGAGGGATGGGTCCACAGCTCATGGTTGCCCGGCACCCAGACGACCTTGCGGAAGCGGCCGGCGAGGGTCTTCAGCGCCCAGCCGATGTCGGCCACGTTCTCCGAGACGTCCCCGGCCACCAGCAGCCAGTCCTCGTCCGTCTGCGGCGCCATCCGCTCCACCAGGGCACGGTTCTCGGGATGGCCGATGTGCAGATCACTGATGGCCAGTACCTGCCCGGCGCCACCGGCCGTCGACGTCACCTCGCGTCCTTCCGTCCACCCGCCCCACGAAGGTCACCACGACAGCACATCCGCGGGCGCGGAACAAGGCCGCCCCGGCCGTGTCACACAAGTGCACCATACGGCTACCGAGCGGTCACTTCCTTACCGGACGGAATGACATCAGTGAACAAGATCAGAAAATCCGTAACACGCGCGTTGCACGCGGCACGGCCGGGAAGCCGTATGATCGCCCCAACACCACCGCCATGAACGTCCCTTCAGCAGGGCGGTTTGGTGACCCTCCAATCCCCCTGCCCGGGCACGGGCCTGCTTTGCCCTGCCCGCGAACCCTGAAAGGCGGCCTCGCATGGTCTCTCGCGTACGCGTCTGGCTCAACCGCACGTACGCGGAGAACGTGTTCTTCATGGATCAGCTGCGGAGAAATCCGAGCGACCGCGCGGTCGACATCCATGCGACGCACGGCGACGCCGACTCGCCCGTGCTGGCCGCCGCCGACACCGCCGACCTGGAGCCGGAGGGCCTGTCCCCCGCCGCCTACGTCGAGTACGCCCTGGACCAGTGCCAGCGCCGCGGCATCGACGTGTTCGTGCCGCGGCTCGAGCAGGCGGCGATCGTGGCGCACCGCGCCGACTTCGAGGCGATCGGCACCGCCCTGCTGGCACCCACGCCCGAGGCCGTCGCCGTGTTCGAGGACAAGGTGGTCGCGTACGAGGCCGTGCAGGCGATCGGGGTGCCCGTACCGCCGTGGCACCGGGTCCGCACCGCCGACGAACTCATCGCGGCGGTCGAGGAGTTGGAAGAGGCGGGCCACCGGGCGTGCTTCAAGCCGGCGTCCGGCGCGGGCGGAGTCGGCTTCCGGGTGATCACCCGCGCCCCCTTCTCGCTCACGCATCTCAGCGGCTTCCCCACGCCGTACGTCCAGCTCGACATGGTCGTCGAGGCGCTGCGGCAGGCCGACGAGACCGTGGACTGGCTCGTGATGCCCCGTCTGGAGCAGCCGGAGGTGTCCGTGGACTGCCTCACCGGCCCGGACAACCGGCTGCGGATGGCCATCGGCCGCACGAAGAACGGCCGCCGCCGCGGCTTCACCCTGCACGAGCAGTGGCTGGAGCCGGCCCGGCGCATCGCCGAGGGCTTCGGCCTGCACTACCTGTCCAACATCCAGTTCCGGATGTTCGGCGACCGGCCGGTCCTCATGGACGTCAACACACGTCCCGCCGGCGGGCTGCACCAGCTCTCGCTGTGCGGCGTCAACGCCCCCTGGGCCGCTGTGCAGTTGGCTCTCGGGGAGGACCCGGGCGAGGTCGTGCCGCCGTTCCTCGGGCAGGACTACACGGTGGTGTCCGGACCGCGACCGCTGCGCGCGGTGTCGCTGCCGCACCAGCGGATCGAGGAGACCGCGGAGCCGCTGCTGCCCGCCGTTCCCGCACAGGCCGAGGCCCTCGAGGTGGCGCCCGCCGGGGCCGCGGAGGTGCTCCCGCTCTAGGGGGTGTTTCGAAAGTCCTGTGCGGTGCCCGCGGTGTCCGGTGCGTGCTCTCGGCGTGCCGGACGAAAGCCCTCGTACCGGACGTACTGGGGTTTCGGCCGGTGCGGCGCGAGTACGTGCCGGGCGCCGCGGGTGCTGTGCGGGGACTTTCGAAACACCCCCTGGGTCCGCCTGCGCGGTGCGGGTCCGTCGTGGCGTGTCGCACAGTTCCCCGCACCCCTTCAGGTGATCGACTCACCGGTATGGACCAATTCTGTCCGTCGCCTTGACAGCAGGATTGGTCCATACCAACTTTGTTGCGCACCCCCTTGCATCCCCTGCACTCCCGAACACCCCCATACCTTCAGGGAGATCGCGTGCGCACGACACCCCACGGACGCCCCTGGCGTCGAGTTCTCGCCCTGATGGGCTCCGCCGCCCTCGCGCTCGCCGGGGCCATCGCCCTGCCCGGCACCGCCGAGGCGGCGAACATCCTCACCAATCCCGGACTGGAATCCGGCTCCCTCTCCCCCTGGTCCTGTACCGGCAACCTCGGCTCGGTCGTCTCCTCGCCCGTGCACGGCGGCTCCAAGGCCCTTGCCGGGGCGGTGAGTTCGAGCGACATCGCCCGGTGCGGCCAGACCGTCTCCGTCCAGCCGAACACGACGTACACGCTGAGCGGCTGGGTCCGCGGCAGTTACGTCTACCTCGGCGTCGACGGCGGCGCCTCCACCTGGACGTCGTCGCCGACGGCGTACAGCCGACTGTCGGTGTCCTTCACCACCGGCGCCTCGCAGACCAGCGCGACCGTCTATGTGCACGGCTGGTACGCCCAGGGCACCTACTACGCCGACGACATCGCTCTGGACGGGCCGGGCGGCGGGGGCGGCGGCTCGGACACCCAGGCGCCGAGTACGCCGACCGGGCTGACCTCCACCGGCAAGACCTCCTCCAGCGTGTCGCTGTCCTGGGGCGCCGCCACCGACAACGTCGGCGTCACGGCGTACGACGTCTACAGCGGCTCCTCGCGGGTGCTGAGCGTCTCCGGCACCTCCGCCACCGTGAGTGGACTCTCGCCCAGCACGGGCTACACCTTCAGCGTGCGGGCGCGCGACGCCGCCGGGAACGTCTCCGGAGCGTCCAACGCGGTGTCCGTCACGACGAACGCGGGCAGCGGCGGGACCTCGTTCAAGCAGGCCGCGCCCTATCTGTACGAGGGCTGGGGCGATCCCCCGAGTGTGTCCACGGTGATGAGCGCGACGGGCATCAAGTGGTTCACGATGGCGTTCATGCTGGACGGGGGCGGCTGCAACCCGATGTGGGACAGCACCCGTCCGCTGACGGGCGGGGTCGACCAGACCGTCATCAACCAGGTCCGCTCGGCGGGCGGTGACGTCGTGCCGTCGTTCGGCGGCTGGCAGGGCAGCAAGCTCGGCGCCAACTGCTCCTCCGCGAGCGCCCTCGCCGCCGCGCTGCAGAAGGTGATCGACGCCTACGCGCTCAAGGCGATCGACATGGACATCGAGAACACGGACGAGTTCGAGAACGAGGCCGTGCAGGCGAGGATCCTGACCGCGCTGAAGACCGTGAAGGCCAACAACCCGGGGCTGCGGACCATCGTCACCTTCGGGACCTCGACCACCGGGCCGACGTACTACGGCAACCGCCTGATCGAGCAGGCCAAGTCGATCGGCGCCGACATCGACGTCTTCACCATCATGCCGTTCGACTTCGGCGGCGGCTCGGACATGTACGGCAACACGGTGAACGCCACGGAGGGGCTGAAGGCCAAGTTGAAGTCCACCTTCGGCTGGGACGACGCGACCGCGTACGCCCACATCGGCATCTCCGGTATGAACGGTCTGTCCGACCAGCAGGAGAACACCACCCCGGCGATCTGGACGCAGATCCGCGACTGGGCCAACTCCCACCACATCGCCCGGCTCGCCTACTGGGCCGTCAACCGTGACCGGTCCTGCCCGGGCGGGGGCGTGGTGAGCAACTGCTCCGGCATCAGCCAGAGCACCTGGCAGTTCACGTCCATCACTGCGGGCTTCACCGGCTGAGCCCAAGCCGACGAAACCCCCGCCGCCGCACGCCGGTTCACCGGCACCCGTTCCCCGGATCCCGCTCCAGGAGATCCGGGGAACTTTTTTTCGCACGGGGTGTATCAGGGCGCCTGGTGCGGGTTCTAAAGGGTGTCACCGTGAAGGCCCACCGGGGACGACGGGGGAACGTGAGGGTCCCGGTGGGCCGGCGCGGGGAGCACCGCGGTTCAGGGTTCATCGTGCGAGGCCTGTGCACGACAGCCGGCGCACGGAACGTACGGGGAAGCACCAGCCCCCGGGGGTCATGGGGGATGCCCGGGGGCACGGGGGATCGGGGCGGACGGCCGCTGTCACGGGGAGCGGCCGCCCGCTCCCGCCCTGTCCCCACCCGCGCTCCAGCTCGGCGCGGTCGAGAGCGTGTACGGCGTGCGGCGTGCGGCGGCGCACGGAAGCACGCGCGGGGCCCTCAGAAGCGGCCCGAGCCCCGGTAGAGCTCCAACTCACCGTCCAGTTCCACGGCGAGCACGGTGGCGTACGGGTCGAGGTCGGCCTCGGCCGGCGGGTCGATCCACAGCACGCCGACCGCCTCGTGCAGCCCGCCCACCACCCGGTGCCCGAGTTCGGTCCCCGTGCCGAGCACGGTGACCTTGCGGACCGGCGTCGCCAGACCGCGTACCCCGATCTCCGCGCGCGGCGCGTCGAACACCGTGAGGTAGAGCGTGCGGCCGTCGGCGGAGAGCGTGCTGGGACCGTAGTGGTGCCCGGCCGGCAGCCCGCGGACGGTCCCGTACACGGCGTCGGCGTGCCGGCGGATCCACTCCCCCAGCCCCTCCAACCGCTCGACCTGCGGCTGCGGGATGGTGCCGTCCTCCATCGGGCCGACGTCGAGCAGCAGATTGCCGCCCCCGCCGATGGTCTCCGTGAAGTAACGCACCAGCTGGGCCGGCGACTTGTGGTTGTGGTCGTGGTGCTGGTAGCCCCACGAGTCGTTGATCGTCAGACACAGCTCCCACGGGCCGTCCGGCGGCACGATGGGGGCGCCCTGCTCGGGGGTGGCGTAGTCGCCCTCGCTGAGCATCCGGGCGTTGAAGACGACGTGCGGGGAGTACGACCGGACGAGCGCCGCCAGTTCGGGGATGCGCCACTGCTCCTCGCTACGGTCCCACTCCCCGTCGAACCACATCAGGTCGGGCCGGTAGCGGGAGGCCAACTCCCTGATCTGGCCGTCCCGGTAGGCGATGAACCGCTCCCAGGCCTCCAGATCCTCGTCCTCGGCCGAGCACTCCGAGTAGCGGTTGTCCTCCATCTCCGGCGGACGGCCCGGCTTGCGGGTGCTGGCGTAGTCGGGGTGGTTCCAGTCGGAGTGCGAGTAGTACAGGCCGACCTTGAGACCCTTCTCCCGCAGGGCCTCGGCATAGCCGGTGAGGTAGTCGCGGCCCAGGTTGAGATCGCCGTACGCCGTGTCCCACAGCGCCACACCGTCATGGTGACGGCTCGTCAGCACCGCGTACCGGGCGCCGGCGCGGGCGAACAGATCGGCCCAGGCCTTCGGGTCGTAGTGGGCGCCGGTGAAACGGCCGAGCTGGGACATGTACTGCTCGTGCGGCACGATGTCGTCGTAGAACGACCAGGACTCCTGCACGCCGTCGACGGCGTAGATGCCCCAGTGGACGAAGATCCCCAACTTGGCGTCGGTGAACCAGGGTTGCATGGGCACGGATGAACTCCTCGGCACAGAGCGCGACTTCGGGAAAGGGGCGGGCACGGCGGTGCGGTACCGTGCCCGCCCGGCAGAGGTCCGGGCGTGCCCGCCCGGAGGGAGCGTCCGGGCCCTACTCGCCGCGCCGCAGGCGCAGCGTGAGGACCTGGAAGGGGCGCAGGGTCACCTCGACCCCGCCGTCGGCCGCCACGGCCGCCGCCGCGTCCTCCTCGCGGGGCCGCTCCAGCAGATCGGTCACCTCGAAGCCGGCCAGCGGGAACCCGGCGCGCACGAGGCCCCGGGCCCGGCCGCCCCGCGACTCGTACAGGCGCACCACCACATCGCCCGAACGGTCGTCGGCGAGCTTGACCGCCTCGACGGTCACCCCGTCGCCGTCCACGCTCACGACCGGCTCCGCCGCTCCCGCCGACTCCGCCACGCGCAGCGGCAGGTTGAGGGCGTAGCCCTCGGCGACCGCGTCGCCGATCGTGGCGCCCGGCAGCAGGGAGTACGTGAAGCGGTGCCGGCCCTGGTCCGCCTCGGGGTCCGGGATGCGCGGGGCGCGCACCAGGCTGAGGGCGACCGTGGTCGTCGTCCCGCCGTCCTCGCGGACCGTGCGCGAGACGTCGTGGCCGTACGTCGAGTCGTTGAGGACCGCGACACCGTAGCCGGGTTCGCCGATGTGCACCCAGCGATGGCCGGAGACCTCGAAACGGGCCGACTCCCAGCTGGTGTTGGTGTGCGTCGGCCGCTGGACATGGCCGAACTGGATCTCGGCGGAGGAGTGCGCGGCCCGCACGTCGACAGGGAAGGCCGCCTTGATGATCTTCTCGGCCTCGTGCCAGTCGATGTCGGTCTCGATGTCGATGCGCGGGCTGCCGGCCCGGACGGTGATCGTCTGGGTGAGGGTCGAGCCCTTGCCGAAGGAACGGGTGACGCGGATCGCGCCGAGCAGCGGGTCGTCCTCGACGACGGTGACCGAGTCCGGGTCGAGCAGGTCCGTGAACCGGTTCTTGTAGTGCTTGTCGATGTCCCAGGCGTCCCAGTAGTTGGGCAGGTCGGTGTGCAGCCGGAGCAGGTTGCCGCGGCCGGCGAGGACCTCGCGGTTCGCCCGGATGTCGAATACAGAAGACAGTGTGCCGTCTTCCGCCACCTGTACACGGACCAGTCCGTTGTCGAGGGTCCGTCCGGAGACGGTCACCGGCTGCGGCGACCCGTCGGCGGCGGAGGCGGAGGCAAGAGGCGCGCTGCCGCTCGCGGGCACCTCGATGTACGCCGGAGCGCCCGCCGAGGTGCGGATCACCTCGGCGCGGTCGTACGGGCTGGTGTTGAACACCCGGGTGCCGCCCGCGCCGAGCGCCGCGACCGCCTCGGCCGTCAGCGCCTCCAGTTCCCCGGCGACGCGCGCGTACTCGGCCTCGGCCTCGCGGTGCACCCAGGCGATCGACGAGCCCGGCAGGATGTCGTGGAACTGGTGCAGCAGCACCGTCTTCCACAGCCGGTCCAGCTTCTCGTACGGGTAGGCGTAGCCCGGCGCGTGCAGCGCGGCCGTCGTCGCCCACAGCTCGGCCTCGCGCAGCCGGTGTTCGCTGCGCCGGTTGCCCTGCTTGGTGCGGGCCTGGGAGGTGTAGGTGGCGCGGTGCAGCTCCAGGTAGAGCTCGCCCACCCAGACGGGCGCGTCCGGGTACTCCTCGCGGGCCTTGGCGAAGAACTGGTCGGGGTGCTCGACGACGACCTTGGGCGAGCCCTCCAGGTCGGCGAGGCGACGGGCGCGTTCCATGATCTCGCGGGTGGGGCCGCCACCGCCGTCGCCCCAGCCGAACGGGGCGAGCGAGCGCGTACCGGCCCCCTTCTCGGAGTAGTTGCGGACCGCGCGGTCCATCTCCTCCCCGCTGAAGCGGGCGTTGTAGGTGTCGACCGGCGGGAAGTGGGTGAAGATGCGGGTGCCGTCGATGCCCTCCCACCAGAAGGTGTGGTGGGGGAACTTGTTGGTCTGGTTCCAGGAGATCTTCTGGGTGAGGAACCAGTCGTTGCCCGCGAGCTTGGCGAGCTGCGGGTAGGCGGCGGTGTAGCCGAAGGAGTCGGGCAGCCACACGCCCTTGGTCTCGACGCCGAAGTGCTCGATGAAGAACCGCTTGCCGTGGATGAGCTGGCGGGCGATGGCCTCGCCGCCGGGCAGGTTGCCGTCGGCCTCCACCCACATACCGCCGACGGGCGCCCACTGGCCCTTCTTCACCGACTCCTGGATGCGGGCCCACACGTGCGGGTAGTTGTCGCGCACCCACTCGTACTGCTGGGCCTGGGAGCAGGCGAAGATGAAGTCCTCGTACTCGTCGGCCAGCGACGTCACGTTGGAGAAGGTGCGGGACGTCTTGCGCTTGGTCTCACGGATCGGCCAGAGCCACGCGGAGTCGATGTGCGCGTGGCCGACGCCCGAGATGGTGTGGGCGCTGGCGTGCGCGGGCCGGGCCAGGACGGGCGCGAGGACCTCGCGGACCGCGGCGGCGCTGCCGGAGATGTCGTCCAGGTCGAGGGCGTCCATGGCCCGGTCGAGGGCGTGCATGATCTCGTGACGGCGCGGCTCGTGCTCACCGAGGTGGACCATCAGCTCACGCAGCACCTGGAGGTCCAGGTCGAGGTGCCAGACCTGCTCGTCGAGGACGGCGAGGTCGGCGCGGCGGAATGTATACAGTGGACGGTCGCCCGCCGTCAGTACATCGCCGAGCAGCGTCGGCTCGGCGAAGTCGTTCGCCAGGATGTCGGGGTTGGAGGCCGCCTCGACCAGATAGTCGATCCGCTCACCGCCGGCCGCCGGGTTGCCGACCGGGACGTACTGGTTGAGCGGGTTGACGGCCTTCAGCGGGGTGCCGTCGGTGCGGTGGACCAGGGCCTCGGCCTGGTTGCCGGGCCAGTCGCCGACGAAGCCGAGGTCGATGACGGCCTCGACCCGCCGGCCCGCCCACTCGGCGGGCACCTGTCCGCTCATCCGGAACCAGGTCGTCCCCCAGGGCGGCCCCCACGGGGTGCCCATCGCGAAGGGCGCGTAGGCGGCGCCCGCGGCCTCCTCGAACGGGACGGGCTCCCCCGGCGCCTGCCAGGCCTCGACCTCGAAGGGAACGGTGGCCGCGTAGATCGCGGGCTTGATGCGCTGGTTGTGGACGCGCTCGACGCGCTCCTCGATGCGGCGGCGTTCGTCGTGCATGGGATGTCTCCAGAAAACCGGGAAGCCGGGAAGCCGGGAAGAAGGAACCGGGTGAGCCCGATGGCTCGGAAAGCGCTTTCTCTCTACGTCAGCGCCTAAGGTACGCGAGCCCGGGATGGACCTCGGTGTAGCCCTGCACGAGCCTGCGGGCGACGTTCACGGAGTCGACCAGCGGATGCAGCGCGAACGCCTTCACCGCCGTCGCCCGCGACCCGGACTCGGCCGCCGCCAGCACCTCCCGCTCGACCGCCTTGACCGCGCACACCAGACCGGTGGCGTGGCCGGGCAGCGGGTCGACCGCGACGGGGTGGGCGCCGTTGGCGTCGACGAGGCAGGGCACCTCGATGACGGCGTCGGCGTCGAGCACGGACAGGGTGCCCTGGTTGCGCACGTTGAGGATGAGCGTGGTGCGCTCGTCGCGGGCGATGGCCCGCATCAGGGCGAGGGCCACCTTCTCGTAGCCGCCGGAGAGGTCGTCGGCGTCCCGCTCGCCGGCGCCGGCCGTCTCCCGGTTCTCCGCCATGTAGGTGGCCTCGCGCTCGGCGCGGGTGCGGTCCCAGGCGGCCAGGGCCGCCGCGCCGGGGTCGCGCATCTCCTCGTAGAAGTGGGCCTGCTGCTCGCGCAGGAAGGCGCCGCGGGTCTTCTCGGCCTGCTGGTAGGCGCGGACGGCCTCGCGGTTGAAGTAGTAGTAGTGCAGATACTCGTTCGGGATCGCGCCGAGGGACCGCAGCCAGTCGACGCCGAACAGCTTGCCCTCCTCGAAGGAGCCGAGCAGGTCGGGGTCGGTGAGCAGGCGCGGCAGCTCGTCCCGCCCGGCGATGCGCAGGCCGCGGACCCAGCCGAGGTGGTTGAGGCCGACGTAGTCGATCCACGCGTCCCGCGGGTTCGCGCCGAGCACCCGGGCGATCCGGCGGCCGAGGCCGACCGGCGAGTCGCAGATCCCGATGACACGGTCGCCGAGGTGGCGGGACATGGCCTCGGTGACCAGGCCCGCCGGGTTGGTGAAGTTGATCAGCCAGGCGTCGGGGGCGAGCCGGGCGACGCGCCGGGCGATGTCGACGGCGACGGGGACCGTCCGCAGACCGTAGGCGATCCCGCCGGCGCCGACCGTCTCCTGGCCGAGGACGCCCTCGGCGAGGGCGACCCGCTCGTCGTCGGCGCGGCCCTGGAGGCCGCCGACGCGGATCGCGGAGAAGATGAAGTCGGCGCCGCGCAGAGCCTCGTCGAGGTCGGTGGTGGCCGTGACGGTCGGGGCGTCGGGGATGCCGGCGGCTTGTTCATCCAGTACACGGGCGACTGCATACAGTCGACTGTCGTCCAGATCGTGCAGAACGACTTCGGTGACCCGCCCCTCCGCCCGGTCACCGAGGAGCGCCCCGTACACGAGCGGCACCCGGAACCCTCCGCCGCCCAGAATCGTCAGCTTCACGCGTGCACCTTTCCTGCCACGACCACCTCGACGCCCGCCTCCTCGAAGGAGGTGCGGGTCGCCGGGTCGACCGGCGCGTTCGTCACCACCACGTCCAGGTCCTCGGGACCGCAGACCCTCGCCATCCCCGTCCCCGGGAACTTCGCCGCGTCGGCCAGCAGGACCACCTTGTCACCGGCCTTGATCATGGCGCGCTTGACCGGCACCTCGACGACGGTCGTGTCCATCACCTGCCCGCCCGGACGCACACCACTGGTGCCGAGGAAGAGCCAGTCCGCGTGGAGCTGGCGCAGGTTGTCCTCGGTGAGGAAGCCGACCAGGGAGCGGTACTCGCGGCGGACCATCCCGCCGAGCAGCACCAGCTCGATCCCCTCGTCGTCGGCGAGCTCCTCGTAGACCACCAGGTTGCTGGTGATCACCGTGAGCCGGCGGCCGTGAAGCTGGCGGGCGAGGCGGTAGGCGGTGGTGCCGATGTCGAGCAGGACCGACTGGCCGTCCTCGACCAGGGCCGCCGCGTGCGCGGCGATCGCGTCCTTCTCGGGCACGCGCACCTCGGCGACCTCGGCGAAGGGCTGGTCGCCCTCGTCGACGACGGCCCCGCCGTGGACCCGCGTGAGCAGGCCCTCCTCCTCGAGTTTGACCAGGTCACGCCGGATCGTGGCGGGACTCACGCCGAGTTGTTCGGAGAGATCCGTCACTGCCGCGGGACCACCGGAGCGCAGGGCCCGCAGGATGAGTTGATGTCGTCGTTCTGCCAGCACGCAGCGAACACTACTCGTCATCTTCAATCATTTCTATGCTCAGTTCTGCTCGGGTATTGACCGGAGGCGGCTGGCGTCGCACGATTCCGGTCACGAAATGAAGAGTTTTGACGAGCTCCCCGACTGCGCCATCCTGCACCGACGAGAGGACGCCTCCGTGGACGACGACCGGCCCGACGTACTGCTGACGGGGCTGCTCTTCTACGACCTCGTCCTCACGGGGCTGGGCAAGCCCCCCACGCCGGGCGAGGAGATCTGGACCGCCGGCATGGGCTGCGGCCCCGGCGGCATCGCCAACCTCGCCGTCGCCGCCTCCCGCTTCGGCCTGCGCACCTCCCTCGCCACGGTCTTCGGCGACGACTTCTACGGCGCCTACTGCCACGAGGTCATCGCGGGCCAGGAGGGCGTCGACCTCTCGCTCTCCCGGGTCGCGAAGGACTGGCCCACCCCCGTCACCGTCGCCCTCGCGCACGGCCACGACCGGGCGCTCGTCACCCACGGCCGGCAGCCCCCGTTCCCGCAGGACGTCCTGATGGGCGACCCGCCCGAGGCCCGCACCGCGCTCGTGCACATCGAGGCCGAGCCGCAGGCCTGGCTCGCCAAGGCGGCGGCGAACGGCACCCGGATCTACGCCGACGTCGGCTGGGACCCCTCCCAGCAGTGGTCGACGGAGTTGCTCGAGCAACTCTCCCTGTGCCACGCCTTCCTCCCCAACGAGGCCGAGGCGATGGCCTACACCCGCACCGACAGCGCGGTCGCCGCTCTCGGCACGCTCGCGGAACTGGTGCCGGTGGCGGTCGTCACCCAGGGCGGCGAGGGCGCGATCGCGGTCGACCAGACGACCGGCGAGTACGCGGGGGTCCCGGCCCTTGACATCGATGTCGTGGACGCGACGGGCGCCGGTGACGTGTTCGGCGCGAGCTTCGTCGCCGCCTCGCTCGGCGGCTGGCCCCTGGAGGAACGGCTGCGGTTCGCCGTACTGGCCGCCGGACTGTCCGTACGCCACCACGGCGGGGCGCTCGCCGCGCCCGGCTGGTACGGCGTCGACCGGTGGTGGCGGTCGGTGACCGACCCGGAGCTGAAGCGGGCCTACGGCTTCCTCGCCGACCGCATCCCGGCGGACGCCGGCCCACCGGTGCGCCACGCCCCGGTCACCCCGCCCGCCCTGCTCCTCTGACCGCCCCCTCTTTCCCTGTCCGAGGCGCTGACCCCGAGGCGCTGACCCCGAGGTGCTGACCCCGAGGTGCTGACCCCGAGGCGCTGACCCCGAAGCGCTGACCCCGAAGCGCTGCCCGGAAGCCTTGCCTCCGGGATGTCACCCCTGAAGCTTTGCCCCCTGTTTGTGCATCCCGTCTGTGAAGACGCGAACAGATCCGAAAGGCGGTGGGAGCAGTTGCGGCTCTCACGTAGAGGCCTGCTGCGCGCCGGACTGGCCGGTACGGCCGCGACGGCGCTCGGCGGCCTGGCGTCCGGCTGTGCCGTTCCGACCGGTTCGACCGGCCGGAACATGGTCCTGTGGTACTGGGACGGCGGCCTGGGCGACACCGTCGTCGAGAAGGCCAGGGCCCGCTACGGCGCCACGGTCGACCTCAGGGCCATCAAGATCGGCGGCTACTACCGTTCCAAGCTGATCACCACCATGGCCGGGCGCGCCCACGTCCCCGACGTGGCGGGGCTCAAGGGCGAGGACATGGCGTCCTATCTGCCCAACGCCGACCAGTTCGTGGACCTGCGCACCCTCGGCGCGGAGAAGTACAAGAACCGGTACCTGGCGTGGAAGTGGGACCAGGCCATCGCCGACGACGGCTCGATGATCGGCTTCCCGATCGACTGCGGCCCGGTCGCGCACTTCTACCAGTACGACGTCTTCCGCAAGGCCGGGCTGCCGTACGAACCGGAGGACGTGTCGAGGGAGCTCGACACCTGGGAGACGTTCTTCGCGGCGGGCGAGCGGCTCAAGCGGCGGATCCCGGGGACGTATCTGCTCACCGACGTCAACTCCGTCTTCGAGAACGCGGTGCAGCAGGGCGGCAAGCGGTACGTCGACAAGGACCGCCACTTCATCGGCGACCAGGAGCATGTGCGCGCCGCCTGGGCGCTCGCCGTCGAGGCCAAGCGGCGCGGGATCGTCTCCGACCTGGTCAACGGAACCCCCGACCAGCTCTCCGCCGTCCAGGACGGCAAGCTGCCGAGCCAGCTCGGCGCCTCCTGGGCGACCAACGACATCAAGAACGGCGTGCCGAAGACCAAGGGCCGGTGGCGGGTGGCCGACATGCCGGTCCGGCCCTCCAACAACGGCGGGTCGTTCCTCGCGATCACCAAGGCCTGCCGGGAGCCCGAGCGGGCGTTCGAGATCATCACCTGGATGCTGGACGCGGCCAACCAGGCGCAGGGGTACGTCGACGCGGGTCTCTTCCCGTCCACGCCCGCCTCGTACGGCCTGAAGCAGCTGCGCGAGCCCGACGAGTTCTTCGGCGGCCAGGTCACCATGGACGTCTTCGGGCCCGCCGCACAGAAGATCGCCGTCGCCTACAACAGCCCGTACGACGTGGCGCTCGGCCAGCCGATCAAGGACGAGATCAAGAACGTCGGCGTCCTCGGCAAGAACCCCGACCAGGCATGGAAGGACGCCATGAGCAAGTGCCGGCGGATCGCGGACCATCTGGGGGTGAGCCACTGATGGCCACCGCGCTGAAGAAGCCCACGGTCACCGTGGAGAGCGCCCCGAGTCCCCCGCCCCGCACGGGTCTGCGCAGGTACTGGCACCTGTACGCGGCGATCTCGCCGTTCTATCTGCTGTTCGTCTGCTTCGGTCTGGTCCCCGTCGGCTTCTCGCTGTACCTGTCCTTCCACCGCTGGGACGGCCTCGGGCCGATGGAGTGGGCGGGGCTGTCGCAGTACCGGTACCTGCTGGGCGACAGCGACTTCTGGAGCTCGATCGGGAACACGATCGTCATCTGGGCGCTGGCCACCTTCCCCATGATCTTCCTGGCGATGGTGACGGCGGTGCTGCTCAACTCGGCGGTCCGCTTCAAGAACGCCTACCGGTTCGCCTTCTTCCTGCCGAACGTGACCTCGGTCGTGGCGATCGCGATCATCTTCGGCTCGGTGTTCTCCACCAACTTCGGCCTGGTCAACGCCCTGCTGCAGGCCGTCGGGGTGGACCAGGTCGCCTGGCTGAACACCCCCTGGGGCATCAAGGCCGCCATCGCCACACTGATGACCTGGCAGTGGACGGGATACAACGCGATCATCTTCCTCGCGGGATTGCAGACCATCCCCGGCGAACTGTATGAGGCCGCCCGTATGGACGGAGCCGGTCCGGTGCAGACGTTCTTCCGGATCACGCTGCCGATGATGCGGCCGGTGCTGCTGTTCGTGCTCGTGATCTCCACCGTCACCGGTCTGCAGAGCTTCTCCGAGCCGCAGGTCCTGCTGCAGAACACCTCCAACGACTCGACGTTCTCCGGCGGCCCCGGCCACGCCGGCCGGACGATGGTCCTCTACTTCTTCCAGCAGACCTTCGACAACAACGACTTCGGCTACGGCGCCGCCGTGGCGTGGGGCATCTTCCTCGTCGTCGTCCTCTTCTCGATCATCAACTGGCGTCTGGTGCAGCGCCGGGGCGAAGACTAGGAGGCCCCACCCCCATGGCAACCATCAAGGGTTCCCGGCGCCGGGGCGCCGCCCTGCACGCCTCGCTGGTCCTCGGCGTGCTGCTCTCGGCCTTCCCGTTCTACTGGGCCGTGATCATGTCGACGCACACGTCGAGCGAGATCTTCTCCTACCCGCCGAAGCTGCTGCCCGGCACGCACTTCCTGGAGAACCTCCGCCATCTCCTCGACGCGATCGACTTCTTCGGCTCGATGGCCAACTCGCTGCTGGTGGCGGGCTCGGTGACCGTGCTGGTGCTGTTCTTCGACTCGCTGGCGGCGTTCGTCTTCGCCAAGTTCTCATTCCCGGGAAAGCGCTTCCTGTTCGCCTCACTCATGATCATCTTCATGGTGCCGGCGCAGCTCTCGGCCATCCCGCAGTTCGTGATCATGGCCAAGCTCGGCTGGATCGGTTCGATGACCTCACTGATCGTGCCGGCCGCTGCCAACGCCTTCGGCATCTTCTGGATGCGCCAGTACATGAAGAGCGCCATCCACGACGAACTCCTCGACGCCTCCCGCATCGACGGCGCGCACTTCCTGCGCCAGTACTGGCACGTGGCCCTGCCCGTGGTCCGCCCCGGCCTGGCCTTCCTCGGCATCTTCACCTTCATGGGCCAGTGGAACGACTACGCCTGGCCCCTGATCGCCCTCACCAACCCGGACAACGTCACCCTCCAGGTCGCGCTGTCCCAGCTCAACGGAACCCACGGCACCACGGACTACGGAATGGTCATGACCGGCGCACTCCTCGCCCTCGTCCCCCTGCTGATCGTGTTCGCGGTCGGCGCCCGCCAGATCATCGGCGACCTCGCCAAGGGAGCGATCAAGTGACCGACCCGCTGCTGACGCTCCGCCCCTGGTCCGCCCCCGAGGTGACCTCCTGGGGGCGGCTGCCCATGAACGCCGTCGACCGGCGCACCGGAGCACACTCCCTGGACGGCGACTGGCGCTTCCAGTTGCTGTCCGCTCCGCACGCGCCGGTCGGCGGTGCATGGTCGACGACGGTCGTGCCCGGCGTATGGACCATGCAGGACACGGACGACCCTCTACGGTCGACGGTCGACCTTCCGCAGTATCTGAACATCCGTATGCCGTATGCAGAATTCCCTCCGCTGTCGCCGGTCGACGACAACCCGACGGGTGTCTACGAGCGCGAGATCCACATCCCCGCCGACTGGGCAGGCCGCCGCGTCGTCCTCCAGGTCGGCGCCGCCGAGAGCGTGCTGCTCGTACACCTCGACGGACGGCCCGTCGGCATCTCCAAGGACTCCCACCTCGCCGCCGACTTCGACCTGTCCGACCTCGTCCGCCCCGGCGGCCGGCACACGCTGCGGCTGACCGTCGTCAAGTGGTCGGACGCCTCGCACATCGAGGACCAGGACCACTGGTGGCACGGCGGGATCACCCGTTCGGTGCTGCTGTACGCCACCGACCCGCTGCATCTGGCCGACGTCACCGTGCGCGCCTCCCGGGACGGGGAGCTGATCGTCGACTGCCGGGTGCGGGACGCGGGCGGGGCGCTGCCGGAGGGGTGGTACGTCAGCGGGGAACTGGACGGGCTGGCGCTCGCGCAGGACAGGGAGTTCGACCGGGCCAACGCCGAGGACGAGCGGGTCTCCGCCTTCCTCGGCGAGGCCCGGATGCACACCCGGGTGCCCGAGGTGCGCGCCTGGACCGCCGAGACGCCCGAGCTGTACGGGCTGACGGTCCGGCTGCACCGCGCCGACGGCAGTGTCGCCGACACCTCCCGTCACCGCGTCGGCTTCCGCGACGTCGAGATCGTCGGGCGGGACCTGCTGGTCAACGGCGAGCGGATCTACATCCGGGGCGTGAACCGGCACGACTTCCATCCGCTGACCGGGCGCACGGTGTCGTACGACGACATGCGCGCGGACCTGGTCCTGCTGAAGCGTTTCGGCTTCAACGCGATCCGCACCGCGCACTACCCCAACGACCCCACGCTGTACGACCTCGCCGACGAACTCGGCTTCTACGTGGTCGACGAGGCGGACATCGAGTCCCACGACCATGCCCATGAGATCGCCGACGACCCGCGCTATCTGAACGCGTTCGTGGACCGGGTGTCGCGGATGGTGCTCCGGGACAAGAACCACCCCTCGGTCATCATCTGGTCCCTGGGCAACGAGTCGGACTACGGCGCCAACCACGACGCCGCCGCGGGCTGGGTGCGCCGGCACGACCCGACGCGGCCGCTGCAGTACGAGGGGGCCGCCAAGCGCGGCTGGGCCGACCCGGACCTGGCCTCCGACATCGCCTGCCCCATGTACGCGCCGCTGGAGGACTGCGTGGCGCACGCGCTGTCCGGGGAGCAGACCAAGCCGCTCATCCAGTGCGAGTACTCGCACGCCATGGGCAACAGCAACGGCACGCTGGCCGACCACTGGGCCGCCATCGAGGCCACCCCGGGTCTTCAGGGCGGGTTCATCTGGGAGTTCTGGGACCACGGAATCCTTCAGTCCGTGAACGACGGAAGACCGGTCGGGCGTGGCGGCGCCGGGCTCTACGACAACGGTGTCACCGCTCCCGGCCACCGCTGGGCGTACGGCGGTGACTTCGGCGAGAAGGACCACGACGGCGCGTTCATCGCGGACGGTGTGGTCTTCCCCGACCGCACGCCGAAGCCGGTGATGTACGAGCACCGCGAACTCGCCGCGCCCGTACGGCTGGAGCTGTTCCGGCACGAGGGACTGGTGGTCTCCAACCATCAGCACTTCCGGGGCCTGGAGTGGCTCACGGGCACGTGGGAACTGGCGCTCGCGGACGGCCGTACGCTGACCGCTCCGGCCACGCTCCCCGCGCTGCTCCCCGGTGAGACGGCGGTGGTCCCGCTGCCGCTGGACCTGCCCGAGGACGGCGGCGAGGCCTGGCTGACCCTGCGGGTGACGACCGCCGAGGACCTGGCGTGGGCACCCGCCGGTACGGAGGTCTGCGCGCCGCAGGTGCTGCTGCGGGCCGCCGTGACGGCCGGGGAAGCGCCGGTGAGCGGCGGCGTCGTCGAGGTCGACGAGGACGGGCTGCTGGTCCATCCGCTGCTGACCGCCGCGCCCACGCTGTCGCTGTGGCGGGCGCCCACCGACAACGACGAACTGGGTGGCATGGCGCTGCGCTGGCGGACGTGGGGGCTGGACTCCCTGGTGCGCAAGGTCGTCTCGGTCCGGCGCGACGGTGACACGGTGACCGTGCTCGCGGAGTACGCGGGCACCTCCGGCGTGGTCCGGCACGAGCAGGTGTTCACCCCCGTCGAGGGCGGCATCCGGATCGACGAACGCGCCGATCTGCCCGAGGAGTTCGACGACGTGGCCCGGGTCGGGACGGTCTTCGAGACGGTCGCCGGGCTCGATCGCCTCCAGTGGTTCGGGCAGGGCCCCTGGGAGTCCTACCCGGACCGCAGCGGCGGCGCCCCGGTGGGCCATCACGCCCTCCCCGTCGACGCGTTGTTCACCCCCTATCTGCGTCCCCAGGAGAGCGGCGGCCGCCACGGCGTACGGCGCTTCACGCTCTCCGGGCCGGACGTGACAGGTCTCGTGGTCACCCCGGACGAGCCCCGGCAGGTCTCCGTCACGCGCTACCGCGCCGAGGATCTGACGGCCGTCGCCCACCACGACGAACTGGTGCCGCGCGCGGGCTGCGTGGTGCATCTCGACGCGGCGCACCGGGGCCTCGGTACGGCCTCGTGCGGCCCCGACACCTTCCCCTCCTACCTCGTCGCGCCGGGCGTCCACCGCTGGAGCTGGACCCTGCACATCCTGTAACCCCCCATCACCGCAAGGACTTTCCCCGGCTCTTCCCTACGGAGCACATGTGTGTACTTCGCATGCCCATGAACCGGGCGAGGCCGCGCAGGCCGGCGCCGGACGACGCGGCTTCCTGCGGGCCACGGCGCTGCTCGGCGCCGCGGCCACGGCCTCGGTCGCGCTGCCCGCGGCCTCCGCCGAGGCGGCCGCCGCGGAGGCGTCGTCCGCCGCCTGGCGCCCGGACACCGACAGCCGCCGCTTCACGCTCGCCGTGATGCCCGACACCCAGTACCTCTTCGACAGCCCGAGCATCGACAAGGCACCCGTCGAGGCGTCGCTGCGGTACCTCCTGGAGCACGGGGGCGAGCACGCCGAGAACATCGTGTTCCTGTCCCACCTCGGCGACCTCACGCAGAACGGCGCGGCGGCCGAATGCGCCGCGATCGGCGAGGCGTTCGAGCTGCTCGACCGGCGCGGGGTCGGCTACAGCGTGCTGGCCGGCAACCACGACGTGAAGTCCTCGACGACCGACCAGCGCGGAGCGACCCCGTACCTGGACACCTTCGGTCCGCGACGCTTCCGGGGGAAGCCGACCTTCGGCGGGGCCTCCCCCGACGGCTACAACACCTACCACCTGTTCCGGGCGGCAGGCCGCCAGTGGATGGTCCTGGCCCTGGACTGGCGGCTGTCGGACCAGGGGTACGCCTGGGCGAAGGACGTCCTGGCCGCCCATCCCACGACCCCGGTCGTCCTCACCACGCACGAACTGGTCGTCGAGGACGACTCCCTGTCGGCGTACGGGCAGCAGCTGTGGGACCGGCTGATCGACGGCCACGACCAGATCTTCCTCACGCTCAACGGGCACTACTGGCCCGCCGGCCGGGCAACCCGCAAGAACGCGGCGGGACATGACGTCCATCTGCACCTGACGAACTATCAGAACCGGTACTTCGGCGGAGCGGCGATGATCCGCCTGTACCGCTTCGACCTCGACCGCAAGGTCATCGACGTGGAGACCGTCTCCCCGTGGATCCTCGGGCGGGCCGCGAAGGGGCTCAACGAGCTGGAGCGGCAGGAGATCGAACTCAGCGGCGACGCGGACCGGTTCTCGGTCGACATCGACTTCGCCGACCGGTTCTCCGGCTTCGCCCCGGTACCGGACCGCCCCGCGCGTCCGGCGTCGAAGGTCCTCGTGCGCGGCACGGTCGCCTACTGGCGCTTCGACGGCCACGACGACGGTACGACCGTCACGGGCACCGTCCGCGACCTGTCCGGACGCGGCAACGACCTCACCGTCGTCACCGTCGGCGGCGGCACCCTGGGCTGGTCCTCGGACCACCACCCCGACCAACCCGGTCACGGCAGCCTGGAGTTCCGTGGCCACAAGTCGCCGCTCAAGGGCGCGTACCTGCGCACGGTCGACGGCGCGCCCCTCAACTCGGCCACCTTCGAGGACGGTTACACGATCGAGGCCTTCTACCGCCTCCCGGCCGACTGGGACCCGGCGCACCACGCCTGGTCGGGACTGGTCGGCCGTACCGGCACCGGCGGAGCGGCCGGCAAGACCGGCGACGACCCCGACGAGCCGCTCGCCACGCTGTCGCTGTCCAACGACCGGGAGCCGCAGTGGGCGATGCGCCCGCTGAACCAGGAGGGCATCGCCACCAACTGGGGCCAGGAGACCCCGCTGGAGACCTGGTGGCACCTCGCGGTCGTCAACGACGGCACGCACACCACGCTGTACGTCGAGGGCTGCCCGGTCGTGCGCAACCCCAGGGCGAAGGCGGTGGGCATCACCTCGGTAGGACTGCCGTGGCTGCTCGGCGGCTACGAGTACGGCGGGACCATCGACCAGATCCTGCACGGCCGTCTCGGCGACGTCCGCGTCGTCGCCCGCGCGCTGCCCGTCTCCTCCTTCATGAACCACTGACCCTTCATGAACCACTGACCCTTCATGAACCACTGACCCTTCATGAACCACTGACCCTTCATGAACCACTGACCCTTCATGAACCACGAATTCTCATGAGCCACTGACGCCCTCGAAGAGGACCCACACCACCATGACCGAGCAGCGACTGCCCGAGTGGGCCGACCCGTCCGTCTCCCCCGCACACCTCGACGCCCAGGGCGTCTCCCGCCGTCAACTCCTCCGCCGTGCAGGCCTGTTCGGGGCCGCGTTCGCCCTCGGCCCGTCCGTGACGCCCGCGTTCGCCGCGTCCGACCGCGGCCTCGGCGGCCACGACCCGCGTCTGGCGTACCTCGTCGGCGACCACCACGTCCACTCCGTCTACAGCCACGACGCCAAGTACACGTTCTCCCAGCAGGCGCGGGCCGCCGCCCGGTACGGCCTGGACTGGATGGTGTTCAACGAGCACTCCAACTTCGGCCACGCCCACTACGGCGCCGCGCTGGAGCACCAGGAGATCCTCGAGGCCCGCGCGCAGAACCCGCGCCAGCTGATCTTCCAGGGTCTGGAGTGGTACATCCCGGCCGCCGAGCACTGCACCGTGTTCGCCGCTCCGGGCGCCCACGAGGTCGACCTGCTCACGCAGTTCGAGCTCGCCTACGACGGCAAGCTGCTCGGCTACACCGAGGGATCCGCCGGCGCCACCGACACCGCCCGCAACGAGGCCCATGCCGTCAAGGCCATCCAGTGGCTCGCCGAGCAGCGCCGTTCGGGTTACGTCGACGACGTCCTCGTCCTCGCCAACCACCCGCTGCGTCTCGGTATCGACTCCCCGCACGAGATGCGCAACTGGCGCGACGCGGCCCCCGAGATCATGATCGGCATGGAGGGAGCGCCCGGCGCCCAGGGCGCGGCCCTCCCCGGCCGGCGCGGTTCCACCTCGATCCGCGGCGAGTACGAGAACAAGCCGTCGGCCCAGTCGTGGGCGGGCTATCCCGCGGACGCCTACCTGACGTACGGCGGCTTCGACTGGGCGACCGCGACCGTCGGCGGTCTGTGGGACGCGATGCTGGCCGAGGGCCGGCTGTTCACGATCACCACCAACTCCGACAACCACCGAACTGTCTTCGACACCTGGAAGAACGGCGACTGGCCGGCCGGGCAGAACTTCGACAACACCGGCAGGCTGCCCGACCCGGTGAACACCGACACCCCGCAGCCCGGAAGCGACTTCTGGCCCGGCGAGTTCAGCCGCACCCACGTCGGTGTGACCCGCTACGGCTACCGTGCGGTGATGGAGGGCCTGCGCGCGGGACGGGTCTGGCTCGACCACGGGCATCTGCTGGACGGTCTCGACGTGCGCGTGAAGCGGGACCGCGACGGCGGCCGGGGCGTCACCCTCGGCGGGCGGCTCCGCGTCCGCAAGGGCGAGAAGATCACGCTGTACGTCACCGTGACGACCGCCTCCCGGGCCAACCCCCAGGGGATTCTGCCGGAGTTGGCGCACGTGGACGTGATCCGGGGTGCGGTGCGCGGCCCGGTGACCGACCGGGACACCTGGAAGGCGCCCGACACGAAGGTCGTCCACACGAAGGACGTGTCGGGCCGCAGGGGGACGTACACCCTGCGCGTCCCGCTGACCGTCGGCGATGAGTCCTTCTACGTCCGGCTGCGCGGCAGCGACGGCAACCGGCACGGGGCCGGCTACCTCGGCGCGTCCGTCGACCCGCACGGCCCGATCCCGCACGAGCCGGGCAACGGCGACCCGTGGGCCGACACCTGGTTCTACTCCAACCCGGTCTTCGTGGACGTCGTGCGCTAGGAGCGTCCCGACAGGAGCGCGGGGAACTGCGCGACCGGCCACGACGGTCCCGCAGTTCCCCGCGTTCTCAGCCTCTCCTGCTCCGTCGGCGAGGAGCCCTACGCGTAGAAGCGGGACAGGCTCTGCAGCACCGCCGCCGGCTTCGCGCCGCCCTCGATCTCGATGGCCCCGTCGACGGTGATCTGCGCACCACCCGGCACGTCCTCGACCTCGGTGAGCTTGCCGACCAGGCGGATCCGGGAGCCGACCTTCACCGGCGAGGGGAAACGCACCTTGTTCAGGCCGTAGTTGACCTTCGTGGTGACGCCCTGGACGTCCAGCAGCTCGGTGAACAGCGGGATGAACAGGGAGAGTGTCAGATAGCCGTGGGCGATGGGCGCGCCGAAGGGGCCTTCCGCGGCCCTCTCGGGGTCCACGTGGATCCACTGGTGGTCACCGGTCGCGTCGGCGAACGTGTTGATCCGCTCCTGGGTGACCTCGATCCACTCGCTGGTTCCCAGATCGCTGCCGGCCAGCTTCTTCAGCTCGTCGAGGCCGTTCACCGTGATGCTCATATGGCTTTCCTTAGCTAAGAGTTGGTGCCGAAGCGGCTAGGAGGGGGAGCCGAAGCGCTGACGCACCCGGGCCTTGAGGAGCTTCCCGGAGGCCGTGCGCGGAAGTTCGTCCGCGACCACCACCGACTTGGGGATCTTGTACTTGGCGAGCCGCCCGGCCAGGGTGGCCAGCACGTCGTCGGGGTCGAGCGCCGCGCCCTCGCGGGGCACGACGACCGCGCGCGGCACCTCTCCCCACTTGTCGTCCCGCACGCCGATGACGGCGGCCTCGACGATGTCGGGGTGGGAGAGGAGGAGGTCCTCGATCTCGGCGGGGTAGATGTTCTCCCCACCGGAGATGATCATGTCCTTTATACGGTCGACGATGTACACGTAACCGTCGTCGTCGACCTTCGCCGCGTCCCCGCTGCGGAACCAGCCGTCGGCGAAGGAGGCGGAGGTCTCCTCGGGCAGCCCCCAGTAGCCGGGCATGACGTGCGGCCCCCGCACGAGGACCTCACCCGTCTCGCCGGGCCCGACCGGGGTGAGGTCGGGGGCCAGCACGCGGACGTCGCTGAAGAAGTGCGGCACTCCGGCCGAGCCCGCCTTGCTGGTGGCGTGCTCGGCGTCCAGGAACAGCGTGCCGGGCGACGCCTCGGTCATGCCGTAGCCCTGGAGGAAGGTGAGCCCGCGTTCCTGGTAGGCGGCGATCAGCGGGGTGGGGACCGGGGAGCCTCCGCAGGTCAGGATGCGCAGGCTGGACAGGTCCGCCTCCGCCCAGCGCGGATGCCGGGCCACCTGGTCGAACATCGTGGGCACGCCGAACATGAAGGTGATCCGGTGGCGTTCGATCAGGTCGAAGGTGGCCTCGGGGTCGAAGGCCTCGACCAGGACGCAGGTGCCGCCCTTGAGCAGCACCGGGAGGGTCAGCATGTTCAGGCCCGCCGTGTGGAACAGCGGCGCCGAGACCAGGGCCCGCTCGTCGGCGATCAGGTCGGTGTCGACGAGGACGTTGATGGCGTTCCAGGTGAGGTTGCCGTGCGTGAGCATGGCGCCCTTGGGCCGGCCCGTTGTGCCCGAGGTGTACATGATGATGCAGGTGTCGTCGGCGCCGACGGGCTCGTCGATCGGCTCGTCGGAGGCGGCGGCCAGCGCGTTCTCGTACTCGGCGCCGACCTCGACGTAGGTCCGTACGTCCGTGCTGCCCGGCAGTCCCGCGACCAGGCCCGCGTGCGAGGGGCCGTAGACGAGCGCCTTGGCCCCGGAGTCGGCGAGCTGGTAGGCGATCTCGGGGCCCGCGAGGCGGGTGTTGAGCGGGACGAAGACCGCGCCGAGCGTGCCGGCCGCGAACAGGGTCTCCAGGTAGGAGGGGTGGTTCGGGCCGAGGTAGGCGATGCGGTCGCCGCGTCGGACGCCTCGGGTGCGGAAGGTGTGGGCGAGGCGGGTGACGCGTGTATGCAATGTGCGGTAGTCCGTCGACTGCTCACCGTGGACCAGGGCGGTGCGGTGCGGGGTCTTGCGGGCCCGGCGTGCGGGCCACGACCCCAGTCCCTCGTTGCGCATCTCCGACACCCCTTACGGTCTCGTCAGCCCGAGCAGCCGGGCGGCGTTCTCCTTGAGGATCTTCGGCTTCACCTCGTCCTTGATCGTCAGCTTGTCGAAGTCGGCGAGCCAGCGGTCGGGGGTGAGGACGGGGAAGTCGGAGCCGAAGAGGACCTTGTCCTTCAGCAGCGTGTTGGCGTACTGCACGAGCTGCGGCGGGAAGTACTTCGGCGACCAGCCGGACAGGTCGATGTGCACGCCCGGCTTGTGGGTGGCGACGGCGAGGGCCTCGTCCTGCCAGGGGAACGACGGATGCGCCAGGATGATCTTGAGCTGCGGGAAGTCGGCGGCGACGTCGTCGACGTGGAGGGGGTTGGAGTACTTCAGGCGGATGCCGCCGCCTCCCGGGACCCCGGCGCCGATGCCCGTCTGACCGGTGTGGAAGAGGGCGATGGTGCCGGTCTCCTCGATGACCTCGTACAGGTCGTACGCCACCGCGCGGTCGTTGGGGAAGAAGCCCTGGATGCTGGGGTGGAACTTGAAGCCCTTGACCCCGTACTCCTCGACCAGGCGGCGCGCCTGCCGCACGCCCGCCTTCCCGCGGAAGGGGTCGATGGAGGCGAAGGGGATGAGGACGTCGGCGTTGGCGGCGGCGGCCTCGGCGACCTCCTCGTTGGGGACGGGGGCCGTGCCGGTCGCGGACTCGGCGTCCACCGTGAAGATCACGGCGGCCATGTTCCGCTCCCGGTAGTAGGCGGCCGTCTCCTCGATGGTCGGCTTCCGCTTGCCCTCCACCTTGAAGTAGGCGGAGGACGCGTCGTGCAGGTCGTCGTCGAGCGAGGAGTGCCCCTTGGAGGACACCTCCGCGTGGGTGTGGACGTCGATCGCGACGAGTTCCTCGACGTTGAGGGTCGTCATGGGTCAGGCCTCCGGGAACGTGGGCGCCGGGATGCCGACGGTCTGCAGTTCGGCGCCGACCGAGGTGGGGAAGGCGGCGGCCAGGCTCTCGGGGGTCCAGCCGCCGTCGGCGTAGGCCGCCTTGATCTCCTGCGGATGCGACCAGAGTGCCACCTTGTCGCCGCCGATGCCGATGGCCTGACCGGTGACGCCGCGGGCCGCCTCCGAGGCGAGGAACGGCACGAGCGCGGCGCAGTCCTCGGGGGTGCCGAAGCCCTCGCCCTTGCGCAGGAAGTCCGGCAGCGGCTCACCGTTCCGCATCGCCTCGATGTACGGGGCGAAGGCGGGGATGGTCTCGGTCATCGCGGTCGCGGCGACCGGCACGATGGCGTTGACGGTGATGTTCGCGCGGCCGAGCTCCATGGCCCAGGTGCGGGCGAAGGCGGCGATGCCGGCCTTCGCGGCGGCGTAGTTGGTCTGGCCGAAGTTGCCGCGCTGGCCGGCCGGGGAACCGACCAGGATCAGCGTGCCCCCCTCGCCCTGCTCGCGCATCCGTACGGCGGCGGCGCGGGCGCAGGTGAAGGTGCCCTTGAGATGGGTGGTGATCACCGCGTCGAAGTCGTCGTCGGTCATCTTCCACAGCACCTTGTCGCGCAGGATGCCCGCGTTGGTGACCAGGATGTCCAGGCGTCCGAACGCCTCGACCGCGCGGCTCACCAGCCGCTCGGCGGCCTCGCTCGTGCCGACCGGGACGACCTCGGCGACGGCCGTCCCGCCGGCCTCCTCGATGGACTTCACGGCCGCATCGGCGACCGCCTCGTCGACGTCGTTGATCACCACGCGGGCGCCATGGGCGGCGAGGGCCTGGGCGTACGCGAGGCCGAGGCCCCGGCCGCTGCCGGTGACGACGGCGACCTTGCCGGTGAGATCGATGCTGGTCACGAGCGAGTCCCTTCAGAAAGAGCCACGACCACGAGGGGGTCACGTAGAGCGGCGGGAGGTGCGGCTGCGAGATTGAAGCTAAGAGCAATAATTGTTGACGTCAATAGTTGTTGTCCACCTGCGGGTGCGTCATGCTGGAATCTGCACGACACACCGCCCCCGGCCGGGGGCCGAGACCAGGGAGCCCGCCATCGCCCGCCAGGACAACGCACTGAACGCCGCCGCCCCGATCGACGGGAACGAGCCGTGGATGCGGGGCCTGCACGCGGACACGGGTTATCTGCTCTACCGGCTGGGGCTGCGCTCGGGTCAGCTCTTCAACTCCTTCCTCCAGGAGTCGGGGCTGCGTCTGCGCCACTACGCGGTCCTGCGCTTCCTCGCCACCGCCGAGGGCGCGCTCCAGCGCGAGCTGAGCGCACGGCTCGGCTACGACCCGAGCGCGATCGTGGGCCTGGTCGACGACCTGGAGAAGCTGGGCTTCGCGGAGCGCCGGCCGGCCCCGGACGACCGGCGCAGCCGGATCGTCGTCCTGACCGAGGACGGCCGCGCCTTCCTGCGCGGCACCGACGAGGCGGGGCTGCGCGTGACGAACGAACTGCTGGGTCCGCTCGGCCCCGCCGAACGCGAGACGCTGCACACCCTGCTGCTGCGGGTCGCCGAGGACGGGCTGAGCTGATGCCATGGGGACGATCAGGACGACCGCGGCGACCGGGACGGCCGATGGGAGCCGGAGCCGCACCGCCATGACCTCCCGTTCCGCACCCGACCGGCTGCTGGCCGTGCTCGCCGCGTTCGATCACACCCATACGGCGCTGTCCCTCAGCGACATCGGCCGGCGCGCGGGGCTGACGCTGACCACCGCCCACCGGCTGGTGGGCGCGCTCACCGAGTGGGGCGCGCTGGAACGGGACGCGTCCGGTCTCTACCACGTGGGACTGCGGCTGTGGGAGATCGCCGCGCTCGCGCCGCGCGGCCTCGCCCTGCGCCAGGTGGCACTGCCGTACCTGGAGGACCTGTACGAAGCCACACACGAGAACGTGCAGTTGGCGGTGCGGGACGGGTCCGAGGTCGTCTACACGGAGTGGCTCTCGGGGCGTTCGGCGGTCGGTGTGCACATCCGGGTCGGCGCCCGCTGGCCGCTGCACGTCACCGGCGTCGGCCTCGTCCTGCTGGCACACGGCGACGCGGCGCTCCAAGAGGCGTACTGCGCGGGCCCGTTGGCGTCCTACACCGCCCACACGATCACCGATCCGGGCCGGTTGCGCCGGGCGCTGGCCGAAGTACGGCGCACCGGCGTCGCGGTGAGCAGCCGTCAGGTCACGGACGACGCCCTGTCGGTGGCCGCACCCGTGCGCGGCCCGGGCGGCGCGGTCGTCGCCGCCGTGTCGGTGGTCGTCCCCCACGCCCACGCCCAGGTGCCGGTCCTCGCCCCTGCCGTACGGGTCGCCGCGCGCGGGATCTCGCGGGCACTGGGGTGGCAGCCCGAGGGGGCGCGGGGCTGAGCGCCCACTGCCCCGAGAGCCGTCCCCGCTCCACGACTCCCCCCGCTCCCCGAGTGCCTCGTGGAGGGCCGGCTGCGGAGCCTCGGAGGCGTCGGACCTGCGGGGCTTCTGGGATCGCGGACGGCCCCGGCCCCTCCCGGCCTCTCCTCACGGAAATCTCAGCCTGCGGCGTGGACATTCAAAGGATCGACCCATGTGCGGGGCGCAGGATGCTGGCGCGAAGGTGGACAACTCAGGAAGGCGTGCCGTGGGCGTCTCGCACATATCGAACCGGTCCGAGCGACGGACGGAAGGATGGTCCCGGCGCGGGATCCTGGCCGTCCTGGGGGTCGCGCCGGCCGCCGCGCTGACCGGCTGCAGTTCCGGGTCGGCGGACGCCTCGGAGGGCTCGGGCGCCCAGGCGTCCGCCGCCGCGAAGGCCTCGACGGCCGCCAGGAAGCCGGTGATCTCGGTCACCCCCGCCGACGGCACCACGAAGGCGGCGTTCAGCAGTCCCGTCGAGGTGACGGTGAGCGACGGCACCCTCGCCTCCGTGAAGGTGACGGGCAACGACGGCTCCACGCTCGAGGGCTCGCTGAACGACGCGAAGACCAAGTGGACGTCGTCGAAGAACCCGTACTCGGGCACCAAGTACACGGTCACCGCGCAGGCCGAGGGCGCCGCCGCCGAGACGAGCACGTTCACGACCAAGTCGCCCGGCGAGACCTTCGTCGGCTACTTCACCCCCGAGGCCAACACGACCTCCGGCGTCGGCATGCCCGTGTCGATCAACTTCACGAAGGCCGTGAAGGACCGGGCCGCCGTTCAGAAGGCGATCACGGTGACCGCCGAGCCGGCCGTGGAGATCGTGGGGCACTGGTTCAGCGACACCCGGCTGGACTTCCGGCCGGAGACGTACTGGGCGTCCGGAACCAAGATCACGCTCAGTCTGCGGTTGAAGGACGTCGAAGGACAGGATGGTGTCTACGGTATGCAGTCGAAGGACGTCGTCTTCCACATCGGCCGTGAACAGATCAGCACCGTCGACCTGTCGACCAAGGAGATGGTGGTGAAGCGGGACGGCGCGACGTACGCCACCTACCCCGTCTCCGGCGGCGACGCCGACCACACCACCTGGTCCGGGATCATGGTGATCAGCGAACGCTTCAAGCAGACCCGTATGGAGTCCTCCACGGTCGGCCTCGGCGACGAGTACGACATCTCCGACGTGCCGCACGCGCAGCGCCTGACCACCTCCGGCACCTTCGTCCACGGCAACTACTGGGCCTCCACCTCCGTCTTCGGCAGCCGGAACACCAGCCACGGCTGCGTCGGACTGCACGACGCCAAGGGCGCGAACGACAGCACGGTTCCGGGCTACCAGTTCTACGAGAGCTCCATGCTCGGCGACGTGGTGATCGTGAAGAACTCGGGCGAGAAGACCGTCGAGCCGTCCAACGGCCTCAACGGCTGGAACCTGTCGTGGGCGGACTGGAAGGCGGGCAGCGCGGTTTAGCCCCTTTGTGCGCTTCACGCCGTGAACTTTCCCGCCGCGAAAGGACTTTCCCCGCTTTAAGTCTTGACGACTCTCGGGACGGAGAGCACATTGGGCGCACTTTGAGAGCGCTCTCAAAGCCACCCGCACCCCACCCCTCCGTACCCGAGAGGTCCCCCCATGAGTGCTAGCTCCGGCATGTCCAGACGGCGGCGCGCTCTCGTCGCCGTCCTCGGCACCCTCGGCCTCGCGGCCGCCGCGGCGACCGCCGTCACCCTGCCCGCGAACGCTTCCTCGCCCACGCCCCCCTCGGGCTGGACGCAGGTCTTCCTCGACGACTTCAACGGCGCCGCCGGCACCGGCGTCAACACCTCCAACTGGCAGTACAGCACCGGGACTTCCTACCCCGGTGGCCCCGCCAACTGGGGCACGGGCGAAGTCGAGACCATGACCAACAGCACCAGCAACGTCTCCCTCGACGGCAACGGCAACCTGCGCATCACCCCGCTGCGCGACTCGGCCGGCAACTGGACCTCGGGCCGCATCGAAACCGTCCGCACCGACTTCCAGCCCCCGTCCGGCGGCAAACTCCGCGTCGAGGCACGGCTCCAGATGCCGAACGTCACCGGCACCGCGGCCGAGGGCTACTGGCCCGCGTTCTGGATGCTGGGCGCACCGTACCGGGGCAACTACCAGAACTGGCCCGGCGTGGGCGAGTTGGACATCATGGAGAACGTCCAGGGCCTGAACAAGGTCTGGGCGACGATGCACTGCGGCACCAACCCCGGCGGCCCGTGCAACGAGACCACCGGCATCGGCAACTCCACGGCCTGCCCCAACACCACCTGCCAGTCCGGCTTCCACACCTACACCATGGAATGGGACCGCTCGGTCTCCCCCGAGGCGATCCGCTTCTCCGTCGACGGCGTCAACTACCACACGGTGACGGCCAGTCAGGTCGACGCCACCACCTGGGCCAACGCCACCAACCACGGTTTCTTCGTCATCCTGAACGTGGCGATGGGCGGCGCCTTCCCCGACGCCCTCGGCGGCGGCCTGGACAGCGCCACCGAATCGGGCCACCCGATGGTCGTCGACTACGTACAGGTGCTCCAGGCCGCGGGTAGTGGGAGCGGTACCACCTCGCCCCCGACCGGCAGCCGCGACGCCTACTCCACGATCCAGGCCGAGTCCTACGACAGCCAGTCCGGCGTCTCGACCGAGACCACGACCGACACCGGCGGCGGCCAGAACATCGGCTACCTCGCCAACGGCGACTGGGCCCTCTACAAGGGTGTGAACTTCGGCTCCACCGCGGCGACCCAGTTCAGCGCACGGGTCGCGAGCGGCGCCGCGTCCGGGATCAGCGGACTGGTCGAGGTACGCCTGGACAGCGCCACCAGCACACCCGTCGGCAGTTTCGCGGTGGCCAACACGGGCGGCTGGCAGACCTGGAAGACCGTTCCGGCGAACATCAGCTCCGTCACCGGCACCCACGACGTGTATCTCACCTTCACCAGCGGCCAGTCGGCGGACTTCGTCAACGTCAACTGGTTCACGTTCGGGCACTGACACCCGCCCGGGCCGGCGCCGGGCCCACCCCCCTCGCCCGAACGGGGGCCCGGCACCGGCCGATTCGTCTGTCCGGCGGGGCAAGAGGTCTGCCCCACCGCCTCTTTCCCCGTGCGGTATCCGCACGGTACGCAGGAAGGGACCGTCCCATCCGCCCGGAAGGCACCTCGTGCGCACAGCGAAGCCCGGCAGAACTCCCGACGAAGCGGCCCGCAACAGCCCGGCGGCCTCGGCGAGAACCGGTGGGCCGCACCACCGCCTCCTCGCCCTGCAGCGCACGGCCGGCAACGCGGCGATCGTCCAACTGCTGCGCCGCGAAGGCCACGTCGCCGCCCCCGCGCAGGAGGAGCACCGGCACGGACCCGAGTGCGGCCATCGGGACGCCGTAGGGGCCGCCGGGCCCACCCCCGCCGTACAGAGGTCCACGGTCCAGGACGTGCTGCGCGGCGGCGGCCGTCCCCTCGACGACGGCACCCGGGCCGACATGGAGAGCCGTCTGGGCGCCGACTTCTCCGACGTACGCATCCACACCGGCTCCGCCGCGAGGGCGTCCGCGTCCGAGATCGGCGCCCGCGCCTACACCTCGGGCAACCACATCGTCCTCGGCGACGGCGGCGGCGACCGGCACACGCTGGCCCACGAGTTGACGCATGTCATCCAGCAGCGCCAGGGGCCCGTCGCGGGCACCGACAACGGCGCCGGGCTGCGGGTGTCCGATCCGTCGGACCGTTTCGAGCGGGAGGCGGAGGCCAACGCCGTCCGCGTGATGCGCGCCCCGGCCCGCGAGACGGCGCCGACGGCCGAGGAGGCCTCGGTCCCCGCGGCCGCCGGGCAGCCGTACGTCCAGCGCGCCCTCAACCACACCGCCCAGCCGACCGCCGCCAGGTTCGAGGCGGAGACGGACAGCACGGGCAGGGCCGTCAGATCAGAGATGATCACGGACGGTTCGCTGGCGGGATCCAGTCCGTCACAGGATCCGCCGGGGTACGACTACATCCGCTCCCTCAACCTGACCAGTCAGTGGATCCGCTTCCACCTCGTCAACGAGAAGGCGGGCGGCCCGGGTACCGCGAACAACCTGGTGCCCGCGGCGCAGGGCGACAACCAGAACTACGAGAAGACCATCGAGAAGGACCTCAAGGCCGATGTGACGAAGGCCGCCGCGTCTCCCGGCGACTACGTGTACTTCGGCGTCCAGGTGCACTACAACCATCCCGCCCCGACCACCGGAAGCGCCGGACAGCTCGCTGCCGCGTTCGCCTTCCCGTCCGGCCTGACCATCGCCCACGAGCACTACAAACCCGCCACGGGCTGGCAGGCCGCGAAGCACAACGGCGCCGGCTTCACCTTCCAGGTGCGACAACCGGCGGACACCCGGGTGCCCCGGCCGCTCAGCGGCATCGACCTGGCCGTCCTTCAGCAGTACACCGGACTCCCCCCGAGCTCCCGCATCTGGAACGCCGACGACGTCACCTTCCTCAAGAGCATCGCCACGGGCGGCACCCGTCGTCAGGAGTTCCTCGGTTACCTGGCCCAGCACGGCGGCGCGAGCAGCGAGGGCATCTTCCTGGCGTTCCACGACATCCCGTTCTCGCCGCCCCGGGTCGGCGGACGTGCCGCGACGAAGAACGCCACGACGTTCGCGATGCGGATCGGAGGCGCCCCGGGCGGCGACACCGCGCTGGAGTCGCTCGCCATCACCATGGGTACCGGACTGCTCACCTGAGGAAGGAGTGCCTGATGTCGAGTCTGTGGAACGCCACGGTCGCGGAAGTCGGCGAGAACACCATCACCCTCCACATCACCGCGATCCACCCGGACGCCGGTGACCCGCCGCAGGACGCGGCCTTCGCGCTGCGGCTCCTCGCCGACGGCCTGGAACGCGCGGCCGGCGCCACGGAGCGGGCGAGCGACCTCGACGCCCGCGCCGACGCCGGAACGGCCCGGGAGAGCGTTGCCGCCGTGTCGGTGGGCGCCCGCCGCAACCTCCCCTTCAGGGAACGCGTGGAGAAGGAGCGCATCACGGCAGCCCTACGGGAACGGGGCCTGGACCCCACCGACGGAACCGCCTGGGAGAACGCCTTCCAGACCGAGTGGCGCGCGCTGTGGGAGGACCCCGAGCGGCTTCCGCAGGCGGACCTGACGATCCGTCTGTTCGACGGCGACCTGCTCACCGGTCTGGAAAAGGGCGGCAGTTGGGACTCCGCCGCCTACGCCTGAAAGCGACGGAACGTCACCGGGCCGGGATCAGTGGTGCCCGTCCTCCGGTACGGCGGTGAACGCGCCGTCCGTGAGAACGGGCACGACACAGGAGGCGTCCAGCTCGGTCGCGATCGCCACGTCGCCGGGGAAGCCGCCCCCGGCCAGCTCCCGCCCCGAGGCGCACCCGGCCACGGTGTCCGCCACGTCCGGGGTCCCCACGAACGCGGCCCGTGCGGCGGCGGCCTCGGGCGACAGGGGTCCGGCGCCCTGCGCACGCAGCTCGGCGATGATCGCACCGGCCCCCAGCAGGTCCTCCAGGGCGGGCCGCAGACCGCCGTCGGGCCACCGTTCACCGGCGGCGACGACCCCGACCGGCCGGTGCTCGGTCCCATAGCCCTGGGCTGCCAGCCGGCGTCCCACCGCCGTCGCGTTCCGCAGACAGCCCGCGATCACGGTCGTACCGGCGGCCGCCGCGGCGATCGCCGAACCGTTGGGCGAGGGCAGGACCAGCCGGGGAGTGAAGGGGGCCTCCCGCAGCGCGGCCGGCGAGAGCGACCAGGGCGCCTCCTGGCTCGTCTCCCTTCTCCCGACGGCGAGTTCGGCCGCCCGGTCGCGGGCGAAGGCGTGGGCGGTGGCGTCCCGCCAGGGGTACGGGAAGACATGGGTTCCGCGCTCGACGGCGACGGTCACCGAGGTGGTGAAGGAGAGGACGTCGACCACGACGAGACAGGCCACGTCGTCGGCGAGCTGCCGGGCACCGACGGGACCCCACTCGAACCGCACGCCGTGCCCTTGCTGAAGGAACCAGTCAGTCATGGGAGGGGAGTCTCACCGCATACCGTCGCCGGGATCAACCCCGACGGCCGACCGAAGCCTGTATGCAATCGCCTGCCGACCGCCGACCGTCTGCCTTCGACCGTCTGCCTTCGACCGCCGACCGTCCATCGTCCACCGTTCGCCGTCCACCCCCGACCGTCGACGATCCACCGCCGACCGTCCGCCGTCCACCCCCGACCGTCGACCATCCACCACCAACCACCAACCGCCGACCGCCGACCGCCGACCGCCGACCGCCGACCGCCGACCGCCGACCGCCGACCGCCGACCGCCGACCGCCGACCGCAAGACGACCTCACCGCACCTCCGCCCGAAACCCCGCCGGCGTCACCCCGGTGTGCAGATGGAAGAACTTCGAGAAGTTGGCCGGATCGGGGAACCCCACCGCCGCCCCGACCCGCCCGATCGGCAGATCCGTGTGGGCCAGCAGCCGCTTCGCCTCCAGGACGACCCGTTTGTCGATGAAGCCCTTGGGGGTCTCGCCGGTGGCGGCGCGGACCGCGCGGACGAGGGTGCGGCGGGAGTAGCCGAGGGCGTCGGCGTAGGCGCTGACACTGTGCTGGGTGGCGAAGTCCCGCTCCACGGCGTCCCGGAAGAGGGTGAACGTCGATTCGGTTCGCCGCCCCGCCTCCGCGGAGCTGGTGGCGAGGTGGGCGAGGCGCAGCAGGAACGCGGTCAGCAAGTGCCGTAGCACCGCCGTGTGGAGGGCGGGGGGCAGGGTGGCGCCGTCCTCGTACTCCCGTCGGAGGTGGGTGAGCGCGGCACGCAGAGCGGCGAGTTGGGGTGCGTCGGGGCGGAGGAGGGGCGGGAGGTCGTAGCGGTACAGGCCGGTGGCTTCGACGGTGCCGCGGGGGAGGAAGCCGGGTTGCATGGTCAGGACGGTTCCGCGGTACTCGCTCGTCCTCGAGAAGCGGTGGACCTGCCCCGGGCGGATCCACAGCAGTTCGCCGGCGGTCGCCTCGTACTCCGCGAAGTCGATCATGTGGTGTACGGGGCCGTCGTCGAAGAGCATGACCACGTGGAAGTCGATGCGGTGGACGCGGTCGAGCGGGGCGTCGCCGGCGTGCCAGGTGCGGCCCGCACCCAGGCGGCCGATCTGCATGCCGACGCCGCCGACGCTGCGTTCGACGGGGAAGGGAAGGGTTCTGATGCCGTCGTCGACGGTTCCGTCTTGGGGCTGTCTGTCCGCCATGTCCGTCTCGTGCCGTCCCGCTGCCGCTGCCGGTGTCCCACTTTCACCACAGGCTGACACAGGAAGACCTTCCCCCGTAAAAGTCATACTTTTAAGTTTGAACGCGCCAGAGCATCTCTCCCCCTCCCATCGAGGATGTCTTGAAGATGAGCACGCAGCTTCCGAACGACTTCGAGTGGACCGAACTCGACCGGCGTGCCGTCGACACCGCCCGCCTTCTGGCGGCGGATGCCGTACAGCGGGTGGGCAACGGCCACCCGGGCACCGCGATGAGCCTGGCGCCCGCCGCGTACACGATCTTTCAGAAGGTGATGCGGCACGATCCGGCGGACCCGGAGTGGACCGGCCGTGACCGCTTCGTCCTCTCCCCCGGCCACACCTCGCTGACCCTCTACACCCAACTCTTCCTCTCCGGCTACGAGCTGGACCTGGAGGACCTGAAGACCTTCCGGACCCATGGTTCGAAGACGCCCGGCCACCCCGAGTACGGGCACACCGCGGGCATCGAGACCACCACGGGGCCGCTCGGCCAGGGGGCCGCCAACGCGGTCGGCATGGCGATGGCCGCCCGCTACGAGCGCGGTCTGTTCGACCCCGAGTCGCCGGCGGGCGAGTCGCCGTTCGACCACACCGTCTGGGCGATCGTCTCCGACGGCGACCTGGAGGAGGGCGTCTCCGCCGAGGCCTCCTCCCTGGCCGGGCACCAGAAGCTCGGCAACCTGGTCTTCCTCTACGACGACAACCACATCTCCATCGAGGGCGACACGGCGACCGCGTTCTCCGAGGACGTGCTGAAGCGGTACGAGGCCTACGGCTGGCACGTGCAGCGCGTCGAGCCCGCCGACAACGGCGACATCGACGTATCCGCCCTGTACACGGCCCTGAAGGCGGCGCAGGCCGAGACCGCGCGCCCCTCGATCGTCGCCCTGCGCACGATCATCGCCTGGCCCGCTCCCACCGCGCGGAACACCGAGGCCTCCCACGGCTCGGCGCTCGGCGCGCAGGAGGTCGCCGCGACCAAGCGCGTCCTCGGCTTCGATCCCGAGCGGTCCTTCCAGGTCGACGAGGACGTCCTCGCCCACACCCGCGCCGCCCTCGACCGGGGCGCGGAGGCCCACGCCGCGTGGGACAAGCAGCTCACGCGGTGGCGCGCCGACCACCCGGAGCGGGCGGCGCTGTTCGACCGGGTCGTCGCGGGGCAGCTCCCCGAGGGATGGGAGGGCGCGCTGCCCGTGTTCGAGCCGGGGAAGCCGGTCGCCACCCGCGCCGCCTCCGGCAGGGTGCTCCAGTCGCTCGGCGCGGTCCTGCCCGAACTCTGGGGCGGTTCAGCCGACTTGGCGGGCTCCAACAACACGACGATCGACGGGCGTTCCTCCTTCCTCCCCGAGGGCAACCCGCTGCCCGAGGCCGATCCGTACGGCCGCACGATCCACTTCGGCATCCGCGAGTTCTCGATGGCCGCGGAGATGAACGGCATCGCGCTGCACGGCAACACCCGCGTCTACGGCGGGACGTTCCTCGTGTTCTCCGACTACATGCGCAACGCCGTGCGCATGTCGGCGCTGATGCAGCTGCCGGTGACGTACGTGTGGACGCACGACTCCGTCGGTCTCGGCGAGGACGGCCCGACGCACCAGCCGGTCGAGCACCTGGCGTCCCTGCGCGCCATCCCCGGTCTGAACGTCGTGCGCCCGGCCGACGCCAACGAGACCGCGATCGCCTGGGCCGAGATCCTCCGGCGGCACGCCACCCGTCCCGCCCCGCACGGCCTGGCCCTCACCCGGCAGGGCGTGCCCACGTACGAGCCCGACCCCGATGCGGCGAAGGGCGGTTACGTCCTGCGCGAGTCGTCGAAGCGGATCCCGGACGTCGTCATCGTCGCCACCGGCTCGGAGGTACGGCTCGCCGTCGCCGCTCGGGACCTGCTGGAGGCCGAGGGGATCGGGACGCGGGTGGTGTCGATGCCGTCCGTGGAGTGGTTCGAGGAGCAGCCGCGGGAGTACCGCGAGCGGGTGCTGCCGCCGGCCGTGAGGGCCCGGGTCGCGGTCGAGGCCGGCATCGGTCTGACCTGGTACCGGTACGTCGGCGACGCCGGCCGCATCGTCTCCCTCGAGCATTTCGGCGCCTCCGCCGACGCGGACACCCTGTTCGCCGAGTACGGCTTCACCCCCGAGAACGTCGCCGCCGCAGCCCGGGAATCCCTTGCTGCCGCGCGTGGTTGATCCGAACGCCAGAAAGAAGATGATCACAGTGACCGAAGCGACCGCGTCCACCGCGGAAGCCCTGAAGCGCCTGTCCGACGAGGGCGTCTCCATCTGGCTGGACGACCTGTCGCGCAAGCGGATCCAGTCGGGCGGCCTCGCCGACCTCGTCGCCACGCGGCACGTCGTCGGCGTCACCACCAACCCGTCGATCTTCCAGGCCGCCATCGGCTCCGGCGAGGGCTACGAGGAGCAGCTCGCCGACCTGGCCGTGCGGGGCGTGACGGTCGATGAGGCCGTGCGGATGATGACGACGGCCGATGTGCGGGCCGCAGCCGATATCCTGCATTCCGTATACACAACATCGCACGGTGTCGACGGCCGTGTGTCGATCGAGGTCGACCCCCGTCTCGCCCACGACACCGCCGCCACCGTCGCCGAGGCCAAGCAACTCGCCTGGCTCGTCGACCGCCCCAACACCATGATCAAGATCCCGGCGACGAAGGCGGGCCTCCCGGCGATCACCGAGGTCATCGGCCTCGGGATCAGCGTCAACGTCACGCTGATCTTCTCGCTGGAGCGCTACCGCGAGGTCATGGACGCCTACCTGGCGGGCCTTGAGCAAGCGCTTTCCAACGGGGTGGACCTCTCCACCGTCCACTCCGTGGCCTCCTTCTTCGTCTCCCGGGTCGACTCCGAGATCGACAAGCGGCTCACGGTCCTCGGCACCGACGAGGCGCTCGCGCTGAAGGGCAGGGCGGCGCTGGCGAACGCGCGGCTGGCCTACGAGGCGTACGAAGGGGTCGTCGCCGGGGAGCGCTGGGCCGCGCTGGCCCGGGCGGGGGCGAACCGGCAGCGTCCGCTGTGGGCATCCACCGGTGTGAAGGATCCTGCATACAAGGACACGCTGTATGTGGACGACCTGGTCGCGCCGGGCACCGTCAACACCATGCCGGAGGCCACCCTGGCCGCCGTCGCCGACCACGGCGCCGTCATCGGTGACACGGTGACCGGCGGCTACGACCGGGCCCGCGCCGACCTGGCCGCCGTAGCGGCACTCGGTGTCTCCTACGACGAGGTCGTCACCCGTCTGGAGGAGGAGGGTGTCGCCAAGTTCGAGGCGGCGTGGGAGGACTTGCTGAACACGGTCACGAAGTCGCTGGAGAGCAAGGGAGCTGACGCGGAATGAGCACCACCGCTGTGTGGGACAACCCCCTGCGGGATCCCCGTGACCGTCGCCTGCCCCGTATCGCGGGCCCGTCGGGCCTGGTGATCTTCGGAGTGACGGGCGACCTGTCGCGCAAGAAGCTGATGCCGGCCGTGTACGACCTCGCCAACCGCGGGCTGCTGCCGCCGGGCTTCTCGCTCGTCGGGTTCGCCCGCCGGGACTGGGAGGACCAGGACTTCGCGCAGGTCGTGCACGACGCGGTGCGCGAGCACGCGCGGACGCCGTTCCGCGAGGAGGTCTGGCAGCAGCTCGCCGAGGGCATGCGGTTCGTGCCGGGCGACTTCGACGACGACACGGCGTTCAAGCAGCTCAAGACGGCCGTCGAGGAGCTGGACACCTCGCGCGGCACGGGCGGCAACTTCGCCTTCTATCTCTCCGTGCCGCCGAAGTTCTTCCCGAAGGTCGTCGAGCAGCTCAAGAAGCACGGGCTGGCGAAGGCGCCGGAGGGGTCCTGGCGGCGGGCGGTCATCGAGAAGCCGTTCGGGCACAATCTGGCGAGCGCCCGTGAGCTGAACGCGGTCGTGCACGACGTGTTCGAACCGGACCAGGTGTTCCGCATCGACCACTACCTGGGCAAGGAGACCGTCCAGAACATCCTGGCGCTGCGGTTCGCCAACACCATGTTCGAACCGATCTGGAACCGGTCGTTCGTCGACCATGTGCAGATCACCATGGCCGAGGACATCGGGATCGGCGGCCGGGCCGGCTACTACGACGGCATCGGCTCGGCCCGTGACGTCATCCAGAACCACCTGCTGCAGCTCATGGCGCTGACGGCCATGGAGGAGCCCGCCTCCTTCGACGCGGCCTCGCTGCTCACCGAGAAGCTCAAGGTGCTGAAGGCGGTGAAACTGCCGGAGGACCTCGGCAAGCACACCGTGCGGGCGCAGTACGCGGGCGCCTGGCAGGGCGGCGAGAAGGTGCGCGGCTATCTCGACGAGGACGGCATCGACCCGGCCTCGACGACGGACACGTACGCCGCCGTGAAGCTGAACGTCGACAACCGGCGGTGGGCGGGCGTCCCGTTCTATCTGCGCACCGGCAAGCGGCTCGGCCGGCGGGTGACGGAGATCGCGGTGGTCTTCCAGTCGGCGCCGCACTCCCCGTTCGACTCCACCGCGACGGAGGAGCTCGGCAAGAACGCGATCGTCATCCGTGTCCAGCCCGACGAGGGCATCACCGTCCGCTTCGGCTCCAAGGTGCCGGGGACCTCGATGGAGATCCGGGACGTGACCATGGACTTCGCCTACGGCGAGTCCTTCACGGAGTCCAGCCCGGAGGCGTACGAGCGGCTCATCCTCGACGTGCTGCTCGGCGATGCCAACCTTTTCCCGCGCCACCAGGAAGTGGAAGAGTCCTGGAAGATCCTCGACCCGATCGAGGAGTACTGGGCGGCCCACGGCAGGCCCGCGCAGTATCCCTCGGGGAGCTGGGGACCCGAGGAAGCCGACGAGATGCTCGCACGAGACGGACGGAGCTGGCGCAGGCCATGAAGATCGACCTGACCGACACCACGGCAAGCAAGATCAACAAGGCGCTGGTGCAGGGTCGCCGCGCCATCGGCACACCCGCCGTGGGCATGGTCCTGACGATGGTGATCGTCACGGACGAGGAGAACGCCTACGACGCGATCAAGGCGGCCGAGGAGGCCTCGCACGAGCACCCCTCGCGCACCCTGGTCGTCATCAAGCGGCACGCCCGCACCCCGCGCGAGCGCACCCAGTCGCGGCTGGACGCGGAGGTGCGGGTCGGCTCCGAGGCCGGCACCGGCGAGACGGTGATCCTCAGGACCTACGGCGAGGTGTCCGACCACGCCGACTCGGTGGTCCTGCCGCTGCTGCTCCCCGACGCGCCGGTCGTCGTGTGGTGGCCGGTCGACGCGCCCGAGTACCCCTCGAAGGACCCGCTGGGCGCGCTCGCGCAGCGCCGCATCACCGATCTGTATGCGGTCGAGCATCCCCTGCAGACGCTGGAGACCCGGATGCGTTCCTACGCGCCCGGTGACACCGATCTCGCGTGGACGCGGCTGACGCCGTGGCGTTCGATGCTGGCGGCGGCCCTGGACCAGGCGCGGGTGCCGATCGTGTCGGGCGCGGTGGAGGCCGAGGCGGAGAACCCGGCCGCCGAACTGCTGGCGCGCTGGCTGGAGGCCCGCCTCGGCGTGCGGATCGACCGGATCGTCACCGCAGGCCCCGTCGTCACGGCCGTGCGGCTGGGCACCGCGGACGGCGAGGTCGTCATCGACCGCCCCGAGGGCCCCCTCGCCACGCTCAGCCTGCCGGGCCAGCCCTCGCGCACGCTCGCGCTGAAGGTCCGCACGACCTCCGAACTCATCGCCGAGGAGCTCAGGCGCCTCGACGCGGACGAGATGTACGCCGTCGCCCTCAAGGGCGAGGGCACCAAGGAGAACCCCTCTCATGTCTGACTCACCCCAGCTCGCGGTGCGGCCCGAGTGGGCCGCGCTGGCGGACCACCGCGCCCACGGGACGCCGCATCTGCGGGAGCTGTTCGCGACGGATCCCGGGCGCGCGCAGCGGTACGTGGTGCGCGTCGGCGACCTGCGCATCGACTACTCGAAGAACCTCGTCACCGACGAGACGCTGGCCCTGCTGACCGAACTGGCCGCCGCCACCGACGTGTTCGGGCTGCGCGACGCCATGTTCCGCGGCGAGAGGATCAACGTCACCGAGGGCCGCGCCGTCCTGCACACCGCGCTGCGCGCCCCGGCCGACGCGGTCGTGGAGGTCGACGGCGAGAACGTCGTGCCGCACGTCCACGCGGTGCTGGCGAAGATGGGCGACTTCGCCGAGCGGGTCCGCTCCGGCGAGTGGACCGGCCACACCGGCCGGCGGATCAGGAACGTCGTCAACATCGGTATCGGCGGCTCGGATCTGGGTCCCGCGATGGCGTACGAGGCGCTACGTGCTTACGCGGCACGGGACTTGACGTTCCGTTTCGTGTCGAACGTCGACGGTGCCGACCTGCACGAGGCCACCCGTGACCTGGACCCGGCCGAGACGCTGTTCATCGTCGCGTCCAAGACGTTCACCACCATCGAGACGATCACCAACGCCACCTCGGCCCGCTCCTGGCTCCTCGAGGGCCTCGGCGGCGACGAGAAGGCGGTCGCGAAGCACTTCGTGGCGCTGTCGACGAACGCCGAGAAGGTCGCGGACTTCGGTATCGACACGGCCAACATGTTCGAGTTCTGGGACTGGGTCGGCGGCCGTTACTCCTACGACTCGGCCATCGGCCTCTCCCTGATGATCGCCATCGGCCCGGACCGCTTCCGCGAGATGCTCGACGGCTTCCACCTCGTCGACGAGCACTTCCGCACCGCCCCGGCCGAGGCCAACGCCCCTCTGATCCTGGGCCTGTTGGGCATCTGGTACGGCAACTTCCTCGACGCCCAGTCGCACGCCGTCCTGCCGTACAGCCACTACCTTTCGAAGTTCACCGCCTACCTCCAGCAGCTCGACATGGAGTCCAACGGCAAGTCGGTGGACCGCGAGGGCCGTCCGGTCGCCTGGCAGACCGGGCCGGTGGTGTGGGGCACGCCCGGCACCAACGGGCAGCACGCCTACTACCAGTTGATCCACCAGGGCACCAAGCTCATCCCGGCGGACTTCATCGGCTTCGCCCGTCCCGTCGACGAGCTCAGCGACGAACTCAAGGCCCAGCACGACCTGTTGATGGCCAACTTCTTCGCCCAGACGCAGGCACTCGCCTTCGGCAAGACCGCCGACGAGGTCCGCGCAGAGGGGGTGCCCGAGGAACAGGTCACGCACCGCACCTTCCACGGCGACCACCCGACGACCACGATCCTCGCCGCCGAGCTGACCCCCTCGGTCCTCGGCCAGCTCGTCGCCCTCTACGAGCACAAGGTGTTCGTGCAGGGCGCCGTGTGGAACATCGACTCCTTCGACCAGTGGGGCGTGGAGCTCGGCAAGGTCCTCGCCAAGCGCGTCGAACCCGCCCTCACCGAAGGCGCGGACGTCCCCGGCCTCGATCCCTCCACCGCCGCCCTCGTGGCCGCGTACCGCGAACTCAGGAAGTAGTGAACTGACATGCAGCTCGGTCTCATCGGTCTCGGCAAGATGGGCGGCAACATGCGCGAGCGGATCCGCCGCGCGGGCCACACCGTCGTCGGTTACGACCGCAACCCCGAAGTCTCCGACGTCAAGGACCTCGCCGAACTCGTCGAGCAGCTCGAAGCGCCGCGCACCGTCTGGGTGATGGTCCCGGCCGGCGCCCCCACCCAGTCCGTCGTCGACGAGCTGGGCGACCTGCTCCAGGCGGGTGACGTCGTCGTGGACGGCGGCAACTCCCGCTGGACGGACGACGAGAAGCACGCCGCCGAGCTCGGCGCCAAGGGCATCGGGTTCGTCGACGCCGGGGTCTCCGGCGGCGTCTGGGGGCTGCAGAACGGCTACGCCCTCATGGTCGGCGGCGACAAGGAGCACGTCGACCGGCTCCAGCCGATCTTCGACGCGCTCAAGCCGGAGGGCCCGTACGGCTATGTCCACGCGGGCAAGGTCGGCGCCGGGCACTTCTCGAAGATGGTCCACAACGGCATCGAGTACGCCATGATGCAGGCCTACGCCGAGGGCTGGGAACTCCTGGAGAAGGTCGACTCCGTCACCGACGTGCGCGAGGTCTTCCGCTCCTGGCAGGAGGGCACGGTCATCCGGTCCTGGCTGCTCGACCTCGCGGTCAACGCCCTCGACGAGGACGAGCACCTCGACAAGCTGCGCGGCTGGGCGCAGGACTCCGGCGAGGGCCGCTGGACCGTCGAGGCCGCCATCGACCACGCCGTGCCGCTGCCCGCGATCACCGCCTCCCTCTTCGCGCGGTTCTCCTCCCGCCAGGACGACTCCCCGCAGATGAAGATGATCGCGGCGCTGCGCAACCAGTTCGGTGGCCACGCCGTCGAAGCCGCGAAGGAGTAGTCCCCCGTGGGAGATCTTCTGCTGGTCCGCCACGGCGAGACGGAGTGGAGCAGGTCGGGACAGCACACCAGCTGGACCGACCTGCCCCTCACCGAGAGCGGTGAACTGCAGGCCAAGTCGCTCGCTCCGTTCTTCTCCCACCGGACCTTCTGCCTGGCCCTGACCAGCCCGCTCGACCGTGCCGTGCGCACGGCCGAACTCGCGGGCATCGGCGGGGCGGTCGCCTCACCCGACCTGCACGAGTGGGACTACGGCGCATACGAGGGCATCACCACCGTCGAGATCCACCGCGACCGGCCCACCTGGAACCTGTGGACCGACGGCGTGCCTCCCGGCACGGACGGCCACCCCGGTGAGTCGCCCGAGGAGATCGGGCGGCGGGCCGACCGGGTGCTGTCCCGGGTCGACGCGGCGCTCGCGGACTGCGGCGGAGACGCGGTACTCGTCGCCCACGGGCATTTCCTACGCGTTCTGACGGCCCGTCGGCTCGGACTGCCGCCCGGACAGGGCCGGCTGTTCCAGCTGGCGACGGGAACGTACAGCAGGCTGTCGACGGAGCACGGATGGCCCGTGATCGCCGAATGGAACGTACGGCCATAGCCGGTTGACACCGCCCGGGGGGCCCGCCAGAGTCGCGGCTGATGGAGATCGACGATCTGACACCGGCCGAACAGCGCGTCTGGCGGGCCTTCCCCACCGGCGCGGAGGTGGACTTCCGCGACGACTCCGACGACTGGGGCCCCGAACGGACCGTAAGGGCAGCGGTGTTGCGGACGCTGCTCCTCAACGGCCCCCGGAAGCAGGGTGAGATAGCGGCCCTCAAAGTGCGGGGCGCCCGCGTCACGGGTGCGCTGGACCTGCGGTACGCGACGGTCGACAGCGTCGTCCATCTCACCCACTGCCGGTTCGACGAGGCGCCCGACCTCATCGGCGCCCATCTGCGCTACGTCAGCATGCGCGACTCGGACATGCCCGGTCTGTCGGTGACCCGGGCCCGCGTCGACGGCAGCCTGCGGCTGACCCGCTGCCGGTTCCACGGGCCGGTCCGCGCGGACGGGGCGCAGATCGCCGGCGCGCTGTTCCTCGAGGAGGCGCAGGCCACCGCCGGGGACACCGGCCGCCCCGCCCTCCACCTCCATCAGCTCGGTGTCGACGACGACCTGTGCGCCCGCGGTCTGCGCGCCCGGGGCCTGATCCGGCTCGACGGCGCCACCGTCGCCGGATCCCTCGACCTGGAGGACGCCGAGCTGAGCAACCCGGGCGCCAACGTGCTGGAGGCCGACGCCCTGGAGGTCGGCGCCAACCTCCTGGGCCGCCGGCTCGCCACGCAGGGCCGGATCGACCTGCGCGACGCCCGGATACCCGGCCGGGTGGACCTGCTGCACGCCCGGCTGTCCAACCCCGGCGGCATCGCCCTGCGCGCCAGCAGCTGTGTGATCGGCGAGCTGTGGCTGCGCCGGGGCCCCCGGGTGGAGGGCATGCTGAACCTGCGGCGGGCCGAGATCAACCAGCTCAGCGTGGAGCCGGAGATGCTCCCCGACCAGGTGCGCCTGCTCGACCTCACCTACACCTTCCTCACGCCGCACGCGCCCGCCGAGGACCGGCTGCCGATGCTGGAACGCGACGGCCAGGGCTTCGACCCGCACGCGTACGAACAACTGACGGCCGCATACCGCAGGACCGGCGACGACCAGGCCGCCCGCATCGTCCAGCTCGCCAAGCAGCGCCGCCGCCGCTCCACCCTCCCCTGGCACGGACGGCTGTGGGGACACCTCCAGGACGCGGCCGTCGGCTACGGCTTCCGTCCGCTGCGCGCCGCCGTCTGGCTGCTGTCCCTGCTCGCCGTCGGCTCGATCGCCTACGCCGGGCACCCTCCGCCGCCCCTCAAGGCGGACGAGGCACCCGAGTTCAACCCCGTCTTCTACACCCTGGACCTGCTGCTGCCGGTGATCTCCTTCGGGCAGGAGGAGGCGTTCGCCCCGCGGGGCGGGTACCAGACGCTGTCGTACGTCCTCGTCGCGACGGGCTGGATCCTGGCCACGACCGTCGCCGCCGGCGTGACCCGGACGATCAGCCGCCAGTAGGCAGGTCCCGGTGAGCAGGTCAGCGGGCGGTGTGCTGCGCGGCGAGCCGCACCGGGGCGTTGGCGGCGCCGTAGCCCCGGTAGCCGCCGTCGCGCTGCACCAGTTCGAAGAAGACGCGGCCGACGGTGCGGGTGTAGCAGTGCCGGAAGACACCGTGCGCGTCCCGGTCGTAGAGGATGCCCAGCTCCCGGTAGGTCTCCAGCTCGCCGTCGGCGAACACGAAGCGGGCCGCGAGGTCGTCGTAGTAGTTGGCGGGGATCGGCAGCAGGCGGCCGCCGGCGGCGGTGAAGCGGCGGGCGGCGACGACGACGTCGTCGGTGGCCAGCGCGACGTGCCGGGCGATCACCGAGTCGTCGCCGGGGGCGGCGCCCACCGTGAGCGGGAAACGGACGGCGCCGTCGGCGCTGGTCACGGCCCGGCTGCGGAGCAGCCCGTAGGGGTCGGCGACGTCGACGCTCTCCTGTGCCTCGAGGCCGAGGACACCGTGGTGGAAGAGGACGGCCTCGTCGAACTGGTGCCAGGGCTGCGTGAGCGCTACATGGTCCACGCGGACGTCGGAGGGGGGTGCCGGGGTGTGCGGGTCGTCCTCGAAGTCGGCGCGCCAGTCGGGCAGTCCGGGGCGGTGCGTCGCGCAGAGGAAGAGTTCCGTGCCGTCGGGGGCGGCGACGGCGTCGAGGGGGGCGTCCTCGGCGGCGCGGCGGCGGGGCAGGACGGGCGCGAGCAGGGCCTCGGCACGGCGGGCGGCGGCGGCCGGGTCCGGGGACTCCAGGCCGACGGCGGCGAGGGTGGTGCCGTCGCCGGGGGTCCCTCCGCGCGAGCGGAGCCGGGAGTGTGCCAGGGCGGCGGGTCCGGTGTTGACCAGGATCCGGGCCTCGCCCTGCTCCCACAGCTCGACGGGCTTGCCGCGGTGGCGGGCGGTGCGGGCGAAGCCGAGGGAGCCGAGAAGGGTGGAGACCGGTTCGGCGTCGGGGGTGACCAGCTCGGTGAAGGCGATCCCGGTGGGGGCGGCCGGGGCGGGCAGGGTGACGATGCCGAGTTCGTCCTGGAGCATCAGCAGGGAGCGGCGGGCGTCGATGGCGGTGGGGCCGGCCTCGGCCTGCCGGAAGACGTCGTTGAAGACTTCGAGGGAGAGCGGACCATCGTAGCCTGTATGCAATACACGGCGTACAAGATCCACCACATTGAATCCACCCTGCCCGGGGAAGCAGCGATGGTGGCGGCTCCACTGCAGGACGTCCATGCCGAGCAGCGGCGCGTCGGCCAGCTGAAGAAAGAAGATCTTCTCCCCCGGGATGTCCGCGATGCCCTTGAGGTCCTCGGGGCCGGAGCTGCGGGAGAGGATGTGGAAGCTGTCCAGGCACGTGCCGAGCGCCGGGTGGCCGGCGGTGTCGACGATGTGCCAGGCGTGGTCGTACGTGCTGACGTGCCGTCCCCAGGCGAGTGCCTCGTAGGCGACGCGGACGCCGAAGTCCTGGGCGAGGTCGGCGAGTCGGGCGAGCTGCTCGGCGGCGAGGGCGTCGTCGTCCTCGGCGAGCGGGGAGACGCTGGAGCAGACCAGGACGGTGTCCGCGCCGAGCCGGCCCATCAGCTCGAACTTGTGGCGGGCCCGGCGCAGATTGCGGGCGAACTCGGCCTCGGGCACGGCCTCGACGTCACGCATCGGCTGGTAGAGGTCGACGGTGAGCCCGAGGTCCGTGCAGCGGGCGCGGATGTCCTCTGGGGTGAGGGGGCTCGCGAGCAGGTCGTTCTCGAAGATCTCGACGCCGTCGAAGCCGGCGCGGGCGGCCGCCGTGAGCTTCTCGGTGAGGGATCCGCTCAGGGAGACGGTGGCGATGGACGTACGCACCTGGGCACCTCGTGGTTCTGGTTGCTTCGGGGTGGCGACGACGGGCCGGCTCGCGCCGGGGAGGTGGTGGCCACCCGGGTGGCTACTCGGGGACGGGGACGGCGCCGGCCAGCTCGGCGATGTCGGCGAGCATGCGGGCGCTGTCGGGTTCCCGCCCGGTGAACAGGCGGAACGCGTCCACCGCCTGGAAGACGGCCATGCCGCCGCCGTCGAGCGTGGCGCAGCCCAGGGCGCGGGCACTGCGCAGCAGTTCGGTCTCCAGGGGACGGTAGACGACCTCGGCGACCCACAGACCGGGCCGCAGCAGCCCGGCCGGGAACGGCAGGCCGGGGTGGGCCGCCATACCGGTCGGGGTGGCGTGGACGACACCGTCGGCGTGCGCGAGCAGCTCCGGCAGCCGGTCGTGGCCCGCCGCGGCCGCCCGGCCCTCGCCGAAGTGGGCGTTCAGCGCGGCGGCGAGCTGCGCGGCCCGCTCGGGCAGCGCGTCGACGACGGTCACCCGCCCGGCGCCGAGGGTGAGCGTGGCATGCGCGACGGCCGCGCCCGCGCCGCCCGCGCCGAGCTGCACGACCCGCTCCAGCGGAACGTCCGGCAGCCCGCGGGCGAACGACGCGGCGAACCCGGTGACGTCCGTGTTGTGGCCCACGGCCCGGCCGCCCTCGAAGACGACCGTGTTGACCGCGCCGAGCGCCTCGGCCTGTGGCGAGAGCGCGTCCAGGTGCTCGATGACGAGCTGCTTGCACGGGTGGGTGATGTTCAGCCCGTCGAAGCCGAGGTCGCGGGCGGCCCGTACCAGGTCGCCGACCGCCTGCGGAGCGGCCCCGAGGACGTCGATGTCGATCAGCCGGTACACATAGCGCAGCCCCTGCCGGTCGGCCTCCCGCTCGTGCAGCGCCGGACTGAGCGACGGGCCGATACCGGAACCGATCAGTCCGACGAGATACGAGTCCCTGGTCACATCCTTGGTCACGGAGGACCTCCTGAGCCGCTGGCTAATGTACGAACTGGTGAGTTAGTCATAGCATCCCGGCCGGGCGCCGGGGAAGCCCCTCTCGCCTCACGGGACGGGATCGGCTCCTAGAATCGCCGCATCGCAGCCACGCCGCCCGAAGGAACCCGATGACCAGCGTCGACGAACCGGCACGATCCAACGGGCGCACCCGTGACGCCGCCCGGACCCAGGCCGAGATCCTGGACGTGGCGACCCGGGAGTTCGCCCGCGTCGGCTACGCCGGAGCCCGCGTTGACGACATCGCCGCCCGCACCAGCACCACCAAGCGGATGATCTACTACTACTTCGGCGGCAAGGAGCAGCTCTTCACGGCCGTCCTGGAGCGCGCGTACGGCGTGATCCGCGAGGCCGAGCAGCGGCTCGACGTCGAGCACCTGGACCCGGTGGCGGCGATCCGGCGCCTGGCCGAGCTGACCTTCGACCACCACGAACAGCACCCGGACTTCATCCGGCTGGTCAGCATCGAGAACATCCACGAGGCCGAGCACATCGCCGCCTCCGAGAAACTCGGCAGGATCGGCTCCCCCGCGCTCGACGTCATCCGCCGCATCCTCGCCGCCGGCCAGGAGTCCGGGCTGTTCACGGCTGAGGTGGACGCCGTCGACCTGCACGCGATGATCAGCTCGTTCTGCTTCTTCCGGGTGGCCAACCGGCACACCTTCGGCGCGCTGTTCGGCCGCGACCTGGTGGATCCGGCGCAGCGGGAGCACTACCGGACCATGCTCGGCGACATGGTGATCGCGTATCTGACGGCGGAGCGGGCGGGGAGCTGACCGCGGACGGTCGGCTGCCGACGGTCGACTACCGACTGTCGACAGCCGACCGCGAGGTGCGGACTGCGGACTGCGGACTGCGGATCGTCGACTGTCGACCGCAGACCACAGACCCGCCAACACCGACCGCCGACCGCCGACCGCCGACCGCCGACCGCCATCGGCATACACCCGACTGCGGACGGCGGATTGCATACCGTCGCCGCCAGATCCCCGCGACGAGACCTATTGACAGCGGAGAAACATCGGCGCAACATCACTGGCCATCCGCTACTAACTACCCAGTGGGTTAATTAGCCGGGGATCACTCGACCCGGCGCAGCCGCCCCGCACCCCAGGGATCCGGCCCTTCTCCCCTTGTCCCACTCCCACGTACGTTGGAGTTCCCCCGAAGGAGCACGCCGTGTCCGTCCCCGCCGCAGCACCTCCCGGTCAGCCGAAGAAAGCCGCCACGGCGGCGTGGATCGGCAGCGCCCTGGAGTACTACGACTTCTTCATCTACGGCAGCGCGGCCGCGCTGATCTTCCCGAAGGTCTTCTTCGACGAGTCGGACCCGGCCACCGCGACCCTGCTGTCACTGGCCACGTTCGGTGTCGCGTACGCGGCGCGGCCGGTCGGCGCGCTGTTCCTCGGGCACTTCGGCGACCGTCTGGGCCGCAAGAAGATCATGGTCTTCACGCTGATCCTGATGGGCGTGTCGACGTTCCTGATCGGCTGTCTGCCGACCCGGGCCCAGGTCGGCGGGCTCGCGCCGGTGCTGCTGGTCCTGTGCCGCGTCCTGCAGGGCATCTCCGCCGCGGGTGAGCAGGCCAGCGCCAACTCGATGACGTTGGAGCACGCGCCGCCGCACCGGCGTGGCTTCTTCACCAGCTTCACCCTGAGCGGCACGCAGGGCGGGCAGCTGCTGGCGACGCTGGTGTTCATTCCGGTGGCGGCGCTGCCGGAGGAGCAGTTGCTGGCGTGGGGCTGGCGGGTGCCGTTCTGGCTGAGCATCGCGGTGGCCGTGGTCGGCTATGTGATCCGGCGCAAGCTGGAGGAGACTCCCGCGTTCGAGGCGCAGCAGGCCACGGGCGAGGTCGTGCGGCTGCCGTTGGCCGTGCTGCTGCGCGAGCACTGGGCCGATGTGCTGCGGGTGGTCGGGGGCGCGCTCATCGCCTCGGTGAGCACCATCTTCACGGTGTGGGCGCTGGCGTACGCGACGAGCGACGCGGTCGGCATGAGCCGTTCGTCGATGCTGTGGGTGGGTGCGCTCGCCAACCTGGTCGCGCTGGGCGCGATCCCGGCGTGGGCGACACTGTCCGACCGCATCGGCCGGCGCCCCGTGTATCTGATCGGTGCCGTGGGCAGCGCGGTGGCGATGTTCCTGTACCTGTGGGCGATCTCCACCGGCTCCTACCCGCTGACGCTGGTCCTCGGCGTGGTCGCCTTCGGTGTGGTGTACAGCGCCGCGAACGGTGTGTGGCCGTCGTTCTACGGCGAGATGTTCTCGACCCGGGTGCGGCTGTCGGGCATGGCGATCGGTACGCAGATCGGGTTCGCCGTGGCCGGTTTCGCGGTCACGTTCGCCGCCCGGATCGCCGGCCCGGACGGCGACGACTGGTCGTCGGTGGCGTTGTTCACGGCGGCGCTGTGCCTGCCGCCGGTGATCGCGGCCCTGTCGGCCCGGGAGACCGCGAAGATCCCGACGGAGCGGCTCGGCGAGCGGGGCGCCCGTGAGGTCCCCCAGCCGGAGACGGTCACCGCCTGATCCCGCCCCGCCCCGCATCTCCCGTACCTCCGGTACCTCCCGAGCCCCCGGACGCCGCCACGGCGCCCGGGGGCTCGGGCCTGCGCGGCCCTCACGCCCCGTCGGCCCGCCGGGGAATGCCGTACGCCCGCTCGACCCGCAGCCGGGCGACGAGGCGACGGTCGCGGACCATGGCGGCGCGGTAGTCGTCCCAGTCGGGGTGCTCGCCCGAGACGTCGCGGTAGAGGCGGACGAGTTCCTCGACCGTGTCGTCGTAGGGGTCCTCGGCGACCGGGGTGAGGTCGGCGGTCGCCTCGACGACCGTGTACGCCCAGCGGTCCGCGGTGGTGACGTGGTAGGAGGCGCGGGGGTCGCGCCGCAGGTTGCGGGTCTTGGCGCGGTCGTCGGTGACGGAGATCCGGATGACGCCCTCGTCGGGGTAGTAGTGGTGGCTGACGTTCGACAGCTGGGGGCGGCCGTCTCGCTTGAGGGTGACCAGCACTCCGCTGCGGCCTTCGGACAGCAGGGCGAGCAGGGCGTGGCGCGTCGTGTCCTGAGTCATGCCCCGCACAACCGGCGCGCCACCGGAGCGCATTCCCCCGCCAGCACCCCACCCCCACCCCGACACACCTCACCGCACGCCCGCGAGCCCCCGAGACGGTCCGTAGACACTGTCTACCAGCCAGTGGTAGACAGTGTCTATGAGCGAATCCGAGAAGCCGGACTCCGAGAAGCCGGACCCCGATCTGCGGAGGCGTCTCGTCGACGTCGGCGTGGACCTGGTCGCCCTGGAGGGCGCCGGTGCGCTGACCCTGCGGGAGATCGCCCGCCGGGCCGGGGTGTCCCACGGCGCGCCCCGCCGCCACTTCCCGACGCATCTGGAGCTGCTCTCGGCCATCGCCCGCCGCGGCTTCACCGAGCTGGGGATCCGGGTGACGACGACGCTCGGCGACGGCACCGCCGACCCGCGCGCCCAGATCACCGAACTGGGGCGCGCCTACCTGGAGTTCGCACTGGACAACGCCGGGATGTACGAGCTGATGTTCCGTCACGACCTGCTGGAGAGCGGTCACTTGCGGCTGCGGGACACCAGCCTGCCGTTGTTCGGCGTCCTGGTGGAGCTGGTGGGCCGGGCGCGTCCCGAGGCCGACGCGCGGGCGGTCGCGGGGGCGCTGTGGGCGAACCTGCACGGCATCGCCCAGCTCTGGGGCTGGGGCAGTCTCCAACTCGCCACGGGCACAGACGACTTCATGCCCCTGTTGCGGACCGCGCTCGACGCGCACCTCGGACCGGCCGGGCCACGGGACGACCGGTGAACCGCCCACTGACGCTGGCGAGCAGTGTGGCGGGCGCCGTGGTCGTCGCCCTGGACGGCACCGTGCTCACCGTCGCCCAGCCGACCCTGCGCCGCGACCTGCACGCCTCCCTCACCCAGGTCCAGTGGACCAGCACCGGCTATCTCGTCGCCGTCGCGGGCCTGTTGGTGTTCGCGGGACGGCTCGGCGACCGCTACGGGCACCGCCGTACCTTCGCCGTCGGCATGCTCGGCTTCGGCGCCGCCTCGGCCGGCATCGCGGTGGCGCCGGGCGTCGGCTGGGTCGTCGCCCTGCGCGTGGTACAGGGGGTGTTCGGGGCGCTGCTTCAGCCTGCCACGCTGGGAATGCTGCGGACGTCGTTCCCGCCGGAGCGGCTGCGCACACCGATCGCGGTGCGGACGGCGGCCATCGGCGTGGCGGCCGCCGCGGGGCCGGTGGTGGGCGGGGCGCTCGCCACCTCGTTCGGCTGGCGGTCGGTGTTCCTGCTCAACGTGGTGTCGGCCCTGCTGTTCGGCGTGCTCGCGCTCGCCTCGCGCGAGAAGCGGCGGCCGCCCGTCGGCGCTCCGCTGGACCTGCCCGGCGCCCTGCTGCTCGCCGTGGCCCTCGCCGGTCTGGTGCACGCGCTGGTCACGCTCCCGGGCGTGACCTGGTCCGCGCCTGCGGCGCTGCTCGCGGCGGTCGCCTTCGTACGCCACGAGCGGCGGGCGTCCGCGCCCCTGCTGCCGCCGGACGTCGTGCGCTCCCCCGCGGTCGGCGGCGCGCTCGCCCTGCTGGTCATCGCGTCGGCGGCGCTCAACGGCGGGCTGTTCGCCTGTGTCTACGTCCTCCAGGACGGCCTCGGGCTCACCGCCCTGCGCAGTGCGCTGCTCAGTCTGCCGCTGGCGGTGTTCCTGATCGCGGCGGCGCCCGTGTCGGCGGTGCTGCTGCGCCGGGCGGGCGCCCGGGCCGTGGTCACGGGGGCGACGGCCGTCCTCGGCACCGGTCTGCTGGTGCTGGCCCGCGCCCCGGGCGAGGCGGCCTTCGCCGCGGGGTTCGCCCTGGTGGGCGCGGGGTTCGGGACCGTGATGGTGGCGGCCACCCATGTCGTCGTACGGCGGGCTCCCGCCGAGGCGGCCGGGGTGGCGGGCGGGCTGCAGCAGACGGCGATGAACGTCGGCCCCGTGCTGGGGGTGGCCTCCGCGACCGTGCTCACGGGCCTCGGTGCGGCCTGGACGCCGATGGCGGTGCTGGGTGGGGCGGCTCTCGCGGCGCTCCCCGTCTGCCGTGCGCTGCCGGGGCGCCCCGCATCCGCCCCCACGCCTGGTGACGCCCCGGCGCACGCCCCCGCGTCCGCCGACGCCCACCCGCCCGTCGGGGCGACGGCCGGCCGAAGCGACACACCCCACACGGCTCACGGCGTGGAAAGCAGTCCGCACGCCCGTTCCCTGCGCGACCATGAGCAGTGAGGTCGTGCCGGGCGGGGACCTGGGACCGCACCTCGCACGAACGCACCGGAGGAGAACGATGGCACTGCTGCGACAAGAGGTCGACCCCAGCGAGGTCGGGCTGGACGCGAAGGCTCTGGACCGCCTCGACCAGCACGTCGCCCACTACGTCGACGAGGGGCGGCTGCCCGGTTTCCTCGTGGCGGTCTCCCGGGGCGGCCGTGTCGCGCACCTCACCACGCACGGTCTCCGCGACGTCGCCGCCGGCCTGCCCGTCGAGGCCGACACCCTGTACCGGATCTACTCCATGACGAAGCCGGTCACCTCCGTCGCCGCCCTGATACTGATGGAGGAGGGCCGGCTGCGACTCGACGACCCGGTCGCCGACCACCTCCCGGCCTTCGCCGGGCAGCGGGTGTACGCGGGCGGCTCGGGCGAGGACCTCACCACCCGCCCGGTGGAGCAGCCGCTGCTGGTCCGGCATCTGATGACGCACACCTCGGGGCTGACGTTCGCCTTCTACCACTGTCACCCCGTCGACGCCCTCTACCGCGAGGCCGGTCTGGAGTCGGCGGTGCTGCCCGGCTCGAATCTGGCGGAGACGGTCGAGGCGTACGCGCGGCTGCCGCTGCAGTTCGAGCCGGGCACGCAGTGGAACTACTCGGTGTCCACCAATGTCCTCGGCCGGATCGTCGAGGTGGTCTCCGGGCAGCCCCTCGACACGTTCCTCGCCGAGCGGATCTTCCGCCCCCTGGGCATGCCGGACGCCGGCTTCCAGGTCACCGACGAGCAGGCGGGCCGACTGGCCGAGCTGTACGGGGACACCGACGGCGGCGGTATCGAGCCGATCGCCGGGCTGCCGCTGTTCGGACGTCCCCGGTTCCTGTCGGGCAGCGGCGGCATGGTGGCGACCGCATACGACATCCACCGGTTCAGCGAGCTGCTGCGCCGCCGCGGCGAACTCGACGGGGTGCGGCTGCTCGCCCCGCAGACGGTGGACCTCATGACCCGCAACCACCTCCCCGGCGGCGCCGACCTGCGCGCCTTCGGCAGCCGCCCGGCGCACGACGAACCCGGCAACGACGGCGTCGGCTTCGGCCTGGGCGTGTCCGTGGTCGTCGACCCGGACCGCACCCAGGCCCCGGCGGGCCTCGGCACCTACGGCTGGAGCGGTGTCGCCACGACCACCTTCTGGATCGACCCGCAGGCCGACGTGTGCGTGCAGTTCCTGACACAGGTGCGGCCGAGGAGGTCGCTGAAGCTGTACCCCGACCTCAAGCGGCTGGTGCACGAGGCCCTGGCCGACTGACCGTCAGCCGTCGCCGCGCACCGTGAACTCCACTCCCTCATCGGCCAGTTCGTCGAGCCATTGAGCCGACCGGGCCGCCGTCTCGGCCGCCCGGTTCAGGCCGGGCGGCAGTGTGCCGTCCAGGATGTGCCGGACGCCGAGCGCGAGGGTGCGCGAGACGCACCGCGCCATGGCGCTCTCCTCCTCGTCGCCCACCAGGTCCAGCAGGTAACTCCCCGCCCAGGAAGCCTGGTCGTCCGCCGCGTCGGAGTCCGCCTCCTGCGAGACCTCCAGGGAGACCTCCAGGACCACCCGGTCGCGGTCGGTGTCGGTCGTCGGATAGGTGTCGGCCAACTCCCGTGCCAGCGAGGCGATCCGCGCGTCGTCGCCCGCCTTCAGCTCCTCGAACACCGGCTCCCAGGCCCCCAGCCAGCCGTCCAGACGGAGGGTGCCGCGTACGAAGCCGACCGGCTTCCAGGCGGGCGGCAGCCCGTACTGCTCGACGAAGGGCACGCTGTCCCGGTTGGGGTACACCTCGAAGGACTCGCCGTCGACGACGTGCCGGCGGGTCGCCTCCCAGGGCCGGGCGGCGACCGTCTCGGCGCCGTCCGCGAAGTAACGAGCCGGTGTGCGAAGGGCGTTGAGAACCCCGAGAGGCGCCCAGCTGAAGCGGTAGCGGAAGTCGTTCGGGACGGCCGGGACACCGCCGCAGTACGAGGTGAAGCGGTACGAGGCCGCCGTGTCCGCGCCGACCGCCTCCCGTGCGCGGGCGACCAGCGCATGGGCGAAGAGATGGTCGATGCCCGGGTCGAGGCCGGCCTCGGTGAGGACGACCAGCCCCGCCCTCCCGGCCGCCGGGACCTGCTCCAGCACCGCGTCCGAGACATAGCTGGAGCAGGCGAAGTGGGCGCGCCGGGCCACGCAGGCCGCGAGCAGCGGGGCGTGGTCGGGGGCGGGCAGCATCGACACGACGACGTCACCCGGGGCGAGTTCGGCCGTGAGCGCGTCCAGGGTGTAGGCCCGGGGTGCGGCGCGCCCGGTCAGGCCCAGCCGGTCCAGGGCCTCGGCCGCGCGGTCCGTCGTACGGTGCCACAGCCGGACGCCGTCGGTGCGCGCGCACAGGCCGGCGAGCCCGCTGCCCGTGGACAGGCCGGCGCCGACCCAGTGGACGGTGCCGCTCGCGGGAACCACCTCAGTCATGGCCGAACTCGCCTCTTCCTGTGTTGAGTTCGATGCCGAGTTCACGACCCGCCCGCCGGAACCGTTCGAGACAGCGCGCCCAGGCGTCCCCGGCGGGGAGCTCCAGCAGCGGGGGCAGCAGGGCCGCCGAGAAGTCGGTGCTGGACTCGCGGGGCAGCAGCGACGGCAGGTTGTCGATGGCGATCAGATCGAGCGGGGGTTCCTTGTGCAGGGTGCGCACGGGGTCCGTCCACTGCGTGGTGCGGTCGTAGACGGGCAGGACGTTGAGGGGCGAGCCGACGTCGCAGGTGACGTCGCAGAGGGTGCGCAGCCTGCGGGCCGGGTCGTCCAGGTCTTCCTCGCGGACGAACGGCGGCACCGGGGTGGTGGCGAGGACGCAGTTCACGAGCAGGTCGTGGTCCAGCAGGGCGCGGCGGTCCAGCTCGCGGGTCTCCGCGAGGTCCCAGCAGGTGGGGTCGGCCCCGGCCGTGGCGAGGGCGGCCCGGGCGCCCCGGCCGCTGCGGCCCAGGGCGCCGACGACGAGTGCGGTGAACTCCTCGTCGCCCGGCCGGCGGCGCAGGGTCTCGTCCAGCTCGTCCTTGTCGGTGGGGCGCAGCGGTGCGGTCAGCCGGCCCCGGTGGTGGAGCACCGCGAGCGCGGCGCCGAGGTAGCCCGCCCAGAAGCCGAACGCGGCGAGCCTGCGGCCCTGTTCGTCGACCAGGTACTCCAGGTCCAGGAGCGCCCCTCCCCCGGCGGCGAACCGGCGCAGCAGGTCGGCCGCGCCGGGCTGCTGCTTGTAGGCGTGCCCGAAGAAGACATGGCGGTGCGTCAACTCCGTCGGCTCGTCGGGGAGTTCCTTCAGGCCGAGGACGACGGTGTCCGGCGGCGCCGACACCCAGGAGCCCGCGGGGGCGACGCGGGCGCCGATCGCCTCGTACTCCTCGACGGGGAAGATCCGCTGCGGGGACTCCTCGACGGTCAGCCGCGCCCCGGCCTCGACGAGACGGCGGGCGTCGTCGGGGACGAGGGGGGTGCGCCGTTCGGTGGTGCGGGTCTCGTGGCGCAGCCACAGGTGGGGGGCGGTGCTGCCCGTCATACGCGGTTGACCTCCGGACGCGGGGCGTCGGCCGCGAACCGGCCGGCGCTCAGGGGGGTGACGTCCACGAAGGGTACGCGGCCCAGGTAGAGGTCGCGGACGACCTCGCCGACGGCCGGCCCCTGCAGGAAGCCGTGCCCGGAGAAACCGGTCGCATACAGAAAACGGGATACCGAATGCGCCTCACCGATCAGGGCGTTGTGGTCCGGGGTCACCTCGTACAGTCCCGCCCAGCCTCCCGTGCGGCGCAGCTCCAGGATGTCGGGGGCCCGGTGCTCCAGGGCGGCGGCGAGGCGGGGGATCCAGCGGTCGTGGGTGTCGGTGGCGAAGCCGGGGCGTTCGTCCGGGTCGGACATGCCGACGAGGAGACCGGGGCCCTCGCCGTGGAAGTAGAGGGTGGTGGTGAAGTCGATCGTCATGGGCAGGTCCGGCCGAAGCCCGGGCACCGCTTCCGTGACCGCGATCTGTCGGCGCAGCGGCTGCACCGGCAGGTCCACGCCCACCATCGCGCCGACCGGCCGGGACCAGGCGCCGGCCGCGCAGATCACCGTGTCGGTGCTGATCGGGCCGAGGGTGGTGGTGACACCGGTGATGGTGTCGCCGCGGGTCTCGATGCCGGTCACCGCGGTGCGGCGCAGGATGCGCGCCCCGTGTCCGCGGGCTGCGGCCGCGTACCCCTGGACGACGGCCTCGGGGGTGCAGTGCCCGTCGTCGGGTGAGAACGCGGCCGCGCGTAAGCCGTCGGTGGTGATGAGCGGCGAGAGCCGGCGGGCCTCGGCCGGGTCGATCATGCGGCTGGGCACGCCGAGCGCGTTCTGCAGGGCCACGCCCGCCTCGAAGGAGGCGACCTCCTCGGGGGTGGAGAGCAGGAAGAGGTAGCCGACCCGGTGCAGCCCGATGTCCTGCCCGAACTGCTCGCCGAACCGCGCGAACGCCTCCAGGCTGCGCGCCCCGAGCTGGATGTTCAGCTCGTCGGAGAACTGGGCGCGCACCCCTCCGGCGGCCTTCGAGGTCGAGCCGGCGGCGAGCTCGTCCCGCTCCACCAGCAGGACGTCCCGTACGCCCGCGGCGGCCAGATGGTAGGCGATGCTGGTCCCGATCACTCCCCCGCCGATGACGACGACCGAGGCATGCGTGTTCACGCGAGCGGCTCCTTCACTTGCGGCGGCCCCGGCCCGAGTACCGAGGCCGGGGCTGTCACCTGCGACGACCGTTGTGATCCCTACCCACCGACGACGGCCGCGGCACGCTCAGGACCAGTGCGCCACCGCGTCCAGGTGCGGCAGCCGGTGGTCCATGCGCTCGCGCTTGGTGCGCAGGTAGGTGATGTTGTTCTCGCACGGCTCTATCAGCAGCGGCACCTCCTCGGCGACCTGGATGCCGTTGTCTACGAGCGCCTCGCGCTTGCGCGGGTTGTTCGACATCAGCCGCACGGACCGTACGCCGAGGTCGCGCAGGATGTCGGCGGCCACCTTGTAGTCGCGGGCGTCCACCGGGAAGCCGAGCGCCACGTTCGCCTCGACGGTGTCCAGGCCCTCCGCCTGCAGGGCCATCGCGCGCAGCTTGCCGAGCAGACCGATGCCGCGGCCCTCGTGCCCGCGCAGGTACACGACGATCCCGCTGCCCGCGGCGACGACGGCCCGCAGCGCCGACTCCAGCTGGTCGCCGCACTCGCAGTGCTGGGAGCCGAACGCGTCTCCGGTCAGGCACTCCGAGTGCAGCCGGGTCAGCACGTCCTCGCTGCCGATCTCGCCGTACACCAGGGCGACTTGTTCGTCGCCGCGGTCGTGGTCGAGGTAGCCCACCGCCTGGAATTTCCCGTACACGGTGGGCAAGGGGGCATTCACCACGCGTTCCACGCCGGTGCGCTGCGGGGTCTTCTTGCCGAGTACGCCCATTTTCTCTGTCATGATCTGATTCCTAAGCGGAGACGAAAGGCCGGGAAAAGATGAGTGGTTCGGAGATGAGGACGGCGGCGACGGCAGCGGCGGGCGCGGCGTACGGCCTGGTGCCGGTGGACACCACCGAGGACGTCCGCTCCCGGGGTGCGGGCGCCGCGACGCAGGTGGCGGTCCTGCCGGTCGGCAGCTTCGAACAGCACGGCCCGTACCTGCCGCTCGCCACGGACACCCTGGTCGCCTGTGCCATCGCGCGGGAGATAGCCGAGGCGTACCCGGTGCACCTCCTTCCGCCGGTGACCATCGCCTGCTCGCACGAGCACGCGGCCTGGCCGGGGACCGTCAGCATCTCCTCCGTGACCCTTCACGCGGTGGTACGGGACATCGCGGCGTCGCTGCGCCGCTCGGGCGTCGAGGCCCTGGTTCTGGTCAACGGACACGGCGGGAACTACGTCCTGGGCAACGCGGTCCAGGAGTCCTCCGCCCGCGGTGAGCGGATGGCGCTCTTCCCGGCCCCGGAGGACTGGGAGGCGGCGCGGGAACGGTCCGGGGTGCGGACCTCGCTCCTCACCGACATGCACGCCGGGGAGATCGAGACGTCGATCCTGCTGCACACCCATCCGGAACTCGTCCGGCCCGGTTACGAGTCCGCCGATTTCACCGCGGACGACCGTCGCCATCTGCTCACGCTGGGAATGTCCGCCTATACCGATTCGGGCGTCATCGGCCGTCCTTCCCTGGGGTCCGCGGAAAAGGGGAAGGAACTCCTCGCGAGCCTGGCGGATTCCTTCGGCGCGTATTTCTCACTGCTGACTTCGCGGAAGCCGACTTCGGAGAAGTCACCGAGCCCGGAGAAAACCTGGGACTCGGGGGACTCCGGGGACTCCGGCACCGAGTAGGCCGCCGTGCGCACGGGGCCGCTCTCACCGGCCCCGGCACCGGCGGCCCCGTTCTCCTCGGCCTGGGCCCCCTGCGGCCGACCGGCGCGTACGGCCGCGTACCAGCGCACGACGAGGACGACCGCCCCCGGCAGCGCGGCGACGAAGCTCAGCACGCCGTAGACCACCGCCACCGACAGGCCGGTGTCCGCGCCGAGTCCGGCCGCGCCGAACGCCCAGGCGGTGACACCCTCGCGGGGGCCCCAGCCGCCGACGTTGAGCGGCACGGCCATGGCGAGCAGGGCGAGCATCGCGATCGGCAGCAGGGTGAGGACGGTGACGGAGGAGCCGGCGACCCGCGCGGCCACGACGAACATCGCGACGTACCCGGCGAGCACGACCACCGACGACAGGGCGACCCCCGGCCCGTTGCGCCGCGACAGCAGCCCCTCGCGCGCCTCGGCCAGCAGCCCGCCGAGACGCCCGGCCGTACGCGTCCGGGAGGAGTTCATGCGCAGCGCGAGGACCACGGCGAGCGCCCCCACCCCGGCCAGCAGGATCAGCGGGGCGAGGCCGCGCGCCTCGGCCATGACCGGGGAGGGCAGCACCAGCAGGACCGTTACGCCCGCGACGGCCAGCGCGAGCTGTCCCGCCGTGCGCTCCAGCACGACCGCCCGTACACCGCGCCCGACGTCACCGGCGCTCTGCCCGTGCCGCACGGCGCGGTGCACGTCGCCGAGGATCCCGCCGGGCAGCGCCGCGTTCAGGAACAGCGCCCGGTAGTAGTCGGCGACCGCCGCGCCGAACGGCAGCCGGATCCGCAGGCCGCGCGCCACCAGCGCCCACCGCCAGGCGCTGAACACCGTGGTGACCGCGCCGATCCCGAGCGCGAGCAGCAGCGTCGGGACGTCGATGCGGCGCAGCCCGTCCAGGAACACGCCCGTCCCCATCCGCCACAGCAGCACCACGAGGATGAGGACGCCGGCGACCGTCCCGAAGTGCGTGCGCAGGGCGCGCGAGGCGAGGACCCTGCGCCACGCCGGCGGGGTGCGGTGCGCCTTGGTCACGATGACGCCGATCCGGGCCTCGGACACGGCGGGACCGGTGCGCGCCACCGACGGGGCGCGCGGCGGGCGCCGTACGGCCGGGGCGCCCTCGACCCGCACCGCGGGCGCGGCCGGCACGCGGGCGGCCGGCGGACCGGCCGCCTCGCGCCCCCGGCCGGTCCGCGCGCTCACCGTCTCGGCGCTCATCAGGCGCGTCCCGTCGGCCGGGCCAGGGCGAGCAGGTCGCTGTGGTGGACGGTGACCCGCAGCTCGCCCGCCTGGCAGGCGGCGAGCCGGGCCGCCAGATAGGTCTCGGCGCGTTCGGTGAGGTCGGGGCGCTGCTCGACGGCCGCGCCGACCCAGCCGCGCAGCCACTGGGCGGTCAGCGCGGCGTGCTCGGGGCCGAGCCGCCAGGGGCTCGGGTGGACCTTGACGGTGGCGCCGTGGTCGGCGAACGCCTCGCAGGCGACGCCCACCGCGTCCGGGCCGAGCAGTCCGCCACGCCGCTGGTGGTCGTTGAACGCGGCGGTGAGCTCCTCGTCCATCGGGTCCGGCGTGGAGAACTCGACGCGGCCGGCGACGGACAGCGTCAGCAGAGCCGGGCAGCCGGCGCCCGCGCAGGCCGCGGCGAGCGTCTCGATCTCCTCGCGGGTGAGGACGTCGAGGAGCGCGGAGGCGGTGACCAGCGCGGCGCCGGTCAGGGCGTCCGGGGTGAGCCGGGCGACGTCGCCGCGCCGGGTCTCCACGGTGACCCGGCTGCCGTCGGCGGCCGCGCGCGGGGAGGCGACGGCCGCGAAGTGCAGCAGGTAGGGGTCGCGGTCGTGCAGGATCCAGTGCTGGCCGCCGTCCAGGCGGGGCGCGAGCCAGCGGCCCATCGAGCCGGTGCCGCAGCCCAGGTCGTGCACGGCGAGGGAGCCGCCCCGGCCGCTCGGCAGGTTCGCGAGCCGGATCCGCAGCGGGTCCAGCAGGTCCACCGCCCGCGCCGCCGCGTCCGCGGGCTCGCGCAGCTGGAGCCACTCGGGCGCGTACCGGGGCTGGTCCTCGGGACCGGCCTCGCGCAGCCGTACGGTGGGCCGCTCGCCGGGCCGGGCGACGGGGCCGGCGCCCGCTATCACCGCGCCGTCGCCGGCCTCCGTCACCACGTCGGTGGCGGTCTCGGTCACGGCGCCGGTGCCGGCCTCGGCGACGGCCGCGCCGCCGTCCTGCAACGTCACGGTCTCGGTCATGGTGGGGGCCTCCTTCGGGCCCGGCTGGGTGGGGATGGCCCCCACGCGCCGCGCCACGTCCGCCGGGGTCGCCGTCGTCTTCCTCATGCCGCCCTCCGGGGTTCGCCGGGAAGCCGGCCGAGGACGCCGGCCAGGCTCTGGGCGGTGGACGCCCAGCCGTTCAGGGCCGCCCGGCGGCTGCGCGCGGCCGCCTTCAGCCGGCGCCGCACGTCCGCCTCGCCGAACCAGCCGCGCAGTTCCGCGGCGAGGGCGGCCGGGTTCTCCGGCGGGACGAGGATGCCGGGCATCCCGCCGTCGGGGGCGCGGCCGACGGCCTCGGGCAGCCCGCCGACATCGGTCGCGAGGACCGGGATGCCGCGGGCGAGGGCCTCGGTGACCGCCATGCCGTAGGTCTCGGCGTAGGAGGTGAGGACCATCAGGTCCGCGGAGGCGTACGCGGCGTCGAGCTCGGCGCCCGCCTTCGGTCCGGCGAGCTCCAGCCGGTCCTCGAGGCCGTGCCGCCGGATGAGCCCGCGCAGATGGGCGACGTACTCCGGGTCCTGGGTCAGGCCGCCCACGCACACGCAGCTCCACCGCAGGTCGGTGACGGCGGCCAGCGCCTCCACCAGCCGGTGCTGCCCCTTGCGCGGGGTCACGGCGGCCACGCACAGCAGCCGGGAGACACCGTCGGTGCCGGAGGCGAGGGGCGCGATGTCGGCGCCGGGAGCGGCGCAGTGCACCTTCTCCGGGGCCAGACCGTGGTGGGAGACCAGCCGGCGCACCGCCCAGTCGCTGGTGGCGATCACCGCGGGCACCGCCCGCAGCACGGCCCGCTCCTTGGCGTCGAGTTCGGCGGCGACCAGCGGCTCCAGGCCCGTCTCGTCGCCGAGCGGCAGATGGACGAGGACCGCGAGCCGCAGCCGCTCCGCCTCGGGCACCACGATCTCCGGGACCCCGCAGGCCACCAGCCCGTCCAGCAGGACGACCGTGCCGTCGGGGAACGAGGCCAGGGTCCGCGCCAGTTCCGTGCGGGCCGCGGTCTCCGGGCGCGGCCACAGACCGTTCACCAGGTGCTTGTGGACCTGCCAGCCGAAGCCGGGCAGGTCCAGGCAGACCCGCCGGTCGTAGGCGTTGCCGCCGCTGGGGTTGGCCGTGTCGTAGACACCGCCGGGCATGACGAAGTGCACGGAGCGCAGGGACATGGGGATGAGGTCACCCGTCTTCCGGGCCGTGGGAGCCGTGGGGGCCTTGGGTGCCGCGGTCTGCACGGGCACGTAGGCGAGCGGGGCCTTCTCCAGGGTCACGTCGGTCACAGCGCACGCTCGTAACTCGCCCAGGCGATGTGCGACTCGTGCAGGGTGACGGAGATCGAGGCGATGCCGCGGGCGCCCTCGCCGAGCGCGCCCTTGTGGATCCGCTCGGCGAGCCGGTCCGCGACGACCTTGGCGAGGAACTCGGTGGAGGTGTTGACCCCCGCGAAGTCGGGCTCGTTGTCGAGGTTGCGGTAGTTCAGCTCGGCGACCACGGCGCCGAGCTCCTGGGTGGCCAGTCCGATGTCGACGACGATGTTGTCGTCGTCCAGCTGCTCGCGGCGGAACGTGGCGTCCACCAGGAACGTCGCTCCGTGCAGGCGCTGCGCGGGTCCGAAGACCTCACCGCGGAAGCTGTGGGCGATCATGATGTGATCGCGGACGGTGACACTGAACAACGGACGACCCTCCAGGTGCGGCGCGTCTGGTCCCCCGGCCATTGGCCGCCGGGGGATGCCGTGTAGTACGGCTCTTCGCTTCCCCGTGTTCAGTCGGATCTCACTCTTTTCTCAGGTCAGGCGCTCTTGCTGGTCCCGGACGGGTACCTGACGCGGTGACACAGGGCGGGGATCTCGCCCGACGCCAGCCTCGGCATCACCTCCGGCAGCTCCTCGAACGCGCTTTCCCCCGTGACGAGCGCGTCTAGCGCCGGGTCGGCCAGCAGGTCGAGGGCGAGCGCGAGCCGGTCGGCGTAGCTGCGGTTCGCCCGGGCCGGGGAGACGGTCCCGACCTGGCTGCTGCGGATGACCAGCCGGCGCGAGTGGAAGGCCTCACCGAGCGGCAGCGCCACCGCCCGGTCGCCGTACCAGCTCAGTTCGAGGACGGTGCCCTCGGCACGCAGCAGTTCCAGGGAGCGGGTCAGGCCCTGCTCGGTGGCGCTGGCGTGCACGACCAGGTCGCAGCCGCCGAGCGCGTTGCTCGGCAGCGCGAAGCCGACCCCGAGCGCCTCGGCGGTCTTCGCGCGCGCCGGGTCGGCGTCCACCAACTGCACCCGCACACCCGGGAAACGGGCCAGCAGCGCCGCGACCGAACAGCCGACCATGCCGCCGCCGACCACCGCGATCCGGTCCCCGACCAGCGGCCGCGCGTCCCACAGCGCGTTGACGGCGGTCTCCACGGTGCCGGCCAGCACGGCCCGCGCGGCCGGCACGGAGTCCGGTACGACCGTGACGGCCGTCTCGGGGACGACGTACCGCGTCTGATGCGGATACAGGCAGAACACGGTCCGCCCGACGAGCCGCGCGGGGCCCTCCTCCACCACCCCCACACTGAGGTAGCCGTACTTCACGGGCGCCGGGAAGTCGCCCTCCTGGAACGGCGCCCGCATCACGGCGTGCTGGCTCACGGGCACCCCTCCGCGGAAGACGAGCGTCTCCGTGCCGCGGCTGACCCCCGAGTACAGCGAACGGACCACGACCTCGCCCTCGCCCGGCTCCGGAAGGGCGACGTCGCGGACCTCACCCCGCCCCGGGGAGTCGATCCAGAACGCGCGTCCGCTGCGGTTCATCGGCATCCTCCTGAACGATCTGCAACCGGTGCACGTACCGAGGTGTGCACAGGTCGCGCACAGTACGCGGCACTGATCATCTCTGTCACCTGGCCGGAGGAATGTGCGGTGGCCCTGAACAACACTTACGACGCAAGGCTGGTCCAGCAGGAGACCGCTGTGGGAGCGGGCGTGCAGATCCTGTTGCTGGCCCTGCTCGGCTCGGCGATCGGCATGGGGCCGGCGGGCTGGGTCACCGGCCTCGTCTTCGCCGTCGCCACCTGGGCGGTCCTCTCCCGGGCCCTGCACCGCTCCCGGCTGCGCTCCTTCGGCCCCGCCAACCGGGTCACGCTCGGCCGCGCCACCCTCGTCGGCGGGGTGACCGCCCTGGTCGCCGACTCCTTCGAGTCCGCCCCGCCGGTCACCCTGCTGGTCGGCCTCACCGCCGTCGCCCTGATCCTCGACGGCGTCGACGGCAAGGTCGCCCGCCGCACCGGCACCTCCACCGCGCTCGGCGCCCGCTTCGACATGGAGGTCGACGCGTTCCTCATCCTCGTCCTGAGCGTGTACGTCTCCACGCAGCTCGGACCGTGGGTCCTGCTGATCGGCGCCATGCGCTACGTCTTCGTCGCCGCCGCCCGCGTCGCCCCCTGGCTCAACGCGCCGCTGCCGCCGAGCATGGCCCGCAAGACCGTCGCCGCCCTCCAGGGCATCTGCCTCCTCGTCGCCGGCGCCGACCTCCTCCCCCACGCCGGCAACCTCGCCGTCGCGCTGCTGGCCCTCGGCTCCCTGCTCTGGTCCTTCGGCCGCGACGTCCTGTGGCTGTACCGCACCTCCCGGCCGCGGGCGCAGCGCCCGGTGGAGCAGCGGGTCCTCGAACTCGCATAGCTCTCGACCGGCGTTCACGCCCCTGTGCCGTAGCCCCCACGGGAAAGGGCCCGCACCGTCATGGACGGTCCGGGCCCTTCCGTATGGGCCGCGCCGAGGGCATTCCCACGACGGTGCCGACCGCGTTCCTACGATCCCGCCGACCGCGTTTCCACGACCGTCTCGGCGTTGGTACGACCGTCTCGGCGGCGTCGGCCGGGCAGCAGGGCGACGGCGGCGGCCGGTACCGCGGCGAGCAGCAGCCAGGGCACCGCGGGAGGCAGCCCGGTGTCGAGAAGGGCGCCGGTGGCCGCGCTGCCGAGCAGCACGATCAGGCCGGAGACGGACGACAGCGCCCCGGTGTAGAGACCGAGCCGGCCCCTCTCGGCGAGGTCGGGGACCCAGGCGCGGGCGGCGGGCGCGACGAGCATCTGGCCCAGGGTGAGCAGCACGACGAAGGCGGCGGCGGGCAGCAGCCCGGCCGTCCCGGTCCGCCCCGCGGGCAGCGCGGCGGCGACCACCGCGAACCCGGCGGCGATCAGCGCGAGGCCGGCCGCCAGGCAACGGCGGGTGCTCAGCCGGTCCCCCGCCCACCGGGTGACGGGCAGTTGGGCGGTCACCACCAGCAGCGACGACAGCGCGAACAGCCAGGCCAGCGGCGCCTGCGAACCCGCCGCGCGCTCCACCTCGGCGGGCAGGGCGAGGTAGAGCTGGTTGTAGGCGAGGAGGTAGGCGCCGTAGGCACAGCACAGGGCGAGGAAGCGTCGGTTGCGCAGCAACGGGCCGATCCCGCCCCGGACCCGGACCCGCTCCCGGCCGGGAAGGTGCTGCGGCAGCAGCCTCGCGTGGGCGACGAACACCACGACGAAGACCCCGGCGCCCGCGAGACACACGGTTCGGAAGTCGACCGACAGCAGCAGCGCGCCCAGCAGCGGTCCGACGAACGCCCCGGTCTGTCCGGCGACCGTGAACAGCGCCAGCACCCGGGTGCGCGGACCGCCGGCCGCCTCCTCGTGGAGAACGGCCTGCCGGGCCACCTCCGACTCGACCGCCGGGGAGAACAGCGCGGCGGCGAACCCGACCAGCAGCACGGCCCCGATCACCGCCCAGGGCTCCTCGGCGTACCCGAGCCAGCCGAACCCGGCGATCCGCAGCGCACAGCCGGCCAGGACGACGGGCCGCACCCCGTACCGGTCGGCCAGCGCCCCGCCCACCACGAACAGCCCCTGCTGGCTGAAGGTCCGCAGCCCCAGCACGAACCCGACGAGCCACCCCGCCATCCCCACCGCCGTGCCCAGATGCCCGGCGAGGAACGGCAACACCGCGAAGAAGCCCACGTTGAAGGCGAGTTGGGTGAGGACGAGAAGCCGAAGGAGAGGGGAGAGACGCCCAAGACCCTTCATGACGCGACGTCACCCCGCTTGTTGGGACGGTCTTTCGCTCGGCCCTGCGCCGCCGTGACCGCGAGGGCGCCCAGCAGGGCGAGGACGGCTGCGGGGGCGAGCACGGCCCAGGGGGCGCGTTCGGCGTAGGGCTGGTTCTCGGCGAGCAGCAGCCCCCACTCGGGCGACGGCGGCTGCGCACCGAGCCCGAGGAAACCCAGCGACGCGAGCGCGAGGGCGACCCCGGGCAGCCGCAGCAGGGCGTGCCGGACCACCGGCGGGACGACGGCGGGCAGAAGCCCCCGCCGCAGCAGATGCCACCGCCCGGCCCCCAGGGCACGCGTGGCGGTGAGATGCAGGGCGGCCCGCTCCTGCCGCAACAGGGCGGAGGTGTGCGCGGCGAGCGGCGCCCACGCCACCACGGCCACCGCGACCACGGGCGTCGCACCCCCACCGCCCCACAGCGCGGCCACGAGCAGACCGGCCAGCACGGGCGGCACGGCGTTGACGGTGTCCACGAGCGGCCCCGACAAGCGGGGCGACAACCCGAGCAGCACCCCGGCGACCAGGGCGAGCACGCTCACGGCGAGGGCGAGCAGCAGGGTGTCGAGAGCGCCGTGGGCGACACGGGCCAGCATGTCCCGGCCGAGGGCGTCGGTGCCGAAGGGGTGGGCGGGGGTGGGGGGTCGGAGGCGGGTGGTGGTGTCGAGGGCGAGGGGGTCTCGGGGGAGGCCGAGGGCGATGACGACGAGCAGCAGAAGGCTGTATGCAATGGGCAGGATCCTGCGGTCGGTCGACGGGATTCTTCTGACCGCCGACGAGATGCTGCGAGCGGTCGACGAGATCCTGCGGGTTGTCGACGGGATTTTGCGGGCGGTCGACAGTGATCCGCGGGCAGTCGACGGTGTCCCGTGGCGTGTATGCAGTGACACGTGGGGTGTATGCAGTGACACGTGGGGTGTATGCAGTGACCCGTGGGGTGTATGCGATGACCCGTGGGGTGTATGCAGTGGCCGGTGGAGTGTATGCAAGGCTCCGTCGCGCAGGGCGGGGCCCACCAGCCGTCCGACGGCGAGGCGGGCCGTGGCCGTGGTGACGGCGGCGAGGGCGACGAGTGCGAGCATGCCGGCCTGCAGGACGGGGAGGTCCTGGGCGAGTGCGGCCTGGAGGGTGGTCCGCCCCAGGCCCGGGATGTCGAAGATCTGTTCCACGGCGACGGCTCCTCCGGTCAGTCCCACGGCGAACAGGCCGAGGTTGGGGAGGAGTCCGGGCAGGCAGCGGTGCAGCGCGTGGCGGGCGACGGTCCGGCCGGGGAGTCCGCGTGCGGTGGCGGCCGAGGCCCAGGGCTCGGTGAAGGCGGCGGGCAGTTGGTCGTCGAGGAGGCGCCCGAGGACGGCTCCGGCCGGCAGGCCGAGGGCGAGCGCGGGCAGGACGGTCCACTGCGGGCCGTACCAGCCGAGGGCGGGCAGCCAGCCGAGTCGTACGCCGACGACGGTGGCGAGGACGGAGGCGGTGAGGAACTCGGGGAGCGCGGCGAGCGCGGCGGAGACCGAGCCGCCCGGGGTCCGTCCGTGGAGTCGGCGGCGGGCGCCGAGGTACAGGGTGCGGGCGCACACGGCGGCGGCCGTCACGCAGGCGACGACGAGGGACACCGCCATCAGCGACAGGGATGCCCCGAGGGCCTGTCCGACGGCGGGGGCGACCTCGGACCCGGAGATCCAGGACCGTCCGGCGTCCCCGCGCGGCAGCCCCCCGAGCCATCGCCCGAGGAGATTCAATGGGCCTTCGTCCAGGCCCAGTTGGGTACGGACCGCGGCCAGGACCTCGGGGGTGGGGTCGCGGTCGGCGGAGCGGGCCTTGAGGACGGTGAGCGCGGGGTCGGTGTGCGAGAGCCAGGGCAGCAGTCCGATCCCGCACACCAGCGCCGCGGCCAGTCCGGCACGCCACACCAGCGTGCCCAGTCTGCCTCCCATGCGGCTCAGCGCCGGGTGCCGGTGCCGACCAGGGTGCGCTCGTACGGGTCGAGGAGCACCCCGCCGACCGTGCCGGCGACACCGGTGATGACACGCTGGTGGACCAGGGGGACGACGGCGTCGGTGCCGAGGACGCGGGCCTCGGCGGCCAGGGCGGCGTCCTGCCGCCGGTCGGTGTCGGCGACCGCCTGGGCGCGGGCGACGGCCCGGTCGACGTCCTTGTCGCACAGCAGCGCCAGGTTGTAGCCGCCGTCGCAGGTGAAGTCGCCGGCGAGCAGGGAGACCGGGTCGCCGGTGTCGAGCAGGCTGTTGCGGGCGCCGACGAACGCGTCGAACTTTCCGGCCAGGGCGTCGCTCTCCAGCCGCGCGTACTCGCGCACCTCCAGCGTCACCGTGAACCCGGCCTTCTCCAGCTGCTGTTTCAACACCTGGGCGACTTCCGGGAGTTCGGGCCGGTTGTCGTAGGTGGCGAGGGTGATCGGGGCGCCGTCGGGCCGGCCGGCCCTCACCCGCCCGACGGGCGCGATCCGCTTGGCCTCGGCCCAGGTGACGGCGGGGCCGTAGATGCCGGCGCCGGGGTCGGCGTGGCCCTCGTAGACGCCGTCGGCGAGCGCGGTGGTGTCGACGGCGGCGCGGGCCGCGGCCCGCAGCGAGGCGTCCTTGAAGACACCCGACTCCGTGTTGAGGAACAGGCTGGTGGTGCGGGTGGTGGCGGTCTCGCGGCGGCTGCCCGCGTCGAGGGTGGCGGCCTGGGCGACGGGTATCGCCTCGGCGACGTCGATCTGGCCGGTGCGCAGGGCGTTGGCGCGGGCGGTGCCGTCGGCGATGAAACGGGCGTCGATGCCGGAGGCCTGGGCGCGGCCGCCCCAGTAGTCGTCGAAGCGGTCGAGGGCGGCGGCGGTGCTGCCGGTGACCTCGGTGAGGGCGAAGGGGCCGGTGGCGGTGCCGACCGGGTCGACGGCGTTCTGGTCCTCGTACGCCTTGGGGGCGAGGACGGCGAGGCCGGGGCTCGCCAGCCGCAGCGGCAGCACGGGGTCGGGTGCGGTCGTGGTGATCCGTACGGCCGTCGCGCCGTCGGCCTCGGCCGTGAGGGTGACGCCGGCCAGGGCGGCGGGGGCGGGTTCGGCCCGGCCGGCGCGGGTGAGGGCGGTGACGACGGCGGTGGGGGTGACCCGCGTGCCGTCCTGGAACTGCGCCTCGCGCAGGGTGAACAGCCAGCTCCGGTCGTTCTCGCGCCGCCAGGACGCGGCGAGCGCGGGTGCGGCGGCGCCGTTGGCGTCGAGGGCGGTCAGGCCCTCGGTCACGCCGAGGCGGCTGAGGATCGTGGCGTCGGCGCCGTACGGGGAGAGGTTCTCGGCGGGCGGGAAGGCGAGGGCGACGCGCAGCCGCGAACCGTCCTTGCCGTCGGCCGTTCCGCCGCCGTCGCCGTCGCCGTCGCCGGGGGAGGCGAAACAGCCGGTGAGCAGCGGGGTGAGGAGGAGCGCGGTGAGCAGGCGCGGGCGGCGGGGAGGGTGCATGGGAGACCGATCTAGGGGATGGGGGAGGGCGGGGCGGGGCGGTTGAGGGAGGGCAGGGCGACCTCGAAGTGGACGGTCCGCTGCGCGCCGCCGGGGTCCTCGCGCTCGTCGTGCACGACCGTGCCGAGTGACCGCCAGAAGCCCTCGGCACCCTCGACGGCGGGGTCGGTGTGCAGATAGACGGAGCGGTATCCGCCGTCGGCGGCCGCGAAGGCGAGGAGGTGGGCGACGAGCCGTCGGGCGAGGCCGCGCCGGCGGTGTTCGGGGCGTACGTACACCCGGCGCAGTTGCGCTGTCGCGCCGGAGGGGAAGCGTTCGGCGACCCGGCGCGGGTTCGGCGGATGCAGAGGCCCGCGCGAGTCCAGCGCGGCCGTGGCGACGACCTCCCCGCTGACGTCGTCCACCGCGACCAGCAGGGTGTGGCGGACCGGGGTCAGATAGGCGGCGGCCGGGTCGATGACGTCGCCGTGCCAGCGGGGCACGTATCCGGTGCCGAAGTCGCGGTAGACGGTGTCGAGCATGACGGCACGGGCGCCGTCGAGGTCATCGTGGCCTGCGGGCCTTATGCAGTAGTCACGCACTTGCACATCATATGCAATAAGGCTCGGACTTGCGACCATCACCCCTCACCCTCCGACACGACCCGACTCGCCTGGCTCGACTTGACAGTGATCACCACCTGCCCCCAACCTAACCACATGACATTCATTTTCAAAAAGGCGGGCTCATAGATGCGCGTCGCGTTCGTCGGCAAGGGCGGCAGCGGCAAGACCACCCTGTCGGCGCTGTTCGCCCGCGAACTGGCACGCTCCGGCGCGCCCGTGCTCGCCGTGGACGGCGACATCAACCAGCACCTGGCCGAGGCGCTCGACCCCGACGCCGGCCCGTTCACCGCCCCGCCGCTCGCGGCGCACACGGCCGACATCAAGGACCTCCTGCGCGGCACCAACCCGCGGATCGCCTCCCGCGAGGCGATGATCAAGACCACTCCGCCCGGGCGGGGTTCACGGCTGCTGCGCCTGCTCGGCGACGACGCGTTGCACGCCCGTCACGTCCAGCAGGTGGGTGGTGTCCCCCTGATGGTCACCGGCGAGTTCGACGAGAGCGACCTCGGAGTGGCCTGCTACCACTCCAAACTCGGCGCCGTCGAGCTCTACCTCGGGCATCTGGTCGACGGCCCCGGCGAGTACGTCGTCGTCGACATGACCGCCGGCGCCGACGCTTTCGCCTCCGGCCTGTTCACCCGCTTCGACATGACGTTCCTGGTGGCCGAACCCACCCGCAGGGGCGTCTCCGTCCACCGCCAGTACCGCGACCACGCCGCCGAGTTCGGCATCCCGCTCGCCGTGGTCGGCAACAAGGTGACCGGTGAGGACGATCTGCTGTTCCTCAAGGAGCAGGTGGGCGACGACCTCCTCACCCACCTGGACCACTCCCCCTGGATCCGCTCCGCCGAACGCGGCACTCCCCAGGGCGAGTTGGAATCGTCGAACCGTCACGCGCTCGCCGTCCTGCGCGCGGCCGTCGACGCCCGCCCCAAGGACTGGCCGACGCTCCACCGCCACGCCGTCGACTTCCACCTGCGCAACGCCCGCGCCTGGGCGAACGCGGCGACGGGCCAGGACCTGGCGGCCCAGGTGGACCCGGAGTTCGTCCCCGGCCCCGCCGCACTGACCTGACGACCACTGCCGTCCAGCCAACTTCCGCAGCCGCTATGGGCTGTTAGCCCCCTCTCCCCCACCAAGGAACAGGACACCCCCATGTCTCTCGACGTCTCCCCCGAGCTCCTCGCCGAGGCCGAAGCCGGTGACATCCGCGAGGCGGACTTCGTGCACACCGTCCGCACCTCGCTGCCGTACGCCTACGACCTCATCGAGTCCCTCTCCGTCCGACTCCACGCCGGCACGGCCGAGTTCGCCGACAACCAGACTCCTCCGCCGTCCGAGCAGGAGCGCGGCCAGCTGCTGCGCGCCCTCGCCAGCGACGCGATCCGCGGCAGCCTGGAACGCCACTTCGGCGTGACCCTCGCCTTCCAGAACTGCCACCGCGTGGCCGCCTTCCGCCCGGAGGCCCGGGACGGGCGGACGCACACCCGCTTCACCTCGACCCGGGCGCAGGTGCTGAACCAGTCGGCCGAACTGCGCGACTGCTGACCGTCAGGCAGCCCGCCGCACTCCGAGCCGGTCGAGGGGTGCGGCGACCGTCGCCGGTCACCCGACCGTGCGGCCAGTTCGACTTCGTAGACCTCGCGCATGTCGGCGGGGAAGCCGCCGCCGTGGACGGGGTCGGGCCACCAGCGGTTGGTGCGGCCGTCCATGCGGTTCGCGGTGGCGAGGTCCTCGGGGCGGTCGGTGGCCGGGCCGAGGAGCATGCGGGATCGGTGGAGAACTCCGGCACCACCACTTGACGTACATGTTCGGGTAGTTGAAGCATTCAGCGACGAGAGAGCGCTCTCAAGACCCCAGTCGTTCACTTCCTGAAACAGCCGTCTCCGCCCGGCGCGTCAGCCGTTCGTCACGAGGCGCACGCGCCGGTCCCCCCGAGGAGAGAGCCGCCCATGCCCCACACCCCCGAGCAGTCCCCCGCGCAGCCCGCTGCCCCGCGCCGCAGAACCGTCCTCGCGGCGGCTGCCGCGGCCGCGCCCGCCCTCGCCGGAGTGGCGGCCGCGCCGGCCACGGCCGCTGCGCACTCCCCGCGCCCCCGTCTCCTGCCGGGCGGTGGCGATCTCGGCCCGAACGTGCTCGTCTTCGACCCGTTCACCCCAGACATCCAGGCCCGTCTCGACGAGGTGTTCCGGCAGCAGGAATCGGCCCAATTCGGCACCGGGCGCTATGCGTTGCTGTTCAAGCCCGGCACCTACCACGGCCTCAACGCCCAACTCGGCTTCTACACCTCGATCGCGGGCCTCGGGCTCTCCCCCGACGACACCACCATCAACGGGGACGTGACCGTCGACGCGGGCTGGTTCGGCGGCAACGCCACCCAGAACTTCTGGCGTTCGGCGGAGAACCTCGCACTCGTCCCGGCGAACGGCACCAACCGGTGGGCGGTCGCCCAGGCGGCCCCCTTCCGCCGTATGCACGTCCACGGCGACCTCAACCTCGCGCCGTCCGGCTACGGTTGGGCCAGCGGCGGCTACATCGCCGACAGCCGCATCGAGGGCCAGATCGGACCGTACTCGCAGCAGCAGTGGTACACCCGGGACAGCGCGATCGGCAGCTGGCTCAACGGCGTGTGGAACATGGTCTTCTCCGGCGTCGAGGGCGCCCCCGCGCAGAGCTTCCCCAACCCGCCCTACACCACGCTCGACACCACACCGGTCTCCCGCGAGAAGCCCTTCCTGTACGTCGACGGCGGCGGCGCCTTCCGGGTGTTCCTGCCCGCCAAGCGGACCGACGCGCGCGGTGTCAGCTGGGGCAACGGCACTCCCCGCGGCACCTCCCTGCCCCTGTCGCGGTTCTACGTGGCCCGGCCGGGCGTCACGGCGTCCACCCTCAACCGGGCGCTGGCGCAGGGCCTCCACCTGCTGCTCACCCCGGGCGTCTACCACCTCGACCGGCCGGTGCTGGTCGAGCGTGCCAACACCGTGGTCCTGGGCCTCGGATACGCCACCCTCATCCCGGACAACGGCGTCACCGCCCTGAAGGTCGCCGACGTCGACGGAGTCCGCCTCGCGGGCTTCCTGGTGGACGCCGGCCCCGTCAACTCGCCCACCCTGCTGGAGATCGGGCCGCGCGGCGCCCGGTGCGACCACTCCGCCAACCCCACCACCGTCCAGGACGTGTTCGTCCGGATCGGCGGAGCGGGCGCCGGAAGGGCCACCACCAGCATGGTCGTCAACAGCCGGCACACCATCGTCGACCACACCTGGGTCTGGCGCGCCGACCACGGCGACGGCGTCGGCTGGGAGACCAACCGCGCGGACTACGGCGTCGTCGTCAACGGCCACGACGTCCTCGCCACCGGCCTGTTCGTGGAGCACTTCAACAAGTACGACGTGCAGTGGTACGGCCAGCGCGGCCGCACCATCTTCTTCCAGAACGAGAAGGCGTACGACGCCCCGAACCAGGCCGCCATCCAGAACGGCCCGCTCAAGGGCTACGCCGCCTACAAGGTCGGCGACGCCGTCACCACGCACGAGGCCTGGGGCCTGGGCAGCTACTGCTACTACAACGTCGACCCCACGATCGTGCAGCACCACGGCTTCGCCGCCCCGAACGCACCGGGCGTGAAGTTCCACGACCTGCTGGTGATCTCCCTCGGCGGCAACGGGCAGTACGAGGCCGTCATCAACGACACCGGGGCGCCCACGTCCGGGACGTCGACGGTGCCGTCGACGGTGGTGTCGTATCCCTGATGCCGTATGCGGCATACAGTCTGCGGACCACCCCATACAGTCGCCACACTGCGGACAGTCGCACACCGCAGACAGTCGACTCCGGTGAGGGCTGCCCTCGGGGGCTCCTGGGCCAGGAGCCCCCGAGGGGCCGAGACGGGCCTACGGCGTCGCCACCGTCACCGCCGCCGCGGGCGCCGGGGCGTACCCCGTCGGCCGGGCCGTGAACGTGCCGCGGCCCTGGGTGCGGCTGCGCAGCCTGGTCGCGTAGCCGAACAGCTCCGCCAGCGGGACGGTGGCGGTGACCACCGCCGAACCGCCGCGCACCACCGAGTCGGTGACCCGGCCGCGCCGGGCCGCGAGGTCACCGAGCACCCCGCCGACGGCGTCCTCGGGCACGGTGACCGTGACCTCGACGACCGGCTCCAGCAGGACCATCGCGCAGCCGCGCAGGGCCTCCCGGAGCCCGAACCGGCCCGCCGTGCGGAACGCCGCCTCCGAGGAGTCCCTCACATGCGTCGCCCCGTCGGTCAGCGTGACCCGCAGCCCGGTCACCGGATGCCCGCCGAGGGGGCCCTCGGCAAGGGCGTCCCGGCAGCCGGCCTCGACGGCCCGCACGTACTCCTGCGGTACGCGCCCGCCGACCACCGCCGACCGGAACGCGAACCCTTCCCCGGCCACCTCCACGTCGAGCACGACGTGCGCGAACTGCCCGGCCCCGCCGTCCTGTTTGACATGCCGGTACACCACACCGGACACGCCCCGGCCCACCGTCTCCCGGTACGTCACCCTGGGACGGCCGACGGTGACGTCCAGCCCGTGGGTGCGGCGGATCTTCTCCACCGCCACCTCCAGGTGCAGTTCACCCATGCCCGACAGCACGGTCTGCCCGGTCTCCGGATCGGTCCGCACGACGAGCGACGGATCCTCCTCCACCAGCCGCGCCAGCGCCGAGGCCAGCCGGTCGGTGTCGGTGCCGCGGCACGCCTCGACCGCCACCGACACGACCGGATCGGCGACCCCGGGCGGCTCCAGCACCAGCGGCGCCCCGGGCGCGCACAGCGTCGAACCGGCCCGGGCCGACTTCAGCCCGATCACCGCCACGATGTCGCCCGCGACCGCCCGGTCCACCTGCGCGTGCCGGTCGGCCTGCACCCGCAGGATCCTGCCGATCCGCTCGACACGGCCCGTCCCGGACTCCCACAACAGGTCCCCCTTCTCGATCGTTCCCGAGTACACCCGCAGGTAGGTGAGCCTGCCGGTCGGGGTGGCGGCGACCTTGAAGGCGAGGGCCGCGAACGGGGCGGCGGGGTCGGCGGGGCGTCGCTCGTCGACGGCATCCCGCATACGGTCGACGCCCTCCCGGATTCCGCATACCGCCGGCACGTCCAGCGGCGACGGCAGATAGTCGACCACCGCGTCCAGCAGCGGCTCGACCCCACGGTTGCGATACGCCGACCCGCACAGCACGACCACTCCGTCCCCCGTACGGGTCAGGTCCCGCAGGGCGGCCGTGAGGGTCTCCGCGGACAGTGTCTCGTGGTCGCAGAACTCCTCCAGGGCTGCCGGGTGCCGTTCCGCCACGGTCTCCTCCAGGATCCGGCGCCGACGCAGGGCTTCCTCCCGCAGTTCCTCCGGTACGTCCCCCTCGACGGCGGTGCCGTGGCCGTCGCTCCAGGTCAGGGCGCGCAGGCGGAGCAGGTCCACGACTCCGGTGAAGGTGTCCTGCGTGCCGATGGGCAGGTGGACGACGAGGGGGACGGGGTGGAGGCGTGCGCGGAGGGAGGCCACCGCGGCGTCCAGGTCGGCGCCGGCGCGGTCCATCTTGTTGATGAACGCGATCCTCGGTACGCCGTGCCGGTCGGCCTGGCGCCACACCGACTCGCTCTGGGGTTCCACGCCGGCGACGGCGTCGAACACGGCCACCGCGCCGTCGAGGACGCGCAGGGCACGTTCGACCTCGTCGGCGAAGTCGACGTGTCCGGGGGTGTCGATCAGGTTGATGCGGTGGCCGTTCCAGTCGCAGCTCACGGCCGCGGCGAAGATGGTGATGCCACGGTCGCGTTCCTGGGGGTCGAAGTCGGTGACGGTGGTGCCGTCGTGGACCTCGCCACGCTTGTGCGTGGTGCCGGTGGCATACAGGATCCGTTCGGTGACGGTGGTCTTGCCGGCGTCGACGTGGGCGAGGATGCCCAGGTTGCGCACGGCGGAGAGACGACGGCGGTCGAGGTGGTTGCGCACGGCCCTTGGCCTTTCGGGTGTTCTCGGGGAGCGGGCGGCGCGATGGGCCGACGGCCGTGCGACCGACGCGCCGTCGGCTCCGGGGAGCGGACGGCACGTTCGGGTGGGCGGACGGGCGTCAGCGCATCCGGTGTCCGGCGCGCAGCGGACACCGGGCGGACGAGGACACGAGGATCACCTCGTAGCGTGCGCGGGGAGCGACGGCGGTGGTGTGGTCACGCATGGCCGGCTCCCTTCGTTCGTCACGGTGCGGCGCGGCCCGGTCGTGGGCGGCGCTCGGCTGCGGCGAGTGTAGGAGCGGGGCGGCGTGCCCCGCACGGGATTTGTCTCAGGCCGGTGGGGTCGCCGCCTGCGCCGCCTCGGTGTAGAAGTGCCGGCGCACCTGCCGCAGCCACGCCTCGGCGGCCCGCTCGTCGGGCTGTTCGGGCAGGACGCTGCGAGTGCCGGCGAACTTCTCCTCGAAGTCGCGCAGCAGGGGCTGGGCGGCGTCGGGGTCGGCGGCGACCTCTCGGCCGAAGCGGTGGTAGCTCTCGGGGTCGTCGACGCGGATGGTCAACTCGCCGGTGGCGTACAGCTCGTAACCCTGGGTGCACAGCCGCTTGAGGTGCCGGGCGTGTTTGGCGATCCGCTGACCGGTCTCAGCGGTGGGTGTGCCGTCGCCGCGGTTGTGGAGTTTGCGGAACTGCTGGGTGGCGTAGCCGAGGTAGGCGTCGCGGACGCGGCGGGCACCGAGCAACGTCGTACGGATGCCGAGGAGTTCCTCGCCGAGTGGGGTGCGGACCTCGTACAACTCCTCGGGCAGCCAGACGAGTTCCATGACGGTCGGATTGCCGGCGAGGGCGAGCCGGCACCACTTGGCGGCCTCGTGCAGGGTGCGGTCGGGCGCCGTGCTGACGTGGGACTCCTTCGGCGTGTGCAGGCCGTGCAGGTCCTCGGTGGGGGCGGCGAACATGCCGAGCCGGTCCACGTCGGAGTCCGCGTGGGCGAGGCCGTAGGCGGTCGAGCCGACGATGCCGGACAGGAGGATGTTGGTGACGGTCACTGGTGCCCCCGTGGGTGTGCGCCCGGCGATGTGCCCGGGTGATGGTCCGCCCGTCACCCGGTGAGCCGCTCGTCTCGGCGCGCGGTGCACCACCGGCGGGCGACGGGACCGCCATCATGCCCCGGCGTGCGCCCCGCTCACCCGGCATTTTCCGCGCCGGGGCCCGAGGATCGGTCCGGGACTCCCCCGCTCCGGCCTTCTTCCGGCCACCAGAACCATGTGACATATTACTGTGGTGACCAAGCGGCCGAGGGGTGACGTGGTGGTCGTCGGCGCCGGCATGGTGGGCGCCGCCTGTGCCCTGTACGCGGCCCGTGCCGGGCTCGACGTGGTCGTGGTGGACCGCGGTCCGGTGGCGGGCGGCACCACCGGTGCGGGAGAGGGCAACCTCCTCGTCTCCGACAAGGAGCCCGGTCCCGAACTCCGACTTGCCCTGCTCTCCCTGCGTTTGTGGGCGGATCTCGCCCAACACCTGGGCGCGGAAGTGGAGTACGAGCCGAAGGGCGGGCTCGTCGTCGCGTCCACGCCCGAAGCCCTCTCCTCGCTGACGGAGCTGGCCGCGGGGCAGCGCGCCGCCGGAGTGGAGACGACCCCCGTCCCGCCCGATCAACTCCACGCACTCGAACCGTATGTGGCGCCGGGCCTCGCGGGCGGTGTCCGCTATCCCCAGGACGCACAGGTGATGCCGACGCTGGCGGCCGCCCATCTCCTACGGGCCTGCGGTGCGCGCCTGGAGACGGGCCGGACCGTGACGGGCGTCCTGCGCGGAGCCGACGGTGCCGTGCGCGGCGTACGCACCGACCGGGGCGACCTGCTCGCACCGGCGGTGGTGAACGCGGCCGGCACCTGGGGCGGGGAGATCGCCGCGCTGGCGGGGGCGCCCCTGCCGGTCCTGCCGCGCCGTGGGTTCGTCCTGGTCACCGAGCCGTTGCCGCCCCGCGTGCGGCACAAGGTGTACGCCGCCGACTATGTGGCCGACGTGGCCAGCGACTCCGCCGCCCTGCAGACCTCGCCGGTCGTCGAGGGCACCGCCGCCGGACCCGTGCTCATCGGGGCGAGCCGTGAACGGGTGGGGTTCGACCGGTCGTTCTCCCTGCCGGTCGTCCGCGCGCTCGCCGCCGGGGCGACCCGGCTGTTCCCCTTCCTGACGGACGTACGGGTGATGCGTGCGTATCTCGGGTTCCGCCCGTATCTGCCCGACCATCTGCCCGCGATCGGGCCCGATCCTCGGGTGCCTGGCCTGTTCCACGCCTGCGGGCACGAGGGCGCTGGCATCGGGCTCGCCACCGGCACCGGCCGGCTGCTCGCGCAGGCACTGACCGGGGAGCCGCCCGAGCTGGATCTGACGCCGTTCCGTCCCGACCGTTTCGACGAGACCGAGGAGGCAGCAGGGTGAACGCGTCCGGCATGTCCCGAGGAGGCCGCCCGTGAACCCGCTCCGGCTGGTGCGGGCCCGGCCCGCCGCGCTGTTCACCCTCACGTTCGACGGCCGGGAGATCGAGGCGCTGCCGGGGCAGAGCCTCGCCGCCGTGCTGTGGTCGGCGGGCGTCACGGCCTGGCGCGGCACCCGGGGCGAGGGCCGGCCGCGCGGGGTGTTCTGCGGGATCGGCGTGTGTTTCGACTGCCTGGTCACCGTCGACGGCCGCCCGAACCAGCGGGCCTGCCTGGTTCCGGCCGTGCCGGGCGCGGACGTCCGGACGCAGGAGGGGACGGGTCACGATGGCTGAACGTCGGCCGGTGCTCGCGGTGATCGGGGCGGGGCCCGCCGGACTCGCCGCCGCCCTGGCGGCGGCCGCGCGGGGCGTCCGGGTGACGCTGGTCGACTCCGCCGCCGCGCCGGGCGGCCAGTTCTACCGGCAGCCCGCGCCCGGCCTCGGCGCGCGCCGCCCGCAGGCGCTCCACCACCAGTGGCGCACCTGGGAGCGCCTGTGCACCGGGCTCGACGCGCACCGCTCCGCCGGACACGTCGGCTTTCTGAGTGACCGTCATGTGTGGTGTGTGGAAAGGGAGTCGACCGGGTTCACCGTGCACGCGCTGCTCGGCCCGGAGCAGCGGGAGTCCGTCGGGCTGTACGCCGACGGGGTGCTGCTGGCGACCGGTGGATACGAGAAGGTCCTGCCGTTCCCCGGCTGGACCCTGCCCGGGGTGGTCACCGCCGGGGGCGCGCAGGCGTTGCTGAAGGGCGGACTCGTGCTGCCGGGCCGTACGGCGGTCGTGGCGGGCACGGGCCCGCTGCTGCTGCCCGTCGCGACCGGTCTCGCGGCGGCGGGCGCCGAGGTGGCCGCCCTGGTCGAGTCCGCCGACCCGAGGGCGTTCGTTCGACGCTCCCGCGTCCTCGCCGGATCCCCCGCCAAGCTCGTCGAAGGTGCCGGATACGTGGCCCAACTCCTCGGACGCGGTGTGTCGGTGAAGGTTCGTCATACGGTGGTGGAGGCGCACGGCGCCGAGCGGCTGGAGTCCGTGACGGTCGCCGCGCTCGGTCCCGGGGACCGCCCGGTGCCCGGCAGCGGGCGGCGTATCCCCTGCGACACCCTCGCCGTGAGCCACGGCCTGCTGCCGCACACCGATCTCGCGGACGGCCTCGGCTGCGCGCTCGACGGGCCGGCGGTGCGCGTGGACGACGAACAGCGCACCGACGTCCCCGGTGTGTGGGCGGCCGGCGAGACCACGGGCATCGGCGGGGCGTCGCTGTCGCTGGCCGAGGGCCACATCGCCGGACGCTCCGCGGCGGCCCGCCTGCGGCACACCGTTCCCGACCCGGACGGGTGGGCGCACGCGGCCCGCGCCCGTACCCGGCTGCGCGCCTTCTTCGCGGCCGTGGACGGCGCCTGCGCGCCCACGGCCCACTGGGCTGAGCTGGTGACGGACGAGACGGTGGTCTGCCGGTGCGAGGAGGTCACCGCGGGATCGGTCCGTGAGGCCGTGGGCTCGCTCGGCGCCGGCGATCTGCGCACCGTGAAGCTGCTGACCCGCGCCGGAATGGGCTGGTGCCAGGGCCGGATGTGCGAACCCGGGGTCGCGGGCGTGGCGGGCTGCGCCCCCGTCCCGGCCCGGAGACTGCTGGCCCGCCCCGTCCCCCTGGGCGTCCTCGCCGCACCCGCCGAAGCCACCGTATCCATGAAGCCCACTGATTCCATCAGGCCCACCGATTCCATCGAGCCCACCGGACCCTCCGAACTCGCCGACCCGCGCGGCACACCCCACCCACCACCGCCCCCACCCGCCGCCCAGTGAGCCGGGCACACCGGATCCCGCGCAGTGCCATGTCACACGCCATCGACCGTCGAACGGAAGAGAGGCCCGCTGCCATGACCGTCTCCGAACACCGCCCCTGGCGAGGCGTCCTCGTCGCCACCGCGCTCCCCCTGCGCGACGACCTCTCCGTGGATTACGACCGCTACGCCGAGCACTGCGCCTGGCTGGTGGCGAACGGCTGCGACGGCGTCGTGCCGAACGGCTCGCTCGGCGAGTACCAGGTCCTCACCCCCGAGGAACGCGCCCGGGTGGTGGAGACCGCGGTGGCCGCGATCGGCGGGGACCGGGTGATGCCGGGCGTCGCCGCGTACGGCTCCGCGGAGGCGCGCCGCTGGGCGGAGCAGGCGCGCGAGGCGGGCTGCGGGGCGGTGATGCTGCTGCCGCCCAACGCCTACCGCGCCGACGAGCGGGCGGTGATCGCCCACTACGCGGAGGTCGCCGGGGCGGGCCTGCCCGTGGTGGCGTACAACAACCCGATCGACACCAAGGTCGACCTGGTGCCGGAGCTGCTGGCCCGGCTGTACGGGGAAGGGCTCGTTCAGGGGGTGAAGGAGTTCTCGGGGGATGTGCGGCGCGCCTACCGGATCGCCGAACTGGCCCCGGAACTCGATCTGTTGATCGGCGCCGACGATGTGCTGCTGGAGCTGGCGGTGGCCGGGGCGAAGGGCTGGGTGGCCGGATATCCCAACGCGCTGCCGCGGTCCTCGGTGGAGCTGTACCGTGCGGCGGTCGCCGGGGACCTCACCACGGCGCTGCCTCTCTACCGCCAACTGCACCCGCTGCTGCGCTGGGACTCGCGCGTCGAGTTCGTGCAGGCGATCAAACTCTCCATGGACGTGGTGGGCCGGCACGGCGGCCGGTGCCGTCCGCCTCGCACGGCGCTGCCGCCGGACCAGGAGGCGGCGGTCCGCGCGGCCACCGAGAAGGCCGTCGCGGCCGGTCTCGCCTGACCACCGTTCCCGACCACCGTTTCCCCACCCCCGGCCTCGAAGGGAACGTCATGCGCAGCACACTCGTCCTGCACGCCGTCGACTCGCACACCGAGGGCATGCCCACCCGGGTGATCACCGGCGGCATCGGCACCATCCCGGGCGCGACGATGAACGAGCGTCGGCTGTACTTCCGTGAACACCGCGACGACATCAAGCAGTTGCTGATGAACGAGCCGCGCGGACACTCCGCGATGAGCGGCGCCGTCCTCCAGCCGCCGACCCGCCCGGACTGCGACTGGGGTGTCGTCTACATCGAGGTCTCCGGGTATCTGCCGATGTGCGGGCACGGCACGATGGGCGTGGCGACGGTGCTCGTGGAGACCGGCATGGTCGAGGTCGTCGAACCGGTCACCACCATCCGGCTGGACACCCCGGCCGGGGTGGTCGTCGCCGAGGTGGCGGTGGACAACGGCGCGGCCCGGGCCGTGACCCTGCGCAACGTGCCCTCCTTCGTGGTCGCCCTGGACCGCAAGGCCACTCTGCCCGACGGACGTACGGTGACGTACGACCTCGCCTACGGCGGGAACTTCTACGCGATCCTTCCGCTGGAGGAGTTCGGGCTGCCGTTCGACCGTGCCCGCAAGGACGACATCCTGCGGGCGGGACTGTCCCTGATGCGGGTGATCAACTCCGAGGCGGAGCCGGTCCATCCGGAGGATCCGTCCATCCGCGGCTGCCGCCACGTCCACCTGTACGCACCCGACGCGACCGCCCGCCACTCCCGCCACGCGATGGCCATCCACCCCGGCTGGTTCGACCGCTCGCCCTGCGGTACGGGGACCAGCGCGCGCATGGCACAACTGCACGCCCGGGGTGAACTGCCCCTGCACACCGAGTTCGTGAACGAGTCGTTCATCGGCACCCGCTTCACGGGCCGGCTGCACGGCACCACGGAGGTCGCGGGCCGTCCGGCGGTGCTGCCCAGCTTCACCGGCCGCGCCTGGATCACCGGCACGGCCCAGTACCTCCTCGACCCGACCGACCCGTTCCCCGCGGGGTTCGTGTTGTGAATCCGGGGGGCGCACCGTCGTGGAGCAGGAGGCGGCCTTCGGGGACTTGGCCGTCGTCGAGGAGTCGCCGTAGATACTGGTGCCACGTGATATGGCACAGCCCGCACCGCGCAGGGCACCGCCCCTTCCGAGGAGACCCGTCATGGCCGCCCCGTCCCCGAGCAGCAGCCCGTACCCGCCCGCGGCGCCCGCGGCGCCCTCGCTCCCCGTGCTCGGCGGGCGCCGCAGCAGTTATCGCGAGCGGGTCGTGGACGCCCTGCGGGCCGCGCTGATCGCGGGGGAACTGCGGCCCGGGCAGGTGTACTCGGCGCCCGCCCTGGCCGGCCGGTTCGGTGTGTCGGCGACGCCGGTGCGCGAGGCGATGCTGGACCTGGCCAAGGAGGGGCTGGTGGACGCGGTCCCCAACAAGGGGTTCCGCGTCACGGAGGTCTCCGACCGGCAGCTCGACGAGTACACCCAGGTGCGGGCGCTGATCGAGATCCCGACGGTGACGGCGCTGGCGACGACCGCCGACCCGGTGTCGCTGGAGGCGCTGCGGCCGGCCGCGCGGGAGATCGTCGTCGCCGCGGTCGCGGGCGACCTCATCGCGTACGTCGAGGCCGACACCCGCTTCCACCTGGGCCTGCTCGCGCTGGCCGGCAACGCCCATCTCGTGGAGGTGGTGCGTGGTCTGCGCGGCCGGGCCCGGCTCTACGGCCTGACCGCGCTCGCGGCGTCCGGGCGGCTGCTGGCCTCGGCCGAGGAGCACCTGGAGCTCCTCGACGCCCTGCTGGCCCGCGACGAACGGGCCGTGCACGAGATCATGACCCGCCACCTCGGGCACGTACGGGGGTTGTGGGCGGCCGCGAAGGAGTGACGCCCGGCGCGAACGCGTCCCGGGCGAGCGCCCCCACGGGCCGGCGGCGGGCAGGCGTCGTCAAGTCGCCCGAATCCCGCATTCCGCCCCCGCGACGTGCCGCGTACCCCTCCCCCGCCTCCCCGCCACCCCCGCACCCCCGCCACGGCTGTGATCCTTGTCGCCGAGGGGAGAGGAGTGGAGGGTGCGCCGGATGGGCAGTCAATTGCCCGGGCGCGAAAGGATGGTGTATTTCCTGTGGGGGAAACCGTGCGTGTGTGTCTCATCGGTGCCGGCCTGTCGGGGCTGGCGGCGGCACATGCCCTGAAGTCCGCCGGGATCGGCTTCGTCTGCCTGGAGCAGGCACCCGACGTCGGCGGCATCTGGCGCCGTCCCGGCGCCGGCGAGCGCGGCCCCGGCTATCTGTCGCTGCACCTCAACACCGCGAAACAGCTCACGGGTTACGCCGACCACCCGATGCCGGCGTCGTACCCGCTCTTCCCCCGGCACAGCGATGTCGCCGCCTACCTGCGCTCGTTCGCCGAGTGGGCCGGTCTCCTGGACCACATCGAGCTCGCGACGACCGTGGAGTCCGTACGGCAGGAGGAGGACGGCGGGTGGACCGTCGTCAGCCGCGACGCCCACGGCACCGTCACGACCCGGGGCTTCACGCAGGTGATCATCGCCTCGGGGCACAACAGCGAGCCGTCCCTGCCCGCTCCGCCGAGGGGTTCCGAGACCTTCACAGGAACGATTCTCCATGCGCTGGACTACCGCGACGGGAGCGACTTCGCCGGACAGCGCGTGGTCGTCGTGGGGCTCGGCGCCTCGGCGGTGGACATCGCCGCCGACCTCTCCCGGCACGCCCGGCAGACCGTCCTGTCGGTGCGCCGGGGCCTGCACGTGCTGCCCAAGCAGTTGTTCGGGATGGCGCTGGACGAGATAGCCGACGCGCCCTGGTGGACCGCGATGGACCTGGACGAGCAGCGCCGGTTCGTCGAGCAGGCCCTGCTCGTGGCGCGCGGCAAGCTCGCCGACTACGGGCTGCCCGAGCCCGATCACCCGATCTTCGCCTCGGCCGTCACCATCTCCGACGAGATCCTCAGCCGTATCCGCCACGGCGCGGTGACCCCGAAGCCGGCGATCGACTTCCTCGACGGCGACCGGGTCGTGTTCACCGACGGCACGTCCGTGCGGGCCGACGCGATCGTGCAGTGCACCGGTTACCGGATGGCGTTCCCGTTCCTGCCCGAGGGCTGCCCGGTGGGTCCGCGGGGCTCGGTCGAGCTGTACAAGCGGGTCGTCGCCGCCGACCGGCCCGGTCTGTACTTCGTCGGTCTGGTGCGGCCCCTGGGGTCCATCACCCGGCTCGTCGAGGCGCAGTCGCGGTGGATCGCCCGGCTGATCACCGGCCGTGCGGTGCTGCCGGACACGGAGATCATGCACAAGGAGATCGCCGCGTATCTCAGCGGGATCGCGGGCCAGTACGGTCAGGCGGAGAGCGCGTCGATCCAGGTCAACGTGGCGCCGTACCTGGAGGAACTGCGCGAGGAATGAGGTACGGCCGGTGTCCGGCGCGGGCTCGGTGGGTGGAGGTCTGCTCCGCGGCGCCGGGCCCTTCGGCGTGCAGCCGCCCGGGCGGTGGGGCGGCCGACGCGTTCACGTCACCGTGACACGAGGTGCGGTTGTGCGGGGGGCGAGGGGAGCGGTCCGACGGCATCGGCGTACGGCTCCCCTCTGGTGCGGTGGTGCGGTGGTGCGGTGGTGCGGTGGTGTCAGCGTACGGCGGCTGCGACCGCGGCCTGCCGCAGGGCGACGGGCGGGCGGACGTGGTACGCCTCCGCCGAGATGTACGCGGTCACCCGGGGCGGGCGGCCCTCCTGGTGGGCGAGGGCCAGATAGGCGATGAGGCCCACCCCGTCCTCCGGCCGGCGCGAGGTGACGGCGGCCAGGGCACGCCACAGCGGGGCGGTGTCCATGCCGTAGCTGTCGAGCAGGGTGGTGGCCCGGGCGAGCGCCTCACCGTCGTGGCGCGCGTACTCCCGGACCGGGATGTGGAGGGTGAAACCGCTGGGCCGGCCCGTCTCGGTGCCGGTCACGGCGTGACAGGTCAGGGCGGGCCGGCCCGCGAGGCGTGCCTCCGGGTCGCCGTAGGCGCCGAAGGCCTCGGGGTGTAAACCGGAGGCGGTGCGGAAGAACGCCTCGATCTCGGCCGGGTCGGGACCGCCGTCCATCCGGGACAGTCCCGACGCCTCCTTGGCGGAGAGGTTGTCGTGCCGCACGTACACCTTCACCCGCGGCGTGTCCCAGTCGCCGAGGTCCAGGGCGAAGAAGGGGTAGCCGTCGGCGGGGGGCAGCGCGGCGAACGCCGTGTCGTGACCGAGGCGGCGCAGGGCCTCCCGTACGGTCTCGGCGGAGCGTTCCGGGCCGTTCGCGGCCGGGTTGAGGTACACCTTCACCCGGGGGACTCCGCCGGGGACCAGTTCGAGCGCGCACCACAGGGCGAGGGGTCCCTGGGGGGCGGCCGGGAAGAACAGGTCCTCCAGCTCGTCGAGCCGGTCGGTGGTGAAGTTCCAGCGTCGCGCCATCCTGCGGATCACGCGCAGTCCCGTACGACCGCTCCGGCGCAGTCCCTCCGCCGTGGACCCGGGGTCCAGCAGGACCCTCAGCGCGGGGGCGCCGTCGGGCTGGAAGGAGAGGGAGTACTCGACGGGGGTGTGGTCGTCGGAGAGGAACGTGGCCGAGGGCGGCGGAAGGTCTAGGGGGCGTTCGGCCGCCTGGCCCAGTGTCTTGAGCAGGACACCGGCATAGGTCTCGGCGTCGGCGGGTTCCAGACCCGCCACATGGCACAGCCGCAGGAGCTGACCGGCCGTCAGACCACCGAGGGTCGCCGTGCCCTGGAGGCTCGGCAGGGTCCGCCGGGAGCGGGTCACCGGACCACCCCCGCCCGACCGGGGACAAGAAGATACCCGCCTGGCGGGGCGGGTATTCTGCCGAGCTGCCTGTGAAGTTGGGCTGTTGGGGAGGGGGCGTCGGCACGCCCCCAGATTATGTGCGGCCCGGGCTGGGGCCGTCCGGCGAGGTGCCGGGCGAGAGCGGCGTCGCTGGATATGTGGTCCATCCACGACACCTCCTTCTTACTCGTGAGCAACACGGATATCGCGTTGCTCACTACCCCCGCCGTTGAAACTTCATGCAGTTCGGACGAAGCCTGTGGATGTTGTGTGAATCACCTCGTCAGCCAGGTGAGGAACTTGCTCCAGACACCGGTCTGTTCGGCCTTGCGGCCGGTGGCGGCGGCCTGCGGCGCGGGCGCCTCCGTCGCGGTGCGGCGGCCCTGCCGGTTCACCGGCGGCACCGGCGTGAACCGCGCGGGCAGGGTGACCAGACCGCGGCTGAAGGAACCCGGACGCCACGTCAGACTGTCGTCCGGGACGCTGAGTTCGACATCGGGGATCCGGTTGAACAGGCTCTCGATGGCCGTGACGGCGATGTGCCGGGCGGGCTCCTTCGAGGGGCAGGCGTGCGGGCCCGCGCTCCACGCCAGATGCGCCCGGTTGCTGCCGGCCTTGCGGGCCGCCGACAGCGCGGGGCCGGTGTTGGCTGCGGCGAAGCTGACCAGCACGAGGTCGCCTGCGGCGAGCTTCTGCCCGGCGAACTCCATGTCGGAGACCGGGTAGTGGGCGGCGTAGTTGGCCATGGGCGGGTTCTCCCACAGCGTGTCGTCCATCGCCTCCTCGATCAGCCCGCCCTCGTTGGCGTAGCGGTCCTCGGTGAGCAGCCGGTGCAGGGTGTTGCCGATGAGGTTGACCAGCGCCTCGGCACCCGCGCCCAGCAGCAGGGCGAGCTGGTGGACCATCTCCTCGTCGTTGAGCTTCGACTGATGCTGCATCAGCCAGGAGGTGACGTCGTCGCCGGGCTGGCGCCGCTTGAGGGCGACGAGTTCGCCGACCGCCTGGAAGAGCACCTCGATGGCCTTGTCGGCGTTGACGCCGTCGAACATGCCGGAGATGCCGAAGAAGACGCGGTCGCCGATGTCGGCGGTGCAGCCGAACAGCTCGTTGAACACGAACAGCGGCAGCTGGCGGGCGTAGGAGCCGACCAGGTCGACCGAACCGCGCTCGCTGAACTGGGAGATGAGGAAGTCGGAGATCCGCTCGACGCTGTGGCTCAGCCGCAGCGAGTCCACGCGCGCCATGGAGTCCGTGACGGCCTGACGCAGCCTCAGGTGCTCGGCACCGTCGGCGAACATGCAGTTGGGCCGGTAGGACAGCAGCGGGATGGCGGGGCTGTCGGGGCTGATGCGGCCCTCGTTGAAGTCACGCCAGCGGCGCGCGTCCTTGCGGAACGAGCCGGAGTCCTGGAGGAGTTGCAGGGCGGTGGCATAGTCGGTGACGAGGGTGGCCTCGACGCCGGGAGCGAGTTCGACGGGCGCGGTGGGCCCGTAGTGGCGCATGTAGGTGTAGTAGGCCTGCGGGTCGGCCGCGAACTCCGACCCGTACAGCGGCACTCTGCCGCCGGAGTTGTGCGCCGGGCACCCCGGAGGGGGCACGGGGGCGGTGGGTTGGGCGTCCATGTCTGCTCCTAGTGGGCACGGTCCTGCAGGTGGCGGACGAGGGTGATCAGCGCTTCGGCCGAGGACCTCTCGTCCCGTGCGTCGCAGGTGACGACGGGGGTGTCGTCGAGCAGGTCCAGTGCTTCGCGCAGGGCCATCTCGTCGCGCAGCGGCGAGCCGTCGAAGTGGTTGACGGCGATGGCGTAGTCGAGTCCGTACTGCTCGATCAGGTCGATCACGCCGAAGGAGTCGGCGAGTCGCTCGGGGTCGACCAGCACCAGCGCGCCGAGCGCGCCGCGCGCCATGTCCTCCCACATCTGCACGAAACGCTGCTGGCCCGGCGTTCCGAACAGGTACAGCACGACGCGGTCACTGATGGTCAGACGTCCGAAGTCCATGGCGACCGTGGTGGTGGTCTTGCCCTGGACTCCCTTGAGGTCGTCGACGGACTCGGCGGCCCGCGTCATCGTCTCCTCGGTGGACAGCGGTTCGATCTCGGAGATCGCCCCGATGAACGTGGTCTTGCCCACCGCGAAGTGGCCCACGACGAGGATCTTGACCGCCGTCTGGGTCGCGCCCTCACGGACGTACGCCTTCTCATCCAAACTTGGCCCTGAGACCATTCAGCACCTCCTCCAGGATCTCCCTGTCGGCGAGCGGGGCCCGCTGGACGGGCGGGCGGGTGACGAGGTAACCGCCTTCGGTGAGGGCGGCGAGGAGGATCTTCACGACACCGAGGGGCAGTTGGGTGTGGCCCGCGATCTCGGCGACGGAGAGGTAGCCGGCCGAGCACAGGTCGAGCAGGTTCTGCTCCTCGGGCGACAACCGGGTGGGCCGCTGCTGCCGGTCGGCGGCGGCCGTGACGAGGGTGATGAGGGAGAGCTTGTCCTCGTCGGGGAGTCCGCGTCCCTTGGTGATGACGTACGGACGCACTAACTCCGGCGTCTGGGGCTCCAGTTCGTCGAAACCGGTCATGACCGCACGCCGAGGTTCTCGCGCGGCGGCGTCGTCAGGGCCTTGCCGAGCTGGCCGACGAGCTGCTGCATACGGAAGGTGATGTCCTGCATGTCGACGTCGGGGGAGGCGGAGACGCCGAGGTAGGCGCCCTCACCGGCGGAGATGAGGAAGACCCAGCCCCCGTCGAACTCGACCAGCGTCTGCCGCCACTTCTGGCTGTGGTCCTCGCAGAAGAAGGCGAGTGAGCGGCTGAGGGACTGCACCCCGCTCATGGCGGCGGCCACGCGGTCCGCGTCGTCCTTGCCGATGTCCTGCGTCCGGGCCATCAACAGGCCGTCGGCGGAGATCAGGACGGCGTGCAGGGCCCCGGGAATCTCCAGGGCGCTGTCAAGCATCCATGACAGATCGTCGTTCACGAGAACTCATGCCCTTCGCTGCTTGCACCACGGGTGCTGCTCGACTGTTCCGCGGGGTCCGTCTGCGTGGCCCGGCCGGACCGGGTGCCGCGCTGGAAGGCGCCCATGATCGCCGCCGTCTCCGCGCCGGAGCGGGTGGGGCCGGAGCCGTTCGACGCGCTGCCGGGCACGATGGCCATCGGCCGCTTGCGGCGGCGCTTGGGCAGTCCGTCGGAGGTGGTGCCGATGGCCACCGGGGCCTCGGGGCCGGTGGCCGGGGTGGCCGTCACGGTGGGCGCGACCGGGGCCGGCTCCTTCTGCTCGGGTGCCGAGGTGAGCAGGTCGTGCGGCAGGAGAAGGACCGCGCGGACACCGCCGTACGGGGAGGAGGAGTCCACGGACACCTCGAACCCGAAGCGCTCGCTGAGCACGCCGATCACGGCGAAGCCGAACTGCGGCGGGTTGCCGAGGGCGGAGACGCCGGAGACGCGCTCGCTGGTGAGGAGTTTCTCGGCGCGTGCCCGTTCCTCGTCGTTCATTCCGACACCGGCGTCGTCGACGACGATGCAAATGCCCTTGGGCACGGTGCGGATGTTGATTTCGACGACGGTGTCCGGGCTGGAATAGCTGGTGGCGTTGTCGAGGAGTTCGGCGAGGGCCAGGGCGACCGGTTCGACGGCGCGGCTGGTGATGCCGAAGTCGACCTGCGAGAGAATTTCCACCCGCCGGTAATGGCGGACCCTGCCCTGGGCGCTGCGGACGACGTCGTAAACGGACGCGACATCGCGCTGACGTCCGAGCCAGCCGTCGCACAGGACGGCGATGGACTGGGCGCGTCGGCCGAACTGGGAGTTCGTGTGGTCGATCTCCAGCAGGTCCTGGAGGATGACCGACTCACCGTATTTGTTCTGCAGCCGGGAGACAATCAACTGCTGTTCCGCGGCGAGGCCCTGGAGGGTCCGCATGGCGGACTTCAGGACGGTTTTCGTAGCCTCTTCGGCTCTTTCCTGAGCTGCCTCGACGGATTTCGCGTACCCGTTCTCGAGCTCGGCGTGGCGAGCCCGGACATCTGCGAACTCCTGCCTTAACGTCCGCGCCGCCCTGCGCTGGCGAACTATGACGGCGACTGCGACGAGTACGGCGACGAGGAGAGCCCAGAGTACCGGGTTCTGTATGTAATCAGTCATAAGACTCTCTTCAGGCGGCCTCGACTGACGGCCAGTTGCTGAATTCCCGTCAATATGCGGGTGGACCGGCGGACCGCCCGCATCGGGGTTGCCGCCCGGACTGTCCCCGTAGTCGGAGATGTCGTCTTGCACCCATCCGCCCGCTCTACAAGCGAGCGTGATCGTATCACCACAAGAAGACAACACAGACCGTCAATATGCGGATCCTGCTGAACATTGACGACCCGTCAGTCGTCCTGGGGAGCGCCTCCGGGACGGCCCGCGCGGCGACCGTGACAGAACAAGTGATAAACGGGCTTCCGCGACATTCGGGCGAGATCCCAGCAATTGCTGCGGCCGGGAACGCGAAAGCCCGCACCCGGCGGAGGCCGAGTACGGGCATCGAGCACTCACCGAGCGGAACCCGCTCGGCACGGAGAGTGAGAGTGTCCGAGGGGGGACTTGAACCCCCACGCCCGATAAAGGGCACTAGCACCTCAAGCTAGCGCGTCTGCCATTCCGCCACCCGGACAAGGTGTCTGTCGGCCTGCGGGGCGTCCCCGCGGCGACATGGACAACAATACCAAGCTTTCGGAGTGCGTTTCACCTGCATATCCGCCCGCCGGGCCCCTCCGGCGGGGCCCGGCCGGGGGCGTCACGGGGGGTGACGGACCGGTCACCCCGACGCCGGAGCCCGCGCGCGCCGGGATGCGTCCCGGCGACCGTCCGCGGGGCGGTCGCCGGGTCCTTTCCCGCCGCGCCGGGGCGGGGCGGGGCGTCAGGGCATGAGCTGGTACTCCGGGAAGTTCCCGGGCAGCCTCTCCCCCGCCGGCCCCCGGGTCACCGCGCGCACCATCAGGTCGCCGCCGACGAACGCGCCCCGCCAGGACGCGCCGAAGCCGCCGAAGAGCTCCTCGCGGTCGCCGCGCGAGCGGGGCCGGCCGTGCCCGACCTTGAACGCGCGGATCTGCGGGGCCAGTCGTCCGTAGGTGGCCCGGTCGTCCGTGGACAGGGTGGCGACGAACGCGCCGTTGGACGCGTTCATCGCGGCCAGCAGCTCCGCCTCCGTGTCGGCCAGCACGATCGTGTCGACCGGCCCGAACGGCTCCGCGTGGTGCAGCGGCGAGGACGGCGGCGGACTGAGGAGCGACACGGGGCTGGACGTAGGCCATGGGGATGCGGTCACGCCCTTTCTTCTTCGTCCGGTACGGCGGGCTCCTCGTCCGGTACGGCGGGCTCCTCGTCCCGTACCGCGAACTCCGCGTCCCGTACCGGCGGCGAGGGCGAGCCGGGCGGTCTCGGTCGGCGTACGGCCCACCCGGACGCCCGCGGCCTCCAGCGCCTCCTTCTTGGCCTGGGCGGTGCCCGACGCACCGGAGACGATCGCGCTCGCGTGGCCCATGGTCCGGCCCTCGGGCGCGGTGTCGACCTGATCGGCTGCTACATCATGATCGTGGTGTTCGGATGCGCGTTCTTCTTCAAGGACCCGCCGAAGAACTGGTGGCCGGCCGACATCGATCCGCTGACGTACGCCGGCGACGGAACGCACGCCGCGGGAGGGCTCGCACGAGCGGCGCCACCGCCTAGGCACATGCCGGATTGGGGGCCCACCACGGCGTGGCGGGCCCGATCGGCCTGCCCCGAAAGGCTTCTGTGCAGGCGTCAGATCAGGTGCAGAACCAGCGGGTGCAGGCCCGCCAAGGCCTGCACCCCGGGAGGAGTCAGGACGTGGCGCGGGCGTGGTACGAGCGCCGGGTGTGCTCCGTGTGCTCGCGCATGAGCCGGGTGGCCGTCTGTTCGTCGTGGTCGGAGATCGCGTGGATCAGGTCGCGGTGCTCGATCCAGGACTGGTGGCCGCGCTGCCGGGCCACCGGCGTGTAGTACCAGCGCACCCGCCGGTCGACCTGCGCCGCCAGCTCGGCCAGGACCGCGTTCCCCGCCAACTCCATGATCTTGGCGTGGAAGCGGGCGTTGAGGGCGACGGCGGCGTCCACGTCGTCGCCGGCGACGGCCCTCTGTCCCTCGGCCTGGATCTCGAGCAGGGCGTCGATACCGGCCGCGTCCACGCGCGCGGCCGCGAGACGGGCCGCCTCCGCCTCCAACAGGGTGCGGACGGTGAGGAGTTGGTCCGCCTCCTCCTCGGTCGGCTCGTGCACGAACGCGCCCTGCGCGGGCCTGAGGTCCACCCAGCCCTCGGTGTTGAGCCGCTGCAGCGCCTCGCGCACCGGCTGGCGGGAGACTCCGAGATGGTTCGCCAGCTCGCTCTCGACGAGGTGCTGACCCGGCTGGAGGGCACGGGTGGTGATGAGCTCGAGCAGCGCCTCGTAGACACGGTCGCGCAGCGGGCCTGGCCGTTCGAGCTTGGGTACCGCACCCTGCGGCAGTCCTGTCGACAACATCGGTCGGTTCCCCTCCTGGGCAGCGCCGGGCAGCAACAGCCGGCCGGAAAAGCCACGAATGCGAAAGACGTAGGGAGTCACTGTAGGGGTCACTGCATGGAGCCGACCGCATGCAGTCGGCTGTGTACTGCGTACTGTCTACAGCCGAGCATCGATTGTCTTTCGTCTACGGTCTACGGCGCACCGTGGCCGGCCCCGGGGCCAGTCGGACGCGTCACACCCCCGTCGGCAAGCCGCTCACGGGCAGCGTACGACCTGTCCCGCGTACGAGAGGTTGCCGCCGAAGCCGAACAGCAGCACCGGATCCCCCGTGGAGATGGCGCCCTGCTCGACCAGCTTGGAGAAGGCGAGCGGGATGCTGGCGGCGGAGGTGTTCCCCGAAGCGGTGACATCGCGGGCGACCACCGCGTTGACGGCGCCGATCTTCTGGGCGAGCGGCTCGATGATCCGCAGGTTCGCCTGGTGCAGCACGACGGCGGCGAGGTCCTCGGGGCGCAGTCCTGCCCGCTCGCAGGCCTGGCGGGCGAGCGGCGGAAGCTGGGTGGTGGCCCACCGGTAGACGCTCTGGCCCTCCTGGGCGAACCGCGCCGGCTGTCCCTCGATGCGTACCGCGTGACCCATCTCGGGCACCGACCCCCACAGCACGGGCGCGATCCCGGGCTCGGTGCCGTCGGGACAGGCCTCGACGACAGCGGCGCCCGCCCCGTCGCCGACGAGGACGCACGTCGTACGGTCGGACCAGTCCGTCACCTCGGACATCTTGTCGGCGCCGATGACCAGGGCGCGGGTGGCGGCGCCCGCGCGGACGGTGTGGTCGGCGGTGGCCAGGGCGTGGGTGAAACCGGCGCACACGACGTTGACGTCCATGGCGGCGGGGCGCGGGATGCCGAGGCGGGCGGCGACGCGGGCGGCCATGTTGGGCGAGCGGTCGACGGCGGTCGAGGTGGCGACCAGCACCAGGTCGATGTCGGCGGGGGCGAGCCCGGCGGCCGCGAGCGCCTTGGCGGCGGCGTGCCCGGCCAGCTCGTCGACGGGCTCGTCGGGGCCGGCGATGTGTCGGGTGTGGATGCCCACCCGGCTCCTGATCCACTCGTCACTGGTGTCGACCAGGCCCGCCAGCTCCTCGTTGGTGAGCACCTTGGCGGGCTGGTAGTGGCCGACGGCGGCGATGCGTGAGCCGTTCATGTGGGGGTCCCCCTCGTTGCCTTGGGTAGCGGGATCCACCAGTCTGATCAGTGACTCACGGGTACGGGGACAGGTGTTGCGACAGGAAACGGGCGCCGGGGTTGTCGGCTTCCCTCTAACCCTCGGACGCCCGAACACTTCCCGAACACCTGCCCGTGAGCAGCGCGAACGACTAGCCGGTGAAGAGCTTCGTCGCCTTCTGCACGAGCTCGTACAGTCCGTAGGCGAGCGGGGCACCCACCCACAGCCAGGCGAACGCGATGAGCGGCCTGCGGTCCGGCTCGGGCGGACTAGGACTGCTGTCGGGCTGCGACATCGGCGGCCTCCTTCGTCGGGGCGGGCACGTGGTGGCGGGCGGCGACGGGGCGGACGAGCTCGTTGGCGACGAAGCCGACGGCGAGCAGCCCGATCATGATGAACAGGGACAGGGAGTAGAGGTCCGCGCCGTGCTTGCCGGCCTCCTCCTGGCGGTCGGCGATCCAGTTGACGATCAGCGGTCCGAGGACGCCGGCCGTGGACCAGGCGGTGAGCAGCCGGCCGTGGATCGCGCCGACCTGGTACGTCCCGAAGAGGTCCTTCAGGTAGGCGGGGACGGTCGCGAAGCCGCCGCCGTAGAAGGAGAGGATCACCAGGGCGCACAGGATGAACAGCGGTTTGGAGGAGTCCCCGAACAGGGCGATGAGCGCGTACATCAGCGCGCCGACGCCCAGATAGAGGCGGTAGATGTTCTTGCGGCCGATCAGGTCGGAGGTGGACGACCAGCCGATGCGGCCCGCCATGTTGGCCGCCGACAGCAGGGCGACGAAGCCGGCCGCCGCGGTCGCCGACACCGTTGTCGAGCTGTCGGCGAAGAAGTCCGTGATCATCGGGGCGGCCTTCTCCAGGATGCCGATGCCGGCGGTCACGTTCATGCACAGGACGATCCACAGGCACCAGAACTGGGGGGTGCGCACCGCCGAGCGGGCCGAGACCTGTACGCCGGTGATGCCGCTCGGTCCCGTGCTCGGCTCGTCGGCGGCCGTCCGGGCGGTGCGCGGCACCCGGACCAGCAGCACGCCTAGGGTCATAAAGACTGCATACGATATTCCGTGGACGAGGAACGCGAGCGCGATCCCGGAGTGGTCGGCGCCGAAGGACTCCAGCATCTGGGCCGACCAGGGCGAGGCGATGAGCGCGCCGCCGCCGAAGCCCATGATGGCGATGCCGGTGGCCATGCCGGGCCGGTCGGGGAACCACTTGATCAGGGTGGACACGGGCGAGATGTAGCCGATGCCCAGGCCGATGCCGCCGACGAAGCCGTAGCCGAGGACGATCAGCCAGTACTGCTCGGTGGCGGCCCCCAGGGCGGCGATCAGGAAGCCGGAGGAGAAGCAGACGAGGGCGACCGTCATCGCCCAGCGCGGCCCCTTGCGCTCGACGAGCGTGCCGCCGAACGCGGCGGACAGGCCGAGCATGACGATGGCGAGCTGGAAGGGCAGCGCGCTCTGGGTGCCGCTGAGGCCGAGCGCGGATTCCAGCGGCGGCTTGAACACGGACCAGGCGTAGGCCTGGCCGATGGAGAGGTGGACCGAGAGGGCGGCCGGGGGCACGAGCCAGCGGCTCCAGCCGGGCGGTGCGACAGGGGGACTCATGAACACCGAACGGTAGGAAGGATCACGGGGGTTGAGAAGGCGGCGCGTCGACCGTATGCGATGAACGGTATGCCGCCTGCGCCGAACGGTCGGATCAAGGAGTACGAGGCGAAGCCGGACCGTTTCGGCCCGGACGCGGCCCGCCTGGACGAGGAACCGAAGATCGACAACGAGCTCTACGTGCGCGACTACGACAAGTACATCCTCTGCTGCAAGTGCGTCGACGCCTGCGGCGACCAGTGGCAGAACACCTTCGCGATCTCGGTGACGGGGCGCGGTTTCGACGCCCGGATCGCCGTCGAGCACGACGCCCCGCTGACCGACTCGGCGTGCGTGTACTGCGGGAACCGCATCGAGGTGTGCCCGACGGGGGCGCTGTCGTTCAAGTCGGAGTACGACCGCCGGGAAGCGGGCACGGGGGACGAGCCGGCGCAGACCCGGACGACGACTGTGTGCGCGTACTGCGGAGTGGGCTGCAATCCGACCCCCCACGTGCAGGACAATGAGATCGTGTAGGTCACCTCCCCGCACGACAACCCGGTGACCCACGGCAATCTCTGCATCAAGGGCCGCTTCGGCTACCAGCACGTACAGAACCGGGGCTGATCACCACATGGGACGAGTCACCGAACGACGCAAGGTGCTCCGCATACGCGACGGGGCGGTCTCCACCCGGCCGGACACCCTCGTCGCCGAGGAGCCGATGGAGATCCGGCTCAACGGCAAGCCGCTCGCCATCACGATGCGCACGCCGGGCGACGACTTCGCGCTGGCCGCCGGTTTCCTGGTCAGTGAAGGTGTACTGGCGACTGCATCCGATCTGCAGAACATCGTCTACTGTGCCGGGGCGACCGCCGACGGCTCCAACACCTACAACGTCGTGGACGTGCGGACGTCCCCCGGCGTCACGGTCCCCGACATCACCCTCGAGCGGAACGTGTACACCACGTCGTCCTGCGGGCTGTGCGGCAAGGCCAGTCTGGACGCGGTGCGAACGACGGCCCACTGGCCCCTCGCCGACACACCCCCGGTCCGCGTGGACGCCGACCTGCTCGCCGTCCTGCCCGACCGGCTGCGGGCGGCCCAGCGGGTCTTCGACCGGACCGGCGGTCTGCACGCGGCGGCCCTGTTCACCGAGGCCGGCGAGCTGGTGGACGTACGCGAGGACGTGGGCCGGCACAACGCGGTCGACAAACTGGTCGGCCGCGCCCTGCAGAGCGGTGACCTGCCCCTGTCCCGCTCGATCCTGCTGGTGTCGGGGCGGGCCTCCTTCGAGCTGGCGCAGAAGGCCGTGATGGCGGGCATCCCGGTGCTCGCGGCGGTCTCGGCGCCGTCCTCGCTGGCCGTGGACCTGGCCGCGGAGACGGGACTGACGCTGGTGGGCTTCCTGCGGGGCAGTTCCATGAACGTGTACGCGGGTGAGGACCGCATCGCCCTGCGGACCGCGGCCACCCGGGGGTGACCCGGTCTCCCCGCGGCACGGCGGCGGGGCCCCGAACGGCGGGGAGCGCCCCCTGCGCGGCGGGGGCCCCGCCTCAGTCCGCCGCCAGGCGCAGCCGCGCCGCCGGTACGACCGTGCCGAGGCGCGGGAAGTCCAGCCTCACCGACGCCTCGTGCTCCGCCTCGGTGAGCGCGGCCATGGCGTCCTCGACGAAGACGAGGTCGTAGCCGAGATCGCCGGCGGCGCGGGCGGTGGACTCGACGCCGAGGTTGGTGGCGATGCCGCCGAGCACGACCGTGGTCACGCCGCGGGCACGCAGCGCCTCGTCCAGGCCGGTGCCCTGGAAGGCGCCGATCGTGCGCTTGACGATCTCCACGTCGCCCTCCGCGAGCAGCCCGTGGACGAGTCCGCTGCCGGGCGGCTGCTCGGCGACGCCGGGGCGTTCGACGCGGACGAGGACGACGGGGGCGCCGGCCGCGCGGAAGGCGTTCGCCAACTCCTCGGCGACGGACAGGACTTCGGTGCCCTTGCGGGGTTCCAGGGGCAGGGCGACGATCCGGTCCATCAGGTCGACGAGGACCAGGGCGGTGCGTGCGGGGGCGAGCGTGAGCGGTGCGGTCATGACGGAACGTTATCCGTCATGAGCCCTCCGTGCCCGGCATCCGGATCAACAGGCCCGCGTGGCGGTCGCGTTCGGGTGGCTCACACCGCCGCCGACGCCCGCCGCGCGACGGCCTCCCGTGAGTCGTCCAGGGGATCACGTGCCCGCCGCTTGGCGATCACCGCGCACACCATCAACTGCATCTGGTGGAACAGCATCAGCGGCAGCACGGCGAGGGAGGCGTGCGCGCCGAACAGGACGCTCGCCATGGGCAGTCCGGACGCGAGGGACTTCTTCGAGCCCGCGAACTGAAGGGCGATCCGGTCCTCCCGGCCGAAGCGCAGCGCCTTGCCGCCGTACCAGGTCAGGGCGAGCATCACCGCGAGCAGCACGGCCTCCACGACGAGCAGCCCGCCGAGCCGCAGGGGGCCGACCTGGTGCCAGATGCCCTGAACCATGCCCTCGCTGAACGCGGTGTAGACGACCAGGAGGATCGAGCCGCGGTCGACCAGCCCGAGCACCTTCTTGTGCCGGACGACGAAGGCGCCGATCCAGCGGCGCAGCACCTGCCCGGCGACGAAGGGCACCAGCAGTTGCAGCACGATCTGTACGAGCGAGTCGGCCGAGAAGCCGCCTCCGCTGCGGCCGAGCAGCGCGGCCGCGAGCAGCGGGGTGACGACGATGCCGACGAGGGAGGAGAAGGAGCCGGCGCAGATCGCGGCAGGAACGTTCCCGCGGGCGATCGAGGTGAAGGCGATCGACGACTGGATGGTCGACGGGACGAGCGTGAGGAAGAGCAGCCCCTGGTACAGGGGCTCGGTGAGGAACACCGGCACGAGCCCGCGGGCGGCGAGGCCCAGCAGCGGGAAGACGACGAAGGTGCAGACGAGGACGGTGGTGTGCAGCCGCCAGTGCTTCAGGCCGTCGAGCGCCTCGCGGGTGGACAGGCGGGCGCCGTACAGGAAGAAGAGGAAGGCGATCGCCGCCGTGGAGGCCCCCGAGGCCACGTCCGCGGCGTCACCGCGGGCCGGGAACAGTGCCGCGAGCCCGACCGTCCCGAGCAACAGCAGGATGTAGGGGTCGACCGGCATCCGACTCGGCCACTGCAGGCGTTTCACGGTGCTCCACGTACGTTCGACGGGCGTGCGGCGGGGCCCGGAGGACCCCTCTCCATCGTCCTCCTCCGCCGCGTGATCGGGAATCCGTCATACCGCTCTGACTGTGATCGCTGTATGCGATAACCAGTACAGTGCGGACTGTGTACGATCCCTCGCATCTGCGGACCTTCCTCACGGTCGCCCAGACACTGAGTTTCACGCAGGCGGCACGTCGGCTCGGACTGCGCCAGTCCACCGTCAGCCAGCACGTACGGCGCCTGGAGGACGCGACCGGGCGAGCCCTGTTCACCCGGGACACGCACTCCGTGGAGCTCACCGAGGACGGCGAGGCGATGCTCGGGTTCGCTCGCCGGATTCTGGACGTCCACGACCAGGCAAGCGCTTTCTTCACGGGGACGCGGCTACGGGGCCGTTTGCGCTTCGGCGCCTCCGAGGACTTCGTCCTGACCCGCCTGCCGGAGATCCTGGAGGGCTTCCGGTACGACCACCCCGAGGTCGACCTCGAACTCACCGTGGAACTGTCCGGCACCCTGCACGAACACCTGGCCGCCGGAAAACTCGACCTGGTACTCGCCAAACGGCGCCCCGAGGACCCGCGCGGCGAACTTGTCTGGCACGACGACCTGGTCTGGATCGGCGCCGAACGGCTCCGCCTGGACGCCGAACGCCCCGTGCCGCTCATCGTCTTCCCCCCGCCGGGCATCACCCGCGCCCTGGCCTTCGAGGCGCTGGAGCGTCAGGGACGGGCCTGGCGGATCGTGTGCACGAGCGGCAGCCTCAACGGGCTCATCGCCGCCGCCCGCGCGGGCCTCGGCGTGATGGCGCACTCACGCGGCCTCATCCCGCCGGGGCTGGTACGGGTCCCGGAGCGGGCCGGGCTGCCCGAACTGGGCCGGGTCGACTTCGTCCTGGTGCACGGCCGGCGCCACGCCTCGGCCCAGGGAGCGGCGGACGCGCTCGCGGCGGCGATCCTGGCGGGCGGGGACCGTCTGCAACGGCGACCGGCGCCGGGCAGTGGACGGCGGGGCGGGTCGCGGGAGGGCGGGGAGGGGAACTGAGGCGGGTGCCCGGCGGTGACGCCGGTACACCGAGGCACGCATACAAAACACGGCACATTGCATACCGCAGACCCCCGCCTGCAGACGGCACATTGCATACCGGATGCCGCTTCCTGTTCACCGTCCACCTACGGCACACCGCCCCACCCCCCTCACCGCCCCACCTCCTGATAAGTCAACTGCTTCACCCGCCGCAGAAACGGCGTCGTCTCCACGTGCTGCACCCCCTCCAGCCGCCCCAGCGGCCCGCTCAGGTAGCCGTACAGCCCCGCCGTGTCCCTGACGACCGCGGTGACGACGATGTGGGAGGGCCCGGCGGTGGCGGAGGCGAAGGCGATCTCGTTGTGGGTGGCGAGGGCCTGGCCGACCGCGTGCAGCGCGGAGGGTGTCGTGGTGATCCACAGGGCGGCGGCGAGGCCGTGCCCGAAGGCCTCGGAGTGGTATTCGACGTCGATGTAGACGGCGCCGGAGGCGAGCAGGGCGGCGAGGCGGCGCTTGACGGAGGACTCGGAGCGGCCGGTGGCGCGCTGGAGTTCGGGGTGCCCGGCCCGCCCGTCGCGTTCCAGGACGGCGAGCAGCGGCTCGTCCTCGGGCAGGATGCGGGCGGGGCCGGCCGGCGTGTCGAAGCGAGGGGTCAGGGCGGCGATCTGGTCGGCGTCGAGGGCGCCGAACTTGCGGAGCCAGCCGTGCGGGCCTCCGTAGAAGCGGTGGAGGAGTTGCTGGGCGCGGATCTCGACGACGCTGGGGGTGCGCGGGAGTTTGCCGAGGAGCAGGTCGTCGTGGTCGCCGGGGTGGCGGGGGCGGGTCATGCAGACGATCTCGGTACCGCCGGCTGCGAGGCCGATCCAGGCGGTGTCGCGGCGTTTGGCGAGGGCGTCGGCGATGACGGTGGCGCTGTCGGGTGCGCAGCGCAGGCGGAGCATCCACTGATCCTGGCCCAGGCGTTCGGCGTCGCGGACGGCGACGACCCTGAGGCCCGCCTCGGCGCTGAGGCGGCGGAAGCGGCGGGCGACAGTCTGGTCGGAGACGCCGAGGACCGCGCCGATGCGGCTGAAGGGCGCTCGGGCGTCGACCTCCAGTGCCGACAGCACCTGGAGGTCCAGTCGGTCGAACCTGTCGGAATCCCTCTGCATCCGGCTCTCCTCCATCGGATTCCGTCGGCCGCGTGCCGTATACCGCCGCGATCGGCCGGGCCCGCCCCATCGTACGGAGTGCTCCGCGCACGCAGTATGCGGTCGACAGCGCACAGCCGACAGCCGACACACGGCCCACAGCAGGCAGCAGACGACCGACAACTGTATGCAGTCGACCCGCCGGAGCATTTCGTATACCGCATCCATCGGAGAGTCAGGAGTGGAGAGAGATGCGCGGTTGGGGGCCGCTGACAGCGGTGTGTCTGGGCACGTTCATGTTGTTGCTGGACGTGACGATCGTGGTGGTGGCGCTGCCGGACATGGCGCGGGCGCTGGGCGCCTCGCTCAGTGATCTGCAGTGGGTGGTGGACGGGTACGCGCTGGCGCTCGCGGCGTTGCTGCTGGGGGCGGGGGCCGCGGCCGACGTCCTCGGGCGGCGGCGGGTGCATGTGCTGGGGGTGGTGCTGTTCGCGGCGGCGTCGCTGCTGTGCGGGCTGGCGTCGGGGCCGGGGACGCTGGTGGCGGCGCGGGCCGTGCAGGGGGTGGGGGCGGCGGCGATGTTCGCGACGACGTTGCCGCTGCTGGGGTCGGTGTACGAGGGGCGGCGGCGGTCGGCGGCGCTCGGGGTGTGGGGTGCGGTGAGCGGCGGGGCCGCCGCGGTCGGACCGGTCCTGGGCGGGCTGCTGGCCGAGGGGCCGGGCTGGCGGTGGATCTTCTTCGTGAACCTGCCGGTGAGCGTGGCCTCGGTGTGGCTCACGCTGAGGGTGGTGCCGGAGTCCACGGGTCCGCGCGGGAAGAGGGTCGACTGGGCGGGGACGGCGGCGTTCGCGGCGTTCGCGGGCGGGACGACGTACGCCGTCGTACGGGCCGGGGAGGACGGCTGGACGGCGACGGCGACGGCGGCCTCCTTCGGGGCGGCCGGGCTGGCGCTGGTCTGTTTCGTGCTGGTGGAGCGGCGGGCGGCGCATCCGCTGCTGGATCCGGCGCTGCTGCGCAGGCCGGCGTTCGTGGGGGTGCTGGTGGGGGCGCTGGCGTTCAACGGGGTGGCGTTCGGGGTGACGCCGTATCTGTCGATCTGGATGCAGACGCTGCTCGGGATGAGTCCGGTGCGCGGCGGGCTGACGCTGCTGCCGATGACGGTGGCGGCGACGGTCACGGCGATCGTGGTGGGCAGGAGGCTGCACGGCGTGCCCGCGCGGCTGACGATCGGCGGCGGGCTGCTGCTGATCGGTGCGGGGTGTCTGGCCCAGGCGGTGCTGGGGGCGGGGTCCGACTGGTCGGCGCTGGTGCCGGGGTTCGTGCTGGTGGGGGTGGGGACGGGGTGCGTCTCGCCGACGGTGGCGGGGGCGGCGCTGGCCGCGGTGGAGCCGGCGCGGCACGGGATGGCGGGCGGCGCGGTGAACACCGTACGGCAGCTCGGGTACGCGCTCGGGGTCGCGGTGTTCGGCACCGTACTGACGTCGCGGATGGCGGACGATCTGCCGGCCGGGACGGCGCACACGGCGGCGGGCGGCGGTGCGGCGGCGCTGGAGGGGGTGGTGCCGGAGCACGCGCTGCGGGCCGCGTTCGCCGCGGGGCTCGACGCGGCGCTGGTGGCGGCCGGGTGCACGGGGCTGGCCGCGGGGCTCCTGGTCCTGCTGCTGGTGCGGGCGCCGCGCCCGGCCGCTGTGACGGAATCCGCCGGCGCGGCGCTGACCGGGGAGGGGGCGGGACGCCGTCCGTGAGCCTCGTGGGGACGGGTCGGGCGGCGTAAGCGCGACGGGCAGATTCGGTGGAGATTACGGCGCCGAAACTTACTCTTCCGTCAGTTTCGTGTCCGACCCTTCCCCATGTGAGCCCATTTTCCGGCACTGACCAGCGCAGACGAGAGCATGGTTCGCTTTACGCCCCCCTCCCGGACCGCCCGGGGGTGGGGTAGCTTTCACGGCGCTGTGCGGCCATGAGAAGCGGGGTGCTGGGTTTGCGTGAGTTCACCAACCCTCCGTTGGCGTCGGCACCGCCGGTGGGCGGTCTGGCAGACGTCGTCTTCCGGCACGCCCAGGAGGACCCGCGGTACGTGGCGCTGGGCCGCAAGGACGAGCGGGGCGCGTGGCGGGACGTGACGGCCGCCGAGTTCCGCGACGAGGTGCTGGCGCTGGCGAAGGGCCTGCTCGCGCGGGGGATCCGGTTCGGGGACCGGGTCGCGATCATGTCCCGCACCCGCTACGAGTGGACGCTGTTCGACTACGCGTTGTGGACGATCGGCGCGCAGGTGGTGCCGGTGTATCCGACGTCGTCGGCGGAGCAGTGCTTCTGGATGCTGTACGACGCGGAGTGCACGGCCGCGGTCGTGGAGCACGAGGACCACGCGATGACGATCGCCACCGTCATCGACCGGCTGCCGCGGCTGCGCCAGTTGTGGCAGCTCGACGAGGGCTGTGTGCAGGAGCTCTACGACGCGGGCGCCTCGGTGGAGGACGAGGTGGTGCACCGGCACCGGGAGGCGGTCACGCCCGACTCCGTCGCCACGATCATCTACACCTCGGGCACGACGGGCCGCCCGAAGGGCTGTGTGATCTCGCACGGCAACTTCATGTTCGAGGCGGACACGGTCATCGAACGCTGGGAGCCGGTGTTCCACTCGCGCAAGGGCGACGAGGCGGCGACCCTGCTGTTCCTGCCGCTCGCGCATGTCTTCGGGCGGATGGTGCAGATCGCCGCGATCCGCGGCAAGGTGCGTTTCGGCCATCAGCCCCAGCTGCACGCCGCCGCCCTGCTGCCCGATCTGGCGGCGTTCCGGCCCACGTTCTTCCTGGCCGTGCCGTACATCTTCGAGAAGGTGTTCAACGCGGCCCGCCGCAAGGCCGAGCGGGAGGGCAGGTCGGGGCCGTTCGAGAAGGCGGTGGAGGTGGCGACGGCGTACGCGGAGGCGGTGGAGGCGAAGGCCTGGGGCATCGGGCCGGGTCCGTCGGCGGGGCTGCGGATGCAGCACCAGTTCTTCGACAAGGTCGTCTACGCGAAGGTGCGCGCGGCGATGGGCGGGCGGGTTCGGCACGCGATGTCGGGCGGTTCGGCGATGGACCGCCGGCTCGGGCTGTTCTTCGCCGGCGCGGGCGTGCAGATCTACGAGGGGTACGGCCTGACCGAGTCGACCGCGGCCGCGACCGCGAACCCGCCGGGCCGCACCCGCTACGGCACGGTCGGGCAGCCGATCCCGGGGATGACCGTGCACATCGCGGACGACGGGGAGATCTGGCTGCGCGGCGACAACGTGTTCCAGGGGTATCTCAACAATCCCAAGGCCACCGACGAGACCCTGCACGACGGCTGGCTGGCCACCGGTGACCTGGGCTCCCTGGACGAGGACGGCTATCTCACCATCACCGGCCGCAAGAAGGAGATCCTCGTCACCTCGGGCGGCAAGAGCGTCTCGCCGGGGCTGCTGGAGGAGCGGGTGCGCGACCATCCGCTGGTCGGCCAGTGCATCGTCGTCGGCAACGACCGGCCGTTCGTCGCCGCGCTGGTCACCCTCGACCAGGAGGCCGTGGAGCACTGGCTGCAGATGCGCGGCAAGCCGTCGATGGCGCCCGCCGAGCTGGTGCGGGACCCGGATCTGGAGGCGGAGGTGCGCCGGGCCGTGGTGGCCGCGAACACCCTGGTCTCGCAGGCCGAGTCGATCCGCACGTTCCGTATCCTGGCCCAGCCGTTCACGGAGGAACACGGGCTGCTCACGCCGTCGTTGAAGCTGAAGCGCAAGGCCATCGAGAACGCGTACGCGAACGAGGTGGACGCGCTGTACCGGACGTGAGGCAGGGGCGGTGAATTCCCGGGTCAGGAATGCATCACGGCGTGTGATCGTTGACGATGGCAGTACCACTCTGACGGACAACCGAAGGATCGAGAGCTCGTGAGCAGCAAGGTCCCCCCGATCATCCTCAACAACGGCGTGGAGATGCCCCAGCTGGGCTTCGGGGTCTGGCAGGTGCCGGACGACGAGGCGGAGCGGGCGGTCTCCACCGCGCTGGAGGCCGGGTACCGCAGCATCGACACAGCGGCGATCTACGGCAACGAGGAGGGCACCGGCAAGGCGATCACCGCCTCCGGCGTGCCCCGCGAGGACATCTTCCTCACCACCAAGCTCTGGAACTCCGACCAGGGCTACGACGCGACCCTGCGCGCGTTCGACACCTCGCTGGAGAAGCTGGGCCTGGAGTACGTCGACCTGTACCTGATCCACTGGCCGCTGCCGGCCCGCGACCGGTACGTCGACACGTACAAGGCGTTCGAGAAGCTGTACGGCGACGGCCGCGTCAGGGCGATCGGCGTCTCCAACTTCCCCGTCGAGCAGCTCGGGCGCCTGCTGGACGAGACGTCGGTCATCCCGGCGGTCAACCAGATCGAGCTGCACCCGCACCTTCAGCAGCACGCGCTGCGCGCGTTCCACGCGGAGCAGGGCATCGCGACCGAGGCCTGGTCGCCGCTGGGCCAGGGCAAGGGTCTTCTTGAGGTCCCGGCGATCGTCGCCATCGCCCAGAAGCACAACCGCACCCCGGCCCAGGTCGTGCTGCGCTGGCACCTGCAGATCGGCAACGTGGTGATCCCGAAGTCGGTGACGCCGTCGCGGATCAGGGAGAACATCGAGGTGTTCGACTTCAGCCTGGACACCGAGGACCTGGCGGCGATCAGCGCGCTCAACGAGGACCGGCGGATCGGCCCGGACCCCTCGACGTTCGACATCGGCTGAGCCCGTCCGGCGCGGACGGGTGAGGGGGCGCGGCCGCCGGGTCGCGCCTCCTGGCTTCGGCCGGGGAGGCGCAGCGGCGGGGGTGGCGCCGCGGCTACGCGGGCTTCACCGCGGTATGCACGGTGTGGGCCGCCAGGACGAACACGTCCGGCCTGTGCTGGACGCCGGCCGGGTCGTCGGGGTCGAGGAGCCGGTCCAGCGTGGCGCGGTCCTCGGCGTCCAGGGTGTCGCCGTAGACGTCGCGCAGCCGGGACAGCGAGGCGGTGACGTAGGCGCGGGCCCGGTCGGAGGCGGGGGCGGGCAGGTCGAGCAGGAAGCTGCGGCTGCGGGTGTGCTTCAGCCCGGCGGAGGCGAGCAGCGCCGGCCAGTCCTCGGCCACCTCGACCGAGCCGGGCAGGTCGGCCCGCATCTGCGCGAACCACTGCTCCTGCAGGGCGTCGAGCCGCGCCTCCAGGCCGGGACGCCCGAGGCCGATGTCCCTCGGCAGGAACCGGCTGGGCAGACCACCCTCCATGATCGCCAGGGTTCCGCCGGGTGCGAGCCGCTCGGCGAAGGCGGTGAGGGCGGCGCGCTGGTCGCCCAGGTGGTGCAGGCTGCGGCCCGCCCACAGCAGATCGGCCGGATAGTCCAACTCACCGAGGACGTCGGGGAGTTCACCGGTGAGGGTGCCGAAGCGGTCGGCGTGTCCGAGGCGGGCGGCCCGCTCGCCGGCCCGTTCCAGGAGCGGTGCGGAGCCGTCGACGGCCAGGACCCGGGCGCCGGGGAAGGTCTCGGCGAACAGACAGGAGACGACGCCGGGGCCGCTGCCGGCGTCGACGATCAGCCCGGGCTCGGTCACCTCCTTGCCGAGCCAGGCGAGGGCCCGCTCGTACAGGGGCGTGAAGAGTTCGGCCTGGGCCTCGAGGTGCGGGGCCATCGCCGCCCAGTCGATGTCGGTGTCGTGGTGGTGGCCGTGCCGGTGCCCACCGTCGTGGTGGTGCTCGTGGTCGTGGGCGGGTTCGCCCTGGTGCCGGTGCTCGTGCGGGTGGTGCGCCATGGTGGTCAGCCTCTCGTCCGGTGTGCCGACAGAGTGCGCCGACGCACCGCACGAGGGCCATCACTGTTGCCGGGACGGCAAAAAATTCCTTCCGCCGGTCCCGGTATCCGACGCATCCGGCCGCTCCCCGGGGGTACGGGAGCGGCCGGACGGAACCCCGCGCGGGTTCCTACAGCGGCGGGTAGGCGTTCTGCATGAGCTGCTGGAACTGGGCCGAGAACCAGTGCCCGGACAGCGGTGCGTTCGCCAGGGCTCCCGACATGTTGTTGCCGTTGCGGGCGTTGCCCGTGTACGTCGGGTCGCACATGCGGTCGAAGCCCTTGCCCTCGTCGTTGGCGATGGCGGTGCTGGAGCCGTCGGACTCACCCGGCGGCTTCATCCACACGTACGCGTCGATCCCGGCGGCCGGTGCGGCCTGCGGGCGCTCGCCGAGGCCGGCGCCGGACTGGTTGCACCAGTTGCCGATGTGGATACGGCGGTCGTAGCGGCCCCCGTTGACATAGGTGTCGACGCTGGTCGTGGCGCCCGGACCGGTGGGCCGTGCGGTGCCGCCCCAGCCGTTGCGGGAGGTGTCGATCAGCATGCCGATGCCCGACCGGAAGCCGGCCGAGACGAGCTGGGTGCGGAAGGCCTGCGCGTACGACAGCTCGTCGACGTACCGGTTCCAGTCCACCCACTTCGACTGCCGTACGGAGGTGCCGTTGACGGAGTCGTTGATGGTGAAGTTGTTCTCCTTCAGGGCGCTGTAGTTCGCCGTGTTGGTGATGAAGCCGTGCACGTCGTCCACCGTCGCGCCCTCCGCGGTGGCGGCCTGGTAGAAGAGCTGGGCGGAGGGGGCGAAGTTGTCGTCCCAGCCGAGCCAGCCGTGGTGACCGGCGTCGATGTAGTTGTAGACGTTGGGGATCGCGCCGAGCTTGTTCAGCGCGTAGCCGACGCCCTTCACGTAGTTGCCGTTGGCCTTCATGGTGTCGCAGGCTGCGGTGGCGGTGGGCCGGCTGCCGGTGTTGGTGACGAGGTTGGGCAGCGAGTCGATCTCGATGGTGGTGACGATCCGCAGCGAGGCGTACTTGCTGTCGGCGAGGATCGCCGCGATCGGGTCGATGAACTGCGTCTTGTACTTGTCGATCTCCGTCGGGCCGAGCTCGCCGTTGGAGGCGAGGGCGGCGCAGTCGCGTCCGGGCAGGTCGTAGACGACCAGTTGGACGACCTCTTCGCCGCTGCCCTTCTGCGCGAGGGCCGCGTCGAGGTGGGCGCGCAGCCCCATGCTGGTGCTGGTGCCGTTGATCGCGGCGATCCGGTCGAGCCAGACGCCGGTGGGCTGGTTGGAGATGCGCGAGCCACCCGTCTCGGCGGCCGCCTTCGCCGACCACTCCGGGTTCACGTACACCTTGGCGCCCGCGTACGGGTTATCGACCTTGGTGGACGGGGTGCCCGGGTCGGTCGGGGTGCCGGGGTCGGTGGGCGTGCCGGTGCCGCTGTCGACGTTGCAGGTGACCCCGTCGAGGGTGAACGAGGCCGGCACCGCGTTGGTGCCGCTGTAGGAGGCCTGGAAACCGAAGCTGACCGAACCGCCGTTCGCCAGCGTCCCGTTGTAGGTCTCGTTGTTCGCGGTGACGGCCGTACCGGACTGGGTGATCTTCGCGTTCCAGCCGTTGGTGATCTTCTGGTTGCCGGCGTACGCCCACTTCACCGACCAACTCGTCTTGGCTGCCGAGTTGTTGGTGACGGTGACGTTGGCGGTGAAGCCGGTGTCCCACTGGTTCTGCACCGTGTAGGCGACGGTGCACGGGATGGCGGCGATGCCCGGATCCCCCGGGACCACCGCGAGTGCCGTCCCGGAGGCGCCGGCGACCAGCGCCAGCGCGGCGAGCATCGCTGTTCTGCTACGGCTCATGAGTGCGGGTTTCCTTGTCCGTCGCGGGTGTTGTCCGTCCGTTGCGTCCCTTGCTGGGGGTGGCGCCTATCCGTCGAGGGCGCGCAGATGGTCGCGCAGCCCGATGCCGTACGCGGTGGGGGTCCCGTCGTAGCCGGAGATCAGGGACGGGCCCGAGGAGCAGTCCCAGGTGTTCCAGGTCCAGCCCAGGTACGAAAGGCTCCGGTCGTCGAACCACTTCATGACACGGTCGACGAAGGAGTGCGCGCAGGTGTTCTCCCCGATCTCGCCCGCCACGAGCGGCACCTGGGCGGCGACGGGGGCGAGGGTGGAGTTCCAGCAGCTCTCGCTCGCGCAGGAGTTGAAGTTGTAGACGTGGTAGGCGGCGGCGAGATTGCCGGTCGGGTCGGTGGGTTTGTACGCCGGCCACTGACTGAGGTCGTTGGAGTAGGCGATGCCGCCGGCGAGGATCACGTTCCGGGCGCCGGTCGACCGTACGGAATCGACGAGATCCTGCATACCGGCGACCTCGTACCCGATACCGGGGCAGGTGCCGCCGTCCCGCCAGCACTGCCACGCCTGGGTGGTCGTGGAGGTCGCCCGGTCCGGGTAGGGCTCGTTGAACAGGTCGAAGACGACGGCCCGATCGCTCTTGAAGGTGTTCGCGACCGACGTCCAGAACGACGGTGTGTACTGCATGTCGGGCATCGGCTTCTGGCAACTGGCGTGCACGTCCGAGCAGCCGGCCGAGTTGCCGGTGTACTGGCCGTAGGTCCAGTGCAGTTCGACGACGGGTGTCATGCCGTGCGCCTCGACGCGGGCCACCAACTCCTTGACGGCGGCGATGTAGTGCGACCCGCCGTAGGCGGGGTCGATGTTCGACAGGCCCAGCCAGCACTCCTCGTTGAGAGGGATGCGGACCGTGTTCGCGTTCCAGTCGGCGATCGCCCCGACGGCCGCGTCGTCGACCGGGCCGTCCCAGATGCCGCGGCCCTGCACGCACATGAACTCGCCGCCGGACCGGTTCACGCCGAGCAGCCTGCGGGTGCGGCCGTCGGCGTCCACGAGCTTGTTGCCGGACACCTGCAGCGCGGGCGGCGCGTCACCGGTGCCGGGCGGGGTGGTGGCGGTCGCCGTGGGCGTCGGCGTGGGGGTCGGCGTCGGGGTGGTTCCGCCGTCGACGTTGCAGGTGGTGCCGTTGAGCCTGAACGTCGTGGGGGCGGTGTTCGCCGCGCCCTTCGACGCGATGAAGCCGGCGTCGACGCTCGCGCCGGTGCCGAGCGAGCCGTTCCAGCTCTCGTTCGCCGCGGTGACGGTCGTCCCCGACTGGGACCACTTGGCGCTCCAGCCCTGGGTGACCCTCTGGCCGTTCGCGAAGTCGAAGGTCAGGCTCCAACTGCTCACGGCCGCCGCGTTGTTGGTGACCTTCACGGCGCCCTGGAAGCCGGCGTCCCACTGGCCGGTGACGGAGTACTCCACCGTGCAGGCGGGCGTGGCCCCCTGGGCCGTCATGACCGGCAGGGTCACACCCGTCCCGAGGGCGACCGTGCCGGCGACGGCTAAAAAGATTGAACGAGGGGGGTGTCGCATGAGCGACTCCTTGCAGCTCAGCGCGTCGTGACGGACGCGTCGACTGATGGAATCGCTCCCACTGGTGTCTCGAAGCTAGCGCCAAGCGTCGGCAAAGAACAGGGGCGCCGCTGACTTTCCCTCAACTTCTCCTGTCGAATGTTTTCGACTCTTCAAGCACCTTGACCGCCTTCACCCCTTTCCCCACTATGGGAGCGCTCCCACTGGTTCAGGGCTTGTTGCTCCTCCCCCCACCGTTCAGAGCCGCAAGGAGGAACCGGAACCATGGATCCCGTACGCAGACGTCGCGCGACGCGGCGCCTGTGGACCGCCGTCGTCGCGGCCCTCGCGCTTCCCCTCGCCATGCTGAGCACGCTCCCGACGCCCGCCCAGGCGGCGGCGCTCCAGTGCAGCGTGGACTACAAGACCAACGACTGGGGCTCCGGCTTCACCGCCGACCTCACCCTCACCAACCGCGGGACCGACCCCATCAGCGGCTGGACCCTGACGTACTCCTACACGGGCAACCAGAAACTGACCAACGGCTGGAACGGCACCTGGGCCCAGTCCGGTCAGAAGATCACGGTGAACAACGCCACCTACAACGGGACCGTCGCGGCGGGCGCCGCGGTGAGCACGGGCGCCCAGTTCACCTACAGCGGCACCAACACCGCGCCCACGAGCTTCGCGGTCAACGGCACCACCTGCGCCGGCGCGCACCAGCCGCCGGTCGCCGTGCTGACCAGCCCGGCCGCGGGCGCCGTCTACACACAGGGCGACGCGGTGCCGCTCGCGGCGACCGCCGCGGCCGCCGACAACGCGACGGTCACCAAGGTCGAGTTCTACGACGACACGACCCTGCTGGGCACGGACACCAGCTCGCCGTACACCCTGTCGGCCTCCGGCCTGGCGGTGGGCAGCCACTCGCTGGTGGCGAAGGCCTACGACAGTCTGGGCGCGTCGGCCTCGTCGACGCCGGTCGGCATCACGGTCGCCTCGGGCCCGGCCGTGGTCGCCTCCACCAATCAACTGGCGGTGCAGCAGGGCAAGACGGGCAGCTACGAGGTGAAGCTGTCGACCCAGCCGTCGGCCAATGTGACGGTGGCGACCGCCCGGGTCAGCGGCAACACGGGGCTGACGGTGACGGGCGGGGCCTCGCTCACCTTCACTCCGTCGAACTGGAACACCGCCCAGAAGGTGACCGTCACCGCGAACGCCTCCGGCACCGGCGCGGCCGTCTTCGAATCGACGGCGACCGGACACGCGAAGGCGTCGGTCACGGTCACCGAGATCGCCGGCAGCAAGGTGTACGACGCGCGGTTCCTGGACCTGTACGGCAAGATCACCAACCCGGCGAACGGCTACTTCTCCCCCGAGGGCATCCCCTACCACTCGGTGGAGACGCTGATCGTCGAGGCGCCGGACCAGGGCCACGAGACCACGTCCGAGGCCTACAGCTACCTGCTCTGGCTGCAGGCCATGTACGGAAAGATCACCGGCGACTGGACCAAGTTCAACGGCGCGTGGGACGTCATGGAGAAGTACATGATCCCCACCCACGCCGACCAGCCGACGAACTCGTTCTACAACGCGTCGAAACCGGCGACGTACGCGCCGGAGATGGACACGCCGAACGAGTATCCGGCGCGGCTGGACACCGGGGTGTCGGTGGGGTCGGATCCGATAGCCGGTGAACTGAAGACCGCATACAGTACGGACGACGTCTACGGTATGCACTGGCTGCAGGACGTCGACAACGTCTACGGCTACGGCAACGAGCCCGGCAAGTGCGAGGCGGGCCCGACCGCGACCGGACCGTCGTACATCAACACCTTCCAGCGCGGTGCGCAGGAGTCGGTGTGGGAGACGGTTCCGCAGCCGACCTGCGACGCCTTCAAGTACGGCGGTACGAACGGCTACCTGGACCTGTTCACCGGCGACTCCTCCTACGCCAAGCAGTGGAAGTACACCAACGCCCCGGACGCCGACGCGCGGGCGGTGCAGGCGGCGTACTGGGCGGACGTGTGGGCGACGGCGCAGGGCAAGGGCGGTGACGTCTCGGCGACCGTCGGCAAGGCCGCGAAGATGGGCGACTATCTGCGGTATGCGATGTACGACAAGTACTTCAAGAAGATCGGCAACTGTGTCGGTCCGACCGCGTGCGCGGCCGGCACCGGCAAGGACGCCTCGCACTACCTGCTGTCCTGGTACTACGCCTGGGGCGGCGCCACGGACACCAGCGCCGGCTGGGCCTGGCGCATCGGCTCCAGCCACACCCACGGCGGCTACCAGAACCCCCTGGCCGCCTACGCGCTGAGCAGCTACGCCGGCCTCAAGCCCAAGTCGGCGACGGGGCAGGCCGACTGGGCCAAGTCCCTCACCCGGCAGATGGAGTTCTACCGCTGGCTCCAGTCCAGCGAGGGAGCCATCGCGGGCGGCGCGACGAACAGCTGGGCCGGCCGGTACGCCACTCCCCCGTCCGGCACGTCGACCTTCTACGGCATGTACTACGACCAGCAGCCCGTCTATCACGACCCGCCGTCCAACCAGTGGTTCGGCTTCCAGGCGTGGTCGATGGAGCGGGTCGCCGAGTACTACCAGCAGACGGGGAACGCCGCCGCCAAGACGGTCCTCGACAAGTGGGTCGACTGGGCGCTGTCCAAGACCACGATCAACCCGGACGGCACCTACCTGATCCCCTCCACCCTCCAGTGGTCGGGCCAGCCCGACACCTGGAACGCGTCGAGTCCCGGCGCCAACACGGGACTTCACGTCACCGTCGCCGACTACACCAACGACGTCGGCGTGGCCGCCGCGTACGCCAAGACCTTGACGTACTACGCCGCCAGGTCCGGTGACACGGAGGCGAGGACGACCGCCAAGGCGCTCCTGGACGGCATGTGGACCCACTACCAGGACGCGCTCGGCATCGCGGTCCCCGAGACCCGCGCCGACTACAACCGCTTCGACGACGGCGTGTACGTCCCGAGCGGCTTCAGCGGGAAGATGCCGAACGGCGACACGATCAACTCCTCCTCGACCTTCACCTCGCTGCGTTCCTTCTACAAGAACGACCCGGCCTGGTCGAAGATCGAGAGCTATCTCGCGGGCGGTGCCGCGCCCGTGTTCACGTACCACCGGTTCTGGGCCCAGGCGGACATCGCCCTGGCCATGGGCTCGTACGCGGAGCTTCTCGAATAAGTCCCCGCTAACGCTCCGCGTACCGCGCCGGGCGGCCCCTTCCCGCATGGGGGGCCGCCCGGTAGTCGCACATCCCGCACACCGCACCGTCCGCACGTCGCACGTCTCGCACCTCCCCCCGCACCCATGGCTTCGCGAGGAAGGACCCCCACCGTGCGAAGAAAGCGCATTCTGACGGCGGTGCTGGCGCTCGCCGCCGGCCTGCTCGCCGGCAGCCCGCACGCGCTGGCCGCCGACGCCGGCCCGAAGGCGACGCTCGCCGCAGACTCGTACACCTGGAAGAACGTCCGGATCGACGGCGGTGGCTTCGTCCCGGGCATCGTCTTCAACCGCAAGGAGAAGAACCTCGCCTACGCGCGCACCGACATCGGCGGCGCCTACCGCTGGCAGGAGTCGAGCAGGACCTGGACGCCGCTGCTGGACTCCGTCGGCTGGGCGGACTGGGGGCACACGGGCGTGGTGAGCCTGGCCTCCGACTCCGTCGACCCGAACAAGGTGTACGCGGCGGTCGGCACGTACACCAACAGCTGGGACCCGGGGAACGGCGCGGTGCTGCGGTCCGGTGACCGGGGCGCCAGCTGGCAGAAGACGGACCTCCCCTTCAAGCTGGGCGGGAACATGCCCGGCCGGGGCATGGGAGAGCGGCTCGCGGTCGACCCGAACAAGAACAGCGTGCTCTACCTCGGCGCACCGAGCGGCAAGGGGCTGTGGCGGTCGACGGACTCGGGGGTCACCTGGTCGCAGGTGAGCAATTTCCCGAACGTCGGCAATTATGTACAGGATCCCAGCGACACCAGCGGGTATGCGAGCGACAACCAGGGGATCGTCTGGGTCACCTTCGACGAGTCGACCGGCACGTCGGGGACGGCGACGAAGACGCTCTACGTCGGGGTGGCGGACAAGGACAACGCGGTGTACCGGTCGACGGACGCGGGGGCGACCTGGTCGCGGATGGCCGGACAGCCGACGGGATATCTGGCGCACAAGGGTGTACTGGATACCGTCAACGGCTATCTGTACATCGCATACAGCGACAAGGGCGGTCCGTACGACGGCGGCAAGGGCCGGCTGTTCCGGTACGCGACGGCGACCGGCACCTGGACGGACATCAGCCCGGTGGCGGAGGCCGACACCTACTACGGCTTCAGCGGCCTGACCGTCGACCGGCAGAAGCCCGGTACCGTCATGGCGACCGCCTACAGTTCCTGGTGGCCCGACACCCAGATCTTCCGCTCCACGAACAGCGGCGGGACCTGGACGAAGGCGTGGGACTACACCTCGTACCCAAACCGTTCGAACCGGTTCACGATGGACGTGTCCTCGTCGCCGTGGCTGACCTGGGGCGCCAACCCGTCGCCGCCGGAGCAGACGCCCAAACTCGGCTGGATGACCGAGGCGTTGGAGATCGACCCGTTCAACTCCGCCCGCATGATGTACGGGACGGGCGCGACGATCTACGGCACGGAGAACCTCACCAACTGGGACGGCGGAAGCCAGTTCACCGTGAAGCCGATGGTGCAGGGGCTGGAGGAGACGGCCGTCAACGACCTCGCCTCTCCCCCGACCGGTGCGCCGCTGCTCAGCGCGCTGGGTGACGTGGGCGGTTTCCGGCACACGGATCTGACCAAGGTGCCGTCGATGATGTTCACCTCCCCGAACCTCACGACCACCACCAGCCTCGACTACGCCGAGACCAACCCGAACACGGTGGTCCGGGTGGGCAATCTGGACTCGGGCCCGCATGTGGCGTTCTCGACGGACAACGGCGCCAACTGGTTCGCCGGGACGGACCCTTCGGGGGTGAGCGGCGGCGGGACCGTGGCCGCGGCGGCGGACGGCGGCCGGTTCGTGTGGAGTCCGGCGGGCACGGGCGTGCAGTACACGACAGGGTTCGGGTCGTCGTGGGCGGCGTCGAGCGGGATCCCCTCCGGCGCGACCGTGGAGTCGGACCGGGTCGATCCGAAGACCTTCTACGGTTTCAAGTCGGGCAAGTTCTACGTCAGTTCGGACGGCGGCGCGACCTTCACGGCGTCGTCGGCGACGGGGCTGCCCAGCGGGGACAGCGTGCGCTTCAAGGCGCTGCCCGGCACGAAGGGCGATGTGTGGCTGGCCGGCGGGGCGAGCGACGGGGCGTACGGGCTGTGGCACTCCACCGACTCCGGCGCCACCTTCACCAAGCTGTCGACGGTCGAGCAGGCCGACACGATCGGCTTCGGCAAGGCGGCGACGGGTGCCTCGTACCAGACGCTCTACACCAGCGCGAAGATCGCCGGTGTACGGGGGATCTTCCGCTCGACCGACAAGGGCGCGACCTGGACGCGGATCAACGACGACGCCCACCAGTGGGGTTGGACGGGCGCGGCGATCACCGGTGACCCGCGGGTCTACGGGCGGGTGTACGTGTCGACCAACGGCCGGGGTGTGATCTACGGCGACACCTCCGACACGAGCGGCGGCGGAAGCGGGGGCGGCGACGGCGGTGGCGGTACGGATCCCACGCCGACCGGCGCCTGCGCGGTGACGTACACGATCACCAACCAGTGGTCCGGTGGCTTCCAGGCGGACGTGAAGCTCGCCAACACGGGGACGAGCGCGTGGTCCGGCTGGAGCCTGAACTGGGCCTTCCCCAGCGGGCAGACGATCTCGCAACTGTGGAACGCCGACTACGCGCAGTCCGGGTCGGCGGTGACCGCGAAGAACGTCACCTGGAACGCCACGGTGGCAGCCGGCTCCTCGGTGAGCTTCGGCTTCACCGGCACCTGGACGGGCTCGAACACCAAGCCGACGGCGTTCAAGCTGGGTGACCAGAGCTGCACCGTGGGCTGAGCCCGGCACAGGCCAACCGGATGAATTCGTTCAGCGCCAGGGCCCGAGTTTCGCTCATACGATCGATCCTGCCTCCACTCCGGAGGCAGGGGAGTGGGGAGGGGAACATGGGAGTGTCCAGACGTGCCCTGCTGGTCTCTTCGGGTTCGGCAGCGGCGGGCGCGGTCCTCGCGTCCGCCGGCCCGGCCCAGGCCGAGGAGACCGAAACCGCCGAGCAGGCGGACGAGTCGACCCCGGCGTGGGGCTACAACATCCCGTTCCACGGCGTCACCGAGCCGGGCCCGGAGGACGGTTACATCAGCGTGAGCTTCACCATCGACCTGATGCCCGGGCCGCCGGAGAAGGACGTCACCGCGCTGGAGGTGGCCAACGCCATCAACGAGTTGCTCACCTCTCGCGGATGGCCCGCCATCCGGTTCTACGGGAATGTGCCCAAGGCCCTGAACTGATCCGGCGCGCGACCCGGTGAACGCACGACCGTGAGGGGGCCCCGTCCGACCTCGGGCGGGGCCTCGTCACGTTCCTGTCAGGGGGTGTAGACCGTCGGCCGGGGCGCCGTCGCCATGCCGTTGCCGATGAAGAAGCTCGGGTGCGGCGGTTGGTTGTACGCGGTGTTCTGCCAGGCCAGGCCCGTGCGGTACATGGTGTCGTGCAGGAGGGTCGTGATGCGGGTCGTCGTCTCGTACGGGGTCGAGTAGATCCTGAGGGCGGTGTTGTCGGTGGTGGGCCAGACGACCTCCTCGCGCCAGTCGCCGAGGATGTCCCCGGAGAGCGACGGGGTCGCCTTGGTGCTGTTGTTGGAGTGGACGTCGGAGCCCGTCAGCAGACGGGTGTCGGAGGACGTGCCGTACTTGTCGATGTGGGTGCCGTCGAGGAGCTCACGGGTGGTGTCGGCGTCCCACCAGGACAAGAAGTTGACGGAGGACGGTTCACGGCCCTTCGTCGCGCCCGCCTCGTCGCGGACGGAGGAGTCGGAGGCCGACCAGACCTCGGCCCCGTCGTTGCCCGCCCAGATGTCGCCGGCGACGCCGCGCCCGTTGTCGCAGCAGGCGGCCAGCTTCCAGTTGATCGTGCCGTTGGCCGGGTTGATGTACAGCTCGGCGGGCTGGCTGCTCGACTCGGAGACCTTGAAGTACTCCAGGCCCGCGTGCGACGGGTCGAGGTCGCCGAGGTGCTGGGCGTCGCCGTGGCCGGTCTTCGTCGTCCACAGGCCGTTGCCGTTGTCGTCGACCGCCATCGCGCCGTAGACGATCTCGTCCTTGCCGTCGCCGTCGACGTCCCCGACGGAGAGACTGTGCGAGCCCTGGCCGTCGTACCCCTTGCCCGTGTTGCTGGAGGAGTTGGTGTCGAAGGTCCAACGGCGGGTGAAGGCGCCGTCGCGCCAGTCCCAGGCGGCGATCACCGTGCGGGTGTAGTAGCCGCGCGCCATGATCAGGGAGGGGCGGGAACCGTCCAGGTACGCCGTGCCCGCGAGGAAGCGGTCGACGCGGTTGCCGTACGAGTCGCCCCAGGAGGAGACCGTGCCGCGGGCCGGGACGTAGTCGACGCTCTGCATCGCCCTGCCCGTCTGGCCGTTGAACATGGTCAGGTACTCGGGGCCGGACAGGACGTACCCGCTGGAGTTGCGGTAGTCGGCGGAGGAGCTGCCGATCACCGTGCCGGTGCCGTCGACCGTGCCGTCGGCGGTCTTCATCGCGACCTCGGCCCTGCCGTCGCCGTCGTAGTCGTACACCTGGAACTGTGTGTAGTGGGCACCGGAGCGGATGTTGCGGCCGAGGTCGACCCGCCACAGACGGGTGCCGTCCAGCCGTATACCGTCGACGATCGTGTTTCCGGTGTATCCCGACTGCGAGTTGTCCTTGGCGTTGGTCGGCTGCCACTTGAGGACGAAGTCCAGGGCGCCGTCGCCGTCGAGGTCGCCCACGGAGGCGTCGTTGGCCTCGTAGGTGTAGGCGACGCCGTCGGGTGTGGTGCCGCCGGCCGGCGGGGTGATCGGGACGTCCTTGTAGCCGGTGCGGAACTGGATCGCGTGGACGGAGTCGGCCTGTTCGACACCGTTGACGACGGCGCGGACCGTGTAGTCGGCCTGGGCGGGCGCGCCGGAGTGGAAGTAGGTGGTGGAGCCGGTGATCGGGGCGGAGTTGACCTTCGTGCCGGCCCGGTAGACGTTGAAGGAGACACTGTCGGGGTCGGTGCCGAGCCAGCGCCAGCCGACCAGGTTGCCGCTGTCGGTGTGGACGCTGACCACGCCCCGGTCGAGGGCCTCGACCTGGCGGGCGGTCGCCGCGGCGGCGGTGCCGGTGCCGAGCGCGGTCAGACCGGCGGCTACAAGGGCCGCGGCCGCTGTCGCGGCCGACAGAAGGACTCGGCGTCTGCGGTGCTCGTGGGGGTGCTGCACGGGACGAACCTCCAGAGAGGACGGACGGGTTCCGCACTCTCAGTCGCCACCGGGTTCGGCCACGTTGCCGTGTGTTTCGGCCAGTTGGACGGGCGTGGGCCTTACTCGTTCGACGCCGGTTCCCGGTGTCCTTCCGTGGGCTTCCGGAAGGCGCGCAGGGTGAACTCCGGTTCCGGGCGCGGCCGTTCCTGGTCGGGCAGGGCCGCGAGGCGGGCGGCGAACACGTCGGCGAGGGGATCGCCGGGCGGGAGGGTGACGAACCAGCCACGCCTGAGGTCGGCGATCGCCCGACGCGGGCTGCGCCCCTGCCCCCGGCCGGCGAAACGGGCCCGCCCGGCCGCCACCAGACCGCAGTCGGTGGCGTACGACGCGACGAGCTCGGAGGCGTCGGAGGCGGGGCGGCGCGGGCGAGAGGCGAGGACCGCGTCGATGTCGCTGCCCACGTTGTGCGAGGCCCCCTTGTCGACCGTGGTGACGTACACCCCGCCCGGCCGCAGCACCCGCGCGCACTCGGCGACGATCCGCCGTGCGTCGTCGTCCTCGACGAGATGCAGCAGCCACACACTGCTCACGGCGTCGAATTGTGCGGCGGGAAAAGGGAGTTGGCGGCTGTCGGCGCGCACGATGGCGCCCGGCAGCCGGGCGGCGGCGTGCCGGGCCATCGCGGGCGACAGGTCGACGCCCGTCACCCGCAGGGCGTCCGGTCCGGCCGCGAGCCGGCGGGTGACGATGCCCGTGCCGCAGGCTACGTCCAGCAGACTGCGCACACCGGGCGGCAGAAGACCGAGGACGGCTTCGGCGGCGGCGGCCGCCCGGGGTTCGCCGCCGCGCGAGAGGTCGTAGCGTTCGGCTTCCTTGTCGTAGTCCAGCACGCGCCCTCCCCGTTCCGCCCGTCGGCTGTATGCAATGTGCGCCACACTGTATGCCGGATGCCGGACACTTAGGACTGTATGCAGGATGTCGCATACTTCACGCCGTATGCCGCATGCCGCATACACGCGCCCTACGCCCGTCCGCCGGAAGCCGCAGAATGTATACCGTCGCCCCGATGCCGCGGTCCCGTCTCAGCTCACCCCGTGTCCGTCCGCCGCCTCCTCCACCTGCCGCGCCAGTTCGAAGTCCAGTTCGGTGACGGCTCCCCCGGCGCTGTGGGTGTTCACCGCGAGGGAGACCGTGTTGTAGCCGAGGGTGAGGTCGGAGTGGTGGTCGAGCTCGTCCTGGATCCGGGCGATGTGGACGACCAGGGCGGTCGCGGCGAAGTGGGAGGGCAGCCGGTAGGAGCGGGTGAGGCGGTCGCCGTCGACGGTCCAGCCGGGCAGTTCGGACAGGCGGTCCTCGATCTCCTTCGGAGAAAGCGGTTCCACGGCCATGGTGGGACTCCCTTCGTGGGTGCCGCGTACCCGTCCAGACTGCCACAGGAGAGCGACGGCGGCCCTGGTCAGGAGGGTTCCCGGCGGTCCGGGCCGGGAACCCTCGGGGGCTCAGGCCCGGGCGGCCTCGGCGGCGAGGTCGTCCGCGAGGGCGGCGATGCGGGCGCGGCCCTCGACCTGGCGCAGCCAGGTGTGCGGCAGGCCGTGGTCGCCGTGGCGGGCGCCGAGCAGGTTGCCGCAGAGGGAGCCAGTGGAGTCGCTGTCGCCGGAGTGGTTGACGGCGAGGAGCAGGGCGCGTTCGACGTCGGTGTGGGCGAGGGCCGCGTAGACGCCGATGGCGAGGGCCTCCTCGGCGATCCAGCCGGCGCCCAGGCGTTCCACCTTCTCCGCGGTGGGGTCGCCCTCGGCCGCGAGGTCGAGCGCCCGCCGCAGCGCCGTGCCGGTCTCCTCGTGGCCGGGGTGCCGGGCCAGCAGGCGCAGGGTGCGCAGGACGGCGCCCTCGATCGACTCGCCGTCGATCAGGTGCCGGACGATCGCGGCGAGTGCGCCGGCCGCGTAGGCGCCGGTGGGGTGGCCGTGGGTCATCCGGGCGCAGACGGCGGCGAGTTGGAAGGCGGAGGCGGCCGGGGCGCCGGTGAGTCCGAAGGGGGCGGACCGCATGACGGCCCCGCAGCCCTTGGAGTCGGGGTTGACGGGTCCGGGCGTGCCGAGTGCGGTCCAGGGGTCGGGGACGTGGTCCTGCTGGAGGCCGCTGAGGCAGGCGTTGCCGGGGGCGCGGCGGGCGTAGAGCCAGGGTTCGGTGACGAGGCCGTCGGTGGGTCCGGCGTAGCCGTGGGCGGTGGGGCCGCCGTCGGGTGCGGGGACGCGTTGGGTGTGCAGCCAGCGTTCGTAGGCCCAGCGCACCAGCCGGGGTCCGCCGCCGCCGATGCCCTTGCCGCGCTCGCGCCGTACGGCCTGTTCGACGCCCTCCGCGGTGAACAGGGTCATCTGGGTGTCGTCGCTGATCCGGCCGATGACGCCCGTCGCGTCGGGGACGAGCCCGGTGACGCCACGCTCGCCGTGGGTGGCGCGGATCCGGTCGAGGGAGTCGAACTCCACCGGGTAGCCGAGTGCGTCACCGAGCGCTCCGCCGAGGAGACAGCCACGTACCCGCGCCCGGTACACCGCCTCGGCCTCGAACATCGCCCTGCGCTCGATCCACGGCACGCTCGTCCACCCCTCATCTCGCCCCGGCCCCTGCGCGGGGCCGTCGACTACGGTCGTCGTATGGCCATTGTCGCGACCGGTACGAACGCCGCATCCGCCGCCCCCGTCGAGCCGGGCGTGGGCCCGCTGTTGCGGGCCTGGCGGGAGCGGCGGCGGGTCAGTCAGCTCGAACTCGCGCTGCGGGCGGGTTCCTCGGCCCGGCACACCAGTTTCGTGGAGACGGGCCGTTCCCGGCCGAGTGAGGAGATGGTGCTGCGGCTGGCGAATCATCTGCAGGTGCCGGTGCGGGAGCGCAACGCGCCGCTCCTGGCGGCCGGTTGCGCCCCGCGCTTTTCGGAGACCCCGATCGGATCCCGGGCCGGAGTGCGCCGGCCCGGAACCCGACGGACTCCACGATCCCGTCCGGGCCCGCAGGCGTCGATTACCCCTGAGGTCATGTGCCGCCGGTGTCGGGCGTGGCGAGGACCTCATCGCCGTACCGGTGAGACCGCGGCCGGAACATGACACACTGACCCGCGTGCCTCGACACGTAGGGGAGACGTGGCGTGAGTGAACGGCGGCCCGCGCCTACGGTGGGCCAGGTGGTGCTCGGCAGACGGCTGCAGGAGCTGCGCGAGGCGGCCGGTCTCGGCCGGGAGGAGGCGGCCCGCGCGTTGCGGGTGGCTCCGGCGACCGTACGGCGCATGGAGACGGCCGAGGTCGCACTGAAGATCCCTTATGTGCAGGTGCTGTTGGAGGCGTACGGGGTTTCCGAGGGCGAGGCGGAGGCGTTCGTCCGGCTGGCCGAGGACGCGAACCTGCCCGGCTGGTGGCAGCGTTTCCACGATGTGCTGCCGGAGTGGTTCAGTCTGTACGTCAGCCTGGAGGGGGCGGCCCGGCTGATCCGCAGCTATGAACCGCACTTCGTGCCGGGGCTGTTGCAGACGGAGAGGTACGCGCGCGCCGTGCTGGAGGCCGGCACGGTCGGGCGGACCACTCCGGACGCGATCGAGCGCCATGTGTCGCTGCGCATGGCCCGGCAGCGGTTGCTGGACGGGCCGAACCCGCCGCATCTGTGGGCGGTGATGGACGAGACGGTGCTGCGCCGTCCGGTGTGCGAGGACCCCTCCGTGATGCGGGAACAGCTGGACAGGCTGCTGGAGTTGGGCGAGCGTGACCGGATCACGCTGCAAATCGCCGAGTTCGCCGACGGCCCCCATCCGGGGACGGCCGCGCCGTTCTCGCTGTTCCGTTTCGCCGAGCCCGAGCTGCCCGACATGGTGGTCACCGAGTATCTGACGGGTGCCCTGTATCTGGACTCGCGCAAGGAGGTCTCCGCGCATCTGGAGGTCCTCGACCATCTGACGACGCACGCCGCGTCGGCCCTGGAGACCCGGGGGCTGCTCGAGGATCTCCGCGGAAGCCTCTGAGTGCCCCATCGACCATCCCGTCCGACCACGCGCAAGGAGAGACGCCCGTATGACCGGATCCGAGGACCGGAAGGCGCCCGTCCGTATCGACACCAGCAGGCCGCATCCGGCGCGTGTCTACGACTGGTGGCTGGGCGGCAAGGACAACTACCCCGTGGACGAGGAGCTGGCCCGGAAGATCCTCGCCGTGGACGGCACGGTGTTGCGCGGGGCGCGCGGCAACCGCCGTTTCATGCAGCGCGCGGTCCGTGCCGCCGCCGAGGCCGGGATACGGCAGTTCCTGGACATCGGCACGGGCATCCCCACCGAGCCGAACCTGCACCAGGTCGCCCAGGGCGTGGCCCCGGAGGCGAGGGTGGTGTACGCGGACAACGACCCGATCGTGCTGCGGCACGCGGAGGCCCTGCTGCGCGGCAGCGCCGAGGGCTCCACGCAGTATGTGCACGCCGACGTCCGCGACCTCGCGACGCTGCTGGACCGGGCCGCGGAGTCGCTCGACCTCGGCCGTCCGGTGGCGTTGTCGCTGGTGGCGCTCACGCACTACCTCGACGACGGCGCCTACGACCTCGTACGGGAGTACGTCGCGCGGCTCGCCCCGGGGAGCTGGCTGATCCTGTCCCAGGTGACCCCGGATCTCAGCCCCGAGGCGATCGCCAACGCGGCGAACCACTTCCGGCGCAGCGGCACCCCGTTCTTCCCGCGGTCCCTGACGGAGTTCGCGCGGTTCTTCGAGGGCCTGGAGCTGCTCGGCCCGGGCCTGATCCCGGTGTCGGGCTGGCGGCCGGAGCCGGAGGACGTGGCGGCGCAGGCGGAGGGCATCGTGCCGGTGTACGCGGGGGTCGCCCGCAAGGTCTGAGGGGCGGCGGTACGGCGGTGAGCGGGGGACGCGCCGTCACGCCGTGCCGGTGACGGCGCGCCCCCTCGCAAGGCACCCTCGCCAGGCGCCGTCCCGGGCGTAACGCCCAGGCGCCGTCCCCGGGCGCCACGCCCAGCCGCCGTCCCCGGGCTCCACGCCCAGGCTCCGTCCCCGGGCGCCACGCCCAGCCGCCGTCCCCGGGCTCCACGCCCAGGCGCCGTCCCCGGGCGCCACGCCCAGCCGCCCTCCGCGGGCGCCGCCCCAGGCCCGTCGCCAGGCTCCTCGCTAGGCTCCCTTCGCCTCGTCCCTGTCGTCGTCGACGATCTCCGCGTCGACCACCGTCTCGTCGTCGTCCGCCGGTGGGCGGCCGTCGCTGTCGGCGGTGGGGCCGGCGGTCGGGGGCTGCTGGGTCTGGGCGTACATCGCCTGGCCCATCTTCTGGCTGACGGTGGCGAGCCGGTCGACGCCGGCGCGCAGGGCTCCGGTGTCGGCCTGCCGCTCCAGCAGGTCCTTCAGTTCGGTGACGGCCGCGGACACCTCCTGCCGGGTCTCGGCGGGCACCCGCTCCTCGTTCTCACGGAGGAACTTCTCCGTCTGGTAGACGAGTTGCTCCGCCTGGTTGCGGGTCTCGGCGGCCTCGCGGCGGCCCCGGTCCTCCTCGGCGTACTGCTCGGCCTCGCGCATCATGCGGTCGATGTCGTCCTTGGGGAGCGCCGAACCGCCGGTGACGGTCATCTTCTGCTCGCGGCCGGTGGCGAGGTCCTTCGCGGAGACGTGCATGATGCCGTTGGCGTCGATGTCGAAGGCGACCTCGATCTGCGGGACGCCGCGCGGGGCGGGCGGCAGGCCGGTGAGGTCGAAGACGCCGAGCTTCTTGTTGTAGGCGGCGATCTCGCGTTCGCCCTGGTAGACCTGGATGCCGACGGAGGGCTGGTTGTCGGCGGCGGTGGTGAAGATCTCCGAACGGCGGGTGGGGATCGTGGTGTTGCGTTCGATGAGCTTGGTCATGATGCCGCCCTTGGTCTCGATGCCGAGGGACAGCGGGGTGACGTCGAGGAGGAGGACGTCCTTCACGTCGCCGCGGATCACGCCCGCCTGGAGGGCCGCGCCGACGGCGACGACCTCGTCGGGGTTGACGCCCTTGTGCGGGTCCTTGCCGGTCAACTCCCGTACCAGATCGGTGACCGCGGGCATCCGGGTGGAGCCGCCGACGAGGATGACGTGGTCGATCGCGGACAGCTTCACCTTGGCGTCCTTGACGGCCTGGTGGAAGGGGGTACGGCAGCGGTCGAGCAAGTCGGCGGTGAGCTCCTGGAACTGAGCCCGCGTCAGTTTCTCGTCGAGGTGGAGGGGGCCTTCGGCGGAAGCGGTGATGTACGGGAGGTTGATGGTGGACTCGGAGGAGGAGGACAGTTCGATCTTCGCCTTCTCGGCGCCCTCGCGCAGGCGTTGCAGGGCCATCCTGTCGTTGCCGAGGTCGATGCCGTACTGGCCCTTGAACTTCTTCACCAGGTACTCGACGATCCGCTGGTCCCAGTCGTCGCCGCCGAGGTGGGTGTCGCCGTTGGTGGCCTTGACCTCGATGACGCCGTCGCCGATCTCCAGGAGCGAGACGTCGAAGGTGCCGCCGCCGAGGTCGAAGACGAGGACCGTCTGTTCCTGGCTGCGGTCGAGGCCGTAGGCGAGGGCGGCGGCGGTGGGCTCGTTGATGATCCGCAGCACCCTCAGGCCGGCGATCTCCCCGGCCTCCTTGGTGGCCTGCCGCTGGGCGTCGTCGAAGTAGGCGGGGACGGTGATCACCGCGTCGGTGACGTCCTCGCCGAGGTAGGCTTCGGCGTCCCGCTTCAGTTTCTGCAGGACGCGGGCGGAGAGTTCCTGGGCGCGGAAGCGGGTGCCGTCCACATCGCCCCGGTCGGGGAAGCGCCAGTGCGCGTCGCCCATGTAGCGCTTGACCGAGCGGGCGGTGCGGTCGACGTTGGTGACCGCCTGCCGTTTGGCGACCTCGCCGACGAGCACCTCGCCGTTCTTGGCGAACGCCACGACGGACGGGGTGGTCCGCGCGCCCTCCGCGTTGGCGATGACCGTGGGTTCGCCGCCCTCCAGGACGGCCACCACCGAGTTCGTGGTCCCGAGATCGATGCCGACCGGACGTCCCATCGCCGTCCCCTTCCGCCAGGGAGCCTCCGCCACCGGACTTCCAGCACAAATCGTGCGGGGGCTCCTGTCAATGGGGCACCGGGGGCGCACCTCCCGGCGGGCGGGCGCCCCTCAGGGGCCGGGTGCCCCGTGGGGAGGGTTCGACGCGTCCGGACGGAGGGGTTCCACCGCCCGGCGGGGCGGTCGGTGACCAGCGCGTCCCCCGGGTGGCCGTGAGGCCTGTCCCCTACGTGCCGCCACCGGCCGGTGCGCGAGGGGCGGGTCGGCCGGTGGCGGGGGGTGTCGGGTCAGGCGAGCTTGGCCGACAGGGTGATCGTGGTGCCGGTGAGGGCCTGGCTGACGGGGCAGTTCTTCTTGGCGTCCTCGGCGGCGGCGACGAACGCGTCGTCGTCGATGCCGGGGACCGTGCCCTCGACGGTGAGGTGGATGCCGGTGATGCCCTCACCGGGCTGGAAGGTGACGTCGGCGGAGGTGACGAGCTTGGTGGGCGGGGTGCCCGCGCCGGCCAGCCCGTGCGACAGCGCCATGGAGAAGCAGCTGGAGTGGGCGGCGGCGATCAGCTCCTCCGGGCTGGTCTTGCCGTTCGCCGCCTCGGCGCGCGACGGCCACGACACCGGCTGCTGACCGATGCCGGAGGAGTCGAAGGTGACGACTCCGTTGCCCTCGAGCAGGTTGCCTTCCCAGACGGTGTGAGCGGAGCGCGTGGTGGCCACGGTTGTTCCTTTCGCGTGGGTTTCCCGTCGGACGGGTTTCCGTGAGTCCCATCCGATCACATTCCGGCTCAGCGCACCCGGAACACCGGCCCCTGAGCCGTGAACGGCAGCCGGGCGCCCTGGGGGATCAGGTAGGCGTGGTCGCGGCGCACGCGCAGGGTGTCGCACCAGCCGTCGGTGATGACCAGGACGGGAGCGTCGCGCGGGAAGTCGTCGGCGCGGTGCAGCAGGTCGATGCCGGGCTGCAGGACCGTACCGCCGCGGCCGCGCACCCGGACCCGGTCGGCGATCTCGGTGACGGGCAGATAGCCGGCGTCGTGCGGGGCGGCGTCGCAGAAGACGACGCGGGCGGCGGGGACGTCGCGGGCCTCGGCGTAGGAGGCGATGGCGCCGAGGGCCTTGCCGAGGAGGCCGGTGTTCATGGAGCCGGAGGTGTCCAGGACGACGCCGAAGGTGCAGCGGGGCACCTCCTCGGGCGGGAAGTACCGTCCGGCGCGCGGGATGTCGGGGGTGGAGGCCTGGCGGCGCGCGGGGCGGGCGTAGGACCGTACGGGCTCGGGGCGGGGGACGAACTCGTCGAACCAGCGGGCGAGGCGGGCGTCCCAGGGCAGCGGAGGATGGCTGAGGGCGCGGATCTCCTCGACGAGCCCGCCGGGGAGCAGGCCGCGTTCCTCCCGCTGGTGCAGGTCGAGGCCGTGGGCGAGGCCGCGCCGGTAGAAGCCGTCGAGGTCGACTCCGTCGCGGGGCGGGCCGATCGGGCCGCCGAGGACGTCGCCGACGCCCCGGCCGCGCAGGGTGGACAGGCGGCGCAGGCGGCGCAGGTCGCCGGCGATGCGGTCGTAGACCTCCTCGGCGGACAGACCGGCGAGCTCCGGGTCGTACAGCAGGCCGTCGGGCATGGTGCCGATCTGCATCTCGCGCAGCCAGCCGTTGATGACGTAGTCGCAGGCGACGTTGAAGAGGTAGGGGTCGCGGGGGCCGCAGCGGTCGCCGTGGCGCAGGGCGGCGTGCAGCATCTCGTGGGCGAGGACGAACCGCCACTCCTCGTCCTCGAGCCGGTACAGCGGGTTGAGGTAGATCTCGCCGGCCTCGGCGTCGACGGCGGCGATCTGGATGCCGTGGGCGCGGGCGAGCTCGGCGTTGGGGACGAGCCTGATGCCGGCCGCGATGCCGCCGAGCAGGGGGTAGGAGGAGACGAACCAGCTCAGGGCCCGCTCCCAGGGGCGCTTCGGGTCCAGGTCGTCGTCGAGGGAGGCGCGTCGGCCGCCCGCCATGTCCATGGCCGCGGACACCGTCCGGGTGAGGGCGGTGGCGAAGGCGAGCTGACGGTCGGCGGGCTGTCCGTGCCGCCGGGTGTCCCAGGTCAGCAGGAGCTGGTCCGGTTCCGGGCCGGCGGTGCCGCAGTGCTGGTAGGCGGTCGGGAGGCCGTCGCGGCGCCAGCGGGCGGCGAGCTGTTCCTCGTCGCCGTCGGGGTAGGTGAGCGGCAGGTCCTCGGGGGGTCTGCCGACGGGGAAGGTGAGCAGGAAGCGGTTGACGACGGTGCAGCGGGCGGAGAGTTCGTACCGGTCGGGCTGGACCCGTACGCCGTCGGCCGCCGGGAGGTGGCCGAAGCCGAGGTGGAGGGCGGCGTGGGCGAGGGACCAGGCCCAGACGGCGGGGTCGGCGATCCGGGCCGGGTGGGCGTGGACGGCGCCGTCGGAGTCGACCCGGACGAGGCCGTCGCGGGGCGCCAGCTCGCAGTCCTCCTCCCGGCACACGCCGAAGGCGACGGCGTCGAGGGCCGGATTGGCGTGCATCAGCCGCAGCCCCTCCGCGAACGCCTCCGCCGCCAGATCCCGCTTCTTCTTCCCCCGCCCACCCCGACTCACCGGCCTCCCCCCGTCCGCCCCGCCGCCACGCGCCGGTCCGGCGTACAGCGGTGGCCCGAGGCCGGCCCGCGCCGCGCCCTCGTCCGCCCCACCGCCAAGCCCCGGTCCGGCGTACAGCGGTGGCCCAGGGCCGGCTCGCGCCACGCCCCCGTCCGGCTTGCCGCCGGGGCCCGCGAACGGCTCACGACCACACAACCGTCCGGCCCGCCGCAGTGGCCGGTCGGTGCGTGCTCGTCGCCGTTCACCGTCGGGCCTCCACCAGTCGGGGCATGTCGCGGGCCGCCTCCACCAGGAACCAGGAGGGCAGGACGGGGTTGCCGTCGGGGTCGGAGGCGATGACGGTCTGGGCGACCTCGACGGAGATCTCGGCGAGCTGGACGAGCAGCGACTTGGCGCGGTACGCGGTCTGCCGGCCGTTGGCCGACATGTGTTCGCGGACGGCGGGGAGTTCCTTGATCAGCCGGCCGCGGAAGGAGTCGGCGAGGTAGTAGAGCAGGTCGCGGTCCTCGACGCGGTGCGGCCAGGGCGCGTCGCCGCGCAGGACGGCCTCGATGCCGTACCGGCTGCGGACGATCTTGACGTAGCCGCAGAAGGCGGTGGCGTGCGCGGGGGTGAGCGTGCCGTGGGCGAGGACCTTGAGGGTGTCCTCGTCGAGGTCGCGGCCGAAGGAGTGCAGCGCGTCGGAGAGCATGTGCCAGGAGCGGGGCGTGGAGAAGGGCTCCTCGGTCTTCGGCGGCTTGGACCACAGGTGGTCGGGCCGGTCGGTGAGGTGGTCGAGGATCCAGGGGTGGATGCCGTGGGCGGCGGCCCAGGCCAGCCAGTCCCTCGGGGAGGCCTCCAGGTGGACGTGGGTGAGGCGGTTGACGAGGGCGGAGGCGATGGGCCGGGCGAGCGCGTTGTCGGTGGCGCGGTTGCCGGCGCCGATGACGATCGAGCCCGCGGGGAGTTCGTAGGTGCCGATACGGCGGTCCAGGATCAGCGAGTAGAACGCCTTCTGCACGTCCGGGGTGGCCGCGTTGAGCTCGTCCAGGAACAGGCAGTACGGCTCGTCGCGGGCGATCGCCTCCGGCGGGCAGAACACCGACCGTCCGTCGCGGATCTGCGGCACGCCGATCAGGTCCTCGGGCGCGAGCTGCGTGCCGAGCAGGCTCACGCACTCCAGGCCCAGTGACTCGGCGAACTCGCGGACCAGGGAGGACTTGCCGATGCCGGGGGCTCCCCAGAGGAAGACGGGCCGCACGGTGGCGAGGCCGAGGAGGAGTTCGGGGATGCGGGAGGGCGTGACGGTGACGGCAGCCTGCAACGCTGCTGCTCCTTGGGGCCGGGGCGGGAACGACACGGCCAGTGTGGGTGTACGGCCGGGGCGGCGCAGCCGATTTTCAGGCGGCCCGTTCCTCCGGTGCGGGCTCCAGGGGGATCTGGGGGCCGTCGGATTCGCGCAGCCAGCGGCGCAGGACGCGGTGGACGTGTTCGGCGCCCGTCAGGGCCGCGCCGTCCTCGACGGGCGCGGACAGGTCGAGCGGGGACAGCAGGAAGGGTCGGGACTGGGCGCCGCCGAGGCCGCCGTGGGAGCCGATCTGCTCCTCGAAGGCGAGGACCTCGCCGTCGGCGGGGTCGAGGAAGGAGTTGACCATGATGTCGGCGGTGTGCGGGAAGGAGTGGGTGCGGCGCACGGCGTCGGCGGCGCCGGGTCCGAACGGCGCGAGCGGGCCGGGGTCGTCGTCGAGCCGGTCCAGGGGTGTCTCGGCGCCGTACGCGCCGAGGACGACCCCGCCGTGCTCCTCGCTGCGGACCAGCAGGAAGCCGATGCCGGGGTGGTTGGCGAGGGTGGACAGCAGGGCGGGGTGACGGGCGTCGATCTCCTCCTTGGTCATGCGGTGCGGGACGTCGGGGAAGGAGATCAGGCCGAGGTTGCCGGAGGCGAGGACGATCGGCTCGGAGCGGCGGCCGGCGGGCCGGTGCCGTGCGCCGCCCTCCTCGACCGGCCGGCGCAGGGCGGCGCGGACGGCGGCGCGGGCCTCGGCGCCGCTGTGGGTGCGTTCGGCGCGGCGCGGCACGGGCAGTCCGCAGCCGGCCCGCACCAGGTCGCCGAGGGTGAGGCCGTAGCGGGCGCGGAAGGTCTCGCCGGGGCTCTGGCCGTGGTCGGACAGGACGACGATCCGGTAGGGGCGGGGGGCGTGCTCGGCGGCCTTCTCGATCAGGGCGAGGGCCCGGTCGAGGCGGCCGAGGACCTGGGCGGTGTCCCGGCCGAGCGGCCCGGAGTGGTGGGCGACCTCGTCGTAGGCGACGAGGTCGGCGTAGACGGCGGTGCGGCCGGCGAGGAGGTCGCCCATGACGGCGGCCACGACGACGTCCCGTTCGACGACGGTGGCGAAGGCGCGGACGAACGGGTAGAGCCCGCCGCGGCCCACGCGCGGGCGGTCCCCGCGCAGTCGGGCGCGGGTGGACTGGGTGATCTCGCGGACGACCTCGGCGACGAAGGACAGGGCGGTGCGCACGGCGTTGGCGGGGTCGGAGAAGTAGGCGAAGTAGCCGGCGCGGGAGCGGGTGTCGCGGCCTCGTCTGCGGGTGGCGATGGACAGCACGAGGGCCTGTTCGTCGGCGCCGCCGCCGAAGAGGTTGCCGCGGCTCGCGCCGTCGAGGGTGAGCAGTCCGCCGTCGCCGGTGCGCTCGACGGCGCGGCGCTGGAGTTCCGCGGCGCTGGTGGGGCGGTTGCTGACCATCACCTCCCCGCTGTCCTTCTCGTACCAGCGGAAGGCGGGCACGTCGTGGTTGCTGCCGTGCAGGATGCCGAGCTGACTGGCGCCGGTCTGACTGGACCAGTCGGTGTGCCAGGGGGTGAGCCGGTGGGTGGGGGGCGCCGTGGGCCCGGGGACCGGGCCGGGGTGGCCGAGCCAGGTGGCGACGGTGGGCATCAGGCCGTCGCGGACGGCGGCGGCCAGGACGTCGTGGCCCACGCCGTCGAGTTGGAGGAACACGGTGCCCGGGGTGGGGGCGCAGGGCGGGCCGCCTCTGCGGCGGCGGTCGGCGAGGCGGTAGAGGCGGCGGCGGTAGGCGTCGTCGTCGCGGACGGCGAGGGCGCCGCCGGTCGCGGAGGCGACGGCGGACATCACGGCGGCGACGATGACGGCGGTCTCGGGGGCGGCCTCGGTCTGCCCGGAGGGCGTCAGTCTGAGCGCTATCAGCAGCAGGGAGCCGTTGAGGAAGAACACCAGCAGGCCGAGGACGAGCGCGGGCACCAGCAGCAGCAGGCGGACGAGGAGGGGCCAGACCAGGGCGGACAGCAGGCCGAAGACACCGGCGCCGACGGCCGCGGTGACGGCGATGGTGGTGGCGCTGTCGCCGTCGGCGGACTGCAGACGGAAGTCCGGCAGGATCCCCGCGAGCACCAGCATCGTCAGGGTGGAGACGGCCCACACCGCGAGACTCCGCCCCGCCTGGCTGACGGCTCGCCGCCACCGCACCCCTCGCACGCCCCGTTCACCTCGTCTTCCGGCCCCGACGCCGTGAGGAGGGGCCGTCGTCCACCCTGTCACACGGGCCGGACGACGGGGCCGGTCCCTGTCCTCACCGTCCGTCGTACCCGGCCGTCGGCATCGACAGCCGCCGGTGGACGTGGGCCTTCATCTGGGCGTCGTAGGCGGGTTCGGGGGAGCCGACGGTCTCCACGCGCACCCCGCGGCGGGCGCACTCCTCGGTGAACTCCTCGACGTCCGACAGGGCGCTCTCGAGGACGCGGCGGCTGGGCGCGACGAACAGGTCGACGCCGGGCCGCACCCCGTCCCACAGGACGCAGTGGTCGGCGCGCAGCCCGCGCACCAGCAGTTCGCGGCGGACGGTGTAGCCCCGCTGGGCGGCCCAGCGCGCGCACATGGCGTGCTGGCTGCGGGAGTCCACCAGGAAGGGATCGGCGTCCAGTTCCTCGAGCGGCGTCAGACTCGCGATCGCCGTGACCCGCGTCGGTCCCATGGCGTCCCCCTCACCTCCGGGTTTCGCCGCCGACCCTACTCCTGCCCGTAGGCTTCGGGGGAGTCGCGCGAAGGAGGCAAAGGGGTGCCGGTGGAGATCACCTGGTGGGGTCACGCGACCTGCACGGTCGAGGATGCGAACGTGCGCGTGCTGACCGACCCTCTGTTCGCACGCCGGCTCGCGCATCTGCGGCGCCGCCGGGGCGCTCCGCCGCCGCCGGACGCGTGGCGGGCGGACGTGGCGGTGGTCTCCCATCTGCACGCCGACCATCTCCATGTGCCGTCGCTGGCGCGCCTCGCGCCGGGTACGCGCCTGCTGGTGCCCCGGGGTGCGCCGCGCGCCGTGCCGGGGCTGCGGCGGCTCGCTCATCTGCGGGTCAGCGAGATGGAGCCGGGTGACGAGACCTCGGTGGGCGGGGTGCGGATACGGGCGGTGCCGGCGCGGCACGACGGGCGGCGGCTGCCGCTGGGGCCGCACCGCTCCCCCGCGCTCGGGTATGTCGTCGAGGGGGAGGCGCGCACCTACTTCGCGGGGGACACGGGGCTGTTCGAGGAGATGGCCGGGGAGGTCGGGCCGGTCGACGTGGCGCTGCTGCCGGTGGGCGGCTGGGGTCCGTATCTGGGCGAGGGGCATCTGGACGCGGGCCGGGCGGCCGAGGCGCTGGCGCGGCTGGCGCCGGGGAGCGCGGTGCCGGTGCACTACGGCACGTACTGGCCGATCGGGATGGACGCCGTGCGCCCCCATGAGTTCCATGCGCCGGGTGAGGAGTTCGTGCGCCTTGCGGCGCGGCGTGCGCCGGGCGTGACGGTGCACCGGCTGGGGCACGGTGAGAGCGTGCGCCCGGAGGTCGCCCGGTGAGGTGGTGGTTCGCCGCGGCCGCCACGGCGGTGGTGCCGACGGAGTCCACGCAGCAGGCGATCGGCTATCCGTCGTTGTTCCTGCTGGTGTTGATCGGGGCGCTGGTGCCGGTGGTGCCGACGGGGGCGCTGGTGAGTTCGGCGGCGGTGGTGGCGTTCCATCAGACGGCGCCGTTCTCGCTGGCGCTGGTGTTCCTGACGGCGTCGCTGGCGGCGTTCCTCGGGGACGCGGCGCTGTACTGGCTGGGGCGGCGCGGGATGCGCTCGAAGAACGGCTCGCGCTGGCTGGAGGCGATCCGTGGGCGGGCGCCGCAGGAGCGGCTGGAGCAGGCGCAGGCGCGGCTCGCCGAGCACGACGTGGCCGTGCTGGTGCTGTCCCGGCTGGTGCCGGCGGGCCGGATCCCGGTGATGCTGGCCTGTCTGATGGCCGACTGGCCGCTGCGGCGGTTCGTGCGGGGCAATCTGCCGGCCTGTCTGGCGTGGGCGCTGACGTATCAGTTGATCGGGATTCTGGGTGGTTCGCTGTTCCCGGAGCCGTGGCAGGGTGTGGTGACGGCGGTCGCGCTGACCGTCGTGATCAGCGCGGCGCCGAGCGTGTGGCGCCGGATCAGGAAGTCCGACGCCGCCTAGGCCGTGTCTGACAATTCCCGTCGTCGCCCGGAGGGCGGCCTGGCGGCGTCAGGTGCGTGCTCTCGGCGTGCCGGGCGTAGACCCTCGTACTGGGCGTACTCGGGTCTGCGCCCGGTGCGCCGAGAGTGCGTGCATGGCGTCGCGAGGCAGACGGGAATTGTCAGACACGGCCTAGTGCCGCGGGGCAGGCGGGACGTTGCGGACAGGGTCTAGGGCTGTGCGGCGGACAGGCCCTGGCCGAGGACGCGTGAGCCTCCGACGGGCAGGTCCCACAGGTCCTCGCGGGCCAGGCCCGCCTTGTCCCAGGCCGCCCGGACGCGTCGCAGGGGTTCGAGGACCGGTTCCGCGGAGAGGACGAACGTCGCCCAGTGCATGGGGGCCATCCGGCGGGCGCCGAGGTCGAGGGCGGCTCTGACGGCCTCCTCGGGGTCGCAGTGGACGTCGCTGAGCCACCAGCGGGGGTCGTAGGCGCCGATCGGCAGGAGGGCGAGGTCGATGCCGGGGTAGCGGCGGCCGATGCGGGAGAACCAGTGGCCGTAGCCGGTGTCGCCCGCGAAGTACAGCCGCTGTCCGTCGGGGGCGGTGAGCACCCAGCCGCCCCACAGGGAGCGGCAGGTGTCGAGGAGGGAGCGCTTGGACCAGTGGTGGGCGGGGACGAAGTCGAAGCGGACGCCGGACAGTTCGGCCGCCTCCCACCAGTCCAGCTCGGTCACGTGCGTGAACCGGCGCCGCCGGAACCAGCGTCCGAGCCCGGCGGGCACGAACACGGGGGTGTCGCGCGGGAGTCGGCGCAGCGTCGGCGCGTCGAGGTGGTCGTAGTGGTTGTGGCTGATGACGACCGCGTCGACGGGCGGCAGGTCCTCCCAGGGGACGCCGACGGGGGTGATGCGGGCCGGGGTGCCGAGGATGCGGCGGGACCAGACCGGGTCGGTGAGGACGGTGAGGCCGCCGATGCTCAGCACCCAACTGGCGTGTCCCGCCCAGGTGACGGCGACGGTGCGGGCGTCCACGCGGGGCAGCGGGGCGGGCGCGAAGGGCAGCCGGGGGACGTCGGCGAGGCCCTCCTTGCCGGGGCGTACGGAGCCCTCGCGGGCGAAGCGGGCGAGGGCCTTGAGGCCGGGCAGCGGGGCGGTCAGCCGGTCGTGGAAGGTACGCGGCCACACCCGCCGCTCCCCCGGCGGGCGGGGGTCGGCGAGGGGCGGGACGAGGGAGTCGGTGTCCTGCGGGGGCACGGGTTCGGCGGTGGTGGTGGTCGACTCGGACTGCTGCGTCATCGAGGAGGCTCCCATCGCTGAGCGTCGTCACGGAGATCGTCGAGGACCGACCTCAGAAGCACCAACGCGCGTTGCACCTGTGGCAGTTCCAACGGCGTGGGTGAGGTGAGGCATTCCGCGCGCTCGGCGTCCGTGGCGCCCAGCAGCGGGCCGGTGGACAGCCGTACCCGCAGCGCCCCGAGGTCGTCCCCGAAGCGATGGCCGCCGGGCGCGGGCATGCCCAGCCGGGTGGTGAGGAGGTCCTCCAGGTCCTGGGCGTCGGCCACCCCGCGCGCGGCGAGCGCCTCCCGCAGCGGGCCGAGGTCGGCGTACAGGTGCCGTCCGGCCCTCGGCGGCAGGGCGAGGGCGCCCGCGGCCACCACGGTGGCGTGCAGCGCGTGGGCCACGCGCGCGTGGAGCCGTACGGTGGCGGTCACGCGCGCGGTGACCGGGGCGGGCTCGGTCAGGGCGTACGCGGCGGCGGCGGCGACCGGTGCGGCCACGCGCGCGTCGAGCGCGGTGAGGACGTCGAGCACGCGCGCGTGGAGGTCGTCGCCGACGGCCGAGGCGGGCAGGCGGGCGACGGCGGCGGGCCAGCCGCCGGGCAGCAGCGCGCCCGCCAGGTCGGTGACGACGGTGACCTGTCCGGGCAGCATCTCGGCGGGGCTGACCAGCACGGTGTCGTGCGGGGCGTGCAAGGTGTCGCGCCAGGTCTCGTCGCTGACCAGGTGCAGGCCCTCGCCGGCGGCGGCCTCGACGGCCTCGTGGAGCACCTCGGGCGGTGCGACGGTGGCGGTGGGGTCGTCGGCGACGGACAGCACCAGCAGCCGGGGGTCCCCGCCCTCGGCCCGCACCCGGCGCACGGTCTCCAGCAGGGCGTACGGGTCGGGTACGCCCCCGCACTCGGCGGGCGTCGCCACATGGAACACGGGCCGCCCGAGCAGCCGGGCGTACGGCGCCCACCAGGCCGCGCAGGGCCGGGGCACCAGGACGTCGCCGCCGAGCGCGGCGGTCAGCGCGAGCAGCAGCGCGGGGGCGCCGGGTGCGGCGACGGCCCGGCCGGGTCCGGCGGGGGTGCCGCGTCGTTCCTCGTAGCCGCGGGCGGCGTCGAGGAGCTCGGGGCCGCCGCCGACGGGTTCGCCGTACGCGCGCGGGGCGGCCCGGGCGAGGACGTCGGCGAGTTCCGGGAGCACGGGCAGCCCGTCGGGCGGGGGCGGGGGGCCGTAGCGGACGGGTCCGTGGTCCTCCGGTTCCGTGCGCCGCATGGGGTCCTCCGCGCAGTCCGTCCCTGGTGCCGGGTGCCGGCGGCCGTCGGGGGCCGCGGGGGGTGCGGTGCCCGGGGTGCCGGTGGTGCGTGACGTGTCGTACGGGGCGGATCGTGCCCCGGGGCTCTGCGTACCCCGTGGGCCGGGTCCCATGGCCGCCCGCTCGCGTTGCGCAGGTCACAGCGGGGGCGGGCCGGCCGTGGAGGGTCAGGCGTCCGCCGCGGGCCTGCGGCGGCGCAGCAGCCGGTGTGCGGCGGCGCCGAACGCGCCGGCGATCAGCAGTCCGCCGGCGACGAGCGCGGGCACCGAGTCGCGGAAGGTACCGCCGGTGCCGGCCCGGACGCCGTGTTCGACGGTGGCGGGGGTGGTGGGGCGCTGTGTGGGGTGCGCGGTGGGGCACGGCTTGTCGTGGGGGCAGGCGGGGCCGCCGTCGCAGGACGGGGCGTTCTGGCCGGGGGCCGGGAGGCAGGGCGGGATGCCGCTCGCGTCGGCGCTGCCGCCGGAGGCGGAGGTGGGCCGGTTGACGTCGAAGGTCGCGCTCCACGGGCTGCCCCGGCCGCCGGGCGGTGCCGGGCAGGTGCCGTCCACGGTCCAGGCGGTGTCGGGGCCGAGCCCGCCGTCGTCCCGGCCGAGATCGGGGGCGATGTGGGCGCTGCCCTGATAGGAGGGTCCGGTGCCCTTCTCGCCGTCGCCGGGAAGGCCGGTGGAGACACCGCCGGAGGCTTCACCGGGGACATTCCCGGAGGCTTCACCGGGGACATTCCCGGAGGCTTCACCGGGGACATCCCCGGAGGCTTCACCGGGGACATTCCCGGAAGCGCCGCTGGAGACGTCGCCAGGGACATCGCCGGAAGCGCCGCCGGAGACGTCACCGGGGACATCGCCGGGAAGGCCGCCGGGGACATCGCCGGAGGCTTCGCCGGGAAGGCCACCCGAGACGTCGCTCGGGGCATCGCCCGAAGCGTCGCCGGGGACATTGGCGGAAGCGCCGCCGGTGACCTCCCCGGGAACGCCGCCGGAGGCCTTGGCGGGGACGTCGCCGGACACCTTGACGAGTTTGACGGTTCCCTCGGAGAACGCCTGTGAGACGGCGTCCAGGGTCTCGGGGGCCGGGCCGTCGAGGGGGTCGCAGGAGACCGACACGGTGACGCTGCCCCCCGGGTCGACGCTCCCCGGGCCGACCTCGGCCGCCGGATCGGCGACCGCGACCGGCCCGGCGGCGACCAACAGGGCGGCGGCGAGGAGGAAGGGGGCGGTGCGGCGCATGGGACGGCTCCTTCGGCCGACGAGGCGGGGCACGGCGTTCACGCCCCGCTCCCATCACAGCCCCGGTCCCCCGCGACCGCGCGCGGCCACGGTCCATTGGGGTCCATTGGCGGGACGGGGGCCCGCCACTCGGGTGACGCCCCGAGCCGGGGGCCCAGGTTTTCGGGGCCCGCCCGGGGTCACTCGGCACTCGTCCCGCCGTACGTCGGGACGCCCGTTTCCCGATCCTCCGGGAGGTCCCGTCCATGAGCACCCAGGTCTCCGACCACATCCTGCAGCGGCTGCGCGAGTGGGGCGTGGAGGAAGTCTTCGGCTATCCCGGCGACGGCATCAACGGCCTGCTGGCAGCCTGGGGCCGGGCCGAGAACCGGCCGCGGTTCGTGCAGGCACGGCACGAGGAGATGGCCGCCTTCCAGGCGACCGGCTACGCCAAGTTCAGCGGCCGCCTCGGCGTGTGCGCGGCGACCTCCGGGCCGGGCGCGATCCATCTCCTCAACGGTCTGTACGACGCCAAGCTCGACCATGTGCCGGTGCTGGCGATCGTCGGCCAGACGCATCGCACGGCGATGGGCGGCTCGTACCAGCAGGAGGTGGACCTGCACACCCTGTTCAAGGACGTCGCCTCGGACTTCGTGGAGACGGTGACGGTCCCGGAGCAGTTGCCGAACGTCCTGGACCGGGCGATCCGCACCGCGTACGCCCGCCGCTGCCCGACCGCGGTCATCGTCCCCGGGGACGTGCAGGAGCTCGACTACTCCGCCCCCACGCACGAGTTCAAGATGGTGCCCTCCAGCCTGGACCGCAGCGGCTGGACGGCGATCCCCTCCGAGGACTCCCTGGAGCGGGCCGCGGAGGTCCTCAACTCCGGTGGCAAGGTGGCGATCCTGGTCGGGCAGGGCGCGGCCGGTGCCCGCGAGGAGGTCGAACAGCTCGCCGGACTGCTGGGCGCGGGCGTGGCGAAGGCCCTGCTCGGCAAGGACGTCCTCAGCGACGAACTCCCCTACGTCACCGGCTCGATCGGTCTGCTCGGCACCCGCCCCTCCTACGAGCTGATGCGGGACTGCGACACCCTGCTGACCATCGGGTCCTCCTTCCCCTACACGCAGTTCCTGCCGGAGTTCGGCAAGGCGCGGGGCGTGCAGATCGACATCGATCCGCACATGGTGGGGATGCGGTATCCGTACGAGGTGAATCTCGTCGGCGACGCCCGGGCGACGCTGCGGCGGCTGATCCCGATGATCCGCGGCGAGGAACGGGGCCGCGAGTGGTTCGACACGGTCTGCGACAACGTACGGCGCTGGCACGAGGTGATGGAGCGGCGGGCCGCGCTGTCCGCCGACCCGATCAACCCGGAGCACGTGGCCCGCGCTCTGGACCCGCTGCTGCCGGCCGACGCGATCGTCACCTCCGACTCCGGGTCGGTCGCCAACTGGTACGCGCGGCACCTCACCCTGCGGCCCGGTATGCGCGCCTCCCTCTCCGGCACGCTGGCGACGATGGGCTGCGGGGTGCCGTACGCGATCGGGGCGAAGTTCGCCCACCCGGACCGGCCGGCGATCGCGCTCGTCGGGGACGGGGCGATGCAGATGAACGGCCTGGCCGAGCTGATCACCGCCGCCAAGTACCGTGACCTGTGGGAGGATCCGCGGCTGGTGGTCGGCGTGTGGAACAACCACGACCTGAACCAGGTGACCTGGGAGATGCGCGCCATGGAGGGCGCGCCGTCGTTCCTGCCCTCGCAGGAGCTGCCCGATGTGCGGTACGCGGCGTTCGCCCGTTCGCTGGGACTGACCGGGGTGCGGGTGGAGAAGCCGGAGGACGTCGAGGCGGGCTGGCGCACGGCGCTGGAGGCGGACGGCCCGGCGGTCGTCGAGTTCCTCACCGACCCGGCCGTGCCGCCGATCCCGCCGCACGCGACGTGGGAGCAGATGGAGGCGACGGCGGAGTCGATCGCCAAGGGGGACACGGACCGGGGTTCCATGATCCGGCAGGGGTTCAAGGCGAAGGTCCAGGAGTTCCTGCCGGGGAGGAAGTGACGGGCGTATGCGATGTACGGCGGGACGGATATCGCATACCGACCTCGCCGACGGCATCGCATACGGACATCCGTCTCCGGGATCCCGTGTCGGCCCCCTCCCCTCGGGTACGCGGTGGGCCGACCCCGAGGTTCTGGAGGGAGACATGCAGCGAGGCAGTGACCGGCTGAGCGTGCACCGGGACGAGGAGATGAAGCACGAACTGCAGGGTCTGCTGCGGTCCGGGCACCCCACACGGTCCGAGGAGTGGCACGACCCGGAGCCGTCCGCGGAGGACGATCCGCCCGTCTGGGGCGGTCCGGTGGTGCCGGGTGCCTCCCGGGCGTCGCTGGCGACGGTCCGGCAGGAGCTGGGCCGGACCCTGGGGCGCGGCCCCTTCCCCGCGGGCCCGGGCGAACTGTCCGTGGCCCTGCGCCGCAGGAACGCGCCGGACGCGCTCGTGGAGGCCGTACGACGGCTGCCGCACAAGGAGCGTTACGCCAACGCGGCCGAACTGGCCGAGGCGCTGGTCGCCGACGGCCGGTGAGAGGTGGGCCGCCGCCGGCACGGCGAGGCGTCGTCGTGCCGGCGGCCGGCGGCACGGGCAAGGAACAGCGAACGGCGCGCCGGGGGCGACGCGGCCGGCCGACGTGCCACGAAAGGACGTTGAACGATCATGCGCATCGCGTTTCTGACGGCGCCCGAAGGCGTCGAACAAGTCGAACTCACCGATCCCTGGCAGGCCGCGGCGGAGGCCGGCCACGAGCCCGTGCTGGTGTCGACGCAGTCCGGTGAGGTGCAGGCCTTCGACCATCTCGACAAGGCGGACACGTTCACGGTGGACGAGGTGGTCGGCGAGACCTCCGCGGACTCCTTTGGCGGGCTGGTCCTGCCGGGCGGCGTGGCGAACCCAGACTTCCTGCGCACGGAGCCCGAGGCCGTGGCGTTCGTGCGGGACTTCTTCGCGCAGGGACGGCCGGTCGCCGCGATCTGCCACGCCCCGTGGACGCTCGTCGAGGCGGACGTCGTGCGGGGCCGTGTGCTGACCTCGTGGCCGAGTCTGCGGACGGACGTCCGCAACGCGGGCGGCACCTGGGTCGACGAGCAGGTGAAGGTCTGCGACCACGGACCCAACAAGCTGGTCACCAGCCGCAAACCGGACGATCTGAAGGCGTTCTGCGAGACGTTCCTGGACGTGTTCGCCGAGGAGACGCGCTGAGCCACGGGATGCGGCTCCGAACGGGCGGGTTCCGTGCTCGATGTCCCCCGAGCGGCATGCCAGTGGTTGCCGTGGATGGGTCGGCGTGTTGGGGTGCAAAAGGTGCGATCGTAACATACGGTGCACATTCGTAACGCTCAGTTACGTCACGAGACACACCATCCAGACAGCAAAGGGGATGTAATGCGCACGCTTCGCAAGGCCGGCCTCGTGGCCGCCATGATCGGCAGCCTCACCCTGGCCGGTGCGGGAGTCGCCTCCGCCTACGAGGGCGGCGGCGACAACCAGGACTGCACGCAGACCGGCGAGGTCAACGTCGGCCTGGTGAACATCTCGGACCTGAACCTCGGCCTCGGGTTCCTCGGCCTCGGCTCGGCCAACCCGGACAACTCGGCCCAGTTCAGCTGCGTCAACGGGGACGGCAGCGGCAGTGTGCAGGTCCAGGGCGGCGACGACGGCCGCCACAAGTAGAGCTTGAACGCTGAACCGGGCGGCCCCGGGATCCGGCTTCGGGTCCCGGGGCCGCTCACGTCCGCCCGGAACCCCCGCCCGCGGAGCCCGGCCCCGTGGAGTCCGACCGCGTGGAGTCCGACCCCGTGGAGCCCGGTCCCCACTTGCCCACCGGGGTCTCCCCCGGAGCCGCCGCGGCCGTGGCGGAGCGGGTGGTGCGGCCGCCGTTCACGGTGGCGGCCCGCTCCCTGGCCCCGTCACGGGTGCGGCCGGGGGCGACGAAACGGCGCGGGTTGCGGCGCAGGTACTCGCCCTCCAGCCGGGCCATGCGGTCGTTGTGGGCGCGCAGGGCGTCGTTCGAGCCGTACAGCAGGGTGTCGTGGCGCGTGCGGTGGATCGTCTCGAGCTCTTTCATGAGCTGCTGGTCGTCCAGCCGGTCCGGGTCGACTCCGGTCATGGTGAGCCCCGCTCGTCGTGTGCGTCGGTTCGGGGAGGGAGCCGTGGCTCTCGCCGCTCTGCCTCCACTGTACGAACATTCCGGCCCCCGGGCCTCCGTGTGCGCCGCCCCCTTGCGGCCCACGGAGCACACACCGCCAGGGGCCCCGCTCACCTCGCGCGTTCCACGCGCCGTTCGTCCCACACCGGCTCCGGGGTCTCGCGGACCCGGCCGTCGCTGCCGAAGACGAGGTAGCGGTCGAAGGAGCGGGCGAACCAGCGGTCGTGGGTGACGGCGAGGACCGTGCCCTCGAAGGCCTCCAGACCCTCCTGGAGGGCCTCGGCGGATTCCAGGTCGAGGTTGTCGGTGGGCTCGTCGAGGAGGAGGGCGGTGGCGCCCTCCAGCTCCAGCAGGAGGATCTGGAAGCGGGCCTGCTGGCCGCCGGAGAGCCTGTCGAAGGTCTGTTCGGCCTGCTGGGTGAGCTCGTAGCGGCGCAGCCGGGACATGGCCGCGCCGCGGTCCTGGGAGTGCTCCTTCCACAGGATGTCGAGGAGGGCGCGGCCCTGGAGTTCGGGGTGGGCGTGGGTCTGGGCGAAGTGGCCGGGCACCACGCGCGCGCCGAGCTTCCAGTCGCCGGTGTGCGTCACGTCGTCGCCGGCGAGGAGGCGCAGGAAGTGGGACTTGCCGGAGCCGTTGGAGCCGAGGACGGCGACGCGCTCGCCGTAGAAGACCTCGAGGTCGAAGGGTTTCATCAGGCCGGTCAGTTCGAGCTGCGCGCAGGTGACGGCGCGTACGCCCGTGCGGCCGCCCTTGAGCCGCATCCTGATGTCCTGCTCGCGCGGCGGCTCCGGCGGCGGGCCGGCCTCCTCGAACTTGCGCAGCCTGGTCTGGGCGGCCTGGTAGCGGGAGGACAGCTCATGGCTGATGGAGGCCGCCTGGCGGAGGTTGAGGACGAGCTTCTTCAGCTGGGCGTGCTTCTCGTCCCAGCGGCGGCGCAGCTCCTCGAAGCGGGCGAAGCGTTCCCGGCGGGCCTCGTGGTAGGTGGCGAAGCCGCCGCCGTGCACCCAGGCGTCGGCGCCGGTGGGCGAGGGCTCCACGGAGACGATCTTCTCGGCGGCGCGGGAGAGGAGCTCGCGGTCGTGGGAGACGAACAGGACGGTCTTGCGGGTCTCCTTCAGCCGCTCCTCCAGCCAGCGCTTGCCGGGGACGTCGAGGTAGTTGTCGGGCTCGTCGAGGAGGAGCACCTCGTCGGTGCCGCGCAGCAGCGCCTCCAGCACCAGCCGCTTCTGCTCACCGCCGGACAGGGTCCGTACGAGCCGGAACTGCGCCTTGTCGTACGGCACGCCGAGCGCGGCCGTGGTGCACATGTCCCACAGGGTCTCCGCCTCGTAGCCGCGGGCCTCGGCCCAGTCGGAGAGGGCCTGCGCGTACTGGAGCTGGGCGGCCTCGTCGTCGACGGTCATGATGGCGTGCTCGGCCCGGTCGACGGCCTTGGCGACCTCCTGGACGCGGGGCGAGGACACCGACACGAGCAGGTCGCGTACGGTCGTCTCGTCCCGTACGGAGCCCACGAACTGGCGCATGACGCCGAGCCCGCCGCTGACGGTGACGGTGCCGCCGTGCGGTCTCAGTTCGCCGGAGATCAGGCGCAGCAGCGTGGTCTTGCCGGCGCCGTTGGGGCCGACGAGGGCGACGGCGGCCCCTTCGCCGACCCGGAAGGACACGTCGCCGAGCAACGCCCTCCCGTCGGGGAGGTAGTACTCGAGGTGCGCGGCTTCCATATGTCCCATGAGGAGGCATTCTGCGGGCCGTGCGCGCCGACCGGCAAACGCTTAAGTCGCCCGGGCCCCCGCCGCGGGATCCTCCCCGCTCTGCGGTGCCGGTTCGCCCGCCGGGCCGCCCTCTCCCGCCGGCCGTACGGTGGCGCCCGCCCAGGTCAGGACCTGCCAGCCGGCCGCCGGGTCGCCCTCCAGGACGACGGTGCCGGTGTTGGCGAGGCGGTGGGCGGCCGCGTAGGGGACGTCGATGTTGCGGGCGCGGGCGGCGGCCCAGGAGCGGATGGCGGCGCCGTGGCTGACGAGGGCGACCGTGGCGTGGCCGCCGGCGGCGGCCTCGGCGACCACGCGGTCGTAGCGGGCGAGGAACTCGGCGCCGCTCTCGCCGCCCGGGATGCGCAGATCCGGGTCGCCTTCGGCCCAGGCGAACACCGTGCGCATGTAGCGGGCGGCCTGCTCGGAGTCGCCGGGCTGCATCTCGAGGTCGCCGGCGAAGACCTCCCGGATGCCCTCGCGGACGAGGACGTCCAGGCCGCGCGCGGCGGCCAGGGGGGCGGCGGTGAGCTGGGTGCGGACGAGGGTGGAGGCGTAGAGCGCCCCGATGTCCTCGTCGGCGAGGGCGTCGACGAGGGCCGCCGCCTGCCGGCCGCCGAGGTCGGTCAGGCCGGGGCCGGGGACGGCGGTGTCGAGGAGGTGGTGGACGTTCGTGGGGGTCTGGCCGTGGCGGACGAGCAGCAGGCGCATACGGGTGACCCTCCCGGTCGCGGACGCCGCCCGGCGCGGGAGACGGCGGCTTCAGGGTACCCAGGTGCGCTCCGCACCGACGCCCGGCACTTTATGACACTCCGTCAGTCCAGATGACGAAACAGATGGTCTCAAGATGCGGTCTCTGCGCGTACGGTGAGGACATCGCCCGGACTCCCGGAGCCCGGGGCCTGCAGGTCGAGAAGAGGGGTAGAGCCATGCCGAAGGCACAGGAGACCGCCGTCTACACCCATGGGCACCACGAGTCGGTGCTGCGCTCGCACACCTGGCGCACCGCCGCCAACTCCGCGGCCTATCTGCTCGGCTCACTGAAGCCGCACATGCGGATCCTGGACATCGGCTGCGGGCCGGGCACCATCACCGCCGACCTGGCCGCCCTGGTGCCCGACGGGCACGTCACCGGTGTCGACCGGGCCGAGGGCGTCCTGGAGCAGGCGCGGGCCACCGCCGCCGAACGGGGTCTCGGCAACGTCGACTTCGCGGTCGCGGACGTCCATGCCCTGGATGTCCCGGACGACTCGTTCTGCGTGGTCCACGCCCATCAGGTGCTGCAGCACGTCGGCGATCCGGTGCAGGCGCTGCGCGAGATGCGGCGGGTGACGAAGCCCGGCGGGTACGTCGCGGTGCGCGACTCGGACTACTCGGCGATGACCTGGTACCCCGCCTCGCCCGGCATGGACGACTGGCAGGACCTGTACCTGCGGGTGGCGCGGGCCAACGGCGGTGAGCCGGACGCCGGGCGGCGGCTGAAGGCATGGGCGCTGGAGGCCGGCTTCACCGACATCACGGCGACCTCCGCCACCTGGACGTTCAGCACCCCGCAGGAGCGGGCCTGGTGGAGCGGGCTGTGGGCCGACCGCACCGTGGCCTCGTCGTACGCGGAACGCGCCACGCAGGGCGGACACGCCACCCCGAAGCAGCTGGAGGCCGTCGCGCGGGCCTGGCGGGAATGGGGAGAGCGGGAGGACGGCTGGTTCGCCGTTCTGCACGGAGAGATTCTGTGCCGAAAGGGCGCCTGAGTCGCGGATATTTCACGGAATCCCGGAAACCCGGAACGCAGGAGGTTCAACACTATGGTTCCCATCCTGCTGGTTCTGCTGTTGGTGCTGATTCTTTTCGGTGCCGGATTCGCGGTGAAGTTGCTCTGGTGGATCGCCCTCGCGGTGCTCGTCGTATGGCTGCTCGGATTCCTTTTCCGCGGGACCTCCGCGGCGGGAGGCAGGGGCCGTTGGTACAGGTGGTGAGACATCCTTAGGGGGTCACTCCCTGGGGAGCAGCGGTCCGAGCGGCCCGAGGTCCAGATTGAGGTCCTCGGGCCGCAGCCCGTAGCGCTCGCGCAGTTCGGTCATGCGGTCGTCGAGCAGCATCAGGGTGAGCCCGATCCGCTCCTCCTGTTCCTCGCTCAGATCTCCCTGGTCGACGCGGCGCAGCGCCTGCCGTTCCATGAGCTGGCGCAGCAGTTCCACGACCGTGAGGACGAGTTTGACCAGGTCGCGTTCGACGGTGTCGGGTTCGAGGTCCATCCGTGTGCGGCGGGTGGTCACCGTGCATCCCCCCAGGGTGACGGAACGTTGTCGTTGACCGAGCTGATCAGCGCGTTCAGGTCGATGCGGACGAGGTCGACGTCCGCGATGCGCAGGGTGACGTCCCCGGTGATGACGACCCCGCCGGCCAGCAGCCGGTCGAGCAGGTCCACCAGGGCGACCTCACGGCGCTCCACGACCGTCATCCCCTCTCCCCCGGCTTCCCCGGCGCACCGGAATCCCCTTCGTCCCCGGACTCCTCGTCGCCCTCCTGGACAAAGGAATAGGCGGCCCACGGTCCGGTGAGTTCCACGCGAATTCCGGGTTCCTCCCCCTTGGTGCGGTCCACGATCTCGACGAATTCCTCGGACTGGGCGCGCGGGACGAGATACGCGGCGTTCAGCACATTCTGTCCCGCGCCGGCCGCGGAAAGGGCGGAGTTCTGCGGCGGGTGGAGCCGGGCGTCCTCGGCGTGCGCGCAGAGCGTGGAATGGAGCCGCCCGGCGAAACGCTCGGTGCGCTGCCAGGTGTCGTCCGCCGCCCTGGCCCGCTGTCGGCGCTGGCGCAGGTAGTCCCGCCCGGAGGCGGGTTTCGCGGCCGGTGGGGCGGCTGCTGCGGGCTCGGGCTCCGGTTCGACGTACACCTTGACCCCCCACTCGACGCGCCCGGTCAGCCGGTCCAGGGTGCGGCGGAAGTGGTCCTCGCGCCGCTCCATCATCACGCGTACGCCGCTGTCGTCGCGGAAGACGGTGGCGAGCCGCAGCGGCAGCGGGGTGGTGACCGCGGTGAGCGCGTCGACGACCTGCTGATGGGCGCGGGCGGTGGCGGCCAGCCAGTCCAGGTCCTCCAGATGGCGGCGCAGCGCCTCCTCGGAGAAGTCCCGCTCCGGTACGTGGCTGACCACGGCGATCAGGCCGTGGTGGCTGAGCAGGCGCGGCGGATCGCCCGCGACGCCCGTCAGGTCGGCCTGCAGGGGTGCGCCGAGCGGTCGGCACACGGCGTAGACGTAACGCAGTCCGGTCATGGAGACTCCTCACGGACGTCCTGCGGGGCACGTGCCGGGGCCAGTTCCTCCAGGCGGGCCAGCCGAGCACGCAACTCGGCGTTCTCGCGCGCGAGTTCGTCGCGGCGGGCCCGGGTGGACAGGTCGGGGTCGCTCTCCCACCAGTCGATCCCCATCTCCTTGGCCTTGTCGACGGAGGCGACGACGAGCCGCAGTTTGACGGTGAGCAGCTCGATGTCGAGCAGGTTGATCCGGATGTCGCCGGCGATGACGATCCCCTTGTCGAGGACGCGTTCCAGGATGTCGGCGAGATTCGCGCTCCCACCCTGGCCGTACGGCTCCGGAAGCCGGCCCGGCACGGTCATCGCCGGCCTCCGCGGGCGCCTTCGTAGGCTTCCTCGGGTTCGTCCTCCTCCTCGCCCTCCGGCTCCTCCTCGTCGTAGGCGTCCTCGCTGCGGCCCTCGTCCTCGGGCTCCTCCTCGTCCTCGGGCTCCTCGTCGTACTCGCCCTCGGGTTCCTCCTCGTCGTAGGCGTCCTCGTCCTCGGGCTCGGCGTCCGAGTCGCGGCGCTCGTCCTCGTCCTCCTCGTCCTCGGCGTAGGGGCCGTCCTGCTCCTCGTCCCCCTCATCGTCCTCCTGGCGCTCTTCCTCCGCGACCGCGTCCTCGTGGGAGCGGACGAGCTCGCCGTCACGGATCTCACCGCGCCAGCCCTCGGCCGCCTCTCCCTTCAGGGTGATGAAGCGGGCGAAGTGCTTCAGGTCGAGCCGGGCGCGACGGCCCTGGGCCCGCCAGATGTTGGCGGTCTTCTCGAAGAAGCCCGAGGGGTAGTACTCGATGACCAGCAGGACGCGAGTCAGGTGGTCGCCGAGGCGGTGGAAGGAGACGACACCCTTCGTGGTCCCCTTGGCACCCTCCGAGGTCCAGGAGATCCGCTGGTCGGGGACCTGTTCGGTGGTCTTCGCCTTCCAGCTGCGGCTGGACCAGAAGATCTTCGCCTGCCAGTCGCTGGCGGTGTCGTCGGCCCGGGAGGCGCTCTTGACGCCCTTGGCGAAGGTGCTGAAGTCCTGGTAGCGGGTCCACTGGTCGTAGGCGGTGCGCAGCGGCACGCCGACGTCGATCTGCTCGATGATGACGACCGGCTTGTGGCCCGCGCCGCTCTTGCCCTTGCCCTTGCCCTTGCCGCCGCCGAGGTTCTTCAGGGCGCCGGTCACGCTGTCCTTGACGCGGGAGCCGCCCAGTTCCAGTGCGCTGCGCAGCGGGCCCTTGCCTTCGGCGAGCTTGCGTCCGCCGTCGAGGGCCAGCTTGGCGAAGCCGGGGCTGTTGCCCTCGGCGATGTCGTTGAGCTTGCCGGTGGTCTCGCCGAGCTTGCGGCCCACGCCCGCCAGCATCCGTTCCGCCTGGGCGGACAGATAGGCCTGGACCTCCTCCTTCAGCCGGTCGGCGGCCTCGCTGTGGGCCAGCCCGGCGAGCGGATTCCCGCCGTTCGCGGCCCCGTTCGCGGCCCCGCGGGCCGCTTCGGTGGTCGAGGATGCCGTGGATTCGAGGGGCTTGGTCATCCCTCACCGCCTCCCTTCCGTTCCCCGCCGCCGTCCCGGCCGCCCGTGCCGCGGGAGGCCGCCGCGGTCTGCTTCGCGGCGGGCTTGCGGGCCGCGGCCTTCTTCGCCGGTGCCTTCTTCGCGGGAGCCTTCTTGGCCGCCTTCTTCGCGGGCGCCTTCCGGGCGGCCCGCTTGCGCGTCCGCTCCCCGGCCTCCGCGTCCGGCCCCTCCTCGTCGGCCTCGTCGTCGGCCTCGTCGTCGGCCTCGTCGTCGTCCGGCTCCTCCTCGTCCCGCTCCTCGGTGTCCGGCTCCTCCTCGTCCCGCTCTTCGTCGTCCGACTCTTCCTCGTCCCGCTCCTCGGTGTCCGGCTCCTCCTCGTCCCGCGCCTGCTCGTCCTCGTCGTCGGAGTCCTCCCCGCCGTCCGGGGCCACGCCCGACAGGTGGTCGCGGACCTCGGCGGTCCGGCCGTGCAGCCGGTCGGCGAGAGCCTCCATCTGGCGTTCGACGAGGGCGCCCGTGGCGGCCTTGCCGACCCCGCGCAGGTCCTCGCGTATCTCGCCGCCGATCTCCTTGAACTGCGGGTTGTCCTTGAGCTGTTGCGACAGCAGGTCGGCGACGGCCCGGGGGCTCAGGTTGAGGCGCTTGCCGGCCGCGAGGGAGCCGAGGGCGAGCGCCAGTTTCAGCTTCTTCGTCCGTCCGAGGAAGTATCCGGCCCCGACCGCGAGGCCCATTCCCATACGGTTCATCGTGTCGTCCCGTCGTCCGTCGGCGCGCTTCTGCGCGTCGCGATCTCCAGCCGGTCGAGGAGCTCGTCCTCCATCCGGTCGAACTCGTCCTCCGTGATCTCGCCGGCGTCCAACCGCTCCTCCAGCCGGCCGAGTTCGGCCCGCACCGTGGCGGGGTCGTAATAGATCCGCTCCGCCTCCTGCAGCACCTGTCCGATCACCCACACGCTGCCGCGCACGGGAGCGAAGGGCAGCAGGAGCACCTCCGAGATCAGTCCCACGGCGCACCTACTCCCCGGCGCCGCCGGCGGGCGCGGACGGACCCGGCTCGACGAAGCTGTACGGCGGCAGCGGGCCGTTCACCCGCACCTCGAGATGGGGGTGCGCCTTGCGCAGCTCCTCGGCGGCCTCCAGGAACCCGGCGGCCGCGTCCCGGTCGACGAGGAAGGATACGTTGGCCAGCCAGCCGGTGGACTCGGGGCCCACGCTGGTGGCGGCGGCCAGCGGCTCCAGCGTCCGCCGCACCTCGGCCGCGTCCTCGGCCTCGCGGGCCTGTACGGCGGCGGCGACCATCTCGCCGAGCTGGATCCGCTGCTCGTAGGTGCCGCCGCCGGCCTGGCGGTTGGCCTCGGCGAGGGCGCGCAGCTCCGGGCTGCCGGCCATCACCTGGTGCAGGACGGCCTCCTCCACGTGGGAGGCCTTGACGTTGTACTCGACTTTGCCGTCGAGTGCCTTCAGCCGCTCCTTGTAGTGTTCCGCGCGCTCAGCGAGGACACCGGTGACCGCCGCGTCGTCGGGGGCGACGCTGCCGAACCGCATCGGCAGCACACAGCCGTCGGTGCCGGCCTCGGCCAGCACGGCCTGGTGGGCGAGCAGCTCCTTGCGCTTGGGCCGCAGGTCCTCGGGGGCGTCACTGACGACCGCCGCCAGTTCGCCCTCCTCCAGGACGCGCACCGGCCTCGGCGGGTCGCCGACACCGCTCAGGCCGTCGGAGAGGTCGGCGTGGGAGCGGGCGGTGATGCCGTAGACGTACGTGCTCACTCCTCTTCCTCCTTCCGGCGTGCCGTGCTGCTCCTGCGGGCGCGCGGCCGGGACTCGGTCTCCTTGGCGGAGCCCTCGTCACGGGCCTGCTTGAAGGCGTCCGAGATGGTCTCCGCGGCGCCCGAGAGCGCGCCCTTGGACTTGCCGCGCGCACCGGACTCGGTGATCTCGCCGACCATGTCGGGCAGCCCGGGGCTCTTGCGCGGCCCCGCCTCCAGGTCGAGCCGGTTGCACGCCTCGGCGAACCGGAGATAGGTGTCGACGCTGGCCACGACGACCCGGACGTCGATCTTCAGGATCTCGATGCCGACCAGGGAGACCCGTACGAACGCGTCGATGACGAGACCCCTGTCTAGGACGAGTTCCAGCACGTCGTAGAGGCCGCTGCTGCCTCCGCCGCCGGTCTGCTGTGCCGGGACAACGGTCATGTCGACCGCGCCTCCTTGTCTGGGATGGGATGACTGGGAACGTGTGGGGGATGTGCGGGTGCGGGCCGGCGGCCTAGCGGCCGCCGGGGCGATGTGCGTCGGCCCGTCCGCGTTCGTAGCGGCGAACGCGCCGGTAACCGGTGAGCTGGCCGTCCGCGTCGAGTTCCACCTGGTAGCTCGCCATGAGGCTCATGGTGTCGGGCACCCGGGCCAGCTCCATGACCTCGACCTCCAGGGCCCAGCCGTCCTCCGTCCGTTCGAAGGAGGAGACGCTCTCCGCGTCCATGCCGGTCAGCTCCGCCAGCTGCGAGCGCGCCTGGCGCAGCACCTCCATGGGGCTCGGGCCCTTGTCGTCCGCCATGCCGCCGTCCTTGTGCTCCGGACGCCGTACGTCGCCGTCCGGGCGCCGTACGGCGTGAGGGGTCCGTGTTCGCCGTGTGTGTCTCGTGTCGGACATGGCCGTCTCTCCTCGGGCTCTCCTCGGAAGGGCCATCTCTTCCTCCGGGTGGCCCGAAGCCTCTTGGCCAAACCTTCACGAATCGCCGGAATGGCTCAGACGCCGCGCAGGGCGTCGAGCCGCCGCCGGGCGGGCCCCAGGGAGCGGCCGCGGCGGGGCGCGCCGGACCAGGGGCGGGTGCGGGCGTGGTCGACGGCGTCCGCGACGGTCCAGCGGCGGGGGCCGAGTGCGGGGTCGTCGAGCTGGTCCCAGGTGATCGGCGCGGCGACGGGTGCGCCGGGCAGGGCGCGCACGGTCCAGGGGGCGACGGCGGTCTGCGCGTAGGCGTTGCGGCCGATGTCGAGGTAGAGGCGGTCGCCGCGGTCCTTCTTGCGGACGGCGGTGGTGAGCCGGTCGGGGTGCTCGGCGGCGAGCAGGTCGGCGGTGTCCCGGGCGAAGGCGCGCACCTCGTCGAAGCCGTGCTCCCCGTCGAGGGGGACGACCGCGTGCAGTCCGCGGGAGCCGGTGGTCATGAGGGTGGCGGGCAGCCGGAGTTCCTCCAGGAGGTCGCGCAGCCACCGGGCGGCGTCGCGGACCGCGCCGAAGCCGTCGCCGGAGGGGTCGAGGTCGAAGACCATCAGGTCCGGCCGCTCGGGGCTCCCGGTCCGCGACAGCCAGCGGTGGAGGGTGAGGCAGGCCTGGTCGGCGAGGTAGGCGAGGGTCGCGGAGTCGTCGCACACGGTGTGACAGACCGTGCCGTCCTCCTTCGGCAGCTCGGCCCGGGTGATCCACCGGGGATAGTGCTCGGGGGTGTTCTTCTGGAAGAAGCGGGGTCCGTCGACGCCGTCGGGGTGGCGCTCCAGCATCAGCGGGCGCTCGCGCAGGTGCGGCAGCATGAACACGGCGACCGAGCGGTAGTACGCGACGAGGTCGTCCTTGGTGTACGCGGCGCCGCCCCCGGAGCCGTCGCCGCCGACGGGGAACAGCACCTTGCCGGGCCGGTGCACCTCCACGGTGCGCCGGCCCGCCCGCACGGTGCGTACGTCGGCGGGGGCGGCGCGGGTCACGGCACGACCGCCGTCTCCACCAGCAGCCCGGCGGACGCGGCGATCGACTCGGCGTCGATGCCGGCGGCGTGCAGTTGCTCGGCCGGGGACGCCGAGCCCGGCGTCGTACGGACCGCGAGGCGGGCGAGACGGGGCAGGGGGCGGCCGTCGAGGAACGCGTCGAGGACGGCGTCGCCGAGGCCGCCCTCCGGGTGGTGGTCCTCCACCGTCAGCAGACAGCCGGTCTCCTCGGCGGCGCGGCGCAGCGTGAGCCGGTCGACGGGCTTGACCGAGTACAGGTCGACGACGCGCACCGCGATGCCCGCGTCAGCCAGCGCGTCGGCCGCCGCGAGCGCCTCGAAGACGGTGACGCCGGCCGCGACGATCGTCAGCCGGTCGCGGTCGGAGGCGCGCAGCACCTTGCTGCCGCCGACCGGGAACTCCTCGTCGGGCCCGTACAGCACCGGGCCGCCGCCGCGAGAGGTGCGCAGATAGCGGACGCCGTCGAGGCCGGCCATGGCCGTGACCAGGTGCGCGGTCTGGTTGGCGTCGCACGGGTACAGCACGGTCGAGCCCTGCACGGCCCGGAACATCGCCAGGTCCTCCAGGCCCATCTGGGAGGGCCCGTCCTGCCCGATGGCGACGCCCGCGTGGGAGCCGACGAGGTTGACGCCGGCACCGCTGACCGACGCCATGCGGACGAAGTCGTGGGCGCGGGTGAGGAACGCGGCGAAGGTGGAGGCGTACGGCACCCAGCCACGCGTCGAGAGCCCGACCGCGGCGGCGACGAGCTGCTGTTCGGCGATGTAGCACTCGAAGAAGCGTTCGGGGTGTTCCTTGGCGAAGAACTCGGCGCGGGTGGAGTCGCTCACCTCTCCGTCGAGGGCGACGACGTCGGGGCGGGCGGTGCCGAGGGCGGCGAGGGCCTGCCCGTAGGCGTCACGGGTGGCGACCTTCTCGTCGGAGCCCTTCTCCCAGCGGGGCAGGTCCAGCCGGCCGGTGGGCACGGAGTGCAGCATCCGGGCGGCGGGCGGCTCGTTGACCTGGATCCGCAGGTCGCGGGGGCCGCCGAGTTCCTCGACGGCCTCGTCGGCGTCGGGCAGCGGCTTGCCGTGCAGTCCCTCGCGGTCCTGGACGCCGGCCACGCCCTTGCCCTTGAGGGTGCGGGCGAGGATGACGGTGGGCTGCCCCCGGGTGGAGGCCGCCTCGCCGTACGCCCGGTCGATCGCGTCCACGTCGTGGCCGTCGATCTGCACGGTGTGCCAGCCGAAGGCCTGGAAGCGGCGGGCGTAGGCGTCGAGGTCGTGACCGTGCCGGGTGGGGCCGCGCTGGCCGAGCCGGTTGACGTCGACGATCGCGGTGAGGTTGTCCAGATGCTCGTAGGCCGCGTGCTCGGCGGCCTCCCACACCGAGCCCTCGGCGAGCTCGCTGTCCCCGCACAGCACCCACACCCGGTGTCCGGTGTGGTCCAGGCGCTTGCCGGCGAGGGCGATGCCGACGGCCACGGGCAGGCCCTGGCCGAGGGATCCGGTGGCCGTCTCGACCCACGGCAGCCGCTGCGGGGTGGGATGGCCTTCGAGGCGGCTGCCGAGCGTGCGGAACGTCAGCAGTTCGTCGTCGTCGATCGCGCCGGCCGCCTTGTAGGCGGAGTACAGCAGCGGGGAGGCGTGGCCCTTGGAGAGGACGAAGCGGTCGTTCGCCGGGTGTGCGGGCCGGTCGAAGTCGTAGCGCAGGTGGTGCGCGAGCAGCACCGCCATCAGGTCCGCGGCCGACATCGAGGACGTCGGATGCCCGGAGCCGGCAGCGGCCGAAGCGCGCACGCTGTCCACACGCAACTGCTGGCCGAGTTCGGTGAGTTCGGCGGTGTCCATCGGGCTAGTGGCCTCCTTCGGAGGGGGTGTGGGGACGGCCGGCACCGGGCCGGTGGGCGGCGGTGCGCGGGGTCGGCGCGACCACCGTCGCGTCGGCGTCGTCCGCCTCGTCGGTGTCCGGTGGGTCGTCGGTGTCCGGGCGGTCCGTCACGGCGTCGGGGGTCGGCGCCACGACCGCCGCGTTGTGGTGACGGTCGTCCGCCCCGTCGTCGCCTGCGCCGCCGTTCACGCTGCGAGGTCGCGCCACGGTTCGCCTCCGGGTGTCGTCGTGCGGGATGTCCGCGTCCCCCCGGGCGGGACCGCCAAACCTGCGCGGGGCGGGCCGCGGTCACCGGCGCGCACCGGTTTCCCGGGGCCGCCCCGGGTACTCGGGGCGGGCCCGACCAGCCCAGCGCGGAGGTGCCCCCATGCCCGAGTACGGTTATTTCCTGTCCTGTGAGGAGTTCGGACCGGCGGACCTCGTCGAACAGGCACGCATGGCGGAGCAGGCCGGTTTCCAGTCGCTGTGGATCTCCGACCACTATCACCCGTGGAACGACGCCCAGGGCCAGAGCCCGTTCGTCTGGTCGGTGATCGGCGCGCTGTCGGAGGCGGTGTCGCTGCCGGTGGAGACGGCCGTGACCTGTCCGACCGTGCGGATGCACCCGGCGGTGGTGGCGCAGGCCGCCGCCACCTCGGCGGTGCAGACGGGCGGCCGCTTCCGGCTGGGCGTCGGCTCGGGAGAGGCGCTCAACGAGCATGTCCTCGGCGACACCTGGCCGCCCGCGGACGTCCGCCTGGAGATGCTGGAGGAGGCGATCCAGGTGATGCGCCGGCTGTTCACCGGCGAGGAGGTCACCCACCACGGCCCGCACTACACGGTGGAGAACGCCCGCCTCTACACCGTCCCCGACGAGCCGGTCCCCATCGACGTCTCCGGGTTCGGCCCGAAGGCGACCTCGCTGGCCGCGCGCGTCGGCGACGGCTACATCACGATGATGCCCGAGGAGCCGATGGTGGAGCAGTTCCGCAAGGGCGGCGGCGGCTCGAAGCCGGTCAGCGGCGGCACGAAGGTCTGCTACGGCACGGACCGCGCCGAGGCGGTCCGCACGGTGCGCCGGCTGTGGTCGAACCAGTTCCTTCCCGGAGAGATGGCCCAGATCCTGCCCACCCCCAGCCACTTCGAGCAGCTGGAGCCGCTGATCACGGAGGAGACGGTCGGCGAGAAGGCGGTGTGCGGCGACGACGTCGACGAGCACGTGGCCGCGCTGACGGCGTTCGCCGACGCGGGTTTCGACCGGGTCTACGTCAACCAGATCGGGCCCGATCAGCGGGGGTTCTTCGACTTCTACCGGACGAAGGTGCTGCCCCGGCTGACGCGGGACTGACGCCATGGAACTCCGCCGCCCCGCCGTGTCGGTGTTCACGGTCCCGACCGACGCGCCGGAGGCCGACGGCACCCTCGCCTGGGACTCCACGACGGTCGTGGTGGCCGAGGTGCGGGCGGGCGACACGACCGGCCTGGGCTGGACGTACGGCCCGCCGGCGGTCGGCGCCCTCCTCGACGGCGATCTCGCGCCTCTGGCCGAGGGCCGCGACCCCTTCGACCTCCCGGCCCTGCACGAGACGCTGGTGCGCTCGGTCCGCAACGCGGGGCGCCCGGGGATCGCCTCCTGCGCGATCTCCGCGCTCGACCTCGCGCTGTGGGACCTCAAGGCCCGGCTGCTCGGCCTGCCGCTGACCCGGCTGCTGGGCGCGGCCCGCACGGAGGTCCCGGTGTACGGCAGCGGCGGCTTCACGACGTACGACGACGCCCGTCTGACCGAGCAGCTGCGCGACTGGGCGCGGGTGCGGCGCATCCCCCGCGTCAAGATGAAGATCGGGGAGGACCGGGGCGGGGCGGTGGAGCGCGACCTGGCCCGGGTGCGCACCGCCCGCCGGGTCGTGGGGCCGGACACCGAGCTGTACGTGGACGCCAACGGCGCCTATACCCGCAAGCAGGCCGTCCGGGTGGGGCGCGCCCTCGCCGAGGAGGACGTCCGCTGGTTCGAGGAGCCGGTGTCCTCGGACGACCTGACCGGGCTGCGCCTGGTCCGGGACGCGCTGGAGTGCGAGGTGACGGCTGGCGAGTACGGCTACGACCTGCCCTACTTCGCCGCCATGCTCGCGGCGGACGCGGTCGACTGCCTCCAGGTCGACGTCACCCGCTGCGGCGGCGTCACCGGGTTCCTGCGGGCCGCGGCCCTGGCCGGGGCGCACGGACTGGACATCTCCGCGCACTGCGCGCCGCACGCCCACGCGGCGGTCGCGGCGGCCGTGCCGAACCTGCGGCACGTCGAGTGGTTCCACGACCATGTGCGGATCGAGTCGCTGTTCTTCGAGGGGACGCTGGACCCGTACGGCGGGACGATCCGCCCGACGTCGGCGCCGGGGCACGGGCTGACGCCGCGCAGGGACGCGATGGAGCCGTACCGGGTGCGGTGAGGCCTCCCCGCGGGGAGGCCCGACCTGTCGGTGTCGGTCCTGCTCAGGCGCGTGGCCTGCGGCGCAGGGCCGTCGCGAGGGCGGCGGCGCCCAGACCTCCCGCCAGCAGTCCGGCTCCGGCACGGGTCCGGTTCCGGGAGACCCACGCCTGGGGGCTGGTGTCGACGGCCTCGTCGTCGAACCGTCCGCGGGCGCCGTGGTCGTGCCCGTGCGGGCCGTCGGCGGGGCTCCACAGATTGCCCGGCCCGCTGTCGTGGCCGCCCTCCTCCTGCTGGGCGTCGTATCCGGTCCGGGCGAGATACCGGTCGAGGAGCCCCGGCACGACCGCGTTGGCGATCAGGGTCGCCGCCGTGGAGCCGCCCACCCAGTACTCGCGTCGGCGCGGATGCCCGGCGGCGTGCACGATCGACCGGGCCACGACCTCCGGCTGGTACACGGGGGCCACCGGCCTGGCCCGGCCCGGCAGCCGGTCCACCACCCAGTCGAACTGCGGGGTGTTCACGGCGGGCAGCTGCACCATCGTCGTACGGACCTTGCTGCCGGTGTGCAGCAGCTCGCACCGCAGCGACTCGTTGAACCCCTGGATCGCGTGCTTGGCCCCGCAGTACGCCGACTGCAGCGGCACTCCCCGGTAGGCGAGCGCCGAGCCGACCTGCACGATCGTGCCGCTGTCCCGGGGCAGCATGTGCCGCAGGGCGGCCCGGGTGCCGAACACATAGCCCAGGTACGTCACTTCGGTGACCCGGCGGAACTCGTCGGGGGTGATCTCGGTGAAGGGCGCGAAGACGCCGGCGAAGGCGTCGTTGACCCAGACGTCGATGCCGCCGAACGCGTCGACGACCTGCTGGGCCGCGTCCTCGACGGCCTTCGCGTCGGCCATGTCGACGCTCACGACGAAAGCCTCACCGCCCGCCCGCTGCACCTCGTCCGCGGCGGCGGCGAGCCCCGTGCGTCCCCGGGCGAGGAGGGCGACCCGGTCACCGCGGGCGGCGAAGGCGCGGGCGGTGGCCCGGCCGACGCCCGCCGCGGCCCCGGTCACCACCACGTTCCGGCGCGGCCCCCTGGGAGTGCGCATCCGGCGTCACGCCCGGTGGTGCGGGTTCTCGGGGTCGATCCCGTCCGCGCCCGCAACGGGCGCCCGGTCGCCGGGCGCGACGGGCGGCGCGGGCGGCATCGGCGGGTACGGGGTGCCGAGACCGGCGGCGGGGCCGGCCGGCGGCATGGCGCCGGCGACGGGGCCGTGTCCCGCGCTCCGGGCGGCGTGGCTCAGCCGCGCCTCTCCCCCGGCCGTCGGCCCGGTGGCGGGGTGGGGCCGGGCGGCGCCGCGCAGCGCGTACGCGAGGGCGCCGAGGATCACGGCGGTGATCAGCGCGGCGGCCCAGCCGGGCAGCCCGATGTCGAGGGCGAGGCCGAGGGCGAGCGCGAGGGCCGCGCCCGCGTAGAGGGCGACGGCGCCGGACGCCGCGTACAGCGTGGCCCTGCGGCGCTGCTTGCGGGTCTGCTCGCGCAGCTCGTCGCGGATCGTCTCGCGCGCCACCTGCGCCAGCTCGTCGACGAGGTGCTTGTCCAGATGCTCCAGGTGATCGATGCGCTCCATGGCCGCCGGGTACCCGCCGTCACGGCGCCGTAACGCCCCGGTCCCGGTGGGCGGGCCCGGCAGGGATCGGGTGAAGGGATCCCCCGCCCGCGCCGGCCCCGACCAGGCTCCCCGTACGGACATTCCGGGAGCGACCCCGGGGTTCTGTGTCGACGATCTGGGGTCCGCGGTCTCCTTCTACGAGCGGCTCACGGGCACCGGGGCCCTGCGTTTCGGACGCGGTGGTGTGCAGGGGGCGCCGTCGGCTGCTTCCCGCTGATGAGCGGGCGGGCGCAGGAGCCTGGAGGTGCTGCGCACGGTGGCGGCGACGATCGCGGTCGCGGACGTGGACGAGGCCCACAAGACGCTCACCGAGTTCGGCGCGGACATCGTCGCGGGCCCGGTGCCGACCCCGGTGGGCCGCAATCCGATCGCCCGGCACCCGGACGGCGTGGTCGCCGCCCGCCGCGCCGACGCGGTCGGAGTTGCCCGGGTGCCGGAAGTCCGGCGAGGCGTCGACGGCCGCCAGCCCATACCGGCCGAGGCGCCGCGGCGCGAGCGACGCGCCGAGCTGGATCGAGCAGTCGCCGCCGAGGACGACGGGAAAGCCGCCGGCCCGGACGTGCCGTTCGATCCGGTCGGCCAGCCGCCGGGTGCACGTCGTGAGGGCGGCCGCGTTGAAGACGCCGTCGCCCTCCCGCCAGCCGCCGCGGTCGTAGCGCGGCGGGACGACCCCGCCCTCGGCCGTGCCCAGCCGCCGCAGGACCCCCTGCTCACGCAGCGCACCCGCCAGCTTGTGGCAGTCGGGGACGGTCCCGGGCACCGGCGCCGGCGCGGGCGCGGGCCGAGGTTGGAGGGGGGCGTCGGCCACGACGAAATTCCGCATGCGCCGCGTCCTCGCCGACGTACCCTCGGCCCTCCAACGACTTGAGCGAGGAGCGGACATGAGCGAGCGGCACACCTACCGGGTGATCGTCCGGGGAACCTGGGACGGTCTTACCGAACAGGCCCGTGCCCGGCTGGTCGCACAGGCCGCCGACCACGGCCTGGCGAGCATGCGCTTCACCGAGGAGGGCACGCTCACCTACGAGCCACAGCCGCTGAAGCACTTCTCGATGCGGTTCGTGGTGGAGTCGGACGCGGCGGACGGCGAGGAGATGGCGGGCGCGCTCGCCGAGGACCGCGCGGAGACGGCCCTGCGGGAGCTGGGCTACGGGTTCACCGCGCTGAGGTCGACGGTGACCGACCTCGACACCATGAAGATCAACCGGAAGTCCGCTGCTCGACGGTGAGCGCCCACCGCTCGTGGTCGCGCCACTCCCCGTCGATGTGGATCATCTTCGGGGAGAAGCCCTCAAGCCGGAACCCGCAGGAGCGCGCGAGGGCGATCGAGGCGGCGTTGCCGGGCTGCACGTTGATCTCCAGCCGGTGCAGCCGCATCGGCCCGAACGCGTACCCCACCACCAGCTCCAGCCCCTCCCGCATCAGGCCCCGTCCGGCGGCGTGCGCGAAGGCGCCGTAGCCGAGCGCACCGCACTGGAAACCGCCGTGCACGATGTTGTTGATGTTGACGAACCCGGCGAGGGCCCCGTCCGCCTCCTTCTCGCACACGAGGAACCCGGCCTTCGTGGGGTCCTCGATGAGCCGTCCCGCGTAGGCGGTGTACGCCTGCGGGGTGGCCGGCGGGAACAGCCACGGGTGGTGCAGGTCCTTGCTCTCACGGACCCGCGCGGTGAACTCCGCCCCGTCGGCGTAGGTGAAGTGACGTATGCCCACGCGGGGGCCCTCGGCGAGGTAGGGGGAGGCGGTGTGCGGCATCCGGTCAGCCTACGGCCGGTCAGCGCCGGCGGCGGCCCATGCAGAAATACGCCCCGCACAGGGCGCCGATCAGCGCCGTGGCGAGCAGGGCCGCCCACAGCGGCATGGTCACCTCGGGGATCAGCAGTCTGATTTTGGTCTCCTGGGTGTTCTCGAAGATGAAGACCAGGGTGAGCACGGCGAGGACCAGCATGGTGATCCGGCCCGGCGTGAGCGAGGCCCGCCAGCCGGCGGAACCGCGGTGGGCCCCGGGGATCTTCGCGGACTTCGCCGTCTTCGGGCTCATACCTCCAGGGTGGGCCGCGGGACGCCGTCCCGCACGTCAGCGCAGGGCGGGCTCGTCCAGGGTGAGGGTGCCGGCGTCCGCGTCGAGGACGGCGCCCACCCCGAAGGGCACGGTCAGCGCGCCCTCGCGGTGACCGAACCCGAGGTCCTCGACGACCGGCACCCCGAGCCCGCCGAGCCGGTCGGCGAGCACCGGCCGCAGTTCCTCGTACGGCCCGCACCGGTCCCAGGAGCCGAGCGCGATCCCGGCGACGCCGTCCAGCCAGCCGGTGCGCAGCAGCTGGGTGAGGGCGCGGTCGACGGCGTAGGGCCGCTCCCCCACGTCCTCCATCAGCAGCAACCCGCCGCGGGCACCGGCGCGGGTGTGCGGGGTGCCGTATCCGGTGGCCAGGAGGGTGAGGCAGCCGCCGAGGGTGACGCCCCGGGCGCGGCCGGGGGCGAGGGGCGGGCCGGGGGCGGTGGAGGTGAGGGTGCGGACGGTCTCGGGGGAGAAGAGCGTGGCCCTGAGATGGTCCTGGGCGCGGGCGTTCTTGACGAAGTCCACGCCGGCGGCCACCGGGCCGTAGAGCGTGACGAGGCCGAGGCGGACGGCGAACGCCTCGTGGAGCGTGGTGTTGTCGCTGAACCCGACGAACACCTTCGGCCCGGCCGCGCGCATCGCCTCCCAGTCCAGCAGGTCCACGACGCGCTGGGCGCCGTAGCCGCCGCGGGCGCACAGCACCGCGTCCACGGACGGGTCGCACCAGGCGCGCTGGAGATCGGCGGCCCGGTCGGCGTCCGTGCCCGCGAGATGGCCGAGCTCGGGGTGCCGGTCCAGGACGTGGGGCGCGGCCACCGGGTCGAGGTCCCAGCCGCGCAGCAGATCGAGCCCGGCCTGGAGCCGCTCCTCCGCCACGGGGCCGCTCGGGGCGACGACGGCCACACGGGCGCCGGGGGCCAGCCGGGACGGCCGGACGAGGTCCTTCACTGCACGAGCTCCAGGGTGGGGATGCCGGGCGGGCGCAGCCCGAACACCTGAGCGTACAGGGACAGCTCGGCCTCCAGCGCCCGCACGGTGGTCTCCGCCCGCCGGAAGCCGTGGCCCTCCCCCTCGAACGCGAGATACGCGTACGGCACCCTCCCGGCGAGCCGGGCCAGGAACCGCTCGCACTGCACGGGCGGACAGATCACGTCCTGCAGGCCCTGCAGCAGCAGGAACGGTACGGTGATCCGCTCGGCGTGCTCGACCGGCGAGCGCTCGGCGTAGCGGCCGGGCATCTCGGCGAGTGGCCCGACCAGCGAGTCGAGGTAACGGGACTCCAGGTCGTGGGTCTCCCCCGTCGCCCAGCCCACCAGGTCCAGCACGGGATACCGGATCGTGCCGCACGCATACACATCGGTGCCGGCCAGCGAGGCCGCGGCGGTCCAGCCGCCCGCGCTGCCGCCCCGGATCGCCAGCCGGCCGCGGTCGGCGGTGCCCTCGTCGGCGAGGGCCCGGGCGACGGCGGCGCAGTCCTCCACGTCCACCACCCCCCACTGCTCCCGCAGCCGCTCCCGGTACGCCCGCCCGTACCCGGTCGACCCCCCGTACTCGACCTCGGCGACCCCGATGCCCCGGGAGGTGAAGTAGGCGATCTCCGGATCCAGCACCAGCGGCGCACGGTCGGTGGGCCCGCCGTGCGCCCACACCACGTACGGCGGCAGTTCGTTACCGGGGGCCGCGCAGGACGGGTGGTGCGGCGGGTAGACGTGTGCGTGGACCTCCCGCCCGTCGGGGCCCGCGAAGGTACGGATCTGCGGCTCGGGGTAGTACGCCGGATCCACCGGGTCGACGTGCGCGGCCCCGATCACCCGGGTTCGCCCGGTCCGCGCGTCCAGCTCCACCACCTCGTAGCCGGACCGCGGACTGGCCGCGACCGCCACCACCCGGTCCCCCCGCACGGCCAGCGTGGACGCGAACTCCGTCCAGGGCCCCGCCGCGTCGACCAGCTCCCCGGTCTCCGGGTCCAGGATCCCGAGCGCGGTGGCGCCCCGGCCGTGCACGACGGCGACGAGACCGTCGTCCAGGGGCGCGAACCAGCGCAGGCCCAGCTTCCAGAGGGCGCCGCCGAACTCCTCCTCGCGGGGGCAGAGGGGCTGGTGGTCGCGGTAGAGGTTCCACCAGCCGGTGCGGTCGCTTGCATACAGGAGGCGGTCGGTGGGTTGCTGTATGCGATCGACGGCCGATTGCATACCGTCGTCCGCCGACGGGGGGCTGTGGCCGGTGGACCGCAGACCGTCGGCGGTGGACCGCAGACCGTCGGCCGTGGACCACATGCCGTCGGCGGTGGACCGCAGACCGTCGGCCGTGGACCACATACCGTCGGCCGTGGACCACATACCGTCGGCGGTGGACCGCACACCATCGGCCGTAGATCGCATACCGCCGTCCGTCGACCGTTGCCAGTCCACCTGGGTGATCGACTCCTCCGGGCCGCCCGCCACCACCCGTGCCCCGCGCAGGGTCCCGTCCGGGGTGACGGCGGCGACGACCACCTCCGTGCCGTCCCAGGGCATCCGGGGATGGTCCCAGACCAGCCAGGCGGCGTACCGGCCGTCGGAGGAGAGGCGGGGGCCGGTGAGGAAGCGGTGGTGGTCGTCGGTGAGTTCGCGGACGGCGGTGCGGTCCTCGGCGGCGGAGCCGTCGAGGGGGACGGCGGCCAGGACGCGGCGGACGTCGGTGGGGGCGGGGCCGGTGAACTCCTCCAGCACGCACCAGACTTCGCGCCGGTCGAGCAGCAACTGGGGCTCGGCCCAGCGCAGTCCGGCGCCGAGCGGCGAGAGCGGGGTCAACGGACGGGGCTCGTGGCCGGGTTCGCGGGCGTAGAGGCGTTGGTCGGTGTGGTGGACGAACACCAGGAGCGGGCCGTCCGGGAGGGCGACGGCCGCCCAGGGGTGTCCGCCGTACTCGTGGACGCGGCTGCGGACGTTCCACGGCGGGGGCAGCAGGGACTCCTCGGTGCCGTCGGGGTGGCGGCGGACGAGGGTGCGGCGGCCGTCCTCGGTGGGGCGCGGCGCGGTCCACCACACCTCGTCGCCGACGAAGCCGACGTACTCGGGGCGCCCGTCCTGGGTGGCGGCGAGCTGGGCGTCGAGGGGTGAGGGCCAGGAACCGTACGGCAGGATCTGCACGTTCTCCCCGCTCGTCTAGGCCGTGCGCAGGAACCGGTCGAGGACGTGGACGCCGAAGTGCAGGGCCTCGACGGGGACGCGTTCGTCGACGCCGTGGAAGAGCGCCTGGTAGTCGTAGCCGGGGGGCAGCTTCAGCGGGGCGAAGCCGTAGGCGGCGTCGATGCCGAGGCGGGAGAACTGCTTGGCGTCGGTGCCGCCGGACATGCAGTACGGCACGACGTGCCCCTCGGGGGCGAACTCCTCGACGGCGGCGCGCATCGTCGCGTAGAGAGGGGAGTCGACCGGTGCCTGGAGGGCGACGGAGTGGTGGCGGAACTCCCAGTCGACGTCGGGGCCGGTGAGTTCGTCGAGGGTGGCGGTGAACTCGTCCTCGGTGCCCCAGAGATAGCGTCCGTCGACATGGGCGACTGCCTCGCCGGGGATGACGTTGAGCTTGTAACCGGCTTCCAGCATGGTCGGGTTGGCGCTGTTGCGGACCGTCGCCTCGACGAGGGAGGCCGCCGGGCCCAGCTTCTTCAGTAGGACGTCCACGGATCCGGGGTCGTCGAGGGAGCTCTCCAGGCCGTAGAGGGCGGCGAGTTCGGTGAGGGCGGCGCGGACGGTGGGGGTGAGGCGCAGTGGCCAGGTGTGTTCGCCGATGCGGGTGACGGCGGCGGCGAGGCGGGTGACGGCGTTCTCGCGGTTGACCTTGGAGCCGTGTCCGGCGCGGCCACGGGCGGTGAGCCGGAGCCAGCCGGTGCCGCGCTCCCCCGCGGCGATGGGATAGATCTCCCGGCCGGCGCCGTCGTGGAAGGTGAACGCGCCGGACTCGCCGACGGCTTCGGTGCAGCCCTCGAAGAGGGCGGCGTGGCGGTCGGCGAGGAATCCGGCGCCGTCCTCGGCGTCGGCCTCCTCGTCCGCGGTGAGGGCGAGGACGATGTCACGGCGGGGGCGTAGGCCCTGCCGGGCCCAGGCGCGCACCACGGCGAGGATCATCGCGTCCATGTTCTTCATGTCGACGGCGCCGCGGCCCCACACCACGCCGTCGCGGACCTCGCCGGAGAAGGGGTGCACACTCCAGTCGGCGGCCTCGGCGGGGACGACGTCGAGGTGGCCGTGGAGGAGGAGGGCGTCGGCGGAGGGGTCGGTGCCCTCGATGCGGGTGACGACGTTGGTGCGTCCGGGGGTGCGTTCGAGGAGGGCCGGTGCGAGGCCTGCCTCGGCCAGTCGGGCGGCCGCGTACTCGGCGGCGGGCCGCTCCCGGCAGTCGCCGCCGCCGCGGTTGGTGGTGTCGATGCGGATGAGGTCGGAGGTGAACCGGACGACCTCGTCCCGTGCCTGCGCGTCAGTCATCCCGCTCCCGTTTCCGTTCCCGTGCCCGTGCCGGCGTTCGGTCCCGCCGCTCAGCCGTACTGCTCAGACTTACTGCTCAGCCGTACTGCTCCTCGATCGCGGCCGAGGCGACGGTGGTGACCGCCTTGAAGGTGCGGATGCCCTCGTACATCGTGCCGCTGGTGTAGGCGATCCTACGTTCGCCGGTGCGGGTCACGCCGGGTACGACGGTGACGGCCAGGGCGAGGTGGGCGGCGTCGAACTCGACGGCGACCGTATACGGTCCACCGTCGACCGGATCCCGTCGACCGGCGAGGGTAGCCGCCTCCTTCGCGGCCGCGCGGATGTCGGCGGCGGTGCGGGCCGGGGTGCGGCACACCGCGGCGTAGCGGGAGACGTGGTCCTTGACGGCCACCTTCAGCGCCTCGGGGGCGTAGCCGAGGGCGTCCTCGCAGGCCACGTCGTCACCGGTGACGAGGACGACGGGGACGCCGTACTCGGCGACGACGTGGGCGTTGAGGAGGCCCTCGCTGGCGCGCACGTCGTTGAGCCAGACGCCGGTGATGGAGTTGGCGAGGTAGGTGTGGGCGAGGACGCCCTCCATGCCGGCGCCGGCGTGGTAGCCGACGAAGGCGACGCCGTCGACGTCGCCGTGCTGGACGCCTTCGACCATGGAGAGGGACTTGTGGCGGCCGGTGAGCATCTCGGCGCGGTCGTCGAGGCGTTCGAGGAGGAGGTTGCGCATGGTCCAGTGGGCCTCGTTGACGAGGACCTCGTCGGCGCCGCCGTCGAAGAAGCCGAGGACGGCCGCGTTGACGTCGGAGGTGAACAGGGACCGGCAGCGCTCCCACTCGGGGGTCCCGGGCAGCACGTCGGCCGGCCAGGTGACGCCGGTGGCGCCCTCCATGTCGGCGCTGATCAGGATCTTCACGTGCGGGGCCCCTTCCGCTGGAGGCTGCCGAGCCTAGGGGGCGGTGCCCCGGTCGCCCGGGTGGCGGCTCCGGACGTGGGCCAGTTGCTTCACCTGGCGGAGTGTCAGGAGCGTTTTTCGACGGACCGTACGCCCTCCAGGGCGCCGACGCGCTCGCCGAGGTAGCCGTACCGGCCGCCGGGGGCCGGTGTGCAGGGGGGCGGCTGAGCGGGGTGCGCGCGGAACCCCGGACCTCCAGGAGTCCTGGAATACCCCCGGGGGTATCTCTGTTACGGTGGTGTCCAGATACCCCCGGGGGTAATTTTCAGCGAGGGAGAGTGCCGTGTTCTTTGCCGACGTCGTGGAGACCGAGGGGCTGGGCAACCGCAGTCATCTGGCGGGCGGTGCCCGTGCCGCGGTGGTCGTGGATCCGCCGCGGGACATCGACCGGGTGATCGCCGCGGCGGCCCGGCGCGGGGTGCGGATCGTGGCCGTCGCCGAGACCCACGTCCACAACGACTACGTGAGCGGCGGCCTGGAGCTGGCCCGGCTGACGGGGGCCCGCTACCTGGTGCCGGCGGGGGCGGAGGTGGCGTACGCGCGCGTGCCGGTCGCCGACGGGGACGTGGAGCCGGTCGACGAGGAGCTGGTGCTGCGCGCGGTGGCCACGCCCGGGCACACCCCGCACCACACCGCGTACCTCCTCGAGGAGTCGGGGCGGCCGGTGGCGGCGTTCACGGGCGGTTCGCTGCTGATCGGTGGCGTGGGCCGCCCGGACCTGGTCGAGCCGCGACTGACGGAACGGCTGGCCCGGGCCCAGCACGCCTCCGCGCACCGGCTCGCGGCCGAGCTCGGCGACGAGGTGGCGGTGCTGCCGACCCACGGTTTCGGAAGCTTCTGCTCCGCCGGACGGACGGGCGGCGAGGGTGCCACGATCGGGGCGCAGAAGGCGTCCAATCCGGCGCTGGCGCAGGACGTGGACACGTTCGTGAAGGACCTGCTGGCCGGGCTGGACGACGTGCCCGCGTACTACGCGCACATGGGCCCGGCCAACGCGGGCGGGCCCGCGCCGGTGGATCTGACGCCGCCCCAGCGGGCCGACGCGGCCGAGCTCGCCCGGCGGCTCGCGGCGGGTGAGTGGGTGGTGGATCTGCGCGGCCGGATGGCGTTCGCCGAGGGGCATGTGGCCGGGGCGTTCAACTTCGAGGTCGACGGGCAGCTCGCGACGTATCTCGCCTGGATGATCCCGTGGGGCAGGCCGGTGACGCTGCTCGCCGCGAGCGCCGGGGACGTCTCCCGGGCGCAGCGGGAGCTGATCCGGGTCGGTATCGACCGGCCGGCCGCGGCGGCCGTCGGCTCACCGGCCGACTGGCTCCCCGAGGGCGCGGCGCCGGCCTCGTTCCCCCGGTCCACGTTCGCGGGGCTCGCCGCCGCCCGCGCGCGCCGCGCGGACGTCGTCGTGCTCGATGTGCGCCGGGACGGCGAGCGGGCCGGCGGCTGGATCGAGGGCAGCGTCCACGTCCCCGTCCATGAGCTGCACCGGCGGCTGGCGGAGGTGCCGCCCGGCACGGTGTGGGTGCACTGCGCGGGTGGGATGCGTGCGGCGATCGCCGCGTCCCTGCTGGACGCGGCGGGCCGGTCGGTGGTGGCGGTCGACGACGGCTTCGCCGCGGCGGCCGAGGCCGGCCTGTCCCTCACCACCACCCCGACCGGCCCGGCGGCTTCGGCCGCCCCTGCCACCTCTGCCACCCCCGCCACCCCAGGCGCCCCAGCCGCCCCTGCCGCCCCTGCCGCCCCTGCCGCCCCTGCCGCCCCTGCCGCCCCTGCCGCCCGCGACGGATCAGCGGCCTGCGCCGCTCCCGCAAGCCGCTCCGGATCGGCAGTCTCCGCCGCTCCCGCAAGCCCCTCCGCTCGTGCCTGACGGCGCGCCGAACACTGGATCATCGCGATGTCCGCATCCGCATCCGCATCCCGTATCACTCCCGCCCGGGCCCACCGGCTGCTCCGCGACGGCAGGGCCGTGCTGATCGACGTCCGTGAGGAGGGTGAGTTCGCCGCCGGTCACGCTCCGGGCGCCGTCCATCTGCCGCTCTCCGCGTGGATCGACGGCTCGGCGGGTCTGCCGGCCGGGCGCGAACCGGTGCTGATCTGCCGTTCCGGCAACCGCTCCCGGCAGGCCGCCGAGCTGCTCGCCGCGCGGGGTGTGTCCGTGCCGGATGTGGTCGGCGGCATGCGGGAGTGGGCCGCCCTGGGCCTGCCCGTCGTGAACGCGCGCGGGGTAGCGGGGACCGTGCGGTGAGCGCCTTTGTGCTGGCCCTGCTCGCCGGGGCCCTGGTCGGGCTGGCCCTGGGCGCGCTGGGGGCGGGCGGCAGCATCCTCACCGTCCCGGCGCTGATCTACCTGCTGGGTTTCGACCCGGCCTCGGCGACCACCGCGAGTCTGGTCATCGTGATCGTCACCTCGGTGACCGCCCTCGTGGCCCACGCGCGCGTGGGGGCGGTGCGCTGGCGGGCGGGGCTGCTGTTCGCGGCGGCGGGTGTCGTGCCCGCCGCGACGGCCGGCGCCCTGTCCGCGCGGATCCCGCAGACCGTACTGACCTCGATGTTCGCGGTGCTCGCCGCCGTGGCGGCCGTACGGATGCTGCGCCGGCGCCCCCCACGCGCGCGTACGTCGGTCTCGGCGGCCCGCGCGGCCGGAGCCGGGGCGGGGCTCGGCGCGGTGACCGGGTTCCTCGGCGTCGGCGGCGGGTTCCTCGCCGTACCGGCGCTGGTGGGGGTGCTCGCCGTCCCCATGGGGGCCGCCGTGGGCACGAGTCTGCTGGTGATCGTCGCCAACGCGCTGGTGGCCCTCGGGGCGCGCGCCTGGACGGCGAGCGGCCTGGACTGGGACTTGATCACGCTGTTCCTGGCGACCGCCGTGCTGGGGGCGTGGGACGGGCGGCGGCTGGCCGCACGGGTATCCCCCGCCACCCTCCAGCGGATCTTCGGCGCGGTACTGCTGACCGTCGCGGCGGGGATGGGCCTGACGGCCGTGCTGTGACCCCCCGGGCCTCCCCGGACCTCCTCCCCCGGCCTCCTCCCCCGGCCTTCTGCGCTCAGGCCAGCGACAGGAACAGCTTCTCCAGCCGGGCGCGCATCTGCGCGGAGTCGCGGACCTCGGGGTCCTCGCTGGTCATGCACTGCTCCAGACCGGTCGCGATGATCGCGAACCCGGCCCGGTCCAGGGCCCGGGAGACCGCCGCGAGCTGGGTGACCACGTCCTCGCAGTCCCGGCCCTCCTCGATCATCCGGATCACGCCCGCGAGCTGGCCCTGGGCACGCCGCAGCCGGTTGAGCGCGGACTTCAGCTCCTCGGCCGACATGTCGAGTTGCACGATTCCTCCTCCTGTATACCCCCGCGGGTATCCTACCCGTGCGGGACAACACCCCCCAGAAAGGTTCTGTTCCGTGAACGGTTCCCAGACCGCCCCCCTCCCCCCGACGAGCCTCACCACGGCTGAGGCGGCCGCCCGGCCGGACGGGTTCACCGTCGTGGACGTGCGCACACCCGGCGAGTACGCCTCGGGTCGTCTGCCCGGCGCGCTCAATGTGCCGCTGGACCGGCTCGGCGAGGCCTCGGCCGCGCTGACGGCGGCCGCACGCCGGCGCCCCCTGTTGATCGTATGCGCCTCCGGGGCCCGGTCCGCGCGGGGCTGTGCCCGGCTCGCGGACCTCGGGGTCGCGGCGGCCACGCTGGAGGGCGGCACCGGCGCGTGGGCCGCGGCCGGGCACCCGCTGGAGCGCGGGGCCGGTGCCCGTACCCCTTGGCCGATGGACCGGCAGGTGCGGCTCGCCGCCGGTTCCCTGGTCGTCGCCGGGTTCCTGGCGGGTCTGGCGTGGCCGCCGGCGCACTGGCTGTCGGGGCTGATCGGCGCCGGTCTGGTGTTCTCGGGCGCGACGAACACTTGCGGCATGGCGGCCCTGCTCGCCCGGCTGCCGCTCAACCGGCCGGGCAGCGACGCCGTCCCCTTCGAGGAGACGCTGGCGCGGCTCGCCGGCTGACCGGCTCGCGACGGTCAGTCGGCCCGCCCCGCCACCAGCCACTTCGACGGCAGTTCGAGCACTGTGCCGTCCGGGCCGAACTCGGTGGTCCTGAGGGGGAGTTCCCCACTCGCGAGGACGGTGAGCCCGGCCGTCTCCAGCAGGACGGGTACGGCGGCGTCCGCGACCTCGCCGGGCGCGATGCCGTGGCGGAAGATCGGCGCGAGCTTCGGGGGCGGCCCGGCCGGGGCCTGGGCGAGACCGCCGAGGACGGCACCCGCGGCCTCGGACGGTTCGACGAGGAAGACCCGGCCGCGCTCGCCGAGGAGCGCGGCGATCCCGTCGGCGAGGGGCTGCCGGTCGGCGGGCTCGCACTGGTGCAGGACGCCTCTCATGTAGACGTGGGAGTCGCCGAGTTCGGTGTGCAGGGCTTGCGCGGCGCCCTGCTCGGCGGCGTCCAGCAGGCGGTACGTCGCCCGGCCGGCGGGGTCGGCGTGCCGGGCGTGGTCGAGGGCGGCGGCGGCCAGGTCGACGCCGACGACCCTCGGGAAGCGGTCGGCGAGGAAGCGGGTCTGGGTGCCGTTGCCGCAGCCGAGGTCCACCAACGGCAGGGCGCTGTCGGCGACATGGGGTTCGAAGAGGGCGAGGTGGAGTGCGGCGGTCACGTTCGGGTCCGCGTCCCAGAAGACCGCCCCGGGGTCGTCGGGGGCCTCCCGCCAGAAGCCCTCCCAGGCCTCCCGGTACCGCATCGTCACGCTCATCCCAACTCCCCAGGGGTGCGAGGCCGATCCGTCATGAGTGACGGGCGAGTACGGTCTATCGCTCCGGAGGTGCGGCGACAAGCAGGGCGCGCGGTTCCTTCACGCCTGGTCCGCGCCGCGTACGCCGTTGTGCGCCCCTTGTGTCGAAAGGGACCGGCTCGGCAGTCAACATCCGTGCACGGAAAGGGAGTTGCTCAGCGCCTCGGCAGAGTCATCTCGAACCAGACGGACTTGCCGGTGCCCGTGCGGCTGGTGCCCCACTCGCGGGCCAGGGTGCTCACCACACGCAGTCCCCGTCCGGTCTCGTCCTTGGGCCCCGCGCTCAGCAGGGTCGGCAGGTCGTGGTCGTCGTCGTCCACCTCGCACAGCAGGGTCTCGCCGCGTATCAGCCTGAGGATGACGGGCCGGTCATGGGAGTGCCGTACGGCGTTGGTGACCAGCTCGCTCACCATCAGCTCGGCCGGGTACGCCAGTTTCGCCAGCCCCCAGTCGTGGAGCTGTTCGCGGACGACGGCGCGGGCCCGGGGGACCTCGGCCGGGTCGAGGGGGAAGCGCCACTCGGCGACGTCGTCGGGTTCGATGCCGCTGAGACGGGCCATCAGCAGGGCCACGTCGTCCTTGCGGCCGCCGCGGCCCGCCTCGGTGAAGGTCGCGGCGAGGGCGCGGATGATGGTGTCGCAGGCGTCGTCCATGGAGGCGGCCGGATGGGCGGCGGACTCGCACAGGGTCGCCAGGCCCACACCGATGTCCTCGCCGCGCACCTCCACCAGCCCGTCGGTGCACATCACCAGCCGGTCGCCGGGTTCCACGCGGACGCACACCGATTCGAAGGGGACTCCGCCGACGCCGATCGGGGCGCCGGTGGGCAGGTCGAGGAGTTCGCTGCGGCCGTCCGCCGCGCGCACCAGCACCGGCGGGATGTGGCCCGCGTTGGCGAGGTGGAGTTCGCCGGCGATCGGGTCGTAGACGGCGTACAGGCAGGTCGCCAGGTAGGTGTCGCCGAGGCGCTGGGCCAGGTCGTCGAGGTTGCGCAGGAGCCTGGCGGGCGGCAGGTCGAGGGCGGCCATGGTCTGGACGGCCGTCCTCAACTGGCCCATCATGGCGGCCGAGTTGAGGCCGTGGCCCATGACGTCGCCGACGACGAGGGCGGTGCGGGCGCCGGGGAGTTTCACGGAGTCGAACCAGTCGCCGCCCACCCGGCCGAGCAGGGTGCCGGGCAGATAGCGGGTGGCGATGTCGCAGCCCGCCCGGCGCGGCGGGATGTGCGGCAGCATGCTGTCCTGGAGGGTGTCGGCGACCGACTCCTGGTAGGTGTACATGCGGGCGTTGTCGAGCACGAGGCCCGCGCGGGCGGCGAGTTCGGCGCCGGTGACCCGGTCCATGTCGTTGAACTCGGCGCGCTCGGGGTGGCGCAGCAGGATCATGAACCCGAGGACGACGTTACGGGCCTTGAGCGGGACGACGAGCATGGAGCGGCCGGTGATGAGGGGCCGGATGTCGCGCTTTTCGAACTGCGAGGCGATGGCGTGGCCCATCTGCTCGCTGATGCGGGGCACGAGGACGGGTTGGCCGGTGGTCATGCACTGGAAGAACGGGGTGTGGGCGGGGAAGGGCATGGCCTCGCCGACGGGGACGACGTCGTCCCAGCGGCCGGGTTCGTCGGTGTGTTCGACGGCCACCCGGTGCCACATGGTCCGGGTGTCCGGCACGCCGTCGGGGAAGCCCTCGCCGGCGACGACCTGTTCACGCAGATAGGTGCCGGCGACGTCGGTGAAGCGGGGCACGACGGCCTTGCTGACCTCGACGATGGTGCGGGAGAGGTCGAGGGAGGTGCCGATCCGCCCGCTGACCTCGTTGAGGAACTCCAGGCGCTCGCGTACGGCGGCGTACTCGAGGTCCTCGCGCTCGTCGGCGGGATCGTCGGTGAGGTCGTCGGGCAGGGACAGGCCCTCGGCGGCGGCGCGGGCGGCGCGTTCACGGCGGGCTCTTCGCTCGACGCGGCGGGCGACGCCCCAGTCGGGGGTGACCGGGACCCGGTCGTTCTGGCTGAACTCCAGTACGGGATAGCCGAGTTCGAGGATCTGGGCGACGATGCGGGCGCTCTCGCCGACGCTCATGCTGGGCAGGATGTCGGGGAGCCGGCGGGCGAGTTCCTCGGCGCCGGGGAAGTCGGTGTGCAGGGCGAAGCCGGGCGCGATGCGTTCCACCGCGAGCGGGCCTGAGGGGTCCGCGGCCCGTGGGTCGCCGTGCAGTGCGGCGGCGTCGGCGGCGAGCACGAGCAGCCGTTCGCGGCCGGGGCCGACCAGCGGGTAGGCCCACCACAGGACGTCGGCGCGTTCCCCCTCCCGGCCGGGCACGGTGAGGCGGGCGCGTCCCGCGGCGGGGTAGCTGAGGCCCTGGTCGAGGGAGGACTCCAGGCCGGGTCCCAGGCCGTCGTAGGCGCCGTACTCGCCGTAGATCTCGCCGGGCTCGGGGAGGGCGCCGGAGACGGGGAGCAGGTCGATGGCGGGCTCGCCGAGCGCCTCCTCCTTGGCGACGCCGAAGAGCCGGCGTGCGCCGGTGCTCCAGTGGGAGACGAGGCCGTCGCGGTCGACGACGACCACGGCCAGGGGGACCCGTCCGGGGTCGGCGGTGCCGTCCACCGCCGCGCTGTTCGCTCCGCGGCTGGGAGGTGCGTCCCTCTCGGTGCCACGGTCCATGGCCCAGGCCCTCTCTCCCCAGAGCTGTGCAAGATCTGTCCGCAGCAACAACCGTACGGCGCACGCCGGTCGCCATGTGCGGCAATTCTGTAATTGGTTTCACCGGAGCACGCCGGGGTACGCCGCCGGGTCGTTCGACCGGTCAGTCGTCGTGGCCGAGCCGCAGGTCGTGCCCGGTGCGGCCGCCGCCGGAGATCTTCAGGACGCCGGCGACGGGCGGGTGTCCGGTGGCGATGAGGGTGTACTCGCCCGAGGACAGGTCGACGAAGCGGAAGGCGCCGTCGGGGCCGGTGGTGAGGGTGTCGAGGACGTGGCCCGCCGCGTCGAGGAGGGTCACGCGCGTCGTCGACGGCGCGTCCGCCGGTGGCGCGGACGGTGCCGCGGATCACGGAGCCGCCGGCGAGTTCGACGTCCTGGCGGGCCTCGGGCGAGGATGCGTCCGGTCACGGTCCCGGGCTCCGTTTAGGCGCTGGGGCGGGAGGCGGCCCCGGTCGGCAGGGGGGTCTCCTTGAGGAGGCGGGCGAGGAGCAGCCCGAGCAGCGGCACCGGGACGAGGAGGAGGAAGATCCACGGCGGGATGTCGGCGTACGCGCCCGTGTGGGCGTCGCGCCGGGCCGGGGGCAGGGTGCGCAGGAGGTGCGGAACGAGGGAGCGGAGGTCGGGCGGGGCCGGCCGCCGTGGGGGCGGGCGGGCGGTCGGCGATTGTGTCGGTGAGGAGGGCGCCGGAGAGGGCGGTGGCGCCGAGCAGGCGGAGGCAGGTGTGGGCCGTGGGGGCGGGCGGGCGGGCGGCGATTGTGTCGGTGAGGAGGGCGCCGGAGAGGGCGGTGGCGCCGAGCAGGCGGAGCCAGGTGTGGGCCGTGGTGGCGGCGGCGCGGTCGACGGGGGTGCGGCGTGGCGCACGGCGGGCAGGAGGGCGGGCGTCGCCAGGCCGACGCCGGCGCCGAAGGGGTCCCGCCCATGTGCCGCCCCCCTCGTCGCACCTGCCGCACGGTTCCCGCGTGAAGCGGCAACTCGGCGCAGGCGCGACGGGTTACGGCGCCGTTCCGGTCGTCGGGGCAATCCACCCGTACCGGTGGGGGCGCCGGGGGGCGGTCGTCGGCCGGGGGTGGTTACTTCTCGACCTCGGTGGCGAGCTTGGCGAGGACCTCGTCGTAGATACGGGCGAGGCCCTTGGGGGCGAAGGTCCGCTCGAAGAAGCCGCCGATGCCGCCGGCGCCCTTCCAGGTGGTGGTGACGACCACGCGGGCCTTGCCCTCGCCGGCCGGGGTGACGCGCCAGACGGTGACCATGGAGGAGTTGCGGTCCTTCTCGACGAGCTCGCCGTCGGTGGGCTCGGTGACCTCCAGGAGGCAGTCGCGGACGCGCTTGCTGGTGGCCTGGAGCTTCCAGTGGACGAGGGTGCCCTCGCCGTCGCCGCCCTCGCGCACCTCGTACTCGCTGAAGTGGGCGGGCAGCAGGTTCGCGCGCGTGCCGCTGTAGTCGGCGAGCGTGTCGAACACCTTGTCGGGGTCCGCCGCGACGACCCGCTCGGTGGTGGCCTCGACCTGCGCCATGAAGTTCCTCCAGGTCCGTGTTGCTCGGGGGTGCTCGGGGTTTCCGGGGCGGGGCAAGCCAACCACCCCGCTCCACGGCCGCCCAAATCGGGGTGGGGGAAACGATCAGGGGGTGGTCGAAACGCCGAGGCAGACGCCCGTTCGCACGATCATGGGAACAGATGTTCTATTGTGGGTTCAGGTGCATGGGCACTGCTACCGAGGAGGCGTCATGCGCTGGGACAACCTCGCCCCGGAATCCCGCCACGACCGGGCGGCGGACCCCGCGCTGTTCGGCGCGGACGCGGTCACGACCCGGACGTTCGACACGCCCGAGTTCGCCGGGATCACGTTCCACGAGGTCCGGGCGCGCACGGTCCTCAACCGGGTGCCGGGCGCCTCCCGGATGCCGTTCGAATGGACGGTGAACCCCTACCGGGGCTGCACGCACGCGTGCGTCTACTGTTTCGCCCGCAAGACGCACAGCTATCTGGACCTGGACACCGGGATCGGCTTCGACACCCAGATAGTCGTCAAGGTGAACGCACCCGAGGTGCTGCGCCGCCAGCTCGCCTCGCCGCGCTGGCACGGGGACCACGTGGCGATGGGCACGAACGTCGACTGCTACCAGCGCGCGGAGGGCCGCTACCGGCTGATGCCGGGCATCCTGTCCGCCCTGCGCGACCACGCGAACCCCTACTCGATCCTGACCAAGGGCACGCTGATCCTGCGCGACCTGGATCTGCTGAAGCAGTCCGCCGAGGTGACCGACGTCGGCCTCTCCGTCTCGGTCGGCTTCACCGACACCGAGCTGTGGCGCACCGTGGAGCCGGGCACCCCGGCCCCCGAGCGGCGACTGGACGTCGTACGGACCTTCACCGCGCACGGTCTGGGCGTCGGGGTGCTGATGGCGCCGGTGATCCCGTTCCTCTCCGACGAGCCGGCCCAACTGCGGGCCACCGTACGGGCGATCGCGGCGGCCGGGGCCACCTCCGTCACCCCGCTCGTGCTGCATCTGCGGCCCGGGGCACGCGAGTGGTTCATGGCCTGGCTCGGGCAGCACCACCCGTATCTGGTGCGGCGCTACGAGCGGCTGTACGCGGACGGCGCCTACGCCCCGAAGTGGTACCAGCGCCGGATCACCCGTCAGGTGCACGAACTGGCCCAGGAGTACGGCATCGGGCCCGCGCCCGCCGGGATGCCGCGCCGGATCCGGCCGCCGCAGCAGGAGGAGGGGCCCACGCCGGAGCACGCGCCCGCGGCCGCGCCGGAGCACACCTCCTCGGGACCGACCCAGCTCACCCTGATCTGAGCGCGTCCGAGCGCATCCCGCGCCCAATCGGGTCAACTCTCCGCGCCGTACGTATGTCCGGACGATCTTTTCGGGACGATGCCGCGAGGGCCGTGAGCGACGCGGCCCGGCCCTCGAGGGCCACCTCCGTCCTGGGAGGACTCCTTGAACACTCGCGCAGCCGTGCTGTGCGCCACCGCCGTCGTCCTGGCCGGAACCGTCACGGCCCTGCCGGCCGGCGCGGCCTCCGCGCCCGCCGCTCCGACGGCGAGACTCACCTGGAAGACCTGCGCCACCACCGACCAGCCGACACTGCAGTGCGCGTCGCTGAAGGTGCCGCTCGACCACGACGACCCGGGCGGGGAGCGGATCACCCTGGCGCTCTCCCGTGTCCCGCACACCGCGAAGAGGTACCAGGGACCGCTGCTGGTCAACCCCGGCGGGCCCGGCGGGCGGGGGCTGTCCCTCGCCGGGTTCGTCGCCTCGTCGCTGCCGAAGGCGGTCGCCGCCCAGTACGACGTCATCGGCTTCGACCCGCGCGGGGTGGGCAAAAGCACCCCGGCCCTCGACTGCGCCCCCGGCCACTTCGGCCCCGTGCGGCCGGACTCCGTACCGGTCACCGAGGCGGTCGAGGAGGCCAACCTGAAGCGGGCGCGGTCCTTCGCGAAGGCCTGCTCCACCAAGTACGCGCGCGTGCTGCCGTACATCGACACGGTCAGCGCGGTCCGCGACATGGACGCGATCCGCGCCGCCACCGGTGCGCCGCGGCTGAACTACTTCGGCTACTCGTACGGCACGTACCTCGGCGCGGTCTACGCCAAGCTGTACCCGCGGCGGGTGCGGCGGCTGGTCCTGGACTCGATCGTCGACCCCACGGGCGTCTGGTACGACGACAACCTCACCCAGGATCTCGCGTTCAACGACCGCCACCGGGCGCTGATGGCGTGGATCGCCCGGTACGACACCACGTACCGGCTCGGCGGCGACCCGGCCGAGGTCGAGGCGAAGTGGTACGCGATGCGGGCGGCGCTGGCCCGCACGCCGGCGGGCGGCACGGTGGGCGCCGCCGAGCTGGAGGACACCTTCCTGCCGGGCGGCTACTACAACGGCTACTGGCCCCACCTCGCCAAGGCGTTCGCGGCGTACGTCAACGACAAGAACGCCGATCCGCTGGTGCAGGCGTACAAGAACTTCGCCGCCGTGGACGCCTCCGGGGACAACGGGTACAGCGTCTACACCTCGGTGCAGTGCCGGGACGCCCACTGGCCGCGCGACTGGGAGGAGTGGCGCTCGGACAACTGGGAGACGTACCGGAAGGCGCCCTTCATGGCCTGGAACAACGGCTGGTACAACGCGCCGTGCGCGTTCTGGCCGACCCGGTCGCGGGGGCCGGTGGACATCACCAACGGCGCCCTGCCGCCCGCCCTTCTCTTCCAGGCGACGGACGACGCGGCCACCCCGTACGAGGGCGGCGCCACCGTCCACGCCCTGCTGCACGGCTCCCGCCTCGTGGTCGAGCAGGGCGGCGGGAACCACGGCATCACCCTGAGCGGCAACAGCTGCCTGGACCAGCACCTCGCGGCCTATCTGACCGACGGCACGGTCCCGCACGGCACGGGAGCGGTGGACGCGGTCTGCAAGGCCCAGCCGGACCCGAAGCCCCTGACCGGAAAGGTGGCCTCCCCCACCGCCCACGGCTCGACCCTGCACGGCCTCCTGGGCTTCCGCGGCTGAGACCGAGGAGAACGCGGACCCGCCGCCGTCGACAGCCGGAGGCCGACGCCGCGCTGAGGGGGGACACACAGCGCGGCACCGACGGGGGCAAGGCGCACGTGGCTCCGGGCCCGCGTCGGCCGGGCCGACCCCGCGCAGGCCGACACCGGCCGGGCGGCGGGGCGCAGCCCCGCATGGCAGAAGCGGGCCGCACAGCCCGCCACTGGCGGGCCCGCGTCGGCCCGGTCGGGTCGCGCGGGGCGCAGCCCGGCGTCGGTCGGGACGGGAGGGACGACGGGCGTTCGCGGGGTCGCCGCGCCGTCAAACGGGGGCGCGGCCCGGCGTAGCGGAGGCGGGGCGCGCGGCCCGGCGCCGACGGGCCCGCGTCGGCCCGGGCGAGTGGTGCAGCCTCCGCGGGCCGGGGCGGGGGCCCGTGGTGGGTGGGGCGGCGGTGTGGGTGGCGGGCGGGGGCCGTTCAGCGTTGGTGGGGGATGCGGGCCAGTGCGTGGACGGCGGCCTCGGCGAGGGGTGGGTGGGCCAGGGCCTCGTTCAGGACGGGGCGGGCGCGGGCGTCGCCGAGGGTGCCGAGGCCCTCCACACAGGCGAGGGCCACCCTGCGGTAGGGGTCCTGCGGGGTCAGCCGGCGCCGCAGGGTGGTGATCAGCGCGGGGACCGACTCCGGGGCGCGCAGCTCCACCAGGAGGCGGACGGGGTGCAGGGCGTAGGCGACGCGCAGTTCGTTGGTGGCGAGGGCGGCCGCGGCCCGGGCCGTACGGGGGTCGCCGAGACGGGCCAGTGCGTAGGCGGCGGAGGCGCAACGCGGCGGGTCGCGGTGGTTGAGCAGCAGGACGAGCGCCTCGAAGGCGCGCCGGTCGCCCCCGAGCCCCAGCCGGAACGCGGCCACCTCGCGGGCCCACAGGGGCCGGCCCGACTCGGTGAGCACGCCCGCCAGTTCGTCGTGGTCCGCGTGGGCCGCCAGCCGCTCGTAGGCCTCCGTGCCGCCGGACTCGTGCCGTAAGCGTTCCGTGAGGGAGCGCAACTCTTCGTCCATGGTCCGAGCCTAGGGGAGCCGCCGGGGGCAGGGCGGACGCACGGCGCGCGACGGCGCATGGAAGCACAACTGAGCGCATTCGGGGCCGTATCGAGAGCCCCGTCAGGGGCGCGAACACTCTCACACCGCGCCCCCGGCGCGCGCCTCCCCCTCCCCGCACGGCCCCTTCCCGACCGATGACGTGCGGCAATGACGCGGACCCCGGACGGCGGCGGCGGGCCGGAACGCACAGCTCCGCGCACGCACGGTCATGTTCGGCCACTTCTCGACGCAGCGCCGTTCGCACCAGTGAATCGCGCCATCCGAAAGACATGACCAAGGACATCAGTACTATCCCGTCAACAGCACGACAGAGCCGCTCAACACCGAAAGGAACGGCTTCTGTTGACGCGCTCCCGCCTGCCCCCGGCCCCACACGGCGGGCCGTGAGAAAGTGATCGAAAGCGTTGCTACCGATAAGTAACGAGCCATCGGACGGCGGCGGGTCCGAAGGACCCTGAACGAATGAGTCCGACCGCCGGACGGCTCCCGCTCGTCCTGCGGCTCACGTCAGCCCACCCGTGCACGGCGGCCGGACGTTCGCGCCCGTGCTCACCGGCCCGGCGACCCCGGCCCCCTGACGCCCCCGCCCCACTCGCACAGAAAGCGCACGCCGATGGCCCCTCACGGCACCCCCGAGTACGAGGACCCCGCGCACCACGACGCCGTGCCGGAGCAGCACCCCTCGACGGCCATACCCGGGCCCCGCCCGGAACCGGGCACCCCCTCCCCCGCCTCCCCGCCCTCCCACGGTGCGGAACCCCGCACCGACCCGCAGGCGCCCTTCGACACACCCGACATCCACGTCGGCCTCCCCGCACCCCGCCCCCCGCACCCCCGGCGGACCGAGGGCCATCACCTCGCACCCCCGGCCTCCCCCGCCGCCCGCCAGCACCCCGTACCGAGCGACCACCCCCCGGCTCCCGCCCGCCCGGGCCGCGCCCTGCGGGTCCTGAGGTGGCTGATGGCCCTGCTGATCGCCGTCGCCCTCGCCTGCGTCTGCCTGGCCGTCCACCAGATGATGCGCGACTCCCTGTTCGCCAACACCTATGTCGGCCTGGCCGGAGTGGCGGCGGCCGGCGTCGGCGCCTGCGCTCCCGCCTACGTCCACCTCCTCCGCCGAAGGGACGCCCCGCACGCCCCCGGCGCACCGGACACCCCCGGCGCACCGGACCGCCCTGACAAGGGCGCCTGACACCGCACGGCGGCCGCCGGCGCCGACGGCCCGAAGCGAAACAGGTCACATCACCGGGGGCTGGCGCGCTCGTTACTCCCCGGTTAAGCTCATACGAGCGAGTCACCCACTCGTTCTCACTCCTCGCGGCGGCCTGGTGACGCAGCCTCCGCGAGAGAAGTCGGTTCGGTATCACGTACCGACGCACGACCCGGCCACGGGACAGGGCCGGTCGGATATCCCGTTCGTCCGCAGGGCGTTGTGCGCGCCCCCGGCGACCGGCACCGGGCGTGTGCGCTCGTAGCCCGGCACCACCCGCAACCCGTTTTCCGCACCCGGTGCGCCCAGGCCTTTCAGAGGCTCCCTCGGCGCACCCGGGGGCGTTCCCAGTCGTCACCTCTTCTTCTGGAGTCCCGCGATGGCCACTCCCCTCTCCGACACCTCCCTGTCCCCGCTCCGGACGATCGCCGTCGTCGGCCTCGGCACCATGGGCACCGGCATCGCCGAGGTCCTCGCCCAGGCCGGCCGTGAGGTGATCGGCATCGACATCAGCGAGGAGCGCACCGCCCGCTCCCTCGCCGCCCTGGAGGCCTCCACCGCCCGTGCCGTGGGGCGCGGCCGGCTCACCGAGGCCGAGCGCGCCGACGCCCTCGCCCGGGTCCGCACCGCCACCGACCTGCGCGCGGCGGCCGACGCCGACCTGGTGATCGAGGTGGCCCCGGAGTCGTACGAGATCAAGCAGCAGATCGTCCGTGAACTGGACGGGATCGTGCGGCCCGAGACGATCCTCGCGACCGGCACCAACGCCCTGTCCGTGACCCGGCTCGCCGCCGAGTCCGCGCGCCCGGAGCGCGTCCTCGGCCTGCACTTCTTCAACCCGGCGCCCGCGATGAAGCTGGTCGAGGTCGTCTCCTCGGTGCTGACCGCGCCGGCCGCCGTCACCGCCGTCACCCAGCTCGCCCTCGACCTCGGCAAGGAGCCGGTCGCGGTCGGCGACCGCCCCGGATTCGTCGCGGACGGGCTGCTGTTCGGCTACCTCAACCAGGCCGCCGCGATGTACGAGGCGCGCTACGCCTCCCGTGAGGACATCGACGCGGCGATGCGGCTCGGCTGCGGACTGCCCATGGGCCCGCTGGCGCTGCTCGACCTGATCGGCGTCGACACGGCCCGTACGGTGCTGGAGGCGATGTACGCCGAGTCCCGCGACCGGCTGCACGCGCCCGCCCCGATCCTCAAGCAGCTCAGCGAGGCCGGTCTGACGGGCCGTAAGGCGGGCCGCGGCTTCTACACCTACGAGGCGCCGGGCAGCGCGACCGTCGTCGCGGACACGCTGACGCCCGTCGCCGGAGCGTCCGGCACCCCCGGCCGCGAGGTCCGCAGCGTCGGAGTCGCCGGCTCCGGCACGATGGCCTCCGGGATCGCCGAGGTGTTCGCCAAGGCCGGCTACGACGTCGTCCTCGCCGCCCGCAGCGAGGAGAAGGCGCAGACCGCGAAGGCCCGCATCGGCAAGAACCTGGCGCGCTCGGTCGACAAGGGCCGGATGACCGCCGAGGCCGCCGCGCAGACCCTGGAGCGGATCACCCCGGCCGGGAGCTACGACACCTTCGCCGACGTCGACCTGGCCGTCGAGGCGGTCGCCGAGGCCCTGGAGATCAAGCGGCAGCTCTTCGCGACCTTCGACAAGGTCTGCAAGCCGGGTGCCGTCCTGGCCACCACCACCTCGTCGCTGCCGGTCGTCGCCTGCGCCCGCGCCACCTCGCGCCCGCAGGACGTCATCGGGATGCACTTCTTCAACCCGGCGCCCGCCATGAAGCTCGTCGAGGTCGTCCGTACGGTGTTGACGGCCGAGGACGTCCACGCGACCGTTCACGAGGTCTGCGGACGGATCAGGAAGCACGCCGTCGACTGCGGCGACCGTGCGGGGTTCATCGTGAACGCCCTGCTGTTCCCGTACCTCAACAACGCGATCAAGATGGTGCAGGAGCACTACGCGTCCCTGGACGACATCGACGCCGCGATGAAGCTCGGCGGCGGCTACCCGATGGGTCCGTTCGAACTGCTCGACGTCGTCGGGCTGGACGTCTCCCTCGCGATCGAGAAGGTCCTGCACCGCGAGTTCCGCGACCCGGGCCTCGCCCCCGCCCCGCTCCTGGAGCACCTGGTGGCCGCGGGCTGCCTCGGCCGCAAGACGGGCCGGGGTTTCCGCGAATATGCCCGCCGCTGACGGCGTCGGCGACTGGTTCGAAGGCGACCGGGACTGGGGCGGACTGCTCGACCCCGGCGGGCCCCTCGCGCCCGCCGGGCCCGCCTCCGCCCCGCCCGCCGGGGGCGGGGGAAACCCCGGACCTGCGCACCGAGCTGCGCACATGCAGTACGTTCGGGGCATGTCCCAGCCCGCCAGGTCCCCCCGCACACCAGCCACGCCCGACGCCTCGGAGAGTCCCGCGGGCAGCCGCGCGGCCGCCCAACGGCTCAAGATGCGCCGCGAACTGGCGGCCGCGGCCATGGAACTGTTCGCCACGAAGGGGTACGAGGCGACCACCGTCGACGAGATCGCGGCCGCGGCCGGCGTCGCCCGCCGCACCTTCTTCCGCCACTTCCGCTCCAAGGAAGAGGCGATCTTCCCCGACCACGACGACACCCTGATCCGCGCGGAGGCCGTCCTCAACGCGGCCCCGGCCCACGAGCACCCCCTCGACACCGTGTGCCGCGGCATCAAGGAGGTCATGAGGATGTACGCGGCGCGGCCGGAGATCTCGGTCGCGCGCTACAAGCTGACCCGTGAGGTGCCCACCCTGCGGGAGGCGGAGATCGCCTCGGTGGCCCGCTACGAGCGGCTGTTCACCCGCTATCTGCTCGGCCACTTCGACGAGCACGCGCACGACGACGACGCCAACGACGACCCGCTGCTCGCCGAGGTCGCCGCGTCCGCGGTGGTCACCGCCCACAACCACGTCCTGCGGCGCTGGCTGCGGGCCGGCGGCCAGGGCGACGTCGAGGCACAGCTCGACCACGCCTTCGCGATCGTCCGCCGGACCTTCGGGACGGGCATCGGCGCGGGACGCGACGGCGGCGCACCGGGCCGGCAGGTCCCCGCCGCGGTCTCCGCGCAGGGCGAGGTGCTGGTGACGGTCGCCCGCACCGACGCCCCGCTCCACGAGGTCATGCGCACCATCGAACAGGCGCTCAAGGAGCGCTGACCCGCACCGCAGCCCTGTGATGACGGCCACCCGACCGGGTGGCCGTTTTGGCATGTCAGGGCATGTTTTCGCGTGGATTTCCGACCCGGTTCGATCGATCATCGCTCATTTGTTACGTAAAGATTTCATCTGAGGCGAAGATCTGGCACTCAGTGCCTTGCGACCTGACACGCGGTGTCATACGTTGAAGGTGTCCGGGCGGCCGGCGTGCAGAGACCTTTCGTACGCCGGCTGTCCCCGCAGCTCATGACCTGCGCGCCCGGACGCCTGCGTCACAGGCAACCTCCCGCGCCACAAAGCGCTGCCGCACAGCACCGAACCAACCCTCAGCGCCCCTCCCTCAGGGCGCTCACCGCCGGAGGCAACACCGTGACCACTCAGGACATCCTGGACGCGATCCAGTCGCCGGACGCGACGCCGGCCGACTTCGCCGCCCTGCCGCTTCCCGAGTCGTACCGCGCGATCACCGTCCACAAGGACGAGACGGAGATGTTCGCCGGGCTCGAGACCCGCGACAAGGACCCGCGCAAGTCGATCCATCTCGACGAGGTGCCCCTGCCCGAGCTCGGCCCGGGCGAGGCCCTGGTGGCCGTCATGGCCTCCTCGGTCAACTACAACTCCGTGTGGACCTCGATCTTCGAGCCGCTGTCCACGTTCGGCTTCCTCGAGCGCTACGGCCGCCTCAGCGAGCTCACCAGGCGCCACGACCTGCCGTACCACATCATCGGCTCCGACCTCGCGGGCGTCGTCCTGCGCACCGGCCCCGGCGTGAACGCCTGGAAGCCGGGCGACGAGGTCGTCGCGCACTGCCTCAGCGTCGAGCTGGAGTCGTCCGACGGCCACAACGACACCATGCTCGACCCGGAGCAGCGCATCTGGGGCTTCGAGACCAACTTCGGCGGCCTCGCCGAGATCGCGCTCGTCAAGTCCAACCAGCTCATGCCGAAGCCGAACCACCTGAGCTGGGAGGAGGCCGCCGCCCCCGGTCTGGTCAACTCCACCGCCTACCGGCAGCTCGTCTCCCGCAACGGCGCCGGCATGAAGCAGGGCGACAACGTCCTGATCTGGGGCGCGAGCGGCGGACTCGGCTCCTACGCCACCCAGTTCGCGCTCGCGGGCGGCGCCAACCCCATCTGTGTGGTGAGCAGCCCCCAGAAGGCGGACATCTGCCGGTCGATGGGCGCCGAGGCGATCATCGACCGCAACGCCGAGGGCTACAGGTTCTGGAAGGACGAGCAGACCCAGGACCCGAAGGAGTGGAAGCGCTTCGGCAAGCGCATCCGTGAACTCACCGGCGGCGAGGACATCGACATCGTCTTCGAGCACCCCGGCCGCGAGACCTTCGGCGCGAGCGTCTTCGTCACCCGCAAGGGCGGCACCATCACCACGTGCGCCTCGACCTCGGGCTACATGCACGAGTACGACAACCGCTACCTGTGGATGTCCCTGAAGCGGATCATCGGTTCGCACTTCGCCAACTACCGCGAGGCCTGGGAGGCCAACCGGCTGATCGCGAAGGGCAAGATCCACCCGACGCTCTCCAAGGTCTACGACCTGGAGGAGACCGGCCAGGCGGCCTACGACGTGCACCGCAACCTCCACCAGGGCAAGGTCGGCGTCCTGTGCCTGGCCCCGGAGGAAGGCCTCGGCGTGCGCGACGAGGAGATGCGCGCCCAGCACCTCGACGCCATCAACCGCTTCCGCAACATCTGAGACACCCGAGGTCATAGATGACTGAGCGTCAGCCCGCCGCAGGCAGGCGGGAGAAGGACCGGCCGTGGCTCATGCGCACGTACGCCGGCCACTCCACCGCCGAGGCGTCCAACGAGCTGTACCGGCGCAACCTCGCCAAGGGCCAGACCGGCCTGTCGGTGGCGTTCGACCTGCCGACCCAGACCGGCTACGACTCCGACCACGTCCTCGCCCGCGGCGAGGTCGGCCGGGTCGGCGTGCCGGTGGCCCATCTCGGTGACATGCGCCGGCTGTTCCAGGACATCCCCCTGGAGCAGATGAACACCTCGATGACCATCAACGCCACCGCCATGTGGCTGCTGGCGCTCTACCAGGTCGTCGCGGAGGAGCAGGGCGCGGACATCACCCGGCTCCAGGGCACGACCCAGAACGACATCGTCAAGGAGTACCTGTCCCGGGGCACGCACGTGTTCCCGCCGGGGCCCTCGCTCCGGCTGACGACGGACATGATCGCGTACACGGTCTCCCACATCCCGAAGTGGAACCCGATCAACATCTGCAGCTATCACCTGCAGGAGGCGGGCGCCACGCCGGTGCAGGAGATCGCGTACGCGATGTCCACCGCGATCGCCGTCCTGGACGCCGTCCGCGACTCGGGCCAGGTGCCGGCCGAGAAGTTCGGTGACGTCGTCGCCCGGATCTCGTTCTTCGTGAACGCGGGCGTCCGGTTCATCGAGGAGATGTGCAAGATGCGCGCCTTCGGCCGCATCTGGGACCAGGTCACCCGTGAGCGGTACGGCATCGAGGACGCCAAGCAGCGCCGGTTCCGCTACGGCGTCCAGGTCAACTCGCTCGGGCTGACCGAGGCGCAGCCGGAGAACAACGTCCAGCGGATCGTGCTGGAGATGCTGGCCGTGACGCTGTCGAAGGACGCACGCGCGCGTGCCGTGCAGCTGCCCGCGTGGAACGAGGCCCTGGGGCTGCCCCGCCCCTGGGACCAGCAGTGGTCGCTGCGTATCCAGCAGGTCCTCGCGCACGAGAGCGATCTGCTGGAGTACGAGGACATCTTCGAGGGCTCGCACGTCATCGAGGCGAAGGTCGCGAAGCTGGTCGAGGAGTCCCTCGCGGAGATCGGGCGGATCCAGGAGATGGGCGGCGCGATGGCCGCCGTGGAGTCCGGCTACCTCAAGTCGCAGCTGGTCTCCTCGCACGCCGAGCGCAGGGCCCGGATCGAGTCCGGTCAAGAGAAGATCGTGGGCGTCAACATCTTCGAGACGACCGAGCCCAACCCCCTGACGGCCGATCTCGACACGGCCATCCAGACGGTGGATCCCGCGGTCGAGGCGCGGGTCGTCGCCTCGTTGCGGAACTGGCGCGACACCCGCTACCAGCCGCCCTTCAACCACCCGCGCCCGTGCAAGGCCCTGGAGCGGCTGAAGGAGGCCGCCAAGGGCACCGACAACCTGATGGAGGCCACCCTGGAGTGCGCCCGCGCCGGGGTCACGACCGGCGAGTGGGCCGGGGCCCTGCGCGAGGTGTTCGGTGAGTTCCGGGCGCCGACCGGGGTCTCCTCGGCGCCGGTGGCGGTCCCCGCCGAGGAGGGCTCGGCGATGTCGGAGGTCCGCCGCAAAGTGGAGGCGACCGCCGAGGACCTCGGTTCGGGCAAGCTGCGCTTCCTGGTCGGCAAGCCCGGTCTGGACGGGCACTCCAACGGCGCCGAGCAGATCGCCGTGCGCGCCCGCGACGCCGGCTTCGAGGTGGTCTACCAGGGCATCCGGCTCACCCCGGAGCAGATCGTGGACGCGGCCCTCGCCGAGGACGTGCACGCGGTGGGTCTGTCGATCCTGTCCGGTTCGCACGCGCAGCTCGTGCCGGACGTGCTGGAGCGGCTGCGTGTGGCCGGTGCCACAGATATACCGGTGATCGCCGGTGGCATCATCCCGAATGGTGACGCCGAGCAGCTGAGGGCCGCCGGAGTGGCAGCCGTCTTCACCCCGAAGGACTTCGACATCACCGGAATCATCGGCCGCATCGTCGACGAGATCCGCAAAGCGAACAAGCTCGACCCCCTGGAGGTCCCCGCATGACCGTCAACCGTCTGCGTCCGCGCCGCTCGTGTCTCGCGGTCCCGGGCAGCAACCCCCGCTTCCTGGAGAAGGCGCAGGGCCTGGCGGCGGACCAGGTCTTCCTCGACCTGGAGGACGCGTGCGCCCCGCTCGCCAAGCCCGAGGCGCGGCACACCGTCGTCAAGTTCCTCAACGAGGGCGACTGGACGGGCAAGACCAGGGTCGTGCGCGTCAACGACTGGACGACCGAGTGGACGTACCGTGACGTCGTGACGGTCGTCGAGGGCGCCGGTCCGAACCTCGACTGCATCATGCTGCCGAAGGTGCAGAACGCGCAGCAGATCGTCGCCCTGGACCTGCTGCTGACCCAGATCGAGAAGACCATGGGCTTCGAGGTCGGCCGGATCGGCATCGAGGCGCAGATCGAGAACGCGCAGGGCCTGAACAACGTCAACGAGATCGCGCAGGCCTCCCCGCGCATCGAGACGATCATCTTCGGCCCGGCCGACTTCATGGCGTCGATCAACATGAAGTCGCTCGTCGTGGGCGAGCAGCCGCCCGGCTACCCGGCGGACGCCTACCACTACATCCTGATGAAGATCCTGATGGCCGCCCGCGCCAACGACCTCCAGGCGATCGACGGCCCCTACCTGCAGATCCGCAACGTCGACGGCTACCGCGAGGTCGCGCGGCGCGCCGCCGCGCTCGGCTTCGACGGCAAGTGGGTGCTCCACCCGGGCCAGGTCGAGGCGTCCAACGAGATCTTCTCGCCGTCGCAGGAGGACTACGACCACGCCGAACTGATCCTGGACGCGTACGACTACTACACGTCCGAGGCGGGCGGAAAGAAGGGCTCGGCGATGCTCGGCGACGAGATGATCGACGAGGCCAGCCGCAAGATGGCGCTGGTCATCTCGGGCAAGGGCCGCGCGGCCGGCATGAAGCGCACCAGCACGTTCGAGATCCCGGAGGCGTGACGATGCAGTTCGGGCGCACCTACGAGGAGTTCGAGGTCGGGGCGACGTACAAGCACTGGCCGGGCAAGACGGTCACCGAGTACGACGACCATCTGTTCTGTCTCCTCACCATGAACCACCACCCGCTCCACATGGACGTCAACTACGCCGAGAACACGACGGACTTCGGCAAGAACGTGGTGGTCGGGAACTACATCTACTCCCTGCTGCTCGGCATGTCGGTGCCGGACGTCTCCGGCAAGGCGATCGCCAACCTGGAGATCGAGTCGCTCAGGCACGTGGCGCCGACCTTCCACGGCGACACGATCTACGGCGAGACGACCGTGCTGGACAAGTGGCCGTCGAAGTCGAAGAACGACCGCGGGATCGTCCACGTCGAGACCAGGGGCTACAGGCAGGACGGCACGCTCGTGTGCATCTTCCGCCGGAAGGTGATGGTGCCGACCGAGACGTACATCAAGGAGCGCGGCGGCGAGCAGCCCGGCCGCCCGGAGCTCAAGCAGCAGGAGAAGTAGCCATGGCGCGACTTGCCCAGACCGCCGGTCTGACGGACGTCCAGCAGGAGATCCTCTCCACCGTCCGCGACTTCGTGGACAAGGAGATCATCCCGGTCGCCACCGAGCTGGAGCACCGCGACGAGTACCCGCAAGCGATCGTCGACGGCCTGAAGGAACTCGGCCTGTTCGGCCTGATGATCCCCGAGGAGTACGGGGGCCTGGGCGAGTCGCTCCTCACCTACGCGCTGTGCGTCGAGGAGATCGCCCGGGGCTGGATGTCCGTCTCCGGGATCATCAACACGCACTTCATCGTGGCGTACATGCTCAAGCAGCACGGCACGCAGGAGCAGAAGGACCACTTCCTGCCGCGGATGGCGGCCGGCGACATCCGGGGCGCGTTCTCGATGTCGGAGCCGGGCCTCGGCTCGGACGTGTCGGCGATCACGTCGAAGGCGGTCAAGGACGGCGACGAGTACGTCCTGAACGGTCAGAAGATGTGGCTGACGAACGGCGGTACGTCGTCGCTGGTGGCCGTTCTGGTCCGAAGTGACGAAGGACACCCCGAGGGCACGGCGCCCCACAAGTCGATGACGACCTTCCTCGTGGAGAAGGAGCCCGGCTTCGGTGAGGTCCGCCCCGGCCTCACCATCCCCGGCAAGATCGACAAGATGGGCTACAAGGGGGTCGACACCACCGAGCTCATCATGGACGGCCTGCGGATTCCCGAGAACCGCGTGCTCGGAGGGGTCACCGGCCGAGGTTTTTACCAAATGATGGACGGCGTCGAGGTGGGACGCGTGAATGTGGCGGCGCGTGGCTGCGGTGTCGCTCAGCGTGCCTTCGAGCTGGGCGTCCGCTACGCACAGCAGCGTCACACGTTCGGCAAGGCGATCGCCCAGCACCAGGCCATCCAGTTCAAGCTCGCCGAGATGGCTACCAAGGTCGAGGCGGCGCATGCCATGATGGTGAACGCGGCACGCAAAAAGGACTCCGGAGAACGAAACGACCTCGAGGCCGGTATGGCGAAGTACCTCGCCTCCGAGTACTGCAAGGAGGTCGTGGAGGACGCCTTCCGGATCCACGGCGGCTACGGCTTCTCCAAGGAGTACGAGATCGAGCGCCTCTACCGGGAGGCCCCGATGCTGCTGATCGGTGAAGGTACCGCCGAAATCCAGAAAATGATCATCGGGCGCCGACTGCTCGAAGAGTATCGATTCCAGGGCTAGATGTCCGGGTTGGGGGTGTTTTCTTCGAGAAGAAGATCACACCCCGTCAACTTCCCCCCGCTGTCGACTCGGCTTCCTGGCTTACCCAGTTGCGCCCCACAACCGCTACGATCGCCGGAAAGCCGCCGTCCCCCGTCGAAGCGCGGCATCGTCCGCTACGAAGGTCATCCATGCCCCACAGCCAAACCTCTGCACACCGCGACCGCCTGGTAGGCGCACGCCTCGCGCGCGGAGCATCGCCGTGGCTTCTGCCGACCGTCGCCACCGCAGCCGTCAGCCTGGTCCGCGCCCGCCGCTCGGGCGTCGCCAAGGCCGTCGCCGTGCCCGCCACCGCTCTCGCGGCGGGCATGCTGTGGTTCTTCCGCGACCCCGAGCGCGAGATCGCCTCGGGCCGGGTCATCTCCCCCGCCGACGGAGTGGTGCAGAGCATCATGCCGTGGAAGGACGGACGCACCCGGGTCGCGATCTTCATGAGCCCGCTCAACGTCCACGTCAACCGCGCGCCGCTCTCCGGCACGGTCACGTCCGTCGAGCACATCCCCGGCGGGTTCGTTCCGGCGTTCAACAAGGAGAGCGAGAACAACGAGCGCGTCGTCTGGCACTTCGACACCGAGCTCGGTGACATCGAGATGATCCAGATCGCCGGTGCCGTCGCCCGCCGTATCGTCCCCTACCTCCCCGAGGGCACGAAGGTCGAGCAGGGGGACCGGATCGGCCTCATCCGCTTCGGCTCGCGCGTCGACATCTACCTGCCCGAGGGCGTGGACGTCGCGGTCGAGGTCGGCCAGAAGACCGTGGCGGGGGTGACTCGCATTGACCGTGATTGACCCTGAGACCCAGGCGGGCTGGGTGCCCGAGGCCGACGACGCGGACGACGAGGAGGAGATGCCCCTCTCGCTGCGTCTGTCGATAGCGGACACCCTCACCCTCGGCAACGCCACGTGCGGCTTCATGGCGGTGTACTTCACCACCACCGGCATCCTGATCCCGCACCTCACCGGGGACCAGGAGACCGGCATGGCCCGCCACAGCGCGGCCACCGCCGTCATCCTGATGCTCTGCGCGGCCGTCTTCGACCTGTTCGACGGCCTGGTCGCGCGCAAGCTGCGCAGCTCCCCCATGGGAGCGGAGCTGGACAACCTCTCCGACCTGATCAGCTTCGGCCTGGCCCCGGCGTACTTCGTCCTGGTCTACGGCATGGTCGCCGACGACGCCCACCAGCGGGTGGCGGCGGTCGGCGCGATCGTCGTCCTGCTGGCCGTGGTGCTGCGGCTGGCGAGATTCTCGTGCGTGACACCGCCGAACGGCATGTTCCAGGGCATGCCCTCGCCGTTCGGCGCGCTCACCGTCGTCTCGATCGTGCTGCTCGAGCTGCCCTTCGTCGCGACGCTGCTGGCCATCCTGGGCACCGCCTGGCTGATGGTGAGCCGGGTCGAGTACCCCAAGCCGCGGGGCCGCCTCGCCGGCGCGGTGCTCGCCTGGATCGTGCTGTCGATGGGGCTGCTGGCGGCCTGGGCGTTCGACGCGCCGAGCGGTCAGCTGCTGCTGCAGACCGGCTGCGCGCTGCAGCTCGTCATGGGGGCGGTGATTCCGCTGGTCGCCACGGCTCGGCGGGTGAACACGTTCCGTGACAACCGTCGTGAGGCCCGGGCCGCGCAGTTGCCCTAGCGGCATGCGAGCCATGTGAGGGGCCCCGGACCTGGTTGGTCCGGGGCCCCTTGTTCTGGTGCTTCGGGTGCTCCGCCGCGTGGCCTGTCGCGCCCGCGCGGCGGAGCCGCAGATCGATACAGCCCCGCGCCCCTGAGGGGCGCTGCCCGTGCCGTCAGGTCAGGAAGTCCCGGGCGATGTGCTCCGCCACGCGTTCCAGGATGGGGCCCGCGTCCGTGATGCAGAGGGAGACGTCCGGTTCGAGCTCCGTCAGGGGGTAGGCGCGGCGGATTCCGGCGCGGCCCAGGGCCTGCGGGGGGAGGGCGAGGCGACCGCAGACCGCGACGACCTCCTTGCCGGCCGCGCGGGCGGCCGCCGCGACGCCGGCGGGGGCCTTGCCGTGCAGGGTCTGGGCGTCCAGGGAGCCCTCGCCGGTGATCACCAGGTCCGCCCGTTCCAGGGACGGGGCGAAGCCCAGGACGTCGAGCATCACCTCGATGCCGGCCCGGAACCGGGCGCCCAGCAGCAGGGCGCCGTAGCCGATGCCGCCCGCCGCGCCGGCGCCCGGCGCGGTCGCGTGGGCGGCGGCCTTCGGGCCCAGCTCGGCCTCCAGCACCCGCGCGTAGTGCGCGAGCGCCGCGTCCAGTGCCTCCACGTCGTCCGGGGAGGCGCCCTTCTGCGGCCCGTACACCGCCGGGGCGCCCTTCGGGCCGGTCAGCGGGTTGTCGACGTCGCTGGCGAGGACCAGCTCCACGGAGGACAGCCGCGGGTCGAGGCCGGACAGGTCGGCGCGGACCAGGTTCGCGAGTCCGCCGCCGCCCGGCGCCACCGGCTCGCCGTCCTCGTCCAGGAACCGCGCCCCGAGCGCGGACAGCATGCCCGCGCCGCCGTCGGTGGTCGCGCTGCCGCCGACCCCGAACACGATCGTGCGCGCTCCCGCGTCCAGCGCGGCGCGCAGCAGCTCTCCGGAGCCGTACGTGGAGGCCGTCAGCGGGGCGAAGACACCGGCCGGGAGCCGCTGCAGACCGCTCGCCTCCGCCATCTCCACCACGGCGGTGTCGCCGCGCAGCGCGAACGCGGCGGTGACCTCGTCCCCGAGAGGGCCGGCGACCCGTACCTCCCGGCGTTCGAACCCGGCCGCGACCGCCGCGTCGACCGTGCCGTCGCCTCCGTCGGCGACCGGCAGGGCCTCCACCTCGACGTCGGGCACGACCCGGCGCAGCCCGGCCGACACCCGCTCCGCGACCTGTACGGCCGTCAGCGACCCCTTGAACTTGTCCGCGGCCACGAGCACCCGTCGTCGGGTGCCCTGCGTTGCAGCGTCCGCCACCGTTCCATCCCCTTGCTCTCCGGGCCCCGCGCACGTCAGGGGCCAGTCGCGCCGCTGTGACCTTAACCGGAGGACGCCCCCGCCGTCATGCGTTGCCCGCACCCTGGAACAGCCTGAGGACCGGCTGTGCGAACCGCGCGGAAGACGGGTGGGGACCGGCGAAAGCCGCGCGCGGGCCCCCGGAATCGGGTAGACCGGAGCCATGACCCCCATGGGGACTCCCGAGGGCACCGGGCCCGCCCTCGCCGACCGTGTGCACGGCGGCTGGCTCGGCCGTATCGCCGGCAACATGCTCGGCAAACCCGTCGAACAGGGCGAGGTGTGGACCCGCGACCGCATCGACGGCTATCTGCGCCGCGCGGACGCGCTCCCGCTCACCGACTACCTGCCCGAACCGCCCACCGAGGAGGACCGCCGACGGCTGCGGCCCGAGTGGCGGAGCTGTGTGCGCGGGCGGGTCCACGGCAGTTGCCGCGACGACGACATCGACTACGCGATCCTCGGCCTCGACCTGCTGGAGACCCACGGGTTCGACTTCACCACCGAGGCGGTCGGCGACCTGTGGCTGCTGCGGCTGCCGTATCTGCAGACGTTCACCGCCGAGCGCGCCGCGTACCGCAACCTCGCCAACGGCATCAGACCGCCGCTGACGGCGACGTACGACAATCCGTACCAGGAGTGGATCGGCGCCCTCATCCGCGCCGACGTCTTCGGCTGGACCTGCCCGGGTGCCCCGCACCGGGCGGCCTCCCTCGCCCGCCGGGACGCGGTGCTCTCGCACACCGGGAACGGGGTCTACGGCGCCATGTGGTCGGCGGCGCTGATCGCGGCGGCGTTCACCGCGCCGAGCGTGCGCGGCGCGGTCGAGGAGGCGCTGGGCGTCGTCCCCGCGAGCTGCCGCCTCGCCCGGACCGTGCGCCGGGTCACGGCCCTCCACGACGCGGGCCTGGCCTGGGAGGACACGCTGGCCACCCTGACCGACGAGACGGCCGGCCTCGGCTGGATCCACACCGTCCCGAACGCCGCCGTCCTCACCGCGGGCCTCCTCTACGGCGACGGCGACTTCACTCGCACCATCGCCCTCACCGTCCGCGGCGGCCTGGACACCGACTCCAACGGCGCCACGGCCGGCTCGGTGGCCGGCGTGCTGACCGGCGCACGGGCGATCCCGGCCCGCTGGACGGAGCCCCTGCAGGACACCGTGCACAGCGCGGTGTTCGGCTTCGACGGGGTCCACATCAGCGAACTGGCGGAGCGGACGGTGAGACTGGCGGAGACGTAGGGGAACGGAAGCCTCGGGGGCGTGCGGGAGTGCGGTGGGGCGTGCGAGGGCGCAGGGGCGCTCGGGCCGGGCGCGCGTCGTGCTCGGCGCGCGAAAGGGCCGGGAGACCTGGATACCCTGCTGGGATGACTGCTTCCAGCGCCTCCGACTTCGCCGCGTACGTCGCCACCCTGCCCCGCGTCCTGGCCGGCGCCGCCGCCCTCTTCCGGGACGCGCGGGGACGGGTCCTGCTCGTCGAGCCGAACTACCGCGACGGCTGGGCGCTGCCGGGCGGCACCATCGAGTCCGACCGGAACGAGACGCCTCGCGAGGGTGCGCGCCGCGAGACGCTGGAGGAGATCGGCCTCGACCGTCCGCTCGGCCGGCTGCTCGCGGTGGACTGGTCGGTCGGGCCGGGCCGGCCGCCGCTGGTGGCGTACCTCTACGACGGCGGGGTCCTCGACGAGGACGACCTCAAGGCGATCCGGCTCCAGGAGGAAGAGCTGCTGTCCTGGCGGCTCGTACCGCGCGAGGACCTCACCGCCCACCTCCTGGGCGCCCTCGGCCACCGCGTCCTCGCCGCACTGGACACCCTCACTGACGGCTCGGGCCCGGTCGAGCTGGAGAACGGCCGCCGGGTGGACTGACCGGCCCTCGGGGGCGCGGGAGGGCTGCGGGTCAGCCCTCGGTGGCGCGCGGCTCGGCGTCGACCTCGCGCAGCGCCTCGTCGCGCGCGGCGACCCGGGCCTCGGTGCGGTGGCCGCGCTCGATGTAGTCGCGGACGACGAGTTCGACGGCGTCCTGGGGGCTGCCGACCCCGGAGAGGACCATGACCTCGACGACGAGCTCGGCGGGGAGGGAGACGGTGACCTTGGCCATGCAGGGACGGTAACAGGCGGAGCCCGGGCCCGGGAGCGGTCGGCGGACAACAAGGAGACAACAACGGGCGTCGACAGGGCGCGCGGTGTGCGTCATGATCGCCCGGCGGCGCTCCTGTGCGTCATGGTCGAGACGCGGCCCGGTGGGGTGAGCGCGTCCGTCGACCCCGCGGGAGTGGTCGGCCGGACACGGCCTAGTTGTATTGATCACGAGCGTTGTTGACACTGGCGGGTCTTGAACATGGCGAAGACCTCCGATGTGGTGGAGCTGTCTAAGAACACACCGCACGGAGGTCTTCGTGTCCCACCGTAATGCCCGGCTGACCGTTCACGGCAGGCGGCTGCTCGTCGAGCGTGTCCGTTCGGGCCGCCCCGTCGCGCATGTCGCGGCCGAGATGGGCATCTCACGTGTCACGGCCCACAAGTGGATGCGCCGCTGGCAAGCGGAGGGCGAACAGGGGCTGCACGACCGCCCCAGCCGTCCACTGACGACACCCCACCGCACGGCGGCAGCCGTGGAGGCCCGGGTGTGCCGGCTGCGCCAGGACCGCAAACTCGGCCCCGCCCGCCTCGGCCCCGTCCTGGGACTGCCCGCCTCGACCGTGCACCGCATCCTGGTCCGCCACGGCCTGAACCGGCTTGCCTTCCTCGACCGGCCCACCGGCCAGGTCATCCGCCGCTACGAACGCGACCGACCCGGCGAACTCATCCACGTCGACGTCAAGAAACTCGGCCGCATCCCCGACGGCGGCGGCCACAAGGTCCTGGGCCGCCAGGCCGGCCGCGCCCGCCGCAGCAGCGTGGGCTTCGACTACGTCCACTCAGCCATCGACGACCACAGCCGCCTCGCCTACAGCGAGATCCACCGCGACGAGAAAGTCGCCACCTGCGCCGGCTTCCTCACCCGCGCGGCCGCCTTCTTCCACGCCCACGGCATCACCCGCATCGAACGCGTGCTCACCGACAACGCCTGGGCCTACCGCAAGGGCCTGGCCTGGAAGCAGGTGCTCATCGAGATCGGCGCGACCGGCAAGCTGACTCGCGCCTACCGCCCGCAGACCAACGGCAAGGTCGAACGCTTCAACCGCACCCTGCTCGACGAGTGGGCCTACCTGCGGCCTTTCACCAGCAACGACGAACGCACCGCAGCCCTGGCCGACTTCCTCCACACCTACAACTACCATCGCTGCCACACCGCACTCGGAGGCCAGCCACCCATCACCCGAGTCAACAACCCTGCGGGTCAATACACCTAGTCTGTTGCCCCCTGAACAGCTTTTCGAAGCCCGGCACTTGGAAAAGGTGACGCGCGATGTCGCTGAGCCCCGGCGATCCGGAATCCATGGGCGGCTATGCGCTGGTCGACCGGCTCGGCAGCGGCGGCATGGGCGTCGTCTATCTGGGGCGTTCGGACTCGGGGCGGCAGGTCGCGGTGAAGGTCGTGCACCCGCCGTACGCGCAGGACCAGGAGTTCCGCACCCGCTTCCGGCAGGAGGTGGCGGCGGCCCGCCGGGTCAGCGGGGCGTTCACGGCCCCGGTGGTGGACGCGGATCCGGACGGCGCGCAGCCGTGGATGGCGACCCTGTACGTCCCGGGCCGCACCCTGTCGGACGTCGTGGCCCAGGACGGCCCGCTGCGCGGACGGGCGTTGCGCGTGCTCGCGCTGGGGCTCGTCGAGGCGCTGCGGGACATCCACCGGGCGGGTGTGGTGCACCGTGATCTGAAGCCGAGCAACGTTCTGATGGCCGAGGACGGGCCCCGGGTCATCGACTTCGGCATCTCGCACGCCGTCGACAACGAGGCTCTCACCATGACCGGCCGGCTGATCGGCACCCCGCCCTTCATGTCGCCGGAGCAGTTCACCGCGCCGCGCGAGGTCACCGGCGCCTCGGACGTCTTCTCGCTGGGGTCGCTGCTGGTCTACGCGGCCACCGGCAACCGCCCGTTCGACGGCAGCAGCCCGTACCTGACCGGTTATCAGGTGATGTACGAGGCGCCCGACCTGGACGGGGTCGTCGAACCGCTGCGGAGCGTCGCCCGACGCTGTCTGGACAAGGACCCGGCGGCCCGGCCCGAGCTCGGTGAACTGCGCGACATGCTGCGGGCGCTGCCGGACTCCGACGTGGTGGCCGAACCGGTCACGCCGGTGGCGGATCCCGTCGAGCCCGCGGGGCGTGACGCCGGGGCGGTGAACCGTGGGGGTTCCGGACGTCGGAGGCGGCGCGTCCTCGTCGGTCTCGCGGCGGTCCTCGCCGTCACCGGGCTGAGCATCGTGGCGGTGAGAGGCGGATCGGCCGTGCTGAACGCGGCCTCCCCCTCGCCCACCGCGCCCCCGGTCGGCGCCGGCGCGTCCCCCACCCGGTCGCCGGCATCCCCCTCGGCGTCCGCGTCCCGCGCCACGGTGACGCCGCCGCCGAAGCACGTGCCGTGGGACTACCAGATCGGCGGCGCGTACGCCCCGGCGGCCGGCGTGCGGGTGGTGAGCCGCAGCCATGAGAGCGCCCCCGTGCCCGGGCTCTACACCATCTGCAACATCAACGCCTTCCAGGCGCAGGAGGGCGCGGAGGCCGAGTGGGACTCCGACCTGCTGCTGCGCGACGCCGACGGGAAGGTCGTCTACGACAAGGACTGGAACGAGGCGATCCTGGACATCCGCACGGACGCCAAGCGCCGGCGCATCGCCGCCGTGCTGAACACCTGGATCGACGGGTGCGCGGCCAAGGGCTACCAGGCCGTCGAGCCCGACAACTACGACACCTTCACCCGCTACCCGGACCGCCTCACGGGCGACCAGGCCGAGGCGCTGATGAAGCTGCTGGCCGCGCACGCCCACGCCGACGGACTGGCCATCGCCCAGAAGAACACCGTCGAGCTGGTGTCCGACCGGGCGGCCGTGGGCCTGGACTTCGCCGTGGTGGAGGAGTGCGCCGAGTACGACGAGTGCGGCGCGTTCGCCGAGGCGTTCGACGACAACGTGCTCGTGGTCGAGTACACGGCGAAGGGCATGGCGCAGGCGTGCTCCGGCTGGGGCGGCACCCTCAGCGTCGTCCGCCGTGACCAGTTGGTCGTGCCCAAGGGGACGAGCGGGTACGTCCACCAGACCTGTTGAGGCCCGGCCGGGGTGCCGGATATCCGTTCGCCCCGGAGCTCTCGGGCGCCCTACGCTCGGCCCATGAACAGGCCACTCGTCGCCCTCCTCAGCGGTGCGGGCATCTCCACCGACTCCGGGATCCCCGACTACCGCGGCCCGAACGGGCTGTGGCGGCGGGATCCCGAGGCCGAGAAGCTCGTCACGTACGAGTACTACATGCGGGATCCGGAGATCCGGCGGCGGTCGTGGCAGATGCGGCGCGCGACCGGGGCGCTGCGGGCCGAGCCGAACGCGGCGCACCTCGCCGTCGCCGAGCTGGAGAGGTCCGGGATCCCGGTCAGGGTGATCACCCAGAACGTGGACGGGCTGCACCAGCGCGCGGGCATGCCCGACCGCAAGGTCCTCGAGCTGCACGGCAGCGCGCACGCTGTGGTGTGCACCGGGTGTCATGCCCGGGGGCCGATGCGGGACGCCCTCGCCCGGGTGGAGGCCGGTGAGGAGGACCCGCCCTGTCTGCGGTGCGGCGGGATCCTCAAGTCGGCCACCGTCATGTTCGGCGAGCGGCTCGACCCGGTGGTCCTCGGCGACGCGCTCGCGATCTCCAAGGCCTGCACGGTGTTCCTCGCCGTCGGCACCACCCTTCAGGTGCAGCCCGCCGCGGGCCTCGCCGGGGTCGCCGCCGACCACGGGGCCCGCCTGATCATCGTGAACGCCGAGCCGACCCCGTACGACGAGATCGCCGACGAGGTCGTCCGCGAGCCCATCGGCACCGCCCTGCCCCGCCTGCTGCGGGAGCTGGCCGCGCCGGCCCTCTGAGCTCAGTCTCCGAAGCGGGCGCGGGCCGTGTCGTGGGCCGTGCGCAGAAGCCGCAGGACCAGCTCCGTCGTCCTGTCGGCGGGGTCGACGACCGCGATCCAGCCGAGCCCGCCGTACACGGGGTGCGGCAGCACGGTGTCGGCGGCCGCGTGGTCGCGAGGACGGGTGAGGGCGCGCGGGTCCTCCCCGGTCAGCTCGGCGAACGTCGGCCGGTCGACCTTGACGTTCACCCGCCAGCGGCCCGGCGCGTCGAGGCCGGAGGCGGTGTCGTCGGGGTAGTCCTTGGTGACGATCGTCCCGTACGGCTGACCGCGCCGCGGCATCCGGCCGTCGGGCGCGTAGTAGAAGAACGCGTCCCCCCAGGCGATCTCGGGAAGGTCGCCACCCGGGGCCGGGACGACCACGAGGGCACCCTCGAAGGAACGCACGGTCGCGATGATCTGCTCCATACTCATGGTTCGAGCATGACCTTCAAGTGCTTGTGTGGGGTTGGTCGCGGGGAGGGGAGCCGTTGCGCACCGTCGACGTGGCGCGGGAGTCGGGATACTCCGTGCAGCAGGTGCGGGACCTGGAGCGGCTCGGTGTGATTCCGCCGGCCGTGCGGGCGGCCAACGGCTACCGCGCCTACACCCCGGCGCATGTGCACGCGCTGCGCGCCTACCGGGGACTCGCGGGGGCGGTCGGGCCCGTCGAGGCCCGGCGGCTGCTCGCCCGGGTGCGGACACGGACGCTCGCTGAGGCCGCTGCGGCCGTCAGCGCGCTGCATGTCCGGCTGGCGCGGGAACGCGACGAGGCGCTGCGCGCCGAGGAGGCGTTGCGGGCGATCCGGGACGAGGCCGGGACCGGTGGGGCGGAGCGCGACAGCGACGCCATGACGATCACCGAGCTGGCGGGAGCGCTGGGGGTCCGTCCCTCCACCCTGCGGTTCTGGGAGCAGGAGGGGCTGGTCGCGCCCGAGCGGGTGACCACGCTGCGGGCCCGCCGGTACGGTCTCGCGGCGGTCCGGGCGGCCCGTGTCGTCGCGGCGCTGCGCGGCAGCGGCTACGGCATTCCCGCCGTGCGCGAGATCATGGGCTCCCTCGACCGGCTCGACGGGCTGGAGGACACCGCACGCCTCCTGGGGCAACGGCTCGACCGGATCGCCGACAGGACCGTGGCGCTGCTCCGGGCGGGCGCGGACCTGGCGGCGATCTGCGAGGGTGAGCGGTCAGGACGGGGCTGAGCCGTCAGAACAGGGCCGTGCCGGTCTCGAAGTCCAGCAGGCGCTGCTTGCGGTCGAGGCCGCCGCCGTAGCCGGTGAGGCTGCCGTTCGCGCCCACGACGCGGTGACAGGGGACGATGATCCCGATCGGGTTCTTGCCGTTGGCGAGGCCTACCGCCCGGGAGGCCCCCGGGTTGCCGAGGAACGCGGCGAGTTCGCCGTAGGAGCGGGTCTCGCCGTAGGGGATCCTGCGGAGCTGTTCCCACACCGTGCGCTGGAACGGGGTGCCCCCGTCGAGGCGGAGCGGGAGGGTGAACTCCTTCAGCCCTCCCTCGAAATACGCCTCCAACTGGTCCTCGGCCTCGCGGAAGAGGGTGTCGTCACGCGGTCCGAAGCTCTCCTCGGCCGGCCGGTGGCGCTGTCCGGTCATGTAGAGGCCGCACAGCACGCCGTCGTCGGCGACGAGGGTGAGGGGGCCGTAGGGGCTGTCGATGACGGTGTGCTTCTTCATCGGAACGTCCTCAGACGGGAAGGAAGTTGATCGGGTGGCTGTCGGTCGCCCACAGGTACTGGACCGCGTACGCCCGCCAGGGACGCCAGGCCGCCGCGCGGGCCGTGAGGGCCGCCGGGGTGGACGGCAGGCCCAGCTCCTGGGCGGCCCGGCGGATGCCGAGGTCGGTGGGGAGGAAGGCGTCGGGGTCGCCGAGGGCGCGCAGGGCGATGACGTCGACGGTCCACGGGCCGAATCCGGGGAGGGCGAGGAGCCGGGCGCGGGTCGCGGGCCAGTCGCTCTCCGGGCCGAGGTGGAGGGTTCCGTCGGCCAGGTGACGGACGAGGGTGGTGAAGGTGGTGCGGCGGGTGCGGGGCATCGCCAGGGACTCGGGGTCGACGGCGGCCAGTGCCTCGGGGGACGGGAAGAGACGGGTGAGGCCGCCTTCCGGGTCGTCGACCGGCTCGCCGTACGCGGTGACCAGGCGCGCCGCGTGGGTGCGGGCGGCCGCCGTGGACACCTGCTGGCCCAGGACGGCGCGTACGGCGAACTCGGCCTCGTCGACCGTGCGCGGCACCCGGCGGCCGGGCGCCTTGTCGACCAGGGGGGCGAGCAGCGGGTCGGTGCGCAGGTGGTCGTCGACGGCGACCGGGTCGGCGTCGAGGTCGAGCATGCGGCGGCAGCGGCTGATGGCGACGGTGAGGTCGCGCAGGTCGGTGAGGGTGAGCCGGCAGCCGATGTGGTCGGGGCGCGGGGTGAGGGCGACGACGCCGTGCCCGTACGGCAGGCGCAGGGTGCGCCGGAAGGCTCCGTCCCGCCACTCCTCCACTCCGGGGACGCCGGTCGCGGCGAGGTGTCCGAAGAGGTTGTCGGGGTTGAGCGGGGCCCGGAACGGCAGCCGGAGCTGGAGGGTGCCGCCGGGGGTGGGTGCGGCCGGGTCGACGGCAGGGGGCGGGCCCTTCTTCGGGGTGCGGGCGCGCAGCTCGCTCGGGGCGAGCGCGAACACCTCGCGCACGGTGTCGTTGAAGGTGCGCACGGAGGCGAAGCCGGCGGCGAACGCCACGTCCGCCATGGGCAGTGCGGTGGTCTCGACCAGGAGGCGGGCCGTCTGGGCGCGCTGGGCGCGGGCCAGTGCGAGGGGGCCCGCGCCGAGTTGGGCGAGGAGCTGGCGTTCCACCTGGCGGGTGCTGTAGCCGAGGCGGGCGGCGAGGCCGGGCACGCCGTCCCGGTCGACGACCCCGTCGGCGATCAGCCGCATGGCGCGGGCGACCAGGTCGGCTCGCTGGTTCCACTCCGGGGAGCCGGGGCTGGTGTCCGGCCGGCAGCGCTTGCAGGCGCGGAACCCGGCCTGCTGGCAGGCGGCGGCGCTCGGATGGAAGACCATGTTGTCCGGCTTGGGCGGCACGGCGGGGCAGCTCGGCCGGCAGTAGATCCCGGTGGTGAGGACCGCCGTGAAGAACCATCCGTCGAACCGCGCGTCCTTCGACTGCACGGCGCGCACACAGCGCTCGCGGTCGGTGTGCATCCCGTTCTGCATGCGTCCAGCATCAGGCACCGCCCGGCTGCGGCGCTGGCGAGAATCCGACATGGACGTCTTCTGTCCTGGGGCGCGGCGGGTCACTGGTGCCGCGGCAGGCAACGTTTGCCCCGTCGCGCAACGTTGCCTGCCGGGGCACCAGGGGGCGTTTCGAAAGTCCTGTGCGGTGCCCGCGGTGTCCGGTGCGTGCTCTCGGCGTGCCGGACGAAAGCCCTCGTACTGGACGTACTTGGGGCTTCGGCCGGTGCGGCGCGAGGACGTGCCGGGCGCCGCGGGTGCTGTGCGGGACTTTCGAAACACCCCTTAGGCTGCCGCGCATGGATCAGGCAGCCGGCCCCCGCCGGCCACGGTTGTGGCCGTTGTACGCGGCCGGGTTCACCACCGCGTTCGGGGCGCACGGCATCGCCGCGAACCTGGGCGGCGGCTCCGAGGACGCGGTCACCTCGCTGCTCGTCCTCGGCGGGCTGCTGGCGTTGTACGACGGTGCGGAGGTCGTCCTGAAGCCGGTGTTCGGCACCCTCGCCGACCGGGTCGGGGCGCGGCCGGTGCTGCTGGGCGGGCTCGTCGCCTTCGCGCTCGCCTCCCTGTCGTACGTCGTCGTGGACTCCCCCGGCGGGCTCTGGGCGGCGCGGCTCGGGCAGGGGGCGGCGGCCTCGGCGTTCTCACCGGCCGCCTCCGCGCTCGTGTCGCGGCTGAGTCCCGCGGCGGGGCAGGGGCGGGCGTTCGGGAGCTACGGCTTCCACAAGTCCGTCGGCTACACGCTGGGGCCGCTGCTCGGCGGGGTGCTGGTGTGGGCGGGCGGGCTGCGGCTGCTGTTCGGGGTGCTCGCGGCGCTGGGGGCCGCGGTGGCGGTGTGGGCGTGGGTCTCGGTGCCCGTCGTGCCGCCGCTGCCGAAGGCCCGGCAGACGGTGGTGGATCTGGCGCGGCGGCTGGCGGATCCGGTGTTCCTGGTGCCGACGGCGGGGCTCGCGGGGGCGACCGCCGCGCTGTCGGTCGGGGTGGGATTTCTGCCGGTGTCGGGGGCGGCTGCCGGGCTGGGGACGGTGGCGACGGGTGCGGCGGTGTCGGTGCTGGCGGCCTGTGCGGCGGTGGTGCAGCCCCGGGCGGGGCGGGCGCTGGACGCCGGGCGGATCGGCGCCCGGGGCGGGCTGGTGCTGGGCACCGCCGTCACGGCGGCGGGGCTGGCGTGCGCGATGCTGCCGGGGCTCACGGGGGTGCTGTCGGCGGCGGTGCTCATCGGCGTCGGCACGGGTCTGATCACCCCGCTCGGTTTCGCGGCGCTGGCCTCCTCGACCCCGAAGGAGCGGCTGGGCCAGACCATGGGCGCGGCGGAACTCGGCCGCGAACTGGGCGACGCGGGCGGTCCCCTGCTGGTGGCGGGGGTCGCGACGGCCACCACCCTGACCCACGGGTACGCGGCCCTGGCGGCGCTCCTGCTGTGCGGTCCGCTGGCTGTTCTGGGCCGACGGGTGGTGTCGGGGGCGCGCTGATGCCCGGGCGGGCCGGGAGCTCAGGCGCGGTGGACCGGCGGGGCTTGTCGCTCCGGGAGCATCGCCAGGGACCAGATCACGAAGATGTCGATCCCCATCACGGTCACCGACCACGGCGGCTCGTACGGCAGGAACAGCCACTGGGCGACCAGACCGAGCGCGGCCAGGACGATGCCGGGGAAGCGGGCCCGGGCGATCCCCTTGAGCAGGGCCGCGCCGGTCGCGGCGGTGAGGACGCCGAGGACGAGGTGGACCGCGCCCCAGCCGGTGAGGCCGAGTTCGTAGACGTAGGAGCCGACGCGGGCGTAGACGTCGTCCCCGGCGAGCGCGGCGACCCCCTGGAGGACGCAGAGGAAGCCGCCGCAGAGCATCAGGACGCCGGCGAAGGTGACCCCGCCGGAGGCGAAGCCGTCCCGCGTGGCCGGTGCGGAGGCCCGCGGCCCACCGGGAGGCACGGACCACGCCGTGCCGATCTCGCCCTGGGTGTGGCCGGTGGGGCCGTGGGGAGAGGAATGCGAGGTCATCGGGTGCGTCCCTTCCGCTCCTGCGCCGACGGCCGCCGGGGGCGTTCCCCGCGGCCGCTGCCAGCACACCCCGCCCCCACGGCCGGGGCGACCGCGGCGGCCCCATACGGGTGAACGGCCGCCCGGGCGGGATCGCGAGCGCCCGTCACATGTTGATCATGTGGCCGGCCAGGCCGTGGACGGCCTCCTTGACGGCCTCGCCGAGGGTGGGGTGGGCGTGGACGTTGCGGGCGACCTCGTGGACGGTGAGGTCCCACTGCTGGGCGAGGGTGAGTTCGGGCAGGAGTTCGGTGACGTCGGGGCCGATGAGGTGGCCGCCGATGAGTTCGCCGTGGGTCGCGTCGGAGAGCAGCTTGACGAAGCCGGTGGTGTCGCCGAGGCCGTGGGACTTGCCGTTGGCGGTGAAGGGGAACTTGGCGACCTTGACGTCGTAGCCGAGGTCGCGGGCCTGGGCCTCGGTGTAGCCGAAGCTGGCGATCTGCGGCTGGCAGTAGGTGGCGCGCGGGATCATCGCGTAGTCGAGTTCCATGGTCTCGGCGCCGGCGATCGTCTCGGCGGCGATCACGCCCATGGCCTCGGCGGCGTGCGCGAGCATCAGCTTCGCGGTGACGTCGCCGATGGCGTAGAGGTGCGGCACGGAGGTGCGGCAGCGGCCGTCGACGTCGATGGCACCGCGCTCGGTGACGGTGACGCCGGTGTTCTCCAGGCCGTAGCCGGTGACGTTGGGGGCGAAGCCGATGGCCTGGAGGACCTTGTCGGCCTCCAGGATCCGCGGGGTGCCGTCCTGGCCGGTGACGGTGACCCGGACCTGGGGCCCGGACTCGTCGATGGCGTCGACACGGGTGGAGGTCAGGACGTCGATGCCGAGCCTGCGGTACTGGCGGGCGAGTTCGGCGGAGACCTCGGCGTCCTCCAGCGGGGCGACGCGGTCCAGGAACTCGACGAGGGTGACCTTCACGCCGTAGTGGTGCAGGACGTAGGCGAACTCGATGCCGATGGCGCCGGCCCCGGCGATGACGATCGACTGCGGGAGGTCCTCGGCGAGGATCTGCTCCTCGTAGGTGACGACGCGGGAGGTGCGTCGGGTGCCGGGGAGCAGGCGGGGGGTGGCGCCGGTGGCGATGACGCAGTGCTCGAAGCCGATCGTGCGGGTCTCGCCGTCGTAGCCGGTGACCTGGAGGGTGTGCGGGTCGAGGAAGGTGCCGCGGCCGTCGTACTCGGTGATCTTGTTCTTCTTCATCAGGTAGTGGACGCCCTTGACGCGGCCGTCGGCGACCTTGCGGCTGCGGCGGTAGGCCTCGCCGTAGTCGAAGGAGACCTGGCCGTCGACCTTGATGCCGAAGGTCTTCGCCTCGTGGGTGAAGATGTGGGCGAGTTCGGCGTTGCGCAGCAGCGCCTTCGTGGGGATGCAGCCCACGTTCAGACAGACGCCGCCCCAGTACTTCTCCTCGACGACGGCGACGCGCTTGCCCAACTGGGCCGCGCGCACGGCGGCGACATAGCCGCCGGGGCCGGCGCCGAGGACCACGACGTCGAAGCGTTCGTCCTGCTCGGTCATGAGGGGTTCCTGTTCCATGGGTACCGTTACGTGTTCCGTGGGGAAACGGTACCCAGGCGGCGGCTGCGCGCTACTGCGTTCCGGCCGTCGGCCGGCGTGAGAGCCGCGTCGCGTCGGCCACGTCGGTCAGGGGGCGCAGCCGGTAGGTGTAGGCGTAGTCGCGGTCGGCGAAGAGCTTGTACTCGTCGTGGGTGTGGGCGCCCCAGCTGTTGTCGCCGCCGACGCCCATCTGACGGTGGTTGACGCGGAGCACGACCTCCTCGCGCGGGGTGAGCTGGTAGGCGTGGCGGGCGCCGACGGAGAGGTCCTCGGGGGTGAGGTGCGAGGCGTTGAACTCCAGCAGCGGCTCGCCGCTGACGAGCAGTCCGGTGCCGTCGCGGCCGGTGAGGGCGACCCAGCGGACGTCCGTGCGGTTGCCGTTCTCCTGCGGGCGCAGATAGGAGGTGCCCTGGCCGGTGACGGTGCCGGAGTGGAGGCCGACGTCGGTGGCGTCGTTGCGGTCCCAGTGGTTCTCCTCGGGGCCGCGGCCGTAGTAGTGCAGGTGTTCCAGCCGGGCGGGCAGGAACAGCATCGAGCCCACCTCGGGGATGTACGGCAGGGTGGACGCGCCCGGGTGGAGGGTGTGGTCGACCTTGATCTCGCCGTTGCCGAAGACGGTGTAGGTGGTGGTGTACGTCGACTCGGTGGTCGTGGGCAGGGTGCCGGAGATCGTGATCTCGACGGCCCGGTCGCCGAGGGCCCGGACGGCGACCTTGGTGACCTTGCGGCGGGCGCCGGCGTCGCGCCAGGTCTGGTTGCGGGTGTGCTGGCCGTTGCCGCGGTCGTTGTCGGTGGGGGCGCGCCAGAAGTTGGGGGCGGGTCCCGAGGTGATCAGCGAGGAGCCGCGGGACCGGTAGGAGGTGATGACGCCGGTCCGCTTGTCGACGGTGACGGAGAAGTCCTTGCCGCTGACGGTGACGGAGGTGGCGCCGTCGTGGTGGGTGAGGGCGGGGACGCGGTCGAGGGGCACGGGGGTGACGGCGGGGCTGCCGGCGTCGACGGGGATCTGGTGCCGGGCGATCTCGAAGCCGGCCTTCGCCCACGGGGTGGTCTCGCGGGTGGTGAAGGAGAGGGAGAGGAAGTACTCCGTTCCGGGTGCGGGGTGGCGCGGCGGGTCGAAGGGCACGGTGATGTCCTTGGCGGACAGCGGCGGCAGTGTCAGCCGGTCCCGGCTCAGCCGGCCGCGCTGCACGGTCCGGCCGTCGGCGAGCAGTTCCCAGTGTCCGTCGAAGGCGCGCAGATCGGTGAAGAGGTATTCGTTGGTGAGGGTGACGGGGGCGCCGGGGGTGAGCTTCCCACCGGTGGCGGGGCGGGCGTCGACGGCCTGGTAGACGCGTTTGACCTCGGCGGACTTTCCGGTGAGGCCCCGGTCGGCGGTGACGATGCCGTCGCCGGAGAAGGCGCCGTCGTTGGGGTTGTCGCCCCAGTCGCCGCCGTAGGCGAGGAACGTCGTGTCCCGGGGCCGTTTCTCGGTGACCTCCACGGTGGCGGCGTCGAACCAGAACCGTACGCCCTCGTCGCCGGGGCGCTGGTCGTCGGAGGCGAGTTCGGCGGGGGTCAGCGCCCGGGCGTGGACGCGGGCGGCGCGGACGGTGCCGCTGAACTCCCGGGTCGGGTTGTCGACGTCGGTGGCCAGGGACAGCGGCGCGGTGTTGACGGAGGGGCGCACGGGGGTGGCGCGGGTGGCCCGCACCGTGCCGTCGACGTACAGGGCGAGGGTGCCGGCGTCGGCGTCGAAGACGCCCGCGACATGGTGTTCGCGGCCGGTCCAGTCGTCGGGGACGCTCCAGCTCGCGCTGATCCACTGGCCGCCGCCGTGGATGAAGAACTCCAGGGTGCGACCCGACTGTTTCAGGGAGTACTGGGTGTCTCCCTTGACGAGGATCGGCTGGTGGTAGCCGGTCACGTGGGGGGTGATCCAGGCCTGGAGGGTGAGGGAGCCGGTGAGGTCCAGGCGCGGGTCGCGGGCGAAGACGGTGCCGCCGACGACGCCCTTCTCGCGGCTGAAGCGGCCACTGGGGTTGATGATCTCGCCGGTCAGCGCGGCGGGCCCGGACTCGGTGAACAGGGTGCGGGCGGGGGTGGGCCAGACGAGGGCCTGGTCGGCGAAGTCCCAGATCCAGCCGCCCTGGAGGACGTCGTGGGCGCGGATCAGGTCCCAGTACTTCTTGAAGTTGCCGCTGGAGTTCCCCATCGCGTGGGAGTACTCGATCATCACGTACGGGCGGGTGTCGGCGGTGTCCTCGGCGCGGGCCTCGACACGGGCGGGGGTGTCGTACATCTCGGAGCGGATGTCGCTGATGCCGGGGCGGTCGTCGCCCTCGTACTGGATGACGCGGGTGGTGTCGTAGGAGCGGATCCAGTCGTGCATGGCGGTGAAGGTGCTGCCGCCGCCGGCCTCGTTGCCGAGGGACCAGATGACGACCGAGGCGTGGTTCTTGTCGCGGTGGACCATGTTCTGGGCGCGGGCCACACAGGCCGCCGTCCATTCGGCGTGGTCGCCGGGGTACTGGGAGCGGATGCCGTGGGTCTCGAGGTTGGTCTCGTCGACGAGGTAGAGGCCGTACTCGTCGGCGAGCTCCAGCCAGTGCGGGTTGTTGGGGTAGTGGGAGGTGCGGACGCTGTTGATGTTGAGGCGTTTGATCAGGCGGATGTCCTCGACGAGGTCCGCGCGGGTGAGGGCGGAGCCGCGCACCGGGTGCATCTCGTGCCGGTTGGTGCCGCGCAGCGAGACCGGCTTGCCGTTGATGCGCATCAGCCCGTCCTTCAGGGCGAACTCGCGCAGGCCGACGCGGTGGGAGAGGGTCTCGGTCACCTTGCCGGCCGGGTCGCGCAGCCGGAGCACGGCGGTGTACAGGTACGGGTCCTCGGCCGACCACAGGCGCGGCGCGGGCACGGCCTTGTCCGCCGTGACGGTCTTCTCCTCGCCGGGGCCGAGTTCGACGGCCTGGCGCAGGGGCCGGGACCACACCGGGTGCCCGCCGGCGTCGTAGAGCTGGGTCTCGACGGCGTACCGGCCGGCGCCCCGGCCGCCCTGGTCGCGCACGCTGGCGGTGACCGACAGCCGGGCCGTCGTGTAGTCGTCGCCGAGGGGGGTGTCGAGGCGGAAGTCGCGCACGTGCACGGCCGGGGTGGAGTACAGGTAGACCGAGCGGAAGATGCCGCTCAGCCGGATCATGTCCTGGTCCTCCAGCCAGTCGCCGTCGGAGTAGCGGTAGACCTCGACGGCGATCCGGTTGGTGCCGGGTCTCAGGTACGGGGTGATGTCGTACTCGGCGGGGGTGTAGGAGTCCTCGTGGTAGCCGACCAGTTGGCCGTTGATCCACACGTAGTGGGCGGACTTGACGCCCTCGAAGTGGAGGAAGGTGCGCCGGCCCGCCCAGCCGCGCGGGACGGTGAAGGTGCGCCGGTACTGGCCGACGGGGTTGTAGCGGGTGGGGGCGGCCGGTGGCTGCGCGTCCTCGCCGAGGCCGTTGGGGCCCCACCAGGGGTAGGTGATGTTGATGTAGATGGGGCGGTCGTATCCGTGCAGTTGCCAGGCGGAGGGCACCGGGAGGGTGTCCCAGCCGCTGTCGTCGAGGTCGGTGCGGTGGAAGTCGGGGTCGCGGTCCTCGGGCCGGTCGGCGTGGGCGAACCTCCAGGTGCCGTCCAGGCTCAGCCGGTACGGGGAGCGGGTGCGGTCGGCGGCGAGGGCCTGGGCGAGGTCGGCGTACGGCATGAGGGTGGTGTGCGGGGCCTCGGTGCCGAGCCGGAAGACGTCGATCCGGCCGTTCCACTCGGGAGGGCCCACGACGCCTTCCGCCGCGGCGGCCGGCCGGGTGCCTGCCGGGGCGGACAGGGCGAGGGCGCCGAGGACGGCGGCCGATCCCTCGAGCAGACGGCGACGGCTGACGACCACCGGCTCGGGGCGGTCCGGCCGGTCCATGGGCGACGCGTGCGGGTGCGACATGACCACGACCTTCCTCGGGGGGACCGTGCGACTGCACGGACGGAGGGTGCGTCAGATCTTGTCGGATAGTGTTGATAAACCGAACAGGGGCGCGCCGTTCTGGCCGGATTTCGCCGCTCAGTACACGTCTCGCACGTATCGCTTGTCCGAGGCGAGCTGCTTGACATACGCCGCGGCCTCCGCCTCGCCGAGGCCGCCGTGCACGACGGCGATGTCGCGCAGCGCCCGGTCGACGTCCTTGGCCATGCGGGAGGCGTCGCCGCAGACGTAGAAGTGGGCGCCGTCCTGGAGCCAGGACCACAGATGGGAGCCGTGCTCGCGCATCCGGTCCTGGACGTACACCTTGGCACGCTGGTCGCGGGAGAAGGCGGTGTCCAGGCGGGCGAGTCCCCCGTCGGCGAGCAGGCCGGTGAGCTCCTCCTCGTAGTAGAAGTCGGTCGACCGGCGCTGTTCGCCGAAGAACAGCCAGTTGGGGGCCCGGTGGCCACGGGCCCGGCGCTCCTGGAGGAAACCGACGAAGGGCGCCACACCGGTGCCGGGGCCCACCATCACCATCGGGGTGGCCGGGTCGGCGGGCGGGCGGAAGTGCGGGGAACGCTGGACGTGGACCGTGACCTCGGTGCCGGGCTCGGCGTCGGCGAGGAACGGCGAGCAGACGCCCTGGCGGGGGCGGCCGGCCAGGTTCTCGTACCGCACGACGGAGACGGTCAGCGAGACGAGGTGGGGGTCGGTCAGCGGGCTGCTGGAGATGGAGTACAGCCGTGGCTGGAGCCGGCCCAGCACCTCGGTCCACTCCTGGGCGCCGGCCCGGACCCCGAACTCGGCGACCACGTCGACGGCCTGCCGGCCCCAGGACCACTTCGCCAGCTCGCCCTTGTTGTCCGGCCGCAGCAGTTTGCGCAGCTCGCGCGGGTCACGGGTGCGGTCGGCGGTGAAGCGCAGCAGGGCCGGGGTGATCCGGGTGATGTCGAGGTCCCGCAGCAGGGCCTCGCCGAGGTCTCTCTCGCCGACTCCGGTGACCTGGACGGCCGTCCCGGCGTCCAGACCGGTGACGGCGAGCCACTCCTCGACCAGCGCCGGGGAGTTGAGGGGCCGTACCCCGAGGGCATCACCCGCCTCGTAGACCAGCGGGCTGTCGCTGTCGCGGGTGTCGAAGGTGAAGCGCCGGACCTCCTTGCCGGAACCGGGCCGGCTGAGCAGCCGGTTCCCGGTGAGGCGGGCGGCGACGGGGGCGGGGCGCCTGGGGCGGGGCGGAGCGGCGGGGGCAGGGGCCGGGGCGGCGGGGGTGGCGGCGGGGCCGGTCGGCGCGGAGACCGCACCGTCGGCCACCGTGCCACCGGCCGCCGCGCCCCCGGCCGAACCGCCGTCGGCCGGTGCGGGCCCGGTGTCCGGGAGGCCGTGTCCCGTGGCCTCCTTCAGTGCCGTGAGCACCTGGTCCAGCCATGCCTCGGCCTGCGGCTCGTAGTCGGGTTCGCAGTCGGTGCGCGGGGCGAGCCGTACCGCGCCGAGTTCGTCCATACGGTCGTCCAGGCGCCGCCCGTGGCCGCAGAAGTCGTCGTAGGAGGAGTCCCCGAAGGCGAGGACGGCATAGCGGCGGCCCTCCAGGCGGCCGGTGTCCAGCGCGTCGAGGCCGTCCCAGAAGCCGGCGCCGTTGTCGGGGGCGTCGCCGTCGCCGAAGGTGCTGGTGATCAGCAGCAGGTCGGCACCGGCGGGCAGCGCGGCCGGGTCGGCCTGGTCCATGGCGACGAGGGAGGCGGCGTGGCCGCCCGCGGTGAGCCGCTCGGCGGTGGTGGCGGCGAACTCCTCCGCGTTGCCGGTCTGCGAGGCCCAGAGGATCACCACCCGGCGCCCGGCGGGCTCCTCGGGGACGGGTACGGACGCGGTGCGGGAGTACATGCCGGCGAGGGTGCCGTTGACCCACAGCGCGTGCTCCGGGCTGAAGGGCGCGTCCGGCGGCAGGACGGGGACGCCGGGGGCACCGGCCGGGATGCCGGCGAGGAAGCCGACCAGGTAGCGGCGTTCGGGTGCGGTGAGGACCGGCGGCGGGGCGGGGTCCAGGCCGAAGACGGCGGCGGCGGAGGGCAGCACGGCGGTGGGGGCGAGCACCCGCGGCTCCGGCGTGCTCACCGGGGCGGCCACGGTCACCGGGGTCGACACCTTCGTCAGGGAGACCGCGCACACCTTCAGTTCCGGCTGGAAGGAGAGCGGGTCGACGGCGTCGCTGGTCACGGCGTTGACGCTGAGGTACTCGCCGAACAGGTCGTTCCAGTGGAACGGCGCGAAGCAGGACCCGGGCAGCACCCGGTCGGTGACGACGGCGGGCAGGACGGCCCGGCCGCGCCGCGAGGCGACCTCGACGGAGTCGCCGTCGGCTAGCCCGAGCGCGGCCGCGTCCTCGGGGTGCACCTCGACGAACGGGCCGGGGTTGAGCTTGTTGAGCTTGGCGACCCTGGCGGTCTTGGTGAGGGTGTGCCACTGGTGCTGGAGCCGGCCCGTGTTCAGGACGAACGGGTAGTCGTCGTCCGGCATCTCGGCGGGGTCGAGGTGCGGGCGGGCGTGGAAGACGGCACGGCCGGAGGGGGTGGCGAAGGTGAGGGTGCCGTCGGGGCCGACGTACCGGATCGGGTTGCGGTCGGGGCCGTCGGCGGTGGCGGCGGGCCACTGTACGGTGGTGGAGCGGAGCCGGTCGTAGGTGACGCCGCGCAGGTCGTAGCCGGTCTGCGGGTTGTGGAAGCGCTTGATCTCCTCGAAGATCTCCTCGGCGCTCGTGTACGAGAAGCCGTCCTCGTAGCCCATCGCGCGGGCGACGTCGGCGATGAGACGCCAGTCGGGGGTGGCCTCGCCGGGCGGGTCGGTGGCGGGGCGGGCGAGGGTGAGGTTGCGCTCGCTGTTGATGAGGACGCCCTCGGTCTCGGTCCACAGGGCGGCGGGCAGGACGACGTCGGCGTAGGCGTTGGTCTCGGTGTCGGCGAAGACGTCCTGGGCGACGACGAACTCGGCGGCCTCCAGACCCTCGATGACGGTCCTGCGGTGGGCGACGGAGGCGACCGGGTTGGTGCAGATGATCCAGCAGGCCTTGATGGCGCCGTCGGCCATCCTCCGGAACATCTCGATCGTGCCCTTGCCGACGCCGTCGGCGCGGATCGTGCCGGGCGCGAGGCCCCACACCTCCTCCGTGAACGCGCGGTCGGCGTCGACGAGGACGGACCGCTGGCCGGGCAGCCCGGGTCCCATGTAGCCCATCTCGCGGCCGCCCATGGCGTTGGGCTGGCCGGTGAGGGAGAACGGGCCGCTGCCGGGGCGGCAGATCTTTCCGGTGGCCAGGTGCAGGTTGACCAGGGCGTTGGTGTTCCAGGTGCCGTGCGTGGACTGGTTCAGGCCCATCGTCCAGCAGCTGGTCCACTCCCCCGCCTCGCCGATCAGCCGGGCCGCCTCGCGCAGGTCGGCCTCGGGGATGCCGGTGAGCTCCGCGACGGTGGCGGGCGGGTAGTCGGCGAGGAACTCCTCCATCGCCTCCCAGCCCTCGGTGTACGCGGCGACGAAGTCGGGGTCGGTGTGGCCGTTCGCATGGAGGAGGTGCAGCAGGCCGTTGAGGAGGGCGAGGTCGGCGCCCGGCCTGATCTGGAGGAACAGGTCGGCCTTCTCGGCGGTGGCGGTGCGGCGGGGGTCGACGACGATGAGCTTGGCGCCCGCCTTGACCCGGTCCATCATGCGCAGGAAGAGGATGGGGTGGCAGTCGGCCATGTTGGAGCCGATGACGAGGAAGACGTCCGCCCGGTCGAGGTCCTCGTACGAGCCGGGCGGTCCGTCGGCGCCGAGGGAGAGCTTGTAGCCGGTGCCGGCGCTCGCCATGCACAGCCGGGAGTTCGACTCGATGGTGTTGGTGCGCAGATAGCCCTTGGTGAGCTTGTTGGCGAGGTACTGGGCCTCCAGGCTCATCTGGCCGGAGACGTAGAGGGCGACCGCGTCGGGGCCGTGCTCGTCGACGATCGCCCGCAGCCGGCGCGCGGTCTCGGCGACGGCGGCGTCCACGGGCGCGGGCTCGGCCTGCTCGCCCCGGTCGGCGCGGACCAGGGCGGTGGTGAGGCGGCCGGGGGCGGCGAGCAGGTCGGCGGTGGTGGCGCCCTTCGTGCAGAGCCGGCCGAGGTTCGCCGGGTGCTCCTTGTCGCCGGACGCCTTCAGGACCGTGCGGCGTCCGTCGGGGCCGCGGCCGATGTCGAGGACCAGGCCACAGCCGACACCGCAGTACGAGCAGACCGTGCGCACCTTCGTCGCGCTGTCGGTCCGCGGGTCCGGCACGGCCACGGGCGCCCCTTTCGTTCTGCCGCGTTCTGGTGAACGGCCCTGGTGAGGGCCTTGTCGACGGTACGAAGTGTGCATTACGCAGGTGTCTCCCTCACCGGCCGCCGGGAGTTAAGCGCGCCGCACAGCGGGGGGCGGGCGGGTGTGAGCGGACCCTTCGCGGGCGCTCGCTGTGGGATTCCTTTGCCGAACCCTGGGTGACATGGACGCGTCAGTTCTGTCAGGATTCCCCCACCCGTCGCACACCGCCGCTCTCCCTCCGGCACACCTCTGCCGGGGGTCCGGACGCCTCGAAGGAGCCACGTGTGAGACCCACCCCCCGCAAGGCCCTCGCCGCGAGCGCGCTCGCTCTCGCCGCGGTGGCCGCCCTCTCCCTGCCCGCCGCTCCGGCGAGCGCCGCCCCCGAGGCGGCCGAGGCCTGCACCCCCTCGCAGGCCGTCGCCAACGGCGGCTTCGAGAGCGGTGCCACCTCCTGGACCCAGTCGTCGACCACCGTCGTGACCAACCGCACCGGCCAGAGCGCGCACGGCGGCAGCTCCTACGCCTGGCTCGACGGCACCGGCGGCACCCACACCGACACGCTGTCCCAGAGCGTCACCGTCCCCTCCGGCTGCGCGAAGGCCACGCTCACCTTCTGGCTGCACATCGACACCGCCGAGACGACGTCCTCCACCGCCTACGACAAGCTCACCGCCAAGATCGGCTCGACCACCCTCGCGACCTACTCGAACCTCGACAAGAACACCGGGTACGTCCAGAAGTCGTTCGACGTGTCCGCGTTCGCGGGCCAGACCGTCGCGCTGTCCTTCACCGGCACCGAGGACTCCAGCCTCCAGTCCAGCTTCGTCCTCGACGACATCGCGCTCGCCACCTCCGACGCGACCACCCCGCCCGCCGACGCGACCCGGACGCCCGCCGCACCGGCGTACACCGTCAGTCTCAGCAGCAACACCGCCGGCACGGTGTGGACCGGGCACGAGACCGCGACCTTCACCAACGCCTCCGCCACCGCGCTGAGCGAGGTGTACCTGCGGCTGTGGGACAACTACCACGGCACCTGCTCCGCACCGCCGATCACCGTCACCAAGGTCACCGGCGGCACGGCCGGCGCCCTCGCGGTCTCCTGCACCGCCCTGCCGATCACCCTGGCCACCCCGCTCGCCCAGGGCCAGAGCGCCACCATCGGCTTCGACCTGGGGATCTCGGTGCCCAGCGGCGCCGACCGCTTCGGCTACGACGGCTCCTTCAGCTTCATCGGCAACGCGCTGCCCGTGCTGGCGGTGAAGGACGGCGCGGGCTGGCACCTGGACCCGTACACCAACAACGGCGAGTCCTTCTACTCCCTGGCCGCCGACTTCAAGGTGACCCTCGACCACCCGACGACCCTGCTGGTCCCGGCCACCGGCACCTCAGTCGACACGGCCGGCTCCAGCGGACGCACCGTCACCACGGCCACCGCCACCAAGGTCCGTGACTTCGCCTGGGCGGCCGGCCCCTTCACCAAGATCTCCGGCACCTCGGCCGCGGGAACCCCCATCAACGTGTACTCGGTCTCCGGGATCAGCTCCTCCAGCGCCTCCTCGATGCTCAGCACCGCCAGGACGGCCGTCGACGCGCACGCGGCCCGCTTCGGGGCGTACCCGTACGGCGAGCTGGACGCCGTCATCGACAACAACTTCTGGTTCGGCGGGATGGAGTACCCCGGATTCGTCCTCGACCTGGTCAGCACCACCGCGCTCACCCATGAGATCGGCCACCAGTGGTGGTACGGCATCGTCGGCGACGACGAGTACAACAGCCCCTGGCTGGACGAGTCGTTCACGGACTACGCCACCGACCTGGCCCTCGGCAGCACCGGCACGAACTGCTGGAACAGCGTCTCCTGGGCGTCGTCCGCGGAGAAGATCACCAACTCGATGGCGTACTGGGACGCCCACTCCTCCCGGTACGGCACCGTCGTCTACACCTACGGCAAGTGCGCCCTGCACGACCTCAGGCGGCTCATCGGGGACACCGCGATGACCAACCTCCTGAAGAGCTACGCCACTTCGCACTGGTACGGCGTGTCGACCACGGCCGAGTTCAAGGCGGCCGCGCAGGCCGCCACGACCACGGACCTGACGTCGTTCTGGACCACGCACCGCATCGAGGGCTGAGCGGGCGGAGGTTCCTCACGGGTGGCGCCGACGCGGCGTCACCCGTTCGCCTGTGAGGGCGTCAGCCCGGTGAATCGGATGGGCCGAGCGGGTGAAGCGGCTGCGGCCCGAGGCGGTGTCCGCCGTGCGGGGCAATGCATGAAGCCGCGGCCCCATTCCGGTGGAGTCGGCGGACATGACGCCTGGAGGGCGAGTGATGAAGGAATGACGAAGAACCAGACGGCCGAACGAGCCGGCGAGACCGTCCACAAGGTCCCGGTCCTCATCGTCGGCGGGTCCCTGGTGGGCCTGTCGACGTCCCTGTTCCTGGGCCGGCTGGGGGTACGGCACACCCTGGTGGAGCGCCACGCCGGCACCTCCGTCCATCCCCGCGGCCGCGGCAACAACGTCCGCACGATGGAGCTGTTCCGGGTGGCCGGAGCCGAGCCGGGGATCCACGAGGCCGCGGCCACCCTGGCCGACAACCACGGCATCCTGCAGACGCCGACCCTGGTCGGCGACGCGGGCGAGTGGCTGTTCAAGGACATCGACCCGGGTGGCGGGCTGGCCCGGTTCAGCCCGACCGCCTGGTGCCTGTGCAGCCAGAACGACCTGGAGCCGGTCCTGCGCGAGCAGGCCGCGCGGCAGGGCGGCGATCTGCGCTTCCACACCGAGCTGATGTCGTTCGAGGCCGACGACGACGGCGTCACCGCGCTGGTCAAGAGCCGCGACACGGGCGAGCACCTGACGGTCCGCGCGGACTACCTGGTCGCCGCCGACGGCCCGCGCAGCCCCGTGCGGGAGGCGCTCGGCATCGGGCAGAGCGGCCCCGGCGACCTGTTCCACAACATCAGCATGACGTTCCGTTCCCGGCGGCTCGCCGAGGTGGTGGGCGAGCGCCGCTTCATCGTCTGCTACCTGACCGAGCCGGACGCCGACGGTGCTCTGCTGCCCGTGGACAACCGCGAGAACTGGGTCTTCCACGCCCCCTGGCACCCCGAACACGGCGAGACGATGGAGGAGTTCACCGACGAACGCTGCATCGAGCACATCCGCCGCGCGGTCGGGGTCCCCGACCTGGACGTGGAGATCACCGGCAAGGCGCCCTGGCACGCCGCCCAGCGGGTGACCCGCGCCTACCGGTCGGGGCGCGTCCTCCTCGCCGGCGACTCGGCGCACGAGATGTCCCCCACCGGCGCGTTCGGCTCCAACACCGGCATCCAGGACGCCCACAACCTCGCCTGGAAACTGGCCGCGGTGCTCGACGGCTGGGCGGGCGAGGAACTCCTCGACACCTACGACGCCGAACGCCGTCCCGTGGCGGAGGCCACCAGCGCCCGCGCGGCCGCCCGGTCGGCCGAGCACAGCCACCCCGGCTTCGCGCCGCCGCCCTCCGCCGGCGGAGGCGGCGGACCGCAGCGGGGCATCCTGAACGTCGCGCTCGGCTACCGCTATCCGCGGGGCGCCGTCGTCGGCGCCGACCCCGCGGGCCCCGTGGTCCCCGAGGGGCTCTCCCTGACCGGGGAACCCGGAAGCAGGGCCCCCCATCTGTGGGTACGGCGCGCGGGCGAGCGGATCTCCACGCTCGACCTGTACGAGCGCACCATGGTGCTGCTCAGCGACGCCGACGACGCACACCCGGACGGTGAGCCGGGCGCCTGGCACGAGGCCGCCGCCCGCCTCTCCGACCGGGAGTCGATCCCGCTCACCCCCTACCGGGTGGGCACCGCGCCGGACGCCGACCTGACACCCCTCGACGGGCCGCCCGGCACGGACTGGCGGGCCGCCCACGGCATCGGGGTCGGCGGTGCCGTCCTCGTACGGCCGGACGGGTTCGTCGCCTGGCGCTCCCCCGGTCCGGTCGCGGACCCCCAGTCGACGCTGCGTCAGGTGCTGGGCACCGTGCTGTCCTTGCCCTGACCCCCCGCCCCCTCGACCTCGGCCGGCAGCGCCCCTGCGCTGCCGGCCGACTCGTTCGGCGGGACGCGTTCACCCGCGTGACCGCCCCGAGTGGTGGGCGGCCGGGACTTGGCTGACAGTGGATCACGTCGGGCCGGGTCATCTCAGCTGACGAGGCGTCAGCTACCCGGCTGTGACGGAAGGAACCCGCACATGCGTTCTGCTCGCATCATCCTGGCCACCGCGGCGGCCTCGGCCGCCCTCGCCCTCGCCGCGCCCGGCGCCTACGCGGCCGACGGCGACTGGGAGAAGGGCGACTCGTCCTACAGCAAGAAGGACGACTCGTACGAGAAGAAGGACGACTCCTACAGCAAGGAGGACTCCGGCTACGGCAAGGAGCACGACAAGGACCACGGCAAGGACTACGGCAAGCCCCACGGCGGCGTCCACACCGGCGGCGGCGCGCTGACCCTCGTGACCGACGGTTACGACAAGGGCGACAAGGGCGGCAAGGAGTGGAGCAAGGAGGACGGCGGCAAGGACTCCTGGAGCAAGGAGGACGGCGGCAAGGACTCCTGGAGCAAGGAGGACTCCGGCTACGGCAAGGACGACTCCTCCTGGAGCAAGGAGGACGGTGAGGACTCCTGGAGCGGCAAGGACAAGCCCCACGGCGGTGTGCACACCGGCGGTGGCGCCCTGGCCGCTCCGGGCGTGACCGCGGGCGGTCTGGCCGTCCTCGCGGTCGCCGGGGCCGGTCTGTACGGCGTGCGCCGCAAGAAGTCGGCGCACGGCCTGGCCTGACCATGCCGGACGCGATAGAGCCGCGGCCGCCACCGGTGCATCGTGTGGCGGCCGCCCGGCCGGTTCTTCGCCCCGCCCCGTCCGCCCGCAGATCCGCCCCGTCCGAGGTGTTGACCCGATGGCTGTCCCCCCTCCTTCCCCCGCCGACGACCTGTCGGACGGCCAGGAGTCCCGCTCGACCCTGACCGTGCTCGCCGCCGTGGCGCTGCTGATCCTGGCGGTGAGCCTGATCGGCGGCAACGACGCGTCCTCGTCCGGCTCCTCCTCGATCCCGACGCGGGCCCGGCAGGCGCCCCAGGTCCCCGGGACCTCGCTCTCCTCGGCGCCGCCGCTGCGCTCCTCCGCCCCGGCCGCGGGCGCCGCACAGCCGGTGGGCCGGCATCTGCCCCGCTCCCGGCCGGTCCGGCTGCGCATCCCCCGGATCTCGGTGGACGCCCCCTTCACGTACCTCACCCTGAACGCGAACGGGCAGCTCGAGGCCCCGCCCCCGAACGACACCAACCTCGTCGGCTGGCACGCCGCCGGCCCCTCCCCGGGCGAGGCGGGCACCGCGATCATCGCCGGTCACGTCGACACCAAGACCTCCGCCGCCGTCTTCGCCGGGCTGCAGTACCTGCGCAAGGGCGATGTCTTCGACGTCCTGCGGGCGGACGGCAGCATCGCGCACTTCGAGATCGACGACACCGAGACGTTCGCCAAGGACGAGTTCCCGAGCGAGCGGGTCTACGCCGACACGCCCCGGGCCGAGGCCCGCCTCATCACCTGCGCGGGCGTCTACGACCGCTCGGCCAAGGACTACAAGGACAACCTGGTCGTCTTCGCCCACCTGCGATGAACCGTCACCCCCAGGGGTGATCACCCGCGCAGTCCATCCGAATCGCGCGCCGGTGGGGAGCGGCCCAGGATCGAGTCACGGCCACCTCGCAGCACCGCGCCTTCACCTCGCAGCACCGCGAGGGAAGTTCACCGCTCCCCTCCCGCGAAGGAGATGTCCCCGCATGACCACCACGCCCGCTCCCGCCTCCGCGCCGCTGACCCGCCGCGTGTCGCAGCGTGTCTCCCAGTCCGTGTTCGACGGTTCCCGGCTCCGGGTCGTCCTGCTGGTCGATGTCCACGACGGCGCCCAGCAGCAGTTCCTGGAGGCGTACGAGCAGCTCTGCAACCAGGTCGCCTCCGTCCCCGGCCATGTCAGCGACCAGCTCTGCCAGTCGATCGAGAACCCCTCCCAGTGGCTCATCACCAGTGAGTGGGAGAGCGCCCCGCCGTTCCTCACCTGGGTGAACAGCGAGGAGCACGTGGAGATGGTCAAGCCGCTGCACAGCTGTGTCCGCGACACCCGCAGCCTGCGCTTCCACGTCGTACGGGAGACCGGCGGGCCGGCGGCGAACGCCGGCCGCGCCCTGCAGACGTCGCCCCGGATGGGGGACGGGGTGATCCGCCACGCGCTCACCTTCACCGTGCAGCCGGGCAGCGAGGAGAAGGTCGCCCGCATCCTGTCCGACTACGCCTCGCCCGACCCGAAGGTCGACGACACCACGCGGCTGTGCCGTACGTCCCTGTACATGCACGGCAACCGGGTGGTGCGGGCCATCGAGGTGCGGGGCGACCTGATGGCCGCGCTGCGCCATGTCGCCCGGCAGCCCGAGGTGCGGGCCGTCGAGGAGGCCATCAACCCCTATCTGGAACAGGACCGGGACCTCGACGACCCGGACTCCGCACGGGTGTTCTTCACCCGGGCGGCGCTGCCCGCCGTCCACCACGTGGCGGCCGACCAGGAGGCCCCGAAGGCCGAGCGGCACGCCCTGTACTACCCGGCGAAGCCCGGCTGCGGCCTGGAGCTGGCCCGGCTGCTGGCCGAGCAGGACGAGGCGGCCGCGGACGACCCGAAGTGCCCGGTGCTGAGCAGCACGATCTTCCAGCGCGACGACGTCGTGGTGCGCCTGGTGGACGTACGGCACGGGGTGGGCGCCGACGACCCCGCGCTGTCGCCGAAGGCGGCCGAGCTGAAGCGGCTGCTGGACGGCCGCGCCCAGAAGGGTGCCGCCGGGCCGACCCGGATGGCCCTCGTCACCGACCGCCGCTCGCCCGGCGCCTGATCCGTCCCGCACCCGCCCCTCGGCAGAGCAGAGCACAGCACCCGATCGGAGCAACGTCGTGATCAATTCCCGTCCCAGAATCGTGGATCTCAGCGAGGTCGAGCCCAACACCCGGCGCGGCGGCGATCTGCGCGCCATGCTCACCCCGGCCACGGTCGGCTCCACCAGCGGTTTCATGGGCGTGGCCCTCATCCAGCCCGGCGACCGCATCGGCGAGCACTACCACCCGTACTCCGAGGAGTTCGTGTACGTCCTGTGCGGGCAGCTCGAGGTCGACCTGGACGGCGAGCCCACGCCGCTCCAGCCGGAGCAGGGTCTGCTGATCCCCATGCACATGAAGCACCGCTTCCGCAACGTCGGCAAGGTCGAGGCACGGATCGTCTTCCACCTCGGTCCGCTGGCCCCGAGCCCGCCGCTCGGCCACGTCGACACCGAGGAGACCGCCGAGGTCGTCTCATGAGCGGGCGGCGGGTGGCGGTCACCGGCATAGGCGTGGTCGCACCCGGCGGCATCGGTGTGCCGGCGTTCTGGGACCTGCTCTCGCACGGGCGGACCGCGACGCGCGGCATCACCTTCTTCGATCCGGCCGGCCTGAGGTCACGGATCGCCGCCGAGTGCGACTTCGACCCGGCGGCCTCGGGGCTGGCCGCCGAGGAGATCGCCCGCAGCGACCGGTACATCCAGTTCGCGCTGGTCGCCGGGGAGGAGGCGGTGCGGGACGCGGGCCTCGACCTCGCCCGGGAGAACCCGTGGCGGGTCGGGGTGTCGCTGGGCACCGCGGTCGGCGGCACCACCCGGCTGGAGCACGACTACGTGCTGGTCAGCCATCGCGGGCAGCGCTGGGACGTCGACGGCGGGCGGGCGGAGCCGGAGCTGCACCGCGCGTTCACGCCGGCCACGCTCGCGGCCACCGTGGCCGAGCGGTTCGAGGCGCGCGGCCCGGTGCAGACGGTCTCCACGGGCTGCACCTCGGGGCTGGACGCCGTCGGGTACGCCTTCCACACGATCGAGGAGGGCCGGGCCGACGTCTGCATAGCCGGCGCGTCGGACTCGCCGATCTCCCCGATCACCATGGCGTGCTTCGACGCGATCAAGGCGACGTCGCCGAACAACGACGATCCCGCCCACGCCTCCCGCCCCTTCGACGCCGACCGCAACGGCTTCGTGATGGGCGAGGGCGGCGCCGTCCTCGTCCTGGAGGACCTGGAGCACGCCAAGGCCCGTGGGGCGCGCGTCTACTGCGAGCTGGGCGGCTACGCCACCTTCGGCAACGCGTACCACATGACGGGGCTGACCAAGGACGGTCTGGAGATGGCCCGGGCGATCGACTTCGCCCTCGACCACGCCCGGCTGGACCCCACGGCCATCGACTACGTCAACGCGCACGGGTCGGGCACCCTGCAGAACGACCGTCATGAGACGGCGGCCGTGAAGCGGGCCCTGGGGCAGCACGCGTACGCCACCCCGATGAGCTCCATCAAGTCCATGGTGGGTCACTCGCTCGGCGCGATCGGCGCGATCGAGGTCGTCGCCTGTGTCCTCGCCATGGCCCACCAGGTGGTCCCGCCCACCGCGAACTACGAGACCCCCGACCCCGAGTGCGACCTGGACTACGTGCCGCGGGTCGCGCGGGAACGGACGCTGAACAGCGTGCTCTCCGTGGGCAGCGGGTTCGGCGGGTTCCAGTCCGCGGTGGTCCTGACCCGGCCGAGGGAGAGGACATGATGAGCGCACCGCGTTCACGGCGCGCCGCCGTCACCGGAATCGGTGTCGTCGCGCCGAACGGAACCAACACCCAGGCCTTCTGGAAGGCCACGCAGGAAGGCATCAGCGTCCTGGACCGGGTGACCCGCGAGGGCTGCGGGCATCTGCCGCTGCGGGTGGCCGGCGAGGTCCGCGACTTCGACGCGTCGGCCTCCGTGGAGGAACGCTTCCTCGTCCAGACGGACCGGTTCACGCACTTCGCGATGGCCGCCGCCGATCTCGCGCTGGAGGACGCCCGGCTCGGCCAGGCCGACACCGCCGAGGCCCCCTACTCGGTGGGCGTGGTCACCGCCGCCGGCAGCGGCGGCGGCGAGTTCGGTCAGCGGGAGCTGCAGCAGCTGTGGGGCAAGGGCAGCCGGTTCGTCGGGCCGTACCAGTCGATCGCCTGGTTCTACGCGGCGTCCACCGGCCAGATCTCGATCCGCCGCGGCTTCAAGGGCCCCTGCTCGGTGCTCGCCGCGGACGAGGCGGGCGGTCTGGACGCCCTCGCGCACGCGGCGCGGGCGGTACGGCGCGGCACCGATGTGCTGGTGACCGGCTCGACCGAGGCGCCGCTCGCCCCGTACTCGATGGTCTGCCAGCTCGGTTACGAGGCGCTGAGCACCGTGGCGGAGCCGGAGCGCGCCTACCGCCCGTTCACCGAGGCGGCGTGCGGGTTCGTGCCCGCCGAGGGCGGCGCCATGTTCGTCGTGGAGTCGGAGTCCTCGGCCCGGGAGCGGGGGGCCCGGGTGCGGGCCATCCTCGTCGGGCACGCGGCGACGTTCACCGGGGCCTCCCGGTGGGCGCAGTCGCGGGAGGGGCTCGCGCAGGCGATCCGGGGCGCGCTGGACGAGGCGGGGTGTGCCCCGGAGGAGATCGACGTGGTCTTCGCCGACGCCCTGGGGGTGCCGGAGGCGGACCGGGCCGAGGCGCTCGCGATCGCCGACGCGCTCGGCGCGCACGGCCGCAAGGTGCCGGTGACGGCGCCGAAGACCGGGATCGGCCGGGCCTACGGCGGGGCGCCGGTGCTGGACACGGCGGCCGCGGTGCTGGCGATGGAGCACGGTCTGGTCCCGCCCACCCCCCATGTCTTCGACATCTGCCATGACCTCGACCTGGTGACCGAGCGCGCCCGTCCCGCGGACCTGCGGACGGCGCTGGTCCTCAGCCGGGGCCTCATGGGGTCGAACTCGGCGCTGGTGCTGCGGCACGGCGCCGCCCACGCCTCGTAGCGGGGCGCGGCACGCACAGCACGGCACAGCACGAAGGAGAGGTTTCGCATGAGTGACCGCATCACCCTGGACGAACTCGCCGGTCTGATGAAGAAGGCCGCGGGGATCACCGTGACACCGGAGCGGCTGAGGGAGCACGCGGACGGCGAGTTCGGCGAGCTGGGCATCGACTCGCTCGGCATGCTCGGCATCGTGGGCGAGCTGGAGAACCGCTTCGGCCTGGCGCTGGACCTGGACATGGAGCGCTGCCGGACGCCCCGGGAGTTCCTCGACCGGGTCAACGACGCGCTGCCGGCGGGGGCGTGACGCCATGACCGGACACACGCAGAACGAGATCACGATCGCCGCCCCGCTCGACCTGGTCTGGGACATGACCAACGACCTGGAGAACTGGCCGCGGCTGTTCAGCGAGTACGCGTCCGTGGAGATCCTCTCCCGGGAGGGCCGCAGGACCACGTTCCGGCTCACCATGCACCCGGACGACAACGGCAAGGTCTGGAGCTGGGTCTCCGAGCGGGAGCCGAACCGCGAGACGCTCACCGTCCGCGCCCGCCGGGTGGAGACGGGGCCGTTCGCCCACATGGACATCCACTGGCGGTACGAGGAGGTGCCGGCCGGGGTGCGGATGATCTGGACGCAGGACTTCGCGATGAAGCCGGACGCGCCGGTCGACGACGAGTGGATGACCGACAACATCAACCGCAACTCCAAGGTCCAGCTGGCCCTGATCCGGGACCGCATCGAGAAGGCGGCCGCGGAGCGCGGGACCACCCGGGGCCTGACCGACTGAGCCGGACAAAGGACACTCCCCCATGCACCAAGCCCTGATCGTCGCCCGTATGGCCCCCGGTTCGGCCCCCGACATCGCCAAGGTGTTCGAGGAGTCCGACCGGGGGGAGCTGCCGCACCTCGTCGGGGTGGTCCGGCGCAGCCTCTTCCAGTTCGGCGATGTGTACCTGCACCTGATCGAGTCCGAGCGCGACCCCGGCCCGGCCATCGCCAAGGTGACGAACCATCCCGAGTTCCGGGACGTCAGCGAGCGCCTGACGGCGTACGTCAGCGCCTACGACCCCGAGACCTGGCGTTCCCCGAAGGACGCCATGGCGCGGCGCTTCTACCTCTGGGAGCGCGAACCGGCCGGCTGAGTCCGCGCCGGTGTCACCGGTCGCCGGGTCCGCGACAGCCGCGGACCCGGCGACCGGTGGTGTCGGACGTCAGTCCGGGACGTGGCAGTCGAAGGCGTGCAGATAGGGGTTGACGGGCCGGATGTCGTCGATGACCAGGCCCGCCTCGGTGAGCCGGCTCACCATGGACTCGGTGGTGTGCTTGGCCCCGCCGACGTTGAGGAGCAGCAGCAGGTCCATCGCGGTGCTGAACCGCATGGAGGGGGTGTCGTCGACGAGGTTCTCGATGACGACGACCCGGGTGCCGGGGCCGCCCGCGCCGATGACGTTGGCGAGGGTCCTGGCGGTGGACTCGTCGTCCCATTCCAGGATGTTCTTGATGACGTAGACGTCGGCCTTGACGGGGACGGCCTTGCGGACGTCGCCGGGGACGATCCGGGCGCGGCCCGCGAGGTCGCCGCCCTCGCGCAGCCGGGGCACGGCGTTGTCGACCACGCGGGGCAGGTCGAGCAGGGTGCCCCGCATCGCCGGGTACTTGTCGAGGAGGCTGGCGACCACATGGCCCTGGCCGCCGCCGATGTCGGCCACGGACCTGCTGCCGGACAGGTCGAGGAGGGCCGCGACCTCCCGCGCCGACTGCTCGCTGGAGGTGGTCATGGCCCGGTTGAAGACCTCGGCCGACTCGGGGGCGTCCTCGTTGAGGTAGGTGAAGAACTCCTTGCCGTAGAGGTCCTCCACGACGTTGTGGCCGGTGCGCACGGCCTCGTCGAGCCGGGGCCAGGCGTCCCAGGTCCACGGTTCGGTGCACCACAGGGTGATGTTGCGCAGACTGTGCGGGTCGTCCTCGCGCAGCAGCCGGGACATGTCTGTGTGGGTGAACGTGCCGTCGGGGCGCTCGGCGAAGACGCCGTAGCAGGACAGGGCGCGCAGCAGCCGGCGCAGCGGCTTCGGCTCGGTCTTCACCGCGGCGGCGAGGTCCTCCACGGTCATGGGGTCCTCAGCGAGGGCGTCGGCGACGCCGAGCCGGGCCGAGGCACGCAGGGCGGCGGCACATGCCGCCCCGAACACGAGCTCCCGCAGCCGCATGGGTGGGGGCGGGGCGCTTTGAGCGGTCGTCATGTGCCGCCTTTCGTCTTCTTGAGGGGCTTTCGATGGTTCCGGGTGTCCGCTCAGCACAGACCCGCGGGCCGGGAGGCCTTGCAGGTGTTGCGCTCGAAGGTGTTGCCCTTGCCGGCGGTGTCCGTGACGACGAGGTCGGCCGGGGAGTTGCCCGAGAGCTTGTTGTCGCTGATCCGGTTCCGCTCGCTGGTGGTGCCCACGAAGCTCTTGAACAGGACGATGCCGCCGGACAGCGGGGAGGTGCCGGCGTTGTCCCTGATCTCGTTGCGGGTGACGACGCTGTCCTCGGCGCCGGTCAGGACGATGCCGGAGCCCTGGAGGGCGTCGAGGCGGGCGGTCTTCGGGCAGGACTTGTTGTTCGCGACGATGCGGTTGTCGCGCACGGTGACATGGCCGGCCTTGGGCTTGTTCTCGTCGCCGACGACGAAGACGGCCGCGCAGTTGCCGGTCATCTGGTTGCGGGCGACGGTGAGGTCGCGCAGCCGGCGGACGGTGACGCCGATCCGGTTGCCCTCCAGCCGGTTGCCCTGGACCAGGGTGCCCCCGGTCTCCGTGGCACCCTGCTCCTCCTTGACGGTGTTGGCGAGGAACAGTCCGGCGTCGCCGTTGCCGCGGGCGATGTTGCCGCGCAGCTCGGTGCGCCGGGAGGCCTCGGTGGCGATGCCCCAGACCCCGTTCTTCTCCGCGGTGACATGACGTACGGTCAGTTTGTCGGTGGTGGTGGCGTACACGCCGTTCTTGGTGAAGCCGGTGACGGTCAGTCCGGCGACGGTGACGTGCTTGATCCTTCGGTCCTTGCTGCCGATCACACAGATGCCGTTGCCGTCGGCGGCACAGGTGCCGGTGGCCTTCTTCTTGACCGGGGCCGGGCGGAGCACGGTGCGCGGGCCCGCGCCGCGCAGGGTCACCCCGTCGGTGGTGACGGTGACGCTCTCCCGGTAGGTGCCGGCGGCCACGTAGACCGTGTCGCCGGGGGCGGCGGCGTCCACCGCCTTCTGGATGGACTGCCCCTGCCGGACGACATGGGTCGCGTGGTGGGGGTGCCCGGCGGCCGCCGGGGCGGCACCGAGCCCCGTCCCGACGATCGCGGCGGTGCACGCCAGGTACACAAGGTGGCATTTCGTCATATTTCACAAGATATGTCCGGATGGCCCCAAGGTGGCTGCATGAGCCATCCTGCGGCGTGTCAAGCGGCGGCGTCGGCCCACGGATGTCGACCCGGGCGCGCCGCCGGCCGCGACGGGCGGACGGCCCACGCGCTCGAAGCCGCCTGCGAAGAGCGCGGCCTCCCCGACTCTCCGGCCCCCGGGTCCCGGAGGTCTCCGGCACGGCTTTCCCCCACCCTCAGCGGCGGGAACTCACCTACGGAATAGCCGCGTTGGCGGAACTCCGACTCCCGCCGGCTGACCCGCTCCCCGGGCTTCGTGGCCTGGGTATCGGTTTCCGGCTCGCCCGCTTGGGCGGCGGCGGCTGCCCGCACAGTTCGAGCCGAGCCGGTGAACGGACCGGCCGTTCGCCCGGTCCGTCTCACCCGGTCTGCCGTGCGAACGCCGTGTACGCCCGCTCGTCGAACAGGACGAACCTGATCTCCTCGACCTCCGTCGGGGTGGCGCGGACCGTCTCCACGGCGATACGGGCGGCGTCGTCCAGCGGCCAGCCGTAGATGCCGGCCGAGACGGCGGGGAAGGCCACCGTGCGGGCGCCGAGTTCGTCGGCGACGCGGAGGGACTCGCGGTAGCAGGAGGCGAGCAGGGCGGAGCGGTCCTCGCTCGCGCTGTACACGGGGCCGACGGTGTGGATGACCCAGCGGGCGTCCAGGTCGCCGGCCGTGGTGGCGACGGCCTGGCCGGTGGGCAGGCCCTTGCCGTAGTGGGATGCGCGCAGGCGGCGGCAGTCGGCGAGGACGGCGGGGCCGCCCCGGCGGTGGATGGCGCCGTCGACGCCACCGCCACCGAGGAGCGAGGAGTTGGCCGCGTTGACGAGGGCGTCCACGGACTGCTCGGTGATGTCGCCCCGGACAAGCGTGAGGGTGGTCATGCCTGTGTATACCAACCGACGGCCCCGGTCGGCCCGCGCGGGGATGACCGGGTGTCAGTTCTGGGCGCGCAGTCTCCGCCACACGGCCTTCGCCGCGTTGTGGCCGGACATGCCGTGGACGCCGGGGCCCGGTGGGGTGGACGAGGAGCAGAGGAACACGGCCGGGTGCGGGGTCGCGTACGGGGACAGGGAGAGCTTGGGGCGCAGCAGGAGCTGGAGGCCGGTCGCCGCGCCGGAGGCGATGTCGCCGCCGACGTAGTTGGCGTTGCGGGCGGCGAGTTCGGCGGGGCCGGCGACGGCGCGGGCGAGGACGCGGTCGCGGAACCCGGGGGCGAAGCGCTCCAGTTGGCGTTCGACGGCGTCGGTGAGGTCGCCGGTCCAGCCGTTGGGCACATGCCCGTAGGCCCAGAACACCTGCTTGCCGGCCGGGGCCCGGGTGGGGTCGGCGACGCCGGGCTGGACCGTGATCAGGAAGGGCCGTTCGGGTGCGCGGCCCTCCTTGGACGCGGCGCGCAGGGCGGTGCCGATCTCCGCGCTGTCCGCGCCGATCTGCACGGTCCCGGCCACCCGGGCCTCCGGCGCGGTCCAGGGGACCGGTCCGTCGAGCGCGTAGTCGACCTTGAAGGCGGCGGCGCCGTAGCGGAAGCGTGCGTAGTGGCTGCCGAAGCCGGCGATGCGGGCGAGGGCGGTGGGGGTGGTGTCGAAGACGTAGGCGCGGGCCGGGGGCAGGTCGTCGAGGCGCTTGACCTCGTAGTCGGTGTGGACGCTGCCGCCGAGGTCCTCGAGGTAGGCGGCGAGGGCGTCGGAGATGGCCTGGGAGCCGCCTCGGGCCACGGGCCAGCCGCGGGCGTGCGCGGCGAGGGCGAAGACCAGGCCGACCGCGCCGGTGGCCAGGCCCCCGAGCGGGGCCATGACATGGGCGACGAGTCCGGCGAAGAGGGTCTTGGCCGGTTCGTCGCGGAAGCGGCGGACCAGCCAGGTGGACGGGGGAAGCCCGGCCAGGCCGAAGCGGGCCAGGGTGACCGGGTCGCGTGGGAGCGCGGTGCGCGGCAGCGACATGAAGTCCCGGACGAGGGTGTCCCAGTGGGGCAGGAACGGCTCGACGAGACGGCGGTACGCGCCCGCGTCGCGCGGTCCGAAGGACGCGGCGGTCTCGGCGACCGACCGGGACAGCACGGCGGCGCTGCCGTCGGGGAACGGGTGCGCCATGGGCAGGTCGGCGTGCAGCCACTGAAGGCCGTACCGCTCCAGTGGCAGGGCGCGGAACGCCGGTGAGTTGATGCCGAGGGGGTGGGCCGCGGCGCACGGGTCGTGGCGGAAGCCGGGGAGGGTGAGTTCCTCGGTGCGGGATCCCCCGCCCACGGTGTCGCGCGCCTCGAACAGCGCCACGGAGAAGCCGCGTCTGGCCAGCTCCACTGCGGCGGTCAGCCCGTTGGGCCCCGCCCCCACCACGACCGCATCGAGCATCGACGGCACTTGCGACCCCTTCGTCAGCGCGTGACCTCCGCAGCCCGGTGGCCTACGGGGTCAGGATATGCCGGGGGTACGACAGCCCGCCGAAGGGCATCCGCGGGCGGCCGTCAGCCCCCTGTCCCGCTCGCCAGCAGGTCCGCCACGCGGCGGGCGGTGGCCGCGTCCCGGGCGGCGGTGAAGGGCAGCGAGTTGCCGCCGGTGATGCGGAACGGTTCGCCGGTGAGGGTCAGATGGGCGCCGCCCGCCTCCTGCACCAGCAGCAGTCCGGCCGCGTGGTCCCAGGCGGCCTCCCAGGAGAAGGCCGTCGCGTCCAGCTCGCCCCGGGCTATGGCGAGGTACTCGAGGCCGGCCGAGCCGCAGGGGCGCGGCGCGATGCCGTCGGTGCGCAGGGACAGCAGGGCGCGCTTCTGCGCGTCGGTGGTGTAGTCCGGGTGGGAGGTGGCCACCACCAGGTCGCGGCCGGGCGCGGGCGGACCGGCGAACAGCCGCTCGCCGTCGAGGAAGGCGCCGCCGCCGCGCACCGCGGTGGCGAACCGGTCGAGGGCCGGGGCGTAGGTCCAGGAGGCGAGCAGGACACCGCGGTGGGCGAGGGCGACCAGGGTGCAGAAGCCCTCCTCGCCGCGGACGAACTGGCGGGTGCCGTCGACGGGGTCGACGATCCAGACCGGCGCGTCGCCCCGGATCGCCTCGTACGTCGTAGGGTCGGCGTGGACCGCCTCCTCGCCGACGACGACCGAGCCGGGCAGCAGCGCGCCGAGGGCCTGGGTGAGGAACCGCTCGGCGTACCGGTCGGCGTCGGTCACCAGGTCGTGGGGGCCGGACTTCTGGTCGACCTCGTGGTCGGCGAGCTGCCGGAACCGCGGCATGATCTCGGCCGCGGCGGCCTTGCGGACGGCTTCCTCCACGTCGGCCGAGTGACGGCCGAGAAACTCGTGCGTGCCGTCGAGGGGCTCCTTGTCTTCGATCATGCCTCCCATGAGAACACGCCCCACTGACAATCCCTGCCCCGCCGGTGCACTCCGGGCGGAATCGGGATGAAGAACGGGTGCGGGCGGCCCGCCGTTCGTCAACGGCCCACCGCGTAGCCCTGCATCCCCCGCGGGTTCGCCGCCGCCGACAGGATCCCGGTCTCCGGGGCGCGGGCGACCGCGCACAGCCGTCCCTCGGACCAGGGGGCGCCGACGGTCACGTCGTGGCCGCGCCGCCGCAGTCCCTCCACCACCTCGGGCGGCGTCCGCGATTCGACGGTGACGCCGCCGGGTCGCATGCCGCGCGGATAGAAGGAGCCGGGGAAGGAGTCGGTGTGCCAGTTCGGGGCGTCGATGGCGCCCTGGAGGTCGAGGCCGCCGCGCACGCGCGCGTGGTGGGCGACGGCGAGGAAGAAGTGCAGTTGCCACTGGTCCTGCTGGTCGCCGCCGGGGGTGCCGAAGGCCAGCACCGGCACTCCGTCGCGCAGGGCGAGGGAGGGGGTGAGGGTGGTGCGGGGGCGGCGGCCGGGGGTGAGCGAGTTGGGCAGGCCCTCCTCCAGCCAGGTCATCTGCAGCCGGGTGCCGAGCGGGAAGCCCAGTTCCGGGACGACCGGGTTGGACTGGAGCCAGCCGCCGCTGGGCGTGGCCGCGACCATGTTGCCCCAGCGGTCGACGACGTCGAGGTGGCAGGTGTCGCCCCGGGTGAGGCCGTCCCCGGTGACGTGCGGCTCGGCGACGGTGGGCTCGCCGGCCCCCATCGGGCTGACCCCGGGCTCGTCGGAGCGCACGGTGTGCGCGTGCGCGGCGAGCCGGGGCGGGCGTCCGCCGGGGCTGCCGGGCCGCAGTTCGTACGACGCCTTGTCGCCGACGAGCGAGCGGCGCCCGGTGTTGTAGCCGTCCGAGAGCAGGTCGGCCAGCGGCACGTCGGCCGCGTCGCCGTACCAGGCCTCGCGGTCGGCCATGGCGAGCTTGCAGCCCTCGACCAGCAGATGGACGTACTCCGCGGAGGCGTACGGGGGCAGTTCGGGCGGGAGCAGGGCGAGCTGCTGGAGGAAGGCCGGGCCCTGGCTCCAGGGGCCGGCCTTGCACAGGGTCCAGCCGTTCCAGTCGTACGTCGCCGGTGTCTCGTAGGTCGCGGACCAGGCGGCGAGGTCGGCGGCGGTGAGGGTGCCGGTGTGGCGCTCGCCGCTGGTGTCCAGGGTGGGCCGGGCGGCCTGGCGGACGAGCGCCTCGGCGACGAATCCGGTCCGCCACACCTGCCGCGCGGCCTCGATGCGCGCCTCGCGGTCCCCGGCGCCCGCGGTCTCGGCGAGGAGCCGCCGCCAGGTGGCGGCGAGCGCGGGGTTGCGCAGGAGGGTGCCGGGCCGGGGCGCCCTGCCGCCGGGCAGGTACACCTCGGCCGACGCGGTCCACTCCCTCTCGAACAGCTCCCGTACGGTCTCCACGGTCGCGCCGACGTTCTCCACGGGCGCGTGCCCGTGCTCGGCGTACCCGACGGCGTACTTCAGGACGTCGGCGAGGTCCTTGGTGCCGTGGTCGCGCAGCAGGACCATCCAGGCGTCGAACGCGCCGGGCACGGCGGCGGCGAGCGGGCCGGTGCCGGGGACGAGGTCCAGGCCGAGGCCCCGGTAGTGGGCGACCGTCGCGCCCGCCGGTGCCACGCCCTGTCCGCACAGCACCCGCACCTCGCCGCCGGCCGGGGCGAGCAGGATGGGGACCTCGCCCGCGGGGCCGTTGAGGTGGGGTTCGACGACGTGCAGGACGAACGCCCCGGCGACGGCGGCGTCGTAGGCGTTGCCCCCGTCCTCCAGGACGGCCATCGCGGACTGCGAGGCCAGCCAGTGCGTGGACGACACCATGCCGAAGGTGCCCTGGAGGGTGGGCCGGGTGGTGAAGGTCATCCCTGAATGCTGTCCAGCGGGAGCGGGAGTCACGCGGGCTGCGGGGTGAGGCGTTTGTGGCCGGTGCGGTCGTAGTAGCGGGTCATCGCGAAGCCGAAGACGAGGGCGAGGGCCGCGCCGATCGCGATCATGATCCAGGAGCGGGTCAGTCCGGCGTCGCCGCGCGCGTCGAAGTAGAGGATGGCGCGCACGCCGTCGCTGAGCTGACGCATCGGCTCGAAGTACGACAGGAAGCGGTAGAAGTCGGGCACCGCCTGGAGGGGGACGGTGGCGCCGGAGGACGGCAGGCCGAGGACGATGAAGACGAACACGGAGACGAGCTGGCCGATGCCGCCGAAGGCCGCGTTGATGGCCTGGACGCCGAGGCCGACGGCGAGGCACGCGCAGTAGGAGTAGATCCACAGCAGCGGCAGGTGCGAGGCGTCCATGTCCAGGACGGCCACGCAGGCGAGCATCACCAGGGAGACGCTGAGGAGGGTGATGCCCGCCGTCATCGCCATCTTCAGCAGCAGGGTCTGGGTGCGGTCGATCGGCACGGTGGGGCGGCGGGTGTGCCAGGGGCCGATCTCGTTGTCGGCGTACCCGAGGGCGGTGTCCACGCCGTTGCTGATGACGTTGCCGCCCATGAAGCCGGCGAGGACCAGCAGCAGCGTGTAGTAGAAGGCGGTCAGCCCGAGGCCGCTGTGAGTGCCGATGGGGTGGCCGACCCGGGTGACGACGTTCACCGGGTCGGCGAGCAGCAGGGCGGTCGTGGAGTCGGCGGTGGGGGTGGCGGCGGTGAGCTGTCTGCCGACGTCCAGGGAGACCTGGTGGGCCGCCCTGGTGGTGATCTGGCTCGCCAGGGAGGAGCCGAGGCTGCCCTTGCCGGGGTTGGTGAGGACGGTGAGCGTCGGCCGCTGGGTGGCCCGGGTGGTGGTGAGCGCGGTGAGGGAGTCGGTGAAGTTCGCGGGGATGACGAGCGCGCCGTACACCTTCCCGGAGTCCAGTTCGTCCTGGGCCGCGGCGCGGCCGAGGAGGCGCCATTCGACCGAGCCGCCGCCGGTGTCGGCGGCGATGGCGGCGGCGACCTGGGTGCCCAGGTTCTGCCGCTGCCCCGCGGGCGGCTCGCCGGTGTCGCTGTTGACGAGGGCGACGGGCAGGTCGCGCAGATCGCCGTTGGGGTTGACGATGCCGCCCATGTAGAGGAGGGACAGCAGCAGGGCGAGCAGTCCGGTCAGGACCGTGGGCAGCAGCCAGAGTCTGGGGCGGCCCAGCAGGGTGAGGGCGCGGGCCTCGGGGGCGGCGGATTCGGGCATGGCTCTCCGTAGATGGCTGGTCGTGGTGCCAATTTATCCCCGTACACCCGAAAAATCCGACGATATGTCAGGAGGGGCGTGCCTGGTCGTGCCCCTTCGTCACCGCCCGTGCACACTGCGAGTTTTCGCTTCCGCCCCACAGGGAGTCGTGTGACACTGGCGTCCTTGTCCGCACTGCGGACTGCTGTCCGCACCGTCCCCCACGAAAGTGCGCCGTGCGTTCTCTCCCACTGCCGCTCGCCCTCACCGCCCGTCTGACCCCGGTGGTCGTGCTGGCCTGCGCGGGCTGGGCGATGACCTCCGGTTCGGACGCCGACGCCCAGGACACCGCGGCCAAGGACACCCGGCAGACCCAGTCCGAGAAGAAGGACTCCGACGGCGGCTCGTCCGGCACCGCCGTGTCCAAGACGTACGACGCCGCGCTCGCGCCGTGCACGAGTGTGGCCGCCAAGACGATCACCACGCTGGTGCCGGGCGCCAAGACGGCCGGCAAGGAGATCCCCTCCACGGACACCAAGCTGCGCCGCACCTGCTCCTGGAACGCGCTCAAGGGCTTCGACTACCGCTGGCTCGACATCTCCTTCGAGATCACCGACTCGGACGCCGCGGCGCAGTCCTCGTACACGGACCGGCTGAAGGAGAAGAGCGGCGGCGGCGATGTGCCGGGGCTCGGTGACGCGGGCTACTCGGTGGTGAACCTGACCACGGAGGACAAGCAGCAGACCCGGGAGGGCACCGTCATCGCCCGGGTCTCCAACGCGCTGGTCGTCGTCACCTACAACGGCAGCGACTTCGAGTCGAAGAAGGCCCCCAGCACGGATGTGATCAACAAGGGCGCGATCAAGGCGGCCAAGGAGGCCGTGGCCGCGCTGCGGAAGAGCGCCGGCTGAGCGGTCCGCGGACACGGCGACGGCCGGAGGGTCCAAGGCCCCCCGGCCGTTTCCCGGTGGCCGTACGTCAGGCGGCGCTGCGCGCCCGCCGTCCGGTCACCGTCATCAGGAGCAGGTACACCAGCGTCGAGGTGCCGAGACCGACCGCCCAGCCGTAGTCGGCGAGGGATTCGAGGGCCGGAATCGGCCGTCCGTCGAGGATCGGCTTGAAGCTGGCGCCGCCGATCGCGAGGACACCGCCCGCGAGGAAGGCCACCACGGCGGGCCAGTTCCAGCCGCCGTCGTACCAGTAACGGCCGCCCGCGCGGTACAGGTCCGTCAGGTCGAGTCTGCCGCGGCGCAGGATCCAGTAGTCGGCGATGAGGATGCCGGCGACCGTGCCGAGCAGACCGCCGACCAGACCGAGCCAGGTGAAGATGTAGCCCTGCGGGTCGGAGTACAGCTTCCACGGGAAGATCAGCACTCCGATGACACAGGTGGCGAGGGCGCCGGTGCGGAAGCTGATCCGGCGCGGCGCCACGTTGGAGAAGTCGAACGCGGGCGAGACCAGGTTGGCCGCGATGTTCACCGACAGGGTCGCCACCAGCACGGTCACCAGCGCGAACAGCAGCCCGAAGACGTTGTCGGTCTTGGCGGCGAGCTGGACCGGGTCCCAGATCGTCTCGCCGTACACGGCCTGCGAGCCGGAGGTCACCAGCACCGACAGCAGCGCGAACAGTGTCATGGTGGTGGGAAGACCGAGGGCCTGCCCCCACGTCTGCGCCTTCTGCGACTTGCCGTAGCGGGTGAAGTCCGGGATGTTCAGCGACAGCGTGGACCAGAAGCCGATCATGCCCATCAGGGAGGGCCAGAACAGCTTCCAGAAGTCGCCGCCCCAGCCGAGCTTGGACGGCTGGTCGAGCAGCGGGCCGAAGCCTCCGGCCTTGTTGCTCATCCAGATCAGCATCACCAGCGCGCCGACGATGACGAAGGGCGCCGCCCAGTTCTCGAAGCGGCGGATGGTCTCCATGCCCCGGTAGATGATCGCGACCTGGATCGCCCAGAAGATCGCGAACGACAGCCACATGGTCCACGGGTGGCCGCCGATCGTCCCGGCGTCGCTCCAGCCGTTGCCGATCAGCTTCCCGGCGAGGAAGTAGATCGCCTCGCCGCCGATCCAGGTCTGGATGCCGAACCAGCCGCACGCCACCAACGCCCGGACGACCGCCGGGAGGTTGGCGCCGCGGATCCCGAAGGAGGCGCGGGCGAAGACCGGGAAGGGGATGCCGTACTTCGGTCCCGCGTGCCCGGTGAGCAGCATCGGGACGAGCACGATCACATTGGCCAGGGCGATGGTGAACACCGCCTGCTTCCAGTCCATGCCGACCGCGATCAGACCGGAGGCGAGCGTCCACGACGCCGTGTTGTGGGCCATGCCGACCCACAGCGCGGAGAAGTTGTACGTGGTCCAGGTGCGCTTCTCGACGGGAACCGGCAGCAGGTCCTCGTTGGCGTAGGGGCCGGTGGGCGGCGGCGACCCCGGGGCGAACTCCACGCGCCCGTCGGGGAGGGTGACTTGGTCGGACACGGGTATGGCCGTGGGAGCGGTGTCGGTCATGGGCAGGCCAATCAAACGAGGGGCGGATCCGGAAAGGCCGTGCGGGGCCGGCGCGGCCGGAGAAGGACGGGTGGGGGAGGGTGCCGGTCCTTCTCCGGCCCCGCCTCCCCCTCCCCCGGGACGGCGAGGAAGGGGAGAACTGGAGTGGGGGGAGGGGAAGTCGATCCTGGGGACAGGAGGGCGCGGGTCAGCCGTTGAGGGCGGGGATCACCGTCGTGCCGTACGCGTCGATGACCTTCTCGCGGGCGTCGTGCATGTCGTAGACGGCGAACTGGTCGACACCCAGCTCGCGCAGGGCCCGCAGCTTCTCGACGTGCTTCTCGACGGGGCCGATGACACAGAACCGGTCGACGATCTCGTCGGGCACGAACGCGGTGTCGGGGTTGTCGCTGCGGCCGTGGTGGGAGTAGTCGTACCCCTCACGGGCCTTGATGTAGTCGGTGAGTTCCTCGGGGACCCGGGAGGAGTGCGCGCCGTACTTGGACACCAGGTCGGCGACATGGTTGCCGACCATGCCGCCGAACCAGCGGCACTGGTCGCGGGCGTGGGCGAGGGCCTCGGGCGAGTCGTCCTCGGTGACGTAGGCGGGGGCGGCGACACAGATCTTCACGTCACCGGGGTCACGGCCGGCCGCGACCGCCGCGTCCTTGACAGCCTTCACCATGTACTCGGTGAGATACAGGTCGGCGAGCTGGAGAATGAAGCCGTCGGCCTCCTCCCCGGTCATCTTCAGCGCCTTCGGCCCGTACGCGGCCATCCAGACGGGGAGCTTCGCGTCCTCCTTGATCCAGGGGAAGCGGATCACCGTGCCGCCGAGGTTGGCCTCCTGGCCCGAGCCGAGGGCGCGGATGACCTTCATGGCGGCGCTGATCCGGGCGAGGGTGTTCGGGGTGCGGCCGGCCACCCGCATCGCGGAGTCGCCGCGGCCGATGCCGCAGACCGTGCGGTTGCCGAACATGTCGTTGAGGGTGGCGAAGGTGGAGGCGGTGACCTCCCAGGTGCGGGTGCCCGGGTTGGTCACCATGGGGCCGACGGTCAGGCGGCTGGTGCCGGCCAGGATCTGACTGTAGATCACGAACGGTTCCTGCCAGAGCACGGCGGAGTCGAAGGTCCAGCCGTAGGTGAAGCCGTTGTCCTCCGCGCGTTGCATCAGCTCGACGACCTTCGAGGCCGGCGGGTCGGTCTGCAGGACGAGTCCGAAGTCCATGGGCGCCCTTCCTAGGTGAGGTACTGACAGGTGGAGCGCGGGGTGTAGACGCCGTGACCCGCGCGTCCGGTGTACTCCCGCTCGGTGATGACGAGTTCGCCCCGCGACAGGACCGTCTCGACCCGGCCGGTGAGACGCCTGCCCTCGTACGCCGAGTAGTCGACGTTCATGTGGTGCGTCTCGGCGGAGACCGTCTGCTCGGTGTGCGGGTCGTAGATCACGACGTCCGCGTCGGCGCCGGGCGCGATGGTGCCCTTCTTCGGGTACATGCCGAACATCCGGGCCGGGGTCGCGCAGGCGATCTCGATCCAGCGGCGGCGCGAGATGTGCCCGTCGACGACGGCCTGGTGGAGCAGGTCCATCCGGTTCTCGACGCCCGGCAGACCGTTGGGGATCTTGGAGAAGTCCCCGCGCCCGAGCTCCTTCTGGCCCACGAAGCAGAACGGGCAGTGGTCCGTGGAGACCACCTGGAGGTCGTTGGTGCGCAGACCCTGCCAGAGCTTGGCCTGGTGCTCCTTCGGCCGCAGCGGGGTGCTGCACACGTACTTGGCGCCCTCGAAGTCCGGCTCGGCGAGATTGTCCGTCGACAGGAACAGGTACTGCGGACAGGTCTCGCCGAAGACGTTCAGTCCCTCGTCGCGCGCCCTCGCCAGCTCGGCGACCGCCTCCATGGCCGAGACGTGCACGACGTACAGCGGGGCGCCCGCGACCTGGGCGAGCCGGATCGCGCGGTGGGTGGCCTCGGCCTCCAGCAGGGCCTTGCGGACCTCGCCGTGGTAGCGCGGGTCCCTCTCGCCGCGGGCCAGCGCCTGCTCCACCAGGACGTCGATCGCGATGCCGTTCTCGGCGTGCATCATGATCAGGCCGCCGTTGTCGGCGGAGCGCTGCATGGCGCGCAGGATCTGGCCGTCGTCGCTGTAGAAGACACCCGGGTAGGCCATGAACTGCTTGAAGGAGGTGACGCCCTCCTCCACGAGGTGGTCCATCTCCTTGAGCGTCTCCTCGTTCACATCGGAGACGATCATGTGGAAGCCGTAGTCGATCGCGCAGGTGCCCTCGGCCTTGGCGTGCCAGGCGTCCAGGCCGTCGCGCAGGGTCTGGCCGACGCTCTGCACCGCGAAGTCGACGATCGTGGTCGTACCGCCCCAGGCGGCGGCGCGGGTGCCGGTCTCGAAGGTGTCGGAGGCGAAGGTGCCGCCGAAGGGCAGCTCCATGTGGGTGTGGGCGTCGACCCCGCCCGGGATGACGTACTTCCCGGTGGCGTCGATGACCTGCCCGTCGGTCCAGGCCTCGGCGGCCGGGGTCCCGGAGGCGGCGAGGGCGGCGATACGGCCGTCCTCGATCAGGACGTCGGCGTGGATCTCGTCGGACGCGGTGATGACGAGACCGCCGCGGATGATTTTACGGCTGCTCATGTTTCCGGCTCCGGAGAGGTAGGTGGTCGGGTGCGGGTCTGCGGGGGCTGGTCGCGCGGTTCCCCGCGCCCCTGAAAGCAGCAGGGGCGCGGGAGAGCTGCATGCGTCACGGGGCTGTCAGCGGGCCGTACGCCTCCGGGCGGCGGTCGCGGTAGAACTGCCAGCGGTCGCGGACCTCGCGGAGCTTGGCCAGGTCCAGGTCCCGGACGACGAGTTCGGTCTCCTTGTCGCTCGCCACCTCGCCGACGAACTGGGCCTCCGGGTCCACGAAGTAGGAGGTCCCGTAGAAGTCGTTGTCGCCGAGTTCCTCGGTGCCGACCCGGTTGATCGCGCCGACGAAGTACTCGTTGGCGACGGCCGCCGCCGGCTGCTCCAGCTGCCAGAGGTAGGCGGACAGACCGCGCGAGGTGGCCGAGGGGTTGAAGACGATCTCGGCGCCCGCGAGGCCGAGCGCCCGCCAGCCCTCGGGGAAGTGGCGGTCGTAGCAGATGTACACGCCGATCTTGCCGACGGCCGTGTCGAAGATCGGCCAGCCCGCGTTCCCGGGGCGGAAGTAGAACTTCTCCCAGAAGCCCTTGACCTGCGGGATGTGGTGCTTGCGGTACTTGCCGAGGTAGGAGCCGTCGGCGTCGATCACGGCGGCCGTGTTGTAGAGGACGCCCGGCTGCTCCTCCTCGTACATCGGGAGCACCAGGACGATGCCGTGCTCCCGGGCGAGGGCCTGGAAGCGCTGGACGATCGGGCCGTCGGGGATCTGCTCGGCGTACTCGTAGAACTGCGGGTCCTGCACCTGGCAGAAGTACGGCCCGTAGAACAGCTCCTGGAAGCACAGGACCTGGGCGCCCTGCGCGGCCGCGTCGCGGACCGCCTGCTCGTGCACCTGGATCATCGATTCCTTGTCGCCGGTCCAGGCCGTCTGGAAGACGGCGGCGCGGATCACTCTGCTCATCGGGACCTCCACTCGCTCGGTGTGAGAGGACCTTAGAAAGCCGACGAGCCCGCTTTGAGTGGCACGGTGTCACGTCTGGGGGAGTCGGGCGTGCCACCGTGTCACGTCCTCCAAGTCCCATGTTTCACCGCCGTTTTCGCAGGTCGTTCCATGTTTCCGGGGTGTTGCCCGGGGCTGCCGGGACCGGTGGGTCAGGCTTGCTGGGCGTCGTGCGCGAGGAGCGCGATGTGCACCGAGGCGGCCTGTTCGAAGTCGTCCAGGTCCACCCCGAGGCGGGCCTGTATCGCCTCCAGGCGGCGGTAGAGGGCGGGGCGGGAGACGTGGTGGAGCTGGGCGGTGCGCGACTTGTTGCGGCCGGTGGCGAGATAGGTGCGCAGGACGGCGAGGAGGTCGTCTCCGGCTCCCGCGCAGAGCAGTCCGTCCAGCTCGCGCTCGGCGAAGGACTGCACGTGCGGGTCGTCGCGCAGCAGCCGGATCAGTCCGCGCAGATGGACGTCCTTGAGGCGGACGACGGGCGGCAGGTCGAGGGCGGCCGAGGAGTCGGCGACGGCGTCGGCGACGTGCCTGGCCTCGCGCAGTCCGGCCGGGACGTCGTCCCACAGGGTGCGCGGTCCGGCGGAGGCGACGACCGTGCCGGGTTCCGCGGACTCGGTGCGCAGCCGGGCCGCGAAGTGCGCGGCGAGCGCCTCGGCGTCCTGGTCGCGGGCGAGGCTCAGCAGCACGGCGGTGGCCCCGTCGGCGAGCTCCGCGACCAGCCCCGGCAGCCCCAACAGCCGTAGCATGCGGTCGAGTTGGGCGGGATCGCCGTCCCGGACGACCAGCGGGACGAAGGTGCGCCGGTTGACGGGCAGTCCGGCCGCCCGGGCCCGCGGAAGCAGTTGCCGTGCCGGTACGACACCGGAGGCGAGGTCGGTGAGGAGGCTCTGCGCGGACTGCTCCTCCCAGGTGTGGGCGGAGGCCCCGCCGAGCATGCGGTGCAGGACGAGGGCCTCGGCGGCACGGTCGGCGAGGAGACGGCCGCCGGCGGTGTCGCCGCGGTAGCCGCACAGCATGATCTCTCCCCACCGTTCGCCGCGTCCGCCGAGTTCGGCGCGGATCCAGCCGTCGCCCTCGGTGCCGCCGGCCTGCCGGGCGATGCGCTCCCAGTCCCGCAGCACGTCGTCGACCGCCGAGCGTTCCCCGCCGGTGGCCAGCACCCGGTGGGCGAGGTTGGTGACGACGACGGGGCAGCCGGTGTGGTGGGCGATCTCGTCGAGGAGGCGTTGCAGCGGCGCCCCGGCCGTCATCAGCGCGGTCAGGGCGGTCCGTACGGCCTCCGAGAGGCTGACGGCGGCGAACTTGCGGCGCACCAGCCGGGACTGGACCTCCTCGGTCAGCTCGGCGAACGGGAACGGCCGGTGCAGGACGACCAGGGGCAGCCCGCACCGCTCGGCGGCGCGCCGCATCGCGTCGGGCGGGGCGGGGAAGGCGCGCCCGAGGCCGAGGACGACGGCGGCGGCCTCGGCGCGGTGCAGGGACCGGATGTACTCGGCCTGGGCGCCCTCGTCCCCGGCGAGGAGGACCCCGGTGGTGAGGACCATCTCGCCGCCGCTCAGCATCACGCCGACGTCCGGGGCCTCGGCGACATGCACCCAGCGCACCGGCCGGTCGAGCCGGTCCGCGCCGGCCACCACCTCGGGGTCCCCGGCGAGGACGCGCTCCAGGGACAGGACCTGACGGACCGACAGGGCGGGTTCCAGGGGCTCTACGGGGCCCCAGGTCTCCAGGGTGGTGGTCATGGCGGTTCCCTTGCTCGACCGGTACTCCTGCTCGACCGGTGCTACTGCGTGCTCCTCAGCGCGCTTTCGAGGATCGCGGCGCCCTCCTCGGCCTCCGCGACGGTCAGGGACAGCGGCGGGGCGATCCTGAGGGCGCTGGTGTCGTGCCCGCCGCCCTTGCCGAGCAGCAGGCCGCCCGCCCGGGCCGCCTCCAGCACGGCCGACGCCCGCTCCGGGTCGGCCTTGTCGGTGCCGGGCCGGGTCAGCTCGACGCCGATCATCAGGCCGCGTCCGCGGACCTCCCGTACGCCGGGGTCCTGGGCGGCGGCGGACCGCAGCCGCTCGATCAGCAGACCGCCGACGCGCCGGGCGTTGCCCTGGAGGTCGTGTTCCAGGAGGTAGGTGAGGTTGGCGAGGCCGGCGGCCATGGTGAGCTGGGTGCCGCCGAAGGTGGAGATGCTGTTGGCGTCCAGGCAGTTCATGATCTCGGCGCGGGCGATCACCCCGCCGATGGAGGAGCCGTTGCCGATGCCCTTGGCGAAGGTGACGATGTCGGGCGGGCCGCTGCGGCCGTGCGCCTGCCAGCCCCAGAAGTGGTCGCCGGTGCGGCCCCAGCCGGTCTGCACCTCGTCGGCGATCCACAGGATGCCCCGCTCGTGCAGGACGTCCCGGAACGCCGCGTACAGGCCGTCGGGGGGCGAGGTGAAGCCGCCGACGCCCTGGATGGGCTCGGCGATCAGCGCGGCGGGCGGCCGGGTGTGGCCGAGGAGGTCCTTGAGGTCGTCGACGCAGGCCGCGATGTACTCCTCGTCGTCCAGCCCGGCGAAGGGGCCTCGGCCGCGCACCCCGCCGTGCACGTACAGCGTCTGCAGCGGGGACAGCGATGTCGGCGACCAGCCGCGGTTGCCGGTGATGCCGACCGCGCTGAAGGAACGGCCGTGGTAGCTGTTGCGCATCGCCAGGATCGTGTTGCTGCGCCGGTACGTCGTGGCGAGCATCAGGGCGGTGTCGTTGGCCTCGGTGCCGGAGGTGGTGAAGAAGACGCGGGCGTCGGGGACGCCGCTGAGCTGGGCGACCCGCTCCGCGAGCTCGACCATCGGCCGGTTCAGGTACAGCGTGGAGGAGTGGATGATCCGTCCGGCCTGCTCGGTGACGGCCTTGGTCACCTCGGGCAGGGCGTGGGCGGTCATCGTCGTGAGGATCCCGCCGAAGAAGTCCAGGTACCTGGTCCCGTCGGCGCCCCAGACGTACCGGCCCTCGCCGTGGGTGATCTCCAGCGGCTCCTCGTAGTAGAGCGCCAGCCAGTCCGGCAGGACGTTGCGGTGACGCGCGTACAGGTCGCTCACGGCTGTACCAGCCCTTCGTAGGCGTCGGGGCGGCGGTCGCGGTAGAAGGCCCACTGCTGCCGCACCTGTTCGATCAGGTCGAAGTCCAGGTCGCGGACGACGAGTTCCTCGCTCCGGTCACTCGCGACCTCGCCCACGAACTGGCCTCGCGGGTCGACGAAGTACGACGTCCCGTAGAAATCGTTGTCCCCGTACTCCTCGACTCCCACACGGTTGATCGCGGCGACGAAGTACTCGTTGGCGACGGCCGCGGCGGGCTGCTCCAGCCGCCACAGGTGACTGGAGAGGCCGCGGTGGGTGGCGGAGGGGTTGTAGACGAGCTGGGCGCCGTTGATGCCGAGCTGCCGCCAGCCCTCGGGGAAGTGGCGGTCGTAGCAGATGTAGACGCCGACCTTCCCGACGGCGGTGTCGAAGACGGGCCAGCCGACGTTGCCCGGCCGGAAGTAGTACTTCTCCCAGAAGCCCTTGACCTGCGGGATGTGGTGCTTGCGGTACTTGCCGAGGTAGGAGCCGTCGGCGTCGATCACGGCGGCGGTGTTGTAGTAGAAACCGCTCTGCTCGACCTCGAACACCGGGACGACGATCACCATGCCCGTCTCGCGCGCGAGGTCCCGCATCCGGCGCACGGTCGGCCCGTCCGGCACCGGCTCGGCCCAGCGGTAGTGCTCGGGCTCCTGCACCTGGCAGAAGTAGGGGGCGTTGAAGACCTCCTGGAACCCGATCACCTTCGCGCCCTGCCGGGCCGCCTCACGGGCGTGCTCCTCGTGTTTCGCCACCATGGACTCGGTGTCGCCGGTCCAGGTGGCCTGGACCAGCGCGGCACGTACGACGTCGGTCATGAGCTGCTCCTTCGACAGGACGTCAGAGCCTCTACGCCCGTAGACGAAGGTCGTAGAGGGACGAACGTAAGCCTCCGGGAGGGGCTTGCCAAGACCATTGTCGTCAACCCGCGGGGTCGATCGTGTTTCACACTCACGTGGGTGAGCCGGGGTGCGGACGGCGTAGCCGGACCGCCCCGTCCGCACCCGCTGCGGACCCGGTCAGACGGTGAGGCCGGCGACCCTCAGGGCGTGGACCAGGTCCCAGCGGCGTTGTTCCGAGACACCTCGGGCCGCCTCCAGGAGCAGGGGGACGAGGGTCTGGGGGGCGGGGGCGGCGCTGCGGGCCGCCTCCTCCGGGCTGCGGACGCGGACGTAGGCGTCGAGGAGGGCGCGGGCCTCGCGGCGGCGGCCGCCGGAGTGCAGCGCGAGGACGGACCGTCCGATCTCCTCGGCCGGCCGGGCCACGCCCTGCCGCAGGATCTGCTCGCCGTCGACCGTGCGCCCCACGGCGGCCAGGGCGTCGGCCGCCTCCACCAGGCGGTCGGCGGGCAGGGAGGCGGCCTCCCACAGCAGGGTGGTCCAGTCGGCGCTCAGCCCGGCGCGCTGGAGCTCCGCGGCGAGCAGCGGGATCCGGGCGGCCGGCCAGTACGCGAGCTCGACGAGCAGCGCGTGCGCCTCGCCGCTGCGCCCTTCCGCCCGGAGCCCCACCAGCCGCTCCACCGCCCGCACGGTCTCCCGCCGCGCCTCGGCGTCCAGGGGCTCCCGCTGCGGCTCCTCCCGCCGCTCCGCCCGCGCGGCCGCCCCGGCGAACCGTGCGCCCCGGAGCGTGCGCCGGCCGGCGGGAGCGGGCTCGGGGGGCTCGGTCCCGACGGTCGGCGGTACGACGACGGCGTCCTCCTCCTGAACCACCCCGGCGAACCGCGCCCCACCCCGCCGCCGCTTGCGCTGCTTGGAGGGCGCGGGGAGGGGCTCGGCTTCCTCGCGGGGGGTGGGGGTGGGGGTCGGGGTGGCGATGGAAGCGGGGCCTTGAACGGCGACGGGTTCGGGGTCCGGGGCCGGGGCGGGGACGGAGGCCGGGGCGAAGGGGGCGGCCGAACCGGGAGCCGGAGCCGGGTCGAAGAAGGAGCCAGGGCCGGAGGCCGGGGCGGAAGCGGCGGCCGAACCGGGAGCCGGGTCGAAGACGGAGCCGGAGCCGGAGGCCGGAACGAAAGCGGCGGCCGAACCCGGAGCCGGAGCCGGGTCGAAAACGGAGCCGGAGGCCGGGGCGCGGGGGGCGGCCGAACCGGGAGCCGGGTCGAAGACGGAGCCAGGGCCGGAGGCCGGGGTGAAAGCGGCGGCCGAACCGGGAGCCCGGTCGAAGAAGGAGCCGGAGGCCGGGGCGCGGTCGTGCGGGGCGACCGGGGCCGGGGCGGAGGGGTGCACGGGCTGGGGCGAGGGATCCGGGTGAAGGGACCCGGCCGGGTGAGACGCCGCGGCCGGGTGAGGGGACCCGGCCGCACGGGGGGACCCGGCCGCATGCGGGGACGTCTCGGGATGGGAGGACGGCGCCGGATGGGAGGACGCCGCCGGGTGAGCAGTCGAGTCGGCCGCGCCTCGGCCGCCCGCCGAGGGCTCCGCGTCGTAGGCGAGATCTGTGGGACCGCCCGCCGCTCCGGCCATGTGCCCGGAACCACGGGTGGGCACCCGCCCTGCGGGGCCGTGTGTCGGGTGGGGACCCGACCGTTGCCCCTCCCCTTGCCTGCGGTCCAACTCGGCCATGCGGTAGCGGAGTTCGGCGCAGCGGGCCACGGCGCGTTCGTGGTCGTCGTGGGCCCAGGCGAGGTCGAGGCGGATGGCCTCGGCGTCCTCCTGGGTGGCCGCGGCACCGAGCAGGCGCCCCAGTTCGGCCTGGCGTTCGACGGCGTAGCGCTGCTCGCGGAGCATCACGTCGAGCCGGTCGCCGAGGGCGTCACGACCGCCGGGACGGGCGTCGTACGCGGCGAGCGCCGCGGCGTGCAGGGACCGTGCGAGGTCGGCGTCCCGGGCGGCGGCCGGTGTGCCGTGCTCTGCGGCGAAATCCTGCAACAGCGCTTCCACGACGTCCCAGGGCGGCACCTCGACCCCGTCGAGGCAGGCCTGCATACCGTCGGGATCGCGCTGCCAGAACACCGCGCACCAGCCGGCGCCCTGATCGAGGCGCGCCAGCAGTCCGTTCAGGTAGTTCGCGAACTCCCGCACCCGGCCCGGGAGTTGATCCACACCCATCGCACAGCTCCCGCCCGACCGGAACACTCCGGTCCGTAGAAAACACCAGCCGTGTTACAGCCGGGCTACGACGAGTTTTCAAAGCGGACGCGGAAGCCGCCCTGCGCGGACCTTGGCCGGAAAGAGCCCCCGCCCCGGCCGAGTTCACGCCGGCTCACACACCGACCGGCGCACACCTCCCGGCCAACTCGTCCATCGACAGCCCCAGCGCACCGGCCAGCGCCGCGACGGTGAAGAACGCCGGCGTCGGCGCCCGTCCGGTCTCGATCTTACGGAGGGTCTCGGCGGAGATGCCCGCACTGGCCGCGATCTCGGCCATGCTCCGCCCACCGCGCGCCTCGCGCAGCAACCGCCCGAGTCGCTCGCCGCGCTCGCGCTCTTCCGGGGTCAACGGGTTACGCACCATGCCGTCATTCTAATACCGGTATAGTAATTGGCATGGTGGAACTCAAAACGCGGGCGTCGATCGATGCCATGTACGAAGCGGGCCAGGTCGTGGCGCGGATCCTGACGACCGTGCGCAAGGCCGCCGACGTGGGCGTCACGCTGCTGGAGCTGGACGAGGTGGCACGGGACGTCCTTCGGGAGGCGGGCGCGGACTCGCCCTTCCTCGGCTACCGGCCGTCCTTCGCGCCCACCCCGTTCCCGGCGGTGATCTGCGCCTCGGTGAACGACGCGATCGTGCACGGCGTCCCCACCGGTCAGCGGCTGTGCGACGGCGACCTGGTCTCCATCGACTCCGGCGCGAAACTGGGGGGCTGGGTCGGCGACTCGGCGATCAGCTTCACCGTGGGCCGGGCGCGCCCGGCGGACGTCCGGATGATCGGGACGGCGGAACGCGCCCTCGCGGCCGCCATCGAGGCGGCGGTCCCCGGCAACCGCATCGGCGACATCGCCCACGCGATCGGCACGGTCTGCCGCGCCGACGGCTACGGCATCCCCGACGGCTTCGGCGGCCACGGCATCGGCCGCCACATGCACGAGGACCCCGGGGTCCCCAACGAGGGCCGCCCCGGCCGCGGCCTGCGTCTGCGCCCCGGCATGGTGATCGCCATCGAGCCCATGCTGATCGCGGGCGGCCGCGACGACTACCACGCGGCCCCCGACGGCTGGACCCTCAAAACGAACGACGGTTCCAGAGCCGCCCACGTGGAACACACGGTGGCCATCACGGAGGACGGACCCCGGGTCCTGACAGAGAGGCGGTAGAGCAACCGGGCCGAAAGGTGCGCGGGGAACCGCGCGAGAACCCCCACGGCCCGCACCCGCCGAACGACACCCGCTCCCCAGGACATGCCGCCCCCCTCCGATCGTGCAATCGTGGTGTAGCCCGGCACGGCCAGGGCACCCGTCCGCCCGGCCACGCACGTCGATCGAACGGAACGCCATGACCAGCGGCTACATCGGCCCGGAGGGCGACCCCTTCGGTGAATTCCTGGCCCGCTTCTTCGGCGGCCCCCGCCCCGGCCCCCGCCAGATCAACATCGGCCAGCTCCTCAGCCAGCCCGCGAGGGAGCTGGTCCGCGGCGCCGCTCAGTACGCCGCCGAGCACGGCAGCCGGGACCTGGACACCGAGCACCTGCTGCGCGCGGCCCTCGCGGCGGAGCCGACCCGGAGTCTGCTCAGCCGGGCCGGCGCGGACCCCGACTCGCTGGCGACGGAGATCGACAAGCGGTCGGGGCCGGTGCAGCACCCGCCGGGCGAGACGCCCCCGCCGACCTCGCTGTCCCTGACCCCGGCCGCCAAGCGGGCCCTGCTGGACGCGCACGACCTGGCCCGTTCGCGGGGGGCCGGGTACATCGGCCCGGAGCATGTGCTCAGCGCCCTCGCCGCGAACCCGGACTCCGCGGCCGGGCACATCCTCAACGCGGCCCGCTTCGCACCCGCCGGCCTTCCGCCGGAGACCGCCGAGGCCGCGCAGGCGCACCCGGAGCGACAGCGGCCGACCGGCACACCCACCCTGGACAAGTACGGCCGTGATCTCACGGAGCTCGCGCGCCAGGGCCGTATCGACCCGGTGATCGGGCGGGACGACGAGATCGAGCAGACGATCGAGGTGCTGTCCCGGCGCGGCAAGAACAACCCGGTGCTGATCGGTGACGCCGGCGTCGGCAAGACGGCCGTCGTGGAGGGGCTGGCGCAGCGCATCGCGGACGGGGACGTGCCGGACGTGCTGGACGGCCGCCGGGTGGTCGCCCTGGACCTGACCGGGGTGGTCGCGGGCACCCGCTACCGGGGCGACTTCGAGGAACGCCTCAACACCATCGTCGGCGAGATCCGCGCCCACTCCGACCAGCTGATCGTGTTCATCGACGAACTGCACACGGTGGTCGGCGCGGGCGGGGGCGGCGAGGGCGGCTCGCTGGACGCGGGGAACATCCTCAAGCCGGCGCTGGCGCGCGGCGAACTGCACATCGTGGGCGCGACGACGCTGGAGGAGTACCGGCGCATCGAGAAGGACGCGGCGCTCGCCCGCCGCTTCCAGCCGATCCTGGTGCCCGAGCCGACCGTCCCGGACACCATCGAGATTTTGCGCGGGCTGCGCGACCGCTACGAGGCGCACCACCAGGTCCGTTACACCGACGAGGCGCTGGTGGCGGCCGTACGGCTGTCGGACCGCTATCTCACCGACCGTCGGCTGCCCGACAAGGCGATCGACCTGATCGACCAGGCGGGGGCGCGGGTGCGCCTCGGTGCCCGGACGAAGGGCACGGACGTCCGGGCCATGGAGCGCGAGGCCGAGCAGCTCGCCCGCGACAAGGACCAGGCGGTCGCCGACGAGCAGTACGAGCTGGCCACCCAACTGCGCGACCGGATCACCGAGTTGAAGCAGCGCATCGCGGACACCTCCGGTGAGGAGGAGGTCGACGAGGGCCAGCATCTGGAGGTCACCGCGGAGGCCGTCGCCGAGGTGGTGTCCCGGCAGACCGGGATCCCCGTCGCGAGCCTCACCCAGGAGGAGAAGGACCGGCTGCTGGGCCTGGAGGAGCATCTGCACGAGCGGGTCGTGGGCCAGGAGGAGGCCGTACGGGTCGTCTCGGACGCGGTGCTGCGCTCACGGGCGGGCCTGTCGAGCCCGGACCGGCCGATCGGCAGCTTCCTCTTCCTCGGCCCGACCGGTGTCGGCAAGACGGAGCTCGCGCGGGCGCTCGCGGAGGCCCTGTTCGGCAGCGAGGAGCGGATGGTCCGGCTCGACATGAGCGAGTACCAGGAGCGGCACACGGTCAGCAGGCTGGTGGGCGCCCCGCCCGGGTACGTCGGCCACGAGGAGGCCGGGCAGCTCACCGAGGTGGTGCGCAGGCACCCGTACTCGCTGCTGCTGCTCGACGAGGTGGAGAAGGCGCACCCGGACGTCTTCAACATCCTGCTGCAGGTCCTCGACGACGGGCGGCTGACCGACTCCCAGGGCCGCACGGTCGACTTCACCAACACGGTGATCGTGATGACGAGCAACCTGGGGTCGGAGGCGATCGGCCGGCGCGGGGCGGGCATCGGCTTCGGGTCGGGCGGGGCGCAGGCCGACGAGGAGGCGCGGCGCGAGCAGATCCTGCGGCCGCTGCGGGAGCACTTCCGCCCGGAGTTCCTCAACCGCATCGACGAGATCGTCGTCTTCCACCAGCTCACCGACGACCAACTGCGGCGGATCACCGACCTGTTGCTGGAGAAGACGCGGGAACTGCTGCAGGCGCAGGGCATCGGTGTGGAGTTCTCGGCCGGGGCGGTGGACTGGCTGGCGGAGCGCGGCTACCAACCCGAGTACGGGGCACGCCCGTTGCGCCGCACGATCCAGCGCGAGGTGGACAACCAGCTCTCGCGGCTGCTGCTCGACGGACGGGTCAAGGACGGCGACCGGGTGCGGGTGGAGGTCGAGGACGGGCGGCTCGCGTTCCGCACCGAGCCGCCCGTCCCCACCCCGGAGCTATGACGCCGGGCGCACGACCTGGGCCGAGCCGCCGCCGCGCCGTACGGTCTCGGCGGCGGCGAGCCACTTGCCGCCGGGCAGCCGCTGTACGCCGGTCGCCGCGCCGATCTCGGCGTTCAGCTTGAACGAGTGCCCGATCGCCTCCAGCCGGGAGCGCACGCTGTCCGGGCCGGTGTCGTTGTAGAGCGCGGGTTCCATCTCGGTCTGGGCGGCGTTGCGCTGGCTGACGCGCGGTGCGGCGATCGCGTCGACGAGCGGCAGGCGCCGGTCGAGGAACTCGGTGAGGGTCTGCAGCACGGTGGTGATGATGGTGGCGCCGCCGGGTGAACCGAGTGCCATGACCGGCTTGTCGTGCTGGTCGAGGACGATCGTCGGCGAGATGGAGGAGCGCGGTCGCTTGCCGGGGCCGGGCAGGTTCGGGTCGTGCACGGCCGGGTTGGCGGGCGCGAAGGAGAAGTCCGTCAGCTCGTTGTTGAGGAGGAAGCCACGGCCGGGGACGGTGATGGCGCTGCCGCCGGTCTGTTCGATGGTGAGCGTGTAGGAGACGACGTTCCCCCATTTGTCGGCCACCGTCAGATGGGTGGTGTTCTCCCCCTCGTAGGTGGTCGGTGCCGCCGTGCCCCCGGTGGCGCAGGCCGCCGGGTGACGGGGGTCGCCGGGCGCGACGGGGCTGGTGAGGACCGCGTCGTCCTTGATCAGGCAGGCACGCGAGTCGGCGTACCGCTGCGACAGCAGCTGCTGCGTCGGTACGTCCTCGAAGGCGGGGTCGCCCACCCAGCGCCCCCGGTCGGCGAACGCGATCCGGCTCGCCTCGATGAAGTGGTGCAGGTACTGGACCTCGCTCGCCTTCGACAGGTCCGTGTTCTCCAGGATGTTGAGGGCCTCGCCGACGGTGGTGCCGCCGGAGGAGGAGGGGGCGATGGAGTAGACGCCGAGACCGCGGTACGTCGTTCTCGTGGGCGCCTGGAGCTTGGCCCGGTACGCCGCGAGGTCGTCGGCGGACAGCTTGCCGGGGCGCGCGTTCCAGCCCGAGGCCGGGGCGACGGGCGGGTTGTTGACGGTGTCGACGATGTCCTCGCCGAGTTCGCCCTTGTAGATCGCCGAGACGCCGTTGCGGCCCAGTTCCTCGTAGGTCCGCGCGAGGTCGGGGTTCTTGAACGTGGAGCCGACGACGGGGAGTTGGCCACCGGGCAGGAACAGCTGCGCGGTGTCCGGGAAGTAACGGAAGCGGGTCTCGTTGGCGGCGGTCTGGGAGCGGAAGGTGGCGTCGACGGTGAAGCCCTCGCGGGCGATGCGCTCGGCGGGCCTGAGGACCGAACCGAGCTTCCGGCTGCCCCACTTGTCGAGCGCGGTCGCCCAGGTGGCGGGGGTGCCGGGGGTGCCGACGCTCAGACCGCTGCTGACGGCGTCGGCGAAGGCGAGCGGGGCGCCGTTCTCCAGGAACAGGCCGGCGTCGGCGGTGAGCGGTGCCGTCTCGCGGCCGTCGATGGTGTGCACCGTACGGGACTTGGCGTCGTAGTAGACGAAGTAGCCGCCTCCGCCGATGCCGGAGGAGTAGGGCTCGGTGACGCCGAGGGCGGCGGCGGTGGCGACGGCCGCGTCGACGGCGTTGCCGCCCTTCCTGAGCACCTCGATGCCCGCGGCGGAGGCGTCCACGTCGACGCTGGCGACGGCACCGCCGTAGCCGACGGCGACCGGGACCTTCTCCGCGGCCGTTCTCTGTGCGGAGGGTGGCGCTGCCGCCCCCACCGTGACCACGGCGGCCGAGACCGCCAGGACCGACAGCTTCCGCGCGACAGGGCGACGCATCCATACCTCCAGTCAGGTACCGTCCGCGCAGCGTAGCCAGATTCGGTGGGTCTCGACAGGCACCTTCCGGGCACTGTCATACGACTGCCACACCTCGAACACGGGTACGTCAAAGGCATGTCCGACCGCTACCATGCGCGCCCATGAACGACGACGTGCGCAACATCGTCCTGGGGGTCATCGCGACCGGCCTGAGCGCCGCGCTCGGCTGGGTGGCCCGGACCTATCTGTGGCGCCGGAAGCTGCGGCGCAAGCAGGCGTTCTTCGGGCTGCCGGAGCACTCCGAGTGCCTGCTCGTCGTCAACCGCGACGCGGGCGGCCCGGATCTCGCGGTGCACCGCCACGACGTGTTCGCGCTGCTGGAGCTCGCCGCGCTCATCAAGGACTGCGGGGCGGGCGCCGAGGTGGTCACGCAGGACGCGGCCCGCCAGGGGTTCGGGGAGCGGACGGAGTTCTGCGTCGGCGGCCCGGGGTCGAACCGGCGGATGGCCGCGCACCTCCGGGCGATGCTGCCGGGGGTGCGGGTCAACACCGACCGGGAGCCGGGCCCGGACCGGCTCGCGTTCCGGATCGGCACCGAGCAGTACCGGATGGACGCGGGCATCACCGAGTACGTGCTGCTGGCCCGGCTGACGGTCGGCGAACGGCGGGGGGCACGGCCGGTGTTCCTGTTCTGCGGACAGCGCGCCATCAACAACCAGGCCGCCACCCGCTATCTCGTCCGCCACCACGAGCGGCTGGCCCGCAAGCACGGGAACAACTCCTTCGTGCTGCTCCTGAAGGTCGTGAACTCCCAGGCGTACGGCCCCGATGTGGTCGAACTGGTGGAGGACGTGACCCGGGCGGCGCAGGCACCGCTGCCCGCCGAACCCGTCGTCGCTCCCACGTGACGCAGGGACGAGCACAGCCCGTCCGGCGCGCGGCTGACCTTCTCCTCGCCGGCGACCGACCCGTCGTACGTCTCGGTCCCGCTGCGCGAGCAGTGATCTGCGACCGGCGCCGGCCGGGCAGGGCTCTGTGACTTCCGCCCCCTACGGCCGGATTGCCGCGGAGAGTCCCCCACCACCTGGCAGCAGCGTCCCCGGTTCTGCCGCCGCGGCGGTCGCGACCCCGGTTCTGGGGGATGAACGGCCCATCCTAGTCGCCCCCTTCAGTGCTTGAGAATCTTGGACGGAAACTATCCAGCGCGACCCCGCCCCGGGACACGACACGCACCCAGGGGACATAAGCCGTATTTACGTCGTGCTTATGTCGGCGACCAGGGGGTTCAGGCCTCGGCCACCTCGCCGTAGAGCTGCGACAGTTCGGGGACCCCGCTGGTGGCCCACTCGTGCCCGGAGGCCACGACGTCGAACTCCCGTCCCGAGGCCAGCCGTACGACGGGCTGCCCGTCCGCCCGGAAGTCCCAGCCGGCGCCCGGTACGGTGCGCACGATGACCGTGCCCAGATAGAGCCCGGCGTCGTTGCCGAGCCAGGGCAGGATCTCCTCGTCGTCGCGCCAGCGCGGCACCAGTTGGTCGAGCGCCTCCAACGAGGCGGCCGTGTCGTCGAGTCCGATCCCCGCCCGGGCCGCCAGGGAGCGCAGCAACTCGCACTCGGAGAGGAGCTCGCCGACCCCCTCGGGGTCGGCGGCCAGGACCGCTTCACCGTGCTTCTTGCGCCTGTTGCCCAGGAAAGGGATGTTCATACGTCCAGCGTGTCATTCGCACCGACGTACGCACCACAGGCGCGCTGGTACGTACGTACGGTCGAAAGCGCGGCGCTCGCCGCGGTCGTGGATCCGCGGCTGCTGTGAGCTCGTCCGGCACGCCGAGAGCACGCAGCGGACACCGCGGGCACCGCACAGGACTTTAGAAACACCCCCTAGACGTCGAGGTCCACCACGACCGGTGCGTGGTCGGAGGCTCCCTTGCCCTTGCGCTCCTCGCGGTCGACGTAGGAGTCCTTGACGGCCTTCGCGAACGGTTCGTTGCCGTAGACCAGGTCGATGCGCATGCCGCGGTTCTTCGGGAAGCAGAGCTGGCGGTAGTCCCAGTACGTGAACGGGTGGTCGTACTTCAGGGGCCGCGGGACCACGTCGGACAGACCGGCCTCGCGCAGGGAGGCGAGCGCGGCGCGCTCGGCGGGGGTGACATGGGTGAGGCCCTCGAAGGCGGCCACGTCGTACACGTCGTCGTCGGTCGGCGCCACGTTGTAGTCGCCGAGGATCGCGAACGGCCGGCTGCCCGCCGCGTCGCCCGCGACGGCCGCCTTCAGCGCCTCGAACCACTGGAGCTTGTACGCGTAGTGCGGGTGGTCCACCTCACGGCCGTTCGGCACGTACACCGACCAGGCGCGGACCGGGCCGCAGGTCGCCGAGATCGCCCGGGGCTCCACCGAGCCGTCGTAGCCGGGGTCGCCCGGCAGGCCCTTGACGACGTCCTCGATGCCGACGCGGGAGATCACCGCCACGCCGTTCCACCGGCCGGTGGCGTGGACCGCCGCCTCGTAGCCCAGCTCGCGCAGCGGCTCGAACGGGAACTGCTCCTCGGCCAGCTTGGCCTCCTGGAGGCACAGCACGTCCGTGCCGCTGCTCTCCAGCCAGGCCAGCAGCCTCGGCAGGCGGGCGGTGATCGAGTTGACGTTCCAGGTCGCGATGCGCATGCCTCACAACCTACCGGGCGCCGCCGACACTCACAGGGCCGTGCTCTCCCCGGGCGCCAGCCGCAGATGCCGCGCGCCGCCGAGGGCGCCGATCTGGCGGTCGTAGATGGGGCGGGCGAGGTCGGTGAGGAGCGCGTCGTGGATGTCGTAGGCGCGCTGCGGCTTCACCTCGCGGACGTAGTCGATGACCTCGGAGATCTTGCTCCAGGGGGCCATGACGGGGAGCATCAGCGTCTCGACGGCCCGGCCGGGGACGGTGAGGGCGTCGCCCGGGTGGAAGACGCGGCCGCCGTCGATCAGGTAGCCGACGTTGGTGATGCGCGGGATGTCCGGGTGGATGACGGCGTGCAGCTCGCCGTGGACCTGGACGTCGAAGCCGGCCGCGGTGAAGGTGTCCCCGTGGCCGACGGTGTGGACGCGGCCGGGGAAGGCGGCCGAGATCTTCTCCGCGACCGAGCGCAGCGTCCAGACCTCGGCGGCCGGGTTCGCGTCCAGGGCCGCCCGCAGCCGCTCCTCGTCGAAGTGGTCGGGGTGCTCGTGCGTGACCAGGATCGCCTCGGCGCCGACGGCCGCGTCCGCCTCGCTGAAGCCGCCCGGGTCGAGGACGAGCGTCCGCCCGTCCTTCTCCAGCCGGACGCAGGCGTGCGACTTCTTCGTCAGCTTCATGGTCGTCATGCTAGTCATGAGGACCATCCTGCCCCGGTGCGGGCGGCGCGGTTCAGTCGACCGGTGTGGTCTCCTCACGGATGATCCGCTGGGCCACCCGGAAGGCGCTGTTGGCCGCGGGTACGCCGCAGTACACCGCCGCCATCAGCAGCACCTCCTTGATCTCGTCGGGGGTGAGGCCGTTGCGCAGGGCGGCCCGGGTGTGGAAGGCGAGCTCGTCGAGGTGGCCGCCGGCGACCAGGGCGGTGAGCGTGACGCAGGAGCGGGAACGCCGGTCGAGTCCGGGGCGGTCCCAGATCTCGCCCCAGGCGTAGCGGGTGATGAACTCCTGGAAGTCGCCGGAGAAGTCGTCGGCCTGCGACAGCGCCCGGTCCACGTGCGCGTCCCCGAGGACCTCGCGGCGCACCTTCAGCCCCGCGTCGTACGGATCCGGACGGCCCATGACCTGCAGCGGCTCCTCGACGGGGGCGGGGGCGATCTCGGCGATGGCCACCGGCTGCGGCGGCGGGGTCGGGCTCGTCACCGCCCGGACGGGGATGCCCGGGACGGCCGTCTGCCCGGTCGTGGACTCGTAGGCGGGCTGCCAGGCGGTCGAGAAGTGCCGCACGAGGAGGTCGGTGACGGCCGCGGGCTGCTCCACCGGGACCAGATGGGAGGCGCCGGGGACGACGGCGAGGCGGGCGTCGGGGATCCCGGCGACCAGGGTGCGCGCCTCGGCGGGGCCGGTCACCTGGTCGTCGGAGCCGACGAGCACGAGCGTGGGGACGCCGATCAGGCCGAGCTCGGCGCGGACGTCGAACGCGGCGAGCGCCTCGCAGGCCGCGATGTAACAGCCGGGGTCGGTGGTGCGGACCATCTGCACGGCCCACTCGGTGATCGCGGGCTGCGCCGCCGCGAACCCGGCGGTGAACCAGCGGTCGGGCGAGGTGCGGGCGATGGGGTCGAGCCCGTTCGTGCGGACGATCACCCCGCGCTGGCGGAACTCGTCCGCGGTGCCGAACCGCGGCGAGGCGGCGATCAGCGCGAGCGAGGCGACCCGCTCGGGGTGTCGCAGCGCCAGTTCCACGCCGACCGCGCCGCCGAAGGCGCAGCCCGCGTAGCCGAAGCGCTGCACCCCGAGCCCGTCGAGGGTGGCGAGGAGCCGCTCGGCGAGGTCGGACACGGAGCCCGCCGGGTAGGCCGGGGCGCCGCCGTGACCGGGCAGGTCGTACCGGAAGATCCGCCACTGCTGGGCCAGTTCCGGGACCTGCCGGTCCCACATGTGCCATGTGGTACCCAGGGAGGGACCCAAGATCAGGACGGGAGCCTCTTCTGGCCCGTCAAAGCGGTATTGCAGGGTGTTCGACGGTGTCTCACTCACCCGCCTGAGCCTCTCATCTGTCACGAGATGTCACATCGCCGGGGTGGGTTAGCGGGCCTTGTCCCGCTCCGGCGCTGCCGGGCCTGCCGGCGAAAGTCAAGGTACATATTCTCCGCGGCGCCAGTGGGTCCTCCCGGCGCCTATCCCTCCATCAGTCACTACGATCAAGTCTTCCCCCCTTCGTCACGACCCCTCTCCACCAAACCCGTGCATGTCATCCCAAGTCGTGGCGGCTCCGCGAAGATCCTCTACGTCCGGCTTGACGTACCACCGCTTGGTCGTCTGGATATTTGTATGACCGGCCCATCGCGCGAGGATGTGATCCGGGACACCGTTGTTGGCCAGGAAGGTGAGGCACGACGAGCGCGCATCGTAGAGCCTGACGCGACGGAGCCCGAGAAGCTCCATGAGCCGGTACGCGCGCCGGCGGAGTTGCTTGATCGTGAAGGCATCGCCCGCCTCGTGCACCAGCACGTAGCCAGAAACTGTGTACGCCTCCCCCAGCGCGAGCCTCTCCTCAGCTTGGAGAGCCCGGAACGCTTTGAGGGCACCCAGTACGAGACCCGGCAACGGCAGCTCCCGCTCACCCGCAAGGGACTTGGTGTCCTTCTCCACCACGTGCCGATTTCCCATCATCGTGCGCGTGTTGGCAATAACGATCGTGGCGTTCTCAAAGTCAACGTCCTCCCACCGGAGGCCGCAGACCTCGGCCGGACGAAGCCCCATCAGCGAAAGAAGAAGCGCAGCGTATAGGCGATCGCCCCTGATCCCATGAATGAACTTCTGAACCTCTTGAACATTCCAGGGCAGGACCTCCTCCTTAGTCTTCCGCTCTTCCTTGCGCGCCCTTCGAGGAATGGATACGTGCGCTGCGACATTCACGTACACCAATCGCCGGGTAACAGCTCTGCCCAGCGCTTCCTTCAACCGGGCAAGACTCATATCCACAGTTGTGACACTGAGTGGCGTCCCGGCCCCTTTTCCGCGCACACGGCCATGCGTCAGCGCCCAGTCCCTCCACTCCTCCACATGCTCTTCAGTTAGATCCTGGAGACGGATATTGCCGAGCCTCCCCCGAACTCGGTCCAGGGTAATCCTGTAGTTGTAGATGGTGGTTTCTTCCAGGTCCTCCGCCTTCATGGCCAGCCATCGGTCGAGCCACTCATTCACGGTGATCTTGTTGGGCGGTACAAGAGACCCCTCATGCCGTCGATTAGTTATGTTCGCGTACTCAGCCTTAGCTTCCTTCAACGAGTCGAAGGTGCGCCTCAACTGCTTACGCTTACCAGTTTCGGGGTCGATCCCTACGTCCACAACAAATTGGTATCGAACCTTCCCCTTCGAGTTCGGCGGAAGTTTTTTGATGGGATCCGGCAGAAGAATCACTCTCCTCGAACAGGGGGCATGTCTTTGAAACGCCGTCACAACCGCTCAGGATTGGGTAAACAGGCGGCACTATCCGCTATGGCTCCACCGCCAAGCACAGCCAAGAACGAACAGCCTCAATAGTCCGCGCGATCCCCGGTTTCGGTAACCGGGGATCGTGGCCTATATTCCGCCCGGCATCCGATAGCTACGAGGCCAGTCGGTAGGACCTGAGCGCGGAGTGCGCGTCGTCTTCGAGCACGGCCACGAGCCCGGCCTCGGTGGGTCGGCTGGGGTTGCGGGTTATGACGCGCTCGGAGGCACCGACGGCTTGGGCGGTGCCACGCGGGTCAGTACCTGGGGGGCCGCGATGCAAGCACCATCAGGTCTTGGCGATATCCGGGTGCACCAGTCCTCACCGAAAAGTCTGGCGACGCTGACGCTGAGGCATAGGGCCGTGGAGTAGCGCGGCGTAGTCGGCCTCCGTCTGAGCGGTCTACGCGTTCATGGCGCCGAGCGCGAAGAGGAGCGGAGCGGGGAAACGGAGAGAGCGAAGTGCGGATTTCGGCAGGTGGGCCTCCTTGGTAGGGACCATGGCGCGAGACAGCTTCCGCATCGCTAGAAGCGTCTCTGACTTGGTGTTTTCCGGGGAGGTTGTACGTTGACATGCCTGCCAGGAGTGGTTCCAGTCCTTCGGGGCTCTTTCGCGTCTGCCGTGGGCGAATCCGATGTCCCTTGCCATCCAATCGAGGCGATTGACAGCGAACACAGACCAGACCAGCGGTCCGCTCCCGCGCCCTTGTGCCAGCAGGTGCGCAGGCCACCGGGGGCAGAAGAGGATCGCGTTCGCCGCGGCACGGGCGGCGGTCTCCCCAGCCAACCTGGGCCTCCAGCGGTCGGCGCGCTCGCCGTGCCCGGACTCGGGCTCAGGACGGCCAGTGGCTGGTCGGCTGTCCAGTGGGCAGCCAGGGTCGGCCAGCCTCGGACCACCAGGACGGGACGGGTGCGCTCTTGTCCAGGGTGGGGCCAGCGGGGAAACGGACGGGCCGACGGCGGGGAGGGCCTGGCTGGCCATGGCCAGGTGAGGTGGCACCGTTCTGCGCGTCGAAAATCGCATGACCAGTGACCCGCGTCACTCAATCATCATTTTCAAGCCAATGTCGGCCTTCGGTCCGCCCCAGCGCCTCAGCCCGCAGATCATGGTCATGCCCTGGGCTGCCTCCCGGAGCGGGGGCTGGTTGTCAGGAGTGTTCAGATAACAGGCAAACTGAGGGCGACGTGAATCGGGCAGTGCGTACGAGGAAGGGCGTGGACTGAGCTCATGACCAAGAGCCCCACTCTGATCGGCCGCTACACGGTGGCACGGGAGCTCGGCTCGGGCGGCATGGGTGAGGTCTACCTTGCGTACTCTCCTGCGGGGTCCCCGGTAGCAGTGAAGGTGATCCGCGGCGACAAGCTGGACCCGGTGACACGGGCGCGCTTCGAGAAGGAAGCGCTGATCGCCCGGACAGTGGTGGGCACCAACCGGGTGGCGCGGTTCCTTGAAGCCGACCCGTACGCAGACCGGCCCTGGCTGGCCATGGAGTACGTGGCCGGACGCACGTTGCTGGCCTGCGTGGACAGCGACGGCACCCTTCCGCTTCCTCTGGTGGCCAGCCTTGGCGCCTTGCTGGCAGAGGGCCTGGATGCCGTGCATCGCGCCGAGCTGCTGCACCGGGACCTGACACCGAAGAACGTCATCATGGGAAGCGAAGGGCCCATAATCATCGACTTCGGGCTGAGCGCGTTCGCTGATGCTGCCCAGGAGTCCCTCTCGCACAGCGGCATGATCATCGGCACAGTGCGCTGCATGCCACCGGAGCAGGCGAGTGGCCATCCGCACGTGACGCCGGCCGCTGACGTGTACGCCCTTGGGACGGTTCTGCTGTACGCGGCTGCCCGGCACTACCCGTATGACGGGTCGCGGTGGGAGGCCATCGTTGCTCAGATCTCCAACGTCGGGATCGCTCCGGATCTCAGTGGTGTGCCCTCTGCGCTGGTGCCGCTGCTGAAGTCGATGCTCGCCTACGCTCCGGAGGACCGGCCGACACTCGATCACGTCGCGGATGCGTGCGCCGGGATCATGGCGGCTTCGGGGATGGCGCCGGCGGACGCGCGGCTCGCCCTGATCGCGCGCTCCACGACGGGGCAGGCATCAGGGCCGTCCGTCGAGCCCTTGTCCCCGGCGGTCGAGAAGGTGATCGCCGAGCAGGCTGCGCTTTTCGAGACGCCGGCCAGCCCTCTCGATGCCCCACCGGGAGCAGGCGAAGCCGCCGAGGCAGGTGAAGACGAGGACCAGCAGGGCTCGCCGACCGAACCGCCCGCGAGTGCACACAAGGAGCCTGCGCCTCCGTCTCGCCCCCGCCGGCCACCCGCGTCCGAGCGGGTGGCCGGGGAGCTACGGGCGGCCTACGCAGCGGGGGCGGAACTCTGACCACGGGCGCTGTCGGTGCCCGGTGGGAAGCTGATGCGACAGGTGTGTACGGCGCCGGGCCCGGCGCCGTATGTATCTGCTGAACGATGAGCGGCAGCCGGTGCTGCCGGTGATGGAACGGAGCGGACGTTGAGCGTCGAGACTGGGGCCGCGGGCGGCCAGGGCGATGCAGTGTGGGACGCCTGGAAGCCCGATGAGCTGCCAGCGGGCGGACAAGGCCGGTCGTCGGCCGGCTACGCACCAGGGGCTCAGGTACTGATCCGCGACGAACTGTGGCTGGTGCGCAAGGTCACCAATACCCGGCATGACGGGTGGATGGTCGATGTCACCGGCGTCTCCTCATTCGTCCGCGGCACCGACGCCGTGTTCTACGACCGGCTGGACGACATCCAGGTACTCGATCCCCGCGAGACACAGCTCGTGGCCGACGATTCCCCCAACCACCGGCGGGCCCGGTTGTTCCTCGAAGCGGTGATGCGCAAGACGTATCTGCCGCAGACCGAACACGGCCTGGCCCTCTGCGACGGCTTTCTGATGGACCAGCAGGTCCATCAGTTGCGGCCGGCGGAGCTGGCGCTGTCCATGAAGAACCCGCAACCGCGGATCCTGATCGCGGACGTGGTGGGCCTCGGCAAGACCCTGGAGATCGGCGTGCTGCTGGCCGAGCTCATCCGGCGAGGGCGCGGTGAGCGGATCCTGGTGGTCACCCCGCAGCATGTGCTGGAGCAGTTCCAGCGTGAGCTGTGGACCCGGTTCGCGATCCCGCTCGTGCGACTGGATTCGACCGGCATCCAACGCGTACAGCAGGAGATCCCGGCGGGACGCAATCCGTTCTCCTATTTCAAGCGCGCGATCATCTCCGTGGACACGCTGAAGAGCGATGTCTACGCCCATCATCTGGAACACACCGACTGGGATGCGGTCGTCATCGACGAATCGCACAACCTCGTCAACCGGGGCACAAAGAACAATGCGCTGGCCCGGCTGCTGGCGCAGAAGACCGACGCCCTCGTCCTCGCCTCAGCCACACCACACAACGGCGACGCTGCCTCGTTCGCCGAGCTGATCAAGATGCTGGACGAGGCAGCGATCGCCGATCCGTCCAAGTACGAGGTGAAGGACCTCGAGCACCTTTACATCCGGCGGACGAAGACGACCCCTGAGGTGCGCGAAGGGCTTAAGGGCGCGTGGGCGGACCGTGGCCCCTCGCAGCCCCTGCACGTGCCGGCCGGGGAAAAAGAGCTCGCCGTCTTCAAGGAGCTAGCCGCGCACTGGATCCCCGCCGACCCTGCGGCGCCGTCCGCGAGCACCTATCCCCTCGTCCCCTACCAGCTGCTGAAGTCGTTCCTGTCCTCGCACCGGGCCCTGCTGGAAACCATCAAGACTCGCCTGAAGAACCTGGACAAGCCGCCGGCCGAGAAGTCGGCCCCCAACGCCAAGCGCAAGACGCGTCCGGTCGACCCCGCCGTCCGAGAAGCGGCCCGCAAGGCGGAACGAGCCGCTCTGGTCGAGCTGCAGGCTCTTGCCGAGCAGATCCAGGACGAGGACTCGGCGAAACTCGCCGCGCTGCTGAAGGAGCTGCGCGCGATGGGTGTCGGACCCGGTTCCGACACCCGGGTCGTGGTGTTCTCCGAGCGCATCCCGACCCTGAAGTGGCTGGCTGAGACGGTGCCGGCGGCTCTGGGCTTTCCCCGTAGCGCCAGTACGGACGAGAGCAAGCCCTGGCTGGGCTTCGGCGGAGCGGTGCAGGTCATGCACGGCGATGCCACCACCGACGAGGAACAGACCGACATCGTCGAGAAGTTCGGGTTGCGCGATGACCCGGTGCGCATCCTGTTCACCGGTGACGTCGCCTCGGAAGGCGTCAACCTGCACCAGCAGTGCCACCTGCTGATCCACTACGACCTTCCGTGGTCCCTGATCCGCATCGAGCAGCGCAACGGCCGCATCGACCGCTACGGACAGGAACACCAGCCCCAGTTCCGGGCGCTGATCCTCACCAGCGACGTCCCGTGGCGCACCGACGAAGCCACCGGCCAGCCGCGCACGCTGGATGACCGTCTGGTCGGCGAGAAGCTCCTGAAGCGCGAGGAGGAAGCACACAAGATCGAGGGGTCGGCCGAGGCCGTCACTGGCCTGTACCGGGCGCAGGAGGAGGAGAACCGCCTCACTCAGGACCTGATCGCCGGCCGGACCGTCGAGGATTCGATCAAGCAGTCCCAGCAAAGTGGTGCTGCCTTCCTGACGGGCCTCCTCGGTCAGGTCGGTGCCGTCTCCGAGCACCCCGAGGTGCCCCGCGCGGTGGTCCCCAAGCTCTTCCGGTCCACGGCCGACTACTTCGACGAGGCGCTTCGGCAGATCTGTCATCCCAATCCCGAGGATCAGTTGTCGTTGCTGCGCTACGAGGACGGCACGATCGCGTTCGAGCCCCCGCGTGACCTGCTGTACCGGCTGAAGTCGCTGCCCAAGTCCTACCTGGACGAGCAGCGGATCCTGCCGCGCAAGAACGAGAAGGGCCGGATGCGCATCACCTTCTCCAAGACGCTCGCCAGTGCGCGGCTGAAGGCTGCGCGGGATTCCTCCAAGTCGCAGTGGCCCAACGTGTCCTACGTGACCGATGTGCACCCGGTGCTGGACTGGCTCACCGACAAGGTGCTCGTGCAGGTCGGCCGCCACCAGGCGCCGGTGCTCGCAGCCGCCGTGGACCGCCCGGTCTTCCTGGTCCAGGGCATCTACTCCAACGCGGTGGGCCGCCCCACAGTCGTCGAGTGGATGGCCGTCACCGGTCTCCCCGACGCCCCAGATACCAAGCCGCTGACCGCGCAGCTGCTGGAAGACTATGGTGTCGGCCCGAATATGCCGGGCCGCGCCACTCCGCGTGACCTGCCGGGGCTTACCGAACTCGTGCCTGCCGCCATCGACGAGGCCGAGCGCTTCCTCAAGAGCAGGGAAGAGGACTACAAGCTCCAGATCGATAAGACGCTCGCTCCTTACCGCAAGCGCGTCACCCACTGGAAACAGGAAGCCCTCTTCGCTGGCACACGCCGCGACAAGCAGGATGTCGACCTGGCCGCCAGCCGCCGCCTGAGCCTGGTCAAGTCCCTGGAAACAGCAGGCGAACCGATGCTGCGCTTGCTGGCCGTCCTGGAACCGCACGCCGCCACCGCAGGGGACACCGCACGATGAGCACCGACTTCGACTCCTTCACCAACCGCGGCGAGTACCTGTCCGCGCACTACTTCGCCGAGCAACTCGGCACCGACCTCAAGAAGGGCCTGTTCGCCACCTGGACCATGCGCGAGGGCGACGACAACGACCCACGCAAGACCCCCCGCGAACATCTGCGCACCCTGCGGAGCGCATACCACACCCCGGAAGTCCGCGGCTACTTCGCCGAAACCACCCAGAGCGACGCGAACGACGAATCCCGGCTGCGCACCTACGACAACCCTGAGTGGACCAAGCGGCTGGCCTCCTGGCACCAGGACGTCCTCAAGGCCCTCGGCTACGAGCCTGCCCCCGGCGAACTCACCGTCCACCGCGCCGGCCGCGAACACACTCTGCCCGTTGCCTACCACGGCCACGGCATCGTCGCGATCGACTGCGGATGGGCCGCCGACAACGACGCCGCCCTCAACCCCGACGGGCCTGGACGTCTGTTGTCGCCTCAACGCGTGAGCAGCAGTGAAACCTACGAGACCGGGGCGGCCTTGGCCTCCTGGCTGTTCCAGAGCGAGATCGGTAAACCCGGCGGTCCGCACCCGCGGTTCGTCCTGCTCCTCCACGGTGGGGTGCTCCTGCTCGCCGACCGCAGCGCCTGGAACGAAGGCCGCTACCTGGCCGTCAACCTCGACGCCGCTCTGGAGCGCAACGACCGCAGCCAGCAAGGCGAGCTCGCCACCATCGCCGCCCTGTTCAGCCTGGAAATGCTCCGGCCCGGCGAGAACGACCAGACCCGCCCCATCGACGTGCTCCTCAAGTCCTCCAGCGCCAACGCCGCCGGTGTCTCCGGCGAACTGCGCTATGGCCTGCAGCGCTCGGTCGAAATCATCGCCAACGAAGTCCTACGGCGAATGGCCGAGCCGCGAAACAACGTCACCCCGGCCGACATCGAAAGCCCCAAAATCCCGTTCCCCCGGGAACTCACTCGCGAAGCCCTGCGCTACCTCTACCGCATCCTCTTCCTCCTGTACGCCGAAGCCCGCCCCGAACTCGGCATCCTCCCCGCCGACGCCGACACCTACGAGGCCGGCTACTCCATGGCCCGACTGCGCGAACTGGTGGCCACCGACGAGGAGCTCATCGACGAGGAGGCCAAGAACGGATTCCACCTCTTCCAGTCCCTCGACGTCCTGTTCAACAAGGTCAACTTCGGCCACCGCCCATACGGCGCCGAAGCCGACGACGACCAGCCCGGCGACGACGAAGCGACCCGCAAGGCCAAGGCTGACCGCCGCAGCGAGGACCGTTTCGGCCTGCGCTTCGAGCCCCTGCGCAGCGAACTCTTCGAACCCGCCGCCATCCGCCTCATCGGCCGCGGCGTGCTGGACCCGAACAGCGATGACGAGACCAACCCTCGCTGGCTCGACCTGCGTCTGCGTAACGCTGCCCTCCACGAAGTGCTGCGCCTACTGACCATGAAGAAGGGCAAACGCGGCGAGCGAGGCGGCTTCATCTCCTACCGCAACCTCGGCATCAACCAGCTCGGCGCGGTATACGAGGGCCTGATGTCCTACACCGGCATCATCGCCGACGAGGAACTGTGCGAGGTCGCCAAGGGCGGCGACCCTGAGAAGGGCTCCTGGCTCATCCCCTCACACCGCCAGGACCAGTACCCCGACAAGACCCTCGTCCACTACAACGAGGACGACGCCCGCAAGGGCCTGCGCGGAGTGAAGAAATACGCGAAGGGCGAGTTCGTCTACCGGCTCGCCGGCCGCGCCCGCGAAACGTCGGCGTCGTACTACACCCCGGAATCGCTGACCGAGGTCACCGTCGAACTCGCCCTCAAGAACCGCCTGGACCAGGAGCGCGACGCCGACGGGAACATCATCAAGACCCGGGCCTCCGAACTCCTCAAGTTCAAGATCTGCGAGCCGGCTCTCGGCTCGGGCGCGTTCTTGAACGAGGCCATCAACCAGGTCGCCGACGAGTACCTGCGCCGCCGCCAGGACGAGTTGGGTACAACCATCCCGACGGCCGATGCCCTCACGGAGAAGCAGAAGGCCAAGGCGTACATTGCCCTGCACAACGCCTACGGAGTGGACCTCAACGCCACCGGCGTCGAACTGGCCGAAGTCTCCCTGTGGCTCAACACCATGCACCCCGGCATGCAAGCCCCCTGGTTCGGCCTCCATCTCCGCCGCGGCAACTCGCTCATCGGCGCCCGACGCGCCGTGTACGCGGGGGACGATGTGGCCTCACCGGACAAGGCGTGGCTTAAGGCCAAAGGCGCCCTGGCACCGACTCGGTTGCCGTTCCTCAAGGACGGCGCGCCGCAGCCGCTGCCTCAGGATGCGGTGCACCAGTTCCTGCTGCCGTGCCCGGGATGGGCCGCAGTCACCGGTTCGAAGGAGGCCAAGGAACTCGCCAAGGAGGGGGTCGAGCAGCTGGCTGCCTGGAAGAAGGGCATCCTCCAGCGCCCCAAGCGCAGCACCGCGCACCTCAACAAGGACGGCAGCCCCAAGCGCGACCCGAAGACCAAGCAGCCGAAGGCCGAAGCGTCGTCGCAGTTCACACGCCTGCGCGATGCCGCCCGGCGGACCGAATTCCTGTGGTCGCTCGTCATCAAGCGCATGCAGATCTCTGAAAAAGAAATCTCGCGCAGGATCGACGTCTGGAAGGCCGATCCGTCCGACCCCGAGTTCGCCTTCATGAAGCGCCCAGAGCAGGCGGTGCCTAAAGAGAAGGTCTTCAAGGACCTCTTCAACACCGTCGACACCCCCTACTGGCGGTTGAAGACGGTCATGGACGCTTGGTGCGGCTTGTGGTTCTGGCCAGCGGATAAGGCAAGCCTGCTGAACGGGACCGACGGCGTCTACACCAAGCCCTCGGATGTCAGCACCGTCGACAGCCTCGCGACGCTCCTCGGGGGCGTGCCGATGCTCGATGGACACCCCCACGGTCAGGCCCCCAAGACCATCCCTGCGCCCGAACCACAGACCGCACCCCGTGTGGTGGAGAACATCGGCTTCTTCGAGGTGGAAAAGGGGCAGAAGACCCTAGAGCACCTTGAACTGACAACCGGCGCTGAAGTCGTCGTTGAGACCAAGGAAATCACGCCCAGGGCCCAGAAGCTGGGGCAGTTGAAGCAGCCCGCACGTCGGCCGGTGATCCCCCTCAAGGACCTGGACGACTGGCTGGACTTCCTGGAAGCGATGCTGGGCACGGCGGAAGTTCCTGAGGGCACCCTCATCGACCAGTTTGAAACGCTCGACGAGCTCAAGGAGTACGAGCGAACGCTCCCTGACTTCATGGGCATGGACACCGTCAATCCCGAACAGCGTTTCCCGTGGCTGCATACGGTGCGCGAGATCGCCGCGAGCCAGGGGTTCCTGCACTGGGAGCTGGAGTTCGCGCTCGTCTTCGCCCAGGGAGGCGGTTTCGACCTCCAGGTGGGGAACCCGCCGTGGGTAAGGCCACAGTGGAAGGAGGACTCCGTCCTCGCCGAGTACGAGCCGTGGTTCATGCTCACGGAAAAGCCGCCGGTAGCAGAGAAAAGACGGCGGCGTACAGCCGAACTGGCCAGGCCCGAGGTAGCCGCCTACCTGCTCGGAGAGGTGACCTCGACGCTCACCACCGCTGACTTCCTCTCATCGCCACAGATGTACCCCCTGATTACAGGAAGCAAGCCCGATCTCTACCGTGCCTTCATGTGCCAAACCTGGGATCACACCGCTGCGGGCGGCAGCGTCGGGCTCATCCACCCAGATACGCACTTCAGCGGCGAGAAAGAAGCAGCTCTCCGGGAGGCCGCGTATCAGCGACTTCGTGTCCATGCCGACTTCGTCAATGCGGGCAACAGGTTCTTTCCGCCCCCAGTCGGCCGATCCAGCCACTTTGGGGTGCATGTTTACGGAGAGCAGGGTGAGATCGCCTTCGACCATCTGTCGTGGCTTTTCTCCGTCGACGCCCTGCGCCTGTCAAGCACGCAGGATGGCAGTGGTGACGCACCCGGGGTGAAGTACCGCGGAGACTGGGACGAGAGGCCGCATAGGCAGCGCGTTATCCGGGTCACTCCACAGACACTGGGCCGGTGGCAGCGACTGTCCGGGGAGTGGGACGTCCCCGTCGAACGCACCCGACTCCTGACCCCTGTGAGTACGGCAGAAGACGCCGCTATCGACGCGCTGGCCGGGTACCCACTGCGGCTGAGGGACCTGAAGCCTCAAATCACAATCGGTTTCGATGAGGGAGCCGCAAAGAAGTCCCAGTGGGGCCCCTCGAAGAACACACCTCTGATCGACTACAACACGCACCAGGCGGGGCGTGAGGACTACCGGGCTGACACCTGGAACGAGGTCATCCTCAAGGGCCCCCAGTTGGGTGTGGCTAACCCGCTCTTCAAACAGCCTAGTCAGGGCAGCGGCGAAGTACACGGGCTCGACCATGCGCAGCTACCTTCTGATGCTGTGCCGGAGTCCGAGTATCGACAGGTGGCTGACGACGACACGTACCGCACCGCGCAGGACCGGTGGCTTGATCACGCTCAGTTGAGGGCGCTACGCGAATCAGCGGCGGAGACGAAGGCCGCCAGGAGGCGGCTCGCAGAGGCGCTAAAGGTTTCGGAGACGGAGATCACCGATGAGGCGGTGGACGCTGAGCTCGTCGCCAGGTCGACGAGGCCGTATACGGAGTTCTACCGCCTGGCGTGGCGACGTCAGATCGCTCCTGACACAGAGAGAGCACTGTTCGCAGCGGTCATTCCCCCAGGCCCCGCACATGTCCACATGGTCCAGAGCCTGGCCATGCCCAGTCCTGGCATGACGGCCTTGGCCGCGGGCTTTTGGGCGGCCCTCCCTCTCGACTACTTCCTACGCACCACGGGCCGAGGAGATCTCCAAACTACAGGTGCGCGCCTCATGCCAGCGCCTCAGGATGACCATCCCCTTGCTTCCGCCCTCCTTCTCCGCACTCTCCGCCTCAACTGCCTCACCACCGCTTACGCCGACCTGTGGCAGGAGCTCTACGACCCCACCTGGGCCGGAGCCGAGCCGTGGGCCCGTCCCTGGGAGGGCATGGAGACGGAACTCCACGCTGTAACGCCTGAGTGGCTACGTGACACTCCACTCCGTTCGGAGTACGCCCGGCGTGCAGCGCTAGTTGAGGTCGACGCCCTCGTCGCCGTGTGGCTCGGCATCAACGCCGACACCCTGGTCACCATGTACCGGGCCCGGTTCCCGATCATGCAGGACTTCGACCTGGTCACGTGGTTCGACGCCAATGAGCGGAAGATCGCCGGTGATCGGTACACCTACGGGCATGGGCAAGTCAAGGAACACTGGCAGCAGTTCCAGGCGTATCTGAAGGACCCGGACAACGAGTCGCCGCCCGAGGGGTACACCGCTCCCTTCTACAAGGCGGATCGCGAGTCGGAGATGCGGGAAGCGCACGCAGTGTTCCAGGCGCGGCTGGATGCCGCGGTCGCCCGCGGTGAGTGGGACCCGGAGAAGCAGGAGGTGCCGAAGCCGTGAGGCCGACGCTGGAGGCGCGGGGGCTCAAGGAGAGCCTGCTGCAGTACCTGTCGACGACGTACGCGCTGACGGACGAGGGGGCGCGTGAGGCGCTGCACCGGTTCCTCGGGGACGAGACGTCGGGGATGTTCCGGGGCCCGTTCCTGAGGATCCGTACGCCGTTCACGGTCGCCGGTGAGGAATGGCGCGCGCACCTGGAGTGGCAGCGGGAGGGCTGGACGCCGTACGCCCACCAGGCTGCGGCCTTCGCGCGGTTGACGTCGGCGAACGGGCACACGCCGCAGCCGACACTGGTGACCACGGGCACGGGCTCGGGCAAGACGGAATCGTTCCTGTACCCGGTGCTGGATCACTGCCGCCGGGAGCAGGCGGCGGGCAAGACCGGCATCAAGGCGGTCTTCCTGTATCCGATGAACGCGCTTGCCACCGACCAGGCACAGCGCATCAACGAACTGCTCACCGAGAACGAGACGGAGCTCGGCAAGCTGTCGGCGGGTCTGTATATCGGGGACCGGGCGGCGACTCGGTACGAGAAGGTCTACACGCGGCGCTCGGACATGCAGCTCTCGCCGCCGGACATCCTGATCACGAATTACAAGATGCTGGATCTGCTGCTGCAGCGTTCGGAGGATGCCCCGCTGTGGCGGGATGCGGACATCCGCTATGTGGTGGTGGATGAGTTCCACACCTACGACGGCGCGCAGGGCACCGATGTGGCGATGCTGCTGCGTCGGCTCGCCGCCGCGGTGGGCGCGGCTGAGGAGGGCCGGCCTCTTGGTCGTATCTGCCCGGTGGCGACGTCGGCGACGCTCGCGTCGGGGACCGACCGTGCGGGGATGGCCAGCCTGCTGGAGGTCGCGACGCAGGTCTTCGGCACGGAGTTCAGCGCCGAGTCCATCGTCGGGGAAGACCGGCTGTCGGTGGAGGAGTTCATCCCGCTGACAGAGATCAAGATGCAGCCGCAGCCGACGCCGGACGAGCTGCTGGCGCTGCCCGATCCCACCACGGGTGATGAGGCCCTGTTGGACCTTATCGAGGCCGTGACCGGGGTGCGTGATCCGGACCCGCTCGTGCTGGGCGACAACCTGAAGCGTCATTTGTTCACCCGAGCGATCATGCATGGGCTGGGTGGTGAGGTCAGGACCAGCGCCGAGGTGCTGGACGTCATGTGGCGCGCCGGGGCGGCCGGCTGGTCGGAGGCGGTGGCCAGCAGGCCGGAGCAGGCGGCCGAGGCACTGGCCCGTTTCGTGGCCCTGCTCTCCTACGCCCGCGACCCCGAGTCCAAGCCGGGGGAGCCGCGTCCCTTTGTGCATCTCGAGGTACATCAGTGGGCCCGCTCGGTGACCCGGCTGCTGCGCGGCGTGCTGCCGTGGCCGAAGGCGGAATTCCGCTGGGATATGGCGGGCATGACGGATGCCGGTGCGGCGGACAGCAACCGCATGGCGCCGGTGACCACGGCGACGTCGGGGCAGAGCGCGAATCTGTTCCTGCCGGCGATCTACTGCCGGGACTGCGGGCGGTCCGGGTGGGCGGTGTTCTCGCCGGAGAGTGACGACCACGACGTCCAGTTCGACACCTACAAGATCCGTCGCGCCTCGACCGGGCAGGACAAGATCCGGGTGCGGAACCTGATCGCGGCCTCCGACCAGGAGGCCCGCGAGGGGTCCGGGGCGGCGCCGATGCCGGCCAGTGGCCGAAGCGGCAGGGGCGCCTCTCCTGCGCTGCAGGGGGCGGGCGGGATGCTGATGGTGCTGGACGGGGCACGCAAGCGGCTGCGGCTGCCCGATCCGCTCAACGACTACGACAAGGACACCAAGGAACCCCGCCTCACGGCCCGGGACTCGGCGTTCGTTCTGGTCCACTTCGGGGCGACCGCGAATACCGCGGCCAGGGAAGACTGGTGCCCAGCATGCGGTGAGCGCAACGCGATTCGCTACCTGGGTACGGGTGCGGCGGCGATGGCGGCGGCGTCGATCACGCGGCTGTTCACGGGCGGGGAGCTCGACAAGAAGCTGCGCGAGGACAAAACGCTGATGTTCAACGACTCGGTGCAGGATGCCGCGCACCGGGCCGGGTTCGTCGCCAACCGTTCGTACACCTTCTCGCTGCGCGCCCTGCTGGCCCGGCACCTGCGCCACGATGTCCCCACGGCGCTGAACGACTTGATCGCGAACGTGGTGCAGGCAACCACCGACAAGGACACGTTGTCCGCCGTGGTGCCCCCGGATCTGCACGGTTTCAAGGGGGTGGACCGTCTGCTGTCCGGACAGGGTCGCGGCGGCGACCTGAAGACGTGGCGGCTGATCGGCCAGCGGCTGGCCTTCGAAGCGCTGATGGAGTTCGGATTCCGCTCCCGCAACGGCCGCACGCTGGAATTGACCCGGACCGCTGCGGCCCAGGTACGGATCGAGGATCCGGCCGCGGCGGTGGCCCTGGTCAAGCGCGTCCACGAGGAGTGCAACCGCACCGACCTGACCTTGGTTGAGCAGAGCGACGACCGGTATCTGGCGTTCCTGCGGGTTTTCCTGGAGCGGCTGCGTACCCGGGGGGCGGTGTCCCACAAGTGGCTGGACAAGTACGTGGATGAGGCGGGCACCACCCGCTATTTCATCTGGGGCAATCGTCCGCCGGGCATGCGGGCCTTCCCCAGGGGTGTGGCGGCACCAGTGTTCCTGCTGGGCCAGCCCAAGGACCGCAGCGAGTTCGACTTCGCCACCGGCCGACTGTCCTGGTACGAGCGGTGGGCCGGGCGCTGCCTGGATGTGCCACGAGAGGTGGCGCCGGAGTTCTGGAGCCGTCTGCTGCCGGAGCTGGCCGGGGCCGGGCTGCTGTCGGCGCGCACCCCGAACGACAGCTCACTGCGCGTCTACGGGCTCAAGCCGGGCAACATCGAGGCCCTGCTGCTGGACGACGAGCAGGTGCGGCACTCCTATGTGCGATGCCCGGTGTGCTTCTGGGAGCAGACGGTCCACCCGACGCTGCTGGATCAGTGGCATGACCAGCCGTGCCCCTCCTACCGGTGCCGTCGAGGCCGGTTGGTGGCCGGTGACCGGCCCGAGGCCCTCGGAGTCCATCACCGCGACCGGGACTACACCCGGGACTACTACCGGCGCCTGTACCGGAAGGCGGGGCCATATCAGGTGGTCGTCGCCGAGCACACGGGGATGCTTACCCGGGCGCAGCGGGAGAAAGTGGAGGAGGCGTTCAAGCGCGGCGGGGGCTTCAAAGACCCCAACGTGCTCTCCTGCACCCCCACGCTGGAGATGGGCATCGACATCGGCGACCTGTCCGCGGTGGTGCTGGCCGCGCTCCCGCGCCGGCCGGCCAACTACGCCCAGCAGGTCGGCCGGGCCGGGCGCCGGACCGGCAATGCGTTCTTGCTGACCATCCCCGACCGGCGCCGTCGCGACCTGTACTTCCTGGAACGTCCCAAGGACCTGATCGCGGGCACGATCGTGCCGCCGGGCTGTTATCTGTCCGCAGTGGAGATCCTGCGCCGCCAGTACCTGGCGCACCTGCTGGACCTCGCCGCAGCGGGACAGCTCGTGCGGGCGGACGGCATTGTGCTGCGCGCGATCCCGAACAAGGCGCCCGCCCTGTTCGGCCCGTCGGGCTACCTGATCGACCTGGTGGAACTGGCCATCGCCCAAGGCGAGGTCCTCGTCGACAGGTTCCTGAAGATGTTCCCCGCCGGCATCAGCGACCAGGCCAAGGCCGATCTCAAGGCGTATGCGACACACGGCTTGCGCGGCAGGGTGGAGGAAGCCGAACGCGAGTGGCGCCGCGGCCAAGAGGCGCTGCGGGCGCGCCTTCGGGAGATCGATGACGCTCACGGCGAGCTGCACGACACCGATCCCGAACAGGCACGGCAGAAAGCCGAGCTGGACGCCGAGCGGCGCGGCGTGGGCAAGCGGCTCCTGGACCTGGGTGAGACGCCGGCGCAGAGCGCGCTGTGCGACCTGGGCCTGCTGCCCAACTATGCGCTGATCGACTCGACGACCACCTTGTCCGCGACTTTGTACGGGGAGGAGGGGATCGACCCCAGGACGGGGAAGGTGGTGTTCACCTCCACGACCACCGCCTACGAGCGACCGCGCCGCTACGCCCTCCAGGAGCTGGCCCCCGGCAATACCTTCTACGTCAACGGTTACCGGCACGAGATCACCGGGCTGGAGATCTCCACGGGCGGCGGGCAGGCGTGGCGCACCTGGCGCGTGTGCCCGGGCTGCGGATACGTGCGCACCGAGGACGCCGCCACCGACCGCTCGCCCTGCCCGCGCTGCGCCACCAGCCATATCGCGGACGACGGCTCGTGCCTTTTCCAGATCGTCGAGCCGACCACCGTGACGTCCAGGGGCAAGCGGGACGACGCCCGGATCCGCGACGACAAGGACGACCGCGACCGCCGTTTCTACACGGTGGTGGACGCAGTCGACATCCCCATCGAAGACATCGAACCGGGCTCGTGGCGGCATGCAAAGCAGACCTTCGGCGTCGACTACTGCCGCACCGCCATGATCCGACGGATCAACGTCGGACCGGTCCGCTACGACGCCCCGGCGCGTGACGACTTCGCCGGCCACTATGTGCGGCTGAACCCGTTCCATGTGTGCACGGCGTGCGGCGCGGCGAGCGCGGACGGCAAACCCGTCTTCGACTATGACACCGATGCGCTGAGCTCCTCGGCCGCGCGCACCCCGCAGCTCAAGCACCACCGTCCGTGGTGCCCGCTGCGGCGTGGCAAGCCGGGCGGGGTCACCCAGGAACCGGTACTGCTCGCTCACCAGTTGAAGACCGAGGCCCTGCGGGTGCTGATCCCGGCCGCCACCGCGGACATCGACGCCAAGGTGCAGTCCTTCCGGGCCGCGCTACGGCTCGGGGTCGATCTGCACTTCGGTGGTGACCCCCAGCACCTGGACACCACCGTGTCGTCCATGCCAGACGCCGAGAGCGGTGAACGCCGCTGGTTCCTGGTCCTGTTCGACTCCCTGCCCGGCGGCACCGGCTACCTGGACCGGCTCACCAAGCCGGACGCCTTCCGCGAGACCCTCGCCAAGGCGTACGACCTGCTCAAGCAGTGCCCGTGCCAAGAGGAGCAGCGCCGGGCCTGCCACCGCTGCCTGCACCGCTATGCCCCCGAGCAGTTCCAGGACGTCGTCTCGCGCAACGCGGCCCTGGCCATGCTGGAGTCGCTGCTGTTCACAGGCGAGGGAGAGGACGGCTGGGAGACCACCGAGGTCAGGCACACCGGACTCGTCGGCCTGGACAAGCAGGTCGAATCCGACCTGGAGGCCCGGTTCCTGGCCGCCCTGCGCGGCTGGGTGAGGGTCACCGACGATGCCGCCCTGGACGAGGACGGGCACGCCAGCGGGCATCTGCGCTTCACCAGCGGCTCGGACGTCATGCACTGGCGGCTGACCGCTCAGCAGCAGCTCGAAGGTACCCGGACCGACTTCACCTTCACCCGTGTCGACGGCCCGGCCCAGAGCGTCAAGGTCTATCTCGAAGGATTCCGTTTCCACGCCAGCCGTGAGCACAACCGGATCGCCACCGACGCGGCACAGCGCACCAGGCTGCGCGCCGACGGCGAAGTGGTCTTCCAGGTCACCTGGGCCGACATCGACCTGTTCGAGCAGCGCCCGACCAAATCCACACCGGTCTGGCCGCCCTACCCTGGCACCGCACAGGAACAGGCCAAGGCCGCCTACGAGCAGTACGGCGGACAGCGCGCCCACTTCGCCGAAGCGGTCTTCGCCAACCCGATCGACACGCTGATCGCCTACCTGCGCGACCCCGATCCCGAGCGCTGGGCCCGCCGTGCCCGCGCCCTGGTCACGGGGCTCGTCGCCACCGCCGGCACCACCCAGGTCGCCGCGACCGGGCGGCGCAGCGAACTGGTGACCGCCCTGCGCACACAGCTCGCCACATTCACCGACGGCCAGCGCAACGATGCTCCCCTCGCGCCGGACGCCGCAGGGATCGGCCCCGTCCACGTCTTCCGCACCCAGGACAGCAGCGGGCTGCCGATCCTGTTCACCCTGGACGCCGCCGACCCCGAGAACCCCCGCTGGTCCGCGCTCACGGTCCTGGACAACACGGACGCCGTCCTGGAGACGGAGGAACACAAGCTTCGCTGGCGGTCTTGGCTGTACTGGACCAACATCACGCAGTTCCTGTCCCGGGCCGGCGGCGACGGCGTCCAGCTGGCCACCAGCGACGCCGCCAGCTTCGAAGTCGAAGTCCTCGCCGTGTGCGGCGGGGTCGGTGAACTCGAGTCGCTCAACGGCGTCACCGCTCCCGCCACTGCCCAACCCGCCGTCCTGGAACCGGAACCTGCCGCGGAGACCCCAGCTGCCCCTACCGCGGCACTGCGGGATGCGGCCTGGGACGAGGACATCCTGGAGATCCTGCGCGAGGACCCCAGCGAGGCACCCGAACTCCTGCGCCTCGCCGAAGTCCTTGCCGACCACGGCAAACGCGCACCGGTCTTCGGCTACGAACTGGGCAACAGCGGCTGGCAAGCCGAGTTCGCCTGGGACACCCCCGGCATCAAGATCGCCGTGGTGACGGCCCACCACGGCACGGACGACCCCGAGGCGCAGCGACGCGACGACGCGTACGCCGAGGCCGGCTGGACGGCACGCACCGCCGCCGAATGGCTCGACCACCTCGACGAGCTGCTCCCCCAGCTCCCCGGCACGGAAGGCACCACCCGATGACCGCCCGGCTCAGCCTGTACCGCAAGGCCGAACAGGAGCTCCACAAGCTCGATCTCTCGATCAAGACCGACTTCTACGACTTCTGCCACGCCTTCCGGGAAAACCCCGACCAGCCAGGGCTGGTCAAGCGGAAGCTCAAGGGTGATTCCCGGATCTACCGCGCCGAGATCAACCAGCACTACCGGGCGCTTCTGACCCGCACCGGCATCGACGCGGACGGCACCGAGGACTGGCTGATCATTGCCGTCCGCCACCGCCGAGACGTCTACGAAGAGCTCCAGGTCGCCGTCAACCGTGTCACCGGCGAGATCGAGTTCGTCGACCTCGCGGTCGTCGGGGACAGCGCCCTGCGCCGCGCCGGCATCACCCTGACCCCCGCCGAACCGGACCACACGCCCAAGCCTCCCGTCGCCGAACCTGCGCAGCCCGAGGCCGCGCCCGCGCTGCTCGCCGGGTACAGCGCCGACGACCTGCGCGGGCTGGGCGTTGCCGACCAGCTCATCGACCTGGCACTCACCGTCACCGACAGCCAGGAGCTCGATCAGCTGGTCGAGGGCGCCCCCCTGCTGTCCAAGGACATCCTGTACGGCCTCGCCGCCGGCATGGGCATCGACGAGGTCCGCAAGGAAATCACCGCGCCAGTCGAACTCCGCCAGGAGCCCGACCCCGACGACTTCGCAGCCGCCCTTACCCGCACCAAGGTCACCACGGTCGACGACGCGGTACAGGCCGTCATCGAGGAAGGCGACTTCCGTGCCTGGAAGGTCTTCCTCCACCCCACGCAGGAACGCATCGTCCACCGCCACTACAACGGCCCCGCCCGCGTCTCCGGCGGCCCCGGCACCGGCAAGACCATCGTTGCCCTGCACCGGGTCAAACATCTCGCCGAACAGCTGCCCCCCGGGCACAACAAGCCGATCCTGCTGACCACCTTCACCAAGAACCTCACCACCGACCTGCGGCTGCGCCTGGCCTCCCTCGTCGAGCCCGAACTCCTGGCCCGCGTCGACATCGCCCACATCGACCAGCTCGCCTCACGCGTCCTGGGAGAGAACACCGCGCCGGGCCGCGGCAAACAGCGCGTCTACGACAACGTGGCACTCAACGAGATGCGCCAGCTGCTCGCCGAGCTCGACGACCGCCGCTGGGAACCCGAGTTCCTGCTCGAAGAATGGGAACAGGTCATCCTCGGCCAGTCGGTGCCGAACCGCTCCGCCTATTTCCAGGCCCGCCGCGCCGGCCGGGGCCGCGCCCTCACCCGCCCCGAACGCAACCACATCTGGAAACTCATCGAACAGTTCACCGCCCGCCTCGACAAGCTCGGCGTCGAAACCTGGGGACAGGCCGCCGAACGGGCCGCCCGCTACGAGATCGAACGCGCCGCGAAGATCCAGGCCCGCCGCGCGTACAAGGCCGAAGTCGGCGGCAAGGACCTCATCCACCGCGACGACAGTTCCGGCATGCGCTACCTCAACTACCGATACCAGCACATCGTCGTCGACGAGGCCCAGGACCTGCGCCCGGCGCACTGGAAAATGCTGCGCGCCATGGTCGACCCCGACCTGCCCAACGACATGTTCATCGCCGGCGACACCCACCAGCGCATCTACGACCACCAGGTCGCCCTCGGCGCCCTCGGCATCAACATCCGCGGTCGCGCCTCACGCCTGACGCTGAGCTACCGCACCACCAAGGAGATCCTCGCCAAAGCCCTGCGAGTCGTCGAAGACAAACGCGTCACGTACGACGACCTCGACGACGGCACCGACAACCTCGCCGGCTACCGCTCCGTCCTCCACGGCCCCGCCCCCACCTTCACCCCCTACCGCTCCTGGGACGACGAACTCGCAGGACTCGCCACCACCCTGCGTACCTGGCGCGAAGAACTGTCCACTGGCGACAGCGGTGCCTACCGCGACCCCAGCGGCCGAATCGCCGTGTGCGTCGCCGACCGCGACATGGTCAGCCAGACCATGTACTACCTGGTCACCAAGGCAAACATCACCTGCGCCGAACTCACCAAGGACGGGCCCAAAGGCGAGGGCGAGGTCCACGTCGGCACCATGCACCGCTTCAAGGGCCTCGAATACCAAAAGCTCGCCATCGTCGGCGCCAGCGACGGCGTCATCCCGCGCACCAACGTCATCGAGCGCTACCGCACGGACGACCCGCCGCGCTACGAGCGCGAGCAGCGCAAGGCGCGCTCCCTGCTCTTCGTCGCCACCACCCGCGCCCGCGACGCCCTGAACATCAGTTGGCACGGCAAACCCAGCCCGTACCTGCCGGTCTGACAACACAGGCCCTGGCTTTCCACCCTGTCCACTGGCCGTCTCGCACGAGATGGAAGGCTGATCAGAACCACTGAGAAGACGGCCAGTGCTGCTCTCGTTCCCCAGTGAGGTGCCTGGGGCGACCGGGGCAGGGCCGCACGCTCGTTGAGCGTGCAGACAGTGCCGCCCCGTCAAGGGTGTCTACGGCGTCGCTGCACGGTGAGTAGGCATTTTGATCCTCGACTCCACTGTCAGCCCGCACCGAGCGGCGCAGCAGGTCACAGCGCTCAGCGGCCTCCCCCTGGCGAACCGCAAGTGCGCCCAGGAGCACGACTAGGAGACCCGTATCCGGCTGTCGCCGAGGACGTCAGAGGCCGCCGCTCGGAAGCCCTTCACGGCCTGGTACAGCAAGTGCTCCCGCTCGGCGGCGAGCACGGTGTCCGCGGCCTTGCGGGAGGTGTCTTCCGCGTGGGCATCACGCACCATGCGTCGCATGACCTCGGCGAGGTTGTCGGCCGCGTGAACCACACCATAGAGCGCCTCCACCACGGAAGGCGGCCCTTCAAGGATGACGAACTCGGCCGCCCGGTGGACGCTGCGGACCTGGGCTGTGAAGCGCTCCATCTTCTCGTCGACGTCCCGCAGGTCCGGCTGTTCCGCCCGCAGCGCGTCGCGTACTGCGTCCAGGGCGACATCGCGGTCGTACACCGCGCCAAGGTAGTTCGCGTACGCGTCCCGGCGGTGCTGCCGGCGCCACTGGCCGAACTGCGAGCGCGCCGCCGCGCGGCCGGTGACCATCGCGGCGCCGAGGGTGGCAAGTGAGCCTACGACAGCGCCGAGCAGTGCGGTGAGTCCAGCATCCATGACCCCATTCTCTCTACGCTGAGGCGCAGTTGAGGCCCGGCCAGAAGCGAGCCCAGGCGTCGGGGGTCACCCACGGGTACAGGGTGGTCGTTTTCAGGGGAGCCCTATCAGGGCAGAGCCGGGCCGGCAATCCGCCGCGTGCCGTGATCAGGCGCGCGACAGAGAACTCGCCTCGTATCGCAGCTGGTAGGCGCGCACCCCGCTGCCATTCATCCGGTAAATCGTGATCGTCGACAAAAACTGCTCCTTGACCTCCAGGGTGCGGCGCCGCTCCTTCTCCGCGATACCGCTGATCCACTGCTCCACATGCTCCGGGAGCTTGAACGCCAACTCGTATGCCCCCTCGGCGGCCACCGGTGCGAGGGTCCACTCCGCCGCCGCTCCGGTCCCCCGCCGCCTGATACGCACCGCATGGTCTGGCATCGTCTCCGCGTAGGCCAGGAAGCCTTTGTGGTCATCAGCTGCAAGGGGAAGGATGAACGGTGCCGACGGGAATCCGAGCAAGAGCTCCGCATCGCTGTGCTGCTGGAGCACCGCGACGAACTGCGCGATCGCCGCTTCGGCAGCCTGCTTGAACTTGCCCTCACCCAGCGACACGGAAGGCAACAGGTTCACCGGAGACGTCTCCAACGCCTTCCGCATCTGCGTGCGCAACCACGACAGCGGGAAGGGCTCGCCTTCGGGCCAGTACTGCCTCTGTGCCTGAAACAGGGACCACGCGGTGCTCCCGATGATCCCGAGCAACCACGAGAAGGACGCCCCGGAAAGGTCGACGAGCGAAATCTGATGCGCCAGAGCGTACTTCTGCGCATCCGACGTGAAGCCGTTCGCGGAGAACAGGGCGTACGAATACTGATAGCGCTGCCTCGGCCTTGTGCCAGCGTGCGTCATGAAATTCTCGTTCACGTCGTGCAGTACCCCGTGCCCATTGCGGACAACCTCCAGTCCGCAAGGCTTCTGGTAGAACTTGGCCTCAAGGAAGAGGCGGACCGGCATCGAGAACGCCGGGGTGAAGGCAAACTCTCCCAGCACATCAACCTGGTGGAGGGCCCCCCTCCCACGTACCCGCAGCGTATCGCCGGTCGACACCAGCTCGACCGGATCCTGATCTTCATGAACCAGCAGGCGGTACCCGCTGAAGCGCAGCAGCCAGGCCAGTGACTCCTCCAGCAGATATCCCCGCAACGCGGAATCCTTGGCCACTCCCCCGCCCTCCCTGTGAATCCCGGTGTCACACCGCCTCGATCTTCTCATCACCGAACAGGTGCCGCAGATACCGGCCCGCGCCCGAATGACGGTGCGGCTGCGCGAGGCGGCCGACCGGGCGGTGCACGAACGACGTTGGAGCCACCGTGATACAAGCCGCCCGGGATCTGGGCTTGTCCTGGCCGACGGCGATAACCGCTTTCGTTGACGCCTCCGGCGACGGTGGGCTGCTCGGCCAGGCCGAGGTAGGTCGAAGCCTGGCTTGCCTCGGCGTAGCAGTAGGGAAGCGAACGGCGCTCAGTCGATCGACGTGGGAGATGCACCCTGTCCAGGTAGTGGGCGATCTGCCGCAGAATCGAGGGATGGATGTCGTACGACGCCAGTTCAGTGGGCAGGACCCATGGCAGAGGCAGCGCAGCGTCTCCCCGCTGAGTCGTGGCGCATCCGGCGAAAACGTCAGGTAGACGCCTTGTGCCCAGGACAGAAGCGGTGATGTGGATCGGCCAGTGGCGCACCGACCGGCGGCCTGCTGTGACAGACGCTCAATTATCGGTCTGCCCTGTGCGTTTAGCGGCTCGTCCACCACGCTGCCCCGGCTCCCGTGGCCGTAGTGACAAGAGTGACGAGCCATGCAGGTATCCGTTGTATGACCAAGTGCAGCCCGCCAAAGTGGAGTTCGAACTGGGGCGGCGTGCTGGTCGTGTCGGTCTCCGGTTTCATGTATTCAGCGGAGCACGCAGGGGCGGCGGCGGACAGCGGATCGCTGTTGCGGAGGTGTTGCGGACTTACTGCCATGCCTGTAGGCAAGCACAGTCCCGACACACGCCGTTGATCTCTGTGGATAACGCGGGGGTTGTGGATAACTACACTCAACAGCCGCCTCGTACGGAGTCTCACACCGCGCCAGTGTAGGCGCGCACCCTGCCGTACCAGCCGGGATGGTGTCCCATCGTCGCTGCAGCGGCTTCGTCGTCCGTGACGAGGACAGCTCGATCCAGGCAACGCCGCCTTCGAGCTCTGCACGAACGCCAACATCACCTGCGCCTGGCGCAAGATCGGTCGACTCTCGCGCCACAACGCCCGCCCGTGGATGGTGACCGCAGCCGGCTACAAAGTCGGCATCGCCCAGGACGACAACCACATCCGACTCCGCGGCAGGCCGCAGGCCATGAAACACGCCAACCAGGCACTCTACGAAAAGGCCGTCGTCGACGCCCTCCTCAACAGCCTGACGGCGCGCAGGGCCGGAAGCTGACCTGCCAATGCCATTCCGAGACAGAGCAAGTCAGCACCACCCGCCAGGGCCACTCGCAGACACAGGTGCTCCCGCGGGAGCGTCAACGGGTGGCGAAGATAATTTGGTTGCTGAGGAAAGAGGCTGCCTGCTGCACTGAACGGTATGGCGACGACGATCACCAGCGAGGCGCGGACCGCGTTCCGCCGGAACGGGTTCGTGGTGATTCCCGGCGTGCTCAGCGACGAGCAGATCACCGCAGGACGCAAGACCGTCACTGCGCTGCTGGAGCGGCGCCCCTTCGCCGACGATCACGTCGGACCGTATTTCCTGTGGCCCCGCTTTGATGCGGAGGACCATCCGCTGCTCGACTTCTACCGGGAGACCGGGATCGGGGAGCTCGCCGCCCAGCTGCTGCGTTCGGATCTCGCTGTCCAAGACCCGAATGTCGCGCAAGTGGCGACGACGATCCCGCCCTGGCCGCACCGGCCGGGCGGCCCGCACGTCGACGGCCTGACGCCGTGCGAACCGGACGGGCGCCCCGGCAGCTTCTCGCTGCTGGCCGGCGTATGGCTCACCGACCATGACCGGCCACACCGGGGGAACCTGTGGATCTGGCCGGGCACACATCTGCGATTCGGGCAGTACCTCGCCGAACACGGTGCGGATGCCCTGGCACGGGTCGAGGAGATGAATCCGGGACCGTACCCGAAGATCGAGCTCGGCGAGCCGATGCAGGCGATCGGCCCCGCCGGCAGCGTGCTGTTCGCGCACTACCTGCTCGCCCACAACATCGGCAACCACGACGGCACGGCGGACGAGAGGCGGCGCGAGACGGTGTACTACCGGCTCCACGCAAGCGGCCACCGGGAACGCTGGCGGCAGACGGTCACCAACCCGCTCGCCGAATTCCGCTCATAAGGAGCGGCGCGAAGCGTCCAGGCCGGCGCGTAGTGTCGGCCCACCAGGTGCGGTCGGCCTCGCCCTGTCGAAATGCGGCGTCCGGGCTGGAAGGATCAGACGTCATGCCATCGCACCCGCTGCTGGACACCGACTCCATCGACGCCTTGGAACCCTTCTTGCACAAAGTGGGCACCGTCTTCCGTGCCTTCCGGGAGCAGGACTCTGGTTGCGTGTCCTACGGGGTCGCTGTCGGTGGCAAGCGATGGTTCGTCAAGAGCGCGGTCACCCCGGATGCAGCCGCCTCCCTGCGCCGAGCTGTTCATGTCCATGCCCTGGTCCGGCATCCGGCGATCGTGCCCCTGGAGCGCCCCATCGCGCTCAGAGGTGGCCTGGCCCTGGTGTACCCGTGGGTGGAGGGTGAGGTCCTGTATCACCCCACCGCCTCGCGCAAGGGCGGCCGGGCCGCCCCGGGCAGCCCGATGGCCCGCTTCCGCCGCCTTCCCGTCCCCGACATCCTGACGGCGCTGGAGCGGATACTCGATGCGCACGTGACCGTGGAGAGGGCCGGGCTTGTCGCTGTCGACCTCTATGACGGGTGCATGCTGTACGACTTCGGGAACCGTCGCATGTTTCTGTGTGACCTGGACGAGTACCGTCCGGGGCCCTTCGTCCTGGAGACCGACCGGCTGCCAGGGTCCCGGCGCTATATGGCGCCGGAGGAGTTCGCCAAGGGGGCAACCATCGGTGTCCGAACGACCGTGTACGTGCTGGGACGTGCGCTACGGCTGCTGCTGGATGCGGGCGATGAAGAGCGGGAGTGGCGTGGTTCTGCGTCGCAGCTGTCGGTCATCGAGCGGGCCACCGCCGACGATCCTGCCCGCCGGTTCGCCTCGGTCGAAGCCCTGGCACGGGCATGGCGGGCCGCTGGCCCAAGGAGGCTTGGATAATCTTCCTCAAGCCGTCACCGGCGGCTGCGGCTCGAACGCTAGTTTCCCGCGCTGTTGACCATGTCCGCGGCCAGGTAAAAGGTCGGTCCGGCAGAGGGTCCCTCGGATCAGTCGCCCCGGTTAGATCGTCCAGCCACGCCGATCGACCAGCCATCGCAGGGTGACCTCGCCGCACCATGTCTGGTGCCGGCGAAGGTGCGGGGACCAGTCCGCCGGGGGCTGTGCCCCGGAAACCAGGAAGAAACCCGAGAGTGCGGCGAGGGCTGCATCGAGCTGTTCGTCGGCGACTCCGCGGGCCGTGGGATGTGCCGCGAACAAGGCCGTGGCGTCGTAGCCGTCGGCGAATGCGGTGGCCAAGAGCAGCACCAGATCGAACCAGCTCGCCCCGAAACAAGGCCAGTTCCAGTCGCAGATCCACGCGGCACCGCCGGCGTCGATCAGCACGTTGTCCAGACGCAGGTCGTGGTGCAAGACGGCATTGCCCGCAGTGGCCTCCCGCCAATGGCTCTCCAGCTCGGCCAGCTGCCGCGTTCGCGGGAGGGGCACCCACGCTGGCAGGAGCTCCGCCTTGGCGCTGCCCGCCTGAAGATCACGCCAAGCGGTGAAGTCACCTTCGGCGCTTACCGGCTTGAGGCCAAGACGCAGCAGCTGCGCCGAGGGCGCGGAGAGCATTTCGGCCGCCGCCGCGTAGGCGTTCAAAGTGGCGTCCAGGTCGCTGGGCTGCCAGGGTTCGGCAGGCATGCGGCCGCCATCGACGGCGTCGAAGCCGAGGACGACCCACTCATCCTGCTCCTCGACCCACCGCAGGCGTGGTGCCGGGACCTCCACAGGCAGGGCCTGGTTGATCAAAGACTCCCGCCGGTAGCAAGCCGCGATCACAGCGTTTTCCACATCGTTGATCGCCTTGATGAACTGACTGCCACCGGCCGTGTGGACCACCGCGGCGAAGCCGCTGGTAAATCCGCTCCCGGCACTCGGCCCGGCGTCCACCGCGCCGCCCAGGCGTCGTGAGATCAGCTGGCGGATGCCCTGCGGAAGCTGGTCCCAGCCTGGGCGTACGGCGGTGGAGCTGTAGCGCAGACGTGGAGTGATGATGTGCGGCATTCCGTCAGGGTGCGACAACACTCCGTCTCACCGCCACCGAGATTCGGGGGGTCGCGCGCCCGACAATCCGGGCGCTGGGCCGGCCCCTCGACACGCGGATAATTCCTTGCCGCCGGTGAAACAGCCGTCCTACCCTCGCTGCAACGCGCTGACGGAGACGAGTAACCACGGATCACGCGAGCCAAGAGAGCTGCCGGTAGCTGGGAAGGCGGCCTCGCGCCCGGGGAGAATCCCCTCCCGAGTGCGGGGAGGAACGGCCCCCAAGGCCCCATGCCCCGCCGGCTGGCCCCCGTGACCGGGCCCGAACGAGGCCGCCACCGTCCGGTGGCGGCGAAGCGTGGTGGCACCGCGAGCCCCCCTCTCGCCCACGCTCCCAGGGATCACGTCCGAGCCGGACCGATCGAACGGAGCGCCCCCGAGATGCTGGACATCACTGCCATCCGCGAGAATCCCCAACGCCTCCAACAGGCTCTGGCCAAGCGTGCCGTCCAGGTGGACCTTGAGGGATTCCTTGCCCTGGACGAGGAGTACCGCCGGGAGCGGACGGCCTGCGAACAGCTGCGTGCCGAGCGGAGGAAAATCTCGGCCGAGATCGCCCGGGAGCAGCGCGCCGGCGGAGACATCGACGGCTTGCGGGCACAGGCGACGGCCGTGGTCGAGCGCCTTGCGGTGCTCGAACCGCGCGTGGCGGAACTGGAGCTTGCGTGCCGGGACTTCCTCACCGCGCTGCCCAACGTGCCCGATGAGGATGTCGTAGCGGGCGGCAAGGAGAACAACGAAGTCGTCCGCACCATCGGAGCCAGGCCGACGCTCGGCGAGACGGCGAAGGACCATGTCGAGCTCGCGCAGACCTTGGGGCTCATCGACTACGAGCGCGGTACAAAGCTCGGCGGCAGCGGTTTCTGGGTCTACCGGGGCGATGGCGCGATGCTCGAATGGGCCCTTCTCAACTACTTCGTCGAGTCACACCGGCGCGACGGGTATGAGTTCGTCCTGCCGCCGCACATCCTGACCTACGAGGCCGGTTACACCGCCGGTCAGTTCCCGAAGTTCGCCGATGACGTCTTCGTACTCGAGCAGGGGGACACAGGACCACAGCGGTTCCTGCTGCCGACCTCGGAGACGGCACTGGTCAACCTGCACCGGGACGAGACGCTGCCGGAGGCCGAGCTCCCGAGGAAGTACTTCGCCTACTCCCCCTGCTACCGCAAGGAGATCGGCGGCTACCGCACGGCGGAACGCGGCACGCTGCGCGGCCACCAGTTCGACAAGGTCGAGATGTTCCAGTTCACGCGGCCCGACGACTCGGACGCCGCGCACGAGGACCTCCTGGCCCGGGCCGAACAGCTGGTGACAGAGCTGGGCCTGCACTACAGGATCACCCGACTCGCGGCGCAGGACACCAGTGCCGCCATGGCGAAGACCTTCGACGTGGAGGTGTGGCTACCCAGCATCAACGCGTACGTCGAGGTCAGCTCGGTGTCGAACGCACGCGACTACCAGGCACGGCGCGGCAACATCCGCTACCGGCCGCGCCAGGGCAAGTCGGCCTTCGTCCACACGCTGAACGCATCGGGCCTGGCGACCAGCCGGCTGCTGCCGGCCATCCTCGAACAGCATCAGCAGCCGGACGGCACGGTCGTCGTGCCGGACGTACTACGCAAGTGGGTGATGCGGGACGTCCTGGCGGCGTCGAGGAGCAGCCTCTGATGTGCCTGTAGAGGTCATCACACTCAGCGTCCCTTCGTGGACGCTCGCGCCCCAAAAAGCGTGATCATCTGGCTTGTTCCAGACGCGCCTGGACGGGTAATGGCGCCGCCAGGATTGGTGGCAGCACACCAAGGGGAGGACCTCCCGGTCACCTTTCGCGATCACATGGACGAGAAGCGACGCCGGGTTCGCCCTTGCGGCTCGTCACAGGCCAAGGGCAAAGGTTGAGGGGATGGCTGATGCGGGAGTTCGCCACGCTGGGCAAGCGCAAGGCGGTGCTCGGCATGATCCACTTGCAGCCCCTGCCGGGCACGCCCTTCCACCAGGAGGGGAGCCTGTCACAGATCCTCGATACGGCCGTTCAGTCGGCCAGGGCGCTGTATGAGGGCGGGGCGGACGGGTGCCTGGTGCAGACTGTCGACCGCGTCTACACCACCGCTGACAAGTCCGACCCGGCGCGCACGGCCGCGATGGCGCTGATCGTGCGGGCGATCGCGGATGCGACTGGGGAGGACTTCCAGGTCGGTGTGCAGCTGATGCGCAACGCGCTGCGGGCGTCGCTGGCGGTGGCGAAGGTGGCCGGCGGCAGCTACATCCGCGCGGGGGCCCTGGTCGGCGCGACGCTCAGCGCCAACGGCCTGGTGCAGGCCGATCCACTGGCCGTCATGGAGTACCGGAAGAAGATCGGCGCTATGGGCGTCAAGGTGATCGCCGAGGTGGACTCGATGCACTTCCGCTGGTTCGGCGGCGACAAGACCACCGCGGAGGTCGCGCGGGCGGCGAAGTACGTCGGCGCGGACGCGGTGTCGCTGTGTCATCCCGACGACGACACAACACTGGAGATAATCGCCGCCGTACGCCAGGCCGTGCCCGGGCTCCCGGTGTTTCTGGCCGGCCACACCAACCATGACAACGCCGCCCGGCTGCTGGCCGCCGCCGACGGAGCGTTCGTCGGCACCTGCCTGGAGAGCGGCGGCTGGGGCGGCACCATCGACGTCGAGAAGGTCAAAGCGTACGTCGGCATTGTCCGAACTCTGGATTCGTGACCGCACGCCCGCAGAGGGAGGCACGCATGGAACCGCTCGACCCCGAAGTGATGATTCGGCAGGTCGCACAGCTGCCGGCCGACCTGCGCGAGCGGACACCGCTCTTCGACGAGCGCGTCCACGCACTGTTGCCGACTTCCAACTGGGCACGGATCGATCACGTGTTCCTCACCGGAGACGGCGACTCCTACCACGCCTCCTGCGCTGCCGAGATGGCCTTCGAGACCCTTGCCGGAATCCCCTGCGAACCGATCAGCGCCCACCGTTTCCTGCACTACGGCCCCCTGCCCACGGCCGCTCCCGTCGGCCCGGGCCGCCAAGTGCTGCTCATCGCCACGTCCGCCTCCGGCACGACCAAAGCGGTCGTCGAGGCCATCGAGCACGCCACAAAGCACGGAGCACTCACCGTCGCGATCACCGGCACACCGGACAGCCCCGTCACCCAGGTGGCCGACCATGCCCTCATCGTCGACCTGTCGAACCCGGAGCGCTCTCCCGGCATCCGCACCTACCAGGCCAGCCTGCTCGGCATGCTGCTCACCGCCCTCCGCCTTGCCGAAACCCGCACCCCTGCCTGTCCTACGGACCGGCTGCGCGAGGAATTGACGGGGCTCGCCGACACGGTCGAGGCCACTGCCCACGCGGTCCGGGACCGCTGCCGCCAGGTGACGGGGGAGATCGCCGACGCTCCCGTAGTGACCATCGTCGGCAGCGGGCCCGGATACGGCACCGCCTTGTTCGCCGCTGCCAAGATCATCGAAGCGTCGGGCGTCTACGCGGCGGGGCAGGACCTGGAGGAGTGGAGCCACGTCGAACGCTTCGCCTATCCCATCGACAACCCCGTCGTCGTCATCGCTCCGCCCGGCCGCTCTCTGCCCCGGGCCGCCGCGCTCGCCGCCCAGGCCCACCGACTCGGCCGACGTGTCATCGCGGTCACCGCCAGAGATGACACCGCGGCGTTCCGCCACGTCCATACGGTGCTGCCCGTGCACGGCACGACGCGGGAGGAGTTCTCGCCCCTGCTGTATCACGTCTTCGCCGACTACACCGCCTGCTACCTCGCCCAACACCTCACGCGCTCGCCGTTCCAGGCCGGCTGACTCTGCCCCACCGCACGGGAGTGTCAGGGCCGCCTGACACCGTGCCTTCATGATGATCGCGACCAGCGAGCGGCAGCTTCCTGCTCGTTGTGCAGGAGCAGGTGCTCGCCGACTGGGCAAAGTCGACGCATTCCGGCTGCTGGCCGGAATGCTCCGGCGGAGAACTCTGATCAGCACAGACGCCGGGGCCTCCCCCGCCCAAACCAGGGGAAGGCAACCAGTGCAGCATCTCGTCCCCCCTGACGGCACGCCCTCGCCGAGCAGTCCCGTGCGAGGGGCCACAGAAGGGCCGCGCGCCCGTGGCATAACTCGCTTGACTGCCACACTGGACGGCGTGACCACCCTCCTGCGCCAGGCCGCCCGTGTCATCCTCCTCGACCAAGAGCAGCGAGTGATGCTGCTCCGCTACGACGAGAACCAAGGATTCTGGGCCACCCCCGGTGGCTCCTTGGAACCGGGCGAGGACTACCCCACCGCCGCCCTGCGCGAGCTGCGGGAGGAACTTGGCCTCGAAGACGTCGAACTCGGCCCGCAGCTCGCCGAGCGCAGCAAGCACCACCACGTCAGCGGACAACCCGTCCGTCAAGTCGAGAGGTACTACCTCGCCAGAGTCGACGCCGACGACGTCGACCCGGCGAGCGCCACTCAACCTGACGAAATCCGCGAACGACGCTGGTGGGCCCTCACCGAGCTGCACGCCACGGCCGAGACGGTCTACCCGATCGGCCTCGACGACCTGGTCGCCAGCGTCCTCGAACACGGTGGCCCCGTGTGCCCCGTCGTCCTAACCGGGTGACCGTTCCCCGCCTGGTGCGGGGGAAAAGCCTCCAGGCATGAGAGGCCGGGTCCAACCTGCCGTGCACCGCCGTGGCCTGCGGCGTCGACGGCGTACTACGGCCATGCGGGCGCGAGTTCGTGCCCTGTCGGCGTCGCCCTTTTACGGATTGGGTCTTGTCGAGGCCCTGGGTCGGGCCGACGGCGTCTATCAGGTCGTGCTAATGACAAAGTTGATCGCGGAGGACACCTCGTCAGCAACTTGGGTGGGCTGGTAGGAGTCCTGGAGCCACGGCCTGCCGGCCGACACCCACACGCTTCGAAGACCGAGCGCGTTCGCGCCCGCGATGTCGGCATGCGGTGAATCGCCGATGATCCAGGCGCCGGAGAGGGGAACTCCGACGGCTTCGGCCGCCGCCTGAAAGATCTCCGGGCCCGGCTTCCTATGACCGACGTGTTCGGAGATCACCCAGCCCTGGACCAGCCGGTCGAGCCCGGTTTTGCGGATCTTCGTTTCCTGCTGCACCGTGCGGCCGTTGGTGACGATCACGCAGGTCCAGCCGTCGGTGAGCGCCTTGGTGAGCGCCTCGCGGGTGGTCTCGGCCAGCACTACGCGATCAGCGGCACCATGGTCGAGAAGAGTCCGGATAGCAGTTTCAGGAAGCGCCTGCCCATAGCGGTCCGCCATGGCCTCAGCGACAGCCAGTTTGGGTGTGTAGCCGCTCGCATCGAGGGTCATCAGCCATTCGATGTCGGTCGCAGGCAGTGCATGCTCGGCCAGGAGCGCGGTCGCTGCGGCCTGGAATGCGGCGTCGCGATCTACCAAAGTGTTGTCGAGATCCAGCATCAGCAACGGCATGACCGTCAGTTGATCACGAGCCATGGCCTCCGGGCAGGTGGTTTCCGGGCAGCGACGGCGTGATCTCACGATGGATCAAGAAGCCTGGCAGATCAATCCGTCATGCAAGAGAATCGATCCACCTACAACCCCATACGTGCTGGGCTGGGGGCCGGCCATCGGCTGCTGCCTGAGAAGACGTGAAGGGCTCGTGCGGGAAAGGATTCTTCTTACATGCCAGGCATCCGGATCGCGATGTGTACCGGGAACAACGGCAAGTTCCGTACGGCTCAAGAACATCTGGCGCCTTTGGGTATCGAGGTCGAACAGGTCGTGTTAGAGCTGGATGAGATCCAGACGACATCGGTCTCGGAGATCGCGCAGCACAAGGCTCGTCAAGCGTTCGCGATTCTCAGGCGACCACTCTTTGTCGAGGACTCAGGCTTCTGCATCGAAGAGTTCGGCGGCTGGCCGGGGCCCATGGTCAAGCAAGCCCTCGAAGCCTTCGGACCGGTTGGGCTTACACATCTCGCAGACCTTACGGAGAACCGGACATGCCGGTTCGCGAGTGCCGCCGTCTACGTCGATGAGCAGGGTGATCTCCACACCTTCGCGGACGACTCCCGGAAGCCGGGCTCCATCGCCGCTACCCCGGATCGCGGCCACGGACCACGGTCTTGGTCGGACCTTTGGTCGATCTTCGTTCCAGAGGGCACCACAGCGACCCTCGCGGCGCTGCCCCCTGCCGAGCAGGAGCAAGTGTTTGCCGAGTGGGCGAAGTGTTCGGTCGTCGCCGCCCTGGGACAATGGCTTGCCCAGTCCCATTGACGCTGCGGCGGTGATCACCTCAGAGGAGAGGAAGACAGGCGCCCGTGGTTCAGGATGGTCGATCGTCCATCACTGGGATGGTGCTGGCTCCATGGCACCTCTGGACAGTGCGGCGGAGTAGAGGACAAGGTGCGCACACTCGCGCTCAGCAGCCGCCGAGGCCACGTCAGCCGTGACGGTCACCTCCATGGACTTGACCCGTTCTTGCTAGCGTCAGGGAACGGCACGCAAGGAGCTTTATGACAACACCATCATCCACAGTCGCCCCTGTCGATTTACGTGTTCAGCCAGTTGATGAAGCCCTCGTACGCGTGGAGCGTGCTCTTGGCGTGCGTGTGGCCCCGGAGACGGTGGTACGAAAGCGCCGAACGGTTGGTGCGCGGACGGACCGCAACACCTGGGTGCGGATCGAGCGACGCCCGCTCGAAAAGGTCACGGGGCAGGGCTGGAACGGCACGGAGTGTGCCGCACTTCTGGACGGTGTCGCGAAGCCTGCTTGGCTCCAGGGCCTGTCGTGGAGCGACCCGGCAGGAGCGGCGATGTGGCGAGCCGATGAAGTTTCCCCGTGATCTTGGACACGTTTCCGTCACGCGGCGAGAGCGTGGTCTGGTTTCGTTCCTTGGTGGCGCTGGCGGGTCTCGTGGGGTGTGAGGTAGCCCCACTCGGGGTGCCTGCGCAGGCGCCTGCGGTTGTAGTAGGTCTCGATGAACGTGAAGATGTCGGCTCGTGCGCTGGCCCGGTCGTCCCAGATGCGTGTGCCGATCTCCTCTTTCAGCACGGCGAAAAAGCTTTCCGCGGCGGCGTTGTCGAAGCAGATCCCGGTCCTGCCCATGCTCTGCCGTAGCCCCAACTTGCCGAGCCTGTCTCGGAATTGCGTGGAGGTGTACTCCGATCCGCGGTCGGTGTGGATGATGCAGCCGTCTTCCAGGTGGCCCAGGCCGGCGGCCATGTCCAGGGCGTCGACGACCAGGCCGGCGCGGTGGTGGTCGGCCATCGAGTAGCCGATCACCTCGCGGGTCGCCAGATCGAGCCAGGTCGCCAAGTAGAGCCAGCCCTCGGCGGTGGGGACGTAGGTGATGTCGCCGACCACACGCAGGCCGGGGGCCGGGGCGGTGAAGTCACGCCCGATCAGGTCCGGCGCCGGCGCGGCCTTGCGGTCGGCGCGGGTGAGGCTGCGACGCCCGGTGCGACGGCTGTGACCGGCGATGCCGTGTTCGCGCATGAGCCGCTCGACGCGCTTGCGGTTCACCAGGCGGCCACGGCGGCGCAGTTCCGCGGTGACGCGCGGAACGCCGTACGTCTTCCTCGATGCGACATGGATGACGGTGATCTCGTGGACCAGGGCGAGGTCATCACGCTCGCGCACCAAGCGGGCCTGCTCCCCGGCTTCCCAGGCGTAGTACGAGGAACGGGCCACGCCGAGGACGGCACACAGCAGGACAACGGTGAAATGGGCCTTCTCCGCACGGATGAACCGGTATATCTCGCTCACCGGTCGCTCTCCTTCGCGAAGAAGGCCGTCGCTTTTTTCAGTATCTCGATCGTCTTGGCCTGATCGGCGGCGAGCTTGCGCAGCCGCTTGAGCTCCTCCCGCTCGGCCGCATCCAGCCCGCTACCGGCGGCCACCGGCGCCCCCGCGGCGGCCTGCCCGGCACCGTTCGCCTTCTTCACCCAGCCCCGCAGACTCTCCGAGCTGACGCCCAGTTCCCGGGCGACCTCGGTCACCGTCCGGCCCGAGGACGCCACGAGCGCGATTGCGTCCCGCTTGAACTCCTCCGAGTACCGCTTCGTGTACTTGCTTCCCACCTGGCACTGCTTCCTCTGGGCTCACACAGCCCAGTGTCCAGGTATCCACGATCAAGGGGAAGCTTCACCGACGAGACCGAGCTGCTGCCCGGAGAACCGGTGGATCCGAATTCCGTGTTGGCGCTTCCAGATGAGTGGTGGGAGGCGCTAAACGCCTCGCTGGATGCCCTGACCGCCCACCACACAACGCGCATTGCGACACCGGACACCGTTGTGATCACTCAGGTCGGAGTCACTGAGGCGATCAAAGCAACGTTCCGCGAGGTCTCCGATACGACGATCAGGGAGTGGTCTCCGGCGCACGCGGACCTGAACTGGGCGAACGTGACTGCGTCGCGGTTCTGCTTGTTCGACTGGGAGGACTGGGGGATGGCTCCCCGGGGCCTGGATGCGGCATGGCTGTGGGGGAACTCCCTCGCCTACCCAGAAGTGGCTGAGCGTGTACGGCGTGAGCGAAGCCAGGATCTGGAGAGCCGGGACGGCAAGCTCATGTCGCTGTTCTTCTGCACGAATATCCTCGGCCCCCATGCCCATCCGGACGACCCCCGGCGGGGCCTTGCCCAGAGTGAGACGAAGCGCATCGTGGCAGAGCTGCAGGCGGGCTAACGAAACGCCCTGGGATCTGTTGCACAGTGGCCAGTTGAGGTTCGTGGTCTGTGCTTCTATTCCAGGGTGAACAAGGAGAACTCAAGGTCGTCCGGCAATCGGGCAGGCCACTCGGTTCGGCGTCGAACTGTCCGCGACCTTGAGGAGTGCGTACGAGTCCTCGAGGATGTTCATCAGAGCGACGGCTATCCGGTGAACTGGCCGGAAAGGCCCGGCGAGTGGCTATCGCATGCGTCCTTGCTGGGAGCCTGGGTCGCGGAACTCGACGGCCGTCTCGTCGGCCATGTCAGCTTGTCTCGAAGCAGGGAAGGCGATCTGGCCGCTCGGTTATGGAGCGAGCGGAACGGCGTGAGGAGGGAACTGGCCACAGTTGTCAGTCGGCTGTTCGTAGCTCCTCAGGCGAGAGGACACGGAATCGGCGCACTGCTGATTGGCCATGCTGTGGAGGAAGCACAGCGTCTTGGCCTGCATCCGGTGCTTGACGTCGTGACCTCCGATACGGCCGCGGTAGCCCTGTACGAGCGGCTGGGATGGGAACTGCTGACCACGGTCGAGCAACGATGGAGCCCGCATCAGACGGTAGCCATGAAGCTTCCCCTTGATCGTGGATACCTGGACACTGGGCTGTGTGAGCCCAGAGGAAGCAGTGCCAGGTGGGAAGCAAGTACACGAAGCGGTACTCGGAGGAGTTCAAGCGGGACGCAATCGCGCTCGTGGCGTCCTCGGGCCGGACGGTGACCGAGGTCGCCCGGGAACTGGGCGTCAGCTCGGAGAGTCTGCGGGGCTGGGTGAAGAAGGCGAACGGTGCCGGGCAGGCCGCCGCGGGGGCGCCGGTGGCCGCCGGTAGCGGGCTGGATGCGGCCGAGCGGGAGGAGCTCAAGCGGCTGCGCAAGCTCGCCGCCGATCAGGCCAAGACGATCGAGATACTGAAAAAGCGACGGCCTTCTTCGCGAAGGAGAGCGACCGGTGAGCGAGATATACCGGTTCATCCGTGCGGAGAAGGCCCATTTCACCGTTGTCCTGCTGTGTGCCGTCCTCGGCGTGGCCCGTTCCTCGTACTACGCCTGGGAAGCCGGGGAGCAGGCCCGCTTGGTGCGCGAGCGTGATGACCTCGCCCTGGTCCACGAGATCACCGTCATCCATGTCGCATCGAGGAAGACGTACGGCGTTCCGCGCGTCACCGCGGAACTGCGCCGCCGTGGCCGCCTGGTGAACCGCAAGCGCGTCGAGCGGCTCATGCGCGAACACGGCATCGCCGGTCACAGCCGTCGCACCGGGCGTCGCAGCCTCACCCGCGCCGACCGCAAGGCCGCGCCGGCGCCGGACCTGATCGGGCGTGACTTCACCGCCCCGGCCCCCGGCCTGCGTGTGGTCGGCGACATCACCTACGTCCCCACCGCCGAGGGCTGGCTCTACTTGGCGACCTGGCTCGATCTGGCGACCCGCGAGGTGATCGGCTACTCGATGGCCGACCACCACCGCGCCGGCCTGGTCGTCGACGCCCTGGACATGGCCGCCGGCCTGGGCCACCTGGAAGACGGCTGCATCATCCACACCGACCGCGGATCGGAGTACACCTCCACGCAATTCCGAGACAGGCTCGGCAAGTTGGGGCTACGGCAGAGCATGGGCAGGACCGGGATCTGCTTCGACAACGCCGCCGCGGAAAGCTTTTTCGCCGTGCTGAAAGAGGAGATCGGCACACGCATCTGGGACGACCGGGCCAGCGCACGAGCCGACATCTTCACGTTCATCGAGACCTACTACAACCGCAGGCGCCTGCGCAGGCACCCCGAGTGGGGCTACCTCACACCCCACGAGACCCGCCAGCGCCACCAAGGAACGAAACCAGACCACGCTCTCGCCGCGTGACGGAAACGTGTCCAAGATCACGGGGAAACTTCACCATCCACTGTTATGCGGCGGCACCATGACGCCTACGCCGCGATGTAGTTTGTCACGGCCCCTCGCTGGTCGGCACGGTCGCCTCGCATCCGGCGGCTTACTGTCGTATCTCGTGGCATGGCACGGTCGCGCGTGACACCAGCAGGCACGATGGAGCGACCGATAGCCTTCGCGAGGCGATCTTCGTGTGCGGATACGTGACGATCTCCACGCGAACCGGACCTGACGAAACGGGAGCCTGGGGGCATGGTGGGTGCGACGAGAACTGTGGCGGTCTACTCGCTGGGCGGCACCATCGCCATGACCGCCGACCCGGTGACCGGCGGGGTCGTACCGGCCCTGTCCGCGCACGACCTACTCGCCGCCATCCCCGGCCTGGACGAGCGCGGCATCGAGCTACGTGTCCGCGACTTCCGCCGGGTGCCCGGCGCCTCACTCACCTTCGACGACCTGACCGAACTCGGGGGCGCGATCGACAAGACCCTCGACGGCGGCGATGCCGACGGAATCGTGATCACACAGGGCACCGACACCATCGAGGAGACCGCCTTCTTCCTTGACCTGCGGCACGGCCACGACCAGCCGGTCGTCGTCACCGGGGCCATGCGTAACCCCACCATGGCCGGCCCCGATGGCCCCGCCAACCTGTACGCGGCCGTCATCGCCGCCGCTGACCCCCGACTGCGCGGAGCGGGGGCGCTGGTCGTCCTGAACGACGAGGTCCACGCGGCACGGCACGTCCGCAAGGCCCACACCACCAGTCCCGCGGCGTTCACCTCGCCCGGAGCAGGCCCCATCGGCCGCGTCACGGAAGATCTTGTACGGCTGGTCTCGCCGCCACCCCGACGTCTCGGGGTTCTGAAGCCGCCGAGCCGCGAGGTCCGCGTGGGCCTGTACACGGTCAGCCTCGGTGACGACGGCACGCTGCTCGCTATGTGGGATGGCCGATGCGACGGTCTGGTCGTCGCCGCCTTCGGCGTGGGCCACGTCCCCCAGCGCCTCGTGGAGACACTCGAACACCTCGCTTCCCGTATCCCTGTGGTCCTTGCCTCGCGCATCGGCAACGGCCCCGTCCTGACGGGGACATACGGCTTCCCGGGATCGGAGAAGGACCTGATCGGCCGCGGCCTCATCCCAGCCAGCGATCTCGGCCCGTACCAGGCACGGCTCCTGCTGCACGCCTTGCTCGCGCAGGAATCCGACCGTAAGACAATCGTCGAGACCTTCACTGCCTTGTCGAATTGACCCCACCTGGGACCTGGGCGACCGGCCCAGAGGACCGCGCCTAGGCTGCCCGACGTCGGCCGAATTCACCCAGCCAGCAGTCCCGTCGACCTGCCATCGCACGGGACGATGGCCTCGACGCCTCCATGCATGACCTCACCGTCCGCCATGAACCGCAGCACCCCAACAACTCGTCCAAGGGCTCTGACCGTTCGTCGAGCCACGCCGCTCACGTTCTCCCTCGCGTTCGACGGTGCTTTGTACGAAGTCCTCTGGGATCAGGATCGTTCGGGCACCTTGCGCCGACCCGACGCCAGCGCCAAGCCCAGGCCAAACACTGCCGCCGTCCCAGGGCACCGGACGGCCCTCGATAGGCTGGCCCGCCGCACGGCCGTCAACATCTACGGCCATCCGCCGCCCGGCTCGTTCGTCGTCTCCCCATCCGCCTTCAGCAGCTCCTGGACCACCTCGCCGCCCCTATACCCACCTGACGGGCTGCCCGCTCTCCCCAAGATGGGCTTTTACCTGCGCGGTCGACGCTGGCACAGCCCAGTGAGCCTTTCCAGCCTCATCCTGGGGTTGTTGAGCACCGCGCATCGGCGTGCTACATCAGCTCGGTCCAGAGTGAGACGAGACAGACAGATACAGGAGTTCTCCGCGCTCGTCCGTACGTGCGTACTGCACCACCATGCCCAGACCGGCCGCGATCTGTATCGAGGCTGCGTTAGCCGGTCGGATGGTGGCCCACACTCGGCGGATACCAGCCGAGAAGCACTCCTCCAGAACCGCTTGAGCAGCTTCACCGGCCAGCCCTCGCCCTCGGTGGCCACAGCGGACCTCGTAGCCGATCTCCGGCTCGGCGGCTCCGGTGCGGCCCGCGAAAACTCCGCAGTTACCGACCAACAGGCCGCTGTCACGCAAGCGCAGCCCGTACCAGGCCAACCCGCCGCTGTGCATCGCACGCATCCGGCGTTCGATCCACTCTGCGGTCTGTTCAACCGCGGCAAAAGGGCCGCTGCCGATGGTGTGCGTCTGTGGATCGCTGAAGATTTCGTGTAGCTCAGCTACGTCGTCAGGCTGGAAGCACCGCAACTGCAACCGTGACGTCTCGATGAGCGCCCGCATTCATCCCCCTGGAGACGTCCTGGGACGTCCGGCCTAGCACGACCCGGCTGCCGCGCTTTCCGTCATAGCCTGTCAAGCATGGACCTCACCGTGTGGGCCCGCGACCTGGCCGAGTCCCTTCTTGCCGAGCCCCTGCCGCGACGCTGGGCTCACTCTCAGGGCGTCGCAGCAAGGGCGCATTCCCTGGCAGGGATTCTGGGCAACGATGCAGAACTGCTGTGGGTTGCGGCGATGCTGCACGACATCGGCTACACGCCAGCGCTGGCCGCCACTGGATTCCATCCGCTAGACGGCGCCCGGTACCTCCGTGATCACACCGTTGCGGACGAGAGACTGGTGCGGTTGGTAGCCAACCACTCGTGTGCCGTGCTGGAGGCAGAGGAGCGCGGGCTGAGGGGGGAACTTGAAGCTGAATTTCCCCTTCCCGATCATGCTGCGTTGGTGGACGCCCTGGCTTACTGCGACATGACGACGACACCGGACGGTGAGCCGACCACGGTCGATGCCCGCCTGGCGGAGATCCTGGGTCGGTACGGCCAAGACAGCATCGTCGGGCGGTTCATCCGCCGAGCGGAACCCGAGCTGTGCGGGGCAGTGCACAGGGTCGAAGTCCGACTCGCTTCGATCGGAGGGTAGTGACGCGCGCGGGGCTCAGTCCACGTGGGGATACGTTCCGTCGAGGAAGTGAGCGATCTGCTTCCGCATGGAGGGGTGGATGTCGTAGGCGTCGAGTTCGCTGGGGAGGATCCATCGGACGCCATCGGCCTCCTCGTTGATGGTGGGCTCGCCTCCGACTGGCCGGCCGATCACGGTCACCTCGTATGCCTGCCGGATCTCTCCGTCCGTGTAGGCCACGACATGCTCGGGAGGCGAGTACACGCCGAGGAGCCCGGCGGGTTCGGCGTCGATTCCGGTCTCCTCCTTGCATTCCCGGACCGCGCACTGCGACGGGGATTCCCCGATGTCCATGGCTCCCCCGGGAAGGGCCCACTGTCCCGTGTCCCGGCGCCGCTGCAGGAGTATCGCCCCGTCCGCTTCCCGGACGACCAGCATGTTGCACGCCGGGATCAACGTGTTCGGCTTGGGTGCATTCTCGTCGTACCAGTACTCCGTACGTCCCATCGCGGGCCGCGCTCCTCACATGGACTCGGGTGACCAGGGCTGTGCAGTCTCCCAGACCGCGTCGAAGCTGCCGGCGTAGTGGTCGAACCAGCCGTCGTCCCCCAGGCGTCGCAGTTCGAACAGGGGGTTGGCGCTGGCCGGCTGCCCCCACACGTGCGGGTTGACGAGGAGTGCGTCGTCGAAACGGAAGAGGCTGTTGTACAGCGTCGTGTCGTGGAGGCGTACCTCGCAGCCGGGGGTGCCGATCAGCTTGCGGTAGTAGGTGAGCGATGCCCTGATCTTCGCTGAGAGGGTGCCGCCGATCCCTTCTTCCTCGTCTCGGACGGCGACCGCCTTGCCGGACGGGTCGCCGAAACAGAGACGGACCCGGACGCCGGCGTCGGCGCGCTCGGCGAGCATCGCCGCCACGCGCGGGTTGGTCTGGGCGAAGAACGTCCCGCTGAACACCAGGACGTCGATGTGCTCCTGCGCGGACTTTAGGAGGCGGACCCAGGTCGTCTGCGGAACGCTCGCGCGGTTGGGAAAGGCGGCGACCAGTTCTGCCTGCTCCGTAGGCTGTCCCGGGGTGTCGTCCTCCTCCGGCGGCCACAAATACGATTCGTCCACGCCGAGATGTTTCGCAACCGCCCAGCGGTGCCTGCGGAGTGGCTGCCGACCCAGGCTGATCCAGCGCTCCACCGTCTTGACGTCGACTTCGCAGGAAGCCGCAAGGTCCTCCGGAGTCACCTTCCGCTGGATCATCACCGTACGCAGCCGCTCGTTCACATTCGCATCCTCGCAGGACGCCCTGGGACGCGGCAAGATCTTGCGGGACGCCAGGACGTCCCAAGAGGGCACTACTAACAGGCAGTTCACGCTGCATACCCTGGTCACGTGCAGCTCATCGTGCTCTGGGACGTGGACCACACCCTTGTAGAGAACGCCGGCGTGAGCAAGGAGATCTACGCCAGCGCCTTCAAGGCACTCGCTAAGCGGGAGGCCGAGCTGCCCGCTCCCACGGAGGGGCGTACGGACCGGGCGATCATGCGCGAGATGTTCGTCCAGCACGGCCTGCCGGTTCCCGCATGGGATCGGGCGCAGCGCGCACTGGAACAAGCCGGGCGTGACCGCGAAGAAGATCTGCGGCAACGGGGTCATGTGCTGCCCGGGGCCCAGGAGGCGTTGAAGGCGCTCGCGGCGGACTCCGCGGTCTGTTCCTCAGTCCTCACCGGCAACATCTCGGCCAATGCCCGCGTCAAGCTGCGTGCGTTCGGGCTCGACAGCCTCCTCGACATGGCCGTCGGCGGATACGGCGAGGACAGCGACAACCGAGCACGGCTCGTCGACACCGCCCGCGCCCGCATCCATGCCGCCCGCGGCATCCCGCTCGTCGCGCCGACCGTCCTGATCGGAGACACGCCCCGCGACGTGCGCGCGGCGCATGACGCCAGGGCACGCTGCATCGCCGTTGCCTCCGGGATCCACTCTGTGGCAGAACTCCACGCCGCCGGCGCCGATGTCGTGCTCGCCGATCTGACCGACACGGAGGACCTGTTGACCTGCCTGCGGACGACACTGACCTGAGCGGACATCTGGGCTCTGGCCGCAAACCAGTACTGGGTCAGGGGCGCAAGGCATAGCAGCGCAGCGTGTCGAGATCTTCGCTGCGGACAGATGACCACGACCCGGTCAGCAATTCAGCGTGCTGCGGGCTGATCCCGATGGATTTCCGTTCATTCGGGAGGCGTTCAGCGAGCGGGGTGACGACCCAGAACGTCCCGCCGGGCGGGAGAAGGTATCGGATGCGGTCGAGGAAAGCCGCCTTGTCCTTGATGAAGGCAAACACCAAGCGGCAGGTGACGACGGCGTAGCCCGCGTCCGGCAACGCTCGGATGTCGTCGGTTTCGATGTCCATCTGCTGCAAGTGGGGGCCGTCGGGCGGGTCCTGTTCTGCCTGGGCGATCTCCAGAGCGGCGGAGGAGCAGTCGATCGCTGTGGTGCGGTATCCCAGGTCACCGTGCAGATACTGGGCGAGGGACCCGTCGCCGCAGCCGATGTCGAGCGCGGGCCGGCCGTGGCCGGCACCGAGGAACTGGCCGGTCAGTTCCTGTTCTTCGGGGCTGAGCTGCCGGTAGCGGCGCCCGGATTCCCACAGCGGGTTCCAGTAGGCGGCTGGGGTGTCGATCGTCACGGGTTCGCTGGCTCCTCGGTAGCGGTCAGGGGCGTGGGGGCGGCTGTGCCCAGGCCGCGGACGGGGGAGTTCCACAGCACGAGGAAGGGGACGACCAGGGCCACGGTGATGAGCGTGAGGGTGGGGCGCAGCCCGAGCCAGGTGCCAAGGGCGCCTGCGGCGAGGGCAGCGAAGGGGCGCAGGCTGAAAGCCAGCCACGATCCGGTGGCCTGGGCACGTCCTTGGAGTTCGTCCGGGGCGAGTTCCTGGCGGACGGCTCGCTGGAGTCCGCCATGGCACACCGCGGCTCCAGTTTGGATGATCATGCCGGTGCCGATGGCGACCTGCCCGCCGAGCCCGGGTTCGGCGAGGACCAGGGGGACTTGGGCGAGTGGGTTGAGGGAGAGCGCTCCAAGCATCACCGGGCCTGGACCCCAGCGTCGTTCCAGGGGCTGCCAGATGAGAGCGCCGAGGATGCCGCCGACTCCGCCGGCGCCCATGACGATGCCGAGGGCGGTCGGGCTCCAGTGGAGTTCGCGCAGCAGGTACAGCGACCAGAGGGCGCTGCTGGCGGCCAGGACGAAGGAGGTGGCCGTGTTGGACAGCACGATGGACCGTACGACGGGAGTGTTGAGGGTGTAGGTGAGGCCCTCGCGGATCTCTGCCCATTGGCTCGTGCCGGCCTTTCGGGGTGGTGGCGGGGCCTCTCGGTGCTTGATGCGCCACAGGAGCAGGGCGCTGGCCAGGTAGGAGGCGGCATCGATGGTGACGGCGCGGGCGGCGCCGAGCGTGGTGACGAGGGCGCCGCCGGTGTTGGTGCCGATCAGGTCGGCCAGGGAGTTCCCTACGCCCATCTTGGAGTTGCCGTCCTTGATCCGGTCGGGGCCGAGGAGGGAGGGCAGGTAGCTGATGGCGGCGTTGCTGCCGATGACCTGCAGGGCGGCCACGGTGAAGGCGACGGCGTAGAGCTGGATCAGGGTGATACGGGCGAGGGCCTGTGTGATGGGGAGGGTGAGGAGGACGGCGGCGCAGAGCAGGTTGCAGGTGATGATCAGGGGGCGTTTGCGGCGGCGGTCGGCCAGGAGGCCGGCGTGGAGGGACAGCAGCAGGGGTGGCAGTTTGGAGGCGAAGGCGATCAGCGCGACGTTGAAGGTTGAGGCGTGCAGGTCGACGACGGCCAGGACGGAGAGCGCGATGGTCGTCACTCCGCCTCCGGTGACGCTGATGCCCTGCGCGAGGGCATAGCGCCGGAAGTCGGTGTGTCTCCAGAGGCTTCCTTGAGCAGGTGGCCCGGATCGGTGTGGAACGACTGTGCTCTCCCCTCATGCGTACGACTTGTTGAGCCGGTGCCCGTTGTCCCGCACCCGTGTATCGCTTCGCCTGTTGCCGGGAGCGGATCGCTGCCGCATGCCCCTGGTTGGTCAGCGCGGAAGCAGCCGCTCGACACCTTCACCGCGCAGTAGCTGGGTGATGTTCTCGGCGAGACCGCCCGGGTCATCAGCCGGTCCGGTGGCTGCTACGTGCATCGCGTCGTCGCCGGAGGGATGGAAGACGGAGGCGTCGACTCTGATGTGGTTGGGTCGGTCGGTGTAGTGGGCGTGTACCGAGCAGGCGGTCTGGCAGTTTCCTTTGAGCTGGGCGAGGACGCCGCGCTCCACGGCCAGCAGCCGCGCGGTGGCGGAGTCGTTGATGGCATCGAGGAGATGAGCGGCGATCGTGTCGCCGCTTCGCTGTTCGACGACGAGTGTCCCCGCGCCGGTCGCCGGTGCCAGGACCGAGGGCGGAATGAGCTGGGTGGCGCGGTCGGCCCTGGCCACCCGGCACAGGCCGGCGTAGGCGACAACGAGAGCGTCCAGCGGCTTGTCCCCTTCCCTGGAGTCGAGGCGGGCGAGGCGGGGGATCAGGTTGCCCCGTACCGGCTCGATGGTGAGGTGGGGGTAGCGGGCGCGCAGCTGGGCGATGCGGCGCGGCGCGCTGGTGCCGACGACGTGTCCGGGCGGGAGGTCGTCCAGAGTGGCTGCGGGCTGGCCTGCCGGGAGGACGAGGGCGTCCCGGGCGTCGTCCCGGGGCAGGACAGCGCCGATGACGGTGTCGGTTCCGCGCTCGTGGGGGCCGGGCAGGTCCTTGGCACACGAGACGGTGACATCGACGCGTGCGGTGGCCAGTGCTCGGTCCAGCTCGCGTACCCAGACTGCCTTGCCACCGATCTGGGACAGAGGTCCCTGGTGAAGGTCGCCGGCGGCTTTCATCGGGGAGAGGTGAACGGCGACCTGGGGGAAGGCGCGTTCGATCAGGCCGGCGACGTGTGCCGCTTGGACCTTGGCCAGGTCGGAGTCGCGGGTGCCGATGACGAGCCGGGGTGGGATGTAGGTCACGGAAGGATCCTGGGGTCGGGGAAGTGGGAGGTGAGGATGGTGACGATCGTGGCGACAGCGAGACCGACCGCGATCACGCCGACGCAGCCCAGCAGGTCACGCAGCGTGCTCCACAACGGGTCGGTCCACTTGCTGGGCCTCCGGGCAGCAGGGCAGTCGGTGTCAGCCGGGGCTCGAATCGAGAGCCGGGATCCCTTCATCCGGGATCGCGGTGACTGGCTGGTGTGCGCCCATCGGAATCCCCCAGCGGTCCGCCGCGGCTCGAGCCGCGCACAGAGCTTGCTCACGCCCCGCGCGCCCCAGCCCGAGCAATTCGGCTGCCTGCACCGGGGCCACCAACAGTCGGCCGTACGAGATGCCGGTCGCCACGTCCTCGGACGCCGGACCGAGGGCAGCGACGCGCGCGATGTAGCGCGCGCGGGCGTTCGCCCCCGTTCCGGGGCCGTAGACAGCCCCGTCGGGGTCCAGCAGGTAGCCGAGGTAGGTAACGTCGCGTAGCTGAAGGGCCGCTTCTTCGGCGGCTTCGCGTGCCGCAGTCGCCGCCGGCCCGTCGTCGTCATCCTCAACGGTGCCCCCTGGCAGGACAACGTGACCGTCTCGCGGATCCACTAGGACCACCACCCGGCCGAGGTGGTCAAAGGCCCAGGTCCAAGCTTGTTTAACTGGAAGGTCGGGGGTGGGCTCGGTGCCGGGGTACCAGGAGATGTCCTGGTACCCGGCCGCAATGCGCGGGATGACGTTCAGGCGTTGCAGCACCTGACCGTCCCCGACGGCGTTGCCGTCCTCCAACACGGCGGGTCCCGCCCTGCCGATCCGGGCACGCAGGGCAGCCAGCATCCGCCGTCCCTCGATCGGGAACATCCGGGGCGCGGCCTGTGCCGGTGGAAGGAAGTGGAACGAGGTGATCTCGTTCCCGGGCAGGCGAATCCGGGCGATGTCGTCCTCCTCCAGGACGCCGCCGTCCCAGATGGAGACCGTTTCACCGGAAAAGCCGTACACCTTCTCGTACTCCGGATTGCCCTTGCTCACCCAGTCGACCGCCAAGAGCTGGTGCACGTCGATGGACAGTCCGAGCTCCTCGGCCACCTCCCGCACCGCCGTGGCCGAGGGCCGCTCCGACTGCTCCACGCCCCCGCCGGGTAGCAACAGCGTCCCCGGGCGGTACGCCGGGTCGAGTACCAGGATCTTGCCGTCCGTATCCGTGAACAGGACCGCGGCGCCGCTCCAGAAGGCCGCGCGTGACCGCGCGTAGTCCTCAGGCGCCATCAGCCCCACAGGCTCCCGCCCGTCCTCAACATGCATCGGGCCACCCCACCGTGCTTGCGCTCTGGCCTCGCTGAATGCAGATCAGGGCCTGGCGGGTGTAGCGCACAAGCCTGTCCGGCAGAGCCGAGAGCGGCCACCACTTCAGATCCGCGCACTTGTCCGGCTCCGCGATGTACGGCCGCCCGGCGTACTGGTTGGCGGTGAAGAAGATTTGCAACCGGCTCACGTGAGTCTCGGGGTCGTGGTCGTGGACGGTGTGCGCGACCACCAAGTCCTCCTCCGCGAGGGCGATGCCTAGTTCCTCGCGGGCCTCACGGACCATGCCGGCGAGGAAGGACTCACCGTCCTCAAGGTGGCCAGCGGGGACATGCCACCAGCCGTCACACCAAGCAGTGCCCGCGCGGAGGCCGAGCAGCACCCGATCTCTCTGAACCAGGACCAAGTGAAGCCCGATCACGGATCGGTAAGGCAGCGCCATCTCCTTCTCGACGTGTCGGCCCGATCGGGAAGCAGTTGACTGCGCTAGCAGCAGGGCGAACCCCCGGGCGCGATGCGATCCCGACAGTTGGAGAGCGCACGGTCCAATGGCGGGCGAGGGCAGTGGTCCGGTCAACGCCCGTGCGGAGGTCCCTGCGCGCGGGCGGCGCCGGGCAGGGAGAACAATGGGCATAACGGGGCCTCCCGAGGCATGAGGAATCCAATGCGCCTGCCGCCTGTGACCGCAGCGACTCGGGTGCCCGTTGCCGGACGCCGACGAGTCTATCCAGCCTGAGCCGTAAGCTCGTTGGGCGAGTCCGTGTTACGGCCGCTTCCACTCGATGTGGTAATTCTTCGGTGCCCTATCCGCGTCGAGCGGGCCTTGGACAACGCCCTCCATCTCTGCCGCGGTCGCCCAACTGCGTGCCGTGACCTCCCCGGCTGGGCCGAGTCCGGCCGATACGATGACCGGGCCCGGCCTCCACCCCGACGACAGGACCCCGCAGTGAGCCAGCACCATGCTGTCCGTGCTGCGGTGTTCTCGGCCGGGTCCTGGGGCACCGCTGTGGCCAAGATCCTCGCCGATGCCGGCACCAGCGTCATCGTGCACGCCCGCCGCAGCGAGATCGCCGACGCGATCAAGACGCTTCACCGCAACCCCGGCTACTTCCCAGACATCAAGCTGCCCACCGCTCTGACCGCGACAACCGACCCGGCCACCGCACTGGGCGGCGCGGACTTCCTGGTGCTGTCCATCCCCGCCCAGACCCTGCGGACCAACCTCGCCGCGTGGGCGCCGCACATCGGGCCCGACACCGTGATCGTGTCGCTGATGAAGGGCATCGAGCAGAACAGCGGGCTGCGGGCGAGCCAGATCATCACCGGAGTGACCGGCGTGAGCGCGGACCGGGTCGCGGTGCTGTCCGGACCGAACCTGGCGCGCGAGATCATGGAGGGCCAGCCCGCCGCCGCCACCGTCGCCTGCCCCGACGAGGACGCCGCCCACCGCTTCCAAAAGGCGTGCCATACCAGCTACTTCCGGCCCTACACCAGCACCGACGTGACCGGCTGTGAGCTGGGCGGCGCGGTGAAGAACGTCATTGCCCTCGCGGTCGGCATCGCCTCCGGCATGGGCCTTGGCCACAACGCGCAGGCCATGCTCATCACCCGCGGGCTCGCAGAGACCACCCGGCTCGCCACCGCCATGGGCGCCCATCCCGCAACCCTCGCCGGCCTGTCCGGCCTGGGCGACCTGGTCGCCACCTGCTCCTCCCCGCTGTCACGCAACCGCACCTTCGGCACCCACCTCGGCCAGGGGCTGAGCGTCAAGGAGGCGACAGCCGCCACCCGGCAGACCACCGAAGGCGTCAAGTCCGCCGAAGCCATCCTCGCCCTGGCCCACGCCCACGACATCGAGATGCCGATCACAAAAGTGATCTCCGACCTGCTGCACTCGAAGGTCGCCCTCAACGAGGCCGCCGCCGCGCTGATGCAGCGGCCCACCAAGCCCGAGCGCTGACCACCGGCGCCCGCCTGCGCAGGCCGGCCAGGGCCGCCCTGATACTGCGGGAAGTGGACGGAGGAAGCCGCCTGGCTCCTCGGCGCACCGCTGCTAACCTCCGCCGTGGCCAACGCCTAGTGGCAGGCCCTCACTGGGCCGCACTCGGCGCAGCCGGCGTCCTGCTGCACGGCCCCATCACCACCGCCCGGCTGCCCGCCCTGGCACCGGGTCTGCACCACAGCGTTATCCCGCCCGCCACCACCGAGCCACCGCCGCGCGCTGCCCCAGCGCGTCCGATCGCGCTCGTCGCAGCCAGCCCCTTCCAGCCCTTCGTCCGGCTGGCCGGGCCCTGACGGCTGATCTGGGCCAAGGCCACCGGACGCCGCCTCGGCTTCGGTAAGACTGAACGCCGAACACCTCAACCCCCGAGCAAGAGCGGGAGTTCCGTGGCTGAAACCATTACCGCGACCGTCCGCAACGCCGCCAAGGCCGTCGTCCTCCATGACGGCCGTGTCCTGCTCCAACGCGCCCACTGGGAGGGACAGGACTGCTACTTCCTTCCCGGCGGAGGCCAGCACCCCGGCGAGGCCCTCGGCACCACGGTCCGCCGCGAGGTCCACGAGGAGACCGGCCTGGACGTCACGCCCGAACGCCTACTGTGGCTGCGCGAGTACATCGGCGCCCATCACGGCGGCGCCCCGAAGGACCACCGGGTTGAAGCGATCTTCCTGTGCCGGCCTGACGGCGACCTGGGCCAGCTCGGCGGCCACGCAGAAGACGACGTACAGACCGGGCTCGAATGGGTGGAGCTGGAGAAAGTGCCCGGCCTCAATCTCCTGCCCCAGGGCCTGCGGGGACCGATCGCCGACCTCGCCCACGGCGAGCCTCCCACTCGCTACCTCGGCGACATCGCCTGACTATGAGGATCGACGGCCGCGTCCCCGACGGCGCCACCGAAATCACCACCGGCCAGGCCAACCGCGTCTGTACATCGGCGGACGCGAGCCGTACGTCCTCAAGCACTACAGCGACCCTGCCCGTGCCGCCAACGAGGCCGCCGCCCTCGTCCTCCTCACCCATCACCGGGCCCCCAGCCCCCGCCTGCTGCACGCTGACATCGAGAGGCAGCCGGTCTGGACCGCCCAGAGCGTCGTCCAGGTCGAGCCCCTCCCCGTCGATCAGTTCCTGGATGAACTCGCCGGTCCCCTCGCCGCAGTCCACGCCATCCCCGGAACCCACTTCGGGCGCCTCGCCTGAGCCACCCGCCACCACACCTGGCGCGACTACCTCCACGGCCGCCTGAACCTCTGCACAGCCACGGCACCCGATCTCGCTGCCGTCGCAGCAGCCTTCCACCAAGACCTCGACCGAGTGAATCTCGACATCGAGCCCCGGCTGCTCTCGCCTCAGCCCCTGCTCACCCATGGGCCCGCTCCAGCCGACCAGCGGCGCCTGGAGCTGTACTGGCGTCTCCACCTCCTGGCCGATGCGGCTCTGGCCTCCGACCCCGAAGTCCGGGCGCACTCCCTGGCCCTCACCACCGGCACCATCACATGACGTGAAACCGCGGGCCCGTCACCGGCCGTCGAGGCCGAAACGAGCCGCCTCGTAGCGCGCCGTGGGGCAGAATCCCGATGACCGTCCGCGAAGGTGGAGTTGATTCGGGTGCGACCCAGCCAGCAGATGCGCGATCTCGGCATCGTCCAGTACGGCGCCCCCATCCTGGCTGAGCCAGCCCGCCCCCTTGGTCTCCCAGACGAGCGGAAGACCGCCGAGACCGTCATTAGCCAACTCCTCGACGCCATGGAACGCATCCACCGCGCACACGACTTCTCCGGCAAGGGCCTGGGCCTGGCCGCCCCGCAGATCGGCATCGGCCGGGCCGCAGCCGTCGTCAAGCCGCCCGGCGCCGACCCGATCGTGCTCCTCAACCCTCGTATCGCTGCCGCCTCCGACGAGATGGACGAGAGGTTCGAAGGCTGTCTGTCCTTCTTCGACGTCCGGGCCCCGGTTCCCAGGTCCCTGCGGATCACCGTCGAGACGGTGACGCCGGACGGCAGCACCATGACCACGGTCTACGAACGGGGCGAAGCCCGGCTCATCGCGCACGAGATCGATCACCTTGACGGTCTTGTGCTGCTGAATCGGATACGGCCCGGAGTGACCCCGATCCCCGTCGAGGAGTACCGCAAGACGGCCGAAGCTACCGGCCGGGCCTGGTCATACGAGTAGAAGAGGCAGGGCACGACCGTGGGCAGGCACGCCCGTCCCGGACCGCCGGACCAGCCGTCCCGCGCGGTCCCTAGCATCGACCCCGACGCCCCGCTCGCTCCCTACTACCGGCGCAGGTGTGCGCCGATGGACGTCTACCGCCGGCACCGGCCCGTCGGCGGCGGAGCCACCCACGTGCGGCCGGAGGAACCGCGGGTCCTGGAGTCCTGGGACGGCTTCGCATACGTGCCCGAAGGCACCGCGCCGAACCTCGCGGCCGCTCAAGCCTGGGCGGCCGGCGGACCGGCGCCGGGCGGGTAGGTCACCGGCTCGATCGGCCCAGGCAGAGCTGACATCTCGGCGACAATCAGCCTCGCTTCAGACCCAAATCCGAACCCATGGAGGCGTTCAGGATTGGCCGGCTGCAACAGCCCGGCCGAACTGCGCATCCTGCTCGATGTGGCGCTTGAGGAGAACGTCGAACTACTCGCAAAGCTCGCCGAGTTCCTAGCCGAGAACGAAGCCAGGACCCACGCCACGTGCACCGAGTAGCTCGTCCGCAAGGAGTGCCTGTTGTTACGAGTCATGGGGCGTGGAGGATTGGAAGATTTAGTGTCGAGGTACGCCGACGAGGAAGGCAGGCCAGTTGCATGGTGGACGAGATCGTTGTCGCACAGACGACCATCGACGACGAGGACAAGGCGATGGCCCTGGCGCGAGGGGCAGTCGAGAACCATCTAGCCGCCGGTGCCCACATTGACCCGCCGTTGACCGCGGTCTACTGGTGGGAGGGAAGGATCGAAACCACCCGCGAATGGCGGATCTCATACAAGACGTCCTCCGATCGTCTGCCGGAGCTTGAGACTTGGGTGGCCCAGGAACACACCTATGAGGTTCCGGAGTGGGTCGTCCTGCCAGTTGTTGGCGGGTCCGACGCCTACCTGTCGTGGGTGGCCGACGAATCGACCGCAAGGTAAGCCGGCGGATGAGCGTCCGGTTGCTTTGGGCGACGCCGGGATGTTCGCCGACCGGGCCGACATCCGCGTCTGAGCCACGGCATCGGGCGGCAATGCGGCCTCCCATTTTGGCAACCCCAGGGTTCGGAAGGAGTCCTACACCGGCGTGGTGGACTGCCACTCTCGATCGAGGATCGCGTGCACGACGGAGTCCCGCCATCTGCCAGCTTTCAGGACGTGCTCGCGGATCACTCCTTCCTCAACCATCCCGACAGCCGCCATCGTCTTGGCCGAGGCGTCGTTAAGAGGAGATCGCGCTCCCCAGATGCGGTGAAGACCCAAATCGTCGAACCCGACGCTGAGCAGCAACCGCACCATCTCCACGCCGTATCCGACGCCCCAGGCATCTGGACGCAGTGCGAAGCCCATGGTGGCACCGCGCTGCTGATGTGGATCGGCAGCGAGACGGCCGAACCCGATCAGCTCGTTCGTGTCCCGTTCGATGACGGCGAGCGCGTATTCGATGCGCGGAGTCGCTCTCGCCGAGGCGATCGACCTGGCCACCATGTGGGCCACCTCTTCACGGCTGCGCGGTTCGAACGACAGGTGCTCCGTAGCTTCGGGGCTGCCGTAGATGGCCAGCACCGCATCTACGTCCTCATGGGCGAGTTCACGCACAGCAAGGCGTGGGCTAGAACGTCCGACCGGATGCATGGAATACATCACATGATCCCTTTCCAGCTCCAGGGACGCGGCTCGGCACGGCCGCGCAGGCAGTCGACGCGGTACTGTGCCTCGGCTTGCCACACGGGGCGCGTTGCGGCGTGCTGGGCCGCGTAGGTGGTCATGCGCAACTCACGGGCTCCAGCGAGGAGGTCGTACCCCTCCCACTGCATGACGTCTATGCCGTACGCAGCACAGAAGTCGGCATACTCCGCTGCGGTGACGGTGCCGGTCGTGGACACTTTGACCGCGATGGACACCAGATCCCACTCTGGCGGCCCAACGGAGGCACGCTCGAAGTCCAGCAGTACCGGCCCGTCCGCCGTACGCACGACATTGCCCACCCATGCATCGCCGTGCACGACGCACTCCGACAGGCCCCGAGGCCGGTGCTCCCACTGCTCGCGAAGTTCGGCATGCCGATCCCGCAGCCAGGCGCGATCATCCTCCGTCAGCGACGTGGCCGCCTCGATCCGGTCAGCCACCCGGACGAACGGGTCCAGGCGGTCTAGCGGCAGATCCGGGACCGGCAAAGGGTGGAGTTGCATCAGCAGCGTGACAACGTCCATGACGTTGCCGATCTCGTGCGGCGGAAGCTCGGCCCAAAAGGTCACGGGCTGGCCTCCGGCCTCGATGGGCTGCTCGAACGGCAACGCTCGCACGGCCGACACTCCGTTGTCGGCGAGCCACCGGGCCACGAGGACCTCGCGCAAGGCGGCCTTCCACTGGCCGGCGCGGGCGATACGGACGATTACATTGCTGGCGAGGCGCCAGATCTCGTTCTCGGCGAGGCGGACGGGCTCGGCGCCTACGGGGTCGAAGCCTGCGAGAGCGCAGGCTTCTTCTAATACGGCACGGGCGGGTACAGCCGAGATCGTCATATCAGCAAGGTAGTCGTGAGCCGCTTGTGCTGGTGAGGGTTACAACGTCTGCCCAGCCTGGCGCTGGACTGCCTACTCGCCCTTGGGCTCGCCTGCGGCCAGCCTCGGGCCGATCCGGGCGCACCGAGCGGCGTAAGCCTGAAGATGCAGACTCTCGAATTCGGCTCGGTCCCAGTCCTCTGGCCGGACCTCCCCGTCCGGCCAGATATACGCCAACCCATGATCGCCGGTCGAGAGAGCTACCTTCCACAAGTCGTATCGGTTGTCCTCGAACGAGTCGAGCAACGTCCACTCCTGGTTGGTCAGGTCGGTGAGCAAGAGGCCGGCCGCGGCGGTTCCGGGAGCGGCAACGAGTCCGGGATAGACCCGGCCTTCGAGCGCGGCAGCACGCCATCCCGGTGCAGAAGCAAGAATGTGGGCCGGTACTCGCCCCAACAGAGCTTCGAGGACGGCAGCGAACTGGAGCGTGCCGTAAACGAACAGCCCGCCAGGCGCATCGGAGAGGCGATCGAGACGGCTGGAAGGCTGAACCAAGGTCATGCCTGCAAGGTAGTCGTGATCCGTCGGCGCGGGTATGCCGCCTCCTCCATGTGACAACGGGGGTCGCACTGTGGACTGGCCGCGCGTGACTCGCCCGGGATGGGCGTCCCGTCCGGGAAGCCGCGCATCGCAGGGCCAGCCGCTCGGCGGTACAGCTACAGGGTCTCGCCGGGGATGGACAGATACGCAAGATGCCCGTTGTGCAGCCGCTGCCGATCGCCTGCCCGGGCCACCTGATCCCGGACGCCACCGACGCGTTCGACGCGGCATACCGGGCGGCCAAGGCCCAGCGCGCCGTGTTCATTGCCATCGAGCGCGAAGGCCAGCGGTGGACGGTGAAGGCGGACGCGCTGACCGCCGGCCCGGGCCACACCGTCGACGAGGCGGTCAACCACGCCCTGCGGGCCGCCATCATCAGCCTGGTCGATGAACGGGAGGCCGGCTCGGACGCCTACGCGGGCCCGGTCTACTTCATGCTGCACGGTGTGCCGAGCGAGGAGCGGGCCCGCGAGCTGGCCGCCGCTTTCCATGCCGCCCTGTACGGAGACCTGGAGCTGCTGAACCGTGTGGTCCCCGGCGACGGCCTGAACGAGTAGCGGATGGTGACGCCGCGGGTTGACGCCGCGGTGACCGGATCGGCTTGGTGAGGGTTGGGTTGGGCAGGACGCGTGCACCGGCGTCCGAGGTCCCCGGCTTGCTTCCCGCTGTCGCGCCGGGGTCATGGCAGACGTCCCTTGGCCTTGACCGGCCCGGTAACAGGCCAAGGGACGTCGCAGACCAGTCGGCTTGTCCGTGCACCTGCATCTGGTGAATGGGCTGCCGGTGCAGCCCGTTCAGGTTGGCGACCGGTGGGCGGCACGGCGTCGTCGGCACGGTGGGAGGATTGCACGGGTGATGGCAACAACCAGTGACATCGAGAAGGCCGCCGAGGTGCTGCGCGCCGGGGGCTTGGTGGCCCTCCCGACCGAGACCGTCTACGGCCTGGGCGCCAACGCCGAAGATGTTGCCGCCGTGGCGCGCATCTTCCAGGTCAAGGGCCGTCCGCCCTCCCACCCGCTGATCGTCCACATCGGCGGCGCGCACCACCTGGACGAATGGGTCGAGGAGGTCCCCGCGACGGCGCGCCTGCTGGCCGGGCAATTTTGGCCGGGGCCGCTCACGCTGGTCCTGCGGCGCGGCCGCCGGGTGCCCCTGGAGGCCACGGGCGGCCTGGAGACGGTGGCCGTGCGCGTGCCCGACCACCCCGTCGCCCTCGCGCTGCTGTCGGCCTTCGGCGGCGGTATCACCGCCCCGTCCGCCAACCGCTTCGGCTCGGTCAGCCCCACCACGGCCGACGACGTCCGAGCGGAGCTCGGGGATGCGGTCGACTTCGTCCTGGACGGCGGTCCATGCGGCGTCGGCGTCGAGTCGACCATCGTCGACGTCACGGGCGAGACACCGTCGATCCTCCGACCCGGCGGAGTGACCCGCGAGGACCTCGAGGCGGTGCTGGGGTACCTGATCGAGGCGCCCTCCACGAGCCATGTCCGGGTGCCGGGTCAGCATCCGTCGCACTACGCGCCGTCTGCGCGGGTCGTCCTCGTCGAGCCGGAGAAGGTCGCCGACGAGGCGCAGCTCGCGCAGGAGCAGGGCCACCAGGTCGGCGTCCTTCTTCCCCCGTCCCTCGCCGGCACTGCCGTGAAGGCGCACGCCGTGGTGCCGGTCCCCGCTTCCATGGTCGGCTACGCGCGCGAGTTGTACGGGTTCCTGCGCGAGCTGGACCGGCGGGGGTGTGACCTCATCGTCGCGTCTTTGCCGGTCGAGGAGGGGCTGGGTCTCGCGATCGGCAACCGGCTCCGTCGGGCTGCGGGGCCTCGATCCTCCCAGTGAGCGGCCATGGCGGGGACGGTCAGGATGCGGTGGGGACCGCCGTATCAAGGCCGCGGGCGGCGACGAGGTGCGCGCTGCCGTCGGCCAGCCGGTAGCACAGACCCACCACTGCGGCCTGGCCGGCGGCCACCCGCTCGGCCAGGACGCGGGAGCGTTCGAGCAGCAGGTCCACGGTGTGCTCGATGTGCTCGGCCAGGATCTCTTCGGCCCTCTCGCGTCCGGCGGCGCGGGCTGCCAGCACGCTCGGGGTTACCCGTTCGACGACGTCGCGGACGAAGCCGCCCGGCGTCTGTCCGTTCTCCAGGGCGGAGCAGGCCGCGGCGACGGCGCCGCAGGAGTCGTGGCCGAGGACGACGACCAGCGGCGCGTTGAGGACGCTGACTCCGAACTCGATGGACCCGAGGACTTCCGTCCCGGCGACGTGGCCTGCGGTGCGGACCACGAACAGGTCGCCCAGGCCGCGGTCGAAGATGATCTCGGCGGCAAGTCGGGAGTCGGAACACCCGAACAGCACGGCGAAGGGCTGCTGGCCCGGTGCGATTTCGGCGCGGCGGGTGGCGTCCTGGTTGGGGTGCTCGGGGGCGCCTGCGACGAAGCGCTGGTTACCGGCCAGCAGCAGGTCAAAGGCTTCCGAGGGCGTCGGAGTCTGGATCTCGGTCATGGCCGCAGCCTACGAGCCGGCACCAGCCGTCGCACCGCCTGGTTGCCTCGGTCATCGCTGGGTCGGCCGACACCGACAGGTTGGGCATCATCCCCAGGCGCCGGGTCAGGGCGGCCTCGGCTCGGTTCCTCAGCGCGCGACGCAAGGCACGGGTGCCTGCGGCCCTACCACGGTCCCGTTGCCGTCAATGAAGGCGACGTTCCAGGTGCCGCCCTCGCTCACGAGACCGTCGCGGCCGACGAACAGCGCGTCGCCGAACCCCGCGCGCTGCGCTGTCCCACGGGCGTGCGCGCCCATCTTCTCACTCCTTCTCTGCCCAGTAGTTCTCCAGCATCTCGCCAGGCCACGCGGGCTCGTGAACCGGGCCGCGCGGACCCATCTCGATGAAGAACGGAGACAGGTCGTAAATGTTCGTGCCGACCACGGCGTCCAGGTCGGTCACCCGCAGACGGAGGCCGTCGACTCCCAACAGGCGGGGGAAGGACTGCGCGAGCTGATTGGGGCGCCGGTGGTTGCGGTGCGCGAAGGTGCCTGTTGCCGGCCACTGCGAGTTTCCGCGCGGGCTGCGAGCGTGGTATTCGACGTCGCTCGGGGACGCTTGGTCGAAGTGCCACACGACCACCAGATGAGAGAACTCTTCCAACCCCTGCACAGAGTCGAGGGGAAACTCATTCTCATCGAGCTGAATTACCGACTCGACGCCACCCCAATAGTCATCGGCAACCTCCCTACGGCCCGCGACAACTTTCCCGATCGGCTTGATCTCCAAAGTCATGGCCTAGCCTTTCGACTCCGTCTCAACGACACTTGCGATCAATCTACTTGCGCCAGATACGCCGCCGCGCGGGCATCTAGTGCGCCCACTGCGGGGATGCCGCGCTTCCGGTAGGGCGACAGAAGTTGTCGCATCTCGACGACCCTCTGCCGCGCACGGCCGGAGTAGATCCCGTCCTCCATCGCGTCCAGGACGCTGGTCCATGTCGCGCAGGCTTCTTCAAGGCCACCTTGTGCGATTTGCGTCGCGCCCATGTACCCGAGGGTCACCGCGTGCGTTCGTCGGAACGCAGTTCCACGGGTGCGCACGGAGCGCCGGAACTCCTTGATCGCCCGTTGGTGATCACCGAGATCCCGCAGTGTGCATGCGGTCTCGTGTGCCAACGACGCCTCGCCGAAGAAGAACGTGCGGTCCGGCTCCCTGATGCCATCGTGGGCGTTCGACAGATCGTCCTCCGCTCGCAGGAGGGCCCGGGCGGCCTCTTGGTTGTGGCAATTGGCGGCGAGAGTCCGCGCGTGCACTACACCCAGGAGAGCGCGTTCCCGGGGGGTGGCGGCTGCGTACCGCTCGCCGTGCACCGAAGCCTGCGCGATCTGAAGGGCTTCGCGCCGGAACCCTAGGTCGAGTGCCTGATGCGCCATGGCCCGCAGTATGTGTCCGATCAGGGGTGCGTCGCCGGAGCGCGCTGCCAGCTTCACCGCGGTATTGAAGCGCTGGAGCGCGATCGCATGCTCGCTGTTGTCGAAGGCCATCCAACCTGATAGATACGCCAGTTCGGCGGAGGCCGCGAACATGGCGCGCCGGGTCTCATCGTCAGCGAACCTGCCCCGGAGGAAGTTGTGGGCCTCATTCCGCAGGTACTCGTCTACCGCGCGCCGGCCGTGCCCGCCGCCGCGCCGCTGGTCCATGCGCGAGAACGCCAGGGTCAGCTCCCGTACGGTCTCGACGTCTCCCAGGCCGACGCGCTTGCCCGTCGACGGCTCTTCGGCTGGTGGCCGCGACATGGCGTCCCACCACGTCTCGTCCGGCAGGATCAGGGCCGCCGCGGAGTACACCCCGCCTGCCAGCAGGCGGCGCCGGTCCGGGTCCACGCCACTCCCTATGTCGTTCAGCGTGATCAACGGATCGACGCGCCAGTCCAGCGCTCCCTGCGCTGGTGAGATGGAAGCTGCGAACCCGATCTCTTGTGGCGTGATCTCACGCTTCAAGCGACGGGACAGCGCCTGGCACAAGATAGCGGGTGCGATTCCTGTCGGCTGGGTGCCTCCCACCCACATGCTCACGTGGGAGCGCCCGATCTTGGAGTTTTCCCGGATCTCGCCGTTCAGTGTCTCCTCGGCGACTCGGTTGTACGCCGCGGCGGCCTGGGCCCGTGACCAGCGAGCTTCCTCCAGCAGTGCGGCTAGCTTCTCGTTCCGCTCGCGCGCCATCCTTGCGCCCTCACCAGTGAACCCGATCTTTGACCACGTTGACCGACCTGCGCTCGCTGGTAGCCCCGGGCCGGAAACAACTTCAACGCTACGCTCAACTAGCCACCTGTGTACGGCAGGTGGCGGAAAGTCACCCAGCGAGGCAAACTTCGGTCATTCAAGGCTGCCGGGCCAGGGTCGGTGGGAGAGGAGCCAGGGCCGGCCGCCTTGATCTCTCAAGGGGCCAGACGCTTGACCATGACGGCGTACAGCGGGGAGTCGTCAGACGGTTTGGCCTCGTCCTGCTTCTCATAGCCCCACTTCTCGTACAGAGCCTGCACTTCGGGATGTGCGGAGTCGACGAGAAGCGTCACGAAGTCGACAACGACCGAATGAATCAGCGCGTCATGAATCTGCTGTGCGCGGCCGGTACCTTGCCACCACCATCAGCTCCGAAAGGGCGAAGATCCGGCCGCCCACGTCCTTGGGCCGGTCGGCGCCCTTCCACCAGCCGCCCGGTTTGAACTTCGAGCCGTACGCATACCCGACCGGGCCGCCGTTCTCTCACCCCGAGACGCACAGCCAGTCCTCCCCCGCCGACCTCAGGTCCACGAAGTAAGAGAACCGTTCGCGCGAGTGGAACGGGTCGGGATCGTTCGCGTACACCTCGTCGTGGATGTCCAGGAACAGCGAGCGGACGTCACGTGCGTCGGCGTAGGTGTAGCGCTTCAGGTCCATCGACGGGACTCCTCGATCCAACTCACGACCTCGGGCGCTCTGGTGCCCGTGGCCTCGATGGTTTGCCGTGTTCTGGCGAGCGCGTGCCAGCCACGACTCTATGGCGGAGGTCCTGGCCACCGTGTGCTGATAACTACGCTTGCCCTCATGGCTACTAACAGCGTGAGCGTTCGCACCCTTGACGGCCTGCACCTGGCGGGCACCCTTGTACGTCCCCAGAAACCGACGCCGTCGGCCGTGGTGCTTGTGCACGGCGGAGGCGTCACCCGTGAAGAAGGGGGCTTCTTCACGCGGCTTGCAGGCGGCCTTGCTGACGCCGGTATCACCTCGCTCCGGTTTGACCTACGCGGCCATGGCGAGAGTGAAGGACGGCAGGAAGAGCTAACGCTCTCGACAATCCTCAACGACATTCGCGTCATGCTTGCGCACGTCCACAAAGCGACTCAGGCCGAACAAATCACGCTGCTAGGCGCGAGTTTCGGCGGCGGTATCTGCGCCTACTACGCCGCAAAGCGGCCGAGCGAAGTTACTCGGCTCGTGCTGTTCAACCCACAGCTGGACTACAAGCGGCGGACTATCGACAGTCGGCCGCACTGGACAGATGACGTCATCAGCGAGGAAGCCGCCCAGGAACTCAACGAACGCGGCGCACTCCAGTTCACGCCAACGCTCCGCCACGGGCGGCCCATTCTCAACGAGGTGTTTTGGCTTAATCCCCATGAAGCACTCGGGGAGGTTCAAGCACCAACGCTCATCGTGCACGGCACGGCTGACACGCTCGTTCCGTACGAGTCCTCGCGCGTTGCTGTCGAGCATTTCACGGCACCGGTTGAGCTCGTGCCCGTTGAGGGCTCGCAGCACGGTTTCGCTGTCCACGATGACCCGCAATACTTGAACCCCAAGAGCCAGGAATACCAAGCCTTCGTCATCCGCACCGTGACCGAGTGGCTCAGGCAGTAAGCGACTCACCGAATTCACGGACCGCAGGCCGGCTACGCCACCTATCAAGGGTCAGAAGTACCTCGCCGAGGACGCGCACTGTGCGCTCTGACTTCACTTCGCGCGCCACTTCGGCCGACTCCTTGCCGACCTTCGCGGCTTCGTCAGGCTCACCACTGAGCGCCAGTGCTGCCGCCCGTCGCGCATTGAAAAACCCCGTGTCGCGGCGGGAGAGGCTACCCGTGCTCAGTACGTCGCTGAAGAGATCGACGGCGAGACTCGGCTTACCGGCCTCGGTGTAGGTAATTGCATCGCGGAGCAGGCGCGTGTGCCCAGTGAAGTACGCCCCTAGACTGTTTGGCTCCTCCTCGGGAACGCCGGCCAAGAGGTTTTGTGCCACGTCTAATTTGCCGCGCACCACGTCGAGCGGGTCCCCGAGCATGGCGCGGCCTAGCGCTTCTTGCTGCGTAACTTCGGCACGGACACGGACCGGCAGCTGCCAGCGGGCATTGCTGGCAGCTTCGGCAAGCGTCAGCATGCGCAGGGCATCACGCTCGTCGTACGCCATCTGTGACTTTTTGAGAAGCACGTAGCCCTGCATGGCTGCGCTGTCCGCTTCCTGTGCCCACTCCATTGCGCGGTCATACCAGAAGACGGCCGCCTGCGGCTGTTGAATGTCTCGGTACAGCCATCCGGTGAACTCTGCACCTTCCGCACCGACGGCGAGGAGTTCACGGCGCACACGCGGCGTTACGTCCCGAGCATGGCCCTCAATCGCACCCAATAGGCCGAGCATAACCGGCAACGTCTTCTTCGGGCCGAGCGCCCCGTCGTCGCGCTTGGCTTGTTCGAGTTGGCGACGGAAGTAGCTAACGACCGGCCCATCGAGGTAGCGGGCATCGTCCAGCGCAGCCGCAATGTGCTCTAGCTCGTCCAGCCCGAGGCCAGGCAGCGCGGCAGCTGCAACGCCAGTCCTGAGCAAGTCGCGGCGGTTTATGGGGCTCATTGGGTCTCGCTTGCGTGCGTCCGTGGCGGTGCTGTCCGCCGAGTGACCAAGTAGCGTGCCCAAACCGCTCGCTGCAAGGGTCTCAGCGTCTACCGGCACCAGGACTGTCCGGCCGTGGATAACGACCGGCAGCATCACGCCGACCTGCGGAGCCTCTTTCTGAACGGACGACGTTTCTTCGGGTGGTGGCACTACAGGAACAGCCTCGGTAGAAACTTCCTGCGTTGGCCTGGGCAACTTGAACCACAGTAGGTCTGCCGGAATCCGCAGGCTATGCGCCCACCTCATAAGTTTGCTGAGGTCTTGCGGAGGTTTGCCGCTCTCAATACGGCTGAGTTGCGCCTGATTGAGTCCGAGCCATACCGCCATGGCTTCTTGCGAGAGCACACGGCCATGCCACGGATGCGTGCGATAGGCGTAGAACACCCGGCCCATGTGCCAACTACTCAGCGCCTCACGCATGGTGGGCCGCTGCCAGAACTCCGGGGGCACAACGGGTGGGGAGGCCACAGCATGAGCCCGGTCCTTACGGAGGCAGAGGGCGCACCGGTTCGCGTAATTGTCCCGTGCCAACCGCGTGCCACAGGAGCAGTGCCGAACCTGCCCAGTTGCCATGTGCCGTACCCCGCTCGTCTGGCGCTCCGCTCTGGGAGCCCAAGCCTAGAGACGCTAGGTGTCCGCTGTCCGGCGGTCCATGCGTCTCATGCATACCCGCTCATGCAACGACACAATGACGCAAGAGGGTCCGCGGCCCTCATGCTCCTAACCGTGCTTCGCCCAGCAAGCGACAGCAAGGGAGCACCACCATGAACCCAGAACCCTTCGTCAGTCGACGGGAGTTGGCCCGCGCAGACCGCTGTGCACTGGATCCACGCCAAACGCACAACGTTGACGAGGCAGGGGCCACGCGTGCCTATTCCGCACGCACCACGCCGCCCGCCTGCGTCGATGACCGCAGACGATCTTTGACCACCTTGACCACCTCCGAGCTCTTGACCCCATTCCAGTCACCGGGATTAGGCGGTTCGCTCCTGTAGGCCGGCTACTCGACGAGCGGGAGCACCCCCACATGAACTCCTCTACTGGCAGATCCACTGTCTTGAGCGCCGTACTGCTGGGCGGCCTCGGCCCGCAGTGGCATGGTGGGACCGGCCCCCGATGAGCCCCGCCACAGCCGTCGCCATGGTCGCAGCAGAACTCGTGCACCAGACCGCCCTCGGTTTCGCGGTGGCCTTTACCCCGGACAAGGCCCGAGTCGGACGCATGCGCCGGATCACCGCGGCCCACCTGCGGCTGTGGAAAGTACCTGGGCCGACCGCGGAGAACATCGTGCTAGCCGTCTCCGAGCTTGTCGCCAATGCCATCGAGCACGGCTGTGGAGACATCGAGTTGACGGTCCTCTACGCCTGCGGAGAGGTACGGGTCGAGGTCACAGACGGCAACCCGGCGCCAGCGAAGCTCACCGTTGCGGACGACGAAGATGTCTCCGGCCGCGGGCTGTTCCTCGTTGCCGTCCTCGCACAGGACTGGGGCGTCAGCACCGACGGCAGGTCGACGTGGTGCGTCTTCCGCGTTCCTGCGAGGAGGTCGTGATGGTCACAGTCGCGCGAGAAGCAACCGCAGAACTAAGTCGGCGATGCTCCACCGAGGTAGTGAGTCCATTACCTGCATCCCCGCCCCCTCCCGAGATTTCAGGGGCGCCTGGGGGGCGCGACGGAACCGCCCAGCCTCAACGGCTCACCGTTGTTGAGTCGTTCGGCCCTGATGGTTGTGCAACCAGTGGGACGTCCCAGGACGTCCCGACCGGGTCCTGCGGCGCGGTACCGGTGTCTACCCGCCCCTTGGACGATGCCCATGTAGCACGCTGCGCCGTGCTTCACCCGGACGAACCGCCCTTGTCGGCGAGTGGCGGCTCGAAATGCCTCGGCGGCTCCTCTTTGAGGGCCGCCGAGGCGACGCCCAGATCGCCAACTTCGGACCTCACTAATGGAGTTGCCCTTATGCCTCGCACCACGCCCTCGGCCCCATCAGCCGGCGGTGGGCAGGTGGACGTCGTGTCCTGGCCGGAGGGCTCATTCAGGGAACTGAGCCTTGACCTGAGGACCGTTGTATCGACCCTCGCACCCGGACCATCGCCTCTCGCGGTGCAGGAGACCCTTCATCGCGAAGTGACCAGTCTGGTCTTCGCCGAGACTGCCTCCGTCAGCGAAGACCCGGACGAGCGCCACGTTCAACTGCTGCTCATGCGCGGCCACTTGATGCGACTGCTCGGGGCAGTCGTTCCTGTCGATGCCAACGAGCCTCCTCTGGAAGACGAGCAACTGGTCGTACGCGTACGTGCCCTACTCGACGAAGAGATTCCCGGCGACGTCGCGCGTGCGGCGTCCCTGCACCGGCGGATGTCCGAGGTCGGGCGGGAGCTGCTCGCCGTCCTTCCTGCTGTCGACGCCTCTGACGACATGGTCGACGGCTGGGGCAGGACTGTGTGCGCCGGGTTCGATTCGACGCGTATCCGCGAAGCCATTCGTGCGGCGAAGTCCTGGGAGCAGGCGGGGGTGTACCCGCATCCGCGCACCCTCGCGGCGGTCACAAAAGCGCTCAGCGGCTACGTCACGACGCTCGTCCCCTACGTTTCGATCCACTTGGAATCGCTCTCCGCCGGGAGTCGAGGGTGGTCCGCATGCGGTGAGGCGATCGAGCGCTCGCAGGAGGCCCGCGACGTCGCTCCGGGAGAGGGGCTCAAGGCGGCGAGGAAGCACGCATTCCGGCTCGCAGTCCACACCGAGGCCCTGCTGCGCTACGCCGAACAGGACTGCGAGCGGGACGGTGAGTGACATGGCCAGGCCCTCTCGCGCAGCGCACCCTCAGCGGATTCACGGTGCCCCGGCTTGCCCACCGGATTCGAGTTCACCCCGGAGAGACGAACCGGCCCCAGGGCGCGTTCGACGTGGCTGGCGACAGGCTCGCGCGCACTGGGGCGCCGTTCTCCTCGCTGCCGCTATCAGCCTGCCTACCGTCTTCATCCTCGCCGAACTCGCCCTGGAGCTCAACGGCGGGTGGTAGCTCACGCCCCCAACGAGCCGACCAGCGAAGTGGGCCGGCCCCGATATGACGACGACTGTGTCAGAACACCGAAGGAGTAGGACCATGCCGGCCCCGGACGAGACCATCTCGCCGCCGCTTTCCCCTCAGGAGCGGGAGGCTCTGCTGGGCATCTCTCAGGGAAAGACGACCGCAGAGACGGCCTGCGACATGCGAGTGTCCGACAGCACGGTCAAGACGTACATCCTACGGATCGGCGGAAAGCTCGGAACTTCCGAGCGGGCGGGCATGGTGGACCTCGCCTACCGTCACGGCCACCTGGACGTCCCCGTGCCTGTGGACCACACCGTCGAGCTGCCGGAGGGGCAGCGCACAGTCCTGGCAGGGCTCGCCGGCGGAAAGACCGTCCAGGAGATCGCGGCCGGCGCGAAGCGTCCGCTGGACGACGTGCGCAAGGACGCTCGACGCCTGCTGCGGGCGCTGGGCGCTTCCTCGGCCGCGCACGCCATCACGCGAGGGTGGCAGTTGCGTCTCCTGGGCCCCGCGACCGGCCGTGAAAACTCCGGAGACGTCGTCGCCATGGCAGGACAGGCATGAACGCCCGCGTCGAGGCCGACAGCCTGCGACCGGGCAGTGCCCACGTTCACCAGCACACGGGGGACGTGTTCACCTGCGATCGGCGACAGGACTTCGTGCCCAATGTGATCCGTACGCACCGAGGTGGTCGCTGGCGCCGGGTGGACCGGAGTAAGAACGCCGGTGAGTGGGCGAAGTTCGTCCATCGCTCCGAGATGCTCGTGTTCGACGTCGACGACGGTGGGGAGGGCGGCCCCGGCATCGTCACGGGAGTGATCCCATCCAAAGAAGACGCCACGGCGCGCCTGGCCGCGCTCGCTCCAGTACCGGGGACGGCCGTTGCCGAGATCGGCACAGACTGCGGCTGGACGGCAGCCTCTCTGGACCACCTCCTCCAGGGCGGCCAGGTAGTGACGGCCGCGGACACAGAACGCCTCGCCGAGATCGCCCGGCAGCGCCTACGCCCCTACCCGCGGGTTCGGGTGGTCAGCGGGTCTCAGGCCGGGGTCTTGGGACCGGCGGGTTCGTTCCACGGGCTCCTGTCCCATCGTGCGGTACGCCGTGTGCCGTGGGAGTGGGTCACCCGGGTTCGTCCGGGTGGCCGGCTGTGCCTGCCCGTCCGAACCGCTCTGGGCGGATCCAGCACGCTGCTCGTCCTGACCGTGGCGCGGGACGGGGCGTCGGCCCGTGGACGTTTCCACGCCGGACCGGCTCCGCAGACCGTGTGGCTGCGCGAGCACCGCCCTGGTGAGGGCACCCCCGTCGAGTCGCAGGGCAGCCCGAGGGCGTCAGAAGCCCTGGACGCGAAGGGGGCGCACGTACGGCCGGCGGCCCGGTTGTTCGCCGGTCTCCTCCGCCCTGACCTTCGGATGCAGGTCGTGCGCGGCGTTGCACAGCTCGAAGGCGACGTTGCCGACCGCCTGCGTATTCATGACCACCAGGCGTCTCGGGCAGTGGTCTTCCTCCACTCCCCCCGCATCTACGAGTGGGGGCCGCGCGATCTCGGCTCCGATCTGTTCGACGCACTCGGTCAGTGGCACGCGGCCGGAGAACCAGAGGTTGAGCAGCTGGGCGTGACGATCACGGAAACGGAACACACGCTGTGGCTCGGTGCACCGGACGGTCCGTCGTGGCGTCTGCCCGAACTCCACACGATCACCGGCGAGGTGGAGCGGCATGCGACCTGACCACCCGATGCTCCTCCACCCCTCCGCAGCGATCGCCGAGTTGCAGGCACGGCCGTCGAGCGCCCGGATGCAGAACTACCTGCTTGGCGGGCGGGACCACTACATCGTCGACCGTGACGGGGCCCTTCGGGCGGCCGAGCGCATGCCGTTCCTGCAGAGCGCCGTCCGCCACGAGCGCATGTACGTGCTCATGATGGTGCAGACCCTGGCCATCGCGGGCATCCGGCAGCTGGTCGACTTCGGCTGCGGCCTTCCCCACGGCCCCACGCCGGTGGATGTCCTGACCCGCGTTCATCCCGACGCCCGCGTCGTGTGCATCGACAACGACGTGCTGGTGCACACCCACGCCGACGCAATGATGAGGGCCAAGGCGCCCGCTGTCGTCGAGAGCCTGTGCGCCGACGTACGCGACCCCGAGTCGATCCTCGCTTCCACGGAAGTCATGGAGACGATCAACTGGCGAGAACCAGTCATCCTTCTCCTTGGCAGCGTGCTCCACCACATCGAGGACACAGCGGCGCAGCCCCTGACCGTCCTCGTCGACCAGTACAAACACGTAGCCGCCACCGGCAGCGCTCTCGTCATCACGCACGCCACCGCCGACGTCTCGGGCAAACCTGTGCGCCGATTCGCCAAGACCATGACGGCGGCCGGCTGCCCCGTCCACCTGCGGACGAAGGAACAGATCGCCCGGTTGTTCGACGGCTGGCAACTGACCTCCCCGGGCCTGACCGCGCCACAGACACTGGCACTCGAATACCCGGTCCTGCCCCAGGCCGCGTCGTACGCCGGCACGGCCCGAAAGGAGTCCGCGCATGGCCGAGCTGTGTGATCAGCAGACCGGTGTGATCAAGCCGGTGACCAGCCAACTCCCCATGGCGTCCCGGCTAGAATCCGTGGCGTCCGGAAACGGGCACCCGGGCGTCGCGGTCACTGACGCTGGACGTCACGTCTGCACCCCGGAGATCAGCATGCCCAATACCCGCGCGTCCTCGCGCGTTCCCGTAAACCCCTTTGCGGGTCGGTTGGCCGATGCCACGCCCTGGTGCCCGGACGCGACTCCGCGTCGGCCGCACCCCCGTCTGGCAGGCCAGCGGGAACGGGCAGACAGCCTCGCATCGGGGCGGGGACGACATGGCACAGCGCCACCGGGAACCGGTCGACGTCCATCTCATCCTGCGGCGGGGCGGCGAGGTGCTGCTGAGCCGGCGGGCGGGCGACACCTACGCCTCGGGCCTGCTGCACACGCCCTCCGGACACCTCGACGGAGACTTCGAGGACGTGGTCGCCGGGCTGGTCAACGCCAGCCTGGTCCTGCCCGAAGCCACCGAGACGTACTTCCCGCACATGTCGGCCGCCTACGGGAAGGTCGCCACCCACTACGCCAACCAAATGGACCGGGCAGACGCCCTCGCCTCCGCCCTGCTACGCCACGCCCGCCATCACATGACCGTGCGCGTCAAGTCCGTGTGGCTGGTGATGGAAACCCAACATCCCGACCGCCACACCTACACGTTCGAACGGATCCAGGAGCTGCCCTTGGGGCGCTGAGCAAAGGCCGGCTTCCGCCAGCCGGCATCCATCGCCGAACCACCATGCAGTTGGCGCCGACGCCCCAAGGCGAAGGCGCACGAGGCCCCGTAAGGAACCCCTCTATGACCGAAGTGACCGCTAGCTCGCCCTCAGCAGCAGAGCTGCGAGACAAGCTCGTGAACGAGCTCGTGGCCCAGCGCGTGATCCAGACGAAGGAGGTCGAAGCGGCGTTCCGTGAGGTGCCCAGGCACCTGTTCGCCCCTGAAGCCCCTCTGGAGAAGGCGTATGCCCAGACCCACTTGGCTACGAAGCGGGATGAGCACGGCATCACTATCAGCTCAGTGTCCGCTCCGGAGATCCAAGCCACCATGCTGGAGCAGGCTGGGCTCCGGCCCGGTCACCGGTGCCTGGAAATCGGCTCCGGCGGCTACAACGCAGCACTGATGGCCTCGCTGGTCGGCAAGGATGGTGAGGTCACCACCATCGACATCGACGGAGATGTCACTGACCGAGCCCGGGCCTGCTTGAAGAACGCCGGATACCCGCAAGTGAACGTCGTCCTCACGGATGGCGAGGACGGGTGCTCCGAGCACGCCCCTTACGACCGGACGATCGTCACCGTCGGCAGCTGGGACATCCCACCGGCCTGGGTGGACCAGCTCGCCGACGGCGGAACCATCACCGTCCCCCTCCGGGTGCGGGGCCTGACCCGATCGATCACCTTCGCCCGAGAAGGAGATCACTTGGTCAGCCAGTCGGCCAAGATCTGCGGCTTCGTCACGATGCAGGGAGCTGGAGCACACCAGGAACGACTGCTGCTCCTGCGCGGCAAGGAGATCGGCCTGCGGTTCGATGACGAGTGGCCGACCGAACCGGACTCACTGAACGGTGCGCTCGACACCGAGCGAGTCGAAGTGTGGTCGGGGGTGAAGATCCCCCGCCAGGAGCAGTTCGACACGCTCCAGATGTGGCTGGCCACCGCACTGGATGGCTTCTGTCTCCTCGCGGTCGACCCGAAGCTGGACACGGGCCTGGTCTCCCCGCAGAACAAGATGGCTTGCCCGGCCGTGGTCGAGGGAGGCAGCTTCGCCTATCTCGCCCTGCGGAAGCTGGGCGAGGAACCCGATCCCGTTTTCGAGTTCGGAGCACACGCCTTCGGTCCGGACGCCGCCGCGCTCGCCGACGCCATGGCCGAGCAGATCCGTGTCTGGAGCCGTGACCACCGCGGCGGGCGCGGCCCGAGTATCGCGGCCTACCCGGCCGACACCCCCGATGACCAGCTCCCCGAGGGGCGAGTCATCAACAAGCAGCATGTCCGCGTCCTCATCTCCTGGCCGCCGGAGGACTTGCGTCCGGCGAGCTAGGGCAACCCGCACCATCCCATTCAGAAGGAGCGAACAGCATGCAGATGAACCCCGAAGCCGCGACCACCCAGGTCGATGTGGACTTCACGCTCGACGTCCGCGTCATCGAGGCCGGTCTGCCGGTCCGTGACCTGCTGCGCGACACCAGCGACAACTGCGGCTCCAGCTGCTCGGGCACGGCCTGCACCTCGTTCGTGGGCGACCCGGCCTGACGCTGATCACTGCCGGTGGCGTCGGGCGGACATCACGGCCGGCGCCACCGGCACCCCCCGGCACGCTGTCGAAAGGGAAGAGGAGCTGATGACAGCAGGAGCGGACCGGCTGCTGTACCGACTGGCCGGCGTGCCCCTGGTGCGCGCCACGACGCATCCAGACGGGGCGCCTCTCGCTGAGGAGCCGAACATGACCGGTTCTCCGGAGGCAGTGGTGGCTGAGGGACTGGCCTGGCTGAAACAGGTGTGGCAGCACGATGAGGCCCGGCATGCCGTAGAGACCGCCAGCCCCGTGCTGGCTCAGCAGATCTCTGCGCTGCTTGAAGGGCGCGCCGCCCAGGCCCGCCACGTGCGCCGCCTCGTGGCGTCCTTGGCCTCCTACCAGTTGCGCTGGCAGGGACGAGCCACCCCGTTCGGGCTGTTCGCCGGAGTCAGTACCGCTCGCGTCGGCAGCGACGCTCACGTGCGCTGGGGAGAGAGTCACCGCGTCGTCGCCAGGGCGGACGCTCAGTGGTTGGGGTCCGTCGTCGCCCGTCTGGAGCGGCATCCCCGCCTGCTGGAACGTCTGGCGGTGGTCACGAACCCCATCGCGTTCGTGCGCGGAGACCGAATCGCTGTCCCAGGCGAGCCGCCCGACGACGTCCCTGGCGTGCTCGCGCCGGTCGAGATATCCGTCGGCCACACGCCTCCGGTGCGCACCGCGACGGAAGCTGCTCGCAAGCCCATCCGCTTCGGGGAACTCATCACGCTGCTGGCCGCCGAGTTCCCGAGCGCACCACCAGAGCAGATCCGCGCCCTGCTGGCCGAACTCGTCACCCAGCACCTGCTGCTTACCAATCTCCGAGCGCCCATGACCGTGCCGGACGCCCTTGGACACGTACAGTCACAGCTTGAGGCGGCTGATGCCGACGAGCTACCCGACCTCGCCGACCTGATGCAGCACCTGCGGATGGTCCACGAAGACCTGTCGCGTCACAGCGACATCGCATCCCCCACCGCCGCCCACGCCATGAGGGCAACGGTGACTGAGCGCATGAACGCGATATGCGACATCGCACCACAGCCGCTGGTTGTCGACACGGCCCTGGACTGCGACGTCTCCCTTCCCGAGGCGGTCATCCGTGAAGCCGAGACCGCTGCCTCCGCACTGCTTCGCCTGACGCCCTACCCATTCGGCTATTCCCGGTGGAAGGCTTTCCACGTCCGGTTTCGGCAGCGGTACGGAGTGGGAGCCGTCGTCCCCGTGCCCGAGTTGGTCGGCGACACCGGGCTCGGGCTGCCCGCCGGGTACCTGGGCTCGCCAGTCGCGAACACCGCTCGCACGCTGACCGAACGCGACGAAACCCTCCTTGCCCTTGTCCAGCAGGCCGTCATCGACGGTGCTGAAGAGATCGTGCTGACCGAACCCGTAGTCCGCAGGCTGACGGTCGGCGACCCCTCCGAGATGCTCCCACCGCCGCGAGCCGAACTCGCTTTTCAGATCCACGCCGCCTCGCCGACGGCCGTAGAGGACGGGGCGTTTCGCCTGCTCGTTACCGCAGCCCCACGCCCCGGCAGCAGCATGGCCGGACGGTTCGCTGACCTGCTGCCCGAGGCCGACCGCAAGAACCTCTCCGACACCTACACCGCCCTGAGCACGGAAGCCCCGGAGGCCATTGCCGCCCAGCTGTCGTTCTTCCCGCGCCGGCGGCGCAGCGAGAACGTCGTCCGGACTTCCCAACTGCTCCCGCACACGATCTCGCTTTCTGAGCACCGCGATCCCCACCCTGATCTCATTCAGCTGCGGGACCTCGCGGTCACTGCAGACGCTCGCCAGCTCCACCTGGTCCAGCTGTCGACCGGCAGGCGTATCGAACCGCGCGTCGTGCACGCCCTGGAGGCGGGCACGCTCACCCCGCCACTCGCCCGCTTCCTCGCCGAGATCACCATCGCACGCTGCGCCGTCTACAAGGCGTTCGACTGGGGAGCCGCGGTGCGTCTGCCGTACCTGCCGCGGCTGCGCTACGGCCGGAGCGTGCTCTCGCCAGCACGCTGGCTCCTGACGGCCGCAGACCTCCCCAAGCCCGCTGCCCCACTGGCTGAATGGGAAGGTGCCCTTGAGACATGGCGTCGTCGGCTACGCGCCCCGGAAGCCCTCGTGGTGTGCGAGTCCGACCTGCGCCTGCCACTCGACCTTCGCCAGCCGCTCCACCGGGTGCTGCTGAGGAACCGCCTCGACGCCGCGCGTGAGGTCGAGTTGCAGGAGGCCCCGACCGCCGCCGACCTGGCCTGGATGGGCCGCGCTCACGAATTCCTCCTCCCGCTGCGTCTTGCTCACGCGCGTGCCGCAGAACGAACCCCAGTGACGCCATCGCCCCTTCAAGCGATCGAGCGCGACGCGGGGCATCTTCCGGGCCGCTCTCCGTGGCTGTACGCGCAGGTTCATGGACACCCGGACCGCCAGGACGAAGTCCTCGTTGAGCACCTGCCACGCCTCCTCGACGGGGGGATCGACCTTCGGCAGTGGTGGTTCCGGCGTCACCGAGACACCACCAGCCCCGACTCCGAGCAATACCTGGGTCTCTACCTGCGCCTGCCCACTCCCGACCAGTACGGACAGGCCGCCACTCGGGTCGGAGAGTGGGCCGCCGAGCTGCGTGGCTGCGGCCTTCTTGCCCACCTACAGCTCGCCACCTACCACCCCGAAGCCGGACGCTACGGTCACAGCGAGGCAATGGACGCGGCACACGAGGTATTCGCCGCGGACTCCGCCGCTGCCCTCGCCCAGATCATGCTCACCATCCGCACAGGGCTGCCGCCCGAGGCTGTCACCGCCGCCAGCTTGGTCGATCTCGCGGCCTCCTACGCAGAAACCCCCGACATCGGCATGCGCTGGCTGATCAACCATCTCCCCCGCGAGCAGGGCAAGCTGGACCAGAGCGTGCGGGATGTCGGGATGCGATTGGCGGACCCCCGCGACGACTGGGCGACGCTGCGCGCCACGCCGGGCGCCGAGACCGTGACACGCGCCTGGGAGCGACGCCGAGCTGCTCTTGCCGCCTACCGCACGCACCTTGCCCTACAGCGCGAGCCCTACAGGGTGCTCAGGTCCCTGCTCCATATGCATCACGTCCGCACCATCGGTGTTGACCCGGACCGCGAGCGGGTCAGCCACCGACTGGCCCGCGCCTCGGCCCTGCGCCAGACCGCCCGCGAACGGAAGGAAACTCGGTGAGCACGCCGACCAGCACCGCGTCCACCGCTGCGCAGGAGATCGCCCAGCTGCTGGTGACGCCCGAACTGCTCCCCGCTGAACCGGGCTGGCGTACGCAGTCCCTGTCCAAGGGGGCGGCCGGTGTCGCCCTGTTCCACATCGAGCGCGCTCACTCCGGGGAGGGTAGCTGGCAGACCGCACACTCCTGGGTGACGGCCACAGCCAGGGATGGGGTTAGTGCCGCGGATGATGCCAACCTGCTCTTCGGCGCACCCGCTCTCGCCTTCGTTCTCCATGCGGCCGGGGCTGACGGAACCGTGCGATACGGTCCAGCTCGCACCGGAGTGGACACGTCCGTCACCGCACTCACCCACCGCCGCGTTGACCTCGCACATGCACGTATCGACCGCGGCGAACTTCCCGCCTTCGCCGAGTACGACCTCCTTCACGGCCTGACCGGGCTCGGCGCCCATCTCCTCCAACACGCAACCGGCAACGACGCCTTGCAGCGGGTCCTGACCTACCTCGTACGCCTAACGCAACCGCTGCGGGCCGACGACGAGACCCTGCCGGGGTGGTGGGTCTTCCACGACCCCCAGGTCAAGCAGTCCGATGCGTTCCGCGGCGGGCACGGCAACTTTGGCATCGCGCACGGTATCGCCGGGCCACTCGCGCTCCTCGCGCAGGCTCGGCGCCGGGGGGTCACCGTAGACGGGCATGACGAAGCCCTCCACACGATCAGCACATGGCTCGATATCTGGCAGCAGCACGCCGACTCCGGTCCGTGGTGGCCTCAGTGGATCACCCGCGACCAGCTGCGTACCGGTCGGCCGGGCCGATCCGCCCCCATGCGACCGAGTTGGTGTTACGGCACCCCCGGCATTGCCCGCGCTCAACAGCTCGCAGCCATCGCGACAACGGATATCGCACGTCAGCAGATGGCTGAACATGCCCTCGTCTGCTGCCTGTCCGACCCGGACCAGCTCAGCCGGATCACGGATATCAGCCTTTGCCATGGCTGGGCCGGGCTGTACCAGACCGTCTGGCGGGCTGGCCGTGACGCGTGCACGCCGGAGGTCAGCGTGCACTTGCCCGCCTTAGCCGACCGCCTCATTCAGCAGTGCCGCGCTGGTCTTGGCGAAGACATCGGATTACTCGAAGGGAATACGGGACTTGCCCTTGCCCTGCACACCGCCGCCCGCACCACACCGCCGGTCTCCGGGTGGGACTCGTGCCTGCTCATCAAGTGAGCCGCCCCCGGATCAGGAAGGGATGAGGAAAGTGGTGGAAGATTCCGTCTCGCCGCACCAGGTGGCGAAGAGCGTCCTGGAAGTCTTGGCCGGCGTCCCGCTCCACCAGGCTGCCGCCCGTGCAGGGATGAACGTCGGCGACCTCTCCGACGCCGCCGAGGTCTATCAGGCTGCGGGAGAGCACGCCCTCGAAGCGCAAGCCGAAGCGGCTCAGGGCTGGTACTCGGTCTCCGTTCAATTTGCCGACTGGAGCGCCGCCGAGCAGACCGCTCTTACCGGCCTTGGTCCACAACTGGCACAGGCAGAGAAGACCGGGGCACTTGCCGGCTGGTGGTTCCTTCGCAAATACCCCTGCTGGCGTCTCCGCTGCCGGCCCGGCTCCGCAGCCACTCGTGCCGACGCCGAGAGCGCCGTGAGCAAAATCCTGGACAGCCTCATGACCGACGGTCTGGTTGACCGATGGTGGCAGACCATCTACGAGCCCGAGTCACTGGTGTTCGGCGGCCCCCAGGGCATGGACGCGGCCCACGACCTGTTCCACGCCGATAGCCGGGGCGTCCTCGACTACGTACGCCGCCATCACTCCAGCGCGATGCCGGGCGACATCCTCGGCCGCCGGGAGCTGTCCGTCCTGCTGTGCTGCACTCTGTTCTTCGGCGCTGGTCAGGAACCGCACGAGCAGGGCGACATCTGGCACCGCGTGGAACAGCTGCGCCCCCTGCCCTCCGATGCGCCCGCCACCCGGCTGACCGCGATGACTTCGGCACTGCAAGTCCTGATGAAACTCGACACCAGCCCCTCGAGCCCTCTATTCAACAAGGGCAGCGCGCTCGCCTTCATAGAGCCCTGGGCCGCTGCCTTCGAGACCGCGGGGCGGCGCCTGGGCGACGCGGCCCACACAGGCGCTCTCCACCGGGGCGTGCGGGACGTCCTCGCCCACCACGTGATCTTCGCCTGGAACCGCATGGGCCTGGATAGCCGAACACAGAGCATCCTCGCGCGGGCGGCACGTGACACCGTGATGAACCCGTCGACCGCCCCACTGCCCGATACCCCCTCATCGGAGGGCAGTTGATGTTCCCGGAACCCCACGACCCCCAGACCACGGCGCGGATGCGAACCGCCCACGGACACGCTTGCGCTGCTCTGGGCACCCGGCCCGAACCAGACGCAGACGAGACATGGGGGTGGCGCGGCCGAACGCTGAGCCTGCCCGTCATCGCCGCCAACGGCCCGGCCTGGCTCCGCGTCGGCTGCGCCCCGTCCGGCGAGATCAACGCCACGTTCTGGAACGGCTCTGTTGCGGCCCAACAGGCCATCCCGGAATCGGTACCCCGCCCTCGACTACGCGTCGTTCATGACTGGAACGACGAGCAATGGACGTACCGCGCGGAACTGTATGAACGGGTCACCGCCCGGCCCGCCTCCCCAGCCTCCGCGCTGACCACCGCCCCGGATCTGCCGTCCACCTGGTGGAGAGCTGTCCGCGCCGTGCTCCACGACATCGCTCCGGTGCCCACCGACCGCTTCACCGTGCACGAGCCCTTCCTCAAGCGCGCCATGCCACAGTTTCTCGGCACACCTATCGACACCACACCACCGTCATGGTCGACGGCGCACGGCGACTTCCACTGGGCGAACCTCTGCGCGCCCGAACTCCGCATATTCGACTGGGAAGGTTGGGGCCTCGCCCCCACGGGCTACGACGCTGCCGTGCTCCACAGCTACAGCTTGCTCATCCCCTCCGTTGCCGCCTGCGTCCGCCGCGAAATGAAGGACGTGCTCAACACCCCCGACGGCCGGTTCGCCGAACTCGCCGTCATCACTCAGATCCTCCACAGCACAACTCACGGTGACAACCTCGACCTCGCCGAGCCCCTTCGCCGCCGCGCCGAACATCTGCTGGGACGCCCTGTTCCCCCACCAGGCGGCCCGAGCGCTGCCCCAAGGGCCCTTGTTGAACGGATCACGCCGACAAGTCCCGGCGCAGAGTGCGGATCACCACCCGCGGCTCAGCAAGGCGGCGGGCAGGCCGCGATATGAGCACACGCCCGCACCACAGCATTCCAGACAGCAGCCCACTCGCACATCGCGTGGTCTCGCACTTTCCCCTGGTGTGCCGGCCCCGCCTGACCTGCCCGGATCTCGAAACCCGGATCGCGGAGGTACAGAGGCACGCGAAGCTCTGCGAAAACCCGGCAGAACCTGCCGAGCGGCGTCACCGAGCCTGCGTGGTCTGGAACCTAGCAGCGCTGATCGCGGCGGATTGCGGCATGCCCGACCTTGCCGCATCCCTGTGCGAACGCCAGTTTCATATCTTCCACTCGACGTGGCCAGTGACCGGTCGCACAGCGATCGCGTCACTCCAGCCACTCGTCAACCTCGCTCGCCTCACCCACCGGGCAGGCGACCCTCACGGCGCCTACCAGACACTTCACTCCATGAACCACGCCGTGCACCACGGAGGAAATGCCCTGGTCCACGGCACGGCCATCTCCTTCGACCACTTCGTCGCGACCCACGCGGACCGAAAAGACGCCGCCGAATGGCTGCGGGCGATCATGCTCGAAGACGGCACCCGCCTCCTGGCAACCACCAGCCAGTGGACGAAGGCCGCTGCACACGCCGCCGTGTACGACACCGCCGGCGAACTCCTACACGAAGCCCGGCAAACACAGGTCATTGGAAGCCTGCACAACGGTCATACCGACTCGGCACTCGCGACCCTTGAAGCCAGCGTGATCACCGAACCCTGGGAGCGGGCGGTCGCGGCGTGTCTGCGCAGCTATATCGACCTGCGCACCAAACAGCTGACGCCCGAAGGCGTGTCGCAGGCACTGGCCATGGTTCACTACGCCCAGCAATCGACCGACCATGACACGGCCCACTTCCGTTTACGGCTCGGCCTCACCGCGGTTGATCTCACCGCTGAGATGTTCCCGGGACAGGCGACGGCCCTGTGCAGCGAGTTGATCCGGAACGCCACGGACTCCGAAGACGCCTTCGCCGCCAGGGAAGTCCTACGCCACAACACCACTCGCAGGCAGATTGCTCCGGCTGACAGAGAAGCGCTCAACACGCTTATCCGCAGGGCGGGCCTAGGCCGCGGATCGATCCCGCCACCTCTGCTCGCCGACTTGTTGGCAGCGGTCGAGAGCGCGGAGAGCGTCCTGAGCCGAGCCCTCCGCACCTGATCGAAGCACCAGACACCGCGCACGGCGCGACCGCGCTCACTGAACGACCGACAGCCCCTAACCTCAAGCGAATGGAGACCACCGTGACGCCCGTCACCGATCCCGCCGTACAGCACGACAAGCTCGTGAGCCGCCTCGTCGACAGCGGCCACCTGCGCACCCCGGAAGTCGTTGCCGCGTTCCGGAACACCGAGCGCCACCGCTTCCTCCCCGGTGTCGACCTTCAGAGCGCCTTCGCCGACGACGCCGTAGCGATCAAGCACGACACGACGGGCACGATGCTTTCCTGCATCTCCGCCCCCTCCATCGTCGCCACCCAGCTCGAACAACTGGGCGCCCAGCCCGGCCACAAGATCCTCGAAGCCGGCGCCGGCACCGGCTACAACGCCCGGCTGCTGTCCGAACTCGTGGCGCCCGACGGCCACGTGTGGACCGTGGACGTCGACCAGGACCTCGTCGACGGCGCACGAAAGAACCTCGCGCAGACCGGAGCCGCAAACGTCACCGTCGCACTGGGCGACGGCGCCGCCGGTCTGCCCGAGCACGCGCCCTTCGACCGCATCCAGTTCACAGTCGGCGCCGGCGACATCCCCGTGCGGATTCTCAACCAGCTCGCCCCCGGCGGACGCCTCGTCATCCCGATGCGGATCCGCGGCAGCATCTCCCGCAGCTTCGCGTTCGAACGCGACGGCCAGACCTGGAGGACGGTCTCAACCGAGATGATGACGTTCGTCCCCCTGCGCAAGGGCGTCTGCGACGACGTCCGCACCATGGTCGACATGGCAGGTGAAGGCGACGTGCGCCTGGAGACCTACAGCGAGCAGAACGTCGACCGCGAAGCGATCCGGACCGTCCTGGACCAGCCCCCGGCCGAGATCTACACCAGCGTGAAGTTCCGCAAGGGCGACTCCTACGAGTGGCTCTACCTGTATCTGGCATACGTGTTGCCGAGCGGCCTGTCCCGGATGCCGGGGTCCCGTTCCGGCCTCGTCCCGAACTTCGGCTGGGGCTCGATGACCGCACTCGACGGCGACACTCTGGCCTACCTCACGAAGCAGGAAGGCGATGACGAGCACGGCCATTTCTGGCAGATCGGGGTCATCGGCCACGGCCCGCGCGCCAGCGAACTTGCCGACCAGGTCGCCACCGAAATCAGCGAGTGGGACAAAAACTGGGGCAGCAACTCACCCGAGCCCAGCTTCCGCATGGCCGTCGGTGATGCCCGCGACCAACTGACAGCCGACGAGTCAGGCTTCGTTATGGACAAGCCCTGCAGTCGCCTCGTCGTCGACTGGCCGCGCAGGAGTTGAGCCGACGATGCCATCACAGCAATGGAGAGAATTTCAGCCCCGTTGACCAGCATCACCCGAGCATGCAGCGCAGCGGTATTTCCCGTTCTGGGTGCCAGCACCCGTGTACACCATGCATTTTCACAGGTTCTGACCTCAGAACATCGATTACTTCCCTGGTTTACCTGTAAAATCATTGAAGGCCGGAAACGGTCACCCGGGCGTCGCGGACATGACGCAAGACGACAAGTCTGCGCCCCCGGAGGACATCGTGCCCGCCCCGTTTCCCGCCTTATCCGGTATGACGGCCCAACTCGGCCACGCCCGGACCAATGCGGTCACCAGCTGCGCAGGCGCGCCATCTTTCAGGCGCGCCGACGCCTCAAGTCCCGCAGCCACGCGGGTCCTTGCCGCTGACCCGAAGGGTAACCCGGGGTCCCTCGGACGCACTCACCTGGCAGAAACCCAATTCCGTGAGCATCACTGTCTCCCTGGTCGTTGTGCTGGCCGTCATGGTGTGGCTGCTGATCCGCAAAGGCGGCCTCAAGGCCGGCCACGCAATAGCGGCCATACTCCTCGGCTTCTATCTCCACGACAGCTCGCTCGCTCCGTCCATCAGCCGCATCGTGCAGAGCGTGGCCGAGACAATCAGCGGAATCCGCATATAGACCGGCCGTCGGGGCACCGCAGTGAGCCCGGACCGTACGCCGCCTCCCCCGTCGGCTGCGGACTGGTGCGCGTGCCCCGGCGGCCACTCCCACCAAAGTCTCGGCCTGGTCGCCGCTGTTCCCGCGCCCGGAGCCGGTGCGCTGCTCGCCCGTTCCCCGCCGGCCGCCCTTTCCTCCCTGTCAGGACCACGTTCCGCGAGGTCACCCATGTCTGATCTGTCATGCCCGCGCCCAAACGGTCACCGACGTAGCCAGCGACGGCGTGCGCACGGTGCCGCGCCACTACGCACCGAGAAGGGACTACGCCTGCGGCTGCGGCTTCTGGCGTTCATACCCACCTTCTTGACCTTGGCGATCTTGTGCATGGCGACTGCCGTCGGCACGGCGGCCGGCGTCCATGTGAATGGCTGGATCATCGTGGCGGCGGTAGCAGCGGCTGGTCTGACCGTGCTGATCGCCGCAGATTGGCTGGCAGTTCGCACTGCGGCTGAGCTACACCGGCAGCGCAGCGAGTACAGCGATGCAGTACATGGCTGGCTGCGCCACTTCACATCCGCTGTGGACGAAGGACGCAAGAGCATCAGCGGCGCCCTGGAGCAGCTCGACCGGGGCGAGCGGCCCTGCGCTCCCGCCTTCAGCGCGACACAGGCGAACTCCGATGGCAACCCGTGGAACGAAGCCGAAGCCGCCCTGGCCCAGCTGAACGAAGAAGCCTGGCGGGCGGTGGTGAACGGTCGACAGGCCGAACTGACACAGGCACTCGTTTATCTCGCCGGCGGCTTGACCCTGCTGCTCGTACGCGCGCTCGGCATCGTGACGGAGCTGACCAAGCAGGTCCAGGATCCGGACGTGCTGTACCGCGTGTTTGACGTCAACAATCTACTCAAGCGCATGCGGCGGTCGGCCGGGCGGCTGGCGGTTCTGGGGGGCGTGAAGGCGCGCACGCTGAACCAGCCGATCGGGCTGGTGGATCTGCTGCGTGGCGCGTCGGGGGAAATCGAGAAGTACGCCCGGGTCCGCATGCACACGTCCACCCTGAACGTGCAGGTACCGGGCTTCGCGGGACCCGATCTCATCCACCTGCTGGCCGAGTTGGAGGAGAACGCCACCCTCTGCTCGCCCCCGGACAGCAAGGTCGTCGTGCGCGCGACGAGGGTCACCGCGGGTCTGTCCGTGGAGATCGAGGACCGGGGCATAGGCATGGCTCAGGGCGAACTCGATCGCTACAACCGGATGTTGGCCGATCCACAGGAGTCGGACCTGGCCGAGCAGCTGGCCCAGCGCCAGACCGGCCTGCTCGTGGTGGCCAAACTCGCCCGCCGGTACGGCGTCCAGGTGCAGCTGCAGAAGAATCTCATGCACGGCACCACGGCGCTCGTTGTGGTGCCGGACAAACTCCTGCTCTGGCAGGGCAATGCGGAGGCCCTGCCGCAGGCTCAACCTGCCGCACACGTTGCCGCTCTCCCAGGCCCAGAGGCGGCATTCGCGGGGCGCCCCGGCCCGCAGCCGACTGGCGGCCCGAGGCCCAGCCCCCCGGCCCCGGCCCCCGCGGGGATGGCGGCATTGCCTCACCGCCCTGCCCGGCGTACGCCAGCGCAGCACACCGTCGCCTCGGCAGCGAGCATGGCAACGCCTCCGCGGAGCGCACCACACGACACTCGCCCCAGGTTGCCGCAGCGGACACCACAGGCAACGGCCCATGAGCCTGCGCCCCCTGCCGCGCCAGGGGCCGCCCCCGCCTCACTAGCGCCGCCGGATCCGGCTTTCGTCAGCAAGTTCGCCCAGGGTGTGCATCGCGCGGAGCAAGCCGAGGCAGACAGCGTGGCGCGGCCGTCCGAGGGGAGTGCGAGCTAGCCGGCCACAGCCGCCTCCCGACCACGTCCTTTGTGCCCGCCCTCGCTCCTGGGCACCAGCCGTACAGCGTACGAAGATACGGAGAATTCGATGACCCCCGACTCGGCAAAAGTCCAGCCGGAAGAGGTTGTGGACCAGCTGCTCAACGACCTTGCCCAGGTGCCGGAAGTGACTGGAGTCCTGCTCGCCTCGCAGGATGGCATGAGGCTGGCTCACGCAGGACCGGGAATGGACGGCAAACTGGCGGACCGCATGGCCGCAGTGATCAACGGCCTGTACTCGATCGCCAACGGCGTCGACGACGGCGAGGGCCGTGTCGAACAGGTCCTCATCAGGAAGAACAACTGGCTCCTGTTCATCATGAGCGCCGGGAACCCGCCGGCCGTGGTGGCACGGAACGCGGGACGCGACCCGGACAAGGTCGAAAGCGTGTTGGGGGTTCTGACCAACACGCGGGCGGACGAAGGGGCGGTCGGTTTCGCGATGGTCAACCTCATCCGGCGGATGGGTGAGCTGCTGGCCACACAGGCACGCGTGGGCGGGGCGCTTTCCGGTGGCGGCCAGTGAGATGGCGGCCGCAAGCGGCCCGGCCTGGACCGTCGAGGACACCGAGGCCCCCAGCCTCTACGTCCTGACCGGCGGCCAGACCAGGCCCACGCACGACTTACAGATCGAGACGCTGCTGTGGGCCGAGACAGAACCGCCCCCCGGCCAGCCGCCGGAAGCCGCACAGGCCATGGCGTTGTGCCGGGAGCGGCCCGTGGCGGTCGCCGAGATCGGCGCCCTGATCGGGTTGCCCTTCCAGATCACCAGGATCCTCATGTCCCGGCTGATCGACATCGGCGCGCTGAGCGCCGTGACCGCCACGAACGCCGCTGACCTTCCCGACGTTGCTCTCCTGAAGGCCCTTCGCGATGGACTCCTCAAGCTCTGACCTCGGGCTGTCACCCCGGCTCGGCGGGGCGAAGCCCATATCAATCAAGATCGTCATCGCCGGCGGGTTCGGGGTCGGCAAGACCACGTTTGTGGGTGCTGTCTCCGAGATCACCCCGCTGCGTACGGAGGCCGTGATGACGGCCGCCTCCGAGGGCGTGGACGACCTCACGCTGCTGTTCGACAAGAAGGCGACCACCGTCGGCATGGACTTCGGCCGGATCACCTTCCCGCAGCTGAACACCATCCTGATGCTGTTCGGCACGCCGGGACAGACCCGGTTCTGGTTCATGTGGGACGAGCTCACGCGAGGAGCCCTCGCCGCGGTTGTCCTCGTCGACACCCGCCGCCTCGACGAGAGCTTTCCCGCGGTCGACTACTTCGAGCGGCTCGGTCTGCCCTTCCTCGTCGCCGTGAACGAGTTCGACAACGCCAGCCGCTACGACCCCGACGAAGTCTCATCCGCTCTTGCCCTGCCGGCCACGGTCCCGGTCGTGCTGTGCGATGCCCGAAAAAGGGCGGACGCGGCCGGTGTACTCGGCCGTCTCGTCGACCACGCGCTCACCCGCTCACATCCCCCTGCCAACCTTCTGCAAGGAGCACAGCAGTGAACCCTCACGCTCCGTCCGATCTCCTGTCCGCCACCGGTCACGACGTCGACTGGCAGAGCCACCTGCCTGAATTCTTCGACCCCGCAGCGCCGCCCGTGGGCGCGTTCGACGCGTTCGCCCAGCAGGTGGCCAAAGCGGCCGGCACCCCGTACGCCATGCTCAACTGGGTCGGCAGCGAGCAGTTCTTCCTCGGTCTCGCCAACCCCGCCGGCGGCGAACTGCCGGTGGTGAGTCGCACCATGCCGCTGACCCAGGGCTTCTGCCCGCACGTCGTCCAGCGCCGGGGCTCACTGGTGCTGACCGACGTCCTCGACTTCGACGAGTTCGCCGGCAACTCGGTCGTCGACGAGATCGGGGTCCGCGTCTACGGAGGAGCCCCTCTCATCGACGAACGTACGAACCACGTCTGGGGCACCGTCTGCGTGGTCGGCACCGAGCCGCGTCCCCGCTCGGAAGGACGCCCGCTGTGGAATCTGATCGACCACTACCGCGACCTCTTCATGACCGAGTTCTACCGACGTACCAGCTCGTAGCACCGTCACAACGTTGCCCAAGGCCGCACAGCAGCGACCAGCCACGCAGGGAGAAGGGGAGTACCACGATGCCCACCACGAGCCCGTACCTGACTGACGAGCACGAGCGCCTCCGGGAACAGGTCAAGAGCATCGCGGACGCCGAGATCGCCCCCCGTGTAGCGGGTATGGAGTCCCGAGGCCCACATACCGACCGCGAACTGCGACCGATCATGGGTGAGTGGCTCGGGCTGCTCATCGGCTCCGAGTGGGGTGGCAGGGACGAAGGACACCTAGCCAAGACCGTCGCGGTGACGGAGGTGTCGCGCGTCAGCGGGGCCGCCGGCGCCATACTCCAGGCATCGATCCTCGGGGCTGCCCCGATCATCGAGTACGGCAGCGACGAGCTGCGCCGCACGTGGCTGCCTGCCATCGCCGCCAGCGAGGTCTGGCCAAGCATCGCAGTCACGGAGCCCCGCCACGGCAGCCACCTGCTGGACATGGACAGCACCGCTCGTTTCGACAACGGCGAACTCGTGATCGACGGCGCGAAGGAATTCATCGGCAACGCCGACCTTGCGGACATCCACTGCGTCGTGGTCCGAACGGGCGAGCGCGGCAACGCGCGGGGCCTGACTGCTGTCCTGGTCGAGGCCGAACGAGACGGTGTCGAGGTCGTCCACCGGCCCTCCAGTGGTCTGCACGGATTCTCCGTCGACGGACTCCGCCTCGACGGTGTCCGCGTCCCGGAGAGCAACATCATCGGCGAGGTCGGCGGCGGCCACAACGTGGCCCTCCTGTCATCGGTGGTCTACGGCCGGCTCAACCTCGCGGCCGTCGCGCTCGGCATCCACCAGCAGGCCCTGGACGTGACCACCAGATGGGTCTCCGTAGAGCGTGAGCGCTACAACGGCTACCTCTCCGACGTGAAGATGGTCCGCCGCCGCCTCTCCGAGATGGCCTTCCGGCTGATGCAGGCCGAACTCGCCGCGTACCACGCCGCCTATCTACTGGACCAGGGGCAGCCGTGTGACAGATGGCTGTACAACGCCAAGCTCGTGAACAACCGTCATGGCGTCGCCTCCGCCGAGGACGCCAAGCAACTGCACGGCGGCCACGCCACACGCGTCGGCAACCCTTGCGAGCGGATCCTGCGCGACATCCAGCTCATCAACGCGCCCGCCGGACCGGACGACATCCAACTCAAGTACATAGCGGACGACGTACTCGAGCCCGCCCGGCACCAGTGGTCCGCAGAGCACGCATCCCGGCGCCGCGCTGCCTGAGCCTTCCGTCTTTCCGCGAGCGCGACGTACGACCTCGACCAGCTCGTCGAGCTCTACCGCCAGCACTTCCCGTCCGCCGCCTGACCCCAATCGCACGGTCCCGGACCGCCACCGGCCGCTTCCCGTTTCCTCTGTCCGTACCGCCGAAAGCCAGATGATGAAAAGCCGAGCGCCCCTGTCTTCCCCGCCTCGATGGCTGCCCAAAGCCCGCACCGGACTTGGGTCCCAAGGACACGTCCACCTCGGCGCCACACCGAGCGGCACCCTCGTGGTCAAACTCGCCGCCGTCCCGCACGATCCACAGCCCGGACGGGTACCGATCACGACCAGGGGGACAGGGGCGTGATGATCATCGACGTCCTCCATGAGACTCGGGCCCACGCCGGCCTCGCCGAGGAGATCGAGCAGATCCTGAGGGACACCGCGTCCTTGATCCAGGAGGTCACAGACCTGCCCTGTCCGAGTCTGGTGTTCCGGCTGCTCCCTCCCCGCGCCTGGCGGGCCCAGATCCGGGCATGGGCCGAGCGGGCGCTGGAGGAACACCTCGTGCAAGCCCGCCTCGCCGGGCCGGAGGCGGACCAGGTCCGCGGTCGGCTCGCGGCATGGGCCGCCACCGCCCTGCGCCTGGGCTGGCCGATGACCCCCGGCCTGACGATCACCGACCAGTATGGCGAACCCCGCACGCTCATCACGCCGCAGGCCCTGCACCACACGGGGATCCGGTACGACCGCACCGCACTGATCCGCTTCGTCGTCCACGCAGGCGTCCACCACGCACAGATCGCGGCAAGCGCAGGCGCCCTCCCACCACCCCCGATCCGTGCTGGTGCACAGGTGCACGATGACTCGGCCACGAGGGCCCTGATGGAGGGGCATGCCGCCTGGGCCGAGCAGCAGGTGGCACGCGCCTTCTTCGGCTTCTGCCGTGAGCACCGGCCCCGAGAAGTGCCGCGCTCATGGCAGTACCGGCAGCACGCCCGGCTACTCCCCTGGCTGCAACGCCCTGCGGACCTCACGGCGTTGGTGTGCGCGCGAGCAGCGGATCCGAGTGCGCCAGCCTGCTGCGACGGCCTGGGCTTTGTCCAGGCGGCCATCGAAGTCGCCGGCAGCGTCGTCCCGTTCAACCGGATCTGGACCGACCCCTCACTCGCCCCCACATGCCGGGAAATCACCAATCCCGAGGCATGGTTCAGCCGCGTCAGCATCGAAGGACCGGCGCTCCCGCAACCGCCGCCCCACTGGGGAGTCACCGCTCCTGCGTCCCTGGCCGGCCCCGGTTGTCCCACGCCTGCGCCTGACGATCAGCACCGCCGCGTAACCGGGCCAGCCCGGCACGAAGACCCCACTGCCGTGCGCCAATGCCCCGGCTGGTCGCCCTCCTGATGCGGCCGGACGACACGCCCGACGTGCCCCACTCACTGAACGAGTGCCTTCCGATTCCTCTCCAACGACGCCGAGCCAAGCTCATGGGCCACATCCGTATCGGCCGTCGGCGTTTCGGCCACCGCCACCATCTGGTGGGCCCGCCTGTATCAACGGCCGGCGGCTTGTGGGCCGCGAGATTGGGCGGGCGGGGATACGACTCAAATACGCGCGTTCGAAGCCGGGCGTCACGTCGTTGTTCCGGTCATCATCAGCCATCCCTCAAGTCGGTGCTGGAGGTGCCCAGTTGCCTGTAGTCCAGGCTGCCCCGAGTGATCTCCCAACGGCCCCAGGGCCGTTTGCGTGTGCCTTCCGGTTTACGAACAGGGCGAGAGGAGGTGGCCGGTGAGCGCTGAACCCACTTCCCGGGCGGCTGACGCCGCGGCGCCGCGCCGCTTGCCGCCTCCGCCGCCCGCCGAGCTGCGCTACGGCGGCCGGTACGCCAAGAATCCTCTGACAGACGCGTCGTTTGCGAAAATGTGCCGGCGGCTTCCGTCGGTGCTGGCGCAGACGGCGCGGATGGCGTGGGCGATCGACCGGCGGGCCGTGCTGCTGCTGGCGGGCTGCCAGCTGGCCATCGGCGTGAGCGCCGCCGTACTGCTCACCGCCACTTCCCGCGCGATGCACTGGATCCTCGCTGACGGTGAGGTGGCCGACCGGCTCCACCATGCGCTGCCGGCCCTGGTGGTCATCGCCTGTGCGTCAGCGGCTGGGCGGGTGGCGACCGCCCTGTCCTCGTACGCGGACGGCCGGATCACCCCGCGGTTGACGACCGAGTCGGACTGCGCCCTGGTGGCGGCGGTGTGCCGGATGGAGGCCGCCGCCCGGGCGGAGGACGGCTGCGCGGACCGGCAGGAGGCAGCGGAGATGGGGGTGGTCCGCAGCCATGTGATGGTGCAGGACGCCACCCGGTTCACCGCCGCCGTCGTGCGCATGGTCAGCGCGAGCGGAGTGCTGTCGGTGCTGCACCCGCTACTGCTGCCACTGCTGCTGCTCGCCGTCGTCCCCGCCGGCGTGGGCGCCGTCCTGCACGCCCGCGTCAACTACGAGACCCACTACGCCAACGTGGGCGACCGCAATGTCCGGCAGAACCTGCGCGGCTGGGCGACCAGCGTAAAGTTCACCGACGAGATCCGCGCCAACGGCATGACCTCCTACCTGGTGTTCTGGTACCGGTCGATCTCGGAGCGGATCGACGCGCGCACCCTGGCTGCGGCACCCAAGATGCTGCGGATCGTGCTGGCCAGTTCGGCGATCGGCGGCATCTTCCTCGTCGCGACCTGGGCGGGGCTGGCCTGGCTGGCGGCCAGCGGACGGATCGAGCCGTCGATCGCCGCGACCGCGGTCGTCGCGGTGCAGACCGCGCTCGCCGCCCTCAGTCAGCTCGTCATCTACGGCGCAGCCATGTTCCACACGTCCCTCTACCTCGCGGACATGGGCGGTTTCCTCGACTACGCCGCCGAACGCGCGCCCGACCGCGGTGAGTTCACGCCGAGTCGGCCGGTGGAGGAGATCCGCCTCGACGAGGTCGTCTACCGGTATCCGGGCAAGGACACCCCGGCCGTGGCGGGAGTGTCGCTGGCGGTGCGCAGGGGCGAAATCCTCGCCGTGGTCGGCGAGAACGGCTCCGGGAAGTCCACCCTCACCCGGCTGCTCGCCGCCATCTTCCTGGCCGACAAGGGCATCGTCTCCTGGAACGGCCGGGACGTCGCCGACCTCGACCCCGACAGCCTGTGGGACCTGTCCGGGCTGGTGCCGCAGAACTTCGCGCAGTGGCCGCTGTCCGTCCGCGACAACGTCACCCTCGGCCAGCCCCGCGAACTGGGCGATGACCTGGTGTGGCGCGCTCTGGAGGAGGTCGGACTGCGCGAGGCTGTCGAGGAACTGCCCGACGGTCTGGAGACACTTCTGGCCCGGGAGCTGTGGGGCGGGACGGAACTGTCCGGCGGGCAGTGGCAGCGCCTGGCCTGCGCACGTGCCCTGTACCGCAGGTCGAGCCTGCTGATCCTGGACGAGCCGACCAGCCAGATGGACGCCCGCGGCGAGCACGCCATCCTCGAAGAGATCAAGACCGTCGCTGCCGGCCGGATCACGATCGTGGTGACCCACCAGCTGGTCAACACCAAGATTGCCGACCGGATCATCGTGATGGAACACGGCCGGATCTCCGAGCAGGGAACGTACGAGGAACTCGCCGCCGGCGGCGGCCTGTTCGCCGAACTCCTGGCCCTCTCTCACGACCGCTGACCACCCCGTTGCCGCGCCCCGCCGTCGGGGCGCAGCGCCCCTCACACCCACGGCCCGCCGTACGGAGGATTCGTTGACCGCACCGGCTGCGCCCATGACCGTCATGGCGCTTCTCGTCCGCCCCGATGGCCGCTACCTGCTGCATCTGCGGGACGCCAACAAGAACATCTGCAGCGCCGGGCAGTGGTCCCTGCCCGGCGGCCACCCCGAACCCGGCGAAAGTCTCGACGACGCGATCGCCCGCGAACTGCTGGAAGAGGCCGGCCTGCGCATCCCCAACCTGGCCCCGCTCGCCATCGTCCAGAACACCCACGCCGACGACCGGCCCACCAGCCGGATTCTGGTGTACGTCGGGACCTGGAACGGCGACCCCGCGCTGTTGCCCCTCACCGAGGGCATCATGCTGCGCTGGACCGATCCCGAGCAGATCCCGTATCTGACCATGGACCCCAAGACCACAGCCGTCATCCACCAGTACCAGGCTCATTCGGGTGCCCGCCACAATGCCGGCGAGCAGCTGCCCGTGCTCCGCGTCCGCGGCACCGGCTCGAAGACGGTTCCGAACGTCATCGGTGTCCATCTGTATCTGGAGCGGGAGGGCGAGATCCTGCTCGGGCTGCGGCACCCCGACTCTGCCTACGCGCCCGGGGAGCATCACTTCCTGGCCGGTCACTGCGAACGGGAGTCCGCCGTCGCCTGCCTGATCCGCGAGGCGACGGAGGAGGCCGGGCTGGTGATCAAGGCCGAGGACGTCGACCTCGTGCACACCGTCCACCTCCTGGATGCTCCTGGCACCCAGCCCCGACTGCAGCTGGTCTTCCGAGCCCGCCAGTGGCAGGGCGAACCGCAGGTCCTGGAGCCCGACAGGTGCGTGAAATGGGGCTGGTGGCCCGCCGATGCCCTGCCGGAGCCGACCGTCGCCTACACCCGGGCCGCCATCGACGGCATCCGGCACGGACGCCACTACACCGAACTCGGCTGGACCTGACCCTCATCTCTTCCCTTCTCGCCTGCTCAGGGAGATCACCACCATGCCCGAACCCGCCCCACCCGCATCCGCCACCACCGCAGCCGTGGACGACGCCGGCGCGGCGACTGCCCGTGCGGCCATGGTCGCCCGCCTCCACGACGCCGGAGACCTGTCGCCCGGCCCGGTGTCCGAGGCCCTGCTGGCGCTCCCCCGGCAGGCACTGATGCCGCAGGCGTACGTACGGCGCAGCGCACCGGACGAGACCCCACCACGCTGGGACCTGCTGGACTGGTCGGTGCCCGGGGACCGGGACGAGCTGTTGCGCGTGCTCTACAGCGGGGACAGCGTCGCAGTCCAGCATGACGGTGAGCCGCTCCTGGGCCGGGCACGTGGCACGCGTACGGGCGGGGCGATGACGTCCATGTCGAGCGTGATGGGGATGACCGCCGGGCTGCTGCAGGAGCTGGATCTGGAGCCTGGGCAGCGGGTGCTGGATGTCGGCACGGGCGCAGCCGTGACTGCCGCGGTGGCCTGCTTCGTCAGCGGCGACGCGCGGGTCGTCACGATCGACCTCGACCACCACGTCACCTCGGCCGCCGCGGCCCGCCTCGCCGAACTGGGCTACCGGCCCACCGTGGTCACCGGGGATGGCGAGGCGGGCTGGCCGGACCGGGCGCCGTACGACCGGGTATTCGTCTCCTTCGCCGTGCCCCGTGTGCCACCGGCGCTGGTGGAACAGCTCGCGCCGCAGGGGTTGTTGCTGGCGACGGTCGGCACCAGCTCGCCCTCGTGGCCGGGCCTTGCCGTGATCACGAAAACCACCCGGGGGCGCGTCGAGGGAGAGCTGCGGGCGGTGGAGTTCGGGCACCGCGCGGGGTGGGGCTGGGACCGCCTCTTCCTGTCCGCCGCATTTCGCGCGCAGATGGCCACAGCCGACGGCGTCACCGTACGCGGGCACCGCCTGCCACCACCCCGACAGGCGCGGGGATTCTGGCTGGCCCTCGATCACCTTCGGCCCGGACTGGTACGCAACTTCGGCGCCGAGCACCTTCAGATCGGCGCTCCGGAGTGCGGCTCCTGGGTGCGGGTGAGCCCGGACGGTGACGGCACGTGCTCGGTCACAGAGTTCGGGCCTCGCGGCATCTGGTACGAGATCGAACAGATCGCGGCCCGGTGGCAGGCGGCCGGCGAACCCGATACGTACCGGATCGAGTTCTATGCGAGCGGAAAGCAGTGGGCCGTCGCCGGATCCGGCCGTAACAAGCTGTGCTGGCCGCTCCGCGACGAGTGCCCTGTGAAAGGGGACCCGCGGTGAACCCGCCCGCCGATCACCCACCCATCTCGACTCCGGATGACAAGGACCTGTTGTTCGGGCCTGCGGCCGACGAGTACGCCCGCTTCCGGCCGGGCGTTCCCGAGCAGGTCGCGTGGCTGCTGGCGGACGCCATGACGGGCGTGCCCGACGTGACGCTGCTCGACCTCGGAGCGGGCACCGGGCAGGTTGCCGCAGCTCTCCTCCCGGCGCTGCCCCGCATCACACACGTGGATCTGGTCGACCCGAGCCAGGCCATGCTCCGCGAAGCCGTCGTCACCCTGCACCCGCTGATGGGAAACCGCACCCTGTCCTGCCACGAAGCCCCGGACGACCAGTTCACCCCTCAACGGCCCAACTACCAAGCCGACTTGATCACCTGCTGCCGTGCCTTCCACTGGATGAACCGCCCCGCCGTACTGGCGATGGCCGACCAGGTCGCAGCCCCGCACGCGACGCTCGCACTCATGGGTGACGGCAGCCTGTGGACCCACAAAGCCGACTGGACCACCGTGTTGAAGGACTTGATCCAGTCCTATCTCGGGCCTGGACGCCGAGCCGGCAGCCGCGGCACCTACACCGAGCCAAGCCGCCGTTACGAGGACAACCTCGCCGACTCCGCCTTCAGTGACGTCAGCCAGCACCTCTTCCGCTTCCCCCGGGACTGGACCCCACAGCAGGTGATCGGCTACCTGCGCACCACCTCGTTCGCCAGAGCCGACCTGTTCGCCGAGCGGCACGCCGAGTTCGAGGCGGAGGCGCTGCACCTACTCGAAGGGCACGCCGATGACAGGGGACGGTTGACCGAACAGGTCGACTTCACGGTGCTGCTGGCCCGCCGCCCGGGAGGGACCACGTGAGCGGGCAGGCCGCCGCAGGGCGGTTCACGGTTCCGGTCGACGTGCACCTGATCCTGCTGCGCAACAGCCCCAAGGGCCAGCAGGTGCTGCTGGCACGGCGGGCCGGGCCCGTGTATGCGAAGGGGATGTGGCATCTGCCCTCGGGGCATCTGGACGGGCCGCACGAGGACGTCGTCGACGGCGGACTGCGGGAGCTACGGGAGGAGACCGGTGTCGTGGCCGGCCGGGCGGACATCCGTGCGGCGCTCACCGTCCATCACCGCGCCCCGGCAGGCGGCGCCCGCGCCGGAGTGTTCCTGGTCGTGGTGGACTGGCAGGGCGAGCCGGAGATCACCGAGCCGGACCGGTGCGATGCGATGGACTGGTTCGCATGGGATGCGCTACCGGAGCCGATGGTGGCCTACTGCCGAGCCGGCCTCGACACCTTCCGCGCCCGCGCACGCCTGGCCGTGCACTTCCAACAGCCCGGCGATCCGATCGCCTACGATCCCGCCCTCGACCGGTTGCGCATCGTCGCCGACGCGCCCCTCCCCGCGAACGCGCTGGTACCGCAGGAGGCGGTCCGCGTCTTCGCCGAGCAGGCGGTAGGGCGGATCACCGACTGGACGGATGCCTCGTGGCCCCGCGAGAACAGCCGCGTGTGGCAGGCCACGGGCCGGTCCGGGGGCACTTGGTACGTCAAGATCCACCAGAACGACCGCTTCCACGGGCGCGAGGTCAACGCGTACCGCTCGTGGACGCACGCACTCGGTTGGCACGCGCCGCGCCTGGTGGCCGCCGACGCGTCGCTGCGGGCGATCGTGGTGACCGCCCTGCCGGGCCGCAGCCTGCACGGAGCCGTCCTGGACCAGGCAACCGAGGTACGGGTGCACCGCGGGCTCGGCGAGCTGGCCGCTGCGTTCCACCACAGCGCCCCGCCCCGCACACCCCCCGCCGACCGCACCTCTCCCGCGGGGAAGTTGGAGCGTCACCTGTCCGTCGCGCGCCCGTATCTCAACGACGGGGACGAAGAACTGCTGCGCGCGCTTGCCGCGCGGCATGCGGCCCTCCCCTCGATCGTCGAGGTGCCCACCCTCGGTGATCTGCAGCCGCGGAACGTGCTGCTCGCCGATGACGACAAGCTCGGCCTGTTCGACTTCGAGCGCGCCGAGTACGCGCCCGCGGTCCGTGACCTGGTGCGCCTCAGCGACCAGTGGCACGGTCGCCCCGACCTGGAGGAAGCCTTCCTGGACGGCTACGGCCGCACCCTCACCGCGGACGAGGTGGAGCTGTGGGAATGCGAGATGGGACTCGATGCGCTCTCCGGCATCCAGTTCGGCATGACCCACCACGATCCCGAACTCGTCGAGCGCGGCCACCGCACCCTGGCCCGCCTCCACCAACTCGCCCGTTCCTGACCCCGTCCCACCGCCAACCGCCTGAAGGAGATGTCACGTTGGCCTACACCGAACAGAAGGAATGGGACGAGCACTACTCCGGAGGACAGGGCTTCCGGCAGCTCGGGGACAGTGAGCGAGCCGTGCTGGCCGAGCATGTGCCCGCTCCCGCCGAGGACGGCCGCTCCCTCGGACTGTGAGGCAACTGCCCATGGAGCACGTCGCGATCACCAACCGTGGCGCCCTCATCCTCCCCGTAGCCCCAGCCCCAGTTCAGAAATGCCAGCGCATGCCCACCGACCGCATGACGACCACGGCGCTGCTCACCCAGGCGTGCCGAAGCACGTGAGCCATCCAGCGCCTCCTTTTCTCCCTCCCCTTTCTCTCCGTGCTCTTCACAGAAAGGTGATCATTAAATGATTCATGCTGGCTTCTCCGTGACGACCGGGGAGCTTCCCGGTGGCGACCGCCCCAGCGAAGACCGCATCGTTCAGGCCCCGGGAGCGGTGATCGTCCTGGACGGAGTCTCCAATGTCTCGGACGATGAGCCCCGCGGAGGCTGGTACGCCGAGCTCCTCGGCAACCACGTGGCATCAGTCCTCGCCGCCGACCCGCACGCCGACTTGCGGTATGTGCTCGAACAGGCCATCTCCGTGACGGTCCGGGAGCACGGCCTGGTCGCGGGATCATCCCCGGCTGCCACGGTCTCGATCGTGCGTCACGGGGGCGAGACGGTCGACGCGCTCGTCCTGGCGGACAGTCCCGTCGTGGCGCGCGCCATCAGTGGGGCGGTCGACCCGGTGCGGGACGACCGGCTCGCCTGCCTGGTCGCCGACCGCCCGGAGTGCGCGGAGTACCAGACGTGGCTGCGGGCCGGCCGAGGCTTCCAGGCACCGGAACACCGCATCCTGCTCCAGAAGCTCAGGGCCCACCAGCTGCGCTACCTCAACAACGGCGCGCCAGGCGGCTACTGGGTCGCCGAAGCCGTCCCGGAGGCCGCCCGTCACGCGGTGGTGCGCTCGTGGCCAACCTCCCAGATTGCCGACATCCTCGTGATGACGGACGGGGCGAGCGCCGGTGTCGAGGATTACGGGCTGTATGCCACCTGGGATGACCTGGCCCACGCCTGTCTCACCGAGGGACCCGACAAGGTCGTCCGCGCGATTCATGACGCAGAGGCGGAAGATCCCGATGGCCGACGCTGGCCTCGCTACAAGGTCTCGGACGACAAGGCGCTCGCCTGCCTCCGGTTCGCACCCGTCGCCCGCTCGGTCGGATGACACTGTCCGACGCAGGCCCTGGCCGACGACGTCCTGGCACACCACGCAGGAACGCCTGTCCGCGATCGACCCTCCCTGCACGACGCGGAGTCAAATCGTGAGTGAACTGGGAGCAGACCATCGCCCCCAGCGCGGGGGCATCCTCAGCGCCACGCCCTCTGCGATCACCGGACTCCAGGAATCCCACACATGACCACCCTCTGCGGCCGGGCTCGTGGCCGGCCCCACAGCACGAGCCCAGCCAGCAGCATGTGGGGCGCATCGTCAGCCAGCGCCCGTGCCCATCAGCCACCAGCCGACAGAAGGAGGGGATTTGCCCACGCTACGTCTCGCCAACCTCAACGCCTACAAGCTCACCCCCGCTACCAGGACCACCAGTTCCTGGACCGCCCGGGTCAACGCCATCCAGGAAATCAACCCGGATATCCTCGCCCTGCAGGAAGTCGTCATCGACGAGAGCACCACCAGCCGGGATGCCTGGGAGCAGCAGGCCGCCGAGCTCATCCAGGAACTCGCCGACCAGTGTGGTCTGACGGCGCAGGTGGGCACGACCGCCGGGCACCCGCACGGCACCGCCATGGCCGCGAACTGGCACCGCCCCTGGTGGACCGCGATCCTGTGGAACCCGGACACGGTTCAGCTGATCGAGAACTCCTACCGTCCGTACGGGGCACCGGACTTCTGGCATGGCTGCACGACCGCCCGCTTCGATGTCGGCGCCCCGGAGCCGGTGCTCATGGCCAGCTACCACGGCGACCCCTTCCGCCCGGACTTCCGCAGCAACGAGGCACTGCGTCTGAAGGGAACCTTTCGGCAGACCGGAGGTGTGAAGCCCGGGTTCCTGGTCGGTGATTTCAACAGCCTGTCTGCGGCCAAAGTCCGGCGGTTCGGCGTCTTCCGCCGCTACTACGACCGCAACGTCTACCGACGCCAACGCCACGACGATCTCGAATTCCAGGTGTATCCCCGCTCGATCGGGCGGTGGTGGCGCCCCAATGTGCCCAACCGCGAACAGACCAAACTGCTTCTGCGCCGCGGGTACATGGTTGACGTGGCCGCACACCTCAAGGCGCCGTGGCAGCCGACCGTCGGGCACTGGGAGGACGGGCGAGGCGATCCCGATCCCTGGGGTAAGAGGCGTATCGACCTCATCCTGGCCACCCGGTCCATCGCCCCCGCACTCACGGGCTACCACACCCACAAGAGCACGGCTGCCGAGAAGGCAGCTGACCACCTCCCGGTCTACGTCGACTTCGATCCCAGCAAGATCACAACTGAGGGAGGAAAACGGTGAGACGCCCCGTGCCCGCCCGGAGACCGACGACAACCCCGGCAGCTAGCCAAGCCGGACCTCTTCGACGACGTCCCACGTGTAGTACCCCCGGTCGGGGAGCTGGTACTGGTTGACGAGATGGACACGGTCGACCGTGATGTCCACCCGCGGGGGCCGCAGCGCGCGCAGCGCCCGGTTGAGGTCCCGATCGGGGAGGTCCTGACGCGCATACGCCAGCGACGCATGGGCCCAAAAACGCAGCTCAGGGGGCCTAAGAGTGATTCCCGGAACCTTCTCCATCGCTGCCCGGGCGCGGCCATTGAGCTCGGCCATCCCGTCCTCCGGATAGACGGCGACCGTGATCGCAGTGACCCCAGGCCACACCGGGCCAAGCTGGACCCGGAACGGCTCCATGCCAGCCAGCTCCTCGTGCAGGGTGCCTCGCAGCTTGTCCATCTGGCCGTCGTCGACGGCATGGTGAATGCCCTGGACCGTGGAGTGCAGCCACTCCTCGGGGATCACATCTTGCTGGGGACGAAGAAGTTCTCCAACGCCGTACTCCTGTCTGTCTCGTTGAGGATGCCGTTCTGGACGGTAGCGGCCGGGAGCGTGGCGCACGGGCAGTTCACGAAACGTCCGGGACCGGAAGCGCCGGGGTCTCTTTCTATGTCTCGCCGTGGGCCGTACGCCCACTCTTCGTCGTGGGGCGGAGACCCTGGTGGGTCCCCCCTTCAGCTGCCCCCGCGTCACGATCTGCCTCTCGGCAGAGCCGTGCTTTTCGCCAACTGCGAATCGCGTCCCGGGAACTCTGTCGGATGTCAGCGCAGGTAGTCCGCCTCTGACGAGCAGCGAATCGGATCGGATCCACCCCACAGGCGCCCCGAGTTGGTGCTGCAGGAAGTACGAAACCTCAAGGTCACAGCGCCGGGCAGAGAGGATTCCCCTGCCGTGAGCAGGGTGGTGGGGCTGCTCTGGCCGGTTTGCTGGTGCTGCGGGCCGATCACCGTGATGCTCCATCAGTTTTTGTCAGTGGCCGCTGATACACCCATATGCAGGAGGGCAGCCTCATCAGGTTGCCAGGTCACAGGAGGGGGAAAGCGCATGCCGCCGGAGGGGTATCACGTCGTTCGTCAGCACATCCGTCGTAATCCGAAGTCGCGAGCAAAGAAGCTGGGCGGCTGGACGATCGCGGGCATCGCCGCCTTCGTCTGGCTGTGGGGGCAGGTCTTCGGGTTCGGCGAGGCCGCGACAGATGAACCGGCATCTCCCGCGCCGTCGGTGTCGGCCTCGCCGAACCGGTGAGCGGCATCCGGCTGCGATGGCGCAGGCCCCGCGGTCGCCACGAGCAGGTGGCGGCCATCCTCGTCGCCGTGGCGGTGGCCACCATGCTGGTGAAGGCAGCTGGCGCCGCGTGGGACGCGGTGGTCCGTGGGTGGCCGCTCGCGGTCGCACTGGCCGCCGCGGGACTGGTTGGTCTCGTCTGGTACGGGCTGCGGGAGGTTCGCCGACAGCGGGCGCAGGCCGCGCTGGTCGCGGTACTGCAGATTCCGCTGTCACAGATCGATGCTCTGACCGATGAGGAATTCGAGTTTGCGCTGCGCGATCTACTCGTCCGCGACGGCTGGTCAGCACGGAAGGTCGGACAGAAGGGCGACCAGGCCGCCGACGTCATCGGCCGGCACGTCCAGCGGGGCCGGATCGTGCTGCAGGCCAAGCACACCACCGTCGGCGGCAAAGTCGACTCCAAGGTGATGTACCAGGTCAAGGGAACCGCCGGCCCGGTCCACCGAGCCGACATCGCCGTCGTCGTCACCAACGGCGGCTTCACCCGGGACGCGAAGGAATGGGGTGAGCGGCATCGGGTCCACTGGGTCGACCGCGAGCGGCTGCGGCAGTGGGCCGAAGAAGGCGTCCCGCTCCACACCCTGCTGCGCCTGCCCGTCCGCAGGCCGCGCAGGACCGCCGTTCGACGCGCCGCGTAGCGGCACGCCGAAAGACCTTGTCAGAGCAGAGAGGGGGAACGGTGTTCGACGAGGACGGGTCGCTGGACCCGGTGCTGAAGTTCATCCTCGGGCTCATCCTCGCCGTGGCCATCGCCAAAGTCGCCTGGAAGTGGCTGACCGAGGACGCATGGCACTGGGTGAGCGTGGACGTATGGGGCTGGATCAGCGACGACGTGTGGGGGTGGCTGATCGGACACCCCTGGTGGTTCGCACTGATCATCCTCGGGACGCTTGTGCTGCTGTGCTTCGTATTCTTCTCAGACCGGACGGTCTACGTCTACTACAGCGACGCAGGCGACGACGGCGGGGACGAGACGTACGACAGCAAGCCGGTCATGGCGGCGCCCACGGTCCTGACCTTCAAGATGAAGCAGCTCGCCGCGATGACCGCAGACGGCTTCGAGCAAGCGTGCGCCGACCTGCTCGCGCGGGACGGGTTCATGCGCGCTCGCCGCGTCGGCGGCTCCGGAGACCTCGGCGCGGACGTCGTGGCCTGGGACGACGACAACCGCAAGATCGTTCTGCAGTGCAAGCAGTACAGCGGTCCCGTCGGGTCGGGAGCGGTGCAGAAGTTCAACGGCACCGCGGTTCCCGAGCATCACGCAGACGTGGCTGTGATCGTCGCCCTCAACGGGTTCACCAAGCCCGGGGCCGACTTCGCCCGACGTCACGGGATCATGCTCATGGGGCGGCCGGAGCTGAAACGCTGGGCGCACGGCGAGCACCTGTACGCGGTCGTCGAGGAAGAGCACTCGCCCGCATAGACGGCCACCGTCTGAGCGTGCACGGGCACACCGTTCGTGGTCTCTCCGCGAGCACCACGCCCGCGGAGACGGAGGCCGCCCTGGACCGACTTGAACGGGGACGGTTTGATGTCGGCTACATCAATCAACTGCGAGACCGGGCCGTCCCAGCCCCGTGACGGCCCGGGGCGGTCTCACCTCTTCCTGACGTCCGTCAGATTCTCAGGGGCGGCGGAGTTCCCCCCGCATGATGCCGTCAACGAAGGCGTCGTATTCGGCGTCGGTATACAGGTGCGCGGGTTTCTCCGGAGCCTTCGAATCTCGCAGGGCCACGATGCCCTGGTCGAGGAAGGCGATCTCGACGCAGGTCTGGCCGCCGCTGCTGGCGCTCTGCCAGCGGGCACTGGCGAGCTGGCTCTCGATCCAGGCCGGGTCGAGGGCTTTCTTGTTCATGAAGCGAGTTCCTTGGCGATGGTGTCGAGGAGAGACAGCGAGGCGTTCGGCGACAGGGCGTCGGATTTCAGGTGGTCGCTGGTGGTGCGGTAGATCTCCACAGTGTCCGGCTCGTTGAGGTGCAGTAGCGCGCGGATGGCCTCGATGACGGCAGTGTCGCGCCCCGTGGGGAAGGTCATCAGCATGAACGGCCCGTCCATGCCGGCGTGTGCTCCGGCATGGAAGGGCAGGACTTGGAGGGTGATGTTCGGGTCGGTCCGGGCGAGGTGGATCAGGTGCTCGACCTGGCCCCGGGCGACGCCGGGGCCTCCGACCTCCTGCCGCAGCAGCCCTTCGGGCAGAACGGCCCAGATCTTGAGCCGGGGTTCGCGGTCCAGCATGTGCAACCGGTGTTCGCGGCGCATCGCGACGAAGCGGTCGATCTCTTCTGCCGTCTTCCATGCCCGGCTGCCTTCAATGACGGCCCGCTCGTACTCCTCGGTTTGCAGGAGGGCGTGCAGGACTACCGGGTTCCACACGAACAGGCTGCTGGCTTCCTCGATTTCGGACAGGTAGTCGCCGAGCGGGTCGTTGACCACGCCTTCGAAGCGCTGCCACCAGTCCGGCTCGCCGGCCTTGCGGACCAGTTCGCGCCACTGCTCGCGCACGGCCGGGTCGTCGATGCCCAGGACCTCGAAGAAGTGCGGGAGCTGCTGAATCTTGACGCCCTGCGTGCCCTTCTCGATCTTGCTGACCGTGGAGAGCGCCTTGTAGCCAAGTTGCCGGGCCGCTTCCTCCTGGGTCCAGCCGAGCGCCTCGCGCGTGCGCCGGATCTCCGCGCCCAGGCGCCTGCGCCTCGGGGTCGGTTCAACGGGCATCCGCGCCTCCTGTCTCTGGGGAAAGAGTAGTACCCAGGACGGGCTATGAATACATCAAGCCCTCCGAAGGGAAAGACTTTCCTTGATGGCACTCTTGCCCTTCGGCGAGGCCGGGTTCATTATCGAGGCTCGACATACGGAGAGCACTCTCTCAAGTGCAGAGCGCTACCGGTGTCGTGCCTGCCTGCCGTGCCGCTTGGAGGGGTCGATGTCTGTCACCAGCCCGGTGAGGCGCTACCACACGGTCTTGACGGACCTGGGCCCCGAGGCGCTCGCGGCGATGCGCGAGGTCACCCGTATACACCTGCGGCTGTGGTCCATGGAGGAGCTCACGTCCACCGCCGAGCTCGGTGTCAGCGAGCTGCTGACCAACGTCCTGGTCCACGCGCCGGGCAACTGCGAGTTGCTGGTGCGTGAGACGCCGGACGGTGTCGTGGTGGGGGTGACCGATTTCGACGATGCGATACCGGTCGTCAAGGAACCCACCGAGGACCAGATCGGCGGGCGGGGCCTGTTCCTGTTGTCGCAGCTCGCCGACGAGCTGGAAGTCCACCAGCTCACCCGGGGCAAGCAGGTGTGGTTCCGGCTCAGCCACACCTCCTCCGGCGCCAGCGAGGAGGGGCGATGCTGACCGGCCAACGGCCGTCGGGGCACGGCGCATCTCCCGGAAGGGGTAAGTCAGTTCGGCCAATTCCGGACTGGCAGGACCTCCAGTCCCAAGATCTACACTCAGGCATTCGCCGGGCATCGGGGGCCTGCCGTGCGGGAAGCCACGCACATCCTCCAGTCCGGCCAGGGTGCCCTACCGGGACGCCTGGCCGTCTTATCCCCGCTCGGGCATGGTCACTCCAGGAGGTCAAAGCGGCGAGGGGTGGAGATCCGGTGCGTCCGGCCTTGTACGTGGCATCGTCCGCCCTCTCTTCCAGGAGTACGTGCATGCAGGCTGTCCTTGCCCTCCGGGCCGATCTTCCCGCTTGGCTGCGCCTCGCGGGTGAGGTCGAGGATCTGTTCGGCCCCTTGGTCGATGATCCAGAGTTCCGGGCGGCCCTGGAACGCAACGTGGAGCGCGGCACCGCTTTGTGCGTGCGGGATGCGGAGGGCGTGCCCGGAGCGGCGCTCGCCGGCGGCCTGTTGATGTCGGTGCGCCCTCCGCGGTATGAGATCAGCTGGCTGGCCGTCAGCAGCGCGTTTCGGGGCAGAGGCATCGGGGCCCTCCTGGTCCGGTCCGCACTGCACGCCCTCACTGCTGCTCCGGGAACCGTCGAGGTGACGACCTTCGGGCCGGACCACCCAGGCCGACGTGCCCGGGGCTTCTACGAACGCCTCGGCTTCGAGCCGACCGACTCAGTCTCGGCCGACGGCACACGCCAGACGTACCAGTTGCACCTGAAGGCCACATGAGGCGCCTCCCGTTACGGCCCGGGAGGCCACTTCGGCCCGGTCTGCCGGTTCCCACCGAAGTCGGGGGCGGCACCTCGCAGTTATCAGCTGCCGCAGCCGTTGTGCGATGAGGAGGGTGTCGTGAGGAACAGCACAACCCGAGCACGTCCCGTGGTCCCGGTGGTGATCCTGGGGGCAGGGCCTTGCGGGCTGGCATGCGCGCACGAACTCCAGCGCCTCGGTCACCGCGACTGGATGCTGCTGGAGGCCGCGCCGACGGTCGGGGGCCTGGGCTCCTCGGTCGTCGACGAGGCCGGCTTCACCTGGGATCTCGGCGGTCACGTCGTGTTCTCCAAGCTGAAGAGCTTCGACGCGCTGCTGGCCGAGTTGTTCGAGCCGGAGGAGCTGCTGCACCACGAGCGTTCCTCGTTCATCCGGCACGGCGGGAGCTGGGTGCCTTACCCCTTCCAGCAGCATCTGCACCACCTGCCCCGGGCAACAGCCCGGAGGTGCCTGGACGATCTGACCGCAGCACAGGCCCGAGGCCGCGCTCTCGCCGAGACGGACTTCGCCTCATGGCTGGAGGCGACCTACGGGCCCGCGTTGGTGGAGGAGTTCTTCGCCTCGTACAACCGGAAAATCTGGGCCACCAGCCTGAGCGAGATGTCTGCCTCCTGGATTGCGGAACGGGTCGCACCCGCCGACACCGGCGCGCTGCGACGCGCGCTGAAGACGGGATCCACCGGCACGCAAGCGTGGGGCCCCAACGCGCAGTTCGCGTTTCCTGCCTCGGGCGGCACCGGCGCGATCTGGCAGCGGCTCGCCGCCCGCCTGGACGGCGATGTCCGCACCGGTCAGAGCGTCGTCCACGTCGATGAGGCCGCAAAGACCCTGCTGACAGCTGACGGCACCGTCCTCACCTACGGCCACCTGGTCGCCACCGGCGCGCTCGACAGGCTCGTTGCGATGACAGCCGGAGCACCAGAGGACGTGCGCCAGGCAGCCAGCACCCTGCGCCACACCACCGTGGCGATGGTGGGCCTCGGCTACCGGTCACCGACGACCGACCGGCGCTCGTGGCTGTACTTCCCCGGAGGGGAGGCACCGTTCTACCGGGCGACGAACTTCTCCCGATACGCGCCGGCGAATGTCCCGGACTCCGCCCCCGGCCGGTACTCGGCCTGGATGACCGAAACGTCGCTGCCCGCGGGAACCCTGCTGGACCGGACCGGACTGGTCGAGGAGTGTGACACGGCGCTGCGTCGCTGCGGCCTGGTCCCCGAGCGCGCCGAACGTGTCAGCGGCCACGTGGAGCTGATCCCCTACGCCTACCCGGTGCCGACCACCGGCCGGGACGCGGCGCTGGCGCTCATCCAGCCGTGGCTGGAGAGGCACGGCATCTACTCACGCGGGCGCTTCGGTACCTGGCGTTACGAGATCGGCAACATGGATCACGCCGTCACCATGGGCCAGGACATCGCCCGACGGCTCGTGCACGGCACCGCCGAGCGGATCTACACGGCCCCCCGCACGACTGTGGGGGCCGTCGATGCACGCTGAACCTGCGCTGGATGCCCAGCCGGTGACCGAGTGGCTTCTGGTCGGCGCCGCGCCGGACACCCCGCCCGCCGTCCGGGCCCTTCTCGAACTCGGTGTCACACACGTACTGGACTGCCGGACCCCGCGCCCGGTGCCGCCTCCCGCCGCCGTATGCCCCGACCTGATGTGGCATTCGGCGCCCACCGCGGACGACGGCGCCTCTCGGGGTGCCGACTGGTACGCCGCCTGCGTGTCCTTCGCCGAGCTGGCTGCACGCGAGGAGGGGGCCCGGCTGTACTGCCACTGCGCGGCCGGAGTCAACCGCTCGCCGGCCGCCGCCTACGCCATCCTGCGCGCGCGTGGATGGGAGCCCGCCACCGCCCGCGACCGCATCCTGACCCGCCGCCCCCAGGCCCGTCCCCTCTACTTCGAGGACGCCGAGCGGTGCCTGCGCGAGCTGGGCTTAGCCGAACAGGAGTCACCGTGATCCGTGTCAGCCGCCTGCTCACCGCCGCCTACACCATCCGGTCCCTGTACATGACCGCCTCCATGGCCCTGTCCTACCGCTGCCTGCGCTCCGAGGCCAACCAGGCCGAACACGCGTCACCCGGCGGAGAGCCCGGTCTGACGGTGATCATCCCCGCGCTGCGCGAACAGGCGGTGATACCCCGCTCGCTGGCGCATTTCGCGGATCTCGCCGCCCAGTGGCCGCAGCTGCGCGTCCTGGTGGTCACCGCCGCCCGTGAGGCGGCCGAGACACCCAGCGGCCGGCAGACCACCGAGGACCTGTGCCGGGACCTCGCACGAGTACACAACGAGCGTCTGACCAGGGAGGTCTTCCACGTCGTGTCCTATCCGGGCCAGGGACGCCGGGCTTCCCAGCTCAACTATGCCGTCGCGGCGCTGGAGGAGTTGCTGCCGCCCTCAGACGACTACATCGCGGTGTTCGACGCCGACACGGTTCCCGACGCCCGGCTGCGCTCACAGTTCACCCAGGCCGCGATGGACCGGCCCGCGATGATCCAGCAGCCGATGCTGCCCGCCTTCCCCGCAGGCCGCGGGCGGCGCTCGGCAGTGATGTCCGGTCAGGACCTCGCCTCGTTCCGCCGCACCCTCGGCATCGAATACCGGCGCATCAAGGTGGCCCGCCGGTGCGCTCCCGGACGACGCCCCCGGCTGCTGACCGCGCTGGCACGCCCGATGGTCTACGGAGTGGGCTCCGGGCTCATCGTGCGCCGCGACAAGATAGAGGACATCGGGTTCTTCCAGGAACCGCACGACGACCTCGCGGTCGGCCACCGTCTGAGCATGGCCGGCGAGCCCATCGCGGTCCTGCCCTCGGTCAACATCGTCGAGCCGTACCAGAGCGTGGCGGCCATGGCCCGCGCGTTCAGCAGCGTGGCCTTCGCGAACGCCGCAACCCGCCACGACTACCGCTTCGCCGCTGCCCGGCCCACCCGGCTCTCGCGCACCGGCCAGCGGCTGCTGGCAGCCCGGGCTCTCGCCGACGGCGCCGCCTGGGCTCTGGGACCGGTGGTGATGACGGCCGCAGCCATGCATCTGGCCGCCCGGCGCCAACTCTCGCCGCTGGCTGTGGCCGCGCTTGCGGCAGGGGTCATCGAGCCGGTCGTGGCGTACCGGCTGCGCGGCCGGCTCCTTGAGGATTTCCGGACGCCCGGCCAGGCCCGTGGTGGCTGGCAGCAGCCGCCGGCCGCCGCGGCCATCGCCACCTTCCTGCCGCAGCCCGCGGTGAGCGCGCTCGGCCCGTGGCTGCTGGCCCTGCGCGCGAGCGCCGCCAAACTCACCGGCCGGGACTTGCGGTTCACCAAGACCGAGCACCTGGGCGAGATCGCCCCCGAAACCCGAGGAGGCACGCTTCATGGGTGATCTGGACATCGGCTGGGCCGTGCCCACCGAGTTCCCCGAAACCGGCTGGACCCGCGAGTCCATCGACCAGCACCTTGCCGAGGCCCGGGTCGAGATACCGGCCTGGGAGGATCCCGAACAGACCCGGCTCGGCTTCGCGATGGCCGCCCCTCACCCGGAGGCCGTACGCGTCCTGGGCGACTGGTCGGCGGTCAACACCAACAACGTCGGTGTCCACACCCGCTTCGGCGAGGGCAAGGCCGGCACCCGGCGGCTGGAGAAGGAAGCCCTAGCCGTCATCGCCGGTCTCTACCACGGCGGAGCCCTCGACGGGCACCTGACCAGCGGCGCCAGCGAAGCGACCCTCGCCGCCTTGCGCATCGCCCGCAACCTGCTGCGCACCGACGGCCACCGGATACGCGTGCTCACCTCGGACCTGTGCCACGCCTCCGTCGCCAAAGCCGCCGAGATCCTCGACATCGACCTGGTACGCCTGCCCGCCGGGCCCACCTGGACCCTAATCCGCGAACAGGTCCACAGGGCCGCCAATGAGGCCATCGCGGCCGGGGTTACCGGCATCATCGTGGTGGCCACCGCCGGGTACTACAACAGCGGCTTCGCCGACCCTATCGACGAGATCGCCGCCGACCTGCGCGACCTCGCCTTCCAGCACCCCGGACACATCCGCTGCTTCCTGCACGTAGACGCCGCGCACGGCGGGTTCGTCTTCCCCTTCACCGCCCCCGATCTGCCCTTCGACTTCCGCAGCCCCGGGGTGCACTCCATGGCCGTCGACCCCCACAAGGCCGGCCTCATGCCCTACGCGTGCGGGGCCCTGCTCGTCCGCAAGGGACTACTCGAACACGTCACCCGCATCGACCCCCCCACCCGGATCCCCGACGAGACCGTCCTGGGCTCCCGCCCCGGCGCCACCGCGGCAGCCCTGTGGGCCACCCTGCACACCCTGGGCCGCACTGGTTACACCGCCCTCACCACCCGCTGCCTCGAACGCCGAGACCAGCTCACCGCCGCTATACAGGCCGCCGACCCCGACGCCCTACTGGCGCCCGCCCCGCACGCGCCCGTCGTCTCCGCCTCCTTCAGCCACCCCGGCGGACGGCTGCCGCCGGAGTTGTGCGAGCGCTACCGGCTCGTCCCCCTCACCCTCCCGGACCCCCACGGGGACGGAGGGACACGCCTCTTCTACCACTTCTACGCCTCCGGCTCCCTGACAGAAGCCCAGATCACCACCTTCGCCGGGCACCTGGCCGATGCCACAGCCCAAGCTCGCGCGAGGGCTTCCGACAGCCGTGGACGCAGCCGGAGCATCACCTCCGAAGTGGTCGCGGACACCCGCACCCACACCGACTGCTTCCGTCACTTCGTCGTCCACCCCGAAGGCCGCCGCGACCCCCACGTACCGGGCTACTCCTTCCACACCTTCACCCACCGGCGCACCACCGGCGAACAGATACAGGACACCCGATGGGGCCCGGCACGGGCCGGCGGCGAGGTGTGGGTTTACGCCCCCGACCTGAAGAATCCCTTCGCCAACGAGCTGATGGGCGTACGCACCGAGCACTACTTCCTCGAAGTCCTCGACCTCCACCAGCAACAGCTGTCCCTCGTCGGCGCGATCCACGCCACGATGCTGTTGCCCGGCTCCTTGCGCGTCCTGCTGAACTTCGAGCCGGACGGCACCTTCCGCTCCGCCGAGTACAAGGCACTCGGTGAGCAGGGAGCCGATGAGCTGCAGATCTTCCCCGACGCCATCACCGCCAAGATCGGCAAGGACGCGGCGGGATTCCTCCGCCCCCACAGCGACGACTACTCCTTCTCCATCGACACCTCGGCCGAGATCAGCGTGCGCCGCACCGACAACGCCGCCGCGCCCGCCGTCCTGACCGCCCGTCATAACGCCGATGTGCTGCTGCCCCGCCGCAGGCACCTTCGCCGCGAGCAGTTCCGGCGCTTCCCGAACCGGTTCTTCGATACCGAACTGGAGATCGCGGTCGGCCGGAGATGGAAGGGCACCGCCTACCTGGCCGAACTCCTCGCCCCCACTGCCATCGGCACCATCCTGGCGGCCCGCTCCGCGACCGCCGGACTGTGCACCGTGGACGGCCGGATCAGCGACAGCGGCCTGCACCTGGCACTCACCCCGCTGTCCGAGCCGAGGACCGAATCCATCGAACTCTCCGCCCCCTTCGACCTCGGCCGGCATCTGCACGATGCCCTGCCCCGCCTGGACGTCCGCGACCCGCTACGGCTCGGTATCGAGCAGGTCGTCGACTTCGCCGAGCACGTCCATGAGGTGTTCACGCGCGACGGGCTGCCCTCCGGACTCGTCATCGCGGGAGCCGGCCGATGACCACAGCCGTCCTCGATCGCGCCGCCGTCAGCCGTCTCCTCCCTGGCGCCGGAACGCTCAGCGCCCGGCCCTTGCCCCAGGGCCGCTTCAACACCTGCTGGCACCTGACCGGTGCCGACCGCTCCTACCTCCTCAAGCTCAACAACCGTGAGGGCGAGGCCCATCTGCGTCAGATGGCCGCGGCCATGAGCGACGCGGCATCAAGCGGGGTCGCGGTCCCGCGGGTCCTGCGCGTGGGCACCGACCCGGCCCTCGGCCCGTTCCTGCTCCAGGAATGGCTTGACGGCCGCACCTTCGCCGAAGCCCGCCAGGACGACGCCATCGAGACGGACCTGTGGCCGCGGCTTGGACACCAGATCGCCCTGCTGCACTCCACCCAGCCAGCACCTCCCCTCACGGCAACACCCGCCTCCCGTGCCCGCCAGCTCTCCGACCTCGTCGACGCTCTTTGCCTACACCGGCTGATCCCCACCCCACTCGCCGAAACCACTCGCCGACGCGGTCTGCCGCTGGCCGAACAGCTTGGCCACCAGGAGTGCGTGAATAGCCATCAGGACATTCACCCGGATAACATCCTCATCCGACCCGGCGGCAAGATCGCCCTGCTCGACTTCGACCACGCCACCACGGCGGAAGCCGCCAGCGACTTCGTCAAACTCGACCGCTGGTGCCTGCCCTCCGCCCCCGACCGGCAACAGCTGCTGGACGCCTACTGGCAGCAACGCGGGGAGCCGGCCGACCCGTTGTTCGAGCAGCGCCTCGCCTTCCACCGCCTGGTCATCACCCTGTCGTACTTCCTGTACTGGCACGGCCGTGACCCCACCCAGCTCCCCGGGTGCATCACGGCCCTGCGAACCGAACTGGAGCGAACATGACCGCCAACGAAACCGCCACTGCCGCCCCGGCTCCCGCACCGGTCAGCGGGCCCGGCGTCCAGGTCGTCGCCGCACTGCTGCGGCGCGGCGACCACATCGTCCTGGTCCAGGAACAGCGCGACGGCAAGGAGATGTGGTCCATCCCCGGCGGCGGCGTCGAGCGCGGCGAACTCCTCACCGAGGCCCTCGTCCGCGAGGTCAGGGAAGAGACCGGTCTGAACCTGACCGGGGTGGGCCCGCTGGCCTACCTCGTCAACACCACGACCGACCGTTACCCCTCCACGGTGGTCGCGACCTTCGACTGCGCCGAGTGGGACGGCGAGATCGCGGTCCACGACCCGGACGGCAAAGTGACCGGCGCGGTCCTGCTGTCACTGGACCAGGCGAAGTCCGTCCTGGCGTCCTCCACCGCGACCCGACCCGAGATCGAACCCCTGCTGGACTACCTCGACAGCCTCAGCGCCGGCCGCGTGTGGTCCTACCGGGACGACCAGCCCATCGAATGACCGCGCCCGGGGCACCGGCCCCGGGGAGCAGGGAGAGGACCTATGACGCTCACCCGCGACCTCGACTCGACCACGGCCGCGCTCGACCCGCTCGGCGCCGACGCGGTGATGAGGGCCCTGCCCCAGGCCAACATCGCAGCCGACACCACCTGGCTGCGTACCCGAGCCGAGCACCTCTGCCGGCACGCCGCCTCGATCCGCGACGCCGCCCCCGCCCGGGCGGCGTTGCGGGACCTGGGCATGATCACCGCCTCCCTCGCCCGCCACACCGGCCACGCGGTCCCGCCGCCCGCCGTCGAAGCGGCCATGCTCCACCTCGGCGCCACGGCCGACGAGGTACCCCGGGAGACGGTGTACTCCTACGCCACCCGCAACCCCCGTGGTCCCCGGAGGCGTTCCTTCACCGACACGCCAGGCGAGCACGTATTCATCGACGAGGTCACCGCCGCCAGCCACGCGCTCGACGACGCGATCCGGCACTGCTCCGGCCTTCCTGCTGCTGCCGACCGGAACGCAGCTGACGCCCTCGCCGCCGCCGTCCACGATCGGCTGCGAGACTTCGCCGCGCGCTTGCTGACGGTCAAACGCACGCTGACACCGCACTACTTCACCGGTCTCCTGCGCCCGTACTACCCGCCTCTCGAGATCGACGGTCGGACCTACTACGCGCCGGGCGGCGCCCAGATGCCGCTGCTCGTGCTCGATGTGATGATCCTCAGCCAGGCGGCCACCGGCGAACTCGCCGTCTGGTACGAGCAGTACCTCACCGACAACGTCCTGTATCTGCCGCCGCACCACCGCGCCCTGGTCGACGCGGGACGCCGAACCCCAGGTCTGGCCCGCCTCGCCCACCGTCGTCCCCATCTGCGGCCAGCCGCTGCCCTGCTCATCGACGACCTGCTGCGTTTCCGCCTGCCCCACCGCCAACTCGCCCGGGCCAACATGGCCATCCGGGCCGACGGATCCCTCGGCAGCGGCGGCTACACCACCAGCGCCCTCGACCGCCTGCTCGACGTCACCGACAGCGCCCGCGCCCTCCTCAGCCCCGGGAGCCCCGCATGAGCCCCTCCATCGACAGCGACTTTCCGCCCTTCCCGCTCGGCGCCCCACGCTCCCCACTCGCGCTCGCCCCCATGAGTGGCAGGCCGCCGCAGCCGGTTACGGACCAGGTACGTCTGGCCTACCCCAGCCGCATCAATGCCATGGCCCTGGACTCCAGCAAGATCGTTCCCAGCCAAGGTGCCTACCTCGCGGGCGAACTCCTCTTCGCCTGTGACCTCATGCGCCGCGTCGAGGTCGACATCGTCGACGACGGCCCCGCCGTGCAGACCACCCCGGACTGCGACCACCCGGTCCTGGCCCGGCACGCCGCGCTGCTGATGCGTACGGCGCTCGGCACCCACGAGCGGCTGCGGGTGCGGGTGAGCGCCCCGGACCTGCCCGCGCACCTCGGGCTCGGATCGAGCAGCGGGCAGATCGCCGCCGTGGCCGCGGCCGTCAACGAGCTCTACGGGCGTCCCGTCGCCGCCCGTCAGCTCGTCAAGTTCCTGGCTCTCAACCACGGTGAGGAGATCGACCAAGAGGACTATCACCTTCTGCCGGTCCAGTGCCTGGGCGGATCCGCGGCGGCCGGGCTCATAGCCGGCGCGGTCCAGGTGGTCGCCGGCGCGCAGGTGCCGCTGCTGCAAGCGGCCTTGCCCGAGGAGACGCACATCGTGCTCGGCATGCCCCACGACCCGGTGATCTGGGACGCACGGGACAGCCTCGCCGCCGAGGCCCGCCACTTCGACGCTTTCACCGCAACCGGCCGAACGTACGGACCCGAGATCGCCTACCGGCTCCTGCACGACGCCTGGCCCGCCCTGATCGACGGCGACCTCCGCCCGCTCGGCAGCCTGCTGTTCGACTACCGCTTCCGGATGGGGAGCCTCGCCAACTGCGCGTTCTCCCACCCCGACTTGCTGGCCACGGGCGAGAAGGTCGAACACATCTTCACCGACCGCCTCGCCGAGGTCCTCACCCTCTCCTCCGTGGGCCCCACCTTCGCCGCCCTCACCCGCACCCCCGAAAGGTGCGAGCAAGCATTCGCCGACGCGGGACTGCGGACCCTGCGCTGCCAGCCGTGGAACAGCGGCTACACGCTCCACGGCCAGGAGGAACAATGACCCACACCGGACCGGCCCCCACCGGCGCCTACTGGAACGACCGCGCCACGGTCGCCGCTTTCGCCGAGCTGCCCGTACCGCCCTACCTCGCGGAGCTGCTCGCCGCCCCGGTGCCCGAAGCCGCCCTCGCGCTCGACGCGGGCTGCGGTGCCGGCCGGAACCTGCCCGCCCTGGCCGCAGCGGGCTACCAGGTGCTCGCGATCGACCTGCACCCCGGCATGCTGCAAGAGGCCCGCCGCCGCACCGGGCCCCGGACCACCTTCGTCGAAGCCGACGTCACCAGCCTCCCGGTGGGCGACCAGCGGGTATCCCTCGTTGTGTGCCACGGCGTCCTGCACAACCTCCACCACCGTGGCGCTCTCGCCAGGGCGCTACGCGAGCTGTACCGGGTCCTCGTCCCCCGCGGAACGCTGTCGCTGAACCTCTTCACCGCAGGTCACCTCGACCCGTGCCTCACTCCCCTCGGCAACGACCGGTACGCGCTGCCGAACGGCCAGCACATGACGCTCCTTTCCCCTGACGACCTGCTCTGCTTCATCCATGCCTCAGGGCTCGTCCCGGGTGGGGAAGCCGTGCAGTATCTCAGCCCGGGAGACCCGGGGCAGCGCTCGGTATGGCGCGCGATCCTCACCCGGCCGTAGCTCATCCGAAGGGACCACTCGTGCTTCTCGTCGCGGCCACCACCGATTCGCCGACCGCCCCTGGCGTCGTCTACGCCCACCTCAGCGTCCCCGTGGCCGGCCCCGCCCTCGTCCTTGACGGAGCGACCCTGCGCCGTCAGCTGTGGCACGGGCCCGACCGCGGTCGCCCGAAACAGTCCGTCCCTGGGGTGGTCCATGTACCCTTATGGGCCTGCTATATCGACAAATCCGCCGGTGAGGCCGTCTTCTTCGTTACCGTGCAATGGCGGCCAGACGCCGTCGTCCTGGCAGCCTTCCACCGCACCGCAGTGTCCGCCGACGCGTCGGGAGACTTCACGGCCTGGGCCTGCGCCATCGCAGATGAGCGTGCTGCGGTGAACTTCCCCCTGCCCCGCCCCGGCCATCGCTCCGGACAGGGCCCGGAGGCCGAGGAGAAGATCACCCTCACCGTCCCGGCCAATCCCGCCGCTGTCGCACGTCTGTTGCGCGATCATCTGCCTGCTACCGGTACGCCGGTCTTCGGCCTCACCATCCACAGGCGTGTCCTGGGCTCTGAGATCTATCTGCCGCCCGGTACCGGGCGGCGCGAGTACGCCGCCCTGACCCCCCGGTCCGATGGAACTTGGTGGGCCAAGGCCAAATTCCTCAAGGACGGCCGTCTCCACAAGAGCATCCGCCCCGCTGCCACCCGTGAGGAGGCCCTGGCCCAGGTGGCAGAAGTCCTCGGCCATCCGCGCCTCGTTCATATCGGCACACTCCACCGCGCCACCTGGGACCTGCCCTCCCCGCCCGACACGGACGGCCACTGGTCCACCGTCACCGTCGACACCACCGCCCTCGCGCCGCACCCCGGCACCCTCCAGCAGGTCGAGATCGAGTACGGGGCCTGCTTCACCGCCACCCCTGTCACCGCGACCGCCTCCCGGATCCGGCAGTCCGTGGCCGAGACCGCCGACACCGTCGCCGCCGTCCTGGCGGCTCACCACATCCCGCACGCCCGCAATGGCCAGAGCAAGATCGAACACTTCCTCGCAGCCGGAGATGCCGATGCCCGCCGCTGATCAGGTCATACCCGTGCTCGACGCCTTCCTCGACGGCGACGTCAATGTGACCTCCCTCGACACGTGGTGCACCCAGAAGATCACCGTCCAGCTCAGCGGTCTCACGATCGGGGTACTCGCGTCGACCAGCACGGCAACGACCTATATACAGCGCCTGTTCACACCACCCAGCGACCTGTGGAACGTCATGCCCCCCGACGCCGCAGCCACCGGCGTCACCGCGACGATGCGCAGTCTCGCCCTGCCCCGTGCCCGCGTCGCCGCTCTTGCCGAGCGTGTCCGTTCACGGGGCACCGGAGCACCACGCCACGTACGGATGCACGTCGGTGCCCCGGCAACATGGCACCAGATGCCCGGCGGCCCGGTGCTCCTGACCGACCCCGATGCCGGGATCGCGCCGCAGCTCATCGTCCGCCACCCAGGCAGTTTCACCGTCATCACGTGCAACGACACCGATGCCACGATGAACGCCGCACGGCATCTGCGGGAGATCGGCTACCGCCGGGCCGAGGACGACGGCTGGGTGTGCCTGCACGCGTCGGCCGCCACCATGGACGGCCGCGGCATCCTGGTCGTCGGCGACTCCGGCGCCGGCAAGTCGACCCTCGCGCTCGCGCTGGCCGCGACCGCGACGGGCGCTTTCCTCTCCAACGACCGCACCATGCTGACTGTTTCCGCAGGCGCGGCTCCCCGGGCTGTCGCCATGCCCGGCCCGATCCGGCTCAACGGCGGCACCCTGCAAGCACTCGGCTACGCGAGCGCCGAGCAGTGGGACCTCACGCGCCCCCAGTCCACGACGGACACCGACTGGCAGAACTTCCGCGGCGCCAACAAACTTCACATCCTCCCCTCCGAATGGCATGAGCGCACCGGCACGCCCCTGGCTGTGTCCGCAACCGTGGATCTCGTCGTCTTCCCGCAAGTCATCCAAGGCTCCCACGACCTCCATCTGCAGGCGACGCACCCCGAACCGGCCCGGGAGCTGCTGCGCGCCCAGTGCATGTCGCCGGGCGACAACATCTACGTCAACGACTGGCTCGACATCCGCACAAGCAGCACCGCCTACCTGGCGAGCAACGGAGCCCGTGTTCTCGACGCCCTCGCCGACCGACCGGCTGTCAGCCTGCGCTTTGGCACCCGCACCCCGTACACCGCCGTTACCGAGACCGTGCGCGCAGCCCTCACCAGCCCCTCCGCACACCTATGAGTGCCACAGTGATCCCCCCAACCAACCGGCTTCTCCACCTGCCCGGCGCCGTGGTCAAGATCTACCGCGAACCCTGGCGCGCACACACCGAGAAAGCAGCTCTGCAGCGGCTGTCCGACGCCGGCATACCAGCCCCGTCCGTACTCGCGGACGGCTCCATCCGGGGCCGCCAGATGCTGGTCCTGCGCCGTCTGCACGGCACGGCGCCGGGCAGTGGAGAAGAGGCCGTACGGCGAGTCATCCCCTACCTGCACCGTGTCCACGAGATCACCGGTCCCGGCTTCGGTCGTCTCTTCGACCCGGTGGCCACAAGCTGGGGAGAGTACCTGCGCGAGCGACTCGTCTCCTATCAGGCCGCACTCGCCCGCCACGGGTACCACGAAGCCGCCGCCACAGCCGAGGCACTGGCGAGTGCGCCCCTGCCTGAGCCGGACGCGCCTCGTCTCCTGCACAACGATCCGGAGCCCGGGAACTTCTTGTTCGGGCCAGCCGCTTCTGCGGGCCTCGACTGGGAGCTGGCGATCTACGGGGATCCGAACCTCGACTACGCGCGGGCCGCTCATGCCTTCGCTGTCCATCCGGTCCGTCTGAGCCGACTCCTCGCCGATCAGGGCATCGCGCACTCGCAGGACGCCTTGACCGCCTACCGCTCCATTCACCTGCTCGGACGTCTCATGTCAGCGGTCACCGCAACCCCGCCCGACCCCGCGGCTGCCCAGCGCCACGCACAAGACCTGATCACCAAGACCAGCTGACGACGCGATAGCGAGGGCAAAATGCAGGCACGTGACCCCCACATCGGCCCCCCGGCCGGCCAGCACTCGTCCACGTCACCTCTCGAACGCGACCCGCTCGGCACCGCTTCACCGCCCGACGCCAGATGCCTGACACCCGGCGCCTGCGGCCACGGGAATCCGCCGGACCTGGACCGCTACGACGCGGTGCTCTTCGACTGGGACGGAACGCTCGTCAACAGCCATCCGCTCAATTTCCGCGCCCTCTCCCGCGCCTGCGCCAGCTGGGGTCTCACTCTGAACGAGTCGTTCTATACGTCCAGGATCGGGACCTCCGGAGCAGAGCTGATCAGTGAACTGGCAGCCGCCACGGGAACCCACGTGCCGATCGACGACGTTGTCGCCCAGTGTCTCGACCTGATCCTCGACGAGATCGCCGAACTGCAGACATACCGGCCGGTGGTTCAGCTTGCCGAGACCCTGCACGGCCACCTTCCCCTGGCAATCGCGTCGGGCGGTGCACGCCGAGCCGTCCACGCCGGCCTCGACGCCACCGGGCTACGCCCCCTGTTCACCGACGTCATCACCGGTGAAGACGCCCCTCGGGGCAAACCGGACCCGGGGCTGTTCCTCCTCACCTCGGCCCGCCTCGCCGTCGCACCAGCCCGCTGCCTTGTCTACGAAGACTCGATCGAAGGCGTACAAGCGGCCAAGGCCGCCGGCATGGACGTCGTGGACGTTCGTTGTTTCCGTACGTAGGCATCGGGAGCTGCGCAATCAGCTCCCGCCACACCGCTCGCCCGCGCGGCCGACCGCGTGATCGACACCCTAGCCACCCTGCTCGCCGCGACCTCCCCGGCCGAAATCCTGGAGGCGGTCATCACGAGCCTGCCGCGCTGCTTACGATCTTGTCCCATGAGATTGTCCGGGGCGGTCAGTGACCGCGCATGCGTTGGTCGTACTCCGCCGCTGGTTCCAGACCCATCGCGGCACGGCGTTCTTCGAGCCGGTGAGGGTCCGCAACGGGCTGCAGGCGCAGGTTCGAGCCGTCTGCGTCGTCGGTGTACTGCGTTCCGTATATCTGGGGTTCGCCGGCCGCGACCAGAACCCGGTCGGTGAGGTAGGCGAGCTGGCGGGGAGAGGCGTCTCCGGCCACGACCGCGGTTTTCAGGAGTTCGAGCGCCTGGCGCTGGAAGGCGGGGTCGAGGTCGGCGTGTTGGGCAAGAAGCCATGCCTCCTCTGCTCCCTGCTCGCCCACTAACGTGGCACCTGGCCAGCCGTGTTCGGCGATGACCTGCTTGAGCCAGGCGGTGTTGTCGGTGTCGATCCGGCGCATCTCGCGTCCGTCACGAGTCTTGGCCGCGAGGCGCCGTGCGGCTTGGTCTTGTTCGGCGCGGCGGTGGAACTCGGCGGCGAGGTCGTGGTTCATCGTGTGCAGATTGTAGTTGTCACTGCGCCGCCGTCCACTGAGTGAGAAGCTTCCTTCTCCATCCCTTCGGCGGAGGCCACGGGATGCCCCAGGCGGCGAGCTGATCGCGGGTCCACCGGCGGCCACCGCACACACCCGCGGCTGCGGGCGTGGCCTACCAAGGACGGCGGGCACCTAGTGATCGCCTCCGACCTGGAGCTGGGGGCCGAGCGGATCAACGCGGCGGAAACCCTCGTGCGGGCCTGCGTACGGGAGTTCGGCCTGCCGGTGACGGTGGCGCGGCACTTCACCCCGTACACGATGAGCGCCATGCCAAATCTGCCCCAACAGGGTTCGTCAGCGCATCGCGCTGAATACAACAGCGGCAGCCAGCGCTCCGAGCAGGGCGCCGACCACCGTCTGGGCGGGAGTGTGGTCACGGAGCGAGACGCGGGACCAGCCCACGGCCGCGACGCCGAGCACCAGCGGTGCCACGTGCGCGCCGTACGCGAGAAGGAGGATCACGACTACTCCGCCGGCCACTGCGGTGTGGACCGACACCTTCCACCAGACGGTAACGATCATGGTGGTGACGAGGCCGACAAGCATGGCAACGACCAGGGCGAAGACCTCACGGGGCGCCCGGAGAGCGATCAGCAGTGAGATGCCGATGAGAACCGATGCCATCGTGGCAAGGAGAGGGACGGCGCGCTGCTCGCGGACTCGTACGTGCTTGTCGGTCCAGTTTCCGCGCTTGACGCCGAGCATGATGACGCCGAACGGGATGCCACCGCAGAACAGGGCTGCCAAGAGGCCCCAGCCGAGCCCGGTGACGCTGCTCGTGCTGTGCCAGCCGATGATCAGCAGTATCGCGATGACGAGGTTGGCCGGCGCCAGGGTGTCGGTGATAAGGCGGGCCGTGCGGGACTCGGTCACTGTGTGGTCTCCAGCGTTCGGGCGTGGTCGAGCTTTGCAGCGAATGCGCGGGTGAGGTCGGAGTCGTAGGCCCTGGCGAGTTGCTTGAGCGCCTCGATCTCGCTGGGCAGATCCCGGCCGCCGCTGGCCGGCGGGAGCGGCTCGCCGGACGAGGGCTCGTTGCGCTGCCGGGCTTGTTGGGCGCCGATGATCCAGCAGGCTTCGGCGGCGATGTCGGCCTGGGCTCCGATGAGGCCGGAGGCCGCGACGTGGGCGCGGGCCTGGTCGCGCAGGCTGCCAGGGGCGTGATCGCTGAGGGTCAGGACGGCATCCCGGATCTCTATGGTGCGGCGATACAGCCGGTCATGAACGCGATGGAGGGAGAGCAGTTCCCAAGTTCTGCGCCGGAGCGGGTCGAGGCGGGCGGAAGGTACGGCCTCCGTAAGGCTGAGCCAGAGCGGGTACAGCTGCAGCAGGGCGCGGTATTCGCGGCTCCAGCGGCGTAGGCGTCCGGCTGCGGGCAGCGTGCTGCCAGTCATGATGAAGAGCAGCGCGCTGAAGAGCAGAAGACCGCTGATCGTCTCACTCGTGCTGGCCGGAAAAGGGCTCTGTCCCAGAAAACCCAGGATCACGGTGGCAACGCGGTGCGCGGCGTAGACGATGCCGATGGTGGTGCCCATGCCGGTGATACGCAGGCCACGGCCGAGGAGGCCGGCATCAGGCTGTCGTCCCCAGCGCCAGCACAGCCGGGATGCGCTGAACAGTGCCGCCCCGAGGTATGCCGTCCAGACCCCTCCATAGGCGGCGATGCGCCAATCGGCGGCGTACTCGGTCAGCAGGTCGACCGCTTCGTGCGGCTGCGGAGTGGCGAAGAACAGCACCGTGATGACGGCTGCCGCGGTGGTCGGGACAACGAGGTGCAGGCGGGAGGACTTCAGCCCGGATGCCTTCTCCTGGGCCATGTCATGGACGAAGGTCAGCACCGCATGCGCGGCAACGATGCAGCCGAGGTGCTTGCCCAGGGCGCTCAGGTTGTTGACCCCGAATGCCGCGTCTATAGATGCGGCGACGGAGGGCACCCTGAGCGTGATAGCGACGGCGAGAGCGAGAAAGGCGATCCACAGGACTCGCTTGCTGGAATCGCGCCATGCGGCCGGGGTGCGCCACGCGGTGACCAGCCACAACAAGACCGCAGGAAGTATGTCGATCATTACAGGGCGCTCTTATGAGTCGCTGAGAGCGTCGCCCAGGCGCCGCAGGACACTGCTGCGCGGCGTCTTGCTGGTGCGGGAGGCAGCGGCTTTGCCGGCGATCAGCCCTGCGAGACGCTCGGCGTCCCGTTCGTCCTCGGTGCCGTAACTGGTCCTGGTGAGAAGACTGACCACAGTGGCCGGGTCGATGTCCGGGAACAAACCGCCGCCGCCTGTCTGGACGCCGTCGAGGATCGAGCGGTGGCCCAGGAGCATGTGACCGATCTCGTGCAGGATGATGTGATCTTGGTGCAGCGGGCTTGTCGCCGCCTCGTGGAAAATGTGGTCCGCCTTCTCGGTGGCGATCCATACCCCACACGGGGCGTCAGTGCCCGAGATGCCGGGGACGCTGTGCAGATGGAGCGGACGACCTCGCTGCGCCGCGATTCGATCGCAGAAGACCTGCACATCGAATGGGTCCGGGACGTCGATCGAGGCGAGCACGGCCCCGATGTCCGGGCGGTCTCGGCGTCCGTCGCCCGGCTGCTGTCTTCGACTACGCAACGACAACTCGACTCCGCAGGTGGCGCTGTACGTGTCCGCGGCAGAGGCGGCACCGGAATCCGGTATTCCGGCACAGGAACGATACGCCAGGCTTCAATCGAATATGCCAGGAGCATGCTCAGTTCATGTTCACCACTATGATGATCAAGAAGTGAGTCTGATGCGGCATTACTTGATCATGGCTGAATTGCGCGGCGATCGCCCAGGCATCGCTCCGAACTACGCAAGCAGACCCCATGGGGGTGACCTGCGCCACACCTTCCGCCCGGCCGCACCTTTACACCCGGAGGTCGACCCGCGTTTACCGGCCGGACGCCTCGCCGTCGGCTAGCCCTTCCAGCTCGCGGGCCCGCTCAATGAATCCCTTGATCGTCCTGAGGGTCTCCACTGACAGGCCGGACGCCCTGGTGGCGACCTCAACTACATCGTTGTCCCGCATGGTCTCGATCAGTTCCAGCTGGGCAGCGATCCGCTCGGAGGACTCGTCATTGAAGAAGTAGGCGGGGGCGACACCAAAGAAGCCCGCGAGGGCCTCCAGGTGCTTCATGGTCGGGTTGTCCTTCTTGCCCTTCCGAAGGGTCCAAATGTAGCTCGCCGAGATAGTAGGCCCCCCTGCCTCCTGGATGGCCTGCGCCACCTCTTCGTAGGTGTACTCACCGCGGTTCTTCGGGTGGACCGTCTTGAAGAGGTGATCGAGCTTCTCCGCGAGGGTGCGCTGCTCCGCCGGCGCTCCTTCGCTCATACAGGTCCATCCTTCGGTGACTCACAGAGGCTCTTCGACTGGCGTGAACGATACACCGCCAACCGCAATGATTCCATTCTTGCCAGTTGACGTGATCCATCTTCGCTGGTCTATTGTCATCACGGCCGCATCGACTGACGCGAATGAGGAGGCTGCGGCCTCCAGGGTTCTGATGGACGGGGAGGGGGACGCTGTGCGGACACTGCCGCTCAAGGGCTTACCCGCAGCGCCCGGCGACGGCCAGCAGGGCGCGCCGGCCATCCCACGGCCACGAGTGGGCGTGTAGACGATCTAGACGGCATGCAGATCACCTGGCTCTGTGGCGACCGAGAGGTTACGCGACGGAGTCCTTGCTGGGCACAGCGATAGCCCCACCCACATGCCTCCGTCACGCAGGTCGGCTTCACATGCTCCGCCCATCGCCCGCCCTGGCCTGGGCGGGCGGCTCAGGCCGCCTCACGGGCGAGTTGTAGAGGATTCAAGAGCTAAGTCTGGATGTCGTGGCAGGCCACACGTATGTTTCTGGTCCCCCGCCGGGCATCCGCCCGGCGACCAGCGTGAAGGGAGGCGTGAGTGAGGCGCGCACCGCCCGCTAGAGCGGGCCCTGGCCCGGTGAACGCCGACGGCGCCTGAGAGCGGGAACTCCCAGACGCCGAACGGCTGTAGGACACCCGTGCCCCGGGAAGGGCGCGGAGATCACCCAACAAATCCGCTCTGGTCCCTTTCCACCAGCACCTGAACGGATCCTGCTTCGAGGGAGAGTTTCGCATGCCGACTGCCCTGCGTGAAAGGCCGAAGACCCCGGCCTGCGCGGCAGCCTGTGCCCCTTCCGTCCCTAGCCGCCGAGCGCTGGCGCCGGATCGACCGTCGGTACACCGGTGCGGGAGTGATGCCTGATGGCACGCATCCGCACCGTCAAGCCCGAGATGTTCGAGTCGGAGTCGCTGGCCGAATGCTCGGTGACCGCCATGCTCACCTTCATCGGACTGCTCACGCAGGCCGACGACTCCGGCCGACACCGCGACCACCCGGCGATCATCGCCGGACGGCTGTGGGCCCTGCGCCCGGAGCACACCGCCGCCCACGTCGCCCAGGACCTGGAGGAACTGGCCGCCGCCGGGCTGATTTGCCGCTACACCGGCTGTGACGGGCGTACGTGGCTCCACGTCGTGACGTGGGAGCAGCACCAGAAGATCAACAAGCCCACGGCGTCCCGTGTGCCGCGCTGCCCCAATCACCAGGGCAGTCAGGCGTGCGGAAAGTGCCAGACCGGTGATTGCCCCACGACGCGCACGGCGGTGTCCGTGACGTCTCCCGGAAACCTCCGGGAGGACTCCGGGAGCGCGCAGGGAGCGGTGCACAGCCCCGTTCCCGCCGCCACCGCCCCTGCTGAGTCCACCGCCGCCCCAGGTGAACCTGCGTCCGTGCCTCCCGACGGGCTCGCTGCCCCTGCCGCGGCACCGTCCGGGAAAACTGCAGGTCAGGCGGCATTCCCGGAGGACTCCAGGAGGACTACGGGAGGAGTACCGGAGGACTCCCGCTCTGGATCTAGGATCTTGGATCCTGGATCTTTCCTTACGGGGCGCGAGGCACCCGCACCCGACACCCTCTCCGGATCGGTCTCCGCCAAGGAACTGGTCGCCGAGTACATCCGGGATTGTCAGCGCCGACCGCCGGCGGACTTCCTCGGGCTGCTGGGGCGCAAAGTCAAGGTGCTGCTGGACGAGCGCTTCGAGCCGCAGGACATCCGCGTAGCGATGGAGCGGCTGCGGGCCAAGGGGCTGCACCCCAGCGTGCTGCCGAGCCTGGTGAACGAGGTCGTCAACGCTACCCCGCAGGCTGCCTCGGTGCCGTCGTCCGCCTCCGGCGCGGGGCCCTGGGCCAGCACCAGCACGTCCCGCTACACGCCGTACCTCAACCCGACCGAGCCGACGACGTTCGGAGGCCGCCTGTGACCCGCGCGCACCTCGCCGACCCGCAGCCCGCCATCGGGGAGCGGCTCCGTGCCCGTCTGGAAGCGAAGCTGGCCGAACGCGGCATCGACCCGACCGCGCCGCTGCCGGACACCCCGGAGCCGATCCCGGCCCTGGAAGCCGCCCAGGAGCGCATCCCGGTCGACTACCGCGACGCCGTAGTCGAGCACCCCGACGTCGCCGCCTGGGTGCGCACCATCACCGAGGCAGCCGTCGAGCCGAACGCGGGCGGACTGAACCCGCACTTCGGCACGGCCGGGCGTCGGCGGATCGCCCACGGACCGTCGCTGCTGCTGTGGGGCGGCACCGGGGCCGGCAAGACCCACCAGGCGTACGGCGCGATCCGGGCCCTCACCGCCGCTGGGTGCGGCGTGACCTGGCACGCGACCACCGCCGCCGACCTGTATGCCGACATGCGCCCGCAGGCCGGGGTGGACCCGGAGCACATGCTGCGCCGGGTCGTGCGCGTGCCGCTGCTGCTGCTCGACGACCTCGGCGCCGCCAAGGGCTCAGAGTGGACGGAGGAGATCACCTTCCGGCTGGTGAACTGGCGCTGCCAGAACCGCCTGCCGACGATCTTCACCTCGAACCTGCCGCCCGTCCGCGACCGCAGCGTGCCTCCGCAGCAGCCGGTCCTTCGCGACAAGATCGGCGACCGCGTCCTGTCCCGCCTGTCCGGCATGTGCACGCCGGTCCACTTCACCGGACCGGACCGCCGCTTCCTACGCCGCTGAAGCCCGGCCCTCTCCCCCTGACGCCACCTCCGGTGCGGCACCGCCGCGCCCTCACCCCGCCTCATCACCGCGCCGCGCCGTATCCGCCCGCCGTCGGCACCGCGCGCCCCACCGAGGCGTACCCGGAGACTTCCTTGCGCACCATCACCACGAACGACACCGCGCGCCCGATGCTGCGCGGGATAGCCGACCACAGCTGGCACGCCCGGGGCCTGTGCTACGGCATGCCCGCCGAGGACGCCGACGAGCTGTTCTTCCACGCTCCCCGGAGCCACGCGGCCATCGCCGAGGCCAAGTCCATCTGCAGCCGGTGCCCGGTCAAGAAGGACTGCTTCAACTACGCCCTCGACAACGAGATCCGCCACGGCATGTGGGGCGGGCTGACCGAGGCCGAACGCCGCCCCTGGCACGCCAGGGTCAGCAAGCGCCTGGACTACGGCCGCGTACTCGCCGCCTTCCAGGGACGCGACGTGCACCTCAGCGAAGCCGAGCGCGAAGCAGTGGTCCGTCACGCCTACGCCCGCGGATGGACGGTCGAGCGCCTCGCCTACGCACTCCAGCTCGAACTCGAGTGGGCCAAGGACCTGATGCGACAGGCCGCCCACGACGTCACGGACCGCGACCGCTACTGGGGCATGTACGACGAGGAGACCGACGCCACCGACGAGAAGCACCTCGAGAACGACGGGGAGGACGGCGACGAGTCCGAGGTGACCGCCTCGCCCGTGCCCCGCCAGGTGCACACCACTTCCCTGATCGCCGCGCTCGGAAAGGCAGCATGACCCACCCCATCGCCCTCCGTCTGGCCGGCGTCTCCATCGACCTCGCACACCTGCTCACCGCCGCCACTGCCCTGTTGGGCCTCGCCGTGCTCACAGGCGGCTGGCTCACTGTGCGCCGCCGTCGCGGCGCGGGCACGGCCCGGTCGTCCACCCCAGCAGTGTGGGTCGCTGCCTTGGCCGCCATCGGCTGCACCGTCTACAGCGCCGACACCAGCTGGCGGTTCGCCGCCGACTACCTCGACATGGCCGGCACCGCCGAGCGCGCCGCCATGTTCGCCGCCGCCGAACTCGCCCTGTTCGCCACCGCGCTGATGGCCCGCCAGAACCTCACCACCCAGGGCACGCCGGGCCTGCCCGGGACGCTGGTCTGGATCATCACCGGCGTGCAGGTGATCCCCGCCTACGCAGAATCCGGCCCGGTCGGCGGAACCGTACGGGCCTTCGTCGGCCCCATGCTGGCGGCGATGCTGTGGCACCAGGCCATGGGCATCGAGCTGCGGCTGCGCAAGCCCGGCGCCGCCTCGCACGGCATCCTGGCCGTCCTCGGCCGGGAAGCACGCGAGCGCCTGCTCTCCCGCCTCGGCATCGCCAGGCGCGACCGCGACGCCGCCCAGATCACCCGAGACCGCGCGACCGCACGCGCGGTCACCCTGGCCACCCGGCTTGCCGGACTGTCCCCGAAACAGCGCACCAACCGGCGCGGCAAGCGGATCACACGGCGACTGGAGTCCGCCCTCGGACGCTCCGGCGTCGGCAGCGACCCCCAGCAGCTGCGTACGTTCCTCGACCAGCTGGCCGCGCGGCGGCATGCCGCCGCGCTCGCCACGGTCGATCTGCCCTCGCCCTGGACACAGCCGTCACGGGAAGCCGAGTGCGGGGACCACGGTCCCCTGCCCCCCACCGGAGGGACGCCAGACGCGGGCCGCCCGGTCCCCCATCGCTCGGTCCCCGCCACCGACACCTCGCCGGAGGCGGACGGTCCCGCAAGAGGCCACGGGGACCCGGTCCCGGGGACCGCCCTCATCCAGAGCGGGGACCGTCCCGCCACGGTGCCCGAGTCCGGGGACGGGGAATCAGCTGGGGAACTGGACACCACAGGGAACCGGGATGGGGACGCCGCCGGCGAGGCTGCGAACGGGTACCGAGGAAGTGCGGTCCCCGGGACCGACAGCGCCGACCATCACGCGGAGGCGAGCGAGGAATGCGGGGACAAATCCGCAGCTCAAGCCGCGAGTAGCCCGTCCCCGGCTTCGGATGTCAGCATCGGGGACCACGCAGTCTCACTCACCGAAACGGGGACCGGGACCACCGGGGACCGTCCCCAATCGGTCCCCGACAACAGGGACCGCGAGGTCGAAGCGGGGACCGAGCCCGACCGGGACCGTCCCCATCCGGTCCCCGACGACGGGGACCGAGGAGAGCCCGGCTCCGAAACCGGGATCGAACCCACCGGGGACCATCCCCACACGGCCCCCGCACACAGGCGGCCGAAGGCGTCCCGGAACCGGTCCCGCACAGGCCAGGGCAAGCCGTCCCGGAAGCAACGGCCGACTGTGGAGGAGCTCGTCGCCCAGCTGCGTCCCCATGTGCCCGCATTGCTGGAACGGGACGGGAATGCCGAGGTCACGCGCACGCAGCTCAGGGAGATCATGCGCGCCCACGACATCGGCATCCGCAACGACCGGCTGACTCCGGTCCTGGATCGCCTGCGCCGTGAAGCGGCCACGTCCACCACGAAGAAGAGGAGCGCACGGTGAAGATGTGCCCGCGCATGTCGAGTATCAGGTCCGACTTCGAGAGGGACATCCGCTTCCTGACCGCCTACGCGGAGCGCAACGCCGGCACGCCGCCGGCCAAGACCAGCGCGAAGCAGGCGATCGCGGTGAGACGCAACATGGCCAGGGCCATGAGCCGGCACTTCGCGCGCTGCCCCGAGTGCGGCTAACAACCTGCAAAGACGCAGGTCAGGCCACCCGGAGCCACCTCATCGCTCAGGTAGCCCGGCCCTGTGCCGGGCTACCTGCCCAGCATTAAGGAGAAACACCCCCGTGATTCACCACCCTGCTCACCCATCCCCACACAGGGCCGCCGAGGCGGACGCCTGGGCGATCGTCCTGGTCCGCCGACGGTTTGTGCATGCCATGGTGCGCCTCCCGAGCGGCCAATGGCTCGTCCAGCACAAGCCCGAGGGGCCCGTCCGGCTCCTCACCGGGCCGGCCGATGTCCTCGATCTGGCCGTCACCGTCCAGCACCATCTCCGCACCACGAGGCCCGACTTTCGATGACGAACCCGAGTGACAACGGCACCACCCCGGAACTCGCTCTCGATCCCAACTCGACGTCATCGCGAGCAAGTTGTTGCGACTGTATTACTCCCGTCGGGAGTAATACAGTCGCGTCTCCCGCCCCGGGGGTGGCGGGAGAGGTCCAGCGCCAGGGGGCACCGGACCGTCCGGATGCGACCGAGGGCGGCGCGCATCCGAAGGGGGAACCGACCCACCCGTGTCACAACCCCCACTGCGCGCACAGCACCCCGAACCATCCGCCCGCGCGTAACCGCCCGCGCAAGACCAACGCCAGCAGCCGTACGCACCTGATCGCCAGCCGCTTCAACGACGAAGAGAAACAAGCCCTCCTTGACGCCGCCGCGGCGTGCGCCATGACCCCGTCCGGCTTCCTCGCCCACGCCGCCCTCAGCGCCGCCCGTGACCTCACCCGCACCGCAGCCGAAGTAGCCGGCGAACGCGAAGTAATCGCCGAGCTGTTCAGCCTGCGCCGCCATCTCGCCCAGATCGGCAACAACCTCAACCAGGTAGCAAAGACCCTGAATTCGGGTGCGGACGCACCGCACGCCGAGGCCGTTCTCCAGGCCGTGCAACGCGCCGCGAAGCGGGTGGACGCCTTCACCCAGCACCGCCTGGACCACCAGACGCGAGCCGCATGATCCCCAGAGTCCACCAGCGCGGGAAGCGCACCATCGGCCTGCTCTACTACCTGTACGGACCGGGCACCCACGAGGAGCACATCGACCCCCACCTCGTCGCCGCCTGGGACAGCCTCGCCCCCGACCCCGGCCGCGACCCGAACGCCACCTACGGTGACCTGCAACGGCTCCTCGACCAGCCCGTCGACATGCTGGCCAAGGAGGACCGGCCCGCCAAGCACGTGTGGCACCTGTCCGTGCGGGCCGCTCCGGAGGATCCGATCCTCAGCGACGAGCAGTGGGGCGAGATCGCCCGGCGCATGGTCGCGGCCACCGGCATCGCCCCGGACGGCGACAGCGCGGGCTGCCGCTGGGCGGCCGTACGCCACGCCGACGACCACATCCACATCATCGCCACCATCGTCCGCGAAGACGGACGCCAAGCGCGGCTGCGCTACGACGGCAAGCGCTCACAGGCCGAGGCCCGCAAAATCGAGGCCGACTACGGACTGCGGCGCCTCAACACCGGCGACGGGACCGCCGCCAAGCGGCCCACCAGCGCCGAGCGGCACAAGGCCGAACGCGAGGGCCGCGAGCGGCCCGCCCGCGAGGAGCTGCGCGAGACCGTGCGACAGGCAGCGGCCGGAGCCATTAGCGAGGCCGAGTTCTTCGACCGGCTGGCCGCCGCCGGCGTGCTGATCCACAAGCGCGTCGCACCGTCCGGTGACCTGCTCGGCTACAAGGTCGCCCTCCCCGACGACCGCAACAAGGCCAAGGAGCCCGTGTTCTATGCGGGCTCCACACTCGCCCCGGACCTGTCCCTGCCCCGCATCCGCCAACGCTGGTCCGGCAACGACACCTCCCGCGCGGCCGGCGAGGCGCTGTCGGACCATGACCCCGGCTCGGTCCCAAACGGTCCGGCCACGGCACGGCGCAGTGCGGCCACGGCGGCATGGCAGGCGCTGCTGGTCATCGACCAGGGCGACGACGCGGTGGTGGCCGCGCAGATCGCCGCCGCCGGGGAGGTCCTCGACGCGCTCGCCAAGACCTCCGCCGCCCACACCCGCGCCCAACTGCGCGAGGCGGCCTTCGCGTTCGAGCGGGCCACCCGCTCCCACATCCGGGCCGAGCGCGGGCACGACCGCGCCCTGCGCCAGGCCGCCCGCGACCTCGTCTACAGCGGCCCCGCCCTCGGCCGCGGGGAAGACGGGGCGACCACGGCGATGCTGATCGACATGGCGTTCTTCCTAGTCACCGCCGCTGCCCACTGGCACGGCAAGAAACAGCACGCCCAGCAGGCCGCCGCCGCACGTGAAGCCGCCGAACACCTGCGCGCCGCCTACCAGGCCGCCGCCAGCATGCCCATCGGCGTGCTCTACCAGCGGGGACGGCGCCTGTCCCAGCCCCTGCGGCACAAGCAGATCGCCTACCTACGCCAGGCAGTGCCCGAACTGGCCGAACAGGTCCTCGCCGAGGCCGGCTGGTACGCCCTCGCGGCCACTCTCGCCGACGCCGAGAGCGCTGGACACGACCCGGCCGCGCTGCTGGCCGAGGCCGCCGAGCGGCGTGAGCTGGACACCGCCGACTCGATCAGCGACGTGCTGGTGTGGCGGCTGCGCCGCATGGCCGATCTACCGGCCGACGCCTCCGCAATGCCCGAACCCGGCGCCACTGCGGCAGCCCGGACCAACGGGCGTACGGCGAAGGCTTCCAAGACCCGTACGGACCGGCCGCGCAAGCCTAGGTGATTCTGAAATTTCAACGTTGCGGCAGGTCAGATGCTTAGGGCACTCTCCATGTGCCCGCCAGACGACAAGGGGATGGAGACCGCATGTTCCGACGACGTGCCCGCGACGAGAGGGATTTCCGCCAGGCCCAGCGTGAGGCACTCGCGCTGCGGCAGATACACGCCCAAGAGCCCTGGCCGTCCGACACTGTCCAGGCCAAGGCTCCGGCCGCGGACGACGCAGAGACAGTGGTTCCAGACTTTCCGCCTGCCGACCTGCGGGCACCGTCGAGGCACGACGTCGAGGGCGTGATGATGCGCTGGATGCCCCCGCTCATCATCGACGGCGAGGTCCACGCCTGCCCGCAGTGCGGCACATACCGGGACTGGATCGTCTTCAACATGAATGACGGCTCCGTGTGGCTGCGCTGCCCGGCCGGCCACCAGGTGATGGAGCCGCGTCTGGACGCCGCCTGGTTCAACCGCAACTGTGGCCCCGTCGACCACTGGCACCCCACCCTTGAGGACGGCCTGCGCCACCTCGGGCACTGACTTCTCTCGAAACCCCTACCCCCTTCGCATCTGCCGGCAACTGGAGGGCCGGCCCGGTCAGACCGTCCGCACCGCGCCACCAAGGGGTTTCCGCATGCGCCTTCCCACCACGACCGTCCTCAGCCTCAGCCTCGCCGTACTCGCCCTGGCGGGCTGCTCCAACAACACCTCCGCCTCCCCCAACCCGACGCCCTCCACCGCAGCAGCGCGCACGGAGGACCACAACGCCCCGGCGGACAAGCCACTGTCCTCGGCCGCGATGGCCAACCGGCTCCTCGACGAGAGCGACTTGGGTGAGGGCTACACCCGTAAGCCGGAGACCACGGCTGGGCACGACGACGTCACCGTGATCGGCTGCTCGGCACTGGCCGAGCTCGGCGGCCAGGCCGCAGTCGGCAGCAGCCTCGACTTTCCCCGCTCGGCGAAAGTGTCCTTCATCTACGCCGGTTCCAGCGGCTCGGAGGTGTCCGAGGAGCTGTACAGCGACACCGCCGCGAAGCTGTCCACAGGCGTGAACCGGATCTTCAACGCCATGACGTCGTGCCCGGCCTACCAGGTGTCGGTGGGCAGCACGCTCATCGATGTACATACGCAGACGACCGGTGCGCCCCGGCTCGGTGACGAGCAGTGGAGCCAGCTGCTCACCTACAGCACCGGCGGACGGCGCAGCGTCGTCAAGCAGACGGCGATCCGCGCCGGCGCGATCCTGGTGGTCGTCTCCGGATCGCCCGCCCTCGTCGACGCCCACATCGCCGCAGCCGTACGAACGGCGATCGCCCACTGATCCGAGGACACCATCCTGCCCCGTCCTCCCCTGCTCCAGGAGAGGACGGGGCAGTCTTCATCCGGTACTACCGTGGTCCCCGGACAACTGCACACCGTGAGAACCGGGTTGCGGCCACGGCCTCGGGCCGGGCGCCATTCGGAGCTGTCGTACAAAGAAAGGTCACCGGCGTGGCGGACCGGCCGACAAAGACCCGTGGGTGTTTCGCGTTCGTCACCACACCTCGCCATGAGATCGTGCTCCAGCTGCGGGACGACAAGGCGCATATAGCCTGGCCGGGGCACTGGTCGCTTCCCGGAGGCGGAGCGGAGGCGGGCGAGACGCCGCTCGAGACGATCCTGCGTGAATTGCTGGAGGAGACCGGCATCGTGCCGGACGCGATCACGGAAGCTGCCGTCGACGCGTACGAGAGGGGCAAGACGCCGCCTCACGTGTTCGTTGCGGCCTGGGACGGCACCGAGAACGAGCTGGTCCTCGGCGAGGGGCAGGACCTTCGCTTGTTCCCACTCGACGCGCTTCCGGGCAGGATGCCGCCCCATGTCCGGCACTACGTCGAACAACTCGCTCGGCGCCTGCCGCCACCCAGTCCGGAAGCCTGATCCCGCGCCACGCGCACCGTCCGAGCCCTATGAGCCCAGGAAGGCACGGCCGCCCTGACAGAACGAGAAACGGGCCCGGTTTCCTCACCTTGACGAAGGTGAGGAAACCGGGCCCTCTTGTTCTGGGGGCGCGTGCCGATCGGCAGGGCACAGGCGCCTGGCTGTGCCGATTGGCTTCGGAGTCGTCCGCGTGCTCGCCCTTGACCAAATAGGCGGATGGCCATCCGCCTGGCGGGAAATGCGGTGGCCGGAACGTGCCACGGTTCGATAGGAGCAAGGGCTCGTGACAGCTTTTGCATTCGAGGCCGTTTATCTGGCCAGGCATGGACAGACAGAGTGGAACCTGGCTGGAAGGAAGCAGGGACGGCTGGATTCGCCCCTTACCGATCGGGGCGTCCACCAGGTGCACCACAACGCGCGACTGACCAGCCACGAACCGGTCGACGCGATTTTCGCGAGCCCGCTGAAGCGCGCACGGACGTCGGCGGAGGTGTTCGCGACAACACTGGGTCTGACGGTCCGACTACTCGACGACCTCAGCGAGGTTGACCACGGCGAGTGGTCCGGGCTCACAGACGGGGAAATCGAGTCCCGCTGGCCCGGCGCGATCGCAGCGCGGGAACGCGACAAGTATTCCTATCGCTTTCCCAGCGGGGAGAGCTACGCCGACGCGGATTCGCGGGCAGGCCGAGCCCTGGCCAGCATCGCCCAAGCCGGAGTCCGAAGACCGCTCCTGGTCTCGCACGAGATGATTGGCCGGATGCTGCTGAAGCATCTGGGCCGACTGGACCGCGAAGCGGCACTGCGGCTCAGCCACCCCTCTGACGTCGTGTATTGCGTGGGGACCGCTGGGCAGATTAGCCGACTGTCTCTCGACCGGGCCGCGGGGTCGGCATAGCCATTCGACCTGATGACACTGTCTGAGCCAGAGGGGCACCGAACGACGTCGAATCTCGTCGGGTGATGAACTGGCCAACGCCGTCTGAAAAGCCTCCCGAAGTCATCGGGAAACGCCTCGAGAAGAAGCAGACGCTGCCAGGCGCCGTCAGCGCAGGCATCGCTCCGATGCCGCCGTAACTCAGGGCAGCGTGGGCATGCCCGCATCCGGCGCATGCGGCCGTTGGATGACGAGCAGGCGGTCGTGGTGGATCTCCAGCTCCACGATCTCGTCGTCGGCGGGGACGTAGACCAGCACGGCGAGCCGCCGGCCCCGGGCGGGTTGGCTCAGGGTCAGGACGTGGTGCTGGTCCGGGCAGCCGGACAACGTATAGGCGTCGCCGGAGTTGAGGTCCGCAGCGCGGCCGTGGAAGGTGTCCACTTCCCGGCGTTGGTGCCACCAGCGGGCGCGCGACCTCATCCGGGGAAGGGCGGTGGCCTTCCGGTCGCGCTCGCTCCTCCACGCGCGGCGGCAGGGGGCGCATTCGTTGGTGGCGTCGGGGTTCGGGCCGGACAGCGGCGCGCCGCACAGGCCGCTGCCGGAGGCAGCATGATGGCGGTGCCCGGTGAAGAGGTTGCTGCGGCCGTTGGGTGCCCACAGGACCTCCTCGGTGCGCGGGCAGGATGCGTCGGAGGAAACGCTCACCTCGCCCGCCAGGCGGTGGAAGCGGTCCAGGGCCGCCGCGAGAGCCGTGCAGTTCGCGCACACTCGCCGGGCTGAAGTCGGGCGCAATTCGAGCGGCTTGCCGCAGTAGCCCATCAGATGGCCCGGTGTCGGCCGGTGAGCGGTGGCGCTCTTGCCGGTACCGACGGCTGGCCGGAGATCCGGCTCGCCGCCGGGGTGCGGCTGCGTGGTGAGGATGAGCCAGGCGCGTGTACAGCTCTGGCACAGGGAGTGCGCCGTGTTCTCCGCGATCGGCGCGAGATCAGTCGAGTGTGTGGCGCACACGGTCAATGGCTCGGTGCCGATCATGACACCGTGGTGCGCGGTCCCGTTCGTAGGAGAGATGGAGAGCCGGAGCAGGGACAGGGTCCAAGCAGACCTCCACAGGATAGGCATCGGGTGGGTGACGAGATGTGCCGTCAGAGGGCGTCGAAACGGCTAGGCAGGGTGGCGAGCATGCGGGCGTCCTCGGCCGCTCTGTCGGCCTCGGCCCGGGCGAGTGCGACCGCGCAGGCGCCGTACTCGCGCTCGTTCAGCGCTCCGGCCTTGGTGCACTGCCCGTCTTCGATGATGTAGCGGGTCACTGTTCGGACCAGGCCCGAGCCGGTGGGTGAGTCGGACACCAACGACAGGACCGACGATCCGCACCGGTTGCTCGTATCCGCCACGGCCTGGTCCACCAGGCAGGTCAGGCGGTCGAAGCGCTCCGCGCTCACCGGACCGAGGGCGAGCCGGTTACCGCCCAGATAAAGGACTTCCGCGAGCACTTCCCGCGCGATCAGCGGCCGGACGACGTGCAAGTAGTGCCGTCCCGGCCCAGCCGCCGTGATGGCGTCGGCGAGCACGAGTCGTCCTGGGGACAGGGGTGAGATCGACAGGTTGATGTCCTTTCCATAGGGAGCGACTGCCTGGGCTTCAGGCCAGCGGCCGGTGTGGGGAGGTGTCGTCAGTCGCGGCGCACGACGGTGAGCCGCTCCTGCCCGCCCTCGGGCAGGGTGCGCCGGGGCACGGGGACCGGGGAAGCGAGCGAGGCGGCGAAGACCGCGACCAGGTCGTGCGGGACGCTGGCGCTGAAGCTGGCGCACCATAGGTACGGGGCGCCGAGGACGGGTTCCGCCCATGCCTGCCAGCCCATCAGGTCGGGGCGCGGGTCGGCGTCCTGGATTAGCGGGGGCAGTTCCTCAAGCGACACGCTGGAGGCGAAGCCGGGGTCCGTGGCGGTGGTCGTGGGGCGGTCCACGTCCCTCATCCAGCCCTGGGCGACGAGCGCGGCCAGGACCTCCTCCGGCTCGCCGAAACCCATATCGGGCACATCGCGGGTGTCGAGCGCGACGAGGAGGTCGGCGAGTGCCTCGAGAGGGACGCCGGTGGTGAAGTAGGCGTTCCACTCGGTCAGGGCGCTGGCGGAGTGCTGGCGAACGGACAGCTGCCAGGCCACAGGCAGGCCGCCGAGTTCGAAGGGGCAGCTGGCGAGGATCCACTCGGCGCCGCGCAGCTCGTCCGGGCTCACATAGAGCAGGGTCTGACGGGCAGTTGGCCACAGGCGCCAGCCCATACCAGTCAACAGGTCGCCGATCCGCTCGGCGAGAGCGCCGTCGTCACCGGCCAGATGGCGCGGGGTGACCCAGTACACCGGGTCCGGCGAGTCAGGGTGGGAAGGGTCGTGTCGGTGGTGCGGGTGCAGGGGCGCCTCCGAAAGGTCGTGGGTGTTTCAGCTACCGCCGTCGCTCGGCGGGGTCGCCGTGCGCCGACGGCGTGAGGGAGCCTCGGCCAGCTCGTGCCAGGTGAGCTGGACGGCGACGTTCGGCGGCAGGTGGCCGATCTGTACGGCGTCCTTGGCTTCGGCAATGAAGACCAGCGGGTTGCCGTCCTCGTCCTGCGAAGCGATCACCCCGCCGATACGGTGCGCCATGGGAAAGAACGGGTTGATGGCAAGCCGGGCCGGCGCTTCACGGTCGCAGGCGGACAGAAGGCCGATGAGGTCGCCGACGGTCATCTCGGGCAGGTGCGGATCCACTGCGTTCTCCTCGCGGTAGCGGACAGGGTGTCCAGGAGTCAGGCTGAGCAGGGCATGCGTTGTTGTACGACCCGGTGGTGCAGATGCGGGCCGCCATCCCATTTAGAGGGGCTGGGCGGTGGCCAACACCTGGGCCACAGCAGCGGCAACGACGTCCGCCGGGGTCTCGGTGTCGAACGACATCCGATACCCACGGGTCTTCGCGGTGCCGGTGACTGCGATCACCCACCCCTCACCGTCGGTGCCGGAGCGCCCCATCGGGAACCAGCCGAGGTAGAACCTGCCGTCCCTGCTGTTCACATGGACATCGGCGCGGTCGTCCACGACCAGCTTGAAGTCGGCGTCGGTGAACTGATCGGTTACCAGCGTCGGCTGGCCGGGACCGAGTTTCCAGGAGTGCAGCCGCAGGGCCTCGACGGTCGTGGCGAATCCGGGCTGGGCAACCTGTACGGTCACCGGCATCACCTCTCTGACCTGGCACTTTCCGGGAAGGCGTCTACGTTGACATGCCCCCGGAGCGTTGGCCAGTCTTTCCGCGATCTTTCCTGTCTGCCGCAGGCGAACTCTTGTCCGTTGTCAGTGTGGGGTCTCAGATGGCGTGGCCAAATCTCGCGGCCAATGGCCACCTCGCGGCCAATTGCCACGGATCTGAGCCTTTCCGGCCACCCTGTTCGCTCTAGGGGATGAAGGCGAGGTGGCGCAGCCCTCTTCTGGACAGTCGCTCGGCAGTCCGGCCTCCCGGCTGCTCCCGCTGAACGCCTACCTCGGTGCCAGGCTCCTGCCCCATGAACACGTCGGGCTGGGCATCTTCACCACCACCGTCGCGCTGATCCTCGCGGCGAACCTGACGGTCCGAGGGTCTGAAACCGCTCGGCGTACACCGGTAGAAATGGCGTCTGCCCGGCAGCCGGTCATGGGCCCGCCAGCCGAAGTACCTCGGCACCTCCCGCCAGCGCCAGCCCGTTGTCTCCTGCCTACGGTTCCGGGACCAACCTCGGCACCGTAGGCGAAGATCGGGGACATGAGCTTGTGGGGTATGGGACAGGAGACAGCCACCGCCGTTATGGGCGCCGGAGGAGCTGTGGTGGGCGCGGCCCTCACCGGGATGTTCACCGTTCGTGGTGCGCGACGGCAAGCCGCAGCCGCTGTCCAAGCCGGGCTCGCCCAGGCCGCCAGCGCCTACCTCGGCCCCCTCGACACGGCCCGCCGCGCGGCGCAGAGGGAAGCCTACGTACGGCTCATGACGGCAGCCCAGAGCTACGCGACCGAGGTACACCCGGTCCTTCGGCTGGCCAGGGGGATGGACAGGGCGGCCGCGAACACAGGCAGGCTCTCCCGCAGGGAGGCCGCCAGAGAGGCCGCGGCAGAAGCGGACTTCCGGGATCGCATATCGGCGGTCAACAACCCGAACCCGGTATCGACGGCTGTCCAGCATGTGGAGCTCGAAGGGCCCGCCGAGGTAGCCGAGGCCGCGCGGCAGGTGCGCGCCGCCACCACCGGCCTCTTCCGCACGCTCCGGCAGGCGGGGCGTAGCGAGCGCGTGGCCGGAGGAGTCGTCCCGCCGGACCCGGAGCGCTCCTGGACGCGTCATGAGGAGCTGCTCACCGCGATCGAGCGGTTCACGCAGGCCGCGCAGGAGCACCTGAACCGCCGAGACCATCCACGCAGTGACGAGCGGCCCGGGCGGTGGGCACGGGTTCCCGCGTTCTTCAGCCGGAGTAGCGCCCGCCGGACAACCACGTGACCGCTCGCTCACGGATGCCGGCGCCTACTGGCCGGGCTGCACCTTCACGATGTTGATGTCCGTGGCGGTGCCCTCGGCCTCCAGCGTCCTCTTGCGGTCCTACGCGCTGGGCGGGTCGTAGCTCACCACCGACGTGCGCTTCTTGCCGTCCTGTACCCACTGGACCCGGTAATTGCTCCCTCTCGGCTTGGTGTGCGACTACCAGCCGCGGTCCACAACCTCGTATCCAGGACTGAATGCGTGGCCCTGCCCTGGTCAGAATGAGCCGAGCACTGTGGCAGCGGCGGTGGGGGCCGACCGTCGCAGGGCTCCGAAAATCAAAGTGATCACTTCCTTGTCTCCCCTACCCTGCCGGACACCGACAACCCCTCCTGACGAGGACGCCCCGATGACGAGCAACCCCGCCGTGCGCCCGGAGATCATCGACTTCTACACCCGGTCCGACGAAGCCGCACGGCTGCAGACCACCGCCACAGGCACCCTGGAGTTCGCGCGCACCCGCGAATTACTACGCCGCCACCTCCCGCCGGCACCGGCCCGCGTGCTCGATGTCGGCGGTGGTCCCGGAACGCACGCCCGGTGGTTGGCCGATGACGGCTACACGGTGCACGTCGTGGACCCCGTCCCCAAGCACGTCACCCAGGCAGCCGCCATCGACAGCGTGACGGCCGAGCTGGGCGACGCCCGCCGCCTCACCGCCGCGGACAGGACGTACGACGTCGTTCTGCTTCTCGGCCCGCTCTACCACCTCCACGACCAGACCGACCGAATCTCCGCGCTGACGGAGGCGGCCCGCGTGGCCCGGCCTGGCGGACTCATCGCCGCGGCGGCGATCTCCCGCTATTCACCCCTCCTCGACTACATCGCGACCACCAGTATCACCGAGTCCGCGATCCAGGACGGGCTCCGTGACACCCTGGCCCAGGGCCGCTACGCCGGACAGCGCGGCTTCACCGTCGCCTACTTCCAGACCTCCACCGAGCTGCGCGCGGAGGTCACGGAGGCCGGTCTTACCGATCCCCGCCTCTACGGAATCGAAGGACCCGGCTGGGTGGCGGTCAAGGCCATCGAGAAGTACACCAGCGCCAACCTCATGGGCACGGACATATACGAAGCGGCCCTCGCCGCGGCGCGCATCGCGGAACCGCACGCGGCCCTCACCGACGCCTCCGCCCACTTTCTCGCCATCACCGGGCCCTGACCGGTCTAGGGTGTCGCCTCATGACGCTGCTGATCGTGGGTGGGTCCGGGTTCCTGGGCACCGAGCTGGTCCGGCAAGCTGTATCGGCGGGACGCCCGACGGCCGCGACCTATACGACCAGGCCCGGCGGCGCTCCGGGGGTTACTTGGCGCAGCCTCGACCTGCGGGATCCAGGGAGCGTGGAAGCGGTCGTGGCCGAGGTGAACCCTCGCGTCATCGTCAATGCATCGAGCGGCGGGGCCGACTGGGCAGTCACAGCCGAGGGACCCGTCCGCCTCGCGATCGCCGCGGCGAAGGCCGGAAGCAGAATGATCCAGGTCTCCACCGACGCCGTCTTCTCCGGCAAGAGCCACGTTCCCTACGACGAACACTGCAAGCCCGACCCCATCACCCCGTACGGAGCGGCGAAGGCCGCCGCGGAAACGGTGCTTCTGCTCCATCCGGACGCCGCCGTGGCCCGCACCTCGCTGATCATCGGAGACGGACAGTCCGAGCACGAACGCACCGTCCACGAACTGGCCACCGGCACCCGCGAAGGCGTCCTCTTCACAGACGACTTCCGATGCCCGGTCCACGCGAGCGATCTGGCCGCAGCGCTCCTCGAACTCGCGTCGGGCGACACGACCGGCGTCCACCACCTCGGCGGGAACCAGGCTCTCAGCCGGCACGAGCTGGGCGTGCTCATCGCCCGACGCGACGGACTCGACGCATCGCGACTGCCCACCGGCCTACGGGCCGACAGCACCCTTCCCGGGCCCCTCGACATCCGCCTCGACAGCCGCTCGACACAGCGCAAGTTGCGCACCCCGCTGCGCGGCGCGCACCAGTTCCTCGCCCCCACGGCCTCGACGCCGCAGCCCGCCGACCGCGCGCCACGCGGGCGCCGGTAGAAGGACGACACACGCGCAGTTCAGCGAGAGCGCATCGGGCGCTTCGGCATCGACACCGAATACGACTGATGCGGCCAGCCATGGGGATCCGCCACTGTCGTGAGACTGATCAACCCCAACGGACAAGAGCACGACGAAGTCGTACGCGGCTGGGCACGTTCGGTGGTACATCTCTCCCCTCCTCGGCGAGGGGGAGGTTGCGGCTCAGCCGCCCGCATGGGTGAGTGTGAGGTGGAGGGCGAAGACGCCGAGGGCTTCCTTCTCGGGCGGGTAGATGTCGCGGATCGCGGCGACGAGCTGATCATGGCTCATGTTCGGTCCGCCGATGGCGGCCGGGTCCTCGGCGTCCAACATCGCGGCGAAGGACTCATACTCCTCCACCGCAGTGACGCGAGCGTTCAGGAACTCGTCCGCGCAGGTGATCCGCAGGGTGTCCCCGGCGTTGATCTTGCGGATCTTGGGATAGCCGACGCGGACCTCGATGGTCTTCGCACCGCTGGCGATCAGATCGAAGTACGGCTTGCGGATGGTGAGGGAGTGCTCGGCAGGCTGCTGGGCACCAGTCACGTGACGTCTCCTTCTGGTTCATGCTCCGGGTGCTGCGGGCAGGGTCGGCCGGGCGGCTACGTCGGCGGCGGCCAGCCGCTCGCGCAGGCCCGCCACGGCCGCCTGGAGGGGATAGCGCCGGGTGAGGAACGAGGTAAGGTCGCCGACCCGGTGGCGGACGGAGTCGACGACGCGGGCGGAATCGAGGGCCTGGTGGCCCAGCGCGACGGCGTCGTCGGGGTCTCCGAGCTGGGCATGAGCGAGGGCCAGGTCGATCCGGGCGATGGCCTCCCGGCTCGGTGAGCGGGATGCCTCGGGCGCCGATTCTAGGTGGCAAGCACGTGTTCGGCATGCTGACGGGCCTGTTCAGCTTGGCCGAGCCAGATGAACGAGGTCGCCGGATACGAGGTGAGGCGTAGTCGGCCAACGGCAGCACGTCCGTGCCGAAGCGGCGGGGTGAGCGCGGCGGCAGGAGGCGATAGGCGTCTTCGGCGGCCTGGAAGGCGGCGGCGAAGCCGTCCGCGTCGCCGTCGCCAGCGGCAGCGCGGGCGGCCTGGGCATGCAGCCGCACGGTCAGCGGATGCGTGACCGGGGCCTCGATGAGGCCCTTGAGAGCCGCTTCGCGGGCCTTGCCGGGCCGTTGTTCATACAGGTTGATGGAGGCGGCAGCGTCCATCGCCCACGCGCACAGCTGGCCGTGGACGAACGCGTCGGTGGCGAACGCCAGACCGGTGCGAGCGTCCCCGAGGTCGTGAGCGAGCCAGGCCAAGAGCTCCGACAGCCACCCGGCGAACGCCAGAAGTTCGCGTTCTTGGCGGTGGGTGTGTTTGGTCTTGAGCAGGGCGTCGACCTTCCGCCGGTAGTCCATCACCGCGTCGAAGACCGCCCTGGGAGGCTTGAGTGAGTAGGCGTGGTTGAACTCGCTGACCGCGAGGTCGAGGTGGTCCAGGATTCCCGAGCCGAGTGAGGACGCCTCGGCCTGCTGGGTGAACTCCATGGCCTCGGCGGCGGCCTGCTCGAGTATCTCTGCTGCGGCAGCCGGGGACGCCATAGCCAGTCCGGCGAGTTTCACCACGTCGCGACGCTTCGTTGCCTCCACCTCCGCAAAGGTCCGCGAGCCCTCACCTGCTCGGGCTGCTTCCCCTGCGGGAAGTGTTCCATCCAGGCTGCCCCCGCTCCAAAGCGGAGGGGTCTCGTCCGATGCGGGGGCGGGTGAGTAGTCGCGGGCGAAGCCCAACTCGACGGGGTTGGTGGTGAACAGGCGGCACAGCAGGTCCTGGTAGTCGGGACTGGGCAGGACGCCTGCCTCCCAGTCCTTCCACGACCGCTCGGACATCCCCACCTTGGCCAGGTGCTCGTCTTCGACCAGCTGATGGGCGGCAGCAACGGCCTGGGCGACGGTCCACCCCCTCGCCAAGCGGCGGCACTTGAGGCGGCGGTGACCGCAGTGGGCCTCGATCTCGGCGGCGATTTCCGCGACCAGGACCGGTGGCATGGGGTCGGGGGAGCCGGCTCGGCCCAGCGCGCGTTCGCGCAGGGCCTTGCCTACCAGATGATCTCCTGCATCCAACGGCTGCTGAGTGACGACGACTTCGCCCGCATCCGGGCGTTCGCCGCAGCCGCGTTCCACCCCGACCACGCGTTGGAGGGTGAGCCCTTCATCCGGACCCAGATGCGCTGGTCCCGGGCAGCCGACGAGCACCTGGGCGAAGATTCCCTGAACGAAGGGCTGTGGACCGCTCACATCATGCTGCACTGCATCAAGGACCTGCTCGCCTCCGACGAGATGCGGAGGTTCCTGACCTTCGTCGACGCCGCTTACAGCCACCCCGACGCAGAGGCCGCCTGACCCGAGCGCCCACTGCAAGGGCCATTCACAGCACGGAACAGGAGGGCCCCTGCACTCCTGCGGGGCTCTTCGCACATCTTCGCTTGCGGTCAACGGGATCCGCTGTCTGTCAAAGCAGGGCCCTGACCCTCCCGAGCGGTCCGGCGCGACTCATTTCCTGACCTCGACGGCGGCGGGACATTCTGCCGACAGGTGCGAATGCGTTCGAATGTGTCGGGCGGGTCGAACTCGTCCGGCAGGCCAACGACTTACTGGACCGGCACGGCCAGGCGGTCCTCCTCGGCGTCCCGTCGGCCACCGCCGAGGCGTCCTTCCTCGTGTCGTCGATGTACCTGGACAAGGCGATCCTCGGCTGCCGCCACGGCTCCCCACGCCCACAGCGCGACATCCCGCTCTACGCCGAGCTGTACCGGGAAGGGCGGCTGCTGCTGGCTGAGTTGGTGACGGATACCTACCTGGCCGAGGACTTCGAGAAGGCGGCGGGGATGCGGAGGCGGGGCGGGTAGCTCTGGGTGCTGACTTCTTGAAGGGGTGCTCAGCACTTCTCGGGTGCTCACGAGATATCCACATGCGCCGGAAATCTCCTGGGGCATTGTCGGTGCCGGCCTCTAGCGTCGTCCCATGAGCTACCGCGACGTCGCCTCGAAGCAGGTCCTGATCTGGTCCTGCACCACCGTCGGCGCCCGCATGCCGGTGGCCATGGCCCCGTTGGCCCTGGTCTTCCTGGTGCGTGAACGCCCCGGCGGCTACTCCCTGGGCGCGCTCCTCGCGGCGGCCTACGTCATCGGCGAGATCGCAGGCGCCCCCGTCCTCGGGATGCGCCTGCGCCCCGACCGCGCCCGCGCTCACCTGGCCGTCGGGCTCGCGACCGGAGCCGCCGCCTTCACGGGCCTCGGAGTTTTCCCCGACGCGCACCCGGCAGTCCTCGCCGGGTTTGCGTGTCTCGCCGGTGCTGCCCCGGCCGCTGCCACCGGTGGCCTGCGCACGCTGCTCACGGTGCTTGTCCCGGAGCGTGCAACAGCGCAGGCGCTGTCCGTCGAGTCGATACTGACGGCCGGCATCTGGGCCGTCTCCCCGGCCGCGGTTGCCGGCCTGGCACTCGGTGTCGCATCGCCCGTCCCGCTGTTCGTCTGCGCCGCCCTGATGGCGTCGTCGGTCGCGGGTTTGTGGCTGCTTCCGGCCCGCTGGGGCGCGGACGACACGGGCGGCGAGGACCGGACGAGCGCGTCGCTGCTTCGCCTCTTGACCGGCGCCTGGCCGGTGTACGTCACGGGAGCGGCCAGTCTGGCCCTGCTCGGTCTGTCCGAACTCGTGCTGCCGGCCCTGCTCGACCAGCGCGGCGTCGGCATCGGCTGGTCCGGTCCGCTGCTGACCGGGATGGCGGTGGGCGGGGGGATCGGCGCCTTCGTCCACGGTCTTCGGTCCTGGCCCGGGCAGCTGCGCACCCGCAGCGTGGTGCTGATGGCCGGGACATCGGCGTGCGTGGCCCTCGCGGCGCTGACGCCTCACTCGGCCGGGATCGCCGCCGCGCTGGTCGTGGGGGGCACGCTCCAGTCGTGTGCGATGCTCACCCGCAACCTGTCTCTGCGCGAGGCACTGCCGCCGGGCGCTCTGGCTGCGGGTTACTCGGTGATGTACGCGGCGGCGGGTGCGGGTTACGCGGCGACAGGGTCGCTCGCCGGTGGTCTCCTCAAGGTGGTGGCACCGTCCACTGCCATCCTGGCCGGAGTTGGCCTCACCCTGGTGCTGACGGGGGTCGGCTGGTGGGGCGAGGTACGTCGGGCCGGCCGTTCAGCACCGGGAGCCGATACTGCCGTAGCTCTTGGCTCCGCCGCTTCCAATCCCGTCGCCCCGGCCCGGAAGATCCAGCAATAGGCGGTCGGGGTGACGCCGAGCGCCTGTTGTAGGTGCTACCGCATCGATTGGGCCAGCCTTGCCGACCTACGGGGCCGGAGCCCGCCCTGATCCATTTGGCCGACTGCCTACGTCCGGTCTACGGCGCGGTCTCTGGGCCCGCGACTTGAACGGGCCCGGTCAGGGTTATCCACAGGGCTGCGCGCGGTGCAGGGCTGGCAGATCCTCCTCACGGCCGGCGTAACCGACGATCCGCGGCAGCTCGTTTACGTCACCAAAGGATCGCTAACCAACGCATACCGCAAGGTAGTTCGGGCAACCGGCGATCTCCCGTCGCGCTGGCCGATGATCGTAGAATCACCGCATGTCGGTCGTCTCACATCTGTACCACGGTGAGTTGAGTGACTGGTGCGAGGCGCGGCTGCCCGGCTCGTCCGAGGCAGCCCGGCACATGGCGGCTCAGGTTCGTGACTGCTTCGTCACGCGCCCGGAGGGCACAGTCGACCGGCATCACTGGAGCCAGGCCGGCCGGGCCTTCACGCTGCGCCTGGCCGCACTGATCCAGCCCGCCCCACCCTATGCGGCACTGCTGGGACTGGCTGGCGCCGGGCTTGTCTCGCGCTCCTGGGCAGACGCCCAGGCGGCACGCTACCCCACCCATGCTGGTCTACCTGAGGACCGCCGCGAGCGGGCACTGGACATGCGTCCGACACCGAGCGGCTGGATCGACCTCAAGACGGCACGCGACGCGGGGGCGACAGTCGGCATGGTGTTCACCTCCGCAGAGCGGGGACACCGCGGTTTCTCGCGTCCCGGCCTGCCGGACGAACCGGTGCTCGGCGAGCTGTTCGACCGGATGCGCGACTACTTTGCCGCGCACGCCCCGCTCGGACGGCTCGGCGGGCCAGGGCCGGAACGGGGCCTGGCCCGGCTGTGCTGGATCCTCGCCGCGTTTCAGTACGCCTACCGCAACAACAGCATCGAACATCCGCTGTTCCGAGTGTTCCGAGAGGACGTTCCGAGCGTTGAGGAACTGCACCGTAGCGCGCACAACGAGGCGATCGCCGATCCCCTGGCCCTCACACAGCGGCTGATCACCTCGGGTGCCCTGGAGCAGATGCGCCGCCTGGCCGGTGATCCGCCCATCGGTACGCCCTGGGGCACCACCTGTCCGGTGATCTTCGATCACTGGGGCGATCACACTTTCGTCCTCGACGGCCCGGACGGCGCGACCCTGCTGGAGATCGCGAGCGTGGTCACCGCCGACGTCGCCACCAGCCGGGCGCGGCGCCGCATCTGGAAGCTGCTCGCCGGCGCGTGGCTCGACACTGCCGACACCTTCCGAATCCGAACCCTCGCCGTGTACTTCGCGCGACATGGCGTACTGGTCGTCTGGCCGGTGGCATCCCTCGCCGAGCTCCTGCTCGAGGGCCGCGACCCGCAGGAGGCCAGGAACGAGTTCGTCGGGCTGGCGACATGCTTACGCGACAAGGATCGCGCCCGCCGGTCCGCGTGGCGCGCAGGCCGTGACCTGTAGCAGAGCAGCAGGGCAAGCCCGGCAGTCGCTCGCGGGAGGGGTGACCTGCCCCCATCGGAATCCGTGTCACTGCACCCGCCTCGGCCGTCCGGCATAGGCACCGGTGCGGGCAAGACATTTTTCGGGCTCGATCGAGTGGCGATGGGGCCTGGCAAGGTCGCAGGGTACGAATTCCGGGTATGCGTGAGGCCCCAGGAATCCGCCGCGGCTTGGATCCCTGGGGCCTCACGTCGTGGGTCAGGTTCAGTCAGTCCTCGGACACGTCGCCGTCGGGACGACGTCGGCGGGCTGCCAGGACCGCGCCGCCACCCGCGGCGATCAGGAGGCCGGTACTGCCGAGCAGCCATGGGGTGGCGTCGGCACCGGTGTGGGCGAGCGTGCCTTCGGCAGCTGGCGCCGAGGTACTCGATGCGGCCTGGCGCGCGACCGTGACGTCGGACGCCGAGGCGGACGGGGAGGAGGCGCTGCCGTCCTTACCAGGCGTGTCCAGAGTTGGACTGTCCGACATCGGCTCATCCTGGTTCGGCTTGTCGGACGGCTTCTGCGAGGGATTGGGCTTCGGCGTCGTGCCAGCGGTCTTGGCGTTGGTGATGGTCACGGTGACCGAGTCGCCGGGCTTCGCGGTGAAGGTGCGCGAGGGCTTGTAGAGGTCGTACCCGGCGGGTGCCTTGATCTGCTTGCCCCAGAAGCTGGTGCCGCTGCGGCTGTTGACGGGCAGCTGGGCAGTGGCCGTGCCGTTGGGTCCCGTGGTGAGTGTGAGGACGGTCTTGTCGCCGGTTCCGATGTTGACGGTGGATCCGGCCAGTGGCTTGCCGCTCTTGCCGTCCCTGGCCTTCAGCAGGAGGGAGGCGGGCTTGAAGGGGTCGATGATCGTCAGCGGTGCGTCGGCGCCCGGAGTGACGATGACGTCCTGGTCGTCGACGACGTCATGCAGCGGGCTGCCGCTGGAGACCTCCTTAAGCCGGTAGACACCCGGGGCCAGGTCCTTGAAGGCCAGCTGGCCGTCGGTGTCGGTCTTGCCGCTGGCGGCCTGCTGGCCTGTGGAGTCGAGCAGGGTGAACGTGGCGCCGGGGAGAACGTCTCCTCCGGGATCCTTCTTCAGGATGGTGACGCCGCCGGTCTCCGCCACGTTCAGCGGGGTGATGCTGGTAGTCGGTGTCGGCTCGGGGGTCTGCGCCGAGGCAGCGGGGGCCAAGGCCATCGTGCCAGTCACGGCAGCGACAGTGATGGTCGCGGCGGGAAGGCGGCGGGCAGAGCGGGTGCGCAAGTAGGAACTCTCCTGTGTGGTGGGACGCGGGCAGGGCTGCCCGTCGGTAGCGAGCGAGTGAGGTCGGTCAACGGGTGCGGCGGGACTGCTGGCCCGTGGGGGAGGGCGGTGCCGGACGGGTTCGCGCCGGACGGTGTGTGGGAGCGGTGATCGCGTAGCGGCGGGCGGCAGCCCGTACGAGGTTCTGCTGGTCCTCGACGGACAGCGTCTGGATGCGGGCCAGGCCCTGGGCGATGGAGATGCCGAAGGGTGAGCCCGCGGGCAGGCCGGCGGCTTGAACGATCTGGGCGGCGGCCTCGGCTTCGACGAGGATGCCGTACTCGGCGGGAATGTTGAGCAACTCGGCGGCGTGGTAACGGAAGCCGTCGATGGCCTCGGTCAGGGTGAAGTCGTCTTCCATGACGTTCTCGACCAGGTCGAGCATGGTCAGCGTGGCGGAACGCAGCCGGGCGCGGAAGTCCGGGTCAGTGAGCCAGGGGCCCTGCGGTACCGGCAGGGAGTGGGCCTCGGGCTCGGCGGTGCGAGTGGCCTCGGGCTGCGGTCGGCGCCGGAGGGCCAGCCAGCGGGGTGGGGCCATGTGTCTCCGTGTCCGGGAAGGGTCAGCGTGTTCGTGTTGCTGGGGAGCTGGCCGGGGCGGTGGGGACGTTGCGCGCTGTACGGCTCCGGCTGCGTGCGGGGGTCTCGGTCTTCCACGCGCCCGGGAACCAGACCGCCGTGTACTGCTCAATCGCCGCCCGCAGATTGGCGACGTGCGCGCCCTGCCACGGCACCCAGTCCGGCCGATCCTCGAAGACCCTGATGGTGCCGTAGCTCATCTGCCCCGGTTGCGTGTTGCGGGCTGCATCACGGTGGGCGAAGGTGCCGTGCTCAGCGAACGTCAGGGCGACGGCGTCGAGTTCACCCTTGTCAGGGTGGAGGACTGCAAGGCGTAGGCCCCCGTACTCGTTGGCGACGATCGTTCGCGAGAAGTCGATGCGCAGCCTGAGCGGGCTGTTGGGCAGCGGGGTGGCGTAGTAGGTGTTGCCGATCACAGCGCTGTTGGCGAAGGGCATCGCGAGGTGCTCGGTGAAGAACTGCTGGGCGTGCAGGGACACTTACAAACTGCCTTCTGGCGTGCGTGGGAAGGAAGGATCGTTCAGCGGCGTGGGCCAGTACCGGCTGCGGCGGGAGCCGCGGCAACGCTGGTGGTGCTCCAGCGAGGGATGCTGCGGGTGCCGAGGGCCGGCGGGCGGCGGGCGGCGGCGCGCTGGACGTCGAGCGGAGTGGGTACTGGTGGTGCGGGCGGTGTGACGGCGGTGAGTTGTGCGGATTCGCGCAGCCAGGGAAGCAGCGAGTCCTTCCAGCGTGGCAGGGGCGCTGGGTCGGCCACGCTCTGGGTGATGGCCTTGACCAGGGCGGTCGGTGTGTGGGTGGAGGCGGTGGCGTACCAGCGTGCGTGACCGCTCTTCGGGCCGCCCCACAGATGCCAGCGGGCCTGAAGGGTGGTGAGTTCCTTCTCCGGGTCGAGGCGACCGGTGGTGTATTCGCAGGTGGCCATCCCGTCGGGGGTCTGTAGTTCCATCACGCCCCAGCGCGGGTGCTGGAACTGCCAGCCATTCTTGATCAGCGGGACCACGGCGTCGAAGGCGCCCAGCTCGGGGTCCTTGAGGTCGGGTCGGGCGAGATAGGTGTCCGGGCCGGCGGTGTATGCCTCGGCGAGGGCGGTGGTGAAGGCGGTGACGAACTCCGTCGGGCAGTTGTCGTTGAAGCTCACGCCCCACGCGGGCGGGCCGAAGCGGTCACGGTAGGCGTTGATCCTCCACAGCCCGTCGTCGTCTCCCTCGGGCAGGAACCCGAGTCGGATGCGGTGGTCGGGTGCGGTGACGTAGGCGTTGCCGAGGTCATCGTTACGGAGGTCGAAGCCGAGCGCGAGCAGAGGCTCCAGAGCGGGGTCGCCGATGGCGGTGCTGCCGGCGAGGTAGCGGGGGGAGACGAAGACGTCGCCGTCGATCTCTTCGGTGTCGGGCACAGGGGTCCTGGGGTCGGGGTGGTGTCGAGCGAGGGCAGGCGAGGTCAGCGGCTGGTGCCGCGCGGGGTTACTGGGAAGCGCACAGAGCTGGTCCAGCGGGGCGCAAGTGCTCTGCCAAGTCGGCGGGTTGGCCGGTGTAGTGCAGGGTGCGCAGGCCCAGCTCGGCGGCGGCCTGGCAGTTGTCGTCGCGGTCGTCGATGAACAGCACGCGTCCGGGATCGGCGATGCCGGTGGCCGCGAGGGCGTGTTGGTAAGCGGCCGGGTGGGGCTTGCACAGACCCAGGCGGGCCGAGTACAGGGCGTCGGCCATCAGCTCGCGCCGCCAGTCGGTGGCATCGAGGGCGTCGCTCAGGAAGTGCGGGGCGTTGGAGAGCAGCACCAGGGGCAGCCCCGCGGCGCGGGCGCGGCGCAGGATGTCGAGGACGCGGTCGTCGGTGCGGATCCACATGGCGGTGTCGGCTGTGCGCAGGGTGCGCAGCCACTGTGCGCCGGGGTGGTGTCCCAGGACCTTGGCCCAGTAGGCGAGATCGCTGAGTTCTCCGGCGTCGTACGCCTCCCGGGGCGCCCAGAAGGCGTGCTGGAAGGAGTCGAGTTGCCCGCTGGGCCACTCGGCGAGGTCGGCGAGGCGGGTCCACATGGCGGAGGTGGGCTGTCGGCCCAGGACACCGTTGTAGTCGATGATCACGGCATCCGCGCGGGTCGGCGTAAGGGAAGTGCTGGTCAAGGGGCGGGAGTCTCCAGGGCTTTGCGGGACAGGAAAGCGACGGCGGCTGCGAGGAGGGCGGGCAGCAGCAGCGCAATCGGCAGGGCGGTGAGGGTGGCGAGGGCTCCGATGAGGGCGGGTCCGGCGAGCAGGCCGACGTAGCCGGTGACCGCGACGGTGGCGACCGCGCGGGGGCCGCCGGCGCCGGCGGCGGTGATCAGGCTGGGGATGGTGACCGACAGGCCCAGGCCGAAGGCCGTCCACCCGGCGAGTGCGGAGGTGATGGTGGAGTCGGCCAGGCCGGTGGCGAGGCCGAGTGCGGCCAGGGCGGCGCCGGTGCGTACGACGGCGGGGGCGCCGTAGCGGGTGGTGAGGCGGTCGCCGGCGAGTCGTCCGGCGGCCATGGCTGCGCTGTAAAGGGCGAACGCTGCCGCGCTGGTCCCGGCCGTCGCATCCAGGCTGTGCAGGTGGACGGCGGCCCAGTCGGCGGCGGCCCCCTCGCCCAGCAAGGTTGCTGCCGCCAGCGCGCCCAGCAGCCACAATCGGCGCCGGGACAAGCCCCCGTGCTCCTTGGGGTCGGGTGTGCCGGGGTTCTGGGCGGGCTCGAGTCCGGGGGCGGCAACGCGGCGGGTGAGCCGAGTCGTCGCGCAGGCCGCTGCCGTGGCGATGGCCCCGACGCCGGCGAACAGGACGGTGTGGGAGGTGTGCGCGGTGGCTGCGGCCACGGCGGCGCCTGCGAGGGCGCCGAGGCTGTAACTCGCGTGAAGCCCGGCCATGATGGGGCGCCCGTGGGCGTTTTGGCAGCGGACCGCCGAAGAGTTGGCTGCGACGTCGAGGACGCCGTGCGCGGCGCCGAAGACGAACGCCACCGCGAGAAGGGTGTCCAGGCTGCGGCAGGCGCCGAGGGCGGCGAGGCAGACGGCCAGACCGATGGCGCCGCCGATCAGCAGGGCGGGGAGTCGTGCCGGGTGGGCGAGGCGTCCTCCAATCTGGAGGCCGGCGACCATGCCGAGGGCAGCGGCCAGCAGGACCAGGGCGAGCTCGGCGGTGCTCAAGCCGGCACTCTTTTGAACGGCGGGCATACGCGCGCCAAACACGGCCATCACCACACCGAGACCGGCGAAGTACCCGATCAGCAGACGGCGGCTGCGCACCAGATCGGTCGCCACGGTGCCGCTCACGCGGCGAGACCCTCTCCAGCCTCATCCTCCTGCGCATCGGGGATGATCTGAACCTTCAGGTTGCGGTACGCCTCCTGGGCGCGCGCCTGAGCGACGGCGGCGGTCGGCCCGGTGGTCATCAGGAAGCCGATTCGGGCGGTGAACAGATCGCCGCCGTCCTGCGGTAGCACCAGTTGCTCGCCCACCTGCCTCTGGAAGCGGACCTGCTCCAGTCCCTCGGCCTGCTCGGCAAAGCCGTCGGTGAGACGGCAGGCGGTGAGCAGGCCCGAGTAGGCGGGGTAGACGAACCGGATGGCGGCAGCCCCGTCGCGGGTGGGCGTCAGGTCGGGGGCGCGTGAGCAGGCGATGTCGGCGGCGGCACGGGCGAGGTCGACGCCGGTGGCGAAGTGGACGAGGCGGCCGATCAGGTCGCCGGCGAGGCGCGCATTGACCTCGATCAGCCGCGGACGGCCGTGGACCAGGCGCATCTCGACGTGGCTGATCCCGCCTGTGATGCCCAGCGCGGCGATCGCGGCTTCGGCGGCCGGGGCCACGGTGGCCAGCAGCGGGTCGGCCGCGTCCACCACGTGGGCGAGTTCCTCGAAGTAGGGCTCCAGGCCGACGGTCTTGCGGGTGACGGCGACCACCGTGGTCTGTCCCTGGAAGGTGGCGCACTCAACGCTCACCTCGTCCCCGTCGAGGTACTCCTCGACCAGGACCTCGCGGCTCTCCACGCCACGTCCTGCCGTCCGGGCGGCGATCGCGTACGCGGAGGGCAGTTCGCCGGGGGTATTGACGCGGATCACGCCGATGCTGGCTGCATGCGCGGCGGGCTTGAGGACCACCGGGTAGCTGATCCGTGCTGCGGCCTGCGCGGCCTCCTCAACGGTGCGGACACTGGCGGATGCGGCCGAGGGAACGCCGTGGCGGGCGAAGAGCGCGCGTGCGGTGGCCTTGTTGCGGCAGCCCTGCATCACCTCGGGAGGGTTGGCGGGCAGGCCGAGCCGGCGGGCGAGGCGCGCGACGGGAACGAGGTACCACTCGGTCCAGGTCATGATCCCGGCCAGGCGATGGCGTTCGGCGAGGGCCTGGCCGGCCTCGGTCAGGGCGGCTTGGTCCGTGGGGTCGGCGACTTCCCAGTCGGTGATGAAGGCGCGCTCCCACGTCGGTTCGACGATGGTGATGAGGACCACGTCGTAGTGAGCGGCGATGTTCCGAAGGCAAAAGCCGCGGTACACCTCGGCCTCCATGTCCGCAGCGGCAACGATCAGGATGACCGGGTTACCGGTACGAGAGGGCAAGCAGGGCTCCAAACAGGGGGAAGAGAGAAGACGGTCGAGAGCTGGGCTGCGGGGCGGATCAGGGAGTTCGCCGGCGTCGCAGCTCGAAGGCCGGGGCCCAGTGGGGGTGATCGGCGATCAGCTTCCGCGCGTACAGGGCGGTGAAGTTGTTGTTGAGGCCGCGGATGCCCTCGGGCAGCTGCCAGCGCAGGTCTTCGAAGAGGGCCTTGAGCCCGATGCGGGTGGCCCCGGAAGCAAGCCGCTGGGCCGTCAGACGTTCCAACGCCCGGTAGACGTACGGGTGCTGGGCGTCAAAAGCGAGGAACCGGTCCGTGATCGTGGGCCTCGATCCCGCGCGGTGCGATGGACGGGTTGCCCGCCCGGGGTGCTGGTGGGCGCAGGCGTGGGGCGTGGGCATCAGGTGGTCTCCGTGAGGACGAGCGGTCGGCAGCAGCCGGCCGGGAGTCAGGCGAAGGATGTGCGCAGACCGGGGACAGTGCGCAGGCGCGCGAAGGTGACGGCGAGGCCGAGGGCCTGCATGACGGCGCAGCCGGTGATCACGTGGCCGAGCAGTGAGGGCGGTACGGCGGCGACGAGGATTCCGGCGAGGGGGAAGGGCAGCAGGAGCAGCAGGATGGTCAGCGAGAGGGTGGCGCCGAACACCGGTGGCGGGATGAGGTGGGTGCGCAGGGTACGCAGCACTACGGTCATGCCGCCTTCGCCGGCCATGAGGACAGCGGTGAGTGCGAGAAAGGCGCTGTAGGTGTCAGTGAGGGAGATGGTCAGGCATGCGGTGGTAGCGATCGCCGCGGAGATGGCGCCCACCGGCCACAGGCCGTAGCGGTCGATGGCCTTGCGGCAGACGGCGACCGCTGCGAGGGAGGCGACGGCGGCGGCGGACCAGATGAGGCCCACGTCGGCGGTGGTGTGCCCGAGCTGCTTGACCACGATCACCGGGGCGGCGGCCTGCAGGAGTCCGACCGCCAGATTGGACAGGGTCAGGCCGGTCACCAGCCAGCTGAGTGCGGGCAGCGACCGAAGTGTCGACAAGCCGGTACGCAGCCCCTTCCGCACGGTGACTGCTTCGCGAGCCTGTTCGTGGAATCTCCGGCGGGGAACGAGGGCACAGCCGAGGAGGGAGAAACAGGCGATCGCGGTCAGCATTCCAGTGGCGCCCGTGAAGTGGAGCAGCAGTCCGGCGAGCGCGGGGCCGACCAGAGTCGCCGTCTGGTCGATGCCGAGCAGGACCGCCTGCACCCGGTGGGCACGCGCGCCGGCATCGCGGCCGGCCACGGCACCTGCGGTCTCAGCGGCGACGTAGGACAACTCGGTGAGCGCGCCGGTACCGGCGGCGAGCAGCAGAACGGTGACGGTGGCGGCGACAGGATCGTTCTGATGCGGCAGCACGAGCGCCGCGGTCACCACCACGAGCGCCCGCGCCGCTGAGGCGAGGCAGAAGACACGAGTGGTGCCGTGTCGATCGACCAGGGATCCGGCCAGCGCGAACGCCGCCAGGCGGGGAATCCACTCCAGGGCGAACGCCAGCCCGGTCAAGGCCGCGGAGTTCGTGGTGGCCAGGACCAGCAGGGGGATGCCGTACGTCGTCAGGGCGAACGCGGCGGCGTCCATGCTGCGCGGCAGGTAGATGCCGCGCAACAGGGTGGGGACCGTTCGGCGCGCGTGCCGGGGTCCGACACGGGATCTCACGCAGCGCACTCCAGGTCCTGCGCCGCATGGGATGAGCGGGGCGCGGTCGAGCGCAGGATGTGGGGATGCGTCTGGAGCCACTCGGCCAGCGCCGCCTTGGCAGCGTCGGGCAACAAGGCTCCGTCGGCGTCAGTTTCGGCCCCTGGGTGACCGGTTGCCAGCACGGCCGGCTTGTGCGGCCGGTCGGCGTCGCGTACGGCTGCCGTCGGCTGGGTTAGGAGCTTGAGGGTGTGCTGGACGCGGGTGACGAAGCCGCTGGTAGGGCTCGGGTATTGGTGGGTGCGGGCCCAGCGAGCCGCCATGTCGTACACGCCGGCCAGATCCTCGCCCGCTTCGGTGAGCCGGTAGCGGGTCGGTGCTTGGGGATCGGCGTGCACCAGGCCGAGCTCGCGGGCGACGTCAATGGCGTAGCGCAGCTGGTTGACGGTGAGGTCACCGAAGGCGCTCTGCAGACTGCCGCGGCGGTGGCTGATGGGCCCGTTGTCATCGATCTCGCTGACCAGCCGGACCAGGGCCGGCAGGGACAGGGCACTGATCACGCGGACCATGTGCGGGTGGTTGAGGATCGCAGTGCTGGTCACCGGCGCGGGCCTCCTGCCGGGGAGACCTGGAGGGGACGGGCGGGTGTCTGATGGGAGAAGAGGTCGCCGGCCCGCCACGCCGGAGCAGTGGCCAATGGTGCGGCCGGGGCGGCTGGGGCCGGGATACGGGTCTGCGTGGTCAGCCACGGCCCAGACCGGGTCCGGGCGGAGGCGCGTGTCTGCCCCCACAGCGGGTGGGCGCCGGCGCTTTCGAGCGGGCGTCCGGCCGCCCAGGCCGAGAGGCTCTGGAAGACGGGCGCGAGGGCCCGGCCGGTCGCGGTGAGCTGGTACTCGCCGACGCCCGAGGCCGTAGAGCAGTTGACGACCAGGCCGTCGGCGACCAGCCGGTCCAGCGGCAGGTAAACGGCGGGCAGCCCGTAGGTGGGCATGGCCTCGGCGGCCAGAGCCTTCGCACTCGCCACCCCGCGCGCCTTCAACGCCCACAGGATCGCGGTGGCGTGGCGCGGGCTGATCAGGGCAATGGTGTCCTCGGCGTTCTGGGCCGCGGCGATCCGCTCGGGCTCCGTCTCGCCCGTGCGCGCGTTGCGCACGAACCCCTTCTCCAGGTGTTCGTCCCCCCAGGCGGCGATGACCGTGAGGACGGGCAGCAGCTCGGCGGCACGGGCCGTCAGGCCGTACGTGACGTGATTGCGAGCGTGTTCCGTGCGCTCGATCAGGCCCGAGTCGGTGAGCCTGCGCAGCCTCGGGTTCAGCTGGCCTGACTGCAGCCACGACAGCTGGGACTGGATCTCCTTGTAGCGCAGCGGCTGTTCGGCGAGCGTCATCAGCGTCCACACGCTCCAGCGAGGGGCGAGCATCTCCAGGGCCTCGGTGACGCGTGCGAGATCGGTGCGGGTGGTGCGGGGCAGACCGGTGGCGGCCAAAGGGGAACTCCTCAAGCGGGGGCGGGAAGGTCAGCGGGTGCGGGCGGTAGCACGCGCGGGAGCAGATGCGGGAGCAGCAACGAGTGCGGTGCAAGGGGCCGGGCCCGGCTCGGGTTCCGGGTCCGGGGTGGGGACGCGGTGCAGGCTGGCCAGGACGCCCTTCAGGGTTTTGGTGTGGGCGTCGCGAGTGGCGACGGAGTCGGCAAGCCGACGGGCGCAATCGAGGATGTGAACGGCCTCGACGGGGCCGATCTGACGCTCCTGGTGGGCCAGTTCACGCAGCCGCTTCAGCTGGAAGGCGATGTTGCGCTCGGCGAACTGCAGGTCGGTGAGGCTGCCGATCAGGGCGGCAAGCATGCTGCCCTCGGGATTGGCCTCGGCGAGTGCTTCGAGGTCGACCAGGGGCTTGGCGTAGAGGTCCTCGATACGCCCGGCGATCCGCTGCGAGTCGCTGGCAGGGGGCTGGGGCAACGTTGGTGGGACTTTCAGGGGCGGTGGGCTCGCGCTGCCCCGGCGCGCGGGGGCGCCGGGGCGGGCGAGGAAACGGCCGTGATCTTCCGCTGAGCGAACTGGACCGGCCGACCAGGGCGTTGGACCTGCTCGGGCATGGTCCGCAGGAGCTCGCCGAGGGCGGTGACATAGCCGTCGCGTCCGGACAGGGCGGCCTCCAGCCACTGGGCGTCGAAGCGCAGCTCGTCGGCGGACAGCTCGTTCATGTCCCGGTCAGCGGCGGTGGCCTGATGCACGCGGTCCCGCACCCGAGCCACCTGCTCCTCGGCCACCGCCAGGAAGCCGCGCAGCTCCAGCGCGCGCACCAGGGCCGCGGACGCGTCGGGCCCTGTCGCCTGCGCATACAGCTCCCGGACCGGGACCCCGAACGCCTGCTCCAGCAGGTGGTCCTGCGTGGAGGTCTTCTCGATCACGCTCATCGGACCGCCCCGCGTACGGGAGCCTGGCCGGCGGCGGGCAGGGACGGTGCGGTGGTCGGCAGGGCCGGGCCCCGGCGTGGCGCCGGGGAGCGCCACACCGCGGTGCGGTTTCCGATCGCCTGGGGGTCGAGGAGGTGGCGCACCGTCATGGCGCGTCCATCCCGCACGGTGTGTGCGACGTTCACCGTGTTCGCGAGTTGCATGACGTGCTCGGGCAGCTCGACGAACTCACCGTCGGGCACAGCCTCCACGTGCCGAGCGAGGGCTTCGGCAAGGACGTCTTCGGCCCCATCCAGTACCTGCTGGGCCTCGCTGAGCAGGCCGTGCCAGCGCACGATCGTTGCGGCTTCCGGGCTGGCCTGGGGGGCGGCGGATACAGCCTGGCGCAGCTCGTCGATCGGCATCTGGAAGCGGGTCTCTATCTGCTCGGTGAGCACGCCCAGCACATCGTCGACATCGGGCACAGCAAAGCTCCTTTCCGTGGGTATTCGAGGAACAGGGCTGACAAATTCACGGCCCAACCGCCTGACAGATGGCGGCGATTCAGAACGGACTTGGCCGGGGCGGCTTTCTGGCTAGTCCAGGCACATGCCGACGGAGCGGTAGACGTAGGTGGCGGAGACCCAACCCTTGACGCCGGTCGTCCGATCGGTGATGTAGCGCCACTTTCCGCTGGTCTTATGCACGGTGAACTTGTGGCCCCGGTACAAAATCCCGACGGCGGTGGATGTGGCGGACGACTTGGAGCGGACGGTGACTGCCTTGGTGCCGACCACCCACGGTCCCGGGCCGGTGCAGGACGGGTTGCCCATCGAGGCAGGCACCTGGGCGGGTGCGGCGCTCGCAGTAGTCACGGAGGCCAGGGGCAGAGCGAGGGCGCCGAGAAGCGTCGCCGAGACGGCTATTCGGGTTGAGCGCATGGGGAATTGGACTCCGTTGAAGGGAAGGCAAAATGCAGGAACCGGCCCGGACAGATCCCGTGCGGGCCGAGTTCAAGAGTCCGGAGAATCCCCGGTTTCGGTAACCGGGGATGTGCTGCTATATTCCGCACTCGCATACGCGGAAGGGCATCCGTTGCGGCGCGAAATGGCGTGACACCGGGGGGAGTTCTCGTATTCGGCTCAGCGGCTCGGGCCGCGCGGCGGCGTGGGGCGTGCCGGAGCCGCGGGCAGCGTGGTATGGTGGGCGGATGGTGCGGGGGCGGGCAGCGGGATGTCCTCGCCGCTCCAGTGCGCCTCCCACCAGGTCGTGGCGGCCTCAAAGGTGGCGAAGCCGCCCTCGCGCAGCGTGTGCGTGAAGGTGCCGGTGTCGGCCTCTTCCAGCAGCACCCGGAACGGCACGGGCGCCCTCTCGTCGAGGGCGCGCAGGAGCACGGTGGTCTGGACGGGCTCGCTGTCGTTTGTGTAGCTGGTCAGGAGGGCAAAGTGGTCGCCGTCGCGGCGCAACCGCTCCTCCAGCGCCCGGGTGGCGTCGTCAGCGGGCGTGGTACCGATGCCCTGCGGCAGGAGGATCTTCTCCTCGGGGCAGCCGCGGGCGATCAGCCAGGACTGGGCCATGGCCGGCAGGGGCAGCTCGGCGTGGGCGAAGCGGAAGGTGCGCGTGGCGGTGTCGCGCTTGAGGTGCAGGGCGACAATCTGGGGCTCGCCGGGGATTCCCCAGGTGACGGCCCCGTTGTGCAGGACGTAGAAGCTGTGCTGGTCGTCGCTGGTGTGGTGCTCGGCCAGGACGGTGAGCATGTCGTGCTCGCTGGCGATGTGCTGCCAAAGCTGCTCGTCAACGCGGTCGTTGACGGCCTCGTAGTCGTCGAGGCGGAAGTCCGGGGTGGATGTGGGCATCGATGCTTTCGGATCGAAGACAGGAACGGAATTGCGCGACTGGGCCGTTGAGGCGTTCAGCGCCGAGGGGTGGACGCAGTCGGCCAGGCACCAGCCCGCCGCACAGGCGGCACGGGCTGTGGTCCAGGCGGTCGCGGCGCGGCGAGGAGTGAGCGGCCGGCCTCAGTGAGGGTGACGGGCTGCCCGGCGTGCAGCGGGTGGGAGTCGTCGCGTACGACGAGCCCGGCGGTCTCGAAACGTTGGAACTGGTGGTAGGCGACCCTGGTGCCGGAGGCGGTCACGACCGACAGGCGCTGGGTGAGCAGGTGTTCGCGCAGTTTGGCGCCCTGGGCGATGGCGAGCAGGGCTGCGTGATCCGGCGCGGACAACTCCTCCACCGGCCCTGAACGCTGGGTACGAGCGGCCCTCTCCACCGATTCCAACGCAGCCTGGGCCTTCGCTTGCTGGGCGTCACGTTCGCCGACAGCCTGAGACAGTTGGCCGACGGTACGGTCGATCCGCGCGCACAGGACCTGATCGACCGGGAACTCTCCCGAGGCCAGCCGGGCCAGCAGCAGGCGGTGGAAGGCCACCGCTCGCTCTGCTGTGACCAGGTCGCGGTGGGCATCGGCCAGCTGGGTCTGCGCCTCGTCCAGCAGGTCACGCTCGCGGTGCTGCCACAGTTGCTCGATACTGCAGCCCACCGCTGCCTCGATGCGGTGATCGAGGGACGTCACCACCCGCGTCGTCGACGCGGAAGGGGATGCAGAGGTCATCCGGTAGCCGCCTGGGGCGAGCCGGGACGGTCCGGGGAGTTTGGATCGAGGGCTACATGGACTTCGACGTACGGGCCGTCGCGGACGTGCCGGGCGGGGCCCAGGCGGTCGAGGATCCGGATCACGGCCGTGTGGGACGCCTGGGTGTACGCGGTCAGTGTGTGAGCGCCCCGAAAGCGGGCGGCGTCGGCCGCGTGCCGGGCCAGCGCCGTGCCGATGCCCTGGCACTGGCGGGCGTCGGCGACCTGCAGTCCAAGGTCGACGACGCCCTCCTGGCCGCTGACGGGGCCGACGCAGACGAGGCCGACCGGTTCCTCGTCGGCGTCGAGCCCGATCCAGCACTCCGCATGGGCGAGCAGCCGCGAAAGGTCGCGGCGCGCGAAGCGGGTTCGGCCCCAGCGGCGCAGCAGGCTCGTCTGCGAGCAGTGCTGGTGGAAGCCATCGACCAGGTGCCAGTCCCGGGCCGTCACCCGTCGCGTGCGCGCGAGAGCGGGGTGCGTCAGCAGGAGCAGCCCGCCCGTGCGTCCAGCAGCTCGGTACGCCGGTAAGCCTTGTAGCGGCGGCCGTCGTGGCCGGTGGTGTCGCGGGTGCGGACCCCGTAGGGAGCCAGGAGCTCGGCGAGACGGCCTTGGGTGAGGTCGGCGTACGGCCAGCGGCCCTCGGCGTCGCCCGGCAGGTCCTGCAGGCAATGGGTGAGGTCGGCGGAGGCCATGGTGTCCGGGTCGCCGACGGCGTCGAAGACGTCGAGGCAGGCGTGGACGATCGTCTTCGGCCGGCTCGGGCAGGACAGGAAGTCGGCGTCCTCATCCTCCGCCTCGTCCTGGACATCCTGCGCGTCGTCTTCGTCGTCGACCTCGGGTGCAGCGGCGCAGCAACACGAGGTGGACAGCAGTGCGTTGAGCTCGGCGCCCGCGGCCATGCGTTCGACGAGGACGTCGGTGAGCTTCTCCAGCTGCTCGGCGACGCTGACGCCCTCGGGCAGCTTGTCGCCGGACAGGGCGACGAGCTGCCGGTCAAGGTCCTGGACCTCGGTGAACACGTCGAGGATGGCGCGGTGGTGCGGGTTCTCGGTCGCCGCGACGGGCGCCAGGACGGCAGTGGCGACCTGGTCGATCAGAGTGGGGAACTGCGTCAACGAACGGGGCCCTTCAGTGGTGTTGTGGGTGCGGGGTGGGGAAGGCCGGGCACCGCGTTCGGCGGCGGGCCCGGCTTGGGGATCGGCTGGTGCGCGTCCAGCTGGGGGGAGCGGGTGCGGGCGGCATACGTCCGCGCGCCCGTTGGACGCCGGGCGATGCCGAGGCGGGCGCGGGCGGTGTCGTACACGTCATGCTTGGCGCGCGGGCGGACGGCCACCACGTGGATCTCGGTGCGGTGCGTGGAGTTCGCGGGCGCCGGTCTCTGGGCGTAGACGATGCGCCACTCGTTGCGGTGATCGACGTACAGCTTTCGGCAGCCGGCGAGATCGCGTTCGAGCTTGCTTCCGAACAGCCGGGCGTTGACGACGTCCTGGAGCTGGGCGAGTGCCAGATCGCGGATGTCTTCCGGGGCCTGGAGCAGGTCGGTCAGGGCACGGGGGTCGAAGGACAGGCCGAAGGCCGGCCGTGCCTCGGGGCTGCCAGTCATGCGGCCTGGCCTGGAGGGACGTCCTCCTCCGGCTCACTGGAGGAGCGGGAGGAGGGTTTCGGGCCGGGCAGCAGGCGGTGGGCGGGCCGGTCCGGGTCCGTCATGCACGCCGACAGCGGCCCGCCGGGCGCCCGTACGGTGGCGATGGCGTGCGTGAGGAAATCGCGGTGCCACACGAACATGCCCGACAGGCCCGCCTCGGGTTCCCTGTGCTGCTGGTAGGCCAGCCACAGGGAGTGCAGCCAGGCCACGACGTCCTCGTGCTCCTGCCACTGCTCGCACCAGGGCGCCGCGGTGGTGACCTCCGAGCCATACCGGAGGAAGTAGTCATTCACCCAGTCCGTGAGGGCGTCGAGTTCGTCCTCGTACTCCTCGCCGTCCAGTTCCAGGATCGGCCGTGGCTCCGGCGGAGCGGGCGGCAGGGCCATGCCCGCGAATCCCGGCATGCCATAGGCGGCGAACGGTGAGGGGCCAGGTGCGGAGGACAGGCTGTCGAGCTGCCGGGCCTGCTGTTCCGACTGATCGAGCAGCTTGCGGACCTTCGCCTCGATGCTCTCCAGATCGGATTCCGGCAGCCGGACCGGTTCCATCTCCCCGTCGTCCGGGGTGTTTATGGATTCAGGCACGAAAGGGGGTCTCCTTGCAGGCGCAGCCGATGGATGGGATTTCGGCTCCAACCATCCGGACGATCCCCGGTTTCGGTAACCGGGACTTGCGTGCTACAACGCCTCTGCCGGTTAGAGAGAAAGACACCTGGGCAGCATTCGGCGGGCCGCTGCGGGCATCGAGGCGGCGGTCAGGACGTGAGGGTGAGGTCGCCCTGGGTCAGGGTCTGCTGGAGCGTCTCAGTGAGCCGGTCGGCGGCGATTTCCGCGTAATGACGGGTCTTCTCGACGCCGATGAAATCGCGGCCCTCCAGCAGTGCGGCCACGCCGGTCGAGCCGGAGCCGCAGGTGAAGTCGAGCACGGTGCCGCCCGGCGGAGCGATTTGCACCAGCTCACGCATGACCGAGACGGGCTTCTGTGTGATGTGCTGGCGGGCCTTGCCGGACGGCTGCGAGGCGCTGTAGAGGCCCGGCAGGTAGACGGGGTTGCGGGAGCCGTCGATGGCGCCCTTGGAGGCCCAGACTATGAACTCGCAGTTCTGGGTGAAGCGGCCCTTCTGGGGCCTGGCCTGCGGCTTGTGCCAGGCCAGCACCCCACGCCACAGCCATCCGGCCGCCTGGATCGCGTCCGTGGTGATCGGCAACTGGCGCCAGTCGGTGAACAGCAGCGCCGTGCCGCCTGTCTTGGTCAGCCGGTGGGCCTCGGTCATGATCTGCGTCAGCCAGAACCCGTAGCTGCGCTGATCCATGTTCTCACCCGTGAAGTCGGGCAGGTCGTGACTGGCGTCGACGGAGGTGTACTTCTGCTTGGCGCTGCGGCTCGTGCGCTCCTTCGCGGTCCGGCCACCGGAGTTGTAGGGCGGGTCGGTGATGACGGAGTCGACGCAGTTGTCCGGCAGTTCGGCGAGAACGCTGAGTGCGTCGCCCTGGTGCAGGGAAAAAGGCAAAGAGGTACCCCAGTTCGGGTCGGTGAAGAGGGCGGGAAAGCCTCCGGACCTGCAACCGTGATCCCGTCGTCGGCATTCGGGCGCGACAAGGCCCGGCCGACGGAAGACGGGGGCGCAAGGGGGAGGGACCAAAACTGTAGGGCACGATCCCCGGTTGAGCGCTATCGTCCGCCAAAAGCCCCGGAATCAAGCCTTGATCACGAACGATTTCGGCAACCGGGGATCCGCGCTTACTGTTTAGGGACTGCCCGGCGGAGACCGCCGATGGCCCACTCCCTTACCCCTGCCCTCGTGGAGGTTCCCCCTGTCCCGGCACACCTGACCCAACGCCCCGCAACGGCGTGAGGTGCAACTCGCCCCGTTGCGCAGGCATCCCGATTCACCCAGCCCGGCCGCCCGCCCCCTTTCCACTCCTGCGTAGGCGCGGCCAGGACTTCGCTTCCAAGGACACCGTTGACATCGCTCTACCCTCCCCTGCCCACAGGCGCCCCGCCGCCAGACCATAGCCGTCCGCCGGGAGGCCAGCCGGATTGAAGGGCATAGCCGCCGGCATCGGCGTCTTCGTCCTCTCCCCGTTCCTCCTCGCCGGCACGGCCATGCTGATGGCCAGCTCCAGCGAGGCCGCCCAGACCACCTACTCGTCCTTCGCTTGCGTGGGCGACGTCGACACCGACGCCGTCGTCGAGCAGGTCACCAAGATCCTCAACGGCGCGTCCGCCAAGGACGTCCACGTCGAGGGCCTGTCCCTGCCCGAGGAGCAGATCCCCAACGCCCGCACCATCGTGGCCACCGGGATCAGCCTGAACGTGCCGAAGAAGGGCCAGATCATCGCGCTCGCCACGGCGATGCAGGAATCACGGCTGCGCAACCTCAGCTCCGGCGACCGCGACTCGCTCGGCCTGTTCCAGCAGCGCCCGAGCCAGGGCTGGGGCACCGCCGAGGAGATCCACGACCCTGTCTATGCCTCCACCCAGTTCTACAAGCACCTGCTCGCGGTGGACGGCTGGCAGCAAATGACCGTCACCCAGGCCGCCCAGGCCGTGCAGCGCTCCGCCTACCCCGACGCCTACGCGCAGTGGGAGGAGCTGGCGACCGCCCTGCAAAAGGCGATCGCCGCCACCTTCCCAGACGCCTCCAGCACGGACACGGACACCACCTCCAGCACCGAGTCCTGCACGGCGGCCGAGGACGGCTCCGGGTACGGCACCATCCCCGAAGGCTCCGTGCCCAAGGGCTACTCGATCCCCGAGGACGCCGATCCGAAGGCGCGCAAGGCGATCGAGTGGGCGATGGCGCAGCTCGGCACGATGTACCAGTGGGGCGGCACCTGCACCGCGCCGCACGGCCCGGACCCGATGGGCCGCTGCGACTGCAGCTCGCTGACCCAGCAGGCGTACGCGCATGCTGGCATCACGCTCACCCGCACCACGTACACGCAGGTCAACGAGGGCAAGGCCGTCTCCCCCAAGGCGCTGAAGCCCGGTGACCTGATCTTCTCCCGCGGCACGGCCGATCGCCCCGAGCACGTCGGCATGTATATCGGCTCGGGTCTCGCGATCGAGGCACCCCGCACTGGCAAGCCTGTTCGGATCACGCCGCTGGCGGACTGGGACGTCCTCGCCGCCCGCCGCGTCATCTGACCCCCGGCCGGGGCGCGCAGCCCCCGCATGCTCGTCTCACCAGCACAGCACCGGCACGACTGGCCCCGGCACCTGGCGAGGGCGCCGCCCCCTGAGCCGCTCCCTCACTCCCCTGGAGACGGCCCATCGGCAGGACCGAGCCGCTTGTCCGCTTCCCTCCCCCTTCTCTTGTCATTCGCGCGTCGCCTCGGCGCGCGCAAGGAGCACCTTTGCATCTGCTCGACACCGTGCAGTACCTGGCCTACGACCCCGGCATCACGCCTTCGGGCGGTGGCCTGCCCGGCCTGGCCGTGCTGAAGAACGTCGTCAACTCGATCAACCTGTTCGCGATCGTCGCCGTGGTCGGCGCGCTCGCCGTCTCGCTCGGCGTGTGGGCCTGGGGCCACCACACCGGCGGCCACCAGGCCGAGGCCAACGGCAAGAAGGGCGCCGTCGTCTCGGCCGGCGCCGCCCTCGGCCTCGGCGCCGCCAACGGCATCGTCGCGTTCTTCTCCGCCCTGGGGTCGCAAGTCCACTGATGCCGAAACGATTCCCCTCCCTGTCCGGCTACGGCCTCGGCTGGTCCACCCGGCAGCGCATCACGGTCATCGCGATCGGCCTCACCGTGCTGCTCGCCCTCGCCGCCACCGTGGCCCTGTTCACCGGGCGCACCAGCAACAGCACCAGCCACACCCGCACTCCAGCCGGAGCACGCAGCACCGCCTCGGCGCCCGCCGGCCCGACGGCGTCGGCCGGGGCCGGTTCGGTGGCCAAGCCTCCGCCGCTCGCAGACCCGGTCGCGTTCGCCAAGGCAGCCGCCGCGATGGTGTGGTCGTACGACACCCGGACTACCAGCCGCAGTGAACAGCTCGCCGGGATGAAGGCGTGGCTGACGGCGGAGACCAAGTACGCCGACTGGCCGTCGATCGCCGCGCAGGTACCCGATCCGGTGCTGTGGTCGCGGATGGCGGATCAGGACCAGTACGCCACCGCCAACGTCTCCGAGGCCCACTACCCCTCGGCCTTCAAGCAGGCCCTGGCCGACGACCCTGACGCGATCACCGAAGCGTACATCTACGCCGTCACCGTCACCGGCAAGCAGCAGATCGCCTGGAAGCAGGGCGGGGCCGGCGCCGAGGACCGCTCGATCACCCTCGCGGTGCAGTGCCGCCCCAACGCGAACTGCTCCCTGGTCTCCATCGCTCCCCGCGTCGTGCCCTGACGTGCCCCGAGCCCACCTGAGAAAGGAGGGGTGACTCCCCTTTGGGCTTCTGTGACCTCCCTCTCGCTGACAAACTCTGCGCCGTCGGCGACGCGGTCGACTTCGCCTCCAACCCCGGCGAGGCCATCGGCAACTGGATGGCCAAGAGCGCCGGCGAACTCGCGGCAGCCGCTGCCGACCTGGCCGCCGAGGCGGTCAACACCACCACCAAGGTCGACCTGAACGCCGGATGGTTCCGCGACAACTACGAGATGATCCTGCCGATCGGCCTGGTCGTCCTCGTCGCCACCTTCTGCGCCCAGCTCGTGCGCGCCGCGATCCGCCGTGACGGCCAGGCCCTCACCCAGGCATTCACCGGCACCGCTACCGGTGTCCTGTTCGCCTTCACCGCAATCGCCTTCACCACCATCGCCATCGAAGTGGTCGACGCCCTCTCCGACGGCCTGTTCAAAGCCGCCCACCTGGACATCGCCACGGCGGTGCGCCGTATCGTCAAGGTCGCCCAGATCCCGGGCCTTGAGGCACTGGGCTGGCTGGTCGCCGTCTTCGCCGGCGTCGGCGCCGCCCTGGGTGCCTTCCTCTACTGGTGCGTGATGATGGTCCGCAAGGTCGGCATCCTCGTCATGGTCACCCTCGCCGTGTTCGCCGGGGCAGGCGGCGGCTGGGAGGTCGCGCGGCGCTGGCGCAAGGGCTGGATCGAGGCCACCGCCACCCTGGTCGTCTCCAAGCTCCTGATGACCGTGATCTTCGTGCTCGGTATCGCGGCGATGGGCAAGACCGAGGCCAAGGACGGCATCGCCGCCCTCGCCGACGTCATGGCCGGCATCGTCATCATGGCCCTGGTGCTGTTGTGCCCGTACGCGACGTTCAAGTTCGTGCACTGGGCCGCCTCCGAAGGCTCCGACGCCGAGACGCTGCACCGCTCCGGCGGAGCGGGCGCGCAGATCGCCCGCCAGCACGCCGAACGCGCCGGACGCAAGGCCGCCGCCGCGGTCGCCACCGCCGCAACAGGCGGTGCGGCGGCCGGAGCGGGCGCCGCTCCCCAGGGTCCGGATGCCTTGCCGGGCGGCTTTCCCGGCGACATCGCCACCACCCCCACGCCGGACACCGGCAAGGAAGGCGGCGGCAGCTCCACAACGCCGTCGTCTGGAGGCGAGGGAATCAAGAGCGGCCTGGAGAAGGCGGTGCAGCCCGCGCCGACCAGCCCGCGCGACGACACCAGCGGCCACCTCGGCGGCACGCCCGGGTCCGGCGGGTCCGGTGGCCGGTCCACCGGTCAGGGCAGCGGGTTCATGTCCGCACCCCCCACCAGCGCCTCCGCCCCGCCGCCACAGGGCTCTCCGCCGGCCCCGGACTCCACGAGTACGGCCGCAACCGGCACGCCGCCGCCTCCGCCCACCGGCCTGTGACCCATCCCCACGCCGGGACAGCACCCCGCACTCCGCGTGGCGCCGTCCCAACCCCGCCCCGCGCCTCACCGGAAACCGGCTCTTGTCTGAACTCTCCGTCTCTCCGATCACGGTCAGATTCCCGCACCGCTCCAGGCGCGGCATCCTCCTCGGCCTCTCCCTCCCCCAACTCCTGCTCGTCTCTGCCGCGTTGGCCCTGCTGCTCATCACCGTGGTGACCACCGGGCTGCTCGGCGCGATCGCGCTGACCCCGCTGTGGGCGGTCGTCGCCGCCCTGGTCGCCATCCGCCGCAACGGCCAATCCCTGATCGACTGGGCTCCGATCGTCGCCCGCCATGCCCACCGCCGCCGCACCGGCCAGACCCTGTGGCTGGCCCGGCCGGCCTCCCGGCCCCGCCAGGACGGCGTGCTGCACCTGCCCGGCACTGCCGCCTCGTTGAAGGTCGTCACCCCGGGCGACTCCGCCAACCAGGCTGCCGCCGTCCACGACCCCCACCACCAGACCCTCACCGCCATCGCCCGGGTCAGCAGCCGCGCGTTCGCCCTGCTCGACCCCGCCACGCAGAACGCGAACGTGGCGGGCTGGGGCAGGGCCCTGGCTGGCATCGCCCGCACCGGACACGTCGCCACCGTGCAGGTCCTGGAACGCACCGTCCCCGACTCCGGCGACACCCTCGCCCGCCACTGGGCCCAGCACGGCCGCCCCGACACCCCCGTCGCCGGGCAGGTGTACTCCGAGCTGGTCGCCTCCGCCGGCCCGGCCGCCGCCCCGCACGAGGCATACCTGGCCATCTCGCTGGATCTCAAGGCCGCCAAGCGCCTCATCAGCCAGGCCGGCGGCGGGCTACCGGGCGCATTCACGGTCATGGAGCAGACCACCTCGGCCATCGCGCTCGCCGCACGCAGCGCGGGACTGATGGTGACCGGCTGGCTCAACGCGCGGGAGATCGCCGCGGTCATCCGCACCGCCTACGACCCGGCCGCCCTCTCCGCCCTCCAGCAATGGTCGCCGACCGGGCGGGCCGAGGCCGACCCTGCGGCTGCCGGGCCCGTCGTCCAGGTCGAGGAGTACGACCGCCTCGGCACCGACAGCGCCCGCCACGCCACCTACTGGATCGAGAACTGGCCCCGCACCGAGACCACCCCCGGTTTCCTGCACGGGCTGATGTTCACCGCCGGGGTACGCCGCAGCCTGTCCCTTATATACGTGCCGCAGGGACTCGAGTCCGCGCTGCGCGACGTCCAGCGCAAGAAGGCCGCCATCATCGCCGACGCCAACGAACGCGCCCGCCGCGGACAAGTGGACTCCGAGGCCGACTCCGTCGAGTACGCGGACGTCAAGGCACGTGAGCGGCAACTGATCGCCGGCCATGCCGACGTCGCCCTGACCGGGCTGCTCACCGTCAGCGCCGACACCGACGCCGCCCTCGACGCCGCGTGCGCGCAGATCGAGACCGCCGCCGTCACCGCCCAGGTCGACCTGCGCCGCCTGTACTACCAGCAGCCCGACGCATTCACCCTCGCCGCCCTGCCGCTCGCCCGCACCGCGCTCTGACACCCCTCCCACCCCGTTGCTGATGACGATCACCTCGCTACCCGGGCCCCGCTCCCGCCCGCGATGAACGTGCCGTTCTGCGGCACCAAGGACCCCTTTGAACGCACCCCGCACCACTGACGCACACCCCTACCTCCGCGCCGCCACCGCCGGCCTGCGCCACCACGCGCGCGCCCACACCTCGCACGGCGCCCCTGCCGACCGGCTGCATCTGGACACGCTGCACGCCCACCTCACCGCCGCCCACCAACTGCTCGACCAACTGACCGACAGCACCCGGCCCCTTCACCCGGCTGCCGGACGTCATCTGGCCGCCGCTCACCTGCGGTTGTGGCAGGCCACCGCCGCCGTCCATGACGCCTTCCACACCGTGCCCGCCGACGACGGAGAAGGTTCCGCCGCCGAGGAGTGCCAGCCCGAGCGTCTGCCAGAGGGCCCATTGGTGCTGACGATCTGCCAGCGGCACCTGGCGGCATCCCACGCGATCCGCCGCAAGACCACCCCCACCGACCTCAGCACCCCGCTGCACGGCCACACCACCACCTGCACCCAGTAACCCCCGCTCCACGAAAGGGCACTGCATGCACAAGCTGAAGCGCACCACCTCCACCGCCGTCATCATCGCCGCACTCGCCGGCAGCGCCGCGCTCGCGACCGCCTCCCCCGCCGCCGCAGCCGACTACCGGTGCACCACCAGCACCAAGTCGATCGACGACCCGGCGTACTCGGGCCCGTGGGCCGACAACTGGGACGTCACGGTCCGCCTGTGCGCGAAGCGCTCCGGCTCCACCGTCTACACCTACGCCAAGATCAGCTGGGACGGTCCGGTGTACGGCTACGTCGACGACAGCTCCATATTCGACGGCGCGTACTTCAAGCTCCAGGTCAAGAAGTCGCAGGCGGGTACCGACCCGGTGAAGAAGTCGGCGAACTACTACGGCATCGAGTCGCGGCTGGAGAACAGCGACTCCAACGCCAACTACAACAACAGCTACACCACACCGGTCCTCAGCTACACGATCGGCTCCAGCCGCGGACTGGCCGACGGCGAACTGCACCTCGACTGGAACAACGACGGCAGGGGCTACTGGAAGCACCTGTTCAGCGCCTCACCGGCCGTCTGAGCCACATCCCCCGCAACCAGACGCCGTCACGTGAAAGCCGCTCCGCCATGACCCACCGGCCCGCGCGCCGAGCCCGCCGCGCCTCGGCCTCCCCTCTGTTCACCCCGCACGGCACCGACCGGGCCAGCCGCAAAGCCGCGCGCCGTCAGCTCGCCGAAGCCGCCGCCAAGGCCCGCGCCGAAGCTACCGCCCACCCGGACGGCCACGAGGCTGTCGAGCCCGAGATGCCGCCGCCGCTGTTCCCGCCCCGCGGCCGTCCCGGACCCGCCTCCGCCCGCGGCGGGCGACTGAAGCTGCCGCAGCATCGCATGACCACCGCCACCGCCAGCGGGGCGTATCCCTTCCTCGCCGAGGGCGGCCTGGGCGCCGAGGGCATCTACATCGGCCGTGACGTCCACGCCGAGGCGTCGTTCACCTTCGACCCGTTCGCCCTGTACGGGCGCCTCGAAGGGTTCACCAACCCCAACGTCCTGCTCGCCGGAGTGATCGGCCAGGGCAAGAGCGCGCTAGCCAAGTCCTTCGCCCTGCGCTCCATCGCCCACGGATACCGCGTCTACGTGCCCTGCGACCCGAAGGGCGAATGGACCCCCGTCGCCTCCGCGCTCGGCGGCACCTCCATCGCCCTGGGCCCCGGCCTGCCTGGCAAACTCAACCCCCTGGACGCCGCCCCACGACCGGCCAGCGTGCCGGAGGCCGACTGGGCGGGCGAGATCCGCAAACGCCGACTTCTCCTGCTCGGCTCCCTCGCCCGGACCGTCCTGGGCCGCGATCTGCTGCCGATGGAGCACACCGCGCTCGACGTCGCCCTCGACGCGGTCGTCGCCCAGGCCGCCGCCGTCCGCCGCACACTCCTGCTGGGCGATATCGCCGCCACCCTCAACAACCCCGACCAGCTCGACGCCGCCGCCGGGACCATGTCCGGACGGCTCGGCGAGGCCGCCCGCGACCTCGCCCACGCCATGCGAAGGCTCGTCCACGGCGACCTGGCCGGCATGTTCGACGCCCCCTCCACCGTCGCCTTCGACCCCAGCTCCCCGATGCTGACCATCGACCTGTCCAGGCTCGGCGGCTCCGGCGACGACACCGCCCTCGTCCTCGCCATGACCTGCGCGAGCGCCTGGATGGAATCCGCCCTCACCGACCCGCACGGCGGCAGGCGCTGGATCGTCTACGACGAAGCCTGGCGCCTGATGCGCCACCCCGGGCTCCTCCAGCGCATGCAGTCCCAGTGGAAACTCTCCCGCGGCCTGGGCATCGCCAACCTCATGGTGATCCACCGGCTGTCCGACCTGCTCACCGCCGGCGACGCCGGCTCCCAGGGCCGCGCGCTCGCCGAGGGCCTCCTGGCCGACTGCTCCACTCGCATCATCTACCGCCAGGAAACCGACCAACTCCACGCCGCAGCTGCCCTGCTGGGCCTGACCAGCGTGGAGACTGAGGCCATCGCCCACCTCAACCGCGGGCGCGGACTGTGGCGCGTCGCGGGCCGGAGCTTCATCGTTCAACATCAACTCCACCCGCACGAACTGGCGTTGTTTGATACGGACGCCCGTATGCAGTAAGCCGCCGCGAAGCGCACCCAAGCCCCCAACCGAACGAAAGAAGGCCGCACTGCAGCACCCCGACTTCGAGCTGTACGACAACGTCGGTCGGACCGCCGAACAGATCCACGCCTACCACACACGGTCCGCCACCACGGATGACCTGTACCGCTGGGCGAAGCGAGACGCCGAAGGCTTCCGCGCCCAACACCCGTTGTCCGACAAGCCGTTGCCCGTGCCGGACCTGGACCCGTACCTGACGGCGTTGGCCGCAGCCAAGACTCCCGCCGAGTTCAGCGCGGTCACCAACGCGCTGCTGGATGCCGTCGAGCCCCTCCTCAACACGGTCGTCGACTACCTGGCCGCAGCCGCGCAATGGCGCCGGCAGAACCGCGGCGCCGCCCCCGGCTCCCCGCCCAAGCTGCTGAGGGATGCCGCCAGCCGGATCAAGACCGCCGTGGCCATGGCCGCCGACGCCGACCTGCAGATCCTGCGCGCCCACTACGACCCGCCCCCGGACCTCGACGCGCTCACCAAGCAGGCCCGCGCAGCCCACGACACGCCACCGGCTCCTCCACCGCCCGGGCAGCAGCCAGGTCCGGGTGGGCCACGGCGGTGACCGAAGCATCATCACCGACCGCCGCTGAAACCGGAGAAACCCACCTGCCACCCCAGCCCGACACCCCTGCCGCCCCGGACTGGGCGGCCGATGCCGTACGTGATCTCACCGACCGGCTGAACGCCGCCCGCTCGTACGACGAAGCCGCCGGCCTCCTCGATGAGGTCCTGGAGCCGACCGAGGGACTCCTCGTCGGCCTCGAAGACTTCTTCGAAGCGGCAGCCAAGACGGCCAAGGCCGCCGAACGCCAGGACGGCTTCGACCTCTACCACGACCTCCAATCGGCCGCGCTCACGCTGCGCCGGCTCGGCGAAGACCTACACGTCGCCGTCGACCGCATGCATGCCCTCGCCATCCCCCGGCGCCGGAGCTGGCAGGAAGCCGTGGCCGACTACTACGCCACCGCCCCCAGCACTCCCAGCCATTCGGCACCGGCGCCCCCGCCCGCCGGACCGTCCCCCGGCCGCACCCGCTGACAGCGCCTCAGGAACCCATGACCGCATCCCGCACCGACCTCTCCGCCTTCGCCACCGCCCTCGCCCAGCACCTGCCTGGGCAGTGGTACCGCAAGTACGAAGGCTTCCCTCCTCCCAAGAACCACCGGCCGGTCGCCGACCGCGTGTGGGACTGCGGTCCCGCCAACTCGGCCCTCCTGGACTTCCCCGATGCCCCCGTCGCACTCCTCGACGGGCCCGACGACGCACAGCTCTGCGTCACCGAACGCCCCCGCTACCCCCACCAATACCTGGTCGCCCCACTCGAGCCCGAGGAGTTCAAGCCGCACCACTTCCGCTACGTGGACGAGCCGAACGGCATCGCCGTACCCCACGACCCAGTCCGTGCCGCCGCCGCGGTCGCACGCCGCGTGCTGCCCCGCTACCACCGGGCCCTGGAGGCGGTCCACCACAACGCCCGCGTCCAGCCCGAGCCGCCGCATCGTCCCGCCGCACCAGAGGTCGCCGAGACCCTCACGCTGGTGTGGTACCCGGACGGCGTGGTGGGAGCGCCGTATAGGTCGGTGCCCGAAGACGCCCGCATGGTGCTGTACGGCTGCCGTTTCCAGTACAGCCCGCACGAAGCGGCGTTCGTCCTGCCCGCCTCCTACAGCACCAGCGACCGCGCCCTGCTCATCCAGAGCGCCGTCCGGCTGCTCACCGCCCAAGGCATCGGCGTCAACTTCCGCCACGCCACCCCCGCCTCCGCAGACCCACCGACCCGCCCGCCCACAGCGGCGCTCGGCACACAGCCGACGGCAGGCACGCCGTCCTCAGCCCGGCGGTAGACACCCCGCACATCCTGGAGTTGCCGCTGTCCGATCCTGACCAGCGGATGCTGCTGCACGACGTGGCCGACCGGCTCAACACCGTGGCCGACCACCTCCCGCTCCCCGACCAGATCCAACCCGATCCGGGGCTGAGCGAAATCCTGGACGACGAAGTCCGCCACCTGGCCCGCCTACTGGGCTACCTGGCCGGGGAGAGCGCCTTCCGCCACCGAGCCACCGCCCGCTACCCCACCCGGGTCACGGCTACCGTGCGCCGCACCACGCTGGCGCTCGCCCAAGCTGCCGAGCCCGCCGGCGCCGCGCTCGCCGCCCTCGGCGCCGCCGTCCACCACCTCGGCATGATCGCCGACCTCACCCACCAAGCCCCTGGTCCCGCCCGCACCCAGGCACTCGCCGCCGCGCACCAGGGCCTCGTGGACCGGCTCGGCGAGAGCCGCACCTGCCTCGCCCGCGCCGCGAAGCACCTACGTGCCGCCGCCGACACCCGGGCGACACCAGCCATGACCGCGCCGCCCCCGCCGACGGCATCCGCCACCGCATCCCGCACCCGCTAATCCCCCGGAGCTCCCTCATTCCCCTGCACACCTCCGCCCGCCGCACAGCCCTCCTGCTCACCGCCGTATCCATCGCGCTGACCGCATCCGCCTGCGCCATCTCCGGAACCCCCGACGTCGACACACCCGCCACGGCCACCCGCACCGCCTCCGCCACGCCGACCGCCGAGCCGGCGCTGACGAAGAAGGAGGCCCTCGCCCAGATCGCCCACTACTCCAAGATCAACAACGAGGCCAACGCCGACAACAACCGCAAACTCCTCGACACCATCGAGGACGGCCCGCTGTACGCGATGTCGGTCGCGGACTACAAGCAGGACGAGGGCCTGCCCAAGGCCGACCGCGAGAAGTACAAGCCGTGGTCGTACAACCTCGCCTCCACCGACGTCTACATCCCCCGCTTCACCGCCGCCCAGCCCAAGTGGTTCGCCGCCGTCACCTACAGCGGCAAGAACAACAAGTACGCCCGCGTCCTGATCATGGCCGAGCAGCACCAGACGCAGCGGTGGGAGATGGTCGCCGCCGTCGACCTCGACGACACCAAGCAGGTCCCGAAGATCGCTCTCGACGCAGACGGCTACGCCACCGCCATCGACGCGACCTCCACCAAGGCCGTCGCCGCCCCGGCCGACGTGCTGCGTGCCGCCGTGATCGACAACTTCTCAACCGGCGGCGACCTGACCGGCAAGAGAGTCTTCGCCACGACGAAGACATCGAAGCGGCAGATCAAGGTCCACGACGAGACGATCCACAAGTTCGGCAGCCGCGGCACCACCGAGTTCTCCTCCGCCGTCACCGAGTTCCCTGACAGCTACGCGCTCAAGACAGCCGATGGCCGTGCCCTCGTGGTCCTCGCGCACACCCACACCCAGCGCGACGCCGTCGCCCACTCCGGGCTGCAGATCGTGCCGGACAAGGAAGACCGCGCCTGGCTCGGCACCACCCCGAGCCCGTCCTTCACGTACACATTCACCTGCTCCGACGTGGCCACCGTCCCCACCACGCCGGGCAAGGCGAAGCTGATCGGATACACCTGCCGCCGCACCGACGCCGAGGGCCTGTCCACCTCCGCGTGACCACCGCAGCCCGGAGAAGCCACGTGGACGAGGAACCACCCTTGCATGTAACCGAGTTCGCCACCGCGCTCGCCGACCGCCTGCCCGGCCGGTGGCAGGCCGGTCCGGCGACAACGCTCATCGCCCACGACGCCGCCAGCAACCGCATCTGGGACAGCGGCCCCCTGGCGTACACCGCCTTCGAAGCCGCCGACGTGCAGCGATGCGTGCTCACGTCCCCGCACGGACTCCAGCTGTACGTCATGCCCCGTCGCCACCGCCCCAACCAGTACCTGGTGCTGCCGATGCTGCCCGCCGGCACCAGCCACGAACACGTCCAGGGCCTGAAGGATGCCCCGCGCGGCATCGCCGTTCCCGCGCATCCTGCCCGCGCCGCAGCCGCCGTACGCCGCCGCTTCCTGATCGACTACCGTCTCGCGGCGATGCCGGCGTGGCGCCGCGCGAGTCCCGGCCGCCTGCTGGTGGAGATCCGGTTCGACGCAGAGGCCCGCCCGCGCATCACCTGCACCTACGGCCGTGCCCTCATCCATCTCCTCGCGTACGGCGGTTTCCTTCTCGACCCCGCCACGGGCGAGTGCCACCAGCCGCAGGACCTCCCGCCTGAGCAGGCCGCACGCCAGCTCCACCGCAGTGTCGCGCGCCTGGAGAGCCTCGGCTTCACCGTGGCCGTCCGTCCTCCGCACAGCGCGGCACGTACCTCCGACCGGTCCGTGCCGCCACGGGCCGACCGGCACCCGGGCAGGCGCCGATGAGTCTTGCCGAAGACGCCTTTATCGACGCTCGCCTGGCCTACTGGCAGCGCCACATCACAAGGACGGCCGCGAGCCTGGTCCCGCCGCAGACCGGTCCGGCACGCGCTGCCCTCGGGCCCGTGCTGGACCAGCTCGTCGCCGTGTACAACCTGGCCTCCGGCCTCGTCGCCGACCTGCGCCAGTCCGCCGACGGCTCCCTCGCGACCAGCGACGCGGGACGCGACTATCTGGCCCAGCTGGCCGCCGCGCTCGCGCACAGCAACCGTGCCGCAACTCACCTGAGTACGGCCGTGATGGGCGTTGCTGACATCCACCGGTTCGCTTCCCGCCCCGGTATGGCCGTCCCGGTCGACAGCCAGTTGAGCGTCACGCTCGGCCACGCCGCTGCTCTGCGCAGCCTCCAGCGCGCCCTGGAAGCCATCACTAATCCACTCGCTGATGCCCAGCCCGGCCTGGGGCCTGCGTCAGCCTCAGCTGTCGTCGAGCAGCACCGCCGTGCCGCCGACAGCACTGGCACCCACGCCGTACGCCGCCGCCCCTGAAATTCGGGGTCAACCACCCACCGTCCGAACGTCCTTGGAGAACTCCTGGCCACCCGTTCCTTCATCGCCCGCCCCACCGACACCGGGTACGCCGGCGTCTACGTCCACTGGGACGGCTACCCCAGCCACCACCTCCCCCTGCTGCTCGGCGCCCACCAGTACCGCTTCGGCGGTGACCTCGACGCCCTGTGCCGGCACCTCATCGACGAGGCGCCCGACGGCTGGTCCCAGCTGGGCACCGACCTCCTCGACGGCGCCCCCGAAGTGCTGCGCGCCGAACTCGTCGGCCGTGACGAACACCCCAGCAGGAAGCTCGACAACGTCCACGTCATCACCGTCGGCGCCGCCGAGCCCGAGCCGTGGACCGTCACCGAGACCTCCCACCGGGGCCTGGACTGGGGGTACATCCTGCACCCGCACGGCATCGAAGTCATCCCACTCGACGCGGAGGACCGCGGTCCCCTCGTGGCCTGGGACACCAACCCCAAAGCCCGGTTCAGCAACAGCACCCACCGGTGGCGCCCCGGGCACCCGGTCCCGGCGACCCTGCCGCCCCGCACGACGGCCTCAACTATCACCCCCGCCCCGGCGGCGCCCACCGCCCGGACCGCTCCCCGCCGCTGACGCAACTCCCCTCACCTGTTTACCTGTCCCGGAGAATTCTCTGCCCGCGCCATCCCACGCCAAGATCACGATCGTCATTGCCACCCAGCTCAAGCCCGAGCGGCTCGGCCACCTGACGGCCATGTACGAAAGCCTCACCCGACAGCAGGTGCCCTGGGAGGCGGTCGTCGCGCTCGACGGCGCCGACCCCGGCCGGCTCCCGGCCCCGCTCGCCGCCGATGACCGCGTCCGCGTCCTGCCGCTGCCCCGCCCGGTAGGGGCAGCATGCGCCCGCAACCTCGCGCTCAACGAGGTGCGCACCAACTACGTCAACTGGGCCGATGACGACGACGAGTTCAGCGACCACGCCATGGCCGTACGGCTGCGCATGCTGGAGTCGACAGGTGTGGGCTGGTGCGCGGGATACAGCCAGGACCTTCGCCCGGACGGGTCGACGACGCTGTGGCGGTGCCCGACCCCGCCCGGCCGGCATGAGGCCGGGGACGTGTGGACGTACTGGAAGAGGCCCGAGGACACCATCCCGATCGGCCCCACCACCATCCTCGCCCAAACCGACCTCGTGCGCGCCGCCCCCATGGGCGGGCTCGTCCAGGGCGAGGACTACATCGCCGCCCTCGGCGTCACCGGCCTCGCGCCCGGCATCCTGCTGCCCGTCCCGGTCTACCGGTACCGCAAACACCCCGGCCAGATGACGCGTCAGGACTCCTACGACGCCCTGGAGGCGAGTGCTCGGCGGCATGCGTGGAACTTCGGGCGCAGCCTGCGGGCCGCCCTCTCCCGCCTGAAAATGAGCGATGAGAGCGAGGCGGTCTGATGCCCGCCTCCACCCAGGCCGCCCTGGACTACCTGGGCCGGCGCCTGGACGAACTCGCCGACGCCTTCCCCACCACGCCCGCGGCCGTCGACGTGGTCACGCTGACGGACGACATCGCCCTGGAACGCCCGCCTGGAGGACCTGCGCGAGACGCCCGCCTCGCTGCCGGCCGAGACGTACGGGGATGCGAAGGCCGAGCGTGACGCGCGCATGCTGCCCCTGATCGAGGCATGGATGGCCGACCGCGAGGCGTTCCTGCGCCAGGCCCGAGCCGCCGCCCCGCCCCACCCGCTCGCCGCACACGACCACGGTGTCCGCGCGCTCCCGCCAGCCCCGCCCACGCCTCCCGGTGCGAGTCCCGCGCGCCGGTGACCTGAGAAGAAAGACCCGTACACCTGTCTGACCACTTCCGCTTCCGTACCGACCCCGAACACGGCTTCGTGGCCACCGCCACGGCGAACATCCCCACGCACCTGGCCCACTGGTTCCTTGTGCGCGAGCAGTTCGAGCCCGTCCCCGACACTCCGGGCCTGTACCGGCTCGCTCATCCCGAGCAGGACGGCCTGCGCCGCACCCGCTAGGCGGTGAAGGACCTTCGCCGCCACGGCTACCAGGTGGACACCGACCCCGTCGTCGACCCCGGCCCGCCTCAACCGACCGTGCAGCAGGGGCTGGAGACACGGCGCGCCCGCCTCGCGCAAGCCGCCGCTGCACGGCCCCCGCACCTGTCTACCGCTCTCGCCACCACGCCCGGCCCCGCACCCAAGCCAGCCACCGTCGCCGTCACCGGCATGGGCCCGTCCGCCGGACACAGGCGAGGTAGGTGAGTATGACCAGCCCACCGATCCGCATCCTCCGCGGCCCTGGTGGCGAGGTCGAGGTCGAGGGCCCGTACGACGCCTTCGCCGCGGGCATCCTGGCCCGCGCCGGATTCGAGACCTACCCCACCCTGCGCGGGCAGTGGGTCCGTCTCCCGTTCGACCTGGGCCGAGCCTGGGAGAACGAACACGCCACATGGGCGGCCGACATGCTCACCGCCGCCCGCTACAACGTCGACCTCGACCCGGACTTGCGCAGCAGCCCGCCCGGTACGTCCACGCCACCCTCGGCACCGCGCCGCACGAAGGCCGCGATGACCGCACAGCCCACCCGCCGCGGCAGCCGCCGCTGACCTGCGGCCATCACACGAAAGACGCCGACCTGACTTCCTTCGCCGAGATCACCCTGTACCTCAGCAACCACCGCACGATCGTCGCCCTCCCCAGCGGGGACGGTCACCGGTGGGCCGAGACGGCTCTGGACCTCGCGGGCTTCGCCACGGACCGCGACGGCATCCACCACCTGCCCCTGGACGAACCCACCAAGGCTCGCGAGGCCCTCGCCCACCTTCACCAGACCGCCCGTGACTGCCGAGCCACGGTCATCACTCGGGAGGGCCCGTACCTGGGTGACATCGCCTCCGTCATCTGCGAGGGCTTGCCCGGCCCGTGGGAGGCGACCGTCGAGACCTTCCCGTCCCAGCGGACACCTGGTGATCTGCTGGAGCGGTTGTGGGACTCCGGGCCGCTGATGTCCAACCTGGAGAAAATCCGGGTGCCGTGCGCAGCGATTCTCCGCGACGGCGCCGGCACCGAACTGCTCCTCGTCGAGCGGCCGGGGGACCGCCAGTATCTGGTCGGCGCTCTGCTCCCCAGCCCGGACCACGTCAACGCGACCGCGCCGGGCCCGCGCAGCATCATCGCGCACAACGCCCACCTCGCCGCCGGGGCGATCCGCATCGGCCTCCTGCCCGAGTACGAGCAGGCCGTCCACCTCTCGCGGCTACACGAAGTGGAAGACGACCTCACGTGGGCCCAGGAGACCTTCGAACCGGGCACCGTGCTCACGCCGTATCCCCCCGACCTGGATGCTGCACTCGACCGATTCCTCACCCACGCATCGGAGTTCATCGCCACCCTCCGCCGTCCAGGCAGCAAACCCCTCACCGGGCAGGAGACTGCGTTCCTCGACCGCATCGAGGCCGACCTCCAAGCAGCACGAGAGGCCAACAGCGGGAAACCGGCGTCCACCGGCTCCGCCGATGACGCTCCGCTTCCTGTGGATGCGATGGAGCTGTGGCTCACCGAGGGCGAGCAACTGATCGAGATGGCCCGAGACATCACCAGTCCGCCCTCCACAGCAGCCGTGCGGGCCGGAGTCCGTACAACGCCGCCGCCCGCACCCTCGGTGTCCGCCAACAGCACCGCTCCACGCCGCTGAACTCCTGAATGGAAACCCCTCTCCGCAATTGACCACCACAGATCACGCGCCGGCCCAACACCCGGCTGCCGCCTCGACTTCCTATCGCGCTGTGCTGGGCAGCCGGCATGTCGCCCGGCTACTCGGCGGCACCCTTATCGGACGCATGCCCAACGGCATGGCACCCGTCGCCATCGTGCTTCTGATCACCTCCCAAGGTGCCTCCCTGGCCTCCGCCGGACTGCTGAGCGCCCTGTACGGGCTGGCTGGCGCGCTCTCCCAGCCGGTCAAGGGCCGCCTGATGGACCGCCATGGCCAGATTCCGGTGTCCGCGCCCGGGGCAGTCCTCAACTCCGGCTGTCTGCTGCTCCTGCTGGTCGCGGACGATCCGACCCTCGCGCTCTTCGCGGTCGTGCTCGCGGGCCTGTGCTCCCCTCCGCTGGAGGCGGGACTGCGGGCCCTGTGGCCCACCGTCCTGCCCGACCTTGGCCGGCGCCGGGTCGCCCTCGCGCTCGACACCGGCTCCCAGGGCCTGCTCTACATCGCCGGCCCGCTCCTGGTCGCCGCGCTCGCCACCGTCTACAGTCCCCCCGCCGCGATCCTCGCGACCGTCGTGCTCGGCCTCGTGGGTACGACGGTGGTGCTCACCGCGCTCCCGTCCCGCGCCTGGCGCCCGCAGTACACCGCTGGTTCCGCCGCGGCCGGGCTGCACAGCACGCCTCTGTCGCTGATCTTCCTGGCCCATGCCGGCTTCGGGATCGCCCTCGGTGCCATGAACGTCTGGGCGGTGGCCATGGCCGAACTGCACGACATGAAGCTGCTGTCCGGGCTGATTCCCGCTGCCTTCGCCACCGGCAGCTTTGTCGGCGGCCTCCTCTACGCCCGCCGTGCGTGGCCGGGCTCGCCCATCGTCCAGTTGCTGTCGGCCGCGGCTGGGTTCTGCGTCGGGTGGCTGCCGCTACTCGCCCTTCCCGGCCCTCACATGGCAACTGTCGTGGTCACCGTGCCGGGCGTGTTCCTCACCGTGGTGATCGCCTGTGGCTTCACGACCGCAGACGCCCTCGTGCCTGCAGGGCGGAGGACCGAAGCGTACGCCTGGCTGATCGCCTCGGTCGGCGTCGGCCAGGCCGCCGGCACCGCCCTGGCCGGGGCCCTCGCCACCCACCGCCTTACCGCGGCGGCCCTTCCCGCGGCCGGAGCCGCCCTGGCCCTGACAGTCCTCGCCGCCGCCCGCCACCGCATCACCGGCCGCGGTGAGCACTAAAAGCCCACGGCCGTCGTCCCGCCGGTCTGCTTTCCACTCCAGCGACAGCGACACGATCCCCGGTCCCGCAATAGGGGCCAACCGCTGGTTCGACGCCGACACGCCCACCTCCCCGGGGACGTCGCCACCGCCCGGCTTCCCCTCCACTACCTCTGAAAGGCCCTTCCGCCTTGCCCCACCCGTCTTCGTCCTTCTGGGACCACCACATCGAGGACTGCACGGTCTGCACCTCACCCGACCGCGACGAGCCGACCCTGCTGCGCTGCGCCGTCCTCACCGTCCTGCAACACGGCGTCTTCATGGCCGAGGACGACATCCCGCTGCCCGAGATCCTCAGCGACGGCGGCCACTACCTGCGCGGCCTGGCTTCGTCCCTGGGCGGCGACGAGACCACACCGGTGCCCAAGACCGAGCACTGGCCCTGGGTCGACGCCGAACTGCGCCTGGCCGTCGCCCGCGCCGCAGGTCTAGACGCCGTCAGCACCCTCGATGCCCGTATCGACGGCGTCCTGGCCACCGCTGCCCGCAGGGCCCCGCGGCGCCAGGCGAACCTCCTCGAACGCGCCGCCGAGCAGTTCGCCGAGCAGCACGCACCCGCCTCCCGCACCCCCTGACCCCGCCGGCGCCCACGCCGCCCCAACACATAAGGAGAATTCCCGCCCATGGCCGTCCAGAAGACCTGGACCGTCGTCCACACCTGTGGACACGAGATCACGCACGACCTGTCCGACCGACCTGCCGACCGGCGCGCCGGATTCGCCCGCTGGCTGACCGAACGCGACTGCACCGACTGCTGGAAGGCCGCCCGCGACGGCGACAGTGCCGGCAAGGAGGAGTGGCTCGCCACCCGGCGCGCCGAAGAGCAGCAGGCCGCCACACAGTGGACCGAGCAGTTCGAGATGCCGCCGCTGGAGGGCACCGAACGCGCCCAGGACTGGGGCGAGCGCTGCCGCCATCAGCTGGCCACCCGCGCCTATGCCGCCCTGGTCACCGAGGGCACCTGGGACGAGACCGACTGGGCGGTGCTGGAGGAGAAGATCCGCACCGTCACCCGGGCCGGATGGTGGATCGACCAAAGGGATGCCGAGGGCACCGATCTGCCCGAACTCCTCGACGCCGCCACCGAACACGACCGCGGCACCGAGAACCCGTTCCGGTAGCCGACCAGCGGTTATACCCGACGATCCCCGGTTACCGAAACCGGGGATCCTCCGGAGCATTGAGCCTCCCACCGCCACCCCGTGCCGCTCGTGGAAGGACCTCTGCTGTGCCCGACGCTCCCGGCCCCTCGCACATACCCGCCGCCTGGAGACCCTCCCTGGAGACGCTGACCGCCAGGCGGGACATCACCCACGCCCACTTCACCCCTGGCGACACCGTCGTGATCCCCACCGGCGTCGCCGACGGCCGCCTGTCGGGCGACGTCATGACCATCGTCGCCCCCTCCTGGCACACACCGACGGACGAGGACGGCTGGCGGCTGCGCAACCCCAAGGGCGGCGAGCGCACCTTCATCACCACCCACCCCCGCTACATGATCCACCTCTCCCGCCACTGCCCCGACTGCCTGATCCACCGGCGCGCCCTGGAGGACTACGTGCTGCCCAAGGTGCCCTTCGGGAGCGGGTCCTTCGACTGCGGCTGGTACTCCCTCACCCACCTCAACCAGCTCGTCCACGTGCACGACGCACGGGGTGGCCGGTGACCCTCCCCACGCGCCGCCCCGGCCGGACCTTGAGGCTGCTGCGCGCCGGCGCCGACGCCACGGCAGCCATCCCCGCCGTTCACTGGCCCGCGCATCTGGCCGCCAGCCTGAGCGAACTCGACGCCACCTGGCAGGAATCCGCGCAGCTGTGCGCGGATGCCGCGTGGACGGCCCGAGCTGCCGGCCACAGCGTCCTGGGCCTGCTGCGCGCCGAGGACGCCCTCGCACCCAGGCCGGACCCGGTCGCCACCCGGGCGTTGCGGCATCTGTACCTGAGCGCCCTGCGCTACGACTTCCGCTGCCCCACCCTCGCCCTGCTCGTCGAACAGCTCCCGCCGCAGGAACGAGACGGCCTGGACTGCTACAGCCGCGCCCTGTATGCCTTCGCCCTGCTCGGGCAGTCCCGGCCCGAGGGCCTCGCCCTCATGCAGCAGGTCCTCGACAACGCCGGTGACCACGTCAAGACGATGCATGTACTGCTGCACGGACTGTGGCTCGGGCACGACCTGCCGCATCGTGAGGAGCACATGCTGCAGATCCTCAACCGGACGCCGTTCGCCTCGCGCACCGACCCGATCGCCCTGTTCCGCGAGGCCGGCGCCCTGCGCGGGCTCGGCAAGTACCGGGCCGCGCTGGCATCGATCGACCGCGCCCTGGACCTGCTGCCGCCCGGCGACGTGTCCGTCCACGCCGGCTTGGTCCGCGAACGCTCCCTGATCGCCGCGGCCCGCGACGTCCAGCGCCTCGTCGGCGGCCACACAGAAGGAGTGCCGAGGTGATCCCGCGCGTGCACGTCCGGCGCCTGGACGCCGCCGAGGCGCTCGCCGACGCCCTCGACCGCCCCGCGTCCGATCAGGAGGGCCTGACCGGGCACACGGTGATCGCCCACTGGCCCGGACTGGACGACTACACCACCGACGAGCAGCCAACGTGGACATCCGAGGAATGGGCAAACCACCTGGACGCCCCGTCGCGGGAGCATCCCTTCGCCGCAGGTCCCCGGGACGACCGCTTCGCCATCTGGCACGCCGATGTGCGGCTCGCCCCGGTCCACCGCCACCTCACCGCCCCGGAGTGGTCCGAGATCGCTCACCGGCTCGCCCGCGCCGCCGGCATCGTGACACCTGGCGACACGAACGGCTGCCGCTGGATCGCCGTCCAGGCCCAGCCCCGGCGCCTCGACCTGATCGCCAACCTCATCTGTCCCGACGGCACCTGGACCACCCAGCCAGACCTACTCCGCCGACTGGTGACGGAGTACCGACGACTCGAGACGGACCTCGGCCTCCTTCAGCCTTTTCACGCCCCTCCCGCGCCCCACACCACCGCAGCAGCTCACCCCGCCGCCGCACCGACCGCCGTCGGCGCCGCGGCGCAACTCGCCCAGCTGCTGCACCAGCTCGCCGACGAGGCAACCGGGCCACTGGCCACCGTGCGCGGCCTCGTCGAGCACGCGGCGCACCGCCTCGGCGCCCTCCCCGACGCCTACGGCCCCGTCTCGGAACACCAGCTGGACTGGATCGCCCGCCGACTGCTCAGCATCCAGCAGGACCTCGGAGCCGTTGCCGACCTGGCTGCCACGCCCCATCGGACGGCTCCCGCCCCCGCGTTGCCCCTCGCCCATCCCACGGCAACGTCCGCACGTCCTCTATCAACTCCCTAAGAAATCCACCGCCCGTTGCGAGTGGCCGACCGGCACGCACCCTCCGGTCCGCCCGGAGGGGGTGCACGCCCAAGACCGGCCTGAGCGAGACGGAAGCCTCAGTCGACCGCGCCTGCCCGCCACTCCGCATCCCCACCAGCCCCAGTGTTCTCCCCGCCGCGCCGGCCGCCACCGGTCGCCGGAGATGAGCCATCCCTCTTGCCCCGAGGAGACTCTTGCCCGCCCCCGACGACTCCCTCGCCTCCTTCGCCGCCGTACTCGCCGGCGAACTGCCCGGCCAGTGGAGCAGCCAGTACCACCCGGAACATGCCAGCACCTCCGCCGACGAGCTGACCGCCGATGTCTGGGACATGGATCAGGTCGCCGACGCCCTGGCCGAACACCCCGTCGACCACTGCGCGGTTCTCAGCCGAGATGACGGCACGCGGCTGTTCGTCATGGACCGCACGGGCCACGAAGACGGCTTCCTCATCGCCGCCATGGCCCCGGCAGACCTGCCCGCAGAGGCGTTCCGAGGGATCCGCGAGCCCGACGGCATCGCCGTCGACGCGAACCCCTTCCGTGCCGCCAAGCACGTCACCCTCCGTCTGCTGCCCCGCTACGACCAAGCCCTCGCCCAGGTCCGGAACAACGCTTCCCGCCTGCCCGCATCCCGGACCCATGGGGAGCAGCGTGTGGTGATGACCTGGTCCGGCAAGGACATCGTGACTTCCAAGCCCGGCCGGGACGACATCGCCCAGATCCTGACCGACCACGGCTTCGCCTTCGATGCGCCCCGGCACCTGTTCGTACTGTCCGACGGCGATACGTCCCAGGTGGCCGCGTCCGTACGCGCGGTGGGCCACCGCCTGTCCGAGCTGGGAGTCGGAGCAGTGCTGCTGCCCCGCCGTCCCGGCCGGCCCGCGCTGGACACCACACCGGCCCAGCCACCCGTCGCGCCGGCCCCATACCGCACCCGCTGAAGAGCTGGGCGGGACTTTCGAGGAGCTTCAACACTGCAGCAGGAGATCCATCCCTTGGGAAACCGCGCCGACGACGAAGGCACCGACGTCGAGCTCTACCGCAAACCTCTGACCGACACCGTCCACGCCGACACCCCCACCGGCGCACCCGAGCAGCTCCTCGCGCTGCTCGACAACCTCGGCTTCGAACGAAACACCGTCCAGCCCGCGGGCGCTTCGGGCCCGACCTACGTCTGGCACGAGGTCCCCGCCCACCTCAGCGAGGACGAAAAGAAGCAGCTCGGCTCCCGCGCCGTTCCTTCGCTTCTCATGGCCGGATACGTCGTCCACATCCCCGACTATCTCTTCGACGCAGCCGCCTACCGCAGCGCCGCCGCCGAAATCCGCGCCCAGCGCACCGCACCGACCACACCCGCACCCTCAGCCGGGGCGTCCTCCCGGGCCCGCAGCGTCCGCCGCGCCGGCTGACGTCGCCCAAGTCCTTGGTCCGTCCTGCAGGAGCCCCATGCCCCACCCCACCGTCCCCTATGTCCTGGCGGCGCCCGGTTATCTCACCGGCGGCGGCGACTGGGAACACCTGACCGAGTGGCTGCTGCGCGGCCACGGCTGGCGGGACGTGTCCACGATCGACCAGCACACCGCCCTGGCCAGCCCCGACGGCCGCCTGCACGTCGCCCTCAGCCGCCGGGCGGCCTGGACCTGGAGCCTGCGCGCCGCCACCTCTCACGACCAGGACTGGGCAGCGCTCCTCGGCGCGCACATCCCCGTCGAGTACATCACCGAGCTCGTCGACACCATGCTGCGACCGGCTTCCCGCTACGACCCTGATGTCCTCGGCCCGTTGCACGCGGCAGGCTGGACCACGGCCGCCGCCGCTCCCCCATCCACCACCGTGTCACCGGACGGCCTGGTCCGCTTCACCGCAGAACCCACACCCAGCCGTGCGCCGCGCCCCTGGCACGCCGCCTGCACGGTCGACAGACAAACCTGGTGGACGGCCGCGTTCAGCACCCACACCCCGCCCGGCGTCGTCGCCGCGTTCACCCGCAGCCTCGCATCCAACGACCCGCTGCTGCGGATGGCCATCGGAACACCGCTCTACGGGTGCGGGCCCTACACCCGCGTCACCCAGACCCCCCACGGATACGACGACGAGCAAGCACAGCTCGAAGCACGGATCACCGAAGCCCGTGGCCACCGCCTCGCCGCCGCATCACCCACCGCACCGCCGCCCTCCTCCCGTCGCGCATCCCGCACCCGCTGACCGCCCCCATTCCGCTCATCACCCTCGTCTCAGGAGCTTTCCGTACCTCTCGCACCTCGCCAAACGCCACCGCCGATCACAGCTGAACGTCCGCCTCGCCTGGCTGTCTTCCTCTTCCGCCGATACCTGCGTGCCCTCGTCGCGAGCCCTCGTGATGGGGCCAACGGGCCAACCCGCTGGCCACCGGCCGGCCCGAAGCCGCCCTGGACGGATCCCGCCGCCTCGGCCACCGCAGCTAACTCCCACGCCCCCGCATCCCGACCAGGAGGCCCGTGACCGACCCCTCTGTTCACCCCGTGAGATACGCCCAGGAGATCGCCGACCAGATCGGCCGGCTGTCCGAACATCTCGCGATCGTGCCGCCGCGCGAGGCCGCCCACATCCTTGCCACCGTCCTCGACCAGGACGTCGGTGTCCTGGGCCGGTTCACCGCTTTGATGGCGACCGGCTCCCAGTTCGCCAAGCACCACTCCAAGCGCGGCATCCTCCCGCCCGAGGTCTGGCTGGCGGTGGGCCGCGCCGCCAACGAACTCCACAGCATCGGCCAAGACCTCGACGAGCACGTCGAACAGCTCGATGCCATCGCCAACCCAGCCGCCCCGCCCCTGTCGGCAACACCGACACCGGTCGCTTCGGCGCTCGTCGTCAGGCGGCGCCGATGAAGAAGCAGTGGACCGGCTGGGGGCCAGGGCAGCAGCCCGAGCAGCACTACCTCATCCAACCCCGCCATCTCGCCGGCGGCGGCGACCTGCGGCACGTCACGGAGTTCCTGCGCGCCTCAGGCTGGAAGGACAAGTCCACCACCGGGGGCCGTATCGTCTTCGACAGCCCCGACCGTACGGTCCGTGTCGGCTACGACCCGTTCACCCAGCCCGGCGGCTGGACGATCTCCGGCAAGCCGACCGCGCAACAGCACGCGTGGCATGCGACCTTCGGACGACAAGTACCTGTGGAGATCGTCGCCGGTTTTACCGACGCGCTCACCCAGCCCCGCTCCGCGCACGCGCCCACCGTCTGGGCACCGCTTCAGCAGCAGGGCTGGAGGACCGAACGCGATGGGCAGTTCACCGCGACGAGCCCGGACGGCGATGCGTTCGTGCAGTTCTACTCCGACGGGGCCGGGCAGGCCCACTGGTTCGCCGGGGCCGGCTCCGAGCACGGCCGGAGCTGGGACGCGACGTTCACGCCGACCACCCCGATGCATCTCATCCAGGCGTTCGCTACCGCTCTGGCCGACCCAGGGCCGGTGATGCGTCCGCGCGGGCACGTCCCGCCCTCCGATCGGATCCGCACTACCTCCGTGTCCGTACTGCCCTCCGAACTCGGAGCCTGGCAGCAGGCCCGGATCACCGCCGCCCGCGCCGCGACGTGGGCGCGCAACTCGTGGGCTACCGCCCGGCCCCGACGCACCCCCGGCCCGGGCCCCTACTCCACAGCGGGCAGCGCACGCCGCCGCTGACTACACACCGTCGCCACCGCACCACCCTCACCCAGCCCGACAGGGCCCGAGGCGCCCCGCACCCGCGGCCTGCCACCCGGGCCCGCCTCCCCACTCGACCCGAGGCCCCTTCATGCCCGACCACTTCCCGGACGACGTCACCCCCACCCCCGACGACATCCGCGACGCCGCCGAGACCCTGTCGCAGCTCACGGAATATCTGCGCACAAACCCCGACCTGCGCACGGCAGTCGCCCTCATGGAGCCGCTACTCGACGAATACGCCGGCCTTCCCATCCAACTCGGCGACACCCTGCGCGCCTTCGCCCGTGCCGTACTCGACCACCCGGAAACCCCGCGCACCCCCGACCTGCACACCCTCATCGCGGAGCTGCGCACCGCCGCATGGGAGCAGACCGACCAGCACACCCTGCACTACATCCTCGACGAGCTGCGGACCCTCCTGCGTACCACACCCGAGCCGGAGGGCTGCTCGTGCCGGTGAGCGAGCGGCAGCTTGCCGCCTTCGCCGACACCCATGCCTGGACAGTCCCGTACGACACCAGTCCGCGCCACCTGGCCGGTCCCGGAGACGGCCGCCATGTCACCCACGGCCTCGCCGCGGTCGGATGGAGGCGCACCTCGGACCCCCTCAGCCCCGAGATCGTGATCACCAGCCCCGACCAGCGCTTCAGCCTGCAGTTCGACCCGCAGTCCGACACCTCCGCCTGGTGGCGGCTGCGGGCCGAACACACCGACACCGAGCCCCACTGGTACGCCGAGTTCGGCGAACTCGTGCCCGCCGAGGTCCTGTCCGCCGTCACAGACGCCCTCGTCGCTCCGCCACCGGGTGAACAGCCGGATCCCTGGCACGTGCTGTCCTGCGCCGGCTGGCTGCTCGACACCCCGGGCCAGGCACACTCTCCCGACGCCATGTGCCACATCGAGCTACGGCACCTCGACGGCCACGACGCCCCGTCATGGCACATCGAGACCCGCGAGCGCGGATACGGCGACTATCCGGGGCCGCGGATCTGGCACGCCTACTTCAACAGCCGCACGCCCGCCCGCCTGGTCACCGCCTTCATCGCGGCGCTCGCCGACACCAGCCCACTCCAACGCGGCATGTTCAACCGCACCGCCCACTACAGCGTCGTGCAGGAGCAGAGCCCGCTCACCCCACGGCAGGTGGTCGCCGCCCACACCGCCCGGCTCGATGCCCTGCGCACGCAGGCACGCGCCGCCCGCCGCCAGCGGCCGACCACCGCCAAGGCACCGGCGCCGCCGAGCACGGCCACGCCCCTGCGGCGCTAGCCCCGGGCGGACCACCTCTCCTCCTCCCCTGACACCGCTAGGACCACGCCGTTTCCTTCACTCCCGCTGCCCACCGGAAGCTGCTGCGCCGTCTCGACCGCTTCCTGCGCGACAGCAAGACCATCCTCGACTCCTGGAACACCTACTCCGACGAACACACCGACCTCGACGGCTGGCCCTACGACGAGGACGCCTACGGCCGGCGCGCCAGCGTCCGCGACGCCGCCACCGCCGAAGCATTCGAGAACGTCCGCATCGGCGCGCACCATCTGCTGGCCACCGCCCAGACCCAACTGACCCAACTGCCGGCCGACGCGGTACAGAGCCGCTGGGTGTGGCAGCTGGGTGTCCTGCACGACGCGCTCGACCGGCTCGACGCCCTGCACGAGAAGTGGCGGGAGACCCTCCACAACCTCCCCGCCGATGCCCGCCCGGGCACCCGGGCGTTCGACGACGCCCTCGCCGAGCACCACGCCGAATGCTGGAGCCATCTCGACGACTGGGCCACCCATGGCCAGGCCATCGTCGAGATCAACGCCGCCGCCCGGCACGCACCCTCACCCCTGGCCCCGCGGCCGACCACCACCGCAGCTCCCTCGACCAGCCTCGCAAGCACGGTGCGGAGGTGACCGTGCCCGAGACCGTGGATGTCGAGTTCGTCGCCCCCCGCCACCTAGCCGGCGGCGGCGATCCCGCCTGGGTCACCGTCCCTCTGCACCGCGCCTGCGGCTGGAGCTACGGCCACGACCCCCTTATGCCGCGCGTGATCCTCTCCAGCCCCGACCAGAAGGCACTCCTGCGGCTCGAGCCCGACCCCGACGGCCAGTGGTGGACACTGACCCACGCACCCGAGCCCGACCGGCCCGCCTGGTACGCGAGCTTCGGTGCCCGCACACCGGTCGAGATCATCGCCGCCTTCACCGACGCTCTCACCGATCCCACCGCCGACCCGTCGAACGCCCGCGACCCACTGGAGCCACTCCTGCGCGCGGGGCTGGTCACCGGCCTACAACCACCATCGGTTCGCCTCCCCCGACGGCACCGTACGCGTCGACATACATGAGACGACGGGCACCTGGTGGGTGGGCACCAACCTCGACGACACCCAGCCCCCCGTGTGGCAGGCCCGCTTCGGCGAGCACACCCCAGGACACCTGATCACCGCGTTCACCCACGCGCTCGCCGACACCAGCCCGCTCGTACGCCAGGGCAAGGCGCTGAGTCTCCCCGCATACGGCACCAAGCTCATCACCCGCACTCAGCGTGAACTGCCCGCCGCTCAGGTCGCCTTGGCCCTGGAGGACCGCGTCCGCGCACTTGCCGCCCGGCACACCGCACCACCTCTGTCCGCCCCGGCACCGCGACGCCCTCCGGCCAGCCCCGGTCACACCCGCTGACGAGCAGCTCCCCCACCACCCGGAAAAGCCCTGCCCTTGCCCTCCCCTGCCCACAACTCCTCCACCGACGGCTACGACCTCGCCTTCAAGGTCCTCCTCGGCGCGCTCGCCGTCGCCGTCCCCCTGTCCAACCTCTCCTGGCTGTGCGGCAACCTCACCGCCTGGCTCACCGGCTCCGACGCCTGGGCCCCGTACCAGCCCATCAACGCCCTCCTCCACCCCGACCAGCTCTGGCCACAGTCGGGAGAAACGTCCCTGCTGATCGGCGCCCGCATCGTCCCGTTCACAGCCCTCCTCGCGCTCGGTGCCGTGGCCGCCGTGCTGTGGTCCCGCCACAAGAACCGCGGAGGCGGCCGAAAGAAGAAGATCACCGGGATGGCGAAGCCGAAGGACATCGAACCGCTGATGGCCAAGGCGATCACCGCCAAGGCCCGCTCGCTGCGGCCGAGTCTCAGGACCGCCAAGCACATCGCCGCGAACGACACGGGCATCCTCCTGGGCAACCTCCAAGGCACTCGTCACGAGGTTCGCATGGGTTATGAGGATGTCGCGGTCGCGATCATGGCACCCCGCTCTGGCAAGACCACCAGCCTCGCCATCCCCTCCATCCTCAACGCCCCCGGCCCGGTGCTCCTGACCTCGAACAAGGCCGCAGGCGACGCGTTCACCGCCACCTACGACGCGCGCGCGAGCGTAGGGCAGGTGTGGGCCATGGACCCACAGCAGATCGCGCACGCGGGGCGCGAGATGTGGTGGAACCCCCTCGCCGACGCCAAGACCCTCGACGGCGCGGGCAGACTGGCCGGGCACTTCCTCGCCGCTTCGGTGGACGCCTCCCAACAGGGCGACTTCTGGTCCAAGGCCGGCAGCAACATCCTGTCGCAGCTCTTCCTCGCCGCAGCCCTCGACGACCGCCCGATCACGGACGTCATGCAGTGGCTGGCCTTCCCCGCCGACCGCACGCCGCTGGACATCCTCCGGGACCACCGCTTCACCGCCGTCGCCGCGCAGCTCAAGGGCACCGTGGAGGGCCCGCCGGAGACCAGGGACGGCATCTATGAGACAGCCCGCCAGTACGCCGCCGCCCTGCTCAACAGCGAGATCGCCGCCTGGGTCACCCCGCAGAAGGACGTCCCCGAATTCAGGCCGTCGGAGTTCGTCACCTCCACCGACACGCTCTACCTGCTGTCGAAGGACGGCGGAGGAGGAGCGTCAGCGCTGATCGCCGCGTGCGCGGACTCCGTGATGCGGGCGGCGACCGCGCAGGCTGAACGCGCCGGCGGACGGCTCGACCCGCCGATGCTCGCGATCCTCGACGAGGCCGCCAACGTCTGCAAGATCAGCGACCTGCCGGACCTCTACTCCCACCTTGGCAGCCGGGGCATCATTCCGATCACCATCCTGCAGTCCTACCGCCAGGGCCAGAAAGTCTGGGGCGACGCGGGCATGGACGCCATGTGGTCCGCCTCCACCGTCAAGGTCATCGGCTCCGGCATCGACGACCCGGACTTCGCCGACAAACTCTCCCGGCTGATCGGCGACCACGACGTGGAGACCACCTCCACCTCCCGCTCCGAGTCCGGCACGTCGACCTCCGTGTCGATGCGGCAGGAGCGGATCCTGCCCGCCGACGCGATCCGCGCCCTGCCCAAGGGCACCGCCCTGTGCTTCGCCACCGGCATGCGCGCCGCCATGCTCGACCTGCGCCCCTGGTACCTGGAGCCCGGCGCCGACGAGCTGGCCGCCGCATCCGCCCGGGCATCGAAGGCCATCACCGCCCGCGCCGTAGCCAAGGCAGCGCCGAAACAGAGTGACTTCGGGCCTGCGGCCTAGGAACGGTTAACCGGTCCTGAGCGCCCTGCTCCTCCTCAACTTCCGTCAGGAGACGGCTCATCGCCCCGTATGAACCCAGCGATCTCGACGATCTGACTGCGCACGATGCACTCGACGCGGTCATCGCCGACACCCGCGAACACCGCATCGCCAGCGGCCCCGGTGGGTTCTTCACCGCCCTGCGCCACATCGAGCTGCTCGGCCACCTCGCCATCCGACTCGCCGGAGACGCCCACCACCACCTCAACGAGGACCAGCAGACCTCCTCCGCCCGGCATCCGGCCGAAACCCTCAGCCAGACTGCAGGACATGTCGGCCGTGCCGTGGCCCACTACACCCTGGCCCTCACCCCGCTCGCCGCATGCGCCAAGCCCGGCGCCGGAGCCTCCCTTGACCGGCAACTCGACGCGATCGACCGCCACAGGGACCTGCACGCGCACCTGAGCCACGCCCACCAGGCCCTGGACGAGGCCCGCGCCTCACTGACCGGTCTCAACCCCGCACCCGGATCCAAAGGCTCCCCTCCACCACCGCCCACCACAGCGGCGCACACCAACCCGCGCCCGCCCCGCCGCTGACCCGACCACCCGGACTGCCATGGCCATCACCGACCACCACGACGTCTTCATCGGCTCGACCGACGACGGATGGACCTTCGTCATCGTCAACCGCCCTATCCGCAAGGCCCACCGCATGCTGACCGGGGCGGGATTCACCGCCCGCGAGCACCAAGGCCGCACGCTCTACCTCCTGCCACCCCAGACCGGCGAGGACGCGCACGAACGCGCCGGTGTCGCGGCCTACGGGCTCATGGCCCACACCCTGGACCTCGTCGACCTCGCCTGGACCACGCGCCACCCCAACGCCAGCGGTGCCGAGCCCGGGGCGACCATCCGCTTCCACGACGGCACCGTCACCGCCACCGCCCTCACGGACAGCGCCGGCGATGTCCTCGCCCAGAACGGCTTCACCCCTACCAAGGCGTCGCAGGAGTACACGCTGCCTGCCGGGCTGAGCGAAGCCGACGCCATGAATGCCGTCGTCCGTGCCGAGACCCACCTCCACTCCTACGGCCTCCGCGTGCGCGTCGACCTCGGGATCCCGACCCTCCAGGACATCCCGCCCGCGCCCTCTCGCCCTCCGTCCGCGCCCCCGCCCGCGCCACCCTCCCCGGACCAGGCCCAACGGCGCCGCCGCTGACCACCACTTCCCCTCTTCCTCCGGAACAGCACCATGCAACAGATCGATCTGAACGCCGAGATCGCCCGCCTGCGGCAGCTCGGCAGCGACTTCGAGGACCTGCACAGCGAAATCCGCTCGCTCACCCTCACACCCGGCACCGCCGCCCGGCAGCAGCTCACGTCGAAGATCGTGGCCACCCACGGGCTGGTCCAGCGGGCCATGGAACGCCTCGGCGCCCTTGACGGCAGCCAGTACACCGCTGTCCCCGGCAGCCGCCCGTCTCTGGAGGCGCTGGCCTCCGTCGTCTTGGCCGCCAGTCTCGCCGCCTCCGACCTGGCCTGCGCGCTGGAAACCAATCCGCTGGAGGGCGCCGGATTCCCTGGCCCCCCGGCCGATGAAGCTGCCGTGCGCCAGGCCCGGCACGCGGAGGCGGTCCCGGCCATGGCGGAGCACTTCGCTAACGCCGCCCACCAGCTCGACCTGGCCCACACCGGCTGCTACTACCTCGCCAGCGGCATCACCCGGGACCTGAAGCAGCACGCCGAACAGGACCATAGCCAGGCGACCCCGCCGCCGAAGATCACGGACAGCCAGTACGCCGTCCTCGGCCGGCTGTCCGCAGGCGGCGGCACCCGTTATGTGATCAGCCGATACGGCGTGCTCAAGGCCATCGACAAGGCACGGGCCACCGTGAACGTCGCCACCCTCAACTCCCTGATCAAGCGAGAACTCGTCGCCGCGGACACCACGACATCCCTGCACCAAGGCCAGCGCCTCGACGTCACCGCCGAAGGCCACCGAGCCCTCGCCCACCACAAACCCGCCACGGCCGCCGCTCGGGCGACGGCTGTGCCACCTCCTCCGACGAAGCAGGCTGCGGGACGCACGCGATGACCGGCACCACCCCACCCAGCCTGCCGTCTCGTTCGGCGGAGTGCGGGAGCACCCAGCCCTGCGGTCCCGGCGAACCACCGTTTCCCGCCTCCGAGTTGTCCGCCATTGTGCGCCGACTGAGCTGGCAGCAGCGCGCCGCCCTGCGGGTCCTCGCCCGGACACCCAGCCGGGTCCGGCAGCGGAACAACGGCTCGCAGTACGTGGACACCCAGACCTCGTCGCACATCGCGATCACCACGTGGCACGCCCTGGAACGCAAGGGCCTGGCCTACCGCGACCACACCGCCCACCCCGCGTCCCTTATCGGCCAGCGCCTGGCCCTAACCGACAAGGGACTGGCCGTCCTCAACCACCTCGCCGAGGCCACCTTCCCGGCCTCGGCAACCCAACTCTGGCCACCCGCCCCGCCGCGGCACTTCACCGCACACCCCACAGCTCAGCACGGCAGCGCACCGAGTACCCGGCGCCGCTGAGCGCCCGGGCCCGCGAAGCCCGCTTCTCCGTCCCGCCCGCTTCACGTGGCCAACCCCCATGCCGGCCGGACGACTTCCCTCGCCGGCACCGCGTGGATGGTGCCCGGCTGCCCCTCTACTGATCCCCCCTCTCCGGAGTCCCTCTGTGCTCAATTCGCGTTCTGCCACGGAGGTGTTGTCGGTCTCCGCCGCTGATGGCACTGCGCTGTCCGTCTACCGCGACACCCCAGCCCGCCCGCGGTCCGACGGCGCGACGATCGTGCTGGTGCACGGCGCGTCGGTCACCGCGGACCTGTGGCGCCTTCACACCCGGCACCTGACCGGCCTGGGCTTCAACGTGCTGCGCTACGACCAGCGCGCGCACGGCAACACCCCGCGCGGCCAAGCACCGCTGACCATCGAGCAGCTCGCCGACGACCTGCACCACATCCTGCGCGCCCTCGCCCCCACCGGACCACTGGTGCTCGCCGGCCACTCCCTCGGCGCCCTCATCCTCCAGGAACTCGCCGCCCTGCACCCCCAGTACCGGCCCCGGATCCGGGGCATGGCGCTGCTGTCGGCCACCGCCCACGGCGCGAGCGTGCTGCCCGGCCGCAGCCCGCGCGCCCTGCTACTGGCCGCCGGACGCAGCCTGTTCGCCCTGACCTGCACCCACGCGCCCCAGGCCGTGGACTGGGCGCGACGCCTGCTGCCCGACACCCACCGCTACACCCTCACACCCCGCCCCAGCACCGCGCCTGACGGGCCTCCGCCGTGCCGCCACGGCGTACGCCACACCCCCACCGCCGATCTCGCAGCGCTCTGGCAGTCCCTGCGCCGCTACGAAGCGCGCCACCTGCCCGTGCTGGAGCAGCTCGGCGGTCGGCTGCTGCTGATGGCCGGCGCGGACGACCAGCACATCCCCGCCGCTCACACCGCGCAGCTGGCCGACCGCCTCACCGGCGCCCGCCTGGAGATCCTCCCGCGCACCACGCACGCCCTGCCCATCCGCCACCCGGCACTCATCAGCGCCCGCATCGCGCACCTCGCCGCCGGGCCGGACTCTGATTCTCACCTCCCGAAGGACCTGTCATTTCCGAACTTCCCGCTTTCCGAGCGATTTCACTAGGCGCCGGGATTCAGTCCAGCGCTATGCTCGCCCTGTCAGCCGAAGGCATTCTCCCGAAGGTCGACTACGCGATTTTCGCCGACACGGGCTGGGAGCCCGGGGCCGTCTATGCGCACCTGGACCGCCTGGAACGTGAGATAGCCGAACCTGCAGGTATCCCCGTCCTGCGCGTCTCCTCGGGAAACATCCGTAAGGACGCCCTGGACCCGGAACACCGCTTCGCGTCCATGCCGCTCTACGTCCTCAACAAGGATGGCAGACCCGGTATGACCCGGCGCCAGTGTACCGGGGAATACAAAATAAAGCCGATCAAGAAGAAGGTCCGGGAACTCCTCGGCTACCCCTATCCGGCGCGCATTCCCAAGGGCGTGTTCGTCGAGCAGTGGGTGGGCATTTCCACCGATGAATTCCATCGGGCCAAGGACGCCGATGTGAAGTACATGCGCAACCGGCATCCGCTCATCGACATGGGCTGGTCGCGATCCGACTGCGTCCGCTACCTGACCTCTCTCGGACTGGCCGATACGCCGAAGTCGAGCTGCCTCGGGTGCCCGTTCCACGGAAACGCCCAATGGCGGCATATCCGCGACAACTCCCCTGAGGAATGGCAGGACGTGGTGGAGTTCGACGCGGCCATCCGCAAGGGGAACGCCCGCGCCAACGCCACCGGCAACAGGCTGCTCGGCGAGGCGTTTCTCCACCGCTCCCGCGTCCCACTCGGCGAAGCCCCGATCGACCACGTCACCGCCGCCGAATGGGCGGCGATGCAGCAGGAACTCACCGACACCGGACCGGACCTTGAGGAGCTGGAGCAGGGCGTCATCGACGGCTGTTCCCCGTGGGCCTGCCGCGGTGAAGTCGAGCCGGTCCAGGACGACTTCGGACTGGCCTCTTGATCACCCTGGACCTGTTTGCGGGACCGGGTGGATGGAGCCACGCCCTGAACGTCCTCGGCGTCCGGGACATCGGGCTGGAATGGGACGAGTGGGCCTGCAAAACCCGCGCGGCAGCAGGACAGCTGACGATTCGCGCGGACGTGGCCATGTATCCCGTCTGGCCTTTCCTCGAACGGACCACCGGGCTCATCGCGAGCCCGCCGTGTCAGGCGTGGTCGATGGCCGGCAAACGCCTCGGCCTGGTGGACCAGCCACTGGTGCACCAGGCCGTCGCGGACCTCGCCGCCGGCCGCGACACCCGCGCCAAGCTGCTCGCTGCCTGCCGGGACGAGCGCAGTCTGCTGGCCGCCGAGCCCATGCGCTACCTCTACGCCCTGAACACGGTGGGCGAACCGGAGTGGGTCGCCATGGAGGAGGTCCCCGACGTGCTGCCGCTGTGGCGCCAGTACGCGGCCATCCTCCGCCGCTGGGGATTCTCCGTGTGGACCGGCATCCTCAACGCCGCCGACTACGGCGTACCCCAGACGCGAAAGCGCGCCATCCTGCTCGCCTCCCGCGTCCGTACGGCCGAACCGCCCGCGCCCACCCACGCCCAGGTTGCCGAGCCCGAGTCGCTGTTCGGGCCCGGCCGCGCCCGCTGGGTGTCCATGGCTGAGGCTCTCGGCTGGGGCGCCACCGACCGTCCCGTCCCCACGGTGTGTGCCGGCGGTGGACCAGGAGGCGGCCCCGAGCCCTTCCCCTCCGGCTCACGCAAGACCCTCTCCGACGCACGCGACCGGGGGACCTGGGCACCCCGCGCCGACGGGATCGTCGTGCAGTCCCGCCGGGAAGGAGCAGGCTGGGCCGCCCGGCACGGAGTCCGGGACAACCGGCTGGCCGATGCCCCCGCTCCGACCTTTACGGCGGAGGCGCACCGCTGGTCCTGGTCGCTGCGCAGCAACAACCAGGCCAACGCCACCGTCAGATCAATCGAGGAGCCGGCCGGGACGCTGTTCTTCGGGCACCGCGCGAACGAGTGCACCTGGATCGCCGAACCCGTCGGCACCCCGTCGGAGAACGAGACGGAAACCGCGCCGGAGCCGATCCGGATCACCGCCCGCGAGGCCGGCGTCCTCCAGACCTTCCCCGCCGACTACCCGTGGCAGGGCAACAAGGGCCAGCAGTTCTCCCAGATCGGCAACGCTGTACCCCCGCTTCTCGCCGGACACCTCCTCGCCCCGCACCTGCGCGTGCCCCTCAACCCCGACGACTTCACCCTGGCCGCCTGATGCCCCGCACCCCCGCCCCCGACGAACCCGAAGACGACCTCGACGACCTGCCCGCCACGCATACGCCGCAGCCCCTGTACTACGCCGAGCAGGCCCTCCTCGGCGCCCTCCTCCTCGAACCCCACCGCCTCATCGACATCGCCGGGGTCGAGCCCGACTCGTTCTCCAACTACGCGCACGGCGCCCTCTTCGCCGCGATCCGTGCCCTGTCGGCCCCCGATCCGGTCCAGCATGCGCAAGACACCAGCTGGCTGGACGCGGTGCTCACCGCCGCCCGCGAGCATGCCCGCGGGCTTACCGCCTCCTACCTGCACACGCTCATCCAGGTCTGCCCGTGGCCCCGGCATGCGTCCGCATACGCGCGGATGGTCGAGACCGAGCATGCCCGCCGTACCCTGCGCGCCCACGCCGAGCGCCTCGCGCTGACCGCGACGGACGTCACGCTCCCGCACCCGGTGCCCGACACCCTCGCCGCAGCCGACGCCCTGGCCCGTGCCGTGGACGACATCGCCGCCAGGTTCCCGTCGCACTCCGGCTCCCTGCCCCGTACCCCCGCACCCGCGCCGACGGCTGCCCTCGGCGACGCCGAGGAGGCAGTCGATGAGGAGCGGCTGCTGCTCGCGACCGCGACGGCGCACCCGGCTGACGTCGAGCAGATGCGGTGGCTGAGCACCAACGACTTCACCCACCCCCTGCACGCCGGGCTGTGGCAGTGCCTGACCGCTCTGGCCCGGCGTCGCGCCCTCGTCGACCCGGTCACCGTCCTGTGTGAGGCCCAGCAGCGTGGCCTCCTCGTATCCGGGGCCCAGCCGGCCGAGCTGCTCGACCTTCTCAGCGCACCGGCCGGTTCCGCTGAGTACTGGGGCGAGCGGATCCTCCAGCGCTCCGTCCTGACCACCGCGCATCGAGTGGGCCGCCGTATCGAGGCGTTCACCGATGACCCGGCGACCACCCCGTACCAGCTCATCCTCGGCAGCCGCCGCGCGCTCGCCGAACTGTCCGCCGTACGCGCCCGCTGGCACCACGCCACCTCACCCGCACCCACGACCACGCCCGCGCGCACCAGGGCCACGGCACCGCCCCGGGCTGGCCCGCCACGGACCACGGCGCCACCCGCCCGTATCTCCCGCTGACCCCGAACCCGCCGGTGGCAGGGCCTCCAACGGTCCGGCCACCGGCAGAAGCGAGCGCTCCCTTCGTGACGACCCCCGCAGCAGACGCGCATGTCCGCCTCGACACCCACCCCAGGCACACCAGCGCCGTGACCGCCACGTTCACCGGCCCCCAACGAGAGCCAGCCCGCGCTGCGCTGACCGCCCACGGCTTCGAGGCTCTCGACGACGACACCCTGGTCCTAGCCCGCATCGACCACGAAGAGCCCTACTGGGCCGGGAAGGCCGCACAGGCCCTGACCGCAGACGGCTTCACCACCGAGATCACCCCCCGACTCCGCGAAGCCATGGAGGAAGAGTGGACCTGGGCCAACTACCCGATGCCCTGGTGTACCCGGGCGGAGATCCGGGAGGTGTCGAACGAAGCCCAGAAGATCCACGACGACATCCGCCACGGCCGGCTCATCATCCACGCCCACGCCGACGACAACGGCACCACCGTCGCCGTCGGCACCTACCGAGACACGGGCAAGAGCGTCTACCTCCACGGCGAGAACCACCTGCGGCAGATCGCCGATACCTTCGACTCACCCGCCCAGGCCCTTCTAGCCTTCGAACGCCTCCATGGCGACACCATGCGGCCCGGCCCCGCGCCCACGACCGACACCGAGCGCGCCGCCGCCGAAGCCCGCATCTCGCTCGACACACCCGCCACAGAACCCCAACCACCCGCACAGGAACCGGAGATCGTGCCCGCCTACGCCGCCGATGCCGGCGACCACGAGACCCTGCTGCACGACTTCCTCAACGAGAACGCCGACTGGGAGAAGTACCGGACCTGGGACGACAACACCACCATCGCCAACCACGAATCGCTCACCCTGCGCGCCCTTCTCGACCACGACGCCGAAGCCCGTGACACGAAATGGACCTTCGCCGCGTACGAATCACCCGTCAGCGACCGCATGTGGCACATGACCGTCGCCGCCGCCACCCCTGCCCCCATCCTGAACACCCTGCTGACTGTCATCGCCGCCAGTGACGCGTGGGAGACAGCCGTCGGAAGCCCGGTCATCGAGAAGACTGTCACCGAGGCCACCCGCCCGCTCACCGACGCAGGCTGGACGCATACCGTGGATGGACGCTGGCTACGCTGGCAGACGGCCCAGGACGACGCGGGAGTGCAATTCGACGCCTTCGCTGCCCAGACCCCCCGCTCCACCCTCTCCACCTGGACCATCTGGGCTGGCCCCAGCATCAACCACCCGGCCTGGGCCATACACGCCTCGGCCTACACCCCTGCCAGCCTTCTCGCCCACCTCGCAGAAGAACTCGCCCACGGAACCGGCACCCGGCGCAGCAGCCCTCCCCAGACCGCCCAGCGCACCAGCCGAATCACCGCCACGCCCCCGCCTGCGGTACCACCGACCGCTCCGACTGCAGGCCCTCGACGATGACCGGCGGCCAAGCTAGCACTGGGCCAGCCCTTGACAGACCACCCCAGCCGAAGACCCGCGGGCCGCATTGGCTGAGTCAGCTGATGGCCCAGACTCTCGGCCGTCCGTGATCCGCCGGATGTGCCGAGAAGTCGTACACCGCGAAGTCCGTCACGGGGCGGTAGCCAATCCGCTGGTACAGGCCGTTGCTGGTCGGGTTGGCCAGGTCCGCGAACAGCAGCACCTCCGCCGCGCCCGCCGCCACCGCCGCCCGGCTGACCTCGACCGTCGCGGCGCCCGCGTAGCCGCGACCGCGCAGGTCGGCCGGGGTGTAGACGGGGGCCACCCTGATCTGGCCAGCGACCATCGGGGTCACGCCTGCCATGGAGACGGGGGTGCCGTCTGGGGTCTCCCAGAACGTGATGCGTCCATTGGCTATGCGCGTGTCGGCCCAGGAGCCGGCATCCGTGGAGGGCACTGCTCCGAGGGCTGCGACAAACTCTCCGTGCCATCGCATGAGTTGCTCGCGGTCCTCCTCGCCAGCGACCCGGCCCCGACCCTCCGGACGCGGCCCTGGCGGGGTGAGCGTGCCGAGACTGTACAGCCGCTGACGCTCGTGGAGCGTGGGCGTCGCGCCTGTGTGCCGTTGCCAGGCATCGGCGAAGGCGGCGGCGGTGTCGCGGTCCGCGCTGACACCGGGGACGGCGAGGCCGAGGGCAGCCAGATGGGCGGCGAGGGCGTCGGATTCGTCGGGGGCGAGGGGGGTAACGTTCAGACGGTGGGGCGGAGTACGGAAGTACGTTGCGCGGATCTCGCCCGCCCTCTCCAGGATGCCGAAGACGGGGTCTTCGGCGCCGTATGTATGCGGTCCGCGCGTACGCAGCGCCTCGGTCACCGTCAGGGGGATGGTGTGCAGGGCGGGGCGCGAGTGCAGAAAGTCTCTTGCGCGGGCTAGGAAGCCGCCGACGTCAGCGGTGAGGTGCCAGTCATCCGGGCGCATGCTTCATGATCCCGCGCGTTCACTGACTGCGCCCGCGGTTTTCCGACGGGGCGAGACGACGGGCGCAGTCAGGACGTTGTCTCCCCCAGTGACCCGCGCCTACTCCGGCTCCGGTCCGTCGCCAGACGGCCGTGCAGATGCATGCTCCGAAACGCATCTTGCTGGCCCGGGTCGGACATCGCGCCTGACCGAGCGGACCCATGCAAGGGCAACCACGGCCTACAGCACGATCCTCGACCTCCTGGAGGGCATCAGCACCGCCCGGCGATGGCCGCCATGAAGCACGGCTGCCTGACTCGATGACTGCGGCGCCGTGAAGGCCGCGAAAGAAACCGCCATCCGGCGTACCGGGTCGTTATTACCCCACACCTCGCTTGTGAGTCGTTGACCTGGCCGCCATCCTCCTGGAGTTGGGCGCCGTCCGCCTGGACAATCGCGTAACCCAATCGCGGCTTGGTACCACGCTCCGCGGTGGCCGGGAATTACTCATCGCGCGCCTCCGAAGATCCCCCGCTCCGGGCTGCACAGGGACGAACTCGGGTACCGCCTGGGCTGCGCCGCGGCTCCGCGCGGTCAACGGCCATCTTGTTCTCCCCGTGCTGTCACCACGCCGGGGAGCTACACCCGGCTGTGGCCCCCGCCTTGGTAGCAGTCACCATCGGCCGGCACAGCGAGAGGATCTGCGGCTTCGCACGTCGCGGCGGGACTGCGGTGACGTCGCAGAAACCGGTCCGAGGCCCCCGTCTGGGATGGCAGCAGCACAGATAGCACGAAAGTCCCGGTTAGCGAAACCCGGGATCGTCAGCACCATGAGAGTCCTCCGCCGTACCTGCACCGACCGTCGAGAGGCCCATCCCGCGTGCCGATCCCAGATCGCATCCACGCGTGCGTACCGCTCACCGCCGGGCTGCACGCCCACCGGGGAGGGTCCCCGACGGTGCCAGGCGATCGCATCAACCGGTCCGGGCAGGGAACGATCCGTGAAGATGCATGGCTTCTTTCGCACGGGAGGTGCGCGCCTCATTCCCCTCTCTACCGACCGCTCCGGTTCGGCCCCACCGCGATTGTCAGTGCCACGTTCTAGCGTGAACTCACAGTGGAAAAAGGGCGATTGGAGCCTGCCGGGTGATCTTTGAGGAGCCACGGGCGGTCTACGAGAGCATTACCTCACGCATGAAGGCGCTGGCGGTGGTTCGCCCGCTACTGGCGCTCGACAGCAGCAAGGCCAAGGCCGAGCGGGGGTGGGAGGGCTACCGCCTGGCCGAGCTGGCGCTGGCCGCGATCGATGTCGTCACGCTGCGCACGGACATGCGCACGGCGGTCCGCCAGGAGACGGTGGTGGATCATGTGGCCGAGTTCGCCGCGCTGCAGCTGCCGGGACGCCCGATTGAGGAGTACCGAGCCGTCGCGCGCTGGGTGACCGAACGGCTGATCAACACAGAGGAGCGCGACCGGGCGTTCCATCACGCGATCGGCAGCGTGACGGACGAGGGGTTCGAGACTCGTATGACGTCCTTCCAGATCCTCAAGGAGGTGCCCGACCATGTGGGGCAGGCGGCGCTGATTGCCACCGATGCGGCGATCACCGTGCTGGTGCACGCGATCGATGTGGACATTGCTTCCGAACAGATCGCAGCCGAGGCCAAGCTGGAGGCGCTGCTCAAGCGTGCCCGTATCGGCGAGGCGTGGCAGATCGCGCACACCGCCCGTCTGCAGAGCATCCGTTACGCCAAGGACATCCACGGGCGTATCGAGGCGATGAAGCGGAACGTGCGGGCGGTGGACTGGGATACGGAGGTCAAGGAGACCGTCGACGAGGCCCTGGAACACGTCCGCAGCCGCTCCGCGACTGAGCAACAGCTCAAGGAACGAGTCGACCAGCTGCTGGAGGTCACTGACGACGCGCAAAAGCGCCGGCAGTTGGAGGGGCTGGGCGCGCTGATCGTCGAATGCATGCAACGGCATTCGGTGCTCATCGACATGCTGTTGAAGGTCGGCCCCGAGTACCGGCGCCAACAGGACCGCCAGGTGTTCGTTGCGCCGACGCTGCACGCCCGGGTGCACCTGCACGAGCAGCTCCTGCAACCGGTGATGGAATTTTCCCTGGATGCCTGCCTCGGCCCCTTGGAAGCGTTCACCCGGGCCGTCCTGGGGCCGCAGCAGCCCCGCGTGATGTATCTGCCGGACTACTTCGAGGCCCTGACCCGCGTCAGCGAATCAACCGCGGGGGACCTGGTACCGGTCGCACACGACGACGACCCGGGCGACGGCGAGCACACCACCGTGTTCAGCGACGCGCAGCACGAGGCGGTGGACGCCCTGCTCAACTCGGCCACCGACCAGGGAGTGCGGCTGTCCGCACTGCTCGGCTCCGCCCGCCTGCCCGGCCCCGGCATGGGTTCTGAATCCGGCACGGACACACTCCTGGCGATGCGCGTGCAGGAGCTCTTCCGGCAGGTGCCGGTGCGTCAACTGGCCGTCGGCGAACCTGCCGTCGTGGCTGTCGACGACGGCACCGACCTGGTGGACGAACGCTTCGGTGGCAGCGACTTCCTACTGATCCGCACCCAATCGCAGCCCCCGCTCCCGCCCGGGCCATCCGATGCCCTCACCGCCGCCGACGACCGGCTGTCGTCGGCGGAGCCCATCCCCGACCGTGACCAGGAGAGCGCGTGACCCAGCACGAGGACATTGCAGACGCCGCCCGGATGGTCGCCCTGGCCCTGGCCCGTGGCAAGGCACCGGCCCGCTCTGGCGAGTACGCGCGGCTGGTCCGGCGCTTCGAGACCGAACCAGACTTCGCCCAGATCGTACGGAAGATCGCCCAGGGCTTCGACCTGACGGTGCTGGAGGTCCACCGCATGCCGGGCCTGGTCCTGGGGACAACCCCGGAGACCGACTTCGCCGTCTCGGTGCCCGACCTGGTCCCGCAGACCGCCGACCGGCCGCTGTATCTGCTGGCCCAGCTCGCCATCGCCTCGCTCGCCTTCCCCCGACCGGAGGACCTCGACGACGACGAGCACGTCGGCCGAGTCACGGTCAAGCAGGTGGACGAGGAGGTCCGTTCCCTGGCCCGGGCCATCGAGCACCGGCTCGCGCAAACCGACGCCGACACCGACCCCCCGGCCGGCCAGCCCGGCCTGGAGGGACTGTGGCGGGCCTATCTGCGCCGCAACGCCACAGGCACCACTCGGGCGGACAAGACTCCCAGGACGGTGACCTACTCCCTGGTGCGCCGGGCCCTGACCCACCTGGCCGAGCACGGCTTCGTGCGCAAGGTGAGCGACGAGGACGCCGGCACGTACGCCACCAGCGTCAAGTACCGGCTGCAGATCCGCGACCAGGCCGCCGGCGACATGCTGCGGGAACTGGCGGCCCTGGGTGTGGCCGCTCTGCCCTCCCACGATCAGGCCGCCACCTCCGAGTCGGCGGCAGACACCGCCCTGAGCGCCGATGACGCCCTGCCGGGTTCGCCGCTGCCCCGTTGACCTGCCGTAAGGACGCCTGCCATGTACGAACTCAACCGGATTCTGCTGCGCAACTTCGGCCCCGTCGACGCACGCTACGAAGATGTCACCCTGGACTTCTCCGGCGTCGGCCGGGAGGTGGAGACCGCCTCGCTGATCCCGGCCGCCGGCCACGTCACCCACCGCCCGGCCCCGGCCAACCTGATCATGCTGCAAAACGGCGGCGGCAAGGGCGTACTGCTGACTGGCATTACCTGCACGACCATCCCGCACCGCCACCAGGACGTGGAGACGCTGCGGAACTTCACCGTGTCCCTGGCACAGCCCTCCCACGTGGTCCTCGAATGGGCCGACGCACGCACCGGACGCCTCCTGGTCACCGCCCAGATCCTGGCCCCGGACCGCGAGGGGAAACTGCACCGCCGCTTTTACAGCTTCCACCCGGCCGCCGCCCTGGACGCCGACCGTCTGCCCTTCCACCGCGACGGGCACTGGCTGCCTTTCGAGGACTACTGCACCGAGCTGCGCGACGTGCAGCGCCGCGTCGACGCCCTGGAACTGCGCATCGAGGACGGCCAGGAGCGATGGGAGAAGCACCAGCGCACCCTGGGGCTGCAGCCCGATCTGTTCGACGTACAGCGCCGGATGAACGCCAAGGAGAGCGACGCGGCGGCAGCGTTCACCACCACCACATCCGACGCCTTTGTGGACTGGCTGCTGCGCAAGGCCACCGACGACGACCAGTACGCCGAGCTGGGCACGGCCTTCCACTCCTACGCCCAGGCCCACGACCAGCGCGCTGCATGGGACAGGGAACGACAGTTCGCCCTAGCCATGCAGCGAGCGTGTGGCGAGGTCGCTGGGCTTCACCAGAGGCGGCAGGAGACCACCCGCGCCGCCGAGGGTGCGCAGCAGCAGCTCGTACAGCTGACCGCCGCTGTCCAGCTCCGCGAGCGGCAATTGTCCGACGCATTCACGGTTCACGCCGACGCTGTCACCGACACATACCGCGAGCACGAGGAGGCAAAGCGGGCGGCCGAACGGGCCGAGCGGCGCGTGCACCACGTACGCCATCACGCCAGTACTCTCGAACTGGGCGCCCTCCGGGCAAAGCAGCGCGGCGCCGAGCAGGACAAGAAGGAGACCGAAGCCGAGAAGGCGGGCTGGGAAATGGTCCCGGCGGCGCTGCGCCATGCGCAGGCCCAGGACGATCACGCCCGCGCCCAGGAGGCTCTCAGCCTGGCAGAGCGCACCGCCGCCCCCTACATCATGGCCGTCCACCAGGCAGCAGCCGACCTGCGTGCCGGGTACGCCCGCGCCGAGGCCGCCGCCCTGGAGAAGGTCCGCCAGCTGACCGAGGCTAACCGGCAGACCGAGACCGGCATCGAGCAGTGGCAGCGCCGCCGCGAACGGCTCCTTGAAGACACCGGCGCGGCCCAGGCCGATCTCCGCGCGCTCCGCGAGCAGATCGACTCCTTCACCACCACGCTGGATCGGGCCCGCCGCGACCGGCTCGTCGAGCCCGAGGAACAGGCCGGGGACGCCGCGGCCCGCGCCGAGGCGCACACCTGCCACCTCGGCCAGCTCATGGACGAGGCCAAACAAGCACGTCAGGCCGCCCGCACCGGGCGCGACCAGGCGCACCAGCACCTGGCCGACGTACAGCGGCGGGCACTGTCCGACCGTGCTGCGGCCGATGCGGCGCTCGCGCAGACCGACCGGCTGCGCCAGCAGGCCACGGCCGTCCAGTCCCTGCCGCTGTGCGCCGACCTCCTCGAAGCCGAGCCCGACGAGCTGCGCGCCGCCGACTCGCTGGAGTTGCTCCATGAACATGCCGCCGTGCTGGGGGAGGCCGCCGGACGCCGCATCGCCCATCTGGAGACCACGCTCACCCGGACCCGCCTCAGCCTGCGCGAGGACCAGGACCTGCTCGACGTGCTCGATACGAGCGGGGGCCTGCACCCGGCCAGCGCTGCCGTGCGGCGCCTGTGTGACGACCTTGTCGCACACGGCATCGCGGCCTGGCCCGGCTGGCGGTGGATGCACGACAACGTTCCCGCCGACGCCCACCCCCAGGTCATCCGAGCGCACCCCGACCTGGTCGGTGGAATCATCGTGGGCGGCGCCGACGGCCTGGACACCGCTCGCCGCCACCTGGAACAGACCCGCCCCCTTCCGGCCGCCGCCGTGACCGTGGGCACCGGCGAGCGCCTGCTGCGCCCGGCCGCCGACGACAACGACCGCTTCGTGATCGAGCCTTCCCCCGCCCTGCACGACGAAGACGCCGCCGGACGCGAACGAGGCGAGGTCACCGCGCGCATCACGGCCGCCACCCGCCAGATGCAGGACCTCGACACGCGCCTGGCGGAGGCACGGGAGCTGGAGCGGCACCTCGCCAACTGGCTGGACGCCTGCGCACAGATGCCCGTCCCCGACCGCCTCGCCCAGCTGAACGACTTGCAGACCACCGCCGCCGCGTCCGAGACCGCCGCCCAGGAGGCCCGCGACGCGGCCGAGAGCCACGACGCCACCCTGCACGAGGCGGAGCAGGCGTACGACGAGCTCGTCGACCGGACCGGTGAAGCCCAGCGCGCCCTGCACGTCCTCCGGCAGCTGGCCGGCGCCGAGACCGAAGCCGCCCAGGCCCACAACCGCATCGCCGTCCTGACCGCGCAGTGCCAGGAGTGGCGGACCGAAGCCGACGATCTGCGTGCCGCGTGCAAGCGGGCCGAAGCGGAGCTGCTGCGCCGCGCCCAGGCCATCGAAGCCGCCCGGCAGGAGGCCGACACCCACGCCGAAAGCCACCGCGCCGTCCCCGCCCCGCCCGGCGGCGACGCGACCACCGAACCCGGCGCACCGCACGAGCCTCTCCCCGTACTCAAGCACCGCTACGAGCAGGCTTTGGACGAGCTACGCGCCGTCCAGGTGGGCGAAGACCAGCAGCAGCGCGCCACCCGCGCCGAAGAACACCTTCTGAGGTGCCAGAGGGAATGGAACCAGGTGCCCGGGCCCATTCAAGCGCTCGCCCAGAAGTTCAGCGCGGACCCGCGGGCCACCGACGAGGTCCAGCGCCACGCCATACTGCGCGACCTGGCCGGACAGCTCACCGACCTCGAGGACCGGCTCAACGCACTGCGCGACAAGGAGAGCGAGCTGAAGGTCCGCACCGACCACCTCCAGTCCGCAGCCGCGGCAGCACCGCTGACCGGCGAGGAGGCCGCCGCCTGGACGCCGACCACCCTGGAGGACGCCACCGCCCTGGGGGCCCGCGCGGCACGGGAGCTGGAGGAAGCCCGTACCACGGAGCGCGGCGCGTCCGAGCGCTACAACGGCGCCCGCCGCAGCCAGGCCAACAGCAGCCGCGACCTGACAGCGTTCCGGTCCGTCCTGCCGCGCCTGGAAAGCGCCGCCCACGGTCTCGACCTGCCCGCCGAAGCGGACCGCTATCCGGGCACCGCCGAGGCTGCCGAGGCAGAAGCCCGGCAGGCCGCCGAGGAATACCGCACCCGCCACCAGGCCGCCCACGACGCCGACCGCGCTCTGGAAACCGGCGTCAGCCGCCTTAAAGAGGAAGCCGCCGACGTCCGCTTCGAAGGACTCGACATCCCGCTGCGCACGCAAATCTCCGCCCTGGGCGGCGCGAAGATCCCTGCCCTGGCCGAGAACTGGACCCAGGCGCTCGGCTCCCGCATCGCCGCACTGACCAGCGACTTGCACGCCATGGCCAAGACCCGCGAGGCCCTCGCCTCCCAGCTCGGCGCCCACGTCACCGATCTGCTGCACCGCCTCGACCAGGCCAGCCGCTTCTCCGCCTTCCCCGACGGCGCCGCCCCCTGGGCCGGACAGAAGTTCCTCACCATCCGCTACAAGAAACCCGACCAGCAGCCCCTCGCCGCCGCGATGCGCGAAACCGTTGACGCCCTCGCCCAAAACCCCCGCACCCGCAAACTCAAAGGCATCGACGTCGTCCTGCGCTGCCTCAAGGAGGCCGTACCTCGCGGCTTCACCGCCGAGGTCATGAAGCCCAACGCCGCCAGGCGGATCACCCGGGTGCCCGTAGAGAAGATGGGCACCACCTTCTCCGGCGGTCAGGAACTCACCGGCGCCATCCTCCTCTACTGCGCCCTGGCCGCGCTGCGCACCTCGCCCGGCCCTCGCAGCCGCACCCGCAACGGCGGACTGCTTCTCCTGGACAATCCCATCGGCCGTGCCAACGCCGCCTACCTCGTCGACCTCCAGTTCGAGATGGCCGCCGCCCTGGGCATCCAGCTCATCTACACCACCGGCCTGAGCGACGAAGAGGTCACCGCCCGCTTCCCCATGTGCATCCCGCTGCGCAACGACGCCGAAGCCCGCGCCGGCCTGTCCCTGATCCGCCTCGACGAGCGCATCCGCCACGCCCTCGTCCCCGCCCCGCGCATCACCCCCGACGACAGCGCCGCCGCCCCGTCCGGCTACCTCCACTCCGCGCGCCTGTACACGAAGGAGTCCTCCGCTCAATGACCGCCGGTTCTTCCCCGCCGCTGTCACCCGCAGCGGCCAGCCTCAGCGCCGCGCTGCAGGCCCGAGCCGAGAAGGCCACAATCTCCCGCGCCACCCTCGTCGAAGCATTCACCGCGGCCCTGCCCGGCCTGGCCAGCGGCGAGCACGCGCGCACCGCGCTCGCCACACTCCTGCACGAACTCGCCGACCACCGCCTCCTCACCCTGCCCACCAGCAGCGCCCGCTGGGACGCCGGCCGGCCACGCCTGCCCGAACAAGTCCGCCTGCCCACCGCCACCCCGGCCACGCCGCGCGCGCCTCGCCGCCCCATCTCATGGCGCCCGGAACTCGACTGGGCCTACACCGCCCGTCTCACCTCCGCCCAGACCGAGGATCTCCTCGCATGCAGCCGCTGGTTCCGGGACAGCAGCAACGCCCCCGACCGGCGTACGCCGATCCCGCTGCGCGAGCGGTCCTACGAGATCTTCCGCGACGAGAAACGTCTCGACGCCCTCATCTCTGGCGCGCTATTCGCCCCCGGGCGCCTCACCCTCGACCAGCTGGCCACCTACCGCCAGCCGCCACCGCTCGCCCACCACCAAGTCGGCGACGGCAACGCCCTTCTGGTGGTGGAGAACAGCGACACCTATGCCACCCTCCACGACCTGCTCTCCAAGCAGCCCGGCCGCACCCGGTTCATCGCCTTTGGAGCCGGAAGATCCTTCGAAGCCTCCGTCAGCCGCCTCACGGAACTCCCCGGCATCCACCGCATTCTCTACTACGGCGACCTCGACGCTGACGGCCTGGCCATCCCCGCTCGCGCATCCCTCACCGCCCTCCAACACGGTCTGCCCCCGATCCAACCGGCCACCGGCCTCTACCGACTTCTCCTCGGCCACACCCCCACCCCCTCCACCCCCATCGCCGACGACCGCGCCCAGACACTCGCCGCCTGGCTGCCCACGCCCCTGTCCGCACAGGCCCACAACCTGCTCACCGCCGGCCAACGCCTCGCGCAGGAAGCCACCAACCGCAACCAGCTCTCCACCGACTCCACTTGGCGCACTTGACGTCGCACTTACGGCCGCCTCGCAATCTCCAGCAGCCACCCAGGTCCCGGAACCACCCACAGACGAAGAGGCCAGCCCTCACCGAGCAGAAGAGCGACGATGCCGCAGAGCTGCCCAGGCACCTCCGCACGCCCACGCCTTCCAGAAGGGGTGGTCACGCGAGGCACACTGGGCCAGCTTGCCGCCGTAACGTAAGCAGAGGGGGGTCCACCCATGACCGAGATCGTCAAACGCAGTGCCCGTGCCATCCTCATCGACGGGGATGAGTTGCTGCTCATAAAACGCACGAAGCCGGGCCAGGAGCCGTACTGGGTCGCGGTGGGCGGCGGAGTCGAGGACGAGGACCCCACCATCGAAGCGGCACTGCACCGCGAGGTGTTCGAGGAGCTAGGCGCCACACTGCAGCGCGCCGAGCTGGTTCACCTGATCACTGACGGACTGGACGGGGGTATCGGCATCCAGCACATCTTCGCCGCCCGCCTGTACTCCATGAACCTGAGCGCCCGGACCGGTACAGAGTTCAGCAAGCCTGAGCGGGGCGGATACGAGGTGGTACGGGTACCGTTCACAGCCGAGACCATTAGGGAACTCAAGCTGATGCCTCCGCAGTTGTCCGAGTTCATCGTCGCCAATACCGCGGCGATCGCCTCCGTACTCGACACACCGATCCGCGCGGCGTGAGTACCTGTGGACGCCTGCGCGGTGGGCTTTCTCACCTTCAGCGCTCGTGGCCGCCTCCGAGGAAGTGCCCGGCCCCCCTCCCCGTACGGGTAAGACTCCCGCCGCACCGGCGCGGCGTTGCTGCTGCGCTGCAGACCTGTCCGCACCATGCACCTGGCGCCTGAGCGCCGACCATACCGACCGCGAGGCACGCGAGTGGACCGTCGCTCTCCTTGAGGACTGCGCCAAGTAGATCCTGGCCAACCACGGGAAGACCGCCATGGACTTCCTCCAAGGCGGCCCGCCCGCCCCGCCCCTGGACCATCAGCTCTACGACGTGCTGCCCGCCCCTCTCCGACGCCCACGCGGCGGTGGCGCGGCTGTCGGAGACAGCCGCGCCCTGCTGGCCGAGACGGCCTACCACTACGGGACCTTCTTCGACCTGTTCGGCGTGGCGAGGAGTACAAGCCGTTCCCGATCCTGGACGGCTCCGACCCGGCCGAGGGGTTCGTCCGGTTCACCGCCAAGATGCTCGAGCGGTCCGAGCTCGGCCAGGCGCACGCCGACGCCGCCAGGGAACTGGCCGAGGAACTCGTGCGGGGTCAGGTCTCCTTCATGCTCCAGCCCGGGGACTACGTCATCGTGAACCAGCGCCGCTTCCTGCACGGTCGGGAGGCGCTCCACAGCGGTCAGGACACCGTCCCGGTTGCCGACCGGCGGCTGCTCCTCCAGTTGTTCCTACGCGCGAGGGCCGACGACGGCACGGCCGCGTAGCCGGCCGACGGCACCGGTGACCCACCGAGTCCCACCCCCGGGTCCAGCCCCCGAACACGCGGCACGGCCACGGGGCGGGGCCCGGTCGGGCACCCCCGGAAACCGTCGCGCACCGGGCTCCCCCGGCCCGCGCACGGGCCTATATGCGCGAGTTGCTCAGCGACTGCCACACAGCGCCGGCCAGCGCCCGCGTCGCCCGCGGGACCGACAGACGCTCGTGCTCGCGGTACAGGGCCCAGTTGTATTGCACGAGCGACAGCTTGTTGGAGGACAGCGATCCCTCCTGGTGGGCCCTGTACACCGCAAGCGGCTCGTCCAGGCCCCGGGCGTCAGCGCCGTCCCGCATGATCGACAGCCAGAGGGCGTAGTCCTGGCGTTTACGCATCTCCGGCATCAGCCGCGTGCCCAGGACATTGCGGTCGTACATGGCGGTGAGGGCACCGATGTGGTCCCGGACCAACATCGCGCGGTAGTCAACGTGCTCCCGCGCACGGATCACCCGTCCGTTCGGGACCCAGTCGGTGCTCTCGCCGTCGTAGTCGGCGTCCATCTTGAAGTACGAGGTGAACGTCAAAGGCGCAGCGACCTCCGCAGCGAAGGCGAGCTGCTTCTCGGTCTTCTCCGGAAGCCACATGTCGTCGCTGTCGAGAAAGGCCACGTAGTCCCCGCGGGCCCGCTCAATCGCCAGGTTGCGGGCCCGGCCCGCACCGCCCCGTTCGGGTGCCGACTCCGGCAGAACGCGCTCGTCCTGCTCGGCGAACTCGCGGAGCAGGTCCATGGAGCCATCGGAGGACTGGTCGTCGGTGACCAACAGCTCCAGGTCGCTGTGGGTCTGCGTGAGTACCGAACGGACGGCCGCGCCGAGGGTGGCTGCCGAGTTGTACACGGGCATCACGACAGACACCAGGGGCACAGCGCTTCTCCTTGCCAGACCAGGAACGACGGTCCATTCAAGCACCGCAATCAAGTAGGAGCTGCCATGCAGATAGTCGTCGCCGGTCAGGGCTATGTAGGGCTTCCCCTGGCGTACGCGCCGCAGAGGTGGGTCACCATGTCGTCGGCTACGACGTGGACCCGCACCGCGTCCAGCAGCTCGGCGCCGGACAGTCCTACGTACGGGACGTGGACTCCTCCGTCGCGCTGCTCAGCCCCCAACATCCACCTGCTGTCGAGCAACCTGATCTCCACGCCGTCCCTGCCGGACCAGCAGCGCACCATCCGCGTGCCGGCCCGGCACGGCTGGCACCGCGACATGCCCTCCACCGTGGCCGACCTCGGCGTCGAGCACACACTCGGCCTGTCGAACAAGGTGTCGTACTTCCTCACCGACCCTGGCCCGGACGCCGGGCTCACGATGCTCGTGCCCGGCAGCCACACCCGCACCGGGCCCGTCGCCGTCCCCCCGAGGGGCATCGACCCGCCCGGCGCGATCACCCCGGACATCGGCCCCCACGACATGGTCCTCTTCGAGAACCGAACCTGGCACGCCGGCGGCCTCAACCGCTGCGGCCACGAACGGCTGGCCGTGATGATGCAGTACGGCTACCGGTGGCTCAACGCGGTCGACGACCCTGCCCCCGCCTCCTCGACCGGCCGGACCTGGACGACGTCGAGCGGCAGATCCTCGGCGCCCGTGACCGCCACCCCGACGGCTCCGGCGCCCGCGAGGGCTCCGGCGCCCGCCCCTCACCGACTGGTGGAAGCACCTGAGCGCCGCCCCGGCTCGTTGACCGATCACCCGCCCCTGACCGCACCCCCGCGAGAGACTGGACCCGTGACCTCCTCCACCCCCTCCTACACGCCCGAAGAGCTGTTCGCGTCCACCGCGCCGTACTACGCCGCGCACCGGCTCCGCTACGCGCCCGAGTTCTACACCCTGCTCGGCGACCGCTACAGCCTCGACGGCACCCAGCGGGTGCTCGACCTCGGCGCCGGCCCCGGGATCATCGCCCTCGACCTCGCTCCGCACGTCGGCACCGTCATCGCCGTCGACCCCGAGAAGGGCATGCTCGACGAGGGCCGCAAACTCGCCGCCGAACAGGACATCACCAACATCGACTGGGTCGAAAGGGGCTCCACCACCCTGCCCGTTATGGACCTGCCCCCGGTGCTGCTGGCCATAATGGGCGCGGCCTTTCACTGGATGGACCGCGACCAGACCCTGCGCGACCTGGACCAGCTCATTGAGCCGCACGGAGCCGTCGTCCTCGCCTCCGGCGGAGCCCCCGGCGACGTCGAGCCCGCCCCCTGGCTCCAGGTCATCGCCGACGTCCGCACCCACTACCTCGGCAACGAGCGCCGCGCCGGGTCCGGCACCTACTCCCACCCCGAGGAGCGCCACCAGGACGTATTGGCCCGCTCCCCGTTCTCCAACGTCGACACCGCCCGCTGGGACCGTACGGTCACCCGCACCCTGGACCAGGTCGTCGGCCTCCAGTTCTCCTACAGCTTCTCCAGCCCCGCCCAACTGGGCAACCACAAGGACGCCTTCGAACGCGACCTGCGCCAGGCTCTCACCGAGTTCAACGCTGAGGGCGTCTTCGACGAAGTCGTGCGCACCGAAGCCATCATCGCCACGCGCCCCGGACAACCGCACGCTGCTGCTTGGCCCACGGCTCCCGCCATGCGGCTGGGCAACAGCGAGCCGTGAGACGCTCGCGCCACCTGACGCAGGCGGGCCGTCGGGCGCGACATCATCCTGCTCCAGCACACCGTGCTCTCAGAGTGAGGCAACCTCATCCGGCGACGATCCTGCCATTGCACACGCCCAGCGCATCGGGGTCTCCACTCCGCCGCAGGGACCATCGGCCCGGATGCCGCCCAGCACTTCACAGGGCTCCCGTCCAGACGAAAGCGACCCCGCACGAGGTGATCGATGTTCTCGGCTCCTGACAGCGCCACCACAGCCAGAATGCGCACGGCGAGAACTGTCGCCTGCCGCAAGCTCGACGTGCACGAAGCCGACGGAGGATCCGTCTGGGGCTATGCCGGCCGCACGCTTTCAGGGCCAGTCACCGCCAGCCACGGACGCTGTTGGCTTCGGCTGGTCGCCGAGCGTCCCAACCGCGCCCAGGGAAAGCTATGGGATGGTCCCAGGCTTGCCCATGAGATGTTCCCGAAGGCCATTCCCCGGCCCATGCTGCACAACATCCACGACTGGCAGTCAGACGGCTGGGCTTACCGTGCAGAGCTCTACGAATACACGAACACGAACGTCATCTCCCGCTCTCCCGTACTCGAAAAGGATCCCGTCCTCCCCGACCACTGGTGGACCGATCTCCGTGACGCGCTCGACGCCCTGCCACTCGTCCCCGTCGATCGCATTGCCGTACGTGAGGAGTACATCCGACGTACGGTCCCCGAGTTCACCGGCCGGACTGTCGATACCATCGAATGGTCCACCGCCCACGGCGATTTCCACTGGGCAAATCTCACGGGCCCCCCTCTGCGCATCCTTGACTGGGAGGGATTCGGCCGCGCGCCAGTCGGCTTCGACGCCGCGCTGCTGTTCATCTACTCCCTAAACACCCCAATGACGGCCGACCGCGTCCGGGCGACCTTCGCCCATGTCCTCGGCACACCCACCTCCCGGGTAGCGGAGCTGACAGTCTGCGCCCAAGTCCTGCAGGCCGCCGACCGCACCCCGTTCTACGCGTCCCTGGGCCACGCGGTACGCGCCTACCTCACGAGTGCCGCTTGAGCTGCCGTTGTCCTGGACCATGGCTTCATGACTGAGATGCCGTTGTCGGGCGGACGCATCACACCCGGCGTGGTCAGGGTTGGCAACACGGTCCGCCGTCCCACCTCAGCGGTATCCGGGTTCGTCGCGGAGCTGCTCCACCACCTCCAGCAGCAGGGCTTCAACGGCGCGCCGCGTCATCTCGGGCGGGACGCTGCTGGCCGAGACGTCTTCAGCTATGTGCCAGGCTGGGTACCGGCACGCTTCCAGCACTGGGACGACGAACAGGTTGCCGCCGCCGGTGCTCTGCTTCGCGCCTTCCACGACGCCACACGCGGGTGCCACCTGGCCGGTCCGCGCTCTGTGGTCTGCCATCACGACGTGGGGCCGAATAACACCGTATTCGTCGACGCGCTACCGGTGGCCTTCATCGACTTCGACACCGCCGCACCGGGCGACCCACTCGAAGATCTCGGCTACATGTGCTGGACGTGGTGTGTGTCCTCGAAGGCAGGAGCGCCTCCTGCACATGTTCAGGCCACTCAGGTGCGTGTGCTGGCCGCCGCCTATGGTCTGGCTAGTCCTGAGCGTGCTGTGCTCGTCGACGCGATGCTGGAACGGCAGGCCCGTAACGCCCGTTTCTGGGCGGATGTGCAGGCCGGCTCCAAGGCCGTAGAAGCCACTGCCCAGCAGATCTCGGATTGCATTGCCTGGTCCCGGCGTGAGCACGAACACACTGCTGAGCACCGCGAAATGTTTGAAGATGCCCTCAAGTGACGCTCCGGAGGAGAGCGTTCAGCAGCGTCGTTGAGGTCGAGAGTCGCCTCCGAAAGTCAGACGGTCTTCTCGAGGCGGCGCCGCCTGAGCCAGTCCTTGAGGTAGTGCACGGTTTCGAAGAACGGCAGAACTGCGTCGATTGCAGCATCAGTGCCGCCCAGCGTGCCTGCGTATACGGCCCGCACAACCTCAAGGCGCCGATCTACTAACTGGGCAGCTATTGCGGATGCTGTAGCTAGCGACCAAGAACCTGGCCACACAAACTGAAATACTTGATGGCGCAAACAAAATTAACGTCGTGAAGGTTTCGGTCGACGCATTACAGAAATTACCCGACCATAACATCCACCTTCGATTGACCCCAAGTCATTATGCTCAATATCTTCCGATACCCCCAATTTACTGGCCCACCTTCCGTCCGGAAGCTGCCGCGCAGCATGGGCCACTTCAAATACTGCGACTTTCTCGAAACCTTCCTCAATATCAGTACTGATGCACTCTTCATACCCGATACTCCGGAAAGCCTCAATATAGTGCTGAGAGTACTCTGAGGTGGCAAAGTTCCCCACTGGAAGGCCAGGCGGCCAATAAGTGCCGCCCACACCACTGGGATCCCACCACTTTTCCTTGTCGCCAGCAGCCCAAGCAATGCAGTTATACCGTCCGTCTTGGGGGCTCGTGAAGTCATATACAGAGCCCCGCAGAGAGGGAAGGTGTCGTTCAACCTTGGAGCGGCGGCTTTTACTCACACATACCCCTCCTCTGCTGCCCAAGAAAGCCACTCGTCCACGGCCTCCTGCACGCCCTCTGAGGACGCGGCTTTATCCTCGCCCACGATCGCACGAAGTGCCCAAAACCATTTCGGCGATGGGTCTTCTCGAAGCTGCTGAAAGATAAAGGGAAGAGCTTCCGGTCCCAGCCCTATGATTCGCTGGTACGCGGAATGCGTCGCAGCCTGAGCAATGGAGGAACTGAATTCCGTCTCCTCTGCCCACTGTGCGCGCAATTCCTCAAACAGTTCCCTCACTTGCTCTCTTCCTTTACGGTGCTGGGCCTGACTTGGCCCACCTCGCAGTCTTCGGATACCCAATTCGGTGGCGTTTGCTGCATCCGTGAAGCTCTGTTCATAAACTATCTCTGGGCTGACAGGGCGAAGATCTACTCTCTCCCAGGCGCCGCTATCTTCGAAGAGATCGAATGTCATCGCTCATCTTCCTCATCCTGAATCGCCCTCACGTTCGCTGACGCCAAGAAGGCGCGAAGATTTCGCGACTTCTCCAAGGCTCGATTAGCCGCCTCGATGAGGTTCACAATGTCCGCTTCGTTAAGAGCAACGAAGAGCGAGGATGGGTCCCCGTACTGGTCGTAGTACTCCAGGCGCAATGTCTGGCTCACCACGGCAGCCTGCACAGGCTCCTTCGGGTCGTCACTAAAGATCGGGCGCACGTCTGTCAGGAATCTACCACTGTGATAGTGGTTCGGACTTTCCGCCGCCAATTCTGCAGCTTTTGCCAGCTCTCGAATTGGCGGACGGCTCAGCATGCCACTTAGCTGAGCCGCAAGAACCTCTTTCTCGGAATCTGCAAGCTCAAGCTCGTCGGCTCCAGCCACAGCATTCGACAGTTCCACAGCGTCATACTTTTGAGAGATGAGCAGGTTTTCCAGGGTGAGAATGCTACCCACCAAGGTCTCCGCGATCCGCTTAGAGACGCCTGGGACATCCGTCAAACTTCTCTCAAGTGCCGGTACGGAACTAAATCTCTCTTCCCCAGAGAGCACATCCCTGATTTGCTGTGCAGTCTTTTCCTCAGCCGACGCCAGGAAACGAAGGGCCTGAACGTGGCGGTGGGGAACCGTGATGTTCGAAACCTTCGGCACGGGATCTCCCGGGGTCGGCTATAGCAGGTGTCGAGGGTGGCCGCGGCATGCATGGAGTCCACCTCTTGTCATGATGGAACACCCCGACCAAGATCGCTTCCTGCCCGGGACGCACGAAGGGCGCTCAGGCGGGATGGAAGCGGGGCATCTGACCAGGTGGGAGGGGAACGGCTATGTTGATCTTTGGCGCATCGGGTCCGCTCCCAGTTGAGAGCACCGAATGCAGCCTCGCAAGAGGGTAACCCACGACGGCGAGCGATTTTGGCGTGAACGCAACAAAAATTTCACAGAGTGCATGATCCAGAGCGGGTGCGTCAGCTCATCGGGGTTGACTGATATACCCTCGCACAATTGGGAGCGCAAGCCCAATGAATGCAGTGGCTGTCCCCTTGATTGGATCTGCAGTCAGGTCGGGCTTGGAGATCCACACGATAATCGATGCAACACCCACAAGAGTGTAAGCGGTGATTGAGAATACCGAGAGGGCAATATGGGCGCCAGTGCCTGACCTCTTTGTCGTGGTCTCATCTGCCAGCGCCTTGACGTTAGAGAACAGCAGACTTTCTTCAGCTTTGACGTCCGATGGCTTACTTGCGAATACTTCCGCATAGAAACCGCCAATCAAGCTAGAGATCCCCGCCGTGACGTATGTGTATGCAGAATTAAGGGTCGGCTTTTCCACCTCCGCTTGAAAAGTTGCCCAAAAAGCATAGGAAGACAGAGCGAGGAAACCCAGTACCGTAGCGAGGGTCAATGTTCCTTTTAGGCCGTTAATGAATGAGGGAGGAAGAGTGCTGCTAGACATTTCAACCCTCCGTGCGAGTGATAATTACGCACAGCTTATGGCTTGGAATTAGGTCGAGTGCAAGGAAACGCTCTGCGGTCGTGTGGAGAACCACCTGATCGGCTTAGCTTCGAACACGGTACTTCTCCAGCAGCCCGGTCTGCACGACACTCGTCCCTCTCCAGACGCTGAGAGGAACTCCCCGCCAGCTCACCTGTCTGTACCACCACGACGAGTCGAGACTGAACCACACATCTCATGAGACAGATTTGAACAGCAGAAAGAAGACCCATGCGTCTCGTCCAAAGCGGAAGCCCCGGCCGCGCGTGCCCAAGCGGCGCAAGTCGGCGTCCTCGCAGATGCCTACGGAGCGGACGACGCCTCAGCTCACGCCTGGTAGACACCATGCTCGACCGCCAAGCCCGCAATGCCCAGTGGTGGCGCAGCCGCCTACAGGGGCCATCTGCGGAAACCGCCGATCACGATGTGATCAGCAGCCGGATCCTCTGGTCGGAGCGGAGTACGCCTACACAATGGTCAACCGCGAGGTGTTCTCCGCAGCCCTCCAGCCGCTTTGAGGGCGAAAACTCCCTCAGCGGCGCCACGTGCAGTGTCAGCGAATCCTCGCCAACCCGCGCCACAGCCCGGATGTTCAAGCCGTCAATCGCGCCGTACTGCCGTACCAGATTCAGGCGCGCAATATAGCGGCGGAGTCCCGGTTACCGAAACCGGGACTCCGCCGCACCATTGGTAGTCCACCGCCATTCCTTTGACCGCCGCTTGGAAGGACAGGACACGACGACCTCTCACAACCGAATAACTCGCCTGTGGTCCTCCCGGCTGTGAAGCAGCTACGCCACGGCGTAGCCAAGACGGAACAGATCCTCGGCCCGCTCCAAGTCCCGGTCCGTGCGCAACTGCACCTCCAGGTCCCCCGTTCCGTGGTGACCGAGTCCCGTGACATCACGGGTGAACCCCGGCACCAGGTCTACCTGCGTGGGGTCCACCTTGAGGTACACGAGCAGCTTGGACTGCTGCGGGGTGCACACGCAGGCGAAGTTGCGCAGGCGCCGGAAGGCGCAGTACTGCTGGCGCTGCACCGCGATCACGTCGTCACCCAGACCACGCAGGACCTCATCCACCGCCGCCGCAAGCTCCTCCATCGCGCCCGCCCCCGCACGCACGCGCGGGGCTCGCGACACGCGGCTTCCTACCCGGGCGCCCACAGGCTGTCCGGTGACAGAAGCCACGGTCTGCAGGCTGAGATGGTCGGCGCCGTAGAAGCGGTAACGGACCAGGTCGATGCTGCGCCGGTGCTCGCGCACGGCATGGACGTCGTAGCGGCTGAAGTCGCCGGCCACGCAGATCAGCCGCGGCGCGGTCCACACGACCTGGGTCGCCACCGCCGATCCGAACCGCTCGCGCACCAGCCGGTGGAAAGCATCCCTGTGGTCGAGGAGCCAGGACATGTAAAAGAGGCCCTGGTTGATCACGCCGGCGTCGGTGCCACGCTTGTACTCGACGATCACGGGAGCGTTGTTCTCGTCCAGGCCGAGCGAGTCGATGCGTCCCCCGTGCACGGCACCGGTGCTGTACTCGCTCGCCAGGAACCGCACGCCCAGCATCGTCTGCATGTGCCTCTCGATGAGGCCCTGCACATCCGCCTCGACATCAGCAAGACGCGGCGCGACCTCCGTCACACCGCCATCTGTCGTGTGGAACAGCTTCAGGCCCGACACCTTCCCCTCCTCGGCTCGGAGATCGACAACGCCGGGCGGCTGCAGGATTGTTTCCGCCAGGGGCTTCGGTGTCGTGGAGAAAGTGTGAGAGCTTACGTTCGGCCTGATCGGGGAGCGCTTGCGTCCCTCGGTCACCAGGGATCTACGATTCCTTTTCCGAGGTTGTTCCACGCCTTGCCCTCTCCGTATTGATCGCCGATGGATCGGTACAGATCGCGGGCACGGACAAGAGCGCGGTGTCATGTCGTAGCCTCGTCGACCGCATCGAGCACCGCACGCCATGGAAGTTTTCGCCCCGCCGGCGCCGCCCTCGGCTCGTACAGCGGCCACACCTCCGGTCCATATGCGAGGTGGACGCCTCCGGCGCGCAAAGCGTCGATGTGCCGCTGCCAAGCCGGGTGGCGGGCGTGGGCCGCGTTCACTCGGGGGAAAACGACAACCGGCAAGTCGAGCGTGCCCATGGCTTCGCCCACCTGTGTCAGTGCCTGGTTGTCCATCAGGCCCAAAGCCAGCTTCGCGACCATGTTGGCCGATGCTGGCGCGACCACGTAGCAGTCGACGGGCGGGTGCGGTCGGGCCTCTCCAGGAAGCCGCGGCGCATCACGGACGGGCAGGCCGGTGAGCTTCTCCAACCGCTCGACTTCGCCGGTCATCCGTAGCCACTCACCGGCGGTCGGTGTCAACGTCACCGCCACTTGCCACCCACGATCCATCGCAGGCTCGACAAGTTCGGGCCGGAGCGCCTCCACTCCCCCGGCTGCCGAGCCGACGACTCCGAGCACCCCACGCTTGGCTGTACTCACTGCACCACCCTGCGCCGTTGAGCCAATACGAACACCTCGAACAAACGAGAGGCGCCGGTCGCCAGAGGTTGCTTGATCAGGTCTCACAGCGACTCGAGCACCCTGGGATTGTCGCGTACGGCGGCACCGGCACCGCCTTGCCTACGCCATTCCGTCAGCGACTGACGGACGCGGCGGCCAGCACACCGGCAACGACCGAGACCCCGGCAAACAGCCCGAAGAACGCTGGATAGCCGCCGAGTTCGCCCGTGAGGGCTGCTCCCGAAGGGAGCCAGTGCAGACGCGATGGTGACGGGGCGACCAGGAGGCCAGAGAGGCGGCCGAAGTGGATGGTGCCCCAGCGGTCGGTGATGGCGGTGGCATGGAGGAGGGCGATGGTGCCGCGGACCATTGCCTGCCGTGATCTCCAGAAGGAGCAAGAGGGGGTACGAGCCCGATACAACGGCGAGCGCTACGGCCGTTGCCCCACCTGCGGTGATCAGCGTGACCGTGCGGGTGGTAACGCCGACGCGGCGGGCAAGGGCGACATACAGGGTGCGGCCCAGTGTCTGGCCGGCGCCGCCGAGGCCGAGGACCCAAGCCGCTGCCGTAGGGCTCGTGCCACGTTCGGTCAGCCGCACACCCGCCGATGATCTGAGAACGTCAGCGAGAGATGGCATTTTTCAGCACGCTCTGACACTACCGGGCAGGGCTACGGGTTGAAATCCAAGTCAAGGGCGAGGTGCTTAAGAGTCCGCACCACGGTGCCGATAGGCGGGTCGGCCGGGCGTGGCCCCGGACCGATGCGGTCCGGGGTCACGCGCTGCGGGGTCAGGCCACCTGCTGACGGCCGACGAGGGACAGCCAGTTGGTAGACGGAGGCCAGGTGCGGTGCGGCATCCTGGTACGCAGAGCCAACGCGTCGGCGGCCCAGCCTTCGGCGGCCTCCAGCGCGGGTCGGGACATCTGGTCGTAGGCGGGGGCTACCCAGACCCTGTGGAAGACGGAGCGCTTCCACGGCTCGACCAGGTGCTTCCTAATCCGCCCGGTCACTCCCTGGTCGCCGGCCGCCATACCGAGCCAGACAATGCGGCCCTGGACGTCGACCACGAGGTAGAGGCCCGGAGAGAACGCCTCGACGGTGTCGACGTGCGACCAGTATGGGTAGCTGCTGCTGTAGCCGCCTAGGGCGCGAGCGAGAAGCGGGACGTGCGGTGGCCGGAGAACCGGGCCAGGCGGTGGTGCGGCTTCCTGCGGTGTACGCGCCCCCGGCAAGATGCCGCTCACTCGGCCTCCTCTGTCCCGAAGGTGAAGTTGCCGATGCCGCCGGTCGTCACGTCGGTGTCGGTCGGCCGGTACCGCAGCTTGCGCAGGTGCTTGATGGCCGCCTCCACGCTGGACCCCATTGTGTCGAGCTCGTCCTCCCAGTTCTGCCGCTCGTCGGCGGTCATCTCCCTGTCCGGCCCCACCAGGGAGTGCATCGCTTCGAAGTGCTTGGAGAGGGCTGTCACGGACTTCCTCGCGCTGTTGACCAGCCCGGTGGTGTCTTTGAGTTTCTCCGCCCACTGCTCGCTGGGGGAGAGGGCAGACGGAGTGCCCACTCCGCCACTCGAGCCGCCGCTCTCCACCGGCCAGTGGCTGGTGAACCACTCCGAATCGGCTGGCTTCGTCGCGTTGGGGTCGACGGCCCCGTCGGCCACCCGGCGCAGGCGGCCTGCCCACGCGCCCGGGCGCGGCGTGACCTCGCGGCCGGCGCGGAGCTGTATCACCTCGGCGAAGGCGTCGATGGCCTCGATGAACAGCCGGACCCCGTCGTCGGTGATGCGGGCCGCGGCGAGCTTGGTGGACACCGCCCGGCGGTCGCCGGTGGAGCCGTAGGAGCCGAGCAGCACCTTGCCGTTGACGAGGCCCGGTACCGCGACGTGCGCCAGCTCGGCACGGGCGGCGTCACGGCCGTCGCTCGGCTCGGGAGAGGTTGCTGCGGCGATCAACTCGGCTGCGGACAGTCCGGTGGTGGGAATGCCCTGCCGCACCATCTTCTGATGGGGGGTGTCCATGGCAGCGGCCGGGAGGTCGACCCCACCGACTGAAGCGGTGAGCAGCGCGCTGCGGATCTCGCCGCGGGTCTCGGCGTGCTTGGCCCTCAGATGCGCCGGCGACGGCTCGACGAGAACCTTGGTCGTCCTGCGCAGGCTCGGAATGTCGCTGGGGAAGACCACCCGGTCCACCAGCCGGACAAGGTTCACCACGGCCTCGCGCGGGTCGTCGTGCAGGTTCGCGGCCGGGCTGGCGCCCGTGAGGACCGCGTGCTCCAGCTCCGTGATCGCGTTGTCGGCGTACGCGCGGTCGACCAACTTCCGGCCGGATGCCATCGCCTGGTTGGTGCCAGTGAAGTCGAGCGGGCCGCGCAGGTGGGTGCGCAGGTTAGTCGACGCCAGTGCTGCGTCGAAGTCCGGGCGGGTGCCCTCGGCCGGCAGGTAGCCGATGACGAAGGCCGCGTCGGTGGTCGCAACCTGCAGCGCGGCGGCCGCCAGCTCCGCCCAGCGGCGAGCTTCCAGTGCCTCCTTGGCCTTCTCCGGGTCGTCCACCGGGATCTCGATGTCCTCGGGATCGATGCCGTCGTACGCGTTGAGCTGCGCGGTGTAGCGGTCCCGCCAGTCGGCCGGGTTACGCCAGCGCTGGCCGTCGGGTCCGCCGAGGACCTTCTGCGGCAGGCCAAGCAGGCCGACTGCGGGCTGGAGTCCGAACAGGTCATGGCGGTGGCGGGTGCGGTTCGACCCGGCCGTGGCGCCGGTGGTGTCCCACACTTGGTCACCGACTCGGTAGCGCACGATGTGGTACGTGGCCCGCTCCGACTGGCCCGATACTGCGAGGTCCGCCTTCAGGTCGTACTTGCGGGCCTTCTCCGCTGCGGTCAACCTGCCCTCGATGAAGGTCAGGTGCTCCAGCAGCGCCTCCTCGGAGGCGAACTCGACCTCCAGTACCGCCCGTTGCCCGCCGTCCGATGCCTTGACCGGGACCACTCGAGGGGTGGGCACGGTGGCGTTCTGGGCGACGTCGTAGGCAAAGCGGATGTTGAACTGGTTGATCGCACTGGCCAGACCGGGCTGCTTGGCCCTCAGTTGGTAGAGGGTGCCGTGCTCGGTGAGCACCGGGTCCACAGCGGCGTCCTTGAATCCTGTGACGACGATACCGGTGGTCTTGTTGCCGCTCGTCGCGATCAGGGGCTTGAGGTTGATGGCCTCGGTGGCCATGCGCTCCAAGGCACTTCGGTCGAGGGTGCACCGGGGGTCGGCCAGGCCGGCCTCGACGAACTGGGCACGGTACTCCGGCTCATCGAGATAGGGAAAGGGGCCGGAAGGGCGCTTAGGACGACGCGGCGACATACCGCACCTCTGCTTTCCTACGCAGAGAAGGCAGGCTCTCGCCGCATTCCCTGAACGGATCGGGACGCGGAGTGGGTCCGCCTCCCGTGCGAGAAGAGGTGGGTGCCGCCGCCGTGCCGCCTCCCCGCCGCTGCGGGGCACTGGGCCGTTGCGACCACCTTGGACAGATCACCATCACCCGGCCACCGCCGGCTCCTCGCAGGAACCGCGGTACTGGCCACCCCGGACCGGATCGGTCCACTGGGGCTGGCGCGGGTCACCGACATCGGTGCGCTCCATAACCCAGGGTACTTGCCACAGCTGACATTTGTCGGTCCGTCAGCCGTAGCGGCGTCATGAGCAGCGTCCGCGCTGGTTGGTGCGCGGCCTGCCCTGCGGCCGTGCACCATCCCGGACGCCAGCGGCCCGGCGACCACCTTCGTACGGCCGAACGCGGCCGAGAAGGTGGCGGTGGTGTGCCCGCCCAGCGCGACCAGGATCGTTGTGCGTACCGTCATGGTGGTGTGGCGGCCGAGAGCGGCGTAAAGAGTGCGGCCCGCAGTTTGCCCGGCACCGCCGAGGCGGCCTGGGCAGCGGTGGAGTCCTGCTTGAGCAACAAGCAGGACCAGGGCGACGCCCGCGGTGCACATCGCGATTGCCGAGAGCGTGAACGCCGAGCAGGCAGCCGGAACGTTCCGCTGAGCGCCACCGCCCCGCCGAAGGATCGGCGCCGCAGAGCACGGCGCCACGGTCGCACCAGCGGACCCACCGGATCGGGCGGTGATCTGTGGGCTCACAGGACCGGAAAGGTGTAGCACATGATTCCCCTGCTGATGATCTGCGTGGCGCACAGAGCAAGCAGCACGGCGCGGGCCGTGGCCGGGCTCGCTGCTGAGCTTCACCGGCGCTCAACTCGTCACCGCGACCTCCCCTTGCCCGTGTTGGGTCGGCTGGCAGTCCTTCCTCTGCCCCAAGGACCAGCCGCCGATGCGCTCGCCAGTGTCCTGCACCATGGCGGTAACCAATTCCGACACCAGGTTCTCCACTTGGTGCGGTCGGGTGTACTTCAGCGGTCCTCCACAATGAAGCAGGCCCGCTGGTAGAGCTCGTCGAACGTGATGACTTCGACATCCTGGATAGACCGCCTGTACTGCTCGAAGGAGGTGATCTTCTCCGGGTTCGCCGCGCCGCCGTCGGTAAACTCGCTGAGGCTTCCGATCACCAGCACCTGTCGCGGGCGGACGGTGGAGACTTCGATGCCGGTCGGGGCGCCGTCGTCCCGGAAGTGCCTATGCAGTTGACCGCTGACCAGTTGTTGGGCCTTATAGGCGGTCTTCTGCACCTGCGCAACGGCGCCGACGACGTCCTTGGAGACCTGATAGACGTCTGGCACCCGGTACGGCGCGCTGGCCAGCAGGGATGTTAGGTGGGTCTTGATCTCGCAGAACAGCAGGCTGCTGATGAAGCCCCTGGAGCGCATGACGGCGTCACTGCGCTTTCCCGCCCCCGCGAAGATGTTCGCACCCGTCGTGATGCGCTCCAGCTTGCCGTCGTCGATGGGGCCACAAGCAACGAAGGTGAGACCGTATCCGAAGATCCAGGGATTCTCCTCGAAGAAGCCCTGCCAGACCGCTTCCGGCCCGGCCACCTGGCCGCGCTCCTGCTCGAAAAACTCCGGGTCGTTCAACAACTTTCTGAACCGTTGGAGTTGCACCTTGCGGTTGCTGATCAGCCGGATGTCCTCTTCCGTGAGGGCCCCGCCGACAGCGGTCCTAACAGCTTCGAGGAGTGTTGTGCGGTCCTGGTCGGCCAGGAGCCGAGCCAACTCGGCTTCGTCGTCGCGGACCAGCCGCAGGCTGCTTCCGGGGAGGTCCAGCCCGACGCAGCTCTGAAGGAAGCTGATGACCTTCCAGAGGTTCTCGTGAACATCGCTGGTGTCGACAAGCGCCTTGACAATCTGTGTGGCTTCGGTGCCGGGAATGGCCTCCGTGGCCGACGCCTTCGCAGCTTTGGTCTTGTCCTTCTTCCACAGCTTGATCCTGGGCGAAAGGACGCCGTCCTTGTTGATGAGGGTGACGTGGCACAGTGTGGCCACCTGCGGCCGGTCGTCGAGGAGGAATTCGGTGATCAGACGACCTCGGCGAGTGTCGTAGAAGTAGGGAAATCCGGTGCCACGGATCTCAAGGTCCGAGAAGTCCTGCCGTGTGACGTCGAACTCCGGGGTCAGCAGACCGATGCGGAGACCCCGAACGATGGGCGGATCGGCCTCGGCCGTCTGGTTCCTCCAGTCCGGTGGGACGGCCGGCAGGTGCCCTATGTCGCCTTCGACCACGAGGGACTGAACATCCTGGCGCTGAAGCCTGGTGAGCACGGGTTCCAGCCTCTGCCAGATCGCGTTGGTGACTGCTTCTGTGAACGCGGGCAGCAACACGCGATCAACGGTGAGGACCGCCTCGTACGTATCGACCGTCCATCCGTCACCGGGCATGGGGTGATAGAAGCTGCCGTCACGACGCAGCGTCAGGACGGTCGCGCGGAGCAGGTCGCGAGCCACCTCCTCGCCGTCGCGGCCGAGAAGACTGTAGGTCTGTCCGAGAACGAGGTCGAGCTTGCCGGCGTCGTCGTCGGCGAGCGGCAACGAGACCACGGGGCCAGTGGCCTGCGTAGGAACTGCCGTGTAAATAGGCCGGCCCGACAGGAACTCGAAGGCGCGGAAGGCCCAGCCGTCCGGCCCAAGGAGGCGGTTCAGCTCCTCGACACGTCGGGATGACTGGTCGACGTCGGGCTGCACCTCTGGATGAACGAGCCGCGCCAGGAAAGCGAGAAGCACCTCATCGGGGCCATCGAGCAGTTGGAAGCGTGAGTCTTCGAAGACCCAGTCGTCCGGCCAGTCCAATGGATTGTTGACCCGGTGCTGGACTATGTCGCGACGCGCCGTCGTGAACCGGGAGTCGGTGGAGGCCAGCCCGTCCAAGTCGTACAGGCTCTCCAGGAAGTCGATCTCGTCGAGCCGTCCCCACCAGGGACCGCCCTCGCCGCACAGGTAGTCAAAGATGTCTCGTCGCGTCACCGCCGTGATCCGCGGCGTGCTTTGCGGTGCCAACAAGGGCTCGACCTGGGTCATGCCCTCAGGATGGACGTACGCTGGCTCACAAGGAGGGCTATTGGGGACTCTCGGATCTCTTGGCTTGAGTGGATGGCGGCGTCATCCAGGTCTCCGACGTGGCGAGCTCGGTCCGCCGAACGAATCCTTCGCAGCCCCGCGAACGCCGGGCCGCTGACGCTCGCCCGAACCAGCGTGCTGCACGCCGCGTCGACACCTGACCCGCTGTAGGCCCACTGCCCCCTGTGCCTTTCAGTGCGCCCTGTTTCCGCCGGACAGCCCCGATTGTCAGACCCTCCCCGTAGCGTTGTGAGTCCTACTCGTGGCGGCTGCGGGGAGCATCAATGGACGACGACCTTCAGATCGACAGCGACGAAGACCTCTTCCGTAACCCCGTCTACTACGAACCGGCCGGCCGCAACCTCGACCTGGACCGCCCCGACCTCGGCGTCCCGCAAGGCCAAGACCTCCTGAACGTGCTCGTGCGCATGCGAGGACGTGTCCCCGTCGAAAAGCGCGGGCTCATCTGCCCCGACTGTCGGGACCTCCGCGGTCGGCGTGTCCCCATGTACCTCGTCCAGCGTGACGGCGTATGGCTTGCCTCCCACTACCGGAAACCCGGGGAGAAGCCCATCAGCCACGAGACCGACGAGCACCTCGCCCGCAAGGAACGCGTCGCGAAGGACTCCGAAGATCACGGCTTCCACGCCGACATCGAGTCGCAGACCGCCGACGGGCACGCGCGCCTCGATGTACGCATCAACGGCGCCAACGGCATCGTCCTGGGCTACGAGCCTCAGCTGAGCGCCCAGACAGCCCGCGGAATGCGTGCACGGGAGGGGTTCCGGCGCCGCGGCGGTATTCAGTCGGTCTGGGACTTCGCCGACCCCGACCACGCAGGCATCGGCACCGTCCCTTACGTCCGCACGCCCAACCTGCCAGCCTCCGTCATCCGCGTGCAGAAGAACCCCATCGCGGTCCAGGACGGCAACTTCGTCCTGGAGGAGGGCCAGTGCAGCCAAAACGGCGCGCTCACCCGGTGCCCGCAGAAGCCCTACGACCCGGAGAACCCCACCGACGCCGGGTACTGCGGGGGCTGGCACCGCGTCCTCGTGCCCGCCCATCAGTCGAGCACCTTCACAGGGGAAGGCGGCCTGACCCTCACCCGGTTCATCGTGGAAGCTGCGGCCGGTGAGCGGATCCCGTTCCAGCGGGGCGGCCACCACGGTTGGCTCCCCGCACAGCAGTGGCAGCAGTACCTCGAGGCGAACGGGCCCACCCTGGACGACAAGGAGCGCCAGCCATCCGTACGACAGGGAGACCGGCGCGACAGGTGCACCGAGGACCGTCCGGCTTCGGAGGTGCGGGCTGAACCGAAGCAGAGACGTGGCAGCCGCGCGATCGTCCTTGAGTCCCGCCCCCGGGAAATCGAGGACGCCAGGGTTCCGGTCGACGCGTCGGGTCAAACGATCCCGCTCTGCCGCTTCGGCTGCGGTCAGCCCGCAAGCCTTTCAGGACCCGAAGGGCTGCCCGAGCACTTCTCGTGCCGCAGGAAGCATGAGGCGTGATCCATCGGCCACCGCTGACCGCCCCCGCTGCGTCACCTGGCGCCAGAGCCCCCTGCCCGGTTCGGGTGGGAGGTGTCGTGTTTCCGCCCGACATGTCAGTCTCCAGTGCCACAGTGGGCGCAGCACACCCAGCACCCCTTTTCGAGGAGCCGACCGTGACCCAGAGCACCACCTTCCGCACCAGCACCAAGCAGGACACCCTCACCGACCACATTGTGGAGTTCCTCAGCCGGGTCTCCCGCGCACTCCGGAATTTGGCCGACTCGGCTGACCACGCGGCGAAGATGGTGCGGAAAGCGGACGCGGCACGACGAAGCTGAACCGGCACACCCAGGTAGGCCAGCAGACGTGCCCTCCGTGGCTAGCTAGGCCCCGGCCGAAGGTGTGGCAGGCGGCCGTCGGCTGCCCGGGGCAACGGCACCCCGACCAGAGCCCGACGCAGCCGAGCGACATCGATCCGGCCCTGGTTCAGCCCGGAGTAGAGGGCACGTGTCCACGCCGGTGCTCGGGGGCGAGGGCCAGGTCCACGAGCGTGCGGACCGGACCGTCCGTGCACAGCAACGCGTCGCACATCGCCGCGCGGAAGCAGGCATGAGTACAACTCGGTCCGGAATGCCGTCACCGCTACGAACGCGTCCCGTAGAACCCCGTGCTCAACCCGTTCCACGATCTGGCCTCTACGCGCCGCGCCGACCTCTCCTCGCAGGATCAGGCCCCGGCCTCGCGGACACGCCGTGAACAGGGGAAACCCTGAACAAATTCGAGCCCATTCGACGGCGGACCAAAACGTCAAGCTCAGCTCCGAGCAGCGCTCCACACGGTGGTCCTCGCGCCCCCCGATGTCAGTGCGGCGGGATACCGTCCTCATCACGCTGAGGTGAGGGGAGAACCATGGCGAGGAACGCCCGGGCCGAGCAGCTGCGGGAGTACGGCCGGTCCGTGCTGGAGGGGGCCCGGTCGGAGCAAGTCCTGCGTATGGCACGGCAGGTGAACGCCGTGTCGTACACAAGCGCACGGGAGTACGCCGGCCGCTCGCTCTTCGAGTTGCTGCAGAACGGCTACGACGCGCATCCGGGGGACCGCCGCGACGGACGGGTCCACGTCCTGCTGGACGAGGCGGAGGGCGAGTGGGGGACGTTGTACGTCGCCAACGGGGGGACGCCCTTCACCTGGCGGGACGTCGAGCGGGTCTGCGAACTCGCGCAGAGCTCGAAGGAGGTCGGTGAGGGCATCGGGAACAAGGGCGTCGGGTTCCGCAGCATCTTGCTGATCAGCGAGGCACCCGAGATCTACAGCGCAGACCCCGACAGCCCGCTCGGCCCGGAATTGGACGGGTACTGCTTCCGCTTCGCGCAGAAGGTCGACGTGGAGGAGTTCCTCGCCGGTGAGGACAACGCCCACGAGGTGGCCGCCAAGTATCCACCGCTCCAGGCGCCCCTGCCGCTGGACGATGTGCCCGCGATCTGTCGGCAGCTCGCCGCCCAGGGGTACGTAACCATCGTCCGACTGCCCTTGCTGAGCGATGCCGCCCAGGCCGAGGTCCGGCTGCGGATGCGCGAGCTCGCGGGGGCGAAGGTACCCGTGATGCTGTTCCTCGACCGGCTCGCTGGCCTGACGCTGGAACGGCGGGCCGTCGGTGGCGAGGCAGGCGAGTTGAACGACGCCCACCAGGCGCTCGAGCGACACGAACTGGCACGCTCCGAGGAGTGCTTCGCGGTTGCGCAGGACGGCGCCGGGCATGGATTCCCCGTCTCCTGCGCGACCGTGGACCTGGGGCCGTCCGGCACCTTTCTCGTAGTGCGGGGCACCGTGGAGAAGGAACGGCTGAACAGCACCCTCGCCGAGGCCGTGTCTTCCGGGCTCCTCGACGACACGTGGCAGGAGTGGAAGCGGTCCGCCGTCGTCGAGGTCGCACTCCCGCTGCCCGCCCCGCGCCGACCGCGACGCGGGCAGATCTACACCTTCCTGCCGATGGGCGAGGACCAGGCCGCGCCGTTCCCGGGACACATGAACGCCCCGTTCTTCACCAAGTTCGACCGCACCGGGCTTCCCTCCGACAACCCCCTCAACGTGCTGCTGCTCGACGCGGTCGCCGAGACCTGTCTGGCGGCCGCCGCAGTATTGCGTACCGTGCCCGAGCCGTCCATGCGGCAGCTGGCCGTGGACCTGGTGAGCTGGGAGAGCGAGAAGGGCTCGGCGGGGCGCCTCCGCGCGGCGGCCCTGCGCGTACACGGGAGCGAACTCGCCGACGTACCGCTCATGCCCGTCCTCGCCGCGGACGGCGCCCTGCCGGAGACGAGCTGGGCCCCGCCCCGGGGCGCGGTCCTGTGGCCGGACCTCGACCTGACCGTCCTCACGGCACACCGCGCGCACGAGGCCGGGATCGTGGTGGCTGATCCCGAGATCGGTGGCGACCGGCTGAAACGGCTGGCCACCCTGTGCAAGGCCCTCGCATGCCCATGGGAGCCGAGCCTGGAGATCCTCGCCGAGTACGTGGAACGGATCGTCAGGGGCCTTCCCCTCCCCCGGTTCGGTGAGCCCCCCGACGAGCAGTGGAGCGCGCTCTACGAGGACCTGGCCGCCCTCTTCGAGGACAACGGGCACGTCCTGCACGGCAGGCAGTTGCTGCTCGCGGAGGACTGCACACTGCGGCACACCAACCGTCCCCTCGACAGGGCGGGTACGGGCACAAGTACACGTACACAGGGCAAGCCGAGCGGTCAGGGTGTCCGCCGCGAGGCGTTCTTCCAGCCGGTGCGTACGGAGGCGAACCAGACCGAGGCCCCGTCCGTCCCCGCCCTGCTCGGCAAGCGGTTGTTCTCCCTGCACCCGGGGCTGGTCTGGAAGGACCGCGGCGAGCGTACGCGCGGGCGGGCCGCCCGCGCCTTCCTCGAGCAGGAGGGGCTCGTCCGGCCGTACGACACGCGGGGCTTGCTGGACCACGTGCGGCAGGCGCTCAGCGCGAGCACCGATCTCCGGCTGCGGCTCCAGACCCTGCGGTTCGTCTTCCGGCTGTGGCAGCCGCGGCGTTCGCTGGGCGGGACGGAGATCTCCTCGCTCGGACTGTACGTACCGTCGGCGGACGGCTGGCTGATCAGGGCGAGCGACGCCGTCTTCGGCCGGGGCTGGGGCCGCGCGTCCGTAGGTGAGGACCTGGCGGCGGTGGTCGCCGCCGGGCAGGACGTGTCGAAGAGCCTCAAGGCGATCGCCGGACGCCTCCTCGCCGCGCCCGAGGAGTTCGCCAAGCGGGGCGAGACCGAGGAGTGGCGGGCGTTCCTGCTGGAGGCCGGGGTGGCCGACGGGCTGGTCCCGGTCAGGTCCCCCGACGCCTTGAGCCGGGTGGATCAAGGCCGGGAGCTCAGCGCTCGGCAGCTGGTCCGCATGGCGAAGGTGTCTGCCGAAGTGCAGGAGCAGTGGGAGCCGTACGTCCACTGGCCCGGTGTCTACTACCCCCGGACGCCGTACCGGGGAACCCCCGCCTGGCGGCTCCCCGGCCAGGACGTCGTCGGACGCCTCGGGCAGGAGGCCCGGCTGGCGTACGCACGGCTTGTCCTGCATGGCCTGGCCAGCTGGGAGGACGCGAGGTTCGCCAGCGTCTGGACCAGTGCCGGCAGCCAAAGTCCCCCGGACAGGGAACTGGTCCCGACCCCGCTCGGCGCCTTCGTCCGGGAGCAGCCGTGGCTCCCGGTGCGGGGCCGCGACCGGGCCGTCCGGTTCGTCCGGCCGGCCGACGCCTGGCACTGCCCGCCCGGGCTGGAGGAGGAGCCCTCCTACGCGCCGACCGTCGACCATCGGCTGCGCCACCTCCTGGAACGCGGGAAAGCGGGAGACCGCCTGCGGGAAATGCGGCTCCCGACCTGGGACGACCCCCGGGACAGCGACCGCCTCATCGCCGCGCTGGGACGACTTGCGGCGGAGGGCGCACTGGGGGCCGAGGACCGGCCCGCCGCGCAGCGCGCCAACGAACGCGCCTGGAAGCACCTCGTACGGCGCCCCCGTCCCGCACTGCCCAAGGGCGCCAGTCTGCTCGCTGAGTCCGGGGACCGGCTGATCAGCGTACCGCTGTCCGCCCTGGACGGCGGGGAGAGCGATGGCGATGGTGATGCCAGGACCGTGCTCTACGTCAGCGGTGAACGCGACAGCCTGACGCCCCTGCTGATACGGGAGATGGCGCGCCCCCTGCTCACCCTTCCCGGTGTCTCGGCGAAGGCCGCCGAGCTGCTGGCGGCCGACCACCCCGCCACCGTCCGGCACACCGACGACCTGATGTTCACGGTGACCGTGGACGGCACACGGGTTAACCCCGCGGCCATGGGAGAACCACTGGTCCAGCAACTGCCCTGGCTCACGCTGGCCGTGGGCGTCCTCTGCGACCACCTGGCGCGCGGCCCCAGGGCGAGCGAGGCCGAGCTGAGCGAGCTGACGTCCCTGGTCCGGAGCGTACGTCTGCACCGCTACCGCTCCTGGAACATCGAGCTTGACGGCCGGCCCGGGACGTTGCCGGGCCGCCTCGGCGGAGTGCTCCCGCTGCCCGATCCGAAGCATCCGCTCGTCCTCTCCCCGGCAGGCGAGCCGGGCTGGCCCGAGACCACCCGCATCGTGATGGCGGTCGCCGAGCTGCTGGGACGTCGGGAGTTCGGCGACCGGCTGCGCCTCGCCGCCCACCAGCTCGCTACCCGCCACGCCGACCTGCACAACCCGGGCCAGGAGGAGCTCGCCGACGCCCTGGAAGTCACAAACCACCAGGTCGAGGAGACAAGCCGCCGGATCGACGGGGCCATCGGCGTGGTCCTGGAGCGCTGCCGGCCCTTCCTCGTCCACCTGCTCGGCACGGAGACGGCGAACTCGCTGTTCCTGCCGCCGCCGGGCGACACCCGGGAGTTCCAGGCTCACCTCGAGGAGTACGCCGCCGAGCTCCCGGTCCCCGTATCCGAGTTCATCGCCAGGGCCCGCGCGGCCCGCGGTACGGACGAACTGCGGCGCGACCTGGGCATCGGATTCGCCGAGCTGAACGACACCCTGCGCGCGATGAGCCCACCCCTGGAACCGATCAGCCACGCCGCCGAGCACGAAGAGGCGCTCCGCACCTACCTGGACCTGCGCAGGAAGGAGCTCGTCAACCGGCTGCGCTGGGCGGTGCTGGAGGACTTCGACGCGCGCCGTCCGATACCCGACTGGCCCTCGGTCCGGGCCCTGGACTGGATCACCGCGCCGGAGGCATGGGAGTACGCCATGGACACGGCCGACACGGGGAGCCTGGAGGCGCACGTGGAGGAGCAGCTGGCGCTGCGCCTGGGCCGCCCGGTGCCGTTGCCCCGGTCGGGCGAACGCCTGCCCACCCCCGACCACGTACGCGGCGCGAACCTCCGTACGATCACCGGCCTGGCCGCCGAACTCGCGGTCCTGGTCAGGGCGGCCGGACACCCGTTGCCCGCGGCCCTGACCGCAGCCGAGCCCGCCGAGGAGGTCACCGCGCGGCTGGAGGCCGTGGGCGCGCTCGACTTCCGGCCCCTGTCCCCCACCGACGTCGTCGGCTGGCTGGCGGCCCTCGGCCAGTGGCCCGACGGGATGGCGGTGGCGACGGAACCCGAACGGCACGGACTGTCCGGGGCCGACCTGGACCGGGTGCGCAACGCAGCGGAACACGAGCGCCGCGAACGGGAGCGCAAACGGCGGTCGATCTCCGTCGGCGGCCGCGACTTCGACGTGCACTCAGGCGACTTCACCGCCCTCACCCGCGAACTCGACCGGGTCCTGCAGAGCGGCTCGGCACCGGGCATCACCGCCGCCGGGCCGCTCCGCTTCACGGACCCCCGCCCCCAGACCGGGCGCACCCAGGCCACCGGTCGCACGCGCGGGCGGCGGTACGGGGGCGGCACGGACAGCGGGCTGACCACGGCCCAGCGGGAGGCCATCGGGTACGTGGGCGAGTGGTACGCGTACCAGTGGCTGTGTGCGCGCTACCCGGACCGCATGGACGAAACCTGCTGGGTGTCGGGCAACCGCCGCAAAGCCTTCCCCGGCCCGTCCGGCGACGACGGCCTCGGCTTCGACTTCCGGGTCGGCTCCGGCAGCCGGCCCTACCTGTACGAGGTGAAGGCGACCGGGGGCGAAGGCGGCCGCTTCGAGCTGGGAGAAAGCGAGGTCCGCGCGGCCCGCCAGCACGCGGGCAACGACCGCTGGCGCCTCCTGGTGGTCACACACGCCCTCACCCCTCACAAGATGGCCATCCAGATGCTCCCCAACCCCTACGGAAAGCGCGGCCGGGGCCGCTACCGGGAGGAGGGCGGGGCACTGCGCTTCTCGTACCTGCTGTGACCTTGACGTTCAACTCAGCGCGAGATGAGCCGGGGTTAAACGTCAAGTTCAACGAGCTCGTGCACGGTTGGCGGTGAGACGTCGGGCCTGGATGGTTGATCATGGTCGGGTGGTGGGGAACTCGACGCGTGCGGTGATCATCAGCAATCAGCGGATCACGGGCCTAGGCATCACGAGCCGCTCCTCCATGTCTCTGAGGGCGGCGACGATCGGATGAGGAGAAGTAAGCCGCGCGGGAACCGGAACCACCGAGGCGTCGCCCGCCGGCTTCTGGCTCCGCGAGTCGGGGTGTGATCCCTCTGCGAGGTATAGCTTCCGCCCACTTGCCCGGAGACGGACCTTCTGGATGCGTTTGCCGGGAGGTTCCAGTCCGTGCCGCTTCGCATAGTTGATGACCTTCCGCCACTCGGCGAACTGGTCGTCATCGGCGACACGGACCCGCCCCTCGGTGAGAAGCCGTTCGACCAACCCGGTCACCTTGGCTCGTCGCGCACGAGCGATGGGCCGTTCGGCGTAGGGCACGGAGCTACGCCTGCGCCCAGCCTGTCCGCTGGATGCCGCCTGGTCGCCCCCTTCAGCCGGCGTCAACCCCTCAGGACGATGACCATGTCGAAGGTAGTGGAGGCCGTCCTCGGTGACCTCCACGAGCGCTTCCCTGCCACTCCGACTGACCCCTACAACCCTCGACCACGCAAGGCATAAGCCGACCGCCAATCCCCCGGCGCCCAGGCTGCGGGATGCCTGCGCAGGCGCAAAACCACAGGTCAGGAGCCCTTTGCGGCCGGTTCAAGGATCGCAACACACTCCACGTGGTGCGTCATCGGAAACACGTGGAGACAATGCCGACGGCCCCAACCAGCGGTGCTGGCGCCGATTCGACCCTATGCAACTCACCTCCAACGCCGAGCGGAGCAGGGTATCCGTCAATGGCCGGTTACCGAAACCGGTGATGCCGCGGACCATTGGTAGTCCACCGCGTCTCCCCGCTTCCCCACTGCCGCGGAAGCAAATGAACCCGAAAGGCACTGTTGACAGAAATGCCCAGTCAGAGCGGCGAAACGCCTCACAGCCAGTTCAGCCCCGAGCGCATCCGCGCCACCTGGAGTGGGACGGCGAGCGTCGAGGCCGCCGCCCAGGCGTTCGGCTTGTCGAGATCGAAGAGCTACGACCTCGTTCGCCGCGGAGAATTCCCATGCCGCGTGCTAACGATAGGCCGCACCGCCCGAGTCGTCACTGCCTCGCTCCTCCGCGTACTTGAGAGCGGCGAGCCGGAGTACAACGGAGCCTCCAGCGCAAGCCCCAATCCGTCATGACCTCCCTCGTCGGCTTCCTCCAGCTCCTCCACGAGGTTGGGTGCTCGATACGGAATCGAAGCCAGTAGGCCGACGCGCCGCGCAAGACAACTCACCGGAGCCCGCCAAGGAATTTCCGGGAGGCAATGCACACCACACCTGACGCATTGTCCGACGCGACAGATAATCTCATCGGGTGGCCCAAGACGTCGCTGCACCGTCGGGACGTGTGTGACTGCGCAGGCGCCAGGGGTGCTCCGGGGCGCAGTATCCGCGCCGGGTGTGTGCCTCCTTGGGGGGATGGGTGCTGACTTTTTTCGGAGGAACTGCTGGTGGCGCAGATCGACTTCCGTCTCGTCCAGACGGCGGTCATGGGAGGCCGGGATTCGGACCAGCCGGTCATCCTGCCCGAGGAGCCGCACAATCTGGATGAGTTCCGCCGCCAGTTCGGCAAGGACGACTTCTGGTGCGGGACGCTGCTCGGTGGCTGCGGCGAGCGGCTGATGACCAAGCGCTACGAAACGAAGGTCTGTCACTTCTCCCATTTCCCGGACCGCGACGGAAGCCGGGCGGCTTGTCATCGCACGGCCAACGGCGTCGACAGCGCCGATCACCTGTTCGTCAAGGCGCACGTGACGCAGTGGCTGGCGGGCCAGGGTCACGCGGCGCAGGCCGAGTTGTGCAGCCTCGGGCACGGCCCCGGGGATGCCGTGGACTTCGTGCTGCGTGCCACGAATCAACGCCTGCGCTTCGAGCTGCGGCCCAACGACTACCGCAGCTGGCGTGGAACGGCGGACAGCCTGGCCGCGAAGGAAGGGCATGTCGAGTGGGTCTTCGGGCTGGAGAGCGCCATCACCCGGGATATGACGGCCCGCTACGGCTATGCCCTGCGGGTGCGGTGCGAAACCGACGGCAACAGCCGCCGGGTTCTGATCGGCACCGTCACCGAGAACCGCCCCGTCGCCTGGTCTCCGCTCGAGCAGTGCCGGATGACCGGCGATGGCCTCATCACCCCCGACCTCGACGAACTCCGTAACCGCGGGCTGATCCGCGAGGGGGCCGCGCGCCATGACGCCGTGGCCGGCAGCCTGCCGCTGCGCGGCGCCGAGATCGTCTTCGCGATCGACGGCGAGGCCCGGCCGGACACCGACTCGCCCCTCGTGGAGGGCGGCCGGTACCTGATATCCGGCTTCATCAAACCGGCCGGGCACCGGATCCTCAAGGCCCAGCTCTCCTTGCCCCACGACACACCCCGCCCCACCGAGCAGTACGTGTACCGGCTGGCGGGCGCGGTGCGCCTGCTGGTCACCGAAGCCGACCGGCCGGGTGAGAACACCCGCTGGGCGGTGCGCGCGGACAGCCTCATCCAGCTCAAGGGTCTGGACGCGGAACGTACCGGCCTGTGGCGTCCCCCCGTCGCCCTGGACGAGCCCCTGCCCGCACCGATGCCCGCCACGCCCGCCCCGGCCCCCACCGTTCCGGTGCAGTCCCAGGGCAGCCGCACCGCCACACTGTTGCGGCGGGCTCTCGAAGACGTGGCGCGGGAGGGGGCCACCACCACGTGGAAACAGCTGGCCGAGCGGGTCGGCCTGGATCTCGCGCACCTGCCCGATCCCAAGCGCCGGGACCTCCTCGTGGAGGTCGACAAGCCGCTCGATCGGAACCGGTCGCTGTTGTGCGTCCTGGTCCGCGCGCCCTCCGGCCGTCCCCTGTCCTATCTCGCCACCGTGCTGCGCCTGCTCCAAGTCCCCGCCCCGGCCTCGGAGTCCGCGCTGTACCGGTGGTGCGACGAGCAGATCCGCGCTGCGCATACGGCGTACGGCCACCGTACTCCTCCCCTACCGGCATCGGCTGCCATTGCGGAGGCGCCCCGCCCCGCGGAAGGGCGGGCCGCCCAGGAACAACTGACCCTCCTCAAGGCCCAGTTGGCCGTGGGCCGTGCCACGTTGCCCCACGCCACCGGCCGTCGCGCCGCCCGCCTGGCCACCACGGTCAAGGACGGCGAACAGCACCAACGGCTCTACGAGACTGTCCGGCAACGCAGGCAGGAGCTGCGCGCGTGGCAACGCGAGGGCGAGCGGCTCCTGGACGACCTCGACCGCCTCATCGGCCACCCTCTGCCGGCGTCTGCGCCCCCGAAGAAGAGCACGCCCGCTGTCCCGCCCGCCGCCGCGAAGAGCCCCGTCTCGCCGGGGAAGGACCAGCGCACGTTCCAGGCGCAGGCGACAGCAGACATCGCCCGTCTGAGGCAGCTGTTCAAGCAGGCCCGTGATGCCGACGACCTGAACGAGGCCAGACGGATCCGCCAGGAGGTCTCACGGATCGCCACGGATCGCCTGTCCGGTGAGCCACGGCAGAACCTGCTGCTGCTCCGCACCGACCTGCAGACCTGGATCAGCAGCCGTGAAGCAGCAGCCGCCCACGCGGCGCTGCGCACCTTGTTCGCCGACCTCGCGACGGCCGGCCCTGCCCCCACGCCTCTCGCCCTGCGCAGTGCCCTGGCCCACTCGAAGATTCTCAAACGACGCTGCCCCGGCCCCCTGCCGCAGGACCTCGACACGGCGCTCGCCCGCCTGGAAGCCCAGGTCAACGGCGAATTGGTGACTCCAGACGACGGAGCCCCCCTGTCGGCGACCCACTCGTCACCCAGCGGCGCGCCGCCTTCCGAGTTTGCCGCTTTCGCAGAAGCCCGAGCGGAGTTCGCCTGGCTCGTGAAGGAGATCCGTGCCGCGCAGGAGGCCGGCGACCTGGCTGCGGTCCAGACCGCGCGCCACTTGGCCGGACCCATCTACGGTCGGCGTCTGTCGCCCGAAGACCGGGCCACCTACACGCCGTTGATGCGCGAGGTGAAGGCGTGGTGCCAGGAACAAGATCCGTACACGGACCCGATCCTGCGCCGTATCCGTCAAGTCCTCGCCGAACTCGGCCGTGCCGGCAACGGCCTGGCCACCGAGCAACTCGCCGCATTCCTCGGCGAGATCAGCTCGCTGCGCCGTCAGTTGGACGGGCGCCTACCGGTGCTCGAAGAGGTTCAGGTCAAGCGGTGGAAGCGCCAGCTCAAGGCCCGCACCTCGAGCGCGCCGCGTCGTGCCGCACCGCGCGCGGCGGACCCGGTCAAGGCCGTCCCCGGTCCCAAGGCCACCGCACCGTCTCCCCCGGACCGTCTGCCGATCGAGACCATCGACAAGCTGGCCGCCATCGCCCGGGACGTCCTCAAAGACGCGGCGCGCAGCGGCGGCTCACTTCTGACGTGGGGTGACCTGCGGCTGCGGATGGCGGGCGGGCTGCCGCACCTGCACCCGGACGACCAAGGTGAACTCCTGGTCGCCGTCGACCGGGAGACACCGGTTGGTGAACCGCTGCTGTCCACACTCGTCGCGAGCTCGGACGCCTCGTTGCACTGGCTCTACCGCCACGTCCGCTTCAGCCTCGGCCGCGAACGCATACCCGAACCAGACCTTCCCGCCCACTGGGCCACCGAAGTCCTGCGCCTGCGCCAAACCTGGCGCCACCGCTGACCTGCCGCACTCAGTGAACGGCGTCCGGGCCCAGCCGGCCCGCCGTTCAGCTCGGTCGCGGACATCCGCCGGCCCCGGCTCGCTGCACTGGTACGCCACGACTGCACGCGGCTACGGGTAGACACCGAGCTCGTAGTGGGACACCCCGGCGAACACGGTCACGGTGCCGTCGTCGTGCATCTCGCCCCAGGGGCGCTCCGGGAGTGAGATGTCCAGGAAGCTGCCGGAGCAGCCCTCGCAGCAGTCGAAATGGTCCTGCCACGCTGTCACGTCCGCTTCGGTGCTTGGGTTGCGCATCGTATGGACGTCGTGACCGCTGCACTCGTCGTTCGGGCACGGTGCGCCGTGGCCACAGTCCGCGGTGCCGCACGGGCAGGGACGGTCGCACCCGGCCGGTTCCCAGTCCTGGGTGATCACGGCGCGTTCTCGGGGTGACTTCCGATCCGCTGTCAGGGCTGCCACGACGTCCTGCCGGGACGCCCCGGTCGCTTTCTGCACGGCGTCCGTGAGCGCGACCACGTTGCCGAGGTCGGGATCAGTGCCCGAAAGCCATACGGTCGGTGAGCCGGACGAGTCGGCCTCGTTGCGGTACAGCCTCGCGAAGAACGAACGCGTCCCCGTGTCGTATCCCCAGTCGCTGCCCCGCTCCCAGCCGCGAAGCGGCAGAGCGAGGGTGAAGTCCTCGACGATTCGCTGCCCTTGTGGCACGTAGAGCGCGGTCATACGGTGCCAGCGGCAATGCGCCAGATCGCCGTGGGCGATGGCGGTGCAGGCGTCGTTGAGGGCCGGATTCCCTCGGCAGCGCCGCTTGGTGCGATGGTCACGGCAATACGTCTGCGTCGCCTCGATGAGCTGGTCGCACTGCCGTCCCCCCGTGTCGCTGGGTGCCATACAGCGCTGGCGGTGCGCGGCGGCGGGGTGGCGATTGGCCGGCGTGCCGTCGGCCCGCTGCTGTTCGATCTCGCGGTGGATCCGGGCCACGCTCTCATTGCGCGCCGCGCCCTGCATCGGGTAGACGGTGCCTTTCGTCGTCAGCAGGTTCGTGAGGGTGTCCGGGGCGAGTTGCGGCTCCAGCAGCAGCCGCAGACCGTCCTCGCTGACCGGGTACTCCACCGCTTCACCCGACGGGAGGACGCTGCGCAGGCGCCGGCTGGTGACCAGTTCGAGCCACAGCTCCAGCATCAGTTCGCAGTCATCAGAAATGGGCTGGAAGAACCAGCGCTCCTCCGCGTCATGGATGGCGCGGATGCCGCGGTGGGCCTCGGTCCGGGACGCTGTCTTCGCCCGTTTCCGCAGTCCCTGGGCGCCCGCCAAGGTGGTGAGGTCCAGACGCGCCGCACGAGATGCGCCGCCGCCGACCACATGACGGGCGGCATACAGCGTGTCCACCGTCTTCGCGGCCAGCACGCCGACGTCCACCACGTCGCCGTAGGTCCGCAGGCATCGGTAGTCGCCGTCGAAGAGATTGTGGCCGATGATCAGGTCGACGTCTCCGGCCGCGGCACGGAGGTCCGACAGATTCTGATCTCGGAAGGTGTGAAAGGCTACTTGCTGCCAGAATTCCTGTCCCGGCATGTCGGCGGCGTCCTGTCTCTCCATCACCAAGAAGCCGACGACGTCGATATCCCAGCGCTCGGGCAGGCTCCGGCCCGCTACCCGCGCATAGTCCACATCCAGCACTCCCACCGTGCGGGGAGATCCTGAGGGCAGCCGCCGTACCGCAGGCGTGCGATAAACGGGCGCGTGGCCATACCTGTCGGCGTCCACGACGCTCGGGTCCGGCGCCACAATCGGAGTCCATGCCTCCAAGTCCTCCGCGCTGGCATAAGCGCCGTCACTTCCTCCGGGCGTACACACCGAGTGCGCCACATAGGAGGCGAACCCCCGTCGCCGCAGATCCAACGCACCTGGGTCATCGGCGAGTTGGCTCTCGGAAAACACCCACAGGTAGACCGGAACGGCCAGGTCGGACCGCAGGTACCACCCCGCTTGGAGCGGCGCCCGAGGGAAATCGACCTGCGGGACGAAATCGGATGAGTATCCGTCGGGAGGCTGCGCCCTGAACTCCAAGAGTGGCTGGCCAGACTCCCGCCCTGCGTCGATCAACGCCTGAAAGGTCCACCCGCGCGACGGCACTCGCGGGCCACCGAGCTTGATCACGGAGGGCAGTTGCTCGTGCGGGGCAACCTCCCCGGTGCGCCGGGCCCGCGACGACGGCTTCTTCTTCCTCTTCTTCGGCATGCGCCGGACAGTAGCCACCCCCTCTGACAACGGCCGCGCCCCAAGGCGACCTATCCGACGGCCCGTTGATCTTCCCGGCGTCGGACGAGGACCGCGATCATCGCGGTGACGGCTTTCGGTAGCCCGGTGAGCCGAGTACGCAGGCGTGTCATAGAAAACATCGTCGGGGCATGGCGCGGCCGGGGCATGAGTCGCGGTACTCAGCTGTGGTACGCAGGAAACCCATGGGCCGGTGGGTTCCGCGTCCCGGCCGCGCACCGGTCAGACGACCCGGTGCAGGGCCTGTCCGCCCCGGAACTCGACACCGGCGTAGGTCTCCCGGGCCGGGACCTTCGCCGCGAACCACGCGCCCGGCAGCCGGTAGCGCTGGCTGTCCCAGTCCGACGCCTTCGGGCTGGCATCCGTGCCACCAACAGGATCCGGAAAGGCTGTGTGACGCCGCCTCCAGTTGCTTACAGCAGCACGACCGACCCTGGCGAGCCGTGCAATGCCTGCAGGGCTGAGCGTGACCGGCTCGTCGTGCTGCTGCTTGGTCTCTCGCCTTAAAGATCGCCTGGCAAGTGACCTGTTCTAGCCACGATGCCACGCAAGGGTCCCCTGCTGTGGGGTTGTTGCGGCACTTGGGCAATCTCACGGGGCCAGACTCCACGAGACTGCGAGCGAATCGCAGACGCTCCACCAGGGTTGGGCACATGACCTGCGTCATCTCTGCTTCTGAGACCGCGTCCCACGGTACGAGGTGTCGGCCCGTGCCGTGGGACGCATCCAGCGGCCGGTTACGGGGTGAGCCGGTTTGGCCCACGGAAGAGGAAGCTGGCCTCGCGGATGGACTCCAGGCCGAGCATCACCATCAGCACCCGTCCGAGGCCCATGCCCAGGCCGCCGTGCGGCGGGCACCCGTACCGGAACGCGTTCAGGTAGTCCTGCATCGGCTCGGGGCTCATGCCCTTCTCGGCGGCCTGCTTCAGCAGCACCTCGTAGCGGTGCTCGCGCTGCGCGCCGGTGGTGACCTCCAGGCCCTTCCACAGTAGGTCGAAGCTCAGGGTCACGCTCGGGTCGTCGACCGGCCGCATGTGGTAAAAGGGCCGGATACTCACCGGATAGTGCGTGATGAACACGAACTCGTGCCCCGTGGCCTCCTGGATATGGGCGCTGATGCTCCGCTCGCCCTCCGGGTCCAGGTCCTCCTTGATTCCCTCCGGGTCCCAGCCGCCCTTGCGCAGGATGTCGTGCGCCTCGGCCATGGTGATGCGGGGGAACGGCGTCTCGGGGACAGTGATCTCCACGCCGAACTGTTCCTGGACGGCCTCGCCGTGGGCGTCGGCGACCTTGGCGATCGCGTGGGCGAGCATCCGCTCCTCGAACACCATGACGTCCTCGACACCGTCGATCCACGCCAGCTCGACGTCGACGCCAGTGAACTCGGTGGAGTGCCGGGAGGTGAACGACGGCTCGGCACGGAAAACGGGGCCGATCTCGAAGACCTTGTCGATCCCGGCCGCGATCGCCATCTGCTTGTAGAACTGGGGCGACTGCGCCAGGTAGGCGCTGCGGCCGAAGTAGCCGAGCTTGAAGACTTCAGCGCCGGACTCCGAGGCGGTGCCCATGAGCTTGGGGGTGTGCATCTCGGTGGCGCCCTGCGCGTAGGCGTACTCGCGCATCCCCTGCTCCAGGGTGGTCTGCACGGCGAACATCAGCTGGGTGGCGGGACGGCGGCGCACGTCCAGGAAGCGCCAGTCCAGCCGGTGCTCGATCCCGGTGTGCTCGTCGATCGGCAGCGGTGTGGCGGCCTGGTTCAGCACCTGGATCGTCTCAGGGACAACTTCGAGGCCGCCGAGCTTGACCTGGGCGGCGTCCACGACGCGGCCGGTGATCTTGACGGCGGACTCGGGGGTGAGGGCTTCGAGCTGGGCCTCCAGCGGCCCACTGTCACGCCTGTGGGTGACTTGCACCAGACCGGTGCTGTCCCGTACGACGACGAACTGCATCTTGCTCTGCAGGCGAAGGGTGTTTACCCATCCGCAGACGGTTACGGTGCGGCCGACGTGTTCTCGCAGGTCGGAGACGTGTACGTGGCTTTGGATCATTGCGGTCCTCCGAAGGACATCGTCATGATCCCTTGGGAGTGCGGGCGAGAAGGGCAACTCGCGGTACCACCGCACTTTCGCCGCCACCTGCCGGTGACAGCCTCATTCGGGCCCGGTGACGGGGGCCGGCCGGCGGGGCATTGGGACACCCAGGGGCGCCGTTTCTCCCCGCGCTCGGGAGGGTCTTCACCTTGGGGCGCGAGACCGCCTTCACAGCTTCCGGCGGCTCTCTCGGCTCGCGAGATCCCTGGCTACTCGTCTCCGTCAACGCGTTGCCCGGAAGGATATGGATCTCACGGGTGCCGCCGCAACCAAGAACGGCGACCCCCCGCAATGGGAACTGGCCCTGTCTCGGGGAAGTCCAGTGAGCAACCAACCCCAAAAGGAGCGGCACTGAAGATGCGGTGGATCTCGATCTATTTGACCACCGGCGTGATCTTTCCCGTCCACCGTCCCAGCCGCGGAGCCCCGCGCTCACTGAGCAGAAACGTCAGAAGCTCCCTGGTCATCTTCGCCACCCCTAACGCCTCATCAAGAATCCCGTAAGGCGTGCGTCACGTGCGTCCCTCCGACACCCACGCCGCAGCCGCCCGTCGCTGCACCGCACGGGCATAGGCCGCTGGCGTCGGAGCACACGCGACATAGCCTGCAGCGACCCCTGCGACCACGAATCCGATCAACCAACCACGACTCTATGGAGGCCAGCCCCCTGGGCCAGTACGCACCCCTGCGGTCACTCATGGGCAGAATCCGCAAGTTGGTTGACAAGACCATTCTTCTCCATGGCCGCGTGGACACCGCTTCTACGCTGGCGGTCATGCGCGAAGTCGAATACCGAAGCAGTGGCGTTCCGCTGGAAGAATATGAACTCACCCGCGGGGACCACCGCCGTCAGAAGCAGAGCGAGGAGATCAGCGAGTCGGTTCGGCGTCAGGTCGAGGAGGACAACGCCAAATGCCGGGCGGACCCGGCGAGGGCGGAGCGTCGCCGCCAGGCGTTCGAGAATGCCGCGAAGCTGATGCAGTCCTTCAAGAAGGAAGACCACGAGATCATGCGGTGGCGTGTCCGGTTGTACTGCGGCCACATCATCGAGACCGAGGCGCACTACACGTACACCGACCCCATCTCCGCCGGGTCATACGGCAGGCAATGCTCTGAGTGCGGGGAAGACCGGCAAACAATCGTGGCCTTCGAACCCATCGGACTGCGTTGCGAGCCACCGGAAGCAACACAACCTCCACCTCCGCCGCCCCCGAAGAAGCCGACACGAGCCGACCTCGAACGACGCGTTAAGACCCTGGAGAAGGAGAACGAACGCTTGCGCGCGAAGCTCAGTGGCTGAAAGCTGCGACTGCAGGGACCGGGCTGACTCGCCAGCAGCTCACGGAGGCTGAGCTGACGGCAACAGCGAAGATCGCCGCCCGCACGGGCACCCAGTTCGCCCGTACCGTGGCGGCTCATCGCTCCCTTCGGCAAAGACTCCACCGCGCACCGGTCAGTGTTGCGCGCCATCGCCGCGTAGACACGGTTGCCTTCAGCCCCTGCTCGTTCGAGCGAATTGTTTCGAACCACCCGTCGCTGACAAACGGAACTGACAACATGCCGCGGTGGTACGTCAACCTCGAGTCGAAGGCGGGTCATTGAAACGACGGGTCAATGAGCGGCAGCTGTCGGTGTTGCAGTGGGTGGGAGCCGGGTGCCCTGCCGCCGTCTGGGAGACCAGCTCCTACAAGACCACTTGCCAGGCACTGCAGAACCGGGGCCTGGTCACGATCTCCCGGAAGGGCGGGCAGTGGAGTGTCGCCCTGACAAGCGTCGGCCAGCACTATCTGGCGCACGGCACGTACCCTCCCCGCGGTTCACGCTCTCAGACGACCCAGGCCGCCACTCCGCAACCCCCGTCTATCCGCGCGAAGGAAGCTCCGGCCTCCGTGCGAAAGCCAAGCTCTCCCCCGCAGCCTCGCGTGACGTTCACGGAGCAGCTGCTGCAAGAGCTCGCGGAGGCGGGCGGCCGGATCGTCAAGAACGGAAGCGGGCCGGATTCCGTAAACTGGCCGTCCCGTATCGCCGCTGCCCGCAGGTCCGGAAGGATCCCGGAGACGAAGGAGCTGTACGGGGGCTGGTGCCGTGACGGGTACGAGATCAAGCTCGTCGACATCCCCGCCTGGCGTCTTGCCGTCCTCGAACCCGTCCCCGTGCCATCGCGGCTGGTGCGGCCGCACCCCGTGGTCCGGTCCATGCAGAACGAACGTCAGCCGCTGGGCCTGACCAAGCCCGTCCAAGGGCGTGCTCTCCGACTCATCCAGGCGCTGATCGCCGCCGCCGAGAACGACGGACACTCCAGTTCGGCAGGACAGACTGGCTTCGCACCCCCGTCTCATCGCCGGCGCAGGGCATCTCCCCACTTCACCATCACCGCACAGGGACAGACCGTGGGGTTCCTCGTCCTCCAGGAGCAGGACCGGACGGAGCACGTCGCCACCGAGAAGGAACTCACCGAGGCGAAGAAGTACTCCTGGGTCAGGATCCCCCGCTTCGACTACACCCCGTCCGAGCGTCTCCGCTTCGTCCTTAGCGGTGGCCAACCGCACCGGGCGAGCGAATGGGCCGACACTCTCGGACGCTCCCTCGAAGAGCAGCTCGCCGAGATCGCCCAGGAGGTCACCCTCCGCGGCGAAGCCGCAGAACGCAGACGTCTCGACGAGATCGAAGCGGCACGCCAGAAGCGCGTGCGCTGGGAAGCTGCCATGGAGGGGGCTCGCGTCCGGTACGCGGAGGCGTACCGCGTCAGGCGCCTCGAAGCCCAGGAAGCGGCATGGCGCCATGCCACCCGACTGACCGAATATTTGAGCGCCGTGCGCACGCGAATCGAGGCCATGCCGCCGGGGGAGGCGAGAACCGAAGCCGCAGCATGGATCAGCTGGGCAGCGGACACCGTGGAGCGTCTCGACCCCCTGGAAACTCCGCCCCAGTTGCCCGATATCCCCGAGCCGCGAGCCGACGACCTGAAGCCCTTCCTCGGGCACTGGAGCCCCTACGGCCCCTGACGCGCCGCCCGCCCGACGGCCCGCCCGGCGTCACAGCGAATTGCAGGCGAGGCGTTCAGCCCCGAGCGCATCCGTGTCACCTGGAACGGTCCCGCGAGCGTCCAGGACGTCGCCCGGGTGTTCGGCATGCCGAGATCAAAGGGCTACGACCTTGTGCGTCGCGGGGAGTTCCCCTGCAGTGTGCTGCCGATCGGCCGCACAGCCCGTGCCGTCGCCGCCTCGCTCCTCCGCGTCCTCGAGAGCGGCGAGCCGACAGCCCCGCCGGACCAGACCGACGGGGATTCGTCGTGCTGTCAGGTGTCACGCGCGAATCACAGACCCCGTGGACACCCTCCGGCACAGGATCCCGAAACTGGACATACATGTCCGCATAGGACTGGATGGACGGCCCTGGACAGCTTCTACGACATGTGCCATGTGGTACCCAGTGAGGGACCCAAGATCAGGACCGGAGCGTCTTCTGGCCCGTCAAAGCGGTATTGCAGGGTGTTCGGGGGTGTCTCACTCACGCCCCAGACCCTCTCACGTCTCACGGACGCCCCTATAACGCGGGTGTGCGGGCAACCGGTCTGACCAGGTTGAACACCTCGCGGGCGGCATATCGCTTGAGGCATCGGATGATCTCGCGTCGGGTCTTGCCTTCCTGGGTGCGGCGTTCGTAGTACGCCTGGGTGCGCGGGTCGTGACGCAGGCGGGTGAAGACGATGCGGTGCAGGGCCGCGTTCGCCTGGCGGTCGCCGCCGTAGTTGAGCCGGCGTGTGCTCCGCCGACCCGAGGAGTACTCGATGGGGCTGACTCCGCAAAGGGCAGCAAAGGACGCCTCGGTGTTCAGCCGGTCGGGGTTGTCTCCCATGGTGATCAGGAGCGTGACAGCGCTGTCCGGGCCGATGCCCACGGGTTCGAGTAACTGTGGGGCGTGGCGTTCCACGAGCCGGGTCAGACGTTGGTTCAGCTCGTCGATCTGAGCGGTGAGCTGTTCGATGCGCTCGGCGAGCATGCGCAACGTCAGGTGGGTGGCCTGGGCCACCGGGTCCTCGTCTCCCCCACCGTCGGGTAGGCCGAGGCGCGCGCAGGTGCGGAACAGCTCGGCATTGCCGAGGCTCGACAGCCGTTCCCGCAGGGCGGGATCGGCTATGACCAGGACGGCCTTGAGCTGGTTGATCGCCTGGGTGCGGGCCTTGACCGCGGAGTCCTTGGCGAGCTTGAACAACCGGGCACTATGCACCGGACCGTCGCCGGACTTGGCCCGGGCCCCGGCCCGGCCACTGAGCACAGCCCGCGCGGCGGCCTGCGCATCGAGCGGGTCCGACTTTCCCAACAGACGGCGGGCCGAGCGGTCGGGCCGGTTCACCTCGTACACCTCGACCTGCTGCGCCAGCAGGTAGCGGGACAGGCCCGCTCCGAAGGTGCCGGTGCCCTCCACACCGGCCCGACGCACCGTCCCCCGCTTACGGGCCCAGGTGAGCAGCTGCCGGTAGCCGGCCGCCGTCGCCGGAAAGGACTCAGTCCCCAAGATCTTCCCGAGCGGGGAGATCGCAGCGGCGACATGCACATCGCCGTGCGTGTCCACGCCCAGGACGACCTCGCGCCGAACGGGAGGGTCTGTGCTCGAGGAGGTGCTGCGCTTTCTGGTCGTCATGATGGTTCGCCTCCCACGTGATGACGTGCTGCTGGATGGATGGCACCGGCCCGCTCGGACGGTCTGAACCGTGATGGCGCCTGGTACGCGGCAAGGCCCCTATTGGGACACGTCCTGTGGCTCGGTACCGGCAGCGCCATCCCGCATCGGCAGTCGACAAGCCTGTGACTGGACACTTCGGTCATAGATCTCATGAGTCAGACCCCCGCCCGGGACGGCGTCGCGCAACCGTCCCATCGACCCCGGCGCATCGGCACCTCCCGACCACAGCCGGAAAGCTTCGCCCGAACCAGTGCCAAACGCGGCCGAAGCAGGCTGAGAACGAGTCGACTCCCCGCCCAGTCATGACCGGCAATGACTGACCGCCCGGTCCTTGCCGGACAGTCTCGACCGGGTGGCCATGTCCGTCGGAGGAGGGCGGCAAATCCGTCGACGGTTCCGGGTCCATGCCGTTGGTATAGCCGCTGGTTGCAAGGTGCGTCTGCAAGGTGGTGTGGGTGTCGCGCAGCCACGTGAGTCTGCGGTCGACGGGGGTGGGGTCGGTCAACTGGTGCCAGCAGAAGCGGTGCTGCACGACGCCGACGGCAGCCCGGTGGGAGAAGGTGGTCACGCCCGGGGCCGGTCGTTGGCAGCGCCGCCGAGGACGTCGATGAGCAGTCCGCTGGCCCCGCTCGGAAACCCCCGCCGCAGGACAGCACCTGCCTACTGTTCTCCGTCTAATCGACTTCCAGCCACGTCAGCCCCCTCGTTCGGACGAATCGACTCGAAGCGCCCGTCGCCGACGAAAAGAACTGACACCATGCCGCCGCCGTAAGTCACTTCAAGTCGAAGGCGGACCATTGGAACGGCGGGTCAATGAGCGGCAGCTCTCGGTGTTGCAGTGGGTGCAAGCCGGGTGCCCTGCCGGTTTATGGGAGACCAGCTGGCTTCCACGGATAATCAGGCCCTCAATGCCGGGGACCGCGGCCCAGGACATCAGCCATTCCCGGGCGAGGGTCACATCGCCGGTTTCCGGGCACAGCGTCCGCGGGTCGGCCAGGTGGTGTTGGGCGAACACCGTATCCAATCGCGCCCGGCACTCGGCGTATTGCCTCAGCAACAGTTCGTGACCGTCGATCTGGAGGGCATCGAACACGACGAAGTGGGCCGGCATCTGCTCAGCAAGCCGGGCGGCAGTCCGGCCGTGGGAGGCCGCGCGTCGTTGCAGGGCCTCGAAGGACAGGTGCTCACCGGCCCACACCAGCAGTTCTCCACCGAGGATCAGGCCGCTGGGAAGCTCGGCCGCGGCGTGCACGAGGTCGGGGAATCGGACCTGGATCAGTGCCCCGCGCCGGGACTGGATCAGGACGGGTCCAGGCGCCGGGCCGGGGGTGAACACGAGGGCTCTGCAGCCGTCCTTCTCCAGACTTTGCCGTGCTCATGAGACATGGGCCCGTTGAAACGACTGGGGCTGCGAGTACGGCGGTGGGAGTGGATACGGCAGGGCCTCGTCGAGTCCCGGGACCAGACGGCAGCGCCGCGAGGCGGACGCCGGGTCGATTCGTCTCTGTGTACGTAGAGCTTGACCACCGCGCATGACCTCGCGCAGATTGACGCCTTCTGTGACAGTTCCCAAGCTGGAGACGGGGCCGGTGGAAGGAGCCGTGATCGTGAGCGGTGGGCAGAGTGGACTTCCCCGGCTGCTGACCGCAGCGGAGAGGGCGGCACCGGTGGACGCCGTCGCGGTGGTCGCTGAGGACCTGCGGCGGCGGTTCGGGGCCACGCAGGTGTCCTTCCTCATCGTGGACCTGACGGGAAAGGCGGTGGCACGCCTGACCACGGCCGCCGGCGCGGAGGGTGGGCGGGAAGCGGAGCGGATTCCCATGTTCGGCAGCGTCTACGAGCAGGTGATCCGTACCCAGCGGCTGTATCAGGAGGCGACCGGCCAGGGACAGCGGGTGATCGTGCCGGTCACCAACCGGGGCGACGCCATCGGGCTGCTGGAACTGCTCCTGCCCGCCGGCCCCGGCGACGACGTCCTTGACGAGGTCGGTGAAGCCGCCCACATCCTGGCCTACGTCGTGATCGCCAACGGACGCTTCACCGACCTCTACACCTGGGGCAAACGCTCCAGGCCCCCCACGTTGGCGGCTGAAATCCAGTACCAGCTGCTGCCCCCGTCACTGTCGTGCGAGGCTGCGCAGTTCACCTTGTGCGGGAGCTTGGAGCCCTCGGAAGACCTCAGCGGCGACACCTTCGACTACGCGCTGGACCGCGACACCCTGCACGTGTCGGTGACCGACCCCATGGGCCACGACATCGATTCCGCCCTGGCCGCCACCGTACTGGTGGGCGCCCTGCGCGGCGCCCGTCGTGCAGGTGTCGGCCTGGCCGAGCAGGCCCAGCGGGCCGACCAGGCCCTGGCCGATCACGGCCACGGTCACGCCACCGGGCAACTGCTGCGCATCAACCTCCACACCGGTCGCGCCCAGCTCGTCAACGCCGGCCACCCCTGGCCACTACGCATGCGCGACGGGACTGCGGAAGCGATCACCTGCGAGGTGGACCACCCCTTCGGGCTGCCCGTGTCCGTGCCCCACCCCTACCGTGTTCAGGACCTCGATCTGCGCCCCGGTGACCGTCTGCTCATGGTGACCGATGGCATGCTCGAACGTCATGGGGAGAAGGTCGACCTGCTCGCCCTGCTGAAGCGCACCCGGGATCTGCACCCGCGGGAGGCGGCGCTGACGCTGACGTCCGCGGTCCGGGATGCCGCCGGGGGCCGGCTCGCAGATGATGCCACCGTGATGTGCCTGGACTGGCACGGCCCCCAGGAGACCCTGCGACACGTCAGCTCCGGCGCGGACACTGAGCAGGCTTCAGCCGGCCGCACGAAGCAGTAGCCGTTGACCAGGGCGCTGTGCTGGACGGTCCCACTCGGCCAGTGCATGGCTCTCGCGCCTCGCCCCTTCATGCGCAAGCCTGAGTTCTCATATTGCTTAGGGGCTGTAGGCGGCTCCGGCGGCCGTCGTTCTTCAGACTTCGACATGTCTCATGAGACACATAGCACCCCGAGAGAGGGCCCCCATCCGTCAGGCAAGGTGACGCTTCCCCGGTGCCGGTAGCGAAGATGCCGTGAGCCCCGAATGGTCCCAGAGAATGCCCTGGGCGACTCCAACGACGGAATCGGCCGACGGGCGTGTGGTCGCAAGGTGGCGGTGGTGAGGAAGGCGTCTTTGGCGGGGCTGGTGGTCCGTGGGGAGTACCGGGCCTGCAGGGGTGCGTAAAGAGGTGGGTCGAGGGCGACGATGCGTACGGCGCCGCCGGGGGCGGGGCCTGGGGGTGTGGTGACGAAGGCGAGACGGTCGGTGCCGATGACGGCGGTGACCGGTGGGGTGCCCTGGAGGGGGGTGCGTTCGGTACGGGGTTCGAAGCCGGCCGCGCGGCAGTGGCCGATGAGCAGGTCGGTGTAGCCGGAGTGGCCAGGCTGGCCCCAGACGATGAAGTGCTGGTCGGCGAGATCGGACAGAGACACTGACGTGCGTGCGGCGAGGGGGTGGTCCGCGGCGACCGCGATGTTGAAGGGCTGGTGGCCCAGGGTGGTGCGGGCCAGGCCGTGCGGCGGGGTCAGTGCACGGCACAGTCCGATGTCGAGGTCTCCAGCCAAAAGGGCATCGGTCAGCTCGGCCGGCTAGCGCTGGTTGACCTCGGTAGCCAGGTGGGGGTGGACGGCACCTACTTGCCGCAGCAGAGCAATGACCTCCTCCCCGGTGACGGCCGGGGTGTGGCCCAGGCGCAGCATCTCCTTCTCGCCGCGGCCGATGCGGCGGGCACGCACCTCCCACACCGCGTCCCCACGGACGATGAACTGATGCTCCCCAACGACCCTTTCGTGCACTCGACCGACAGGCGTGCCTGCGCCTGCTCGCCAAGGTGCCGGTCGGCCGCGTGGTCTACACCCGCCAGGCACTGCCCGCGGTCCTGCCCATCAACTTCTCCCTGGACATGGACGCCTCCATCCTGCTGCGCACCTCACCGGACTCGGACCTGGTACGCGCCATCGACGGCGTCGTGGTCGCCTTCGAAGCGGACGAGTTCGATGCAACGGCCCGGTCCGGCCAGAGGGATAGTGGACAGGCGCGCGCCGAAGGTCCCGTGTGTCGTCAGCACTTGTGACACACGGGCCGGAGGTCAACCGTCAGAGCTGCGTGCCCGGTCGCGCGGTTCGGTCGTTGCGTCCCGGTCGGTTGTCGCGGTCCAGCTGGAGAGGAGGTTGAGGGCGTCGTGTCCGGGGGTTCCGGGTTCGGCGCTGAAGGCGGTGAGGGTCAGGCCGGGGTCTGCGGGCAGGGGCATCGCTTCGAAGGGGAGGGTGAGGTCGCCGACGACGGGGTGGTGGAAGTTCTTGGTGCCGGTGTGGTGGAGGCGGACGTTGTGCGCGGCCCACAGGGTGCGGAACTCCTCGCTGCGGGTGGCGAGTTCACCGACGAGTTCGGTCAAGGCCCGGTCGTAGGGGTCCCGGCCTGCCTCGGTACGCAGCAGGGCCACCGTGGTGTGGGCGGACTCTTCCCAGTCGGGGTAGAAGTCGCGGGCGCGGGGGTTGAGGAAGCGGAAGCGGGCCAGGTTGACCGGCCGGGTGGGGCCGTCGAAGACGGGTGCGTACAGGGCCCGGCCGAGCCGGTTGGAGGCGACGATGTCCAGTCGGCCGTTGCGTACGTAGGCGGCCGCGTCGGTCATGGAGTCCAGCAGGTGCTGGATGCCGGGCCGGATCTGTTGGCGGGCGGGGCGGCGGCGGGTGCGGGGGCCGGTGTTCGCGGTGCGGGCCAGGTCGAACAGGTGGGCGCGTTCGGCCTCGTCGAGCTGCAGGGCGCGGGCGAGGGCTTCCAGGACGCTCTCTGAGACGCCGGAGAGGTTGCCGCGTTCCAGGCGGGCGTAGTACTCGACGCTGACGCCGGCAAGCAGGGCGACCTCCTCGCGGCGCAGTCCGGCGACGCGCCGGTGGCCGCTATGGGCGGGCAGCCCGGCCTGCTGCGGAGTGATCTTGGCTCGCCGCGAGATCAGGAACTCGCGGACCTCGCTGCGGTTGTCCATGTTTTCCAAGGCTAGGCCGGGCGGGGACGGCGTGGGGTGCCCTGTCAGTACACGGAACAGCGTGCACTCCCTCACCGTGTCGATGAGCTGTTTCCTGGTGGGTGTCGAGGGACCGCAGGCGTGTGCGGTCCTCAGCTCCTAGCGCGGCACGAAGGCAGGAACGATGACTCAGGAGACGCAGAGCAAGCAGCCGTCGGGCGCCCGGGCACTGCTCGGTGACGTCGCACCGAAGCTGGTGGAGCTGACCGATGAGGTCCTGTTCGGGGACGTGTGGGAGCGTGCGGAGCTGTCCCCGCGCGACCGCAGCCTGGTGACCGTCACGGCCCTGGCGGCGCTGTACCGCACCGACCAGCTCGGTTTCCATCTGCGCCGGGCTCTGGAGAACGGGCTCAGCCAGGAGGAGCTGGCCGAGGCACTGACCCACCTGGCGTTCTACGCCGGCTGGCCCACTGCGATGAGCGCCGTCTCCCAGCTGAAGACCATCGTCGAAGAAGCCGGTCCGGCCGCCTGACACACGTACCCCACCCCTTTCGCCCACCGGGCGGGCCGCGCCCGTGACCTGCGCGGCATGTACACCGACATGGGAGATGCAGATGGAGATCGTGAAGCAGCCCTCGACCATGAAGCTGCCCGATCAGTGGTTCACCGGCGACGCCTGGGCGGATGTGATCTACCGGGGCGAGGGAGAGTCCCGGGCGAGGGCGAACATGGTCCGCTTCGCGCCCGGCGCCCGCACCGCCTGGCACAGCCACGGCCTGGGGCAGGCCCTGTACATCGTCGAGGGCATCGCGCTGATCCAGTCCCGTGGCGGGCAGATCATCGAGGCGCACCCCGGGGAGGTCGTGTGGACCCCGGCCGGGGAGGAGCACTGGCACGGCGCTGCCCCCGACCGGTTCATGGCCCACGTCGCGCTGTGGGAGGGCGACGACGTGGACTGGCTGGAGCACGTCACCGACGCCGAATACTCCGGTCCGCGCATCCGTCCCTGACCCACGGCCGCGCGACACCCCGGTCTGGTCGGGAGCCGGTCCGCCACCACGGCCCTGTGGCTGCCGGACCAGCCAGAATGCTGAAGGGGAAACCCGCATCATGACCCAGCACAACCCCACGCTCACCCTGAACAACGGCGTCGAGATGCCGGCCCTGGGCCTGGGCGTGTACCAGAGTTCGCCCGAGGAGACCGCCGAGGCGGTGCACACCGCCCTGCGCACCGGATACCGGCTCATCGACACCGCCGCGGCCTACTTCAACGAGGAGCAGGTCGGCGAGGGCATCCGCCGCTCGGGCGTGGACCGCGAAGAAGCGTTCGTCACGACCAAGCTGTGGATCAGTGACTACGGATACGAGCCGGCCCTGCGCGCCTTCGATGCCAGCCTGCGCCGTCTCGGCCTGGACTACATCGATCTGTACCTGCTGCACTGGCCGGTGCCCTCGGACCTCGATGCCGCCGTCGCCTCCTACCAGGCGGCGCAGAAGCTGCTGGCCGAGGGGCGGGCGCGCGCCATCGGTGTGTGCAACCACAGTCCGCAGCACCTGGCCACCCTCGTGGAGCGCACCGAGGTGGTGCCGGCCGTCAACCAGGTCGAGCTGCACCCGTACTTCACCCAGCGAGCCGTCCGTGAAGCCGGCGCCCGGCACGGCACCATCACCCAGTCCTGGTCTCCGATTGGCGGCGTGAACGTGTACGCCACCACCGACGCGGAGAAAGCCAGGAACGTGCTTCAGGACCCGGTCATCCGTGACCTCGTCGAAACGCACGGCAGGACTGCCGCGCAAATCGTGCTGCGTTGGCACCTGCAGAACGGCCTGTCCGCCATCCTCAAGTCGGTTCACGCCAACCGGATCAAGGAGAACTTCGACGTCTTCGACTTCTCCCTCTCCGCATCTGAGATGGCAGCGATCGACGGCCTCGACACCGGCGTGCGCGGCGGCCCCGACCCCGAACAGGTCGACACCGAGATGTTCCCCCTCACCGTCGAGAACTGACAGTCGCCCGTGGCCGTATACGGGCTGGCACCCGGAAAGAACCCGCTTCCCCCTGACCAGCAGCCTCCTGGATGGCGCCGCCGAGGCCCGCGCCTGCGGCACCTTCCATGGCCCGAGCACCCCGCCTGGAAACTCCACACCATGACCACCAGTCCAAGCGTGTCGCCGATCATCGCCGGTGCCGCACGGTCGCGCGCCCAGGCCGGCGCAACGCTCGCCGCCGCCGTGCTCGCCTTCTTCGTGATCACTTTCGACGCCGTGGTCGTCAACGTCGCGCTGCCTTCGATCCGGGGCGACCTCGGCGGCGGCATCACCGGCCTGCAGTGGGTGGTGGACGGGTACACCCTGATGTTCGCCGCGTTGCTGCTGTCCGCCGGCTCGCTGACCGACCGTATCGGTGCGCGCCGCGCGCTCGCCACCGGGGTCGCTGTGTTCGCGGTCGCCTCGGCGGCCTGCGGGCTCGCCCCCGGCCTGGGCGTGCTGGTGGCTGCCCGATTCGTCCAGGGCTCGGCGGCCGCGGTGATGATGCCGGCCTCCATGGCTCTGATCGGCCAGGCTTACCCGGATGAACGGCGGCGGGCGCACGCGGTGGCGATCTGGGCGATGGGCGGTGCGGTGGCGTCCTCCTCCGGCCCGGTCCTGGGCGGGCTGCTGACCGGGCTGTCGTGGCGTTGGATCTTCTTCATCAACCTGCCCGTCGGGGCGGTGGCGCTGGTGCTGCTCGCCCGCGCAGCCCGCTCGCCGCACCGGCGCGTCCCCTTCGACTGGACCGGCCAGGTCACCGCGGTCGCGGCGATGGGCGGCCTGACCTACGGGGAGATCGAGGCCGGTGCCGACGGCTTCGGCGCCCCCCGGGTCATGACCGCCTTCGCGGTGGCCGTCGTGGCGCTCGCCGCGTTCCTGGCGGCCCAAGCGCGCGGCAGTCATCCGATGATGCCGCTGGACCTGTTCCGCTCGCGCACGGTGACCATCAGCGTCGGGGTCGGTTTCGCGTTCATCGTCGGCTACTACGGGCTGCCGTTCGTGATCAGCCTGTACCTGCAGCAGATGCGGGGCCTGTCCGCCCTGGCCACCGGTGCGGCCTTCCTGCCCATGATGCTGATCGGTGCCGTGCTCACCCCGTTCAGCGCACGCCTCGCGGAGCGGATCGGTGCGCGCACTCTCGTCACCGCGGGCCTGGCCCTGATGAGCGCCGGGCTGGTGATCCTCGCCCTCACCCCCGCCTCCACACCCGTGTGGGCGATCGCCGCGCTGATGGTTCTGATCGGACTGGCCGGACCGCTGGTGATGCCCCCGGTCACCGCCGTGCTGCTCAACGCCGTACCGGCCCACCGCGCGGGGGTCGCCAGCGGCGTGTTCAACACCAGCCGGCAGATCGGCGGCGCCCTGGCTGTCGCCGTCTTCGGCGCTCTCCTGGCTCAACCGGCCGGCTTCCACACCGGCATGCGCGTCAGCCTGCTCATCGCCGCGGCCGTAGCCCTCGCGGCCGCGACCATCAGCCCGGCCCTGACGCCGGCGTCACGTCCGTGAATCCCGCGGCCCCTCACCGGCACCTACCAGAAGGGAGACCACCCATGACCACGTGGACCAGCGACGAACTGGACAGGATCGCCGCCGCGGACGAACTGCGGATCGCACCGCTGCGCGGCGACGGCAGCCCGCGCCCGCCTGTACCCATCTGGGTCGTCAGGGACGGCGACAGCCTGTATGTGCGCTCCTACCGGGGCCCGGACGGCGCGTGGTACCGGGCCGCCCGAGCCAGCCACCGCGCCCGCATCACCGCCGGAGGTGTCGGGAAGGACGTCACCCTGTCCGAGGAGAGCGATCCCGGCGTCAACGACCGGCTCGACGCGGCCTACCGCACCAAGTACGGCCGCTACGGCGGCACCTACGTGACCCCCATGGTCGCCGGCCCGGCCCGGGCCACCACTCTCCAGCTCCTGCCGAGATGAGGAAGGCGCTGGTTGCCCGGCCGGATCTCGGGCAACGCCGTCTCGGCGTACCGACACCGTGAGCGAGAAGTGCACCTCCCATTGGTGCGCCATGGAGCGGTGGATGTGGTGGAGAACCGCGGCTATTCGCGGATCTGCCAGCGCGACGGCGGTTTTCCGGGCCTCCTCCCGGACGTCCGGAACAGGCGGGGTGGCAGAACGGCGGCACCCGAGCCGGGTCGCGGCTCACTCCGTGCATGGCGCCGTGCGGCGCGAAGGCGACGTCTTCCGCGGTCAACGGCTCGCGGACCCGCCGGGCGGGAGAAACCGGCAGCGGCCCCGTCGCACGGTGTGAAAGCCCTCGCCCGCGTAGGCCCCGAACCGGTTGCCCCACTCACCGTCTCGCCGGATCTGGCCGGGCCGCGCCCGACCAGGCCACACCGTGCGGGCTGGCCGGCCCGCTTGCTAACGGGCGACGTAGCCGCCGTCCACCGGCAGCGCGACGCCGACGACGAAGCCGGCGCCGGGGCTGCACAGCCACAGGACGGCTGGGGCGATCTCCTCGGCGGTGCCGAGGCGGTTGATGGGCTGGTTCGCTTCGGCCTCGGCGCGGTCGAGTTCCCCCTTGGCGATCATGTCGCTGACCATGGGGGTGTCGATGGTGCCGGGGCAGACGGCGTTGATCCGGATGCCGCGCGGGGCGTACTCGAGGGCGGCGCTGGTGGTCAGGCCGATGACCCCGTGCTTGGAGGCGTGGTAGGAGGCGCGCCCGGGCAGGCCGACCAGCCCCCCGAGCGAAGAGCAGTTCACGATGGCGCCGCTGCCCTGCGTGCGCATGTGCCGCAGCTCGTGCTTCATGCAGGCCCACACGCCGCGCAGGTTGATGGCATTGACGCGGTCGAACCGTTCGGCGGGCTCGTCGGCCGCGTCGCTCGGCGGGATCTGGATGCCGGCGTTGTTGTAGGCCATGTCCAGGCGGCCGAAGGTCTCCACAGTACGGTCGACCGCGGCGGCGACCTGGTCCTCGTCGGTGACGTCGCAGGGCAGGCCGAGAACCTGGTGCCCGGCTGCGGCGAGTTCGTCTGTCGCTGTCTTCAGCGCGCCCGCGTCGAGGTCGGTGAGGGTGACCGCGGCACCGGAGGCGGCGAAGGCACGGGCCGCGGCCAGGCCCATTCCGGAGGCGGCGCCGGTGACGAAGGCGACCTGGCCGGTGAAGTCGTAGGTGGGATTCATCGGAACTCCTTGCGGGGTGAAGTGCGCATCGAGCGGTGTGACCGCTGAACGACGAGTGCCTACCTGGTGGTGACGGCGGCGGCGTGTCCAACGGCCAGAGCACCGCGGTGACAACCCAGAAACGAGCTGAGCGCCATTCCACGAATGAAGGGGGAAGCCGGGCTGCCTTCGGCTGCCCGCACCCTGCTGCGCCGCTGGTCTCCGGGGTGGGACTTTGCGGCCGGCAAGACGCGGATGGGGATCAGCACCGGGACGGCACCTGTGCGGTGTCGGCTGCGTCTGCGGAGGCGGGGGCGGTGCTCTGGGCCACGATCCGTGCCGGGTTGCGGGGGCCGCTGAGGGCCAGGGCGATGAGCGGCATGAGGGTGAGGGCGGCGGAGACGGTGCCGACCAGGGCCGGGCCGGTCAGGCCGAGGGAGGTGTCGAGGGCCTGGCCCGCCAGGGCTGAGCCGGCGGCGATGCCGGTGTTGTAGGCGGAGGTGGTCAACGCCGAGGTGAGGGTGGGGGCGTCGCCTGCGAAGCGGACGGCGAGGGAGGTGACGACGGGGTTGACGGTGAACCCGGCCAGAGCCATGACGAAGACCAGGGAGACGGCGGTGACGGGCCTCGTCGACAGAGGGATCATCAGGAGCAGCGCCAGGGCGGTGACCGCCGCCGCGGTGATGGTGGTGGCCATCGGGCGGCGGTCGCCGAGCCGGCCGCCGATGGCGGTGCCGCCCAGGGCGCCGAGGCCGAAGACGATCAGGACGAGCGGGACGGCCCCGGCGGGAATGCCGACGCGGTCGGTCAACAGCGGGGTGATGTAGGTGTAGGTCGCCAGGACACCGCCCATGATCAGGACGGCGGCGGCCAGGGCCAGCCACAGCCGCCCCTGCCGCAGGGCACGGACCTCGGCCCGCACCGACACCTCGGCCCGCTGCTCCGTCCGGGGAATGAACCGGCCGACGAACACGGCGGCCAGGGTGGCGAGGACGGCCAGCGCCCAGTAGGGGCCCCGCCAGCCGGTGTAGTGGCCGACGAAGGAACCGATCGGCACGCCGACGACGTTGGCCAGGGTCAGGCCGCCCATCATGACGCCGACCGCCCAGGTGGCCCGCGCGGGCCCCGCGGCAGCGGTGGCGATGACGAACCCGACGGCCCAGAACGCGCCGGTGGCCAGCGCGGTCACGAACCGGGCGGCCAGGACGATCGTGAAGGAGGAGCTCACGGCCGCGACGACGTGACCGAGGGCGAAGACCCCCAGGGCCAGGACGAGGGTCAGGCGCCTGGGCAGGCGCAGTGTGGCCAGGGCCATGGCCGGCCCGCCGACGATCATGCCGACGGCGAAGGTGGTGATCAGCAGACCGGCGTGGGAGACGCCGACGCCGAGGTCACCGGCGATCTGCGGCAGGAGCCCGGCGACGACGAACTCGGTGGTGCCCATCAGGAATGTGCCGGCGGCGAGCACCCAGACGACGAAGGGCAGCTTGCTCATGGGGGTGTCGGCTGCGGAAGGCATGCAGGTACTTCTCTTCTTCTCAGGTGTCGAGCTCAGGAGTCGGCTTCGATGGTGATGCGGTCGGCGCCGCCGAGCTGATCGGCGCTGACGTCGAGGTGGCCGAGGATGAGCAGGTCGGCGGAGGGGGCAGGACCGTTGCGGTAGAAGAGGGCCAGGTTGCCCCAGGGCGCGTAGTGGGCGATGTCGCCGACCTTGGCCGCGGCCGGTGCGGGAGCGCCGGAGGTGTCCAGCTTGCGCGGCAGGTCGGCGATCCGCTCCGTGCTGTGGAAGTCCTCCAGGTCCAGGGTCAGCGGGAGCAGCCTGGCGAAGTCGCGGGCGGCGGGGCTGTCGTTCAAGGTGGCATCGACGCGGTGGCCGTCGAGGGTGACCCGGATGTTCATGGCGCTGCTCCTGTCGGAGGGGGATGATGCGGCCGAGGGTGCCGCCTCATGCCGCCCCGGGGAGGAAGCGGCGGAGGTGGGCGTGGCGTGGGGGGAGCCGCTGGAGCAGGCGGTCAGGGCCAGCAGCACCGTGGCCGCCGGAGCGACGCGGATGAGCCGGCGGCGGATGGCGGAGTTCATACGAGTCTTCGGTGTCGTTACGTCGGCATGGGCTCGGAGTAGTGCCGGAAGGCGCCGCGCTCGGCGTGGAGGGCGTACAGGCGCTTGGCCAGGGCCTGGGGGCTGGAGTGTTCGGCGTCGGGCCTGATCGCACCGGGGACGATCAGCTGCGCGACGTGGATGTTCTCGCCGGCGAGGGCGTCGTGGAGCATCGCGGCGTAGGCGCTCTCGGCGGCGAACGCGATCGAGGTGCCCGCGCGCTCGGGGTGCGGCCGTACGGCGCTGCCGCCGTTGACGAACAGCAGCGTGCCCCAGCCCAGAGCTCGCATGCCGGGCAGGACGGCGTTCACGGCCGTGACCGGGCCCTTGACGGAGAAGGCCAGCGGGTCGTCGAGGTCGGTGGCAGTGGTGTCGAGGACCGGCCTCATGAAGTCGCCTCGGGGCACCGGGCTGTACTGGAGGATCTCGATGGGCCCCAGCGTGTCGGCGGCTGCGTGCAGGGCCGCGGTGAGGGAGGCGGGATCGAGGACGTCGGCGGCGAAGCCCCGGGCCTTGATGCCGTCGCGGGCCAGCTCGGCCGTGAGGCCATCCAGATGTTCGGTGCTGCGCGCGATCAGGGCGACGGTGTGGCCGGCGGTCCCGAAGCGGCGTGCGGCGGCCACACCGAGGCCGGGACCGGCGCCTATGAGAGCGAAGGTGGTCACAGTGAGTCCTTGAAAGGGGACGGTGAGTCCTTGAAAGGGGGTGGTTCTGACTTGCGGGCCCGGAGGAAGGGGGGCCGGTCCTGCTCGTGCTGACCGGGACGGGGTCACCGTCCACGCCGGCTCGCTCAGGGCAGGACGTGCGTGGTCACGGCTTGAGCAGGGCCTTGATGGCGCGGCGTTCGTCCATGGCCTTGTAGCCCTCGGCGACCTGCTCCAGGGGCAGCGTGAGGTCGAAGACCCTGCCCGGGTTGATGCGGCCGTCGAAGACGCGCTGGATGAGGTCGGGCAGGTAGCCGCGCACGGGGGCCGGGCCGCCGCGCAGGCCGACGTGGGAGAAGAACAGCTCCTGGCCGTCGATCTCCACGCCGTGCGGGACGCCGACGAAGCCGACGTTGCCGCCCGGGCGGGTGGAGTGCAGGGCCTGCCGCATGGCCTCGGGGGTGCCGACGCACTCCAGCACGCTGTCGGCGCCGACGCCGCCGGTCAGGTCCTTGATGCGGGCCACGCCTTCCTCGCCGCGCTCGGTGACGATGTCGGTGGCGCCGAACTCCCGGGCGAGATTCTGCCGGGACTCGTGGCGGCTCATGGTGATGATCCGCTCGGCGCCCATCTCCTTGGCGGCGATGACGCCGCACAGCCCGACCGCGCCGTCACCGACCACTACAGCGGTGGAGCCGGGCTTGACCTCGGCGGCCCGGGCCGCGTACCAGCCGGTGCCCATGACGTCGGACAGGGTGAGCAGACTGGGCAGGAACTCCTCAGCCGGGTTCTCGTCAGTGGCGACGAGGGTGCCCTGGGCGTTGGGGATGCGGACGTAGTCGGCCTGGCAGGTCGACATGAACTCGCGGTGCACACAGCTGGACTGGTAGCCCGCCCGGCAGTTCGCACAAGTGTTGTCAGAGGTGGCGAAGGATCCGATGACGAACTGGCACGGCTTGACGGCGGTGACCTCGGCTCCGACCTCCTCGACGATGCCGACGTACTCGTGGCCCATCGGATGGGGCTCGTCGACGGGCTCCGCACCGCGGTACGGCCACAGGTCCGAGCCGCACACGCAGGTGACGACGGTGCGGATGATCGCGTCGGTGGGACGGATGATCTTCGGGTCGTCCAGCGTTTCGAAGCGGATGTCGCCGGGGGCATGGATGACTGCTCCGCGCATGATGATCCTTCTTTCGCTACCAGGAGTGACTGTCGGCCGGTCCCGGACGGCAGACGGGTGACATGCTCCGTCCGGGTGCCTGGCATCGAGAGTCACACGCGTGGGTGGGTGCGAAAAGCGGAGAAATCCATCCGGGGAGAGCCACATCCTGGGAGGAAACTCTCCCCCCTTGCCGAGGTGCGATCGGTGTCATCCTGGGCAGCATGACCAGCAACGCACCCCTCAACGAGCTGGGCGAATTTCTCAAGAAGCGCCGGTCCGAGCTGAGCCCGCGCACGGTCGGGCTGCCCGAGACGGGCGGCCCCCGCCGGGTCGCGGGGCTGCGCCGGGAGGAGGTCGCCCAGCTGGCCTCGATCAGCACCGACTACTACACCCGGCTGGAGCAGGGCCGCATGCAGGCGTCCGCGCCCGTGCTCGAGACCCTCGCACGGGTGCTGCACCTGGACGACGACGAGCGGGGCTACCTCTTCCGTCTCGCGGGCAAGCCCACCACCCGCACGCGCCGCCGCGGCCGGCAGACGGTCCAGCCGCAGCTGCAGCGCGTCCTGGACGACCTCACCGCCACGCCGGCCATCGTGCAGGGCCGGCGCGGGGACGTCCTCGCCTGGAACGCGCTGGCCTCCGCGATGGTCACCGATTTCGCCGCCATTCCGGAGAAGCACCGCAACTATCCGCGGCTCATCTTCACCGAGCCGGCCATGCGCACCTTGTACGCGGACTGGGAGAACGCCGCGCGTACCGCCGTGGCGCAGCTGCGAATGGAGGCCGCCAACTATCCCGAGGACTCCCGGCTGAGCACGCTGGTCGGGGAACTCTCCACCCGTGACCAGCAGTTCGCGCGATGGTGGGGAGATCACCGGGTGGCCGCCCGGACCGTCGGCACGAAGACCCTCAATCATCCGGTCGTGGGCGAGCTGGTCCTCGACTGGGACACGTACACCGCCAACACGGACCCCGACCAGCACCTGACCGTCTGGACCGCAGAGCCCGGTTCCCCCACCCACGAGCGCCTGCGCATCCTCGCCTCCTGGGCCGCCGACCAGGACCTGGCCCCCTCCTCCGCCCTCGCCTGAACCCCGGGCGGCCGGACAGAGCCTCCAGCCACGCGCGACGTCCGTGGCCGCGCCCGCTCAGACGGCGGTCCGCAGCGCAGGCGCACGGTCTCGGTGGATCGGACCGGACAGCCCGGACAAGGGGCGACCGGTGGCGTGGTTGCCGGCGGCGATGATCTCCGCGGTGATGGAGACCGCCGTCTCCTCGGGGGTACGGGCACCGAGGTCCAGGCCGATCGGGGAGCACAACCGGGCCAGTTGCTCCTGCGGCACGCCTGCCTCGGTCAGCAGGCGCAGCCGCTCCTCGTGGGTGCGCCGGGAGCCCATCGCTCCTACGTAGGCCACGGGCAGGGTGAGTGCGTGGCGCAACAGCGGGATGTCGAACTTGGCGTCGTGGGTGAGGACGCAGACGACCGTCCGTGCGTCCACCCGTGTGCGCTGCAGGTAGCGGTGGGGCCAGTCGACGACGACCTCGTCGGCGTGCGGGAAACGGGCCCGGGCGGCGAAGACGGGCCGTGCGTCGCACACCGTGACCCGGTATCCCAGGAAGGCCCCGGCCCGGCTGAGAGCGGCGGCGAAGTCGACCGCGCCGAAGATCAGCATGCGTGGACGGGACGCGTGGACGTGGACGAGCACATTCAGTGGCTGCGGACAGCCCTCGCCGGTGCCGCCGATCGTGACGCGGCTCGTGCGTCCCGCCCGCAGCAAAGCCCGGGCTTCCTCCGCCACCAGCCGGTCCCTCGCTCCTCCGTCCAGGACAGACTTTTCTCCCTGGATGTCGTTCCCCCTCCAAGATCTGCACGAACGCGACCCATGATCAGAATCATCAGCCTTTACGCTCGCTTTAAGTTGGAATATTGGTGCTTATTGCCCACCTGCTATGCCAGGCGGCGCCGAGAGGGGATCGGGCGACTGGGTGGTCCACTACGAAAGGAGCGGGAGACATCGCGCGACGGCGTACCTACTTCCGGTGTTACCAGGTGAGTACCTCCGCCTTCGACTGCTTGGCACTACTTGCCTATTCGACTCCCGCTCGAAGCAACACGTCTCCATTCATCAACGGCACGACGGCACGGAATCCCGGTCCCGGCCCGGTACAAGACAGCGGTGCGCGATTTTTGACGATCAACCCCAAGGACGAGTGAACCTGCCCCAGGCAACGATTGCTCCGTTCCCTGACTGCCATGCGATCAGGACCCGCAGCACTGAGACCGCCGAGGTTTGCCAACTGCTGCGCAAGCGGCTGCGGCTCCACGAGGAGCAGCACTTGCCATACCCCGTGCCACTCCTGGGTCGTCTCCGCGAGAGTGCACCGGTCGCGGTAGACCGTCGCGTCTCCTCGCAGGATTGAGCCCTCTCACAGCCGCCGAAGCCAGGGCGTCTCGCAAGACGCCCTGGCTCCCCGGCCAGGATCCGGGTTGCGGGCAGCATCCGGCAGCGAGCGGCTTGTAGCGATACCACCCGCCCACCAGACCAGCAAAGGAATGCGGCCGCGTGATAAAGAGGCAGAGGTCCTCCGTGGTAACGCGTGAAAGGCTGACGACCATCGTCTCCGGGCATGCCGCGGTGGGCGGTCCAATGCTGCGGGCATCTCCAAAGGCGTTGAGATTTGCAAGGGTGAAGGATACGGCCTGGTTGGTCGAGAGAGCGCCGGGCCGCATGCTGCACATCGGCCATAACACGTGCGTCGTCTCCGTGGCCTTGCTTCGGGTGCTCGAGAGAGAAGGAACCGAGTGCAACGGCGCTCACGGCGGCCACGGAAACCCACCTACTCAGAAGCCCCGCCGGACCGCATCTGCGGGGCTTCTCGTCGCACTGACGCCCCTATACGTACTGGTGACCGGGGTTCAGGTCTGACGGGCGACGGCTCGGGCCGCAGGCGGCGCCCCTTGAGTGCCGGAAGCTCCGCCTTCAGGTCGGGGGAACCGGGCCACCAGGCATCGGCGATCAGAGCGTCCGCGGCGTCGTAATCCCCAGGACACTCCTCGCCGACGCCCGGCGGGCTGATGGGGAGCGGCGGGCTGGACGGAACACGAGGAACACGTCCCACAGCCAAGGAGCGCTGGGCCAGGACACGCCAGCCGTCGTGCGTGAGACCGGTCCGGTGGCCGGCATGCGACGTGCCCCAGCGCCCTCGGCCTTCTCCCGCCGGTGTCGACAGCCGCTCCACGGAATGCGGCGTCGCCTCCGCAACCGCCCCGGCGTGTGCGGAGTACGGTTGACAACACCGAGGGCATTTCGCACACCGGCTTCCACGCCGGGTCGTGCTCGGCGAGAGATGAAACCCGGGTCGCCGCGAAGGCGGCCCGGAGACGGGTCCGCATCATGTCGGCGACCTTGCACCAACCCCTGCCGCACCACGAGCCCGCCGCCGCCCCGGCCGCGCGTCTCGCGCTGAAGACCGACGGCACGTCGCGCGGCCTCCTGGACGGAGCCTGGTGGCCCCGCTCCCGGGACCTGCCGAGCGAGCTGCCCGCACTGACCGACGTGCTGGACCCCCTGTGGGGCCGCATCACCCGCATCGCCGTCAACCCGAAGTACTGGCCGGTCATCCCGCACGACATCCCCGTGGGCGGTCACGTCGTCAAGGTCGGCTGGTTCACGCCGGAGATCGACCCGCACAAGCTGCTGCTGCTCTCCTACGGCACCGGCCGCTGGGATCTGCTGGTCATCCCACCCGAGACCGGGGCGGAGTCGGCGGCCCACCTGATGGCGGCCGCGTCCGACTACGACGGTCCGCCGCTGACCGCAAGCGCTCTCATCGCCGCGGACGAGACCCGGCGTGCCGTCTCCGCTGCCGACCGGCCGCTCGAACCGGACGAGCCAGGGAAGTACGAGAGCGGCCCCTCCTCTGCGGCCGATCCGGCACAGACCGGTCGCGTCAGTCGCCTGATCATCGGCATGTGAGACATGAGCACCTTTTTGACGACCAGCGTCTTCCTGGTCCTCATCGCAACGGCGGCGTCCGTGATCCACCGGCTCGACTTCGAGCACGCGGAAAGGATCGCCGCGCACCGGTACAGTCGCGCGCTGCCCGGCGGCCCGCGCCGCAGCACCGATACGGCACAACCCCCTGCGACCAGCACCGTCCAGGTCGCCGGCCGTCGGCGCGGTTCGTACCGACGGGTTTCGGCGCTGTCTCACGAACCGACGCAGGCCCATGCAGAGGTCTCGACCCGCGGGTCCCCGCCCCAGGTGGTCCTCGTCCCGAGGAGCAGCACATGCAAGTCGTGATCGTTCTCATCGTCGTGATCGGCCTCCTGGCCGTCCTGGCTCTCGCCCTGTCCGTGAAGGTCGTCAAGCAGTACGAGAGGGGAGTGCTGTTCCGCTTCGGCCGACTCGTCGGAACACGCTCCCCAGGACTGCGGTTCATCATCCCGTTCGTCGACACCCTGCACCGGGTGTCGCTGCGGGTCGTCACCATGCCGATCCAGTCCCAGGGCATCATCACCCGGGACAACGTGAGCGTCGACGTGTCGGCGGTCGCCTACTTCCGCGTCGTCGACGCCGTGAAGTCGGTCGTCGCCGTCGAGAACGTCAACGCGGCGATCAACCAGATCGCCCAGACCACCCTGCGGAAGGTCGTCGGCCGGCACACACTCGACGAGACGCTGTCGGAGACGGACCGTATCAACCTGGACATCCGCCAGATCCTCGACGTCACCACCGTCGACTGGGGTGTGCAGGTCACCCTGGTCGAGCTCAAGGACATCCAACTGCCCGACACCATGAAGCGCGCCATGGCCCGCCAGGCCGAGGCCGAGCGGGAGAAGCGAGCGAAGATCATCAACGCGGAGGGCGAGTCCCTGGCCGCAGCCGCGCTCGGCGACGCCTCGGACACCATGATGGCCCACCCCCTGGCGCTCCAACTGCGCAATCTCCAGAGCCTGGTGGAGATCGGTGTCGACCAGAACACCACCGTCGTCTTCCCGGCCCCCCTCATGAGCACGATCGGCGAGCTCGGCTCCTTCCTCGCCCGGGAAACCGCTGCCGCCGCACCCGCCGCGGCAGCACCACTGGCCGGCAACGGCCGCACCGACAAGCCTCTCAGTCCGGCCGGCACCGCGCCCGGCACCACAGCATGACCCGACTCCGGCCCGCACCAACACCGCGTACCGCGGTGGTGGTGCGGCCGAGCGATCCGTGCCACCAGAGCGGACTCGCGGCCGACGCCAGTCGCGCGCGTCCTCCGGGTATCGGCTGATGATGGGACTACGGCCGAACACGCGGAGCTGATCATGACGGGTTGGCGGGTCAGGGACTACACCCAGGACGATCTCGAAGCGCTGATCCGCGTCGACTTGGAAAGCGGCACGACCGAGGTGCCGCCGCTCTTCCCTCTCTCGGACGCCGTGACGGCTCTCCAGGCCCGCCACCCGGCTGTGGTGGCCACGGCCGACGACGTGCTGATCGGCGCCGCGGTGAGCAGGGTGGAGGGCGAACGGGCATGGATCCTGCGCATCTGCATGGCGCCCGGCTGGCGGCAACGCGGGCTCGGCAGTGCCCTGGTCACCGCCCTTGAGCAACGGCTCTTCGCCGCCGGCGTCCGAGCGGTGCACGCCGCCCTGCCCGAGGGCGAGACCGGTGCCACCGCCTGCGCAACTGCGACTTCGGCGCCCGCCCCGGGCTGGTCTTCTTCGAAAAGCGCGGGCCGGTGACCCCGCAGTCGGCCGGCACACTGTCCTCGCTCGGCGCGGAGCTGCCACCGGGGGGACTGTGGCAGAAGGTCGCGGGCATGCAACGGGAGAAGCGGCTCATCGAGCGACGCCTGGTCCTGCCACTGGCCCATCCCGAACTGGCCGCCCAGCACGGAGTGGAACTGCCACGGGCGGTGATGCTGTTCGGCCCGCCCGGGACCGGCAAGAGCACGTTCGCGCACGCGATCGCCAGCCGCCTGGGATGGCCCTTCCTCGAACTGTTCCCCGCCCGTCTGGCCGCCGAGTACGGCCTGGCGACCGGGCTGAACCGGCGCTTCGACGAGATCGCCCGGCTCGACCACGTCCTCGTCTTCATCGACGAGGTCGAGGAGATCGCCGGCCAACGCGGCGGCGCGGACGCGACCGCTGTGGGCGTCGTCAACGAACTGCTCAAGGCGATCGTCCGGTTCCGTAGCCAGGACGGGCGGCTGCTCGTCTGTGCCACGAACAACGTGACCACGCTCGACTCCGCGTTCCTGCGGCACGGCCGCTTCGACTACGTGCTGCCGATCGGCCCTCCCGACCACACCGCCAGGACCGCACTGTGGGAGAGCTACCTGGCCCGAGCGGGGGCGCAGGCCGACAGCGCGGCACTCGCGGCCGCCAGCGAGGGGTTCACCCCCGCCGACATCGCCCACGCGGCGCGAACCGTCTCCCAGGCCAGTTCGAGCGCACCTTCGACACCGGAACCCGGACCACCCCCACCACCGACGACTATCTGGACACGATCCGCGACACCAAGCCCACGGTCAGCGCCGCCATGGCTCAGGAATTCGCCCAGCAGACCGAGAAGTTCGCTCGCATCTAGCGTCCAGGCCGACGGGGAGTCGATCCGCGACGGACGTGTCAGGCCGGCGTAGGCGGCGTGTCGCTGCCCGTTTCGATGAGGATCTGCCTGGCCTCGGTGACGCTGTCGGCCCGTACGGCCCTGGCCATCGCGGCGCGTGCCGCGTCGGGCGACGTGTCCGGAGGGACCAGCATCAAGGAGAAGTGGTCCCGGTCGCCCCGGGTGACGAGGACGGTGTCGTCACCGACCGGGAAGGAGTCGATGTGGACGACTCGGCCGTCGACCATCACCCGGGTCGGCAATCCGTCCCAGGCGCTGCCGTCCAGACCGACACGGGTGATGGGCCCGAGATGCTCGGTCAACGCGGAGATCAGCGAGGGGAGCTCGGCAGCTATGTCCCGGGACCGCGGCCACCATGCGCCGTCCAGGATTCCCTCGCGCGCGTGCGTCGTCTCCAGCCGCAGCAGGGCCGTCCCCGGTCTCACGGACCGGTGAACGGCGTCCGGCAGAAGCCGGGGGAGATGATCGGACGTGTCCGAGTCGGCCATGATGCCCGCCCGTCGTAAAGGCCAGTGCGACCGCAGAGCATGCGACCGCGTACGACCCTGCTCGCTCACCGTACTCCGCACGACGCTCGCGCGAGCACCTCACCGCACGGCACGTTTACGGAAACAGGCAACGGCTCCGGCGTATACCCGCCGGAGCCGCCCTTCCGGGTCATTGCACGTGAGCGTGCGCCGACCCGCTTTCCACGTTGCGCCAAAGGGATTAATCCGACATGAACAAGCCTTGTGGAGGTTCGCTTCGGTCCGAGAAGCCGACACGGCGGCTCAGCCACGCCCTTCCTCTTCCGTCTCCATCTGCCGGATCCCCTGGTGCGTCAGCGTGATCATCGCGGGCGTGTTGCCCCTCCCCCAGTCCACGACGACCCAGCCTTCGCCCGCCAGGTACATGCAGGCAGCGGCCATGTCCTGCTCAGGGATGCCGAGGTCGGTGCGGAGCTTCGCCCCATCGACGCCCAGGAGGCGATTGCCCTCGGCGGCTTGGTATAGAGCCTGCATGATCCTCTCGCGGTACGTCTTCCGGTCTCGCAATATCGCCATGACGCGCCTTCCTCTGCTGCCCACGGTCGGGCCGAAGTCGATGTCATCCGCGGCCGCCGTCGCGGTGGGGCGCGTCGGAACGCTCGCGTCTACCGTCGACCGACGGTGCCTCCGGGGCCGACGCCCGATCCCCGGCAGAACATCGCTGTAGTGGAAGGCAGCGATCCGTTCGTCGTGCTGACCGTTGAGCTGGTGGATCAGAACGACTCCGACGGCGATCAGGACGAGCAGCACGGCCACGGCGATGACAAGCATCGGATCTCACCTCCGCCGACCGCCGGGCGAAGGCCCCGCCGAGCCGATGGTCCGGGGCAGGGACGACGGCCGACCTGCCCCGCCGTCGGTCTCCCAGGCTTCTTCCCTGCTTCGGGCATCGATCCTGTCAGCTGCTTGCTGCCGGGCCGGGGCATCGATGCCGTCGCCGGCCATCAGCTGCGCGGCGGCTTCCGCACCGGTTTCCGGCGGAATCACCAGCACGTCCCGGCGGCCGCCAGCGGAGAAGAGAGTGAGTCTGTGCGGATCCTGATCCTCGGTGGACCAGTCCACCTGCACGGTGCGCCCGGCGTCGGACACCCAGTGCGGCAGGACGGGCCAGTAGGCCGGGTGCACGGTGACACCCGTGATACGACCCCAGAGATCGCCCAGTGCGGCCGTCAGGGTGGGCAGCTCACGGGTGAGGGCACGGGAGCGAGGCCACCACATGCCGTCCAGCCCGCCCGGCGCGGGTCTCAGGGACAGCCGGGCCGCCGGCGGCGGCGTGCGCCTGCTCGATGTCGTACGGTCAATGGTCACGGCCATGGCGCGGACCTGTCCCCGGGCTCGTGGGTGCGGCCCGGCGCTGTCGATCACCGGAAACGGCACCCGCAGCGGAGCCGGTGCGCGAAAAACTCCCGGTGTCTTCACACTACTCCGCTCACCGGCCCGAAAAGCGCGGGTGACCAGGTAGTTTCCTGCCTTCGGGACCTGGTCGCCGGTGCCGATGCCGGTCAGAGCCAGTCCTTGCGCTTGAACGTCAGATACAGCAATGCGGACAGGAGCACGATGACGGCGGCGGAGGTGATGAATCCCGACTCGCGGCCGAAACCGGGATAGGGGAGATTCTGGCCGTAGTAGCCGGTGATCGCGGTGGGAACGGCGATGATCGCGGCCCAGCTCGTCACCTTCTTCATGATCAGGTTCATGCTGTTGGCCTGGACCGAGAGGTTCGTCTCCATGACCGAGGCCACCAGGTCCCGCAGTGATTCCGTCCACTCGGTAGCGCGCAGCACGTGGTCGTAGACGTCCTGGTAGTACGGGACGAGAGGGTCGGTGATCAGGTGCAGGCCGGGGCGCATGAGCCCGTTGACCACCTCGCGCATCGGAAGCACGACGCGGCGCAGCTGGACGAGCGACTTACGCAGTGCGAAGACCCGGCGCTGCACGGCTTCGATCTCGCGGCGCCCGGCCGCGAAGAGCAGGCCCTCCAGCTCCTCGATGCTGTCGTCCAGTTGCCGGACGCCGGCGAAGTGTCCGTCCACGAGATGGTCGAGCAGGCCGTGCAGCAGGAATCCGACGCCGTGGCCGGCCAGGTCCGGGCTCTCGTCCCAGCGGGCGACGACGTCCTCGATGTCGAGGCCGTCGTCCTTGCGGACGGTGATCATGGCCTGACTGGTGAGGAATACGGCGATCTCGCTGTACGTCAGCTGCGCACCGTCCGGGCTGACGGTCACGGCATAGGCGCTGAGGAACTCGTGGGTGCGATAGCGGTCGAGTTTCGGCCGCTGTCCACGCTGGGCGGCATCCTCCAGAGCCAGTTCGTGGATGCCGAACTCCTGACCGAGCATGGTGAGTTCAGCGGCTCCGGGCCGGTGCAGGTCCAGCCACAGGACCGACGCCGGATCAGCGAGATGCGCAGGGACGTCACCGACGGGAAAGTCCTCCAGGACCAGAGTGCCGTCGTGATACAGCCGGGTACGCGTCACCATGGCCCGAGGCTAGTGTCTTATATCCCTTCCATGCCGCTTCACCCCGATTGCCAGCGCGGCAGGTTCATCGACAGCGGCCGCCCTCCGGGGAGGATCTCACGACGTCAAAGCCCGGCGACATCCGCAGGCTCCGGCCGACGAGCACCAGGGTGCCGGTCCGAAGGCAGGAATGCGGGTACCCGGCTACGGCATCGCATCCGGCGTGCACCGCCCGACCGGATGCGGCCCGTCAGCCAGGAAGGACACGCCGACGGCATGACCGCGCACACCCCTCCCCGTCGCCCGCCTCCCCCCGCAGGCGGCAGTGATTTCGCCCGCCTGTCCAAGAAGATCGCCGAGGCCGGCCTGATGAACCGGCGCCCCGGCTACTACACCGTCCGGTCCATCGCCGTGGCCGTCGCCTACGCCGGGGGCTGGAGCGCGTTCGTCGTCATCGGCGCCGGCTGGTGGACCCTGGCGCTCGCCGCGTTCCTCGCCATGATGTTCGGCCAGGTGGCTCTGCTCGCCCACGACGTCGCGCACGGCCAGGTCTTCCGCCGGCGCCGGCCCAGCGAGACGGCAGGCCGCATCGCAGGGGCCGCGATCGGGATGGGCTACGGATGGTGGCAGGACAAACACACCCGCCACCACGCCAACCCCAACCACGAGGACCTCGACCCCGACATCGCCCCCGACCTGCTCGTGTGGTCCCAGGACCAGGCCCGCGCCGCGACCGGACTGCCGAGGCTCCTCGGCCGCTGGCAGGCGTTCCTCTTCTTTCCCCTGCTCCTGCTCGAAGGGGTCAACCTTCATGTCTCCAGCGCGCGGGCACTGGGCAACCGCGCCCTGAAGAACCGCGCCCTGGACGGCACGCTGCTCTACGGCCACATCGCCGCCTACCTGACCGCAGTGTTCCTCATTCTCCCGCCCGGCATGGCGATCGCGTTCCTGGCCGTCCACCAGTGCCTGTTCGGCCTGTACCTCGGTTGTCTGTTCGCCCCCAACCACAAGGGCATGCCGATCCTGACCGGCAACGACCGCCCCGACTTCCTGCGCCGCCAGGTCCTCACCGCACGCAACGTACGCGGCAGCTGGTTCACCGACCTCGCCCTGGGCGGCCTGAACCACCAGATCGAACACCACCTGTTCCCCAGCATGCCCAGCCCGCACCTGCGCAGGGCCCGGCCCCTCGTCCGCCGCTACTGCCAGGACCTCGGAGTCGACTATCTGGAAACCGGACTGATCGCCTCCTACCGGCAAGCACTCGCCAGTCTCCACCGAGCAGGAGCCCCACTGCGGCGAGCCCGTATCGGCAGCGCCCCAGCATGACGCACCGGCGCCAGCGGCGTACTCCAGAGCCCTGTCCCGGTGCCCGGCTGCAGTGATCCGGTGAAACGCAACTGCCGGAACAGCCCCGTCGGCCCCGGCGGGGCTGCGCCGCCTCACGGCTCCCCTTGAGGTGGCCGCTAACGCGGTCGCGCGACCGCGGCCACCAGGCGCCGTCCAGCAGGGCCGTTGCGGAACCGGTGGGAGCGAGCGTGAGGCGAGAGACGGGGGCGAGCCGCCTTCGGGTGAAGCCGGGCGGGAGATGGTCGCAGTCATGACGCGAACCCTGCCTCAGGCCGACCGGACCGGCCCGGCGTATCGGATCACCGAGAACGACACAGACATGAGGCCGACGTTCGACCGGTGTTCGAAGGATCCTCGGTAACTCCGGCGTACTCCTGGGCAGTACGACTTGGACCGGTCGAGACGAGCCCGTTCCCTGCCGTTCAGGCATAGCGTTGATGCAGGTCGTACCGATCGTTGTCAACTCCGCAGTCGTCGATCCGCTGGTGTGTCGGCCTGTCAAGGCGTCCGCGGTTTCCGGCGAGGGTTTGCATGACTGGAAAGGCGGCATCGTGGAGGACATGGGAGATGAGGGGCGGTGCCGGTCGGCGGCCGAGCCGGATTTCTGGCGGCAGGTCGTCCGACGGCTGGGCACAGCTCTCATCGTGGTGGACTCCACCGGACGGATTCTCGCGGCCAACCCGGCCGCCGAGCGCCTGCTGGGCCGTGCCGCTGCCGCCATGCGGGGTGAGGACGCACACGACCTGCTGCACCGGGACGCGGCCGGCCGCCCCGTCCCCCGGGAGCAGTGCCCGCTACTGCGGTCCCTGGCCGAGAGAGCCGAGGCACGGGCGGAGGGTGAGATCTGTCTGCGCGGTGACGGCCGTCTGACCGCGATCTCCTGGTCCGCTTCCCCCCTGACGGACGACAGCGCCTTCCAGGGCATGGCCGTGCTGTTGACCGACGCCGCCGGCGACCGCAGCACGCGTCGGGAGCGTGCGGCCTACACGCGGGCTCTGGAGGACCGCACCGAGCGGCTGATGCTGGTGGCGGAGATCACCGACGTGCTGGGTCAGACACTCGAGATCGACGAGGCCCTCGCCCGGCTGGGCCGCCTGCTGGTTCCCCGCCTGGCCGACTGGGCGGCGGTGGACCTGCGGGTCGGTACCGGACAGGTCCACCGTGTGGCGGTGACGGGTCCCGGGGGCCGCGACGCCGCGCAGGAGGACTGGCACGAGTGCCTGCCCCAGGCGGAGGTGGGAGCCCGCTCTCCGCTGGTCCAGGTGCTGAACGGCGGTGATCCCGTCCTGCAGCGCGAAGCTGACGTCGCCGCTCCGGCCGGCTCTGCCCTGGCCGCCGTCCACAGCGGCTTCCTGCGGACGGTGGGCGCGACGTCCGCCATCACCGTGCCGCTGGGCTCCGCCCGTCAGGTCACCGGCGCCCTGACTCTGGTGCGCACCGCCCCGGAGTCCCCCTTCGACACCGACGACCTGAAAGTGGTGGGCGACATCGGCCGCCGGGTCGGCCTGGTCATCGACAACGCCCGCCGGTTCGGCCGCCAGCGTGCCGTCGCCGAGGCCATGCAACGCAACCTGCTCGCCCCGCTGCCCCGGCTCGGCCGCCTACAACTGGCCGCCCGCTACCAGCCCGCCCCGGCCGGCTCCCAGGTCGGTGGCGACTGGTACGACGCCTTCGAGCTGAAGGACGGCACGCTCGCGCTGGTCATCGGCGACGTCGTGGGTCACGATCTCACCGCCGCAGCCGGCATGGCACAACTGCACGGCATCTTGCGGTCACTGGCCTGGGACCGCCCCGGCCCACCCGGTGCTGTCGTGGACCGCCTCGACGACGCCCTGCCCGCCATCACCACCGTCCCCACGGCCACCCTCGTCCTCGCCCTGCTCGAAGGCAGCCCGCACACCGGCCCATGGACGCTGCGGTGGACCAGCGCCGGGCATCCGCCGCCCCTCCTGCTGACCCAGGACGGACAGGCGCAGTACCTCGAAGCCGGGCAGGGGCTCCTCCTCGGCGCCGGTTCGAGCACCGTCGGCAGCCGACCGAACGCCGCGCAGTCGCTGCCGCCGGGTTCCACCCTGCTGCTCTACACCGACGGCCTGATCGAAATCCCCGGCAGCGACCTCGACACCGGCCTCACCCGACTGCGCCACCACGCCCTCGCTTTCTCCCACGAACCGCTCGACACCCTGTGCGATCAGCTACTCGACCGCATGCCGCCCGGCAACACCGACGACGTGGCCCTGCTCGCCCTGCGGATGCCGTCCTGAACCATGACGTGTGCAACTGCAGGCGTGGACATTTATTTTGAGGAGCGGTCGCGGAGCGTTACCCCCTGGTCGATGACGAGGAGACGGGTCCGCGTGAGACCCGCACGCCTGCCCTTCTTGGTGGAAGGGATCTGGTGTGCCGTGGACGCGACCGCTTCCAGTATGTCGGCCGCACGACCACGCACCGAGTTCACCGACGCCGGGTCGGTCGCGTGGATCGGTTGCGATCCGCCCGGCATCGGAGAGACATGCCGTACCGTAGACACTCCTCAAAGGCGGTGGGATTTGCAGGAGCGAGGGATGCCTCTCGGTTGGGCGCGGAGAGTCCCGGGGTGACAGACTGTGCCTCGGCCGTCAGAGCGGCGGCGTCGCCCCCTCCTTGCTTCGGGTGCTCAGGAGGGGAGAAGCCGGGCGCAACGATGCCCTCGACGGCGTTGCACGCACCTATTTGAGAAGCCCCGTCGGACCGCACCGGTCCGGCTTCTCGTCGAACACCGCTATCACAGACGCCCCTGTAACGGGGGATCGGTTGATGCCGTCCTGACCAGGTTCCCGGGAGCGGTCCCGGATGACGTCGACGATTTTGCGGACGTGCGTGACGTGAAACCGTCGTCCGTCACCTTCTACGACAGCATCGGCGACCCCACTGGGCGAACATCGGCAGGGGCACCTTCACAGCACGGTGAGACCAGGCGCGTAGCTGTGCCCATGGTGTCCGCAGCGCAGTTCATCAGGGCCGGCAGGACGGCCGGACGCTGAGCAGTTCGGTCCTCAGTACGGGCGTGCCGTCGACAGGCGCCGGGTCCTGCGTAGTTGGCTCGATTCCGCCAGCAGCGATCTTGTCGAGCGTCTTCAAGCCGGCGGCACCGACCGTGCCGAACACCGTGTAGTTCGGTCGCAGCGCGGAGTCGCCGTAGACGACGAAGAACTGCGAACCATTCGTGTTCGGCCCGGCGTTGGCCATCGCCAACAGACCGCGCCCGTAAAGGCGACGGGTGCCGGTCGGATCGCTCGGTGCCGGCGGTAGGTCCACCGGCAGCTCGTCCTTGTACGCGTACCCCGGCCCACCCTCGCCGGTGCCGGTCGGGTCGCCACACTGCAGGACCTTCAGCGTCGGATACGCCGTCAGCCGATGGCACACCGTACGATCGTAGAACCGGTGGCGTGCCAGGTGCATGAAGCTCTGGACCGTGCACGGCGCCTTCGCCCGGTCCAGACGCAGCGGGAGCGGGCCCTGGCTCGTCCGAACAGCCATGTCGACCGTGCCGTGACTGGGGGTGTGCCGCGGGTCGGGCGGCAGGGGAACCGGCCGCGCCGCCGGCTCGTTCGGTGTCTGGGTGTACTGGCAGGGACCGTGCGTGGTTCGCGGCGGGGCATCGTGAGCGGAGGCGGTGGTGCTCCCCCCGGACACGACCAACGCTGCTGCCGCCAGCGCGGTTATGAGAACTCGGTTCATCCCGCACACCCTCCAGAAGATCGCCAGATTTCGGAGCGGTCGCAGCCTAAAGCGCGGCCCGGCGGGCGAGAACCCGTCCGCAAGCCACATCCGCCTCCCAGCCTTCGGCCCGCGGCCGCAGGCCACTTCGTTCGGGTGCGGCACAGCGTCGGCTGGCCGATCAGGACGTCGGCCCGGTGTACGGCGGATGCTCCCCGAACCCGGTCGAGCGGCCTCCCCAGTCCACAGAAGCCCCCACCGAACGCTGCCGTGCACATGAAGTGATCTCACCGGGGTGCCGCTGCCGTCATCTCGGGTCACTCCGGGGGAAGGCGTCGCCGGTCGGCCAGTGTTCCGGCAGACCGAGAGCGGTGTGGACGGAGCGAATCGCGGGCTGGCGCTCGACCTGGATCCCAGCCAGTTGCGCGGTTGCCCAAGTAGGGAAGATGGGGGCAGGAAGCGAGGCGGGATCCGGGCTTTGCCAGAGAACGGGAGTGTTTTTCGTCCAGGTCCAGGGTGCTGGGTTGTTCACGACGAGTACGCCGCTCACACGGCTGTGAGCATGGTCGTAGGTGGCAGTCCAGTAGCCATCGGGCTTTCGACTGAAGGTCGATCCGCTGTCGTAGGCGTACTCAACCGTACTCCCGTACAGCGCTCTTTCGATGTCCTGATCTTGGGGGAAGTCGGCTGCATGGCCTAGCGCCACGATGAATGGCAGCTCCAGGTCACCATACTTCCCACCCTTGTGTGTGACGGCGTCGAGCACTCGCTCCGATCCGTCCTCGACCGCCCATGCCGAGGGGTAGACGCCGATTGTCCTGCTGGATGGATTGCCACGTTTGCCTGGGCTGCGGGGGATCGCTTGAAAGGTGAGGCACCAGCCAGCCTCTTGCCAAGTATGACTGGGAAGCGGCACCTTGCGCTCATGGTCGGCGATGACCTGGTCGGGGTCCAAGCTTGCAAGCCATCGCATCAGCCCGGACTTCAACCGTCTCTGCGGCGGCGTTGCCGTACCGGCACTGTGCAGTTCGCACGATACGAAGAAGTTCGGACTCGGCAAGCGATCGATAGCATCGCTCAACTGCGGTGGGAGCGAGTAAGACCCAGCGTCGCGCTTCTGGGCCTTCCAGATCGCCTCGACGACGAACTGCTCGTTGCCGCGAGTAACCAGAAAGTCGGGGTTGTAGCCACCTGTTCCCGTCTGCTGCTCAACCTCCACGCTGCAACCGGAACCGCGCAACATCTCGTGCAGGTACAACTCCCACAGCGCAGAGTAGACGTTCGTGTCGGAGTTTCGGTCCCGCAGCCGGCTGAGCAGGCCGGGCTGAGCCCTGTCCGGGAAGCGCGACCACCATCCGTTGATCACATCCCGAACCTGGTCCCAGAACGGACCGGCGACCCTCTCGAAGAACTCGGCCTGAGGCTCGGCCGCCCGCTTCGGCGCCGCATCCGTCCGATTCCGGCTCGCGTAAACACCCATGACAGACGATCGTATGTCGCTCCGCGAGCCATTCTCATTCCATTTCCACTGCGTCCCGACGACCGCAGCGCTCAACCGAGTCAACCGTTCTTACCCCTTCCGGTCCCCTGCTGAAGTGGCCGACCCGAGGAAGCGCACCGGCCGGTCCAGCCTCAAACGGGGGCACAGGCGCGAGACGCGCGAGGCTCGGACAAGACCAGCCGGAGGGAGATCGCCAGAACGCTCAGCCCTCGATGTGATAGCGGCTCTGGGACACGACGGCTTGGCGGATCTTGGTGGTGAAGTCGGTGGTGCGGGCGATCCGGTCAACTCCGCCGGCCTTGTTGCGGCGCAGGACGCTCTTGAAGCTCTGTTCCAGAGTTCCTGTCATGCGGAACATCAAGTCGTCGCTGAGATGGTCGAGGTCGATGTTGAGAAGGTCCCGCGGCGACGGCTGCCGTAGCCGTGTGAGGGTGTAGGCGGAAATGGCCGCCAGCGGGTAGAGCCAGTTCTCGAGCGAATCCCCCAGCAAGGGACGGTCTTCGGCGTACCGAGTGAGAAACGCGCGCAGCCTGGTGTGCACGTCGAGGCACAGCCGGTAGATGTCCAGATCGTGCCGCGGCGAGAAGATCTGCGCATAATGCTGGTCGTCGAGCAGCAGCGCGTCGGAGTGCCGCAGCGCGGTGTGCGGTTCGCGCAGCACAAAGGCGGTGAACTCGCGGGCGAGCCGGGCCATGCTGACGACCCGGTCCAGAGGGAACCCGAGGTTGCGGTAGTAGCTGGCCCGGCGCTCGTAGTAGTAACCGCCCGCGTGACCGAGGCTCTCCTCGATGTCCTTCTGGATGGACTCTGTGGCGCGCAACGCTCCGGCGGGCAGCTGGGTCTGGCTGTTGGTCGCCCGGATGATGCGGTCGCGAGCCGTGCCGTTCTCCGGAGCAACCACGATCTTCACCAGGAGGGACCGGTCACGGTGCTGGCCGCCGTTCTGGAAGTAGCTGTAGATCTCATGGCTGGTCTGTAGCCCGTTGACGATCTGAGGCTCCCTGACCACGATCTTCTTGCCGGCGATCTGGGCGGCGTCCGCGACAACGGTGACACCGTTGTTGAACCACCAGAAGTCCTCGCCGGTACCGGACCTCAGGGTCTCACCGATGGCGTTGTTCACGGCGGTGGATCCCGCGTAGTCGCGCACGTTCGACTCGAACAACTCCAGGCGCAACGCCTCGTTGTCGGACGTGATGAAGCGGTAGTACTCGTCCAGCCGCGCCAGACATACGTATCCCTCGCCGAGCGACGTGCTCATCGGCGTTTCGGTGAACACCAACTGCGCGACGGCTTTCGCTCCCCGGGCAGTCCGCTCTCGCAGGTCAGCAGCATTGAGGTACTCCAAGTCAGCCCGCGTATCGGACGTGATCTTCGCAAGTTCCCGCCTGAGCCGGTCACCCTTGGCCTTCACGTTCGGGTGCGGCGTCTCAGCCGACTTGTTCGCGTAGATCACCTTGATGTGAACCTGCGGGAAGGAAGACGCTAGTTCCTCGAGAATGTGCAGGAAGCGGCGCGTACGCTCCAGCAGTTTGGCGTTGGTGTGCGCGACCAGACCCTCCTCCTCCCGGCCCATATCCAGCAGAGTCGGCAGATGGAAGTGAAGCTTCTCGATCACAGACTCCTGGTAACCCGACGAGTTCTTCGCCTGCAGAACGACCAGTTCGATCTTGCCAGCACGTGACGGAAGGAACTGATGCGCGTCAGCGGTGATGTAGCGCTCGTCCACGAACGTCCAGATACCGTCAATTCCGCAGTCGTGTGCACCGTCGACGATGCCGTCCATGATCTCGTCGTTGTCCAGGTCCCAGTCCTGAAGGGCCTTGTCCGCGGCGAAGAACGTGAAGAAGTCGTCCCGGCTCTTGTCCGGCGCGAGCTTACGATGCTGGTCCTCCAAGATGCGCTCCAGCAGCCGCTGATCATTGCTCTGCACCGACACCACGCGAGACCCCCAATCTCCGCAACCGGAACAAAGAGATGTTGGCAGGCTTGCGCGACCATGAACAGCCCGCGGACGAGAAGCCCGTACGCCCCTCGGCGGTGGCAAGCACCGCCTCAGACACCTCCCAGAGGCGTTCGACTTTGCAGAAGCGAAGGCTATGACCTGTTGGTCGCCAAGGACTCCGGGCCGCATCTACCGCAGGCGTCTGTCATCACTACGCCCTCGCGTCAAGTGCTCGGTGGAGCAGAACCCAGGGGGTACGGTGCCACCGCCGGCGCTGCAGCACACCCGCTCGGAAGGCCCCGCCGGCCGCGTCTGCTGGGGCTTGCCCTCGAACGCCTCTCTCACAGGCGCTGTCACACGTCTGTCACCAACTACGCCGACTCCCCCGAACTGCGATGCCCTGACCTGCCACTACGCACCCGCCCTGGACTGGCGTGGACGCCCATAGACGGTCTCTACAACCTGTGCCAGGTGGTGCCCAGGGAGGGACCCAGGATCAGGACGGGAGCCTCTTCTGGCCCGTCAAAGCGGTATTGCAGGGTGTTCGACGGTGTCTCACTCACGCCTCAGACCCTCTCACGTATCACGGACGCCCCTATAACGCAGGGGTGCGGGCAACCGGTCTGACCAGTTGAAGACCTCGCGGGCCGCATATCGCTTGAGGCATCGGACGATCTCACGTCGGGTCTTGCCCTCCTGCGTGCGGCGTTCGTAGTACGCCTGGGTGCGCGGATCGTGGCGCAGCCGGGTGAAGACGATGCGGTGCAGAGCGGCGTTGGCCTGCCGGTCGCCGCCGTAGTTGAGCCGGCGCGTGCACCGACGGCCCGACGAATACTCGATGGGGCTGACTCCGCAAAGGGCAGCAAAGGACGCCTCGGTGTTCAGCCGCTCGGGGTTGTCCCCCATGGTGATCAGGAGAGTGACGGCGCTGTCCGGACCGATGCCCACCGGTACGAGCAGCTGTGGGGCGTGACGTTCGACGAGCCGGGTCAGGCGTTGGTTCAGCTCATTGATCTGTCCGGTGAGCTGTTCGATGCGTTCGGCGAGCATGCGCAACGTCATGTGGGTGGCCTGGGCCACCGCGTCCTCGTCTCCCCCACCATCGGGCGGGCTGAGGGTCGCGCAGGTGCGGAACAGCTCGGCATTGCCCAAGCTCGACAACCGCTCGCGCAGGGCGGGGTCGGCGATGACCAGGACGGCCTTGAGCTGGTTGATCGCCTGGGTACGGGCCTTGACCGCGGAGTCCTTGGCGAGTTTGTAGATCCGGGCGCTGTGTACCGGACCGTCGCCGGATTTGGCCCGGGCCCGGGCACGACCGCTGAGCACGGCCCGCGCGGCGGCCTGAGCGTCGAGCGGGTCCGACTTCCCCAGCAGTCGGCGGGCCGAGCGGTCGGGCCGGTTCACTTCGAACACCTGAATCTGCTGGGCCAGCAGGTAGCGGGACAGGCCCGCGCCGAAGGTGCCGGTGCACTCCACACCGGCCCGGCGCACCGTACCCCGCTTGCGGGCCCACATGAGCAACTGTCGGTAGCCGGCCACCGTCGCGGGAAAGGACTCCGTTCCGAGGATCTTCCCGAGCGGGGAGATCACGGCGGCAACATGCACCTCGCCGTGCGTGTCCACGCCCAAGACGACCTCGCGCCGAACGGGCGGATCCGCGCTCGATGAGGTGCTGCGCTGTCGGGTCGTCATGATGGTGTGCCTCCCACAGGCTGACGTACTGGGTGATGGCACCGGCCTGCTTGGGGCGGTCTGAACCGTGATGGCGCCTGAAACTCGGCAAGGCCCCTATAGGGACACGCCCTGTGGCTCGGTGGCAGGCAGCATCCCGCAACAGCAGTCGACGGGTCCGTGACTGGGGGGCCTCCCCCTGAGGGCTCGGCCCGTCACCCAAGGTGGAGTCGTTCAACCGGTTCTCCCAGTGGATCGGCTTCGACAACCGCGGCGTCATCGCCGACAACGACCCCACCGAGCAGGAGAAGGCGATGAAGTTCAGCGCCCTGCTCACGAACGCGGTGATCTTCCACAATGCCCTGGACATCGCGGAGTCGCCCGTCAGCTACTGGAGGAAGGGTGGGAGATCGCCCCGGAGGACCTGGCCCACATCTCGCCGTACCTGACCGAGCACATCAACCCGTTCGGCGAGTACTCCACGCACGAACTAGGCATCCAGCCCGACGCATACGACCCGAAACTCGACGTCGACTTCACCCCGCTGCGCGAGCAGGACCCGACCGCCGTCGGCCTCGACCAGGCCGTCTGACGGTGACGTGCCTTCAGCGACGCAGGACGCTGACGCCTCCCTGCCCAGGATCGGGGCGTCCTCGCATCCTGAGCCTCCGGCGCCCGCCGGCGCCGGAGGGTTGGTCATCCAGCAGCGATGACGTTCAGGTAGCCCATCATTCCGGTGTCCTCGTGTCCGGTGATGTGGCAGTGGAAGAACCATTTACCGGTGAAGTCGGCGAAGCGTATCCGGATCACCACTTTTCCGGGCTTTCCCTTGACTGCGTGGGGCACGCTCATCACGTCCATGTAGTCGGCACGGGGCTGGGCGACACCGTTCACGCTGAGGATTTGGAACGGCGCGACATGGAGATGGAACGGATGATCGTGGCCACTCGTGTTGGTGAGCGTCCATTCTTCGACGGTTCCGAGGGTGGCCGGTTTCTTGAAAGTCGGCTTCGTGTGGTCGAACAGCTTGCCGTTGATCCAGAAGTTGTTGCCGCCGTCGTCGTTCAGGACGATGCTTCGGGATCGCGCGATGGGTTCTTTGGACAGATCCGGGTGGGATCCGGGAAGCGGCCCGGCGATCTGGGGCGAAGTGGCCATGCCCGGCCGTCCTGCGGTGGCGGCCGGCCCCGCATTCCCGCTGTCCTTCTGGACGTTGACCTTCATGAGGGCGGTTTCGGGATATTCGTCGCCGGCGCCGTTGTCGGGGTCGGGCCCGGTCTTGTGGGCAAGGGTTCTGAGCCAGGTCGATCCGGTGGCTCCGGCGGTCACCAGGACGTCGAAGCGTCTGCCGGGCGGCATCAGAAGGTGTTTGGCCCGGGCCGGCGCCGCGGCGGGAATCCCGTCCTGGTTGACCACGGTGAAGGTGCCGCCGTCGAGCTGGAGGTCGTAGGTGATGGCGTAGCCTTCGTTGGCGATGCGCCACAGCTGGGTTTCCCCGGCTTTCATGGTCAGCGTGGGCTGGTATTGGCCGTTGACCAGCCGGACCGTCGGCGATGCGGGCTCGAGGACCCCGTCGGGGTAGACGATCGAGCTGGATGAGTTGATCTGGGTGTCCTTGAGCGCCAAGGTGTGAGCGGTGATCCCGCGGTAGGCCGGTGGCAGAGTTTCGCGGCTGTCCCCGACGATGATGGTTCCCGACAGCCCCGCCCCGATCTGGCTCTCAGTTCCATTGCAGCGAACGTTCGCGGGTGCGGGGCTCATCGTCATCCCCGGCATCGGATGGCCGTTCCCGTCGCACATCTCGTGGTCGTGGTACCAGTACGTTCCGGGTTCCTGGTTGGCGGGAATGTCGAGGTGGTAGGTCTGAATCTGCCCCGGCTTAACGGACAGGTCGATGTTGTCCGCGCTTCCCTCCGGGGACAGGTGCATCCCGTGGTAATGCAGGTTGGTGGACGTGCCAAGATGATTGGCCAGTTTCAAGGTGACACGCTGGCCTGGAACCACATGGAGGGTCGGCCCGACGAGACTCCCGTTGTAGGTTTCCGCGAGGACCTTCTTGCCCGAGATCATCACCTCTTGCTGAACCGCCGTCAGCTGGACGTTGAGATCCTTCGGGGTCGCCGGGTTGAGGTCGGACGGTTCCACCAGCGCAGCGCCGGGAGCCATGCCGGCCGCCTGCTCTTTGGTCGTCCGCAGCAACTTTCCCTTGGGCGGCGCGGGCGGCAGTCCGGCAAACGCCGGATCTGGCGCTTTGGTAGCCGCCGGGTGCGAGTGCGGCTCTGCGCTCTGGCAGCCTGCGAGGCAGACGGACAAGAGAGCAGCCGCGACAGCGACTGCTCCGAGGCGGGTGACGCGCGATCGAGGCGCGGTCGAGCGTGCGGACAAAGGCTTTCCTCACTGGGCGGCGGAGCAGATGCGCTCCTCGTGAACGGGAAGAACATTGAGACCCCGAATCGGGCGCCGGACGGGGCAAGCGGCTGAGGCCGATCAGGGCCGGCAGGGGGCAGTGTGACCGGGAAGGGCTGCCCCCGGTTCCTGCACGGGGACGACGGTGAGGAGCCGCTGCGGGCCGAGAGCCACTCCAGGGGCGCCCGCTACATCCCCGCGAAGGGGGACCATGCCACCTGCCTGGTCCATGGGCGGTGCAGGCCGGGGTGGGACATGGGGTGTCCCACCCCTACCGGGTGTCATCGGATGTGCCTCGCGGGCTTGGTGGCGGCGTTGAGGAGGTATTCCAGGGGGCCGCGGCGGAAGAAGCGGGACCAGGTTCCGGCGAACACGATCGCCCCGAGGATGAACATGAGCACCGGCACCCAGGACTGCTGGGTGACGTGCCCGGTCACGAGCGCGGGCCCGGGCAGCAGTGACTGTACGACGAAGTGGCCGACGTAGGCGGTCAGGGACATGGTGCCCACGGCGATGACGGGTGCCGCGAGGCGGCGCAGTCGCGGCAGGCGGTCCATCGCCACCGTCGCGCCCACGATCACGAGGATCGCGACTCCGATGCTGCCGATGATGTCGAACGTGGTGCCGCTGTGCGGCCCGCCCGTCAGGAGCAACGAGGCCGGAAAACGGGGCTCGAGGGACCCGCTGTCGGGGGGCATCGACCCGGAGTCGCCGGACGACGGCCCGCCTTCCGCGAGGCTCGCCAGCGCGTACTTGCCGGCCAACAGCAGGGACGTGCCGTAGGCGGCCACGGTGAGGGCGGCTCCGAGCGCGGCCAGGCGCCGCTGGACCCTGCCGGAGGACAGGTCGAGGCGGCCCAGCGCCATACCGGCGATCACGAACGGCATCCAGGTGATCACCGGGTAGAAGCCGGTGAACAGCAGGTCGAGCACGCCGACCTCGCTGAGCCGGTGGAGCGGGTCGTAGGCGTTGATGCTCTGCTGGACCGGCTCGGTCAGCAGCCCGTTGAGGGCGAAGGCGAGCTGGGGTGTGACCAGGGCGAGGCCGGCCGCGGTGATCGCGAGGGTCCTGGCGCGCAGTCGCACCAGGGGCAGGGCGAGGAGGAAGTAGAGGCCGTAGAAGTTGAGAATGATCACCGGCCCGTAGACCGCCGCCAACGCGGTGCCCAGCGCCAGCAGGACCACGGCGCGGATGACGATGCGGGCCTTCGCCTGACGGCCGGCCAGACCGGTCTTCGGTTCCCGGCGGCCGGAGATCAGCATCAGTGAGAACCCGGCGAGGGTGGCGAACAGCACCGACGAGTGCCCCTCCGCCATGTACCGCACCCAGCTGGCGGCGCCGTGTGTGGCCGACAGCGGGGGGCCGATGTGCACGACGTACATGCCGAACACGGCCAGCGCGCGGGCCAGGTCCACCCCGACGAGGCGTCCCGTCGAGGGGCCGGACGAGGCCGGCGCGGCGGACTCGGGCGAGGTCCGGTGCTGCGGAGGCGAGTTCTCCTGCGGAGCTGACGTCTCCTGCAGCGGCTGCATCTCTGTCATGCGGAAAACCTCGCGCGGACGTCAGGAGGCGGACCATCCGGCGATCTTCGGTAACGGCCCCGCCGTTCGGCGGGTACTGCCCTGCCGACCGGCGGAGTGTTCTCCCGGCGACCGGGTCCGGCGCGACCGGAGGGCGGTCTTCGTCAGCCACTCGGCGGGGGTGTACCCGACGGTTGCCGGATGGGCGTGAGCCAACGGGCTTTGCAGGCTTGAGGCATGACACAAACGTGCGCGATACAAGGAGACCGACACCTCGTCCGCGGCACCGCCTGAAACGCGGGGCCGCGACGTCATGCCTCGCAAGGGCGACTTCCGGGAGCTTCTTGGCCTCGCTCTGGCGGCGGGCGCCTTCGTCCTGTTCGTCGCTCGCCCTGAGCTCCCCGAAGCCCTGGTGCACACCTTCGTCACCGGGGCAGCCGGATTCACTCCCTGAGCCGACACGTGATCATGCCTGGCATGCCGGAGCGCTGATGCAGTGGCCGGCACACAGAAGAAAGGAAGTTCGTGAACACCGCATCCGCCCCGACGACGGATGAAACATCCCTGTCCGGCCGAGAGACGGTCAAAGCGCTGAGCGCATATGTCCGCCCGCACCGGTGGGCCGTCGCCCTCGGCCTGCTGTGCGCCCTGGTCGGGACTGCGGGGGGACTGCTGCAGCCGCTGGCTACGAAGGCGCTGGTGGACCGGCTCGCCTCCGGTGAGACCATCACGGGGATCCTGGTCGCGCTCACCGCTCTGGTGGTGGTGGGCACTGCGGTCGAGGCGTTCGGCGCGTATGTGCTGGAGCGGACGGCGGAGACGGTGGTGCTGGCCGCGCGGCGCACCCTTGTGGGGCGGTTGCTGCGGCTGCGGATCGCGGAGTGGGAGCGGATCGCGCCGGGTGACCTGATGTCCCGCATCACCTCGGACACGACGCTGCTGCGCGCGGTCAGCACCCAGGCGGTCGTCTCCGCGGCCACGGGCGCGGTGGCCTTCGTGGCGGCGATCGTGATGATGGCGTTTCTGGACGTCGCGCTGCTGGGTGTGACGCTCGGCGTGGTCGCGCTGACCGGTGGGGCCGCCGCCCTGGTGATGCCGAGGATCGCGCATGCCACCGAGCGTGCGCAGAAGGCGGTCGGTGAGATCTCCACCGCGTTGGAACGGGCTCTCGGGGCGTTCCGTACGGTGAAGGCGTCAGGTGCGGAGGAGCGGGAGACCGCGCGGGTGGAGGCGGCGGCACGGCGGGCGTGGCGGCACGGAGTGAAGAGTGCCAAGTGGCAGTCCGTGGCCGGCTCGGCGGACGAACTCGCCGTCCAGTTGGCATTTGTCGCGGTGCTCGCGGTCGGCGGGGCGCGGGTGGCGTCCGGGGCGATTCACGTGTCCACGCTCATCGCCTTCCTGCTGTACCTCTTCTACCTGATCGAGCCGGTGTCCAAGCTGGTCGACGCCATTTCCCACTACCAGGAGGGGGCGGCAGCGATCTCCCGGATCGCGCAGGTGGAACGCCTGTCGACAGAGCCGACATCCCGGCGAATGAGTGTCCTGCCCAGGCAGGCAGCGGGAGTGTCGGGTCCGGCGTCGGTCCGCTTCGAGGACGTGTCCTTCCGCTACCGCCCGGGCCTGCCGCACGTCCACCGGCAGATGAGTTTCGAGGTACCGGGCACCGGGCTGACGGCCTTCGTGGGCCCCTCGGGTGCGGGCAAGTCGACCATCTTCGCGCTCATCGAGCGATTCCACGAGGCCACCGGCGGCCGGGTCCTGGTCGACGGCAAGAACGTACAGGACTGGCCCCTGACCGAGCTGCGGTCCGCCATCGGCTATGTGGAGCAGGACGCTCCGGTGCTCGCCGGCACGCTCAGGGAGAACCTTGTCTTCGCCGCGCCCGGCACGACGGACGACGACCTCCGCGACGTCCTGGCCCGGACGGGGCTCGACACCCTCGTCGAGCGCCTGCCCCACGGCCTGGACACCCAGCTCGGACACCGTGGCTCGAAGCTGTCGGGATGCGAGCGGCAGCGCATCGCCATCGCCCGCGCCCTGCTGCGGCGGCCCCGGCTGTTGCTCCTTGACGAGGCGACCTCGCAGCTCGACGCCGTCAACGAGCTGGCGCTGCGGGATGTCATCGCGGAGGTGGCCCGCGAGACCACGGTGTTGGTGGTGGCCCACCGCCTGTCGACGGTGACAGGCGCCGACCGGATCGTCGTGATGGACGCCGGCCGGGTTCGGGCCGTGGGCACCCATGAGGAACTGGTGGCCCAGGACCGGCTGTACGCGCAGCTGGCGGCCACTCAGCTCCTGGCCCCTGCGCGATGACCCCTCACACGCCGGGTTGTCCGGCCGCCCACGGCTGCGTTCCCGGCCGGACGACCACGCGCGTCGACACTTACGGAAACCAAGACCCGATGAGGCCGTTTATGTATGCCGAGTCCGCCATCCGCTGCAGGCGTGCTGTGTGGGGCTGGCTGGCGCAGCCGACTGCGCTGTTCGGCGGTGTGTACGGGCTCCTGGTGTCGAGTTCGGCCGTTGCCGCGCTGACGCAGTTCGGCGAGGTGACTCGGGCGGCGCGTATGGACGACGCTGTGTGGGTGCTGTTCACCGCCCTCGCCTCGGCCCTGGCCCATGGTTATGCCCACCAGATCGCGCACCGAGATGCCCAGGGCCATCCCGGCGTACGCGGTGTGGTGCGTGCCGTGCTCGCCGAATGGCCGCTGGTAGTGGCGGCGTTGCCCACCGCACTGCTGCTATGGGGGGCCGGTCTTGGCTAGTACTCCAGCAGTACTTCGTGGCTTGACCTGGGGAAACGTCGAGCGGTGGGAGTGTAGCGGGCGGGGTGCCGTCACGGACGGCTTCTGCCCGCACGCCCCTCGAAAGAGTGCCCACGACGGCGGTAGTGGCAGCGGCGGGCCACCGCTTGGCGCCGTCGGCGCCAGTGCGACCAGCTCAACGCATGGGTGAGGGGGTGATGGTCTCGGGGTATGTGAGCTGCCAGGAGTCGCCGCACTTCCGCCACGGTGAGCTCGATGACCACGTCATCCTCACCGGCGGATCCCCCTTTTCGGCTGCTCGCGCACTCATCGCCGCGAGGAAGGCGTGGGCGACCATGGCCAGGGTGATGTGCCGGTACCAGCCGACATAGCGGCGGACCTCGTACTCGTCCAGGCCGCACTCGTTCTTCGCCGCCTGGAAACACTCCTCGATCGCCCACCGGGCGCCGGCGACGCGCACCAGTTCCTCCACTGCGACATCCAGCGGTGCGTATGCGAGGTAGTAGGCGATCTCGTCCGGCCGGCTCAGGCTGCGCCGTGCCAGCGCCCACCGCCGACGGATCAGCACGCCGTCCTGATGGTCGTACTCGGCCACGGGCCTCAACTGGAGGGCCGCCCAGTCGTATTCGCGCTGCCCCTTTGCACCCGCGCCGCAGGAACGGCGTTCCCATGCCTGGTCGGGGGCCTGCTCGAAGACCCTGTCGATGCGTGGACCGGCCAGGGAGAACTGGGACTTGGGGACGGCCAGGACATAGCCGACGCCGGATGTTTCCAGCATCCGGCGGAAGCGGTTGTCCTGTCCGTAAGCGGCGTCCGCCGCGACCCAGGCGACCGGCAGCGGCGAGGCCAGCGCCCTGCTGACGATCGTGGCCGCGAGGGTGTTCTTGGTGGCGAACTCCCGCTGGTCGGGGACCTTGGCCGCGCGGCAGCGGTCGCGGTCGTCGGTCCAGGACTTGGGCAGGTAGAGCTCGCGGTCCACCAGGGCGCGGCCAGCAGTGCTGGCGTAGGCGGCGAAGACGCCGATCTGGCAGTTCTCGGTGCGGCCGGCGGTGCCGGAGTACTGCCTTTGGACGCCGGCGGAGGTGGTGCCTTTCTTCAGGAGTTGGGTCGGGGACGGGACGCCATGCACCCTCTCGGGTGTCGGTTTTCCCATCCCCGCCCGCCGAACCGGACGTGCCCGTTGGCCGAGCATCCGGCTCTCCACGTGATCCGATGGATCAGGCGAGGTATTCACTGACCTGACCGACGAAGGCCACATCGTCGTGGCTGGTCCGGCGGAAGCGAGCCCCGCGTGGATCGACCTCGTCGATGTTGTAGGGCGTGCTGATCTGCGCTCCGCGGAAGCGGTAGCGTTCGACCTTCATCTTCGCCGGGTTGTAGAGAACGATCCCGCCCTCTGCGATGCTGTCCGCTGGGAAATATCGGCGTCGCATCTGTTTCCAGGTCATGCGGGGGTGCTTGCGGCGAATCCAGAGATTCATTCTCCGCCACGCGTACCAGCCGAGGTACGAGAACGTCTTCTTCGAGACGCCGTAGCGGAAATAGGCTGCCCAGCCCCGAAGAACCGGGTTGACCGCCCGCAGCACCTCCTCCAACGAGAGCGAGGTCATACCACGCCCCGTCAACTTCTTGATCTTGTGCATCACCGATGCCAAAGCCTGCTTGGCCGGAATGGTGAGCACAACACGACGACCTCCGCCCCAGGGCCTGCGCTGGATGTGGAAGCCCAGGAAGACGAACCCGTCGTCGATGTGTGTGATGTGGGTCTTCTCGTCCGAAAGGGTCATCTTCAGCCTGTTGGCCAGCAGCACACCGATCTCCGTCTTCAGTGCTTCAGCCTCTTCCCTCGTGCCGTGCACAAGCACTACGAAGTCATCGGCGTAACGCACCAGCCGGAAGTTCGGCAGCCCCTTGCGACGCCGATGCTGCCGACGCCAGGCCGGGGTCATCTCGATGTCCCAGATCCGCGAGAAATGCCGGTCCAGGACGGAGAGATAGATGTTCGCCAACAGCGGTGAGACGCCTCCTCCTTGCGGAGTTCCGGTGAGGGACTCCGCGAATCCACCCTGCAATTCGACAACTCCGGTCCGCAGAAACGCGCTGACCAGCCGCAGAACCTTGCGGTCCTTGACGCGCTCGGCCACCAGGTCCATTAGGACGTGGTGATCGACGTTGTCGAAGCAAGCCTTGATGTCGCCCTCGATGACCCACTCGTAGTTCGACGGCTTACTGGTGAAGTGGTGGATCTCGGCGATGGCATCCTGAGCCCGACGTCCAGGCCGGTATCCGTAACTGGATGGATAGAAATCGACCTCGAAGATCGGTTCCAGGACCAACTTGAGAGCCATCTGCGCCACCCGGTCGCGCAGAGTCGGGATACCCAAGTAACGAACCTTTCCGTTCTTCTTGGGAATCACCGCCTGCTTGACCGGAAGCTCCGTGAAGGACCCGTCCTTGAGCGAAGAGCGAAGCTCCTCCAGGAACGGAATCAATCCATGACGTTCCTCGACGTGATAACGGGTGACCCCCACGCCCGCTGTCCTGGCACCCCGGTTGCCAGAGACCCGTTCCCAGGCCACCAATAATGTGGCCTGATCACAGATCAAGTTGAATACATCATCGAACCGGCGATCCGGTTCGGTCCTTGCCCATCGGTGCAGCTTGATCTGCTGATCGAGTACCCGTCGCTCAGCCGTCATACTGCCCGGCCAAGTTGTTGTCGACGGCACGTCGTTATTCAACAACGTTCCTCCCCGACAGCAGTCCTGCTGCTATCACGCTGCCGCCCTTTCCCGTGTGACCGGCTTTCCCGGCCTCTGAGTACTACGGCGACTCCGCCACGATCTGGCGTCATCAGCGGTCATTGCGCCTGCCCGCCGCCCGGCCGGCTGCCGGACGGGGAGGGCGATGCCAGATCGCTTCCCACGTTCACTGAGAATCTTTGCGACGGCTTCGGTGCCCGGCTTTACCCCGGCAGCATCGCCACGGACCGCATATCGCAGGATTGGTCCGGGCCTCCCGACGTGCCACAAGCTAAGGACGTCAGGAGAGGAGAGGCCACCGGATAGAGCACTCTCCAGCACTGCAGCGCGGTCCATCCACCAGATTTGGCAGACCGCTGACGACTCACGGGGCTTCAACCACCGGTTCAGTTTCCTTGCACCCATTCCGTCTTCGCTTGCGGGCACGAACCATCTGGTGGTCTCGGTTCGCCCCTACGTTGTCGAGGCCGCTTCCAGCTTCACCCCCAACCCAGGGTTCCGCCTGCCTCCAGCTTCAGCCAGTCACTGCGATGACCAGCGGCGGGTTCTCCCTCCCGCTCGATTCCTCAGCGCCTCGTGGCGCACAACCGGTGTCGTCGACGATGAGCACCGCCTCGCGGTCACCGAGGTTGTCGACCACGTAGCGGCGCACATCGCCGAGGACCTCGTCGGCGTCCCACTCGATCCGGTTCAGCATCCGCTGGATACGGTCCGGCCCGCCATGGGCCGCCTCCTCGGCCAGCGTCCAGCCGTTCTTACGCTCCAGCGGAGCGATCAGCCCCCGCATATAGGCCAGCGCCGACTCCCGCGGCTCCGACCGGCTGAACCGATGCACGAACCGCCCATGCACCGCATCCAGTTCACTCGCCCACACACGCACATCAACAAGGTCCCCACCCATAACCACACCAACGACGAACCTGGCCAGCAGTCACGACAGGCACCGTTGCAGTACTAGGTTCTAAAAGATCCCGAGTCGGCTGCAGATCCTGGACTCCTTCCCCCATGACCGTGTCCGGGAAGGTGCGGAAGGTGGAGTTGCGGCAGAAGTACGCGGCGGACTGAGCATCGGCAGGCATGCTCAGACGGCGGCCGGGCCGGGTACCAACCGGCCTTCGGTAGATCCTAGACCGGCGCATTCTCTTCACTGTGCGCGACCGCCCGGCGCTCGGTGATGGTTGCGCGCCGGTGTCGTAGGTGGTTTCGCGCCGCTTGCGCGGCTTGTGCGCTCGGCTGTTCGGGGGATTCGGCGTCATGGTTCTGGCGTGGTGGAGCCGGTCGGGCGCGTACTGATGGCACCGACCGGGGCCGCCCATCTTCCAGTCGGGAACGACGATTCGTGATGCCCGGCATCCGTCATCGTCGGCCGCGGCCCCCGGTAGAGGGGGCGTGGTGCAGCTTCCGACCACCCTGGACCCCCATTGGAGGGCCATCCATGGCTGCCACAGTAACTCTAGTCTCCTCCTCCCCAGATCCTTCGGTCGTCGGTCAGCCGGTGACCCTGACCGCGACCGTCATCCCGATCGGGGCGGGATCTCCGACGGGAACGGTCACCTTCGTCGTGAGCGGCGGGCCGACCGTGACGGCGCCCGTCGTGGGCGGTACCGCAACGGCGACGGTCAACAACCTATCCGTCGGAAACCACACGGTCACCGCCACCTACAGCGGTGACACCCACTTCACCTCATCGACGGGCTCCACGGTCCAGGTGGTCATCCAGGCGTCCACCACGACGACGGTGACCTCATCGCCGGATCCGTCGACCTTCGGGCAGACGGTGAATATCACCGCGACGGTGGCGCCGGTCGCGCCGGGCGCGGGCACGCCGACAGGCACTGTCACGTTCTACATCACCGGAGGGCCGACACTGACGGCACCGCTGGTGGGGGGAACAGCGACCGTCAGCACGAACACCCTGAGCGTCGGCTCACACACCATCACCGCGGTCTACGGCGGGAGTGCCAACTACTTGGCCTCGTCGGGCACGGACACGCACACGGTGCAGGGCCTGGGAAGCACCACGACGACGGTGACTTCGTCGCCGGATCCGTCGGTCGTGGGTCAGCCGGTGACGTTCACCGCGACGGTGGCGCCGGTCGCACCGGGCGCGGGCACGCCCACCGGAACGGTCACCTTCAACTTCGGGGACGGGTCGCCGCCGGTGACGGTGGCACTGTCCGGTGGCACAGCGACGACAACGCACGTCTACACCTCCACGACGGGCAGTCCGTTCACGGTGACGGCCACCTACAGCGGGAACGTCAATTTCGCCGGCTCTACGGGGACGGACACGCAGACGGTGACTCAGGCGGCGACGAGTACGCCGGTGGTGTCTTCGCCGGATCCGTCGGTAGTGGGGCAGTCGGTGACGTTCACGGCGACGGTGGTCCCGGTGGCTCCGGGGGCCGGGTCTCCGTCGGGCACGGTCACCTTCAACTTCGGTGACGGATCGCCGACGCAGAGCGGAACGCTGGTGGGTGGCACGGCGACGGTGACGCACGCCTACACCTCCACGACGGGCAGCCCATTCACGGTGACGGCCACCTACAGCGGGAACGCCAACTTCGCCGGCTCTACAGGGACGGACACGCAGACGGTGAACCAGGCGGCGACGACCACGACGGTCTCGTCCTCGCCCGATCCGTCGGTAGTGGGCCAGCCGGTGACCATCACCGCGACGGTGGCGCCGATGGCACCCGGTGCGGGCACTCCCACGGGCACGGTCACCTTCAACTTCGGTGACGGCAGCCCGTCCCAGGTGGCGAACCTGGTGGGTGGCACGGCGACGGTGACGCACGCGTACACCTCCACGACGGGCAGTCCGTTCACGGTGACGGCCACCTACGGTGGGAACGTCAATTTCGCCGGCTCTTCGGGGACGGACACGCAGACGGTGAACCAGGCGGCGACGACCACGACGGTCTCGTCCTCGCCCGATCCGTCGGTGGTGGGCCAGCCGGTGACCATCACCGCGACGGTGGCGCCGATGGCACCGGGCGCGGGCACTCCCACGGGCCTGGCCACCGTCAGCTTCGGTGACGGCAGCCCATCCCAGGTCGTGAACGTGGTGGGCGGCACGGCGACGGTCACGCACACCTACACCAGCACCACGGGCAGCCCGTACACCATCACCGCCTCCTACAGCGGTAACAGCAATTTCCTCCCCTCGTTCGGCATCGACACGCAGACGGTGAACCAGGCGGCGACCAGTACGACGGTCTCGTCCTCGCCCGATCCGTCGGTGGTGGGGCAGCCGGTGACGTTCACCGCGACGGTGGCGCCGGTGGCACCGGGAGCCGGGTCTCCGTCGGGCACGGTCACCTTCAACTTCGGTGACGGATCGCCGACGCAGAGCGGAACGCTGGTGGGTGGCACCGCGACAGTCACTCACGCGTACACGACCACGACGGGCAGCCCGTTCGCTGTCACTGCCACCTACAGCGGGAACGCCAACTTCGCCGGCTCTACAGGTTCGGACACGCAGACGGTGAACCAGGCGGTGACGACCACGACGGTCTCGTCCTCGCCGGATCCGTCGGTGGTGGGGCAGTCGGTGACGTTCACCGCGACGGTGTTGCCGGTGGCTCCGGGGGCCGGGTCTCCGTCGGGCACGGTCACCTTCAACTTCGGTGACGGATCGCCGACGCAGAGCGGAACGCTGGTGGGTGGCACGGCGACGGTGACGCACGCCTACACCTCCACGACGGGCAGCCCATTCACGGTGACGGCCACCTACAGCGGGAACGCCAACTTCGCCGGCTCTACAGGTTCGGACACGCAGACGGTGAACCAGGCGGTGACGACCACGACGGTCTCGTCCTCGCCGGATCCGTCGGTGGTGGGGCAGTCGGTGACGTTCACCGCGACGGTGTTGCCGGTGGCTCCGGGGGCCGGGTCTCCGTCGGGCACGGTCACCTTCAACTTCGGTGACGGATCGCCGACGCAGAGCGGAACGCTGGTGGGTGGCACGGCGACGGTGACGCACGCCTACACCTCCACGACGGGCAGCCCATTCACGGTGACGGCCACCTACAGCGGGAACGCCAACTTCGCCGGCTCTACAGGTTCGGACACGCAGACGGTGAACCAGGCGGCGACGACCACGACGGTCTCGTCCTCGCCCGATCCGTCGGTAGTGGGCCAGCCGGTGACCATCACCGCGACGGTGGCGCCGATGGCACCGGGCGCGGGCACTCCCACGGGCCTGGCCACCGTCAGCTTCGGTGACGGCAGCCCATCCCAGGTCGTGAACGTGGTGGGCGGCACGGCGACGGTCACGCACACCTACACCAGCACCACGGGCAGCCCGTTCACGGTGACGGCCACCTACAGTGGGGACGCCAACTTCGCCGGCTCTTCGGGTTCGGACACGCAGACGGTGAGCCAGGCGGCGACGAGTACGTCGGTGGTGTCTTCGCCGGATCCGTCGGTGGTGGGGCAGTCGGTGACGTTCACCGCCACCGTCGCCCCCGTGGCACCGGGGGCCGGGGCTCCGTCGGGCACGGTCACCTTCGACTTCGGGGACGGCAGTCCGGTCCAGACGGTGGCGTTGGTGGGTGGCACAGCGACGGTCACCCACGCGTACACCAGCACCACGGGCAGCCCGTTCGCTGTCACTGCCACCTACAGCGGGAACGCCAACTTCGCCGGCTCTTCGGGTTCGGACACGCAGACGGTGACTCAGGCGGCGACGAGTACGTCGGTGGTGTCTTCGCCGGATCCGTCGGTGGTGGGGCAGTCGGTGACGTTCACCGCGACGGTGTTGCCGGTGGCTCCGGGGGCCGGGTCTCCGTCGGGTACGGTCACCTTCAACTTCGGTGACGGATCGCCGACGCAGAGCGGAACGCTGGTGGGTGGCACGGCGACGGTCACGCACGCGTACACGACCACGACGGGCAGCCCGTTCGCTGTCACTGCCACCTACAGTGGGGACGCCAACTTCGCCGGCTCTTCGGGTTCGGACACGCAGACGGTGAACCAGTCGGTGACCAGTACGACGGTCTCGTCCTCGCCGGATCCGTCGGTGGTGGGCCAGCCGGTGACGTTCACCGCCACCGTCGCCCCCGTGGCACCGGGGGCCGGGGCTCCGTCGGGCACGGTCACCTTCGACTTCGGGGACGGCAGTCCGGTCCAGACGGTGGCGTTGGTGGGTGGCACAGCGACGGTCACCCACGCGTACACGACCACGACGGGCAGCCCGTTCGCTGTCACTGCCACCTACAGTGGGGACGCCAACTTCGCCGGCTCTTCGGGTTCGGACACGCAGACGGTGAACCAGTCGGTGACCAGTACGACGGTCTTGTCCTCGCCGGATCCGTCGGTGGTGGGCCAGCCGGTGACGTTCACCGCCACCGTCGCCCCCGTGGCACCGGGGGCCGGGGCTCCGTCGGGCACGGTCACCTTCGACTTCGGGGACGGCAGTCCGGTCCAGACGGTGGCGTTGGTGGGTGGCACAGCGACGGTCACCCACGCGTACACCTCCACGACGGGCAGCCCGTTCACGGTGACGGCCACCTACGGTGGGGACGCCAATTTCGCCGGCTCTTCGGGGACGGACACGCAGACGGTGAACCAGGCGGCGACGACCACGGCGGTGGTGTCTTCGCCGGATCCGTCGGTGGTGGGGCAGTCAGTGACGTTCACCGCGACGGTGGCGCCGGTGGCTCCGGGGGCCGGGTCTCCGTCGGGCACGGTCAACTTCAACTTCGGGGACGGCAGCCCGTCCCAGGTGGCGAACCTGGTGGGTGGCACGGCGACGGTGACGCACGCCTACACGACCACGACGGGCAGCCCGTTCGCTGTCACTGCCACCTACAGTGGGGACGCCAACTTCGCCGGCTCTTCGGGGACGGACACGCAGACGGTGACTCAGGCGGCGACGAGTACGTCGGTGGTGTCTTCGCCGGATCCGTCGGTGGTGGGGCAGCCGGTGACGTTCACCGCCACCGTCGCCCCCGTGGCACCGGGGGCCGGGGCTCCGTCGGGCACGGTCACCTTCGACTTCGGGGACGGCAGTCCGGTCCAGACGGTGGCGTTGGTGGGTGGCACAGCGACGGACACCCACGCGTACACGACCACGACGGGCAGTCCGTTCACGGTGACGGCCACCTACGGTGGAGACGCCAACTTCGCCGGCTCTTCGGGGACGGACACGCAGACGGTGACTCAGGCGGCGACGAGTACGTCGGTGGTGTCTTCGCCGGATCCGTCGGTGGTGGGGCAGCCGGTGACGTTCACCGCCACCGTCGCCCCCGTGGCACCGGGAGCCGGGTCTCCGTCGGGCACGGTCACCTTCAACTTCGGTGACGGATCGCCGACGCAGAGCGGAACGCTGGTGGGTGGCACGGCGACGGTCACTCACGCGTACACGACCACGACGGGCAGCCCGTTCGCTGTCACTGCCACCTACAGCGGGGACGCCAACTTCGCCGGCTCCTCGGGTGCGGACACGCAGATGGTGAATCCGGCAGCGACGACCACGGCTCTGGCCGATACGCCGGATCCGTCAGTCGTCGGTCAGCCGGTGACGTTCACGGCGACGGTGACGCCGACCGCACCGGGTGCGGGAACGCCGTCAGGATCGGTGGTCTTCGACTTCGGTGACGGGAACGTCTCGGCTCCGGTGGCCGTGAGCGGTGGTGTCGCCACCACCACGCACGCCTACACGACGACCACGGGCTCTCCGTTCACCGTCACCGTTACATACGGTGGTGACGGCAACTTCACCGGGTCCGTGGCTGCGGGCAGCCACACCGTCAACGCGGCGGCGACCACCACCAGCGTCTTCGACGACCTGCCCGACCCCTCCGTGGCGGGTCAGCCGGTGACCTTCGTCGCCCACGTCACTCCGGTGGCGCCTGGAGCCGGGTCTCCGTCGGGGTCGGTGGTCTTCGACTTCGGTGACGGGAACGTCTCCGCTCCGGTGGCCGTGAGCGGTGGTGTCGCCACCACCACGCACGCCTACACGACGACCACGGGCTCTCCGTTCACCGTCACCGTTACATACGGTGGTGACGGCAACTTCACCGGGTCCACGGGCGCGGGCGGCCACACCGTGAACCCCGCGGCAACGAGCGTCGCTCTGACGGATGCGCCGGACCCGTCAGTAGTCGCTGAGTCGGTGACCTTCACGGCGACGGTCACGCCGGTGTCTCCGGGGGCCGGGACTCCGTCGGGGTCGGTAGTCTTCGACTTCGGTGACGGCAGCCCAGTCCAGACAGTGGCCGTGAGCGGTGGTGTCGCCACCACCACGCACGCCTACACGACGACCTCGGGGTCGCCGTTCACGGTCACTGCCACCTACAGCGGTGACGGCAACTTCACCGGGGACGCCGCGACGGACACCCACCAGGTTGTCTAGCAGCAGTCACAGCAGCCGACTCGAGCTCGACGGGTGTGACGCCCGGCCGGGAAGACCGGCCGGGCGTCACACCCCAGGCCCGGGTGGCGGGCGGCAGGCGTGACAGAAGAAGCCCTCGGGCCGGTGAGCGGGATCTCTCGGATCTCGACTCGCGGCCAGGGGGCTTCGTCGTGCCGGGCCCGGGGCGACCGAGGGCGGCGTGTGCCCGTCTGACGACGGCACGGGTGCGGCGGCCCGCCGACGCGCAACCGGCAGAGGCCGGGGACGGGCTCCAGCGGTTTGGGCCGCATCGGCACGACATGCCCCGTCGTTGGGCAGTGCGTGCACGCTCGCGATGACAGGAAGCCCTTCGGGGCGCGAAGGTGACGTTGTCGGGTATTCCGGCGGTCCGGCAGCGGGCTGCGTCCTCGGTCCATGAACGCGGGACATACAGCTCCCGGTCTATCGCTGCGTGCCCGAGTGGAGTCGAGTAGGCAAGGTAGACGGCGACCTGGGAGTTCTCGATGCGCCCGGCAGTGCCGGTGTACTGGCGCTGCACCCCCACCGTGCCGTGCCTTTCTTCAGGTCGCCGGTTTCATCCACGACCAGCACCGCATCCTCGTGGTGCAGGTGCTCGACGACGAAGCCGCGGAGGTCATCGCGTACCGCGTCGGCATCCCACTTGGCCCTAGACAGCAGGTGCTGCAGGCCGTATGGGTTCGCGTCCCCGCCATGCTCCGCAAGTGTCCAGCAGTTCTTGCGCGGCAGGTCCGACAACAACCCGAGCACGAACGCCCGTGCCCGGCGCCGGGGTTCCACCCGGACGAACCGTCACGCGATACGGCCCATCAGGACCTCAAACCTTCCTGCCAGCGGGCAGGATCTATGCTGTGACCTGCGGCCACCGCCTGATCTTCTGTCTTCACACACCGATGATCACCGGTGGCCGCAACCGTTCCCGGACCATCCCCTCCCAGCAAGATCGGGATCTGGACCCGAGCATCAACTCTGGAGTTGAATCAGCTGATGGATATGTCCTCCCGAGAGATCCGCATGTCCCTCAGCGAGGTCGTCGCAGTACTGCAGGACCTGAACGAGTCGTCGTGAGCAATTGTCAAGATCTGTGGATGGGGTTGTCCGCTGGGGTGCGCCGGTATGGTGAGTGCGGGCCGTGACTGGCGCTGAGGTGGAGTACCACCGGGGAGCGGCCTGACGTCTCGTCGATGCCGTGCGCCTGGGCACCTCACCGTGGAGCTCAGGAGTGGCACGTGATGGAGACGCAGCAGGCACGGCTGATGGACGGTACGGACCTCGCCCGCCGAATGACCGAGACCAGCGCGGCAGCAGCCGAGGACATCCGTCGGCGCACCGGGGTGTCCCCCTGTCTGGCGACTGTGCTGGTGGGAGAGGACCCGGCCTCGGTCACCTATGTCCGGATGAAGCAGGCCAGGTGCGCGAAGGCCGGCATTCACTCGAGGCACGTGGCCCTGCCCGCCTCGGTGAGCACCAGCGGCCTGGTGGAGGCCGTCACCGCGCTGTCCGAGGATCCGCATGTGCACGGCATCCTGCTCCAGCACCCGGTGGGACCGCACATCGATGAGCGCGCGGCGTTCGAGGCGATCGCCCCAGACAAGGATGTCGACGGGGTCACCATGCACTCCTTCGCGGCGATGGGGTTCGGCCTGCCCGGCTTCGTCTCCTGCACGCCCGGAGGGATCATGCGCCTGCTGGACGAGTACGAGGTCGACCTCACGGGAAAGCACGCCGTCGTGGTGGGACGCAGCCCTATCCTCGGCAAGCCCGTCGGCATGCTCCTGCTCGGGCGGGACGCCACGGTGACCTACAGTCATTCCCGCACCGTTGACCTGCCCTCGATCGTGCGCGAGGCGGACGTCCTGGTCGCTGCGGTCGGCCAGCCGCGCTTCATCAACGGGGCGGACATCAAGCACGGAGCCGTGGTGATCGACGCGGGCTACAACCCAGGCAACGTCGGGGACGTTGACTTCGACACGGCCCGGCAGCGGGCGAGCCTGATCACTCCCGTGCCCGGCGGTGTCGGTCCCATGACCATCGCTGTCCTCCTTGCGCAGACCGTCGACGCGGCAGCACGTCAGCTCATCGGGTCCTGACCGAGGAGGAGCTGGCGGCCGGGGCCGGTCGGCCGCTCAGGCTGCCAGTTCCTCTCGCTCGACCAGGACACCGTTCTCGAACTTCGCTCCGGCCCGGACCAGGGGAACCAGGTGGGCACCGGTGATCGCGCGCCAGCGTGCCTGAGCGGACTCGACGAGCTTGAACACCATCGCCAGGGCCGCCGCGGGGCTGCCCGCACCGCGGGTGACCTTCGTCCGCAGCTTCACCGTGGAGAACGTCGACTCGATCGGGTTCGTCGTCCGCAGATGGACCCAGTGCTCCGCCGGGAAGTCGTAGAACGCGAGCAGTTAGTTCGTCCCTGTCGTCGGTGATCTTCGCGACCGCCTTCGGCCACTTGGTCCCGTAGGAGCGGGCGAAGGCCTCGATCACCCGCTCTGCGTGGGCCCTGTCCTCGGCGTTGTAGATCTCCTGCATCGCCTTCGTCGCGCCGGGCTGGGCCGACTTCGGCAGGCAGTTGATGACATTACGAGACTTATGAACCCAGCACCTCTGCGGTCGAGCGGCGGGGAACACCTCGGCCAACGCCCGCCACAGGCCCATCGCGCCGTCGCCGCGACCAGCTCGGGGTCACGCATGCCCCGGCAACGGCAGTCTCGTAGCAGGTCCGCCCACGACTCGGTGGACTCGCGCAGCCCCTCGGCCAGCGCGATCAGCTCCTTCGTGCCGTCCAGGCGGACGCCGAGCAGGACCAGGACGCACGAATGGGCCTGCCCGAGCCGGACCTTCGGGTGAACCCCGTCGGCCCAGACATAGACGAAGTAGGCGGCGTGGTCGTCGCTCCATTGCTTGGTCAGCCGGGTCACGGTCGCCGGCGACAGGCCAGCCGTGCCGCCGAGGAACTGCTCCAGCGCGGGCACGAAGTCCCCGGATGACAGTCCGTGCAGGTAGAGGAGCGGAAGCACCTCGGAGATCTTCGGGGACTTACGGCACCACGGAGCCAGGATCTTCGAGGAGAACCGCTTCCGCTCGCCGGTGGCCTCGTCGACGCGGCGATCGTTCACCCGCGGGGCCCTCACCTCGACGGGCCCGGCGGCGGTGACCACGGTGCGTGGCCGGTGGTGGCCGTTACGAACCACCAGGCGGTGCCCGCGCTCGTCGGTCTCGGCAGTCAACTCGGCTATGTACTGGTTGACTTCCGCCTCCAGCGCGGCGGCGAGCATGCGCCGGGCGCCCTCACGCACGATTTCGTCGATCAAGGAGCCGGACTGGGTGGAACCCTCGTCAGTGACTACGCTGAGCACGGCGTGCCTTCCCGACCCGCGCTGCAACGCAGGCCTACTCGGTGACCATCAAAGGGATCAGTCGGGAAGGTACGCCTTCCGCGTCCCTCCCGGGGCTGATCCACAAGTCCCGAGCATTGCTCGTCGGCCATGACACAAACGGCACGAGACACCGTCCACGGGGGGCCTCGCGCAACCCTGCGAAGGACTCCTGCCGAGGCGTCTCGGGTCGTACCCTTCGAGCAGCTGCCGGCGTGGCGTTCACCGAGTCGGGCCAGTCGGCCTTCACTTCCTGCCTGAGTTGCCTGCTTCGCCTGGTCAGCCGGCACGAGGTGATACGGGTGTCCTGCAACACCGCCTCTTCACGGTCTTGGTCGTTCTTGCTGTCCTCGGTGAGCCGTGTGCAGAAACGAAATGCTTGCGGTGTCCGAGGCTCCCTGGCGTGTGCCGAGGAAGCGCGGTTCTCCGCGCCGCCTCGGCACACCGAGCCCGTCGACCGGGTGGGCCGGCCGGGCGCTGTGCGGTCTGTCAGCCCATGTCCGTCAGGAGGGCGTTCAGTTCCTTCTCCTGCTGCGCAGGCGACATCGGCGGGTTCGAATGGTCGATACCGAACGTCTTGAGCATCTTGTCCATCTGGGCGTCGATGGAGGTCCAGCCGGTCTGGTCCAGCGGCTGCAGCGACGCCTGGTCGGCGTCCCACAGGTCACGCAGCTTCTGGGCGGCCGCGTGGGCCCCGGTCTCGTTCCCCGAGCGTGCGTCCTTGAGCGAGGTGGAGGCGAGGGTCTTCAGCGCGGCGACCTTGGCGGGCGGGAACTTCTTCACCGCCTGGCCGGGGGCCATCTGGACGGCGGAGGTGTTGTCTTCCTCCGGCGCCGGGCCGACGTGCGGCTGGCCGTGGGCCCAGACCAGCAGGCCCGTGGTGGCGACGGCGAGCAGTCCGAAGCCGGCCAGCGCGACGCGCTCCTTGCGCGGGTCGCCGGTGGTGTGTGCGGCGTGGGTCGCCTCGTGGGTCTCGGTCACGTCCGAGCGCGTCACCGTCAGGTAGACCACCGTGGCCAGGATGAGGCCGAGGAAGATCAGGCTGGTGGTGAACGTGCCCAGGGCGAGACCGGTGGGCTCGCCCGGGTTCTCGGCGACCTTGGGGGAGGCGAGCCAGTCGCCGATGTTCGCGCCCAGCGGGCGGGTCAGGATGTAGGCGAGCCAGAAGGACAGCACCGGATTGGCGCCGAACTTCCACAGCAGCGTGATCGCCGCGATGAGGCCGAGCGGCAGCAGGACCGAGGCCCCCGGGCTCCAGCCGGTGAGCTCGAGGGTCCAGTCGCCGGTCGCGGTGCCGAGCGCGAAGGTAACGAGAACGGCGAGCCAGTAGAACGACTCCCGCGGAAGTGTGGTGACCGAGTGGATCGACAGTGTGCGCTCCCGCGCCCACCAGACACCGAAGACCGCCGCGAGCAGCACCGAGAAGACCGCGGAACTGATCCACAGCGGCACGTTGAGCTGGTCGGTCAGGATGTCGGTGTACAGGGTGCCCGTGACGCTGACAACGACCACCGTCAGCCAGTAGGGGAACGGGACGTACCGCTTCAGCCGCAGCTGGACCGCTAGGACCCCCACGAACACCGCGGTGAAGATCCAGGCCGTGTTCACCAGGCCGACGCCCAGCTTCATGTTGATCCAGTCGGCGAAGCTCTCCCCCACGGTCGTGCACAGGATCTTGATCACCCAGAACCAGATGGTGACCTCGGGAACCTTGTTGAGCATGAGACGCCCGCTGCGCGTGCGCGCTTCCGTTGTCGTTGTCATGCGCCGAGGTTTACGCGGGGAACCTGCAAGCAACCTGACTACGTGGCCGCACACGTGGCGGGGAAGGTCACCTCGACATGACCGCGACCGTCCGCGATCGCGCGGACCTCCACACCGGCCGAGGCAGCGATGCGCCGGGCCACCGGCAACCCCAGCCCGTACCCGCCACCCCCGGTGACCCACGCCTCGAAGACCCGGTCGACCTCGTCGGGATCGAAACCGGGGCCGTCGTCCAGGACATCGACCACGATGGCCTCGCCCTGGTTGCGGGCCGTGATCCACACCCGGGACTTCGCATGTCGCAGACCGTTCTCCAGCAACGGTGACAGCAGCGACACGGCGACGTCGGGCGCCACGGCCGCCTCGACCTTCGCCGGAAAGGCGATCTCGACCGCGCGGCCGCCGATCGCCTGCCGCGCGGCGGAACGCAGATCACACCGGGTCCCCTCGTCCGTCCTGGCTCGCGCGGCGCGCAGGATCGTCGTGATCGCCGCATCCAGGCGGGCGACCTCGCTCAGCACCGTCTCCGGCCCCACCGGCTCACCGGACAACTGCGCCAACTGCGCCTCCCCCCGCAAGACCGTCAGCGGTGTCCGCAGCTCGTGGGCGATCTCATCGGTGAGACGGCGCTCGTCCGCCAGCGCGTTGTCGACGCGCTCCAGAAGACGGTCCAAGGTCTGTCCCAGCTCCCCGAACTCATCGCGGGGTACGCCGAGGTTGAAGCGCCGCCCTGGTTCGTGCCGGCCCCAGTCGTCGGCGAGGGCGGCCATCTCGTGCACGACCCGCAGCGCGCGGCGCACCACGAGGTGTGCGACCCCGCCGGCGAGGAGGATCGTGAGGCCGCCCAGTATCAGGGACAAGGTCAGGCTGCGCTGCTCGGACGTCTCGTAGGGCGTGAGGTCCACCCGGGCGATCACCATGACGTGGTGGCCGTCCATCGGGACCTCCCGCGCGTACAGGAGGTAGTCGCGGGCCGACGCGGTCTGCGAGCGGCCCGAGTCCGCGAGCTCCTCGACGCGACCGACCAGGCTCGGCGGGACGTTTCCGTCGATCAGCCGGCCGTCGGCGTACACCCAGGCGACCTCGTCCAGCGCCTCGCTGCCGTTTTCCGTGAGTACGACACGGCCGCCTCTGGCGGTGACGTTCGCCGCCACCGCCTCGGCGCGCGTATGTGCCAGATCGTGCGCGTCGGCGTCCGTCACCCGGCTCAGCAGTACGTGCGAGACCACGACCAGGATCGCGACCACGGCGGTGGCGATCAGCACGGTGAGTGCGACGACCCGTTCACGGAATCCCGTCACTGCCATCGGTAGCCCACGCCGCGTACGGTCGCCAGACGCTCGGCCACGCCCAGCGAACCGAGCTTCGCCCGCAGCCGGCGCACATAGGAGTCGAGGGTGTTGTCGCTGACCTGCGCCCCGTGCGGCCAGCCGGCAGCGACGAGGGCGTGGCGGCGTACCGCGTCGCCCTGCGAGGCGATCAAACGGCCCAGCAGCCGGAACTCCGTCGGGGTCAGGCTCATGCTCACCGCATCGTAGGTCACCACGTGCTTCGCCGGATCGAGGACGACCTCGCGCGGGGTGGGCGCCACGGTGGCCCGGCGCAGCAGCGCACGGACGCGGACCAGCAGTTCCGGGATGTCGAAGGGTTTGGTCATGTAGTCGTCGGCGCCGGCCTCGAAGCCGCCCACCTTGTGGTGCAGGCCGTCCAAGGCGGTGAGCATCAACACCGGCGCGTCGACACCACGAGCCCGCAGGGCCAGGCACACGTCGCGGCCGTCGGCGTCCGGGAGCCCGAGATCCAGGACGACCAGATGGGGCGCCGGTGCGAGCTGCCGCAGCAAGCTGTCGGCCGTGGCGGCGACGGAGACGGTGTGCCCGTCGTGCTCCAGGGCGCGCTTGAGGACGCCGCGGACCGCCGCGTCGTCTTCACACACCATGATGAAAGCCACGGGCTGACCCTAGATACTCCCGTCCCAGTTCACCATCTGCCCTGGTCAGCCGCCTGACGGTCGGGGAAGCAGTCCGCTGTTGACGGCCTCACGTGCGGGCCGGCCCGCTTCAAACCATACGGTCACAGGTATCGACGCCTGTCGCATCACGGGGACATGCTGCGGAGAACCCGAGCGCTTGGACGAACTCCTTGCGGAAGTCGGCATCGAGCCCTTCGACGAGTACGTCGCGAAGTCCTCCATGGCCTGACGCTCCTTCCCAGGCTCGTCCGGTGGATCACTGCCCGGGCTCACCTGTCGCAGGCAATGGTCCGCCGGGCAAGCCCGGGCAATCAGCGTGCCGAGCCCGGCCAGTGCGCCAGCCCGTCGAGGGCTGGCGCCTGGCTGGTGGCCTCCTGCGGCGAGTCGTAGAACTCGTAGGCGTCGGCCAGGCCACCATGCTGGAAGACGGTGCGCATCCGGGCCGAGGGGCACGTGATCCGCAGCGAGCCCTCGCGTTTCCGGATGCGTTTGGTAAGCGCCACGACGGTGCCCAGGAACATCGAGTCCAGGAAGGGCACGAAGCACAGGTCAAGGACGAAGTTGCGGTGTCCCTCGTCGAGAAGCCGGATGACTGCCTGGCGTATCAAGGCGTGGGTGTGGATGTCCAGCTCGCCGTCGACGTCGACAACGGTCCAACCGTTGACGACGTCGCATGCGATGGCGATCTGCTCGGTGCGGACGATGCTCCGGCGCATGGTCCGTCCCTCCTCGCGGTGCCAGGAAGCGCAAGGCCCCCTGCGACGCGTTGCACGCCTGTCAGCGGGGGTTTTGCGTGCAGATGCCGCCTGCCTCCATCCAAGGCGTTTCCCGGATGATCGCAAGCCGGGCAAGACGTCGGCGCGGTGAGGAACGCAGGCCCCGCGGCGGTCCCCTGCATGGCACACCACGCAGCTGGTGCCCCGGTCCGATGCGGCCTCAAGCCGAAGCGGGCACGCCCTCCGTGCGTCCCCCTGCACGGCCCGCATAGGAACGAGCACCCCGCGGCCGTGGCCTGGATGTCTCCCGGTCGGTGGCACCGGGCCGGGCGAAGGCGACGTCGTCCCGCAGACCGCAGTGGAACAGCTCCCGGGTTTTGCCCCCGCATTACTGCTCCATGACCTTTTGACTACAAGTCTGTAGTCATGATGGTCCAGTTTTAGTTAGGGTTGCCTACGCTAATGGGCGCTGCTCGTACGGAGGCCGCCCGGGGAGGGTCGCATGTGGGATGCCGCGTTTCCGAGTTTCCTGATCGGGCTGCGGGAGGGGCTCGAGGCGGGACTCGTCGTTTCCATCCTGGTGGCGACCCTTGTGCGGGCGGATGCCCGCTCCCGGCTACCGCAGGTGTGGACAGGCGTACTCGCGGCGATCACCCTCGCCATGAGTTTCGGCGCGGTCCTCACCTTCACCGCGGCCTCCCTGTCGGCGACCGCGCAGGAAGCCTTCGGCGGCACCCTCAGCGTGATCGCGGTCGCGTTCGTCACCGCCATGGTGTTCTGGATGCGCCGCTCGGCCCGCAGCCTGTCCGGTGAGATAAAGGAGAAGGTCACCGGCGCCCTGGCCATGGGCTCGGGCGTGCTGATCCTCACCTCCTTCCTCGCCGTGGGCCGGGAGGGTCTGGAGACCGCGCTGTTCCTGTGGACCACGGCCCGGGCAGCCGGCGAGTCCTCCGGCCCTCTGACCGGCGCCGCCATCGGGCTGCTCCTGTCGGCCGCCCTGTGCTGGGGCCTGTACCGGCGGGTCCTGAAAATCAACCTGACGAAGTTCTTCACCGCCACCGGCGCGGTCCTGATCGTGATCGCGGCCGGCGTTCTCGGTTACGGGCTGCGCGACCTGCAAGAGGGCGGAGTGCTGCCCGGCAAGGCGGCCTACGCCGTCGACCTGAGCGGCAGTATCGACGCCGGCTCCTGGTACAGCACCCTGGTGCAGGGCGTGTTCAACCTGATGCCGGTCATGACCTGGCTGCAGGTCTTCGGTTACGCCGGCTATCTCGCCGTGGTCATGACGCTGTTCGTGCGCGGCCTGCGCGCCACGGTGCCGAAGCCGGCCTCCCGCAAGGCGGCACCGGCCCCGGACGCTCCGACGCCCGCGCGGCGCCGCCCTGCCTGGGTGGTTCCCGTCGCCCTCGTCACCGTCCCCGCGCTCCTCGCGGGCCTCGCCGTCGCCTTCGGCCGCCCCAAGCCCGGCGCCGCCCAGACCGTCGCCGTCTCGGAGAAGGACTGCGGCGAGGGTTTCACCGCGCCCAGCCCCGGCCGGCAGACCTTCCAGATGCACAACACCGGCGACAAGACTGCCGAGGTGTACCTCATCGACCCGGCCACGAACGCCGTCTACGGCGAGATCGAGGGCCTGGCCCCCGGCACCACCCGCGCCCTGGTCGCCACTGTCGCCGACGGCGCATACGCCTGGCGGTGCGTACCCAGCGGCGGCACCACGGTCACCTCCGAGGCCGTCCGCGTCACCGGTGGCGGGGCGGCGAAGGCGGTCGTCCCGGTCTCGGAACACGACCTCTCCGGCCCGCTCGCGCAGTACCGGACGTACGTCGACGAGGGCCTGGCCGCCCTCGTGCCCCAGACCCGCACCCTGGCCGAGGACATCAGGCACAACCACCTCGGCAAGGCCCGCACCGACTGGCTCACCGCGCACCGCACCTATGCCGCCCTCGGCGCCGCCTACGGCACCTTCGAGGACTTCGACCAGGAGATCGACGGAAGGGCCGACGGACTGCCGGACGGCGTGCACGACAAGGATTTCACCGGCTTCCACCGCATCGAGTACGGCCTGTGGCACGGCGAGCCCGCCACCTCGCTCACCGCGCCGGCCCAGCGACTGGCCGCCGACGCCGCCGGCCTGCGGAAAGCCTTCCCGCACCAAGACTTCGACCCGTCCGACCTGCCACTGCGCGCCCACGAGGTCCTCGAGAACACACTGCAGTTCGAGCTGACCGGCGACACGGACGAGGGCAGCGGCACCAACCTCGCCACCGCCGACGCCAACCTCGCCGGCACCCGCGAGCTGCTCACCGTCCTCAGGCCGCTGCTCACCAGCCGCTCTCCGCACCTGCTGCCGACCGTCGACGCGGACGTCGCACGGCTGCAGAAGCTCCTGGACTCCGCCCACCACGGCAGTTACTGGACCCCCGTCGGACAGCTCGACGCCACCGCCCGCGCCCGCGTCAACGGGGCCACCGGCCAGCTGCTGGAGGACCTCTCCCCCGTCCCAGACCTGCTGGAGATCCGGAAGTCCGCCTGATGACCACCGCACACCACCGCATCGACGACCCCGTACGCACCGAAGGGAACGCCCCCATGCCGTCCGCCGAAACCCCCGCCCCGCAGGGTGGCTGCCCGGTCGGCGCCGACCGCCGCTCCTTCGTGAAGACGGCCCTCGGCGCCGGAGCAGCCGGCGCGGTTCTGGCCGGCGGCGGGCTCGCGCTCGCCGAGAGCGGCGGTGGCACCGCACAGGCGGCCGCGCAGACGGAGAACGCCGCCGAAGTGCCCTTCCACGGCCTCCACCAGGCCGGCATCATCACCCCGGCGCCGGCCGCTGCCACCTTCGTCTCCTTCACCGTCATCGCCGAAGACCGCGCGCAGTTGGTGGAGTTGCTCAAGACGCTCACCAGCCGGGCCCGCTTCCTGACCTCCGGCGGCATCCCCGCCGATCTCGGCGTCGGCGCCCCGCCCTCCGACAACGGCATCCTCGGCCCGACCGTCCCCGCCGACGGCCTGACCATCACCGTCGGCGTCGGCGCGTCCCTCTTCGACGACCGCTACGGTCTCGCCACGGCCAAGCCCCGCCGCCTGACTCCCATGCGGACCTTCCCCAACGACAACCTCAAGCCCGCCGAGTGCCACGGCGACCTGTCCCTGCAGATCTGCGCCAACCGTCAGGACACCGTCCTTCACGCGTTGCGCGACATCGCCCGGCACACCCGTGGGGCCATGCAGATCAAGTGGCGCATCGACGGCTTCCAGAACACGCCCCGCCCCAGCGGCGCCCAGCGCAACCTGCTCGGCTTCAAGGACGGCATCGCCAACCCAGACGTCGCCTCGTCCCGGGAAAGCAACCGCCTCATATGGGTCGGGGGTGGCGCCGGCGAGCCCGCATGGGCCAAGGGCGGCAGCTACCAGGTCATACGGATCATCCGCCTGCTCGTCGAGTTCTGGGACCGGGTCTCCCTCACCGAGCAGGAGAAAATGTTCGGCCGCCGCAAGGACACCGGCGCCCCGCTCGACGGCGTCAAGGAGACCGATGTCCCCAACTACGCCATGGATCCGCACGGCAACGCGATCCCCCTCGACGCCCACATCCGCCTCGCCAACCCACGCACCGCCGCCACAGACGACTCCCGCATCCTGCGCCGCGGCTACAACTACGACCGCGGAATCGACGATGTCGGCAACCTCGACATGGGCCTGGTCTTCTGCTGCTACCAGCAGGACGTCAAGCGCCAGTTCGAGGCCACCCAGACCCGGCTGATCGACGAACCCCTCGTCGACTACATCTCACCCACCGGCGGCGGCTACTTCTTCGCCCTGCCAGGAGTCCGCGACACCAAGGACTGGCTCGGCCGCGGGATGCTCACGAGCTGACACAGATTCCTCAAGCCCGCCCCCGTGCCGTGCCGCCCCGGCTTTCGAAGGTGTCCGTCGCTCCATGCCCGGCCGCGCAGCGGCGTGGTGACCAAAACGCCCGATGCCTGCTCGCACGTTCACCACTCAGTGGGCGGGCGTGGACCGCACGGCCCGGGTGAACCACAGCAGAACCAGCGCGGCGACCTGGATGCCGGCGACGACCACGATCAGAAGGGGAACGGAGACGTCGTACAGCACCCCGACCAGGGCGCCACCTGCCAACGCAGCCGCTCCCATGATCCCGGCGAAGACGCCGTACGCAGTGGCCCGGCGGCCCACGGGTACAAGGTCGGCGACAGTGGCACGCAGCGTGGACTCCTGGACCCCGACGGCGGCGCCCCACACCAGTGCACCCGCCACGGCGGCCCCCACCGTGTCGGTGAAGGCGAGGGCCGGAACAGCGGCGGACAGCAGCGGCAGGACGACCAGGACCTGGGCGCCGAGCCGGTCGTACAGCCAGCCCGTGGCCAGCGCCGCCACCGCGTCAGCCGCCATGGCCGCCGCGTACAGCACCGGCACCATCGCGGTCGGCATCAAGTGGCGGACGACCAGGTGATAAGAGAGCACACCGAAGGTGGCGAAACCGGTCAGGGTCGCTGCGGTGAATACCGCGTAGGCCCAGAAGGCCCGCGGCAGCCTCCTCTCGCGGGATCCGGCGGGAGGCGACTGCTCGGGCGCCGCCGTGCCGACGGCGGTCTCGTAGCCCACCGGATCGGGGACCCTGGCACGCAGCCAGAGCAGCAGTGCGACGGCGGCCACGCCGGGCAGCGCGAGCACCCCGAGCGCCGGAGCGTAGTCGCCGCCGGTCAAGGCGAGGACCCCGGCCACCGTGAGCGGGCCGATGAGCGCGCCGACCTGGTCCATCGCCTCGTGCACCGCGAAGCCGCGGCCCCGGCCGGTGCCGGCGGTGGCGTGCGAGAGCAGCGTGTCCTTGGCCGGGGAGCGCACGGCCTTGCCGACGCGTTCCGCGATCACCAGGGTGCAGGCCACCCACAGCACGCCGGTCAGGCCGAGCACCGGGACTGTGGCCGCGGTCAGCACGTATCCGGCGATCGTCCATGCCCAGAAGCGGCGGCTGCGGTCGGCCAGCGGTCCCGAGGCCAGACGCAGCCCGAGCGCGGCGGCCTCACCCGCCCCCGTGACCACGCCGACCACGGCCGCGGAGGCGCCCAGGTGAGCGAGCAGCGGGCCGGTGACGGAACGAGCGCCCTCGTAGACGAAGTCCATCAGCAGACTGACGCCCCCAAACACCGCCACGAACCGCCACGCTGAGAGCTCCCGGGCAGGTGGGTTCGACGGCTCGGGCGTGGCGGACGTGGTGCGGGCTGGCTTCATGGACTTCTCTCGAGGCTGTCGCGTGCCCGGCAGGCCGGACATGGCTTCTTGGACGTCGGACCACCTCCTGGGAGCACTCTCCTCTTCACCGGACGATCCGGCAGACGCATCTTCTCTCGACACAGCAGTCAGGTGGGGAAGCGGGCGCAGGACAGGAGGCAGGGCCGCGGACGGGGCGAGACTGCGGTGCTCCTGAGTGTGGGCGTAACCCGTCCGACCAACCGGTACGGCCAACAGCGCGGCCGACGAACCCGCCGTACCGAGGTCGAGACCGCCCTTCGCGATCGGCTTGGTCAGGAAGTTCCGGCTGTCGCGCCGAGCGGGCGGACCAGCACGAACGCGATCCGGAACAGGAGCACGTTCGGCACGACGGGCACCCCGCCTTCTCGTTGAGCAGGTCGGCCGCGGTCTCGCCGGCCGTCGTGCACAGCACCTTGGTGATCCAGAAGTAGGCGGTGACCTCGGGGACTTGTTTCAGCGCGGAGGGCGGCAGGGGCGAGCGGAGGCACTCGTGCCGGGTTCGGCCTCGGGAGTCTCGGAGAGTTCGTAGGTCATGGGCAGACGCTGCCAGCGGTTACCTGAACGCATCCTGACTGCCGCGCGGCTTTCCCGGCCCGCCGGGTCCGGCCTGATCACGATGGGGCCATGCACACCCGCGCCGCGTCCTGGCTGCGGCACCGGCTCGGCCGCGCCGTCGTCCTCTCCTACGCCCTCGCCCTGATCCTGCCTGCCCCCGGGCTGTGGCTGCGCCGCCCCCATCCCTTGCCGCCGTCGCACCTGACAGTGCACATCGCACCGCTGCTGCTGTCCCTGGTGCTGTTCTCGGCCGGGCTCCAGGTCCCCGTCCGCGCGCTGGGTGCCCTGTTGCGGCATCCGAAGGCCCTGCTCGCCGGCCTCGTGCTGCACCTGGCGATCCCGCTGGCGGTCGTGCCGTTCGTCGCCTTCCTCCTGCGGCGCACCCCGGACACCGACGGCGGCAGCGGACTGCTCACCGCGATGATCCTCGTCGTGGCGATGCCCGTCGCCGCCGGGGCTACCGTGTGGACCGACAAGGGCGAGGGAGATCAGCCGACGATGGTGGGTCTCGTCCTGGCCTCGACCCTGCTCAGCCCGCTGACCACCCCCGTGCTGCTGGCGACGCTGTCGCCGCTGCTCAGCGGCGGCTACGCGCACACCCTCGCCGCGACCGGCCGGCTGGCCCAGGGTGGATTCGCCCTCACCGCCGTGGTCCTTCCCTGCACGGCGGGCCTGCTGGGTGCAGTCGTCCTGCCCGCGCGATGGCTGGGCCGCCTGGTCACGACGGTGGCGCCGTCGGCCATGGCCGGTTCGCTGGTCCTGACCTACGTCAACGCCAGCGGCGCCCTCGGATCCGTCCTCACCCGGCCACGCCCGCTGCTGTTCGCCGCCGCTCTGGCCGTGGCCGCCCTGGTCTGCCTGCTCTCCTTCGTCCTCGGCCGGGTCGCCGCCCGCCTCCTGCGGCTGGAGGCGGCTACCGCCTCGTCACTGACGCTCGCCTGCGGCATGAACAACAGCAGCGCGAGCGCGGTGCTGATCACCGCGTCCCTGCCCGACAAACCGCACCTGCTGCTGCCGGTCCTCGCCTACGGGCTGCTGCAGAAGACCGCCGCGAACCGGATCGTCACCCGGCTGCGACCGGCTCCCACCGCAGCAGGCGCCTGAACCCTCCTCAGCCGTCGCCCTCGGAGCCAGGCTCCTCGCGGCGTACGGGGACGAGCAGGGTGAAGGCGGCTGGACGGCGGCCGGTCAGGGAGAGTCTGCCGCCCAGGGACACGGCCAGATCGCGGGCGAGGGCCAGGCCGATACCGGAGCCCTCCCCCGCGCCGGTGCGGCCGCGGTCGAACAGTCGGGACGCCTCGCCGTCCACCGCGCCCTCGTCGGTCACGTCGAAGGCGACGGCCTCCCCGAGATCGCGGGCCGTGAGGCGTACGGTGCCGCGCCCGTGGACGCGCGCGTTCTCCAGCAGCACGCCGAGGATCTCGGTGACCGGGGCGCCGAGGACGCGAACGTCGTCCCCCGTCTCGAGGGCCGCTGCCTCCAGGCGTCTGCCGTCGCGGGCGAACAGTCCGTGCCAGCGCTCCTCGGTCTCGCGCAGCAGCTGTGACACGGGCGTGTCCGGAGCGGGCCGGCGCGGCAGGCCGTGGAGGCGGGACAGGCGCAGCACCTCCTCCACCGTGCGGTGCAGGCGGCGCGTGGTGGCCAGGGCCTCCTCCAGGGCGGGCCGCAGCCGGGCGTCGTCGTCCTGGGCGAGCCCCGCCTCCAGGGTGAGCTGCAGCCCGGTGAGCGGGGTGCGCAGCTGGTGGGAGGCGTTGGCGGTGAAGTCGCGCTCGTGGCGCAGGAGTTCGGTCAGGCTGTGCAGCATCTCGTTGTGGGTCCGCGCGACCTGGTCGATCTCGGCGACGCTGCTGGGCGCGGCCCGGGCGCTCAGGTCGCCGGCGGTGACGGCCCGGCAGTGCCGGGAGAGGTCCTCCAGCGGCGCGGCCAGCACCCGCGCCTGCCTGCGGGCGACGAGGACGGCCACGGTCAGCGCGAGGGCGCAGACCCCGGCGAGGACAGCCCAGGCGATCAGGACACGGTCGCGTACGGCGGCCGCGGGCGAGGAGGCGCGTACGACGCCGATCACGTGCTCGGCGTGTGAGACGGGTACCGCGACGACCAGGTCAGCCCCCGACCGGCGGCGTACCACCTCCGCGCCCAGCGCCCTTCGCACCGACGTGTCGCCGGCGCGGGGACCGGTGCCTGCCCTCAGCCGCAGCCCGGTGTCGTAGAGGCCGAGGCGTCCGCCGGGCGGCGGCGCGGGCAGCTCCACCGGGTCGCCGGTCACGTAGTCCGGGCTGACGTGTACGGCCCCGGACAGCGCCGCCCGTTCCAGGGTGTCGCGCTGGTCGGCGTAGAGCGACGACCTGATCGCCAGGGCCAGCGGGACGGCGAGGAGGACGACGGCGACCAGGGCGGCGGTGAGGGCGACTCGCACCACGCGCTGTCTCATGCCCCCATCCTGCGGGCCCCCGACCGGTCCGTGAGCGATCCGCCACGCACTTTTGCCGTCGTCTAACCGTCGGCGTGCGGGGCGTTAACCGACGGCTCTCTAGCGTCGGTGACATGGCAGGAGAGCAGGACCCGGCAGTTCCTCGGGAGGGCAGTGGCATGTCGTACAAACGTACCTCCGCCGGCCTCGTCGCAGTGACGGTGGTCGCGGCGGTGATCGCGGGGTGCTCCGGATCGTCGTCCGGGGCGCATTCCGGCCCGGGTTCGACGGCCCCAGTGCGGGCGAATCCAGCCCCCACCGAGTCGAACCCGCCCGGGGACATCCCCGACAACCAGGTGTTCGTGGCCTACCGGCCCACCGGCGGCTTCACCGGGTTCACGGTGAAGGTACCGGAGGGCTGGGCCCGCACCGACAAGGGCGGTACGACCGTCTTCACGGACAAGCTGAACAGCGTCACCATCGCTACGGCGGGCGCCTCCACCGCCCCGACCGTCACCTCCGTCAAGAACACGGTGGTGCCCCAACTGCGTCGGCAGGTGGCGAAGTTCGCATCGCCGAAGGTGTCGCAGGTGACCCGTAAAGCGGGCCCCTTCGTCCTTCTCACCTATCAGGGCGACTCGGCCAAGGACCCGGTCACCGGCAAGGTGGTGCGGGACGCGTTCGAGCGGTACGCCTTCTACCGGCAGGGCCATGAGGTGGACCTGACGCTGTCCGGCCCGGTCAAAGCCGACAACGTCGATCCGTGGCGGATCGTCAGCGACTCGTTCGCGTGGCGGTGAGTGCGATGCCCGCCGAACCGTCCGACGACGACGTCGTGCTGGCCGCCCGGGAGCTCTACCGCTTCTACCGGGCCGGTGAGGAGGAGACGCTCGCGTTGCGCGGAGTGTCACTGCGGTTGCGGCGCGGGGAGACGGTCGCCGTCGTCGGCCCGTCGGGGGCGGGCAAGTCGACCCTGCTTGCGTGCCTGGCCGGGCTCGACGAGCCGTCGGGCGGCGAGGTCCGGGTGGCGGGCGTGCGCATCAGCCATCGGCCCGAGACCGAACGCGCCCGGCTGCGCGCGCGGCACGTGGGGGTGCTTCTGCAGTCCCGCAACCTGCTGCCGCATCTGACCGTGCGCGACAACATCCGGCTCGCCCAGCATGCGGTGCGCGGCCGTCCCACGGTGCGGGCCGGGGCGCTGCTGGAACAGGTCGGGCTCGGGCGGCGGGCGGGCGCGCTGCCGCGGCAGCTGTCCGGCGGTGAGCTGGCCCGGGCCGGGCTCGCCGTCGCGCTGGCCAACTCCCCGGCCGTGCTGCTGGCCGACGAGCCGACCGGCGAACTCGACGGCGCGACAGAGGAGTTGGTGCTGCGGATGCTGCGGGACCGGGCAGCGGACGGTTGCGCGGTGCTGATCGTGACGCACAGCGCGGAAGCGGTGCGGGGCGCCGACCGAGTGATCACACTGGACGACGGGCGGGCCCACGAGGGACGCGAGCGAACCGCTCAGACCGAGGAGAGCAGCCATGCCCTCCGCTGACCTGCTCGTCTCCTGCCGGGATGTCGCGCTCACCTTCGGCCGAGGCCCCACCGCCGTGGTGGCGGTGCACGGCGCCGACCTGGACATCCGCTCCGGCGACCGGCTGGCGATCGTGGGACCTTCCGGATCGGGGAAGTCGTCCCTGCTCCATCTGCTGGCGGGGCTCGAACTCCCCACCAGCGGCACCATCACCCGGCCCGGAGTGCGCGGGCCGCGGGACATCGGCCTGGTCTTCCAGGCCGACAGCCTCATCCCCGCCCTCGACGTCACGGAGAACACCGCGCTGCCGCTCGTCCTCGCGGGACGTCCGCAGCAGGAGACCCGCCGTCCGGTCGCCGAGGCGCTCGAGGTGGTCGGCGCGGCCGGGCTGGCCGACCGGCTGCCCGACGAGATCTCCGGCGGCCAGGCCCAGCGGGTGGCCGTGGCCCGCGTGCTGGCGCAGGCGCCACGGCTGATCCTCGCGGACGAGCCCACCGGCCGCCTCGACCACGCCACCGGCGCCCGAGTCCTGGACGCCCTGCTCGCGGCGGCCGACCGGACGGGCGCGGCCCTCGTCGTCACCACTCACGACCCCGCCGTCGCCGCCCGGCTCACCGTTCGGCGAGGCATGCGCGACGGCCGGCTGCTCGCACCCGAAGCAGCGCAAGCGCCGGACCCACGAGGGAGCCTGTCATGATCACCGCCTGGGCGGGCGGACTGGCCCGCCACCGCATCGGACGGCTCCTGGCCGCCGTCGCCGGGATCGCCCTCGCCGTCGCCCTGGTCGCCGCGCTCGGCTCCTTCCTCACCGCGTCCAAGGCGACCATGACCCAACGGGCGGTCCGCTCGGTCGCCGTGGACTGGCAGGTCGAGATACAGCCGGGTGCCGATTCGAACGCTGTCCGGTCGCTGGTGCAGGCCGCCGGCGGCACCCGGGCCGCACTGCCCGTCGGCTTCGCCCGCACCACCGGCTTCACCGCCACCGTGGGAGGCAGCACCCAAACCACCGGCCCCGGCGTCGCGCTCGGCCTGCCGGCCGACTACCGCAGCCACTTCCCCGACGAACTGCGTACGCTCTCCGGCTCCGGCACCGGCGTCCTGCTCGCCCAGCAGACCGCCTCCAACCTGCACGCCGCCCCCGGCGACACCATCGGCGTACGGCTGCCCGGCGCCGGACTGCGGCAGGTGCGGGTGGACGGCGTGGTCGACCTGCCCCAGGCCGACTCGCTGTTCCAGAAGATCGGCGCGCCCACGCAGTCCCAGCCGACCGCTCCCCCGGACAACGTCGTCCTCCTGCCCGCCGCCCGGTTCGCCTCCCTCACCCACGGAGCCACCGACGTCACCACCCAGATCCACGTGGCCCGCGACGCGAGACTGCCAGCCGACCCGGCCGCCGCCTTCTCCTCCGTGACGGGTGCCGCACACAACCTGGAGGCCAAGTCGGCCGGTTCCGCGCTCGTCGGCAACAACCTCGGCGCGGCCCTCGACTCCGCCCGCCAGGACGCCCTCTACGCCCAGATCCTCTTCCTCTTCCTCGGCGTCCCCGGCGCCGTCCTGGCCGCCGCCCTGACGGTGGCGGTCGCCTCGGCCGGCAGCGAACGGCGCCGCAGGGAGCAGGGCCTGCTGCGGCTGCGCGGGCTACGTCCCCGCCAGATCACCGCGCTCGCGGGCCTGGAGGCCGCACTGGTAGGCGCCGGCGGCGGCCTCGCGGGTCTCGGGCTCGCCGCTCTGACCGGCCGCCTCGCCTTCGGCGCCGCCTCCTTCGGGGCGGGCGCGGACACCTGGGCTCTCTGGTACGCCGTCGCTTTCGTCCTCGGCGTGGCCGTGGCCGCCGCCGCCGTGCTCGTGCCCGCCCTGCGGGATCTGCGCACGGTGACCGTCGCCGACACCGGGCGGGAGCCGCGCGGGTCGCGTTCGCCCTGGTGGCTGCGGTACGGCCTGGACTTCGCGCTGCTGACCGGCTCCTGGCTGGTCTTCCGCGCCTCCTCCGGCAACCAGTACGCCCTCGTCCTGGCCCCGGAGGGCGTGCCCAGCGTCTCCGTCTCCTACTGGGCGTTCCTCGGCCCGGCCCTGCTGTGGCTGGGCGCGGCCCTGCTGCTGTGGCGACTGACCCTGCTGGTCCTCGCCCACGGCCGACCAGCCCTGGCCCGCCTCGCCCGACCGCTGACCGCGACCCTCGCCACGACCACGGCGGCCGTGCTGTCCCGCCGCCGGCGTCCGCTGGCCCGCTCCGTGGTACTGCTCGCCCTCGCCGTGTCGTTCGCGATCTCCACAGCCGTCTTCAACTCCACCTACCGTCAGCAGTCCGAGGTCGACGCCCGCCTCACCAACGGCGCGGACGTCACCGTCACCGAACCGCCCGGCGCCCGGGTCCGCCCGGGCGCGGCCGACACGCTGAAGGTCTCCGGCGTCCGGCACATCGAGCCTCTCCAGCACCGCTACGCCTACGTCGGCGCCGACCTCCAGGACCTCTACGGCGTCCGGCCCGCCACCGTCGCGAAGGCGACCTCGCTCCAGGACGCCTACTTCTCGGGCGGCACGGCCGCGCAACTGATGCGCCGGCTCGCCCAGCGCCCCGACAACCTGCTGGTCAGTGCGGAGACCGTGCACGACTTCCAGCTCTCCCCCGGCGACACCGTCAACCTCCGGGTCCAGGACGCCCGTACGAAGGCCCTGAGCACTGTGCCCTTCCACTATGCCGGGATCGTCAAGGAGTTCCCGACCGCGCCGCAGGACAGCTTCTTCGTCGCCAACGCCGCCTATGTGGCGAGGGCGACCGGCAGCGACGCGGTCGGCGCCTTCCTGCTCGACACGGGCGGCAGCCACCAGCAGCAGATCGCCGCACATCTGCGCCGGCAGCTGGGCACCGGCGCCACGGTCACCGACCTCACGCAGACGCGCGGCACGGTCGGCACCAGTCTGACTTCCGTCGACCTGGCCGGACTCACCCGGATCGAGCTGGCCTTCGCGGTGCTGCTGGCCGCCGGGGCGGGAGGGCTCGTCCTCGCCCTCGGCCTCGCCGAACGCCGCCGTACCTTCGCCGTGGCCACCGTCCTCGGCGCGAAGAGCGGCCAACTGCGCGGCATGGTCCTCACCGAGGCCCTGCTGCTGGCCGCCGGCGGCCTGGCAGGGGGCGCCCTCATCGGCTGGGCCCTGTCCGAGATGCTCGTGAAGGTCCTGACCGGCGTCTTCGACCCGCCGCCCGCGGGCCTGGCAGTGCCGGGCGGCTACCTGGCCCTGACCGCCGGCGCGGCCGTCGCCGCCGTACTGGCGGCCGCGCTGAACGGCATCCGCAGCGCCGGCCGGCCCGCCGTGGAGGAGCTGCGTGACCTGTGAGCGGACGGGAGCGGACGGGCCGCGTGCGTCGCCCGCTCCTACGCTGTCCAGCATGCGTACGCACGCGACCGCCGACCCGAGCCGTCACCGCGTCCTCGTCGTCGAGGACGACGACACCATCGGCCGCCACCTGGAGACCGGCCTGCGCGGCAACGGCTACGCACCGACCTGGAGCCGGACCGGTTCCGCAGCCCTGGCCGAGGCCGCGCGGACCCCGTACGACGTGCTGCTGCTCGACCTGGGACTGCCCGACATGGACGGTCTGGACGTCGCTCGCGCCGTGCGCGCCCGGCACCCGGACCTGCTGATCGTCATCCTGACGGCCCGCACCGACGACATCGACGTCATCGCCGGGCTGGACGCGGGAGCCGACGACTACCTCGTCAAGCCCTTCAGCCTGACCGTGCTGCTCGCCCGGCTCCGCGCCCATCTGCGCCGCCGGGTCGTCGCCACGCCGCCGCAGGAACCCGTCCGGCTGGCCGACCTCGTCCTCGACGTCGTAGCCCGGCGCTGCACACTGCACGACGCGGACGTCGACCTGCGTCCCAAGGAGTTCGACCTGCTCGCCGTCCTGGCACGGCACGCCGGGGAGGCGGTCTCCCGGGAAACCCTGATGGCCGAGGTCTGGGACGAGAACTGGTTCGGCTCGACCAAGACCCTCGACGTCACCATGGCCGGCCTGCGCCGCCGCCTCGCGCAAGCCGCCGACGCCTCGGTCCCCCCGGTCAGCCTGCCCCGCATCACCACCCTGCGCGGGCACGGCTACCGCCTGGAACTCTGACGGGCCCCGCGGCGCGGCAGCAGCGAGCAGGACGCCGGTCTTCCCGGCCGCCGCTCATCGAGTTCAGTCCGCGTTGGGCCGGGCGAGGCCGTGGTCGTAGGCGAAGATCACGGCCTGGATCCGGTCGCGGGCTCCGATCTTGGCCAGGACACGGCCCACGTGGGTCTTGACGGTTGACTCCGACAGCACGAACCGGGCGGCGATCTCACCGTTGGTCCAGCCCTTGCCGACGGCGACGAGGATCTCCCGTTCGCGGTCGGTGAGGGAGCCGAGCCTCGGGTCCTCGGCAGCGTCACCCCGGTGGGCGGGGACGTACTGAGTGAACTCGTCCAGGAGGCGGCGAGTGAGGGCGGGCGCGATCACGGCGTCGCCGGAGGCGACGGCGCGGATGCCGGCGAGGAGCTCTTCGGGGCGCGCGTCCTTGAGGAGGAAACCGCTGGCCCCTGCCCGGATCGCGGCGTGGACGTACTCGTCGAGGTCGAACGTCGTGAGCACGAGGACGCGTGAGCGGCCGCCTGCGGCGACGATGCGGCGGGTGGCCTCGATGCCGTCCATGCCGGGCATGCGGACGTCCATCAGGACGACGTCCGGGCGCAGTTCGGCGGCCTTGCGGACGGCCTCCGCGCCGTGGGCGGCCTCCCCGACGACATCGGTCTCGGAGACGGAGTCCAGGAGCAGGTGGAAGCCGTAGCGCTGCAGCGGCTGGTCGTCGACGATGAGCACGGTGGTCATTGGTCACCGCCCCGGGGCGTGAGGTCGAGGACGGCTTCGACGCTCCATCCTCCGCCGCCCGTGGGCCCCGCGCTGACGGTTCCGCCGTACAGAGCCGCTCGCTCCCGCATGCCCACCAGCCCATGTCCTTCCTCGTTCGGCGGTCCGGGCCGTGCCGCCGGGCCGGTGTCGTTGACCCGGATACTCAGCCGGGCGCCCGTCACGGCGACCGCCAGGTGCACACGGGCGTCGTCGGCGGCGTGCTTCATGGTGTTGGTGAGGGCTTCCTGGACGATGCGGTACACCGTCAGCTGTACCCCGCCGTCCAGGGTCTCGACGTCGCCGGAGGTCCGGTAGACGACCTCCAGTCCGGCGGCGCGCATCGTGGCGCACAGCGCGACGATGTCCGCGATGCCGGGCTGCGGGCTGAGCTCGGGCCCGACGGCCTGACCGTTCCCGGCCTCGCGCAGTACACCGAGCACGCGCCGCAGCTCGCCGAGGGCCTGCCGGCCGGTGTCGCCGATGAGCTGCAGGGCCTCCTTGCCCCGTTCGGGGGCGACGTCCGTGGCGTAGGCGCCGGCGTCGGCGAGGGTGATGATGACGGAGAGGTTGTGGCCGACGATGTCGTGCATCTCGCGGGCGACGCGGGTGCGTTCGGTGGCTGTGGCCAGTCTGCTGCGCTGGTCGCGCTCGATCTCCAGCCGGGCCGCCCGCTCCCGCAGCCCGGCGAGCTGGGCGCGCCGGATCCGCACCATCAGGCCGAGCGCCACGGCCGCCGTCGCCGTGCTCAGCAGGAAGAACAGCGCGTCCCAGACGGACACGACCGAGGACGCGCGGACCGCGACCAGCGCCATGGCTCCCGCCATGACCGCACCAGCCCACGGCAGCTGCCGCAGCCGCCCATGCAGGGCCAGGCTGTACAGGGCGACGAAGAGCGCGACATCAGCGCGCAGCGCCGCGCCCAGAGACCATTGGAGGACGAACACCGCGGCGATGACACCGAAGGCCGCGATGGGCTTGCGTCGCCGCCACAGCAAGGGCAGTACGAGTCCTGCCTGCAGTGCCAGCATTCCCGCGAGGGGCAGTTCGGTGAAGGCGAGGCGGAAGCGGGGCGGTCCGTCGCCGTCGTCCACACCGCCGCGCAGCAGGTCGGGCAGGCAGAACATCAGGAAGACCACAGCCACGACCACAGTGTCCAGCACCCAGGGATGTGCCCGGTCGGCCTGCCGCAGCCGCTGGCCGCCCCGGGACAGCCGGGCGACCAGCGGTCCCATCCCGCTGATGTCATCGGTGGTCACGGACGTCACCTGTCCATGGTGCAGGCGTCAGACGTCGCTACGCGTGAGCCGGTACGCCGCGCCGCCCAGCGCCAGCACCGTCCAGCACAGGAAGACCAGCAGTCCGGCGCCCGGCGACAGGGACGTGGAGTCGTGGGTCAGCGCGAACATCGACTCCCCGGCGTTGGAGGGCAGATAGGGGCTGATGTCGTCCCGCCAGGAACTCGGCAGCAGGGAGATCAGTCCCGGGATCAGCATCAGGGCGGCGACCAGCACCGAGATCCCCCCGGCCACCGACCGTAGCAGCGCGCCCAGCGCGACGCCGATCACCCCGACCAGGCCGAGGTAGAGCCCCGCGCCCAGCAGGCTCCGCAGTACACCAGCGTGCGAGAGGCTCATCGCCGCGGGCGTGCCCGAGACGATCCCGCTCCCGAACAGGAAGGCGACGAACCCGCCTACCGTCCCCACGACCAGGGCGACCAGCCCGAACACAGCCGCCTTGGACCACAGCACGGGCAGCCGGCGGGGCACCGCCGCGAGCGTGGAACGGATCATGCCGGTCGAGTACTCGCCCGCCGTGACCAGCACGCCGAGCACGCCCAGGGCCAGCTGGGCGAAGTTCGTACCGAAGAGGGACAGGCTGACGGCCGTCGAATCGGTGAAGTCCCGGTCCATGTGGCCGGAGTCGATCCCCGACTTGTAGCGGCTCGCGGAGATCAGGCCGAACGCCACCAGGAACAGCAGGCCGAGGCCCAGGGTGATCCAGGTCGAGCGCAGGGACCACAGCTTGGCCCACTCGGAGGCGAGCACGCGCCGTCCGGTTACCCGGTAGGCGGGGCGGGCGGGTGCGGTCCTGGGTTCCTCCGCGGTTGCGGTGAGGGTGCTCATGCGGGCCTCCCGAGGGTGTCGATCCCGGTCGTGGTGCCGTGGTACTCCACGGCATCCCTGGTCAGGTCCATGAACGCCTCCTCCAGTGACACGGTCCGCTCGCTCAGTTCGAACAGTGCGATCCCGTGCTCGGCTGCCTTCAGCCCGATCTCGCGGGCGGTCAGCCCGGTCACCTGCAGCTCCTCCGAGCCGATCCGGCCGGTGACGTCGACGCCCGGACCGGCCAGCACGTCCCGCAGTCGCGCCGGATCCTGGGTCACCACCTTCACGGTGTCGCCGCCTGCCTCGCGGATCAGGTCCGCCACGGTCGTGTCGGCCAGCAGCCGCCCGCGCCCCACGACGATCAGGTGGTCCGCCACCAGGGCCATCTCGCTCATGAGGTGGGAGGACACGAACACCGTCCGGCCCTCGTCGGCGAGCCCCTTCAGCAGGTTGCGGATCCAGAGCACGCCCTCCGGGTCCAGCCCGTTGACCGGCTCGTCCAGCATCACCGTCTGCGGATCGCCCAGCAGGGCCGCCGCGATGCCCAGCCGCTGGCCCATGCCGAGAGAGAAGGCACCGGCCCGCTTCTTCGCGACGCTGCCCAGGCCGGCGAGGTCGATGACCTCGTCGACCCGGCGGCCCGGAATGCCATGGGTCAGCGCCAGTGCCCTGAGGTGGTTGTACGCCGAGCGGCCCGGGTGGATCGACTTGGCCTCCAGAAGGGCGCCTACCTCCTGCAGCGGAGCTTGGTGGCGGGCGTAGTGGTGGCCGTTCACGGTGACAGAGCCGCTCGTCGGGGTGTCGAGACCGACGATCATGCGCATGGTCGTGGACTTGCCAGCGCCGTTGGGGCCCAGGAAGCCCGTCACCGTGCCCGGCTTCACGACGAAGTCCAGCCCGTCGACCGCCGTCTTCTCGCCGTACCTCTTGGTCAACCGCCGTGCGTCGATCATTCGCGTTCTCCCTGTCGGGCTCCGGCGTCCGTCACGTAAGACGCCTCACCGGCAACGCTAGGTGCCGGATCACCCGAATCCGGTGGTACCGGGAGGCTGAACCGCGGCGGGCGTGTAGTACCGCGGTACTACACGCCTACCTGCGGTGCTTGCCGTGTTCGTCGGCTCCGCCGTGGTGGCAGCAGGCGTCCGGCCGCTCCGACGGGCGCCCCGCCCCCACGACGCCTGTCGCCCCAGCATCCGCCGCGCACTGGGCCCGTTCGGCGCTCTCGACCAGGCTCTCGCTGTCCGAGGCGGCGTTGGCCAGGCTGGCGCAGCACAGAGTGAGTAGGAAGGTGCCGGCTACGAGAGGCAGGGCGCGGCGCGGCGGCGGTGGGGCAAGCAGGGCCTGCACCCGCTGGGGCACTGCCCCGCCGGTCGCGGCCAGGGCGGCGGGGCGCGACGCGCCGGCTGAGGCCAGAGCCGCGCGCCCGACGGCGCGGGCGACGACCCTCCGGCTGCCGACTCGGGCTGCGGCCTCCTCGTCGGCCCACCGCTCCAGGACGAAGCCACCGGCCTCGGCCAGCGGTCGCAGCAGGGGGTTGGCGGCCGCCGTGAGTCGCCACACGGTCTGGAAACGGTGGTGGCGGCCGTTGAGATGGGCTCGTTCGTGCGCCAGGAGGGCCTCGCGCTCCGTGTCACCGAGACAGCGCAGCATCCCCCGGGACACCACGATCCGTCCGGGGGCACCGGGCAGTGCGAACGCCTGAGGGACCTCTCCGTCGATCACCGCCAGTTCGGTGTCTCCGGGCATCCGGTCGCATTCCCGCCGGGCCCACAGGACGTGACGGACCTGCCGGACGGCGGCCACCCCCAGTGATACGAGCCCCACCGTCAGGGTCAGGGCGCTGGCGGCCGCGACGGTCAGGGAGACGGGGTCCTGTGTACGCAGCGCAGTCACCGACCAGTGGCCCTCCTCGGCGACCTCGGGGATCTGCGCGAAACCGGTGAACGCCAGCAGGACCAGTGAGCCGAGCCAGCCGGTCGCCGCCGCGAGCGCCGCACACGCCAGGGACCAGGCCGCAAGCCGCGGCTCAGGCCGACGGGCTGCCTGGGGAGCGAGTACCGCGAGGACCACGGTGACCAGGAGCGGGATGTAGACGCTGATCCTCACCGGCTCACGGCCCGTCGTCGCCGAGCCCGGCGCCCTGGTCGCCCAGCAGGCGGTGCAACAACTGCTCGTCCTCCTGGGAGAGTTCATTCACGAAACGGGTGAGCACCGCCTCCCGGTCAGAGCCGCGCTCCAGCAGGCTGTGCATGCGCACGGCCGTGTCGGACGCCTCGTCCCGGACGGGCGTGTAGGCGTATCCGCGGCCTACGGGGTGCCGTACGAGCATGCCCTTGTCGTACAGGCGCGACAGGATCGTCAGCACTGTCGTGTAGGCGAGGTCGCCTGGCAACCGCTCCAGGACCTGCCGAGCGGTGAGCGGTTCGTCCACGGCCCACAGGGCGGACAGGACACCGCTCTCCAGCTCCCCGCGCGCCCTCCTGCCGGTCGCACCGCCGCTTTCGTCGCCGCTCTTCTGGTCGTGCACCGTTCACCGCCTTCCCGCTGGTGGCCCAGCCTACCCGGGGAGCTACTACGGCTCGTAGGACGTCGACGACGGGACCTCCGCCACGAGAGCTACTACATCTTGTACGAGCCTACCTACTACATGTTGTAGAGTTCGGCCGCCCAGCCCACCCGTGGAGGAACGAGCCCCTATGCCCCATCTAGGAAGTTCGGTGCGTTTGCGTGCCCTGGCGGCCGCCGCCCTGCGTCCCGAGCCGGTGACTGTCACGGCACGAGCCGAGCGCGTCGCGATCGTCTCGGCGAGCATCGGAGCCGGTCACGACGGCGCCGCCGCCGAACTGGAACGCCGACTCACGGCCCACGGCCTCGTCGTCGACCGTTTCGACCTGCTGGACCTGCTGCCCGCCCGGATCGGGCGCCTGGTCCGGGACGGCTACCACCGCATGCTGGTCCAGGCCCCCTGGGCCTACCAGCGGGTCTACCGCAGCACCGAACGCGCGGGTGGGGGCGGGCCGTTGGCGCGGGCGCTGCTGCGAACCGCCGAGGAACGCGTGCTGCGCGCGCTGCACCCCGGCACCGGCGCGGTCGTCTCCACCTACCCGGGAGCCAGCCGTGTCCTGGGCGCTTTGCGGCTCCGCGGGCGGCTGACCGTGCCCGTCCTCACGTATCTCACCGACTTCTCCGTGCACCCGCTGTGGGTGGCCGACGGCGTCGACATCCACCTCGCCGCACACGCCGTGCCCGCGGCCCAGGCCCGGGCCGCCGGCGCGCGGGACGTTCGGGTGTGCGGGCCGGTGGTGGATCCGCGGTTCCGTCCCGGCAGCGCACAGGAGCGCGACACTGCCCGGGCCCGCTTCGGGCTGTCGGAGAACGCCCCGCTGGCGCTGCTGGTCGCCGGCTCCTGGGGAGTCGGACCGGTCCGGCAGGTCGCCTTGGAGCTGCGCGACTGCGGTGTTGCCGTCCCCGTGGTCGTCTGCGGCCGCAACGATGCGCTGGCCGAGCAGCTTCGCGCGGACGGCATCGAACACGTCCATGGCTGGGTCGACGACATGCCCGCCCTTATGCATGCAGCGGACGTCCTGGTCCAGAACGCCGGCGGGCTCAGCTCCCTGGAGGCGTTCGCCACCGGGCTGCCCGTCGCGAGCTACCGGTGCATACCGGGCCACGGGCTCACCAACGCCGCGGCTCTGGAGGAGGCCGGTGCGGCGGTCTGGATCCGGGACCCGGCCCGCCTCAAGGCCGTGCTGTGCGACCTGATCGACGGCCCGCTCGGATTGCGCCAACGCGCGGTCGGGCTCGCCCTCTTCGCCGCCGAGCCCGACGGCGGACCCGCCGCGGAGACAGCGCGCGTCCACCGCGCCGGGCTGCCGCCGCTGCCACCCCGGTCCGCCGCGCGACGGCGCCGTCCGGCGGCACGCCGGCTCGTCGCCACCGCAGCCGTGGCATGCGGGGTGTGGGCCTGCGCCGTCGGCACGGGGATCGCCACCGCGTACGACGGCCCAGGCGTGATCCACGCCATCGGGCACGGCCTCGACCTGGACGACCTCCGTCCGGCCCACGCCCCTCAAGGCCACCACTCGTGACCGCCGCCCGGCTGGTCCGCACCGCCTCTCTCGCCGCTTTGCCCGCCCTCGTCACCGCCTATGCCGCGCCCGTCGTTTCCACCTTCGGGCCGCTGCGCAACCGCGCCATGCCTCGGCTCTCCGGCCGGGGCCGCCCGGATCACATCGCCCTCACCTTCGACGACGGACCCGACCTGATGTCCACCCCGCACTTCCTACGTCTCCTCGCCGAGCGCCACGTCCGCGCGACCTTCTTCCTCTTGGGCCGCGAGGCTCACCGCTCGCCCGGTCTGGTCCGCGAAATCGCGGCGGCGGGCCACGAGATCGGGATCCACGGCTGGTTGCACCGCCCGCTGCTGCTGCGCGGCCCGCGCGCAACGTACGACGACTTCGCCCGTGCCCGCGACGCCGTCGCCGACATCACGGGGCAGCAGCCGGCGCTCTTCCGGCCCCCCTACGGCGTCATGTCGACCCCCGCACACCTGGCCGCCCACCGCCTCGGTCTCACTCCCGTGCTGTGGACCTGCTGGGGCGAGGACTGGACCGCCCGCGCCACGCCTGAGTCCGTCCACCGCACCGTCACGGCCGACCTCGACGGCGGGGAAACCATCCTGCTCCACGACTCGGACTGCACGTCCGCCCCGGGCGCGTGGCGCTCGGCCCTGAGCGCGCTCCCCCGCATCCTCGACACGTGTGCGCAACGGGGCTACGAGGTAGGCCGGTTGCGCGACCACGGATGGCCTCGTCCGGCCTGACATCGCGGTCGACGATCTCCTGCCGATCGCCCATCGCCGGATCACGGTCCGGAGGACCGTCGCCGTCACCCGGCGTCTTCGCCCGTTTCGAACGCATCGACGATCCCGGCCGCCCCTCACCGGCGGGCGGCAGCGACATCGAGCTGACCATCGCCCCCGGGGATCGCACACCCACGACAGGAACATCAGCGCAGCATGCCTGGGACCACACAGAGGGGCGCGTTCAGGCTGGGGGCCTTCTCGGTGTCCGGCCAAGATCACAGGACGGAGCGGCGAGCCAACAACACGAGCACCAGCAGGCCGGGGAACAGCGGCAGCCAGGCCGTCAGCAGCCGGTAGCCGAAGACCGCCGACAGGGCCGCGGCTCCCGGCACCCCCGTCGCGGTGAGTGTCAGCACGAGCGCGGCGTCCAGCGAGCCCAGACCGCCCGGAGTGGGCAGCAGTACGGCGGCGCCGCTGGCAACGAGGTACGCCAGCAGGACGTGAGCGGCGGGCACGGGCACGTCCAATGCCCGGACCACGGCGATCAGGACGGCGGCGTGCAGCAGGGCGAAGCCGAGCGAGCCGCCCCACAGGGCGCAGGCCCTGGCCCGCCGGACGTGCACCGCCCGCACGTCGGCCAGGACCCGGCCGGCCGCGCGCCCCACGCCGCGACGCGCCGTTCGGCTCAGTGCCACGGCTGCGGCGACCGCGGCGACGCAGCCGACCGCCGAGAGCGTGACGCAGGCGCGCGGGACGGCCGGCGCAAGCCGCGGGGTGCGGGACGAGGCAAGGAGCAGTACGACGGCCAGCGCGAGGCGGACCAGCCCACCGACGGCTGCCTTGACCGCGAGCGCGGTCGCCGAGCGGGCGGTGGACAGGCCGCAGCGGGTGAGGAACCGCAGATTGACCGCGGTCGCGCCGACCCCGGCAGGCAGCACGTGGTTGGCCGCGCACGCCGCAAACTGCGCCGCCACCAGCCGCCCGGCAGGCAGCCGTTCGGCCACCGCTCCCTGCTGGGCGACGGCCGCGCACACCCAGGTCGCCAAAGCGGCCGCACAGGCCGCCAGCAGCCAGGCTCGATCGGCGACGGCAAGCCGGTCGGCACCAGCGTCCACCGTGTGCCGGTGTGCGGCGAGCAGCCAGACGGCCGCCACCATTACGGCTGCGGTGACGGCGAGCTGCCAGGGCCGGCCAAGGCCGCGGGACAGCGGAACGCCGGTGGCGCTCACTGCCGCCCTCCCGCCGTCACGGCGGGTGACACGTACACGCGCACGCCGACCACCTGGTGCGGGGTCCAGGACCGGGCGTAGCTGGGCGGGCTGCCGCCCTTTGCCACGAGAGTGGCAAAGGGCAGGCGGTGGGCGGTTCGCCGGATGCCGGCCGACGTGGTGTTGGCGTCGTGGCCGATGGTCGCGGCGGAGGAACAGCCCGCGTAGTAGGCGATCGGGACGTCGTTCAGTCCCGTGACCACACAGGGCGGGCGAACGCCCAGCCTGTGCAGCCCGGCGGCGACGGAGGCCCACTCGCGGTGTGCCGCTGTGGTACGGCGCACGGTGTCCTCCAGCACCACGAGTTGCACGGCCAGATGCCCGGCCAGAGCGAGGGTCAGCAGCGTCACGGTCAGCGGCCGGCGGATCCGTCCGGGCGCCCGCACCAGGCGCACCAGGAGATCGGCAACGGGAACGGCCAGCAGTGCATAGGCGGGCAGCAGGAAGCGGGGCGCCGCGTAGCCGATCAGGAAGAGGTACGGAAAGGCCGCCGAGGCGGCGCAGGCCACCGGTACCAGCGTGGCGACGGGCCTCCGGGCGCGGACGGCGACCACGGCCGCGAGGACGGCGAGCAGCGGCAGGGCATACCACCACAGGGCCACGGGCAGAGGAGGCGCGGCGCCGGTGCACGGGCGGCACAGCGTACGTCCGCCCGGGGCGCGCAGTTGGTCTCCGACGGCGATGTTCCAGCCGAGGCCGCCCTGGATGCGGGACGCGTCGGACAGGCGGTGTGCCAGGCCGCCGTAGGAGACGTACGCCTCGATCACCCACTCGGCCGCCCCGGCGATCAGGCCGCCGACCAGCGCTCCCAGCAGCGCGGGACGCCGCCACCGCCGTACGCATACCAGCAGTACGAGCAGGGGCAGGCTCGACCAGACCGCGTCCGTGGGGCGCATCCAGGCCATGAGGGCCGCGCTCAGGCCCACGCCCCACAGACCCGCGCGGTCGAAGCGGTTCGCCTGCGCGCGCAGGAAGCAGCCCGCCCCGCCCAGGGCACCTACCGCGACCCAATAATTGGGCATGGCCTGAGGGCCGTAGAACAGGGTCACCCACAGGGTGGCGAACAAGGCGCCCGCGGTCGCGAGCACCCGCGCGGGGAAGACCCCCCGCCAGGCACGGAGCGCGAGGAATAGGCCGAGACCTGACAGGACGGCCAGGTAGATCCGTAGCAGCACCGTGGACGACGACCAGGCCGTGACCGGCGCCACCAGCAGCGGGACGCCACGTGCGCGCGGGGCGCCGAAGAACGCGGCCGGCGCGTGGGAGGAGACCTGGCTGACGTAGACCGACTCGTCCCAGCCGAGACCCATCCCCGGTCGTACGAGAAGGAGCTGGGCCAGGGTGAAGGCGCCGGCCACGACCGCGAGCGCCACCTGGCCGCGGGATCGTGGGGTGAGGCGAACGGCCGTGAGCAAGGCGGGCCTGCGCGGGCCCGCCGACGTGGCTGACGCGCTGTCCGTGGCCTGAGGGCCGTTTCTCATCACTCACCCCTTACCCCTACAGCTTGTAGGGTCACATTAACCCTACAAGCTGTAGGGTCTGCGCCGACACCTCGGACCGGAGCGCCCCTACGCGCTGTAAGGTTCCAGACATGGCTGGCACGAGCCCGCGGGGCGGAGCCGAACGGCGTAACGCCGGCGAGCTGGAGAGCGAGGTGCTCGGCACCCTGTGGGCGGCGGACCGGGCGCTGACGCCGGCGGAGGTCCAGGCCGAACTCGACGGCGAGCTCGCCTACAACACCGTGCACACCATTCTCAAGCGCCTCTACGACAAGGGGCTCGTCCTGAGGGATGCGGACGGGCGGCGTGGTGCCTACCGGCCGGCCAAGGATGCTGCCGAGCTGACCGCGCAGGCCATGCATGAGGCGCTCGACCGGGGCCCTGACCCCATAGCGGCGCTCCAGCGGTTCGTCACCGGACTGAGTGCCGAGGAGGAAAGGGCGCTGCGCGAGTTGCTGAAGGGAGAGGAACGGTGAGGGTCGATGTCTACACACCGTTCCTGCTGTCACTCCTGCTTGCCGGAGTCTGTCCGCTGATCGGCGGCCGAGTGGCACCTGCGCTCGCCGCCCGCGTGCTGGCCTGTGCCGCCGTCGTCAGCGCGATGGCGACCGTGTGGTCCCTGCTCCTGCTGGTCGCCACTCTCCTCGACGAAGCCCCCCTGGTCGTCGCGGACGCCCGCGAGGACGGCCGCCGGCTACCTGAGCCCGTACCGGAGGTCGTCGCGTTCGCCGCCTGTGCGCTGCTCCTCGTCGTGGCCTACCGGTTTTTCAGAGCCGCCCGCGCCGAGTACCTCACCCGTCGAGCGCTGCGGACGCTGCGCGAGGGGCAGCCGCAGGGCACCGAACTGATCGTGGCCGCCTCCGCCGCCGCCATGGCGTTCGCCATCCCGGGAAGCATCGGTTCACCGGGCCGGATCCTGGTCACCGACACCATGCTGGGCGCCCTCTCCGCCGAAGAACGCCGCGTCCTGCTCGCCCACGAACGGGCACACCTGACCCACCGCCACGCACGGCTGAGCACCGCCGTGACCCTGGCCGCCGCGGCCAACCCGCTCCTCACCCCGGTCCGGCACATGGTCACCTTCCTCCTGGAACGCTGGGCCGACGAACAGGCGGCCGCGGTGGTCGGGGACCGCGCGTCCACCGCCCGCGCCCTCGCGCGGGCAGCGCTCACGGCCAGCCGCCGGGAGCCACCGCACGGACTCGGCTTCCCCGATCGCGCGGTCTCCCGCCGTATCGCCGCCCTCCAGGCCGCCCCACCCCCGCGACTGTGGCCGCTGTCGGCGACCGTTCTGGCTGTCGGCGCCCTCACCGCGCTCGGCGCCGCCGACGCCACCGGCGATCTCCTCCGGCTGCTGGAACCGGTCCTCGCCTGAGGGTGATCACGCGGCGGGCCGGTTGAGCTTCAGGCTGGTGTCGCCGGGGCCGAACCGGTCAGGGAGCCTCCTCGCCCTGGGCGACCTCGACCTCATGGTGGAAGTCGACGACGCCTGCCGCTCCTGCGGCGACGGACAGGACCGTGCAGGCCACGAGGAGGAACGCGGTACGCCGGGTGGAGCGCGGGCGCGTCCGGGCCGGTGCGAGAAGCGCCGCGACGCGTTGCGGCACCGGTCCGGTCGTCGCCGCTGGCGCGAAGTCCGGGCGGGTAGAGGGGGAGGCATTTCCGGCGAGGGCGGCGCGGGCGATGGCCGTGGCGATCAGGCGCCGGTCTCCGGTGACCTCGGCGGCGGCCTCGTCGGCAGCCCGCTCCGCGGCGAACCGGATGGTGGCGCGCATGCTGCGCAGGGCGGGGTGGCAGTGGACGGCGAGTTCGGCGGCGGCCAGGAAGAAGTGGTGGCCGGCCCGGTTGTGGGCGCGCTCATGGGCGAAGAGGGCCTCACGCTCGGCCGGTCCCAGACTGCGCAGCATGCCGGTGGTGACGACGATGCGGTGGGGCCGCCCGGGCAGCGCGTACGCATCCGGATCGGCAGATTCGATCACGCACAGGTCACCTGCGGCGGGGCAGCGGTCGGCCTGCGTGCGAGCGGTGCGGAAGGCGCGGGTCTGCCGGAAGGCGGAGCGCACGAGGCTCCAGACGCTGAGGGTGAGCACCCCGGTGGCCGCCATGGCGGCGGGGACGACGAAGTAGTCCGAGGCGGTCCGCAGAGGGTGGACGAGCTCACCGAGGGCGGCGAAGACGGGAAGCTTGAGCAGTCCGGTAAGGACGAGGGCCCCCAGGGCGGCGACGCAGGCTCCCGCCAGCGCCAGGGCTGAGGCGGTGAGGACCCACAGCGCGGTGGCGGGGGCCAGGCGGTCGAGGGTCCGGCGGGCCAGCGTCGGCGCGAGGAAGGGCAGGATCAGCGGGAGAAGCAGCAGAGCGGTCATCACTCGTCACCCTCCAGGAGCCGGCGCAGGTGCTGCTCGTCGCCGGGACTGAGCTGAGCCACGAAGCGGGCCAGAACCGTCTCCCGGTCGGTGTCCCGGTCGAGTTCGGTGTGCATGCGCCGGGCGGTCAGGCCGGGCGCGTCCTGGACGGGGAAGTAGGCGTAGCCGCGCCCCTCCCGCTCCCGGTCCACGACGCCCTTCTCGTGCAGACGGGTCAGTATCGTCGCCACCGTCGTCCGAGCCAGGCCGGAGCCGAGCTCGGCCTGCACCCGCCCTGGCGTGAGCGGGGCCCCGGCGGCCCACAGCGCGGCCATGACGGCGGCCTCGAGCTCGCCAGCCGGCCGTCTCTCGTCCCTCGCGTCCTTCATGGGAACGTTCCTCACTCCGCCATCGTCTACAGTTCAGTAGACTGACTACAGGATTGTAGTCAGTCGCTGGATGCCGCCGCGCCCACCGTTCCGCCGCATCCGACAGTCCGGAAGAACGATGAAGGAGCTCCCGACGATGACCACAGCCATGCATCTATCGTCGCAGCTCGCCCTCAACGTGCTGGACGCGCGGTCGCTGCTGTCCGCGTTCGGCGTGCTGGGCGTGGGCGTGGTGCTGTTCGCCGAGACCGGGCTGCTGATCGGCTTCTTCCTCCCTGGCGACTCCCTGCTGTTCACAGCCGGTCTGCTGTGCACCGGCACCGCCGAGAGCGGCCTGAAGCTGTCACTCGGCCCGCTCCTGGCCACCGCGGCGGTGGGAGCGCTGGCCGGCTCACAGTGCGGCTACCTCCTGGGCCGTAGAGCGGGCGGCACCCTGCTCTCCCGCAGCCGCTCGGCCCGCCTGCACGAGGGGGCGGAACGCGCGGAGGAGCTGCTGGAGCGCTACGGATACGCGAAGGCGATCGTCCTGGCCCGCTTCGTTCCGGTGGTGCGCACGGTCCTGAACCCGATGGCGGGCGCCCTGCGGGTGCCGGTGCAGACGTTCACCGTCTGGCAAGTGACCGGCGGACTGGTGTGGAGCCTCGGCCTCACACTGGCGGGCTACGCGCTGGGCTCCTCCGTGCCCAACGTGGACCGCTATCTGCTGCCGATCGTCGCGGTGATCGTGGCCCTGTCGCTGATTCCGGTCGCCTCCGAGGTGTACCGCTCGCGCCGGAACGCGAAGGCGAAGGAGGCACGCGGATGATCCTCGCCCTCGACGGCTCGTCGGTCGACGGCTCCGCCTACACCGACGTGGTGCACCTCGCTCAGCATGCTCCGGCGTGGCTGGACAACGCGGTGTCGGCGTGGTCGACGTACGGGCTCGCCGTATTCGCGGTGCTCATGGCGGTCGGCTGGTGGCGCGCCCGGCGTGTGGACGCCGCCGCGTCGGTGACGGCGCTCGCCGTGCCGTTCGTCGTGGTCGTGGCCTTCGGGGTGGACGCGGTGCTGAAGCTGCTGGTGCGGGAGGACCGGCCCTGCCAGAGCCTGCGGGTGGCCACGCTGGAGGCGTGTCCGGCACCCGGCGACTGGTCCTTCCCCAGCAACCACGCAGCCATCGCCGCAGCGGCCGCCGTCGCCCTGCTGTTCGTCTCCCGTCGGCTCGGCGTACTCGCCGTGGTGGCTGCCTGCGCGATGGCCGTCTCGCGTGTCTGGGTGGGGGCGCATTACCCCCACGACGTCCTGGCAGGGGTCGTGGTGGGCGCGCTCGTCGCCTTGCTCGTCATGTCGGCGCTGCGCAGGCGTGCGGAGGGCACAGCCCTGCGGCTCGCGGCCACCCGTCTGCGTCCGCTGCTGGTGGTGTCGTGAAGCGCGGCGAGGTGGCCGAACTGGCCGGCAGCTGCGGCCTCGGCGCGTGGACGGCGTTCGGGGTGCTGACCATGGTCGTGGTGGGTCACGACGGCCTGCCGCTGTTCGGGGACGCCGACCTCGTCTCCTGGTCCGTCGCCCACCGGCCCGACGTGGCGGTGGCGCTCGCCCGCGGGCTGACCGCCACCGGGACCGGTGTCGTCCCGTACGCGCTGGCGATGCTGGCCGGAATCATCGCGGGGCGCACCCGTCGGCAGCGGGCGCTTGCCGTCGCGCTCTGTCTGGTCTGCCTTGGGGCGGGCCAGGCTCTGAGGTACGCGGTGATGGAGCTCGTCGCCCGGCCCCGGCCGCCGCTGCCGGACTGGGCGACGCATGCCTCGGGATGGGCGTTCCCGTCCGGCCACACCACCACGTCGGCCCTCACCGCGGGACTGCTGATCATCGCCGTCCGCATGCGCGGCCCGCGCGGCACGACCCTGCTCACCCTGGTCATCGGTGCCTGGGGCGCGCTGGTCGGCCTGACCCGCGTCTACCTCGGAGTGCACTGGTTCACCGATGTCGTCGGCGGCTGGCTGTTCGCCCTCGGCTGGCTGGGCCTGTGCCTGAGCGCTGCGGCCCGCTGGCTTCCGGAGCGATGGACCCCCGGCACCACGGACATGGACACGGACACGGCGCGCAGGACGGCAGAACCGACGGGCAGCACAGCAGGGGGCCGAGCGGACACGGCAGCGGAGCACACGGGCGTGGCACGAGAGCAGAGGGAGGACCATGCGCCAGACGATCCTGGTCGTCGAGGACGATCACGCCCTGCGTGACGTGCTCATGCGCGGACTGCGCGACGAGGACTTCGACACCGTGCCCGCACCGGACGGCGCCACCGCCCTACGACTGGCCGCCCCCGACATCTCCGCCGCCGTGCTCGACATCGGGCTGCCCGACGCCGACGGGAGGGACGTGTGCCAGGCCATGCGCGCGAACGGATTCCTCTCCCCCGTCATCTTCCTGACCGCTCACCACCGGCTCAGCGACCGGCTGTCCGGGTTCTCGGCCGGAGGCGACGACTACCTGCCCAAGCCCTTCCACCTCACCGAACTCGCCGCCCGCCTGCGGGCAGCCCTCAAGCGGGCCGCACCACCGCCCGCTGCCGCAGCGGGAGACCTGGCACTGGACGCAGTCCGGCACGTGGTCAGCGTCCGAGGCGCCCCAGTCGACCTGACGCCGACCGAGTTCCGTCTCCTGGCGGCGCTCATGGCGGCTTCCGGCGGCATCGTGCGCCGCCGCGATCTGGTCCGGGCGGCCTGGCCCGAGGGCGCCCAGGTCCACGACAACACCCTCGACCAATACCTGACCCGACTGCGCCGCAAGCTGCGCGAGGCGGGCAGCGACCGGACGATCGGCACGGCACGCGGGATCGGGCACCGACTGTCATGAGCGGCACCCGCCACCGGCTGCGGCCCGCCATGACTGCCTTCCTCCACCGTATGGCGCCCCGCACTCTGCGCGGCCGGCTCTCCCTCGTGGCCCTCACCACGGCCGCGCTGCTGATGCTGGTCCTCACCGTCGCCTTCAACGTGGTCGCCCGGCACCGCCTCCAGCACCAGGCGGACGACGAACTGCGCACCCGCGCCGCCGCCGTCGCGACAACCATCGACACCACTGGCACGACCGTACGTGTCCTGGAGACCTCCAACGACGCCCTCCTCGACGCCAACGTGTGGATCTACGCCGACGGACGCCTGCTGGAAGAGCCTCCGAACGCCGGCCCCCTCACCCGCTTCGCCGACGCACTCGCCGGGCGCGGCGGGCTGCGGTGCGTCACCGCCGACGTCCACGGCCCCCTCCGGCTGTGCTCCCACCCGGTACCCGGAGGCAGGAGCGAGGCCACCGTGGTGACCGCGCTCGACCTCTCGCCGTACCGGAGTTCGGCCGACACCCTGCTCCTGGGATCGCTCGCCCTGGACGCCGTGATGCTCGCCTGCACCTACGCTCTCACCCGGCTGGCGGTAGGTCGCGCGCTGCGCCCCGTCCGCACGATGACCGAGCAGGCCACCCAGTGGAGCGCCGTCACCTCCGAAGAACGCTTCGGCCATATGCGGCACCCGGCCGAACTCGCGCGCCTGGGTACATCGCTGGACGCCATACTGGACCGCATCCGCACACTCCTGCGGCACGAGCGGCAGCTCACCGGGGAACTCTCGCACGAGCTGCGCACACCCCTGAGCCGGATCATCGCCGAACTCAGCTGGTGGCAGACCCGCCCCCGCACCGCCGACCAGACCCACGCCACACACAAGGTCATCGCGGAAGCCGCCCAGTCCATGCGCACCATCTGCGACACCCTTCTCGACGACGCCCGCGGCGGCGCACCCACCGCTCCCGGCACCGCCGAAATCCTCCCCACGCTGCGACGCCTCACCGAAGTCCTCGACACGCCCAGTCACTTGACAGTCGCCGCTGACAGCCCGCCCCTGGAGGCCGGAGTCCCACCCGCCCTCCTCGAACGCATCGTCAGCCCGCTCCTGAGCAACGCCTGCCGCTACGCCCGCTCCAAGGTCGCCGTCCGCGCCTACCGCGCACCGGACGGCGTACGCGTCGACGTCATCGACGACGGGCCCGGCGTACCGATCCCCTTCGCCGGGCAGCTCTTCGAGCCCGGTCAGCGCGCCGATCCCGGCGACGGACACAGCGGAGCGGGCCTGGGACTGCCACTGGCGCAACGCCTGGCCCGCTCCGCCGGGGGCGAGGTGACGTACGACCCCGGACACACCCCCGGGGCACGGTTCGTGGTCAGCCTGCCTGCCGCGTGACCGCGCCGCACTCGACGCCACCGGCGTATCACGGCGTCATGTCGCGCTGGACGTCCCTGCGGGAGACGGCCATGTAGCCGACGAAGCCGAGGATGGCCACCGTCCAGGACAGCGTGACCGGCCCCAGACCCAGGTCGAGTCCGCCCCGGCTGTGGCCGACGGCCATCCAGTCCGCGACAGAGGCGCCGAGCGGGCGGGTGATGACGTACGCGGCCCAGAACGCGGCCACCGCGTTCAAACTCCCCCACCGATGAGCGACGGCCGGAACGGCGATCGCGGCGGCGTACAGGACGGCGGAGCCCAGGTAGCCGAGGCCGATCGTGGCGGTGAGATCGCCCGCGGCGGTGCCCAGCGCGAACGTGGCCAACACGGCAGCCCAGTAGAAGGTCTCGCGGCGCCGGGTGTGGATGCTGTGGATGGACAGGGTGCGCTCGACGCGGTACCAGAGGGCGAAGACGGCGGCCAGCGCAGCCATGAAGAACGGGGTCGAGAGCGTGTACGGCACCCCGAGGCCGACGTGCAGGACGTCGGCGGCCATCGTGCCGAACACGCTGACCATGACGATCGCCGTCCAGTAGACCCAGGCCACGTACCGGCGGACGGCGAACTGCACCGCCAGTGCGGCCGCCAATGCGATGCCGCCGAGACCCACAGCGGGGATCGGGCCGAGCAGGTGGGCCAGGAAGTCGGACGCCGTCTCGCCCATCCCGGTGGTCAGCACCTTGATGATCCAGAAGTAAACGGTCACCTCCGGCACCTTGCTCGCCGCGTGACGGATGTGGCCCACAGGCCGGTTGTGAGTGAGGTGATCAGTCGACATGGCAGGCACCATGACATGGCGCCCGGCCGTCACCACAGACCCCTTTGCCAGAGTTTTGGCGCTTCCGGTACGGGAGTTGCCCGAGGCGCAGCCGAACCTGAACGCGACCTGAACACAGAGGCCGATGCACTGGTCAGCAGCGTGCGCCCGGTGGTACCGGCGGTCTTGGGCATCGGCCTGACGACTGAAAAGCAGGACGCGACAGTTGGTCACCCCAACAGCCGGACATCGATCCTGTAGCGGTGTTCGGGTCCGTCCAGGTGCGCATGAACGCCGGTGGGCGAGGACAGTGAGACGGTCATCGACGGACGACGAGTGCGCACGGCCTGAGCCGCCGCCCGGTCCGAGAGGACTTCGGCGAACTGCAGCACCGAGGCCGGCGCCACATGCCCCGGCGAGAACCAGGTCGCCCCTCAGCGGGACAGCGGTCAGTGAGCTCCTCGCCCGCGAACAGCACATCGAAGCGATCCCGCATCAGCGTTGCGCGGGGCCTTCCGGGCAGGCGGCCTCTTCCTGCTACAGCCCCGCCTGTCACCCTGCCGGCGCTCCAAGACATCTACTCCGGACCCGCGAAGGGAAGAAGACCGTCACGGAGCGGCTCCTGGAAGAGCTGGTAGAGGCGGGCGGCCGGATCGTCAAACGGGAATCCAGCGGCCGGCCGGGATACCGAGAAAATGGCCGGGCTGTGTCGCCGCTGCCCGGAGATCGGGGAAGATCTCGTAAACCAAAGAGCTGCACGGAGGCTGGTGCTGTGACGGCTATGAAATCCGACTCGTCGACCTGCCCGCCTGGCGCTTGGCCACGCTGACACCCATTGCGGTACCGGCACGACTCGTACAGCCGCGTCCGCTCGCCAAAGCCATGCAGGGTCCCTCCCGTCCCATGGGGCTGACCAAGTCCGTGCAGAACCGGGCTTTCCGACTCATCCATGCCCTGCTCACCGCAACACAGCACCATGGCCCGACAGGTGGGCAGGGAATGCGTGCCGACGGCGATGGCTCTGGGAGTGCCGGAGGTGAGGAATTCGCCGGGAGGGAAGGCCGCTGGCGCAGTCGATCACCACACCAGGCAGAGGAGACGGCACACACCGAGCGCGCGGCGTCCAGCGGCTGCTGCAAGTCGGCCACCGTGCAGGCGAAGCCGTTGCCCCGCCGACCGGCACACCGCGTCATGCCGAAGGAATGCGAAACTCGAATTCGGGACGGTCCCACGGCACGGCAGGCGGGTATGCGAGCGCGGTCCCGGTCCGCACCGCACCAACACGGTGGTAGAAGTCCTTGGCGGGAAGATGCGACACGACCTTGACACGGTCGATCCCGGCGGCACGGGCCTCGGACTGCATGTGCGCCACGAGTAGCCGTCCGATACCGCGTCCTTGCGCTTCGTCGGCGACGAACAGCAGATCGAGCTCCGGTGGAGCGAGGACGAGCGAGTAGAAGCCGAGGACCCGGCCTTCATGCTTGTCTGCGCCGACGGCCACGAAGGCGCGGTGGGCCTCGAGGTAATCAGGACCGACCCGGTAGCCCGCGACTGCGGCTGCGTACTTACCCTGGTAAGCGCCCGAGCCACGCACGAGCCGCGTGAGCCGTTTGGCATCCCGCGCGGCGGCCCTTCGTATCGTGATCGGCGGGCTGATCGGGGAAGTGCGTGAACTCATCGGGAGAGTATTTCGCACCGAAGTCCCGTCAGGATGTTCCTCGGCGGGGCTCGCCGTCTCACCCGCTATCACAGAGAGATCACACAACGATCAGGACGACTACGGCTGCTCCGCCGGTGTGCAGGAAGTCGGGCAGGTAGCGCACCGGATCCCACCCCAGGGCCAGATAACACGGGGTGTACAGCCAACGCGGGGCTCCGACCCACAGGACCCGGAACACTATGCCGGCCAACGCTCCGGTCCATACGATCCCCAGCAGCATGGACCGCTGTTCCGGACGGAGGAGGAGCATGGCCAGGGGGGTGCAGGTGCCGGCGATGATCAGGAAGATGTTGGCGTGGTCGAGACGTCGCAGAAGAGCCTCGCCGAGCGGTCCCCAGGTGCCGCGGTGGTAGACGGCGCTCGTCACGAACAGCAGCCAGGCGGTGACCGAGTACACGGCGCAGGCCAGGACTGCCTGCGGAGTACGGGCCAGGCAGATGAGTACGACGCCCGCGATCAGTGCGGCGGGGACCATTCCGGCATGGAGCCAGCCACGCAATTTCGGCTTGATCGGTTCGGCCAGGTCGGCCGCCCGCTCTACCAGGGCGGCAACCGAGTGAGCCTTCTCCCCTTCATGTCCGCCTTGCGATCCGTCGGGTGGCCCGTCCTCACGGCGCTCTCCACGCGCTGAGGCGACGTGACCGTTTTCGACTTCAGCGGCGTCACGGGACACAGCTTCTGGTTCTCCCTCGGGCGACTGGGCGTCACTGGCAGTAATGCGGTAATGCTAAAAGACCTCACTCCGGCAGCATTCATGGAAGGTCGGTCCAGGACCCCAGGGCCATCGCCGGCCCGGGCCGGCTCGCCACCGTGTGAACTACAGCCCCGTGGCCCTGCCGCCGATCGGGCCTGCCCAAGCCGAGTAGATCGGCCGGCCATGGGAAAGATCAGGGCTCACGAACGGGCATCTCCGCTCGCCTACGCGCAAGGATCGCCGATGCTTCCTGAGCTCCGCCCCCACGTATCCGCCGCCCTCGCAGACCAGTTGGAACACCAACTGGACCTGGCTCCGCATCTCGAGGCCGGCCGGCTCGATGTGGAGGGCGTCGCCGGCATCGCAGTCGTCGCAGCCGCCCACTCCGATGGTTACGCGGCCACCGGCCACCTCCTCGGGCTGCTGGCCGCACTGCCTGCCCCCACCGAGGCAGGAGAACGCTTCTGGTCGGACCTGTGGAGGTCCTCGGGCACCGCGTACCTGCTACCCGTCAACATGAAGGCTCGGGTGCTGCGGTCTCTGGAAGGAGAGGGAACCGCCCTGGCCAGGCAGATGCTCTCGGCCATCGATGAGATGACCCCGCCCCAGCGCGTAGCGGCCGGGGAGGTGATCGGTCAAGCCCTCGCCGAATCCGACCATTTGCCCGACCTCAAGACACAGGTCATCGGCGAGTTGTGGCTCCGAGATCTCGAGCTCACCGCCTGGCGCGTTCTGCATGCGGACCGCAGATGGGACGATCCGGATGGACGGCAAGCCTTCCTCGCCGCCTGGACGGGCACCTGACCGTCTACTGCTCCGAACTGCGCGCACAGAGGCACAGGGCATGCGGCGCCCGCACCGGACGACGCTCGAAGCAACTGAGGTCAGGAAGTTCGGCCGAGGTCACACCCGTCTCAACAGAGCAGGGGCCGCGCAGCGATGGCTGCGCGGCCCCTGATCCTGTGCACGCCCTGCACGAGAGCAGGCGCTTCGCCCGGGTGGGCGGCAAAGCCCGCACGGGCGGCGCTCACCGGACGCAGTGTGCGCGATCCCTGGGGCAGGGCTGCGAGGTCAGGCCAGGTTGATGTTCTCGGCCTGCGGACCCTTCTGGCCCTGAGTGACGTCGAACGTCACAGCCTGGCCCTCCTGGAGCTCACGGAAGCCCGAGGAGTTGATCGCGGAGTAGTGCGCGAAGACGTCCGGGCCGCCGCCGTCCTGGGCGATGAAGCCGAAACCCTTCTCCGCGTTGAACCACTTCACAGTTCCCGTAGCCATGGTCATGCCTTCCAGTCGATGAACGCCTCCCACTCCTTGTGGAAGGCGGAGGTGATCGCCCTGGTTCCTGCGGCACAGCACAGCAAAACGCCCACACCAAAGGCGCGGGCAGGGGGAATTCCGAACCACGACAGCTGACACAGAACGCTACACGCCCACACGCCACGTCACCATAGGAAACGATCACGCCGCATGCCGCGACATTGCGTGCGGTGCCCGCCGAGCGGACGGGCACGCTCATCTCATGCTGCTGCGGTCGGGTTCGCTGGTTCGGTGGCGCGGCGGTATTCGGCGTTGATGCGCCGGGCTTCCTCGAGCTGGTCTTCGAGGATGATGATGCGGCAGGCGGCCTCGATGGGAGTGCCGTGGTCGACGAGTTCCCGGGCGCGGGCGGCGATGCGCAGCTGGTAGCGGGAGTAGCGGCGGTGGCCGCCTGCGGAGCGCAGCGGGGTGATGAGGCGGGCTTCGCCGATGGCGCGGAGGAAGCTCTGCGTGGTGCCGAGCATCTCGGCGGCCCGGCCCATGGTGTAGGCGGGGTAGTCGTCGTCATCGAGACGGCCGAACGTGTCGTCTGCTGTCATTGCACCTCTCTGTTCTGTGGCACGCATTGAGGGGCCCTGGCGCCGTACTGGCACCAGGGCCCCGAAGGAACTACTACACCATCTGCCGGCCCTGATACTGCACCGGCCCTCTGTTTCCGCAGACCCGACCGAGACGCTGTCGGGGGCGCGGGGATCGCGGTTGCTCGACCGGAGACCACCTCACTATCGATGTCCTGCGGTACCCGGGTCCAAGACTTTCGCCCGGGCGATCCTGATGGCGCTCGGCTCCTCCGTTCTTCCCTCTTGATCACTACTCACTTACGGAAACTGCGAACTGCTGGTGGCCTCGAAAAGCGCCACTCTTCGGCAGCCAGCCCCGTCGCCCGTCCTGCGTCTGCTCTGGCTTGGAACCCCACTGCCGAACTTCCCGGTGCGCGCGCCCGCAGCCGACGCCTTCACCGAGGTACTGCTCACTGACTTCACTGCTGGGTACTGCGAACCTTCACTTACTGGTACTGCAACTGCGGTACTGCTCATGGCGGCCCCTGATCACTGCGGGCCACCCGGTCCGGTCGTCAGTCCCGTCGCCGTCCTGCAACCGCTCTGGCTTCGGAACTCCACCACCGCACCGTCCTGCGAACTGCAACTGCGTACTGCTGCCCGGCAGTTCATCTCTGCCGGGCCTCTCTTGATCTCGGCTACGACAGAAACCTTAACCACATCGCCAGCCAATGTCTACTCCAGCGAGTACAGATTTCCGCGCGCGGAAAGGTGACGTACTCTGCCTCGACCAGTCCCCATGGATGGTTCAAGCAGCCGCGAGGCTCTGGCCGGCGCTCACAGTGACCCACCACCGCGTGGCATGTCGGGTTGGGCGTGACGTCGCCGCCTGCGCCGCGGCTGCCGTCGGCGGCACCGGCCGACACTACGTCTAGTGAGGACCCACCGACCGGCACGGACGTTTCCAGCCGTGACGCCCCCAGGTCGGCCGTTGACGAGCGTGGCCAAAGGCCCTGCGCCGCCTTCGACGATCCCGGGATGATCGAGCAGCTGACGGCGAACCAGCACGGCCCCTGACTCGAGTAGTTCGCGGGCTGCGGAGACACGGGCTCACGGCAGCGGGTGCCGTCATTTGTCGGCTGTGGCCCTCCGCCCCGTTCAGGCAAGCACTGGGGCTCTGCGGGGTTGGCAGGTGGAGGGCGGGGCACAGGGGTCGGGTACCCAGGGCAGGAGGCATGGACGATTCAGAGATCAGGGTGACCCTGATGATCACGATGATTGCCGGCACCGCAGCCGACCGTGGCTCCTGACGCGGCGGACACTGTGGTCCTGGTCGTCTCCGAGCTCGTCACCAATGCCCTGCGCCACGGTGGGGGCCGCTGCACACTGGAACCGACTGCGCACCCCGACACCATCAGGTCGCCGTTCACGATCCCAGCCGGCATGTGCCGCGCATGCGCACCCCTGACCTGAACGGCGGTACCGGGGCTTCGGCTGGCCCATGGTCACCGCCTCGCCCACGCCACGGCGCCCACCCGCCGGGCCTCCGGCGGCAAGACCGTGAGCGCCCTCGTTGCCCAGTAGCGTCACCGCTCAAGCAGCCGGATGGCCGACGAACATGGTCCGCCTCATACCGCAGCCCGACGAGTTGCCGGGTGACGTTGCCGCCCTGTTGGAGTCCGGCCAGAGCCACCAGAAGTCCCTGGCCGCGGCCACCGGTGGCGCTGCCGTCACCGGTCGGCCGACTGCCGAAGCGCTGTGGAGGCAGAGGGTGTCGGCTGTGCTGGGGGATTGCGCTCACTTGGGCGAATTCGCCCGCCGTCTTCGACGCCCCCGTGAAGGAGGACGGGCCGCCCACGCGTCTGCAGTTCCCTGTCGCCCGGATCCTGCAGGGCAACGGTGACGGGAACCCGCTGCACAGGTGTGGGCCCGACCGGCGTACGGGTCGGGTCCACATTGCTGCTCAGATGTCGGCTCGTGTCTGTTTACCCGATCAGGCATTGACGGGGGTGCCGAGCATCGCGGAAGCGTGCTGCATCGGGCTGAGAATGCCCAGGGGCGCTGCCTTGGGAACGACGCGGCAGGTGAAGCCGAGCTGAGCCATGGCCCGCAGGACTTCGGCGGCGCTGAAGTCACGGCGGTCCTGGCGCGTGATGACCTGGCCGACCTGCTTGACGGGGTAGTGGCGGCGGCCGATGATCACCGATTGGCCGGTGACCGGTTCGGGCTTGATGCCCTTCATCGATTCCAGCACGCCGGCCTTGGTGAGCTCGAAGGGGAAGCGGGCGATGACGCAGCGCATGTGGCCTCACATCTTCGAGATGCCCAGATGCCGTGCGATCGCTCTGATCGGCATCTGCTCGGCCCGGTGCAGCCGGCGGATCTCTGCCCAGTCCTCCACGAGGATCACCTTCCCTCCTGACCTTGATCACCAAGGCCAGAGTCAGACGAAGATCACCAAGTGGGTCACTTTTGATCCGCCGTCAGAGGGTCAGCATTCGACCGTCGCCGAGAGGCTGCACCGTGTAAGCGGATTGCCTCCTCGCGGCAGATCCGCGATTCCGTGAGCACGGTGGCTGAGGCGGCCCACGGTGTCGGTACAGCCCAGTGCGTTGACGCCTTCTGCGACCACGGTGCCCTGTTCGCCGAGAGCCAGGTCCGACCCGGCACACACGCAGTGAAGGCCCGGTGGATACCGGGCCTTCACGTTGGAGTAGCGGGGACAGGATTTGAACCTGCGACCTCTGGGTTATGAGCCCAGCGAGCTACCGAGCTGCTCCACCCCGCGTCGGTACGGTGAACTGTACGGCACCGATCGGAATCGGCCCAATCGACTTTCGCCTGCGCTCGAGGGGCCCGATCACTCATGATCGACCGACATGGCCACTGCTCACCCGGTCTGGATCTGGATCGTGGGTTCGGGTGCCGCTGGAGTACGGGCGCACCTGGAGAAGTCTCCACGAACTCGTGCATGCGCCCTTCCGTGAAAAGCCCCCGCTGTCACAGACGAACAGGCTCACCGTGCCGGCCGAGGCGGCCGGTGGATGGAACACCGGCAGGTCATCAATGGGATCTTCGTCTGCATGCGGACCGGTCTCCTTTGGGGACCCGCCGGGGAGGTTCGTAAAGGGGCAGACCTGTTACGACCAGCACCGGCATTCGTCCGCGGCCGGCGCTTGGGAACGTCGGTGTCAGTCAGCTCCCGTACGCGCTGGACCGGAGGGCTGAATGCCGCGTGCCTCCGCCGTGCCGCCGCTCGCAAGGACCTGTCGGCGCACGTATTGCAGTAGATTCACGCTCGCACAGCAGTACGCCCTGCACGACGCTGCCGCAGGGAGCGAGCGGTGGCAGCCGAGGTGGCCGTGATGGTGAACGCCGGCGAGGCTGCGGTAGCCGCGTTATCGCTGTCGTGGGTCGAACCGCCGCAGCCCGCCTCCGTCCGGCACTGCCCCGTCACCTGCCCGGCGCCGTCATACCGGCAGTTCCGCACACTGTTCCTGCCAATGGCTCGTTGGGACACGCGAGACACCGATCGGCTCTGGCCCGCTGACCACTGCGGCAGACGGTAAGGGCCCGGCGTCCCGAAGCCGGGATGCCGGGCCCTTACCGGGGCACGCGATCAGGCGGGGCGGATGTTCTCAGCCTGCGGACCCTTCTGGCCCTGCGTGACGTCGAACTCGACCTTCTGACCCTCCTGCAGCTCGCGGTAGCCCTGGCTGGCGATGTTGGAGTAGTGGGCGAAGACGTCGGGGCCGCCGCCCTCCTGCTCGATGAAGCCGAAGCCCTTCTCGCTGTTGAACCACTTCACAGTGCCCTTGGCCATGACTGTCTCCTTCGAGGGTAAACCGGGCACGCACCCTGCGCGCCGGGAGGTGATCGCCCTGGTCCGGAGAGGCGCTGAACAGCAAGAACGCCCGTGATGGCGATCACGGGCGAACAGAACTTCGGAACCACGACTGCTGATCACAACGCTATAACGGCATGACGGATGCCGCCAGCGAAAACGGGCCAGCATCAAGGCGCCATCTGTCTGCCCGGCGAAGGAAGCTGACTCGGGGCCCTCTCAGCCCACTTGCTCCTGAGCGCCGAGGGCACCCGAGTCTCGACTACAGCGAGTGCACCGGTGCCGAGGCCCGCGCCGGGAGGCAGCGAACGCCGGAAAACACGACAGGGTGCACGCGATCTTCTCCAGCACCGGGCGAACGGTTCAGCTACGGAAAGTGGTACCGCTTCCACCACTCCCTGTCCCCCGGTCGCCGACGTGATCCGATCGTGCCGATGCACCCACTGCGGGTGCCCCGCTCCGCCGGGAAAAGGAGATCGCACAGGCAATGGATCACCTGTCCCGCTCTCCGGGTACCGTCGCGAACTCGCGGCCTGAGCTTGTTCCGCTTTGACGGACACCATCGGTGTGGTGGTCAGGCTGCGAGTGCGGTCTCGTATTCGGCGGGACTGAGGTAGCCGAGGCTGCTGTGCAGACGGTGCAAGTTGTACCAGCCCTCGATGAAATCGAAGATCGCGGTGCGGGCGGCGGCCCGGCTGGGCCAGGCGGTGGCGCCGAGCAACTCGCGCTTGATGGTGGCGAAGAACGACTCGGCGAGTGCGTTGTCCCAGCACTGTCCGGTGCGGCCGACCGACAGGCGCACCCCCAACTGGTCTGCCAGCGCGGCGAATTGCTGGCTGGTGTACTGGCAGCCGCGATCCGAGTGGAAGATCACCGGCCGGGTGGGGCGGCGCTTCCGACAGGCGGCCGTGAGGGCATCGGCGACCAGATCGGTCCGCAGGTGGTCGGCCGTCGCCCAGCCGACCACGCGACGGGAGGCGATGTCGATGACGGTGGCCAGATAGAGCCAGCCCTCCTCCGTGGCGATGTAGGTGATGTCGCCGCACCAGCGGGCATCCAGGCCGGCGGGGTCGGGCTGGAAGTCCCGGACGACGAGATCGGGCCGCAGCGCAGCTCGTGGATCAGGGATCGTCGTCAGGTGCCGTCGTCTTCGGTGTCGGCCCTGCAGGCCGGCAGCCCGCATCAGCCGCGCGACACGTCGGCGGCCGCATCCGGCGCCTGCCCGCTTGAGCACGGCATGGACACGCGGGACGCCGTAGGTTCCCCGCGATCGCGTGTGGACGTCGGCGATCTGTTCCGCCAGCTCGGCGTCACGGACCGCGCGGGGACCAGGCTTGGCAGCGCGGCGGGCATAGAAGGCGGTCCGGGAGACCTTCAGCAGCTCACACGCTCGTTTGACGCTGTGACCTGCACGCTTCTCCGCCTCGATGAACGGGTGCACCGTCACCGGGTCTCCTTCGCGAAGAAAGCCGTGGCCCGCTTGAGGATGTCGACGTCCTCACGCAGACGGCGGTTCTCCCGCCGCAGTGCGGCCAGTTCCTCGCGTTCGCTGCTGGTCAGACCGTCCCGCTCGCCTGCATCGACCTCGGCCTGCTTCACCCAGTCACGCACCGCGGTCTCGGTCAGATCGAAGTCCTTGGCGATCTGACCGACCGAGCGGTCACCGCGTCGGCACAGCTCGACGATCTCCGCCTTGAACTCCGGCGTGAACGAGCGACGAGGGCGAGGCTTCTTCTTCCCCATGCTCTCCATGATGGACATCCTCCCGGGGCTGAACCCCTGATCTCGGATGTCCGTCAAAGCGCATCAAGCCCAGCCCCGCGGGAGGACCGGGTGACATGGCGGCGGTGCACCCCGCTCAGACGTAGCACCAGATCGGACAGCGTCCACTCGGGGCAGGTCGGCACTGCACGTCGTGGCTGGGCACGAAGGCGACCGCTGCCGGGAACGCGACCGAATGTGTGTCGATCAGCCGCAGCAGTACGGGGAACGCCACGCGGATGCCTACCGTCACCCCGGACAACCGCAGTCGATTTTCACAGCGGTACAGGGGAACGCAAGGCGCGCAACACCGGCCGTGCACCCTCGGACAAGACAGTGCCCTCATCCCGGAATTCCAGTTCGGCGGCGCCACCAACCCGAACCAACCGCATCTGGGTCATTCGCCCAGGCCAGTCCGCCGGCTACGCCCCGCCCGCGACGCGCGCACGGGCATGCGCACGTCGCGGGCCACTGCACGGGACGCGCGAGTGGATAGCGCGAGTGCCGGTGAAGCGGTCAGATCGCGGGACTCATCGACTCAGCCGCCGCTCTTGCGCCTGAACGACCGCTGGCTCGCAGCCGGGCCGTGCGCCGAACGCACCTTCGACGCATCGGACTTGGCGGCAACATCAGCGGCGTCCGCCTGCGCACCGTGCTTGCGCGCCAGGGCTTCACGGAACTTCCGCTTGAGGTTGTAGTTGCCGTCGATGTCCGGCGCCAGAGGGGACGTCTCCGGGGCAGCCGGCTCCGAACCTTCCGTAGGTACGGGCTCTGCGGTCATGGTGACCTCCTGGGTTCGGGGATGGGCGAGCACAGCTTGTCATGCCGAGCGCAGTGCGAGGCCCCGACAACGTCATCCTGCTCCGTTTCGGCGGGTATCCCTCTCGCGGCCAAAGGCGTTGACTTCGTAGGTGAGGCGCACAGGACGGCTTCGGGTCGGGCCGAGGGTTGTCGATCCCGTGGCCAGGCTGCCAGGGCGACGGCTCTCAGCCGTTGCGATGCACGAGGGCGGTCCTGCGGGCCTCGGCGAGCTTGCGGGCCTCGCCCGCCTTTCGGAACCTGCCGCCGGCGCCGCGGGAGGGCCCTTGCTGGTGCCGAGGCCGCGGAAGGGTGCATTGCTGTTCTTGGGCCGGGGGACGGCGGGCCCGCCGTCGAGCGGGATCCCGGAGGGAGTCTTGGCGCCGGTGATCCGGCTCAGCTCCGCCTCGCCCGAGCACACCGTGGTGACGGTCGGCTCGATGCCGGCCCCGGCCATCATGCGGCTCGTCTCGCGGCGCTGGCCCGCCAGCACGAGCGTGACCACGCTGCCGGACTCACCGGCGCGGGCGGTGTGGCCCGCCCCGTGCACATAGTCCTGTCGCAGCTTCCGCGACCATGAACAGCCTGCGGACGAGAAGCCCGTGCGCCCCTCGGCGGGGGCAGGCATCGCCTCAGACGCCTCCCGGAGCGTTCGACTATGCAGGGGCGAAGGTTATGACTGTTGGTCGCCAAGGGCCCGGGCCGGATTTGCCGAGCACTCGAGGCGGAGGGCGCAGGGAGGAGAACCCGGGGGCAGCGGTGCCGACGCCGGAGCTGCAGCACACCCGCCCGGAAGCCCCCGCCGACGGCGCCTGTAGGAGCTTGCCGTCGAACGCAGCTCTCACCGGCGCTCTCACACGTCTGTCACCAACTACGTCGACACCCCCGGACCGCAGTGCCTGACCTGCTGTTACGCACCCGCCCTGGACTGACGTGGACGCCCGAAGACGGTCTCTACAACCTGTGCCAGGTGGTGCCCAGAGAGGGCCCCAGGATCAGGACCGGGGCGTCTTCCGGCCCGTCAAAGCGGTATTGAAGGGTGCTGGACGTACTCTCACTCACCCGACTCACGCTCCCACATCCCACGACGTCTCACGCACCTGGGTCGGAACCCCGTGCAACCCGTCCCGCTTTGTGGCAACCTCGGGCGGCCCGGTGCGCCTGCATCGTACGGACGGTGCGCTCGTCGCCGCTTCGCGCGGGCGCCGTCGGTCAGGGCTCGTCGGTGCCGCCCAGGCCCGTCAGGGCGCCCACCGGGTCGGGGTCGGGGGTGCCGCGGGGCCACCAGTCGTCGTGGCCGGGCTCGGACTCGTACGGGTACCACAGGCCGTCGCGGCCGAAGCGGAGCTGGACATGGCCGACGGGGTGGGTGAGGTGGTTGCGCCAGGGACGGAACGCGGGAAGGTCGGCGGCGAGCAGCAGCGGGCGGGCCCGGTCGAAGCGGCCCGCCGGCGGATCCCAGGGTTCCTCCAGGACGGTCAGGCCGTCCGGCCCGCCCTGCCGCCAGGCGGCGACCGCGCGCGCCAGCTCGGAGGGGGTGCGGCCGGCGGCGGCCGCGAGCGTGGCGTACAGGGCGCGGGTGGTGGCGGTGAGCCCGGAGCCGGGACGGGCGGCGGCCAGCCGTACGGCGTCCTGCCACAGGGTCAGTTCACCGATCTCGTCGTGGCCGGTGGCGAGCAGGGCGTGGGCGCGGGCGGCGGCGTCGGTGGCGAGCTGGTCCAGGGCGAAGGAGTCGGGGCCGCCCGGCGCGGAGGGGTAGGCCGGGGGCTGCTCGGGGTGCGGGGGGACGGGCAGGGGGGCGGGCGGCGGCGGGAGCCGACGGGTCGCATCCCCGGTGACGACCTCCGAGGCGCGCACACCCGGCAGGGGGGCCGGTCCCTCGTCCTGGGCGGCTCGGGCCGCGCGGGTGGCGTTACGGCGGGACAGCGCGTCCAGCAGTTCGCGTTCGCCCCGGCCGCGCAGCAGGAGCAGCACGAACGGGTCGGCGTCCAGCAGCCGCGCGGTCTGGTAGCAGAGGGCGGCGGCGTGTTTGCAGGGGTGGGCGCGGTCGGGGCAGCTGCAGTGCGGGTCGAGGTCGCCGGGGCCGGGGAGCAGCGGCACCCCGCAGTCGGCGAGGGACTCGGGCATCTCCTTGTCGAGCAGCGCGGCGATGTGCGCGGGGCTGTCCACCGCGGCGTCCAGGAAACGCTCCCACTCCTCCTCGCCGAGCGTCCGCAGCCGCACCTGCACGCGGTACGGGCGGGGACGGCTGCCCTGCACGTACGCGAGGACGAGTCCCGGGGTGACGGTGATGGCGTCCACGTTTCCCTGCCGGGCGTAACCCCGGCCCCGGGCCAGCCGCTTGACGTCCAGCGCCCCTTCCTCCAAGGCGTCCACCCAGGCGTGCCCCCACCAGGTCTCGGCGAAGCGGTCCTCTTCCCCGTCCCCGGCCCCGGCCCCGGGAAGCGACGGAAAGGCGCCAAAGGTACGCCGATGCTCCCCGTCCCGGGAGGGGGCGGCCATGGAGCGGGGGGAGTGGGGGGTGACGGGGATGGCGGGCATCGAGGGCGTGGTGGGCGTTGGGCGTGCCGCGTCGGGGGAGGCAGGGACCGGAGCGGGGGGTGGCTCGTGGGCGAGGGCCAGCACCGGGGGTGGCTCGTCGGTCGGGTGCGGCGCGGGGTGTGGCTCGTCGGCGGTGGTCCGGTCGGCTGCGGGGGGCGGTGGGGTCCCGTGCGGCGCGGCCGGTGAGGTGGTGGGCGCGGGCAGGTCGTCGTCCGACGGCATGCGGAAGGCGTCGGCGAGCGACTCCCGTACCAAGCGTGCGCGTTCACGGGCCGTGCGGTCTCCGGTGCCCGGATCGGGCGTACGGCTTCTGCGGCGCAGGGCCGGGTCGAGAGCGGCGTCGGGGACGGCGGGGCGTGCGGCGCGCCTCCACGCCTGCCGCGCACGCCCGGGGTCCGGCTCCTCCGCCTCCGCCGCGTCCCGCCGCGCCTGGGCACGCGCCGCCCGCAACGCCTCCCGGGCGATGTCCCCGGGGCGGGCACCCGGCCTCGGGGACTCGGCGGGGAGAGCGCTCGGGGCGGGGGTGTCGGACAGCGGTGCGGCTGGACGAGAAGCGTCCGCGGGTGAGGTTTCGGCCGCTCCCCCACCGGGGGTGGATCCACCAGGTCCGACCGTCTCGGACCCCGTGGTCCCGCCCGGGTCGGACACGCCGGAACCGACGGGATCGGACGCGCCGGTACCGGTGGCTGGTGTGTCGGGGCCTACGAGGTCGGGTGTACCGGTACCGGCGACCGGTGGGCCGGGCACCACGCGATCAGGCGCGTCGGCACCGGCGACCGGTGTACCGCCGGACTCCCGGAGATCAGGCGTGCCCCCTCCCGCGACTGGCATGCCGGGCACCACACGCTGAGGCCCGCCCGCTCCGGCGACCGGATTGCCGGACCCCTCGCCATCAGACGCACCCGCTCCCGTGACCGGTGTGCCGGACCCCACTCCGTCGGACACGCCCACTCCCGCGACCGGCATGCCGGGCACCACGCGCTCAGGCCCGCCCGCTCCGGCGACCGGTGTGCCGGACCCCTCGCCATCAAACGCACCCGCTCCCGTGACCGGTGTGCCGGACCCCACTCCGTCGGACACGCCCACTCCCGCGACCGGCATGCCGGGCACCACACGCTCAGGCCCGCCCGCTCCGGCGACCGGTGTGCCGGACCCCTCGCCATCAAACGCGCCCGATCGCCTGACCGGTGTGCCGGACCCCACTCCGTCGGACACGCCCACTCCCGCGACCGGCATGCCGGGCACCACACGCTCAGGCCCGCCCGCTCCGGCGACCGGTGTGCCGGACCCCTCGCCAACAGACGCGCCCCCTCCCCTGACCGGTGTGCCAGGCCCTGGCGCGGCGGTCGCGCCGGTGTCGCCCCGCTGCGTGTCGGTAGTCGAAGTCGGCCTGGCGGGGTCTGGCCGGGCGGCGGCGGCGGAGGAGGCGCTCGCGCCGCGCGCCCGCCGCAGGGCCGCGCGGGCGGCGTCGCCGGGGCCGGGAGCAACCGGGCTCGGCCCGGCCGCCCGAGCGGCACCGGCCGGCGGTACGGCGTCGTCCTCCGCCCCCGACGCACGGTCACCTCGGGCGACCGCCGCAGGCGACGCCTCGCCCCTGCTCCCCCGCTCCTGTGCCGCCCGCAGGGCACGGCGCGCGGCGTCGGCGGGCCGCTCGCACTCCTCCGACGGCCGCGCTCCGCTCTCCCCCAGGCCGTCCGCTCCCCCCTGCTCGACGGCGTCCCCCGTCCGACCGGCCGAGGTATCCCCGACTCCGTCGGCCACAGCCTCCTCCACCCCGTCTCCGCTCACCCCGGGCGCTCGCCCCATCCCCGCCGGCTCCTCACCGGAGCCGCTCGGGCCCCTCCCCCACTCCCGTTCCTCCTGCATCACGACTCCCTCCGCAGGCGTACCAGGTCGGTCAGTTCGCGGTCGGTGAGTTCGGTGAGGGCGGATTCGCCGGAGCCGAGGACCGCGTCGGCGAGGGCCCGTTTCGAGGCGAGCATCTCCGCGATGCGGTCCTCGACCGTGCCCTCGGTGATGAGGCGGTGGACCTGGACGGGCTGGGTCTGGCCGATGCGGTACGCGCGGTCGGTGGCCTGTTCCTCGACCGCCGGGTTCCACCAGCGGTCGAAGTGGACGACATGGCCCGCGCGGGTGAGGTTCAGGCCGGTGCCGGCGGCCTTGAGGGAGAGGACGAGGACCGGCGTGGCGCCGCTCTGGAAGCGGTCCACCAGGTGCTCGCGCTGCGGTACCGGTGTGCCTCCGTGCAGCAGCTCCACGGGGATCGCCCGGTCGGCGAGGTGCGCGGTGATCAGGCGGGCCATGCCGACGTACTGCGTGAAGACGAGCACCGAGCCGTCCTCGGCGAGGACGGTGTCCAGCAGTTCGTCGAGGAGGGCGAGTTTGCCGGAGCGGGCGGCGAGCGGGTCGCCGACGGGCGTGGTCTCCTCCTTCAGGTACAGCGCGGGGTGGTCGCAGATCTGTTTCAGCGCGCCCAGCAGCTTCAGCACCAGGCCCCGGCGCGCGATCCCGTCCGCCGTCTCGATGGCGAGCAGCGACTCGCGCACCACCGCCTCGTAGAGCGCGGCCTGCTCGCGGGTGAGCGGCACCGGATGGTCGGTCTCGGTCTTGGGCGGCAGCTCGGGCACGATCCCGGGGTCGGACTTCTTGCGGCGCAGGAGGAAGGGGCGGACCAGGCGGGCGAGACGCTCCACCGCCTCCGTGTCCTCGCCGTTCTCCACGGCGCGCGCGTGCCGGGCGCGGAAGGACTTCAGGGGGCCGAGGAGGCCGGGGGTCGTCCAGTCGAGCAACGCCCAGAGTTCGGAGAGGTTGTTCTCGACGGGGGTGCCGGTGAGCGCCACGCGCGCGGGGGACGGGATCGTCCGCAGTGCCTTCGCCGTCGCCGAGTAGGGGTTCTTCACGTGCTGCGCCTCGTCCGCGACGACCATGCCCCATGGCTGTGCGGCCAGCGTGGCCGCGGTGGAGCGCATGGTGCCGTAGGTGGTGAGGACGAAGCCGCCGGTGAGGTCGGCCAGGCTGCGGCCCTGGCCGTGGAAGCGGCGGACGGGGACGCCGGGTGCGAAGCGGGTGATCTCGCGCTGCCAGTTGCCCAGGAGGGAGGCGGGGCAGACCACGAGGGTGGGTTCGGTGCGGGCGCGCCGGAGGTGGAGGGCGATGACGGTGATCGTCTTGCCGAGGCCCATGTCGTCGGCGAGGCAGCCGCCGAGGCCGAGGGAGGTCATCAGCTCCAGCCAGGCCAGGCCGCGGAGCTGGTAGTCGCGCAGGGTGGCCTGCAGGCCGGGCGGCGGGGCCGCCGGGCGGACTCCGGCCGTCAGACGGTCGCGCAGGGCGGCGAGCGCGCCCACGGGCACCGCCTCCACGGTCTCGCCGTCGACCTCGGCCGTGCCCGTGAGGGCGGCGGACAGGGCGTCCACCGGGTCCAGCAGGCCCAGTTCGCGTTTGCGGGCCTTGCGGACCAGGGCCGGGTCGACCAGGACCCACTGGTCGCGCAGCCGCACCACCGGGCGGTGGGCCTCGGCCAGCGTGTCCATCTCGGCCTCGCTGAGGGGGTCGCCGCCGAGCGCCAACTGCCAGCGGAACTGCAGCAGTTCCTCGCTGTCGAAGAAGCCGGTGCCGTCGGTCGCCGAGCCCGGCGCGGGCCGTACCACCGCGGTCGCGGCGAGGTCCTGCGCGAGGTCCCTGGGCCAGTGCACGGCGACCCCGGCCGCCGCGAGCCGGGTCGCCGCCACGCCGAGCAGGTCGCTCAACTCGTCCTCGGACAGGGCCAGTACGTCCGGCGCGTCCTGGTCGGCGAGCCGGGCCAGCGGCGGCCACACGCGCGCCGCACGCCGCACGGCGAGGGCGGCGTCCACACGCGCGCGGGGTCCGAAGGCCGCGTCCGCCTCGCCCGCCCACAGGGCCGCCGCGTCGGTGACGAGGGTGGGGTCGGCGAGGCTGTGCACCTGGACGATGGCGGTGCCGGCGCTGCGGGCCCGCCCCGCGTCGTCGGAGGTGTCGAACATGTCGTACGCGGACAGGTCGAGGCGGAGCGAGATCCGCACGCCCGCGTCCATGCCGGCGGCGACCTCCGCCGCCCAGTCCTGGGCGCCGGGCAGCCGCTGGGGCCGGCGGTCGGCGTAGGGCTTCCCGGCCGCGTACGGAGCGGCCGGGGTGCGCGGCAGGGTGTCCGCGACGGCGTCGAGGAAGGCGCGCATCAGGGCCTCCGGCTGCGGCAGCCGGAGCGGGCCGGGGCCGGGCAGGGGGACGGCGTGCCCCTCGTGGGGCAGGGCGGCGGCGACCGCGCGAAGATGCGCGATGTCCTGCGGGTCGAGGGGGCCGGCCCGCCAGGCGTCGTGGCCGGAGGGGGTCAGTCCGGGCAGCAGGCGTCCGCGGGCGGTGAGCCGGAGCGCGTGCAGGGCGGCCGCGCCCCAGCAGGCGGTGGCGGGGTGGGCGGCGGGGTCGCGGCGGGCGCGCACCAGCAGCGGGAGCGCCCGGTCCAGGGGCAGCGTCAGGGCGGGGATCCGCGCGCGGCGGACGGAGGTGCCGTGCGGGCGGACGACGGTCAGCTCCGTCAGGTCCACCGGGGCGGGCGGTGGGTCCTGCCGCGGGTCCCAGGCGGCCGTCGGGTCCCAGAAGGCCATCCGGCCCTCGCGCGGCAGCGGGGCGGGCAGGAAGAGCGCGGCGAGGCGCGCCGGGACGCCCGCCCGGTCCGCCGGAGACCTGTCGTCCGTACGCACTGTCCTCCTCCCGCCCGCATGTCGGATCACTCGTCTTCGACTCTACGGGCGGGGTCTGACATTGATGCTGATACTCAGGTTCCGGCGGCCGTGGCTCGGGGTCTGACTGACGCCCTGCTGGGCTGTCTTCCGGTTGTTCTGTCCAATCGGCCCCGGGGCTAGGGAACCGTGCGGGAGACGACGTACACGAACGGGTAGACGGGGTTGCCGTAGTTCACGACGACGTCCAGGGTGGGCGTGGGGTTCTTCTTCTCGACGACGAGGCCGTAGAACTCGCCCTTGCGGGCGCCCGGCCCCGTGAACCGCCAGCCCGTGATGCCCTGGTCGCGGGCGCTGATGGTGAGGTCGCCCTGTTTGAGGTCGGCCCGGTCGACGCCGATCTGCGCGAGGAACTGGTCGAGGCCTGCGTGCGTGGTCTGGAACTGCACGTAGAGCCGGCTGGTCTTCCAGTTGTTGGTCTCGTAGTAGGCGACCTGGTTGGAGGGGTGCGGGACCGGCACCCGGTAGAGGCGGCGCTGGACCTTCGAGGGCCAGCCGGCGGTCAGACCGGTCGCCGAGTACTTCGCCTCCTTGTCCTTGCCGCTGTCGCGGCTCTGGTTCGCGGAGATCACCAGATAGCCGGCCGGGACGCCGATCAGCAGCACGATGATCAGCAGGGTGAGCGCCCTGCGCCGGATCACATGGCGGCGGTCCTCCGGCGGCCGGGACGGCTCGTCGGGGGGCGCCGCCTGGCGGGGCAGCGAGGCGGTCATGCGGTGTCCCTGGTGGTGCGAGTCCCACGGCCGGTTGCGGCCGTGGGGGTCGTGCGGGGTGGTGCCTGGATCATGCCGTGTCCCGGGTGCGGCGGGCGGCGTCGGTGAACCGTTCGAAGCGCTCGTAGCGCTCGACGCGGCGCCGCTTGGCGCGCCGGAAGCGGCGGGCGACCAGACGCGCGAGGTCGGCGGCGCCGACCATGCCGGCCTCGGGGCCGAGCTGGGCGCGGACGATCCGGGCCTCGGGGCGGTAGCCGCGCCCGGTGAGCTGACGCTTGAAGGCGTCGCGCGCGGGGGCGATCAGCAGGTCGTCGGCGGCGGACACCCCGCCGCCGATCACGAAGCAGGAGGGGTCGAGCGCGGCGGCCAGGTTGGCGATGCCGACGCCGAGCCACTGGCCGATGTCCTGGAGCAGCTCGACGCACATGGCGTCGCCCTCGCGGGCCAGCTCCGTGATCATCGGGCCGCTGATGTCACCGATCTGTCCCTTGACGTGCTCGATGATCCCGTACGCCACCGGGGAGTCCGCCGCGGCCAGCTCCTTGGCCTCTCTGACCAGGGCGTTCCCGGAGCTGTACTGCTCCCAGCAGCCGCGGTTGCCGCACGGGCAGCGGTGTCCGCCGGGCACGACCTGCATATGGCCGAACTCACCGGCGACGCCGTACTTGCCCCGCTTGACCTGGCCGTCCTCCAGGATCGCGCCGCCGATGCCGGTGCCCAGCGTGATCATGACCAGGTGGTCCTCGCCGCGACCGGCGCCGAAGCGCCACTCCGCCCAGGCGGCGGTGTTGGCGTCGTTGTCCACGAGGACGGGGACCGAGAGGCGGCCGGAGAGGCGGTCGCGCAGCGGCTCGTTGCGCCAGGACAGGTGGGGGGCGAACAGGACGCGGTTGCGGTCGGCGTCGACCCAGCCGGCCGCGCCGATGCCGACGGCGTGCACGTCGTGGCGGTCGGACAGGTCCAGGACCAGCTCGACGATCGTGTCCTCGACGACCTTGGGGCTCTTGGACTTGTCGGGGGTCTCGGTGCGGACCTTCTCCAGGATGTTGCCGTCGGCGTCGACGACGCCCGCCATCACCTTGGTACCGCCGATGTCGATGCCGACCGTCGGCACACGGGGTGCGGTGAGGTGCGAGCGGCGCTCACGGGTGCCCACCGTGCGCAGCGCGGGGGCGCGCCTGGAGCCGATGGGGGCGCTGAAGTTGCCGTAGGTGCTCATCGTCGCCGATTGTGCCTCACCCTCGGGGCAGGCGCCGAGCGGGGCAGCAGGGGGGCGGTCCCGTACATCGCCGTCCGCAGGTGCGTCGTGGCTTGTCGCGCGGTTCCCCGCGCCCCTTCGGGCCGGACCGCTCGGCCCTTGTTCGTCGGGACGACGGGACCGCAGTGGCCCCTCCCCGCACCATGCTCTCAGGACCGTACGAGGAGCTGGAACTCGAAGGAGTAGCGGGTCGGGCGGTAGATGTGGTCGCCGAACTCGACCGCGCGGCCGGTGTCGTCGAAGGTGGTGCGTTGCATGGTGAGGAGGGGGGCGCCGGGGTCCTCGGCGAGGCGGTCGGCCTCGGCGGGGGTGGCGGCGCGGGCGCCGATGGACTGGCGGGCGCTGTGGAGGGTGATCCCGGCGGCGCGCATCAGGCGGTAGAGGCCGGTGGCCTCGAGCTGGCCGCTGTCGAGGTCGAGCAGGCCGGACGGGATGTGGTTGCAGAGGTACGCCATCGGCTCGCCGTGCGCGAGCCGGAGCCGTTCCACGCGGTGCACCTCGCTGCCCTCGGCGACCGCGAGCGCGGCGGCGACCTCGGCGGAGGCGGGGACGAGCGTGTTGGCGAGGACGGTGGTGGCGGGGCGCTGGCCGGCCGCCTCCAGGTCGTCGTAGAGGCTGCTGAGCTCCAGCGGGCGCTTGACCTGGCTGTGCACGACCTGGGTGCCGACGCCCCGGCGGCGCACCAGCAGGCCCTTGTCGACGAGCGACTGGATGGCCTGGCGCACGGTCGGGCGGGACAGGCCGAGCCGGGCGGCGAGCTCGATCTCGTTGCCCAGGAGGCTGCCGGGGGTGAGCGATCCGTGCTCGATCGCGGCCTCGAGCTGCTGGGAGAGCTGGAAGTACAACGGCACCGGCGAGCTACGGTCCACACGGAGTTCGAGCTGCACGGTCGGGTCCACGTCTGGTTTCGGCACCCGCCGAGCGTAGCCCCGAGCGCTGTTGACGGGAAGTTGTGTAGTTCGGTTGTCCGGACATACGGATTGACAGCGTGCGGGCTGCGCCGTCACTTTGTTTTCATGCGCATCGGGGTCATCGGGACGGGCCGCATCGGCACCATTCATGCGAACACACTCAGCCGTCACCGCGAGGTCGGATCCCTGATCCTGACGGACGCGGACCCCGCGCGGGCGCAGGAGCTCGCGCTGCGGCTGGGTGAGACGGCCGCCCCCGGGGTGGACGAGATCTTCCGCTGGGGCGTGGACGCGGTCGTGATCACCACGGCCACCTCGGCGCACGCCGAACTGATCGGTCGGGCAGCGCGCTCCGGGCTTCCGGTGTTCTGCGAGAAGCCCATCGCCCTGGACCTGGCGGGGACCTTACAGGCGATCGCCGAGGTCGAGGCCGCCGGAACGGTCCTGCAGATGGGGTTCCAGCGCCGCTTCGACGCGGGCTACACGGGCGCCCGCGAGGCCGTACGGTCCGGTCGGCTCGGGCGGCTGCACACCGTACGGGCGCTGACCTCCGACCAGTCGCCGCCGCCCTCCGCGTGGCTGCCGGTGTCCGGCGGGATCTACCGGGACGCACTGATCCACGACGTCGACTGTCTGCGCTGGGTGACCGGGCGCGAGGTGCGGGAGGTGTACGCCGCGGGGTCCGACGCGGGTCCCGCGATGTTCCGGGCCGCGGGGGACCTCGACACGGCGGCGGCCGTTCTCACCCTCGACGACGGCACCCTCGCCACCGCCACCACGACCCGGCTGAACGGCGCCGGCTACGACGTCCGCATGGAGCTGGCCGGGGAGCGCGACCAGATCGTGGTCGGTCTGGACGACCGTACGCCCATCGCCTCCACCGAACCGACCGGTCCCCCGGCCGCGGACAAGCCCTGGGGCGGCTTCCTGGAGCGCTTCGGGCCCGCGTACGAGGCGGAGCTCATCGCCTTCGTGGAGGTGCTGCGGGGAGAGCGCCCCAACCCCTGCGACGGCAGGGAGGCCCTCCAGGCCTTCCGCATCGCGGAGGCCTGCGCCATCTCCCACCGGGACCACAGACCGGTGTCCCTGGCAGAGATCCCGGGAGCATAGAAACCACGTTCCAGCCGCCCGGCCCAGGGGTGCGGGGAACCGCGCGACCAGCCCCGACGCACCCGCACCCCTCACACTCGCCCCGCCCCCCTACCACCGCACCGGCAGACTCCGCGTCCCCCTCATCAAGGGCCCCGGAAGCCACTCGCCCGGCGGCCCGTCGAGGGCCAGGGCGGGTGTGCGCTCGAGCAGCGACCGCAGGGCCGTGCGCGCTTCGAGGCGCGCCAGCGGGGCGCCCAGGCAGTAGTGGATGCCGTGCCCGAAGGCGAGATGGCCGCGGGTGTCGCGACGGATGTCGAAACGGTCGGGGTCGGGGTACCGCCCCGCGTCCCGGTCGGCGGCCGTGAGACCGATCATCACCGGCTCACCCGCGGCGATCGGCGTGCCGGCGATCTCCAACGGCTCGGCGGCGAAGCGGAACGTGGCGTTCTCCACCGGGCCCTCGTAGCGCAGGGCCTCTTCGACCGCGCCGTCCAGGAGACTCATGTCGGCGCGCAGGGCGACAAGTTGGTCCGGATGACTGAGCAGGGCGTGGACGGCGTTGGTGATGAGGTTGACCGTCGTCTCGTGTCCGGCGATGAGCAGGACGAACGCCATGCCGCGCAGTTCGCCCGGCGAGAGCCGGTCGCCGTCCTGCGCCGTGATGCGGATCAGATCGCTCAGGAGGTCCCCGCTGGGGCCCGCGCACCGCTTGTCCTCGATCAGCTCGGTGAGGTACTCGGCGAGCCGCACGAACGCGTCGTACTCGCTCTCCGCGCTGGTGGGCGCGACGGCCTCGGTGGACAGCTTGCGGAACGCGGCGCGGTCGAGTTCGGGGACGCCGAGCAGTTCGCAGATGACCGTGATGGGCAGCGGGTAGGCGAGGGACTCCACCAGGTCGGCGCGGCCCGCCGGCAGCATCGCGTCGAGCAGGTCGTCGGTGAGCCGCTGGATCCTCGGCCGCATCTCCTCCACGCGGCGCGCGGTGAAGGCGCGGGAGACCAGCGAGCGCAGCCGTGTGTGCTGCGGCGGGTCGGCGGTCAGCAGGTACGTGCCGATCAGTTCCTCGTCGAGGAAGGTGACGCCGATGCGGCGGCCGTCCTTGGACAGCCGGGGGTCGGCGAACGCGGCGCGTGCCTCCGCGTACCCCACGACGAGCCAGGTCTCGTGGTGGGCGTCGGGCGCGGGCAGCCGCACCCGGTGCACCGGGCCGCGCTCACGCAGCAGCGCGTACACCGGGTGCGGGTCCCGCCGGAACGCGTCGCCGTACTCCCCCAGGTCGATCACCGTGGTCATGGGATTCCCCCTCCCCGTCACCCCTCCCAACGCGCGGGCGCCGCGCCTAGTGCCCGTCCTCGTCGAGCAGACCCGCGTCGTACGCGAGCAGGGCGATCTGCACACGGTTGTTGAGGCCGAGCCGGGCCAGGATGCGGGAGACGTGGGCCTTGACGGTGGCGACGCTCATGAAGAGCGCGGCGGCGATCTCGGCGTTGGACAGACCCCGGCCGACCGCGACGGCGACCTCCCGCTCGCGCTCCCCGAGGGCGGCGAGCCGCTCGCGCGCGCGGGTGCGCCGGGTGTCGGCGGCCGAGCCGGCCGCGTGGTCCATGAGCTGGCGGGTGACGGTGGGCGAGAGCACGGGGTCGCCGCCCGCGACCCGGCGTACGGCGTCGAGGATCTCGGCGGGCGGGGTGTCCTTGAGGACGAAACCGGCGGCGCCCGCGCGCAGGGCGCGCAGCACCTGTTCGTCGGCGTGGAAGGTGGTGAGGACCACGACCTGCGGGGCGTCCTGACGGCGGCGCAGCCGTTCCGTGGCGGTCAGGCCGTCCACGGCCGGCATCCGGATGTCCATGAGGACGACGTCGGGCCGGACACGGTCGACGAGCGCCTCGGCCTCCCCGCCGTCGGCGGCCTCGCCGACGATCTCGATGTCGTCGGCGCCGCCCATCATGAGGGACAGACCGGCGCGCACCAGCGGATCGTCGTCGACGAGGAGGAGTCGGATCGCAGTCATGGCCTTACACAACCACGGTTCGGGCAGGCGTGGTTCGGGCTGGTGTCATCAGGCCGTCCCGGGCCACGGCAGCCATCCGCGCACCTCGAACCCGCCGTCCTGACAGGGTCCGTGCTCCAGTCGTCCGCCGGCCAGGGTGGCCCGTTCGGTCAGCCCGATCAGGCCCTGGCCGGACCCGGGGACGTGCGGTACGTCGCCGTCGGGCGCGGCGTTGCGGACGACGAGGGTGAGGCCCTCGCCCGGGCCGCCCGCGACGCCGACCTCGGCCTCCGTGCCCGGGGCGTGCTTGCGGACGTTGGTGAGGCATTCCTGGGTGATGCGGTAGGCGGTGCGGCCGACGGAGGCGGGCACGGCGCCGGGATCGGTGACGCGCTGGTCGAGGGTGACCTTCAGGCCGGCCTCGCGGGACTCGGCCACCAGGGCGTCCAGGGCGGCCAGCGTCGGCTGCGGGCGCCCGCCGTCGTCGGGTTCCCCGGCCCGCAGGACGCCGATGATCTCGCGCAGGTCCTGGAGGGCCTCGTGGGCGCTCTCCCGGATGACGCCGGCCGCCCGCGCGATCTCCTCGCGGGGGGCGTCCGGGCGGAACTCCAGCGCTCCGGCGTGCACGCTGAGCAGGGTCAGCCGGTGGGCGAGCACGTCGTGCATCTCGCGCGCGATGGCCTCGCGCGCCAGCCGCTGGGCCTGTTCGGCCCGCAGCCGCACCTCGGTCTCGGCGCGCCGGGCCCGGTCGCGCAGGCTCAGCATGAGCTGCCGCTTGGACCGTACGAACATGCCCCAGCCGATGACCGCGACGGTGGCGAACGCGGTGGACACCACCGCCGCCGGGTACGTGAGGTCGGGTTCGGGGCGCAGCCAGAAGAACAGCGGTATCAGGGCGAGGTTGGCGCCGCCGACGAACGCCACGTACCGGAAGGGGCGGTGCACGGCGAGGGTGAACAGGACGATCACGCAGGCGCCGCCCGCCGTGTCGGAGAGGTATCCGACGGGGATCATCGCCACGGCGAGGCCGAGCGGCCAGCGGCGGCGCAGCCACAGCGCGGCGCACGACAGCACGCCCAGCAGCTGGTCGGTGACGACGAGGGCGCGCGGCAGATCCCTGTCGTCGCCCAGGCTCTCGGCGGCGAGCAGGCCGACGACGACGGCGAGCAGGAAGCAGGTGACGTCCACGGCCCAGTCCCGCGCGGTGCGCCGGGGCCGCCGCCCCGCCGCCCCGTCCGGATCGAGCTCGGTGACCAGCGCGGACGGCAGCAGCCATCGGCGCCGTACGAGCCCCGGCGCGGTGTGCAGCGCGTCCGGTGTCCGTACCGCCACGTCCTGTCCCCTCATGGCCCACAAATCTACGCAGCGGAGGGCGCCGGCACCTCCCTGCCGGCGGGACCGTCTACCAAGGTCGCACCCCCGTCGACTTTCGACGCGGCGGTCCCGGCGCCGTAGCGCCTTCCGTCCGCGGGGTCCCGCCGCACGGCCGCTGCGCCCGACCGTCCCTGAAGGTCGCGCCCTCCCGGTCGGCCAGCAGTGCCGCCCGGCCCGGCGAGGCTCGCCGGTATGAGCGTCGCGTGGTGGTGCCGGCGTTCACGCTGTTCGCCGCCGCGGAGAGCCGGAAGTCGGGCTGAGGGCGCGGGTCGGCGCCCCTACCAGGAGGTGTGCGGCGGCGACGGAGGGGACGGCTGCCGGGCCGGCTGCGGGGCCGCGGGCGCCGCGTGGTCCCAGTCGTCGTCGCCGAGCATCATGTCCGGGTCGAACATGACGATCACCGCGGCGATCAGCAGGACCGCGAGGGGGCCGGCGAGCATGACGAGGAGGAACGACAGGAGGTTGGTGGACGACTGGCCGACGGCGGAGGTGCCGGTGAGGTGGACGGAGACCGCGGCCATGCCGGTGTAGTGCATGCCCGTCACGGCCACGCCCATGACCAGGGCCGCGCCCAGGCTCGACCACAGCTTGTGGATGGAGACCGCCGCCCACAGGGCCGCCGTGGCGGCCGCGACGGCGATCGCGACGGACAGCGCCACGGTCGGCGTGTCGTAGTGCAGGGTGCCGTTGGTGTGGATGGCGCCCATGCCGAGGTAGTGCATGGCGGCGACACCGAGACCGGTGACCGTGCCGGCGAGGGCCAGGTTCACGGGTGAGCCGCCCCGGTGGCCGACCAGGAACACGCCGAGGGCGACGACGACGATCGCGACGACGAGGCTGAGGAGCGTCTTCGTCGGGTCGTAGCCGACCAGGGCGCCCTGGACGCTGAAGCCGATCATGGCGATGAAGTGCATGGTCCAGATGCCGCAGCCGATCGACACCGCGCCCAGCGCCAGCCAGGCGGCCCTGCGGTGCGGGCGCCGCAGCGATCTGGTGGTGCACCGCAGCCCGAGCGCCGCCCCCAGACAGGCCATCAGATAGGCGGAAACCGGGGTCACCGCACCGTAGTAGAAGTTGGAGACGGTGGCGGACATAGGGATCCCTTCCGGTGCGGAGCGACTCGGCCGGGTGGCCTCGACCCGAGCGCCGGCAGTCCTGACAGGGGATGCAGGACACGGGGGAACCGGTCGATCAGATCAAGCCACCTGGCCGAGTTGTGCGTGATTCAATCACACAAAGCACACACGTCCTCCACATTGCGCATCGGTTCGCCGAATCGATACATCGCCACGGGATGCCACAAATGGCGTTCTTTCCCCCCTGCGGGAAGCGGGAGTTCCGGCGGACATGCCGGTGCCCCGCGGCCGGGGTGCGTGGGGGGTGGCCGCGGGGCACGGGGTGGGAGCGCTCGCGCTGTTCCTCAGGGCTGACGCGCGCTGATCCGTGGGGGGAGAGTCAGCAGTCGTAGTCGATCAGGTCGAACGTCGCGTAGTGGTCAGCCGTGTAGAAGTCCTCGTCGGTCCTCTTGCCGGTGACGACGCGGCGCGCGCCGCGGGTGGAGGAGCCCGGCGTCTTGACCGTGTACTCGTGGTAGTAGCCGGTGGACCGGGCCGGCAGGACGCCTTCCCGGTTCTGGAAGACGGCCCCGTCCTGCGCGTACGGGAACGGTCCGCCCTGCTCGATCAGTTCGAGCGTGTCGTACGCCTGGGACGGCAGATCGCCGTAGCAGACGCTGCCGACCGCGGCGTGCGCCGTCGACGCGGAGACGGTGCCGCCGACGAGCAGGGCGGACAGGAGGGCCGCCGAGGCACCTGGGCGGGTGATGCGTGGGGGGAATCGCATGCCCTCATGATGACGCGCGTAGACCATGGCATGTCAATGACAAGTCGGAGGATTTTCCCGTCAAGTCCGTTGAGTTTTCGGGGATTTAACCCGCGGCTAGCCGTTCGCCCCGTCCTCCTCCGGGAGGGCGTACGACCCGTAGCGCGGGCGCCCGTCGAACGCGTACGTCTGGATGGAGACGCCGGCGCCGGTGACCCGCCCGCCGGTGCGGCGGAACGCCGTCGGGACGGCGCCGTCGGCGAAGAAGCGGCGGCCGGTGCCGAGGACCACCGGGAAGCTCAGCAGGTGGAGCGTGTCGACCAGGTCCAGGGCCAGCAGGGACTGGACGAGCGCGCCGCTGCCGTGCACCTGGAGTTCGCCGTCGGTGTTCTCCTTCAGCGCCGTGACCTCCTTGGCGAGGTCGCCGCCGAGGACCGTGGTGCCGGCCCAGCCCGGGTCGATGAGCGTCGAGGAGGGGACGTACTTCGGCAGGGCGTTCAGCTTGCCGGCGACCGGGTCGGCGGGGTCGGTCACCTTCGGCCAGAACGAGGCGAAGATGTCGTAGGTGCGCCGGCCGAGGAGGAACGCCCCGACGCCGCCGAAGACCTCGTTGATGAACGCGCCGAAGTCGTCGTCGCCGTACGGGAAGCTCCAGCCGCCGTGCTCGAAGCCGTCCCGGGTGTCCTCCTCGGGCCCGCCGGGGGCCTGGTAGACGCCGTCGAGGGTGACGAAGATGGTGGAGACCAGCTTGCCCATGGCGGGTGCCTGCTTTCTCGCGGGGGGTCTGTTGTCATCACCTCAGACCCCGCCGGCACCCGCAACTCATCGGTGCGCCCGGACTCAGCCCACGTTCGTCGAGAACAGTCCGCCCGTCGGCCCCTGCTTGTCGCCGCCCTGCGCCTTCTTCAGGGCGTTGGCGAGGCTCTCGATGGTGAGGGACTGCAGGATGACCCGGCCGTTGCCCTCCAGGGTGGCCAGGGAGAGGCCCTCGCCGCCGAAGACCGCGTTCATGAGGCCCTGGCGGTTGAGTCCGCCGACGCGCTGGACGCCGTACTGGATGCCCTCCTCGAAGGCGACCACGCAGCCGGTGTCGACCTCGACGCGGCCGCCGAAGTCGGCCGGGTTCAGGTCGATGAAGTTCCCCGCCCCGGCGATGATCACCGTGCCGTGCCCGGTGAACTTCTCCAGGACGAAGCCCTCGCCGCCCTTCATGCCGGTACGGCCGCCCTGGAAGGCGATGCCGAAGTCGACGGTGGACTCCGCGGCGACGAAGGCGTCCTTCTCGGCGAACCACGCGCGCGTGCCGTTCAGCTCCAGGGCGCGCATCTCGCCCGGGAGCACGCCCGCGAAGCCGACGGTGCCCTCGCCGCCCTGGGCGGTGAAGTACTGGAACGCCAGCGACTCGCCCGCGAGGGCGCGCTGGCCGACCTGCATGGCGGTGCCCATGGCCTGGCGCAGCATGCCGCCCATGCCGCCGCCGGCGCCGCTCTGCGTCTGCCGGCCGTCGCTGCCCGCGGGGCCGCCCAGACGGGTCTCCATGGTCACGTTCGTGGTCTTGAACAGGAACTTTCCGGCTTCGCAGTACACGGTCTGGCCGGGGGCGAGGTTGACGACCGCCATCTGCATGGCGTTGCCGACGATGTCTTGCTTCAGGGTCACAAGGAGAGAACGCGGGAGGTGGAGGGAAGAGTTCCGCTCGCCGGGTGTGATCTGGGGTCGGCGTCCGTTGGTGCGGCCACGGCGCTGCGGCCGGTCCGCGAGGGCGCGGACGTGGCGGGTGACATACGTGGAGGTCAGCCGCCCAGTTCCTGGTGGCGGGCGGTCAGCGTGGTCGCCCCCGCTTGCGTCAGGGAGCCGTGCAGGCGGAGGCGGGAGATTCCGCCGTCGGGGTGGATGTCCACGCGCGCGTGGGTGGCGACGGCCGGGGCCGGGAGGGCGAAGCGGTGGTTGGTGTCGGGCTGGAGGCGGGTGCGCGGCAGGATCTCGGTCCACTCGCCGTCCTCGCCGTCCCGCACCGAGACCGAGGCCCAGCCGGCGCTGTTGCCCTTGAGGTACGCGGTGTCGATCTCCACGGCGCGGATCACGGACTGGGCGACCAGGCGGTAGCGGATCCAGTCGTGGCCCCGGTCGCGTCGGCGGCGGGTCTCCCAGCCGTCGTCCATCCGGCGGGAGCGGCCGGGGCGGATCGTGTTCGACGGGGGTGAGTAGAAGCGGTCGGAGGCGTCCTCGGCCCGGCCGCCGTTCTCCAGGGCGACCACGTCGAAGGTGCCGAGGAGCTCCAGCCACGCGGGGTCCGGTACGACGTCGCCGTGGACCCGGAGGCGGGCGATGCCGCCGTCGGGGTGCTGGTTGACGCGCAGGTGGGTGAAGCGCTGTTCCACCGAGACGGCGAACCCGTTCGCCGCGTGGCCGCCCACGGGGGTGCGCGGGACGAGGGTCGTCCACTTCACGTCGTCGCCGAGGAGGTCCTCCGGGGAGGGGGTGCCGGGGACGGACGTGCCCTCGACCGAGACCGCCTGCGGGTAGTTGCCGCGGAAGTGGGCGGTGTCGACGACGATCCCGCGGATCACCCCGGGGGCGCCGAGGCGGACCAGGGCCCAGTCGTGGTCCCCGGCCGTGGGCCAGGGGTGGTCGGCACCGGCGCCCCGGCGGCGGCGGGTCTCCCAGCCGTCCATGATCTTGCCCTTGTGGCCGAAGCGCTCGGGGTCGAACTCGGCGCGGTGGGGCAGCAGCAGGTTCTCCCGCTCGGCGAAGAACTCGTCGTTGGCGGCGATGACGGCGGCGCCGAGCCGCCGGTCGGCGAGATCGGCGAGGTGGGTGAAGGGGAGGTCGGCGGTGCGGTAGTCCGCGTACGGGTCGCCGCCGCCGTAGGGGTTCGCGTCGCCGGTGAACGTCGGTATCGCTGCCACGGGGTGTGCCTTTCGGGATCGGCCGGTGCGGGTGGGTTCAGTGGGGGCGGGTGAGCAGGGCGCCCTTCGGTGCGGTGAATTCGCCGTCCGCGACGATCCGTTCGCCGCGCAGCCAGGTGGACCTGACGACGCCGTACAGGGTCCGGCCGGCGTACGCGGTGACCCGGTTGCGGTGCTGGAGCGACGCGGGGTCGACGGTGAAGGCGGCGTCGGGGGCGAGGACGGCGAAGTCGGCGTCCTTGCCCGCCTCGATGGCCCCCTTGCGGGCGTCCAGGCCCACGAGCCGCGCGGTGTTCACCGCCATCCAGCGGACCACGTCCTCCAGGCCGTGCCCGCGTCGGCGGGCCTCGGTCCAGACCGCCGCGAGGCTGAGCTGAAGGCCGGAGATGCCGCCCCAGGCCGTCGCGAAGTCCTCGGTCTTCAGGTCGGCCGTCGACGGGGAGTGGTCCGTGACGACGCAGTCGAGGGTGCCGTCGGCGAGGGCCTGCCAGAGCAGGTCCTGGTTGGCGGCCTCGCGGATGGGCGGGCAGCACTTGAACTCGCTGGCGCCGTCCGGGACCTCCTCGGCGGTGAGGGTGAGGTAGTGGGGGCAGGTCTCGGCCGTGATGCGGACCCCCTCCGCCTTGGCGGCCGCGATCAGCGGCAGCGCGTCGCTGGAGGACAGGTGCAGCACGTGCACGCGCGCGTGGAGGCGTTTCGCCCGCTCGATCAGCGCGGCGACGGCCGTGTCCTCGGCGGCGCGGGGGCGGCTGGCCAGGAAGTCGGCGTAGCGGGGGCCGCCGCGCTGCGGGGCGGCGTCGAGGTGGTGCGGGTCCTCGGCGTGGACGATGAGCAGGCCGTCGAAGCCGGCGATCTCCGTCAGCGAGCGGGTCAGCGCGTCCTGGGCCAGGTGCGGGAACTCGTCGACGCCGGAGGGCGACAGGAACGCCTTGAAGCCGAAGACGCCGGCGTCGTGCAGCGGGCGGAGGTCCTTGACGTTGTCGGGCAGGGCGCCGCCCCAGAAGCCGACGTCGATGTGCGCCTTGTCGGCGGCGACCTCCCGCTTGACGCGCAGGTGGTCGACGGTCGTGGTGGGCGGGAGGGAGTTCAGGGGCATGTCGACGAGGGTGGTGATGCCGCCGGCCGCCGCCGCGCGCGTGGCGGTCCAGAAGCCCTCCCAGTGGGTGCGGCCGGGGTCGTTGACGTGCACATGTGTGTCGACCAGGCCGGGCAGCAGGACGTCGTCCCCGAGGTCCTCCACCCGGGCCCCGGCGGGGACTTCGGCGTCGTACGGCAGGACGGCGGTGATCGTCCCGTCGGACACGGCCACCGAGGCGGCGCGCGTCCCTTCGGGAGTGATGACGCGCGTCGAGCGCAGCACCAGTTGAGCGTCGGACACCCTGACCCCTCTCTGCCGCCGTTTACTTCCGCGTAACGGAATTCAACGTTCTGTTGAAGGAGTCTTCCTCCCGGGCTCGCGCGCCGTCAAGGGCGCCCCCTTTCAGAGTGCCCCCACCGTCGCCACTCTGGATGTTTTCATGAAGTGGAAATAACATTCCAGCAAGCAGAACGTAGCGACGCGCCACCGAGGAGTCAACCGACCGCCGGGTAGGCTTCAGCTCTTCCCGCCAGAGCTCTTTCCGCCAGTGTCGAAAGGAACGCGCCGTGCCGACGTCGAGCGCCCGCACCTCCGACTCCGCCCGGTCCGCCGGCGGAGGGGTCCAGTCCCTCGAGCGCGCCTTCGACCTGCTGGAGCGGATGGCGGACGCGGGCGGCGAGGTCGGGCTGAGCGAGCTGTCCGCGAGCAGCGGGCTGCCGCTGCCCACCATCCACCGGCTGATGCGCACCCTGGTCGTCTGCGGGTACGTCCGTCAGCAGCCCAACCGCCGCTACGCGCTCGGCCCGCGGCTGATCCGGCTCGGCGAGTCGGCGTCCCGGCTGCTCGGCACCTGGGCCCGGCCGTATCTGGCGCGGCTGGTCGAGGAGACCGGTGAGACGGCGAACATGGCGCTGCTCGACGGGGACGAGATCGTCTATGTGGCGCAGGTGCCGTCGAAGCACTCGATGCGGATGTTCACCGAGGTGGGGCGCCGGGTGCTGCCGCACTCCACGGGGGTGGGCAAGGCACTGCTCGCGGGGTTCCCGGACCCCGAGGTGCGTGCCCTGCTCGCCCGTACGGGCATGCCGGCCGCCACCGAGAAGACGATCACCACGCCGGAGGGTTTCCTCGCGGCGCTGGCGGACGTGCGGCGCGCGGGCTACGCCGTCGACGACAACGAGCAGGAGATCGGTGTGCGCTGCCTCGCGGTGTCGGTCCCCGACTCCCCCACCGCGGCGGCCATCTCCATCTCCGGCCCCGCGGGGCGCGTCACGGAGGCCGCCACGGAACGGATCGTGCCGGTGCTGCAGCAGGTGGCGGCCGAACTGGCCCAGGCCCTGGCGAACTCGGGCTCGGCGCTCTAGCGAACGAGCGGCCTCGGGCTCGGCGGTCCAGCGAGCGGCCTCGGGCTCGGCGGTCCGCAGACCGGCTCCGCGGCCTCGGGGCGGCGGCCCTCAGACGGCTCCGCGGCGCAGTGGCCGAGCGGCCCAGGGGGTGGCGGCGAGGGATCCGGGACGGGACGGCCCGCCGGCCCTGCGTCCGGGAGCGCACCTCGGGGTTCCCGGCCGGTCGGCGCTAGGCGGAAGCGCGCCCCGAGGCGGAAGCGCCCACGAAGGCCTTCGACCGGTCGGCGCCACCGCGGAAACGTGCCCCAAAGGTCCTGCGCTGGCGGCCCTACGGCGGAAGCGCGCCCCGAAAGCCTTCGATCGGCCGGTCGGCGCCCTCGCGGAAACGCGCCCCAAAGGTTTTAGGCTGGCGGCGCTACGGCGGAAGCGCGCCCCGAAAGCCTTCGATCGGCCGGTCGGCGCCACCGCGGAAACGCGCCCCAAAGGTCCTTCCGCCGGTCGGCCCTACGGCGGAAGCGCACCCCGAAGGCCTCGACCGGGCCGACCCCACCGCGGAAACGCGCCCCGCAGGTCTTCGGCCGGTCTACGGCGCGCGGCGCCCCCGACGTCCAGGGCGCCTCAGCGGCGTGGCGGCTCGCCGAACCGGTTGACCGCGTCCCGCACCTCGCTGAGGCCGCGGGCGAGGGCGCTGACCGAGCCGATGGCTCCGGCGATGAGGAGCAGGGAGCGGCGCAGGTGCGGTATCTCGGGGGCGCCGCCCGATGCCATGGCGTCGAGGGCGGCGAGTTCCTCCTCCGCGATGTCCCGGTCCGGGAACTCCGCGGGGTGTGCGGCGAGTTCCCGGCGCAGCCGGGACACGGCGGAGCGCAGCTCCACCACCCGCGGGTCCTTGTCGCTGCCGGTCACAGGCCTCTGCTCCACGCTCCGCAACACAGTCCTCCCCCTCGCACCCCGTTGTGCGCGTGCATGTTCCCGCGCCGGGTGTCGGTCGGACCCCGGACGGTGCGGGCGCCCAGTTAACGCCACCTCGGGCCGCGGGCGCCAGTCCGCTGCGTCACCGACTTGCTGCGCAGCGTGATCCGCCGGGTGTCACCGGTGTGCGGTATGCAGGATCCATGACGTACGACGTGGACGAGGTCGCCGGCCTGCTGCTCGCGGCCGGGGGCGGGCGGCGGCTCGGGGGGCGCCCGAAGGCGCTGCTGACGTACCGGGGACGGCCGTTGGTGGAGCATGCGGCGGGGGTGCTGCGGGCGGCCGGCTGCGCGCGCGTGCACGTGGTGCTGGGGGCCGCCGCCCAGGCCGTACGGGAGCGGGCGCGACTGGAGGGGTGCGTGCTCGTGGAGAACCCGGAGTGGGAGGAGGGCATGGGCTCCTCGCTGCGGGCCGGGCTGGACTCGCTGGCCGGGACGGGGGCGCGGGCGGCGCTGGTGTCGCTCGTCGACCAGCCGGGCATCGGACCGCAGGCGGCGGCCCGGGTGCTCACCGCGTACACGGGCGAGAGATCCCTGGCGGCCGCGGCCTACGACGGGGTGCGCGGCCATCCCGTGCTGTTCGGGGCGGCCCACTGGGCGGGCGTGGCACACGGCGCGCGAGGCGACCAGGGGGCGCGCGCCTATCTGAAGGCGCACGCGGCCGACCTGATCCTTGTCGAGTGCGGGGACGCGGCCCTCCCGTACGACATCGACACACCCGAGGATCTCGCCCTGCTCCGCCCCGGCCCGGAGGCGCCCTGACATCCACATCCATTGAACTTCCACGATGAGGAAACTAGTATCCACTTTCACCAGGGCACCCGGTGCCACGCTCGCTGAAGGAAGTGACCGCTCATGTCCGCACCAGCGCCGTCCCCGCTGGCCATCGTCGACGCCGAGCCCCTGCCGCGCCAGGAGGAGGTCCTCACCGAGGCCGCGCTCGCCTTCGTGGCCGAGCTGCACCGGCGGTTCACCCCGCGCCGCGGCGAACTCCTCGCCCGGCGCGCGGAACGCCGCGCCGAGATCGCCCGCACCTCCACGCTCGACTTCCTGCCGGAGACCGCCGCGATCCGCGCCGACGACTCCTGGCGGGTGGCCCCCTGTCCCCCCGCCCTGGAGGACCGCCGGGTCGAGATCACCGGCCCCACCGACCGCAAGATGACCATCAACGCCCTCAACTCGGGTGCCCGGATCTGGCTCGCGGACTTCGAGGACGCCTCGGCGCCCACCTGGGAGAACGTGATCCTGGGCCAGGTCAACATGGCCGACGCCTACACCCGTGCCATCGACTTCACGGACCCGGCGAGCGGAAAGTCGTACGCCCTGCGGCCGAACGAGGAGCTCGCGACGGTCGTCATGCGCCCGCGCGGCTGGCACCTCGACGAGCGCCACCTGGTCGACGCGGACGGCACCCCGGTCCCCGGCGCCCTCGTCGACTTCGGCCTGTACTTCTTCCACAACGCGCAGCGGCTGCTCGACCTCGGCAAGGGCCCCTACTTCTACCTCCCGAAGACGGAGTCGCACCTGGAAGCCCGCCTGTGGAACGAGGTGTTCGTCTTCGCGCAGGACCACCTCGGCATCCCGCAGGGCACCGTCCGCGCCACCGTCCTGATCGAGACGATCACGGCCGCGTACGAGATGGAGGAGATCCTCTACGAACTCCGCGACCACGCCTCGGGGTTGAACGCGGGCCGCTGGGACTATCTGTTCTCCATCGTGAAGAACTTCCGTGACGGCGGGCCGAAGTTCGTCCTCCCGGACCGCAACGCGGTCACGATGACGGCCCCGTTCATGCGCGCGTACACCGAACTCCTCGTGCGCACCTGCCACAAGCGCGGCGCGCACGCCATCGGCGGCATGGCGGCCTTCATCCCGTCCCGCCGGGACCCGGAGGTCAACAAGGTGGCCTTCGAGAAGGTCCGCGCCGACAAGGACCGGGAGGCCGGCGACGGCTTCGACGGCTCCTGGGTCGCCCACCCCGACCTGGTCCCGATCGCCATGGAGTCCTTCGACAAGGTCCTCGGCGACCGGCCGAACCAGAAGGACCGCCTCCGCGAGGACGTCCACGTCGAGGCCGCCGAGCTGATCGCGGTCGACTCGCTGGACGCACGGCCCACGTACCCGGGTCTGGTCAACGCCGTGCAGGTGGGCATCCGGTACATCGAGGCCTGGCTGCGCGGTCTGGGCGCGGTCGCCATCTTCAACCTCATGGAGGACGCGGCCACCGCCGAGATCTCCCGCTCGCAGGTCTGGCAGTGGATCAACGCGGGCGTGGAGTTCGAGAACGGTGAGAAGGCCACCCCCGAGCTGGCCCGCAAGGTCGCCGCCGAGGACCTCGACACCCTCCGCGCCGAGCTGGGCGAGGAGGCCTTCGCCGCCGGTCACTGGCAGCAGGCCCACGACCTGTTCCTGGAGGTCGCCCTCGACGAAACCTACGTCGACTTCCTCACCCTGCCCGCGTACCGGCGGCTCAGGGGCTGACGCTCACTGCGGCCCGTCCGAGTGGCCCAGGGACTTCCCCGGGGCCACTCGGTCGCGGACGAGCCGCTTGACCGCCGTCGGCTCCGGGAAGCCCTGCTCACGGCGGTCCCACACGACCTCGTCGTTCACCCGCACCACGAACACCCCGCCGGTGCCGGGCTTCAGCGCCAGCTCCGTGAGCTCGGCCTCGAACGTCGTCAGCAGCTCCTGCGCCAGCCAGGCCGCGCGCGGCAGCCAGCGGCACCGGGTGCAGTACTCGATCTCCACGCGGCGGACGTCGCTCATCCGAGGTGCACCGACCAATCCTGTTCCGCCGCCGGCTTGCCGTGCAGGTCCGGGACCCGCTTGAGCCAGCCCGGACGGCCCTGCTGGGTACGTGCCGCCCGGAGGGCCTCCTCGGCGGCGAGTTCCTCCCGTGAGGGGAAGTCGGTGGGGAGCCAGGCAGCGGAGGCCCGCACGCGGGCGTGGAGGTAGTCCACGTACGCCGTCCTGATGTCGTCCGGCGTCGCGAAACCCTCCTCGCCGTACAGCCAGGCGTCCGGGACCTCGGCCACGATGTCCCGCAGCAGCTCCCTGGTCACCCTCGGCGCGAGCTCCGCGTCGGCGGCGCGCACGTCGGGGCCGTAGTGCCCGAGGGCGTGGTGGCGGAAGTCGTAGGCCTTCGCGGGGTCGGAGGCGTCCCAGCGGTGGTGGAAGACGAGGGCGGCGCCGTGGTCGATCAGCCACAGGCGCGGCGGCACCGTGCCGAGGGTGGGCCAGACCATCAGGTTGGAGCTGTGGACCGTACGGTCCACGTTCACCGTGAGGGCGTCCAGCCAGACGACCTTCCCGGCCTCTCCCGGATCCACGGGGAAGGCTTTCGCCACCTCGGGGGTGAAGTCCTTCGCGCCCGGCAGGAAGTCCATGCCGAGGTTGAGGCCCGCGCTCGCGTGGTGCAGGTCGCGCACCTCCTGGTGGGGCTCGTCGTCGGCGATCGCCGGGTCGAAGTGCACCAGGACCAGCTCGGGGAAGCGCAGCCCCAGCGCCCGCGCCAGCTCGCCCACGATCACCTCGGCGACCAGCGCCTTGCGGCCCTGCGCGGAGGCGGTGAACTTCACGACGTAGGTGCCCAGGTCGTCGGCCTCGACGACTCCGGGGACGGAGCCGCCGGACCGCAGGGGGGTCACGTATCGAACGGCAGTCACTTCGCGCAGCACACAGGCCACCCTAGTGCCCCGGCAGGCAACGTTTGCCCCGTCGCGACGCCCGGCACGCCCTCACGACGCCGCTCCTCGACGGGCAAACGTTGCCTGCCGCGGCACCAGTTCAGATCATGTACAGGCCAGCGGGTTCGGGAGCGGGAGGTAGCGGGCGTCGGCGCCGTCCGCGCCGGTCCAGCGCAGCAGCAGGTTCGTCTTGGCGGGCAGGGTGGGCGCGGTGAGCAGGGCGTCGGCCTCGGGCAGGCCGTGGCGGGTCAGCTCGCGGCGGGCGGCGGGCCACGGGTCGAGGCCGGGGTGGCGCTCGACGAGGACGGCGGCGATCTCGACGAGGTGGTTGACGACCAGGCAGTACACCAGCCGTTCCCAGCCGGCCGCCCGCTCCACGTCGGTGAGGAGCTTGACGCCCTCGGCGTCGCGGAACAGCGCCTGCACCGGCACACCGGCCGCGTCGACGGCGACCAGCGTGTTCTGCAGGTGCGCCTCGAGGACGACGCCGTGCTCGGCGAAGACCGTGAGCGCGGGCGGTACGACGGCCCGCAGATACGCCTCCCACCAGGCCTCCGGGTCCGTCACGGCGTCGAGCGGGCTGCCCCCGAACCCCTCCGTGAGGCCTGCGGCGAGCAGCGGGGTGGCGCCGGGCGGGAGCGGGCCGCGCAGGCCGTCGCGGACCAGGACGGCCAGTTCCTCGAAGGCGAAGGACGCGGTGCGGTAGCCGCGGTCGCTCAGCCAGGCCGCCGGGCCGTCGAGGGCGGCGAAGGCGCGGGCGACGGCGGTGTCGGTGCGGCGCAGCTTCAGCAGATCGTGGCGCCACAGCCGGCGCACGTCGTTGGTGATGCGCACGTCCAGGCTGAACTTCAGGAACAGGTCGCGCTCGGGCGCGTACACGGTGCGCACGGCCGCCGTCGGCCAGGCCTCGAAGGAGGTCGTGCCGAGCCGCAGGAGCCGGCCGTCGGCGAACGCGGGGGCCAGTTCAGGGGCCATCAGGTCGAGCTGCCAGGGGTGGGCGGGCAGCAGCCGGTAGCCGGGCGGGGCCTCGCCGAGCGCGTCGAGGGCGGAGGTGTCGCCCTCCTCGACGACCAGGTCCGTTCGGACCGCGAGCAGGGCGAGCGGGAAGCGTGCGTACGCCTCCGGGGCGTACGGCAGCCAGCCCGCCACCGGGCCGCCGCCGCGCGCCTTGGGGGCCGGGTGGTGGGGGTGGCCGGTGACGAGGGACTGCTCGGAGCGCAGATAGACGTCGGCGGGCGGCGTGGCACGCGCGCGTGCGGCGAGCAGCGCGGCGACGGCGTCCCGGCTGTCGATCATCTCCCCGGGCAGCTCGTGGTTGGACAGGCCGGTGTGCCGACGCAGCTCCTCGGCGACGAGTTTGACCAGTTCGGGGTGGCCGAGCGGCTGCCAGCTGTCCGCCGTGCGCAGCTCGGGCGCGGCGGGGCGGCGGGTGCCGCGCACGCGCAGCAGCCGGCCGGTGCCGGGCAGCCGGTACACCCGTGTGCCGTCCGGCCCCCCGGGCTCGGGCAGCGGTTCGGCCACCTCCCGCAGGAGGCAGTTGAGCAGGGGCGCGAGGGCGTAGGCGTCGGCGCGCCCGGCGAGCCGGAAAATGGGGTCCACGCGATCCACTGCTTCCTCACGGTGTTGCTGAGCCCGGGTCCGCCGGGCCCGGTTCTGCTGGGCGGAGATGATCAGTATCGCTGGCGTCACGGTCCCTCCGTGACGCACGTACCCGCACCCCGAGGAGCCCACCCGTGGACCGACCGCCCACCGTCGAGGCCGAGGTGGCCGCCGAACTCGCCGCGCTGCGTCCGGACCTCGTGGCCCGGTTCGCGGCGGCGTTGCCCGGCGCCCGGGCGGCCGTGCTGACCCGGCTGTGGCGGGCCCTCGCCCATGAACCGCTGCCCTGGATCACCCGGCGGGACCGGGGCGGGGAGGGCCTGACCCTGCTGCTGGCCGACGGGCGCCGGCTGCACGGCCCGCACCCCGACCCGTACGCGACCGCCGGGTATGTGACGGACGTACGGCTGGACGGGGTGGCGTACGACGATCCCGCACGGCTGACGGCGGAGCTGGCGGTGCCGAACGGCAGCGGTTTCGCGGCCGAACTCGGCGACAGCGTGGCGTCGCTGGCGCTCTCGCGGGCCGGTCAGGAGCCCTCCACGCACGCCGAGGAGTGGCCGGTGCACGACTGGGAGTGGGAGCAGCGGGTGGTCGACGGGCATCCGTACCACCCCACCTGCCGGTCCCGGCCCGGGTTCTCGGTCGCCGAGCAGCTCGCGTACGGTCCGGAGCACCGGCCGGTGGTGCGACTGGGGCTGGTACCGGTGCCGGCCGGGGAGTGCCTGGTGTCGGGGGTGTGGCCGCAGGAGCTGCGGGACGGGGAGCGGCTGTGGATCCCGGTGCATCCGTGGCAGGCGGCGCATGTGCTCAAGCGGTCCTGCGAGCGGGAGCTTCCGGCGCGTCCGCTGATGTCGCTGCGCACGCTGGCGCTGCCGGGCGGGCGGCATGTGAAGACCTCGCTGAGCGCCCGGCTGACGTCGTCGGTGCGGGACATCTCGGTGGGGTCGGTCGCGGCCTCGGCGGCGCTGTCGGCGTTCGGGGAGATCCTGGCCGCGCGCACGGACGGCCTGCTCCACGTCACCCGCACCCTGGGCGCGGCCACCCCCGACTCCCCCGAACTGGCCGCCGTGCTGCGGGAGTCGCCGGCGGTGTACGCGGGGCCGGGTGAGCGGGTGGTCCCGGTGGCCGCGCTGGCCACCACCCGTCTGCCCGAATCCGCGGCCTGGACGGCGGAGTTCGCGCGGCTCGCGCTCACCGTCGGGCTGCGGCTGCTGGAGTCGGGGGTGGCGCTGGAGGCGCACGGCCAGAACCTGCTGGTCGTGCTGTCGGCCTCGGGCGCCCCGCTGCGGCTGGTCTACCGCGATCTCGCCGACATCCGCGTCGGCCCGTCCCGGCTGGCCCGGCACGGCATCACGCCGCCCGAGGGGCTGCCCGCGCGGATCCTCACGGACGACGAGACCGCGCTGCGGCGCAAGCTGTTCGGCTCGCTGGTGGCTGGCTCGCTGGCGGCCACGACGGGCGACGGCACGGCGCTGCGGACGGCGCTCGACGCCGTCGTACGGGATCTGCCGCGCACCCCCGATCTGGTGACGCTGTGCGAGCGGCCGCTGCCGGCGAAGGCGCTGACGCTGATGCGGCTCTCGCCGGGGACGGCCGGGGACCGGTGGGCCGAACTCCCCAACCCGCTGGTCCGGCAGGAGAACTGACCGGATGTCCGGTGTCCGTTCACACCGTGTCGTCGACCTCGTTTTGTGGCGGGACACCCCTGATCAATAAGATCCGCCGATGATCAGAACACAACGGCTGGCGGCGGGCGTCTGTGCCCTGCTCGCCGCGCTCACGGCCGGGCTCGCGTTCCCGGCCGGGGCGGTCGCCGACGAGACCACCGCCCTCGCGCCCAAGGTCGACCTGGTCCTCGACGTCAGCGGCTCGATGCGGACGAAGGACATCGACGGCGGGACCCGCATGGCCGCGGCCAAGCAGGCGTTCAACGAGGTGCTGGACGCGACCCCGGAGACCGTCCTCCTCGGCATCCGCACCCTCGGCGCCGACTACCCGGGCGACGACCAGAAGACGGGCTGCAAGGACACCGCGCAGCTGTACCCGGTCGGCCAGGTGGACCGCACCGAGGCCAAGGCGGCGGTGGCGACCCTGTCCCCCACCGGCTGGACGCCGATCGGCCCCGCGCTGCTGAAGGCGGCCGACGACCTCGACGGCGGCACCGGGTCCAAGCGGATCGTGCTGATCAGCGACGGCGAGGACACCTGCGCCCCGCTCGACCCGTGCGAGGTGGCGCGGGAGATCGCCGCCAAGGGCATCGGCCTGACCATCGACACCCTGGGCCTGGTGCCCAACACGAAGATGCGGCAGCAGCTCAGCTGTATCGCCGAGGCCACCGGCGGCACATACACCTCGGTCGAGCACACCGACGAACTCACCGACAAGGTCAACCAGTTGGTGGACCGGGCGGCCGACCCGGTGGTGACGCCGGTCGCCACCGAGGGCGCGGACTCCTGCTCCAAGGCGCCCACGCTGAAGTCGGGTCTGTACACCGACCGCGAGGAGTTCGGCCAGGAGCGCTGGTACCGGGTGGACGTCGAGCCGGGCCAGGAGCTGCGGGCCTCGGTGAGCGTGGCGGCGGACCGGGCGATGAACCCGGACTACGGGGTGCTGCTGCGGGCGGTCACCGTGCACGGCCGGGAGATCGTGCGCGGTGAGGCGGCGGGCAACGGCCGTACCGACGTCGTCTCGACGGGTCTGCGCTACCCGAGGGCGGAGAGCGACGACGAGGACGCGCCGGCCGAGACCGTGTGCCTCCAGGTGACGAACTCCTTCTCGGCGGGCGCCGGGGTGAAGACCACCCCCGGTATGCCGGTGGAGCTGACCGTGGACGTGGTCGACGCGCCGTCGCAGGCGAGCGACGTGGCCTCCTTCGGGCTCGGGCGCGGCTGGTGGCTGCTCGGTCTGCTGGTGCTGGTCGGCTTCCTCGCGGGTCTGATCTGGGGCTGGCTGTCGCGCTGGCGTGTCGCGGTCTGGAGGACCAACTGATGCGGATCCAACCGATGAGGATCACTCGAGTGCTGGGCGGCGCGCTGCTGGCGCTGGGACTGGCGGCCGGACCGGCCGCCGCCGACTCCTCGCCCTCCGCGAGCCCGTCCGGGGAGAGCGCCGCGCCGACCTCGGCGGGCACCTCGTTCCGTACGGCGGCGGAGGTCGAGCAGGGGCAGACGGCCACCGCGAGCGCCTCCACGGGTGACTACCTGTACTGGTCGTTCGCGGCGGACTCGGGACAGCGGCCCACCGTGAAGACGGAGGTGAAGCTGCCGGCGGCGCATCGCGCCCAGACCTGGCAGATCGACGTGTACGACGGGCTGCGGCGCCGTCAGGCCTGCCAGTACGGCGCGCAGACCCGCACCGCCGCCCAGGACGCCGCCCGGGTGGAGCTGGCGTGTGTGCTGCGCACGGTGCGCGCCTGGTCGGAGCCGTGGGCGAACGACCCGCTGCCGGGCACGTACTACGTCCGGCTGACGGTCGTCGGCCTGAGCGCGGCGGACCTGGGCCAGCCGGTGAGCGCCGGACTCCAGGTCACCTCCAAGGACATCGGCGGCGCGGCGGCCGTGGACGGCTCGCTGGCGAAGCCGCTCGTCCCGGGCATCGCGGTCACATCGACGGCGGAGGACGACGATTCCTCGCCGACGGCCGTGCTGTCGAGCATCGAGCCCGACGACGGCTGGGCGTCCGGCTGGTGGTCCGACCGCTGGGTGTGGACGGGGATCGGGGCGGTGCTGGCGGCGCTGGCCGGCATCGGCGGCTACACGATGACGCGTGGTGCGGGACGCCCGCGGCAGGTGCCGCCGGGCGCCTGACCGCTCCTGACGTCCGCTCAGAAGGCCCATCACCGCCCGGTGGTGGGCCTTCGGCGTGCCTCAGCCCTCCCGCAGCGCCTTCGCGAGCGTCCCGTCCCCCGCCACGTCGATCCGCCCGGCGCGCACCGCGTCCCGCACCCCCAGCTCCCCGCGGGCGACGGCCGCGCAGGTGCCGGCGTCCAGCGCGAGCCGGGCGGCGGGCTCCCTGGGAGCGGGGCCGTCCCCGTGGACGGGGCCGTCCTGGGCGCCGAGATGGAGGTGGAACTCCCCTTCGTCCAGGCGGACTTCGAGGATCTCCCCGTCCGCCTGGCGGACGTCGGGGAAGTCCTCGCCCTCCAGCGCCCGCAGCAGGGGCAGCGCGAACCAGTGGGCGCGGACGGCGTCGGTGGGGCGGCGCTCGCCGAGCTCACCCTCGCCCCAGCGGCCCAGCGCCTGCAGCACCGGCAACAACTCCCGTCCGCGCCGGGTGAGTTCGTAGACGTAGGCCGCGCCCGGCGGGGGGAGCCGGCGGCGGGTGGTCAGGCCGTCGCGTTCCATGTCCCTCAGCCGGCCGGCGAGCACGTCCGTGCTGACGCCGGGCAGGTCGGCGTGCAGGTCCGTGTACCGGCGCGGACCCGCGAGCAGCTCCCGGACGATCAGCAGGGTCCAGCGGTCCCCGACGACGTCGAGCGCCCGGGCGGCGGAACAGTACTGGTCGTAGCTTCGACGAGGTGACATGCGACGCAGTCTAGACATGTCGTTGGACTTTCCAAGCTGGAACTTGGTAAAACCAAGCAACACACGAAACCGGAGGGGCGAGCGAGCATGGAGTTCCGGCAGTCGAACAAGCTCAGCGAGGTCTGTTACGAGATCCGCGGCCCGGTGGTCGAGCACGCCAACGCGCTGGAGGAGGCAGGCCACAGCGTGCTGCGCCTGAACACCGGCAACCCGGCGCTCTTCGGTTTCGAGGCGCCGGAGGAGATCCTCCAGGACATGATCCGGATGCTGCCGAAGGCGCACGGCTACACCGACTCGCGCGGCATCCTCTCCGCCCGCCGGGCCGTGGCCCAGCGCTACCAGACGCTCGGCCTGGAGGTCGGCGTCGACGACGTCTTCCTCGGCAACGGCATCTCCGAGCTGATCGCGATGGCCGTGCAGGCGCTGGTCGAGGACGGCGACGAGATCCTCATCCCCGCCCCCGACTTCCCCCTGTGGACGGCGGTGACCACCCTCGCCGGCGGCAAGGCGGTCCACTACCTCTGCGACGAACAGGCCGACTGGTACCCGGACCTGGACGACATGGCGTCGAAGATCACGGACCGCACCAAGGCCGTGGTCCTGATCAACCCCAACAACCCCACCGGCGCGGTCTACCCCAAGGAGATCGTCGAGGGCATCCTCGATCTGGCCCGCCGGCACGGTCTGATGGTGTTCGCCGACGAGATCTACGACCAGATCCTGTACGACGACGCCGTGCACCACTCGGCCGCGGCGCTCGCCCCCGACCTGGTCGTGCTGACCTTCTGCGGTCTGTCCAAGACGTACCGGGTGGCGGGCTTCCGCTCGGGCTGGCTGGTGGTGACGGGCCCCCGGCAGCACGCCCGCGACTATCTGGAGGGCCTGACCATGCTGGCCTCCATGCGGCTGTGCGCCAACGCGCCCGCCCAGTACGCCATCCAGGCCGCGCTCGGCGGCCGCCAGTCGATCCGCGACCTCACCGCGCCGGGCGGCAGGCTGCACGAGCAGCGCACGGTGGCCTGGGAGAAGCTCAACGAGATCCCCGGCGTCTCGTGCGTGAAGCCGAAGGGCGCGCTGTACGCGTTCCCGCGCATCGACCCCAAGGTCCACCCGATCCACGACGACGAGAGGTTCGTCCTGGACCTGCTGCTCCAGGAGAAGATCCAGGTGGTCCAGGGCACGGGCTTCAACTGGCCCACGCCCGACCACTTCCGCATCCTGACCCTCCCGCACGCGGAGGACCTGGAGACGGCGATCGGCAGGATCGGGCGGTTCCTCAGCGGCTACCGGCAGTAGGGCGCCGGGACGCCCCCACGGACCGGACGGCCGAGGCTTCCCCCGTACACGCGCGGACCGCGCCGGCCGTTCTCGTGTCGTCCGCCGCTGATCGCTGCCTTACGCTGACAGATGTGGGCGATCTCCTCCTCGTCCGGCACGGTGAGACCGAGTGGTCGCGGTCCGGGCGGCACACGGGCTGGACGGACGTTCCGCTGACCGAGCACGGGCGGGACGAGGCCCGGCGGCTGACCTCGCTGGTCGGGTCGCTGCGGGTCGGCGCCGCGTACGTCAGCCCGCTGGAGCGGGCCCGGGAGACGGCGGAGCTCTCCGGCCTGCACGGCGCACGGGTCGACCCCGATCTGCGGGAGTGGGACTACGGCGGGTACGAGGGCGTCACCACCGCCGAGATCCAGCGGACCCGGCCCCACTGGTTCCTGTTCGACGACGGGGTGGCGCCCGGTCCGCCCGAGCACCCCGGGGAGACACCCGCGCAGGTCGGCGAGCGGGCCGACCGGGTCCTCGCGAGGGTGCTGGGGGCCGGTGCCGACGGGGAGGTGGCGCTGGTGGCGCACGGGCACTTCCTGCGGGTGCTGACCGCCCGCTACCTCGGGCTGGATCCTTCGGCCGGGGCGCTGTTCCGGCTCGCCACGGGCACACTGGGCCGGCTGGGCACGGAGCACGGGCGGCCGGTGATCGCCGCCTGGAATGTCAGACCCGGGTCGTAGCCTTCGAGTGGGCCCGCCGCAGGGCGGGGCACCAGGGCAGGACTCGACAGGGGGGACGCCATGACCCGACCGCCGACCGCCGCGCAACGGCGGGTGATCGACGCCGCCGAACCCGTCACGGGCCGGCTCCGGGGGACCCGGGCCCAGCTCGCGGCGCTGGTGGGCCGGGGGCTCGCCTTCCGCCATCCACGGCCGCCGCACGACCACTTCCTGACCCCGGCGGGCCACCGGATACGGGAGGCGGGGGCCGGGCCGGGAGCCGGGGAGGCGCCCGCCCCCGAGCCCGCGCGGGAGGAGACCGGCAGCGGGGTGTTCGCCGCGCGGGTGGGGGGCGAGGAGGCCGTCGGGGCGGACGGTCCGGCCCGCGCGCGTGAGGTGCACAGCGCCTGGCAGGGGCTGCTGGAGCTGCGCAGGATGACCCATCCGGACGGCTCGGTGGACCGGCCGTGCGGGTGGGAGCGCAGCCATCTGGTGCGGGCCGCGGCCCTCGCCCTGGAGGCCGCGGGACACCGCCCCGCCGGTCCCGACGCCGACGGCTACCGCGTCCGCGCGACCCCGCAGCCGGAGGCGGTCGCCGTGCGCGGGCCGGACGACGCGACGCTGAGAGCCTGTGCGGCGACACTGGAGAAGGCGGGCTGGCAGGTCGGCGAGCACACCGATCCCCGGACCAGAGCGCGCTATCTGCTGGCTTCCCCACGCCGAGCGTGAGGACATGCCAGGATCGATGCCCGGCGCACCGATCTCTCGTCGACGAGAAGGGGAAGCACGCAGTGAGCGAGCCGTTTTCCGTCCGGATCACCGTCCGGGGATACGAGACGGACGTACAGGGCCACGTCAACCAGAGCGTGTACATCAACTACGCGGAGCACGCGCGCTGGTCCCTGCTGCAGGCCGCGGGCATCAGCCAGAACCGGCTGACCGGACAGGGGGTGGGGCCGGTGGCCCTGGAGACGACCATCCGCTACCGGCGCGAACTCCTCGCCGGCGACGAGATCGACGTCTCCTGCGCCTTCGAGTGGGGCGGCGGCAAGACGTTCCGCATCCGGCAGACCATCAGCAGGAGCGACGGCACGGTGGCCGCCGAACTCACCGCGGTCGGCGGGCTGCTGGACCTCAAGGAGCGACGCATGGTGGCGAACCCGCAGGACTACTTCAAGGAACTGGCGAGCGACCCGAGCCTGTTCGGGCTGTAGACACCCGCCGGATTGTTGGCGTGTCCCACTCACAGCGCGGTCCCACCCGTGTCCCACGGCATTCCCAAGATCCCGAGGCAGGCTCAACTGCCTTTGACAGCGCCCTACTCGGGAGATGACGTTGCCCTTTCCGCACGCACGAGCCGCCCGTCGCACCCTGCTCGCCGCCCTCGGCGGCGCAGCGCTCGCCACGCGGTGGCCGACGGCCGAGGCCGCCACCGCGACCGGACTCGCCGATCCGGAGAAGAAGGACATCGCCATGCGGCTGGTGTCCAGCGCGGAGAACTCGTCGCTGAACTGGAAGGCGCAGTACCCGTACCTCGAGGACATCGGCGACGGCCGTGGCTACACCGGCGGCATCATCGGCTTCTGCTCCGGTACGGGCGACATGCTCGCCCTCGTCGAGCTGTACACCGAGCGGCACCCGGACAACGCCCTGGCCGCTTGGCTGCCCGCCCTGCGCGCGGTGAACGGCACCGACTCGCACGAGGGCCTCGACCCGGGCTTCCCGGCCGCCTGGCGCACGGCGGCGAGGACGGCCGGGTTCCGCAAGGCCCAGCGCGACGAGCGGGACCGGGTGTACTTCGACCCGGCGGTCGCCCGCGGCAAGAAGGACGGTGTGGGCACGCTCGGCCAGTTCGCCTACTACGACGCCCTCGTGATGCACGGCCCGGGCACCGACGCCCTGAGCTTCGGCGGCATCCGCCGGCGGGCCGGGGCCCACGCGGACACCCCGGCGGACGGCGGCGACGAGACCACGTATCTGCACGCCTTCCTCGACGCGCGGGTGTGGGCGATGCGGCAGGAGGCGGCCCACCACGACGTGTCCCGCGTCGAGACGGCCCAGCGGGTGTTCCTGAAGAAGGGGAACCTCGATCTGGAGCCGCCGCTCAAGTGGAAGGTGTACGGGGACGGTTACGAGATCGACTGAGCCGGCACCGGGGTGACCGGGCCGGGGCGCGCGGTGACGGCGCGCCCCGGCTCCGGCCGCTCCGGACACCGCACAGACGTCCGGAGCCGCCGGCCGAGGGCCGTCCCCCTCGGCCGGAGCCTCGCCCCGGGTCAGGCCCGGGCGGTGATCTCGGCCAGTCGCCGGGCCTCCGCGCGTGTGGCGCGGGCGATCGCGTCCTCGTCGGCGGTGAGCAGCCGCCCGTTCTCGACGATCTGCCGGCCGTTCACGAACGAGGCGGTGACCGGGGCCGCCGCGCCGAAGACCAGGGCGGTCACCGGGTCGGCGATGGAGGCGTGGGCGAGGGTGTCCAGCCGCCACAGCACCACGTCGGCGAGTTTGCCCGGCTCCAGGGAGCCGATCTCGCGGGCCCGGCCCAGCACCCGGGCGCCGCCGTGGGTGCCGAGGCGCAGGGCCTGACGGGCGTTCAGGGCGGCCTCGCGGTGGGCGCCGAGGCGGTTGACGAGCAGGGCGTTGCGCAGTTCGGTGTGGAGTTCGCCGGACTCGTTGGAGGCGGTGCCGTCGACGCCGAGACCGACCGGGACACCGGCCGCCAGCATGTCGGGGACGCGGGCGATCCCGGCCGCCAGCCGCGCGTTGGACGACGGACAGTGGGCGACACCCGTCCCCGTGCGGGCGAAGGCGGCGATGTCGGAGTCGTTCATGTGGACGCAGTGCGCCATCCACACGTCCTCGCCGAGCCAGCCGGTGGACTCGAAGTAGTCGGTCGGTCCCCTGCCGAACAGCTCGTGGCAGAACTTCTCCTCCTCGACCGTCTCCGAGCCGTGGGTGTGCAGCCGCACGCCGAGCCGGCGGGCCAACTCGGCTCCCTGGCGCATGAGTTCGGTGGAGACGGAGAAGGGTGAGCAGGGGGCGACGGCGACCTGGGTCATCGCGTCGAAGGAGGCGTCGTGGTGCTCCCGGACCGTCTCCTCGGTGGCGGCGAGGGCCCCGTCGAGGGTCTCGACGGCGAAGTCCGGGGGCAGACCGCCGTCCTTCTCACCGCGGTCCATCGAACCGCGGGCCAGGGTGAAGCGGACGCCCATGCCCCGGGCGGCGCCGATGATCGCGCCGGAGAGGTCGCCGGTGCCCTTCGGGAAGACGTAGTGGTGGTCCATGGCGGTGGTGACCCCGCCCCGGGCCATCATCGCCAGGGATCCCTCGGCCGCCGCGCGGACCATCGGCTCGTCGATGCGCGCCCAGGTCGGATAGAGGGCGACCAGCCAGTCGAAGAGGTTGTGGTCGGTGGCCAGGCCCCGGGTGATCCACTGGTAGAAGTGGTGGTGGGTGTTGACGAGGCCGGGGGTGGCCAGATGGCCGGTGGCGTCGATACGGCGGACGACGTTCTCCAGGCCCTCGGGGGCCTTTCCCGCGCCGACCGCCTCGATGCGGTTTCCGGCCAGGACGACATGTCCGGCCGCGTACTCGGTGTCGTCGGCGTCGACGGTGGCGATCGAGCAGTTCTCGATGACGACGCGCTGGGGGGCTGCCATGGTCCGTCCTTCAGAGGTGGGTGAGGTCCGCCGGGATCTTCGCCTCGCAGCCGTCCCTGAGGACGGTGGCCTCGATCAGGCCGTAGGGGCGGTCGGCGGCGAAGTACACGGCTCCGTCGGCGGTGTCGTTCTTGAGCCCGAACGGCGCCAGGTCCACCAGGAAGTGGTGCTTGTTCGGCAGGGAGAAGCGGACCTCGTCGATCTCGTCGCGGTGCTCGATGATCCGCGCGCCCATGGCGTAGAGGGTCTGCTGGAGCGAGCGGGAGTACGTCTCGGCGAAGGCCCGCAGCAGATGCCCCTTGACCTCGGCGTACGAGGCGTCCCAGTCGGGGGCGTCCTGCGAATCGTCGCTCCAGTGGAAGCGCCAGCGGGCCGAGACGTCGGTGGCGAGGACACGGTCGTGGGCCTCGGGGAGGGTCGTGTACCTGTCCTTGACGTAGCCCCGGAACTCGGAGTCGGTCGAGTTCATGACGGTCAGGTCCTTGAGGCCGGAGACGACCTCCCAGGACGAGCCGTCGTAGGTGATCTGGGTGAGGCGGGTCTCCTGGCCCCTGCGGACGAAGGAGTGGGCGCCCTCCCCGGAGTGCTCGATGCGCTCCCAGGCGTACTCCTCCACCCGGATGCGGGCCCGGTGGATGGCGTCCTGGCTGGTGACGAAGTGCCGGGCGAGGTGGATGCCGAACTGTTCGGCGGAGTCGACGCCCTTCTCCTTGGCGAACGCGTACACCGTGTTCTTGGTGGTGTCGGTCGGCAGGACGTTGGCGTTGGAGCCGGAGTAGTGGACCTCGTCCATGTCGCCGGAGAGCGACACCGACACGTTCAGGTCCTTGATGTGGTGGGTGGCTCCGTCCCGCGTGATCCTGACGACGCGGTTCTCGGCCTTGCCGTACTGGTTCGGTCCCAGAAAGGTGGGCATGGGCAGCTAGCTCCCTCGGTATACGGAGTAGCCGAACGGGTTGAGCAGCAGCGGTACGTGGTAGTGCTCGCCCGGGACGACGGCGAACGTGATCGCCACCTCCGGGAAGAACACCGGGGCACCGCCGTCCCGATTCGCGGGGGCGTCCTGCTGCGCCTCGGCTCGCTTGTTCTCGACGTCTCGCTCGTTCCCGGAGTCCCGCTTGTCCTCGAAGTACGCCTCGACCGCGAAGTCGAGCCGTACCTGGAGGGTTCCCTCCGGCAGGGCCGGGAGGTCCTTGCACCGGCCGTCCGCGTCGGTCACGGAGCCGCCGAGCGCCTGCCAGTCCGCCTCCCGGCCCGTACGGGCGGAGAGCCGGACGGCGACGCCCCGGGCGGGGCGGCCGACGCTGGTGTCGAGGATGTGCGTCGACACCGAGGCGGTGGTGCTGGTGCTCATGGCGGGTCGGTCCTCCGCGACGAGTCGGGCCAGGCGGATACGGTTGATCTTGCCCAGTTCGCCGCGGACGATCTCGCGTTCCCGCTCCGGCGCGTTGCCGATGCGCTCCCGCACGGCGTCGCGCATCTCCTCGCCGGTGCGGCCGGTGGCGCAGATCAGGAAGACATGGCCGAACTTCTCCTGGTAGGCCAGGTTGAGTTCGAGCATCTCCGCCCTGAGGTCCTCGGAGGCGCCGGCCATGCCGCGCTGTTCGCGCGACGAGGTCGCGTCGCCGGGCCGGGGACGGCCGATCGGCGGATGCCCGGCCATCGCCTCCTCCAGGTCGGCCGCCGTCAGTTCCGCCATGGCGGTGTCGTTGGCGGCGTACAGCTCGTCGGCGGTGGTGTAGGGGCGGGCCGTGAGCAGCCGCGCCGCCCACGCCGTGGAGGCGCACACCTCACGGAGGGCGGCGAGCGCCCCGGACTCCCCGAGTTCGTTGAACCGGGCCAGGCCCGGGGGCGTGGAGTTCGACGTCACAGGGTCAGCTAACGCCTCCCCGCGCCCGGACGTCAACACTTTGTTGAAAACTTGGGTCCGCTCGGCCCCCTCCCGGTGGGGGTTTCAGCCCTTCTCCCGGTTCAGGTAGTTGTAGACCGTGAAGCGGCTGACGCCGAGCGCGCCCGCGACCGTCTCCACGCCGTGCCGTACGGAGAAGGCGCCGCGCGCCTCCAGCATCCGGACGACCTCCTGCTTGGCCTTGCGGTCCAGGTCGGCGAGGGGTTTGCCCTTCTTGCGCTCCAGGGCGGCCAGGATGTGGTCCAGGGAGTCGGCGAGCTGGGGCAGGCGTACGGCGACGACGTCGGCACCCTCCCAGGCGAGGACCACGTCGTCGGGGCCGGCCTCGTCGGGCGGGAGCATCTCGCCGCCCATCGCGTCGACCAGCGGCTTCACGGCCGCGATGAACGGCTCGTCGCCGGTGCCGGTCACGCCCCCTCCCCGTCGCCGTCCGCGTCGACGACGTTGACCTGGAGGGTGATCCGGGTGGCGCCCGCGCCGAGCGAGCGGCGCAGCAGGGCGTCCACGGCCGCGAGCACCGCGTCGGTACCGCCCTCCGCGGTGTTGCCGAACGGCCCGACGTCGACCGCGTCCAGGTCGGCGGCCTCGATCACCTCACGGGCGACGAGCGCGTGCGCGGGTGCCTCGTCGAGGTCGAAGGGCTCGGTGGTGAACTCCACTTTCAGTCGCATCGCGCCCCCACACCTCTCCGACCGGCCGCACCAGGACCCCGACCTTAACGGACCGGGACGGCGCACGCCCTTGACAAGCCCCAACCCCCCCGACAGTCTTCCAGTAAACAGAAAACAAGTTCCACTATACGGAAACACGAGACTACGGCCAGGAAGGAGCGCGGCATCCCATGGGAAGCGAGAACCGGCGCTTCGTCGTCAACCTGTCGATCCTCTTCACGGAACTCCCGCTCCTGGAGCGCCCCGCGGCCGCCGCCGCGGCCGGCTTCACGGCGGTCGAGCTGTGGTGGCCCTGGGTCGACTCCCCCACCCCCGCACGGTCCGAAATAGACGCCCTGAAGAGCGCGATCGAGACGGCGGGCGTCCGGCTGACCGGCCTGAACCTCTACGCCGGCCGGCTCCCGGGACCGGACCGCGGCGCCCTGTCGCTGCCGGGCGAGGAGTCGGAGCGCTTCCGCGCCAACATCGAGGTGGCCGCCGACCTCGCCGGTTCCCTCGGCTGTACGGCGCTCAACGCCCTCTACGGCAACCGCGTCGACGGCGTCGACCCGGCCGCGCAGGACGCGCTCGCCCTGGAGAACCTCGCGCGCGCCGCCCGGGCCGCCGACCGGATCGGCGCGATCCTGCTGATCGAGGCCCTGAACCGGCCCGAGTCCCCCCGGTACCCCCTGGTGAGCGCGGAGGCCGCGGTGGAGGTCGCCGACCGGGTGAACGAGGCTACGGGCCTCGGCAACGCGAAGTTCCTGATGGACCTGTACCACCTGTCGATGAACGGCGAGGACCTGCCCCGGGTGATCGACACCCACGCGGCACGGACCGGCCACGTCCAGATCGCCGACAGTCCCGGCCGCGGCGCGCCCGGCACGGGCTCACTGCCGCTGGCGGACCTCCTCGACCGGCTGGAGAAGGCCGGGTACGACGGCTGGATCGGCCTGGAGTACAAGCCCGGCGACCGCCCTAGCGCCGAGGCCTTCGACTGGCTACCCCGCGAGGCGCGCCCCGCCCGCTGACCCCCGTACGAGAGGCATCCCTCCATGAGCAACGCACCCCTGCCCAAGGTCGCCTGGATCGGTCTCGGCATCATGGGCTCCCCCATGTCCGAGAACCTGGTCGAGGCCGGTTACGACGTCACCGGGTTCACGCCGGAGCAGGACAAGCTGGACCGGCTGGCCGCCGCAGGCGGCACGGCGGCCGCCTCGATCGCCGAGGCCGTGCGGGACGCCGACGTGATCGTCACGATGGTGCCCGCCTCCCCCCAGGTCGAGGCGGTCGCGTACGGCCCGGACGGCATCCTGGACAACGCCCGCCCCGGCGCCCTGCTCATCGACATGTCCTCGATCACCCCGCAGACCTCCGTGAACCTGGCGGGGGCGGCGCGGGAGAAGGGCGTCCGGGTGCTGGACGCCCCCGTGTCCGGCGGTGAGGCCGGGGCGGTCGAGGCCGTGCTGTCCATCATGGTCGGCGGCGAGCAGGCCGACTTCGAGGCGGCGCGACCGCTGTTCGAGGCGCTCGGCAGGACCGTCGTGCTGTGCGGGCCGCACGGCTCGGGCCAGACCGTGAAGGCCGCCAACCAGTTGATCGTCGCGGTGAACCTCCAGGCGTGCGCCGAGGCCGTGGTCTTCCTGGAGAAGTCGGGCGTGGACCTTCGGGCCGCGCTGGACGTGCTCAACGGCGGTCTCGCCGGCTCGACGGTCCTGACCCGGAAGAAGGAGAACTTCCTCCGGCGCGACTTCCGGCCCGGGTTCCGCGTCGACCTCCACCACAAGGACATGGGGATCGTCACCGATGCGGCCCGTACGGTCGGCGCGGCCCTGCCGGCCGGGGCCGTGGTGGCCCAGCTCGTGGCCTCGCTGCGCGCCCAGGGCGACGGCGGCCTGGACCACTCGGCGCTGCTGCGGGGCGTGGAACGCCTGTCCGGCGCCCAGGTCTGAGGCGCTGCCCCGAAGACCTCCGGGCGGCGCCGCCGCCGACATCTGTCGTGTCGCGCCCAGGCGGCGGCACCGCCCGGAACCGGTGACAAGAGCGGCCCTCGGCGGCCGAGCGGCCCGCGTCGTACGGGCGGCCGGTCGGCATCCGGTGCGGGCCGGGTGAGGACCGCGGCGGCGTGCGCGCCAGTGCGGTGGCGCAAGGACCCGGATCCCGTTCCCGGCCCGAGGGAAGAGCGTGTCCGGTCCGTCGCAGCCGCCGCGGTCCCCGCCCACCCCGGACCCGTCCGGCGGCGCGACGGCCCCGACGCGCCCGGCCTCGCGCCGCCGGACGGCACCGCCGCCGGACGGCACCGGCGTCACCCGAGCTCCCCCGCGGGCCGCCCCCCGGGCCGCGGGGGCTTCTCCGCGTGCGGATCCGTCCGGGCCGCAGGACGCTGAAGGCATGGCACATCCAACGGAGCGTCCGCATGTCGTGGTGCATCCGCCGGCCCTCGACGGATCCCGGCGGGTCACCGAGGGCGACGAGACCCTCGGGATCGCCACGCACGCGGACGACGTCAGCGAGATCCTGCGCCTGGCCGATCTGTATGTGACCGACCTCGAGGAGAGCGACTTCATCGAGTGGCAGGGCGGTGGCCCCGACGACTGGCCGGGACTGCCGTGAGGGGGCGGCCGCCCCCTCACGCGCTGCCGGATCAGACTTTCGTCAGACCTTTCATCAGACCTTCAGCGGCCGGATCGAGGTCGGGGCGTGGCCCGGCTCCGTGGCTTGGTCACCGGCCGGGCGATCGAGGCGATGTCGACGGCCTGGAAGTCCTCCTTGTGGATCACGGCGGTCGGGGCCTGGCCCGTGACGCACAGGATCGGGATCGAGTCGCCGATCGCGGAGTAGAGGCCGGTGATCATGTCGGTGCCCGCGGGCCCCGACGTGCCGACGCAGACGCCGATGTTGCCCGGGTGGGTGCGGGTGTAGCCCTCGGCCATGTGCGAGGCGCCCTCGACATGGCGGGCGAGGGTGTGGTCGATGCCGCCGCGGTCCCTGAGCGCCGCGTAGAACGGGTTGATCGCCGCGCCGGGGACACCGAACGCGGCGGTGACGCCCTCGCGCCTGAGGATTTCGACTGCCGCGCGGGCAGCGGTCATTCGAGCCATCGCGTGCTCCTCTTCGGCTGCGGGAACCGCTCTCCCGTCGCACCCGCCGCGAGAACTTCCGCATCATGGAAACTATTTTCTGCTATCTGGAAGCAATGTAAGGGGGCTCGCGAAGGTCGTCAAGAGACGGACAGGAGGGGGGAGGGAGGAGGACGATGGGGCCATGTCCGAGAGCGTGGCGGTGCGCTGCCCGGCCTGCCGGCGCGAGCGTCTCTACACCGTGCCGTCCTATCTGTGCGCCTGCGGTGTCCCCGTCACCCCCGCGCTCGATCAGGGGGCGGCGCCGACCGCCGTCGTGCACCGCGCCTGGGACGAGGACTGGATCACCCTGCACTGCGGATCCTGCGGCCGCGCCGGCCAGTGGCCGCACCCGGAGCTGGGCTGCCCCTGCGGGACGGCACTGCGGCTCCCGGTGACCGGAGGAACGGGAGGGGCCGGAGGAGCAGGAGGGGCCCGAGGGACACCGCCCCGGGAGCGGGAACCCGGGACCCCCGCCGCCCGGCCCGTCGTCATCCGGACCGCCCTGGACGCGGTCACCGCCGCCGCCCTGTATCTGCGCCGGCTCGGCCACGGCGAGGTGCGGCGGGCCGATCAGCGGCCCACCCGCGGGATCGGTCTCGCCGCCCCCGGCCTGCTCGCCCAGGTCGACCCGAGTGTGCGCCCGGCCGCGCTGCGGGACGTGGAGTGTCTGTGGCTCACGGCGATGACCGAGTCCGCGGACTGCGTCTACTTCTGCCTCGCCGGGTACGCCGACGAGGCCCGCGCGGGCGCCGACCGGCTGCGCGTCCCGCTGTTCCTGCTCGATCCGACGGGCACCGCGCGACCCGTGAACGCGGCGGCCGCCGCCCTGGAGGCCGAGGTCCTCCGGGACGACGGCCACCGGCGGGCTCAACCGCCGTAGGTCTCCCGCAGTTCGATCTTGCGCACCTTCCCGGACACGGTCATCGGGAACGCCTCCAGCACCTGGAGCCTGCTGGGGACCTTGTAGTGCGCGAGCCGCCCCTCGCAGTAGGCGCGCAGTTCCTCCAGGGTGAGCGGGTCCGCGGCGTCCCGGGGGATCACGCAGGCGAGGACCTCCTCGCCGTACCGCTCGTGCGGGACGCCGACGACCTGGACGTCCCGGATCTTCGGGTGGCCGTAGAGGAACTCCTCGATCTCGCGCGGGTAGATGTTCTCGCCACCCCGGATGATCATGTCCTTGATCCGGCCGACGATCTCCACATAGCCGTCCTCGCGCATCACCGCCAGGTCCCCGGTGTGCATCCAGCGGCCCGCGTCGATCGCCTCGGCGGTCTTCCCGGGCTCGTTCCAGTAGCCGAGCATCACGCTGTAGCCGCGGGTGCACAACTCCCCCGCCCTGCCGCGCGGTTGCGTGACCCCTGTCGCCGGGTCGACGACCTTCACCTCGACGTGCGGCAGGACCCGGCCGACCGTGCCGGTGCGGTGCTCCAGGTCGTCGTCACGGCGGGTCTGGGTGGAGACGGGCGAGGTCTCCGTCATGCCGTAACAGATCGACACCTCGGCCATGTTGAGCTCCGTGACGACCCGCTTCATCACCTCCACCGGGCACGGCGAGCCCGCCATGATGCCGGTGCGCAGGGAGGAGACGTCGTACGACGCGAAGTCGGGCAGGCCCAGCTCCGCGATGAACATGGTCGGGACGCCGTAGAGGGAGGTGCACCGCTCCCGCTGGACCGCCTCCAGGGTGGCCCGCGGGTCGAAGGAGGGGGCCGGGATCACCATGCAGGCGCCGTGGGAGGTGGCCGCGAGATTGCCCATCACCATCCCGAAGCAGTGGTAGAAGGGCACCGGGATGCAGATCCGGTCCTGCTCGGTGTAGGCGATCATCTCGCCCACGAAGTAACCGTTGTTGAGGATGTTGTGGTGGGAGAGGGTCGCGCCCTTGGGGAAGCCCGTCGTCCCCGAGGTGTACTGGATGTTGATCGGGTCGTCGCAGGACAGGTCCTCGAACGGCACCGGTGTGGCCCGCGCGATCAGGGCCTCCCAGCTCGGATCGCCGATGAAGACGGTCTCCGTCAGCTCCGGGCAGCTTCCCCGCACCTGATCGACCATCGCCCGGTAGTCGCTGGTCTTGTGGCTGAGGGAGGCGACGAGCAGACGGACGCCGGCCTGGTTGAGGACGTACTCCACCTCGTGGGTGCGGTAGGCGGGGTTGATGTTCACCATGATCGCGCCGATGCGGGCGGTGGCGTACTGGACCAGGACCCACTCCGGACAGTTGACCGCCCAGATGCCCACCCGGTCGCCCTTGGTGATCCCGCTCGCGAGCAGCGCGTACGCCAGCTCGTCCACGTCGGCGGCGAACCGGGCGTAGGTCCAGCGCCGTCCCGAGGGCACGTCCACGAGTGCCTCGCGGTCGGGCCAGGCGGCGACGGCACGGTCCAGGTTGGCGCCGATCGTGTCTCCGAGCAGGGCCGTCCCGCCGGTCCCGTGCGTGTAGGAGGTCCCCGTCACCGGAAGTCCTCCTCGCGGAACTCGTCGGCCGAGCCCGCCGCCGTCGCCTCCCGCAGCTCGATCCGGCGGATCTTGCCGGAGACGGTCTTGGGCAGCGGGGCGAACTCCAGGCGGCGGATGCGCTTGTAGGGGGCGAGGACCTCCCGGGAGTGCTCGAACAGCACCTTCGCCGTGTCCGGACCGGGCTCCCAGCCCTCCGCGAGGACCACGTACGCCTTCGGCACGGCGAGGCGCAGCTCGTCCGGCGCGGGCACGACGGCCGCCTCGGCCACCGCCTCGTGCTCCAGCAGCGCGCTCTCCAGCTCGAAGGGGCTGATCTTGTAGTCGGAGGCCTTGAAGACGTCGTCGGCGCGGCCCACGTAGGTGATGTAGCCGTCGGCGTCGCGGGCGCCGATGTCGCCGGTGCGGTAGTAGCCGCCGGCCATCGCCTCCGCCGTACGCTCCGGATCGCCGTGGTAGCCGGTCATCAGGCCCACCGGCCGGGCCGACAGGTCGAGCGCGATCTCGCCCTCCGTCGCGCCGGGCGCTCCCGAGAGGGGATCCAGCAGCTCCACCCGGTAGCCGGGGCTCGGCCGGCCCATCGAGCCGGTCTTCAGCTCCTGCCCGGGGCTGTTGGCGACCTGCACGGCCGTCTCCGTCTGCCCGAAGCCGTCCCGGATCGTCACCCCCCACGCCCGTCGCACCTGTTCGATCACCTCGGGGTTGAGCGGCTCGCCGGCCGCCACCACCTCCCTCGGCGGGGTGGCGAGCTGGGTCAGGTCGGCCTGGATGAGCATGCGCCACACGGTCGGGGGCGCGCAGAAGGTGGTGACGCCGGCCCGGTCCATCTCCGCCATCAGCCGGGCCGGGTCGAAGCGCGTGTAGTTGTGGATGAAGACGGTCGCCTCCGCGTTCCAGGGCGCGAAGAGGTTCGACCAGGCGTGCTTGGCCCAGCCCGGCGAGGAGATGTTCAGATGCACGTCACCGGGCTGGAGGCCGATCCAGTACATCGTCGCGAGGTGCCCGACCGGGTACGAGGTGTGGGTGTGCTCGACCAGCTTGGGGCGGGCGGTCGTGCCGGAGGTGAAGTACAGCATCAGCGGGTCGTCGGCGAGGGTGGGGCCGTCGGGGGTGAAGCCGGCGGGCGCGGCGTACGCGTCCTCGTACGTCTGCCAGCCCTCGGGCGCGCCGCCGACCGCGATCCGGGTGTAGTCGCCGGGGACGTCGTCGAACTTGGCGGCGTCCTCGGAGCGCACGAGGACGTGCCGGACCCGGCCGCGCTCCACGCGGTCGCGCAGGTCGGCGGGGCCGAGCAGCGGGGTGGCGGGGATGACGACGGCGCGCAGCTTCATCGCGGCCAGCGCGGTCTCCCACAGCTCGGACTGGTTGCCGAGCATGACGAGGATCCGGTCCTCGGAGGCGACCCCGCGCCCGCGCAGCCAGTTCGCGACCCGGTCGGAGCGGTCGGAGAGCTCGGCGAAGGTCAGCCGGGTCCCGGTGCCGTCCTCCTCGACGATGTGCAGGGCGGTGCGGTCGTTGTCCTCCGCGATGACGTCGAACCAGTCCAGGGCCCAGTTGAAGTGCTCGGGGCGGGGCCAGGTGAAGCCCTCGTGGGCGGCGGTGTAGTCCTCGCGGTGGGCGAGCAGGAAGTCCCGTGCCCTGCGGAACTGCTCGGTGGCCGTCGTCATCGGTGTCCTCCTCGGTGCCGGACCATTGCCGGGCGGCTCTCTCCCATCGTGTAATCCGTGATGCGGGTCTCACTACCCCCGAACGGGGGGAGTGCGGCGCGCGGGGGTGACATGTGGGATCATCCCCAGCCACGCGGAAAGGGCGAGGACGTGGCAGCAGACCCAGCCGGTACGACGGAGATCCGCGGGGCGCTGGCGCGCCTGCGGCGTACGACGGGGCTGCCGGTCGCCTTCGGCGGCCTGGTGGAGCCGGGGCGTGCCCGGATGCGGATCAGCGAGTTCAGCGGCGCGGCCACGCTCGCGCTGCGGGGTGTGGTGGTGACGGCCGGCAACGGCCTCGGCGGCAAGGCGGTGGAGCGGGCCCGTCCGTGCGCGGTGACCGACTACTCGCTCTCCCAGCAGATCAGCCACGAGTACGACGCGGCGGTCGCCGAGGAGGGGCTGCGCTCGGTGCTGGCGATCCCGGTGGTGGTACGGCGCCGGGTGCGCGGGGTGCTCTACGGCGCGCTGCGCACCGCCCAGCCGCTGGGCGACCGCACGCTGAGCGCGGCGGTGGACGTGGCGCGGGACGTGGAGCAGGCGCTGGTCGTCGAGGACGAGGCGCGCGGTCTGCTGTCCGAGGCCGGGACGCGGACGCCCCTCGGCACCGCACCGGGGCCGGGGCCGGGGCCGGGCTGGGGGCAGGTCCGCGAGGCGCATGCCGCGCTGCGTGCGCTGGCCCCGCGGATCGGCGACCCGGAGCTGCGCGCGGAGCTGCTGGAGGCCTGCGGTCTGCTGACGCCGGGCGAGCCCGGGGAGCCGATCGTGCTCGCCCCGCGTGAGCTGGACGTCCTCGCGTGTGTGGCGGCCGGGGCGACGAACGCGGCCGCGGGCGACCGTCTGGGGCTGCGCCCGGAGACGGTCAAGGCCTACCTGCGCTCGGCGATGCGCCGGCTGGGCGCCCACACCCGCGGCGAGGCGGTGGCCGCGGCACGCCGGGCGGGGCTGCTGCCCTAGGGCCCTTCTGGGCCGACACGGTGGTTCCCGTCGGTAACAAGGGCATGGAAGAGTGCTCCCACACCGGTCGCGAGGCCCGGCGCGCGGGGGGTGCGCGGGCGGGTGGGGACCGCTCGGATCAAGCCAGGGAGGGGCTGCCACGACAACTGGTCATTCAACCGCTGCGGCTGTGAATTTACTTATGCGTAACGTTGTTAGCTCCCTCACCTCGCCGTCCCTCCGAATTTCAAAGAGACGTTGCCTAGAATTTGGCCCGAACACGACACTCGGAGGGGAGCGGTGACCGTGCGACGGGACTTCAAGGAGCCTGCCAGATGCCGCCCCGACCTGGTCATCGGCAGGGAGGAGCTGTTCACCTCCGCCCGTGACCAGTTGGTGCGCGGCGGCAGTGTGCTGCTCCACGGACCCGCCGGAATAGGAAAGTCGACCGTGCTGCGGGCATTGGCCGCGGATTACGGCGACGCGGCCCACACCGTGTTGCGCTGCTCGGCGACCGAGTCCGAATCCCATCTCCCCTTCCTGGCCCTGGCCGATCTGTTCGGTCTGGTCCTCGACGAGATCTCGGACAAGCTGCCCACCGCCCAGCGCACCGCCCTGGAATCGGCCCTGACCGGCCGCGGAGAGTCCACCCTGCAGCGCGACGGCCTCGCCCTGCGCCTCGCCGTGCTCTCCGCCCTGCGCGCCCTCGCGGCCTCCGGCCCGGTCCTGCTCGTCGCCGACGACCTCCAGTGGCTGGACTCGGCCAGCGCCGAACTCCTCGGCTTCGCCGCCCGGCGCCTCGGCGACACCCCCGTCCAGCTGCTGTGCGCGGTCCGCACCGAGGGCCAGGAGTACGACCGCCATCTACGCGCGTCCCCGCCCGACACCCTCGCCGTCCGCCTCAACCCGCTCTCCCGCAACCAGGTCTCCGCCCTGCTCGACCACCGCGGCTACACCGACCTGCCCCGCTCCACGGTCCGCGAGATCCACCGCACCAGCGGCGGCAACCCCCTGTTCGCCCTGGAACTCGGCCGTGCCCTCGGCGAGAACCCGACCCCGCCGCGCCCCGGCGAGCCGCTGCCGGTGCCGACCTCGCTGCGCGCCCTGGTGCTCAGCCGCCTCGACATGCTCTCCGACGAGGCCCGCCGCACCCTGCTCGTGGCCAGCGCCGGCGCCCGCCCCACCCTGGCCCTGCTGCACGCGGCCGGCCGGGAGAACGCCGAGGCCGAGACCGCCCAGGCCGCCGAGCTCGGGCTGCTGGCGACCGAGCCCGAGGGTCCCGCCGTACGGTTCGCGCATCCGCTGATCTCGGCGGCGCTGTACGCGGAGGCGCCCGTGCAGGAGCGCCGGGCCGCGCACGCCGCGCTGTCCACCGCCGCCTCCGACCCGATCGAGCGGGCCCGCAACCTGGCCCTCGCCACCACCGGCACCGACCCGGAGGTCGCCGCCCGGCTCGCCGAGGCCGCGGCCCTCGCCCGCGACCGGGGCGCCCCGTCCGTCGCCGCCTCCCTCGGCCTGCTCGCCGCCCGCCACACCCCGCCGGACGGCACCCCTCCCCCGGACGAGCACCGGCTGCAGGCCGCCGAGGACGCGATCACGGCCGGCGAGGTGGACCTGGCGCGGGACATCGCCCGCGAGGTGCTCACCCGGGCCACCGTGCCCGCCGACCGGATCCGCGCCTGGGAGGTGGTCATCGAGGCCGCCGGACAGGCCCTCGGCGACGTCGACGCCGTCTTTCCGCAGGCCCTCGCCGACGCCGGCGACGACCCCCGGCTGCTCGCCCTGGTCCACTACCACCTCGCCTGGCGCAAGCTGATCGTCGAGGGGGACTTCTCCGAGGCCCGCCAGGAGGCCGCGCACGCGGCGGAGCTCGCCGCGCGAGGCGGCGACCGGCGCACCGAGCTGATGTCGCTGTCCTTCCAGGCCTCCACCGAGACCCTGATGGGCCATCCGAACGCGCCCACCACCATCAAGCGCGCCCTGAAAGAACCTCAGGACCCGTATGTGGCGTGCCATCACAACGGCGTCGGCGCGGCCCGGTTCCGCTGGCTGCTGATGAGCGATCAGCTGCCCGAGGCCCGCGCCACCATCTCCGCGCTGCTGCGCGAGGTGCGCCGGCGCGGCATGGTCGAGAGCGAGGTGCACTTCCAGCGGTTCCTCGCCGAGACCGAACTGCGCTCCGGGCACTGCGGACGGGCCCTCGACCTGTCCCGCGAGAGCCTCCGGCTGGCCCGCGACTCCGGCATCGGCCTCGGCGCGTCCGCGATGCTCGCCTCCCTCGCCGAGGCCTCCGGCGGCGACCTGGACCGGGCCCTCGCCCTCGCGCGGGAGGCGGCCGGGCGCGCCGAGGAGGACGGCGACCAGATGTACCTCTCGCGCGCCCTGGCCGCTCTGGGCCACGCCCAGTTGGTGGCCGGCGACGCGGCGGCCGCGGTCGGCTCGCTGCGCCGGGTGCGGGAGCTGGAGACGGGCCTGCGCATCACCGACCCGGCGCGCGGCCGCTGGCACGGCGACCTCGCCGAGGCGCTGGTCCGGGTGGGCGAGCCGGGCGAGGCGCAGGACGTCATCGACGTCGCGCGTGCGCAGGCCCTGCGGCTCGGCCGGGAGAGTGTCCTCGCCGTCCTCGACCGCGCGGAGGCCCTGGTCCGGGCGGCGCACGGCGACCACGAGGGGGCCCTGGCCCGGCTGACGTCCGTTCAGGACCGGCTCGCCAAGCTGGGATACGGTCTGGAGGAGGCACGGGCCGCGTTCGCGCTGGCCCGGCTGCGCACGGGACGGCCCGGTCCCACGTCGTACGACGAGGCGGCGCGGCTCTTCCGGCGGTGCCGGGCGCTGCCCTGGCTGCGGCAGGTGGACGCGGCAGCGGCGGCGGGCGCCCCGGAGCCCACACCGCTCGCCCCGCAGGTGCCGCCCGCCTCCGACGCCCTCGAAGGCCTGGCCTCGATGGAGCGTCAGGTCGCCGCGCTCGTCATGGAGGGCGCCACGAACCGGGAGATCGCCGCCCGGCTGTTCATCAGCGTCAAGACGGTCGAGGCGACCCTGACCCGCGTCTACCGCAAGCTGGGCATCCGCTCCCGGGTGGACATCGTCCGCCTGGCGGCGGGGCGTCACGCGAAGTGAGCCACACGGGGGTTAACTGCCGTACGCGGGTTGACGCGGGGCGCCCGCGGGCCGACCGAGGGTTTTCCCTGCCCCGACGCCCCTAGGGGGTTCCCTCATTGGGAGGAGGCTGTGCGGCCCCTAGCGTTTGGGATGTGCCGCTCGCCCGGGCACACGGGGGTCGGTCCCGCGACCCCCGTGCATCACCCCCCACACCCGCGCGACCCCCCACCGGCAAATCCCCACGAGGAGACGCATGTTCGGGCTCAACCGTGCCAAGAAGGCCGCGGCCGTCGTCGCGGCCGTCGCCGCCACGGCGGCCACGGCTCTGCTCAGCGCCCCCACCGCTGTCGCAGCGCCGCAGCCCATCGTCGGCGGCACGACCACCACCACGACCGCGTACCCGTTCATGATGCAGATCACGGACGCCTCGCAGAACCAGTTCTGCGGCGGCACCCTGGTCTCGGCGACCAAGGTGGTCACGGCGGCGCACTGCATGGTCGGCGAGACGACCAGCAGCGTGCGGGTCGTCGGCGGCCGCACCTACCTGAACGGCACCAACGGCACGGTCAGCCGGGTGAGCAAGATCTGGATCAACCCGGACTACACGGACGCCACCAACGGCGACGACGTGGCCGTCCTGACCCTGGCGACCTCGATGTCGTACACCCCGGCGTCGTACGTCTCCTCCTCCCAGACCGGCGTGTACGCGGCCGGCACCACGGCCCGCATCCTCGGCTGGGGCACCACCTCGGAGAACGGCAGCTCCTCCAACCAGCTGCGGACCGCGACCGTCCCGATCGTGTCCGACTCCAGCTGCCGCACCTCCTACGGTTCCGACTTCGTCGCGACCGACATGGTTTGCGCCGGATACACATCCGGTGGCGTAGACACCTGCCAGGGCGACAGCGGCGGTCCCCTGCTCATCGGGGGCGTCCTGGCAGGGATCACTTCATGGGGCGAGGGCTGCGCGGAGGCCGGTTACCCGGGTGTGTACACCCGGCTGACCACCTTCTCCAGCCTCGTCACCGCGCAGGTCAACTCGTAGCGAACGGGTGACCCGCACCAAGTCCTGAGCACCCCTCAGGCGAACGACCAGGGGGCGCTGCGAGCCTCCACGAGCGGCCCGCAGCGCCCCCTCTCCATGCCCTAGATGTGCTGACCGGACAGGTTGGTGACACGGCTGGCTGGGGGGTGGCCGCCGATGCCGGTGTGGGGTCGGTGGTAGTTGTACCAGTGCAGCCAGTCGGGAAACGCTGCCTGACGTTCGCTGTCTGACATGTAGGGCCGCGTGTAGGCCCATTCCTCGAGCAGGGTGCGGTGGAAGCGTTCGACCTTGCCGTTCGTCTGCGGCCGCCAGGGCCTCGTCCAGCGGGGACTGATCCCCAGGTCGAGGCAGGTGTCACGCCAGGTGTTCTTGGTGTAGGCCCAGGCGTTGTCGGTCAGGACCCGTTCGACGGTGATCCCTTGCTGCGCGAACCAGGCGGTGGCGCGGGTGAGGAAGGCGGCGCAGGTCGGGGCGGTCTCGTCGGGCAGGTCTTCGGTGTAGGCCAGGCGGGAGTGGTCGTCCAGGGCGGTGTGCAGGTAGGCGTAGCCGGTCCCGGTGCGGTTGCGTCGGCCTTCGGCGCGGCCCTGGGTGCGGTGCCCGCCGCCGTCGGGAATCCGCCCCAGCTTCTTGACGTCGATGTGGACCAGTTCGCCGGGCCGTGCACGCTCGTAACGGCGGACGGGTTCGCCGGTGGCCCGGTCGACGGCGGCCAGGACGGGCAGGCCGTGCCGGCGCAGGATGCGATGGGCGGTGGAGGCGGCGACGCCGGTGCGGGCGGCCAGCCGCAGTGGGCCGATACGGTGCTCGCGCCGCAGCCGCACGACCCGTTCTTCCACCGCCGCCGGTGTCCGGTGCGGTTGACGGTGCGGGCGGCTGGAGCGGTCCCGCATCCCCGCCTCGCCGTGCTGCCGGTAGCGGCTCGCCCAGCGTGCGGCGGTGGTGTGACTGACCTGGAAGCGTTCCGCGGCCCGGCGCAGCGGCCAGCCGTCGTCCACGACACACCGGGCCAGACGGAGCCTGCCGGTCGGCGTCAGCGGCGCATTACGGTGGGACACGAGGGCCTCCTGAGCGTTGGTGCAGATGTCGCGATCCACACCGAACCCGGAAGGCCCTCACCTGTTCAAGCACCCAGCACGCGTGTCACCAACGTCCCGGGACAACACACCTAGAGGGTGTTTCGAGAGTCCCGCACAGCACCCGCGGTCTTTCGGAACACCCCCTGGTGCGGTACGACGGTGCCGAACCGGATGTCGTACGGCGTCCCCGGGTGCAGCACGCGCAGCATCCGCTCCGCCTCCGCCGTCACGGCCTCCCGCCGGGCCCGGTCGAGTCGGCCGAAGAGCTCGATGACGACGGCGTCCTCCTCCCTCTTCCACAGGCCGGCGAGGAAGCCGTCGACGAGGAGCGTGCGGTGGGCCTGGTTGCCCTGCCAGGCGCGGCCGTGCAGGGCGGGCGGGACGACCCGGCCGCGGTCGGCGTGCGAGAGCAGCAGGTTGTCGAACTCGGGGAGGAAGCGGGGCGGGGCCGGGGTGTCCGGGTCGGGGCGCGGGGCGTCCGGGAGGTCGAAGAGTTCGGTGCCGTGCTCGTCCCGGAAGGTGAGGAGTTCGGGGCGCAGGCGCTCGAAGACCGGGCGCAGCCGGGTGAGTCCGGCCCAGGTCTGCATGTCCTTTACGGAGGCCGGGCCGAAGGCGGCGAGATAGCGACGGACGACGGTCTCCGGGGCGGGGGCCGGCTCGGCGGGCCGGCCGAGCCAGTGTTCGGCGGTGGTGAGGGCGACCTGTCCGCTCCTGCCCCACAGCCCGCGCGGGGTGACCTGGACGAGGGGCAGCCGGCAGCGGGCGGCGACGGCCAGCGACTGCGGGTCGGCGTCCGGCCACTCGACGGCGAGGGCCTCGCGCAGCTGCCGCATGGTGCGCGGCTCGGCCTCGACGAGCTCGCGGGCGAGGACGGCGAGCCGGTCGAGGTCCACTCCGGCGAGGCCGGCGCGGAAGTACGTCAGCTCGCGGTCCCGCGCGGGCTGGACGAACGGCCGCAGGGTGAGACAGTCGTCGGCGGTGTGGGTGTGGATGGTCGAGCGCAGGGTGACGATCCGCACTACCTCCCGGTCCGCCATCGGCGCCGAGAGCCGCTCGGGGGCGAAGCCGTCGAGGCGGGCGGCGAGCGCCTGGTACGGCGGTGTGACGTTCTGCGCCTGCAGGCCCAGCAGGTGTTCCACGGCCGCCCGCACCCCGAGCGCGGCGGGCCTCAGGAGGAACTGCCGGTCGAGGGTCGCGCGGTTGAGGGCGCGGGGGGAGAGCACGGGGGCGGCCGCGGACGTCTTCTTCGTCATGAGGGCAAGGTAGCGGGCATCGAGGACAGGATCTGTCCTCTTGTGCCCCGCCGCACGGCGCCCCCGCCCGCGCCTCAGCGTGCGCTCATGTCGCCCGTCGCGGGTGTGCCGTCGGCGAGCCCGTAGCGGAGGTGCACGGTGCCCTTCGGGCTCGCCGCCGGGGGCGCGAGGAGGGTGAGGTTCGTGGGGACGGCGCCGCCGTCGAACACCTGCTTGCCGACGCCGAGCACGATCGGGTGCAGCCAGAGGTCGAGACGGTCGAAGAGCTTCTCGCGCAGGAGGGTCTGCACCAGGTTCAGGCTTCCGACGACCTTCACGTGCTCGTGCCGGTCGCGGATCTCGCGCACCGCGCCGGCCAGGTCCGGGCCGAGGTGCGTGGACCCGGCCCACGACAGGTCGGGGCGGCCGCGGGAGGCCACGTACTTCGGGACACGGTTGAAGAGCGTGGCGATGTCGTCGTCCTGGCCGCCCTCCTGGTGCGGCCAGTAGGCGGCGAAGATGTCGTACGTCCGCCGGCCGAGCAGGAGGGCGTCCGTGCCCTCGTACGCGGCGCCGATCTGCGCCCCGGCGACCTCGTCCAGCAGGGGCGCCTGCCAGCCGCCGAACGGGAACCCCACCGGGTCCTCGTCGGGGCCGCCGGGCGCCTGCCCGACGAGGTCCAGGGTGGCGAACAGCTCGATGTGGATGAGGCCCATGCCTTGCTCCCGATGCGTCGGTGGTCCCGGTCATGAGGTAGACCTGCGCCGTCGCCGGGACTCATCGCCGCGGCGGCACCCCGGCACTCCTCCTCATGGTGGATCACCGCCCGCGTCCCGGCCCGTCGGCCGGTCCTGGAGGGTGAGCGCCCCGGAGGGGCACACCCCGGCGGCCATCCGGGTGGCCGTGGGACGGGTGATGAGCGGATCGGGGTGCAGCAGGAGGACGCGGCCGTCGTCGGGGTCCTGGTCGAAGACCTCGGGGGCGGTCAGGGCGCACATCCCGGCGCCGATGCAGCGCTCACGGTCGACGCGCAGGCGCGCGGCGCTCATGACCGCCTCTCGTCCCAGGTGACGGGGAGGCTCGTCACGCCATAGATGTCCGCGGTCTCGGGGCGCAGGCCGACCTCTTCGGCGGGGACCGCCAGACGCAGGGTGGGGAAGCGGTCGATCAGCGCGCGGAACGCGACCCGCATCTCGACGCGGGCCAGCTGCTGGCCCAGGCACTGGTGGATGCCGTGGCTGAAGGCCAGGTGCCCGACCGCGTCCCGCCGACGGACGTCGAGCACATGCGGGTCGGTGAAGCGCTCGGGGTCGCGGTTGGCGGTGTTGTACGACAGGACGACCGTCGTGCCGGCCTCGATGATCTGCCCGCCCACCTCGACGTCCTCCAGGGCCGTCCTCATGAACGTCTTGGCGACGCTGAGATACCGCAGCAGCTCTTCGACGGCCGCGTCGGTGAGCGTGGGATCGGCGCGCAGCGCGGCCAGCTGCTCCGGGTTGCGCAGGAGCGCGAAGGTGCCGAGGGACAGCATGTTGGCGGTGGTGTCGAAGCCGGCGGCGAGCAGGACGAGGCTCATCCCCTTCAGTTCCTCGTCGGTCAGGTCGCTGTCGGTGAGCTCGCTGAGCACGTCGTCGGTGGGGTTCGCCCGCTTGGCGACCACCAGGCCCGCGAGGTACTCCTGGGTCGCGGTGTAGGCCGCGATCAGCTCCTCGTCGCTCGTCGCGCCTCCCATGAACGTGTCGATCTGCTCCTGGAAGGAGCCCCGGTCCCCGTACGGCACCCCCAGCAGCTCACAGATGACGATGGTGGGGATGGGCTTGGCGAACGCGGTCACCAGGTCCGTCGGCGGCCCGGCCTCCTCCATGGCGTCCAGGCAGTCGGCGGTGATCTGCTCGATGCGCTCGGTGAGTAACCGCATCCTTCGCACCGTGAACCTGCCCACCAGCGGCTTGCGGTAGCGGCCGTGCTGCGGCTCGTCCGTGAGGAGGAACTCGCCGGGCGGCGCGGGGGCAATCTCGAAGTCGCCGACGTTCAGCAGTTCCTTGCGTGAGCTGAACCGCGGGTCGGCCAGGACCGACCTGACCAGGTCGTAGCCGGTGATCAGCCACCCCGGTTTCCCGCCGACGTGGGTGCAGCGGCTGAGCGGGCCGTGCCCGCGGGCGTCGAGCAGCTCGGCCGGAGGATCGAAGGGGCAGCCGGGCCGGCGTGCCGTCGGCAGGGTCGCGACGTGGTGGAGGGACTCGCTCATGACCGTTCCTCATCTCGCGTACGGCGTATGTGACGATGCCGGAAAGCTACGTTGCGTTCAGTGGACCGTCAATGGAACGAAAGGAACGCGCCCAGGTGAGAGCGGGGAAATTGATGCAATGAGCTGAGATCGAACGCAACGGAGCGTTGCAATGGAGGAACGCGGCCCCAGGGCCTCAGGCGGCCCGGCCGAGGGCCTCGCGGTCCGGGACGTCCGCCGGGCCGGTCGGCAGGGCGACCGGGGCCGGGGTGCGGCGGGCGGCGAGGACCAGACCGGCGCCGATCACGGCCGCGACGAGGAGTCCCCCGCTCACCAGGGCACCCCGGGCGCCGGCGAGTTCCATGAGCAGGCCGAGCACGGGAGGCCCGGCGAGGCCCCACCCCGTGCCGATGCCGTTCCACACGCCGAGGACCCGGCCGCGCAGGTGGGAGGGCGGGTCGGTCTGCAGGACCGCCGTCCCCGCGGTGTCGGACACGGACTCGGCCACCGCCATCGGCAGCACGAGCACCAGCAGCACGGCGAGCGACGGGGCCAGCCCCACCGCCACCTGCAAAAGCGCGCCCACGGCGGCCAGGACGCCCACGAGCCGCACCGACGGCCGATGCAGCCGGGCCCCGAGCACGGCCCCCAGGATGCCGCCGACGGCCAGCACCGTGGAGACGGTGCCGAAGGATCCGGCGCCGCCCGCGAGCGGCCCGGTGACGAGCACGGCGAGGGTGAGTCCGTAGTTGCGGCCGAAGACCGCGCTGATCCCGGAGATCCCCGCGAGGGCGAGAAGCCGGGGCCGGCGGGCGAAGAACACCAGTCCCTCGCGCACGGTCATCGTGTCCGCGGGGTCCGTGCGCGCCCCGTCGGCCGGGACGGGACGTACGGCCGCCGCGCCCGGCGCGGGGCGCAGGAACGGCACGACGGCGGCCACGAACAGGAACGACAGCCCGTTGGCGGCGTACGCGGCGGCCGTGCCGAGGAAGGCCACCGTCACCCCGGCCAGCGCGGTGCCCGCGAGCCGCCCGGCGCTGTGCACGAGCGCGCCGACCCCGATGGCGGAGGGCACGTCCCGCGGCGGGACGAGGTCGTTGCCCAGCAGGGCGCAGGCCGGCGCGTCGACGGTGGCGATCGTGCCGGTCACGGCGGCCAGCACCAGCAGGGAGGTCATGTCGAGCCGGTCCAGCGCCACCAGTACGGCCGTCGTGAAGGCGACCGCGCCCAGCAGCACCTGGCTGACGGCGGCGGTGACCTTGCGCGGCCAGCGGTCCACGGCCGCCCCGCCGGCCAGGCTCATCAGCAGCGCCGGGCCCGCCTGGACGGACATGGACAGGCCCGTCGCGGCGGCCGATCCGGTGATCTGCAGCACGAGCAGGTTCTGCACGGTGAGCTGCATCCACGTACCGGTGTTCGACACGAGGTTGGCGACGGACCACCAGCGCATGCTGCGGTACTTCAGGGACCGCCACGGCGAGCGTGACGGCTGCGGGGCGGTGGCCCGGGCGGGGGCGATACGGGGAGACGAAGACACAGAGGCGGTACCCGAGGGCGAGACGGCGGTCGAGGAACGCGGCGGGACCGGGGAACGCCGGCGGCACCGCGCGGCCGCTCCACCTTGTCGGTCACGGCGCGGACCATCGTGGCAGACGGTCCGGGAGAAGGGCCCGAGGTGGCCCGCCACGCCCCGGGGTCCGAGCGCCAACCTCCCGGCCGGGCGCGGAACTTGCCGCGCCGAGTGCGGTTGCTCACAGGCGCGCGACCCACGCCGGAGCGGCATATCAGGACAAGAGGAACGAACCAGACATCGACGTGTGAAACGTACTGACACGGGAACCCGGCCCTGCGTCGCCGGAAGAACGGCGGCCGTCGGGACGCTCCCGGACCATCGGCCCGCACCGCGTGTCCTGCTCTTTCACCTCTTCAACACAGTCTTCCGCCGCTCACCGGGCTCTTCCCGGACCCTTCCGGCCGGGCCCCGCGCGGCCCAAGGATCCCCATGACCAGCACGAACCCCTCTCCGCCCTGGCACCGCGCCGCGGTGACCGGCGGCGCCGGATTCATCGGCAGCCATCTGTGCGAGCGCCTGCTGGATTCGGGTGTCGAAGTCGACTGCGTGGACAATCTGCTCTCCGGATCCCGGGAGAACGTCGCCCACCTCGACGGACGCCCCGGCTTCCGGTTCGTCGAGTGCGACGTCGGCGCACCCCGGTGCCCCGAAACCCTGAACGGGCCCTACGACCTCGTCCTGCACTTCGCGTGCTGTGCGTCCCCGGCCGACTACCTGCGGTTCCCGCTGGAGACCCTGGACGCCGGCAGTACCGGCACCCGCGCGCTGCTGACGGTGGCGGAACGGGACGGGGCCCGGTTCCTGCTGGCCTCGACGTCCGAGGTGTACGGCGACCCGCTCGTCCACCCGCAGCGCGAGGACTACTGGGGAAACGTCAACCCGGTCGGCCCGCGCAGTGTCTACGACGAGTCCAAACGCTTCGCGGAGGCCCTGGTCACCGCCCATGTGCGGGCGCGGGGCGCGGACGCGGGCATCGTCCGGCTGTTCAACACGTACGGACCGCGCATGCGGGCCCACGACGGGCGGGCGGTGCCCACCTTCGTCTGCCAGGCCCTGGCCGGCGAGCCGCTGACGGTGGCGGGGGACGGTCTGCAGACGCGGTCCCTCTGTTATGTGGACGACACGGTCGACGGGGTGCTGGCGGTGGCGGGGAGCCGTTCGGTGCGCCCCGTGAACATCGGCGGCACCGACGAGGTCGCGGTCGTCGACATCGCCCGCCGGGTCCTGGAACTCACCGGGTCGGCCTCCCGCATCGAGTTCGTCGGCCGTCCCGTGGACGACCCCCAGCGGCGCCGCCCGGACACCGGGCTCGCCCGCGCGCTCCTCGGCTGGGAACCGAAGGTGCCCTGGGAGGAGGGGATCAAGCAGACCATCGCCCACTTCGCCGCGAACCGGCCGAGCCCCTGACCCCGCCGGACCCCAGCAACGGGAGCACTCCATGCGCGTCCTGGGAATCAACGCCCTCTTCCACGACCCGGCGGCCGCCCTGGTCGTGGACGGCAGCATCGTGGCCGCGGCGGAGGAGGAACGCTTCAGCCGGCGCAAGCACGGCAAGCGGCCCGTCCCCTTCTCGGCCTGGGAACTGCCCGAACGCTCCGCCCGCTGGTGCCTGGACGAGGCCGGGCTCGCCCCGTCCGAACTGGACGCGGTGGCCTACTCCTACGACCCCGCACTCGCCCGCCCCGCCGCCGAGCTGGGCCTCGACGACCCCTGGGACCACCTCCGCCAGGAGTACGCGCGCCGGGCACCGGAGTTCCTCGCCGAGGCCCTCCCCGGCCTGGACCCGGCCAAGGTCCGCTTCGTCGCGCACCACGTCGCCCACGCCGCGTCGGCCGGTCAGGCGTCTCCGTACCCGGACTGCGCGGTGCTGGTCCTCGACGGCCGCGGCGAGTGCGGCTCCCACCTCGCGGGCCGCTACGCGAACCGTGAGCTCACCGTCCTGCGCACCCAGGCGCTGCCCGACTCCCTGGGCCTGTTCTACGAGGACCTCACCGACCATCTGGGCTTCCTGCGCAGCAGCGACGAGTTCAAGGTGATGGCCCTGGCCTCGTACGGCAGCCCGCGGTTCCTCGACGACCTGCGCGCGTACGTCCGCCCGGACGGCCCGGGCGGCTTCCTGGCCCGGCCCGTCCCCTGGTCGACGCTCGTGCCCGCCCGGGCGCCCGGCGCCCCCTGGAGCCAGGGGCACGCCGACGCGGCCGCCAGCGCCCAGGCGTGTCTGGAGGAGGTCCTGCTGGAGCTCGTGCGGTGGCTGCACGACCGGACCGGCGAGGAGGTCCTGACGCTCGCGGGCGGGGTGGCGCTCAACTGCGTGGCGAACAGCCGGCTGCACCGCGAGGGGCCGTTCCGCCGGATCTGGGTGCAGCCCGCCGCCGGGGACGCGGGCACGGCGCTCGGTGCCGCCCTGCACGTCGCCCACGCCAAGGACACGGTGGCGGCGATGCCGACCGCCGCACTGGGCCGCGGCTGGCGCGACGAAGAGCTGCGGGCCTGGCTGGAGCGGGCCGCCGTGCCGTACGAGGAACCCGGCGACATCGCCGAGACGGTCGCCGAGGAGCTCGCGCGCGACGGCGTGGTGGCCTGGTTCCAGGGGCGCAGCGAGTACGGCCCCCGGGCGCTCGGGCACCGCTCGCTGCTGGCCCACCCCGGCCATCCGCGGAACCTGGAGCGCCTCAACGCCGTGAAGGGACGCGAGGAGTTCCGGCCGGTCGCCCCGATGGTGACGGCCGAGCGTGCCGCCGCGCTCTTCGACGGGCCACTGCCCAGCCCGTACATGCTGTTCGTGCACGAGGTCGCCGCCGGGTGGCGGGAGCGGATCCCGGCCGTCGTGCACGTGGACGGCACGGCCCGGATCCAGACCGTGGACCGGGCCGAGGAGCCGCTGACGGCCCGGATGATCGACGGCTTCGAGCGTCGGACCGGACTCCCCGTGGTCGTCAACACCAGCCTCAACACCGCCGGCCGGCCGATGGTCGACGACCCCCGCGACGCCCTGGAGGTGTTCGGGTCCGCACCGGTGGACCTGCTCGCCCTCGGGCCGTTCGCCGTGCGCCGCACGGGGGTGTTCGCATGACCGACACCGCCTCCGGCGCCCTCGCCCACTCCGTGGTGATCCCCACGATCGGGCGGCCCTGCCTCGCGGACTGTCTGCGGGCGCTCGCCGCGGCGGACGGCCCCCGGCCCGAGGAGGTCGTCGTCGTGGACGACCGGCCCGAGCCGGGCGGGCCGCTGCCGCTCGCCGCCGCCGGGACCCTGCGCGGCCGGGTCCGCACCCTGCGCACCGGCGGCCGGGGCCCGGCCGCCGCCCGCAACGCGGGCTGGCGCACGGTCGGCACCCCCTGGACGGTGTTCCTCGACGACGACGTCCAGGTGCTGCCCGACTGGTCCCGGCTGCTCGCCCACGACCTCGCGGCGGCGGGCCCCGCCACGGGCGGCGTCCAGGGACGGCTGACCGTGCCGCTCCCGCGTGACCGCAGGCCCACCGACTGGGAACGGGGCACCGCCGGCCTGGAGGGCGCGGCCTGGGCGACCGCCGACATGGCCTACCGCACGGCCGCGCTGACGCAGGTCAGGGGCTTCGACGAGCGGTTCCGCCGCGCGTTCCGGGAGGACGCCGACCTGGCCCTGCGGGTGCGCGACGCCGGCTGGCGGCTGCGGCGGGGCCGGCGTACGACGCGACATCCGGTGCGGCCCGCCGACCGCTGGGTGTCGGTGCGGGCCCAGCGCGGCAACGCGGACGACGTCCTGATGACCCGGCTGCACGGCCGTGACTGGTGGCAGCGGGCCCAGGCGCCCCGCGGCCGGTCCGCCCGGCACACCCTCGTCACCGCGGCCGCGCTCACCGCGCTCGGCTGCGCCCTGACCGGCCGACGGCGTGCCGCCGGCGCCGCCGCGGCGGTGTGGGCCGGAGGGACGGCCGAGTTCGCCCTGGCCCGGATACGGCCCGGACCGCGGACCGCACCCGAGATCGCCACCATGCTCGTCACCAGCGTCCTCATCCCGCCCCTCGCGGTCCACCACCGCCTCACGGGCCTGCTCCGCCACCATCGCGCGGTGCCCCTGCCGGGCACGCGCGGGGTGCCCCCGGCCGCGGGAGGTGCGCCGTGAGCCGGCTCGCCGCGGTCCTCTTCGACCGGGACGGGACCCTCGTCGAGGACGTCCCCTACAACGGCGACCCCGACCGGGTCCGCCTCCTGCCCGGGGCCCGCCGCGCACTCGACCTGCTCCGGTCCGCCGGTCTGCCCACCGGCGTGGTCAGCAACCAGTCGGGGATCGGCCGCGGACTGCTCACGCACGCGCAGGTGCGCCGGGTCAACGCCCGGGCGGACACCCTCCTCGGCGGCCTCGGCACCTGGGTCTACTGCCCCCACACCCCCGCCGACCACTGTGCCTGCCGCAAACCGCGCCCCGGGCTGGTGATCGAGGCGGCCCGCCGCCTCGGCGTGGCGCCGGGCGACTGCGTGGTGGTCGGCGACATCGCCGCCGACGTCCTGGCCGCCCGCGCGGCGGGTGCCCGGGCCGTGCTGGTGCCCACCGCGGCGACCCTGCCCGAGGAGATCGAGGCGGCCCCCCGCACCACGCCCGACCTGCCGACGGCGGTGCGCATGCTGCTCAGGGACGGTGAGCTGCCATGAGGACGCTGGTCGTCCGGCTCGACAGCTTCGGCGACGTGCTCCTCGCCGGGCCCGCCGTCCGCGCGGTCGCCGCGCACAGCGCGCACGTCACCCTGCTCTGCGGCCCGCTCGGCGCACCGGCGGCCCGGCTGCTGCCCGGCGTCGACGAGGTGACCGTGTGGGCGGCGCCGTGGGAGGGCTTCGACCCGCCGTCGGTGGCGGACGCGGACCCCGACGGTCTCGTACGGCGGCTGCGGGCGGCCGCGTTCGACACCGCGCTGATCCTCACCTCCTTCCATCAGAGCCCGCTGCCCACCGCCCTGCTGCTGCGACTGGCGGGGATCCCCCGGATCGGCGCCGACAGCGTCGACCATCCGGGCCGGCTGCTCGACGTACGTCACCGGCGTCGGGCGGGCCGCCACGAGGCCGAGGCCGCGCTCGACACGGCCGCCGCCCTGGGCTTCCCGCCTCCCGCCGGGGACGACGGCCGCCTGCGGGTCGTCCCGGCCCCCGACACCGTCGCCCTCACCGGCAACGGCCCCTACGTCGTCCTGCACCCCGGCGCCAGCGCGCCCGCCCGCGCCTGGAGTCCCGACCGCTGTGCCGAGGCCGTCGAACTGCTCGCCGACGAGGGCCACCGGGTCGTCGTCACCGGCGGCCCCGACGAGCGGGACCTGACGCGGCGGGTCAGCGGCGCCACGGCCGTGGACCTGGGCGGCCGGACCGACCCGCGCACCCTGGCGGGTGTCCTGCGCACGGCCGACGTCGTGGTCAGCGGCAACACCGGCCCGGCCCATCTGGCCACCGCCGTCGGCACCCCGGTCGTGTCCCTGTTCGCGCCCGTCGTGCCGGCCGAGCGCTGGGCGCCGTACGGGGTGCCGAGCGTGGTCCTCGGCGACCAGCGCGCGCCCTGCGCGGACAGCCGTGCCCTGCGCTGCCCCGTCGCCGGCCATCCCTGTCTGGACGACGTCACGGCCCAAGACGTCGCCTGCGCGGTCCGCAAGCTGCTCGAGGAGCGTTCATGAACATCCTGGTCTGGCATGTGCACGGTTCGTGGCTGACGGCGTTCGTCCAGGGACCGTACGACTTCCTCGTCCCCGTGACCCCGGACCGGGGGCCGGACGGACTGGGGCGGGCGCGGACCTGGCGCTGGCCGCCCGGGGTGCGGGAGGTGCCGCCCGAGGAGCTGGGCACGGCGGACATCGACCTGATGGTCCTGCAACGGCCGCACGAGCTCGCCCTCGCCCGGCGCTGGACGGGCCGCCGGCCCGGCGTCGACGTGCCCGCCGTGTACGTCGAGCACAACTGCCCGCACGGGTCGGCCGTCGACACCCGGCACCCGCTCGCCGACCGCGACGACGTCCCGCTCGTGCACGTCACCCACTTCAACCGGCTGATGTGGGACAACGGCCGGGCCCCGACCGAGGTGATCGAGCACGGCGTCATCGACCCCGGCCCGCTGTGGACCGGCGAGGAGCCGCGCGCGGCCGTCGTCGTCAACGAGCCGGTACGGCGCGGCCGGACGACCGGGACGGACCTGCTGCCCGTGTTCGCGCGCACGGTCCCGCTCGACGTGTTCGGCATGCGCACGGAAGGACTCGCCGACCGGCTCGGCCTCCCGCCCGCCCGCTGCCGCAGCCGCGATCTGCCGCAGGGCGAACTGCACCCGGCGATGGCCCGCTGCCGCCTGTATCTCCACCCCGTCCGGTGGACGTCCCTCGGGCTGTCCCTGCTGGAGGCCATGTTCCTGGGGATGCCCGTGGTGGCCCTGGACACCACCGAGGTGCGCGAGGCCGTGCCCGAGGAGGCCGGAGTGGTCTCCAACCGCTTCGACGTGCTGGAGGACGCCGTCCGCCGCTTTCTCGCGGACCCCGTCGACGCCCGGCGCACGGGGGAGGCCGCCCGGGCCGCGGTACAGGCCCGTCACGGAGAGCGGCGATTCCTGGACGACTGGGAACGCCTGATCAAGGAGGTCACCCGATGAGCACCAGCCGCCCGTCGGCCGGCCGCGTCGCCATGGTCTCCGAGCACGCCAGTCCGCTGGCCGAGCTCGGCGGCCCGGACGCGGGCGGCCAGAACGTGTACGTGGCCCAACTGGGCCGTCTGCTGGCGCGCCGCGGCCACGACGTGGTCGTCTACACCCGCCGCGACGACCCGGAGTCGCCCGAGCGGGTCGTGACGGACGACGGGGTGCGGGTCGTCCATGTGCCCGCGGGACCGCCGGCCCCCATCCCCAAGGACGAACTGCTGCCGTACATCCCCGAGTTCGGCACCTGGCTGGCCCGGGAGTGGGCGCAGGAGCCGCCCGACGTGGTGCACGCCCACTTCTGGATGTCCGGCTTCGCCGCCGTCATCGGGGCGCGCGGCCGCGGCATCCCCGTGGTGCAGACGTACCACGCGCTCGGCACCGTGAAGAAGCGGTACCAGGGCGCCGCCGACACCAGCCCTCAGGAACGGATCGGCATCGAGACGGCCGTGGGCCACGAGTGCGCCGGCATCATCGCCACCTGCGAGGACGAGGTCGGCGAACTCCTCGCCATGGGCCTGCCCCGCGAGCGCATCCATGTCGTGCCCTGCGGGGTGGACCCCGAGCACTTCGCACCGGTCGCCGGAGCCCGCCGGCCCGCCGGGGCGCCCCACCGGCTGCTCACCGTCGGACGGCTCGTGCCGCGCAAGGGCTTCGACCGCGCGATCCGCGCCCTCGCCGACGTCCCCGACGCCGAACTCCTCGTCGCCGGCGGCCCCGAACCCGCCCTGCTCGGCGCCGAACCGGAGGCCGAACGGCTGCGGGCGCTCGCCGAGGAGTGCGGGGTCGCCGACCGGGTGACCCTGCTGGGCGGGGTCACCCCGGCGCGGATGCCCCGGCTGATGTCCGGCGCGGACCTCGTGCTGTCCGTTCCCCTGTACGAGCCCTTCGGCATCGTCCCCGTCGAGGCCATGGCCTGCTGCGCGCCCGTGCTGGCGACCGCCGTCGGCGGGCAGCTCGACACCGTCGTCCACGACGTCACCGGCTTCCTGGTGTCCCCCGACGACACCCACGACCTCGCCGCCGCCGTCCGCGGCCTGCTCGGCGACCCCGCCCGGCTGGCCCGCTACGGTGCCGCCGGCCGGCGCCGCGTCCTCGCCCGCTACACCTGGGACCGCGTGGCCGACGGCGTGACCCGGGTGTACGGCGCCGTCTCCGCCGTCCCCGCCCTGACGGGAGCCCTGCGATGAAACTCGCCACCGACACTCCGCGTGCCCCGCGGACCCGGGTCGCGCACTGCGACGACCTCATGGAGGCCCTCGAAGGGTTCCGCTGCTACGCGGCCCCCGTCGTCGAGCGCTGGGGCGCCTGCCTCGCCTCCCGGCTGGCGGCGGGCTGCCGGCTACTCGTCGCCGGCAACGGCGGCAGCGCCGCCCAGGCGCAGCACCTGAGCGCCGAGCTGGTCGGCCGCTACCGCGACGACCGGCCGCCGTTCTCCGCGCTCGCCCTGCACGCCGACACGTCCTCGACCACGGCCATCGCCAACGACTACGGCGTCCAGGAGATCTTCGCCCGCCAGGTCTGCGCCCACGGCCGGGCCGGGGACGTGCTGGTGCTGCTGTCGACCAGCGGGGCCAGCGCCAATCTGCTGGTGGCCGCCAAGGAGGCGCACCGCCTCGGGATGACCGTGTGGGCCCTGACCGGTCCCGCGCCGAACCCCCTGGAGGGCGGCGCGGACGAACGCCTGTGCGTGGACGCGGCGACCTCCGCCACCGTCCAGGAACTGCACCTGGTGGCCGTCCACATGCTCTGCGAGTCCTTCGACCGGGCCGTGGCCGGGGCGGGCGGGCCCGGGCAGGAGGACCCGTGAGCACCCCGGCGCCGCTGCTCGTCGTGGGGGACGCGCTGCTCGACCACGACGTGTGCGGGCGGGCGGAGCGGCTGGCACCCGACGCGCCCGTGCCGGTGGTCAGCGGGGCACGGCGCGTGAGCCGGCCGGGCGGGGCCGCGCTCGCGGCGTGCCTCGCCGCGGCCGACGGCCGGCCCGTCACCCTGGTGACCGGGCTGGGCGAGGACGACAGCAGCACCTGTCTGACCCGGCTGCTCGCGGACCGCGTCCGGCTGATCCGGCTGCCCCTCACCGGTCCGCTGTCCAGCAAGACCCGCGTCCTCGCCGGGAGCAGGCCCCTGCTGCGGCTGGACGACGGCGACGGGCGGGCCGTCGGCCCGACCGACGAGGCACGCCGGGCGGTCACGGAGGCCGGTGCCGTCCTCGTCTCCGACTACGGGCGCGGCACCGCCGACGCGCTGCGCGAGGCCCTGGCCGAGGCGAGCGCGCACCGGCCCGTCGTCTGGGATCCGCATCCGCGGGGGGAGGCGCCGGTGCGCGGGGTGCGGCTGGCGACGCCCTCCGCGGCAGAGGCCCGTGGCTTCGCCGGGCGGTTCGCCACCGCCCCGGAACCCGGAGGGGGTACGGCGTTGCAGTGCGCGGCGCGGGACGCGGGGACGCTGGTGCGCCGGTGGGGGGCGGCGTCGGTGGCCGTCACGCTGGGCGGGCGGGGCGCGCTGCTGTCGCACGGGGAGACACCGCTGCTGCTGCCGTCGCCGGTGACCGCCGAGGGCGACGCCTGCGGTGCCGGTGACCGCTTCGCGGCGGCCGCCGCCGGGCTGCTGGCCGACGGCGAGCTCACCGAGACCGCGGTGCGGGCCGCCGTGCACGCGGCCACCCGGTATGTGAGCGAGGGCGGGGTGCGCTCGCTGACCTGGGAGGACACCGCGCGGGAGCCGGCCGGGGGTGCGGAGCCGGTGGACGGCGCGCTCGGCACCGCGGCCCGGGTCCGGGCGGCGGGCGGGACGGTCGTCGCCGCCGGCGGCTGCTTCGATCTGCTGCACGCCGGTCATGTGGCCCTCCTGGAGGCCGCGCGCCGGGCCGGGGACTGCCTGGTGGTGTGCGTGAACTCCGACGCCTCGGTGCGCCGCCGCAAGGGCCCCGGGCGGCCGCTGGTCGAGCTGGCGGACCGGGTGCGGGTGCTGCGGGCGCTGGAGTGCGTGGACGCGGTCGCCGTGTTCGACGAGGACACCCCCGAGCGGCTGCTCGGCGAGCTGCGTCCGCACATCTGGGCCAAGGGCGGCGACTACGCGCTGACCCGGCTGCCGGAGACACCGCTGGTGGAGAGCTGGGGCGGACAGGTGGTGCTGTTCCCCTACCTGGACGGCCGGTCCACCACGGGCCTGGCCCGGCGGGCGGCCTCCGGCCCGCGGCCGAGCGGGCGTCCGCGGTGACCTCGGCGCCACCCAGGGTGCTGGTGCTGCGCGCCCTCGGTCTGGGCGATCTGCTGACCGGGGTGCCCGCGCTGCGGGGCGTCCGGCGTGCCTTCCCAACGCACCGGGTGGTCCTCGCCCTCCCGGCGGCGCTCGCGCAGGCCGCGTCGGCCACCGGGGCGGTGGACGCGGTCCTCCCGGCCGAGGCGCCGCACCGGGCGGTGCCGGTGCTGGAGGGCTGGCCGGGCGGCCCCCCGGAGGTGGCGATCGACCTGCACGGCAACGGACCGGAGAGCCGTGACGCGCTGGCCGCCCTCGCCCCCCGCCGGCTGCTGGCCTACGCCCAGCCAGACCCCTCTCCGGCCCGTCCCCCGGTGTGGCGGGCGGACGAGCACGAGCGCGAGCGCTGGTGCGGTTTCCTCGCCGCGTACGGCATCGCCGCCGACCCGGACGACGTACGCCTGCCCGCACCGGCCACGCCGTCGCCGGCGCCGGGGGCCGTGGTCGTCCACCCCGGGGCGGAGGCCCCCTCCCGGCGCTGGCCGGCGGAGCGTTTCGCGGACCTCGCCCGGACCCTGCGGGCGGCCGGTCACCGGGTCGTCGTCACCGGCGGCCCGAAGGAGGACGCCCTGGTCCTGGAGGTCGCCCAGCGCGTCCGGCTGCCCGCCGGGGACGTCCTGCGGGGCGGGCTGCCGTTCCCGCGGCTGTCGGCCCTGGTGGCCCGGGCCGCGCTGGTGGTGAGCGGGGACACCGGCCTCGCCCATCTCGCGGTGGCCCACGCCACGCCGTCCGTCACCCTGTTCGGTCCCGTGTCGCCGCGCCTGTGGGGCCCGCCCCGCACCGCACGCCACGTCGCGCTGTGGAAGCCGGGCCCACCCGGTGACCCGCACGGCACGCGCCCCGACCCCCGGCTGCTGCGGATCGACGTCGAGGAGGCGGCTGCCGCTTCACTGACCCTGCTCGCCCGGGGCCGGGAGACCTGGGACTGACGTCGGGGCCCACGTGGGGGCCGGGGCCTGCGCCTAAGCTCGGGGCCATGGAACCTCCCGGCCTCCCCCGTCCTGTCGCCGTGCTCGACGACCCCGTCGGCCAGTCGCTGCGAGGGCGGCACGCGGGGCTCGCCCGGCGGGCCGGGCGGGCCGTCGCCTACCAGCCGGACGTGGCGACCTTCTCGGCCGTGTCCGCCGATCCCGGCCCGGCGGACTGGGCGGACCTCGCCCGGCTGCTCGGGCCGGGCGCGTTCGCCGACCTGTTCAGCGCGGAGGCGGAGCCTCCGTCGGACTGGGAGCCGGTGTTCGTCCTCGAGGGGCGGCAGATGATCCGGCGCGCCGACGGCCCGCCCGAGCAGGCCGCCGCGGGGGGCGGCGAGGTCGTCGAACTGGGCGCGGCCGACGTCCCCGAGATGCTCGACCTCGTGGCGCGGACCCGGCCGGGGCCGTTTCGGCCACGCACGCACGAACTCGGCACCTACCTCGGGGTGCGCGCCGACGGCAGGCTCGTCGCGATGGCGGGCGAACGGCTGCGGCCTCCGGGATGGACCGAGATCAGCGCCGTCTGCACGGACCCGCGGGCACGGGGGCGCGGCCATGGTGTCCGGCTGGTCGGCGCCCTCGTCGAGCGCGTCCTCTCCCGTGGGGAACGTCCCTTCCTGCACGTGGCGGAGACGAACACCGGGGCGATCGCGCTCTACGAACGGCTCGGCTTCGAAAGCCGCAGACAGGTGACGTTCCGCGGGTTCCGCACCCCCTGATCAGCGGTCGGCGTGCGGTCTGGACCAGCGGCCGAGCAGCCGGAACGCCTGGAGCAGCGTCACCGGCCACAGCACGGCGAACGCCCAGAGCGCGGCGCGGCCGGCGCCGAGCACGCCGACGACCAGGAGGAAGACCGAGGCCGCCCCGCACAGCGCGACCGCGAGGGGCAGCCACGGGTCACGCCCGCGGGACCGTGCGGCCGGGGTCGTCCCCGCCGTGCGGTTGCGGCGACGGTCGCGCCGCATCTCGCTCTCGATGTGCTTGAGGACGAGGCGGTCGCGGAGCGAGAGCCGGGCGCCGAGGTCTTCGTGCATGACGGCCTCCTGGGTCGTACGACAGTGTCTTGCCGGGTACCCGTGGGCGGCACCGCGAACCGGTCGCGTCCGGCCGCGCCCGGTCAGTCGGCGGCGGCCAGCAGCTGCGGCGCGAGGGTCTTGACCATGGTGTTCGTCCAGCGCATCTGACGCAGGGTCTGCGGATGGCAGGCGGTGGTGAGGGCGAGCAGGTCCTGGTCGCCGGTGGCCTGCGCGGCCTGCGCGAGCATCTCCCAGTGGAGGGAGTTCCCGGTCGCCGCGAGGTGCAGGGCGCGCAGGTCGCGCAGCAGCCGGGGCTCCGGCCCGCCCGCCGCCTCGGCGAGGGCGTCCGGCCCGTCCGCGGCGGGCCGCGGCAGGTCGAGGCCGTGGGACGCCGCGGCGTCGGCGAGGCGGGTGGCGTGTTCGTGCGACCAGCGGGCCAGGTCGAGGGCGACATGGCGGACCTCGTGCTCGGCGCGGTGCCGCTCGGCCGTGACGAGCAGGTCCCGTTCCAGGCCGCGCTCACCGTCGTACAGCGCGCGCAGCACGCTCTGCAGGCCGCTCATGGCCGCTCTCCCCGCGGGGTGCCGGTGTTCCGGCGGGCGACGGCGGACGGTCCGCCGGTGGTGGGCGGGACGCCGCGCGGGTCGGCCGGGGCGGAGGCGGTGGTGGTCGGGGCGGGGCTGACGGCTCCGTGGGCGCGCTCGACGAGGGTGAGGCGGGCGGCGCCGGTCTTGAACAGGGGCTGTTTGGAGACCGGGTCCCAGTCAATGACGGTGGTCTCGTTCGCGGCCCGGCCGCCGTCCTTGCCGGGACGGTCGCCCTCGGGGGTGTCCCAGTAGCCGTAGTGGAACGGCAGGAACACCATGCCGTCGCGGATGCCGGTGACCCGCAGCCGGCCGCGCACGGATCCGCGCGGGGTGGTGACCTCGACGAGGTCGCCCTCGGCCACGCCGTGCCGCAGGGCCTCCGCGGCGGACAGCTCCACCCACACCTCGGGTGCGGCGGCGTTCAGTTGCGGGGCACGGCCGGTCTTGGTGCGGGTGTGGAAGTGGTACAGGGTGCGGCCGGTGTTCAGCTGCAGGGGGTACTCGGCGGTGGTGGTCTCGTGGGGCGGCACGTACTCGGCCGCCTTCAGTACGGCCCTGCCGTCCGGGTTGAGCGCCCGGTACTCCGTCTCGGACACCGACGCGCCGGTGACGAGGTCCCTGCCGTACGTCTCGCAGTCGTCGGGCGCCGCCCAGGTGATGCCGTCGGTGTAGAGGCGTTCGGTGCCGTCCGGGTTCTGCGGGGTGCAGGGCCACTGGATGCCGCCCGCGCCGCGCAGCCGCTCGTAGGTCAGGCCGGTGTGGTCGCAGGGGCGGCCGCGGCTGCACTCCTTCCACGCCTCGAACGCGGACTCGGGGTCGTGCCAGCCGACGAGCGGGCGGCCGTCCCGGTCGCGGAAGTCCATCCGGCGGGCGTAGTCGAGGAGGATGTCCAGGTCGGAGCGGGCCTCGCCGGGCGGTTCGACGGCCTTCTCGGAGAGATGGACGGTCCGGTCGGCGTTGGTGAACGTGCCGGTCTTCTCCGCCCAGGTCGCGGCGGGCAGCACGACGTCCGCCAGCTGTGCGGTCTCGGTGGGATAGAGGTCCTGGACGACGGTGAACAGCTCCTCGCGGCCGAGGACGGCGCGGACGCGGTGGAGTTCGGGCAGGGAGACCGCCGGGTTGGTGCCGGAGATCCACAGCATCCTGATCGAGCCCTGCTCGGCGTAGCGGAAGATCTGCAGCGCGGGAGTGGACGGCGCGTAGTGCGGGACGCGGGACGGGTCGACGTTCCAGACGCGGGCGAGGTCGGCCACATGGGATGCGTTCTCCCAGTTGCGGAAGCCGGGCAGATCGCCGTTCGCGCCGCACTCGCGGGTGTTCTCGGCGGTGGGCTGGCCGTTCATCTGCAGGACCCCGCAGCCCGGACGGCCGAGCATGCCGCGAAGGAGCTGGAGGTTGTTCACCTGGCAGGCGGCGGCGGTGGCCTGGTGGGACTGGTAGACGCCCTGGAGGACGGTCGACAGCAGCCGCTCGGCGCCCCCGAGCAGCTCGGCGGCCTCGCCGATGTCCCGGGCCGGTACGTCGCAGACGCGGGCGGCCCATTCGGGGGTGCAGTCGGCGACCCGGCCGGCGAGTTCGTCGAAGCCCACGGTGTGCGCGTCGACGAAGGCGTGGTCGACGCGGTCGGTGCGGACGATCTCGTGCAGCAGCGCGTTCAGCAGGGCCACGTTGGTGCCGGAGCGCGGCGCCAGGTGCACGGTCGCGTGCCGGGCGACGGGGGTGGGGCGCGGGTCGACGCACACCAGGCGCGGCGGGTCCGGGCCCGCCAGGCGGTCCAGGACCCGCATCCACAGCACGGGCTGGGTCTCGGCCATGTTGTGCCCGAACAGGGCGAGGACGTCGGCGTGGTCGACGTCCGTGAGGGAGGCCGGCTGGCCGTCGCAGCCGAAGGTCTCCTTCAGCGCCTCGGCCGCGGTCGCCGTGCACAGCCGGGTGTTGCCGTCCAGATGGTTGGTGCCGAGGCCGGCCCGGGCGATCACCGCCAGGGTGTAGTACTCCTCCAGGAACAGCTGGCCGCTGGTGTAGAAGCCGAGCGAGCCCGGCCCGTGTTCGCGCAGCAGATGCCGGGTCCGCTCGGCGATCCGGTCCAGCGCGGTGTCCCAGTCGCAGGCGACGAGACGTCCGCGGTGCCGGATCAGGGGGGTGGTCAGCCGGTCCGTGGCGTGGTTGGCCTGCCAGCCGAACAGATCCTTCGGCCCGAGCCGGCCTCGGTTCACCCGGTCGTCGGCCCGTCCGCGCACTCCGACGATCCGTCCGCCGACGACCGCGACGTCCATGGCGTCCCCGTTGGAGTGCAGCAGCGACGCGGTCGGGACCCACCGGTCGACGGCGGCGGCCGTGATCCCGGGTGCGAGGTAGGAGTCCACCCGCACCGGCCAGTCCCCGTCACGGCCGTAGGGGGTGCGCTCGCCCCAGGGCTGCGCGATCCTGTCCGTCCCGGAATGCGTCGCGCCGTCCGTCGCGGCATCCGTCCGCGAGTGCGTCCCGGGATCCGTCTCGGATGGCATCGGCCTCACCTCTCGCGTCGCCGGCCGAAGGTGCGCCCCGGCGGTTTGCGGGCCCCTCCGTCAGGACGACGGGTTCCCCGAAGCGCCCGTCCGACCCACCCGGCCCGACCCACCCGGCCCGATCCGCGTCGACGTCCGCCCCGACCGTGCGTGTCACCCGGCCGGGACGGGAACTCGGCGGCCATGAACGCCGAGCGAGGAGTCCGCGGATCGTACTGGATCGAGACCGCGCCGGGCGGTGACCCCGCGCCCCCGCCGACCGAGGACGTCGACGTCGAAATCGCGGTGGTCGGCGGCGGGATCGCGGGCCTCAGCACCGCCTGGGAGCCGGCCCGGCGCGGCCGCGGGGTGGCCGCGCTGGAGGCCGACCGGATCGCCGCCGGGGCCACCGGCCACACGACGGCCGAACCGACCGCCCTGCACACCCTCGTCCACGACCGTCCGCGCCGCGGCCGCGGCCCCGACGCCGCGCGGCCGTACGCCCGCGGGCGGCCGGAGTCCGTGGTCCGCGAGGCAAGGCCGTTCCTCAAGCAGCAGGCGCAGGTGGCCCGGCACTTCGTCGGCGACCGGCTGTCGACCGTCACGGCGTCCGCGCCCGGGGATCTCGCCCCGGGAGACGGTGCCGCGGTGCGCCTGGGCGGGCACCCGTGCGCCGTCCACCGTGACGACGCCGGCCGGCTGCGGGCGGTGTCCGCCCGCCGCACCCACCTTGGCTGTCTCGTCTCCTTCAACCGGGCGGAACAGGCCTGGGAGTGCCCGTGCCACGGCTCCCGCTTCGCCCCGGACGGCCGGGTCCTCCAGGGCCCCGCCGTACGGCCGCTGAAGAGGCGCGACCTCCAGTACCGCGACTCCCCGAACCACGACTCCGAGAACCGGGAGGAGTCCCGTCATGTCCCCGAGTGAGGGCCGCACCGGCACCGGGCGCGCGGCCGTGTTCGACGTGGACGGAACCCTCGTCGACACCAACCACCTGCACGTGGTGACCTGGTGGGAGGCGTTCCGCCGGGCCGGGCACACCGTCCCGACCCACGCCATCCACCGGGCGGTCGGACTCGGCTCCGGCGACCTCGTCACCCATCTGCTCGGCGAGGACGGCGCGGCCGCCGAGGCGGAGGAGCTCGGGACCGCGCACAAGGTGCTCTACGCCCAGTACTTCGAGCGGCTGGCCGCGCTGCCGCGCGCGGGGCGTCTGCTGCGGCGGCTGGCCGACGACGGCTGGACGGTCGTGCTGGCGACCTCGGCGGACGGCGAGGAGCTGTCCGCGCTGCGGCGGGCCATCGACGCGGACGACGCCATCACGGCGACGGCGAGCGCCGACGACGTCAGCGAGGGCAAGCCCGCCCCCGAACCCGTCGAGCGGGCGCTGGAGCTGGCCGGCGTCCCCGCGGAGCGCGCCGTGTTCGTCGGCGACACGGTGTGGGACATGCGGGCGGGCAGCGGGGCGGGGGTGACGTGCGTGGCGCTGCTGTGCGGCGGCATTCCGCGCGCGGACCTGGAGGAGGCCGGCGCCGACGCCGTCTACGACGACCCGGCGCACCTGTTGGCCGAGCTGGCGCGGAGCCCGCTCGCGTGACCGCCGTCGACCGCTGTTACGTCCGCCGACCAGGGGTACCCGTGGGACACAGCCGGTCGCCCCGGCGCGCCGGCCCCGTGACGCGCCCACTTCGTGAAGAGGTCCCACAGTGACGGTCGAGTATCTCGGCACCACCCCGCGCATCCGCTGCTGGACCCCGCCCGGGGTCTACCGTCCGCAGACCGACACCGGGCTGCTCGGGCGGGCGATGCGCCGTGAGCGGATCACCCGTCGGACCGAGGTCCTGGATCTCGGCACCGGCAGCGGCGCGCTCGCCGTCGAGGCGGCCCGGCGGGGCGCCCGGGTCACCGCGGTGGACATCTCCTGGATGGCCCTCGCCGCCGCGTGGTGCAACGCCCTGCTCAACGGGCGGACGGTACGGGTGCGACACGGCGATCTGGCGTCCGCCGTGCCGGGCCGCCGCTTCGACCTCGTGGTCACCAATCCGCCGTACGTCCCCGCGCCGCCCGGTGCCGGGCCGCCCCGGGGCAGCGCCCGCGCCTGGGACGCCGGCACGGACGGCCGGCTGCACATCGACCGGATCTGCGCGGCGGCCCCGGCGGTGCTGCGCCCGGAGGGCCGGCTGCTGATGGTGCACTCGCACCTCAGCGGCGTCGAGGAGACCCTCACCCGGCTGCGGGCGACGGGGCTGCGCGCGGAGGTCGTCGACCGGACCCGGCTGCCCTACGGCCGGGTCCTGCACTCCCGGCTGGCCTGGCTGCGCGAGCGCGGGCTGGCGGCGGGCGCCACGACGGAGGAGCTGGTGGTCATCCGTGCCGAACACACCTGAACGGCCGCGCCGCGTCCGTGTCCAGCGCGACGGCCCGCTCCTGGTGGAGGGGCCGGTCGAAGTCGTGGGCGAGGACGGGGAGGTGACGGTGTCGCGGCGCTTCGCGGTGGCCGTCTGCACCTGCCGCCGCACCCGCACTCCGCCCTGGTGCGACACCAGCCATCGCCGCCGCAGGAAACGGGACGGGACGCCCTCATGACGTACGCACACCCCACCGCGCCGCCGCTGCCCGAGCCGCGCGGCCCGCTCTCCGCGGCCGTGACCGACGCGCTGCGCGCGGCGCGGCCGGCGGCCTGGCCGACGCTGCCCGCGGACCCCTACGGCGACGATCTCCAGCTCGCCCTCTACGTCCTCTACGAACTCCACTACCAGGGCTTCGACGGCGTACCGGACGAGCGGGAATGGGATCCGGAGCTGCTCGCCCTGCGCGCCGGGCTGGAGGACCGATTCCTCGGCGCGCTGCGCGCGGCGCTCCCGACGGACGCCTCCGACACGGCCGGGCGGGCGCTGGACGAGCTCCAGCTCGAACCGGTCGGCGAGGACGGCGGCGGCCTGTCGTTCTTCCTGCGCGACCGGGGGACCCTCGGACAGTTCCGGGAGTACGCGGCGCTGCGGTCGCTCTACCACCTCAAGGAGGCGGATCCCCACGCGTGGGTGATCCCCCGGCTGCGGGGACGGGCCAAGGCCGCCATGGTGGCCGTGGAGTTCGACGAGTTCGGCGCGGGCCGCGCGGACGAGATCCACGCGGAGCTGTTCGCCGACCTGATGAGGGACCTGGGGCTGGACACCACCTACGGCCACTACCTGGACAGCGCGCCCGCCGAGGCGCTGGCCACCGTCAACCTGATGTCCCTGCTCGGTCTGCACCGGGCCCTGCGGGGCGCGCTCGTCGGGCATTTCGCGGCCGTCGAGGTCACCTCCTCGCCGGCCTCGCGGCGGCTGGCGCAGGCGCTGCGCCGGATGGGCGCGGGCCCGGCGGCCGTCCGGTTCTACACGGAGCACGTGGAGGCGGACGCGGTGCACGAGCAGGTCGTACGGCACGAGGTCGTCGCCGGGCTGCTGGAGCGCGAGCCATGGCTGGACGCCGACGTGGTGTTCGGCATCCACGCGACCGCCCACCTGGAGGACCGCCTCACGACCCGCCTCCTGACCGCCTGGGAGACCGACCGCCCGGCCCTGCGCCCGCCGCGGTGATCATCGCGCGGTCGACGGGCGCCCACCGGTCGTCCTTTCGTACCGGTGGGCGCCCGCCCTCGGTTCACTTCGCTCCGCCGCCCCCGCCTCCGAAGGAGCCGCTGGAGCCGGGTTGCCAGCGGCGGCGGGGCTGGTCGGGGCCGGGTCGGGTGGGGTTGTTGCCGAGCTGGTGGGGGGTGAGGCGGTCGCCCTCGTCCGTCGCCCGGGGCACCTCGTTCGGCTCGCGCATGCCGTGCTCCTCGCCCACCGGTCCCGAGCGGGGCGGGGTGGGGTGATCGGAGCGCCGGGGCGGTGCGGACTCCCCTCGGCGCACCCGGATGCCGAAGCGTACGGCCCACACGAGTGCGGCCGTGACGAGCAGCCCGCAGACCAGGATGACCAGTGCCCCCGCGACGGAGCCGGCGGCGGCCAGTTGCTCATGTGTGGTGTGCATGGGCGCCGAGTACCCGCCACACGGCGTCGAATGCCGGGCCGCGAGGCGTGGCGGACACGGCGGGGGCCGGGGCGCCGGTAGCGTCACCGGGCGGCGCCGGTTTCCCCGGGCGGCGGGCAGGGCACCCGCGAGACGCTTCGCGCGCCGGGCACGCCGAGGAGGACCATGAGCGATCTCTCGCACCGCGTCGACACCCCTCCCGCACCTCCCGCGCCCCCCTCACCCCTCGGGCGGAGACTGCTGGAGTGGGCCACCACGACCGACCACAAGGTGATCGGCCGGCTGTACATGGTGACGGCGTTCTGCTTCTTCCTGTTCGGCGGGCTGCTGGCCCTCGGCATGCGCGCCGAGCTGGCCCGCCCCGGCCTGCAGCTCCTCGGCGCCCACGGCTACCTGGAGTTCGTCACCCTCCACGGCACGATCATGATGCTGCTGTTCGCGACGCCGATGTTCGCCGGGTTCGCCAACGCCGTGATGCCGTTGCAGATCGGCGCCCCGGACGTGGCGTTCCCCCGGCTCAACGCGCTGTCGTACTGGATGTACCTGTTCGGCGGGCTGACGGTGGTCTCCGGGTTCCTGGTGCCGGGCGGTGCGGCGGCCTTCGGCTGGTTCGCGTACGCGCCGCTCAACAGTTCCTACTACTCCCCCGGCGCGGGCGGTGACCTGTGGGTCATGGGGCTGGTGGTCACCGGTGTGTCGACCACGCTCGGCGCGGTCAACTTCATCACCACGATCCTGTGTCTGCGCGCCCCCGGCATGACCATGTTCCGGATGCCGATCTTCACCTGGAACGTGCTGTTCACCTCGATCCTGGTGCTGCCCGCGTTCCCGGTGCTGACGGCCGCGCTGCTCGCGCTGGAGTCGGACCGGAAGTTCGGCTCGCACGTCTTCGACGCGTCGAACGGCGGGGCGCTGCTGTGGCAGCACCTGTTCTGGTTCTTCGGGCATCCGGAGGTGTACATCGTCGCGCTGCCGTTCTTCGGCATCGTCTCCGAGATCCTGCCGGTGTTCTCGCGCAAGCCGCTGTTCGGCTATCTGCCGCTGATCGGGGCGACGATCGCGATCACCATGCTGTCGGCGGTGGTGTGGGCGCACCACATGTTCGCGACGGGCGCGGTGCTGCTGCCGTTCTTCTCGCTGATGTCGTTCCTGATCGCGGTGCCCACGGGCATCAAGTTCTTCGCGTGGACCGGGACGATGATGCGCGGCTCCCTCTCCTTCGAGACGCCGATGCTGTGGTCGGTGGGCTTTCTGGTGACGTTCCTGCTGGGCGGGCTGAGCGGGGTGCTCGTCGCCTCACCGCCGCTCGACTTCCATCTCACCGACTCCTACTTCGTCGTCGCCCATCTGCACTACGTGCTCTTCGGCACGGTGGTCTTCGCGATGTTCGCCGGGTTCTACTTCTGGTGGCCGAAGTTCACCGGCCGGATGCTCGACGAGCGGCTGGGCAAGCTGCACTTCTGGCTGCTCTTCCCGGGGTTCCAGCTCACGTTCCTGGTGCAGCACTGGCTGGGTGAGGAGGGGATGCCGCGCCGGTACGCCGACTATCTGCCGGGCGACGGGTTCACCCTGCTGAACACCTTGTCGACGGCGGGCGCGTTCCTGCTGGGCGTCTCCACGCTGCCGTTCCTCTACAACGTCTGGCGGACGGCCCACCGGGGGCGGCGGGCCGAGGGGGACGACCCTTGGGGGTACGGGCGGGGCCTGGAGTGGGCGACCTCCTGCCCGCCGCCCCGGCACAACTTCGTGGCGCTGCCGAGGGTGCGCTCGGAGTCCCCGGCGTTCGACCTGCACCATCCGGAGATCGTACGGAAAGTGGAAGTGGAGGGTCCGCGGTGAAGGTCGAGGCGATCCTCTTCGGTGGGGTGGCCGTCTTCTTCGGCGCCACCGCCGTGCTCTACGGGGTCTGGTCGCACGCCGATCCGGCGGGCACGGCGGCGCTCGTCGTCGCGTTCGGGATGGCCGCGCTGGTGTCGTTCTTCTGCGCGGTCCAGTACGTACGGCACGGACCGCGCCCCCAGGACCGTACGGACGCCGAGGTCGCGGCGGGCGCGGGGCCGCTGGAGTTCTTCCCTCCGCACAGCCCCTGGCCGATCGTCACGGCCCTGGGGTTCGCGGTCGCGGCGACGGGGGTCGTGTTCGGGCTGTGGCTGTTCCTCATCGGTTTCGGTGTTCTGGCCCGGGGGGTCGCCGGGCTGGTGTTCCAGTACGTGAACCGGGGGGCAGGTCAGGAGGACTGAGCGGGGTGCGCGGGGCGCCCGGCCGGAACGAGGTCACCGGGCGGTGGTCGCTCTCGTAGCCGCCGGCGAGGTTCTGCCGTACCTCCCCGGTCTCCTCGCCCTCGGTGAGCCGTGTGTGTTCGGCGCGCAGCAGGGCGCGGCACAGGGCGCGGGTGACGAAGAAGGCGACGACGGGGGCCACGACCAGGGCGATCCGGAAGATCCAGGTCAGGACGTTCACCGAGATCCGGAAGCTCGCCGCGATGACGTCGTTGCCGCCGGCCAGCAGCAGCACCCCGTAGAAGGTGACGCCCGCCGCGCCGAGGCCGGTGCGCACGGGCCGCTCGCGGGGCCGGTCGCACAGATGCCGCTCCGCGCGCCCCTCCCCGGTCAGCCGCTGCTCGACGAAGGGGTAGGCGTACAGGACGGCGAAGAGCAGCCCGGGCAGGACGACGGCCGGCAGCAGGACGTTCCACATCACGGTGTGCCCGGCGAGGTTCGTCTCCCAGGGCGGGACCAGACGCAGCGCGCCCTCGAGGAAGCCGACGTACCAGTCCGGCTGGGCGCCGGTGGACACCTGGTCGGGCCGGTAGGGGCCGTACACCCAGATGGGGTTGATCTGGGCGACGCCGCCGAGCACGACGAGCAGCCCGAACACCGTCAGGGACAGGCCGATGGAGGTGGCCGCGAACTGGGGGTACATCGGCTTGCCGACGGCGTTCGTGTTCCGGCGGCCGGGGCCGCGCCACTGGGTGTGCTTCAGCGAGAAGACCAGGACGAGGTGGAGGGTGAGCAGTCCGACGAGCGCGCCCGGCAGCAGCAGGATGTGCAGCCCGTACAGCCGGGGCACGAGGTCGTGGCCGGGGAACTCGGAACCGAACGCGAACAGGGCGACGTACGTCCCGACGACCGGGATCGACAGCATGATGCCCTGGGCGATGCGCAGTCCCGTGCCGGAGAGCAGGTCGTCGGGGAGCGAGTAGCCGGCGAACCCCTCGGCCAGCGCCAGCACGAACAGGGTGACGCCGATGGCCCAGTTCAGCTCGCGGGGCCTGCGGAAGGCGCCGGTGAGGAAGACCCGCATCAGGTGCACGCCGATCGCGGCGACGAAGACCAGCGCGGCCCAGTGGTGCGTCTGACGGATCAGCAGTCCGCCGCGCACCTCGAAGCTGATGCGCAGGGTCGAGTCGAAGGCACCCGACATGAGGGTGCCGTCCAGGGGGGCGTAGGGGCCGTGGTAGACCACCTCGCGCATCTCGGGGTCGAAGAAGAACGTCAGCCACACCCCGGTCAGCAGCAGCACGACCAGGCTGTACAGGGCGATCTCGCCGAGCAGGAACGACCAGTGGTCGGGGAACGCCTTGCGCAGCAGCGGCCCGGCGCCGTCGTGGACGGGCAGCCGGGCGTCGACGGCGTCCGCGAACCGCTCCCCCCTCCGTCGGCTCCCGCCCTCCGTCGCACCTTCCGCCGCAGACCCCACGGAACGCCCTCCTCACGACCGTGCCGCCACGCTCTCGCCATCCCTAGCCCGCGCGACGCCGCACGAGTACCCGGCCCGCCCGAAACACTCGCGCGCCCGGCCCACAACACCCGATCGGCGGCCGAGCCACCGCGGTCCGACCGGTGCGGAACCCGGAGCGGGCCAGCAGGGGCGGACCGGCAGGGACGACCCCCGGAGCGGACCAGCAGGGGCCGGACCGGCAGGGGCGACCCACTGAGCGGGCCGGCAGGGGCGGACACACCTGGGTGGGCTGGCCGGGGCGGTCCGCCGGGGCGAATTGGCCTGGGGCGGCTGGCCGGGCAGGTCGCCGGACCGGGCTGGCCGGGCGGACTCCGGAGCGGACCAGCCGATGCGGGCCCCGGAGCGAGCCAGCCGATGCGGGCCCCGGAGCGAGCCAGCCGATGCGGGCCCCGGAGCGAGCCAGCCGATGCGGTCCCCGGAGCGAGCCAGCCGATGCGGTCCCCGGAGCGAGCCAGCCGATGCGGTCCCTGGAGCGAGCTAGCAGGGGCGAGCCGCCGGGGCGGGTCAAGCCGGGGCGGACGGGCCTGGGTGGGCCGGCCGGGGCGGATGCCGAGCGGGTCGCCGGGGCCGGCTTGCCGGGCGGGTCGGGCGGGTCGGGCCAGCGGAGCGGGCCAGCCGGAGCAGGTAGCAGGGGCGGGACGCCGGGACGGACTGGCCGGGGCGGAGCCGCCCGGGCGGACTGGCCCGGGCGGGACGCCGGGACGGACTGGCCGGGGCGGAGCCGCCCGGGCGGACTGGCCCGGGCGGGACGCCGGGACGGACTGGCCGGGGCGGAGCCGCCCGGGCGGACTGGCCCGGGCGGGACGCCGGGACGGACTGGCCGGGGCGGAGCCGCCCGGGCGGACTGGCCCGGGCGGGACGCCGGGACGGACTGGCCGGGGCGGAGCCGCCCGGGCGGACTGGCCCGAGCGGGACGCCGGGACGGACTGGCCGGGGCGGGGTGTTAGCCCGGGTCCAGGTGGTAGACGTGGAATGCTCGGCCGATGACCGGCTGGGCGACGTTGCGGACCTTCACGCCGCCGCCGGTCATCCCGTGCTCGGTGCCGGCGTGGGCATGGCCGTGTACCGCGAGGTCGGCGCCGGCCGTGTCGATGGCCTCGGCGAGCAGATAGCTGCCGAGGAACGGATAGATCTCCAGCGGTTCCCCGGCGAGGGTGTCGGGCACGGGCGCGAAGTGGGTCAGGGCGATCCGTACGTCGCAGGCGCTGCGGCCCAGTTCCTCGAGGGCGGCGCGCAGTCCGTCGGCGCGGCGGCGCGAGTAGCGGACGAACTCCTTCATGAGGGGCTCGCCGAACTCGCCGGCGCACCGGCCCACGAACCCGCCGCCGAACCCCTTGGTACCGGCCACGCCGATCCGGGCGCCCCCCGAGGTCACGACGGCCGCCTCGCCCTCCAGGACGTGCGCCCCGGCGTCCCGCAGGATCGCCGTCACCTCGTCGGGGCGGTCGTCGTGGTGGTCGTGGTTGCCGAGGACCGCGACGACGGGCACCCCGAGGTCCTTGATCTCCCGGGCGACCACCCGGGCCTCCTCGGGCGTGCCGTGCCGGGTGAGGTCCCCGGCGAGCAGCAGCACGTCGGCGCAGTCGGGCAGGGTCTCGAACGCCGGGCGGAGCGTGCCCTGGCTCTCGGGGCCCAGGTGGATGTCGCCGACGGCCGCGACGCGGGTCATGTCAGCTCCTCCGGGTGGTCGGGCGGGGCGGTCCCGGCGACGGCGATGTCGCAGTGCACCGGTACGTCCGCCAGCTCCTCTCCGGCGATACGGCGGATGTCGTCACGGCATCCCGCGGAGGGGACCGTCCCCGTCAGCAGGACCGACCCGCCCCGGATCTCGGCCCGCACCCCGAGCTCGCCGCACGGTCCGACGGCGAGCCGCTCGGCGACATGGGCGACGCGATACTCCAGATTCATGGCCGTGTTCATGACCGTTCCCGTTCCGGATCGTGGTCGGCTGCGGTGCCGGGAGCGGCGTCGATGACGTTCAGCCGTTCCAGGAGGTGGAGAAAGGCGTCGGGCATCGGGTCGTCGCCGCAGCGGCGCCGCACCTCGTCCCAGTCGACCTTCTCGCGCAGGGAGCGCGCGACCGGCAGGACCGCGCCGAAGTCGCAGTGGTGCTCCGAGAAGGCGGCGGTCAGGCTCACCAGCAGATCGGTCGCCGCCAGCACCGGCATGTGCACGGAGTCCACCGGGAGTTCCTCGGCGCGCGCCAGCAGGTCGGCGCCGACGGGCCGGTGGGCCAGTTCGAAGATGATGTCGACGTCCTGGTCGAAGCAGGTGGCCTTCACCAGCCAGTCCTCCGGCGGCACCCGCACGGTCAGCCCGGCCGAGCGCAGCGCCCCGGCCACCGCCTCGGCGTCCTCGGGCAGCACGCAGAAGTCGACGTCGTGCTGGAGCGTGTCGCTGCCGCCGTGGGCGTAGACGGCGACGCTCCCGGCCAGCGCGAACGGGTGCCCCGAGCGCTTCAGGACCGCGCCCACCCGCTTGGCGGCCTCCAGGATCGCCTGGCTGCGGTCGGGCGGGAGCTGTTCCTGCGGGGGCGGCTGCGGATCCTGGCCGGCCACTCTGAGGCCGGTGGCCCGGGCGGCGGCGCCCTGTGCGTCTGTCATCGACGGCTCCCTTCGGGTGCGGCGGCCCGCAGGCAGCGCCGCAGCTCCTCGGCGTACGGCACGACGACCCCGGCGGCGACGACGCCCGCGATGCCCGCGAGATACGCGGCGGGCAGCGGGCGTTCCTTGGGCAGCAGCCGCCAGTCCCGCGGGCCCCGGCCGCCCCGCAGCGCCGCGCGGACCTGGTCGGCGTGGAGACAGGCGGTGAACGCCAGCGCGGTGAGGGGCAGCACCTCCAGGAAGCTGTGGATGTGCTGCTCGACGGGCCGGACCTCGCGTTCGCCGACGGCCAGCGACACGTCGTACACGGCGGTCGCCCCGTGGGCGAGGGCGGCGCCGCCCATCACGGTGAGGACCAGCGGGTTGATCCGGGCGAGCAGCCCCAGGACGACGGGGACGCCGGTCTCGGTCATCATCAGCGCGTGGACGGCGGACTCCCTGGTGCCGCTGGTGTGCTCGATCCGCGTCCGCCGGTGCATCCACCAGTCCGCGAGGCCCGGCACCACCCACAGCGGCAGGAGGCCGTACAGCAGGAACCGGCGGTCGGCGTCCTCCGCGTCGGTCGAGGACACCGGGATCGGCAGATCGGCGGCCCGCCGCCAGTTCCGCCAGGCCCGCCGGGGCGGTACGCGCACTCCCATGGAAACCTCCCTCACTCCCGAAAAGACCCGCCTCCCCGGTACCCCTCCTCGGTTGGGCGACACCCGCGCGGGATCCCGACGGGTGGGTACTCGGCGGGGATGGACGGCTCAGGAGCAGGCGACGGCGCCGGCACGGCACTCGTCGTGATCGACATGATCAACACGTACGACCACGAGGACGCCGAGTTGCTCGTCCCCTCCGTCGGCCGGATCGTGCCCGTCGTGGCGGACCTCATCGGCCGGGCCCGGAAGGCGGACGCGGCCGTGGTCTACGCCAACGACAACTTCGGGCTGTGGCGCTCCCACCACGGGGAGCTGCTGGAGCGGGCGCTGTCGCGGGAGCACGCCGAGCTGGTGGAGCCGATCCGGCCCGACGACGCCTCCCTCTTCGTGGTGAAGGCCCGCCACTCGGTCTTCTACGAGACGCCCATGGCGTACCTGCTGTGGCGGATGGGCGTGGGGCACCTGGTGCTGTGCGGGCAGGTCACCGAGCAGTGCGTCCTGTACTCCGCCCTGGACGCGCACATCCGGCATCTGGAGGTCACGGTGCCGAGGGACGCCGTGGCCGGCATCCACCCCGGTCTGGCCGGTGCCGCGCTGGAGATGATGGAGCGCAACATGGGCGCCCGGATCGTGTCGGCGCACGAGATCGACTTCGGGCGGCCGGCCTGAGCCGGTGCCCCCGTCAGGCGGGACGGGGGCACCCCCTTGACGGGACGGGACCGCGGTCAGTCCTCGGCCGGTGCGGAACGGCGCCCGCGCGACCACCACGCGCCGCCGCCCAGTGCGGCGAGCGCCGCGAGCGCCCCGCCGACCATCAGCCCGGTGGAGCCGCCCTCCTCCTTCTTCTTCTCCTTCTGCGTCTTCTCCTTCTCCGTCTTCGCGTCGGCGGCCGGGGTGGCTTCGCCGGAGGAGGTGGCGGCCGACGGGGTGGCGGTGGGCGTCCCGCTCGCCGTGGGGCCGGGGCCGACGGGCGTGGCGCCCGGCGCGGCGGCCTCGAGCTTCAGGACCGGGGCGGGCTGCTCGGGCTCGGCCCCGCCGCCGGGCAGCTCGATCCACCGGGAGATCTCGCCGTCGCTGTACGTCTCGACGGTCTTGAACGCGATCTCCTCGGCGTCCGGCAGTTGCCTGACCTCCACCTTGTACGCGGCGTCCGTGCCGACGGCGAGCTTCGGGCCCGCGAGGGTGTAGCCGTCGCCCGTGGCCTTGAACGTCCAGCCCTTCGGGGCGTCGACGAGGGTGACGTCACCCGGTGCGATGCCCTCGGGAAGGACGACCCGCAGGGCGGTGAAGCCCGCCTCGGCGGACTCCGCCTCGGAGACGAAGCTGAGGGTGACGTTCTCGGCCAGGGCCCGCGGGGTGTCGGCCTCGACCTCCGCGTGGGCGAAGGCGGGCCCGGCCAGGGCGAGGGCGGCGGTCAGCGTGAGGACGCCGACGGCAGCGGCCCGCCGCGCGGTCCGGCCGGGGGCGTGCGGGGACAGGGACACGGGGGAACTCCTTGCTGGTGCGGGAACCGGGCAGGCCGCAGCCGGCCGGCCCGGGTGAGGGAAGGTCCGGGACGCGCGTTCGTCCCGGAGGTCCCCTGCGCACCAGCGCGTGGTCCAGATCGCGTGCCCCCGACGCGCCCGGCGGGGTGAAGTCGCCCGTCGGCCGCGGTGAGGACGGTTCGCGGAGCGTTCCGCGGACCAGGGGCGGCAGCACCCGGGCCAGGACGGCGCTCAGGGCCGACCGCACGGTACGGGCGGCCCTGAGCGCCACCGTCACGGCGGTGTCGGCACGGTGGAGCAGCCAGGCCGCCGCGAGCGCGGCCAGCAGGTGGGCCGCCGTCATGGCCGCGCCCGTGTGGTGCCAGACGTGGCCGTCCGCCGACGCGGCATGACCCGCGTGGCCCGCATGACCCGCGTGACCTGTGTGCCCCGCCGGGCCGGCCACGGCCTCGTGGCCGCCTCCCGCCCGGGCCAGGGCGAGGTGCAGGCCCGTCTGCGCCACGAGCGTGCAGCCGACGGCCACCGGCAGGGAGAGGGCGCGCCGGACGAAGGGCCGGGCCAGCGCCAGCTGGGCCAGCGCGAAGACGGTCACCAGCCGCCACGGCACGGCCTGTTCGGTGACGGCGTGGTGGCCGAGGGCCGCGAGCACACTGCCGACGAGCGCGAACAGCCCGGCTCGCACCCACGCGGATGCACGGTCGGGCTTCTTCGCGGTCACCTCGTCGTATACGCGGGCGAGGGTGGGGGTGTTCAGGAGCCCACTCGGGGACGTCTCGTACAATTTGGCTCCGAACGATCGACGGCCGAACGATCGACGGCCGAACGATCGACGGACGAACGATCGACGGACGACCGATCGACGGACGACCGAAGGGAGCGTGTCAGTGCCAGGGCACCGGTCCATCACCGAAGCGGAGAAGCTGGCCGCGGCCAAGCTCGGCGGGATCCCCGTCCACGGGGAGCAGATGGCGGTGGTCGCCAACATCTACCGCGCCGCGTCGGCCGTACGGCAGCATCTGGAGAACTCCGTGCTGCGCGGCGCCGATCTGACGTGGACGGCGTTCGTGGTGCTCTGGGTGGTGTGGGTCTGGGGCGAGTCCGAGACCCGGCACGTCGCCGAGGAGGCCGGGATCTCCAAGGGCACGCTCACCGGGGTTTCCCGGACGCTGGAGGGACGGGGCCTGCTCCGGCGGGCCGGTCACCCCTCGGACGGCCGGCTGGTGCTGCTGAGCCTCACCGAGGAGGGGGAGTCCCTGATGAGGCGCCTGTTCCCGGAGTTCAACCAGGAGGAGGCGTTCGTCGCCTCACGGCTGAGCGCCGAGGAGTGCAGGAGCGTCGCCGAGGGGCTGCGCCAGGTCGTACGGCAGGTCGAGGAGCACGGCGAGGAGCGCCGGCTGACCCTCCTCGACGGCGCCGAACCGGCCCCGCGCCGCAGCGGCCGCCGCCCGAAGGCCTGAGCCGCCCGCGCGGGGCCTGAGGGGGTCAGCGGCGGGGCGGGCGGATGCCGCGGAACTCCCAGTCCCCGCCGAGGGCCGTGGAGAGGACCTCCTCGGACTCGGTGGGCTGGGCGCCGACGTCGGTGCGGATCGCGGTGGGACCGGTGACGACATGGTTGGTGAGCCGTCCCAGACCCTCGACCTCGACCTCCACGACGTCGCCCGGCCGCACGGGGCGGGAGTTGGCCGGGGTGCCGGTCAGCAGCACGTCCCCGGGGTACAGGGTGATCGTGCGGGCGATGTCGGCGACCAGGTAGTGCATGTCCCAGGTCATCTCGTCGGTCGAACCGTCCTGCACGACCTCGCCGTTGACGTACGTCCGCAGCCGCTTGCCGTGGAAGTCCCAGTCGGTGACCAGGCCGGGGCCGAGCGGGCAGAGGGTGTCGGAGCCCTTGACCCGGAGCATCGAGCCGGCGTCGGTGTCGCGGAAGTCGTGCAGCCCGTAGTCGTTGGCGACGGTGTAGCCGGCGATGTACGCGCCCGCCTCGGACGGCGCGATGTTCCGTGCCGTCCTGCCGATGACGAGGGCGACCTCGCCCTCGTAGTTGAGCCACTTGCAGCCCTCGGGGCGGACGATCGCCCCCCGGTGGGAGTTGAGGGCGGAGGTCGGCTTGTGGAAGTAGGTCGGCGTGTCCGGCAGACCGATCCCGAACTCCTCCACGCGGCTTCGGTGGTTGAGGTGGACGGCGATCACCTTGGACGGGACGACCGGCGGCAGGTGCCGAGCGTCCTCGGTCTTGACGCGGCGGCCGTCGCCGGCGACGAGTTCGTCCCCGTCGACGGTCACCTGCACGGCGGCGCCGTCGAGGAGGATACGGCGGTATTCGGGCATGACGGTGGCTCCTAGATACGGCGGTGAGGGGTGCGCTGGGTCTGCCGGGGTCCGCTGCCGGTCCAGCCGCCGGCCGGGCGGTCGAACCACAGGTGGACCTGGCCGGTGCCGACGGAGTTCTCGTACTCCCCGTACTGGCGGGCCCCGGCGGTGCAGGCCTGTTCGCCGAGGGCGCCGGCCATCATCAGGTAGTGGAAGAACCTCGCCTCGGGCTTGACCTTCCAGAACGCGTCCATGGTGTCGAGGACCTTGTCGTGGCGGCCCTCCTTGAACCAGGCGATCCGCTCGCGGTCGGCCTCGCGGGCCTCGGGCGTACGGATGTGCACCGGGTCGCTGGACTCGTGGTCGCGCAGCTCGCGCAGCGGCCAGAAGGTGTGCGAGAGGGCGCCCGAGGCGATCAGCAGGACCCGCCGCCCGGGGGTGGCCGCGATCCCGTCCGCCAGCGCCCGCCCCAGCCGCAGATGGTCCTCCATGTCACCCGTCTGGCAGACCCCGATGGTCACCCACCGCTTGTCCGGCAGCCCCTCCCCCAGGAACTTCCAGAGGTTGATGGTGGCGTAGTAGATCGGCAGGTACGCGTCCTCGATCGCGGTGATCCAGGTGCCGTGCCGGTCGGCGAACTTCTCGACGTTGCGGGCGAGTTCGGGGTCGCCGGGAAAGTCGTACGGCATCCGGCACATCCCCCGCGGCAGTTCCTCGGAGGTGAACAGCCCGGCCCGGCGCCGCTGGGCGGTGACGACGAACTCGACGGTCGTCGCCCAGTGCGAGTCGAGGACGACGACGGTGTCGTAGTCGTCGCGCTCGAAGACGTCCCTGCGCAGGTCCCGCAGGCCGGTGACGAGGGTGATCTCCTTGCCCTCGTTGAGCTCCAGCCGGTCAGCCTCGGGCAGCACGATGGTGGGCACATGGGCGAGCAGCCCCGCCCCGACGATCTCACCCACGGTCCGTCCACCCCTTCGGCGCGGTCACGGTGTTCCTCAGGTCGCAGTAGAAGTCGAAGCTCCAGGTGCCGCCCTCGCGTCCGACACCGGAGTGCCGGGAGCCGCCGAAGGGCGCCTGGAGGTCGCGGACGAAGAAGCAGTTGACCCAGACCGTGCCCGCGACAAGCCGGGCGCTCACCCGGTCGGCGCGCTCGCGGTCGCCGGTGACGAGGGTGGCGGCGAGCCCGAACCGGGTGTCGTTGGCGAGCCGCACCGCTTCCTCCTCGTCGGAGAAGGTCTGGAGCGTGAGGACGGGTCCGAAGACCTCCTCCTGCACGATCTCCGAGTCCTGGGCCACCCCGGTGAGCAGGGTCGGGGCGTAGAACTGGCCGTCCAGGCGGTGCCCGCCGATCACCGCGCGGGCACCGGCTGCGAGGGCCCGCCGCACGAACCCGTCGATCTTCTCCAGCTGACGCGGATGGATGTTCGGCCCGATGTCGGTGGCCTCGTCCCGGGGGTCTCCCTGGGTCAGGGCGGTGGCCTTGTCGACGAACCTGCGGGTGAACTCCTCGGCGACCGGCTCCTCGACGAGGAACCGGGTGGCGGCGAGGCAGACCTGCCCGGCGTTGTCGTACTGCTCGACGGCGAGTTCGACGGCGAGATCGAGATCGGCGTCGGCGAACACCAACAGGGGCGACTTGCCGCCGAGTTCGAGGCTCAGAGGCGTCAGATTCACGGCCGCCGACGCGGCGATCCGCCGGGCGGTGGGCACGGACCCGGTGAAGCTGATCCGGCGTACGTCCGGGTGCGAGGTGAGGGCGTCGCCGATCTCGGAGCCGTACCCCTGCACCACGTTGAGCACCCCGGCGGGCAGCCCGGCCTCGGCGGCGATGTCCGCGAGGAGGGAGGCGGTGAGCGGGGACCACTCGGCGGGCTTGAGGACGACCGTGTTGCCGGCGGCCAGCGCGGGCGCCACCTTCCAGGTGGCCAGCATCAGCGGCGCGTTCCACGGCGTGATCAGTACACACGGCCCCGCCGGGTCCCAGCTCACGTGGTTCGTGTGCCCGCGCGTGTCGAAGTCCTCGTGCCCCAGCGTCAGCAGCCGGTCGGCGAAGAACCGGAAGTTGTGGGCGACGCGGGGCATGACACCCCGACGGTGGGACCGCAGCAGCGCCCCGTTGTCGGTGGTCTCGACGACTGCGAGCTCCTCGAGCCGCTTCTCGACCCCGTCGGCGACGGCATGGAGAATGCGGGCCCGTTCGGCACGGGGGGTGGCGGCCCAGCCGGGAAAGGCGGCCTTGGCAGCGGCGACGGCGGCAGCGGCCTCGGTGGGCGTACCCCGGGAGATCTCGCCGAGAGCACTGCCGTCGATGGGCGAGTGATCGGTGAAGGTGTCACCGGAGGCGACCCGTTCGCCGCCGATCCAGTGCCGCGTGTCGACGGTGACACCGCCGATGACGATCTTGTCAGACATGAGAGGGGTTCCTTCTGTACGAGGGGAACTGCACCCGCCCAGGGGCGCGGGGAACTGCGCGGCCGGCCACGAACCACCCGCGGGTCGACGACGACATCACTCGGCACCGGCTCCCGACATACCGGACTCCAGCAAACGCCCGCCGTCCCACACCACCCCGACCTGCCGGTAGTACGCGGCGATCGGCTCCCGGATCTCCAGCCGCGCCAACTCCTCCGTCGGCGCCTCGAACAACTCCAGTTCCCCGTCGCCGACCCACGCCTGCCCGCCCTCGAAGGACGCCGCCCCGGACTCGATCAGCTCGTCCAGCGCCAGCCCCTTCCCCTTCTCGATGGAGGGCAGCCACCGGTGATGGGCCATCGGATGCCCGTTGACGAACCCGTTCGTCCCGGAGGGCTCCCGCAGGGTCACCACCGCCTGGGCCAGCCGCCGGTCGGCGGCGGCGAGGGTTGCGCCGAAGCGCGCCCCCGCCTCGATCCGCGGCGCGGGCCCGTAGGGATGCGGCCGCGTCTGGTGGATCGACCCGAGCTTCTTCGGATACCCCTGGTGCAGCCCCCGGGCGATCGCGAAGTCCTTGTCGACCCAGATGTACACGCACCGCGAATAGGTCTGCCCCCGGTACCGGCAGCGGACGACCGCGAACGCCTCCTTGTACTGGGCCAGCACCGGATCGAGCAGCTCCGCGCCGGACGCCGCACAGGACTGCCAGTCGGCCCAGATCAGCGCCACCGCGCCCGGGTCCTCCTCGGCCAACTCCAGCGGCTCGGGCAGCAGTTCACGCACGCGGGCGGGGTCCGTGCGGTACTCGACGGTCAGCAGGTCGCCGGAGTAGCGCCAGGGCGGGGACGGGATGAGCGACGAGGCGCCCGTCGCGGTCTTGGGGGAGAAGTAGCCACGGACAGCGGACATGACGGGGTTCCTTACACGGTGAGGGCGGGCTGCTGGAGCAACTGGGCGCGATACCGGGCGGCGCCGGCCGCGGCGGCCGGGCCGCCGAGGGCGACGACCCCGAGGAGCCGGTCGGCGCCGTGGTAGCCGACGACGACGTCACCGTCCGGATCGCCGTCCAGGACACGGATGTCACCGAGGCCCAGGAGGGGCGCCCCGAAGGACTGGAGGCGGAAGTCGTGCTGGTCGCTCCAGAAGGTGGGCAGCGGCGCGAACGGGGCCGGCTCGCGGTCCCGGCCGAGGAGGTGCGCGACGAGCGCTTTCGCCGCGTGCCTGGCGGTGTCGGCGGGGATCGACCAGTGCTCGACCCGGCGGGGTACGCCGTCGTAGCGGGCGTTGGGGAAGCGGGCCACGTCGCCGACCGCGACGACGTCCGGCCGGCCGCCGGCCCGCAGCGACTCGTCGGTGAGCACGCCGTCCGAGAGGTCGAGCCCGTTGCCCTCCAGCCATGCGACGTTGGCGACCGAGCCGACCGACTCCACGACCACGTCGGCCGCGAGGACCCGTCCGTCGGCGAGGACGACCCCGGTCACCCGGTCCTCCCCCGCGAATGCGGCGACGCCCGTGCCGAGCGCGAAGCGCACCCCGCGCTCCTCGTGGCGCCGCAGGAGGGCCCGGCCGAGCAGTTCCCCGAGCGGGCCGACGAGGGGCAGCGGCAGCGGATCGACGACCGTCACCTCACGGACGCCGAGTCCCACGGCGGTGGCGGCCACCTCGCAACCGATGAAACCGGCGCCCACCACGACGACCCGGACGCCGGGGCGGGTCAGCGCCTCGCGCAGTCCCCGGGCGTCGGCGAGGGTGCGGACCGTGTGACGGCCGGTGAGCGGGCCGGGGCAGCGCAGCCGGCGGGGGCTCATGCCGGTGGCGACGACGAGACCGTCGTAGGCGAGCGTCGAGCCGTCGTCGAGGGTGACGGTCCGTTCGTCGAGGCGGGCGCCGACGGCCTTCGTGCCGAGCCGCCACTCCACGTCGGCGGCGGCCGCCTTAGGGGTGAAGGCGAGGGACTCGAAGGGGGCCTTGCCGGCCAGGACCTCCTTGGACAGCGGGGGCCGGTTGTAGGGCATGTGCGGTTCGTCGCCGACAACGGTGACGGCCCCGGTCCAGCCCGCCGCGCGGAGCTGTTCGGCGGCGCGCAGGCCGCCCATCGAGGCGCCCGCGACGAGTACGCGTCCGGTCATGGCGGTCAGCCCTCGATCCGGATGGCCTGCAACGGGCACACGTCGGCGGCCTCCTCGACCTCGTCGCGCAGCGCGTCGTCGGGGTCGGGGACGTAGGCCAGGCGCCCGCCGTCGTCCAGCGAGAACACGTCGGGGGCCGCGAAGACGCACTGGCCGTGGTCCTGGCACTTGTTCATGTCGACGACGACCTTCATGGCCGGTCCTCCGCTCTCGACTCGCTTCATGACGCGTTCGGCCTCACTCGCTCGGCCTCACTCGTTCGACTCATTCGTTTGGCTTCAAACAACATAGGAAGCCGCCTCACCCTGGTCAATACCTGTCCAGGTGGATAAATTTTTGGGGCCACCCTCTTGCAGGGGACGCCACCGCTCCATACCGTTCGGGACCAAACGACTTTCCAGGAAGTCCCCGCCGTCCCGCCCTTCCGCTCAAGGAGACTTCGGTGAGCGCATCAGACATCCCCGACATCCGCCGGCACATGGAGCGGCTCGCCGCCGAGGGCGTCGACGTGGTGCGGGTGATCTACCCCGACCTCATCGGCACGGACCGGGCCCGGGACGTCCTGCTGGACCATCTGCCCGCGGCCTGCGCCCACGGCCTGGCGTTCTGCCGCGCCGTCTACCACACCTCGCCCCAGGGGGACGTCGTCCCGGTCGCGGGCGGCCTCGACGCCGGTCTGCCCGACGTCTGCGTCCGCCCCGACCTGTCCACGCTGACCCCGCTCCCCTGGGAGCCCGGCGTCGCGGTCTGTCTCGGCGAGGTCACCGATCCGACGACCTCCGCCCCCGCCCCCGAGTCACCCCGGGACCTGCTGCGGGCCGTCCTGGCCCACTGCGCCGAGCAGGGCCTCGGCCCGGTCGTCGGCCCCGAGCTGGAGTACTTCCTGCTGGAGCCCGCCCCCGGCTCCCCCACCGGCTGGCGCCGCTCACCGGAGACGACCGGCGCCGTCTACACCGCCGGTCTGCGCGCCGACCCCGACAACCATCTGCTGCGCACCCTGCGCCTGCTGCGCGACCTGAGGATCGGGGTCACGAACGGCAACCACGAGTTCGACGGCGGCCAGTACGAGATCAATCTGACCCACTCCGACGCCCTCGACGCCGCCGACCGCGCCTTCCGCTTCAAGGCCGCCGTGAAGGAACTGGCCCGGCGGGAGGGCCGGCTCGCCACCTTCATGGCCAAGCCGTTCGGTGACGCGGGCGGCTCCGGGTTCCACCTCCATCTGTCCTGCGAGGACGCCCGGGGGGCGAACGCCTTCGACGACCCGGCCGGCGCGTACGGTCTGTCGGCCACCGCCCGGCACGCCGTCGCGGGTGTCCTCGCCCACGCCCCCGCGCTCGCGGCGCTGGCCAACCCGACCGTGAACTCGTACAAACGCTTCGGCCCGGACACCCTCGCGCCCTGGCTGATCGACTGGGGTCTGGACAACCGCAGCGCCATGCTGCGGATCCCGCCGGAGCGCGGTGCGGGCGCCCGGCTGGAGCTGCGGCTCGGCGACGCGAGCGCCAACCCGTATCTGCTGATCGCGGGCGCGGTCGCGGCCGCCCTGCTCGGGGTCCGGGCCGGCGAGGAGCCCCCGGCACCGCTGGAGGGCTACGGCTACGACACCGCCCGCTCCGCCCTGCTGCCGCCCACCCTGTCCGCCGCGCTCGACGCGCTGGAGGCGGACACCGCCCTGACCGACCTGCTCGGCAAGGACTTCACCACCGCGTTCCTCACCTACAAGCGGGACGAGGTCGCACGCTTCCAACGGCATGTCACCGACTGGGAGTTCACCGAGTACGCCTACCACCTGTGACCCCTACCCCCCGTGACCCCGAGGACCTTTCGATGACCGAGATCCTGACCCCCGCCGTGCACGAGCCGCTGCCGCTGGCGGACGTGAACCTCGCCGACCTCGACCGCTTCACCGACGGCGTCACCCCGTGGCGGATGTTCCACACCCTGCGCCACGAGGACCCGGTGCACTGGCAGCCCGAGGAGGCCCCCAACTCCGGTTTCTGGGCGGTGACCCGGCACGCCGACATCGCCCGCGTCGACCGGGACGCGGAGACCTTCACCTCCACCCGGTTCGTCAACCTCGAGGAGGTCGACGACGACCAGATCAAGAAGCGCGCCTCCATCCTGGAACTGGACGGGGTACGGCACCGGGCGCTGCGCGGCGTGATCCAGCGCCAGTTCGGGGCGAGCGTGATCAACGGCTACGGCGACTTCCTGCGCGGGCTGACCGCGAAGACCCTCGACGCCGCGCTCGCCAAGGGCACCTTCGACTTCGTCGCCGACGTCTCCGCCGACTTCCCGATCAACGTGCTGGCCCGGCTGCTCGACGTACCGCCGGAGGACAACCGGAGACTCATCGACTGGGGCAACCGGATCATCGGCAACACCGACCCCGACTACGCGGACGTGCTGCTGCACAGCGCGGAGAGCGAGAAGTACCGCGATCTGCCGTTCCGCTCCCCCGCCTCGATCGAGGTCTTCGAGTACGGCCGTGAGCTGGCCCGGCAGCGGCGCGGCGGCGACGGCAGCGACCTGGTGTCCAAGCTGGTCAACACCACGCCGAGGGACGGGGTGCCGCTGTCGCCGCAGGACTTCGACAACTACTTCCTGCTGCTGGTCGTCGCCGGCAACGAGACCACCCGGCACACCATCTCCCACTCCATGCTGGCCCTGCTCCAGCACCCCGAGCAGCTGGCCCGGCTGAAGGACGACCCGTCGCTGATCCCGACGGCGGTCGAGGAGTTCCTGCGCTGGGCGTCCCCCGTCTACCACTTCCGCCGCACCGCGACCCGGGACGTCGAGCTCGGCGGCAAGCGGGTCAGGGAGGGCGACAAGGTCGTCATGTGGTACGCCTCCGGCAACCGGGACGAGGAGGTGTTCGGCAACCCGTACGACTTCGACGTCACCCGGCGGCACAACGACCACGTCACCTTCGGCAAGGGCAGCCCGCACCTGTGCCTGGGCAACCTGCTGGCCCGCACCGAGATCCGCATCATGTTCGAGGAGCTGATCCCGCGCCTCGCCGGCATCAGGCTGGCCGGTGACGTGCCGCGCGTGCGCTCCAACTTCGTCAACGGCATCAAGAGGCTGCCGGTGGAGGTGACGCTCGCCTGACGCCGGGCGTTCAGTCGCGGGAGGGCGTGAGGACCACGAAGTCCGCGTTCGACGGGTCGACGCAGACCGCGAGACGGCCCACGCCCTCCGCGTCCACCGGGCCCATCTGCACCCTGCCGCCGTGGCCGGTCACCTCGGCGACGGCGGCGTCGCAGTCGGCGACGGCGAAGACCGGGTGCCAGTAGGGCCGTCCGTCCGCGAGGGAGAGGTCCTGCTCACGGACCTCCATCAGCCCGCCCTGCATCCGTTCCTCGGGCTGCCCCTCGGGCGTGATGAGGGTGTACGTGCCGCCGCCGCCCGGCATCTCCATGTCGCCGAAGCGCCAGCCGAGGACTCCGCCGTAGAACTCCTTGGCGGCCCGGGCGTCGGTCGTGTACAGCTCGGTCCAGGACAGCGAGCCCGGCTCCTCCACCAGCTCGAAGCCCGCCTCGCTGCCCGGCTGCCAGACGGCGAACTGACCGCCCTGGGGGTCGCTGTACTGCGCCATCCGCCCCCATTCGCCGAGGTCACGGGGCTCCACCCGCACCGTGCCGCCCGCGCGCCGGACGGCCTCGGTCGTGGCGTCCGCGTCGGCGACGTCGTAGTAGATCATCCAGGCGGAACGCGCGCCCTGTTCGGTCAGGGTGCCGAGTCCGGCGACGGTCCTGCCGTCCTTCCTGAACATGCCGCCTTCGCCTTCCATGTCCGCCCCCTCGCCGCTCATGGGCTCGTACTCCCAGCCGAGCACGGCGCCGTAGAAGTCCGCGGCGGTCCGCACGTCGGGGGCGCCGAGGTCGAGCCAGCAGGGGGCACCGGGAGTGAGGTCGGTGGTGATCACGGGGATTCCCTTCCGCAGGTCCTGGTCCCTTCAGCCTGACACCGGGCGCACACCGCCGCGCGTCGGCCGGGCCGGCTCCCGGGCGGGGTCGGGCTGCGGGGACCGGTCCGTGTCAGCGGGTTCGGCCCGGACCGTCCTGCCGTGCCGGGCGTGGCGGGTGCCCCGGTGGTCGGCGGGCCGGGCGCCCAGGTGCAGACCGCGCCCCGCCCTCGTCGTCGGCCCGGGCACGGCGCCGGCGGGGCATGGTCGTCGCCTCGTTCGAGGCCGGCCAGGGCGCCGACGAGATGCTCGGTGAGCTTCCGCGAGGGCATGCGGGCGAGGGTCCGCACCGCCGGGGCACCCGGGCACCTTCCCCCGGGACGCGTCAGGTGCCCTGGGTATGCTCGCCGCCATGCCGAACAGCGTGACCAGCTACGACTACGAGAAGGACGGCGCGGCCATCTACCGCCAGTCCTTCGCCACCATCCGCGCGGAGGCCGACCTCACGGGGCTGCCCGCCGATGTCGGGCAGGTCGCGGTCCGGATGATCCACGCCTGCGGGATGGTCGACCTCGTGCGGGACCTGGCCCACACGCCGGGGGTCGTGGCCCGGGCCCGGGAGGCCCTGCGGGGCGGCGCGCCCGTGCTGTGCGACGTCCGGATGGTGGCCAGCGGAGTGACCCGCGGGCGGCTGCCCGCCGACAACGAGGTGCTGTGCACCTTGTCGGACCCGGCCGTCCCGGAGCTGGCCACCCGGCTGGGGACGACCCGCAGCGCCGCCGCGCTGGAGCTGTGGCGGGACCGGCTGGAGGGCGCGGTCGTCGCCGTCGGCAACGCGCCCACCGCCCTGTTCCGTCTCCTGGAGATGATCGAGGCGGGCGCGCCCCGTCCGGCCGCCGTGATCGGCGCCCCGGTCGGTTTCGTCGGCGCCGCGGAGTCCAAGGAGGCGCTGGCCGCCAACGCCTACGGACTGGAGTACCTGGTGGTGCGGGGCCGCCGCGGGGGCAGCGCGATCGCCGCGGCGGCGGTCAACGCGATCGCCAGCGAGAAGGAGTGAGCGCACCGCCCATCCGGTGAGGGGCACGGGTCCGCGCCCCTGCGGCGTCAGCGGGCGGGACCGCGGCCCCGCTGCTCGGTGACCCACTGCGCCGCGCCTTCGGGAGTGGGGGTGACGGGGACGCCCTCGGGGGGCGCTGGCCGGCGGATCACGACCACCGGGAGGCCCGCCTCGCGGGCGGCCGTCAGTTTCGGCGCGGTGGCGGCTCCCCCGCTGTCCTTGGTCACCAGGACGTCGACGCCATGCCGGCGCAGCAGCTCGCGCTCCCCGTCGAGGGTGAACGGGCCCCGGTCGAGCAGGATCCGCGCACGGGCGGGACACGGGCCCTCGGGCGGGTCGACGGACCGGACGAGGAACCACAGGTCGTCCAGTTCCGCGAACGCGGCCAGTCCCATGCGGCCCGTGGTGAGGAACACCCGGCGCCCCAGCGCGGGCAGCAGCGCCGCGGCCTCCTCGGCCGAGCCGGCCCCGTGCCAGTCGTCCCCCTCCCCCGGCCTCCAGCCGGGGCGCCGCAGCGCCAGCAGGGGGACGCGGGCGGTGGCGGCGGCCCGGGCCGCGTGCCGGCTCATCGTCCCGGCGAACGGGTGGGTGGCGTCGACGACCACGCCGACCCGCCGCTCGCGCAGCCACGCCGTGAGGGCCTCGGCGCCGCCGAAGCCGCCGACGCGGACCTCCCCCGGGGGCAGCCGGGGGCTCGCGACCCGTCCGGCGAGGGAGGTGGTCACCACCAGGCCCGGCGTGCCGTGGAGCAGTTCGGCGAGCCGGCGGGCCTCCGTCGTCCCGCCGAGGATCAGCACGTGCATGGGGTCGGGGGTCCGTTCGTGGAGGGCGGTCGCGGGCCCCCACTCAAGCACACCGGCTCAGGAGCAGAAGTCGGCGACGGTGGCCGTGAGGATGTCGGTGAGGCGGTCCAGGGACGCGAGGTCGACGTACTCGGTGGCGGCGTGGGCGCCTTCGCCGTCGACGCCGAAGAGGAGGCAGGGGATGCCGGCGCGGTCGAGGAGGGCGCAGTCGGTCCAGAAGGGTTCCGCGCGGACGGCGGGCGGCCGGCCGAGGGCCCGCGTGGCGTGGCGGGTGAGGGTCCGTACGATCGGCGCGTCGGCGTCGGCCGCGAACGGTGCGCGGTGCAGACCGGGCGTCAGCCGGTACCGGAAGTCGGGCACCGTGGCCGCGAGACGGCCGAGTACGGCGGTCAGCTCGCGCCCCGCGCTGTCCGCGCTCTCGCCGGGGACCGTCCTGCGCTCCAGGGTGATCCGGCAGTGCGCGGGGTAGGTGGAGGGCTCCTCGCCGCCGTGGACGAGGGAGGCGTGCACGGTCCCCGTGCCGAGGAGGGGGTGGGCGGGTCCCCGCGCGAGCCGCTGTCCGAGCTCCTCCAGGGCCACCAGGAAGTGCCCCGCCCTGACGATGGCGTCGATGCCGAGGTCGGGCCGGGAGCCGTGCGCGGCGCGGCCCTCGATCTCCACGTCGAACCAGGCGAACCCCTTGTGGGCGAGGGTGAGTTCGAGACGGCTCGGCTCGGTGACGATCGCCGCGTCGGCCGTGAAGGACTCCAGCACCTCCTCGGTGCCGCAGCTGCCGTGCTCCTCGTCGGCGACACAGGCGAGGAGCACATCGCCGCGCAGGGGCCCGTGCGCGGTGGCGCGGGCGGCGGCGACCATCATGGCGGCGATGCCGCCCTTCATGTCGAAGGTGCCGCGGCCGTACATCCTGCCGTCGTGGATCCGGGGGTCGAGGGGATCGCCGTCGTAGCCGGCGAGGCCGACCGTGTCGAGGTGGCCGTTGAGCATGAGGGACCGGCCGCCGCCGGTGCCGCGGGCGACGGCGACGAGCGAGGGACGGCCGGGGCGCCGCTCCAGGCGGTGCACCTCGAAGCCGCGGTCGGCGAGCCACCGGCCGCAGAGGTCGGCGACGGCGCTCTCGCCGGCGCCGCCGGCCACCAGGTCAGGATTGACGGAGTCGAGGGAGACGAGCCGGGCGAGCAGGCCGGCGGGGGTGTCGTCGAGCATGGGGGCCTCCGTGTTCGTTCAGGGTCCGCACCGCCTCGATGCCGCCCAGGACGCCGAGGCAGCCGTCGAACGCCCCGGCGGTGGCGACGCCGTCGATGTGCGAGCCGGTCAGGACGGGGGCCGCGGTGGGGTCGGTGCCCTCGCGGCGGCCGTGGATGTTGCCCATCCGGTCGACGCGGACCGTCAGCCCGGCCTCCTGCATCCAGGCGACGACCCGACGGCGGGCGGCCGCGTCGGCGTCGGTGAGCGCGAGACGGTTGACGCCGCGCAGTCCGGTGCGCTCGTCGTCGTACGCGCCGATCTCGGCGAGGTCCATCAGGGACCGCCACGGACGGGCGCCGTCGACGGTGATCGCCGGGGCGCTCATACCGGGTCTGCAGGGGTGGTGGCGTGCGGGTTGGCGGCCGAGCCCTCGGTGCTCAGCAGGACGACCACCGAGGTCGCGTCGAGTCCCAGGGCGCCACGGCGTTCGTCGGCGCCGTCGCCCGTGAGGGCCGCGCGCAGAGCGGCGAGCGGGGCGGCGCCGCAGGGGCCCGATGACACCCCGAGCGCGGCGAGGTCGGCGGCGGCGCGGGCGCTGTCCGCGTCGGCCACGGCGACCGCGGCGTCCAGGCCGCCGTACAGGTGGGGCCAGGCGAGGCCGGAGGGGGTGCCGCAGTTGAGCCCGGCCATCGTGGTGTCGCCGGTGGGGACGGTGACGGGTGCGCCGAGGGCGAGGCCGGTGAGGACACAGGCCGCGGTCCGAGGCTCCACCGACAGCAGCGCCGGGGCCGCCGGACCGGGGGCGGGGCGGCTGCGGTAGTGGGTGACGACGGCCTGGGCCAGGGAGCCCACGCCCACCGGTACGACGACGAGGCCGGGGCCCCCGGCTCCCGCCGCCGCGAGTTGTTCGTCGATCTCGGCGCAGAGGGTGGAGTAGCCCTCGACGATCCAGCCCGGGATCCGCTCGTAGCCCGGCCAGCCCGTGTCCTGCACGAGGACCGCGTCGGGGGCGTCGGCCTCCCGCGTCGCCCGCCGTACGGCGTCGTCGTACGGCCCCGCCACCGCGGTGACCTCGGCGCCCTCGGCGGCGATCGCCGCCACGGCCCCGGGGTGCACGCCCCGCGGCACGAAGACGCGCGCTCTCTGGCCGAGGAGGCGGGCGGTGCGGGCCACGGCGCGGCCGTGGTTGCCGTCGGTGGCGGCCACCAGGGTGAGCGGGCCGGCCGGGGCGCGCTCGGCGAGGATGCGGTGGACGGCCCAGGAGGCGCCGAGCGCCTTGAACGCGGGCAGGCCGAGCCGGTTCGACTCGTCCTTGACGAAGACCCGGCCGACCCCGGACTCGGCGGCGAGCTCGGGGAGTTCGGTCAGCGGGGTGGGGGCGTAGCCGGGGAGCGCGGTGTGGAAGGCGCGCACCTCGGCGGGGGCGGGGTCGCACCGCCAGGCACGGGCGCCGGGGCGGGCGAGCCAGCGAGGCGCGGGGAGGGAGGAAGGGTTCTCGGGCACCTGTTCAGGGTCGGACCGGCGGCCATGATCGGTCCAGCGAATGTTTCCGACCTATACTCATCGGAAAAGCCAACCGTTGGCCGGGAGCCGTGCCCGCATGTTCGACCTGCACCGACTGCGTCTGCTGCGCGAGCTGAAGCACCGCGGCACGCTCGCGGCCGTGGCCGCCGCCCTGTCGTACGCCCCGTCCTCCGTCTCCCAGCAGCTCTCCCAGCTCGAGGCCGAGGTCGGCGTCCCGCTGCTGGAACCGGTCGGCCGACGGGTGCGGCTGACCGAGCAGGCCGAGATCCTCGTCGCGCACACCGAGGCGGTGCTCGCCCGTCTGGAGCGCGCGGAGGCGGACATCGCGGCCTCCCTGACCGAACTGACGGGCACCGTGCGCATCGCCGCGTTCCAGACGGCCGCCCTCGCCCTGGTCCCGGCCGCGCTCGGTCTGCTGCGCGAGCGGCATCCCGGGCTGCGGGTCCATGTCACGCAGTGGGAGCCGGAGAAGGCGCTGCCCGCGCTGCAGGCCCGCGACTTCGACCTGGTCCTCGCCGAGGAGTACCCCGACAGCCCGAGCCCCCGACTCGCCGGCCTCGAACACGAGCCCCTGCTCACCGACCCCCTCCGCCTCGCGGCCCCGACGCAGGGCACCGGCCCGGACACGGGCGCTCCCGCCGCGCCGGGGCCGGACGGCACCCGCGGCACCGACGGTGCCGTCCCACCGGTTCCGGACGGCTCGCCCGGCGGTGGGGCGTCGGCGGTTCTGCGCGCTCTCGCCGGGCGGCCCTGGGTGATGGAGCCGGAGGACACACCCGCCCGGCGCTGGGCGGTGTCCCTGTGCCGGGACGCCGGCTTCGAACCCGACGTGCGGTTCGAGACCACCGACCTCCTGCTCCACCTCCGTCTCGTCGAACAGGGCCACGCGGCGGCCTTCCTGCCCGACCTCGTCTGGAGCGGCCGCGCCCCGACCGTCCCCCTGCACCCCCTCCCCCCGGGCCGCGGCACCCGCCGCATCCTCACGGTCGTACGCCAGGGCCGCGCCCAGCACCCCGCGGTCCGGGCCTGCCGCACCGCCCTCCGCGAGGCGGTCACCCTGAACACCGGCCCCTGACCGCCCCGCCGCCGGGGGTGCCGACGGCGGGTCGGCAGGGTGCGCGGCGCTACTCGCCGCGTGAGCGGTCGGCGCGGGTGCGGGTGAGCGCGAAGGCCGCCGCGGCGAGGCCCAGGACGCCGGTGGCCAGACCGGCGGCGGCGAGGGAGCGGGCCGTCGCGTCGCTGTCGGAGGCGGAGGCGGAGGCGGTGGCGCTCTTCGGGGTCGCCGACGCGGTGGTGTCGGTGTCCTCCTTGTCCGCCGTGTCCTTGGCGGTGAGCTCGACGACGGGGGCCGGGTTCTCCGGTTCCTCGTCGCCGGGGGCCGCCTCCTCGATCCAGCGGACGGTCTTGCCGTCGGAGTAGGTCTGCAGGGCCTTGAAGGCGAGCCGGTCGGTGTCGTCGGGGAGCTGCCCGAAGGCGACGTCGAAGTCCTCGTACTGCCCGGCGGTGATGGTGCCGCCGGTCCAGGTGATCTCGGACACGGCCTCGGTGATGGTGCCGTCGTCCGTCTTGACGGGCGTCTTCAGCCTGGTGGTCGTCACCTTGGCGGTCCACCCGTCCCGGGGCGAGACGAGGACGCCGAGGAGGGGGTGGTCGGTCGGCAGGAAGATCTGCACCTTGGTCGTGGCGGCCGTGTCCTCCTCGTCGGGGACACGGAAGGTCAGCTGCCCGTCCGTCGCCCCCTTGGCGTAGCTCTCGGGGTGGACGGTGACATGCGCGAAGGCGGCACCGGCGGTGCCGAGGATCCCGGCGGCGGCGAGGGCGGCGACGACGCCGGCCCGGCGCAGGGCGGTGGTGCGGGTCGTGGACATGGGTGAGTGGCTCTCCGTACTGGGATGTCGGGTCCGGACCCGGCCGGGGTGCCGTGTCCGTCCCCGCAGGGGTGGTCGTCCGGTTCTCAGATCGCGTACGACGACCCCGCCGGCGGCCCGCGCCGGTGCACGGCGTACCGCAGCAGCGTCTGGCGCGGCGCCCCCGTGCCCCTGTCGCCCGGCCGTCCGGGACGCGGCACGGCCGGCGCGGTCCGCGCCCCCCGCGCCACCTGCCACCAGGCGACGAGCCCGGGCACGAGGGCGACGGCCCAGCGCAGCAGCGACCACAGGGCGGCCTCGCCGCGCCGCAGCCACCAGGTCAGCACCAGCGCCGCGCCGAGATGGGCGACGGTGGCGTGCGGGCTGTGCGGGTGCGCGGCGGAGGGGGACATCCGCATGCCGTGCATGACCGTCACGGCGTGCGGCCGAGCGGCGGCGAAGGCGAGGTGCAGCCCGCCCTGGGACACGAGCGTGCCGCCTCCGATGCCGGCCAGCGACCGCTCCCGGCCGCCCAGCAGACAGCCGGCCGCGAAGAGCGCGAGAGCCCCCGCGACCTGTGTCCGCACCGGCGGCGCGGCGCCGGTGGCCAGCACATGACCGCCGGCCGCGAGCAGCACGCAGAGCACGGCGAAGACCGCCGCCCGCAGGCCTCGCACCGCCGGGGACACGCTCACGTCGCCCGATGCTGCCACGCCGCCGAAGCGCCGCACGCCGCGCCCCTGCCCGAACCCCACCGCCCACGTCCTCCGCCCGGCCGGTCCTGCCTCCGCCGCCGCCTCTTCCTCCTTACGAGTCGGGCGCGGACCCCGTTCAGTTCCCGCGTCCGTCGACCGGGACCGTCCGCTCCCCCTACCGGGACGCCTTCTTGATCGCCTCGCGGATACGGGGGTACGTGCCGCAGCGGCACACGTTCTCGATGCGGTCGATGTCGGCGTCGGTCGGCCGGGCCGTCCGCTTCAGCAGGGCCGCAGCGGCCATGATCTGGCCGGGCTGGCAGAAGCCGCACTGCGCCACGTCGCACTCCAGCCAGGCCTGCTGCACCGGGTGCAGCCGGTCGCCGTCGGCCAGTCCCTCGATGGTGGTGACCTCACGGTCGACGCAGTCGGCGACCGGGACGACACAGGGCTGGACCTCCTCGCCGTCGAGATGGCTCGTACAGGCACGGCAGACGCCGACCCCGCAGCCGTACTTGGGCCCGGTGACGTTCAGCAGGTCCCGCAGCACCCACAGCAGCGGCATGTCGGCGGGCGCCTCGACGGTGACCGGCTTTCCGTTGAGGACGAAGGAGTAGGACGGCATCGGCACCTTCCGGGAAGGGTCGGGGGCGGGAGGTCGGGGGTTCGGGTGTTCAGAAGTTCAGGGGGAAGCGGCGCGGCCGGGTGCCCGTCGCCCGGGCGTATGCGTTGGCGACCGCGCCGGCCGCCGCCGGGACGCCGAGTTCGCCCGCGCCGCCCGGTTCGCCGCGCGAGGGCATGATGTGCGCCTCGAAGCGCAGCGGTGCGTCGCCTTGGCGGGCGTAGCGGAAGTCGGCGTAGCTGCCCTCGCGGACGGCGCCCCGGTCGATGTGCAGCCCGGCCGTCAGGACGGTGGAGATGCCGTCGATCGCGGTGCCCATGAGCTGCGCCTGGAGCCCGCGCGGGTTGACGGCGGTGCCGACGTCGGCGGCCATCACCACGCGGGTCACCCGCGGCTTCCCCGGGTCGGTGGCGTCGATCTCGGCCAGGCAGGCCACGCAGGAGCCGTACTCCTCGTGGACGGCGACTCCCTGTCCGTGCCCGGGCGGCAGGGCGCGCCCCCAGTGCCCGGCGGCCGCCGCCTTGTCGAGGACGGCCCGCACGGCCTTGCTGCGCAGCGTCGTACGGCGGAAGGCGACCGGGTCCTTGCCGAGGCGTGCGGCGATCTCGTCGACGACGATCTCCTCCGCCGTCCGCGAGGTCCCGGAGTCCACCGAGCGCCAGGCGCCGAGCGGGATCCTCGCGAGGTCGACCGAGCCGTAGTCCCCGGACAGGCGGCCGAAGTTGTACAGACCGCTGTCGCTGGGCAGCGGTCCGGCCGCCGCCGAGAAGGACGCCGGGCGGACGGCGCCCTTGTCCTCGTAGCCCTCGCCGACCGAGGCCATGGCGTGGGCGAAGGCCACCACCCGGCCGCCCGCGAGGCTGGCGCGGATGCGGTGGTGGCCGGCCGGGCGCATCCGGCCGTGCCGGAGGTCGTCGGCGCGGCTCCACATCAGCTTGACCGGGCGTCCCGCCGCCTTCGAGATGAGCGCCGCCTCCAGGGCGGCGTCGGAGTTCAGCCGCCGGCCGAACGAGCCGCCGCCGCGCATCACATGGACCTTCACTTTCGCGGCGGGCAGTCCGACCGCGGCGGCGATGGTGTCGCGGGCGTCCATGGGGGTCTGGGAGGAGAACCAGATCTCGGCCCGGGTGGCGCGGACGTCCGCGACCGCGGTCAGCACCTCCATCGGCGCATGGCTGACGAACGCGAACTCGAACTCGCCCTCCACCTGCGACGATCCGCGCGGCGGGGTGCCGAGGCGGGGTACGGCGGCCCGCAGCCGCCGTCGGATGTCGGCGTCGGACAGGGCCGCGAGCGGGCCCGGCGCCCAGGTGATCTTCAGCGCGTCGCGGGCCCGGAAGGCGTGGTGGAAGGTCTCCGCCACGACCGCGACCCCGCCCTCGACCTTCACCACGGCGTGCACGCCGGGCATCGCCCGTGCCGCGCCGTCGTCGAGGGAGACCACCTTGCCGCCGAGCGTGGGCGGGCGCGCCACCACCGTCGGCCGGGCCCCGGCCACCGTGAGGTCCCCGGCGTAGCGGGCCTTGCCGGTGACGATGTCGCGGGCGTCGATCCGGGTCGTGGGCCGCCCGATCACCTTGTGCTTCGAGGCCGGCTTGGGCTTGGCGGAGACGGCGGGCACCCGGATCGCGGCGGCGTACCCGGTGAGGTAGCCGAAGGTGGCCGAGCGTCCGTCGGGTGCGTACACCTTGGTGTCCTCGGTGCGCAGGGCGCGCGCCGGGACGTGCCAGAGCCGGGCCGCCGCGGTGACGAGCCTGGCGCGCGCGGTGGCGGCCAGCTCGCGGGCGGGGCCGTACAGCGAGCGGACCGAGCTGGAGCCGCCCGTGTACTGGTTGCCCTTGGTGCGGGCGTCGGCGAGGGGGATGTCGATGTCGGCGAGCCGGGCGTCGAGCTCCTCGGCGATCATCATCGCGACGGCGGTGGTCACGCCCTGGCCGACCTCGACGCGCGGCAGCCGTACGACGATCCGGTTGGCCGCGGTGACCTCGAGGACGAGCATCTCCTCGTCGGTGCCGGTCACGAGCACGTCGGAGGACCGGCGGGCGGGCTCGGCGCCCTCGGCGTGCGAGGTGTCGCAGGCGAGGGGCGCCGCGACGGTGAGGGTGGAGGCCGCGAGGGTGTAGACCATGAACCGGCGGCGGGACAGCTGACGGGCCAACGGGCGCTCCTGTTCCAGGTTCCGTGGGGGTTCGACTCCTAGGAGGGGCCGAACCGCCGCGAGGTTGCCTGCGGAGGCCGAACACCTGCCCGCCGTACGGTTTTCGGGCTACCGGGCGGAGGCGGGGGTGGCGCCGCCCGCCGGTACCGGGACGGCCGCGGCGGCCAGTTCCCGGACCCGGGCGGTGGGCACCGGGACGCCCGGAGCCTGGAAGAACCAGCGTGCGCGTTCCTCGGCGTCGGTGCGGCCCTCGGGCCGGGGGCCCAGGTAGGGCTGGACGTGGACGGGGGTGTTGGGTCCGATGCGCCAGCTGTCCGCGAGCGTGCCGATGTCGGCCGTGTCGTAGCCGATGACGTCCAGGAAGCCGGTCACCTCGGCCTTCGCCGCGGGGTCGTCGCCGGCGACGGCCAGGGCGCTGCGGTCGGGGGCGCCGGCGGGCCGGGCCAGGGTGAACAGGCGCAGGAAGTCGACGTTGGCGAACGTCTTGACGACCCGGGAGCCGGCCAGGTGCCGCTGGACGAGCCCGCTGGAGGTCAGCGGTCCCTCGTCCAGTTCCTCGATGGCGCCGTCGCGGTAGGGGTAGTAGACCATCGTGTCGATCACGGTCCGCCCGGCGAGGGCGTCCGCCGGGAGCCGCTCGTACGCCGCCAGCGGCACGCTCGCCACCACCAGGTCCGCCGCCCGGGCGGCCTCCTCGGGAGTGGCGGCGCGGGCGCGCGGGCCGAGTTCCCCTACGAGCGGGGCGAGCGACTCGGGCCCGCGGGAGTTGCTCAGGACGACGTCCAGGCCGGCGGCGACGGCGAGCCGGGCCACCGCACCGCCTATGTGACCGCTGCCGATGAGTCCGACGGTCTTGGTCATGCGATCTCCTCTGGATCTCCTCCGGCGGATCTCCCCCCGGACGGTACTTACGAAAGTACAGTACTTACTATCGATAAGTACACGGCTCACAGCACACAGCACACAGCACCCGGCACCCGGCCCTCCGGGGGCACTTAGCATGGACGCATGAGCCGAGGGACCGAGCGCGTGGCCGGGATGAGCGTGTTCGATCCGGAGTGCGTCTCGCGGGAGGTGCTGGAGCACGCCACGGGCCGGTGGGGCGCGCTGACCCTCGCCGCGCTGACCGACGGGCCGCTGCGGTTCGCCGAGGTCCGTCGCCAGGTGACCGGTGTCTCCGACCGGATGCTGTGGCAGACCCTCCAGCGGCTGGAGGACCACGGCCTGGTGACCCGCACCCCGCACCCCACGGTGGCCCGCCGGGTGGACTACGCGCTGACCCCCCTCGGCCGCCCGATCGCCGAGCGCGTCTGCGACCTGATCGACGCGATCCACGCCCAGCTCCCCGGCATCGTGGCCCATCGGCGCGCCACCGCCGCGGACCCGTCCTAGAACCGCACCGGCAGCCGCGGCAGTCGTGGTGGGGTTCCCGGGACGACCGTCCGGGTCAGGTCCGCGTCGGCGGTGAGGTGCAGTCCGGGGTGGCGGTCGAGCAGGGTGCGCAGGGCGGTCTCGCACTGGAGGCGGGCGAGCAGGGCGCCGACGCAGTAGTGGATGCCGTCGCCGAACCCGAGGTGGCCCTCGGTGCCGTCGGTGGGGCGGCGGGTGAGGTCGAGGCGGTCGGGGTCGGGGTAGCGGCGCGGGTCGCGGTTGGCGGAGACGAGGACGAACTGCACGCAGTCGCCGCGCCGGATCCGGGTGCCGTGCAGGTCGACGTCCTCGGCGGCGATCCGCATCCGCACCATGATGTCGGGCCCGCACCAGCGGACGAGCTCCTGGACCGCGCCCGGCGTCAGCTCCGGCTCGGCCACCAGGAGTTTGAGCTGGTCGGGGTGGGTGAGGAGGGCGGCGAGGCTGTTGACGAGGAGCTGGGCGGTGTTGTCGTAGCCCGCCATGACGACGTTGAGGACCATCGCCACGGCCTCCTCCTCGGTCAGCCGGTGCCGTGCGTCGTGGCGGGCGGCGGCGAGGGTGCTGATCAGGTCGTCGGCGGGTTGCCTGCGCCGTTCCTCCAGCAGCCGCAGCACGGTGGCGACGACGGCCGGCGAGGAGACGCGCAGCCGTTCCGCCTCCATGGCGAGGATGTCGTCGCCCCAGCGGCGGAAGACCGCCCGGTCCTCCTCGGGCACCCCGGCCAGCTCGCAGACGACGGTGACGGCGAGGGGGTAGGCGTAGCCGTCGACCAGTTCCAGCACGCCGTCGGGCGAGGCGCGGTGCAGGTCGTCGAGGAGCCGCCCGCTGAGCTCGGCGACACGGGGGCGCAGGGCCCGCACCCGGCGGGCGCTGAAGGCCCGGTTGACGGCGGTGCGCAGCCGGGTGTGGTCCGGCGGGTCGATGTCGAGGGCGGAGACGAGGAGGTACTTCCGGACGTCCTCGGGCAGGTTGAGCATGTCGACCAGTTGGCGGCGCGGGTCCTCACCGGTGTGGCCCTCGACCGAGGCGGGGCTGCCGACGAAACGGCCGTCGCGCAGGCCGTTGCGGACGTCGTCGTAGCGGCCGATCACCCACACGGGCCGGGTGTCGGTCAGCCAGGCCCGCACCACCGGGCCCTCCTCGCGGATCCTGCCGTAGCCGCCGGCCGGGTCGGCGAGCAGGTCCGGATCGAGGAGCCACCGCTCCCCGGGCGGGCGGCTGAGGGGGAGGACGTCGGGCGGGTGGATCATGGTCGGCTCCCTGATGGGGCGGGTCTGTTCAGACGATGCGGCGGGCGATGTCGGCGACCAGCTCCGCCTCGTGCGGGACGAGGTAGAAGTGGTCGCCGGGGAACGCGCGCACGGCGAACCGGCCGGGCGCGGCCAGGTCGGCCCAGGCGCGCACGGCGTCGGGCGGGCAGCTGTGGTCGTCGCGGCCCGTGTAGGCGGTCACGGGGGCGCGCAGCGGTACGGGACGGGTGGGGCGGTAGGCCTCGATGAGGCGGTGGTCGGCGCGCAGCGCGGGCAGCAGCAGCTCCCGGAGTTCCGGGATGTCGTACGCCTCCGACTGGTGGTCGCCGAGGCCGCGGACCACGGCGAGCAGCGCCTCGTCGTCGCCGTCGGGCACCGCGGCGGTACGGGCCCGGTGCGGGGCGGCGCGCCCGGAGACCAGCAGGTGGGCGGGGCGGACGCCGTGGGCCTCCAGCCTGCGGGCGACCTCGTAGGCGACGGCGGAGCCCATGCTGTGCCCGAACAGGGTGAGCGGCAGTCCGGTGAAGGGGGCGAGGGCCTCGGTGACGGCGTCGGCGAGGACGTCCATGTCCTCGACGCAGGGCTCGGCCAGCCGGTCCTGGCGGCCCGGGTAGCGCACGGCGAGCAGTTCGGTGTCGTCGGGCAGCCGGGCGGGCCAGCCGTGGAAGAGGTGGGCGGTGCCGCCGGCGTGCGGGAAGCACACCAGGCGGCGGGCGGGCCGGGGTGCCCGGCACGGGTGCGCCCGCAGCCATCGGTCCGCGGTGCGCGGCGGACGGGACGCGGTGAGGGGGACGACTGCCACGAGGCCTCCTGAGCGGCTAGCGGAACGCGCTGAACTGGCGGGAGCCCAGCAGGGAGAGGAAGTACGGGAGCTTGTCCACGGCCCGTTTGGGGACGTGCGCGGTCTGGACGGTGTCCCGGCGCAGATCGGTGACGACGAGCGTGTACACGCCGTTCTCCTCGACGAGTTCGGCCGAGTAGAGGGGGGTCTCCATCAGGGGGCCACCTCCGCCAGCCAGGTCTCCCAGGCCTCGGTGGCCGCGGCGGCGTCTGCGTCCGGGGCGAACAGGTGGTGCCCGATCCAGAGGGGCCACCGCCAGGGGCTGCCGTCGTAGAACCGGTAGAGGGCGTCCGCGGTCCGCAGTCCGAGGAAGCCGGTCTCGCAGAGGTCGACGACCGCCTCGACGGGTGCGCCGGCCCCGCGCGGCGGGATGATCTTCACCGTGTCGCCGGTGCCGGCTCCGGCGGGCAGTCCGAGGCGGTCGCGTACGGCGGTCAGGGCGCCCGGTGCGGCGGCCTCGGGGCGGGCGGCCCTGAGGTAGCGGGCGGGGCGGCCGGCGAAGTGGCGAAGGTACTCGGCGAGGCTGTGCCGGTAGAAGTCGAAGTGCTTCTCGGCGGCGTCGGCCCGGGTGTCCCAGCCGTCGTCGGGGGTGCCGGGGTGCACCCAGTGGATGCCCAGGCGGAGCCGCGTCTGTGTGTCGTCGTACGGCTCGACGGTGTAGTCGAGGGTGTTGGAGAAGCCGTCCTCGCCGGTGGCGCGGCAGGCGAGGCGGCGGGGCGGCTCCCACTCGAGGACGGTGGCCGAGCCCCGGGAGACCGCGCCTCCGACGCGGGGCTCGATCTCCATGGGGTACAGCCAGCCGAGGTTGCCCTCGGCGGTCGCGATCGCGTTCCACACCTGTTCGGGGCGGGCGGGCAGCAGTTGCTCGCGGCGCACGCGGAACTCGCGGGGCATGCGCGTCACTTCCTTTCGTCGTGCGCGTCGTGCGCGTCGTCGTGCGCGCGGGTGACGGGGAGCGCCGTGAGGCGGCGCTGGAGCGGGTTGGGCCGCCAGGTGAGGTCCTCGGGGGCGACGGCCAGGCGCAGACCGGGCAGTCGGCGCACCACGGTGGAGACGGCGAGTTCGGTCTCCAGCCGGGCGAGGGGCGCGCCGAGGCAGAAGTGCGGGCCGTGGCCGAAGCCGAGGTGGCGGTGGGCGGCGGGGCGGGTCAGATCCAGCCGGTCGGGGTGCTCGTGCCGTGCGGGATCGCGGCCGGCGGAGGCGAGGACGAGCTGGACGAGGTCCCCGGCGGGCACGGTCCGCCCGCCGAGCGGCACGTCCTCGGCGGCCACCCGCAGGATGGTCTGGGTGGGGCTGTCGTAGCGGACGAACTCGTCGACGGCCGAGCGGATCAGCTCCGGCCGGGCGCGCAGGAGGGCGAGCTGGTCCGGGTGGCGCAGGAGGGCGAGGAGGCCGTTGCCGATGAGGTGGGTGGTGGTCTCGTCGCCGGCCGTGATCAGCAGGAAGCAGGTCGACAGCAGTTCGTGGTCGGTGAGCCGGTCACCGCGGGCCTGGGCGGTGACGAGGGCGCTGATCAGGTCGTCGCCGGGCGCGGCGCGCCGCTGTCCGGCGAGGTCCGTGAGGTACGCCTCGAACGCGTCGACGACCTGCTCGGCGCGGTCGATGTCCTCATGGATCCGGCCGAGTCCCCGGAACCACTCCTTGACCTGCTCCCGGTCGGCCTCGGGCACGCCGAAGAGTTCGCAGACGACGGTGTGCGGCAGCGGGGAGGCGACGGCGGCGAGGAGGTCGACGGGCCCCGCGGCGGCCTCGACGCCGTCGACGAGCCGGTCCACGACCTGCTGGATCCCCGCACGCAGTCGCTCGATCCGGCGGGCGGTGAAGGCCTTGTTGACGAGGCCGCGCAGCCGGGCGTGGTCCGGCGGGTCGGTGTTGCTCATCACCCGTCCCAGCCGGGCGGTGAGCCGGCTCAGGTCCTTCATCCGGCCGTCGCGGGCGACGAGCGCGCGCGTCATCCGCTCCCGGTCGTTGGACAGCCGCAGGTCGGCGAGGGCCGCTTCGACGTCGGCGTGCCGGGTGACGTACCAGAGGCCGTGCGGCGCCCGGTGGACCGGGCACTCGGCACGCATCCGGGCGTAGACCGGATAGGGGTCGCGGCGGAAGGCGTCCGAGGCCATCTCCGCCGCGAAGTCCCGGGCGTCGGGGGCGAGGACGCTCACGACGCGTCGTCCATCGCCTCGACGAGACTCCTGGGCCGCATGTCGGTCCAGGTCCGCTCGACGTACTCCAGGCAGGCGTCGCGGGTGTCCTCGGGGTGGGCGACGCTCCAGCCGGCGGGCACGTCGGCGAAGGCGGGCCACAGCGAGTACTGGGCCTCGTCGTTGACGAGCACGAGGTAGGGGGCGTCCTGGTCCTCGAAGGGGTTGTTCACGAGGGGTTCTCCTCAGTCGTGGGGTGGGTTGCGGTGAGCCGCGCGCGGACCTCGGCGATCCGGGCGGCGAGCAGCGGACCGAGCTGGGCGAGGGCGCCCGGCCGGGTCATGCGGTCGTGGCGGGCGGTGATGTCGTACGAGGTGAGGGAGCCGGTGACGTACGGGCGCCAGACGTCGGCGCCCGGGGAGTCCTGCTCGCGGTCGATGGTGGAGTTGAACAGGAGCAGGTCGCCGTCGAGGACGCCCGGCCGGAAGGTGAGGGCCAGCGTCGCGTTGTTGATCATGATGGCGACGACGGCCTCGATGTGCCGTTCGGTGAGCCCGGCCAGGGCGCTGCCGCGGCGCGTGAGGATCTCCCGGACCTGTTCGAGGGTGAGTGGGTCCTCGCCGACGTCGGCGGGGTCGCAGTCGAGCATGCCGACGAGGACGTCCCGTTCGCTCGGCACGGGCGGTTCGTCGAAGGTGAGGTCGGCGACCGGGTAGGCGTCGAGGATCGCGAGCAGGGCCGTGCGCTGTCCCCGGCGCTGGAGTTCCGTGGCGACGGCGTGCGCGACGAGTCCGCCGGCCGACCAGCCGAGGAGCAGGTAGGGGCCCTCGGGCTGGACCTTGCGGATCTGTTCGACGTAGTCGGCGGCCATCTCCTCGTAGGAGGTGGGGCGGGGTTCGTCGCGGCCGAGGCTGCGGGCCTGGAGGGCGTACACGGGGTGGTCGGGGGCGATGTGGTGGAGGAGGCCGCTGTAGCACCAGCTGATGCCGCCGCCCGGGTGGACGCAGAACAGCGGGGTGGCCGAGCCCTGCGGCCTGAGCGGCAGCAGCACCTCCAGGGAGTCGTCGGTGTCGCGCAGGGCCAGGCGCCGGGCGAGTCCGGCGACGGTCGGGGTCTGGAACAGGGTGCGCAGTCCGAGTTCGGCGCCGAGGGTGTCGCGGATCCGGGAGACCAGGCGGGCGGCGAGCAGGGAGTGCCCGCCGAGGTCGAAGAAGCCGTCGTCGACACCGACCCGCTCGACGCCGAGGACTTCGGCGAACAGGTCGCACAGCACCTGTTCGTGCGGGGTGCGCGGGCCGCGTCCGGTGCCGTCGGTGCCGTGGGCGGGGGCGGGCAGGGCGGCGCGGTCGAGCTTGCCGTGGGCGGTCAGCGGCAGCGCGTCCAGGGCGACGAAGGCCGCGGGGACGAGGTGGGAGGGCAGGTCGCGGCGGAGGCGGTCGGCGGCCTCGCGGGGGTCGAAGGCCACCTCCCGCGCCGGGTCCGGGACGACGTAGGCGACGAGCCGGTCGTCGCGGGCGACGACGGCGGCCTGGGCGATGCCGGGGCAGCGGACGAGCGCGGACTCGACCTCCGCGGGCTCGACCCGGAAGCCCCGCACCTTCACCTGGTCGTCGGCCCGTCCCGCGAACTCCACCGTCCCGTCGGGCAGCAGCCGGGCGAGGTCGCCGGAGCGGTACATCCGGGCGCCGGGCGGCCCGTACGGGTCGGCCGTGAACCGTTCGGCGGTGGCGGCGGGTCGGCCCGTGTAGCCGCGGGCGACACCGGTTCCGGCGAGGTACAGCTCGCCCACGACCCCGGTGGGCGCGGGACGCAGCCGCTCGTCGAGGACGTACAGCCGCATCCCGGCCATGGGGCGGCCGAGGGGGACGGGGCGGGCGGGGTCGGGCGGGGTGTCCATGGGGTGGTGGGCGGCGAAGGTGGTGGTCTCGGTGGGCCCGTAGCCGTCGACGACCCGGATGCCCGGGCAGGCGTCCATCACCCGGCCGACCGCGGTGGCGGAGACGACGTCCCCGCCGGTCCACACCTCGCGCACCCCGGCGAGCCCGCCGGGCGCCTCCTCGGCGACCACCCGGAACAGCCCGGCCGTCAGCCACAGCGCCGTGACGCCGTGGTCGGCGACCGTCCGGCACAGCTCGGCCACGCCGAGCCGGCCCGGCGGGGCGACGACGATCCGGCCGCCGTTGAGCAGCGGCACCCACAGTTCGTAGGTGGACGCGTCGAAGGCGCTCGGCGAGTGCAGCAGCACCCGGTCGTGGGCGCCCCAGCAGGGCGCCTGGGCGAGCCCGGCGACATCGGCGTGGGTGACGGCGACGCCCTTGGGCCGGCCGGTGGAGCCGGAGGTGTACGTCACGTACGCCAACTGCTGTGGATGGCACCGTACTTCAGGCGTCCCGGCCCCCGGCTCCGGCTCGCTCTCCACAAGTGCGGTGAGCACGTCCTCGGTGAGGACGAGGGCGGCGCCGGTCTCGCGGACGACGAGGTCGACGCGGGCGGGCGGGAAGCCGGGGTCGAGGGGGACGTGGACCCCGCCGGCCCGGACGATCCCCAGGATCGCCACGACCAGGTCGGCCGAGCGGTCCATGAGGACGGCGACCGGGGTCTCCGGGCCGACGCCCTGCCCGGCGAGGGCACGGGCCAGCCGGGCCGTCCGGGCGTCGAGGTCGGCGTACGTCGACGTGGTCCCGTCGGCGACCAGCGCGACGGCGTCGGGGGTGGCCCGGACCTGCTCGGCGAACAGCTCGGGCAGGGTGCGGGCGGCGGGCAGCGGGGCGCCCCGCCGGCCCAGCAGGTTCCGGCGCTCCTCGTCGGGGACCAGGTCGATCGCGCCGAGGGGCTCCCCGGGACGGGCCACGGCGGCTTCCAGCAGCCGGATCCAGCGGGCGACGAGAACGGCCACGGTGGCCTCGTCGAACAGGTCGGTGGCGTACTCGACGGCGCCGGTGAGCCCCTCGGGGGTGCCGTCGTCGGCGTACCGCTCGGCGAGGCTGAGGGTGAGGTCGCAGCGGGCGGTGCCGGTGGGCACGGCCACGGGCTCGACGGTCAGGCCGGGCAGGGCGAAGCTGCCGCCGGGGGCGTTCTGCAGGGCCAGCATCACCTGGAAGAGGGGGTGGTGGGAGAGGGAGCGGGCCGGGTTGAGGACCTCGACGAGGTGCTCGAAGGGCACGTCCTGGTGGGCGTAGGCGGCGAGCGCCGACTCCCTCACCCGGCCCAGGAGTTCGGTGAAGGTCGGATCACCGGAGGTGTCCGTGCGCAGCACCAGCGTGTTCACGAAGAACCCGACGAGGTCGTCCAGCGCCTGATCGGTGCGGCCCGCGACGGGACTGCCCACGGGGATGTCGGTGCCCGCGCCGAGGCGGGTGCACAGCGCGGCGAGCCCCGCCTGGAGGACCATGAACAGGCTGGCGCCGTGCTCGGCGGCGACGTCCCGCAGCGCGCCGTGCAGCCGGGCGTCGACGTGGAGCGGCAGGGTGGCGCCGCGCTGGGAGGCGACGGCCGGGCGGGGCCGGTCGGCGGGCAGGTCGATCCGCTCGGGCAGACCGGCCAACGTCTGTTTCCAGTGGTCGAGTTGGGCGGCGAGCCGGCTGTCGGTGTCGGAGGCGTCGCCGAGCAGGTCGCGCTGCCAGAGGGCGTAGTCGGCGTACTGCACGGGCAGCGGCGCCCAGGCGGGCTCCTCCGCCGCGCGGCGAGCTGTGTAGGCGGTGGCCAGGTCGGCCGCCAGCGGGCCCATGGACCAGCCGTCGCCGGCGATGTGGTGCAGGGCGAGCAGCAGGACGTGGTCGTCGGGTGCGAGCGCGAACAGCTCGGCGCGCAGCGGGGGTTCGGCGGCCAGGTCGAATCCGCGCCGCCCGGACCGTGCGAGGAGGGCGGCGAGGCCCCGTTCGTCGGTCTCGGTGACGGGCAGCTCGGGCCGGACGTCCCGCACCTGCTGGCAGGGTGTGCCGTCGGCCTCCGGGAACACGGTCCGCAGGCTCTCGTGCCGGCCGGTCACATCGCCGAGCGCGAGGCGCAGCGCGGTCCGGTCGAGCGGTCCGGTGAGCCGCAGCGCGAGCGGCATGACGTAGGTGGCGGCGCCCGGCCCCTCCATCCGGTGCAGGAACCACAGCCGGTGCTGGGCGTACGACAGCGGCACCCGCTCGGGGCGGGGCACACGGGCCGTCAGCGGGGGCCGGGCCTCGGCGGCCCCGTCGAGACGGGCGGCCAGCAGGGCGGGGGTGGGGGCCTCGAACAGGGCGCGGACGTCGAGTTCGGCGCCGAGGACCGCGCGGACGCGGGAGACGAGGCGGGTGGCGAGCAGCGAGTGGCCGCCCAGGTCGAAGAAGCCGTCGTCGGCCCCGACCCGGCCCACGCCGAGCACCTCGGCGAACAGGCCGGCCAGCAGGTCCTCCTGCGGGGTGCGCGGCGCACGGCTCCCCCGGCTCTCCGGCGCGGCGGGCGCCGGCAGGGCGGCGCGGTCGAGCTTGCCGCCGGGGGTGAGGGGCAGGGTGTCGAGCACGACGTACGCGGAGGGCACGAGGTGCTCGGGGAGCCGGGCCCGGACGTGGTCGCGCAGGCCGCGGACGAGGGAGGCGGGGGTGCGGCGGCCGGCGGGGGTGTTGGTGAGCGGTTCGGTGTGGCCGCCGTGGGCGGCCCCGGTGCGTCCGGCCGGGTCGGCCCCGGTGGGTCCGGCAGCCGGGTGGGCCTCGGCGGGTCGTCCGGCCCGGTAGGCGTCGACGGGTGCGTCGGGGTCGGCGGCACGGGCCGGGTCGAGGAGGACGACGTCGACGGTGTCGGGGCCGTCGGGGGACCAGGTGACGTGGGTGTGGCGGCCCGTGGCGGCGCCGAGTGCGTGCCAGACCTCGGGGTCGACCGCGGGCACGGGGGTGGTGCCGCCTTCGTGCAGCGCCCGGTCCGCGGCGACCTCACCGGTCACGCGGGCGTTGGGCACGCCCGTGATCCGCAGGACCGCCGGATCCGTGGACGTCAGCAGCGCGCGTACCTCGTCGGGGGTGGCCACGGCGCGGCCCCAGGCGGCCTCGCTGAAGCCGTTCCAGGGTGCGGCGGGCCGGGTGTGCAGGGTGACGTCGTAGCGGTGGCGGGTGAGTTCGTTGTGGAACCGTCCGCGTTTCACCTGTACGGCGACCGCGCGGATGCCGTCGAGGCGGCCGGGCAGCGCGGCGAAGAAGTCGGGGTCGACGAGGAGTTCCTCCTCGTCCCGCAGGGCCTGCGCGACGGCCCGGCGCAGTGCGGCGGGCCCGCCGTCGGTACGCGGCGCGTGCACGGCGGTGGCGAGCGCCCGCCGCAGCCGGGGGTTGCGCACATCGCCGACGAACAGGGCGCCGCCGGGTGCGAGGAGCGAGGCCAGCCCCCGCAGGACGTCGAGCAGGTGGTCGGCGCTCGGGAAGTACTGGACGACCGAGTTGATCACGATGGTGTCGAAGCCGCCGGGCAGTCCGTCGAGGTCGTGCGCCGGCTGGGTGCGCAGGACGACCCGGTCCGCCCACGCGGGCCCGTCCGCCAGGTGTGCGGCGAGTGCGTCGACGGCGGTGGCGGAGAAGTCGGTGGCCCAGTACGCCTCGCAGTGCGGTGCGAGGTGCGCGAGGAGCAGTCCGGTGCCGACGCCGACCTCCAGCACCCGCCGGGGGCGAAGCGCCCGGATGCGTTCCACGGTGGCGTCCCGCCACTCGCGCATCTCCTCCTCGGGGAGGGGCCGGCCGTCGTAACTGCTGTTCCAGCCCGTGAAGTTGTCGCCGAGGGCGGCCGGTGCGGCGGCGACGGGCAGGGCGTCGTAGATCTCCCGCCAGCCGGAGATGTGGTCCTCCTCCCGGCCGTGGTCGCGTTCGGCGCGGGGGCGGTCGGGGACGACGTAGGCGACGAGCCGCTCCTCGCGTACGGCCACGACGGCACGTCCCACGGAGGGATGGGCGGCGAGCACGCTCTCGATCTCGGCGGGTTCGATGCGGAAGCCGCGCACCTTGACCTGTTCGTCGGCGCGTCCGACGAACTCCAGCTCGCCGTCGCGGCGTCGGCGGACGACGTCTCCGGTGCGGTACATACGGCTGCCGGGCGCGCCGTACGGATCGGCGACGAACCGGGCTGCCGTCAGGGCGGGTTGACGCAGATAACCACGGGCCAGGCCCGCGCCGGCCACGTACAACTCGCCCGGCACCCCCACCGGAACCGGCTGCAACCGCTCGTCCAGCACATACACCCGCGCCCCGGTGATCGCCCGCCCGATCGGCGGGACCCCGCCCGTCGGCGACAGCGGCCGGCTCATCGTCGCGCACACCGTCGTCTCCGTCGGACCGTACGCGTTGATCATCCGCCGCCCCGGCGCCCACCGCTCCACCAGCTCCGGCGCACACGCCTCCCCCGCCACCACCAGCGTCGACACCGACAACGACTCCACCGCCGCCAACACCGACGGCGGCAACGTGACGTGCGTGATGTCGGCGGTCAGACCCGCCACCGGGTCGTGGGCGGGCGGCAGGACGAGGGTCGCGCCGGTCAGCAGGGCCGTGTACAGCTCGGACACGGACGCGTCGAAGCTGGGCGAGGCGAACTGCAGCACCCTGCTCCGCGCGTCGACGGCGAACCGCTCGACCTGCGCCGCCACCAGGTGCGCGATGCCCGCGTGGCCGACGACGACGCCCTTGGGGCGGCCGGTGGAGCCGGAGGTGTAGATGACGTAGGCGGGCTGCCGTACGTCGACGGCGACCCCGGGATCGGTCTCCGGGAGGCCGTCGCCGAGGCCCGGCTCCTCCACCACGAGGGCGGGCCGGGCGTCCTCCAGCATGAACTGCACTCGTGCCGCCGGGTAATCGGGGTCGACGGGCAGATAGGCGGCGCCCGCCTTCATCGTCCCGAGCATCCCGACGACGAGTTCCACCGACCGCGGCAGCACCAGCGCGACGACGTCCTCGGCCCCCACGCCCCGTTCGAGAAGCGCGTGCGCGAACCGATTGGCCCGGGCGTCGAGTCGGGCGTACGACAGCTCCACGTCCCCGGCGACCAGGGCGATCGCGTCGGGCGTGGCGCCGGCCTGCCGGGCGAAGGCGGTCGGCAGGGGGACCGGCTCGACCGGTACGGCGGTGGCGTCGGCCTCGGTGAGCAGACGGCGGCGTTCGTCGGCGGAGAGGACGTCGATGCGGGCGAGGGGCAGGTCCGGGTCGGCGACCACGGAGCGGAGCAGCAGGGTCCAGCGGTCCACGAGGTCGGCGACGGTGTCACGGTCGTACAGGTCGGTGGCGTACTCGACGGCTCCGGCGATCCCCGCGGGGGTGCCGTCGGCGCGGTGCCGCTCGTACAGGTTGAAGCCCAGGTCGAACTTGGCCGTGCCGGTGGGCACGGTCAGCGGCGCGACCCGCAGACCTGGCAGGGCGAGCGCGCCCATCGGGGCGTTCTGGAGGGCGAACATCACCTGGAACAGGGGGTGGTGGGAGAGCGAGCGGACCGGGTTCAGCTCCTCGACGAGGTGCTCGAAGGGCAGGTCCTGGTGGGCGTAGGCGCCGAGCGCCGACTCCCTCACCCGGTCGAGGAGTTCGGTGAAGGTGGGGTCGCCGGAGGTGTCGGTGCGCAGCACGAGCGTGTTCACGAAGAACCCGACGAGATCGTCCAGCGCCTGGTCGGTGCGGCCGGCGATGGGGCTGCCCACGGGGATGTCGGTCCCGGCGCCGAGGCGGGTGCACAGGGCGGCGAGTCCCGCCTGGAGGACCATGAACAGGCTGGCTCCCCTGCGGCGCGCGAGCCGGGCCAGGCCGGTGTGCAGAGCGGCGTCCAGCTCGACGGGCAGGTGCTCGCCCCGGTAGGAGGCGACGGCGGGGCGGGACCGGTCGGCCGGCAGCCGCAGCTCCTCCGGCAGGTCCGCCAACCGATCCTTCCAATAGGCCAGTTGGGCGGCGAAGACACTGCCGGGGTCGGACGGGTCGCCGAGCAGGTCGCGCTGCCAGCGGGTGTAGTCGGCGTACTGCACGGGCAGCGGCGCCCACTCGGGCTTGCTCCCGGCGGTCCGTGCCGCGTAGGCCTCGGCGAGGTCGCGCGAGAGCGGTCCGGTGGACCAGCCGTCCCCGGCGATGTGGTGCAGGACGAGCAGCAGGACGTGCTCCTCGCCGCCCGGGAGCGCGAACAGATGGGCGCGCAGGGGCACTTCGGCGGCGAGGTCGAAGGGCAGCCGGGCGGCCTCGGCGAGGGCCTGCGCGAGCCCGGTGCTCTCCAGGTGGGTGACGAGCAGGCGCGGACGGCCGGTGTCGGGGTCGAGCACCTTCTGGTACGGGGTGCCGTGCGCCTCGGGGAAGACCGTGCGCAGGGTCTCGTGCCGGGCGGTGACGTCGGCGAGGGCCTCGGTGAGCGAACGTTCGTGGAGTGGGCCGGACAGTCGCAGCGCGAGGGGGATGTTGTAGCCGGCGCCGGGTCCTTCCATCTGCTGGAGGAACCACAGCCGGCGCTGGGCGAACGACAGGGGCTCGCGCTCCGGCCGCTCGCCGGCCGTCAGCGCGGGCCGGGCCCGTCCGGCACCGTCCAGGGCGGCGGCGAGCCCGGCCGGGGTGGGCGTCTCGAACAGGGTCCGCAGGGCGAGTTCCGCGCCGAGCACCGCCCGGACCCTGGACACCAGCCGGGTGGCGAGCAGGGAGTGGCCGCCCAGATCGAAGAAGCCGTCCTCGGCACCGACCCGCTCCACGCCGAGCACCTCGGCGAACAGATCGCACAGCACCCGCTCCCGCGGACTGCGCGGCTCGCGCCCCTTCGCCTCGGACCCGAGGGCCGGGGTGGGCAGGGCCGCCCTGTCGAGCTTGCCGTTGGGGGTCAGCGGCAGCGCGGAGAGGCCGACGTACGCGCTCGGCACCAGGTGCTCCGGGAGCCGTTCCCGCAGGAACGACTGGAGGGCGACGGGCCGCGGGTCGGTGCCGGGCTCGGGGACGACGTAGGCGACGAGCCGCTCGTCCCGTACGGCCACGACGGCACGTCCCACGGAGGGATGGGCGGCGAGCACGCTCTCGATCTCGGCGGGTTCGATGCGGAAGCCGCGCACCTTGACCTGTTCGTCGGCGCGTCCGACGAACTCCAGCTCGCCGTCGGCGCGCCACCGCGCGATGTCTCCGGTGCGGTACATACGGCTGCCGGGCGCGCCGTACGGATCGGCGACGAACCGGCCGGCGGTCAGGGCGAGTTGACGCAGATAACCACGGGCCAGGCCCGCACCGGCCACGTACAACTCGCCCGGCACCCCCGCCGGAACCGGCTGCAACCGCTCGTCCAGCACATACACCCGCGCCCCGGTGATCGCCCGCCCGATCGGCGGGACCCCGCCCATCGGCGACAGCGGCCGGCTCATCGTCGCGCACACCGTCGTCTCCGTCGGACCGTACGCGTTGATCATCCGCCGCCCCGGCGCCCACCGCTCCACCAACTCCGGCGCACACGCCTCCCCCGCCACCACCAGCGTCGACACCGACAACGACTCCACCGCCGCCAACACCGACGGCGGCAACGTCACATGTGTGATGTCGCCGGTCAGACCCGCCACCGGGTCGTCCGCCGGGGCGAGGACCAGGCGGGCTCCGGTGAGGAGCGCGGCGCACAGGTCCCAGAAGGAGGCGTCGAAGCTCGGCGAGCCGAGCTGGAGGACCCGGCTGGTGTCGTCGAGGGCGAGGTGCTCGGTCTGGGCGGCGACCAGGGCGGGCAGACCGCCGTGGGTGACGACGACGCCCTTGGGGCGGCCGGTGGAGCCGGAGGTGTAGATGACGTAGGCGGGCTGCCGTACGTCGACGGCGACCCCGGGATCGGTCTCCGGGAGGCCGTCGCCGAGGCCCGGCTCCTCCACCACGAGGGCGGGCCGGGCGTCCTCCAGCATGTGCGCGATGCGCGCCTCGGGGTAGCCGGGGTCGACGGGCAGATGGGCGGCGCCCGCCTTCATCGTCCCGAGGATCCCGACGACGAGCTCCACCGACCGCGGCAGCACCAGCGCGACGACGTCCTCGGCCCCCACGCCCCGTTCGAGAAGCGCGTGCGCGAACCGATTGGCCCGGGCGTCGAGTTGGGCGTACGACAGCTCGACGTCTCCCGCGACCAGGGCGATCGCGTCGGGCGTGGCGCCGGCCTGCCGGCGGAAGAGGTCGGCGAAGGAGGCGTCGGGAAGCGGCTGTTGGGCGGAGCCCAGGAGGGTGTGGCGCTCGTCGGGGTGGAGGATGTCGAGGGTGCCGATCGGCCGGTCGGGGGTGGCGACGGCGGCGGTCAGAAGCCGTACCCAGCGGTCGAAGAGGGTGCGGACGGTGGACTCGTCGAAGAGGTCGGCGCTGTACTCGACGATCGCGTCCAGTCCGGCGGGGGTGCCGTCGGTGCCTCGGCGTTCGGTGAGCGCGAGGGCCAGGTCCAGCCGGGCGGTGCCGGTGCGCACGGGCTGCGGTGAGGTGTCCAGGCCGTCGAGGCCGAACGCGGTCTCGGGGACGTTCTGGACGGCGAGGAGGATCTGGAAGAGGGGGTGGTGGGAGAGGGAGCGGGCCGGGTTCAGGGCCTCGACGAGGTGCTCGAAGGGCACGTCCTGGTGGGCGTAGGCGGCGAGCGCCGACTCCCTCACCCGGCCCAGGAGTTCGGTGAAGGTCGGATCACCGGAGGTGTCCGTGCGCAGCACCAGCGTGTTCACGAAGAACCCGACGAGGTCGTCCAGCGCCTGATCGGTGCGGCCCGCGACGGGACTGCCCACGGGGATGTCGGTGCCCGCGCCGAGGCGGGTGCACAGCGCGGCGAGCCCCGCCTGGAGGACCATGAACAGGCTGGCGCCGTTGCGGCGGGCCAGCACGGTCAGGGCGTCGTGCAGGCGCGCGTCGACGGTGGTGGTGAGCAGGCCGCCCCGGTGGGTCGGGTGGAGGGGGCGCGGCCGGTCGGCGGGGAGCCGCAGCCGCTCGGGCAGACCGGCCAGGGCCTCGGTCCAGTGGGCGAGTTGGCGGGCGTAGGTGCTGTCGGGGTCGCTCTCGTCGCCGAGCAGGGCGCGCTGCCACAGGGTGTGGTCGGCGTACTGCACCGGCAGCGGCGCCCAGCCCGGCTCCTCGCCCCGGCGGCGGGCCGCGTAGGCGGTGGCCAGGTCCGTCGCCAGAGGGCGCAGGGACCAGCCGTCGGCGGCGATGTGGTGCAGGGCGAGCAGCAGGACGTGCTCGTCGTCGGCGAGCAGGAACAGATGGGCGCTCAGGGGGAGTTCGGTGCCCAGGTCGAAGGGCCGGCGGGCGGCCCCGGTGAGCAGTGCGGGCAGGTCCGCCTCGTCCGTCGCGGTGACCGTGAGGGGGAAGGGGACGGCCTCGGCGACGGGCAGGATCCGCTGGTGCGGTACGCCGTCGGTGTGCGGGTAGAGCGTGCGCAGCGTCTCGTGGCGGGCGACGAGGTCGCTGAGGGCGGCGGCAAGCGCGGGCCGGTCGAGGGGGCCGCGCAGCCGGAGGGCGAGCGGCATGTGGTAGGCGGCGTCCGTGCCGTCCAGCCGGTGCAGGAACCAGAGGCGGAGCTGCGCGAACGACAGCGGCAGCGGCTCGGGCCGGACGACGGGGACGACCGCCGGACGGGCCTCGGCCGCGGCGTCGAGACGCACGGCGAGCCCTGCCGGGGTGGGGGCCTCGAAGAGGCTGCGCAGGGGCAGTTCGACGCCGAGGGTGGCGCGGACCCGGGAGACCAGTCGGGTGGCGAGCAGCGAGTGACCGCCCAGTGTGAAGAAGTCGTCGTCGACGCCGGCCCGGGCGACGCCGAGGACCTCGGCGAACAGGTCGCACAGGATCTGTTCGCGCGGGGTGCGGGGGGCGCGGCCGGTCCGGGCGTCCGGGGCTGGGGCGGGGGCGGGCAGGGCGGCGCGGTCGAGCTTGCCGTTGGGGGTGAGGGGCAGGGCGTCGAGGACGACGAGCGCGCCGGGGACCATGGGGGCGGGGAGGCGGTCGCGCAGATGGTCCAGGAGCACGGCGGGTGCGGTGCTCGCCCCGGCGGCCGGGACGACGTAGGCGACGAGCCGGTCCTCGCGGGCGACGACGGCGGCCCGGGCGACGGCCGGGTGGTCGGCGAGGGCGGCCTCGATCTCGCCGGGTTCGACCCGGAATCCGCGCACCTTCACCTGGTGGTCGGCGCGGCCCAGGAACTCCAGCTCGCCGTCGGACCGCCGGCGGGCGAGGTCACCGGTGCGGTACATGCGGGCGCCGGGCGGCCCGTAGGGGTCGGCGACGAACCGTTCGGCGGTCAGCGCGGGCCGGTGCAGATAGCCGCGGGCCACACCCGCCCCGGCCAGGTACAGCTCGCCGGGCACACCGGGTGGTACGGGGCACAGCGCGGTGTCGAGGACGAGGGCGCGGGTGTGGTCGACGGGCCGGCCGACGGGCACCGGCAGCGGGCAGTCGTCGAGGTCGGCAGGGAGCGCGTAGGCGGTGACGACGTGGGTCTCGGCGGGGCCGTAGTGGTTGTGCAGCCGCCGGCCGGGCCGGCGGGCGGTGAAGCGGCGCAGGGCGGTGCCGAGCCGCATCGCCTCACCGGCCTGGGCGACGGTCCGCAGGCGGGGCAGGTCGCGGCCGTGCTCCTCGGCGGCCTCGGCGACGGCCTCCAGGACCAGCGTCGGCGCGAACAGTTCCTCGATCCGGTGCCGTTCCAGCCAGGCCGTGAACAGTTCGGCGCTGCGCCGCTGCTCGTCGGTGGGGACGACCAGGGTCTTGCCGTACAGCAGCGCGGACAGGGTCTCCTGCACGGACACGTCGAAGCCGGCCGCCGTGAACTGCGCGGTGCGGGTGCCGGGGCCGCCTCCGACGGCGCGGTGGTGCCAGTGGAGCAGGTTGACGAGGGCGGCCGACGGCATGACGACGGCCTTGGGGCGGCCGGTGGAACCCGAGGTGTAGATGACGTAGGCGGGGTGGCGCCCGTCGGGGGTGATCTCCGGGTCGGTGTCGGGGAAGCCCTCGGCGAAGTCCAGGTCCTCGACGGCCACGGCCGGGCGGGAGTCGTCGAGCATGAAGGCGCGGCGCGCGGGCGGGTAGTCGGGGTCGACGGGCAGATAGGCGGCGCCGGTCTTGAGGACCCCGAGGATCGCCACGACGAGGTCGGTGCCGCGCGGAAGGGTGAGCGCGACGACGTCCTCGGGGCCGACCCCCCGCTCGAGGAGGGCGTGCGCGACCCGGTTGGCGCGGGCGTCGAGCCCGGCGTAGCTGAGGACGGTGTCCTCGAAGACGACCGCGGGGGCGTCGGGGGTCGCCCGCACCTGCGTCCGGAACAGTTCGGGCAGCGAGGCGTACGCGGGGGGAGCGGTGGGGGCCGGGAGCAGTGCCGCGCGTTCGTCGTCGAGGAGGACGTCGAAGCGGCTCAGCGGCCGCCCGGGGTCCTCGACGGCCTGCCGCAGCAGCCGCGTCCAGCGGACGAGGAGACGCTCGACGGTGGGGTCGTCGAAGAGGTCGGCGGCGTACTCGACGTAGCCGTGGAGACCGGCCGCCTCGCCGTCGCCGCGCTCCAGCAGGTGGAAGGAGAGGTCGAACATCGCCGTGGCGTGGTGCACGGGGAGGATCTCGGTGCGCAGACCGGGCAGTGCGAAGGTGCCGCGCGGTACGTTCTGCAGCGCGAGCAGCACCTGGAACAGCGGCTGACGGGACAGCGACCGGGCCGGGTTCAGCGCCTCCACGAGGTGATCGAAGGGCAGCTCCTGGTGGGCGTACGCGCCGAGCGCCGACTCCCTTGCGCGGTGCAGGAGTTGTGCGAAGTCGGGGTCGCCGGAGGTGTCGGTGCGCAGCACGAGCGTGTTGACGAAGAACCCGACGAGATCGTCCAGCGCCTGGTCGGTGCGGCCCGCGATGAGGCTGCCGACGGGGATGTCGTCCCCGGCGCCGAGTTTGTTCAGGAGGGCGGCGAGACCGGCCTGGAGGACCATGAAGAGGCTGGCACCGTGCCGTCGGGCCAGGCCGAGGAGGCCGGTGTGCAGATCGGCGTCGAGCTCGACGGGCAGCCTGCGGCCCCGGAAGGTGGGGTGCGCGGGGCGGGGGCGGTCGGCCGGGAGCGGGATCTGCTCGGGAAGCCCCTGCAACGCGGCCGTCCAGTGGGCGGCCTGCCGCGCGAACAGGCTGTCGGGGTCGGCCGGTTCACCGAGCAGCTCGCGCTGCCAGAGGGTGTAGTCGGCGTACTGCACGGGCAGCGGCGCCCAGCCGGGCTCCTCCCCCGCGCGGCGCGCCGCGTAGGCGGTGGCCAGGTCCCGCGCCAGCGGGCCGAGCGACCAGCCGTCGCCCGCGATGTGGTGCACGACGAGCACGAGGACATGACGGTCGGCGGCGGTGGCGAACAGCTCGGCGCGCAGGGGCGGTTCCGCGGCGAGGTCGAAGGGCCGCCGTACGGCCCGGTCGAGCAGCGCGGGCAGACCGGACTCGTCGGTCTCGGTGAGGGGCAGCTCCGGGCGGGCCTCGTCGGCGTCGAGGACGAGCTGGTACGGCACCCCGTCGGCGGCCTGCGGGCAGAGGGTGCGCAGGACCTCGTGCCGGGCCACCACGTCGGCGAGCGCCCCGGCCAGGGCGGTGCGGTCGAGCGGGCCGTCCAGCCGCCAGGCGAGCGGGATGTGATAGGCCGCGCCGGACGGGTCGAGCTGGTGCAGGAACCACAGCCGGTGCTGCGCGGACGACAGCGGCATCCGCTCCGGCCGCACGGCCGGCACCAGAGCGGGCCGCGCCTCCCCCGCGGCCGTCAGCCCCGCGGCCAGCCCGGCCACGGTCGGCGTCTCGAACAGGGCCCGCAGCTCCAGCTCGGCACCGAGCGCGGCCCGGACACGGGCGACGAGCCGGGTGGCCAGCAGGGAGTGACCGCCCCGTGCGAAGAAGTCGTCGTCGGCACCGACCCGTTCGACCCCCAGCACCTCGGCGAACAGCTCGGCGAGCACCTGCTCCTCGGGGGTGCGCGGCGCCCGCCCGGCCGCGCCGGGCGTGCACTCCGGCTCGGGCAGGGCCCGTCGGTCCAGCTTGCCGTTGACGGTCAGCGGCAGCGCGTCGAGCGGCACGAACGCCGCCGGGACCATGTACTCGGGGAGCCGCTCCCGGACGTACTCCCGCAGGCCGGCCGCGCCTCCCACGACGTACGCGACGAGCCGGGTGTCGTCGGTACGGTCCTGGCGGGCCACCACGGCCACGTCGCCGACCTCGGGATGGCTCGCCAACACGGCCTCGATCTCGCCGAGTTCGATGCGGAAGCCCCGTACCTTGACCTGGTCGTCGGCCCGCCCCGCGTACTCCAGCGAGCCGTCGGCCCGCTGCCGCGTCAGATCGCCCGTGCGGTACATCCGGGCGCCGGGCGAGCCGTAGGGGTCGGCGACGAACCGGGAGGCGGTGAGAGAGGGCCGGTCGAGATACCCACGGGCCAACCCGGGCCCGGACACGTACAGTTCGCCCACAACCCCGGTGGGGACGGGCCGCAGCCACCTGTCGAGCACATGGGTCCGCAGGTCGGGGATCGCCGCGCCGATCACACTGGCGGCCCCGTCGACGGAACCGGCGTGCAGGGGGTGATGGGTGACGTGGACGGTGGTCTCGGTGATGCCGTACATGTTCACCAGGACCGGAGCGTCGTCCGCGTGACGCGTGTACCAGTCGGCGAGCCGGGCGGGCTCCAGCGCCTCACCGCCGAACACCACGGTGCGCAGGGCGAGTTCGGTGCCCGGGTTCTCCCGGTCGGCCTGCATGAGCTGATAGAAGGCGGACGGCGTCTGGTTCAAGACCGTCACCCGCTCCTCGGCCAGCAGCCGCAGGAACGCCTCCGGCGAACGGGACGTCTCGAACGGCACCACCACCAGCCGACCGCCGTGCAGCAGCGGACCCCACAACTCCCAGACCGAGAAGTCGAACGCGTACGAATGGAACAGCGTCCACACGTCATCGGGGCCGAAGTCGAACCACTGCCTCGTGGCGGCGAACAACCGCACCACATTGCCGTGCGGGACGACCACACCCTTCGGACGGCCCGTCGAACCGGAGGTGTAGATGACATACGCCGGATGCTCCGCAACAAGCCCCACCACCGGATCCGAGACCGGCAGCCCGTCCGTCTCGAGAGCCGCCAGATCGTCGACCACCAGCGCCGGACGGGCGTCCGCGACCATGAACTCCCTGCGCGCCGCCGGATAGCCGGGATCGAGCGGCAGATACGCGGCACCCGCCTTCAGCACCCCCAACACCCCGACCACCAGCTCCACCGACCGCGGCAACGCCAACGCGACGACAGCCTCCGGACCCACCCCACACCCCACCAGCGCATGCGCCACACGATTGGCCCGCACATTCAACTCGCCGTACGTCAGCGCCGACGCACCGCACACCACCGCCACCGCATCCGGCGTCTCCCGCACCCGCGCCTCGAACAACCCCACCAGACTCTCCGTCACCGGCGTGGAGGTGAGAGCGGGCAGGAAGCGCTGTCGCTCCGCGTCCGTCAGGACGTCGATGCGGCTCAGGGGGCGGGCCGGGTCGGCGACAGCCGTCCTCAGCAGCCGGACCCAGCGGTCGCACATGGCCTGGACCGTCTGCGGGTCGTACAGATCGCCGGCGTACTCGACGAACCCGTCCACGCCCTGCGGGGAGCCGTCCTCGCCATGGCGTTCGGAGAGGGAGAAGATCAGGTCGAGCTTGGACGTCGTGGTGGTGAGCTGCACCGAGCTCGTGTGCAGGCCGGGCGGGGCGAAGTCGGCCCGCGGGGCGTTCTGCAGGACCAGCATGACCTGGAAGAGGGGGTGGTGGGCGAGGGAGCGCACCGGGTTGAGGGCCTCGACCAGGTACTCGAAGGGCAGGTCCTGGTGGGCGTAGGCGGCGAGGGCCCCGTCGCGCACTCGGTCGAGGAGCTCGGTGAAGGCGGGGTCGCCGGAGGTGTCGGTGCGGAAGACGAGGGTGTTGACGAAGTAGCCGATCAGATCGTCCAGGGCCTGGTCGGTGCGGCCGGCGATGAGGCTGCCGACGGGGATGTCGTCCCCCGCACCGAGCTTGTTCAGCAGGGCGGCGAGGCCGGCCTGGAGGACCATGAACAGACTGGTGCCCTGGGCGCGCGCCAAGTCGCGCAGCTCCCGGTGGAGTTCGGCGTCCAGTTGGATGCGGACGAAGCCGCCCCGGTGGGAGGCGACGGCGGGGCGGGGCCGGTCGGTCGGGAGCTGGATCTGCTCGGGGAGTCCCTTCAGCGCGCGCGTCCAGTGGGCGGCCTGGCGGGCGAAGAGGCTGTCGGGGTCGGTGGCGTCGCCCAGCAGACGGTGCTGCCAGAGCGTGTAGTCGGCGTACTGCACCGGCAGCGGCGCCCAGACGGGCTCCTCGCCTCGGCGCCGGGCCGCGTAGGCGTCGGCGAGGTTGTGGGCCAGCGGGCCGAGGGACCAGCCGTCGCCCGCGATGTGGTGAACGACCAGCAGCAGCACGTGCTCTTCGACGCCGAGCGTGAACAGCTCGGCGTACAGGGGCAGTTCGGCGGCGAGGTCGAAGGGGTGGCGCAGGGCCTCGGCGAGTACGGCGTCCAGCTCGCCCTCGGTCGTCGCGCGCGTACGCAACGGCAGCGGGGCTTCCCGCGGGGAGAGGACGCGCTGGTGGGGGGTGCCGTCGAGCTGGGGGTAGAGGGTGCGCAGGCTCTCGTGACGGGTGATGACGTCGGTGAGGGCCCGGGCGAGGGCGCCATGGTCGAGGGGGCCGGTCAGGCGCCAGGCGAGCGGGATGTTGTAGTTGGCGCTCGCGCCCTCGAGCTGGTGCAGGAACCACAGGCGGCGCTGTGCGAACGACAGCGGGATCAGGTCGGGGCGGTCGTCGTACGGGGTGAGGGCGAGGCGGGCCTGTCCGGCGCCCGCGAGGCTCGCGGCGAGCCCGGCCGGGGTCGGTGCCTCGAAGAGGGCGCGCAGTTCCAGTTCCACGCCGAGGGTGGCCCGGACACGGGCGACGAGGCGGGTCGCGAGCAGGGAGTGACCGCCCAGGTCGAAGAAGCTGTCGTCCACCCCGGCCTCGGCGACCCCGAGGATCTCGGCGAACAGCTCGCACAGGATCTGCTCCTGCGGGGTGCGGGGCGCCCGTCCGGCACCCAGGCCGCCGGCCTGCGGCTCGGGCAGGGCACGCCGGTCCAGCTTGCCGTTGACGGTCAGCGGCAGCGCCTCCAGCGCGACGAAGGCGGCCGGGACCATGTACTCCGGGAGTCGCTCCCGCAGATGTTCGCGGAGAACCGCCGAGTGGGCCACCGCGCCGGGCGCGGGGACTACGTACGCGACGAGCCGGGTGTCGTCGGTACGGTCCCGGCGGGCCACCACGGCCACGTCGCCGACCTCGGGATGGCCCGCCAACGCGGCCTCGATCTCACCGAGTTCGATGCGGAAGCCCCGCACCTTGACCTGGTCGTCGGCCCGCCCGACGAACTCCAGCGAGCCGTCGGCGGCACGGCGTACGACGTCACCGGTGCGATACATCCGGGTACCGGACGGACCGTGGGGGTCGGCGACGAACCGGGAGGAGGTCAGCCCGGGCCGGTCGAGATAGCCCCGCGCGAGCCCCGGCCCGGACACGTACAACTCCCCTGCCACACCCGGCGGTACGGGGCACAGGTGGGCGTCGAGGACATAGGTGCGCAGGTCGGGGATCGCCGCGCCGATCACACTGACGGCCCCGTCGACGGAACCGGCGTGCAGGGGGTGATGGGTGACGTGGACGGTGGTCTCGGTGATGCCGTACATGTTCACCAGGACCGGAGCGTCGTCCGCGTGACGCGTGTACCAGTCGGCGAGCCGGGCGGGCTCCAGCGCCTCACCGCCGAACACCACCGTGCGCAGGGCGAGTTCGGTCCCCGGGTTCTCCCGGTCGGCCTGCATGAGCTGATAGAAGGCGGACGGCGTCTGGTTCAAGACCGTCACCCGCTCCTCGGCCAGCAGCCGCAGGAACGCCTCCGGCGAACGGGACGTCTCGAACGGCACCACCACCAGCCGACCGCCGTGCAGCAGCGGACCCCACAACTCCCAGACCGAGAAGTCGAACGCGTACGAATGGAACAGCGTCCACACGTCGTCCGGGCCGAAGTCGAACCACTGCCTCGTGGCGGCGAACAACCGCACCACATTGCCGTGCGGGACGACCACACCCTTCGGACGGCCCGTCGAACCGGAGGTGTAGATGACATACGCCGGATGCTCCGCAACAAGCCCCACCACCGGATCCGAGACCGGCAGCCCGTCCGTCTCAAGAGCCGCCAGATCGTCGACCACCAGCGCCGGACGGGCGTCCGCGACCATGAACTCCCTGCGCGCCGCCGGATAGCCGGGATCGAGCGGCAGATACGCGGCACCCGCCTTCAGCACCCCCAACACCCCGACCACCAGCTCCACCGACCGCGGCAACGCCAACGCGACGACAGCCTCCGGACCCACCCCACACCCCACCAGCGCATGCGCCACACGATTGGCCCGCACATTCAACTCGCCGTACGTCAGCGCCGACGCACCGCACACCACCGCCACCGCATCCGGCGTCTCCCGCACCCGCGCCTCGAACAACCCCACCAGACTGTCGTTCGCCGGCACGGCCACGGCCGTCGGCAGCAGGGCCGCTCGCTCGGCGTCGGTGAGGACGTCGATGCGGCTCAGGCGGCGCTCCGGGTCCGTGGCGGCCGTGTGCAGCAGGCGTGCCCAGCGTTCGCCGATCGCCTCGACCGTTCCGGGGTCGAAGAGGTCGGTGCTGTACTCCACCGTGCCGGTGAGGCCGGCCGGGGTGCCGTCGGGGGCGGTGCGTTCGGCGAGGTTGAAGGTGAGGTCGCACTTGGCGGTGCCGGTGGGGACCAGGCTCGTGGTGACGTGCAGGCCGGGCAGGTCGAACTCGCCGAGGGGGGCGTTCTGCAGGGCGAGCATCGTCTGGAAGAGGGGGTGGTGGGCAAGGGAACGGGTCGGGTTGAGCTCCTCCACCAGGTGCTCGAAGGGCAGGTCCTGGTGGGCGTAGGCGGCGAGGGCGCCCCGGCGGACGCGGTCGAGGAGTTCGGTGAAGGTGGGGTCGCCGGTCAGGTCGGTGCGCAGGACGAGCGTGTTGACGAAGAAGCCGACCAGGTCGTCGGCGGCCTCGTCGGTGCGGCCGGCGACGGGGGCGCCCAGTGGGATGTCGGTGCCGGCGCCGAGCTTGCCGAGGAGGGCGGCGAGGCCGGCCTGGAGGACCATGAAGAGGCTGGCGCCGTGGGCACGGGCCAGGTCGCTCAGACGGCGGTGCAGGCCCGCGTCGAGGTGCAGGGGCAGTGGGGCGCCCCGGTGGGTGGTGGCGGCGGGGCGGGGGCGGTCGAAGGGCAGGTCGAGGCGCTCCGGGAGGCCGGTCAGCCGTTCGGTCCAGAAGGCGAGCTGACGGGCGGCGAGGCCGTCCGGGTCGGCGGGGTCGCCGAGGAGGTCGTGCTGCCAGAGGGTGTAGTCGGCGTACTGCACCGGCAGCGGCGTCCACTCCGGGGTGCCGCCGCTGCGGCGGGCCGCGTAGGCGCGGGTGACGTCGGCGGCCAGCGGGCCGAGGGACCAGCCGTCGCCGACGATGTGGTGGATCACCAGCAGCAGCACGTGCTCGTCGGGTGCGAGCGCGAACAGCTGGGCGTGGAGGGGTGGTTCGGCGGCGAGGTCGAAGGGGCGGCGGGCGGCGGCGGTGAGCCGGTCGGGCAGGGCGGCCTCGGTGGTGTCGGTGACCGGCAGCCGGGGCGCGGCCCGCTCCGGGGCCAGGATCCGCTGGACGGGCACCCCGCGCTCGTCGGGGAAGACGGTGCGCAGGCTCTCGTGCCGGGTGACGACGTCCCGCAGTGCGGCTTCCAGGGCGGGGCGGTCGAGCGTTCCGGACAGGCGCAGGGCGAGCGGGATGTGGTAGGTGGCACCGGTGCCCTCGACGCGCTGCAGGAACCACAGGCGGCGCTGCGCGGAGGACAGGGGTACGGCGTCGGGGCGTGCGTACGGGCGCAGTGCGGGCCGCGCGGCGTCCGGGGTCGCGGTGTCCAGGGCGGCGGCGATCCCGGCCGGGGTGGGAGCGTCGAAGAGGTCGCCGAGGCGCGGGGCGGTGCCGAGGGCGGTGCGGATGCGGGCCAGGAGGCGCAGGGCGAGCAGGGAGTGGCCGCCGAGGGCGAAGAAGTCGTCGTCGGCGCCGACCCGGGGGAGGCCGAGGACGTCGGCGAAGAGGCCGCAGAGGAGCTCCTCGCGCGGGGTGCGCGGGGCGCGGTGGCTCGGCGGGGTGTGGTGGGCGGGGGCGGGCAGGGCCCGGCGGTCGAGCTTGCCGGCCGGGGTGAGGGGCAGGGCGTCGAGGGGGACGAAGGCGGCCGGGACCATGTGCTCGGGGAGGCGGTCGCGCAGGTGTGCGCGCAGGTCCTTCGGGCTCGGGGCGGTGCCGGGCGCGGGGACGACGTAGGCGACGAGCCGGGCGGCGCGGTCGTCGTCGGGGCGGGCGAGGACCGTCGTACGCGCGACCGCCGGGTGGGTGCCCAACGCGGCCTCGATCTCGGCGGGTTCGACGCGGAAGCCGCGGATCTTGACCTGGTCGTCGGCCCGGCCCAGGTATTCGGCGCTGCCTTCGCGGGTGCGGCGGACGAGGTCGCCGGTGCGGTACATGCGGGTGCCGGGCGGGCCGTAGGGGTCGGCGACGAAGCGTTCGGCGGTGAGGGCGGGGCGGCCGAGGTAGCCGCGGGCCAGGCCGGCGCCCGCGATGTACAGCTCACCGGGGGCGCCGTCGGGTACCGGTTGCAGGGCGCTGTCGAGGACGTACGCGTGGGCCCCGGTGACGGGGTGTCCGATCGCGGGGCGTTCGGTCGCGTCGAGGGTCGCGGTGAGCGCGTCGACGGTGCACTCGGTGGGGCCGTAGAAGTTGTGGACGCGTACGCCGTCGGCGGTGCGCAGGTCCCGCCAGAGGTCCTCGGGAACGGCCTCCCCGCCGGCGACGATCACGGAGGGTCGGGGATGGTCGCCGGTGAGGAGGCCGTGGTCGATGAGGACGCGCAGGTAGGAAGGGGTGGCGTTGACGAGGTCGAGGCGGTGGCGGTCGAGGTGGGTGAGGAAGGCGTCCGGGTCGGTCCAGGTGGCGCGGTCGAGGACGTGGAGTTCATGGCCGCCGAAGAGGCAGGCGAGCTGGTCCCAGGAGGCGTCGAAGGAGAGGGAGGTGGTCAGCGCGACGCGCATCCGGGGGGTCCGGTAGAGGGTGCGGAGCTGGTGGTGGATCAGGTTCGTGACGGCCGTGTGCGGGGTGAGCACGCCCTTGGGGCGGCCGGTGGAGCCCGAGGTGTGGATGACGTACGCCGGGTGCCGGGGGTCGCGCCGGGCGGGCGGGGCGCCGGCCGGGAGGGCGGCGGTGTCGGAGGCGTCGAGGAGGACGGCGTCGGTGTGCCGGGGCAGCCGGGGCCGGGTGGCGGTGTCGGTGAGGGTGACGGCGGGGCGGGTGTCGTCGAGGAGGGCGGCGAGGCGGGCGGCGGGGTGGTGGTCGGGGTCGAGGGGGACGTAGCCCGCGCCGGTCTTGAGGACCGCGAGGACGGCCGTGACCAGTGCGGCGGAGCGGGGCAGCGCGAGGGCGACCAGGCGTTCCGGGGCGGCGCCGTGGGCGGTGAGGAGCCGCGCGAGACGGTTCGCGCGGGCGTCGAGGGCGGCGTAGGTGAGGGTGGCGTCGGGTGCGACGACGGCCACGGCGTCCGGGGTACGGCGGGCCTGCTGCTCGAAGAGGTCGGCGAGGTGGGCGCGGTCCGTGTCGGCGGCGAGGGCCGTCGCGGGCCGGGTGCGGGGCCTCGGGAGGGGGACGCCGCCGACGGGGCGGTCGGGGTCGGTGCCGGCGAGGCTCTCCAGGAGGGTGGTGAAGCCGTGCTGGTGGGCCTGCCGCTCGTCCTCGTCCCAGGCGTCGGCGGCGGCCAGCAGTTTGAGGTGCGGGCCGGAGCCGTCGTGCCGGTCCAGCGCCCAGACGACGAGTTCGGCGGCGTGGACCTCGGCGAGGCTGTGGGCGGTGGCGGGCAGTCCGGCGAAGCTCAGCGCGCTGTCGAAGGACATGATGTTGACGATCGCGGAGTACGCCGAGCCGGGAGCGCCGGGCAGTCCGAGGTCGCGGTGCATGTCCTCGCCCCGGTAGCGCTGGTGCCGGAGCGCCGCCCGCACCTCGGCGTCGACCTGGCCGACGAGCGCGGACCAGGGCGTGCCGGGGCGTACGGTCAGCCGCAGCGGCACCATGTTGGACACCACGGCGGGGGTCGCCGTGCACACGGGGTCGGTGCGGTCGCGGCCGGTGACGGGGAGGCCGAGGAGGAGGTCGTGGGCGCCGGTGCGGCGGTGCACGTACAGCGCGGTGGCCGCGATCAGCACCCGCGACCAGCGTGTTCCGGCGCGTTCGCCGAGCGTGCGCAGGGCCTGGCGCAGGGGGTCGGCGGGCAGCGGGGTGTGGCGGGGGCCGGCGGTGAGGTGGCCCGTGGAGCGGCCGATGCGGGCGGGTTCGGGGAGGCCGGCGAGACGCCCGGTCCAGTACGCGCGGTCCTCGTCGAAGCGGGCGGAGGTCCGGTAGGCGGCGTCGGCGTCGACGACGGCGCGCAGGGGCGGGAACGGTGTCGGCTCCGGCGTGCGTCCCGCGGCGAGGGCGGTGTGGACGGCGGCGACGCGGCGGGCGACGAGGGCGTAGCCGAGGCCGTCGGAGAGGAGGTGGTGGTAGGTGTGGTACCAGAGGTGGTGATCGTCGGCGATCTTGATGAGGGCCTGGCTGAAGAGGCGGCCGCGGGTGAGGTCGAGGGGGCGCAGGCGGTCGGCGGCCATCCATTCCACGGCGGCGGCGCGGGGGTTGGCGTGGGCGCTGAGGTCGAGCCGACGAGGTGTCCAGTCCTCGTCCGGGGCGCGCGTGATCTGGCGGGGGCCGTCGTCGGTGTCGGTGAATCCCACGTGCAGGGCCTCGTTCTCGGCGACGACCCGGCGCAGGGCGGTGCACAGCAGGTCGGTGTCCAGGGGCCCGGCGATGTCGAGGTACTCGCCGATGCGGTACGACGGGATCACTCCGTCCGTCCGCTGTTCGGCGAGCCACAGTTCGCGCTGAGCCGCCGTCAGGGGCAGGGCGACGTCCTCGCGAGCAGACATGGGGGTACCTCCAGAGGTGCCGTGCGGTGCGGGGCCGCCGGGGACGGGGTGACGGGGCGGCGGAGCGGGAGTGTGTTGCGGGGGCGGGGAAGCGGCGGTGCGTTCGGGGGCAGGGGAAGCCGGCCTCCGGCGCGGGGGTGGGCCTTCGCGGCCGCGGTCGGCTGCCCGCCCGGGGCTGGAATTCCGGCCCGGGTTGAGCCTTCGGGCTCCGGGGTCTGCCGACCCTGGGTTGCGCCTTCGGCCCGGGGTTGGACCTGCGGTCCGGGTTGGGCCTACGGCCCGGGGTTGGACCTGCGGTCCGGGTTGGACCTGCGGTCCGGGTTGGGCCCTACGGCCCGGGGTTGGACCTGCGGTCCGGGGTTGGGCCTACGGTCCGAGGTTGGACCTACGGCCCGGGGTTAGGCCTACGGCCCGGGGTTGGGGCTGTGGCCCGGGGTTAGGCCTACGGCCCGGGGTTAGGCCTACGGCGCGGGGTTAGGGCTGTGGCCCGGGGTTGGGGCTACGGCCCGGGGTTAGGGCTGTGGCCCGGGGTTGGGGCTACGGCCCGGGGTTAGGCCTACGGCCCGGGGTTGGGGCTGTGGCCCGGGGTTAGGCCTACGGCCCGGGGTTGGGGCTGTGGCCCGGGGTTGGACCTACGGCCCGGGGTTGGACCTGTGGCCCGGGGTTGGACCTACGGCCTGGAGCCAGCCCCCCGCCCGGGTTGGGCGCCGGCCCGGATGGGGCCCCGGCCCGGATGGGGCCCCATCCGGGCCGGGTTGGACCCCTGGCCCGACCGGCATCGGCTGTCGGCCAGCAGGGGTGCCCGGCCGACCGGCGTCGGCTTCCGACCCCCGGCGTCGGCTTCCAAGCCGGCCTCGGCCTCTGACCCGGCCTCGGCCTCCGACCCGGCCTCGGCTGCCGGCCCTCGGCCGGACCGCCGGCCCCCGGAGCGAGGACCGCCCTCGCGAGGACGGACCGCCCCCGCGAGGACCGCCGGGTCAAGGGGGTCCCGCTCGGGCTGGACCGGGCTCGTGAGTCGTGCGGTGGGTCAGGGGGCGAGTCGGCCGAAGCCCCGCAGGGTCACGCCGCCCTCTCCCCCGCCTGGAGGTTCCAGAGGGAGGCGTAGAGGCCTCCCCGGGCGAGGAGTTCGGTGTGGGTGCCCTGTTCGGCGACCAGGCCGCCCCGGTCGAGGACGTGGATCCAGTCGGCGTCGCGGATGGTCGACAGCCGGTGGGCGATGATGATCAGGGTGCGGTTCTGCGCGAAGGCGCGCAGGGTGCGCTGGATGGCGGCCTCGGTCTCGTTGTCCACGGCGGAGGTGGCCTCGTCGAGCACGACGACGGGCGGGTCCTTGAGGATCGCGCGGGCGAGGGCGAGGCGTTGCCGCTGGCCGCCGGACAGCGCCGCGCCGCGTTCGCCGATGAGGGTGTCGTAGCCGTCGGGCAGGGCCTCGATGAAGGGGTGGGCCTCGGCCATGCGGGCGGCGCGCTCCAGGTGGGCGTCGGTGGCGTCGAAGCTGCCGTAGCGGATGTTGTCGGCGATGGTGCCGTCGAAGAGGAACGGGTCCTGGGCGACGAAGCCGACGGCGCCGCGCAGCCCGCGCCGGGACAGGTCGCGTACGTCGCGGCCGTCGAGCAGGACCCGGCCGGAGTCGGTGTCCTGGAAGCGCATGAGGAGTCGGGCGATGGTGGTCTTGCCGGAGCCGGTGGGGCCGACGATGCCGGTGACCCGGCCCGGCGCGATGCGCAGGGAGAGGTCCCGCAGGACGGGCGGGCGGCCCGGGTAGGCGAAGGTGACCCGTTCGAGGGTGACGGCGCCCTTGACGTCGCCGCGCTCCACGGGGTGGTCGGGGCCGACGGGTTCGGCGGGCAGGCTGTGCAGGTGCCGTACCCGGTCGTGGGCGGCGAGGGTGCGCTGGTACTGGTCGACGATGCCGCCGAGGCGGGTGAGCCGGAACAGGACCTGCTGGGGCAGTCCGATGAGGGGGCTGAACACCTCGAAGGGGAGGGCGCCGCTCAGGACCGAGCGGCCGCCGAGGAGGAGGGTGCCGGTCATCGAGGCGGTGGTGACGGCGCGGACGGTCTCGGCGTGGCGGACGGTGGAGCGGTCGGTGCGCCGGTTGCTCTGTCGGCACACCTCGCCGAGGTCGTGGACGCGCTGTGCCTCGTAGTCCTCGGTGCAGAAGCTCTTGACGGTGGCGCCGGCCTCCAGGCTGTTGACCAGTTGGCTGTGGAGGGTGGCCTTGTGTTCGCCGGAGACGGCGTAGTCGGCGGCGACGCGGTCCTGGTAGTGGAAGGACAGCCAGGCGACGACCGGCATCGGCAGGAAGGCGATCCAGGCGATCTGGGGGGCGAGGAGGAGGAAGGCGGGGACCAGGACGACGAAGCTCGTGGCGAGTTGGACGATGTCGTTGGCGGAGGTGGCGAAGAACGCGCCCAGTTGGGCGATCTCCTCGGTGAGGACGCCGGCGACGCGGGTGGTGCGTTCACCCTCCAGGTGGCGCAGTTCGAGTTGCTGCACCCGGGTGTAGGTGGCGTCCCGCCAGTCCTGCTGCACGGCCTGGCCGATTCCGCGCCAGGTGACGTTGGCGGCGTAGGAGAGGGCGGCCACGGCGGCGCAGGCGACGGCGGCCGCTCCGGCGAGGAACCAGAGTTGGGCGGAGGCGGTGGTCAGGCCGAGGGCGAGCAGGGGTGCGGCCCGGCCCTTGATGAGGACGAGGGCGATCCAGCCGAGGAACAGGCCGAGGGCGACCTCGGTGAGCTGGCAGAGGGCGGACAGGCCGGAGGCGAGGAAGAGCCGGGGCCGGTGCGGTCCGACGAGGTCGAGGAGGGAGCGCAGGGAGGAGGCGGGGCGGGGTGGTGACGTCTCGTCGGGGGGTGGGGCGGCGGCGCCGGCCGCGGTGGTCACGGCCCGGCGGACGACGAGGACGGTGGCGGTGACGACGGCGCCGAGGACGGCGAGGGGTCTGCGCAGCAGCTTGCCGGGGCCGAGGGCCAGTGCGGCGACCGTGGCGGCGCCGGCGAGGGCGAGGGTGCGGCCCGGGGCGGGCGTCGCGCCCCGGTTCCGGGCGGACTCCGCGAAGGTCCCCGGGGGCTGTCCGGCGTTCCCCGTGGGCGGTCCGGCCGATTCCGTCGTCGGTGTCGTCGGTTCGGATTTCCCGGTGGATCGGAAGCGGCCGCAGCGGAGAACGGCCGCCAGGGAATTCCTGAGGATTCCGTCGATGTCGGCGGCGCGGAGTGCGGGGTCGTGAAGGACGAGGACCCCTCCGGTGACATCGCTGACGCGTGCCGTTCGGATGCCGGGAGCTTTCTCCAGTACCTCGGCGAATACGCGCGCGAGATGTCTTTTCCCGGCCATTTCGGGAATCTTCCAGCGCTGCCGCCCGGGAACTGCGGAGCACATTGTCACCAGCATGGTCATCGTCAGCGGATCCCCGAGGTCTTTCCGTGGAGCGGGTGGGGCGTGGGTGTTCAGTTCGCCTTGCCGGTGGCGACGGCGGGCGGCCGCTTGGCGGGGGCCTTGTGGTGGCCGTCGGGTGAGGCGGGCTTCGCGGGGGCGGCGGCCGGTTCCGCCGCGCGGCCTCCGTCGCCGCCCCCCATCTGGGCGGCCACGACCTCGGCGGTGACCTCGGCGGCGAGGTCCTGGAGTCCCTCGCTCGCCTCGTGGGCGGCGCGCCTGACTTCCATCACGAGTCCGACGGAGGTCTTCACCAGGCCGCGCATCAGGGGTTTGACGACCCTTTTCGCGAGGGGTGCGGCAATGAGACCGATCAGGAACGGGGGAACAACAGGCGGCATGACGCGCACCCCTTCTTTTATTTCCTTTTCCATGGTTCGCGATTAATTCCGGAGTGGGCCGCCGGGGGCCCTTTCCTCCGGCATGCGCGAACTGCCCCAGGCTATCGGAATCACCGGCTCCGGAACCAAGCCGGGACCTGGCCTGTCACCCGTAAGAGTAAGGAGGCGGCAAAAAACCGTCGCGTTCCGGCCAGCCGGGCGGAAACCGACCACCTTTCCCCATGCGTTTCACGGAGCGTGCAGCATACACACGACCGGGAAAAGGAGCCCTTCGAACGGCCCCGCTCCACCCGGGCCCGCCGAAAGCATTGACGCGGACATGTAGGCCCCCTATCTTCTGGCCGAAGTTACGAACTGCGTTCGAAATTACGGACAAGGGACGGTCCTGTATGCCTCGGATGTTTCGTCGGCGCCCCGGCTCGGCCGCCGCGCGCCGCAGATCCCTGCTCGTCTGCGTGCTGACGCTGCTGGTGGCCCTGGTGGCCGCGACCCAGCCGGTGTCCGCGGCGGACGGGCGCCCGTACACCAACCCGCTGAAGTCGTACAAGGGGGCCGACCCCTGGCTGGAGTACTACGACGGCAACTACTACCTGATCACCACGACGTTCACGGGCATCCTCGGCATCCGCAAGTCGCCGACGCTGGCCGGCCTGGCCACCGCGCCCAATGTGCAGGTGTGGTCGGACTCCACGTCCACCCGCAACACCAACATCTGGGCGCCGGAGCTGCACCGGTTCAACGGCCACTGGTACCTGTACTACTCGGCCGGGCCGAGCGGGGTCTCCTGCTGCGACTCCCAGCGCACCCATGTGCTGGAGAGCGCCGGCACCGACCCGCTGGGCCCCTACACCTACAAGGGTTCGCTCACCGGCTCCAACCTCACGCCGGGCGGCTGGCTGATCGACGCGACGGTGCTCCAGGCGAACAGCAAGCTGTACCTGGTGGGCAGCGGGTCCATCAACGGCAGCAAGCAGAGCCTGGTCATCGCGCCGATGAGCAACCCGTACACGCTCTCCAGCGACAGCTTCACGATCATCTCCAGCCCCACGCTGAGCTGGGAGACCTCGGGCGCGGCGGTGAACGAGGGCCCCGAGCCGCTCTACCACAACGGCCGTACGTTCCTGACGTACTCGGCGAGCTACTGCACCACGGCCGACTACAAGCTGGGCCTGCTGGAGCTGACCGGCTCCGACCCGCTCAGCGCGTCCTCGTGGACGAAGACCCAGTCGCCCGTCTTCCAGCGCAGTGATGCCAACGGGGTCTACGGCCCCGGCCACAACGGCTTCTTCAGCTCGCCGGACGGCACCGAGAACTGGATCGTCTACCACGCCAACTCCTCGGCGAGCGGCGGCTGCGGCAACGGGCGCACGACGCGGGCGCAGAAGTTCACCTGGAACGCCGACGGCACCCCGAACTTCGGCACCCCGGTCGCGCTCGGGACCTCGCTGCCCGGCCCGTCCGGCGAGACGGCGACGACCCCGACGTCGTACACCCTCGTCAACCGCAACAGCGGCAAGTGCCTGGACGTCGACGGCGGCGGCACGGCCGACGGTACGAACATCTTCCAGTGGACCTGCAACGGCGGGGCCAACCAGAAGTGGAAGATCGAGGACCTCGGCGACGACACCAACCGGCTGGTCAACGTGGCCACCGGCAAGGTCGCCGACATCGCGGACTGCGCGAGCGCCGACGGCACCGACATCCGGCAGTGGTCGTGGCTGAACAACAAGTGCCAGCGGTTCCGGCTGGTGTTCACCGCCACCGGCGACTACGTCCGGATCGTCAACGAGTCCACCGGCAAGGTCGCCGACGTCGCCAACTGCGGCACCGCGAACGGCACCGACGTACGGCAGTGGACCTGGCTGGACAACACCTGCCAGCAGTGGCGCCTCGTGCCCACCACCTGACCCCCGCTCCCCCCGCCCCCCTTCGTCTGGAGAACTCCCTTGAGACGCAACGCCGTACGGCTGTTCCTGGCCGTCCTCGTCGCCCTCGCGGCCGTCCTCACCGGCGTGGGCTCCCCCGCCCAGGCCGCCGTACCGGAATCCCCCGCCGTGACCTACACCAACCCGATCGCCGAGAAGCGGGCCGACCCGCACATCTTCAAGCACACCGACGGCTACTACTACTTCACCGCCACCGTCCCGGAGTACGACCGGATCGTGCTGCGCCGGGCGACGACCATCCAGGGCCTCTCCACGGCCTCCGAGGTCACCATCTGGACCAAGCACTCCAGCGGCATCATGGGCGCGCACATCTGGGCGCCGGAGATCCACTTCATCGACGGCAAGTGGTACGTGTACTTCGCCGCCGGGTCGACCTCCGACGTGTGGGCGATCCGGATGTACGTCCTCGAGGGCACGGGCGCGAACCCGCTGACCGCGACCTGGACCGAGAAGGGCCAGATCACGACCACCTGGCAGAGCTTCTCCCTGGACGCCACCACGTTCGTGGTGAACGGTGTCCGCTATCTGGCCTGGGCGCAGCGCAACCCGTCCGAGGACAACAACACCAGCCTGTTCATCGCGAAGATGAGCAACCCGTGGACGATCTCCGGCACGCCGACGGAGATCTCGCAGCCGACGCTGTCCTGGGAGACGGTGGGCTACAAGGTCAATGAGGGGCCGGCGCTGATCCAGCACGGCGGCAAGGTGTTCCTGACGTACTCGGCGAGCGCCACGGACGCCAACTACTGCCTGGGGATGCTGACCGCGTCCGCGACGGCCGACCTCACCAACGCGGCGTCCTGGACGAAGAGTTCGTCGCCGGTGTTCAAGACGAGCGACGCGACCTCGCAGTACGGGCCGGGCCACAACTCCTTCACGGTCTCCGAGGACGGCAAGTCCGACATCCTCGTCTACCACGACCGCAGCTACAAGGACATCACCGGCGACCCGCTGAACGACCCCAACCGGCGCACCCGCGTGCAGAAGGTGTACTGGAAGGCGGACGGCACACCGGACTTCGGCATCCCGGTGGCCGACGGGGTCACCCCGCAGCGGTTCTCCTCCTACAACTACGCCGACCGGTTCATCCGCCACTGGGAGTACCGGGCGAAGATCGAGGCGAACGTCAGCCCGCTCGCCGACTCGCAGTTCCGGGTGGTGACGGGCCTGACCGGCACCGGGACGGTCTCCCTGGAGTCGGCCAACTTCCCCGGCTACTACCTGCGGCACAAGAACTTCGAGGTGTGGCTGGAGAAGAACGACGGCACGTCGGCGTTCGCGTCCGACGCCAGCTTCTACCAGCGGTCCGGGCTCGCCGACCCGGCGGGGATCTCGTACGAGTCCTCCAACTACGCGGGCCGCTACATCCGGCACTACAACTACCTGCTGTACGTGCAGACCCCGAGCACCGCGACGGACAAGGGGGACGCCACCTTCTACGCCCAGTAGCGGCCCGAGGGGCCTCCCGATCGCATGACACCGAGACTATACATAGGGTGTATACGCGCTATGTATAGTCTCGGCATGCCTTCTCTGACCAGGAAGATGAAGAAAACGGGGGCCGGGTTGCGTGCCGTCGCCGTCTCGGCGGCGGCCGCCTGCCTGGCGGTCACACTCACCGGCTGCGGCGGTCTCGACACCACCGCCCCCAGCGCCGCCCGTGCCCGTCCGGCGGCCACCGTCCAGGCCGCCCGCCTCGGCGCCGTCGACTGCCGCGAGGTGAAGTGCATCGCGCTCACCTTCGACGCGGGACCCAGCGAGCACTCGGCCCGGCTGCTCGACATCCTCAAGGAGAAACAGGTCCACGCGACCTTCTTCCTGCTGGGGAAGCGGCACATCGAGAAGTACCCGGACCTCGTGCGGCGCATGGCCGCCGAGGGGCACGAGGTGGCCAGCCACACCTGGGACCACAAGATCCTGACGCGTATCGAGCCGGACGAGATACGCGAGGAACTGCGGCGCCCCGACGACGCGATAGAGCGCCTCACCGGCCACCGTCCCACCCTGATGCGCCCGCCGCAGGGCCGGACCGACGACACCGTGCACGAGATCTGCCGCGAGGAGGGCCTCGCGGAGGTGCTCTGGACGGTGACCGCGAAGGACTATCGGACGACGGACTCCGCGCTCATCACGAAACGCGTCCTCGCCCAGGCCGACCGGGACGGCATCATCCTGCTGCACGACCTGTACGACGGGACCGTCCCGGCCGTGCCCGGGATCATCGACGCCCTCAAGGAACGCGGGTTCGTGTTCGTCACCGTGCCGCAACTGCTGGCGCCCGGCCAGGCGGAACCGGGGAAGGTCTACCGCTGACTCACCAGGTCAGGTGCAGCTCCTGCGGGGAGCGGTGGATCATCGTCGGCCGCATGACGACCGGCCGGTCCCCGGCGAGCCGCAGGCCGGGCAGACGTCGGGTCAACTCGAGCAGCGTCAGGCGGAGTTGCTCGCGCGCCAGCTGGGCGCCCGGGCAGGCGTGCGGGCCGTGACCGAACGCGAGGTGACGGCCGGGCGGGCGCGTGATGTCGAACGTGTCCGGCCGCGGATGCCGCGCCCCGTCCCGGCCCGCCGCGCCGAAGGCCACGAACAGCGAGGCACCGGCGGGGAGTTCGGTGCCCGCGAGGGTGAGCGGCCGGGTGGTGACCCGGCGGAAGCCCTGCAGCGCGGTGTCGTAGCGGGCGGCCTCCTCGACGGCGGCCGGTATCCGTTCCGGCTCCGCGCACAGCAGCTCCCACTGGGAGGGGTGCCGCAGCAGATGCAGCACGGTGGTCCCGATCAGCGCGGTGGTGGTCAAGTGCCCGGCGATCACCAGGTTCTGGAGGTGGGAGACCACCTCGTGCCGTTCGTCCGCGGTGAGTTCGCCCGGTGCGGCGGCCACCGACGCGACGATCTCCGAGCACAGGTCGGGGCGGGGGTCCCGGTGCCGCTCCCGGGCGTACCGGTCCAGGACGCGCTGTCCGGCGACCGTGTCCTCGGCGGCGGCGATCTGCTCCTTCTCCGGCAGGGGCCGGAACAGCAGTTCCTCCGCGCGGTGTCCGCCGTGCACGACGGCCGGCACATCGGCCGGGTCGAGCCCGACGATCCGCCCGACGACCTCACCGGGCAGCCGGCGCGCGTACGCCGCCATCAGCTCCACCCGCCCGTCGGCGGCGAACTCCTCCACCAGGGCGGCGGCGCGCTCCGCGGCGTACGGCAGGACGGCGGCGACCCGTGCCGGGGACAGCCCGCGCACGAGGGGCGCGCGCAGCCTTTGGTGCTCCTCGCCGTCGGTGCCGACGACCACCGGCCGCCCGCCGAACCCGGTGGCGAGCACCGCGAAGGCGGCCGGTGAGGGCATCACGTCCGGCCGCAGCGCCCCCGCCGACGAGAAGTCCTCCGGCCTGCGCAGCACTTCGCGTACGTCGCCGTCGCGGGCGACCAGCCAGGCGTCCAGCTCGGGGACATGGAGCAACCCCTCGGCCGCACGTGCCCGTCCGTAGAGCGGATAGGGGTCCCGCTGCACCTCGTCCAGCCTGCCGAGCCCTGTGCGGTCCACGTGACGTCCTCCCGTGCCGGTGGTGGTGCGGGGTCGTGCGGGGTCGGCCTCATGGTGCCGTACGGGCGGACGACCCGACAGGGGACGTACGGGCCTGTGGTGTGGCTGTGTGCCGGGGCGGGACGTCTCGCCCCGGCCCCTTCCCACTCCCTACGATCGTCGCGTGGTCATCTTCCAGCTCGAACGCACGGCGCCGCTCCCGCTCGGCGAGGCCTGGCGCCGGCTCACCGAGTGGCGGCGGCACGGCGAGGTGGTCCCGCTCACCCGCGTCACCGTGGTCACTCCCCCACCGACCGGCGAGGGGACGGTGATCGTGGCCCGCACCGGTCTCGGCCCGCTGTCCTTCGACGACCGCATGGAGGTCACCGTGTGGCATCCGCCGGCCGAGGACGAGCCGGGCCGGTGCCGGCTGGAGAAACGGGGGCGGGTGGTCCTGGGCTGGGCCGAGATCGAGGTGTGGCCGGACCCCGGCGGCCGGACCCGGGTCGTCTGGCGCGAGGAGATCGGCGTCCGCCTCCTCCCCTCCCCGTTCGATCCGCTGCTGCGCGGCACGGGCCGCCGGCTGTTCGGACGGGCGGTGAACAAGCTGCTGCGCACCCCTTGAGGCGCGGAAGGGTCAGGCCACCGAGCCGATCCGGGCCGTCGGGTGGACGGGCAGGTCGTGGTGGATCGGGGTGTGGGCACCGGTGAGGGGGACACCGGTGCCGCCGCGACGGGACGCCACGATCTCGGCGGCGATCGACAGGGCCGTCTCCTCCGGGGTGCGGGCGCCCAGGTCGAGGCCGATGGGTGAGCGCAGACGGGCCAGCTCCCGTTCGGTCACACCGACGTCACGCAGGCGTTCGGCGCGGTCGAGATGGGTGCGGCGGGAGCCCATCGCGCCGACGTAGGCGACGGGCAGCCGCAGCGCCAGCCGGAGCAGGGGGACGTCGAACTTGGCGTCGTGGGTCAGCACGCACAGGACGGTCCTGGCGTCCACCTCCGTGCGCTCCAGATACCGGTGCGGCCAGTCGACGACGATCTCGTCGGCCTCGGGAAAGCGGGCCCGGGTCGCGAAGACGGGACGGGCGTCGCACACCGTCACATGGTGGCCGAGGAACTTGCCGACCCGTACCAGCGCCGACGCGAAGTCGATCGCGCCGAACACGATCATCCGGGGCGGCGGGACCGAGGACTCGACGAGGACGGTGAGGGGGGCTCCGCAGTGCGAGCCCCGGGCGCCGATCTCCAGGGTGCCGGTGCGGCCGGCGTCGAGGAAGGCGCGGGCCTCGGCGGCCACCGTGCGGTCCAGTTCGGGGTGGGCGCCGAAGCCGCCCTCGTGTCCGCCTCCCCGCGTGCCCTCGGGGCTGCCGTCGGGGCGCACGAGGAGGGCGCGGCCGAGGAGTTCCGCCGGGCCGCCGACGATCCGGGCCAGGGCCGCCGCGCCGCCGGTCGCGGCGGTGGCGAGCGCGGCCTCGGCCACCGGGCGGACCGGGTCCCCGGCCCGCACCGGTGTGACGAGGACGTCGATGACGCCGCCGCAGGTGAGGCCCACGGCGAAGGCGTCGTCGTCGCTGTAGCCGAACCGTTCGAGGACCGGCTCGCCGTCGGCGAGGGCCTCGCGGCACAGGTCGTACACCGCGCCCTCCACACAGCCGCCGGAGACCGAGCCGATCGCCGTGCCGTCGGTGTCCACCGCGAGCGCGGCGCCCGGCCGGCGGGGGGCGCTGCCGCCGACGGCCACCACGGTGGCGACGGCGAAGTCACGTCCCTGCTCGACCCACCGGTCGAGCTCCTCGGCGATGTCCAGCATGTCCTGTTCTCCTTGACGGTCGGTGGGGAGGGCTGCGGGAGCCGGCTAGTGCACGCCGAGCCGGCTCTCAAGGGGATGGAGGGAGAAATGGACCAGGAAGATGCCTGCCAGGCCCCACAATGAACGCGCCGATGTCCCGCGCCCTGCCCTGAGCTGCCCTGATGGCCACGTGGGAAAGGACGCCCGCCGCCACGCCCGCGGTGATCGAGTACGTGAACGGCATGAGGACGACCGTCAGGAACACCGGGATCGCGGTCGCCCGGTCGGCCCAGTCGACGTGCCGGGCGTTCGTCAGCATCATCGCGCCGATGACGACCAGCGCGGCGGAGGCCACCTCCTGCGGCACGAGCGCCGTCAGGGGGGTGAAGAAGAGGCAGGCCGCGAAGAGCAGGCCGGTGACGACGGAGGCGAGGCCCGTGCGGGCGCCCTCGCCGACACCGGTCGCCGACTCGATGAACACCGTCTGGCCGGAGCCGCCCGCCACGCCGCCGATGGCACCGCCGGCACCGTCGATGAGCAGCGCCTTCGACAGGCCCGGCATCCGGCCCTTGTCGTCGGCCAGTTCGGCCTCGGTGCCGACGCCGATGACGGTGGCCATCGCGTCGAAGAAGCCCGCGAGGACCAGGGTGAACACGATCATGCCCACGGTCAGCGCGCCGACCTCGCCCCAGCCGCCGAACTCGACCTGCCAGAAGAGCGAGAAGTCGGGCATCGAGACGGCGCTGCCGTGCAGTGCGGGGGCGCCGGCCGCCCACTGCGTCGGGTCGACGACCCCGGTGGTGTTCAGGAGCGCGGCGCAGGCCGTGCCGCCGACGATGCCGATGAGGATGGCGCCGGGGACGTTCCGGGCCTGGAGCACGAAGATCAGCAGGAGGGTGCCGGCGAACAGCAACACCGGCCAGCCCGTCAGTTCGCCCGCCGGGCCGAGGGTGAGCAAGGTCGCCTCGCCCTGGTGCACGAAGCCCGCCTTGGAGAAGCCGATGAGGGCGATGAACAGGCCGATGCCCATGGTGATGGCGTGCTTGAGGGCGAGCGGGATCGCGTTCATGACCCGCTCGCGCAGACCGGTGACGACCAGCAGCATGATGACCACGCCGTACAGCACGCACATGCCCATCGCCTGCGGCCAGGTCATCTGCGGGGCGACCTGGGAGGACAGCACGCCGGAGACCGACAGTCCGGCGGCGAGGGCGAGGGGCACCTTGCCGACGACGCCCATCAGCAGGGTGGTGAGGGCCGCGGCGAACGCGGTCGCGGTGATCAGCGCCGGGCGGGCGAGGGTGTCCCCGGCCACGTCCTTGCCGGACAGGATCACCGGGTTGAGCAGCAGGATGTACGCCATCGCCATGAAGGTGGTGACGCCGCCGCGGATCTCCCGGGCGGGCGTGGAGCCCCGGTGGCTCATGTGGAAGTAGCGGTCGAGCCGGGACCGGCCGGCCGGGACGCGGGTGCCGTCACCCGCGTCGTCGGCGGTGGTCCTGGGCTCCAGGGACTGCTGGGCCATGGTGCCGTCTCCCACGTTTCAGAGGGGGTTGGGATGAGTGCGACCCGGGGGACGGCCCGAGGCGAAGGGGGTACGTGCTTACGCCGTGCCGGTGAGGTGTTCCGGGCGGACCGGCGTCCTGTTGAGCTCCAGGCCCGTCGCGTCGCGGATGGCCGCGAGGACCGCCGGGGTGGAGGACAGGGTGGGGGCCTCGCCGATGCCGCGCAGTCCGTACGGGGCGTGGTGGTCGGCGAGTTCGAGCACGTCGACGGGGATGGTCGGCGTGTCGAGGATGGTGGGGATGAGGTAGTCGGTGAAGGAGGGGTTCTTCACCTTCGCGGTCCTCGGGTCGACGATGATCTCCTCCATGACGGCGACGCCCAGGCCCTGGGTGGTGCCGCCCTGGATCTGGCCGAGCACGGACAGCGGGTTGAGCGCCTTGCCGACGTCCTGGGCGCAGGCCAGCTCGATCACCTTGACCAGGCCGAGTTCGGTGTCGACCTCGACGACCGCCCGGTGCGCGGCGAAGCTGTACTGGACATGGCCGTTGCCCTGCCCGGTGCGCAGGTCGAAGGGCTCGGTCGGCCGGTGCCGCCACTCCTCCTCGACCTCCACGGCTTCCTCGCCGAGGACGTCCACCAGGTCGGCGAGGACCTCGCCGCCGTCGGTGACGACCTTGCCGCCCTCCAGGAGCAGTTCGGCGGTGGCCCAGGCCGGGTGATGGGTGCCGAACCTGCGGCGCCCGAGTTCCAGGACCTGCTCGCGGACCAGTTCGCAGGCGTTCTTCACGGCGCCGCCGGTGACGTACGTCTGCCGGGACGCCGAGGTGGAACCGGCGCTGCCCACCTCGGTGTTGGCGGGGTGGATGGTGACCTGGGCGACGCCGAGCTCGGTGCGGGCGATCTGGGCGTGGACGGTGACCCCGCCCTGGCCGACCTCCGCCATCGCCGTGTGCACGGTGACGACGGGCTCGCCGGCGACGGCCTCCAGCCGGACGCGGGCGGTGGAGTAGTCGTCGAAGCCCTCGGAGAAGCCGACGTTCTTGATGCCGACGGCGTAGCCGACCCCGCGCACGACACCCTCGCCGTGGGTGGTGTTGGACAGGCCGCCGGGCAGCTGCCGTACGTCCGCGCCCTCGCTGGACTCCCACTGGCGCTCCGGCGGCATCGGCATCGCCTTGACGCGGCGCAGGAGTTCGGCGACCGGCGCCGGGGAGTCGACGGGCTGGCCGGTGGGCAGGAGCGTGCCCTGTTCCATGGCGTTGCGCCGGCGGAACTCCACCGGGTCCATGCCGAGTTTCCCGGCCACCTTGTCCATCTGCGCCTCGTAGGCGAAGCACGCCTGGACCGCGCCGAAGCCGCGCATCGCGCCGCAGGGCGGGTTGTTGGTGTAGAGGGCGATGGCCTCGATGTCGACGTCGTCGACGACGTACGGTCCGACGCCGAGGGAGGAGGCGTTGCCGACCACGGCCGGGCTCGCGGAGGCGTACGCCCCGCCGTCCAGGACGATCCGGCACTTGACGTGGGTCAGTTTGCCGTCGCGGGTCGCGCCGTGCTCGTAGGTCAGCTTGGCGGGGTGGCGGTGGACGTGGCCGAAGAAGGACTCGAAACGGTTGTAGACGATCTTGACGGGTTTGCCGGTGCGCAGGGCGAGCAGACAGGCGTGGATCTGCATCGACAGGTCCTCGCGGCCGCCGAACGCGCCGCCGACGCCGGCCAGCGTCATCCGTACCTTCTCCGGCGGGAGGCCGAGGACGGGGGCGATCTGGCGCAGGTCGGAGTGGAGCCACTGGGTGGCGACGTAGAGGTGGACGCCGCCGTCCTCCTCGGGGACGGCGAGGCCGGACTCGGGGCCGAGGAAGGCCTGGTCCTGCATGCCGAAGGTGTACTCGCCCCGGACGATCACCTCGGCCCGCGCGGCGGCGGCCGCCGCGTCGCCGCGCACGATGGGCTGGCGGTGGAGGATGTTGGGGTGCGGGACATGGCCGATGTGGTGGTCGGTGCGGTGCTCGTGGACGAGGACCGCGTCGGGGGCGGTCGCGGAGGCCTCGTCGGTGATGACGGGCAGTTCGCGGTACTCGACCTTGATCTTGGCGGCGGCGCGGCGGGCGGTCTCCGGGTGGTCGGCGGCGACGATCGCGACGGGCTCGCCGTGGTGGCGTACCTTGCCGTGGGCGAGGACGGGGGTGTCCTGGATCTCCAGGCCGTAGTGCTTCACCTCGGTGGGCAGGTCGTCGTACGTGAGGACGGCGTACACGCCGGGGGTGGCGAGGGCCTCGCTCGTGTCGAGGGAGACGATCTCGGCGTGGGCGACGGTGGAGCGCAGGATCTGGCCCCAGAGCATGTCCTCGTGCCACAGGTCGGAGGAGTACGCGAACTCGCCGGTGACCTTGAGGGTGCCGTCCGGGCGGAGGGTGGACTCGCCGATGCCGCCCTTGGTCTGCGAGCCCTGGGTGATCTGGGTCGGGACTCCGTTGGTGGGCATGTCGCTCAGACCGCCTCTTGCTGCCGGGCGGCCGCGAGGCGGACCGCGTCCATGATCTTCTCGTAGCCGGTGCAGCGGCACAGATTGCCCGAGAGGGCCTCGCGGATGTCCGCGTCGCTCGGGTCGGGGTGGCGCTCCAGCATCTCGTCGGCGGCGACCAGCAGACCGGGTGTGCAGAAGCCGCACTGGACGGCGCCGGCGTCGATGAACGCCTGCTGGATCGGGGCGAGATCGGGGGTTTCGCCCGGGTCGCCGGACGCTCGCCGATGGGCGTGTGCGGCGAGGCCCTCGACGGTGACGACCTCGCGGCCCTCGGCCTGGCCTGCGGCGACCAGGCAGGCGCAGACCGGCACCCCGTCCAGGCGGACCGTGCAGGAGCCGCACTCGCCCTGTTCACAGGCGTTCTTGGAGCCGGGCAGGCCGAGGCGCTCGCGCAGGACGTAGAGCAGGCTCTCGCCTTCCCAGACGTCGTCGGCCTCCTGGGGGCGTCCGTTGACCGTGAGGTTGACGCGCATCACGCGGCTCCTTCCGAGGTGCGTCGGGTGCCGCGGTACGACTCCCAGGTCCAGGTCAGGGTGCGGCGGGCCATGACGCCGACCGCGTGCCGGCGGTAGCTCGCGGTGCCGCGGACGTCGTCGATCGGGTTGCAGGCGGCGGCGCACAGGTGTGCGAACTCCGTGGCGACCGACGGGGTGATGATCTTCCCGTTGTCCCAGAAGCCGCCCTCCTCCAGCGCCGCGTTGAGGAAGTCCTCGGCGACCTTCGCCCGGACGGGGGTCGGGGCGGCGGATCCGATGCCGGTGCGCACGGTGCGGGTCGCGGGGTGCAGGGCGAGGCCGAAGGCGCAGACGGCGATGACCATGGCGTTGCGGGTGCCGACCTTGGAGAACTGCTGGGGGCCGTCGGCCTTCTTGATGTGGACGGCGCGGATCAGCTCGTCTGGGGCGAGCGCGTTGCGCTTGACGCCGGTGTAGAAGTCGTCGATGGGGATACGGCGGCTGCCGCGCACCGACTCGGCCTCGACCTCGGCGCCGGCCGCCAGCAGGGCGGGGTGGGCGTCGCCGGCCGGGGAGGCGGTGCCGAGGTTGCCGCCGACGCCGCCGCGGTTGCGGATCTGCGGGGAGGCCACGGTGTGCGAGGCGAGCGCCAGGCCGGGCAGCTCGGACCGCAGGTTCTCCATGATCTTCGTGTAGGGCACGGAGGCGCCCAGCCGCACGGTGTCCTCGCCGACCTCCCATGCGTAGAGGTCGGCGACCCGGGTGAGGTCGAGGAGGTGCTCGGGCCGCCGGTGGTCGAAGTTGATCTCGACCATCACGTCGGTGCCCCCGGCGATCGGCACCGCGCTGGGGTGCTCGGCCTTCGCGGCGAGCGCCTCCTCCCAGCTTGCGGGGCGAAGGAAGTCCATGACCGGCTCTCTTCTTCGTCTCGTGGGTCGTACGGATCGAGCCAGATCGTGTGCGGCGGGCCCGGCTCGTTCATGTGCTGTTCACGCGCAGTGGGCTCAGTACACAGCGCCGTACTCCGACCGTGTCAGTCACGGAAACCATGAAGGAGTTGGCTGGTCGCGACAGGCATCTTGTAGATTCGTATGAACGGAGGCCATCGGAAACCTCTTCGTTTCCCCCTGGACACACACCCGGGCCCCCGCCCCACTGATCCCTTCCCTTTTCATCGTAGTTTTCGAGACAGTCATCACGACAAGGAACGGCGGCGAAGATGCGGCTGCGCGCACTTCTGGACACCGATGCGCTGGGGCTGCGGCTGCTCGGCGGCGAGGAGGAACTCGACCGCGCGGTGCGCGGTGTGATGACCACCGATCTGCGGGACCCGAGCCGCTACCTCTCCGGCGGCGAGCTGGTGCTGACCGGTCTGGCCTGGCGCCGGGGGCCCGCGGACTCCGAGGCGTTCGTACGGCTCCTGGTGCAGGCCGGGGTGGCGGCGCTGGCGGCGGGCGAGGCCGAACTGGGCGACGTGCCGGACGATCTGGTCGTGGCCTGCGCCCGGCACCGGCTGCCGCTGTTCGCGGTGCACGAGTCGGTGGCCTTCGCGACGATCACCGAGCATGTCGTGCGGCAGGTCAGCGGTGAGCGCGCCGGGGACCTCGCGGCGGTGGTGGACCGGCACCGGCGGATGATGACCTCGGGACCGGCGGGCGGCGGCCCGGACGTGGTCCTGGACCTGCTCGGCTCCGACCTCGACCTGCGGGCCTGGGTGCTGTCCCCCACCGGGCGGCTGATCGCGGGCCCCAAAACGGCGGGCCCCGCGCTGCCGGCCGACGTGTGCGCACGGCTGGCCGGGGAGCAGCTCGCGGCCGTCCGCGGCGGGCGGCGCGGGCCGTACCGGGTCCTGGTGGGCACCACGACGTACTCGCTGTTCCCGGTCCGCAGCGGCGGCAGGGGCCCGCAGGGCGCGCGGGACGTGCGCGAGAGCGTGCTGTCGGACTGGCTGCTGGCCGTGGAGGCGGACGCCGGGGACTGGCGGGAGGAGCGGCTGGACCTGCTGTACGGCGTCACCCACCTGATCGCGGTCGAGCGCGACCGTCGGGACGCGGCGCGCACGGTGCGCCGGCGGCTCGCCCAGGAGGTGCTGGAGCTGGTGCAGAGCGGCGCGGCCCCGGCGGAGATCGCGGCCCGGCTGCGGGTGGCCGCTCCGGTGCTGCTGCCGGGCCTCGGGGCCGCCCCGCACTGGCAGGTGGTCGTGGCACGCGTCGAGTGGGACCGCCCCGACGGGGACGGCCCGCAGCCGGGTCCGGTGACCCAGTCGCTGCTGGAGGAGATCCTGGTGGACCCGCTGGCGACCGGGCCCGAGCCGTCCGACCGGATCGCCGTCGCCCACACCGGTGAGGAGGCCGTGGCCCTGGTGCCGCTGCCGGCGGTGTCCGGCGAGCACGACGGCTCCGAGCAGGGCGTCCTCGCCGAGGTGCTGCTGGCGGCCGTACGGGAGCCGCTGTCGGCGGGGCTGGACGGCGACGGGCGCCTCACGCTCGGGGTGAGCGCGGCGGTGCACTCGGCGGAGGGGCTGCGCGGGGCGCTGGAGGAGGCGCGGCACGCGCGGCGGGTGGCGGCGGCCCGGCCCGGCCGGGTGTGCGCCGCCGGACACCACGAGCTCGCCTCGCACGTCCTGCTGCTGCCGTTCGTCCCGGACGACGTGCGCCGGGCGTTCACGGCGCGACTGCTGGATCCCCTGCGCGACTACGACCGCCGTCACCGCGCCGAGCTGATCCCGACGCTGGAGGCGTTCCTGGACTGCGACGGCTCCTGGACGCGCTGTGCGTCGCGGCTGCATCTGCACGTCAACACGCTGCGCTACCGGGTCGGCCGGATCGAGCAGTTGACGAGCCGTGATCTGTCGCGGCTGGAGGACAAGCTGGATTTCTTCCTGGCGCTGCGTATGAGCTGACGGCGGTCGTCGTCCGTCGAAACCTCGGGGGGCGGACAGTCCCACGACTTTGTGAAATCCTTCACCCGCCCCCTTGGCCCGGTGCCGCGATTCGTGCTGAGATGCCGCCACCACTCACTCAAGGCTCGACGGCGCGCTCGGGGAGGGCAACGTGGCGTACTCCGCCATGTCTGGTACCGGAACGACCGCAGATGACGATCCCGTCCAGATCGCCGTGTGGCGGCTGCGCTCGCGGGCCTGCTGGGTCGACGCCGCGGCCCTGCTGCCGGCGGACACCGCGCCGGGCGCGATCCAGCGGGCCGCGCTGCTCGTCGAGCGGTGTCTGTACACCGAGCAGGGCTGGCAGGACGCCGAGGACGCCCTGCGCACGGCGGAGGCGCTGGCGCACAGCGACGAGGAACGGGGCGCGGCCGCCTGTGAACGGGGCTATCTCGCCTACTCCGCCACGCTCCACGCCGTGCGCGACCGGGTGGACGAGGCCCGGGCCGCGCTGGGCCGGGCGGCGGCGCTGATCCCGCCGGACGCGGCGGGGCGGGCGCTGCTGGACTTCCGGCGCGGGCTCATCGCGGAGAACATCGCGCGGTCCCCGCAGGCCGCGCGGGCCGCGTACCGGCGTGCCCACACGGCCGCGGCCGCCCACTCCGACGCTTTGCTGCTGTCGTTCACCTGGCGGCATCTGGCCGGGCTGGCCCTGCGGGACGGGGAACTGGCGGAGGCACGCCACGGCTTCGCCGAATCCCTGCGGATCCGGGAGGAGTTGGGGTACCTGGTGGGCACCGCGCCGGCGCTCGTCTCGCTCGCGGACACCGAGACCGAGCCGGAGGCCTCCCGGCTGAAGGAGGAGGCGCGGCGGCTGTTCCGGCTGCTGGGCGGCGTACCGACCTGGCTGGCGGGGCAGTTGGCGCCGCCGCCCGCGGCGACGGCGTAGGTCAGCTCCCGTCGGGCAGCACGACCTTGTCGTAGGCGAGGTTGCGTGCGACCTCCACCAGGTCCGGCGGCACGGGGGCGGGGATCTCGCCGGGGCAGCCCTCCGGCGGGTACCCCCGCACTCCGGTGACCTTGTAGAACGCGCACACCAGCCGGTACTCGCCCGGCTGCCGGTTCCCGCCGCCGTGCGCGATCAACTGTCCCCCGCACACGGGGCACTTCACCCGGGGGCGTACCAGCGTCACGGGTTCGGTGAAGACATGGGGGAGGCGGCGGTCGAGGATCGCCCGCCGGGGCAGGGTGAGCCCGTAGTGGTCGCCGACGGCCCGGTAGACGGCGTCGGTCCCGACGCCGTCGGCCCGGTGCACGGTGTGCGGCGCGTCGACGAAGAGCCCCTCGGCGACCAGGCGGCGGGTGAGCGGGTGGTGCCGGTCGTCGGTGCGGAACTCCGTGAGCGACCAGTCGTGCCGGCCGTCGACGTTGACCCGGATGACCGGCGGGTCCATGGTGCTGTCCCAGACGTTGACGACCGTGTGCGTCGACCAGAGGTCCCTCCCCGGTCCGAGCCGGTCGGGGCGGTCGGTGGCGGTGGGCGGCTCGACGGCGAACGCCCAGCCGTTGCCCGTGTCCCCCACCATGGCGAGGTCCGGCAGGTCCCACTCCCCGGGCGACAGGTCCAGCATCCGCGCGGTGGTGTCGGCGTCCATGAACGTGCCCGGGCGGGCGCCGAGACGTACGGCGAGTTCCCCGGCGTCCATCCCCTTCACCAGGGTGAGCGAGAAACCCAGGTCGTCGAAGAGCCCGTCGATCCAAGCGATTCCGTCGGTCATGGAGGGACGCTAGCGGAAGGGTGTGACACCGGCGGGCCGGGCCCCGCGGGGGCGCGGGGAACCGGGCGACCGGCCACGACGGCCCCGCACCCGCCCACGGCCCCGGGCGGCGGCCCTCCGCTCAGGCCGCGCCGGCGAAGTGCTTGCGCACCAGCGTCTGGACCGCCTCCGGTTCCCCCGCGCACAGGGCGTCCAGCAGGGCGAGGTGTTCCATGGCGTCGGCGAGGAGGTCGGCGCGGCCGCGGGAGGCCGGGGAGCCGACCAGGGGCCACTGGGCGCGGCGGTGCAGGTCCTCGGCGACGGCGACGAGTTGTTCGTTGCCGGCGAGGGCGAGCAGGGCCCGGTGGAAGACGCGGTCCGCGTCGGCGTACGTGGCCCGGCAGCCGGAGTGGGCCGCGCGGACCGTCGCCTCGGCGAGCGGCCGCAGCTCCGTCCAGCGCTCGGCGGGCACGGTGCGGGCCAGCCGCTGCATCACGGGCACCTCGATCAGCGCCCGTACCTCGGCCAGCTCGGCGAGTTCCCGCGCGCCCCGCTCGACGACCCGGAACCCCCGGTTGGGCACGACCTCGACGGCGCCCTCCATCGCGAGCTGCTGCATCGCCTCGCGCACCGGGGTCGCCGAGACCCCGAAGCGCTCGCCGAGGACCGGCGCCGAGTACACCTCGCCCGGGCGCAGTTCGCCGGAGACCAGCGCGGTGCGCAGCGCGTCGAGGATCTGCCCGCGCACGGAGGCCCGCTGGACGACGGGCCTCGGGCGCGGCAGGGGGGTCTCGCTGTGGGTGTGCTCCCCGCGGGCGGCGCCCCGCGGACCGCACGGTTCCCGGTCCAGTTCCCGGGAGGAGACGGACCGCTGCTGGGCCGGGACGCGCGCCGGAGCGGGGTCCTCCTGGGGAGTCCCCGTCCCGGCGGAGCCGTGCGTGCCCTGCTTCACGGGTCCTCCTGGCGGACGTGTCGGTACTTGGGGAGATTACGGCGGGTTGTTACTCGCCCGTCAAGAACCATAGGCGCACTGGCCGTCAGTTCAAATCCCGGCCATAGTGAGTAAGGTTAGGCTTACCTTTCAATCATGTCCCTTGCCTCACTCCTGGAACGGTGGTCCCGGCATGCCTTCAGCCCCGTCGGTCACAGCGGAGTCCTACGCCCGCCTCACCGAGGCCTACCCGGGCCTGACCGTCACGGAACTGGCACCCGGCACGCCGGCACCGGTGGGCGGCGGCTGGGTCACGGCGGCCGAACTCGCCGCGGGCGGCACCGCCCTGGACGCCTTCCTGGCCTGGGACGACGCCCAGGTCGTCCGGGACTACGGGCAGCGGGCGCGCCCCGACGTGATCGCGAGCTTCGGACTGCACCGGTACGCCTGGCCGGCCTGCCTGCTGATCACCGTGCCCTGGTTCCTGCACCGCAGGGTGCCCCGCCACCCCGTGACGCACGTCTCCTACGACCGCACCGGCGACGGCATGCGGATGGCCGTGCGCGCGCCGTCGTCGTTCGCCTGTCTGCCCGGTGACCCGGCGGCCGGGCTGCCCGGCGCCCGGGTGGTGCCGGACGAGGAGGCGCTGCGGGCCGAGGTGCGGGCGGCGGTGGCCGAACACCACGAACCGCTGCTCGCCGGGTTCGGGCCGCGGGCGCGGCGGCGGGGGCGCGCCCTGTGGGGCATGGTGACCGACGAGATCGTCGAGGGCCTGTGGTACGTCGCCCATCTGTTCGGCGACGGCGAGCAGGAGCGGGCGCGGCGGGAACTGGAGCTGCTGCTGCCGGGCGCCACCAAGCCGTACGTCGGCTCGGCCGCCTTCCGTGAACTGACCGGTCCGGACGGGGATCCGCTGCCCACCCGGGACCGGGCGAGCTGCTGCATGTTCTACACGGTGCGCCCCGAGGACACCTGCGCCACCTGCCCGCGCACCTGTGACGCGGAGCGGGTCGGCCGGCTCACCGCGGCCGCCGCGGGCTGAGACGCCCTCAGGCACCCCCGGGGGAACGGCCGATATGTGCTTGACGTAAGATCACCCGGACGAGACTCCCCTACGGTTACAGCTGATTCACAATTTCCTCACCCGCCGCGGGAACTTTCCGCGGAACCACCCGTACGGGTAGTCTTGTTCGAACTCAACTCCCGCCCCTCAAGCGGCAGTTCGAGCTAGAACGTCGCCCTGGGCATCCCCTTGCACCTCCTTGGCGGCCTCTTGCCCCGAAACCCCCTGAGGGACGGCGGGAGTGGGCCACTATGGCGGGCGTTACGCCCTATCCCAATGCAAGGGACCCAGATGAGACTGACCGACATATCGCTGAACTGGCTGCTTCCGGGCGCCGTACTGCTCCTGGGCATGCTGGCGGCGGTGGCGGTGCTCGCGCGGAGCAAGCGGTCCGGGGAGCACGCCAAGACGACGGACGACTCCTGGGAGCGCAGCGAGGAGCGCCGCAGGCGCAAGGAGGCCATATACGGCACCGCCTCCTATGTCCTGCTGTTCTGCTGTGCGGCCGTCGCCGCCGCGCTCTCCTTCCACGGTCTGGTCGGCTTCGGCGAACAGAACCTCGGCCTCTCCGGCGGCTGGGAGTACCTGGTGCCGTTCGGCCTGGACGGCGCGGCGATGTTCTGCTCCGTCCTCGCGGTGCGCGAGGCCAGCCACGGTGACGCGGCCCTCGGCTCCCGGATACTCGTGTGGACGTTCGCCGGCGCCGCGGCCTGGTTCAACTGGGTCCACGCGCCCAGGGGTCTGAGCCACGCGGGCGCCCCGCACTTCTTCGCCGGCATGTCGCTCTCCGCGGCGGTGCTGTTCGACCGGGCCCTGAAGCAGACCCGCCGTGCCGCGCTGCGCGAGCAGGGCCTGGTGCCCCGTCCGCTGCCGCAGATCCGTGTGGTGCGCTGGCTGCGGGCCCCCCGCGAGACCTACAAGGCCTGGTCGCTGATGCTCCTCGAGAACGTGCGCAGCCTGGACGAGGCCGTCGAGGAGGTCCGCGACGACAAGGCGCGCAAGGAGGAGGCCAAGCTGCGCCGCCGCGAGGAGCAGCGCCTGGAGCGGGCCCAGCTCAAGGCGATCAGCCGCGGTCACGGCCGCTGGCCCGGTCGCGGTGGCGGCGGTGGCGGCGGTGGCCGCCAGCTCGAGCCCGGTCAGGCGGCGGCTCTGGAGCCGGCCACGGCCACGGCCGAGCGGGTCTCCGCGGAGCCTGCCATAGCGGGCGCGCCCGAGCAGCTTCCGGTCCGTCAGCGGCCCTCGCTGCAGCCCGTCCGTCAGTCCTCCGACGCGTACTCCGTCGACCTCACGGCCGAGGACGACACCATGGCCCTGCCGCGCCTGGACTCCCTGGAGCGCAAGCTCAAGGACCTGGAGCAGCAGTTCGGCTGATCTCCCGGGTCCGGCCGACGGCCGGCGGGTGACACCACGGGAAGGGGGCGCGACCATCACGGTCGCGCCCCCTTCCCGTTGCCTCGCACTGCTGTGTCTCAGGCCGCCCCGGCGGCCAGTTCGAACCAGACGACCTTCCCGGCGCCCTGCGCCCGGACCCCCCAGGAGTCCGCGAGGGACTGCACCAGGACCAGGCCCCGGCCGTGCGTGCCGTCGTCGGTGTTCGGCACGGTCGGTCGCGGGCGGCCCGGCACCGAGTCCCGCACCTCCACCCGCAGGCCCGCCGGTGACACGGTGGCCGTCAGGACCGCGTCGTCGTCGGTGTGTACGAGTGCGTTGGTGACGAGCTCACTGGTCAGCAGTTCCGCCGTCTCCGAGCGGCCCGGCTTCCCCCAGCCCTGGAGCAGCTCGCGCAGCGCGCGGCGCGCCTCGGGCACCGCCCGCAGGTCCGCCCGTCCGAGTCTGCGATTGAGCTGCGCGTCGACGGTGTCGTCCCCTTCCGCGCTCTCCGTGTCCCGCTCTGCCGCCGAGGTGCCCGCGATCGCCGTCCGACCGCTGCCCCGTGCCTGCCTCTTCATGACCCCCGCCCGCGTGCCGATGTCGGTTCCCCTCCTGCTCGAACACGTTCACGGGGATCCATGCCCGGTCGGCACGGCGCCAGTCATGTCGAATCGTCCACGCCCGGGTGTTCGGCCATGTTCGAGGGGGCGCACAAGCGGCCGGCCGGACCGCGCCCCCCGTGCGCGGTCCGGCCGGATCACCAGGGGCGGCGCCCGTTTCCGTAGCGTACGGACCCGGTTACCGTGCGGTGGTGACGCGGTACGACGGCACAGCCGCGCCCGAGAAGGGCGTACGCCCGCGCGGCCCGCCGGCCGCCCCCGCACGGGCCCGCTTCCCGGCCCCCGTCGAAGTTGGCCGGAATGCATCGCCTCCGCAGGGCCTCGATCCCTCCACAGTGGCCGCGCCGGTCCGCTCACGCCTCCCAGACGGCGGCCGCCGTACGGTCGTCCGCGTAGCCCTTGACCCGGACCTGGGTGTCGGCGAGGAACGCGGCGAGGCCGGGCGGGGCCGGGTCCGACCAGCGTTCCCCGAGGTGGGCGAAGAGCGCGGGCTCGCCGCGCAGGGGGTCGGCGAGGCCGCCCGTGCACATCAGCAGGGTGTCACCCGGCCGGGCCACGGAGGCCCGGAACCGGAAGGGGTCGCGGGGCGGCTCGGGGGCCGGTGCGTAGGGGCTCGGCGGGGTGGGGACGCCGAAGTCCATGGTGAGCCGGTCGCCCTCGGGCGTCTCCGCGGGCAGCGCGCCGAACCCGACGACGGGCTCGCCGGCGATCTCGCCGACCCTCGGTTCGAGGTCCTGCCACTCCCCTCCGCGCAGCCGGAACAGGCCGCCGGCGCCCACCCCGAAGAACACCCGCGTCCGGCAGTCGGGGTCGGCGGGCAGCAGCAGACAGCGCAGGGTGGCCGTGTACGCGTCGGGCTCCAGGCCCTGTTCGGCGGCGCCGGCGCGGAGCCGGCCGAGGCTGCGGTCGGTCAGGCGGTGCAGCCCGGACTTCAGGTCGCCGCGCCGGGCCGCCCGCATGTCCTGCGCGAGCCGCACATGGCTGCGGCCCACGGCCCGCCCGATCCACCGGCACACCTCGGCGGCCGCCCGGTGCGCGCCCGGCGTGGCCCGTGCGCCGGTCGCCATCGCGACCAGCACCAGCGCGTGCTCGCCGGTGCCGAAACGGGCGATGAGCAGGGAGTCCCGGCGCGGCTCGCCCCGGTACCGCGCGGAGTCCCCGCGCACCGACACGGCCCTGAGCGCACAGGTGCCGTACCGGGCCCCGTCCAGCACGGTGTCCGCGACGAGGTCGTCCAGGGCGTCGGGGTCGGCGGTCGGCAGCGCGGTGGGCTCGGCGTCGTAGGTCGGCGGCCGCGACCCGACGTACCCCGGCGCGTCGTCGAACGGGACGGGCAGATCGAGAGCGGTGGGAGGGGGTGCGGGATCCGGCGCGGTGTCGGCCCGGGGGACGACGGTTCCGCTGGTGGAGGCGGTGGGGGCGGGGGTGGCGGGGGCGGCTGCGCCGCTCGTCGAAGGGGTGGGTGGCGACGGCGGAGTCGGCTCGGTCCCCGTGGCCGGTGCCGGTGCGGGACCTGCGGTCGGCGGGGGCGTGGGGGCCGGGGTGGGGGGTGTCGCGGGGCGGGGTGGGGGGAGCGGTGTGCCGGGGGGTGCCGGGGCCGTGGCCGCGTCGTCGGCGAGCCACCAGTCGGTCCGCGCGTCCGCCGCCGCGCGGTCCGGCTCCGTGCGCTGCGGTGGGACCGTGTCCGACGGACCCGCCGTGCGCACCGCTCCCGCCGCCGAGGCGAAGCGGTCGTCGAGGGAGTCCGCGGTGGGCGCGGGGCCCGTGTCCGCGGTGGAGTCGTCGTACAGCTGCCCCCACCAGTCGTCCTCGGGACCGGTGGGCCTTCCCCCCTGCTGGCTCATGCCCCCAATTGTCCACCGCACGGGCCGGATGGAAACGGGGCATCCGGAAAATGCCCCACCGTCGAAAGTCCGTACGAGCGCCCGGGGTGACGATCGCCCTGGATCGGCGCGCTGGATGATCAGTGCGTGATCGAAGTCTTCCCGCCGTGGCCACACCTTGGCAGAGTGACCCGCGGTACGGCGGCGATGCGCGACGGCGGGTTCACGCCGTGACCGCTTCCCGCCACCCCCTGGGACGCCCGGACGCCGGAGGAGGGACCGCACCCGATGCTGGGAGCGAGGGGACTCGACGAGACGCACGAGTCCGCCTACCGGGCGCCGGTGGCGGTGGGCGCCGCCGACGTACCCGATCCGGCGCGCCGGCCGGCCCTCGGCGAGGACGACACCGAGCGCGCCCCGGTCGAGGTGGTGACGGGGGCGGCGGCGGTGTCCCGGCGGTTCCTTCAGCTGCGGCTCGGCGCGAGCGACGAGGTGTGTGCGCTGGTGACCGCCACCCCGTCGGCCGTGACCGGGGTGGAGAGCGACGCGGTGGAGCGGGCGGCCGAGCGCGGGGTGCGCCACCGCGTCGTCCTGGAGCGGAGGGTCCTCCACCGGCCGGGCGGCATGACGGGGCTGGCCGCCGTGCTCGGCCGCGACGAGCAGGTGCGGGTGGTGGAGCGGGTGCCGACGGAGCTGGTCGTGGCCGACCGCTCGCTCGCCCTGGTCCCGCTCACCGGCCGCTCGGCGGAGCCCGCCGCGCTGGTGGTGCGCGCGAGCGGGCTGCTGGAGCTGCTGGCGGGGCTGTTCGAGTCGGTGTGGCGGGACGCGCTGCCGCTCGGGCTGGGCACGGACGGCGTGGTGGAGCAGGGCCCGGCCGGCCCCGACGCCACCGACCTGGAGATCCTCTCCCTGCTGCTGGCGGGGTTCACCGACGCGAGCGTGGCCAAACAGCTCGACCTGGGCCTGCGGACCGTACAGCGCCGGGTGAAGGGGCTGATGGAGCTGACGGGGGTGTCGACCCGGCTCCAGCTCGGCTGGGTCGCCCACGAACGCGGCTGGGCGACCGGTCGACGGTCACCGCGAACCTCTTGACCTGCGGGTTCCCCGCGACTCCGGCACTCTGGGCAGATGGGAGCGTGGGAACTCCTGCTGGTGGGTCTGGTGATCCTGCTCGGCCTGTGCGGAGTGCTGGTGCCGGGGGTGCCGGGCTCATGGCTGGTGTGGTCCGCGGTCCTGTGGTGGGCGCTGAAGGATCCGCAGCCGGTCGCCTGGTGGGTGCTCGTGGGCGCCACCGTCGCGCTGTTCCTGAGCCAGGTGGTGCGCTGGGCCCTGCCGCCCCGCCGGCTGCGGGAGAGCGGCGCGACGCCCCGGATGGCGGTGTACGCCGGCGTCGGCGCGCTCCTCGGCTTCTTCCTGGTGCCCGTGCTCGGCGCGATCCCCGGCTTCATGGGCGGCGTCTATCTCTGCGAGCGTCTCCGTCTGGGCCGGCACGGCGAGGCCCGCGCGGCCCTGCGCAGGGCCATGCGCTCCGGCGGCTCCAGCGTCTGCACCGAACTGTTCACCTGCCTGCTGATCATGGGCGCCTGGCTGGGTGCGGTGCTGTGGGGCTGAGCCCGCCCCGCCCCGCCGCGCACCCCACCGGGCTCACCCGTCGCGGCGGAACAGCGCCGTCCAGAGGAAGGACTCCCCGAAGCACGGAGACTCGGGCCCCTGCTCCCGCATCCCGCGCAGCTCGATCTCCCGCAGATCGCCGAAGATCCGGCGCAGGGACTCGGGCGTGTAGGCGAGGCCGCCCTCGGTCACCTCGCCCTCTCCTGCGTCGCCGCCGGCCGGATGGGCTCGGAACTCCCCGACGAGGCCTTCTACCGGCGCTCCCGTCTGGCCTCAGCACGTCGTCGACGGTACGAATGTGACGACCCGTCATGTCCCCTCCCCGGAGCCTTCTTCCGCTGCGGCGACGATAGGCGCGGCGGGCACGAAAGACCAGCTCAGGACGGGGACGGGAAGGGCGTGTGCAACCGGGTGACGGGACCGGAGGCACCGGGGCGCGGGACTGCCCACGCCGGACGCGGGAAGGTCCCCGGCACCCGGCGGACGGCCGTCACGGGGCCGTTCCGGACGCAGCCGCCCCCTGTTTTTCTCACGGCCGCACGCCCTCCAGCTCCAGCAGCCGGATCTTGCGCTCCAGGCCCCCCGCGTACCCCGTGAGGGAGCCGTCCGCGCCGATCACCCGGTGGCAGGGGCGCAGGATCAGCAGCGGATTGGCGCCGATCGCCCCGCCGACGGCCCGTACGGCCGCGCGGGGGGCTCCGATGCGGGCCGCGATCTCGCCGTACGTCGTCGTCGCCCCGTAGGGGACGGTGTCGAGGGCGGCCCAGACGCGCTCGCGGAACGCCGTGCCCTCGGCGCGCAGCTCCAGCCGGAACTCCTTCAGCTCTCCGGCGAAGTAGGCGGCGAGCTGTTCCCCGGCGGCGCGGAAGGGCCCGGGGTCGTGCCGCAGGCCGTCCGGGAGGGTGCGTCCGCCCTTCTGTCCCTCGACCGAGAGCGAGGTCAGGGCGCCGTCGGGCGCGGCGGTCAGCAGCAGGGGGCCGAGCGGGCCGTCGACGCTGGTCCAGTACAGGGGCTCGGTGCCGGTCATCGCGTTTCCTTCGCTGCGCGCAGGTGGTGAAGGGCGTACGTCCGCCAGGGACGCCAGGTGTCGGGTACGTCCGCGCCGGGCGGCGCCACGTCGGGGTCGCCGAGGGCACGCGCCCTGATCGCCGCCACGGTACGGCCGTCCAGACCGGGTACGGCGCGCAGGGCGGCCTCGGCGTCGTCGCGGTCGGCGCCCGGGTCGAGGCGGACGCGGCCGTCCGCGAGGGCGACGGCGAGCGGACCGACGGCCTCCGTCAGGGCGGCCGGTTCCGGGAAGAGATGGGTGAGGCTCCCGCAGGGCGCGTCGAGGGCCTTGCCGTGGGCGCGGACGAGCCGCTCGGCCTGCGCCCGGCCCACCAGGGCCCGTACGGCGTACTCCTCGGGGTCGGCGGCCCCCGGCGCGCGCAGCCCGGGCCGGGCGGCGACCAGCGCGGCGAGCACCGGGTCGGTGCCGAGGCGCTCGTCGACGGCGTACGGGTCGGCGTCGAGGTCGAACAGCCGGCGCAGCCGCTGGACGGCGGTGGTGAGGTCGCGCGGGTCGGTGAGGCGCAGCCGGGCGTCGAGCCAGCCGCCGGGGTGGAGGGCGCCGGCCCGGCCCGGGGTGCCCGGGCGCTCGTCGACGGCGACGATCCCGGTGCCGTGCGGGAGACGGAGCGTCCGGCGGTACGTCCGTCCGCCGACCGGTCCGCTCACCTCCTCCACCCCGGCCACTGCCTCCCGCTCCAGCAGATCGAAGACCGGCCCCGTCCGGTAGGGGCCGCGGTGGGCGAGCCGCAGCGGGATCCCCGCGGCCGGGCCGGCCGTACGGCGGGAGGTGCGCACGGCGGCCCGCAACTCGGTCGGGGTCGCCGCGTACACGGCGCGGATCGTGTCGTTGAACTGGCGCACGCTGGCGAACCCGGACGCGAAGGCGATCTCCGTGACCGGCAGCCCGGTCGTGCGGAGCAGCACCCGCGCGGTGTGGGCGCGCTGGGCGCGGGCGAGGGCGACGGGGCCCGCGCCGAGTTCGGCGGTGAGCTGCCGCTGCACCTGGCGGGCGCTGTAGCCGAGCCGTACGGCGAGCCCGGCGACGCCCTCCCGGTCCACGACGCCGTCGCCGATCAGCCGCATGGCCCGGCCCACCACGTCGGCGCGTACGTTCCAGTCGGCGGAGCCCGGCACGGCGTCCGGGCGGCACCGCCGGCAGGCCCGGAAACCGGAGCCCTGCGCGGCGGCGGCCGTGGTGAAGAAGCGCACGTTGTGCCGCTTCGGGGTGACGGCGGGGCAGCTGGGCCGGCAGTAGATGCCGGTCGTCTCGACGGCGAAGAAGAACGCGCCGTCGAACCGGGCGTCCCGGCTGCGCACCGCCTCGTAGCGCGTGTCGTACGCGCTGTCGTCCCTGGTGTCCTGTCCCGTCATGCCCTCCAGTCTTCGCCCGGGACGGGAACCTCGCTGGCGGAAATCGGACGTGACGGTGATCGGCGCAACCGGCCGGGCCGTGAGGGACGCGCAGGGGTCACCTGGGCGGGGCGGGCTGCCAGGGGCCGCGTCCCCGCTTCGCGTCCCCGGCCGCCCGGCCCTCGGCCTTCTTGCGTTTCCAGTCCTGGCGGATGTCCGCCCGGACCCGGGCGTCGGACTTGGCGACGATCCACTGGTTCTCCCGGACCAGCTTGCGGTAACTGTCCAGCCGGCGCGGGGCCAGCTCCCCGTCCTCGACGGCGGCCCGCACCGCGCACCCCGGTTCCGCGTCGTGCGCGCAGTCGTGGAACCGGCAGCCGCGGGCGAGCTCCTCGATCTCCGAGAAGACCTGCCCGACCCCGTCGCCCGCGTCCCACAGGCCGACCCCGCGCAGTCCGGGCGTGTCGACGATGACGCCGCCGCCGGGCCGCGGCAGCAGATTGCGGGTGGTCGTGGTGTGCCGGCCCTTGCCGTCCAGGTCACGGGTGGCCTGGACGTCCATCACCTCGGCGCCCACGAGCGCGTTCGCGAGGGTGGACTTGCCGGCTCCGGACGCGCCGAGCAGTACGGCCGTGCCCCGCCCGAGGAGCGCGGCGAGCTCCTCGACGCCCACGCCGTCGCGGGCCCGGACGGGGAGCACCGGCACACCGGGGGCGCTGTTCTCGACGTCCTGGACGAGATGCGCCAGCACGACCGGGTCGGGCACCAGGTCGGCCTTGGTGAGCACGAGGACGGGCCGGGCGCCGGACTCCCAGGCCAGCGCCAGGAACCGTTCGACGCGGCCGAGGTCGAGTTCCACGGCCAGGGAGATCGCGACGACGGCGTGGTCGACGTTGGCGGCGAGGATCTGTCCCTCGGACCGCTTGGAGGAGGTGGAGCGGACGAACGCGGTACGGCGCGGCAGCAGGGTCCGTACGTACCGCGGGTCGGCGCCCTCGGGGTCGAGGGCGACCCAGTCGCCGGTGCAGACGACCTTCATCGGGTCGTGGGGGACGACGAACTCGGTGTCGGCACGGACCGTACCGGCCGCCGTGACCACATCGCACAGACCGCGGTCGACCCGTACGACCCGGCCGGGCACCAGCCCCCGCTCGGCGTGGGGGACGAACGCGGCCGCCCACTCCTCGTCCCATCCGAGGACGGCGAGCGGGTGCGACGACGCGCATGCGGCGGATGCATCGGATGCCGCGCCTGCGGCGGACGCGGCGGATGCGGCGGATTCAGGCAAGGATGCTGACGAAGCGTCGGAAGGACGGGAAAGAGGCAAGGGAAACCCTTCACAGGGCGGCCCCGGCGGCACGCACGCACGCACGCGCGAAGAGGTCGGTTGGTCAGCCGGAGACCGCGGGGGTGAGCTGGACGATCGTCTGGCCGCGTCGAGCGGCCCCGGTGCCGGTGACAGTCATCGGTCGCACCTCCCCGTTCCTCTGGGTTCCCGTACGTCTCTCGTACGACTCCGTCAGGCTAGGAGTACCTGACGGAGGACGCCACTTGTTTTTCCCGCGGACGGGCGCTCAGGAGCCCGCGCACTCCTGACCGTTGAGCGTGAAGCCGGACGGTGCCGTGTTGGTGTCCTGCCAGGAGGCGAGGAAACCGAAGGTGACGGTGGAGCCGGCGGTGACGGAGCGGTTGTAGTCGGCGGCGGTCGCGGTGACGCGGGAGCCCCGCTGGGCGACGCTCGCGTCCCACATCTGGTCGACGTGCTGCCCGTCCTCGAAGGACCAGGCGACCCGCCAGGACTCCAGGGCGGTGGGCGAGGTGAACGTCACGCTGGCCTGGAAGCCGTCGGGCCACTGGTTGACGAGCTCGTAGCGGACCTCGCAGACCGTCGCGTGCCCGCTGTCGCCGCCGCCGGTGCCGGCGGTGGACGAGGAGGTGCCCTGGGGTTCGGGGTCGGGCTTCTCGTCGCCGTTCGCGCCGGTGCCCGGCGTGTCGCTGCCGGACGGCGCCGGGGACGCCGACGACGGCTGGGCCGAGGTCGAGGTCTTGGGCGCGGCGGAGGACGGCACGCCGGAGCCGGGGCCGGCCACCGGGCTGCTGTCCGTGGGGAGGTTCTGCGCGCCGGTGCCCGTGCCGCCGTCGCCGCCGAACGGCATCAGCGACGCGGCGAGCGCGAGCCCGGAGACCAGGACGGCGGCGGCGAGCAGCCCGTGGCGCCTCAGCCGCGCCCGGTGGGCCGCGGCCCGCTCCGCCTGACCCTCCGCGTCCGGCACGTCGGGCCGCCCGCCCGCGCCCAGGCGGACCTCGGCGGCACGCCGGCGGCGCTCCAGGTAGGCGAGACCGCCCCAGCCGATGACGCCGCCGGCCAGCGCGGCGGGCAGTCCGCCGCCGTGCAGCCGCAGACAGGCGGCGGCCTCGGCGCACTCCACGCAGGTGGCGAGGTGCCGGGACAGGTCGTCGGGCGTGTCGGCGCCGGGCGAGCGGGTGACGGCGTCGAGCAGCCGGACGTAGGAGCGGCACTCCGCGCTCATCGGCGTGTCGAGGTGGTTGCGGTGGCAGCGGTCGCGGAACAGACCGCGGACCGCGTTCAGTTCCTCGACGGAGGCGTCCGGGTCGAGGCCCTGGCGGCGGACGACGGAGCGCAGGGGAAGCGCCTCCACCTCCGCGAGCCACAGCAGGGTGGCGTCCGCCTCGCCCATGTCGCGCAGTCCGCGCAGGGCGATGGGGCGGCTCAGCGGCGGGCCCGAGTAGCGCCAGGCCTTGTCCGAGTTGAGCCACAGCCGCAGATCGGGGTCGAGTTTGTGGCCCTGGCCCTCGGCCTCCCAGGCGGCCGCCGTGTTGCGTACGGCGGTCAGCAGCAGGGGGATCCGGGGCAGCCGGGAGGAGCGACGGCCCGCACCGCGTGCGGTACCGTCCTCGGCGGCGCGGGCCTCGTGTATGCCCAGCGCGAACGCCTCGCGGGCGAGCTGGTTGGCCGCGGTCGAGCCGGACGTGCACAGGTCCGCGTACGACAGGACGGCGTCCCAGCACTCGGAGAACAGCGCGGCCTCCGCGGCGTCCTTCGGGGTCGGCAGGTCGGGCATGTGTCTCCTGCATCGCAATGCGAGGTCAACTCACCATGGCGGCAATGGAGTTGGGGGGAACCTCGCGGCAGACACCGAGGATTTCACGTTTCTCACACAACTGACAAGCGCCCTGTTCAGATGTCATGTAAGGACGTCCTGACAGGTGGGCCGCGCCCCAACTCCGCCCAGGAGTACGGACGCGGACCGCCCCGTGTTCAACGGCGGTGGCGGGACTATACGGCCGCCGTCTCCTGCGCCGGAAGACTGTCCATGAAGGAACTCACGGAGAACACCGCGCGGCCGGGTCCGGGCGGGCCGTAACCGGGGGGCGAGGACAGCCCGAACTCGTCCATCGTGGCGCGGTACGCCTCCAGCAGACGGATGTGGTACTCCAGCGGCGCGCCCTGCGGGTTGGCCTTGCCGAGCGGGGTGGTCGGCTCCGGGCACCAGGTGGTGAAGCGGGGCGTGATGCCCTGCGACATGAAGAAGCGCAGGCCCTCGGTGGTGGACGCGATCGCCTCGTCGACGGTGGTGAACCCGAACGGCTCGGCCATCTCCACGCCCGCCACGAAGTTGGGGATGACGTTGCGCGCGCCGAACACCTCGGCGGAGTCGAGGATCCGCCGGTGCCACTCGTCGCGGCCGACGTAACGCTCCTTGCCCGGGCAGTACATCTTGAAGAGGTACTCGTCCCACACCTCGTAGTTGGGGTGGTAGATCTGCACGCCGTAGTCCTTGAACCGCTGCACGTCGTCGCGCGGCAGCGCCTGGGCCACGACCTTGCCGATCCAGCGGCCCGGGAAACGCTCCTCGATGGCCTTGGCGTAGTGGCCGTAGAAGTCGGCCTCGTCGCGCCCGGAGACCGTCTTGGTGATGGCGCCGCCGGTGAGGGTGTAGGCGGTGGACGCCTTCGCGGTGTCGTACCTGTCGATGATCTCGAGGGCCTCCAGCACCTCCTCGACGTCCTTGACTCCTGTATACGGTCGACCGGCGGCCTTGTGCTGTCGCCAGTTGTGGTTGATGTCGCAGTACTGGCACTCCTCCTTGGCGCCGAAGTACTGGCACACCCGGAAGACCGTCAGATAGATGAGATAGCCCCACTGGATGGTGGGGGCGACCTCCATCACCGACTTCCCGTTGGAGAGCTTGTGCCGGTAGTACTCCGGCATGGGCGGCACACCGACGTCCGCGATGCGCGTGCCGTCGAGGTAGAGCCCGAGCAGCCCCTGGTCGTCGGCGGCCACCCGGTACGGCGAGGCCGGGTTCACCCGCACGGACACGACCGTGCGCCTGAGGTCGTACGGCCCGCCGGTCAGGATGATCTCCTCCGGCGGCCGGCGCAGCGCGGCCTCGCCCAGCTCGGGCAGGGTGCCGTGGTCGAAGGAGAAGATGAAGTACGACTTCGGCTTGACCTCGCCCGACTCGTTGTCGCTGAGGGCCGAGGCGTCGAAGGCCACTCCCCCGCGCAGCAGGTCCTCCTTGAAGACGGCCTCCCGCGGCACATGCGGAAACCGCTCCATCAGATCCTCGACCAGCGCGGTACGGCTGCCCATCCGTCTCTCCTCCCGGCTCAGGCGTACGACTCCTCACGGTATGCCCCCGGCGCCACGAGGGTGGGGGCGGGGGGCCTCGTGTTGCGGGCAGGGTAGGTTCGACCTGGGAATTCCGGGTTCTCGATCACCTCGAAAGGGCGGGCAGTCGTATGGGCGGGACCGTGACGGAGGGGCCGGGCCAGGACGAGACCGGGCAGGACGGGGCCGGGCAGGACGAGACCGGGCAGGACGGGGCCGGCCAGGACGGCGCCGGGCAGGACGGCGCCGGGCAGGACGGCGCCGGGCAGGACGGCGCCGCGGCGCGCCGTCGGCCGGCCGGGGGCAGGCCGTGGCGGAACTGGGCCGGGAACATCGTCTTCGCCGCCGGCGAGCTGCACCGGCCGCAGTCGCCCGACGCGCTGCGCGCGCTCGTGGCGGGCAGCGGGCGGGTGCGGGTGCTGGGCAGCGGGCACTCCTTCAACCGGATCGCCGAGCCGGGCGCCGACGGCGTGCTGGTGTCGCTGGACGCCCTGCCGGCCGAGATCGACGTGGACACGGCCGCCCGCACGGTGCGGGTCGGCGGCGGGGTGCGGTACGCGGCCCTGGCCCGGCGGGTGCACGAGCACGGACTCGCCCTGCCGAACATGGCCTCCCTCCCGCACATCTCCGTGGCCGGATCGGTCGCCACCGGCACCCACGGCTCCGGCGTGCGCAACGGCTCCCTCGCCTCGGCGGTACGGCAGGTGGAGATCGTCACGGCGGACGGCTCCACCGTCGTGATCGGCCGCGACGACGCACGCTTCGGCGGCGCGGTGACCTCTCTCGGCGCACTCGGCGTGGTCACCGCGCTCACCCTGGACCTGGAGCCCGCCTACGAGGTCGAACAGCATCTGTTCACCGAACTCCCCCTGGACGGGCTGGACTTCGAGACGGTGGCGGGGGCCGCGTACAGCGTGAGCCTGTTCACCGACTGGCGTGCGCCGGGCTTTCGGCAGGTGTGGCTGAAGCGGCGCACCGACGAGCCCCTCGCCGCGTTCCCCTGGGCCACGCCCGCCACCGAGGCCCTGCATCCGGTGCCGGGGATGCCGGCGGTCAACTGCACCGAGCAGTTCGGCGTGCCGGGGCCGTGGCACGAACGGCTGCCGCACTTCCGGGCGGAGTTCACGCCGAGCAGCGGGGAGGAGCTGCAGAGCGAGTATCTGCTGCCGCGGTCGGCGGCCGACGAAATGCTGTATGCAATCGACGGGATCCGGGAGACCGTCGCCGGTGTCCTGCAGACCTGCGAAGTGCGGACGGTATCCGCCGACGACCAGTGGCTCAGCCCCGCCCACGGCCGCGACACGGTCGCCGTGCACTTCACCTGGATCGCCGACACGCCGGCCGTACTGCCGGTGGTGCGGCAGGTGGAGGCCGCGCTGGAACCTTTCTCCCCGCGGCCGCACTGGGGAAAGGTGTTCGAGATCCCGGCCCCGGCGCTGCGCGAACGGTATCCCCGCGTCGAGGAGTTCGCGGCCCTCGTACGGGAGCTGGATCCCGCCGGGAAGTTCGCCAACGCCTTCGTACGGGACGTCCTGGGGACCTGAACGCGCCATACCGCGCCCGACGGCGTGGGGGACTTTATAAAGCCCCTTTCCTAACCCCTTGTCGAACGTCGTGCCACGCCATAGCCTGTCGCCGCGCCGGTGCCGTCGCCGCTACCGGCCTCGGTGCCGGAGGGCGAAGGGAGCTCGATGAAGCGCGGCACATCACGGGACATCCGCACCGCGAACCGCTACGAGGTGCTGCGCCAGATCATCGCCGCCTCGCCCACCTCCCGGCAGGAGCTGGCCGCCGCCACGGGGCTGTCCCTCGCCACGGTCGCCACCCTCGTCGGTGAGCTGCTCGACCTCCGTATGATCACGGAGGTCGGGTTCGAGGACTCGGCGGGCGGCCGCCCCCGGGGCCTCGTGGCCGTCAACGCGTCGGGGGGCGCGTTGATCGGCGTCGACATCGCGGAGACGTACGTCCATGTCGAGCTGTTCGACCTGGCGCTGAACGTGCTGGCCCGCGCCGAGGAGAACACACCGCCCGGCGAGAGCCGCCCGGCAGAGGTGGTCGGCCATGTCGCCGCGGCCGTCGGCTCGGTGGTCGCGCAGGCCGGGGTGGACGCGGCGCGGGTGCTCGGGGTCGGGGTGAGCGTGCCGGGGCAGGTGGACCGGGACACCGGCATCGCCGAGTACGCGCCCAACTGGGACTGGCACGACGTACCGTTGCTCGATCTGCTCTCCGAACACATCGCGTATCCCCTGTACCTGGACAATCCGCTGCGGGCCAGCGCGGTCGCCGAGCTGTGGTTCGGGGCGGCGCGCGGACACGGCGACGCGGTCGTGGTGAACCTCGGCACGGGCGTGGGCGCCGGTCTCGTCCTCGGCGGCGGTCTGCACCGGGGCGTCAGCAACAGCGCCGGCGAGTGGGGGCACACCACGCTCGTGCTCGACGGACGGCTGTGCCGCTGCGGCAACCACGGCTGTGTGGAGACCTACGTCGGCGCGCTCGGGATCATGCAGAATCTGCGGGAACTCAGCCCGCGGAGCGCTCTGTTGCACCCCGGCGACCAGACGGCGACCATCGACGCCCTGGCGGCCGGGGTCACCGCGGGGGAACCGGACGCCGTCAAGGTCGTACGGGACACGGCCCGATACCTCGGCGCGGCCGTCGCCGTCCTGGTCAACGTGCTCAATCCCGAGGTGGTCGTGCTGAGCAGCTGGGTCGCGGCCCGGCTCGGCGAGCCCCTCCTCGAGGAGGTGCGGGGGGCCGTCGCCCGGCACGCGCTGAAACGGCCGCTGGCCGCCAGCCGGATCGTCCTCTCGCCGATCCCCACCGACCCGGTCTGCCTGGGCGCGGCGACGTTCGCGCTCGAAGGGGCGCTGCAGTCGGTCGGGCAGCGGAGCACCAAGCGCACCGCCCCGGCCAGGAGCCGCACCGCGTCCGCCTCGTGAGCCGAGGGCCGCCGGCCCCTGACACCGGCGGCCCTCAACCCCCTTTTCCCACGCCCGCGTTACCCGTTCCCGGGCGCCCCACACCCCGTGCTGCGGCGTGCCCTCAAGGGCGTCCGTTCGTGATCCCGAACCGATCACAACGCTTCGAACAGACTTCGTCCAACCCCTTGCCGAAGCCTTAGCCGAAGGTTAACGTCCCGCTCCGCGACAGGAATTGAGCCACCTGACGCCGATCGGCAGAGCCGTAGCCGTACTTCGAGACAAGGACGTCCAGCATGTCGGCAATGAGCAACAGCAACTGGTCCCGCCGTTCCCTGTTCCGGGCCGCGGCGGGTATGGCCGCGGCCGGAACCCTGGCCGCCTGCGGCGGCAACAACGGGCGCGGCGGGAGCGGCGGCTCGGGCAAGAACCTCGTCCAGTACTTCCACGCGTACGGCGAGGCGGGTGTCGAGCAGGCCGTCAAGCGCTACGCGAAGGCCTACAAGGACGCCAATGTGACCACGCAGTGGATCACCGGCTCCCAGTTCGAGCAGAAGCTCTTCGCCGCGCTGCTCACCAAGAACGCGCCCGACGTCTTCGAGTTCCACCCGCAGATCCAGCTCGTCAAGAGCGGTCAGGTGGCCGACCTGACCGACATCATCGAGCCGGTCAAGGACGACTTCAACCCGGCCGACATCAAGTCGCACACGGTCGACGGGAAGATCTACGGGGTCCGGATGATCGACGACCCGCAGTTCTTCTTCTACCGGCCCTCGCTGTTCGAGAAGGCGAAGATCGAGGTGCCGCAGACGCTGGAGGAGCTGGTCGAGGCCGCCGCCAAGCTCAAGACCAGCAAGGTCAAGGGCGCCTTCCTCGGCAACGACCTCACCCCGGTGCAGAGCCCGCTGATCTGGTCGGCCGGCGCCGACACCCTCACCGAGGACCACAAGGTCGCCTTCAACACCGACGCGGTCGCCGAGGGCCTCAAGCAGCTGCGTGGCCTGTTCACCAGCGGCAACCTGCTCCTCGACGCCCCCGCCGACTGGTGGGACCCGTCGGCGTTCACCCAGGGCCTGACCGCGATCCAGTGGTGCGGCATGTGGGCCATGCCGGCCATGCAGCAGGCGCTCGGCGACGACATCGGCATCTTCCCGTTCCCGAAGGTCGGTTCCGCGGGCAAGCAGTCGGTCACCAACGGCGGTTGGTCGATGTTCGTCAACGCCAAGGGCGACAACGTCGAGGCGGCCAAGGAATACGTCAAGTGGCTGTGGATCGAGCAGAAGCAGTACCAGGAGGACTTCGCCACCTCCTACGGCTTCCACATCCCGCCGCGCACCTCGATCGCCCAGTCCGCGACCAAGCTGAAGTCCGGCCTCCCGGCCGAGGGCGTGAAGCTCTTCAACGAGTTCGGCCACTTCGACAACATCGGCTGGACGCAGGCCATGATCTCCTCGATCAACGACGTGATGGCCAACTCCGTCCGTAAGAACGGCGACCCGAAGGCCCAGCTCGACGCCGCCGAGAAGAAGGTCGACGCCGAGCTCAAGAAGCTGTTCGGTTAGGCCGCCGGACGGATCACGACCATGTCGACCGCCACCCCGCGCAAGGTCGCCCAGCCCGCCCCGGCCGAGGTCGCAACGACCCGGCCGCGGCGGGGCCTGCGGGCGAGCAGCACCTTCAACTTCTGGCTCTTCACCGGGCCGTTCCTGATCGGCCTGGTGATCTTCGTCTTCGTGCCGATCGTCTGGAGCATGTACCTCAGCTTCTTCGAGGCACGCTTCACGGTCACGCCGAGCGAGTTCGTCGGCTTCGCCAACTACAAGCAGATCCTCACCGACACGGACTTCCGCAACTCCCTCGTCACCTTCACCGTGTTCGCCGCGTTCATCGTCCCCGCCACCTGGGCCCTCTCGCTGGGCCTGGCGCTGCTGGTCAACCGGCTGCGGTTCATGCGGGCGTTCTTCCGGTCGGTGTTCTTCCTGCCGACCGCGTGCAGCTATGTCGCCGCCTCGCTGATCTGGAAGATGTCCATCTTCAACGGCGTCCGCTTCGGTCTGGCCAACACGGTGCTCGGCTGGTTCGGCGTCGAGAACATCGCCTGGCTCGCCAACCCCGATCCGCCCTGGTACTGGCTGGTCATCGTGACCGTCCGGCTGTGGCTCCAGTCCGGCTTCTACATGATCCTGTTCCTCGCGGCGCTGCAGAACATCCCGCAGGAGCTGTACGAGGCGGCCGCCATCGACGGCGCCAAGCCGGGCTGGCAGACCTTCCGGTACATCACCCTGCCCCAGCTGCGGGCCACCTCCACCGCGGTGATCCTGCTCCTGCTCATCGCCGCCTACCAGGCATTCGACGAGTTCTACAACCTCCTCTCCAAGACCACCTGGGGCCAGCCACCGCTGGTCGAGCTGTACAAGATGGCGCTGGGCGAGAACCAGAACTACGGCGCGGGCAGCGCGGGCGCCGTCGTCCTGACCCTGCTCATCTGCGTCGTCACGCTGTTGCAGGGCAAGTTCATGGGCTTCGGAAGGGGTGAGGAGTCCAAGTGAGCACCACCGCACCCGACTTCAAGGAGACCACCGCGCCGGTCAAGGCCAGGCGTGGCGGCGGAGTCATCGGCAACACCGGCCTGTACGTCGCGACCGGCATCGCCGGGCTGCTCTTCCTGATCCCGTTCTATCTGATCATCCGCAACGCCCTGATGACGGACCGGGAGATCACGGGCGAGAACTGGAAGTGGTTCCCCACCGACATCCAGTGGGGCAACATCACCGAGCCGTTCGACGACGTCACGGTCGACTTCGCCCACGCCATGTGGAACTCCGTGGTCGTCGCCGTCCTGCACACCACGGGCATCCTCCTGGTGTGCTCGCTCGCCGGCTATGGCCTCGCGCGCATCCCGTACCGGCACGCCAACAAGGTCTTCTACGCCGTGCTGGTCACCCTGATGGTGCCGACGGCCGTCACCTTCGTCCCCAGCTTCGTGCTGGTGTCGTCCCTCGGCTGGGTCGACAGCTACCGAGGTCTCATCGTCCCGGGCCTCTTCAGTGGTTTCACCTGCTTCCTCTTCCGGCAGTACTTCCTGGGGTTCCCCAAGGAGCTGGAGGAGGCGGCACGGGTGGACGGGCTCGGTTACTGGGGCGCGTACTGGCGCGTCGTCGTACCGAACTCGCTGAACTTCTTCGCCGCGATCGCGACGATCACCTTCATCAACGGATGGAACTCCTTCCTGTGGCCCCTGGTGATCGGCCAGGACCCGAGCGCCTGGACCGTGCAGGTCGCGCTGTCGTCGTACATGACGAACCAGACCGTCAACTACCACCTGATCTTCATGGCCACCGCCATTTCCATCCTGCCCCTGCTGCTCGTCTTCCTGTTCCTCCAGCGCTGGCTGGTGCAGGGGATCGCGCAGACCGGCATCAAGGGCTGAGCTAGGAGACAGATGTCCCTCCGCACCACCGGCACGACCGGCACCACCGGCACCACCGACAGGACGACGGCCGTCGACTACGTCGAGGACGTGTCGCCGGGCAGCGGGGCGCTCGCGCCCCGCGCCTGGTACGCGTCCTCGGACGCGAGGTCGCTCTCGCTCGACGGCAGGTGGCGTTTCCGGCTGTCCCCGACGGCGGACGCCGAGGACGACTCGTTCGCCGAGGAGGGGTACGACGCCGGGGACTGGGCCGAGGTCACGGTCCCCGGCCACTGGGTCCTTCAGGGCGAGGGCGCCTTCGGTGCGCCGATCTACACCAACCACCTCTATCCGTTCCCGGTCGACCCGCCCCGGGTGCCGACCGAGAACCCGACCGGCGACCATCTGCGGGTCTTCGACCTGCCGGCGGACTGGCCCGAGCTGTCGGAGGGCGGGGCCGTCCTGCGGTTCGACGGGGTCGAGTCCTGCGCCCGGGTATGGCTGAACGGGACGGAACTCGGCGAGTTCAAGGGGTCGCGGCTGGCGCACGAGTTCGCGGTCGGCCATCTGCTGAAGACTGTGGACAACGTGCTGGCGGTGCGGGTCCATCAGTGGTCGGCGGGCTCCTACCTGGAGGACCAGGACCAGTGGTGGCTGCCGGGCATCTTCCGTGAGGTGACCCTGCTGCACCGGCCGGAGGGCGGCGCGCTCGACTTCTTCGTGCACGCCTCCTACGACCACGTCACGGGCGAGGGCACCCTGCGCGTCGACTCCGACGTCGACGGGCGCGTGACCGTGCCCGCTCTCGACATCGATGTCGCGACCGGGGAGCCGGTCACCGTCCCGGTCCGGCCGTGGACCGCGGAGACGCCCCGGCTGTACGACGGTGTCCTCACGACCGGGGGCGAGCGGGTGCCGCTGCGGATCGGCTTCCGCACGGTGGAGCTGTCCGACGGACTGATCAAGGTCAACGGCAGGCCCGTCCTCTTCAAGGGCGTCAACCGGCACGAGTGGCATCCGCGGCGGGGCCGCGCCCTGGACCTGGAGACGATGCGCGAGGACGTGCTGCTGATGAAGCGGCACAACGTCAACGCCGTCCGCACCTCGCACTACCCGCCCCACCCCGCCTTCCTCGACCTGTGCGACGAGTACGGGCTGTGGGTGATCGACGAGTGCGACCTGGAGACCCACGGCTTCGTCGAGCAGGACTGGCGGGACAACCCCGTCGACGACGACCGCTGGACGCCGGCCCTGCTGGACCGCGCCGCCCGCATGGTCGAACGCGACAAGAACCACCCGTCGGTGGTGATCTGGTCCCTCGGCAACGAGGCCGGCACCGGCCGCGGACTGACCGCGATGGCCGAGTGGATCCACACCCGCGACACCTCACGCCTCGTGCACTACGAGGGCGACTGGAGCTGCCGCGACACCGACGTGTACTCCCGTATGTACGCCTCCCACGAGGAGGTCGAGCGGATCGGCCGCGCACTGGACGGCGGCACCCTCAGGCGGCGCCGGCTCCCCTTCATCCTGTGCGAGTACGCCCACGCCATGGGCAACGGCCCGGGCGGACTCGCCGACTACCAGCGGATCTTCGAGGGGTACGACCGCGTCCAGGGCGGCTTCGTCTGGGAGTGGATCGACCACGGCATCGAGCACCCCACGCTGGGCCACGCCTACGGCGGCGACTTCGGCGAGGAACTGCACGACGGGAACTTCGTCTGCGACGGCCTGCTCCTGCCCGACCGGACCCCCTCCCCCGGCCTCACCGAGTTCAAGAAGGTGATCGAGCCGGTCGGCATCGAGGGCTCCGGCGACGGCACCGTCCGCGTCACCAACAAGCAGGACTTCGCCGACCTGTCGGCGCTGGCCTTCACCTGGTCGTTCGAGGCCGACGGCGAGACCGTCGCGTCGGGGACGCTGCCCGCGCCCGCGCTCGCGGCGGGCGAGTCCGCGGACGTGAAGCTGCCCCCGCCCCCGGCGGACGTCCCGGCCGGCGCGGAGACGGGCTGGACGGTCCGTGCCGTGCTCGCCGAGGACACCGCCTGGTCCTCCGCCGGCCATGGGGTGGCGTGGGGTCAGATCCCCCTCGCGCCCCGTGCCGTACCGTCCGTCGCGGCCACCGTCGGCCCGGTCGCCGAGGGACGGCTGATCACCCTGGGCCCGGCCTCCTTCGACGCCCGCACGGGCGCGCTGCGCGCCATCGGCCCGGTGGAGGTCACCGGTCTGCGGCTGGACGTGTGGCGGGCCACCACCGACAACGACGACGGCGCGGACTGGCAGTCGCACCTCCGCCACGGCGTGCTCTGGCGCGAGGTGGGCCTGCACCGGATGCGGCACCGCCTCGACGCGGTGGAGCTCGGGGCGGACACGCTGACGGTACGGACGCGGGTGGCTCCGGCGGCCCGCGAGGTGGGACTGTCGACGGTATACACATGGCGGTCCGACGGCGATCGCGTACAGCTGACCGTCTCCGTCACCCCCGAAGGCGACTGGACCGTGCCCCTGCCCCGGCTCGGCGTGCGCTTCGGACTGGCCGAGGCGGACGCGGTGACCTGGTACGGCGGTGGGCCCGGGGAGGCGTATCCGGACAGCAGGATGGCGTCGGCGGTGGGCCGTTGGCAGTCGACGGTGGATCGTATGCAGACTCCCTACGTCCGTCCGCAGGAGAACGGCGCCCGCGCCGACGTCCGCTGGGCGGAGCTCGGCGGACTGCGCGTCGAGGGCGCCCCGGAGTTCTGGTTCACCGCCCGGCGCTGGACCAGCGAGCACCTGGACGCCGCCCGTCACCGCACCGATCTCACGCCGGGCGACACGGTCTGGGTCAACCTCGACCACGGCCAGCACGGCCTCGGCTCACAGTCGTGCGGACCGGGCCCGCTGCCGCAGTACTTCCTGAACGCCGCCCCGGCCGAGTTCTCGTTCGTGTTCACGACCACCGGGTGACCGTCGGCCGACGGACGGCGGCCGATTAACCGATTGACCATTTGATCGACATTCGGACAATGTGAGGACCTCTCCCGCGGCCGTGCCAGCCCCGTCGGCCGGCCGCGCTTCACTGGAGGTTGAACGAGTGAGCGGCACCATCCAGGTGCGCGGTCTGTCCCGCACCTTCCACACCACCGTCCGCCGACCCGGCTTCGCCGGAGCCCTGCGTTCCCTGGTCAACCCGGAGCGGGTGGCCAAACACGCGGTCAGCGACATCACCTTCGACGTGGACTCGGGCGAACTCCTCGCCCTGCTCGGCCCGAACGGCGCCGGCAAGTCGACCACCATCAAGATGCTCACCGGCATCCTCACCCCCACCTCCGGCGAGGCCCGGGTCGCGGGGGTCGTGCCGTACGAGGACCGGGAGCGCAACGCCCGGAACATCGGCGCGGTGTTCGGGCAGCGCACCCAGTTGTGGTGGGATCTGCCGGTGCGCGAGTCGTTCTCGATCCTCCGGGACATCTACGAGGTGCCGAAGGCCGAACACAGCGCCCGGCTCGCGGAGTTCGACGACCTGCTGGCGCTGTCCTCGTTCTGGGACACCCGGGTCCGGCATCTCTCCCTCGGCCAGCGGGTGCGCTGCGATCTGGCGGCCGCGCTGCTGCACGATCCACCCGTCGTGTTCCTCGACGAACCCACCATCGGCATGGACGTGGTGGTCAAGGAGCAGGTCCGGGAGTTCCTCCGGCACCAGGTCGAACAGCGGGGCCGTACGGTCCTGTTGACCACGCACGACATGACGGAGGTCGAGCGGCTCGCCGAGCGGGTGGTGCTGGTCAACCACGGCCGGCTGGTGCTCGACGGCACGCTCGACGAGATCCGCCGCACGTTCGGCTCCACCTGGCAGGTGCGGGCGACGCTCGCCGATCCGCACGCCGAGGTCGCCGCCCTGCCGGGGATCGCGGTGGTCCGCCGGGAGGGCGCCCGGGTGGTGTTCGGTCCGGACGGGTCGGCCGCGCCGACCGTGCACCAGGCGCTGAAGTCGGTCATCGAGCGGTACGAGGTGTCGGACATCGCGCTGGACGAGGCCGATCTGGAGGACGTGATGCGGGCCGCCTACATCCACGCGGACGCGGCGTGACGGCGACCGTGCCCGCCTGGCGCGCGGCCCGCGTCACCCCGCTGGGCGAGCTGCACGCCCCGCCCCGGATGACGGCGGTGCTGCTCCGGCTGACCGTGCAGGTGGTGCTGGTGGCCTCGCTGTGGCACGGCCTGTACGCGCGCACCGGCACCACCGCCGGACTCGACGAGGGGCAGGCGGTCACATACGCCGTCCTGGCCGTACTGGCGTCCCGTATCCGGCAGTTGGACCAGTCCGCCGGCCGGGACACGGTGATCCAGCACATGCACTACGGCACCATCGTCTACTGGTACCTGCGGCCGCTGCCGCCCTCGCGCTACTACGCCCTGCGCGCGTTCGGGGAGCAGGTGTACGGCTTCGCGTGGGCGCTGGCCGGATTCGCGGTGTGTCTGGCGGCCGGGGTGATCGACCCGCCGAAGTCGGCCGCCGTGGCCGGGGTGTTCGCGGTCAGTCTGCTGCTCGGCCAGTTGGTGCTGTACTACGTGATGCTCCTCCTGGACCAGCTCTGCTTCTTCACCATCCGCAACAACTCGGCGATGCTGATCCTGATCTTCGCGCAGAACCTGCTGTCCGGGGTGTACGCGCCGCTGTGGTTCTTCCCGGACTGGTTCATCCGGCTGAGCGGTTTCCTGCCGTTCCAGGCGACGCTGAACGTTCCGCTGTCGATCTACATCGGCCGGGTGCGACTGTCCGAAGCCGCGGCCCAGTTGGCCGTGCAGGCCGGCTGGGCGCTGGCGCTGGCGCTGTTCACCCGGTGGGTGTGGCGGCAGGCCGCGCGGCGTGTGATCTCGCAGGGAGGCTGAGGTGTCGGTGAAGGCCCTGCGGATCGCGTGGCGCATCACGCTGCTCAACATCCGTTCCTCGATGGAGTACCGGGCCGAGTTCCTGCTGAACATCGCGATCGGCGCGATCTGGCAGGTGTCGGTGATCGTGTTCGCGACCGTGCTGCTGTCCCGGTTCACCGGAATGGGCGGCTGGGACAGCTCGGAGGTGCTGCTGATCCCGGCGATCCGGATGCTCGCGCACGGGCTGATGGTGCTGCTGTTGGGACGGGTGCACTTCATCGGGCGGCAGATCCAGGAAGGGAAGATCGACGTCTATCTGCTGCGCCCCATGCCGGTGCACCGCCAGGTCCAGCTCGCCTACTTCCCGACCAACGCGATCGGCGATCTGACGGTGGCGACGGGCCTGATGGCGGGCGCGCTCGGCCGCAGTCATCTGGACTGGACGGCGGGCCGGATCTCGTATCTGGTCGCCGCGGTCGTGGGCGGCATGCTGCTGGAGGCGGCGTTGTTCACGGCGGTGGCCTGCGCCGCGCTGCGTTTCCCGGCCGCCGACTACTGGAGCGGTTGGCTGGAGGAACTCCTCGGCACCTTCGGCAGCTATCCGCTGAACGTGCTGCCCCGGGCGGTCGGGGGTCTGCTGACCTACGGCCTTCCGCTCGCGTTCGTCGCCTACTTCCCGGCCGCCGTCCTCACCGGCCACGGCACCGGCGTCCCCCACTGGCTGGCGACGGCCTCCCCCCTGCTGGGCGTCCTGGCGTACCTGGGCTCCCGGCTGCTGTGGCGGTGGAGCCTCGGGAAGTACACCGGGGTGAACGGCTGACGGGCGGGCTCAGGGCGTCCGGTAGGCCCGGACGAACACCGCGACACCGCCGGTGATCAGGCGTTCCCTCTCCTGCGGGGGCAGGGGCAGCACTCCGTAGTGGGACTGCTGGGTGAGGGTGTGCGAGATCAGGGCCATGAAGTGCGCGGCGGCGAGGGGCGCGTCGCCGCGCAGGTCGAGCAGGCCGGCCTCGGCCAGGCCCGCGAACGCCTCGGCGAGCGCCTCGTCGGCCGGTCGCGGGCCGGCGTCCCGCCAGGCCTGGAGCACCTCCGGCGGCACGTGGTCGGCCTCGGCGTGGATGTGCCGGACCAGCGCGTAGTGGTTCGGGTAGTCCTCCATGAGTCCGACGAAACCGCGGGCGAGTGCGACGAGGTCACGTTCCAGGTCCTCCGGGCGGGGCGGCCGTCCGGGGGCCAGTACCGCGTGCAGCCGGGCGATCTGGGCGTCCTTGACCTCGCCGGAGGTCCAGGTGACGACGGTACGGAACAGCTGGGCCTTGCCGCCGGGGAAGTGGTTGTAGAGCGTGCGGGTCGACACCCCGGCCTCGGCGGCGAGCGTGTCGACCGAGGCGCGCGCGTACCCCTCCCGTCCGAAGACCGCGCAGGCCGCGCCCGCCATCGCGACCCGCTTCTGAAGCTTGCGGGGCGACTGGTCCAGTCGCGCCTCCGCCATCCAGGCGTCGTTGGTGCTGCCCACCGTGTCTCCTCACGTCCTCTCCCGCCCCATCCTCACTCACCCCCCGCCGAATGACAACGAGCGTTGTAATTTCTACAACGAGCGTTGTACTTTAACAACGATCGTTGTACTTCGTGGACCGAGAAGGGGAACACCCATGCCCATGACCACCGTCGCAGATGCCGGCACCGTCGCCACCGAGGACGCGCACCCCTTGCGGGTCGCCGTCGTCGTCGGGAGTGTCCGCGAGGGCCGTCAGGGCCGCGGTGTGGCCGAGTGGTTCCTCGGCACCGCCGTCGGCCACGACGGCCTGGACCTGGACGTCATCGATCTCGCGGACGTGGATCTGCCCCTGGTCATGCCCGGCTGGGGCGGAGCACCGAGCCCCGAGGCGGCGGCCGCGCTCGCGGACGTGTCACCGCGGCTGGCCGCCGCCGACGCCTTCGTCGTCGTCACGCCCGAGTACAACCACAGCTTCCCGGCCGCGCTGAAGAACTTCATCGACTGGCACCACCCGCAGTGGCAGGCCAAGCCGGTCGGTTTCGTGTCGTACGGCGGACTGGCCGGCGGAGTCCGGGCGGTGGAGCAACTGCGGCTGGTCTTCGCCGAGTTGCAGGCCATGACCGTCCGCGACGCGGTCAGTCTGCACGGCCCGTGGTCCGGGCTCGGTGAGGACGGCCGCCCCCGAGACGCAGCGGTCTGCGAGGGCGCCGCCAAGGGCATGCTCGGTCAACTCATCTGGTGGGGGCGGGCGTTGCGGGAAGCGCGGCGCGTCCACCCCTACCAGGGCTGAGAGGGCGGACGGCATGACGACGGCACAGGCCGAGGGCGCGGCGCCGGGGGCCGTCGTGCCGACCGCCGCGTGGGCGGTGGGGCGCCTCGGCGCCCACCGCACGCAGGTCACCGTGCGCAGACAGGTCGGCCGCCGCTGCCCGAAGCGGTCCGCCGTGAGCGGCCACCGCGCAACCCCCGGTGGACCACGCGTCCCCCTCCCCGGCCGGTTCCCCGGCAACCTTACGTCCGCCGGCGGCGACCCAGTTCGTGGGCGCCGGGCACGTTCAGCGGATACCGGGCGGCGCCGCCGTACACCGAGAGCTACGCGGCGAAGCCGGCGTACACCGCACTGCCGAACGGACTCCATCCGCACACCTGACCGGTCCCGGTCCCGGCGGCGGGCCGTCGCGGCCTCGGGAGGATGCGCCGGTCCCCTTAGGATTTCCCCCGAACTGTCCAGGCCCGAGCATCCAAGGCGGTCCCCCATGCCCCGAGCCGGCCTCACCGCCGACCGTCTGGTCGCGGCCGCCGCCGAACTGGCCGACGAGGTGGGCTCCGACGGCGTCACCATCTCGGCGCTGGCCCGGCGCTTCGGCGTGAAGGACGCGAGCCTGTACTCCCACGTCAAGAACCTCAAGGACCTGCGGACGCGGCTCGCGCTGTTCGTCGGCGGCGAGATGATCGACCGGATCGCGCCGGCCGTCGCCGGGCTCGCCGGCAAGGACGCGCTCGCCGCCTTCGCCGGGGCCTACCGCGCGTACGCCCTCCAGCACCCGGGGCGGTACGCGGCCGGGCAGATCCGTATCGACCAGGACATCGCCGTCGACTCCGCCGCGATGCGCCGCACCGCCGAGATCACCCACGGCATGCTCCGCGCCTACGGCCTCACCGAACCCGACCTCACCGACGCCGTCCGCCTGCTGCGCAGCACGTTCCACGGGTACTGCGCGCTGGAGGCCGGCGGGTCGTTCGGCGCGCCCCGGGACGTACAGCGGTCCTGGGAGAAGGCGGTCGACGCCCTGCACATGGCTTTGACGCACTGGCCCCGGGAGAGGGCCGGAGAGGCCTGACCCGCGGCCTCGGGCCGGGGCCCGATCCCTTCGCGTCGGCCGCGCCACGGCCGTCCGGCGTCGCTCAGCCCGCGGCGGTGGCGGCCCGTTCCGACTCGGCGCGCTCCACGCAGAACTCGTTGCCCTCCGGGTCCGCGAGGACGACCCACCCCGTGCCGTCGGACCTGCGCATGTCGGAGACGAGTGTGGCGCCGAGGGCGAGCAGCCGCTCGACCTCCTCCTCCCGCGTGCGGTCCTGCGGCTGGAGGTCGAAGTGCACCCGGTTCTTGACAGTCTTGGCCTCCGGCACGGTCACGAAGAGCAGTCCCGCGCCCGCGATCAGCGCCTCCTCGTCGCCGGGCTTGTCGTCCTCGTGGCGGGGCAGTCCGAGCGCCTCGGACCAGAAGCCGGCGAGGGCGTAGGCGTCGGAGCAGTCGATCGTCACATGACGGATGGCAGAAGTCATGCGGGGATTGTTGTGCACACCGTGATCCGCGGCAACGCGAAAAACACCGGCCCCGAAAGCCCGGCACTCCCGTCGCACCCTCCCGTGGCGGGAATTCCTCTCTTCCCCGGCAACCCTTTCCGGCCCCGTGGCGACAACAGGCCATGACATCTGCACGACGCACAACGCGCCACCGCCGCATCCGCGCGGCCCGCAAGCCCGCGATCGGCGCCCTGGCCGCCGCCGGGGTGCTCGCCGGCGCGTGGTACGCCACCGCCGGGGCCGCGCCCGCCACCGCCGCGAACCTCACCCCCACCACCACCGCCGTGGCCCTCACCGCCAAGTTCCCCTACCTGTCGGCCGGGTACAACAACACGCGCGAGTGGACCCGGACGACGACCGCGGTGGCCCCGAACGGCACCCTGCGGGTGGCCTGGCCCGCCGCGGACGGTATCCATGTCACCCCGCTGACCGCCGCCGGGAAGCGCTCGGGCGCGGACACGGTCGTCAAGGGGGCCAAGGAGGTCGGCGGCCTGGTCGCGCACAACAACGGCTTCGCGCTGCTCACCCGTGTCTCCGACACCAACAAGTGGAAGGAGACGGCGGCCGCGATCATCCGGTACACGGGCGGCAAGCAGACCTTCCGCACCAAGCTCACCGGCACCGCGTCGAACGACACCTCTCCGGGCCTCGACGGCCAGCTCACCTGGAACGGCACCAAGTACGGCGCGTACTTCGTCGTGCACGGCGCCGGCGGCTTCGCCGACGGGCACTTCGGCGACAAACTGCAGTACGTCAGCGCCAAGGGCGCCAAGCTGGGCGGCGGCTGGGACTGGGGCTGCAGCCACAACGAGGGCATCGCGCTGCACGCCGAGACCACCGGCGCGTTCACCTCCCTGTGTTTCGACGACTGGCGTTCGGGGCTGTTCGTGTCCACGAAGATCGGCGCTCCGGACGTCGCTCCGGTCGTGCAGCGCGAGCAGTGCTGGGCCGGTTACTGCGGCGGCACGTTCCCGGGCCGTACCGGCGACCTCGTGAAGTCCTCCACCGGCCGGTACGCCACCGCGTTCGCCTCGCGCGGGGCCGCCTCCGCGAAGAAGAACCCGGACGACTCCAGCGGGCGCGGCTGGACCGTCAAGCCGAAGACCGGCACCCACCAGGTCGCCGTGGCCTTCATGAAGAACCGCAACTCCGGCCCCGGCAAGGCGGTCTACCTCACGAGCGCGGCCGGCACGGAGAACGTCAACGTCCACCTCGCCCCGTACGGCAAGGACCGGCTCCTGGTGTCCTGGGAGTCCCTGAAGAACGCCAAGTGCGCCGCCGGCACCTGCACGGGCACCTTCACCGGCACCCATCTGCGGCTCATCGACTGGACCGGCGCGTTCCAGAGCGCGGACAAGGTGGTGAGCACCCGGATCAGCGGTGACATCGCGGTCCTCAAGGACTCCACGCTGATCTGGGCGTACGCCCCCGTGACGCCGGCCTACGCCAAGCCGCTCACCGGTGCCTCGCCGACCACGACCACCCTGCGGATCGCGCGCCTCAAGCCCTGACCCGTACGGCGTCCCCCGACAGGGTCACCCGGATCTCGGGGCCACCGCTCCAGCGCACCCGGATCCCGTCCGGTCCGTCCGCCCGTACGGAAACCGTCTCCTCCAGGGGGACGGTTTCCGGTGCGGCGGTGAGCCGGGCGAGCGCCACGAAGAGGGTGGAGCCGTCTCCCGTCGTACCTGCGAGCGAGGAGGTGGAGGAGTCGTCGGCAACGGCCTCCAGACCGTGGGCCGCGACGAGTTCCGCCCGCAGTCCGTCCCCGGCGCTCCACCCCGTCACCCGCACCGGCGTCCCGGGCTCCGCCCCCGTCACCAGATGGGCCCGCACCTCCGTCGCGCCGTGCGCCAGGACGACACTGGTGACCCGTACCCCGCCCCCCACGGTGTGCCGCGAGGCCACCCAGCCGTCCCCGGCGCCCAGCGGCTGGATACCCGTACGTCCCGGGTCTCCCCCGACGATCACACTGTTGTCGTACGACGCCGCGGGCGCCGTCACCGTCGAGTACGCCAGCCGCGTGTAGTACGGGTCGTAGCGGACGTCCTCGCTGCCGTGGTTGTGCAGCCGGACCACACCGTCCGCACGGGTCGACTGCAGCAGCCAGTTGGGCGCGGCGACCGCCGTCACCGCGTCCTCCCGTTCCGCCGGGCCGGGTTCCTCCACCGCGGTCCAGACCTCGTGGTCCGGCGGCAGCAGCAGGCCCAGGAACCCCTTGCTCGCCCAGTAGGGGGAGGCGGGGCCCGAGTAGCCCTGGAGGACGGTGGGGTCGGGGCCGTGCCAGCCGAGGGTGAGCAGTCCGCGTGCGTCGACGGCGCCCCGGTCCAGGAAGTACTTCAGCGCGCCCGAGGCCAGTCGGCGGGTCTCGCCGGGCGGCAGCGGGGTGTGGCCGGTGAGGGCGCCCAGCCACAGGGGCGCGGTGGTCGCGAAGCGGTAGGTGAGGGAGCGGCCCTGGTGCATCGGGGCGCCGTCGCCGCCGAACAGGCGGGCGTAGTCGGCGAGGTGGGCCGCCAACCGTTCACCGTATACGGTCAGCAGTCGACTGTCGCCCGCGAGCCATGCGTGCAGCACCGGATACAGGTGCATCGCCCAGCCGTTGTAGTAGTCGTACTTCCGGCCGTCGCCGTCCGTGTACCAGCCGTCGCCGACGTACCACTGCTCGATCCGCTCCAGTCCGCGGTCGACCGCCTTCCCGGACGCCTCGGTCTCGTGCCCGATCTCCTGGAGGAAGCCACCGACCGTGACGGGGAACAACTCCCAGTTGCACGGCCAGGGTTCGGCCGTCAGGGCGTCACCGAGCCAGGCCGCGGCCCGCTGCCGTACGGAGTCGTCCAGGCGGTCCCAGAGCAGCGGGCGGGTCAGCCGCAGCGCGAGCGCGATCGACGCGGCCTCGACGAGCGGCTGACCGCGGTCCTCGATGCGGGGCCAGGCACCCGAGACTCCGGCCGCGAGTCCGTCCGCGTACCGCTGCAGGGCCGTCTCGTCGCGGCGGAAGGCGGCGAGGAGCAGGGTGCGGGCGTAGCCCTCCAGTCCGTCGGAGAGACGGCCGGACCAGCTCTGCCGGTCGCCGGGGACGTGATAGAGGGCCCTGTCCTCGGTTGCGTACGGCTCCACCGCGGCCAGCAGGGCGTCGGCGGCGGCCTCCCAGTGGGCGCGGGTGAAGCCGGTGCGGGGGCTGCGGGCGGGGTCGGGCGGCGGCAGGTGCATCGGCGGTCTCTCTCTCGGCACGCGGCGGGTCGTGGCTGGGCGGGTCCTGGTCCCGGCCGGTTCGGAGCCGTGCGGCCCCTGATCCCGTGGGGGTCAGGCCCTGGGGGCGTCCCGGTTCCGGTCGGGGCGCCCCCAGGAGTTCATCCCACCCGCACGGTGCCCCGGGGCACCAGATGCCGGGCGACGAGTTCGTCGCGGACCAGGCCCGCGTAGACCGTGGCTCCGTGCACGGAGGTGTGCGTGTTGTCGCGTTTCTCGTTGTACAGGTAGAGCGCCTTGGAGCCATCGACGCCCAGGGACTCCACCAGCGCCTTGGTGCGGGCGGTGAGGTCGATCAGCGGTACGTCCCGGTCGGCGGCGACCGAGCGGATCACGGCCGGGTGGTCGACGCCGAGTCCGTTGACCAGCAGGGCCGTTCCGTTGTTCAGCGTGCCGTCGGCGTTGAACCAGCGGCGCACGATGGGGGTGACGAGGACCGGCCTGCCGCCCTTCTCCCGTACCCCCGCCACCAGTGTCTCGAGGTTCGTGCGGTACGTCACCTCGTCGGTCGTCTTGTCGTTGTGCGCGAGCTGGATCAGGACCAGGTCGCCGGGGCGGATCAGGGGCTGGACGGTGGCCCAGAGCTGCGGGTTCTGCAGGTAGGTGACCGTACTCTCGCCGGAGTCCGCGTAGTTGGCGACCGAGACGCCCCGGCGCAGGTACTGCGGCAGCTCCTGGCCCCAGCCGGTGTAGGGGTCGCCGGGCTGGTCGCACACGGTGGAGTCGCCCACGAGGAAGATCTGCCGGGCGTGCCGGGCGGGGGTGACCCGGATGTCCGCGAGGGCGGGTGCGGAGCCGCCGAGTGACAGATCCAGTCCGGGAGTTCCCTCGGCGCCCGTCGGTTCGCCCTCGGGGGTGCGGACGTTCACCGTGAAGCTGCGGACCTCGCGTGCGCCGGCCGGGACCGCGGTCTCGGCGAGCAGCGCTCTGCGGGTCTCCCCGCTGACGGACGTGCTGGAGTCGGCGTCGCCGCCGAGGACGACCCGGACGTCGTAGGTGCCGGCGGGGACGTCGAAGTGGCAGGCGGTGGCGGTGCAGTGGTCGATGCCGAGGGGCTCGGGCCGGTGCTCGTGCGCCTGGGCTGGGGCGGGGACGGCCGTCAGAACGGCCGTCAGCGTCAGCGCCGCCGGCACGGCGATGGTGAAACGTCTCACTCGGGGCTCCTCCGTCACGTCGGCAGTCCTGGCGGCTGGACCGTACCGCCTCTGGCAAGCGCTTTCTAGACCTTGGACCGATTTCACAAGATTGCCAACCTCCCGCCAGTGAAAGCCCTTTCGCGAAATCGTTTCAACTGTCACTCTCTCCCACACCCGCACACCCCACACCTCCCGAAGGAGGCTCCCCCCATGTCCGGATCCGACAGCCACCCGGTCCGACGCCGTACCTTCGTCCTGTCCGCCGCGGCCGCCGCCGGCACCGCCGCCCTCACCGGCCCGCTCGCCCCTGCCGCCTCCGCGGCGAGCTTCGGCTGGAGCGACGACGGCTCGAACTACGTCGTCGACACCGGCGCGAGCCTGGTCTTCAAGGTCAGCAAGACCAACGGCGACCTGACCTCGCTGGTCTACAAGGGCACCGAGTACCAGGGCTACGACGGCAAGAACTCCCACATCGAATCCGGCCTCGGCACCTCCACGGTGACGATCGGTCAGTCCGGTTCGACGATCCTGATCTCGGTCACCTACGGCACGCTCAGGCACTACTACGCGGCCCGCAGCGGCGAGAACAACGTCTACCTGTGGACCAACAAGGCCGACAGCTCGGTCTCGGCCACCCGCTACATCGTGCGCGTGAAGAAGGGCCTGTTCCTCAACGACGAGCCCGACTCCTACACCTACACGTCCTCCACCATCGAGGCCTCCGACGTGTTCGCGAAGTCCGACGGCCAGACCCGCTCCAAGCACTACTCCAAGGTGCGGGCGATCGACTACGACTACGTCGGATGGTCCACGGGATCCGTAGGCCTGTGGATCGTCCGCAGCAACCACGAGAAGGCCTCCGGCGGCCCCTTCTACCGCTCCCTGCTGCGTCACCAGAGCGCCGACGGCGGCGGCCTCTACGAGATCCTCTACTACGGCGAGAACCAGACCGAGGCCCAGCGCTTCGGCCTCCAGGGCCCCTACGTCATCGCCTTCACGGACGGCGGCGCGCCCTCCTCGTCCCTCTACCCCGGCACCCTCACCACGTCCTGGGCGGACTCCCTCGGCATCTCCGGGTACGTGGCCGCGAGCGGCCGGGGCCGGGTGGCGGGCGTCGGCATCAGCGGGCGCGACACGGCGTACCCGTACACGGTGGGGCTCGCCAACCCGGCGGCCCAGTACTGGGGCTCGGCGCGGGCCTCGGACGGGTACTTCTCCCTCGGCGGGGCGCTGCCGGGGACGTACACGCTGACGGTCTACAAAGGCGAGTTGGCTGTATACAGTACACAGGTGACCGTGTCCGCCGGCGGGACGACCACCCTCAACACGATCGCCATCCCCTCCTCGAACGATCCGAGCAACGCGGGCGCGATCTGGCGGATCGGTGACTGGAACGGCACGCCCGGCGGCTTCAAGAACGCCGACCTGATGACGTACGCACACCCCTCCGACGTCCGCGCCGCCGCCTGGACCGGCAACGTGGTCGTCGGCAGCGGCACCGAGACGTCCGCCTTCCCCTGCTATCTGTGGAAGGACGTCAACAGCGGCATCATCGTCCACTTCCGGCTGACCGCCGCCCAGGCCGCCGCCGCGCACACCCTGCGCATCGGCGTCACGACGGCCTACGCCAACGGCCGGCCGCAGATCGTCGTCAACGACACCTGGACGTCGGCCGTCCCCTCCCCGCCCACCCAGCCGAGCACCCGGTCGCTGACCGTGGGCTCCTACCGGGGCAACAACTACACGTTCACCTACAGCGTCCCGGCGTCGGCCTGGCTGACGGACACCAGCGCCTACAACCAGCTGAAGATCTACGTGGCGAGCGGTTCGGGGACGACGTCCTTCCTCAGCGCGGGCACGTCGATCGACGCGATCGACCTGCTCGCCTGACGTCACGTCATGAGCCCTGCGTCCACTGCTGGTTCGTACCGCTGTTGCACGTGTACGTGATGACGGCGGCCGAGTTGGCGGTGGACGCCCCGCTCACGTCGAGGCACTTGCCGCTCGCCCGGGACTTGATGTTCACGTAGCTGCCGCCGGCGGTGACGGACCACTGCTGGGTGGTGGCGGAGGAGTCGCAGTTCTCCTGGCTGACGGTGCTCGTGTTCTCCTGCACGCACAGGGAGCTGTGGCGGGCGACGAGCTGGTAGTAGCCGCTGCCGACCGACTTGAACCAGTACTTCTGGTTGTTGCCGCCGTTGCAGGTGTACTGCTTGATCTGGGTGCCCTGCCACAGCGACTGGCTGGTCACGTCGGCGCACTTGGCGGAGTGCCGGGCGATCAGCGTGTTGTAGGTGGCGCTGGTGCCGGTGACCGTCCCGGCGGACGTGTCCACGGTGACCTCCGGGTACCAGGACATGGACAGCGTCGTCGAGGTCGGGAAGGTCAACGGCAGCCACACATAACGGGAGTCGTTGACGGTGCCGCTGAAGGAGTTGCCCCAGCGGTCGCCCATGTAGAGGTAGGAGGTCCCCGAAGTGCCCTGGATCGGCAGGACGTAGGCGGTCTGGGAGCCGTAGGCGGTGGAGTCGCCGACGTTCGTCATCGACGTCCAGGGGCCGGACAGGCTGGTGGCGGTGGCGTACTGCTGCTGGTTGGGGTTCCAGCCGGTCGCGCCCGACGTGAGCATGAAGTAGACGCCGTTGCGCTTGAAGAGGGCCGGCGCCTCACGGTGGCCGCCCGCCCAGGGGTTGGCGACCAGGCTGTCGATGGCCGTGTAGTCGGCGGTGAGCCGGTAGATGTGCAGGTCGTAGTTCTCGTTGGCGGCGGAGATCATGTACCCGGTGCCGTCGGTGTCGACGAACGTGGTGATGTCACGGGACATGTAGGAGCCGAGGGGGCGGAAGCTGCCCTGGTAGGTGTAGGTCCCGTCGACGGTGTCGGAGACGGCGACGGCCGCGCGGGCCTCGCTGTAGTCGGTGCCGTTCTCCTTGTGCATCCACATCACGAACTTGCCGGTGGAGGCGTTGTAGATGACCTTGGGCCGCTCGATGTAGGCGGTGGCGAGCTCGGAGGCGCTGGACTGGGTCAGGACATGGTTCCTGAACTCCCAGTTCTTCAGGTCGGTGGAGCGGTAGGCGTCCACGTACCGGAAGGTGTTGTCCGCGTTGCGGTCCTCACCGAACCAGTAGTAGTAGCTGCCGACCTTGATGACCCCGCCGCCGTGGGCGTGCACGACGGCGCCGGAGGTGTCGGTGAACTGGACTCCGTTCGGGACGGTCACCGCCGCGGCCTGGGCGGGACCGGCGGTGGCGAGGGCGCCGATCAGCGCCAGACAGAGGGCGAGCAGGGTGGCGTACACACGTCTCATGGGGAAACCTCTCGGGGAACGACCACCTTCACAGAGCACAGGTGCGTTCGGGACGGCGAACAACATGTGGAATGACGAACGCCGAAAAGGTAAGGGTGTGTTACCAGCAGGTCAACGGGTCTGACGGGACTTGACAGAAAGCCTTTTCCGGAGCGGGTGGGGCGGGACCCGGACGTTTCCGGCGGGGTCGCGAATTTCTGTTATCGCCCGTGGCCCCGGACCGTCTCCGAACCGTGCGCAGCCCCCTCCACACCTCCAGCGCGGCCGTCGCCGCCCTCGCGGCCGTCGCCGCCCTCCTGGCCACCGCTCCCCCGGCCGTGGCCGCAGGCCTCCGGGACGTCACCGCCGACGTGCTCGCGAACCGCGACGTGACCCTCACCGGCGACACGCTGATCAGCGTGCCCTCCGGGACGACGACGTACAACGGCGTCCTGCGCGGCGAGGGCACGCTCACCGTCCGCGGCGGCGGGACGCTGATCCTCACCCGGGACAGCGACTTCACCCTGCCGAAGGCCCGGCAGCAACAGGTGGTGCGCACCCAGGGCGGCAACCACCCGTACACCACGGTCACCCGCCCCGACCCGCCCGCGATCACGGTCGAACGCGGCACCACCCTGCAGTACGGCACCGGCGGCGGCACCGGACTGATCGGCCACTTCCCCTACGACACCCCCGGATACCGGCTCAACCAGCTCAACATCCGCGTCGACGGCACCCTGCGCCTCTCGCTCACCCGCACCTTCAACATCGGCACGATCAGCGGCTCCGGACTGGTCACCCAGCCCCGCAACATGTGGGGCACCCTCGACCTGGCGGGCACCCACCCCTTCTCCGGGGTGATCGACAACGGCACCGAAATGGCCGTCGGCCGCCCCGAGTACCCGGTGGCGCTGCCCAACGCCCGCGCCATCCTCAACCAGGGCTCATGGATCATCGACACCCCGCTGAACCAGACGATCACCCTGCGCCAGGACTTCTACCAGCGCGAGTACGGCAGCGACGTGAACGTCCACACCCGGCCCGGCAGCAAGGTCGTCCTCACCGGGCAGTACAGCTACAGCGACCGGGGCGGGGACACGAACCCGTCGTTGAGCGTCCCCGGCCTCAACTGGCGTGCCATCGCCCATCAGTTGAACAAGCGGGGCACCAACATCGAGGGCGCGGACGTCCAGTGGGGCGACGGCACCACCCATCGCATCTTCATGCCGGGCACCAAGGACACCGTCTACATCAACCTGCACGAGCGCAGCGGACGCCGGTCCCGGCTGACGTTCGACTACGACGGGCCGGTGACGCTCGGCGCCCCGATCGGCGGCGGCCAGTACCACGACACCCTCGCCGCGCCCGGTGCCGGGGACGTCGTCATCGCCGGCACCAAGGGCAACGACGTCACCTTCGCGGCCGCCCAGCACTACGACGGCTCCACGACCGTGGAGAAGGGCGCGGTACTGCGACTGGGCTCGGGGGCGGCGGGCGGGGACGGCTCCCTGCTCACCGGCACCGCCCGGCGGCGGATCGTGAACGACGGGACGCTCGTCGTACGGAACACCCGCACACCGATCTCCCTGTCGGGGATCGGCGGCAGCGGCGCACTCGTCCAGTCCGGTGCCGCGACCACGACCCTCACCGGCACGTCCGTGACGTACACCGGTACGACGACGGTCCGCAAGGGGACCCTCGCGCTGCGGGACGGGGCAAGCCTCGCCAACAGCCGTGCGGTGCGGCTCACTTCGAAGGGAGCGCGACTGGACACGGGCGGCTCAGCGCTGCGGGTGATGAGCACGCTCGACGGCAAGGGCACGGTGCAGGGGTCCGTGACCAACGCAGGTGTGGTGGCTGGCGCGTTGACGGTGAGCGGTGACTACAGCCAGAGCGCTGAGGGCCAACTCGTGCTGGGCACGGCGCCGTTGAAGGTGGGCGGCCGGGTGCGGCTGAGCGGAGGGCTCGATCTTGCGACGTGGGCGAAGTCCGGGGAGGGGGCGGAGTCGCAGAAGGGGGCGAAGGAGATCACCGTCCTCGACCACACCGGGCGCGGCACGGTCTCCGGCACTTTCGAAGGGCTGCGCGAGGGCGCCCGGGTGCGACTCGCCGACACCGTCTACCGGATCAGCTACCGCGGCGGCGACGGCAACGACGTGGTCCTCACCGCCGACCCCGCGAGCTCCTCGCCCTCCGCCGCCCGTGCGTCGGGTTCCTCCGGAGACGTGATGGCCCGGACCCGCAGCGCCAACTCCGGGATGGGCGGCGGGATGGGGTGGTGGCCGTATGTGCTGGCCGCGGGGCTGCTCGCGGGGCTCGGAATGCCGATGGCACTGCGTCGCCGGGCCCGTCCCCGCCGAGGAGGAGGACGGCACGCCGCGTAGGGGCGGGCGTACGTCGAGGCCGGTGGGGCACCGGGGAGGGAGGGGCCGCCCGGAGGTCGAGTCCGTCGGTTGGACCTCGGCCTCGCGCCCCGCCGGTCGTTCCAGTGCCTCGGGTCGTCCACGGCGCCGAGGGCCCGTCCGTCTCCTTGGCGCGGGTGAGCAGCTTGAGCACCGCCGAACCGTCCTCGGCCGAGACGGTCCAGACGCCGCCGGTGACCCCGTTCATCGGGTTGTGCGTGAGGGGGGTGAGCCGGACGGATCCGGCGGGGCGCCGAGCAGTTCGCCGGCTTCGGCGCTCGCGGCGGCGGCAGGAGCCCGGGTCCTGGCCGGCCCCCACGAGCGGCGTGGGCGAGGGCGATGTCGGACCGCATCCGCCCACGCCGGCGGGACGCCCTCCCACATCGTGGGCGATCCGCTCAGGGGATGGACGGGGCGGGCCGCCGCGCCGTCCCTTCGACTAGCGTCGTGGCATGACCAGCGACACCCCTTCCCCGTACGCCGTCCCGCTCGCCGGGGCCCTCGCCTCCGGAACCGTCGTCCTCGACGGCGGCATGTCCAACCAGCTCGAGTCCGCCGGCCACGATCTGAGCGACGAGCTGTGGTCCGCGCGGCTGCTGGCCGAACGGCCCGAGGCGATCACCGAGGCGCACCTCGCCTACTTCGAGGCGGGCGCGAACGTGGCGATCACCTCCAGCTACCAGGCCACCTTCGAGGGCTTCGCCAAGCGCGGCATCTCCCGGGAGGAGGCGGCCCGGCTGCTGGCGCTGAGCGTGGAACTGGCCCGGAAGGCCGCCGACCAGGCCCGGGACAAGGGGATCACCCGGCCACTGTGGGTGGCCGCGTCGGTGGGGCCCTACGGCGCGATGCTCGCGGACGGCTCCGAGTACCGGGGCCGCTACGGGCTGAGCGTGGCGGAGCTGGAACGTTTCCACCGGCCCCGGCTGGAGGTCCTCGCCGCCGCCGCGCCCGATGTGCTGGCACTGGAGACCGTGCCCGACGCCGACGAGGCCGAGGCACTGCTGCGGGCGGTGCGCGGGCTCGGCGTGCCCGCCTGGCTTTCGTATACCGTCGACGGTGAGCGCACACGGGCCGGCCAGCCACTGGACGAGGCGTTCGCCCTGGCAGCCGAGGTCGACGAGGTGATCGCGGTCGGCGTCAACTGCTGTGCCCCCGAGGACGTCGACGCCGCCGTCGCGACCGCCGCCCGGGTCACGGGCAAGCCGGTCGTCGTCTACCCCAACAGCGGAGAGGCCTGGGACGCCGGGGCCCGCGCCTGGAAGGGCCGCTCCTCCTTCGCCCCGGCGCAGGTCCTCGGCTGGCGGGACTCGGGCGCACGGCTGATCGGCGGCTGCTGCCGGGTGGGCCCGGAGGCGGTGGCGTCGATCGCCCGGACCCTGGGAACGGCGTAGTTCCTCCCGCCCGGGGACGCCGACACTGCTAGCCTCCGCTCGTGGAAACCGGTTGCTGCCGGTGTTTCCGAAGGGGAGGGGCGGGATGACGAGAAAGAGCGCGGACGCCGCAGGCAGCACCATCCGTGACGTGGCGGCCCGGGCGGGGGTGTCCGCGTCGACCGTGTCGCGGGTGCTCGGCGGGGTGTATCCGGTCAGCGCCGAGACCCGCGCCCGGGTGCTGCGGGCCGTCGGCGAACTGGACTATGTCGCCGACGCGCGCGCCAAGGCGGTCGCCGGGGCCGGGACACCCACGCTGGCGTTCGTGCTGGAGGACATCACCGGGCCCTCGTTCGCCCACATGGCGCACGGCGTCGAGCGCGAGGCGCACCGGCTCGGCCATCTGTGCCTGGTGTGCAGCACGGAGGGCGACGTACGCCACGAGCTGGACTTCGTCGAGACGATGCGGGCCCAGCGGGCCACCGCCGTGATCCTGGTCGGCGGCGGCGCCGACACCCCCGAGTACCGCGCCCGCACCCGCCGCATGGCCGACTCACTGGCGTCGGCGGGCTCCCGGCTCGTGCTGTGCGGGCGCCCTCCGCTCGGGCCGGGCGCGCCGGTCACGGTCGTCGAGTACGACAACGAGGGCGGCGCCTTCGCCCTCGTCGCCCATGTGCTGGCCCGGGGCCACCGCCGGGTGCTGTTCCTCGGCGGCAAGCCGGACCACACCACGGCACTCGGCCGCGAACACGGCTACCTCCAGGCCCACCGGGCCCGCGGCGTCGAGGTCGACCCGGCGCTGGTCCTGCACGGCGACTTCACGCGCGACACCGGCCACCGCCTGCTCCGCCAGGCCCTCGACCGCCGTCTGGACTTCACCGCGGTCGTGGCCGCCACCGACATGGTCGCGGCCGGCGCCCTGACCGCCCTGCACGAGGCCGGCCTCGACGTCCCCGGCGACGTCTCCCTCGCCGGCTACGACGACATCCCCTTCGCCCGTGACCTGCACCCCGCGCTGACCACGGTCCACGTCCCCTACGAGGAACTCGGCCGCCTCGCCGTACGCACCGTCCTCGGCCGCGCCCCCGACGCACCCGGCGAGCATCTGCTGCTGGGGACCCATGTGGTGGTACGGGACTCGGTGGCGGGGGTGGGCAGGGGGTCGACAGCGGGGAGGTGAGGGGGTGATCCGGCGGCGGCGGGGTCAGTCGCGCTGGACTCCGCCGGTCCGGCGCAGACGGCGTACGGCTGATCTGAGTTCCGTGGTGCGGATGATCCGGCCGCCACCGGGGAGAGGGGCGGGGGGTGTGGTCGGGGTGTCGGGTGAGGTGGGGGCAGGAGTCCGGGGGGTGGGAGCCTGGGGGGCGGAGGTCCAGAGGGACAGCTCGGCGTCGCGGGGGCCGTAGGCGGTATGCGATCCGCGGTCGGCTGCATACACCATGCCGGATATCGGATCCGGCACCGGCGGCGGTGCTTCCGGCCCGACCTCCGCCGCTGCCCCGAACACCCGCACCGGATGCCGCTCGTCCCACGCCTCCCATCCCGGATCGCCTGTCGCGACGAACCGCACCCACGCCGAGTGCATCGCGTCGGCCAGGTCCTGCGGGGCGTCCTCTCCGGCGAGTTTCGCGGATTCCGGGGTGTGGCCGGTGTCGAAGACGAAGCCGAGTTCGAGGGCGTGGCAGGCGCCGAGGCCGGGGCGGAGGGAGGGCCAGGCGAACTCGTAGACGTACGAGGTCCCGGGGCGGGCGTCGGCCAGGCGGTGCATCGGCAGGCGGAGCAGATGATCGGTGACCATCTGGCCGACGATCTCGGCGGTGCCGGCCTCGGGGTGCAGGGTGCGGTAGCCGCGGGGCACCTCGTGGCCGCAGTGGCAGCGGGCCATGGCGCCGGCGAGGGCGACGGCGCCGAGCCGGTCGACGCGTTCGAGCAGTCCGCCCGGCACGAGCCAGAGCCGGTACTCGTCGCGGGTCCAGCCGAGGAGGAGGTCGGCTCCGGGGGCGGCCTCGCCGCCGACGAGGGCTTCGAGCGGGTCACGCGGGACGAGGTCGCCGTCGACGACGATGCCGAAGGCGGGGCCGCCGAGGACGGGGCTGCTGAGACGGCCGACGTCGGCCTGGGTGCGCAGCAGCAGCTCACGGTCGACGGCGGCGAAGGCCTCGGCGGTGGCGGGGATCTTCAGCCGGGTGGCCGTACGGCGCACCATGCGGCGTACCTTGTCGCGTTCGAAGGTTTCCGGGGGCCCGCTCTGCAGCACGGCCCGCCGGAACAGGCCCTGGGCCTGCGGGGCGGCGATGAGGGCGCCGACGCTGATGGCGCCGGCGGACTGTCCGGCCAGGGTGACCCTGTCGGGGTCGCCGCCGAAGGCCCCGATGGACCGGTGGACCCACTCGAGCGCGGTGAGCTGGTCGCGCAGGCCTGGGTTGGCGGGGGCGTCGGGGAACAACCCGTAGCCCTCGACGCCGAGCCGGTAGTTGATCGAGACGAAGACGACGCCGTCGCGGGCGAAGTGCCGGCCGTCGTACACGGGCACGGCGGAGGAACCCCTGGTCAGCGCGCCGCCATGGAGCCACACCAGGACGGGGAGGCGGGCGCCGGGGCCGGGGTCGGGTGTCCAGACGTTCAGGTTGAGGCAGTCGTCGCCGGGCAGGACGGGGTCGGACAGGTACTGGGCGAAGGCTTCCGAGTACGGCGGTTTCGGCGGCGTGGGTCCGAAGGCGCCCGCGTCGCGCACCCCGTCCCAGGGCTCGGGCGGCTCGGGCGGCCGGAATCGGCGGGGGCCGAAGGGGGGTGCCGCGTAGGGGATGCCCCGGAAGACGGCGATGCCGTGCTCGTACCGTCCGCGCACGGCCCCGTAGGGGGTTCCCACGACCGGGTCGGGGTCCTGCCGGCCTTCAGCCGCGGGGGTCGTCCGGTCTGCCGTCATCTGCCCACCAGCCCTTCGCCGCGCTCGTGCACCGGTAGTACCAGAGCACCACACCCGGGCGGGGTATTCCGGTGCACGAGCCTGTGACAGGGCTATGTGGCGTACAGGAGGGTGCCGAAACCGAGCTGGTCGTAGCCGCCGCTGGTGGACCCGTAGTCCCCGCCGCCGCCCTCGGGGGCGACGGAGAGGCACATCCGGGAGATGTACGGGTCGTCGAGGTACAGGCGCCGGTTGTAGTGGTGGTGGAGCATCGCCCAGACGGGGCGGACCTGGCCCCGGGAGACGGCGGAGATCGCGGTCTGGGACTGCTGGGCGCAGTTCTGTCCGCTGCCCCAGGTGTAGGTCGTGAAGGGGACGTCGCCGCCGAGGTTGTACTTGGCGACGTACTGGGCGGCCTTCATGAAGCGGCGGCTGTCGTAGGAGTACAGGTCCTCGCCCTGGTTCCAGGCCATCTCGCAGATCGCGCCCGACTGCCCCATGCCCATGACGGTGTGTCCCTGGTCGCGGCCGGACTCCTGCCACTGGCCGAGCGCGTAACCGTCGTCGTCGGTGTGCAGGTACGGCACGGCGTGCGCGATCGAGCCGTTGCCCGCCCCGGACTTCAGGTAGGTGACGGCCTGGTCGTACTTGGCGGAGTCCTCGTTGAGGATGCCGATGGCCAGGACGGAAGCCGTGTTGCACAGGTCCCAGTTGGCCCAGTAGTTGGTGACGCAGGCGTCGTTGTGGTGGGTCAGGAAGTTGTTGTTGAGCGGGTAGAAGACGGATTCCATCATGCTCTGGAACGCGGCGAGGTCGAAGGCGTCGTGATCCCGCATGAGCTCGGCGGCGTTGGCGAACTGCCAGCCGTAGATGCCGGCGGCGAGGAACCGGTCGGCGTTGCCGGTGACCGAAGTCAGCGTTCTCGCCCAGGCGTTGAGAATGTTCGCGGCGCACTGGGCATGGGTCTCGGTGCCGCCGACGCGCCAGCGCAGGGCGTTCTGGTAGGCGGCGGCGATGTCGTGGTAGAGGAGGCCGTAGTTCTCTCCGGTGCCGCCCCGGACGACGGTGGCCGTCGCCCGGGGCGTCCAGGTGGACTGCGCGTGGGAGTTGGCGGTCAGCCTGTTCCAGCCGGAGAGCCAGGGTTCGGTGCCCGCGGCGACCCCGACCCTGGCCCGGTTGAGGTCACCCGCGTTGTGCAGCATGCCCGGGTGGGCGAAGGCGGCGGGCGCGGCGGCGGAGGTGCCGGCCGGCGCGGCGGCCCCCGCGCCGAGGGCGAGGGCCGCGGTGAGACCTCCGGCGGTCTTGAGCAGAGCGCGGCGGCTCACGTCGTCCGGATGGTGGTGCGGTGGGTGGGGGGAGGTACGGCTCATGGGGTGCGGCTCCCATCGTGGGGGACCCGTGGGGGATCCCCGTGTCTACGGCGAGGTGACGATCACCTCGCCGAACCGTGCGGTGGCGAGGGCCGTCTGGCTGCGGGAGCAGACCACCAGGCCCACGTGGTAGGGGGCGTCACCGAAGGTGGGGACCGAGCCCTCGGCGAGGGGGGTCCAGGTGACGCCGTCGTCGGTGGAGACGGAGGCGGCGAAGGCGGTCCCGGTGCGCTTCAGCCGCACTAGGAGGGGAAGTGGGACGGTGGTCGTCCCGGAGAAGACCGAGGCGCCTGCCACCGTCGGCCGCAGCATGAGCGCGGCGATGCTGCCGCCGGTGACGATCACTCCGGCCGCCTGGTCGAACGGTGAGAGGGACTTGGTCATCAACAGCCCCACCCGGTCCGCCGTGGCGCCGTCACGGGAGAGCAGCCGGGCGGTGATCTCACAGTCCCCGGTGACGGTGCGCCGGACGAACTGTCCTGTCATTCCTTGTGAGTTGACGTTGAGATCGACGCCCGCACCGCTGACGGCGAAGGTCCCGTCGTCGAAGGTGGTGCTGCCGGGGGTGAGGACGGCGACGACTCCGAGGGTGCCGTGGTCCCTCCGGTCGAGGATCACGTCCCCGAGGTCGCCGCTGGTCCACGGTTGCGGAAGGTCCGCGGGCGGCGCGTCCGCGGAGACGGTCGCCTCGCCCGCCGGGTCGGTGGGCGTCGGGGCGACGACACTGATCCGGTCCGAACGGGGGCCGCTGCCCGCGCAGTTGGTTTTGGCCACGGCGTAGTGGTAGGTGGTGCCGGGTGTGCCGGTCGCGTCGGTGTACCGGATACGGGTGCCGAAACCGACCGGGCCGACGGTGGTGGCGAGGGCGCGGTAGGGGCCGTGGGGGCGGGCGGCGCGCAGGACCGTGTAGCGGGCGGAGAGGTCGGGGTCGGTCCAGGTGAGCCGGACGCCGTCGGTGTCGGGGGTGGCGCGCAGGTCGGTGGCGGTGCGGGTGGGACGGGGGGTGCGCCAGACGTCTCCGGCGGGGCCGGTCACGCTCACGTTGTCGAAGGCGCCGGTGCCGGTTTCGGCGTAGTCCTGGTCGACGCCGAGGGACGAGGTGAGGGCGAGGCCGGCGTAGGCAAGGTGCGGTATACCGTCAACCTCGGTCGTACCGACGACCGTCCACTGCATACCGTCGGCGGAGAGGGAGCCGGTGAACCGCCTCCCCTTACGGGTCACCCGCACCCAGTACGGGGCCCGCAGCCGGTATCCGTCCCCCGCCCCCTCCACGTACGGCGCTTCGAGCGGTGTCGCCGACTCGGGCAGCAGACCGAGGTTGGAGATCGGGAACGCGGCCTTGGTGGTGATCGCCTCCTGCTGGGACGGGGGCACGGGCGTGCTGCCGGTGGCGGAGAGGGCGGCGCCGGCGGACGGTCGTACGGTCCACACTCCGCTCCAGGTGTGCAGCGGCAGGCCCTGGACGAGCATCGAGGCGTGCGGCGCGGCGGCGTCGAGGGAGGCGCGGACGGTGACGCCGATCTTGGAGTACTGGGAGCTGAGCGGCCAGACGATCCGGGCGGTGACCGTGCCGTCGCCGCGCAGCGGGAGGTGGGCGAGGCGGTAGGTGTCGGCGGTACCGCTCGCCTCCAGGACGAACCGTTCGCCGTCGAACACGGCCGAGCCGGGGATGCGCACGGTGCCGGTGTCGGCGGTCGCCCAGGGGGCGGGCAGGCCGGCGGCGGCCGAGGCGATGGCCGAGGCGGCGCTGCCGCCGAGGGAGTTCGTGGCGGTGACGGTGTAGTGGTAGGTCCGGCCGGGGTGTCCGCTGTCGTCCGTATGCGATGTTCCGTCGACCGTCGGCGCGATCTCCTCGTAGGGCCCCTCGGGGCAGGTGGCCCGGCGGACCGTGTACGTGCTCGCCCACGCCGACGGCAGCCAGCTCACGGTGACGCCCCTGTCGCCGCCGACCGCGGTGACCCCCGCGGGGGCGGTCGGCGGGGTGGGCGAGGGTGCGGTGGCGCCGGCGTAGGTGAGGGTGCCGAAACCGGGCAGGTCGTCGTTGCCGCCCTCGATGACGCGGGTGCCGCCGGCGCCCCGGAAGACGGCGGCCTCGGTCTGCGGGGCGTCGAGGCCGCGGACGCCGGTGTAGTGGGCGTAGTACATCTCGTAGATCGGGGGGAGGGTGCCGCGGGCGGTCGCGGAGACGGTGGTCTTGAGGTATTTGCCGGTGCGGTCGAGGTCGGGCGTGAAGGGGACGTCGCCGCCGAGGTTGTAGCGGGCGGCGTACTCGGCGCCCGCGAGGACGCGGTGGTCGTCGTCACCCCACAGGTCGACGCCCTGGTTCCAGGCGACCTGGGCGGCGTCGCCCAGGAGCCCGACGGCGAGTTGTTCGTGGCCCTGGTCGCGGCCGGACTCCTGGCCCTGGCCGGCGGGGGTGACGATGCGGTGCGGGACGCTGCCGTTGCCGGTGCCGGCGGCGGCGTAGCGCAGGGCGTCCTCGAAGAGGGTGCGTTCCTCGCAGAACACGGCGATGGCGAGGACGGACTGGAGGGCGGTCAGGTCCCAGTTGCCGTTGGCGTAGAGCATGTAGCCGGAGATCGCCGGATACCACACGTCGAGGAACGAGCGTTCGCAGCGGGCGATGTCGGAGTCCGTCCAGCCGTCGTAGCCGGTGTGGCGCAGGAGTTCGGCGGCGTTGGCGAGCTTGAAGGCCTGGAGTCCGGCGCCGAGGGGGCCGTCGGCGCCGGTGACCATGGTGAGGGAGGCGGACCAGGCGTTGAGGATGTCGCGGGCCTTGTCGGCGTGGGCGCGTTCGCCGGTGAGGGACCAGACGAGGGCGTTCTGGTAGGCGGCGGCGCAGTCGGCGACGGCCTGGTTCTGGAAGTTGGCGGGGCCGCGGCCCCAGGAGGTGATCTGGCCGGTGTTCAGGATGGTGTATGCGGTCTTCGATCGACTGTGTGCGGTCAGCGCGAGAAAACCTTCGTAGACAGGCGATTGTCTACCGTCGACCGCCGCCTTCATCCGCGCGAGATCGGCCGCGCTGTGCAGCAGCCCGGGGTGGGTGAAGGTGAAGGCCGGCCCGCTCTCCGTCCCGTCCGCCGCCGCGTGGGCCTCGGGCGGGAACAGGGTGCCCGCGCCCCCGGCGAGCAGCAGTGCCGTGGAGGACTTCAGGAGGCCGCGGCGGCTGAGGGGGCTCACTGGGCGGCTGCCTCGGCCTCGGCGGTCGTGAGGAACCTCAGGTTCGTCACGTGTTCGTTGGAGAACCACTGGATGGCGTCGGTGGTGTAGTACCAGGTGGGTTTCCTCATCGAGTCGGCGATGACGACCCCGTTGATCACCAGGTTCTCGAAGGTGACGTTCTTGATGGCGTGGTCGGCGTCGTAGCCGAGGAAGAGCGAGGGGTTGGCGTGGGTGCCGGTGTAGGTGAGGTTCTTGATGTAGACGTTCTCGATGCCGCGGCCGACCGAGGTGTTGTATTTCGTGTTGTACATGACCTTCATGTAGAGGACCTGGCCCCAGCGGAAGTCCTCGATCCGTACGTCCTCGATGCGTACGTTCCTGATCAGGTTGGAGTCGCCGGGGTTGAGGGCGATACAGCCCTGGTAATTCATCTGGGGTTCGCGGTGGTCGAGGATGTCGATGTTCTTGATGAGCAGGTTCTCGATGACTTCGGGGGCGTCGGTGTTGCCGTGGGTGCCGATGTTGACGGGGTGGGCGACGTCGGCCCACAGGGTGCAGTTCTGGACGGTGATGTCGCGGGTGTCGCCGTAGTAGTCCCAGCGGTGGGCGTAGATGGCGACGCAGTCGTCGGAGTTGCGCAGGAAGCAGCCGTCGAGGACGACGTCGCCGGAGGAGAAGATGTCGATGCCGTCGCCGTTGCCCTTGGAGCTGAAGCCGCGGACCTTCTTCATGCGGACGTTGCGGGCCTCGCCGAGGGTGGTGATGTAGTTCCCGGGGTTCATGATGATGACGTCCTCGACGCGGATGTTCGTGCTGCCCTCGCACAGCACGCCCTGGCCGGGGCTCGCCCAGATCATGCCGTGGCCCTTGAGGGCCGCCTTCTCCACGTCCTTGAAGAGGACCGTCGCCTTCAGCACCGCGCCGCCGGCGAGGTGGACGGTCTTGCCGCTGGGGACGGTGAGGGTGCCTCCGGTGACGGTGTGCAGGCCGGGGCCGAAGTAGATGACGTCGGGGTCGTCGGCCGCGCACGCGTGGTGGTCGACGTGGTTGGTGATGACGTGCAGGCAGTCGAAGATCTCGTCGTTGATCTGGACGACCAGGTCCTTGGGCTCGTCGAGTGTGAACACCAGCGTGTCGCCCCCGAGTTCGGGCGTGATGCCGTACGAGTCCGGTCTCACCCGGGCTGTGGTGGTGCCGCCCTTGAGGTAGGTCACCTCGATCTCGACCGAGCCCTGGAAGTCGAAGTACACCATCGAGGAGTTGTAGACCTTGCCCGAACCGGTGGTGGGGTTGATCTCCTCGAGCTGCGGCCGGTAGACGTCGAGGGTCTGCCATGCGCCGTCGGGAGCGGTGCGGACCCGGACCCTGAAGCTGGTGTTGGTGGGCACGGCGGCGGGGCGCGGGTAGGTGACCAGCTTCGGGGCGGACAGGTCGTCGTCCGCGTGCGCCGCCGTGGCCGTCAGGCCGCCGGACAGTCCGGCGGCGAGCGCGGTGGCTCCGACGGCCTGGAGGGCGGTGCGGCGGGACAGGGGCGTATCCATGCGTGACTCCTTGCGACAGGGCAGAGGGGCGGGGGAAACGGTTACCGGGTGGCGACGGTTCGCGTGGGAGACGGACGGCGTCGCCCGGGGCTGACGACGTCGCCGGGAAGTGGGGAGCGACGGGCGGCAACCGATGGCAACCGGTTGCCATGAGCAGGTGGCCAGAGCTTGGGCCGCTCGGCGGGGCACGTCAAGGGCCCTCGCGGAGTTTCGAAAACTCTGCGCACGGGCGGCCAACGAGCCCACGCCACCCGCCAGCTGTGCGCCGGCATCCTTGCGCACCCCTTCTGAGCTGCGCACAGTCCTGGATCGGGCCCGAGCGGCACCACCGCCCAGCACCCTTCGCCCCGCCCCTGTCACTCGGCCCGACTTTCGGAGGCGCCCCGGCAATCGGTCGCGGCCGCCCGACCGCCGCACCGCGATCACAGGCGTCTCCCCATTCCTCCCCGGGTGCCAACAACCGCCCTGTAATGGCCTTTTATCGAGGAAACCGCCCGAAAGATTTCCCCCGGAGTGATCAGCCCCGACCGATTGACCCTGCATCCGAGGCGGACCTACGGTAGAAACGCTTTCAGAAAACGTTTCCTACGCTTCCCAGGAGAGTCATGCCCAGCGCCCAGCCCCCCAGGGCCGTGTTCGCCATGGATCCGGTGCATCTCCCCCTGCTGTTCCCCGCTCCGCTCCTGGCCCGGCTCCGGCGGACGGCCGAGATCGACCCCGCCCTCGTCGTACGGGACCTCGCCGATCCGGCCGCCGCGTCGGCACTGGCCGGCGCCGATGTCCTGATCACCGGCTGGGGCTGCCCCCACCTCGACACGGAGGCACTCGCCGCGGCGCCGCGGCTGCGCGCGGTCCTGCACGCCGCCGGGTCGGTGCGCTCACTGGTCGGCGAGGCCCTGTGGACGCGCGGGGTGGCGGTGTCCAGCGCGGTCACCGGGAACGCCGTGCCGGTCGCCGAGTACACGCTCGCGATGATCCTGCTGACGGGGAAGGACGCCTTCGTCCACCGTGAGCGCTACCGCCGCACCCACGCCCAGCCCACCCACGCCGAGACGGCCGCCACCGGCAACCTGGGCCGCCGTATCGGCGTCATCGGAGCCTCACGGGTGGGCCGCCGCCTGCTCGAACTGCTGCGGCCGTACGACTTCGAGGTCCTCCTGCACGACCCGTACGTGGAGGTCGCCGAGGCCGCCGCGCTCGGCGCCCAACTCGTCTCCCTGGAGGACCTGCTGCGGTCCAGCGACATCGTCAGTCTGCACGCGCCCGACATCCCCGAGACCCGTCACCTGCTGGACCGCTCCCGTCTCGCCCTGGTCCGCGACGGCGGTGTGCTGATCAACACCTCCCGCGGGGCGCTCGTCGACCATGCGGCGCTCACCGACGAGCTGGTCTCCGGCCGGCTGCACGCGGTCCTGGACGTCACCGACCCCGAGCCGCTGCCCGCCGACTCGCCCCTGTACCGCCTCCCCAACGTCTTCCTGACCCCGCACATCGCGGGTTCCCTGGGCAACGAGCTGGGGCGGCTCGGCCTCATCGTGGTGGAGGAACTGGAGCGCCTGGCGGGCGGCCTGCCCCTGGCCCACGAGGTCCGCCACGCCGACCTGGCACGCGTGGCCTGACCGGCCCGTCGGCCGTCCGGACCCGACGGACGACCACCCCACCTGTAAACGGTTCCTCCTACCTGACCTGCACAGACAGCACACACCCCTCCCCCCTTTCAGCAACTTTTCCCCGCAGGCCCCTTGATAAGCCCGGACCGCACGCCCTACGGTCCTCAGCAACCGGTTTCTACGCCTCTCCGCTTCGGCCGATCCCCCACGAGCGCGAACCGATATCGCAGCCGATATCGCAGCCGATGCCGCAGCCGAGGTGCCGGCCGCCGTTCCCGGCCGGTACCGAGCCGCCGCTTCCGCTTCTTCCGAGACGCCCACTTCCCGAAGGATCACGGTCAGATGAACTCCACCAGCCCCCGGAGAAGGTTCGCCCACGCCGCCGTCGCGGGTCTCGCGCTGACAGGTCTGCTCACCGCCTGCGGCGGTTCCGGCGACGGGGACTCCTCGGCGTCCGGCCCGGTCACCCTCCCCTTCTGGGGCTGGGCGAACGGCCAGGAGGCGATCGTCAAGATGTTCAACGCCTCCCACAAGGACGTCCAGCTGAAGTACACGAAGGTCACCGACCAGCTCACCATGCAGAAGCAGCTCGCGAACGCCGTCAAGGCGAAGAACGCGCCGTGTCTGCTGCAGAACACCGCCGAGTACGTGACGAGCTGGGTCTCGCAGGGCGCGCTGGCCGACATCACCGCGTACGTCGGCTCCAGCAAGGACACGTTCCTTCCCGGCGCGTGGGCGGGGGCGCAGGTGCAGGGCAAGGTCTACGGGGTGCCCACCAGCGCGGCGCCGGCCTTCACCGTCTACCGCACCGACGTCTTCGAGAAGTACGGCCTGAAGCCGCCGGCGACCTGGGACGACTTCATCGCCGCGGGCAAGGTGCTGAAGAAGCACGGCATCCACATCACCAACTACGCGGGTGAGGACCCCAGCACCCTGGAGGTGCTCGCCATGCAGGCCGGCGCGCACTGGTACGCCATCGACGGCGACTCCTGGAAGGTGGACTTCCAGGACGAGGGCAGTCTGAAGGCCGCCAAGGTGATCCAGCAGGTCATCGACGACGACCTCAACTCGAAGCTGTCCTTCGCCGACTACGCCGCCCTGCAGCGCAACTACGACGACGCCGGCACCGTCACCCGGCAGATCTCCACCTGGCAGATGGGCGGCATGGTGAACAGCTTCACCAAGTCCTTCGGGCAGTGGGCGCTGTCGCCGTGGCCGACGTACAAGGGTGAGGCGGCCAGGACGCCGGCGGGCACCAACCAGAGTGCCAACATCAATCTGGTCACCTCGCAGTGCAAGTACCGGAAGCAGGCCGCCGAGGCGGCGCTGTGGCTGTCCACGGACAAGGGGGCGGTGGACAGCATGGCCGACCCGGAGACCGGCAGCGGTGTCATGCCGGGCCTGGCGGACAGCGCGGACTACGTCGACAAGGCGATCTCCGAGAAGCTGCTCGGCGGCAACTACGAGCCCGCCAAGAAGATCGTCACGGACAGCCTGGGCACCGTGACCACCGACTGGACCTTCGGCCCCGACTGGACGGCGATGTTCACCGAGCTGCAGGCCCAGTGGGGCAAGGTCGTCGCCAAGCAGCAGAAGGTCACCGATCTCCTCGCCCACATGCAGACGTGGACGGTCGACGACCTGAAGTCCCGCGGCATCAACGTCAAGGGCTGAGGCGCCGACCGATGACTCGCTCACTGCGCTGGAAGGGTGCCGCGTTCACGGTGCCCTTCCAGCTCGGCTTCGTGTTCCTGTATCTGGTCCCGATCGGCTACGCCGTCCATCAGTCGCTGTACCGGACCCAGCAGTCCGGGCTCGGCCTCGGCGGCTCCACGGACGAGTTCGCCGGCCTGGCGAACTACCGGCACGGGCTGACCGACACGGCGTTCCTCGGCTCGATCCTGCGCGTGGTGCTGTTCGCCTGTGTGCAGATCCCGTTGATGCTGCTGACCAGTCTGGTGCTGGCGCTGCTGCTGGACACGCTGGCGTCCCGTGCGGCGAGCCGCTTCCGGATCATGCTGCTGGTCCCCTACATGATCCCCGGCGTGGTCGCGGCGATCGTGTGGATCAACCTCTACAGCCCCGAGGTCGGCCCGCTGACCACGCTGGGCAGGGCCCTGGGGTTCGACTGGAACTTCTTCGCCCCGTCCCTGGTGTGGCCGTCCATCGGCAATCTGCTCACCTGGCACGGCATCGGCTACAACATGGTGATCATCTACTCCGCGCTGCAGGCCGTACCCCGTGAGCTGTTCGAGGCCGCCCGCCTGGACGGCGCGAGCGAGATCCGCATCGCCCGCAGCGTCAAGGTGCCGTACGTCCGGGGGGCGCTGGTCCTGACCGGTCTGCTCTCCATCATCCAGATGCTGCAGATCTTCAACGAGCCCGCCCTGTTCCGGAACGTGACCCCGCAGACAGTCAACGACAGCTTCACCCCCATCATGATCATCTACAGCCAGGCGTTCAACGCGAGCAACTACCACTACGCCGCCGCCCTGTCCGTCCTGCTGGCCCTGATCCTGGGGGTCGCCTCCTTCCTCTTCTACCGGCTCACCGCGAAGGAGGCCGACTGATGACGCTCACCGACGACCCGCCGAAGACCCGGGGCGGGCGGACCGTGCGCAGGCTCGACCGCCCCGACCCGGCCGCCCGCGGCAGGGGTGGTCAGCGGTTCGTCCTGATCGGCCTGGTGCTGGCCAGTGTCTACAGCCTCTTTCCCGTCTACTGGCTGATCATCGCCGCGACGAAGGACCGCGTCGGCCTCTACCAGAGCAACGGCCTGTGGTTCTCCGGCTGGCACCTGTGGGACAACCTGCATCAGCTGTTCACCTACGAGGACGGCATCTTCCTGCGCTGGACCGCCAACTCCCTGCTCTACGCCGGTGTCGGCTCCCTCGGCGGCACACTCATCGCGCTCGCCACCGGCTACGGTCTCGCCCGCTTCGACTTCCCCGGCCGCAACCTGGTCTTCGCGTGCGTGGTGGGCTCCTTCCTGATCCCGCTCGCCCTGCTCACCCTGCCGCTCTATCTGCTGTTCTCGGCGATCGGCATGGTCGACACCCCCTGGGCGATGCTGGTCCCCTGCCTGATCAACCCCTTCAGCGTCTACCTCGCCAAGGTCTACACCGAGGCCACGATCCCCTACGAACTCCTGGAGGCGGCCCGGCTCGACGGCGCCGGCGAGCTGCGCATCTTCGTCAGCATCGTGCTGCGCATGATGACCACGGGCGGCGCAACGGTGTTCCTGCTGGCCTTCGTCAACACCTGGAACGCCTTCTTCCTCCCGCTGACCGTCCTGCGCGGCGAGGAGAACTGGACCCTCAACCTGGGCCTGTACAACTGGAGCGGCAAGCGCATGGAGTCGGGCATCGACCTCACGGGGCTGGTGCTGACCGGGGCTCTGCTGTCGATCGTGCCGATGGCCGTCGTGATGGTCGCGATGCGGCGGTACTGGCGGACCGGGGTGACACTGGGAGCGTTGAAGTGAGCGGGATGGACCGCGGACAGGATCGCGCCGACCGCATACAGGCTCCCGTCGACCCCAGACGGGCTTCGGTTGATCGTATGCAGACTCCAGCCGACTGTAGGCGGGCTCCCGCCGACCGTACGCAAACTCCGGCCGACCGTAGGCGGGCTCCCGCCGCCCGTACGCGAGCCGCCGTGGACGGCATACAGCCGACGGTCGTCGCCCGCAATCCCGTCTTCCGCGGCTTCGCCCCCGACCCCTCCCTGATCCGGGCCGGCGACTGGTACTACGTGGCGACCAGCTCCTTCGAGTGGTTCCCGACCATCCCGATCCACCGCTCCCGCGACCTCGTGACCTGGGAGTACGCCGGCCATGTCGACGGCGCGGCGCCGGGCGGGACGCTGGCCGGTGTCCCCGACTCGGGCGGCATCTGGGCCCCGTCGCTGAGCTGGGACGGGGAACGCTTCTGGGTGGTCCACTCCGTCGTACGGTCGGTCGGTACGCCGTATTTCGACCAGGACACCTACGTCAGCACGGCTTCCGAGGTGAGCGGGCCGTGGACACCGCCCCGCCGCGTGGCAAGTCACGGTTTCGATCCCGCCCTGTTCCACGAGGACGGCCGGCTCTGGCTGCTCAATCTGCAGAACGACCACCGCCCCGGCGGGCGGCGTTTCGCCGGCATCGTCCTCACCGAGCTGGACCGCGACACCCTGGCCCCGCTCGGCGGCACGCGCCTTCTGCTCCAGCACGACCGGCTGATCGAGGGGCCGAAGCTGCTCCGCCACGACGGCTGGTACCACCTGCTCCTGGCCGAGGGGGGCACCGGGTTCGAGCACGGTGTCCGCACGGCCCGCAGCCGGACGCTCACCGGCCCGTACGACCTGGACGACTGCCCGATGCTGACCTCCCGCGACAACCCGGGGCTGCCGTTGCAGAAGGCGGGGCACGGGGAGTTGGCGCGGGCCCCCGACGGGCAGTGGTTCCTGGGCCACCTCACGGCCCGCCCGCTGCACACCCCGGACGGCCCTCGTTGCACGCTGGGGCGGGAGACCGCGATCCAGTCGGTGATCTGGGACGCGGAGGGAAGGCCCCGTCTCCGGCAGGGCGGTTGGCACCCGGCGGTCGAGGTCGCCGTCCCGCGAGCAGAAGCAGCAGGAGGAGGAGGAGAAGAAGAAGAAGAAGCCGAGCCGGGCACCGCCGCCCCGCAGTCCCGACCCGCCTCCCCCACGGCTCCGTTGGGCTGGCCCTGGAGCACCCTGCGCGAACCGCCGGACCCCTCCTGGGCGGACGTCGTCTCCCGTCCGGGCTGGATCCGCCTCCGTGGTCGCCAGGGACCGGAGTCCCGATGGGCGCAGAGCCTGCTCGCCCAGCGCCTCACCGAACACGCGGCGACGGCTCAAGTGGTCGTGGAAGCACGGCCGTTGACGTTCACGCAGGCCGCGGGTCTGATCCTGCGGTACGACGCGGAGGCGTACCTCTCGCTGGATCTGACCTGGGCGGAGTCGCCGGGTGAGCCGCAGCGCGGCCAGCAGTGGGAGGGCGGGGGCCGGACGGTGCTGAGCCTGGTCGAGCGGGACGAGACGGGGGCACGGCAGGCGGCGGTCGTGGAGGTCGACCTGCGGGAGCCTCTCACCTTGGGGGTGACCGTCGAGGGGGCGGAGGCGTGTTTCTGGTACGTGCGGGACGGGGGGCGGACACAGGTCGGGCCGGCTCTGGACTGCGCCCGGTTGTCCGACGACCACGGTGGCCGGCTCCGTTTCACGGGCACGCTGGCCGGCATCCATGCGCGGGATCTGGTCGACGCCGCGTTCACGGCGGACTTCCGGGACTTTCGGCTGACGTGCGCGGAGAGCGGCGGCTGACCCCCGGTTTCGGCACTTCGGCGCCCCGAGCCCGCACGATCCGGAGCCCCGCCACCCCGGCGTCTTCACCTCTCGCCGCCCCGCCCCTAGGATAGCAAGCGCTTTCTGTGAGCCGCCTGTCCGGATCGGCTCCTAAAGGGCGCTGGTCGAGCTTTCGATGGCCTCGGGCGGGCCGGAGAGGTGGTTCCCCATGGTGCGCACGGCGGGTGCGGGCGCGACGGCCGGTCCGACGCTGGCGGTCGTGGCCCGTGAGGCGGGGGTGTCCGTACCCACCGCGTCCAAGGTGGTCAACGGGCGGGAGGATGTCGCGCCCGAGACCAGACGGCGGGTCACGGAGGCGTTGGACCGGCTCGGTTATGTCCGCAGACCGCGGTTCGACGCGTCGAAGCCGCCCCGCCTGGTCGATCTGGTCGTGCACTCGCTGGAGAGTTCCTGGTCGGGTGCGGTGCTGCACGGCGTGGAGGAGGCGGCGCACGACGCGGGGTTGGACGTGGTGGTCTCGGCGGCGCTGTCGCGGACCCGGGGCGGCCGGCCGCAGCGGGGGTGGCTGGACAAGCTGACCGTGCGGGGTTCGGCCGGAGTGCTGTTCAATCTGGCCGAGTTGACGGCGTCTCAGTACGCGTGGCTGGAGCAGCACCGTACGCCGTTCGTGATGATCGATCCGGCGGTGGAGCCGCCGCCGGGGGTGGTGTCGGTGGGGGCGGCGAACTGGCGGGGCGGGGTGACGGCGACCGAGCATCTGCTGGCGCTCGGTCATGAGCGGATCGCGGTGGTGGCGGGGCCGCGACGGAAGATGTGCAGCGGTGCGCGGGTAGCGGGGTACCGTTCGGCGCTGGCTGCGGTGGGGCTGCCGCACCGGGCCGAGTATGTGCGCAACGGCGGTTTCGACGAGTCGACCGCGTACCGCCGGATGCAGGAGCTCCTCGATCTTCCCGAGCCGCCGACGGCCGTCTTCGTCTGTTCCGACGCGATGGCGCTCGGGGTCTACCGGGCGGTGCTGGAGAGGGGTTTGCGGATTCCGTACGACATCAGTGTGGTCGGGTTCGACGATCTGCCGGAGTCCCGCTGGGCGACGCCCGCGCTGACCACCGTCCGGCAGCCGCTGGCCGAGATGGCGGCGACGGCGCTGCGGCTGTTGGTGCGGATGATGGACGGCGAGCACCCGGAGGGAACCCGGACGGAGCTGTCGACGCGTCTGGTGGAGCGGGCGAGCACGGCTCCGCCGAGGCGCTGAGCCCGCGCGTGCGTCACCAGGGCACGACTCCCTCGTCGTCGAACAGGAGGCCGGTGGGGCCGTCGTCGGGCAGGGTCGCCAGGCGGACGGCGACGGCCGCGCCCTGCTCGGGGGTGCGTGTGCCGCTGAATCCGTTGAGGTCGGTGGCCACATGGCCGGGGCAGGCGTTGACGACGGTGATCGCCTGGCCGTCGCAGAGCCGGCTGCGCGCGGTCGCCGACCTGGTTCGTGTGGCGGAGCGCCTGTGACGGTCGTGGCCGGCGCCGTCAGGTCCTGGAGCCCCCGTGTGTCATCCGGCTCCGGGCGATGTTGCGTTCCAGCAGGCGGGTCGACGTCTGGACACCCACTCCGTCGGTGCCGTTTCTCGGTTCGGGCAACCGGCCGTCGGTGCGGCGGAGTTCGCTGAGGGCCACGTGCATGGCCTCGTGGGCGGCGAAGAGGCAGGGGGTGCTGTAGATGGCGACGTCGACACCGAGGTCCGCGAGTTCCGCGAGGGAGAGGCGGGGGGACTTGCCGCCGGCGATCTGATTGAACAGCAGGGGCTTGTCGCCGGCGACGGCGCGGATGCGGCGGATCCAGTCCACGCTGCGGACGCCGTCGACGAGGACCACGTCCGCGTCGGTGGCGGCGAGGGTCTCGGCGCGGTGCAGGATGTCGCGCTCGTCGGTGGCGTCGGTACGGGCGACGACGAGGAGGTCGCGGCGGGTGGCGAGGACCATCTCCAGCTTGGTGAGGTACTCGTCCAGGGGCAGTACCTGTTTGCCGTCGGCGTGGCCGCAGCGGCGGGGTCGTTTCTGGTCCTCCAGGACAACGCCGGAGGCGCCGATGCGTTCGAGGCCGTCCACGACGTGGCAGGCGACCTCGGGATCGACGTAGCCGTCGTCGATGTCGACCAGGAGGTGGTGGCCGGGGAACGCTCCGCGCAGCCGCTGCACGAACGCCATCATGTCGGGCCAGGCGATGAAGCCGATGTCGGGCAGTCCGTAGTAGGAGGCCGCGAAGCCGAAGCCGGAGACGAACATCCCGTCGTAGTGCTGTGCCGCGATCGACGCCGAGTACATGTCGTACACGCCGATCAGCGGGGTCGTCCCGGGTGCGGCGATGCGCTCGCGCAGCTTGGTCCCGTAGGTCAACGTCCGGTTCCTCCTGACCGTTCCTTCACCGAGCGGGCTGTTCCTCACCGAACAGGCCGTTCCTTCACCGATCAGGAGGATCGCCGCAGCGGCGGCGCGGACCGGCGCGCGCGGGGTGTCACTCACCCCGATGGCGGAAGCGGTTCACCGCAGAAACGTCACTGGGCGTCGCGTCCCACGCGGGCCGCCCAGGCGATGCCGCCCCGCAGATGGGCCAGGAAGTCGGGGTCGCGGTAGGCCTCGGAGGCGTGTCCGAGGGCGGTGTAGAAGACGCGGCCGGCGCCTTCCTCGCGGCACCACACGAGGGGGTGGTCGGCGCCCATCGCGCCGCCTTCGTACGAGGTCTCGTCGGCGCCGGCGAGGACGCGGACGCGTCCGCGGGGGTTGGTGCGGAAGTCGTACCACTCGTCGGTGAAGTCCCAGACGGTGGGCAGGTGCCGGGTGGCGGGGTGGTCGTGGTCCTCGATCACCGCCTTGCCGGGCTGGTGGGCGGGGTGGCGGTCGAAGCGGGCGCCGAGGAGGTCGCCGTAGTACGGCCAGTCGTACTCGGTGCAGGCCGCGGAGTGCACGCCGACGAAGCCGCCGCCCGCACCGACGTATCCGGCGAGGCGTTCGCGCCCGGCGGGGGTGAGGACCTCGCCGCTGGTGGAGAGGAAGACCACGGCCGCGTATCCGTCGAGCGGGGCCTCCAGGGCCGCCGGGTCCTCGCTGTGGTCCACCGTGAAGCCGTCGAGGGCCCGTACGGCGGTGACGGCGTCCGGGATGGAGTCGTGGCGGTAGGCGGTGGTGCGGGTGTAGAGGAGCAGGCGGGCGGTCATACCGCCGAGCCTAGGGCCGGGGGCGGCCGGGGCCCAGGGAGATCGTCGAGCGAAACTTTCCGTGCTCCCGTCGGGGGCGGGGCGCGTACGCTCGGGCGGGATGAACACCATTCCGGCACGTCTCGACCACATTGTCCTCGCGACCCCCGAACTGGCGGCGACGGTCGCGGAGTTCACCCGGCGTACGGGGGTGGTGCCCGCGCCGGGCGGGGTGCATCTCGGGCACGGCACCCGCAACCATCTGGTGGGGCTGGGCGGGGGCGCCTATCTGGAGATCCTCGGTCCCGACCCGGACCAGCCCGAACCGGTGGGTCCGCGGCCGTTCGGTGTGGACGGTCTCGCCGGGGCGCGGGTCCTGACCTGGGCGATCAGTCCTGTGGACCTGGACGGGACGGTCGCGGCCGCCCGTGCGGGGGGCTACGACCCGGGTGATGTGCGGGAGATGAGCCGTCGGCGGCCCGACGGCACGCTGCTGCGGTGGCGGCTGACCGACGGCGGCCGCCCGCATCCGTCCGGTCTGGTGCCGTTCCTCATCGACTGGGGTGCCGCGCCGCACCCGTCCGCGTCCGGGCTGCCGGTGACCCCGCTGCGGGAGCTGACCGCCACGGCGCCCGATCCCGGGGAGCTGCGCGCGGTGCTGTCCGTGCTCGGTACGGATCTGCGGGTCGGGGAGGGGCCTGCGGCGTTCTCCTGCACGCTGGACACCCCGAAGGGGCCGGTGACCTTCGGCTGAGGCGGAGCGGGGGGTGTCCGTTTCCTTCAAGACCGGCCGTGCCCGCGGTGCCTACGGTGGCCGTATGAGTACACGATTCGATGCCGTAGGGCTGGTCGTCTCCGACATGGCCGCCTCCGTCGCCTTCTACCGCGGCCTGGGGTTCGCGTTCCCCGAAGGGGCCGAGCGGGAGCCGCACGCCGAGGCGGAGCTGCCGGGCGGGCTGCGGCTGCTGCTGGACACCGAGGAGACCGTGCGTTCCTTCCATCCGGGCTGGCGTGCGCCGTCCGGGGGCGGCCGGGCCTCGCTCGCGCTGCGCTGTGACGGGCCGGCCGAGGTGGACGCGGTGTACGAGGCGCTGGTGGGTGCGGGACATCATGGCGAGCTGAAGCCGTGGGACGCGTTCTGGGGGCAGCGGTACGCCGTGGTGCACGATCCGGACGGCAACGGCGTCGACCTGTTCGCGCCGCTAGGCCGTGTCTGACAATTCCCGTCGTCGCCCGGAGGGCGGCCTGGCGGCGTCAGGTGCGTGCTCTCGGCGTGCCGGGCGTAGACCCTCGTACTGGGCGTACTCGGGTCTGCGCCCGGTGCGCCGAGAGTGCGTGCATGGCGTCGCGAGGCAGACGGGAATTGTCAGACACGGCCTAGCTGTATTGACCCGCAGGGTTGTTGACTCGGGTGATGGGTGGCTGGCCTCCGAGTGCGGTGTGGCAGCGATGGTAGTTGTAGGTGTGGAGGAAGTCGGCCAGGGCTGCGGTGCGTTCGTCGTTGCTGGTGAAAGGCCGCAGGTAGGCCCACTCGTCGAGCAGGGTGCGGTTGAAGCGTTCGACCTTGCCGTTGGTCTGCGGGCGGTAGGCGCGAGTCAGCTTGCCGGTCGCGCCGATCTCGATGAGCACCTGCTTCCAGGCCAGGCCCTTGCGGTAGGCCCAGGCGTTGTCGGTGAGCACGCGTTCGATGCGGGTGATGCCGTGGGCGTGGAAGAAGGCGGCCGCGCGGGTGAGGAAGCCGGCGCAGGTGGCGACTTTCTCGTCGCGGTGGATCTCGCTGTAGGCGAGGCGGCTGTGGTCGTCGATGGCTGAGTGGACGTAGTCGAAGCCCACGCTGCTGCGGCGGGCGCGGCCGGCCTGGCGGCCCAGGACCTTGTGGCCGCCGCCGTCGGGGATGCGGCCGAGTTTCTTGACGTCGACGTGGATGAGTTCGCCGGGTCGGTCGCGTTCGTAGCGGCGGATGACCTGGCCGGTGGGCCGGTCGAGGAAGGCAAGCCGGTTCAGGCCGTGGCGGACCAGGATGCGGTGCACGGTCGAGGCGGGCAGTCCCAGGACGGGGCCGAGGCGGGCGGGGCCGAGTTTGCGGTCCTGGCGCAGCCGGCACACCCGGGCCTCCACGGCTGCCGCCGTGCGGTGGGGTGTCGTCAGTGGACGGCTGGGGCGGTCGTGCAGCCCCTGTTCGCCCTCCGCTTGCCAGCGGCGCATCCACTTGTGGGCCGTGACACGTGAGATGCCCATCTCGGCCGCGACATGCGCGACGGGGCGGCCCGAACGGACACGCTCGACGAGCAGCCGCCTGCCGTGAACGGTCAGCCGGGCATTACGGTGGGACACGAAGACCTCCGTGCGGTGTGTTCTTAGACAGCTCCACCACATCGGAGGTCTTCGCCATGTTCAAGACCCGCCAGTGTCAACAACGCTCGTGATCAATACACCTAGCGCGACAGTAGGTCGCTCAGTGTGGTGCCGGTGAACTCGCGTACGTCTCGGGCGAGATGGGCCTGGTCGGCGTAACCGGCGCGGGCCGCCGTGTCCGCGTACGGCACTCCGGCGCGGGCGAGGTCGAGGGCGCGCCGCAGTCGCAGGATCCGGCCGAGGGTCTTCGGGCCGTAGCCGAAGGCGGCGAGGGAGTGTCGGTGCAGCCGGCGGGCGCCGAGGCCGAGGGCGTCGGCCGTCGCGGCGACGGAGTGGCCCTCGGCGAGCGCGGTGACCAGCCGGCGCAGTGCGGGGTCGGGCGGGGTGGCCCGTTCCAGGGCCAGCTCCTCCAGTGCGGTGGCCGGGTCGGGGGCCGCGGCGACGCGCGCGGTCAGGCGCCGTACGCGGGCCGCCGGCCACAGATCGGCGAGGTCCACGCGGCGGTCGCGCAGAGTGTGGGCGGGGACGCCGAGCAGGGCGGGCGCGGTGCCGGGGTAGAGGCGGACGCCGGCCCAGGTGGTGGGCGGGCCGTCGGGGAGGTGGGCGTGGGTGTCGGGGCCGGCGACGAGCAGGCGGCCGTCGTTCCACAGCAGGTCCATGCAGCCGTCGGGCAGCACGGGGCGGGCGTCGGCTCCGGGGACGGGTGCGTTCGTCCAGAGGACCGCGCCGGCCAGCCGGGAGGGCCGTTCCTGGTACACGTGGCCAGGCTACGCCGCCCGCTCGTGGGGGCCGAGGGTCACGGGGCGTTCACGTGCCGTTTTCGTTTTCGCGTGGCTCCTCGCCGTTCGTCCCGGTCGTGCCGTTGGGCTTGGGGGAGGTCTTGGCGTGGGTGCGCAGGCGGGCGGTGACGTCGTCGGGGGGCAGGAAGCGGGACCAGCGTTCGGGGAACTCGGAGGGCATGTCGGGGTCGTCGGGGTCGTCGTCGTGGGTGCGGGCGGCGGTCATCCGGGCGACGTACTCGGCGGCCTCCTCCTCGCGCAGGCGTTCGTTGGCGGCGCGGGCGGCGGCGGTCGCGGCGGCGGGCCAGACACGGTCGATGGCGGCGTTGACGGCGGCGCCGACGAGGACGGCGAACGCGGACACACCGATCCACAGCAGGACGGCGACGGCGGCGGCGAGGGAGCCGTAGATGGTGGCGCCCTCGATGGTGTGGGTGAGGTAGATGCGCAGCAGGAAGCTGCCGAGGACCCACATGGCGAGGGCGACGAGCGCACCGGGGACGTCCTCGATCCACGGGGAGCGCACGGGCACGGACACGTGGTAGAGGGTGGTCAGGAAGGCGACGGACAGGACGATCACGACGGGCCAGTACAGGACCTGGACGACGGTGGTCGACCAGGGCACGATCCGGACGACGGCGTCGGGTCCGGCGACCATGAGGGGCAGGGCGACGGAGCCGATCAGCAGGGCGGCGATGAACAGCAGGAACGCCACGAGCCGGGTCTTGACGATGCCGCGGACGCCGTCGAGGCCGTACATGACGGTGATGGTGTCGATGAAGACGTTGACGGCGCGGGATCCCGACCACAGGGCGAACAGGAAGCCGATGGAGATGACGTCGGGGCGGCCGCCCTTCATGACGTCGTCGAGGATGGGCTGGGCGATCTGGGCGACGCCCTTGTCGGACAGGACCGTGCGGGAGGCTTCGAGGATGTTGTTCTCGAGGCTGCTGATCGAGTCGGTGCCGGTCCAGTCGTCGACGTAGCCGAGCAGGCCGATGAGGCTGAGCAGCAGGGGCGGCACGGACAGCAGGGTGAAGAACGCGGCCTCGGCGGCGAGACCGAGGATGCGGTACTCGATGCAGGAGTTGACGGTGTCCTTCAACAGCAGCCAGGCGGTCCGGCGCTTGGAGACGTTCCGGTAGAGGGCACGCGCCCGGTGGAGGCGTCCCGTGGGGCCTCCGGGTTGCTCGGGTGAATGTCTCGCTGGCTGCACGCCCTAAAGGTATCCGCCGTTCGGGGCCGCACTCACCTCCGGCAAGGCCTCGTCGCCCGGTCGGGGAGCGGCGCGCGGGGCCTCGGGTCGTCATGGGGGGCGTACTCGGGGGTAGGTTCGCGGTATGGCAGGCAGCACGCACACCGTGACCAATCAGCCGCCCGAGCTGAGCGGGTACGACGTCTACGGCGACGACCGCGCCCTGGTGTCCGCCGTGGAACGGCATCTGGATCCGGCGCTGGCGCAGGAGGCGCGCGGCGAGCTGTCCGCGCTGGGGCGGGCCGCGGGGTCGGCGCAGGTGCGGGAGTGGGGGGTGCAGGCGAACGGGCATCCGCCGACGCTGCGCACGCACGACCGGTTCGGGCACCGGGTGGACGAGGTGGACTTCCATCCGGCGTGGCACCGGCTGCTCGGCAAGGGGGTCAGCGCCGGGTTGACGGCGGCGTGGGCGCGGCCGGGCGGGCATGTGCGGCGGGCGGCGGCGTTCGTGGTGTGGACGCAGGTCGAGGCGGGCACCTGCTGTCCGCTGTCGATGACGCACGCGGCGGTGCCGGCGCTGCGGGTGGACGCGGAGCTGGCGGCCGAGTGGGAGCCGCGGCTGACGTCCACGCTGTACGACCGTGAGATGCGGCCGGCGCGCCTGAAGGCGGGGGCGCTGTTCGGGATGGCGATGACGGAGAAGCAGGGCGGCAGCGACGTACGGGCGAACACGACCCGGGCGGTTGCGCTGGCGGAGTCGGGGGCGTACGCGCTGACGGGGCACAAGTGGTTCTGTTCGGCGCCGATGTCGGACGCGTTCCTGGTGCTGGCGCAGGCTCCGGGGGGTCTGACGTGTTTCGTGGTGCCGCGGGTGCTGGAGGACGGGGAGCGCAATGTGTTCCGGTTGCAGCGGCTGAAGGACAAGCTGGGCAACCGGTCGAACGCGTCGGCGGAGGTGGAGTTCGACGGGACGTGGGCGCGCCGGGTCGGGGAGGAGGGGCGGGGGGTGCGCACGATCATCGACATGGTGGCGGCGACCCGGGTGGACTGTGTGCTGGGGTCGGCGGGGCTGATGCGGCAGGCGGTGACGCAGGCGGTGCATCACTGCACCTACCGTGAGGCGTTCGGGGGGCGGCTCGTCGACAAGCCGTTGATGCGCAATGTGCTGGCGGATCTGGCGGTGGAGTCGGAGGCGGCGACGGCGCTGGGGCTGCGGTTGGCGGCGGCCTACGACGACGGGGGTGAGCAGGAGCGGGCGTTTCTGCGGATCGCGGTGCCGGCGGCGAAGTACTGGGTGACCAAGCGCTGTGCGCCGCTGGTGGTGGAGGCGGCGGAGTGTCTGGGCGGCAACGGGTATGTGGAGGAGTCGGGGATGCCGCGGCTGGTGCGGGAGTCGCCGCTGAACTCGGTGTGGGAGGGCGCGGGCAATGTGCAGGCGCTCGATGTGCTGCGGGCGTTGCGGCGGGAGCCGGGGGCGCTGGACGCGTATCTGCGGGAGGTGGCCCTGGCGCGCGGGGCGGATCACCGGCTGGACGGGGCGATCAAGGGGCTGCTGACGGAGTTGGCCGATCTGCAGGGGGTGGAGGCGCGGGCGCGGCGGCTGGCGGAGCGGTTCGCGCTGGTGCTCCAGGGGGCGCTGCTCGTACGGTTCGCGCCGTCGGAGGTGGCGGACGCGTTCTGTGCGTCGCGGCTCGGCGGGGACGGGGGTGCGGCGTTCGGGACGCTGCCGCACGGGCTGCCCCTGGCGGCCGTGGTGGAGCGGGCCGCTGTGGGGGTCTGACCTGGGTGGACAGGTGCGGGGGTGGTGCTGCGCCGACACGGCACCACCCCCGCGGCTTTGGCCCTGCGAGGCCAGAATCGCCGCTCGGGACGACGTGGCTCAAGTTTCGGACACGGTGTGGACGTTCACCAGGGTTGCAAGGGGTTGCAACGTGTCGGTGGTTGTGACCGGAGTGCACCCGTCCGGCCGGGGTGGAGGGCAAGATGGGGGCCTTCGGCACGACTGGAAACAGTCGGTGCGGGAAACCGTTCTCTCCGTGTCCTCCCGGGAGGCTCCTGTGGCCAACTCGCCGTTGAATGTGGATCGGCTCGCGGCCGTCGACGCCGCGCGGGCGGCTCGGGTGCTCAACGAGGTGCGGGACGCCCGGCTGGCCGGGCGGCGGGCGCGGGTGGCGCCGCGTCCGGTGATCGAGCAGTCCTGGGAGCGGGTGCTGCGCGGCGGGGTGGATCCCGAGCAGGGTTTCCCGCCGGAGGTGCTGGGCGCGGACGAAGTGCGGCGGCTGCGGCAGGAGTCGCCGCTGCGGGAGGTGCTTCCCGTGCTGCGGGAGGGGTTGTTGTCGGTGGCGGACGTGGCGCAGCACATCATGGTCGTCGCCGACGGGGAGGGCCGCGTGCTGTGGCGGGAGGGGTCTTCCCCGGTGCTGCGCAAGGCGGACGGGCTCGGTTTCGAGCCGGGGGCGCACTGGGGTGAGGAGGTGGTCGGCACCAACGGGGTGGGGACGTCGGCCGTGGTGCGGCGGCCGGTGCAGGTGTTCGGCGGTGAGCATTTCGTGCGGTCGCACGGAAGCTGGACGTGTGCGGGCGCCCCGATCTGCGATCCGCGCAACGGGCTGCTGCTCGGTGTGGTGGATGTCAGCGGGCCGCTGGAGACGATGCATCCGGCGACGCTGGCGTGGGTGGAGTCGGTGGCGAAGCTCGCGGAGGCGCGGTTGCGGGAGCTGCACGTGGGGTCGTTGGAGCGGTTGCGGGCGGTGGCGGCGCCGGTGCTGGCCCGGTTGGGTGGCCGGGCGGCGGTGGTGGACGGGGACGGCTGGACGGCGGCGGTGAGCGGGATGCCGTACGTCAACCGGATCGCGCTGCCGAAGTCGCCGTCGGCGGGGCGGCGGTGGCTGCCGGCGCTGGGGCTGTGCGCGCTGGAGCCGCTGGCGGGGGGCTGGTTGGTGCGGGCGGTGGACGAGGCGGGCGGGCGGGTGCCGGGGGACACGACGCGGATCGTGCTGGATCTGGGGCGGGCGCGGCGCTGGTCGGTGACGGTGTCGGGCGGTGCGGGCACCTGGACCCACGAACTCAGTCCGCGGCATGCCGAGTTGCTGTATCTGCTGGCGGTGCACCGGGGTGGTCGCAGTGCGTCGGGGCTGGCCGAGGACATGTTCGGTGATCCGGCGCGTACGGTGACGGTGCGGGCGGAGATGTCGCGGGTGCGGCGGTATCTGGGGGGTTTCCTGGAACATCGGCCGTATCGTTTCTGCGAGGAGGCGGAGGTGGAGGTGCTCCTCCCTCCGGACCCGGCGGGCCTGTTGCCGCACTCGACGGCGCCCGCGGTGCTGCGGGGCCGCACCGCCACACCATGTCCCGAACGCCCTCGCGATCGCACACCGTAGCGGGAATGCTGCACTCGGTGGCATCTTCCGCATATTTGCGAGGTCTTCGTCCGGGAAGGGCACCGTCTGCCGTAGCATCCCTCTACGGGTCACCCCACCTGCTCCTCGGTCAACGTACGGATCATCAGGCGCAGTTGGCCCGCCTCGGGAGGACGAATGAGACAACGCGGCCGACACCGCCGGCGCAGGCGGGGCAGGGCACTGCGGGGGTTCCTCGCGGGAACCGCCCTCGCCCTCACCGCCGCCGCCACCCTGATCAGCGCCTCCCAGGCCACGGTCACCGACGACGGCCCCGGCGCGCTCAAGCCGCTCGCCGCGTCGGCCGGGACCGGGGAGCCGGCCCTGACACCCCGCTCGGTGCCGCGGGCCGACCTGGACCGGCTGGCCGGTGCGATGGGCAGGCCGGTCGGGGTGGGCGCGGTGCTCGCCGACGCCGACGGCGCGCTGCGCGACGCGGACGAGTGCGCCACGGCCGAGCGCGCCGACCTGCCGGTCTCCCCCGCGGCCACGCGCGCGTACTGCTGGAACAGCGGCGACACCGAGGGCTGGGAGCCGGGCGCGGTCACCACGTCCGGTGACGCCGACGACGACGGCGTCTGGGGCAGCAACCGGGTCGTGCTCTCCGCCTGGTCGCACACCGGCGGCGCGTCCGGCGACCGTGACCTCGCCCGGGTCGCGTTCGTCGACGCCAACGACCTCGGCCGGCTCACCTACACCTGGGTGCTGCTGGCCGTCCCGGTGGACGGCGGCCGGGACTACCGGGGGCTGGTCTCCCATGTCTCCGGGATGGTCTGGTACCAGAACAAGCTGCTGGTCACCGCCGACGACGGGGACACGGCCGCGCTCTACGTGTACGACATGAACCGCGTCCAGCGCGCCGACGTCACCGGCGAGGCGGTCGGCCGCACGGACGGCGGCTGGTCGGCGCACGGCTACCGGTTCGTCCTGCCGGCCGTCGGCTCCTACGAGCTGGGCGGCGCGGACGCGCCTCGGCCCACCAGCATCTCCCTCGACCGCAGCACCGCCCCGGACACCCTGGTCGCCGGCGAGTGGACCCTCGACGGCGGCGACCGGGCCGCCCGGCTGTGGCGCTACCCGTTCAGCACGGCCGCCGGCCACGAGGGCCTGCTCGCCACCGGCACCGACGTACGGGTGCGGGTGTCGGAGGCGTACGAGACGAAGCTCACCGGCGTGCGGGGCGTGCTGTCGTACGCCGGCGCCTGGTATGTGAGCCGCGCCGCCGGGGCCGGGGAGCGGCACGGGGTGCTGTGGCGGCAGTCCACCGCCGAGAAGGAGGGCGCCCGGGCCGCGGAGTGCGGCACCGCCGGATCGCACGCCTGCTGGAGCACCCGGACGGAGTCCCTGTCCTACTGGGCGGAGACGGGTGAGGTCTGGGCCCAGTCGGGCCGCGTGCTGTTCGCCACACCGCTGTCCACGATCGCGAGCACGGCCTCGGAGCACCCGGCGCGTCTGCCGGCGCAGTAGGAAGCGGGAACGGCGGGGGCGCCGGAGGAGGAATCGGGCGCCGGCCGGGCGGCCCGCGCCCGGACCGCGATCGACAGATCCTCGGCCGCGATGATTCCCTGGCCGCATGACCAACATCCCCGTGACCACCTGGTCCCTGGAGCAGACCGCCCCGACCGACCTCCTCCCGGCGGCCGCGCCGGACGGTGACGTCCGGATCGTCCGCGCCGAGGTGCCCTCCCCCGAGTTCAGCCGCTTCCTGTACGCGTCCGTCGGCGGAGACATCCGCTGGATCGACCGGCTGGGCTGGCCGTACCCGCGCTGGGCCGAGCATCTGGCGCGCCCGGGGGTCGAGACCTGGGTCGCCTACGACCACGGCACGCCCGCCGGGTACGTGGAGCTGGAGCCGCAGGACGACGGGGCCGTGGAGATCGTCTACTTCGGGCTGATCCCCGCCTTCCGCGGGCGGCGGATCGGCGGGCATCTGCTGTCGTACGGGGCCGCCCGCGCCTGGGACCTCGGGGACCGCTGGCCGGGCCTGCCGCAGACCAAGCGGGTGTGGCTGCACACCTGCAGCCTGGACGGCGAGCACGCCATGGCCAATTACCGGCGGCGGGGTTTCAAGCTGTTCGACACCAAGGTGGAGGAGCAGCCCGAGGTGGCCGCGCCGGGCCCCTGGCCTGGTGCGCACGCCGTCTGACCGGGCCGCGCATATCCGTTCTGACCTGCGGGGACAAGGGTCCGTGCGCGCCATGTGATCGACGACACCTCCGTCTCACATCTCGGGACAAGGGTGTCCACATGGCGGATAAAGCTGGACTGTGTCCAGATCGCCGTGACACGCTTCCGCCATGTCTGGAACTGGAATTGCCTTGGTGAGTCGGCGGCACGTCGACCTCGGCCGCATGTCCAGCGCCATCTGTCCGGCGGGCTGACAGCACAGCACCGCCGACGTCTCCTGATCCAGCTTTCCCTCTGCGCAACGACGCGCACGCATCCTCCCATGCGCCCGTACGCGCAGGTCAGAGCCGCTTTCCGCCTGTCCCGAAGGACGTATCCACCATGGCCGCCACCCCGCAGAACCCTGCCGCCTCCGCGCCCCGCCGCAAGGTGAGCCGTCACCGCGGCGAGGGGCAGTGGGCTCTGGGTCACTTCACCCCGCTCAACGGCAACGAACAGTTCAAGAAGGACGACGACGGTCTCAACGTGCGGACACGCATTGAGACGATCTACTCCCAGCGCGGCTTCGACTCGATCGACCCCAACGACCTGCGCGGCCGGATGCGCTGGTGGGGGCTGTACACCCAGCGCAAGCCCGGGATCGACGGCGGCAAGACCGCGATCCTGGAGCCGGAGGAGCTGGACGACAAGTACTTCATGCTGCGGGTGCGCATCGACGGCGGCCGGCTGACCACCCGGCAGCTTCGGGTGATCGGTGAGGTCTCGCAGGAGTTCGCCCGGGGCAGCGCGGACATCACGGACCGGCAGAACATCCAGCTCCACTGGATCCGCATCGAGGACGTCCCGGAGATCTGGAACCGGCTGGAGGCCGTCGGCCTGTCCACCACCGAGGCCTGCGGCGACTGCCCGCGTGTCGTGATCGGCTCGCCGGTCGCCGGGATCGCCGAGGACGAGATCATCGACGGCACCTGGGCGATCGACGAGATCCAGAAGCGGTACATCGGCAGCAAGGAGTTCTCCAACCTGCCGCGCAAGTTCAAGTCCGCGATCTCCGGCTCCCCGCTGCTGGACGTGGTGCACGAGATCAACGACATCGCGTTCGTCGGCGTGGAGCACCCCGAGCACGGCCCCGGTTTCGACCTGTGGGTCGGCGGCGGTCTGTCCACCAACCCGAAGATCGGCGTCCGGCTCGGCGCCTGGGTGCCGCTGGCCGAGGTCCCCGAGGTCTGGGCCGGTGTGATCGGCATCTTCCGGGACTACGGCTACCGGCGGCTGCGCAACCGCGCCCGCCTGAAGTTCCTCGTCGCCGACTGGGGCGCGGAGAAGTTCCGCCAGGTGCTGCAGGACGAGTACCTCAAGCGGGAGCTGGTCGACGGCCCGGCGCCCGCCGAGCCCGTCTCGCGCTGGCGCGACCACGTCGGTGTGCACCGGCAGCAGGACGGCAACTTCTACGTCGGGTTCGCCCCGCGCGTCGGCCGGGTGGACGGCGCCACCCTGGCGAAGATCGCCGACCTCGCCGAGGCCCATGGCTCGGGCCGGGTGCGCACCACCGTCGAACAGAAGATGATCGTCCTCGACGTGGTGGAGGACCAGGTCGACTCGCTGGTCGAGGCCCTCGAGGCGCTCGACCTGACCGCGAGGCCGTCCACGTTCCGGCGCGGCACCATGGCCTGCACCGGTATCGAGTACTGCAAGCTCGCCATCGTCGAGACCAAGCAGCGCGGCTCCGCCCTGATCGACGAGCTGGAGCGCCGGCTGCCGGACTTCGACGAGCCGATCACCATCAACGTCAACGGCTGCCCGAACGCCTGCGCCCGTATCCAGGTGGCGGACATCGGTCTCAAGGGGCAGCTCGTCCTCGACGACAACGGCCGGCAGGTCGAGGGCTTCCAGGTGCACCTGGGCGGCGCGCTCGGTCTGGAGGCCGGTTTCGGCCGCAAGGTCCGCGGCCTGAAGGTGACCTCCGAGGAGCTGCCGGACTACGTGGAGCGCGTCCTGAAGCGGTTCCAGGACGAGCGCGAGGACGGCGAGCGGTTCGCCGCCTGGGCCGCGCGGGCCAGTGAGGAGGCCCTCTCATGAGCGAGCGGGCTGCCCCCTTCCACTGCCCGTACTGCGGTGACGAGGACCTGCGACCGAGCGAACAGGGCCATGGCGCGTGGGAATGCGCGGCGTGCAACCGCGCATTCCAGCTGAAGTTCCTCGGGCTGCTGGCCCGGGGTGTTCAGCGCACCGACACGGGAGGGGACCGGATATGACGACGGTTCAGGAAGGCCGTACGACCGAGGAGTTGAAGGCGCTCGCCGAGCAGGCGGGCCGTGACCTGGAGGACGCCTCCGCCCTGGAGATCCTCCAGTGGGCGGTGGACACCTTCGGCAAGGGCTTCTGCGTGACCTCCTCCATGGAGGACGCGGTGGTCGCGCATCTGGCGTCCCGGGTCCTCAAGGGCGTGGACGTGGTGTTCCTCGACACCGGCTACCACTTCCCGGAGACCATCGGCACCCGCGACGCGGTCGAGGCCGTGATGGACGTCAACGTCATCACGCTCACCCCCCGCCAGTCGGTCGCCGAGCAGGACGCCGAGTACGGGCCGAAGTTGCACGACCGTGACCCCGACCTGTGCTGCAAGCTGCGCAAGGTGCGACCGCTCGAGGAGGGACTCGCGGGATACCGGGCCTGGGCCACCGGCCTGCGGCGCGACGAGTCCCCCAGCCGGGCGGACACACCGGTCGTCGGCTGGGACGAGAAGCGGCGCAAGGTCAAGATCTCGCCAATCGCCCGCTGGACCCAGGACGACGTCGATGCGTACATCACGGAGCACGGCGTACTGTCCAACCCCCTGCTGATGGACGGGTACACCTCCGTCGGCTGCGCCCCCTGCACCCGCCGGGTCCTGGAGGGCGAGGACGCACGCGCCGGCCGCTGGGCGGGACGCGCCAAGACCGAGTGCGGGCTGCACGGCTGACCCCCATGACACAGACATTGGAGAACCACGTGACGACCGGAGCCACCGTCTGGCTCACGGGTCTGCCGAGCGCCGGCAAGACCACCATCGCGTACGAGCTGGCCGGCCGGCTGCGCGCGGAGGGCCACCGTGTCGAGGTGCTCGACGGCGACGAGATCCGCGAGTTCATCTCGGCCGGCCTCGGTTTCAGCCGGGAGGACCGGCACACCAACGTGCAGCGCATCGGTTTCCTCGCCGAACTGCTCGCCCGCAACGGCGTGAAGGCGCTCGTGCCGGTGATCGCGCCGTACGCGGACAGCCGGGAGGCGGTGCGCAAGCGCCACCAGGAGGGCGGGTCGGCGTACCTGGAGGTCCATGTGGCGACCCCGGTCGAGGTGTGCTCCGTACGCGATGTGAAGGGTCTGTACGCCAAGCAGGCGGCCGGCGAGCTGACCGGGCTGACCGGTGTCGACGACCCGTACGAGGTGCCCGAGTCGCCCGATCTGCGGATCGAGTCCCAGGACCAGACCGTGCAGGAGTCGGCGGCGTCGGTGTACGCGCTGCTCAGCGAGAGGGGTTTGGTGTGACGACCGTCGCCACGACCGAGGAGGGCACGGCCAGCCCGTACGCCCTCAGCCACCTGGACGCCCTGGAGTCCGAGGCGGTGCACATCTTCCGCGAGGTGGCGGGCGAGTTCGAGAACCCGGTGATCCTGTTCTCCGGCGGCAAGGACTCCATCGTCATGCTGCACCTCGCGCTGAAGGCGTTCGCCCCGGCCGCGATCCCCTTCTCGCTGCTGCACGTCGACACCGGGCACAACTTCCCCGAGGTGCTGGAGTACCGCGACCGGGTCGTCGCCGAGCACGCGCTGCGGCTGCACGTCGCCTCCGTGCAGGACTACATCGACCGCGGCGTGCTGCGCGAGCGGCCCGACGGCACCCGCAACCCGCTGCAGACCCTGCCGCTCACCGAGAGGATCCAGGCGGAGAGGTTCGACGCGGTCTTCGGCGGCGGACGCCGCGACGAGGAGAAGGCCCGCGCCAAGGAACGCGTGTTCAGCCTGCGCGACGAGTTCTCGCAGTGGGACCCGCGCCGGCAGCGGCCCGAACTGTGGAACCTGTACAACGGCCGCCACGCACCCGGCGAACACGTCCGCGTCTTCCCGCTGTCCAACTGGACCGAGCTCGACGTCTGGCAGTACATCGCCCGCGAGGACATCGCCCTGCCCGACATCTACTTCGCGCACGAGCGGGAGGTGTTCCAGCGGTCCGGGATGTGGCTGACCGCCGGCGAGTGGGGCGGCCCGAAGGACGGCGAGACCGTCGAGAAGCGCCTCGTGCGCTACCGGACCGTCGGTGACATGTCCTGCACCGGTGCCGTCGACTCCGACGCGGTGACCCTGGACCAGGTCATCACCGAGATCGCCGCCTCCCGGCTCACCGAGCGCGGCGCCACCCGCGCCGACGACAAGATGTCCGAGGCCGCCATGGAGGACCGCAAGCGCGAGGGGTACTTCTAGCCATGAGCACGATCACCGCCGAGGAGCTCTCGGCCACCACGCTCCTGCGGTTCGCCACCGCCGGTTCCGTCGACGACGGCAAGTCCACCCTCGTCGGCCGGCTGCTGCACGACTCCAAATCGGTCCTCACCGACCAGTTGGAGGCCGTGGAGCGCGCCTCGGCCTCGCGCGGCCAGGAAGGTCCCGACCTCGCCCTCCTCACGGACGGGCTGCGGGCCGAGCGCGAGCAGGGCATCACGATCGACGTGGCCTACCGCTACTTCGCCACCCCCCGGCGGCGGTTCATCCTCGCCGACACCCCCGGCCATGTGCAGTACACCCGCAACATGGTCACCGGTGCCTCCACGGCCGAGCTGACGGTGATCCTGGTCGACGCCCGCAACGGCGTGGTCGAGCAGACCCGCCGGCACGCGGCGATCGCGGCCCTGCTGCGCGTCCCGCACGTCGTGCTCGCCGTCAACAAGATGGACCTGGTCGACTACCGGGAGTCCGTGTTCGCGGCGATCGCCGAGGAGTTCACGGCGTACGCGACCGAGCTGGGCGTCCCCGAGATCACCGCCATCCCGATCTCGGCGCTCGCCGGCGACAACGTCGTGGAGCCCTCCTCGACCATGGACTGGTACGGCGGCCCCACGGTTCTGGAGCACCTGGAGACGGTGCCCGTCAGCCACGACCTGGCGCACTGCCACGCCCGGCTGCCCGTGCAGTACGTGATCCGGCCGCAGACCGCCGAGCACCCCGACTACCGGGGGTACGCGGGCCAGATCGCCGCCGGCACCTTCCGGGTGGGCGACCAGGTCACGGTCCTGCCGTCCGGCCGCACCTCGACGATCTCCGGGATCGACCTGCTGGGCGCGCCGGTGGACGTGGCCTGGACGACCCAGTCGGTGACCGTGCTGCTCGCGGACGACATCGACGTCTCGCGCGGCGACCTGATCGTGCCCAGCAAGGACGCGCCGGCCACCACCCAGGACGTGGAGGCGACCGTCTGCCATGTGGCCGACCAGCCGCTGACGGTCGGTCACCGGGTGCTGATCAAGCACGGCACCCGCACGGTCAAGGCGATCGTGAAGGACATCCCGTCCCGGCTCACGCTCGACGACCTGTCCCTGCACCCGCACCCGGGACAGCTCGTCGCCAACGACATCGGCCGGGTGAAGATCCGTACCGCGGAGCCGCTGCCGGTGGACTCCTATGCGGATTCGCGCCGCACGGGATCGTTCATCCTTATCGATCCGGCCGACGGCACCACGCTGACCGCCGGTATGGTCGGCGAGTCGTTCGCCTCCCCCGAGCCCGTCAAGGACGACTCCGACGACGACGGTTGGGACTTCTGAGCATGAACCCCATTGATTTCTACGGGACGTTCGCGAAGGAGGGCGGCCGCGTCGGCAGCGGTGCCCTCGGCAGCGGACAGGGCGGAGTGGCGCGATGTGTGCGCTGACGTACGCGCACTGCCTGCGCGCCCCGTCCCCCCACCCGCCGTCCCGGAAGCGACGAAGACCCTTGCCGATCACCCGGCCACGACCTGAAAGACCGTGACCGCCGGGCCAACGAGAGGAACCCCTCCCGTGCCTGTCTCCCGCTCAACGCTTCTTCGCCGCGGCCTCGCCGCCGTAGCCGCTCTCCCCCTCCTCACCCTCGCCGCCTGCGGCTACGGCTCCGAGGCCAAGGACACCAACAAGAACGAGAAGGTCGCCGCCGGAGCGGAGAAGATCGACGGGCTCGACACCGTCAAGATCGGTTACTTCGGCAACCTGACCCACGCGACCGCGCTGGTCGGCCGTGAGCAGGGCATCTTCCAGAAGGCGCTGGGCGCCACGAAGGCCTCCTACGCCACCTTCAACGCGGGTCCCTCGGAGATCGAGGCGCTGAACGCCGGTTCCATCGACATCGGCTGGATCGGCCCCTCCCCGGCCATCAACGGCTACACCAAGTCCGACGGCAAGTCCCTGCGGATCATCGGCGGTTCGGCCTCCGGCGGCGTGAAGCTCGTCGTCAACCCGGACAAGGTCAAGTCCCTCAAGGACGTCAAGGGCAAGAAGATCGCGACGCCTCAGCTCGGCAACACGCAGGACGTGGCGTTCCTCAACTGGATCGCGGACCAGGGCTGGAAGGTCGACGCGCAGAGCGGCAAGGGCGATGTCACCGTCGTCCGCAGCGACAACAAGGTGACGCCGGACGCGTTCAAGGCGGGCTCGATCGACGGCGCGTGGGTGCCGGAGCCGACCGCGTCGAAGCTGGTCGCCGAGGGCGGCAAGGTCCTCCTCGACGAGGCGTCGCTGTGGCCCGACAAGAAGTTCGTGATCACGAACATCATCGTGTCGCAGAAGTTCCTCACCGAGCACCCGAAGGTCGTCGAGGCCGTGCTGAAGGGCTCGGTGGAGTCCAACAAGTGGATCAACGCCAACCCGGACCAGGCGAAGGCGGCGGCCAACAAGCAGCTCGAGGCGGACTCCGGCAAGGCGCTGCCCACGAACGTCCTCGACCCGGCGTGGGAGTCGATCCAGTTCATCAACGACCCGCTGGCCTCCACCCTCAGCACCGAGGCCGAGCACGCGGTCAAGGCCGGTCTGCTGGAGAAGCCCGACCTCAAGGGCATCTACGACCTGTCGATCCTGAACAAGGTCCTCAAGGCCGCGGGTGAGCCCGCGGTCGACGACGCCGGTCTCGGCGTGAGCTGACCGACGTCCCGATGAGTTCCCAGGAGGTGACGACCATGAGCACGACCCTCGCCAAGGCCGCCGAAACGGTGGAGTACGCGGCACGCCTCGATCATGTATCGAAGTCCTTCGCGGGACCGGGCGGGCAGCAGCTCGTCCTGGACGACATCACCCTCGATGTCGCACCGGGCGAGTTCGTCACCCTCCTGGGGGCCTCGGGCTGTGGCAAGTCGACGCTGCTGAACCTGGTGGCCGGGCTGGACCGGCCCACCGCCGGGTCCATCACGACCGACGGCCGCCCGGCGCTGATGTTCCAGGAGCACGCCCTGTTCCCCTGGCTCACCGCCGGCAAGAACATCGAACTCGCCCTGAAGCTCAGGGGGGTTCCCAAGGCGGACCGGCGCGGGCGCGCCGAGGAGCTGCTGGAGCTCGTCCGGCTGAAGGGCGCGTACGGCAAGCGGGTGCACGAGCTGTCGGGCGGTATGCGGCAGCGGGTGGCGATGGCCCGCGCGCTCGCCCAGGAGAGCCAACTGCTGCTGATGGACGAGCCGTTCGCGGCGCTGGACGCCATCACCCGGGACGTGCTGCACGACGAGCTCACCCGGATCTGGACGGAGACGGGGCTGTCGGTCCTGTTCGTCACCCACAACGTGCGTGAGGCGGTGCGGCTCGCCCAGCGGGTGATCCTGCTGTCGTCCCGGCCCGGCCGGATCGCGCGCGAGTGGGTGGTCGACATCCCGCAGCCGCGCCGTATCGAGGACGCCCCCGTGGCGGAACTGTCCCTGGAAATCACCGATGTCCTGCGTGGGGAGATCCGCCGTCATGGCCAGCACTGAGACGAAGTCCGCCGACACCGGGAGCGTCGAGGCCGGTCTCGACGCGCTCGACGGTGTCACCGCCACCGGCCGGACGCCGTTCACGCGCACCTTCGTGGACAAGATCCTGCCGCCGATCCTGGCGACCGTGCTGCTGCTGGTCGTGTGGCAGATCGCGTTCAAGGTCGTCGACGACCCGAGCAAGCTGGTGGCCCCCGGGGACGTCTGGCAGACGCTCAAGACGGCCTGGCTCGAGGGGAAGCTGCTCGGCTACATCTGGACGAGCGTCTCGCGCGGTCTGCTCGGCTTCCTCTTCGCGCTCGCCATCGGCACCCCGCTGGGGCTGCTGGTGGCGCGGGTGAAGTTCGTGCGGGCGGCGATCGGTCCGATCCTGTCCGGGCTCCAGTCGCTGCCGTCGGTGGCGTGGGTGCCGCCGGCCGTGCTGTGGCTGGGTCTGAACAACTCGATGATGTACGCGGTGATCCTGCTGGGCGCGGTCCCCTCGATCGCCAACGGGCTGGTGTCCGGCGTCGACCAGGTGCCGCCGCTGTTCCTGCGGGCCGGCCGCACCATGGGCGCGACGGGCGTCAAGGGCACGGTGTACATCACGCTGCCGGCGGCGCTGCCGGGCTATGTGGCGGGTCTGAAGCAGGGCTGGGCGTTCTCGTGGCGCTCGCTGATGGCGGCGGAGATCATCGCCTCCTTCCCCGACCTCGGCGTGGGCCTCGGCCAGCTCCTGGAGAACGGGCGCAACGCCAGCGACATGGGGATGGTGTTCGAGGCGATCCTGCTCATCCTGTTCGTGGGCATCGCCATCGACCTGCTGATCTTCAGCCCGCTGGAGCGGTGGGTGCTGCGCAGCCGCGGCCTGCTGGTGAAGGGCTGAGCGTCGGGATGCGCACCGGGCCGGTTCTCCTCGTCATCGCCCACGGCAGCCGCGATCCGCGGCACGCGGCGACCGTGCACGCCCTCGTACGGCGGGTGCGGTCGCTGCGGCCGGGGCTGCGCGTGGAGACCGGCTTCCTCGACTTCAACGTCCCCTCCGTGCAGGGGGTGCTGGAGTCGCTGGCGGCACAGGGCGTCCGTGACGTGGTCGCCCTGCCGCTGCTGCTGACCCGCGCGTTCCACGCGAAGGCGGACATCCCGGCGGTCCTCGGGGACGCGCCGCGGCGGCTGCGGATCCGGCAGGCCGAGGTGCTCGGCCCGTCGCCGCTGCTGCTGCGGGCGCTGGAACGACGGCTGTACGAGGCGGGCCTGACGCCCGCCGACAAGCCCTCGACCGGGGTCGTGCTGGCCTCGGCGGGGTCCACGGACCCGGAGGCGATCGCAGTGATCGCAGCAATCGCGCGGGAGTGGCGGCACACCGGTTGGTGCGCCGTGCGGCCTGCGTTCGCCTCCGCATCCCTGCCGCGCACCGAGGACGCGGTGCGTGAACTGCGGGCGCTGGGCTGCGAGCGGGTCGCCGTCGCCCCGTACGTCCTGGCACCGGGGTTCCTGCCGGACCGCATCGCGCGGGGCGCGGCGGAGGCGGACGTCCTGGCGGAGGTGCTGGGCCCGGCTCCGGAGGTGGCGCGGGTGCTGCTGGACCGGTACGACGCGGCCCGGACGCCGGCGCTGGCGGCGGTCGGCGCCTGACGCCCCGCCCCGCTCCCCCGCGCCGACCGCCCGTCAGCGGTGGCGCGTCTCCGCCTCGTCGGCCAGTCGTATCAGCTCGTCCACCGGCAGTGTTCCCGGCGCCCTCCCCTCCCGGGCGAACGCGTTCGCCAGGCGTTGGAGGAGGTCGTTCAGCGGGGTCGGTACGCCGTGCAGCCGGCCGAGGAGGGCGATCTCGCCGTTGAGGTAGTCGGCCTCGATGGTGCCGGCGCCCCGGCTCAGGGACTGCCAGGAGGAGCCGCCGCCGCGCGGGACGCCGTCGAGGGGGACGAGGGTGACCTTGTCGCCGCGCACCGCGCGCTGTTCCTCGGCACTCGCGTACGCGATGCCCGCCGCGTCGAGCACCGCCGCGCCCTCCGCCCGTACCCGGGCGAACAGCGCCTCGGCCTGCGGGTCGCCGACCGGGCCGCTCACCGCCTCCAGCGCGTTGCCCAGGTTGGCGAGCAGCTTGGCGTACTGCCAGCGGGCCACGTCCTCCACGACCGGTGCCTCGAAGTGCGCCTTCTCCAGGTCGGCGGCGATCCGGCGGGCCGTGTCGTCGGTGCCGTGCGGATGCCGGCCGAGGTGGAGGATGCCGGTGAGCGGGGCGCCGGCGGCGGAGACCACGCCGGGTTCGACATGGGTGGAGGGCAGCCAGACGCAGACGCCGTACACCCGCCGGAAGCGGCGCAGGGCCAGGCGCTGGCTCTCGACCCCGTTCTGCGCGCAGACCAGCGGCAGCCGCTCGGCGGCCGTGCCGCCGCCCTCGACCGGGGCCGGGCCCCAGACGCCGAGGGCGGCCTCGCTGTCCTGGGTCTTCACGGCGAGGACGAGGACGTCGTCGGCGCGCAGTACGCCGAGCTCCGCCGGTCCGGCCACCACGGGCAGCCGGTGCGTCAGCTCGCCCTGCGGCACCACCAGCCGTAGTCCGCCCTGCTGGAGCGCCGCCGCGTGGGCGCCCCGGGCGACCAGGACGACCTCCTGCCCGGCCTCCGCCAGCCGTCCTCCGACGGTGCCGCCGACCGCCCCTGCCCCGATGATGATGTAGCGCATGGGACGAGCCTACGGTTCCGTCATCTCCACCAGTTTGCGCACGGTGTTCCAGTTCCGGCTGGTCGCCACCAGGCCCTTGGTGAAGCGGGGCCTCGACAGCAGCTCCGCGAGTGCGGAGCGGCCGAGGCCGTCGGGGGCGTACAGGTAGAGCGCGCGGTCGCCGAGGCGGAACTCCTCCGGGAGGTGGGCGGCCGGGTCGATCTCGGCGTAGCGCCCGGCGTCGACGGGCGCGGAGAAGTAGGTGACGTGGAGCTGCTTGGGCTGGAGGTCGGCGGCGGGGAACGGGCAGGCCTCGGCGACCGTCTTCAGGTACGCGTGGTCGCGGACGAGGACGTCGACGTCGAAGCCGAACTCCTGGGCGATCGCTCCGGCGAGTTCGGCGGCGAGGCTCTCCTCGTCGCCGTGGGCCGAGGAGAAGACGGCCTGGCCGCTCTGGAGGTAGGTGCGGACGTCGCCGTAGGCGAGCTTCTGCATGAGGGCGCGGAGGTCGGCCATCGGGAGCTTTCTGGCTCCGCCCACGTTGATCCCGCGCAACAGGGCCGCGTACATCGTCGTCATGCCCTCAGCCTAGGGCCCGCCCCCTAGAGCACGGGATAGATGTAGGGGCCCACCTCCTCCCCTGCGGTGAGGCGGCCCGCTCCGAGGGGAGGACCCCGGCGGTCGGCAGTTCACCGGGCAGCACGACGAGAAGGCTTTATCCGGCCCATACCTTCGAATCGAAAGGTGGCGGCAGGGGGCTGCCACCGCTCACGAGGGGGAAGGCCCGTCATGGCACACGGAGATACGCGGGTACGGGGCCTGGCGGCCCGGGCCGGCGGCTGGAGCGCACGCCACCGATGGGCCGCCGTCGGCATTTGGGTGCTGTTCGTCGTCCTGGCCATGGGCATCGGGTCGGCGATGGGCACGGTCGAGGTCAAGGAGAGCGACCAGCTCGGGGGCGAGACCCACACCGCGGCGAAGATCATCGAGGACGCGGGCATCGAGGAGCCGGCCGGGGAGACCGTGCTCGTCCAGGCGAAGGACGGTTCGGTCAAGGCCACCGACGCCGCGTTCCGGTCCGCGGTCGCGGCGGTCGTCGAGGCCGTGGAGGGGACCGGCAAGGTCACCGACGTGACCTCGCCGTACGACACGAACACGATCTCGAAGGACGGCCGCAGCGCGCTCGTCCAGTTCGACATGCGCGGTGACTCCGACACGGCGGGCGAGCGGGTGGAGCCGGTCCTGAACGCCGTCGCGGGGGTGCAGAAGGAACACTCCTCGCTGCGGATCGAGGAGATCGGCGGCGCCAGCATGATGAAGACGTTCGACGACGCGTTCGGCGACGACTTCCAGCAGGCCGAGTACTCCGCGGTGCCGGTGGCGCTGGGCATTCTGCTGATCGCGTTCGGCGCGCTGGTGGCGGCGCTGCTGCCGGTGGCGCTGGCGCTCACCGCGATCATGGCGACGACGGGTCTGATGGCGATCGTCAGCCACTTCCAGCCGATGGACGACACCGCCAGCTCGGTGATGCTGCTGGTCGGTCTGGCGGTGGGCGTCGACTACTGCCTGTTCTATCTGCGCCGTGAGCGCGAGGAGCGGGCCGCCGGACGGGACGCGGGGACCGCGCTCAGGATCGCGGCGGCCACCAGCGGCCGGGCCGTGATCGTCTCCGGTGTCACGGTGTGCGTGGCGATGGCGGGCATGCTGTTCACCGGGCTCGCCACGTTCGAGGCGATGGGCCTGGCCTCCCTGATGGTGGTGGCGGTCGCGATGGTCGGTTCGGTGACCGTGCTGCCCGCGCTGCTGTCGCTGCTCGGCGAGCGGGTGGAGAAGGGCCGTCTGCCGTTCCTGAAGCGGCGCGGCGCGAAGACGGGTGAGGAGGGCAGCCGGTTCTGGTCGGCCGTCCTCAAGGGAGTGCTCGCCAAGCCCGTCGTCTCCGTGCTGGTCGCGGCCGGTGCGCTGCTGGCCGTCGCCGCTCCGGCGCTCGGCATGAAGACCCAGAACCTCACCCTGGACCAGGAGTTCGGCGACTCGCTGCCGATCGTGCAGACGTACAACCGGGTCAACGAGGCCTTCCCCGGCGGTTCCGAGCCGGCCACGGTCGTCGTCAAGGCGGACGACATCAACGCCTCCGAGGTGAAGGACGCCCTCGCCCGGTTCAAGGAGCAGGCGGTCGGCTCGGGTGCCTCGCGCGGCCCGGTCGAGATCAAGGTGCACGACGCGCAGAACGTCGCCTTCGTCTACGTCCCGCTGGTCGGCGGCTCCGACCAGGACAAGGCGGGCGCGAGCCTGGACACCCTGCGCGACGAGGTGCGGCCGGCCACGCTCGGCAAGGTCGACGGGGTCGAGGCGCCGATCACCGGTCAGGTCGCGGGCAACCAGGACTTCAACGACCAGCTCATCGGCTCGGTCGTCCCGGTCTTCGCGTTCGTGGTGGTCTTCGCCTTCCTGCTGATGCTGCTGTCGTTCCGCTCGCTGACGGTCGCGATCACCTCGATCGTGCTCAACCTGCTGTCGGTGGGCGCCGCCTACGGCATCCTCGTCGCCGTCTTCCAGCACGGCTGGGGCGCCTCGCTGGTCGGCGCCGAGGGCGTCGGCGCGATCATCACCTGGCTGCCGCTGTTCCTCTTCGTGATCCTGTTCGGTCTGTCGATGGACTACCACGTGTTCGTCGTCTCCCGGATCCGGGAGGCGCGGATGCGGGGCCGCAGCACGAACGAGGCCATCCAGCACGGTGTGGTCACCACGGCCGGTGTCGTGACCAGCGCCGCCGTCATCATGGTCGCCGTGTTCGCGATCTTCGGGACGCTGTCCATGCAGTCCATGAAGCAGATGGGTGTGGGCCTCGCGGCGGCCGTGCTGATCGACGCGACGATCATCCGGGGTGTGCTGCTCCCGGCGGTCATGGCGCTGCTGGGTGAGCGCAACTGGTACCTGCCGAGCTGGCTGGGCTGGCTGCCGGACATGACCCACGACGAGTCGCCGGAGGCCGTGGCGGGCGGGGTCGCGCGCGACGACGAGGGGGAGCGGCTGTCCGTCTGATCCCGGCTGCGTGAACGCAGGGCCCGTCGGTCGCAGGGGAACCGACGGGCCCTCGTCGTGTGTCCGTCCCCCTTGCAGTCGCCGGGCGGGCAGTTCGGCCTCGACGAGGTCGGCGGCCCGTCGTGTGCCGCCCTCCTCGGCCGTCTCCGTATCCGGATGTCGGCGAGCCGGCGGGCGACCTCGGGGTCCTCGACGAGTGCGGCCTCCCGCAGCGCCTCGGGACCCCGTCAAGGGTGCGCGCACCGGGCCCGACCTGTGGCAATGCGAGACTGGCCGGAACCTGCACAGGACACGGAGGCGGAGGACCATGGACGAGGCAACGGCTCGGGACGTAGTGGCCGCGGCGGGGGTGCTGCCGGGTCCGGCGCGGGACGCCCGGCTCCTCGCCCTGGGCGAGAACGCGGTGTTCGCCGCCGGTGACCTGGTGGTCAAGGTGGGCCGGGACGCCGCACTCCTGGACCGGGCCCGGCACGAGCTGGACGTCGCCTCCTGGCTGGAGGGGGCCGGTGTCCCCGCCGTGCGGGCGGCCGGGCCCGAGCCGCTGTTGGTGGAGGGGCATCCGGTGACGGTGTGGCACCGGCTGCCCGACGCCGTGCGCCCCGCCGAGCCCGGGGATCTGGCCGAACTCCTGCGGTCGGTGCACGCCCTGACCACCCCCTCCTTCGGTCTGCCGCCCCGCGATCTGCTGTCGGGGGTGGAGCGCTGGCTGCGGCTCGCCGGGGACGCGGTCGATCCGGCGGACGCGGCGTATCTGCGCGAGCGCCGCGACGGTTTCGCCGCGGCGGCCGCCGCCTTGGTCCCCCGTCTCCCGCCGGGCCCGATCCACGGCGACGCGCTGCCGCGCAATGTGCACGTGGGCCCCGCCGGGCCGGTCCTGGTCGATCTGGAGACGGTCTCGGCGGATCTGCGGGAGCACGATCTCGTCGTGATGGCCCTGTCCCGCGACCGCTACGGGCTGCCCGCCGAGGCCTACGACTCCTTCACCGAGGCCTACGGCTGGGACGTACGGGAGTGGGAGGGCTGCGCGGTGCTGCGCGGCGCCCGGGAGACGGCGAGCTGCGCCTGGGTCGCCCAGCACGCGCCCGCCAACCCCAAGGCGCTGGCGGAGTTCGGGCGCAGGGTGGCGTCGCTGCGGGACGGCGACGAGGCGGTCAGGTGGTACCCCTTCTGAGCGGGGGTCAGACGGTGGGGCTGTCCGCGAGCTCCCGCACGGGCCATGCCCCGTCCACCACCGCGTCCGTCTCGCCCTTGCGGCGCAGGAAGCTCTGGAAGTCCGCCGCCCACGCGGCGTACCACTCGATCTGGCGGTGGTGCAGCTCCGCCGGGCCGAGGGCGCCGATCTTGGGGTGGCGGGCGGCTATCGCGCAGGCCAGCCGGGCGGCCGCGAGGGCGTCGGCGGAGGCGTCGTGGGCGGAGTCGAGGGTGACGCCGTACTCGGCGCAGACCGCTTCGAGGTTGCGCTTGCCGCGGCGGTAGCGGTCGGCCCACCGGTCGATGGTGTACGGGTCGACGACGGGGGCCGGGTCGAGGCCTCCGAGCCGCTCGCGCAGGGACGGCAGACCGTGGCGGCGCAGTTCGGCGGAGAGCAGGGTCAGGTCGAAGGTCGCGTTGTAGGCGACGACCGGGACGCCGGTGCGCCAGTAGCCCGTGAGGACGTCGGCGATCGCGTCCGCGACACGGTCGGCGGGGCTGCCCTCGGCGGCGGCCCGCTCATTGCTGATCCCGTGCACGGCGACGGCGTCGGCCGGGATCTCCACGCCCGGGTCCGCCAGCCACTCCTTGCGCCCGAGGACCTGTCCGTCCCGGACCTCGATCACGGCGCCGGTGACGATGCGCGCCTCGCGCGGATCCGTCCCGGTCGTCTCCAGGTCGAAGCCGACGAGCAGCTCCCGGTACCAGGCCATGACGGCCCCCCTTCTCGGTGGTGCTTTCCCCCAGTGGTCTCCACCTTCGCACGTGGCACTGACAATCAGAGGACCGGGGACGGATCAGGACACCGGTCGCGAATCCGCCCAAGCCAGTTCGAACTCCTCGCGGTATGCCGCGAAAAGACCCCCTTCGTCCACCTCGCCCGGTTTGACCACCCGGTTGCCGCCGCGCAGCACCAGCACCGGCGCCTCCATGCCGCGCATGCGCCGCAGATAGGACTGGACGACCGCGATGCCGTCGGTGCCGTCGCCGTCGACCAGGTAGGCGGTGAAGCGGGGTGTCTCGTCGTACACCTGGATCTGGAAGGCGCCCGGGTCGCGCAGCCGGGAGCGGACCCGGCGCATGTGGAGGATGTTCATCTCCACCGAGCGGCTCAGTTCGCCCCGTTTCATCCCGAGTTCGCGTTCGCGGCGCTTGACCGCGCTGGAGGCGGGGTTGAGGAAGAGCAGCCGGACGCGGGCGCCCGCCTCGGCGAGGCGGACCAGGCGGCGGCCGGAGAAGTTCTGCACCAGCAGGTTGAGGCCGATGCCGATGGCGTCGATGCGGCGCGAGCCGTCGAAGATGTCCTCGGCGGGGAACTGGCGCAACAGCCGCACCCGGTCGGAGTGGACCGCGACCACGTCCGCGTAGCGGTCGCCGACGAGGTCCTCGACGGCGTCGACGGGCAGCCGCCGCGCGGACGGCACGTCCCCGCCGGTGCCGAGCATCTCCAGCAGCCGCGCGGAGGCCCGCTCGGCCTGGCCCAGCACGGCCTCGGACAGCGCCCGGTTGCGGGAGACGACGTTGCGGGTCACCTCCAGCTCGTCCAGGGCGAGTTCGACGTCCCGGCGGTCGTCGAGGTAGGGCTCGAAGCACGGCCAGTGCTGCACCATCAGCTCGCGCAGCTGCGGCAACGTCAGGAAGGAGATGACGTTGTCGTCGGCCGGGTCGAGCAAGTAGCCCTTGCGGCGGCTGACTTCGCGGACGGCGACCGCGCGCTGCACCCATTCCTGTCCGGCGGGGCCGGCCGCGGCGACCACCCATTCGTCGCCGTGGACGGGTTCGTAGATGGGCCGCAGCACGGCGGCCACCACGGCGCGCAGCCGCTGTTCGACGAGGTTCAGCCAGATGTAGGCCCGGCCGGCCCGCTGGGCGCGCGTGCGCACCTCGCGCCAGGCGTCGGCGTCCCAGTCCAGCTCCGGGCCGATGGCGTTGGTCTCCATCGGCCGGGCCAGGGACACCGCTCCGGGCGGGACCTCTGTGGAGTTCCCCTCGTGACCCTCGTCACCAGGGGGCAGCTCCAGCCCTCCCGAGCCCACCCAAGCACCGCCTTCCGCTCCCCCGAGCTCTCCCCGTCTCAACGATCAAGGAAGGGTACTCCGGGACCGGTCGGCGGTGCAGCCGGATGGGCAGGTCGTTTCTCAACTGCCGTCGCGCGGGATGCCGTTCTCGCCCCGGAGCGCGGAGGGTGTGAGCGGATTCATGGCCGTGACGTCCCGGGGGGCGATGGAGAAGCCCTGCCAGTGGACCGGCATGGGCTGCTGGTCCTCGTCACGGGCGATGTGGTGGAAGCCCACGTTCACCCAGGCCACGGGGTGCTTGAGGGTCTGCCCGTTCACCCACCCGTCGACGGCCTTCGGGTGTCCCGTACCGCAGTTGAGGGGGTTGTTGCTCGCGTACATCTCGCACTTGTTGTACTCGGTGAAGTAGACGTCGTGCTTGGTGAAGCTGCGTCCGGAGTACTTGGTGGTGGCGCCGGGGACGAGTTCGTAGCTGCGGGCGTGCCCGTCCTTGTTCTTGCCGATGTTGCTGACCACGCGCCACCAGCGCATGTTCTTGGCGTCGCCCGCGAGTTCCTTGGTGACGGGGGTGCGGGTGGTCTTGTTGGTCGGGCCCTGCTGGCCGCTCGCGGGCGCGCTGACCGTCGAGTCGTACTGCTCGATCTTGTTGGCGGAGGAGCCGTCGAGGCCGAAGTCCAGCCGCCAGAAGACGTTGTGGCTGTGGCTGGTGGCCTTGGCCTGGGCGCCGCTGCCTATGGGCCAGCCGCGGCCGTCACCGGCGTCGTAGTCGAAGGGCGACAGGCTGCCGGTGGCGCCGACGTTCATGTTGACCGTGCCGTCGTCGGAGAAGCGCCACTCGGTCATGTACTCGTACCAGCCGACCTTGTTGACCGTGTAGATCAGCAGGTCCTTGCCCTGGGCCTGGTAGACCTTGTTGTTGTCGGCCTGCATGCGGTAGGCGTGGCCGCGCGAACGGGTCGTGGTGCACATGCCCTTGACGTTCGAGGCGGACGGGGCGGTCTCCGGGACCTTGATGGTCTTGATGGTGCCGCCGGGGCACTCGGCGGGGGTCAGATTGACCAGGCCGGAGCCGAAGTTGAAGTCGGTGACGTCGTTGTACTCGTTCTTGCCGTCGTCGTAGGGCACATGGATCTGGGCGATCTTGGCGCTGGTCAGGACGCGGATCGGCTTGGTCTCGCCGGGCGGCTGGTAGGTGACCTTCTCCAGGACGAGCCCGGACTTGGCCTCGTAGCGCCAGCACATGCGCCAGGTGGTGCCGGTGGAGAGCTTCTGTTCGATGCGGTAGGCGGCGCTGCAGTCTGCGGCGGCCGCCGCGGGGGCGGCCTTCGGCTGGGCGACGGCGGGACCGGCCCCGGCGGTCGCGCCTGCGGCCAGCGCGGCCAGGGACAGGCCGAAGGCCGCCCCCTTCTGGGTACGGCTCATTCTGGTGACGCGCATGAGGACATGACTCCTTGACAGGAGGTGACGGGTGGGAAAGTGGAGGTGCGGGCCGGGTCAGCCGTTGAGCCGGACGACGTTGGCGGCGCTGAGGTCGATCACGAAGGCCCGGGCGTCGATCCAGGGACCGTTCTTCACCTTCGGCAGCAGCCGTACGCAGCGGTGCTCGCCGCACTTGTCGAGTGCGGCCGGCTGGGCGCCGGGCACCGAGTGGTAGATCATGCTGGAGAGCTCCAGCTGGTCCGGGGAGGTGAGCTCCTTGCCGGTGGCGTCCTTGTAGTCGGCCTTCAGGCCGGCGCCGAGCGGGTCGGCGATGAGCACCCGGGCCGCCTCGCTCTGCTCGTCGGGGCTGAGCGGCGGCTGGACACCGCGCTGGGTGCCGGTGTTCTCCACCTTGCCGGTGTCGAGGTTGACGGTCTTGGTGACGACCGTGTCGGTCTTGTAGTCGTAGAACGTCACGTCGGCGCGCCGGGGCGCGTCCGGGTCGTCGAGTTCGTCGGCGTCGGGCGCGGCGAGCTCCACCCCGAGGCGCTGCGGGCCGCGCTCGCCCTCGACGTTCTGCGCGGCGTTGAAGGCCTGCCGGCTGAGCGCGAGCTGCTCGGCGCGCTTCATCTCGTCGTCGGTGAGCGGGTCGCTGCCCTTGCCCTTCTCGCCCTCGTCGGGCGCGGCCTCGACGACGCCTGCGGGCACCGAGCCGCCCTCCCCGGCGGCCGCCGCCCGCCCGGCGCTCTGTCCGGTGCCGCTGCCTCCCTTGTCGTCCGCCCCCGCCGTGCCCGGCAGGGTGATCCCGATCATCACGGCCGTCGAGGCCACCGCGATGGCCGTACCCGCCACCACCTTGCCCAGGTGGCGACGCACTGTCGTGCGCACAATTGCCCCCTACTCCCCCTGCTGCCGGGAGTATGTCTGTCTGCCCCACGGAATACGGCATACGCCGGATTCCGGCCTATGCACTGGTCGACAGGTAAGAGGGCAGTAAGTCGAAGGCGGTTCCATCAGTTTCCGCGAGACTCGGGCGGCAAGGCGCCCCCGGGGCGGCGGCCCACCTGAAAGAGTCGGTTCATGCAGGTCTGGCCTGGAGAGGCGTACCCCCTCGGTGCCACGTACGACGGCGCCGGCACGAACTTCGCGGTCTTCACGGAGGCCGCGGACCGAGTAGAGCTGTGTCTGCTGCACGACGACGGCTCGGAGACGGCGGTGGAACTGCGCGAGAGCGACGCGTTCGTCCGGCACGCGTACCTGCCGGGCGTGATGCCCGGACAGCGCTACGGCTTCCGGGTGCACGGTCCGTACGACCCCGCGCGCGGGCTGCGCTGCAACTCGGCGAAGCTGTTGCTGGACCCGTACGCCAAGGCGGTCGCCGGGGCGATCCGCTGGGGCGAGGAGGTGTACGGCTACCCCTTCGGCTCCCCCGACCGGCGCAACGACCTCGACTCCGCGCCGCACACGATGACGTCGGTGGTGGTCAACCCGTACTTCGACTGGGGCGACGACCGGCCGCCGCGCACCGAGTACCACCGCACGGTGATCTACGAGGCCCATGTGAAGGGGCTGACGATGCTCCATCCGGGGCTGCCGGAGGAGCTGCGGGGCACCTACGCGGGTCTCGCGCATCCGGCGGTGATCGAGCATCTGACGGCGCTCGGGGTGACGGCGCTGGAGCTGATGCCGGTGCATCAGTTCGTCAACGACCACCGGCTGGTCGACATGGACCTGAACAACTACTGGGGCTACAACACCATCGGCTTCTTCGCCCCGCACAACGCGTACGCCTCCTGGGGCGACCGGGGCCAGCAGGTGCTGGAGTTCAAGTCGGCGGTGCGGGCACTGCACGAGGCGGGGATCGAGGTGATCCTCGACGTGGTCTACAACCACACGGCCGAGGGCAACCATCTGGGCCCGACGCTGTCCTTCCGGGGCATCGACAACCAGCGGTACTACCGGCTGGCGGACGACCCCCGCTACTACATGGACACCACGGGGACGGGGAACTCGCTGCTGATGCGGTCCCCGCACGTCCTGCAAATGATCATGGACTCGCTGCGGTACTGGGTGACCGAGATGCACGTCGACGGCTTCCGCTTCGACCTCGCGGCGACGCTCGCCCGGCAGTTCCACGAGGTGGACCGGCTGTCGTCGTTCTTCGACCTGGTGCAGCAGGACCCGGTCGTCTCCCAGGTGAAGCTGATCGCGGAGCCCTGGGACGTGGGCGAGGGCGGCTACCAGGTGGGCAACTTCCCGCCGCTGTGGACGGAGTGGAACGGCAAGTACCGGGACACCGTGCGCGACCTGTGGCGGGGCGAGCAGCGCACGCTCGCGGAGTTCGCCTCCCGGCTGACCGGCTCCTCCGACCTCTACCAGGACGACGGCCGCCGACCGCTGGCCTCGATCAACTTCGTGACCTGCCACGACGGGTTCACCCTGCACGACCTGGTCGCCTACAACGACAAGCACAACGAGGCCAACGGGGAGGACAACCGGGACGGCGAGAGTCACAACCGGTCGTGGAACTGCGGGGCGGAGGGCGACACCGACGACCCGCAGGTGCTGGCGCTGCGGGCCCGGCAGATGCGCAACTTCGTCGCCACGCTGCTGCTGTCCCAGGGCGTGCCGATGATCAGCCACGGGGATGAGTTCGGGCGCACCCAGAAGGGCAACAACAACGCCTACTGCCAGGACAGCGAGCTGGCGTGGGTGCACTGGCCCGAGGACGGCAGCGGGCTGCTGGACTTCACGCGGGCGCTCACGCGGCTGCGGCGGGAGCACCCCGTGTTCCGGCGGCGGCGCTTCTTCCACGGGCGGCCCGTGGAGGGCACCCACGACGAGCTGTCGGACATCGCCTGGTTCACCCCGGAGGGCGGGGAGATGGCCCAGCGGGACTGGGAGCGGGCGCAGGCGTCGGCGCTGTCGGTGTTCCTCAACGGCAACGCGATCTCGGAGCCGGGGCCGCGCGGGGAGCGGATCTCCGACGACTCCTTCCTGCTGCTGTTCAACGCCTCGCCGAAGCCGCTGGAGTTCGTGGTGCCGGTCGACCACGGGCGGCAGTGGCAGGTGGTCGTGGACACCGCCGCCGCGGAGCCGGTCGCGCAGGGGGCGGGCCGCAAGGTGCAGGCGGGCGACCGGCTGACCCTGGTGGACCGGAGCATGACGGTGCTGCAGCGGCCCGCCTGAGGCCGCCCCGTGACCGCGGCGTCCCGGTGACCCGGTGACTGGCCGACTTGGTGACGTGGTGACAGGAAAGCGGGCGGGGCGGGTACGTAGGTCTGCATGACGTCTGCCCGCCCCGCCCCTGTCACGCCCACGGCCACCTACCGGCTCCAGCTCCAGCCCGCGTTCCCGTTCGCGGCCGCGGCGGCGGCCGTGCCGTATCTGGCCTCGCTCGGTGTGTCGCATCTGCATCTGTCGCCGGTCCTGGAGGCCGTGCCGGGCTCGCTCCACGGCTACGACGTGGTGGACCACGCGCGCGTGCGCGAGGAACTGGGCGGCGAGGAGGGGCTGCGGGCGCTGGCGGGCACCGCGCGCGAGCACGGGCTCGGGCTGGTCGTGGACATCGTGCCGAACCACATGGCGATAGCGCCGCGCCACAACCGCGCCCTGTGGGAGGTGCTGCGGGAGGGTCCCGAGTCGCCGTACGCGCGCTGGTTCGACATCGACTGGGAGGCGCAGGGCGGACAGCTCCTCGTCCCGCTGCTCGGCGGGCCGGTCGGCGAGGAGCTGGAGCGGCTGCGGGTCGACGGCGGGGTGCTGCGCTACTACGACCACGTCCTGCCGTTGCGGGAGGGGACCGCGGGGCTGCCGCTGCCCGAGCTCCTGGACGCCCAGTGGTACCGGCCGGTGTGGTGGCGGCTGGCCCGTACCGAGCTGAACTACCGGCGGTTCTTCAGCATCTCGGAGCTGATCGGGGTGCGGGTGGAGGACCCGGAGGTCTTCGAGGCCACCCACGGCACGATCCTGCGGCTGCTGCACGAGGGCGTGCTGGACGGGCTGCGGATCGATCACCCGGACGGCCTCGCCGACCCCGACGGCTATCTGGAGCGGCTGCACGAGGCCACCGGCGGCCGCTGGACCGTCGTGGAGAAGATCCTCGCGGACGAGGAGCGGCTGCCGGACTCCTGGCCCGTCGCCGGCACCACCGGCTACGACGCCCTGCGCCGCGTCGACGGCCTCTTCACCGATCCCGCGGGGGCCCGGGAGCTGCTGGGGCTGTACCGGCGCTTCGCGGCCCCGCAGACCGACCGCGGCGGCGACTGGGCGGCGACCGCGCGGCGGGCGGCGTACGCGGTGCTGTCGCACGAGCTGGCGGCCGAGCTGGACCGGCTGACCCGGCTGGCGTCCCGGATCTGCGCGAGCGCCCCGGATCCCGCGCTGCGCGACCGGGCGCCCTGGGCGCTGCGCACGGCGCTGGTGGAGCTGCTGGTCCGGATGGAGGTCTACCGGCCGTACGTCTCGGGCGACGCGGCGGCCGTGGTCACCGCCGAGGCGGCCGAGGAGGCCCGGCAGGCGTTCACGGTGCCCCAGGAGGCGGGCGCCGTCGACGTGGTGCGGGCGCTGGTGCTCGGCGGCGAGGGGCCGCCGCGCGCGGAGTTCCGGGCCCGGTTCGCGCAGACGGCGTCCGCGCTGCGCGCCAAGGCCGTGGAGGACACGGCGTTCTACCGGTACGTCCCGCTGCTCGCGGCGAACGAGGTGGGCGGTGAGCCGGGCCGCCCCGGGGTGGCCCCGGAGGAGTTCCACGCGTACTGCGCGCGCGTGCAGCGCGACTGGCCGGCGACCGGGACGGTCGTGTCGACGCACGACACCAAGCGCAGCGCCGACGTACGGGCCGCGCTGGCCGTGCTCAGCGAGTGCCCGGAGCGCTGGGCGGAGGTCCTGGAGCGGGTCACGCGCGCGGAGGCGGAGGTGCCGGACGGTCAGCTCGCGTGGGCGGCCTGGCAGACGGTGTTCGGGCTCGGCCCGGCGGCCCCGGAGCGGGTGGGCGAGGCGCTGCTCAAGCACGCGCGCGAGGCGGGCCTGTACACGAGCTGGACCGAGCAGGAGCCGCCGTACGAGGAGGCGGTGGCCGCGTTCGTCGCGGCGGGCCCGTGCGGGGCGCCCGGCGAGCGCGTGGCGGAGCTGCGCCGTGCGCTGGAGCCGCACGTCCGGGCCAATGTGCTCGGCGCGGCCCTGGTGCATCTGACGATGCCGGGGGTGCCGGACGTCTACCAGGGCACGGAGGACGAGTACCGCGCCCTGGTGGACCCGGACAACCGTCGCCCCGTACGGTTCCCGCCCGGCGATCCGGGCCCCAAGGCGGCGCTGACCCGGGCCGCGCTGCTGCTGCGCCGGCGCCGGCCCGAGCTCTTCGGGGCCGCGGCGGCCTACGAGCCGTTGACGGCCGAGGGCCCGGCCGCGGAGCACTGCCTGGCGTTCGCGCGCTCGGGCGGGACCGTCACGGCGGTGACCCGGCTGTCGCTGCGGCTGGCGCGGGCGGGCGGCTGGCGGGAGACCCGGCTTCCGCTGCCGCAGGGGCGGTGGGCCGACGTCCTGACGCCGGGGCGGTGGTTCGAGGGGCACGCGCGCGTGGCGGAACTCTTCGCGGAGCTGCCGGTGGCGCTGCTGGAGCGCGCGCGGTGACGCGGCGGGAGGGGCCCGTCGGCGCGCGCTTCCGGGCGCCCCCCGAAGGCGCCCCGGGGGCTCCCCTGGGCATTCTTGACAGTTCACAGAGTCCGTGGGGTACTGCGGAGAGCGAAGCCGGTCGGACCAGACGGGGGTGAGTCTCCTGCCGGTGCTGCGCTACCCCACGGTGCCCGAACTGACGTCTCGTGCCCGTGCTCTGACGGTACGTCATGCCGGTCTGTGCGCCCTGCGGCAGGTGGGACTGTCCCGCGCGGGCCGTCCGCTGCATCTGCTGTCCGTGGGGCGGGCGCGGCGGGCCGTGCTGGTCGTCGCGGGCGCCCACGCCAACGAGCCCACCGGCGGCCCCACCCTGCTGTCCCTGGCCGAACGGGTGCTCCACGAGCGGGAGTTGCGCAGCGGCACCTCCTGGCACTTCCTGCTGTGCGCCGACCCGGACGGGGCGAGTCTGCACGTCACCCCCGCGCCGCGCAGTCTGCTGGAGTACCACCTGGGGTTCTTCCGGCCCGCGGGTCCCGAGCAGCCGGAGTGGTCGCCCGCCGTGCTGCCGCCCGACCGGCTGCCGCCCGAGACCCGCGTGCTGACCCGGGTCATCGACGAGCTTCGGCCCTACCTCCAGGTGACCCTGCACGGCACGGATCTGGGCGGCAGCTGGGTGCAGCTCACCAGGGACATCCCGGGGCTCGCCGAGCCGTTCGCGAAGTCCGCGGCGCGGTTGCACATCCCCGTCGAGACGGGCGCCTCGGACGCCGCGGGCTGGCCGGCCTCGGGGCCGGGGGTGCGGGTGATGCCGGACGCCGACGCGGGCGCGGCGTATCCGAGCATGCCGGACGACGCACGGCACAGCACCTGGTACCACGCGCATCGCTACGGCGGTCTGACGGCGGTGGTGGAGGTGCCGATGTGGGCGAGCGACCTGGTGGACGACTCCGCCCCGCATCCGGCGCCGGCCGCGGCGATCCGGCGCCTCGCGGAACGGCTGCTGCGGGACGCGCGGGAGGTGGAGCGGGTGCTCGCCGAGGCGCTGCCGCGTCTGGAGGGCGTGGACGGGCCGCTGCTGCGGGCGGCGCGGTGGGGGCTGGAGCTGGTGCCGGGCCTGGCCGCGGACTGGACCCACACCCCGCCGGCCGACACGACGAGGGCGTACGTGGGCAGCGTGGACGCCTTCGCCCGGCGGCTGCCGCTGAGGGCGGCGGCGATGCTGTGGCGGGTGCTGCAGGAGAGCGAGGACCACGCCGCCCCGCGGCTGGAACAGCTCGTCGAGACGTGGAGCGACGCGTTCGCCGTGCGCTTCGGCGCCCGCTGGGTGCCGCTGGAACACCAGGTCGAGCACCAGAGCCGCACGGTCGTCGCAGCGGCCCTGCACGCCCGCGAGGGGGCGGCGTGAGGGCACGCGCGCGTGTGCCGTGGCGCCGCCCCCTGCCTGAGTCGTGCCGGGTCAGGCCCCGGGTGCGGCCGCCGCGTCCGCGTCGTCCAGGGCGAACACGGCGCCCGTCCGGGCCTGCATCTCGCAGGCGTTCGAGAAGGTCTCGGTGTACGAGACGGGACGGCCGTTCCACTGGCCGCTCGCGCGGGCCGTCACCGGGGCGTAGACGAGGGTGCAGACGGTGTCCCGGGCGGCGGGGAGGGCGCGCAGGTCGCCGTTGACCGCGGTGAGCTGGTCGCAGGCCTCGGCGGCGCGGCGGTGGCCCTCGGGCGGGCCGCACAGCAGCAGGGTGCCGCGGGTGCCGTCGGAGGGGGCGGTGTCCCGGGTGACGGAGAGCTGGAGCCAGTTGCCGGGCTGGGGGTCCTGGGAGAGCGCCTGGGCCGGTGCGGCGCCCGCGGCGAGGAGGAGGGCGGCCGCGGCCGGCAGCAGGGCGCGGCGCAGGGGTGCCGGGGCGAGGGGGTGCGAGTGTCTCATTCCCGGTGCATCGGCACGGCGGCCTGGGTTCCCCAGTCCGGCTCACCCGAACGCGTGGGCCGGCGGGGCCGACCGGCCAGTTCGAACGCGGCGAGCACCACCCGGGCCTGGTACTCCACCTGGCGTGCGACGGGGATCCAGCGGGCCTGGCAGTCGTCCCGGTAGGCCTCGCAGCACCGGTCGATCAGCGCGTCCAGCTCGGGCAGCACCCCGGCCGGGTCGCCGTCGGCGCCGGTGACGAGCTGGTGCAGCAGGCCCGCCGTGCGGACGGCGATGCGCCGGCCGGCGATGCGCAGGGCGGTCAGATGGGCGGTGCTGAGCGGGGGAAGGGGGCGTCCGGGGTCGGGGGTGTCGGGGTCCCAGGCGTCGGCGAGTCCGGGGCAGACCAGCAGGTAGTCGTCGACGGGCGCGAGCAGCCGGTCCGTCTCGGGGGTCCCGGCGAGCCGGGGCCGCACGCGGGCGAGGATGTCCCGCAGCACACGGGTGTCGTGGCGCAGGGCGCCGCTCACGGCCCGCAGCGCCGCGTCCCGGTCGGCGGGCGGGGAGCCGTCCGCCACGGCGGCCACACCCCACATGGGCGCCTCGACGACCGCGGTGACCGTGCCGTGGCGATGCGGGTGGTACCAGGTCGACTCGACGGCGGCCTCGGTGATGGCGGCGGCCAGATCCCGCGGGCGCGGCGGCGGGATCCGGTAGACGGCGGGTCCCAGGCCGGGCCAGTACAGGGTGTCGTAGGGGCCGAGTTCGCGCGGGATGCCGAGCCGGGCGGCGGCGTGGGCCACGCGCCGGTCGAGGCCGGGCAGGTCCCGGGTGAGTTCGACGAAGCCGCCGCCGACGTCGACGCCGTGCAGCGAGCACTGGAAGAAAGGTTTCAGTTCGTCCTGGAGGCGGAGCAGCGCCCGGGTCTCCGGGAGTGCGGCGGCGGCCGCCCCGTCGGGCAGCCACTCGGGCTGTTCGAGGAAGCCGGGGCGGAAGAAGTGCCGGAAGTACCGGCCGAGGGTGTAGGGGCCGGTCAGCCAGCCCTCGTTGCGGCGCAGGCCGTCGGGGTCGAGGCAGAGCAGCAGGTTCCAGGTGGCGTCGGCGCCCTCGGTGAGCCGGGGGTCGGCGAGGGCGCGTTCGGCCAGCCGCAGGACGGTGGCGCCGCCGACGGGTTCGTTGGCGTGGGGTCCGGCGACGACGAGGGCCTGGCGGGCGCCCCGGCCGACGGAGAGCAGCCACAGCGGGGTGCCCGCGCGGGAGACCCCCACCCGGCGGAGCCGGGCGTCGCGGGGACGGCGGGCGACGAGCGCGGCGGCGCGGGCCGCGAGCTCGTCCACGGTCGGGTAGCGGAGGAGTGGCGGCAGGGCACACCTCCAGGGCGGGCGCCGTCGGTTCACCGGGCGTATCCGGTGTACGCACCCTGAGTCATGGCGCGGGGGTACGTCAACACCGCCGTAACCGGTCCTACGGGGGCAAGCCGGCCGCGCCGGACCCGCGCGGACGGCGGGCGACGGCGCGGCTCAGGTCGCGCTGAGGCGGAACACGACCTTCCCGAAGGACACCTGGTCGCCCTCGCGGACGACGGCCGCGCCGATGACCCGGCGGCCGTTGACGGTGGTGCCGTTGGTGGAGCCGAGGTCGCGCAGCACCCACATGCCGCCCTGGCGGGTGAGTTCGGCGTGCACCCGCGAGACGCTCTCGTGGGTCAGCCGCAGCCCGTTGACGGGGTCGCGGCCGATGCGCAGGGCGTGTTCGGTGCCGGGGTGCGGCAGCAGCAGCTTGGGCAGCCGCTCGGCCTGCCAGGCCCGGCGCAGCCGAACGGTGAACCCGGAGACGGCCTCGACGGAGCCGAACACGACGCGTGAGAAGCGGCTCTCCTTGGGCAGGTCCGCGGTGAGCGCCGCCAGTTCGTCGGAGCGGCGGGCGGCGAGCGCGAGTTCCATCCGCCGGATGAACGTGTCGTGCGACAGGCGGCCCATGGCGACGCCGTCACGCAGCACCTTCAGCGCCCTGTCGCGCTCCGCGTCGGACAACCGCGCGGGGTACGGGTTCACCTCGAAAGACGACGTCACGCAGGTGATTGTCGGTCAGTGAACCCCGGGTGTCCAGGAAACGCGGAAACGCTCGCACGCGCGCGTGGCCGACGACACCCCCCGCGCCGGGGTGTTGCCCCGGTGGACGGACCCCGTTTGGAGCACGATGGACCCGGCTACATCACGGTGAGCAGACGTAAGGGGAACCGTCCGTGCAGTTCGAGGTGTGGGCACCACAGGCCGGCCGGGTGACGCTGGAGTGCGACGGCGTCACGCGCGCGCTCCGGCCCGATCCGGAGCGGTCCGGCTGGTGGACGGGCGAGGCCGAGGCCGTCGACGGCACCCGGTACGGCTTCGCGGTGGACGACGGTCCGGTCCGCCCCGACCCGCGCTCGCGCCGTCAGCCCGACGGGCCCGACGGGCTCAGCGCCGTCGTGGACCAGGACCGCTACGACTGGCGTGTCCCGTGGCCCGGGCGGCCGCTGCCGGGCGCGGTCCTCTACGAGCTGCACGTGGGCACGTTCACCGCCGAGGGCACCCTGGACGCGGCCGCCGGACGTCTGGACCATCTCGCGCGACTGGGCGTCACCCACGTCGAGTTGATGCCGCTGTGCCCGTTCCCGGGCCGGCACGGCTGGGGGTACGACGGGGTCTCGCCGTGGGCGGTGCACGAGCCGTACGGCGGTCCCGAGGCGCTGAAGCGGTTCGTCGACCGGGCGCACGGGCTCGGGCTGGGTGTCGTCCTGGACGTGGTGCACAACCACCTGGGCCCGTCGGGCAATTATCTGCCCGAGTTCGGTCCGTACTTCACCGAGCGGCATCACACGCCCTGGGGCGCGGCCGTCAACCTGGACGCGCCGGGCTCGGACGAGGTGCGGGCGTATCTGGTGGGCAGTGCGCTGGCCTGGCTGCGGGACTACCGGCTCGACGGGCTGCGGCTGGACGCGGTGCACGCCCTCGCCGACACGCGCGCGTGCCACTTCCTGGAGGAGCTGTCGACGGCGGTGGACGCGCTCGCCGCCGACACGGGCCGGCCGCTGTTCCTGATCGCCGAGTCCGACCTCAACGACCCGCGGCTGATCACGCCCCGCCGCGAGGGCGGGCTCGGGCTGCACGCCCAGTGGAACGACGACTTCCACCACGCGCTGCACACCGCGCTCACCGGTGAGTCGCAGGGCTACTACGCCGACTTCGCGCGTGATCCGTTCGCCGCGCTCAGCAGGACCCTGACCGGTGGCTACTTCCACGACGGCGGGTACTCCGGCTTCCGGGGCCGGCGCCACGGGCGCCCGCTCGACCGCGCCCGGGTCCCCGCGCACCGGCTGCTGGGCTACACGCAGACCCACGACCAGATCGGCAACCGCGCCCAGGGCGACCGGCTCGCGGCGGTCCTCTCGCCCGGGCTGCTGGCCTGCGCGGCGGCGCTGACGCTGACCGCTCCGTTCACGCCGATGCTGTTCATGGGCGAGGAGTGGGCGGCGGGCACGCCGTGGCAGTACTTCACCGACCACACCGATCCCGAACTCGCCGAGGCCGTACGGCGGGGCAGGCGGCGGGAGTTCGCGGCGCACGGGTGGGCCGAGGAGGACGTACCGGACCCGCAGGACCCGGCGACCCGGGACCGCTCCTGTCTGGACTGGTCCGAGCCGCAGCGCGAGCCCCACGCGCGCGTGCTGGCCTGGTACCGCGAGCTGATCGCCCTGCGGCACGCCCAGCCGGACCTCACCGATCCCGACCTCGCGGACATCAGGGTCGCCCAGGACGCCGGGGCCGGCTGGCTCGCCTTCCGGCGTGGGGACGTGCGGGTGGCGGTGAACCTGGGCCCGGGCCCGGCGGCGATCCCGATGGGGCCGCGGCCGGCGCGGGTGCTGGCCGCGTGGGAGCCGGTTTCCGTCCCGGGGGCGGACGGGGTGCTGGAGGTGCCCGGGGAGTCGTGCGTGGTGCTGTCGCAGGAGTGAGGGCGTGCGAGGTCCGGGGTGGTGGGTGCTGTCCGGGTGCCGGGTGCGCGGTCGTCGTGGCTGGTCGCGCAGTTCCCCGCGCCCCTTTCGGGGCGCCCCTACTCGTCGTCCTCCCGGAATTCCGTCACCCGCTCCAGCAGGATCGCCTCCCAGGCGTGGCGGAGTTGGGTGTGCAGAAGGGGGAGGGGGGCCGTGCCGTGGCCGGTCAGGCGGTCGGCGAGGCGGCTGACGGTGTCGCAGCGGGCGAGCCAGAGGCCGCGCAGACAGGGGCGGGGGCCGTAGCCGGCGAGGGTCGCGGCACGGACGGCGGCGCCGGAGCCGACGGCGAGGGCGAGTCCGGCGATGTCCTCGGCGGGGTCGCCGATCACCGCGTCCGTCCAGTCGAGGACGCCGCGCACCCGGCCGTCGGCGCTGACCACGAGGTGCTCGCCGCGCAGCCGGTGGTGGACGAGCACGGCGGTGGCGGGCTGGGCCGCGAGCTGGGCCGCGCCGGCCGGGGTGAGCTGGTGCAGGCGCGCGGGGTCGAACTCGTCGGCCCGGGCGAGGGTGTCGGCGGCGGCCACGGCCATCCGGCGCAGCGCCTCCAGGGAACGCGGGGCGGTGCGCGGCACACCGAGCGTCTCGGCCTGCCGGGGCGGCACCTCGCGCAGCCCGCCGAGGAGGCCCGCGAGGTCGGCCTCGCCGACGGCGGACACGTCGTGCTCCTCGGCGGTGCCGCCGGGCACCGTGGCGTCCAGGGTGTAGGTGAGCCCGGGCGACCACTCGCCGTGCGCGACGCTGGTCGGCACGGCGACCGGTACGTGCGCGCGGACGAGGTCGCGCAGCCGCAGTTCGCGGCGCTGGCGGACGGTGGCGTCGCGGTCGGGGGCGAGCCGCAGCACATGGCGGGAGCCGACCCACCAGGTGGAGTGCCCGCCCTCCTCGGCGACGGGCCGCACCTCGGGTCCCGGTCCGCCGCGGTCGCCGTCCTTGAGGAGCGCGCGGACCAGTCGGCGGACGGTGTCCGCGGTGGGTGTCGGTGCCTGGGTCATGATCGCGCCGTTGCCGTTCGGGTGGGTGCCGGACTCCTGGGGGCGGGTTCCGGGCGGGTCAGTCCACGAGGACCAGCTCGCGGGTGGTGTCGTTGAGGCGGCGGCCGCCGTCCTCGGTGACGGTGACGATGTCCTCGATGCGTACCCCGAACCGGCCGGGCAGGTACACGCCGGGCTCCACGGAGAAGCACATGCCGGGCACGAGGGGCTGTTCCTCGCCCTCGATCATGTACGGCGGCTCGTGCGTGGTGACGCCGATGCCGTGGCCGGTGCGGTGGATGAAGTACGTGCCGTACCCGGCGTCGGCGATGACCGCGCGGGCGGCCCGGTCGACCTCCTGGCAGGCGACCCCGGGGCGTACGGCGCGGAAGCCTGCCTCCTGGGCCTCGCGGACGAGGTCGTGGACCCGGCGTTCCTCGTCGGTGGGTTCGCCGACGTGGACGGTGCGGGAGGTGTCGGAGCCGTAGCCGTCCTTGAGGCCGCCGAAGTCGAGGACGACCATGTCGCCCTGTGCGATGACGCGGTCGCCGACCTCGTGGTGCGGGTTGGCGCCGTTGGGCCCGGAGGCGACGATGGTGAAGTCGACCTGGGAGTGCCCGAACCGGCGCAGCAGGTCGGCGAGGTCGGCGCCGACCTCGGACTCGCGGCGCCCGGCGAAGGGCACCGTGCGGATCTCCTCGAACGTCCGGTCGGCGGCGGCTCCCGCGGCGGCCATCAGCTCCAGCTCCGCCGCGTCCTTGACGGCCCGCAGCATCGGCAGGACCTCGGTGAGGGCGGCGTAGGAGGTGCCGGGCAGCGCCCGTTGCAGGCCCAGCAGATGCATCGCCCAGGTGTTGTCGCTGACGCCGAACCGGCCGCGCGGATCGAGGAGGTCCGCGGTGACGGCGTAGGGGTCCTTGCCGTCGGTCCAGTCCCGCAGGGTGAGCGCGGGGGCGCCGGCCGCCTTCGCCGCGTCCGGGGCCTCGAGGGTGGGGACGACGAGGACGGGGTCGTGACCGGGGGCGAGGGCGAGCAGGGTGAGTCGTTCGGTGGCCGCGGGGGGCGCGTAGCCGGTGAGCCAGACGAGGTCGGGCCCCGGTGCCACGAGCAGCCCGGCGAGCCCGGCGTCGGCGGCCTCGCGCGCGGCCCGTTCCATACGGGCCCGGTAGTCGTCGGCGGTGAAGGGCGCGGTCACGGTGCCGGTCATCCGGGTCTCCCTCGGTGGTGACGATGACGTGGTGACGATGACGTGATGACGAGGACGGTGGTGACAAGGACGGTGGTGACGATGACTCCGGGCAGCATCCTGCCCGGACGGCGGGCGCCGCGCGAGCCGGTTCGCGCGACGCGTCCCGGCCCGGGACGGAACAGTCCCGCACCCTGGCCGGTGGCGCGAGGTTCAGCCTAACGGTTGCCTGTTGATTATCCGTTAGCGCTAATGCTTACATGTGCTCGATCCATTAGCCGACAGCCAAGGGGGCCGGTCCGCCGTGCTCGTACTCGCACACATCAGCGATCTGCATCTGGACGGGAGCGCACGGGCCACCGCGCGCGCCGAGCGCGTGCGCGACCGGCTCCTGAGCCTGCCGGGGCCCATCGACGCGCTGCTGGTCACCGGCGACATCGCGGACCACGGCACGGAGGACGAGTACGAGGAGGCCGCCCGCCTCCTGGGCCTGAGCGACGGGCCGTGGCGGTTCCCGGTGCTCACCTGCCCCGGCAACCACGACCGCCGGGCGCCGTACCGCAAGGCGCTGCTCGGGCACCCGGCCGCGGACGGGCCGGTCAACAGCGTCCAGGTGTTCGACGGCGGGGCGGTGCTGATGTGCGACTCGAGCATCCCCGGCGAGGACGGCGGGGCGCTGGGCGACGAGACGTACGCGTGGATCGAGGAGACCCTCGACGAGCTCGGCGGGGAGATGCCGGCCCTGCTCGCCCTCCATCATCCGCCGGTCGCCCTGCACCACCCCCTGCCCGACGGGTACCGGCTGGCCGACCCCGGGCGGCTGGCCGCTCTGCTGGAGCGCCGGCCGGAGATCGCGGGCCTCGTCACGGGCCACGCCCACACGCCCGCCGCCACCTCGTTCGCCGGCCGTCCGCTGGTCGTCGGTCCGGGCGTGACCTGGACCCTGCGACTGCCCTGGGAGGGCGGACAGGTGGCCGACCGGGACGCCCCCGTCGGGCTCGCCTTCCACGTCCTGGACGACGAGCGCCGGCTCACCAGCCACTTCCGGGTGGTGTGAGCTCACACCACGCGCGCGTGCGGCGACTCCACCAGCGCGTCCACCAGCGCCCCCGCCGCGCCCGTCGGGGTGCCCGCGTGGACGAGTTCCGTGCGGTGGACGAGGTGGGGCTCGGTGACCGGGACGGCGACCGCGCCGGGGACGCCGGCGGCCGCCGAGCGGGGCAGCAGGGCGAGGCCGTGGCCCGTGGCGGCCAGGGTGGTCAGCAGGCGGACGTCGGTGCCGTCGTAGCGCAGGGCGGGCCGGAAGCCCCCGCCGCCGTTCGCGGCGCGCAGACGGGTCAGCGGGAGGGCCGTGGCGGGGGCGTCCAGCCAGCGGGCGTCGGCGAGGTCACCGAGGCGCAGGCCGGTGCGGCGGGCCAGCGGGTGGGCGGTGGGCAGCAGCACGCACACGGGTTCCTCCGCCACGCCGTACGTGGTCAGCGGTGCCACGTCGGGCAGCCGGAGCGGGTCGCTGGGCGCGGCCAGGCCGTCCACGAGGCCGAGGTCGGCGGTGCCGGCGGCGACGGCGGCCGGGACCTCGTCGCGGGCGAGGACGCGCAGGGTCACCCCGGCGGGCGGGAGCGCGGCGAGGGCGGCGGGACCGAGGGCGGTCGGGGAGGTGGCGAGGGTCAGCCCGTGGGCGGGGGCGGCGGCGATCCGTACGACGTCGGCGCGGGCCGCCTCCAGGCGCAGCAGCAGCGGGCCCGCGTGCTCCAGAAGCCGCTCGCCCGCCGCCGTGGGGGTGACGGGGCGACGGCTCAGCAGCGCCGCGCCGAGGTCCTGTTCGAGGGCCGCGATGTGCTGGGAGACGGCGGACTGGGTGTAGCCGAGCTCGCGGGCGGCCTCGGAGAAGGAGGCGAGGCGGGCGACGGTGACGTAGGTGCGCAGGAGGTGCGGGTCCATACCGGCCAGGGTCTCATCAGTACCGCTTATGGAAGGTCCAGGAATCATCGTTGGACGTGAACCTCGGGCCGCGCCCAGGATGAACGGCATGACGGACACCCTTCGGATCGCCAAGGTCGCCCTGGTCGGCGACCGCTCCCCCCATGTCGTCTCGCACACCCGCGTCCCGCTTCTGCTGGACGCCCTCGCCGCCCGGGACCGGCTGGTCCTGGACGCCTACTGGATCCCGTCGCAGGACGCGGAGGCCGAGGACGCCGTGCGCGGCTTCGACGCCGTGTGGGTGCTGCCGGGCAGTCCCTACCGCAGTGAGGCGGGCGTCCTGTCCGCGATCCGCACCGCGCGCGAGGAGGGCATCCCCTTCCTCGGTACCTGCGGGGGCTTCCAGCACGCGCTCCTGGAGTACGCCCGCGGCGTGTGCGGGCTCCCGCACGTGGCGCACGCCGAGAACGACCCCGACGCCGAGGACTTCCTGATCGCGCCGCTGGCCTGCTCACTCGTCGGCCACGAGGGCGTCGTCACGGTCGAGCCGGGCTCGCTCGCCCAGTCCGTGATCGGCTCGGAGCGCACGGTCGAACGCTACTTCTGCGCCTACGGCCCCTCGCGTCACCTCGACACCCTGCGCGCCCACGGGCTGCGCTTCTCCGGACACGACGAGGACGGCCACGTCCGGATCGCCGAACTCCCGGACCATCCCTTCTTCCTGGCGTCCCTCTTCCAGCCGGAGCTGTACGGCGACGGCTCGCGCCCGCACCCGATCGTCCGGGCGCTGGCACGAGCCGCGGTCGAGCACGCCGCGCCGAGGGAGCGTCAGCCCGTGTGACCCGTCAGATGGGGAGCGGGCGACAGGGGGGCGCGGTCCGGCAGGAAGCCGTGGGTGCGGCGGGCGAGGTGGGCGGGCCGGTAGCGGTCGACCTCGCGATGCCAGTGCAGGATGCCCGCCATCCAGTTCCGCAGGTCGGCGACATAGTTCCCCAGCGCCGCGCGGGCCTCGGCCGGCAGCTGGAAGTCGTCGTACAGCAGGGGCAGTTCGTGCGCGACGATGTGCTCGAACTGCCGCATCCGCTGGGTCATCAGGTCGTGGACGATGCCGAGCGCGGTCGGGTAGTCGCAGCCGAAGAAGTTCTGCACGACGAGGATCGCGTTGTGCATCTCGCCCTCGTACTCGATCTCCTTCTGGTACGAGAAGACGTCGTTGGTGAGGCAGCCGTAGTCGATGGCGGCGTTCTCCAGTGCCTGGACGGGGCCGGTGCGGTAGATCTCGGGCGGGATCGCGGGACCCTGGCCCGCTCGGCACATGCTCAGGGTGAGGTCGGAGCCGAAGGTGGCCCGGCGCATCTCGAGATAGTCGACCGGGTCGGGGACGCGGTTCTGGAGGTGGTTGGACAGCTCCCACACCCAGCTCTCGGTCATCTTGTCGACCGCGTCGCGCAGGGGGCTCCGCTCGTCGGGGGTCATACCGGCGGTGGTGCGGGCCCACAGGTCGATCAGGCCGCGCTCCATGCCGTTGACGGGGACGACGGGCACCGGTTCGTCGTCGAGGGGCATGCACGCCGACAGGCGGGAGGTGGAGAGGCGGGCGGCGGCCAGATCGCCGCGGCGGCCGAAGACCAGGGGGTAGTAGTCGTCGGCGTAGGTGCCCCAGGCGAGCCACTGGGCGCTGAGGTCGAGGGCCTCGGGGGTCGCGTCCGGGTCGAGGCCGGCCGAGCAGAGCGGCAGGTCGCAGGCGTGCAGCAGGTCCTCGTCCCAGACGCCCTCCGCCAGCATGCCCGTGCCGTGCATCCACGCCGTCAGCCGGGGGCGGGCCGCCGCCAGATGGGGACTGAGTTCGACCTGGTAGGGCATGTGGAAGTCGGGCAGCAGCGACGGTCCGACCTTCTGGTACGGCACGTGCGCGTACGCCCGCAGCCTTTCCGAGGCGGCGGAGGCCAGGAGCGCCACGACGTCGGCGGCGGCGGTGCCGGGGCCGGTCAGCCGCTGCCAGGGAGCCACGGAGGTGGCGCCCCGGTTCATGTAGCGGCTGGAGCGCAGATGCCACTCGTGGCCGCCGGACTGCCAGTCCTGGAGCCCCTTGGTGTACGCGGCGACGGCGGCGACCTCGTCGGGACGCAGCCCCTTCTCCAGGGCGAGGGCGGGCACTTCGGTGAACGCGGTGTGCTCGAACTGGTGGAGGCGTGAGGTGAGGATGTCGTTGACGGTGTCGGCGGCCTCCTGGGTGGTGCAGCCGAAGAAGGTCTCGAGGACGAGCACGCCGTTGCTGTTCTCGCCCTCGTCCTCGACCTCGCGCTGGTAGGAGAACAGGTCGTTGCGCAGGTGCACGGCGTCGGAGAAGGTCTCCATCAGCACACGCAGCGGCCTGGAGCCCGCCACGGACGCGGGGACCTCGGCGGCGGCGTACTCCACCAGCCCCGCCGACCAGGGGGCGCCGCCCACCTTGCGGCGCATCTCGATGTACTCGACGGGGTTGGCGATCCGGCCCTCGTCGATGTTGGACAGCTCCCACATCGACTCGTTGAGGAGGTGTTCCGTGGCCACGGCGAAGCGGCGCCGCCAGTCCTGCGACATGGCGGGCACGGTGCGCGCCCACAGGTCCTTCAGGCCCGCCTCCACCGGGTTGCGCGGCTCGGGCACGGACGCCGCCGGGTCCAGCGGCATGAACAGCGGGAGCCGGTCGAGATGGGCCTTGCCCGCGGCGCGGTCCGGGGTGCGCTTGAACATGTCGAGGAAGTGGTCGTCGAAGAAGAACACCCACACGTACCAGTCCGTGATCAGCGACAGCGCGGGGCCGTCGCAGTCGGGGTGGGTGTAGGCGCAGAGCAGGCCGTAGTCGTGCGCCTCCAGGTCGGCCTGCTCCCAGATCCCGGACCCCTCCAACATGCCCATGTCGCGCGCCCAGCGCGTCGAGTGGGCGCGTGCCTCCTCGACGTGCGGGTTCAGTCGCGCGGGGTGCGGCATGTAGAAGTGCGGGAGTTCGAACGGCTGCTTCATGGCCGGGCCCTACCCGGGGGCTCCGACGGCCATCCGCGGGGCGGGACATGATCACACCATCGCGTGAACGGGGCGTCCGGGCTTGCGATTCGGGGCCGGGGTGCGGCCCTGCCCTCATCCCCGTACCTGGATCAGCGCATGGGTGCCGCCCGTGCGCCAGCGTTGGTCCTCCGCCGCGACGAGGGCGGACTCGGTCTCCTCGGTGAGGCCGGTGATCACCTCGGACTTGAGGGTGCGCAGGGCGGCGACGGGGCCGGGGAAGCGGGTGACGGTGTCGGCGAAGGGCGTGGTGGGGGCCCAGCGGCGGTCCCCCACGAGGCGGCGGTAGTTGAGGTCGCCCTTGACGAGCGTGAGGGTGGCCGACGCGTACTCCGCGCGCAGGTCGGGCGGCATCTCGGCGTAGGGCAGCGGGGCGGCGGCGAAGGGGTGGGCGCGGACCGCGAGGGTGCCGTCCGCCATCGCCGCCCACAGCCGGCGGCCGTACGTGGCGGCCTCCCCCGGCGCGGAGGTGAGCCTGCGCAGCGCGTCGACGACGTCGGCGGGCGTGGCGTCGGAGACGTAGTACGGGTACGGCTTGACGTGCAGGACGATCCGGCCGGCCCGGCCGTGGTCGAGGAGGTGGGCGGCGAGGAGGAGATCGGGGATCAGTTCGCGGCCCGCGTTGTCGGCGATCAGACAGACGGTGCCGGGCGTGGACCCGCCGGCCGGGAGCAGCGCCCACAGGGCCTCGCTGTCGTCGGCGACCAGTCCGGGGGCGGCGTCCCGGGTCTCGGCGTCGGCGTCGGACAGGCGGAAGCCGAGGTCGGCGCGGTTGCCCCAGAGGGAGCCGTGCAGCAGGGCGCGGGCGCGTTCGCCGGCCGGGCGGTCCCGGAGGGTGTCGAGGGCGGCCAGTTCCTCGCCGGTCTCGGGCGCGTCGAGCTCGGCGAGCTTGAAGGGGCGGAAGGGGTCGAGGCCGCGCCACACGCCGTCGCCGAAGTAGCCGACGGCTTCGAGGAGTCGGCGGTAGAAGTAGCTCTCCGACCACAGCCAGGGCACCTCGAACCAGGACCGGCCGATGTACGCGTCGATGCCCCAGTCCCGCCAGCGGTCGCCGTCGTGCGCGTCGGCGGGGAGCGGTTCGACGACGCCCTTCAGACAGCTCTCCAGCAGGGCGTCCAGAGCGGTGTGCACGGCGGGGTCGTAGGGGAAGGCGTCCCGCACCTGCCGGATGATCGCCGGATGCCGCTCGGCCAGGACGCCGTACGGGAAGGAGCCGGGCTCGTCACCGAGGATGACGGGGGGCGGGAGGGGGGTGTCGGGCATACGGCTCACCGTAGCGCGGGGCCCGTCGCGCCCGCCTGTCGTCCCGCCGCCCCGGCCGGACGCCGTGCCGCCCCGGTGGCCGCCGCCGCCCCGGCCGGACGCCGTGCCGCCCCGGTGGCCGCCGCCGCCTCGGTCGGCCCGCCCCGATCAGCCGGCACCGGTCAGCCCGCCATGATCTCCCGCTCCAGGCGCGCCGCCAGGCTGAGGTAGCGGGGGCGGCGCGGGACCGGGACGAGGCCGCGGATGAGGACGTACCACATCTCGGCCATACGGCGCGGCAGGCGGGCCGCCGGTTCGCGGGAGCGGCCCACCACCCGGGTGCCGACGAAGAAGCAGACCAGGGAGTGGGCGACGGCGTCGATGTCGACGTCCGGATGGATGTCGGACTCCTTCATCGCGCCGCCGAGCCGACGGGTCATCAGCTCCAGCCACTCGGTGAACGGATGCCGCAGGGGCGGCTTCACCGGCACTCCCCCGGTGGCGAGCCGGAGCCCCGCGCGGGCGATCGGGCCCTCGACCGAAAGCCGCGCGAGGCCGAACGTGAGGCGCATCAGCGCTTCGAGTGCCGGATAGCCCCGGTCGTCGATCTCGACCGCGACCCGGCGTGAGGCCTGGGACTGCAACTCCATGATGGCGTGGGCCAGATCCTCCTTGGCCGCGAAGTGGAAGTAGAGCGCCCCCTTGGTGACGTGGGCGTGCTCGACGATCTCACTGAGGCTCGTCGATTCGTAGCCGCGCCGGTCGAACAGATCGGCAGCGGCCGTGATGATCGTCGCGCGGGTCTGTTCGGCGCGTAACTGCCTCGCCATCGACTGGACTCTCCTGGGCCGGTAAAGAACGGGTCATGCCGTTTGTTTCTTACCCCCAGTACACAATAGCTCACCGTGCGGCGGTACCCACCAGGCACTCGAATACCGTCGACTCCCCTTGCGTTCCGAGGACTTGCACATCGGTGCCATGGCCCCCCTTCGCCTCGATCCAGACGGGTTCGTCCAGTTCGGCGTATCGATGGAAGAGCGCGTGGTACGCCACGGGCGTCTGCTCGTCGGTTCTGAGCAGCCGGGCGGCCTGGCGGGCCGCCTCCAGGAGCAGCATGCCAGGAATATGATCGAGGGGATGGTCGAAGAAAACGGGGTGTGCGGTATCTACTCTCAGCTGCCAGCGGTCGGTTCCGTCGGCCGGGGCGAGGACCACGTCGGTGGGCAGCGCACGGTCCACGGCGGCCGGAGCGAGACCGTCCGGCAGCGGGGTCACGTTCACCGACTCGGGGGTGCGTCCACCGCGGAGCCTGCGGTAGACGGGCCCGCCGACGACGGTGAAGGCGACGTCGGCCGTGGCCACCGGTTTGCCCTCGCGCCGCACCTGTGCGGTGTACCGGGCGCCGGCGGGACGCCGGCCTCGGTACTGGACCTCGGTGAAGACCAGCTCCACTTCCGGCTCGGCCGGCAGCGGGTCCACCGCCAACGCCCCCTGGCGGGTGGTGACATGGAACTCCCGCATGACGAACTGGTGATCCAGGGGTACGTCGTACTCGGCGTGGGTGATCAGGGTGCCGGCCTGCCGGACCGTCTCGACGACGAGCAGGGGGTCATATGCGGACCAGTCGGACGACACGTGTAACCCATGCGCCCGTGGCCACTGGGCGGACAGCGAGAAACGGTCGTCCCCGGTGCGCCGCCAGCCGGTCAGAAGAGTCTCCGACAGAGCCGCGCGGTGCACGAGTTGACGAGGCACAGTGGTAGTCAAGGACGGAGCGTCGGCAAGCTGCCGCGGTCGAGTCATGTCTCTCCCTACGGTCCCCCGAAGGCCATGGCAGACGGCGAACCGTCCGCTCCGGTAAGCGTTAGAGTACGAGGCGACCGGTTTGTTTTCAATGAGATCAGTCGACGGCATCCTATGATCGGTGCGGACCGCGGGCGGTCGCGGGTTCCGGCCAACTCGGTGCCGTGAAGGGGCTCTTATGGCGAAACAGGAGCGCGCCATCCGGACGCGCAGAGCGATCGTGGAGGCGGCCGGCGCGGTCTTCGACGAGCACGGCTACATGTCCACCACCATCGCCATGGTCCTGGAGCGCGCCGAAGTCACCAAGGGCGCCCTGTACTTCCACTTCCCGTCGAAGGAATCGCTCGCCCAGGCCGTCCTGAACGAGCAGGTGCCGTACGGCGCGGTGCCACCGCAGTCCTGCAAGCTGCAGGAGATCGTCGACATGACCTTCGTGGTCGGGCAACGGCTGCTGAGCAACGCGTTGCTGCGGGGCAGTGTGCGGCTGGCGGTGGACCAGGAGACGCCGTCCGGGATCGATCACGGCGAGCCGTTCAGGCAGTGGGCCGAGCGGTTGACCGATCTGCTCGAACTGGCGCGGGAGCGGGGCGAGTTGCTACCAACGGTGCGGCCACGGGAGACCGTGGAGCTGCTGGTGGGCTGCTTCACCGGCATCCAGCTGATGGCACGGGCGCTGACCGGCCGCGCGGATCTCGCGGACCGCCTGTCGGTGATGTGGGCGCACATGCTGCCGAGCATCGCGGTGCCGGGTCTGCTGCCCCGTCTCGACACCCGGGCCGACCGGGGGGAGCGGGTGCTGGCCTCCCTGGACGAGCGGGCGGCGTCCTGACGGGGCGCGCACAGCAGTGCGGCGGGCCGGCCGGTGTCCATCCACACCGGCCGGCCCGCCCGTTCTTCTCAGGTCACGCGGGGTGGACCCGCGGCCTCGCTCAGAAGGTCAGCTTCCAGCCGTTGAGCGTGCCCGTGTCCTGGGCCGCCACGTCCTGGACCTTCAGCTTCCAGGTGCCGTTCGCGGCCTCGCTGGAGGCGTCCACCGTGTAGGTGGTGTTGACGTTGGCCGCGGAGTCCGAGGAGCTGGAGGACTTCAGGCGGTACGTCGAGCCGTCCGGAGCCACGAGGTCGACGACCAGGTCACCGCGGTAGGTGTGGGTGATGTCGACGGCGACCTTCAGGGTCGAGGGCGCGTTGCCGGTGAGGCCGCTGACGGCGAGGGAGGACGTGATCGCCGCACCGTTGTCCGGGATGGCGACCGCGGTGCTGCTGGAGAAGGTGGTGCCGCCGGTCGAGCCGCCGCCGGAACCGCTCACCGCCGCCACGGTCTTCGCCGCGTCGGCCAGACCCGCGCCGCAGCCACCGGAGCAGGCGCCGGGCAGCGCACGGGCGTTGTTCTTGATGGCGGTCTCGATCTGGGCCGGGGTCAGCGAGGAGTTCGCGGACTTCAGCAGCGCGACCAGGCCCGCGATGTGCGGGGTGGCCATGCTGGTGCCCTGGTAGTAGGCGTACGACTCGGTCGACGGCGTCTTGCTGCCGGAGTTCAGCGTGGACAGGATGCCGTTGGCGGTGCCGGTGCTGGTCTGGCCGCCGGGGGCGGAGATGTCCACCAGTGAGCCGTAGTTGGAGTAGGACGCCTTGGCGCCGGCGCGGTTGGTGGCGGCGACCGAGATGACGTTGTTGCAGTTGCCGGGCGAGTGGTTCGCGACGTTGTCGTTGTCGTTGCCGGCCGCCACGACGACGGTGGTGCCGCGGTTCACGGCCGCGGTGATCGCGCTCTGGGTGGCCGAGGTGCAGGCGCCGTCGCCGCCCAGGCTCATGTTGATGACCTTGGCGACGTTGGTGTTGGCGGGCACGCCGGAGACCGTGCCGCCGGACGCCCAGGTGATCGCGTCGATGATGTCGGAGTCGTAGCCGCCGCACTTGCCGAGGACGCGGACCGGGGAGATCTTCGCGCCGTAGGCGATGCCCGCGACACCCTTGTTGTTGTTCGTGACGGCGGCGATGGTGCCGGCCACATGGGTGCCGTGCCAGGACGAGGTGGAGGCGGGGACGCCCGAGCCGCACTCGTTCGCGTTGTACCAGTCGCCCGGGTCGGCCGGGTTGCTGTCGCGGCCGTCGCCGTCCACGGAGACCGCGGTGTCGGCGATGAAGTCGTAGCCGCCGACGATGTTCGCGGCGAGGTCGCTGTGGGCGACGTAACCGGTGTCGATGACGGCGACGGTGACCCCGCTGCCGGTCGACGTGGCCCAGGCGCCGGGGACGTTCATGCCGGCGGTGGTCTCGTAGAGGTCCCACTGCTTGGCGTACTCGGTGTCGTTCGGGTCGGCCTGGGGCGTGTTGAGGCGGTCCGGGACGACATAGGCGACCTGCGGGTCGGCCTGGTAGCGGGCGACGACGTCGGCGACGTCCGCCCCGGTGACGTCCTCGCCCAGGTCGACGAGGGCCGCGCCGGTGCCGAGGCGGCGCTGGAAGTCGACGTCCTCGCCGGTCTGCTCGCCCTTGGCGGCGGCGTCGGCCTCGGCGGCCGCGTTCGAAGTGGCCTCGGTGGCACCGGACTTGTAGCCGACGATGAGGCGCTCGGCGGGGGTGCCGGGGGCGGCCTCGGTCTGGGCGGCGGGCACGGCGGACGCGGGGGCGGCCGTGGCGGAGGAGTCCTGGGCGGCGACCGCGGAGGCGGTGGAGGCGGCGGTGAGGAGAGCCGCGGAGAGGGCGGCGGCGGATATCAGCTTCCGCCGGAGAGCGGGTGAGGTGCGCAAGGGCGTGCCTTTCATGGCCGGCTCCGGGCAGGCAGCGCGGAGCAACGGTCGATCGCTTCGGCATCGAAGCGGCGGGGGGTGGAACGCGAGGGCCGGCCGGGCGCGGGAAGCTGGTTCGTCAGGGGTTACCTGTGGTTCAGCTGTGCAGGAACGATAGGCAAAGGAATGGTCATCCGGATACGGGGGAAACCCTCGATCCGGCCGGAAACCCACCCTCGAAAGGCGCGAACCGCACCTGAACACACCGGGGCCGGTTCCCGTACTGGACTGAACAGACCGTTCCCGCGCCGGCCGAGGAGACGTCCCCGATGCCCCGGATGACCGCACACCGCATCGCCGCCCTGACGGCGGCCGCCGTGAGCCCCCTGCTGCTGAACCTGTGGACCGCGGGCCCGGCGCTGGCCCATGGGGCGCCCACCGAGCCGTCCAGCCGGGTCTACGGCTGCTCCCCGGAGGGCACGCGGTCCGGCACCGCGGCCTGCAGGGCGGCGATCGCCGCCAACGGGACGTCCTTCGCCGCCTGGGACAACGTGCGCGTGGCGAACGTGAACGGCCGGGACCGGCAGACGATCCCGGACGGCGAGCTGTGCAGCGGCGGACTGCCCGCCTACAAGGGGCTCGACCTGGCACGCGCCGACTGGCCGACGACCCGGCTGACCCCGGGCGGCACGCTGCGGATGACGTACGCCTCGACGATCCCGCACACCGGGACGTTCCGGCTCTACCTCACGAAACAGGGGTACGACCCCACGAAACCGCTCACCTGGGCCGATCTGCCGGAGCGCCCGTTCGCCGAGGTCAAGGACCCGACGCTGACCGACAGGGCGTACCGGTTCAGCGTGAAGCTGCCCGCCGACCGGACGGGGCGTCAGGTGCTGTACACGATCTGGCAGAACAGCAGCACGCCCGACACGTACTACTCGTGCTCCGACGTGGTGTTCCCGGCGGCCGCCGGCACCTCGGGCACGGATGGGAAGAAGACAGAGCAGGAGAAGGAGGAGGAGCAGCCGGAGAAGGCGTCGGCGTCGGCCGCGTCCAAGCCGTCGGCCACCGCCTCCACCACGGCCGTGAGCCCGTCGGTTCCGGCCACGCGGACGGGCGCGGACACACCCGGGAGCACCCCGGTGGCGTCCGCCACCGGGGCCGGTTCGGGTCCGTCCGCGCCGCTGCTGGCGGGCGGCGCCACCGCCGTGCTGGTGCTCACCGGTGGCGTCGCCCTGGCGCTTCGTCTGCGCGGGCGCTGAAGCCCTCGCTGACGAGGGTCAGTTGACGGTGACCGCGTCGGTTCCGTCGGTCACCGGGGCGTACTTGGCGGTGAAGTAGCCGGCGGAGGGGCACAGCGTCGAGCCGGAGGTCCGGGTGAACGCCTGGTTGCTGAAGGCGATGCTGTTGTCGGCGTTGCTCGCCGTGCCGCTCAGACCGGACGCCTGGTAGACGCAGGAGACGGTGCCCAGCAGGGTGCGCAGGACGACCGTGGTCTGGACGGTGGAGCCGCTCGGCGGGGTCACCGTGACGACGCCGCCCGAGGTGACGGTGGTGGTGTACGGCAGGTTGTTCACGGTGATGCTGGTGACGCCGGTGACACCGAGGACGTTCGAGGTGCAGTTGCCGAACGTCTGCCCGGTGAGCGACTCGGTGGCGGCGCCCGGGGCGGCCGGGTTGTCGGTGACGGTGGCGGTGAACGTGGACGTGGCACAGGAGATGCCGCTGGTGCCGGTCGCGCTGTTGTACAGCGTGGCGGCGGTGCCGCTGGCCAGGGACGCGTTGAGGACGTCGCCGACCGCGACATCGCCGTTGGCGGTGGTCAGGACCGCGCCGGCCGCGGAGGCCGGGGTGACGGCCGGGAGGGTGAGGACGACGGCGGTACCGGCGACGGCGAGGAGGGAGCGGATGCGCATTGGCGGGTGCCTCTTCTCTGAACTGGGGGAACTTCAGGGGGAGTTGTGGCTCTGTGGTGCCGTTCGCAACGTGGGGGGACGCGACGCGGCGTCCGCCGTTGCCGGCCCGTGACGCCTTCTCCGTACGTGACGGACCGGCAACGGCAGCCGGCCGGTGACCGGCCGGAGGCACTGGAACGTGACTCCGGCCGGGCCGGGCGGGAAGGGCGACCGAGGACGGCCCGCGGGGGGAAGCGGCCGTACCGGTGCCGTGTGAGGGAGCGGACTCGGATGGATCCGCCCACGTGGAACGGAAGGTCCGGGAGCGCGGCGGTCACCGCGCTGCGGATCCGGCGCCACGGATCCGGGCCGAGCCGTGGATCCGGGCTGGGCCAGGGAGAGTTGTAGACCTGCGCTTCCGTCAACGTCAATACGTTGAAAGGAAGTTGATGACCCGACAGATATATGCAGGGAACACCTGACGGACTTGATCCACAGGCCGCACATGATGAACACTCTTTTTCCACATCTCCCTTGACCCCTTGGTGTAACCATCGGTAACTTCCTCGTTGGCTACTGCTGCGTAACGTGAAAGCCCTTACGGCTTCCGGGAGTTGCGAGGAGGCGTGCGCGGCAGCCGCTGTCCGCGCCAGGACAACGCGCCACTGAAGCCCAACCCGCACCACTTCAAGCGCATGGGAGCAGACATGGCCTCGTCCCCGGACGTCACGTCGTCCGACGACAACACCCCCGGGAACCCGGAAAACGGTTCCTCCGGCAGACGCGGCCGGGTCCGGCCGCGCCGGGCCGCGGTGATGGCGGTGCCGGCCGCCGCGGTCGCCGCCACCCTCGCCATCCTCACCGCCGAGGGCGCCCTCGGAGTGCAGTTCGCCATCTCCGGCATGCCGTTCGTGGTCACCGGCGACAAGCTCGACGGAACCGGGTTCGAGCAGTTCGGCGCGCTGGACAGCATGATCGAGAACAGCCCCAACCAGGGCGACACCGGCGGCCAGGTCCTGGTCGTCACCTCGGTCGTGAAGGACGGCGACATCACCAACATGTGCCAGAGCGTCGACCTCGGCGGCATCCAGCTGCTGCTCACCGCGGGCGGCGAGGGCACGCCGGTGCACGTGGAGAACCTGGCCATCGACTCCGACGTCATCAAGGGTGACGCCGAGTTCCACGGCATCGAGATCGGCGGCGACGCCAGCACCTTCAACAAGGGTGGCGTGAAGGGTCCCGAGGGCGTCTACGGCCAGCAGGCCGACACCGTCCTCATCAAGCACCTCTACCAGCACAACTACGCGGCCACCGCCGGCATCTTCAAGCTGCCCGACCTGCACATGCGGTTCGGGACCGGGGGTTGCCCGCAGTGAGCCCGTCCAGCCAGTGGCGCACCGCCTTCCGCGCATGGCGAGGGCGCCGGCCCTTCCTCGGCGGGGTGCTGCTCACGCTGGGCGGCGCCGAGATCCTGGTGACCATGAAGGCACCGCTTCCGGTCATCCTGCACATCGGCATGCAGGGCCTCGCGGGTTACCTCCTGCCGACCCTGATGCTCGTCTGCGGCCTGCTGATCGTGTTCAACCCGAGCCAGCGGCTGTTCTACTCCGTGATCTCGGTGCTGCTCTCCCTGGGCACCTGGGTCACGTCCAACCTGGGCGGCTTCTTCGTGGGCCTGCTGCTGGGCGTCGTGGGCAGTTGCATGACGTTCGGCTGGCTGCCGGACCAGGAGCCGCGCGTGAGTCGCCGCAAGCGGCGCAAGGCGGCCCGGGCGGCCGCCGAGGCGCTCCAGCCGACCGCGCTGCCGGGAGCGGGCGAGCCCGCCTGAGGCACGTGTTCCACCACACCGGCGGGGCCGGGACGACCTGCGCGCAGCAGGACGCTCCCGGCCCCGCCGGTTGTCGGTGCGTCAGTGGGTGGCGGCGGGCGGCTCCACCGGGACGGTCGTGACCGGGGTCTGCGCCTCGGGGACGGTGGCCGGAGCGCCGTCCTCCTTCATCGCCTTGGCCTCGCTCTTGAGGATGCGCATCGACTTGCCGAGGGCGCGTGCCGTGTCCGGCAGCTTCTTCGAGCCGAACACCAGGACGACGACGACCGCCACGATCAGCAGGTGCCAGGGCTCCAGTCCGTTGCGCAGCATGCTCCCGACCTCTCCGTCAGCGATGGTTGACCAGCGATGGTTGCTATATTGCGCAACTGTACAACCTCGCGGCCCGCGGTCTACGGCCGCCGGCGTGCCGACCTGCGCAGGGCCAGGGCGTACAGGCCGAGGACGACGACGAGCAGCAGGTAGTACGGCAGCGGCAGCGGGGTCATGCCGAGCCGGGCGCCCAGCGGGCTCGGCGGCAGCAGCAGGCCGACGGCGCCGAGGACGGCGGCGGCCCGGCCGACCGGGCCCGTCGCGGCTCCGCCCCGGCCGGTGCGCAGCAGCACCATCACCAGGGCCTGGGTGAGCAGGTTCTCGGTGAACCAGGCGGAGTGGAAGACGGCCGCGTCGTCGACGGCGTCGGGGCCGTGCAGGGCGAGGGCCAGCACCCCGAAGGTGGCGAGGTCGGCGATCGCGTTGAGCGCGCCGAACCCGGTGAGGAACCGCAGGAACGCACGGGGCCGCAGCTCGGCGGGGCGGCGCAGGGCGGCGGCGCCGGGACGGTCGTAGGCGAAGGCGAGCTGGGCGGCGTCGAAGCACAGGTTCTGCACGAGCACCTGTGCCGGGAGCATCGGCAGGAAGGGCAGCAACAGGCCCGCCGTGAGCATCGCGAGGACGTTGCCGAGGTTGGAGGAGAGGGTGACCCGCAGATACGAGGCGATGTTTCCGCCGCTGTAGCGGCCCGCGGTGATCGTGTGGCCGACGGCGCCGAGATCCTTCTCGCCGAGGACCACGTCGGCGCACTCCCGCGCCACCGCGCAGGCCGAGCGCGGCGCGATGCCGACATCGGCGGCACGCAGGGCGGGGGCGTCGTTGACCCCGTCCCCCAGAAACCCGACGGTGTACCCGGCCGCCCGCAGCCCCTCGACGACCCGCGCCTTGTCGGCGGGGGTACAGCGGGCGTGGACGGTGAGGGTGGGGGGCACCGGGGCGGGGGCGGGGGCCGAACCGGAACCGGAACCGGGGTCGGCGGCGGGGTGCGAACCGGGGGCCGGGGCGAAGTGGGAGCCGGGGCCCGGGCGGCAAGCGGGGGCGAGGGCGAGAGTGAAGCCGGGGGCCGGGGCGAGGTCGGAGCCGAAGGCCCGGGTGAGGTCGGGGTCGTGGGCGAGGCCGGAGCCGGACGCCCCGGTGAGCTCCGGGTCGTGGGCGAGGCCGGAGCCGGACGCCCCGGTGAGCTCCGGGTCGTGGGCGAGGCCGGAGCCGGACGCCCCGGTGAGCTCCGGGTCGTGGGCGAGGCCGGAGCCGGACGCCCCGGTGAGGTCGGAGCCGCGGTCGAGGGCGAGGCCGGAGCCGGACGCCCCGGTGAGGTCGGAGCCGCGGTCGAGGGCGAGGTCGGAGCCGGGGTCGGGGGCGAGGGCGCGGTCGGAGCCGGAGGCCGGGGCGGCTTCCGCGCCGATGAGGATCCGGTCCGGTTCCCAGCCCAGCTCGCGGCAGATGCGGGCCGCCGTTCCCGGGTGGTCGCCCGTCAGGACGCGTACGGTGACGCCCCTCGCGGTCAGGCCGCGCAGCGTCTCGGCGGCCTCCGGGACGAGGGGGTCGCGGAAGGTGACCAGGCCGCGGTAGGTGAGGCCACGCTCGTCGGCGGGGGTGTAGGGGCGGGTGCGCGCGGGGCGCTGCGCGGTGGCGACGGCCAGCAGACGCAGACCGCCGTCCGCCTCGCGCCGGGCGAGCGCCTCCAGCCGGGCCCGTTCCCCGTCCTCCAGGGAGCACCGGTCCAGGACGTCCTCGACCGCGCCCTTGACCACCAGGGTGTGTGTGCCGGGGCGCGGGCCGCGCACCACCGCGGTGGAGAGCCGGCGGACGGGGTCATGGGGGACGGCGTCCACGCCGTCGTACGCCTCGGGGTCAAGAGGGGCGGCGTCCGGACCCTCGTACGCCGTCGGATCCGCCGTGGCCTCCAGCAGGGCCTCGTCGAGCGCGTCCGGCGCGGGGAGTTCGGCCAGATGGAGGGTCCACCAGGCGTTGACCGCGGCCCAGCGCAACGGGACGGGGTCGGCGTGGCCGTCCGGGCCGAGGGAGCCGTCGACGACCGGGCGGTCCTGGGTGAGCGTGCCGGTCTTGTCGACGCACAGGACGTCGATCGCGCCCAGGTCGTGCAGCGCGGGCAGTCGCTTGACGATCACGCCGTGGGTACGGGCGAGCAGGGCCGCGCCCCGGGCCAGACAGGTCGTGACGATCACCGGGAGCATCTCGGGCGTGAGGCCGACCGCCACCGCGACCGCGAACGGCAGGGTCTCCAGGCCCCGGCCGCGCAGGGCGGCGTTCGCCATCAGCACGAGCGGCGGGGTGAGCAGCATGAAGCGGATCAGCACCCAGGAGATGCCGTGCACCGACCGGTCGAACGCGCTCGCCTCCCGCCGCCCGGGCCCGTCGAGCGTGGCGGCGATACGGGTCCGCGCCCCGGTGGCGAGGACCACGGCGGTGGCGCTGCCGGAGGCGACGTCGCTGCCCTGGAAACAGAGGTGGGACTCGGCGTCCCCGCCCGGCGTCCGCTCCGCGGACTTCGCGACCGGCGCCGACTCCCCCGTCAGCGCCGCCTGGTGCACGGTGAGGCCCCGGGCGCGCAGCAGTCGTACGTCCGCCGGGACGAGGTCGCCCGGGCCGAGCCGGATCACATCGCCCGGCACCAGGTCGGCGACCGGCAGCTCGCGGGGGCGGGGCGGCTGCCCGTCGGCGGGGCGGCGCAGCACGGTGGCCGTGCCCGCGACCAGTTCGCGCAGCTCGGCGAGGGACCGGTCGGCGCGGTGTTCGCCGTGTGCGCGCAGCACGACACTGACCGCGACGAGGGCGAGGATCACCGCGGCGGTGCCCCAGGACGCGACGAGCGCGGAGACCAGCCCGAGGACGAGCAGGACGGCGGTGAAGGGGTCCTGGGTGCCGCGCAGCAGCAGCCGGGGCCAGGAGGCCGGGCGGGTGGCGGGAGGTGGGGCGCCGCCGGTGTCGGCGAGCCGGGCGGCCGCCTCGGCCTCGGTCAGCCCGCGCGGCCCGCTCTCCAGGCGGCGCAGCACCTGCAGGGCGGTGCCGTCGTCCCCGGCGACGGGTGCCTCAGAGACCACGGAGCCGAACGGCCGGGCGCACGGCCCCGGCGACACGGTCGGCCCCGACGGCGGCGTCGGGACCCACGGCACCGTCCGCGCCCACGGCCCGGTCGGTCCGGTCGGTCCGGTCGGTCCGGTCGGTCCGGTCGGCCAGGCGGTGCAGGGTGAGGCGGACGACGTCGACGACGTCCGGGGCGTCGACGAAGTAGATCTGGCGGCGGCCCTCGCGGCGGGAGCGGACGAGTCCGGCGAGCTTCAGTTTGGTCAGGTGCTGGCTGACGGCGGGCAGCGCGCCGCCGACCCGCTCGGCGAGCCCGGTCACATCGCTCTCGCCCTGGGCCAGCGCCCACACGATGTGCAGCCGGGCCGGGGAGGCGAGCAGCCCGAAGGTCTCGGCCGCGTGCGCCAGCACATCGGCGGCGGGATCCTCGAACGTCACGGTGGTCGACCTCCTCGGCCGGGGGTGAGCCGGTTCAGTGTAGGGGGCGGCCGGTTGCGACCTCGTACGTCTGTTCAACGCGCGTACAGAAGTGGGACGTTGGGACATACGAGCCACGACGAGATCGACACGTCCGCATGCGGGCGAACCGCGACTTCATGCACCGCGCGGTCGCCCATCTGGCCCGGGACGCGGGCATCCGCCAGTTCCTCGACATCGGCAGCGGCCTCCCCACCTCCCCCAACCTCCACGAGATCGTCCAGGCCGAGGCGCCCGACGCCCGGGTGGTGTACGTCGACAACGATCCGCTCGTCCTCGCCCTCTCCAGGAATCTGCTGGGGAGCACGCACGAGGGGCGCACGGTCCATCTGGATGCGGACATGCGCGACCCGGCGGGGATCCTGGCCGCGCCGGAGTTCCGCGAGACGCTGGACCTGGAGCGGCCCGTCGCCCCGACGGTGATCGCGATCGTCCACTCGCGCAAACCCTGAGCACACGGCGGCCCGGCACACACCCCGACCCGGCACACTCCGCGACCCGACGCCCTCCGCAATTTTGACGATCATTCAATCCACCTGCGGCTATGCTCCCTTTCGCCCCCTCCGGTCCCGTCCCACATCACGATGCGGCAGCAGCACCTCACCCCAAGTGGTTGGTTACTTGACTACCAGCGGTCACACACGGTTGGCTCCGAGCCAGCGATAGCGTCTCGCCGGCGCACACCCCGTCGCTCCGGCGGCGCTCGCCCCGTCCTCATGCTCTGCGCACAGCGAGGTGCAGCCCCCCATGAACAGTCCCCTCCCCGCCTCACCGCCCCCGAGACCCTCCGGCTCCGACGGATCCGTGCGTCTGACCGTCCTCGCGGTCGCCTGCTGTCTTCTCCTCGCCGGCTGCTCCGGCGACGGCTCGTCCGACGCGGACGGGGCGAGCGGCTCCGGCGACCGGATGAAGGTCGCGCTGGTCACCCACGGCGCCGAGGGCGACGCCTTCTGGGAGCTGGTGCGCAAGGGCGCGGAGGCGGCGGCCGCCAAGGACGGCGTCGAGCTGACCTACGGGAGCGACGCGGACGCGTCCGGGCAGGCCGAGTTGGTGCGGGACGCGGTCCGCGACAAGGTGGACGGCATCGCGCTGACGCTGGCCAAGCCGCAGGCCATGAAGACCCCGGTGGCGGCGGCGAAGTCGGCGGGGATCCCCGTGGTCGGCCTCAACTCCGGTATGGACGACTGGCAGTCGACGGGGGTGCTGGAGTACTTCGGGCAGGACGAGAGCGTCGCGGGCCGCGCGGTCGGCGACAAACTCACCGGCCTCGGTGCGAAGCACGCCCTGTGCGTCATCCACGAGCGCGGCAACATCTCACTGGAGGCGCGCTGCGCGGGCGTGAAGAAGACGTTCACCGGCGAGACCGAGATGCTCTACGTCGACGGGACCGACATGGACGCGATGTCCGCCGCCGTGACGGCACGGCTCCAGCAGGATGCCGGCATCGACGAAGTGATCGCCAACGGGGCGCAGTTCGCGCTCGCCGCGGTGAAGGCGGCGAAGAAGGCGGGCAGTAGGGCGAAGATCGCCACCTTCGACCTCAACAAGGACATGGTCGGGGCGGTCCGCGCCGGCAGTGTGCAGTTCGCGGTGGACCAACAGCCGTATCTCCAGGGCTATCTGGCCGTGGACGCGCTCTGGCTGTACCGGACGAACGGCAACATCAGCGGAGGCGGTGTGTCCCCCGTGCTGACGGGGCCGGCCTTCGTGACGAAGACCAATGTCTCCGACGTGGCGCGCTACGCCGCCAACGGAACGCGCTGACCGGGCGGTTCACGCCGGTCCCCGACCCTCCCCGTATCCCCGCTCCCCCGCTGATCACCCTAGGACGACGATGTCTCCACGGACAGGTGCCCGGCGCCGGCGTCTCGGCTCCATACGTCTCTCCCTGATCCTGCTCGCGCTGGTGCCCGGTGTCACCCTCGCCGCCATGTGGGGTGTGACGACGATCCAGATGTTCTCGGAGGGGCTGCGGCTGCGCACCCAGACCGAACTGAGCCGCTCCACGGGTGCCATGGGCACCGAGGCGACCCTCGCGCTGCAGCAGGAGCGTAGTCTGTCGGCCGTGTGGCTGGCGTCGGGCGGCGACGCCGCCCGGTCCGCGCTGGACGCCCAGCGCAGGAGGACGGACACGGCGGTCGCCAAGCTGGTCTCCCGGGCCGACGACATCCAGCAGGCGCCCGAGCGGGTCAAGGACCAGTTGTACTCGGTCGTGGCCTCGGTGAGCAGCCTGGAGTACTACCGGGGCCAGGTGGACCGGCCCACCGGCATCACCGCCGCGCAGGCCCTGGACCAGTACACCTCGATCATCGACGTCCAGATCCACGCCTTCCAGGCGCTGTCGCAGGTCGACGACGGCGACCTCACCTCGCAGGCCGGCCCGCTCGTCGCCCTGGAGCACGCGGCGGAACTGGTCTCGGAGGAGGATCTCCGGCTGACGCTGGCCGGCCCCGAGGGGCGGATGAACCAGGAGACCTGGTCGCAGTTCACCCAACTGGTGAACACCCGCCGGTGGCTGGTGGAGGACCAGATCGTCCCCTCCCTCACCGGCGAGGCGAAGAACGAGACCGAGAAGATCCTCACGAGCTACCAGTGGCAGATCCTGCAGTCCATCGAGGACAAGGTGCTCGCGGCCGGGGCCGAGCGGGACAAGAAGGGCCTCGTCGTCCTGCCGGACGTGCAGAAGCAGTGGCGGGCCGCGCTCATCGAGGTCTCCGACCAGTACTCGGCGCTCATCCAGCAGCAGACCACGGCGCTGCTCCAGCACAGCGCGGACAACGCGCGCGGCCTGCTCATCAAGGCCGCCTCGCTGAGCGCCGGCGGTCTCGTCGCGCTGCTGCTCTGCGTCGGCATGTCCTGGCGGATCACGCGTTCGCTGTCCCGGCGGCTGCGCGGGCTGCGGATGGCGACCCTGAGCCTCGCGCACGAACGGCTCCCGGACGTGGTGGCACGGCTGGACCGGGGAGAGACGGTCGACGTGGACTCGGCGACCCCGCCGCTGGACTACGGCGGTGACGAACTCGGCCAGGTGGCCGCGGCGTTCAACACGGCACAGCGCACCGCCGTGCACACCGCGGTCGAACTCGCCGACACCCGGCGGGGTTTCCAGAAGGTCATCCTCGGCATCGCCCGGCAGAGCCAGAACCTGGTCAACCTCCAGCTCAGCAAGCTGGACGCGCTGGAGCGCGCCCACCAGGACCCGGACGTGCTCAAGGGGCTGTACGAACTCGACTCCACGGCGAGCCAGTTGCGCCGCTACGAGGAGAACCTCGTCATCATCAGCGGCGGCCGGCCCGGTCGTAGCTGGTCGGAGCCGGTGGCGCTGATCGACATCCTGCGCAGCGCGGTCGGCGAGGTCGCCCAGTACCAGCGGGTGGAGGTGCACACCGAGGAGGACCTCTCCATCGCCCCGCCGGCGGTGGCCGACGTGATCCATCTGCTGGCCGAGCTGATCGACAACGCGACCTCGTACTCGCCGGCGCCGAGCCCGGTCGGGGTGCGGGCCGCGATGGTGGCCAAGGGGCTGGCGATCGAGGTCGAGGACCGCGGGCTCGGTCTGTCCGAGGAGGACTACGACTCCTTCAACGCGCAGTTGGCGGTGGCGCCGCAGTTCGACGTGGTGGCGCTCGCCGACGACCTGCGGCTCGGTATGTTCGTGATCGCCCGGCTGGCCACCCGGCACGGCATCGCGGTGACCCTGCGCCCCTCGCCGTACGGCGGCGTCACGGCGATCGTCCTGGTCCCGCACGACATCGTGGTCCGCGAGGCCGACCTACGGCAGCCCCCCGTCCCCCCGACGGCACCCGAGCCGGAGCCGGACCAGACCGACACGATACGCAGGCTGTCGCAGGCCCTACGGGGGCTGTCCGAGGACGAGCAGCCGTCGGACATGGCCCCGGAACCGTCCGCCGCGGCAAGGGAGCCATCCGGCGCGGCGCCTGCGCGGGACGTCTCCGGCCCGGACCCCGAGCACAGCAGGCCCGACGGCGAGCGCGCCGCCCCGCTGCCGCGGCGCGACAAGGCCGCCGCGATACGCGACGCGTCCACTCCGACCGGCGGACCACGACACGCGCCCCCCACTCCGACCCACCCCGAACCCACCTCACCGCCCCCGGCGCCCACCACGCCGCCCCAGACCGACACCCCGCCGCCCCAGGCAAGCGCCTCGCCATCTCCGGGAAACACCGCGCTGTCCCCGGCGGACACCCGGCGCTCCCCGGCAGACACCGCGTCCCACCCGGCAGACACCGCGTCCTCCCCGGCAGACACCGCGTCCCACCCGGAACCCACCTCGCCCTTCCAGGCAAACACGGCGCCCTCCCAGGCAAACACCTTGCCGCCCCCGGCAAGCACCGCGCTGCCCCCGGCCCGGCCCTCCGAGGCGGGCGCCGCGTCCGCCCCGGCAGACACCCCGCCGCCCCCCGCGAGCACCGCGCTGCCCCCTGCGGACGCCTCGTCCACCCCTGTGGGCACCCCGCCGCCCCCGGCAGACACCCCGCCGCCCCCGGCAAGCACCGCGCTGCCCCCCGCGGACGCCTCGTCCACCCCTGTGGGCACCCCGCCGCCCCCGGCAAGCACCGCACTGCCCCCCGCGGACGCCTCGTCCACCCCTGTGGGCACCCCGCCGCCCCCGGCAGGCATCTCGCCGTCCTCGACCAGCACCCCGCCCTCCCCGGCAGAGGCCGCGTCTTCCCCGGCAGAGACCCTGCGCTCCCCGGAGGGCGCCGCGTCCGCCTCGGGACGCACCGCAGCCGAGGAGGGAGGCGTCCCGCGCTCGCCCCGGCCCGGGGGGCTCAGGCCGTTGCCGCGGCGGGTTCCGCAGACCAGTCTCGCCGCCGAGTTGCGCGAGGAGGCGCCGCCCTGTGAGGAGGACGACTTCCCCGACGACTTCACCGCGGAGCGCGCGGCCTCTTCCCTCGCCGGTTTCCAGCGCGGCACGCTGCAGGCACGCGACGACGCCGACACCGACGTACCGCCGCCGGGTCCGGCCGAGCCGGCGGTCACCGCCGCAGGCGCCCCCCAGACACCCACCCCGCCCGCCGACCGCTCATGAAGGACACCGCGATGACACACTCCGTCCCGGCCACGAACACCCAGCTCGACCAGTTGCTCACCGGTCTGGTGGACCGGGTGGCCGATGTGAACCAGGCCGTCGTGCTCTCCGAGGACGGGCTGGTGGTCAGCAAGTCCACCGGGTTCCTGCGGGAGGACGCCGAGCGGCTGGCGGCGACCGCGTCGGGCCTGATGAGCCTGAGCAAGGGCGTCAGCATGGACTTCCGCGGCGGCCCCGTGCGCCAGGCGCTGATCGAGATGGCCAACAGCTACCTGATCCTCACCTCGGCGGGCCCCGGCGCCCATCTGGTGGTGCTGGCCGGCTCGCACGCGGACGTCGGTGTGGTCGCGTACCAGATGAACATGCTGGTGAAGAAGATCGGCGAGCACCTGAGCGCGGCGCCGCGGACCGGCATCGGCCCCGCCGTCCGCGGCAACGGCGGGTGAGGTGAGCCCAGGCGACGAAGCGGGACGACTCGTCAGACCGTTCACCCTCACCGGTGGGCGGACCCGGCCCAGCCGAGCCGACTTCACGCTCATCACGACGGTGACGGCGGTGGACCCGCCGCCCGAGCGGGCCGCGCGGCCGCAGCCGGAACACGCCCGGATCCTGCGGCTGAGCGCCCGTCCGGTGGCCGTGGCGGAGCTCGCGGCCCATCTCGACCTGCCGGTGAGCGTGGTCGTCATCATGCTCTGCGATCTGCTGGAGGCGGGCCTGATCACGGCCCGGCCGCCCCGTTCCGTCTCCGGCGCCGCGGATCTGGACCTGCTGCAGAAAGTGAGGGACGGCCTTGGCCGGATCTGAGCCCACCGCAGGCGCGGTCGCGGCGCCCGACACCGTGAAGATCCTCATCGCCGGCGGCTTCGGCGTCGGCAAGACCACCATGGTTGGGGCGGTCAGCGAGATCGCCCCGCTGCGCACGGAGGAGCCGCTGACCGTCGCCGGCCTGGAGGTCGACGATCTGAAGGGCATCGAGGAGAAACGGTCCACCACCGTGGCCCTCGACTTCGGCCGGATCACCATCGGCGACGACCTGGTGCTGTACCTGTTCGGCACCCCCGGTCAGCAGCGGTTCTGGTTCATGTGGAACGACCTGGCGGTCGGCGCCCTGGGGGCGGTGGTGCTCGTCGACGTGCGCCGGCCGGAGTCGAGTTTCGCGGCGATCGACTTCTTCGAGCGCCGGCGCATCCCCTTCGTGGTCGGGGTCAACGGCTTCCACGGGCAGCATCCCTATCCCGCGGAGGAGATCAGGGAGTCGCTGGCGCTGCCGGAGGGCGTCCCGGTGCTGTTGTGCGACGCGCGGGAGCGGGAGTCGTGCCGGGACGTGCTGATCGCCCTGATCGACCGGGTGATCGCCGAGGTCACACTGGGGTCGGGCCCGGCCCGCTGACCTCGCGGCGGGTGATCCGGTCCCGCAGCAGGGCGGCCGTCTCCGGGTGCGGCCCCCGCTCCGCCCATTGCAGCGGGGTCCAGCCGGTGCCGCGGTCCTCGCGCAGGGCGGGGTCGGCGCCATGGGCGAGCAGGACGCGGACCGTCTCGGTGTGGCCCCAACAGGCAGCCGCGCACAGGGGAGTTCCCTCGGCGCCGAGCCCCGCGCTCTCGGCGTCGGGCGGCGCTCCGGCCTCCAGGAGCGTGCGGGCCACGGCGGCCGAGCCCTGGACACAGGCCGTGTAGAGGGGAGTGGTCCCGCCGGCATCGGGGGCGGCGGGGTCTGCGCCGGCCTTCAGCAACCGGCCGACGCGCGCGCCCTCGTCGCACAGGACCGCCTGGAGAAGGCTCTTCGTCAGTTTCTTGCGCCGTCTTCTGTTCACGGCCGCCGAGGGTAGCCCGGTCCGTGCCGCGTGCTCACCGGATTTCTCAGGGGCGTCGCACAGCCGAACGGCGGGAAACCGCCAAGCCTGTCCCGGTGATTGACCTGTTCCTCTCCCACCCCTACGGTCTGACCGGCTCACCGAACCTCGTTCGATATACCGACCCTGAGGGAGACCTCAGGGGCGTCCGCACCCCCGTGGAGAGCACATGACCCCCAACCCCTCCCGCCGCCTCTTCCTCGGCGCGGCGGCTTCCGTGCCCCTCGCCCTCACCCTCGGCACGCCCGCGGCCCACGCGGCCGACTCGGCGTATGTGATGGGCTACTTCACCGAGTCGACCAACCTCGGGGACGGCACCGACTACGGCCTGCATCTGGCCGTCAGCACGGACGGGCTGCGCTGGACGCCGCTGAACCAGAACAACCCGGTGGTCACCCCGACCGAGGGCGCGCTGGGGCTGCGCGACCCCTTCATCCTGAAGAAGCAGGACGGCACCTTCGTGGTGCTCGCCACCGACCTCAAGGGCACCGACTGGACCTACGTCAGCCAGTACGTGCACGTGTGGAACTCCACGGACCTGCGTACCTTCACCGGCTACCACCGGCTGAAGCTGCACGACATGAACACCCACAGCTGGGCGCCGGAGGCGTTCTGGGACGCGAGCCGGGGGCAGTACGCGCTCATCTACTCCGCGGTCAACGACAGCGGCCACAACGTCATCATGGTGAACTACACCGGCGACTTCGTCACGGCGTCGGCCCCGCAGGTCTTCTTCGACCCGGGCTACGACGTGATCGACGGCGACATGGCGGTGGGGGTGAACGGCTACAACTACCTCTACTTCAAGAAGAACCAGACGCTGGTCGGCGCGCGGTCCACCACGCTGAACCCGGGCAGCTTCACGGAGTTCTCCACCGGCGTCGCGCACGGCGGCACCGAGGCGCCGACCCTGGTGAAGTCCCTGTCGTCCGGCACCTGGTGGCTCTGGGGCGACACCTACACCCCCAACGGCGTGTTCTACGCCTGGCAGTCCAGCGACCTCTCGGCGGGCACCTGGACCGCGCTGGACCAGCGGACCTACACCCAGCCGGTCAACTCCAAGCACTGCGGCGTCTCGACGATCACCACGACCCAGTACAACAACCTGCTGTCCTACTGGGGCGCGCCCGCCTGGAACCGCCTGAAGTCCTACAACTACCCGGCGCGTTACGTCCGCCACTCCAACTACGTCGGCCGGATCGACGAGTACCCGGTCGAGCCGTACAAGGACTCGCTGTGGACGATCGTCCCGGGTCTCGCGGACAGCTCGGGCGTCTCCTTCCGGTCGGTCAACTACCCGACCCGCTATCTGCGGCACTACAACTACGCGCTCCAACTGGACGTCAACGACGGCACGTCGACGTTCGCCGGGGACGCGACCTTCTACCGTACGGCGGGCCTCGCGGACTCGACCTGGTCGTCGTTCCGCTCGTACAACAACCCCACCCGCTACATCCGGCACTCGAACTACGTCCTGCGCATCGACCCGATCTCGACGTCGACCGCCCAGCAGGACGCCACGTTCTACGTGGGGTACTGATCCCTCAGCGGGTCACAACCGCGCGAGCCGCGGCAGCAGTTCGGCCGCCGCGGTGAGGTCGCCGGTCAGGGGGCGGTCGTCCGTGCCGAGCGGCAGGGCGGCCGCCGCCAGGGTGTAGGCGGGCACCGGAGGAGGCACCGGGCGCAGCCGCAACGCCCGTACGGCGGTGACGAGTTCGCAGGCGAGGACGGTGCCGTAGGCCTCCGCCGCCCGGAGGGTCTGCCGGGCGGCCTGGCCCGCGAAGCTGGCGGCCTCCTCCAGACCGTGCGAGAGGACGGCGTGCCCGGCCGAGGCGGGCGCGGCGCACGAACGCAGCTCCGCGAGCGCGGAGTTGGCGGTGTACTCCAGGATCATGGTGCCCGAGCTGCTCGCGGGTCCGGCGGCGAGGAACGCGGGCAGTCCGGTGAGGTCCGGATCGCCGAGGGCGGCCAGCCGGGCCACGGAGAGCTGGGCGGTCTGGAGCAGGGCGAGGTTGGCCGCGTCCAGGGCGAGGCCCAGGGGCGCGGCGAAGAAGCCGCCGTGATGGTGGGCGGTGGTGCCGTCCGGCGCGACGAGGGGATTCTCGGAGGGGCAGTTGATCTCCACCTCCACGACCGTCCGCAGCCGTTCGCAGGCCTCCAGGGCGCAGCCGTGCGCCTGGGGGAAGGCCCGGAACCCGAAGGGGTCCTGGATCCGCCGACCGGGCGCCGCGCCGGATCCGTCCCCGATCCCGAGCAGCCGCCGCACCTCGCCGGCGGCCCGTGCGGGCCCCGGGTACGGCCGCGGTGCGTGCACGGCGGCCGCGTACGCCTGCGCCGACCCGCCCACGGCCGCCAGGGAGAGCGCGGCCACGGCATGGGTGGCCCGCAGCAGCACATCGAGCCCGTGCTGAGCCAGCGCGGCCTGCCCCAACGCCAGCGCGTTGCTGCTGAGCAGGGCGAGCGCGTCACCCGGCCGCAGGGCGACGGGGGCGGGCAGGGCGCGGGGGCCGGCAGGCGCGGGGCGTACCTCCGCAGCCGTGATCTCAGCGGGGGGCGCGTCCGGCTCGGACTGCGCGGCACGCGCCACCGTCGGGAAGACCACGGTCGATCCGGCCGGCCCGCCGCCCGCCGTCACGACGGGCGGCACGATCGCGGCGGTGGGTGCGCCGGGCTCGGACTGCGCGGGGTGTGCGGCCGGGTCCGGGCCGGGGCCCCGCCAGGAGACGTTGGGCCAGCCGACCATTTCGCCGTCGGGTCCGGTGGGGCGGTCGGGGATCCGCCAGGCGGCGTCCGCCGAGTCGAACAGGTCGCCGTCCGGGGCGTTGGCCGGCGTGCCGCCCCGGGTGCCGGCCTCCGGCCGGACGGGGCCCGGACGCGCGGCGGCCTCCGGGGACGAGGACGGGGCGGCGTCCACCCAGGGGCGTTCACCGATCAGGGTCAGGCCCGTCTGGGCCAGGGCCGTGAGGTCGCCGGTGCCGATGCCGCCGTACTCGTTGACAGCCGGGTGGACGCCGAGGCGCAGCGCCTCGGCGAGGGCGTCGACGAAGGCGGGCTGGATGCCGGAGCCGCCGGCCAGGAGCTGGTTGGCGCGGACGGCGAGCATCGCCCGGACCTGACGGGCGGGCAGCAGCGCGCCGGCGCCGCCCGCGTGGCTGCGCAGCAGCCGCAGGCCGTGGGCGCTCTCGTCGCCCTCCTCGACGGTCACCGAGCGGTGCGCGCCGACGCCGGTGCCCCGGCCGTACAGCCGTCCCTCGGCGGCGAGACGCTGCGCGGCCCGCCAGGAGCGTACGGCCCTCTCGCGGGCCTCGGGGGCCACGGCGGGCACGGCCTCACCGTCGGCGAGCGCGATCAGCTCGCCGACGGTGAGGCCGGTGCCGGTCAGGACGACCGGCGGGGGGTCGAGAGGCGTCGCCAACGAAGGAACGTCAGTCGAGGCCCGCGGACTTCAGCCAGGCCTTGGCGACGTCGAGCGGGTCCTTGCTCTCGAGCTGCACCTGGGAGTCCAGGTCGAGCAGCGTCTTGGTGTCGAGCTTGGCGGAGACGGCGTTGAGCGCGTCGACGCCCTCGTCCGAGAGGCCGCTCTTGTAGACCAGGGGCGTCACGTTCGCGAAGCCGAAGAGGTTCTCCGGGTCCTGCAGGACGACGAACCCTTCCTTGGTGATGGTCGGGTCGGTGGTGAAGATGTCCGCGGCCTGCACGGTGTTCTTCTTCAGCGCGGCCTGGGTCAGCGGGCCGCCGGCGTCCAGCGCCTTGAACGACTTGAACTTCAGGCCGTACACCGACTCCAGGCCCACCATGCCCTGCTGCCGGGTCTGGAACTCGGGCGAGCCGCCGAGGACCAGGTCGGGCGCGGCCTCCTTGAGGTCGGCGAGGCTGGACTCGGAGGTGAGCTTGTACTTGTCGGCGGTCTCCTTGTTGAGCGTGACGGAGTCCTTGTCCTCGGCCGGGGAGGACTCCAGCAGCGTCAGCTTGGAGTCGAGCTTGGCCTTGACCGCCGCGTTCACGGTCGCGAGGGACTTCTGCTCCGCCTTCGCGTCGAGGTAGGCCAGCAGCGAGCCGTTGTACTCCGGCAGAACGGTGATGGAGCCGTTCTTGAGCAGGCCGTAGGTGGTCTCGCGGCTGCCGATGTTGGGCTTGTAGGACACCTTGATGCCCTTGGCCTTCAGGGCCTCGCCGTAGATGTCGGCGATCAGGATGCTCTCGGCGAAGTTGTTGGAGCCGACGACGACGGTGCCGCCCGCCGCCTTGTCTCCGGCGAGCGGGTCGGACTTGTCGTCGGAGGAGCCACATCCTGCGAGCAGGGCCGTCGCCGCGGTGAGCGCGACGGCCGCCGCGCCGGTGTTCCTGAGGGACCTGGACCTGCTGCTGTGGGCGTTGGAAGTCACGGTTCCGTTCCGAGCTCTGGGGGGCGATGAGGAACTGACGGGCGGTGAAGCCTGGCCTGATCCAATCCACCTGGTTCTTCATCAGTCAAGAGCGGTTCTGTTACCGATTCGCTTCGGTTCGTGGTCAGTTGCGTAGTGTTTGAAAGCCCTTCCTGGAGGTTTAGGGGGCTCTTCGTAATGGATTCTTGACGTAGGGCGACGTGCTCGATCGATCAGATAGGCGATATCGTCGCCGGAGTCGGCACCGGCCACAACGGTGTGCGGGGGCCACTCGAATGCCGTTTCACTCACATTCGGCCACACGCGTGGCCCGGCACGCCCGCAACACCCCTTCGAAGGAGGCCCGGTGTCCACGAAAGAGGTGGACGCGCCCGCCCGGTCGGCAACTTCGGCACCGTCGTCCGTGCGCCGGGGCCTGCGGGGTTTCGCCGACCGGTGGCCCTTCCAGCGCAAGCTGAACCTGCTCGTCGGCATTCCGCTCGGGGTCATCGCCGTGATGCTGGCGTACCTCTTCGTCGACTTGGTCCAGGAGTCCAATCGCGCCGAGGACGCCGCCCAGTTGGTGCGCGACAGCACCCAGGTGGCCCGGCTCGTCTCCGACCTGCAGGACGAGCACCAGCAGGCGATCCTGCTCTCGGTGCGGCACCAGGCGTCCTTCGACGGCGGCACGCCCTCCACGGACGGTTACCGCAAGGCCCAGCTCGCCGTGGACGCCCAGGTCCGCAAGGTGGTCGACGCCTTCGGTGACCGGCTGCCGGACAGCGAGGCGCAGGCGCTGCGCGGGATCGAGGGCCTGGCGGGACTGCGGAGCACGATCGAGCAGGGCTATCTGCCCGCCGACAACATCGACCCGGCGTACTCCGGCGCCTCGGACGCCGTCATCGACGGGCTGGGCCTGGACCGCGACTCCAACCTGGCCAGCACCTTCACCGGCAACCTGCTCGACTCGCTGCTGCGCGCCGACTCCGCCCACGGTGCCTACGAGACCGGTGTGTTCTCCGCCCGCACCGGCGACAGCAACGCGCTCATCGAGTACACCGGCGCGGTCGGCTCGTACGAGCTGTACACCTACCAGGCCGACCGCTTCGGCCGGTTCGCCTCCGACGCGCAGGCCGACGAGCTCGGCGGCATCGAGCACAACTCCGCGCAGGCCACCATCAGCCAGCACTTCGCCGAACTGGCCGTCGACCCGAGCGCGTTGCAGACCGAGTCGCAGGCGGACACCCGCCGCGCGTTCCGGGTGGCCCTCGACTCGTACCCGGACTACAGCGCGCAGGCCGGGACCCGGCTGAAGATCACCACCTCGCTGATCGACCAGATCGCCGACCGCGCCGACGACGCCTCCGTCAGCGCCCAGTGGCGAGCCGGTCTGCTGCTCAACCTGGCGCTGATCTGCTTCGCGCTGTGGATCGCGTTCTCCATCCTCGTACGGCGCTCGGTGGTGCGCCCGGTGCTGGCGCTCACCGGTGCCGCGCAGGAGGTCGCCGACGTCGCCGGGCGCGAGCTCGCCCGGGTCGCCGACGACGACGCCGAGGAGACCGGCTCCCCGCGGCTGCGCGAGCTGCCGGTCACCGCGGACGACGAGATCGGTGAGCTCGCCGAGGCCTTCAACAACGTGCAGACGACGGCGGCGGCGCTGCTGGAGCGCCAGGTGCTCAGCCGGCGCAACGTCGCCGAGATGTTCGGCAACGTCGGCCGCCGTGTCTCCAACCTGACGACCCGCCAGCTCGCCCTGATCGACTGGGTGGAGCGCGGGGAGACCGACCCGGCGCTGCTGGAGCGGCTCTACTCCATCGACCACATCGCGGTCCGGCTGCGCCGCAACGCCGACAGCCTGATGCTGCTGGCCGGCATCCGCGAGACCGTCCTCGACTCCGGGCCGACCGAGCTGACCAACGTGGTGCGTGCCGCGCTCGGCCAGATCGAGGGCTACCAGCGGGTGCGGCTGCACGCGGGCCGCGAGGCCGTCGTGGAGCCCGACATCGTCGGCGACCTCACCCTGATGATCGCCGAACTCCTGGAGAACGCCGTGTCGTTCTCGCCGGAGGGCAGCCCGGTCGAGGTGCGGGTCGGCTCCGACCAGGACGGCGCGTCGATCACGGTCTCCGACCACGGCCTCGGCATGAGCGCCGAGCGGCTCGCGGAGGAGAACGCGCGGCTGGTGCGCCGTGAGCGGCTCGACCTCGTGCCGACGAAGGTGCTCGGTCTGTTCGTGGTCGGTGCGCTGGCCCGCCGCTGGGACGTCGACGTCGCCCTGTCCCGTACGCCGGGCGGCGGTGTGACGGCCGAGGTCCGCATCCCGTCCACGCTGCTGCTGACGCTCAGCGGTGTCGGCGTGCCGGCCACCACCGCCGCCCAGCCCCTGCCGGCCGCGTCGGTCCCCGCCACCGGTCCCACCGCCGCCGCGACCTCGCCCACGGGCGACGAGTCGACCTCGCTGCCCCGCCGGGTCCCCCGCCGCGAGCAGCCCTCCTGGGCCGAGCGGGACCCCGAGCCGGCCACGGAGACCGCCGGGGCCGTGCCGGGGCCGCGCGCTCACAGCCGTACGCCCGAGGAGAGCGGCGATGAGGCCCCCGCGCTGCCGCGCCGCACCACCAGGGCGGCCGTCGCGGCGACCGGAGTCGAGTCCCACGGCACCCCCGCGTCGGCGTCCGACCGACGTGCGGCGGCTCCGGCCGCGGCGGCCGCTTCGGACGGACGGACGACGGCCCCGGCAACGGAGTCGGCCCCCGGCGGCCGTACGGCGCCCCCCGCGCCCCACACCCGCGCCCCCGACTCCGTCGCCCCCGCGGCCGCGCCCGCGGCCGCCCTCGGCGAGGAGCGTCCCGCTGCCGCCGAAGGGGCCCGGCCGCTGCGGCGGCGGGTGCGGGGAGCCACCCTGCGCACGACCGTGGACGCCTCCGCGGCCATGGCGCGGCAGGCGGCGCGGCCCGCCGACGCGGACGCCGTCAGGGACGCGATGGAGGAGTTCGAGGCGGCCGTGGAACGCGCCCACCGCGACACGGGCTCGTTCACACTCCCCGACGACGCGCACAGCCCGCACGACCCACGGGTCCCGGACGACCACCGGAACCCCCCGCACCACCAGAACCACCTTCCGGAAGGAGCCGAGCAGTGAGCACGTCGACAGGTGGAACTCCCACCGGAGACACCACGCCGACCGATCTGCGGGCTGCCGCAGCCGACTTCACCTGGCTGCTCAACCGTTTCGCCACCGAGACCGCCGGCGTCGTGGACGCCATCGCGGTGTCCTCGGACGGGCTGCTGATCGCGGTGTCCGAGCTGCGCGAGCACGCCGACTCCGAGCGCCTCGCGGCGATCGTCTCCGGCATCACCAGCCTGGCCGCGGGCGCCTCCGGCAACTACGGCCTCGGCGGTCTGAACAAGGTCATCATCGACCTGGAGGGCGGCCATGTCCTGGTCTCCGCGATCGGCAGCGGCGCCGTCCTCGGCGTGGTCACCGACAAGGAGGCCAAGCTGGGCAACATCGCGTACGAGATGACCGTGTTCGCCAACCGCGCCGGTGCCGCGCTGAGCCCGCAGCTCGTCCTGGAGCTGAAGAACAGCGTCGGCGCCACCAGGACCCGCTGACCGCGGGCCACCGGTAGAGGAAGCGAACACCGATGGCGGACGGCCAGAGCCCGCACGGCGCCGGCGAGGACCCGCTCGTGCCTCCCGGCCCGGTCGGCCCCGCGCCCGCCGTACGGCCCTTCCTGGTCACCGCGGGACGGGTCGCGGGCGCGGGCGAGGCCTCGTCCGGCCGGGCGATGCCCGTGGAGACCCAGCTCGTGGCGACCACCGGCGGGATCGACGCACTCGACCGGCTGTCCTTCGAAGCGCACGACATCGTTGCCGCCTGCCGGGTGCCGCAGTCCATCGCGGAGATCGCGGCACGGCTGCGGCTGCACCTGAACGTGGTGCGGGTACTCGCCGAGGACCTGCGGTCGGCGGGGCAGCTGTCGGTGCACGTGCCCGACTCCGGCGTCACCCACGACGCATCCGTCCTGCGCAGGGTTATCGATGGCCTGCGGGCCATCCCCGACTCCCGGGGGGTACTCCGTGACTCCGACTGAACCACTCGCCCGGCCGGCCGCCGGCCAGGCCGCCGTACGGCCGCCGCTGCCGGTGAAGCTGGTGATCGCGGGTGGCTTCGGCGTGGGCAAGACCACCGCCGTCGGCTCGATCTCCGAGATCGAGCCGCTGACCACCGAGGCGGCCATCACCGAGGTCGCGGCGGGGGTGGACGACCTGAGCCACACCCCGCGCAAGACCACGACCACCGTGGCGATGGACTTCGGCTGCATCACCATCGACCCGACGCTGAAGCTGTATCTGTTCGGCACGCCCGGACAGGAACGCTTCGGCTTCATGTGGGACGACATCGTGGAGGGCGCGGTCGGCGGTCTCGTCATCGTCGACACCCGCCGGCTCGACGACTGCTACGCCGCGGTGGACTACTTCGAGCACAAGCAGATCCCGTTCGCGGTGGCCGTCAACGCCTTCGACGGGAGGGTCGACCACTCGCTGGACGAGGTCCGCTGGGCCCTCGACGTCTCCGAGGGCGTTCCGGTGCTGGTGTTCGACGCGCGGGAGCGGGGTTCGGTGCGGGACGCTCTGCTGGTGGTGCTGGAGCAGGCGCTCGCCCGGAGCGGCGGGTAGGTACGGTCCCCACGTCCTGCGGTTGTGGGGAACCGCGGGCCGGTCGTGGCCGGTCGCGCAGTTCCCCGCGCCCTTTCAGGGCGCTTGTCCCAGCGCCCCTTCGACAGCTCAGCCCGCTCGTCGGACCCCCGGGGACACCGTCGCGCGGCCCAGCGCCCAGAAGATGCCCAGTGTGGCGAGGGCCATCGCCGCGACCAGGGCGGCGCCGCCCACGACCTTCTCGTAGTCGTGCTGGTAGAGCCCGTCGACGATGTAGCGGCCGAGGCCGCCGAGGCCGACGTACGCGGCGATGGTGGCCGTGGAGACGATCTGGATGGCCGCCGAGCGCAGCCCGCCGAGGATCAGCGGGAGCGCGACCGGGAGTTCCACCTGGAGCAGGATCCGGGACTCCGACATGCCGATGCCGCGTGCCGCGTCCACCGGGGAGCGGTCGACGGAGCGCACCGCCTCGTAGGTGGTGACGAGGATCGGCGGGACGGCGAGCACGACCAGCGGGATCATCACGGGCAGCATGCCGAAACCGGCGATGATGACGATGAGCACCAGCAGACCGAAGGTGGGCAGCGCCCGCGCGGCGGTGGCGATCAGGGTGAGGGCGTTGCCGCCCTTGCCGTAGTGGCCGGTGACCAGGCCGACGGGCAGCGCGATCAGGGCGGCGAGGCCGAGCGCCTCCAGGGAGTACTGGAGGTGCTCCAGCAGCCGGGTGGGGATGCCGTCGTAGCCCTGCCAGTGGGCGCCGTCGGTGAAGAAGGAGCTGATGAAGTTGAGGACGTTCACCGGGCCGCGGCCTCCTTCCGGGTGCGGGTGGCGCCGGATCCGCTCGGCATCCACGGGGTGAGCAGGACCCGTACGCCGACCAGGACGGCGTCCAGCAGGACCGCCAGGGCGGCCGTGGTGAGTACGGAGTTCCAGGCCAGTTCGGGCCGGTTGTAGATCTGCGCGTCGTGCAGCAGGTTGCCGAGGGCGCCCTGGTTGCCGATCAGCATGCCGACGCTGACCAGGCTGATGCTGGACACCGTCGCCACCCGCAGTCCGGCGATGATCGCGGGGGTGGCGATCGGCAACTGGACCTGCACGTAACGGCGTACGGGGCCGAAGCCCATCGCGGCAGCGGCGGCGAGGGTCTCCTGCGGCACCGAGCGGACGCCGTCGACGATCGCCGGGACCAGCACGACCAGGGTGTAGACGGTGAGCGGGATCATCACCGTGAGTTCGGTCTGGCCGGTGTAGTCGATGAGGACGACGAAGAAGGCCAGGGACGGGATGGCGTAGAGCACGGTCGTCACCCACAGCACCGGCGGGTACAACCAGCGCAGCCGCACGCACAGTTGGGCCAGCGGGAGGGCCAGCAGCAACCCGCCGAGGACCGGCAGCAGGGCTTCGCGCAGATGCAGTCCGACGAGACCGATCCAGTCGTGCTGGAGGTCGCTCGGGATGTCGAAGAAGCGGTTCATCGCAGGGCCTTCGGCTCGCTCGCGCCGCTCGCCCCGGCGCTGTCCGTGCCGGCCTCGTGGGCGCCGCGGATCGCCTCGGCGATGGCGGTCTGGGAGACCACACCGGTGGCGCGGCCCTCGCCGTCCACGGCGACCGCCCAGCCGGTGGGCGACAGCACGGCGCAGTCGAGGGCGGAGCGCAGCGAGTCCCGTCCGGCGACGAACGGCCGTCCGTACGACAGGAGTCGGCCGCCGTCGATGCTCCCCGCGGTCAGCGCGCCGGGCTCGCTCCAGCCGAGCGGCTTGCCGTCGATGCCGGTGACGAGGAGGTACGGGGCGCCCTTCGCGGCGCGGGCGAGCTGCTCGGCGGTGGCGTCGACGGCGACGATCGGCGCGGTGAGCAGGTCGAGTCCGGCGGCGGAGAAGAAGGACAGCCGGCGGATGCCGCGGTCGGCGCCGAGGAAGTCCTCGACGAACGCGTCGGCCGGGTCGGAGAGCAGTTCGGCGGGCGGCGCGTACTGGGCGAGCCGGCCACCGGTGCGCAGCACGGCGACCATGGTGCCGAGCTTGACGGCCTCGTCGATGTCATGGGTGACGAAGACGATGGTCTTGCCCAACTCGTCCTGGATGCGCAGGAGTTCGTCCTGGAGTCCCTTGCGGACGACGGGGTCGACGGCGGAGAAGGGCTCGTCCATCAGCAGCACCGGCGGGTCGGCGGCGAGCGCCCGGGCCACACCGACGCGCTGCTGCTGGCCGCCGGAGAGCTGGTAGGGGTAGCGCCGGGCGAGGGAGGCGTCGAGTCCGACGCGCTCCATCAGCTCCCGGGCCCGGGAGCGTGCCCGGTCCTTGCTCCAGCCGAGCAGCCGGGGCACGGTGGCGATGTTGTCGACGATCGTGCGGTGCTGGAAGAGACCGGCGTTCTGGATGACGTAACCCATGGACCGGCGCAGGGTGTTGACCGGCTGCTGCCGGCTGTCCTTGCCGTCGATCCAGATGGTGCCCTCGCTGGGCTCGACCATCCGGTTGATCATCCGCAGGGTCGTCGTCTTGCCGCAGCCGGAGGGGCCGACGAGGACGGTGATCGCGCGGTCGGGTATCTCGAGGGAGAGCCGGTCGACCGCCACCGTGCCGTCCGGGTACCGCTTGGTGACTGAATCTATCCGTATCAAAACGCCGAACACCCTTCGGGTCTGGCCGTCCTCCGCCCGTTCTCGACCACACGAGTTCGGACTGTTGCGGGGAGAGTCTAGACCGGTTGTGTTTCAGAAGATCGGCCGGTGTATGGCGCGTTTCAGATGCTGGGCGGCACCCGACGGTTTACCGGTCCCCTGTGCCCCACCTGTGAGTCCCCTGATTCTCACCCTCCCCTCAGAAGCGGCTCAGGGATTGCCCAGAGACGGCCCCCATCGTCAGGGCCATGAACGCAACGAACGCGGGAGGCGTCCGGCGCCGCTCGGTCGAGATCGTGGTGCCGGTGCGCAACGAGGCACACGTCCTCGCCGACAGCATCGGTGGTCTCCACGCACACCTCGAGGACTCCTTCCCGTTCCCGTTCCGCATCACGATCGCGGACAACGCGAGCACGGACGCCACCTGGATCGTGGCGACCGACCTGACCCTGCGTCTGCCGCACGCGCACGCCCAGCGGCTGGAGCACAAGGGCCGGGGCCGGGGCCGCGCCCTGAAGCACGTGTGGTCGCGGTCCACGGCGGACGTCGTCGCCCATATGGACGTCGATCTGTCCACCGGCCCGGAGGCCTTCCTCCCGCGGGTCGCGCCGCTCCTGTCGGGCCACAGCGACCTGGCGATCGGCAGCCGGCCGCACCGGCAGGCGGCCGTGGTCCGGGGCGCCAGGCGGGAGTTCGTCTCCCGCTCCTACAACCTCCTGCTCGAGGTCGGTCTCGGGGCCCTCCCCCACTCTCGGCTTCGCTCGAGCGGGGGGACCCCCATCTCGGACGCGCGGTGCGGCTTCAAGGCCGTCCGCACCGACGTCTTCCGGGCCCTGGCCCCGCACATCGAGCACACCGCCTGGTTCTTCGACACCGAACTGCTGGTCCTGGCCCAGCGCAACGGACTGCGGGTCCACGAGGTGCCGGTCGACTGGACCGACGACCCCGACAGCCGGGTCGACCTCGTCCGCACGGCCGTCGACGACCTCAAGGGCATGGCCCGCATGCTCCGCTCCACCCTCACCGGCCACACCCGGATCCCCGCCGTCCCCCGCCGCACGAGCACCCCGCGGGTGCCCGCCGCGCGCACCACCGTCACCCCCGTCCCCACCGCCCGGCCCACCGGGGCGAACGCCCACCTGGAGTACGCGTCATGACGACCCTCGCCCCACCGCCCGCCCCCGTCCGGGACGACGGGTCCCGCCACCGGGCCGCGCCCCCGAACCGAGGCAGCCTGGCCCGGCGCCTGTTCACCGGCGCCCCCGACGACCCGCGCTGGGCCCGCCCGGCCCTCTGGGCGGTCCTCGTCCTCGCGACGGCCCTGTACGCCTGGAACCTCTCCTCTATCTCCGGCAACACCTTCTACAACGCGGCCGTCTACTCCGGCACCAAGAGCTGGAAGGCGTTCTTCTTCGGCGCCCTGGACGCCGGCAGCTTCATCACCGTCGACAAACCGCCGTTCGCCCTGTGGGTGATGGGCCTGTCGGCACGGGTCCTCGGCTACGGCACCTGGCAGCTGACGCTGCCGATGGCGGCCGTCGGGGTCGGCTCGGTCGCCCTGCTGTACCGGCTGGTCAAGCGGGACTTCGGCCCCGTCGCGGCGACGATCGCCGCCCTGGCCCTGACGCTCACCCCGATCACGGTCGCCATCACCCGGGACACCAACCCCGACCCGATCCTCGTCTTCCTGATGCTGCTGGGCGCGGCCGCGCTGCTGAAGGCCGTGCGCACCGGCCGGCTGATGCCGCTGGTGTGGTCGGGCGTCGCGATCGGCTTCGCGTTCAACACCAAGATGATGCAGGCCTACGTCGTCCTGCCCGCGTTCTTCCTGGTCTACCTGTGGGCCGCGAACGCCTCCCTCGGGCGCCGGATCCGCAACCTCGCCGTCGGCACGGTCGCCCTCGTCGTCTCCAGCGCCTGGTGGATGGTGGTCGTCGACCTGATCCCGGCCTCCTCCCGCCCCTACATCGGCGGCTCCACCGACAACACGGTCTGGGACCTGGTCATCGGCTACAACGGCTTCGGCCGGATCTTCGGGGCGAGTTCCTCGGTGGGCTCGCAGGGCAACGGTGCCAGTTTCGGCGGCGAGGCCGGTCTGTACCGGATGTTCAACGAGATCATGGGCGGCCAGATCTCCTGGCTGATCCCCTTCGCGGCGATCGCCCTGGTGGCCGGTCTGGTCCTGCGCGGCCGGGCCCCCCGCACCGACGCCCGGCGCGCGGCGCTGCTCCTGTGGGGCGGCTGGTTCGTCCTCCACTACCTGACCTTCGCCCTCGCCGAGGGCACCTTCCACCCGTACTACGTCACCGCCATGGCGCCCGGCATCGCGGCCCTGACCGGTGCGGGCGGGGTCATGCTGTACCAGGCCTTCCGTGAAGGCTCGGCGGCCGTGGGGGTCCCCCCGCTCGAGCGAAGCCGAGAGTGGGGGAGGGCCTGGGTGCTCCCGGCCGCCGTCGCGGCCGGCACCGTCTGGGCGGTCGTCCTGCTCCAGCGGGTCTCCGGCTCGGGCACGCTGTACACGGCCGCGGAGATCGCGGTGGCCGCCCTGGGCACCCTGTCCGTCCTCGGCCTGCTGGCCGGCCGGTTCACCCGGCGGCACCGGCTGATGGGCGTCGCGGCCCTCGCGGCGGTCGTGGCCCTGCTCGCCGGTCCCGCGGCCTACTCGGTCTCGGCGGCGACCTCCGGCACCAACGGCACCAACCCGACGGCCGGTCCCAGCACGGGGGGCGGCATGGGCGGCGGCCAGCGTCCCGGCGGCGACGGCGGTCCGGGCGGTTCGAGCAGCTCGACGAGCGGCTCCAGCGGCTCCGACGGTCAGTCGATGGGCCGGCCCCCGTCCGCAAGCGAGTCGGGCACGGACGCCACCCGCGGCGGCGGCGGCACGGGCGGTGGCACCCAGGTCGGCTCCGAGATGATCAGCTACCTCGAGAAGAACCAGGACGGCGCCACCTGGCTGGTCGCGGTCGCGACCGACCAGACGGCCTCCTCGATCATCCTGGAGTCCGGTCGGCCGGTCATCTCGATGGGCGGCTGGTCCGGCAGCGACAACGCGATGACCCTCGCCAAGCTCAAGTCCCTGGTGAAGTCCGGCAAGCTGCACTACATCGTCATCAGTGACAGCGGCCAGGGCTCCTCGAACTCGGAGATCTCGACCTGGGTGAAGAAGAACGGCACGGAGGTCTCCGACTACAGCGGTCTGTACCGCCTGGACGCCTCCGACGTGAGCTGAACCGCCGGGAAGGACGGGCGGGCCGCCGGATCCCCCTCCGGCGGCCCGCCCCTCGGCGTCTTCAGGGATCAGTCGCCTCCCCCGCCGCCCCCACAACCACCGCCGCCACAGGACGAACCGCCCCCGCAGGACGAGCCGTCACCGCAGCCGCCGCCCCCGCCGTCCCCCCAGCCGCCCCTGCGCCGACGGCGCGACGACCCGCTCCCGCTCAGGGCCCCCACCACGAACAGCACGACGAGCCCGAACCCCGCGATCACCAGGAACTCCATCTCTCCTGCCCCCCGTTGCCTCTCGCCACGGATCTGTGTGGCAGGGGGATGCCCCGCACGGACCGCACGTCAAGCGCGACTTGAGGAAGTCGAGAGCTTCGCGCCTACGCGACGGCCCGCTCCCCCGTCGTCGGGAACCCCGGGGTGCGCAGGACACGGCCGCCCTCGAGCACCGCGAACACCTCGCAGCCATCCCGCCCCGCAGCCCACTCCACGCCCTGCGCGCCGAGCGCGAACGCGGCCGTGGCGACGGTGTCCGCGAGGGTGAGGGTCGGGGCGACGACGGTGAGGCTGTCGAGGCCGGTCGCGGGCAGGCCGGTGCGGCCGTCGAGGATGTGGTCGCCGCGCTCGTACCGGGCGGAGGTGGCGACCGCCGCGTCCCGGAGGTCGAGGACGGCGCACAGCTTGTCGGCGACCTGCGGGTGCCGTACGCCGACCCGCCAGGGCCCGCCCGAGACGACCACGTCACCACCGGCGTTGAGGCAGAAGCGGGTGAGCCCGGCCCCGGTCAGCAGCTCCGCCGCCCGCTGCACCGACCAGCCCTTGACCACCGCGCAGGGGTCGAGGCCCCGGCCGGGCAGCCGTACGTCGAAGGCGCCGCCGGTGGCGACCCGGTACTCCTCGCACAGGCCGAGCACCTCGGCGAGATCGTCGCTCACCTCGTCGGGGGTCAGCTCGCCCCGGTCCAGCCGGGACACCTCGCTGTCCTCCTTGAAGGGGCTGAACCGCCCGTCGGCCTCCCGCAGCCAGGCGAAGACGGCGTCGGCGGCGCCCGACGGCACCCGTTCGTCGTCGACGCGCAGGGACACGGGGAAGCCCATGACGTGCTCGACCCGGTGCATGTCAGGCGCCCTTCGCGTCGATCGCGGCCTGGAGGGACTCCTTGTAACCGTCGCTCGTGATGGTCGCGCCGGACACGGTGTCGACGTCCGCGCTCTGCGCCTGAAGCGTCTGCGAGATCAGCTTCGGCACCGCCGCCGTCGTCTGCGGATGGTTCGGCTGCTTCAGCATCCTCACGGCCGTGATCCGGTCGCCGTCGAAGGTCACCTGGACCTGGACGTCGCCCTTCTCGGTGGCCACGGTGGATCCCGCGACCACCTGTGAGGCGGAGGACGCCGACGGGGACGCCGATGCGGCGGCCGCCTCCTGGTCGATGGCGGCCTGGAGGGACTCCTTGTAGGCGTCGCTGGTGATGGTCGCGCCGGACACGGTGTCGACGTCCGCGCTCTGCGCCTGAAGCGTCTGCGAGATCAGCTTCGGCACCGCCGCCGTGGTCTGCGGATGGTTCGGCTGCTTCAGCATCTTGACGGCCGTGATCCGGTCGCCGTCGTAGGTGACGCTGACCTGGACGTCGCCCTTCTCGGTGTTCACGGTCGTCCCCGTGAAGGTGGTGCCCGAGGAGGAGGTGGAGGGGGTCGACTCGGCGGCGGAGGAGGCCGTGGAGGTGCCGGTGGACGGTTCGTAGCGCCAGACGGGGATCAGGCCGGCCACGGACAGGACAAGAACGGGGATTGCTCGCTTCACGTCGTCTCTCTCATCCCGCCAGGCTGAAACGCTCGAAGTGGATCTGCTGCTTGGGCACGTCGAGCTCGCGCAGGGTGCCGAGCACCGCGTTCATCATCGGCGGCGGCCCGCACAGGAAGACGTCCCGCTCGGTGATGTCCGGGACGAGGGCGGCCAGTTCGCGCGGCGCCAGCCGGTCCGGCACCGGCGGACCGGTCACCAGGTGCAGCTCCGCGCCCTTGGCGACGGCGAGGTCGCGCAGCTCGTCGTAGAGGACGGCGTCGCGTTCCCCGCCGACACGGTAGACGACGACCGCGTGGCCCTCGATCTCCTCCAGCAGCGCCCGGATGGGCGTCACGCCGACACCGCCGGCGATGAGGAGGGACTCGGGGCGGGTGCGGTGCATCGCGGTGAAGGCGCCGTAGGGGCCCTCGGCGAAGACCCGGGTGCCGGGCTTGATGTGGCGCAGTCCCGCGGAGCCGTCACCGGCGGCCTTGGCGGTCAGCCGCAGCCGGGTGCCGTCGGGGGCGGCGGACAGGGAGAAGGGGTTCGCCTGCCACCAGCGGTCCTTCGTCAGGAACCGCCACAGGAAGAACTGGCCGGCCCGGGCGGGCAGCCGGTCCAGGTCCCGGCCGGTGATGTAGACGGACACGACGTTGTCCGACTCGGGGACGACCTTCTCGACGCGCAGCTGGTGACGCCAGTTGCGCCACAGCGGCAGGACCGCCCGGCCGAGGACCACCGAGCCGAGGGCGACGGCCCACACGCCGTACCAGTACGCGGTGGCGGCGGAGGACGCGGTGAACGTCGTACCGACCGCGACCTGGTGGGTGAAGGCCAGGACCACGGCGACGTAGGTGTACAGGTGGACGAAGTGCCAGGTCTCGTAGGCGAGACGGCGGCGGGCCCAGCGGGCCGAGACACCGCCGACGACCAGGATCAGCACCATGGCGACGGCGGCGCGCAGCACGCCCTCGACGGTCTCGGCGAGGTCGACGAGCTGGCCGACCGGGTCCAGGGAGGAGGACTGGGCGTAGCCGAGGGTGATGAACACCACATGTCCGACCAGCGTCCACAGCAGGCCGAAGCCGGTCCAGCGGTGCCAGTTGGTGAGCCGGTCCATGCCGATGCGGCGGTCCAGCCAGGGCAGCCGGGCCACGAGCAGGAGCTGGAACGCCATCAGCAGCGCGCCGTAGAGACCGGCGAACCGGCCGATCACGACGAGCGCGTTGGAGGCGAAGCCGGCCTGCGCGGCGAAGAGGGTCACGACGGCCGCGTTCGCGGCCAGCACGGCGTACAGGCCGGTGCGGGCCACTACTTTGGGACGTATCGCCGTGGGGGGAACGGGAGGCGACTGGACGGTCGTCACGGACGGAAACTCCTTGATCGGGTCCTCAGAACACAGAGCTTGTCCGTGCTGTGCTGTCGATTTGCTGTCGTACAACTTTCAAGAGTTTATCGATCCGCGCGCGGAGGGCACGCGGGTCTGGCGCGGGGGAACGCGTGGCGCAGTATGAGCAGGTGGAAAAAGTACGACTCCTCGTCGTGGACGACGACCCGCCGATCGCCGATCTCGTGGCGACGGTCGCCCGCTACGAGGGCTGGGAGGCGGTCACCGCGAACTCCGGTGAGGAGGCGCTGCGCCGCGCCGCCGCGTTCCATCCGGACATCGTGGTGCTCGACCTGATGCTGCCCGACATCGACGGCTTCGGCGTCCTGGACCGGCTGCGGCAGTCGGGGACCATGGTGCCGGTGGTCTTCCTCACGGCCCGGGACGGGGTCGCGGACCGGGTGGCGGGGCTGACCCGGGGCGGGGACGACTATCTGGTGAAGCCGTTCGCGGTGGAGGAGCTGATGGCCCGGCTGCGGACCGTCCTGCGGCGCAGCACGGGGCCCGGCTTCCAGCGCTCGGTGCTGCGGGTCGCGGACCTGACGATGGATGAGGACACCCGCGAGGTCCGCCGGGCCGGCAGGCTGCTGACCCTCACCCCCACCGAGTACGAGGTGCTGCGCTACCTCATGCGCAAGTCGCCGACCGTGCTGACCAAGGCGCAGATCCTCGACCACGTGTGGGAGTACGGCTTCGGCGGCCGGTCCAACGTGGTGGAGCTGGTGGTGAGCCGGCTGCGCCGCAAGCTGGACGTGACCGGCGAGGATCCGCTGATCCAGACGGTGCGGGGTTTCGGGTACGTCATCCGGCAGGCGGCCGAGTGATCCGCCGGCTGCGGCGGACGTACCGCGGGATGCGGCTGGGCACCCGGCTGGCGCTGGGCCTCGGCGCGCTGGCGCTGGTGGTGTTCGCGGTCGTCGGCACGGCCCTGACCACCTACATGCGGGACTATCTGTCGGCCCAGCTCAACGAGCAGCTCGCGATAGCCCAGGTCGCCCAGAGCAAGAGCATCGTCGAGTCCGGCAGCCTGACCGGAAAGAAGTACTGGGGCTGGTACTACGCCGTGTACGACGTGCGCGACGGCACGCCCGTGCTGCGCAAGCCGGAGGACCCCGGCGACGTGCCCGAGGACGTCGCCGACCTCACCACGCTGGCCCGGGAGCAGACCGTCACCGACCACGAGGTGGTGAGCACCGCGCACCTGCGGGGCGACGGCGTGTACCGGCTGCGGGCGTGCGAGGTCGAGCCGGGGGTGGTGCTGGTCAGCGGGGCGCCGATGGACGACATCGACAACACCGTGCAGCACCTGATCACCATCCAGGTCGTGACGTTCGTGCTGGCGCTGGCGGCGCTGGTGGTGTTCGGCCGGGCCATGCTGCGGCGCGGGCTGCAGCCGCTGAGCGACATGGCGCACACCGCGCACGGCATCGCCTCCCACGACCTGACCGAGTCGGCGTCCCGTCTCCCCCTGCGGGCGGACCGTCCCGGCGGCGGCCCCGAGGTGGAGGAGCTGCGCACCGCGTTCAACACCATGCTGGAGCACATCGACGACTCCCTCGCCGTGCGCGCGAAGGCCGAGCAGCGGCTGCGCCGGTTCGTCGCGGACGCCTCGCACGAGCTGCGCACCCCGCTGATGTCGGTACGCGGCTACGCGGACCTCTTCCAGTACGCGGCCGCCAACGCCCCCGAGGAACGCGACAGGCACCTGGCCCGGCTGCGCGCCGAGGCCGCCCGGATGGGGGTCCTCCTCGACGACCTCCTGCTGCTGGCCCGGCTGGACGCGGCGGAGGTGGAGACCCCGCTGCGCAGGGAGGACGCCGATCTGGTGGAGCTGGTCGGGCAGGCGGCGGACGCCTTCCGCGCGACCCGCCCCGGCCACCCCCTGACGCTCGCCCCGGGCCCCGCCGCCCTTCCCCTGCGCATCGACCCGCACCGCATCCGCCAGGTCCTGGACAACCTCCTCACCAACGCGGCCGTGCACACCCCGCCCGGCACCCCGGTGACCGTCGAGGTGTCCGCCACCCCCACCGCGGCCGTCGTCCGCGTCACCGACCGGGGCCCCGGCATCCCGCCCGGCGACCGCGACCGGGTCTTCGACCGCTTCTACCGCGTCGACAAGGCCCGCAGCCGCGACCGCGGCGGCAGCGGCCTCGGCCTCTCCGTGGCCCGCTCCCTGGTCACCGCGCACGGCGGCACCCTGCACCTGACCGGGGAGCCCGGCACCACGACCTTCCTGCTGACCCTGCCCCCGGGACGCCCCTGAACCACGGGGCCGACGGGATGAGCCGGGGCCGGCGGGGGCAGAACCTTCACAGCCGCACCGCACCCCGGTCGCCCCTCCGCCCGCACCTCGTCGGCTCCCGGACACCGCGCCGTCACACCGGAGGGGAAACTTCTCCCCCGTTCCCCTCCCCACCCAGGGCCTGTACGGCGCCCGCCGAGGCGCCGCGGAAGGACGACGTGCGCCGTGACCCTGTTGCCGCTCCCCACGAGCCCCGCCGCCACCTCCCCGCTCCCGCTCCCCGCGACCGCAGCCCCCTGCGCCACCACCGCGCCCCCGCTCCCCGCGACCGCATCCCCCTGCGCCACCGCCCCGCTCCCGCTCCCCGCGACCGCATCCCCGTGCGCCACCACCGCGCCCCCGCTCCCCGCGACCGCATCCCCGTGCGCCACCACCGCGCCCCCGCTCCCCGCGACCGCATCCCCGTGCGCCACCACCGCGCCCCCGCTCCCCGCGACCGCAGCCCCCTGCGCCACCGCCCCCACGACCGCGGCCCCGTCACCGGGCGCGGTTCCCCGCCGCTTCCGGGTCTTCGCCCGGCATGCCGTGAGTCTGCTCCCCGTGCTGTACCTGGGCATCTGGGCGGCCGTCGACTGGCACGCCGTGCGCGACGGCACCGCCCGGCTGGCCGGTGCCGACCCCTGGTGGCTGCTCCTCGGCCTCGTCTTCACCTACCTCGGCTCGGTCGCCGCCGCCTGTGTCCGCCAGGGCGCGGTCCCCGACCGGCTGCCCCCGGGCCCGCTGGTGGCCTCGCAGATCGCCGCGGGCGCCGCGAACCACGTCCTGCCCGCGAGCATCGGCGCCCACGCGGTGACCGTCCGCTTCCTCCAGCGCCGCAGCGTCCCGCTGCCCCGGGCCACTGCCTCCGTCGCCCTGTACTCCCTGGTCAGAGCGGTGGCGAAGACCCCGGTGGTGCTCGCCTTCCTGCTGCTCGCCCCGACCGCCGTACGCCCGGCCGCGCTCCTCCCGGACGGCCGGACGCTGCTGGGAGCGGTGGCCGGACTGCTGCTGGTCCCCGCCGGGGCCGCGCTGGTGCTGGCCCTGGTGCGGGCGGTGCGCGGCCCGGTCGTGGACTTCGTCCGGACGGCGCTCACGGACGCACGCCGGCTGCACACCCGCCCGAGCCGCTTCCTGCCGCTGTGGGGCGGGGCCGCCGCCGCCCCGCTGATCCAGGCGAGCGTGGTCGCCTCGGTGGGGAAGGCGCTCGACCTTCCCCTGTCCTGGCCCCAGCTGCTGTTCGCGTTCCTCGCCGCCAGCACCGCCGCGGGCGCCGTCCCCGCCCCGGGCGGCATCGGCCCGGTGGACGCGGCCCTGGTCCTCACCCTGGCCGGCTACGGCACCCCGCTCGCCCTGGCCACCGCGACCGTGATCGGCTACCGCACGCTGACGGTCTGGCTGCCGCTGCTGCCGGGGGTGCTGGTGCTGTCGGCGATGGTGCAGCGCAAACTGCTCTGACCGGCGTCAGTCCGCGTCCGGCGCCAGTCGCAGCGAGACGCTGTTGATGCAGTAGCGCTGGTCGGTCGGCGTCGGATACCCCTCACCCTCGAACACATGCCCGAGGTGGGAACCGCAGCGGGCGCAGCGGACCTCGGTGCGGACCATCCCGTGCGTACGGTCCTCGATCAGCTCGACCGCGTCGGTGTCCTTCGGGTCGAAGAAGGACGGCCAGCCGCAGTGCGAGTCGAACTTGGTGGCGGAGGTGAACAGTTCGGCGCCGCACGCCCGGCAGGAGTAGACACCCTTGGTCTTGGTGTCGGTGTACTCACCGGTGAAGGCGGGCTCCGTCGCGGCCTGGCGCAGCACGGCGTACTCGGTCGGCGTCAGCTCCGCCCGCCACTGCTCGTCCTGCTTCTCGACGTCGTACGACACGATCCTCAGCCCCTCAACTCGACAGACGGTCCAGAATGCGCGGGCCCAGGTCGGTCACATCGCCCGCGCCCATGGTGAGAACGAGATCACCGGGCTTCGCCATTCCCGCGACGACCTCGGGCACCTCGCCCTTGTCGTGCACGGCGGTCACGTCCGCGCCGGCCGCCCGGGCCGCGTCGATGATCAGCGCGCTGGTCACGCCGGGCACCGGGTCCTCGCGGGCCGGGTAGATGTCGAGGACCACGGAGGCGTCGGCCAGGGCCAGGGCCTCGCCCATCTCGGTGCCGAGCTCCTGGGTCCGGGAGAACAGGTGCGGCTGGAAGACGACCAGGATGCGGGCGTCGCCGGCCGCCGCGCGCATCGCCTCCAGGTCTGCGGTCATCTCGGTGGGGTGGTGGGCGTAGGAGTCGATCACCTGGACGCCCGCCGCCTCGCCCTTGAGCTGGAGCCGGCGCTTGACACCGGTGTACGCGGCGAGAGCCGGGGCGAGTTCCGCCGCCGGGACGCCGAGGGCGGCCCCCGCGGTCAGCGCGGCGACGGCGTTGAGCGCGTAGTGCCGGCCGGGGACGGACACCGTGAAGGTGAGCTCCTGCCCCTCCAGTACCACCGTCACCAGGCTCTTCAGCCCCTGCGGTACGACCGACAGCACCCGTACGTCGGCGTCCTCGGCCTCTCCGTACGTCACCACCTTCACGCCCTGGACCCGCCGGGTCAGCTCCCGGGCGCCCGCCTGGTCGGCGGAGATCACCAGCGTGCCGCCGGGCACGATCTTCCCGGCGAAGGTCTCGAAGGACTCGTAGATCTCGTCCATCGACGCGTAGTTGGCGTGGTGGTCCAGCTCCACGTTGAGGACGATCGCGACCTCGGGGGTGTACTTGTGGAAACTGCGGTCCGATTCGTCCGCCTCGGCGACGAAGATCTCGCCCTCGCCGTGCAGCGCGTTGGAGCCGGGGGCGTCCAGGTCGCCGCCGATGGCGTACGACGGCTTCAGGCCCAGCTCGGAGAGCGAGACCGCCAGCATGGACGTGGTGGTGGTCTTGCCGTGCGTCCCCGCGACCGCGATCGGCCGCAGACCGTCCATCAGCGCGGCCAGGGCGTCCGACCGGTGCACCACCGGGATCCCCAGCTCGGCCGCGCGGGCCAGCTCCGGGTTGTCCTTCCGGATCGCCGAGGACACGACGACACAGCTCGCGTCGTCGGCGAGATGCTCGGCCGCGTGCCCGATGTGCACGGTCGCGCCGAGCGCCCGCAGCGCCGCCGCGGTCCCGGACTCCTTGGCGTCACTGCCCGCCACCTTCGCCCCGCGCTGAGCGAGGATCTTCGCGATCCCCGACATCCCGGCGCCGCCGATGCCGATGAAGTGCGGTCGGTCCATGGCGGGAGGAAGGCCGGCTGCCATGCGTGATCTCCAGGGGTGCGTACGACGGTGAACCGCCCCCACCCTATTGCGCAGGCGCCACTGGACCCATCCAGGGGCGCGGGACCGTATCGATGTGCGGCTCCGCCGCGTGGGCGCGACCAGCCCCAAGGACGCCGCACCCGACCGGCTACGCCTTGCTGTGCGAGAAAAGCTTCAGCACCGGCACCCCCACCTTGTGCCGGGCCCGTGAAGCCCAGTCCCGATGGAAGAACTCCTCCACGTAGTGAGGATCGGTCAGCACGATCACCTCGTCCGCCCCCGCCTCCTCCACCAGGGACTTCAGTGCGTCCAACGGGTGATCCTCGACCAGCCGCCCCTGCGCCGAACTGCCGGCGGCGTGCAGCGCCTGCAAGGACACCTCCAGCGCTCTCTCCCCGAACCCCTTCGCCTCGTCGCCCTCAGGGGTCCGACGCTCCCGCGCCGCCTCGTCGAGCTCCCCGAGGGCGACGTCGTCGATGGCCCGCAGCAGGCGGTCCGCCTGGTCGCCGCGCGGCTGGAGCAGGACGTGGAACGCGACCGCCTCGTCCCCGTGCAGGGTGGTGACGAACTCCACGTCGGCGGAGGTAAGAGCCTTCTCGATCATCAGAACGCTTGTGAACACCGGGCGCCGCCCCTTCTGCGGAAACCATCCTGCCCCGTGGTCCCACGGGGCGTGCGAGTCTTAGTGTGCCCACCGGAAGCCAAGCGGAACGGTGGGTTCCGCCGTTCTCGGGACCACCGGTACCACGGAACGATGTCAGGACCGCCGATAGCGGCCGAACAGGAACCCCCCCTCCTCCAGCAGGGACACCAGCGCGAACCGCCGCGGCACCGGGATCGAGGGCCCGCCCGCGATCCGCTGCGCGTCCCCCGCGGTGAGCATCGGGGAGACGGTCAGACAGAGCTCGTCCAGCACCCCGGCCGCGACGAACTGCCCCAGCAACCGGGGCCCGCCCTCGGTGAGCAGCCGGGTGTGCCCGCGTTCCGCGAGCGCCCGGACGGCCCGTGCGGGCTCCACGCCCATCCCGTCCCCGGCGATCACCACCCGAGCCCCCGCCTTCTCCGCGGCGGCCACCTTGTCGGGGGCGGCCGCGGCGCCGGTCAGCAGCAGGGTCGGCACCAGCGGCGAGGTGAACAGCGGCAGGGAGAAGTCCAGGTCCAGACTGGCGGTGACCACCGCGATCGCGGGGGCGGGCCCCTGCCCGGCCGCCTCCCGGCGCGCGGCGAACTCCGCCCGCTCGCGGGCCGGCCGGTACCCCTCCTGCCGTACCGTTTCCGCACCGACGACCACCACGTCCGCCAGCCCCCGCAGCGTGCCGAAGATCCGCATGTCGGTCGCGGTGGAGATGGGCTGGGAGCGCCCGTCGTGCTGGGCTGCGCCGTCGAGTGTGGAGACCATGTTGGCCCGCAGCCAGGGCCGCGGCTCCCCGGGCGCGGACGCGGGGTAGGCGTAGGCCTCGGCGAGCTCGTCGAGGCTCCACTCCCGGTCCTCGGGCACCGCGGCGGACGTCGGGGCGGATGTCTGGTCGGGTGTCTGGTCGGTCACAGGGAACAGCCGTCGCATGCCTCGCAGTCTGGCACGCGGATTAGCATGGGGAACCGTGTCGTCCTCCACCCCCGCCGCCCCTGTCGACGAAATAGCCGACGCGGCCCCGCTGTCCCTGTGCGCCCGCGAGCCGTTCGTCCCCGCGGACCGGCTGGTCGCCGAGATGGTGCCGCCGCCGCGGTTCGACTCGGTGCGCTTCAGCACGTATCTCCCGGACCCGAACCAGCCCAGCCAGACCGAGGCCGTGACGGTCCTGGAGTCCTTCGCGGGCGGACTCGGCGGGGCGCACGCCGTCGGCGGCGCCCGGCGGGGTTTCCTCGGCTTCGGCAGGGCGAAGGCGCCCAAGGCGCCGGCCGGTCCGCGCGGGGTCTACCTGGACGGCGGCTACGGCGTCGGCAAGACCCACCTGCTGGCCTCCCTGTGGCACGCCACGCCGGCCGAGCCCGCGCTGAAGGCGTTCGGCACCTTCGTGGAGCTGACCAATCTGGTGGGCGCCCTCGGCTTCCAGCAGACGGTCCGCACGCTCTCGGGCCACCGGCTGCTGTGCATCGACGAGTTCGAGCTGGACGACCCGGGCGACACCGTGCTCGTCTCGACCCTGCTCGGCAAGCTGGTCGAGGCGGGCGTGGCGCTGGCCGCGACCTCCAACACGCTGCCCGGCAAGCTCGGCGAGGGACGGTTCGCGGCCGTGGACTTCCTGCGCGAGATCCAGGGGCTGTCCGCGCACTTCCGCACCCTGCGCATCGACGGCGAGGACTACCGCCACCGGGGGCTGCCCCAGGCGCCGGCGCCGTGTTCCGACGCACAGGTGACGAAGACGGCGTACGCCACCCCGGGCGCCTCGCTCGACGACTTCCCGCATCTGCTGGACCATCTCGCGAAGGTCCATCCCAGCCGTTACGGAGCGCTCACCGATGGCCTGAAGGCGGTGTGCCTCACGGACGTCCAGCCGGTTCCCGACCAGTCGACGGCCCTGCGGCTGGTCGTCCTGGCCGACCGGCTCTACGACCGCGAGGTCCCGGTGCTGGCCTCCGGACTCCCCTTCGACCGGCTGTTCAGCGAGGAGATGCTGAACGGCGGCTACCGCAAGAAGTACTTCCGGGCGATCTCGCGGCTCACCGCGCTGGCCCGGGACGCGAAGCGGCTCACCGAAGCCGTCTAGAGGGAATTCACGCCACATCACCCTCGCTTTTGAGGCGCACTTCTTCTCGAAACGCCGAGTTAACCCTGCAAACAACTTTGCAGGGTTAACGTGTTTCTTGACCAGTCGTTGACCAACCATTGGTCCGGACTAGACGTGCGCGCAGCCGGAAGGGGGGCACATGTTCCGAGGTACGACGGCCCGGACCGCGCTCGCGCTCCTCGCCGCCGTTCTGCTCGCCCTCCCGTTCTTCGCACCCACGTCGCCCTTCGCACACGCGCACACCGTGCGTCAGGTCGAGGCCAAGACCAAGACCGGAATCAAGCCCTCTGGCAAACCCCTGCGCGACGAGTACGTCACCGTCCGCGACTGCGGCCACCCCGGCGGCCCGGCGGACCCCCTGCGTTCCCGCGACCGCCACCGCGTCACCGCCACCGCCGCCTCGGCCCCCCAGGAGCCCGAGCGCGCCCTGCTGGCGCTGGACCCGGCCGCCGCGCACCAACCGGTCCGGCCGGCCGCACCCCATCACCGCACGTCGAGATCCTCGGCGGCCCACTCCCCGGCGGCACTCCAGGTGTTCCGCTGCTGACGCGGAGCAGAACCGCAGTTCGCAGTTCCCCCACCTGTCCTGTGTCCAGCAGCCCGACGCGCCCCCACAGCGCGCCAGGAGGAGTCACCACGTCATGCAGCCCCTCATCGACAACGCCCGTACGTTCGGACAGCGCCCTGAGGAGTTCGCCAAGCTCGCCGAAGGCCAGTCCCCGCAGGTCCTGTTCATCACCTGCTCCGACTCGCGGGTCGTCCCCGCGCTGATCACGGGCGCCCGTCCCGGCGAGCTCTTCGAGCTGCGCACCGCGGGCAACATCGTCCCGCCGTACGGCTCCGAGCGTCCCACCGGCGAGGCCGCCACCATCGAGTACGCGGTGGAGGTCCTCGGCGTCCAGGACGTCGTCGTCTGCGGCCACTCGCACTGCGGCGCGGTCGGCGCGCTGGTGCGCGGCGACGACCTCGACGCCGTCCCCGCCGTACGCGACTGGCTCGCGCACGCCGCGGACGAGCCGTCGGCCGCCGACCCCGCCGACCCGGCGGTCGCCCTCGCCGTCCAGAACCACGTCCTCGCCCAGTTGCTGCGGCTGCGCTCCTACCCCTGTGTGGAGAAGCGGCTCGCGGACGGCCGGCTGCGGGTGCGCGGCTGGTACTACGAGGTGCACACCGGAGCGGTGCTCGAACACCGCGTGGCCACCGACGGCTTCGAAGCCCTGTGAGCGCCGCGATGACCCAGCCGAAGAACACCCGAATAGCCAGGTTCCCCCATCTGCGGCAGGACTTCGCCGCCTCGCTCGTCGTCTTCCTGGTCGCGCTCCCGCTGTGCGTGGGCGTGGCCGTGGCCTCCGGCGTGCCGGCCGAGCTGGGGCTCGTCACCGGCATCGTCGGAGGCATCGTCACCGGTCTGATGCGGGGCAGCTCCCTGCAGGTCTCCGGGCCCGCGGCCGGGCTCACCGTGCTGGTCTTCGAGGCGGTGCGGGAGTTCGGCCTGCCCGCCCTCGGAGTGATCGTCCTCGCCACGGGCGCCCTGCAGATCACCATGGGCGCCCTCAAGCTGGGCCGGTACTTCCGGGCCATCTCGATTTCCGTCGTCGAGGGCATGCTCGCCGGGATCGGCCTGGTGCTGATCGCCGGCCAGCTCTACTCGGTGGCCGGTGCCAAGGCCCCGGACTCCGGCCCGGAGAAGATCGCCGGGCTCCCCGGGGCGCTCGTGGACGCGTTCGGCAGCGCCGGCGCGTCGGCCTCGCTGGCACTGGGCGCCGGTACGGTCGCCGTCCTGGTGCTGTGGAAGCGGCTGCCGGCCAAGGCGCGCACGGTGCCCGGCCCGCTCGCCGCGGTGGGCCTCGCGACCCTCGCCGCCGTGCTGCTCGACCTGCCGGTGGCCACCGTCGAGGTGCGGGGTCTGCTCGGCTCCGTCCAGCCGCCGCCGCTGTCCGCCTTCGGCGAGCCGGCGAGCGTGGGGCTGCTCGGCACGATCGTCGCGTTCACCCTGATCGCGTCCGCCGAGTCGCTGTTCAGCGCGGCGGCCGTGGACCGGATGCACGACGGTCCGCGCACCGAGTACGACCGGGAACTGGTCGCGCAGGGCGCGGGCAACGCGCTCTGCGGTGTGCTCGGCGCGCTGCCGATGACCGCGGTGATCGTGCGCAGCGCGGCCAACGTCCAGGCCGGCGCCCGTACGAAGGCGTCCCGGGTGCTGCACGGCGTCTGGCTGCTGCTGTTCGCGGCGCTGCTGCCCGGCCTGCTGGCCTACATCCCGATCCCGGCGCTGGCCGGTGTCCTCGTCCACGCCGGCGCCAAGCTGGTGCCGCTGCGCGCGATCGCGTCCCTGTGGCGCGAGCACCGCGGGGAGGCGCTGATCCTGGTCGTCACGGCCGTGTCGATCGTCGCGGTCAGCATGTTCGAGGGCGTCCTCATCGGACTGGCGCTCGCGGTGGTGAAGACGGCCTGGGAGGCCTCGCACATCCGGATGGAGATCGTCGACAAGGGCGCCGGCCCCGTCCAGGCGCACCTGTCGGGCAACGCGACCTTCCTGCGGCTGCCGAAGATCCTCGACAGCCTGGAGGCCCTCCCGCAGGACCGCCCCGTCGAGCTGAACCTCAGCGGCCTGCACCACCTCGACCACGCCTGCCGCACCGCCCTGGAGACCTGGGCCCAGCAGCACAGCGCGGCCGGCACGGAACCGGTCCGGGTCACGGCGGGCTGAGAGCCGAAGGAACCGTCGTCCGGTCCGGGGCCCGGGGCGTGGCCCCGGACCGGACGGCGGGCATACCGTTGCGGACAACGGGCATATCGTTGCATATGCGGGCAGAGTGACCCTCTGTCCGGGAGAACGGCCCTCTCTCCAGGAGGTCGTCATGCTCGAGGAAGTGCTGGGCGCGGTCCTGGCGGCCGGTGCCGCGGGCCTGGTGTATCTCGGGGCGGCCGCGCGGGTCGTCAAACAGTACGAGCGCGGGGTCGTCCTGCGGCTGGGCCGGCTGCGCGGGGACGTGCGGGCGCCGGGCTTCACGACGGTGGTTCCGGGCGTGGACCGGCTGCGCAAGGTCAACATGCAGATCGTGACCATGCCGATCCCGGCGCAGGAGGGCATCACCCGCGACAACGTGACCGTGCGGGTCGACGCGGTGGTCTACTTCCGGGTCGTGGACGCGGCGGCGGCGGTCATCAACGTCGAGGACTACCGTTTCGCCGTCTCCCAGATGGCCCAGACCTCGCTGCGCTCGATCATCGGCAAGAGCGAGCTGGACGACCTGCTGTCGAACCGGGAGAAGCTCAACGAGGGCCTGGAGCTGATGATCGACAGTCCGGCGATCGGCTGGGGCGTGCAGATCGACCGGGTCGAGATCAAGGACGTGTCGCTGCCGGAGTCCATGAAGCGTTCCATGGCCCGCCAGGCCGAGGCCGACCGGGAGCGCCGGGCCCGGATCATCAACGCGGACGCCGAGCTCCAGGCGTCGAGGAAGCTCGCCGAGGCGGCCCAGCAGATGGCCGACACACCGTCCGCGCTCCAGCTGCGGCTGCTCCAGACGGTGATGGCGGTGGCGGCCGAGAAGAACTCCACGCTGGTGCTGCCCATCCCGGTGGAACTGCTGCGCTTCCTGGAGAGGGCCCCGTACCCGCCGGGACAGTCACCGGAGCCGGCGGAGCCCGCTCCGGGCCGGCCCCCGGAACCCGGCCGTAATCGCCCCGATCAGGGCCTGCCGGTCGAGCCGTACCCGGCTCCTCCGCTCGACCCCCTTCCGGATCCGCCCCCCGACGGTCTTCCGGATGCGCCGGCCGGCCCTCCGCCCCCTCCCCCCGTGGTGGACGGGTGACACGGGCCGAAGGCGTGGTTCCCGGGGCGCGCCCCGGGTGGTAGACACACCGGGATCACAGTTCCTGTCCGCCAGCAGGAAGGTTCCCTCATGTCCCGCACGTCCACGACACGCCGTCAGATCCTCGCCCGCACCGGTGCCCTCGGTGCGGGCATCGCGTTCACCGGCGCCCTTGCCGACCTCTTCGCGGGCACCGCCGCCGCGCAGGGTCTCGGCCGCACCGGCTACGGCCCCCTCGTCCCCGATCCGGACGGTCTGCTCGACCTCCCCGCCGGCTTCCGCCACCGGGTGCTCTCCCGTGAGGGCGATCCCCTGCGCTCCGGCGAGGGCGTCGTCCCCTCGAACCACGACGGCATGACCGCCCTCCCCGGCGACCGCGGCCGTGTCCACCTGGTCCGCAACCACGAGAACCGCCCCACCGCGGCCCACCCCGTCCCCACCGTCGAGGGCCTGACGTACGACCCGGCGGGCAAGGGCGGCTGTACGGCCCTGACCCTGGACCCCCGGGGCGGGGTGCTCTCGGAGCGGGTCGCCCTCGCCGGGACGGCCGTCAACTGCGCGGGCGGCCCGACCCCCTGGCGCACCTGGCTGACCTGCGAGGAGACCGAGGACAGGGCCGGCACGAACGGCTACACCAAGGACCACGGCTTCATCTTCGAGGTCCACCCGTCCGACCCCCGCCGCACCGGGGCCGTCCCGCTGACGGCGATGGGCCGCTTCCAGCACGAGGCGATCGCCGTCGACCCCCACCTCGGGGTCGTCTACGAGACGGAGGACGCCTTCCTCGAGCCGTTCGGCCTCTTCTACCGCTTCCTGCCCGAGAAGCCGCTGGGCGGGGTGGGCTCGCTGCGCGCGGGCGGCCGGCTGCAGGCGATGCGGGTGCCGGGAGTGCCGGACCTGTCCTCGATCCAGGAGGCGGGCGCCGTCTTCGAGGGCGTCGAGTGGGTCGACGTGCCGGACCCGCTGGCCGCCGAAACGCCCGTCCGGCTCCAGGACTTCGGTCCCAGGGGCATCACCCACGCACAGAAGCTGGAGGGCTGCTACTGGGGCGGCCGGTGCGTGTACTTCGTCTCCTCCTTCGCCCGGGCCGCGGACGGCTCGGCGGCCGACCACTTCGGCCAGATCTGGCGCTACGACCCGGCGCGCCGCCGGCTCACCCTGGTGATCGTCTTCGGCCCCGACACGGACGTCCGGCTCCCCGGCGAGTCCCCCGACAACATCTGCCTCGCGCCCAGCGGCGGCCTCATGGTCTGCGAGGACGGCAACGGGGCCCAGCACGTCTTCGGCGTGACGCGCGGCGGCGCGGTGTACCCGATGGCGCGCAACCGCCAGAACATCGGCACGGCCGAGGCACCCGAGTGGGGCGAGTTCGCGGGCGTCACCTTCTCCCCGGACGGCCGGACGATGTACGTCAACTGCTACACCCCGGGGACCACGTTCGCGGTGACGGGGCCCTGGCGCGGGGAGCGGCCGGGCGGGTGACGCCGACGGAGAGATCCCGTCGTATGGTCATACCTAAGGCGTGACCTCTCGTACTTTCTTACGGTGATCATTCCTGTACGTCGTCTGGCCGCCGTCTGTGCCCTCGGTGCCGCGCTCACCGCGTGCGGCACCTCTGCGGCACCCCGGACCGGCCGCCCGGCGGCACCCGCCCCGTCCTCGGCCTCGGCCTCCGCCTCCGCCGGCCCTTCCGTGTCCCCCTCCGCCGAGCCCTCCCGGGCGCCGACGCTGGCGCCCGGGCCGGCCGGGCTCACCCCGGTGTTCGAGAACGGTCCCCGTACGCTCGGCAGGACCGTCGCCCTCACCTTCGACGCGGACATGACCGCCGATCAGGGGCCCCGGGCGGCGCGCGGGGAGCACTTCGACAACCCGGGGCTGATCTCGGCGCTGCGCGGGCTGAAGGTGCCGGCCACCGTGTTCATGACCGGGCGGTGGGCCGAGGAGTACCCGGCCGAGGCCCGCTCCATCGGGCGGGACCCGCTCTTCGAGGTCGCCAACCACTCCTACAGCCACTACGCGTTCACCGACGACTGCTACGGCCTGCCGACCGTCTCCGAGGACCGGATGCGGGCGGACGTGGAACGGGCGTACACGGCGTTCCGCGAGGCGGGCGTGCCGAACGCGATGCCGTACTTCCGCTTCCCCGGCGGCTGTTACGACCGGCGGGCGCTGCGGGCGGTCGGCGGGCTCGGGGTGACCGCGGTGCAGTGGGACGTGGTGAGCGGGGACGCGTTCGCGACGGACGCCGACGCGGTGGCCCGGGAGGTGCTGGACGGGGTGCGGCCGGGGTCCGTGGTCGTCATGCACTGCACCCGCAGCGCCGCACCCGTCACCGAGCGGGCGGTGCGGGCGATCGTCCCCGAGCTGCGGCGGCGGGGGTACCGGTTCGTGAAGGTGTCGGAGCTGATCGGGGCGTCCCGGGGGCGGTCCTGACCGCGTGCGCTTCCGTACGCTGGAGGTATGAGTGAGGACTCCTACTGTCTGATCGACGCGACCAAGCCGCCGAAGGCGGACGGGCCGCCGTATGCCGAGTGTGTGCTGTGCCGGGAGCCGACCGAGTACCCGGAGTCGTACAAGGGGATCACGCTGTGCCCCGTCTGCGAGTGGCAGGAGGCACAGCGGACCGCCTGTTCAGGGTGATCTGCGGGAGGTGAGGGCGCAGGCCGCCGCGATCGCCGCCGCCGTGGCGACCACGGCCGCGGCCAGGGGGAGCAGTGGGAGGCCGACCGTCGCCGAGCGGGAGCCGGTGACCAGGCCGGTGACCGCCGCGTGCGCCGGGGAACCGCTCGTCACGAGGGCCAGCAGGGTCGCCAGCAGCAGCGCCGGGACGGCCCGGCCGGTGGAGCGCAGGACGGGCCAGGCGGTGAGCGCGCCGACGGCCGTGCCGAGCAGGGCGCAGATCAGGGCGGTGAGGAGACCGGCCGCGGTGGCCTCGGGGACGGGGATACGGCGCTGGTGGTCGGCGCCGACCGGGTCGCTGACGAGGACGACCGCCGCCGTGGCGACCGTGCCGAGGAGCGTGGCCGCGCCCAGTGCGGTCAGGACCGCGGCGAGGTGCGCCCGCGCGGGCCCCGCCGCGGCCGCCACGACGGTGCGGGCGGCCGGGGGTTCGCCGGTGACACAGATCCGCACCAGCCAGGCGGCCGTGGGCAGCAGTACGGCGGACGTCCAGCCGAGCGAGTCCAGCAGCGGCTGGCCGCCCTGCACGCCGACACCCAGGAAGACGACGTACAGCAGGAACGGCGGCAGCCAGCGCTGGGAGCGCAGGAGCAGGGCGGTCTGGTAGCGCAGCAGGGCGGTCATCGACGGCCTTCGGGATCGGACGGGCGCACGCTCACCACGTGGTACGGCGGGCGGGCGGTCAGCAGGGCGCGGAGCACGACGTCGGAGTGGGAGGCGGGGACGACGAGGCGGTGGGCGCGGTCGGCCGTCTCCGCGGTGGTCGTGGCGAGGCGGGCCGCTTCCGGCGGGAGCGGTGCGGGGCCCCGGACCTCGATCGTCGTGTGCGGGCCCTCGGTGGCGGCGGACGGCCCGTCGCCTTCGGCGGTACGGCGGTGGAGGGTGCCGTCGCGGACCGTGTACACCGCGTCCGTCGTGCCGGAGAGGCGGCGGGGGTCGTGGTCGACGAAGACGACGGCGGCGCCGGCGGCCGTGCGTTCGGCGACCGCCCGCTCCAGTTCGGCGCGCGCGTCGGTGTCCAGGCCGGTCCAGGCCTCGTCCAGGATCAGCAACTCCGGTTCGGCGAGCAGCGCTTGGGCCACGGCGACCTTCTGGCTGCTGCCCTTGGACAGCTGGGACATCGGGGTGCGGGCGTGGGCGGTCGCGCCGAAGCGGTCGAGCCAGTCGCCCGCGGCGCGCTCCGCCGAGGGGCGGGGCAGGCCGTGGATCGTGCCGAGGTGGGTGAGGTAGTCGAGGGCGGTGAAGGGGAGGGCCGCGGGGAAGCGTTCGGGGACGTAGGCGGTGCGGGGGTGGCCGCTCACCCGGCCCTCCGTGGGGGCGTCCACGCGGGCGAGGAGGCGCAGGAGGGTGGATTTGCCGGTGCCGTTGGGGCCTTCTACCCGGGTGAGGGTGGTGGGCGGCAGGTCCAGGGTCACATGGCGGAGGACCCAGGGGCCGCGTAAGCCGTAGCGGCGGCCGGCGTTGGTCAGGCGTAGGGCACGGTCCATGGGGGTTCATGGTGTCGTACGGCGGGTGCGGGTGGGAGGTGGCCGGTCGCGCGGTTTCCCGCGCCCACGAGTGGGTCCAGTAGCCTGCGCCTGTGAGTGAGAGTCCCTTTCAGACCGAGCCGAACCCCCGTGACCAGGCCCCGCAGTACGTCCTCCCCCTCGTCGTGCGGGTGGAGAAGGCCGCGCCGCCCGCTCGTACCGACGCGCTGGAGACCGCCGCTCGGGCCGTGCTCGTCATGCTCAGTGACGAGCGGTCACTGGACGACGGGGCCTGGGCCCAGGCCGTGCGGGACTGGCAGGACGCGCGGATCCGGAAGGTCGTACGGCGGGCCCGGGGGGCCGAGTGGCGGCGGGCCGAGGCGTTGGACGGGGTCACCGTCAGTGGGAAGGCGGCCGAGGTGCGGGTGTTCCCGCCCGTGCCGCTGGACGGGTGGCCGAAGGATCTGGCCCGGCTCCAGGTGTCCGGGACCGAGCTCGACGACCCGGAACCCCCGGCCGACGCCGACCCCTGCGTGCCGGTGATCTGGCTGAACCCCGAGCTCGACATGTCCGCCGGCAAGGCGATGGCCCAGGCCGGGCACGGTGCCCAGCTCGCCTGGTGGGAGCTGTCGCAGGAGGAGCGGAGCGCCTGGCGTGCGTCCGGGTTCGCGCTGGCCGTGCGGACCGCCGCTCCCGAGCGGTGGCGGGAGCTGACGGCGAGCGGGCTGCCGCTGGTGCGGGACGCCGGGTTCACCGAGATCGCTCCGGGGAGCTGCACGGTGGTGGCGGACCATCCGGCGCTGCGCTGAAGCCGGGCTTGCGTCGGCCGACGGCGGCCGAACCTCAAATGTTGCTCTGAAGGTGGGGGCGGCGTGGTTCGGCGCTCGGCGGCGGGGTCATACCCCCGTCACCACCGAGGGGGACCAAGGAGGCGGTGACCATGGTGCGACTGGGAACGGGCATCGGCTGGCGGCCGGAGATCGCGGACGCCGTGGAGCGGATGCCGGGGATCGACTGGGTCGAGGTCGTGGCGGAGAACACCTGCCCCGGACACCTCCCCGCGTCCCTGGTGCGGCTGCGCGAGCGCGGGGTCACCGTCGTCCCGCACGGGGTCGGGCTGGGGCTCGGCGGCGCCGAGCGGCCGGACGAGGGTCGGCTCGCGGCGCTGGCGGAGCGGGCCGGGGTCCTGGGATCGCCGCTGGTCACCGAGCACATCGCGTTCGTCCGCGCGGGCGGCCCGCTGACCGCGACCCCGCGGCTGGAGGCCGGGCACCTGCTGCCGGTGCCGCGGACCCGGGACTCCCTCGACGTGCTCTGCGCGAACGTGCGCATCGCGCAGGGGGCGCTGCCCGTGCCGCTCGCCGTCGAGAACATCGCGGCGCTGATCGCCTGGCCGGGCGAGGAGATGACGGAAGGGCAGTTCCTGTACGAGCTGGCGGACCGGACGGGCGTACGGCTGCTCGTCGACGTGGCGAACCTGTACACCAACCAGGTCAACCGCGGGGAGGATCCCGCCAAGGCGCTCGACGAGCTGCCCCTGGAGGCCATCGCCTACGTGCATGTCGCGGGCGGGTTCGAACGGGACGGCGTCTGGCACGACAGCCACGCCCACCCCGTGCCGCGCCCCGTCCTCGACATCCTGACCGACCTCGCCTCCCGGGTCTCGCCACCCGGGGTGCTCCTGGAGCGCGACGAGAACTTCCCCGAACCGGCCGTTCTGGAGCTGGAGTTGGACGCGATCGGGACCGCCCTGCGGGACGGCGAGCGCCGCGCGGTCAAGCGGGAGCTGATACGACTCGGCCAGGACGCCCGGGCGGGACGGGGGGCACGGTCCGCCGTCGCCGTCGCACCCGCACGCCACCGCGTCGCTCTGACCGCGCCCCTGTCGCCCGCACCCGCGCCTGCGGCGCCCGCGGACCCGCGCCGTGAGGGCGCCGACGTGGCCGTGGCCGTCGTCGGTGAGACCACTCGGCAGCGGCTCGGGCTCGCTCAGGCCGCGCTGTTGTCCGCGCTGGTCGCGGGGACGCCGGTGCCGGAGGGGTTCGACCGGGTGCGGATCGGGGTGCAGGCGCGGGCGCTCGCGGCGAAGCGGGCCGGGGTCGTGGCCAAGGTGGCGCCGGAGCTGCCGGTCCTCCTCGGTGACGGATACCGCCCGGCGTTCCTCGCGTACGCCCAGGCCCGTCCGATGCGCGGCGGCTACCGGCAGGACGCCCTGGACTTCGTCGAGCAGGTGCTGCTGGACGGGACGCCGGCCGAGGGGCGGACACGGCGGGAGCTGCGCACGTGGTGGCTGGACCGGTCGGGGCCGGCCCCGCGGTCGGGTTCGCGGCTGGCACGGGCGGCGCGGGTGGGCCGGGCGCTGATCCGGCGTCGGCCGCCGGGCCGTACGCGCCCGCTGTCCGCGCCGTGGGCCCGCCTCACGCCTAAGTTGCCGGGGCAGTAATATGCCTTTTCGCACCCGAAGCGCACTGGCGTGCGGTGCCGTGTGCAGGAGGCAAGTATGCGACCGAGGCGACCGCGACCCCCCGTCCAGGGCAGAGGCATCATCAGCGGCACCGGGGTCATCGTCGTCGGCCTGGCCGCGACCTGTGTGGCGCTGTTCATCCCCGTCGCCTCGTACTCCGGCCCCTCGACGACCGGAGCGGACGTACTGAACGCGCAGACCGTGCTCACGCAGTACGGCCCGCTGTCCGAGCTCGACCGGGAGTTCGTCACGAAGGTGCGGCTGGCCGGGCTGTGGGAGCTGCCCGCGGGGCAGTTGGCGCAGCGCAAGGGCACGACCGCGGCCGTACGCACCGCCGGGCAGCACCTCGTCGAGGGGCACACGTTCCTGGACGAGCGGGTGCGTGACGTGGCCGCGAAGCTGGGGCTCGGTCTGCCGAACGAGCCCAACGACCAGCAGAAGGCGTGGCTGGCGGAGCTGAACGCGGCGCAGGGCGTGGACTTCGACCGGAAGTTCGCCAACATCCTGCGGCTCGCGCACGGCCGGGTGTTCACGGTCGTCGCGCAGGTACGGGCCGGCACCCAGAACTCGCTGGTGCGCGCGCTCGCCGACGACGCCAACACCACCGTGCTGGACCACATCGAGATCCTGGAGGCCACCGGGTACGTCGACTTCGAGGCCCTGGCCCGGGATCTGGCGGCGACCGGCACCCCCTCGCCGACGGCCACCCCCGGGGTCGTGGTGCCGCTGACGCCGTCACCCTGAGCCAAGCGGAACGTCACATACCCGCAACGCTCCGTCCGGATGATGAACAAGGCATGGCGTTGTCCCGTGCACACGGCATAGAAACGTGACATGTTCTGGGTCCTTCTTCTGCTCCTGGCCTGGGCGGTCGCGGGCGCGGCGTGCACCCGGCTGTGCCTGGCCGCCGTCCGTGCGGCGGCCGTGGACACGGAGGACGCGACGGCCGGTCAGGGACACGACCTGACGCTCTACGAGGCGGCGTTCCTGTCCGGCGGGCCCGGCCGGGTCGCCGATCTGACGATGGTGTCGATGGCCCGGCAGCGGCGGCTGCTGCTCGCCCGCACCGGCTGGGCGACCGTCGTGGACCCGCGCGGGCGGGACGAGATGGAGCGGTCGGTGATCGGAGCCATCGGACCCGAGGGACAGTCCCGTATCGCGCCGGCGCGGGCCGAGGCGGCGGCCGCGGACGCCGTGCGGGGGCTCGCCGACCGGCTGGTCAGCGCCGGTCTCGCGGTGCCCGACGGGGCCCGTACGACGGTCGAGGCCGGGGTTCGGCAGGTGCGGCTGGCGGCCGGGTTCGTCCTGGCGGTCGGCGCGGTCGCGCTGTCGATGCCGGTGCCGTCGGACGGTACGGGCATGCCGCGCGGGCTGGTCGCCCTGTGGTTCGCGCTGCCGCTGGCGCTCACGCTGAGCTGCCTGGCGATAGCGCGGGTCGAGGTGCACCCCTACGCGCGCTGGGCGTCGCCGGCCGGGCAGCGACTGCTGGGCGCCCTGGCCCGGCGGGCCGCCGGCACGGGCGGGGCCGGTGACGACCGTTCGTATCTCACCTCCGTGGCCGTCCTCGGGATCCACGCGCTCGACGAGCCCGACCTACGGGCCGCGTTCGCCCACCGGGAGCCCTGAGACCCCGCGCGTTCGCCTCCCCGGGGGCGCACTTGGAGCATTGGCGCCGACACCAGCGGGCGGTGCTTGCCTCACCTCACAGCCCTGCGAAACATCCCTTTTGTCGCCGACCGCGCACCGAAGGGACACGCGAATGAGAGCTGGCGCGCTCTACTCGGCCATGGGAGCCCTGCTCCTGACCACCCTCTCCGCCGCCCCCGCCGGCGGCCTCCCCACCACCCCCGGCCGCCCGGGCTCCCCGACGGCCGCCGGGGCTCGAGCCGGTGTCGCGCTCGCCGCCGCCCGGGCCGCCGCGCAGGGCATCGCCTTCGGGAAGTGCGCCGACGCGCAGGACCTGCCCGGCGGCATGGAGTGCGGCACCGTCGGCGTCCCGCTCGACTACGCGCGGCCGAACGGCCGGCAGATCGAACTGACCGTCAGCCGGGTCCGGGCCACCCACCGGGACCCGCGCAACAGCAAGCACCGGGTGCCCCGCAAGGGCGCGCTCGTCTTCAACCCCGGCGGCCCCGGCGGCTCGGGCCTGTACTTCCCGCTGGCCGGCCTGCTCCCGCAGTGGAAGCGCCTCGGCGCGGCGTACGACCTCGTCGGCTACGACCCGCGCGGAGTCGGCCGCTCCGCTCCGCTGTCCTGCCAGGACCCCAAGAACTTCTTCAAGGGCCCCTCCCCCGCGCCCACCCATCCCTCCGAGTCGTACAAGCGGGAGCGGATCGCCGAGGCGAAGGCGTACGCGCGCGGCTGCGCCCAGCGGGCCGGCGGCGCCCTGCCGCACTACAACTCGCTGAACAACGCCCGCGACCTGGACGTCCTGCGGGCCGCGCTGGGCGAGAAGCAGCTCACCTTCATGGGGGCGTCGTACGGCACCTACTTCGGGGCGGTGTACGCCACCCTGTTCCCCTCGCACGTACGCCGGATGGTGTTCGACGCGGCGGTGAACCCGGACCCGAAGCGGATCTGGTACCGCAACAACCTCGACCAGTCGAGGGCGTTCGAGAGCCGCTGGGCGGACTTCCGGGAGTGGGTCGCCAGGAACGACACGGTGTACGGGCTGGGCGACACACCCGAGAAGGTGCTGGACAGCTACGAGCGGGCCCGCGCCCGGCTGGCCGCGGAGCCGGCCGGCGGGAAGGTCGGGCCGGCGCAGCTCCAGAGCGCGTTCCTGCAGACCGGGTACTACGACGACTACTGGCCGCACCGGGCGCGGGCGCTCGCGGAGTATCTGAAGGGCGACCCGAAGGAGCTCATCGCCCAGGCCGGGCCGGTGACGGAGGCCGCGGCCGAGTCGGAGAACTCCACCGCCGTCTACACGGCCGTGGAGTGCAACGACGCGCCCTGGCCGACGGACTGGAAGGTCTGGGACCGGGACAACACCCGGCTCGCGCGGATCGCGCCGTTCGAGACCTGGGACAACGTCTGGGCGAACCTGCCGTGCGCCTACTGGCCCGCCCCGCGTCAGCGGCCTGTCGATGTGCGGACCGGGCCCGGTGAGCTGCCGCCCACACTGATCCTCGCCGCCGAGCGGGATGCCGCCGCGCCCTATGACGGGGCGTTGGAGATGCACCGCCGTCTGTCGGGGTCGGTGCTGGTGACCGAGCGGGACTCCGGGACGCACGGGATCGCCGGAGGGCCGAACGCCTGCGTCAACGGGCATGTCGAGGCGTATCTGCTGGAGGACCGGGTGCCGGTGCGGCAGACCGCCTGTGCGGGGCACTCGGCGCCCACCGCGAGCGCCTCGAGGTGAGGCCGTGGGGAACTGCGGGTCCGTGGTGGCCGGTCGCGCAGTTCCCCGCGCCCCTGGCGGGGCGCCTTACGCGAGGCCGGCCACCAGGTCCGCGACCGACTTGCGGCGGCCCGTGTAGAACGGGACCTCCTCGCGGACGTGCATCCGGGCCTCCGAGGCGCGCAGGTGGCGCATGAGGTCGACGATGCGGTACAGCTCGTCGGCCTCGAAGGCGAGGATCCACTCGTAGTCGCCGAGGGAGAAGGACGCGACCGTGTTGGCGCGGACGTCCGGGTAGCCGCGGGCCATCTTGCCGTGGTCGGCGAGCATCCGGCGGCGGTCCTCGTCGGGGAGCAGATACCAGTCGTAGCTGCGGACGAAGGGATAGACGCTCACGTAGTCGCGGGGCGTCTCGTCGGCGAGGAACGCCGGGATGTGCGAGCGGTTGAACTCGGCGGGGCGGTGCAGCGCCATGTTCGACCAGACCGGCTCCAGGGCGCGGCCCAGCCGGGTGCGGCGGAAGAGGTTGTACGCCTCCTGGAGCTGGTCGCTGGTCTCGGCGTGCCACCAGATCATCACGTCGGCGTCGGCGCGCAGACCGGACACGTCGTAGGTGCCGCGGATCGTGATGTCCTTGGCGGCGAGCTGGTCGAACAGCTCCTGGACCTCGTCGGCGTATCCCGCGCGGTCCTCGGGGAGCACGTCCTTCAGCCTGAAGACCGACCACAGCGTGTAGCGGATGACCTCGTTCAGGTCCTTGGCCAGCTTGCCCTTGTTCGGGATCCTGCCGGACTCGGTGGTGGGGGCGTCGTCACTCATGGTTCTCATTCTCCTGCTCCGCCGTGCAGACTTTGCACCGGGTGGGCGGTGAGCTCCTGTACGGCGCTCAGGTCGCCGTGGATCTGGTCGACGGCCGCGTGGGCGCTCGCGATGCACGCGGGGACGCCGACGCCGTCGTACTGCGCGCCGCACACCGCGAGGCCGGGCAGCTTGGCGACGTGCTCGCGGATGCGGGCCACGCGCGCGTGGTGGCCGACCGGGTACTGCGGCAGGCCGTCCGTCCAGCGGGTGACCCGGGTCTCCAGCGGGACGGCGGTCAGGCCGGTGGCCTCGCGCAGGTCGTGCCGGGAGACCTCGACGAGGTCGGCGTCGTCGCGGCCGAGGATCTCCGTCTCGCCGTACCGCCCGACGGAGGTGCGCAGCACGCACACCTCGGGGTCGTCCTCGGCGATCCAGCCCCACTTCTGGGAGGCGAACGTGGACGCCTTGATGGTGCGGCCGTCGACGGGCGGCACGAGGAAGCCGCTGCCCTCGGGCAGGGCGGCCTCGGAGCGGCGGTAGGCGAGGGTGATCAGAGCCATCGAGGCGTACGAGACGGCGCGCAGGTCGGCGGCGGCCTCCGGGGACTCGGCGGCCAGCAGCGCGGCGGCGGCGGGCGCGGGCACGGCCACGACGACGGCGTCCGCGTGCAGCGCCCGCTCGCCGGTGGTGACCCGCCAGCCGCCGGCGGGCTCCCGGCGCAGCCCGGTGACGGGCACGCGCGTGTGGATCTCGCCGCCCCGCGCGCGGACCGACTCCGCGACCGCGAGCGGCAGCCGGCCCACTCCGCCCTCGACACCCATGAACACCGGCCCGGTCTGCCGGCTCGCGGCGGCCTCGGCCTGGATCTCGCGGACGGCCTCGGTGAGCGAGGTGTGGGTGAGCGCCGCCCGGTAGAGCTGCGGTACGGCCGAGCGCATCGAGATGCGGTAGGCGTCCCCGGCGTACACCCCGCCGAGGAGGGGTTCGACCAGGCGGTCGACGACCTCGCGGCCCAGGCGCGCCGCCACGTACTCCCCGACCGCCACGTCCTCGCCGACCTCCGTGCGCGGCAGGTCTGCGTCCCGCTCGATGCGGGCGAGGCCCTCGTCGGACAGCACGCCGGACAGGGCCGCCGCGGTGCCGGGGACGCCCATGACATGGCCCTTGGGCATGGGGCGCAGGGCGCCGCGGGTCCAGATCGAGGCGGTGGCGGTGGCGGGCGGCCGCAACAGGTCCGTCAGTCCCGCCGCGCGCGCGAGGGCGACCGCCTCGGGGCGGCGGGCGAGCAGCGACTCGGCGCCGAGGTCCACCCGGACGCCCGCGATCTCGCCGGGCAGCAGCTTGCCGCCGACCCGCCCGGACGCCTCCAGCACGGTCACCCGCGCCCCGCGCTCCAGCAGCCGGTGGGCGGCGGCCAGGCCGGCGATCCCGGCCCCGATGACGACGACGTGCTGCCCCGCACGCGTACCCGTTGCGCTCATGCCCTCCACTCTCTCAGACCCCACCGACACCGCCGCCAGGGCCATGTGGCCCCACCGAGTCCCGACCGTGACCGCTTCGGAACCTGTTCCGTCCAACGTCCCGGGCCGCCCCGGCGTCGAAGGAGCGTCAGTCGTCACAACCCTCGGGGGGTACGTCCACATGCACGCACGACGTTCCGTACGGCCGGTCCACGCGCTGGCCGGCATCCTGCTGGCCGCCGCGCTCGCGCTCACCGGCTGCAGTGGCGCGAGCGACTCGGGAGGCGACGGCGCGAGCCTCGCCGACAAGGCGGCGGCCGGCGGGGCCGAGGTCCAGTCGGATGCCAAGGAGGGCGCGGGGGCGAGCGGTTCGCAGGCCTCGCCCGCGCCGAAGATCACCGCGAACCGGATCATCCGCACCGCCTCGCTGGCCGTACGGGTCAAGGACGTCCCGAAGGCCCTCGACGAGGCCCGTACGACCACCGAGAGCGCGGGCGGTTACGTCGGGAACGAGTCCACGAGCCGGGACGAGGACGGCACCGAGCGCACCCGGGTGGTGCTGCGGGTGCCCGTCGAGCGGTACGACGACGTCCTCGCCGAGCTCCAGGGCGCGGGCGAGCTGCTGGAGCGCACGGCGAAGGCGCAGGACGTCACCGACCAGGTTGTCGACGTCGACAGCCGCATCAAGACGCAGCGGGCCAGTGTCGCGCGGGTCCGTGACCTCATGGACCGGGCCACGAAACTCAGTGACGTGGTCACGCTGGAGGGTGAACTGAGCAGCCGTGAGGCCGATCTGGAGGCGCTGCTCGCCCAGCAGGCGTCGCTGAAGGACCGCACCAGCCTGGCGACGATCACGCTGAGCCTGTCGGAGAAGCCGGCCCCGAAGGCCGCAGCCGCCGACGACGACCCGGGGTTCCTGGACGCGCTGGCGGGCGGTTGGGGCGCGTTCGTGACCCTGCTGCGCTGGATCGCCGTCGTCTTCGGCGCGGTGCTGCCGTTCCTCGTGGTGGCCGTGGTGCTCGTGGTGGCCTGGCTGCGGCTGGCGCGCCCGCGCCGCCGGACGAGGGGCACCCTGCCCGCAGCGGACCCGGCGGCCGGCGTGGGCGCGGGGGCCGGAACCGGCCCGGCGGACGGCCCCGAGCGGGACTGAAGTCCGCCTCCCCCGTAGCGTGTTCGTATGAGCATGCCTGCACGGGAACGACTGGTCGTGATCGGCGGGGACGCCGCGGGCATGTCCGCGGCGTCCCAGGCCCGCCGCCTCAAGGGGCCCGGGGAACTGGAGATCGTCGCCTTCGAGCGCGGCCACTTCACGTCCTACTCCGCGTGCGGCATCCCGTACTGGGTGGGCGGCGACGTCACCGACCGGGACGACCTGATCGCCCGCACCCCCGAGGAGCACCGCGCGCGCGACATCGATCTGCGGCTGCGCACCGAGGTCGTGGAGATCGACGTGCCCGGACGGCGGGTACGCGCGCGTGACGTCGATTCCGGGGCGGAGTCCTGGACGTCGTACGACAAACTCGTGATCGCGACGGGAGCGCGCCCGGTCCGCCCGGATCTGCCGGGCGTGGACGCGCCGGGCGTACACGGGGTGCAGACCCTCGACGACGGTCAGGCCCTGCTGGACACGCTGGCCCGCGCGCGGGGGAAGCGGGCCGTGGTCGTCGGGGCGGGCTACATCGGCGTGGAGATGGCCGAGGCGCTCATCACCCGCGGCTACGAGGTGACCGTCGTCAACCGGGGCAGCGAACCGATGTCGACCCTGGACCCGGACATGGGCCGCCTGGTCCACACGGCGATGGAGGGCCTCGGCATCGCCATGGTCAACGACGCCGAGGTCACCGAACTGCCCACCGACGCGGACGGCCGGGTGCGGGCGGTGGTCACGAAGGACGCCGAGTACCCGGCGGACGTGGTCGTCCTGGGCATCGGGGTCCGCCCCGAGACCACCCTGGCCGCGGCCGCCGGGCTGCCCCTCGGGGCGCACGGCGGGCTCCTCACCGATCTGGCGATGCGGGTGCGCGGCCACCGGGACATCTGGGCGGGCGGCGACTGCGTGGAGGTCCTCGACCTGGTCTCCGGCCAGGAGCGCCACATCGCCCTGGGCACCCACGCCAACAAGCACGGCCAGGTCATCGGCACCAACGCCGGCGGCGGCTACGCCACGTTCCCGGGTGTCGTCGGCACCGCCGTGAGCAAGGTCTGCGACCTGGAGATCGCCCGCACGGGCCTGCGCGAGAAGGACGCGCGCAGGGTCGGCCTCCAGTACGAGACGGTCACCGTGGAGTCCACCAGCCGGGCCGGCTACTACCCCGGCGCCTCCCCTATGACGGTCAAGATGCTCGCCGAACGCCGCACCGGCCGGCTCCTCGGCGTCCAGATCGTCGGCCGGGAGGGCGCGGCGAAACGCGTCGACATCGCGGCGGTGGCGCTGACGGCGGGCATGACGGTGGAACGGATGACGGCACTGGACCTGGGCTACGCCCCACCGTTCAGCCCGGTCTGGGACCCGGTCCTGGTGGCGGCCCGAAAGGCTGCGACCAAGGTGCGCGCGACCCCCTAGGGGCGCGGGGGCCATGTCGATGTGCGGCTCCGCCGCGGGCGCGACCAGCAGCCCCACGCACCCGCACGGAACCTCGCCCCTACGCGGTACCGAGCCGCGGCAACGCGGAGACCTGCGCGGCCGCGGCCACCTGCTCCGCCGGCTTCGCGTGCGCGGCAGCCGCAGGTCGCGACCGCAGCCGGTGCGACACGGCCTCGTCCAGCGTCACCGGGCGCTGCATCTGGGAGGCGAGCCGCCCGGCCTCCTGACCGAGCCGGGCCACGTCCTCCCAGGGCAGTCGGATGACCAGGGCGATCTCGGCCTCGCCGTCGGGCGTGGCGTGCATCGCGGGGGTAACTCGGTCGTTCATCGCCTGTTCCTCACGTCGTCCCCGCGGTCCGCCTTCCCCGGGCCGCGGGCGGTTGCCGGTTCATACGGGGCCACGGCGGGGCGCGTTCACCGATTCGACGAACGGATCGGGGGCAGTACTTCCCTGTGGTCATCCCCGTCCATGACGTGAACCCGGTGCGCCGCACGCCCGTGGTGACGTACACGCTGATCGCGGCGAACGTGCTGGTCTTCTGGTTCATGCCGGGCCTGTCGGGCTCGGTGGCCGGCGACAGCGCGCTGGCGCAGACCTGCCATCTGCACGCCTTCCTGGAGCATTACGCGGCCGTACCGCGCGAGTTGATCCACGATCAGCTCCCGCAGCTCGTGCCGACGGGCGGGGTGCGCGGCGACGGCTGCGCGCTGGGCCCGCCCGACTACGTCAAGTCGCCGGTGCTGAGCGTGTTCACGGCGATGTTCCTGCACGGCGGCTGGCTGCACCTGCTGGGCAACATGCTGTTCCTGCTGATCTTCGGGAACAACATCGAGGACCGGATGGGCCACGTCCGCTTCGCGCTGTTCTACGTCGCCTGCGGCTATGCGGCGTCGTACGGCTTCGCGGTGCTGAACGCCGACTCCACCGACCCGCTGATCGGCGCGTCCGGGGCGATCGCGGGGGTGCTGGGCGCCTATCTGGTGCTGTATCCGAGGGCCAGGGTGTGGGTGCTGGTGCCGTTCCTGGTCTTCCTGCCGCTGCGGCTGCCGGCGTGGCTGGTCCTGGGGTTCTGGTTCGCGCTCCAGGCCGTTTACTCCTCCGGCGAGGGCGTCTCCGGCGCGGGCACGGTGGCGTACGCGGCGCACGTCGTGGGCTTCCTCACCGGCATGCTGCTGGCCTGGCCGCTCAAGCCGGGCACCCCACCGCCCCCGGAGCCGCGCGGGCTGCTGTTCGGCAGGCGCGCCCGGCCCCGGCACACGGGGTGAACGCGGCTCCCTCCGCCCGGGCGACCCCGGGGCAGGTCTAGGGGGTGTTTCGAAAGTCCCGCACCGCGGGTGCGGTGCGGGACTTTCGAAACACCCCCTAGCGCCCCGGCCCGCCCTGCCCCGGGGTCGCCCGGAGGTCGGCGAGCAGCTCGGCCTGTCCGGCCAGGACCCCGGAGAGGATGGTGCGGGCGACCCGCAGGAGTTCGGCGATGTGCGGGCTGGTCAGGGAGTAGTGGACGGTCGAGCCTTCCTTGCGGGTCACGACCAGGTTCGCCCGCCGCAGCACCGCGAGCTGCTGGGAGAGGTGCGCGGGCTCGATGCCCACCTCGGGCAGCATCTCCGCCACCGCGTGCTCGCGCTCGCTCAGCAGCTCCAGGACCCGGATGCGTGCCGGATGCCCGAGCGTCTTGAAGAACTCTGCCTTCAGTTGGTACAGCGGCGTACTCACCGGACCGTCCTCACCCGTGGAACCGAACACATGAACTCGGCAATTGCCAACGTTAGCAACTGTGCGAAGTCGCCTGCGGACCCGAGGGCAGCACTCCGGCCGTCTCCAGGTGCTCACGGGCGGCCCGGATCGCCTCCGGGGTGGTGTCGTGGTCCCGGCCTTCGTGGCGCAGGAGCTCCAGCGCGCCGACGGAGTCCAGGACCTGGCGCTGACCGGTGCGTATCCCGGAGGCGAGGACGAGGATGCCGCGCCGTCTCAGCTTCTCCACGGCGTCCTTGAGGACGAGAGCGCCCGTGGCGTCCATGGTCGACACCCGGGACATGCGCAGGATCACCACCCGGACGTCGGCGACGTCGGTCAGCTCCAGCAGAAAGCGGTGCGCGGCGGCGAAGAACAGCGGCCCGTCGACGCGGTACGCCACGATGTGCTCGGCCAGCAGGGCGTGTTCCTCGGCACTGTGGTCGCCCCGGTCCAGCGGGACCTGATCGAAACGGGCCTGTCGGGCGACGGCGCGCAGGGCCAGGGCGCCGGCCACGACCAGGCCGATGATCACCGCCTGGACGAGGTCCAGGGCGAGAGTGGCGACCGCGGTGAGGACGAGGATCAGCGCGTCGGAGCGGGTGGCCCGGAGCATGGCCTTCAGGGAGCCGACCTCGACCATGCGGATCGCGGTGGCCAGCAGGACCCCGGCGAGCGCGGCCAGGGGGATCCTGGACACGAGGGGCGCGGCGGCGAAGACGATGACGGCGAGGATCGCGGCGTGGGTGAGCGCGGCCAGCCGGGAGGTCGCGCCCGTCCGGACGTTGACGGCGGTGCGTGCGATGGCACCGGTCGCCGGGACACCGCCGAACAGCGGGGCGGCGATGTTCGCCAGGCCCTGCCCGAACAGCTCCCGGTCCGGGTCGTGCCGCTGCCCGACGGTCATGCCGTCGGCGACCGAGGCGGACAGCAGGGACTCCAGGGCGGCGAGGGCGGCGACCGCGACGGCGGAAGGAAGCAGGGAACCGAGGGCGCCCGGGTCGAGGAAGGAGAGGGAGGGAGCGGGCAGGCCGGACGGCAGCTCGCCGATCGGCCGCGCCGCGTCCATGCCCGCGGCCTGGGCCACGACCGTCGCGGCGATCACCGCGACGATGGAGAAGGGGATCGTCGGCCACCATCGGGCCCCGGCGAGCATGACCACGGCGACGGACACCGCGAGGCCGGTCGCCGTCCAGTTCGGCGCCTTCGCGAACTCCTCGACGGCCCGCCAGACGACCACCAGGACCCGGTCGCCCTCGGGTGGGGCCACACCGAGGGCGTTCGGGATCTGCTGGAGCCCGATCACACAGGCGATACCGAGGGTGAAGCCCTCGACGACGGGGGCGGGCACGTACTGCATGTAGGTGCCCGCCCGCAGCACGGCCAGGGCCACGAGCATCACGCCCGCCATCAGTCCGACGGTCAGCACCCCGGTCGGACCGTACCGGCCGACGATCGGTACGAGGACGACCGTCATCGCACCCGTCGGTCCGGAGACCTGCAGATTCGAACCGCCGAAGACCGCGGCCAGCGCGCCCGCGACCACCGCGGTGGCCAGGCCCGCCTGCGCGCCCAGTCCCGAGGACACTCCGAAACCGAGCGCGAGCGGCAGCGCGACGATCGCCACGGTCAGCCCCGCGAGCAGATCGCGGCGCGGGTCCCGCCGTATGTCCGCCAGAGCGGCACGACCGGGCAGCAACGACGTCAGCGGAACCGGCACGACCCCTCGCCCTCCTCACCCTTGCGAGTATGAAGAACAGAGCATCTAACCAATTGCGAAATTTTGCAATTCATCGTCCGGCGACGGCCCGGGAAACCCGCGCGCGCCGTCGGCGCCGCCTACCGCGCCGTCTGCGTGTGGACGTACTCCACGAGGCGGGTGAGCGCGTCCGGGTCGATGGACGGCATCACGCCGTGGCCGAGGTTGAAGACGTGGCCCTCCAGACCGGCGGCCGCGTCCAGGACCTCGCGGGTCTTGGCCTCGACGGCCGCGGTGCCGGCGAACAGGACGGTCGGGTCGAGGTTGCCCTGGAGCGCCTTGCCGGGGCCGACCCGGCGGGCGGCCTCGTCGAGCGGGACGCGCCAGTCGACACCGACGACGTCCGCGCCGGCCTCGCCCATGAGCCCCAGCAGCTCACCGGTGCCGACGCCGAAGTGGATGCGCGGGACGCCGTAGGACTCGACCGCCCGGAAGACCTTCGCGGAGGCGGGCAGCACCGAGCGGCGGTAGTCGGCGGGGGCGAGGGCGCCGGCCCAGGAGTCGAAGAGCTGGACGGCACTGGCGCCCGCCTCGATCTGGACCTTCAGGAACGCGGCCGTGATCTCGGCGAGACGGTCGAGCAGGTCGGCCCAGAGCTCCGGGTCGCCGTACATCATCGCCTTGGCGTTCTCGTACGTGCGCGACGGGCCGCCCTCGACGAGGTAGCTCGCGAGGGTGAACGGCGCGCCCGCGAAACCGATCAGCGGGGTGGCGCCGAGCTCGGCGGTGAGCAGGCCGATCGCCTCGGTGACGTAGGAGACGTCCTCGGGGGTGAGGTCGCGGAGCTGGGCGAGGTCGGCGCGGGTGCGGATCGGGTTCTCGACGACCGGGCCGACGCCCGGCTTGATGTCGAGGTCGACGCCGATGGCCTTGAGCGGGACGACGATGTCGCTGTAGTAGATCGCCGCGTCCACGTTGTGCCGGCGCACGGGCTGGAGGGTGATCTCGGTGACCAGCTCGGGCCGTGCGCACGACTCCAGCATGGGGACGCCCTCGCGGACCTTGCGGTACTCCGGCAGCGAGCGCCCGGCCTGACGCATGAACCACACGGGGGTGTGCGGTACGGGTTCCCGCCTGCACGCCTTCAGGAAGGGGCTGTCGTACGTCGCTGTCGGCTGCCGGCCCGCGGGGCTCTCGTTCACGCTCACGACGGCAAGTCTCGCACGGCGCCGCAGCCGGCGGCGCCGCCGCACCCGTCTCCCGCCGTGCCCGCGAGCCACCCGTTCGGCCCTTGCGTTCGGGGCGCGTGTTCGCCCAACGCGCAGCCGCCCGCGGGGGCCGCGCGGGTGTCTTGCCCTGCGCGAGGCCGTCGTTCCCCTTAATCTTCCCCGCATGGCTGCGGCTCAGGGACGACTGTCGGACGGCGCTGGCGGGATGGACGAGGCGAGTGAGGGGGACCGCGATGGGAGCAGGTCGGCACCGCCGGCGTTCCGGGCCGCCGTCGACGCGCTGAGGGCGGCGCGGCTGCGGCCGCAGATCGAGGTCGACCCCGCCCCGGCGCCCAAGAAGCTCGCCCCGTACGCGTACGCCCTGGAGGCGACCGTCGTGGACGGCGAGCAGGACCTGGCCGACGGCCGGCTGGTGCTGCTGCACGACCCGGACGGGCACGACGCCTGGCGCGGGACGTTCCGGCTGGTGACGCTGGTGCGGGCCGAGCTGGAGCCGGAGATGGCGGCCGACCCGCTGCTGCCGGAGGTGTGCTGGTCCTGGCTGACCGGTGCGCTGCAGGCGCGCGGCCTCGCGTACGGAGAGCCGAGCGGGACGGTCACCCGGGCGAGCTCGCACTTCTTCGGCGGTCTCGCGGAGCGGCCGGCGAACTCGCAGATCGAGATCCGGGCCTCCTGGTCGCCCCGCGAGGGGCTGGGCGGGGTGCCGGACGCGGCGGCGCATCTGGCGTCCTGGTGCGATCTGCTGGCGCAGGTCGCGGGGCTGCCGCCGGCCGGGCCGGGTGACGCCTCGGTGGTGACGCTGCCGCAGCGGCGGGGGCCGCAGACGCGCTGAGCGGTCCGGAGAACACAGGGCTGTACGAGTGGGTCGGTCGCCGGGAAACGGCGACCGACCCATTTGGCCGTCCTGATTGACCATCTCTTTGTCGATACGGCCACTTTCGATCCCGGACCGCATCCACCCAAACCGATTCGATCTTCGGATGATCGATCGCGTGTCCGAATTGCACGGATTGTTACTCACTAGATCGTGATCATTTTCTAAAGGACCCCGGGTGCGCTGCCGAAGACGACTGTGACCTTGAAAGCACGGTTCGTCCCGGCGACTCTCTCCCCACAAGCCCCCGAACCGGCTCCGTCCCCCACCCAGGAGGCCTGGTGTCCGTTCTCCTCGAGCAGCCCGCAAGCCTGGTCGCCTACCGCCCGAACAAGCCCACCGCCATGGTGGTCGTGGCCGACCCGCGCGTGCGTTCCACCGTCACCCGCCATCTGTGGGCGCTCGGTGTGCGCGATGTCATCGAGGCCTCGTCCATCGCGGAGGCTCGTCCCCGCGTCGGCAACCCCCGAGACATCTGCGTCGCCGACGTCCATCTCCCCGACGGCTCCGGTCTCACCCTGCTGTCCGAGACCCGCGCCGCGGGCTGGCCCAACGGGCTCGCCCTCTCCGCCGCCGACGACATCGGCGCCGTGCGCAACGCCCTCGCGGGCGGTGTCAAGGGCTATGTCGTCACCGGCACCCGCACCAACGTCGGGCTCCCCACCCGGCCCGGTGCCGCCCCCATCGGAGCGGCCGCCGCCCGGCTGCACCGCCGCCCCCCGGGTGCCCCGAGCCACCCGGGCGGCTACCGCGAGCTCTCCGGCCGCGAGGTCGAGGTGCTCCGCCTGGTCGCCGAAGGCCAGTCGAACAAGGCGATCGGCGTCTCGATGGGACTGTCCGCGCTGACCGTGAAGAGCCACCTCGCCCGTATCGCCCGCAAGCTCGGCACGGGCGACCGCGCCGGGATGGTGGCGGTGGCCCTGCGGACCGGCATCATCCACTGACCACCGCAACCCGCGGGATTCGCTCTGACTTGTTTACGACCCCGGGGCGCCCGTCGACGGAACGTTCCGTCGGCGGGTCCCGTCCACACACGGATACCCTTGACAGGTGACCGACGCCCAAGAGACCGCAGCAGCCAGCTCACTGCGAACCACCGGAGGCGCCCCTCCGGACGACGGCGGATCTGCCTCTCCTGTTTCCGGGGCGCCGACACCTCTGGCCGTGCCCGAGCCGACCCCGCTGCTCGAACCGCGCGAGGGCATCCCGCCCGTGATCGCCGACGCCGCCTCGCTCGCCGAGGCCGTCGCCGCCTTCGCCGCCGGCACCGGCCCGGTCGCCGTGGACGCCGAGCGCGCCTCCGGCTACCGCTACGGACAGCGCGCCTATCTGGTGCAGCTCCGCCGCGAGGGCGCCGGCAGCGCCCTGATCGACCCCGTCGCCTGCCCCGACCTGTCGGGACTCGGCGAGGCCCTGTCCGGCGTCGAGTGGGTGCTGCACGCCGCCACCCAGGACCTGCCCTGTCTGCGCGAGATAGGTCTTGTGCCCACCCGGCTGTTCGACACCGAGCTGGCCGGCCGGCTCGCCGGGTTCCCCCGGGTCGGCCTCGGCGCGATGGTCGAGGGCGTCCTCGGTTTCGTCCTCGAGAAGGGCCACTCCGCGGTCGACTGGTCCACCCGCCCGCTCCCCGAGCCCTGGCTGCGCTACGCCGCCCTGGACGTCGAGCTCCTCGTCGACCTGCGCGACGCGCTGGAGAAGGAGCTGGACCGGCAGGGCAAGCTGGAGTGGGCCCACCAGGAGTTCGACGCCATCGCCTCCGCTCCCCCGCCGGAGCCCCGCAAGGACCCCTGGCGCCGCACCTCCGGCATGCACAAGGTGCGTCGGCGGCGGCAGCTCGGGGTGGTGCGGGAGCTGTGGCAGACCCGGGACCGCATCGCCCAGCGGCGGGACGTCTCGCCCGGCAAGGTGCTCTCCGACGCGGCGATCGTGGAGGCCGCGCTCGCCCTCCCCGCGAACGTGCACGCGCTCGCCGCGCTGAACGGCTACGGGCACCGGATGGGGCGGCGGCAGCTCGAACAGTGGCAGGCCGCCGTCGACCGGGCGAAGGCGCTCGGCGAGTCGCAGCTGCCGCAGCCGGGGCAGCCGGTGGCGGGGCCGCCGCCCCCGCGGGCATGGGCCGACAAGGACCCGGCGGCCGCGGCACGGCTCTCCGCGGCGCGGGCGGCCGTCTCCGCGTTGGCCGAGCGGCTGAACATGCCCCAGGAGAACCTGATCGCTCCGGACAGTGTGCGGCGGGTGTGCTGGGAGCCGCCCGCTCCCGTCGACGAGGAGTCGATCGGCGGCATACTCGCGGGGCTGGGGGCTCGGCCCTGGCAGGTGGAGCAGGTGACGCCGGTGCTGGTCAAGGCGCTGACGGCTTGAGTTCGCCCGAAACAGCCCCGTGCCCCTGAAGGCCGCTCATCTGGTCGCTCCTTTCATGAAGCCGTTGTAGATGTACTTCTGGAGGGCCAGGAAGACGATCAGGGTCGGCAGGATGACCAGGACCGCTCCTGCCGAGATCGTTTCCCAGTGGGCGCCGAAGGGGCCCTTGAAGCGGAACAGGGACGTCGAGATCACGCCAAGATCTTGAGAGGGCAGGTAGAGGAAGGGGATGTAGAAGTCGTTGTAGACGGTGATCCCCTTCACGATCACGACCGTGGCGATCGCCGGTTTCAGCAGCGGGAAGATGATTTTCCGGTAGACGGTGAAGGCGTTCGCGCCGTCGAGGCGGGCCGACTCGTCCAGGGAGACCGGGATCGAGCGGACGAACTGCAGGAAGATGTAGATCGAGACGATGTCCGTGCCCATGTAGAGGGCGATGGGCGCCCACAGCGTGTCGAACATGCCGAAGCCGTTGACGATCTGGAAGGTCGCCACCTGGGTGGTGACCCCGGGGACGAGCGCGGCCAGCAGGAACAGGGCCACGACCAGCTTGCGCAAGCGGAACGTGAAGCGGTCGATGGCGTACGCCGTCATCGAGCCGATGAGCACGGTCCCGCCGATCGAGAACACCAGGATGAACGCGGTGTGCCCGAAGGCCGACAGCATCCGGCCGTCCTGGAACGCCGTCACGTAGTTGTGGAAGTTCAGCGGATCGTCGGGGAGCGTCAGGGCCCCGCTGTCGTCCGCGAGTTCCTCGTCGGTCTTGAGCGAGGTCAGCAGGACCACGCCCAGCGGGAGCAGGACGACCAGCGAGGCGAGGACCAGGGACAGGTACACCAGCGTGCGGGCTGCGGCGCGGCGGGTCATACGAGGTCCACCCTGTCGTCGGGGACCAGTCGGCGCTGGAGCCAGGTCACCGCCAGGATGATCAGCAGCAGGACCACGGCGGCGGCCGAGGCGAGGCCCGTCTTGTTGAACTGGAAGGCCAGCTTCACGGTCTGGATCACGAAGGTCTCGGTGCCGGTCGCCCCGCCGGTCATGATGTACGGGATCTCGAAGGCCGACAGCGAGCCGGAGACCGAGAGGATCACGGTCAGCGTCAGCACCGGTTTGATGCCGGGCAGGATGATGTGCCGGAACTGGTGCCACCGGTTGGCGCCGTCCAGTTCGGACGCCTCGTACAGCTCGCCCGGTATGGACTGGATCGCGCCCAGGAACAGCACGAAGTGCAGGCCCAGATAGCGCCAGACGGAGACGCCCGCGAGGGAGGTGTTCGCGGAGACCGGGGTGCCGAGCCAGGCGTGGTCGGAGTGGTACCCGAACAGGGCGAGGACCGAGTCGAGGGTGCCGCCGTCCTGGAAGAAGTACAGGAACACGAAACCGATCGCGACCCCGTTGATCAGATACGGGAAGAACAGCACGCCCTTGAAGAAGTTCCGGAAGCGGACGTCGAAGCTGAGGACCGTCGCGAACCAGAGCGCGACGACGATCTGCACGGCCGAGGCGGCCAGGTAGTAGCCGCTGACGAAGAAGACCTCGAACAGGTCGGAGCGGGTGAGGAGTTCGGTGTAGTTCTCGGTGCCCGTGTAGTGCAGTTCGGGGCTGACGCCGTCCCAGTCGGTGAAGCTGTAGGCGACCATGTTGACGATCGGCGCGTAGGTGAAGGCGATCAGCAGGGCGAGCGGTACGGCCAGGAACAGCCAGGGCGTCAGCCGCCGCCAGAAGCGGGCCCTGCGGGGGGCCGGGGCCGGCACGGGTGCGTCCCCGCGCGCCGGCCGCGTCCCCGGGTGTCCCACCGCCGGTTTCTCGGTGGTGTCCGCCATCAGGACCCCACGGTCTTCTGGGTGTCCGTCCACTTCTTGCCGAGGTCCGCGAGGAAGTCGTCGAGGGTGCCCTTGCGGGCGCCGCGCGCGAGGTCGACGAGGTTCTGGCGGTAGTCGGGGGTGTTGATGCCGACCTCGGACTCGGTGTCGATCAGCTTGACCTCGGCGCCCTTGCTGTCGTCGAGCTCGATGAGCTTGACGCCCGCGTCCTCGTACGGCTTGAGGACCTCGGGCAGGGGCGCGTCCTTCAGCGGGGAGATGGCGAGGTTGTCCCGGTCGTAGCCGGACTTGTCGGTGAACCAGTCGATCCAGGCGCGGGCGGCCTCCTTGTGCCGGGAGTGGACGTTGACGGCCTGGTTGTAGTCGGGGCCGGCCACCGCGCAGAACGTGCCGTCCACCTGCGCCGGGAAGGGCATGAAGCCGATGTCGTCGGGATCGACGCCGGCCTTCCGCGCGGCGTCCTGGAACTGGATGACCGCCCAGGTGCCGAGCCACTGCGTGGCGATCTCGCCCTTGGCCAACCGGGGCTTGGACGCCTCCCAGTTGGAGGTGGTGGGGTCCTTCTCGGCGAGGCCCTCGTGGACGATGTCGTACAGGAGGGTGTCGCCGACGCGCAGATCGGCGCCCTCGGCCCAGGGGTCGCCCTCGGCCAGCTTGGTGGTGGCCTGCGGGTCGCAGTGGACCGAGCCGTTGACGAAGGTCCACGAGGTGAGCGTCCAGCCCGCGGCGAAGTTGGTGTAGTAGGGGACGGCGTCCGTCTTCGCCTTGATCGCCTTCAGGCCGGCGAGGAACTCGGCGGGGGTGGTGGGCCAGTCGGTGACCCCGGCCTCCTTCCAGACCCGTTTGTTGTAGACGAAGCCCGGCATCACCCCGATCGGGCTCTGGCCGTAGACCTTGCCGTCGACGGCGGTGAAGTCGGTGAACCGGTACTTCCGGCCGCGCTCCTCGACGGTGCCGAGGGAGGCGAAGAACTTCGGGTAGTCGCTCTTCTTGATGACCCCGGGGATCATCAGGACGTCGCCGTAGTTCTCCGTGTTCATCCGGATCTTGACTTCGGCCTCGTAGTTGGTGAGGGCCTGGAACTCGACCTTCACCTCCGGATACGTCTTGTTGAACTCGGCCGCGTACTTCTTCAGCGTGCCGTCCTGGACGAGGTCCGTCCGCTGGGTGAGGACCGTGATGGTGCCGGTGACCTTCGACGGATCGTCGGCGGCCTTGGCGTCGGCCCCCTTCGACGTGCCGCCGGTGGCGGTGCAGGCGGGCAGGACGAGCAGCGCGGTTCCCACGGCGACGGCCAGGGCTGTACGGCGGTTCATGTGCATCAGCTCCGTTCGAGGGGGACGGACGAGCACGTGCGGGTTGGCTGATTCGGCACTCTGACAGCGCTTTCCTCAACCGGTAAAGTCCCATTCCCGCCAAGGCTGGACCGATGGTGCCCACGATCGACCTCGACCGGTTTAGGGAGCGCGCATGCTGGAGGCCACACCGCTCACCGACGGATGGATCCTGCGGCACCGGGGAGAGGCGCTGCCCGCCGTGGTGCCGGGTTGTGTGCACACCGATCTGCTGGCCGCGGGGGTGATCCCGGACCCTTTCGTGGGGCGGGGCGAGACCGACGTCGCCTGGGTCGGGCGGCGCGAGTGGACGTACGAGAGCGAGCTGCCGGCCGTGCCGTCCGGACACGAGCAGACCGACCTGGTGTTCGAGGGCCTCGACACGGCCGCCGAGATCCGTCTGGACGGCCGGCTCCTGGGCCGGGTGCGGAACATGCACCGCTCGTACCGGTTCGACGTGACGGGGGTGAGCGGGCCGCTGTCGGTCCGCTTCGCGTCCGCCTACGCGGAGGCCGAGGCGGTGCGCGGGAGGACCGGCGAGCGGCCGGCCGCGTATGCCGAGCCGTATCAGTACCTCCGCAAGATGGCCTGCTCCTTCGGCTGGGACTGGGGACCGACCCTGGTGACGGCCGGAATCTGGCGGCCGGTGCGGCTGGAGCGCTGGTCGACGGCGCGCCTCGCCCGGGTGCGCCCGCTCGTCACCGTCCACCGGGGCGTCGGTGTCGTCGAACTGCACGTCGAGGTGGAGCGCACCCGGGTGGAGGCCGCGCTCACGCTGGAGGCCCGGGTGGGCGGCACCGAGGCGCGCGCCCGCGTCGAGGGCACGAGCGCGGTCGTACGGCTTCAGGTGCCGGACGCCCGGCTGTGGTGGCCGCGCGGCTACGGCGAACAGCCGCTGTACGAAGTGGAGTTGACGCTGCTCCATGAGGGTGCGGCGTTGGACCGCTGGCGGCGGCGGATCGGCCTGCGGACCGTCGAGCTGGACCGGCGGCCCGATGCGCACGGCACCGGATTCACCCTGGTCGTCAACGGCGAGCGGCTGTTCGCGCGCGGCGTGAACTGGATCCCGGACGACGCCTTCCCCTCCCGGGTGACCCGGGAGCGCTACCGGGAGCGGCTGCGCCAGGCCGCCGACGCCGGGGTGGACCTGGTGCGGGTGTGGGGCGGCGGGATCTACGAGAGCGAGGACTTCTACGACGCCTGCGACGAGCTGGGGCTCCTGGTGTGGCAGGACTTCCCGTTCGCGTGCGCGGCCTATCCCGAGGAGCAGCCGCTGCGCGGTGAGGTGGAGGCGGAGGCCCGGGAGAACGTCGTACGGCTGATGCCGCATCCGTCGCTGGTGCTGTGGAACGGCAACAACGAGAACCTGTGGGGGTTCCGGGACTGGGGCTGGGAGGAGCGGCTCGCCGGGGACTCCTGGGGCGAGGGGTACTACCTGGGGGTCCTGCCGCGGGTGGTCGCCGAGTTGGACCCCACACGGCCGTACACGGCCGGGAGTCCCTGGTCCGGTTCCTGGGAGCACCACCCGAACGACCCGGCGCACGGCACCCATCACTCCTGGGAGGTGTGGAACCGGCGTGACTACGCCGAGTACCGCGGTGAAGTGCCGCGTTTCGTCGCCGAGTTCGGCTGGCAGGCGCCGCCCGCGTACGCCACCCTGCGGCGGGCGCTGCCCGGTGAGGAGCTCGCCCCGGACTCCCCCGGGATGCTGCACCGGCAGAAGGCGGACGACGGCAACGGCAAGCTGGCGCGCGGGCTCGCCCGGCATTTCGCCGTCCCCGAGGGGGACTTCGACCGCTGGCACTATCTGACGCAGGTCAACCAGGCGCGGGCGGTGGCCGCCGGGATCGAGCACTGGCGGTCGCACTGGCCGGTGTGCGCGGGGACGGTCGTCTGGCAGCTCAACGACTGCTGGCCGGTGACCTCCTGGGCGGCGATCGACGGGGACGGACGCGAGAAGCCGCTGTACCACGAGCTGCGACGGCTGTACGCGGACCGGCTGCTGACGCTCCAAGTGCGGGGCGGCGGGCTGGTGTCGGCGGCGGTGAACCAGTCGGCCGAGCCGTGGACGGGGATGCTGCGGCTGCGGCGGATGTCCGTCGACGGGGAGGTGCTCGGGGCGGCGGACGTCCACCTGGCGGCGGACGCACGGGCCGTGGGCGTGGTGCGGGTGCCCGGGGAGCTGGAGCCGTCCGGGGCGAAGGAGTTCCTGGTGGCCGACGCCGAGGGGCTGCGGGCGCTGTACTTTCCGGTCGCCGACCGTGAAATCCCCTACCCTGTACCGGAGTTCGAGGTGAGCGTGGCGCCGGGGCGGATCACGGTGACGGCTCTCACCCTCGTACGGGATCTGCTGCTCCAGGCCGACCGGCTGGGGCCGGACGTACGGGCCGACCGGGGGCTGGTGACCCTGCTGCCCGGGGAACGGGTGACGATCGGGGTGACGGGCTGGGACACTCCCGATGCCGACGCGGCCCGTGCCGCCCTGTACTGCCTGGAGCCCGTCCGATGACGTCCTCTCGCGTCACCATCAAGGACGTCGCCGCGCGTGCGGGCGTGTCCAAGGGGGCGGTGTCGCTCGCCTTCAACCGCAAGCCGGGCCTGTCGGAGGCGACCCGGGAGCGGATCTTCACGGCGGCGCGGGAGCTGGGCTGGGAGCCGAATCCGACCGCGCGGTCGCTGTCGAGCTCACGGGTGGACGTGGTGGGGCTGGCGATCTGCCGGCCGGCCCGGATGCTGGGTCTGGAGCCGTTCTACATGGAGTTCGTCTCCGGGGTGGAGAGCGTGCTCACCGAGCACGCCTGCTCACTGCTGCTGCGGCTGGTCTCGGGTGTGGAGGAGGAGGCGGGTCTCCTTGAGTCGTGGTGGCGGGGGCGGCAGATCGGCGGGGCGATCCTGGTGGACTTCCGGGCCGACGATCCCCGGGTGGCGGCGGCCGAGCGGCTCGGGCTGCCGGTGGTGGCGGTCGGCCATCCGTCGCTCACCGGGTCCCTGACCTCGGTGTGGACGGACGACGCGACGGCGGTGACGGAGGCGGTGCGGTATCTCGCGGCGCTCGGTCATCGCCGTGTCGCCCGGGTGGGGGGTGCCGCCGCGCTCGGGCACACGGTGATGCGGACGGCCGCCTTCGACGCGGCGGCGCGGGAGCTGGGGCTCGCCGGGGCGTGGCAGGTGGCCACGGACTACTCGGGGGAGGCGGGGGCGCGGGCCACCCGCTCGATGCTGACCGCCGCCCCGCCGGACCGGCCGACGGCCATCGTCTACGACAACGACATCATGGCGGTGGCCGGGCTCGCGGTCGCGTCCGAGATGGGACTGAGCGTCCCCCGGGACGTGTCGCTGCTGGCCTGGGACGACTCCCAGCTGTGCCGGCTGACCCATCCGACGCTCTCCGCGATGAGCCACGACGTGCACGGCTTCGGCGCCGAGGCGGCCCGTACGCTGTTCGGGGCGATCATGGGCCGGGGCCCGGGATCGCACCCCGTGCCGACGCCGGTGCTGACGCCGCGGGGGTCGACGGCTCCGCCGAAGGTGTGACGTTCGCCGCTTGGGCCTCCAAGGCTGTGCAGCTACGTTACTGATAAGTAGCATGGGTCCTGAGCGCGCGCTCAGCTTGCGCATCGCAGCAGTGCCATCCCGCACCCTCTGGAGGAGAGCCATCGTGCCTCGTACCGTCAGGGACGTCGTCTTCGTCGACGGCGTCCGTACCCCGTTCGGCAAGGCGGGCCCGAAGGGCATCTACCACGAGACCCGCGCCGACGACCTCGTCGTGAAGGCGATCCGGGAGCTGCTGCGCCGCAACCCCGGTCTCGACCCCAAGAAGATCGACGAGGTCGCCATCGCCGCGACCACGCAGATCGGCGACCAGGGCCTGACCATCGGCCGTACCGCCGGCATCCTGGCCGGTCTCCCCCAGTCGGTGCCCGGCTACTCCATCGACCGTATGTGCGCCGGCGCCCTGACCGCCGTCACCACGGTCGCCGGCTCGGTCGCCTTCGGCGCGTACGACATCGCCGTCGCCGGCGGTGTCGAGCACATGGGCCGCCACCCGATGGGCGAGGGCGTGGACCCGAACCCGCGGTTCGTCTCCGAGAAGCTGGTCGACGAGTCCGCGCTGTTCATGGGCATGACCGCGGAGAACCTGCACGACCGCTACCCGCAGATCACCAAGCTGCGCGCGGACGAGTACGCGGTGCGCTCCCAGGAGAAGGCCGCCAAGGCGTACGCCAACGGCAAGATCCAGGCCGACCTGGTGCCGATCTCGGTGCGCCGCACGAACGCGGACGCCGGTGAGACGGGCTGGGGCCTGGTCACCGCCGACGAGCCGATGCGCCCGGGCACCACCCTGGAGAACCTGTCCGGTCTGAAGACCCCGTTCCGTGTCCACGGCCGGGTCACCGCCGGTAACGCGGCCGGTCTGAACGACGGCGCCACCGCCTCCCTGATCGCGTCCGAGGACTTCGCCCGCGAGAACGGCCTGCCGGTCAAGATGCGCCTCGTCTCGTACTCCTTCGCGGGCGTCGAGCCGGAGGTCATGGGCTACGGCCCGATCCCGGCCACGGAGAAGGCCCTCGCGCAGGCGGGGCTCACCATCTCCGACATCGGTCTGTTCGAGATCAACGAGGCCTTCGCCGTCCAGGTGCTGGCCTTCCTCGACCACTACGGCATCGCCGACGACGACGAGCGCGTCAACCAGTACGGCGGCGCCATCGCCTTCGGTCACCCGCTGGCCTCCTCCGGCGTGCGTCTGATGACGCAGCTCGCCCGCCAGTTCGAGGAGCAGCCGCACGTCCGCTACGGCCTGACCACCATGTGCGTCGGCTTCGGCATGGGCGCGACGGTCATCTGGGAGAACCCGCACTTCGAGGGGGACAAGTGAGCACCACCGCTGAGCTGCTGAAGGGCGCGGCCGAGCTGTTCCCGGACGAGGTCGTCACCCAGGCGCACGTACGCCACCTGGACCTGCCGTTCGGTGCCGGGCGCTTCGCCCTGATCACCCTCGACAACGGCTTCGACCACACCAAGCCGACCACCTTCGGCCCCGCCTCGCTCGCGAACCTGAACACCGCGATCGACCAGGTGGAGAAGGAGGCCGCGGCCGGCGAGATCGTCGGTGCCGGTGTCACCGGCAAGCCGTTCGTCTTCGCCGTCGGCGCGGACCTCAAGGGCGTCGAGCTCCTCAAGGAGTACGACCACGCGCTCGCCATCGGCAAGGGCGGCCACGAGGTGTTCAAGCGCCTCGCGGGCCTCGCGGTCCCGACCTTCGCCTACTACAACGGCGCGGCGATGGGCGGCGGTGTCGAGGTCGGTCTGCACTGCACCTACCGCACCGTCTCCAAGGCGCTCCCGGCGTTCTCGCTCCCCGAGGTCTTCCTCGGTCTGGTCCCCGGCTGGGGCGGCTGCACGCTGCTGCCGAACCTGATCGGCGCCGACAAGGCCGTCTCGGTGATCGTCGAGAACAGCCTCAACCAGAACAAGCAGCTCAAGGGCGCCCAGGTCTTCGAGCTCGGGATCGCGGACGCGCTGTTCGAGGGCGCGGACTTCCTGGAGCAGTCGCTGATCTGGACGGCGAACGTCCTCAAGGGCGACGTCACGGTCGAGCGTCCGGTCGTCGACCGCGGCGAGGCCTGGGACCAAGCCGTCGCGCGCGGCCGGTTCGTCGCCGACTCCAAGGTGCACGGCGCGGCCCCGGCCGCCTACCGCGCCCTCGACATCATCGCCGCCGCCAAGAACGGCGACCTCCAGCAGGGCTACGACGCCGAGGACACCGCGCTCGCCGACCTGATCATGGGCGGTGAACTGCGCGCCGGCATCTACGCGTTCAACCTGGTGCAGAAGCGCGGCAAGCGTCCCGCGGGCGCCCCGGACAAGAGCCTGGCCCGCCCGGTCACCAAGGTCGGCGTGGTGGGCGCGGGCCTGATGGCCAGCCAGCTCGCCCTGCTGTTCCTGCGCCGCCTGGAGGTGCCCGTCGTCCTGACGGACATCGACCAGGAGCGCGTCGACAAGGGTGTGGGCTACGTCCACGCCGAGATCGAGAAGCTGCTCGGCAAGGGCCGGATCAACCAGGACAAGGCCAACCGCCTCAAGGCCCTGGTCACCGGTGTCCTGGACAAGGCCGAGGGCTTCGCGGACGCGGACTTCATCATCGAAGCCGTGTTCGAGGAGATCGGTGTCAAGCAGCAGGTGTTCGCGGAGGTCGAGGCGGTCGCCCCGGCGCACGCGATCCTCGCGACGAACACCTCCTCGCTGTCGGTGTCGGAGATGGCCTCGAAGCTCCAGCACCCCGAGCGGGTCGTGGGCTTCCACTTCTTCAACCCGGTCGCGGTCCTGCCGCTCCTGGAGATCGTCCGCGGCGAGCAGACCGACGACGCCTCCCTGGCCACGGCGTTCGCCGTCGCCAAGAAGCTGAAGAAGACGGCGGTGCTGACGAAGGACGCCCCGGCGTTCGTCGTGAACCGCATCCTGACCCGCTTCATGGGCGAGGTGCAGAACGTCATCGACGAGGGCACCCCGGTCGAGGTCGCGGAGAAGGGCGTGGAGCCGCTCGGCCTGCCGATGTCCCCGCTGGTCCTCCTCGAGCTGGTCGGCCCGGCGATCGGTCTGCACGTCTCGGAGACGCTCCACCGGGCGTTCCCGGACCGCTTCACGGTCTCCCCGAACCTCAAGGCGGTCGTCGAGGCCGGCAAGCGCGGCTTCTACGTGTACGACAGCGGCAAGCCCGAGCTCGACCCCGAGGTCGCCGCGCTGCTGAAGCAGGGCGACACGGTCCTCACCGAGGAGCAGGTGCGGGCGCGGGTGCTGGACGCGGTGGCGCAGGAGATCGGGCTCATGCTCGACGAGGGTGTCGTCGCCGAGGCCCAGGACATCGACCTGTGCCTGATCACGGGCGCCGGCTGGCCCTTCCACCTGGGCGGCATCACGCCGTACCTGGACCGCGAGGGCGTCTCCGAGCGGGTGAACGGCAAGCGGTTCCTGGCTCCGGGCACGGCGTCGGTTCCGGCGTAACGGCCGTAGAACGTATCCGAGGAGGGCCTCCGTCGGCGGACGGAGGCCCTTCTTCGTGTCCGCGTCCGCCGCCGAACGGGCCGCCCGCTCAGACCTCCTGCCAGGCCGTCAGCGCGAGAACCGGCTCGTCCTTGCGGCGGCTGAGCAGAAGGCGGCCGGTCGACGGGGACAGGGTGGCGGCGACCACGCGGTCCTCGTGGTCCACGGCCAGCGCCACCTCGGCGTCCGGGGCCAGGTGCGGGCCGGACTCGGTCCACCAGGCGCCGGCCGACTCCTCTTCGGTGGGGTAGGCGGCGAACGCGACCCGGCCGCTCGTGGCACGCTGGGCGAGCAGGGTGCAGTCGTGCCCGTCGAGTTCACAGCGGATCGCCGCGACCGGACCGGGGCCGGCGGCGGTGATCAGGGGGGCGGGCTTGCCCCCGGGGCGCCAGGCCCACAGCTCACCGGAGCCGTCGGTGTAGAAGAGGGTCGTGTGCCCGGCCGAGGTGGCGAGCGCCCGCAGGGTGCCGGGGCGGACCGCCGCCTCCAGGGCCTCCTCCAGCACGGGCCGGGTGCCCGCCTCCTCCTGGCGCCAGTGCAGGATCCCGCCGGACACGGCCGCGTACACCTCGATACGTCCCGACTCCCCCGTCACCGCGACGGGCGGGCCCTCGACGCCCTTGCCCTCCAGGGTCTGCCAGGGCTCCCAGCCGCCCTTCTCCTTCTGGGCGGCCATGCCGATCCCGGTGGCCTTGTCGGGGACGAAGACATGGGCCCGCCCCTGGGCGTCCACCGCGACGGCCGGCGCTCCGGTGCGGGCGCCCCGCTTGTCCGGGTGGCCGACGGGCGCCCAGTCCAGCGGGGCCAGCAGCGGCCGGTAGTGGACGGAGTGCACCAGGCCCGCCTCCGCCTTCGCGGTGGGCCGCCAGGACACCAGATGCGCGTAGCCGTCGGCGCCCTGTCCGACCGCGAGGACCGGGTGCACCTTCTGGTCGCCGCCGACCCGTCGCGGGCCGTCCCATGGACCGCCCGGGGTGTGTTCCGCGCGGCACAGGACGGCGTCGTCCGACGTCAGGTAGACACTGAGCCGCCCGTCGCGGCCGCGTATGAGCCAGTCGCCGTTCACCCGTTCACCTTATGTCGGCGGCTTCCCGGCCACTCCCGGCGGGCCGGTGGTCGTGGCGTCCGTGGGACGCTGATCCCATGGACGCCCCCCGGGACGACACTCCCGCCCTGCTCGTGATCGTCGACGGCGCGAACGTGGTCGGGTCGGTGCCCGACGGCTGGTGGCGGGACCGGCGGGGCGCAGCGGAGCGGCTGCGGGACCGGCTGGCGGCGGACGGGCTGCCGGGGCACGCCGGGCCCGTGGAGATCGTGCTCGTCGTCGAGGGCGCGGCGCGCGGGGTGGAGCCGGTGGCGGGGGTACGGGTGGAGTCGGCGGCCGGCAGCGGGGACGACCACATCGTCGGCCTGGTCGCCCGGGCCGACGGCCGCCCCCGCCTGGTCGTCACCGCCGACCGGGAGCTGCGCCGTCGGGTGACGGACCTCGGCGCCGAGGTGACGGGCCCGCGCGCGGTACGGGGCCCGGGCGGCGCCTCCTAGGCCGTGTCGCGGGGCAGGCGGGACTGCGCGGACACGGCCCGGGGCCGTGACGGGACGGGCGGCCGGGGGGCTCAGGCCGTTTCCCCGCCCCCGCGTACCTCGCCGGCCGTCGTCTCCTGGTGGCGTCCCAGACGGCTGTGGGAGCGGCCGTAGAGGAAGTAGACGAAGAAGCCGATGACCATCCAGATGCCGAAGCGGAGCCAGGTCTCGGCGGGCAGGTTGAGCATCAGCCACAGCGAGGCGCACACCGACAGGATCGGGATGACCGGCACCCACGGGGTGCGGAAGGCGCGCGGCAGGTCGGGGCGGGTGCGGCGCAGGACGATGACGCCGATCGCGACGACGACGAAGGCGAAGAGCGTCCCGATGTTCACCAGTTCGGCGAGCTCGCTGAGCTTGGTGAAGCCGGCCAGGATCGCGATGAGCACACCGAGCAGGATGGTCGGCCGGTGCGGGGTCTTGAACCGCGGGTGGACATGGGAGAAGAAGCGCGGCAGCAGTCCGTCGCGGCTCATCGCGAAGAAGACCCGGGTCTGGCCGAGGAGCAGGATCATGCAGACCGTCGTGAGGCCGACGGCGGCGCCGAAGCTGATGAAGCCCGCGAACCAGGGGTGCCCGGTGGCCTTGAAGGCGTCGGCGAGGGGGGCGCTCACGGACAGCTTGGTGTAGTGCTCCATCCCGGTGACGACGATGGACACGGCGACGTACAGCAGGGTGCAGATGATGAGGGAGCCGATGATCCCTCGGGGCATGTCGCGCTGCGGGTTCCTGGTCTCCTCGGCGGCGGTGGCGACGACGTCGAAGCCGATGAACGCGAAGAACACGACGGACGCGGCGGTGAAGATGCCCATCACGCCGAAGTTGGACGGCGCCCAGCCGAACATCAGCTGGATGAGCGGCGCCTGAAGGCTGTTGCCGGCCGGCACGGTCTGCGCCTTCGGGACGAACGGGTCGTAGTTCTCGCCGTGGATGAAGAAGGCACCCGCGATGATCACGGTCAGCACGACGGTCACCTTGATGGCGACGACGACCGAGGTGACCCGCGCGGAGAGCTTGGTGCCGACCACCAGGATGGCGGTGAGCAGCAGGACGAGGGCGGCGGCGAGGATGTCGAAGCCGAAGCCGCCGGACTCCTCCCGCACGCCGAGCGCCTCCGGCAGATGCCAGCCCGCGTTGTCGAGCAGCGAGGCGATGTACCCGGACCAGCCGACGGCCACCACCGCCGTGCCGAGCGCGAACTCCAGGACCAGGTCCCAGCCGATGATCCAGGCGGGCAGTTCACCGATGGAGGCGTACGAGAACGTGTACGCGGAGCCGGCCACCGGGACGGTGGAGGCGAACTCGGCGTAGCAGAGGGCGGCGAGCCCGCAGGCGACACCGGCCGCGACGAAGGCCAGGGCGACGGCGGGGCCGGCGTTGTTCTTGGCGACGGTGCCGGTCAGGACGAAGATTCCGGTGCCGATGATGACGCCGACGCCGAAGACGGTCAGATCCAGGGCCGACAGGGATTTCTTGAGCGCGTGCTCCGGTTCCTCGGTGTCGAGGATGGACTGCTCGACCTTCTTCGTCCGGAAGAGGGTGCTGGTCATGGGTACCTCCCACGCTGTGTCGTCCTCGACATGATCGAGAGGGGGCACAGACCGTATGCCCCGGCGCGGGCGGGTTAACGCGAATGGGCCGGTTTCACCACTCTTCACAGTGGTCGAACCGGCCCATCCGGGCGCGTCGGCTTGCCTCCGGCGGCGTCAGTCGCGGGCGGGCTCCACGGAGTCCACCTCGGTGGCGCCGTACCTGCCGTCCAGCTTGGCGACGAGTCCGGTGACCTGGCGGGCGATGTCGGGGGCGGTCAGCCCGATCTCCGCCATCACCTCGGCGCGGGAGGCGTGGTCGAGGAAGCGGGGCGGGATGCCGAAGTCACGCAGGGGCACGTCCACGCCGGCGTCGCGCAGGGCCTGGGCGACCGCCGAGCCGACACCGCCGACGCGGCTGTTGTCCTCGACGGTGACGACGACCCGGTGCCGCTCGGCGAGCGGGGCCATGGCCTCGTCGACGGGTTTGACCCAGCGCGGGTCGACGACGGTGGTGGAGATGCCCTGCTTGTCGAGCAGCGCGGCGATCTCCAGGCACATCGGCGCGAGGGCGCCCACCGAGACCAGCAGCACATCGGGGGTGTCGGTGCCCGGCTCGCGCAGCACGTCCATGCCGCCGACGCGCCCCACGGCGGGGACGGCGGGGCCGACGGCGCCCTTGGAGAACCGTACGACGGTCGGCGCGTCGTCGACGGCGACGGCCTCGCGGAGCTGGGCGCGGACCTGGTCGGCGTCGCGCGGGGCGGCGAGCCTGAGACCGGGGACGACCTGGAGGATCGACATGTCCCACATGCCGTTGTGCGAGGCGCCGTCGGTGCCCGTGACACCCGCGCGGTCCAGGACGAAGGTCACCCCGCACCGGTGCAGGGCGACATCCATGAGCACCTGGTCGAAGGCGCGGTTGAGGAAGGTGGCGTAGACGGCGAAGACGGGGTGCACCCCGGCGTGGGCGAGGCCCGCGGCGGAGACGGCGCCGTGCTGCTCGGCGATGCCGACGTCGTAGACCCGCTCGGGGAAGCGCTTGGCGAACCTGTCCAGGCCGACGGGCTGCAGCATGGCGGCGGTGATCGCGACGATGTCCTCGCGCTCCTCGCCGAGCTTGACCATCTCCTCGCCGAAGACGGAGGTCCAGTCGGCGCCGGAGCTGGCGATGGGCAGGCCCGTGTCGGGGTGGATCTTGCCGACGGCGTGGAAGCGGTCGGCCTCGTCCTGGAGGGCGGGCTGGTAGCCGCGGCCCTTCTCGGTGAGGCAGTGCACGATGACGGGCCCGCCGAAGCGCTTCGCCCGCGCCAGCGCGGACTCCAGCGCCTCGAGGTCGTGGCCGTCGATCGGACCGACGTACTTCAGGCCGAGGTCCTCGAACATGCCCTGGGGCGCGATGAAGTCCTTCAGGCCCTTCTTGGCGCCGTGCAGGGTGTCGAAGAGGGGCTTGCCGACGACGGGGGTGCGCTCCAGGAGGTCCTTGCCGCGGGCCAGGAACCGCTCGTAGCCGTCGGTGGTGCGCAGGGTCGCGAGGTGGTTGGCGAGGCCGCCGATGGTCGGCGCGTACGAGCGCTCGTTGTCGTTGACGACGATGACCAGGGGGCGGTCCTTGGCGTCGGCGATGTTGTTGAGCGCCTCCCAGGCCATACCGCCGGTCAGCGCGCCGTCGCCGATGACCGCGACGACATGGCTGTCGCGGTCGAGGATCTCGTTGCCCTTCGCGATGCCGTCGGCCCAGCCGAGGACCGTGGAGGCGTGGCTGTTCTCGATGACGTCGTGCTCGGACTCGGCCTGCGAGGGGTAGCCGGACAGGCCGCCCTTCATCTTCAGCCGGGAGAAGTCCTGCCGCCCGGTGAGCAGCTTGTGGACGTAGGACTGGTGGCCGGTGTCCCACAGGATCTTGTCCCTCGGGGACTCGAAGACCCGGTGCAGGGCGATGGTGAGCTCGACCACGCCGAGGTTGGGGCCGAGGTGGCCGCCGGTCTTGGACACGGCCTCGACCAGGAAGGTCCGGATCTCCTCTGCCAGCTGGTCCAGCTCCTCCAGGCTGAGCCGGTCCAGATCGCGCGGTCCCCTGATGCGGGTCAGCAGCGGCACCCGTGCCTCCTTGCAGTAAAAGCTGTTCGAGCTGTTGCCGGGCCAGTCGAGTCTAATGTTCCGCGCCCAGGCCTATGACACGCCTATGCCCGGCGCTGTTCCAGCACCGGGCACGTGGGCCAACGCGAAAGGGGCGCGGGGGACTGCGCGACCAGCCACGACGGCGGGTCAGCCGCAGTCCCGCCGCACCCCGTACGGCGAGCCGCGCGGTTAACCGCGACCGGCCGCCTTCTGAGACTTGCGCGACACCGAGTCGATGACGACGGCGCCGAGCAGAACCCCACCAGTGATCATGTACTGGATCGAGGTGTTCATGTTCAGCAGGTCAAGACCGGTCTGGATGGACTGGATGACCAGCATGCCCAGCAGCGCGGACCACACGGAACCACGCCCACCGAAGAGCGACGTACCACCGATGACCGCGGCGGCGATGGCGAGCATCAGCGTGTTGCCGCCACCGGCGGACAGCGTCGCGCTCGCGGTCTGGCCGGCGAAGAACATACCGCCGATCGCCGCGAAGCCGCCGGAGATGGCGAACACGGTGATCCGGACCATCGGCACGTTGATACCGGCACGGCGCGCGGCCTCGATGCCGCCACCGACCGCGAACACCTGACGGCCGTAGGTCGTGCGGCGCAGCACGAAGTCGACGATCACCAGCGCCGCGAGGAAGATCACCAGGGCGTTGGAGACGCCGGCCGCGTCGTTCAGGACGGCGGCGGAGACGAAGGCCGCCACGGCGAGGGCACCCACGCGCAGCAGGATCTCGCTGGTCGGCCGGAACGGCACACCCGCGGCCTTGCGGCGGCGCTGCTCGTTGAAGTTGCCGACGAGGGAGAGCACCACGGCGAGACCGGCCAGCAGGTAGGCGCCGATGATCGCCTGGTCCATGAAGAAGGAGCTCTGGCCGAGCAGGTGGACCGGGCCCGACTCGGACGGGATGTTGATCGTGCCGCTGTCGCCCAGCAGCCACAGCATCAGGCCGTTCCAGCCGAGGAAGCCGGCCAGGGTGACGACGAACGCGGGGACGCCGACCTTGGCGAAGAACCAGCCCTGCAGCGAGCCGATGGCGACACCGGTGAGGACCGCCAGCACCAGGGCGAGCCAGGGGTTCATGCCGTGGTTCACCGCGAACACGGCGAACAGGGTGGACGACAGACCGCTGACCGAACCGACCGACAGGTCGATCTCGCCCAGCAGCAGGACGAACACCAGGCCGATGGCGAGCATGCCGGTGGCCGAGAGGAAGTAGCTGATGTTGGACAGGTTGTCGGCGCTCAGGAAGCGGTCGTTCTGCGTCTGGAAGATCGTCCAGATGACGATCAGACCGATGACGACCGGCAGCGAGCCGAGCTCGCCGCCCTTGACCTTGCGCTTGAACTCGGTGAGGTAGCCCTTGAGGCCCTCTTCACGGACCAGCAGCCGCGGGTCGACGACGGCGACCGGGGCGGCCGTGGGGTCGTCGGCGGGGGCGACGGTCTCCTGCGTCTCGACGACGCCCTCGGTCTTGTCGACCTTGGTGGCCGTGCCGGACTTCTCCGGCTCCGGGGAGTCGCTCTTCACGGTCTTCGACGTGTCGCTCACTGTGCCGCCTCCGCGGTGCGCCGCTCCGCGCGACGGGTCACGGCGTTGTCCGTGGCACCCGTGATCGCGGCGATGATCTCTTCGTGGCTGGTGTCCTTCACGGGGAAGGAGCCGTTGTTCTTGCCCAGGCGCAGGACGGCGACGGTGTCGGCGACCGCCTTGACGTCGGCCATGTTGTGGCTGATGAGGATGACGCCGAGGTTGCGCTCGCGCAGCCGCTCGACGAGGTCGAGGACCTGTGCGGTCTGCTCGACGCCGAGGGCGGCGGTGGGCTCGTCGAGGATGACGACCTTGGGCTCGCCGATCAGCGCGCGGGCGATGGCGACGACCTGGCGCTGACCGCCGGAGAGGCTCGCGATCGGGATGCGCACGCTCGGGATCCGGATGGAGAGCGTGGACAGCAGCTCGCGGGCGTTCTTCTCCATCGTCACCTCGTCGATGACGCCTCGGTGCAGCAGCTCGCGGCCGAGGTAGAGGTTGCCCACGACGTCGAGGTTGTCGCAGAGCGCGAGGTCCTGGTAGACCGTCGCGACGCCGAGCCCCTGGGCGTCGTGCGGCCGGTTGATGCTGACCGCCTTGCCCTCCCACTCGATGACGCCCTCATCGATGGGGTGGACACCCGCGATCGTCTTGACCAGGGTCGACTTACCTGCGCCGTTGTCGCCCACCAGGGCGACCACTTCTCCGGCGTGGACCTCCAGATCGACATCGGTGAGTGCCTGCACCGCACCGAATCGCTTGGAGACTCCGCGCAACGCCAGCACGGGCGTAGCGGACACGTGAACCATCTCCTTCGCCGCCTGACCGGCGGGGATGCCGCGCTTGGGGTAGTGCGCGGAGGGACGTGCGGGGCGCGGCGCGAGGCCGCGGTACGCACGAGGTTTACAAGATGAACATGCGCGAATCCGTCGCGCTTGGCAACGGTTCCGTCCGACGCCCGCCCCGGCAGCGGGGTGTGAAGGTGAGGCAGGCGCCGGCGGGGTCTCGCGGGACCGCTCGGCGGTCTGGGCCCGAGCCCCTCGACGGGACTCGGGCCGGGTCACACGGGGTGCGCGCTTACGACAGGCCGGCCTTCTTGCAGGCGGCGGCGTAGTCGGCGGTGCAGATGTCCGCGACCGTGTACAGACCGTCCTTGACGACCGTGTCGTTGATGTTCTTGACCGTGACGGACACCGGGGTCAGCAGCTTGGCCTGGACCTTGTCACCGGAGCCGCTGGTCACCGTGGTGTCGGCGAGGGACTTGATGTCCTTGCCCTGGAGCAGGTTGACCGCGAGCTCGGCGGCGGTGTCGGCCTCCGGCTTGTAGGCCTTGTAGACCGTGGAGGACTGGGTGCCGGCGACGATCCGCTGGATGGCGGCGAGCTCGGCGTCCTGACCGGTCAGCGGGATGCCGCTGATCTTCGCACCCTTGAGGGTGTTGGCGATGCCACCGGCCATGCCGTCGTTGGCGGAGTAGACGCCCGCGATGTTCTTCGCGCCGAGCTGGGTGATCGCCGCGGACATCTTCTGGGCGGCGACGGTGTCCTTCCACAGGCCGGACTGCTCGTAGGCGATGTCGACCTTGCCGTCGAGGGCCTTGTGGGCGCCGGCCTTGAACTGGGCGGCGTTCGGGTCGGCGTCGTCACCGTTGATCATGACGATCTTCGACTTGGTGGTCGCCTTGGAGCCGAGCGCGGCGAGCAGGGCCTCGCCCTGGAGCTCACCGACCTTCTCGTTGTCGAAGGAGACGTAGGCCGAGACCGGGCCCTGGGCGAGGCGGTCGTACGCGACGACCTTGACGCCCTTGTCCACCGCGGACTGGATGGAGGACTTGATGGCGGCGGAGTCCTGGGCGGAGATCACGATGACCTTGACACCCTTGGTCACCATGGAGCTCATCTGCTGAGCCTGCTTGGCCGGGTCGGCCGCGGCGTTCGCGTACTGCACGTCACAGTCGGAGCAGAGCTCCTTGACCTTGGCGTCGAAGTACGGCTTGTCGAACTTCTCGTAGCGCGCGGTGACGTTGTCGGGGAGCAGCAGACCGATGGACTTGCTGTCCGAGCTGCTGCCAGAGTCCTTGTCCTTGTCGTCGCCGGCCTTGCCGCAGGCGGCAATCGACAGCGCCATGGACACGGCGGTGGCGCCGATCACGACTCTACGCATCGTTGCGTTCATTTTGGGGTGTGCCTCCCTGACAGGGCCGCAACGCTGCGGCCGAGGTGGCTCGAAGTCAACTCGGCCGCAAGTTCGACGTCAAGAAGTAAATACTTAACGAGATGGCAACGGCGTCATTCGTTCTCTAAGTGAAGGCAGGTGTCGCGGCCGAGAGGGTGCCGTCCAAAAGGGTCGAATCACCCATCTCGCTGAGTGCGAGAGCGAGTGCTCCGAGCACCTCCGCACGGCCGCCAAGTGCCCCCGGGAGAACGGAGAGTTGACGCGCCGCACTGGGGATGGCATAGCGGCCGACGGACTCCCTGATCGGACCGAGCACCAGCTCACCGGCCTCGGCGAGATCACCGCCCAGGACCACCCGGCTCGGGTTCAGCAGGTTGCAGAGATTGGCGACTCCACTGCCGATGTGGCGGCCGACGTCGGCGATCACCCGACGGCAGCCCGGATCTCCGTCCCTGGCCAGCCGCACGACGCCCTCCATCGTGAGATCCGTGCCGTGGCTGGACTGGAGCAGTGGCAGCACATAGCGCGCGGCCGCGAAGGTCTCCAGGCAGCCGCGGTTCCCGCAGCGGCAGACCGGTCCGGATTCATCAAGTGTAATATGTCCGATTTCTCCTGCGGTGCCACCCGGGCCCCGGTAAATCTTCCCCTCGATCACCAGACCGGCCCCCACACCGCTCGCGACCTTGATGTAAGCAAGATCACGTACGCCCCGGCCGCTGCCCCAGACCAGCTCTCCGAGGGCACCGAGGTTGGCGTCGTTGTCCACGTGCACGGGCACCCCGAGGCGGCCTCTGAGCTCCTCGGCGGGTCTGGTCCCGATCCAGCCGGGCAGGATCGCCGACGAGCCGAGCGTGCCGGACTCCAGATCGATCGGGCCGGGGACACCGAGCCCCACGCCCGCGATCTTCGAACGGTCCACCCCGGTGGCCTCGACCAGCCGTATGACCAGCTGTTCCGCCCGGTCGAAGCCCTGGGCCGAGGAGGCGTCCACATCGAGCGGCTCGGACTCCTCGGCGAGGACCTGATGGGCGAGGTTGCCGAGGGCCACCCGGAGATGGGTGTGGCCGAAATCCACCCCGATCACGATGCCGGCGTCCCCGCTCAGCGAGACGCTGCGCGCCCTGCGCCCACCCGCGGAGGTGGGCGTGACCTCGACGGTTCCGCCGTCCTTGAGCTCGCGCACGATGTTGGAGACCGTCGCGGCGGACAGTCCCGTCGTACGGGCGATCTCCGCCTGAGTGAGGGACCCGGCCAGACGCACGGCACGTACCACTCGCTCCAGGTTGGCCCGATGCAGTGACGACTGCGACCCCGGAGTCTCCACGACGACCTCCTGCGCACGGGGCCGCTTCAATGAGGCCCCGTCTATGTCCAACTAGTGAACTCTAAGCTGAGCCGTTCGGGTCCGCTCCCGTCAAGAGGTTGAACACTATCCGCGCGCTCGAACAAGCGCGCCCCCGCTCACACGGCGGGGCATAGCGGCCTGTGCGGGGGTGGCTGCGGGGCGTCGCGGAAAGTGACATTCCGGAAGGGAAGGGCTTCGGAGCGTGAGGCTCCAAAAGGTTACGGAGATCATGAAAAGCGGCGTACACGGACAGCCCGCTCCCCGGGGCCCGTGTACGCCGCGTGAAGACGCCGGGTTTACTTCAGGGCCCCTGCTGTCAACCCCTGCACGACCTGCCGCTGGAAGACCACGTACGCCGCGAGCACCGGAAGCATGGCCATGACCAGGCCGGCGAAGAGTCCGGACCAGTCACCCTTGTAGCCCTGGCTGACGGCCAGTTGGACGAGTCCCTGGGTGAGGACCCGCTTGTCGGGGTCGGTGTTGAGGACCGTCGGCAGCATGTACTGGTTCCACTGGCCGAGGAAGTTGAAGATGCCCACGCTGATCAGGCCGGGTTTCGCCATCGGCAGCATGATCTGGAGGAAGATCCGGCTGTGCGAGGCGCCGTCGACGAACGCGGCCTCGGCCACCGACGCCGGCAGGGTGCGGAAGAACGCCGTCAGGAAGAACACCGTGAACGGCAGCGAGTACGCGATGTAGACCAGGATCAGACCGTGCAGGGTGTTGAGCAGCCCCATATTGTTCACCACGTAGAACAGCGGGACCAGCGCCAGCATGACGGGGAAGCCCATGCCCCCGACGAACAGGTAGTAGATGAACCGGTTGCCGGGGAAGTCGAAGCGGGCGAGGACATAGGCCGCCATGGAGCCGAGGACCAGGGTGCCGACCAGCGAACCTCCCACCACCAGCGCGGTGTTCAGGAAGTAGTCGCTCATGTGGGCCTCGGTCCAGGCCCGCGACCAGTTGTCGAAGTGCGGGCTGTCCGGGAGCGCCCAGGGCGAGGAGAAGATGGACCGGTCGTCCTTGAAGGACGTCATCACCGCCCACAGCAGCGGCAGCACGACCATCACGGCCCACAGGACGAGCACGCCGTGCGAGAAGACGTTCAGGACCCGGCCTTCGGACGTCGGCGCCGGGCCCGGCCGGCCGGGCGCCCGGCCGACCTTGGTGACGGGTGCGGGGACGGGAGCGGGGGGTTCGGTCGTCTTCATCGTCAGTACTCCAGCCGCTCGCGCCGCCCGAGCCGCATGACGACGGCGGCGAAGGCCAGCGTCACGACGAGCAGGGCGACGCCGATGGTGGTGGCGTAGGCGGCCTGACCGTCGCGGAACGCCTTCTGGTACACGTACAGGACCATGACGGTGGTCGAGTAGTCGGGGCCGCCGGGACCGGTCGTCATGATCTGCACGACGGCGAACGACTCGGCGCCGAGGGCGAGGATGCCCAGGTAGACCCAGCCCGACTGCACGGTGTCCCACAGCAGCGGCAGGGTCACCCGGAAGAAGGTGTCGGCCCGGTCGGCGCCGTCCAGCAGGGCGGCCTCGTACAGGTCGGCGGGGACGGCGGCCATGGCCGCCGTGAACAGGACGACGAAGAAGCCGACCGTGGACCAGACGAGGACCGCCATCACGCACCACAGCGCGAGATCCGGGTCACCGAGCCACAGCGGCTGGACGTCGCCCAGTCCGATGCCCCGCAGGAAGGCGTTGATCGCACCGCTGTCCGGGTTGTACGCGAAGGCGAAGAGCAGCGCGACGATCGCGATGGACAGCACCTGCGGGAAGAAATACACGATCTTGTAGAAGGAGGAGCCCCGGACACCGGAAACCGCGGGGCCGCCTTTTCTTCGGCGCCCGCCGACATTGATCATGAAGGACAGGAAAAGCGCGAGGGTGAGTGTCACCAGGGGGACCAGGAGTGCGAACAGCAGGCTGTGCCACAGCGACTTCCAGAAGATCTGGTCGTCCAGCAGCCTGCGGTAATTGTCGAGGCCGACCATCTTGAATTCGGGACTCAGACCGGTCCAGTCCGTGAACGAGTAGGAGATGGACTGGAGGAACGGCCAGATCACGAAGAGCGCGTACAGTCCGAGGGGGAGCGCCAAAAACCCCACGATGAACCGGTATTTGCCGTGTTGCATCGCCACCTACTGGTGCTTGTAGTGCTTGATCGAGGTGTCCTTGGCGGCGGCGTCGGCATAACCCTGGATCTTGTTGATGGCCTCCACGGGAGTGAGCCGTCCGGCCATCATCTCGCCGAGACCGCCGACGCCGATCTGCTCCTTCTGCAACTGGACGTACCAGTCCTGCAGTCGCGGGTTCACCACGTTGTCGCCGGCCTTCTCCAGCGCGGCGACGCCGGACTTCAGACCGGGGGTGAGGGTGATGCCGTCGGTGCCGCCGTCGTAGGCGGTGAGCGACTTGACCTTGGCGGTGAAGTTCCTGGAGGACGCCTCGCCGAGCATGATGCGCAGTTGCTCCATGCCGCCGGAGCCGTTCTTCGCCTTGGCGGGGACGACGAAGGGCTCGCCGCCGGAAGCCCAGATGGTCCCGAAGGGCATCTTGTCGGAGGAGTCGATGCCGGTGGGCGCGGAGACGGCGAGGTCGAAGTCGGCCGGGATCACCTTGGCCGACTCGTTCTCCACCCAGGAGCCGTTGGGGATGAACAGGGCCTTGCCCTCGGCCCAGGCGGTCTGCGACTGGATGTGGTCCAGGCCCGGGGTGCCCTTGAGGACGTACCCCTTCTTGTAGAGCTCGTAGTACGCCTCGAAACAGGCCTTGACGGCGGGGTGTTTCCAGGCGTTCGGCTCCAGGTTGTCGATGGCGTCGAGGACTTCACGGCCACCGACCTTGCCGATCATCGGATAGAGCGAGAACGGGAGGTAGTACGGGTATTTGCCCGCGTATGTCCAGCCCGCCATGCCCTTCTTCCTGGCCTTCTCACAGACCGCGAGCATCTCGTCCCAGGTCTCGGGATAGGTGGCGTCGAGCGAGTCCAGGGCCTTCTGCGAGTACCAGACGCCGTAGACCGTGTAGGCGTAGTACATGATCCAGACCGGGTCGCCGTCGAACTGGCCCATCTCTACGATGCCGGGGCGCAGGGTGTCACGGACCTTCTTGGCCGGGTCGTCGTACGACGGCGCGTCCAGCAGGGGTGTGAGGTCGGCGAGCTGCTTCTTGCCGACCAGGACGCCCATGTCCATCTGCTCGGCACCGGAGTTGTCGATGAGGTCGGGCGGGGTGCCCTGGTTGAAGCGGGGCTGGAGCGTGGACTGGATCTTCTGGGTGGCCGAGAACTTCACCTTCGCCCCGGGGAAGTCCTTCTCGTAGATCTTCACGGCGTCCTCGGCGTACTCCTTGCCGAATCCGCCGTCGAACAGGACGAATTCCATCGGGGCGGTCTCATTGACCGCAAGGGGGTTCTTCGCCGTCTTCTTTCCGGCCTTGGCCTTGTCCTCCTCGCCGGCCCCGCTGCTGGCGCACGCGGACAGAAAGCCGATCGCGGGGACGGAGGCCAGGCCGAGTGCGGCCGACCGCCTGATCAGATCGCGGCGGCCGACGCCCGCCGATTCGCCGTTCACGGCACCGTTGTTCCCGGAGCTGGATCCCATGCTCAAGTCCTCGCCTTCTCAGGTCGAGCGGATTCGTTGCGGGTCGCGTGAATCGCCGACAGGTATAGTCCACTCCCCTCCGACGGAGCAAGATCGAGCACAGCCCGACCATGGGTCTTTTCCGAGTTGAGACCTCCCGGAAATATGGACCGTCCACGGCCGCCGTGCCGGAAAAATCCACGACATGTGCCCCGTCCGGCGCAATCAACATCCTTGACATCACCCCGCACTTGGCCCCCTACTGAGGGCTGCGCACCACACAGGACAACGTTGTCCGAGGGCCCTGGTCCGGGCGGGGAGGATGCTCACGCATGCAGTGGTTCGGACGGTTACGCGCGGTCGCGATCACGGCCGCACTCGTCATGACGGTCGGCGCTCCCGGGGTGGCGGTGGCCCGCCCGGCGTCCCTCCCGCTCCCCGCAGGGGCGTTCGCCTCGTCGTTCGAGGCGGGGCAGCCCGCCCCGGACTGGGCCAGTACGCCCGAGCGCGCCCTCGGGGTCGACGGCGGCTACGCCACGGGCGGGCTGCCGGGCGAGGTGACCGACCGGGTCACCGCGGTCCGGGCGAGTGCGGAGAACACCGCCGGCGGAGAGGTGAAGGAGAACCTCGCCGACGGCGAGTCGAGCACCAAGTGGCTGACGTTCGCGGCCACCGGCTGGGCCGAGTTCGACCTGGACGCACCGGCCGCCGTGACCACGTACGCGCTCACCTCCGCCAACGACGTCGCCGAACGCGACCCGGCCGACTGGACCCTGCGGGGCTCGGCGGACGGCGCCACCTGGACGACCCTCGACAGCCGCACCGGCGAGGACTTCACCGAACGTTTCCAGACGAAGACGTACACGCTCGCGGCCCCGGCCGCCTACCGGCACTTCCGGCTGGACGTCACGAGGAACCACGGCGCGGACATCCTCCAGCTCGCCGATCTGCGGCTCGCCACCGGCGGGAGCGAGGGGCCGGTGCCGCCGGACATGCTCACCGACGTCGACCGCGGTCCGAGCGGCTCGCCGACCGCGAAGGCGCGCGCCGGCTTCACCGGCGTCCGGGCGCTGCGGTACGCCGGGCGCCACACCGCCGCGGGGCGGGCGTACTCGTACAACAAGGTCTTCGACGTCAACGTCCGGGTGGGTACCCGGACCGAACTGGCGTACCGGATCTACCCGCAGCTCGCCGACGGCGAGCGGGACTACGCGGCGACGAACGTCTCCGTGGACCTGGCGTTCACCGACGGGACGTATCTGAGCGGGCTGGGCGCGAGCGACCAGTACGGCTTCCCGCTGTCGCCGCGCGGGCAGGGCGCGGCGAAGGTGCTGTACGTCAACCAGTGGAACGACGTGCGATCGGCGCTCGGGTCGGTGGCGGCCGGGAAGACGGTCGACAGGATCCTGGTGGCCTACGACTCCCCCGGCGGCCCCGCGCGGTTCCGGGGCTGGGTGGACGACATCGCGCTGCGGACACGGGCGCCGGAGCCGGCGAAGGCGCATCCGTCGGACTACGCGGTGACCACGCGCGGGACGAACTCCAGCGGGGGCTTCTCGCGGGGCAACACCTTCCCGGCGACGGCCTTGCCGCACGGGTTCAACTTCTGGACTCCGGTGACGAACGCGTCCTCGCTGAGCTGGCTGTACGACTACGCGCGCGGGAACAACGCGGACAATCTGCCCACGATCCAGGCGTTCAGCGCGAGCCACGAGCCGAGTCCCTGGATGGGCGACCGGCAGACCTTCCAGGTGATGCCGTCGGCCGCGGCGGGCACCCCGGACACCGGGCGGACGGCGCGGGCACTGGCCTTCCGGCACACGAACGAGACCGCGCGGCCGTACTACTACGGGGTGCGGTTCGAGAACGGCCTCACGGCGGAGATGGCGCCGACCGACCACGCGGCCGCACTGCGCTTCACCTATCCGGGCTCCGACGCGAGCGTCCTGTTCGACAACGTCACCGACCAGGCCGGGCTGACGCTCGACCGGGCCTCCGGGGTCGTCACCGGCTACTCGGACGTGAAGTCGGGCCTGTCGACGGGCGCGACCCGGTTGTTCGTCTACGGCGAGTTCGACGCGCCGGTCACGGACGGGGCGTCGAGCGGGGTGAAGGGCTATCTGCGGTTCGACGCGGGCGCCGCCCGGACGGTCACCCTGAAGCTGGCGACCTCGCTGATCAGCCTCGACCAGGCGAAGGACAACCTGCGCCAGGAGATCCCGGCCGGCACCGGCTTCGACACGGTGAAGCGGCGGGCGCGGCAGCAGTGGGACGCGCTCCTCGGCAAGGTCGAGGTCGAGGGAGCCACCCAGGACCAGCTCACGACGCTCCACTCCAGCCTCTACCGGCTGTATCTGTACCCCAACTCGGGCTTTGAGAAGGTTGGTTCGACGAACCGGTACGCCTCGCCGTTCTCGCCGATGGAGAGCCAGGACACCCCGACGCACACCGGCGCGAAGATCGTGGACGGCACGGTGTACGTCAACAACGGCTTCTGGGACACCTATCGGACGACCTGGCCGGCGTACACGCTGCTGACGCCCACTCAGGCAGGCGCGCTGACCGACGGTTTCGTGCAGCAGTACAAGGACGGCGGCTGGACCTCGCGCTGGTCCTCGCCCGGCTACGCCGACCTGATGACCGGCACCTCCTCGGACGTGGCCTTCGCCGACGCCTACGTCAAGGGCGTCCGCTTCGACGCGAAGGCGGCGTACGAGGCCGCCCTGAAGAACGCCACCGTCGTACCGCCGTCCTCGGGCGTGGGCCGCAAGGGCATGGCGACCTCCCCCTTCCTCGGCTACACGAGCACCGCCACCCACGAGGGCCTGTCCTGGGCGCTGGAGGGCTGTCTCAACGACTACGGCATCGCCCGCATGGGCCGGGCCCTGTACGAGAAGACCGGCGAGAAGCGGTACGCGGAGGAGTCGGCGTACTTCCTCAACCGCGCCCAGGGGTATGTGCACCTGTTCGACGCCCGGGCGGGTTTCTTCCAGGGCCGTACCGAGGACGGCGCCTGGCGCGTCGAGTCGTCGGCGTACGACCCGCGTGTGTGGGGCTACGACTACACCGAGACCAACGGCTGGGGCTACGCCTTCACCGCCCCGCAGGACAGCCGGGGCCTGGCCAACCTGTACGGCGGCCGGGCCGGCCTGGCGCACAAGCTCGACACCTACTTCGCGACGCCCGAGACCGCCTCGCCCGAGTTCGTGGGCTCCTACGGCGGGGTCATCCACGAGATGACGGAGGCGCGGGACGTCCGGATGGGCATGTACGGGCACTCCAACCAGGTCGCCCATCACACGCTCTACATGTACGACGCGGCCGGGCAGCCCTGGAAGGCGCAGGCGAAGGTGCGCGAGGTGCTGGCGCGGCTGTACACCGGAAGCTCCATCGGGCAGGGCTACCACGGCGACGAGGACAACGGCGAGCAGTCGGCGTGGTACCTGTTCTCCGCGCTCGGCTTCTACCCGCTGGTGATGGGCGGCGGCGAGTACGCCGTGGGCTCCCCGCTGTTCAAGAAGGCGACCGTGCATCTGGAGAACGGCAGGGACCTGGTCGTGAAGGCCCCGAAGAACAGCGCACGGAACGTGTACGTGCAGGGCCTGAAGGTCAACGGCCGCACCTGGACGTCGACGTCGCTACCGCACGCGCTGCTCGCGCAGGGCGGGACGCTGGAGTTCGCCATGGGCCCGCGCCCCTCGGCCTGGGGCAGCGGGAAGGACGCGGCCCCCGTGTCGATCACCCGTGACGACACGGTGCCCTCGCCCCGCACCGACGCGCTCACCGGATCCGGCGCCCTGTTCGACGACACCTCCGACACGGCCGCGACCGTGTCCGACGTGCTGGAGCTGCCGACCGGGGATGCCACGAAGGCCGTGCAGTACACGCTGACCTCCGCCGAGCGGGCGAAGGCGCCCACGGGCTGGCGGCTGGAGGGCTCTTCCGACGGGACGACGTGGAGGACCCTTGACCGCCGCAGCGGACAGACCTTCGCGTGGGACCTGCAGACGCGGGCGTTCGGGGTGGAGTCACCGGGTAGGTACGCGAGGTACCGCTTGGTGTTCGACGGCGAAGTCCGTCTGTCCGAGGTGGAGTTGCTCGCTTGAACGGGATCGACGACGGCTGGCTGCCCCCGGAGGCCTTTCGGCCGCTGGGGGCCCGGCGCATCCTGGTCAGGGGCTCCGGTCCCCTGGTGGACACCGTGCGCGGTGAAGTGTCCGACGCCTGCGCCCGGTTCGGCGGGAAGCTCGTCGGTGGCGGCCCGCACGACCTCCTGCTGGAGATCGCGGGTGGCGACCGCTCGGGCGGCGAGGAGGAGTTCGCCGTCGCACGGGACGGCGGGACGACGAGGGTCACCGCCTCCGGTGGCCGCGGGCTGCTGTACGGCCTCTTCCACGTCGTACGGCTCGGTGAGCGGGGCTTCACGGGCGCCTTCCCGGGCGAGGTCCACCGGCCCGCGACGACCCTGCGCATGCTCGACCACTGGGACAACGTGGCCGTGCACCCGGTCATGGGCCAGGTGGAGCGGGGATACGCGGGCGGATCGTTGTTCTGGCGGGACGGACGGGCACGGGAGGACTTCGCGCGGGTCCGGGCGTACGCCAGGCTGCTGGCCGCCTGCGGGATCAACGCCGTGTGCGTCAACAACGTCAACGTGCACGCCGTCGAGGCACGTCTGCTGACGAAACGGATCGGCGAAGTCGCCGCTGTCGCCGCGCAGTTGCGGTCGTACGGCATCCGCACCCATCTGTCGGTGACCTTCGCCGCGCCGGTCGTGCTCGGCGGGCTGTCCACCGCCGATCCGCTGGACGAGGCGGTGCGGGAGTGGTGGGCGCAGGCCGTGCGCGGGGTGTACGCGGCGATCCCGGACTTCGGGGGGTTCGTGGTGAAGGCCGACTCGGAGGGGCAGCCTGGGCCGTTCACGTACGGCCGCAGCCACGCGGACGGCGCGAACCTGCTGGCCGGCGCGCTCGCCCCGTACGGCGGCACGGTGCACTGGCGGGCCTTCGTCTACGACCACCGGCAGGACTGGCGGGACCGTACGACGGACCGGGCACGGGCGGCGTACGACCATTTCGCGCCGCTGGACGGGGAGTTCGCCGCGAACGCGGTGCTGCAGGTCAAGCACGGGCCGATGGACTTCCAGGTGCGCGAGCCGGTGTCACCGGTGCTGGGGGCGCTGCCGCGCACCGGGCCGGCGGTGGAGTTGCAGGCCACGCAGGAGTACACCGGGCAGCAGCGGCACGTGTGCTGGCTCGGGCCGATGTGGAGCGAGGTGCTGAGGTTCCGGCCGGAGGGGGACAACGGGCCGTCCGTGGGTGAGTCGGCGCGTGATCTGGTGGCCGTGTCCAATGTGGGCGACGACCCGTTCTGGACGGGGCATCCCCTGGCCCAGGCGAACCTGTACACGTTCGGCAGACTGGCCTGGCGGCCGGACGCCGATCCGTACCGTGTCCTCGACGAGTGGATCGGTCTGACGTTCCCCCGCGCGTCCCAGCGGCTGGCCGACGGGCTGCACGCGGTGCTGGACGGCTCCTGGCGGACGTACGAGAAGTACACGGCCCCGCTCGGGGTGGGGTTCATGGTGCAGCCCGGGCACCACTACGGGCCGAGCGTCGACGGCTACGAGTACAGCCCGTGGGGCACCTACCACTTCGCCGATCGCGACGGCGTGGGCGTCGACCGCAGCGCGGCGACCGGGACGGGGTTCGCGGCCCAGTACGCCAAGCCGTGGGCCGAGGTGTACGAGTCCGCCGCGAGCTGTCCGGACGAGCTGCTGCTGTTCTTCCACCATGTGCCGTACGGGCATGTGCTCCGGAGCGGGAAGACCGTGATCCAGCACATCTACGACACCCACTTCAAGGGGGTGGAGGAGGCCGAGGAGGCCCGCCGGGTGTGGGCGGGCCTCGCGGACCTGGTGGAACCGGCACGGCACGGACGGGTGGCGGAGCTTTTCGAGGAGCAGGTGCGCAGCGCCCGCGAGTGGCGGGACCAGATCAACAGCTATTTTTTGCGCAAGTCCGGGGTCCCGGACGCGCACGGGCGGACCGTCTACTGAAGCCGCAGAACGGCGACGCCGAGCGGATCGAGCGCGAGGGGCTCGCCCTGGGCCACCGGCTTTCCGGTGAGGAGGTCGGTGGCGGCGGCGTGGGCGGTCGGGCGGACGGGACGGGTGGTGTGGTTGAGGAGGAAGAGAAGCCGGGTGCCGTCGGGCACCGTGCGGTGTGCGGTCTCCAGTCCGCTGTATCCCGCGTACGGTCCGCTGAGGCCGTGCCGGTCGAGGACGCGGCGCACCACCGCGTCGACACCGGGCTGGTCGAGGGCGGTCGCCACGTACCAGCCCTCGCCCGCCCCGAAGGCGTGCCGGGTCACCGCCGGGGTGCCCGCGTAGAAGTCCGCGCCGTAGGTGCCGACGGCCTCTGCGCCGCGCAGCCGCACCAGTTCGAAGACCAGCCGCGCCTCGCGGAGGACGCCCTCCAGGTACACCGGCTGGACGACGTCCTCGGGGCGGGCGTCCCATTCGTCGACGCGGATGCCGAAGAGCGGGGCCAGCGGGCCGGGGACGTCGGTGAGGAAGGCACGGTCGTGTGCGTCGCAGCGGGCGGTGAGGAAGGTCGCGAGGACGGTGCCGCCCCGCCGGGCCAGGGCCTCCAGCCGCTCGGCCAGGTCGCCCTTGACCAGATGCAGGACGGGGGCGAGGACGACGTCGTAGGGGGTGAGGTCGGCGCTGACGGGGACGACGTCCACATCGGCGCCGGCCGTACGGGCCGCCCGGTAGTAGGAGTGCACGACGTCCAGGTAGCGGACCAGGCGGGAGGGGCCGTCGGAGATCTCCAGGGCCCACCAGCTCTCCCAGTCGAAGAGGAGCGCGGTGCGGGAGGGGGTGCGGGCGGCCAGTGTGGCGGCGCCGAGCATCTCCAGTTCCCGTCCCAGGGCGGCGACTTCCTGGAAGACGCGGGTGTCGTCGCGGCCCGCGTGGCCGATGACCGCGCCGTGGTACTTCTCGCAGGCCCCGCGTGAGGCGCGCATCTGGAAGTAGAGGGCCGCGTCGGCGCCGTGGGCGATCGCCTGGAAGGTCGCCAGCCGCAACTCCCCCGGTCGGCGCAGGGGGTTGACGTCACGGCAGGCGGTGGTGGACGGGGTCTGCTCCATCAGCCAGAAGGGGGCGCCGTCCTTCAGCCCCCGCATGAGGTCGTGGGCGAGGGCCGCTCGGGTGGGCGGGGCGTCCAGCGGCGGGTAGTTGTCCCAGGAGGCGAAGTCGAGGTGGGGCGCCCAGCGGTGGTAGTCCAGCGGACGGTAGGCGCCCATGAGGTTGGTGGTGACGGGTGTGTCCGGGTCGTGGGCGCGGATCGCCTCCTTCTCGGCGGTGAAACAGCCGAGCAGGGCGTCGGTCGTGAAGCGCCGGTAGTCGAGGGTGATGCCCTGGAAGGCGGTGTGGTCGGGGCCGCGCCAGTGCTCGGTCAGGGCGCTCGGGGGCTCGATCTGGTCCCAGTCGGTGTAGCGGTGCGACCAGAAGGTGGTCCACCAGGCGTCGTTGAGGGCGTCCAGGGTGCCGTGCCGCTCGCGCAGCCAGCCGCGGAAGGCGTCGGCGCACAGGTCGCAGTAACAGGAGCCGCCGTACTCGTTGTTGATGTGCCAGGCGAGCAACGCCGGGTGTCGGGCGTACCGTTCGGCGAGGCGCCCGGCCAGGGTGGTGGCGAGCCTGCGGTAGGCGGGTGAGCTGGGGCAGAAGGCGTGTCGCTGGCCGTAGCGGTGCCGACGGCCCTCGAAGTCGGTGCGGTTGACCTCGGGGTACGCCGTGGCCAGCCAGGGCGGGAGGGCGGCGGTGCCGGTGGCGAGGCAGACCCGGCGGCCCTCGGCGGCGGCGCGGTCGAGGACGCGGTCGAGGACGGTGAAGTCGTAGCGGTCCTCGACGGGCTGGGTGAGGGACCAGGTGAAGACCCCGGCCGTGAGGGTGTCGACGCCGGCCCGGGTGAAGAGGCGGTGGTCCTCGTCCCAGACCTGCTCCGGCCACTGCTCGGGGTTGTAGTCGCCGCCGTAGGGGATCTTGGGTGTGCGCGGGAGGTGCGCGGGGGACTGCTCGGGGGGCTGGCTCATGCGGTGAAGTCCTCCTCTGTCTCGGCGATCACCGGGCGGCCCGCGTGCAGCAGGGAGAGCAGCAGCGGGGCGGCGAGCAGGGCGGGCAGGGCCTCGGTCAGCAGGGCGGTCAGTCCGGCGGCGAGGACGAGCAGGGAGGCGGCGGCCAGGGTGACCTTCGCGTGCCGGACCAGGAAGTACGCGGCGAGGCGGGCGGTGTCGCGGGCGCCGAACGTGAACAGCGAGGTGAGGAGCAGGGCGTGGGCGCCCCAGAGGAGGGAGGCCACGCCGATCAGGGCGAGCAGGGCCGCCCACCAGCGGGGCAGCCCGGTGGCGGAGAAGTGGGTGAGGGTGAAGGCGATCACCGTCAGCCAGAGCAGCAGCGGTGTCCAGAGTCTCAGGGCGGGTACGGCGTTGAGGCGCCAGCCCCGGGCGTAGACGCGGGCCGGGTGCAGCTCGGTGAGGTCGCGGCTGCGGTGGTGCAGGGCGTACAGCGCGGCGGAGGCGGCCGGGCCGAGCGGCAGCAGACACAGGGCGGCGAGGGGCAGGTTGGCGGGGTCGGGGCCGAGGAGGAACAGGCCGGCGAGGCCGGGTGCGGCCGAGCCGAGGACGAGGGCCTCGACGGTGAGGAGCGTGTGGACCAGGGCGGCGCCACGGGAGAGGACACCGGTGCCGAAGTCGGTCGCCGTACCGCTCATGACGGCTCCCGGCCCAGCAGCCGTGTCTCGTCCCACCACGGTGGGGTCTCGTCGGTGACCGGGGTCAGTTCCACGAGGGTGACCTCGTGACGGGCCAGGGTCAGGTGCAGGTCGGTGCGGCCGTCGCGGACGGGGAGGCGCCGGTGGGTGCGGGCGGGCTCGGCGGCCTCGTGCAGGACGTCCAGCTGGTCGCGGCGCGGTGAGCGGGGGCTGCCCATGTGACGCCAGGCCGTGTATGCGTTACCCCGTTCATCGTCTACGGTCGACCGGCGAACGAATACCTCGCCCTCGCCCCCGCCCCCGCCCCGGCCTCCCGTCACGGGCACCCGCCCCGGCACCGGCACCGACAGCCGCAGGGCGTGTCCCTCGGGCCCCTCCGTCTCACCGGTCGGGTCGACCGGTGCCCAGGCGAGGACGGTGACCCGGCCGTCGGGGTGCCGGGTGACGAGATGGTCCTCGCCCCGGGCCAGCAGATCGGCGCCCATGCGGGCCATGAACGCGTACAGGTGGTAGACGGGTTTGCGGACCTGCCGGTGGGTGAGCAGGCCGAAGCCGCCGTGGAAGAGGGCGGTGGGGACGCCGGCCTCCTCGAACATGTCGCTGAAGGTCCAGTAGGAGAACGAGTCGACGTGGTCGCCGCCCCGAGCCAGCACGGGGGCCAGATAGGCGGCGTGGAAGGCCGTGTCGTGGACGGGGTTGTCGGGGCGGTAGGAGGAGTTGAACTCCGTGATGTGCACGGGGAGGCCGGCCAGCCGGGTGCCCTTGAGGCGGTCGCGGGGCGTGGCGAACTGGTCGAGCAGGTCGGTCGCCGGGGCCAGGGTCTGGTGGACGCCGAACGGCACGTGCTGGGCGGGGCCGGAGGTGTAGGCGTGTTTGGTGACGAAGTCGACGGGCACCTCGCGGTGCGCGGCGAACTCGGCGAAGCGGTCCAGCCAGTCGTCGGCGCCCGGGGAGATCGCGGGGCCGCCGACCTGGAGCCCGGTGTCGACCTCCTTCACGGCGTGCGCCGTCACCTCGTAGAGCCGGTGGTACGCCCGCTCGTCGGCGCCCTGCCAGAAGTCGGCCAGGTTGGGCTCGTTCCACACCTCGATGGGCCAGGTGCGCACCTCGTCGAGGCCGTAGCGGTCCACGAGGTGGCGCAGGGTGGCACGGACCAGATCGGCCCACTCCCGGTGGGAACGGGGCGGGGTGACATGGCCGCGCCACCAGAAGACCGTCTGGTCACCGGAGGCCAACTCCTCGGGCATGAAGCCCAGTTCGAGGAAGGGGCGGATGCCGAGCGCGAGATAGGCGTCGATCACCTGGTCGACGTAGGTGAAGGAGTGATGGACGTGCCGGGTGCCGCCGTGGTCGTAGGGGCGGTGGACGCCCATGCCGTCGCTGAGCACGCCGTGGCCGCGGATGTGCCGGAAGCCGATGTCGCGCTGGAGGAGGGCGAGGGAGTCCTGGTAGTCGCGGCGCAGGGCGAGTTCGATGCGACCGGTGCCGACGCAGGTCCGCCAGGCGTCGGGGAGCCGGCCGGAGGGCTCGGCGGGGACGCGGATCACCCGTTGTCCTTCCGGAAGCGGTCGCGTGCCTTGTTGTGCAGGTCGACGAGCCGGTCCATGTTCTTGGCCTTCAACTCGGCGACGTAGGAGTCCCATTCGGACAGCGGGCGCTTGCCGAGGGCGAACTTGAGGGTGTTCTGGACGACGTGGTCGCGCAGCGGGGTGTCCCAGAGGGTGGCCTGTTCCTGTTCGACCGACTGGAGCGGGTGGGCGGGGCCGATGGGCAGTTGTTCGCGCTGCGCCATGGCGTCCTGGAACTTCTTCTCGTCGGGGCCGAAGGAGGAGGAGACGAGCGCCCAGCTCCCGCCGTAGGTGAAGACGCCGTTGAAGAAGCCGTAGTCCTTCTGGAGGTCCTTCGGGGCGTCCGGGTCGGAGCCCATCAGGCTGATGCCGGGCTTCAGGGTGTACGTGGAGCCCGAGGAGGTGTACGTCGTGCCCGGCACACCCCACTTGGCGAACCGCTGGCCCTCGTCCGAGTACCAGAGCCAGTCCACGAACTGCATCATCGCGACGAAGGTGTCGCTCTTGAGGGCCTTGCTGGAGATCATGACGCCGTTCTCCAGCCGGGCTCCGCCCATCACCACCGGGCCGGCCGGTCCGAGCGGCACCGGCACCATCTCGATCGTGGCGCCCTCGACCTGTTTCGCCAGGTTGTAGCGGTAGTTCTGGACCAGCTCCTGTGGATTGGCGCTGATCGCGAAGGACTTCTCGCCGAGCAGCTTCTGCACGGCGTCGTCGTCGGTCTGGGTGAAGCTCTCGGGGTCCATCAGCTTCTCGGCGACCAGCTTCCTCAGGTACTCGACCATCTGGCGGTAGCCGTCCGAGGCGCCGGTGAAGACGAAGGCGTCCTTGGTCGCGTCCCAGCTGATGTTGTCGTAGGTCCAGCCCGCCCGGACGCCGTGTGCCTGGCCGAGATAACTCGTCAACGCGGCTGCGGGGTAGGGGGTGTTGATGCTCCAGCGGTCGGAGAGCGGATAGCGGTCGGGGTACTCGGCGCGGATGGCCCTGAAGACCTCGTACACCTCGTCCCAGGTGGTGGGCAGGGCCAGGCCGAGTTTCTCCAGGACGTCGGTGCGCAGCGACAGCGAGTAGCCCGACTTGACCTTCTCGTGCAGCCCGGGCAGGAGGTAGTACTTGCCGTCGGCCTGGCGGATGGAGTCGATCTCCGGCTCCAGCTTCCACCGCTTCACCTTGTCCCGGAAGTTGGGCATGAGGTGCACGTAGTCGCCGACCGGGAGGATCGCGCCCGACGACACGAAGGCGACCTCGGAGGGGTGGTAGGTCTTGGGGATGAGGAAGGGTGCGTCGCCGGCGCCGATGAGGACGCTGCGCTTCTTCTCGTAGTCGGCCAGCGGGACCGCGATCGGCTTCAGGGTGACGCCGGTTCTCCGGGTGAGTTCCTTCCAGAACAACCAGTCGTCCTTCAGGGGGTAGGTGGGGTTGTTGTTGTGCAGCACCGCGAAGGACAGCGGTTTCGCCGCCTTGAACTGCTCGCCGACGCGGTACCGCTTCATCGCGCCGTTCTGCTTCTTGGAGAGGTCCTTGGAGTCCCCTCCGTCGTCGCCGCTGCCGCAGCCGGTGAGCGTGGCGAGGCCGATGAACCCGGCGGCCGCCAGGATCTGACGACGTGACAGCTGATCTGCGTTCTTCACGGACACTCCCTGGTTGGGGCTCAGCCCTTGACGGCGCCGAGCGTCACGCCGGAGACGAAGTAGCGCTGGACGAACGGGTACACGCAGAGGATGGGCAGCGAGGTGAGCACGATCGTGACCGCCTGGATGTTCGCCCCGACCTGGCTGAGCTGCTCGGTCGCGGCGCCGGCGTTGCCACCGGTGGTGGCGCCCGCGATCATGTTGCGCAGATAGACGGTGACCGGCATGAGCTCGGTGCGGTCCATGTAGAGATAGGCCGAGAACCAGGAGTTCCAGAAGGACACCGAGTAGAAGAGCACCATCGTCGCGATGACCGCCTTGGACAGCGGCAGCACGATCCGCAGCAGGATGCCGTAGGTGGTCAGCCCGTCGATCGCGGCGGCCTCCTCCAGTTCGGTGGGCAGCCCCTCGAAGAAGGCCTTCATCACCAGCAGGTTGAAGACGCTGATCGCGTTGGGCAGGGCGATCGCCCACACGGAGTTCTTCAGGCCGAGGCTGGTGACCAGGACGTAGTTCGGGATGAGGCCGCCGCTGAAGAACATGGTGAACACGGCGACACCGACGAGGACTCCCCGCCCCTTGAGGTGCTTCTTCGACAGGACGTACGCGTAACAGGTCGTCAGGATCATGGCGAGGACGGTCGACACGACCGTGTAGAGCACGGTGTTGCCGTAGTTCCGCCAGAACGTCTCGTCGTGGAACACGATGTCGTACGTGGTGAGGTTGAACCCCTTGGGCCACAGCGTCACTTCACCGGCGCGGATCTGGCGTTCGCCGCTGAGGGAACGGGCGACGATGTTGAGGAACGGGTACAGGGTCACCACCACGACCAGCGTGAGGATCACCGCGTTGACGCCCCGGAAGACCCGGTAGGAGCGGCTCTCCCGCCGCGTCGGGCTCACCACAGGCTCGTCCCCACGGTGCGGCGCGAGAGCTGGTTCGCGGAGGTGACCAGCACCAGGCCGATGACCGCCTCGAACAGGCCGATCGCGGCGGCGTAGCTGAAGCTGTTGGACTCCACGCCTGCGCGGTAGAGGTAGGTGGAGACCACGTCGGCCGTCGGGTAGGTCAGGGCGTTGTACAGCAGCAGGATCTTCTCGAAGCCGACCGCCATGAAGGTGCCGATGTTGAGAATCAGCAGGGTGATCATGGTGGGGCGGATGCCGGGCAGCGTGACGTGCCAGATCTGCTGCCAGCGGTTGGCGCCGTCGATACGGGCGGCCTCGTAGAGGTCCTCGTCGATCGTGGTGAGCGCGGCGAGGTAGAGGATCGTGCCCCAGCCGGCGGTCTGCCAGATCTCCGAGCCGACGTAGATCGTGCGGAACCAGCCGGGTTCCTGGACGAACCGGATCGGGTCGTGGCCGAACCAGCCGAGGACATGGTTGACCGGGCCGTCCACGGCGAGCATCTGCAGGGTGATGCCGGCGACGATCACGATCGACAGGAAGTGCGGCAGATACGACACCGACTGCACGAACCGTTTCAGCGAGCGTCGGCGGACCTCGTTGAGCAGCAGCGCCAGCACGATCGGGACCGGGAAGCAGAAGAGGAGCGTCAACGCGCCCAGCCACAGGGTGTTGCGGAAGACCTGCCAGAAGGTGGGGTCGGTCAGGAACATCCGCACATAGCGCAGCCCCACCCACTGCTCCCCCAGGATCGAACCGCCCGGCTCGAACCGGCGGAACGCGATGACGTTGCCGATCATCGGCAGATAGCGGAAGACCAGGAAGAACAGCAGCGGCAGCACGGCCAGCGAATACAGCCGCCAGTCCCGGCGCAGCGCTCTGCGCCAGCCGGGACGCGCGGGCGAAGGGGCGGGGCGGACGGACGCCCGGGGCGGGTCCTGGGTGCCGGGCGGTGGGGCCGGTGTGGTGGAGGTGCTCATGCTCGGGCCTCCCATGACGGGAACGCGGTACCGAAACTTTCGAGCTCTTACCGGTAACTTCGCGGCAACTTAGGGGCACTCAGAAAGCGCTGTCAATGGGTGCGACGCGAGACGCCCGAGGCGGATGAAGGGCGTTGGAACGCGAGGAGACGGGGTAGAACCCCGAAGCGCACCGCCGAACTGCTCCGCAACTTTCCCCGTCCGGACCGATTCCTGCGAGGTGCCACCGTGTCCGCGTTCGACCTGCCGCCGAGCGAGCTGGAGAGCTACCGGTTCCTGCCCGAGGAGCCCGCCGACTTCGACGCGTTCTGGCAGCACACCCTGAAGGAGGCCGCGCAGGACGACGCGTTGGTGTCGGCCGACCCGGTCGAGACCGGCCTCGTGCTGACCACGACCTGGGACGTGACGTTCCGGGGCTTCGCCGGGGACCCGGTCCGTGCCTGGTACTCCCGTCCGGCCGGGGTCCTCGACCCGCTGCCCGCGGTCGTCGAGTACGCCGGCTACGGCCGCGGCCGCGGCCTCCCCCACGAACGCCTGACCTGGGTGAACGCCGGATACGCACATCTGCTGATGGACAACCGCGGCCAGGGCGACCAGTACGGCAACGGCGGCGCCACACCCGACCCGCACGCCCAGGCGCCCGGCGGCCCCGGCCCGGCCGTCCGGGGCCTGCGCGCCCCGCGGGATTACCACTACCGCCGGCTGATCACGGACGCCGTGCGGGCGGTGACGGCCCTGCGCGCGCTGCCCGGCGTGGACCCCGGCCGGATCGCGGCCGTCGGCAACAGTCAGGGCGGCGGTCTCGCCCTCGCCGTGGCGGGTCTGGTCCCGGACCTCGCCGCCGTCGTGGTCACGGCCCCACTGCTGTGCGGCATCCGCCGCGCCCTGGACCTCACCGACGCGGGGCCCTACGGCGAGATCGCCGCGTACCTCGCGGTGCACCGCGGCGCCGAACAGGGCGCCTACCGCACCCTCGCCTACGTGGAAGGCGTGTCCTTCGCCCGCCGCGCCCAGGCCCCGGCCCACTTCGGTACGGGGCTGCGGGACACGGTGTGCCCGCCGAGCGGGGCGTACGCCGCCTTCAACCGCTACGGCGAGCTCTCCGGCGTGGACCCCCGCAAGGAGATGCACGCCTACCCGTTCAACGGGCACGAGGGCGGCGACGCGGTCCAGGTGCGGCGCCAACTCGACTGGTTGGGCGAGGTGTTGGAGCTCAGCGGGTCGCGAGGGTGAACATAGGGAGGTCCGGGTCGCCGGGCAGGGTGACGCGGGTGATCGCCTTCTCCGTCCGGCGCCGTGAACGGCCGGGTGGCGAACACATGGGTCGCCACCGGGTCCTTGTCCGCCCCGGCCACGTTCCGGTACACGCTCCGTGGTCCGCCTCGTCGTGGTCGCCCTCGTCGTCGGAGACCCCGGTGTTGTCGCGGGCCGCGTGCCGGGGGCGGCCACGGTCAGGGCGACGGGCTGCTCGCCCGCGGTGTCGCCCGAGGTCACGGTGATGTGCACGTCGTAGAAGCCCTGGGCGGGGGACGCGGAGAAGGCGAGGGTGATCCGCCGTGCGCCGTCGACCACCGTGCCCTCGGCCGGGGTGGCCGTGATCCCGGCGGGGGTCCGCACCCGGAACCGCGCCTCGGGTCCCGTGCCGCCGCTGAGTGCCAGGGCGCGGATGCCGACCTCGTGCTGCCGCCCGGCGCGTGGGTGGCCGCGATGGGGCCGACGCCGATCCGGTACGGCTGCTCGCCCGCGCGGAAGGGGGGCGGGCGTCGGACGGGTCGCTCCCCCGGTGTCGCGCACCGTGCGTCGCCCGAGCCCTGCACGACCCCGGCGACGTCGCCGGGGTCGTGCAGGGCGTCGGCCGGTCAGCCGACCCGGCAGGGAAGGGTCGTGGCGCTGTCGCCGCCGGTGCCGGAGACGACGTATCCGAAGGTCGTGCTCTGGCCCGGACTCAGGGAGCCGTTCCAGTCGGCGTTGTGGACCATCACCGCCTGGCCGGTGTAGGTGGCGTTGCCGTTCCAGAGGCTGTTCACCGTCTGGCCGGCGGGCAGGGTCCAGTCGACCATCCAGCCGAGCATGGGGACGTCACCGGAGTTGGTGACGGTCACCTCGGACTGGTAGCCGCCGTTCCAGCTGTTCGTGGTGCGGCGGGTGGCGGTGCAGGCGCCGGGGACGGGCTCGTTGGGGTTGCCCGGCTCATGGATGCCGGTCACCTCGCCGTTGCCGCCGTCGAACACGACGTCGGAGCAGGAGTAGAAGGTCTCCTGGCTGTCGGAGCGCTGCCAGACCATGTAGATGATGTGGCGGCCCGACTTGTTCGCCGGAAGCCGCCCGCTCCAGGAGTAGTTGGCGTCGACCGTGCCCGGGGAGCCGTTGAGCGGCGGGTGGTCGACGGTGAGGAAGGGCTGGGACTCCATGTCGTCCCAGGTGAGGGTCTTGGTCGGGTCGAAGCCGTCCTTGGTGACGTAGACGTAGAACCATCCCGGGTGCGCCGCCCAGGCGTTGTAGGAGAAGTCGACGGTCGCGCCCGAGGTGAGATGGGTCAGCGGCCAGTCGGCGCGGGCGGCGTTGAAGCCGGTGAAGTTGGTGTTGCCGCCGCTGCACAACTGGCCGTCCGGGACGAAGCCGCGGGTGCGGCCGGCGCCGTCGGAGCGCAGCACGGAGAACCAGTTGTAGAACGGCGTGGTGCCGCTGACCTGCTGGGCGTTCTTGCAGGCCGGGTTGACCGGCTTGATCTCACCGGTGTCGGTCAGCGCGTCCTGCCAGCACAGGAAGGTGCGGCTGGCGGGTTTCATGGGGGTGCCGTGGGCCTCGGCCGGGGCGCCGGTCGTGACGATCAGACCGATGGCGGGGACGGTGGCCAGCAGGGCCAGGAGGACGAGGAGGAGGGCTCGGGAACGTAAGCCGGCCCTCGGTGTACGTGTCGCGATCATGACAGACATGGCGAGTCCGTCCTTCCGTGTACGGACCGTGCAGGTGGGGGTGGTGGCGCGGGATCCGGGTGCGGGTGCACGAGGCGGGAGCGGCCCCTCGGCGGGGCTCCGGCGGGTTCCGGTCCGTCGGGGTCCCGCATATGGGAGCGCTCCCACCTCGTCTGTGGCGGAAGGTAGCGCCGTACGGCCGACTTGTAAACGGTCTCGTACGGCGCTCTCGGCCCGCGGGGCCGTCAGTGGTGGTGGGGGGAGGTCGGCAGGTGCCGGCGCGGCAGCTCCGTCACCTGTCCGCGATCACAGCAGCGACGCCCGGGAGCTCCAGGTCAGGGTGTCGGGGGTGAGGTCTTCGGTCAGGGGGAGTTCGACGGTGAACTCGGTGCGGCCGGGTTCGCTGTGGACGCCGATGCGGCCGCCGTGGGCGGTGGTGATCGCGGCGACGATGGCGAGGCCGAGCCCGGAGCCGGTGCCCGCGGTGGCGCGGGCGCGGGAGGCGTCGGCGCGCGTGAAGCGTTCGAAGACGGTGGGCAGCAGGTCGGGCGGGATGCCGGGGCCGTCGTCGCGGACCCGGACGGTGGCGAGGCCGTCCCCGGCCTGCACGATCACCAGCACCCGGGTGCCGACGGGGGTGTGCACACGGGCGTTGGCCAGCAGGTTGGCCACGACCTGGTGGAGGCGGGCCTCGTCGCCGAGGACCAGGGGCGAGGCGTCCAGGCGGAGTTCGAGCCGCCAGTCGTGGCCGCCGCCCGCGGCCCGCGCGTCCCAGACCGCCTCGGCGGCCAGTGCGGCGAGGTCGACCTCGGCGGACCGCAGCGGCCGGCCCTCGTCGAGGCGGGCGAGCAGGAGCAGGTCCTCGACCAGGCCGGTCATCCGGGCGGACTCGGCGGTGACCCGGCGCCAGGCCAGGCCCGGTTCGATGCGGTCGGTGCCGCGGTTCATCAGTTCCGCGTAGCCGGCGATGGAGGCGAGCGGGGTGCGCAGTTCATGGCTGGCGTCGGCGAGGAAGCGGCGCATGCGTTCCTCGCTGCGGCGCACCCGTTCCTCGCTGCGCTGGCGTTCGGCGAGCGAGGACTCGACGTGGTCGATCATGCGGTTGAGGGCGGCGCCGACCTGGCCGGCCTCGCTGCCGGGGTCGGTGTCGCGTTCGGGGACCCGGGTGAGGCCGGTGACCTCGCCCCGGCACAGGGGTGCGTGGGAGACCTCCACGGCGGTGGCGGCGACCCGGCCGAGTGGGCGCAGCTGGCGCCGTATGACGATCGCACAGACGACACCGGCGGTGGTCAGGCCCGCCGCGGCGACGACGGCCTCGATGACGACCAGGCCGCTGATCATGTCCTGGACGTCGTCCATGGGGAGGCCGGTGAGGACCCGGACCCCGTGGTTGTCGAGGGCGGTGAGGCGGTAGGTGCCGAGGCCGGGGACGGTCCGGGTGTGGAAGGAGCCGTCGGTGTCGACGCCGGTCAGCGCCGCCGTCTGGGCGTCGCTGAGGCGCTGGGGCGGGGCGTCCTGGCCGACGGTGGCCGCCGCGACGACACCGCCGTCGGCGTCCAGGCGGGCGGCGAGCATGCCGGCCGGGTGGCCGCTCTCGTTGAGGAAGGTCAGATCGCTCGCGAGGTCCGGGTGGAGCGAGGCCCCGCCCAGGCTGCGTTCGGCCGCGTTGGTGACCCGGTCGTCGAGGTTGCCCAGCAGATAGGTGCGCTGGGCGAAGACAGTGGTGAGTGCCATCGCGGCGCAGACGACGACCAGGACGGCGGTGATGAAGAGGAGGAGGCGGGTGCGCAGGGAGCGGCCGCCGAACCGGTGGGCGTTCATCTGCCGTCCTCCACCGGCCTGATGGCGTATCCCAGCCCCCGCACGGTGTGGATCATGGGCGCGCGGCCCCGGTCGATCTTGCGGCGCAGGCTGGAGATGTACACCTCGACGAGGTTGCCGCCGCCGTCGAAGGAGCTGCTCCAGACCCGGTCGAGGATCTGGGCCTTGCTCAGCACCTGACGGGGGTGCTCCACGAGCAGGCTGAGCAGGTCGAACTCCTTGGCGGTGAGGGCGACGGAGGCGCCGGCGCGGTGCACCTCTCTGGACTCGGCGGCGACGACGAGGTCGCCGAGGACGCGGACGGAGTCGTCGGCGCGGACGCGTTCGGCGCCGGAGCGGCGCAGCAGTCCGCGCAGCCGCAGCACGACCTCCTGGAGGGAGAAGGGCTTGGTGACGTAGTCGTCGGCGCCGTTCTCGAGTCCGTCGAGGCGGTGTTCGACGGCGTCGCGGCCGGTGAGCATGAGAACGGGCAGCCCGGGGTTCTCGTAGCGCAGGCGGCGCAGGACCTGGATGCCGTCGAGGTCGGGCAGCATGCCGTCGAGGACGACGGCGTGCGGGGCGCTGCGGCGGGCCTCGCGCAGCGCGCTGTGCCCGTCGGGTACCGGGTAGGGGCGCCAGCCCGCCTCGGTGACGGCCACGGACAGCACTTCGGTGAGCGCGGGTTCGTCGTCGACGATCAGGACGCGGACGCGTCCGTCGCGGTACCCGGGGGTGGCGGTCATGTCCCGATTCTGTCCCCGTCCGCTGGGGGAATCCTGTGTTCAGCCTGGGGGCCGGCGATGACCCGGGACGAAACGCGGCGAAGGGAACACGGGGAGGAGCACGCGGAGGGCCGCATCCCCGGTGCGGGAATGCGGCCCTCGACTGCTGTGCCGGGTCGGCTACTTGCGGATCAGGCTGCGCAGCACGTACTGCATGATGCCGCCGTTGCGGTAGTAGTCCGCCTCGCCGGGGGTGTCGATGCGGACGACCGCGTCGAACTCGACGCCGGTGTCGGTGGTGACCTTCACCGTGCGCGGGGTGGTGCCGTTGTTGAGCTCCTCGACGCCGGTGAAGGAGAAGGTCTCCTCGCCGGTGAGGCCGAGGGACTCGGCGGTGGCGCCCTCCGGGAACTGGAGGGGCAGGACGCCCATGCCGATGAGGTTCGAGCGGTGGATGCGCTCGTACGACTCGGCGATGACGGCCTTGACGCCGAGGAGGGCGGTGCCCTTGGCGGCCCAGTCGCGGGACGAGCCGGAGCCGTACTCCTTGCCGGCCAGGACGACCAGCGGGATGCCCTGCTCGATGTAGTTGCGGGAGGCGTCGTAGATGAACGCCACCGGGGCGTCGGCCTGCGTGAAGTCGCGCGTGTAGCCGCCCTCGGTGCCCGGCGCGATCTGGTTGCGCAGGCGGATGTTGGCGAAGGTGCCGCGGATCATGACCTCGTGGTTGCCTCGGCGGGAGCCGTAGGAGTTGAAGTCACGACGCTCCACACCGTGCTCGGTGAGGTACTTGCCGGCCGGGGTGTCGGCCTTGATGGCGCCGGCCGGGGAGATGTGGTCGGTGGTGACCGAGTCGCCCAGCTTGGCGAGGACGCGGGCGCCGGAGATGTCGGAGACCGGCTCCGGGTCCATGCCCATGCCCTCGAAGTACGGGGGCTTGCGGACGTACGTCGACTCGGCGTCCCACTCGAAGGTGTTGCCGGTCGGGACGGGCAGGGACTGCCACTGCAGGTCGCCCGCGAAGACGTCGGAGTAGGACTTGTTGAACATGTCCTCGCCGATGGCGTTGGCCACGACGTCGTTGACCTCGGCCTCGGAGGGCCAGATGTCCTTCAGGAAGACCGGGTTGCCGTCCTGGTCGGTGCCGAGGGCGTCCTTGGTGATGTCCACCTTCATGGAGCCCGCGATGGCGTACGCGACGACCAGCGGCGGGGAGGCCAGGTAGTTCATCTTGACGTCGGGGTTGATGCGGCCCTCGAAGTTGCGGTTGCCCGAGAGGACCGAGGTCACGGCCAGGTCGTGGTCGTTGACGGCCTTGGAGACCTCCTCCGGCAGCGGGCCGGAGTTGCCGATGCAGGTGGTGCAGCCGTAGCCGACGAGGTTGAAGCCGACCTTGTCGAGGTAGGGGGTCAGGCCCGCCTTGTCGAAGTAGTCGGTGACGACCTTGGAGCCGGGGGCGAGGGTGGTCTTGACCCAGGGCTTGCGGGTCAGGCCCTTCTCCACCGCCTTCTTGGCCACCAGCGCGGCGGCGACCATGACGTACGGGTTGGAGGTGTTGGTGCAGGAGGTGATCGCGGCGACGGTGACGGCGCCGTGGTCGATCTCGTAGGTCGAGCCGTCGGGGGCGGTGACGGTGACCGGGTTGGACGGGGCGCCGTTGGGGGCGACGGCCGGGGCGTCGGAGGCCGGGAAGGACTCCTGGCCGGCCTCGTCGACGACGTCCACGTAGTTGCGTACGTCGGCCTTGAACTGCTCGGCGGCGTTCGCGAGGACGATGCGGTCCTGCGGGCGCTTCGGGCCGGCGATCGAGGGGACGACGGTCGACAGGTCCAGCTCGAGCTTCTCGGAGAAGTCCGGCTCGGCCTTCGGGTCCAGCCAGAGGCCCTGCTCCTTGGCGTACGCCTCGACGAGCGCGACCTGCTGGGCGGAGCGGCCGGTGAGCTTGAGGTAGTTCAGGGTCTCGTCGTCGATCGGGAAGATCGCGGCGGTGGAGCCGAACTCCGGGGACATGTTGCCGATGGTGGCGCGGTTGGCGAGGCTCGTCGCGGCCACGCCCTCGCCGTAGAACTCGACGAACTTGCCGACGACGCCGTGCTTGCGCAGCATCTCGGTGATGGTGAGCACGAGGTCGGTGGCGGTGGTGCCGGTGGGCAGCTCGCCGGTGAGCTTGAAGCCGACGACGCGCGGGATGAGCATGGAGACCGGCTGGCCGAGCATCGCGGCCTCGGCCTCGATGCCGCCGACGCCCCAGCCGAGGACGCCGAGGCCGTTGACCATGGTGGTGTGCGAGTCGGTGCCGACCAGGGTGTCGGGGTAGGCCTGGCCGCCACGGACCATGACGGTGCGCGCGAGGTGCTCGATGTTCACCTGGTGGACGATGCCGGTGCCCGGCGGGACGACCTTGAACTCGTCGAACGCGGTCTGGCCCCAGCGCAGGAACTGGTAGCGCTCCTTGTTGCGGCCGTACTCCAGCTCGACGTTCTGGCCGAAGGCGTCCGGGGTGCCGAACTTGTCGGCGATGACGGAGTGGTCGATGACCAGCTCGGCGGGGGCGAGCGGGTTGATCTTCGCCGGGTCGCCGCCCAGCTCCTTCACGGCCTCACGCATGGTGGCGAGGTCCACGACACAGGGGACGCCGGTGAAGTCCTGCATGATGACGCGGGCCGGCGTGAACTGGATCTCCTGGCTGGGCTGGGCCTGGGAGTCCCAGCTGCCGAGGGCGCGGATGTGGTCGGCGGTGATGTTCGCGCCGTCCTCCGTGCGGAGCAGGTTCTCCAGCAGGACCTTGAGGCTGTAGGGGAGTCGGGCCGAGCCCTCCACCTTGTCCAGGCGGAAGATCTCGTACGACTCGTCGCCCACCTGCAGCGTGCTGCGGGCGTCGAAGCTGTTCGCCGACACGACGGTCTCCTTCATTGATGTGCGCGTACCACCGCATCCTGCCGCCACGCGGGCTTGGCCGATCCGCTAAGGTAAGGCTAAGTTAGGCAATCCTTACTAGGGTGGCGGCTGCGGTGCGCCTCGGCAGATATCTCGATGTCGAGATAACTCTAGTACATGGGGGCCGGATGGTCATGCCCGGGCCCCGTCACACCCCTAGGCTCTCTCCCGGCGAGGGGAGCCGGCATGCCCGAGGGGTGGGAGTGGGACAGGACGCTCTTTCAGGGGAGCGCGGTCCATTACGAGCGGGGGCGGATGCCGTACGCGCCCGGGTTCGGCGAGTCGCTCGCCCGGGTGCTCGGGCTGGACGGGCGGGGGCGGCTGCTCGACGTGGGCTGCGGGCCCGGGATCGTGACGCTGCCGCTGGCCCGGTTCTTCACCGAGGCGGTCGGGCTCGATCCGGACGAGGACATGCTGGCCGAGGCCGCGCGGCGGGCCCGGCGGGACGGGGTAGACAACGCGCGCTGGGTGACCGCCCGGGCCGAGGAGCTGCCGGCCGGGCTGGGTGAGTTCCGGGTCGTGGTGTTCGCGCAGTCCTTCCACTGGACGGAGCGCGAGCGGGTCGCCGCCGCCGTGCTCGCAATGCTGGAGCCGGGTGGCACGCTCGTCCATCTCGGCGACCTCAAGGACCCGCCCCCGGCCACCGAGCCGCTGCCGCTGCCCCCTCCCCCGTACCCGCTGATCGGCGACCTGGTGCGGCGATACCTCGGCCCGGTACGCCGCGCGGGACAGGGCGTGCTCGTGAACGGCACCCCGGGCGGGGAGGACGCCGTCTTCGCCGCCGCCGGTTTCACGCACGCCGGCCGTCATGTCGTACCGGCCGGACAGGTCGTCCCGCGGACGGCGGACGACCTCGTGGCGTGGGCGTTCTCCCGGTCCGACTCGGCGCCCCACCTGTTCGGCGACCGACTGGCGGACTTCGAGCGCGAGCTGCGCGAGCTGCTCCTGCGGGAAGCGGCCGACGGCCGCTTCGCCGAGCACATCCCGCCGACCGAGATCAGAATGTGGCACAGGGCGGCGCGGGGGTAGACGACGACAGAAGGGCGACCACAGCAAGGCGACAACAGAAGGAGGTCCCGTGCCCCTCACCTTCCGCAAGAGCTTCCGCATCCTCCCCGGGGTGCGCCTGAACATCAACCGGCGCTCCTGGTCGATCACCACGGGCGGCCGAGGCGGTCCGCGGCACACCCACAGCAGCACCGGACGTCGTACGACATCGATGGATCTGCCCGGACCGTTCGGGTGGCGTCGCACGCGGACGACCAGGCGCCGTTGACGGGGAGTCACCCGAACGGACCCCCCAAGAGGCGCCATCTCATATCTGAGATAACCTCAGCCTCATGGCAGACGACTACCTCGTACGCATCGGCAAGCTCATCCGTGATGCCCGGCAGCACCGTGGCTGGACACAGGCACAGCTCGCCGAGGCGCTCAACACCAGTCAGAGCGCCGTCAACCGGATCGAGCGCGGCAACCAGAACATCAGCCTTGAGATGATCGCTCGAATCGGTGAGGCGCTGGACAGTGAGATCGTCTCGTTGGGCTACGCGGGACCGATGCATCTGCGCGTGGTGGGCGGCCGCCGGCTGTCCGGCGCCATCGATGTGAAGACCAGCAAGAACGCCTGCGTGGCCCTGCTGTGCGCCTCCCTGCTCAACCGGGGGCGCACGGTGCTGCGCCGGGTGGCCCGGATCGAGGAGGTCTACCGTCTGCTCGAGGTGCTCAACTCCATCGGGGTGCGCACCCGCTGGATCAACGGCGGCGTCGACCTGGAGATCGTGCCGCCGGCGGAGCTGGACATGGCGGCGATCGACGCCGACGCCGCCGTGCGCACCCGGTCGATCATCATGTTCTTCGGCCCGCTGCTGCACCGCATGGACGCCTTCAAGCTGCCCTACGCCGGCGGCTGCGACCTGGGCACGCGGACCATCGAGCCGCACATGATCGCGCTGCGCCGGTTCGGGCTGGACATCGCGGCGACCGAGGGGCAGTACCACGCCGTCGTCGACCGCGCCGTACGCCCCGACCGGCCGATCGTGCTGACCGAGCGCGGGGACACGGTCACCGAGAACGCGCTGCTGGCCGCCGCCCGGCACGACGGGGTGACCGTCATCCGCAACGCCTCCTCCAACTACATGGTCCAGGACCTGTGCTTCTTCCTGGAGGCCCTGGGCGTGCGGGTCGAGGGCATCGGCACCACCACCCTCACCGTGCACGGTGTCCCGGACATCGACGCCGACGTCGACTACTCCCCCTCCGAGGACCCGGTCGAGGCGATGAGCCTGCTGGCCGCCGCCGTGGTCACGGAGTCGGAGCTGACCGTGCGCCGCGTCCCCATCGAGTTCCTGGAGATCGAGCTGGCGGTCCTGGAGGAGATGGGCCTCGACCACGACCGCACGCCCGAGTACTTCGCCGACAACGGCCGCACCCGGCTGGTGGACCTGACCGTGCGGCCCTCCAAACTGGAGGCGCCGATCGACAAGATCCACCCGATGCCGTTCCCCGGCCTGAACATCGACAACGTCCCGTTCTTCGCGGCCATCGCGGCCGTCGCGTCGGGCAAGACCCTCATCCACGACTGGGTCTACGACAACCGGGCGATCTATCTCACCGACCTCAACCGGCTCGGTGGCCGGCTCCAGCTACTCGATCCGCACCGGGTCCTGGTGGAGGGTCCGACCCGCTGGCGCGCCGCCGAGATGATGTGCCCGCCGGCCCTGCGCCCGGCCGTGGTCGTCCTGCTGGCGATGATGGCGGCCGAGGGCACCTCCGTGCTGCGGAACGTGTACGTCATCAACCGGGGCTACGAGGATCTCGCCGAGCGGCTGAACTCGATCGGGGCGCAGATCGAGATCTTCCGGGACATCTGACGTCAGGAGCCGTCAGGAGCCCGTCAGGACGACGAGTTGCCGGGTGGCGCGGGTCATCGCGACATAGCGGTCGACGGCTCCTTCCACGCCCGTGCCGAACGTCTCGGGCTCGACGAGGACGACCAGGTCGAACTCGAGGCCCTTGGTCAGTTCCGGGGGCAGGGAGCGGACGCGGGGTGTCCCGGGGAAGGACGGGGCGCCGATGACGCAGGCGATGCCCTCGGAGTGGGCGGCGAGCCATGCGTCGAGGGTCGCGTCCAGATCCGCGACCGAGCCGTGGACGACGGGGACGCCGTTGCTGCGGATCGAGGTCGGGACGTTGGCGTCCGGGAGCGCGGCCCGGATGACCGGCTCGGCCTCCGCCATGATCTCCGCCGGTGTCCGGTAGTTGACGGACAGGGAGGCCAGGTCGATCCGGTCGAGGCCGATCCGCTCGAGGCGTGCGCCCCACGACTCGGTGAAACCGTGCCGGGCCTGGGCGCGGTCGCCGACGATGGTGAGGCTGCGGGACGGGCAGCGGGAGAGCAGCATCTGCCATTCGGCGTCGGTGAGTTCCTGGGCCTCGTCGACGACGATGTGCGCGAACGGGCCGGCGAGGAGATCCGGGGCGAGGACGGGCAGTTCGGACTCGTCGACCAGGCTGACCCGGGCGTCCGCGCCGCGCAGCATGGTCACCAGGCCCTCGCCGTCGTCGCCGTCGGCGCCGGAGTCGGCCACGGCGTGGATCAGGTTGTCGACGACGTGGGACATGCGCTCGCGCTGGGCGGCGAGGACGGCCTTGTTCCGCTGTGTGCGCCGCGCCGCCTCCGGGTCGCCGAGCCGCTGCCGTGCCGCGTCCAGCAGCGGCAGGTCGGACACCGTCCAGGCCTGCGGGTCGGCGCGCTGGAGCCGTCGTACGTCGTCGGGGCTCAGCCAGGGAGCGCACATCCGCAGATAGGCGGGCACCGACCACAGGTCCCCCACCAGGTCGGCCGCCTCCAGCAGCGGCCAGGCGCGCTGGAGGGTCCCGATGAGCTCCTTGTCCTGTCGTAGCGCCCGGCGGAACTGCTCGGGCGGGAGGTCGTCGCCGTCGTACCGGTCCCGCAGGATCTCGACGAGCTTCTCCCAGATCTGGTTGCGGGCCTCGTTGTGCGGGGTGCCGGGCTCGGGCGCGTCGAACGCCTCGGCCCAGTCGGCGGCGGTCAGCCGTACGTCGGTCAGGTCGACGGTGACCGTCATGCCCTCGGCGGGCGGCTCCTCGTAGAACCGCACCGCCTTCTCGATCGCCTTCACGAGGTCCGCGGACGCCTTCAGCCGGGCCACCCCGGGGTCGGTCTCGACGGCCGCCCCGGCCCCCTCGGGAACGAGGTCGCGCAGGACGCAGGTCTGGACGCCCTCCTCGCCGAGGCTCGGCAGGACGTCGGCGACGTACGACAGATAGGGGCGATGCGGGCCGACGAACAGCACGCCGCCCCGGCGGTGTCCGAGGCGCGGGTCGGAGTAGAGCAGATGGGCGGTGCGATGCAGGGCGACGACGGTCTTGCCGGTGCCCGGGCCGCCGTCGACGACGAGGGCGCCGCGCGAGCCCGCCCGGATGATGGCGTCCTGGTCGGCCTGGATGGTGGAGAGCACGTCCCGCATCCGCTCCGACCGGTCGCCGCCCAGGCCGGCGATGAAGGCGGACTGGTCGTCGAGGGCGGCGGCGTGGCCCTCGAACCCCTCGGCGGTGAACACCTCGTCCCAGTAGTCGCTGATCCGGCCCCGGGTCCAGCGGTAGCGGCGGCGGCTGGCGAGCCCCATCGGGTCGGCGTGGGTCGCGGCGAAGAACGGCTCGGCCGCCGGGGAGCGCCAGTCGATCAGCAGTCGGCGGCCCTCGCTGTCCGTGAGACCGAGCCGGCCGACGTACACGGGTGCGGAGCCGTCCTCGCCGGCCATGTGCCCGAGGCACAGGTCCAGTCCGAACCGGCGCAGGGTCCGCAGCCGGCCGGTCAGGCGATGGACCTCGATGTCCCGGTCCATCGCCTGCCGACCGGTGCCGCCGGGCGCCCTGAGCTCCGCGTCGAGACGGTCGGACAGTTCGGCGATCGACTGCTCCAGGCACTCCGCGATCGCCGCGAAGTGCCGTTCGTCCGCGGCGATCAGCGCCGGATCGGCCTTGTGGGAGAGCTGGTCGGGAAGGTCGAACGCGCTCGGTACAGGCACTTGGTGCATACCCCTTTTTCGCAGAATTCCGGCCACGGCCTGCGATTTTGCGGTACGAGGGGGGCCTTGCCGCAAGCCCCCCGGTGCGCTATAGGTTGTCAGTGGCGAGAGGTGGGTCTTCCCCCTCTCGTTCGTCATGTCACCGGATCCAGGAACGTCAGCACCGAGGCGTCCTCCTCGATCAGCGGGACGAGCGCCGCGTTGAAGGGGCCGCCGTACGGGGCCCGCAGGTGCGCCTGGAAGGCGTCCTCGTCCCGGTACACCTCGAAGATCCAGTAGGCGCGCGGGACGGCCGCCCTGGTGTACACCTCGAAGGCCAGGTTCCCCTCCTCCTCGCGCACCGTCCGGGCGTACTCCAGGACGAGGCGCGCCACCTCGTCCTCGGCGCCCTCGCGTGCGGTGAACTCGGCGAGCAGTGTCTTCGTCATGGTCCGTGGGTCCTTTCAGTCGCGGACTGCGTCGGTGAACGGGGGGACGAGCTCCTCCAGCCGGTTCCGCCAGGGCGGGTTGGGGCCGGCGACCGAGCAGGTCAGGGCGGCGACCCGGGCGGCGAAGCGGCAGGCCTCGGCGACGTCGTCGAGGCGGAGGCCGGTGAGCCGGCCGCCGAGGAGGCCGCGCTCGCCGAGGTGGTGCAGCAGCCCGGCGGTGAAGGAGTCGCCCGCGCCGACCGTGTCGACGACCTCGGTGGTCACCGCGGGCACCCGCACCCGTGCGCCGTCGAGCGAGGCCAGGGCGCCCTCGGCGCCGCGGGTGATCACGACGAGCCGTGCCCCGGCCGCGTGCCAGAGGTCGCAGGCCCGCTCGGGCGGGGTGCCGGGGAGCAGGAGGTGCAGGTCGTCCTCGCTCAGCCGGAGGATGTCGGCGAGGGCGCACCAGCGGGTCAGCCGGGCGCGGTAGACGTCGGGAGCGACCAGGAGTGGGCGCACGTTGGGGTCGATGCTGACGGTCGCCCGGGAGGCGGCGGTGGCCAGGAAGTCCTCGACGGCCGCCGCGCCGGGCGCGCGGACCAGGGCCAGGGAACCGGTGTGCACGCACGCCGTGCCGGACAGGTCCACGCGGGCCAGCTCGTCCGGCGTCCACTGCCAGTCGGCGGTGTTCTGGGCGTGGAAGGAGAAGGCGGCCTGGCCGCGGTCGTCGAGTTCGGCCACGGCGAGGGTGCTGGGTTCGGCGGCCTCGACGGCGTACGACAGGTCCACCCCGGACGCCTCCAGATGGGCGCGGAACAGCCGCCCGAAGACATCGCCGGACAGGCGCGCCAGGAAGCGGGCGGGGGTGCCCAGGCGGGCCAGCGACACGGCCGTGTTGGCTGGTCCGCCGCCCGGCAGGACCCGCAGGGCGAGTTCGTTCGGGGCGCTCGCGGGCTGGGTGAACGCGTCCGCGACGCACTCCCCCAGGACGATGATCTGACGCGGGCTCATGGGCTGCTCTTCTCTGCCGGCGACCGTGGGACGGCAGCCGTGGGACGGTGGCCGTGCGGCGGTGCCGACGGCCGGCGGACGTTGCTGATTCGTGACGCGTGGAGGGCATTGACGTTTCCGGGAGACGGAGTCCATCATCCTCGCCATGCAGTGTCAACGATGACATAAGTCAACGATGACAACTCGGGACGGCATCCCTCGATGCCGGCCGCGCCGCTCGCAATCCCGCAGGAGTCGTTCATGTCTCGCACCTCTCGCCTGTCCACCTCCCTCCTCAGAGCCGCCGCTGTCACCGGCGTCGCGGCCCTGACCCTCACGGCCTGCGGGTCCGGCTCCGGCTCGGACTCCGCGAGCTCCGGATCGGGCTCGGGCAGCGTCAAGGTCGGTCTGATCACCAAGACGGACACCAACCCGTTCTTCGTGAAGATGAAGGAGGGCGCGGAGCAGGCCGCCAAGGAGAACGGCGCCCAACTGGTCACCGCCGCAGGCAAGTTCGACGGGGACAACGCCGGTCAGGTGACCGCCATGGAGAACATGGTGGCCTCCGGGGTGAAGGGCATCCTGATCACCCCGAGCGACTCCAAGGCCATCGTGCCCGCGATCGCGAAGGCCCGCGCCAAGGGCGTCCTGGTCATCGCGCTGGACACGCCGACCGAGCCGGAGAGCGCGGTCGACGCCCTCTTCGCCACCGACAACCTCAAGGCCGGGCAGCTCATCGGCGAGTACGCCAAGGCGGCGATGACGGGCAAGACCGCGAAGATAGCCACCCTCGACCTCGCGCCGGGCGTCTCCGTCGGCGTCCAGCGGCACGACGGTTTCCTCAAGGGCTTCGGCGCCACCGACAAGGACGTGGTCTGCGCCCAGGACACCGGCGGCGACCAGGCCAAGGGCCAGACGGCGATGGAGAACTGCCTCCAGAAGGAGCCGGACATCAACGTCGTCTACACGATCAACGAGCCGGCCGCCCTCGGCGCGTACACCGCGCTGAAGGCCAAGGGCCGGGAGAAGGACGTCCTGATCGTCTCCGTCGACGGCGGCTGCACCGGCACCCGGGCCGTCAAGGACGGCAAGATCGCCGCGACCTCGCAGCAGTACCCGCTGAAGATGGCCGCCGAGGGCGTCAAGGCCGTGGTGACGTACGCCAAGGACGGCAAGAAGGCCTCCGGGTACACCGACACCGGCGTCACCCTGATCACCGACAAGGCGCAGACCGGGGTCGACTCCAAGGACACCGCGTTCGGCCTGGAGAACTGCTGGGGCTGAGCCGCCCGCGCCCGGCCCGTACGGCGCGCTCCCGCGTCGTACGGGCCGCCCTCCCCCGCCGGGCCTGTCTCTTCCGACAAGGACTTCTGTCTTCCGACAAGGACTTCGCATGACAGCCACGACCACGCCGTACGCCGAGCTCAAGGCACCGACCACGGCCCGCAGACTGCTCACGGCACCGACCACCGGCCCGTTGGTCGCCCTCCTCCTGGCCTGCGCCTTCTTCTCCTTCTCCACCGACCAGTTCCTCACGGGCGGGAACTTCTCGCTGATCGTGCAGCAGGTGATGGTCGTCGGCACCCTCGCCATCGGGCAGACCCTGATCATCCTCACCGCCGGCATCGATCTGTCCTGCGGCGCCGTGATGGCGTTCGGCAGCATCGTGATCGCGAAAATGGCCGCCCAGGGGTCCCTTCCCCCGCTCGTCGCGATCGCGCTGGGCATCGCCGTCTGCGGCGGTTTCGGACTGGTCAACGGGCTGCTGGTGCAGAAGATCCCGCTGCCGCCGTTCATCGTCACCCTCGGCATGCTCAACGTGGCGTTCGCGCTGACCCACATCTACTCCGAGGAACAGACGGTCACCAGCCTGCCCGCGCCGCTGACCGCCCTCGGGGAGACCTTCCCGCTCGGCCACACCGACATCACCTACGGCTCCCTCGTCACCATCGCCCTCTTCCTCGCCTTCGCCTACGCGCTGAGCGGCACCGGCTGGGGCCGGCACGTCTACGCCCTCGGCAACAGCCAGGAAGCCGCCCGGCTGAACGGCATCCGCACCTCCCGGCTCACCATCGGCATCTACAGCGTCGCGGGTCTGCTCTACGGCGTCGCGGCCCTGCTGCTCATCTCGCGCACCGGGGTCGGCGACCCGCAGGCCGGCCAGACCGACAACCTCGACAGCATCACCGCCGTCGTCCTCGGCGGGACCAGCCTCTTCGGCGGCCGGGGCTCGGTCCTCGGCACGTTCATCGGCGTGCTCATCGTCGGTGTCTTCCGCAACGGGCTGCAGCTGATGGGCGTCGCCTCCATCTACCAGACCCTGATCACCGGTGTGCTGGTGATCCTCGCGGTGACCGTCGACCAGATCTCCCGGAAGAAGGCCCGATGACCGCCACCGACTCCCCCACCCCCGTCCTGCAGGCCCGCGGTCTGGTCAAGCGCTACGGCCATGTCACCGCCATCGACGGCGCCGACTTCGACCTGCTGCCCGGTGAGGTCCTCGCCGTCATCGGCGACAACGGCGCCGGCAAGACCAGCCTGATCAAGGCGCTCACCGGCGCGGTGGCGCCCGACGCGGGAGAGATCCGGCTCAACGGAGAGCCCATCACCTTCTCCGGGCCGCAGAGCGCCCGCGCCCACGGCATCGAGACGGTGTATCAGGACCTCGCGGTGGCCGCCTCGATGGACATCGCCTCGAACATGTTCCTCGGGCGGGAACTACGGCGCCCCGGTGTCCTCGGCTCCGTCTTCCGGATGCTCGACAAGAAGCGGATGCGGCAGGAGGCCGCCGAGCACATGGCCGATCTGAAGATCGGGCTGCGCTCGCTGACCCAGTCGGTGGAGACCCTCTCCGGCGGACAGCGGCAGGCCGTGGCGGTCGCCCGGTCCGTGGCCTGGGCCCGCTCCGTCGTCGTGATGGACGAGCCCACCGCCGCCCTCGGCGTCAAGGAGTCCGGCCAGGTCCTGGACCTGATCCGCCGGGTCCGGGACCGGGGCATGCCGGTCGTCCTGATCAGCCACAACATGCCGCACGTCTTCGAGATCGCCGACCGGATCCACGTCCACCGCCTCGGCAGGCGCGCCGCCGTGATCAAGCCCTCCGACTACTCCATGGCCGAGGTCGTCGCCATCATGACCGGCGCACTCACCGTGGACGCGGCCGGAGATACTGTCGTGACGGATTCCGAGGCCGCCAAGGCCGCGGGAGTCCAGGCCGGCTAGGACCCCACAGGTTCTGGCGACACGATTCGACTCCAAGGTTCTGCCCGAGGCCGCGGGCGGAACCGACGAGCACAGGAGACCCGCACCTCCATGGCAGCGAACCGCCGCCCCACCCTGGCCGATGTCGCCCGTGAAGTGGGTGTCAGCGCCAAGACCGTCTCCCGCGTCCTCAACGAGGACGGACCCGCCTCCGCGCAGACCAGGGAACAGGTACTCGCCGCCGTGGCCAGGCTGGGCTTCCAGCCGAACCTCATGGCGCGCAACATCCGCGTCGGCGGACCCGACACCACCGTCGGACTCGTCATCCCCGACCTCGGCAACCCCTTCTTCGGGGCCGTGGCCAGCAGCATCGAGGACACGGTCCGCGACCGGGGACTGACCCTCCTCATGGGGTCCTCCGCGGACGACCCCGCCCGCGAACGCGCCCTGACCGCCACGTTCCTCGCCCGCCGGGTGAGCGTCCTGATGGTCGTGCCGTCCGTCGGCGCCGACCACTCCCACCTCAAGACCCACCGGGCCGGCGGGCTGCCCGTCGTCTTCCTCGACCGGCCGGGCACGGGCCTCGCCACCGACAGCGTCGTCAGCACCAACCGCTCGGGCGCCCACGACGGCGTCGCCCATCTGATCGCCCACGGTCACCGCCGGATCGGCTTCATCGGGGACCTCCCGGTGAAGCTCTACACCCGCCGTGAGCGGCTGGCCGGCTACCGCGAGGCGCTGCGCGAGGCCGGTCTGCCCGACGACCGCTCCCTCGTCACCAACGCCCACGACCAGCACGGGGCCTCGGCGGCCACCGCGCAGTTGCTGGAACTGGCCGATCCGCCCACGGCCCTGTTCGCCGGCAACAACATCGTCGCGCTGGGCATAGTGACCGAACTCGCCCGCAGCCGGCGCAAGGACGTGGCCGTCGTCGCCTTCGACGACGTGGCCCTCGCGGACGCGCTCGAACCGGCGCTGACCGTCGTCGCCCAGGACCCCGAGGAGATCGGCCGCACCGCCGCGACCACGGCCCTGTCCCGCCTCGACGGCGACCGCTCCCGCGCCCGCACGCTCACCGTGCCCACCCGCCTGATCGTCCGGGGGTCGGGGGAACGTCCGGCGCCGGCGCTCGCCCGCCGCTGACCGGCCCGGCCGCACGGCCCGAGAACCGGTGGAGCTCCCGCGGACCCGGCGCGGTCGCGTCCGCACCGGGTCCGCGCCGCACCGTCAGCCCTGGGCGGCCAGCGTGATGTCCTGCCGGCGCAGCGCGTGGAAGCGGGGCAGGGGCAGGCCGCCATGGGGCTCGAGCTCCGTGATCGTGGCCTCCACATGGGCGGAGCCGGGCTTCAGGCCGGCCGAGCGGGTCGGGCCGGTGTTCCGCCAGGTGTGCAGGGCGCCGTCGCACACCGCACGGCTGCCGCCGATGCCGTAGCGGATGGCGTCGGCCTCCTGCTGGACGTTGGAGCTGATGTAGACCGGTCCGGTGCTGCCAAGGCAGCGGTAGGTGCCGGAGAGGGCGACGGTGCCGTCGGGGGCGATGGTGCCGACCACGTCGACGGTGAGGGCCTCGGTCGTGTCGGCGGTGGCGGCCTGGCCCGGCACGGCGAGCAGGAACAGGGCGGCACCGGCCGCCGCGGCCAGAGCGGGGCGAAGCAACATGGAAGACCTCCTGTGGTGGGGGGATTCCACTGGTACCGGGAGGACGGGCCCGCAGCCGTGACCGTCACTCCTTCGGTGGCGAGTCCGCACCGGTCGTCGGCGAACGGTCCTGGAGTTGTCCTGGTGCTGTCACGCTTCCCGCGGCACTCTGGCGGTGCCCGCGGGTGCGGGCGCATGGTCGTTCCACGCGAGGCCGACCGGACGGCCGGCCCGCACCGACGTGGAGGTGCGCCATGTGTTCCCACTCCTTCGCCGCCGCTTCGGCCGACGCCCACTCCCTGCACGTCGTCGCCGCCCACCCGGAACAGGGCTGGAACCTGCTGTGCGACGGCACGATCGTCTTCGACGACTCCGGTGAACTCCTCCCCGACGGCCGTGTGGTGGCCCCCCACCGCGTCCCGGCCGACCGGCTGACCGTCGCCGCCTGAGTCCGCCCCGCCCCTCGCGAGGCGTGGTCCGCGGGCACGACGAAGGTCACACCGGCCGTGACACCGATGGTGACCGGCCGTGACGGCGACGACCTAAAATGATCAACGTGTCCGACCAGCCCGCACCTCGGTCTCTCATCGTCACGCTCTACGGCGCCTACGGCCGCTTCGCGCCGGGCCCGCTGCCCGTCGCCGAACTGATCCGGCTGCTCGCCGCGGTCGGCGTCGACGCCCCCTCCGTACGCTCCTCGGTGTCCCGTCTGAAACGGCGCGGGCTGCTGCTGCCGGCCCGTACCGCGCAGGGCGCGGCCGGGTACGAACTCTCCCCCGAGGCCGTGCAGTTGCTCGACGACGGCGACCGGCGCGTCTACGCCTGGGCGCCGGACGCCGACGAGAGCTGGGTGCTCGCGGTGTTCTCCGTACCGGAGTCGGAGCGGCAGAAGCGGCACGTCCTGCGTTCCCGGCTGGCCGGACTGGGCTTCGGCACGGCCGCCCCGGGCGTGTGGATCGCCCCGGCCCGGCTGTACGAGGAGACCCGGCACACCCTGCAACGGCTGGGGCTCGACGGCTACGTCGACTTCTTCCGCGGTGAGCACCTCGGCTTCGCGCCGACCGTCGAGGCGGTCGCCCGCTGGTGGGACCTGACGGCCATCGCCGGGCAGCACAAGGCGTTCCTCGACCACCAGGAGAGCGTGCTGCGGTCCTGGCGGCAACGGCCGGACACCCCGCCCGAGGAGGCCTACCGGGACTACCTCCTCGCCCTGGACGCCTGGCGCCATCTGCCGTACGCCGACCCGGGACTGCCCGCCCGGCTGCTCCCGGGGGACTGGCCGGGGGCCCGTTCGGCGGCCGTGTTCCACGGGCTGCACGAGCGACTGCGGGACGCGGGCGCGGAGTTCGCCGGGGTGTGATCCCGTGGACACCGGGCGTCACTCAGCCAAACATCAGGTTCCTCAACAACTCCTCTCAGACTCCTTACCTACCGTTCGACGGGTTGTACGCCGGGTAGGAAAGAGGACTGTTGCGGATGACCAGCACGCCAAGGGCCGTCGCTCCGAGGGCCCAGGGGGCCACGGTCTGGCTCACGGGACTGCCGAGCGCCGGCAAGACGACGATCGCCCGCCTGCTCGGTGAGCGGCTGAAGGCCGAGGGACACCGCGTGGAGGTCCTGGACGGCGACGAGATCCGCCGCTTCCTCTCCGCCGGTCTCGGTTTCAGCCGCGCCGACCGCACCGCCAACGTGCAGCGGATCGGGCTGGTCTCGGAGGTCCTGGCGCGCAACGGCGTGCTGTCCGTCGTCCCCGTCATCGCCCCGTACGCCGACAGCCGCGAGGCGGTGCGGCTGCGGCACGAGAAGAGCGGGACGCCGTATCTCGAGGTGCATGTCGCCACCCCGGTGGAGGTGTGCAGCGAGCGGGACGTGAAGGGTCTGTACGCCCGGCAGGCGGCGGGTGAGCTGAGCGGGCTGACCGGGGTCGACGACCCGTACGAGGTGCCGGCGGCCCCCGCGCTCGTCCTGCCGACGCAGGAGCAGACGCCTCGGGAGTCGGCGGACGCGGTGTACACGCTGCTGACGGAACGGGGGCTGGTGTGAGCGGGTACACGCTCTCGCATCTGGACGCCCTGGAGTCCGAGGCGGTGCACATCTTCCGCGAGGTGGCGGGCGAGTTCGAGAACCCGGTGATCCTGTTCTCCGGCGGCAAGGACTCCATCGTCATGCTGCACCTCGCGCTGAAGGCGTTCGCCCCGGCCGCGATCCCCTTCTCGCTGCTGCACGTCGACACCGGGCACAACTTCCCCGAGGTGCTGGAGTACCGCGACCGGGTCGTCGCCGAGCACGCGCTGCGGCTGCACGTCGCCTCCGTGCAGGACTACATCGACCGCGGCGTGCTGCGCGAGCGGCCCGACGGCACCCGCAACCCGCTGCAGACCCTGCCGCTCACCGAGAGGATCCAGGCGGAGAGGTTCGACGCGGTCTTCGGCGGCGGACGCCGCGACGAGGAGAAGGCCCGCGCCAAGGAACGCGTGTTCAGCCTGCGCGACGAGTTCTCGCAGTGGGACCCGCGCCGGCAGCGGCCCGAACTGTGGAACCTGTACAACGGCCGCCACGCACCCGGCGAACACGTCCGCGTCTTCCCGCTGTCCAACTGGACCGAGCTCGACGTCTGGCAGTACATCGCCCGCGAGGACATCGCCCTGCCCGACATCTACTTCGCGCACTACCGCGAGGTGTTCCGGAGGGACGGGATGTGGCTCACGGCGGGCGAGTGGGGCGGGCCCGGGCCGGCCGAGACCGTGGAGAAGCGGCAGGTCCGCTACCGCACGGTCGGCGACATGTCCTGCACCGGCGCGGTGGACTCCGACGCCGACACCATCGAGAAGGTGATCTCCGAGATCGCCGCCTCCCGGCTCACCGAGCGCGGCGCCACCCGCGCCGACGACAAGATGTCCGAGGCCGCCATGGAGGACCGCAAGCGCGAGGGGTACTTCTAGTCATGACGCCACACCTCACCGTGGACACGCTCCGGTTCGCCACCGCCGGTTCCGTCGACGACGGCAAGTCCACCCTCGTCGGCCGGCTGCTGCACGACTCCAAGTCGGTCCTCACCGACCAGCTGGAGGCCGTGGAGACCGCGTCCCGCAACCGCGGGAAGGACGCGCCCGACCTGGCCCTCCTCACGGACGGGCTGCGGGCCGAGCGCGAGCAGGGCATCACGATCGACGTGGCGTACCGCTACTTCGCCACGCCCAGGCGGCGGTTCATCCTCGCCGACACCCCCGGCCATGTGCAGTACACCCGCAACATGGTCACCGGTGCCTCCACGGCCGAGCTGGCGATCATCCTGGTCGACGCCCGCAACGGCGTGGTCGAGCAGACCCGCCGGCACGCGGCGATCGCGGCCCTGCTGCGCGTCCCGCACGTCGTGCTCGCCGTCAACAAGATGGACCTGGTCGACTACCGGCAGGACGTCTTCGAGCGGATCGTGGAGGAATTCGCCGCGGACGCGTCCGAGTTCGGGCTGCCCGGCTTCACCCCGATCCCGGTGTCGGCGCTCGCCGGCGACAACGTGGTCGAGCGGTCGGCGCACATGGAGTGGTACGCCGGTCCGGCCCTGCTGGAGTTCCTGGAGAACGTGCCGGTCGGCACCGGGCCGGCCGACGCGCCCGCCCGGTTCCCGGTGCAGTACGTCATCCGGCACGGCGAGGTCCGCCACTACGCGGGCCAGCTGGTGTCGGGCGCGCTGCGCGTCGGCGACCGGGTGACCGTCCATCCGTCCGGGGAGACCTCCGAGGTCGCCGCCCTCGACGTACTCGGTGCGGACGTCGAGGTGGCGTACGCGCCGCAGTCGGTAGGGGTGCGGCTGGCGGACCAGCGGGACGTCTCACGCGGGGACATGATCACGGCGGGGGCCGGCGGGCCGACGCTCACCCGGGACGTGCGGGCGGCGGTGTGCCATCTGGCCGACCGTCCGCTGCGGGTCGGCGACCGGGTGCTGCTCAAGCACACCACGCGGACCGTCAAGGCGCTCGTGAAGGACCTCGGCGGGGCCTCCGGGCTGGCCGTGAACGACCTGGGCCGGATCACCCTGCGCACCGCGGAGCCGCTCGCGCTGGACGACTACGGGGTGTCGCGGCGCACCGGTGCGTTCATCCTGATCGATCCGGCCGACGGGGCGACGCTCACGGCGGGCATGGTGGAGCTCGGCTGAGACAGGCGTTCCGGGGTAAGTGTTCTTACCGCCCTTCCCTGCCGGGAGGGCGGTTTTCTCCTGTGCGGCCCGGTACGGCCCCCCGCAGTGTCACCGCTCGTCAATAACGCGGTAACAACGGGAGCAGGCAGGCGAGAGGGAGCGTTGGGCGGGGTAAGCCACCCGTTAGCCGTACCATTCCTGAAGTTGAAAGCAGGACCGCCTGATGTCGATCACGGGACCCTGCGCCAAGAACGGACTCGCCTTGCAAGATCGCCCCTCCGACTCGGCCGCCTCCTGGCGGATCGCACTGCCGCACTCCGCCGCGGCCGTGCCGGTGGCTCGTGCACTGGTCCGTACGGCGCTGGCGGAGCTGAAGCACGGTGCGGACCGGGACACCGCGGAGCTGCTGACGGCCGAGCTGGTCGCGAACGCCGTGGAGCACACCGCCGTCGGGGACGCCCCGATAGAGCTGGTGGTGGAGCTGCGGCCGAGCGGCTGCCAGGTCGAGGTGCACGACCACGATCCGATGCCGCCGGGCGACCTCACCCGGCCCTCGGGCGCGGAGCCCGACCCCTGGCAGGAGCACGGGCGGGGGCTGCTGCTGATCCGCGCCCTGAGTTCGTCGTGCGGGCACCGCCCCACCGACAAGGGCAAGGCGGTGTGGTTCCGGCTGGCCGTGGTGCCGCCGCAGTGGCGGCCGCGGCCCGAGTGAGGCGGCCCCGGGTCAGGCGAGGGTGGCGACCAGGACGGCCTTGATGGTGTGCAGCCGGTTCTCCGCCTCGTCGAAGACGACCGAGTGGACGGACTCGAAGACCTCGTCGGTGACCTCCAGCGAGTCCAGGCCGTGGGCCTCGAAGATCTCGCGGCCCACCTTGGTGCCGAGGTCGTGGAAGGCCGGCAGACAGTGCAGGAAGCGGACGTCCGGGTTGCCGGTGGCGCGCAGGACGTCCATGGTCACCGCGTACGGGCCGAGGGCGGCGATCCGCTCGTCCCAGACCTCCTTGGGCTCACCCATGGACACCCAGACGTCGGTGGCGACGAAGTCGGCGCCGAGCACGCCCTCCGTGACCGACTCGGTGAGCGTGACGCGGGCGCCGCTGGTCTCGGCCAGCTCCAGGGCCCGGTCGACGATCTCCTGAGCGGGCCAGTAGGTCTTGGGGGCGACGATCCGCACGTCCATGCCGAGCAGGGCGCCGGTGACGAGGTAGGAGTTGCCCATGTTGAAGCGGGCGTCGCCGAGGTAGGCGAAGGCGATGTCCGTCAGGGGCTTCGCGGTGTGCTCGGTCATCGTCAGGACGTCGGCGAGCATCTGGGTGGGGTGCCAGTCGTCGGTGAGGCCGTTGTAGACGGGCACCCCGGCGTGGGCGGCGAGCTCCTCGACCTTGTGCTGGCTGTCGCCGCGGTACTCGATGCCGTCGTACATCCGGCCCAGGACGCGCGCGGTGTCCTTGACGGACTCCTTGTGGCCGATCTGCGAGCCGGAGGGGTCGAGGTAGGTGGTGGAGGCGCCCTGGTCCGCGGCGGCGACCTCGAACGCGCAGCGGGTGCGCGTCGAGGTCTTCTCGAAGATCAGCGCGATGTTCTTCCCGCGCAGGTGCCGGACCTCGGTCCCGGCCTTCTTGGCGGCCTTCAGCTCGGCGGCCAGCTCGATCAGCCCGCGGAACTCCTCCCCGGTGAAGTCCAGCTCCTTGAGGAAGTGGCGGCCGGCGAGGGCGGTCGGGACAGTCGCCATGGGGGCGCTCCAGAGGTACGAGAACGGGACCGTGGAAGTCTATACGACAAGCGGCATTTCTATACAGCCCCGGCCTCCCCCGGTCCCCCGGTCCCCCGGTCCCCCGGTCCCCTGGTGGGCTACACGGCCCCCCGTTCGACCGGGCAGCTCATGCAGCGCGGCCCGCCCCGGCCCCGGCCCAGCTCGCTGCCCGGGATCTCGATCACCTCGATGCCCTGCTTGCGCAGATGGGTGTTGGTGGTGGCGTTGCGCTCGTAGGCGACGACGACGCCCGGTTCGACGGCGAGGACGTTGCAGCCGTCGTCCCACTGCTCGCGCTCGGCCGCGTGCACGTCCTGGGTGGCGGTGAGCACCCGGATCTCGTCGAGGCCGAGGGCGGCGGCGATCGCGCGGTGCATGTGCTCCGGCGGATGGTCGGTGACCTTCAGCTCCTTCTCGCCGACGCCCTGCTCGATGGTGTACGAGCGGAGCATGCCGAGGCCGGCGTACTGGGTGAAGGTGTCGCCGTCGACCATCGTCATCACGGTGTCGAGGTGCATGAAGGCCCGCCGCTTCGGCATGTCCAGGGCCACGATGGTCCGCGCCGAGCCCGCGGCGAACAGCTTGTGCGCGAGCATCTCCACGGCCTGCGGAGTGGTCCGCTCGCTCATGCCGATGAGCACGGCGCCGTTGCCGATGACGAGGACGTCGCCGCCCTCGATGGTCGACGGATAGTCCGCCTGCCCCTCGGACCAGACGTGGAACATCTCCGCGCGGAACAGGGGATGGTGCCGGTAGATCGCCTCGAAGTGCACGGTCTCCCGCTGCCGTGCGGGCCAGCGCATGGCGTTGACGGCGACGCCGTCGTAGATCCAGGCGGAGGTGTCGCGGGTGAAGAGGTGGTTGGGCAGCGGGGCGAGGAGGAAGTCGTCGAGCTCCATGACATGGAAGCGCACGGAGGTCGGCTCGGGGTTGGCCTCCAGGAACTCCCGTTTGGTCATACCTCCGACGAGACTCTCGGCCAGGTCGGCGGCGGACAGGTTCTCGAAGGCGGCCCGGAGGTGGTCGGTGGCGAGCACCCCGTACTCCTTCTCGTCGAAGACGCGGTCCAGGACGAGCGCGCGGGCCGCCGGGATCTCCAGGGCCTCGACGAGCAGATCGCCGAACAGATGGACCTCGACGCCCCGGTCCCGCAGGACGTCGGCGAACCCGTCGTGCTCGGCGCGCGCCCGGCGCACCCACAGCACGTCGTCGAAGAGCAGTGCGTCCTTGTTGCTGGGGGTGAGCCTTTTGAGCTCGAGATCCGGCCGGTGCAGGATGACGCGGCGCAGCCGCCCGGCCTCGGAGTCGACATGGAATCCCATGTCTCCATCCTGACCATCGGCGCCCGCCTTCACCCGCTCTTGCGCTGTTTCGCAACCGCTTGTTTTCGTCCTCTTGACGACAAGTGATCGTTCCGATTATCGTCGTGCTGACGAAAATCGGGCCGAGTGGCCCGCACAAGGCGAGGGGGGACCTCTCATGGCCGACATCACCCGCCGGCTGGGCCTGCGCCATCTGCGCGGCGCCCCGACGGCACACATCCGCCACCACCGCTCGGGCACCCTGGTGCACGACGGCCCCGGACTCAGCTTCTGGTTCCGCCCGCTCACCGCGGCGCTCTCCGAGGTGCCGGTCGACGACCGTGAGCTGACCATGACCTTCCACGCCCGCACGGTCGACTTCCAGGACGTCACCGTGCAGGCCACGGTGACCTACCGGATCAGCGACCCCGCCGTGGCCGCCGCCCGGCTCGACTTCTCCATCGACCCCGACACCGGTGTCTGGCGCGGCGCGCCCCTGGAGCAGCTCGGCACCCTGCTCACCGAGACCGCCCAGCAGCACGCGCTGGCCGTCCTCGCCCGGACACCGCTGTCGGCGGCGCTGGTCGACGGGGTGACGGCGGTACGGGAGCGGGTCACGGCGGGGCTGGCGGCGGAACCGCGCCTGCCGGCGACCGGCATCGAGGTGGTCGCCGTACGCGTCATGGCGCTGCGCCCGGAGCCGGAGGTGGAGCGCGCGCTGCGCACCCCGGCCCGCGAGCAGATCCAGCAGGAGGCCGACCGGGCGACGTACGAGCGGCGGGCGGTGGCGGTCGAGCGGGAGCGGACCATCGCCGAGAACGAACTCGCCAGCCGCATCGAACTCGCCCGCCGGGAGGAGCAGTTGGTCGAGCAGCGCGGCACCAACGCCCGCCGGGAGGCGGAGGAGACCGCGGCGGCGGACCGGGTACGGGCGGAGGCCGAGGCCACCCGGACGGTACGGCTGGCGGAGGCGGAGGCCGCCCGCTCGGTGAAGCTCGCCGAGGCCGAGGCGGCCAAGCAGGTGCATCTCGCCGACGCCGAGGCCCGGCGCACGGAGCGGCTGGCCGAGGCGGAGTCGGCGCGCACGGTGAAGCTCGCCGAGGCCGAGGCGGCCCGTGCGGTACGGCTCGCCCGGGCGGAGGCCGAGGCGGCCCGCGAGGTCGGCGAGGCGCGGGCGCAGGCCCAGGCGGCCTGGCTGCGGGTCCACGCGGACGTCGACGTCGCGACCCTGCACGCGCTGACCGGTACCCGGCTCGCGGAGAACCTGCCGCACATCGACAGCGTGACCGTCTCGCCGGACGTGCTGACCGGGCTGCTCGCCAAGCTCGGGGCCCGGCCGTGAGCCTCGCCCCCCGGGCCGTGCTGGTCCACCGCACCACCGAGTACGAGGAGTTGGTGGCCCGGCACGGCACCCACGGCCAGGCCGCCTTCTTCCTCTCCTCACGGGGCCGGGACATCGAGGAGGTCGCGCAGCGTCACCGCCGCACCGGGCGCGCGCTCGCGGAGGTGACCTCGGCGATCCCCCTGACCTGGCGTCGGACGCAGGTGGAGCGGGCCGACCTGGACCGCTTCCTGTTCGCGCCCGAGGACGTGGTGATCGTGGTGGGCCAGGACGGTCTGGTGGCGAACGTCGCCAAGTACCTCTCCGGGCAGCCCGTGGTCGGCGTCGACAGCGACCCCGGCCGCAACCCGGGCGTCCTGGTCCGCCACCGCCCCCGCGACGCCGGGGCGCTGCTGTCCTCGGTGTCCGCCTCCGCCACCGGGGTGTCCGAACTGACCATGGTCGAGGCCGTCGCCGACGACACCCAGCGGCTGCTGGCCCTCAACGAGATCTATCTGGGCGCCGCCGGTCACCAGACCGCCCGCTACCGCCTGGGCCTCGAGGACGACGGGGGTGTCGTCGAGGCCCAGGCCTCCTCCGGGGTGCTCGTCGGCACCGGCACGGGGGCCACCGGCTGGATCCGTTCGGTGTGGCAGGAGCGGGGCGGACGCCTCCGGCTGCCCGCGCCGACGGAGGAACGGCTGGTGTGGTTCGTACGGGAGGCCTGGCCGTCACCGGCGACGGGCACCTCGTGCGTGGCGGGCGAGCTGACCGCCGGGGGCCGGCTGACCCTCACCGTCGAGTCCGAGCGGATCGTCGCGTTCGGGGACGGCATCGAGAGCGACGCGGTGGAGCTGACCTGGGGACAGACGGTACGGGTGGGGGTGTGCGGGGAGCGCCTGCGGCTGGTGGGCTGAGACCGCGGACCGTGAGCCGATAGGGCGAAATACGGGGCCGGGGCGGCGCGTCACCCCAGGGGCGTGGGACATCTCCGGTAACCCGCCCCCTCGCTGACAGGAGCCTGCCGTGCCCCCCATACATACGATCCCGGGAAGGTGGCGCGCCCGCTGCGCCCTGACCGGGGTCCTCGCCGCCGTCGCGGTGCTGTGCGGAATGCTGCCCGCCGGTGCCCGCACCGGACTGAACTGGCTCACGCTGCCGTCGCTGCCCACGGCTCGCTACGACGTGGCCTCGGCCGCGGCGCCCTGCCCCCGCGGGCAGACCGGGAGCTGTCTCTACGCGGTCGGCGGCTACAACAACGGAAATCTGGCGACGGTGGAGTCGTACAACCGGAGCTCCAACACCTGGTCCCTGCTACCGCATCTGCCGAGCGCCCGCAGCAGCCTGGGGGCGGCCGCCGCGCCCTGCCCGGACGGACTGTCCGGGACCTGCCTCTACGCCCTCGGCGGCAGCGGGGGCAGCCGTTCGGTCAACTTCTTCAACCCGGCGGTCAACTCCTGGGGCAGCACCACCTCCCTGACCACGGGCCGCGCGGCCTTCGGGACGGCCTCCGCGCCCTGCCCGACGGGGCAGACCGGAACGTGCGTCTACGTGTTCGGTGGCATCGGCACCACCGTCCTGGCGAGCGCGGAGGTCTTCAACCCCGTCACCAGGTCCTGGACCACGCTCTCACCGCTGTCCGCGCCCCGCTACAACCTGGGCGCCGCGTCCGCCCCCTGCCCGCCCGGGCAGACGGGCACCTGCGTCTACGCGGTGGGCGGATCCGACGACAACAACCACGTCGTCGGCACCGTGGAGGCCTACAACCCGGTCACCCGCTCCTGGAGCAAGGTGGCGTCGCTGCCGACGCCCAGGGAAGGCCTGGGCGTGGCCGCCACGGGCTGCCCCCCGGGTCAGCAGGGGGTCTGTCTCTACACGACGGGCGGGGCGAACGAAACCGACGTCGTGGACACCGCCGAGTCCTACCACCCCGCCTCCGGCCTCTGGACCAGCCTGCCGTCGCTGCCGGCACCCCGCGGATACGCCGGAGCCGCGGCTCTCCCGTGTCCACCGGGGTCGACCGGGAACTGCGTCTACTTCGCCGGCGGCTACCGTGACGGCGGCCCGGCAGCCACCCTGGAGGCCCTCGACCCCCCGGTGACCACCGGACGCTGACTCACAGCCTCGGGTCCACCGGCTCCGACTCCAGGGCCAGCACCCCGAACACCGCCTCGTGGACGCGCCACAGCGGCTCGCCCTCGGCGAGGCGGTCCAGGGCCTCAAGACCGAGCACGTACTCGCGGATCGCCAGCGAACGCTTGTGGTTCAGGAAGCGTCCCCGCAGCCGGGCGAGGTGGTCGGGGCGGGTGTACTCCGGGCCGTAGATGATCCGGAGGTACTCCCGTCCCCGGCACTTGATGCCGGGCTGGACGAGCCGTCCCTCGCCACCCCGGACCAGGGCGCCGAGCGGCTTGACGACCATGCCCTCGCCGCCCCGGCCGGTCATCTCCAGCCACCAGTCGACGCCGGCCCGCACCGAGGCGGGGTCGGCGGTGTCGACGTACAGCCGGCCGGTGGTCTGCAGCAGACCGGTGGTGTCGTGCTCCACCAGCCGGTCCAGCAGGGCCAGTTGTTCGTCGTGGGGCAGGCCCGCGAGGCTGCGGCCCTGGACGGCGAGGAGCTGGAAGGGGGCCAGGCGCACACCGTCCAGACCGTCCGTCGTCCAGCAGTAGCGGCGGTACGCCTCCGTGAACGCGGCCGCGTCCAAGGCGCGTTCACGCTGCCGGGCGAGCAGGTCGCCGACGTCGACGCCCCGCGCAGCCGCCCCCTCCAGCGCGGCCAGCGCGCCCGGGAAGACGGCCCCCGAGGCCGCGCCGACCGCCGCGTACTGGGACCGCAGCAGCCCCGACGCCTTCAGCGACCACGGCATCAGCTCCGCGTCCAGCAGCAGCCAGTCCGTGTCGAGCCCGTCCCACAGGCCGGCCGCGTCCACCGCCGAGCGCACCCGGCCGAGGATCTCCTCGGTGACCGACGCGTCGTCGAAGAACGGGCGACCCGTACGGGTGTACAGCGACCCGGTGGGGCCATCGACGCCGAAACGCCTGCGCGCCGTCTCGGCGTCGCGGCACACCAGGGCCACCGCCCGCGAGCCCATGTGCTTCTCCTCGCACACGACCCGCTCCACGCCGTCCGCGGCGTACTGCGCGAACGCCTCCTCCGGATGCTCCAGATACCCCTCGACCCGGCTGGTCGCCGTGGGCGCCATGGTCGGCGGGAGGTACGGCAGCAGCCGTGGGTCGACCGCGAACCGGCTCATGACCTCCAGGGCGGCGGCCGCGTTCTCCTCACGGATCGAGATCCGCGCCTGGCCGTCGTAGCGGGTCTCGACGATCCGGCGGCCATGGACGTCCGCCAGGTCGAGCGGCCGCCCGTCGTGCCCACCGGGCGCCTCCGACCGCAGCGGCTTCACCGGCTCGTACCAGACCCGCTGCGCCGGTACGTCGACCAGTTCGCGCTCCGGCCAGCGCAGCGCGGTCAGTTTGCCGCCGAAGACGGCACCGGTGTCCAGGCAGATGGTGTTGTTCAGCCAGGTCGCCTCCGGGACGGGCGTGTGGCCGTAGACGACGGCCGCCCGGCCCCGGTAGTCCTCCGCCCACGGGTAGCGCACCGGCAGCCCGAACTCGTCGGTCTCGCCGGTCGTCTCGCCGTACAGCGCGTGCGAGCGGACCCGGCCGGAGGTGCGGCCGTGGTACTTCTCCGGCAGACCGGCGTGGCAGACCACCAGCCGGCCGCCGTCGAGGACGTAGTGGCTGACCAGTCCGTCGATGAACTCCCTTACCTCGGCGCGGAACTCCTCGCTCTCGCCCGCCATCTGCTCGACGGTCTCGGCGAGTCCGTGGGTGTGCTGGACCTTGCGGCCCTTGAGGTGACGGCCGTACTTGTTCTCGTGGTTGCCCGGGACGCACAGGGCGTTGCCCGACTTCACCATGGACATCACCCGGCGCAGCACCCCGGGGCTGTCCGGGCCGCGGTCGACGAGGTCGCCGACGAAGACGGCCGTACGGCCCTGCGGGTGGACGCCGTCGATGTAGCCCAACGTGGCCAGCAGCGACTCCAGTTCGGCGGCGCAGCCGTGGATGTCGCCGACGATGTCGAAGGGGCCGGTGAGGTGGGTCAGGTCGTTGAAGCGCTTCTCGGTGACGACGGTGGCGTGTTCCACGTCCTCGACGCCCCGCAGGACGTGCACCTTGCGGAAGCCCTCGCGCTCCAGGTGGCGCAGGGAGCGGCGGAGTTCGCGGGTGTGGCGCTGGATGACCCGGCGCGGCATGTCGGCGCGGTCGGTGCGGGCCGCGTTGCGCTCGGCGCACACCTCCTCCGGCACGTCGAGCACGATGGCGATCGGCAGTACGTCGTGCTGCTTGGCCAGGTCGATCAGCTGCCTGCGGGCGTCCTGCTGGACGCTGGTGGCGTCGACGACGGTGCGCCGGCCGGCGGCGAGCCGCTTGCCGGCGATGTAGTGCAGGACGTCGAAGGCGTCCCCGGTCGCACTCTGGTCGTTCTCGTCGTCGGAGACCAGGCCGCGGCAGAAGTCGGAGGAGATGACCTCGGTGGGCTTGAAGTGCCGGCGCGCGAAGGTGGACTTGCCCGAGCCCGAGGCGCCGATCAGCACCACGAGGGAGAGGTCGGTGACGGGGAGCACCCGGCCCTTGTTCGCTGTCTCGGTCATGCCGCCTTCGCCTCCTTCTCGTTCGTGGTGCGGGCCGTGAACACGGCCATCTGGGTGGGCGGGCCCACCTCGGGGTCGTCCGGGCCGACGGGGACGAACTCCACGGTGTAGCCGTGCCGTTCGGCGACCGCGGTCGCCCAGGCGCGGAACTCCTCGCGGGTCCACTCGAAGCGGTGGTCGCCGTGCCGGACGTGTCCGGCCGGGAGGGACTCCCAGCGGACGTTGTACTCGACGTTCGGGGTGGTCACGAGGACCGTGCGGGGGCGGGCCGCGCCGAACACCGCGTACTCCAGGGCGGGCAGTCTCGGCAGGTCGAGGTGTTCGATCACCTCGCTGAGCACGGCCGCGTCGTAGCCCTTGAGACGGGTGTCCGTGTACGCGAGCGAACCCTGCACGAGCCGGACGCGGGACGCCTGGCGCTCGCCCATCCGGTCCAGCTTCAGCCGACGGGCGGCGATGGTGAGGGCGCGCATCGACACGTCGACGCCGACGATCTCGGTGAACCGCGGGTCCTTCAGCAGCGCCTGCACCAACTGGCCCTGGCCGCAGCCGAGGTCGAGCACCCGGGCGGCACCGCCGGCGCGCAGCGCCTCGAGGATCGCGTCGCGGCGCTGGACGGCCAGCGGGGTGGGCTTCTCCTCGGTCTCCGCCTCGGCCCCGACCGCGTTGTCGATGTCCTCGACCGCGCTGTCGTCGGCCTCGGCGAGCCGCACCAGCTCCAGCCGCTCCATCGCCTGCCGGGTCAGCGACCAGCGGCGGGACAGATAACGGCTGGTGATCAGCCGCTGCTCGGGGTGCTCGGACAGCCAGCCCTCACCGGCCCGCAGCAGCTTGTCGACCTCGTCGGAGGCGACCCAGTAGTGCTTGGCGTCGTCGAGGACCGGCAGCAGCACATACAGGTGGCGCAGCGCCTCGGCGAGGGTGAGCGCCTCCGACTCCAGGACGAGCCGTACGTACCGCGAGTCGCCCCACTCGGGGAACGCGGTGTCGAGGACCACCGGGTCGGCGGTCACCGTCCAGCCGAGCGGTTCGAAGAGCCGGCTCACGAGGGCGGGGCCGCCGCGGGCGGGCAGCGCGGGCACCTCGATGCGCAACGGCCGGGGCTGCGCCGGGAGTTCGGGCTTCGCGGCGCACACGGCCCGCATCGCGCTGGAGAAGACGCCGCTCAGCGCGACGGCCAGCAGCGAGGAGGCCGCGTACGGGCGGTCGTTGACGTACTGGGCGAGCGCCGCGTCGGGGGCGCCGCCGCGGCCCTTGCCCTTGCCGCGCCGGACCAGCGCCACGGCATCCACCTCCAGCAGCAGCGCCGCCGTGCAGCGTTCCGCCTCGGCCTCGGGATAGAGGACGTGGGCCTTGCCGTAGGACGTGGAGAACGCCTGCGCCTTCCCGGGATGCTTGTGCAGCAGGTAGCCCAGGTCGGTCGCGGGGCGTTCGGGGGTGCCGGTGGTGGTGATCGTCAGGAACACGGTGGGTGCCTCGAAAGGTCGGGAAGGAGCGAAAGCGCTGGTCGTGCGCTTGTGCGCAGCTCCAACGTACAGAGGTGCGGGTCCGGGGGCGGGGGAATTTCTCGGCTAACGCTCGGCCGGCTTCCAGGCGCCGACACCGAGCCTGCCGGTGGTGCCGAGGTCGAGGTGGGGGGTGAGGGTGACCGGTGCGGCGCCGGAGGTCGCGCGGATCCGGACGTACGGGACGTTCACGGGGTCCGTGCCGGCGTCGGTGGTGTTGCGCCAGACCAGGCCGGAGACGGCGCTCTCGCCGGGCTTCAGGGTGAACGCGCGGGGCGGGTCGTCGTAGCCGGTGCCCGTGGTGATGCCGGCGCCGCCGTGCAGGATCCGCACCCCTTCGACCGGGGCGCGGTCCTCGTCGAGGAGGGTGAGCAGGGGGTAGCCGTCGAGCGTGTAGTCCTTCTCGCCGCAGTTCTCCAGGCGCAGTCCGACGACGCGCAGGCCCATCGCGGCATCGCCGTCGTCGGCGGTGACCCGGATCCCGGAGGCCGGGCAGACACCCGCCCCGGCCGGGGCCTCGGCCGCGGGGACCTTGGTGACCCGGGAGACCTTCACGGTGGTCACCGGGGAGGCGCCCGGGGCGAGGACCCCCAGGTCGACGGTCCCCCGCACGGTCCTGCCCGCGCCCACGTCCGGCACGGTCACCCGCTGGTTGCCCATGACCTCGCCCGCGCTCGTCGTGAAGTCGAAGAGGACGGTGTACGTCAGCGCCCCGGTGGTGTCGTTGGTGACCTCGTAGGCGGCGGAGACGCCGGAGTCGCCGGGGAGGCTGTCGGCGTGGACGCTCCAGTCGGAGGCACGGGGCGTGGGGGTGGCGGAGGGGATGGTCACGGCGGTGATCCGCACCCCGTCCACGGGCGGGGCGGTGACCGGGGTGCGGGGCGCCGGGGAGGCGGCTCCCACGCCGTCGCCGGTGTCGTCGCCCGCGCGTTCCGTGCCGCACGCCGTGGCGAGCAGGAGCACGGCCGCGACGGCCGGCAGGAGGCGGGGGCGGCGGAGGGTGCGGGGTGGGCGCATCCGGTCACCTCATCAGGAGGGACCCGTACGGACTGTGGCGGAGGCCATAGTTCCAGTCACAGGCGTGTCACAGATCACCGGACGCGCCGCCCCGCCGTGGAGCTACGACAGCTGCGACTGCACCTCGGCGGAGATCAGCTCCAGGTGGTCGAGGTCGTGCAGGTCGAGGACCTGGAGGTAGAAGCGGCGCGCGCCGGTCTCGGCGTAGCGGCCGATCTTCTCGACGACCTCGCCCGGGGTGCCGGCCAGTCCGTTGGTCTTCAGTTCGTCGACCTCCCGGCCGATGGCGGCGGCACGGCGGGCGACCTCCCGGTCGTCCTTGCCGACGCAGACGACGAGCGCGTTGGACAGGGTGATGGTGTCGGCGTCCCGGCCGAACTCCTCGGCGGCCGCCCGCACTCGGCCGAACTGGCGTTCACTGTCCTCGACCGAGCCGAAGGGCATGTTGAACTCGTCGGCGAACCGGGCCGCCAGACGCGGCGTGCGGCTCGCTCCGTGGCCGCCGATCAGCACGGGGATCTTGGGCTGTGCGGGCTTGGGCAGCGCGGGCGAGCGGGTGAGGTCGTAGTACTCGCCGTGGAAGTCGAAGGTCTTGCCGGGCTCGGTGCCCCACAGGCCGGTGACGATCTCGAGCTGCTCCTCGAGGCGGCCGAACTTCTCCTTCGGGAAGGGGATGCCGTACGCGGTGTGCTCCTCCTCGAACCAGCCCGCGCCGAGGCCCAGTTCGACCCGGCCGCCGGACATCTGGTCCACCTGCGCGACCTGGAGGGCGAGAACTCCGGGCAGCCGGAAGGTGGCGGCGGTCATGAGCGTGCCGAGGCGTATGCGGCGGGTCTCACGGGCGAGGCCGGCCAGGGTGATCCAGGCGTCCGTGGGACCGGGCAGACCGTCGACGTCGCCCATCTTCAGATAGTGGTCGCTACGGAAGAAGGCGTCGAAGCCGAGGTCTTCGGTGGCCTTCGCCACGGTGAGGAGGGTGTCGTAGGTGGCGCCCTGCTGGGGCTCGGTGAAGATACGAAGATCCATGCCCCCCATCCTGCACGTCGGCCGAAGGGGCTGCGGCGCTTCCTACCGCTCCGGTAACACCACTCCCTCCTTCTCGCTTCTGTCCTCCCTGTCCTCCCTGTCCTCCCGCTCCTCTCTCGCCGCCAGCTTGCGCAGCATCTCCAGGACGCGGTCCCGGGATTCGTCGGCCGCGTCGATGGCCTCCATGCACTGCCAGTACGTGCCCTGGTCGTCCGCCGCGCTGGCGAGGGCGACGAGGGCGATGCCGACCTCGCCGAGCAGACCGCCGAGGTCGAGCAGGGCCGCGCGGGCGTCGTCCAGCGCGGTGAGCTGTGCGGCGCGCAGGTCGGCGTGGTCGAGGTCGGGGGCGTCCAGCACCCCGCAGCCCCGGCCCGCCAACTCGGTCAGTCCGAGGGCCTCGCCGCGCAGTTCGGGCGGGCCCGAGACGGCGAGACGACTGCCTATCGCCTGCGCCAGGGCCTGGGCCTGCCACACCTCCGTGAGAATCTCCACGCCTCCGACGCTGCCCACGAGCGCGCGCCTGCTGGTCAGGATGAGCCGCACCGCGTCCATGCGCCACCCCCGTCTGTTCCGACGTGCTCCACGCACGTCCGCCCGAACTCCCTTGCGCACCGCCCTCGCGCACAGAGAGCGTTCCACTACCCAGAGTGAAGGTCTGTGGGGCGAAAAGCCAGAGGAAGACGGAAATCTGTGGACAACAAATCGGTTTCGGACCCCGCCATGACTCCGGAGAGTGAAAGCGGACCGTGAGAGTCCCGCAACGGTCTACGGCGCCGGGAACCTGCGTTCGTTGCGGTCGATCTTCGCGTCCAGGGCGGCGAGCGGATCGATGCCGAGCACCTCGCACAGTTGCAGCAGATAGGCGAGGACGTCGGCGACCTCGTCCGTCACCCGGTGGGCGGTCTCGGGGTCGTCCATGACCCGCGCCGACTCCTCGGGGGTCAGCCACTGGAAGATCTCGACGAGTTCGGAGGCCTCCACGCTGAGCGCGGAGGCGAGGTTCTTGGGGGTGTGGAAGGGCTGCCAGTTCCGCGCGGCCGCGAACTCGGCCAGTCTGCGCTGGAGTTTCGCCAGGTCCAGGTCGTGTGTCACACACCCAGGTGTACCACCGTCACCCCCTCGGTCCGGACGGCGTACGACGGGTCGCTCACGGCTCCGACGCAGCGGATGTGTCCCCGCTCCGCCATGCGCACGGCCAGCCGCAGCAGGTCCGCGCGCTGGCGTGGGTCCAGGCCGCGGTCGAGGTTGTCGGAGAGCAGGGTGAGCGTCTGCATCGCGGAGGGCACCTCGCCGGCCGTGTCCAGGTCGAGGACGCCGGGGCCGGTGAGGAGGACCAGGGCGAGGGCGAGGTAGCGCAGTTCGCCGTAGCCGAGCCGGGCCAGTTCCGTGCCGGTGCCGCCGCGGCGGTCGAGCAGCGCGCGGACCGTGCCGTCGGGCAGGGTTTCGGCCCGCAGGTCGACGACCTGTCCGGCGCAGCCGGCGTCGAGGGCGGCGACCAGGTGCGCGTGGCGGCGGGCGCACTCCTCGCGGGTGCGCCCGAGCACGTCGGCGAGGTTGTCGCAGCCGGCGAGGAGCCGGCCGGAGCCGACGGGCACCGGGGCGCCCATCCACTCGGGCTGGGGGTCGCAGACGAAGACGGACCTGAGGGCGACGACCATCTGTTCGGCGGCGGCGAGCACCCGACGCTGTCCGTCGGTCTTGCCGGCGACGCGCAGCGGCAGCAGGGCGGTGCCGAGGCGGTCGTCGGGGAGCGGGGCGCGGGTGACGGGGGCGGATCCGCCGGTGTGCCAGGCGGCCTGCACCGTACGGCGGCCCGGATCGCGCAGCGCGGTCTCCAGCAGCACCAGCCCGTCGGTGCTCAGCCGCTCCCCCACGATCCGCAGCTCGGGTTCGGCCTGTACGGCGACGTCGAGGCGGACGGGGCCCTCGGGGCCGTCGGCGGTGCAGCCGATCCGGAAGCCGCGGCGGCGCTGGGCGTCGGGGCGGGCCCCTTCGGGGACGCAGGCGAGGGGGTCAGGGAAGACGTCCGAGACCCGGGCCCCGCCGCCGAGCCGCGCCAGTGCCTCGTAGGCCCGTACCGCCGTGGTCTTGCCGCTCCCGCTGGGCCCCGCCAGCACGGTCACCGCCCCCAGCCCCAACCGCACCCGCCGATGCCCCGCGAAGGCCCCCATCCGTAACTCGACCACACAGGGCCGCAGCGGCCGCCGAACGGGACCGCCGGACGAAGGTGTGCCCTGGGTGCCGACGGGGGCGCCGAGAGCGGGCGAGCCGCCGGAGCGGCCGGGACCGCCGGGGGCAGCCACCGTCTGCGGACGGCCGGCGCCGCCGGGAGCGGGCGTGTTCCCGGGAGCGACGCGGGCGGTGGGCAGCGGGGTGCCGTCGGGGCGGTGGGGGCTGGTGGAGGCGGGGGGCGCGGTCATATGCGGACGGTAGGGCCGCGTCCGCCGGGCGAACCGTTCCGGCCCCGTCGACTTCCTACGATCGAGCGACACCCGCCGCTGACACGGCCCGCCACCCGCCGCTGACACAGCCCGCCCGGCACGCCCGGGTCGCACGCCGAGCGGCCGTCCCGCTACACCCCCGCGCCCTCCATGAGGCCGCTCACCTCTGTGCCCGGTGGGGTGAGCAGGAAGACGTTGCGGTCCACCCGGTGCATGCCGCTGGCGAGGCCGAAGACGACTCCCGTGGAGAAGTCCAGGACGCGTTTGGCCACGTCGGTCTCCGCGCTGGTGAGGTCGAGGAGGACCGGGATGCCCGCCATCAGGGTCTCGGCGACCTCGCGGGCGTCGGCGAAGACGTTGACCCGCAGCACGACGAAGCGCCGCCGGGTCTCCGTCACGTCGTCGGGGAGCGAGCGGTGGTTCACCGCCGACGGCCAGGCGTCCCGGCCCCGCAAGGGAACGACCTGGGCGAGCCCTTCCCACTGTTCATCGGTGACGTCGTACCGGTTCACCGGATCCCCCCGAACTGACTCGCACTCAATGCCTGCACCAGCCAATTCTTACGCCAAGTCACCCGTTCGGCCCAACAGCGACACGGACGGCGACCGCCTCGGACGTCCCAGGGACGCTTCTTACCGCGCACACACCGGAATCTTCACGTCAGGCAGCGGCGTGTTCACCGAGCGCGACTATGTTCCCTTGCCGTGCACTTGGCAGAAACCTCGCTGGTGACACCCGGTCGGCGGACGCTGTCGGCGGTGTCCGCCCTTCCGGAGCCCCCCGCACAGTGGCACCGTGTGCTGACCCTGCTCTCGGCCGCCAGTCTCTTCATCGGCACCCGCTCGGTGTGGTCGACGGCCGCGAGCCACAAGGTCGTCGTGGCCGCCGTCATCTCGGTCTGCTACGCGTCGATCCTGGTCTGCGGGGTGCTCCCGCTCATCGTGCGCCGGGCCCGGTCGCTGGCCCGCGTCGACCTGTGCGTGCTGATCACCGCCGTGGTGCTGGTGCTGTGCGCGTGGGCGGTGTACCACCAGGGCGGCGACGAGGCGGTGCTCACCACCCAGGCCGCCCACGAGATCGCCGCGGGGCGTCCCGTCTACGACCGGCCGTGGCCCTGGCTGTTCGGCCACGGCACGGTCGCCCTCACCCCGACCGTGTACGGCGGCTACGACTTCACGTACGGCTATCCCCCGCTCGCCCCCCTGCTCACCGTGCCGCTGCTGTGGCTCGGGCACGGCGGCGCCCCGGCGACGGCCACGGCGACCGGCGCGCTGCTCGTGGGCGCGGTGACGCTGTGGCGGATGCTGCCCGCGCCCTGGCGGCCGGCCGCGACCATGGCGTGCCTCGGTTTCTCGTTCCTGCCGATGTACGGGCGGCAGGGCTATCCGGCGATCCTCGCGCTGGCGCTGCTGCTGCCGGCGGTGGTGCGCTGGCCGCGGACCGGGCGGGGCGGGCTGCTCGGCCGGGCGGGCGTGGCGCGGGCCGCGTGCCTCGGCGCGGCCTGCGCCGCCCAGCAGCTGTCGTGGTTCGTGGTGCCGTTCCTGCTGGCCGGGATCTACGCGCTGCGCCGCGGTGAGCTGGGCCCGCGCGCGGCGGCGGGCGTGCTGCTGCGGATCACCGGGGTCGCCGCCACCGTGTGGCTGCTGATCAACACGTACTTCCTGGCGCAGCAGCCGGCGGCCTGGCTGCGGGGGATCGCGCTGCCGCTGACGCAGGGCGCGGTGCTGCACGGCCAGGGGCTGATCGGCGTCTCGCTGTACCTCACGGACGGCAGCGACCGGATCGACTGGTACGGGCATGCGAGTCTGCTGCTGGCGGCGGGGCTGCTGGCGCTGTTCGTGCTGTTCGTACGGCGGTTGGGGCCGGCCGCGACCGTGCTGCCCTGGTGCGCGTTCTTCCTGGCGACGCGTTCCCAGGACGGCTACTACCTGATGATGACGCCGCTGTGGCTGGCGTCCGCGGTCACCGCGCCGTTGCCGGAGTTCGCCGGCGCGTGGCAGCCGAGGCCCCGGCCGCTGGTGGGTCCGGGGCGGCGTCCGGCCCGGGTCGCCGCGGCGGTGCTGGTGCTGCTGCCCGCCCTGGCGAGCGCGACGGCGGCGGCCACCGGGTCGCCCCCGCTGCGGATGCGGGTGACGGCGGTCCGGCGCCCCTCGGCGACCACCGTGACGCTGATGACCGTGCGGGTCACCAACTCCGGTGGCAGTGCGCTGAGTCCGCACTTCACCCTCACCACCGGCCAGGGCATGGACCCGTACTGGATCGTGGTCGCGGGACCGCGCACCCTGCCCGCCCACACCACGGTGAGCTATGAACTCCGGCCGCCCAGAAAGAGGTTCCACCTTCCCCGGCCGAGCGTGCGGATCCGGCTGCGGGCCTTCACGGCGGATCCGCAGACGCTGTCGAGCGCGGACGTGGGCACCGCGCTGCGGACTCGCCCGTGAGGTGATGGTTCGTCAGGCCGTCACGCGGGTGAAGCGGAGCGTGCCGGTGACCGTCGTCAGGCCCTTGATCATGCCGAGTTGGTTCCAGCCCAGGCCGAACTCGGCCCGGTCGACGGTGAACTCCGCCTCCAGGGTGAGGGCGTCGGCGCTCGCGCCGGTCAGCTTCGCGGTGAAGGAGTGCGGCCGGCTGATGCCGCGCACGGTGAGCTGACCGGACACCTGGACCGAGTCGGCGCCGCGCAGCTCGGCGGACCGCACGACGTAGGTGATCTCGGGGTGGTTCGCGGCGTCGAAGAAGTCGGCGCCGCGCAGGTGCTCGTCGCGCTTGGCGTTCTTCGTGTCGAGGGAGGCCACGTCCAGGGTGAGCGTGCCGCCGGCGGAGCCGTCGGCCGCCACCTCTCCCCCGCCGCGCAGGGCGCCGAAGGCGCCCTTCACGGTCACCAGGCCCCACATCGTCTTGTGCTTCAGTGCGACGGCGGAGGCGCCGGTGTCGAGCTGCCAGAGTCCGGTTTCCACGGCGACGGTCATGGTCTTTTCCTGTCCAAGAGGTGATTCAAATTTGGATGACCCGCACGCTAGCCGACTATCCAAAACTGAACAACCCCCGTCGTCCAAAATTGGACCACGGTTACACTCGATGCATGGCCGACCCCGAGGAGCACACCCCCGACCTGCCGCAGTGCCCGTCCGCCCGGGGCACCGGGCTGCTGCCGCCCGAGCTGCGCGCCTGGATGGTGCTGCTCGCCGCGACGGGAGCCGTGGAGCAGCGGCTGCGGGCGGTGGTGAAGGAGCGGCTGGACGTCTCGCACGACGAGTTCCTGATCCTGTGCCTGCTGGCGGAGCACCCCGAGGAGGGCCTGCGCATGACGCGGGTCGCCGAGCTGCTGGGCCGCCCCAAGACCCGGCTGACCTACCAGGTGGCCTGCCTCCAGCACGCCGGCCTGGTCACCCGCAGAGCGGTCTGCGGCGACAAGCGGGGCGTGGCGATCGCCCTCACCGACAAGGCCCGCACCCTCCTGTGGGAGGCCTCCGGCGCCCTCGCCGGGACGGTCACCGCCGCGCTGGCGCAGGTCATGGGTCCCGAACAGTGCGCGGCGATGAGCGGGCTGGTCCGGGAGACCGGTGCGGAGCCGGAGGCGGACGCGGGGCCGGGGGCGGGGGCGGAGGCGGGCGCCGGGCCGGAAACGGGCGTGGTGCCGGAGGCGGGCGCGGGGCCGGAGGTGGGCGCGGGGCCGGGGGCGGGCGCGGGGCCGGAGGTGGGCGCGGGGCCGCAGGCGGGCGCGGGGCAGGGGGCGGGCGCGGGGCCGGGGGCGGGCGCGGAGGCGGGCGCCGGGCCGGAAACTGGCGTGGTGCCGGAGGCGGGTGCGGGGCCGGAGGTGGGCGCGGGGCCGGGGGCGGGCGCGGGGCCGGGGGCGGGCGCGGAGGCGGGCGCCGGGCCGGAAACTGGCGTGGTGCCGGAGGCGGGTGCGGGGCCGGAGGTGGGCGCGGGGCCGGGGGCGGGCGCGGGGCCGGGGGCGGGCGCGGAGGCGGGGGCAGGCGCGGAGGTGGGCGCCGGGCCGGAAACGGGCGCGGTGCCGGAGGCGGGTGCGGGGCCGCAGGCGGGCGGCGCGGGGCCGCAGGCGGGCTCTGCCGACAGGGACGAGGAGACCGGGGCGGAGGCCGTCGGGGCCTCCGGTTGAGGGTGCGGCCGGGGGTGCTTGGGGGCAGGTCGGCCGGGTACCCGGCGTCTGCCGTGCCCGAGGTGCGGCCCTGTCGGCCGCCGGTGCCCGAGGAGGCTTTTCATGGGCGTGCAGGACCTGCCCGATCCCGTCCTTCACCGGCCCCCGCCCGGCCCCCCGGTGGACCCCGACGCCCTCGCGGCGGCGCTGCGGGCGCGGGTGGACGGGGAGGTGCGCTTCGACGCCGGGAGCCGGGCCGCGTACTCCACGGACGCCTCGAACTTCCGGCAGACCCCCATCGGCGTGGTCGTCCCGCGCACCCCCGAGGCGGCCGTGGAGGCGGTGGCGGTGGCCCGCGAGCACGGCGCGCCGGTGCTGTCGCGGGGCGGCGGGACCAGTCTGGCGGGGCAGTGCACCAACACGGCCGTGGTGATCGACTGGTCGAAGTACTGCGACCGGCTGGAGTCCGTGGACACGGACGCCCGCACCTGTGTCGTGCAGCCCGGCATCGTGCTGGACGACCTCAACCGGCGGCTGGCCCCGACCGGTCTGCGCTTCGGCCCGGAACCGGCCACCCATCGCAACTGCACGATCGGCGGCATGATCGGCAACAACTCCTGCGGTGCCACCGCGCAGGCGCACGGCAAGGTCGTCGACAACATCGCCCGCCTGGAGGTGCTGCTGTACGACGGCACCCGCTTCTGGTGCGGCGAGACCGACGACGAGGAGTACGCCGAGATCGAACGGCAGGGTGATCTGCGGGCCGCCGTGTACCGCCGGCTGCGCGCCCTGCGCGACACCCACGCCGACGAGATCCGCGACCGTTTCCCGCGGATCCCGCGCCGGGTCTCCGGCTACAACCTCGACTCGCTGCTGCCCGAGCACGGCTTCGACGTGGCCGGGCTGCTGGTCGGCAGCGAGTCGACGCTGGTGACGGTGGTGCGCGCGGAACTGGAACTGGTGCCCGTGGTCCGGGCACGCTCGCTGGTGGTGCTGGGGTTCCCCGACATCCCCCTGGCCGCGGACGCGGTGCCGACCGTGCTGCCGTACGAACCCATCGCGCTGGAGGGCGTCGACGCACGGCTGGTCAGGGACGAGCGGATCAAGCGGCTCAACGCCAAGGCCCTCTCCCAACTCCCCGAGGGCAACGCCTTCTTGATGGTGCAGTTCGGCGGCGAGACCCTCGACGAGGCGGACGAGCACGCGCACCGGATGCTGGACGGGCTGGACGAGAGCGAGCACGACGCGGAGGTCGCGTTCCTCGACGACCCGTCCCGCGAGGACGAGTTGTGGCAGGTGCGCGAGGCCGGCCTCGGCGCCACCGCGCACATCCCGGACCGCCCGGACACCTTCGAGGGCTGGGAGGACTCGGCGGTGCCGCCCGAACGGCTCGGCGACTATCTGCGCCGACTCCGGGCGCTCTTCGAGGAGTTCGGCTACCTCAGCGACACCGGGCCCAGTCTGTACGGGCACTTCGGGCAGGGCTGTGTGCACACCCGGATTCCCTTCGACCTGTACACCGCCGAGGGTGTGGCCGCCTACGCTCGGTTCATGCGGCAGGCCGCCGATGTGGTGGCCGAGTTCGGCGGCTCCCTCTCCGGTGAGCACGGCGACGGGCAGAGCCGGGGCGAGCTGCTGCCGAGGATGTTCGGCCCGCGGATCGTGGAGGTGTTCGGCCGGCTCAAGGCCGTCTTCGACCCCGAGGACCGGATGAACCCCGGGAAGGTCGTGGCGCCGTACCGTCTCGACGAGAACCTTCGGCTCGGCAGCCACTGGGCGCCGTACGACCCGCAGGACCTGTACTTCCGCTTCCCGCACGACGGCGGCTCGTTCGCCCAGGCCGCCAACCGGTGCGTGGGCGTGGGGAAGTGCCGGCAGCACACCACCGACGGCGGTGCGGTGATGTGCCCGTCCTACCAGGTCACGCGGGAGGAGGAGCACTCCACGCGCGGGCGGGCGCGGCTGCTGTTCGAGATGCTCGACGGGCACGGCGACGGCCCCGTGGGGGACGGCTGGCGGTCGGAGGCGGTGCGGGACGCGCTCGATCTGTGCCTGGCCTGCAAGGGGTGCCGGTCGGACTGCCCGGCCGATGTCGACATGGCCACGTACAAGGCGGAGTTCCTCGCCCACCACTTCGCGGGCCGCCCCTGGCGCAGGCCGCTGTCGGACTGGTCGATGGGCTGGCTGCCGGTCCTCGCGCAGGGCGTCGGCCGCGCCCGGCTGGGCCCGCTCGTCAACGCCCTCACCCATACCCCGCCGACGGCGCGGGCCGCGATCGCCGTGGCCGGGGTGGCGGACCGGGAGATCCCGCTGTTCGCCCCGGAGACCCTCCAGCAGTGGTACGGCCGCCATGAGCCGTACGGCGACGGCGCGCGCGGCACGGTGCTGCTCTGGCCGGACACCTTCACCAACCACTTCCATCCGCACCTCGGCCGCGCGGCCGTACGGGTCCTGGAGGCCGCGGGCTGGCGGGTGATCCTGCCCACCGAGCCGCTGTGCTGCGGGCTGACCTGGATCTCGACCGGACAACTGGCCTTCGCCCGCAGGGTGTTGACGCGTACCGTCGGCCATCTCGCCGGGCATGTGCGCGACGGCGGGCTGGTGGTCGGCCTGGAGCCGAGCTGTACGGCCGTGTTCCGTTCGGACGCGCCCGAGCTCTTCCCCGGCGACCACGACGTACGGCGGCTGCGCGACCGGACGGTGACGCTCGCGGAACTGCTCACCGAGCACAGCCCCGGCTACGAGCCGCCGCGGGTCCCGGCCCACGCGGCGCACGCGCTCGCGCAGGTGCACTGCCATCAGCACGCGGTGCTGGGCTGGGACGCCGACCGGGAACTCCTGCGCCGGGCCGGGGTCGACGCCGAGCGGCTCGACTCCGGCTGCTGCGGTCTCGCCGGCAACTTCGGCTTCGCCCGCGGGCATCTGGACGTCAGCCGTGCCTGCGCGGAACGCGTCCTGCTCCCCCGCCTGCGTGGGGCCGCCCCGGAGACGCCCGTCCTCGCCGACGGCTTCAGTTGCCGCACCCAGATCCACGAACTGGACAGCGGCGGCCATGAGGCGGTCCACCTGGCGGAGCTGCTGGCGAGCGGGCTGCCGCGGAACGGGGGTGCCCCCGGTGACGGTTTCGGCGGTTCGGTCCACGGGCTCGGGCCGGGTGTGCGGCCCGCTCCGCCGGGGGCGGTGGCCAGGGGGCTCGCCATGGCCGGGGCGGGGCTGGCGCTGGGCGGTGCCGTGGCCGGGGCGGCGGGGGTGGTGCGCAGGCTGCTGCGGGAGTGAGGGGTGCGCGAAGGGGGCCGGGCAGGGTGCCCGGCCCCCTTCGGAGTCCTCGGAGTGCTGTCGCCCGGTGTGCGGCCGCCGATTCCCGAAGGGTGCCGTCGCCCGGTGTGCGGCCACCCTTCCCGAGGGTGCCGTCGCCCGGTGTGCGGCCACCCTTCCCGAGGGTGCCGTCGTCTACCGCGCGGCCACCGATTCCCGAGGGTGCCGTCGTCTACCGCGCGGCCACCGATTCCCAAGGGTGCCGTCGCCTACCACGCGGCCACCGATTCCCAAGGGTGCCGTCGTCTACCGCGCGGCCACCGATTCCCGAGGGTGCCGTTGTCTACCGCGCGGCCGCCGTCTCCCGCACCTGTTCGGTCCGCGCCGCGTCCTGGCCGCGGTCCGCGCCGGCTGCCCTGCGGCCCGGCAGGACCGCGAGGACGATCAGTGTGCCGGCGGCCATGACGATGCCGCCGATGAGGCTGGTCTGGGCGACGCTGTGGGCGAAGGCCTCGTGGACGGCGTCGAGCAGGGCCTGGGCCTGCTGGGAGCCGCCGGCCGGGTCCCGGGCGATCTGCTCGGCGACCGCGATGCCACCGCCCACCGAGTCCTTCGCCGCGTCCAGGGCGGTGGCCGGGAGGTGACCGCCGACCAGGTCGGTCAGCCGGTCACGGTAGGCGGTGCCCAGCAGCGAGCCGAGCACGGCGATACCGAGGGAGCCGCCCAGTTCCAGCGCGGTGTCGTTGGCGCCGCCGCCGACGCCCAGCTCCGACTCGGGGAAGGAGCCCATGATCGTGTCGGTGGCCGGGGAGACGCTCAGCCCGATCGCGAAGCCGAGCAGCAGCAGCGAGGGCAGGAAGTCCGTGTAGGTGGAGCCGGTTCCGACGCGGGTGAGCAGGAAGACGCCCACGCTGCCGAGGGCCATGCCGGCCACCACCATGGGCTTCATGCCGAGCTTCGGGGTGAGCCGCCCGGTGGCCGCCGCGCCGGCGAACACCGCACCGGCCAGCGGCAGGAGACGTACGCCGGTCTCCAGCGCGTCGTAGCCGAGGACGAACTGCAGGTACTGGGTCGCGTAGTAGATCGAGCCGAAGGTGCCGAAGAAGAAGAACAGCACCGCGAGCATCGACCCGCTGAACGGCCGTCGGGCGAACCTGCGCACGTCCAGCATGGGGTGCGGGTGGCGCAGCTCCCAGGCGACGAAGGCCACCAGGCCCACGCCGGCCACCACGGCCGCGGTGATCGGGCCGGTGCCCCAGCCGAAGTGCGGGCCCTCGATCGTGGCGTACACCAGGGAGCCGACCGAGAGGATCGACAGGAGTCCGCCGACGTAGTCGATCCGGCCCATGCCCGCCGCCTTCGACGGCGGGACCAGGGTGAGGGCGCCGAGGACGGCGACGACCGCGATGGGGACGTTGATCAGGAAGGTGGAGCCCCAGGCGTGGTCCTCCAGCAGCCAGCCGGCGACCAGCGGGCCCACCGCGATGGCGAGACCGGAGGTGGCGGTCCAGGCCGTGATGGCCCGGGCCCGCTCCCGCTTGGGGAACATCGCGACCAGCAGCGAGAGCGTGGCCGGCATGACCACGGCGGCGCCGACGCCCATGATCGCGCGGGCGGTGATCACCAGGGCGGTCCCGTCCACCAGGCTGCCCATCACCGAGCCGCCCGCGAAGATCAGCAGGCCCAGGACCAGGGCGCCACGGCGGCTGTACTTGTCGCCGATCGAGCCCAGGACCAGCATCAGCGCCGCGTACGGGACGGTGTAGCCGTCGATGACCCACTGCAGGTCGCTGCTGGAGAGGTCCAGGTCCTTCGTCATGTCGGGCGCGGCCACGATCAGCGAGGTGTTCGCCATGACGACGATCAGCAGACTCAGGCAGAGGACGAGAAGAGCCCACCAGCGCCGCGCGTACGGCCCGGTCATCTTCTCCACGGGGGTGTTGGCGAACAACGGCATCGGGGACCCACTCCTGGCGGCGACGAGGGCGACGGATAATTACCCACTGATGTGCAGACTAGTTGATTGCTCAGCGGTGTGCAAATAGTGGGCGGGGGCCGGAAACGCCGAAGGGGGCCCTCGGGGAGGGCCCCCTTCCGCACGTCCCGCACCCCGCGTGCCGCTACTCCACGGCCGTCCCGTCCGGCGCGGTCTCCTCGACCACCGCGCTCGCCCGGTCCGCCGGCACCCCGGCAGCGACGAGGGTGACGACGGCGATCCGGGTGCCGTCGTCCTCCAGCGCACCGGTGTTGACCTGCTCCAGCAGCGCGAAGTGCATCGCCTCCAGACCGGCGCTCAGCACGGCGGGCGGAAGCTGGGCGTGGAAGACGCCGTCGCGCTGACCGCGCTCCAGGATCGACGTGACCTCGTCCCTGGCCGGCGCCAGGATCTCGGCGACGCGCTCCACGCCCAGATCGCGCCGGGCGAGCGCCAGCAGCAGCCGGTAGCGGTCGCCGACGGGCCAGATGCACCGCATGAAGTGCGCGAGCGCCCGCTCGGCCGGCTCCTCGGGCGGGCTCGCGGTCTCCAGCACCCCGCGCAGCGCCTCGGACGCCTCCTCGGCGAGCGCCTCCAGCAGCGCGGCCCGCCCGGGGAAGTGCCCGAAGAGCGTGCGTCGTACGACACCCGAGGCGCGCGCCAGCTCCTCCAGGGTGACGTCCGGGTTGCGGCCGAGCTCACGGCGGGCCGTCTCGAGGATGCGCGCCCGGTTGGACCGCGAGTTTCGGCGCTGCGGCTCGCGGGCCACGGGCTTGGTCACGGTGGAACCTCGGTGGATCTCGAATACGGACGGCGGACGCCCATTCTGGCACGGCCCCCATGGGACTCACCGGCCCCGTCGGGCCCGGGGAAACCACTCCCCCGCTCCTTCTTACGCCACGATATCGGGACGAACCAGCCCCGAGACGACACACCAAACTTGTCACTCTCGTTTTCTTGAACTCTTCGTGTTTAGCCCGGTAGGTTGTCCCCATGACCACGCCCCAGCCCCGAACCGTCGCCGATGAGCTGCGCGGTGCCGGCCTGCGGGTGACGGCCGCCCGCGTCGCACTGCTGGAGACCGTCCGCCGCGGCGATCACCTCGATGTCGAGGCGATCGCGACCGGAGTGCGCGACCGCGTCGGCCACATCTCCGTCCAGGCCGTGTACGAGGCGCTGCACGCGCTGACCGCGGCCGGACTCGTCCGCCGTATCGAGCCGCCCGGCAGCCCGGCGCGGTTCGAGGGACGCGTCGGGGACAACCACCACCACCTCGTGTGCCGCTCGTGCGGCGTCGTCGCCGACGTCGACTGCGCGGTCGGGCACGCCCCCTGTCTCACCGCGTCCGACGACCGGGGCTTCGCGATCGACGAGGCCGAGGTCATCTACTGGGGCCTGTGCCCCGCCTGTTCCACCGCCGGAACCGCAACACCCTGAATCCCCCCTTTCGGAAGGAACCCTCTATGTCCGAAACCCCCTCGTCCGAGGCGAAGTGCCCCGTCGCTCACGACCGTGCGGCACACCCCACCCAGGGCGGCGGCAACCGCCAGTGGTGGCCGGAGCGCCTCAACCTGAAGATCCTCGCCAAGAACCCGGCGGTGGCGAACCCGCTCGGTGAGGACTTCGACTACGCGGAGGCGTTCAACAGCCTCGACCTGGCGGCCGTCAAACAGGACATCGCCGCGGTACTGACCGAGTCGCAGGACTGGTGGCCCGCCGACTTCGGCAACTACGGCCCGCTGATGATCCGTATGGCCTGGCACAGCGCCGGCACCTACCGCATCTCCGACGGCCGCGGCGGCGCCGGCGCCGGTCAGCAGCGCTTCGCGCCGCTGAACAGCTGGCCGGACAACGGCAACCTGGACAAGGCCCGCCGTCTGCTGTGGCCCGTGAAGAAGAAGTACGGCCAGGCGCTGTCCTGGGCCGACCTGATGGTCCTCACCGGCAACGTGGCCCTGGAGCAGATGGGCTTCGAGACCTTCGGCTTCGGCGGCGGCCGCGCCGACGTCTGGGAGGCCGAGGAGGACGTCTACTGGGGTCCCGAGAAGGTGTGGCTGGACGACCAGCGCTACACCGGCGACCGCAACCTGGAGAGCCCGCTCGGCGCCGTCCAGATGGGCCTCATCTACGTCAACCCCGAGGGCCCCAACGGCAACCCGGACCCGATCGCCGCGGCCCGCGACATCCGTGAGACCTTCCGGCGCATGGCGATGAACGACGAGGAGACCGTCGCCCTCATCGCCGGTGGCCACACCTTCGGCAAGACCCACGGCGCCGGCCCGGCGGACCACGTCGGCGCCGAGCCCGAGGCCGCCCCGATCGAGGCGCAGGGCCTCGGCTGGGCGAGCACCTACGGCTCCGGCAAGGGTGGCGACGCCATCACCTCCGGCCTGGAGGTCACCTGGACCGCCACGCCGACCCGGTGGAGCAACGGGTTCTTCAAGAACCTGTTCGAGTACGAGTACGAGCTGACCGAGTCCCCGGCCGGCGCCAAGCAGTGGGTCGCCAAGGACGCCGAGGCGATCATCCCCGACGCGCACGACCCGTCGAAGAAGCACCTGCCGACCATGCTCACCACCGACCTGTCGCTGCGTTTCGACCCGGTCTACGAGCAGATCTCGCGCCGCTTCTACGAGAACCCGGCCGAGTTCGCCGACGCGTTCGCCCGCGCCTGGTTCAAGCTGACCCACCGTGACATGGGCCCGAAGTCGCTGTACCTCGGCCCCGAGGTCCCGGAGGAGACCCTGCTGTGGCAGGACCCGCTGCCGGAGGCCGAGGGCGAGCCCATCGACGCGGCCGACATCGCGGCCCTCAAGGCCAAGCTGCTCGCCTCGGGTCTGACGGTCTCCCAGCTGGTGTCCACCGCCTGGGCGTCCGCCTCCACCTTCCGCGGCAGCGACAAGCGCGGCGGTGCCAACGGCGCCCGCATCCGCCTGGAGCCCCAGCGCGGCTGGGAGGCCAACGACCCCGACCAGCTCCGTCACGTCCTCACCGTCATCGAGGGCGTCCAGGCCGAGTTCAACACCGGTGCCAAGAAGGTCTCCGTGGCCGACCTGATCGTCCTCGGCGGTGCCGCGGCGATCGAGAAGGCCGCGAAGGACGCCGGCTTCGACGTGGAGGTCCCCTTCACGCCGGGCCGTGTCGACGCGACCGACGAGCACACGGACGCCGAGTCGTTCGCCGCGCTGGAGCCGTACTGGGACGGCTTCCGCAACTACACCGGCAAGGGCACCCGCCTGCCGGCCGAGTACCTGCTGCTCGACAAGGCGAACCTGCTCACCCTGAGCGCCCCCGAGACGACCGTCCTCGTCGGCGGTCTGCGGGTCCTCGGCGCCAACACCGGCGGCTCCAAGCACGGTGTCTTCACCGACACCCCGGGCGTCCTGACCAACGACTTCTTCGTCAACCTGCTCGAGCTGGGCACGACGTGGAAGGCCACCTCGGAGGACCAGCACACCTTCGAGGGCCGCGACGACGCGGGCAACCTGAAGTGGACCGGCACCCGTGCCGACCTGGTCTTCGGGTCCAACTCCGAGCTGCGCGCCCTCGCCGAGGTCTACGCGAGCGACGACGCGAAGGAGAAGTTCGTGAACGACTTCATCGCGGCGTGGGTCAAGGTCTCGAACCTGGACCGCTTCGACCTGATCTGACGGTGAACCGACGGAGGGCGTCCGGGCAGGCCCCGGGCGCCCTTCGGCGTGTGCGGATCAGGACGAGCTGGGGCCCGACCGGTCCGGCGGGGTGTGGTCGCCCCGCACGACGCCGATCTGGCCGCGATGTACTGCGACCGGCTCCTCGTGACGTGTGACGTGTACGGAGTCCGTGCCGCCGTCACCCGCCCCGCCCCCGGGGACCGGCGGCACATACGCTTCCTGGGCACGCTCCCCACTCCTGGAGGATCCGCCTCGTGACCAGCCGTGTCAGCTTCGTCCCGCCCGCGATGAACACCTCCTTGCGCCTGGCCCGTTTCGACGACGGATGCTCCCTCGACGCGGGCGGGGAGGCACGGGCGCGGGCCGCCGCGGGATCCCTGCGCCCGGCGGTGCGGGTCCTGGTCTCCCCCAGCGCGCGCTGCCGGGAGACGGCGGCCGCCCTCGGTCTCGACGCGGTCGGGGAGGAGCGGCTGGCGGGGCTGGACATGGGGCGCTGGCGGGGCCTGACGCTCGACGAGGTCGGCGCGGCCGAGCCGCAGGAGGTGGGCCGCTGGCTGGCCGACCCGGACGCGGCGCCGCACGGCGGGGAGTCCGTCACCGACCTGTGCGCACGGGTGGGCCGCTGGCTGGACACGGCGCGCGAGACGGAGGGTCACACGATCGCGGTGGTGGAGCCGGAGATCGTACGGGCCGTGGTGGTGCGGGTGCTCGGCGCGCCGACGGCGGCGTTCTGGCGGCTGGACGTGCCTCCGCTGAGCGTCACCTCGGTCAGCGGGCGGGACGGCCGGTGGAACCTGCGGCTCGGGCAGCCGCTGGACCCGGCCGCCGCATGACAGGGCCCCCGGACGGATCCGGGGGCCTGTCGTCATGCGGGTCGGTTCACTGCGGGACGGTCACCGCCGCCCTCGCCGGTGCCTTCGCGGGCCTGGGGTCAAGGAGCCGTTCGGCCATTTCGCCGAAGACCAGGCCGAAGCCCGTCCACAGCGTGATCTGCAGGGCGAGGGTGGAGAGGCGGAACCGCCACAGCAGGGTCGCCGGGAAGTCCGCCGGGACCTCGTTGACCGCGGGCAGGAACGCGTACGCCAGACCGATCAGGGCGACGAAGCCGAGCACGGCGACGACGGTGGCGTACCAGGTGCCGAGCCTCGGCGCGAGCCGCTTGCCGGCGATCACCGCGGCGATCGCGAGGAGCACGCCGAGCAGCATCATCAGGAAGAACAGGATGGTGCGCTTGGCGATGGTGTCGTGGTCGCCGACCGCGGGCGGGTTGGCGGGGTACTTCAGGAACGGCACCACGTACACGGCGATCAGCGCGGCCCCCGAGAGCAGCAGCGCCGTGGCCCGCGGGCCGAAGCGGCCGACGCGGCCGAGGGCGAAGCAGTAGGCGAGGGCGGCGATACCGCCGAAGGCGACTCCGTAGACCAGGACGCCGGTGGCGAGACCGGCGGTGGACTGCAGGGAGCGGGAGACGAGTTCGACCTCGTGCTCGTGGGCGGGGGCGTGGGACTCCTCGAAGCCGATGGCGCTGTCGACGTTCGGTTCGCCCAGGAAGTAGGCGACGACGAGGGCGAGCACGCCGGCCGCGAGGCCGGCGAGCATGCCCCGCACCAGAAGGTTTCGCACGGTTGCGGAGTTCATTGCGGTGCGGCGTCCCTCGTCAGTGGCAGGGGAAGCCGAGCAGGTGGCGGGCGTCGTGCACCCACTCGTGGACTCCCTCGCCGGAGACGACGGAGGTGGCGCCCTGTTCGGCGCCGACGAAGTACAGCAGGACCAGCATCAGGATGCCGAAGAAGACCGCCCAGGGGGCGATGTCCCTCAGCGGCAGCTTGGCGGGAACGGCGGGTGCGGCGGTGGTCGGCTGGGCGACGTGCTGCGCCATGGCAGGGCCTCCTCTGGGAGTTCGCGTCCCATCTCGGTGGTGCACAGGACGACGGCCCCGGGTCTGACTCGCGGCCCGCCCCCCGAGAAGGGAACGCACCGTTCACAGTGGCGCGACCGTGCCGGATTTCCACCGGCTTCCGTGTTTCCGTCGTCGATATCAGAGTGAAGGTACCCTGCCCGGCCGAACTGGCCAATACCGCATGGCCCGACGTGATCCTGCTCTCCCGTCCTCGGCCGGTCCGTCCGAGGTCCTCTCCCGCAACGGCCGGGCCGGCCATGGCGAACTGGCCGACGCCATGGTCTGGTCGGAGTCGACCGTACGCCGTCGCACGGACCACCTGCGGCGCACCGGCGTCCTGCGCCACGAGGAGCGGTTGCCTCTCTGTGCCGCGGACGCCCGGTCGCCCGGGCCCGCGCCTGGTACCTCGCCGCCCTCGACACCGGCGCGGTCGTGGGCGCCGCCGACAAGCGGCTCACGCCCCCGGAGTCACTCGGCTCCTGGCCCCTGTCCGAGGTCTGGCCGGGCGGTTACATCGCCTCCGTCGACGTCCGCCCGGTGGCACCCCCGCAGCCGGGCCGTACGACGGCCTGGGTCTCCACGCCGCTGGAACTGGTCGCGGGTGTCCCCGTCAGCCCGGTCGCCTCGTTTTTGGCGCTGGTCGACACCGCCAACGGGATCGCCGTACGGCAGTCGCCCGGGGCGTGGATGTTCCCGAACGTCGACCTGACGGTCCATCTGCACCGACAGCCGCGCGGCGCCTGGACGGGGCTGGACACCACGGTCACCTTCGGCCCGTCCGGGCAGGGCCTGACGAGTACGGTCCTGCACGACGTGGACGGGCCGGTCGGCACCGCCCAGCCAGATCCTCACGGTCCGCCCGCTGCCGGGGGCGTGAGACACCGCTTCCGGCCACGGCGGCGAGGCACGGCCCGGACGCCGACGAGGGTGCGCCGACCGGGAGTTCGGTGCCGTCGGGCGTCGAGCGAGCCACCGTGGGCCGGTGGGCTCCCCGTGGTCATCGGGGCAGCGCGTCCAGGCGGCCCTCACCGACGAAGGCGACCTCGCCGCCGACCCGTACGGACGGGATGTCCTCCCCATGGCCGTGGGCGCCGATCGTCATCTCGCCGGCGCGTCCGGTGAACCGTCCCTGGCGCAGGGTCACGGTCGTCCCGTCGCCGATACGGCCGTGGCGGCGCAGGTAGGCGGCGGCGCACCCCGCTCCGCTGCCGGTGGCCACGTCCTCGGTCAGACCGTCGTTGTTCCAGTGCCGCGCCTCCAGGCCGGCGACGTCGAGGACGTACGCGAACTGCGCGCCGAGCGCGGCCAGCCGGCCGGTGATGTCGGAGGTGATGCGGGCACGGGCCAGGACGCCCGGGCGGACCGGGAGCACCAGATAGCGCAGCCCAGTCGAGACGACCTCCGGGGGCAGGTCCGGGTCCAGGTCGTCCGCGTCGAGCCCGAACCACGCGGCCAGATCTCCGACCGCAGCCGTGTCCGGACGGCCGAGGAAGGCGGCCCGGCCCTGGTCGAGCACGCTCGCGTACCGCCCGGGCCCGCGCCGCTCCGTGGCCACCGTCACCGTGCGGGCCCTCAGCCGCAGTGTCCACGTCCCGTGCGCGCCGGCGCCGTGCAGGGCGTGCAGCACACAGGCGGCGCCGATGACCGGATGTCCGGCGAAGTCCAACTCCTCGGCGAGGTCGAAGACCCGCGCCTGCCAGCGGGGGCCGCCCTCCTCCGTCTCCTCCCTCGCGAGGAAGACCGACTCGAAGTGGCGCAGCTCCCGGGTGATCCGCTGCATCTGGTCCCCGGTGAGCCCGGCGCGGTCCTGGAAGACCGCGAGGCTGTTGCCGTTGTAGGGCCGACCGGTGAAGACGTCGACGTGGTGGTAGCGCATACCGCCACGCTACGGGCCGTGCGGCTGCGCGGGAGGCGTCGGCGGACCGCCGTCGGAGGAGAGCGACGTGGCAGCCGTACGCGCAACGGGCTCCACCTCGCGGCCGGCGACAGTCGACGCGGCCGAGCGGTACGAGGGGAGACGGGGCGAAATCTTCGCCGCGCCGTACGCGACCGCCCGAGCGGCCGAGAAACCTGCCGCGCCGGTTCGATCCGCCGGCGGCCCGCGGCTGATCGCCGTCGGCGCCACGGACGACGAGCAGAGCGTCGCAGACATCGGAGCACTGTGGCAGGTCCAGGTGCGAGAGCTCATCGAGGCCGGGGCAGTCACCCGTGGGGAACTGCGGGCCCTGCTGGTGTCGTTGCGGCGGCTCGCCGACGGCTCGGAAGGACGCCGTGGGACCGTGCGCAACACGATCGTCGGCGGCGTGCACCACGGTCCGGTCATCCAATCAGGCCAGATCACCGGCCTCACCCTTCACACCCGTCACGCCCCGGGGCCCGAAGAGGGCTGAGGGCAGGGGGCGGCGGGCGGACGTCGGGGGCGTGCCCCGCGGCCGAGGACCGGCCTCACAGCAGCCCTCCGCCGGGCACAAGCCGATCACTACCGCACACCACCGGCGCCGGAGGAGGGCCGGTGAAGGAGATCGTCAGAGAATCCGATCAAGTCTCAAAGCTTGAGCACAAATTACACACATCCTCTCTTCATACCGGTTCGGATGGTCTAGATTGACCGTGCTTCAGCTGATCGGACACACGGCGACCATTAATGATCAATAGGTCCGGCGCCATGGAAAACCAGCAGTCACGTCCCCGGCGTCGGGCGTGGGGTGATCAATTCTTGGAGCCCCGAAGGGGCCTGCGGTGCGGGGAGCACCTGAGGTCCCGACGGTTTCACGCGCACCTCGGGAATCCGGCAGGACCTGCGAATCCACCGGATCCCCGTGCGGGAGGCGGGGGCCTCCCGTGGGGAGAAGCGGCGCGGCGCAAGGGGGCGGGGGCCTCCTGAGGGGAGGAACAGTGCGGGGGCGGGGGCCCCCGGGGGGAGGCAGCAGTGTTGGGCGAACACGTCGAACCACTGGGGAACCTGGGGGGTTCTGTGCGGCAAGGGGGACTTGTCAGCCCGTTCATGTCGGCGCGCGAGCGTCTGGTGAACGGAACAATCAGCCAACCCGCGACCGGCTGGGAGCAGCAGTACCGCCGTACCGTGATCACCACCGATACCGTGACCACGTCCTGCGTCGTGGCGGCGATCGGCGAGTTCTTCGGAGCCCGGGACGCGGCCAACTGGCATGAGAAGTGGGGGATTCTCGCCTTCGGCACCGAGCTGCTGGTGCTGGGCGCGCTCGCGGTGAGCCGGTCGTGGGCTCCGGCCGTGCTCGGCCAGGGCGCCGAGGAATTCCGCCGGCTCGGGCGCTCGCTGTTCGCGGCGACCGTCGTCCTGGCGCTCGGCGGGATCGCCCTCACCTCGCGCAACATCAAGCTCTGGATCTTCGTGGCCATCCCGGCGATCGCGGTCACCACCATGACCGCGCGGTATCTGCTGCGCCTTCGGCTGCACAAACAGCGGAAGGAAGGACGGTGTCTGCGACCGGTGCTCGCCGCCGGGAGCCCGGCCACCGTGCGCGACCTGATCACCCGGACCCGTAAGTTCCCGCACCTCGGCTGGCGGGTGGACGCGGTGTGCACGACGGACGGTCCCGGGCTCGACGGTGACCTGCTGGACGGCGTGCCGGTCGTCGGCCGGCTGGCGGACGTCGCCAAACACGTCCACGGCGACGGCTACCGTGTCGTCGCGGTCACCCCGGACCCGCACTGGTCACCGCAGCGGCTGCAACGGCTGGCCTGGAACCTCGAAGGCACCGACGCCGAGATGGTCGTGGCCCCCGTGCTGATGGAGGTGGCCGGACCGCGGCTGCACGTCGACGCGGTGCTCGGGATACCACTGCTGCGGGTCAGCATGCCGACCTTCACCGGCGGCCGCCGGGCCGTCAAGATGGTCGTCGACCGGCTGGGCGCGGCGATCCTGCTGCTGCTGTTCGCGCCGCTGATGGTGTGCGTGGGACTGCTCGTTCTGGTGGACAGCCGGGGCGGGGTGTTCTACCGCCAGCGCCGGGTCGGCAAGGACGGCCGCGAGTTCACCATTCTCAAGTTCCGCACCATGGTCGCCGGGGCCGACCGGGCCCGTGCCGCGCTGGCCGACCGCAACGAGGGCGCGGGCCCGCTGTTCAAGCTCCGCCGGGATCCACGGGTGACCCGGGTGGGAGCGGTGCTGCGCAGGTACTCGCTCGACGAGCTCCCGCAGCTCTTCAACGTACTCAGCGGATCGATGTCGCTCGTCGGTCCGCGGCCTCCCCTGCCGGAGGAGACCGCCGCGTACGGCCCGGACATCCGGCGGCGGCTGCTGGTCAAGCCCGGGCTCACCGGTCTGTGGCAGATCAGCGGACGCAGCGATCTGTCGTGGGAGGAGGCGGTGCGGCTGGACCTCCGGTACGTGGAGGACTGGTCGCTCGCCCTCGACACAGTGATCTTGTGGAAGACGCTGCGAGCGGTGCTCTATGGGCAGGGGGCCTACTGATGGGCGGAAATCGTCGTCCGGCCGATGCGCGGACCGCAGGCCCGCGCGGGCCTGTCCGGGGGAGGAACGGGTCATGAGGGTCAGCGTTTTCGGGCTCGGCTACGTGGGCTGCGTGTCGGCCGCGTGCCTGGCCAGCATGGGGCACGAGGTCATCGGGGTCGACGTCAACCAGGTGAAGGTCGACCTGGTCAACGACGGCAAGGCCCCGGTGGTCGAGGAGCGGATCGGCGAGCTCATCGCCGAGGTCGTGGGGTCCGGGGCGTTGCGCGCCACCCAGGACGTCCGCGAGGCGATCATGGAGAGCGAGGTGTCGCTGGTCTGTGTGGGCACGCCCTCGGAGCCCAACGGCAGCCTGTGCACCACCTACTTGGAGCGGGTCACCGAGGAGATCGGCGCCGCGCTGGCCGAGCGGGGTGGGCGGCACACCGTCGTCTTCCGCAGCACCATGCTGCCGGGCACCTGTCTGAACCTGCTGGTGCCGATCCTGGAGAAGTACGTCGGCGGCACGGCCGGGGTGGACGTCGGGGTCGCGGTCAACCCGGAGTTCCTGCGTGAGGGCACGAGCGTGCGGGACTTCTTCGACCCGCCCAAGACCGTCGTCGGCGAGCTCGACCCGGCGAGCGGCGACGCGGTGCTGGCGCTGTACGAGGGCCTGCCCGGCGAGGTGTTCCGGGTGCCGATCCCGACGGCCGAGGCGATCAAGTACGCGGACAACGCCTTCCACGGTCTCAAGATCGGCTTCGCGAACGAGCTGGGCGCGGTGTGCCAGGCGCTCGGCGTGGACTCGCACCAGGTGATGGACGTGTTCCTCGCCGACCGCAAGCTGAACATCAGCCCGGCCTATCTGCGGCCCGGCTTCGCCTTCGGCGGCTCCTGCCTGCCGAAGGACCTGCGCAGCCTGGTGCACGCGGCGCAGCGGGCCGACGTCTCGGTGCCCATCCTCTCCCATGTGCTGCCCTCCAACTCCGACCATCTCCAGCGCGCGGTGGAGCTGGTCGAGCGCACCGGCAAGCGCCGGGCGGGCCTGTTCGGGCTGTCCTTCAAACCCGGCACCGACGACCTCCGCGAGAGCCCGCTCGTCGAGCTGGCGGAGAGGCTCTTCGGCAAGGGGTACGACCTGAAGATCTACGACGCCAACGTGAGCCTGTCCCGGCTGCTCGGCGCCAACCGCGAGTACATCGAGACCCGGCTGCCGCACCTCGCGCAGCTGCTCGCGGACTCCGTCGACGAGGTCCTCGAGCACGCCGAGGTGTGCCTGGTCGGGACCAAGGACCCGGACGTGCTGTCGGCGCTGCCCCACGGCGGCGACGGCCCGGTGATCGTCGACCTCATCCGCCTTCCCGACGCCGAGACGCGCCGGACCGAACCGGGGTACGTGGGCCTTGCTTGGTGACACATCGTTCGGTGACACGGCCGGCGGCGACCGGCCGGGCCGGCGCGCGCTGATCCTGGTGGAGAACCTGTCGGTGCCGTTCGACCGGCGGGTGTGGCAGGAGTGCACGACCCTGCGCGACGCGGGCTGGACGGTGCACGTCATCTGTCCGCAGGGCAGCAAGCGGGACACGGAGGCGGAGGCGGAGATCGACGGGGTGCGGATCCACCGCTACCCGTTGCGCGCGGCCACCGGAGGGCCGGCCGGCTATCTGCGGGAGTACGGATCGGCGTTGTGGCACACGGTCCGGCTGGCGCGGAAGGTCGGCCCGGTCGACGTGGTCCACGCCTGCAACCCGCCCGACCTGCTGTTCCTGCCGGCCCTGTGGCTGAAGCGGCGCGGGGCACGGTTCGTCTTCGACCAGCACGACCTGGTGCCCGAGCTGTACCTCTCCCGGTTCGGCCGCGGCGAGGACCTGCTCTACCGCGCCGTGTGCGCGCTGGAGAGGATGACCTACCGGGCGGCGGACGTCGTGCTCGCCACGAACGAGAGCTACCGCGACGTCGCGGTGCGCCGTGGCGGCCGGCGGCCGGAGGACGTCTTCGTGGTGCGCAGCGCGCCCGACGTCGACCGGTTCCACCCGGTGCCGCCCGAGCCGGAGCTGAAGCGCGGCAAGCCCCATCTGCTGTGCTACCTCGGTGTGATGGGCCCGCAGGACGGCGTCGACTACGCCTTGCGGGCCCTGGCGAAGCTGCGCGACGAGTTCGGGCGGACCGACTGGCACGCGGTGTTCGTCGGCGCGGGCGACTCCTTCGAGGCGATGGTGGAGCTGTCCGGGCGGCTCGGGCTCTCGGAGCAGGTGCAGTTCACCGGGCGCATTCCGGACGCCGACCTGGCGCGGTACCTGTCCACCGCGGACGTGTGCCTCTCCCCCGACCCGCGCAATCCGCTCAACGACGTGTCGACCATGAACAAGGTCCTCGAGTACATGGTGATGGGCCGGCCGATCGTCTCGTTCGACCTGAAGGAGGCGCGCGTCTCCGCCGGTGACGCCGCCGTCTACGCGCCCGCCGACGACGAGTCCGAGTTCGCCGGGCTCGTGGCGCTGCTGCTGGACGATCCGGAGAAGCGGGCCCTGATGGGCAAGATCGGCCAGGAGCGGGTCGGCGGTCCGCTCTCCTGGCGGAACTCCCAGCGAGCTCTGCTCGCCGCCTACGCCGCCGCGTGCCGTGACCGGGCCGCGGTGCCGGCTCGCGACCCGGACCGGGAAGGGGAAGGGCCGCACCATTGAGCGATGACACGATACGCCTGGTCACCATCGGGCGGATTATCCGTCGGCGCTGGCGGCTGCTCACCCTCCTGGCCCTGGTGGGTGCGCTCGTCGGCTACGGCGCCTCCGTGCTGTTCCCGCCGCGGTACACGACCTCGACGTCGGTGCTGCTGCCGGGGACCTGGGAGGAGCGCGAGCTGCTGACGCAGACGGAGGTGGCGACCAGTTCGGTGGTGGTCGACCGTGCGGCGGCCACCCTCGCCTGGCCCGGGGTGAGCGCCGCCGATCTGCGGGATCGGGTCAGCGCCAAGGCCACCGACGGGAACATCATCAAGATCTCCGGCACGGCCGACACCCCGGAGCACGCCCAGCGGCTCTGCGACCAGGTGGCCAAGGAGTTCGTCTCCTACGCCACGCGGATCGCGACCGCGAGCGGCGACCCCGGAGCGGCGGAGGAACTCGCCGCGCTTCAGCAGTCGGTGCAGGACACCAGCCGCCGCATCAGCGATCTGGCCGACGCGGCCGATCCGGGGCAGACCGTGGAGAGCGTGCAGACACGCACCGAGCTGGAGCAGCTGCGCACCGCGCTGCGGGAGGCCATCACCACGCTGAAGCAGGCCGACCCGGCCGACTCCGAGGCGAAGAACATGGTCGTCATGGGGTCGGCGGCCCGGCCGACCGGCGAGGCACCGCCCACGAGGACGCAGCTCATCGCCGGCGGAGCGCTGCTGTTCTTCCTGGTCGCGGTCATCGGCCATCTCACCGCCGCGCGGATGAGCCGTCGGCTGCGCGGCGAAGCGGAGATCACCGCCGCGCTGGGCTCGGAGCTGCTGGGTACCGTCGACGTGCCCGTCGAACGTCCCCTGCACCGGCCGAAGGGCAAGGGCCCGCGGGCCTGGCTCCGCCGGCTGCTGGGCCTCGACGTCCGGTGGGACATCCCCACCCCGCAGACGGGCGACGAGGCGAGCAGGCAGATCCGCTACCGGCGGGTGTGCTCCCGTCTCCGGGACCGGCTGCCGGCCCCGCGGCGGCTGCTGATCGTCGTCCCCGAGGGCGACGAGATCGCCCGCCGGGCCGCCGGGCAGCTCGTCGCCGACGCCGGGAGCGATCCGCTGCTGCGAGCCGTGACGGTCCCGGTGTCCCGGCCGATGGTGCCGGACCGCGACCACGAGGCCGGTGTCCTGGTCGTGCTCAGCGCCGGCAGCTGGACCGCCGGGGAGCTCGCCGGTATCGCCGAGGCGTGTGCGGACGCCAAGCACGCGGTCGTCGGCATCGTCCTCGCCGGTCCGGTCCGTGCGACGCGGTCGGCCGACCACCCTCGGCATGCCGCCGTACCCGCGTTCGCGGCCCTCGACAGCGAACTGGACGACGCGACAGGAGTCACAGGGTGACGACGAGTACGACCGCGGAGTCGTCGGCCGCTGCTCCGCTGCTTGACCTTCAGGCCCTGGTGGCGGCGGTGCGCAGGCGGCGCCGCCTCTGGTGCTCCCTCGCGCTGCTGGGGCTGCTCCTCGGCGCGGCGGTGGCTTTCCTGCTGCCGCAGCCGCCGACCGCGGTGACCAAGGTGCTGGTCGCGCACGAGGAGGACCAGCCGAACGACCCCGGAACGCTGATCCGCACCGACGTCGCGCTGCTGCAGACCACACGGATCGCCGACACGGCCCTGAAGTCCCTCAAGTCCCAGGAGAATGCCGAGGACTTCATGCGGGACTACAGCGGTGCCGGTCTGACCAACAACATGCTGCAGATCACCGTGACCGGTGACAGCGAGGCGGAAGCGGTGGCCCGCGCCAAGGCGTTGGCCGACGCGTTCGTCGCGGACCATGTGAGGCGGATACAGGGGGCCGCGAACGCCGAGGCCAAGGCCCTGCTCGACCAGCGTGACCAGCTGAAGCACCAACTGGCCCAGGTCAACAAGGCGATCGGAGACGGAACGCGAACGAGCGAGCCGGAGTCGTCGGCGGACCTGGAGTCGCTCTACGCCCGCCGGGCCGAACTCACCTCGCAGATCACCGATTTCGGCCAGCGTGCCGGGGAGGCGAGCGTCGGCACGCCCCGGCTCGTCGCCGGCACGCAGATCGTGGACGCCCCGCACGTGGTGCGGCGCTCCCTGCCCAAGGCCGCCGCCACCGACGCCGCGATCGGGCTCTTCCTCGGGCTCTTCCTCGGTCTCGCGGTGGCCGCGGTCGCCGCGGTGGTGGCGGACCGTCCCGTGCTGCGCCGGGAGATCGCCGCGAACCTGGGCGCCTCGGTCATCGCGGAGCTGCCCCACCGGCCGGCCGGGCGATGGCAGCGCCGCCGGGTCCGGGCCGCACGCGAACGGCTCACCACGTCCTTGGCCCGCCACGTGCGCGCCTCGGCGGAACCCGTGTCGCTGCTGGAACTGGGCTGCGCGCGCAACACGAGCGTGATCGCCCTGGACCTCGCCAGGGCACTGGCGGCGGAGGGGCCGGTGGTCGTCGTCGACGGTCTGCCCGGCCGGCAGCTCGCCGGCCGCCGCCCGAAGCCGGGGGACCCGGCCGTGGTCACCGGCGAGCGTGCCGCGGCCGTGTCGCGCGAGGAGCGCCGGCTGGGCGTCGGCTCGGTGGCGCCGGGCACGGCGTGGACCGACCTCCAGTACCTCGGCACTCGGACCGTGCTCGTCGTGCGTGCCGGGCACGGCAGCGCCGCATGGCTGCACACCGTGGCGCGGCAGCTCGCCGACCAGCACATTCCGGTGATCGGTGTGGTGCTGATCGACCCCGATCCGCGTGACCGGACCGACGGCACGCTGTGGGACGGGCTGCAGGGCGCGCTGCGCGGCCAGAACGAGCGGCCGGCCCGGCAGAACGGGACGGTACCGCGGCGGGCGGAGCGGCTGCCGATGTGGGCGGCACGAGTCCCGGACAGCGACCAGGAGGCTCAGTAGGACATGTGTGGCATCGCAGGAGCTTACCGATGGCCGGACGGGAAGGCCGTGACCGACCGGCTCACCGATACCCTCGCCCACCGCGGTCCGGACGGGGCGGGCCGGTACAGCCACCCCGCCGGTGACGGCGAAGTGCACCTCGGGCACCGCCGGCTGGCCATCATCGACCTGTCCGACACCGGCGCCCAGCCGATGGTCTCGGACGGCCTCGTCCTGACGTACAACGGCGAGCTGTACAACGCGCCCGAACTGCGTGCCGAACTGGCGGCCGCCGGGGTGCGCTTCCGCGGTACCTCCGACACCGAGGTGCTGCTCGAGGCCTGGCGGCGCTGGGGCACGGACTGCCTGCCCCGGCTGCGCGGCATGTTCGCGTTCGGGATCTTCGACGAGCGCACCGGTGAGCTGGTGCTCGCCCGCGACCAGCTCGGCATCAAGCCGCTGTTCCTGCTGCGGCGCGGCGAGGGTCTGGTGTTCGCCTCCGAGCTGAAGGCGCTCGCCGCCGTGACCGGCGGCGGGCTGGAGGTGGACCACGCCGCGCTGGTGGCCTCGCTCCTCTACTACTGGGTGCCGGACTCGCGGTGCGCGTTCCGCGAGGCGGAGAAGCTGCCGCCGGGGAGCTGGCTGCGGTGCCGGCCCGACGGCCGGGTGGAACGCGGCCGGTTCTGGAACCTCAAGGACGTCGCCGCCGAGGGCCGGGAGCGGGCCCGGGCCGGTGAACTGCCGGACCTGGCGGCCGTCGTCGAGGAGTCGACCCGGCGCCATCTGCTCTCCGACGTCCCCGTGGCGACCTTCCTCTCCGGCGGCCTCGACTCCAGCTACCTGACCGCGCTGGCGGCGCGCGAGCGGCCCGGGATCTCCGCCTACACGATCGGGTTCCGCGCCGAGGACGCCCGGTTCGAGGCGATGCCGGACGACCTGCGCTACGCCCGGCAGGTGGCCGAGCGGTTCGGCGTCGACCTGCACGAGATCGAGATCGCCCCGAACGTGCTCGACCTGCTGCCGCAGATGACGTACAGCCTGGACGAGCCGATCGGCGACCCCGCCGCGATCAACACCTTCCTGATCTGCTCGGCCGCCCGGGAGGCCGGGGTCAAGGTGATGCTCTCCGGGATGGGCGCCGACGAGTTGTTCGCCGGGTACCGCAAGCACCTGGCCAACCTGATCGCGCTGCGCTACCAGCGGGTCCCGCGGCCCCTGCGGCGCGGGGTGTCCGGTGTCGTGGACCGGCTGCCGGTGGCCACCTCCCGCCGGGGCCTGAGGTCGGTGCGCTTCGCGAAGCGGTTCCTCTCCTTCGCCGATCTGCCGGAGGAGACCGCGTTCCGGCGCAGCTACACCATGTACGACCAGGACGAGTTGCTCGCCCTGATCGATCCGGACCTGGCCGGGACGGTCGAGGACGTGCTGACCGAGCACGCGGACGTCTACCAGGACAACGAGCTCGACGACTTCGTCAACCGCATGTGCCTGGGCGACGCCCGGATGTTCCTGCCGGGCCTCAACCTCGCCTACACCGACCGGTCGAGCATGGCCGCGTCGACCGAGGTGCGGGTGCCGTATGTGGACGTCGAGGTGGTCAGGGCGGCGTTCGCGGTGCCCGGCGATCGCAAGATCGTCGGTCGGCAGGGCAAGGCGGTCCTCAAGGAGGCGGCCACCTCCATCCTGCCCCGGGAGATCGTGTACCGGCCCAAGGGCCTGTTCAGCGCCCCGCTGCGGGCCTGGATGAGCCGGGACCTGGCGCCGCTGGTGCGCGAGGTGGTCAACGACGGCGAGCTCGTCCGCTCGGGGTTCCTGCGCCGCGACGCGCTGGCGCGGATGGTCGCCGAGGACGCCGCCGGACAGCAGGACTTCTCCAAGCATCTGTGGCATGTGCTGACCCTCGAGTACTGGTACCGCGACGCGACCTCCGGGTCCGGCCAGAGCACTCGGCTGACGGCTTAGGAATCAGGGGACTTCGGTGAAACAGGTCGTACAGAACTACAAGAGCGGCGAGCTGGCGGTGCTCGACGTGCCGGTGCCGGGCTGCAAGCCGGGCGGTGTGCTGGTCCGCAGCGCCTTCTCGCTGATCTCCACCGGCACCGAGATGATGAAGGTGTCCGAGGCCGGCATGTCGATGCTGGGCAAGGCCCGGTCCCGCCCCGACCAGGTGGCCAAGGTCATGCAGAGCGTGGCCACCAACGGGGTGCCCGCCACCTACCGCAAGGTGATGGGCAAGCTGGACTCCTACACGCCGCTCGGCTACTCGCTGTGCGGGGTGGTCGAGCAGGTCGGCGCCGGGATCGACGACGTGAAGGTCGGCGACCTCGTGGCCTGCGCCGGCAACGAGCACGCCCTGCACGCCGAGCTGAACTGGGTGCCGAAGAACCTCTACGCCCCGGTGCCGGACGGCCTCGCGCCGCGGCACGCGGCCTTCGGCACCGTCGGGTCGATCGCGATGCAGGGCGTCCGCCAGGGCGAACCGCAGCTCGGCGAGACAGCGCTGGTCATCGGCCTCGGCCTGATCGGGCAGCTGGTGGTGCAGCTCCTGGCCGCCTCGGGGGTCCGTGTCGTCGGCGCCGATCCCGACCCGGCGCGCTGCGAACTCGCCGAGCGCCTGGGCGCCGCGGCCGCCGGCGACCCCTCGTCCGCGGCCGTGGAAGCCGCCGTCGCCGAACTCACCGACGGTCACGGCGTCGACCAGGTGTACCTGGCCGCCGGCGGCGGCAGCAACCAGCCCGTCGAGCTGGCCGCCCGGCTGTGCCGGGACCGCGGCCGGGTGGTGGACATCGGCAAGTGCCGCCTGGACCTGCCGTGGAACGCGTACTACGAGAAGGAACTCGACGTCCGCTTCTCCCGCAGCTACGGCCCCGGGCGCTACGACCCGGAGTACGAACTCGAAGGCCGCGACTACCCCATCGGCTACGTCCGCTGGACCGAGCGCCGCAACCTGGCCTGCTTCCTCGATCTCATGGCCCGCGGGAAGGTCGACGTGGAGCCTCTGGTCTCCCACGTCGCCGACTTCGACGACGCCGTGGAGACGTACCGGCGGCTGAAGGACGGCGAGCTGAAGGCCGTGGCCGTGCTGTTCCGCTACCCCGAACCGACGGAAGGGGCGGCGGAAGCCAAGGCTCCGTCGGTGGCCGTGCCCGCGGTGAAGGCGAAGCCGAGCCCGGCCCGGGCGGCCAGGACGCCGGTACGTCTGGCGTTCGTGGGCGCGGGCAACTACGCGACGTCGATGCTGCTGCCGCACCTCGCCCGGCGCGAGGGCGTCGAGCTGGCGACCGTCGTCACCACGACGGCGCTGTCCGCGGCCAACGCGCAGCGCAAGTTCGGCTTCGCCGGGGCGACCACCGATCTCGACGGCGTGCTCGGCGACAAGTCCATCGACGCGGTGTTCGTCGTCACCCGGCACAGCACTCACGCCGACCTGACCCGCAAGGCCCTCCTGGCCGGCAAGACGGTGTTCGTGGAGAAGCCGCTGGCGCTCACCGAGGACGAGCTGGCCGGGGTGCTCGCGGCGGTCGAGGAGTCCGGCAACGACCGGTTGCAGGTCGGCTTCAACCGCCGCTTCGCCCCGCTGCTCCAGGAGGCCAGGAAGCGCTTCGGAGCCCGGACCGGTCCGGCGAACCTGCGCTACCTGGTCAACGCGGGCCGCCTCGACCACGGCAGCTGGTACCTCCAACAGGGCTCCGAGGGCTCGCGGTTCGTGGGCGAGGGCGGCCACTTCATCGACACGGCGAGCTGGCTGCTCGACGCCGACCCGGTCTCGGTCTACGCGACCGCCACCTCCGGCAACGAGGACCTCCAGGTCGTGCTGCGCTACCCGGACGGCTCCACCGCCACCATCAGCTACGTCACCACCGGCCCGTCCGGCTTCCCCAAGGAGACGCTGGACCTGGTCGCCGACGGTCGCGCGCTGCGGCTCGACGACTTCGTGCGGGCCTCGGTGTACGGCCGTGACAAGTGGGTCAGTTCACGGCTGCCCAAGGCCCGGGACAAGGGGCAGAACGCCGAACTGGCCGCGTTCGTCAAGGCGGTCCGCGGCGGCGGTCCGATGCCGGTGCCGCTGGAGTCGCTGGTCGCCACCACGGCGGCCACCCTCGCCGTGCAGGCCGGCCTGGCCGGCGGTGCGCCGGTGACCTTGGCGAGGGCGCGATGACCATGAGCGCGGGCTGGTACCTCCGGCGGCTGTCCCGGATGGGACCGCAGGAGGTCGCCGGCCGGCTGGGTGACACGGTGCGCAGACGACGGTGGCGGTCGGCGCCGCCCGCCTGCCCGAGCGTGACCGGCGCCCGGTTCACCGCGGTGCTGCCCGCCGGGACCATCGGCGCCGTACCCTCGGACGCCGCGAAGCGTCTCGTCGCCGAGGCGGACCGGCTGATGGACGGGCACGCCGAGTTCTTCGGCGTGGTCCGCGACGACCTGGCCGACCCGGACTGGTGGCGCGACCCCAAGACCGGGCGCCGGGCCCCCTCGGGCTACGCGTTCGACGTGCCGTACCGCAGTGAGGACGCGGTCGGGGACATCAAGCAGATCTGGGAGCCGTCCCGGCACCAGTACCTCACCCAGCTCGCCGCCGCCTACGCGATCACCGGGGACGAGCGGTACGCCGAGCGCGTCGCCGAGCATCTGCGGTCGTGGTGGGCGGCCAACCCGCCGCTGCAGGGCGTCCACTGGATCAGCGGCATCGAGCTGGGCATCCGGCTGCTGTCCTGGGTGTGGGTCCGCCGACTGCTCGACGGCTGGCCGGGCGCGGCCGGCCTGTTCGAGGACAACCCGGTGGCGGTGAACCAGATCTGGCACCACCAGCGCTGGCTGGCGGCCTTCCCCAGCCGGGGCTCCTCGGCGAACAACCACGTCATCGCCGAGACCGCCGGGCAGTTGGCGGCGGCCTGCGCGTTCGACTGGTTCCCCGCCTCGGCGCGCTGGCGGGACGACGCGCTGCGCTCGCTGGATCGGCACCTGCGCGGCAACACCTACGGCTCCGGCCTCAACCGCGAGCTGGCCACCGAGTACCACGGCCTCGTCCTGGAGCTCGGCCTGGCCGCGCTGGCCGAGGCCGACGCCGCCGGCGTACCGGTCCCGGCGACCCTCCGGCTGGTGCTGCTGCGCATGACCGACGCGCTCGCGGCCGTCGTGGACAACCGGCTCCGGCCGCCGCGCCAGGGGGACGCGGACGACGGGCACGGTCTGATCCTGGACGGCGTGGGCACCGACCGCTGGGGCTCACTGCTGGCCACCGGGGACGCCGTGTTCGGCCGGCTCGACTGGTGGCCGGAGGTGACCGGCACCGATGTGCGCACCCCGCTGCTGACAGCGCTCGTGAAACCCACGCAACCGTCCCTGACCCGTCCGGCGAGCCGGCCCGCCCACTTCGCCGACGCGGGGCTCACGATCCTGCGCGGCCCGGGCGAGATCTGGTGCCGCTGCGACGGCGGTCCGCACGGCTTCCTGTCCATCGCCGCGCACGCGCACGCGGACGCGCTGTCGGTGGAGGTCCGGCACGACGGGGTCGACGTGCTCGCCGACCCGGGCACGTACTGCTACCACGGGCAGCCCGAGTGGCGGCGGTACTTCCGGTCGACCCTCGGCCACAACACCCTCCGGCTGGACGGCGATGACCAGTCCGTCTCCGGCGGCCCGTTCCTGTGGACCCGGCAGGCCCGCAGCCGCGTCCTGGTCGCGGACACCTCCGACGAGCAGGGGGCCCGCTGGTGCGCCGAGCACGACGGTTACCGGCCCTCCGTGCACCGCCGCCGGGTGGAGCTGACGGCCGGGAGCCGGGAGCTGAGGGTGGTCGACGAGGTGCGCGGCCCGCACCGCAGTGTGCAGGTGGCGTTCCACCTCGGCCCGGCGATCACCGCGGACCTGGTGGGGAACCGGGCGGTGCTCACCTGGACCAGGGACGGCGAGGACCGCTCCGCGACGCTCGACCTGCCCGGGGAGCTGTCCTGGCGGGCCCATCGCGGGGAGACCGACCCGCCGCTGGGCTGGTACTCCGCCGGCTTCGGCCGCAAGGAACCCGCCACCACGCTGGTCGGCACCGGTGTCGCCGACGGCGTGGGGGACTTCACCACCGTACTCAGGTTCCACGGCTAGGGGGCTTTTGATGGATCTCCGTGCGGGAAGGAGCGCCCGCCACGTACCGGCCGCGGACCGTGCTCGGTCCCTGCCCGGCTCGAGCGGGGCCCAGAACCCGGGGGCGCGTGCGGGACGTCGCGACGCCGCGGAGATCCGTCGTGGACCGCTGGGGAGAGGACGGGCAAGGCGCGCCTGGCGGCAGTGGGCGTGGCCGGCGGCGGCGCTGGCCCTGCTGGCGGCGACCGGTTGCGAGAGCGGCACGACGGACGCGGCGCCGAAGCCGACCGCCGCGCCCTCCACGTCCGCCGCGCGTGTGTGCGCCACACCCCCGGCCGGGCCGGCGAAGGCGCCGGCGGGCGCGGTGACCGTCGACCCGGCGGTGCCCGGCGACCTGGCCGCGAAGACCGAGAGCAGCCCGGCGCACACCACCTTCTGGCTGCGGCCGGGCAAGCACACCCTCATGTCGGACCGCTACGACCAGGTGATCCCCAAGGAGGGGGACGTCTATCTGGGCGCGCCGGGCGCGGTGCTCGACGGCCGCAGGAGCAACCAGTACGCGTTCGGCGGCACCGCCCCTGACGTCACGATCCGCTACCTGACCGTGCAGGGGTTCGAGGCGCCCCGGGACGAGGGCGTGATCAACCACGACTCGGCCGACGGCTGGAGGATCGAGCACGCGCGGATCCAGAACAACTCCGGCGCCGGGCTGATGGCCGGCGCCCGCCAGCAGGTCCGCGCGAGCTGTCTGCGCGCCAACGGCCAGTACGGCATGAACGCGTACAAGGGCGGCGACGGTATCCGCGGCCTGGTGGTCGAGGGCAACGAGATCGTGGGCAACAACACGGACGACTGGGAGCGGAAGCGGCCGGCCTGCGGCTGCAGCGGAGGCGTCAAGTTCTGGGCCGTCGACGGCGCCGACATCCGCGGCAACTGGGTGCACGACAACCGCGGAACCGGGTTGTGGGCGGACACCAACAACAACGACTTCCTCATCGAGGACAACCTGATCGAGGACAACGACGGTGCCGCGCTGATCTACGAGATCAGCTACAACGCGATCATCCGGATGAACACGATCCGGCGGAACAACTGGGTCGAGGGTCGCGACAACGCCGCCGGCGGCGACACCTTCCCGTTCGCGACCGTCTACCTCTCCGAGTCCGGCGGCGAACCGCGGATCCGGGCCCGCACGGACAAGATCGACATCTACCGGAACGTGCTGGAGAACAACTGGTCCGGGATCACCCTGTGGGAGAACGCCGACCGGTTCTGCAACAGCCCGGCCAACACCTCGTCCGGTGACTGCACGTTGCTGGTGAAGAACACCGACCGCTGCGTGCAGCCGGCGATCGCCAAGGCACCGCTCTACTCCGACTGCCGGTGGAAGACCCAGCGGGTGGACATCCACGACAACCGCTTCGTACTGGACAAGTCCGTCGTCGACTGCACGGTGATGTGCGACCGGATGGCGGTGCTGTCCAACTACGGCACCTATCCGGACTGGTCGCCGTACCAGGGCGAGCGGGTGGCCCTGGCGATCACCAGCGAGCAGCACAACCGCTGGCACGACAACGTCTACGTCGGACCGTGGACCTTCGTCGTCCACGACGCGAGCCGGACGGTCGGCTTCAAGCAGTGGCGGCACGCGCCGTACCGGCAGGACGCGGGGAGCACCCTCCGCGCAGGGGGCGGTGGTTGAGATGGGCACGAACCACACGTCGAGGATCGTCGGGGTGGTCTGGGGGCTGCTCGTCCTCAACACCCTCGGCTCCACCGGGGCGCGGACCATCGTCCCACTGCCGCGCTCCCTCATCCAGATGGTCACGATGGGCTCGCTGGTCGCCGCGTTCGCGCTGGCGCTCGTGGTCAATCCCCGCGTGCGCATCCGGGCCAGCGCCTACGTGTTCCTGCTCACCCTGCTGCTGGTGCCGAGCCTGATCTCCAGCGTGGACCAGGGGGCCGGGTTCGGCGCGCTGTTCCGCTGCGCCCGGCTGGCGCTCTTCATCGGCACGCTCTGGCTGCTCAGCCGCTGGTGGGACGGCGGCACGACGTTCGTCCGGCACCACATCCGGATGTACTTCGCGGTGCTCGGGACGGTGGCCGCCGGCCTGGTCGTCTCACCGGGCACCGCCCTGTCCGGGGAATACGGCGGGCGGCTGGTCGGCGTGTTGTGGCCGCTCACCCCGCCGCAGATCGGACAGTACGCCGCGGTGATCATCGGGCTCACCGTGCTGCTGCTCATGGGCCGCCGGACGGACCGGACCAGCGCGGCGGTGGTCATCGTGCCCTCCCTCGCCCTGCTCGTGCTGACCCATACCCGGACGGCCACCCTCGGCCTGCTCGTCGGGCTGGTGCTGGCGATCGGTTCGCTCATCCTGACCAGCGCCGCCGCCCGCCGGTTCTTCACCTGGGCGGTGCTGTGCGCGACGGTGGCCGCGGTGGTGTTCAGCTCCGCGCTCCAGGCGTGGTTCCTGCGCGGGCAGAGCCAGGAGAACTTCGCCAGCCTCACCGGCCGGGCCAAGGTCTGGCACGCCCTGCTGGCGGCACCCCGGACGACCTCGCAGTACCTGTTCGGCATGGGCTTGGGCGACAAGTCGTTCGACGGGCTCCCGATCGACAACAGCTGGCTGGCCGTCTTCAACGAGCAGGGTGTGACCGGCATCGCCCTGGTGGCGGCGATCATCGTCGTGCTGGGCGGCGTCGCGCTGCTGCGGCCGCCGTCGCTGTCGAGGGCCTGCGCGATCTTCCTGATCAGCTACTGCGGGATCGCGTCGTACACCGAGGCCGGGCTGGGCGACGCCTCGCCCTATCTGCTGCATCTGGCCCTCGCCGCCTCGCTGCTGGCGACTCCTGCCGAAGCCGCTCCCCTTTCGACGCCCGTAGTCCCACGTCAACGCATCCCGCGATGGGCCCAGAGATCGGAGGTGAGCTGAGCATGCACGTCCTCGTGGTGCACAACCGCTACGCCTCGGCGCAGCCGAGCGGAGAGAACAAGGTCGTCGACCAGGAGGTGGCGCTGCTGCGCGGGGCCGGCCACCGGGTCGAGGTGTTCGAGCGGCGCAGCGACGACATCGCCGCCCGGTCCCTGCTGGGCAAGGTTGCGGTACCGCTGCTGGTGCCGTGGAACCCGGCGGTCCGCGCGGAGCTCGCCGCCCGGCTGCGCACCGAGCGGCCGGACGTGGTGCACGTCCACAACGTCTTCCCGCTCCTGTCGCCGGCGGTGCTGGCCGCCTGCGCCGACGCCGGTGTGCCCGCCGTCGCCACGCTGCACAACTACACCCAGGTCTGCCCGCCCGGCACGCTGCAGCGGGACGGGCGGCCGTGCACCGAGTGCGTCGGGTCGACGCCGCTGCCCGCCGTCCGGCACGGCTGCTACCGGAGCTCCCGGCTGGCGACGGTGCCGCTCGCGGTCAGCCTGTCGGTCAACCGGCGGCGGTGGTGGTCCGGCGTGGAGCGGTTCCTCTGCATCTCCGCGGCGCAGCGCGACGTCCTGGTGCGGGCCGGCTTGCCGGCCGAGCGGCTGGCGGTGAAGCACAACTTCGTGCCCGACCCGGACGACCGCCGAGAGGGTGACGGCGAGCATCTGCTCTACCTCGGCCGGCTCGCGGAGGCCAAGGGCGTGCGGCTGCTCATGGCCGCGTGGGACGAGGTCGCCGCCGGCGGCGGTGTGGGCGTGCCGCTCGTGATCGCCGGCACGGGGCCACTGGAGCCGGAGGTGACCGCCTGGGCGGCGGGCCGGGACGACGTGCGGTACGTCGGCCTGTACGACGCGGCGGAGTGCCGGAAGGCCGTCGCGCGGTCGGTCGCCGTGGTGGCGCCCTCGACGTGGCTGGAGGCGTTCGGCCTGGTGGTCGTGGAGGCGATGGCGGCCGGGGTCCCGGTCGTCGCCGCCGGTCACGGCGCCTTCGTCGAACTCGTCGAGGACGGCGTGACCGGGCTGCTGCACCGGCCGGGCGAGTCCGCCTCGCTCGCGTCCTGCATACGCCGGATCGCGGCCGGGCCGGACCGCAACCGGGAGATGGGCCGAGCGGCCAGGCGCCGATACGAGCAGGGCTTCAGCCCGGCCGTCGGCCTGGAGCGCCTGGTGGAGGAGTACCGCACCGCGATCGCGGGTCGGTCAGCACCGGCTCGGGGCGGGGACACCCGCGCGAGCAGGGGGGATGGAGACAGCAGATGACACGATGCCGACTCTGCGGCTCGGAGGCGATGGCGAGCGTCGTCGACCTCGGGGCGACGCCGCCATGTGAGAGCTTTCTCGCCGCGGACCAACTCGACCGGCCGGAACCGGCGTACCCGCTGCACCTGCGGGTCTGCACCGACTGCTGGCTGGCGCAGATCCCGCCGCTGATCACACCGGAGGAGACGTTCAAGGAGTACGCGTACTTCTCCTCGTACTCCACCTCCTGGGTGGAGCACGCGCGCACGTTCGTCGCCGACGCCGCACAGCGCCTCGGTCTCGGCACCGACGCCTTCGTGGTCGAGGTCGCCAGCAACGACGGGTACCTGCTGCGGCACGTGGTGGACCGGGGGATCCGCTGCCTCGGCATCGAGCCGTCGGTGAACGTCGGCGCCGCGGCGCGGGACGCGGGCGTGCCCACGCTCACGGAGTTCCTGAGCCCGGCGACCGGCTCGGCCGTCCGCGAAGAGCACGGCCCGGCGGACCTGGTCGTCGCCAACAACGTGTACGCGCACATCCCCGACGTCGTCGGGTTCACCCAGGGGCTGCGCGCCCTGGTCGCCGACGACGGCTGGGTCTCGATCGAGGTGCAGCACCTGCTGACCCTGATCGAGGAGAACCAGTACGACACGATCTACCACGAGCACTTCCAGTACTACACGGTCGCGGCCGCGATCCGGGCCCTGGCGAGCGGCGGACTCACGCTCGTGGACGTGGAGTTGCTGCCCACCCACGGCGGCTCCATCCGGCTGTGGGCCCGGCCGGCCGAGGTGGCCGGCGAGCCGACGCAGCGGGTGGCGGACGTGCTGGCCCGGGAGAAGGCCGCCGGGCTCCAGGAGCTGTCCGGGTACACCGAGTTCTCCGCCCGGGTGGCCAAGGTGCGCCGGGACCTCCTCAAGTTCCTCATCGAGGCGGCCGAGCGCGGTGAGACCGTCGTCGGTTACGGCGCTCCGGGCAAGGGCAACACCCTGCTCAACCACTGTGGCATCCGGCCCGACCTGCTGCCGTACACGGTCGACCGCAACCCCTACAAGCACGGCAGGTTCACCCCGGGCACCCGCATCCCGATCCTGCCGCCCGAGCAGATCGCCGCCGACAAGCCGGACTACGTCCTCGTCCTCCCGTGGAACCTGCGGGCCGAGCTGGTCGAGCAGCTGTCCTTCGTGCACGACTGGGGCGGCCGCCTGGTCTTCCCCATCCCGGAACTGAGCATTGTCGAGGTCAAGCGATGAAGGTCGTCCTGTTCTGCGGCGGTTACGGGATGCGGATGCGCAACGGTGCCGCCGACGACGTGCCCAAGCCGATGGCGATGGTCGGGCCGCGACCGCTGATCTGGCACGTGATGCGCTACTACGCGCACTTCGGGCACACGGAGTTCATCCTGTGCCTCGGCTACGGGGCTCACCACATCAAGGACTTCTTCCTCAACTACGAGGAGACGACGTCCAACGACTTCGTGCTGCGGGGCGGGCGGACCGAACTGCTGTCCACCGACATCTCGGACTGGACGATCACGTTCGCGCAGACCGGCATCGAGTCACCGATCGGGGAGCGGCTGCGCCGCGTGCGGCACCACCTGGACGGCGACGAGATGTTCCTCGCCAACTACGCCGACGTGCTCACCGACGCCCCGCTGCCGGAGATGATCGAGAAGTTCGCGCAGCGCGACGCCGGTGCGTCGATGATGGTGGTGCCGCCGCAGTCGTCGTTCCACTGCGTGGAGCTGGGCGAGGACGGCCTGGTGGGGGGTATCACCGCGGTGAGCGAACTGCCGCTGTGGGAGAACGGCGGGTACTTCGTGCTCCGCCAGGAGATCTTCGACCACATACCGGAGAACGGGGACCTGGTCGCCGACGGATGCGGCCAACTGGCCAAGCGGGGCCGCCTCGTGGCGCACCAGCACCGCGGGTTCTGGAAGCCGACCGACACCGTGAAGGAGCGGGCGGCGCTCGACGAGGCCTACGCCCGGGGCGACCGCCCCTGGGCCGTGTGGGAGCGGGACAGCGCGGGGGCGAGCGCGTGATCCGGCTCGGGGCCGGGCGCCCGGACCGGATCGTCGCGGTGGGCGCGCACTGCGACGACATCGCCATCGGCGCCGGCGGCTCGCTGCTGACGCTGTGCCTCGCGCGGCCGGGTCTCCGCGTCGACGCGCTGGTGCTCTCCGGCGGTGGCACCGAACGGGAGCAGGAGGAACGGGCCGCGCTCGCCGCCTTCTGCCCGGGCGCCGACCTGCGGCTGACCGTGCACAAGCTGCCGGACGGCCGGCTGCCCGTGCACTGGGACGAGGCCAAGGCCGCGGTCGAGGAACTGCGCGCGCAGACCGACCCGGACCTGATCCTGGCCCCGCGCACCGATGACGCGCACCAGGACCACCGCGGCCTGGCGCAGCTGATACCCACCGCCTTCCGCGACCACCTCGTGCTCGGCTACGAGATCGTCAAGTGGGACGGCGATCTCGGCCGTATGTCGGCGTACCAGCCGCTGTCGACGGAGATCGCCGAGGAGAAGGTACGGCTGCTGCAGGAGCACTACGCCTCGCAGCGCCACCGTCCCTGGTACGACCGGGAGGCCTTCCTGGGTCTTGCGCGGATCCGGGGCATCGAATGCCACGAGCGATACGCCGAGGCGTTCGCCGTCACCAAACTCACGCTCAGCCTGGGGGGTTGAACCATGCGCGTACTTCTGACCGGACACCAGGGATACCTGGGAACCGTCATGGCCCCGGTCCTCGCCGCCGCCGGACACGAGGTCGTCGGCCTCGACGCCGGCCTGTTCGCCGACTGCGTGCTGGGCCCGACGCCCGACGACCCGCAGGGGCACCGGGTGGACCTGCGCGACGTCACGGCCGAGCACGTGGCCGGCGTCGACGCCGTGATCCACCTGGCCGCGCTCTCCAACGACCCGCTGGGATCGCTGGCGCCGGAACTCACCTACGACATCAACCACCACGCCTCCGTACACCTGGCCCGGCTGGCCCGCGACGCCGGCGTGCGGCGCTTCCTGTACGCGTCGACCTGCTCGGTGTACGGCGCCGCCGGCGGCGAGGACCTGGTCGGCGAGGACGCCCCGCTGCGCCCGGTGACGCCGTACGCGGAGTCCAAGGTGCGGGTGGAGGACGATCTGCACGAGCTGGCCGACGGCGACTTCACCCCGGTGTTCATGCGCAACGCGACCGCCTTCGGCTACTCGCCCCGGCTCCGTGCCGACATCGTGCTGAACAACCTGGTCGGCCACGCGCTGCTGTCCGGCGAGGTGCTGGTGATGTCCGACGGCACCCCCTGGCGCCCCCTGGTGCACGCCGCCGACATCGCACGCGCCTTCACGGCCGCGCTGACCGCGCCGCGGGAAGCGGTGCACGACCGGGCGTTCAACATCGGCAGCGAGATCAACAACGTCACGGTCGCCGAGATCGCCGACCAGGTCGCCGAGGCGGTGCCCGGCTCCGAGGTGGTGATCACCGGGGAGACCGGCGCCGACCCGCGGTCGTACCGGGTGGACTTCTCCCGGTTCCGGGCCGCGATCCCCGGCTTCGACTGCGAGTGGACGGTGAAGCGCGGCGCGCTCGAACTCGCCGACGCCTACCGCGCACATGGGCTGACCCGGGAGGACTTCCAGCAGCGCTTCACCCGCCTCGCCGTGCTGCGCGCGGCGTCCGACGCCGGCGCCGTCGACGACACCCTGCGGTGGCGCCGGTGACCACGCAAGGAGAAGGAGGTGCCGGCGACGAGATGTACGCCCTGGTGGAGCGGCTGTACCCGCTCTGCCGGAGCATCACCGGCGACGGTGTGCGTGCCACCCTGGACATCGTCGGCGAGTACATCCCGCTGCAGGTGCACGAGGTGCCGACCGGGACCCAGGTGCTCGACTGGACGGTGCCGCAGGAGTGGAACATCCGGGACGCCTACATCGCCGGCCCGGACGGCAACCGGGTCGTCGACTTCGCCGCGTCCAGCCTGCATGTGCTCGGCTACAGCGTGCCGGTGGCGGCGACCATGCCGCTGACCGAGCTGCGCGAACACCTGCACACCCTGCCGGACCACCCGTCCTGGGTGCCGTACCGCACCAGCTACTACAAGCCGGACTGGGGGTTCTGCCTGGCCCAGGAGACCCTGGACGCGATGCCGGACGGCGAGTACGAGGTGTGCGTCGACTCCACCCTCGCCGACGGCCACCTCACCTACGCCGAGCACGTGGTCCCCGGTCGGGTCCCCGACGAGGTCATCGTCTCCTGCCACGTCTGCCACCCGTCGCTGGCCAACGACAACATGGCGGGCGTCGCGGTGGCGACGTTCCTGGCGCGGGAGCTGGCGCGGCAGACGCCGTACTACACCTACCGGTTCATCTTCGCGCCCGGCACCATCGGGGCGATCACCTGGCTGGCCCGCAACGCGGAAAGGGTCGAGCGGGTCAAGCACGGGCTGGTGCTGGCCTGCGCCGGCGACCCGGGCTCCTTGACCTACAAGCAGAGCAGGCGCGGCGACGCGGAGATCGACCGGGTGCTGCGGCACGTGCTGGCCGCCTCCGAACGCCCGCACCGGGTCACCGAGTTCACTCCGTACGGCTACGACGAGCGGCAGTTCTGCTCGCCCGGGTTCAACCTCGGCGTCGGCTCGCTCACCCGGACCCCGTACGCGGGCTACCCCGAGTACCACACCTCGGCCGACGACCTGGACTTCGTCTCCCCGGAGGCGATGGCGGACACGCTCGCCGTCTGCCGCGAGGCGTTCACCGTCCTCGACCGCAACCGGCGGTACCTCAACCTCAGCCCCTACGGCGAACCCCAGCTGGGCCGGCGCGGCTTGTACGACGCGCTCGGCGGCCGCAGCGACACCAAGCAGGCCCAGATGGCCATGCTCTGGGTGCTCAACCTCTCCGACGGCGAGCACAGTCTGCTGGACGTCGCCGAGCGGTCCGGGCTGCCGTTCGACACCGTCGCCGCCGCTGCCGACGCCCTGCACGGCGCCGGGCTGATCAAGGCGTGACGCCGATGACCACCGAGAAGGAGAATCCGCGGACAACGGCGCCACCGGCCGGATCCGCCAAGCGGGGCCTCGTCGGCCGGCTGTCCTGGGGACTGGCCGACCAGGCGGCCTCCAGCCTGTCCAACTTCGCGGTGGGCATCTACGTGGCCCGCTCGCTGGGGGTGACCGCGTTCGGTGTGTTCAGCCTGGCCTGGGTGACCTACGGCGTGGTGCTCAACGTCTCCCGCGGGCTGGCCACCGACCCGCTCGTGGTGCGCTTCAGCGGCGTGTCCGACGCGTCATGGCGAGGGGCGGTCGTCCGGTCGTCGGGTACCGCGCTCGGCGTCGGCGCCGCCCTCGGCGCGCTGTGTCTGGTGGCCGGGCTGGGTCTCGGCGGCCGCGTGGGGCCCGCGTTCGCCTGCCTCGGCGTCATGCTGCCGGGGCTGCTGCTGCAGGACGCCTGGCGGTTCTCCTTCTTCGCCGCCGGCGCCGGGCGGAAGGCGTTCGTCAACGACCTGGTGTGGGGCATCGCGCTCGTCCCGGCCATGGTCGTGGCGGCCCGGGTGGGCAGCGTGGCCGCGTTCGTGCTCGCCTGGGGCGCGTCCGCCGCGGTGGCCGCCGCGTACGGCTGCCTCCAGTCCGGCATCCGGCCCCGGCCGACCGGGGCGCGCGGGTGGCTTCGCGAGCAGCGCGATCTCGGCTACCGGTACCTGGTCGAGAACGTCAGCCTCAGCGGCGCGAGCCAGCTGCGGGCGTACGGGCTCGGCGCGATCGTCGGGGTCGGCGCGGTGGGTGCGGTACGGGGCGCGGAGCTCCTGATGGGCCCGTTCCTCGCCCTGCTGATGGGGCTGTCCCTGGTCACCGTCCCGGAAGCGGCCCGGGTGCTGCGGCAGGCCCCGGACCGCCTCGGCGCGTTCTGCCTCCGGCTGGGCGGCGGGCAGGCCGCCGCCGCGCTGCTCTGGGGCGGGGCGCTGCTGCTGGTGCCGGACCGGCTCGGCGAGCTGGCGCTGGGCGCGGTCTGGCACACCGCCTCGCAGCTCATCGCGGCGATCACCTTCGGCGTCGCGGGCGCGGGCCTCGGCACGGGCGCGGCGGCCGGGCTGCGCGCGCTCGGCGCGGCCCGGCGCAGCCTGCGCTGCCAGCTGTTCGCCTCCGCCTGCTATGTCGGCGGCGGGCTCGGCGGGGCGGCCCTGGCCGGCACGGTCGGTTCGGCCTGGGGCGCCGCCGCCGCGAACGTCAGCGCCGCGGCCGTGTGGTGGCTGCAGCTGCGGTCCGCCCTGCGCGAGCGCGACCGCAAACCCCTACGTGAAGTGAAGTGAGGACGCCATGACCGCCCATCCCCGGTTGAGCATCGGGCTGCCCGTCTACAACGGCGAGGAGTATCTGGCCGAGTCGCTCGACGCCCTGCTCGGCCAGACCTACGAGGACTTCGAGCTGGTCGTCTCCGACAATGCCTCGACCGACGGGACCGAGGACATCTGCCGCAAGTACGCCGCGCAGGACGCGCGGATCCGGTACATCCGGCTGCCCCGGAACGTGGGAGCCACGCCGAACCACAACTACGTCTTCACCCAGTGCCGCGGCGAGCTGTTCAAGTGGGCCTCGCACGACGACCTGTACGCCCGGGACCTGCTGCGGCGCTGCGTCGAGGCGCTGGACGAGCGGCCGGACGTCGTCCTCGCGCACTCCGGCCAGGCGGTCATCGACGGCGACGGCCAGGTGAAGGTCCCGTACGAGTACGGACTCGCCACCGACTCGCCGCACGCGCCGGAGCGCTTCCGCAGTCTGCTGTTCGAGCCCGGCGGCGACGACTTCTACGGGGTGATGCGGGCCGACATGCTGCGCCGGGTGAGACCGCTCGACAGCTACCACCACGCGGACCGCACGTTCGTCGCCGAGATCGTGCTGCAAGGTCCCTTCCACCAGGTGCCGGAGCTGCTGTACTTCCGCCGCGACCACCCCACCCGCGCCGAGCGGGCGAACCCTTCCAAGCGCTCCCGGTGCGTCAACCTGGACCCGCGCCGGGCCGGGCTGCTGCACCCGACACCCCGGCTGCTCGCCGAGTACGTCTGGGGCTTCGTCTCGGCGATCCGGCGGGCGCCGTTGTCCTCGGCCGACCGGCGCGCGTGCTTCAACCACCTGGCCGCGTGGATGACCAGCCGGGCCCGGCCGGGCACCGGCGAGCGGGTCGAGGACCGCGCCCCGGTCGACCCGGACCGGATCACCGTTTCCGTCGACGCCCTCGTCGCCGGTCGTGAAGGGAGCCAGGCATGACGTCTGCACACAGGACCCCGGTGCGGGTCGGGTTGTTCGGCCTGCTCGGCGCCGGCAACTTCGGCAACGACGGGCAGCTCGAGTCCATGCTCACCTACCTCCGCACCGAGCAGCCGGAGGCGGTCGTGGACGCGTTGTGCAGCGGGCCCGAGGTCGTCGCGGCCCGGTACGGGATTCCCACGACGCGGATGAACTGGTACCGCGGGGAGTACCGGACCGCGTCGCGTCCGGGCGCGATCGCGGCGAAGGGGCTGGGCAAGCTCGTCGACGCCGTCCGTACCGTCGCCTGGGTGCGGCGGCACGACGTGGTGATCGTGCCGGGCGCGGGCGTCCTGGAGGCCACGCTTCCGCTGCGGCCGTGGGGCTTCCCGTACGCGCTGTTCCTCCTCTGCGCGTCCGGCCGGCTGGTGGGTACCCCGGTCGCGCTGGTCGGCGTCGGTGCGGACACGATCGGCCACCGGGCGACCCGGACCCTCGTGCGCTGGTCGGCGAGGCTTGCCGCGTACCGGTCGTTCCGGGACGCCGGGTCGCGGGACGCGATGCGGGCGATGGGCGTGGACACCGCGCGCGACGGGGTCTTCCGGGACCTCGCGTTCGGCCTGCCGACGCCGCGGGCGAGCGAGCCCTCGAACCCGCCGGGCTCGGTCTGTGTCGGCGTCATGGCCTATCACGGCAGCAACGACGACCGCGCCCGGGCCGAGGAGATCCACCGCCGCTACCTCGACGGGACGACCCGGTTCGTCCGCGCGCTGGCCGAGGAGGGCAGGCCGGTCCGGCTGCTCACCGGCGACGAGCTCGACGAGCCGGTGGTCGCCGCGATCCTCGACGCGGTGGACTCGCCGCTGGTCACCACGGCCGAGGCGGCCTCGCTGGACGACGTGATGAAGGAGGTGGCGGCTGCCGACACCGTGGTGGCGACCCGCTTCCACAACCTGGTCTGCGCGCTGAAGGCCGGCACGCCGACGCTCGCGGTCGGCTACTCGGCGAAGAGCGGCGCGCTCATGGAGCAGATGGGACTCGCCGCGTACTGCCACCCGGCCCAAGAAGTCGACGCCGACCGGCTGCTGGAACAGTTCCGGGAGCTGGAGAAGCACTCGGCGGACCTGCGGCGGACGCTCGCCGAGCGGAACCAGGTCGCCGCCCGCCAGATCGAGGCCCAGTTCACCGAGTTGACCGCGGCCCTGTTCCCGGCGACCGGCCACGCCGGGGCCCGTGCCCGGCAGGAGGCTCCATGAAAGCGACCGAAGTCCCGGAGATCGCCGGCGCATACCTGTTCGAGCCGACGCCGTACGCCGACGAACGCGGCTTCTTCTGCCGCACGTTCGACGCCGACGTGGTCCGCTCGGTGGGCCTCGACCCGCACGCCTTCGTCCAGGACAGCGTCTCCCGCTCGGTCCGGGGCGTGCTGCGCGGCCTGCACCTGCGCTCCGGCGCCGGCGAGGCCAAGCTGGTGCGGTGCTCGTACGGGCAGATCTTCGACGTCGTCGTGGACCTGCGGCCCGACTCGCCGACGTACCTGGGCCGGGCCATTTTCGAGCTGTCCGGTGAGACGCAGAAGACCGTTTACATCCCGGCGGGATGCGCGCACGGCTTCCAGGCTCTTACCGAAATCGCAGACACCTCTTACCGTATCGACCGTCAGCACGATCCGACCGAGGACGTGACGATCGCCTTCGACGACCCGGAACTCGCCATTCCCTGGCCGCTGCCGGTCACGTCGATGTCCCAGCGGGACCGCGAGGCGCCGAGCCTCGCCGAGGTCCTGAAGCGCAAGAAAGGGTGAAGTCGGTTGACCACCGAACACACCGAAGAGACCACGGAGCTCCTGCTGCCCCGGTCGCGGGCGGCGAACGAGCGGCTGCACGCCCTGGTCCCCGGGGGCTCGCACACCTACGCCAAGGGCGACGACCAGTATCCCGAGGACCTGGCCCCAGTCATCAGCCACGGCCGCGGTGCCCATGTGTGGGACCTCGACGGCAACCGGTACATCGAGTACGGCTCCGGCCTGCGGTCGGTCAGCCTCGGCCACGCCCATCCACGCGTGGTCGAGGCGGTGCGGCGGGAACTCGACCGCGGCAGCAACTTCGTCCGGCCGTCCGTCGTGGAGGTCGAGGCCGCGGAACGCTTCCTGGCCACGGTGCCGACCGCCGAGATGGTGAAGTTCGCGAAGAACGGCTCCGACGCCACCACCGCCGCGGTGCGCCTCGCCCGCGCCGCCACCGGGCGCCCGCGGGTGGCCCTCTGCGCCGACCATCCGTTCTTCTCCACCGACGACTGGTTCATCGGCACCACACCGATGTCCGCCGGAATTCCGGCGGCGACCACCGAGCTCATCACGGCGTTCCCCTACGGGGACCTGGCCGCCACGGAGAAGCTGCTCATCCGGTACCAGGACGAGGTCGCCTGTCTGATCCTCGAACCCGCCACCCAGGCCGAGCCGCCGCCGGGCTACCTCGCGGGTCTGCGCGAGCTGGCCGACCGGCACGGCTGCGTCCTGATCTTCGACGAGATGATCACCGGTTTCCGCTGGTCCGAGGCGGGTGCCCAGGGCCTGTACGGCGTCGTCCCCGACCTCTCCACGTTCGGCAAGGCGCTGGGCAACGGGTTCGCGGTCTCCGCCCTGGCCGGGCGCCGCGAGCTGATGGAGCGGGGCGGGCTGCGGCACTCCGGCGACCGGGTGTTCCTGCTGTCCACCACGCACGGTGCGGAAACGCACTCGCTGGCCGCGGCGATGGCCGTGCAGACCATCTACGCCGAGGAGGGCGTCACCGCGCGGCTGCACGCCCTCGGCGAGCGGTTGGCCGCCGGTGTCCGCGCCGCCGCGGCCGCCGAGGGGGTCGGCGACCACATCGTCGTCCGGGGCCGGGCCAGCAACCTGGTCTTCGCCACCCTCGACGAGCACCTCCGGCCGTCGCAGGAGTACCGCACCCTGTTCCTGCGCCGGCTCCTCGCGGGCGGGGTGCTGGCCCCGTCGTTCGTGGTGAGCAGCGCGCTCAGCGACGCCGACATCGATCACACGGTCGACGTGGTGGCCCAGGCGTGTGCGGTGTACCGGAGGGCGCTGGACGCCGCCGACCCCACCCCCTGGCTGGCCGGACGCCCGGTGAAGCCCGTGTTCCGCCGCCTGGCGTGAGGTGACGTCACAGACGCTCCGGCTGACCGGCCTCGGCCCTCCGCCCGGCCCTGCGCCCGGCCGTCCGGTCAGCCGCCCGGTCGACCAGCCACGCGGTCGCCGGGATCACCGCCAGCGCGGTGCACCAGCCGCCGAGGACGTCGGTCGGGTAGTGCGCGCCCAGGGCGACCTGGGCCCAGCCCATGGCGGCGCCCGCCACCAGCCCCGCGCCGAGCACGAGTGAGGTGCCGGCCGCCCTGCCGAGGCCGAGCCGGCCGGCCGCGAGCAGGGCCGTCACGAGGGCGAGCGCGGTGAGGAAGGCGGTGTGCCCGCTCGGGTAGGACAGGTTGTCGGGGCCGTGGATGGTACGTCCCACGAAGGACTTGAGCAGCGTCGCCGTCCCCACGGTCAGGGCGACGCCGGCGACGACGAGCACCGCCGCGCGGGGCCGCCGCAGCAGCAGGCAGACCGTCACGGCGGCCACGACCAGCATCACCGCTCCCCCGGGCTCGCCCAGGAAGTCCAGGCTCAGAGCGACGGACCGCCACGGCGGCCCCACACCGTCCACCGCCGCCACGATCGGAGCGTCCACCCCGCCGGGCTCGCTGTCACCGGCGAACACGACCCCGAGCACGAGGACCACCAGCGCGGCGAGGGCAGCGATCGGTCCGAGCCACCCGCGCAGCGCCGGGGGCAGCGCCGCAGGCGCCGGCCGGCCCGTCACACGTTCCCCATCCGCCAAGCCCCCCAGTAGACGACGGCCGCTCAGCCGGCCTCGCGAACCGGCTCGAGAATCGCGACCCACTCCACATGATGCGTCATGGATGCCGCCCACAGCGTCAAAGAGCGTCACAGCCGGCCAGAAAGACGCCTCTGGCGAGTCATACCGGCGAGGTCTTGCAACAACGCCTCGGCCACCAGTTCCTCGACCACGGCGGTACCGTACTCGGCCATGGCCTCGGCCAGCTCAAGGTCCCACGGCGCTTCGGTGATGCGCCCGGGGTGAGGACCGCGTGGGTTGTGGGCGACCGCGGCACGATAGTCCGCTGCCGTCATGCGCCAGGGGCGTGCCGACGTCTTGTCGAGGACATACGCGGCGATGCGGATCCCTTCGCCGTCGAAGTCGCCGTGGTAGCGCAGCGCCGCGCCCTGGTCCGCGAGCATGCGCAGGAGCTGGATCGCGGCGCTGTTGGGCCAGCCGGACGTACAGACGAGCGGCGGGCAGCGGGGACCGAAGCGGCGGAGGGCCAGTGCCAGGATGCTGGGGTTCTCCACGACGTGGACGACGGGTTCCGGGGCCTTGTGCAGGATGAACCCGCCCGGATACCGGACGTGGGCGAGGGTCAGACTGGCGGCCTGCCCGGCCTCCGCGCACGCCGTGGCCACCCGGGCGAGCAGGCCCTCACCGGCCGGGCGCAGTCCGCCGACGAGGACCGTGGCTGACAGCTCGTCGTCGGCGACACCCGCGCGGGTCCACAGGGCACGCCGTTCCGCGGCGGACTGCGGAGGGGCGGTGTCGTAGAGGGTCGCCAGGGCGCGCAGGACGAGTGCGGACAGGGGTGTGCCGTCGTCGAGTGCGTGTGCCTGGCCGCTCAGGACCCGGGCGGCGAAGACGGGCAGGGGTTCGGCCCGGCCGGGCAGTTCGGCGAGCACCTTGAGCGCGTCCGTCAGCAGCGTACGGGTGTGTTCCGCCGAGCCGGCGACCACGCCCGCTGCCCGGCAGGAGGCTGCCCAGTCGGAGAGCACCGGCTGGGCCCTGACCGTCTCGTGCTCGGCCAGCCAGGTCCACAGCCCGGCCCGCTCGTCCTGCTGGCGGCGCCGCTCGCCGGCTCTGTCACCGAGAGGGCCGACGAGCTCGGTGACGACTTCTCGTACGGTGCGGCCGGTGAGTTCGGTGACGGCCTCTTCCAAGCGGGTCAGGGCGATGCAGGGGCGTGCGTCCGGCAGGCGGTCGAGGCCGAGGAGGTCGGCGAGCGCCTCGCGCTGGGTGTCGTCGAGCGGTCCGAGGCGCACCCGTGTGACGGGGCGGCCGGAGGAGAGGCGGCTGTGGAGGGTGTCCCAGAGGGGGCGCAGTTCGGGGCGGCGCAGGGTGGCATCGCCCGGGGCCGGCTGTGTGGGCATCGCCGCTTCGGTGCTGGTCATCCCGCCTCCAGGTCGCGGCCGTTCCAGACGAAGCGGGCGCTGGTGACCGCGTCGTCGTCCCCGTCGGTGAGGAGTTGGTGGACGGCGATGCCGGGCAGTTCGCCGTAGGTGCACCATTCGTGGTCGGAGGTGACCATGAGGTCCAGGTCGAGTGCGGTGAGCAGGGCGAAGACCTGTCCGCGGTTGACCGTGTCGACACCGACGAAGACCTCGTCCAGCAGGATCGGCCGGGGTGCCAGGGGCACGGCCTCGTAGTGGGCGGCGACGGCGGCGAAGAGGGGCAGGTGCAGGGCGATGGCCTTCTCCCCGCCGGAGAGCGCGCCGTGCAGCTTCTTGGTCAGCGGCTGCCAGCCGGTCCCGTTCGCCCGGTCGAGGCGGACGGTGAAGCGGTGCCAGGCGGTGTAGTCGAGCACCTCACCGAGCTGTTCCTCCCAGCTCGCGGCCGTCTCGCCGGCCTTGGCCTCCTCGATACGGGCCCGGAAGAAGAGGTGCAGGGCCTCCCGGTCGCTCTCGGTGACCCGGCCGGGGTCCTTGAGCAGCAGCTGACGGGCGGTGCGGGTGCTGTCCGGAAGGTCCGGGCGGACGTCCCAGACGAGCTGGACGGCCACGTTGGAGGCGGTGCGGACCCGCTCCAGGTGCCCGTTCATGCGGTCGACGAGTTCACCGGCCTGGCGGATGCGGGCCGCGAGGTGGCGGCGGATGTCACCGGTGAGGATCTGGTCGAACAGGCGCCGCTCGGCCGCCGTGATGTCGTCCCGGCTGCGGTCGCGCTCCTGGGTGAGCGTGCTGAGCAGACCCGTCGCCCCCACCCGTACGCCGTCCAGGGTTGCGGTGAAGAGCTGGATGTCGTCGTCCGGTTCCAGGTCCAGGTCGGCGCGGGTGCCGAGGCGCTGACGGGCCTCGTGGACCGCTTCGGACAGGCGGGTCGCGGCGTCGCCCAGGTTGCGTGGGGCGTGCGGGAGGTCCGGCCACTTCGCCGCTGTGGCGCGGGCGGCCTCCAGGGTGGCCTTGGTGCCGTCCCCGGCGTCGAGTGCCGGTGTGATGCCGGCGTCCTCGGCCAGTCCGGCCAGGCAGAGGTGCCGGAAGCGGTGCGCCGCCGCGTCGCGGGTCGCGACGGCTTGTTCCCGTCGTTCGGCGTCCTGGCCGCTGGTGGCCCGCAGTTCTCCGACCTGTCCTTCCAGGCGCAGCAGGAGTTCGGCGGCCCCGCCGGCCTCCTGACGGCAGCGACGCAGCTCGTCGCGCGCCTCGGCGAGGCGCGCGACGATCTGCCGGTAGTCCGCGCCGACGGTGGCCTCCACTGCCTCCAGGCGCGCTGTCAGCCCCGCTGCCTCCGCTTCCGCGGCGGCCGCGTCCTCGGCGCGTTCCTCGGCGGTCCGGCGCGAGCGGTCCGCCTGCTCGGCCCTCTGGCGGGCCTGGTCGGCGGCGGCGGTCGCGGCGAGCCGGGCGTCCACCCAGCTTTCGGCGCTGTTCCGGAACCGGTCGATGGCGTCGCAGAGCGTGCGCAACCGGGCACGGTCGGTGGGCAGTCCGTGTTCGGCGGCCCGGCGGTCGAGCGCGCGCAGCGCCCCCGCCACCTCCCTTTCGCACCGCGCCAGACGTCCGGCGACGTCACGCACCGCGTCGTCCCGAGCCGCCACGGTGTCCTCCGCGCGGTCCCGGTCACGCCGCCGGGCGTCGAGTTCCCGGTGGTCGGGGCGGGCGGCGCGGTCGGCGTCCAGCCGGGAGCGGCGAGCGGCGAGGCCGTGCAACCGGTCGTCGAGTGCGGCGAGGGAGGCGTTCGTCTCGCCGATACGGTCGGTCAGTTCAGCGATCATGCGCTGCCGGGCGCGCTGACGTGCCAGGGCGCCGATGTGGGCCGGCTCCGGTTTGCTCCATGTCCCGGTGGCGAGCGCGAGACGCCAGGCGCCGTCGGCGGAGACGGCCGCGGGGTGCCCGCCCGGCAGGGTGGGCCCATAGGCGATGCCGGCGAGGACGCGGGTCACGGTGTCGGCCGGGACGGGGATGTCCTGCTCGGGCCTCAGCACCTCCAGCAGGCTGGGCCCCGGGGCGGCCTCGGCCAGGGCGGCCTCGGCGCGGGTGTCGTGACCCGGCAGCGTGAGGCCGTCGTAGGGACTGACCCAGGCATCCAGGAGACCCGACGCCTCCAGTGCGGCCTCCACCGCGGACTGGACGGGGAGCGGGACACCTTCGCGGAAGGCGACCACTCGCCACAGGGGTGCTCCCGCCGTCGCCGTACGGACGGCGGTGCGGGTGGGTGGGGGCACAGGCGGCAGATCGGTCTCACCGCTCAGCCGTCGTAGCTTCTCCTCCAGTCGGCTCCACTCGTCCCGCAGGCCCTGACGTGCGGCTCGGATGGTGGCCTCCGCCGCGGCGATCTCCTGTTCCAGCGGGCGCGCGGCGGCTTCGGTCAGCGCTGTCACCCCGGCCTCCGCCGCCGCCCCGGCAGCGAGGGCGTCGAGGTCGGTGATGCGCAGCTCCGCGCAGTCCTCGGCCCAGGCGAGCAGGCGCTCCACCTGGGCGGCGAGGGCGTCGTCCCAGGCGGCGGACGCCTCGTCCCGCCGGGTGATCGCCTCCGTGAGGCGGGTGCGGGCCTCGTCCAGCAGTTCCTCGGCGGCGCCCCGGTCGCGTACGGCGCGATCATGCTCGTCGATCGCCTCGGTGACGAGGGCGACCTGCTGCCGTCGGGCGGCGTCCGCGCCGCGCAGCAGCCGACGGGATTGTCGCGCGCCGTTCTCGGGATGTGCGTCGAGGACCGTCCTCACCTCGTGGTGGATGGACTCCAGCCCCGCTGCCCGAGCCGCCCTGTGTGCTTCCCCGGCGGCTTCGCGCGCATGCTCGCCGAGGGTGCGGGCCTGATCCGCCGCCTCGTCGGCGTGCCGTTGGTCCCCCTCCGACCGGGCCTGAGCGGCTTGGGCCGCGGCTCGCTGCCGTTCGGCGGTGGCCGCCGCGTCTTCGGTGCGGCGCCGGAGCCGGTCGAGTTCCTCGCCCTGCCGGTACGCGTCGCTCTCGCGCAGGCCCTCGATGGTCTCGTCCAGCGCATGCGAGCGCAGCTCCTGTTCCTCGCGCCGGGTCCGGGCCGACCGGCGTTCCGCCAGCGCCTGTTCGAGTTCCTCGGCACTCTGGCGGGCGACGCGGGTGAGGTTGTCCATCTCGGTCGTGGCCGAGATGAGCGCGGCGGAGTTCGCACGCAGGACCCTCCGCGCGTAGGCGCGCTGCCGGGACGCGACGGTCTCGGCGGCCGTCACCTCGTCGTCGAGCCGCTTGAGGTGTTCGCGCTGCCGGTCGAGCCGCTCGAAGCCCTCGGCGAGTTCGGCGATCTCCCCCTCGCCCAGCGGGGGCAGGGCACGGGACAGCAGGGTGGAGAGCAGGGACGGGTCGAGCCGCTCCGACAGTTTCGGCTGACGCAGCTGGAGCAGCGCCGACAGCAGCGACTCGTAGCGTTGCTCCCCCATCCCCGAGAAGAGTTCACGCCGTACGGCCGTGCGGTAGTCGGTGGCCGAGACGTGGACGTCGCCGCGGTCGCGCAGTGCTTCCGCGAGGGCGGCCCGGGTCAGTGGCTGTCCCGCCTCGTTGACGAGGAGCACACCCGCGGGGTCGGCGATTCTGGAGCCGGTGGTGAAGTAGTCGGCGTGCACCGCGCTGGTGTGCACGCTCGCCTGCAGGCGCGCCCCGCAGCCGAACCACCGCTCGGCGCCGTCGTCGCCGACACGGCGGAACTCCATCCACACGTATCCGACGCGGGTCTTGCCGGAGGCGCCCTCACCCAGCAGGTTCCAGTGCATGGTGCGTTCCGAACCGCCGAACGTGGACAGGCGGTTGGGGCGGAGGCTGGCGTCGAAGAGGAACGGCAGCAGAAGCTCCAGCGCCTTGGACTTGCCCGAACCGTTCTGGCCGCGCAGCAGCAGGCGGCCCTGGTGGAAGGTGAACGTCTCGTCGTAGTAGCGCCAGACGTTGAGGATGCCGGCGCGATGGGGCTGCCAGCGGCTGCCGGTGGCGTCCGCCGCTCGGGCGGCCCCTGCCACGGCCGGTTCGGTGGGCTCCGGCCGCCGGGGGAAGGGAAGCTCTGTCACGCTCACTGCTCGTCTCCTTCTGGGGCGACGCCTCCAGCAGCCGTGCCTGCGGCCTGGGGAGGGGTGGCGTCCCCTTCCGGTCCGGGCTCGTCGCCCCGGTCCGGGCTCGTCGTCTCCGTCAGGCGGTAGCGGTATGCGGCCGGGCACGCGACGACACGGCCCCCGGCCCGGCGGGCCAGGCCGACGTCACGCAGTACGCGTACGGCGTCGTCGGACAGCCGGGCCGCTCCGTCCTCGGACTGGTACGCCCTGGCCCACCGGGGGAAGCGCCGCAGCAGGTCCGCTCCGGCCTCGGCGAGCTGCTCGGGCAGCAGCCCGGCCGGCGTGGCGCACAGCGGCTCCAGGAGAAGCAGCGCGGCGACCCGGGCGGTCGACGTGTCGTCGGGGAAGCGGACGTCGGTGGCCAGCCCGTCCGGGTCCACGAGCAGGTAGCCCTCGGCTCGTTCCTCCAGCAGGAAACCGGCCTGTTCGACCGAGCGGCGCAGGATCTGGCGTCCGGTCAGGGAGGTGACGTACGCCAGTTCGTCGTCGGTGAGATCCGTCCGGTACAGCACGGGGTCGTCGAAGAGGCGGCGCAGCACCGAGTGGCGCAGCCTCAGGTTGCGTTGCGCGTCCGTGGCGGCCCGCTCGCCGTGCGCCTCGTCCGCCGTGCCGTCGGCGACCGCGCCGCCGTAGCGGCGCTCGCGCACCAGACCGGTGAGGAGTTCCCCGAACCGCGCGGGCACCTCGTCCGGGGGTACGGCGAGCCGGGAGGCGCCGACGGGCGCGGCGGGCAGCCGCATCAGCAGCGTGGTGTCCACCCGGTAGAGGACCTTCGCCTCGGCGGACTCGACGTACGCCTCGGTGGTCCCGTCGACCGCGCGCAGCACGTCGTAGGACTCCAGCAGTTTCAGGACGTCGACGAACGCCATCCGCTCCGGCTTGTGCACCGGGTCGAACGCGGCCAGCGCCCGGTCGGCCGACGTGGCCTGCACGACACGGTCGGCGAGCATGCCGATGGTCGTCATCGGCATGGACAGCAGCTCGGCGGCGGTCACGCACAGCAGCACGTAACGCCGGCGGTCGAACGGGGCCCGGCCGGAACGCGCCCTGCGGGCCGGTCGGGAGCCGTCCGGGTCGGCGCGGACCTTGGTGAGTCGGGCGTAGCCGCGGCGCGGTTCCACCACCAGGCTCCAGCCACAGGTGTAGTCGAACCACTGGGCCAGCGGCTCGCGACGGCGGCGTACCAGTTCGAAGCCGGCCGGGTCGGTGGCCTCGGTCAGCAGGGGCCGGGCCAGCAGGAGACGGATGGCACGGGCGACCTGCTCCCGTTCCGCGGCGGCGAGTTGGTTGGCGAGGGTGCTCATCCGGCTGCCTCCCGCCGCGCGGCGTCCGGCCGTGGGAGGGGGCTCACTCCGCCTGCCGCTGTGACGAGCACGACGTAGTCGGGTCCGGCGAGGGTGCCCTTCGTCGTGCGCAGTACGGCGGTGCGCTCGTCGGGAGGTGGGGACAGCGCGATCTCCACCCGGCCGTCGCCCGTCGTGGCGCGCCGCGAGCCGGTCGTGTCCGGCCGGGCGGCCAGGGCCCGGCCCACCAGGTCGAGCAGCCGCTCGAACACGACGGGATCCAGGGTGCCGAAGGAGGACAGGCGCACCGGGCCGTCCGTCTCCAACGCCCGCCAGGCACGCGCGAGTTCCGCTCGCTCCACGCGGGCACGCTCCGCGCGCTCGGCCTTGACCGCCGTGACGTCCCGCACCCTGGCCGTGCGGGTGAAGCGCTCCGTCCGTCCGCTGGTCCGCAACAGCGCCGACACCTCCACGGGCGGGGCCTCCGACCAGGAACGGGACGACGGGATCAACTCCGGGTCGGGGTGGGCGAGGTGGGCGTGACGCGCCGGGCCGAGTCCGAAGGCCGCCGACCACAGCCGGTGCAGGTCCTCCTCCGCCGGGGCCGCGGCGAACCAGCGCGCCAGCTCCCGGAAGTCCTGTACGGCGCTGGAGGAGCGGCGCCGTGACTCGTTGATCCGCTCCAGGACCTGCAGGAGCGAGACGATGGCGCGCCGGGCGATGTCGTGCAGCTGCTCGATCCGGGGCCGTGTCCCGTCGTCCGGCAGGAACCACGCCCGCAGGCCCGCCCAGCGCGCCCGCCTGCTCTCCAGCCAGCCTGCCGCGGGGTCCCCACCGGCCACCGGCGGCAGCTCGGCCCCACGCAGAGCCCGCTCGCGCAGCACGGCGGTCCCCCGCTCCTCCACCCGGGCCACGGCGGCGGCGACCGCCTGTCCGCGCCGGTCGAGGTTGACCAGGAACTCCTGGAGGTATGCGACGGTGGCGGCCTTGACCTCGCGGAACACCTCCAGGTCCGCGCCCTCGGCGCGCAGGAGGCGCTGCAGTTCGCCGTTGAACGCCTTGGTGTTCTCCACCAGGGCTTCCAGGTGCGCCTCCAGCTCGCGCAGTGTGCTGAAGATCCGCCGGTCGGCGGAGGCGGGTTCGCCGGACAGCAGGCACAAGTCGTCCAGGCGGTCGGCGATGGCCTCCAGCACGGCCGTCTGCAACGCCCCGGTGGAAGCCAGCACCTCGAGCGCGTGCCGCACTCCGGCGAGAGCCGCCTCACCCCTGCGGGTCAGCGAGTACTGGAGGTTGCGCCGCTCGTACTCCTCGGCCGTGCGGTAGTTCTCCGCGTGGTTGTGCACGACGTCGAGGAGTTCCCACTTCACGAGCCGGGTGAGCGCGTCGTGCAGTTCCGCGTCGTCGACGTCCGCCACCCAGCCCACCTGGCGCAGTCGCTCGCGTACCGCGTCGGCCCCCAGGGTGGTTTCGAGGTGCTCGCCGGCCACGCCGAAGGCGTCCAGCACCGCCCCGTTCAGATCGGCCTTCTCTCCCGTCGTGAACCGGAACATCTCCGGTGGCACCCTGCGCACGCCCGTCGTCCCTCCCCGCCGCCCCGGCGGTATCGGCGATCTCCACCGTAGAGGGCGGCACCGGCATCACGGGCCGTGTCCCGGAAGAGGGGTGTGCGCCCCGGTCTGCCGGGGAATGGGCGGTGACCGGCCTCCCGCCGGCGCGGGAGGTGGTCCGGCGTGGCCGTGGACACCGGTTCCGCCCGATGGTGAGACCCTTCGTGCACATCGCGCCGCTCAGCCCCGACGACCCTTCCGAGCTGGGCGGATACGAACTGCTCGGCGGGATCGGACAGGGCGGGATGGGCCAGGTGTACCCGGGCGGCGGGTCAGCCACTGGAGGGGCTGCGGGGGCTGCGGGATGCCCGGCGCAGCGCTCCCGCCACCGGGCAGCCCCCGACGCGTCCGGGTGGAACCCGGGCGCGATTCGTACGGGCGACCCGGTGGGCCGGTGATCAGGCCGGACATCAGCAGCGACTCGTCGCCGAGTTGCACCTCGTGCACATCGGCGTCCGGCCCGGACGCCTGCCGGGCTGTGTCTCAGGCGTCGATGATGACGGGGATGACGAGGGGCTTGCGGCGGTGGGTGCGGAACGCCCAGTTCGCCACGGCGCGGGCGATGAGCTGTTCGAGTTGGCGTGCGTCCCCGACGCCTTCCTCGGCCGCCGTGGCGAGGGTCTTCTCGATGACGGGGACGACCGGCTCGAAGGTGGCGTCGTCGTGGACGAAGCCGCGGGCCAGGAAGTCGGGGGCCTCGGCAAGGGCGCCGGTGTCCGCGTCGACGATCGCCACCACCGTGACCACGCCTTCGGCGGCGAGGGTGAGGCGGTCCTTGAGGGACGCTTCGGTGGCGCCGCCGACTTCCATGCCATCCACGTAGACGTTGCCGGCGGGGACCTTGCCGGTGATGGACGCGCGCCCGTCGACGAGGTCGACGACGACGCCGTCCTCGGCGATGACGACCCGGTCGGGGTCGACACCGGTACGGATGGCGAGGTCGCCGTTGGCCCGCAGATGGCGCCATTCGCCGTGCACGGGCATGACGTTGCGGGGTTTGACGATGTTGTAGCAGTAGACGAGTTCGCCGGCGCTGGCGTGCCCGGAGACGTGCACCTTGGCGTTGCCCTTGTGGACCACGTGAGCGCCCCACCGGGTGAGTCCGTTGATCACCCGGTAGATGGCGTTCTCGTTGCCGGGGATGAGGGAGCTGGCGAGCAGGACGGTGTCGCCCTTGCCGATGCGGATCATGTGGTCACGGTTGGCCATCCGTGACAGCGCGGCCATGGGTTCGCCCTGGGAGCCGGTGCACACCAGGGTGATCCTGTGGTCCGGGAGCTTCTCCAGTTCCCTGGTGCTCACGACCAGACCGGACGGGACCTTCAGATAACCCAGGTCACGGGCGATGCCCATGTTGCGGACCATCGACCGGCCGACGAAGGCGACCTTACGGCCGTGTTGGTGGGCGGCGTCCAGGATCTGCTGGATGCGGTGCACGTGGCTGGCGAAGCTGGAGACGATGACCCGGCGCGGCGCGGTGCGCATCACCTGCTCGATCGCCGGGTTCAGCTCACGCTCGGAGGTGGTGAAGCCGGGTACTTCGGCGTTGGTGGAGTCGGTGAGGAACAGGTCCACGCCCTCCTCACCGAGGCGGGCGAAGGCGCGCAGATCGGTGATGCGGTCGTCGAGGGGGAACTGGTCCATCTTGAAGTCGCCGGTGTGCAGCACCATCCCGGCGCCTGTGCGGATGGCGACCGCGAGGCTGTCGGGGATGGAGTGGTTGACCGCCACGAACTCGCAGTCGAAGGGCCCGAAGCCGCGCCGGTCGCCCTCCCGCACTCGCACCGTGCGCGGCCGGATGCCGTGTTCCTTGAGCTTGGCCTCCAGGAACGCCAGCGTCAGCTTCGAGCCGACGACGGGAATGTCGGACCGCTCGCGCAGCAGGTACGGCATGCCGCCGATGTGGTCCTCGTGGCCGTGGGTGAGTACGACGGCCACGATGTCGTCCAGCCGGTCCCGGATCGAGGTGAAGTCCGGCAGGATCACGTCGACGCCGGGCTGGGTCTCCTCGGGGAAGAGCACGCCGCAGTCGACGATGAGCAGCTTGCCGGCGTGCTCGAAGACGGTCATGTTGCGGCCGATCTCACCCAGGCCGCCCAGGGCGATGACCCGCAGCCCTCCTTCGGGCAGGGGCGGGGCGGCTTTCAGTTCGGGGTGTGGATGGCTCATACCCTGACGGTACCCGGAGAGCGGAACGAGAGGATCCATTGCCTGTGTGATCTCTTCTTCCCGATGGAGCCGGGCACCGGCAGTGGCTGCTCCGGGACGATCGGATGATCTCCGCGGCCTCCCGGTGCGCCCCGCCGCTGGGCCACTCGGTGTACAGCAGTGCCCGCTCGGTGTACGTGGAGGGGCCCAGGTGCCGTTTGGCACCAAGGCCCCGAAGGAACCGCAACCGCCAACTGTGGCCCTACTCGCGGCGGCCCCTCGTCAGTTCGGGGCGCCCGGTCCGGTCGTCAGTTCCGTCGCCGTCCGTACGACAACCTGGCTTCGAAAGACATCGAATGCCTCGAAGCACGCCCCTGGCTCGCCGGGTTGCGCCACCGCTGCACCCGCCCGGGCGGCCCGGTGCATAGAATCCCATCCCATGCCGAAGCTTGACGAGCTGCTCGTTGCGATAGCCACCCTCGTGGAGTCCGGGCAGAGCAATCAGATGTCCCTGACCGTGGTCACCAGTGGTGCCGTCATCACCGGTCGGCTGGCTCCGGAAGCCATGTGGAGGCAGCGGGTGTCCGAGGTGCTGACGGACTCCGCCGACCTGGGCGCGTTCTCCGCCGTCTTCGACACCCGCACGAGGATGGACGGGCCGCCCACGCATCTGCATTTCCACGTCGCCCGGATCCTGCAGGGTACGGTGGGCATCCCGGAGACAGGCGGGATGTACCGCGTTGCGATCGAGGCCGTCAGTGCCTGGACTGTGGGCGACTTCAGCTACTCCGACCACTGACCACCGACCCATGGCACAGAGTGAGGCCCCATCGGCACGCCGGTGGGGCCTCACTGCTCTGTTCGGCTCACACCTGTCCGTAAGTCAGGCGGACGGGGGAAGTGCCGAGCGTTGCGGAAGTCGGCTCGTACGGGCCGACCAGGGGCACAGATGCGGCGGCAGGGCGGGTGCCGCAGGGAAGCCGAGTTGGGCCATGGTCCTGAGGACCTCGCCGGGTGGGGTGAGGGCGGTTCAGCGGGAGAGGGCGAGGGCGACGGCGCTCGGAGTGCTGCCGTGTTCGTCGGCCACGGGCGCGGCCCCGAGCCGGCGGCAGTGCATCGCACGTTCGGCTTCGGCCCCAGTGGTCAGCGGTGGTGCGAAGGGCCGATGACGTCGGCGATGTCTCGCAGGCGGATCCGGTCCGTGTATCCGGAGCCGTCGCGAACGGCCGTGAGCCCGGCCCGGGTGACCAGGCCAGTGCGCAGACCGTCCTCGTCGCAGACCGCCAGATGACCTGTACGGGCGGCGGTCATCACGGACAGTGCCACCTCCACGGTCATGTCCTCCCAGACCTGCGGCCCGGCCGGGTCCATGGTGTCGGTCACCGCGCCGCGCGCGGGGTGGGCGCTCGCCGGGCGGAACTGCGTCTGGTCCAGCGTCAAAGGGTGCCTCCTGCGGAGTTGGGCCGGCTTCCTGATCACGAAGGTTCTATGCAGCCGGACCCCCGCCGGACTGCCGTACGGGCGCACGGCGGGCCGTCGGGACGGGGCGGCGTCGGCCGCGTGAGGTGGCGCCGCGCTTCTTGGGGCGTTCGACCACCGGTGCGGTGATGACGACCGGGATGCCGGACGGGGCCTGGGCGCCGGTGATGCGGTGCAGGGCCTCTTCGCCGGTGCGGACCTGGGTGGTCTGCGGGACGATGCCGGCCGCTGCCATGAGGCGAGCCATGCCGCGGCGCTGGTTGGGGGTGACCAGGGTGACGACGCTGCCGGACTCTCCTGCGCGGGCGGTACGGCCGCCGCGGTGCACGTAGTCCTTGTGGTCGGTCGGCGGATCGACGTTGACGACGAGGTCGAGGCTGTCGACATGGATGCCGCGCGCCGCGACATTGGTCGCCACCAGCACGTTGACGTGCCCGCTCTTGAACTGCGCCAGCGTGCGGGTGCGCTGCGGCTGCGACTTCCCGCCATGGAGGGCGGCGGCCCGTACCCCGCTGTTCAGGAGGTGCTCGGTCAGGCTGTCGACGGCGTGCTTGGTGTCGAGGAACATGATCACACGGCCGTCGCGTGCGGCGATCTGGGTGGTGGCCATGTGCTTGTCAGCGCCGTGAACGTGGAGCACGTGGTGCTCCATCGTCGTGACCGCGCCGGCCGAGGGGTCGACGGAGTGCACGACGGGGTCGCTGAGGTAGCGGCGCACGAGCAGGTCGACGTTGCGGTCGAGAGTGGCGGAGAACAGCATGCGCTGGCCTTCGGGGCGGACCTGGTCGAGAAGGGCGGTGACCTGCGGCATGAAGCCCATGTCGGCCATCTGGTCGGCCTCGTCGAGGACGGTGACGGAAACCTGGTTCAGGTGGCAGTCGCCGCGGTCGATGAGGTCTTTGAGGCGTCCCGGCGTGGCGACGACGACCTCGGCGCCACCGCGCAGCGCGCTCGCCTGCCTGCCGATCGGCACTCCGCCCACCACGGTGGCCAGCCGCAGCCTCACGGAGCGGGCGTACGGGGCGAGTGCGTCGGTGACCTGCTGCGCCAGCTCGCGCGTGGGTACGAGGATCAGCCCCAGCGGCTGCCCGGCCTCGGCGCGCTGCCCGGCCGTACGGGCCAGCAGCGCCAGCCCGAAGGCGAGGGTCTTGCCGGAGCCGGTGCGGCCACGGCCCAGTACGTCCCGGCCGGCGAGGGAGTTCGGCAGGGTCGCGGCCTGGATGGGGAAGGGTACGGTCACGCCTTGCGAGCCGAGCGCGCCCAGCAGCGCCCCCGGCATGTCGAGATCGGCGAAACCCTCCACGGCGGGGAGCGCGGGAGTGATCGTCCTGGGCAGCGCGAACTCCCCTTGGACCGCGGCGGGCCGGCGGCCGTAACCACCGGAACGGCTCCGTCCGCCGGAGCGGCTCCTGGCCGACGGACGGTCGTTCATGCGTGTGCGGTTCATGCGGAACCTTCCTCGATGCGGCACATCTCAAGGAATTCCCACAGCGATGAGCAGCACAGAGAATTGCAAGAATGGACCGATGGAATGCGAGAGCGAATCCGACCGACGGAAAATCCGTGCGGGCACGGGCTCTGACATGAGTGCGCGAAGCGGAGGCGATGTTCGGGCGTCCGCCGCGGCCATGAAGGGATGCGTGCACCCCTGAAGGATGCTCCGTATGCGGTGAGCCTACGGGTTTCCTGGTTGTCGTCCGCAGGCGAGACCACTGCGGGAAAATGCGAGCAGCTGGGGCCCGCACCCCGAAGGACGCGGGCCCCAGCTACAAGTACGCGACAGACCGCGTCAGGCAATAACGATGTTCTCGGCCGTCGGGCCCTTCTGGCCCTGCGCGATGTCGAAGGTCACCTTCTGGCCCTCCAGCAGCTCACGGAAGCCCTGGGCGGCGATGTTCGAGTAGTGGGCGAACACATCAGCGCCGCCACCGTCCTGCTCGATGAAGCCGAATCCCTTTTCCGCGTTGAACCACTTGACGGTACCAGCAGCCATGTCTTTTCTCCTTTGGGGCAGTGCATCGGGATCCGCACTGCACGGACCCCGTGTCGCCGCGATGATCACCCCGCCCGGAAAAAGAACCGGATAACAAAAGTGCTTCCAGTGGCATAGGCGCCGCCGGCGGCAACTTGAAGTTTTGGGAACCACAACTGCAACTGAGATCGACAGTAGCACGCCGCAGCGGCCCGTGTACGGTGACGAATCGCATTCCACTTAATGCGGCAGAGAATCTGTCTGCCTGTCCCGTTGAAATCTCAGCTCGCGGGCACAGATATTGACCCAGCCGAAGCGTAACGTTTCGGGAAGGGGCGCGCCCAGCGGAAGGGCTGCCCCGCCGGGGGATGGTGCGGGCGGGCGTGGAGATCAGGGAGGCTCCGGCGCACGCCACGGCATTTACCACGCCCCCGGCGCGCACCGCTGACCGGCGAGGGAGGGAGCACACCTGCCGGCCGAGGACCTGCGCTCCCGGACCTGCACCTACTGACGCGTCAGAGCCCCTTGGCAGCAGGCTCCAAAATCGCCACGCACTCCACGTGCGAGGTCATCGGAAACAGATCGAACGCCCGCAGCGTCCGCACCCGGTACCCCCCGTTCCGGAAGTACCCCAGGTCCCGGGCCAGCGCGGCCGGGTCGCAGGCGACGTAGGCGATGCGGCGGGCGCCCAGGGACACCAGGTGCTCCACCGTCTGACGCCCCGCTCCCGCGCGCGGCGGGTCCAGGACGATCAGGTCGACCTCGGTGATCCCGGTGCGCGGGAGGACGGATTCGACCTTGCCCTGTTCGATCCGGACCCGGTCGAACTCGGCGAGGTTGTGCCGGGCGTCCTCGACCGCGCGCTTGCCCGACTCGATGCCGAGGACCGCGCCCTTCTCACCGAGGCGGTCGGCGAGGGCACCGGCGAAGAGGCCGACGCCGCAGTACAGGTCGAGGGCCGTCTCGCCCTTGCGGGGCAGCAGGCCCTGCATGACGGCGGTCACCAGGGTGTCCGCGGCCTTCGGATGGACCTGCCAGAAGCCACCGCTGCCGACGCGGTGCGTACGGCCGTCCGCGCGCTCACGGACGAAGGGGCGCCCGTGGACACGGTGCACGCCTCCGTCCTTCTCCTCCACCCGCATGACCGACACCGGCCGGTCCAGTTCCACGAGGGGCAGCCGTGCCCCGGGCCGCGGGGTGAGGATGACCTGACGGTCCTGCGAGCCGGTCGCGGAGATCGCCTCGACCGTCGCCATCCCGCTCCAGTCGCGCTTCTCCACACCGAGCTCGGAGACGCCCTCGGCGGCGATCATGCAGTGGTCGATCCGCTCCACCTCGTGCGAGCGGTGCCGGCGCAGACCGGCGTGGCCCTCCGCGTCGACCGCGTACTGCACGCGCGTACGCCACTGCGGCACCTGTCCGGCGGGCAGCTTGTCGCCCTCGGCCGGCATCACCGTGCCGTCCCAGCCGGCCTCCTCCGGGGTGAGGCCCGCGAGCCGCTGGAGCTGCTCGGCGATCACCTCGCCCTTGAGCCGGCGCTGGGCGCCCGGCTTGGCGTGCTGCCAGTCGCAGCCACCGCAGCGGCCGGGTCCCGCGAAGGGACAGGGGGCCTCGACCCGGTCCTTGGAGGCCTCGATCACCTCGACCGCGTCCGCGCGCAGGAAGCGCGCGCCCTCCTCGCCCTCCGTCACCCGGGCCACCACCCGCTCACCGGGCAGCGCGTGCCGGACGAACAGCACCTGGCCGGAGTCGGTGCGGGCGATGCAGTGGCCGCCGTGCGCGACGGGGCCGATCTCGACCTCGTACTCCGTCCCCACCAGGGTCTTCTTCGGTTCTGCCTGCATGGCGGGGTGACTCCACAACGTCGAACGAGGAACGGCCGGACAACAGCCCACCAGTCTACGTGGCTGTCGTCCGGCCGTTCACCGCGTCCCCCTTACGACTGCGTACCGGAACTACGACTCCGTAGGGGAACCCGAGGCGGAACCTCCGGCGGAACCCGCGGCCCCGGCCGCCGAGCCGGTCGACTCCTTCGTCCGCCCCTGCTCCGCGGGACCGCGCCGCACCGCGCCGGGCGCGTTCCACTCCTGCCGCTTGCGGGCCCGCATCCGGGCCACCTCGGAGGACTCGAGCTGGTACGGCACGGACGTGACCATGACGCCCGGGGTGAACAGCAGCCGGCCCTTCAGCCGCAGCGCGCTCTGGTTGTGCAGCAGATGCTCGTACCAGTGACCGACGACGTACTCCGGGATGATCACCGAGACGGCGGCGCGCGGCGACTCCTTGCGCAGGCCCTTGACGTACTCGATGATCGGCCGCGTGATCTCGCGGTAGGGCGAGTCGAGGACCTTCAGCGGTACGTCGATCCCGCGCCGCTCCCACTCCTCGCGCAGCGCCTTCGTCTCCGTCGGGTCGACGTTGACGGTGAGCGCCTCCAGGGTGTCGGAGCGCATCAGCTTGGCGTAGGCGAGGGCCCGCAGGGTGGGGCGGTGGATCTTGGAGATCAGCACGACGGAGTGCACGCGGGACGGCCGTACGCTGTCGTCGCTCGGGCCCTCCGGGGCGGCGATCTCGTCGGCCACCCGGTCGTAGTGCTTACGGATCGCCGTCATCGTCGCGTAGAAGATCACCATGCCGAGCAGGGCGACCCAGGCGCCGTGCGTGAACTTGGTGACGAGGACGACCACCAGGACGAGTCCGGTGAAGAAGGCGCCGAAGGCGTTGATCGCCCGGGAGCGGACCATGTGGCGGCGCTTGGCCTGGTCGGTCTCGGTGGCCAGATGGCGGTTCCAGTGGCGGACCATGCCGGTCTGGCTGAGCGTGAAGGACACGAAGACGCCGACGATGTAGAGCTGGATCAGCCGGGTGGAGTCGGCGCCGTAGATGATGATCAGGAAGGTGGCCGCGCCGGCCAGCAGCACGATGCCGTTGGAGAAGGCGAGCCGGTCGCCGCGGGTGTGGAGCTGGCGGGGCAGATAGCGGTCCTGGGCGAGGATCGAGCCGAGCACCGGGAAGCCGTTGTAGGCGGTGTTGGCGGCGAGGAAGAGGACCAGCGCGGTGGCCGCCGCGAGCACGACGAAGAAGAAGCTGCCCTTGCCGAAGACGGCCTCGGCGACCTGGGTGATCACCGGGTTCTGGACGTAGTCCGCGCCGACGGCGGCGCCGTTCTTCAGCAGGTCGACGGCCGGGTTCTCGGCCATGCGGACGTCGGTGGTCAGGGCGAGCACGATGATGCCGCAGAACATGGTGACGGCCAGCAGGCCCATCGCCGCGAGCGTGGTCGCCGCGTTCTTCGACTTGGGCTTGCGGAAGGCCGGGACACCGTTGGAGATCGCCTCGACACCGGTGAGCGCCGCACAGCCGGAGGAGAAGGCGCGCAGCATCAGGAAGACCAGGGCGAAACCGGCGAGGCCCTGGTGCTCGGCCCTGATGGTGTACTCGGCGGTCGGCGCCCGCATGGTGTCGCCGAGGACGAGCCCGCGGAACGCGCCCCACGCGATCATGATGAACACGCCCGCGACGAACACGTACGTCGGGATCGCGAAGAGCTTCCCCGACTCCTTGACCCCGCGCAGGTTCATCAGCGTCAGCAGGACGACGACGGCGACGGCGCAGATCACCTTGTGCTCGACCACGAAGGGGACCGCGGAGCCCAGGTTCTCGATGCCGGAGGCGATGGACACGGCGACGGTCAGGACGTAGTCGACGAGCAGGGCGCTCGCGACGGTCAGACCGGCCTTGGCTCCGAGGTTGGTGGTGGCGACCTCGTAGTCACCGCCGCCGCTCGGGTAGGCGTGGACGTTCTGCCGGTAGGAGGCGACCACCGTGAACATCAGCACCACGACCGCGAGGGCGATCCACGGGCTGAAGTGGTAGGCCGACACGCCCGCGATGGAGAGGACCAGCAGCACCTCCCCGGGCGCGTAGGCCACGGAGGACAGCGGGTCGGAAGCGAAGACGGGCAGGGCGATGCGCTTCGGCAGGAGCGTTTCTCCGAGCCGATCACTGCGCAGTGCGCGCCCGATCAGGATCCGTTTGGGCACGTCGGTCAGTTTGGACACAACAGAGGATCGTATGCCTTCGAACTGGGGCGCGCCCACCCTCCCCCGGGGTGAGCCGGGTGCCGGAGCACCGCATCTGCCTCACGAGTGAAATCGGCCACGCGTCGGCTGCGGATTCCGCAGCGGCCTCGATCGTCATGCCTATATGACAAACCCCGCCCCGCCGCCACTCATCGGAGGTTCCATGCACACGACCGCGGAGTTGATCGGCGCCGCCGGCAGTCTCGTCGGCCTCGGAATCCTTACCTTTCTCAGTCTCTGGAGCATCAGCCGCCGCTGATCGCGCAAACCCCCGCACAGGGGTGGGCTGCACGGACCGCGCGTGTGTAGCTTGGGCGACGGTCTGAGACCCTGTTCAAAGCCAGGCCAGAAAAGTATTTGACTTCTTGACTTCTTTACCTCGGAAGGACGGTCGTGCACATCGTCATCATGGGCTGCGGCAGAGTGGGTTCCGCTCTCGCGCAGACCCTGGAGCAACAGGGGCACACGGTCGCCGTGATCGACCAGGACCCCACCGCCTTCCGACGACTGGGCTCCGGGTTCGGCGGCCGTCGTGTCACCGGCGTCGGCTTCGACCAGGACACCCTGCGCGAGGCGGGCATCGAGGAGGCCGGCGCGTTCGCCGCCGTCTCCAGCGGCGACAACTCCAACATCATCGCCGCCCGGGTGGCGCGCGAGATGTTCGGCATCGAGAACGTCGCCGCCCGGATCTACGACCCGCGGCGCGCCGAGGTCTACCAGCGCCTGGGCATCCCCACCGTCGCCACCGTCCGCTGGACGGCCGACCAGATGCTGCGCCGGCTGCTGCCCTCGGGCGCCGAGCCGCTGTGGCGCGACCCCACCGGCGGCGTCCAGCTCGCCGAGGTGCACGCCGCCCCCTCCTGGGTCGGCCACAAGATCAGCAAGCTCCAGGAGGAGACGGGCGTCCGGGTGGCGTTCCTGACCCGCCTCGGAGAGGCGATGCTGCCCACCTCGCAGACGGTGCTCCAGGAGGGCGACCTCGTGCATGTGATGATGCGTACCGACGAGGTCGAGAAGGTCGAGGCGTCGTTCGCCGAGGGCCCCCAGGAAGGCGGTCACTGATGAGGGTCGCCATCGCCGGAGCCGGTGCCGTCGGCCGCTCGATCGCGGGCGAGTTGCTGGAGAACGGCCACGAGGTCCTGCTCGTCGACAAGGCGCCGACCGCCATCTCGGTCGAGCGCGTCCCCCAGGCGGAGTGGCTGCTCGCCGACGCCTGCGAGATCACCTCCCTCGACGAGGCGGCGCTCCAGCGCTGCAACGTCGTCATCGCCGCCACGGGCGACGACAAGGTCAACCTGGTCGTCTCGCTCCTGGCCAAGACGGAGTACGGCGTCCCGCGCGTCGTCGCCCGCGTCAACAACCCCAAGAACGAGTGGCTCTTCAACGAGTCCTGGGGCGTCGACGTCGCCGTCTCCACCCCGCGTCTGATGTCCGCCCTGGTCGAGGAAGCCGTCTCGGTCGGTGACCTGGTCCGCCTCCTCCGCTTCAGCCACGGGGACGCCAACCTCGTCGAACTGACCCTCCCCGAGGAGTCGGCCCTGGCCGGCACCCAGGTCGGTGACGTCGAATGGCCCGAGGACACCTCCCTGGTCACCATCATCCGCGGCACCAGGGTCCTCACCCCGACCAGGGAGGACTCCCTGGAACCGGGCGACGAACTGCTCTTCGTGGCCGCACAGGCACGGGAGGAGCAGCTGGAGGACCTGCTGTCGGTACGGCGCGACACGTAAGCCCGTCCGGCGTTTGAGAGCGAGGCCCGTTCGGGGCCGGAGCGGGGGTCCGGGGGCGGCAGCCCCCAGGCCTCAGCCGTCCCGACGGTGCCTACCACCGGCGGCCTCCGCGGCGGCCTTCCGCTCGGCCTCCGCCTTCTCCTCCGCCTCCATCTCCGCGAACACGTCGATGGGCGCGGGCGCCTTCGCGAGGAAGACCCAGGTCAGCCAGACGGCCAGCAGGAAGGGCGGGATCTTCAGGGCGACCAGCACCCAGCCGAGCTGTGCGGTGTTGGCCCACCAGTAGAGCGGGAAGAGGATCGCGCACTTGGCGAGCAGGATCAGGCCCCAGGCCCAGCTCGCCTTGGCGTAGGCCTTCTTGCGGCCCGGGTTGCGGGTGCGCCAGGAGAGGTTCTCCTTGAAGACCGGGCCGAGGATCAGACCGATCAGCGGGACCCCGCACAGGGTCGTGATGATGTACGCCAGCGCCAGACCCAGCGTGTAGAGCATGCCGGGGAGGTAGAAGTCCTTGGCGTTGCCGGTCATCATCGCGAAGACGACACCGAAGGCGACCCCGAAGACCCCGCTGAAGGCGTGCTTGACCGTGTCCTTCATCGCCAGCCGGACCACGACCAGGACCAGCGACACCGCGAGCGCGGCGATCGCGGACATGTGCAGGTCCTTGTTGATCGTGAAGATGGTGACGAAGAGCAGGCCGGGCACGACCGTCTCGATCATGCCCCGCAGCCCGCCGAACGCCTCGAACAGGGCGGCCTCGGTCACCGCCCGGGCGTCGGCCGCGGCGGTGTCCTCCGCGGTCGTGTCTTCGGTCGGCTTGTCGAGCGACGTCACCGGCTACTCCCTACCGAGGGGTCTCAGTTCGTACTTCGGGTTGAACAGCACCCGGCGGCCTCTGCTCATGGAGACCCGGCCCGATGCGATGAGCCTGCGCCCCGGCTCTATCCCCACGATGGAGCGCCTGCCCAGCCACACCACGTCCAGCGCGGCGCTGCCGTCGAACAGTTCGGCCTCCAGGGCCGGCACTCCGGCGCGCGGACGCAGGGTGACCGTGCGCAAGGTACCAGTAACCGTGACGATCTGCCGGTCCTGGCAGTCGCCGATCCGGACGCATCCGGCCGTCTCGGCGTCCTCCCGCAGCTCCTGGGACTCCAGGTCCTCCTGGGACGAGGAGAGCCGGTCGAGCATGCGCCGGAACCGGCCCACCGGCTTTTCGGAACGCGGAACACCACTCATGTCTGAAGGGTACCGGGGCCCGCCGACACGGCCGTAACGCGTCCCACGGCTCACTTCTCGAAGCGGTAGCCCATCCCCGGCTCGGTGATGAAGTGCTTCGGATGCGACGGGTCCGCCTCCAGCTTCCGTCTGAGCTGCGCCATGTAGACCCTCAGGTAGTTCGTCTCCGTCCCGTACGACGGCCCCCACACCTCCTGCAGCAACTGCTTCTGGCCGACCAGGCGTCCGGTGTTGCGCACCAGCACCTCCAGCAGATGCCACTCGGTGGGGGTGAGCCGGACGTCCCTCCCGGCACGGTGCACCTTCTTCGCGGCGAGGTCGACGGTGAACCCGTCGGTCTCCACCAGCACGTCGTCCTCGCCGCCCCCGGCCGGCTCGGCCCGTCGCACGGCGGCCCGCAGCCGGGCCAGCAGCTCGTCCATGCCGAAGGGCTTGGTGACGTAGTCGTCGGCGCCCGCGTCCAGCGCCTGGACCTTCTCGTCCGAGGAGTGCCGGGCCGACAGCACCAGGATCGGCACCCGGGTCCAGCCCCGCAGCCCCCTGATCACCTCGACGCCGTCCATGTCGGGCAGTCCCAGGTCGAGGACCACGACGTCCGGGTGGCGGGCGGCGGCCAGCTTGAGCGCGGTGGCACCGTCGTGGGCGGCGTCGACCTCGTACTTGCGCGCCTTGAGGTTGATCACGAGGGCCCGCACGATCTGCGGCTCGTCATCGACCACGAGCACCCTCGTGCCGATCTGCGAGCTTCCCCCAGCCGGGCTCACCATGAAGCCACCCTTCCCAGTCGTACCCATCGTCCACACACCGCAGCCAACACCCCAACCCACTCCCCGAACGCCACCACGGCCCCCGCACGGACCACCCGCGCACGAGCCTCGCCGGGCTGGGCCGCAGGAGCCTTGCTCGCCCGCACCGCCAAGTCGTCGTCGGCCGGTGCCCCGAACTCCTCGCCCACCGACACGACGGCGTCCGCGCCGGGCGGCGACGCGAGGGCCTCGCCGGGCGGGGCCGCGACGCCCTCACCGAACGGTGGCGCCGGGGCCGCGACACCCTGGTCCGCCGGTGCCGCGAGGACGGCTTCCGCCGGTGCCACTGGGGGCTCGCCGGCCGATGCCCCACGAGCCTCGCCGGGCTGGGCCTCTGGGGCAGCATCGGCCGCCGGCCTCTGGTCCTCTTCCGCCGGCTGCGGCCGCCGTTGCGATCCCGACCGGATCTCCGGCGCTCCCGCCCCACCCGCCGACCCGGCCACCCTTTCCGACACCCCCGCCCGCCTCTCCGCCGCCCTTTCCGCCACCTCCGCCGCCCTTTCCGACACCCCCGCCCGCCTCTCCGCCGACCCTTCCGACACCCCCGCCGGCCTCTCCGCCGACCCGGCCGCCCTTTCCGCCACCTCCGCCGACCCTTCCGACACCCCCGCCGGCCTCTCCGCCGACCCGGCCGCCCTTTCCGCCACCTCCGCCGACCTCTCCGACACCCCCGCCGTCCTTTCCGACACCCCTGCCGCCCTTTCCGACACCCCGGCCGACCTCTCCGCCGCCCCTGCCGACCTTTCCGACACCCCCGCCGACCTCTCCGCCGCCCCGGCCGACGTCACCGATTCCTCCTCCGGCGGCCCCGGGGCCGCCTTCGCCGCTCGTACGGTGAGGACCATCGTCAGGCCGCCACCCGGGGTGTCTTCGGCGTTGAGGGTGCCGCCCATGGCCTCGGTGAAGCCGCGTGCCACCGCCAGGCCGAGTCCCACGCCCGCCCCGCGCGGTGCGTCGCCGTAGCGCTGGAAGGGCGCGAAGATGCGCTCCTTGGCCTCGTCGGGGACGCCCGGCCCCCGGTCCACGACCCGCACCTCGACCCGGTCGGATATCGCGCTCGCCGCGACCAGCACCGGCTCCCCGGCCGGGCTGTACTTGACCGCGTTCTCCACGAGGTTGGCCACCGACCGCTCCAGCAGCCCGGCGTCGACGGCGACCATCGGAAGCGTCTCCGGGATGTCCAGCTCCACGCTCTCCTCCGGGTCCGGCACCCCGCCGAGCGCCATCGGCACCACCTCGTCCAGGTCGATCTCCCGGATGATCGGGGTGACCGTCCCGGTCTGCAGGCGGGACATGTCGAGCAGGTTGCCCACGAGATGGTCGAGCCGGTCGGCGCCCTCCTCGATGCCTTCGAGCAGCTCCGCACGGTCCTCCTCGGACCAGGCCACGTCGTCGGACCGCAGACTGGAGACCGCCGCCTTGATCCCCGCCAGCGGAGTGCGCAGATCATGGCTGACGGCGGCCAGCAGCGCCGTACGGATCCGGTTGCCCTCGGCCAGTCGCCGGGCCTGGTCGGCCTCCTCCCGCAACCGCCGCCGGTCCAGCACGACCACCGCCTGCGCGGCGAACGCCGCCAGGACCCGCCGGTCCTCGGCGGGCAGCACCCGGCCGGTGAGCGCGAGGGCCGCGCGGTCGCCGACCGGCACGTCCACATCGGCCTCGTCCGGTCGCCGCACGGGCCGCCCGGGGCCCACCTGGCCCGCACAGGTCCACGGGGCTCTGTCGTCGGCCCGCTCCAGCAGCGCCGCCGACTCCATGCCGAAGGTCTCCCGCACCCGCTCCAGCAGCGCCTCCAGGCTGGTCTCGCCGCGCAGCACATTGCCGGCGAGGAAGGACAGGATCTCCGACTCCGCTCTCAGCCGGGCCGCCTGGTGCGTGCGCCGGGCGGCCAGGTCGACCACGGACGCCACCGACACCCCCACCCCGACGAAGATCACGATCGCGACGATGTTCTTCGGATCCGCGATTGTCCACCGGTGCAGGGGCGGGGTGTAGAAGTAGTTCAGCAGCAGGGAGCCCAGGGCCGCCGAGGCCAGCGCGGGCAGCAGTCCGCCGAGCAGCGCGGCCGCCACGGTCACCGCCAGGAACAGCAGCATGTCGTTGGCGAGCCCCAGGTGGACGGTGCTCAGCAGCACCGCCAGGGTCGCCGGGCCGGCCAGGCCGACGAACCATCCCCAGATGATCCGGGCCCGTCCGAGCCGGGCGCCCCGGGCCACCGGCAGCCCCCGGCCCTTGGCCGCCTCCTCGTGCGTGACGATGTGCACGTCCAGGTCGGGCCCCGACTCCCGGGCGACCGTCGCGCCGACGCCCGGGCCGAAGACGTACTGCCAGGCCTTGCGACGCGAGGAGCCGAGGACGATCTGTGTGGCGTTCACTCCTCGGGCGAAGTCGAGCAGCGCGGCCGGGATGTCGTCGCCCACCACATGGTGGAAGGTGCCGCCGAGATCCTCCGCGAGGGTGCGCTGGACGGCCAGCTCCTTGGGCGAGGCGGAGGTCAGCCCGTCACTGCGGGCGATGTACACGGCGAGCACCTCGCCCCCGGCGCCCTTCTCCGCCAGCCGGGCCGCCCGCCGGATGAGGGTGCGCCCCTCCGGGCCGCCGGTGAGCCCGACGACGATCCGCTCGCGCGAGCCCCAGATCGCCGACACCCGGTGCTCGCTGCGGTACTGCTTCAGATACTCGTCGACCCGGTCGGCCACCCACAGCAGCGCCAGCTCCCGCAGAGCGGTGAGGTTGCCGGGCCGGAAGTAGTTCGACAGGGCGGCGTCGACCTTGTCCGGCCGGTAGATGTTGCCGTGCGCCATCCGGCGGCGCAGCGCCTCCGGCGACATGTCGACCAGCTCGATCTGGTCGGCCCGGCGGACGAACTCGTCGGGCACGGTCTCCTGCTGCCGCACCCCCGTGATGGAGTCGACCACGTCCCCGAGGGACTCCAGATGCTGGATGTTGACGGTCGAGACGACGTCGATGCCGGCCGCGAGGAGTTCCTCCACGTCCTGCCAGCGCTTGGCGTTGCGCGAGCCGGGGACATTGGTGTGGGCCAGCTCGTCCACCAGGGCGACCTGGGGGCGGCGGGCGAGGACCGCGTCCACGTCCATCTCGGTGAAGGCACCGCCCCGGTACTCCAGCTCGCGGCGCGGGACCTGCTCCAGGCCGTGCAGCATCACCTCGGTGCGCTGCCGGCCGTGGTGCTCGACGAAGGCCACCACGCAGTCCGTGCCGCGCTCCATCCGGCGGTGCGCCTCGGACAGCATGGCGTACGTCTTGCCCACGCCCGGTGCCGCACCGAGGTAGATCCGAAGCTTGCCGCGCGCCATGGCCCCATTGTCTTCCCGTGACTCCTGCCTACGCAGCGTCGACCCTACGACCCCCGGTCCCGGCAAAACGGACGAGCGGGGCGGTGGGGGACGCCTTTGACGCAACCCTGACGCGACGGGCCCGCTCGACGGCCCGCCCCGCGGCTCTCCGTACGTCGCTCCGGTCATCGGCACCCCCTCTCATCCGCTTCATCGGACGAGCCCCCCGTTTCGGTTCACCCGCGCCCCCGCCCACAGAAAAAAGAGCCGCCCCCGAAGGGTGCGGCTCTTTCGGACTCTCCCTGCTCGGCTTACCGGCTGAGCGCCTAGCGGACCTCGGTGATCTCCGGACCGCGCTGGAGCTGGCCCATCCCGCCGGAGAAGCGCGAGCCCTCCTCCTGCTGCTGGACGCCCTCGGGGACCATCTGCGCGTCGTTCGGCAGCTTGAGCACGATGGGGTCGCGGGGCGCCATCGGGCCGTCGCCGCGCACCACGACCGTGTCCCGGAAGATCTGCTCGAGCAGCCCGGCGGCCTGCGGCTGCACCGCGCCCTGGCCGGAGATCACTCCACGCAGGAACCAGCGGGGGCCGTCCACGCCGACGAACCGGACGACGTGGAAGCCGCCGGTTCCGTCGGGCAGCTGCACCGGGACCTGGGCCCGCAGCTCCCAGCCCAGCGGGCCCTCGACCTCGTCGATGATGCCGCCCTGCTGGGTGATGCCGGAGCCGATCTCCTCGCGCACCTCGCTCCAGATGCCCTCGCGCTTGGGCGCGGCGAAGGCCTGGAGCTGAACGGCGCTGTCCCGCAGGACGACGGTGGCGGCGACGATCGCGTCACCCGCGACCTCGACGCGCAGTTCCATGCCGTCGACGCCCGGCACGAACAGACCGCCCAGGTCCACCCGGCCCTCGGCCGGGTCGCGGACCTCGGAGCTGTCCCAGGGTCCGTCGGGCCGCGGCTCGGGCTCGAGCCGGACGCGCTCACGCTCGCCCGTTACCTCTTCGTCCGCCTCAGTGTCGACACTGTCGACGACCTGCTCGGCCTCGCCGGCCGCGTCCTCGGCGGCACCCTTCTTCTTGCGACGTCCGAACACGTCACTGTCCTTCCCGGTCGGATACGACCGAAGCGTATCGATACCCACCCACACTGCCGCCCACGGCGGCCTGACCGCTTGCATCGCCCACCGCGGCATGCCCGCCGGTGGACCCGAAGCCCCCCGCGGCCCGTGCCGATTCGGGAAGTTCCGCGACCTCCTGGAAGCGGACCCTCTCGACCTGCTGGACGACCAGTTGGGCAATCCGGTCGAAGCGCTCGAACCGCACGGACTCGCGCGGGTCGAGATTCACCACGATCACCTTGATCTCCCCACGGTACCCGGCATCAACCGTCCCCGGGGCATTCACGAGTCCGACTCCGCACCGGGCCGCGAGCCCCGACCGCGGATGCACGAAGGCGGCGTACCCGTCGGGCAGCGCGATCGACACCCCGGTGGGCAGCACGGCCCGTTCGCCGGGCCTCAGTTCACAGGCCTCGGTGGTCCGCAGATCCGCCCCCGCGTCCCCCGGACGCTCGTACGCCGGGAGCGGTACGTCGGGGTGGACGCGCCGGATCAGGACGGCGAGCTCTTGACGGGGCGCACGGCTCACGGGTTCACCTCGAAGGCGCGGGCGCGCCGGATCTGGTCGGGGTCGTTCATGGCCGCCCGGATCTCCTCCTGGCGGCCGTGGTGGACGAAGTGCGCCACCTCGACCTCGATGAAGAGCGCGTCGGCGCGGACCGCGACAGGTCCTTCGGGGCCGCCGATACGTCCGGTGGCCGTCGAGTAGATCTTCCGCCGGGCGACCGCCGTCACCTCGGCCTCCAGGTACAGCGTGGTGCCGACGGGCACGGGCCGGACGAAGTCGGTCTCCAGCCGGCCGGTCACGGCGATGGTGCGCAGCAGCCAGTTCAGCGAGCCGAGCGTCTCGTCGAGGGCGGTGGCCAGCACGCCGCCGTGGGCGAGTCCGGGGGCGCCCTGGTGGGCGGGCTGCACGGTGAACTCGGCGGTGACGGTGACTCCCTCGCCGGCCCGCGCCTGGAGGTGCAGTCCGTGCGCCTGTCCGTCGCCGCACCCGAAACAGTGTTCGTAGTGGGCACCGAGAAGCTCGCCGGGCACGGGGGCGTCAGGGTGCCGAACGGGTTTCACGGCGTCGGCGGGAGGCTGAAGAGCTGGGGAAGTACCACTCACAGGCGCAGACCTTACCCGCGCGTCGGCCCTTACCGGACACCATGCCAAGCTTGACGCCATGCAGCCCCCCGCCACCCCTTACGAAGAACGTCTCACCGCCCCCCGCACCTGGTGGTTCCTCTCGTTCCTCGTGGGCGTCTCCTTCGCCCTCATCCTGCTGCCCTTCGGCACGCTGCCGCTGCTGGGCGGTCTGGTCGGCGGCACCGCGGCGGCCGCGGTCGTCGCCAGCTCCTACGGCTCCGTGCGCATCCGGGTGGTCGGCGACGCGCTGATCGCCGGCGAGGCGAAGATCCCGGTCGCGGCCCTCGGCGAGGCGGAGGTGCTGGACCCGGAGGAGGCGCGCGCCTGGCGCACGTACAAGGCGGACACGCGCGCGTTCCTGCTGCTGCGCGCCTATATCCCCACCGCGCTGAAGGTGCAGGTCACCGACCCGGCCGACCCCACGCCGTATCTGTATCTGTCGACGCGCGAGCCGGAGCGGCTGGCCCAGGCCCTGCGGACGGCACGGGAGACCGCGGCCTAGGCGCACGACGTCTGCGGACGCGAGGTCTCAGTACCCGAGCTCCCTGGGATTGCCGGGGAGCTCTCGCATGTCCAGGGGTTGTTCCGGCTTCTCCAGCGGCGGCAGCTCCTCCAGCGCCTCCCAGGGCACCTGGGCCTTGCGCAGGTCGGCGCGGATCCGCGCGGCCAGCTTCTTGGTGTCGCGCCGGTTCATGGCCGCGCCCACCACGGCGCCCACCAGGAACGGCACGAGCATCGGCAGGTCGCGGACGAGCCGTTTCATGATCTGCTGGCGCAGCTCGCGTTTCATCTGGCCGCCGAGCGCGGAGTTGACCGTGGACGGCTTGAGCGGGTCGATGCCGCGCTCGCCGGACCAGGCGCGCAGATAGGCCGTGCTGCGGTCCTTGAGGCTGCCGGGCGGTCTGAGGCCGTACACCTCGTGCAGTTCGGCGATGAGCTTCAGCTCGATCGCCGCGACCCCGGTGATCTCCGCGGCCAGTTCGGTGGGCATCGCGGGTGGCACGGGAAGCATGGCCGCCGCGCCGACGCCCGCGCCGACCGTGGAGGTGGCGTTCGCGGCGCCCGCGACGAGCTTGTCGGCGAGCTGTTCCGGTCCGAGGCCGGGGAACTGCCTGCGGAGCGTCCTGAGGTCCCGTACGGGGATCCTCGGGGCCATCTCGATGATCCGGTCCGCCAGGTGGGCCAGAGCGGCCCTGGCGCGCTCCCCGCCCTTGCGGACGCCGTCCCGGGCCAGGTCCTTGGTCCTGTCCCGGATCACCGCGGCCCGTCGCCTGGCGACGGGCACGGGACCCCGCGCAGGCGCCGGGAGGTCACTCCGGTCACCTGTCGTACCGAGCGAGGCCGATCCCGCAGGGACCACTCCCGTACCGGATGGGCCTCGCTCGTCGTCACGCACGCCGTGAGGGCCGTCGGACGGCCCTTGGTCCGCTCCCGGCTTGCGGAAGCGGCGCTTCCGAGAGGGGGTCGAGCCAGTCACGGCCGACCCCGCCTCAGTCGCAGTCGCGGCAGATCGGCTGACCGTTCTTCTCCCGGGCCAGCTGGCTGCGGTGATGCACCAGGAAGCAGCTCATGCAGGTGAACTCGTCCTGCTGCTTCGGCAGCACCCGGACGGCCAGCTCCTCGTTGGACAGGTCGGCTCCAGGGAGCTCCAACCCCTCCGCGGCCTCGAACTCGTCGACATCGACGGCGGAGGCGGACTTGTCGTTCCGCCGGGCCTTCAGCTCTTCAAGGCTGTCGGAGTCGACATCGTCGTCGGTCTTGCGTGGGGTGTCGTAATCGGTTGCCATTTCGCCTCTCCCCCTCTGGGTGAATGCGGTGTCTCCAGCGCACGTAACGCGTGAGAGGCCGGACTTGTGCCCGCCTCGAGGCGGAGATTTTGCCTCACATCAAGGTCTGTTACTCAATCGACACCCAACCGAACTCCTCACGAGTGATCGGCTTGGATGGCGATCGGGACCGTACACGGTCCTGAGGTCGCACTTCAAAGGCGTCTCACCGTGTACTTCCCGTGATCACGACCCCCGAAAACCCGGATTTTCCGGGCTTTCCGGCAGTCGTCATGATCACGGAGAGTAGATGGCCGGAAATTCGCCCCTGTGATCGATCACACATGGGGATGCTGGGCCGGAGCCCTGAAAATTCCGCGCAAAGCGAACATCCCCGCGTGTGTCGGCGACATGATCTCAGATGGGCAGAGTGACCCGCATCACGAGCCCTCCCCCCTCACGTGGCTGGGCCGCGATGTGCCCGCCGTGCGCCCGCGCCACGGACCGCACGATGGACAGCCCGAGCCCGACCCCCTTGTCGCTGCCCGTGCGCTCCGTGCGCAGCCGCCGGAACGGCTCGAAGAGGTTGTCGATCTCGTACGCCGGGACGACCGGACCCGTGTTGGACACGACCAAAACGGCGTGCCCGTGCTGTACCTCGGTGGTCACCTCGACCCAGCCGTCCTCCGGGACGTTGTAGCGCACGGCGTTCTGCAGCAGGTTCAGGGCGATGCGCTCCAGCAGGACGCCGTTGCCCTGGACGACGGCGGGCTTCTGCTCGCCGCGGATCACCACGCCCTTGGCCTCGGCCTCCGCGTGCACCTGGTCGATGGCCTGCTCGGCGACCTCGGCGAGGTCCACGGGCTTGCGTTCGACTATCTGGTTGTCGCTGCGGGCGAGCAGCAGCAGGCCCTCCACGAGCTGCTCGCTGCGCTCGTTGGTGGCCAGCAGGGTCTTGCCGAGCTGTTGCAGCTCCACGGGTGCCTGCGGATCGGACAGGTGCACCTCGAGCAGGGTGCGGTTGATCGCCAGCGGCGTCCGCAGCTCGTGCGAGGCGTTGCCGACGAAGCGCTGCTGGGCGGTGAAGGCCCGCTGCAGGCGCTCCAGCATGTCGTCGAAGGTGTCGGCCAGCTCCTTCAGCTCGTCGTCCGGGCCGTCCAGCTCGATCCGCCGGGAGAGGTCCGAACCGGCCACCGCGCGCGCGGTGCGGGTGATCCGGCCGAGCGGGGACAGGACGCGTCCGGCCATGGCGTACCCGAAGGCGAAGGCGATCACGGCGAGGCCCAGCAGGGCCAGCAGGGAGCGGCTGAGGAGGTTGTCCAGGGCGGCCTGGCGCTGGTGGTCGATACAGGTGCTGATCGCCGCGTTGAAGTCGGACAGCGGGATGTTCAGCGCGTTGTTGACCGTCGAGCAGACCTCGCTGGTGACCTTGATGTCCTCACCGCTCGCGATCTTGAACGGCGGCTGGTTGCCCGTGTTGATGGCCTGCGCGGCCAGCAGGTAGATGATCGACAGCAGCAGGATGCCCGCGATCAGGAACATGCCGCCGTACAGCAGGGTCAGGCGTATGCGGATGGTCGGGCGCAGCCAGGGGAAGGGGGCCTGCGGCCTCCTGGGGTCCCAGGTGGGCTTCGGAGGCGCCTGGGGAGGCGCGGGTGCGGCGGCCACGGGGATCAGATCCGGTAGCCGGAGCCGGGGACCGTGACGATCACCGGGGGTTCGCCGAGCTTGCGGCGGAGCGTCATGACCGTCACGCGCACGACGTTGGTGAACGGGTCGGTGTTCTCGTCCCACGCCTTCTCCAGGAGCTGCTCGGCGGAGACCACGGCGCCCTCACTGCGCATCAGCACCTCCAGGACGGCGAACTCCTTCGGCGCGAGCTGGACCTCCTTGCCGTCGCGGAAGACCTCGCGGCGGTTCGGGTCGAGCTTGATGCCGGCGCGCTCCAGGACGGGCGGCAGCGGCACACTGGTGCGCCGGCCGAGCGCACGCACGCGTGCGATGAGCTCGCTGAAGGCGAAGGGCTTGGGAAGGTAGTCGTCGGCGCCGATCTCCAGGCCCTCGACGCGGTCGCTGACGTCGCCGGAGGCCGTCAGCATCAGCACGCGCGTGGGCATGCCGAGCTCGACGATCTTGCGGCAGACGTCGTCGCCGTGGACGAGCGGGAGGTCACGGTCGAGGACGACCACGTCGTAGTCGTTGACGCCGATGCGCTCCAGGGCGGCCGCACCGTCGTACACGACGTCGACGGCCATGGCCTCCCGGCGCAGTCCGGTGGCCACCGCATCGGCGAGCAGTTGCTCGTCCTCGACGACGAGTACGCGCACGTCGCTTGTCCTTCCTGTGTCCACCCGCGTAGCGCTCCGTGAGCGCGCGTGGGCAGGGGTCTTGGTGAGTGTGAGCTTCCATCCTGCCCTTTTCGGCCATAAGTCGGCGGTAAGACGGTGAGGGCGCCATGAAGGACAGGTATGAAGCCCGGGAATGCGAAATTTTCTCGTGGGGTTGAGGTTTCCGTGGAAGGGAGCGGGGGGAGGACGGCTTTACACCCCGCGATCACGCTCTGCATGTGCCACAACACCATGTGGTACTCCGCGATCCGCTTGCCGCAGAGTGGGCGTGGGTGTCCGGCACCGTCGCCGCCCGGCAGGGCAGCGCTGGGCACCTACTGGAGACGTGATCGCCCCTTCCCGAACCGGCACACCCCCGTGCCATCGACCCACGACCCAGGACGAGGGGGCGCAGCATGGACGCATTCACCGCAGGACTTCTGCAGCGCATAAGGGCGACCGAGTCCGATCTGACCCGGGCTCTCGACGAGGGCGACGACTTCCTCGTCGAGGTGGAGCAGGCAGAGCTCGACGACCTGCGCCGCCTCGCCGCCGAACACGGTGTGGAGGTCGGCGCGACAAGCGTCTGAGCGGTTGGTACGCGTCGTTCGCACGCGTAGACGGAGGGGCTCCGGCGAATCCAGCGCCGGGGCCCCTTCGTGTGCGCGGTCCGCGCCGCCGGTGCGTGGGGGGCGCGGCTGCGGCCGTCAGTCGTGCCAGGCGCCGAAGTCCTCCAGGAGGCGCTGGAGGGGCTCGAAGACGGCCGGGGTGGCGGCGATCGCGAGATCGCGTGAGGGGCGCTCTCCGGGGCGTCCACCGGTCAGCGCGCCCGCCTCCCGGGCGATCAGGTCGCCCGCCGCGAGGTCCCAGGGGTGCAGGCCGCGCTCGTAGTAGCCGTCGAGGCGGCCGGCGGCCACGTCGGCCAGGTCGACGGCGGCGGAGCCGCTGCGGCGGATGTCCCGCAGCAGCGGGATGAGCCGCCGGGCCACGTCGGCCTGGTGGGTGCGGACCTCGGTGACGTAGTTGAAGCCGGTGGAGACCAGGGACTGGTCGAGAGGGGCCGCGGGACGGCAGGACAGCTCCCGCTCACCCGCCCAGGCGCCGGTGGCCCGGGCACCCCCGCCGCGTACCGCGTGGTACGACTCCCCGCGCATCGGGATCTCCACGACCCCGACGACGGTCTCGCCGTCCTGCTCGGCGGCGATGGAGACCGCCCAGGTGGGCAGGCCGTACAGATAGTTGACCGTGCCGTCGAGGGGGTCGATCACCCAGCGGATGCCGCTGCTGCCAGTGCTGGAGGCGCCCTCCTCGCCGAGGAAGCCGTCGTCGGGGCGGTGCTCGGAGATCAGGCCGGTGATCAGCTTCTCGGCGGCGATGTCCATCTCGGTGACGACGTCGATCGGGCTCGACTTGGTGGCGGCCACCGCGAGGTCGGCCGGGCGGCCGTCGCGCAGCAGCTCACCGGCCCGGCGGGCGGCCTCCTTCGCGAGCTCGAGCAGGTCCGAGTGCAGGGGGTCGGTCACGGGGTTCCTCACGCGTAGGGGCTGTCGACGCCCGCGGCGGCCGGCCGGGGCGCACGGGCCGGGCAGCACCCGACGGGACAGAGGTCGTGGCTCGCCCCGAGCGCGCCCAGGGCGCAGGGGGCGGCCCGCCGTCCGCTCTCGGCGGCGGCGCGCTCCAGGACGAGCTCGCGGATCGCGGCGGCGAACCTGGGGTCGGCGCCGACGGTGGCGGAGCGGCGCACCGGCAGGCCCAGCTCCTCGGCCTTGGCCGTGGCCTCCGTGTCGAGGTCGTAGAGGACCTCCATGTGGTCGGAGACGAAGCCGATGGGGGCCATCACGACCGCGGGGACGCCGGCCGCGTGGCGTTCTTCGAGGTGGTCGCAGATGTCGGGCTCGAGCCACGGGATGTGGGGGGCGCCGGAGCGGGACTGGTAGACGAGCTGCCAGGGGTGGTCGACGCCGGTGCGCTCGCGGACGGCGTCGGCGATCACGCGGGCGACGTCCAGGTGCTGCTTCACGTACGCCCCGCCGTCCCCGTGGTCCTCGACCGGGCCGGAGGTGTCGGCGGAGGCGACGGGGATCGAGTGGGTGGAGAAGGCGATGTGGGCGCCGTCGCGGACGTCCTCGGGGAGGTCGGCGAGGGAGCGGACGACGCCGTCGATCATGGGCTCCAGGAAGCCCGGGTGGTTGAAGTAGTGCCGCAGTTTGTCGACCTCGGGCAGCGGCAGGCCCTCGGCCTCCAGGGCGGCCAGCGAGTCGGCGAGGTTCTCGCGGTACTGGCGGCAGCCCGAGTAGGAGGCGTAGGCGCTGGTGGCGAGGACGAGGACGCGGCGGCGGCCGTCGGCGACCATCTCGCGCAGGGTGTCGGTGAGGTACGGGGCCCAGTTGCGGTTGCCCCAGTAGACCGGCAGGTCCAGGCCGTGGCCGGCGAAGTCCTTGCGCAGGGCGTCCAGCAGGGCGCGGTTCTGGTCGTTGATGGGGCTGACCCCGCCGAACAGGAAGTAGTGCTGCCCGACCTCCTTGAGGCGTTCCTTCGGGATGCCGCGCCCGCGGGTCACGTTCTCCAGGAACGGGACCACGTCGTCCGGGCCTTCCGGGCCGCCGAAGGAGAGCAGGAGCAGGGCGTCGTAGGGGGTGGCATCGAGCGCGTCTGGCATGAGTCGATCCTGCCACCCGCCGCTGACAGCCGGGAAACGGCGGGTGGCCCACCGGGGGCCGCCCGCCGGGCGTACGCTCCGGTGCATTGGGGTTCCCCAACTCGTAAGCTGTATGAGCTGCCTTCGCGCCTTACCGAGCGTTACCGGGCACGCACCGACGAGCCGCTTTTCACCTCATCGCCGCGCGGAGCCGCCACGCGCGCGTGACCGGACCGACCGGAGACACCGTGCCCAGCCCCTACCGCGCCCTGTTCGCCGCTCCCGGCTCCAAGGGTTTCTCCGCCGCGGGGTTCCTCGGCCGGATGCCGCTGTCGATGATGGGCATCGGCGTGGTCACGATGGTCTCCCAGCTCACCGGGCGCTACGGCCTCGCGGGCGCGCTGTCGGCGACCATCGCGCTGGCGGCGGCGGTGGTGGGGCCGCAGATATCGCGCCTGGTGGACCAGTACGGCCAGCGCAGGGTGCTGCGCCCGGCGACGCTGGTCGCGCTGGCCGCGGCCGCCGGACTGCTGCTGGCCGCGCACGTGCGGTGGCCCGATTGGACGCTGTTCGTGTGCGCCGCGGGCATCGGCGCGGTGCCGAGTCTCGGTGCGATGGTCAGGGCCCGCTGGGCGGCCCTGTACCGCGGCACCCCGCAGCTGCACACCGCGTACTCCTTCGAGTCCGTGGTCGACGAGGTGTGCTTCATCTTCGGGCCGATCATCTCGATCGGTCTGTCCACCGTCTGGTTCCCGGAGGCGGGCCCGCTGCTGGCGGCCTGCTTCCTGGCCGTCGGGGTCTTCTGGCTCACGGCGCAGCGGGCCACGGAGCCCGAGCCGCACCCGCGTGAGCAGCGCGGCACGGGCAGCGCGCTGCGCTCGCCGGGGCTACGGGTCCTGGTGGTCACCTTCGTGGCGACCGGCACGATCTTCGGGGCGGTCGACGTGGTCACCGTCGCCTTCGCCGACGAGCAGGGCCACAAGGGTGCCGCGAGCGTGGTCCTGGCGCTCTACGCGGCCGGTTCCTGCGTCGCCGGGCTGGTCTTCGGGCTGCTGCGGCTCGAGGGAGCGCCGGAAAGGCGCTGGCTGCTGGGCGTGTTCATGATGGCCGTGAGTATGATCCCCCTCCTACTGGTCGGAAACTTGCCGTTTCTGGCCGTGGCGCTGTTCGCTGCGGGACTGGCCATCGCTCCCACGATGATCACCACCATGTCCCTCATCGAAGAGCACGTACCACGCGCACAATTGACCGAGGGCATGACCTGGATCAGCACCGGGCTCGCGGTCGGGGTGGCGCTCGGCTCCTCCATCGCCGGCTGGGTCATCGACGCGGCCGGGGCACAGGCCGGGTACGGGGTTCCGGCGGTGTCCGGGGCCGTCGCGGTCACGGTCGGTTTCCTCGGGTACCGCCGGCTGAGCAGGCCGGCTCCGGGTCGGGGAGGCACCGTTGAGCACCACAGCGAGCGGGAAGAACGGCACGTGGCGTAACTGGGGCGGCAATGTGACCGCCCGTCCCGCGCGGGAGGTCACGCCCGCCTCCGTCGACGAGCTGACCGCGGCGGTGCGCCGGGCGGCCGAGGACGGGCTGAAGGTGAAGGCGGTCGGTACCGGCCATTCCTTCACCTCGATCGCCGCCACGGACGGTGTGTTGATCCGTCCTCAGCTGTTGACCGGCATCCGCAAGATCGACCGTGACACCATGACCGTCACGGTGGAGGCCGGCACACCGCTCAAGAGACTCAACCTGGCGCTCGCGCGCGAGGGCCTCTCGCTCACCAACATGGGCGACATCATGGAGCAGACGGTCTCGGGGGCCACCAGCACCGGCACCCACGGCACCGGCCGCGACTCCGCCTCGATCGCGGCGCAGATCAAGGGTCTGGAGCTGGTGACGGCGGACGGCTCGGTGCTGAGCTGTTCGGAGAAGGAGAACCCGGAGGTGTTCGCGGCCGCCCGGATCGGTCTCGGCGCCCTGGGCATCGTCACCGCGATCACCTTCGCCGTGGAGCCGGTCTTCCTCCTCACCGCGCGCGAGGAGCCGATGCCGTTCGACAAGGTGCTCGCCGACTTCGACGAGCTGTGGGCCGAGAACGAGCACTTCGAGTTCTACTGGTTCCCGCACACCGGAAACACCAACACCAAGCGCAACAACCGCAGCGCGGGCCCGCGCAAGCCGGTGAGCCGGGTCTCGGGCTGGATCGAGGACGAGTTCCTCTCCAACGGCGTCTTCCAGGTGGCGCAGTGGGTGGGCCGGGCGGTGCCCGCCACCATCCCGGCGATCGCCCAGGTCTCCAGCAAGGCGCTGTCGGCGCGCAGCTACACCGACATCCCCTACAAGGTCTTCACGTCTCCGCGCCGGGTGCGCTTCGTGGAGATGGAGTACGCCGTCCCGCGCGCGGCCGTCACCGAGACGCTGCGCGAGCTGAAGGCGATGGTCGAGCGCTCGGGCCTGAAGGTCAGCTTCCCGGTGGAGGTGCGCACCGCGCCGGCCGACGACATCACGCTGTCCACCGCCTCCGGCCGTGACAGCGCGTACATCGCCGTCCACATGGTCAAGGGGACGGCCTACCAGGGGTACTTCACCGCCGCCGAGCGGATCTTCACCGCGCACGAGGGCCGGCCGCACTGGGGAAAGGTGCATACGCGCGACGCGGAGTACTTCGACCGGGTCTATCCGCGTTTCGGTGAGTTCACCGCGTTGCGCGACCGGCTGGACCCCGACCGTCTGTTCCAGAACGACTACTTGCGGAGGGTTCTTGGGTGAAGTGCACCACTTTCAAGATCACAGAAACCGCGTAACGGACGGCCAAGTCCCACGTCTTGCCAGAAGTTGGGCGGCGCGCCAATCCACGCACGTGGCCCAAATGGAGTACTGTTGCCAGCCTTGGGCCCGGGCTCCCCACAGGGTGTCCTGGGCCTTGCTGGACCGCCGGGAGGGGACTAGTTGCACAGGGTGACGGCGTTGGTCACTTAGCGTGGCGAATAGGTAACCGTGCCATAACGGCGATCCAGGGCCCGCGCCCGACACGCCGGGCAACTCGGCAAGGTTGTGGCAGGCTGCACCCGGGCAGGCCACACTCGACTAGCGGAAGCAGCGACGCACGTGACGTCGGCAGGCACCACCCGGGAGGTCCCCATGCCCGAACTGCGTGTCGTGGCCGTCTCGAATGACGGCACACGGCTGGTGCTGAAGGCTGCGGACAGCACGGAGTACACGCTTCCGATCGATGAGCGTCTGCGCGCCGCCGTCCGCGGCGACCGTCCCCGCCTCGGCCAGATCGAGATCGAGGTGGAGAGCCATCTCCGCCCCCGTGACATCCAGGCGCGTATACGAGCCGGCGCGACAGCGGAAGAAGTCGCGCAGATGGCAGGCATCCCCGTCGACCGCGTCCGCCGGTTCGAGGGTCCCGTGCTGGCCGAGCGCGCCTTCATGGCGGAGCGGGCCCGCAAGACACCCGTCCGCAGGCCCGGCGAGAACGCCGCGGGGCCCCAGCTCGGCGAGGCCGTCCAGGAGCGGCTGCTGCTGCGCGGCGCCGAGAAGGACACCGTCCAGTGGGACTCCTGGCGTCGCGACGACGGCACCTGGGAGGTCCTGCTCGTCTACCGCGTCGCGGGTGAACCGCACTCGGCGAGCTGGACGTACGACCCGCCCCGGCGGCTCGTCCAGGCCGTCGACGACGAGGCGCGCTCGCTGATCGGCGAGTCCGACGACCTCGCCGCCCCGGAGCCCAGCTTTCCGTTCGTCCCGCGCATCGCGCGGCTCCCGCGCGACCGGTCGATGGACCGCGCGCTGGAGCGGCCGAGCCTGCCCTCCCAGCCGTCCGAACCGGCCGAGGAGAGCACCGGCGAGCGCGAGCGGGACTCGCTGACCAGCCTCCTCGAGGCGGTGCCGAGCTTCCGTGGCGACATGGTCGTCCCGGAGCGCCCCGCCGAGCCCTCGGAGGAGCCCGAGGACCAGGAGCCGGAGGCCGAGGAGCCCCCGGCGCCCGCAGCCTCCGCCGGCTCCGCCTACGCCGACGTCCTCATGCCGCGCTCGGTGGGCAGCCACCGCGACCGGCTGATCGGCGCCACCGACCGCCAGGCCGAGGCGGACGGTGTCCGTCCGGGCCGCCGGGCCGCGGTGCCGAGCTGGGACGAGATCGTGTTCGGGACCCGCCGCAAGAAACAGGAGTAACGGGCCCGGGTCGCCGTCGGGCAACCCGGTCCCGGCACCCGCCGGTTCGACCACATCGGTTCGCACGCCGGTTCATACGTACGAAAGGGCCGCACCTGTTCGGTGCGGCCCCTTTCCCGTGCCCGGATGCGAGGCACGTCACTGCGGATCGGGGCCCACGGCCACCGGCCGGGACGGGTCCGAGGACCACTCCGACCAGGAGCCCACGTACAGGGCGGCCGGGATGCCCGCCACCGCCAGCGCCAGCACCTCATGGGCGCCCGAGACGCCCGAACCGCAGTACACGCCCACCTCGGCGCCGTCCGACGCCCCCAGCGCCTTGAAGCGGTCGTGCAGTTCCTCGGCCGGCAGGAAACGGCCGTCGGGACCCACGTTCTCGGTGGTGGGCGCGGACACCGCGCCCGGGATGTGCCCTCCGACCCGGTCGATCGGCTCGACCTCGCCCCGGTACCGCTCCCCCGCGCGCGCGTCGAACAGCACCCCGGACCGCGCCCGTTCGGCGGCGCCGTCCGCGTCGAGGAGACCCGTGGCGCCTGCCACCGGCTCGAAGTCGCCCTCCACGCGCGCGGGGACCTCGGTCGAGAGCTCCCCCCGCCACTGCGGCAGCCCGCCGTCGAGGACCCGCACGTCGGGGTGGCCGGTCCAGCGCAGCAGCCACCACGCGCGGGCCGCCGCCCAGCCCTGTCCTCCGTCGTACACGACCACCGGCCGGTCGGCGGACACACCGGCCCGGCGCATCGCCGCGCCGAACTCCGCGAGAGGGGGCAGCGGATGGCGGCCGGCGGCACCCGCCGCGCCCGCGAGCTCACGGTCGAGGTCGACATAGACCGCGCCGGGCACATGTCCGGCGGCGTAGGCGGCCCGACCGTCGAAGGGCGGCTCGCCCGCCGCCTTCGCCACGGTGAGCTGCCAGCGGACGTCGAGGACGACGGGCGGGTTCTCCCCCGCCAGGTCGCCGGCGAGTTCGGTTGCGGTGATGATGGCGTTCATGTCCACCATCCTCGCGCACGGGGTGGCCCCCACGCTCAGCTCCGGCTACTCTGCTCGGCCGGACACGCTCGATCACGAGGCGTACGGGATCGAGCACATGCCGTACAGGCGATCGACAGACGGCGACAACCGCGCGTGAACCGCGGAGAAACCCCCCATCAGGCATCCTCCGAGGGCGGAAGCGACACGGCCACCGCGAGGGGGCCGAGGAGAGAGGGACGATGACCGAGGCACCTGGGTCCGCCGGCCTGAACGGCACCGCGCATGCCCGGTACGCGCCCGGTACACCCTGCTGGGTGAGTCTGATGGTGCACGGGTTGACGGGCACCCAGGAGTTCTACGGCGAACTCTTCGGTTGGGAATTCCAACCCGGTCCGCAGCAGCTCGGCCCCTACGTACGCGCCCTCCTCGACGGCCGGGAGGTGGCCGGGATCGGCCAACTGCCCCCGGACCGCCATCTCCCGGTCGCCTGGACGCCGTATCTCGCCTCCGACGACGTGGACACGAGCGCCGAGACCGTGCGGCTGTGCGGCGGCACCATCGGGGTCGGCCCGCTGGACGCCGCCGAGGCCGGACGCCTCGCGATCGGCTCCGATCCCTCCGGTGCCGTCTTCGGCATCTGGCAGGCGGCGGCCCACCGCGGCACGGACATCAGCGGGCTGCCCGGCACCCCCGCCTGGAACGAGCTGGTGACCTTCGAGACCGCGAGCGTCGCCAAGTTCTACGAAACGGTGTTCGGCTACACCCAGGAGGCGGAGGTGTCCGCCGACTTCGACTACGTCACCCTGCACATCGGCGGCCGTCCCGTCGCCGGCATCCACGGGGTGGGCACCTCGCTGCCCCGCGACCGGGGGCCGCACTGGGTGACGTACTTCGAGGTGGCCGACGCGGACCGGGCGCTCGACCTCGTCACCGACCTGGGCGGACACGTCCTCGGGCCGGCCCGGGACAGCGCCTACGGGCGCGTGGCCACCGTGACGGATCCCGAGGGCGCCCGCTTCGCCCTGATCGAGGGCCCCCGCTGAGACGCGGTCAGGCGCCCAGGACGCGGTCGGCGGCGGACTGCTGCCGCTGGAACAGCGCCGTACGGCCCGCGAGGACGTCGGGGTGGGCGTCCAGCCACCGCTGCTGCATCGCGGCGAGCCTGGCGTAGGCGGTCCGCAGACAGTCCGTACGCGCCTTGCAGCGAAAGTCCCCCCGGACGGCGGGGTCGCGGCGCACGTCGGACCCGGCGGCAGTGACGTCACGAGATGCGCGGGTGTCGCGGCCTTGAACCCCGCGTCGGCCATGCAGGTCCGCCGGCGCGCGTCGAGCGTCCGGAACGCCCGGTCGCCCTCCAGACGGCCCAGCGCGTCCTTCTCGCCCTCGCCTAGCCGAAGCCTGAGGGTCAGCCACTTCTGCCGTCCGTCGCCCAGCAGCCGGGTGCCCGCCTCCGCCTGACAGCCCGTCAAGGACTGGGAGACATCGACGAACCTGCCCTTCACCGACACGATGTCCTCGGCCCCGGCAGCAGCCTTCCCGGGCTCGTCCCGTAACCGGTCGCGGTGAACGCCGTAGGGGGCGGGTCCCGGACACCGGAACAACTACCCGCCGCGGTGGGCTCCCTGACGAGGCGCCGGACGGAGACCGAGCGGCTGGTCGCGGCGCTCACCGGGGCCGACGGCGCCGGGGCGCAGTCCCGGGGCGGGTCTGTGTCGTGCACGGCATGGGCGGGGTCGGCAAGTCGGCGCTCGCCCTGCACGTCGCGCACCGGGTGACGGCGTCCTTTCCCGACGGGCGGCTGTACGCGGACCTGCGCGGCGCCGATCCCGCCCGCGCCGCCCGTCCGGCCGAGGTCGTGGCGGAGTTCCTGCGGGCGCTGCGCGTACGCGCGGAGCACGTGCCCGGCGCGCTCTCCGAACGCACCGCGCTGCACCGCACCGTGCCGGCTCGCCGCCGGGTCCTGGTGGTGCTGGACGACGCCACCGGGGAGCGCCAGGTCCAGCCCCTGCTGCCGGGGACCGGTGGCAGCGCCGCCCTGGTCACCGGCCGCCGCCAGCCGACCGGGCTGGACGCGTCAGCCCGCATCCGGCTGCGCGCGCGGGGTGCGGTCCACGGTCGAGCTGCTGGGCGGTCTGGTCGGATCCGACCGGGTGGCGGCCGAGCCGTCGGCCGCGCTCGACCTCGCACGGCTGTGCGGCGGGCTGCCGCCGGCGGTACGCGTCGTGGGCTCCCGGCTCGGCGCCCGTCGCCGGTGGCCCTGGCCGGTCTGGCGGCCCGGCTGCGGGACGAACACCGCAGGCTGGACGAGCTGCGCTCGGGCGGTCGGGATGTGCGGGGCGGCATCGCCCGCAGCTATCGGGGCCTGTCGGAACGGGAGCGGCTGGCGTTCCGGCGGCCGGGTCTGCCGGGGCCGGTCGATCTGGCGCCCTGGCTCGGCTCACCGCTGCTCGGCGTCTCCGTGCCCGAGGCCGAACGGCCGGCGGAGGCGCTGGTCGAGGCCCATCTGCTGGAGGCCCTGGTGTCCGACGACACCGGCCGGGTCCGCTACCGGTTCCATGACCTCGTACGGCTCTACCCCGAGGAGCGCGCGTACGCCGAGGACTCCGCGCCGGACCGCTGGGCCGCCGTGGAACGGGCCGTACGCCTGTGGCTCACCCTGGTCCGTCACGCCGCCCACCAGGAACCGCAGCGGGGGCGCGCCTCGCGGGCGGCGGACGGCGCCGAGCCCGACCGGAGCAGATCGCTGGAACGGCCGCGCCGTCTCCTGGACCGGGTGGAGGCCGGCGTGCGGCGCCCGCGCGGTCAGTAGGGGGAGACGGGCAGGACGTCCGGGGAGAGCGCGCCGGCGCGGGCGGAGGCGCTCGTCATACGGCGCCGGAAGTGCCGGCGGCACAGGACCTCGTAGGCGACGGTGTCCGCCTGGTCGACGTCCCCGACGACGACCTGCGCGCCCTCGACCACCATGGCGCCGCCGACCGTACGGGCGTTGTGGGTGGCGCGGGCGCCGCACCAGCACAGTGCCTCGACCTGGAGGACCTCGACGCGGTCGGCGAGTTCGACGAGCCGCTGGGAGCCGGGAAAGAGCTTGGAGCGGAAGTCCGTGGTGATGCCGAACGCGTAGACGTCTATCCCGAGGTCGTCGACCACGCGCGCGAGCTGGTCGATCTGCTCCTCGGCGAGGAACTGCGCCTCGTCCGCGATCACATAGTCCGCGCGGCCGCCCTGCGAGAGGTGGTCGACGAGGTACACGTACAGGTCCTGGCCGTCCTCGACCTCGACCGCGTCGGTGACCAGGCCCAGACGGGAGGAGAGTTTGCCCTGGCCCGCCCGGTCGTCCCGGGTGAAGATCATGCCCTGCAGTCCGCGCGCGGAGCGGTTGTGCTCGATCTGCAGAGCCAGCGTCGACTTCCCGCAGTCCATGGTTCCGGAGAAGAACACCAGCTCGGGCATGGTGGGTGGGGCACCTTTCGGTATCTGCGTCGGTATCGGTATCGGCGTCGGTATCGGCGGCGCAGCGGGAGGGGGGGCGTCAGGAGCGTACTTCGAGCAGGGGGACGAGCTGCTCGGCAGGGGTCATCGAGCCGTGGTTGCCGACCATGGCCGACTCCTTCGGCTCCCGCTCGGAGGCGATGATCAGGACGTCGTCGCGGGCGGCCGCCACCACGTCACCGAGACGGTCGTACACCCGCTCGTCGATGTGGGGTCCGAACCAGCCCGCGGCGATCGCCTCGTCCCGCGAGGCCACCCAGAACTGCTCGCCGAGCACCTCGCGCCAGCAGGTCAGCACGTCGTTCTCGGCGCCGGGGACGGCGTAGACATGGCGGGCGCGGCCCTCGCCGCCGAGGAGGGCGACGCCGGCGCGCAGCTCCCAGTCCTCGTCGAAGTCGATGCGGTGCTGCTCGTCGAAGGGGATGTCGAGCATCCCGTGGTCGGCGGTGACGTAGAGCGCGCTGCGCGGCGGCAGTTGCTCGGCGAGGCGCTGGACCAGCCGGTCGACGTACATGAGCTGGCCGCGCCAGGTGTCGGAGGCGACGCCGTAGCGGTGGCCCGCGCCGTCGAGTTCGGCGTAGTACGTGTAGACGAGCGAGCGGTCGCCGGCGGCGAGCTGCTCGGCGGCGAGGTCCATGCGCTCCTCGCCGGTGAGCCGCCCGTGGAAGGTGCCGCCGCTGAGCGCGACCTTGGTCAGCGGGGTGTTCTGGAAGGCGGGCGAGGAGACCTGCGCGGCGTGCACACCCGCCCGGTCGGCGAGCTGGAAGACCGTGGGGTACGGCTGCCAGGTGTGCGGCGCGGTCCAGGGGTGCCAGCGGAGCTGGTTCATCAGGTCACCGGTGGCGGGATCGCGCACGGTGTAGCCGGGCAGGCCATGGGCGCCCGGCGGAAGCCCGGTGCCGACGGAGGCGAGGGAGGTCGCGGTGGTCGCCGGGTAGCCGGCGGTGAGCGGACGTCCGGTGCCGCCTCGCGAGCCGCCGAGGAGGCTGTGCAGATACGGCGCCTCGTCCGGGTGGGCCTTGATCTGCTCCCAGCCGAGGCCGTCGACCAGGAAGACGCAGGCGCGGTCGGCCGGGGTGAGCTCCTCGATCGCCGCGGTCACTCCGGGTACGCCCATGCCGGCGGCCAGCGTGGGCAGCAGGTCGGCGAGGGAGCCGGTGCCGTACTCGGGGACGGGGGCGGAGGAGACGGCGAGCGGTTCGGGGTGGTCCCAGGAGGCGGGGGCGGCGGCCATCAGCGGGTCGTGTCCGCGGTGGCCTCGGAGAGCGCCTGGGCGAAGGCGAGCGCCTGGCGCACCGTCTCCGGGCCGTCGCCCGCCTCGCTGACGCGCAGGCTGAGGTCGTCCGCCGTGGAGCTGCCCGTGTAGCCGTGGTCGGCGTCGCAGTTGGGGTCGCCGCAGGCGGCCGGCTCCAGGTCGATGCGGGAGACGGCGCCCCAGCCGATGGTCAGCACGACCTCCCGCGGCAGGGTGCCCGGCGTGTACGACTCCGGGTTCGCGACGACGCGGCTGAGGACGACCGAGGAGATCCGGCCGAGCTTCACCGACTCCGTGGACGTCGTGGCGTACGGCGTCGGGGAGGTGGTGTCGGCGGCCTGCTCGTCGGTGTGGCTGACGATGAAGCGGTTGCCGGTGAGGACCAGCACCGTCACATGCCGGCGCACCTCGTTCTGGTCGAACGTGGTCTCCTGGTGGACCAGGTACGACCGGATGGGCTCGCCGCCCACGGCGGCCTCCACCGCCTCGGCCACGAGGGCCGGGTAGTAGCCGCTGCGCTCGATCGCCGCGCGCAGCCCCTGGGTCGTCGTACTGGTCTTGGCCATGCGGTCCATCCTACGGGGACCCACTGACTGCGAGGCACCGCTCGTGGGCCCCCGGATCAGCGGGCCGACGGGGCCCGCGGGGGCGATCAGTAGGCCGGCAGGGTCCGCGGGCCGAGGTCGTCGCGGACCGGGGGCGGGGCGAGGCGGACCGAGGCGCCGAGGACGCTGAGGCCGTGGCGGGCGACGACGACCGGCTCCAGGGTGACCGCGACGACCTCGGGGTGGTCGTCGACCAGACGGGAGACGCGCAGGAGCAGCTCCTCCAGGGCGGGGGTGTCGACCGGGGCGGCGCCGCGCCAGCCGAAGAGCAGGGGCGCCGTGCGGATGGAGCGGATCAGGGAGGTCGCGTCGCGGTCGGTCACCGGCACCAGGCGGTGGGCCATGTCGCCGAGCAGTTGGGAGGCCGCCCCGGCGAGCCCGAAGGACAGCACCGCGCCGGCGGCCGGGTCGATGACCGCGCGGACGACGGTGTCGACCCCGCGCGGGGCCATCGCCTGGACGACCGGACGGGTCTCCTCCGGCTTTCCGAACAGTTCGGTCAACTCGGCGTACGCTCGGCGCAGTTGCTCCTCGTCGGCGAGGTCGAGGCGGACGCCGCCCAGGTCGGCGCGGTGGCGCAGGTGGGGTGCGGTGGCCTTGAGCGCGACGGGGTAGCCGAGGGTGCCGGCGGCGCGGACCGCGTCCTCGGGGGTGGGCGCGGGGATGGCCCGGCGGGTGGGGATGCCGTAGTGGCCGAGCAGCTCGCAGGTCTCCTCGGTGCCGAGGGTGAGGCCCTGCCCTCGGGAGAGGAGCCCGTCGATGAGCCGGGCGGCGCCCTTCTCGTCGATGTCCTCGTACTCGGGCACCTTTCCGGGGTCGGCGGCCTCGCGTCGCCACTGCGCGTACTTCACGGCTTCGGCGAGCGCGCGTACGGCCCGTTCGGCGGCCGGGTAGGCGGGGATGAGGTGGGCTCCCTCGGGGGCTCCCGCGGCGGCGGTTCCCTCGCGGGGGGCACCGGGCTGTGCCGGGGTCGCGCCACGCGTGCGTGCGCCCGCTCCGGCGCGGGGCGCGGTGCTGGTCGCGGCGGACAGCGCGGCGGCGAGACCGCCGAGTTCCACGTGGACGACCAGGACGGGCTTGGCGGGGGCCGCGGCGGCGGCCGAGCGCAGGGCCTCGGCGAGGGACGCGTCGCTGGGCGAGGTCTCGCCGATCGCGGGGATCGCCGTCACCACGACCGCGTCGCAGGTCTCGTCGGCCAGCGCCCGCGCGAGCGCGGCGTGGAAGTCCTCCGCCGAGGCCTCCGTCGTCAGGTCGAGCGGGGGCAGCGGGCGCAGTCCCTCGGAGAGGCAGGCGTCGTAGGTCAGCAGTCCCAGTGACTCGGAGTTGCCGAGGATCGCCACGCGGGGTCCGGTCGGCAGGGGCTGGCGGGCGAGCAGCAGGCCCGCGTCGACCAGCTCGGTGATGGTGTCGACGCGGATCACGCCGGCCTGGCGCAGCAGGGCCGACACGGTGGCGTGCGGGAGCCGGGTCGCGCGGACGGCGTGGCCCTGCGGGGCGGAGCCGGAGCCCTGGACGACGACGAGGGGCTTGGCCGCGGCCGTGCGCCGCGCGAGGCGGGTGAACTTGCGGGGGTTGCCGATGGACTCCAGGTACATGAGGGCGACGTCGGTGTCCGGGTCGTCGTACCAGTACTGCAGGACGTCGTTGCCGGAGACGTCCGCGCGGTTGCCGGAGGAGACGAAGGTGGAGACGCCGGTGGTGCCGGTGACGCCGCCGCCGCGCCGGTGCAGCCGGGACAGCAGGGCGATGCCGATGGCGCCGGACTGGGCGAACAGTCCGATGCGGCCGGGGCGCGGCATCTCGGGGGCGAGGGAGGCGTTGAGCCGCACCTGCGGGGAGGTGTTGATGACGCCGAAGGCGTTGGGGCCGATGATCCGCATGCCGTGGCTGCGCGCCTGCCGGACGAGGGCGCGCTGGCGTTCGCGGCCGTCGGGGCCGCTCTCGGCGTACCCGGCGGAGAGGACGACGAGCCCCTGGACGCCGTGTTCGCCGCACTCGGTGACGACCTCGGGCACTTGGTCGGCGGGGACGGCGACGATCGCGAGATCGACGGGGCCGTCGATGTCGCGCACCGAGCGGTGGGCGGGGATGCCGTCGAGCTCCTTGAGGTCGTCGGGGAAGGCACGGTTCACGGCGTGCAGGGCGCCGGTGAAGCCGGCTTCCCGGAGGTTGCCGAGGACGCCGCGGCCGACGCCGCCGGGGGTGCGCCCGGTGCCGACGACGGCGACGGAGCCGGGGGCCAGCAGCCGTCGTACGGAGTGGGACTCGGCGCGCTGTTCCCGCGCGCGCTGCACGGCCAGGGACCGCGCGGTGGGTTCGAGGTCGAACTCCAGGCGGACCACGCCGTCCTCGAAGCTGCGCTGCTGGGTGTAACCGGCGTCCGTGAACACCTTGATCATCTTGGTGTTGGCGGGCAGCACCTCGGCGGCGAAGCGGCGGATGCCGCGCTCGCGGGCGACGGCCGCGATGTGTTCGAGGAGGGCGGAGGCGACACCGCGCCCCTGGTGGGCGTCCTGGACGAGGAAGGCGACCTCGGCCTCGTCGGCCGGCGCGGAGGCGGCCATGCCGTCGGCACCAATGCGGTCATAGCGTACGGTTGCGATGAACTCGCCGCCGACCGTGGCCGCGAGTCCCACCCTGTCCACAAAGTCGTGGTGCGTGAAGCGGTGGACGTCCTTCGCGGACAGTCGCGGGTAGGGCGCGAAGAAGCGGTAGTACTTCGACTCGTCCGAGACCTGCTCGTAGAAGCTGACCAGGCGCTCGGCGTCATCGACGGTGATGGGGCGGACGCGCGCGGTGCCGCCGTCGCGCAGCACCACGTCGGCTTCCCAGTGGGCGGGGTACTCGTGCCGGTCCGAGGCGCTCTGCATGGGGCCAGGGTACGGCTCGCGTACGACAACGGCGCGGGGCAGTCTGTGGAGGACGGAAGCAGGATCGAGGCCGCGATCCGGTGACCGCCAGAGGAACGGGACGTCCGACCCGTTCCTCACCGGCTTCACGTGTGGAACACTGGTCTAGACAACCTGAACCGAAGGGCAGCAACACATGGCTGAGCGCCGCGTCAACGTCGGCTGGGCCGAGGGCCTCCACGCCCGCCCCGCCTCCATCTTCGTCCGAGCCGCCACGGCCGCAGGCGTCCCGGTGACGATCGCCAAGGCCGACGGCAACCCCGTCAACGCGGCCTCCATGCTGGCCGTCCTCGGCCTCGGCGCGAAGGGCGGCGAGGAGATCGTCCTCGCCTCCGACGCCGAGGGCGCGGACATCGCCCTGGACCGGCTGGCGAAGCTGGTCGCCGAGGGTCTCGAGGAGCTCCCCGAGACCGTCTGAGTCACCCGCGGGGCCGCGTCATCTTTCCGGTGGCGCGGCCCCGTCGCTTTTCCGGGGCACCCCGGCGCCCCCGGAGAGAAATTGCCCCTGACATAACCGGAAAACCGCCTCCGGGCACACCGGAAGCGCGCCACCGAGAATTCGGGGCGCGCTCGGAAAAGAGCAGCGGAAATACCTCTCCGCCGAATATCTCTTCTTTGTATACGGCTTCCGTGTTAATGCCGCAGACCCGTCATGTTTACGGGAGGTTGCGAAGTCCTCACACGGTCGGCGCGCTCGGCGCCGCCGGTGAAACGCAGCCGGTGGGCGGCGGTCGCGCGCTCGGTGTGCAGCGCCGTGACCGTCCGCGCGCGTTCGTGGTCGCCGCGCGCCACCGCGTCGACGATGGCGCCGTGCTCGGCCCAGGACTCCACGGGGTCGGCGGGCGCCTCCACCGCGTACATCCAGGCGATCTTGTGGCGCAGCTGGGTGAGCATCGACGTCAGGGCGTGGCTTCCCGAGGCCTGGGCGAGCGTCTCGTGGAACCAGCCGCCCAGGGAGCGCAGATCGTCGCTGTTGCCCCTCCTGGCCCGCTCCTGGCCCAGCCGGACGAGGCCGCGCAGCACCTTCAGATGGGCCTCGGTGCGCCGCTGTGCGGCCCGGGCGGCGCCGAGCGGCTCCAGGAGCATGCGCATCTCCAGCAGGTCGGCGGCCTCCCGCTCGGTCGGTTCCGCGACGCACGCGCCCGCGTGCCGCCGGGTGACGACGAAGCCCTCGGCCTCCAGGGTGCGCAGCGCCTCCCGGACGGGGACGCGGGAAACGCCGTAGCGGCGGGCGAGGAGTTCCTCGGTGAGACGGCTGCCGCGCTCGTAGACACCCGCGACGATGTCGTCCCGGATGGCCGTGCACACCGAGTGCGCCGGAATACGCATGACCGACCTCCGTTTTAATCCCCGTGAAACGTCGCCGAGTGCCGCTCATCGACGTGTGTTCCGTGACTCTATTGCAATGAGCCGGAATTTCCGACGGCGGACCGGAATCCAGGGATATTTTTTGGACAGCGGAGTGCCGAAAACGGCGAAAGCCCCGGCCGTGGGGCCGGGGCTCGGGGCGGACAGTCGCCGAGTGGCGTCAGATGTTGACGCCGTGCTGACGGAGGTAGGCGACCGGGTCGATGTCGGAGCCGTACTCGGCCGTCGTACGGGCCTCGAAGTGCAGATGCGGACCCGTGACGTTGCCGGTCGCGCCGGACAGGCCGATCTGCTGCCCCGGGGTGACCTGCTGGCCCACGGAGACGCCGATGGAGGACAGGTGGCCGTACTGGGTGTACGTGCCGTCGTTCATCTTGATGACGACGTTGTTGCCGTACGACCCTCCCCAGCCCGCCTCGACGACGGTGCCGAGGCCGACCGCGTGCACCGGGGTGCCGCTGGCGGCGTGGAAGTCGATGCCGGTGTGGCTGCCGGAGGACCACAGCGAGCTGCTCGCGTGGTAGCCGGTGGAGATGTAGGACCCGGTGATCGGCAGCACGAAGGCGTTCAGACGCTTGCGCTCGGCCTCACGGGCGGCACGCACGCGTGCCTCGCGCTCCTCGGCGGCCTTCTTGGCGGCGGCCTCGCGCGCGGCCTCCTCGAAGGCGGCCTTCTTCTGCAGGGCGACCTGGTCGTCGACCTGCTCGGCGACGGCCTCGCCGGCGGTGACGACCGGGATCAGCCCGGTCTGCTCGGGGGTCGGCTCCGCGGCGAAGGCCGGGCTGGAGGCGACGGTCGCCATGACACCGGTGGTGGTCAGCGCCGCGAAACCCGCCGCGCGGGCGGTGGTGCGCTGCATCCGGCTGGGCCGGCGGTGCTTCCCGGTGGTGCAGGTGTACGCCATGAAGGGCGAGCGGTCCTTTCCTTCCCTCTCGCCTACCGGGTTAGCTGACGGGTTCGGAGCAGGAAGGTCTCCTACGGACCCCCTCGCTCACGCGCGGGCGTCCGATTCACCCCAGGGACTTCATGGGTCCCCGGCTCCCCTGGCTCGCGCCGTACGGGGACTCGGCGATGACTGTCCGGTGCCGCGGATGCGGCGCGGTGCCTGACGAACAGCCGGGCCGACGCTATGCGCGACCGTTATCAATCCTCAAACGGATCACGGTTTTTGTAGCGCACGCCACAGCGCAGACACACAACCTCCGCATCAATTCGGACATCTCGCGGCCCCGGAAGGACACCCCGGGGGGGCGCCCGCGTCACCCGGGGCCGCGAGTCGTCCGTGTCCGCCGGCGGCTACTCCGCGGCCACGACGGTCACTTCGCCGATCCCGAGCGCCTCGACGGGCTCCTTGATCCGAGCGGCGTCACCGACGAGGACGGTCACCAGACGGTCCACCGGGAAGGCGCTCACGGCCGCCGCGGTGGCCTCGACCGTGCCGGTCGCGGCGAGCTGCTGGTAGAGCGTGGCCTGGTAGTCGTCGGGCAGGAACTGCTCGACCTGGTCGGCCAGCGTGCTCGCGACGGCCGCCGCGGTCTCGTACTTCAGCGGTGCCACGCCGACCAGGTTCTGCACGGCGACATCGCGCTCGGCGTCCGTCAGACCCTCCGCGGCGAGGGTGCGCAGCACCTTCCACAGGTCGTCCAGGGCGGGGCCCGTGTTCGGGGTGTCGACGGACCCGCTGATGGCGAGCATCGCCGCGCCCGAGCCGTCCGGGGCGGAGCGCAGGACCTGCCCGAAGGCGCGCACCCCGTACGTGTAGCCCTTCTCCTCGCGCAGGACGCGGTCCAGACGGGAGGTGAGGGTGCCGCCGAGGCAGTACGTGCCGAGGACCTGGGCGGCCCACACGCGCGCGTGCCGGTCGGCGCCGACGCGGCCGATGAGCAGCTGGGTCTGGACGGCGCCGGGGCGGTCCACGATGACGACGCGGCCGGTGTCGTCGGCGGTCACCGGCGGGACGGGCCGCTGCTGGGCCGGGGTGCCCGTCCAGGCGCCCAGGGTCTCGCCGAGGAGGGCGGCGAGGTCGATGCCCGTGAGGTCGCCGACGACCACGGCGGTGGACGTGGCCGGCCGGACATGGCGCTCGTAGAAGGCCCTTACGGCGGCGGAGTCGATCTTCTCGACGGTCTCCGCGGTGCCCTGGCGCGGCCGCGACATGCGCGCGGTGGCCGGGAACAGCTCCTTGGAGAGCTCCTTGGCGGCACGGCGGGAGGGGTTGGCCAGCTCGTGCGGGATCTCGTCCAGACGGTTGTGGACGAGGCGCTCGACCTCGCTGTCGGCGAAGGCGGGCGCGCGCAGGGCGTCGGCGAGCAGGCCGAGCGCCTTGGGCAGCCGGGAGGCGGGCACCTCCAGGCTGAGCCGGACGCCGGGGTGGTCGGCGTGCGCGTCGAGAGTGGCGCCGCAGCGCTCCAGCTCGGCGGCGAACTCCTCGGCGGAGTGCCGGTCGGTGCCCTCGGAGAAGGCGCGCGCCATGATCGTGGCCACGCCGTCCAGGCCGGCCGGTTCGGCGTCCAGGGGCGCGTCGAGGAGGACCTCGACGGCGACGACCTGCTGGCCGGGACGGTGGCAGTGCAGGACGGTCAGGCCGTTGTCCAGCGTGCCGCGTTCCGGCGCCGGGAACGCCCACGGCTTGGCCTCGCCCGCCCGGGGCTGGGGGTGGAAGTCCATCGTGGCGAGCTCCGTCACTGGGCCGCCTCCTCGTTCTCGTCCTGGTCGGCGGGGGCTTCGGGGGCGGTCGGCTCGTAGACGAGGACCGCGCGGTTGTCGGGGCGCAGGCGGGCCTTGGCGACCTCCCGCACCTCCTCGGGCGTGATGTCCAGGACGCGCTGGACGGCGGTGAGGGCGAGCTGCGGGTCGCCGAACAGGACGGCGAACCGGCACAGTTCGTCGGCGCGGCCCGCGACCGTGCCGAGCCGGTCGAGCCATTCGCGCTCCAACTGGGCCTGGGCGCGCTCCATCTCCTCGGCGGTGGGGCCCTCCTCGGCGAACCGGGCGAGCTCCTCGTCGATCGCGGTCTCGATGACGGGCACCTCGACGTCCCCGGACGTCTTCACGTCCAGCCAGCCCAGGGAGGGTGCCCCCGCGAGCCGCAGCAGGCCGAAGCCGGCCGCGACGGCCGTACGGTCGCGGCGCACCAGCCGGTTGTACAGCCGGGAGGACTCGCCGCCGCCGAGGACGGTGAGCGCCAGGTCCACCGCGTCGCACGCGCGCGTGCCGTCGTTCGGCAGGCGGTAGGCGGCCATCAGGGCGCGGGCCGGGACCTCCTCCTCGACGACCTCGCGCAGCTGCTCGCCGATGACGTCGGGCAGCGTGCCGTCGCGCGGCGCGGGCTTGCCGTCGTGGCCGGGGATGGAGCCGAAGTACTTCTCGATCCAGGCGAGCGTCTGCTCCGGGTCGATGTCGCCGACGACGGACAGCACGGCGTTGTTGGGCGCGTAGTACGTGCGGAAGAACGCGCGCGCGTCCTCCAGGGTCGCCGCGTCCAGGTCGGCCATCGAGCCGATCGGGGTGTGGTGGTAGGGGTGGCCGTCCGGGTAGGCGAGGGCGGTCAGCTTCTCGAAGGCGGTGCCGTACGGCACGTTGTCGTAGCGCTGGCGGCGTTCGTTCTTCACGACGTCGCGCTGGTTCTCCATGGACTCGTCGTCCAGGGCGGCCAGCAGGGAGCCCATGCGGTCGGCCTCCAGCCAGAGGGCGAGCTCCAGCTGGTGGGTGGGCATGGTCTCGAAGTAGTTGGTCCGCTCGAAGCTGGTGGTGCCGTTGAGCGAGCCGCCGGCGCCCTGGACCAGCTCGAAGTGGCCGTTGCCCTTGACCTGGGCGGATCCCTGGAACATGAGGTGCTCGAAAAGGTGAGCCAGGCCGGTACGGCCCTTGACTTCGTGGCGGGAGCCGACGTCGTACCAGAGGCACACCGCCGCGACGGGGGTCAGGTGGTCCTCGGAGAGCACCACGCGCAGGCCGTTGGCCAGGCGGTGCTCGGTCGCTGTCAGGCCCCCGGTGCCTGCCTGGTCTGTGGCCGTGTGACCCATGGGCATGTACGTCCTTCCGATCGCGGACGCGGTCGTGGAAACCGCGCGTTTCCTGCCGGTCCTGTCACTGTATGCAAGCGCGCGGTGGGTCGGCGAAGTTCCCGGACGGCGTACGCCGAGAGCGAGAATCCGGGACACCGTGCCCGAACGGAGATGACGTACCCTGCGGGCAATCATGAGCGGGCTTAGGTCCTGGGCCCGACTTGTCAGTGCCACGGTCCACAATGGACCGCGTCAGATCTCCGTCCCACGCTCAGCAAGGAGCCGGCAGCGATGGCCCGCCGCAGCACGAAGACCCCGCCGCCCGACGACTCGTACGAGGAGCGGATCCTCGACATCGACGTCGTCGACGAGATGCAGGGCTCCTTCCTGGAGTACGCGTACTCGGTCATCTACTCCCGAGCCCTGCCCGACGCCCGTGACGGCCTCAAGCCGGTGCACCGCCGCATCGTCTACCAGATGGCCGAGATGGGCCTGCGCCCCGACCGCGGTTATGTGAAGTGCGCGCGCGTGGTCGGCGAGGTCATGGGCAAGCTGCACCCGCACGGCGACTCGTCGATCTACGACGCCCTGGTGCGCATGGCGCAGCCGTTCTCCATGCGCGTGCCCCTGGTCGACGGCCACGGCAACTTCGGCTCGCTGGGCAACGACGACCCGCCGGCCGCCATGCGGTACACCGAGTGCCGTCAGGCCGAGGCGACGAGCCTGATGACGGAGTCGATCGACGAGGACACGGTCGACTTCGCGCCGAACTACGACGGCCAGGAGCAGGAGCCGGTGGCGCTGCCCGCCGCCTTCCCGAACCTGCTCGTCAACGGCGCCTCGGGCATCGCGGTCGGCATGGCCACGAACATGCCGCCGCACAACCTGGGCGAGGTCGTCGCGGCCGCCCGCCATCTGATCCGCCACCCGAACGCGGATCTGGAAGCCCTGATGAAGTACGTCCCGGGCCCGGATCTGCCCACCGGCGGCCGGATCGTCGGCCTCTCCGGCATCCGCGACGCCTACGAGACGGGCCGCGGCACCTTCAGGATCCGCGCCACGGTCGCGGTGGAGACGGTGACGGCCCGCCGCAAGGGCCTGGTGATCACGGAGCTGCCGTTCACGGTCGGCCCCGAGAAGGTCGTCGCCAAGATCAAGGATCTGGTCGGTTCGAAGAAGATCCAGGGCATCGCCGACGTCAAGGACCTCACCGACCGTGCGCACGGCCTGCGCCTGGTCATCGAGATCAAGAACGGCTTCGTGCCGGAGGCGGTCCTGGAGCAGCTCTACAAGCTGACGCCGATGGAGGAGTCCTTCGGCATCAACAACGTGGCGCTGGTGGACGGCCAGCCGCTGACGCTGGGCCTCAAGGAGCTCCTGGAGGTCTATCTCGACCACCGCTTCGACGTGGTCCGCCGGCGCAGCGAGTTCCGCCGCGGCAAGCGCCGCGACCGGCTGCACCTGGTGGAGGGCCTGCTGACGGCGCTCGTCGACATCGACGAGGTCATCCGGCTGATCCGCTCCAGCGAGAACAGCGCGCAGGCCAAGGAGCGCCTCATCGAGCGCTTCTCGCTGTCGGACGTCCAGACCCAGTACATCCTCGACACCCCGCTGCGCCGCCTCACCAAGTTCGACCGCATCGAGCTGGAGGCGGAGAAGGAGCGGCTGAACGCGGAGATCGCGGAACTGACCCGGATCCTGGACTCGGACGCGGAGCTGCGCAAGCTGGTCTCCGCCGAACTGGCCGCGGTGGCGAAGAAGTTCGGCACCGAGCGGCGTACGGTCCTGCTGGAGTCGTCCGGCGCCCCGGCCGCCGCCGTACCGCTGCAGGTCGCGGACGACCCGTGCCGGGTCCTGCTGTCGTCCACGGGGCTGCTGGCCCGTACGGCGAACGGCGAGCCCTTCGGCGAGGACGACGGCAAGCGCGCCAAGCACGATGTGATCGTCTCGGCGGTGCCGGCCACCGCGCGCGGGGAGATCGGCGCGGTCACCTCGGCGGGCCGGCTGCTGCGGATCAACGTCGTCGACCTGCCGCAACTGCCGGACACGGCCTCGGCGCCGAACCTCGCGGGCGGTGCCCCGGTGTCGGAGTTCGTCTCCCTGGAGGGCGACGAGACTCTGGTCTGCCTCATCACGCTCGACGAGTCCTCGCCGGGTCTGGCGCTCGGCACGGAACAGGGCGTGGTCAAGCGGGTGGTGCCCGACTATCCGACCAACAAGGAGGAGCTGGAGGTCATCACCCTCAAGGAGGGCGACCGGATCGTCGGCGCGATGGAGCTGCGCACCGGCGAGGAGGACCTGGTGTTCATCACCGACGACGCCCAGCTCCTGCGCTACCAGGCCGCGCAGGTGCGTCCGCAGGGCCGTCCGGCGGGCGGTATGGCGGGCATCAAGCTCGCCGAGGGCGCGAAGGTGATCTCGTTCACGGCGGTGGAGCCGTCGGCGGACGCGGTGGTCTTCACCGTGGCGGGCTCGCGCGGCACGCTGGACGACTCCGTCCAGACGACGGCCAAGCTGACCCCGTTCGACCAGTACCCGCGCAAGGGCCGGGCCACCGGCGGTGTGCGCTGCCAGCGGTTCCTGAAGGGCGAGGACTGCCTGTCGTTCGCCTGGGCGGGCCCGGTCCCGGCCAAGGCCGCCCAGAAGAACGGCATGCCGGCCGAACTGCCGGAGATGGATCCCCGCCGTGACGGCTCGGGCGTCTCCCTGCCGAAGACGGTGGGCGTGGTGGCGGGCCCGATCTAGGGGGTGTTTCGAAAGTCCTGTGCGGGTGCTGTGCGGGACTTTCGAAACACCCTCTAGACCACTTCCCCGGGATCCAGGGCACCGTCCGGATCCTGTACGTAGCGCAGGACGCCCCACATGCCGTGCTCATCGGCGTGTGGGGCGTCGTTCTCGCACGCCTCCAGCTCCTTGATGAGGGCGCCGGCGTCGATGCCGGCGCCGATGAGGACGAGTTGGGTGAGACGCTCCTCTGCGGCGCCCCAGGTCTCCGGGTAAAAGCGCAGGAACCGCCCGACGGCGTGCACGGCGTACCGGTTCCCGGCGTCGTGCGCGCCGAAGTCGACGTACCCCTTGATCCGGTAGAGCCCCTCGGGCCTGCTGTCGAGGAAGGCCATCAGACGGCGCGGGTCGAGGGGCACCCCGGAGCGGAAGGAGGCGCTGTCGTAGGCGGTGTGCAGATGTGCGTGGTGCCGGTCGTCCCGGCCGTCGCGCCTGTGCAGGTCGTCGAAGGACAGCTGCCCGAGGCGCTCCTCGCTCGGCCGGCAGTCGAAGAGGAACTCCGGGTCGACCCGGCCGTACGAGGCGGGCACGACCGCGGCGCGGTCGACGAGGGAGCGGACGAGTGCGAGGACGCGTTCGGCGTCGTCGGCCCGGTCCAGCTTGTTCACCACGACCAGGTCGGCGAGGGCGAGATGCCGGTCGATCCCGGGATGCCGGGCGCGGGTCTCGTCGAACTCGGCGGCGTCGACGACCTCGACGAGCCCGCCGTACACGATCCCCGGGTGCTCACTGGCGAGCACCATCCGCACCAGTTCCTCCGGTTCGGCGAGACCGCTGGCCTCGATGACGATGACGTCGATGCCGGTGGCGGGGCGGGCGAGCCGCTCCAGATAGGCGTCGAGCTCGCTCGCGTCGACGGCACAGCACAGACAGCCGTTGCCGAGGGACACGGTGGAGTCGCCGAGCGCGCCGGCCACGGCCATGGCGTCGATCTCGATCGCTCCGAAGTCGTTGACGATCGCCCCGATCCGGCTGCCGCCGCTGTGGTGGAGGAGATGGTTCAGCAGGGTCGTCTTGCCGGAGCCGAGGAATCCGGCGAGTACGACGACCGGGATCTGCTGCGGGCTGCGGCTCTGCGTCACCGTGCGACCTCTCTGACACCTGCGCGCACTCCGGCTCACGGCTGCGGAGCGCGTCCGACGAGGGAACGCGCCCCAGGATACGAGTCCACGGAATCCCCTCGAAGTGAACGATTGTTAGCAGCACGCGCGGGGCAGACGTCTGGCAAGGCGCCCTGGCGTGCGACCCTCGCTTCCCTCCGTGCGCCTCCCCTCCGCCTCCCCCGCCGATCAGAGCCGCTCGGCACCCTGGGAGACGGCAAGCGCCGCCCACCGCTCGCCGGTCCCCGTCACTCCACCCGCACCCCGACCGGCGCACGGCTGCCTGACCGGGGGTAATTGACATGGCCACACGGAAGTTTGGGGTACGCGGGCTGGGAGCGGTCGCCGCGGCCGCCGCCGGCATGGCCGCGGGCGCCCTCCTCACCCTGACGGCGCAGCGCCACGCCCTGGAGGCGCTGCGGATACGACTGGAGCACCTCGAGCGGACGGCCCACTCCCAGAAGCACACCAACCTGGCGAACCAGCAGCGGCTGCACTGGGAACTGCTGAGCAAGGCCATCGACGATCCCGAACTGGCGGAGGTGCTCGACCTCTTCGAGGCGCCCGTGTCCGCGGAGCAACGGCGCCAGTACCTCTTCGCCAACGCCCTCTACACCAACGCACTCTTCTATTACCGGATAGGGAACATATCCCGGGAAGAGTTCTTCGGTTACATCCGGGGCATTCTGCAGAATCCCGTCGTACGGGAGTACTGGTACGTGACCCGGCATCAGCGGGCGACGCTCGCCGACGACTCCGACGAGGCGGAAATCGGGCGCATGGTGGATGAACTCCTGACACAACTCGAGGAGTCGGACACGGATGAATGGTGGGTGGTCGGGGAGCCCCCGAGCGCATGAGTCCGCGCGTCGCCCAGGCGCACTCCGGCATCCGGCGGCTCGCACCGCGCGGCTCGCACCCCTCCTCCGGAAATCACACCCTCGGCCCATAACGAACGGGTCAAATCAGGAGTTGAGAGGGACGTCAAGGGAGTTGACTCGCGCTTGATCGCGTAGAGGACCCCACCACGTCGTCGCCTACGCCGCCGGATGACGAGCGCACCCCACAGGGCCCGCCTTGCACCGCGCAGCCGTCGTGCGCAAGCCAATGGACCAAGGGAAGCAACAGTGAGTCAGATCATCCGTCGCATCGGTGCATCTCCGCGCGCCCGGGGAAGCGTAAGCGGAGCGAATTGCCCCGATATCTTCGAACTCGCCGACGGGAATTTCGCCGTCATCGGCACGGACGCCACGGATTCACTGGACCGGGACCTTCCCTCCGACGCCTCCCGCGCCGACTACGAGCGCATCGTGGTGATCAGCCGAGAAACCCTCATTCGCGCCAAGGCGGATATCCCGGACGTCTGACGGCACCGCGCCCGTCCCCGTGAGAGCGGCCCGGCTCGCCCCGTCGCGACGCCGGGCCCTTCCGGCCCTGCGGGATCGCGCCGCTCAGCCGGAACAGCGGGCGAGGCCCATCCCGCCCCGGTCGGCGGGGACCACGTACACCTCGGGAAGGTAACCGGTCCGGCCGTCCTTCCACTTGGCCCGGTACCAGCGGTCTGAGCTGACGCCGCCCTTGTTCCTGGTGATGCCCTCGGAGGTGATGTCCTCGTTGGTGAGCTTCTCCCCCCGGGTCCAGCAGAAGACGACGAGTTCGGCGCCGCTCCACATCTCGGTGCCCGTGATCTTGCAGCCGCGGGCGGCGCAGTGGGAGATGGTCTCACTGGAGAGATAGGACGGAGTCGAGTCCTCCACCAGCGAGGTCGGCCCGACGGCCACCTTGTTCTGCACGACGACGGAGGCGAAGTCCCGCGGCTGCGGCCGCCCCTGGGAGGAGGCCAGCCACAGTCCGCCGGGGACACCGACGGCCACCAGCAGGAGCAGACCGGATGCCGCGGCGATGCGGGCACCACGGGTGGCGGGAACCCGATCTCCGCGCGCCGAGGCCGACACCGCGCCCCGGAGGGACCCGGCCGCCCCCGACACATCCGGCGCGCCCCGTCCGTCCACGGCGCCGCCTTCGGCGGGAGCGCCTAAGCGGTCCGACCCACCCGAGCCGACCGGCGCACCCGATCCGACCGGCGCGCCCGGGTCGTCCAGCGCACTCCGCCCCTCCGACCCGCCCGAGCCGACCGACCTACCCGAGCCGACCGGCGCACCCGAGCCGACCGGCGCACCCCGCCCCTCCGACCCACCCGAGCCGACCGACCTACCCGAGCCGACCGACCCGCCCGAGCCGACCGGCGCACCCCGCCCCTCCGACCCGCCCGAGCCGACTGAGCCGACCTGCCCACCCTGGCCGTTCGACGTGCGCCGCCCGTCCGGCGTCTCCGATGTGCCCGGTCCGCCCGGACCGACCACCGCCGCCAGCTCACTCAACGCACCCGGGCCGTCCGACGTACGCCGTCCCCCTCGCGCGCCCCTTTCACGCCACGCACCCGAGCGTTCCAGCCTGCCCGGGCCGTCCCCTGGGCCCGGGTCGGCGGAGTCGTCGGTCCTGCCCCGCTTCTCCGGGTGCGCCGCGTCGGTAATCCAGGGCGGCGGAGGAGTCACCGGCTCTCCCGTCTCCGTCGCGCGCCGGACCTCGGCCCAGAAATGCTGCCAGGCCGCCGGGTCCGCGCCGCAGGCCCGGGCGAAGGCCAGGGTGACCGCCAAGGTCGGGAGACGGCGCCCGGCGGCGGCCTCCTGGAGGGTGCTCACCGAGTAACCGGATCGGGTCGCGAGCTGGGCGTACGTCAACCCCGAGCCGGTGCGCAGATCGCGGAGCCAGAAGGCGAGTTCGCGGGGCGGGCTCCCGTCACGGATCAGTCGCTGTTCGGGCCGCGCCATGATGTCTCCCCCCGAAATCGGCCAGCATGCCGTCATTGTCCGGAAGGCTCCGTACCGTGTCCACAGGCCGTGACCGGTTCAGACGGGCGACGCCGGGGCCAGGGACAGCGCGCGTCCGTCGGAGGCCAGCCGTCCGGACCAGCGGGCCAGCCGACTGGTGGGCACGAGCTGCCGGGGCAGACAACCCGGGTCGGCCTCGCGCAGCCGGGACAGAACCCACCAGGCGACGCGCGCCTGGAGATCGGCCACGGCCGCGGGGAACTCGGCCGGGAAGACCGGGGCCGACTCCTCGTCGCGTTCCCTGAAGAGGTCGGGCAGGCGCAGGGTCAGGTCGTCGCCGCGCTCCCGCTTCCTCAGCACGTCGGCCACCGCGTCCAGGGTCCGCACCGTCTCGGTGATCCGGACCCCGCTCTGGTAGCCGGCGCGGCCCGCGGCCGCCTCCTGCCGTTTCGCCCACCAGACGAGCGTGGACCGTGAGGGCCGGCAGAACACGATCCGGGCCGGGGAGTGCCGCAGCTGGTGCAGCGCCGGGCCGTCGAGACCGTCCTTCGCGGAGAACGCGTAGGGCCGTACCACGACCACGGCCGGCCAGGGCCTTCCGGCGAGATGCCGGTCCCGGATGTGGGCCGCCACCGAGGTCCACGCCGTGGTGCGTCCACCGACGAGATCCCGTCGTACGGGGACCAGCAGCCCGCTCTGCGCGACCTCGGTCAGTGAGCGCACAAGGACGTACTGGCGGCCGATCGCCTCCGCGAGCAGTGCGGCCGCCGTTCCGATCAGCTGGCGCCCGCCCACGAAAAGGAGTGTCGGCAGCGTGCCGTCGGGATCGGCGACGGGACCGGTGGAGGTGCCGGCCACCGGGTCCTGGACCAGGACCTGCGGTGCCTCGCCGGACGCCGTGCGCAGCCGGTCCCAGAGGCCGGTACCGGGGTCCCCCTGCCAGCTGTGCTCGCCTGCTGATCGCAGCGCCCTCTCGGTACGGGCCACCAGTTCCAGGCGGAGCGACCAGTACGCGGGGTGCATGGGCAGTTCCTCCGGGGTGGGCCGCCACTCCGCGGCCGCCGTCCGGGCCAGCTCCTCGGCCTGCGCGTAGGGCAGAGCGGTGTGGCCGGGACGCAGGGCGAAGTGGGCGACCTCATGACTGGGGCAGCGGTAGCGCCGCCCGGAGAAGATCCGGAAGACCTGGGCCTGGAAGCGCTCCGCGCCTTCGGGGTCGGCGAGCAGCGCGTCGACCGCGCGCAGGGGTGCGCCGAGGGCGGGGCCGCCCCCGGGGGCCTCCGGCAGGGCGAGCGGCAGCAGTCCGAGCGCGTGCAGGATGTCGTGCTCGGGAATCTGCGCGAGCCGGCCCAACTGGACGCAGAAACCCACCGGTACGGACTGGGTGCTGCCGTTCAGATAGCCGCGCACCGTGCCCTCGGACACCCCCAGCGCCTGCCCGACGGCACCCGCACCGGCCGCGCGCCGCTGGCCGCGCAGGGCGTTCAGACACTGCTCGATGACCTGCCGGGTGGCGTCGGGGTCGTCGAACGGACGGTGTGTCACGCGCTACCTCCACAGGTCGATGTCCCGGGCGGTCCCCTGTCCGGGCGGTTCCATGTCCGGGCGGTCCTTATCCGGGCGGTCCCTTGGCCGGGCGGTCCCTTGGCCGGGCGGTCCTTATCCGGGCGGTCCCTTGGCCGGGTGGTGCTTGTCCGGGCGGTCACTGTCCGGACGGTCCTTGTCCGGGCGGTCACTGTCCGGGCGGTCACTGTCCGAACGTCATTGTCCGGGCGGTCGGCGTCCCGGCGGTCCGTCGAGCCCGTACGGCCATGTATGCCCGCCCAGTCCGACCGGTACGGCAGACCGCACACCGCAGACGCCCCGAACGCTCGGCCGGCCGGGCCACGGACGCGAGTTCGTACGGCGGGCCCGGCCGCACCCCCGAACGGCCCATGGTGGAACGGCCTCCCCGCGCCACGGCTTTCCGCGCGGGAACCCGCGGGGAATCCGCGCTTCCTCGCGGTCGGGCTCCTGTTCGGCGGTCCGTGCGGTCTCCTACCGCCATAAGCGGACAAGTCGGCAGGTGAGGAAAGACAGGCATGGCTGGCATGACAGGCATACCCCGACGGCTGCGGCGCAGGACGGCAGCGCTCGTGGCGGACGTGAGACAGCAGCGCAACGTCGAGGCGTACACCGCGTTCCTCGTCGGACTCGTGGTCTCCGCGCTGAGCCTCGCCGACGCCGTGGCGCTCCACTTCCAGGTGGCCACCCTGCTGATGGGCGTGAACTTCCTCATCTTCAGCGCGGGACGCGCCAGGACCGCGGAAGGCCCGGCCCTGGACCGGGTGCTGCGCCGACGGGACGCCTTCCAGCCGTTCGGGGCGCTGCTGCCGGGCGTGGAGGACCTGCGCATCTACGGACCCACGGCGGCCCATGTCCTGCTGAACAACGCGGACATCCGCAAGCTGGTGCTGGCCAGGGGCGGTTCCGTGCGCTGTGTGGTCCTCGCGGAGGACGCGGCGGCGGTCTCGGGCGCGGCCCTGCAGCTCGACGACAGCGTCGACCTCGCCTCCACGCTCGCCCACTCGGCGGAGATCCTGCGCCGGCTCGCGCGTGAGCAGCCCGGTTTCGAGTTCCGCAGGCTGGCGGTGAACCCGGGGTTCAGCCTGCTGGTCGTCGACGCCCACCGCCGGGACGGCTACGCGATCGTCGAGCTGCACGGTTTCCAGGACGACAACATCGCCGACCGTATGCACCTCCGGATTTCCCGCGCCGAGTCGCCCGACTGGTTCGACTACTGGGTCGAGCGGTACGAGGCCATCTGGAAGGTCGCCCGCCCGGAGCCGCCGGACGGGGAGTCATGAGCGGCGCCGCGGAGGACGTCTTCGCGGGTGTCGTGGACCTTCTCGCCGGTCGGGGACCGGCGCACACCGTCTTCCTCACCGGCGCGGGCATCTCCATGGACGCGCCGTCGGGGCTTCCGTCCGGCCCTCTCCTGACCCGGCGGGCCTTCGACTCCTTCTTCCTGCCCGGCGTTCTGGAGGAGATCCGGGAGCTGCACGCGGCGCTCGGGTGGTCGCGGCCGCCGGGCTGCCCGCTCGACCGGTCCACGCCGAGGTCGGCCGTGGCGTCCGTGGCGTCCGTGGTGGCCGTGCCGGCCGATCCCCGGCTGGAGACCGTCCTGGGCGCCGTGGTGCGGGCCTGCGCGGGCACCGCGGTCAGGCCGATGGAGGTGCTGGCCGACGTCCGGGCCGCGCGGCCCAACGCGGCGCACGACTTCTTCGCCCGGCATCTCGCCGCCGGCGGGCGGCACATCACGGCCAACTTCGACGACTGCGTCGAACGGCGGCACCGCGCGATGACCGGCGTCCTGCCGAAGGACGGTCTGGTGCAGCACTTCCACCACTCCTTCGCCGGGAACCCCGACGGCACGGGGCTGGGCGCGACGCTCGCCGGCATCGAGGGCGGCCTGGGCGCGGACCACGAGAGACAGCTGCGGCTGACGCTCGGCGCCCATCGCTTCCTGGTCGTCTGCGGTTACTCGGGCAGCGACTTCTTCGACGTCGACGCGGCCGTAGCCCAGTGGCCTGCGGGCACCCTGGCCGGACTGCGGGCGGTGTGGATCAGCCATCACGTCGACCCCGCCCACCCCTGGCACGAGGTGCCCCACGACGACCCCTCGGTCCCCCGGCTGGTGGGGTTGCTGGCGACGGCCGGCGCCCAGGTGACCGTCGTATGCGGACACACCGCCCTGCTGTACGGGGCGCTGAGGCGGCGCTGGCGTCTGGGTCCGGAGCCCTCGGCGCCCGCGCCCGCACCCGCGCCCGCGGTGCTCCGGCTCGCTGCGGACGACCCGCTCCGCGCCGCCTGCACGTTCGTCCTCAGCCGTGAGCTCGGTCTGCACCGGCGGGTGGGGGCCATGCTCGCCGACGGCCGGGCTCTGACCGCCGTGACCGGCGAGGAACAGTGGTGGGCGCGCTCCGAGTGGCTGTGGGAGCAGGGCCGTTGGCGCGAGCTGCGCCGGATGTGGCGGCGGGAGACCCCCGGCGGACCGCGCGGCGCCCTGGCCGCCGCCCGTGCCGAGCGGATCGGCGCCTGTCTGTGGGTCCAGGGGCGCCTGCTGCCCGCGTACGGGTGGCTGTTCCTGCGACGACTGCGGTACCGGCCCGGGAGCGTCGAGCACACGATGCTCAGCGAGACCCTGGGCCGGGTGGTCGAGCACATGACGTACACCCCGGAACTGCGGTTCCTCGGACGGCGTCTGGCCCGCCGGCACCGCGCGGACCTCGGGGTCCCCTCGCGGACGGCCGGGGTGTCCCTGCACGCCACCCGCAGCGATCTGGCGGACAGCCTGAGCCGGATCGACTCCGGTGAGCCGCGCGGCACGTACGCCACCCGGGGCCCGGCCGAGACGGTCTTCGAGGCCGGGAACCTGCTCGCCTGGCTCAGTTACCGGCACCGGCGGCTGCGCGACGGCCACCGAAGCGGCGGCTCCGACGCCGAACTGGCCGCGCGCTACCACGAACTGTCCGCTCTCTACACCCTGCTCGGCTCCACGGCGGGCGCCGCCCGCACCGTGCTGCTGCCCGGAGCGGACCGGGTCTTCACCCCCCGCGCCTACTGGCGGCACGTCCGGTCCGTGCAGTACGCGCCCTGGCACCGCTTCCGGCTGCTGGCCCGCTACGCGGCCTCCATGGCTGCCCGACACCTCACCAGAACCCGCCGGTACGGGCGGAGAAGGGAACCGAGATGAGCACCACCCGACGGCCGCCCTGGGATCCGCAGGAGCCGCACCACCCGAGAACCCGGCGGGATCCGGGCAACCGCGGCCCCCGCCCCGAGCCCCTTCAGCCGCCCCCTGCCCTGCCGCCCCTTCGCATCCCGCCGGCCCCCGGCCCGCCCCGGACCTGTGGAACCTCGACGCCCCCTACGCCGGTCCTCCGACCTTCCCCGCTCCCCACTCCTCCCGCCCCTGGTACCTCACCTGGGGCGCCGAACGCGCCGGCCGCGGCGCCCTCGCCCGTCATGTCTGCTCGGTGCGGGAAGGCCAGAACTGCACGGCCCGCTCCGGCGAGCAGGCGCCCACCGACCTGTTCTGCTCGGGGAACAGCTTTCTGCCGTTCAGCGGCGCCTCGGCCGGCGCCCGGCGCCTCCTGCTCTCCGTCCTCGCGCTGCTGCTGCCGACGTCCGTCAGCGCGAGCGCCCACCTGCACAGCGCGCTTCCGCTGCTGGTGCCGGCGCTCGGCTGCGCCGCCCTGTTCACCCTGGCACCGCTGCGTCTCTACCCGACCACGCGACGCGTCGCCGCGGTGCTGCTGGTGCTGGCCTGTGGGGTCGGCGGAGCGGCCCACTGGGGCGGTGCGACCGTGCGCAGGGTCGTGCTCACCTCGGCGCTGGGGGCGGCGGCCCTGCTGTGGGCCTGGTGCGCGGGCCGTATCGCCTGGTACGGCGGCTGGAGCGGGCTCGCCCCCCGCGCGTCGGCCCGCCGGACCCGTGCTCCGGCGCCTTCGGAGCCGTCCCCGGACGACCGGCACGAGCCGTGGATGCTGCCGGGCGCGCTGACCTTCGGTTCGGCGACCGCCGTGCTGCCGGTCCTGATGATCCGGGCCGCGCTGCGGTACGCCCCCGACGGCCTGCTCTGGGACCCGCCGCAGGCCGTGCGCCTGTGGCTGGACCGGGCGCCCTGGCTCGGTGTCCTGGGCGCTCTGCTCACGGCCGCCCTGGCCGGTTTCGTCCATGGCTTCAGGACGTTCGACCCCGTGGTGACCCCGCTGCTCGGGCGTCCGCGGCCGCTGCCGGTGTTCGCGGTGAGCCGGCCGCGCTGGCGGCTGAGGCCGGCGTCCGGCACCGGTCCGCTCGACCATCTCGCGCAGCTCATCGAGGCCATGCTCCACCAAGTGGCGGGGCTCGTCGTGACCCTGGGGGCGATCGTCCTCAACATCCTGATCATGTCGGCGGAGCTGACGCTCCGGGCCGTGGTGCTGGTGGTCAACCTGGTCTGGCGGGTGCTGGTCCATGTGACCCGGCTGCTGGTGTCGGCGCTGGGCCGGGCACTGGGCGTGCTCGCCGAGGCGGCGGTGCTGGGCTGCGGTGCCGTGCTCCGGTCGACCCGGGTGGTCGTGGTCCCGCTCCTGCTGCTGGGGGTGCAGTCGCTGTGCGCGTGGTCGTTCGCCGCCTCGGGCAGCGCCTACGAGGAGAGCGGCGCCCTCACCGAACTGGCGGTCGCGCTGGGCGCGCCGGCGGCCGGGTACGCGGCGGCCGTCGGCACCTGGTCGCTGTGGTGCGGAGAACGCCTTCGCCCCTGCCTGGGCTCGGCGTTCCGCACCGGGCAGACCGTCGCCGTGTGGACGGCGGTCCTCGTTCCCGTCACGTCGTGGATCGTCTGCGCGCCGCACTGGATCACCGGGGGCCCTGTGACGCCCGGCTGGGTCTTCTACGGCAGCACGGCCCTGCTCCTCGGGGCGCTCGCGGTATGGGCGATCCGCGGTCGGCCGGGGGCCGGGAAACGCTCCACCGGCTGACGCTTCGGGCCAGGAGCTGGGGTTTTCCGGTTTTCCGGGGTTTCTCCGAGCTGAGGGGAAGAGCGTTGCCGGCCTGTCGCGCCGGGCCCTACAACGGTCACGGAACCTGCGCAGGGCTTTCCGACCAGGAACAGCGAACCCGTCAGCGAGGAGAGCCCCATGAACATGAGCGTCGTCCCCGGCCGCCGCCAGCCCGACGAGCCCGAGGAGAAGCCGGGCAGCGCCACGTAGGCGACGGCCCCCGGGCCGGTCCGGCGGACCCTGCCGCGGACGCCCTGCGTCCGCCCGGTCCCGTACGGCGGTGCACGCCCCTCCGTGACGGGTCCCGCCCTCGTCACGGAGCGGCCGGGTGGGCTGCGGATACCGTGATCCCATGCGCGACGACGACCCCCGCCCCGGCTTCCCGGACCGACGGCTGAGCACCAAGGAGGCCGCCGAACTGCTCGGCGTGAAACCCGAGACCGTGTACGCGTACGTGAGCCGCGGTCAGCTGAGCAGCAGACGCACACCCGGCGGCCGGGGCAGCACCTTCGAGGCCGCGGAGGTCGAGGCGCTCGCGCGGCGCAACAGGCGGGACGCCGCCGGGAGTCCGGCCTCCGGCGGGGAGCCGTCCGTGCGGACCCGGCTCACCCTCATAGACGAGGACCGGTACTACTACCGGGGCGTCGACGCGACCGAACTGGCGGCCCGGCATCCGTACGAGGAGGTCGCGGAGTGGCTGTGGACCGGACGGATGCGCCCCGGCACCGCCTTCACCGCGCCCGCCGCCTCCGTCGAGGCCGCCCGCCGCGCGGTCGACGCGCTGCCCGAACACAGCGGCCCCACCGACCGGTTGCGGGTCGCCGCCGTCGCCGCGGCCGTCGCCGACCCGCTGCGGTTCGACCTGGCCGAGGAGGCCGTGCTCGGCACCGCGCGCATCCTGATCCCCACCCTCGTCGCCGCCCTGCCCCGTCGGCGGTCCGGCCACCGCGACGAGGGCTCCCTGGCCCGGCGCCTGTGGGCGCGGCTCACCGTGCGTCCCGTGGACGAGGCGAAGCTGCGGGTCCTGGACACGGCGCTCGGTCTGCTCGTCGACCACGACCTGGCCGCCTCGACACTCGCGGTGCGGGTCGCCGCCTCGGCCCGCGCGCACCCGTACGCGGCCGTCTCGGCGGGACTGGGCGTCATCGAGGGGCCCCTGCACGGCGCCGCGAGCGGGCTCGCGCACCGGCTGCTGGACGAGGTGCTCGACCTGGGCGACGCGGGTCCGGTGATCGCCCAGGAGCTGCGGGCCGGCCGCCGCGTCCCCGGCCTCGGCCATCGGCTCTACGCCGGGGAGGACCCACGCGCGCGTGCCCTGTTCACCCTTCTGGAGGAGATTCCCGATGCCGCGCCCGCCCTGGCCGCCGCCCGCGACGTCGTGGCCACGACCGCCCGCCACGCGCCTCTGCACGCCAACGTCGATCTGGCGCTCGGCGTCCTGACCGCCTCCTTCGGCATGGAGCCCGCGGCGGGCGAGACGATCTTCGCCGTGGCCCGGACGGCGGGATGGATCGCCCACGCGCTGGAGGAGTACGGCGAGCGACCCCTGCGCATGCGCCCCAGCGGGCACTACGTGGGTCAGAAACCACCCCGGCGCCTCCCCTAGGACGAGTCTCCGGACGCACGCGAAGACGTACGGGAAGACGCACGCGAAGACGTACGGGAAGACGCACGGGAAAGCGTCCGACGGCACGTTCCTGCTCCCGACCTGCGCGAAGACCGAACCCACAGCCCCGTCCCGCGGACTCCACAGCGATCCACAGCCGCCGCGGGAGGTGCGACGCGCCAAGTCAGGTTAGGCTCACCTCTGTGAGTACGTGCGCGACCGACTCGCGGAACCTCGGCGAGCCCATGCCCGGAACCGCGGCCACCGCCTCGACCTGGCTCCTGCTGGAGCAGGCCGGTCCGTGGGGTGCCAAGGCGCTCACCTCGAGCCACCTGGACCCCGTGCTGGGCCGCGCCCTGGAGGCGGCCGCCAAGGACACGGGCGTGCGCATCGCGCTCATCCGCCGCCCGGGCCGGCACGCCGACCCCGGTATGCCGCCTCCCGTACGGCAGGTGTACGCGGCCCACACCGCGCCGGGCGACGTCTGGCTGCGCACCGCCACGACCACCGACCCCCGGCGGCTGCTCGATCTCGACTTCGCCGCGCTCGGCCGGGGCGACCACCACACCTTCGACCGCGCGCTCGGCGGCGGCCCTCACCGGGGTGACCCGCTCGCGCTCGTCTGCACCAACGGCAAGCGCGACCGCTGCTGCGCCCTGCTGGGCCGCCCGCTCGCGGCCGAGCTGGCCGCCTCGGGCGTCGAGGGCGTGTGGGAGGTCACTCATCTGGGCGGCCATCGCTTCTCCCCGACGGTCCTGGTCCTGCCGCACGGCTACGTGTACGGCCGTGCCGAGGCCCACACCGTCAAGGAGGTCCTGCGCGGCGTACGGGAGGGACGCGTCGTGGTGGACGGCTGCCGCGGGCGTTCGGCCTGGGAGCGGCCCGCGCAGGCGGCGGAGCTGGCCGTGCGCCGGGCCACCGGCGAGGACCGGGCCGAGGCTCTGGACGTCGTCCTCACCACCGGCGAGGCGCCCCGCTGGGAGGTGACCGTCGCGCACACCGACGGGCGCCACTGGAGGGTCGTCGTGACCCAGGGCGCGGCGCTGCCGCCGCGTCCGGAGAGCTGTGGGGCGTCGGTCCTCGGGGCGCCCGCGCGGATGGACGTGGTGGCGGTGCGCGAACTGGCGGTGGCGGTGGCCGGCTGAGACAGCCGCGTCCCCCGTGGATCGCGCCCCGGACGAAGCCCGGCCGAACCGTTTCCTCTTGAGCCGGTCAAGAGATCCACACCACACACCCCTACGGCTGCACCGGCCCGCCCACGTACCGTCTTGGGTATGAGCCCCACTCCCCCCGCCCGTCGCCTGCGCCTCGGCATGCCGAAGCGCGTGTTCTCGCAGGTGCTGCTGATGCAGCTGGCGATCGCCGCGGGAGTCGTGGTGCTCGCGACCGGTCTGTTCCTCGCCCCGCTCAGCGCCCAGCTGGACGACCAGGCGATGCGCCGCGCCCTCGCCATCGCCCAGACGACGGCGGCGGTGCCCCAGATCGCCGAGGACCTGCGGAGCACACCGCCCACGGTGGACGGCCCCGTGCAGCGCGAGGCGGAACGGATCCGCAAGGCCAGCGACGCGGAGTACGTCGTCGTCATGGACCTCCACGGCACCCGCTGGTCGCACCCGGAGCTCAAGGAGGTCGGCGGCCATGTCTCGACGTCGCCGGACAGGGCCCTGGCCGGCCAGGACGTGATGGAGATCGACAGCGGCACCCTGGGCCGCTCGGCCCGCGGCAAGGTGCCCCTGCGCGACGACGACGGCAGGATCATCGGGGCGGTCTCGGTCGGCATCGAGTACGACAGCGTGCGCGCCCGTCTGATCCATGCCATCCCGGGCCTCTTCGCGTACGCGGGCGGCGCGCTCGCCGTGGGCGCGCTGGCCGCCTGGCTGATCTCCCGGCGGGTCCAGCGACAGACCCGTGACCTGGCCTTCTCCGATATCTCGGCCCTTCTCGCGGAGCGCGAGGCGATGCTGCACGGCATCCGGGAGGGCGTGGTCGCGCTGGACCGGACCGGCCGCGTCCGGCTGCTCAACGACGAGGCGCAGCGGCTCCTGGGCATCGGCGACGAGGTGGTGGGCCGCTCGCCCGACGAGGCGCTCGGCGAGGGACGTACGGCCGATGTGCTGGCCGGCCGGGTGACCGGCACCGACCTGATCGCCGTACGCGGACAGCGCGTCCTGGTCGTCACCCGGATGCCCACCGACGACGGCGGCGCCGTGGCCACCCTGCGCGACCGCACCGAACTGGAGCAGCTCGGCCGCGAACTCGACTCCACACGCGGGCTGATCGACGCGCTGCGCGCCCAGGACCACGAGCACGCCAACCGAATGCACACACTCCTCGGCCTGCTCGAACTGGAGATGTACGACGACGCCGTGGACTTCGTCGGAGAGGTGGTCGGCGATCACCGCGCGACCTCGGAGCAGGTGACCGAGAAGATCGAGGACCCGCTGCTCGCCGCCCTGCTGGTCGGCAAGGCGACCGTCGCGGCCGAGCGCGGGGTCGCGCTGTGGGTCTCCGACGGCACCCGGCTCCCGGACCGGCTGGTCGACCCGCGCGGGCTCGTGACGGTCGTCGGCAACCTGGTGGACAACGCGCTCGACGCCGTCGCCGGCACCCCGCACGCGCGCGTGGAGGTCGAACTGCGCGCGGAGGGCCGTACCGCCGTCCTGCGGGTCCGGGACACCGGCCCCGGAATCCCCGCCGAGCAGCGGGAACTCGTCTTCACCGAGGGCTGGTCCACGAAAAAGCCACCCGCCCACGGGAAACGCGGCATCGGGCTCTCGCTGGTGCGCAGACTCGCCGAGCGCCAGGGCGGCAGCGCCACCGTGGACGAGGCCGCCGGCGGGGGCGCCGAGTTCACCGTCGTCCTGCCGGAGGCGCTGGCCGGCCCCGACCTGGAACCCGTACTGACCGCACCGGCGAACAGCGCCGTCGAGGAGGAGTCGCGATGATCGAGGTCCTGGTCGTGGACGACGACACCAGGGTCGCCCGGGTCAACGCCGCCTACGTCGAGAAGGTGCCCGGCTTCCATGTCGCCGCCGAGGCCCACAGCGCCGCCGAGGCGCTGCGCCAGCTGGAGGCGCTGCCGCGGCTCGACCTGATCCTGCTGGACCACTACCTGCCCGACGAGACGGGTCTCGAGGTCGTCCAGGAGATGCGGCGGCGCGGCCACCAGACCGATGTGATCATGGTGACGGCGGCGCGGGACGTCTCGACCGTGCAGGCCGCGATGCGTCAGGGCGCCCTGCAGTACCTGGTGAAGCCGTTCAACTTCGCGGGCCTGCGCGCCAAGCTGGAGGCGTACGCCGATCTGCGACGCACGCTCGACGGCGGCGGTGAGGCCGAACAGGCCGACGTCGACCGGATCTTCGGCGCGCTGTCCGCCTCGTCCGAGCCCGGACTGCCCAAGGGGCACTCCCCCACCACCGCCGAACTGGTCCGCCAGTCCCTGATGAACGCCGACGGGCCCCTGTCGGCCCAGGAGATCGCCGACCGGACCGGCGTGAGCCGCCAGACCGCCCAGCGCTATCTGAAGCTCCTGGAGCGCACCGGACGGGCCCGGCTCACGCTGAAGTACGGCGACGCGGGCCGCCCGGAACACCGTTACGTGTGGGCGACCCGCGCCTGAGGCACGGCGGGAGGGGCCGTCAGCCGGCCGCCTTCTCGACGAACTCCGTGGTGTAGGTCTTGCTCAGATCGACGTCCGCCTTCTGGATGTTGGGGTTGAACGCCTTGAGGACCTTCTCCACGGTCTCGGGGCCGCCCTCGGGCATCACGCCGTCCTTGGTGAACATCGGCAGTGTGCTCTTGATGGCCACCGCGTACAGCGTCTTGTTGCCCTGCGAGTAGTCGGCCGGCATCTTGTCGGCGATCTGGCTGGCGCTGTGGGTGGACATCCACTTGAGCGTCTTGACGAACGCATTGGCCAACTTCTGGACGGTGTCCTTGTGACCGTTGACCCAGTCCGTCTGCATGTACAGGCTCGACGAGGGGTACGGCCCGCCGAGCGCCTCCACCGATCCCTGCGGGGTGCGCATGTCGAGGAGGACCTTCCCGGCCTTCTTGTCGAGGATGTTCGCGACGGTCGGGTCGGTCGTCATGCCCGCGTCGATGGCGCCCTTCTCCAGCGCCGAGATGAACGTCGGTCCCGCCCCCACCGCGACGGGGGTGAAGTCGCTGACCTTCACACCGTTCTTGACGGCGAGGTACTTGGTGAGGAAGTCGGTCGAGGAGCCGAGACCGGTCACACCGAGCTTCTTGCCCTTGAAGTCCTCGGGCGAGGTGATCTTGCCCTCCGCCTTGGTGGAGACGATCTCCACCTCGCCGGGCGCGTGCGAGAACTGCACGACGGACTCGACGGCCTTGCCCTTCACCTGCAGGTCGAGCGTGTGGTCGTAGAAGCCGACGGCGCCCTGGACCTGGCCGGAGACGAGCGCGGTCTCGGCCTGCACACCGGCCGGCTCGCTCAGCAGCTCGACGTCGAGGCCCTCGGCGTCGAAGTAGCCGAGGCGCTGGGTGAGCATCGCGGGCAGGTAGATGACCTTGTCCAGGCCACCGACCATGATCTTGACCTTCGTCCCCTTGCCGTCCCCTCCGGAGCCGGTGGAGGCGGTGCTCGCCGCGTCGTTGGCGCAGGCGGTGAGCGAGGAGAGGGCGAGGAGGCCGGCGGCGGCCAGGGCGGTGTGTCTGGCGGAGGAGCGCATGGCGGGTTCACGTCCTTGTGAGAGGGGTGGTGGTGCGGGGTGGAACGGCCGGGATCGGAAGCGGCGGGGATCGTTCGACGACGGGGTCAGCTGTCGGAGCCCGACGGCTTCCACCGGAAGATGCGGCGCTCGGCGAAGGTGAGCAGCCCCTCGGCGACGAGGGCCACGACGGCGAGGATGACCATCGCCGCGTACACGCCGGCCGCGTTGAACGTGCCCTGGGACTGGGCGACGAGCAGACCGATGCCCTTGGTGGCGCCGATGTACTCGCCGACGATCGCACCGATGAGGGCGAAGCCGAAGCTCACATGCAGGCTGGTGAAGATCCAGGAGGTGGCGGAGGGGATGACGACCTGAAGCGTCACCCTGCGGTCGCTCGCGCCGAGGATGCGGGCGTTGGCGACGAGGTTGCGGTCGACTTCGCGGGCGCCCTGGAAGGCGTTGAAGAAGACGGGGAAGAACACCAGGACGACGGCCGAGGCGACCTTGGAGGCGGGGCCGAGACCGAACCAGATCACGAAGATGGGCGCCAGGACGATACGGGGGATCGAGTTGAGCACCTTGATGTATGGACCAAGGACATCGGCGAGGAAGCTGATCCGCCCGAGCGCGATCCCGCACACGACACCGGCGACCACACCGATGACCCAGCCGAGCAGCGCCTCGTAGAGCGTGTACCAGATCTGCTCGCCGAGGGAGCCGAGCGCGGTCCCGTGGGTGATCCAGGTCCAGATCTGGTCCCAGATCCTGGAGGGCATCGAGAAGTTGAACGGATCGATGGCCTTGGCCCGGGAGAGCCCTTCCCACAGCGCGAGGACGGCCACCAGGAGCAGGACCCGGGAGGTACCGACCACGATCTTGCGTCTGCGGGCGGCACGCGCGCGGGAGTGGGCGCGGTCCGGTGCCTTGACCGCGTCCGCGACGGGCGTGCTGAGGACGTCAGGCGACATGAGCGGCACCTCTTTCGCGGGTGATGCGGACCTCTTCGCCGAGGGACTCCCAGATCTCGCGGTAGATCTCGATGAACCGCGGCTCCAGACGCACCGACTCGACCTTGCGCGGGCGCGGCAGATCGATGTCGAAGATCTGCTTGACGGTGGCCGGACCCGCGGTCATGACCACGACCTTGTCGGCCAGCGCGATGGACTCCTCCAGGTCGTGGGTGACGAAGACGACCGAGGCGCCCGTGCCCTCCCACAGCTCCAGGAGCTCGTCCGACATCAGGGCCCTCGTCTGCACGTCGAGCGCCGAGAACGGCTCGTCCATCAGCAGGATCTCGGGGTCGTTGACGAAGGTGGCGGCGAGGGCGACCCGCTTGCGCTGACCGCCGGAGAGCTGGTGCGGGTAGCGGTCCTCGAAGGCGGCGAGCCCGACCCGCGCCAGCCACTCACGGGCCTTCTGCCGGGCCTCCGCCTTGGGCACGCCGCGGAAGCGGGGGCCCGCCATGACGTTGGACAGGACCGTGCGCCACGGGAAGGTGGCGTCCTGCTGGAAGACGAAGCCGACCTTGTCGCCGACCCCGCGCACCGGCTGCCCGGCGACCAGCACCTCGCCCCGGGTCGGCTCCTCCAGCCCGCTGACCAGGGTCAACGTGGTCGACTTGCCGCAACCGGTCGGTCCGACGACGGCCACGAACTCTCCGCGCCCGACGGTGAGGTCGAGATCCCGGACGGCCGTGTGCAGGCCCCCCGAGGGGGTCCTGAAGACCTTGCTCGCGCCCCGCAGCTCGATGGCGGGGCTGGTGTGTGCGCTCATGGCCGGGGACGGTAGATGTGAGCCGGGACACGGCATCAGCCTTGTGGGCGCATGCGCTTCTTTTGCTTGCAAGAGGCTGTTGTGCTCGTTTTGCGCGCGTTACAACAGCGGAGCCGAACATGGGCTGCACGCCCTCCAGGCCTTGACGGAGAGAGGCCCGATGATTGACGTCCTGGTCGTGGACGACGACTTCCGCGTCGCAGAGATCAACGCCAAGTACGTGGGGAAGGTTCCCGGCTTCCGGGTGGCCGCCCGCGCGCACAGCGCCGCCCAGGCGCTGGCCGCCGTGCAGCGCGGAACCATCGACCTGGTCCTGCTCGACCACTACCTCCCGGACGGGACCGGTCTCGAACTGGTGCACAGAATGCGGGACCAGGGCCATGGCACCGACGTCATCATGATCACAGCCGCCGGCGACGTCGGCACCGTGCAGACCGCGATGCGTCTGGGCGCGCTGCACTACCTGGTGAAACCGTTCACCTTCGCCGCGCTGCGCGCCCGCCTGGACTCCTACGCGGCCCTGCGCCGCACGGTGGACCGGGTCGGCGGCCGGGGCGTCGCCGGCCAGGAACAGGTCGACCGGATCTTCGGTGCCCTGCGCACCGCACCGGCCCCGTCGTCCCCCGGCCTGCCGACCGGCCACTCGGAGCCGACGACGGACCTGATCTGCGCCGTCCTGCATCGCGCCGACCACCCGCTCTCGGCCCACGAGGTGGCCGCCGAGACCGGCCTGAGCCGCTCCACGGCCCAGCGCTACCTCCGCCACCTGGAACAGGCCGGCCGCCTGCGCCTCTCGCTCAAGTACGGCGACACCGGCCGCCCCGAACACCGCTACGCCTGGGTGGCGCCCTGACGGCCCGGCTCCGCCGGATCTCCTACGACGACGCAGGCGCCCGGGGCCACACGTCCCGAGCCGCCGTGACTTCCACGACGCCGACCGCACCCCGGGTCAGACGGCTCCGGCCCCCGTCAACGACCGCACCTCGGTCTCCGCGTGTCTGGCCTCGTCCGGGACCTCGGCCGAGGTGACCGTGCCGAGCCAGCCCGCGAGGAATCCCAGCGGGATCGACACCAGGCCGGGGTTCTGCAGGGGGAAGTACTGGAAGTCCACGTCCGGGAAGAGCGACTCGGGACTGCCCGACACCACCGGCGACAGCACCACCAGCACCAGCGCCGGCACCAGTCCGCCGTACACCGCCCATACCGCGCCCCGGGTGGTGAAGCCCCGCCAGAACAGGGAGTACAACAGCACCGGAAGATTCGCGGACGCCGCGACCGCGAACGCCAGCCCCACCAGAAAGGCGACATTGAGACCGCGGGCCAGCAGCCCCAGGGCGATCGCGACCACGCCGATGCCCACGGCCGCGATCCGCGCCACCGCCACCTCGCTGCGGACCTTCGCCGAGCCGCGGCGCAACGAGGCGTACAGATCGTGCGCCACCGACGCCGAGGAGGCGAGCGTGATCCCGGCGACCACGGCGAGGATCGTCGCGAACGCGATCGCCGCCACGAACGCGAACAGCACCGTGCCGACCGTCGAGTCGGCACCGCCGCCCAGATCGAGCGCCAGCAGCGGCACCGCGGTGTTCCCGGCCGCGTTCGCACCACGCACCGTCTCCGGCCCGAGGATCGCCGCCGCCCCGAACCCGAGGACGATCGTCATCAGATAGAAACCGCCGATGAGTCCGATCGCCCAGACTGTGGACCGCCGGGCGGCCCGCGCGGTCGGCACCGTGTAGAAGCGCGACAGGATGTGCGGCAGCCCGGCCGTGCCCAGGACCAGCGCCAGCCCGAGGCTGATGAAGTCGAAGCGGGCGGTCCAGTCCCCGCCGTACTTCAGCCCGGGCGCCAGGAACGCGGCACCGTGTCCACTGCGCTCGGCCGCCGTGAGCAGCAGCCTGTCGACATCCCCGTGGAAACGCACCAGCACGAGCACCGTGAGCGCGATCGTGCCGCCGAGCAGCAGCACCGCCTTCACGATCTGAATCCATGTGGTGGCCCGCATCCCTCCCAACGACACATAGATCACCATGAGCGCCCCCACCCCGATGACGGCCCACGCCCCGGCCGCCTCCCCGGTGTTCCCGAGCAGCAGCGCGACCAGGCTGCCCGCCCCCACCATCTGCGCCACCAGATAGAGAACGGACACGGTGACCGAGGAGGTTCCCGCCGCGATCCGCACCGGCCGCTCGCTCATCCGTGCCGCGACGACATCGGCGAGGGTGAACCGCCCGCAGTTGCGCACCAGTTCGGCGACGAGGAACAGCACCACCAGCCAGGCCACGAGAAAGCCGACCACATACAGCAGCCCGTCGTAGCCGAAGAGCGCGATGAGACCCGTGACACCGAGGAAGGAGGCGGCCGACATGTAGTCCCCCGCGATGGCGAACCCATTCTCCATCGGGGAGAACAACCGCCCTCCCGCGTAGAACTCCTCCTCGGAGCCCTGCCGGTTGCGGCTCACCCAGGTCGTGATCCCCAAGGTGACCGCGACGAAGGCGCTGAACAGCGCCAACGCCAGCGCCTGATGGTGTTCGGTCACAACGCACCGCCCCTCGCCCCGCGCGTCAGCTCCTGGGTGTCCCAGCGCAGTTCGAGCGCCGCACGGTCCCGGCGCAGCCGCGCGTGCCGGGCGTAGGCCCAGGTGAGCAGGAACGTCGTGAGGAACTGCCCGAGCCCTGCCACCAGGCCCACGTTCACCGCGCCCACCACCGGCCGCGCCATGAACCGGGGTGCGGCCGTCGCCGTCACGACATAGCCCACGTACCAGAGGAAGAACCCCACGAACGCCGGCCCCACGAACCGTCGATAGCGGCTGCGCACTTCCTGGAAGGCGGCGCTGCGCTGCACCTCGAGATAGACCTGGGCCGCCGCCACGGCCCTGTCCTCCCGCTCCCGGCGCGCCGTCGGCACCCCGGCCCCGTACGTACCCCCGGCGGCCGTCGTGCCCCGCTCACCCCAGCCCGACGCGAGCGCGTCGTACCACGGGTCCTCGTAGCGCACCCCACCCGGCACCTCGGCGGACTCCGGGCCCCGGCTGTGACGGTGCTCGCCGGATCTCTCAGGACCGTCCCCGCCGCCGCGGGCACGGCTGTTGCTTGACTGCATGCCCAAGGATGGACAGAACGGGAAGACCCCCGGCTCTCCTTCCCTGTCTGCTTCACCCCATCAGGTGACGAAAAGACCATTCATCCCGTCGGAGGTCGTACCAGCCCCTTTCCGTACGCGTAACGCACCGCCTGGGCGCGGTCCTTGAGTCCCGTCTTGGTGAACATGTTGTTGATGTGGGTCTTCACCGTCGCCGTGGACACCTGGAGTCTGCGGGCGATCTCCTGGTTGCTGAGTCCCTCGGCGATCAGCGTCAGCACCTCCGTCTCCCGGGTGGTAAGCCCGTCCGGCGGAGCGGCGGGCGCCTCGGGTTCCGGCTCGGGCGCCGACAGGCGCTCCAGCAGGCGCCGCTGGACACTCGGCGACAGCCCCGCGTCGCCGGACAGCACACTGTGCACGGCCCGCACGATCTCGTCCCCGCCGGCGTCCTTCGTGAGATACCCCCGCGCGCCTGCCCGCAGCGCCGGGAACAGGGACTCGTCGTCGGCGTACGTCGTGAGCACGACGACCTGGGTACCGGGATGCTCGGCCCGGATCCGCCGCGTCGCCTCCACCCCGTCGCAGCGGGGCATCCGCAGATCCATCAGCACCACGTCCGGGGCCAGTTGGGCGACGAGCCGGACGGCCTCGTCGCCGTCCCCCGCGGCCCCCACGACCTCCACTCCGGGAAGCAGCCCGAGCAGCATCACGATGCCCTCGCGGACGACGGTCTGGTCGTCCGCGACCACCACTGTGGCCGGCTTCCGCTCACCCGTCTCCGTCATACCGGCACCCTCAGCGTCACCACGAACCCTTCCTCGTCCGGCCCGGCGTCCAGCGACCCGCCCAGCAGCTCGGCGCGCTCACGCATCCCCAGCAGACCGTACCCGCCGCCGGCCTCGGCGAGTTCGCCCGGCGGACCTCCCGAGTCCCGCACGTCCAGGATCACTTCACGGGGTTCGTACGCCAGCCGCACCCGCACTTTCGCGCCCGGCGCGTGCTTGCGGACGTTCGTCAGTGCCTCCTGGGCGACCCTGCGCACGGCCTGCGACGCCTCGGCGGGCAGTGCTCTGCGATCACCCACGACGGTGACCTCGGCACCGTGGGCCGCTCGGACGAGATCGGTCAGGAAGTCCTCGAGCGGCGTCAGATCACCGCGCAGCGCGGACAGCGCATGGCGGGTCTCGTCGAGGCCGTCGCGCGCCATGCCCCGGGCCGCCACCACCCGTTCGAGGATCTGCTCGCGGTCCGCGCCCCGCTCGATCAGCAGCCGGGCGGCTTCCAGATGCACCAGTTGCGCCGAGAGGCTGTGAGCCAGCACGTCATGGATCTCCCGGGCGATACGGGCCCGCTCGGCGAGTGCGGCCGACTCCGCCTCGGCGGCCCGCGCCGCGCGCTCCTGGGCGAGCAGTCTCTGCGCGTTGCCACGCGCCTCGGCGTCCAGACGCAGGGCGTATCCGGCGAGCCCCATGCCCCCGATCGTGGCAGCGGTCGTCAGCCACACGTCGTCGTTGACCGCGGCGAAGGCGGCGAGACCGACCGAGGCCACCGGCAGCGCGGCTCCCAGGGGCAGTCGCTCCAGCGCCGCGATCGCGCATCCGCACCACAGGACGAGGGCCGGGGTGCGGAACCCGGCAGCCTGAGCGCCGACCGCGAGCCCCAGCAGCATGAGGGCGAGCACCAGCGACGGCCACAGCCGATGCCTGAGCGTCGTCTGGAAGAAGCCCCAGGCCAGCGCGCCCGCGAGGAGGACCCCACCGATCCCGGCGACCGCGACCCAGCCGTGGATACGGCTGTCGTGGAAGGCGCTCCACAGCAGCGCCCCGAGTGCCACCAACCGAATCGCCCAGGCCAGGAGGCGCCTTGGCCGCGTGAGCTCCTTGCGGCCCAGCGCCTCCCGGGAGGGCCAGCGGGTCCAGGCGTTCTCCGTCACACGCGCTCCTTCCACGCGGACCGGGCCACCTGCTCACCGTAGTACGCCGTGCCCTCGTGCACGGGGGTGCGGTGCACGGACCCCACGCGCCATACGAGGAGCGCGGAACGGACCAGCAGGGTGCCGGCCAGCGCCAGCAGCAGGGCGGAGCTGTCCTGACGGATCCCCAGGAGGGCGCCCAGGGCGAACAGGCCGACCCGCAGACCGATGCCGACGAGCCAGACCGCCACGCTCGCTCCGGTGCTCTTGCTCCACACCGCGCCGTCCGGCTCCACCCATATGCGGGTGGTCCAGGCCCAGCCGGCTCCGGTGACCAGGGCGACCAGCAGTTCCGCGCCGAGTATCAGGGCCGACGCGGTGGCATGGCGGGGGTCGAGCAGGTGGGGCCCGCGCAGGGCCATGACGGCCAGGATCCCGGGCAGGAGCCACCACCGCCGGTCCGCGTCGAGCCGGCTTGTGCGGAACTGGCGCGCGATCACCAGGGCGGCCACGACCACGATCACCAGCGCGTCGATCAGCCCGGACATCACAGCCTCCGTGAGCGAGTAGGGGGTGCCGACAGCGAGTGCTGCCGACGCCTACGACGCTACGGATTCGCGCAGCTCAGCGGATCGGAGCCAGGGTGGATCACGGGTGGATCCCCGCGGTCACGGCGCTCCACCCTCGGGTGGAGGGCCCCCGAGGAGAGCATGGCGGCAAGCCGACGGGGGCGCGATTCCACCCGGAACCGAGCCCCCGTCGCAGCGATCGTCCAGCAACCGGTGGCTACGCGTCGATGCGCGACCGGTCCAGCGTCGCCGCCGAGCTGGAGATGAACTCCTTGCGCGGCGCCACGTCGTTGCCCATGAGCAGGTCGAACACCTGCTCGGCAGCCTCCAGGTCGGACAGGTTGATGCGGCGCAGGGTCCGGTGGCGCGGATCCATCGTCGTCTCGGCCAGCTGGTCGGCGTCCATCTCGCCGAGACCCTTGTAGCGCTGGATCGAGTCCTTGTACCGGACGCCCTTGCTCTGGAACTCCATGAGCTTGTCGCGCAGCTCACGGTCCGAGTAGGTGTACACGTACTTGTCCTGGCCCCGCTTGGGCTGGACGAGCTCGATACGGTGCAGCGGCGGCACCGCGGCGAACACCCGGCCGGCCTCGACCATGGGCCGCATGTAGCGGTGGAACAGCGTCAGCAGCAGCGTCCGGATGTGCGAGCCGTCCACATCGGCGTCGGTCATCATGATGATCTTGCCGTAGCGGGCGGCGTCGATGTCGAAGGTGCGCCCCGAGCCCGCCCCTATGACCTGGATGATCGCGCCGCACTCGGCGTTCTTGAGCATGTCGGTCACGGACGACTTCTGGACGTTGAGGATCTTGCCCCGGATCGGCAGCAGCGCCTGGAACTCGGAGTTCCGGGCCAGCTTGGCGGTACCGAGCGCGGAGTCTCCCTCGACGATGAAGAGCTCGCTGCGGTCGACGTCGTCGCTGCGGCAGTCGGCGAGCTTGGCCGGCAGCGAGGAGGACTCCAGGGCCGTCTTGCGGCGCTGGGCGTCCTTGTGCTGGCGCGCCGCGATCCGCGTACGGGCGGCGGCGACGGCCTTCTCCATGACCACCCGGGCCTGGGCGGCGTCGTCGCGCTTGGTGGAGGTCAGGAACGCCTTGAGTTCCTTGGCGATCACGGTGTTCACGATGCGCCGGGCCGCCGAGGTGCCGAGGACCTCCTTGGTCTGCCCCTCGAACTGGGGCTCGGCGAGACGGACGGTGACGACCGCGGTCAGGCCTTCGAGGGCGTCGTCCTTGACGATGTCGTCCTCGGCGACGCGCAGCAGCTTCTTGGCGCGCAGGACCTCGTTGAGCGTGCCGGTGACGGCCGTCTCGAAGCCGGCGACATGCGTACCGCCCTTGGGGGTGGCGATGATGTTCACGAACGACTTCATGGTCGTGTCGTAGCCCGTGCCCCACCGCATGGCGACGTCGACCTCGAGTTCGCGGGTGACCTGGGTGGGGGTCATCTGCCCGTGCTCGTCCAGGACGGGGACGGTCTCCCTGAAGGTGCCCTGCCCGGTGAAGCGGAGGACGTCGCAGACGGCCTTGTCGGTGGCCAGGTACTCGCAGAACTCGCTGATGCCGCCGTCGAAGCGGAAGGACTCCTCACCCTTGCTGCCGCCCTCGCCGAGACCGTACTCGTCGCGGACGACGATGGTCAGGCCCGGCACCAGGAACGCGGTCTGGCGGGCGCGCGCGTGGAGGTTCTCCAGGGAGAGCTTGGCGTCCTTGAGGAAGATCTGGCGGTCGGCCCAGTACCGCACGCGCGTGCCGGTGCGGGTCCTGGCGATCTTCTTGGCCTTGCGCAGGCCGCTCTCGGCCTCGAACCTGGCGTCGGGACCGACCGAGGCGAAGGCGCCCGGCACACCGCGCCGGAAGCTGATCGCGTGCGTGTGGCCGCCGCGGTCCACCTCGACGTCGAGGCGGGCCGAGAGGGCGTTGACGACGGAGGCGCCGACGCCGTGGAGGCCGCCGGAGGCGGCGTAGGAGCCGCCGCCGAACTTGCCGCCGGCGTGCAGCTTGGTCATGACGACCTCGACGCCGGACAGGCCGGTCTTGGGCTCGACGTCGACCGGGATGCCCCGGCCGTTGTCGCGCACCTCGACCGAGGCGTCGTCGTGGAGGATCACCTCGATGTGGTCGCAGTAGCCCCCGAGGGCCTCGTCCACGGAGTTGTCGATGATCTCCCAGAGGCAGTGCATCAGACCACGACTGTCGGTGGATCCGATGTACATGCCCGGGCGCTTCCGCACGGCCTCGAGGCCCTCGAGGACGAGCAGGTGCCGCGCGGTGTAGTTGGAACCGTCCCGGTCTGCTCCTGCCAGCAGCGCTGTGGACGGCACGGACGTTTCGGCGGTCACGCGGTTCGCTCCTCGCTGAATTTCAGGTGGGGCCCTTCTGGGTAAGGGCGCGGCTTCTTTCGCCGCCAAGAGGGTACCGAGGCCTGGTAGAGCCGTTGTCACGCCACCCTCGTCTGAAACTCAGACTAGTCCAGAGTCGTATGCGTGTTCGATCCCTCGTTGGAGTGAAGTACATATCACGTTCCCTTCGAGGCATGAACCATTTAGGCTCCGGGCACGTCCTCATGAACAAACCGGCAATCCAGCCGGGGAGGATCGAGACCATGACCGACAGCGCGAAACCGTAAGCACCACAGAGACGCAATACGGCACATTCGCCGCCAAACCGGCAGCAGACGGCCACCTCGAAGATTTTTTTCGGGGAGAAGCCACGAGCGGGAACGTTTTGGGGCTGGTTGGATGTTGACCCTGGTACGACAGCTCGTCGAGCTAGAGAAGAGGCGACGTGACTACTGTTCTGACCCCCGCGAGCCCGCTGACGGCCGCTGACCGCTGCGACCGCTGCGGCGCCCAGGCGTACGTGCGCGTGGTCCTGCTCAGCGGCGGAGAACTGCTCTTCTGCGCCCACCACGGCCGCAAGTTCGAGCCGGAACTCAAGAAGATCGCCGCTGAGATACAGGACGAGACGGAGCGGCTCACGACCGTTCCTGCATCCGCCTCCGACGAAGAGCGCTGATCCGACGCGTCCACGACGAGCCACAGCCGGCTCAGGCCGGTGCGCGGGCGGCGGTCCCTGGAAACAGGGGCCGCCGCCCGTTCTCGTGGCTGTCTGATCCGCCGAGGAGCCGGCACAGGCCGGCGGGGGCGGAGAACCCTCAGTGACGGGCGGAACCGGCACAGGCGCCGTCAGGAGGCCTGTGCGGTCCCGTGCGGAGCCCCGCCCCGGCCGAGTGCCCGGACGATCTCGGAGACCCGGGTGTAGACCCCCGGATTCCCGGGCCGCCCGCAGCCGCTGCCCCACGACACGAGACCGATCAGACGGCCCTGTGCGACCAGCGGCCCGCCGCTGTCCCCCTGGCAGGCGTCCCGCCCACCGCGTTCCTCCCCGGCGCACACCATGCTCGCGGAGAGGTACCTTCCGTCCGCGGAGCCCGGATACGCCCGCTCACAGAGCGCGTCGGCCAGCACATGGACGTGGGCGGCCCGCAGCCGACGGGGATAGGCGCCGAACCCCGTGGTGTCGCCCCAGCCGGTGATCACGGCCTCCGTCCCCGGCCGGTACGCCATGTCGCCCGGTCCGGCCATGCCGATGGCCGAAGCCTCCGGAAGGGGCTCGGCGAGCGTGAGCACGGCGAAGTCGCCGGCGTTGGTCGCGCTGTCGTAGGCCGGATTCACCCAGGTCTCCCGGACGGCGATCTCCCGGCCCTGGTCCGAGTAGAGGTCCGTACGACCCACGACGACCCTCAGGTCCCCGGCCCGGTTCGGCGGTGCCCCCAGGACGTCCTCGGCCACGCAGTGGGCCGCGGTGACGACGGTCGTGGGGCCCACCACGACGCCGCCGCAGAACTGTCCCGACCGCATACCTCCGAACCGGTCACGGCTCGACAGCGCGACCGTCCAGGGGCTCTGGGCGGCTTCGACGGGGAATCCGCCCAGGACGACGTCGGAGGCCGCGGGGGCGGCGGACAGCAGCGGTATGGCCACCGCCGTGGCCGCCAGTGCCAATGGCCGGGCCAGCGCCCGGACAAAGCGACGACGCATGCACACTCCTCACTCCGAAGTGATCGATGAACACCCAGAGTGATCCAGTGTGCGACACCCCGCACCCGCGCGCCCACGCCGAAGGCCCGGCTCCCCCGAGGGGAACCGGGCCTTCGGCGTCGTACGGTCACGGCCGGGTCGTGCGGCCGATCCGGTCTAGTCGAGGTAGTCGCGCAGGACCTGCGACCGCGACGGGTGGCGCAGCTTCGACATGGTCTTGGACTCGATCTGGCGGATGCGCTCGCGGGTGACGCCGTACACCTTGCCGATCTCGTCGAGGGTCTTCGGCTGACCGTCGGTGAGACCGAAACGCATCGAGACGACGCCCGCCTCGCGCTCGGACAGGGTGTCGAGGACGGAGTGCAGCTGCTCCTGCAGGAGCGTGAAGCTGACGGCGTCGGCCGGGACGACGGCCTCGGAGTCCTCGATGAGGTCACCGAACTCGCTGTCGCCGTCCTCGCCCAGCGGGGTGTGCAGCGAGATGGGCTCGCGGCCGTACTTCTGGACCTCGATGACCTTCTCGGGGGTCATGTCGAGCTCCTTGGCCAGCTCCTCCGGGGTGGGCTCTCGGCCCAGGTCCTGGAGCATCTGGCGCTGCACGCGCGCGAGCTTGTTGATGACCTCGACCATGTGCACCGGGATACGGATGGTGCGGGCCTGGTCGGCCATGGCGCGGGTGATCGCCTGACGGATCCACCAGGTGGCGTACGTGGAGAACTTGTAGCCCTTGGTGTAGTCGAACTTCTCGACCGCGCGGATCAGACCGAGGTTGCCCTCCTGGATGAGGTCCAGGAAGAGCATGCCGCGACCGGTGTAGCGCTTGGCCAGGGAGACCACGAGGCGGAGGTTGGCCTCCAGGAGGTGGTTCTTGGCGCGGCGGCCGTCCTCGGCGATGATCTCCAGCTCGCGCTTGAGCTTCGGCGCGAGCTTGTCGGCGTTGGCCAGCTTGTCCTCGGCGAACAGACCGGCCTCGATGCGCTTGGCGAGCTCGACCTCCTGCTCGGCGTTGAGCAGGGGGACCTTGCCGATCTGCTTGAGGTAGTCCTTGACGGGGTCGGCGGTGGCACCGGCGGCCGCGACCTGCTGTGCGGGCGCGTCGTCCTCGTCCTCGTCGGAGAGTACGAAACCGGCGCTCTCGGCGCCCTCGGGCTCGTCGCCGCCCTTGGGGGCGTCCTCGAGGACCTCGTCCTCGAGCAGCTCGGCGTCGTCCTTCTTGGCGGTGGTCTTCTTGGCGGCCGCCGTCTTCTTGGTGGCCACGGTCTTCTTCGCGGCCGCCGTCTTCTTGACGGCCGTGGTCTTCTTGGCAGCCGCCTTCTTGGCGGGGGCGGCTTCCTCTGCGGGGTCGTCCACAGCGGGTGCGGCCGGGGCGGCCGCGGTGGTGGCGGTGGCCTTCCTCGTGGTCACCGTCTTCGCCGCGACCGTCTTGGTGGCGGTGCGCTTGGCCGGACTCTTCGCTGCGACGCTCTTTCGGGTGCGCTTGGGCTCCGCGGCACTGACCATCAGCGTCACACCCTCTTCCTCGAGGATCTGGTTGAGGCTGCGCAGTACGTTCTTCCACTGAGTGGCCGGAATCTGGTCAGCTTCGAAGGCCCGACGCACATCGTCGCCGGCGATCTGCCCCTCAGCCTTTCCCCGCTCAATGAGCGCCATGACAGAGACGGACTCGGCGATCTCCGGCGGGAGCGTACGGGATGTGCTGGCCGACACGAACAACCTCTCGGAACGTTGGAAAACGGCTTCCGGCCCCATCCATGGAGGACAGGAGCCGACCACCGGCCTGGGGGTGGGCCGACGGTACGGGCGGGGGGCCGGGAAGATGCACAGCGCCTTGAACGGCGTCCGTATTCCCTCCGCGGCTGTCACCTCTTAGGTCATCGCGTTGTTTCCACAAGCGTTACGCCCAATCTTCGTGGCCCGAGTCACACCGCGTAAGCGCTCAAAAGCGGCCAGACACGGGCAGAGGTGGTCACCCGTAGTACGTACCCAGGTTGCCCCGATCCACCCCCGGTCCATGCCGCGTCGTCGAACCCCGCGGCCCCTGAGCGGGGTCGTGCGGGGTCCGACGCGGGAAGCGCGGAGCCGGCCGAGGACGGCATGACGAGGGGAGGACGCCGCCGGTCGTCCCTCCCGCGGCGGGCCGTCAGTGCTCGCGCGGCGCCGGCACGACGCGCTCCACCTCGGGGTGCACGGTGAGAAGCTGCCGCATGGCCGCCTCGGCGGCCCCGCCGTCGCCGGCGGCCAGGGCGTCGACGAGCCTGGCGTGATGCGCGAGGGACGCGTCGGTCGGCCGGTCGCAACCCGTGACCGGGCCTCCCGACACCTGCAGGGCGGCCGAGACGATCCCGGAAAGGTGATCCAGCATGCGGTTGCCGGCGACCTGGATGAGCAAGCTGTGGAACTCGGTGTCGGCCCGGGAGTAGGTGAGCGCGTCACCCTGCCCCATGGCATGTCCCATGATCTCGACCATGTCGCCCAGTCGCTGCTGGACGTCGTCCCGCCCGTGCCCCGCGGCGAGACGGGCCGCGAGCGGCTCGATCGTCCAGCGCAGCTCGCTCAGCTCCCGCCGCTGGTCGTCGCGCTGCGGTCCGAAGGCCCGCCACTCGATGATGTCCGGGTCGAGCAGGTTCCAGTCGCTGACGGGACGCACGCGCGTGCCGACGTTCGGCCGGGCGCTGACCAGGCCCTTGGCCTCCAGTACGCGCAGCGACTCACGGACGACGGTACGGGAGACCTCGAAGCGCTGGCCGATCTCCTCGGGCACCAGCGGACGGTCGGCACCGAGGTCACCCGAGACGATCATCTGGCCCAACTGCTGGACGAGTTGGCCGTGCAGCCCGCGCCCGCGGCTGCCCGCGGCACGTCGGCCCACGCGGCCCAGCTCGGGGTCCGCGCTCTCCCAGACGGGGGCTCCCACGCGGTCGGCCACCGGAGCCTCGGCGTAGGGGTAGCGGTCGAGTTCGCCCGGGCCGGCCAGACCGGAGTCGGCGGAGCGGGCGGCGGTCATCATGGTGTGCGCAAGGGTACTCACGGATCCTTTGTCGGCGTCGCCTCCAACTCCCTTGAGGGCTTTGGTGAAAAGCACACGAAAGGGTGATCGCTCACCCCGTCGCAATTGACGCCTTATCGGAAAGAAATGAGCTTTCTCCGGGTAGTTGTGCACACGCCAGGACAGGAGAGCGCGGAACGGTCGTCACCGGACCCTGCTGCGCAGGTTCATCAGCACATACGCGCCCAGCAGTGCAGTCAGCGACAACGCCAGTGCCCCGCCCACGGGTTGGGCGATCACGCGCAGCGCGGCGAACAGATAGCGCTCTCCCCCGAAGGGCCACTGGACGAGCAGCACCTCACGCAGCCGCAGCGAGAATCCGGCCGCGGTCCGCACGGACGCGTTCTCTGCGGCTCTTTGTGCGAGGGGCACCACGGCGACCGGTACGGCGAGCACCGCGGCGAGTCCGGCCGTGGTGGACCGGAAGACACCGGCGGCGAGGACACCGGCCCAGGCGCAGCCGACCACGAGGGCGAGCCAACTCGCGCTCAGCGAAACCCACTCCGCGGGAACCTGGGCGAGCTCCCGTCCGTAGAGGAGATAGAGCACTTCGGCGTCGCAGCCCACGGTGAGGAAGGCCAGCATCAGCGCCGTGAGCCCGGCGACGAGGAGCTTGGCGGTGAGCAGCCCGAGCCTGCGGGGCACGGTGCCGCGGTCCGCGGCCAGGGCGGGGTGGCGGAACTCGTCCCCGAAGGCCAGCGCACCGAGCAGTCCCGCACCGAGCGCCGCGGGCGGCAGCGGCAGCTCCGCGGGCCACGCGGCGAGCAGGCGCGCCTGCGGGGTGTGACCCGCGCGCGCGAGGAGTACGGCGAGGAGGGCGGAGGCGAGGAGCACGGCGGCGCCGGTCAGGAAGCTGGTGCCGATTCCGGCGGCTCGGCGGAGTTCGTAGCGAAGGGGGCGCAGCGGGCTGGGGGCCGAGCGGACCGAGATGGGGGGCGGCAGGGTCGACACGGAGTCGGGGTTCCTCGGCATGGTGGGGAAGCCCGACGCCCCGGAGGCGGAGCGGGCCCGGCGTCTGCCGCGGAGCACACGGCCGATCCTCTTCCCCGGGCGACGTCCGTCTGCGTCCGGGCCGTCGGGGTCGGTGACCGGTTCGGGGAAGGTGAGTTGCTCGGCGACCGCAAGGGCCAGGGGGAGGCGCTCGGTCTTCGCTGCGGGCAGGGGGCCCGCGGGGTCGTCCGGGGCGGGAGGCGGGCCGACGGCGGCCGCTGTGGCGAGTTCGGCAGGGGAGTCACCCGCGGAGGGCGCGTCATCGGATGCCGAGCCGGCAGCGGGCGCATGCCAGGCATCGAGCTCCGGCCAGGCGTCGGACGTCGACCACACCACGGACACAGGTCCGTCCTCGGAGGCGAGCTCGCCCTCCAGGTCGTCGTCGTCCGGGTCGCCGTCCTCCGGGTCGGTGCCCTTCATCCGTACGACGTCGGAGTCCCCCCGACCGGTGGGGCTCGACCGGGGAACGGCGACCGGCCCCGGCTCCCCCTCCGGCTGTGGTCGCTCAGGGGTCCCGGTTCCCGCTCCCGGGCCCATGTCGCCCGTCTCGTCGGCGAGTTGGTGGACGAGGATGCCGTGCCGGAACGCCGTCTCTCCGACCTCGGCGCACGTACTGCCGTACACGCAGAGCCTGTTGCCGTCCTCCTGGACGACCTCGACGGAGCGGTGCGCGGTGCGGGCCTCCTTGGTGAGCAGGGCGGCGAGGCGGGCGGCGTGCGGGCTGCGGACGGCCACGCGGGGGCGCAGCCGGGTGCGGGCGAAGTCGGTGACCTCCTGGTCGGCCACGAGTCTGCCGCGTTCGAGGGTGACGACCCGGTCGGCGGTGCGGGCGGCCTCCTTGGGATCGGCCGTGGTCATCAGGACCGTGCCGCCGTGGAGCGCGTGGGCGCGCAGCATGCCGTGCAGCCAACGGTCTTCGCGACCGGAGAGGCCCTCGGCGGGTTCGTCGAGCACAAGGGTGTGCGGGTCGCCGAGGAGGGCGCAGGCTAGTCCCAGCCGACGGTCCATGCCCCGGGAGAGGGTGCCGAGGCGTTCGTCCCGCAGGCTGCTCAGGCCGACCACCTCCAGGACTTCGTCGGCGCGCCGGACGGGGACCCCGGCGGCCGCGCACAGCATGCGCAGATGACCGCGGACGGTGCGGGCCGGATGCCCCGGCACGTCTCCGAGGAGGACGCCGACCTCGCGTGAGGGGTGGGCGATGCGGTGCAGGGGGCGGCCTCTGAAGTAGGTGAGACCACGGCCCTGTTGGAGTTCGAGGATGAGTCTGAGTGCCGTGCTTTTTCCCGCGCCCGGCGCTCCGAGCAGTGCGGTGACGCGGCCCGCACGCGCCTCGAACGAGACGTCGTCGACGGCGGGCGGGTGCTCCTTGCGGGAGTCGCTGGTCAATCCGAAGGCCTGGATCACCTTCAGCAAGATAGCGCGCCATATCCGCTTTTTCCGGACACAGCACGGCCGACGGGCCGGTACTGGTGGACCTGCGGCGACTCGTCTCACCTCAGCGCCGGGGGCGACTCCCCTGGGCGGGCGGGCAGTTGCGGCGGCTCGGTGTCACACCTCGGGGCGCAGCATCGGCGGGTTGAGCAGCGTCGCGCCCCCGGCGCGGAAGAGCTGGGCGGGGCGGCCGCCCTGGCGTGTGGTGGTGCCGCCGGTGGGGACCAGGAAGCCGGGGGTGCCGGTGACCTTGCGGTGGAAGTTGCGTGGATCGAGGGCCACCCCCCAGACCGCCTCGTAGACCCGGCGCAGCTCACCGACGGTGAACTCGGTGGGGCAGAACGCGGTCGCCAACGACGAGTACTCGATCTTGGATCGGGCGCGCTCGACCCCGTCCGCGAGGATCAGCGCATGGTCGAAGGCGAGGGGTGCGAGCGGTTCGCCGTCCCTGCCGTAGCCGCCCTGCTGCAGCAGTTCCTCGACCGGTGCCCAGCGTGCGTTGCTGGCATCGCCGCCGGCGCGCGGGGCGGGCAGGTCGGGGGCGAGCGCGAGGTGGGCGACGCTGACGACGCGCATCCTGGGGTCCCGCTTGGGGTCGCCGTAGGTGGCGAGCTGTTCCAGGTGGGCGCCGTTGTCCTGGGCCGGGGCGTCGGGGTCGTGGGCCCGCAGTCCGGTCTCCTCGGCCAGTTCCCGCGCCGCCGCCTGGGAGAGGTCCTCGTCGTCCCGCACGAAGCCGCCCGGGAGCGCCCACCGGCCCTGGAACGGCGGCTCTCCCCGGCGCACCGCCAAGGCGCACAGGGCATGGCGGCGCACGGTCAGTACGACCAGGTCCACTGTGACGGCGAAGGGCGGAAAGGCTGACGGGTCGTAGGGCATGCCGCGATCATAGTCGTCTTCCTGACGATAAACACACCCTTCGCCGGACGCTTAGAGGGCTGATCCACTGCGGTGCGGCACCACGGTCATCGGTCGGTCCCGGATCCGTCCCGTTCTCGTCGTCCGAGGTCACACCCCCAATTGCAGTCCTTCGGCCGCTTCCTCGACCAGGGCGAGACCGAGCCGGCTGACCCGTACGGAGAAGGGGGCGCCCGCGACCCGCAGCCCGGTCAGGCCGATCTCGCCCAGGGGTGCGCTGCGCAGGGGGCGCAGGGTGATCGTCCCGGCGGGTGCGTCGGGTCGGATGCCGGCCGGGGTGGTCAGCAGCAGGATCCCGGCGGCGGCCGAGGTGGCGGCGGGGCGGCAGGCGGCCGGGTGAGGCAGGGGGGTGCTCCCCTCGGTGCGCTGGTCGCCGGCGTACATCTCCGGGAGGCGATGCCCGAAGGCCTCGGCCGCCGCCAGTACCCCGGCCAGCAGCGCCCCGGCCTCCTTCTCGTAGCCCGCGGCGGCCAGACCGGCGACGGCGATCGCCGTCTCGTGGACCCGTACGGCACCACTGCGATGCCCGAACGGGTTGTGGCCCGCCTCTTTCGCGCTCATGCCCCGCAGCCCCCAGCCGGAGTCCATCGCGGGGCTGCCGAGGAGCCGGGCCAGGCTTTCCGTCTGCACTTTGTCCAGCAGTCCCGGGGCCACGGCACCGCCTGCGAGCAGGCCGGTGTCGAGGAGGTGGACCGCTGTGGCGCCGAGGTGCGGCACCGGTCGGCCCTCCGGGGTCAGGGCGGCTGGAGGCCTGCCGCCGCCTCGGTCGTCGAGCCAGAAGTCCCGCCGGAAGACGGCCCGCAGTCTCCGCGCCCAGTCCCGCAGCCAGTCGGCGTCGGCGCTCGCTCTGCCGTAGGCGTCGAGCAGGTCGGCGCCGAGCAGTGCCGCCCTGTGGGCGTGGGCCTGGGTCTCGCAGCGGACGGGCCCACTGGGCTGCGGGTCGCGCAGATACGTCGACTCCCCCACGGCCGTCCGCAGCCAGGTCAGGCAGCGCTCGGCGGTCGGCAGCAGTTCCTCCGTGTCCTGCTCGGGCAGCCCCCAGCGGCGAGCCTCGGCGAGGAGGACCGGGAAGAGCAGGGTGGCCTCCGTGGCGGTGCAGGCCGGTGGGAGATGGGCGCCGGCGTCCCGCCGTGGGCCGGGGATCATGCCGTGACGCGGACCCTGGTGTGCGATCTGCGTGCGGGCGAGGGTGCGCAGTGTGCCGGCGGCGAGCCGGGTGCCGAGGGGCAGGGTCATCCGGGCCGCGGCGAGCGACTCGGCCGATGCCGGACCGCAGCGCCATGGTGCTCCCGCGGCGAGATGGGTGTCCGTGGGGTGTGCGGGGTCGCGCACCAGGAGTGCCTGGAGATCGTCGACGCTCGTGGCCATGAGCGTCGCCACGCGCGGGTCGTCCCCGGTGGCGCGGGCGGGTGCCAGGGGAGTCGTGGCGGCGCGGCCGACGGCCCGGACCGGGCCCGCGCCTTCCGGGCGGACCTTCAGTTCCACGTGCACGCTGCCGCCGGAAGGCAGGTCGAAGTCCCAGCGAAGCAGTCCGGCGGAGGCGATCGCGTCGGTCGGCGGCGGGTTGGCGGTGACGCGTGAGGTACCTGCCGGGGACGACCAGCACAGGCCCCCGTCGCGGACGTGGGCGGGCAGTTCCGGACCCACGGCACCCGCCGCGATGGCTGCGATGTCGGCGAGGTCGGTGCCCAGCGCGACCTCGACCGGGAGGCGCAGGGGGCGAGCGGCGGCGCTGCGCAGGGTGATCCGCTCCGTGCCGTCCGCACAACGGTGGCGTTCGACGATGACGTCCGGGTCGGGACCGCCGTGCGGTGTGACGCGCAGGGTGGCCGTGAAGAGGGCCCGGTCGGCGGAGAGCATCCGCGCCTGCACCCCGAGCGGTTCGCGACCGCCCACCCGCAACTGGCAGCGCGACAGGATGCGCCGACCGCCCCGGTAGAACCCCTCCAGCCCGCGCCCGGTCAGTTGGCCCTGTTCGGTGGAGACGGCAAGGCCCGGCAGGGCGACGCAGATCATCGCGGTGTGGGTGGGCGGAAGACCGACGGAGCGCGGCGGGGCCGGTGCCGCCCCGGCTGGCGGGCGGCGCGGGGCCCCGATGGGCGGGAGAGTGGACGTGCCGGCGGACATGCCGCGGGTGCTCTGGCGTCGGCCTTGGTCGGCGGAGATCCCCGCTGCGCCCTGCACCCCACGGCCGGGCGGAACCCGCTCGGCGTCCCTCGGGAACGAGGATCCCGGCGGCTCCGGCCCGTCCGAGGGTGACTGGTCGGGGGCCGTTCCGCGACGTGGCTCCGAGAGACGGAGGGCGGTGGTGTCGTCGGCGGCGGCGGGCGGAGTCGGCTGGTGCATGCGGTGATGTCCTCTGCTCTCCGTGCGCCTGGGAAAGAGGTCTGGACGCGGGTGGGGCGGTGGCGGTGCTTTGTGTGATCTACCGCCACTCAGCTGAACGGGGCGGGACTCCACCAGGTCACGGCCGCGGCGGACGGGCCCCACCGATGGGCGGTGGCTCGGGTGCGCGGGCGGGCGAGTGGGAAGGCGGGGAGACCTGCGGGTGGGAAGGCGGGGAGGCGCGCCGCCGTCAACGCGCCTGCACCGGATCACCCCTTCTCCTTGGCGTCGTCCCCTGCGGACCGCGCGCCCTCGGAGCAGGCACCTCGGCGCCGGGTGGCAGGCTTGCCCGCGGCACGCGGGCGTGATCCGCCCCTGCTCGCGGCGCCGGGGCGCGTCGAGGGGGTACGGCCACGGCCGAGGTTCACGCCGGGCAGACGCGGCGTCCGCGTGGTCTGCGGCCGACCGCTCTCCTCCCCGGAGTCGACCATGCGGTCGCCCTCGACCTTCCTCGTTCCCCGGGCTCCGCGCTCCTCGCGTTCGGAGCGCAGACACCGGCGTACCGATTCCGGGTCCAGTCCCTCGTTGCAGGCCTGGTGCAGCAGGCGGGCGAAGAGGTAGCTCGGGTCGGCGCCCAGGGCCATGGCGAGCGCCTCACGGGCCTCGAGCTCGTCGCCGCTGGACCAGGCGACCCAGCCCGCGAGGGTGAGCAGGGGTGCCGCGTGCTCGCCGTACGGGCCGACGCAGCGGCGGGCCAGTGCTCGCCACAGACGCAGGGCGGGCGCCGCCTCGTCGCCTTCCATCCACTCCGCCGCGCGGTCGCGCGTCACCCGGTCCTGGAGGCCGAGAATCAGAGCGGCGGCTTCGTCGCTGCCGAGCAGGTTGTCGTCCCGGCGGTCCGCTTCGGCGTTGCCCGGCACGACCGGTGCTTCGGCGAAGCGCCGCATGAGCTGTCCGGCCAGCGCGATGGTCTCCTCCGCGACCACCGCACGGCTCATGTCGTCGAGCATCCTGGAGATCAGCGCCAGGTTCGCCGTGTCCAGGGCCACCTCCTGCTCCAGCGCGAGACCCGTCTCCAGCGGCAGCAGCCGGGCCCGCAGCTCACGCAGGGTGCCCCGGACCTGGATTCCCGCGTAGGTCGCGGCCGCGGCCAGCACGGACGTGCCGGGCAGCCCCATCGGGGTCCCCTCCACCGGGCAGCAGCCCTCACGCGCGCAGCAGTACGACCAGAAACGGCCGTCGGAGATGCACAGCGCCTCGATGACGGGCGCTTCGAGGTTGCCGCAGGCGACACGCAGTGCCTGGGCCAAGGGCTTCAGCCGCAGCATCACCTCGCGGGCCGTCTCGCCCTTCGCCGGATCCTGGCAGAGGTAGGCGACCATCTGTGCCGGCCTGGCGCCGCGTCGTGCGCTCCCCTTCACGAGCCCCTCTGCCAGTTGCTGGGCGGCGGCGGCCCAGTCGCCCGGGTGCGAGGGGATGCCGAGCCTGGTCCTGCCGCCGAACCTGCCCCTCCCTCCCCGGTCGCTCAGGGCGACCAGCACGATGCTGTCCTCCGGGCGGTATCCGAGCAGGTAGGGCAGTGCGTCGGCGAGTTCGCCGGGCGTGCGCAGGGTGACCTGATGGGCGGCCGCGTCGGGTTCGCAGGGAACGGTCGGGCCGTAGGGCGTGTGGCTGATGTAGGCCATGGGGCCGTCGTACGGGGGCTCACCGTCGTGCCGCCCCCGTCCGGGAATGTCGCCGTTTTCGAAGGATCCGGTCGTTTCGCTGTGGTTCGTCATGCGCCGACGATCTCGCGGATTGCGAAGTTCCGCTTTGCCCTGTGGATAAGTCCAAGCAGGGACACGTCAATCGGGTGTTCCGGGCGCCGTCCGGAACCGCTCTGTCAGAGCCGTCCTGTTGTATGGGAGATATGGAGCACACGAGCAACGCGGATCTCCGGGCGGACGCCGACACCGTTCTCGCCCGCCTCGTCGGCGACACCACGGGCGCGGCGAGACTGCGCGAGGACCAGTGGCGCGCCATCGAGGCGCTGGTCGCCGACCGGCGGCGGGCCCTTGTCGTGCAGCGGACGGGGTGGGGCAAGTCCGCGGTGTACTTCGTGGCGACCTCGCTGCTGCGTGCCCGCGGTTGCGGACCCACCGTGATCGTCTCGCCGCTGCTCGCGCTGATGCGCAACCAGGTGGAGGCCGCGGCCCGCGCCGGCATCCACGCACGGACCATCAACTCCTCGAACACGGAGGAGTGGGACACCGTCCAGACCGAGATCGCCGAGGGCGCGGTCGATGTCCTGCTGGTCAGTCCGGAGCGGCTCAACAACCCCGACTTCCGTGACCGGGTGCTGCCCGAACTGGCCGCCGCGACCGGGCTGCTCGTGGTCGACGAGGCGCACTGCATCTCCGACTGGGGGCACGACTTCAGGCCGGACTACCGACGGCTGCGGACCATGCTCGCCGATCTCCCGCCCGGGGTCCCGGTGCTCGCGACGACCGCGACGGCCAACGCGCGCGTGACCGCCGACGTCGCCGAACAACTGGGTACCGGCGGCTCGTCGGACGCCCTGGTGCTGCGCGGCCCACTGGACCGGGAGAGCCTCAGTCTGAACGTGCTGCGACTGCCCGACGCCGCGCACCGGATGGCCTGGCTCGCCGACCACCTCGACGAACTGCCCGGCTCGGGCATCGTCTACACGCTCACGGTGGCCGCCGCCGAGGAGGTCACCGCGTTTCTGCGGCAGCGCGGGCACGTCGTCGCCTCGTACACGGGCCGGACGGAGAACGCCGAGCGGCAGCAGGCGGAGGAGGACCTGTTGGCCAACAAGGTCAAGGCCCTCGTCGCCACGTCCGCGCTGGGGATGGGCTTCGACAAGCCCGACCTGGGATTCGTCGTCCACCTCGGCTCGCCTTCCTCCCCCATCGCGTACTACCAGCAGGTCGGCCGGGCCGGCCGCGGTGTCGAGCACGCGGAGGTGCTCCTGCTGCCGGGGAAGGAGGACGAGGCGATCTGGGAGTACTTCGCGTCGCTGGCTTTCCCGTCCGAGGACTTGGTGCGCCGCACTCTCGACGTCCTCGCGCGAGCGGAACGGCCCCTGTCGCTGCCCGCGCTGGAGCCACTGGTCGAGCTGCGCCGCTCCCGGCTGGAGACCATGCTCAAGGTGCTCGACGTGGACGGCGCGGTGCGGCGCGTCAAGGGCGGCTGGAGCGCGACCGGCCGGCCGTGGACGTACGAGACCGAGCGCTACGAGTGGGTCGCGCGCCAGCGCAAGGCCGAGCAGGAGGCGATGCGCGCGTACGCGTCGACGACCGACTGCCGAATGGAGTTCCTGCAACGGCAGCTCGACGACGACGGCGCCAAACCGTGTGGACGGTGCGACAACTGCGCGGGGGCTCGCTACTCCGCCGAGACGTCCACGGGCGCGCTGGACGCCGCGCGCGTGGATCTGGGCCGGGCCGGGGTCGAGGTCGAACCCCGCCGGATGTGGCCGACCGGTCTTCCTTCGATCGGCATGGATCTCAAGGGGCGCATTCCGGCCGGAGAACAGGCGCAGACGGGGCGGGCCTTGGGGCGTCTCTCGGACATCGGCTGGGGCAATCGACTGCGTCCACTGCTCACCGCGCAGGCGCCCGACGGCCCCGTACCGGACGACGTGGCAAGGGCGGTGGTGGGCGTACTGGCCGACTGGGCGAAAGGGCCCGCCGGTTGGGCTTCCGGAGCGCCCGACGCCGTGGCGCGCCCCGTCGGTGTGGTCACCGTCGCCTCCCGTACGCGACCGCGGCTGATCCACTCGCTGGGTGAGCGCATCGCCGAGGTCGGGCGGCTGCCGCTGTTGGGAGCGGTGGAGTACGCCGCTGACGCGGCGCCGGTCTCCCGGAGCAACAGCGCCCAGCGTCTGAAGGCGCTCCACGGTCTGCTGGAGGTGCCGCCCGCGCTCGCCTCGGCGCTGGCTGAGGCCCGCGGACCGGTCCTGCTCGTGGACGACTACACCGAGACCGGCTGGACCCTGGCGGTCGCGGCGCGCATGCTGCGACGCTCGGGGGCGCACGGAGTGCTGCCTCTGGTGCTGGCTGTACAAGGTTGATCACGCACCGGGTGCGGAGGGAGCGTGTGCCGTCGTCCCACGCGTCCGCCCACGAATCACTGGGTAGGGATATAAGACACACACTGCCCTATAACGGTCTGTGGCCCCAATTGCTCGTTGCCGCATCCAAGTTCGACAGGAAGAATTGAGGTCCGCTCCCCGCACGGCTCGCCCGTAGTCCGGTTGGGCTCTGCTGCGGCGTGCGCTCCCCCCAATCCGACCCGCCCCTGTGTGGGCCGTAGCCGAAGGGAGGATCGTGACCCTCGGATTCGCTCCGTCTTCGGCAGCATCGTTGTCCTCGTCCACGTCCGCCGCTTCCGCCCATCGTCTGCTCGAACCCGCGGAGTGGTCCGCGGCCGGCATCCCTTTGCTGCGCAACCCGCGCGAAGTGGTCAGCGGGCTGCACTCGCGGCACCGGCCCGGGCCGGCCACCGCGATCGTGGCCGTGCTCGATCCTGACGAACGGGTGCGGGCCAGCGCGTCGTTCACCCGGCGTCAGGCATCTGCCGACGGCTGGATGTTCCGCAACGCGCTCCTGGCCCAGCTGCGCCGGGTCATCCCGCACGACCTGCGGCGGCGTACGCCGGTGCGGACCGCCGTGCTGCTCTACTGCCGTGAGGGCGACGCGCGCTGGACGGAGGAGGACGGGGCGTGGATGTGGGGCCTGCGTGACGCCTGCACCCTGCACGGGCTGCGCTGCGGGGCGTACATCACGCTGACCCGGGACGGCTGGCAGGTGCTCGGTGAGGGGCGCGGAGGCCGCCGCCCCAACACGGACTCCGCTCCGGAGCCCTTCGGCCTGTCCGAGGCACCGCCCCCGCTGCCGCGGACCGGCGGCGCCGTCTCGGAGGTTCTGCGCCGGGCGGCCGCCCGCTGAGCGGCCCCTGCTGGTACGGCCGCCCCCACAGCCTTGCGGACCGGTGTCCGCGGCGGAGCGGGCTGCCGTGTCGGCCGGATCCCGGACGGACGCAGGCGCGCGCACCAGCGAGATGGGCGTCCTTCCGGGGACGCGTGTCGCGCCTCTGCCCTCGGTGACCGGCCGGGCCTCGACCGTGGGGTGACCGGCCGGGCCTCGGCGACGCCACGCCCTGTCGGGCGGGACGTCCGTGTGCCGAGGCCCTGCGGGGACGGCGGTCGCCTGGGTTCGGCCGGACTTCGGGCATGGCGAGGTACGCGCGCCGAGACGGACTTCGTCCGCGCACGCGAAAGCACACCGTGGAGGTGCCGCGGCAGCGAGGCCTGCCCGGCCCCGGCGCCTCCTGCCCTACCGCGGTCGGCTCAGACGCCCGCGCCGAGCACCGCGTTGATCTGCTGCGGGTCTCCGCAGACGATCAGCAGGTTGCCGGCCCGCGCACGGGCCAACGGCAGAGCGGTGACGACAGCGGTCTCCGGACCGCCGTTGACGGCGACCACCACGACGGGCCGCACAGCCGCGCGGTCCACGGCGGAGGCGTCGGCGTAGAAGACGTCGTCTCCGGCGTCGTGCTGCGCCCAGTAGGACGCCTCGCCGAAGGACAGCTCATGGGCGGCCCAGGGGTGCTGTTCGCCGGTGGTGATCACCAGCACGTCCCCCGGGGTGCGCCCCGAGTCCAGAAGCAGGTCCACGGCCTCCTCGGCGGCGTCCAGCGCCCCCTCGGCCGAGGCCGGGATCAGCTGGATCTGGGGAGTCACCGAAGCGGGCGCGGGAGCGGCCGGGGCCGAGGGCCCGGGCTGGGGGGCGACGTCACGCGGGGTGCGCTGCACCGGCGGCGCGGGCCGGACGGGTCCGGGACGACCGGGACGCGGCGGAGCCGCGGGACGGGGGCCGGGTACGGGTCGAGGGGTCGGCGCTGTACGGCCGCTGGCCGGAGTAACGCGGGGACCCTGGGCACTCTCGTGAATCTGAGGCTCCTCGGGAATGAGAGGCATGGGCTGTTTTTTATCAAACGTTGGTGCGGCTCGCGCCAGCGGGGGGCACATCAGTGCGAACGGAATCGTCAGAAATCGAAGCCGAGCTGACCCTCGATCTCCGGAACGCTTCCGTCCGCCCAGCTGCGGGCCTTCTTGAGGTGCCGCCACTGGGGCAGCGCATCAAGATACGCCCACGACAACCGGTGGTACGGGGTGGGGCCCCGCTCCTCCAGTGCGGCCTTGTGCACGGGCGACGGATACCCGGCATTGTCCGCAAAACCGAAGTGTGCATGGTCGACACCCAGTTCGGCCATCATTTTGTCGCGCTGAACCTTGGCGATCACCGAGGCCGCCGCGACCGCCACGCACGAACGGTCGCCCTTGATGACCGTACGGACCCTCCAGGGGGCGCCCAGATAGTCGTGCTTCCCGTCGAGGATCACCGCGTCGGGGCGGATGGGCAGCGCCTCCAGGGCCCGCCCGGCCGCGAGCCGCAGCGCGGCCGTCATCCCCTTCTCGTCGATCTCCTCAGGGGAGGCGTGTCCCAGGGCGTACGCCGTCACCCACGTCCGCAGCACCTCGGCCAGCTCGGTGCGCCGTTTGAGGGTGAGCAGCTTGGAGTCGGTGAGACCTGTGGGCGGGCGACGCAGTCCGGTGACCGCCGCGCAGACGGTGACGGGACCGGCCCACGCACCGCGGCCCACCTCGTCGACACCGGCAATGACCTTCGCTCCGGTCGTGGCGCGAAGGGAGCGCTCGACGGTGTGGGTGGGTGGTTCGTACGGCATGGCGCCCTTAGATTACGCCGCCGAGATCCCCTCGCGACACCCCGGTTCGCCATGCCGGCCCACCCGCCGCCGACAGTCCCTTCCCCGCCGCCGTCAGGAGGCGTCCCGACGCAGCAGCGGAAGCATGAGCTGGTCGATCATCTCTTCGAGATCCCGATCGTTCCATTCACTTCCGCACATCTTTGATCGGTACATCATCATGGCCGGGATGACATCGAAGACATAGCCGTTCGCGGCCCCAGGTCGCACTTCCCCTCGCTCTATTCCACGACTGATGACCTCGTGCAGCATTCTGACAGCCGGCTCCACGACCCCTTGCACGATCAACCCCTGGAAGCGCTCCGACTGGGACGGGTCGCATTCGTGAATGATCGCCCGCAGCGCGAAGCCCGGCCGCGAGAACATCGCGTCACGTGCCGTGCGGCACAGCGCCACCAGGTCGTCGCGCACGTTCCCGAGGTCGGGCGCCGTGTCCAGCCGGGGCAGCTCGGCACTCAGGGCGTCCGCGACGAGATCCTCCTTGGACGGCCAGCGACGGTAGACGGCCGCCTTTCCGGTCTGAGCGCCGGCCGCGACCCCCTCCATCGTGAGGCCGTTCCAGCCGACGGTGCCGAGTTGTTCCAGCGCGGCATCGAGAATCGCGCGTTCGAGCACGGCGCCGCGCCGGCGGGGAGAGGCCGTCCTGGCGGGGGCGGCCGTCCAGCGCGAAGTAACCATCCGAGTGTCTCCAGGCGAGCAGAGGGGGCGGGGAGTTCGAAGCGGAGCGGGGCGCGGCCGCGGCGACAGCGGGGGGAAGCGCCGACGGACACCCCGAAAGTGAACGCTTGCGTTCACTAGTGGGGACTCACTACCGTGGACGCGAGAGTGAACGCCAGCGTTCACTAACGCAGTTGTGGGGGACCCATAGTGACAACCTCTCAGTTGATGCAGAACCAGAAACCGGGTGCGGCCCGCCGGGAGGGGCATCCCGGCATCGCGCTCACCGTCATCGCGGCCTGCCAACTCATGGTGGTACTCGACGCGACGATTGTGAACATCGCCCTCCCGCACATTCAAGACGCGCTGAAGTTCAGCACCACCGACCTCACCTGGGTCGTCAGCGCCTACACACTCACCTTCGGCGGTCTGCTGCTTCTCGGAGCCCGCGCCGGTGACATCCTCGGCCGACGCCGGGTGTTCATGGCCGGGATCCTGCTCTTCACCTTCGCCTCGCTGCTCGGCGGACTGGCTCAGGAGCCCTGGCAGTTGCTGGCGGCGCGGGTCCTGCAGGGCATGGGAGGCGCCATAGCCTCGCCCACCGCGCTGGCGCTCATCACCACCACGTTTCCCGAAGGCCCGGAACGCAACCGGGCCTTCGGCGTCTTCGCCGCCGTCTCCGCGGGCGGCGGTGCGATAGGCCTGCTCGCGGGCGGCATGCTCACCGAATGGCTCGACTGGCGTTGGGTGCTGTTCGTGAACGTGCCCATCGGTGTGCTCATCGCCGCCCTCGCGCCGCTCTACATCGCCGAGTCGGAACGGCATCCGGGGCGCTTCGACATCGCGGGCGCGGTGACCTCGACGGCTGGCATGGCCTCGCTGGTCTACGCCTTCATCCGGGCCGCCGGGGAAGGCTGGCGGGACCGGCTGACCCTCGCCGCCTTCGCGACCGCCCTGGTCCTGCTGGTGGCCTTCGTGCTGACGGAGATGCGGGCCAAGGAGCCGATCACTCCGCTGAGGATGTTCGCCGACCGCAACCGCTCCGGCACGTACCTGATCATGCTGAGCCTGGCAGCGGCGATGTTCGGCATGTTCTTCTACATCGTCCTCTTCGTGCAGAACGTGCTCGACTACAGCCCGATCAAGGCCGGGCTCGCCTTCCTGCCCGTCACCGCCGCCATCGCGGTCGGCGCGGGGCTGTCGCAGCGCTTCCTGCCCACGCTGGGACCCAAGCCGTTCATGCTCGCCGGGGCCGCGCTGGTCGTGACCGGCCTCTCCTGGCAGACGTTCATCAGCCCGGACAGCTCCTATCTGGGTGGAGTGCTGGGCCCGATGCTGGTGTTCGGTTTCGGCATGGGCCTGAACTTCGTCACGGCCACGGTCACCGCGGTCTCCGGCGTCGCCCCGCACGAGGCCGGCGCCGCGTCCGGGCTGCTCAACGCCACCCAGCAGGTCGGAGGTTCGCTCGGGCTGTCCATCCTGACCACCGTCTTCGGCTCGGCCAGCAAGGACGAGGCGGAGAAGCAGCTGCCGAAGTTCCTCGCCGACGGAACGGCCGAGCAGAAGGCAGAGTTCGCCAAGACGCACCAACTGCCCGCTCCGTGGGGGCACGAGGTCCTCGCGCACGGCATCTCCACCGCCTTCGTCCCGGCCGCCGCGATCGCCGCCATGGCTCTGGTCACGGCCTGGTTCGTCATCCGGGTCCGCAAAAGCGATCTGGACGCGCTGTCCGGGACCGCGGGGCCCATGGCGGGATGACGCGCGCGGATGGCCGGGGGTCGCCCCGAGGACGCCCCACAGGGGCGACGCCACGGCCATCCGCAGTCCGCCGACGAGCCTCACCGCCACCCCGGCGGCCGGCACCACCATGACGCACCCCATGACCACCACTCCCCCTGCAGAGCCGCATCCCGTCACCCGCTCGCGTGCTCCCACACGCACAGCGGATGCCGGAACAACGCGCGGCCGTCACGCAGAGTTCCCGAGGAACACAGAAAGTGAGAATGGGGGGCGCCCGACCGGCCCCGGTCAGACGGACGCGGCGACCCACCCCGGCAGCGCCTCCACCTGCTCCGCCCAGGCGGCCGGAGGCATACCGGTCTTCCCGGCGGCCAGCACGCCGCCCACGATGGCGCAGGTGGTGTCGACATCCCCGCCGACCTGGGCTGTCGTCCAGAACGCCGTCTCGTAGTCTCCGAGGGCGCGCGCGGCCGACCAGAGTGCGAAGGGGACGGTGTCATGGGCGGACGTACGCCGTCCGCAGCCCAGCACAGCCGCGACGGTGGCCGCGTCGGCGTAGTCGAGCATGTCCCGGGCACGCCGCAGACCGGCGCCCACGGCGCTCTTCGGCACGAGGGCGATGACGCCGTCCAGCAGGGCCTCGGGGCCGGGCGGTCCACCGGGGGCGCCCGCCAGCGCGGCAGCCGCGGCGACGGCCATGGCGCCGACCACGGCCTCCCGATGCTGATGGGTGGGGTAGGCGGAGATCTCCGCCTGGTGGGTGGCCTGTTCGGGGTCGTCCGCGTACCAGGCGCCCAAGGGGGCGACGCGCATCGCGGCGCCGTTGCCCCAGGACCCCTGCCCCTTGAACAGGGCCGCCGCCAGTTCGCGCCAGTCGGCGCCCTCCCGGACCAGCCTCAGGAGGCGGTTCACGGCGGGGCCGTACCCACGGTCGAAGTCGTGGTGGTCCGCGAAGGAGCGGGCCAGGGCGTCCTGGTCGATGCGGTGGTGGGTGGCCAGGACGGCCACCACCGAGCAGGCCATCTCGGTGTCGTCGGTCCATCGCCAGGGGCCGGGTGGCAGGGCGCGGTCCTTCAGCAGCGGGTAGTTCGCGGGAACGAAGAACTGCGATCCCAGCGCGTCGCCCACCGCGAGTCCGCGCAGACTGGCGAGGGCGCGCTCCAGGCGCCCGTCGGGAGAGGAGTCAGCGGTCATCGCTCTGCCACTCTATCCGGAGATCCCGTAGGGCTCCGGATCCCGCCACCGGTCGAAGGGCCGGTCCAGGGTGTACTTGCCGTCGTCGCCGAGCACGAGCATGCGCATCTCGGCGTTCCCCGGGTTCGACAGCGACTCGAATTCGGCGACCGTCCAGTGGAACCAGCGCATGCAGAACAGGCGCATGGCGAGACCGTGGGTCACTATGACCACGTTCGGCGGATGGTCGGGGTCCTCGAAGCTGCGGAACAGGCTCTCCAGGAATCCGCCGACCCGGTCGTAGACGTCGGCTCCGCTCTCGCCCTGGGCGAAGCGGTAGAAGAAGTGCCCGTAGGCGTCCCGGTACGCCTTCTGGAGCCGTACGTCGTCGCGGTCCTGCCAGTTGCCCCAGTCCTGCTCGCGCAGCCGGGGCTCCTCCCGCACGCGAATGAGGTCGGGATCGAGGTGGAACGCCCGGAGGGTCTCGTGGGTACGGCGGTAGGGGGAGACGTACACGCTGACCCGCTCGCCGCCGAGCACCGCTCGGAGCTTTTCGCCGGTCTCCTCGGCCTGCCGCCGGCCCCGCTCGGTGAGGGCCAGCGCGTGGTCGGGTTCACGCTCGTAGACGGTGTCATCAACATTGCCCGTTGATTCCCCGTGCCGGACAAGGACGATGCGCCGTGGTCGTGCCATGCCAAAACCCTAGATCGGAAGGCGGCAGATCGAATACTCGTACGGCCCCCATACGGCGTAGGTCACATGGATCGTGCCCCCCGCGTCACAGGAGCGCACATTTTCCACCGCCGGGGCGTCAGGATCTGGCTCATACGGTCCAGGTCGTCTCCAGTTCGACGATGTCACCGGTGAGGGCGGCGATGTCCGCCTCCGTCTGGGCACGCAGGGCGAGCCGCTCCACGCGTTCGGTGCGGTACTTTCCGTGCTCCGCCTCGGAACGCCACATCGACAGCACCAGGAACTCATGGCCGGGCGCCTCGGCGAACAGCCCGCGGATCATGCCGGGCGAGCCGGCCATGGCGGGGTTCCACACCTTCTCCTGCATGAGGGTGAAGTGCTCGGCCCGCTGCTCGTGGACCCGGCACAGGGCCACCCGCAGCAGGTCCGAGTCCGTGAAGCGGGGCTCGAAGCCCGTCTTCACGTCGAAGCGGTAGTCGAACAGCCGTACCTGGGCGTCCTTGAACGTGCCCGCCTGGGCCGCGGCCAGCCGGTCGTGGGAGCGCGCCATGAAGGAGTCGTAGAAGGCACGGCTCTCCCAGAAGGCGAAGACATGCGCGACGGAGGGCCGACTCCTGCTCCAGCCCCCGCCCTGTCCCCGAAATCCCGGCTCCCCCAGAAGCCCCGCCCACTTTCGCTGCCCCCGTTCGAAACCGCGGCGGTCCACCACGGTGCAGCGAATCCACTTGACCAGCACCGCGCCATGGTAAGGCCACAGGGCGTGGCGTCGGTCACTCTCTGGCGCAGAGCGGCCATGCCGACTGTCAGAGGTGCGTGGCAGGATGGACAACCGGCCCTGATGATCGGGCAGTTCGGGGCGAGGTCGGACGGTGAACGGGGAGGGAATTCCGTGAGCGGCATCAACAAGGGGATCCGCAAGATCGAGATGGCGCTGAAGTGGGACCCGAGTCCGGCGGGCCAACCGCCCACCGATCTGGACATCGTCGCGGCGACGTATCTCGCGGACGATCCGGCCGGGGCACCCGCCTATGTGGTGCACTTCGACAGCCGCTCGCCCGACGGGACCATCTATCTCAACCGGGACAGCAAGGACGGCAAGGGCTTCGGCTGGGACGAGGTCATGACGCTGGAGCTCGAGCGGCTGGACGCGCGGTACGCGCGCGTGGTGGTCGGTGTCGTCATCCAGCAGCATCCGGCGCACCGGACCTTCGTCAGCGTCCTGAACCCCGCCTTCCGGATCCGCGAGGGCTACGCGGTTCTGGACGAGGACGAGTTCGGCGGTGTGCTCGGGGCGACGGCGGCGACCGTCGGGGAGTTCGTACGGGAGGCCGACGGCTGGACGTTCCACCCGGGCATCCAGGGGTTCGAGGACGACCCGGTGACATTCACCAGGGTCATGGGCCAGGTGCGCCGGTCCTGACCTCCCGAGGGGACGAACACCGAGGGCGGTGGAGCCGAGGACCGGCTCCACCGCCCTTGCCGGATCACGGGGATCCGGTCGGCGCCGCTGGGATCAGCTGCAGCCGCTGGTCGAGCCGCAGCCCTCGCAGATGTAGCAGGAACCGGCCCGCTGCATCTTCGTACCGCAGGAGAAGCAGAGCGGGGCGTCGGCCTGGATGCCGAGCTGCATCTCCACCAGCTCGGCGCTGGTGTGGGCCTGCTTCGGGGCGGGCTTGGCCACCTCGGCGTCGGCCTTCGGGGTGACGACGGCCTTCAGGTCCGTCTGACGCGGGGCCGACTGGGCCAGGCCCTCGACGTCGACGTCCTCCTCGGCCGGCTCGTAGGAACCGGTCTCCAGGTGGCGCTGGCGCTCCTCGGCGGAGTGGATGCCGAGCGCGGAGCGCGTCTCGAAGGGCAGGAAGTCGAGCGCCAGGCGGCGGAAGATGTAGTCGACGATCGACTGCGCCATCCGCACGTCCGGGTCGTCCGTCATGCCGGCCGGCTCGAAGCGCATGTTGGTGAACTTCGAGACGTACGTCTCGAGCGGCACGCCGTACTGCAGGCCCACGGAGACGGCGATGGAGAAGGCGTCCATCATGCCGGCGAGGGTGGAACCCTGCTTGGACATCTTCAGGAAGACCTCACCAAGGCCGTCGTCCGGGTAGGAGTTGGCCGTCATGTAGCCCTCGGCGCCACCGACCGTGAAGGAGGTTGTGATGCCGGGACGGCCCTTGGGGAGACGCTTGCGGACCGGGCGGTACTCGACGACCTTCTCGACCGCGGCACGGATCGTGTCCTCGGCCTTCTCGGTGATCTCGGCCTTCTCCTGCTCCTTGGTGTCCTTCGTCTTCGCGGAGAGGGGCTGGCCGACCTTGCAGTTGTCGCGGTAGATCGCGAGCGCCTTGACGCCGAGCTTCCAGGCCTCGAAGTAGATCTCCTCGACCTCCTCGACGGTCGCCGTCTCCGGCATGTTGACCGTCTTGGAGATGGCGCCGGAGATCCAGGGCTGGATAGCGGCCATCATGCGGACGTGGCCCATCGGGGAGATGGCGCGCTCGCCCATGGCGCAGTCGAACACCTCGTAGTGCTCCTGCTTGAGGCCGGGGGCGTCGATCACATTGCCGTTCTCGGCGATGTGGGCGACGATCGCCTCGATCTGCTCCTCCTGGTAGCCCAGGCGGCGCAGGGCCTGCGGGACGGTGCCGTTGACGATCTGCATCGAGCCGCCGCCGACCAGCTTCTTGAACTTGACCAGGGCGAGGTCGGGCTCGACACCGGTGGTGTCGCAGGACATCGCGAGACCGATGGTGCCGGTCGGGGCGAGCACGGACGCCTGGGAGTTACGGAAACCGTTCTTCTCGCCGAGACGCAGCACGTCCTGCCAGGCCTCCGTGGCGGCGGCCCAGACGGGGGTGTCGAGGTCGTCCATGCGCACGGCCGTGCCGTTGGCGTCGGCGTGCTGCTTCATGACGCGGTTGTGGGCGTCGGCGTTGCGGGCGTAGCCGTCGTACGGGCCGACGACCGAGGCCAGTTCGGCGGAGCGGCGGTAGGCCGTGCCGGTCATCAGGGAGGTGATGGCGCCGGCGAGGGCGCGGCCGCCGTCGGAGTCGTAGGCGTGGCCGGTGGCCATCAGCAGGGCACCGAGGTTGGCGTAGCCGATGCCGAGCTGGCGGAACGCGCGGGTGTTCTCGCCGATCTTCTGGGTGGGGAAGTCGGCGAAGCAGATGGAGATGTCCATCGCGGTGATGACGAGCTCGACGACCTTCTGGAAGCGCTCGGCGTCGAAGGACTGGGTGCCCTTGCCGTCGTCCTTGAGGAACTTCATCAGGTTCAGCGAGGCGAGGTTGCAGGACGTGTTGTCCAGGTGCATGTACTCGCTGCACGGGTTCGACGCGGTGATCCGGCCGGACTCGGGGCAGGTGTGCCAGTTGTTGATGACGCCGTCGTACTGGATACCGGGGTCGGCGCAGGCCCAGGCGGCCTCGGCGATCCTGCGGAAGAGCGCCTTGGCGTCGACCTCCTCGATGACCTCGCCGGTCATCCGGGCACGCAGGCCGAACTTGCCGCCCTGCTCGACGGCCTGCATGAACTCGTCGTTCACCCGGACCGAGTTGTTGGCGTTCTGGTACTGGACGGACGTGATGTCGTCGCCGCCCAGGTCCATGTCGAAGCCCGCGTCCCGCAGGACGCGGATCTTCTCCTCTTCCTTGACCTTGGTCTCGATGAAGTCCTCGATGTCGGGGTGGTCCACGTCGAGGACGACCATCTTGGCGGCGCGGCGGGTGGCGCCACCGGACTTGATGGTGCCGGCGGAGGCGTCGGCGCCGCGCATGAAGGAGACCGGCCCGGAGGCGTTGCCGCCGGAGGACAGCAGCTCCTTGGAGGAGCGGATGCGGGAGAGGTTCAGGCCGGCGCCGGAGCCGCCCTTGAAGATCATGCCCTCTTCCTTGTACCAGTCGAGGATCGACTCCATGGAGTCGTCGACGGCCAGGATGAAGCAGGCGGAGACCTGCTGGGGCTGCGGGGTGCCGACGTTGAACCAGACGGGGCTGTTGAAGCTGAAGATCTGGTGCAGCAGGGCGTAGGCCAGCTCGTGCTCGAAGATCTCGACGTCGGCGGGCGAGGCGAAGTACTTGTGGTCCTCGCCGGCCTTCGAGTACGTCTTCACGATGCGGTCGATCAGCTGCTTGAGGCTGACCTCCCGCTGGGGCGTGCCGACGGCACCGCGGAAGTACTTGCTGGTGACGATGTTGACCGCGTTCACCGACCAGAAGTCGGGGAACTCGACGCCACGCTGCTCGAAGTTGACCGAGCCGTCGCGCCAGTTGGTCATGACGACGTCACGACGCTCCCAGACCACCTCGTCGTACGGGTGCACGCCGGGGGTGGTGTGGATGCGCTCGATACGCAGGCCCTTGGCGGTCTTCGCGCCCTTCGCGCGGGACCCTCGTGCCGGACCGCTCGCCGTCTCTGTCATGCCGCCTCCCTGTACAGGCAAAAACGCCCTGAAATGCCACGATGTTCCCGTGGCACGGTGTTGTGTCTGATGCTGCGGACGTCGATGCACATGGTCCGCAGCAAGTCTTGGTCCGCCGCCGCCCGACCGGATCCGGAGCCTTGGCCCCGGTTCCGGCCCGCCGGGTCAGTCGGCGGAGTGGGCGGGCTCGGGGACCCGCGTGGTCCCTCCGCGCCCGCCGTCGTCTTCCCGGCCCCCCGTGACGGCTCCGGGGCCGTCTTCGCGGTCGTCGTCGTCCGCGGTGGAGCGTCCCGTCTGGTCCCTCAGTTCCGCGATCGCGGCCTCGAAGTCCTCGAGCGAGTCGAAGGCCCGATAGACCGAGGCGAACCGCAGATAGGCGACGAGGTCGAGTTCCTGCAACGGGCCGAGTATGGCCAGCCCCACGTCGTGGGTGGTGAGCTCGGCGCTTCCGGTGGCCCGCACCGCCTCCTCGACCCGCTGGCCGAGCTGGGCGAGTGCGTCCTCGGTGACAGGCCGTCCCTGGCACGCCTTGCGCACGCCGTTGATGACCTTGGTGCGGCTGAACGGCTCGGTGACTCCGGACCGCTTCACCACCATGAGAGAGCACGTCTCCACGGTCGTGAAACGACGGGAGCAGTCGGGACACTGGCGGCGCCTGCGGATGGACGTGCCGTCGTCCGTCGTACGGCTGTCGACAACACGGCTGTCGGGGTGCCTGCAGAAGGGGCAGTGCATGAAGTCCCAACCCTCCTCACAGCAGACTCAGTAGCCTCGCCGGGCCTCATGGGCCCCTCGAAGCAGCCCCAAGCATAGGCGATCCAAGGGGTTCTGAAGACCAGGGGCACCACAACTTGTGGGCCGCTGGCGACATCCAAGCACTAGATATGGGGCTTGGCCCATTCACCCAGGCCGTATCGCGTGTCGCGGTCGAAGCCCTCACCGCACGCGTTCCCACGGTCACGGCGAGCATGCGAAACCGGCCTCCACGCGCGCGTGTACAACCATGTCCGCGTGACGCATACGGCGATATCGTGAGCGCTGCAGGGAGGACCCGTGGGACTCTCGCACAGAGCGGGCCCGCCGCCAGGCCTGCCGGAAACGTGATGGCAGACTGGGGCGACAGCCCACAAGGGGGGGCGACCCCGGCGGTGAAGAGTACAACAACGGGCTCTTGCGTCCGCCAGTCACCGCGTTGGCCATACACCCCGACACATGATCAAGTCAGGCTAACCGCGCTTTTTCACTCGAACGTGTGTTTGGCGCAACCTTTCGAAAGCAACTACCGTTGTCCAGCAGGGAGACAATCGAGAGGGGCCGACGACGTGACCACCACCGCAGACAGCGCCACCATCACCGCCCAGGACCGCTCCCAGGGCCGACTCGAGCCGGTGCATGCGATGAACGAAGCCGTGAACCCGGAGGGGCACAAGCGCTCCCTGCCGGGCCGACCTCCAGGCATCCGGGCGGACAGCTCGGGCCTGACCGACCGGCAGCGCCGGGTGATCGAGGTCATCCGGGACTCCGTACAGCGGCGCGGCTACCCGCCGTCCATGCGGGAGATCGGCCAGGCCGTCGGCCTGTCCAGCACATCCTCGGTGGCGCACCAGTTGATGGCGCTGGAGCGCAAGGGCTTCCTGCGCCGTGACCCGCACCGCCCGCGCGCGTACGAGGTCCGCGGCTCCGACCAGGCCGTCTCCGTGCAGCCCACGGACACCGCCGGCAAGCCCGCCGCGTCGTACGTCCCGCTGGTGGGCCGGATCGCCGCAGGTGGCCCGATCCTCGCCGAGGAGTCCGTCGAGGACGTCTTCCCGCTCCCGAGGCAGCTCGTGGGCGACGGTGAGCTGTTCGTGCTGAAGGTCGTCGGCGACTCGATGATCGAAGCGGCGATCTGCGACGGCGACTGGGTCACCGTCCGCCGTCAGCCCGTCGCCGAGAACGGCGACATCGTGGCGGCCATGCTCGACGGCGAGGCCACCGTGAAGAGGTTCAAGCGCGAGGACGGCCATGTGTGGCTGCTCCCGCACAACGCGGCGTACGAGCCGATCCCCGGCGACGACGCGACGATCCTCGGCAAGGTGGTGGCGGTCCTCCGCCGCGTCTGAGCACGGCGGGCGGCCTCACCTCCTCCGCCCTCCCTTGACTGGGCCCCGGGATCCCTGCGCCGGTTCCGGGGCCCTGTGCTGTGCCGCCACACGTCACACGCCAGGCGCACACCTGCCGGCGAAGAGGTGGCCCGCACCGGTACGGGGACGGGCCACCCCGGCCTACTCCGCCTCGGCCTGCCGGGCCACGGCATCGATCGCCGCGAGCGACTTCCGCACCTGGTTGCGGTCCGTGGTGTACCAGAAGTCGGGCAGGGAGGCCTTGAGATAGCTCCCGTAGCGGGCCGTCGCCAGTCGCTGATCCAGTACGGCGACCACGCCCCGGTCCCCCGACGCGCGGACCAGGCGGCCGGCGCCCTGAGCCATGAGCAGCGCCGCGTGCGTGGCGGCCACGGCCATGAAGCCGTTGCCTCCCGCGTCCTCCACGGCCTTCTGGCGGGCGCTCATCAGCGGGTCGTCGGGACGCGGGAACGGGATCTTGTCCATGACCACCAGCTGACAGCTGGCCCCCGGCACGTCGACCCCCTGCCAGAGCGACAGGGTCCCGAAGAGACAGGTCTTCGGATCGGCCGCGAAGTTCTTGATCAGCTCTCCCAGGGTCTCCTCGCCCTGGAGGAGGATCGGGAACTCCGGGATCCGGCCGCGCAGCTCCTCGGCGGCGAGCTGGGCGGCGCGCATGGAGGAGAAGAGGCCGAGGGTGCGGCCGCCGGCCGCCTGGATCAGTTCGGTGAGTTCGTCCAGCATGTCGGCGCGATCGCCGTCGCGCGCGGGGCGGGACAGGTGCTTGGCGACATACAGGATGCCCTGCTTGCGGTAGTCGAAGGGCGATCCCACGTCGATGCCCTTCCACGGGGGAAGGTCGTCTCCCTCGGTGCCCTCCGGGGCGAGTCCCAGGGAGGCGCCCACGCCGTTGAAGTCCCCGCCGAGCTTCAGGGTCGCCGAGGCCAGGGTCACCGAGCGGTCGGCGAAGAGCTTCTCCCTCAGCAGGCCCGACACGGACATGGGGGCCACGCGCAGGGAGACGCCGAAGCGGTCGTGGCGTTCGTACCAGACGACGTCGTACTCGGAGCCGCCCACGATCCGCTCCGCAACGTCGTGCACGCTCTCCACCGAGGCGAGCGCCTGCTTGCGGACCGCGTCCTCGTCCTGGACGGACTTGTCGCGGGTGGCCCCGATGGCGGAGATGACGGTTCTCGCGGCGTCGCGCAGGGCCATGAGGGCGTAGTTGAGGTCCTCCGGGATCTCCTCCAGGCGGCCCGGCAGCGCCAGCTCCATCAGCCGCTCGAATCCCTCGGCGGCGGTCTGGAGCTGGTCGGCCGCCTTCTCGTTGACCAGTTTCGCGGCCCGCCGCACCGCCCGGTTGACCTGCCCCGGGGTGAGCTCGCCGGTGGCGACGCCGGTGACCCTCGACACCAGTTCGTGCGCCTCGTCGACGATCAGCACCTCGTGCTGAGGGAGGACCGGGGCGCCCTCGATGGCATCGATGGCCAGCAGGGCGTGGTTGGTGACGACGACCTCGGCCAGCTTGGCGCGCTCACGGGCCATCTCCGCGAAGCACTCGGCGCCGTAAGCGCACTTGGTCGCCCCGAGGCATTCCCGCGAGGACACCGACACCTGGGCCCAGGCCCGGTCGGACACGCCGGGGGTGAGGTCGTCGCGGTCGCCGGACTCGGTCTCGTCCGACCAGTCCCGCAACCGCAGCAGGTCCTGGCCCAGCTTGCTGCTGGGCGCGGCCGCCTCGAACTGGTCGAAGAGGCCCTCCTCCTCGTCCTGCGGGACGCCCTCGTGCAGACGGTGCAGGCACAGGTAGTTCGAGCGGCCCTTGAGCATCGCGAACTCCGGGCGCCTGCGCAGCAGCGGATGCAGCGCCTCGACCGTGCGCGGCAGATCCCGCTCCACGAGCTGGCGCTGCAGGGCCAGCGTGGCGGTGGCGACCACGACCCGCTCGCCGTGCGCGAGGGCGGGCACCAGGTAGCCCAGTGACTTACCGGTACCGGTGCCGGCCTGGACCAGGAGGTGGGAGCCGTCGTCGATCGCCTCCGCGACGGCTTCGGCCATGGCCACCTGGCCGGGGCGCTCCGTACCTCCGACTGCGGCGACGGCGGCGTGGAGGAGTTCGGGGAGTGAGGGCTTCGTCATAGCGCGACCACCCTACGGCGCGGCACTGACAAACGGGTGATCGAGCAGGTGGTCGGCGGGAAGAGCGGTGAGGGAATCACGGTGCGGGGCTTCTCGGATTCGGGGCCGGGGAAGGGTCTGCGGGACATCGGTGGGGTTGCCGGGGCCGGGGGAATGGAAGGCCGGGAAAAAATTCTCGGGGTTTTCGGGACGGGTGGGAACCGGCCGGAATTCCGAGGCGTTCCTCCTGTGACAGCACGGCTACTCAGAGTCACAAGACATCACGGAGGTTCCTGTCTCTGGCCATGAGAGCGGCCCGCTTGGCGGGCAGGTCGACCTCGGCGCAGAAGCGGAACCCGGCGCGGAGGAAGGCCGCGAGGGAAGGGGTGTTGCGAAGGTCGGGTTCAGCGACGACACGTGAGCAAGCGGGTCTCCTGTCGAGGACGAGGTCGGCGACAGCTCTCAGCAGGAGGCCGCCGAGTCCTCGCCCACGGGTGCCGGAGCCTCCGATGAGGAGATGGATGCCGGTGTCATGAGGCCGGACGGGGTAATGGCGGGCCAGCGGGTCGAGATCCGCCCGGTAGATCTCCCAGTAGCTCATGGGCGTGCCCTCCAGCACGCCGAGGCACGGGACGCTGTGGGAGTCGTCTGCCAGTTGGCGGCGCAGGTGCCGTTCGGTCAGTGTCCGGGGTCCCGCCAGGTCCCAGAACGCCGAGATCGCCGGCTCGTTCATCCACCGGCAGATCCGGGGGAGGTCGCGGTCGACCTGGACGGGGACGAGGTGGAAGACACCCGCGGGTGTGGGGGTGGGGCCCCAGTCGCCCAGGCGGTCGAGCGGGCCTGTGCGGACGGCGACGGCTGCGGCACGGGTGTCGCTGGGCGGCACGGTGGGCTCCTCTCAAGCCTGTGCGGGGTCGGGCCGTGTTCCTGAAGACGAAGGGAGTCGAAGTCGTGATGCGGACGGTTCAGGAGTGCAGGGGGTTGGCGATGGTGACGTACACGGACTGGGTCTCGACCGGGCCGACGAGTTCGTCCATGCCGTGCAGCCGGGTCAGCAGATTGGCCTTGCAGCGCAGCACGGGTGAGTCGAGGAGGCGGGCGGGCAGCGTGCTGCGCAGCCGGTGGGGACCGCCGGCCGCGGCGGTGAGAAAGCGGCGGAAGGCGGCGAGCAGCAGGCGCTCGTCGGCGAGACGCTGTGAGCCGAAGGCTCCGATGAGACCGAGGACGTTGTTGATACCCAGGTAGTAGGCGAAGCGCTCGTCGGTGACCTCGTCGGAGACGAAGGTGTCGCTGTGCTCGCCGATACCGGGCAGCCGGGCTTCGAGTTCCGCGCGGCGGGAGTCACGGAAGTAGTAGCCCTGGTTGTCGCGGTACCGGCCGCCGGAGGGCCAGCCGTCGGAGTCCAGCACGAGCAGCGTGTTCTGCTGGTGGGCCTCCAGGGCGATGCCCGTTTCTCCGTCGAGCCAGAGCACCGGGCGTACGACGTGTTCCAGGTATCGCAGGAACCACTCGGCGGCGACCGTGGTGAGAGGGCGTCCTGTCCGTGCGGCGAGGCGGGTGACGATCTGGGCCAGTCGTGAGCTCTGCGCGGGACGCGGGTCCGGGGCGGCCGTCGCGGCTGCGGGGTACGGGCGGAGCGAGACGAGGCCGGCGATGCAGGAGACGTCGTCCGTGGGGGCGAAGGGGTTGTGGCGGATCACGACGTCGAGTCCGGGCACCGGGCGTCCGTCGGTCCCGTCCACGGCCAGCCAGGCCGGATCGCGGACGATGTCGAAACCGGGATGGGCCGACTGCCACTGGCGGGAGAGGTTGGTGCGCAGCAGACGGTGGACTTCGACGCCGCGGTGGAGTTCCTTGCGCAGGTTCTCTCGGCGGGAGTTGGTGATGCGCAGGCCCAGCGACAGTTTGAGCATCGCCGGGGCACCGGACCGGTGGACGGTGCGTACGGAGGACGTCGGGTACCACGGTTCGCCCTGGGCACCGAGGTCCCGGAGCAGCCCGGCTTCGAACAGGGCGGCGATCTCTGGGCGGTGCCGGACCTCACGCAGTTGCCAGGGGTGCGTCGGCAGGAGGGCGTAGCCGTCGGGCGCCGCGGGGCGGTCGAGCGAGGGCGGTTCGGCGCCGGCGAGTCGGGCCGTCAGCCGCTGGGCGGGGAGGGCACGGCCGCCTACGGTCCAGGCGGAGTCGGTGGCCAGCACGGAAGGAGCGACAGCAAGCCAGTGCAGGGGGAAGGAGCCGCGCAACTCGGGTGAGTACAGGCGGGCTTCCGCGTCGGAGAGGCCTTCTCGGCTCTTCGGGGTCGGGTGCAGCGGGTGCCCGAGGAGCAGTGACTGTTCGGCGGAGAGGAACAGGTCGGGGCCGTCGGCGGGGTGGCTGCGGCGGTCGCTGATGAAGTCCGCGGTGCGGCGGACGGAGTCGGCGACCCGGGACACCAGGTCCACCGGGTCGGTGCTGTGACCGGCCGATCGAGGGGGGATGGATGGCCTGGGCGGCTCGGGTGTCCCGGATGGGCTGGGCGGTTCGGGAGTCTCGCGGGACAGCAAGGCGGCGACCGTGACGGCGTCCGCGGGTGGGGACTGTTCCGGGGCGTCGGCCAGGCGTGGGAGGCCGAAGCGGTGCCAGCCGGTCGGGGACCAGTGGTGGACGGGGGTGAGCAGGGCGGTGCCGCTGGCGGGCAGCGGCACGCGGAGGATGCCGTCGGCGGGGGCGGCGGGCAGGCCGGTCTCTCGCACCCAGCAGCGCAGCAGGTTCTCCACGGCCGCCGCCTGGGCGGCGGTGTGCGGGTCGGCGTGGTCCAGGAGGTGGGCCGGGCCGCGGTGCGCGGCTTCGGCGGGAGTGGCGTGGCGCTGCTGAGGAGGGACGGAAGCGTTCGGTGCGGCGTGGATCGACGGAACGGAGGAGGTGGATGCCGGTGTGGTGGAAACGGAGGAGGTGGATGCCGATGTGGCGGAATCGACCGAAGTGGGGCCGGGAGAGCCGGTGGGCGCAGGGGAGTTGTTCATGGTCGTTCCTCAGCGGGTGGGGCCGACGCGGTCGGCTGCGTGCCGGTCCGGAACGGCGGTGGGGGCGCGGGAGGCCGGCGCGGCTGGTCCTTCTCGCTCTGGCCCCTGTGGTGGGCGTGGTGGCGGGCCGCCGCCTCGATCGCGTCGGCCAGCCGGTCGAGTACGGCGGCCGCCTGCTCGTCGGTGATCGTCAGGGGCGGAAGAAGGCGTACGACGCCGGCATGGCGGCCCCCCAGTTCGACGATCAGGCCGCGGCGCAGACACTCCTGCTGGACGGCGGCGGCGAGCGCGGGAGCGGCGGGGTGGGGGCCGTGAGCCGACGCGGACGGCTCAGGCGGGCGGGGCTCAGCTTCCGGGTCGACCAGTTCGACCCCGATCATCAGTCCGCGTCCGCGCACGTCCCCGATGCACGGGAAATGCTGGGCGAGGCACCGGAGTTGGTCCAGCAGGTGGGCTCCCAGGGTGGCCGCGCGTTCGGCGAGGCGGTTCTCCCGGACGTGGGCGAGGGTGGCCGTGCCGGCGGCCATGGCGAGTTGGTTGCCGCGGAAGGTGCCCGCGTGGGCGCCCGGTTCCCAGACGTCGAGGTCGTCGCGGTAGACGACGACGGCGAGGGGCAGGCTGCCGCCGATGGCTTTGGAGAGGACCATCACATCGGGGCTGATCCCGCTGTGTTCCACCGCCCAGAAGGCGCCGGTGCGTCCGACGCCGGTCTGGACCTCGTCGGCGATGAGAGGGATGGAGCGGTCGGCGGTGATCTGCCGCATGCGCCGCATCCAGGTGTCCGGGGCGGGGATGACGCCGCCCTCGCCCTGGACGGGCTCGAGGATCATCCCGGCCGGGTGTCGCACGCCGGACTTGGGGTCGTCGAGGACGGACTCGGTCCAGCGGGCGGCGAGTTCGGCGCCGCGTGCGCCGCCGACGCCGAAGGGGCAGCGGTAGTCCTGCGGATAGGGCAGTCGCGCCACCCGGACGTCGAAGGCGCCGCCGGAGGCTTCGAGGGAGCCGGTGGTCATGCCGTGGTAGGCGCCGGTGAAGGCCAGGACCCCCGTGCGGCCGGTGGCGGCGCGGACGAGTTTGAGCGCGGCCTCCACGGCGTCCGTGCCCGCGGGCCCGCAGAACTGCACGCGGGCGCGGTCGGCGAGAGCGGGTGGCAGGGTGCGGAAGAGCTCGGTGATGAAGGCGTCCTTGACCGGGGTGGCGAGGTCGAGGATGTGCAGGGGCGCCCCCGAGTCGAGGACCTTGCGGATGGCCTCCAGGACGACGGGGTGGTTGTGGCCGAGCGCGAGGGTGCCGGCGCCGGAGAGGCAGTCGAGGTAGCGGCGGCCGTCGGCGCCCTCGATGGTCAGTCCCCGGGCCCGGACCGGCACGATGGGCAGGGCGCGCGCATAGGTGCGGGCCGCCGACTCGCGTGCCGACTGGCGCCGGAGGATCCCCTCGTGCGTGGGCCGTCGGCCGGCCTGGCCGACGGGGGACCGTCCGGCGGGCGATGGTCCGGCGGATCGCCCCGACGGAACCTCCTCGGGCACTGGCTCGGTCACGGTTCCCTGTCCTCCCGCAGTTCAGGGGGCCGAGCGCGCGCAGCGGACCCCCCACCGCTACCAACCCCGGACGGCTGCCCCGGTTACGGGTTGCCCCAAGATCCTTGCCGTGACGGAACCGTTGCCCTCCCGTCGGAAGTCCCCCACAGCGAACGCATATCGTGTGGAGGCGTTTCAAGTTCGTTGACAGCAGGGGGAGTCAGACCATGCGATCGATACGGCCGTCGTTCACCGCTCGTCGAGGGGGGAACGCGCGCCGCAGAACCTCCCCCGTGCTCGGAGCAGTCGCCCTCGCCTCGGTCCTCGCGCTCACCGCGACCGCCTGCGACTCGGGCGACACCACCGCGGACGGCCAGGCCAGTGCCTCGGCCACGGCGGGCGGTGACGGAAAGATCAAGATCCCGGACGACATCAAGGACCGGCTCAAGGAGCACGGGATCGATCTGGACAAGTGGAAGAACGGCGCATGGAAGAACTGGGACAAGGACGACTGGCTGCGTGAGGCCCAGGACTACGTCAACCCGATCATCAAGGGCCTGTGGGACCCGGACCGGATGCGGGAGGCGGAGGACCCGGACCGGGGGGTGGACGACAACGACCTCTCCGGCGACCAGGGGGTGACCGACCCGACGCCGGAAGCCGTGGACGCCAAGGCCGTACCGACGACGTACCACGCCAACGCCCCCGAGGCGGGCAAGGTGTTCTTCGACTCCCCCGAGGGCACGATGGTCTGCTCGGCGACGGTCGTGAAGGACCCGGCCCACCCGGGCAAGTCGAACCTGGTGTGGACGGCGGGCCACTGTGTGCACGCGGGCAAGAAGGGCGGCTGGTACCGCAACATCGCGTTCGTGCCGTCGTACAACGACAAGGGTCTGTCCTCCGAGCAGATGCAGTCGGCGACCAGGGAGGAGTCCGCTCCGTACGGCGTCTGGTGGGGCGACTGGGTGAAGACCTCGGACCAGTGGATCGCGCAGGGCGGGGAGACGGGCGGTGACGGGGCGCCGTACGACTTCGCCGTCATCCATGTGACGCCGGAGGCCGGTGGTACCGGCAAGTCGCTGGAGGAGACGGTCGGTTCGGCGCTGCCGGTGGACTTCAACGCCCCGGCGGTGCCGAAGGTGGACAGCATCACCGCGACGGGCTACCCGGCGGCGGCGCCGTTCGACGGGCTCAAGCTCTACCAGTGCCAGGACAGGCCGGGGCGGCTGTCGTTCAGTGAGTCGGACCCGACGATGTACCGGATCGGCTGCACGATGACGGGTGGTTCGTCCGGCGGTGGCTGGGTGGCGACGGGGTCGGACGGCAAGCCGGCGCTGGTGTCCAACACATCGATCGGGCCGGTGCGTTCGGGCTGGCTCGCGGGGCCTCGGCTGGGTGAGGTGGCCAAGGGTGTGTACGAGTCGGTGAGCGACAAGTTCGCCCGGTAGGAGACGCACCGCGGACATGACGAAGGCCCGCCCCCGTGAGAGAGGGGGCGGGCCTTCGTCCGCCGGTCAGGCGAGCGGGGCCGGGACGTACGGTGCGAGGTCGGCGGCCAGTTCCTCGTGCACCCGCACCTTGAGGAGCGTGCCCTCCGCCGTGTGCTCCGCGGAGATCACCTCGCCCTCGGTGTGGGCGCGGGCGACGAGCTTGCCGTGGGTGTACGGCACCAGCGCCTCGATCTCGACCGAGGGCCGCGGCAGCTCGCTGTCGATGAGCGCGAGCAGTTCCTCGATGCCCTGGCCGGTGCGGGCCGAGACGGCGATGGAGCGCTTCTCGATCCGCATCAGCCGCTGGAGGGTCAGCGGATCGGCCGCGTCCGCCTTGTTGATCACGACGATCTCGGGCACGCCGATGGCGCCGACGTCACGGACCACCTCGCGCACGGCGGCGAGCTGCTCCTCCGGGTTGGGGTGGGAGCCGTCCACCACGTGCAGGATCAGGTCGGACTCGCCGACCTCCTCCATGGTGGAGCGGAACGCCTCGACCAGGTGGTGCGGCAGGTGCCGGACGAAGCCGACGGTGTCCGCCAGCGTGTACAGGCGGCCGCTCGGGGTCTCGGCCCGGCGCACGGTGGGATCGAGGGTCGCGAACAGGGCGTTCTCGACGAGGACGCCCGCACCGGTGAGCCGGTTGAGCAGGGAGGACTTGCCGGCGTTGGTGTAGCCCGCGATGGCGACGGACGGCACCTTGTGGCGCTTGCGCTCCTGGCGCTTGATCTCGCGGCCGGTCTTCATCTCCGCGATCTCCCGGCGCATCTTCGCCATCTTCTCGCGGATCCGTCGCCGGTCCGTCTCGATCTTGGTCTCACCGGGACCACGGGTGGCGAGGCCGCCGCCCTTGCCGCCGCCCATCTGCCGGGACAGCGACTGACCCCAGCCGCGCAGTCGCGGCAGCATGTACTGCATCTGCGCGAGGGCGACCTGCGCCTTGCCCTCTCGGGACTTCGCGTGCTGGGCGAAGATGTCGAGGATCAGGGCCGTACGGTCGATGACCTTGACCTTGACGACGTCCTCGAGATGGATGAGCTGGCCCGGGCTGAGCTCACCGTCGCAGATGACGGTGTCCGCGCCCGTCTCGAGGACGATGTCCCGCAGTTCGTCGGCCTTGCCGGAGCCGATGTAGGTGGCCGCGTCGGGCTTGTCGCGGCGCTGGATCACGCCGTCGAGCACGAGCGCGCCCGCGGTCTCCGCGAGGGCGGCGAGCTCCGCGAGGGAGTTGTCCGCGTCCTGCACGGTCCCCGTGGTCCAGACGCCGACGAGGACGACCCGCTCCAGGCGGAGCTGGCGGTACTCGACCTCGGTGACGTCCTCGAGCTCGGTGGAGAGGCCCGCGACGCGGCGCAGGGCCGCGCGCTCGGAGCGGTCGAACTGGTCGCCGTCCCGCTCTCCGTCGATCTCGTGGCTCCAGGCGACGTCCTCTTCCATCAGGGCATCGGCCCGAAGACCTTCGGGGTAGGCGTGCGCGAAGCGCTTGGTGTCCTGGGAAGGGGAAGAAGAGGAGGTCATTGGGTCCTTACGTCGTTGGGGGTACCGATGCGGCGGAGTTCACCGTGCATGGTGGACAACGCACGAGTACCCCGGGAGATTCCCGTGCCCCGTGCGGCGCCGACCTGACGATGGTCGCACGGTACGCCCCGTCTCGTCACGGCCTTATTCGGGTGCCCAAGGGGCCTGTGGGGTGGGCGGGACTTACGGGGTCTTGGTGGCGCGCGGGACCTGTGAGGCCTTGGGCGCCTTGGTCGCCGGGGTCGGCTTCCAGTCGGGGTGACCGGGCATGGGCGGGGTCCTCTCCCCGTACAGCCAGGCCTGGAAGAAGTCGCCGAGGTCGCGTCCGGAGATCTCCTCGGCGAGCCGCCGGAAGTCCGCCGTGGTGGCGGTGGAGTCCCTGTGGTCGCGCACCCAGTCCCGCTCGAGCTGTTCGAACGCCTTCACGCCGATCTCCTGGCGCAGGGCGAACAGGGCGAGGGCGGCCCCGTCGTAGACGTTCGGGCGGAAGATGCTGATCTTCTCGCCGGGGGCGGGCGGCTTGGGGAGCGCAGGGGGGCCGCCGGCGGCGCGCCAGCGATCGGACGCGCCGTACGCCGCCTTCATGCGCTCCTGAAGGGTGGGGCCGCCCTTCTCCTCGGCGTAGAGGGCCTCGTACCAGGTGGCGTGGCCCTCGTTGAGCCAGAGGTCGGACCAGACGCGCGGGCTGACGCTGTCGCCGAACCACTGGTGGGACAGCTCGTGCACCATGATCGACTCGATGTACCACTTGGGGTAGCCGGGCTCGGTGAAGAGGTCCTTCTCGAAGAGGGACAGGGTCTGCGTCTCGAGTTCGAAGCCGGTGTCGGCCTCGGCCATGAGCACGCCGTAGGTCTCGAAGGGGTAGGGCCCGACCTTGTTCTCCATCCAGGTGATCTGGTCGGGGGTCTTCTTGAGCCAGGGTTCGAGCACCGCTCGGTCCTTCGTGGGCACCACGTCCCGGACCGGCAGACCGCGCGGGCCGTCGCGGTGCAGGACGGTGGAGCGGCCGATGGAGACCTGGGCGAGCTCGGTGGCCATGGGGTGCTGGGTGCGGTACGTCCAGGTGGTCGTCCCGCCGGCGCGTTCGGCGCCGGTGGGCAGCCCGTTGGCGACGGCCGTGTAGTCGTCGGGGGCGGTGATCCGGATGGTGAACATCGCCTTGTCGGAGGGGTGGTCGTTGCACGGGAACACCAGGTGGGCGACATCGGCCTGGTTGGCCATGGCGAGACCGTCGGCGGTGCGCACCCAGCCGCCCTCCCGGTCGCCGGGGCCCACCGGATCGCTGGTGTGCCGCACGGTGATCCGCGTCCAGCTTCCCGCGGTCAGCGGGGTTTCGGGGGTGACGACCAGGTCGTCGCCGGCGCTCTCGAACGTGGCGGGCCTGCCGTTGACCTCGACCGACTCGACCTTGCCCCGCGCGAAGTCGAGGTTGATCCGGTCCAGGGTCGTGGTGGTCCAGGCGTCGAGGGTGGTGACCGCCTGCAGCGGCTTGCTGTTGGAGCCGGAGTACGTGAAGGAGAGGTCGTACGCCGCGACGTCGTAGCCGGGGTTGCCCAGCTGGGGGAAGAGGCGGTCGCCGACGCCGAGCGGTTCCGCCGGGGCGCTCGCCGCGACGAGGCAGACGGAGACGGCTGAGGCGAGCAGCGCGGACTTCAGCCGACGGGAGGCGGCACGTGGACGGGGAGCCCCGGGGCGCAGCCCCGAGGAGCGGGGGGTGAGCAGCATGCATCACCGCTACCAGCGCTCACCTGCCCTGCGACGGCGACGCGCGCCCGGCCCACCCGAACGGGTGGCTCAGGAGGCCGAGGCGTGGTGCTGGGCGCGGCTCACGTCGTAGACGCCGGGGACGTTCCGCATGGCGCGCATGAGGGTGGGCAGATGGGCCGCGTCGGGGAGCTGGACGGTGTACGTGTGGCGTACGCGCTGCTGGCTCGGGGGTTCGACGGTCGCGGAGACGATCTCGGCGCCCTCCAGGGCCATGGCCTCCGTGAGGTCGGCGAGCAGATGGGGACGGCCGAACGACTCGGCGACCAGGGTGACCCGGCACTCGGTGGTGTCGCCCCAGCGCACGTCGACGGCCGCGCGCCCCGCGTCGGTCATGCGGGCCACCGCGGCGCACTCCGCGCGGTGCACGGTCACCACTCCCCCGCGTACGGCGAAGCCGGTGACCTCGTCGGCCGGTACGGGGGTGCAGCAGCCGGCGAGGCGTACGCCGGCGTCCGGCCGGCCGACGACGGTGATGGCGGTGTCGGGGCGGGACAGGGGGGTGTCGGCGGTCGGGTCGGGAGCCGGTGCGGGGGCCGGTGTCTCGGTGGCATCGGTCCGTACGGCGGATCCGGTCCGGCCCTCGGCCGCCTCTCCCGTGTCCTCCTCCGCCGGGGCCGGATGCGTCGCGAGCCAGCGCTGGATGGCGATCCGCGCGGCGGGGGTGTGGGCGTGCTCCAGCCACTCCCTGGAGGGCTCGGAGGCGGGGTCCTGGCCCATGAGGAGCTGGACGGTGTCGCCGTCCCGCAGCACGGTGCTCAGGGTGGCGAGCCGGCCGTTGACGCGGGCGCCGATGCAGGCGTGCGCGTCCTCGCCGTACTGCGCGTAGGCGGCGTCGACGCAGGTGGCGCCCTCGGGGAGGCCGAGGGTGCCGCCGTCGGGGCGGAAGACGGTGATCTCGCGGTCCTGGGCGAGGTCCTCGCGCAGGGTGGACCAGAAGGTGTCGGTGTCGGGCGCGGCCTCCTGCCAGGCGAGGAGGCGGGAGAGCCAGCCGGGCCGGGTCGGGTCGACCCGCTCCCCGTCGGCGCGCTCCCCGTCGAGCCGGTCCCCGTCCGCCGGGGCGCCCTCGCGGGTCTGCTCCTCCTGCGGACCGACGTAGGGATTGCCGAGCGCGACGACGCCGGCCTCGGCGACCTTGTGCATCTGGTGGGTGCGGATGAGGACTTCGGCGACCTGGCCGTCCTCGCGGGCGACGGCGGTGTGCAGCGACTGGTACAGGTTGAACTTGGGTACGGCGATGAAGTCCTTGAACTCCGAGACGACGGGCGTCATACAGGTGTGCAGTTCACCGAGGACGGCGTAACAGTCCGCGTCCTCGTTGACGAGCACCAGCAGGCGGCCGAAGTCGCAGCCGCGCAGTTGGCCGCGCTTGCGTGAGACCCGGTGGACGGAGACGAAGTGCCGTGTCCGGATGAGGACTTCGGCCTGGATGCCGGCCTCGCGCAGGACCGCGCGCATGGCGTCGGCGAACTCGGCGAGGGGGTCGTCCGCACGGGAGGCGTTGTCGACGATCAGCTCGCGGGTGCGCTCGTACTCCTCGGGATGGAGGATCGCGAAGACGAGGTCCTCCAGCTCGGTCTTGAGGGCCTGGACACCGAGGCGTTCGGCGAGCGGGATGAGGAAGTCCCGGGTGATCTTGGCGATGCGCTCCTGTTTCTCGGGGCGCATCACGCCGAGGGTGCGCATGTTGTGCAGCCGGTCGGCGAGTTTGATCGACATCACGCGGACGTCGCTGCCGGTGGCGACGAGCATCTTGCGGAAGGTCTCGGGTTCGGCGGCGGCGCCGTAGTCGACCTTCTCCAGCTTGGTGACGCCGTCGACGAGGTAGCGCACCTCCTCGCCGAACTGCTCGCGCACCTGGTCGAGCGTCACATCGGTGTCCTCGACGGTGTCGTGGAGCAGAGAGGCCGTCAAGGTGGTGGTCTCCGCGCCGAGTTCGGCGAGGATCAGGGTCACGGCGAGCGGGTGGGTGATGTACGGCTCGCCGCTCTTGCGCATCTGGCCGCGGTGCGAGGACTCGGCGAGCACATAGGCGCGGCGCAGGGGTTCGAGGTCGGCATCCGGGTGGTGGGCGCGGTGGGCCTCGACGACATGGCCGATCGCGTCGGGCAGCCGGCCCCGGGAGGGGCTGCCGAGCAGGGCGGCCCGGCCCAGGCGGCGCAGGTCGATCCGGGGCAGGCTGCGCCTGCGGGGCGTGGCCGGCGCTACCGGGCCCGGCGTCGCAGGGTTCGTGGCCTCCGCACTCATGGGCACCTCCGGCTGCGTGGACCGGCGGACGGGGTGTCCCAGGGCGGACACGGCTCAGGGGACTGGCAGAGTCCCCCGTCCGGGCCGGTGCTTGATGCTACCGAGCCCATCACGTGCGACTGACCGCCTCTCGCCGAGCGTGAAACGGATCACCCATTCGAGCGACGATTTGGGGGTTTACGGTTTTGCGCCACCAGAATCAGGACGGGCAGCCATTTCGAATCCCTGACCGTGCCTCAGGTGTGCGGTCGCGCCGTCCACGCCCGCACACACCTGCGATACGAAGCCGTCATGGCGTCAACGAGCGGCGTTTTCCAGCCACTCGGGGTCGATCTCGCCTGTGGCGACGATCACTGCGGGTCCGGTCATCTCGATCTCGCCGTCGGGCCGCTCGGTGATCACCAGACGGCCGCCGGGGACGTCCACGGTGTATGTGGCCGGGGTCCCGGTGACGGCCGGGTCGGCGCCGTCCCTGCGGGCGGTGGCCACGGCGACGGCACACGCGCCGGTGCCGCAGGAGCGGGTCTCGCCGGAGCCCCGCTCGTGCACGCGCAGGGCGACGTGCCCAGGGCCGCGGTCGACGACGAACTCGACGTTGACCCCGTCCGGGTAGGCGGAGGCGGGGCTGAAGGGCGGCGGGCTGTACAGGTCGCCGGCGTGCGCGAGGTCCTCGACGAAGGCGACGGCGTGCGGGTTGCCCATGTTCACGTTCCGCGCGGGCCAGCTGCGCTCGCCGACGCTCACGGTGACCTCGCCCTCGGGGAGGCGCGCCCGGCCCATGCCGACGGTGATGTCGCCGTCCTTGGCGATGTGCGCGCTCTTGACGCCCGCGCGCGTGGCGACGGCGATGTCACCCTCGGGGACGAGTCCCGCGTGCTGGAGGTAGCGGGCGAACACGCGCACGCCGTTGCCGCACATCTCGGCGATCGAGCCGTCGCCGTTGCGGTAGTCCATGAACCACTCGGCCTCGGTCGCCATGTCCCGCGCCTCGGGGTGCGCGGCGGAGCGCACGACGTGCAGCAGCCCGTCACCGCCGATGCCCGCGCGCCGGTCGCACAGGGCGGCGACGGCGGCCGGGGGGAGGTCGACGACGTTCTCCGGGTCCGGGACGATCACGAAGTCGTTCTCGGTCCCGTGGCCCTTGAGGAAGGCGATCCGCGTGCTCATTCCTCGATCGTACGGCGTGGCACCGACAGGCCCGTCAGCGCAGGCGGGCGACTCTCCACACGGCGAGGACCGCCACCACGGCGACCAGGACGACGTACGCCAGGACGACCCGCCAGTCGGGACGGCGGCCGGAGCCGCGCGCGGGGAGACCGGGCCACGTGTAACCCACGCGACGCGCGGCCATCATGCCCCAGCCGGCCGCACAGGAGCAGATCAGCAGCCCCAGCATGGCGATCACGGCCCCGCTGTCGCCGAAGTCGAAGGCGAGAGGAAACGCGAACATCAGGGAACCGGTCGCGGAGAGGGCGACGATGGGCGCGAGCTGCCAGATCCGCAGGCGGCGCTGCGGGCGCAGCTCGACCTCGACCTCGGGCCCGCTCGCGAACATCTCCTCGGGCTCGGGACCGTCGTCGGTCACCCCGCCGCCCTGGGTGTCGTCCACCACGTCGGGGTCCACCGCGTCGGGAAGGGCACGCCCCTCCTCGGGCTCCGGTTCCCCACGCTCCGGGGTGAGGCCCTCGGTGCCTTGTGCGGTGTCACGAGGGCCGGCCTCCATCGCCACGCGCCCTCCCAACTCGGACTCCACTTGGTCGATCGAAGCTCGATGATGGCACGGCACCGGAGGCACGGACGGCGGCCTGGGCGTCCCGATGCCATGACGTGATCAGGCTGTAACCGGTCGTTCCACCAACGCCATCGCGAGCTCCGGAAGTTTGGTGAGATCCGCCGCAGCCCCACTCAACCAGTGCACCCGCGGATCGCGCCTGAACCACGAATCCTGACGGCGCGCGAAGCGTTTGGTGGCACGGACGGTCTCGGCCCGCGCCTCGGCGTCCGTGCACGCGCCGGCCAGGGCGGCGAGGATCTGCTGGTAGCCGAGCGCGCGCGACGCCGTACGCCCCTCGCGCAGGCCCTGCGCCTCCAGTGCGCGCACCTCGTCGACGAGCCCGGCGTCCCACATGCGGTCGACACGGCGGGCGATGCGCTCGTCGAGTTCGGGGCGTGCCACGTCGACGCCGATCTGGATCGTGTCGTAGACCGAGTCGTGGCCGGGAAGGTTGGCGGTGAAGGGCCGGCCGGTGATCTCGATGACCTCCAGGGCGCGGACGATACGGCGGCCGTTGCCGGGCAGGATCGCCTGGGCGGCCTCGGGGTCGGCGGCGGCCAGCCGGGCGTGCAGGGCGCCGGAGCCGCGCAGGGTGAGCTCCTCCTCGAGGCGGGCGCGGACCACGGGGTCGGTGCCGGGGAACTCCAGGTTGTCGACGGCGCCGCGGACGTACAGCCCGGAGCCGCCGACGAGGATCGGCCAGCGGCCCTCGGCGAGCAGGGCGTCGATCCGGGCCCGCGCCAGCTTCTGGTACTCGGCGACGGAGGCGGTGACGGTGACGTCCCAGACGTCCAGGAGGTGGTGCGGTACCCCGGCGCGTTCCTCGGGGGTCAGCTTGGCGGTGCCGATGTCCATCCCTCGGTACAGCTGCATGGAGTCGGCGTTGACGACCTCGCCGCCGAGTCGCTGGGCCAGGAAGACGCCCAGATCGGACTTTCCGGCCGCGGTCGGTCCGACGACGGCGATGACGCGGGGGGTGGGGGCTGCGCTGCTCACCGCACCAGTCTCCCAAACGCCGGGGGCGTGGACGCCGTCGCCCCGGGGCGGGATTTCGCCCACACGAGTACCGTATGGAGTTGATATGGGTGTTTTTGACACGTTCGGATCCTCAGAGCGGACCCGCGCACGACGAACCCGCGACGGAAGGTGGCCCATGGGTCTCCTGGACAACCTGAAGGCCCGGCTCGGCCCGGCCAAGGACAAGGTCTCGCACCTCGCGCACCAGCACGGGGACAAGGTCACGCACGGTCTCGACAAGGCGGCGAAGGTCGTCGACGACAAGACCAAGGGCAAGTACACCGACCGGATCCACACGGGTACCGACAAGGCCAAGGGCGCCATGGACCGGCTCGCGCACAAGGACGAGCCGCCGGCGGGCGGCGGCGACACGTTCACACCGCCGCGCACGCCTCCGCCGGCCTCCTGACCGTCCGGGTGCGTGCTAGGACCAGGCCGCGACCACGTACCCCACGCCGTACGGCGCGTCCTCGTACAGCAGTGAGCCGCTCAGCCCGGCGTTCTCGGCGGCGCCCGCCAGAACCTGCCAGGAGGTGCGGCCCGCGGCTTTCAGCTCGTGGGCGAGCCCCGCGTCGAGCGCCTTGATCGCCTCCACGTCCGCCGCGCCCAGCGCGCGGGCGACCGCCGCGTCGAAGGGCGCGGCGCGCTCGTCGAGGTAGCCGGGCGCCTTCAGGGTGCGGCAGGCGCTCCCGTCGCCCATGACGAGCAGCGCGACCCGGTCCGCCCGCGCGCCGAGTCCCCGGCCGGTCTCGACGCACCGCTCGACGGGGAGCGGTTCGCCGACGCCCAGGCCCTCGACGGGTGCCGCCGACCAGCCGGCCCGCTCCAGCAGCCAGGCGGCGACGGCGAGCGAGACCGGCAGCTCGCGTGCGGACGGGGCGTCCACACCCGCCCGGCCCAGCCGTACGGCCACCTCCACCCCGAAGCCGCGGAACGAGCCGTGGGCGCCCTCGGGGTGCGGACCGCGCCCGGCCTCGTCGGCGGGTCCTACGACGACGAGCCGGTCCGGGCGGGCGGCCGTCAGCACGGCCAGCGCGTCGGAACAGGCGGCACGCGCCGCGTCCAGCTCGGACGCGGCACCCGCGGCGACCTCGGGCACCAGCAGCGGCGGACAGGGGCAGACGGCAGCGGCGACAAGCATGATCGGCAGCGTAACCCCGCGGGTACGCCGGCGGTCAGTCACCGGCGCGGGCAAAAGCACGTCGGCGAGACCGGCCGATGCCTCCGGTGCGGCCCGGCCGGGTGTCGACGGCCACGCCGAGGAGACCGGCCGCGGCCGCCGGAACGGCCCGGGGCAGAGCGGGCCGCGATGAGTACGCCGTCCGGCTCGGCGCGGACCACCGGTGGGGCCGGAGGAGCCGTCGGGCGCCCCGGCCACGCCACCCCCGCGTCACCGAGCGGTCAGTCGCAGCCGCAGCCGCTTCCCGTGGCCACCGGCAGGGGGGCCGGGGCGCCGATCTTCGGGAGGCCCAGCATGACGCCGGTCTGCTGGGTGGCCTTCTCGGTGGTGCGCTTCTCCCAGGCGTCCCCCGCGCGCGTGCGGCGTACGTCGAGGACGGGGCCCTCGGCGAGGAGGTGGTGCGGGGCGGCGTAGGTGATCTCCACCGTGACGACGTCGCCGGGGCGGACCTCCTGGTCCGGCTTGGTGAAGTGGACCAGGCGGTTGTCGGGGGCGCGGCCGGAGAGGCGGTGGGTGGCGCCGTCCTTGCGGCCCTCGCCCTCGGCGACCATCAGCTCCAGGGTGCGGCCGACCTGCTTCTTGTTCTCCTCCCAGGAGATCTCCTCCTGGAGGGCGACGAGACGCTCGTAGCGCGCCTGGACGACCTCCTTGGGGATCTGGTTCTCCATGGTCGCGGCCGGGGTGCCGGGGCGCTTGGAGTACTGGAAGGTGAAGGCCTGCGAGAAGCGCGCCTCACGGACGACGTGCAGGGTCTGCTCGAAGTCCTCCTCGGTCTCGCCGGGGAAGCCCACGATGATGTCGGTGGTGATCGCCGCGTGCGGGATCGCGGCCCGCACCTTCTCGATGATCCCGAGGTAGCGCTCCTGCCGGTAGGAGCGGCGCATGGCCTTCAGGACCGGGTCGGAGCCGGACTGGAGCGGCATGTGGAGCTGGGGCATGACGTTCGGGGTCTCGGCCATGGCCGCGATGACGTCGTCGGTGAAGTCGCGGGGGTGGGGCGAGGTGAAGCGGACGCGCTCCAGGCCCTCGATCTTCCCGCAGGCGCGCAGCAGCTTGCTGAACGCCTCTCGGTCGCCGATGTCGGAGCCGTACGCGTTGACGTTCTGGCCGAGCAGGGTGATCTCGGAGACGCCCTCGCCGACCAGGGCCTCGATCTCGGCGAGGATGTCGCCGGTGCGGCGGTCCTTCTCCTTGCCGCGCAGGGCCGGGACGATGCAGAACGTGCAGGTGTTGTTGCAGCCGACGGAGATCGACACCCAGGCCGCGTAGGCGCTCTCGCGGCGCGTCGGCAGCGTGGAGGGGAAGGCCTCCAGGGACTCGGCGATCTCGACCTGGGCCTCTTCCTGCACGCGCGCGCGTTCCAGCAGGACGGGGAGCTTGCCGATGTTGTGCGTGCCGAAGACGACGTCCACCCAGGGCGCCTTCTTCACGATGGTGTCCTGGTCCTTCTGCGCGAGGCAGCCGCCGACCGCGATCTGCATGCCGGGGCGGGAGGCCTTCTTCGGCGCGAGGCGGCCGAGGTTGCCGTACAGCCGGTTGTCGGCGTTCTCGCGGACCGCGCAGGTGTTGAAGACGACGACGTCCGCGTCCCCGTCGGAGCCCTCGGGGGCGCGCACGTAACCGGCCTCTTCGAGCAGCCCGGACAACCGCTCGCTGTCGTGGACGTTCATCTGGCACCCGTAGGTGCGGATTTCATAGCTCTTGGGTGCGGGAACGTCCAATGCGAGGCTCCGGTCGCTGCTGCTGGTCATGCCTCAAGGGTAGGTGCTCGCGCGCGAGCCCCGGCCCGGCCCTCGCACCGTCGCTTCGCCGCCGCTCAGGTCTCGATCACGGCGTCGCAGTCGGGGCAGACCAGGGACGCGTGTTCCGGTGGGTACCAGCGTGCTCCCTCGTGCTCGGCGGGCTGCCGGCGGGCCCGCACCATGGCGAAGGTGTCCTTGCCGCACAGGGTGCGGGGCCCGGTGGTCCCCGGTGTCCCGGGGGCGGCGGGTGCCGCGTGCACCGTGCGGACCTGCGGTTCGGCGCCACCGGGTGCGGCCGCCGGGTTGTCGATCTCGTAGACGACGATCTCACTCATGTCCGTCTCATCCATGCCCGTGTCACCCATGCCCGTCTCACTCATGCCGGTCCCCCTCATGCCGCTCATGTCTGTGCCGGTTGCTCGATGAGGGAGAGCACATTGCCCGCCGGGTCGGTGAACCACGCGATCAGCGGGCCGCCGCCGCGGAAGATGCCCTTGTCGTCGGCCGGGAGGTGGTCGTAGCGCTCGAAGCGCACGCCCCGGCCGGTCAGCTCGTCCACCGCCGCCTCGATGTCGTCGACGGGGAAGTTGAGGATCGTGAAGGTCGCCGGGGTGTGGTCGGGCTTGGGGTAGACCAGGATGTCCCGGTCGCCCGCGATGTGCAGGGTCAGCAGCCCGTTCTCCTCGGAGACCCGCAGGCCGAGCGTCTCGGCGTAGAACTTCCTGGCCGCGTCGAGGTCGTCCACCGAGAAGCCGCTGAACGCCTTCGTCGTACCGAACATGATCGCCTCCCAGGCGTGGTCACTGCTGTTCAGATCCCGGCAGCCTCCGGGAACTCGCCGCCCGCCCCGTCCTCCGCGACGCGCACGACCGCGAGCGTGATGTTGTCCGGGCCGCCCGCGGCGATGGCCGACTTCCACAGTTCGAAGGCGGCGCGGACGTCGTCGTACTCCCGCATGACCTCCTCGAGCGTCTCGTCCGGCACGGCGTCGCTGAGCCCGTCGGTGCAGACGAGGTACCGCTCGCCGGGTGTCAGGGGCACGGCGGTCACATGGGGGTGCACGGGGCGGTGGGTGAGGGAGCCGCCGAGGCACTGGGTGACGAGGGAGGTGGTGCGCAGGCCCGGTGCGAGCGGCGGGCTGTCGTCCACGCTCACCCGGCGCAGTACGTCCCGGGAGGCCGCGTAGACCCGGCTGTCGCCCACGTTGAACACGAGCGCCGAGCCGGGCCGTACCACGACTCCGGCGATCGTCGTCCCCATGCCGGCGAGTTCGCCCTCCGGCCCGTCGGCGGCCTCGTACACGGCCCGGTTGCAGGCGCTCAGGGCGTCGCGTACGGCGTCCTCGTCGGTCAGCAGGGCGCCCACGGCCGCGATGCGGCGGGCGACCAGGGCGCTGGCCACGTCGCCGCCGGGATGCCCGCCGAGCCCGTCGGCGACGGCGGCCACGAGGGGCGTGCCGAGTGGGAACACCAGGGTCTGCGGGTTCTCGGTGACGGTGGCGCACAGCGTCCACGGCCCTATGACGAGGCTGTCCTCGTTGCGTTCACGGAGCAGCCCGGGGTGGCTGAGCGCGCTGACGGCGACGTGCGGCATGGACGTCACCCTCGGCTTCGGTCGCCGTTGCCGGTCGTGCCGGTCATGTCTCCAGCGTAGGCGGCCTGCGGGAGGATTCCACCGGTCGCCCGGGTCAGACGGCGGGGCCCCGGCACGCCCGGGAGCGCATCAGGGGCTGGATGCGGGTGCCGAAGTTCTCCAGTCCCGCCAGGAAGTCGTCGAAGACGAGCATGATCCCCTTGGTGCCGGGCACCCCGGCGATCTCGTCGAGCATCCCGGCGACGGTCTCGTAGGAGCCGACCAGCGTGCCCATGTTGAAGTTGACCGCGCCCTCGGGGAGCACGATGGTGCGGGCGGTGGAGGACGCGTCGGCGGTGGTGTCGGTGGCCGACTCCCCCGCCATGTACGCCAGCGCCGCGTGGTCGGCGTAGTCGTGGTAGTCCCGCCACGTGGCGCGGGCGGCCTCGTCGGTCTCGTCGGCGATCACCATGAACAGCGAGAGCGCCCCGACGTCCCGGCCCGTCTCCCGTACCGCGTCCGCCAGCGCGGCGGTGGTGTCCGCGAACGCGAGCGGGGTGTTGACGCCGCTGCCCAGGACGAAGTTGTAGTCGGCGTGTTCGGCGGCGAACCGCATGCCGGTGCCGCTCTGTCCGGCGGCGACGATGTCGATGTGCCCGTGCGCCGGCCGCGGGGACAGCACGCAGTCGTCCATCTCGTAGAACGCGCCCTTGAAGTTGCTGACGCCCTCGCTCCAGAGCTCCTTCATGACGGTGACGTACTCGGCGGCCCGCGCGTACCGGTTGCCGAAGTGCTCGTCGCCGGGCCAGGCGCCCATCTGCGCGTACTCGCCGGGCGCCCAGCCGGTGACGATGTTGACGCCGAAGCGGCCGGGGGCGATGGAGTCGACCGTGACCGCCATGCGCGCGACGATGGCGGGCGGCAGGGCGAGGATCGGGGTGGAGGCGTACAGCCTGATCCGTTCCGTCACCGCGGCCAGCCCCGCCATCAGCGTGAACGACTCCAGGCAGTGGTCCCAGAACTCCGTCTCACCGCCGAAGCCCTTGAGTTTGATCATGGACAGGGCGAAGTCGAGACCGTGCTCCTCGGCCTTCTGCACGATCGCCTTGTTGAGTTCGAACGTCGGCAGGTACTGGGGGGCGCTCTTGGAGATGAGCCAGCCGTTGTTGCCGATGGGGATGAAGACACCGATGTCCATGGACCACATTTGATCAACCGGGCTCGTTTTTTAGGTCGTTGAACCGTGAAACTGGCAGGAAACCGCCGGTGAGAATGTGTGAAAGGGGTTTCGTTCGAGAACGGGAACGATAGGTTCCCTGCATGAACGCACGGCTCGCTCTGCTCAGCACTGTGGCCCCCGGTGTCACGGAGAGCGAGGTGTTCCGGCTTGCCCTGCAGCACGCGATGGGCGAACTGGGCGCGCTCGGCGCGGCGATGCATCTGCGGGGTCCGATGTCGGCCCTGCGTCTGGTCTCGGCCGCGGGGCTTCCGCCCGCCCTCACGCGCGCGTGGGAGATCGTCGACCAGGAAGGGCCGTCGGCTCCCGCACGGGCGCTCCAGAAGAACGACAGCGTCTGGGTGGCGCGACCGGCGCCCGAGGCCCTCTGGCCCGGCACCGGACTGGCAGCCCTCCCCGTGTTCAGCGGAGGGCGCAGCATAGGCGCGATGACCGTGCTGGCCGGTGAGCGCGGCGAACCCACGCCGGAGCACTGGCGGTTCCTGCGGGCCGTGGTCGCCTGGACCGAGGACCGCATGGCCCAGGCGCCCCGCCCGGCCGGGCCCGCGCACACGGAGCTGAGCGGGGAGCGGCTGCGGCAGGCGCTGAAGGAGGTCCGGGTCGGTTCGTGGGACTGGGACATCCGCAGCGGCGATCTGATCTGGGACGAGGCGGCGCTGGAGCTGTACGGGACCCGGCCGGCCGACTTCACCGGGAAGATCGACAACTGGATGCGGATCGTGCACCCCGACGACCTGGCGCCCACGCTGGCGGCGGCGCAGCGGGCGATCCTCGACCGGTCCGTCTACGAGGCCGAGTACCGGGTACGGCGCCTGGACGGCACGTACGGCTGGACGCAGGCGCGTGGCAGGGCCACGTACGACGAGCGGGGCGAGCCGCTGCGGATGATCGGCGTGGGCTGGGAGAGCGACGAGTCGCGGACCGCCCGTGACACCCTCGGCCGGGCCCTGCGGCACATGAGCGACGGCTTTCTCGCGGTGGACGACGAGTGGCGGATCACCTTCGCGAATCTGGAGGCGGAGCGGTTCCTGGGCTTCTCGGAGGAGGAACTGTTCGGACGGCTGCTGTGGGATCTGCCCGCCGCCCGCCAGGTGCCCGATCTGGAGGCCCGGTGCCGGGCGGCGGCGGCCGAGGAGAAGCCGGCCGGGTTCGACGTCCGGGTGCCGGCCTGCGGCTGCCGCTACCACCTGCGGCTGGTGCCGGGGCCCGACGGGCGCACCCTGTACTTCACCGACGTCACGGAGAACCGGCGTCTGGCGGAGAAGCAGCGGGCGGAGAAGCAGCAGGCGGACGAGCGGTCGGCGCGGATCGCGGAGCTCACCGCGGAGCTCGCGAAGGCCACCACCTCGCAGGACGTGGTGGACGCGGTGGCCCGGCGGGTGCTGCCACCGTTCGCGGCCGCCGGGGTCCTGGTGCAGGTGACGGAGGAGGAGCGGCTGCACTACGTCGGGGCCGTCGGCTACCCGGACGACTTCCTGCACCTCATCGACGGCCGGGGCCGGTTGGCCGGCGATCCCGCCTGGGACGCGATCGGCTCGGGCACGCCCCTGTTCTTCTCCTCGCCGCAGGAGCTGACCGCCCACTCGCCCTGGCTGGCCGGACTGCCGGAGCGTGCGGGCAAGCAGGCGTGGGCCTTCCTGCCGCTGACCGCGTCGGGGCACACGTTCGGGGTGTGTGTCGTGGCGTTCGACCGGCCGCGGCTGCTCACGTCCGAGGAGCGCGCCCTGCTCTCCACGATCAGCGCCCTCGTGGCGCAGTCGCTGGAACGGGCCCGGCTCTACGACGCCGAGTACACCCGTTCCCGTGAGCTCCAGCGCAGTCTGCTCCCGCAGGCGCTGCCCGAGCTGCCCGCGTGCACGGCGGCCGCCCGCTATCTGCCGGCCGGGCCGGGCGCGGACGTGGGCGGCGACTGGTACGACATCATCCCGCTGTCCGGCGGGCAGGTCGCGCTCGTCGTCGGTGACGTCATGGGCCACGGGCTGCCGGAGGCGGCCACCATGGGCCGGCTGCGCACCGCCGTCCACACGCTGGCCGACCTCGAACTGCCGCCCGGCGAGATCATGGGCCATCTCAACGACATCGTCGGCGCCATGGGCGAGGGGTCGTACGCCACCTGCCTGTACGCGCTCTACGACTCCACCACCCGGGTCTGCTCCCTGGTCCGCGCCGGGCATCCGCCACCGGCGCTGGTGCGTCCCGACGGGACCGTGTACTTCCCGGAGCCGGACGCCGACCCGCCGCTGGGCGCGGCCGAACCGCCGTTCGAGACGGTCGAGCTGGAGGTCCCGGAGGGCAGTCTGCTCGTGCTGTACACCGACGGTCTGGTCGAGTCGGCGAAGCGGGACATCGACGAGGGGACGGCGGAGCTGGCCCGGCTGCTGAGCGCGGCCCATGCGCGCGGCGCGCTCGACACCGCCGCAGACCTTGAACGTCTGTGCGACTCGCTGACGGCCGCTCTGCTGCCCGCCGAACAGCAGGCCGCCGACGACGCGGCCTTACTGGTCGCGCGGCTGCATGCGCTGCCCGTCGAACGGGTCGTCTCCTGGCCGCTGCCCGACGACCCGAGAGCGGCCGGGCAGGCCCGTCGGCATGTGCGCGAGCAGCTCGCCCTGTGGGACCTGGAGCAGCTCACCGCCACCGCGGAGCTGCTGGTCAGCGAGCTCGTGGGCAATGTCGTCCGCCATGCCCGGGGCCCGGTCCGGCTGCGGCTGCTGTACGGCGCCGAGCTGATCTGCGAGGTCTACGACGGCAGCCAGACCATGCCCCGCATCCGCCGGGCCTCCGAGACCGACGAGGGCGGCCGGGGGCTCCAGCTGATCACGGCGCTGTCCGGGCGGTGGGGGGCGCGCTACACGCCCACCGGCAAGTGCTTATGGACCGAGCAGCCGTTGCCCGGGCCGGACGGCGGGGCGGAGCCGGACGGCGATCCGGAGCCGATGTTCCCGAACGCGGCCGGCTTCGAGGAGGGCGAGGACTGGAGCGCGCTGCTGTGACGGCCTCGGAACGGCTCAGGGGTCGATGAGACCGGCGCGGATGGCGTAACGGGTCAGCTCCAGCCGGTCGCGCATGCCGAGTTTCTGCAGGAGGTTGGCGCGGTGCCGCTCCACGGTCTTGGCGCTGATGTGGAGCAGGGCGCCGATCTCCCGTGAGGTGTGGCCCTCGGCGACCAGTTTGAGGATCTCCTCCTCGCGCTCGGTGATCGGCCGCTCCGGCAGTCCCTCGACGCCGGCCCCGCGGTGGAGCCGCTCCAGGTACGAGCGGACGAGGGCCCGTTCGGCACCGGGGTAGATGAACGGTTCGTCGCGTACGACGGCCCGGCAGGCCTCGACGAGGTCGCGGTCGGCGACGGACTTCAGGACGTAACCGCCCGCCCCCGCCTTGAGGGCCTCGAAGAAGTACTGCTCGTTGTCGTACATGGTGAGGATCAGGATGCGCAGGGCGGGCAGCCGGCGGGACAGCTCACGGGCCGCCTGCAGCCCGGTCATCCGGGGCATGGCCACGTCCAGGACGGCCAGGTCGATGTCCCCGGCCCGCGCCCGCTCGACCGCCTCGGCCCCGTCCCCGGCCTCGGCCACGACCCGCAGATCCGGTTCCCCGTCCAGGATGAGGCGCACACCGCGGCGGACGAGGGTGTGATCGTCGGCGAGCAGGACCCGGACCGGCGGCCTGCCCGGGGGCACCGAGGGGCCGGGGGTCATCGGCCTGCTCCGGGGGCGCCCACGGCAGCCGCGGTCGGGCCGTCGTCACCCGTCGGGGGCCCCGCCGACACCCTGAGCCGTACGTCCGTCCCCGGACCGGCATCGGAGGCAGCGCTGGGCGAGACCACGGACAGCGTCGCTCCTATCAGCAGCGCCCGTTCCCGCATCCCCGTGATCCCGGCTCCCTGCCCGGCCGCCGTGCCGAGCCCTCTGCCGTTGTCCCGTACGAGCAGTTCGACGCCGCCGTCCAGGGGGCGCAGCCGGAGTTCGGCGCGGTCGGCCGCGGCGTGCCGCGCGGTGTTGGTGAGGGCTTCCTGGGCGACGCGGTAGAGCACGAGTTCCGTCTCCTCGGTCAGCGCGGGCAGGCCGGCACCCAGGTCGTGACGCACGGTCAGTCCATGGGTGGTGAACTCGGCCGCGAGGGAGCGCAGGGCGCTGTGCAGGCCGAGTTCGTCGAGCACGCCGGGGCGCAGCCGGCGCGCGATGTGCCGGATCTCCTCCAGGCCGGCGCGGGTGGCCTCCTGGGCCTGGCCCAGCTCCTCGCGCAGGTCCTCGGGCGCCCGGTCGGCGACCCGCTTGAGCTGGAGCAGGACGGCGGTGAGGGTCTGGCCGACCTCGTCGTGCAGTTCGCGCGCGATGCGGTGGCGTTCGCGCTCCTGGGCGGACAGCGCACGGCCCGCGCTGGCGGCGCGTTCCGCCTCCAGCCGGTCGAGCATCGCGTTGTACGTGGTGATCAGCTCCGCCGCCTCGACCGGCCCGGAGACCGCGGCACGGGCCCCGGGCCGCAGCAGGTCGGCGTCGGCCATGGCCCGGCCCAGCCGTCCGAGCGGGGCCAGCCCCACCCGCAGCACCAGGACGTTGACGGCCAGGAGCACGGCCAGCCCGCCGAGGACGACGAGCGCCTCGCCGGGCAGGACCGGGGTGGAGACGGTGACCGGGCCCAGCAGCAGCGCGGCGGCCACGGTCAGACCGACGGCGTTGAGCGTGAAGATCCGCACGAACAACGACATGCCCGCAGCCCCTCCTCTCCCGTCGCTCACCCGGAGCACAGCCGTGACCAGCCTCTCCTTGCTCCGCCGTCCCCGTCCATCCGTGACAACACCCATGTCGCCACCGTACGGGCGGATGGCAGCATGACCGCGACCGGCGACGGTCCGTGGCCGTCCGTGATCGACCAGCAAGGGGAAGAAACGTGTCTGCTCCACGCCTCCGCACGACACCGCTGCCAGGCATCGGCGTCCGGTACGACCTGGTGACACGAGAGCAGCGCCATCTGTCCGTGGTGGCCCACCGCGACGGCACCCGCACCGTCGGCGTGTACCGCGCCGACGACCCGGACTCCTGCGCGCAGTCGCTGCGGCTGACCGGGGCGGAGGCCGCTTCGCTGATCGACGCGCTGATGCCGTCCCACCACAGCCCGAGCCTGCTGTACACCAGTGATCTGGGCCTGGTCGCCGAGCGCATCGAGGTCGCGGCGGCCTCCCGCTGGAACGGGCGGCTGCTGGGCGACACCCGGATGCGCACGCAGACGGGCGCGTCGATCGTGGCGGTGCTGCGGCGCGCCGAGGCGATCCCGTCCCCGGCGCCGGACTTCCGGCTGGCGGGGGGCGACACCCTCATCGTGATCGGCACCCGCGAGGGCGTGGACGCGGCCGCGGCGACACTCGGGCGGGAGTGATCGAGTGCACTCCGCTGTCCTGCTGATCGAGTTCGGTTCCATCATCCTGGCGCTCGGGCTGCTCGGCCGGTTCGCCGCACGGTTCTCGTTCTCGCCGATACCGCTGTATCTGCTGGCCGGGCTGGCCTTCGGCGAGGGCGGGCTGCTGCCGCTGGGCGCGAGCGAGGAGTTCGTCGCCACCGGCGCCGAGATCGGCGTCATCCTGCTGCTGCTGATGCTGGGCCTCGAGTACACGGCGAGCGATCTGGTCTCCAACCTGAAGTCGCACTATCCGTCGGGCCTGGTCGACTGCGCCCTCAATGCGCTGCCGGGCGCGGTGATGGCCCTGCTGCTGGGCTGGGGCCCGGTGGCGGCGGTCGTGCTGGCGGGCGTCACCTGGATCTCGTCGTCCGGGGTGATCGCGAAGGTGCTGAACGACCTGGGCCGGGTCGGCAACCGCGAGACCCCGGTCATCCTGAGCGTGCTGGTCCTCGAAGACCTGGCGATGGCGGTCTATCTCCCCATCGTCACGGCGCTGGTGGCCGGGGCGGGGCTGGCTGCGGGCAGCCTCACCCTGGCCGTCGCGCTGGGGGTCGCGGGGCTCGTCCTGTTCGCGGCGGTGCGCTACGGCCGGGTCATCTCCCGGTTCGTCTCCAGCGACGACCCGGAGAAGCTGCTGCTCGTGGTGCTGGGGCTGACCATCCTGGTCGCCGGTGTGGCCCAGCAGTTGCAGGTGTCGGCGGCGGTGGGCGCGTTCCTCGTGGGCATCGCGCTGTCCGGGGAGGCCGCGGAGGGCGCGCACACCCTGCTCAGCCCGCTGCGGGACCTGTTCGCGGCGATCTTCTTCGTCTTCTTCGGGCTGCACACCGACCCGGCGAGCATCCCTCCCGTCCTCCTGCCCGCGCTGGCGCTGGCCGTCGTCACCGCCGCGACGAAGATCGCGACCGGTTACTGGGCGGCGCGGCGCGCGGGCATCTCCGTCAAGGGCCGCTGGCGGGCGGGCGGTGCCCTGGTCGCCCGCGGCGAGTTCTCCATCGTCATCGCCGGTCTCGCGGTCACCGCCGGGATCGAGCCGTCCCTGGGCCCGCTCGCGACGGCGTACGTGCTGCTCCTGGTGGTCCTCGGCCCGCTCACCGCGCGCTACACGGAACCGCTCGCCCTGTGGCGGACCCGCCGCCGGGCGCCCCGGGAGGACACGGCGGAGCGGCAACCCGAGTCCCTGGCCCGACCTCAGGCACCGGTGGGCGACTGAGGCGGCAGCTCCCGGACCCCGGCTTCACGCCTCCCCCGCGGGGTCGCGTTCCTCCGGAGAGCGCGTGCTTCCTCCTTCCGCGTGGCCCACGTCACAGCGCACGATGGCCGAATCCTGGACCAGCGGTGGGACACCCATGGCATGCTCATGGCTTATTACCGGCCAGTAGGCACTCGGTGTCCCACCGTGCCCGGCCGATCCCCCCTCTCACCCCCCATCCCCAGGACTGACCTTGCGCAGACGCCTGAGGCACTCCCGTGCCCTCATGCCCGCCTTAGCCGCATCCGCCCTCCTCTTCGCCGCGGGCTGCTCCTCCGCCCCGTCACCGACCGCGTCCCCCTCCTCCACGGCCGGCCCGCACTCCGTCGCCCCGGACACCGCCGCCGACCACTCGCTCGCGGTGGCCGCCGCTCCGGCGGGCACGGCGGCCGCCTCGGCCAACCCCGCCAGGTCCGGCGGCAAGGCCCACCGGACCGGGCTGAGCGTCGCCTCGTACGACAGCCGTACCCGACGGGCCGTCATCTCCTCGAACGACGGCACGGGCGGCTCGAGTTCCCCCGGTGCCTCACCCTCGGGCCCGGCCTCCCCGAGCGCCTCCCCCAGCGCCTCGACGGCCCCTCGGCAGCACACCGCCGTCGGTGACGTCATCGCCAGCGCGCCCGCGCCGGGCGCACCGCAGGGGCTCCTCGCCAAGGTCACGAAGGTGCTCGGCGAGACGGACGAGGGCACGGAGGTGCAGACCGAACCGGCCCGGCTCAACGCCCTGCTCGGGGACGACACCGCCCGGGGCAGCGTGCCGGTCGACCCGGCCGCCTTCGACGTCGACAAGCTGCTGCCCGACGTCGACGTCTCCTGGACGAGCACGGGCGAGGTGCACGTCGGCCCGGAGGGCGCGACCGTCCCCCTCGGCAGCCTGCGGCTCGACGTCCGCGCGGAACTCCCCACCGTGACCAACGGTTCCGCCGCCGCGGACGCCTCCGTCGAGGGATTCGTCCAGGTCGCCCCGCAGGTCGACTTCCGCTACGGCGGCGAGGGCGCCGACTCCGCACCCGCCTCGGCCTATCTCGGCGTGTCCGGGGACTGGACCTCCGGTTGGGCGCTGAAGGGGCAGGCCAAGGCGTCCACGACCGCGGCACGGATCCCCTTCGCCAAGCTGCACGCCGACCCGGTCATCCAGGTCGGCCCCGTCCCCGTCGTCGTCAACCTCGAACTGACCTGCTACGTCCAGATCACGGGTGACGGCAGGATCACCGTCGACGTGGAGCAGAGCCTCGAGGGCGACTTCAAGGCCGGCGGCACCTTCGGCCTCACCCAGGGCTGGACGCCGGTCAGCTCCTCCGACATGACCAGCACGCCGGTACGCACCTCCGTCACCACCGCCGGAAGCGTCAAGGCGGCCCTCGGCGCGGAGGCGAGCGTCGGCCTGTACGGGAGTGTCGGCGTCGTCGCCGACCTGGCGCCCTACGTCCGCGGCGAGGGCACCGGCACGGTCACCGGCACCGACGACGACTTCGAGGCCCACGGCACCTGGGCGCTGTACGGCGGGGTCGACCTCACCGGCACCCTGCGGCTCCAGCTGACCATCTTCGGCACCCCGGTGTTCACCAAGGACATCCCCCTGGGCGCGCTCCACCGGGAGTGGAGGCTGGCGGGCAGCGCCGCCTCCTAGTACCCCGTTCCGCCAGGTCATGTCCGCACCATCCCGTCGTCCGCCCGCGGGGCAGACGGGACCTTGCGGACACGGCCTAGTTGTGCTGACCGGACAGGTTGGTGACACGGCTGGCTGGGGGGTGGCCGCCGATGCCGGTGTGGGGTCGGTGGTAGTTGTACCAGTGCAGCCAGTCGGGAAACGCTGCCTGACGTTCGCTGTCTGACATGTAGGGCCGCGTGTAGGCCCATTCCTCGAGCAGGGTGCGGTGGAAGCGTTCGACCTTGCCGTTCGTCTGCGGCCGCCAGGGCCTCGTCCAGCGGGGACTGATCCCCAGGTCGAGGCAGGTGTCACGCCAGGTGTTCTTGGTGTAGGCCCAGGCGTTGTCGGTCAGGACCCGTTCGACGGTGATCCCTTGCTGCGCGAACCAGGCGGTGGCGCGGGTGAGGAAGGCGGCGCAGGTCGGGGCGGTCTCGTCGGGCAGGTCTTCGGTGTAGGCCAGGCGGGAGTGGTCGTCCAGGGCGGTGTGCAGGTAGGCGTAGCCGGTCCCGGTGCGGTTGCGTCGGCCTTCGGCGCGGCCCTGGGTGCGGTGCCCGCCGCCGTCGGGAATCCGCCCCAGCTTCTTGACGTCGATGTGGACCAGTTCGCCGGGCCGTGCACGCTCGTAACGGCGGACGGGTTCGCCGGTGGCCCGGTCGACGGCGGCCAGGACGGGCAGGCCGTGCCGGCGCAGGATGCGATGGGCGGTGGAGGCGGCGACGCCGGTGCGGGCGGCCAGCCGCAGTGGGCCGATACGGTGCTCGCGCCGCAGCCGCACGACCCGTTCTTCCACCGCCGCCGGTGTCCGGTGCGGTTGACGGTGCGGGCGGCTGGAGCGGTCCCGCATCCCCGCCTCGCCGTGCTGCCGGTAGCGGCTCGCCCAGCGTGCGGCGGTGGTGTGACTGACCTGGAAGCGTTCCGCGGCCCGGCGCAGCGGCCAGCCGTCGTCCACGACACACCGGGCCAGACGGAGCCTGCCGGTCGGCGTCAGCGGCGCATTACGGTGGGACACGAGGGCCTCCTGAGCGTTGGTGCAGATGTCGCGATCCACACCGAACCCGGAAGGCCCTCACCTGTTCAAGCACCCAGCACGCGTGTCACCAACGTCCCGGGACAACACACCCCTAGTCGCCGGTCGCCGCGCCGCCGGGTATCCAGCCCTGGCGGCGCAGCACCGCCGAGACGTCCGGCGCCTCGTAGTGCTCCCCCTTGAGGACCTTGCCGTCGGCCCGGCGGGCGACCTGGCCGTCGGGGCCCAGCTTGCTCATGTTGGCGCGGTGGATCTCGGCGATCACCGCGTCGAGGTCGATCCCGTGCACCAGCGCGGTGCCGTACGCCACGTAGACGACGTCGGCCAGTTCATGCGCCAGCCGGTCCAGGGGACCGCTCACCGACACCTCGGCGACCTCCGCCGCCTCCTCGGCGAGCAGCTCACCGCGGTGCGCGGCCAGGCCGGGCGACACCTCCGTGGGCGTGCTGCGCGCGTCGAGCCCGAAGGCACGGTGGAACTCACGGACCAGGTCCGCGGGCGAGGAAATGCTCATGCCCCCGACTGTAACGACCCCCACTGACAGCGGACCGACCACCGGGACGATCACCGGACCGACCACCGGTGAACCCCGCCCTGGTCAGCCGCGCGCGACGGCTGGCAGGATCGGGGCATGTCCAAGGTGTTCTCCCAGATCGGCAGAGGTCGGGCCCTGCAGGGCGCGGCGGCCGGGGTCGTGGTGCTCGGGCTGCTGCTGTGGTGGCTGCTGCCGCTGGGCGAGGATCCGCCGAGCGGGACGATCACGTTCAGCACGGGCACCCCCCGTGGCGTCTACCAGGAGTACGGCACCTGGCTGCGCGACGAGCTCGCCAAGGACATGCCCGGTCTCCACGTGATCCTGGAGTCCAGCAACGGCTCTCAGGACAACGTCGAGCGCGTGGCGAAGGGCGAAGCGGACTTCACCATCGCGGCGGCGGACGCGGTGCAGTCCTACGAGTCGCGGAACCCCTCCGCTGCGGCCCGGCTGCGCGGGGTGGCCCGGCTCTACGACGACTACGTCCAGCTCCTGGTGCCCCGCGACTCGGACGTCCGCTCCGTCGCCGACCTGAAGGGGAAGACGGTGGCGACCGGCCTGCCCGGCTCGGGGGTGCGACTGATAGCCAACCGGGTGCTCGAGGCCGCGGGACTGGACCCGCAGAAGGACGTCACGGCGGTGGACAAGGGCATCAACAACGGCCCCCAGGCGCTGCGGCAGGGAACCATCGACGCGTTCTTCTGGTCGGGCGGCATCCCGACGGGCGGTCTGACGGACCTGGCGAAGACCTTCGCCTTCCGGTTCGTGCCGATCGACGCCACCCTGGTCGCCAAGATGCACAGCCAGGACAGTTCCACGAGCTACTACCGCACCACGAACATGTCCGAGTCGGTGTACCGGAGCGTCCAGAACGGCGAGACGGTCCCGACGATCGCCGTGTCCAATGTGATGATCACCCGGACGGACATGGATCCACGGCTCACCGAATGGATGACCCGGGTCGTGATCAAGAGCCGTGACGAGATCGGCGCCCGCGTCCACTCCGCGCAACTCGTCGACCTGCGCACGGCGATCGACACCAACCCGCTCCCCTTGCACGAGGGCGCCCGGCGCTACTACCGCTCGGTCAAGCCGTAGGCCGTGACCTGGGCACCGACACCGTCACTTTGAGCCCGTTCGGCTCGTGATGGTCGCAGGAGAGCGAACCGCCGCCCGCCGCGAGCAGGGTGCGGGTGATGGACAGGCCGAGCCCCGAGCCCTTGATGTTCTGGTGGCGGCCGCTGCGCCAGAAACGGTCGCCCACGCGCGTGAGTTCCTCGTCGGTGAGGCCGGGGCCGTGGTCGGCGACCACGACGGTGGAGGTCTCGCCGTCGGCCGCGACCGTCACCTCGACGCTCTCCCCCTCCGGAGTGAACTTCACCGCGTTGTCGATCACCGCGTCCAGCGCGCTGGACAGCGTGACGGGGTCGGCCCAGGCCGTGGTGGCCGGGCAGTCGCCCACCAGCCGTACGCCCTTGGCCTCGGCCGTGGGGGCCCAGGCGGCGACGCGCTCGGCGGTCAGCGCGCCGATGTCGGTGACCCTCAGATCGGCCTCGGTGTGCTCGGCCAGCGCGAGATCGAGCAGGTCGTCCAGCACCTGAGCCAGGCGCTTGCCCTCGCTCTGGACGGAGGCGATCTCCTCGTTGCCCTCCGGGAGTTCGTACGCGAGCAGTTCGATGCGCAGCAGCAGCGCGGCGAGCGGGTTGCGCAACTGGTGCGAGGCGTCGGCGACGAAGGCGCGCTGCTGCTCCAGCACGTCCTCGACGTTGTCGGCCATCTCGTTGAACGCCCCGGCCAGTCGCCTGAGTTCCGGCGGGCCGCTCGCCACCGCCACCCTGGACTTCAGCCGGCCGCTCGCGATCGCGTGCGTGGTGATGTCCAGGACCCGCACCGGTTTGAGGACCCAGCCGGTGAGCCGCAGCGCGGCGCCGATGGCCAGCAGCATCGCGGCCACCTCGCCCGCGCCGATGACCAGCCAGCCGTGCAGGATCCGTGACCGCATCGGCCCGGTGGGCGAGTCGGTGACGACGACCGCCACCACGTCCCCGTCCCGGATGACCGGCGACGCCACCACGAGACGGCTGCGCTGCCAGGGCCACACCTGCCGGGGGTCGTGGCTGCGCCGGCTGAGCAGGGCCTCGGCATACGCCTCCCGCACCTCACCCTCCTGGGGGAGACGCAGACTCCTGGGCGCACTGGCCAGGGGGGTACCTCTGGTGGAGAAGACACCGGCACGGATGTCGTAGACGTCGTGGTAGCTGTCGAGCTCGCGTTCGAGTGTCAGCAGCCGCTCGTCCTTGGACGCGGAGGCGCTCTCGTCCGTGCCCGAGGCGAGGGTGACGAACTGGGCGAGCGCGGCGAAACGAGCGGTGTCGTCGATCCGGTCGACGACCACCTTCTGCTGCTGTCCTCCGGCCACGCTGACGGCCAGCGGCACCCCCAGGGCGAGCAGCACGGCCGCCATCAGGACGATGAGCAGCGGCAGCAGACGAGTGCGCAACGGTCCCCGCTACCCGGCCGGGGCGACGAGCCGGTAGCCGACGCCGCGTACGGTCTCGATCAGGGCGGGCATGCGCAGCTTGGCGCGCAGTGAGGCCACGTGCACCTCCAGGGTGCGTCCGGTCCCCTCCCAGCTCGTGCGCCATACCTCGCTGATGATCTGTTCCCGCCGGAACACGACCCCCGGCCGCTGGGCGAGCAGGGCGAGCAGATCGAACTCCTTGCGGGTGAGCTGGACGACCGTGCCGTCGACCGTGACACGTCGCGTGGGCAGTTCGATCTGCACGGCGCCGAGCCGCAGCGCGTCCTCGCCGCCCGCGCCGGCTTCCTCGTGGACGGTGCGCCGGCTGACGGCGTGGATGCGGGCGAGCAGCTCTCCGGTGTCGTACGGCTTCACCACGTAGTCGTCGGCGCCCAGGTTGAGGCCGTGGATGCGGGAGCGCACGTCGGAACGGGCCGTCACCATGATCACGGGGGTGGCGGTGCGCTTGCGGATCTTTCCGCAGACCTCGTAGCCGTCCTGGTCGGGCAGGCCGAGGTCGAGCAGGACGACCCCGAAGCCGGGGCCTTCGGGAACGAGCGCCTGGAGCGCCTCCTCGCCGTTGCGGGCGTGCGTGACGTCGAAACCGTGCCGCTTGAGGACCGCGGACAGTGCGGCGGCGACATGGTTGTCGTCCTCGACGAGGAGCAGTCTCATCCCGGCCCCCTCCGATTCATCGGCCGTTTGGTCTGTTTGGGTATAAAACGCGAGCCGCACGCGCGTGCGCACCATGCAGTCACGCTGATGGACGAGGACGCCGTCAAGTGGGTTCCGGTTGCGCGGGACTTCCGTTATCCGCCCGATACGCGCGCAGGTCACAAGTGCTACAACACGTGTCCGATTGCTATCGGATCGTGATGCTCAGATTCCCCTCAGATGTAATGACGCTGGTCGCGGCCGGTTACTACTGTCCTCCGAAACCGACGTGGACGGAGCCTGAGAGCGATGACCGAAGTATCGGTGACCAAGCAAGACGCGGTCCCGCCCGGCGGCGATCTCGTCGTCCTGAGCAGCGTCAACAAGCACTTCGGCGCGTTGCACGTGCTCCAGGACATCGATCTGACGATCACCCGCGGTGAGGTCGTCGTGGTCATCGGGCCCTCCGGGTCCGGGAAGTCGACCCTGTGCCGCACCATCAACCGCCTCGAGACGATCGACGGCGGCACCATCACGATCGACGGGAAGCCGCTGCCCCAGGAGGGCAAGGAGCTGGCCCGGCTGCGCGCCGACGTCGGCATGGTCTTCCAGTCGTTCAATCTGTTCGCGCACAAGACCGTGCTCGAGAACGTGATGCTGGGCCAGATCAAGGTCCGCAAGGCAGACAAGAAGCAGGCCGAGGACAAGGCCCGCGCCCTGCTGGACCGCGTCGGAGTGGGTACTCAGGCCGACAAGTACCCCGCCCAGCTCTCGGGCGGTCAGCAGCAGCGCGTCGCCATCGCCCGGGCACTGGCCATGGACCCGAAGGTCATGCTCTTCGACGAGCCGACCTCGGCCCTCGACCCGGAGATGATCAACGAGGTCCTCGAGGTCATGCAGCAGCTCGCCCGGGAGGGCATGACCATGATCGTCGTCACCCACGAGATGGGCTTCGCACGATCGGCCGCGAACCGTGTGGTCTTCATGGCCGACGGCCGGATCGTCGAGGAGGCCGCGCCCGACCAGTTCTTCAGCAACCCGCGCAGTGACCGTGCCAAGGACTTCCTGTCGAAGATCCTGCACCACTGAATCGCCGGATCCGCACCGCCCTCAGCCCTTCATTCATTACTCCCCAAGGAAGTAGCCATGAAGCTTCGCAAGGTCACCGCCGCCTCGGCCGCCGTTCTCGCGCTCGCGCTGTCCGCCACCGCGTGCGGCGGTGACAGCAAGGACGAGGGCAGCAGCAGCTCCAGCGGGGGCGGCGGCGGCACGATCAAGATCGGCATCAAGTACGACCAGCCCGGTCTCGGCCTGAAGAAGCCCGACGGATCCTTCGCCGGCTTCGACGTGGACGTGGCCACCTACGTCGCCAAGCAGCTCGGCTACGCGCCGGACAAGATCGAGTTCGTCGAGACCAAGAGCGCCGACCGCGAGAACGCCCTCGCGCGCGGTGACGTCAAGTTCATCGCCGCGACCTACTCGATCACGGACGAGCGCAAGCAGAAGGTCGACTTCGCCGGCCCGTACCTGCTGGCCCACCAGGACCTGCTGGTCAAGGCGGACTCGGACATCTCCAAGGGTACGGACCTCAACGGCAAGAACCTGTGTTCCGTGACCGGGTCGACCTCGGCGCAGAACGTGCAGAAGACGATCGCGCCGAAGGCCAACCTGAAGGAGGTCAGCGGCTACTCGGAGTGCATCTCCGGTCTCCAGAGCGGCGCCGTGGACGCGGTGACCACCGACGACTCGATCCTCGCCGGCTTCGCCGCCCAGGACCAGTACAAGGGCAAGTTCAAGCTCGCGGGCCTGAAGCTCAGCAACGAGAACTACGGCATCGGCGTCAAGAAGGGCGACACCGCGACCGTCGACAAGATCAACAAGGCGCTGGAGCAGATGGTCAGCGACGGCTCCTGGCAGAAGGCGGTCGACGCCAACTTCGGCCCGGCGAACTACAAGAACGAGCCAGCCCCGAAGATCGGCGTGATCGTCCCGAACGCCGGCTAGTCACCGCCCGGCCCAGCGGGTCCCTGCAGCGCGCCGCCGCCGTCGCGATCACGGCGGCGGCGTGCCCTGCCCTCCACATACGCCACCCACCCGGAAGCGCGGGAGATCGTGTTCGACTTTCTTGAAGGTTACGACGTCCTCGGGGCGTTCTGGATGACGGTGAAGCTCACCGCCCTCTCCGCCGTGGGCTCCCTGGTCTGGGGCACCCTGCTGGCCGCGATGCGGGTCAGCCCGGTCCCGCTGATGCGCGGATTCGGAACCGCCTACGTCAACATCGTCCGGAACATCCCTCTGACGGTCATCATCCTCTTCTGCTCGCTCGGCCTGGCCGATGTCTTCGGCGTCACCATGGGCTCACACGACTTCAAGATCCAGGGCTTCCGGCTGGCGGTGCTCGGCCTGATCGCGTACACGGCGGCCTTCGTCTGCGAGGCGCTGCGCTCCGGCATCAACACGGTGCCACTCGGCCAGGCGGAGGCGGCCCGGGCCATCGGGCTCAGCTTCAGCCAGACCCTGCGGCTGATCATCCTGCCCCAGGCCTTCCGGGCGGTCATCGGCCCGCTGGCCAACGTGCTGATCGCCCTGACCAAGAACACCACGGTGGCGGCCGCCATCGGCGTCGCCGAGGCCGCCTACCTGATGAAGACGATGATCGAGAACGAGGCGCAGACGCTGCTCATCGGCGCGGTCTTCGCGTTCGGGTTCGTGGTTCTGACCCTGCCGACCGGCCTGATCCTGGGCTGGCTGGGCAAGCGACTGGCGGTGAAGCGATGAGCTCGGTCCTGTACGACACCCCCGGCCCCCGCGCCAAGCGGCGCAACCTCCTGCTCTCGGTGGTCTTCTCCGCCCTCGTCATCCTGCTCCTGTGGTGGGTATGGCTGAAGATGGACGAGAAGGACCTCCTGACGTCCGCCCAGTGGAAGCCGTTCACGGAGTCCGAGGCATGGACGACGTATCTGATCCCCGGCCTCCTCGACACGCTGAAGGCCGCGGCGCTCGCCATGGTGATCGCCCTTCCGCTGGGCGCGGTCTTCGGCATCTCCCGCCTGTCCGACCACCGCTGGGTGCGGATCGTGTCCGGCACGGTGGTGGAGTTCTTCCGGGCCATCCCGGTGCTGCTGCTGATGCTCTTCGCCAACGAGTTCTACGCCCGCTCCACCGACGTCACCAGCGAGGACCGGCCGCTCTACGCCGTCGTCACGGGCCTGGTCCTCTACAACGCGGCGGTCCTCGCCGAGGTCGTGCGGGCCGGCATCCTTGCCCTGCCGAAGGGCCAGACGGAGGCGGCGTACGCCATCGGTCTGCGCAAGGGGCAGACGATGAGCAGCATCCTGCTGCCGCAGGCGGTCACGGCGATGCTCCCGGCCATCGTCAGCCAGCTGGTGGTCATCGTGAAGGACACCGCGCTCGGCGGTGTGATGATCGGCTTCACCGAACTGCTCAACACGCGAGGCACCCTGGCGGCCAACTACGCCAACCCGATCCCGAGCTTCATCGTGGTCGCGGCCATGTTCATCGTGCTCAACTTCATCCTGACCAGCTTCGCGAGCTGGCTGGAAGGCCGTCTGCGGCGCAGCAAGCGCGGCACGGGCGCGGTGCTCGCCACCGACAAGGTCGACGACCTGAACGCGGCCGAGGTCGGCGGCAGCTACGGCACCGGCGCCGGTGGGGCGAGCTTCTGACGCATACTCAAGGGGCGTGACCTGTACGAGGGCAGTGGCGTGCGCGCCACTGCCTTTCGTCGCTTGACGCAAACAACGACAATGGGTTGCATACGTTCTGTGATCGTGCACCCTGCTCCAACCTGTTGTTCACTCTCGTCCCCGAGGACACCGTCGAAGGCAGGGAGCGTCACGCCGTGGACCCGGTGATCATCGTCGGAGCGGGGCCGGTCGGCCTCACGCTGGCCCTGGCCCTGGCCCGCCAGGAGGTGCCGTCGGTCGTGCTCGACGAGGGCCCGGGCAAGGACGAACCGCGGCTCGCGCGCACGGTCGTGCTGCGGGAGGACACCGCCGCCCTCATGGAGCGGCTCACCGGGGCGCCCCTCGACAAGGCGGGTGTGCGCTGGTCGGGATGGCGGTCGATGCGCCGCCGGCAGGTGACGAACGAGGTCGTCTTCGGCGACGCCGAGGCCGCCCCGCTCCACATCGCCCAGCATGTGCTGACCGGCGCCCTGCGCACGGCCCTGGCGCGCGAGCGGCTGGTGAAGATCGCCCTGGACAGCCGTCTGGACTCGATCGAGCAGGAACCTTCCGGTGTCACCGCCCACACCCGGGGCCCGCAGGGCACGTGGTGGCGCGGCAGTCATCTGGTCGGCTGCGACGGCCCCCGCTCCACGGTCCGCAAACTCCTCGACATCCGCTTCCCGGGGCGTACGGCGGTGGAGCGACACGCCGTGGCCGCGCTGCGCGTGGAACTTCCCTGGGACGACGAGGCGTTGCTCCATCGGACACCGCCGTGGCGGTCGTCCGGACCCTCGGCCGGGGAGATCACCGGACGTCCGCTGCCGGACGGTGTGTGGCGCCTGGACTGGCTGCTCCCGCCCGGCAAGGACCTGGTCACCCCCGAGCTGCTGGTGGCCCGCGTCCGCGAGACCCTCGCGGGCTGGAGCGAGGGCCCGACGCCGGAGTACGAGCTGCTCGACACCGGCGTGCACACGGTGCACCACCGGCTGGCCCGTCGCTGGCGCGTGGGCCGGGTCCTGCTCGCCGGGGACGCGGCGCATCTGCTCGGCACGCTCGGCACCCAGGGGCTCGACGAGGGCCTGCGGGACGCCGACAACCTCGCCTGGAAGCTGGCCCTGACCTGGCACCACGGTCCGCACGAGGCGCTCCTCGACAGCTACCAGACCGAGCGCCGCGCGGTGGTCGCCGCCCGGCTGCGCGCGGCCGACCAGGTGCTGCCGCTGCTGCGCGGGGGCGGCGGCATAAGGTCGTACGTCCCCGGCGCGGCCCGGGGCACCGACGCGCTGCTCTCCGACGGCCACCTGGGACGCGGCCAGCTCGGCGCGCCGGGCACGTACGCCGGGTCGCCGCTGGCGCCCCAGCACCTGGAGGCCGAGGTGCCGGTGGACACGCCCCTGGGCTCGGCCGTCGAGGACGTGCGGGTGACCGCCGAGGACGGCTCCTTCGTGCAGCTGCGGGACCGGCTCGGGCGGGGCCGGCTGCTCGTCGTGCTGATCGCGCCGGGCACGGGGGTGTGGGAGCGCCGGCACTGGGTGAGCGCCGGGCTGATGCCCCGGCTGGCCGCCGCCGTGACGGCCCTGCCGTCGCCGGCCGAGCTGCTGGTCGCCGAGAGCTACCCGGGCGCCGCCGCCCACACCGTGCTGCTGGTGCGCCCCGACGGTCACCTGGTCACCGCGTTGAACGGGGTGCGTCCGGCCGACCTCTACGCGGCGGCGGAGGCGGCCGTGGGCGGGAAGGCGACGGAGGAGGCCACGGCGGGGTCCGCGGCGAAGTGACCGGCGCCTTACTACGTCCATTTTTTAGTACGACAATCGGACGACCGTACTCACTGTCACCGCGCTGTCCGCATCGTGACAGTGAGTTGACCGGTCACCACCGGCATGGTGTACTCCGGATCGTGACCGACACCGATGTGCGCCTGTGGCGGAGGGTCCATATGGACCTGGTCCGCTATGCGGGCTGCGTGTGTCGTCCGTCCTGCTGAACTCGCACCCTTTCCTTCCCTCCGGCTCGCCGCCGACGCGCCTGTGCGCTCCTGCGCTGCCGCACGCTCCCGCGAACGTTCCAGGACGGTACCCGTGTCTGTCACCCCCTCGCTTTCCACCGCCGTCGCCCCACCGACCCAGGCGGACCTCCTCGACTTCGTGCGGCGTACGGCCGCCGACGCCGAGCTGATCGCCTCCCTCCCCCTCGACCCCGAGGGCCGTACCTGGGTACGGCTGGAGGGGCCCGGCGGCAGCGAGGCCTGGCTGATCGGCTGGCCGCCCGGCACCGGCACCGGCTGGCACGACCACGCCGACTCGGTGGGCGCCTTCGTCACCGCGCGGGGCGAGCTCAAGGAGTACTCGCTCGCCGCGCGGCTGCCCACCGACGGCTGGAAGACCCTGGAGCTCACCGACGGCGTGGACCGGGAGCGCACCCTGCCGGCCGGCCGGGGCCGCTCGTTCGGCCGCCACCACGTCCACGAGGTCCTCAACGAGTCGGGCGAGGAACACGCCGTCTCCGTCCACGCCTACTACCCGCCGCTGCCGCGCATCCGCCGCTTCAGCCGCACAGGACAGATCCTGCGTCTGGAGCAGGTCGAGCGCCCGGAGGACTGGCAGTGAGCGACGACAGGCCCCTCGGCATAGACGAGTTGCTGGACCGGGTACGCGCGGGGTACGCGCGCGTGGACGCACAGGAGGCCTACGAGGCCGCCCGCGCGGATGAGGCGCTGCTGGTCGACATCCGGTACGCGGCCCTGCGCGAGCGGGACGGTCTGATCCCCGGCGCGCTGGTCGTCGAGCGCAACGAACTCGAGTGGCGCCTCGACCCCCAGGGCAGCCACCGCCTCCCCGAGGCCACGAGCCACGATCTCCAGATCGTCGTGCTGTGCAACGAGGGCTACGCCTCCAGCCTGGCGGTCGCCTCCCTGCGCCAGTTGGGGCTGCACCGGGCGACCGATCTGATCGGCGGCTTCCAGGCCTGGAAGGCGGCGGGGCTGCCGGTCACGCCGTAGTCCGGCGCACCGGTCGTTCCCCCTCTCTCTGGAGCGAGTCCGCGTCTCTCTGGAGCGGGTCCGCGACGGCCGGAGAAATCACCGGGAGTTCCGGAAGCTCACGAAGCGTGTTCGCGCGTTGTGTCTGTGTACAGCCCGTGCTGAGGAGGAGGGAGGCAGTGAGCGGGTTGTCGACGTGGCGGGCGAGGAGGTCGTGCGCGAAGGTGAGGTCCCCGAAGCCGAGACCCCTGGCGTAGACGGCGGCGACGGTGAGCGTGGCGGGCGTGCCGTCGCCGAGTGTGAGGTCCAGGGTGCTGCCGGGCGTCAAGTGAAGCTGGTCCGCGGCCAGTTCGCTGACGGCGACGGTGTCCTCGGTGAGCCGGTCGAGGGAGCCGACGGTGACGTCGGGGTCCCAGGTGCGGGTGAGCCCGGCCGGGGTGACGCCCTGGGCCGTGTACTGGTCGAGGCCGGCCGGGGGGCGCTTGTAGCGGTGAGGAGGGCGATGTACTCCTCGAGGTCCCGGAGTCAGGTTCTTCGACGGTCCCTTCGACGAAGTCGGGGCCGGGCGAGCGCCTTGAGCGCGGCGAGATCACCGATCTCGACCGGTGAAAGAGGCGTGGGGAGCATGCGTACACAGTCGTCTGTGCACAGGCGCCTGTGCACTGCGGTGGCCCGGTGTCCTCAGCGGGGGCACCCGCACTGAGGGGGCGGACGCTGACGTCAGCTCAGGTGCCGGGTGAAGAACCGCAGGGAGCCGTCCTGTGCAAAGTCCGGGACCTCGCCGTGGGTGCCGGGGGCCTGCTTGTGCTGTCCGCCGCCGTGTTTCAAGCCTTCGGGGTGCCTGCTGCGGGCACTTCCAGCCCGTATGGAGCTGGTCCCACGACCGCTTCACGGCACGGCGGGCATTTTCATGAACTCAAGCCCCGTCTCCCTGACTCCCCCCACCCCCGGCCTCTCTGAGCTCAGCCCCCGTCCTCCACGAAGAACTCCGTGTCCTCTCCTTCTTCGCCCTCCTCCGCCAGCGCCTGCCGGACCACGCGCAAGGCCATGCCCTCGGAGTAGCCCTTGCGGGCGAGCATGCCCGCGAGGCGGCGGATCCGTTTGTCGCGGTCGAGACCGCGGGTCGAGCGGAGCTTGCGGGCGACTAGGTCGCGCGCGGTCTCCTCCTCCCGCTCGGAGTCCAGCTGAGCGACGGCCTCGTCGATCAGCGTCGGGTCGACCCCCTTGGTCCGCAGTTCCTGCGCCAGCGCGCGCCGGGCCAGTCCACGGCCGTGGTGCCGGGACTCCACCCAGGCGTCCGCGAAGGCACTGTCGTTGATCAGCCCGACCTCCTCGAACCGCGAGAGCACCTCCTCGGCCACGTCGTCCGGGATCTCCCGCTTACGCAGCGCGTCAGCAAGCTGTTTGCGTGTGCGCGGGGTCCCGGTGAGCAGGCGCAGGCAGATCGCCCGTGCCCGCTCAGCCGGGTCCCCTGAAGGCGTGTCCCCCTCGGCCCTCGACGAGGGGGAAGCGCCTCCGTCCTCGGCGGACGGCTCCCCGAAGCCGCGGCGACGGCGACCTCGCCCGCCGCGCGAACCGCCCTCGCCACCGCGGCCAAGACCGGCGTGGTCCCCGCTCCCCGGCTCCCAGGGGATGCCGGGGTGGGCGTCGTGCTCGGCCCAGTCCGTTCGTCGTGTCACGGATCAGCTCTTGGCGGTCGTCGCCTTGGTCTTGGCGGTCTTGGCGGCGGATGCCGGCACCGTCTTGGCGTCGTCAGCGGGGGCGCCCGGGGTGGCCGCGGCGTCCGCGCCCGGCTCTGCGGCGGGCTCCTCCGGGCGCACGCCGACGCCCAGCTTCTCCTTGATCTTCTTCTCGATCTCGTTGGCGAGATCGGGGTTGTCCTTCAGGAAGTTGCGGGCGTTCTCCTTGCCCTGGCCGAGCTGGTCGCCCTCGTACGTGTACCAGGCGCCGGCCTTGCGGACGAAGCCGTGCTCCACGCCCATGTCGATGAGGCCGCCCTCGCGGCTGATGCCCTGGCCGTAGAGGATGTCGAACTCGGCCTGCTTGAAGGGCGGCGCGACCTTGTTCTTGACGACCTTGCAGCGGGTGCGGTTGCCGACCGCCTCCGTGCCGTCCTTCAGGGTCTCGATACGGCGGATGTCGATACGCACCGAGGCGTAGAACTTCAGCGCGCGGCCACCGGTCGTGGTCTCCGGGGAGCCGAACATCACGCCGATCTTCTCGCGGAGCTGGTTGATGAAGATCGCGGTGGTCTTGGACTGGTTGAGCGCGCTGGTGATCTTCCGCAGCGCCTGGCTCATCAGACGGGCCTGCAGACCGACGTGGCTGTCACCCATCTCGCCCTCGATCTCCGCGCGCGGGACGAGCGCGGCGACGGAGTCGATGACGATGAGGTCGAGGGCGCCGGAGCGGACCAGCATGTCCACGATCTCCAGGGCCTGCTCGCCGTTGTCGGGCTGGGAGAGGATCAGGTTGTCGATGTCGACGCCGAGCTTGCGCGCGTACTCGGGGTCGAGGGCGTGCTCCGCGTCCACGAAGGCGACCTGACCGCCGGCCTTCTGCGCGTTGGCCACGGCGTGCAGGGTCAGCGTGGTCTTACCGGAGGATTCCGGTCCGTAGATCTCCACGACACGGCCGCGCGGCAGACCGCCGACGCCGAGCGCCACGTCGAGTGCGGTCGACCCGGTGGGGATGACCTCGATGGGCTCCCTCGACCGCTCGCCCATGCGCATGACCGCGCCCTTGCCGAATTGCCGTTCAATCTGTGCGAGTGCGGCATCGAGGGCCTTCTCGCGGTCGGTTCCTGCCATGGGTTCCACCCGGTTTGCTTGAGTCGATCGCTTCACGTCAAAGACGCTAACGCCTGCCACTGACAATGCGCCCCGACGCCGGTCCGGCCTGTGGATAACTCAGGGACTTCCCCGTCCAAACCGGGACGTAACACCCGTCGTAAGCCTCGCCGGAGCCTCCATAAGAATGGATGTTCGATTTTCGTGTCAAGCGCGCCCTTCGGCACACGCCCCCTGCTTCGCCGGCCGTACTCCAGGTGTCTCCGAGCGGACGACGACGGCGTCCGGCGCGGCCGGGAGGCTCGGCGCATGGCCCAAGAGAACCCGCCCCGCCCGTACCGCCTCCACGAGGCGACCGCCCTCCTGCTGATCCTCTCCGGCCTCGTGCACCTCGGGGTGTTCGCCGTCGACGGCGGCCCGTGGACCGGCCCCGTCTCCTGGCGCAAGCCGGTGACCTTCGGGCTGTCCTTCGGGGTGACGCTCCTCGCGATCGTCAGGGTCACGGCGTGTCTGCGCATCGGTCCGCGACCGCGCACGGCCCTGCTCGGGATCTTCGCCGCCGACTGCGTGGTGGAGGTCGGCGGCATCACCCTCCAGACGTGGCGGGGAGTGCCCTCGCACCTGGACATGGAGACACCCTTCGACACGGTGGTGTCCATGACGCTCGCGGTCGGCGGCGCGGTCCTGGTCGTGCTGCTCACCGTGTTCGCCGCGCTGTCCTTCCGGCACCGGCCGACCGGCCCGGCCGGAATGGCGTCGGCCGTCCGCTCGGGGTTCGCGATCCTCCTCGTCGCGCTCGCCTCGGGGGCGGCGATGATCGCGCGCGGTGTCGTCCTCACCCGGACCGGCCACCAGGAGGCGGCCTATCGCTCCACGGCCTCCCTCAAGCCCTTGCACGGGGTGAGTCTGCACGCCGTCCTGGTGCTGCCCGCGCTGGCCTGGCTGCTGTCCCGTACGTCCTGGAGCGCGACGGCACGCCGGCGGATCGTGGCCGCGGCGGTCGCCTGTTACGCGGCGGCGGTCGCCGTGACCGCGGTGTGGGCGGTCCTCACGTACTGACGGCCCGCGTCGCCCGTCAGTCCGTCCCGTCCTCCGACCGGTTCTCCCGGTGCCGCCGTGCTCTCGCCCACAGGCTCCGCGCGCGGGTCAGCAGCCGCGGGCCCGCGCCCCGGCCCCGGTGACCGTGGACACGGGGGTCGTCGGTGACGTCGTAGCGCTTCACGTACGCGCCCAGGAACGCCTGCAGGGTGGCGACGGCCGGGATGGCGATCAGAGCGCCTATGGCGCCGAGGAGGGCGGTGCCGGCGATGACGGAGCCGAAGGCGACCGCGGGATGGATGTCGACGGTCTTCGAGGTCAGCTTCGGCTGGAGCATGTAGTTCTCGAACTGCTGGTAGACCACGACGAAGATCAGCACCCACAGCGCGTACAACGGCGAGACCGTGAAGGCGATCAGCATGGGCAGGGCGCCCGCGAGATAGGTGCCGATGGTCGGGATGAACTGGGAGACCACACCCACCCACACGGCCAGCACGGGCGCGTACGGGATGCCGAGCGCCTCCAGCAGCACATAGTGCGCGGCCCCCGAGATCAGTGCCATCAGCCCGCGGGAGTACAGATACCCGCCGGTCTTGTCGACGGCGATCTCCCACGCGCGCAGCACCTCGACCTGCTTGGCGGGCGGCAGGACGGAGCACAGGGCGCGGCGCAGGCGCGGTCCGTCGGCGGCGAAGTAGAACGAGAACAGGGCGATCGTCAGGAGCTGGAAGAGGCCGCCCAGGACCTGCGTGGAGACGTCCAGGACGCCGGCGGCGCTGTTCTGCGCGTACTTCTTCAGCCAGTCCGAATGGAGCAGGCCCTCCTGGATGTCCACGCGCCGCAGATCGGTGTGGAACGTCGTGTTGACCCAGTTGATCACGGAGTCGAGGTAGTCCGGGAAGCCCTCGATCATCTTGATGATCTGCCCCGCGAGCATCGAGCCGAGCAGCGTGAAGAAACCGGCGACCACGATCAGCAGGCCGAAGAAGACCAGGAAGGTGGCGAAGCCCCTGCGGATCCCACGGGCCGCCATCCGGCTGACCGCGGGCTCCACCGCCAGGGCCAGGAAGAACGCGATGAGGATGTTGAGCAACAGCCCTATGACCTGGTGGAAGGCCCAGGTGCCCAGTTGGAACACACCGATGAGCGCGAGCGCGAGGACCATCGCACGCGGGAGCCAGCGCGGCATGCGCTCGCCCGCGGGGACGGCGCCGTCGGCCGGGGGCCGGTTCGGCGGCGTCGTGCCGGACGGGGGTGCGTGCCGGGCGGCCTGCCCGGTCTCGTCAGTGGGTGCCACGCCACAAGTCTCGCCTACGCCACCGACATTCCGGGACCCCCGGGTGATCTCCCCGGCGGATCAGCGCAGCTCCTGCGGAACGTTCATCACCGCGCAGACCACCCGCCACACGTCCTTGGCCTCCCAGCCGTCGGCCAGCGCCTCGTGCACGGTGCGCCCGCCGAGTTCCGTCATCACGTGATCACGCGCGAACGTCTCGGCGTACCCCCTACCGAAGTGCTCGTCCATCCGCTGCCAGAAGACCGTCAACCGCATGCACCCAGTATCCCGCCCCCGGGGGTGGCCCCCGCCGGGGCCGCCTGTCGAGACCGCTTTCCGCCCTACGGTCTGACCATGGCCGAAACCGGAGCATCCCCACTCCCCCCGACGCCCACGGCGCGCTCCCCGCTCTTCCGCGCCGAGCACTTCGTCTGGCTCACCGCGCGCGTGCTGGAACAGCGCCTCTTCGCGTACGACTTCCTGCACGGCGACGCCGACCCCGTCGAGGCGGCGCTCGACGCCTACCGCAACGAGGACGGCGGGTACGGCCATGCGCTGGAACCCGACCTGCGCGGCCCCGTGAGCCAGCCCCTGCACACCGCGTACGCCCTGCGCGTCCTGGACACCATCGGCCGCCTCGGCGGACAACGCGTCGAGCGGGTGGGCCGCTATCTCACCGCGGTCTCCACCGCCGACGGCGCCCTGCCCGCGGTCGATCCCGGCCAGCGCGGCTACCCCGCTGCCCCCTTCGTCCCGATCGTGGACGCCCCGCCCGGTGACCTGCTGGCCACGGGCCCGGTGGTGGGCCTGCTGCACCGCAACGAGGTGTGGCACGCCTGGCTGTTCCGGGCCACGGACTTCTGCTGGCAGGCGGTGGACTCCCTGGAGCGGTCCCACCCGTACGAGATCCGGGCCGCGGTCGCCTTCCTGGACTCCGCTCCCGACCGCACGCGCGCGGAGGCGGCGGCCGACCGCCTGGGCCGCCTGGTGCGCGCCCAGCGCCTCGCGGCGCTGGACCCTGACCACCTGGACGCGTACCCGGTCGCGCCCGGCTACGCCCCCGGTGAGCACCACTTCCCGCACGACTTCGCGCGCACTCCGCGCTCGCTCGCGCGCGCGTGGTTCACCGACGGCGAGATGGCACGCTCCCTGGATTTCCTCGCGAGCGAGCAGCGGGAGGACGGCGGCTGGCCGATCCGCTGGCGCCATTGGGCACCGGCCCCGGCCCTGGAGGCGCGTCCCGTGGTGACGATCGAGGCCCTGCGCACCTTGAGGGCCCATGGCCGGTCGATCGGCTGAGCGATTCGGCCCCCTCGGCGTCAGAGTCTGCCGGACAGGCCCCGGCGGCCCCGTCATCCGCCCAGGGCCCGCACCCCCGCCGTGACCACCACGGCCGCCGCGACGACGAGCAGGAAGGGCGCCCTCAGCACCAGCGCCACGGCGGCCGCAGCGAGCCCTGCGGCCCGTGCGTCGAGGACGAGCGCGTGCCCGTGGGCGAAGGTCTGCTGGGCCGTGAGAGCGGCCAGCAGAGCCACGGGCAGCAGAGCGGCGAGCCGTCGCACGAGAGGCCGCTCCAGCACCCCCGCGGGCACGAGCAGCCCGGCGAGCTTGACGACGTAGCAGCCCACAGCGGTGGCGATGATCGCGATCCACACACCCATCACGCACGCCCCCCGGCTCGGCGCCGCCCCTGGACGTAGAGCACGGCGGGCGCGGCGAGCGCGGCCGCCAGCACCGGCACACCGGCCGGCACCACCGGCAGCAGCCCCAGCCCCAGCAGCACGGCGAGACCGGCCACGGCCCGCTCGGTGGCGGTCCGCAGCATGGGCGCGAGCAGCGCCAGGAAGACGGCGGGCCCGGCCGCGTCCAGCCCCCACACGTCGGTGTCCCCGATCGCCTCGGCTCCCAGGGCACCCAGCAAGGTCGTGAGGTTCCACAGCACGTACAGGCTCACCCCGGTGACGGCGAACCCGATGCGCGCCCCGCGCCGCCCGGGCTGGGCCAGCGAGACGGCCGTCGTCTCGTCGATCACCCACTGCGCGGCGAACGGGCGCACCGCGCGCGGGAGGGCGAGCACCTGGGACAGCCGCAGTCCGTAGAACGCGTTGCGCACGCCCAGGAAGAACGCGCCCGCGGCCGCCGTGAGCGGATTGCCGCCGGCCGCCAGCGCCCCGACGAGCGCGAACTGGGACGCGCCGGTGAACACCAGGAGGCTCAGCGCGCAGGTCTGCCACACGGTGAGTCCGCTGCCCGCCGAGGTCACCCCGAAGGCGAAGCCGGACAGTCCTACGGCGACACCTACGCCCAGTCCGTCCCGGACGACGGCGGAGTCCGGCTTTCCGGCCACGTCGGCGCCCATGTCTGAGATCGCTGTCTGTTCTCCCACACCTCGGACGGATAGGAGCAGCCCCGCCCGCGCGTCTTGTACGTTCTTGCGCTCCCGCTGGTACGCCCCCGGCGGCACGCCCACGATCCGGGCGAAGTGCCGGTTGAGGTGGGGCTGGTCGGTGAACCCCACGGCCACCGCCGCCTCGGCAGGTGTCGTCCCGCCATCCAGGAGCCGGCGCGCGCGCCGCACCCGGGCGTCGGTGAGCCAGGCGTGCGGCGGCATCCCGAAGGCGTCCCTGAAGGCACGCAGCAGCGCGAAGGAACTGGTCCCGAGCTCCCGCGCCAGCCGGTCCAGCGTCGGCGGATCGGCCATCCGTTCCTCCAGCACCCCCCGCGCGCGTGCGGCGATCCGCGCCCCTGCCGTCCGCACCTCCCGCTGTGGCAGCACCCCGCCGTTGAGCCGCAGCAGCCGGGTCACGGCCACCCGCAGCAAGGTGTCGGCGGCCAGTGCGTTGCCCTCCTCCGTGGCCCGGAGCACCTGGTGCACCAGCGCGGCGGAGTAGGCGTCCTCGAGCACGGGACTCACGAAACCGGGCGCGCCCCGCAGACGCGTCGTCTCCGCGGCGATCTCCGCCACCAGCCCGGGCAGCGGGTACACGGCGCCGTACCGCCATCCCTCCGGAACCCCGGCCCGTCCGGTGTGCGGGGTGTCGGGATTGACCAGCGCCAGCGCACCGGCGCCCACGTACACATCGGACCCGCGGTGCCGGAAGACCTCCGCTCCCTCGGCCACGGCAGCGATCACGAAGTGCTCGTGGGTGTGCCGCAGGAACGTCTTGCGGACGTACGAGGCACGCAGCAGATCAACACCGGGCAGCTCCGCGTACCGCCAGTGCCGAGCCGACTCACGAGAACCCGCCATGCCCCCATTCTCCGCCCCCGCCCCCTCACCGCCGCTCGCGGGCGGCCGCCGCCGGCCCGCCGAGGCCGCTGCCGCCTCGCATCGCCGCAGGTCAGGGCGATTGTCAGTGGCCGGGTGCAGGATGGACGCATGGTCAGCTCAGCACACCGAGCCCTCGACGGCTTCTCGCCCGCGACCCGCGGCTGGTTCACGGGGGCGTTCTCCGCGCCCACCGCGGCCCAGGCGGGCGCGTGGCAGGCCATCGCCGCGGGCTCGGACGTCCTGGTGGTGGCGCCGACCGGCTCCGGCAAGACCCTCGCCGCCTTCCTCGCGGCCCTCGACCAGCTCACCTCGACTCCCCCGCCGGCCGACCCCAGGAAGCGCTGCCGGGTCCTCTACGTCTCCCCCCTCAAGGCCCTCGCGGTGGACGTGGAGCGCAACCTCCGCAGCCCCCTGACCGGCATCCGCCAGGAGTCCGTCCGTCTGGGCCTGCCCGAACCCGAGGTCAAGGTGGGCATCCGCTCCGGCGACACCCCGCCCGCCGAGCGCCGCGCGCTGACCACCCGCCCACCGGACATCCTGATCACCACCCCCGAGTCCCTGTTCCTGATGCTGACATCGGCCACCCGCGACGCGCTGACGGGCATCGAGACGGTCATCCTCGACGAGGTCCACGCGGTGGCCGGCACCAAGCGCGGCGCGCATCTGGCCCTGTCCCTGGAGCGCCTGGACGAGCTCCTGCCCAAGCCGGCCCGCCGTATCGGCCTCTCCGCCACCGTCCGCCCGGTGGACGAGGTCGCCCGCTACCTGTCCCCGCACCGCAAGGTGGAGATCGTCCAGCCGAAGTCGGGCAAGGAGTTCGACCTCTCGGTGGTGGTCCCGGTGGAGGACCTGGGCGAGCTGGGCGGCTCCCCGGTGGCCGACGGCTCCGAGGGAGCCGAGCGCCCCTCGATCTGGCCGCACGTGGAGGAGCGGATCACGGACCTGATCCAGGCCCACCACTCCACGATCGTCTTCGCCAACTCCCGCCGCCTGGCCGAACGCCTGTGCAACCGCCTGAACGAGATCGCCTACGAACGGGCGACCGGCCACCCCCTGGACGAGCACCACGCCCCCGCCGAGCTGATGGGCGGCTCGGGAGCGGCCCAGGGCGCCCCGCCCGTCATCGCGCGCGCCCACCACGGCTCGGTGTCCAAGGAGCAGCGCGCCCTGGTGGAGGAGGACCTCAAGGCGGGCCGCCTTCCGGCGGTGGTCGCCACCTCCAGCCTGGAGCTCGGCATCGACATGGGCGCGGTGGACCTGGTGGTGCAGGTCGAGTCGCCGCCGTCGGTGGCCTCGGGCCTGCAGCGCGTGGGCCGCGCGGGACACCAGGTGGGAGCCGTCTCCACCGGCGTGGTGTTCCCCAAGTACCGCGGTGACCTGGTCCAGGCGGCCGTGGTCACCGAGCGCATGCGCACCGGCTCGATCGAGTCCCTGAAGGTCCCCGCCAACCCGCTGGACGTCCTGGCGCAGCAGCTCGTCGCGATGACCGCGCTGGACACCTGGCAGGTGGACGACCTGCTGGCGACGGTCCGCCGGGCCGCGCCCTTCGCGTCCCTCCCGGAGTCCGCCTTCACGGCCACCCTGGACATGCTCGCGGGCCGCTACCCCTCCGACGCGTTCGCCGAGCTGCGCCCGCGCGTGGTGTGGGACCGCGTCGCCGGCACGGTCACCGGCCGCCCGGGCGCCCAGCGCCTCGCCGTCACCTCCGGCGGCACGATCCCGGACCGCGGTCTGTTCGGCGTCTTCCTCGCGGGTTCCGACCCCAAGAAGGGCGGCGGCCGGGTCGGCGAGCTCGACGAGGAGATGGTCTACGAATCCCGTGTGGGCGACGTCTTCACGCTCGGCACCAGCTCCTGGCGGATCGAGGACATCACCCGGGACCGGGTACTGGTCTCCCCGGCCCCCGGTGTCCCGGGCCGCCTGCCGTTCTGGAAGGGCGACCAACTGGGCCGCCCGCTGGAGCTCGGCCGCGCGGTGGGCGCGTTCCTGCGCGAGGTCGGCTCCCTGCCCAAGGACGACGCCCGGCTGCGCCTGCTCACGGCGGGCCTGGACGCGTGGGCGGCCGACAACGTCCTCGCCTACCTGGACGAACAGCGCGAGGCCTGCGGCCATGTCCCCGACGACCGCACGATCGTCGTCGAACGCTTCCGCGACGAGCTCGGCGACTGGCGGGTCGTCGTCCACTCCCCGTTCGGCGCCCAGGTCCACGCCCCGTGGGCGCTGGCGCTCGGCGCCAAGCTCTCCGAGCGGTACGGCATGGACGCCCAGGTCATGCACGCCGACGACGGGATCGTGCTGCGCCTGCCGGACGCCGATCTCATGAGCCTGGACCTGCTCGACCAGGAGCCGAGGAAGGCCGGGACGGAGTACGACGCGGAGCAGGCCCCGGTGGGTGCGGCGGACGTCGTCTTCGACAAGGGCGAGGTCGACCAGATCGTCACCGACCAGGTCGGCGGCTCCGCCCTGTTCGCGTCCAGGTTCCGCGAGTGCGCCGCCCGCGCGCTGCTGCTGCCCCGCCGCAATCCGGGCAAGCGGACCCCGCTGTGGCAGCAGCGCCAGCGCGCCGCCCAACTGCTGCAGGTGGCGAGTGAGTTCGGCTCGTTCCCGATCGTCCTGGAGGCGGTCCGCGAGTGTCTCCAGGACGTCTTCGACGTCCCCGGACTGGCCGAGCTGATGGGCGACCTGGAGTCCCGCAAGGTCCGCCTGGTCGAGGTGACCACCCCCGAACCCTCTCCGTTCGCCCGCTCACTGCTGTTCGGGTACGTCGCCCAGTTCCTGTACGAGGGCGACTCGCCCCTCGCCGAGCGCCGCGCCGCCGCCCTCTCCCTGGACTCACGGCTCCTGGCCGAGCTGCTCGGTCAGGCGGAGCTGCGCGAACTGCTCGACGCCGAGGTCCTCACGGAGCTCGAACAGGAACTCCAGTGGCTCACCGAGGACCGCCGCGCCAAGGACCCCGAAGGCGTCGCCGACCTCCTCCGGCTCCTCGGCCCGCTCACCGACGCCGAGCTGGCCCGGCGCGGCGCCGAACCGCACTGGGCCCAGGAACTGGCCACGGCGCGCCGCGCCCTCCGCGTCCGTATCGCCGGCGCCGACCACTGGGCGGCCGTCGAGGACGCGGGCCGGCTGCGCGACGCGCTCGGCACGGCCCTCCCGGTCGGTGTCCCGGAGGCGTTCACCGAACCGGTGAAGGACCCCCTGGGCGACCTCCTCGCCCGCCATGCCCGGACCCACGGCCCGTTCACCTCGGCCGCCGCGGCCGCCCGCTTCGGCCTGGGCGTCGCGGTCACCGAGGGCGCCCTGCAACGGCTCGCGGCGAGCGGACGCGTGGTCCAGGGGGAGTTCCACCCGGCCGGCATCGGCCAGGAGTGGTGTGACGCGACCGTCCTGCGCCGGCTCCGCCGCCGCTCCCTGGCCGCCCTGCGGCACGAACTCGAACCGGTCCCGCCACCCGCCCTCGCGCAGTTCCTGCCCCAGTGGCAGCACATCGGCCAGGGCCACTCCCTGCGCGGGGTCGACGGCCTGGTGCGGGCCGTCGAGCAGCTCCAGGGCGCCTCCGTACCGGCCTCGGCCCTGGAGAAGCTCGTCCTGCCCTCCCGGGTGAGGGACTACACCCCCGGCATGCTCGACGAACTCACGGCCGCCGGAGAGGTCGTCTGGGCGGGCGCGGGCGCGCTCCCCGGCAAGGACGGCTGGGTCTCCCTCTACCTGGCGGACGCGGCCCCGCTGCTCCTGGCCCCGCCCCACCCACTGGAGCCGACGGCACTGCACCAGTCCGTCCTGGACGCCCTGTCCGGGGGCTACGGCCTGTTCTTCCGCCAGATCGCCGACCAGGTCCGCGCCACCACCCACCCCGACGCGACGGACCCCCAACTCGCCGACGTCGTCTGGGACCTGGCCTGGTCCGGCCGGCTCACCAACGACACGCTGGCGCCGATGCGCTCCCTGCTGGGCTCGGGCCGTACGGCCGGCTCCACCGCCCACCGCGCCAAGCGGGCGATCCCGCGGGGCCGCTACGGCTCCCTGACGGCCGCCGCCCGCCCCGCCTCCCGCGGCGGCCCGCCGACCGTCGCCGGCCGCTGGTCCCTCCTGCCGGCCCAGGAGCCCGACGCCACCGTCCGGGCCCACGCCCTCGCCCGCACCCTCCTCGACCGGCACGGTGTGGTGACCAGGGGCGCGGTGGCCGCCGAGGGCGTCGAGGGCGGCTTCTCGGCGACGTACCGCATCCTGTCCGCGTTCGAGGAGAGCGGCCAGGCCCGGCGGGGGTACGTGGTGGAAGGCCTCGGCGCGGCGCAGTTCGCGATGGACGGCGCGGTGGACCGACTGCGCGCGGTGGCCAACGCCCGGGACCGGGGCGAGCCCCTGCCCGCCCCGGCCGAGACCCGGCCGGGCACGCCGGGCGCCTTCGCCGACCCCTTCCCCGGTCCCTTCCCCGATGCGTCCACCGACGGCTTCACCGACGCCTTCCCGCCGGACGACGCCCCGTGGGACGCCTCGGACCCCGGTGAGTACGCGTCCCCGCACGACTTCGGCTCCCCGGGCGCAGGCGGCCCCCGAGGCGGCGGCACCGCCGCCCCCTACGGCACTGGATCCCCGTACGGCTCGACGTCCCCGTACGGCTCGTCCCCCTACAAATCGGGGGATCCCTACGCCCCCGGCCGGGCCCGCGGATCCGGCCCGGGCGGCGGCCCCGCCCACCGCCACAGCCGTACGACGCCCCGCTCACGTGACGCCTCCCGCGCGGTCGTCCTCGCCGCCGCCGACCCGGCGAACGCGTATGGTGCCGCGCTGGCGTGGCCGGAGCCCCCGACGGGCGCCGGGCACAAGCCGGGGCGCAAGGCGGGTTCCCTGGTCGTGCTCGTCGAGGGCGAGCTGACGCTCTACATGGAGCGCGGCGGGAAGACCCTGCTGGCCTGGCCGTCCGCCCCGGACGCCGCGGGCGCCCCCACCGACGACCCCCGCCTGCGGGCGGCGGCGGAGGCCCTCGCCCTGGCCGCCCGTGCAGGCTCGCTCGGCACGGTCACGGTGGAGCGGATCAACGGCGCCGCGGCACTGACCTCCCCCATAGGCGTGCTGCTGGAGGGGGCGGGCTTCGTCGCGACCCCCAGGGGTCTGCGGCTGCGCGCATGACGACCCAGGATCACGACCGGGCCGCCCCATGCCACCCTTGACCCATGCCCGAAGGTGACACGGTCTGGCAGACGGCGAAGCGGCTGCACGGCGCTCTCGCGGGCAAGGTGCTGACCTCGAGCGACTTCCGGGTGCCGAAATACGCCACGGTGGACCTCACCGGCCGACGCGTGCTGAACACGATCCCGCGCGGCAAGCACCTGCTCACCCGGGTCGAGGGCGGACTGACCCTGCACACCCATCTGCGCATGGAGGGCTCCTGGAAGGTCTACGGCGACGGCGAACGCTGGAAGGGCGGCCCGGCCCACCAGATCCGGGTGATCCTCGGCACCGAGGACCGCACCGCGGTCGGCTACCGGCTCCAGGTCATGGAACTCATGCGCACCGCCGAGGAGGAGCGCGTGGTCCGCCATCTCGGCCCCGATCTCCTCGGCCCGGACTGGAACCCCGAACTCGCGCTGACGAACCTCCTCGCCGATCCCACGCGCCCCCTGGGCGAGGCCCTTCTGGACCAGCGCAATCTCGCCGGCATCGGCAACGTCTACAAGAGCGAGCTCTGTTTCCTGCTCGGCGTCACCCCCTGGCTCCCCGTCGGCGCGCTCCCCGCCGACCGCACCGCCAAACTGCCCGGCCTCGCGCAGAAGCTGCTGGAGGTGAACCGCGACCGCGTGGTCCGCCAGACCACGGGCCTGCGCCACCAGGACCTCTTCGTCTACGGCCGTGCGCCCCGCCCCTGTCTGCGCTGCCACACGTCGATCCGGGTGGCCGACCAGGGCGACGGCTCGCAGGAACGCCCCACCTACTGGTGCCCGTCGTGCCAGCAGGGCCCCGCCCCGGCGCCGGGTTCCCCGCAGCGCTGGCGCGAGCGCTATCGCCGTACGACTAATTGACGGACCGTCAGAAACACTCGTACCGTCCCCTCATGGCCGTGAAGGCGTACGACCTCACCGGACGCACCGCGTTCGTCACCGGCGCCGCGAGCGGGATCGGCCGCGCCTGCGCCGTCCTGCTCGCCCTCGCCGGCGCCACCGTGCACGGCGCGGACCGCGACGCGCAGGGCCTGCACGAGACGGCGACGCTGATCGAGGACCAGGGCGGCACATCCCATACCCACCACCTGGACGTCACCGACCGTGGGCAGGTCCGCCGGGCCGTGGAGTCCTGCGAGCGCCTCGACGTGATGGCCGCCGTCGCCGGGATCATGCACAGCAGCCCCGTCCTGGAGACCCGCGACGAGGACCTCGACCGGGTGCTGGACGTCAACTTCAAGGGGGTGCTGTACGCCTGCCAGGAGGCCGCCCGGCTGATGCTCGCGCAGGGTACCGGCGGCAGCATCGTCACCATGGCCTCGGGCGCCGTGGACACCGGCGGCCCCGGTCTGCTCTGCTACGGCGTCGCCAAGGCGGCCGTGGTCCAGCTGACGAAGACCCTGGCGACCGAGGTCGGCCGTCATGGCATCCGGGTCAACGCCGTCGCCCCCGGCTGGATCCGCACCCCCATGACCGATCGCCACGACCCCGGCGCACAGGCGCACACCGAGGCGCTCATGGCCCGTATGTCGCCGCTGGGCCGCGTCGGCGCGCCGGAGGACATCGCTCACGCGGTCCTTCACCTGGCATCCGACGCGTCCGCCTTCACCACGGGCCAGATCCTCCGCCCGAACGGCGGAGTGGCCATGCCCTGGTGACCCTCTCCCCAAGCCCCCACCCTCGCCCCCGGCGGCCCCGGCCACCTCACCGGGCTCGACAGCCCGGGCCTCAGCGGGCCCGACACCCCCGGCGCCACCAGGCCCCGCAGCCCCGTCCTTCCCAAAACCGGCGGCTCCCGCCTTCCCGAACCGACCGCACCGGCCTTCCCCGACCCGCGGCCTCCCCGTACCCAGCCGCACCGGCCCTCCCAGACCCGGCCTAACCGGCCAGACCCGACCCCACCGGCCAGACCCGACCCCACCGGCCAGACCCGACCGCACCGGCCTCCCCAGCCCTGGCCTACCCGGAACCGGCCGCCCCTGCCTCCCCGGACCCGGCTTCCGCGCCCTCCCCCGACCCGGCGGCCTCCGCTCCCTCGCCCTCAGGCCCCGCCCGCAGCGCCGCCCCGGGCCCCCACCAGGCCGCCCGCCACCGCCCCGCCGCGATCGCCCCCACGGCCCGCCCCTTGGCCACGCAGTGCACCGGCAGCAGGCTCAGCCCCCAGCCGCCGGCGGCGACCGCACCCTCCAGAGCGCCGGCGCCCGGTGCCAGGGCGAGCCTGACCACGGCCCACCACCACACGGCACCGAGCCCGACCAGCGCCCCCCGGCGCACCACGCGGTCCGCCACGGCCCTTCCGCCCCGGGTCAGACGTTCTCCGCCTGGAACATCCAGTGGTGAACTCCTAGATCATGGATTGACCTGGACAAGAGCACGCTCCCGGGAGACGGGTTCCGGATTCCTTCCGGTCGGCTGGGAAATCTCCCCGCCGCTTCCGTCAGTCTCGCCCGGCTCCGCCCACGCCGCATCCAGGACGGACCGCGTCTGCTCCTCCGCCTCGGCGAAGAGGTGCGCGTAGATCCGCATGGTGAACGCCACGTCCGTGTGCCCGAGCCGTCGGGAGACGACCTTCGGGTTCTCGCCTCCGGCGATCAGCACGGAGGCGTAGTGGTGGCGCAGGTCGTGCCATCGGTAGCGCCTGGCCTTCGCCTTGGTGCACATGGCTTTGAAGGCCCAGTCCAGCGTGGACTCACCGATCGGCGTGCCGCCCGGCATGGTGAAGACCAGGCCTGCCCACTCGCCCTGCGCCGGGGGCGGGTACTTCGAGAGGTACCAGGCGAGGAGATCGATCGCGGCCTTGTTCAGCGGCAGCGTGCGGCGGCCGGCCCCGGTCTTCAGCTTGTCGAGGTAATAGCCCTTGCCCGGCTCGTACACCAGCTGCTGGTGGACGTCGAGGGCCTGGTTCAGCAGGCGCAGATTGTCGACGCGCAGACCGCGGATCTCGCCCGAGCGCATGCCCGTGAGGGCGTCGAGCTGGGCCATCACCGCCCACCTGTCCCGGTGGGCCTCCTTGATGATGAGCCGGACCGTGCTCACGTCCGGCGGGTCGATGTGGGGTTCGACCAGGGTGGGGGCCTTGATGCCGTCGAAGGGCGAGACGGGGATCATGCGGTCGATGACGGCCATCCGGAACACCGAGCGCACCAGGCGGGAGACACGGTTGGGGGTGGCTCCGCCGAGCTCGTACTTGCTGGTGAGCAGGTTCTGCCAGGCGCCGGCCTCACTCGGGCGGATGGAACGGACCTCACGCCCTGCCCACTCGGGGATCAGGTAGCGGTTCATCACGCCGCGGTACTCGCGCTTGGTGCGCTCGATCGTGTTGGTCGCCGGGAGCCAGATGTCGAACACGACTTGTTCGATCTTCGTCTTGCCTCGGTCGGGATCGATCCACGATCCGTCGAGCTTCGAGGCCTCCTGCTTCGTGATCTCTTTCTCGGCCTCGGGCTTGGTGCGGTGCAGCGATGTCCGCTCGGCGCCGTCCGGGCCGTTGTAGCGGGCCTGCCAGCGCTTGCCCTTGCCGTGTGCCTTGGCGGCGACCTTGCCCTTGTGCTCGCCGCACTCAGCGGCGCCCTTGGGCGGAGTTGACAGGTGCCACCGGTCAACGACGTACCCCATTGACCACCTCCCTGATGGTGCGTTCGTCGACCCCGAGATCGGCGAGCACGGCAGCCGCCTGCTCTCGGATCTCGGGGTCCTCTCTGGCGCGTGCGTTGACGACAGCGACCGGAGTGCCGTCGATCACCGCCGTAAAGGCGGCGATGCGGGACGACTCAAGATCAGCAACGGTGATGGCAACGGAACGTTTGAGCACAGGCTGTACGCCTCCCCCTGGCGGAACGTGACCGTCCGAGTCAGAGAAGAGTAAACCTGTTACGTCTCGTTGCTAAGCGTTTCGTCGCAAAACGTTCAGTAACGTTCAGCTCGACTCACGCAGTAAACCGCGACGACGCAGGTCGTCGAGTGCGATCTTGGTCGCCTTGCGGATCTCGGCCGACGTCACGTTGTCCAATGCCCGGACCATGGCGTTGGAGATGACGGCCTCCACCTGGTCGTCGGTGACTTCGACTCGGACGTCCTGCCAGCCGCCCGGCGGTTCGGCGCCCGCGAGCACCGCATCGACCGCACCTGACGGCCAGCCCAGCGCTTTCGCGATGGGTGCGAGCGTGTAGGGCATGCGCCTCTTGGGCACGCGGCCCGCCTCCGCATCCTGAACGCTCTTCGTCGAGACGCCTGCCCGCTGAGCGAGCTCGTCCTGGGTCAGCCCTTGTCTCTCCCTCGCCGCGCGTAGCGCCCGTCCTAGACGCCCCCACGCATCAGGGTCCTGGGTCATGGTCATCACGAAGCGCCCCTTCGTGTTCCGTGCCAGTCAACGACCGGCAACAACAGGCAACAGGGTAGAGCGACCAGACCCCTGCCGACATGCAAGAACGCGTCAACTCGACATACCGAACACTTGTCTCGCATCAACTCCGCTCAATGCGTTGCATCGATGCGCTTCGTTGCGTATCGTCACGGCATGCAGGTTGATGGTCCGAGAATCCGCCGACGGCGAGAACGCAACGGTCAAGGCCTCCGTGCCTTCGCATCCGCCGTCGGTGTCTCCCCCAGCCATCTGTCCCGGATCGAACGCGGTGAGCGCGCCCCGCAACCCGAGGTTCTGGTCCGGATCGCGCGGGGCCTGAACTGCCCAGTTGAAGAACTCGAAGGAGCCGAAGGAGCACACGATGAGCGAGCCCAACACCGACTCGCCGTTCATGACGACGAAGGAGCTCGCGGTCCACGTCCGTAGGTCCGTGGCCACGGTGCGCGGATGGCGCCACCGGGGCACCGGCCCCAAGGGCGTCAAGGCCGGCCGCGGTGTTCTGTACCGCCGCGACGTCGTCGAGGCGTGGCTGAAAGCGCAGGAAGACGCCGACGAGCTGGCCCGCCGCGCCGTCGCCTGATCACACAGTTCGGGGCCGCGCCCGGCTGGACCCCGGAACGCGACCCCTCGGCACACCACACCCAAACCCGAACCAGGAGTGGAGAACCGTGACCACAGCATCCCAGACCCCGGAGGCGCAGACCTCCGAGACCGCGGCCGCCGAGCGCCGCCGCGGGTCCCTGACGGCCGCCGCCGGCACCATCGCCGCAGCGATGAAGCGGGGCGCCGGGGCCCCTGCCGAAATCGCCCAGTCCCTGATGGACGTCGGGCTCCTGTTCGACCCGCAGACCGCGGCCGACATCGCGGCCGCCGCGTACGACCAGGCGCACGCCGACGACGAGGCCGAGGTCACCGAGGCCCGGCAGGCCGAAGGCGCACTGGACTGGTTCCACGCCCGCTACCGGGCGGTGCAGCACCTGGTCTTCGGGCGTCCCGACACCGACCTGATGTTCGTCCGCGAGATCCTCACCGCGCTGGAGCCCGGACGCCCGGACGACATCCCGCCGTCCCTCACCTGGGCTGGCCTGGTGATGGGCCCCTCGGGCGACACCCCGAACGAACGCACCCTCGTCCCGCTGAACACCTCCTTCGGCGCTCAGGCGTTCCTCACCCTCACCGACGAACAGCGCCTGCAACTCGGTGGCCTCCTGGTCTCGGTCCTGCACACCGCTGAGGGCTGCGAGACGCCCGGCTGCGGAATGGCGCACGAGGACCTCGACGTCTCGGACCCGTCGGTCGAGGGATGGATCCTCGTCGCCGTCGCCGGCAGCACGCTCGGTTCCCGCTGGTGGTGCTCGCCTCTGTGCGCCAACGCCGCGATGACCGCAGGCGCTGCCGACATTGCGGCCGCCGACCAGGACGCGCCGGACGAGGACGACGTGGCACGGTGCAAGCGGTGCAGCTGCACCGACAGCGCCGCGTGCGCGGGCGGCTGTGCGTGGGTGCCGAACGAGCAGGGCATCGACCTGTGCTCCGCCTGCGCCACCCCGGCCGAGCTCGCGGCGGCCGGATGGGCGGTGTCCGGTGAGTGACACCGGCGGGCACACCCCGCTGCAGACCATCGAGGCCCTGGAGGCCGCCGCGTTCCGTACGGGGCAGGCCCTGCGCCAGGTCCTGGCCGAGCACCCCGAACTGCCCATCCGCGCCCTCCACCCGTACGTCCACGTCTCCGGCTACCTCGACGAGGAGGCCACGACCAGGGCCTCGGTGGAGATCAGCACCCACGGTGTGGACGGCGTCCACGCCTGGGCCCAGGCGCTCGGCGGCGAGCCCGTGATCAGCATCCACGGCGACTCCGCCCACCCGTTCGAGCACGCGGAGCTGAAGGTGACGCTCGGCGGGACCGAGGTGCGGATTTGTGGCACGCGTCGCCTCACCGACACCGCGGCAGCGGCCCTGGACTCGGAGAAGGACCAGGCGCCCGCCGCTGGGGGTGACAGCTGATGCCGCGCCCCCGACTTCCGGAGACCAGCGAAGGACAGCGCCGGGCCCGCCTGGCCTGGAACCAAGGCCGCACGGGCAAGAGCCAGTCGGCCACCGACACGCCCATCGTCTCCAAGTGCGCGGCCGAAAACTGCGGCACCGCTGTCACCTCCCCGCGTCCGCCGACAGCGGGCATGGTGCAGGTGAGTGGCGCTGCGGATGGCGCGGCCGCGCATTGGTACTGCCCCGGCCGGTGCTCGGCGATCGCCCAGGCACGGGCGGACCTGCGCGCCGTTTCGACGCGGTCGGGCGGTGAGCCGCAGTGACCGCCGTCGGGGAGCTGGCGGCCGGCATGGCAGGGAAGAGCACCCGGGGCAGCAGCCTGCTGCCGTTGGGCGATGCCACCCTCGCCGCGCTGCTGGCCGCGCTGCTGCTGGACCGCTACGCCGCCGCCGTGTCCGCCGAGCTGGGCGAGATCGAGTTCGTACCGGACGCGATGGAGACCGGCACCCGCTTCGAGCCCGGAGGCGGCCAGGAGCTGTTCTTACGGCTGGAGTGGCTGCCCGGGCACGACGGCCTGGCCGTGCCCGCAGTGCGGGCCGAGGGCCTGACGCTGGAGTGGTCGCACATCGTCGGCTGGCTGGTCCACTCCGGCGCGGACGTGGTCGTGCCCGACGCCGCCCTGCTCGCTGACCCTCCGGTCGTCGGCCACCTGGCGATGCACGCCTCGGTGTGCGGGATCCGCTGTGGCTGCGACAAGCCCGACGGCACGGCCTGCTGGACGGGCGCCGCCCAGCTCGGCGCCGCCCTCGACTCCTACGACGAGCGCATGGGGGTGACGCCCCGATGATCTGGCTCTTCGTCACCGTGGCCGTCGTCCTGGCAGTGCTCGTCGCCCTCGGCGTCGACGACACCCGCTGGAGGCGACGCGCCCTGCCCCGGGTACGGCAGCGGCCGCCCCGGGTGCCGTACCTGCCCGAGACCGCCAGCGGCCCGTGGCAGCCGGAGTTCCACCTGAACCGCGGCCGCCGGGTCCGCGCCGCCCGCGCCCGCTACCGCTGGCCGCAGGACCCGCCCCGTATCCGCCTGCCCCGCCCGACCGAGGAGGACCGATGGACCGGACCGACGTCATCGCCGGAGTCCTGCGCCGCCCCACGCTCCGCCGCCGACTCCTCGGACACGAGCTGCGAGGCCGCCTGATCCAGGGACTCGGCCGGGGCTCCACGGTCCCGGAGTGGACCGCGACGATCCCGCAACTGGCCGAGGACCTCGACACCGCGGTGACGGCCGCCGACGCAGCCGCGGCCGCCATCACGGCGGCCAGCGCGGGGGCCGGTCACGCCCTGGTCGTCGAGCAGCGCGGCATCGACCTGGTCGGCACCTGCCAGTGCGGCCGCCCCCTGGGGCGCATCCGCCCCGGCAGCCCGCTCGACGCCCTCGCCGTCCCGTGGATCACCCACACCACCGACGCGCTCGCCGCGTCCGCCATCCGCGCCACCGCCTGACCGCCCACCCCGAACCCCGGGCGGGCGGGACGTGACCTGAACCGTCCCGCCCACCCGGCCACCACGACCGAGGACACCGCACCATGCACCGACCTGTCGTACACCGCCGCGACCCGCGACTGGAGATCCTCACCGAAGGCATCGAGGACGTCATCCCCCGCGCCACGCCGGCGTACCTGACCGTCACGGTCACCGAGACGCTGCCCGGCACCGCCAACCCCGACGGCACACCCCACACGAACACCTGGACCGGCCGCCCCGCGGACCTGGCCCAGCACCAGTTCACCCGCCTGTACGGGCGGCCGCGGTCCCAGGAGCCGCGGTCCCCGCTGGCGCAGGCCGAGGACGCCAAGCGCCGCCGCGACCTCGGCGGCGAGATCGGCGCGCTCATGTCGGCCGGGAACGCGCTGGAATCCGCGCCCTGGTATCCGTGCCGCCGCGGCGACGTCGTCCTGCTCGCCTACCCGGCCGCCGGCGACTTCCCCGCCCACGGGGAGACGTACGTGATCGACGACGCCGGTGACGGCCTGATGAGCATGAAGCTCGTCGCCCACTCCAGCCCGCTCGCGCAGGACGAGCAGGAGGGGTACGTGGGCTGCTACGCCACCGAGGCCGCCGACTGCCCGATCAATGAGGCGTGGTTCGAGGCGGGCCCGCATCTGCTGACGATCGTCCGTGACGGCCGCCCCGTCCACGTCGGGGGTGCGCGATGACGTTCGAGGCCGCGCCGCAGCCGGCGCCCTGGTTCGAGCTCCTCGAGGGCAGTGTCCGGGCGCTGGGCGAGGCCGCGCGCGAGTGGCAGATCGCCGACCGGGCCGCCGCTCTCAACGTGGCCCACCTGGAGAGGTCGAACCGTTTCCACGAGGGGAAGACCACCCACGAGCCCGGTCCCGGCACCCCGGTTCTGTGGCGCCGCACGCGCACCAACCACCGCCCGCACGTCCAGGCCTTCTTCACGCTGCAGCGCGTCTACGGCGAGCACCGCAGACTCACGCGCCGCGAGTACCGGCAGGCGGCGCTGCTGTTCGCCTCCGGCGCTGCCTGGGCGATCGGCCTGGTGCAGGACGGCCAGGAGCCGCGCCAGGTCGTGTTCGAACTCGACGGCTACGAGCGGCCCGCCCCCGTCCCGCACCCTTGCGCCATCGCGGGCCTGACCGGCTGGGTCCACGGCGGAGAGGTCGAGCGCGCCTACGAGCGGCTGACGTCGAAGCAGCTCGCCTTCGACGTCTGCGAGGAGATCGCGGGCCGCGACGACCGCGACGTGACCGAGCGCGACGCCAACGAGATGTTCGACGCCGCCGACGCCGCCCGCGGCCTGGAGGACGCCGCCTACGAGTACGGCCTCCTCGCCGAACGCGCCCTGGGCCACGTCCTCCTCCCGGCGCGGGATACCCACCGCAGGCAGCTCGCCGAGCAGCGGGCCGCCGGCGCTGCGCAGTCGGGCGAGGTGGCGCAGTGACGCGCGCGGACCGGCGCACGCTGGTGCGCCAGCTGCACGAGCAGGGCCTGAGCCGGCGCGCGATCGGCGAGCGCCTCGGCGTCGGCAAGGACACCGTGCGCCGCGACCTGGACGCCATCAAGCGCCAGGACGAGTGCGAGAGCGCGCCGCCCGCCGCGCCTGCTGCGCCGGAAACGCCGCAGGCCAGCGATGGCGCCACGGGCGAAAGCGCGCCGCAGGATGCGCCGCCTGCCGAGGACGCGCGCGCCGACGAGCAGGGCGCCGCCGCGCCGGGCGCGCCGGTGGCGCGCCTGCCGCGCCGGATCCCCGTGGACAGCCGGCTGACCCTCGACGTCGACCTGAGCAAGCGGCACGCGCTGCGCCGTGCTCTGGCCGACCTGGCGGTGACCGGGCTGAGCCTCGAGGAACTGGTCGGTCAGGGTCTGGTGGTCCTGGCTCTCGCCCACCGGCAGGGCGTCGCCGCGCAGCGGATCAGTCCGCAGGGCCGGTTCACGGTTCTCGGTGCCCGCGCCGTGCCGTCCCAGCCCGGATACGCCGTCCCGCGCAGACCCCAGCCCGCCGCCTCCGCCGAGGGCGTCTGAAAGCCGGTCCGGCCGCCGGGCCGCTCACCCCCCACCGCTGCTGGCGGCCGGACCACCCAACCCGAACACCCGTACGGAGGCTCGTCGTGTATCGCATCTGGCTCCTGATCTCCGCCGCCGTCCTGGCCGCGGTCCTCGGCTGCCACCGCCCGGCCTCCGGCGAGGAACCCGCGCCCAGACCGGCCGCCGCCCCGGCCACGCCCGCCAGGGGCTGACCGGCCATGGCCGAGCGGTGGCCGCCCGCCGACCTGTTCGGCCTGCACGTCGACCTCGGCGACTACCACAGCGTCCGCCGCGTATGGCTGCGGCTGCCCGTCGCCCGCTTCACCTGCCTCAACGGCTGCGACGAGGAGGCGGTCGGCGCCGCCGACGTCGCCGCCCTCACCGAACGTCTCGCCCAGACCCACGCCCGGTCCTGCCCCGGGCCTGCACCGAAGGAGTCCTCTGCATGACCTCGCCTCGCCCCGTTCCCCTCCCGTCCGCCCCGCCGTTCAGCCGGACCCAGTGGGAACGCGCCGTGTTCGCCGGCGCCGACCTGCACGCCAACCACCGTGCGGTCGCACTGGTCCTGGCCCACATGGCTGCCGGCGGCTCCCGCCTGGAGACGGGCGGCCCGCAGACCCTCGGCAACCTCTCGGGGTGCACGCGCCTGTCGCAGGACTGCGTGCGCAAGGGACTGGCCGCGCTGGAGTCCGGCGGCTACATCACCCGTCCGGACATCCACCTGTGGACCAGCCGCCGCATCTGGCCCATCACCCTGACCATGCCGCCTCGGCCCGCGGCCGCCCCGGCCGGCGGCGAGGGCGCGGAGCGTACGGAGCCCGCGCATCCCAGCGGGGCCGTGTCGTGAGCGGCGGCCGGCCTCCTGCCGGGCAGTTACCGCTGCTGCCCGCCGACCCGCCCCGGTGGGGCGGCCCCGCCGCCGTCGCCGCGGATCCGATCGTCACCTCCGGCCGTACCGAGTTCACCGTCCTGTGCGACGGCGAAAGCGGCTGTGGCCAGCGCCACCGACACACCGGCCCCGGGATCCGCACCGCCCCCTGCGGTGCGACCTACACCGTCCCCGACCCGACCGAGGAGGAAGCCCCGCCGTGAACCGCCGTGCCAAGAACCGCTCCGCCCGGGCCGCTCGCTTGGCCCGCCAGCAGCGGGCCCGCGCGAACCGCCCGCTCCGCCAGGAGCAGGACCAGCTCACACACCCGCTGCTCGCCATGGAGCTGCCCTTCTCCGGCTACCTGGCCTGGATCCGTCCGGAGACCGTGACGCTGGAGGAGGGAGCGAGCGAGGAGGCGCGGGCCCTGTACGAGCGCGTGCAGCGCCTGGGCCCGCTGTACGGCCGCCGCATCCCTGTGGCCGCGCTGTATCTGGACAGCTACATCCAGCAGGGCCAGCTGCCCGTGGCCGTGCCGGACCAGCCCGGCCACGCGGCCCTCGTCCCCTTGGCGGAGCTGGTGGCCACGACGGCCGACGCCGGGATGGTGGCCGCCTACCGCGCTGCCCACCCGGATCTGTCGGACGACGAACTGGGCCTGGCCGCCGACGAGGAGGAGGCCGGCGCGAGCGTGCACCTGCTGCACCACCACGGCGCCCTGGTCCTCGACGACGACAACGTCATCCTGCTGTCGGACCTGGTCTGACGGATGCCGCTCCTGCCCGCGTCCGCCTCCGAGCCCCGCCACCTCCGTGGCGGGGCCGGCAGTGCTGGCCCCGGGCAGGACGAGCCGCGCTGGTACGGGCAGAAGGTGAAGCTGGCCAAGCGCGTATGGGGCGAGGGCCGTTACAGCCCTGGCGCCGTCGCCTGGCACGCGCAGATCACCGCCTTGCAGGTGCGGCCCGAGCGGTGCCGCGCCTCCGTGGCCACGCTCGCCCGGTGGATGGGCGACGGCAAGCGGACCGGCGAGCGCTACCTCGCCGAGCTCCACGCGCCCGGGCGCGACGGAACGCCCGAGCTGACCACGATCCGGCACACCGATTCCGCCGGCGACGGCGAGACCGCCGAGCGCTGGACGCGCGCCGTCGGCCGGGACGAGCACTTCGCGATCGTGCCTGTCCTCGCGGCGAAGACGATGCGCCACCCGCTGTTCGTCCTGTACTGCGCGATCACCTACGCCGAGGCCACCGGCACACCGGTCACCATGGCCGAGCTCGCCGAGCTCCTGGACGTGACCGAGATGACCGCCCGCCGCATGGTGGGCGAGCTGGAGCGCCTCGGCTGGATCACCGTCGACCGCCGCGCCGGCGCGCACGGCCGCCACGAGTACACCGTCCACGACCGGCCGCTTCCCCCGGCCGCCGCGCCGCCCGCGCCCGTGTCGTCAGATGGCGGATCGGGTCCGAGCGCAGATGGCGGATCCCTCGCGATCAAGGAAGACTCTGGACTGACCGACCCGAGAAGCACCCAGGTGGGTGGTTCTTTCCGCCGTAGGCGAGGTACCGGTAGTAAGCCCGCCACGCCTGTGGATACCAGCGGTAACCGGCAGGGGCGTGAAAATTTCACGCGGAAAGCTAAGCCCGGCATCGTCCCGGTCGCCTTCAAGCCCGCCCCTCGACCGCCTGTGCGCCCCGCTGCGGGCCCGGCGTACGACGGACCGGCGCTGACCCTGAGCCCGCGCGTCTGGGCCGTCCTGGCCCCCGTCGCGGATCTCCTCCCGGCCGTCTCGGCGTTCATGGTCCGGCGCATCGCCCGCGAGATCGGCCGCCAGCTCGACGCCGGGATCCTCGCCGAGGACATCCGCGACCAGCTCACCCGGCTCCGCGCATGGACCCCGCCCGCCCAGATCACCGACCCGGGCCGGTGGATCTACGGCGCCGCCCTGCCCGCACGCCCCGGACGGTGCGGCACCGCGGACTGCCACTACGGCTTCCAGCCCCGGACCGGCCGCCCCTGCAAGGCCTGCGCCGACACCCCCACCGACCGCCACTCCGGCCCCCGCTGGAAACCACCGCCCCCGCCGCCAGCCGCGCCCCTGCGCGAGTGCCCCGGCTGCACCGCGCCCTACCGCCTGCCCCTGCGCCACACCCACTGCCGCCTCTGCCGCACCGACCTGCCAGCCGCCTGACACCCCGAGAGGAGAGCCCCCGATGTCCTTCCCGCCCCCGCGCCCCGCCCCGCACAACGGGCCCGGCACCTGCACCAGATGCCACCAGGCCGTCATCTACTGCCTCACCGCCGAGAACAAAGTCACCCGGGCCGTCGACCCCGAGCGCAACCCCAACGGCAACCAGGCCGTGCACCAGGACCACACCGGCCGATGGATCGCCCGCCAGCTCGACCGCGAACGCCCCACCCCCGAGCACGCCGAAGTCCTCCACATGCCCCATGTCGCGACCTGCCCCGTACCCGCACCCCGCCCGTCCCGCGCGGCCGCGCCCCGCCAGCGCCGCGGCGTCCGCCCCGCCCCCTGGTGGCGGCGATGAGCCCCCGCAGGCCGGCGGACATCGACGGCATAGCCGCGATGCTCCGCGACGGCGCCACCTACCGGGAGATCCACGCGGCGTACGGCTGCTCGCGCGGCACCATCTCCCAGGTCCGCCGCGACCACCGCATCCCCACCCCGGACCGGTGGAAGAAGCACCGGACCGTCGCCGAGGTCCTCGCCCTCAACAGCGAGGCCTGCGAGGACGGACACGTCCGCTGGACCGGCCCCCACGCCAGAGGCAACCCCGAGCTGTGGGCCAACGGCCGCCGCTACAACGGCCGCCACGAAGCCTTCAAGGCCCACCACGGCCGCGCCCCTCTCGGCCGTGTCACCGCCAGCTGCGGCCGGCCGGGATGCATCGCGGGCCCGCACCTCGCCGACCGCGTCATCCGCGACGCCGACGCCGTCCTCGCCAGGATCCTCCCCAGGGCCACCTCATGAGCCCCCGCAGGCCGGCGGCCACGCAGGAGCAGATCGCCGCCATGCTCCGCGACGGCGCCACCTACGAGGAGATCCGAAGCACCCTGCACGTCGGCAGCGGCAGCATCGCCCTCGTCCGCGCGACCCTCGACCTCGAGCCCGGCCCGAACCAGACCCAGCGGCTCACCCCCGACGAGCAGCGCGCCGCAGCGGAAAGGCGCTACCCGCAGGTCGCAGCAATGCTCCGCGACGGCGCCACCTACCGGGAGATCACCGCGGCCACCGGCACCAACGTGCACACCATCACCCGCGTCCGGCGCGTCCTCGGCATCCCTGCCCAGCCCGCCTCACGCCGCCCCCGCACCATCGCCCAGACCATCGCGCAGCACCTCGACACCCACGACGACGGACACGCCTTCTGGACCGGCCCCCGGGCCGGAATGCTCCCGATCCTCTGGGCCGGCGGCCGCCGCTACAACGCCCGCCACGCCGTCTTCAAGGCCCACCACGGCCGCACCCCTGAAGGGCTGGTCACCCGCACCTGCAACCAGCCCGAGTGCCTCGCCGGCGCCCACCTCGTCGACGAGCGTCTCCGCCACGCCGAGCAGCTGCTCGACGAACAGTTCGCCGCGATCTTCGGGCCGGACGCCTCATGACGCCGCGCCAGGTCCTCATCGTCTCCGCCCTCGGCGGCGCCGGCGGAGTCCTCGCCGTCGCCCTGGTCCTCGCCGTCGGCTACGGCATCGGCGTCTTCCTCCTCCGCGCATACGACCGCCTGAGCGCATGGCGGTGCGAGCGCCGAGAGCGCCGCGAGGAACAGGCCGCACGCGCGTACCAGGCCAGCCTCGACCTCAACACCTGCAACGCCATCTTCGCCCTCGACGACCACGACCCCAGGGATCCCCGATGACCAGCTGCGAGCCCGGCCGCTTCTGCCCCGACCATCCCGACGCCCCAGGCCTCCTCGCCCTCGCCGCGTCCGCCCTCCTCGGGATCACCCTCCTCGCCCTCGCCGTCGTCGCCCTCGTCAACCTCACCGAGACCACCGCGCGCCGCATCCGCCTCGCGCGCGGGCGCGCGCCTGCGATTGCGCGCCTGCGATTGCGCGCGCACGCCCGCGCGCGAGAGGCCACCCCTACCCGCCAGTACGAATGACCGCCAGTCACCCGCCGGAGAGAACGACCATGAGCATCGCCGCACCGAACCCCTACAGCCCCTACGCAACCGCGGACCCGTACGCCAGCCACCTCTTCCCCACCCTCTTCGGGCCGCCGGAGCCCGGCGCGCTCCTCCCCACCGCGTGCTTCCACCTGGCCGTCGTCCGCGGCCAGCCGCCCACCGAGATCGACCCCGCCACCGAGCAGCTGCCTGCGGGCCTGTGCACGGTGTGCGTCGACCACATGCGCGGCCGCGACATCCCCGAGTCCCGGCCCTTCACCGCCTGCCAGGGCTGCGGCGCCGACACCCGCCACAACGGTATGTGCGCCGTATGCCGCGCTGAGGCGCACGAGCTGTGGCAGAACGTCCGTACGACGCACACGCCGCCCCTCGAGCGGCAGGCCATCAAGCCGTTCATCGCCAGGGGCGGCCCGCTCGCCGTCACCGCCGGCGCGTGGTGCGAGCACGGAGACTTCGCCTTCGTCGCCCGCTTCCGCGGTTACCAGGTCCCCGACGGCCCGCCCCAGGAGATCACCGTCATCCTGCCGCGCTGCTACGTCGCCGAGCTCCTCGGCTGCGCCCTCGCCATCATCGACCACGACTCCACCCCCGAAGCACTCCAGCGCTTCGCCGACACCATCACCCACGCCCAGGACCACCTCCGCGGACTCCTCGAACGCCGAGCGGCCGAGCGCGAGGCGGACGACCCCGGCCACGGAACGCAGCCATGACGAGCCGACCGCGCTGCGCCAGCGGCCACTTCATCCCCGCCACACGGCAGCCCGGAGAGCCCTGCCACTGCGCCCTCCGCCCCCGCCGGACCCGGGTCCGCGACCACCACGACCTGTGGGGCCAGGGCCGCCGCATCCAGCACCGCACCCTCGCCACCGTCCCCCTCGCCGGGAGCTACCTGTGACCAGAGACAAGCCGGCCGCCGGTATCTGCGGGGCGTGCCGCCGCCTCGCGCCCGACGGGCACCACCTGTGCCCGCTGTGCGCTGACGACGTCCGCGGCTGGCTCGCCGAGATCCCCGGGCAGGTCGTGCTCCTGGCCGAGGCGCTCGCTCCCGCCGGCGCCCCGGGCCAGGGCCGCGGCGGGTCAGGCCGCGCGCACTCGCCGCTGCCCGTCGACGTCCGCGCCCTGGTCCTCCTCGGCCCCGGCCATGCTGGCCCCGTCGGCGACCCCGGCGACGACACCGACACCACGGTCCCCATCGGCCCGTTCCTCGCCGCCTGGGCCGGAGTCATTGCCTACGGCTACCCGAGCGTCGGCTGGCACCCCGACCGTGACCCCGCCGCCACCCTGTACGTGCTGCCCTGCGATCGCGCGGTGCCCCGGCACGGCCAGACCATCACCCACTGGTGCGCCTGGCTCACCGCATACGTCCCGTACGCGGTCACCCTCCCCGCGGCCGCCGAGCTCCACCGCCAGCTCGGCGCCCTCCTCCGCCGCATCCGCCGGATCACCCACACCGAGCCCCGCACCCACCCCCGCGAAGCTCCCTGCCCCGCCTGCCAGACCTACCGACTGGTCTCCGTCGACGGCCAGGACCGCATCACCTGCAAGGCCTGCGGACACAGCCTCACGCCCGCCGAGTACGACCAGCACACCGCCGCGCTACTCAGCTCGCTGGACAAAGATCGCCAGACCGCGTAACACTGAGTCAGCGCCACACGTGTGTTCGAAAGCCCCTGGCCCCACCACCAGGGGCTTTCCCATGCCGCCAGAGGGGGTGAGCACCACGCACCCGAAGGACTACGCACCCGGCAGGCTCCTCACCACCCAGGAAGCCGCGCTCCTCGCCACCCACTGGCGCGCCCTGTTCGACGGCGCCGCCCACGTCAGCCCCGGAGCCATCCGCCAATGGCGCCACCGCGGGCGCCTCACGCCCCGTGACCTCGACCACCGAGGACGCCCGCTGTACCACCGCGACGACCTCGCCGACGCCGAGCGCGCCACCCGCGACATAGCCCTCAACCCAGCGCTGGCCCTCAACCCCACCTGACCCCCGCTGCCCGGGACCTACACCAGGAGCCCGAGGCACTCCCGGTCGTACGGACAGCGCCCGGGCAGCGGGCCCACCGTCACAACCTCGTCACAGCCGAACCCCCGCGCCCACGCCCCTCGGGATGATGCCCACCGGCACCACGACGTCCTTGGGGGGACCATGCACACCCGCACAACCGCCGCCGCGCTCCTGCTCGGCCTCACCGTCCTCACCGGCTGTAGCTCGGCCGGTTCCAGCGGCAAGGCCGACACCGCGGCGTGCAAGGCCGCCATGGCCAAGCAACTCGGCGACGGCATGGCCAGCGCCTTCGCGAACACCGCAAGCCCGCTGCCCACCGCCGCCCGGCCCGCCGCGTGCGCCGGCGTCGACGACGCGACCGCCCAGCGCCTCGCCGGGGAGGTCACGAAGGAGTGGCTGGCGAGCGACCAGGCCGACCAGGCCGCCGAGGATGCGCTGAAGAGCGTCGACCCCGTCCCCGTCCCGACCGACACCGGCCTCCAGCTCACGGACGACTGCCGAGACTGGATCAAGACCGAACTCCTCGACTCCACGGGCGACATCGACGCCACCGCCGGATACGGCGCCTGCGGCGACCTCACCGACGACGAGATGACCCAGGCCGTCGACCAGGTCACGCAGGAGCTGATCGACGCCACGCCCTGACCGTCCCCGTACGCAAGGAGGCGCCCGTGCCCAGCAACCCCCGCAACGGGCGCCCCTACCGCGACCTCTGCCGCGCCCAACGCGCCCTCGGCCTGCCCTGCTGGTGGTGCGGCCGCGAGATCGACTACAGCCTCACCGGCCGCGACGCACAACGCAGCCCCTGGGGCTTCACCCTCGACCACGCACAGCCACTCTCCCGAGGCGGCCACCTCCTCGACCCCGCCAACGCCCGCTCAGCGCACCGCCGCTGCAACAGCGCCCGCGGCAACCGCACCGACGCCCAGCGACAGCCGGTACGGTCCTCGCGGAGGTGGTGAGGGTGACCGCGCAGACCCTGACGCTGTTCAGCCGGAGCTTGCTGTCGAAGTGGGGCTTCAACGACGGCGACACTCCCGACGCCTGGATGGACTGGTGCGACAGCGAGGGCATCGACTGGCCCCAGCTCGACTTCCCGCTCGTCGCCCTCGTCCGCGAGCACCTCGTGCCGGCCATCACACAGAACGTCTCCGTCGTCGAAATCGAGACCAGCCACAACCCCATCCGCGTGGAGACCATCGACGGCACGGACGTCCGCCCCGTCTGGACTGGCCTAGTCGACGAGCCGACGCTCACCCCCGAGTCAGTCGACGTCCCCATGACCGAGGTCCTACGCGTGGCCCTCGCAGAGAAGGGGCTCACCGAGGCACCTCGGTACGTGCCACCTCTCTGACAGACGAACCGGAGAGCAAGGTGACCGTGAGCAACCCCCGCCCCGACCACACAGAGTGGCGGGCCGAGCAGCACCGCCGCGCCCAGACCTTCGCCCTCGGCTGGGCCGAACGCGCCGAGACCGAGTACGACACTGCCATCGAACACGAGGACAAGGCCCGCAGGTTCGCCGGCAAGGCCTACCTGCGCGAGCCCATGACCGAGGCCCGCCACCTCGCCCAGTTCCACGGCGTACGGTCCACCGAGGCCCTCAAGCTCGCCGAGATGTGGGCCCGCGTCGCTGGCGCCCTCGCCACCGCGCAGGCCTCGACCACCGTGCACGCCGAGCTGCACAGCCGCCTGGGTGACCGCCCAGAGCTCCTCGGCGAGGTCCTCCACGCCCTCGGGGAAGAGGGCATCAGCACAGCCGCAGGGCGGTGAGAGCAGCATGCTCGACGGCCTGCTGCGCCGCATCGCACGACGCTGCGACGCCCACGACCGGGCGTCGTACACCCGCACGCGCCAGCTGGAGGAGGCCGCCGGGATGGAGCCCGGCCCGGCACCCGCCAGCCTGGCCGACGCGTTCCGCAATCCCGACATCATCGACTGCGGCAACACCTGGTGCCGTCACCGGAGGTGACCATGGCCATAACCCCCGAGGAAGCCGCCGCCCTCGAGACAGCACAGAGGCACGCCGAAGCCCAGGCCTACGCCTACACCTGGATGGCCAAGGCACAGGCAGCCGAGGACCAGGCCGACCACGTGGTCGAGCACGAGCGCCACCGGCAAGGGTGGCCCGGCATCGCAACGGCCTACCGCAAGGAAGCCGCCCGGGCCATGACCTTCGCCCGCGCATGGGCCCGCGTAGCCGCCGCGCTCACCCCTGGCCCGGTACCGACAAGCGTGCATACCCAGGTGCACAGCAGTGTGAGCGACCGCCAGGAGCTGCTGGCCGAGGTCCGCCGTGGGCTGAAGGAAGAGGGCCGCAGCCCGGTCCACGGGCGGTGACTCACCGTGCTGTACGTCGTGACCGGCCCGCCGGCCGCGGGCAAGTCCAGCTGGGTCGAGGCGCACGCCACGGGCCGTGACATCGTCATCGACCTCGACCGCATCACGCGCGCCCTCACGGCCCCTGGCGCCCCGCAGTGGAACCAGGACCCCACCGTCCTGCGGGTGGCCCACCGCGCCCGGTACGCCGCCATGGAAGAAGCCTTCGCCCACCGGGACGAGGTCGGCATCTACCTGATCCACACGATGCCGAGCGCCAAGTGGCTGGCGCGGTACGCCCGCCTCGATGCTCAGATCGTGACCGTCGACCCGGGCCGCGACATCGTCATGGAGCGCATCGCAGCGATGCGTGACCCAGAGATGCGCCGGGTCGCGTCACGCTGGTACGGCCAGCGGCCGGCTTCCTCCGCCCCTGGCCCGATGCCCCAGGCCTCCCGGCACTGGTAGTCACCCGCCCCCGATCGTGATCATGCCCTCGCCGCCGAGGGGAGGGGGGCGGTTCCCCGACGGGGATCGAAGGGCCGGGCGACCCAAACGCCCTTGTCGCCCGATTTTTTGCGCGGCCAATTTTCAAGATCTATTCACGCGAACTCGGTTCGACCGTTTTAGTGGCGTCACTCAGAGTGACATCACTCAGCGTGACGGGCGGTGATGATCTTGGGTGTCGTCGCCTCCGCGATCAAGGACGAGATCCACTCGCTCCACGTCGAAGATCGTTCCCCCGGCATGACGGCCCTCGCCCTCAGCCTCGCCCGGGCCGTCGACGCCTCCGCGAAGAACCCCGCCGCCAAGGCCGTCGCCGCCCGCGAGCTGCGCGCCGTCATGCGCGAGCTGCGTGCGCTGGCGCCGGTCGTCTCGGAGGGAGACACCGTCGATGAGATCACCGCTCAGCGGGACAAGCGCCGGGCCGCTGCCCGAGAACGGGCCGCCGACGGCTGACACCCGCGTCTACGGCCGGCAGGTCCCGCCGATCCAGGCCGCGCCCCCGTCGGTGACGAGCGCGGGCCAGGAGGCCATCGACCTCGCGCGCAAGGCTGGGCTCAAGCTCGACCCCTGGCAGCAGCACGTGCTGCGCGTCGCCATGGGGGAGAAGCCCGACGGCAGTTGGGCGGCCGAAGAGGTCTGCGTCAACGTGCCCCGCCAGAACGGCAAGGGCGCGATTCTCGAAGCCCGGGTGCTGTGGGGCCTGTTCATCGGCGGCGAGAAGCAGATCCTCGTCTCCGCCCACGAGTTCAAGACCACGACGAACACGATGAAGCGCATCGAGCGCCTCATCCGCGCATGCCCTGACCTGCTCAAACGCGTCAAGGCGTTCCACAAGACCGTCGGGCGTGAGGGCATCGAGCTCCACGACGGGCGCGAGCTGAAGTACATCGCCCGCTCGCGCGGCTCCGGCCGCGGCTTCACCGCCGACTGCGTGATCTTCGACGAGTGCATGATCCTCGGCGACGACGCCATGTCCGCGCTGGCGCCCACCTCGGACGCCGTCGAGAACAGTCAGCTGTGGTACCTGGGAAGCGCCGGCATCGGCGCGCCCTCGCAGCAGATGGGCCGCCTGCGCCGACGGGCCCTCGCGGCCATCGAGGCCGGTGTGCCCGACCCGGTGCTGGCCTACTTCGAGTGGTCGATCGTGCCGCACGTGACCGAGTGCCCCAAAGGCTGTGACAAGCACGACGACATCGCCTCGGTGGAGTCCCTGCTGAAGTCCAACCCGGCGGTCGGCTACCGGCTGCAGGTCGACAAGAGCATGCACCGGAGGCTGACGATGGGCGACGCCCTGTACGCCCGTGAGCGGCTCGGCGTGGGCGACTACCCCTCGGACGAGGCCGACACCTGGCAGGTCATCGGCGAGGAGGCCTGGCGGTCCCTGGCGGCCGCCGAGTCGGCCCCCGAGGACCCGGTGGCGTTCGCCGTCGACATGACGCCCGAACGGACGCACGTGTCCATCGCGGTGGCCGGCCCCTGGCGGGGCGGGACGCACGTCGAGGTCGTCGAGAACCGGCCCGGTACGGGGTGGTTCAAGGAGCGGGCCCGGGACCTCACGCAGAAGTGGGGGCCGCGGTGCTGGGTCATCGACCCGGGCAGCCCGGCCGGCTCCCTGATTCCGGACCTGAAGGACGCGCTGAAGGCCGACCCCGAGGCTGAGGACGAGGACGACGACCCGCGTCTCCTGGCCCCGATCGTGCAGACGAAGACCCGCGACGTCGTCAACGCCTGCGGCCAGTTCTACGACGCCGTCCTCGAGGCGAAGCTGTCCCACCTGGACCAGCCGCCCATGGCGACGGCGCTGGCGGGCGCCCAGAAGCGTGAGCTCGGCGACGCCTGGGCGTGGGCGAGGCGGATCGTCTCGGTCGACATCAGCCCGCTGGTGGCGGCGACCCTCGCCAAGTGGGGGCTGACCGCCGAGGTCGAGGAGCCGGAGGAGGAGCCCGAACCGTGGGCGATGTACGGATGAAGCGCGTGCGCCAGGCCGCGGCCGCCGTCAGGCGCTGGCCGCAGGGCGTACGGGCTGTGAGAGCCCTGACGTGGTCGCGGCTGGGCTACGCCGGCGGCTGCCTGACCGCCTCCACCGGCGCCGGCATGCAGTTCGGTACCGCCTGGGGGCTGATGCTCGGAGGCGCCGTGGCGGCTGCCTCCTTCCTGCTTCTGGTCGACGTCGAGGAGAGGGGAGCCGACGGTGGACGGTGATCTGACGATCGAGAAGATTCCCGGCGGTTTCCGGGTGACGAACGCGCCCCGGCTGACATGCATCTCGCTCGAAGTCCTCGCCGACGCCTGCGGCCACGCGCTGCGGGTGAACGGCGACCGGATCATCATCGGGGACCAGGTCACCTACCAGGTGACCGCGTGGCAGGCCTCACCGCCCGGCCTGACGGTCGCTCTCCTCGAAGACCGGCGCGAGGAGGCGAAGAAGACGTGAACCTCCTTCAGCGCGCTTTCAGGCGCTTCGACCTGGCCTCGGCGCTCGATGACGCGTCCTGGTCGGTGAACGGCAACACCTACTTCGGGATGGGCCGCCCGGCGGGCGGCGAGGAGCGCTCCAGCGCCTGGGACTTCGAGGCCGCGGTCCGCTTCGCTTACAAGCGCAACGGGCCGGTGTTCGCCCTGATGCTGGTGCGTCAGCTGGTGTTCTCCGAGGCAAGGTTCCAGTTCCGGCAGATCCGCAACGGCCGCCCGGGCGAGCTGTTCGGAACACCGGCGTTGAGCCTGCTCGAGACGCCCTGGGCGGGCGGCACGACGGGCAAGCTGCTGTCCCGATTCATCCAGGACGGCGACCTCAACGGGAACGGGTTCATCACGAACTACAACCCCGGTCGGCTGAAGCGGATGCGGCCGGACTGGACGATCATCGTCACCGGCTCGGAAGAGGAGCCGTCCCTGTCGGGCGACGCCATCGATGGCGACCTGGTCGGGTACGCCTACGCCCCGCAAGGGAACTGGGACGATCCCGTGTTCCTGCTGCCCGAGCAGGTCGCGCACTTCGCTCCGATCCCGGATCCGGAGTACCACTTCCGGGGGATGTCGTGGCTGACGCCGGTGGTGCGGGACATTACCGCCGACAGTGCGGCGACGTCGCACAAGCTGAAGTTCTTCGAGAACGGCGCGATGCCGCAGATCATCGTGTCGTACGACAAGGAGATCGGCCCCGACAAGTTCGCCAAGTTCAAGGCCGCGATGGAGGCTGCGCACGTCGGCCTCGACAACGCCTACCGCACGCTCTACCTGGGCGGTGGCGCCGATGTGACGATCGCGGGCAAGGATCTGCACCAGCTGGACTTCAAGGTCACCCAGGGCGCCGGTGAGTCCCGCCTCGCGGCCGCGGCCGGCGTGCCCCCGGCGATCGTCGGGTTCTCCGAGGGCCTCGCCGGATCCTCGCTGAACGCCGGCAACTACACCGCGGCGAGGCGCAGGTTCGCCGACGCCACCATGCGCCCCCTGTGGCGCGAGGCCGCCGGCGCCCTGTCCACCCTGATCGACGTCCCCGCCGGCGCCGAGCTCTGGTACGACGAGCGCGACGTCGCGTTCCTGCGCGAGGACAGCAAGGACGCCGCCGAGATCCAGGGCGTGAAGAGCCGCACGATCCGGCAGCTGATGGACGCAGGCTTCGAACCCAAGTCCGTGATCGCCGCTGTCGAGGCTGACGACTTCGCTCTGCTGCGCCACACCGGCCTGTACTCCGTCCAGCTACAGAAGCCAGGCTCCGGGCAGCCCACCCCCGCCGCACAGCCCACCGAGGAGGCGTGATGGAACCGTTCATCCGCAGCTTCCCGCTGGAGGACATCCGTGTCCGAGCCGGCGGGGACGGCCGCACCGTCGAGGCGTACGCCGCGGTGTTCGACACCCCGACGACGATCCGCGACCAGGACGGCCACTACAACGAGGTCATCGACCGCAGGGCATTCGACCGCACCCTGAACCAGCTCGCCCCCGCAGGCAGCCGTACGAACTGGCGCGTGGGAGTCCTGTACAACCACGGCCGGACCCTGTTCGGTACGCCGTCGGAGCGCGGGGCCATGCCGATCGGTGCCCCGGTCGACATCAAGGCCGACAACCGCGGCCTGCTGACCGTGACCCGCTACAACCGCACCGAGCTGGCTGACGAGGTCCTGGAGAACATCCGCGAGGGTTCCATCACCGCGCAGTCGTTCAGCGGCGGGTTCCTGCGCTCCGACCCGGGCCGGCCGCCGCGCGGCGGCTGGCGGCCCGACAGCGGCGGCAACCTGCGCACCGTGCGGCGCCAGGAGGTCGCCCTGCGGGAGTACGGGCCCACTCCGTTCCCCGCGTACCCCGACGCCGCCGTGATCGGCGTACGCGCCGAGCAGGCCGCTCGCCTGCTCGCCCACCTTCACCCCGACGAGCGCGAGCAGCTCGTCGAGATGCTTCGGACCGGCACCCCGCTGGAGACGCCCCCGGGCGAGCCTCCGGCAGGCCCGCCGCCCGCCGGCGACCCCACCCCGGGCCCCGCCGCCGAGGAACCGCCCGCAGGGCACTCCGCTCGGCAGAAGATCGCATGGGCCAAGGTCCGTGCGGAGATCAAGGCCAGGAGGGCCCCGTGACCACGAAGAAGGCGAAGAAGAGCGACAAGCTCAAGGAGCAGCTCGAGTCGATCCGCACCGAGCTCCTGGAGCTCGAAGAGGTCGAGGAGCCGACCGAGGAGCAGGCCTCCCGGGCGACCGAGCTCCTCGGCACGTTCGACACCACCCAGCAGGCCTACAACGAGCAGGTCGAGCACGAGCGGCGGGTCGACGCCGTTCGCGCGGCCGCGCTTACCCCGGGCGGTCAGGAGGGCGGGCCGGGCCACGAAGGGCCCGGGTTCCTGCGGCACCGCGGCAACCCGTACGAGGAGCTCGACCGGGTGCGGGGGGCGAACGTCCACGACCGGACCGTGGTCGCCGACCTGCGCAGCCGCGCCCTGTACGCGGTGGAGCTCGCGGGCGAGCTGATCAGCGCGGAGCAGCAGGAGCGGGCCGAGAGGCTCGTGCGGTCGGACCGGCGCGGCCGGATCGCCCAGCACCTGCTGCTGACCGGCTCCGAGTCCTACATGCGGGCGTTCGAGGAGCTGCTGGGCAACGGCGGCAACGCGGCGCTGCTGGAGGGCGACGAGGCGGCCGCGTACCGGATGGCCGAGGCACACCGCCGGGCCATGACCCTGACGGACTCGGCGGGCGGCTTCCTCGTTCCGTTCACCCTCGACCCGACGATCATCCTGACGAACGCGGGCAGCGCGAACCCGTTCCGTCAGGTGTCCACCATCAAGACCATCACGACGGACACGTGGAACGGCGTCAGCTCCGCCGGTGTGACGGCGGAGTGGCTCGCCGAGGCCAGCCAGGCCGCCGACGCCTCCCCGTCGTTCGCGCAGCCGTCGATCACGCCGAAGAAGGCTGCGGCGTGGGTCCAGGGGTCCTTCGAGGTCCTGGCCGACTCCGGGTTCGGCGCGGAGGTCGGGCCGCTCCTGGCGGACGCCAAGGACCGGCTCGAGGCCACCGCGTTCGCCACCGGCAACGGCACCACGCAGCCGAAGGGCGTCATCACCGCGGTGTCGGCCGTCAGCGGTTCGGTCGTCAACTCGGCGTCCACCGACACCTACGCGGTCGCCGACGTGTACGCCGTCGAGCAGGCGCTGCCGCCGCGCTACCGCGTCACCGGCTCGCCGTCGTGGATGGCCGCGAAGCCGATCATCAACAAGACCCGTCAGTTCGACACGGCGGGAGGCTCCTCGTTCTGGGCCAACCTCGGGATGGGGCAGCCCGAGCAGCTGCTCGGCGCCCCGATCTACGAGGCGTCCGCGATGGACGGTGTCATCAACGCCGGCGCCGAGAACTACTCGCTGCTGCTCGGCGACTTCCGCAACTTCTACATCGTCGACCGGGTCGGCATGACCATGGTCTACGAGCCGCTGGTCAAGGGCGCCAACGGTCGTCCTACCGGTGAGGCCGGCTGGTTCGCCTACTGGCGGGTCGGCTCGGACGTCGTCAACGCCGACGCGTTCCGGCTCCTGGACATCACCTGATCCCCACCCACCCTGCGGGCGTGGCCGTCCTCCTGGCGGCCGCGCCCGCTCCTGTTCCAGGAGCAGAGATGTATCGAGCGAAGGAAACGTTCTGGGCGCCGGGCAACCGGCACATCGTCAAGGGCGATCTCATCGCCCCGCACGATCCGGTCCTCGAGGACCGGGAGGAACTCTTCGAGGCCGTCGTCATCCCGCAAGCCGCCGCCCCCGCCTACCAGCCGTCTGACACCCCGCAGCCGAGCGCGGACGACGACCAGGAGCCGGACGAGGACGACGACCAGGAGCCCGTCGACCCGGACGGCGAGAAGCCGTTCGACCCGGCCGAGCATGCCGCCCCGCAGGTCCTCGCGTACCTGGAGACCGCCGATCTGCACGAAGCCGAGCGCGTGCTGCAAGCCGAGTCCGACGGCAAGGCTCGCACGACCATCCTCACCCCCGGCGGCCCGCTCCTCGCCCGCAAGGAGCGAGAGCAGAAGGAGGGCGCGCAGTGAAGCGCACCGTCTACAACCACACCAGGGCGAAGGCCACGCTGGCGATCGCGACCCGCAACGCCACCGCCAACGGCACGGCCGTGGACCGGCAGCTGTCGGGGGCGTCCGGCGCGAACGAGTGGTTCGCCTCGGCGATGCTGCTGGTCCACACCGGCACGATCACCGACGGGACCCACGCCATCACCCTCGAAGTGTCGGACGACAACTCGAGCTGGGCGGCCGCGGCGTCGGGCGACGTGCAGGGGTCCCTGCCGTCGATCGCGGCCGCCAACGACGACACCCTCTACGAGGTCGGCTACACGGGCACCAAGCGCTACCTGCGCGCGGTGACCACGGTCACCCCGGGCGCCACCGGCGGCATCTACGGGGCCACGATCGTGCTCGGGTTCCCGAACGTCCTGCCCGTCTCCCGGACCTAGGAGGCGGGCGTGGCGCTGCTGACACTGGCCGAGGCCAAGGCCCAGCTCGACATCGACGGCATCGGCTCCGACGACGAGTTGCAGGTGTACGTCGACGGCGTCACGGCTGCCATCGAGGCGCACGTCGGGCCGGTCGAGAACCGGACCGTCACCGAGACTCACGACCTGCCCGCGTGCGGGGCCCGGATGCTCGTCCTGCGCCAGACCCCCGCCGTCTCCCTCACCAGCGTGGCCGCCGTTCTCGACGGCGGCACCGGCTACGACGTGGCCGACCTGGACCTGGACGGCGAGACCGGCACCGTGCGCCGCAAGAACGGGTGGCGCCTGTACGGGCCGCTGCGGTTCGTCTATGTCGCCGGGCGGGGCACGGTGCCGCCCACGCTGAACCTGGCGGCGCGGATCATGGTGCAGCACCTGTGGCGTACCCAGTACGGGGCGTCGCGGGGGCTGTCCAGCGTCGGGGGCGGCGACGACGCCTCCGTGAACGAGCCCATCGCGGGCTGGGGGTACGCGATCCCGTTCCGGGTCCTGCAACTGCTGGAGCCGTACAAGCTGCCCCCGGCGGTGCTCTGATGGCCACCACTTCCCGAGTGCCCGCCGCCGTCGACGCGCTGCTGGCGATCCTCCGTGCGCTGCCCGCGCTGGAGGAGGTCCGGATCGTCGACGGGCCCGAGTCGGTGAACCTCACCGACCGGCACCGCATCCACGTCGGCTGGGCGCCGAATGCCGAATCCGCTGTCTCGCTCCAGCAGGAGTGGAACGGGGCCGGGGCCCGTACCCGCGACGAGATGTTCGCCATCTCCTGCTACGCCGAGTCCCGCGGCGGCGACAAGGACATGTCGTTCCGCCGGGCCAAGGTGTTCGAGCTCGTCGCGGCCGTCGAGCAGGCGCTGCGCGCCACGAACGGCGCGCCCGAGGCGCCGACCCTGAACGGCACCGTGCTGTGGGCCGAGGTGACCGCCGGCGACCTGTCCCAGTCCATGACGGAGGGCGCGGGCGCCGGCCTGGCCTTCACGGTCGCCTGCCGCGCCCGTATCTGATCCATCCCTACCCGAGGAGTTCCGCTATGGCGCGTGTGCGCTACCTGGGGCCCGAGCAGGTCACCGTGCCCGAGTTGGGCCGGACCGTCGAGCCCGACGAGATCGTGGAGGTTCCCGACGAGCGGTTCGAGGGCTACGCGTGCCAGCCCTCGAACTGGGAGGTCATCGAGGAGCCCAAGGACGAGGCGGCTCCGGCGCCGCTGAAGAAGACCGCGGCCAAGGCGTCGCAGAAGACGGAGGGCTGATCCATGGCGATCGGATCCGGGCTCGGTGCCCAACTCGGCATCGCGGCCGAGAGCACCTACGGCACTTTCGTCGCGCCCACGAAGTTCAGCGAGTTCACCAAGGAGAGCCTCGCTCTCAAGAAGACGACCGCCCAGAGCGCGGGCATCGCCGCAGGGCGTCTGCTGCCGCTGTCCTCCCGTCGGGTGGTGACCCGCCAGGAGGCCGCGGGCTCGGTCGACATGGAGGTCGCGAACAAGGGCATGGGCCTGTGGCTGCAGGGCCTGATGGGCACCTCGGTCACCCCTGTCCAGCAGGGCGTCACCACGGCGTATCTGCAGACCCACACGCTCGCCTCGGTGGCGGGCAAGTCCCTCACGATCCAGCTGGGCGTGCCGCTGACCACGGGCACGGTCACGGACAAGTCGTTCGTGGGCTGCCGGATCACGTCAGGTGAGTTCTCCTGCGGCGTGGGCGAGATGCTCACCGCCAGCTTCGAGATCGACGCGAAGAACTGCGACGAGAGCCAGACCCTGGCCGCCGCGAGCTACTCGAACATGTCGCCGTTCCACTTCGCCCAGCTCACGGCGAAGGCAGGCACCTACAGCTCGGAGGTCGCGCTCGACGGTGTCCGCAAGGTGTCCTGCAAGATCGAGCGCCCGCAGGATGTGGAGCGGTTCTACGCCGGGCAGGCCGGGCTGAAGAAGGAGCCCATCGAGAACGACCAGGTGAAGATCACCGGGAACATCGAGACGGACTACGTCGCCACAACCCTCGACGACCTGCACACCTCGGACGCGGCCACGTCCCTGGTCCTGGAGTGGGTCGGCCCGTTGATCGCCAGCACGTTCTACGAGACGTTCCGGATCACCCTGCCCGCGGTGAAGCTCGACGAGGGCCCCCCGGTCGTCGACGGGTTCGGCGTCGTCAAGCCGACCTTCAACTACACCGGCCTGTACGACGGCACGAACCAGCCGAAGATTGAGTACATCTCGACCGACACGACGGTGTGAGCGGGCCGTGACCCGCGACGTGCGGATCCTCAACACCGGCAGCCTGCTGGAGCTGTCGCGGCGCCTGCGGGCTGCCGGTGGCGAGAACATCCGCCAGTCCATGCACCGCCGTATCCGCCGCGCGGCCGAGCCCCTGCGCGACGATCTGCAGGCCTCGATCCGCGGGCTGAACATCCGCAGCCAGGGCCGCAGCACCAGGCCCGGAGGCCCGTCGCCGAACACCGAGCCGCTGAGGGAGACGATCGCCGCGGCGATCCGCATCAGCGTCCGTACCGGGTCCAGCCCGGGCGCCACGGTGTGGATCGACAAGGGCCGCATGCCGCCGGACCTGAAGAACGTCCCCGAGCAGCTGAACAGCGGCCGCCTCCGGCACCCGGTGTTCGGCAACAAGCGGCGCTGGGTCAACCAGTACGCCTCGCCCCCCTGGTGGAACACCGTCGTCCGCCAGCACACCCCCCGTATCGAGCAAGAGGTGGCCCGCATCCTCGACGACGTGCGGCGCCGCATCGAGTAGGAGCAGCACGTGATCATCGTCTACGCGCCTGAGGGCGGCACGAAGGAGGCCTTCGAGGTCGCGCGCGGGAAGCTGCGCGCCTCGGAGATCCAGATCATCGAGCGCACGGCAGACGCCCGCTGGAACGACATCAAGGAGGCCGTGAGCGAGGGCGACCTCAACGCCATGCGCACCGTGGTGTGGGTCCTGAAGAAGCGCGAGCAGCCCTCCTTGCGGTTCGCCGAGTTCGACCCGTTCGAGGGAGACCTGTACTCCCGGCTCGACGAGAGGGAAGTGCGGGCCTACGCCGAGGGGTTCGTCGAGAAGTACCGCGCCGACCCCGACACCCTGGCCGAGGCCTTCGACGAGCTGCGCGAGTCGGCCTACGACCGTGAGGGCGCCGAGGCCGTGATCGCCGACGTGACAGCCCCAAAAGCCCCGGCGCCCGCCGAGCCCCAGCCCGAGGCGGCACCGGCGCAGGAGGCGACGGAGACGGCTCCTTCACCGACCGCTTCCTGAACTACCTGCCGCTGTTCGGCCTCTACCTGCACTACAGCCCCGACGACGTCGACGCGCTCACCGAGGAGCGGTTCGACTTCCTCACCGCCTGGATCGACCGCCACGAAGCATCGCTGAGACCGGGAGGTGAGTGATGGCCCAGCACCTGCGGTTCGTCCTCGACGGAGACGACCACCTCTCGCCCGTCCTGCGCCACGCCGGCGACTCCTCCGCCCAGCTGCACCGTCGTCTCAACGACGACATGAACAACAACTCGGCCGCGGTCCGGCGCTTCACGACGGACGCCAACGGCCGGCTGCGCGACCTGCGCGGACGGTTCGTGTCGGTCGCAGACGCGCAGCGGATGATGGCCGGCGGCCTGCCCGACCTGACGCGCCGCCTGGGCGACGTCTCGAACGCGGGCGGAGGCGCGGCCGCCTCGCTCGGCGGGGGCGGCGCGGGCGGGGGTGGTCTGGGCGGGGCCATGATGGGCGTCGCTGCGATCGCCGGGCTGTCGCTGCTGCCCGCGCTCGGGGCGGTGGTGCCGATGGCCGCCGGCGCGGGCCTGGCCCTGGGCACGCTGAAGCTCGGGTTCTCCGGGGTCTCCGAAGCGATGGCGGTGGCCGGCGACAAGAAGGAGTTCGGCGAGGCGCTGAAGAAGCTGCCCGCCCCGGCCCGCGAGTTCACCCGCGAGCTGGTGTCGCTGAAGAAGGAGTTCAGCGGGGTCGGCAAGGAAATCCAGAAGGCGATGCTGCCGGGCTTCACACGTGCGCTGAAGGCGGCAAAGCCGCTGATCAGTGACGTGTCTGCCGGGATGGTCGCCATGGGCCAGGTGTTCGGCGACACGGCGGACTCCTTCGGCAAGCTGATGAAGGACTCCGGGTTCCAGGACGACTTCGGCAACACCCTGCTGATGGGCACCGGGTTCATCCGCGACATCACCGCGGCGCTGGTCCCGTTCACCAAGTCGCTGTTCGAGTTCGGCGCCGCCTCCGGGCCGACGCTGAAGGCGTTCTCCGACGGCATCAGCGGGCTCCTGTCCAAGGGCCTGCCCGGCTTCTTCAAGGGCCTGGAGACGGGGATCCCCGGGGCGGCGAAGATGCTCGACGGGCTGTTCTCCGCGATCAACGACATCCTGCCCGCGATCGGCCGGCTCAGCGGCGAGCTGGGCCGGACCTTCGGCCCCGCCTTCGGCGCCGCGTTCCAGCTCGGCGGGAAGTACGTCAGCGGCGCGTTCGATGTGATCCGTGGCGCGGTCATCCTGCTGCGGCCCGTCCTCAAGGACCTGACCTACGGGTTCAAGGACATCCTCGACTTCGGCCGCATCGTCGCCCCGACCTTCGCCGATGTCGGCAGCGCACTGATGGGCGCGTTCACGCCGGTCGGGCAGAGCGTCGACCAGGCAAGGGGCCCGCTCCAGCGGCTGAACACTGCGATCCGAGAGAACAAGATCGGCATCATGGAGTTCGCCCGCGTCGCGGGCAACGGATTCATCACCCTGACCGAGATCACCCTTCAAGCGGTCCCCGTCGTGGTCAAGGGATTCCGGCTGATGTCCACCGCAGCCCTCGGCCTGGCGGACGTCCTCATCAACTCCTTCACCTCGATGTTCAGCTGGGTGCCCGGCATCGGCGACCAGATCAAGGAGACCGGCAAGAAGTTCCACGACTTCAAAGAGGGGTTCCTCGACGGGCTGAGCGCCGCGGAGAAAGCGGCCGGTGACTTCGCGGTCTCGGCCAAGCCGAAGCTAGAGGCTGGCCGTCTCAAGCTGGACATCAACAACTGGCAGTCCCAGATCGAGGAGGCCAAGGCCAAGCTGAAGACGGTGCCCCCGTCGAAGCAGTCCTCGCTCAAGGCGACGATCGCGGACCTACAGGCCAAGGTCGCCGCAGCCCGGGCGCTGCTCAACGGCCTCAACGGGAAGACGGCGACCACCCGCATCCTCACGATCCGCGAGACCCGTGCCGTCTACAGCACGTCGGGCCGGCCGACCTCGGGCGAGGGCGGGGTCAGCAAGTACGCGGCGGGCGGTACGCCCAAGGCCGGCGAGATGGCCATGGTCGGTGAGCAGGGCCCGGAGCTCGTCCTGTTCGGCGAGGCCGCCCGGGTCGTCGACGCGGGCCGCACCAAGAGCCTGCTCAGCGGTCCGCTCAGTGCGGGCCGCGCGGCGGCCGCGGGCCTGGCCGCCGGTATGGGGGCGACGAACGGGGTGTTCACCGCGGCGCGGTCCATGGCGGCCGCGGTCACCGCCGGCGTGCGCGCTGAGCTGGAGATCGCGTCCCCGTCGAAGAAGATGAAGGCGTTGATGGCGGACGTCGGCAAGGGCATGGTCATCGGGCTGACCAACACCCGCGACAAGATCAAGGCCACGGCGAAAGACCTGGCGAACGACATCAAGTCCGCGTTCTCCGGGAAGAAGGAATCCTCACTGCTGGCGATGGTCGACCGGCAGACGAAGAAGCTCCTGGCGGCCGCCGCCAAGCGGGACGCGATCGCCGCGAAGATCGTCGAGGCCAAGAAGTTCGCGGCCGACGTCACCTCCTCCGCCCGGGACAGCGCGGGCCTGGGCAACCTGGGCATGTCGCCGGAGGAGGTCACCGCAGGCGGCATCAAGGCCGGGCTCGCCCAGAAGCTGGTGCAGATCAAGACCTTCACCCGCTACATCCAGATGCTCGCCAAGAAGGGGCTCAACAAGTCCCTGCTGCGGCAGATCCTCAACATGGGCCCGGACGCCGGCTACGCCTACGCCAGCGCCCTGGTCGGCGCGGACAAGTCCACGTTCGCCTCGATCAACTCCCTTGAGACACAGATCAACAAGGGCAGCGAGCGGCTCGGCACGCTCGGCGCCGACGCGATGTACGACTCCGGCAAGAACGCCAGCAAGGGGTTCCTGACCGGGCTCCAGTCACAGAAGAAGGCCATCGAGAACCTGATGGTCGACATCGCCAAGGGCATGCAGAAGGCCCTGCGCAAGGCGCTCGGCATCGCCTCGCCCGCGCGGAAGCTGATCCCCGACGGCATCAACACCGCCCGCGGTGTCGCCGTCGGTGTTCTGGCCGGCCTGCCCCACATCGACCGGGCGATGGATGCCCTGTCCGGCCGGATCACCGGCGCCGCCACCACACCCGCCCTCGGCCGAGCCGCCGTCGCCGGGGCCCGGCAGGCGCCAGTGCAGATCAACGTCAGCATCACCGGGGCCATCGACCCGGTGGCCACCGCCCGGGAGCTGGAGCGGGTCCTGAACAAGCTGAAGCGGGGCCGGGGTGGCGCCGCCTACGGCTTCTGACCGAGAGGGGGCGCCGTGCCGGTACTCGTCGAGATGGGCTGGGGCGGCCAGGTCCTGGAGCCGGACACCATCACGTGGACGGACATCAGCACCTTCGCCGACGACCAGGTGACGGGGGTGACGATCACCCGGGGCGCGTCCGACGAGCTGTCGGAGACCCAGCCCGGCAACGCCACGCTGCGCCTGGACAACACGGACGGCCGGTTCACCCCGGGGAACACCGGCAGTCCGTACTACCCCTATGTCGAGCGCAACGCGCCGATCCGGATCTCGATGGCGGTCATGCCCACGCTGTCCGGTTCGGCGCCCTACCCGCTCGCACAGCTGGGCGACGACTTCGACGACGGCCGGGTCAACACCGCGGTGTGGACCACGAACACGGGCGGGGCCGGTGTCGAGACGAGCGAGGGCCGGCTGCGCATCACCCTGGCCCCGGGCGTGGACACCAACTTCACGTCGGTCCGTCAGTGGACGCTGACCAGCAGCAAGGTCACCGCCAAACTCTGCGCAGTGCCCGCGCTCAACGGCAGCTCCAACTGCGCCGCCAGCATGTGGGTGCTGTCGACGACGTCGGGCACCCGGATCGGCTGGCGCTACGACGCATCGACCGGCGTCCTGGCCGCCATGTCACAGGTGGGTTTCTCGGACGGCACCCCGACCAACCTCACCTACAACGCCATCGATCACGCGTGGCTGCGGGTGCGGGAGTCCGGCGGGACCGTGTACTGGGAGACGTCCAGCGACGGCTACGTCTGGACCTCCCGGCGCACGCTGGCCACCCCGGCCTGGGTCACCTCGCAGCAGGTGGCCCTCGACTTCCCGACCACCCGGACCGGCGGGACGTCCGGCTACATCGAGTGGGACCTGGTCGGCGCCGACGTCCGCCCGCGGTTCTACGGGCTGGTCAACGAGTTCCCCGTCGACTGGAAGGGCCTGACCAGTCACGTCACGATCAGCTGCACCGACCTGTTCAAGCGGCTCAACAAGCTGCCCGTCCTGCGCAGCATGGTGGCCGAGGAGATCATCCCGCTCGGTCCGGTTGCCTACTACCCGCTCACCGAGCCGGCCGACTCCACGACCGTCGGCGACCTGTCCGGCAACGGCCTGGCGTCCATGGCCATCACCCAGGCCGGCAGCGGTGGCACCCTCACCATGGCCGCCGACTCCGGGCCCGCCGAGACCGGCGACAGCACCCCGACGTTCACCCCGTCCAGCTCCACCAACGGCAAGTACTTCGCCGTCGACATGGGCCCCTTCGCCCAGGCCCAGCTGACCGCCAACCGGGTGGCGTTCGAAGCCTGGTTCAAGACGACGACGACCGGGCGCGCGATCGTCAGCCTGTACTCCGCCGACCTGCAATACGTGCACCTGCTGTCCCTGTCCGGCAGTGGCGCCATGCAAGTGGAGTGGACAGCCACCGGGTCCACGCTCGCCGTCGAGACCGTCGCCTCCACCAGCGGACTCAACGACGGCGCGTGGCACCACGTCGTCTACGACATGCACCTCAGCGGCAGCGTGTGGATCGACGGAGTCCTCGTCGACGCCAGCCTCGCCGCCGTCACCGTCGGCCAGGACCAGAGCCTGCTCCAGGTCGGCGGCTACCGGGGCACCCGCCTATGGGACGGCAGCCTGTGCCACGTCGCAGTGTTCGGCTCCTCCGGCGCGATCGGCTCCGCCATGGCCCTGCACTACAACGCCGGCGTCACCGGGTTCGCGGGCGAGGACGCCGACGACCGGATCGGCCGGCTCGCCGGGTACGCGTCCATCATCGAGGTCAACATCGAGGGCACCACCCACGATCCGATCGCCTCGCAGGGGCCCGGCGGTACCCAGGTCGTCACCCGGATGCGGGAGGTGGAGAGCACCGAGAGCGGCAAGCTCTTCGCGAGCCGCGACACCTTCGGCCTGACCTACCAGTCCCGCGACGTCCGCTACAACCCCGACTCGGCCTCCGAGGCGTTCACCATCGCCTACGCCGACACGGAGACGGGCGACGTCTCCCTGGCGGACGACGACCAAAAGCAGGTCAACGACGTCGAGGCAACGCGACCCGGGGGCGCCACGCAGCGCGTGACCTCGGCGTCCAGCATCCTCGCCCACGGCACCTACCCGAAGTCGCTCAGCATCCTCAAGACCACCGACAACTCGGTGCTCGACGCGGCGAACTGGCTGGTGTCCCGCTACGAGGACCCGGGCCCCGAGCTGCGCGAGGTCCCGATCGAGGCGTTCACGATGTCCAACTACCTGGCCATCCTCGGCGCGGACATCAGCGACTACTTCTCCGTGAACAGCCTGCCGTCGCAGGCGCCGGCCTCCACGCTGCGCGTCACCGTCGAGGGCTACCAGGAGGTCCTGAAGTACCGCAGCCACCGCATCCAGTTCCACACCAGCGCGTCCGTCACGGACTCCGTGTGGGTGCTGGACGACACGACCTACTCCGTCCTCGGGTCCACGACCCGCCTCGCCTACTGAAGGGAGAGGGGCCGTGCCCGTCCTCCTGGTCGTGCGTGCAGAGACGTTCTACCTGCCGCCGCCCCGCCAGCCCGCCACCGCGTGGGACGACGTCGCCCCCGCCGAGCGGGTGTTCCGCTGGGCGGAGCACCGCCAGCAGCGCCGCATCGTCCCGCCCGCGGGATACATCATCGGCCAGCAGACCTACGCCCGGATCAACCACAACAGGTGGGTGGCCGACTGCCCGTGCGGATCCGCGCAGGTCGTCACCCCCGCCGACCCGCGCATGGCGTGCACCGAGTGCGGCCTCGGCTGGATCCGGATCGTGTTCCCCGACGACCCCGCCGCGGCGGAGGCCTCCGTCGCCGCCGAGCTGCCGCACGAGCGGAACTGGTGGCACGACGACGATCCGAGCTGGGACCGGCCGGCCGTCTCGTCCGATCCCGTCCTCGACGAGATGGTCACCGAGACCGCGGCCGCCGCCGGCCTCCTCGCCGCAGGCCGACGGCCGTCGGTCGTACCCGTGATCGAGGAGGCCTCGCAGTGACGTTCGCGCCGAGGACCTGGGTGGTGGGCGAGGTCGTCACCGCAGCCCTCCTCAACCAGGAGATCCGCGACCAGTTCAACTCGATCTTCGCCGCCTGGACGAACTACACACCGACCTGGACCGCCTCCACGACGAACCCCGTCCTGAACAACGGGACGATCACCGGCCGGTACATGAAGATCGGCCGCACCGTGCTGAGCGCCATGACCCTCACCTGCGGCAGCACCACCACCTACGGCAGCGGGACCTACAGCTTCGGCGTCCCCACGGCGGCCGCGGCCTCGGGCATCGACATGCTGGGCACCGCACGCCTGACCGCCGGATCCACCTACATCGGCCAGTGCTCCCTGGGCAGCGGCGCCTCCGCCATGAACGCCACCTTCCCCCTGTCAGCGACCCCGGCCAGCGCCGGGAACATGACGCCCACCACGCCCGCCACCTTGGCCTCCACCCACATCCTCCGCCTCACCGTCGCCTACGAAGCCGCAGCGTAAGGAGCCCAAGGTGATCACCACCGTGCCCAGCCCGACACTGGCCGGGCTGCACGCCACCGACGAAGTCCCCGCCACCCGCATGCTGGTCCGCACAGCGGCCGGACTCGGCTACGCGACCATGCTCCGCGCGGTCGTGCCCGTCGACGCCGGCGACGTCCTGGACATCAACGGCCGGGCGCGCGTCAGCAACAACACCTCGCCTGGCTACACCATCGGAGTCGGCTATCACCTGTGGATGTACGACGTCGACAACGGCCTCGGCGCGAACGGGCTTTGGACACGGATCTCCTCGTTCTGCGGGGACAACGTGGACGTCACCCGCCACCACATGCCGCTCCTCGTCGACACCCTCTACACCGTCCCCGCCGACTGGCCCGTAGACCCGGACACCGGCAAGTCCCACCGGATGGTGATCGCCCTGCGAGCCGACGCCCACTCGACAGCGGCCGACGGCCAGTACCTCACCGTCGACCCCGAGTACGGACAGCTCACCGTCCGCCGGTACAAGCCCGCGGCCTGAACGCCCGCACCACCCGCCGCCCCGCGCCGCAGGCCGGGGCGTTCGTCATGCCTTTGGAGGCCTGAATGGATGCCACCTCCGGACGCCACGTCAGCACCGTGCAGGCCTGCCGCGGCTTCTCCTACAAGCACCTCACCGACCCCCGGCTGCAGCAGGTGAGCCGACTCTTCCACGACGTCGCGGTGGAACTCCTCACCCTGCTGCCCGACGACCCCGAACTGACCGCCGCCCTGCGCAAGCTGCGCGAGGCCAAGGACTGCGCCGTCCTCCTGGCGGCCGTCGCCCCCGCCCCGGAAGGACGGTAACCACCATGGCCCAACCACTCTCCGCCGACGCCCTGGTGGCCGCCCTCAAGGCCGAAGGCGTCACCGTCGTCGAGCACGACGGATGGCGCACCCACAACCGCAACCACAAGGGCCCCTGGGGCCCGGTCAACGGCGTGATCATCCACCACACCGTCACCTCCGGCACGCAGGCCTCCGTCGACATCTGCTTCAACGGCTACGCCGAGCTGCCCGGGCCGCTGTGCCACGGCGTCATCGCCAAGGACGGCACCGTCCACCTGGTCGGGAACGGGCGCGCTAACCACGCCGGAGGCGGCGACGGCGACGTCCTCGACGCCGTGATCGCCGAGGACTACGGCGACAAGCCCCCGGCCACCGACAAGCACGAGGGCAGCGCGGGCGCGGTCGACGGCAACGCCCGCTTCTACGGCTTCGAGTGCGTCAACCTCGGCGACGGCAAGGACCCCTGGCCGGACGTCCAGCTGGAGGCCATGGTCCGCTCGGCGGCCGCGCTGTGCCGGGCGCACGGCTGGACGGCCCGGAGCGTGATCGGGCACCTGGAGTGGTCGGACTGGAAGTCGGACCCGCGCGGCTTCACCATGGCCAGCTTCCGCGCCGCGGTCGCCGAGAAGCTCGGCGCGAAGCCGGCCGACAACACGCCGCCGTCGACGCCGAAGTTCCAGCCGTTCCCCGGCGCCGCCTGGTTCCACAAGAACCCGCGCTCGGCGATCGTCACCGCGATGGGCAAGCGGCTGGTCGCCGTGGGCTGCTCGGCGTACGCCAGCGGCCCGGGCCCTCAGTGGACCGAGGCCGACCGTAAGTCCTACGCCAGGTGGCAGCGCGAGCTCGGCTACACCGGGACGGCCGCCGACGGCTGGCCCGGCGCCAAGTCCTGGGCAGCGCTGAAGGTCCCGTACGTCAAGGAGGTCTGAGGGATGAAGGACACCAGCAAGCGGACCCTGCGCACCGTCGTGCAGACCTCGCTCGGTATCGCGGCCGTCCTGCCCGCGGTGGTCGACGCGTCCGGCATCCCGGCCGCCCTGCCGTGGGTCGCCGGCGCGCTCGCTGTCTCCGCCGGCGTCACCCGGGTCATGGCTCTGCCCGGCGTCCAGGCCCTGCTCCCCGGCTGGCTGCGTACGGACGACACCAGCAGGGACGGTGACCTTCGCGCCGCGCTGAAGCGCTCAGCCGAGGGCGGTGGCGGGTGACGCCCCCGGAGTCGACCGCCGTGGCCGTGGAACTGGAGCGGCTGCGCGGCACGGTCGAGGCAGGGTTCGCGCGCCAGGACGGGCAGCTGGCGCTGCTCGTCCAGCGTGGTGACCAGACTGACCGGCAGCTCGCCGACCACGAGCAGCGCCTGGACGCGATCGAACGCAACCGCTGGCCGGCCGCCTCCGTAGGCATGCTGACCGGCGTCGTCGGCGCCGCTACCGGCCTGCTCGCCCTACTCACCCGCTGAACCACACGCGCCCCCCTGTACGGCCCACACGGGCCGTACAGGGGGGCGCTCTCGTGCGTGCGGCGGCTACCCGATGGAGTACTCGTAGCCGATGACGAGCCGGTAGGGCAGGCACCATTCGCCGTACTCGATGACGCCCTGGTCGTCCCACAGCCGGTGCGCCCCGGCGAGGATGGGCGAGCCGACCCGCAGGCCGAGGAAGCCGGCTTCCCGCGAGTCGGCATCCCGGGCATGCATGTCGTCGCGGCCCGCCACGACCTTCCGGCCGGTCTCCTCCTGGACCTTCGCGAGCAGCCCGGGCGAGCTGGTGCGCGAGGTCGACAGCAGCTCGGGCACGACGGCGGCGAACTGTGCCGGGTACCAGGTGACGGCGAGCATGAGGCGCTGGCTGCCGCGGCCGGTGTGCCACTGCCTGCGCACGACCTGGTCGCCCTCGTCGAGGCCGAAGATCTCCGCCACGTAGAGCGGCGGGACGATGAGCTCGGCGCTGGTGACGATCATCGTCTCGCCTTCGCTGAGCACGGACCCGGTGCGCTGGACGCGGACGACTCGGTCGTGCCCGCTCGCTGTGACCGCCGGCGCGTTCGAGACGAAGGTGCCCCGGCGGGACGTCGTGATGTAGCCCTCGACCTGGAGCTGATCGAGGCTGCGCCCGAGGGTGGCGACGGCGACGCCCTCGGCCTTGGCGAGCTCCCGGACGGGCGGCAGCTTGGCGCCCTCGGCCAGGTCGCCATCGAGGATGCGGCGCCGGATGCGCTCGGCGACGCGCATGTAGGTGGGCTGGGCCGGGTCCGTCATGGCTCCTCCGCAGTGAGTGTCCTAGGTCACCGACGAGTGTACTAGGACACTCGTCATCCGGAGTGGTGAAGGGCAGGGAAGGACTGGCATCTGTGACCTAGTTCAGCGTATGGTCTGAACTAGGTCACACTTCTGGCCAGCCCAGAGGTGCGCTCTGCCCAGGACCACGACCGGAGGCAACCGTGAGCAGCGAGGACACAGAAGGCGCCCGGCGCCCCGTACAGACAGAGCCAGGAGTCCTCGTGCACTCGGGCGCCGACCGCCGGCTGGCCACAGAGCACTGGCTCCTGTCCACCCTCACCGACAGGAAGCGGCAGGCGGCCCGCCGGGAGTGGGAGAGAAACGGGATCACGGCGCTGCCCATGGGCACGCTCATGTCCGCCGTGCGCCTGCCCGCGTCCCTGGTCGTCGCCGCCACCGGGGGCCGGTTCCTCTCCGGCGAGGTCGATCGGATGCTCGGCGAGATCTTCGAGGGCGGCCCGGTCATCTGCGACCCGGGCGGCCACCGTTACTACGCCCTGGTCCCGGCCTCGGTCCCGCGCACATGGCCCGACGCCCTGGACGACTGGCGCGCACACGAAGTCGAGTGTCTCGGCAAGGGCTACCACCTCTGCGTGCCGCGGCTGGACATCACCCGCCACGACGAGGCGTACGTCTCGTACTGGTCGGTGCCCATGCCGTCGATGGCGACGCTCTGCACGCCGCTCAGGGTGGCCCGGCTGATCGCCGCCGGCGTACACGCCCTCGGGGCGCAGGCCGGGGCCGACCGGTGACCAGATCATGCGACCAGTTCCGCGAGCGGCAGCCCGAGGACGTACGCGACCCGCGCGAGGGTGCTGAAGGTCGGGTTGGTCTCACCGGCCTCAAGGGCCTGAAGCGTTCGCCGGTCGACGCCGGCAGCGAGGTAGACGGCTTCCTGGGTGGCACGCAGCTCGAGCCTGCGCGCCAGGACCCGGGCCCCGATCACCTGGCTCTGGACACGGATCCATTCGTCGCCGTCAGGCAGATCACGCAGCACTCGACAAACCGTCTGACCTGCATGAGCATGAGTCAGCGGAATAAATTCAGCTTTTCGTGGACACCCGCAAGGAGTGTCCGTGCAGGTGGCATGAATCGCACCGCGGCAGGTATGGTGCGAATCGAACGCATGTACGGATCATCTACTTGGTGAGGTGACGGCGGCAGACCAGCCGTCCCCCGGACACCCTCCGCCAGGGCCGCGCCCCGGCTTCTGGTGGAGGGGCAGCCACGAAGCCCCCGGCCGAGGACTGGCCGGGGGCTTCGTGCGTTCCGCGCGTTCCGTGAACCTTCCGCCGAGCGGCGAAATTCCGGTCCCCTTCCGTAGAACAACGCGACGTGATGCAACGTATTGCAACGCATTGAACGTGGCGAACATGCAGGTCAGAGGCGCTTTGAGTCCCTGACCTGATCAGACGTTCTCCGCCTGGAACATCCAGTGGTGCTTCTCGAGGTCCGCGGTGATCCCGATGAAGATGTCCTGGCTCACGGGATCCGGGTGCTCGGTCGCCGCGACGCGCTCCCTCATCCGGGTGATGGCGGCGCCCAGCCCCGCCACCAGCGCGCCGACCGCGTCGGAGTCCTTGATCCATCCGTCCGGCACCGAGCCGAGTCCGCTGCCGGCCGCGACCGTCGCCGCCCGGCCGTCCGGCGAGACGCCGAGCGCCGAAGCACGCTCCGCGACGGTGTCGGAGTGGGCGCGGGCGACGGCCACGACCTCGTCGAGCTGGAGGTGGATGGACCGGAACCGGGACCCCACGACGTTCCAGTGGACCTGTTTGGCGAGCAGCGACAGATCGATCAGATCGACGAGCGCGCCTTGCAGCGCATCGCCGACGGTCTTCAGATCGGCGTCGGACAGCGGACTCTTCACGACGTACATCCCTACCTCCGGTGTGTGGCGGCCGTCGTGCCTCTTCACGATGACCTCAGTACCCCGGATGGGCAAACCGACGCGAGAGATGCGAAAAACCCCGACCGCGCTCCCCCGGATCTTCCCGGGGAAGCCCCGGCCGGGGCCTCACACCTGTACGTCGACGCTCGGGCGCCCACGCAGATGAACCTATGCGGCGACCACGTCCACCGCCTCGGCGGGTGCCTTGATGGTCACCCGCTCCGGCGGCACACCGGTCACCGACACGGAACCCAGCATCGGACGCACCGACGTGGGCACGGGCTCGCTGGGGGTGGCCGCAGCAGACTGGGCCAGCTCGGCGAGGGCGAGCTCGTCGCTCACTTCCCGCATGAGCTCGGACATCCGTACGTCCAACGCGTCGCAGATGGCGGAGAGCAGCTCGGAGGAAGCCTCCTTCTGCCCCCGCTCCACCTCGGAGAGATAGCCGAGTGAGACTCGGGCGGACGAGGAGACTTCGCGCAGAGTACGGCCCTGGCGCTGGCGCTGCCGACGCAGCACGTCACCCAGCAGGCGACGGAGCAGAATCATCGGTGGCTCCCTCCTCGGACCGCGTAGCCGCATCCTTCACGCCCCACCGTACCGCCTTGCGCTGCGGCCGTGCGGGGAGCGATGTCGTGTTCACTCAGGGCTGCAAACATCAAAACCCCCCGTTCTGTTCCGTATCCTGTGCCCGCTCATTCCCGGTGTGTTCGCCCGCAAGCTCTCTCAGAAGCAGTACGAGCACGCTCCGTACACTCTCTCTACGAATTTCCGCGCGGTCGCCGTTCAACCGCAGGCCCTCCACTTTTCCGCCAGGGGCGGAACGGGAATCCGGGCCGAACGGGCCGTCGACGGCCACGAAGACCGTCCCGACGGGCTGCCCGTCCTGCGGGTCGGGGCCGGCGACCCCGGTGGTCGCGATGCCCCAGTCGGCGCCCAGCGCCTTGCGCGCTCCGGCCGCCATCTGGGCCGCGACCTGCGGATCCACCGCTCCACGGGCGGCCAGGAGCGCCTCGTCGACGCCGAGGAGTTCCCGCTTGAGGTCCGTGGCGTAGGCCGTGACCGAGCCGCGGAAGACCTTGGAGGCGCCGGGCACCGAGGTGATCTCCGCAGCCACCAGGCCACCGGTCAGCGACTCGGCGACAGCGAGCGTCCCGCCCTTCACCGTGAGTAGTCGCACCACGTCGGTGGCCGTGGATGTCACGCTTCCGTCTCCTCCGACGCTGCCTCGCGCGCGGCGATTCCCTGCCGGCGCAGCACAATGGCCTGTCTCACATAGTCGAGCCCGGTCACCACGGTCAGGACGACCGCCGCGGCCATCACCCACCACCTCAGAGTGGCCAGCCATCCCGTCAGGGGCAGGACGTACATCCCGACGGCCACGCCCTGGGTGAGCGTCTTGAGCTTGCCGCCCCGGCTCGCCGGGATGACTCCGTACCGGATGACGATGAAACGCAGCAGGGTGATCCCGAGTTCCCGGCCGAGAATGACGATCGTCACCCACCACGGCAGGTCGCCGAGCGCGGAGAGGCAGATCAGCGCCGCGCCCATGATCGCCTTGTCGGCGATGGGGTCGGCGATCTTCCCGAAGTCGGTGACGAGGTCGTACGTCCGAGCGATGTGGCCGTCGAACAGGTCGGTGATCATGGCGATGGCGAAGGCCGCCCAGGCGAAGGCACGCCATGCCGGGTCGTAGCCGCCGTCGGCCAGCATCAGTGCGACGAAGCCGGGCACGAGGATCAGCCGGAGCATCGTCAGCAGGTTGGCGATGTTCCAGACACTCGCCTGGTTGACGGCCGCGGCGGCCAGTTTGCCCCCGCGCGGGGCCCTGCCCGCGTCCTGCTGCGCCTCGCCCTCGGCGACGGGGTCGACGGCGGACACGTCCGCGGCGGCGGCCCCGTTCGCCTGCTTGGTCTGCCTCGCCTGCTTCGCCGGCGAGGAGCCGCCCGCGGCCGATGCCGGGACACCCGTCATCTGCCCGCCTCCTCACTACACCCGAACGAGCCCTGCAGGGGTTCGGCCACGAGGTCGACGCCTTCCGTGCCGACCACCTTCGCCTCGACCATACGGCCGACGGCCAGACCTTCGCCCGATGTGAGCAGCACCTGGCCGTCGGTCTCGGGTGCCTGGTGGGCCCCGCGGCCGTACACGCCGTCCTCGTCGACGGACTCCACGAGCACGTGCACCGTCTCGCCCACGCGCTCCTCGGCGCGCTGCGAGACGAGTTCCTCCGCGAGGCGGGAGACATGGGCGAGCCGCTCGGCGACGACGTCCTGGTCGAGCTTGTCGTCGTACGTCGCGGCCTCGGTGCCCTCCTCGTCGGAGTACCCGAAGACACCGATGGCGTCCAGCCGCGCGCCGTTCAGGAACCGCTCCAGCTCGGCCAGGTCGGCCTCGGACTCGCCGGGGAAGCCGACGATGAAGTTGGAGCGCACGCCCGCCTGGGGCGCCTTGCTCCGGATCGTGTCGAGCAGTTCCAGGAACCGGTCGGTGTCCCCGAAGCGGCGCATCGCGCGCAGCACACCGGGCGCGGAGTGCTGGAAGGACAGGTCGAAGTAGGGCGCGATCTTCGGCGTGGACGTCAGGACGTCGATGAGGCCCGGGCGCATCTCGGCGGGCTGGAGGTAGCTGACCCGCACCCGGTCGAGGCCGTCGATGGCCGCGAGCTCGGGCAGCAGGGACTCCAGCAGACGGATGTCGCCGAGGTCCTTGCCGTAGGAGGTGTTGTTCTCGGAGACCAGCATGATCTCCTTGACGCCCTGCTCGGCCAGCCACCGCGACTCGTTCAGCACGTCGCTGGGGCGGCGCGAGATGAAGGAACCCCGGAAGGACGGGATGGCGCAGAAGGAGCAGCGCCGGTCGCAGCCGGAGGCGAGCTTCACCGAGGCGACGGGGGCGCCGTCGAGGCGGCGGCGCAGGGGCGCGCGGGGCCCGGACTGCGGGGCGACGCCCTCCGGCAGGTCCACCGGGGCACCCTGACCGGGCAGGTCCACCACAGCCCCGTGCCCGGGCAGCGCCACGTCGGTCGCCGACTGCCGCTCGGCCGGGCTGATCGGCAGCAGCTTGCGCCGGTCGCGCGGGGTGTGGGAGGCGTGGATGCCGCCGTTCAGGATGGTCTGGAGGCGGTCGGAGATGTCCGCGTAGTCGTCGAAGCCGAGCACGCCGTCGGCCTCGGGGAGGGCCTCGGCGAGCTCCTTGCCGTACCGCTCGGCCATGCAGCCCACCGCCACGACGGCCTGGGTTCTGCCATGGCCCTTGAGGTCGTTGGCCTCGAGGAGGGCGTCGACGGAGTCCTTCTTGGCGGCCTCGACGAAGCCACAGGTGTTGACGACGGCGACGTCCGCGTCCTCGGCGTCCTCGACGAGCTGCCAGCCGTCCGCCTCCAAACGGCCTGCGAGCTCCTCCGAGTCCACCTCGTTACGGGCGCAGCCAAGGGTGACAAGTGCGACGGTACGGCGTTCAGGCATGGGCTCAAGACTACTTTGTCCCACCGACAGCGAACGTCGACGGGGTTGGCGATCTTGGCCAACCCCGTCGACTCACACGTATCTCTTATGCTCACCCGGCCTGCGGGTCGCCCTTGGTGTACGTCAGACGTTCCACGGCGCCGGGCTGGAAGTTGTCGTCGATCTTCTTGCCGTTGACGAACAGATCGATCGCCCCGGCGTCGCCGAGGACGAGGTTGATCTTCTCGCTGTCCTGGAAGGTCTTGGAGTCGCCCTGCTTGAGGAGTCCGTCGAACAGCAGCCGGCCGTTGTGGTCCTTCGCGGAGATCCAGCTGCGGCCGTCGGTCGCGCTGACCTGGACGGTCACCTTGTCCTGGGGAGCCGCGGCGATGGCGCTGTCGGAGGGCTCGGGCTTCTCGTCGACGGATTTCTCGGTCTTCGGCGTGGGTGAGGCGGTGACACCGGCCGTGGGCGTGCTGCCCTCGGCGACGGCGTCCTTGGACGTGCCCTCGTCGCCGCCCTTGAACGCGGTGAAGCCGACGAAGCCGACCACGGCGACGATCGCGGCGACCATGGCCGCCGTCCAGTTGGGTCCGCGCCGTTCGGGACGGATGCGTTCCGCCTCGAACATCGGGGCGGCCGGGGTGGGCGCGGGACGGCCGCCGTGGGTCGCGTCGTACCGTTCGATCAGGGGCGCGGGATCGAGCCGGACGGCGCGGGCCAGGGTCCGGATGTGCCCGCGCGCGTAGACGTCACCGCCGCAGGGCGCGAAGTCGTCCGACTCGATGGCACGGATGATGGTGATGCGGACCCGGGTGGCGGTACTGACGTCGTCTACGGTCAGCCCGGCGTTGATCCGCGCCTGGCGCAGGGCACGACCGATGGAGAAGGGGGCTTCCTCGGACGGGTCTTCGAACGGACGCTCGTCTTCAGGGGAGTTGCCGATGGACACGGGGGCGCCTTTCGAGCGTGTAGCCACCTGTGCTGGAAGTTCAGTCTAGGGGGGGTGCCAGAGGGAGGGGCAACCGGACAGTACGACTTTGTACGCCATCGGAATGGCCGGTCACGCCGATGACGGCGGCCAGGTACGACTCCTGTTGAAAGTCGTACCTGTCCTCTCGCTCAACTGGACGTACGTCAAAGGGAAACGGTTGCCCTGCGGTTTCTAACGGGTGAGTCACGGACACCCGGCGCCCCGACGCAACGCCTACCCCGCGGACTCCCCCCGAATCACCGCGAGCACCCCGTCCAGCTCATCGGGCTTCACAAGAACGTCACGCGCCTTCGAACCCTCGCTCGGCCCGACGATGTTCCGCGACTCCATGAGGTCCATCAGCCGGCCCGCCTTGGCGAAGCCGACCCGCAGCTTGCGCTGGAGCATCGAGGTCGAGCCGAACTGGGTGGAGACGACCAGTTCGGCCGCCTGGCAGAGCAGGTCGAGGTCGTCGCCGATGTCCTCGTCGATCTCCTTCTTCTGCTTGGTGCCCACGACGACGTCGTCCCGGAAGACGGGCGCCATCTGGTCCTTGCAGTGCTGGACGACGGCCGCGACCTCGGCCTCGGTCACGAAGGCGCCCTGCATACGGGTCGGCTTGTTGGCCCCCATCGGCAGGAACAGCCCGTCGCCCTTGCCGATCAGCTTCTCGGCTCCCGGCTGGTCGAGGATGACCCGTGAGTCGGCGAGCGAGGAGGTGGCGAACGCGAGCCGCGAGGGCACGTTCGCCTTGATCAGACCGGTGACGACGTCGACCGAGGGGCGCTGGGTGGCGAGCACCAGATGAATGCCGGCCGCGCGCGCGAGCTGCGTGATACGCACGATCGCGTCCTCGACGTCCCGCGGGGCGACCATCATCAGGTCGGCGAGCTCGTCGACGATCACCAGCAGGTACGGGTACGGCTGGAGCTCGCGTTCGCTGCCCTCGGGGGCCTTGACCTTGCCGTTCCTTATCGCCTCGTTGAAGTCGTCGATGTGCCGGAAGCCGTACGCCGCGAGGTCGTCGTAGCGCAGGTCCATCTCGCGTACGACCCACTGCAGCGCCTCGGCGGCCCGCTTGGGGTTGGTGATGATCGGTGTGATCAGGTGCGGGATGCCCTCGTACGCGGTCAGCTCGACGCGCTTGGGGTCGACGAGGACCATCCGCACGTCCTCGGGGGTCGCGCGGACCATGATCGACGTGATCAGACAGTTGATGCACGACGACTTGCCGGACCCGGTGGCACCGGCGACGAGGATGTGCGGCATCTTCGCCAGATTGGCCATCACATAGCCGCCCTCGACGTCCTTGCCGAGCGCCACCAGCATCGGATGGTCGTCCTCGGCCGCGTCGGCGAGGCGCAGCACGTCCCCGAGGTTGACCATCTCGCGGTCGGTGTTGGGGATCTCGATGCCGACCGCCGACTTGCCGGGGATCGGGCTGATGATCCGCACGTCCGGGCTGGCGACGGCGTACGCGATGTTCTTGGTGAGGGCGGTGATCCGCTCGACCTTCACGGCGGGGCCGAGCTCGACCTCGTAGCGGGTGACCGTCGGGCCGCGGGTGAAGCCGGTGACGGCGGCGTCGACCTTGAACTCGGTGAAGACGTTCGTCAGGGAGGCGACGACGGCGTCGTTGGCCGCGCTGCGCGCCTTGCCGGGGCCGCCGCGCTCCAGGAGGTCGAGCGAGGGCAGCGAGTAGGTGATGTCGCCGGAGAGCTGGAGCTGCTCGGCGCGCGGCGGCAGGTCGCGGATCTCCTCCGGCGGCGCCTTGGTCAGGTCGGGGACGGCCCCGCCCTTGAGCTTCTCCTGCTTCGGCCGCGCGGCCGGGACCGGCGTCGGCGTGGTCGCTTCGCGGTCGCCCACGCGCACGCCCTGGGTGAGGTCGGCGACGATCGGGGAGGGCGGCAGGCCGTGCATGACGACCCCGTCGAGATCGGCCGCGGCCGCCGCGGCGATGTCCACGGCGTCCGGCTCCCGGTCCATCGCGGGCTGCGGCACGGCCGAGCGCCGGGGCCGCCCGCGGCGCTCGGAGAGCGCCTCCTGCTCGGCGCCGTCGGGGTCGTACGCCCGGGAGCCCGAGCGGCGGCGGGGGCGCCCGGGCAGCCCCTCGCGCCACTGCTCGTCGTAGCGCGCGTCGTCGTCGGAGAGTTCGTCGTCGGCGTGCGGGTCGTCCAGCACACCGAGGCGCACCGCGAGCTGCCGCAGCCGCTGCGGGATCGCGTTGACCGGGGTGGCCGTGACCACCAGCAGGCCGAAGATCGTGAGCAGCACGAGCAGCGGTACGGCGAGGACCTCGCCCATGGTGTACGTCAGCGGGGTCGCCGCGCCCCAGCCGATGAGGCCGCCGGCGTCCCTTATCGCCTGCATGCCGTCGCTGCGGGCGGGCGCGCCGCAGGCGATGTGGACCTGGCCGAGGACGCCGATGACGAGCGCGGACAGGCCGATCACGATGCGGCCGTTGGCGTCGGGCTGTTCGGGGTGGCGGATGAAACGCACGGCGATGACGGCGAGCAGGATCGGCACGAGCAGGTCGAGGCGGCCGAAGGAGCCGGTGACGAGGATCTCCACCAGGTCGCCGACGGGGCCCTTCAGGTCGGCCCAGGTGCCCGCCGCGACGATCAGCGCGAGGCCGAGCAGCAGCAGGGCGACGCCGTCCTTGCGATGGGCGGGGTCGAGGTTCTTCGCGCCGTTCCCTATCCCCCGGAACACCGCGCCGACGGCGTGCGCCAGGCCCAGCCAGAGGGCGCGCACGAGCCGGTAGATGCCCCCGGTGGGACTGGGCGCCGGCTTGGGCTCCGGAGCCGCCTTCTTGGCCGCGGCCTTCTTGGCGGGCGCCTTCTTCGCCGGGGCCTTTTTCGCAGCGGCCTTCTTCGCCGGAGCCTTCGCGGGAGCAGCGGCCTTCTTGGCGGGCTGCTTCTTCGCTGCGGAGGGACGTGAGGCCATGGGTGTGAGGTTACCGGGGGAGGCGACAGCGGACACGTGTGCCCGCTGCTTCACCCGTTCGTGTCGGCCTCGCACAGGCGTGGAACTGACGCCGGCGTGCGAAAGGGGCGGTGAGCCGGCGCATCCGCCCCCGGAAGGCGTGGAACTGACCGCCGCTCACGCCCAACTGGGCCCGCCCCTCGGCTCAGTTCTGGGAGGTCACCGACGGGGCGCTGTTGCCCGTGCCCGGCTCCAGCGCGTCCAGCGCCCGGCGCAGGCCGGTGAGTTTGCGCTCCAGATGCGCCGCCGTGGCCACCGCGGCCGCGTCCGCCGACTCGTCGTCGAGCTGCTTGGACAGCGCCTCCGCCTGCTCCTCGACGGCCGCGAGCCGCGCGGACAGCTCGGCCAGCAGCCCGGCCGGCTCCTTGGCGCCGCCGCCCGCAGTTGCCTTGCCGCCGCCCTCCAACTGGAGCCGCAGCAGCGCCGCCTGCTCTCTGAGCTGGCAGTTCTTCATGTACAGCTCGACGAACACGGAGACCTTGGCGCGCAGCACCCACGGGTCGAACGGCTTGGAGATGTAGTCCACCGCGCCGGCCGCGTACCCCCGGAAGGTGTGGTGCGGGCCGTGGTTGATCGCCGTGAGGAAGATGATCGGGATGTCCCTGGTGCGTTCTCGCCGCTTGATGTGCGCGGCCGTTTCGAAACCGTCCATTCCCGGCATCTGGACGTCCAGCAGAATGACCGCGAAGTCGTCCGTCAGCAGTGCTTTGAGCGCCTCTTCCCCGGACGATGCCCGCACCAGCGTCTGATCGAGCGCCGAGAGGATCGCCTCCAGCGCCAGCAGATTCTCCGGCCGGTCATCGACCAGGAGGATCTTGGCCTTCTGCACCATGGCCCGCCCTCCTCGCCCCGGCAGTGCACCGGGCGCCGCCCCTGGGGACGACTCCTTTGCGCCGCCCTTCCTTGTGCCGGTCATGGTAGCCGCACCCCGACCGTCGCCACACCCTGTCACCGTGATGTCACTGTGCACGTAGCAGGAACGCGGCAGGAGACCAGAAGGTTCCCCGATTCGCGCCCCGCTACACAGCCCGGCACGCCCTCGGTCGGCAACTCCTCACGTCTTCTGCCGCATCCCGTCACACGGAGCCGATCCGGTCACACCCCGCGCATCCACTGCTCCATCACGGACAGCAGATGATCGGGATCGACCGGCTTCGTGACATAGTCGGAAGCACCCGACTCGATCGCCTTCTCCCGGTCGCCCTTCATCGCCTTCGCCGTCAGCGCGATGATCGGCAGACCGGAGAACTGCGGCATCCGACGGATCGCCGTCGTCGTCGCGTAGCCGTCCATCTCGGGCATCATGATGTCCATCAGGACCACCGCCACGTCGTCGTGCTGCTCCAGCACCTCGATGCCCTCGCGGCCGTTCTCCGCGTACAGCACGGACAGCCCGTGCTGCTCCAGGACGCTGGTCAACGCGAACACGTTGCGGATGTCGTCGTCGACGATCAGCACCTTCTCACCGCCGAAGCGGATCGCCCGCTGCCCCTGCGGCGCAGGCCACTGCCCGGCCTCCCCGACCCGCTCGCCGCCGTTCGACGAACGCCGCCGGCGCCGGAACAGCGCGGCCGCCCCGTTCTGCGTCTCCTGGTACGACTTCACCTCGGCCGGCGTCTCGATCTCCACCTCGGCCAGCTCCGACAGCTCGATCGCCCCGTTCTCCGAGGCCACCAGGTCACCGGCCTCCAGCGCGGGCACCACCTGCTGATAACCCTGCGGGGGCAGCTCACTGGGGTGCAGGGGCAGATACAGCGTGAACGTCGAGCCACGCCCCGGCTCGCTCTGCGCGTGGATCTCACCGCCCAGCAACTGCGCGATCTCCCGCGAGATCGACAGCCCCAGGCCCGTACCGCCGTACTTGCGGCTCGTCGTGCCGTCCGCCTGCTTGAACGCCTCGAAGATCACCCGCATCTTGCTCGCCGCGATCCCGATCCCCGTGTCGGTCACCGAGAACGCGATCATCGGCGCGTCCGGATCCGTCAGCGAACCGGCCTCCAGCAACTGCTCCCGGATCGCCACCGGAACATCCGCACCGGCCGGCCGGATCACCAGCTCCACCGACCCCGAATCGGTGAACTTCACCGCGTTCGACAGCAGATTGCGCAGCACCTGCAGCAGCCGCTGCTCGTCCGTGTGCAGCGTCGCCGGCAGCTCCGGCGACACCCGCACCGACAGATCGAGACCCTTCTCCGCGGTCAGCGGCCGGAAGGTCGCCTCCACGTAGTCCACGAGCTGCACGAGCGCGATCCGCGTCGGCGAGACGTCCATCTTGCCCGCCTCGACCTTCGACAGATCGAGGATGTCGTTGATGAGCTGCAGCAGATCGGAACCCGCCCCGTGGATCGTCTCGGCGAACTCGACCTGCTTCGGCGAGAGATTGCCCTCCGCGTTGTCCGCGAGCAGCTTCGCCAGGATCAGCAGCGAGTTCAGCGGCGTACGCAGCTCGTGCGACATGTTCGCGAGGAACTCGCTCTTGTAGCGCATCGACACCGCGAGTTGCTCGGCACGCTCCTCCAGGACCTGCCGCGCCTCCTCGATCTCGGTGTTCTTCACCTCGATGTCCCGGTTCTGCTGGGCCAGCAGCTCGGCCTTCTCCTCCAGTTCCGCGTTGGACGCCTGGAGGGCCTTCTGCCGCTGCTCCAACTCCGCCGACCGCTCCCGCAGTTGCTCGGTCAGCTCCTGCGACTGCTTCAGCAGCAGTTCCGTCTTGGTGTTCACGGAGATCGTGTTGACGCTGGTCGCGATCATCTCGGCGAGCTGGTTGAGGAAATCCTTCTGGATCTGCGTGAACGGCGCGAAGGACGCCAGCTCGATCACCCCGAGCACCTGGCCCTCGAACAGCACCGGCAGCACGATCACCTGCGCGGGCGGCGCCTCGCCGAGCCCGGAGGAGATCTTCAGATAGCCGCTCGGCGCGTTCTCCACCAGGATCGTGCGCTTCTCCTCGGCGGCCGTCCCCACCAGCGCCTCACCCGGCCTGAAGGACGTCGGCATCGACCCCATCGAGTAGCCGTACGACCCCAGCATCCGCAGCTCGTACGGGTCGTCCGTGCCCTCGGGCGAGGGCATCGCCAGGAAGAACGCGCCGTGCTGCGCGGCCACCAGCGGCGGCAGCTCGCTCATGATCAGCGAGGCCACGTCCTCCAGGTCGCGCCGCCCCTGCATGAGCGCCGACACGCGCGCGAGGTTGCCCTTGAGCCAGTCCTGCTCCTTGTTGGCGATCGTGGTGTCGCGCAGGTTGGCGATCATCTTGTTGATGTAGTCCTGCAGCTCCTGGATCTCGCCGGCCGCGTCCACGTCCAGCTTCAGGTTCAGGTCGCCCCGGGTCACCGCGGTCGCCGCACGCGCGATGGCACGCACCTGCCGGGTCAGGTTCCCGGCCATCTCGTTCACGGACTCCGTCAGGTCCCGCCAGGTGCCGTCCACGTCACGCACGCGTGCCTGACCGCCGAGCTGCCCCTCGGTACCCACCTCACGGGCGACCCGGGTGACCTCCTCGGCGAAGGACGACAGCTGGTCGACCATCGTGTTGATGGTCGTCTTCAGTTCGAGGATCTCCCCGCGCGCGTCGATGTCGATCTTCTTCGTCAGGTCACCCTTGGCGATGGCCGTCGTCACCATGGCGATGTTGCGCACCTGACCGGTCAGGTTGGACGCCATGCCGTTCACCGAGTCCGTGAGGTCCTTCCACGTACCCGCCACACCCGGCACGTGCGCCTGACCGCCCAGGATGCCGTCCGTACCCACCTCACGGGCCACCTTGGTGACCTGCTCCGCGAACGAGCTCAGCGTCTTCACCATCGTGTTGATCGTGTCGGCGAGCTGCTGGACCTCACCGCGCGCCTCGATCGTCACCGTCCGCGTCAGATCACCGTTGGCGACGGCCGCCGCGACCTGCGAGATGTTGCGCACCTGCATGGTCAGGTTCTTGGCCATCAGGTTCACATTGCCGCTGAGGTCCTTCCAGATGCCCGTGATCCCCGGAACATGCGCCTGGCCGCCCAGGATGCCCTCCGTGCCCACCTCACGGGCCACCCGGGTCACCTGCTCGGCGAACGACGACAGCTGGTCCACCATCGTGTTCACGGTGGTCACCAGCTCGAGGATCTCGCCCTTGGCGTCCACGGTGATCTTCTTCGACAGATCGCCCTTGGCGACGGCCGTCGTGACCTCGGCGATCTGACGCACCTGGATCGTCAGGTTGTTCGCCATGAAGTTCACCGACTGCGTGAGGTCCTTCCAGGTGCCCGAGACACCCTGCACCTCGGCCTGACCGCCGAGCTGCCCCTCCGTACCGACCTCACGGGCGACCCTGGTGACCTCCTGGGCGAACGACGACAGCTGGTCGACCATCGTGTTCAGGGTGTTCTTCAGCTCCAGGATCTCCCCGCGCGCGTCCACGGTGATCTTCTGGGACAGGTCACCGCGCGCCACCGCCGTGGCGACCTGCGCGATGTTGCGCACCTGGGCGGTGAGGTTCCCCGCCATGCCGTTCACGGAGTCGGTCAGGTCCCGCCACACACCGGCCACACCCGGCACCTGCGCCTGACCGCCGAGCCGGCCCTCGGTGCCCACGTCCCGCGACACCCGGGTCACCTGGTCGGCGAACGCGGAGAGCTGGTCGACCATCGTGTTGATGGTGTTCTTCAGCTCCAGGATCTCCCCGCGCGCGTCCACGTCGATCTTCTGCGACAGATCACCGCGCGCCACCGCCGTCGTCACCTGGGCGATCTGCCGCACCTGGGAGGTGAGGTTGCCGGCCATGAAGTTGACGGAGTCCGTCAACTCCCGCCACGTACCCGACACCCCGTCCACCCGCGCCTGACCGCCGAGACGCCCCTCGGTGCCCACGTCCCGCGCCATCCGCGTCACCTGGTCGGCGAACGACGAGAGCTGGTCCACCATCGTGTTCACGGTGTTCTTGAGCTGAAGCATCTCGCCGGAGACGTCGACGGTCACCTTCTGCGACAGATCACCGTTGGCCACGGCCGTCGTCACCTGGGCGATGTTCCTCACCTGTCCGGTGAGGTTCCTGAACGCCGTGTTGACGGAGTCCGTCAGGTCCTTCCACGTCCCCGCGGCACCCGACACCTGCGCCTGGCCGCCCAGTTCACCCTCGACACCGATCTCCCGCGCCACACGCGTCACTTCGGCACCGAACGCCGACAGCTGGTCCACCATCCCGTTGACGGTGTTCTTCAGCTCCAGCATCTCGCCGGCCACGTCCACCGTGACCTTCTGCGACAGATCACCGCTCGCCACGGCCGTCGTCACGGCCGCGATGTCCCTCACCTGAGTGGTGAGATTGCGGAACACCGTGTTGACGGAGTCCGTCAGGTCCTTCCACGTCCCTGCGGCACCCGGCACATTGGCCTGCCCGCCGAGCCGCCCCTCGGCCCCCACCTCGTTGGCCACCCGGGTGACCTCGTCCGCGAAGGTCCGCAGCGTCTCGGTCATCTGATTGATGGTGTCGGCGAGCTGAGCGATCTCACCGCGCGCCGACACCGTCACCTTCTGCGACAGGTCGCCGTTGGCGACCGCGGTCGTCACCTCCGCGATCCCCCGCACCTGGGCCGTCAGGTTCCCGGCCATGGTGTTCACCGAATCGGTGAGTTCCTTCCACACACCGTCCACACCGGACACCTGCGCCTGGCCACCCAGAATGCCCTCGGTGCCCACCTCGCGCGCCACCCGCGTCACCTCGGACGAGAACGCCGAGAGCTGATCCACCATCGTGTTGACGGTGTTCTTCAACTCGAGCATCTCGCCCTCGACATGAACCGTCACCTTCCGTGACAGATCACCCTTGGCCACCGCCGTCGTCACCAACGCGATGTCCCGCACCTGCGCCGTCAACCGCTCCGCCATCGTGTTGACGGACTCCGTCAGGTCCTTCCACGAACCGGACATGCCACGGACCTGCGCCTGCCCGCCCAGCTTGCCCTCGGTGCCCACCTCACTGGCCACCCGCGTGACCTCGTCGGTGAACGTCGACAACTGGTCGACCAGGTTGTTGACGGTCCGCCCGACCTTCAGGAACTCCCCGCGCAACGGCTGCCCCGCCGCCCCCTCGGGCGTCTGCGTCCGCAACTCCATCCGCGGCGACAGATCACCCTCGGCCACCGCCGACAGCACCCGTCCCACCTCGGACACCGGCCGTACGAGATCGTCGACCAGCGCGTTCGAATGGTCGATGGCGGTCGCCCACGAGCCCTCGCAGGCGCCCGTCTCCAGCCGCTCGGTGAGCTTGCCCTCCCGGCCCACCATGCGACGTACACGCGAAAGTTCACCCGTGAGGTGGAGATTACGGTCCGCCACCTCGTTGAACACGGCCGCGATCTCCGACATCACCCCGTCGCCGGAGACGGTGAGCCGCTTGCGGAAGTTGCCGTCCCGCATCGACACCAGGGCCGTCAGCAGCCGCTCCAGCGCTGCCGTGTCCACCGTGGTGGTACCGCCGCGCGATGCGCGCCTGCTCAGGGACGGTCCGCCTTTCGCGCGCGCCTTAGTGCTCCGCGTCGCTGCGCCAGACTCCACTTGTCCCTCCCGCAGGGATTCGACCGTTACGCTGTGCTGAGGTGTTACTACTCGCCGTTGGCGGTTGCCGCAGGGTTTTCCGCCCGATCCAACCAGGCGGACCCGGGGGGCTGCTGCCCCTTGTACTCAGAAGACACCCAGTCTGCCCGGACCTTCACAAGAAGCTTGCCCAGTGTTTCACCCTCATCGAACCCGGCCATAACAGTTCGGCAGCTTCGCACATCGTCCGCACACCCACGGCCGCCTCTTGAGACGGAAACACCGGTGACCGGCATCCGCACGGGCGGGGAAGGTAAGTAACCTTGCATGCGGCTGTCCAGCCGCGCCGGTCCGTCCGGCCTGGGCGGTGGCACGAGGCACGAGCGGGCATCGGAGGGGCGGCCGCAACATGACCACCGGACTGATCCCGGGGGGACAGCCCCCGGACCCCCGGCCTTCGGGCATGCGCCCGCCGCACCAGCGGGGCGGCCAGGGGTCCCCCCACGTCGACGACCGGACGAGGAGTTCCGTGATCACCGCGCGCGCGGCCGCCAGCTTCGAGCCCGTCGGGCGATCCGTCGCGACCGCCCGCTCCTTCGTCCGCGACACCCTCCAGGGCTGGGGCTTCGCCGACATCGTCGACGACGCCGTCGTCCTCACGAGCGAACTGGTGACGAACGCCGTCGTCCACGCGGGCACCCACGCCGACGTCCTGTGTCTGCGGTCCGAGGACGGCGTACGCATCGAGGTGGCCGACCGCTACCCGGAGCGCGAGATCCCCCTCCAGGGCTCCCCCGCGACCATGGGCAGCCCCGACCGCGAGGGCGGCCGCGGCCTCCAGCTCTGCGCGGCCATCGCGGCCCGCTGGGGCGTCGACTACACCTCCACCCACAAACAGGTCTGGTTCCAACTCGACCTCCCTGACCGCCCGGTGGGCACCCGCACCGCCGGCCCCTCCCTCCCGGCCGACCTCCTCCCCCTCGCCGACAGCCGCGTCCGCGTCGCGGTCGTCCAGATCGACCGCGCCGGCGCCATCTCCGCCTGGAACGAGGACGCCGAGGAACTCTTCGGCTACGCAGCCGACCAGGTCACCGGCAAACCCCTCACCGACCTCGCCGCCTGGCCGCACACCCCCGGCACCGGCACCGGCATCGCCGAGGCCCTCCAGCTCTCCCGCTGGGAGGGCAGCTACGGCATCCGCGGCGCAACCGGCCGCGTCACCCCGGTGTACGCCTCCCACCTCCGCGTCCGCGACACAGACGGCGAACCCTCCACGGTCTGCCTCCTGGTCCGCGACCACGAACGCGCCGTCCTGCAGACCCCGTCACGCCTGCCCGCCTCCGACACGGCACCCGCCGACGGCCAGAGCGCCGACCCCTTCGAGGTCTTCATCGGCTCCCCCGCCCCCGACGACCTCGACGGCCTCCTCCAGCGCACCGTGGAACGCGCCCGCGACATGCTCGACGGCGACTCCGCCTTCCTGCTCCTCGCCACCGACGACGAGACCGAGCTCGAGGTCCGCGCCTCCACCGGCCTGCCCTCGGCCCGCCAGCGCTTCGCGCGCGTGCCCGTCGAAGCGGGCCCCGGCCGCTACGGCTCGGCCCGGATGCCCGCCGTCCACGAGGACCTCCTGGCCGTCCCCGGCGCCGTCCCCCTGCTGAACGGCACGGGCATGCGCTCGGTCGTCACGGTCCCCCTGAAGGTGGAGGGCCGCCTCACGGGCTCCCTGGGCGTCGCGGCGGAGGCCCCCGGCCGCTACTCCAACGAGGAGGCCCTGCGCCTGCAGTTCGCGGCCGACCGCATCGCCCTCGCCGTCGAGTCGGCCCGCCTCGGCGAGCTGGAGCGCCTGCGCCGCGGCTCGCTCAGCTTCCTCGTCGAGGCCTCCGACCTCCTCGCCGGCACCCTGGACCGCGACCAGACCCTGGCCCTGATGGCCCAGATGACGGTCCCGACCCTGGCGACCTGGTGCGCGGTCTACACGATCGCCGACCAGGCCTCCGACCCGTACCTCTCCTACGTCCTGCACGAGGACGAGGAACTCATCGACGGCATCAAGTCGCTGCTCTCCAAGATCGCCCCGCCGGACCCGGTCCCCACCCCGGGCGCCCGCGTCTGGCCGGCCCCCGGCGAGGCCGCGCACGAGGCGGCCCTGCGCAGCTCGATGCGCAGCCTCGGCCTGACCGGCGGCCCCACCCACCAGGTGTCCTCCGCCATCGGCCCCACCCTCGCCACGGCCTCCGCGGTCGGCGGCGAGACGGTCGTCCTGCCCCTGGTGGCCCGTAACCGCGTCATCGGCATGCTGACCCTCGGCAAGCCCACCGACGAACACTTCCGCCAGGAGATCCTGGAGCTCGCCGAGGACCTCAGCCGCCGGGCGGCCCTCGCCCTGGACAACGCCCGCCTGTACTCGGAGCGCACGGCCATCAGCCAGTCCCTCCAGCGCAGCCTGCTGCCCCCGGGACTCCCCGAGATCGACGGCGTGGAGGTCGACGTCATCTACCGCGCGGCCGGCGAGGGCAACGAGGTGGGCGGCGACTTCTACGACGTCTTCCCGATCAGCGACGGCGCCTACGGCTTCGCCATCGGTGACGTCTGCGGCACGGGCCCGCACGCGGCCGCCGTGACGGGCCTCGCCCGCCACGCCCTGCGGCTGCTGGCCCGCGAGGGACTGAGCGGCCCGGCGGTCCTGGAGCGCCTGAACTCGGCCATCCTCGACGAGGGCGACCGCAGCCGCTTCCTGACCCTCCTCTACGGCGAGATGCGCCCGCAGGCCGACGGCAGCGCGGAGCTGAAGGTGGTCTGCGCCGGCCATCCCCTCCCGCTGCGGCTGCGCCAGGACGGCACGGTCGAACCCGCCGCCGAGCCCCAGGCCCTCCTCGGTGTCATCGAGGACCTGGAGCTGTACGAGCAGACGGTCACCCTCGACCCGGGCGATGTCCTGCTCTGTGTCACGGACGGCGTCACCGAGCGCCGTGAGGGCACCCGCATGCTGGGCGACGACGGCCTCGCCGACGTCCTGTCCACCTGTACGGGCCTGACGGCCGGCGCGGTCGCGGCCCGCATCATGCGCGCGGTCGAACGCTTCGCCTCGGACGCCCCGTCCGACGACATGGCGATCCTGGCGATGCGGGTGGCATGAGAAAACCCCCCGCCCGAAAGGGCGGGGGGTTTAATCGGTGGAGCCCCCAAACGGAATCGAACCGTTGACCTTCTCCTTACCATGGAGACGCTCTGCCGACTGAGCTATAGGGGCCGGTTGCTTTTTCGAGGTTTCCCCCGTGGCAACGGAATAGATCATACCCCGAACGAGCCCGCGTTCCCAAACTCGTTCAGAAGGCAGGTTGCAGCAGCCCACCGAGCGCGTTGCAGGCGGCGACGATCCGCTGCATGTCCCGCTTCGTCAGCGACGCGTCCACCGGCAGCGCGAGCGTCTCGTCCGCGGCGAGTTCGGTCTCCGGCAGCGACACACAGCGCCGGTACTCGGGCAGCCGGTGCAGCGGAGTCTTCACCGGCACCCGGCAGTCAACTCCCCTCCCCCGCAGGGCCCGAGCGAAGGCGTCCCGGTCGGGCCGGCCGTTCCCCGGCACTCTGACGACGTACTGCTGGTACGAGTGCCCGTCGCCGCCGTCGGGCGTGCGCACTCCCCGCAGCCGCGCATCGAGATAGGCCGCCCGCTCCCGCCGCCGAGCGATCTCGTCGTACGGCGCCTCGGACTCCGCCTGCTCCAGTACCAGCAGCCCGTGCCGCTGCCCGACCAGGTGCAACCGCGGCACATCGGCGGGCCGCCCGAAGCGGTGTACGACAACGACGGCCGCCGTGCGCGGAGTTACGGCCGCTTCGACAGCGGCCGGATCCAGGCAGTAGGTCACGGGGTCCACGTCGGCGAACATCGGCAGCGCACCCGCGAGGGAGACCGCCCCGGCGACTTCGGCGTTCCCGAAAGCCGGCACGATGACCTCGTCACCCACTCCGACACCTGCGGCCCTGAGCATTGCAGCAGTACCCATGCCGTGGATGCTGCGGGCGGAAGTTGAACTTCAAGTGACGACAAACAAAAAAGGGTTGGGCTCCGAACCGAAGTTCAGAACCCAACCCTTTGAATGATTGTTCGGCGGTGTCCTACTCTCCCACAGGGTCCCCCCTGCAGTACCATCGGCGCTGTAAGGCTTAGCTTCCGGGTTCGGAATGTAACCGGGCGTTTCCCTCACGCTATGACCACCGAAACACTATGAAACTGTCAGCCGCACCGTATGTGGCCATACGGGGCCGTTCGTGGTTTCAGAACCAACACAGTGGACGCGAGCAACTGAGGACAAGCCCTCGGCCTATTAGTACCGGTCACCTCCACACATTACTGTGCTTCCAGATCCGGCCTATCAACCCAGTCGTCTACTGGGAGCCTTACCCCATCAAGTGGGTGGGAGTCCTCATCTCGAAGCAGGCTTCCCGCTTAGATGCTTTCAGCGGTTATCCCTCCCGAACGTAGCCAACCAGCCATGCCCTTGGCAGAACAACTGGCACACCAGAGGTTCGTCCGTCCCGGTCCTCTCGTACTAGGGACAGCCCTTCTCAAGACTCCTACGCGCACAGCGGATAGGGACCGAACTGTCTCACGACGTTCTAAACCCAGCTCGCGTACCGCTTTAATGGGCGAACAGCCCAACCCTTGGGACCGACTCCAGCCCCAGGATGCGACGAGCCGACATCGAGGTGCCAAACCATCCCGTCGATATGGACTCTTGGGGAAGATCAGCCTGTTATCCCCGGGGTACCTTTTATCCGTTGAGCGACGGCGCTTCCACAAGCCACCGCCGGATCACTAGTCCCGACTTTCGTCCCTGCTCGACCCGTCGGTCTCACAGTCAAGCTCCCTTGTGCACTTACACTCAACACCTGATTGCCAACCAGGCTGAGGGAACCTTTGGGCGCCTCCGTTACCCTTTAGGAGGCAACCGCCCCAGTTAAACTACCCATCAGACACTGTCCCTGATCCGGATCACGGACCCAGGTTAGACATCCAGCACGACCAGAGTGGTATTTCAACGACGACTCCACCTGAACTGGCGTCCAAGCTTCACAGTCTCCCACCTATCCTACACAAGCCGAACCGAACACCAATATCAAACTGTAGTAAAGGTCCCGGGGTCTTTCCGTCCTGCTGCGCGAAACGAGCATCTTTACTCGTAGTGCAATTTCACCGGGCCTATGGTTGAGACAGTCGAGAAGTCGTTACGCCATTCGTGCAGGTCGGAACTTACCCGACAAGGAATTTCGCTACCTTAGGATGGTTATAGTTACCACCGCCGTTTACTGGCGCTTAAGTTCTCAGCTTCGCCGAGACGAATCTCGACTAACCGGTCCCCTTAACGTTCCAGCACCGGGCAGGCGTCAGTCCGTATACATCGCCTTACGGCTTCGCACGGACCTGTGTTTTTAGTAAACAGTCGCTTCTCGCTGGTCTCTGCGGCCACCCCCAGCTCACCGTGTAAAACGGATCACCAGGTGTGGCCCCCCTTCTCCCGAAGTTACGGGGGCATTTTGCCGAGTTCCTTAACCATAGTTCACCCGAACGCCTCGGTATTCTCTACCTGACCACCTGAGTCGGTTTAGGGTACGGGCCGCCATGAAACTCGCTAGAGGCTTTTCTCGACAGCATAGGATCATCCACTTCACCACAATCGGCTCGGCATCAGGTCTCAGCCTCATGTGCGACGGATTTACCTACCGCACGGCCTACACCCTTACCCCGGGACAACCACCGCCCGGGCTGGACTACCTTCCTGCGTCACCCCATCACTCACCTACTACAAGTCTGGTCCGTCGGCTCCACCACTCCCCTTTGCCCGAAGGCTCCGGGGCGGCTTCACGGACTTAGCATCGCCTGGTTCGATGTTTGACGCTTCACAGCGGGTACCGGAATATCAACCGGTTATCCATCGACTACGCCTGTCGGCCTCGCCTTAGGTCCCGACTTACCCTGGGCAGATCAGCTTGACCCAGGAACCCTTAGTCAATCGGCGCACACGTTTCTCACGTGTGAATCGCTACTCATGCCTGCATTCTCACTCGTCAACCGTCCACAACTACCTTCCGGTGCTGCTTCACCCGGCAGACGACGCTCCCCTACCCATCACAGCACCCGTTGGGGCTATAAGCTGCAATGACACGACTTCGGCGGTACGCTTGAGCCCCGCTACATTGTCGGCGCGGAATCACTAGACCAGTGAGCTATTACGCACTCTTTCAAGGGTGGCTGCTTCTAAGCCAACCTCCTGGTTGTCTCTGCGACTCCACATCCTTTCCCACTTAGCGTACGCTTAGGGGCCTTAGTCGATGCTCTGGGCTGTTTCCCTCTCGACCATGGAGCTTATCCCCCACAGTCTCACTGCCGTGCTCTCACTTACCGGCATTCGGAGTTTGGCTAAGGTCAGTAACCCGGTAGGGCCCATCGCCTATCCAGTGCTCTACCTCCGGCAAGAAACACACGACGCTGCACCTAAATGCATTTCGGGGAGAACCAGCTATCACGGAGTTTGATTGGCCTTTCACCCCTAACCACAGGTCATCCCCCAGGTTTTCAACCCTGGTGGGTTCGGTCCTCCACGAAGTCTTACCTCCGCTTCAACCTGCCCATGGCTAGATCACTCCGCTTCGGGTCTTGAGCGTGCTACTGAAACGCCCTATTCGGACTCGCTTTCGCTACGGCTACCCCACCCGGGTTAACCTCGCAACACACCGCAAACTCGCAGGCTCATTCTTCAAAAGGCACGCAGTCACGAGGTAGGAACAAGTTCCTACCCGACGCTCCCACGGCTTGTAGGCACACGGTTTCAGGTACTATTTCACTCCCCTCCCGGGGTACTTTTCACCATTCCCTCACGGTACTATCCGCTATCGGTCACCAGGGAATATTTAGGCTTAGCGGGTGGTCCCGCCAGATTCACACGGGATTTCTCGGGCCCCGTGCTACTTGGGTGTCTCTCAAACGAGCCGCTGACGTTTCGGCTACGGGGGTCTTACCCTCTACGCCGGACCTTTCGCATGTCCTTCGCCTACATCAACGGTTTCTGACTCGTCCTGTCGCCGGCAGACGACAGAAGAGAGATCCCACAACCCCGTATGCGCAACCCCTGCCGGGTCTCACACGCATACGGTTTGGCCTCATCCGGTTTCGCTCGCCACTACTCCCGGAATCACGGTTGTTTTCTCTTCCTGAGGGTACTGAGATGTTTCACTTCCCCTCGTTCCCTCCACACTGCCTATGTGTTCAGCAGCGGGTGACAGCCCATGACGACTGCCGGGTTTCCCCATTCGGAAACCCCCGGATCAAAGTCTGGTTGACGACTCCCCGGGGACTATCGTGGCCTCCCACGTCCTTCATCGGTTCCTGGTGCCAAGGCATCCACCGTGCGCCCTTAAAAACTTGGCCACAGATGCTCGCGTCCACTGTGCAGTTCTCAAACAACGACCAGCCACCCGTCACCCCCAACCCAAAGGCCGGAGTTCACTGGGGCCGGCATCCGAGGGTTCATTCCCTCAGACACCCAACAGCGTGCCCGACCCGATCCCGTCCGGAGATCATGCTTTCCACGCTCCTAAGAGCAGTACTGACAGCCTCCGACCCGTGAACCCGGCCGAATAATCAACGTTCCACCCATGAGCAACCAGCATCAGACGTTCGCTGATGTACTGGCCTCTGGACCGCCTAGGCGGCCTAGAAGTGCTCCTTAGAAAGGAGGTGATCCAGCCGCACCTTCCGGTACGGCTACCTTGTTACGACTTCGTCCCAATCGCCAGTCCCACCTTCGACAGCTCCCTCCCACAAGGGGTTGGGCCACCGGCTTCGGGTGTTACCGACTTTCGTGACGTGACGGGCGGTGTGTACAAGGCCCGGGAACGTATTCACCGCAGCAATGCTGATCTGCGATTACTAGCAACTCCGACTTCATGGGGTCGAGTTGCAGACCCCAATCCGAACTGAGACAGGCTTTTTGAGATTCGCTCCACCTCACGGTTTCGCAGCTCTTTGTACCTGCCATTGTAGCACGTGTGCAGCCCAAGACATAAGGGGCATGATGACTTGACGTCGTCCCCACCTTCCTCCGAGTTGACCCCGGCGGTCTCCTGTGAGTCCCCATCACCCCGAAGGGCATGCTGGCAACACAGGACAAGGGTTGCGCTCGTTGCGGGACTTAACCCAACATCTCACGACACGAGCTGACGACAGCCATGCACCACCTGTACACCGACCACAAGGGGGCGACCATCTCTGGCCGTTTCCGGTGTATGTCAAGCCTTGGTAAGGTTCTTCGCGTTGCGTCGAATTAAGCCACATGCTCCGCTGCTTGTGCGGGCCCCCGTCAATTCCTTTGAGTTTTAGCCTTGCGGCCGTACTCCCCAGGCGGGGAACTTAATGCGTTAGCTGCGGCACCGACGACGTGGAATGTCGCCAACACCTAGTTCCCACCGTTTACGGCGTGGACTACCAGGGTATCTAATCCTGTTCGCTCCCCACGCTTTCGCTCCTCAGCGTCAGTAATGGCCCAGAGATCCGCCTTCGCCACCGGTGTTCCTCCTGATATCTGCGCATTTCACCGCTACACCAGGAATTCCGATCTCCCCTACCACACTCTAGCTAGCCCGTATCGAATGCAGACCCGGGGTTAAGCCCCGGGCTTTCACACCCGACGTGACAAGCCGCCTACGAGCTCTTTACGCCCAATAATTCCGGACAACGCTTGCGCCCTACGTATTACCGCGGCTGCTGGCACGTAGTTAGCCGGCGCTTCTTCTGCAGGTACCGTCACTTTCGCTTCTTCCCTGCTGAAAGAGGTTTACAACCCGAAGGCCGTCATCCCTCACGCGGCGTCGCTGCATCAGGCTTTCGCCCATTGTGCAATATTCCCCACTGCTGCCTCCCGTAGGAGTCTGGGCCGTGTCTCAGTCCCAGTGTGGCCGGTCGCCCTCTCAGGCCGGCTACCCGTCGTCGCCTTGGTGAGCCGTTACCTCACCAACAAGCTGATAGGCCGCGGGCTCATCCTTCACCGCCGGAGCTTTCGACCCTCACAGATGCCTGCGAGAGTGATATCCGGTATTAGACCCCGTTTCCAGGGCTTGTCCCAGAGTGAAGGGCAGATTGCCCACGTGTTACTCACCCGTTCGCCACTAATCCACCCCGAAGGGCTTCATCGTTCGACTTGCATGTGTTAAGCACGCCGCCAGCGTTCGTCCTGAGCCAGGATCAAACTCTCCGTGAATGTTTTCCCGTAATCGGGATGAACACCACGAGAGCGGAACCAGGAGGAGGAATAGTCCTCCCGGCTCACAGCGTCCTCGCTGTGTTTTTTCAAAGGAACCTCATCCTCGGCTATCACTGCCGGGGACGGGGTATCAACTAATCTGGCGTTGATTTTTGGCACGCTGTTGAGTTCTCAAGGAACGAAAGCTTCCTTTGTACTCACCCGAGTCTCTCGGGCTTTCCTCCGGGCTTCCCTTCGGTCTTGCGTTTCCGACTCTATCAGATCTTTTCTCGATCCGATTTCCTCGGTGCTTTCCAGGTTCCCGCTTTTGCTTCGCGGTTTTCTTTCCGGCGGTTCCGACTTTATCAGAAGTTCTGAGTCGGTTTTCCCGGCCCCTCCCGGTGGGCTGGTCCGGCGCGTGGCGCGGACCGCTTCCCGTTCAGGCGGAGCCGTAAACGTACTGGAGCGGGGCGCCCCGATGCAAATCGAGGCGCCCCGCTCCGAGTTCGGCTCGGACAGCCAGGCTCAGACCTCCACCACGACCGGGAGGATCATCGGCCTGCGGCGATAGGTGTCGGAGACCCACTTGCCGAGGGTGCGGCGGATGAGTTGCTGCAGCTGGTGGGGCTCCACCACGCCGTCCTGGGCCGAGCGCTCCAGGACCTCGGTGATCTTCGGGACGACGTCCGCGAAGGCCGAGTCCTCGATGCCGGAGCCGCGGGCCTGGATGTGCGGGCCCCCGGTGATCTTGCCGGTGGAGGAGTCCACCACCACGAACACCGAGATGATGCCCTCGTCGCCGAGGATCTTCCGGTCCTTCAGCGCCGGCTCGCCGACATCGCCGACGGAGAGGCCGTCGACGTAGACGTACCCCGCCTGGACCTTGCCGGAGATCTTGGCCTTGCCCTCGACGAGGTCGACGGCGATCCCGTCCTCGGCGATGACGATGCGGTCGTGCGGGACACCCGTCATGGCGCCCAGTTCGGCGTTGGCGCGCAGGTGGCGCCACTCGCCGTGGACCGGCATCAGGTTCTTCGGGCGGCAGATGTTGTAGAAGTACAGCAGTTCGCCGGCCGAGGCGTGGCCCGAGACGTGCACCTTGGCGTTGCCCTTGTGGACGACGTTCGCGCCCCAGCGGGTCAGGCCGTTGATCACGCGGTAGACCGCGTTCTCGTTGCCGGGGATCAGGGACGACGCCAGGATCACCGTGTCGCCGGGGACGATGCGGATCTGGTGGTCGCGATTCGCCATGCGGGACAGGGCGGCCATCGGTTCGCCCTGGGAGCCCGTGCAGACCAGGACCACCTCGTGGTCGGGGAGGTCGTCGAGCGTCTTGACGTCCACCACCAGGCCCGGCGGGACCTTCAGATAGCCGAGGTCCCGGGCGATGCCCATGTTGCGGACCATCGAGCGGCCGACGAAGGCGACCCGGCGGCCGTACTCGTGCGCCGCGTCCAGGATCTGCTGGATGCGGTGGACGTGGCTGGCGAAGCTCGCCACGATGATCCGCTTGCGGGCGCCCGCGAAGACCGTGCGCAGGACGTTGGAGATGTCCCGCTCGTGCGGGGTGAAACCGGGGACCTCGGCGTTGGTGGAGTCGGTGAGGAGGAGGTCGATGCCTTCTTCGCTCAGCCGTGCGAACGCGTGGAGGTCCGTCAGACGGTTGTCCAGCGGAAGCTGGTCCATCTTGAAGTCACCCGTGTGGACCACCATGCCGGCGGGGGTGCGGATCGCCACGGCGAGGGCGTCCGGGATGGAGTGGTTGACGGCGATGAACTCGCAGTCGAAGGGTCCGATGCGCTCGCGGTTCCCCTCCGCCACCTCGAGGGTGTACGGGCGGATGCGGTGCTCCTGGAGCTTGGCCTCGATGAGGGCGAGGGTCAGCTTGGAGCCGATCAGCGGGATGTCCGGCTTCTCGCGCAGCAGGTAGGGGACGGCCCCGATGTGGTCCTCGTGACCGTGCGTGAGGACGATGCCCTCGATGTCGTCCAGCCGGTCACGGATGGACGAGAAGTCGGGCAGGATCAGGTCGATTCCGGGCTGCTCCTCCTCGGGGAAGAGCACTCCGCAGTCGACGATCAGCAGACGGCCGCCGTACTCGAAGACCGTCATGTTGCGGCCGATCTCGCCGAGGCCGCCGAGGGGGGTGACCCGCAGGCCGCCCTTCGGGAGCGGCGGAGGCGGGCTCAGTTCGGGATGCGGATGACTCAAAAGACTCTCCTCAAACACGCGCGCCACGTACCGGTAGGGCACGTGGCGCGCGTGACGTTCGTGCAGAAGCAGTTGTCGTTGTGGATGCAGGCACCGGGGGCCTGCCTATTCAGTTGTGAAGTCCGTTGTCAGAGCTGTACCCCGCCTGCGGCAAGATCGATCTTGAGCTGCTCGATCTCTTCCGGCGAGCACTCGACCATGGGCGAGCGCAGCGGGCCGGCGGGCAGGCCCTGGAGGGCGAGGGCGGCCTTGGTGGTCATGACGCCCTGGGTGCGGAACATGCCCGTGTAGACCGGGAGCAGCTTCTGGTGGATCTCGGTGGCCTTCTGGACCTCACCGGCGACGAACGCGTCGACGAGGGCGCGCAGGTCGGGCGTGACCACATGGCCGACGACCGAGACGAAGCCGACCGCGCCCACGGAGAGCAGCGGGAGGTTGAGCATGTCGTCGCCGGAGTACCAGGCGAGGCCGGAGCGCGCGATGGCCCAGCTCGCGCGGCCGAGGTCGCCCTTGGCGTCCTTGTTGGCGACGATCCGGGGGTGCTGGGCGAGGCGGACGAGCGTCTCGGTGCTGATCGGGACGCCGCTGCGGCCGGGGATGTCGTAGAGCATGACGGGCAGCTCGGTGGCGTCGGCGACGGCCGTGAAGTGCCGGTACAGGCCCTCCTGAGGGGGCTTGTTGTAGTACGGGGTGACGATCAGCAGGCCGTGCGCGCCGGTCTGCTCGGCTGCCTTGGCCAGTTCGATGCTGTGGTGGGTGTCGTTGGTGCCGACGCCCGCCACGATGTGGGCCCGGTCGCCGACTGCCTCCAGGACGGCTCGTACGAGGTCCGATTTCTCCGCGTCGCTGGTGGTGGGGGACTCGCCGGTGGTGCCGTTGATGATCAGGCCGTCGTTGCCTGCGTCCACCAGGTGCGTGGCGAGCCGCTGAGCGCCGTCGAGGTCGAGTGCGCCGTCCGCCGTGAACGGCGTGACCATGGCGGTGAGGACCCGCCCGAAGGGGGTCTGCGGAGTGGAGGTCGGAGCCATGGGTAACACGCTACTCGTTGCTCCCCGTGTGGTCTGCCCTCGGGGGGTTACGAAAAGTCACGACAAATGCGGAGCCCGGTACTGCCTGCTCGGGGGTTCAAGCAGTACCGGGTCCGTTTGATCAGGCTAGATGAACTTCTCCAAATGCCGCAATACGGACACTTCGCTCGGATGACCCGTACATGTGTGTCGTTCGGCAGAACACGCCTTCGTCACGGGGCGACACGACCGTTGGCGTTGAAGGCCGCGTAGGTGAGGGGCATGAGCTTCGCCCACTCGGCCTCCATCCTCTCGCCGACCATCTCGATCTCCCGCTGCGGGAAGGAGGGCACCTTGGCCAGCTCGTGCTGGGTGCGCAGGCCGAGGAAGTGCATCAGCGAGCGGGCGTTGCAGGTGGCGTACATCGAGGAGAAGAGCCCGACGGGCAGGACCGCGCGGGCGATCTCGCGGGCGACGCCCTGCGCGAGCATCTCCTGGTAGGCCTCGTAGGCCTGCCGGTAGGAGGCCTCCATGGTCTTGCCGACGAACTCGTGCTGCTCGGGGGCGCCCTCGACGAAGACGTACTTGCCGGGCCGCCCCTGCTGGACGAGCTTGCGGGACGCGTCGGGGACGTAGAAGACCGGCTCCAGCTCCCGGTAGCGACCCGACTCCTCGTTGTACGACCAGCCCACGCGGTGCCGCATGAACTCGCGGAACACGAAGATCGGGGCGCTGATGAAGAAGGTCATCGAGTTGTGCTCGAAGGGGCTGCCGTGCCGGTCCCGCATCAGGTAGTTGATCAGTCCCCTGGAGCGCTCGGGGTCCTTCTGGAGCTCGTCCAGGGACTGCTCGCCGGCGGTCGAGACCCGGGCGGCGAAGAGGACGTCGGAGTCCGAGGCACTGGATTTCACCAGCTCGACGGTCACGTCACTGCGGAGGGACGGCTGGGGATCGGCGGGCGTCACGAAGGGTCCTTCCCATCACATCTGCGGTTCGCGCCCACTCTACGGGGCGCCCGGGACGCACCCGGCGCACCTCGTCGGCCCAGCGGTTCACAGCCGTCACAGCAGCCGCAGGCCTCTCAGGGGCACCGACGCGATAGCCTCACCGGGCACAGCCCACGCACGGACGAGTGAGGACCAGTCGTGCCCCTGCCCTTCCTGACGGCCGATCGCCCGTTCGAGACAGCGGACGATGTCGCGCTGCCCTTCGAGGACCGTGAGCGCTGGCGGCGCCCCTACCGGCCCGGCCCCTGGCGTGTCGCAGCAGCCGCGCTGGCCCTGCTGCTCGCCTCGTTCGTGCTGCTCGCGGCCGTCGCCATCGCACTGACCGGAAAGGTCTCCGACGCGGGCGTGGTCCTCGGCCTCTCCCTGCTGGTGATCGTCGCCGCGCTGCGGCTGCTGCGCATGGGGGTGTGGGTCAGCGCTCGCGGGCTGCGGCAGGTGCGGTTCGTCCTCACCCGGACGGTGCCGTGGGACCGGGTCGCGGTCCTCCGGACGGTTCAGGGGCCGGTGCGCTGGCTGGGGATGCCGCGCACGGTCCAGGGACAGGCCCTGGTCCTCGTACGACGGGACCGGCCGGCGGACGACACGGCGATGCTGCTGACCACGCACGGGGCGGACTTCCTGGGGCGGGCCGAGGCGTTCGACCGGGCCTCGGACGCCGTCGAGGCATGGGCGTCGGAGTACGGGCGTTCCTGACTCCGAAGACGCCGAAGACGCCGAAGGGGCCGGTCCGCACTCTCAGCGGACCGGCCCCTTCGGCGTACGGCGGCACGGCTCAGGCCGTCTCGACGCGCTTGCCGTCGTGGAGGCTGATCGCTCGCTGCATCGCCTTGCGGGCGCGCGGGGTGTCGCGGGCGTCGTGGTAGGCGACGGCGAGGCGGAACCAGCTCCGCCAGTCCTCGGGGGCCGCCTCGGTCTCGGCCTTGCGCCGGGCGAAGACCTCGTCGGCCGAGTCGCGGTCGATGCGGCCGCCGGGGGTGCGCTTGAGCTCGTCGACGGGGAGGCCGCCCTCGGCGTCGAGTTCGGCGGCGAGGGCGTTGGCCCGGCGGACGAACTGGGTGTTCTTCCACAGGAACCAGACGCCGATGACCGGCAGGATCAGCACCGCGATCCCGAAGGTGACGGTGATCAGGGTGCCGGACTGTATGAGCATGACGCCGCGGCTGCCGACCAGGACGAAGTAGAAGACCAGGACGGCGGCCGTGACGGCGTAGGAGAGCTTGGCGCGCATGTCGGACGCGATCTCTAGTTCAGGTCCAGGAAGTGCTCCAGGCCGAAGGTGAGGCCCGGAGTCGTCACCACCCGGCGGGCGCCCAGCAGGATGCCCGGCATGAAGCTGCTGTGGTGGAGGGAGTCGTGGCGGACGGTGAGGGTCTCGCCCTCGCCGCCCAGCAGGACCTCCTGGTGGGCCAGCAGGCCCCTGAGGCGGACGGCGTGCACGGGGATGCCGTCCACGTCCGCGCCGCGCGCTCCGTCCAGCGCCGTCGCCGTGGCGTCCGGGGCCGGGGCGGTGCCGGCCGCGCGGCGGGCCTCGGCGATGAGCTGGGCGGTGCGGGTGGCGGTGCCGGAGGGGGCGTCCACCTTGTTCGGGTGGTGCAGCTCGACGACCTCGACGGACTCGAAGTACGGCGCCGCGATCTGCGCGAACTTCATGGTGAGGACCGCGCCGATGGAGAAGTTCGGCGCGATGAGCACACCGGTCTCCGGGGAGGCGGCCAGCCAGTCGCCCAGCTGCGCGAGGCGCTCGTCGGTCCAGCCCGTCGTACCGACCACGGCGTGGATGCCGTGGCCGACGCAGTACTCGAGGTTCTCCATGACGGAGGCGGGCGTGGTGAGTTCCACGGCGACCTGGGCGCCGGTGTCGGCCAGCGTCTCCAGCTTGTCGCCGCGGCCCAGGGCGGCCACCAGCTCCATGTCCTCGGCGGCCTCGACGGCCCGTACCGCCTCGGAACCGATCCGGCCCTTGGCGCCGAGGACCGCCACACGCAGCTTGCTCATCTGTTGTGCTTCCTTACGGGAGTGGATTAGGCGACCGCGTCGTGCAGCCGGGCGGCCTGCTTGTCCTTGAGCGGGCCGATGACCGACAGCGACGGGCGCCGTCCCAGGATGTCGCGGGCGACCGAACGGACCTCGTCCGGGGTCACGGCCGCTATCCGGGTCAGCATCTCGTCGACGGACATCTGCTCGCCCCAGCACAGCTCACTCTTGCCGATGCGGTTCATCAGCGCACCGGTGTCCTCCAGGCCGAGCACCGTGGAGCCCCTGAGCTGGCCGATGGCGCGCCCTATCTCGTCGTCGGACAGTCCGTGCTGGGCGACGTGGTCGAGTTCGTCGCGGCAGATCCTCAGCACGTCGTGGACCTGCGAGGGACGGCAGCCGGCGTAGACGCCGAAGAGGCCGCAGTCGGCGAAGCCGGAGGTGTACGAGTACACGCTGTAGGCCAGGCCGCGCTTCTCGCGGACCTCCTGGAAGAGCCGGGAGGACATGCCGCCGCCGAGGGCGGTGTTGAGGACGCCGAGGGCCCAGCGGCGGTCGTCGGTGCGGGCGAGGCCGGGCATGCCGAGGACGACATGGGCCTGCTCGGTCTTGCGGCCGAGGAGTTCGACCCGGCCCGAGGCGCGGATGGTGCGTCGGCCGTCGCGCGGGGCGATCGGCGCGGCGTCCGTGTTCTTCAGGGCGCCCGCCTTCTCGAAGGCCGCGCGGACCTGCCGTACGACCTTGTTGTGGTCGATGTTGCCGGCGGCCGCCACGACCAGGTGCGTCGGGTCGTAGTGCTTCTTGTAGAAGCGGCGGATGCGGTCGGCGGTGAGGGCGTTGACCGTGTCGACGGTGCCGAGGACCGGTCGGCCGAGGGGGTTGTCGCCGAACATCGTCTGTGCGAACAGGTCGTGCACACAGTCGCCGGGGTCGTCCTCGGTCATGGCGATCTCTTCGAGGATGGCGCCGCGTTCGACGTTGACGTCCTCTTCGAGGATGAGGGAGCCGGTCAGCATGTCGCAGACGACGTCGATGGCGAGCGGCAGGTCGGCGTCGAGCACGCGCGCGTAGTAGCACGTGTACTCCTTCGCCGTGAACGCGTTCATCTCGCCGCCGACCGCGTCGATCGCGGAGGAGATGTCCAGCGCCGATCTGCGGGTGGTGCCCTTGAAGAGCAGGTGCTCCAGATAGTGCGTGGCGCCGTTCAGCGCGGGGGTCTCGTCGCGGGAGCCGACGTGGGCCCAGATGCCGAAGGTCGCGGAGCGGACCGAGGGGAGGGTCTCGGTGACGATGCGCAGGCCGCCCGGGAGGGTGGTCTTGCGGACCGTGCCGATGCCGCTCTCGCCCTTGATCAGGGTTTGGGTACGGGCGACGGCCCGCGCCTCCGAGGAGGTGCGGGCCGTCGCCGGGGAGCTACTCGACGTCACTTGTCGGTGTCGTCCTTCTGCTCGTCCGTGGAGCCTTCCTCGCCCTCGATCACGGGGATCAGGGAGAGCTTGCCGCGGGAGTCGATCTCGGCGATCTCGACCTGGACCTTCTGGCCCACGCCGACGACGTCCTCGACGTTCTCCACGCGCTTGCCGCCGGCCAGCTTGCGGATCTGCGAGATGTGCAGCAGACCGTCCTTGCCGGGGAGCAGGGAGACGAACGCGCCGAAGGTGGTGGTCTTGACGACCGTACCCAGGTAGCGCTCGCCGACCTCGGGCATCGTCGGGTTGGCGATGCCGTTGATCGTCGTACGGGCGGCCTCGGCGGAGGGGCCGTCGGCGGCGCCGATGTAGATGGTGCCGTCGTCCTCGATGGTGATCTCGGCGCCGGTGTCCTCCTGGATCTGGTTGATCATCTTGCCCTTGGGGCCGATGACCTCGCCGATCTTGTCGACCGGGATCTTCACGGTGATGATCCGCGGCGCGTTGGGGGACATCTCGTCCGGCGTGTCGATCGCTTCCATCATCACGTCGAGGATGTGGAGGCGGGCGTCACGGGCCTGCTTGAGGGCGGCGGCCAGGACGGAGGCCGGGATGCCGTCCAGCTTGGTGTCGAGCTGGAGGGCGGTGACGAACTCCTTGGTGCCGGCGACCTTGAAGTCCATGTCGCCGAAGGCGTCCTCCGCACCGAGGATGTCGGTGAGGGTGACGTAGTGCGTCTCGCCCTCGATCTCCTGGGAGATCAGACCCATGGCGATACCGGCGACGGGGGCCTTCAGCGGCACACCGGCGTTCAGCAGCGACATGGTGGAGGCGCAGACCGAGCCCATGGACGTCGAGCCGTTGGAGCTCAGCGCCTCGGAGACCTGGCGGATCGCGTAGGGGAACTCCTCGCGGGTCGGCAGGACCGGGACCAGGGCGCGCTCGGCGAGGGCGCCGTGGCCGATCTCGCGGCGCTTCGGGGAGCCGACGCGGCCGGTCTCGCCGGTGGAGTACGGCGGGAAGTTGTAGTTGTGCATGTAGCGCTTGCGGGTCACCGGGGAGAGGGTGTCCAGCTGCTGCTCCATGCGGAGCATGTTGAGGGTGGTGACGCCCAGGATCTGGGTCTCGCCACGCTCGAACACCGCGGAGCCGTGCACGCGCGGGATGGCCTCGACCTCGGCGGCGAGCGTACGGATGTCCGTGACGCCGCGGCCGTCGATGCGCTTCTTCTCCTTGATCACGCGCTCGCGGACCAGCTGCTTGGTGAGCGAGCGGTACGCGGCGGAGATCTCCTTCTCGCGGCCCTCGAACTCCGGGAGCAGCTTCTCGGCGGCCAGGCCCTTGACGCGGTCCAGCTCGGACTCGCGCTCCTGCTTGCCGGCGATGGTGAGCGCCTGGGCCAGCTCGGGCTTGACGGCGGCGGTCAGCGCCTCCAGGACGTCGTCCTGGTAGTCGAGGAAGATCGGGAACTCGCCGGTGGGCTTGGCGGCCTTCGCGGCGAGGTCGGCCTGGGCCTTGCAGAGGACCTTGATGAAGGGCTTCGCGGCTTCCAGACCGGCGGCGACGACCTCCTCGGTGGGGGCCTCGGCGCCACCCTTGACGAGCTGGATGGTCTTCTCGGTGGCCTCGGCCTCGACCATCATGATCGCGACGTCGCCGTCCTCCAGGACGCGGCCGGCGACCACCATGTCGAAGACGGCGTCCTCGAGCTCGGTGTGCGTCGGGAAGGCGACCCACTGGCCGCTGATCAGCGCGACGCGGACGCCGCCGATCGGGCCGGAGAAGGGCAGACCGGCGAGCTGCGTGGACGCGGAGGCGGCGTTGATCGCCACGACGTCGTACAGGTGGTCGGGGTTGAGCGCCATGATCGTGGCGACGACCTGGATCTCGTTGCGCAGGCCCTTCTTGAAGGACGGGCGCAGCGGGCGGTCGATCAGGCGGCAGGTGAGGATGGCGTCCTCGGAAGGACGGCCCTCACGGCGGAAGAAGCTGCCGGGGATCTTGCCGGCGGCGTACATCCGCTCCTCGACGTCCACCGTCAGGGGGAAGAAGTCGAGCTGGTCCTTGGGGTTCTTGGAGGCGGTGGTGGCCGACAGCACCATGGTGTCGTCGTCCAGGTACGCCACGGCGGAGCCGGCGGCCTGCTTGGCCAGGCGGCCCGTCTCGAAGCGGATGGTGCGGGTGCCGAAGGCGCCGTTGTCGATGACGGCCTCGGCGTAGTGGGTCTCGTTCTCCACTAGCGTTTTCTCCGTTACTTGTCGTCTTTTCGTCCCGCGCTGCCCGTGTGGCAGGGGGACGGTGACGGAGATGCGCGCCGTGCGGTGCGGGCCGGTCTTCGATCGAAGCACCCGGGGCTCGTTCCCCCGGGGGCCACTACCGAGGACCGGCGGCGGCTAGGTGCGCTCTCCTCGTTCGTTTGGTGATGCGTTGCCAGCCATCACCCTGTGTCATGCGTAGTGCGGTGTGCTACCACACTACAAAGGGGTGGTGACACTCCGCACGTTTCCGTACGTACAGCAAAAGGAGCGGCTCCCCAGAAACGGGAACCGCTCCCTCCACGGCGTCTTACTTGGCGCCGGCCGCACCGCGGCGGATGCCGAGGCGGTCGACCAGCGTACGGAAGCGCTGGATGTCCTTCTTGGCCAGGTACTGCAGCAGGCGGCGACGCTGGCCGACCAGGATCAGCAGACCACGGCGGGAGTGGTGGTCGTGCTTGTGGGTCTTGAGGTGCTCGGTCAGGTCGGAGATCCGACGGGACAGCATGGCGACCTGGACCTCGGGGGAGCCGGTGTCGCCCTCCTTCTGGCCGAACTCGGCGATGATCTGCTTCTTCGTAGCGGCGTCGAGCGACACGCGTACTCCTCATGGTCTGTGGCCGCCGAGTGCCCCCGGTCTGCATCGCGGGGGAGCTTCCGTTACTCGGGAGGCGGGGATCCGCTGGGCGCGGCCTCCAGGGCCTCACTGAGGGCTCTGGGGGTGCGTACACAAACGGCCGACAGACAGGGTACCAGGAGGTGGCGGGCGTCTTCGCCCCGGTATCCGAACCACGTCGGTGGCGGGGAAGGGGCCACTAGGGTGACGGTCGGATCGTACGTGGAGCGGATCGTGCGGGACGCGGTGCGTGGAGCGTGATGCGGCGCGGTGCGGTGCGGTGCGGTGCGTGAAGCGGTGCGTGAAATGGCTCGTACGTGAAGCGAACGTCGGGAAGGGACGCTGGGGCATGGCGGAGACGGAAGCGGAGATGAAGGCGCGCAAGGAGCGCGAGCGGGACGAGCTGTACGCGCTCGACATCTCCGGCGTCGAGTGGAAGTGCGCTCCGGGCGCGGAGGAGCACGAGGAGCGCGTCGAGATCGCGGACCTGCCCGGCGGTGCCGTGGCGATGCGGTCCTCGCTGGATCCGGACACCGTGCTGCGCTACACGCAGGGGGAATGGCGGGCGTTCGTGCTGGGGGCGCGGGACGGGGAGTTCGACCTGGAGGCGGGGCCTCGGGCTGCGGGGTAGGCGGGCGGGTTGGGGAACGGATGGGGGACGGGGTGGGGGACGGGTGCGGGACGGGGTGGGTTGGGGAACGGAGGGGGGACGTGGCGGGGGACGTAGGTCGGTGACCGGGTGGGTCGGGAGGTGGGCGGTGGGTGCCGGCCGCCGCCCGTTCGTCCGCCGGTCCGTCGGACCGCCACCCGTCCGCCGCCCCCGGCCGACCGCTGGGCCCCGTCCGACCAACCGGGCCTGTCCCGACCACCGGGCCCCGTCCGACCACCGGCCCTGTCCGACCACCGGGCCCCGTCCGACCACCGGGCCCCGTCCGACCGTCGTCAGGAATTCTTCAGCGTGCTGCTCTCGATGCCGAGGACCGCGTAGATCCAGCGCGGCTGGCCCTTGGCGGGGCCGGTGACCGACTTGGCGCCGAAGAAGAGGCGGCCGTCCTGGACGAGGACGTCGGTGAAGTCGATCGAGGTGAAGTTCTCCGCCTCGGGCGGCAGGTCGAAGTAGAAGAAGGGCTTCTCCTCGCCGGTCTTCGGGTCGAGCGCGACGAGGGCGCTGGGTGAGATGCGGTCCTGGCTCTCGCGCAGGGCGAGGAGCCGGTCGCCGCTCACCTCGACGGGGACCAGCAGGGCGTCGGGGCCGGACTCGAACTTCTGGGTGGTGTTCCCGGTCGCCAGGTCGAAGCCGATGATCCAGTTCGTGGTGTGCTTCGCGATGTCGTCCTTGCTGCGCAGGAAGACCTGTCCGGCGCCGACGGCGACGGTCGGGCAGTAGTCCAGGACCGTGTAGTCGTCCTGGAGCGCGCACTCGCCGACGTAGGTGCCGCTGCGGAGGCGGATCGTGGCGCGGTTCTTGCCGTGGTCGTCGAGGGAGAGCAGTTCGGTGATGCCGGTGTCGCCGGCCGAGACGGCGAGGACGGCGGGGGCGGTGGAGGGGACGGCGACCTCGCGGACGCCCTGCGCGGCGGAGTACGTCCACAGCGTGCGGCCGGTGGCGGGGTCGACCTTGCGGATCTTGTAGGTGAGGACGTCCCAGCTGTCGATCGGGAGGTTCTTGTCGCCGCTCCAGCACTGCTGACGGACGAGCAGCGCGCCGCCGCCGGCGGCACCGTCGTCGTGGCAGGTGCCGGTCGCCTTCGTGCTCCAGCGCTGTCTGCCGTGGTCCATGTCGTACGCGATCGTGCCGCCGCCCCAGGTGACGGCCACCGTGTCGCGGGTGAGGGTCACGCTCGGGGCGTCCTGGAGCGCGTCGGTCGTCGGCTTCTTCGGGGAGGCGCCGATGCCGTGGACCGGGAGGGCGTGCGACCAGACCTCCTCGCCGTCGTCGAGGTCGAAGAAGGCCACGTGGTCGCAGAGGGCGTGCTCCTCGTCCTTGCCGGCGTAGAGCACGGCGGTGCGGTCGTCGCCGGTGACATGACGGGTGTAGCCGCAGATGGGGCCGTCGAGGGGAAGCCTCCACTTCTCGTCGCCGGGCGCGGCGTCGGTGCCCATGGCGAAGCCGACGAGGGTCTTGTTGATGCCCTTGGCGAGGATCTTGTCGGTGGCCCACAGACCGGGGAGCTGGTAGGACTCGCCGGGGCTCAGGTCGTCGACGGAGAAACGGAAGGCCATTTTGCCGACGGTGGTGGCGGGTTGGTGCTCCACGGTGGTGCGGATGTCCAGGGGGCCTTGGGTGGGGGCTGTCTCCTGGGTCCTCGTGCCGTTGTCGTCACTGCCCCACAGGAGCAGGCCGCCGGTACCGAGCGCGGCGACGAGTACGAGGGCGAGCAGGCCCAGCAGCCAGGTCTTGCGGCGGTTGCGCTCGCGGGTCTCCGCGGCCAGGGCGGACTGGGTGTACAGGGAGGGGGGCGGGCCGAAGCTCACGCGGGGTCCTTTGGCTGGGTCTACCGGTTCTGCGGCCGGGTTCCTGAGTCTGGAGCTGCGGCCGGGATCGGCGGCCGGTCGGTCGTCGGTGCTTGGGACGGTCTAGCCGACCATGGATCGCGCCGCGGTCAGCGCGCCGACGGTGGCGAGGCAGAGCGGGACGAGACTGAGCAGGACCGTCCCCTCCGCGAGGTCGAGGAAGCGGCCCCAGAACGGCGACAGGCCCTTCTTCGGGATGATCAGACCGACCGAGGTGATCAGTGCGGCGCCGGCGGCGATCGCCGCCGTGAGCCACGTGGTCCGCAGGTCGAGCGCGCCGCTGTCGCCGTGCAGGACCAACTCCGTCACGGCCTCGGCGGGTGGCTTGAGCGCAAGGCCGAGCAGCAGGAGCGCGACAGCGGCGATTCCCGCGCCGAGGACGCATACGACCTGGGAGGTGTAGCGGAAGAGACGAGCGCGGACGAGCATGGCCAAGCCCGTGGTCAGGGCCAGGAGTTGTCCCCAGACGTTGTCCGAGAAGCCGAGGACGGCGGCCGTGCCGACGACGACGGCGGCAGTGCCGCCCACCAGCCCCAGCAGCATCTCGTGGCCGCGCCGGGCCTGGGCGGCGATGCGCTCCGCGTCCAGCGCCTCTGTGTCCGCCGACGAAGCCGTATCGGGGTCGAAGTCGTCCTGGGTGGCGGAGCGGGGCGGCGCGTACCCGATGGGCAGACGGGCGAACCGTGCGGAGAGGCCCGGCAGGAAGGCCACGAGACCGATCGACACCGGGGCGCACACCGCCGCGGTGGAGGTCGCCGACGCCTCGGTCACGATCATCACGAAGGTGGCCAGCACGCCCACGGCCGACAGGAAGGTCGCCGCGACGAAGGGAGCGTCCCCGCTGGGCGTGAGCGCGACCAGAACGACCGAGGCGACCAGGACGGTCACGCAACCGAGCAGGAACTGGAGCCGGCCCGGCCCCTGTCCCTGGTCGGGAGAGACGATCCCGGTGCCGGCGAGCAGCAGAAGAGGCAGCGCGCCGAGTCCCAGGGCGACGGCCGAGCCGCGGTCGTCGTAGACACGCGCGCGTACGCTCGCCAACGCGGCCAGGAGCACTCCGAGGCCACCCGCGATGACGCCGGCAAGCCCGGACATGTCGTGCCGCACCGGGTCGGCGTACCAAAGGACGAAACCGAGGAGGAGCAGGAGCAGCGAACCCCCGGTGAGGCCGGCGGTGCGCAGCAGGTCGTCGCTCCACAGGTGACGATCACGCGCTACGGCGGATGCGACCGCGTCCGACACATCGTCGTAGACCGCTGGAGGCAGGGACTCCGCAAACGGGCGCAGGGCGAGCACCTCGCCGTCGAGGACCCGCTCGTCCGCGAGGGTCCGGGCGCCGTCGAGAACGCGGCCGTCGCGACGCACCAGGTGGTAGCCGGTCGGGGTGCCGGCCGGCTGGGTCTGGCCCGTGAGCCGCAGGATCTCGGGGTAGACGTCGGCGACCGGGATGTCCACCGGGAGCGCGACGTCGATACGGCTGTCCGGCGCCACGACAGTGACTCGGCAGAATCCCGTCGCCGCGGTCGTACTCACCTTCACTGACCCCCTGCTTCGCGGATGCGTACGCTGCGGGCGTCACCCTACCGGCCGCGATGTCAGAGCTGACAAGTAGCATCGGGCAACAGCGGACGGCGGCCGTCACCACGGGGGTGCCGGTGGGCAACGACTCGTCCGTACAGGGGGATTGTGCTCCGGTGAGCCAGATCGTCATCAAGCGCCCGCCGCGTACCCTGCCGCCCGAAGTGCCCGTGGATGAGCTGCATCTGGAGACTCCTCCCGAGCTGCCCCGAGGGCAGCAGGAGGGCGTGCTCATGCAGGTCCTGCCGACGCTCGGCATGGGCTCGTCCGTCGTGTTCTACTTCGCGTCGCCGAACGCCCACCCGTTCATGCGGATCATGGGTGTGCTGATGCTGGTCTCGACCGCGGCGATGGTCGTCTCGCAGATTGTCCGCTATCGCCGTGGTACGCAGGGGCAAATGGCCGATGTGCGCCGTGACTACCTGCGCTACCTCGCCCAGACCCGCCGTACGGTCCGCAGGACCGCGCTCAAGCAGCGTGACGCCCAGCTGTACCTGCACCCGGCGCCGGAACAGCTGTGGGCACTGGTGGCCGAGGGGGGCCGGGTGTGGGAACGCAGGGTCGGGGACAGTGACTTCGGGCAGGTCCGGATCGGCCTGGGGCCCCAGCAGCTCGCCACTCCGCTGGTCGCACCGCACACCGCGCCGGTCGACGAGTTGGAGCCGCTCTGTGCCGGCGCCATGCAGCGCTTCCTGGCCGTACACGGCCAACTGGACGGCCTGCCGGTGGCGTTGTCCTTGCGCGCCTTCTACCACATGACCCTTTCGGGTGATGCCGGCTGCACCCAGTCGACCGCTCGCGCCCTGGTGGCCCAGGCAGCCTCCCTGCACTCCCCCGACGACCTGGTGATCGCCGTCGTGGCCTCGCCAGGTGCCGTGGCGCGTTGGGACTGGACCAAGTGGCTTCCGCACTGTCAGGTGCCGGGCCAGTTCGACGGCTCCGGCACCCGTCGGCTCTTCGGTGACGACCTCGGTGAGCTGGAACAGCTGCTGACGTCCAGGCTCGACGGCCGGCCACGTTTCAGCCGGGACGGTCAGCCCGTCCTGGACCAGCCCCACCTGCTGGTGGTCCTGGACGGCGGCATCGTGCCTCCGACCTCGGCCTTCGCTGCCGCCGAGGGGCTCCAGGGCGTGACGATCGTCGAGGTCGTCCCCGGCGACCTCGACCAGCCACGTGGGGATCTGTCCATCGTCGTACGGCCCGAGCGGCTCTGGCTGGACTCCGGAAGCGGAACGATCTACGAAGGTGAGCCCGACACGCTGTCGCAGCCGGCCGCCGAGGCGCTGGCCCGGCAACTGGCGCCCCTGCGCATGGGCAGCGGTGGGGACGGCGACGAACCGCTCCTCGCCAACCTCGACTTCACCGACCTGTTGGGCCTGGGTGACGCGGCGTCCGTCGACGTCGCGCGTACGTGGCGTCCGCGATCGACCCCGGAGAGGTTGCGGGTGCCGATCGGTGTGGGTGAGGACGGTCAGCCCGTGATGCTGGACCTGAAGGAGGCCGCGCAGGAGGGCATGGGCCCGCACGGTCTGTGCGTGGGTGCCACCGGTTCCGGCAAGTCGGAGCTGCTGCGGACGCTGGTGCTGGGTCTGGCGGTCACGCACTCCTCCGAGACGCTGAACTTCGTCCTCGCGGACTTCAAGGGTGGCGCGACGTTCGCCGGCATGTCGCAGATGCCGCACGTCGCAGCCGTCATCACCAATCTCTCGGACGACCTGACGCTCGTGGACCGCATGGGCGACGCGATCCGCGGCGAACTGCAGCGCCGCCAGGAGCTGCTGCGGGCGGCCGGCAACTACGCCAACATCCACGACTACGAGAAGGCGCGGGCCGCCGGTGCTCCGCTGGAGGCTCTGGCCTCGCTCGTCCTCGTGATCGACGAGTTCAGTGAGCTCCTCACGGCGAAGCCGGACTTCATCGACATGTTCATCCAGATCGGTCGGATCGGCCGTTCCCTGGGCGTGCACCTGCTGCTGGCCTCCCAGCGCCTGGAGGAAGGGCGACTGCGGGGCCTGGACACCTACCTGTCGTACCGGATCGGTCTGCGGACGTTCTCGGCCGCCGAGTCGCGGGCGGCCCTGGGCGTACCGGACGCGTATCACCTGCCGTCGGTACCCGGCTCGGGGTATCTGAAGTTCGGCACGGACGAAATGATCCGCTTCAAGGCGGCGTATGTGTCGGGGGCGTACCGAGCCGGCGCTCCTGAGGTCGCCCAGGGCAGGATGCCGATCGAGCGGCGCCCGGCGCTGTTCACCGCGACACCGGTGCCCATGGTGTACGCCGACCCGGATCCGGCTCAGGCCCCCGCGCGCAGGGACGACGCCGCCCTCGCGGACACGGTCCTCGATGTCCTCGTTCAGCGCCTGGAGGGCCAGGGTGTACCGGCCCACCAGGTCTGGCTGCCTCCGCTGGATCAGGCACCCGCGTTGGACCAGCTACTGCCGTCGTTGACGGTCTCGGCACAACGGGGGCTCCACGCGGCGGAGTTCACGCGGCCGGGCGGGCTGACGGTGCCACTCGGACTCATCGACAAGCCGTTCGAGCAGAAGCGTGAGGTGCTGTACGCGGACTTCTCCGGTGCGGCCGGCCACATGCTGATCGTCGGCGGACCGCAGTCCGGCAAGTCGACGCTGCTGCGTACGCTCGTCGCGTCGTTCGCCCTCACCCACACCCCTCACGAAGTGCAGCTCTACTGCCTCGACTTCGGTGGGGGCGGCTTGACCGCGATCGCGGACCTGCCGCATGTCGGCGGGGTGGCCTCACGGCTGGATCCGGAGCGTGTGCGGCGTACGGTCGCGGAGGTGGCGGGCATCCTCAACCGCCGTGAGCAGTTCTTCCGCGCGAACGGCGTCGATTCCATGGGGACCTACCGCAGGCGCCGTGCGGCGGGTGAATTCGTCGGCGAAGCCTGGGGGGACGTCTTCCTCGTCATCGACGGTTGGGGAAGCTTCAAAAACGACTACGAGGGCCTGGACGGCGTGGTGACGGACCTCGCGGCCCGGGGCCTCGGGTACGGCGTCCATGTGGTGCTCTCCGCCTCGCGGTACATGGAGGTGCGGGCGGTCCTGAAGGACCAGGTGCTCGGCCGGCTCGAGCTGCGGCTCGGCGACGCGATGGATTCGGAGTTCGACCGCAAGGTCGCGCAGAACGTACCGACGGGAGTGCCCGGCCGTGGCCAGGTCCCTGAGAAGCTGCACTTCATGACGGCGGTGCCGCGCATCGACTCGTCCGCGGCGAACGAGGACCTGACGGACGCCACGGCACAGCTCGTGCAGGCGGTGAAGGACAACTGGCAGGGCCCGGCCGCCCCGACCGTACGGCTCCTGCCCCGCAAGCTTCCGGCCGACCAGTTGCCCAAGGGCTTCGAGTTCCCGCAGCACGGCATCGCGATCGGCATCGACGAGGCGAACCTCGAGCCGGTCTTCATCGACCTCGACGCCGATCCGTTCTTCCTGGTCTTCGGTGAGAGCGAGTCGGGCAAGACGAACCTGCTGCGTCTGATCGCCAAGCAGATCGCCGAGCGTTACACGCCCGCGGAGGCACGGATCGTGGTGGGCGACTACCGGCGCACCATGCTGGAGACGGTGTCGGAGGAACACCTTCTGGAGTACGCGCCGATGGCGTCGGCCATGCAGGTGCACATGGACGCCATTCGGCAGTTCATGGAGATGCGCACCCCCAAGCCGGACATCACGCCGCAGCAGCTTCGCGATCGCAGCTGGTGGAGCGGTCCGCAACTGTTCGTCATCATCGACGACTACGAACTGGTCGCCACCAACTCCGGCAATCCACTCTCTCAGTTGGTGGACCATCTGCCGTTCGCGCGGGACGTCGGCGTCAAGTTCATCGTGGCGCGCAGCGCGGCCGGGGCCTCACGGGCCATGTACGAGTCCTTCATGCAGCGGGTGAAGGAACTCGGCGCGCAGGGCGTGGTGTTGTCCGGCGACCCCGGCGAGGGAGACATCCTCGGCAACGTCCGGGGCAGGCCTATGCCCGCAGGCCGCGGCGTGTTCGTGTCACGCAAGCGAGGGACATCTCTTATCCAGGTGGGCTTGCTTCCGCAACGCCACTAAAGTGACTGATCGAGCCTGGTCCGATCTCGACTGAACGGGCTCGTCTTGATTTAACGGGGACAACGGGGAGGCTGCTGAGGTGAGCGGGAACGGGGGCGCCGAGGACAGGGGTGTGCCGGACACGGGCAAGTCGTTCGACACCCTGTACGGCGTCAATCCTCAGATGGCGCTGGACATCCAGCACACCGCCATGGAGAGCTTCAAGAAGCGTGTGGACGAGCTCCTGATCGAGCTCGACAAGTCGGAGGCGGCTCCCGGCAAGGTCGGCGAGGACCGCCTTTCGCGTGGGCAGCTCGGCTCCGCCGACTTCAAGGAAGCACAGTTCCTCTACGACTCCTACACCGTCGTGCACGACGAGTTGGAGAACCTGTCGAAGGCCCTCAGCGCACAGATCGAGGGGATGGGGCTGGCGGTGCATGCGTCGCGTGTGGGTTACGCCAACCTGGACGAGGACATCCGGGCGCGGATGCGCGAGGTCAACGCGGAGGCGGAGAAGTACTACGTGATCGAGCGGGATCCGAACGTGGAGCAGCGCGGCACCGACGCCCCCGCCACCACGCCCAAGGACGAGGGCGAGGAGGGTCTGTAATGGCTGACCAGCCCGAGCGAAGCGAGCCGAAGCTGGCGCGAACCGACTTCGAATCGATGACGCACGAGGAACTGGCGGCGCTCATCGACGCCGCGAGTTCGGAAGGCGCGTCTCAACTCGCGAGCAGGCTCACCAAGGCCGCCTCGACGATCACCAAGATCGGCGACGACCTCATGACGCACGTCAAGGGGCTCGAATGGCAGGGCAAGGGCGGTGACGCCTTCCGCGACTGGGGCGGCCAGGCCGCCAGCGCCACGCTTCGTCTCGGCCAGTACGCCGAGGGGGCGTCGCGGTGGATGGAGACGGTGGCCCAGGCCGTCGCCGAGGCCAAGGCCGCTATGCCGAAGGTGTCGGAGACCACGCAAGCCCAGGCGGACCTCTCCGACGCGAAGAGCACGATCGCCGCGGCGAAGCAGCCCGGCGCGAGGAACGATCCCGACGCCCGTGCGCTCGCCCAGACCGCCCAGTCCGACGCGACAGCGGCACAGGGCCGCATCGACGCCGCCCGGGCCGAGGCGATCCAGCAGATGCAGAAGCTCGCCCAGACGTACGAGTACTCGGCGCAACAGGTGAACAGCATGGCGCCGCCCACGTTTTCTCCGCCGGCGGACCATATGGATCGCAAGCAGTGGGACCAAAGCGAACACGTCGCCATCAGCTCCCCCGAGGCCTCGCGCACGACGACAGTCCCGTCCGCCTCCCTTCATTCAGCCGGCGGAAGCACCGTTCATGCGGGCAGTACCCACGCATCTGGGGCCGTGCCGACCACATCGGTGACCGGCACTGAACGGATCAGTACCCCCCGGCCTGCGTCGATGGAGATCGACGGCACAGCCACCCTCCCGCAGACCACGACACCCACCGGCGCTACGCCGACGGAACCTCGGACCGCCATCCCCCGGCCCGAAGTCACCACTTCTCAGCCGGGCGTTGTTCCGCCTCTCTTCGGCGGCACCGGCGGCGGGCAAGCGGCGAACCCTCCTGCGCGAGTTCCGTCGGGCATGCGGTCTCCGATGGTCCCCGGGCAGGGCATCACCAACGGAAGCACGGCCCGTATGCCCCGTGAGACGGGCATCGTCGGTGGCCGACCCGTGTCCCCGACCGCGGGACGCCCTGCGGGTGGCATTCCCCGCGGGACGGTCATCGGCGGCGGCAACGGCACGCAGGGCCGTACGCCGATGATGCGCGGCATGACCCCGGGGACACTCGGCGGAGGAAGTAGCGGCGGTCAGGGCGCGATGACGAGTGGACGTCGTCTGGCTTCGGAGACCGGCGGCGTGGTCGGCGGGCGGTCTGCGCAGCCGGGGCGCACCGGAACGCGCGGCTTCACACCAGGCGGGTCAGGTCTGGTGCGTCCCGCCCAGTCGGCCGAGTCGACTCACGGCGCCACGACGGGACGTACCGGCACAACACCTGGCTCGGGCCACGCCTCGGCCAAGAACCGGGATGAGCAGCAGGGCCGACGGCCGGACTACCTGGTCGAAGAGGAAGAGACCTGGTCTCCCAACCACCGTCGTGCACTTCCGCCGGTCGTCGACTGAGCCGGCCCGAGTCCGCATCCAGGAAGGCATATGCGTACCAGCGGTAAGCGAACACTACGACCTGTCTCGGCGGTGTCGGCTGCCCTTGGCCTGCTCCTGGTAGGCATCGCTGCGACTCCAGCCCACGCCGAGTCCGTTAGGGCACGGCAGTGGCACCTGGACGCCATGCACGCCGATGACATGTGGAAGATCAGCACAGGCCGCGGCATGACAGTGGCTGTCATCGACACCGGAGTCGATGACTCTTTGGCCGATTTGAAGGGCCAAGTCCTGGACGGTCAGGACTATTCGCGTCAGGGCGGCGACGAACACACCGACCCAGACGGACATGGCACCGGCATCGCCGCGCTCATCGCCGCCACCGGCCGTCGAGGCGGCCTGAACGGCTCGTTCGGGCTCGCTCCCGGGGCCAAAATTCTTCCTGTCCGCCTGGCGGCCAGCGGTAGAGACTTCAGCGACTACGAATCCGGATCCACGTACGCCGCGGAGATCACCAAGGCCATCCGGTTCGCAGCGGACTCCGAGGCGCAGATCATCAATATCTCCGGGGGGAGCTTCGAGCGTGATGCCAACACTCCTGCCCTCACCTCCGCGGTCGCATACGCTCTGCAAAAAGGAAAGCTGATCTTCGCCGCTGCCGGGAACGACGGCAACAAGGCCAATCAACCCGGTTACCCGGCCTCCACGCCCGGCGTGGTGGCGGTGGGCGCGATCAACGAGAAGGTTCAGCGAAGCGCGTTCTCGGAATGGGGGCCCGAGATCGACGTCACGGCGCCCGGTGAAAACATGTACCACGCATGCCCGGGGGGCACTCAGGTCTGCAAGTCCGACGGGACGAGTGACGCCGCAGCCATCGCCTCCGCATCCGCCGCCCTCATCTGGTCCAAGCACCCCACCTGGACGAACAACCAGGTGCTCCGCGTCCTCATCAACACGATGAAGGGCAACGAGAAGAGCTGGACCCGCAACGACGACTTCGGGTACGGCATCGTCCGCCCCCGCGTCGCGCTCGAGAATCCCGGCGACCCGGGACCTGCCGACGAATACCCGCTTCCGGACCTGGCGGCAGCGTCCTCCGCTTCCCCGGCTCCGAAGCCGTCTCAGGCCACCGGCTCCGCGGCGGACGACCAGGCCGACGACTCGACAGCGGCTGACGCCGACAACAGCAACGCGCTCGTGTGGATCGCCCTGGGCCTCGGTGTCGCCGCGCTCCTCGGCACCGCCGTCGCCGTCCCGTTGCTTCGGGCCCGCCGACGTCGCGTCGCCCAGTCGGCCGCCGCGCCCGTACCGCCGGCGTACTCGCCGTACATCTCTCAGCAGCCGTATGCGCCCTTCGGTCACCCCCAGGGCCAAGTACCTGGCGCACCCACCGACGGATCGTCCGGCCCCGGCCAGCCTTCGGCCCGCTGAGCCACGACCAGCCAATCGCCGCTGACCAAGCGAAGGAAACGACGTGTCGTTCGATGAGATGTGGGGCCAGGCGCGCAGCTCTGCCGTGGCTCGCCAGGAGAGCAGCATGCAGCTCAACCAGCTTCCTGCTGATGCCGGTGGCAGCGCGCCTGGCCCGAGACTTGTCGTCACATCAGCCGTGCTGACGGAGCGTGCCAAGAACGCGGACACGGTTCGTGACGACTTCGTCGATGCCGACAACGCAGCCATGAAGGAAACGGATCAGGTTGCGGCGAGCCTGAAGGGCTTCAAGTCGGCATCGGCATTCTCCGCTTTCACCATCAGGTGGCGAGGCCAGATGGACTACGTAAAGGGGTTGCTTGAGAAGGATGTCGCGGGAGCTCTTCGCGCAAGCGCCCAGGATTTCGCAGCTCGCGAAATCAAGGAGAAGCAACGCCACAGCAGCGAGAAGGAATCCCTCAAGTAGCATGCGGAGACTGAGCAGTGTTGGATTTTGAGCATCTGATCAATGCCAACTTCTCGGAGCTGTCGGACGCGGTGGAGAAGTGGAAGAAAGCCCCTGAGAAGTTCAGGGACGCCGCCTCAAAATATCGAAGCACCGTAGAAAAAGACATCCAGGGATCCGACTGGGACGGCGAGGCCGCGACAGCAGCTGTCAAAAAGCTTAAGGCTGTAGAAAAGCAACTTGACGCTGCAGGAGATGAGGCTGAAGACATCCATAAACTGCTCGATGATGCCCATGAGATCTTCACGCGCACCCAGGCCAAGCTCAAGAGCTTGCGGCATGACATCGAATCCGATAAATATTTGTCGATCAAGGCCAACGGTGAAGTCTACTTCGACCCACCCGAGGGAACCGAAAATGCCGCGTTCCTCAACAAGAGCTACCAGGAAACTCTGCAAGCCTACCGAACGAGCATCCAGAGTTGCGTATCGGAGGCCCAAGAGGCAGACGCCACTCTTGCTTGGACTCTGAACCAGGATCACAATGGGCGGAGCAAGGGATTCGATGCTTCCGGATACAGCAGCATCGCCGACGCAAAAAAGGGGCGGGCGCAGGCGGACAAGGATCTCAAGGAACTGGAGAAACTGATCGGCAGCAAGAGCAAACTTGCCCTTGCCGGCGCCAACGAGCCCCTCGATCCTGAAATGCTCCGGAAGATCAACACCCTTATGTCACGCCATGAGGGAGACCCTTATTTTGCGGAGAAGTTCGCCACACAGACGGGCGCGAAAGGGACACTGGAGCTCTGGACTCGCATCGCCGATCGCCGACAAACAGGCGACGATCAAACCAAAGCATCTGCCGATATCCAGAAATCGCTCAGCTACACCCTGGCCACCGCATCCCACTCCCATAGCAGCGCCATGAACGAGTGGAAGAAAGACATCCTTTCTCTCGGCGGAAAGCAAGTCGAATACACCGACATGGCAAGCGTGAGGCAGTACCAGGGGCCGTACGGATTTCAAGTCATGAGTAGCCTGATGCACTATGGGTCGTACGACGACGACTTCCTCAATGATTATGGCGAAAAACTCGTCGGTTTCGAGAAGGCCCACAAGGGTGAAAAGCCTGCCGACCTGTGGCGGGCCGAAGGCGACGAGTATCCGTACCTGAACTTCGGGCCGGGCAACGACTACGGCTTCGACCCGATGAGTGGCTATATGGAAGCTCTTGGCCACAGCCCGGAAGCCGCGAAGGACTTCTTCTATTCAAAGGACTGGGACACCGGTGACAAGGCTGATCCCGAACTGAAGTACCTCATGGTCGACCGGGACTGGCCGAACGCCAACAGCACGGCGGAGAACAGTCGCGGATACGGCTATGACGAACTGGGCCATGCACTGGAGGCGGCCACCCTTGGGGTGCCGTACGACCAGCAAAGCCTGGGGCTTCACCGTGACGAGACGACGGCCAACGTCATGGAGCAGGTCGCACGTCTCGTCTCCAAGCAAGAGGGCTACATCGAGAGCAAGCCCGGAATGGGGGACAGCCTCGCAAGGATGGGCGCCGGCTACATCGACGACCTCAACTGGTCCATGTCCAACTTCGGGGACACGGACGACGGCCAGGCACGGCGTGACGCCGCGTTCCAGCATCACGGCGCCGGTCACATCAACTTGGCTCACAACACAGCCATGGGGTTCCTGTCCGAAGTCGGACAGGACGCCAACGCCTACAAGATCATCTCAGCGGCGCAGCAGGAATACACGATCAGCGCGCTCAAGGCCCATCCCAATCCGGACGAGTCCCTCTCCCTGGCGCTCGAAACGGGCGCGAAGGTCAACGGTGTACTCGACCAGTCGCGGCTGTCGGAAATCAACGACAAGTACCAAGATGCCAGCGACGACTACAGCGATGCCCTGGCCGACGCATCGGAGTGGAAGAAGTATGGCGCGAGCCAGGCCATCGGAACGGGAGTCGCTCTGGCGACGCTGCCGTTCGGGGGGCCTGCGGCTGCGACGGGCGCAGCGGCCGTGGCACAGTTCGTGATTCCCATGATGATCGAGAGCGGGGGCGGCGCCCTGGAGACGAGCACGGGGATCGATATCGACAGACATGTGAGGGACCAGGAGGACGCCTATAACGACAAGCTCGATCAAGAGGAAACCATGAACAAGAGCAAGTATGCGGCACTTGGGTACACCAGGGCGGCCAGCCCCCTCGAGGCCTACATTGCCGCTCATCCTGAACTCGAGGACTCCGCCTGGCACCGAAGCGTCAGGAGTCGAGTGCAGTCCGGTTACGTCTGGGGCGACAGCGAGTCGGATCAGATTGACACCGACTGAAGATCTTGACCACTCTCCCTCAAGAATGTGACGGACAATCCTATGCCGATCATACGGCCAGCCACACGAGCGCCCCTCATTTTGATTGCCGGTATCACTCTCTTCACCGTCGGCTGCAGCAACGGCGACGGTGGCACGGATGCGACGGCCACACGAAAATTGACACCGCTCGCCAAAGCCTGCGACGAAATTTTCACCTCGGATGTCATTTCAAAAATTGAAGACACTCGGCGTGGCGAGGAATTGAAGAAGGGCGTTTCCCCCAGCGGAGCAAGTGACGCGGCAACCACTGCTGCGGTACAAGAGCTGAACAAGGGATCGAAGGTGGGTGCGGCGGAGCCGTGCACCCTCAACGGGGCTTCCGGAGGGGATCCCGAATTGATTATTCAGTTCGCCTGGCAATCGGGCTCCTTCCCCTCGGAACAGGCTCAGCCCGGTACCAGCGCCGTCTATGAGTCCGCGAATGAGACACACGCGCTCGTGATCGACTGCCGTCGGAGCGACCTGTTCTCCAGCAAGACAGGGCAGACCGTATTGCGTGCGTCTCTCGTCGATCGGATCGGATTGAATTCCAACTCTGCAGCGAAGGTTCTCATCGCATCCGCCAAAGAAGTGACGTCCGGCCTGAAGTGCGCAGAAGAGATACGATTCCCTGAGCCGCCCAAAGTGAATTCGGACCTCAAGTAGTCGCCACAGCTACCAGCGAATCAAGGCAGTAGAACACCTTTTCAAACCTCCAGAGCGGATTGTTTCCTTGAGTGGAGTGGCCGTCCTCTTCTTTCTGTTCGGCGTTGTCCTCGCCGCCCTGGGAATCGCCGATCAGTGCAAGCTGTACTGGCGTTTTGCGGCGTGGCGGTATCGGGATCCGGAGGCCAATGAGCCGTCGGATCGGGCCTTCGCATGGCAGCGCGGGGTGTTGTTCGTCGCGGCGGGAGTCATGGTGTTTCAGGGGTGCAATGTCGTCAACGCCGCCGACAAGAGCTCATGGAGCAGGGACGAACTGCGGCAGGCCGTGGAGGATGCGGCCTCCGCTCTCGAGGAGGAACCGCGGATCGACGACACGTACGACGACTACGCGACTCTGATCGACAGCGAGGTCAGTGACGCCGGTAAGGGGTCGGGGCCTCCCTACGCCGTCGCCGTTGAAGCGTCCGTTGAGGGGTCCGACGACTACACCGTCACGGCGGACGGGGTGGACGGGGCCTTCTGTATGAAGGTCTCCCAGGCGGAGTCCGACAAGGCCCGAATCATCGTTCCGGGGGCCGGGGGCCAATCGCCGTCCGTGATTCCCGAGTACGACCTCACGGTCACCGTGGATGAGGGCACCTGCTGAGCGGGGAGGCGGTCGACACCGCCGCCTCCCCCTCGTGTTCCAAAGATCAGAGAGCGGGTCTCAGCCCATCAGCATGCGGAAGCGTGCCGCGTTGCCGTGGTCCGTGTCGGAGTAGCCGATGACCGACTCGTCCAGGAGCTTGGCGATGCGGGCCAGCTTCTGGCACATCTGGTCCATCTCCTCCGCACTGGAGCGCTGGATCGTGCCGTAGGCCGTCTTCGCCTCGCCCTCCCAGGTCTCGGCGACGGCGCGGACCCTGCTCATCAGGGTTTCCAGGCCTTCGGACAGGTCGCCGGCCGTCTTGCGGACGTCGATCGCTGCCTGGGTGACGGTGTCGTAATTTACTGCGGTGCGTCCGGCGTCGCTCATGGTCAGGGTCCTCCTCAGTGGCGTGTGCGCTGCGGCTCAGGCGAGGTCGGTGATGCGGCTCTTGACCTCGTACGAGTTGTCGACCTTGCGGATGTCGGAGATGCGCTCCTGCTCTTGGGCGGTGAAGCCCTTGACGCTCATCCGCATGACTTCCTCGAGGTCGACCAGGTTGTCCTGCAGCTTCTTCAGGTGCTGGTTCACGCTTTGCTGAACGGAGTCGAACTCCTTGCCGGCCGCGCCCTTCCAGCCCCCTTGGATCATGTCCACGACCCTGTTGAGGGACGACACCCGGTCGCTGACGTTGTGGTGGAACTCCCGGATCTTGTCAGCGAGGTCCGTGAGTTCCGCGTCGCTGAAATTGACGCTCATGGTTTCCTGCCCTCCTCCTGATGCGACGATGGCCTCTCGCCACCGTGCCCGGTCGCCATGGATGGATATCCAGGCCCTCCTGGCGGGCAAGGTGCTGCGACCGCCGCGCGGTCGCAGCGTCGCACCGCCCCCGTGCGTATCACTGAGGTGATACCTCCGCACACTCTAGTCACTTGCCTTGGTGCTTCCAACTGCAAAGGGCGCTCAGGGGAGTTCGCTCCGACCTCACTCCGGAGCACCCTTCCCGCGCCGACGCCGCAGGTCCCGGGCCGCGACGGCGGTGCCGGCGATGACCGCGACGAGGGTGGTGGTCACACCGAGCGCGTAGGTGGCGTACCGCTCGTCACGCTCCTGAGGGGTCTCGGCGAGGGAGAAGCGGGCCACATCCGGCGCCTGTGCCTTGGCGGGACCCGGGTCCGGGGTCGGCGAGGACGCGGGATCGGCCACGTCGGACTCCTGGACAGCACGGACCGGATCCACCACGCCCCAGCCCACATGGTCGTCGTGGCCGTTGACGGAGCGTTCGGCGGTCTGCTCGATCTGGGTGACGATCTGGGCGGTCGTCCAGTCGCGATGCTTCTCCTTCAGCAACGCCGCCACTCCCGCGACGAACGGTGCCGAGAAACTGGTGCCGTTGTCCGTGCACTGGCCGCCCCCGGGAACCGTGGAGACGATGTCCACACCGGGAGCTGCCACACCGACGAAGGTGCCCGACTGTGAGAAGGACGCGCGCTCGTTGTTGCGGTCGGAGGAGGCCACGGCGAGAACACCGGCGAAGGCCGCCGGGTAGGTGTCCTTCGCCTCGCCGTCCAGGCCGTCGTTGCCCGCCGAGGCAACGACCACGACCTTCTCGGAGATGGCCCTGCGCACCGCCTCGGCCAGCGCGGAGGTGGCTGACAGGGGCTTCGTGGTGTCCTGGGAGATGTTGATGACGTCTGCGCCCTGGCCGACGGCGTAGGTGATGGCCTCGGCCATCGTGTCGGAGTCCCCGCTGTTGTCGGCGTCGTTCTGGCGGATCGGGATGATCGTCGCGTTCGGTGCGAGACCCACGAAGCCGGTGTCGTCGTCCGGTCGGGCCGCGATGATGCCCGCCACTTTGGTGCCGTGACCGACCTCGTCGTTCGTGGGGTCGGCGCCCTTGCCCTTGGTGAGGTAGTCACGGCCGGCCGCTGTGTCGACCGCGGAGGTGAGCTGGGGATTCTTGTCGTCCACGCCCGTGTCGATGACCGCCACCCTGACGCCCTTGCCCTTCTCGGTGCCCTGCCAGAGCTCGTCGAGCAGGACCCGCTGAAGCGACCACGGCCGGCCCTTGATGGGATCGGCGGGGAACGTGCAGGTGCCGCTGCCGTCCAGTCGTGGGCGTGCGGGGTCCTCCCCCGGCGTGGAGATCGCCGGCACGGCAGGGGGGCAGGCGGCCAGCGTGGTCAGCACCGTGGCGGCGGCCCACAGGGCTGCCTTCGAAGGCGACACCGGTATGTCGCTCCTGTCCTTGTCCGTGGGTCAGGGGTCTGCGGATGCGTTGGATCGGGTCACGAACCCTGCGGCTGGCGGGCGCTGTTGGTGTCCAGACGTGGCCCTTTCGCCAGGAACTCCGACCAGACGAGCGGCACTCGGGCCGGCCGTACGTTCTCGTAGCCGAGCTTGACCTGGGCCTCGCTGGGTTCCGGGCTGCCGTCGGAGGATCTCTTGCCGTCGGCTCCGATGTCCGACTTGTCGCTGTCGCTGTCGCCGTTGGCCTGCACCGCATAGCGAAGACCCGTGTCGGTGACGAGGAACAGCGACCCCGCGTCGGACTCGGTGCCCTGCGACTGCGTGTACAGCAGACCGGTTCCCGGGGTGACGTACGTGCTGGTGCCGTCGGCCGTGATCTCGGCGGGATAGGAAGTGCCCGCCCAAGTGCTGACCGTCGTCGTGTTGTCGTCGCCGACGTCCCGCAGAACGCTGCACACGGTGTCCCGCCCCGAGCCGGTGTCCGCGGAGTTCACCTGGTCGGCCCGCCGGGAGGGCCACCGGACGGGCTGACCGGCGAAGGCCTCGCTGTCGGCGGTGAAGTCCTGCAGGCCCACGGAACGGGCTTCGCCATTCATGTTGAGCGCCGCCGTCTGGGGCGAGTTGATGAGCAGCCAGGCGGTGAAATCGGTGATCGGCTTGACCGCTCCCGGGACGACGACGAAGTACCTGGTGCCTTCGCCGGTCTCGGTCTTGAGGACCATGCCGACCTTGTTCTCGTCCGCCGAGAGGTTGCCGGGCACCCCTGCTGCCTGGCCCACGCTCGCGGGAAGCCGGGGAAACACGATGGGCGCACCCGCATGGAGGGTCGCGAGCCATTCCTTGGTGACCAGCTGCGGCTCGCGCGAGCCGACCAGTGCCGTGGTCAACGCGTCGGACCCGGTGCCCGTGACGGCGTACGACGTGCCCTTCGCGTCGACCAGGTAACGATCGCCGGTGCGGGTTTTCACGTACAGGACGTCCCCTCCGGAGAGTCTCCGGGATCCCTCGGTCCTGCCGGCGTCACGGTCGGCGAAGACGAACGCCGCCTCCTGTACGGTGTCGCCCTTGCCGCCGGGCTGTTCGCAGACGGCCCAGCGCTTGACCTTTCCTGCCTCGTCGGCCGACGGGAGCCGGTCCGGCGCGTACGGGATGCCCAGGATCGGGCCCCGCGGCAGTTTTCCGGAGTCGAGGATCGAGTCGGCGACCTGTACGACCTGGTAGTTGGCGTCCTTCATCAGCAGCCGGGCGGAGGCGAGGTTCAGGACGGGGTGCAGTCTCACCGTCTTTCCGGTCTTGAGAACGACGTACCGCGTCGTCGACTGTTTGCCCACGATCACACGAGTCCCCGGGTCGTCCCAGCCCTGCGGAGCGGTGGGCTGGAACATGCCCCAGGCGCCGAACGCCGCGAGGGTCAGCGCGCCGGCGATCATGCCGGGTACGACGGCTCGCAACGGTTTGGGCGCGCCCTCCTCCGATCCTGAAGGTGAGGGCTGGAGAAAGGCCGCCAGGGTGCGCCGCTTCGCGAACGTGTAGGCGTTGAGTTCGTCCCGCCGTGATGCCATGAGTGCCTGTATCTCCCCGAAGCACACCCGGCGGGCCCGAGTCCCCCGCCGCCCGATGTCAGACCGGCCCCCTACTATGCCTGGTGTCCGCGAAGACGTGTGGAGCGGGTAGGGTACGTGGGCTCCAAAGCCCTGCGGGGTGGCGAATTTCGCACAAGTCGTGAGCAAAACGGGGGGATGGCGTGATGGCTTCCGCAACGCGTGCCCGATCGGGCGGCAGGGTGCGGCCGCGGACCTTCTCGGCACCCGCCGGAGATCCCACACCGGGACGATCGACTCCGGGCACTTCGGCTCGGGAGGGTGACACGCTCCGTCTCAAGACGCGCCGCGGCCGGAGTGGTTCATTCCAGCTGCAACGTCTCGTGTTGCTGGAACTCGCCGCTGCCGTGATGCTGATCGGCTGGGTGATCGACCCGATCGCGCTGATTCCGTCGGGTGCGGTCGCCGCCGTGCTGGTGGCGCTCGCGTTCGTCCGCCGCCGAGGTCGTTCCCTGCCGGAGTGGCTCGCCACCGCACGTGCGTTGAAGGCACGGCAGCGGCGGGCCGCCCGGCTCACCCTGCCGGAGGGCACCGAGCCCGGCCTGGCACCGGCCGCGGAGTGCGATCCGAGCCTGCGCACGCACGCGTACGGCCACCGGGACCGCAAGCCGGTCGGGCTGATCGGGGACGGCACGTTCGTCACCGTCGTGCTCCAGGTCGAAGCCGACGCCACCGCGCTGCGGGCTCCGCGCGACCGCCAGCCGCTGCCGTTGGGCCTGGTGCGGGACGCCCTCGAAGTGGACGGCGTACGACTGGAGTCCGCACAGATCGTGCAGCACACCCAGCCCGCGCCCGCGCTGCACCTGCCCAAGCAGTCCGTGGCCGTCACCAACTACGCGCCCCTGCAGGAGCAGACAGGTGCTCCGGCCGTACGGATCACCTGGATCGCCCTGAAGCTCGATCCCGAGCTGTGCCCCGAGGCCGTCCAAGCACGCGGTGGCGGGCTGCTCGGTGCCCAGAAGTGTGTCGTACGCGTCGCCGACCACCTGGCGAGTCGGCTCACCGGCGCGGGGTTTCGGGCGAACGTGCTGGACGAGGAGGAACTGGTCTCCGCGATCGCCACCTCGGCGTGCGCCAACCCGCTGGTGACGGCGGAGGCCGGACGGTCCGGCCTGCAGGAGCGGCGCACCGAGGAGTCGAGCCGCAGCTGGCGATGCGACAACCGGAGGCACACCGTGTACTGGGTGCGTCGCTGGCCGCAGTTGGGCGGCACCAGAGCCCCCTCGCTGCCCCAGTTCCTCGCGCTGGTCACGGCGACTCCGGCGCTCGCGACCACCTTCAGCCTCACCTTGTCGCGTGGGGAGCGCAACGCGGTCTCGCTGAGCGGCCATCTGCGGGTGACGGGCCGCAGTGCCGACGAACTGACGTCGGCTCGGCGCGCGTTGGAGGGTGCCGCCCGGCACGCGGGTGCCGGACTCGCCCGGCTCGACCGTGAGCAGCTGCCCGGCGTGCTCGCCACGCTTCCTCTGGGAGGAACGAGGTGACCTCCATGACCCCGCAGCCGGCAACCGCACCCGGAGCGCTGCCCCCGTCCGGGAGCCCACAGGGCGCCGCTCCCCGTCGGAGACGCGGTCTCCTCCCGAACGGCTTCGGGCTGCTCGGCCCACGCAACGCACGGCATGTGCTGTCCGCCGACCAACTGGACACGCTGGCGCTGCCCATCGGGGACGACGGTGTCGTCATCGGGGTGGACACCGAGGGGCGGCCGGCCGTACTGGGGCTCAACCGGCCCACGCCGTACGACATCGTCCTCATCGGGGGCCTGTGGACCGCGCAGGTGCTCGCGCTGAGAGCGGCGGCGACGGGGGCGCGGGTCGCCGTGGAGACGGGGCGTCCGCAGGCCTGGGTGCAGATGGTGCACGCGATGGGTGGTGGGCAGAACGGGCTCGCGGTGTACGAGGTCGGCCGCGTGCCCCCGCAGGGCGCCTCGGCGGGTACGCCGGTGCTGGTGGTGCGGGACTGCGGAATGCGCCCCCCGCGCGGGCGGGTCGCGTCCGGTCCCTGGCAGTCCGTGCTGACCCTGCTGCCCTACCTCAGCCCGGTCGCGCCGCGGCTGATACGGCAGGCCCGGTTGGTCGGTGTGCAGCGGATCTCGCCCGACGAAGCACGGGAGGTGGGCCGCGCGTTGACGCTGCCCCGGGAGAATGTGGAGGCCCTCCCCACGCTCGTCGACGGTTTCACACTGTGGTGCGCCGACCGCGACCGGCAGTACGTGATGACGCAGCCGACGGACGCGGAGATCGGGCTGCTGGGCACGCCTCGGCGTATGGACTGAGCCTTTCCGGGCCTTGCGGGGCCTTCTGAGGGTGGGCGGGCCTGCCGGGGCGGGGCATCTGATGATTAGGCTGGTACGGGGCGCCATGCCGGAAACCCGAGGGGTGGATGTCGGCGTCCTCGGGGAGGGCCGGTGCGTCGGACGACCTCGGACGGCCTCGAAACCACCGCGTACGACGAGAAATGGTCACGCCCGGGCACGGCAGGAGCGTGTCTCAGGGTGCTCGACCACACCAGGAGGAATTGTGAGCAGCGATCGGGACGGGACGCGCGGGGGCTGGGCCACACCCGGCGATGACCAGCCCGACGCGGAATCCGCCATCGAGATGACGGGCGAGTTCACCATCGACTACGCGCCGCCTGCTTGGTACACGCAGAACGCGGGTGGGGGTTCGACCGCGGGGGCGGGCGGGAACACGGGGGCGGCTCCCCCGCCGGGGCCGCCGACTGCTGTCCCAGGTCCGCCAGCTCCTGCTCCCGTGCCGCAGGCCCCGGTTGCCGGACCGCAGGCTCCCGCTCCCATGCCGCAGGCCCCCGCTCCCGGACCGCAGGCCCCGATTCCCGGACCGTCGGCTCCCGCTCCCGGACCGCAGGCCCCTGCTCCCGGGGTGCCGGCTTCCGCTCCGGCTCCCTCTCCGTTCCAGCCTCCTGTCCCGGGGCTGGCTCCGTTCCAGCCTCCTGTCCCGGGGCTGGCTCCCTTCCAGCCTCCGGCGCCGTTCCAGCCTCCGGCTCAGGTTCCCGCTCCGCCGGGGGTGCCCGGTGCGCCTGCCGACGTGCCGCCGGTCAACGCCGCGCAGGCCGCGCCGTATGCTCCGCCGGCCGCTCCTCCCGTCGCTCCCGCGCCCTTCGCTCCGCCGCCCGTGCCGGTCGCCGTGCCCGGGCTTCCGGTCGATGGAGGGTTCCAGCCGCAGCAGGCGCCGGCCGCCGTGCCGGGTCCGCCCGTCGAGGAGAGCGGGTCCGCCCACGGGGATGTCGAGAGCGGCGCCACCATGCGGATCGCGCCGGTTGCCCTCAAGCAGCAGGTCGAGGAACAGCAGGAAGAGGGTTCCGACGCCGGGCAGGTCCCGGTCTCCGGTGCAGAAGCGCAGGCGGAGGCGGAGACCGAGGTGGAGGGGGACGCGGAGGCGGGTCGCGAGACCGCCGCGGTCGTTCCCGCCGACGGCGCGGGGGAGGAGGGCTCCGTCCCGGTCCCTGCGCAGGTCGAGGTCGAGGCCGAGGGCGAGGTGGTCGGTTCCGAGGGCGTGGATGCGCACGGCGCCGATGTGACGGGCCCGGACGGTGGGGGTGCCGCCGACGGAAACGCCCCGGATGCGGGTGACTCCGTCGCCGACGCGGCGGAGGACGAGGGTTCCGTTCCCACGCCCGCCGAGGCCACCGACGCGGCCGAGTCCGCCGAGGCGCCCGCCGCCTCCGACGGGGGCGAGGAGCGGGACGGGGCGCCGCAGCAGGCGGTCGCCGCTGCTCCGCCTGCCTGGGCTCCGCCGCCCGTTCCGCAGGGCGGCGTGCCGCCGTTGCCGCCGTCGTACGAGCCTGCGGCTCCCGCGTCCGCGGCCCAGTGGCCCGCCCAACCGCTGCCGCAGCAGCAGCCCGAGCCGGTGGCGGCCCAGCAGCAGCCGGTCCAGCCCGAGGCGGCCCCGCCCGCTCCGGCTCCCGAGGCTCCCCCGGCGCCGCCGCAGCCCGCCTACGGGTTCCCGCAGCCTCCCGCCGCACCGGCGCCCCAGCACCAGCCGGGCGAGGCCCCGCCTCAGTCCCCCACCGCACCGGCGCCCCCACAGCCGCCGGCCTACGGCTTCCCGCAGCCCCCCGCCCCCAACGGCCCCGACGGGTACGGTTTTCCGCAGCCGCCCGCGCCGGAGGCCGCCGGTGGCTACGGCTTCCCGCAGGCCCCCGCGCCCCACGACCCCGCCGCCTACGGTTTCCCCCAGGCACCAGCCGCACCGCCGCAGGCACAGCCGATGCAGCCCGGTGTGCCCCACCAAGGTGACGGTCGGCCCCCGGCCGCCCCCGTCGGGCCGGAAGGCCAAGGCGCCGCTCCTCAGGGCTTTCCCGCGCAGCCGGCGCACGGGCCCGCCGGGCAGGCACCGCACACGCCGCAGCAGCCCGTCGACCCCCGGATCGGTGCGGCCTGGCCGCAGGCCGTCCAGCACGACCAGCGGCAGCCGGTCAACCCCGGTGCCGCGCCGCTCGGTTACACCGCCGCCGTGGAGCTTTCCTCGGACCGGCTGCTCAACAACAAGAAGCAGAAGGCGAAGAGCGGCCGTCCGACGGCCTCGTCGTCCCGCTTCAAGCTCGGCGGCAAGAAGGAGGAGGCGGAGCGGCAGCGCAAGCTGGAGCTGATCCGTACGCCGGTGCTGTCCTGCTACCGCATCGCCGTCATCAGCCTCAAGGGCGGTGTCGGCAAGACGACCACGACGACCGCGCTCGGCTCCACCCTCGCCATCGAGCGCCAGGACAAGATCCTCGCGATCGACGCGAACCCGGACGCCGGTACGCTCGGCCGGCGGGTACGGCGGGAGACCGGGGCCACCATCCGGGACCTCGTCCAGGCGATCCCGTACCTCAACTCGTACATGGACATCCGGCGGTTCACCTCCCAGGCGCCGTCCGGCCTGGAGATCATCGCCAACGACGTCGATCCGGCCGTCTCCACGACCTTCAACGACGAGGACTACCGGCGCGCGATCGACGTGCTCGGCAAGCAGTACCCGGTCATCCTGACCGACTCCGGCACCGGGCTGCTCTACAGCGCGATGCGCGGGGTGCTCGACCTCGCCGATCAGCTGATCATCATCTCGACGCCGTCGGTCGACGGGGCGAGCAGCGCCAGTACGACCCTGGACTGGCTGTCCGCCCACGGGTATGCCGAGCTGGTCTCACGGTCCATCACCGTCATCTCGGGGGTCCGCGAGACCGGCAAGATGATCAAGGTCGAGGACATCGTGACGCACTTCGAGACGCGCTGCCGCGGTGTGGTCGTGGTCCCGTTCGACGAGCATCTCGCGGCCGGTGCCGAGGTCGACCTCGACATGATGCGGCCGAAGGTGCGGGAGGCGTACTTCAACCTCGCCGCGATGGTCGCGGAGGACTTCGTACGGCATCAGCAGATGCACGGCCTGTGGACGAGCGACGGCAACCCGCCGCCGGTCGCCGCCCCGCCGATGCCGGGCCAGCCGCACGCCGGTCAGCCGCCGTACGCGGAGCAGCCGTACGCGGGCCGGCCCCAGCCGGGACAGCCGTACGCGGGCCAGCCCCAGCCGGGACAGCCGTACCCGGGGCAGGCCGCGCAACAGCCGGGCCAACCGGGAGCGTTCCCGGGCCAGCCCTATCCGGGGCAGCCGTACCCGCCGCAGGCCGCCCCGCCGCCCCACCCGGGTCAGCCTCAGCCCTACCCCGCGCAGGGCCAACCGCCGTACGCCCCGCAGGCGCCGCAGCCCGGGCAGCCGTACCCGCCGCAGCCCCCGGCCGGTTACGGCTATCCGCAGCCGCCGCAGCCCCCGGCGGGCTACGGCTACCCGCAGCCCCCGCAGCCCCCGCAGCCCCCCGTCCCGCCCCAGCAGGACGGCGGCAACGGCGGCGGCGACGGCCAGGCCCCTCCCCCGCCGCCCCCGCAGCAGTGACGCACGAAGGGCGGCCGGTGTCCTGGGACACCGGCCGCCCTTCGTACAGCCACGGGCTACGCGCTACGAAAGAACTACTCCGCCGCCGTCACCAGCTCACGGCAGCGCTTCACGTCCTCGGCCATCTGCTCCAGCAGGCCCTCCAGCGAGTCGAACTTCGCCTGGCCGCGCACGAAGGCGAGGAAGTCGACGGCGACGTGCAGCCCGTACAGATCGAGGCCGACGCGGTCGATGGCGTACGCCTCCACCGTGCGCTCGGTGCCGTCGAACTGCGGGTTGGTGCCGACGGAGATCGCGGCCGGCATCGCCTCGCCGCCCGCGTGCAGCCAGCCCGCGTAGACGCCGTCGGCCGGGATCGCGGTGTGCGGCAGGGTCTCGACGTTGGCGGTGGGGAAACCGAGCTCACGGCCGCGCTGGGCGCCGCGTACGACGACGCCCTCGACGCGGTGCGGGCGGCCGAGGATCTCCGCGGCGCCCGCGACATCGCCCTCGCCGACCAGGCGCCGGGTCAGGGTCGAGGAGAACGGCTCGCCGCCGCCCGCCTCACCGCACAGCACCAGGTCGACGACCTCGACCTCGAAGTCGTACACCTTGCCCTGTTCGGCGAGGAACTCGACGTTGCCCGCGGCCTTGTGGCCGAAGCGGAAGTTCGGGCCCTCGACGACGGCCTTGGCGTGCAGCTTGTCGACGAGGACCTTCACGACGAACTCGGCCGGCGACAGCTTCGAGAACTCGGTCGTGAAGGGGAGGATCAGCAGCGCGTCGACGCCCAGCTCCGCCATCAGCTCGGCGCGGCGGTGGTGCGGGGCGAGCAGCGGCGGGTGGCTGCCGGGGCGGACGACCTCGCTGGGGTGCGGGTCGAAGGTGACGACGACGGAGGGGACGCCCAGCTCACGGGCGCGGTCCACGGCGTGCTTGATGATCAGCTGGTGCCCTCGGTGGACCCCGTCGTAGGAGCCGATGGTGACGACGCTGCGTCCCCAGTCCTCGGGGATGTCCTCCAAGCCACGCCAGCGCTGCACTGTGACCGCTCCTCGAACCCGTGTCCGTATGTTCCGTTGCCTCTTACGCAGGTCTAAGGGTGCCATGCCGGGTGCTCCCTGCCCGCATCGGCATGGGGGCTGTGACTCGATCCACGCCCACCCGGCGCCGCCCGGGGATCAGGCGGGGACCCGGACCCCCGCCAGGTCCTCCAGGGTGCGCCGGGCGCCCGGGCCCACCAGGACCGCCCAGTCCCCCGGTGTCTCGGTGAACCAGCCGGTCGCCCTGGCGGCGAAGCCCGGGAGGTGGCGGGCCAGCTCGACCAGGCCGCGGTCGAAGCGGGTCGCGCCGTCCGGGGTGCGGGCCAGGAGCAGGCCGGTGCGGTGGACGAGCGCGCGCAGTTCCTCGCCGCCGCGCTGCGGGGCCGCGTGCAGGACGGCGTCCAGGACGGCCGGTGTGTGCTCGTGGAGCAGCAGGAACTCCAGCAGCTCGCGCCGTAGCGGGCGGGAGCCGGGGGTGCCGGGGGCGAGCAGCACACCGGCCAGCGCGGCCCGCACCTGCTCGGGGCCTCCGGCCGCCAGCAGACCGGTGACCAGCGGAAGGAGTACGGCGCGGGCGGCCGGCCCCTGGTCCAGGCGGCGGTCGACGTACGCGGCCACGTCTCCGGCGGTGTCCGGCCGCCGTCGTACCGCCTCCCGGACGACGGCGGCGACCTCGTGGGCGAGCGCGGGCGGGGTGGCGTCGGCGAGCGCGCGCAGGGTGCCGCTAGCGGCGGGGCTGTCCAGCCGGGCCCGGACGGCGTCCAGGACGGGTCCGGGGTGGGTCTCGAGCGCGGTGAGCAGGTCGCCCGCCGGAAGCCGCGGATCGCCCGCCGCGAACCGCTCCAGCGCCTGTGGCAGATGGTGGTCGCGGGTCTCGGGGTCCCGGACGAGGAGGGCGAGCGCGCCACCGTGCAGGGTGTGGTCGTCGGGGCGGGAGAGCACGGTGAGGGCCGCGTGGCGCAGCAGGACCCGGTCGGCGTCACGGGTCGCGTACGGGGCGGTGCGCCGGGAGTACGCCAGCGCCGCGATCCGCCGGGCGGGCCGCTCGTCGTGGGCCCAGCGGTGGACGGCGCGGCAGAGCGCGGACGGCTCGTCCTCCGCGAGCACGGCGAGCAGCTCGTCGGCCCGCCGGTGGCCGCAGCCGACGAGGACCTCGGTGAGGTCGTCCGGCGCGCGGTGCCGGTGCGTGTGCAGCAGCGCCTGCGCGGCCGTCGCGACCGTGGCGTGCGGGGTCGCGGGCAGCGGTCGCTCGTCGTCGAACCACCGGGTGAGACACCGCTGTACGGCGGTGGTGTCGCCGACGAGGAGACGCGCGACGGCGTCCAGGTAACGGGGGGCACCGACGCCCTCCGGGGCCGTGTCGGCGAGGACCAGTCGGCGTAGCAGGTCCAGGCGGAGGTCGGGGGGAAGGGCGAGTCGGGTCCAGAAGGCGGGGCCGAACTCGGGACGCCGGACCGTGCGTTCGCCCTCCGCCGTGGCGATCCGGTCGGCGAGCAGCCGGAGGACTTCCGCGTACGGGGTGGCGTCCGGGACGCGCAGCAGGGTCTCGGCGAGCAGCCGGGCGGCCCACCAGGACTCCCCCTCGCTCCCCAGCGCGCACAGCAACTGCTGCAGGCGGGCCAGGAGTTGCGGGGCGCCCTGCTGGCGGCCGAGGAGGAGCAGGGCGTGGACGACGGGGCCGATGCGGTGGTGCGGGACGGGGACGGGAGGGCCGGCCTCGGGGGTGCGGCGGCGGTGGACGAGGGCGCGCAGGGCCTCGTCGAGGTCGAGGTGGACGCCCTGGATCCAGTCGGCGAGTTCCTCGTGGGCGAAGCGGTAGCCGCCGCCGGCGGGCACCAGCAGTCCCTCGGTGAGGACGGCGGAGGCCCAGCCGGTGCCGCCGCCGAGGCGGGCGGGCGCGGGTCCCCAGGGGAACACGGCCTCGAAGGACGCCCGGTCCAGCTCGCCCTGTCCGGGCCCCAGGCTGCGGCGGGCGGCCTCGTGGACCTGACCGGAGACCTTCGCGGCGAGCCGGCGGACGGCGGTGCCGCGCAGGCCGTTCTCGGCGGCGAGGCGGACGGCGACGCGCAGGCACATCAGGTCGAGGTGGGCGGAGAGGACGTCGTGGCGGTCGACGGGGTGGTCGGGCGGGGGGTCCGGCAGGGCGGCGCGGATCTCGGAGAGGAGCCGGATCATCAGCGGGTGCCGGGCGTCGGGGCCGCCGAGCGCGGTGTCGGGGACGCCGTACCGGGCGCGGGCGGTGCGCGCCTCGTCCGGGGTGAGGTCGCCGAGCGGGACGCAGGGCGGCAGCGCGCCGACGCTCTCCTCGCGGGGCTGTGTGCCGTCGTACAGCATCTCGGGCGGGAACACGGTCCCGGCCCGCTCCCAGTACTCGGCGCGGCAGGCCACCGTCAGCCGTGCGCCCGTCCGCCGCAGCCACCGCGCGGTGCCCTCGGTCCAGTCGGCCAGCCGGTGGGCGAGGACGGGCGGCATCTCCTCGGGGCCGTCCAGCAGCAGGAGCAGCGGGCGCCCGGCGGCGTGCGCGAGGCGGGCCAGGCGGTCGGGGCGGATGTCGCCGAGGTCGGCGGGCGGCGCGGGCGGCCCGCCCGGTTCCCGGCGCCCGGGGTGCGCGGCGGCCACGATACGGGCGGCGCGGGTCAGCGCCCTGCGGGCCGCGTCGGCGATCGAGTCGTCGTCCTCGCGGAGGTCGGCGCCGCGCAGCCAGAGGGTGGGGGCGGGTTGCGGGCCGCGGGCACGGCGGGCGGCGAGGGCCGCGAGTTCCGTCGTACGGCCGCTGCCCGGTGCGCCGACCAGGCCGAGGACGGCCGTCGGGCCGGCGGCGAAGGCGGCGAACTCCCGGGCGGGCGCCGCGCGTTCGACCGGGGTCACGGTGCTTGCGCGGGGGCCGCCCGGGTGTGCGCGGAGGGTGCCGGGCGGGCCGTCCGAGGCGACCGAGGTCGCGGTGAGCTCCAGGACGCCCGCGAGATTGAGGTCGGCTCCGTACGCGGGCACGGTCGCCGCGTTGCGGGCGAGCAGCTCGGCCAGCGGGCCGGGGGCGGCGGGGCGCAGGGGGACGGCGAAGCCGGCCTCGCGGTCGCCGGAGCGCAGGGCGGTGCCCAGGACCGCGACGACCGCCCCCGTCGCCGCGTCGAGCACGGGTCCGCCGGCCGCGCCCCCGAGCCGCAGCGCGTCCCGGCCCGCGGTGCCGATCGCCAGCTCCACGGCACCGTCGATCGGATGGCGGCGGTTGCCGGCCGGGTACGTCACCCGCGTCGCGCCCAGCACCCGGGCCTCCCGCCAGCAGCCCGCGGCCAGCCGGACGTACGACCCGGTCTCGACGGTCTCCCGGGCGGTCACCGGCAGCGGGGGCGTGCCGAGGCCCTCGGTGCGCACGAGGGCCAGGTTCAGCTCCGGGAGCGGGGTGACCGCGTCGGCGGTCACGGCGCACGCGCGGTCCCCGGCGCCGTACAGGACGAGCCGGGGCAGGCCGTCCACGACCTCGTGGCTGGTGACGACCGTGCCGAGGTGGTCGGCGACGAAGCCGGTGCCGCGCGGGCGGCCCGCGAGGTCGCGCAGCAGGACGAGACAGTCGGCGGGGTGGGCCTCGCCGGGTGGTTGGTGCGGGGGCGGGTCGGCGGGGGTGATGTGCACACCGGGGTCGTCCTCGTCCGTCCACGGGCCCCGTCCCGCCATCGCCCTACCTCCCCGCAGCGCCCTTGTGCCCTCGGTTCGACGGTAGGCGGGCGATGATCAAGAGGACAGACCCCGGAACGAAAGCGCCCCCCTGCGCTCCCTCGGTTCACTCCGAGCGCCTGCCCGGACGGGTGAATGAACCGGGTCCGTTGGATACACCCTAGGGGTGGGGGAACCGAGGGGGGACCGTGGAGCGGCGGGGCAGTGGAACACCCCGTGTCCGCCGCTCCACGGGCGACGAGGCTCCGGCAGCGGTGCTCAGCTCAGTACGGCGAGGCTCTTGGCCTTGCCCTTCTGCTCCTCGACCAGCGCCAGGAAGCGGCCCTCCGGGTCGAAGACGGCGACGGCGCCGACGCCCGCGTACTCCTCGGGCATCTCGAGCCGGACGCCGTTGGTGAGCAGCCGGGCCCGCCGGGCGTCCACGTCCCAGCGGGGGAACGCGGCCGCGGCGGCCTCGGCGACCGGCATCACGGTCAGCTCCTGCTGGAGCTGGTCGAGGGTCTTCGCCGCGTCCAGCTTGTAGGGGCCGACGCGGGTGCGGCGCAGGGCGGTGAGATGGCCGCCGACGCCGAGGTCGGCGCCCAGGTCGCGGGCGAGGGCCCGGATGTAGGTGCCGGAGGAGCAGACGACCGACACCACCAGGTCCAGGACGGGGGTGCCGTCCTCGGCGACGGCGTCGCGGACGTCGTACACGGCGAAGGAGGAGATGGTCACCGGGCGGGCCGGGATCTCGAAGTCCTCGCCCTCGCGGGCCCTCTTGTACGACCGTACGCCGTCGATCTTGATGGCGCTGACCTTGGACGGCACCTGCATGATGGCGCCGGTGAGCTTGGCGATCCCGGCGTCGACGGCGTCCCGGGTGACCTGGGAGGCGTCGACGGAGGCGGTGATCTCGCCCTCGGCGTCGTCGGTCAGGGTCGTCTGGCCGAGGCGGATCGTGCCGAGGTACTCCTTCTCGGTGAGGGCGAGGTGACCGAGGAGCTTGGTCGCCCTCTCCACACCGAGGACGAGGACGCCGGTCGCCATGGGGTCGAGGGTCCCGGCGTGGCCGACGCGGCGGGTCCTGGCGATGCCGCGCATCTTGGCCACGACGTCGTGGGAGGTGAAACCCGACGGCTTGTCGACGATGACGAGGCCGTCGGGCGCGGTGGACTTGCGGTTCATTCGGCGGTGTCGTCCGTCTCGTCGTCACCGGGCTTCTTGTACGGGTCGGCCCCGCCGGCGTACCCGGCGCCCGCGGACGCCTCGCGCACCTTCGCGTCGGCGGCACGCGCCTTGTCGAGAAGGTCGTCGATGGTGCGGGCGTTGTCCGGGAGGGCGTCGGCGACGAAGGCCAGCGTGGGCGTGAACTTCACCCCGGCGGCACGGCCGACCTCGGAGCGCAGGATGCCCTTGGCGCTCTCCAGGCCGGCGGCGGCCGCCGCCCGCTCCTCGTCGTCGCCGTACACGGTGTAGAAGACGGTCGCCTCCCGGAGGTCACCTGTGACCCTGGTGTCCGTGATGGTGACGTGGGAACCGAGCCGCGGGTCCTTGATCCCGCGCTGCAGCTTCTGCGCCACCACCTCTCGGATGAGGTCCGCCAGCCTCTTGGCGCGCGCGTTGTCGGCCACTGGTCCGTCTCCCGTTCTTCCTTGCGTGTCGTGTCTGTGTGCTGTGGTCGGGGTCAGTCGTCCTCGCCGTGGAAACGGCGTCTGACCGACAGCAGTTCCACCTCCGGGCGGGCGGCGACGAGCCGTTCGCACCGGTCCAGTACGTCGGTCAGGTGCTCCGCGTCACCGGAGACCACGGCGAGGCCTATGCGGGCCCTGCGGTGGAGGTCCTGGTGGTCGACCTCGGCCGCGCTCACCGCGTACTTGCGCTGGAGCTCGGCGACGATGGGGCGGACGACGGAGCGCTTCTCCTTCAGCGAGTGGACGTCGCCGAGGAGGAGGTCGAAGGACAGAGTCCCCACGTACATGTGCAACCGGTTCACCCGCCGGTACGGGATCGATGGCCCTGTCGGCCGTGTGGGACAGGGGCATCATGAACGGTACCCCGATCCTGCCGTCGGCTCGACGGAGTTTCCCACCCACCCGACTCGGCCGGGTGCAGGGTGCGCCAACTCCGTAGACGGACGGGTGCCGGGCCACAGGACGAACCCTGTGGCCCGGCACCCGAACCGGGGCCTACACCCGCGGCTTCTCGCGCATCTCGTACGTCGCGATGACGTCGTCGATCTTGATGTCGTTGAAGTTGCCGAGGTTGATACCGCCCTCGAACCCTTCGCGGATCTCGGTGACGTCGTCCTTGAAGCGACGCAGGCCCTCGATGTTGAGGTTCTCCGCGACCACCTTGCCGTCGCGGATGAGGCGCGCCTTGGTGTTGCGCTTGACCTCGCCCGAGCGGATGAGGACACCGGCGATGTTGCCCAGCTTGGACGACTTGAAGACCTCGCGGATCTCCGCCGTACCGAGCTCGACCTCTTCGTACTCCGGCTTGAGGAGACCCTTCAGGGCCGCCTCGATCTCCTCGATCGCCTGGTAGATGACCGAGTAGTAGCGCACGTCGACGCCTTCGCGCTCCGCCATCTGCTGCGCACGGCCGGCTGCCCGGACGTTGAAGCCGATGACGATCGCGTCGGAGCCCATGGCCAGGTCGATGTCCGACTCCGTGACCGCACCGACGCCGCGGTGCAGGACGCGGATGTCGACCTCTTCGCCGACGTCCAGCTGGAGCAGGGAGGACTCCAGGGCTTCCACCGATCCGGACGCGTCGCCCTTGATGATCAGGTTCAGCTGCTGGACCTCGCCGGCCTTCAGCGCCGCGTCCAGGTTCTCCAGGGAGAACCTGCGCGTGCGCTTGGCGAAGGCCGCGTTGCGCTCGCGGGCCGCACGCTTCTCGGCGATCTGGCGGGCCGTACGGTCCTCCTCGACCACGAGGAAGTTGTCGCCGGCGCCCGGGACGTTGGTCAGGCCGAGGACCTGGACCGGCGTCGAGGGACCCGCCTCGGCCACGTTGTTGCCGTTGTCGTCGAGCATGGCGCGCACGCGACCGTAGGCGTCGCCCACGACCATCGTGTCGCCGACCCGCAGGGTGCCTCGCTGGACGAGGACCGTCGCCACGGCACCGCGGCCGCGGTCGAGACGGGACTCGATCGAGATGCCCTGCGCGTCCTGGTGCGGGTTGGCCCGCAGGTCGAGCGAGGCGTCCGCGGTGAGGATGACGGCCTCGAGGAGGGCGTCGATGTGCAGACCCTGCTTGGCGGAGATGTCGACGAACATGGTGTCGCCGCCGTACTCCTCGGCCACCAGGCCGTACTCGGTGAGCTGACCGCGCACCTTGGTCGGGTCGGCGCCCTCGACGTCGATCTTGTTGACCGCGACCACGATCGGGACGTCGGCCGCCTTGGCGTGGTTGAGCGCCTCGACGGTCTGGGGCATCACGCCGTCGTTCGCCGCGACCACGAGGATCGCGATGTCCGTCGACTTCGCACCACGCGCACGCATGGCGGTGAACGCCTCGTGACCCGGGGTGTCGATGAAGGTGATCTTGCGCTCTTCGTCGTTGACCTCGGTCGCGACCTGGTAGGCACCGATGTGCTGGGTGATGCCGCCGGCCTCGCCCGCGATGACGTTCGTCTTGCGGATGGCGTCGAGCAGTCGGGTCTTACCGTGGTCGACGTGACCCATGACGGTGACGACCGGCGGACGGACCACCAGGTCGGACTCGTCGCCCTCGTCCTCGCCGAACTCGATGTCGAAGGACTCGAGCAGCTCGCGGTCCTCCTCCTCCGGGCTGACGATCTGAACCTCGTAGTTCATCTCGCCCGCGAGGAGCTGGAGGGTCTCGTCGGAGACGGACTGGGTCGCGGTGACCATCTCGCCGAGGTTCATCATGACCGCGACGAGCGACGCCGGGTTGGCGTTGATCTTCTCCGCGAAGTCGGTGAGCGACGCGCCGCGGGAGAGACGGATCGTCTCGCCGTTGCCGCGCGGCAGCATCACACCGCCGACGGACGGGGCCTGCATGGCCTCGTACTCCTGGCGACGCTGACGCTTCGACTTGCGGCCACGACGGGCCGGACCGCCGGGACGGCCGAAGGCGCCCTGCGTGCCACCACGGCCACCGGGACCGCCGGGACGGCCGCCGAAGCCGGGACGGCCACCGCCGCCACCGAAGCCGCCGCCACCGCCGCCGGGGCCACCGCCACCGGGACGACCGGCGAAGCCGCCGCCGCCACCCGGACGGGCACCGCCGCCGGGACCGGCCGGACGGCCGGCGAAGCCGCCGCCTCCCGGACGCCCGCCACCGCCGGGCCGGCCGGCTCCGGCCGGGCCACGGCCGCCGCCGGGGCCACCGCCGGGACGCGGGCCGGCAGCGGGACGCTGCGGCATCATGCCGGGGTTCGGACGCGGACCGCCGGGACGCGGACCGCCGGGGCCCGCACCCTGCGGACGCGGCATACCGGCCGGCGAGGGACGCGGACCGCCCGGAGCCTGCGGACGAGGACCGCCGCCCTGGCCACCGGGGGCCTGCGGACGGGGACCGGCGCCGGGAGCGCCGCCGGGGCCGCCGGGACGCGGGCCGCCCTGCGGGCGGGGCGCCTGCGGACGCGCCATACCGGCGTTGCCGCCGGAGGTGAAGGGGTTGTTGCCCGGACGCGGACCGGCCGGACGGGCACCGCCCGGACGCGGGGCACCGGCACCACCGGGGCGCGGGCCCTGGGCGGCGGCCGGACGCTGGCCGCGGTCACCGCGGTCCTGCTGGCCCTGACCGGGTCCACCGGGGCGGGCACCGGGACGGGGCGCGCCGGGGCGCGGGCCCTGGGAGGCCGGGCGGGGAGCCTGCGGGGCGGCCGGGGCCGACGGCGGAGCGGTGAACTCCGGGGCGGCGGGCGCCGGACGCGGCGCGGGCTTGGGGCCGGGCACGGGACGCGGGCCCGGGGTCGCCGGCGCGGGGGCCGACGAGGCCGCGGGAGCGGCCGGAGTCGTGGGCGCCTGGGGCGCGGCGGGCCTGGGGGCGGCCGGACGCGGGGCGGCCGGACGGGCCGCCTGCGCCGGAGAGGGCGCACCAGGCTTGGGGGCGGCCTTGCGCGGGGCGGGCTTGGCGGACTTGCCGCCGCCGCCCTGGAAGGCGTCAGTCAGTTTGCGGACTACGGGCGCTTCGATGGTGGAAGACGCCGAACGGACGAATTCACCGAGTTCCTGGAGCTTGGCCATGACGACCTTGCTCTCCACGCCGAACTCCTTGGCGAGTTCGTATACCCGGACCTTAGCCACTTCGCTCCTTTTAGGTCCGGGTTGCGGCCGGACCGTCGCTACTTCATGGGCGTACTCATCGCGTGCTCATCGAGTGCTCATCGCAATCTCGACCTACTTCCAACTCGCGGGGTACCTGACCGCACGGACGTTCCGCGCGACGCGCTTCTTACGGTGTTGCCCGATCGGCAACTGTCGTCTGCTCGACGTACTGGCGCAACGCCTTTGTGTCGAGCGCTCCCGGGGCGCGCAACGCCCGCGTGAACGCCCGGCGGCGCACCGCCTGGTCGAGACAGACCAGTGCGGGGTGCACGTACGCACCCCGGCCGGGCAGCGTACCGCGAGGATCGGGGACGCAAGCGTCCTTGATCGCCACGATGCGCAGCAGCTCCGTCTTGGCCGCTCGCTTCCGGCACCCCACACAGGTGCGTTCAGGGCATGCTCCGGCGTGCGTCCGGCCAGACACAGTTAAGTCTACCTCCCCGCGGCCACCTCACCCCTTCGGGGCAGGAGTCGAACGGTTGCCGCGATACATCTGACGTGATCTGAGCGGGCCCCGGCTTGGATCTATTCCCCCGAACGGCCCAACCGCTGGTGGAACCGCTACTCGGACGCCTGCTCGGTGTCCGGGCGGATGTCGATCCGCCAGCCCGTGAGGCGGGCGGCGAGGCGGGCGTTCTGGCCCTCCTTGCCGATCGCCAGGGAGAGCTGGTAGTCCGGGACGGTCACGCGCGCGGAGCGGGCCGCGAGGTCCACCACCTCGACCTTGGAGACCCGGGCCGGGGACAGCGCGTTGGCCACCATCTCGGCCGGGTCGTCCGACCAGTCGACGATGTCGATCTTCTCGCCGTTCAGCTCGCCCATCACATTGCGCACCCGGCCGCCCATGGGGCCGATGCAGGCGCCCTTGGCGTTCAGGCCCGAACGGGTGGACCGTACGGCGATCTTGGTGCGGTGGCCGGCCTCACGGGCGATGGCGGCGATCTCGACGGACCCGTCGGCGATCTCCGGCACCTCCAGCGCGAAGAGCTTCTTCACCAGATTGGGGTGGGTACGCGAAAGCGTGACCGAGGGACCGCGTACGCCCTTCGCCACCCGAACGACGTACGACCGCAGGCGCAGGCCGTGCTGGTAGGTCTCGCCGGGGACCTGCTCCTGCACGGGCAGGATGGCCTCGAGCTTGCCGATGTCCACGAGCACGTTCTTGGGGTCGCGGCCCTGCTGGACCACTCCGGTGACGATGTCGCCCTCGCGGCCGGCGTACTCGCCGAGCGTCGCGTCGTCCTCGGCGTCGCGCAGCCGCTGCAGGATCACCTGCTTGGCGGTGGTGGCGGCGATACGGCCGAAGCCGGACGGGGTGTCGTCGAACTCACGGGGCTCCTGGCCCTCTTCGAGGTCCTCGGGGTCCTCCTTCGCCCACACGGTCACATGCCCGGTCTCCCGGTTGAGCTCCACGCGCGCGTGTCGGCGGCTTCCCTCGGTGCGGTGGTAGGCGATGAGGAGGGCCGACTCGATCGCCTCGACCAGCAGGTCGAAGGAGATCTCCTTCTCCCGTACCAAGCCCCGCAGGGCACTCATGTCGATGTCCACGGCTACGCCTCCTCTTCCTTCTCGTCCTTGACGTCCTGGTCCTTGCGGTTGAACTCGACCTGCACGCGGGCCTTCTCGATGTCCGGGAAGCCGACTCTGCGGGCCTGGGCCTTGCGGCCCTTCACGCCGGGCACTTCGAGGTCGAGGCCGTCGTCGTCGACCTGCAGGATCCGGGCGGTCAGTTCGCCGCCCTCGGTGAGCTGGAACCTCACCAGCCGGCCGGTGGCGCGCACGTAGTGGCGGTGCTCGGTGAGGGAGCGCTCCGCGCCCGGGGTGCCGACCTCGAGGGTGTACTCGCCCGCGCCCATCGCGTCCGTCTCGTCGAGCTTCGCCGAGAGCGCGCGGCTCACATCGGCGATCTGGTCCAGGTCCGCCCCGGTGTCGGAGTCGACGACGACACGCAGCACGCGCTTGCGGCCCACGGAGTCCACGGCGATCTCTTCGAGATCCAGGCCCTGGGAGGTGACGAGCGGTTCCAGGAGCTCTCGCAGCCTCTCGCTCTGGGTGGTGCTCATCCGGGTGACTCCTCGGCCGCGTGTGCTGTTGTGGGATGGGTCGCGTGTCTGGTCAAAGGGTATCGGGTCGCGAGGAGTGTTGCCGTCCACCCGTGCACGGAGGGTGGCGGAGACCTCGCTCCGGCGAGTGCGCGGGTACGGTGATCACGGACCTGTTCCCCTGCCCGTTCTTCGTATCGTCTCTCTCGTCTTTCTTTCGTACGGATTCCCCGAGGACGTCTGCCGTGCCGTTCCCGCTCCCGCCGCGCACCCGCTCCGGGCCGCGCAGAAGAACCCTGCTCGCGTCGGCCGCCGGGGCCGCGCTGCTCGTGGGCTGCTCGTCCGGTTCCGAGAGGTCCGAGGAGGTCGCGAGCGCCGGCCCGTCGGTGACCGAGCGGGCACGCGCGCGTGCGGCCGAGGACAGCGGCGGACTGCTTCAGCGGTACGACGCCGTCCTCGCCGTCCATCCCACGCTGGCGCGGCGGCTCGCACCGCTAAGGGCGGAGGTCGTCCGGCATGTGGAGGCGTTCGGGGGCGCGGGGAAGCCGAAGAGCACCCCGTCGGCCAGCGCTTCGGCGACCGTGTCGCCCTCCGGCTCGGCGGCGCCGTCCCTGGCACCCTCCGCCTCTCCGGCGACCGAGAAGGAGGCGCTGGCCGGGCTGGCCGCCGCCGAGCGGAGGCTCGCCGACGAGCGGGCGGTGGCGCTGCTGGACGTCCCGGGCGAGCTGGCCCGGCTGCTGGCCTCGGTGGCGGCGGCCGGCGCGGCCCACGCGTATCTGCTGACGGAGGGGAACCGATGACGGGGTCGAGCGCGGGGCCGAGCAAGGAGAGCAAGGACAACGGGGAACTGACCGCGCTGCAGGCGGCGCTGGCCGCCGAGCACGCCGCCGTCTACGGGTACGGCGTCGTCGGCGGGCGGATCGGCGCCGCTCGGCGCACGGAGGCGCAGGCCGGGTACGACGCGCACCGGGCGCGCCGGGACGCGCTGGTGCGCGAGGTGCGCGATCTGGGCGCCGAGCCGGTCGCAGCGAGCGCCGCGTACGCGCTGCCGTTCCCGGTGGCGGACGCTGCTGCCGCGGTGCGGCTCGCCGCCGAGTTGGAGGAGCGGGTGGCCGGGGTGTACTCGGACCTGGTGCGGGCAGCCGGTGACCAGCGGCGCCGTGAGGCCGCCGGGGCGCTGCGGGAGGCGGCGGTGCGGGCGGTGCGCTGGCGCGGCGGGAGCGTAGCCTTCCCTGGGCTCGCCGAGCGGGCCGGTACGGACGCGGCGACCTCCGGAGCTCCGGCGGCGCCGACGGCGTGACCCCTGAGAGGGGACCTCTGAAAGGGAAGGGAACGACTCGCGCATGGCTTTCGAACCGCCGCGGCGTCTGGTGCGGGCGTTCGGTGAGACGGCACCGAGCGGTGACGACTGGTTGGAGAAGCTGCCCGAGGCTGCCCGACAGGCCGTCGCGCTGCGCGAGTTGACCGTCGACCGGGTGCAGGTGCCCGGGGGCCGGACCAGCCTGGTGGTGCTGGTGCGCCGTGCGGACGGGACGCCTGCCGTGCTCAAGCTGGCCCCGCCGCGGTTCCGGCCGGAGGCGGAGCGGGCGGCGCTGGCGCACTGGGGCGGGCTGGGCGCCGTACAGCTGCTGGACGGGCCGGTGACGGAGGGGGTGCTGCTGCTCGAACGGCTGCATCCGGATGTGTCGGTGCGGTCGCTGCCGGAGGCCAAGGCGCAGCTGGAGGCGGCGGGGACGTTGCGGCGGCTGTGGGTGGAGCCGCCGGACGGGGGCGGCTTCGAGACGGTCGCCGAGCGGACGGGGCGGCAGGCGGAGGCGATGCGGGGGACTGCCGTCGGCTCCGAGGTGCGCGTGCTGGTGGACGCGGCTCTCGTGGCCCGGGAGGAGTTGTTGGCCGCGCCGCCCGAACGGCGGTTGCTGCATGGGACGTTCCGGCAGAGCAAGGTGCTGGCGGCCGAGCGGACGCCGTGGCTGGCGGTGGGGCCGGATCCGGTGGTGGGCGAGTGTGCGTTCGATCTGGCGCGGTTGGTGCGGGATCGGGTGGAGGATCTGATCGCCTCCCCGTCGGGGGCGGCGACGACTCGGCGGCGGGTGAGGAAGCTGGCGGAGTCGTTGGAGTTGGATCAGGAGCGGGTGCGGGGGTGGACGCTCTTTCGGGCGGTGGAGTCGGGTGTGCGGGCGCTGCGTGTGGGGCGGCGGGGGGATGCGGAGCTGTTGCTCGAATTCGCCGGGTGGCTTTAAGGGCGGTTCGGGGTGGGGGTGCGGGGGTCGTCGGGGTGCGGGTGCGTGGGGGATTGTCGCGCCCACGCGGCGGCGGGGAGCCGCACATGGATACAGCCCCGCGCCCCTTTTCGGCCGGACCGGGGACCGTTGGCGGCGCCCCCCTGCAGGGTGAGGGGGCAGGGGGGCGCCGCTGTCCGGTCGGCTGCCTCCCGAGCGGCCGGCCGGAGTCTCATGGGGGGTCGGGGGGCGGGGGTGTGGTCGACAGGGCCTCCTCCAGAGCCAGCAGGTGGGTGTGGTGGCGGATGTGGGCGGACTGGTCGGGGATGCGGGGGCCCTCGCGCCGTGGGGATTCGGCGTGCCGGACATGGGTGAACAGCGGGAGGTCGGCCGGGGGCAGACGCCAGGTCAGCAGGCGTTCGCCGGCCACCAGGCGCAGCAGGTGGGTGCCGCCGGGGCCCGCTTCGGTGGCCGGGGTGATGACCGCGCTCGACGGGTGCAGTGCCGCCAGCCAGGCGAGGAGGTGGGCCCGTTCGCGGGAGAGGTGGGTCAGTTCGCGCTCGTAGGAGTCGGCGTGCCGCTGCCAGCGGGCCAGTTGCCGACGGCAGTCGTCCAGGTCGAGGGCGAGGCGGTGGCGGGCGGCGGTCCTGCGGGCCCGCACGAGGCGGAGCAGAGGTGAGGGCATCGGGGGCCTCAGCCGTGTCCCGGGTGTTCCACCGCCGGGGGTGGTGCCGCGTCCGGGGCGGGCCTCTCCTCCCCCGCCGGTGACAGCGGCCCCAACTGGGTCTCCACCTGGGCGAGGGTGCAGCGCTCCGGGCGGCCGTCGAGGGACAGCAGGGGCATGCCGTCGGGGGCGCGGCGGCCCTGGAAGTACCAGAGGTCCCCGTTCGTGTCGCGCTGGGGCTGGGCCAGGTCGTAGGTGGTGCCGTCGAGGCGGAAGGGGCGGCGTTCGGGGGCGTGGGCCGTGCCCGGTGGTGTCGTGCCGATCCCCCGGGCCACGACGGTCACCGGGACGCCGTCGCGTTCTCCGTCGGCGGTCACCGTGTGGGGGCGGGACCGCTCCCCCACGGTGGTGATGCCCAGGTAGGCGCGCCAGCGGGCCCATTGGGCGGGGTCGTCGACGCGGAGCAGGACGCGCACCCGGTCGCCGTCCACGCGGATGCCGTGCGGGCCGGGGTGGCCGTGCAGCTGCCGTTCGACGGCGTGGGCGAGCTCACGGGCGCGGGCGCAGGAGGCGTCCCAGGCCAGCGCCTGCCGTTCCAGCTCGGTGACCGGCGGCTCCGGTTCCCGCCGTCCGGTTTCCGGTTCGGCGGTGAGCCGTTTCGGTGCGGTTGTCGGGCGTGGGGCGGGTGTCCAGCCGCCGTCCGGCTCCCGGTGCAGGAGGACGCCGAAGGAGCGGTCGGGGTCGGTGAGGAGCCGGGCCGCGTCCAGGGCGTGGGCGGCGGCCGCGGCCTGGTGGGGCGGTACGGAGCGCAGTGCCGCGTGGATCACCCGGGCGGCGCGGGGAAGGTTGCTGTTCACACGGACACCGCCCCGGTCGTCCAGCGCAGTTTGCGCAGCGCGCGGTAGGTCAGCGTCTTGACGGCACCGACGCTGCGGCCCATCTCCCGGGCGGTCTCCTCGGGGGTCAGTTCGTCGAGGAAGCGCAGTTCCACACAGTGCCGTTGGTGCGCGTTGAGGGAGTGGAGTGCCGTACGGACCGTCTCGTGGGCCTCGACGGCCTCCAGTTCGCGCAGGGCGAGCGACTCGGTGCAGAGGCCCGGCGTCTGGGGGTCGTGGAACTCGGCGACCGGGGTCTCCAGCCGGGTGCGGCCGCGGGCGAGTTCGTCGTAGTGGAGGTTCTTGGCGATGGTGGTGAGCCAGGCGGCGAAGGCCTTGCCCTGCCAGGTGTACGAGTCGATGCGGCGCAGGGCGCGGGTGAACACCTCCTGGGTGAGGTCCTCCGCCAGGTGTCTGTTGCGGGTGCGCAGGAGAAGGAAGCCGTAGACGAGGCGGTAGTGCTCGTCGTACAGGGCGGCGAACGCCTCCCGGTCGCCGGTGCGGGCGCGGGCGACCAGTTCGGGCTCCGGGGTGCCCGGAGTGGTCGTGGCGCTGTCGGTTGGGGACACGAAGACCTCCGCATCTTCAATATTCATGTAGATGTAGATTGACTGACGACACGTCACCCGGGACGGGTGGGTCTCGGGATATCGGCAGTCTTCACGCAGATGCATAGAGTGTCAAGCCGCTCACGGAGCGCGACGGAAAACCGCGGGCCGGGAGCACGGGGGCGCACGGGGGCACCCGAACCGCCGCAACGCTCCGGCGTGCATCCGAAGAGCCGACCGGCGGTCTGCGATCTACTTGCGCCTGTAGATGACGATGACCGATCCTCTGAGGCGTGACGAACCAGCGGAGCCACTCAGGAGACCCGGATCCCGGCCACGATCCCGCACGCCGGGACGAGGACCTGGCGGCTCTGCTCGAACGCCTCCTGGCACGGGCCCCCGGGCGGACCCAGAAGGATCTCGCCTCCGAGGCCGGCATCTCGTACCCGACGCTCAACGCCTGGATGAACCGCACCCGCGGCACCTCCCGCATCGACCCGGAGAAGCTGCGGGCCATGGTGGAGGTGTTCCGGCGCTGGGGCGTCAGCACGACACCGCGGGAGTTCTTCGAGTCGGTCGGCCGCCCGGTGCCCGGCCCCAGCGGGGACGAACGCGAGGCCCGACTCCTCACGCTGTACCGGCAATTGCCGGAGTCACGGCAACGAGCGCTGCTCAAGGACGCCGAGGCGATGCTTCAGGTCAGCCGCATCACCTGAGGTTTACGGATGAATATGACGAAAACCCCCACGGGAATCGCGCCCATCGGTACCATCAGTGCGCCGCTGGCCTCCCGGAGCGGATCACTGCGTGTCGTTGTGCAGCCCTGGGGAGACAGTTGTGTGCGTCCACGTTTGCATGGCAGACGATCTGCCGAGAATCGCGGTCTGGGACCCTGACGAGGTCAGCATCCGGGTGGCCAGGGGCTTCCAGGTACGCGACGCGCTCCGGGAAGTGCGGGACATCCTGGTGATCGACCTGGGTGCCCCCGCGTCGCGCGGCGGTCTGCTCGTGTGTTTCTGCGGCATGCGCGTGGAGCTCCCGCGCGAGCTCACCCCCTGGTCCTCCCCCTGCGCCGTCGGCTGATCTCCCGTCAGCCGACCGGGGCCGGGGTGAGCTTGAGGGCAAGCACGGGGCAGTCGGCGACGGCCCTGCGGGCCCGCTTCACCGTCCGTGCGGGGACGGGGGCGCCGTCGACGAGCGGGTAGCCCCATGCGTCGAGCGTGATGTGCTCCGGGAGGAGTTCCGCGCACAGGCCGTGGCCCTGGCAGGACGTCCAGTCGACGTCCAGGTTCATCTGCCGGTTCGTCTGCCGGTCCATGTCAGGCCTCCTGGGGTACGGGCAGCAGGGGTGTGCGATCGGTGGCCGTGCAGCGGCCGTGGGCGTGCGCGTCGGCCTCGGCGGCGAACGTCGTCAGCGCGCTGCGGACCAGCCGGACCGTGCCGTCCGGGTGGTGGCAGGCGCCTCGGCCCTCGACGAGGCCGGACCAGCGGGCGAGGTCGGTGCGGACGGTGCCCTGCGGGCCCGGCGTGGCCAGGGTGGCGAACGCGGCGGCGATCCGCGGCAGACCGTTGAGGCAGGGGCCGCACTGGCCGGCCGACTGCAGGGCGAGATACCGCAGGACGCGGGCGGTCTCGACGAGGCCGCAGCGGGCGGTGGGCAGCACCGCCAGCACTCCGGCGCCCAGGAAACCCGCGTCCACGGTCAGTCGGGCGGCCTCCCTGGCCGGGATCCAGGTGCCGTGGTAGCCGCCGACGAGCACCGCCGAGGCATCCTCCAGCGGCAGCAGCCGGGCGAACGGCAGACCGTACGGCGCCTCGATCACCCGGGGTTCCCGTCCCGCGACGTGGACCGTGCACAGGGCGCTGCCCGGCTGGGTGGGGGTGCCGGCGCCGCGGTACCAGTCGGCGCCGTAGCGGGCGACGAGCGCCAGATGGGCGAGGGTCTCGACGTTCTGCACGAGCGTGGGGGCCCGGCGCACGCCCCGCTCACGGACCGGCGGGCTCGGGTGCCTCGGCAGCGCGGGACCACCGGAGACGAACCGGGCGAGCGCCGAGGCCTGGCCGGAGAGGAAGGACGTGGGCAGCCGCACGACCTGCACCGGCAGCGGGTCCCCGGTGCGCTGGGCGAGGGCCGACTCCAGCCAGGTCGCGCCGTCCTCCACGCCGAGGTACGCCTCGCCCGCGCCGATGGCGTGCGCCGCGATCTGCAGACCGTCCAGGACGAGGTGCGGGGAGAGCCGCAGCAGCGTCTTGTCCTTGCGGCTGGCGGGCTCGCCCTCCGCGCCGTTGGCGACGACCACCGGCGCCCGCCCGGTACGGCGGCCCGCCTCGGCGACCGAGACGAGCTTGCGGTACGTCGGGAAGGCGGCCCCGCCGCGCCCGGTGAGCCCGGACTCGGCCACCGTCCGCAGCACGCTCTCGGGGTCGCCGTGCGCGAGGGGGCCGTAGCGCTGGTGGTGGGTGGGCAGGTCGACCGGGGCGGCGCCGGGGGCGAGGAGGCGCGGGGCCATGTAGAGGTCGGGGAAGGTGGCGGTCACGGGCGGGCTCCATCGGCGGCGCGCAGAAGGGCGGCGGGGGTGCGGCGGGTGGCGCGGGCCGCGTGGGCGAGGCGGGTGCCTCCGGCGGCGACGACCGTGGCCACGCAGGCGACGGTGAGCCAGGTCATCCAGTCGGCGCCGGTGTCCGTGCCGATGCCGACGCCGTGGATCAGGGCGACCGGCCAGGAGGCGTAGGCCAGCCAGTGGACGGCCCGCCAGCTGCGGTGGCCCATCCGGGCGCGGAGCAGGCTGGTGATCAGGACCGCGAGCAGCAGGTCGAAGGCGACCGTGCCCAGGCCGAGCCACAGGGGCCGGTAGTCGGAGCGGAAGGGGATCAGGGCGTCGACGACCGTGATGTTCACGTAGCTGTCGGCGACCGCGGTGGTGATGTGCAGGGCCAGGAAGGCGGTGGCGGAGAGGGAGAGGGTGCGGTGGAGGCTCAGCGTGCCGAAGCGGGGCAGGCCCGGGACGCGGGTCCGCAGATGGACCGCGATGCCGAGGAGTACCACGATGGTGAAGAGGATCAGGCAGACGGCGCCCGTGGCCCTGTTGGCGTACCAGAGGGTTTCGCCGGTCATGCGGCTGCCTCCGGGCGGGTGGCTGATCGCGCCCCGCGGCGGAGCCGCTGATCGGCACGGTCCCGCGCCCCTGAAGGGGTTGGCCAGCCCGGTGTGGTGACGATCAGGCCGTTCCGCGTGACCAGGCGGGCCGGGAGGCGCAGGCGGCTCAGCCACTTCTCCGCACCCTCGCCCCTGACCAGTGCCGCCGTGCTCGCCGCGTTCGCGTCGGCGCAGGTGGCCGCGGCGACGGAGACCGTGCGCCAGGGGGAGCGGACGGGCAGGCCGGTGCGCGGGTCGACGATGTGGTGCAGGTCGTGGCCGCCGCGCTGCCAGCGCCGGGCGGTGGTGCCGGAGGTCGCCAGACCGCCGCCGCGCATGCCGACGGTGGCGTACGCGCCCTGCGCGGGCGTCTCGTCGACCGGACCGGTGACGTCCTGGACCCGGATCTGCCAGCCGCCCTCCGGGGGCTCGCCCGCGACGGCCGTGTCACCGCCCAGGCTGACCAGGACCCCGCAGCCGGCCGTGCCGGCGAGCAGCCGCGCGGCCCGGTCGGCGGCCCAGGCCTTGGCCGTCGCACCCAGGTCGAGGCGGACGCCCCGGGGGACGGTGACCGTGCCGGTGGCGCGGTCGAGGGTGATCGTGCGCCAGCCGGGGGTGCGGCGCAGCGTGAGGCGGACCGGGCGGTCGTCCTCCCGGACGAGGGTGAAGTCGCGGTCGTAGCCGATCGCGTCCATCGCGGAGCCGACGGTCGGGTCCACCGCGCCGTCGGTCGTCGCGGCGGCGCGCAGGGCCACGTCGAGGGCCTCGGCGAGCAGCGGGCTCACCCGGACCGGGCGGCCGGCGGTGGCGTCGAGGGCGGCCAGTTCGGAGTCGGGGCGGAAGCGGCTGCAGGCCGCGTCGACCTCGGCGAGGTGCCGGGCGAGGAGCAGATTGCAGGACTCCAGCAGGGCCGGGTCGGTGACGACCAGGCGGACCGTGGTGCCGAGGGCACGCCACTCGGTGGCGGCCGTGGTGCGGGGCTTGAGCGGCGTGGTCATCACGACGCCCCCGAAGTGGAGTCGGCGGAGCCGCCGGAGGAGGAGGTGAGACCGCTGGAGCCGTCGTCCGAGGAGGAACTGCTCGACGAGTCGTCCGCGGAGGACGAGGAGGAGGACGAGTCGTCCGTGGAGGACGACGAGGTGTCCGAGCCGGAGGAGTCGGTGGAGCCGGACGAGCTGTCCGAGTCGCCGCCGGTGCTCGAGCTGGAGCTCGTCCCGCCGCTCGCCGACGTGGTGGCGTCCGCCTGCAGGGTGCCGATCAGGGCGAACACCCCGGCCGCCCCCGCCAGCGTGATCGCCGCAGCGAAGGCCGCGGTCCGCCGTGCACCTCTGCGGACCGCTGCCGCGGCCCCGCGTTCTTCTTCCCTGGTCGCCATGACCTGTTCCCCTCCGCAGTGACGTTCTGTCACGCCCTACGGTCGGGGAACGGCCTGAGAGAAGTCTGTGAGGATCCCATAGGGTCCGACAGAACTCTCTGAGAGCTTTCTTTATGAGGGCCCGCGTTACGCGGTGAGCCTCGCGATCGCCTCGTCCACCGTGAGCTCCTCGCGCTCGCCGGTCCTGCGGTCCTTCAGCTCCACCACGCCCTCGCCCGAGCGACGGCCCGCGACCAGGATCTTGGGGACGCCGATCAGCTCGGCGTCGGTGAACTTCACGCCCGGGGAGACCCCGGCCCGGTCGTCGACCAGGACCCGCAGGCCGGCCGACCGCAGCTTCTCGGAGACCTCCAGCGCCAGCTCGGTCTGCAGCGCCTTGCCGGCGGCGACCACGTGGACGTCGGCCGGGGCGACCTCGGCCGGCCAGCACAGGCCCTTGTCGTCGGCGGACTGCTCGGCGAGGGCCGCGACCGCGCGGGAGACGCCGATGCCGTAGGAGCCCATGGTGACGCGGACGGGCTTGCCGTTCTGGCCGAGGACGTCGAGCTTGAGGGCGTCGGCGTACTTGCGGCCGAGCTGGAAGATGTGGCCGATCTCGATGGCGCGGTCGAGCTTGAGGCCGGTGCCGCAGTTCGGGCAGGGGTCGCCCTCCTGGACGACCACGACGTCCACGTACGCGTCGACCTCGAAGTCACGGCCCGCGACGACGTTCTTCGCGTGCGTGCCCTCCTTGTTGGCGCCCGTGATCCAGGAGGTGCCGGGGGCCACGCGCGGGTCGGCGATGTAGGTGACCTTCTCGCCCAGGCCCTGCGGACCGACGTAACCGCGCACCAGGTCGGGGCGGCCCACGAAGTCCTCGGCGGTGACCAGCTCGACCGTCGCCGGGGCGAAGTGCGCCTCGACCTTGTCCATGTCGACCTCACGGTCACCGGGCACGCCCACGGCGACGATCTCGCCGTCGACCTTCACGAGGAGGTTCTTGAGCGTGTCGGAGGCCTGGACGCCGAGGTGGGCGGCGAGGGTCTCGATGGTGGGGGTGTCCGGGGTGGGGATCTCCTCCAGCGCGGGCACGCCCTCGGCGTCCACGGCCTTCAGCTCGTACGAGATCGCCTCCGTGTTGGCGGCGAAGTCGCAGTTCGGGCAGTCGGCGAAGGTGTCCTCGCCGGCGCCGGCCGGGGCGAGGAACTCCTCCGACTTGGAGCCCCCCATCGCGCCGGCGGTGGCGGCGCAGATGCGGTAGTCGAGGCCGAGGCGCTCGAACACCCGCTGGTAGGCCTCGCGGTGCAGGGCGTAGGACCGGGCGAGGCCCTCGTCCTCGGTGTCGAAGGAGTACGAGTCCTTCATCAGGAACTCACGGCCGCGCAGGATGCCGGCCCGCGGACGGGCCTCGTCGCGGTACTTGTGCTGGATCTGGTACAGGATGACCGGCAGGTCCTTGTACGAGGACGCCTGGTCCTTGACCAGCAGGGTGAAGATCTCCTCGTGGGTCGGGCCGAGGAGGTAGTCGCCGCCCTTGCGGTCCTTCAGCCGGAACAGCTCGGCGCCGTACTCCTCCCAGCGGCCCGTCGCCTCGTACGGCTCGCGGGGCAGCAGGGCCGGGAGCAGCACCTCCTGGGCGCCGATCGCGTCCATCTCCTCACGGACGATCCGCTCGACGTTGGCCAGCACCTTCTTGCCCAGCGGCAGCCAGGACCAGATGCCGGCGGCGGTGCGGCGGACGTAGCCGGCGCGGACGAGGAGCTTGTGGCTGAGGACCTCGGCGTCCGCCGGGTCGTCGCGCAAGGTCTTCGCCATCAACTGGGACATGCGCTGGACCGGTGCGTTCGCCATGGTTCTCGTACTCCTGCCGGGTAAGGGTGATGGCAAGGAGGTTAGCCGGGAGCGCCGTGTCGCCGGAAATCCGTTACTTCCGGAGGAGGGGGAGCCGGGCGCCCATGACGGCGTACGGGCGGGGGGCGCTGGGGAACAGGACCCGGCGGGCGAGGTCGTCGTAGCCGAGGGAGCGGTAGAGCGCGCGGGCGGGGCTGTCGAAGTCGATCGCGGAGAGGATCGAGCGGGGTTGGCTCGCGCTGTCGGTGATCGTGGTGATCAGGGCCCGGCCCGCGCCGCGGTTCTGGTACGCGGGGTGGACGTGGAGCTCGGTGATGACGAAGGAGTCGTCGAGCCAGAAGTCGGTGCCCTGGGCGCGCAGGTAGGGCTCGACGACGGTGGACCACCAGTGGGTGCGGTCGTTGGGCATGCCGTAGACGAAGCCGACGAGGCGGCCTTCGGGGGTGCTGGCGCCGAGGGCGCGGGCGCCCGGGTAGGTCATGTGCCGCAGGACGATCTGGCGGCGGACCGCGACCTCGTCGGGGCCGAGGCCGAAGGCGACGGCCTGCACCGCGAGGGCCTCGTCCACATGGGCGGGGAGGTCCAGGGGGCCGATGACGAGATCCATGGCGGGGAGCCTACAGGTGCGTCAGAACAGCACGCTCATGAATGCGCCGACCTCCTGGAAGCCGACTCTCCGGTACGTCCTTCTCGCGGGCGTGTTGAAGTCGTTGACGTAGAGGCTGACCACCGGGGCCACGTCCGCGAGGGCGTAGCGCAGGACCGCGGCCATGCCGGGGGCGGCGAAGCCCCTCCCCCGGTACTCCGGGGCGACCCAGACGCCCTGGATCTGGCAGGCCTGCGAAGTGGCGGCGCCGATCTCCGCCTTGAAGACGACCCTGCCGTGTTCGTCGAGGCGGGCGAAGGAGCGGCCGGAGCCGACGAGTTCGGCGACGCGGGCCTGGTAGAGCAGGCCTCCGTCGCCGGCCATCGGGGAGACGCCCACCTCCTCGGTGAACATCGCCACGCACGCCGGCATGATCGTCTCCATCTCGTCCTTGCGGATGCGGCGGACGTAGGGATCCGGGGCGATGTCGGCGGGCATGCGGTCGGCGACCATGAGGGGCTGGTGGGAGCGGACCTCGCGGGCGGGGCCCCAGTGGGGTTCGAGGAGGCGCCAGAGCTGGGCGGTGGAGTCGGCGGGGCCGACGATGGAGGAGCAGCGGCGGCCGGCCCTGCGGGCGCGGTCGGCGAAGGCGCGGACCGCGCGCGGGGTGGCGCAGAGGGGGACGAGGTTGGCGCCCGCGTAGCACAGGGACGTCAGCATGCCGTCCTCGTACCAGCCCCACATCTCGCCGCCGAGCCGCCAGGGGTCGAGGCCCGCGACCTGGACGCGGGAGGTGACGAAGGCGTTGGCCACCGGCTCGCGGTCGAGGACGGCGAGCGCGGCGTCCAGGTCGCTCGGTTCGAGGACCCGGGAGGTGGTCTGGGTCAACACGTACGGGGCCTCACAACTCAGGGCTTCTGATCCCCGCACTGTACCTGCGGAAGCTGAGCGGTGCCGCCCTGCGTCTGCCTTGCCGTCGCTTTGCCGGTGGGCGTCGGCCGCGGTGCCCTCCCCCGGGGGCCGGCGCCCCCGGACCCCCGCTTCGGCCCTGAACGGGCCTCGTCCTCAAACGCCGGACGGGCTGGAAATCACGCACCGGCACCGCGGAGCGTGCCGACTCCCGACGGGCGGGCTGAAGATACGGGCCCGGAACCGCGGAGCGTGCCGCCTCCCGGCGGGCGGGGGCTCCGGGCGGGACGTCCCGGTCGCCGGACGGCGGGCGGGCCGGATGACTCCGGCCTCAGCCCGCGACCGCCACCGAAGGCTCGCCCGAAGCGACTCCCTCGGCCTCCATCTGTTCGGCCAGCTTCATGGCCTCCTCGATGAGGGTCTCGACGATCTTGGACTCGGGGACGGTCTTGATGACCTCGCCCTTGACGAAGATCTGGCCCTTGCCGTTGCCGGAGGCGACCCCGAGGTCGGCCTCGCGGGCCTCGCCGGGGCCGTTCACGACGCAGCCCATGACGGCGACCCGCAGCGGGACCTCCATGCCGGTGAGGCCTGCCGTGACCTCCTCCGCGAGCTTGTAGACGTCGACCTGGGCGCGGCCGCAGGACGGGCAGGAGACGATCTCCAGGCCGCGCTGCTTGAGGTTCAGGGATTCGAGGATCTGGTTTCCGACCTTGACCTCCTCGACCGGCGGGGCCGAGAGGGAGACGCGGATGGTGTCGCCGATGCCCTGGGAGAGGAGCGCGCCGAAGGCGACCGCCGACTTGATCGTGCCCTGGAAGGCCGGCCCCGCCTCGGTGACGCCGAGGTGGAGGGGATAGTCGCACTGCGCGGCGAGCTGACGGTACGCCTCGATCATCACGACCGGGTCGTTGTGCTTGACCGAGATCTTGATGTCCCGGAAGTCGTGCTCCTCGAAGAGGGACGCCTCCCACAGGGCGGACTCGACCAGCGCCTCGGGGGTGGCCTTGCCGTACTTCTGGAGTAGACGGCGGTCCAGCGAACCGGCGTTCACACCGATGCGGATCGGCGTGCCGTGGTCCTTCGCCGCCTTCGCGATCTCCCGGACCTTGTCGTCGAACTGCTTGATGTTCCCCGGGTTCACGCGGACCGCCGCACAGCCCGCCTCGATCGCCGCGAAGACGTACTTCGGCTGGAAGTGGATGTCCGCGATCACCGGGATCTGCGACTTGCGGGCGATCGTCGCGAGCGCGTCCGCGTCGTCCTGCGTCGGACAGGCCACCCGGACGATCTGGCAGCCCGACGCGGTCAGCTCGGCGATCTGCTGCAGCGTCGCGCCGATGTCCGACGTACGGGTCGTCGTCATGGACTGCACCGAGACCGGGGCGTCGCCGCCGACCGCCACACTGCCGACCTGGATCTGCCGGCTCTTCCGGCGCTCGGCAACCCTGGTCGGAACGGACGGCATGCCGAGAGAAATCGCAGTCATCTGCTGTGCAACCCCAAGTCGTGGATCAAGGTCCAGGTCCCGTCGATGGCGGGTTCCAGGCTTTGAGATTACGGCACAGGCCAAGCAGTGAGCACATCACGGCCGCCAAACCCACCCGATGGAAGACGGCCCGGGAGCCAGTGTCCCGGGCCGTTTGGAACGGCGGATGACTACGAGATGCGCACCGGGTTGACCACGTCCGCGATCAGCACCAGGATCGTGAAGCAGACGAAGATCCCGGCCACCACGTACGCCACCGGCATCAACTTCGCCACGTCGAACGGGCCCGGGTCCGGGCGGCGCAGCACGCGCGCGAGGTTGCGGCGCAGCGACTCCCACAGGGCGCCCGCGATGTGCCCGCCGTCGAGCGGGAGCAGCGGGAGCATGTTGAACAGGAACAGGGAGAGGTTGAAGCCGGCGACCACGAACACGGCCATCGCCAGCTGCTGCGAGGCGGGGATGTCCAGCGTGGCGATCTCGCCGGTGACCCGGGCGGCGCCGACGATGCCCATCGGGGAGTCGGGCTCGCGCGGGGCGTCGCCGAAGGTCGCGTTCCACAGGGCGGGGATCTTGCCGGGGAGGGCGACGAGGGAGTCGACCGCGTCGCCGACGTGGTCGGTCATCCAGGTCACGGAGTCGCCGAAGTCCTGCTTGACGACGCCGGTGGCCGCGCTGAAGCCGAGGAAGCCGGCCTTGACGTACTCGCCCTGGACGTAGGCGCCGCTGGAGTCCTTCTTGGCGACCTGGTTGGTGGCGATGGTGGCATGGAGCGTGACGTCCTTGCCGCCGCGTTCGACGACGATCGCCACGGTCTTGCCGGCGCTGTCCCGGATGAGGTCGGAGAGCGTGTCCCACTTGGCGGTGGAGACGCCGTCGAAGGAGACGATCCTGTCGCCCTTCTTCAGCCCCGCCGCCTCGGCCGGGGAGGGCTTGTCGGTGCTCTTGCAGGTGTCGCGGTTCTCGCTCTGCGCGATGACGCAGGGCGAGACGGAGGCGACGTTGGTGGTCTCCTGCTGGATGCCGAAGCCCATGAGAACGGTGAGGAACAGGCCGACCGCGAGGATCAGGTTCATGAAGGGGCCGGCGAACATGACGATGACGCGCTTCCACGGCTTGCGCGTGTAGAACATGCGCTTCTCGTCGCCGGGCTGGAGCTCCTCGAAGGCGGCCGAGCGGGCGTCCTCGATCATGCCGCGCCAGGGGGAGGTGGAACGGGCGGTGACCCGGCCGTCCTCACCGGGCGGGAACATGCCGATCATGCGGATGTAGCCGCCGAGCGGGATGGCCTTGATGCCGTACTCGGTGTCGCCCTTCCGGCGTGACCAGATGGTCGGGCCGAAGCCGACCATGTACTGGGGCACGCGGATGCCGAACATCTTCGCCGTGGACAGGTGGCCCAGCTCGTGCCAGGCGATCGAGAAGAGCAGGCCCACGAAGAAGACCAGAATCCCGAGGATGAACATCAGGGTCGTCATGCACGGGCCTCCGCCGTCTGCGCCGTCAGTTCCTGTGCCCGGGCGCGCGCCCAGGTCTCCGCTTCGAGGACGTCCGACACGGTGAGTGAAGTTCCCGTGGCCGGGGTGCCGTGTTCCTCGACGATCCTGGTCACGGTCTCCATGATCCCGTTGAACGGCAGCGCGCCGGCGCGGAAGGCCTCCACGCACTCCTCGTTGGCGGCATTGAACACCGCCGGGGCCGTCCCGGCGAGCTCGCCCACGTGCCGGGCGAGGTTCACCGAGGGGAAGGCCTCGTTGTCGAGCGGGAAGAACTCCCACGTCGAGGCCGTGCTCCAGTCGAAGGCGGGCGCGGCGTCGGGGACGCGCTGCGGCCAGCCGAGGCCGATGGCGATGGGCCCGCGCATGTCGGGGGGCGTCGCCTGGGCCAGTGTCGATCCGTCCGTGAACTCAACCATCGAGTGGACATACGACTGGGGGTGCACGACCACCTCAATCCGCGAGAAGGGAATGTCGTAGAGGAGGTGGGCCTCGATGACCTCCAGTCCCTTGTTGACGAGGGTCGCGGAGTTGATCGTGATGACCGGGCCCATGGACCAGGTGGGGTGGGCGAGCGCGTCCTCGACGGTGACGTTCGCCAGCTCCGCCTTCGTCCGGCCGCGGAAGGGGCCGCCGGAGGCGGTGACGACCAGTTTGCGGACGTCGGCGCGGGTGCCGGCGGCGAGGGACTGGAAGAGGGCGGCGTGCTCGGAGTCCACCGGGATGATCTGGCCGGGCTTGGCCAGTGCCTTGACCAGCGGGCCGCCGACGATGAGCGACTCCTTGTTGGCGAGCGCGAGGGTGCGGCCCGCCTCCAGGGCGGCGAGGGTGGGGGCGAGGCCGATGGAGCCCGTGATGCCGTTGAGGACGGTGTGGCAGTCGGTGGCGGCGAGCCGGGTGGCCGCGTCCGGTCCGGCGAGGATTTCGGGGAGCGGCTCCGAGGTGCCGTACTCGGCGGCGAGCGCCTCGCGCAGGGCCGGGACGACGTCCTCGCGGGCGACGGCGACGGTCCGCGCCCGCAGCCGGCGGGCCTGCTGGGCGAGGAGGGCGACCCGGCCGCCGTTGGCGGACAGGCCGGTGACCCGGAACCGGTCGGGGTTGCGCAGCACGAGGTCGACGGCCTGGGTGCCGATCGATCCGGTGGCACCGAGGATCACCACGTCCTTGGGGCCGTCACCCGCGACGGGGTCGAAGACGAGGTGCGGGTCGGCGAGGGGGGCTGGACTGTCGCTCATCCCCCCATTGTTGCCTGGCCCGCGACCGGTCACGCCCATGGGTCGCCGGGAGCGGACGGTGTCCTCGGGGTACGTGCCGGGCACCGGTCGGCCGGGGCTGAGGGCTGGAGCTGGAGGTGAGGGCCGGAGCTGGAGCTGGGCACCCCCGTCGGCGCCGACGACGCCCACCGGCCCGACGAGCGTCGGGACGGCCCGCCGGCCCGCGGACACCGTCGGCCGTCCGCGCCGCTGGGCACGGACGGCCGACGGTGTGAGTGGGCCCGTCCGTGCCGCGCGCCGGTCACCTGATGGGGCGGTGGACGTTCTCCCGTGCGCTCGGGCCGGGGGTGGTGTCGGCGATCCAGGGGCCGTCGCCCGAGGGGTCGACGACGCCCTCCTCCAGCCATGTGTGGGTGCCCGCGAGGACGTCCTTGACGACCTTGCGGTCCAGGTCGTCGGTGTTGTTCCACAGGCGGGTGAAGAGTTCGTCGACGCGCAGCCGGGACTGGCGGCAGAACGCGTCGGCGAGCCGGTAGGCCTCGGCGCCGTGTTCGCCGCGGGTGCGCAGGAGTTCGGCCCGGACGCAGGCCGCGCTCATCGCGAACAGTTCCGCGCCGATGTCGACGATCCGGCCGAGGAAGCCCTGCTTGGTCTCCATCCGGCCCTGCCAGCGGGACATGGCGTAGAAGGTGGAGCGGGCGAGCTTGCGGGCGTGCCGTTCGACGAACCGCAGATGCGCGGCGAGGTCGACGCCGCCGTGCCGGAACCCGTTGTACGACGACGGCAGCTGGCCCGGTCCCGCGACCAGTTTGGGCAGCCACTTGGCGTAGAAGACACCGGCGTTGGCGCCCGCCCTGGCCTTGTCCTGGAGGGACTTGTCGGGGTCGATGAGGTCGCCGGCGACGGAGAGGTGGGCGTCGACGGCCTCGCGGGCGATGAGGAGATGCATGATCTCCGTGGAGCCCTCGAAGATGCGGTTGATGCGCAGGTCGCGCAGGAGCTGTTCGGCGGGGACCGCGCGTTCGCCGCGGGCCTTGAGGGACTCGGCCGTCTCGAAGCCGCGGCCGCCGCGGATCTGGATCAGCTCGTCGGCCATCCGCCAGCCCATCTCGGAGGCGAAGAGCTTGGCGAGCGCGCCCTCGATGCGGATGTCGTTGCGGTCCTCGTCGGCCATCTGCGAGGACAGGTCGAGGACGGCCTCCAGGGCGAAGGTGGTGGCGGCGATGAAGCTGATCTTCGCGCCGACCGCCTCGTGGTGGGCGATGGGCTTGCCCCACTGCTCGCGGGCCGTCGACCACTCGCGGGCGATCTTCAGCGACCACTTGCCGGCGGCGACGCAGGACGCGGGCAGGGAGAGCCGGCCGGTGTTGAGGGTGGTGAGGGCGATCTTCAGACCGGCGCCCTCGGGGCCGATGCGGTTCGCGGCGGGCACCCGGACCTGGTGGAAGCGGGTGACGCCGTTCTCGATGCCGCGCAGGCCCATGAAGGCGTTGCGGTTCTCGACGGTGATGCCGGGCGCGTCGCTCTCCACGACGAAGGCGGAGATGCCGCCGGGGTGGCCCTCGCTCTTCGGGACACGGGCCATCACGACCAGGAGGTCGGCGACGACGCCGTTGGTCGTCCACAGCTTGACGCCGTCGAGGACGTAGTCGTCCCCGTCGGGCACCGCGCTGGTGGCGAGACGGGCCGGGTCGGAGCCGACGTCGGGCTCGGTGAGCAGGAAGGCGCTGACGGCGGTGGTGGCGCAGCGCGGCAGGAAGGCCTGCTTCTGCTCGGGGGTGCCGAACATCTTCAGCGGCTGCGGTGCGCCGATCGACTGATGGGCCGAGAGCAGCACGCCGACGGCGGGGCTGGCCGAGCCGACGAGGGCGAGCGCCTTGTTGTAGTACACCTGGGTGAGGCCGAGACCGCCGTACTTGGGGTCGATCTTCATGCCGAGGGCGCCGAGTTCCCTGAGGCCGTTGATCACCTCGTCGGGGATCCTGGCCTCGCGCTCGATCAGCGCTCCGTCGATCTTCGTCTCGCAGAACGCGCGGAGCTTGGTGAGGAACTGTTCGCCGCGCCGGACGGCCTCGTCGGTGGGGAGCGGATGGGGGTGGATCAGGTCGAGGCGGAACCGCCCCAGGAACAGTTCCTTGGCGAAGCTGGGCTTGCGCCAGTCCTGTTCCCGGGCGGCCTCCGCCACCTGGCGTGCCTCACGCTCGGTGACGGTGGGTTTTTTCAGGGGTGGTGCGGACATGAGGCTCACCTCGCCGCGAATCGGGATCATGGACCACATCGGTTACCGATGGGTGCTACTCGATCGTTGGTACCCGATCCGGGACGACCCCGCCACCCTTCGCGTGCCGGTGGGGCCCGTCTCAGCCGATGGTGACGGAGTACGGCGTGGTGTCCAGACAGCCCGTTCCCTTGAAGACCTCGGTGCCGGACTCGATGCCGGAGACGTACGTGTCGTTGCTCAGCAGTTTGCGCCGGACGAGTGCCTGGGTGAAGTCGTCGAGGTTGAGGGTGGCCTTGGTGGTGTTGGCGCGGCGGGCCGCGAGGGCGACGGCGGCGGCGGTCAGGGCCTTCGCTCTCTTCGACGGACGGGGACGGCGGTGCTGCGTGGGGGTCCATCCGGGGGCCGGTGATGCTGACGTAACCCTCGTGGCCCGCCGGGCGGCAAAAGGTTGCCGTACTCTCTCTTCACGTTTTCTTCGCAACAGGTTGTCGAAGCGCTTCGACAACCTATGGACACCCACCTCCGCTGGAGCTACTGTCGAACCACCCTCACCGCCTCTTGTTCACACCGCGCACTGTCGAAGCGCTTCACAAAGCTGGGAGAGCTGGATGGTCACCCTCGCCGAGGTCGCCCAGCACGCCGGAGTCTCGGCGAGCACGGTGAGCTATGTCCTCAGTGGCAAGCGGTCCATCTCCACGGGCACCCGGCAGCGGGTCGAGCAGAGCATCCGCGAGCTGGGCTACCACCCCAACGCGGGCGCGCGGGCGCTGGCCAGCAGCAGGTCGAACATCATCGCGCTGATGATCCCGCTGCGCACCGACATGTATGTGCCGGTGATGATGGAGATCGCCATCGCGGTGGCCACCACGGCCCGCACCCATGGCTACGACGTGCTGCTGCTCACCGGTGAGGAGGGCCCCGACGCGGTGCGCCGGGTCACCGGCAGCGGCCTCGCCGACGCCATGATCCTGATGGACGTGCAGCTCGACGACGAACGGCTGCCCCTGCTGCGGCAGACGGACCAGCCCTCGGTGCTGATCGGGCTGCCCGCCGACACCACCGGCCTGACCTGCGTCGATCTCGACTTCACGGCGACCGGCGCCCTGTGTGTGGAGCATCTGGCGGCGCTCGGCCACCGCGACATCGCTGTCATCGGCGAGGCCCCCGCGGTGTACGAGCGGCACACCGGCTTCGCCGAGCGCACCCTCGACGGACTGCGCTCCCGGGCCCGGGAGCTGGGCCTGCGGCTGCTGCACCGCCCCTGCGAGGGCGGGTACGACGCGATGGCCGTGACCCTGGCCCGCGTCCTCGACGAACGCCCGGGCACGACCGGGTTCGTCGTGCAGAACGAGTCCGCGGTCGAACCCCTGCTCGCGCTGCTGCGCCAGCAGGGCCGGGCCGTCCCCGAGGACGTCTCCGTGGTCGCGATCTGTCCCGAGCAGGTCGCCGTCCAGGCCTCGGTGCGGCTGACCTCCGTCGCCATCCCCGCCCAGGAGATGGGCCGGCACGCCGTGGAGCGTCTCGTGGCCAAGCTCGACGGCCGGCGGACGGACGACGTCGTGCTGCTCGCACCGGAGTTGACGGTCCGGGCGAGCACCGGCCCGGCCGCCTCCTGAGCCACCCCCGCTCACCTTCTTCTCGCTGTTGTGCCACGCCGGGGCACCCCCATGTCCGCACTCCTCCAGGAGCACAGGAGCACGCTTCGTGAATCAGCCTGCCGAAAACCAGACCAGTCAGGGCACGGTCAGCCTCGCGCAGTCGTCCCCCACCGTCGGCACGTTCCGCGAGCGGGACGGCGCGCTGGAGTGGAGCGGCCGTCAGGAGACCCTCCGGATCGAGCCGTGGGGGCCGGACGCGGTCCGGGTCCGCGCCCGGCTCGGCGGTCCCGTGCTCGACGGGCTGCCGGGCGCCCTGCTGGACACGGCGCCGCCGACGCCGTACACGATCAAGACCGAGGACCGGCGCGGGTTGCTGACCGTCGGGGCGCTGACCGTCGAGGTCGACGCCGAGGGCCTGGTCCGCTTCGTACGGACGGACGACGGCGCCGAGGTCCTGGCCGAGGAGCGCGCCCACTTCTGGTGGCCTGGCCCGCGGCTCTACACGGCCGTCGGCAACGGGTACCACCGGCTGGAGCAGCGGTTCGCCGCCTACGAGGACGAGAAGCTGTACGGGCTCGGCCAGCACCAGCACGGGCGGTTCGACCAGAAGGGGCTGGTCCTGGACCTGGTCCAGCGCAACGCCGAGGTCGGCATCCCGGTGCTGACCTCCAGCCGCGGCTACACCCTGCTCTGGAACAACCCGGCGATCGGCCGGGTGGAGCTGGCAGGGAACGGCACGCGCTGGGTGGCCGACTCCGCCCGGCAGATCGACTACTGGATCACGGCGGGCTCCCCGGCCGACGGGCAGCGCCGCTACAGCGCGGTGACGGGCCGCACCCCGATGCTGCCGGAGTGGGCGGCGGGCTTCTGGCAGTGCAAGCTGCGCTACCGCACCCAGGACGAACTCCTCGCCGTGGCCCGGGAGTACGGGCGCCGGGGTCTGCCGATCTCGGCGATCGTCTGCGACTTCTTCCACTGGACGCACCTCGGCGACTGGAAGTTCGACCCGAGGGAGTGGCCCGACCCGGCCGCGCTGGTCCGCGAGTTGGAGGAGCTGGGCATCAAGCTGGTGGTGAGCGTGTGGCCGTCGGTGTCCCCGCTGAGCGAGAACCACGCGGTGATGGAGCAGCGCGGCCACTTCATCGGCACCCAGTACGGGCCGCTGGCGCACGCCGACTGGCCGGACAAGGAGGTCGCCTCCACCGTGCAGGTGGCCTTCTACGACGCGACGAACCCCGGGGCGCGGGAGTTCGTGTGGTCGCGCGTCCGGGACAACTACCTCGCCCCGTACGGGATCACGGCCTTCTGGCTGGACGCCTGCGAGCCGGAGCTGAAGCCGGGCTTCCAGGAGAACCTGCGCTACTGGGCGGGTCCTGGCCTGGAGGTCGGCAACCTCTATCCGGCGGAGAACGCCCGCACCTTCTACGAGGGCCTGCGCGCCGAGGGCGAGGAGGTCGTCACCCTCAACCGCTCGGCGTGGGCGGGCAGTCAGCGCTACGGCGCCGCCCTGTGGTCGGGTGACATCGGCACCGACTTCCCGACCCTGCGCCGCCAGATCGCGGCCGGCCTCAACACCGCGCTGTCGGGGATCCCGTGGTGGAACACGGACATCGGCGGCTTCCACGGCGGCGACCCGGACGACCCGGCGTACCGCGAGGTGATGGTCCGCTGGTTCCAGTTCGGCGCGCTGTCCCCGCTGATGCGGCTGCACGGCTTCCGCGACCCGGGCATGCCGCTCGGCCCCGACATGACCGGCGGCCCGAACGAGGTGTGGTCCTACGGCGAGGAGGCGGGCGCGGTCCTGGAGAAGTACCTGCGGCTGCGCGAGCGCCTGAAGCCGTACGTCCTCGACGTCATGCGTCAGGCCCACGAGGAGGGGCTGCCGCCGATGCGTCCGCTGTTCCTGGAGTTCCCCGACGACCCGGCGTCCTGGTCGGTCGACGACGCCTATCTCTTCGGCCGGGACCTGCTCGTCGTCCCGGTGCTGGAGGCGGGGGCGCGGGACCGCGGGGCGTACCTGCCGGCGGGGGCGCGCTGGACGGACGCGTGGACGGGTGAGACGTACCAGGGCGGCAGGTCCGTGACGGTGGACGCGCCGCTGGACCGGATCCCGCTGTTCCTGCGGGACGGGGCCCGGCTGCCGGTGGCCGAATCCCTCCCGTAACCTCCGAACACCCTTGTGGCAAAGGGGAGTTGGTGGGGTAGTGGGCTGGCGTTCAGCTGCCCCACCCGCCCCACGGAAGGGTGTTCCCCCATGTCCGCACCTCCCCTCGCTCTCTCCCTCGCCAACCTGCTGCTGCGGCCGGGGTTCGCCTCCCGCCGCAGCCCCGACCGGGTCTTCGACCGGCTGGCCGCCTCGGCCGGCCCGGTGGAGGCGGTGTTCTCGGCGGAGTTCCGGTTCCTGCTGCGCCACTGGGCCCGGGACGAGCACCTCACCCCGGTCGGCTGGTGGTCGGCCCAGGGCCATGTGCGCCGGCATCTCACCAACCGCGCCCGGGTCCGGCGGCTGCTCGCCGAGCACCCGGGGATCGCCCGGGAGCCGGTGGAGCGGCCGGTGTTCGTGGTGGGTCTGCCGCGCACCGCGACCACCCTCACCCACGGGGTGCTGTCCCTCTCCGAGCAGCATCGATGTCCCCGCCTCTGGGAGCTGCTCACCCCGGACCTGGAGGGGACCGCACGGCGGCGGAAGCAGGCGGTGGCGGCCGCGCGCGGGCTGGTCGGGGCGATCAACCTCTTCTCGCCGCGCTACCGCGACGTCCATCCGATGACCGCCGAGGGCCCCGAGGAGTGCACCTTCGCGCTTCCGCACACGATCATGCCGCTGTCCCAGGCCCGTATCCCCGCCTACCAGGCGCGTCACTACGAGCGGGACTTCCGGGCCGACTACGCCTACCTCAAGCAGATCTACCAGGTCCTGCAGTACGGCCGCGCGCGCCGCCGCTGGGTGCTGAAGTCGCCGCTGCACACCGAGAACCTGGACGCGCTGTTGTCGGTGTTCCCCGACGCGACGATCGTGTGGACCCATCGTGATCCGGCCGCCGTGGTGCCGTCGTTCTGCAGTCTGATCGAGCACGGCATGGCGATCACCCGGCGCCCGCTGGACCTGCACGCGCTCGGCGCCACCTGGCTGGAGCTGCTCAGCCGCTCGATGACCCGCGGCCTCGCCGCCCGCTCCGTGATCCCCCGCGAGGCGCTGATCGACGTCCCGTACTCCTGGCTGGGCTCAGACCCGGCCGAGGGCGCCCCCAAGCTCTACGACGCCGTCGGCGCCCGCTGGACCGACGCCGACGCGGCCCGGCTGCCCGGGGTCGCGGCCCGCCCGAGGGGCACCCGGCCGCACCGCTACGACCTGGCCCGCTACGGTCTGACCCGTGCCGACGTGGACACCGCGTTCGCGGACTACAACGTGCTGCGGGCCGAGGTCGACCGGGCGTGAGAGCCCCGGCGCCGGCCCCGGCCCGCCGGTCCGTCAGCTGCTGCTGACGGTCAGGTTGTTGGTGACGAAGTCGAGGCCGCCAGAGGACGAGGTGATCTCGTACCCGAACTGCACGTCACCGATGGTCTCGTTGCCGAACCAGCCCTTGGTGTCCTTGATCCACTTCAGGATCGGCAGGATGCTCACGGTGCCCGACGACGAGTCGGACGTGCGCAGGAACGAGAACACCTCGTTCGAGCCGTTGTTGCCCTTGTAGACGGTCCAGGTGTGCCCGCCGAGGGTGACGTTGCCCTGGGAGGTGCCGAGGGGGCCCACGGCACCGTTGTAGTTCACCCAGAGCATGACCTCGTAGTCGTAGTCCGTGTCCCAGATGTCGTACGACGTGTTGTACGCGCCGGACGACGGGACCGTGACGTTGTAGCTGCTGGAGAGCGAACCCAGGGAGGTGATCGTCTTGTTGATCACCTTCTTGGAGTCGGGGTAGGACTTGATCCCGCCGGTGTTGGGGTGGTTGGCCCAGACGCCCCAGTTGGTGCCGGAGTTGGCCCAGACGCACTGGCTGCCGGCTCCGGAGCCCCAGATGTTGTTGTAGAGGGTGTAGCCGTTCAGGGTGGTATTGCCCCACTGGTCGCAGGAGCTCCAGACGGCGGCCGAGGCGGGGGCGGAGGCGAGGCCGACGGTCGCGCCGAGGGCCAGGGTGGGGGCGATCAGGGCCTTGGCGACCCTGCCGAGCGTGCGTGTTGCCATGGTGTCCCTTCCATGGGTGGGGGGAGGTGCGGGGAGCTACCACGTCCCCGTGGTGAGGACGTGTTCTTCGCCGGCGACGAGGTCGAGCGGTTGCGGGTCGCCGGCGGAGGTCCGGACTTCGATGCGGAGGGTGCGGGTGGGCCTGAGGACCGCCGTGGCGCCCCCGGGACCCCAGACGAGGTCGAGTTCGGCTCCGAACCGGGTGCGCAGCCCCCGCAGTTCGCCCGTCGGGAGCGCGGGCGGCGGTGCGGGGAGCAGCACCAGCCGGTCGGGGGTGGAGTGTGCGAGCGCCTCGATCAGCACGGCGGGCAGGGTGTGCGCGGCGTCCGCGTTGTAGACGTCGCGGTGGGGGTAGTGGGAGCTCATCAGCGAGGCGTGGAAGAAGTCGCCGTCCAGGACCCGGTCGAGCGCGTGAGCGACCCGGTGGCCGTCGCGCAGCCGGGCCGCGATCAGGGCGTGGTGGAGATGGCCGTGCGCGGAGTCGTTCTCGGCGCCGCGGAGTTCGAGCGCGCGGTGCGCGGCGGCGGCGAGTTCCGGGGTGTCGTAGGGGGTGATCTCGTCGAGGGGCCAGACGCCGTAGAGGTGGCTGAGGTGGCGGTGGTCGTAGGTGTCGTCGAGGCCGGGCCGGGCCCATTCGGCGAGGGCGCCGTCGGCGTTGACGCGATGCGGGGGCAGACGCTCGGCCAGGGCACCCAGACGGCCGGCCGCGGACGGATGGTAGGCGGCGGCGGTGAGCAGCGCGTGCCGGGCGGCCGAGAGGTCCATGGCCGCGTCGATCGCGCCCCAGCTCGCGCCCGCGGGGCGGTTCTCGGGTGAGTAGGAGGGGACGATGACGAGGCGCCCGTCCTCGTCCTCGTGGGTCAGGAACTCCTCGTAGAAGAGCGCGACCTCGGCGAGGGCGGCGGCGGTGCGCGGGTCGCGGGCTCCCCGGGCCTCGTCGTGGTCGACGAGGGGCTTGAGCAGCCAGTCGGCGCCCGCCGTCCACAGGTGCAGCGGGTACTCGCGGCTGAAGTGGTACGACAGCCCGGACTCGCCGTCGGTGTGGGCGGGCGCGACCGCGCCCCGGGCGCCGAACACCGCGCGGGCGTTCTCCCGCCAGTCGTCGAGCTGGCGGTGGACCAGGGACGCGAGGGCTTCGGTGACCTCGGGGAGGGCGGCGGCCGTGGCGGAGGCGGTCTGCAGGTTGAGGTTGGCGTCGTTGGTGAACGCGCCGGACCAGGCGGTGTCCCAGTCGCCGGTCCACAGGCCGGTCAGCCGGGGCGGGTTGAGGCCGGAGGAGGAGAGCAGATGGTAGCGGCCGGCGGCGAAGAGGCGTTCCAGGAGGGCCGTGCTGCGGGGGCGTTTCAGCAGTTCGGAGCCGGGGAGGGCGCGTTCGTCGGGGTCGGCGCGCAGGTCGAGGGTGACCCGCTCGTAGGCGGTGCGGTGCAGGGCGAGGTGCCGGTCGAGGAGGGCGTCGTAGGAGGACGGCAGGGCGGCGAGGGCGCGCTGCTCGGCGGTGACGTCGAGTTCGCCGGTGTGGCGGCGCACCCGGGTGAGGAGGAGGACGGAGGCGGCGCCGGTGATCCGTACGCCGGGGAGGGTGAGGGAGGCGCTGCCGCCGGTGGCGGCGACGAGGGTGACGCCGGTGTACGCGCGGTCGCTGTCGGGGTAGCGGGCGCGCAGGGTGAGCCGGGCGCCGTGCGGGGTGAGGGCGGTGCCGTGGCCGACGGCGAGGTCGGCGGGGACGCCGGGGAGCCGGTGGTCCAGGGAGACGTCCAGGTCGGAGCCCGCGAGGGTGATGTGCTGGACGATCACGTCGTCGGCGCGGGAGACGAAGACCTTGCTGGTCCGCGCGCCGCAGACGGCGGTGGTCTCGCCGGTGGTGAAGTCGACCGTGCGGCGGTGGCGGTGCGGCTCGGAGGGGGCCGCCGTGCGCAGTCGTACCTGGAAGGCGGGGTGGAAGGGCTGGACCCACTGGAGCGGCCGGTGGTCGGTGAAGTCCTCGGCGGCCGTGAGGTCGCCCGCGAGCAACCGCTCCTGGAGCGCGGCGAGTCCGGCGGCCAGCTCGGGCGGACGGGCGTGTTCGCCGCCGTTGGGACGGACCAGGGTGTGATGGGTGACGACGACACGGTCGTCGTCCGGGTCGCCGAACATGAGGGTGCCGTGGTGGCCGTTGCCGCTGAGGAAGGCGTCCTCCCAGCGGGCGGCGGGGGTGGGTTCCCAGGTGCCGTGCGTGATCGTCATGGCCGCAACACCACCACGCCGTACCGGTCGAGGGTGACGTGATCGGTGATCCGGTCGCCGGTGAGCAGGTCGGTGTGGCTGCCCGGGACGTCGACGGTGACCGGCTCGCGACGGTGGTTGAGGAGGAACAGCAGGTCACCGCGTCGTACCGCTTCGACCCGGTCCGGGAGCCCGTCGAGGACGGGGCGGACGCCCGCCCCGGCGGCGACCCGGGCCAGCAGTCCCCGCAGGGCCTCGGGCTCGGGGAGGGTGGAGACGTACCAGGCGCGGTCGCGGTGGAGGACGGCGGGCAGTCCGTCGAGTTCGCCGCCCTTGTAGACGCTGTCCACGGCCTCGTCCTCGGCCTCCAGCTCCTCCGACCACAGCGTGCCCCGGAAGCCCTCGCACGCGACGGTCTCCCCCGGCTCCAGCGGCCACCACTCGTGCAGGACACGGATGCCGAACAGCTCGCGCAGCCGGGGGTCCATACCGCCGGGGCGGATCCGGTCGTCCTCGTCGGCGACCCCGGTGAGGAAGCCGGAGACCAGGGTGCCGCCGGCGCGGACGAAGGCGAGGAGGTTGTCGACCGCCGCGTCCGTCAGCGCGTACAACTGGGGGACGACCACCAGCCGGTAGCGGGTGAGGTCGTGCGCGGGGTGGGCGAAGTCGGTGGCGAACCCGGCCTCCCACAGGGCGCGGTGCCAGGCGTGGAGTACGGCCGGATGGTCGACGTGGGCGGAGGGGCGGCCGTCCTGGGCGGAGGCCCACCAGGCGTCCCAGTCGTGCAGGATCGCGACGTCGGCGCTGTTGCGACGGCCGGTCACCTCCGGCCCGATCCGCGCGAGTTCCGCGCCGAGCCGTTTGACCTCCTGGAAGGTACGGCCCTGCTCCCCCGCGTGGCCGACCATGCCCGAGTGGAACTTCTCGGCGCCCTGGCGGGACTGGCGCCACTGGAAGTAGCAGACGGCGTCCGCGCCCCGGGCGACCGCCTGGAGGGACCAGAGCCGGTTGAGACCGCGCGGCTTGGGGTGGTTCACCCCACGCCAGTTGACCGGGCCGGCCGCCTGTTCCATCAGCATCCAGGGGCCGCGCGCCTGCGAGCGGGTGAGGTCCTGGACGAGGGCGCCGTGCTGCGCGCCGAGCGGGTCCCTCGGGTCGGGGTAGAGGTCGACGGAGACGACGTCCTCCTCCTCGGCCCAGCGCCAGGCGTCCTGGCCGAAGAACAGCGGCATGAAGTTGGTGGTGACCGGGATGTGCGGGGTGTGCCGGGCGACGATGTCCCGCTCGGCGGTGCAGCACTCCAGGAGCATGTCGGAGGTGAAGCGCCGGAAGTCCAGCACCTGGGCGGGGTTCCTCAGATAGTGCGGGGTGCGCGGCGGCAGGATGCCGTCCCAGCTGTCGTAGCCCTGGCTCCAGAAGGCGGTGCCCCAGGCGGTGTTGAGGGCGTCGAGCGTGCGGTACCTCGCGCGCAGCCAGCGGCGGAAGCGGGCGGCGGCCTCGTCGCCGTGGTCGGCGGTGCAGTACTCGTTGTTGATGTGCCACATGGTCAGCGCCGGGTGGCTCGCGTAACGGGCGGCCAGGGCCTCGGTGATGGCGGCGGCGTGGCTGCGGTAGGCGGCGCTGGAGTGGGAGAAGTGCTGCCGCCCGCCCCACCACTCGGTCCGGCCGTCCTCGGTGACGGGCAGGGTGTCCGGGTGGAGCCGGCCGAGCCAGGGGGGCGGGGAGGAGGTGGGGGTGGCGAGGACGACGCCGACGCCGTGGTCGTGCATCAGGTCCATGAGCCGGTCCAGCCAGCCGAACTCCCGCACCCCCGGCCGGGGTTCGAGCTTCGCCCAGGAGAAGACACCGAGGGTGACGGAGTTGACCCCGGCCTCGCGCATCAGCCGGACGTCCTCCTGCCAGGTCTCCTGCGGCCACTGCTCGGGGTTGTAGTCGCCGCCGAAGAGGATGCGGCCGCGGGTGGCGTCGGCGAGGGTCGGTGTGCGGGCGGGGGCCGGTTCGCCGTCGGCGGGCATCAGACGGGCTCCCCGTACTGGATGCCCCGCCCGTTGGTGGCGAGGTAGACCCGGCCGTACACGCGCGGGTCGCCGGTGATGTTCGCGCCGGTCCAGCCCCACTGGTGCCGGTCGTCGTTGACGCGCACCCAGCTCCTCGCGCCGTCGTCGGAGCGGTAGACGGCGGTGATCGTCTCCGTCGAGCCGACCTGGTAGATCGCCGGATAGTCGGCGCCGTCGGCGGCCTTGCCGAAGCCGAGGGTGTACGAGGCCCAGCAGCTGGTGATCTTCGTGAAGGAGACACCGCCGTCGGTGGACCGGTAGAGCCCGTTCCACTTGGCGGAGAGCCACAGATCACCGGACCGGCCCGGGGCCGCGACCAGCTTGAACTGGCTGTCTCCGGCCGGCAGCCCGGCCGCACGGACCGTGAACGAGCGGCCACTGTCAGTGCTGGCGAGTACGTTTCCCTTGTCGGTGTCGTACGCGTAGAAGAGCGTCGGGTCGGCCGGGTCGGCGACCGGCGTGGCGCCCTTCGGGAAGGAGGAGATCTCGGACCAGGTCGTGCCGTTGTCCGTGGAGCGGTGAGCGGGGTACTTCGTGCCGTCCCAGTGCACGAAGGACCACAGCAGCACACCGCCGTCGGCGTTGGCGGCGATCGGCCCCGGAGCGTCCTTGGCGATGGCGGGCTGTCCCCCGAAGGGCGCCCAGGTCCGCCCACCGTCGTTCGAGAACGCCCCGTTGCCGTGGTCGCCCCACCCGCTGCGGACCACGTACGACGGCCTGGCCGCGGCCTGCGCGAGTCCCGTCGCCGACCCGGACACGGGGTTCGTCGCCATGCCGCGCGACGGAGACGCGGTGAGCCGCTCGTGGTACATCACGCCGATGTCCCCCGAACCGCTCAGCAGGTGTGCCTCCCCGACCGGGGGCGACACCAGCTGGACCACGGACGTCTCCTCCAGGCCGCGGACCTGCGGCGCCCAGTGCCTGAGGTCCCGGGTGCCGTAGAGGGTGGCGCCGGTGCCGTACACGACGTGCTTCGAGTCGTACGGGTCGACGGCCACGGCCTGGATCCACCAGCCGAACTTCGGCTGGTCCTCGCCCCACTTCAGGAAGGGAGTCTCGGATACGTCGAACACCGCCGCGTCCTTGAGGGACGTCCAGGTGCGACCGCCGTCGGTGGTCCGGTACAGGGTGTCGACCGCCGCCCAGCGGTTGTTGGTGGAGACGACGAGGGTGCCGGGACGCCGGGCGTCCACGGCGACGCCTCCGTAGCCGAAGGTGTCGCCGCCTTCCGGCCGGACCGGTGTGACCTCGGTCCAGGTGCCGCTCGTGGTGGCCAGCTTGTGCACGCTGCCGTCGGACTGGCCGTTGGGGCCGGGCGCGTCGGCGTACGTCACGTACAGCTCGCGGGTGTGGCAGTCGTAGGCGGCGCGGATCGGGACCTTGGCGGAGGCTCCGGTCGGCTGCCCCGGGACGGCTTCCCAGGTGCGCCCGTCGCCGGTCCGGTAGAGGCGGGCGGACCCGGCCGTGCCGTCGGAGTCGCCCCAGCCGGCGTAGAGGGTGCGGCCGGCGGCGACGAGGAAGGTGACGCCCTGACCGCCGGCGGTGGGCGCGGCGGGGAAGCCGTCGGCAGCCGCCCAGCCGGCGCCCCGGTCGGTCGACTTGAGCAGCCCGTCGTGCCGGGTGCCCAGCCACAGGGTGTCGCTGTCCCGCGGGTCCACCAGGAGCCGCTCCCCCGTGCCCCGGCCGTCCTCGTTGGCCCCGAGCCTCACCGTGAGGTCGGTGCGGGTCCAGGTGGCGCCGCGGTCCTCGGAACGCAGGATCGCGCCGTTGCCGGCCCAGGACTGGGTGTAGGTGCCGAGGGCGAGGTAGAGGCGGTCCGGGTGGGCGGGGTCGACGGCGATCGCCTCCACGCCGAGGAGGTTCCAGTCGTCCCAGCCGAGGTGGTCGGTGAGGGGCGTCCAGCGGGCCGCTCCGTCGTCCCAGCGGTAGGCGCCGCCGATGTCCGTGCGGGCGTAGGCGAGACCACGGACGGAGGGGTGGAACAGGACACCGGTGACGAAACCGGTGCCGCCGATGACGGCGTTGCGCCAGCGGTAGGCGGGGGTGGCGCCGGTGGCTGCGCGGGCCTGCACCGCCGGAAGGGCGGTGAGCGCGGCGGCGGCCGCGGTGCCGGCGAGGACGGTGCGGCGGGTGACGTGCATGGGGGTACCTCGGGGGGAGTCGGAGGGGTGGGGTGGGTTGCTGTGGGGGGTGTCACTCGCGACTGCCCGCGGTTCAACGGGTTTTCAGGGGCGCGGGGAACTGAGCCCCCACTCGGCCGCTCCCGGGACTCAGCCCTTGACCGCCCCCGTCAGCATCCCCTTCTTGAAGTGCTTCTGGACGAACGGGGACAGGACGGCCACCGGCAGCAACGCCATCACCATCACGGCCATCTGCACGGCCAGCCCGGACAGCTCACCGGTCTTGATGGCCTGCCCCAGCCCCACCGGGGCCTCCTGCTTCTGCACGAGCTGGATCATGACGTTCTGCAGCGGCATCATGTCCTGGTCGTTGAGGTACAGCGACGCGTTGAACCAGGCGCTCCAGTACCCGACCGCGTAGAACAGCGTGATGACCGCCAGCACCGCCCGCGACAGCGGCATGACGATCTGCCACAGGATCCGGAAGTCCCCGGCCCCGTCGATCCGCGCGCTGTCGATCAGTTCCTGCGAGATCCCCATGAAGAACCCCCGCAGGACCAGGATGTTGAAGACGCTGACCGCGCTGGGCAGGATCAGCGCCAGATAGGTGTCGGTCAGCCCCATGGACTGCACCAGCAGATACGTCGGGATCAGACCCGCGCTGAAGAACATCGTGGCCAGCAGCACCAGCAGCAGCCAGCGGTGGCCCAGTGAGCCCGTGCGGGAGAGGCCGTAGGCGCACAGGACGGACACCGTCATGGAGAACAGCGTGCCGACCAGGGTGATGAGGACGCTGATCACCGTCGCCCGCGTGACCTGGCCCCCGCTCAGCAGCTCCCGGTAGGCGACGAACGTGATGCCCTTGGGGATCATCACCAGCCCGCCCGCCTCGTCGATGGTCCGGCGGGAGGAGAGGCTGGTGACGACGACGATCCAGATCGGGAAGAGGATCCCGAGGCAGGCCAGCGTGAGGACGAGCCCCTTGCCCGCGAGGCCGGCCCTGCTGGGCTCCTCCTCCCAGGCCGGCCGGGGAGGGGCGGACCAGGGACGGGTCTTCTCGAGCGCCGTGCTCATTTCTTGTACACCCCCTGCTCGCCCATCAGATGGGCCACCTTGTTCGCGGCGAGGACCAGCCCGAGGCTGACCACACCCTTGACCAGCCCGGCGGCGGCCGCGTATCCGAAGTCCTGGTTGCGCACGCCGTTCCACCAGACGAAGGTGTCGAGGACCTCGGAGGCACCGGGTCCCACGGCATCGCGTTGCAGCAGGATCTGTTCGAAGCCAACGGTGAGCGCGTCGCCGACGCGCAGGACCAGCAGCAGCGCGATCACCGGGCGCAGGGCGGGCAACGTCACGTGCCACATGCGGCGCCAGCGTCCGGCGCCGTCCATGGCGGCGGCCTCGTACAGGTCCGTCGGGACGGAGGACAGCGCGGCGAGGAAGACGATGATCCCCCAGCCGGCGTCCTTCCACACGCTCTGCGCGGTGATCAGGTACTTGAAGGTCTCGGGGTCGGTCATGATGTCGAGGCCGTCGTAGCCGTGCTGGCGCAGGAGCTGGGAGAGGATGCCCGCCCCGCCGAACAGCTGCTGGAAGACCGCGATGACCAGGACCCACGAGAAGAAGTGCGGCAGGTACAGGATCGCCTGCGACACCGCCCGCACCCTCGGCCTGACCACGCTGTTGATGAGCAGCGCGAGCAGGATGGGGATCGGGAAGTACAGCACCAGTTGCAGGAAGAACAGCACCAGGGTGTTGGTGACCGCCTCCCAGAACGCCGAGTCCTCGAAGATGCGCTGGAAGTTCTCCAGGCCCACCCAGGGGCTGTGCAGCATGGAGACGATGCCGTTGTCGCTGATGTACGGGTCGTAGTCCTGGAAGGCGACGATGTTGCCCAGGATCGGCACGTAGTTGAAGAGCAGCACCAGCGCGACGGCCGGCAGGGTCATCAGGAGCAGGGCGCGGTCGCGTCTGAACCGCAGGCGCAGGCTCAGTCTCCCCGAGGGGGGTTTCCGCGGGGAGCCGGTGGCGTCGCCTGGCGCCACCGGGGCCTTCGCCGTCTCGTCTGCCTCGGTCCCGCTGCGAGGCACCGTGCTGTGGGACACGGCCGTTCTCCTTGCCTCGGTGCCGGATCAGCTCGCCGCTGTGCCGTTGTCGTCGAGCAGCTTCTTGTACCAGTCGCGCAGGGCGTCGCCGCCCTTGCTCTTCCAGTCGGAGACGGCCTGCTGCATGTCGCTGATCTTCTTGCGGCCGCGGGTGATGTCGTCCTCGAGCTGCTCGAAGTCGTTGGAGAGGTTGGTGTAGCGGGCGGGCTCGGTGATCTGCATGCCGTAGAAGGAGGACTTCTTGGTGAAGCCGCCCATGCGCTGCTGCCATTCGACCTGCGCCTTGGCGACCTCCGGGAAGTCGGGGTGCGCCAGGGTGGCCGCGGGGCTCGCGACCATGACGTACGCGTTCAGGACCTCGTTGTTGCCCTTGTCCGTCTTGACCGGGACACCGTCCTTGACGGTGTAGTGGGTGCCCTCCACGCCGTAGTTGGTCATCATGTACTCCTTGGTGCCGTACGGCGCGGCGGTGACGTTGGCGACCGCCAGCACGTCACGGACGACCGACTCGGACGCCTTCTTGTTGACGAAGGCGAAGATGCCGGCCGGCTGTTCGGCCCACACCGTGGGGTCGCCGCCGTCGTGGCCGTAGACGTCCATGCCCCAGATCTTGAAGTCGGGGTTCTGGGTGGCCTGTTCGGCGGTGCGGCCCCACCACTGGCTGATGTTGTTGGAGTAGATGAGGAACTCGCCGGCCGCGAACTTGGGGCCGGGGTCGGGCGCCGTCTTGCCGAGCTTGCCGTCGGGGTGCACCACGCCCGCCGCGAAGAGCTTGCGGGTCCACTCCAGGGCCTCGAGGTACTCGTCGGTCTCGACGCGGTTGATCAGCTTGCCGTCGACGAGGTTCCAGCCCAGCGGCTTCTCGCTGCCGGACAACACGCCGAACATCTGCCAGGCGGTCCACTTCATGTCCAGACAGGCCCACCGCTTGGCCTTCGCGTTGGTGATCTCCTTGGCCAGAGCCAGGAACTCGTCCGCCGAGCGCGGGACTTCGTACCCCTGCTTGTCGAAGATGTCCTTGCGGTACAGGGGCACGATGCCGGTGACGTACGACTGGGGCATCGGCAGGCCGCGCAGCTTGCCGCCGAAGATGGAGCGCTGCCAGGCGTCCGTGGGGATGGCGGCGAGGTTCGGGTAGTCCTTGACCGCGTCACCGGAGAGGTAGGGGCCCAGGTCGGCGAACTTGCTGATGATCGCGCTGGGTATCCTGCCGTTCATGTTCCAGCCGGGGACGACCACCACGTCCGGTACGTCGCTGGAGGCGAGGACCGCGCCGAGCTTCTGGTCGTAGGTGTTGCCGTCCTGGTTCTGCCAGACGACGTCCACGCCGATGAGGTCGTTCATCCCCGTGTAGTAGGCGTTGTCGGCCTTGGGCGGGGAGCCCCAGAACGGCGACATGACGGTGACCTTGCCGCCCTTGCCGAGCTTCTTCGGCACCGAGGTCTTCAAGGTCGTCAGATCCAGCTTGCTGGTGAAGCCGACCGGGGAGCCGTTCTTGGAGGGGATGTCGGGCGTCACCACATTGCTGGCGACGTACGCCGGCAGGATCTTCTTGGCGTCCTTGCCCGAGGTGGTGCCGTCGCGCGAGCCGCTGTCCGAGCCGCCGCAGGCGGAGAGCAGCGGCATCCCTCCCGCCACCGCTGCGGTGGCGACCGCCGTGGAGGCGAGGAAGCTTCTCCGGCTCGGGCCGGAGGAGGCGGAAGCGGCGTTCGGCGTCATTGCGTCAACCCTTCATGGCGCACCAGGACACCCGGCGGTGGCCGTCGGCTGCGGTGTCTCGAGTGGAACTGGCTGAGCTGAAGCGGATCCTCCGACCCCTGTGACGAGGATTTCCAGTCGAAGCGCTTCGATGTTGCTGCGAGGTTAAGTGAACACCGAGGGGTGCACAAGGGTCGCTTCCAACATTCCTCCGAGGTACCGGAGGTGACCTGTTCTTATGGCCTGCTTGAAATAAGCGTGAGGTCCCCTTGACACCCACCCGTGCGTCGAATGAGCATCGAAGCGCTTCGAAAGCGCTCCCCCGCTCCATCGCAAAGGGAACCCCACGTGACCGCACCCACGCCGCACACGCCGCCTTTCCGCGATCCGCACCTGCCGTTCGCGAAGCGCATCGACGATCTGCTGGCGCGCCTCACCCTGGACGAGAAGATCGCCTTCCTGCACCAGTTCGCGCCCGCCGTCGAGCGGCTCGGCGTCGCCGCGTTCCGCACCGGCCAGGAGGCCCTGCACGGCGTGGCGTGGATGGGTCCGGCGACGGTGTTCCCCCAGGCCGTGGGGCTGGGCGCGACCTGGAACACCGACCTCGTACGACGGGTCGGCGAGGCGGTGTCCAAGGAGGTCCGGGCGATGCGCGCCCGCGACGACCGCGTGGGCCTGAACGTCTGGTCGCCCACGGTCAACCTGCTGCGGCACCCGCTGTGGGGACGCAACGAGGAGGGCTACTCCGAGGATCCCCGGCTGACCTCGGCGATCGCGACGGCGTACACGCACGGGCTGCGCGGTGACCACCCGACGTACTGGCGCACGGCCCCCGTCCTCAAGCACTGGCTGGCCCACAACAACGAGACGGGGCGGGACGTCACCTCCTCCTCGGTCCGCCCGCGCGTGCTGCACGAGTACGATCTGCGCGCGTTCGAGGAGACGGTCGAGGCCGGTGCGGTGGCCGGGGTGATGCCGGCGTACAACCTGGTCAACGGCCGCCCCAACCATGTCTCCCCGTATCTGCGGGAGCACCTGCGCAGGTGGACGGAGGAGGAGCTGCTGGTCTGCTCGGACGCGGGCGCGCCCTCCAACCTGGTGGACTCCGAGCACTACTTCGCCACCCACGAGGAGGCGACGGCGGCCGCGCTCCAGGCCGGCGTGGACAGCTTCACCGACCACGGCACCGACGGCTCGACCATCGTCGCCCGGGTCGAGGGGGCCCTGGAGCAGGGCCTGCTGACGGAGGCGGACATCGACGCGGCGGTCCGTCGGCAGCTCTCCATCCGCTTCCGGCTGGGTGAGTTCGACCCGCACGACGACCCGCACGCGGGCACCGGCGAGTTCGACACCCCGGCCCACCGCGAGCTCGCCCGGGAGGCCGCGGAGCAGGCGATCGTGCTGCTGCGCAACGACGGGGTCCTCCCGCTCGCTCCCGACACCCGGATCGCGGTGGTGGGCCTGCTCGCCGACGAGTGCAAGCTCGACTGGTACAGCGGTACCCTCCTCCACCGCTCGACTCCCCTGGAGGGGCTGTACGAGCGGTTCGGCGCGGAGCGCGTGGAGTTCGCGGAGGGCGTGGACCGCGTCCTGCTGAAGACCTCCGCCGGAACGTTCCTGACCGTCCCCGCGTCCCCCGAGGCCGCCGACGAGGTGCGCGGCGCGCAGGGCGCCCTGGATCCGGCGCTGCTCGCGGGCCGCACCGACCTCCCGCCGCTGAGCGTGGACGCCACCGGCACGGAGCTCGCGCTCGTCGACTGGGGTGCGGGGGTGCTGACCCTGCGCGCTCCCGACGGCCGGTATCTCTCGGCCGCCGAGGACGGCTTCCTGCGCGCCTCCGCCGATCAGCCGGGCGGCTGGATCGTGCAGGAGACGTTCCGCCTGGAACCCCACGCGAACGGCCACCTCCTCCGGCACCTGGGAACGGATCGCCCCGTGTGTGTCGCCGCCGAGGGCGTCCGGGTTGCCGCGGACGGCACCGAGGGCGAGGTCTTCGAGGTGGTCGTCGCCGAGCGCGGCGAGGACGCGGTGGCCCGGGTGACGGCCCAGGCGGACGTCGTCGTGGTCGTCGCGGGCAACGACCCGCACATCAACGGCCGCGAGACCGAGGACCGGACGACCCTGGACCTGCCCGCACACCAGGAGCGGATCCTGGCGGCGGCCCGGGCCTCGGGCGTGCGTACGGTGCTGGCGCTGGTGTCGGCGTACCCGTACGCCGTGGAGCCGGGGCGGCTGGGCGCGGTGCTGTGGACGGCCCACGGCGGCCAGGCCGCGGGCACCGCCCTCGCCCGGGTGCTGGCCGGGGACGTCTCCCCCGCGGGCCGGCTCCCCCAGACCTGGTACGCCGACGACGCCGACCTGCCCGATCTGCTGGACTACGACGTGATCGGCGCCCGCCAGACCTATCTGTACTTCGAGGGCAGGCCGCTCTTCCCCTTCGGACACGGGCTGTCGTACGCCTCCTTCTCCTACGCGGGCCTGGCGGTGGAGGTCGAGGCGGACCGGGTGCGGATCTCCTTCACGGTCACCAACACGGGGGACATGACCGCCGACGAGGTCGCCCAGCTCTACACCCGCGCCGTGGACCCGTCGGTCACCCGGCCGCGCCGTGAGCTGCTGGACCACCGCCGGCTCACGCTCGCGCCGGGCGCCACGGCGGGGGTCTCCTTCGAGGTCCCGCTGTCCGCGTTCGCGTTCTGGGACGTGGCCCGCGGCGGGCCGCGGGTGGAGCCGGGGCCGTACGACCTGCTGGTCGGCGGGTCCAGCGAGGACGTGCGGCTGCGCAGGACGATCGTCCTGGAGGGCGAGGCGGCCGTCGCGCGCCCGGCCCGCCGCCGCGGGATCTCCGCCGCCGACTTCGACGAGCAGAGCGGCACCGACATCGTCGATCTGACGAAGTCGGCGGGCGACGCGGTGACGCCGGCCGGCGGGGGCTCGGGCGAACTGGTGTACCGGGCCTGCGACTTCGGGGCGGGGACGACGGGGGTGACGGTGACGGTGGCCGGGGAGGGCGCGGTCGAGGTGTCGCTGGGCGGTGCCCCGGCCACGGCGGTGCTGACCGTCCCGACGCCCACGCCGGGCCCGTACGACTACGTCACCGTCGAGGCGCCCTTCGTCGCCGACGGTGTGCACGATCTGCATCTCAGACTGCGCGGCCCGCTGCGGCTCGCGCACGTCGGCTTCTCCGGTTGAGGGTCCGGACCAGGCCGACGACAGGAAGGGGTCCGGCACCGGAAGGCATCGGTGCCGGACCCCTTCGGGGAGCCTATATGAAAATGATTCCCATGAGCCAGGGGGCCGCCCGCTACAGCGCGAGACCCGTCAGGACCAGCACCCGCTCGTACGTGTAGTCGTCCATCGCGAACTTCACGCCCTCACGGCCGACGCCGGACTGCTTGGCGCCGCCGTACGGCATCTGGTCGGCGCGGTAGGAGGGGACGTCACCGATGACGACTCCGCCGACCTCCAGCGCGCGGTGGGCGCGGAAGGCGACCTGGACGTCATGGGTGAACACGCCCGCCTGGAGGCCGTACTTGGAGGTGTTGACCGCGGCGAAGGCCTCGGCCTCGCCGTCGACCTTCTGCACGGTGAGGACCGGCCCGAAGATCTCCTCGCAGGCGACCTTGGTGTCGGCCGGCACGTCGGTGAGGACGGTCGGCGCGTAGGAGGCGCCGTCGCGCTTGCCGCCGGCGAGGAGGGAGGCACCCGCGGCGACGGCCTCCTCCACCCACGTCTCCACGCGCCGGGCCGCGTCCTCGCTCACCAGCGGGCCGACGTCGGTGGTCGCGTCGGAGGGGTCGCCGGTGACCTGGGCCTCGACGGCCGCGACGATCCGCGGCAGGAGACGGTCGTACACCGAGGCGTCGGCGATGACCCGCTGCACCGAGATGCAGGACTGACCGCCCTGGTAGTTGGAGAAGGTCGCGATGCGGGTCGCGGCCCAGTCGAGGTCGGCGTCGGACGCGTAGTCGCCGAGGACGACGGCCGCGCCGTTGCCGCCCAGCTCCAGGGTGCAGTGCTTGCGCGGCACCGAGTCCATGATCGCGTAACCGACCTTCTCGGAGCCCGTGAAGGAGATGACCGGCAGCCGCTCGTCCTGGACGAGGGCGGGCATCCGGTCGTTGGACACCGGCAGGATCGACCAGGAGCCGGCCGGCAGGTCCGTCTCGGCCAGCAGATCGCCGATGATCAGGCCGGACAGCGGGGTCGCCGGGGCCGGCTTCAGGATGATCGGCGCACCGGCCGCGATCGCCGGGGCGACCTTGTGGGCGCACAGATTCAGCGGGAAGTTGAACGGCGCGATACCGAGCACGACGCCCTTCGGGAAACGGCGGGTGAGCGCGAGCCGGCCCTGGCCGCCGAGGTCGGTGTCGAGCCGCTGGGCCTCGCCGCCGTTGAAGCGCCGGGCCTCCTCGGCCGCGAACCGGAACACGGAGACGGCCCGGCCGACCTCGCCCCGGGCCCACTTGATCGGCTTGCCGTTCTCGGCGGAGATCAGCTGGGCGATCTCCTCGGTGCGCTCGACGAGCCGCCTGCTGACGTGGTCGAGGGCGGCGGCGCGGACATGGGCGGGGGTCGCGGCGAACTCCTCGCGCACGGAGTACGCGGCGGCCACGGCCTCCTCGACCTGGGCGTCCGTCGGCACGCTGACCTTGCCGACGAGCCGTCCGTCCCACGGGGAGGTGACGTCGAAGCTGTCCTCGCCGGTGGCCTGGCGGCCGGCGAGCCAGAAGGCGTGGGTGGAAGTCATAGTGGCGTTCCCGGCCCTTCCGCTGATGTCGGGGGTGTGCTGTGGCTTGCGTGGTCCACGGTAGGGCGGGTGGGGCGCGGGAGCGCTTGTCCGAGTCGTACGGGTGGACGGGCGGCGTACTACGGTTTGGCGGGGTCGGGCCGGGTCGCCCGGTGCAGGAACAGCCACAGTGCGCCGAGCAGCGCGGTGCACAGACACCAGCTCGCCAGCACGTCCAGCGGCCAGTGGTAGCCGCGCCGGACCAGACCGTAGGAGACGGCGAGGACGAGCAGGGCGGCCGTGGCGACCGCGAGACGCCGGGCCAGGGCCGTCAGCAGCCACGGCAGCAGGATCATCGCGGCGGAGCCGTAGGCGACGGCCGCCGTCGCCGTGTGTCCGGAGGGGTAGTAGCCGGTGGCGGGCGGCACGGCGGGGGTGCCCGGGCGGGCGGTCCAGTCCTTCAGGGGGACGACGATCAGCGGGACCAGCGTCATCGCGACGAGAGCGGCGACCGGAGGCAGCCACCAGCGCGGCCGGCCCTCCCACTGCCCGTGCAGGGCCACGTACACGGTCACCAGGACGAGGACGGGCAGCGCGATCTGCACGTTCCCCAGGTCCGAGAGCAGCTCGGAGAAGCGGTCCGGGTGGATCAGGGCGTGGCTGAGGTGGCCGTCCAGGGTGAGCAGGGGGCCGTCGGTCATCACCTGCCAGGTGATCAGGGCGAGGAGGAGGGCGGGGAGGACGAGGAGGGGGACCGTCAGCAGGCCGAGGGACCGTCTCGGGGTGGGGGCGGGTGCCGCGGGGGTACGGTCCTCGGTCTGCTGGTGGGGACTGGTGGGCATGGGGTACAGCCTCTCAGCACGGGGCGCTCCGCGGGCGTGCGGCGTGCTGCGTGCCGAGAGGGCGCCGTCATTCGGGTGCGGGTGCGTCGTGGCTGGTCGCGCCCACGCGGCCGGGCCGCGCGCCGACGCGGCCCCGCGCCCTATCGCCTGCGGCGGTCGGGGCGCACGAGCCCCCTCAGGCGGCCCGCGCTGATCCTTCGGCCCAGGCCTCTGAGCCTTCTGCGGGTGCGCTTCGTGTGCTTGATGTCGAGGCTCAGGTTGCCGTACGGGGTGTAGTACGGCTTGACCGTGAGGTCGCCGGTGGTACCGCCGGTGGCGGGGGCGAGGTCGGGGGCCTTGCGGGCGCCGTAGCGGCGGCGGGTGCTCAGTCCCTGGGTGCGGACGTTGAGGTAGACGTCCCAGATGCCCTGGGGCAGCGGGCGCCCGTCGAGGGCGGTCCTGATGTCGATGTCGGCGGTGAAGCCCGCCTCGCCGTGGCCGGCGCCGGGTGCCGCGCGGGTGGGGATGTGTATCTCGTGGCCGTCGGCGCGGGCCCGCAGGACGAGTGCGGTGGCGGGATCGCGGGTGAGGACCTTCTCGATGAAGCCGTGGCCGTGCAGGCGGAGGACTCCGCGCCGCCCCTTGCCCTTCCACCGCACGGCGTCGAGGCGGTCGTCCTGGCGCAGACCGTCGGTGACGTCGAAGCAGGAGTCGGGGATACCGGTCCGCCCGTCACGGAAGTGGGGGTAGGCCGCGTAGGCGCGGCCGCCGTCGACCACGATCTCGTGCGGGGCCCGGCGGCCGGCCCGCTCCTCCTTCAGGAACTCGATGAGGTCGATCAGCTCGTGGCGCAGACCGTGCCGTGCGCAGTGCGCGAAGAGGCGGTGCGGCACGGTCATCCGCGCGTCGATGTCCGGGGTGTAGAACGCGTCGACCTGTTCCTTGACCATCTCCATGGCCTCGATCTGCCGGTCCTCCTCCAACTGCGGGAAGCGCCAGGAGAAGGAGTCCAGCAGACCGCCCCGGAAGGTGCGCAGCAGGGCGGCGTCGCGCACGGGGCCGGGTTCGCTGTGCGCGGCGATCGCGGCCATGATCCGCCGGGCGGTCTCGAAACGCTTGGCCAGGTCGCTGTAGCTGCTGGTGATGTTGCCGTTGTCGTCGCGCTTGACCTTGTAGTAGCAGTCCTCGTCGGCGACCACCGAGATCACGGAGGCCTGGAGATAGGCCTTGGTGACGAAGAGGCGGTCCTCACCGATGCGGATGTCCTCGTCGAAACGCAGGCCCCGTTCCTCGACGAAGGAGCGGCGGAAGAGCTTGTGCGGGGTCAGGGCGTTCCAGACGCGGGAGGTCGCGAGGTCGACGACCTCCTGGTTGGCCTCGAACATGGAGCGGGGTACGTCGCAGTCGACGCCCACGTATTTGCCGAGCACCACGTCGGAGCCGTTGCGCTCGGCCATGTCGGTCATCCGGCGCATGGCGTGCGGGCCGAGGTGGTCGTCGGCGTCGAGGAAGAAGACGTACCGGCCTCTGGCCAGGCCGAGGGCGACGTTGCGGGGGCCACTGGGCCCGCCGGAGTTCGGCTGGTGGACCACGCGTAAGAGGCCGGGATGCTCGGCGGCGAAACGGTCCAGCTCCTGGCCGGTGCCGTCGGTCGAACCGTCGTCGACGGCCAGGCACTCCAGGGTGTACTCCCCCAAGGACTGCTCGGCCACCGACCGGAGACAGCGGGTCAGATAGGGCATGGCGTTGTACGCGCCGATGACAACGGTGATGGTTGGTTCCGACACCAATTCCCCCCCGGGAACCGTTCATGACAAGTCGCCCTACATTTACCCTTCGTTTACCGACTTCGCAAAGTATTCAACTGTTCGCGGCCGATTGAGGGTTGATTTCCCGCCACATGGCGCTGAGGGGCCCTGGGGGGTGGGAGAAGGAGGTCGGCCACCCCGGAACGGGGGGGATGGTTCCGAGGTGGCCGTCCGGATCGGAATGCCGGCCGCCCCGGGGGGTTTGGGGCGGGCGACGGTCCGATCGGTGAGGAGATCCGAAGCACGAGGCTCCGGTTGTGTGCGCGAGGGCACGACCAGGTCGAAGCTGGGGAGGCCCCGGCCTGGGGGTTCCGTCCGCAGTCGCCTGCGGACGGGTGTATCTCTCATCTGGGTAGAACGTACGGCAGTGACGGGCGGTACGACAGCCGGATGCGCCACCCGCCATGCACCCCGCACACCTTCTTCACACCGCCTGCCGTCCCTGGGGAACGGCTGTGGGTCAGACGCCGGCCAGGGCCTGCTCGATGATGTCGAGGCCCTCGTTCAGCAGGTCCTCGCCGATGACCAGCGGCGGCAGGAAGCGCAGCACGTTGCCGTACGTGCCACAGGTCAGGACCAGCAGCCCCTCCTGGTGGCAGGCCTTGGCGAGCGCGGCGGTGGCCTCCGGGTTGGGCTCCTTGGTCGTACGGTCCTTGACCAGCTCGATGGCGATCATCGCGCCACGGCCCCGGACGTCACCGATGACGTCGAACTTCTCGGCCATCGCCGTGAGGCGGGCCTTCATCGTCGACTCGATCGCCTTCGCCCTCGCGTTGAGGTCGAGCTCCTTCATCGTCTCGATCGAACCGAGCGCACCCGCGCAGGCCACCGGGTTGCCGCCGTAGGTGCCGCCCAGGCCGCCCGCGTGCGCGGCGTCCATGATCTCGGCGCGGCCGGTGACGGCGGCGAGCGGCAGACCGCCCGCGATGCCCTTGGCGGTGGTGATCAGGTCCGGGACGATGCCCTCGTCCTCGCAGGCGAACCACTGGCCGGTGCGGCAGAAGCCGGACTGGATCTCGTCGGCGACGAAGACGATGCCGTTGTCGGCGGCGAACTTGCTCAGCGCGGGCAGGAAGCCCTTCGCGGGCTCGATGAAGCCGCCCTCGCCGAGCACCGGCTCGATGATGATCGCGGCCACGTTGTCCGCACCGACCTGCTTGGTGATCTGGTCGATGGCCTGCGCGGCGGCCTCGGGGCCCGCGTTCTGCGGGCCGGTCGGCCAGCGGTAGCCGTAGGCGACGGGGACGCGGTAGACCTCGGGCGCGAAGGGGCCGAAGCCGTGCTTGTACGGCATGTTCTTCGCCGTCAGTGCCATCGTGAGGTTGGTACGGCCGTGGTAGCCGTGGTCGAAGACGACGACCGCCTGGCGCTTGGTGTAGGCGCGGGCGATCTTCACGGCGTTCTCGACGGCCTCGGCGCCGCTGTTGAACAGGGCCGACTTCTTGGCGTGGTCGCCCGGGGTCAGCTCGGCGAGGGCCTCGGCGACCTCCACGTAGCCCTCGTACGGGGTGACCATGAAACAAGTGTGGGTGAAGTCGGCGAGCTGCGCGGAGGCGCGGCGTACGACGGCCTCGGCGGAGGCGCCGACGCTGGTCACGGCGATGCCGGAGCCGAAGTCGATGAGACGGTTGCCGTCGACGTCCTCGATGATTCCGCCGCCCGCGCGCGCGGTGAACACCGGCAGCACGGAGCCGACGCCCTGGGCGACCGCGGCGACACGGCGGGCCTGCAGCTCCTGCGACTTCGGGCCGGGGATGGCGGTGACGATCCGGCGCTCCTGCGGAAGGGCGGTCATGAGGGCTCCTGGGGGTTTTCACGCACGCGGTGCGCGGACGCTGTCCTTCATTTCTTTCTTTTCTCGCAGGCTAGGACGGGGAACGGGGGGTCGGCATGCTCCATGTGGGCGTTGTCGGCGGGGCCGGTTGTCCGCCGTGGACAGTGACGGGTGAGCGGCGATCCGTGCCACCCGGCCCCGTATGCGGTGAACTCCCCTTGCCGGGGCGTTAGATTGACCGCTGATGGTGGACGGAGCGGCTGGTCAGGGGGCAAGGGCGATGGACAGCGACGGGATGCGGGACGCGCGCGGCACGCATGCGAATCCTGTACCGCGCCCGGCGGGACCGCCACAGGTGCCGCCGCGGCCCGCGGCCCCGCCGACCGCCTCGGCCGTGGGGAGCTGGCTCGACGAGCCGCGTCCCGCCGCGAAGCCCGGTGTCTGGCGGTTCGGGTACCGGCCCCCGAAGGGTGACCGCACGGTGGAGCGGCTCGCGCCCGTGACGGTGATCGGGATGCTGGTGCCGCTGGTGGTGGCGCTGGTGCTGTGGTCGCTGTGGCGGCGCGGCAGCCTGCCGTACCAGTTCACGCTGCTGCGGCTGTTCACGCCGGGCGACTGGTGGTGGGGCGGCACGATCGCCTCGCCGAAGACCACCGAGGGCGCCGAGGCCCGGGTCGTCTACGACGGTGTCTTCTTCGCGGTCCTCCTCTTCACGATGGGCCGGCTGGGCAGCTGGCCGGAGGCGCTGCGGCACTTCGTGGGCCGCCGTCCGCAGCCCGCCCGGGCCCTGCTCGCCCTGCTGTGCGCGCTGGCCGCGCTCAGCTTCGTGTTCCCCGGCGCCTTCGGGGTCGGCTGGGACGCGCTGCCGGTCGTCGACCCGCTGTTCTCGCTGATCGTCCTGATCAGCGGGAGCTACGAACTGTTCGCCTCGGTCCTGTTCACGGACACCCTGTACGCGGTGATCACCCTGCTCGTGGTGTGGCCGTTCGCCAAGGTCGGCGGCTGGTGGCCGTATCTGCAGGAACGACTCGCCGCCCGGAAGAACCCGAAGACGCCCGCTCCCGTCGTCGCGCGGCCCCCCTCCCAGTGGCCCGAGCTGCGGGACGCCGGGCAGGTCGAGGTCGCCGAGCTGCTGACCGGTGAGGTGGCCGCCGGGCGGATGAACGACGTCGACTGCGCGCGGGTGCGGCGGGCGTGGACGGTGGGGCTGCCCGAGTTCCGGGAGACCGTGCTGCGGCAGGGCGGGGCCGCCTGGACCCACCCCTCCGGCGCCCGTGACCTGCCCCGCCGCGCCGCCCGCCACGATCTGCTCGCCGGGCAGGTCCGCATCGGCCGCTGGGTGGCCGCCGAGCGCAGCCCGGCCGCCTACCACGACGCCGGCGCCGCGCTCGGCCCGGACGTGCTCGGCACCTCGCTCCTGGCGATCGGCCCGTCCGGCGCGGGCAAGACCCGCACGCTGATCGAGCCGCTGACGGAAGCCCTGGCGCTGCAGTCGCTGACCGGGGGCTGCGCGGTGGTCGCGGTGTCCTCGCCCGGCGGCGCCCCGCTCGGCGCCGACTCCTCCTACGACGTGATCGTCCGGATCGGCGACCCGTCCTCGGTGCACGACCTGGACCCGTACGCCGAGTCCGACGACCCCGACGAGGCGGCCGAGATCCTCGCCGAGGCCCTCGTCGGCGATCTGGACACGGTGAGCGGGCAGGGCGCGGCGACCGCGCTCGCCCAGCTCCTGGGCCCCTACCGGGCGGCGCACGGCCGGTTCCCCGACCTGGGTGAGCTGCGTGAACTCCTCGAGGGTGAGCCGGGGGCGCTGGGCGCGCTGCGGGCCGCCGTGGCCGGGAACGACGTGATGCGCAGGGAGCTGGAGGCGCGTGTACGGCAGACGGGGGCGCCCGGCGACCCGGGGCGCGCCCTCGCCGACCGGCTGGCGCTGCTGAACCGGCCGGTGTTCGACGGGTTCTTCGGCGGAGGCGGGGAAACCCACCGCGCCTTCTCCCTGCGGGCCGTCGCCCACCACCCGCTGCGGGTCCGCGTGGACCTGCCCGAGCGGGGTCATGAGGAGGCGGGCCGGCTGATCACCCGGCTGGTCCTGGCCCAGTTCCACGCCGTCGTACGGGAGGGGCGGCGGGCGCACTTCGCCTGTCTGGTCCTCGACGACGCGACCGGCACGGTGACCGCCGACTCGGTGCGCCGGATCCAGCGGCTGCGCTCGCGGAACGCCGGCGTGGTCCTCGCCCTGCGCACCGTGGCGGACGTACCGGAGGCGCTGCACGGGCCGCTGTACGGGGCGGTGGGCTGCCGGATGGCGTTCTCCGGGATCACCACCTGGGACGGCGGCCGGTTCGCGCAGACCTGGGGCACCGAGTGGGTGGAGACCACGGAGGTCGCCAAGCACACCGTCTTCGCCGACCAGCCGATGACCCGGGCCATCCACGCCCTGCGCAAGCTGGTGACCGGCAAGGCGGTGACGACGGACGCGGTGACCGTGCGGCAGGTCGAGCGGGAGCGGTGGTCGGCGTCCCAGCTCGCGCACGAGGTGCCGCCGGGTCACGCGGTGCTGTCGCTGACGAGCGTCGGGGGCGAGCACGCGCCGCCGCTGCTGGTGGACCTCAGAGGCTGAAGGGGCGTACGGGGGACCGTACGCTGAGGCAGAATCGGCACAGGCCCTTCATACGCAGCGGCCAAAGATCATCCCGCCGGTCCCTCTCGTCCGACCCCTCTGAAGGCCCCATGCCTCCCACGCTCGCCTCGCTCGTCCACCACTCCGCGCTGAAGCTGACCGTGCGGGCGGGCGAGGACCGCCTGGACGTGCCGGTGCGCTGGGCGCATGTCAGCGAGCTCGCCGACCCCGTGCCGTACATGGAGGGCGGGGAACTGCTGCTGATCACCGCGCTGAAGCTGGACGCGGAGGACCCCGAGGCCATGCGGCGCTATGTGAAGCGCCTGGCCGGGGCCGGGGTGGTCGGACTCGGCTTCGCGGTCGGCGTCAACTACGACGAGATCCCGAAGGCGCTCGTCGACGCGGCCGAGCAGGAGGGCCTGCCGCTGCTGGAGGTGCCGCGCCGGACACCGTTCCTCGCGATCAGCAAGGCGGTGTCGGCGGCGATCGCGGCCGATCAGTACCGGGCGGTGACGGCCGGGTTCGCCGCCCAGCGGGAGCTGACGAAACAGGCGCTCACGGACGGCCCGGAGGGGCTGCTGGCCGCGCTCGCCTCCCAGGTCGACGGCTGGGCGGCGCTCTACGACGCCTCGGGCGCCGTCGTCGCGACCGCACCGGAGTGGGCGGGCCGGCGGGCCGCGCGGCTCACGGCGGACGTGGAGCGGCTGCGCGAGCGCCCCGCGCCGGCGTCGGCGGTGGTCGCCGGGGCCGGGTCGGCCGAGGGCGGCGAGAGCGTGGAGAACACCGACCGGGTCGAGCTGCACACCCTGGGCACCGGTCGCCGGCCGCGCGCCGCGCTCGCCGTCGGCACGGCCGCCGCCCTCGGCACGGCCGAGCGGTACGCCGTCCACTCCGCGATCGCCCTGCTCACGCTCACGACGGAACGCTCCCGCTCCCTTCAGGCGGCGGAGCAGCGCATCGGCACGGCGGTCCTGCGGATGCTTCTGGCGGGCGAGCCGGACCACGCCCGCGCCGTCGCGGGCGATCTCTACGGCGCGCTGCTGGACGCCCCGTTCCGGGTGATCGTCGCGGAATCCGGGCCGACGGCCGGGAGCGAGCCCGACCGTGACCCCCTCGGCGGTCTGTCCGAGGTGGCCGAGTCCGCCGCCGCCCGGTCCGGCGAGGCCGTGCTGGTGGTGCCCGAGGGCGAGCGGCTGGTGGTGCTGGCGTCGGACGGGGGCGCGGCCGTCGCCGCGGTGGCGCGGTGCGCGGCGATGCTGGAGGGCGCCCGCGCGAACGGCGAGGAACACGCGGACGAGGAGCTGGTCGTCGGCCTGTCGGCGCCGGCCGGTCCGATCGCGGCGGCGGCGGCGTACCGGCAGGCCGAGCAGGCGCTGTCGGTGGCCCGGCGCAGGGGCCGGGTCCTCGTCGAGCACGAGCAGCTCGCGGCGGGTTCGGTGCTGCCGCTGCTCGCGGACGACGCGGTGAAGGCGTTCGCGGACGGTCTGCTGCGGGCGCTGTACGAGCACGACGCGACCGGGCGCGGCGACCTCGTGGCCTCGCTGCGGGCCTGGCTGTCCCGGCACGGCCAGTGGGACGCGGCGGCGGCCGATCTGGGGGTGCACCGGCACACGCTGCGCTACCGGATGCGGCGGGTCGAGGAGATCCTCGGGCGGTCCCTGGACGACCCGGACGTACGGATGGAGTTGTGGCTGGCGTTGAAGGCGACGGCGCCGGACTGAGAAGCGGCTCTGCGGCGCACCTGAGGGGCGCGGGGCTGTATCGATCTGCGGCTCCGCCGCGTGGGCGCGACCGGCCACAGCGGCGCAGCGGCCGACCGACGACACAGCGCGGCACACGTCTGGGGGGTGTTGCGAAAGTCCTGTGCGGTGCCCGCGGTGTCCGGTGCGTGCTCTCGGCGTGCCGGACGAAAGCCCTCGTACTGGACGTACTTGGGGTTTCGGCCGGTGCGGCGCGAGGACGTGCCGGGCGCCGCGGGTGCTGTGCGGCACTTTCGAAACACCCCCTAGTCGGCCAAACCGGCGGCCGCCTCGTGCATGGCCAGTTCCAGCAGCGCCGGATCCGTCAGCGTGCCGGAGCCGTCCGGGGGGACGAGCCAGCGGACCGTGCCGGTGGAGCGGTTCGGGTACGGGACGACGATCCAGGTGCCCGCGCCCGCCGTGCGGACACCGGTGCCGAGCCAGTTGGCGGCCGTGCCGGGGGGCACGAAGAAGCCCATGCGGTGGTCCCCGAAGTCGACCAGCACGGGCCCCGGCCGGCCGAGGATGCGGGTGAGGACGTCGAGCGTCGGGTAGCCGAGTTCGCCCGGCAGGATGAGCACGTCCCAGGCCCTGCCCGCCGGCAGCAGCGCGACCCCCAGGGGGTTGCGCTCCCACTCCCAGCGGCAGGCCTCGGGATCCGGTGCGACGGATGCCAGCCACTCGGCCGCCGACTTCGCCCCAGCCATGAGAAGACCTCCCTCTCTCGTCGACGCGGTCGCGTCAGGAGGGAGAGGGAGGTCCTGGCCTTGCATTACGCGGGTTCCTGCCACCCGTTGGAGTGAACCGGGTCACCGCCGCGGAGGGCGGGTCAGCTGTCGAAGCCCAGGCCGAGCCGGTCCATGGTCCGCAGCCACAGGTTGCGCCGTCCGCCGTGCGCGTCGGCCCGGGCCAGCGACCACTTGGTGAGCGCGATCCCGGTCCAGGCGAACGGTTCCGGTGGGAAGGGCAGCGGCTTCCTGCGGACCATCTCCAGCCGGGTCCGCTCGGTGTCCTCCCCCGCGAGCAGGTCCAGCATCACCTCGGCGCCGAAGCGGGTGGCGCCCACGCCGAGGCCGGTGTACCCGGCGGCGTAGGCGACCTTTCCGTGGTGGGCCGTGCCGAAGAACGCGGAGAAGCGGGAGCAGGTGTCGATCGCGCCGCCCCACGCGTGGGTGAAGCGGACGCCCTCCAGCTGCGGGAAGCAGGTGAAGAAGTGCCCGGCGAGCTTGGCGTACGTCTCCGGCCGGTCGTCGTACTCGGCGCGGACCCGGCCGCCGTACGGGTAGATCGCGTCGTAGCCGCCCCACAGGATCCGGTTGTCGGCGGACAGCCGGAAGTAGTGGAACTGGTTGGCGGAGTCGCCGAGGCCCTGGCGGTTCTTCCAGCCGATCGCGCCGAGCTGCTCGGCGGTGAGGGGTTCGGTCATCAGGGCGTAGTCGTAGACCGGGACGGTGTACGCCCGCACCCGCTTGACCAGGCTGGGGAAGATGTTGGTGCCGAGGGCGACCTGCCGGGCGCGGACCCGGCCGTACGGCGTGCGGACGGTCATCCCGGCGCCGTAGGCCTTCAGGTCCAGGGCGGGTGTGTGCTCGTACACGCGGACGCCGAGCCGGACGCAGGCCCGCTTCAGGCCCCAGGCCAGTTTGGCGGGGTGGAGCATGGCCACGCCCCGCCGGTCGTACAGGCCCGCCTCGAAGGTGGGTGAGGCGACCTGTTCGCGGACCTGGTCGGCGTCGAGGAAGTCGATGCCGTCCGCGAGGCCCTTGCGCTCGAGTTCCTCGTACCAGTCGCGCAGTTCCCACGCCTGGTAGGTCTCGGTGGCGACGTCGATCTCGCCGGTGCGTTCGAAGTCGCAGTCGATGCCGTGCCGGGCGATCGCCGCCTCGATCTCGTCGAGGTTGCGGGCGCCCAGCTCCTGCAGGGTGTGGATCTCGTCGGGCCAGCGGGCGAGCCCGTTGGGCAGCCCGTGGGTGAGGGAGGCCGCGCAGAAGCCTCCGTTGCGGCCCGAGGCGGCCCAGCCCACCTCGCGCCCCTCCAGCAGCACCACGTCCCGCCGTGGATCGCGCTCCTTGGCGACGAGCGCGGTCCACAGTCCGCTGTAGCCGCCGCCGACGACCAGCAGGTCGCAGCTGTCGGCGCCGGTGAGGGCGGGCTCGGGGTGGGGCTTGCCGGGGTCCTCCAGCCAGTACGGCGACGGCTGGGCGTCGGAAAGAGAAGTGATCCAACGGTTCATGGCGCTTGGGGCCATGATTTCAACTCCCTCTATGCCTTCTGTTTGTTGCGGCGGTTGCCGATGACCATGGACGTCAGGACGAGCAGGACGGCGATCAGGAACATGGCCGTGCCGATGACGTTGATCTGGACGGGCGTTCCGCGCTGTGCCGAGCCCCAGACGAACATGGGGAAGGTGACCGTCGAGCCCGCGTTGAAATTGGTGATGATGAAGTCGTCGAAGGAGAGCGCGAAGGCGAGCAGCGCGCCCGCGGCGATGCCGGGGGCCGCGATGGGCAGGGTGACGCGCAGGAAGGTCTGCACCGGTCCGGCGTAGAGGTCCTGGGCGGCCTGTTCGAGGCGCGGGTCCATGGACAGGACGCGTGCCTTGACGGCGACGACGACGAAGCTGAGGCAGAACATGATGTGCGCGATGAGGATCGTCCAGAAGCCCAGCTGCGCGCCCAGGTTCAGGAACAGGGTGAGCAGCGAGGCGGCCATGACGACCTCGGGCATCGCCATCGGCAGGAAGATCAGCGAGTTGACGGAGCCGCGCGCGCGGAAGCGGTAGCGGACCAGCGCGAAGGCGATCATCGTGCCGAGCAGGGTGGCGCCGATGGTCGCCCAGATCGCGATCTGGAGGCTGATCGACAGCGAGTTGCACATTCCGGCGACGCCGCAGGGGTTCTTCCAGGCGTCGGTGGAGAACTGCTGCCACTCGTAGTTGAAGCGCCCCTTCGGTTTGTTGAAGGAGAACACCGTGACGACGATGTTGGGCAGCAGGAGATAGCCGAGGGTCAGCAGTCCCGCGATGACGACGAGATGGCGTTTGAACCAGTTGACGACAGTCATTTAGACCAGATCCTCCGTCCCGGCCCGGCGGATGTAGACGGTCACCATGAGGAGGATGGCCGCCATCAGGATGAACGACAGGGCCGCCGCCGTCGGATAGTCCAGCACGCGCAGGAACTGGGTCTGGATGACGTTTCCGATCATGCGGGTGTCGGTGGAGCCGAGCAGTTCGGCGTTGACGTAGTCGCCGGCCGCCGGGATGAAGGTCAGCAGCGTGCCGGAGACGACACCGGGCATCGACAGCGGGAAGGTCACCTTGCGGAAGGTGGTGAGGGGGGTGGCGTACAGGTCGCCCGCCGCCTCGTGCAGCCGTCCGTCGATGCGCTCCAGCGAGGTGTAGAGCGGCAGGATCATGAACGGCAGGAAGTTGTACGTCAGTCCGCACACCACCGCGAGCGGGGTGGCGAGGACTCTGTCGCCGGAGGTCCAGCCGAGCCAGTCGGTGACGTCGAGGACGTGCAGGGTGTTGAGGGCACCGACGACCGGGCCGCTGTCGGCGAGGATCGTCTTCCAGGCGAGGGTGCGGATCAGGAAGCTGGTGAAGAACGGCGCGATGACCAGGATCATGATCAGGTTCCGCCAGCGGCCCGCGCGGAAGGCGATCAGATACGCCAGCGGGTAGCCGAGGATCAGACACAGGAGCGTCGCGGCGGTCGCGTAGAGGACCGAGCGGAGGAACTGCGGCCAGTACTCGCTCAGCGCGTCCCAGTAGGTCGCGAGGTGCCAGGTGACCTTGTAGCCCTCCTCCAGGGAGCCCGTCTGCACGGACGTGGAGGCCTGGTAGATCATCGGCAGCGCGAAGAACACGACGAGCCAGAGCAGGCCGGGCAGCAGCAGCCAGTACGGCGTCATGCGGCCCCGCTTGCGCGGCGGCTTCCGCGCGGGCGCCGGCGGGGAGAGCGGCGGGGGAGCCTCGGTCAGCGTGGCCATCTCAGACCGCCACCTGTTCGTCGATGCCGGCGTCGATGTCCTGGGCCGCGTCCAGACCGAAGGTGTGGGCGGGGCTCCAGTGCAGGACGACGTCGGCGCCGGGGGCGAGGCGGGGGTCGCGGTCCAGGTTCTGGGCGTAGACCTCGAACTCGGGACAGACCGTGCTGTCGATGACGTACTGGGTGGAGACACCGATGAAGGAGGAGTGGGCGATCTTCCCGGTGATGCGGTTGCGCCCCTCGGGGATCTCGCCGGCGTCGTCGGCGTGGGTGAGGGAGATCTTCTCCGGGCGTACGCCGACCAGGACCTTGCCGCCGGCCGTGGTCGGCGCGGAGCAGCGGGCCTCGGGCAGGACGAGCTTGCCGCCGCCCGCCCTCAGCACGATGTCGTCGCCGCTCTTGGTGTCGACCTCGGCCTCGATGAGGTTGGAGGTGCCGAGGAAGTTGGCGACGAACGTGGTCTGCGGGTTCTCGTAGAGGTCGGTGGGCGAGCCGAGCTGCTCGACGCGGCCCGCGTTCATCACGGCGACGGTGTCGGCCATGGTCATGGCCTCCTCCTGGTCGTGCGTGACGTGCACGAAGGTGATGCCGACCTCGGTCTGGATGCGCTTGAGCTCGAGCTGCATCTGGCGGCGCAGCTTGAGGTCGAGGGCGCCGAGGGGCTCGTCGAGGAGGAGCACCTTGGGGTGGTTGATGAGGGCGCGGGCGACGGCGACGCGCTGCTGCTGGCCGCCGGAGAGCTGGTGCGGCTTCTTGCGGGCCTGCTCACCGAGCTGCACCAGCTCGAGCATGTCCTCGACCTGCTTCTTCACCGACTTGATGCCGCGTCGGCGCAGACCGAAGGCGACGTTCTCGAAGATGTCGAGGTGCGGGAAGAGGGCGTAGGACTGGAAGACGGTGTTCACCGGGCGCTTGTACGGCGGGAGGGCGGTGACGTCCTGGTCGCCGAGGTGGACGGTGCCGGAGGAAGGTTCCTCCAGTCCGGCGATCATGCGCAGGGTGGTGGTCTTGCCGCAGCCGGAGGCGCCGAGCAGGGCGAAGAACGAGCCCTGCGGGACGGTCAGGTCGAGCGGCTGCACGGCGGTGAAGGAGCCGTAGGTCTTGCTGATGCCGGAGAGGCGGACGTCGCCGCTGCTGTCTTTCGTCATGGTCGTCACGCCCCTGTGAGCTTCGCGAACTGCTGCTGGTAGGCCGTCTCTTCCTTCGAGCTCAGGGAGCGGAAGGCATGGGACTTGGCCTGCATGGCCTTGTCGGGAACGATCAGCGGGTTGTCCGCCGCCGACTCGTCGATCTTGGCGAGGTACGGCTTCACGTCCGCAACCGGACTCACGTAGTTGATGTACGCGGCGAGTTCGGCGGCGGGCCCCGGCTCGTAGTAGTAGTCCATGAGCCGCTCGGCGTTCGTCTTGTGGCGCGCCTTGTTGGGGATCAGCATGTTGTCCGTCGACGTCATGTATCCGCTGTCGGGGATGACGTAGTCGACGTCCGGGTTGTCGGCCTGGAGCTGCACGATGTCGCCGGCCCAGGCGACACAGGCCGCCAGGTCGCCCTTGCTGAGGTCGGACGTGTAGTCGTTGCCGGTGAAGCGGCGGATCTGGCCCTTGTCGACGGCCTTCTGGAGCCGGGCGATCACGGCGTCGTAGTCGTCGTCGGTGAACTTCGCCGGGTCGATGTCCATGTCGAGCATGGTCATGCCGACGGTGTCGCGCATCTCCGTCAGCAGGCCGACCCGGCCCTTGAGCGCCGGGTTGTCGAGCAGGTCGGAGACCGACTTCACCTCGACGCCGCCGAGCGCCTTCTTGTTGAACGCGACGACCGTCGAGATGCCCTGCCAGGGGTACGAGTAGGCGCGCCCCGGGTCCCAGTCGGGGCTGCGGAACTGGTCCGACAGGTTGGCGAAGGCGTGCGGCAGGTTGGACGCGTCCAGCTTCTGGACGTAGCCCAGCCGGATCATGCGGGCGGCCAGCCAGTCGGTGAGGACGATGAGGTCGCGGCCGGTGTCCTGACCGGCGGCGAGCTGCGGCTGGATCTTGCCGAAGAACTCGTCGTTGTCGTTGATGTCCTCGGTGTACGTGACCTTGATGCCGGTCCGTTTGCGGAACGCGTCCAGCGTCGGACGGTGCTGCTCGCTGTCGTCCACGTCGATGTACTCGGGCCAGTTGGAGAAGTTGACGACCTTCTCCTTCTCCGAGTGGTCGTCGGCGGAGACGCCACCCTGGGACTTGCCGGCCGCGGGGATTCCGCAGGCGCTCAGGGCCCCGACGCCGCCCACCGCGAGCGCGCCGCCCATCAGCGACCGTCGGGTCATGGCGGCCCTGCCGCTGCGGAGACTGCGCCGCATGGCGGCCACTTCGACCGGGGTCGGGCGGTCGGGCTCGTACTGCCTCATCGCTTGGTGCCCTTTCGGGAAGCCGGCCGCGGTGAGCGGCCGGGGCTGTGGCTATCGGTCCCCGAAGATCGTGCGGTGCCAGGGCTTCCGGGCCACCGCCGTGTTATCGAACATAACGTGCTTGATCTGGGTGTACTCGTCGAACGAATACGCTGACATGTCCTTGCCGAAGCCGGAGGCCTTGTACCCGCCGTGCGGCATCTCGCTGATGATCGGGATGTGGTCGTTGATCCACACGCATCCCGCGGCGATCTCGCGTGTCGCACGGTTCGCCCGGAACACGTCCCGGGTCCACGCGGAGGCGGCGAGCCCGTACGGCGTGTCGTTGGCGAGCCGGATGCCCTCGTCGTCGGTGTCGAAGGGCAGGACGACCAGGACAGGACCGAAGATCTCGGACTGGACGACCTCGCTGTCCTGGGCGGCGTCCGCGATCAGGGTGGGCCGGTAGTAGGCGCCCTTCGCCAGGTCGCCGCCGGTGGCCTCGCCGCCGGTCACCACGCGCGCGTAGGCACGCGCCCGGTCGACGAAGGCGGCGACGCGGTCGCGCTGGGCGTGGGAGACGAGCGGGCCGATGTCCGTGCCGGCCGCGAACGGGTCACCGACCCGCACGCCCGCCATGAGGGCGGCGGTCGCCTCGACGAACGCGTCGTAGAGGGGACGCTGCACGTACGCGCGCGTGGCGGCCGTGCAGTCCTGCCCGGTGTTGATGAGCGCGCCGGCGACGGCCCCGTTGACGGCGGCCTCCAGATCGGCGTCGTCGAAGACGACGAAGGGGGCCTTGCCGCCGAGCTCCAGGTGCAGGCGCTTGACGGTGGCGGTGGCGATCTCGGCGACGCGCCGGCCGACGGCGGTGGAGCCGGTGAACGAGGTCATCGCGACGTCGGGGTGTCCCACGAGGTGCTCACCGGCCTCCTTCCCCGTCCCCGTCACGACGTTGATCACCCCGTCCGGGATACCGGCGGCCGTCGCCGCCTCGGCGAACAGCAGCGAGGTGAGCGGGGTGAGCTCGGCGGGCTTGAGCACGATCGTGTTGCCCGCCGCGATCGCCGGGAGGATCTTCCAGGCGGCCATCTGGAGGGGGTAGTTCCAGGGGGCGACGGAGCCGACGACGCCGATGGGTTCCCGGCGGACGTAGGAGGTGTGGTCGCCGGAGTACTCGCCGGCGGCCTGGCCCTGGAGGTGCCGGGCGGCGCCGGCGAAGAAGGCCGTGTTGTCGATCGTCCCCGGGACGTCGAACTCGCGCGTCAGCTTCAGCGGCTTGCCGCACTGGAGGGACTCGGCGCGGGCGAACTCCTCGGCGCGGTCGGCGAGGACGGCGGCGAAGCGGTGCAGGGCGTCGGAACGCTCGCCGGGCGTGGCGCCGGACCAGCCGGGGAAGGCGGCGCGGGCCGCGGCGACGGCCGCGTCCACGTCGGCGGCGGAAGCCAGTTCGTACGTGTACACCTCCTCGCCGGTGGCCGGGTCGATCACGGTGTGGGTGCGGCCCGAGGTGCCCCGGGTGAGGCGGCCCGCGATGTACTGAGCGCCGTCCGCGAAGCGTTCTCGTGCGGGGAACCTGTCGGTGGTGTCCGGGGTGGCGGTACCCGGGTTCTGCATGTCGCTCTCCTCCGCCTTCGCCCCGCCTCGTGCGGGGGCCGGTGGCGTAGCTCCAGCCTGATTTGAGTGCCGATCCTGACAGAGCAATGGCACTCCAACAAGTGATTCCGTTGTTGCCTTTTGGTTACGCGACGGAATCTGTCGACCAGGTGTCGAGTCGTGGCGGAAAAGGCGGGACGCAGTGTCAGTGGTGCCTGCCATGCTGGCGTGCATGGAGAGGATCGATGGTCTGGACGCCCTGGTCAGGCAGGTCCGGGCGGGGGCGAGGATCAAGTACCTGCACTTCTGGGGACACCGCCCGCGGCCGGACGGCCGGCTGGGTTCGAGCTGTCTCAGCCAGTGGTGGCCGTCACCGTTCGTGGTGGACGGGGTGAGCTATGCGACGGCCGAGCACTGGATGATGGCGGAGAAGGCCCGTCTGTTCGGTGACGCGGAGGCGGAGCGGCGGGCGCTGGGCGCCGCGCACCCCTCCCAGGCGAAGAAGGCGGGCCGGCTCGTGCGCGGCTTCGACGAGCGGACCTGGGAGCGGGAGCGGTTCCGGATCGTCGTCGAGGGCAGCGTCCACAAGTTCCGCTCCACCCCGGAGCTGACCGGCTTCCTGCTCGGCACGGGCGACCGCGTCCTTGTCGAGGCGAGCCCGGTCGACCGCGTCTGGGGCATCGGCCTCGCGGCGGACGACGAGGCGGCGGGGGATCCGGAGCGGTGGCGTGGGCCGAATCTCCTGGGCTTCGCGCTGATGGGGGCTCGGGAGCGGCTGAGAGGGGAGTGAGGGGCGCCTGACGGCGGGCCGGGCGGGGGTGCAGTCGGGCTGGGCGGCGGGGGGCCGGAGCCGGGGGTAACCGGGCCGGGGCAGGGGACCAGGGCGCGGGAGAGCAGGGGGTCTCGGGCGCGGGAGAGCCGGGGCCCGGGGCCAGGTCCTGGGGTGCCGGGGGTCTGGGGCCGGGGGCCATTCCCCTCCCCCGTCCGGCAGGTGCTAGGCCGGGATCATGAAGACCAGGACGCCCAGGCCCACTCCCAGGACGACGCCCGCGATGCCGCAGATGATCCCGGCCAGGGCCTGGCCCGGGTTGCCGGCCTCGCCCCGGCCGGCCTTCCTGCGGCCGATCGCGCCGAAAATGACGCCCAGGATGCCGGTGACGATAGCCAGCGGCCACACACAGAAGATCAGGGCCGAGGCGATCCCCAGCACCATCGAGGCCACCCCCATCCCGTTGCTCTCGATGGGCGGCATGCCGGGCCAGTAGGGGCCGCCCGGGCCCGGGGCGGGATAGCCGTAGGCCCCTGGGTAGCCGTACGGCATCCGACCGGGACCGTCCGGGGAAATCGGCGGCGGAGGCACCGGACCGGTCTGGGCGAGGGGCGGCGCGAAGGGGTTCGGCGGCGCACCGGCCGCCAAGGTGGCCGGATCCGGCGGAGGGAAGGAGGCGAAGGGGGTCGGCGCGGGCGGGGGCACGGGACTGGCCCAGGAGTGCGGGGCGGCGCCGACTGCGAGGGGCGGGGGTACGGCGTCCGCCGGGGGAACAGGCGTGGGGCCGTTCGCCGGGGGCGGTGAGGTGGCCGGGGCGGGCCAAGGCCGCGGGGCGCCGCCGGCCGCGAAGGACGAGGGCGCAGGGGCGGTGCCGTTCGCCGAAGGCTGCGGTATCGCGTCCGCGCCGCCGGCCGCGAAGGACGAAGGCGCAGGGGCGGTGCCGTTCGCCGAAGGCTGCGGTACCGCGTCCGCGCCGCCGGCCGCGAAGGACGAAGGCGCAGGGGCGGTGCCGTTCGCCGAAGGCTGCGGTACCGCGTCCGCGCCGCCGGCCGCGAAGGACGAAGGCGCAGGGGCGGTGCCGTTCGCCGAAGGCTGCGGTACCGCGTCCGCGCCGCCGGCCGCGAAGGACGAAGGCGCAGGGGCGGTGCCGTTCGCCGAAGGCCGCGGTACCGCGTCCGCGCCGCCGGCCGCGAAGGACGAAGGCGCAGGGGCGGTGCCGTTCGCCGAAGGCTGCGGTATCGCGTCCGCGGCAGGCGCGGTCTCGGGCGGCGGCTCGCTCGTGACGGCCGTGTGGGCGGAGGCCGCGTGGGTGTCGGCGGCGGGGGCGGAACCCTCGGCCAGGGGCACCTCGTCCGAGTGGACCTCGTCCGACCGCGTTCCCTCCGACCGCACGCCCTCCGGCGGAGCCTGCACCGCGGCCGCCTTCTCCAGCGGCACCCCGGGAGTCGTGTCCTCGGGGCCGTCCGGCTCGGTGGAGGCAGGGGCCGGCCATGTTTCACGGGCGGCGTCACCGGCCGGAGTCGGCGCGTCGTCGGACATGCACGGGTCCCCTCTGTCGAACGTTCCGTCATGCTACGGCCCAAGCCATGCCCGCGCGGGCGCAGCCCGAAGGCCGACGGCCGAGTCTCAGCGGCACCCCCACCTCCGTCGCCCCCTCCCCTCTCCCCCCGCCTACGATGGCCCTGACCCACCGATCAGCCGATCACCCGCGTCCCGTCCGGTCCGTTCGTCCGGCCGGGGGCGCCGTCCCGGGGAGGACCCCTTGACCGACCGCCTCGACGCCTCCGCCGCAGCCGCCGCGTCCGGCAGCCCCGCAGGTTCCCACGCCCCCGCCGGCTCCACCTCCTCCGGTGCCCCCGTCGGGCCCACCGCCGGTGCCGGGGTGCGGGACCTGCACGCGTTCATCGCCGGGCTGCCCAAGGCCGAGCTGCATGTCCATCACGTCGGCTCCGCCTCCCCCCGTATCGTCTCCGAGCTCGCCGCCCGGCACCCCGACTCCAAGGTGCCCACCGACGCCGAGGCCCTGGCCGACTACTTCACGTTCACGGACTTCGCGCACTTCATCGACGTGTACCTGTCCGTCGTGGACCTCATCCGTACCCCGGAGGACGTCCGCCTGCTGACGTACGAGGTGGCCCGGGACCTGGCCCGCCAGCAGGTGCGGTACGCCGAGCTGACCATCACGCCGTACTCCTCGACCCGGCGCGGCATCGACGAGCGGGCCTTCATGGACGCGATCGAGGACGCCCGCAAGGCGGCCGAGGCGGAGTTCGGGACGGTGCTGCGGTGGTGCTTCGACATTCCCGGAGAGGCGGGGCTCGAGTCCGCCGAGGTGACCGCGCGGCTCGCCACGGACGACCGGCTCCGGCCGGAGGGGCTGATCTCCTTCGGCCTCGGCGGACCCGAGATCGGCGTACCGCGCCCGCAGTTCAAGCCCTACTTCGACCGGGCGATCGCCGCGGGCCTCAGGTCCGTGCCGCACGCCGGGGAGACGACCGGCCCGGAGACGGTGTGGGACGCGCTCACCCACCTGCGCGCCGAACGCATCGGGCACGGCACCAGCTCCGCGCAGGACGAGAAGCTCCTCGCGCACCTCGCCGAGCACCGCGTCGCGCTGGAGGTGTGCCCGACCTCCAACATCGCCACGCGCGCCGTCCGCACCCTCGACGAGCACCCGATCAAGGAGTTCGTGCGGGCCGGGGTCCTCGTCACCGTCAACTCCGACGACCCGCCGATGTTCGGCACCGACCTCAACAACGAGTACGCGGTCGCCGCCCGGCTCCTCGACCTCGACGAGCGCGGCCTCGCCGACCTCGCGAAGAACGCGGTCGAGGCGTCCTTCCTGGACGGTCCCGGCAAGGCCGGGATCAGCGCGGAGATCGACACGTACACCGCCGCGTGGCTCGCAGACTGACCCGGACACAATGGGCCCATGCAGACGCTGACCGCCGTGGCCCATCGCGGCGCCCCCTACCGCTTCCGTGAGAACACGCTCGGCTCGCTGCGTGCCGCGCTCGCCCTGGGCGCGGACGCCGTCGAGTTCGACGTCCGCCTCACCAGGGACGGCGTGCCCGTGCTGCTGCACGACGCGACGCTGAAGCGGCTGTGGGAGCTGGACCGTCCGCTGCGGTCGCTGTCGGCCGACGAGGTGCGCGGACTGACGGCGGGCGGGGTGCCGACCCTCGCGGAGGCGCTCGCGGCGACCGAGGGCACCCGGGTGATGATCGACCTGCCGGGCACCCGGGACGTGCGGCAGGCGCGACGGGTGGTGGACGCGGTGCGCGAGGCGGGGGCGGCCGATCGCGCCTACTACTGCGCGGGCGCCGAGGAGATGCTCGCCGTCCGGGCGGCCGATCCGTCCGCCGAGATCGCCCTGACCCGCACCAGCGTGGCGCCGCCGCGCCCGGTCCTGCTCGACACGGTCAAGCCGCGCTGGCTGAACTACCGCTTCTCCCTCGTGGACCGGGCCCTGGCCGAGCGGGTCCACCGCGGCGGCCGGCTGCTCTCCGTGTGGACCCCGGACACCCGTCGCTCGATGCGCCGTCTGATCGAGCTGGGCGTGGACTCGATCACCACCAACCGCATCGACGTCCTGACCGGCCTCAGGGACGCGAGCTAGTGCCCCGGCACCAGCCCCTGGCGTACGCCAGCGGTGGCGAGATCGCCTGGGCGTCCGCGCCCTCGCCGAGCCACAGGCGGATCAGCAGCGCCGCCGTCGCCTCCAGCAGACCGGCCCGGGCCAGGCCACCGGATGACCGCCGACCAGGACTTCCTCGCCGACTGCCGGACCCGGCTCGCCTTCGACCTCGTCACCCACACCTGGAACCCGGTGGTGATCCGGGCCCTGAAGGAGGGTCCGGCCCGCCCGGGTGAGCTGCGGGCGCGCATCGGCGGGATCAGCCCGAAGGTGCTGACCGAGGCCCTGCGCCGGCTGGAGTTCAACGGGTTGGTGGCACGGCGGGCGTACGGCGGGTCGCCGCCCCGGGTCGAGTACGCGCTCACCGGTCCGGGGCGGACACTGCTCGCCCCGAGGCCTTCGGCGCCTGGGCGCACGACCACGGCGACGAGGCGCTGGACGCGCAGGACCGCTACACCCGTGAGGTCTGAGCCACCGTCGCCGGGTCGGCCGGGGTGTCGCGGGTGACGTACTGCGGCACGGGGGTGTCGTCGCCCCCGGTGTCCCGGACCAGGCCGTAGCGCACCGCTCCCTCGGGCGGGCCGGTGACGATGTCTTTCTCCACGGCGTCCCAGGTGCTGGGGAAGACGCTGACGCCGTAGTCGGCGCCGCGTTCGTTCACGGTGAGGGTGACGCTGCCGTCGACGTAGAAGTACTCGTTCTGCCACATCTGCTGGGTGCCGGCGGGCAGGACGGTGTATCCGGTGGCCGCGCTGCCCATGCCGGTGGCGGTGGCGTCGGTGGTGCTCGTCGGGTCGTCCATCCGGCGCCCGCCGCCCGAGGCGACGTGGAACAGCTTGCCCTTCAGGCCGGTCCAGGACGGCGGGACCAGGCTGCCGGACCGGTACCGCGGCGAGATCTGCCAGCGCACGAGGACATAGCCCCGGCCGCTGAGGGTGACCGCGTCCCCGCGGTGGTTCATGACGGCATGGGCGCCACCGGTGCTGGTGATGCCGGGCTCGGGCCGGTGCGGCAGGGCGCCGGGCGGGGTGTCGGGGTCGGGTGCCTTGTCGACGGCGTCGACGACACTGCCGTACTCCGCCTTCCTCGTCGCCGACGGGGACGGGGAGGCGGAGGCGGACGCGGATGCCGACGGTGCGGCGGACGGGGTCGGGACCGGCGCGCGCCGCGGCCCGGCGGTGGTGGCCGCAGCCGTGGGGACGGTGGTGGTGCGCGGCGGCGGGTCCTCGGGCGGGTGTACGGCGACGTAGACGCCGCCCGCCGCGAGGGTGGCGCCGGCCGTCACCGCGACGGCGGGCTTGGTCAGCGCGCCCAGCACCTTCGCGGACCAGCCGACGGAGGCGGAGCCCGTCACGGCCGCCGCGGTCTTGCCGCCGAGGCCGAGGGAGAGCGTGAAGCCGACCGGGACGGGGACCAGCGCGATGCCGACGAGCAGCCGTTCCGCCGGGACGACGGTCTCGCGGGTGTCCCCGCAGTAGCCGCAGCCCCGGATGTGCCGGGCCAGCCGTTTGCGCCAGACGGAGTCGGGGCGGCCGTTCCAGCGGGCGGTCAGCTCGCGCAGGTCGGGGCAGGCGCCGTCGAGGGCGCGCACGATGCCCCGGGAGACCTCGAGGCGTTCCTTCACCCGCTGGACGCGCACGGCGGCGTGCTGCCGGCTGATGCCGACGGCGGCGGCGAGTTCGCGGCGGGTGAGTTCACCGGCGACCTCCAGCCACCACAGGGACAGCAGCTGACGGTCCTCGTCGTCCAGCCAGCGCACCGCCTCCGCGACCTCGCGCCGCTGACCCTCCAACTGGAGCCTGAGCACGGTGAGTTCGGCGAAGTCGGCGCTTCCCTCGGGGGCCGCGCTCTCGTCGAGGCGGGTGGCGGTCCTGCGGCGGGCCCGGTCGCGGATCTGCCGCATGGCGATCGCCACCAGCCAGGGGCGGAAGCTGTCCGGGTCGCGCAGGGAGCCGAGGTTGTCGACGGCGCGCAGCATGGTCTCCTGGACGACGTCGTCCACGTCGGCGTGGCCGTTCAGGGCGCGGCCGACGATGTTGTAGACCAGCGGCAGCCAGCCCGCGACCAGCTCGTCCAGGGCCTGGCGGTCGCCCGCCTGTGCGGCGGCGACGGTGGCCCGCCAGTGCCGCCCGGCCTCGGCGTCGGCGTACGTCCTCATGCCCGCACCCTCTCAGCCGGGCCCCCGTGGTTGGCAATGTCGGAGATCACACCCGAGGGGACGGCCGAACCGGCCAGGGGATAACACTTTTTCGACACCCGTAGGGGCCACCCCTCACAACTCACCCATCGGTGAGGGGAGTTGCTCCGGGTCCGGTCAGGGCCGGGTGCCCTCCTCGGTGAGGATCCCTTTCCTCGCGCCGCGCCGGAGGATCTTCACGAACCTTCCGATCACCGCCCCCCTTCCTTTCCCAGGAGTCCTCGCATGCGCGCTCGTCGCCGCACGACCGTCCTCGCCGCCTCCCTCGTCCTCGCCCTCGCGGCGGCCGGACCGCTGGCCGCCGCGCCCGCGTTCGCCGCCGCCCCTGCCGTCCAGCGGGCGAGCACGCTCGACGAACAGGCGCTCGCCGCCGCGCTCTCCGGACTCCCGGACGCCGACGCGACCGCCGCCCTGGTCCGTGTCGGCGGTAGGGACGGCACCTGGCGCGGCAGCGCGGGAGTGCACGACCTGGCGAGCGGCAGGGCGGCCGATCCGGACGCGCGGTTCCGGGCCGGGTCGACGACGAAGACGGTGACGGCGGCGGCCGTGCTGCGGCTGGCGGCCGAGGGGAGGGTCGACCTGGACCGGCCGATCCAGCGCTATCTGCCGGGGCTCCTCGGCCGGCAGTTCCGGCCGATCACCGTTCGGCAGCTGCTCAACCACACCAGCGGCATCCCGGCCGGCGACGGACTCGGGAACACCTTCGAGGAGGTGTACGCCCATCGCTTCGAGTCGCTCCCCGCGCGGGAGGTCGCGGCCTCGGCGGGGGCGAAGGAGCCCGAGTTCCGCCCGGGGGAGAAGCAGCACTACCTCAACATCAACTACACGTTCCTCGGCCTGCTGATCGAGAAGGTGACCGGGCGGTCGTACGCCTCCGGGGCCACCCGGCTGGTGCTCGCGCCGGCCGGCATGCGGGACACGTACTTCCCGGGCAACGACCCGCGCGTCCTCGGCCCGCACAACCACGGCTACCAGGCGGTCAAGAAGGCCGACGGGACCACCGAGTACGTCGACGTCACCGAGTGGATCCCCGCCGACGAGGCGGCCGGCGGCATGATCTCCACGACCGCCGATCTCGAGCGCCTGCTCACCTCGCTCTTCCGGGGCCGGATCGTCCCACGGCCGCAGCTGCGGGAGATGTTCACCGTCCCGGCGGGCATCGAGGGCGCCACCTACAGCGCGGGGCTCCAGCGGTTCGAGTACGAGGGGACGGTCTACTGGCTCAAGTCGGGTGCCCGCTACGGCTACAGCAGCATGATCCTCGGCACCCGCGATCTCAGCCGCACGCTCGTGTACTCGGTCAACTCCACGAACGCGAAGGGCGAGGGCCTGAACGCGGTGGCCCAGCGGATCGCCCTGGCGGCGCTCAAGTAGGGGTGGCGAGGTACCCCTGGGGGGTATAACATCATCGCTGAATACCCCCGGGAGGTATTTAGCGACGACAGCGGCAATACGACGGGAGCCCGCCATGAAACCCCTCCAGACGATCGGGGCGTTCTCCGCCGGGCTCGCCGTGGTCTTCGGTGCCGCCTACGGCATCGGGGCGGGGATCGGGCCCGGTTCTCCGCCCCCGCGACCCGCCGCCGCCCACGGCGAGGCGCACTCCGAGGAGGCGGAGCAGATACAGCTCACCCCGGCCGGACTCCAGGTCTCCGAGGGCGGGCACACCCTCGACCTGGAGACCCGGACCCTGTCCGCCGGCCGGCCCGGCACCCTGCGCCTCACGATCAGGGACGCGCACGGGGAGCCGGTCACGTCCTACGCGACCGAGCACACCAAGCAGCTCCACCTGATCGTCGCCTCGCGCGAGCTGACCACCTACCGCCACCTCCACCCCACCCGCGACGCGGACGGCACCTGGAGCACACCGGTCGACCTCCCGACGGCGGGCTCCTACCGCGTCTTCGCCGACTTCCGCCCCGCCGGGGCGAAGAAGGGCCTCACCCTGGGCGCCGACCTCACCGTCACCGGGCGGTACGAGGCGACCGCACCGGCCCCGCCCTCCCCCACCACGACCGTCGACGGCTACACCGTCACCCTCGCCGGCCGACTGCGGCCGGGGGCGGAGAGCGACCTCACCTTCACCGTCGAGCGCGACGGCCGACCGGTCACCGACCTCCAGCCCTACCTCGGCGCCTACGGCCATCTCGTCGCCCTGCGCTCGGGCGACCTCGCCTACCTCCATGTGCACCCGCACGGCGAGGCCCGGGAGGGCCGCACCTCGGGCCCGGACGTCTCCTTCGCCGCGACCACGCCCAGCGCGGGCGCCTACCGCCTCTTCCTGGACTTCAAGGCGGGCGGAACGGTCCACACGGCGGCCTTCACGGTGCGCACCGGCGCCTAGGGAACCAGCACCAGCCGCCCCCGTACCCCGCCCTCCTCCAGGCGGGCGTGGGCCTTCGCGGCCTCGTCCAGGGGGTAGGTCTCGGCGACCCGCAGCGTCAGCACCCCCTCGTCCACCAGCGCCGCCAGCTCCGCGAGCCGCGCCCCGTCGGCGGCGACCGCCACGGCGGCCGTCCGCACCCCGCGCACCGACGCGGGATGCGCGCCGGGCCGCACGCCCACGTAGGCGCCGCCGTCCCGCACCCACTCCAGGGCCGCCCCACCGAGCACCGCCGCGTCCAGCACGGCGTCGACGCCGCCCGCCCCGACCTCGCCGGAGGTGAAGCGCGCGGCCCCCAGCGACCGTACGAGCTCCTCGTCGCCCGCCCTGGCCAGCCCGGTCACCGACACCCCGCGACGGGCGGCGAGCTGGACCGCGAACCCGCCGACCGCGCCCCCGGCGCCGGTCACCAGGAGCGACTGCCCCTCCTGCAACTCCAGCAGGTCCAGGGCCTGGACGGCGGTCAGGGCGTTCAGGGGCAGCGTCGCGGCATGGACGGCGTCGACCGTGGCCGGCGCCTTCGCCACCGCGTCCGTCTCGACGACGACGTACTCGGCGTGCGTGCCCACCGGACGGACCATGCCGGGATCCAGCGCCACCACCTCGTCGCCGACGCTCCACGCCGTGGCCACGCCCGTCGCGTCCACCGTCCCGGCCACGTCCCAGCCGAACCCGATGCGCTTGCCCGCCCCACCGAAGAACCCGCCCCGCACCCCGGCGTCCACCGGGTTCAGCGTGGCCGCCGCCACCTTGATCCTCACCTGTCGCGCCCCCGGCTCCGGTACCTCCGTCTCCACGACCTCGACGACCTCGGGCTCACCGAACGCCCTCACCACTGCGGCACGCATCTCGACTCCCCATGACTGAAAGGCTGTTGGTGCGGCTTTCCGCCGTACCGCGACAACCGTAGGAAGAGCTACTATCCATTCGGAAGTAGTTACCTGAGAGTGCCTAGGTCCCCGGGAGGGAAGCCATGGCGACCACCACCGCGGCCCAGCGGCGCGAGCAGGCGCGCGTCGCGTACGACGCCTTCCTGCGGGCCTGCCCCACCAACGAGCTCCTGGGCCGCCTCAGCGACAAATGGGTCAGTCTCGTCGTCGCCGCCCTCTCGCCCGGACCCCTGCGCTACAGCGACCTCAGCCGCAAGCTCGCCGGCGTCAGCCCCAAGATGCTCACCCAGACCCTGCGCACCCTGGAGCGCGACGGCCTCCTCAGCCGCACCGTCACGCCGTCCGTCCCGGTCCGCGTCGACTACGAACTCACCGACCTCGGCGGCAGCCTCGCCGTCCTCCTGACCGCCGTGAAGGACTGGGCGGAGATTCACATCGAGGAGGTCCACGAGGCCCGCGAGCGCTACGACACGGCGGCCCAGGACGCTTGACGTCTCACCTCAGCGGATCCTCCAGCGGCACGTTCCGCACCCCCGGCAGATGCCCGTCCAGCTCCCCGGGCTCGAACCGGCACATGCCGACCGCGTGCCAGAACTCGCCGGTGACGTCGCCCTCGTACTTGTAGCCGCCGGAGGGCGCCAGCGCGGCCCAGCCGCCGGGCAGACCCACCAGGGTGGCGCGCAGGGCCGCCGGGCCGTCGGCCGGGACGTCCCAGAGGCGGACCGTGCCGTCCTCACCGCCGCTGGCCAGCAGGGAGCCGTCGGGACTGAAGGCGACCGCCAGCACCCGCCCGGTGTGACCGCTCAGCGCGGCCGTCTCCCGCCCGGTGTGCGCGTCCCACAGCCGGACCGTGCGGTCGTCGCCGGCCGTCGCCAGCAGCGGACGCAGCGGATGCGCCGCGGCCGTCCACAGCTTTCCGGTGTGACCGGACAGCCGGTGCACGGCCACCCCGTCCCGCCAGATCACGGCGTCCCCGTCCCAGGCGGCACTGGCCAGCCAGGAGCCGTCGGCGGCGAACGCCACCGCGTACACCCGGTCGGTGTGGCCGTCGAGGACCGCGGTGATCCGGCGCTCCTCCAGGTCCCAGACGCGCACCCGGCGGTCGTCGCAGCCGGTGGCGAGGGCCCGCCCGTCCGCCCGGAAGGCGATGGAGCGGACCCGCCCGAAGTGCTCGCCGATGGTGACGACATGGGCGCCGGTGGCCCGGTACCAGAGGCGGACGGTGTCGTCGTCGTTGGCGGTGGCGAGCAGATCGCCGTCGGGGCTGAACGCCTCGGCCCAGACGTGGTCGGTCTCCGCGTCCATCTCCCGCTGGTACTCGCCCGTCGAGGCGTTCCACAGATACAGGTCGCCGTCGCTGCTCGCGGTGGCGAGGAGAGTGCCGCCGGGGCTGAACACGGCCGAGACCAGCCGGTCGCTCTGCCCGGTCAGCTCCCGAAGCCGCTGTCCGGTATGGGAGTTCCACAGCCGGATCACGCCGTCGTTGCCGCCCGCCGCGAGGATCGAGCCGTCGGAGCTGAAGGACAGCGTGCCGATCTTCCGGCCGTGGCCGCGCAGGATGCGCCGGCCCTGGCTGGTGGCGGGGTCGTGGAGCCGGACCACCCCGTCGTTGCCGCCGGTGACGAGGAGGGGCCCGGTGTCCGGGGCGGGGGCGTCGCCGTGCGGGCGGAACTTGCAGACCCAGACCGAGCCCCGGTGCTCGGCGGGCTGCCGGGTGAGCGGGACGGCCACCGGGTCCGCGCCCGGCTCGATCCGCCAGAGCCGGACCACGCCCTGGCTGTCCCCGGCGGCGAGCAGGGCGCCGTCCGGGTCGAAGAGCACCTGGTACACGGCGCCCCGGCAGCCGCCGAGCAGCCCGGCGCCGGTCCCCTCGGCCAGGTCCCACAGCCGCACCTCCCCCTCGGTGTCGCCGCTCACCAGGTAACGGCCGCCGGGGTGGAAGTCGAGGGTGTAGACCCGGCCGGTGTGCCCGGTGAACTCGTGCCGGAGGCTGCGGTCGGCGACGTTCCAGATCCGGACCGTGCCGCCCTGCCGCTCGTCGCCGCGGTCACCGGTGGCCAGCAGCGAGCCGTCCGGGCTGAACCGCGCCCGGTACACCGCGCTCTGGTGGCCCGGCAGCTCACCGGCCCACCGCCCGGTCGTGAGGTCCCACAGCCGTACGGACGTGGAGGCGTCCCCGGTGACCAGGGTCGTCCCACCGGGTGCGAAGGCCACGGTGTAGACGGGCGCGAAGTGGCCGGGCAGCCGGTGCAGCGGGGTGCCCGAGGCGGTGTCCCAGACGGTGACCACACCCTCGGCGTCCCCGGTGGCCAGCAGCGAGCCGTCGGCGTCCGGGGCGACGGGCCACACCCCGCGCGGATGGATGTCCAGCACCTGCAGACAGCGCCCGGACACCGGGTCCCACAGGCGCACGGTCCCGTCGGCGCTGCCGGTCGCGAGGACCCGCTGCCGGAACTTGACGGCGTAGACGCGGTCGGTGTGCCCCTCCAGGGTGCGCAGGGCGGTGCCGGTGGCCGCGTCGCAGACCAGCACCCCGCCGTCCTCGGCGCCGACGGCGAGGAGTTCGCCGTCGGGGCTGTAGGAGATCGGTTCGGGCAGTCGGCTGGTGCGCATGTCGAAGCCGTACGGCACCCCCACCGCCGAGGGCCGGAAGCCGGAGTCGACGGCCATACCGGGGGCGAGGGCGGCGGCGGCAAGCTCGGGCGCCCGCAGCAGCCCCTGCTCGGCGGTGGCGGTGACCAGGGCGGCGCGCTGCCAGCGGCCCCCCTCGACCCGGGCGCCGGTCAGGTCGGTGCGGATGAGCCGGGCCCGGCGCAGGTCGGCGCCGCGCAGATCGGCGTCGGAGAGGTCGGCGCCGTCGAGCCGGGCGCCGGTCAGCCGGGCGTCGCGCAGGACCGCGCCGGCGAGGTTGGCGCCGACCAGCCGGGCGTCGGTGAGGTCGGCGCGGGTGAGGTCGACGCCGGAGAAGTCGCGGTAGGAGAGGTCCTCCCCGGCGAGCGCGGCCCCGCGCAGATCGGTGTGGGCGGGCACCCGCAGCCGGGAGAGGATCTTCACGGCGTTGGCGCGGGCCACCTCGTCCTCGCCGCCGTCGAGTGTGCGCTCGGCCCATGCCTGGCAGGCACGGTGGTCGGCGAGGTCGCACAGGAACTCCACGGCGAGCTGACTGAGGCGGCGCCGGGCGAGCAGCGCGCTGTCCCCGGCGAGAAGCCGGTTCGCGCACTCACGGGCGATGAGCCACTCCACGACCGAGCCGTGGATGAACCGGAACACCCCGTCGTCGCTGCGCACCAGCAGGGTGCCGGAGCCGACGGCGTGGGCGGCCTGCCCCGGGGAGAGCCGGCCGGCGGCGAGTCCGGTGAGGGTCTCGGCCACATCGGTGAGCTCGTCGAGCCGCAACGACTCCTGGCCGGTCTGCCACAGCCTGAGGGCGAGCGCGGTGACCGCGTTCCAGAGCTGGTCGAGGCCGAGTCCGGGGGTGCGGCCGGGGCCGCCGCTCGCCCGCTGCTGCTCGTACGTCAGCCAGGCGGTGAGGACCTCTTGGTAGAGCCCGGCGGGGCTGAGGGCCCGGCCGGCCCCGGCGACCGCGCGCAGCTGGTCGTCGTCGAGGTCGGCGACGAAGCCGAGGAGGCGGGGGTTGCGGCACAGGGCGAGCAGGTCGGGGATGGCGTCGAGCAGGCGGACGCGGCGGTCGGCGGCGCGTTCGTCGCCGTCGTAGCGGTTGACCAGGTAGGCGCGTATCTGCTGCGGGGTGAACTCCTGGACGGCGAGGACACGGCGGTGCGGGAGCATGCCGACGCGTTCGCCCAGGGCGGTCAGGACCTGGCCCTGGGAGCGGAAGTGCTGGGTGCGGCTGCTGACGACGATCTTGGCGCTGTCCACGGCGGAGTCCAGCAGCACCTGGAGGCGTTCGGCGGCGCGGTCGTACGTCACGCGGGTGACGAGCTCGTCGAAGCCGTCGAACAGGAGCACGATCCGGCCCTGCTGGAGCATGTACCGGAAGGCGCGCAGGTCGATGTTGTCGACGCCGTGCGCGGCGAGGTGGGCGGCGACCAGGCCCTCGAAGGAGTAGGCGCGGTCGAGGGCGTTCAGCTCGACCAGCAGCGGGACGAGGTGCGGCAGTTCGGCGGGGATACGGCGGGCCAGCTCGCGCAGCGCGAACGTCTTGCCGTGGCCGAAGTCGCCGAGCAGCAGCAGGAAGCGGCCCTGGTCGGAGTCGAGGAGGCGGAGCATCGCGTCGACCAGGCCGTCGCGGTCCTCGGCGTCGAGCCGCTCGACCTCCCGGTAGCGCTGCGGCAGGTACATGCCCGGGGGATAGCGGGGGTCGGTGCGCAGGCGTTCGCTCTGGGCGCCGACGTAGGCGCGCAGGTCGAGCAGGCCCTGGAACTCGGTGAAGCTGCGCACCCGTACGCCCCGGCGGCGGGCCAGGTCCCTGAGCTCGCGGGCGGGCGGGGGGCCGTCGTGGACGAGTTCGGCCTCGGTCTCGGAGTCGGCGGCGTGGACGAGGGCGACGACCCGGTCGACGTCCTGGGCGGTGGGGGTGCCGGTGTGGACGGCGACGCGCTGCTGACGGACGAAGCCCGACTGGGTCCAGGTGACGAGGAGTTGGGGCACGGGTCCGTCGACGGGGCGGATCTGGGCGCCCTCGTGCCGGGTGCGGCAGACCTCGGCGACCCGGGCGAGCAGTATCTCGGCCGGGGACTGCACGGCGCGCGGCTCGGGGTCGGGCGTGCGGACCGTCTCCGGGTCGGCGGCGGTGGGGTCGGTGGGGCCGAAGGCGCGGTGGGCGCGGCGCCACTCGAGACGGTCCTGGCGTGGTTCACCGGGTCCCGGCCAGGTCGCGAGTCCGTCCCGGCCGATGCGCAGGAGCTGGTGCCGGGCGGGTCCGGCGACGCCGAGCAGGGGCACTTCGCCGGCGGCGGTGGTCAGCAGGGGGCGGGCGCCGGGTCCGGCGGGGCCGTGCAGCAGCAGATGGAGGCGGGGGGCGGTCAGGCGGGCCAGGACGTCCGTGTCGCGCAGGGGGCCGGAGCCGTTCTGGGCGGCCGTGCGCAGGACGCCCTGCGGGACGGTGCCGGGGGCGTGGCGCAGGGCGCCGATCCGCAGCCAGCCCTCCTGCTCGTACGGCCGCAGGGCCTGCGCGAACCAGGCGGCCTGCTCCCGGCCGACCAGGCCGTACTGGTCGTCGAGCCGGTGGCTGTACGCCATGGAGGAGTTGAGGCCGGCGACGACGGTGTGCAGTTCGGGCACCGGGAACAGGGTCCAGGGCTGGTCGCTGTCGAAGACGGCGTCGAGGCCCTGGTAGAGCTCCTGGAAGACGCGGGCGAAGTGGCGCCACTTGGGCCAGTAGGGCGGCCGGGGCGGCATCTCGTCGGCCTCGCAGGTGCTGAAGTAGGCGCGGCAGGCGGCCTGGTTGACGTCGTGGCCGCCGGGCACGAGGGCGACGCGGTGCGGTTCGAGGCCGAGCAGGGCGCGCAGTCCGGTGAGGAAGGCGAGCGCCTGGTCGAACTCGCGGGGGCTGCCGGAGGCGGTGAGGTCGCCGGTGACGACCAGCAGGTCCGGGGAGGGGGCGCCCGCGTCGGTGAGCTCGACGAGGTCGCCCCAGATCGCCGCCTGGAGTTCGGCCGGGTCCTGGCCGCGCCCGAAGACGGGCCCGGCCAGGTGGAGCACGGTGACCGCGTCTCGGACCGCCGGGTCGCCGTCGGTGCGCGGGTAGGCGGGCGGGGCCGGGGGTCTGCGGCGGCCGGCCCAGCCGAGTCCGCCGAGCGGGCGGCCGGGCGGGGGTGCCACCGGTACGACCGGTGCGGGCGCCGCGGGCTGTCCCTCCCCCGGGTAGCCGGGCCGCAGACTGGGGCGGGCCCGTCCGTCGAGGGCCTGCCGGACCCGGGTGAGCAGCAGGTCGCGGGCGGCGGCCGGATCGGTCACCGGGACGAGGTCGACGTAGGTGATGGTGGCGAGGAGTCCCTCCACGGGGATGTCCTCGACGCGGACGGTGATCAGCCGGCGCTCGGGCACGTCCGGGTCGGCGCGCAGGGCGGCCTGCCACTCCATCCGGCCGTACCTCGACCGCTCGTAGTTCCTGGACAGTACGGCGATGACGGCCGCGGACTCGCTCACCCCCCGGTCCATGAAGTCCACGAAGTTCGTGCCCGGCACGAAGTCCCAGGCCTGCAGGACGGTCCGGTAGCCGGCCTCCTCCAGGGTCCAGGCGATCCAGGACGCCCAGCGCTCGTCGGCGGGCGAGTAACTGACGAAGAAGTCCAACGGCCCGGTGTTCCCGGTCATCTGACGGTCCCCCATGTATTCATGATGCAATGGACGAGCGCCGTTTTGGACTGATTTCACGCCAACCCCCTGGTCACACGGGAGCACACCTGTGCGACCCTTCCCCCGTGTCTGTCTTACGGCGTCTGCATGTACTGGACCGGGTGGCGGTCGCCCTGCTCGCGACCGGACTGCTGTGCGTGGCCTCGGGCTTGCTGCCGGCCGCCGACGCGGGGGACGCGATGCGCCGGATCGCCCCCTTGCTGGCGTTCCTCGGCACCGTGATCGTGCTGGCCGAACTCACCAGCAGGGCGGAGGTGTTCGATGTGGTGGCGGCGAGCGTGGCCCGGGCGGGCCGGGGCAGCTACCCCCTCCTCTTCCTGCTGTGCGTGGCCTTCGCGTCGATCACGACGATCTCGCTGAACCTGGACACGACGGCGGTGCTGCTGACGCCGGTGATGCTGGCGCTGGCCGGCCGGGTGGGCATCGCGGCGGTCCCGCTCGCCATGACGACGGTCTGGCTGGCCAACACCGCGAGCCTCCTGCTGCCCGTCTCCAATCTGACGAACCTCCTGGCCGCGGACCGGGTGGCCCTGTCCTCCCTGGGCCTGGCCGGCCGGATGTGGGCCGCGCAGCTCGCGGCGATCGCGGTGACGACGGCGTGTCTGTGGGGCTTCTTCTGGCGCCGGGGCCGACGAGCGCCCACCGCGAGGCCCAGCCCGGGCGCCGGCCCGGGGGCGGCACGGGTGGAGCACCCGCGGGCAAAGGCGCCACGGGCCGACGCCGGGCGGACCGGCGCGGCGGCCGATCGGTATGTGCCGCCCGGTGCCCACCGGCCCGCCGACCCCGTGGTGTTCCGGGCCTGTGCGGTGGCCTGTGGGGGGTTTCTGCTGGCCATCCTGGTCGCGGACGTGGAGCTGTGGGTGGCGTCGGCGACGGCCGCGGCGGTGGCCGTCGTGGCGTTCGCCGCGCGGGAGCGGGCGGCGCTGCGCTGGTCCCTGGTGCCGTGGCGGCTGCTGGTGATGGTGCCCGGGATGTTCCTGGTGGTGGAGACGGTCAACGCCCACGGACTGCATGCGCTGCTCTCCTCGGCGGTCGGGCACGACGGCGGCACCCTGGGCCTGTTCCGCGCCGCGGCGGTCGGCGCCGGGCTGTCCAACGTCCTGAACAACCTGCCCGTCTATCTGGCGGGCGAGGGCGCGGTCCCGGTGGGCAACCACGACCAGCTCCTCGCCCTGCTGATCGGCACCAACGCCGGTCCGGTGATCACCCCGTGGGCCTCCCTGGCGACCCTGCTCTGGTACGAGCGCTGCGTCGCGTACGGCGTACGGGTGCCGGTGGCCCGGCTGATGGGCACGGGCGCGGTGCTGGCGGTCAGCGCGGTCGCGGCGTCGGTGACAGCGCTGGCGCTGACGCGGTAGCCGCGGCCGGGCCGGCCACCAGGTCCAGCAGGTGGGGCAGCAGCTCGGGGCGGGCGGCGACGAAGGAGCGGTCCGTGTCCGGGCCGGTGAAGGACGCCGGGAAGTCGCGGCCGTCCAGGTGGCACAGGCGCACCCCGGCCTCGCGGGCGAGGAGGGCGCCGCCCGGCAGGTCGATCGCCTCGGCGCGGTAGCCGACGAAGCCGTCGATGTCGCCCCGGGCGAGCATGGCCCAGGCGACCAGGGGCGCCCAGAGCTGGAGCAGGCGGCGGGAGCGCAGTTCGAGGGTGTGGCGCAGGGCGCGGGCAACGGGGTCGTCACGGCGGACCGCGTGGCCCTGGGTCCAGGCGAGGAGGGGTCCGGCGGGGGCTGCCGGGCGGGGGGCGGGAGCGAGCGGGCCGTCGGGGCCGCGGGCGCCGGTGCCGTGCACGGCCGACCAGGTCCGGCCGGTCAGCGGCTCGTGCACGACCCCGACGACGGGCAGCGCGTCGACGCACAGGGCGATGCCGACGACGTAGACGGGCAGCCCGATCACCACGTTGTTGCTGCCGTCGAGGGGGTCGACCAGCCAGGTCCGGCGGCCGCCGTCCCCGGCCGCCGCGTCGCCCGTCTCCTCCGCGAGGATCCGGTCGTACGGGAAGTCCTCCCGGATCCGGTCGACGACCAGCCGTTCGGCCAGCAGGTCCAGGTCGGTGACGACATCGCCGTTCGCTCCCTTGGGCCGGGCCGCGAAGCCGTCCGGGAAGCGGGAGCGCAGCAGCGCCCCCGCGGCCTCGGCGGCCGCCACCGCCGTACGGCACTCCCGGGTGCGGTCAGCCGGCGGGCGGGGGTTCGGGCTCATGGATCCTCCTGAGCGCGGCCTGGGCGATCCGGGCGGTCTGGGCCGCGTCGCACATCCTGCGGACCACCCGGTGGCCCGGGGCCCGTAACGGGCCCAGGGAGAGGTCCGCCCGGCCGGGCAGGGTCCGCCCCAGCACCAGGGTGGCGGTCGGACGGCCGTCCGGCACCACGGTGGTGTGGAACTCACCCGCCGGCAGGGCGTAGGTCTGGCCCCGGGAGCTGGTCTGGCCGGGGCCCGGCACACAGCGCACCAGCCGTCTGGTGGGCCGCAGTTCGTCCACACCGGTGGCCCTGCTGAGGACCTCGAAGACGCGGTGGGTGGGTTCCGCGGTCTCCTCGGCCACCCCCATCCGCCGGTTGTCGAGCTGTCCGTAGAGCACGGTGCTGATCAGGTCCCAGCTGTGCGAGTGCACCTGGTGATCGGTCAGGATCGGGTCCGTCGGTCCGAAGACGTGGACGCAGACGCCGTCCGGCCCGTCCCGCAGCACGGGCAGACAGACGAACCCCAGTGGATGGCGCACCGCGCGCAGTGCGCGGCCGCCGGTGGCGACCTGCTGCAGTTCCGATGCGGCGTGCCGCACCAGCTCGGCGGACTCACCCCGCCGGGCGGCCCGTTCCAGGGCCGGGTAGTCCATGGTCTCCCCCTCGATGACCTCGATCGACCTCGATGGACCGGTCGATGGAACTCGACGGACCTGAGTGGGGCGCGGTCAGCCGCGGTAGGGGTCCTCCGCGCGCAGCGCCTTGTCGACGATCTCGCCCACGTCGCGGTCGGTGAAGCTGGACGGCAGGGGCACCCCGAGCCGGTCCATCAGGCGTCTGACCTCGTCCACGGTGGGTTCGTCGCCGAGCTCGGTCGCCTCCCGCAGATCGAGCTTGACGGCCTGCTCGCGGCTCTGGTGCAACTCGGTGACGTAGTAGTCGTACAAGGGCCGGTCCCGCTCCACGCAGAGGCTGACGCGGCGCGGGTCGTCCTGGGTGATGATCAGGCAGGTGTCGGAGAGGTCGAAGCGCAGCGCGGGGGCCACCGAGCTCAGGTGCACGTCGATCTCCAGAGTGTCCAGCCGCTGCCGGTGCCAGACGGCGGCCAGGACGGTGGCGTACGACTCCTTGCGGGTGCGTTCCGTGGTCCAGCCGCCGGTGCCGTCGTGGCCGAAGGTGCGGCGGAAGCGGGCGTAGGCCTCGCAGACCCGGTCGTCGGCCGGGTTGACGATGTCGATCTTCATGCTGAGGGCGCGGCGCTGCCGCTGGGCCTCCAGGACGCACTGGGGCAGGGTGACGGCCCGCAGATAGGTGCCGGTGCCGCCCTTGAACACCCACCGGGCCGTGGTGCGGCGGGCCTGTTCGTGGGCGAGGGTCACCTCGGGTCCGGCGAGGCTGCGCACCATGGCCAGGTCCTCGATCGCCCGGCCGGTCGCGGCGGTGGCGGCTCTGATGTCGGCCATCCGGCGTCGGCGCTCGGTCAGCGAGCCGTACACCAGGGCGGCCAGCACGAGCAGGATGGACCCGGTGACGACGTTGTTGTCCCGGTCGAAGTCCTGGTCGGTGATGTCCAGCAGACCCACCGTCAGGGCGACGCCGATGGCGACGACCCCGTCCGCGTTGCGGACCGCCCAGGCGATCGAGTCCTCCAGCCGGCGTCCCGGCCGCTGCGGTTCGCTGCGCGACACGTCCCCCACCCTCCCCCGACGGCGACTTCCATGGTAGGAGCACCGACCGGCCGACGGCTACGGCGTGCGAATCGGCCTCAGCGGCGCGTACTCGACGCCGAGGGCGCGCTCGACGGCGCCCGGGGGGTGGTGGAGCGCTCGACGTCGGAGGCGGAGGTGGGGGCGTCGCTGGCCCGGGCGTCCTCGGAGGCGCGGGACGCCTTGGAGGGGGTGGGGGTGCCCCGCCGCTCGGCCGCCGAGGCCTCGGGCACGGCCGAGGGGACCGCGTCGGCCGACGGGTCCGGTCCGGTCGACGGGCTGCTCGCCGGGGCCGGGGCGAGCGGGACCGTCGGGCGGGCCGGGGGCTCGTGCGTGGTCGGCCGCAGCGGCAGCAGCACGGCGAGCGCGGCGACGGCGCAGGTCGCGCCGACCCCGGCGGCGGTGCGCAGCAGCCGACGGCGGGAGGCGCCGCGGCGGATCTCCTCGTAGCGGCCGGGCGGCGGGGCGAGATGGCCGGCGGGGGGCCGCAGAATGACGGTGAGCGGGTCGTCGGGCTCGGGGCGGTCGAGGTCCGGGCCGTCGTCGAAGTCGTCAGCGGGTGTGATCAAGGCTTCTCCTCAAGTGGGCGCGGAGCAGTTCGCGGGCCGCGTGCAGGTCGGCCTTGACGGTCCCTTCCTTGCGCCCGGTCAGCACGGACACCTCCCGGATCGGCATGTCAGCGTAGTAGTGCAGCATGATCGGCACGCGCAGCCGGTCGGGCAGCGACTGCACGAGCAGCCGGACCGAGGGGTCGTCCGGTGCGGCGGCCGGGTGCACGGCGGCCTCGGCGGTGGCCCGGCGCACGGCCCGGCGCTCCCGCTCCAGCTTGCGCCAGTGGTCGCGGACCAGGTTGGCGGCGGTGACGTAGAGGAAGCCCTGGGGTTCCGCGACGGACGTCCAGCGGGCCCAGAGCCGGGTGAAGGCCTCCGAGGCGATCTCGTGGGCGGTCCCGTCGTCGTCGACGAGCCGGCGGCACCAGCCGGCGAGGCGTGGGTAGAGGGCGGCGAACAGTTCGGACGCCGCCCTCTCGCGCTCACGGGAGCGAGCGGGCCGTTTCAACGTTCTCCCGCAGAGGTCGAGGCGGAGTCGGAGGCGGAGGTCAGGGCGGCGAAGACGATCACGTTGTCGCGGTAGCCGGCCCCGCTGCGGGGACCGCCGCACGTGATGAGACGCAACTCCGGCCGGTCCACGTTCCCGTAGACGTCCTCGGTCGGGAACTCCGCCTTGTCGACGGTCCGTACCTCGGTGACGGCGAACTCGGCCGTCGTGCCGTTCCCCAGGCGCGCCGCGATCCGGTCGCCCCGGCGCAGCCGGTCGAGGTGGCGGAAGACACCGTCGCCGTACTGGCCGACGGTGACATGGCCGAGGATCACCGACGGTCCGGTCTGCCCCGGCGTCGGCGAGTGCCCGTACCAGCCCGCGCGGTCGTGCGCCTGGACCGGCGGCACCTCCACGGTGCCGTCGGCCCGCAGCCCCAGCCGCAGCACCGGCGTGTCGACCCCGATGGCGGGGATCCGCAGCGTGACCGGCACCGAGCGTGCGAGGGGGCGCGCGGCCTGTGCGGTGCGGGTCGGGGCGACGGAGGGTGTGCCGGGGGCCGCGCCGGTGCCGGCCCCGCCCGTGGGGCGGTCGGCCGGGCCGCCGCCGCAGCCCGTCAGCAGGACGGCGAGGGCGGCGGCGGCCAGGGCGCGCCTGGAGAGGGGGCTCATGCGCCGGTCGCCCTCCGGCGCCGTACGACGAGGAAGCCCGCGCCGGCCGCGGCGAACGCGGCGGCGGCCGCACCGCCGCCGATCAGCCCGGCGTGGCTCCCGGAGTCCTCCGCGACACCGGTGTCGGCCGCGCCCCTCGGCACGACTCCGACCTGGGTCGGCACGGCGGAGGGGGCCTCGGAGGCCTTCCGGGCGTCCTCGGGGTTCCCGGCGTCCTCGGTCGCCGAGGGGACCGCGCCGGCCTCGCTCACCGCGGGGGTGCTGGGGATCGCGGACGGCGCCGCGTCGGCGAAGGCCGGGGCCGCGCCCGCCAGGAGGGCGGTGCCGACGGCCAGGGCGGCGAGGCCCGTTCGGGACATGAGTCGCATGTGTGGCTCACTTTCGTCAGTGCGTGGACCGTCACTGCGTGGACGGATCGTGCGGAGAGACGAGGCGGCACGGACCCAGGTTGTAAAGAACTGGCAAAGCGAGAAATGCTGTCTCCTTCCGAGGAATGAGAGGGACGTTCGATGAACTCACGTTCGGTACGCGGTGCGGTGGCGGTCGCCGCCTCCCTGTGCGCGCTGGTCGCGCTCTCCGCGTGCACCGCCCGGCCCGACACCGGCGCCGAGGGCGTGAGCGCCTCGCCCGCGCGGGCGAGGAACCTGAAGGTCGGCTGGTCGACGAGCACCCTGACGACCGCGTGGATGCGGCAGACGCTGACGACGCTTCAGGGGGACGTCGGCCGCCTGAGGTCGGCCGGCACGGTGGGTTCGTTCCGGGCCTTCGACGCGGGCGGCGACACCGCGCTCCAGATCGCGCAGATCCGCGCCATGGTGCGGCAGACGTACGACGTGATCCTGGTCGACGCCGGTTCGCCGACCGCGCTCGACCCGGCGCTGGAGGAGGCCGTCGCCTCCGGGGTCACCGTGGTCGCCTTCGACTCGCTGCCGACCACTCCCGCGGTCGTCAAGGTCGGCACCGACCGGCGGGCCTGGGGCGCGCTGCTGGCCGGCTGGCTGGTGGACGCGCTCGGCGGCACGGGCGACATCATCGCCATGGCCGGGCCGGCCGGCGCCGAGAGCCGCGACGAGCGGTGGGCGGGGGCCGCCGCCGTCTTCGAGCAGTATCCGGGCATCAAGGTCGTCGACACCGTGCACAGCGCGAACTCCGTGGAGCCCGCCGCCCGGGCCTTCGCCTCGGCGTACGCGAGGCACCCGGACGTCCGGGGCGTCTTCTCACCGGGCGGAACCCTGTCGGCGGCCGTGCTGCGGACGCTGGTCGAGACGGGCGGGAAGCTCGTCCCGGTCACCGGTGAGAACTACAACGGCTTCCTGAAGCTATGGCGCAGCGAGCGGACGGCGGGATTCTCCGCCCTGGCCACGGCCCAGCCCGACTACCTCTCGGTGATCGCCCTGGAGGCGGCCGTCGCCCAGCGGGAAGGGGTCAAGGTGCCCCCGGTCGTCGACGTCCCGCTGCCCGAGATCACCGACGACGTCCTCGCCCGGTACGCCGACCCCGGCGCGCCCGACGACACCTACCCGGTCGAGGCGCTGCCGCAGTCCCGGATCGACGAGCTGATCGGCCGCTGAGCGGGGAAGTCGTGGCGGTCGTGTAAGCGTTTTCTGAAGCTATGCCGCGCATTACGGAGCAATGAGGCAGCACCCTTGCGACCCTCTTCACCGTGCCGTAAGCACGTGCAGCATGAACCTGTTCACCCGTGCTGCGTCCCGGCGCCGCTCGGCACCCCCCACACCCCAACTCCCCCACCGGTCATCGCACTTCGCCCACGGCGGCGGGCCCGCCCCCGACCGGGGGCTGGCCGCGCTGACCGGCGAGTGGATGATCGACCCGGCGCACAGCCGGATCGGTTTCTCGGTCCGCCACGCCCTGGTGACGACCGTGCGCGGCGCCTTCACCGAGTACCGCAGCCGTCTGTGGTTCGACGGCCGTGACCCGGCCCGCTCACGGGCGGAGATCGTCCTGTCCACGGCGTCCGTCGAGACCGGCGTGGAGCAGCGCGACGCCCATCTGACCGGGCGGGACTTCCTGGACGCCGCGGCCCATCCGCGGATGCGCTTCGTGAGTACCGCGGTACGGCTGACGGACGCCGACGTCTACCGCATGACCGGTGACCTCACCATCAAGGGCACCACCCGCCCCGTCGACCTGGAGCTGACCTACCTCGGCCATGTCGTCGACGCCTTCGGCGACGAGCGGGCCGGTTTCGACGGCACCACCACCATCGACCGCTCGGAGTGGGGTCTGACGTACAACCAGCGGCTGGCCGAGGGCGGCGCGATGGTGAGCGAGAAGGTGCGGCTGCAGTTCGACATCGCCGCCATCCGTACGATCCCCGGCGACTGAGGGACGTACGGGCGACGCGGGACAGGCCGTGCGGGCTCAGGAGTTGTCGAGGGAGCGCGCCAGCGTGTCGGCCGCCGCCCGGAGATCGGTGTGGATCGCGCGCTCCTGCGGCAGCAGGTCCTGCTGTCGGCCGACCACCGACACCGCGGCCCGGATGTGCCCGCCCGCGTCCCGCACGGGCACGGCGTACTCGGTGACGCCGTGCTCGAACTCGCCGTGGGCCGCGACGACCCCGCGCCGTCGGTCCCGGTCGTTGGCGGCGACGAGTTCGGCGACCGAGCGGGCCGCGCTGGGGCCGCCGACGCCGATCAGTTCGTAGTCGTCGAGGAGGGCGGTGAGCTCCTCGACGGTGTGGTCGAGGAGGAGCGCCCGGCCGGCGCCGGTGCACCAGCACGGCGTGACGAGACTCGCGCGGCCGAGCCGGTCCGGGGCGCCGCCCGCGGCGGACTCGGACCGCAGCAGCCGCACCTGCACCCCGTCGCGGACCGAGAGCCGGGCGCCGGCCCCGTGCGCGACCGCCATCCGGCGCAGGACGGGACGGCCGCGGCGGAGCAGCCCGGGGTGCAGGGACGCGGCCACCGCGAAGAAGGACTCTCCGGCCCGCAGCGTCGCGTCCTCACGGCGTTCCAGGAAACCCTTGTCGCAGAGGTCCTGGGTGGTGCGGGAGGCCTTGCTGCGCTCGACGCCCACCTCGTCGGCGAGCCGGCTGACGTTGAAGCCGCTCCGGCCCGACGTCTCCCGGTCCAGCACCGTGCTCACCATCCGCAGGGCCAGGCGCAGGGAGGAGGCCGTGGTCGGGCCCGCCGGCCGACCGGGCGCGGGGCCGTTCGTCGTCACCTCGGCACTATAAGCGTCCCGCTCCGGGCGAAAGGAGCGCCCCTCGCAGGACGAACGCCCGGCGCCCGAGCGCATCGGCAGTCCTCTCCGCCGGATCGACAGGGCCGCACCGACCTCCCGCGGCCCGACGCTGAACGTGTTCCCGCCGGCCGGTCCGAGGCCGGCGGACGCACGAAGGAGAGGGAGGCTCTCGATGACCCGCTACGACATCGCGCTCATCGGATTCGGCGGGGTGAACCGCGCGCTCGCCGAGCTGATCGCCGCGCGCGGGGACGCCCTGGAGGCCGGACTCGGCTTCGCCCTGCGGGTGGTGGCCATCACCGACCTGCGCGCCGGATCGCTGGTGAGGACCGACGGGGACGGCATCGCGCTGGCCCCGCTGCTCGCCGTCGCCCCGGGCGAGCTGGACTTCTCCGGCATGGCCGGAGGCAGCCCGGAGCCGCGCAACGCGTGGGTGATCCGTGAGGTGCCAGCCGACATCGTCGCGGAGGCCACGTTCACCAACCCCACGGACGGCGAGCCCGCCCTGTCCCATGTGCGCTGGGCGATCGAGGCCGGCAAACACGTGTGCACCACCAACAAGGGCCCCGTCGCCCTGCACGGCCCGGCCCTGAAGGAGCTCGCCCGGCAGGCCGGGGTGTCCTTCGAGTTCGAGGGGACGGTGATGTCGGGGACACCGGTCCTGCGCACCGCGCGCCGGATGTTCGGCGGTCTCGCCGTGCACGGCTTCGAGGGCATCATGAACGGCACCTCCAACTACGTCCTCGGCCGCCTGGAGTCCGGTCTCTCCTTCGCGGACGCCGTCGCCGAGGCCCAAGCCCTGGGCTACGCCGAGGCCGACCCGACGGCCGACGTCGAGGGGTACGACGTCCAGCTCAAGGTCATGATCCTCGCGAACGAGGTGCTCGGCGCCGACCTGCGGCGCGTGGACGTGCCCTGCACCGGCATCTCCGCCCTCACCGCCGAGGACGTACGGCGGGCCGCCGCCGAGGGACTGCGCTGGAAGCTGGTCGGTTCCGCCGAGCGGCACGCCGACGGCGGCGTCACCGCCCGGGTCGCGCCGGTCGCGCTGCCCGCCGAGCACCCGCTGGCCGGGGTCTCCGGTCCCACCAACGCCCTCGCCTTCCACACCGACCTGCTGGGCACCGTCACGATCGGCGGGCCCGGCGCCGGCCGTACCGAGACGGCGTACGCCCTGCTGTCGGACGTCATCGGCATCCACGACCGGACCAGCGCCGGCACCGCGATCCTCCAGGAGGCCCGCCGTGGCTGAGACCGTGGTCGAGACCCCCGCGCTCACCTCCCCGCCGCCGGCCGGCGAGGGCATGTCCCCCGTCCGCAGCCCGTACACCGGCGAGACCATCGGCTCGGTCTGCCTCACCCCCGCCGACGCCGTGGACGAGGTCCTGCGGCGGGCCCGCGCCGGCCGGACGACGGCCCGCGCGCTGTCCCGCGCCGCCCGGGCCGCCGTGCTCGACGGCGCGGCCCGGCTGATCGAGGAGCGCGCCGAGTCCTTCGCGCGGCTGATCGTCTCCGAGGCCGGCAAGACCCTCGTCCAGGCCCGCAAGGAGACCGCGCGCGCGGTCAACACCCTGCGGCTGTCGGCGGCCGAGGCCCGCCGCAACGCCGGTGAGGTCGTGCCGTTCGACGCCTACGCCGGGTCGGAGGGCCGCACGGGGTGGTTCACCCGGGAGCCGCTCGGGATCGTCGTGGCCGTCACGCCGTACAACGACCCGCTGAACCTGGTCGCGCACAAGCTGGGCCCGGCGATCGCGGGCGGCAACGCGGTCGTGCTCAAACCGTCCCTGCTCACCCCGCTGTCGGCGCTCAGGCTCGTCGACACGCTGGTGGAGGCCGGGCTGCCAAAGGAGGTGGTGACCGTCGTCAACGGCGGCGCCGAGCTGGGCGCGGCCCTGGTCGCCGCGCCGGACGTGCGCATGGTGTCCTTCACCGGCGGCTTCCGCACCGGTGAGGCCATCGCGCGCTCGGCGGGACTCAAGAAGCTCGCCATGGACCTGGGCGGAAACGCGCCCGTCGTCGTGCTGGCCGACGCGGACGTGGACGCGGCCGTGCAGGCGTGTGTGTCCGGCGCGTTCTGGGCGGCCGGGCAGAACTGCATCGGCACCCAGCGGATCCTGGTCGAGCGGGGCGTGTACGAGGCCTTCCGGGACGCCTTCGTGGCACGGACCCGGCGGTTGCGCGCCGGGGACCCGGCGGACGAGCGCACCGATGTCGGGCCCCTGATCAGCGAGCGGGCGGCGGCCGCCGCCGAGGCCGTGGTCGCCGCGGCGCTCGCCGACGGGGCCCGGCTGCTGTGCGGGCACTGGCGGGACGGTGCCCTGTACGCGCCGACCGTGCTGGAGGACGTGCCGGGCACGGCGGCCGTCTGGCGGGAGGAGGCGTTCGCGCCCGTGGTGGTGCTCCAGGCCGTCGACTCCTTCGAGGAGGCGATCGAGCGGGCCAACGAGATCGACTTCGGTCTGCACGCCGGGATCTTCACCTCCTCCCTGGACCGGGCCATGGCGGCGGCACGGCGGCTGGAGGCCGGGGGCGTGATGATCAACGACTCCTCCGACTACCGCTTCGACGCGATGCCGTTCGGCGGGTTCAAGTACGGCAGCATGGGCCGCGAGGGCGTGCGCTTCGCCTACGAGGAGATGACCCAGCCGAAGGTCGTCTGCCTCAACGGGGCCGGGGGATGAGCGGGTTCCGGGTCGAGCGGGACGCGCTCGGGGGAGGTGCGCGTCCCCGCCCAGGCGTACTGGGGCGCGCACACCGCGCGCGCCCTGGAGAACTTCCGGGTCATCGGGGTGCCCGTCGCCGCCCACCCCGCTCTCGTCCGCGCCCTGGCGCAGGTGAAGCACGCGGCGGCCCTGGCCAACGCCGAGCTCGGTGTCCTCGCGCCGCACAAGGCCGACGCCATCGCGGCGGCCTGCCGGGCCGTCGCGGACGGCAGGCATCACGAGCAGTTCCCGGTGGACGTCGTCCAGGGCGGCGCGGGCACCAGCACCAACATGAACGCCAACGAGGTGATCGCCAACCTCGCGCTGGAGCACCTCGGCCGGGCGCGCGGGCAGTACGAGCACCTGGACCCGCTCGACGACGTCAACCGCTGCCAGTCCACCAACGACACCTGTCCGACGGCCCTGCGGCCGGCGCGGGCTGCTCGACCCCGCGACCGCGCGGGCGCTCATGGCCGCCGCCGGCTGACCACGCGGGACAGCGCCAGCGCCGTCACCGTGTCCCGTACACCGGGCATCTGGGCGATCTGCTCCCAGATGCCCTGTACGCGTTCCAGGGAGGCGGCCTCCACGGTGACCAGCAGGTCGAACTGACCGCTGAGGACGTCGCAGGAGACCACCTCGGGGATGCGCCGGAGCGCGGCGAGGACGTCTCCGCCGCGCATCCGGTCCTGGCGGTACACCAGGACGTGCGCGGTCACCGTCGTCCGGTCCGGCCCGTCCGACGGGCGGACGATCGTGTAGCCGCAGATGTGCCCCTGCCGTTCGAGGCGCTCGACGCGCTGACGCACGGCGTTGCGGGACAGCCGGATCCGCTGGCCGAGTTCGGCGTGGGAGATCCGGGCGTTGCGGGTGAGTTCGCTGATGATCTGCTCGTCGATGGTGTCCACGGTGCTGTCTCCTGACGGGATGTCCCCTGACGGCCTGTCCCCTGACGGACGGGAAGCCCCGGCGGCCGAGGTGGCCGCCGGGGCTGCGGTGTGCCGGTCCGGGGCGGTTCAGTCCTGGTGGTGCAGTGCGAAGACCCGGGCCGGGAAGCCCGAACCGCCCTGCGGCTTGGGCCAGGTGGCGACGATGAGCGCGCCGGCCTCGGGCACCCGGTCGAGGTGGGCCATCAGCTCGATCTGCCAGCGGTCCCGCTCCAGGACATAGCTCTCCAGACTGAAGTCGCCTGCGGAGGTGGCGAGTCCGGGGTCGGTGTCGGTCTGCTCATGGCCGATCGCGGTGATCCCGGCCTCCTCGAAGAGGTACCGCAGGACCTCGGCCGACCAGCCGGGGTAGTGGCTGACGCCCGCCTCGTCCTTGTTGGCCATCGCCGCCGGGTCGGGCCAGCGCAGGCCCCAGCCGGTGCGCAGCGCCACGAACGCCCCTTCCGGGATCCGCCCGTTGCGGGCCTCCCAGGCCGCCACGTCGTCCAGGGTGGGTACGGCGTCGGGGTCGGCGGCGACCCGCTCACTGATGTCGAGGACGACCAGGGGCAGGATCATCTCGTCGACCGGTATCTCGTCGAGCGGGCGCGCCCCGGCCACGAAGTGCACGGGCGGGTCGACGTGGGTGCCCCACTGGCCGACGATCGTGTACAGGTGCACGTTGAAGCCGTCGCCGCGGGACATGTCGAAGGGCATCTCGCGCTTCTCGTCCGGGAAGGCGGGGAAGTGCGGCTGGCCCGGGTGGAAGGCGTGGGTGAGGTCGGTGCGGACCGTCTTCGCGATCAGGTCCCGGTGCAGGGCCCACAGCGGCGGCTCGGTGGTGGTGAAGGTCATGACGGTACGTCCTCTCTCTCGGCGGCTTCCTCGTCCGCGGTGTCCAGCAGGTCGGTCAGTTGGGCCGGTGCGGTGACGGAGGCGACCGCGCCGGCCGACTCCGCCGGGCCTCCGTACCCCCACCGCACATGCACGGCGGGGATCCCCTCGGCGGCGGCGCTCTCGATGTCGTAGGCGCGGTCGCCGACCATGAGCGGCCGGCGGACGTCCGCGCCGCGCGCCCGCAGCCGGGCCAGGCACGCGCGGATCACCTGCCGTTTCGTCGTACGGCCGGCCGCGTCGGAGACCCCGCAGACGGCCGGCAGCCGGGGCGCGAGACCGAAGCGGCGGGTCATGAGCTCGGCCTGGTCCTCGACCTTGGAGGTCGCGACCCCCATCGGCAGTCCACGCCGGGCCAGGGCGTCGAGCAGCTCGCGGATCCCGTCGTACGGGGCCGCGGCCGACGCTCCGTGGCGGGCGTACTCGGCGCGGTAGGCGACGAGGGCGGCCCGTGCGGTGGGCTCGTCGAGGCCGACCACGTGCCGGAAGCTGTCGTACATCGGCGGGCCGACGAAGGCACGCAGGGCGGTCGCGTCGGGGACCGGGGCCCCGACGGACCGCAGGGCGCGGGCCGCGCCGGCGATCACACCGGGGGCGGAGTCCAGCAGGGTGCCGTCGAGGTCGAGGAGCAGACAGGTGGGCGGCTTCACGCGGTGGCCCCGGACGTGCGGTGCCGGCCGAAGCGCAGCCAGTGGTAGAGGTAGCAGCCCGCCACGAACGGGACGCCGAAGTACAGCGCCGTGGCCTGGGCCGGGTCCAGTGCGATGCCGATGAGCGAGGCCACGCACAGGGTGAGGGCGAGGAGCGGGACGACCGGGTGGAACGGGGTGCGGTAGGCGAGGGTCCGCGGATCGCCGCCGCCGCGCAGGAACGCCCGCCGGTGCATCAGCTGGGAGGCGGCGATGGACATCCACACCCCGACCGCGGCGAACCCGGCGATCGACACCAGGACCAGGTAGACCGTCTCGGGCGCCGTCACACTGCTCACCAGGGAGGCCAGACCGCCGAGCATGCTGAGCGACAGGGCGATGAGCGGGATGCCGCGCCGGCTGAGCCCGCGCAGTGCCTGCGGGGCCTGCTTCTCCTCGGCGAGGGAGAACAGCATCCGGGCGCAGGAGTACAGACCGCTGTTGCCGGCGGACAGCAGCGCCGTGATGATCACGAAGTTCATGACGTCCGCGGCGTAGGGGATGCCGACGGAGGCGAAGACGGTGACGAACGGGCTCTCGTCCAGTCCGACCGTGTCGTACGGGATGGTCGCGGCGATCACCGTGATGGCGCCGACGAAGAAGACCAGCAGCCGGACGACGGTTACCCGCAGCGCCTTGGGGACGGCGGTGGCCGGGTCCTCGGTCTCCCCGGCGGCGACGCCGATCAGTTCGGAGCCGGAGAAGGCGTAGAAGGCGGCCAGCACGGTGACGAGGACGCCGGAGAAGCCGTTGGGGAACAGGCCGTCCGGGGTGTCGAAGTTCTGCAGGAGGAAGGGGTGGGAGCCGCCCGAGGCCAGCGGGTGGAAGCCGAGCAGGGCCGCGCCGCCGAGCACGATGAGGGCGACCACGGCGACCACCTTGACCAGGGAGAACCAGTACTCGGTCTCGCCGAAGACGCGGGCCGAGAAGGCGTTCACCGCGAAGACGACGGCGGCGAAGACCACGCACCACACCCAGACGCCGACGGAGGGGAACCAGCGCTGCATCAGCAGCCCGCACGCCGTGAACTCGGAGCCGAGGGCGACGGCCCAGGTCAGCCAGTACAGCCAGGCGGTGGTGAAGCCGGTGGCGGGGCCGATCGAGCGGGAGGCGTAGATGTGGAAGGCGCCGGAGACAGGGTAGGCCACGGCGAGTTCCCCGAGGCAGGCCATCACCAGCCAGACGACGAAGGCGCCCACGAGGTAGGCGAGGACGGCGCCCAGGGGGCCGGCCTGGGAGACGGTGAATCCGGAGCTGAGGAAGAGCCCGGAGCCGATCACACCGCCCATCGCGATCATCACGAGATGCCGGGAGCGCATGGTGCGGCGCAGACCGTCGGAGGGCGGCTGGGGAGCGGAGTCGGCGGCCGGGGGGTTCTCCGGTACGGCTGAGGCGGAGGCTGAGACAGACATGACGGTCTCCTCTGCGGAGCGGGGGCGGGGTGCGGGTGTGGGGGGGGATCTGCAGGTCATGGCTGAGGGGTGGGGCCACTTTCGGCGGGGGTCGGGGTGCGGGGGTGCGCGCGGTGGGTGGGTGCGCGGAGGCGGGCGGGGCTCGGGGTGGAGCCCCGGGTGGAGCAGGGGTGGGGTGGAGCAGGGGTGGGGTGGAGCAGGGGTGGGGTGGAGCAGGGGTGGGGTGGAGCAGGGGCCGGTCGGGCGGTGAAGCGGCGGTGGGCCGGAGGCCGGGCGCGGTCAGGCCGTGAGCGGCGGGTCGCCGGGGGGCCGGTCAGGCCGGGGTGACGAGGTCCAGGGGGGCGGAGAGCTCGATCACCGGGATCTCCCAGGGGTGGGCGTCGATGAGGCGGGCGAGGATCCTCGCCACCTCGTCGTCGTCCGCCGTGGCGTCGATGTGCGTGGTCACGGCCAGGGTCGAGGAGAGGAAGCGGCCACCGACCGAGCCGAGGGCGGGCCGGGCGCCGGGCCGCACGGTGAACCCCTCCGCGCCGAGGGCGACCTCGAAGACATCGCCGTAGACCCCGAAGTCCCCCAGTTCGGGCGAGGTCTCCAGGACCCGTAGCAGCGAGGCGAAGGACTCGTCGGAACGCAGCACATCGAGGTCGCCCCCCGCGCACGCGGCCAGCGTCGCCGCCCCCACCGGCCAGTAGACCTTGATCGTCCGGACCGTACGGCGCCGGACGGCGCCCCGGGCGTCACCCCGCGCGGCCCCCCGGTCCGGTCCGGCGGCTTCCGGAGTGATCGTCGTCATAGCCATGCGTATGCGTCCCTCGTTGTCGGCGGCGGCTGATGCAAGGATGCTAGGCGTGCATTAAATGCACGGCAAGATGCAGATGCTGCACGTTCATGATCGCGACGGAGGCCGGAGGTACAGTGCGCACGTGGACTCGACCGTGGTGAAGGGCCTGGAGGCGCTGTCGGCACTCGCCCGGGAAACGGCGCGGGGCCTACGCCACGGCTCCGCCGCGTCCGTCGCGGAACTGGCCCGGCGGATGGGCCGCGACCGCAGCCAGCTCTCCCGCACCGTCACGGCGATGACCGCGGAGGAGTTCGTCACCCGCGACGACGTCTCCGGCGGCGTCACCCCGCACTGGCGCCTGTACGCGGCGGCACGCGACCTCACCGCCCACCGTCTGCGCACCGACGGACTCACGGCGCTGGAGGGCATGGCCACCGAGACCGGCGAGAGCTGCTACCTGGGCGTCCTGGTCGGCGACACCACCGTGACCGTCGCCGAACGGGTGCCGCCGGGCAGCCGGCAGCTCGGCTCGTGGATCGGCCGCCCCTACCCGGCCTACTGCAGCGACTGCGGTCAGGCGCTGCTGAGCGACGCCGACGACGACGAGGTCGCCGCGGTCTTCGCACGCACCGCGTTCGCACCCCACGGCCCCAACACCCCCACCGGACTGGACGACTTCCTGCGCCGGCTGGAGGTGACCCGGCAGCGGGGCTACTCGATCGTCGACGAGGAGGCCGAGCCGGGCCTCTACTCGGTCGCCGTGCCGGTCCGCGACTTCACCGACGAGGTCGTCGCCGCCGTCCAGGTCGTCGGACCGCGACGGCGCCTGGAACCGAAGACGGACGCCTGCGTGGCGGCGGCCCTGCGCTGGGGCCGCCGCCTGGAGACGGCACTGCGCGGCGCCTGATCACGGCCGCCTTCCGGACCCCTGACCGCTCTCGGCCTCACAAGAGGGCTCGGTCGGGCCCCAGGGGCCGACCTGTCCCGGCCGGAGAGTCATGAGCCGGATGTCTGCTCCGGCGGTCCCATGGGGGCCGCAGCGTGCAGGCAGTACTTCAACCGTCGCAGGTACTCGTCGAAGGACTCGTCCGTACCCCACGTCTCGTAAGCGGTGCTCTGCGCGGCGAATGCCAGGTTCAGCTTGAGAGCCACGGTCATGGCGTCGCCTTCCGAGGTGCGCGACGCCGTCCATTCGCGCAGGTCGGTGAGGAACTGCTCGCCCACGACGTCCCAACTCGACTGCGCGAGGGCGGGGGAGCGGTCCTTCAGTCGCCGTTGCAGCGGGACGCGGTCGCTGAGGAGTTCGTTGAATCCGACCAGGATCGCCGTCAGTGAGTCCCACAAGGGCTCGTCGTCGGGCCGGGCGGCCATGATCGCGCGCCACTGCTCCCGCTGCTCGGGGTCCTGGTCGAAGACGACGGCGTCCTTGCTGGCGAAGTAATTGAAGAAGGTGCTGCGGGAGACGCCCGCGGCGGCGGCGATCTCCTCGACACTGACGGCTTCGAACCCGCGCTCCTCGAAAAGCCGCAGTGCGGCGTTCCGGATGGCGCGCCAGGCTGCCAGCTTCTTCCGTTCACGCAGGCTCATGGCTCATCCTCCCGCATCGATCATACAGAGCTGGACTCCGTTCATATTTACACGCAGTTCAAGTTTCTGTACGGTGGAGCTCGCAGCAGACGCGGTACGCGCCCCGCATGACCAGGTCGGCGTGTCTTCCGCGCGTTCCATCGGCGTGAGGAGAGGCCGGGGCACGAGGCGCCAACCGACCACGGACTGAAGGTCGCGTCCCGGTGCGTCCGTCCTCGATCCCCAGCGCGCTCAACCAAACGTTCTTCGATCCGGAGACCCGGCCGGAGACCCGATCACCCGTGCCATGAAAGCGAGCCACACGATGATGAGTCCTGACGCAGTCGTACGTTCCCTCGCCGACAGCTGGAACGACCCCAGCCGCGATCCTGAGGCCGTCAGCAAGCACTTCGCCGAAGACGCCCGCTACCACAACATCCCCGTGGAGCCCATCCTCGGCCGCGCCGCCATCCACGACGCCTGCGTGGACGGCTTCAAGCAGTTCGACCGAATCCACTGGGACGTCAAGTACCAGGTCGCCTCCGGCAACGTGGTCATGAACGAGCGCGTCGACACCCTGCAATCAGGGGAACGCGTGATCGTGATCAGGGTCATGGGCGTCTTCGAGGTCAACGACGGCCTCATCACTGAATGGCGCGACTATTTCGACATGGCAGAGGCCGGCCCCGCCTTTGGCCAGTAGCGAAGGGCGGGCGACGGAACGCGGGGGCGTACCTCATGACCCTGAGGCCATGAGGTACGCCCCCGCGGTTCTCCGATGATGCCCGTGCCCTTGGCCCTCCAGAACTGGTTGCGCGGCCCGGGTGGGCCGACGTCCTGGATGCCGGGGGCCTCTCGAACTGACGCCCTCCCAGTCGACCGGCGGCCCCCCTGGAGGAGGGCCGGGCTTCGCCGTGGTGCTGGAGCATGCGGCGGCCGCCCCGGGCTGCCCGGTCAGGCGTCCTCGACCGGCCCGTCCTGCTTCTCGCCGAAGCGAAACACCTACATCGGCACCGGCTCGGCGGAGGTGTTCCGCGACGAGGAGTGAACGGTTCGAGCACGGCCCTGGAGGCTCCCTTGCGTGAACTCATCGGCAGACTCGACGTGGCCGACGACGCCACGGCCGGTGCGCTGCGCGTCATCGACCATTTCGACGGCCTCGTCGAGGAACGGGCCACCCTCGCGGCCGTGGTCCGGGCGGTGGCTGCCCTGGCGGGCTGCCCCGCCGGTCTGCACGACGCCGGCCGGGGCATCACACGTCGGCACGATCCCACCGGGCACCCCCTGCCCGAAACGCAGAGCCGTTCCTGGGCACAGACCGCAGTCCCGGGCCGGCCGGGCTCCTGGATCTGGCTGGAGCGCACCGGCGAGGCGCGGCCACTGGACGCGCTCGTCCTCGAACGCGCGGCCAAAGCGATCCACACACTCACGGGACACTCCGCCGACCGTTCCGCCGACGCCGCGGTGCGGATCGCCTGCGACCCCGACGCCTCCGCAAGCGACCGCTCCGACGCCGCCAAACGGCTGGGACTCACCGGCCCCGTCACCGTCATCGCCTCCCCCGGACCGCTGCCACCCCACTCGACACGGATCGGCCGGCACATGGTCGCCCTGGTCCGCGGAACACCGGACCTGCCACCGGACCTGCGAGCCGGGACCGCGATCGCCCAGGACCCGGCCCACCTGCCGACCACTCTGGAACAGGCCCGTCTCGCACTCCGGCTGACCGACCGGGCAAACGGCCCCGGCCCCTCCCAGCTGGCATACGACGACCTCGGCGCCCTCGCCGTCCTGGCCGAGCGGACCACGCCGCAGGAGGCGGCCGCCATCACCGACGTACTCCACCTGGACCACATACGCGCCACCCGCCCCTGGGTGATCGACACCCTCCAGGCGGTGCTCGACCACGCCAGCCTGCGGCAAGCCGCGACCGGCCTCCACCTCCACCACTCGACCCTCCAGGAACGCCTGGCCTGGCTCGCGGCCCGGCTCGGATACACGGTGACGAAGCCCGGCGGGCGCCAACGCACCGCCGTCGCCATCGCTTACTGGCGGATCGCCCACAGCGAGACGAACTGGTCGACGACCACGGCCGAGAAAGGGCAGTGACCGATCAACGCGGATCTGTCGACCAGCAAGTCGCCAGGTGAGTGACACGACGATCGAGCAATGGCCCGTGGCCCAGTCGGCCCGGGCTGCCGAGGCCGGCAGCGCCAGTCGCGTCGGCACCGCTGCCCCGGCATGGCCCCCACACCGCGCGGATTGAGCCGGGTCGCTACGCGGTCGCGAGGGGACTCTCGACGACTGCCACAGGACGTCTTCGCCCGGCTGCCCGCTACAACACCCACCGCCGCACTCACGCTCGTCGCGTGACCAGAGATGACGCTCGTCGGGCACCGATTCACTAGTGAACCGGAGCCCGGGCCGAGACGGGTCAGTCGGCGTGCAGGGCCGTGCGCAGAGTGCTGATCGCCTGGTTGATGGCGGCTTCGGCGGCGTGAGTCTCGCGCAGAGCGTCGAGCATCACGAAGTCGTGGATGATCCCCTGGTAGCGGACCGCGGTGACGGGCACGCCTGCCTGGCGGAGCTTGTTGGCGTAGGCCTCGCCCTCGTCGCGCAGGACGTCGGCCTCGGCAGTGATCACGAGGGCCGGGGGCAGATCACGCAGCTGCTCGACGGAGGCGCGCAGGGGGCTCGCGGTGATCTCGTCGCGCTGCTTCTCGTCGGCCGTGTACTGGTCCCAGAACCACTGCATGGCGTCGCGACGCAGGAAGTAGCCCTCGGCGAACTGGCCGTAGGAGGGCGTGTCGAAAGCCGCGTCGGTGACCGGGTAGAACAGCACCTGCTGCACCAGTGGGACGTCACCCCGCTCCTTGGCCATGAGCGTGAGCGCGGCGCTCATGTTGCCGCCGACCGAGTCTCCGGCGACGGCGATACGGGTGGCGTCGAGGCCCTTGGCCGCACCCTCGGTGACGATCCAGCGGGCGACGGCGTAGTTCTGCTCGATGGCGACCGGGTAGCGGGCCTCGGGCGAGAGGTCGTACTCGGGGAAGACCACGGCCGCGCCCACGCCGACGGCGAGTTCACGCACCAGGCGGTCGTGAGTGTGCGCGTTCCCGAAGACCCAGCCCGCGCCATGGATGTAGAGGATCACAGGGAGAGTGCCGGCGGCTCCGGCGGGGCGGACGACGCGGGCGCGGACCCGGCCGGTCGGCCCCCCGGAAACGGTGACCCACTCCTCGTCGACGTCCGGCTTGGCGATGTCACCGGACTGGACCTCGTCGACGGTCTTGCGACCCTCGACCGGACCGAGGTCGAAGAGGTACGGCGGGTTCGCGGTGGCCTCGGCGAAGGACTGGGCGGCGGGTTCGAGAACGGGACGAGCGTTGGTGTCGGTCATGGCGACCTCCTCGGTGCGGGTGCCGCGGAACACTCCTGACGGTAGTCCCGGTCGGAAGCGGTGGCACAGCAAGAAGAGTAGCGAGCGATTAAGTCGTGCACAACTAATTAGGGCCCGATATATCCGAGGAGACTCCAACCGCTGATGAAGGCGGCCGCCACCTCGGTGAACGGCATCAACGTCGCAAGCCTCGCCGGCGGCGGCTTCACCGCCCGATCAGGAACCCTCGAGAAGAGCCGCACCCATTCTCTTGTCCTGAGCGCGATCCGACCGTACGCTCCCCTGAGCACAAGACGTCCGATGAATCATCTCACGACGGACTGCCATCCGCGGGTATTCAAGGGACCGATTGTGAAAACTTCCAGTTACGTTGACGCATCCGAGCCGCTCCCCCGGCGACTCCATGCGAGCCACCCGAAGAATGAACCTGAATCATCGGAGCTTTCGATTCGGGGACACCTCCTCGAGGAGCATCAATGCCGCTGTTCCCCTGCAGCCTCACGCGCCGGTGCGTCGGCAACCCTCCGCAGGACATTGGCTCACGGTTGGTTCGGGCTCCGTTACCCCCCGGTCCGCGCCCGGATCGCCACTGACTCCCACCCCCTCCAGTCCCCCTACCGAGCGCTCCGCACTCGGGTCGTGCTTCACAAGGAAGTGATCACGCATATGTACGGCTACCGAAGAACGGCAGCACTGGGCGCCTCCCTCGGCCTCGCGCTGACCGCGGCACTCTCTCTTTCAACCCCCGCCCCCTCCGCCCAAGCGGCGACGGCGACGACCGCCTGGCAGTCAGGGGCGTTCCAGGTCGACACCCCGAACCTGGTCCGCCGCTCGAACGTGGTCCTGGTCAGGCCCAACACGGTCCAGTCGCAGTTCATGCCGCTCGGCAACGGAACGCTGGGCGCCGCGGTGTGGGCGGCGGGTGGGTTCACCGCCCAGCTCAACCGCTCCGACACCTTTCCGCAGCGCAAGTCACCGGGCTGGCTGACCATACCGGGGCTGTCCGCACTCACCAGCGCCCCGGACTTCACCGCCCACCTCGACCTCTACGACGGCACACTGGTCGAGTCCGGGGGCGGCATGACCGCCACCATCTACACCCGCGCGGACAAGGACGAGCTGGTCGTCGATGTCACCGGTGCCGATCCGGGCTCCGCGCAGACCGCGCAGCTGGCCCTGTGGTCGGGCCGCTCCCCGCAGGCGCTGGCCTCCGGGAAGATCGCCACCCTCGGCGAGACCTGGGTGGACAACACCCAGAGCGGGGCGACCGGGGACACGTTCGGCTCGCTCGGCGCTATCACCGCCGGCGGGCAGGGCGTCAGCGCGAGCGTCGTCGACTCCAAGACCGTCAAGGTCTCGTTCACGCCCAACGCCGACGGCAGTTTCCGGGTCGTCGCCGCCGCCCCGCACTGGACCGGCGGCGACGCCCAGGCCACCGCCACGACCCTGCTCGGCAGCGACGCGACCACCGCCTCCTCCACTCTCAAAGCGTCCCACCTGTCCTGGTGGCACTCCTTCTGGGGCAGAGTCGGTCTGATCAAGCTCTCGTCCTCCGACGGCAGCGCCGACTACATGGAGAACCTTCGCGTCCTCGACCTGTACGGCGCCGCCGCGCAGAGCCGCGACACCTACCCCGGCTCGCAGGCCGGCATCGCCGACCTGTTCTCCGCCTACCAGGACAGCCACAGGTGGGACCCGGGCGCCTGGTGGCACTGGAACACCCGCATGCAGGTCCAGGCGAACCTCTCCGCCGGCGCCTTCGACCTCAACGCCCCCTACTTCCGCCTCTACCGTGACAACCTGACCAACATCCAGGACTGGACCAAGGCCCACATGGGCAACCGTGCGGGCATCTGCGTCCCGGAGACGATGCGTTTCAACGGCGTCGGCTACGAGAACGGAAGCAACTACGCCGCGCTGAACTGCGACTCCGCGACCAGCGCCACCTGGAACGCCCGCACCATCAGCACCGGCGCCGAGGTCGGCCTGTGGGTGTGGCAGCAGTACAAGATGACCGGTGACCAGTCGTTCCTGTCCGCCAACTACCCGCTGATGGCGGAGGCCGCCCGCTTCCTGCTGGCCTACTCCACCACCGGCGCCGACGGTTTCCTGCACACCTTCCCCTCCAACGCGCACGAGACGCAGTGGGACGTCCACGACCCCACCACCGACATCGCCGCCATGCAGGCCCTGTTCCCGGTGACCGTCCAGGCCGCGCAGGCACTGGGCCGTGACGCCGATCTCGTCACGCAGCTCAACGCCGCGATCCCCAAGATCCGCCCCTTCGCCCGCACCGACATCGCGACCAAGAGCCAGCTGCTCTCCGCCGCCGACGACGCCGCCGGCGCCAACATGCTCGCGCCGTCCTACGACCCGTCGGCGACCAAGCACAACAGCGAGAACATCGGCCTTGAGCCGGTCTGGCCGTACAACCTGATCGGCGACTCCGGAAGCCTGACCGACCTGGCGAAGCGCACCTTCACCAACCGCCCCAACAAGCAGGAGAACGACTGGAGCAACGACCCCATCCAGGCCGCCCGCCTCGGACTGGGCAGCGACGTCGCCAACACCCTCATCGGGCTCACCAAGAAGTACCAGACACTCCCCTCGGGCCTGGCGACTTTCGTGGGCAACGAACCCTACGGTGAGCAGCAGGGTGTGGTCGCCGCGGCGCTGGGCGAGGCGCTGGTGCAGGACTACGACGGCCTGGTGCGCATCGCCCCCGCCCTGCCGTCGGGCTGGGACGCGGACGGCACGGTGTGCATCCAGGGCGGCAGCAAGGTCTCCGTCCAGGTCCGCGGCGGAACGGTGACCACCGTCGGCATCAACGCCGGCTCCACCGGCACCATCGCCGTCCGCAACCCCTGGCCCGGCCAGCAGATCCAGGTCGTCGACGGCGACGACGAGAGCACCGTCGTGGTCACCTCGACCACCGCCTCCCAGATCGCCATCCCCGCCGTGAACGGCCACTCCTACCTCGTCCAGCAGGTCTCCGACCCGGTCGGCGGACGCACGGTGACCCCGGTGACCGGCACCCCCGCCACCCAGCCCCGCACCCTCGGCTCCGTGTCGATCGGCCTGACAACCACCGGCAGCCTGGTCAGCGCCGCCTCCAACCGCTGCATGGACGACCCGGGCGCCAGCACCACCAACGGCACCCAGATCGACATCTGGGACTGCGGTGGGGGTGCGAACCAGAAGTGGACACCCGGCGCCGGCAACACCCTGACCGTCCTGGGCAAGTGCCTGGACGCCAGCGGCGGCGGAACCACACCCGGTACCAAGGTGATCATCTACACCTGCAGCGGTTCCGCCAACCAGCAATGGACCTTCAAGGCGGACGGCAGCATCCAGGGCGTGCCGTCCGGCCTGTGCCTGGACGTCACCGCAGGCGCCACCACCAACGGCACCAAGCTCCAGCTCTCGACCTGCACCGGCGCCGCCAACCAGCGCTGGACCAAGGTCTGACCATCGCCGGGCCTGGGCGGAACCTGCACTCGGCTCCCCCAGGCCCGGCCAATCATGGAACGTGTCACGCCGCCACGAGACGACCGGGCGTTGGGTCTTCGGGCATGACGATCCGCACGTCACCACGGAATATGGCTACTTGGGCCACGTCTGGCGCTGCGCACCCGGGGCTCGGCTCGTGGCGTACACCTGTCAGATCTCGCGACCGGCCCGGTGTCCGTGGACGATGGCGATCTCGATGTCCCGCGGCTGGTAGCAGTCACCGATCGCCTGGACGTCCGGGTGCTGCTTCGCCAGCTGTCGGTAGAGCGAGTCGTCCGCGATGCCACCGGCGGCTACGACGACGGTGTCGATGCCTTCGATGGTGTCGGGCTCCCAGGTGACGACATTGAACGTGGTGACCGATCCGTCTTCGATCTCATGGATCGCGGTGTGGGTCTGCAGCTCGACTCGGGGGCTGTTCATGAGCGCTTCGAGCAGATGGTGTCGCGCGGGCGACGGCATTTCGGGGGCCACGGTCTCCATCCCGGTCACGAACCTGACGTTGTGTCGCTTGGCGGCGAGGTGGTCGGCTGTGGTGGCCCCTTCCGCCCGGCCGCCGACGTCGAACACAAGCACGTTCGTACCGGCCACGGTGTGGTCGGCGAGGACTTCTCGCGCAGTGTGCACGTGCGGGAGGTTTGCGCCGGTCACCTCCGGAACGAAGGGCGTGGACCCGGTGGCGACGAGGATGACGTCGGGAGACTCGGCCAGAACGGTCTTCGCGTCGGCCTCCACGCCGAGCCGGATATCCACCCCGACCTTCGGCAGCTGCCGTTCGAACCAGAGGATGACCTCCTCGAAGTTGCCGCGTTTCGGTGTCGTCATGACGAGATTGACCTGGCCGCCCATGCGCTGGCCGCGTTCGAAGAGGACCACCTCGTGTCCCCGCGTGGCAGCGGTGCGGGCCGCCTCCATGCCGGCCGGCCCGGCGCCGACGATGACGACCCGCTTCGGTGCGTGAACCGGATCCAGCTCTCCCCACGCCTGTTCCCGGCCGGTGACGGGGTTGTAGATGCACCCGACGCCAAGACCTTTGTCGACATGGCCGACGCAGGACTGGGTGCAGGCGATGCAGGTGCGGATGTCGTCGGTGCGACCTTCCCGCGCCTTGTTCGGGAAGTGCGGGTCGGCGATGAGGGTCTTCGCCATTCCGACGATGTCGAGCTTTCCGTCGGCGATGCTCTGCTCCGCGAAGGCGGGTGAGTCCTGACGACCCGCTCCGGTGATCGGCAGTTCGATGCCGGCGTCCTTCATGGCCTCGGACAGGTGGACGAAGGCTCCGGTCTCGAAGTAGTGGCTGGGCCAGTGCGCGCGACCGCTTCGAGGGACGGAGGTGATGGCCTGCCAGATGCTGATGTAGTCGACGAGTTGCTCCGCTTCGAGGATCTTCGCCAGCTCGATGTGCTCGGGCAGACTCATGCTGTAGTCCACACCGTCGTCGTAGAGCCGGACGCCGAGAATCCGGTCCTTGCCGATGCCTTCGCGCGTCACCTCGAGCACTTCGTTGAGGAACGTCATCCGTTCACTCAGGTCATGGCCGCCGTACTTGTCGTCGCGGCGGTTGCCGTGCGGGTGCAGGAAGTTGGCGAACAGGTAGTCCATGCCGATGGCGAGCTCGATCCCGTCGAAGTCGCAGCGACGCATGCGGTGCGCGGCGGCGCCGAACGACTCGACGATCCCTTCCACTTCGCCGGTCGACAGCTCGTGGGGCATGAACAGGGGCACCGAATACTCGGGGGTCGGGACCGGCGACGGGGCGACGATGTCACGACGAAGGAATCCGGCGTGATCCATGAGCCGACGTCCACGGTGGCCGAGCTGCGCGATGAGGGGGACGTCGAACTCGTGGCACCCCTGCGCCATCTTGCTGAACGCGTCCATGGTCGCGTCGCCGTAGGTGGCCAGCGAGAGTGAGGCGTCGCCGTCGTAGACGGGAACCGTGTGTCCGGTGACGATGACACCGGCGCCGCCCTTGGCCCGTTCGCGAACGTAGTAGGCGTACGCATCGGTCGGGGTGCCGTCCCCCAGTTGGAAGTGTGCGGCGTGACCGGTGTTCATGATCCTGTTTTTCAGGATGTACGGACCTACCTGAATCGGGCTGAAGAGGTTCGGGAAGTCTGTCATGTAAGAGTCCTGGGTCTTGTGCTCGGTCGTGGCGCCGGCCGGTCGTTGAGCCGAGTCGTCCCTGCGCTCGCCGGCGCAGGGACACTCCGGTCGACGTTCATCTCTCGCGACTGGCTGGTCCGTGTCGCGTGGCGCCGAGGGTCGGGTGCGCTGCCGGACGGCTAAACCGGGTTGGCCGTCCGCATCTCGCGGGACTCGAGGTTGAGTTCGCCGTCGCTCGGGGCGTACTGCTGTGCCTTCTCGGTCGGCAGCCGCGTCGCGATCGCCAGGTGGTAGACGGCGAGACTGAAAGCGACCATGACCGCGGTGTCCCAGTAGGGGAACGACAGGTAGCCCAGGCCGCTGGGGTGGCTGGCTTGGCCGAAGGTGCCCATGTAGCTGATGGCCGCTGTCCCCAGGATCCAGATCCACACCCACCAGGAAGAGCGGAAGTCGAGGTCGGGTCGGTCCTCGGCTTGCTGGAAGCCACGGTTGACGAAGAACACCGCGTAGCCGGTGGCGATGGCGACGAAGACCTTCCAGTCCGTTTCCCAACCGGTCCAGTACACGAGGAGGTTGGCCGCAGCGAAGCCCAGAGGCGCCCAGAGACCAGCCGGTCTGAGTCTGAAGGGACGGGCCGCGTCGGGGAATGAGCGCCGGAGCGACCCGAGCGCGATGGGAACGCCTGCCCACAGCATGGCCGTCGCGGAAGTGAGGAATCCGAGGAGGGACTGCCAGCTCGGGAACGGCAGCAGGCACAGCAGGCCGACCACGAAACTGATGATCACGCCGATGACGGGGACGCCACGCTTGTCGACGCGAGTGACCACGTCGGGGATGTACCCGTTGCGCCCCATCCCGTAGGTGACTCGCGCGGTCGAGGTGACGTAGGCGATTCCGTTGCCGGACGGGGAGACGACGGAGTCGATGTAGACGATCGCGGCGATCAGGCCCAAGCCGAGAGACGTGGCCAATGCCGCGAACGGACCAGTGGTGACGTCGACGCTGGTTCCTTCCCAGCCGTGCGCCAGTTTCGCGGGTGAGAGCGCGCCGATGTACGCGACCTGAAGGCCTATGTAGAGGATCGAGCAGACCACAAGGGAGCCGAGGAGCGCGAACGGTATGTTCCCGCCGGGGTTCTTGGTCTCGGCGCCGAGCTGAACGGCCTGCTCGAAGCCGGTGTAGGCGAACACGATGCCGCCGATGGCGACAGCGGCCAGCACGCCGTGGAAGCCGTAGGGCGCGAAGCCGTGAGAGTGGAAGTTCGACGGTTGGAAGCGGGCGAACAGGACAGCCACGATGACCAGCACGATGGTGCCGATCTTCCACCAGGTGATCGCGTTGTGAACTCGGCCCAGGGCCTTGATCGCGAACAGGTTGAGCACGACGAAGATCGCCAACAGTGAGACGGCGACGACATAGCCGAGCGGGGTCAGGGTCCCGTCGGCGTGGAACAGGTTCAGGTGCGTGTACCCCTCGGCGTAGCTGAGGACGCCCTCGACCTCGATGGGGGCGGTCGCCGCTCCGTAGATCCAGGCCATCCAGCCGATACCGAATCCGGCGAGGGTGCCGTGGGAGTAGTGGACGAACCGGGCCGAGCCTCCGGCCACGGAGAACATCGCGCCCAACTCCGCATGGTTGAAGGCGATGAGTACGAGAATCGCGATCGCGACAAACCAAGCGAGCAGCGCCGCTGGGCCGGCAATGGCGGCAGCGTTCATCGCACTGAACAGCCACCCCGTTCCGATGATCGAGTTGATCGTGATCTGAAGGATGTTCATGCGGGACAGTTGGCGTGTGAGGCCCTGCGGGGCTACATCGACACTCGCACTCACGCTGTCTCCTAGTCGCTCGTGGTGAGGTGGGGCTGAGGTGGCTCGCGACCCCGGTACGCGACGTGACGAGCACGCGCTTTGCAGACATCGAGGCCCCGGGCCCCCGATCAGCGTGGGGCCAAGTCACGCACGTCCCGCCCTCCAGGTAAAGCGGGGAAAGATGGATGGAACCGTTAAGAAATGCTTCTTGTTCCGCCGGGGCACACCGCCAGAATCCGTTGACCGACGTTCGGCGTGTTGTGCGGCCGAAAGAGCCCCGCCAGGTGTTCCTGGCGGGGCTTTCGTGATCACGCCGGCGCCAGGGTGGGCGCGTAGACGTCGTGGTCAGGGTCGTGCCGGGTCGGTGGGCATGGGGATGTCGTCCCGGACGCGGCGCAGCGTGCGTCGCCCTCGTCGACGATGGCCTTGCCCTCGGTCAGCGGCGAGCAGCGCCGCCCGGCGAAGGCCCACGGCACCCACGGCAAGATCATCGGACACCGGGCGAGACAGCGGGTTGATGACCCGCAGGGTCCTAACGGTTGGTGATGCTGGGCCTGCTGTGCTGGTAGGCCTGCCGGAGTGCGCCGCGCACGGCGACGAGCGCGGGGTTGCGGTGTGAGCCGGCCCGGCAGGTCGTGACGATTTGCCGTACGTGCGAGGCCGCCATCTGGCGCAGGTGGAACCGCGGTTCGCGGTCGAACCATGTGAGGTCCGGCAGGAACGCCGCCGCGTGGCCGCTCGCGACGAGTTGCGTTTGCACCAGTACGTCAGGGGTTTCGTGTGCCACTCTCGGTTCGAAGCCGGCTTGGCGGCAGGTGGCCATGGCCCAGTACCGTCCCGGGCTGCCTTCTGGTTCGAGAACCCAGGGACAGTCGGCAAGGTCGGCAAGAGCCACCTCGCTCGGTTCGCGTCCTTCGGGCGGTCGCAAGAACGCGACGCGGATGGGATCTTCGGCAACCACGTCGAAGTTCATCTCGCTCGAGCGGTTGGTCGGATGGTCGACGTAGTTCTCACCGCAGACCAGATCGAACTCGCGCGCCAGTAGACCGGGCAGGGCGACTTCGGGCTCGGCTTGGGTCAGCTGCACCTGTAGTCCGGGGTGGCCCTCCGCCAGCGAGGTCAGCATCGCGGGCACGAGTGCGAGCGCGGCCGTCTGGATCGTGGCGAGTCTGATCGTACCCACGACGGTGTCCAGCGACGCGAGGATGTCTGTCTCGGCACGCTCCAACTGCTCCAGCACGGCGGCTGTGTGAGCGACGAGGATGTGCGCCTGCTCGGTGAGTCTGATGCGCCGGCCGTCCGGCTCGAAAAGCCTCGTTCCGATCTCTTCCTCGAGCACGGCCAGCTGTTGGGAGACGGCTGACGGGCTATAGGCCAGCGCGGCCGCGACCGAGGTGACGGTGCCACGTTGCGCCAGCTCTCGAAGCAACCGCATGCGGTGGAGATCGAACTTCACACCCGGAACCTACCATGAAGAAATTCTGAAAGATATTGGACAAGTTTCCGCGCTATTCATGAACCAACTGTCGCGGCATCCTGTGTTGCACCGGCGCTAATGTGCCGCACCGGCTCGCTGGCCACCTCGGCGTTGCCACGGAGTGCACGTCCGACGGCGAAGGCAGGAGCGGCGATGGAATCCCAGGAACGCGGCGTGCGGACCACGCGGTTACCCGGCGCCGGATCGAGGCCGAAGCGCGAGATCAACAGTGCGCAGACGTCCTGACCGGCGTCCCGTGCAGTCGCGGGACCGCCGTCGGCGGATCTCGCGGTGATCTCGTCACCGCCGGCGGTTCGATCCGCCGGAGACGGTGCTGCTCGGGCGCGGTCCTGTCCCATTCGGTCGGGACATCGCCGTGGGTCGCGGGCTGGACCCTCGCCATCTTCTCCTGCGCGTTGGCCGTCCGCCCGCGATCGGTGCTCGTCGAACAGAACCCTACGAAAGGAGAAGCTCCATGCATTCCCGGGTGGCCGCGGTCACGGGCGGGTCGAGCGGACTCGGAGAGGCCGCGGAGCGACGCCTGGCCGCCGACGGATACGACGTCGCGACGAAGACCAGGGAGTTCGGCAACGGTGTGCGCGCGACGGTCGGCGGATCACCGTGGATCCGTCCGGTGGGCAAGCCGACCGCGACGGGTGCTCGTTCGGACGGGAGTGTGCTGTGCCGCTGGTGGATGTGACGTGGTACGAGGGGCGCTCGCACGAGCAGAAGGAGGAGCTCGCGCGCGCGATCTGCGAGGCCTTCGTGGAGATCGGCGACGCACGTCCGGACACGGTCCACGTGATCTTCCGAGACATAGACCCCGCGCAGTGGTTCAAGTCGGCAGGACTGTTGGAGGAAGAGCGATGACCCTGCGGATCCGCAAGATCCTGACCGTCCGGGAAGAGACCCGGTCCGAGGGCGGCCAGGACGCCGACCGACCTCTCGTCAAGGCGGCCGCGATCGCCGTGCTGAGCAACCCCTACGCCGGCCTGCCCTACTCCGACGGCCTCGCGGCCATCACCGACGACAACTACGAACTCGGGCACTTGTTGGCCTCCACCGCTGCCGAGACGCTCGGACTCGAGGTCGAGGGATACGGCAAGGCATCCCTCGTGGGCGTCAACGGTGAGATCGAGCACGGCGTCGCACACAAGATCGGCGAGTTCGGCCAGGGCGTCCGCGACGCGGTGGGCGGCGAGGCGTGGATCTCCTCGGTCAGCAAGCGCTGCGGCCCCGGCGTACAGATCGACGTCCCCCTTGCCTACAAGGACGAGATCTGGGTCCGCTCGCACTACGACGCCTTCACCCTCTTCGTCCCCGACGCACCGCTCGCGAACGAGGTGGCCGTCATCGTGGCCGTCTCCTCCCGCGGCCGGCTCAACGACCGCGTCGGCGGCATGACGGTCGAGGACGTGAAGAACCAGGAGACGTCATGAGCACCCTCGACATCATCAATCTCGCCGGCGCCGTCAGCGGCCGGCTCGGTGACCCGCTCATGGAGATCGAATCGGTCCGCTGCGTCGACGGGAAGATCGCGGCGCTCGGCGTCGACGGTGAAGCCGGCGACGCCGACGTCACCCTCGACGCCAACGGCGCGATCCTCACCCCGGGCCTCATCGACACCCATGTGCACGTCACCTTCGGCGACTGGACTCCCCGACAGCAGACCGTCGGCTGGATCGAGAGCTACCTGCACGGCGGCACGACCCTGATGATGTCGGCCTCCGAGATCCACGTCCCCGGGCGTCCCAGCGACCGCGCCGGCCTCAAGGGCCTCGCGATCGCAGCGCAGAGATCCTGGGAGAACATCCGTCCGGGCGGCGTCAAGGTGCTCGGGGGTTCGGTCATCATCAGCCCCTCCCTGAAGGAAGAGGACTTCGCGGAGCTCGCCGCCGAGCGCGTCGGCCTGGCGAAGGTGGGATTCGGTGCCTTCGAGAGCCAGTCGGAGGCAGCCCCGCTGGTACGCGCAGCCCAGGCCGCCGGGTTCATCGTCATGAACCACACAGGCGGCGCGTCCGTTCCCGGGTCCGCGGCCGTCTCGGTCGACGACGTCATCGCGCTCGGCTGCGACATCGTCGGCCATGCGAACGGCGGCACTACGTCCCTTCCCGACGAGCATCTCAAGGCCGTCTTCGAGGCGCCCGGAGCTCTCCAACTGGTTCAGGCCGGCAACCTGCGCTCCAGCCTGCTGATGCTCGAGATCGCCAAGGAGCGCGACGAGCTCGACCGCATCCTGATCGCCACCGACTCGCCCACCGGCACCGGCGTGATGCCGCTCGGCATGATCAAGACGGTCGCCGAGTTCTCCTCTCTCGGTGGCCTCAGCGCCACGGACGCCCTCGCGCTCGCCACCGGGAACGGCGGCCGGGTGCTTCGCCGCCGCGAGGGCATCATCGAGACCGGCCGCCCCGCCGACCTCGTACTCATGCAGCCTCCCAGCGGAGGCGTCGCCACCGACGCGCTCTCCGCCATCGAGCGCGGGGACATCCCCGGCATCGGCGGTGTCGTCATCGACGGCGAGGTCCGAGCGCTGCGTTCCCGCAACACCCCCGCCCCGGCCAGGCTCGCGACCCAACGGTCCTGACTCTTTCCCGATGCGCAAAGGACACGCCGTGGACCTGAAGACACTTCGTACGACCGACCAGCGGTGGGAGATCGCCCTCCTGAGCGGCCCCAACACCACCAGCCAATTCCAGCCTGCCGACGAGTTCGAGCGTGAGCTGCGGACGTGGGGTGACAGCCTCGGGATCGCGGTTCGGCACGTCCAGTCCAACCACGAGGGCAAGCTGCTCGAATACGTCCACGCGAACGCCGGCCAGGTCAACGGGTTCCTCGTGAACCCCGGCGGCCTGGTGCGCGTCGGCGAGTCCTTGCGGCACGTCCTCAAGGACGCCAGGAAACCCGCCATCGAGCTGCACCTGAGCCAGGAGGAGCTCCGAGGCGAATCGATCTTCGCCCCCAGCGTCACCGGAATCTTCGCCGGTCCCGGCCGGCACGCGGTCCTGGGAGCCCTGGTGGCCCTCTCCCTCGCGCTCGACGACCTCGACTTCCTCAACCCCGAGGGAACAAGCGAGATCAACCGCTACCACGGCAACCCACGCTCTCTCTACGGCTGACCCGGAGGCTTCAGATGACCAACACGGACACCGCAGACACCGCGGGCGCCGAGGACGGCAGGCGCCTCCGTTTCGCGCTGCTCAACGGCCTGAACATGACCAATCTCGGCCGACGCGACAGGAACATCTACGGGAGCATCGCCTCCCTCCAGGCGCTCGAAGACCTGGTCACCGGGGTCGGCGACGCCGTCGGTGTCGACGTGACCGCCTTCCACTCCAACCACGAAGGCGACCTCGTCGACTTCCTCGAGGCCAACCCGGACATGGACGGCTACATCATCAACCCCGGCGGGCTCTGGGCATTCGGCGACCCCACTCGCATCGCCCTGGAGGAGACCGGCAGGCCGTTCGTCGAGGTGCACTTCGCCAATATCTTCGCGACCGGGCACCTCTCCACGTTCACCCGGTCCTGCGACGCGACCGTCATGGGGCTGCGTCACCACGGCTACCTCGGAGCAGTCGTCGCGCTGGCCGCATCGGTCCGCGCAGCCGCCAGGAACTGACCACGGTTCCGCAACCCGTACACCCCGGATCGATATGCCGAACACTCAACGCCGAGACGCCCATGGTCCAGACGCAGGAGCCATGACAAGGAGGACGGAGATGTCCGAGCTCGACGTCGGCGGCTACAGGCGGCCCGACAACCTTTCCGAACTCCTGACCCTGCTGGACCGCCGCCCGGCGTCGGTGCTCGCCGGCGGCACCGACCTCGTCGTGATGCGTGCCGACGGGACGGTAGACCGCGCACACGACATCGTCGACATCAAGGGCGTCCCCGACCTGCGGGGGATCAGTCTCGACGCGGACGGCACGCTCACCATCGGCGCCGCCACCTCCTTGCGGGAGCTGGCCAAGACGACCGTCATACCGCCCAACGCGATCACCGACGGAGCCGCGCTCGTCGGCGGCTGGCAGACCCGCGCACGCGGAACGATCGGGGGCAACATCTGCCGGGCCTCACCGGCAGGCGACACCCTCCCCGGGGTACTGGCAGCAGACGCTCAACTGGAACTCGCCTCCACCACCGGGACACGACTGGTGCCAGGACACGACTTCTTCACCGGGCCGGGCCGGACGGTCCGCGAACCCGATGAGCTGCTCACACGGATCATCGTTCCCGCGTCCTTCGGCGCCTCCGCATATCTGCGGTTCACCTATCGTCTCGCGATGGACTTGGCCGTCGTCGGCGTGGCAGCCCATCTGGAGATCGAGAACGGACGCTGCGTCGCCGCCCGGGTGGCGCTCGGCGCCGCCGCGGCCACCCCTGTGCTGGCCCCCGACGCCGCCGACGCGCTCGTCGGGACGGAGCTGGACGAAGCCTCCGTCGAGGCCGCCGCCCAGCTGGTGCTCAACACCGCCACCCCCATCGACGACGGCCGGGGCTCACGTGCCCACCGGCGCACCGTGCTACCAGTGCTCGCCAAGCGCGCGATCGGCATCGCGCTCGAGCGGGCGCGAGGAGGACACCAACGATGACTGCACGCATGACCCTGCGCGTCAACGGCTCGGACCACGACATCGCGGTCGCGCCCGACACGCTGCTCCTGGACGCCCTCCGGTACGAATGCGGCCTCACCGGCGCGAAGCTCGGATGCGGCACCGGCGACTGCGGTGCGTGCACCGTCACCGTCGACGGCGAAGCGGTCAACAGCTGCCTCATGTACGTGCTGGAATGCGAAGGACACTCGGTGGAGACGGTCGAAGGCGTCACCGCGGGCGGGATCGGCGCCATCGTCGCCGAGGAGTTCGTGAAGGCCGACGCCGTCCAGTGCGGCTTCTGCAGCCCCGGAATCATCATGTCGACCTGCGCGCTGCTCGCCAGAACCGAACCAGGAGCGGCCACCGACGAGGACATCAAGGAAGCGCTCGCCGGCAATCTGTGCCGCTGCACCGGCTACCTGCCGATCCTGGACGCCGTCCGGCGAGCGAGCGGGGCACCGCGATGAGCGCAGAAGAGTCCGACCAGTACCTGAACGTCGGCACCCGGCTCATCCGCCGCGACGCGGCCGAGCGCCTCACCGGCCACACCGCCTACACCGAGGACATCCGCCTCCCGGGGATGCTCTACGGCGTCCTCGTGCAGTCGCCCGTCGCGGCCGGCCGGCTCCGCCGCATCGACGTCGACCGGGCAGCGGCACTCGACGGGGTCGTCAAGGTACTGACGGCCGAGGACGTGACGGACCGCCGCTACGGGAACTACGTCAAGGACCAGCCGATCTTCGCCCGTGACCGGGTCAGGTTCGTCGGCGAACCCGTCGCGCTGGTCGCGGCCACCTCCCTGGCCGTCGCCCGCCGAGCGGCAGGCCTGGTCGAGGTCGACATCGAGGCGACCACACCCGTCGTCGACCTCCGAGAGGCACTGACGAGCACCGAGGTGCTGGTGCACGACCGAGACACGAACGTCATCGAGGACGTCCACATCTCGCGAGGCGACGTCGACGCCGTCTTCCATACGGCACACGCCGTGGTGCACACCGAGATCGAGTCGCACCGGGCACACCAGGCCTACCTGGAACCACGAGCCGTGACCGCCGCGCCCGCACCCGGCGGGTTCTCGCTGATCATGAGCACCCAACAGCCGTTCGGGGTACGCGCCCAGCTCGCCGAGCTGTTCGACCTCCCCACCGGCGCCATCGAGGTGCGGGTGCCCGCCATCGGCGGCGGCTTCGGCGGCAAGCTGCACCTGCTGTTCGCACCCCAGGCAACCGCGATGACCCTGGCCACCGGTCGCCCCGTCCAGATCGTCTGCTCCCGCGCGGAGGACATGGCGACCGGCAACCCGCGCGAGAACTCGATCGTGCGCATGTCCAGCGCGGTCGACGAATCGGGCCGCATCCTGGCCCGCAGGTGCGACGTCGTGCTCGACGCCGGCGCGTACGCGATGGACACCCCCGTCCTGACCTCGATGGCCGCGTTCTACGCGACCGGCCCCTACCGCATCGACACCCTCGACATCCGAGGACGTGCGGTCTACACCAACACCTGTCCCACCGGCTCGTTCCGCGGCCCGTCCGGCCCGCAGATGGTCTACGCCGCCGAGGCCCAGATCGAGGACATCGCCCAACAACTCGGGCTCGACCCCGCAGAGGTCCGACGACGCAACTTCATCGGCGAAGGCGACCGCGGCCCCACCGGCGAGCTCATCACCCTCCGCGGGACGACCGAGGAGTGCATGCGGGTCGTCGAGAGCCGCCTCCAGCGATGGCGGCAGGCCGACGTCGCCCCGGGCGACCACCGGCGACGCGGCTACGGGCTCGCCTGCGCATGGTGGTCCACCCTCGGCACGCCGTCGGCCGCGGCCGTCGAACTGCACGAGGACGGCACCGCGACGCTCTCCTCGGGCGGAACCGAGATCGGGACCGGCGCCATCTCGACCGCCTTGCCGAGCATGGTCGCCGAAGAGCTCGGACTGCGGCTCGACCGCGTCATCCTGAAGTCCGGCGGCACCCGGGACTCACCCTACGACTCAGGCTCCCGTGGCAGCCGCACCATGTTCGCCACCGGCAACGCCACGGTCCTCGCCGCTCGCGCCGTCGCCGAGCAGATCAGGAACGAAGCGTCACGGCTGCTCGAGGTCGACCCTGCCGACCTGGTGCTCCGCGAAGGGCGTGTCGAGGTCAAGGGCGCCCCGGAGACCGGCATGACCATCGCCGAAGTGTCCGCATCCGCTCACCTGCATTCCGGCCCGGTGGTCGCGACCGGTCGATACCGAGCAGAGCTCGCCCCCGTCGAAGGCTCCGACCTGCAGGGCGCCCGCTTCCTCAGACTGGGTGAGCCCACCTTCCACTGCCACGGCGTGGAGATCGCCCTGGACGAGGAGACCGGACGCGTCGACGTCCTCAACTTCGTCGCCGTCCATGACGTCGGCAGGGTCGTCAACCCCGTCGGCGCACGCGGACAGGTCGAGGGAGGCGTTGTGCAGGGCATCGGCTACGCCCTGACGGAGAACCTCCGGACAAACGACGCGGGCGTCATCGTCAACGGCAACCTCCACGACTACCGGCTTCCGACCATCGCCGACGTACCGCCGAACATCGAGACCGTCTTCATCGAGACCAACCACTCGCACACCGGACCGTTCGGAGCCAAGGGCCTGGGCGAGCCGCCGGTGATCCTCCCGGCGGCGGCCATCGGATCGGCGCTCCGTGACCTCCTCGGAGTACAGCCGTACCACCTTCCCCTGGATGCGGACCGGGTTGTCCTCACGATGGCCGAGCGGGGCTCTCGTCCGGCGCCGGGGTCGCCTCCGTCGACAGCGCGCCCACCGAAACCGGAGGTCGGGGGGTGAAGTGGTTCCAGAGCCTGGTGCGCTTCCTCAGCGGCGCCTTCGACGGCGTCACCAAGGCATGGAGCAAGGGCGACCCCTCGTCGCCGCCGGAGCCGCCGTCGCCGCCGGTCACGCCCCCGTGGTGAGACACCTGACGCCGGGTGCCCATCCAAGCTCAGCCGGCCACCGTCACCGCGACGGCCGGATCGTCGGAGCCCGCCCCTCACCTCCACGGAGACAGGCCCCATGCTGAACATCGCGCGGACACTGCTCTGCTGGTTGCGCGACACACGCCCCTTCGCCCTGGCCACCGTCGTCGACGTCCGCGGCAGCGCACCCCTGCCCATCGGCACAGCCGTAGCGGTGAACGCGGACGGCGACGCGGTCGGCAGCGTCTCCGGCGGCTGCGTCGAGGGCGCGGTCTACGACATGTGCCGGCAAGTGCTTCGCGAGGGGGGCACCCCTCACCGTGCCCGGTTCGGGTATTCCGACGACGACGCCTTCGCGGTGGGCCTGACGTGCGGCGGCGAACTCGATGTCCTCGTCCAGGCTGTCGATCCCGCGGCGCAGTCGCACATCGGCGCGGCCCTCGACGAGGTTGTGCAGGGCCTGCCCGTCGCCGTGGCCCAGGTCGTGGACGGGCCGGCCGATCTCCTCGGGGCGACACTCGGCGTTCTCGGGGACGGCCAGGTCATCTCCGGGACGCTGGACAACGGCCCGGTGGACACCGTGGTGGTGGACGAGGCCCTTGCCCTGCTGCGCGCGGGGCGCACCGCCCGCGTCACGCTGGGCGGGACCGGACAGGGCTGCCCAGGGCCACTGTCCGTCCTCGTGCATGTCCACGCGTCCCGCCCGCGCATGCTGGTTTTCGGCGCCGTGGACTTCGCCGCCGCTCTCAGCCAGGCCGGGGCCTTCCTGGGCTACCGGGTCACGGTGTGCGACGCCCGGCCCGTCTTCGCCACCGCGGCGCGCTTTCCGTACGCGGACGAGGTCGTGGCCGACTGGCCCCACCGCTACCTGGAACGCACCGAGGTGGACGCGCGTACCGCCGTGTGCGTCCTCACTCACGACGCGAAGTTCGACGTTCCCCTGCTGCGTCTGGCGCTGGCCCTGCCCGTCGGCTACATCGGCGCCATGGGATCCAGGCGTACCCACGACGAACGCCTGCGCCTGCTGCGGGAAGAAGGCGTGAGCGAAGAACAGCTGGCCCGGCTGTGCTCCCCGATCGGCCTGGACCTCGGTGCGCGCACACCCGAGGAGACGGCGGTGTCCATCACAGCGGAGATCATCGCCCGGATCGGCGGGGGCACGGGCCTGCCCCTGTCCCGGGGCACGGGCCCGATCCACCACACCGCGCCGCTGGTCACAGGCCCGCGATCACGTTCCAGCGCCGGGTGAACTCCAGCCGTTCCGTGGAGGTGATGTCGCGGGCGACGGCGAGGCGGGCGCGCATCCGGTCGTCGGGGAAGATCAGCGGATTGTCGGCGAGGGCGGCGGTCTCCTCGTCGTCGGAGTCGGCGAGGACCGCCTGGGCGGCGGGGACGGGACAGACGTAGTTGACCCAGGCCGCGAGTTCGGCGGCGGCCTCGGGCTCGTAGTAGTAGTCGACGAGCCGCTCCGCGTTGGCCTTGTGGCGGGCGAGGTCGGGGATCATCAGGGAGTCCGACCACAGCTCCCCGCCCTCCTCGGGGACGACGAAGCGGATGTCGGGGTTGTCCGCCTGGAGCTGGATGACGTCCCCCGAGTACGCCTGGCAGGCCAGGACGTCCCCGCCGACCAGGTCCTTGGTGTAGTCGTTGCCGGTGAAGCGGCGGATCTGTCCGCTCCTGACCTGCTTCGACACCTGGTCGCACACGGTGTGGAAGTCGTCCGCCGTCCACCGTGTGATGTCCACGCCGTTGCCCTGCATCAGCAGCGCGAACGCCTCGTCCAGCCCCGAGAGCAGGGTGACCCGGCCCTTGAGATCGCTCGCCCACAGGTCGGCCACGCCGCGGATCTCGCGGCCCAGCTCGCGCCGGTTGTAGGCGATGCCGGTGATGCCCGACTGGTAGGGCACGGTGTACCTGCGGCCGGGGTCGAAGGCGGGGGAACGCAGCAGCGGGTCCAGATACTCGGCCACATGCGGCTGACGGTCCCGGTCCATCTCCTGGACCCAGCCCAGCCGTACGAAACGCGCGCACATCCAGTCACTGATGACGATCAGGTCCCGGCCGGTCTCCTGGTGGTTCATCAGCGAGGGGCTGATCTTGCCGAAGAACTCGTCGTTGTCGTTGATCTCCTCGACGTAGTCGACGGATGTCCCGGTGCGTTCGGTGAAGGCGTCCAGCGTCGGGCGGCGCGTCGGGTCGTCGTCGTCCGTGTCGATGTACAACGGCCAGTTGGCCCAGGTCAGCCGTTTGTCGGCGGCCGAGGCATCAGGTGCGGCCCGGTCACCGGGCTGCACATAGGCGGCCTGCACCCCACACCCGGCGAGAGCGCCGACGGCGGCGGTGGAGCCGAGGCCCCGGAGAAGCGTGCGGCGGGAGAGCGGGGATGTCCTCGGTGTGAGCGCCATGGCCGCAGCATGTCGCCCGGGGCTGTGGACGGACAATGGACAAGGCGTCCGTTCCGCTCCGCGCCGCTCGACGCAGCGTCGATTCCGGGGGGAACCGGGTCCCGGCCGTCACCGCGGCCGGGACAGGCGGCAGGGGAACACCGCGGCCCCGGACGGGAGTCGGTCCCGGCCGGGGCCGCGCGGCGCGTCGTAGAGGACGGAGAGGACGGAGAGGACGGTCTGGACTACGCGTCCAGGGACGTCATCACGTGCTTGATGCGCGTGTAGTCGTCGAAGCCGTACCCCGAGAGGTCCTTGCCGTAGCCGGACTTCTTGAAGCCGCCGTGCGGCATCTCCGCGACCAGCGGGATGTGGGTGTTGATCCACACGCAGCCGAAGTCGAGCTTCTTCGACATCCGCATCGCGCGCCCGTGGTCCTTGGTCCACACCGAGGAGGCGAGGGCGTACTCGACGCCGTTGGCCCACCGCACCGCCTGCTCCTCGTCCGAGAAGGACTGGACGGTGATGACCGGGCCGAAGACCTCCTTCTGGATGATCTCGTCGTCCTGCTTCAGCCCGGAGACGACGGTCGGCGCGTAGAAGTAGCCCTTGTCGCCGACCTGGTGGCCGCCGGCCTCGACCTTGGCGTGCGCGGGCAGCCGCTCGATGAAGCCGGAGACCTGCCGGAGCTGGTTGGGGTTGTTCAGGGGGCCGTACAGGACGTCCTCGTCGTCCGGCTGCCCGGTCTTCGTCTCGGCCGCTGCCTTGGCGAGCGCCGCGACGAACTCGTCGTGGATCGACTCCTGGACGAGGACGCGGGTGGCCGCCGTACAGTCCTGGCCGGCGTTGAAGAAGCCCGCCACCGAGATGTCCTCGACGGCCTTCGGGATGTCGGTGTCCTCGAAGACGACGACCGGCGCCTTGCCGCCCAGCTCCAGGTGGACGCGCTTGACGTCCTTGGCCGCGGACTCGGCGACGGACATGCCCGCGCGCACCGAGCCGGTGATGGAGGCCATCGCCGGGGTGGGGTGCTCGACCATCAGCCGGCCGGTGTCACGGTCGCCGGTGACGACGTTGAAGACGCCCTTGGGCAGGATCGAGCCGAGGATCTCGGCGATCAGCACGGTGGAGGCGGGGGTGGTGTCCGAGGGCTTCAGGACGACCGTGTTGCCGGCCGCGATCGCCGGGGCGAACTTCCACACGGCCATCATCATCGGGTAGTTCCACGGCGCGACCTGCGCGCAGACGCCGACCGGCTCACGGCGGACGATGGACGTCATCCCGTCCATGTACTCGCCCGCGCTGCGCCCCTCCAGCATCCGGGCCGCCCCCGCGAAGAAGCGGATCTGGTCGACCATCGGCGGGATCTCCTCGGAGCGGGTCAGCCCGACCGGCTTGCCCGTGTTCTCCACCTCGGCCGCGATGAGTTCCTCGGCGCGCTCCTCGAAGGCGTCCGCGATCTTCAGCAGGGCCTTCTGCCGCTCGGCCGGGGTGGTGTCCCGCCAGCCCGGGAAGGCCGCGGCGGCGGCCGCCATCGCGGCGTCCACGTCCGCCGCACCGGACAGCGGCGCGGTCGCGTACGCCTCGCCCGTCGCGGGGTTGACCACCTCGGTGGTCCGTCCGTCGGCGGCGTCCCGGAACTCACCGTCGATGTAGTTGCGCAGACGACGCAGCTCGGTGCTCACTGCCGGCCCTCCAAGTCCAGGTGTCCATTCACTGAGACACCCACATTAGTCCGCAGGCCCACGTTTTCAACACCCCCGCTCGGGTCAAGGCTGCGGAATCCGCAGATCTCGATGACGTAAACAACGAATTTCATCGCCTCGGCCTTGCGGAACTGTCGAGACGTCGTGCACAGTGAGGCCGTGGCCAGTCGAAGCGCAGAGCACAGGGACGGCGGGAACTCCCGTGAGTCCAGGAACGGCACCCCCCATCTGGATGCCGTCAGCCTCGCCATCATCGAGCAGCTGCAGCAGGACGGCCGCCGGCCGTACGCCGCGATCGGCAAGGCCGTCGGCCTGTCCGAGGCGGCCGTGCGCCAGCGCGTGCAGAAGCTGCTCGACCAGGGCGTGATGCAGATCGTCGCCGTCACGGACCCGCTCACCGTGGGTTTCCGGCGTCAGGCGATGGTCGGGCTGCACGTCGAGGGCGATGTGGAGTCGATAGCCGAGGCGCTCACCGACATGCCCGAGGTCGAGTACGTGGTGATGACCGCGGGCTCGTTCGACATCCTCGCCGAGATCGTCTGCGAGGACGACGACCACCTGCTGGACGTCATCAACAAACGCATCCGTGCCCTGCCCGGCGTGCGCTCCACCGAGAGCTTCGTCTACCTGAAGCTGAAGAAGCAGACCTACATGTGGGGAACCCGATAACCGTGACCGAGAAGGACCTCAGCCGCACCGCGTACGACCACTTGTGGATGCACTTCACCCGCATGTCCTCGTACGAGAACTCGCCCGTGCCGACCATCGTCCGGGGCGAGGGCACCCACATCTACGACGACAAGGGCAAGCGCTACCTGGACGGCCTCGCCGGCCTGTTCGTGGTCCAGGCCGGCCACGGCCGCACGGAGCTGGCCGAGACCGCCTTCAAGCAGGCGCAGGAGCTGGCGTTCTTCCCGGTGTGGTCCTACGCCCACCCCAAGGCCGTCGAGCTGGCGGAGCGCCTCGCCGACCACGCGCCGGGCGACCTCAACAAGGTCTTCTTCACCACGGGCGGCGGCGAGGCCGTCGAGACCGCCTGGAAGCTGGCCAAGCAGTACTTCAAGCTCACCGGCAAGCCGACCAAGCACAAGGTCATCTCCCGCGCGGTCGCCTACCACGGCACCCCGCAGGGCGCCCTGTCCATCACCGGCCTGCCGGCCCTGAAGGCCCCCTTCGAGCCGCTCGTGCCCGGCGCCCACAAGGTGCCGAACACCAACATCTACCGCGCCCCGATCTTCGGCGACGACCCCGAGGCCTTCGGCCGCTGGGCCGCCGACCAGATCGAGCAGCAGATCCTCTTCGAGGGCCCGGACACGGTCGCCGCGGTCTTCCTGGAGCCGGTCCAGAACGCGGGCGGCTGCTTCCCGCCCCCGCCCGGCTACTTCCAGCGGGTCCGCGAGATCTGCGACCAGTACGACGTCCTGCTCGTCTCCGACGAGGTCATCTGCGCCTTCGGCCGGCTCGGCACGATGTTCGCCTGCGACAAGTTCGGCTACGTCCCGGACATGATCACCTGCGCCAAGGGCATGACGTCCGGCTACTCCCCCATCGGCGCGTGCATCGTCTCCGACCGGCTCGCCGAGCCGTTCTACAAGGGGGACAACACCTTCCTGCACGGCTACACCTTCGGCGGCCACCCGGTGTCGGCGGCGGTGGGCCTCGCCAACCTCGACCTGTTCGAGCGCGAGGGGCTGAACCAGCACGTCCTCGACAACGAGTCCGCGTTCCGCGCGACGCTGGAGAAGCTGCACGACCTGCCGATCGTCGGCGACGTCCGCGGCAACGGCTTCTTCTACGGCATCGAGCTCGTCAAGGACAAGGCGACCAAGGAGTCCTTCGACGCGGACGAGACCGAGCGCGTCCTGTACGGCTTCCTCTCGAAGGCCCTCTTCGACAACGGCCTGTACTGCCGTGCCGACGACCGCGGCGACCCGGTCGTCCAGCTCGCCCCGCCGCTGATCTCCAACCAGGAGACCTTCGACGAGATCGAGCAGATCCTGCGCGCCACGCTGACGGAGGCGTGGACGAAGCTGTGATCTTCCGCTGAGGTGATCAGCACCGGCCCCGGTGCCTGCCGTTCGAGTGAGAAACGGCGGCCCGGGGCCGTGTGCTGTACCGATGCCCGCCGCCGCCTCCTTAGCGTGCTCGTGACCGATCGGCCCTGCCTTCGTTCCCCCTTCGTTCCTCCGGACGGGGGACAGGCGCGGAATACGGATCTGAACCGAGGTGTACGCCCATGGAGGCCCCGCCGGACAACGACGTGCTCTGGGCACGCTCGCTGCACTTCACGCACCGCGACGGGTCACCGGCGCTCGGCGGGGTCTCGCTGGGCGTGCGGGAGGGCGAGATCTTCGCCGTCAGCGGGCCGCGCGGCAGCGGCAAGACGACCCTGCTGCACTGTCTGTCCGGCCTGGTGCCCGCCCAGCGCGGCGAGGTCTGGTTCAACAGCGTCCCGGTCCACACCATGGGCCCGATGGCCCGCGAACGGCTCCGCCGCGACCGCTTCGGCTGGATCGACCCGGCGCCGGTCCTCGTCCCCGAGCTGAACGTCTGGGAGAACGCGGCCCTGCCCCTGATGCTGCGCGGCACCAGCCGTCGCCGTGCGAAGGCCGTCGCGCTGGAGTGGCTGGACCGTCTGGACGTCGGCGACCGCGCCCGCGCCCGTCCGCACCAACTGACCCAGGCGGAACGCCAGCGCGTCTGCATCACCCGCGCCCTCGCCCCGGCCCCCTCCATCCTCTTCGCCGACGAACCGACGGCCCCGCTCCACCGGGCCGACCGCGCGCAGGTGCTGCGCACCCTCACCACCGCGGCCCGCTCCCACGGCATCACGGTCGTCCTCGCCACCCACGACCAGGAAACCGCCGCCCTGGCCGACCGCCGCGTCACCCTCCTGGACGGCCGCCAGGTCACCACCCTCCACCTCCCCCCACTCCCCACGGACCCGAAGAGCCCCGAAAAAGGAAAGAAGAGAAGAGAGACGGAAACCGCGGGCCGCTCGGCGCCCCGCGCACACACGGAGGCCGTGACCCAGCCAGGAGCCCCCGCCCGTCCGCAGGCCACCGCCCGTCCGCAAGCCACCGCCCGGACACAGGCCACCGGCCGGACGCAGGGTGCCGACCATGCGCAGGCCACCGACCAGGCGCAAGCCGGTGGAGCAGCGGAGGCCGTTCGCCGGGCGGAGCCCCGTGAACAGGCGGAAGCCGCCGACCGGCCGGGAGCCGTCGGACCGGCCGAAGCCGTTCGACAGGCTCAGCCCCATGAACAGACGGAAGCCACCGACCGGGCGAAAGCCGTTGGACGGGCGGAGCCCCGTGAACAGGCGGAAGCCGCCAACCGGCCGGGAGCCGTCCCACCGGCCGAAGCCGACCGACAGGCTCAGCCCCGTGAACAGACGGAAGCCGCCAACCGGCCGGGAGCCGGTGGACGGGCGCAGCCCCGTGAACAGACGGAAGCCGCCAACCGGCCGGGAGCCGTCCGACCGGCCGAAGCCGTTCGACAGGCGGAGCCCCGTGAAAAGACGGAAGCCGCCAACCGGCCGGGAGCCGGTGGACGGGCGCAGCCCCGTGAACAGACGGAAGCCGTCGGACGAGCGGAAGCCGTTGGACGGGCGGAGCCCCGTGGGCAGGCGGGGGACCGGGAGGAGTCGCAGGGCCGGGGCACGGCGGAGGGCCCGGGCAGCGTGGGGCGTTCGGCGGAGTCGGGAGGGCAGGGCGAGGTGGTCGGGGCCGGGGAGACGGGGAGTCGGGGCAAGCGGGACGGTCGGGGGGATCCGGGTGGTCAAGGTGGGGCGGAAGGGCGGGGGGCCGCGTGCTCGCTCTCCGTCTGACCCGCAGCGCGCATCCCGCCGTACAACTGCGTCGCCTGCTGGTGGCGGCGGCGTCGGCGGCGACCGGCTTCCTCCTTCTCTCCACCCTCGGCCACGCCCTGACCCACCCCGAGGCCGCCCCGGGCTCCCTGCTGCGCCTGGCCTGGTGCACGGTGCCCCTGGCCGCCACCGTCCACCTCGCCCTCGCGGTCGCCCGCACCGACCCCGGCACCCGCCCCCGTCCGGGTCTCGCCGCCATCGGGCTGGGCCCGGCCCGGCTGATGGCCGTCTCGGCCACCACCACGGCCCTGGCGACCCTGCTCGGCTCGACGCTGGCCCTCCTCCTCTTCCTCCACCTCCGCGGCGACCTCACCGGCATGCCCTTCGACGGAGCGGCGACCGACTTCCTCGCGGCGGACCACCCCCTCCCGATCCCGGCGGCCCTCACCCTCCTCTCCCTGGCCCCCGCCACCGCCTCCACCGCGGTAGCCCTGACACTGCGCCCGAGAGACACCCTCGTCGCCCGTAAGGCAGCGGGACAGGTGGACGCGGGCGGCACCCCGCAAGCGCCGGACAGCGCGACCCACCCCCCGGCCACGACCGACGGCACCGAGCAAACCCCCGACCACCTGCCCAACCCCACCGCCCTCCCCTGGGGCGCCGCCCTGCTCGCCAGCGGCCTCGCCGTGGAGGGCTACGCCAGCCGCACCTCCACGGCCACCGACCTCCCCCTCCCCACCGGCCTGCCCACCGCCCCCTCCGCGGTCCTCCTCGGCTGGACCCTCACCGCGATCGGTCTGGCCCTCGCCGGCCCCGGCCTCACGCACCTCTGCGGCCGCCTCCTCCAGACCGCCCGCCCCGGCGCCCTCCGCCTCCTCGCGGGCCGCGGCCTCATGCAGGAGGCGTCCCGTATCGGCCGCCCCCTGGGCGTGGTGTGCGCGGTGGCCTCGGGCGCGTACACGGTGGCCGCCCTGTACGACCCCGCCGACCCCTCCTCCGGCCCGCTCACCACCCTCGGCGCCGCCGTCGTGGCCTGCTCCACCCTCGCCACGCTCTGCACGGCCGCCGTCGAGGCGAGACAGGCCCGGGCCGACACCACCGCCGCCCTGCTCCGCCTCGGCGCCCCCAGCAAGACCCTGCGCACCGCCGCCGCCCTGCGCACCGGCGCCCTGCTGGCCCTCTTCGTCCCGCTCACCGTGATGGTGGCCGAGCTCGCGTCCCTCCCCCTGGCCCGCTGAGCACCCCGTACGAAAAAAGATCGCGCCCGCCGATGAGTTCCGCGCGACACCCCGGTCTACCCCTTCGAACAGCACGCGACGAGACGCACACCCGACCCGCACATCCTCGATGGGAGAGACCGATGACCGCCCCCGCCTACCAGCAGATGATCTTCGTCAACCTGCCCGTGAACGACCTGGCCGCCTCGAAGAAGTTCTTCACCGAGCTGGGCTACTCGATCAACCCCCAGTTCAGCGACGACAACGCGGCCTCCGTGGTCATCAGCGACACGATCGTCGCGATGCTGCTGACCAAGCCGTTCTACGCGACCTTCACCCAGAAGGAGATCGCGGACGCCACGAAGACCAGCGAGGTCCTCGTCGCGCTGAGCGCACGGAGCCGCGAGCAGGTCGACGAACTGGTCGACCGCGCCCTCGCCCTCGGCGGCACCCCCAGCGGCCAGACCCAGGACATGGGCTTCATGTACGGCCGCGCCTTCGACGACCTCGACGGCCACACCTGGGAGATCGTCTGGATGGACCCGTCGGCCGTCGAAAGCTGACCCGCCTGCCGCGGCACCAGCATGGGCGGGTGCACCCGACGACACCCGCCCAGCCGTTCGACGGTTCCCACGATCGTGAGATCGAGTCCCTCGCCGAATTCGACTAGGTGGTCCGCGACTTCGGCACCCTCTCCCTCCCCCACTCTCGGCTTCGCTCGAGCGGGGGGACCCCCATCGGGTCCAGTCCGTCGACCTGACGGACCGTACGGACGTCCTGCTCGGGCTCGACACCTCGGCCGCCCTGTTCCTCGGCTGCCCGATGGCCCCGGACGCGGCGGCCAAGGCCCGCGCCTCGGGCGCCCAGGTGTTCCCGCCCGTACCGGGCCTGTCCTTCGATCCGTACCGCGGCTTCGTCTACACCCCCGACGAGTTGTTCGACGGCCTCGACGAGGGCTACGACGCGACCCCCGACGCCCGCACCTACGCCTGGTTCCGGCAGACCAGGACCGACGGGGACATCTTCGGCTCGATGCTCCGCTCGATCCACGACGACGCCGTCTCCGACGCGCTCGACGAACTCCTCGTCGGCGCCCGGGTGGTGGGCGATGGGGGCACCTCCCGCGCGACCGTATTCGAGCGTGGGGGAGGGCGGGCACGCCATGGCGCGCGGCACGGACGCGTACGCCGGCGCGGCCCGTCTCGGCCGTGAACTCGCCCGTGAGGGGCTCACGGTGGCCACCGGGGGCGGACCCGGCGCCATGGAGGCGGCCAACCTCGGCGCCTACGCCGCCCCGTTCGACGCCGCGACGCTCACCGACGCCCTGCGACTGCTCGCCAAGGCGCCGACGTTCACGCCCTCGGTCACCGACTGGGCGCGGGCCGCGTTCGAGGTCCGCGCCACCTGGCCGGGCGGCGGCCCCTCGGTGGGGATCCCGACCTGGTTCTACGGCCACGAGCCCCCCAACCCCTTCGCCGCGCACATCGCCAAGTACTTCTCCAACGCCCGGGCGCCGCCGGGACCGTACAGGAGATCTTCGACAACGCGACGCCCAACTACTACGAGTCGCGGGGCGAGCCGACGCCGATGGTGCTGGTCGACCGGGAGCACTGGACACGGCGGCTGCCCGCCTGACCTCTGCTGTGTTCCCTCGCCCGGGAGCGGTCGATGGAGTCCCGTATCGCCCTCGTTGACCGGATCGAGGAGGCTCCCGCGGCATTGAAACGTCTCGCCGGGTAATGAGCGGGCAAAGCCAACCGCTGGGAGCGGTCCCCGCATTGACACTTCTTATGGAACGCTTATAGACCTGTGTGTCTGCTGGGGATGGTGACGCACTCGGCATCACCGGGGGCGCCATCTCCCCCTCCACCCCCCGCAGTTGCGCTCCCCCTAAGGACAAACGTGTCCCTTTCCCGCCGTACCGCCGCCCGTTCGGTGCGTTTCCTCGGTGTCACCGCCGCCTCCGCCGCCCTCGCGCTCAGCGCCGCCGGCAGCGCGCTGGCCTGCGAGATAGGTGACTTCTCGGCAGCCGCCGGATGTGACGGCACGAAGGGCGTCATCACGGTCACCGACAAGGACGCCTCGGGCGTGCCCGCCGTCGTCACCGTGTTCCTCGAGAACAACGGCGCCGACCTCCGCCAGGTCGGCGAGCAGACGGTCGAGGGCTCCAGCAAGGGCACCACCATCACCTTCACCGAGGACTGGGAGCCGGGCGCGGTCTACCGGATCCACATCAAGGCCGTCAAGAAGAAGAAGATCCTCGTCGACGACGACATCGCCGGCAACCTGACGACACCCGCCGAGGCCTGCGCGCCGGCCGAGGAGACCATCTCGCCCTCCCCCAGCACCTCCGCCTCCGAGTCCGGGACCCCGTCGGACACCCCGTCCACGCCCGCCGGCTCGGACTCCCCGAACCCCTCGGACTCGTCGGACGACAACGCCGCGCCCTCCGCGAGCAACGCCCCCTCGCCCGCGGCCCAGGAGTCCAACCTCGCCGAGACCGGCGCCTCCAACACCGGCCTGATCGCCGGCATCGCCGCCCTGCTCGTCGTCATCGGCGGCGGCGCGATCTTCTTCGGCATGCGCCGCCGCGGCTCCAACGGCCGCTGACCCACCGTCCGGGCCCGCCCTCACCGGGGGCGGGCCCGCACCCGTCGGCCGGACACCGCCGTGTGCGGCCCGTCAGTCCAGCACCACGGTCTCCGTCGCGTCGAACGTCACCCCGACCGTGCCGCCGGCCTCCGGCGCGTCCCGCAACGCGCACGCCGCCTCGAGCCGCGGTGCGCCCTCCGGCTGAAGGTGTACGGCGACATGCGTGCCCCGGAAGGTACGGGCGGCGACCGTACAGCGCAGGCCCTCGTCGGCGGGGACGAGACGGACGCCGGCGGGGCGCACCAGCAGGGTGCGCGGCCCCTGCGGGGAGCCGTCCGGCACCGGCACCTTGCCCCAGGGCGTCACCGCGACCCCGTCGGTGACCTGCCCCTCCACCACGTTCTCGAAGCCGAGGAACCGCGCGACGAACGCGTCCGCCGGCCGCTGCCACACCTCAAGAGGCGTACCGGACTGGGCGATCCGCCCGTCCCGCATCACCACGACCCGGTCGGCGAGGGCGAACGCCTCCCCCTGGTCATGGGTCACCGCGAGGACCGTGGTCCCCAATCGGCCGAACAGCTCCCGCAGTTCGACGACCAGCCGCTCCCGCAGCGAACGGTCGAGCTGGCCGAGCGGTTCGTCGAGCATCAGCAGCCGGGGCCGGGGCGCGAGGGCACGGGCCAGCGCGACCCGCTGCTGCTCGCCTCCGGAGAGCGCGGCGACGGCCCGCCCGGCGGCACCCGGGAGTCCGACGAGGTCGAGCAACTCCCCCACCCGCTCCGCCTGTTCCTTCCTGGACGCGCCGTGCATCCGCAGCCCGAACGCCACGTTCCCACCGACGTCCCGCTGCGGGAACAGCTGATGGTCCTGGAACATCAGTCCCAGCTCCCGCCGGTGCGCGGGCACCCCCGCCTGGTCGCGTCCGTCGAGCAGCACCCGCCCGGAGTCGAGCGGCTGAAGCCCCGCGACCACCCGCAGCAGCGTCGACTTGCCGCTGCCGCTCGGCCCGAGCACACACACGATCTCGTGCTCGCGGACCTCCAGGTCCACCGCGTCGAGCACCGCCCGCCCGCCGAACCGCACGGTGGCGGACTCAAGGCCCAGCAGCATCAGAACTCCCCCGTCCGGTCGGTCCGCAGCCGCTCCAGCACCAGCAGGGCCACCGCGCACACCAGCATCAGAATCGTCGACAGGGCCATCGCCTGCCCGTAGTTGAGCTCACCGGCCCGCCCGAGCAGCCGCGCCACCGCCACCGGCAGCGTCGGGTTGTCGGGCCGCGCGATGAACACCGTCGCCCCGAACTCCCCCAGCGACACCGCGAAGGCGAACCCGGCCGCGACCAGCAGCGCCCGCCGCACCATCGGCAGGTCCACCTCCCGCCACACCCGCCACGGCGACGCCCCCAGCACCGCCGCCGCCTCCCGCAGCCGGTGGTCCACCGCCCGCAGCACGGGCAGCATGGTCCGTACGACGAAGGGGACCCCGACCAGCGCCTGGGCGAGGGGGACCAGGATCCAGCCGGCCCGCAGATCCAGCGGAGGCTCGTCCAGCGTGATCAGGAACCCGAAGCCGACCGTCACCGCCGACACGCCCAGCGGCAGCATCAGCAGCGCGTCGAAGCCCCGCACCAGCCGACCGGCGTCACGGCGGGTGAGGGCCGCCGCGGCCAGTCCGCCGATCACCACCGCGAGGGCGGTCGCGGCGACCGCGTACTCCAGCGAGTTGCCGATCGCCTCGATCGGCGGCACCAGGAAGACATTGCCCTCCTCACTGGTCAGCGCCCGGTAGTAGGCGAAGTCCGGTGCGTCGAGGGACCGCTGCACCAGCACGGCCGGCGGCAGCACCAGCAGCAGCGCGATGCTCGCGAGGACCCCGACCAGCAGCGCCCACTGCCCGGCCCCGCGCGGCCGCCGGGCCGTGAGGTTCGCGTCCACCAGCCGCAGCGCGGTCTCCCGCCGCCGTACGGTCCAGGCGTGGACGGCGAGGATCGCGCCCACCGCCAAAAACTGGACGATCGTCAGGACGGCGGCCGTGGAGAGGTCGAAGATCTCGGAGGTCTGCCGGTAGATCTCCACCTCCAGCGTGGAGAACGTGGGCCCGCCGAGGATCTGGACGACCCCGAAGGAGGTGAAGGTGAAGAGGAAGACCATCAGCGCGGCGGCGGCGACGGCCGGTCCGAGGGCGGGCAGGGTCACCGTGCGCCAGGCCCGCAGCCGGGACGCGCCCAGCATCCGCGCGGCCTCCTCCTGCCGGGGGTCCAGCTGCGCCCACAGCCCGCCCACGGTCCGTACGACGACCGCGTAGTTGAAGAAAACGTGCGCGAGCAGGATCGCCCACACCGTCGTGTCCAGCCGTACGCCCCACAGCTCGTCCAGGAGACCGCCGCGCCCGACGAGCGCGAGGAACGCGCTGCCGACGACCACCGTCGGCAGCACGAACGGCACCGTCACCACGGCCCGCAGCACCTGCTTGCCCGGGAAGTCCAGGCGCGCGAAGACATACGCGCCCGGCAGCGCCACCAGCAGGGTGAGCACGGTGGACACGACAGCCTGCCAGGTGGTGAACCACAGGACGTGCCGGATGTCGGACTGGCCCAGGACCTCGGCGACCCGCCCGACCTCCCACGTCCCGTCGGCCTTCAGCCCGCGCGCCACGATGGCGGCGACGGGATAGGCGAAGAAGAGCCCGAAGAACGCGACGGGCAGGGCCATCAGCCCGAGCCGCGCCGCGCTCCCGGAAGGCCGTCGGGCCTTGGTCACCTCAGTACGAGCGAGGTCCATGACTTGACCCACTGGTCGCGGTTCTCGGCGATCTTCGCCGGGTCCATGGTCTGGGGGTCCTTGGCGGCGGGCCCGTACTCCGTGAACTCGGCGGGCACGCTCGCGCCCTCCACCACCGGGTAGACGAACATGTTGAGCGGCATGTCCTCCTGGAACTCCTTGGAGATCAGGAAGTCGATGAGCGCCTTGCCGCCCGCGCTGTTCCTCGCGTTGCTCAGCAGCCCCGCGAACTCGATCTGCCGGAAGCAGGTCCCGGTCGCGACCCCGGTCGGGGCGGTGCTGGGCTTCGGATCGCCGTAGATCACCTCGGCGGGCGGGGAGGAGGCGTACGACACGACGAGCGGCCGGTCGGCCCCCGCCTTCCTGCCTCCGGCGGAACCGGAGAACTCCTCGTTGTAGGCCTGCTCCCAGCCGTCGACCACCTTCACCCCGTTGGCCTTGAGCTTCTTCCAGTAGCCCTCCCACCCGTCGTCGCCGTACTTCGCGGCCGTGCCGAGCAGGAAGCCGAGGCCGGGGGAGGAGGTGGAGGCGTTCTCGGTGACGAGGAGGTTCTTGTAGGCGGGCTTGATCAGATCGTCGTAGGACGTCGGCGGGGCCAGCTTGTGGTCGGCGAAGTACTTCTTGTCGTAGTTGACGCAGATGTCGCCGTAGTCGATGGGCGTGACCCGGTGCTTGCCGGCGTCGAGCTGGTACGCGGTGCCGACCTGGTCGAGCCCCTTGGCCCGGTACGGCTGGAAGAGACCGTTGTCGAGGGCGCGCGAGAGCAGGGTGTTGTCGACGCCGAAGAAGACGTCGCCCTGCGGGTTGTTCTTGGTGAGGACGGCCTTGTTGACGGCCTGGCCCGCGTCGCCGTCCGTGAGGACCTTGACCTTGTACCCGGACTGCTTCTCGAAGTCGGCGAGCACGCTCTTGGAGACGGCCCATGAGTCATGGCTGACGAGGGTGACGGTCTTGGTGTCCGACGCGCCGCTGGTGTCGGACGACCCGCACGCGGAGAGCGCGAGCAGGCCGAGGCCGACCGTCGCCGCCGCAAAGGTCTTGGTGTGCACTGGATGTCCTCCTGGGGTTGACCAGGAAGAACGCGGCCCCGCCCGGGGAGGCCCGGGCAGGGCACAACAGCTTGAGCGATGACCGAACTTCCTACCCAGAATGACCTGGGCGAGGTTCAGAGGGTCTGCGGCCCGATTGCCGCACTCTCAGCGCTGTGGCGCTCCCCTGTCGGAATATGAAGATGTGGGTGGGACGAAGATGCGGTTATGACGATATGACGTGGCCAGATTTTAGCGCTCGGTGGCCGCCAGCTGACCACAGGCTCCGTCGATCTCCTGACCACGGGTGTCCCGGACGGTGACGGGTACCCCGTGCGCCGCGATCGCCTCGACGAAGGCCTTCTCGTCCTCGGGCCGGGAGGCCGTCCACTTCGAGCCGGGGGTCGGGTTCAGCGGGATGAGGTTGACGTGCACGGGCCTGCCGCGGAGCAGACGCCCGAGCCGGTCACCGCGCCAGGCCTGATCGTTGATGTCCCGGATCAGCGCGTACTCGATCGACAACCGCCGCCCGGACTTCTCCACGTAGTCGAAGCCCGCGTCGAGCACCTCCCGCACCTTCCACCGCGTGTTCACGGGCACGAGGGTGTCGCGCAGCTCGTCGTCCGGCGCGTGCAGGGAGATCGCGAGCCGGCACTTGAAGCCCTCGTCGGCGAACCGGTGGATGGCGGGCACGAGCCCGACGGTCGACACGGTGATGCCCCGCTGCGAGAGCCCGAGCCCGTCCGGAGCGGGATCGGTGAGCGCCCGGATCGCCGTGACGACCCGCTTGTAGTTGGCGAGCGGCTCCCCCATCCCCATGAAGACGATGTTGGACAACCGCGCCGGCCCGCCGGGAACCTCGCCGTCGCGCAGCGCCCGCATCCCGTCCACGATCTGGTGCACGATCTCGGCGCTGGACAGATTCCGGTCGAGCCCCGCCTGCCCGGTCGCACAGAACGGGCAGTTCATCCCGCACCCCGCCTGCGAGCTGATGCACATCGTCACCCGGTCCGGGTACCGCATCAGCACCGACTCGACGAGCGTCCCGTCGAACAGCCGCCACAGCGTCTTGCGGGTGGTGCCCTCGTCGGTCGACAGATGCCGTACGACGGTCATCAGCTCGGGAAGCAACGCCTCCCGCAGCTTCTCGCGCGCCCCGGCCGGGATGTCGGTCCACTCCGCCGGGTCGTGCGCGTACCGCGCGAAGTAGTGCTGCGAGAGCTGCTTGGCGCGGAACGGCTTCTCACCGATCTCCGCGACCGCGTCCTTCCGCTCCGCAGGCGAGAGATCGGCAAGGTGCCGCGGCGGCTTCTTGGCTCCGCGCGGCGCGACAAACGTGAGTTCTCCGGGCTTAGGCATGGCTGTACCAGTGTCGCAGATCCAATGGGGTGACCAGCGGCTGCCGCTTGCACTCCTGTCGTTACTAGTCGCACCAGTCGCTGGTGAGCAGCCCCGGACGGCCCGGGGGCGGCCCGGCATCGGCACGGCTCACTCAAGTGGCTGGGTCGCCACCCGCAGCTGTTCGCTGTAGAGCCAGGTGAAGGTACGGTCCGGCTCGAGGCGCGCGTCTCCCCAGTGGATCACGTGGATGCCGCTCTCTGGGTCGGTGGTGAAGAACAGGCACACCAGCTTCGTGGACGCGCCCAGCGCCTCGAAGGTCTCGTGCAGATCCTCGTACTCCTCCGTCGTGTACTCGTCATCCAGCGGGAAGAGGCCCTCCTCCGGCTCCGGCCCGTGACTCAAGAGCATGCGACGGCGGGTAGGGGAAGCGCCGGCAGCCAACCGCGCCCGTTCAAGAGGCTTGAGCCGGTTGGCGAACTTGAAGGGGAAGAGCGCATGGTCATTGATGACGGCGTACTCGTACCCACGTAGGTCCCGCACGGCTTCTCCCAGCTCCCGCGCAGTGTCCGCCAGGTTCTCGCGCACCGCCTCCGCCAAGGTCGAGCCGTAAGGGCTGCGCTTTTTCAGCCTTGCGGTGAGGTGCACTGCGTGAGCCCGTGCATGGGCCCTCGCCAGTTGCTCCGGGATTGCTTCGACGAGCCTGCCGGCGTGCGTCGAAGTCGCGAAGGCCGAACACGTGGAGATTGCCCAGGAGCGGAACCTAGGCGTCGCCTTCAACGCGCGCGCCATCAAGGAAAACCGTCGTCGCACCGCCTCCGCGCGATGAGCAGTGAGAACGGCCCCCTGACCTGGATGATTGGTCGGGGGCCGCTGTGCTGTGCCGTGCCCGCTCGCGCCCGTGGTCCACCGTGGCTCCCTGTCCTGTCGGGCAGGGATGGGGCACGCGCCGGGGGCTCCTGCTCCGGGGTGATCGATCATGCCGCATGATGGCCTGCATGTCGCTGACCTTTGGCCCGGACCGTCAGACCCGCGAGTTCCAGTGTGATTGCTGCCAAGCTCCGATCGAGCGCTCATGGAACTTCGTTCACGCTGACGGTGCGCCCCACGCCGTTTACTTCGCGAACTGCTACCACCACAAGGACAGAGATCACGATGCATGGATAGACGTGATCTTCGGGACTTGGGGGGCTGGAGCGGAACAGTGGACCGACCATGTTTCCTTCGCCTGCCGCGTCGGTCCAGTCGTCGGGCAGAGCACTCCTGCTTCGACCTTAGTAACTGCCGGGCTCGCGCATCCCGACGGTCCGCTGTTTGGCACCAAGCTCGACCGTGAGGCGGCTCTCCAACACCCGAGGCTGGCGGAGTTCTGGGAGGTGTCCGACTACATCCTGGAGCACGACCCGCTAGTGCGCGGCCACATCTACGGGCGCTGACTCACGGAGATCCGCCGGGTCGACGGAACCAGCGGGGCGCTGTCCATCGGTTCAGGACAACGGGTCCAGCGCTGACCGCCGCTGTCCGCGTTTGTTGGTGTCAGCAGCTGGTGTCAGCCGCCACTCACAGCCTTGACAAGCGTTGCGCCCGCCTCCTGCTCCGTAGGCCTCGACCGCACGCCCTATCCCATGGAACGCGCGAAGGCGGCCTTCTCCTCCCTGAGGGCTTCCTCGTGCTCGGGCTTCAGCGTGATCGGAGCGCCCGCACGTTCCAGGAGGACGAGTGAGGTGACCAACAGGCCGCGCGCCAGACCGTGTATCACCAGAGACGAGGTCGAGGAGTAAAGCGTGTACAGCCCCTGCACGAAGGCTCGGAACGTCGACAGCTCTATGTCACAGCTGCCCTGGGGGGTCGGGGTCAGGCCAGTCGGCAGCTTCACAAACTCCGCCGCGCCCCGCGCAAGGGAGGCGTACAGCCTTCCACTGTGGTAGCCCGCCTCCCAGAGAGTCTCTCCGCCCAGTTCATAGGGGTAGCTCAATCTGCGATCTCCACACTCTGAGGCCGATCTCAGGGCCTGCCGCGCTTAGTTGCTCGAACCGTATACGTCGGAGCCGCATCGCTACCCACCACCCTCCGGTGGACGGGATGGGAGCTCCCCGCGCACACCTCTACGAGCCCGTGGCCCGGAACGGCGCCCCCTCCATCCCGGTGTCGGCCGATCCCCCGCCGGAGGCATCGTCCTGACCGCAGGCCGCTCTATGCGGTGATCGGCTCATGGCTACCGGGCCTACGCCGAGCAGGCCGAAGGCAGGAGCGCGGGCGCAGCCAGAGCCGGGAAGCGCGCCCGGCGGAGCGGAGCGCAGCCCGGGCTTGACTTCGACGGAGGCACCATTCGGGTGGTCCGGCAGGCCAAGCGGATTCGCGGCAAGGCCGTGTTCGCTCCTCCGAAATGCAACTAGGAGCGCGACATACCACTGCCTCCCTCAGTGGCGGGGGCTCTGCGGGTCCACATGGACGCCTTCAAGCCGGTTGAGATCACGTTGCCCTGGCGCAAGCCGGACGGCCCGAAGGCGTCGGTACCTGCGCCGCGTGCCGTGGCCGATGGTCGCTGTCGATCGCCCCCGGTCACCTGGGTCCTCACGCGCTCCACCACTCGTCGCCGGCACAGCCGACCTCGTACTGCCACCACCCTTCCTCCTGCCCCTGCTTCAGGAGGGCCTTGATGCCGGCGAGGTCCGCGTCGGCCGGGGCGGTGAAGGCCACCAGGGGGAAGTCCTCGCTGAAGACCTCTCCGCCGAGGTCGAACGCGGCCAGGCGCCGATGCACGGCCTGGGGGCTGCGTCCCAGGGGGCCGCTCGGGACGGGCACCACCCGGATCGTGCAGTTGCCGGCGGAACCGACCCGTCCGAGGGCCCAGTGCCGCCCGTCGGAGTCGGTCCGGAACCGAACGACGTCACCCTCGGCGACGCCGTTCTGCAGGAACGGGACGTTCCGGATCCTGGCCGTGTCGGCACTGAGCCTCGTCGCCCACAGGCCCTCCGTGTCCTGTGGCAGCCAGCCCTCGCGCGGCACGAACCGGAACCACACCTTGATGTTCTCGTCCTCGTGCTCCATGGCCACCATCATGCGCGAGCCGACGGGCCGGGCGTCACCGTCCCGCTACGCCGTCTCGTGCTCCAGCCGGCTCTTCAGCAGCCGTTCGTTCAGCGGCAGCTCCTTGCGGACCTGGGGGCGGACGACCAGCGGCAGCAGGACCTTGCCGATGCCCCTGCCCTCGAAGTCGAGTTCCATGGTGACGCGGGAGCGGTGGCCGCCCTCGAGCGGGGTGATCTCGCCGTGGACATGGCCGCGGACGGGGCCGTCGACGCCCTGCAGGCCCCAGGCGTGCGGGGGGTCGTACTCGGTGTACTCCATGGTCATCGGCATCTCCCGACGGCCGACGTGCCGGGTGACACGCAGCCGGGAGCCGACGTGCGGCGGGCCGGGGTCGAGCAACTCGGCCGACACCGCGCTCGCCTGCCACTCGGGCAGATGGGACGGGTCGATGAGGTAGGCCCACACATCGTCGGGGCTGCGGTCCACGTCGATCGATTCACGGAAGCCGGACATGAGGCCCATCCCCTTTCATGACATTCCAGAGAAGAGGGATTTTTCTGGACTTCCAGGGAAAATCTTCCCACTCAGCCGCCCATGGGGCAAAGGCCGCGGGCCCCCGTCCTGGTCGTTCCGGACGGGGGCCCGCGAGCAGCGCGTGGGGCGTGTACGTCAGCCGGATCCGACGAACAGCACGAGCAGCAGCCAGACGACCGGAGCCGTCGGCAGCAGGGAGTCCAGACGGTCCATGATGCCGCCGTGGCCCGGCAGCAGGGTGCCCATGTCCTTGATGCCCAGGTCCCGCTTGATCATGGACTCGCCGAGGTCGCCGAGCGTGGCGCTGGCGGCGACCGCGAGGCCGAGGAGCAGCCCCTGCCACCACCTGCCGTCGTCGATCAGGAACTGCATGCACAGCGCGCCCACGACCATCGCGAACGACACCGCGCCCAGCAGGCCCTCACGGGTCTTGCCGGGACTGATGCGGGGAGCGAGCTTGTGCCTGCCGAAGCGCCAGCCGACGGCGTAGGCACCGGTGTCGCTGACGACCGTGAGCAGCAGGAAGGTCAGGACCCGCTGCGGTCCGTCGTCGGCGGTGAGCATCAGCGCGACGAAGGTGGCGAGGAAGGGCACGTAGAACGCGGCGAAGACGCCGGCCGTGACGTCCTTGAGGTAGCCCTCCGGCGGTTCCGTCATCCGCCAGACCAGCACCGCGAGCGCGGTCAGGGCCATGGCGACCCAGGCTCCCTCGGGCCCGCGCACATACCCGGCGACGACCATCGCGGCACCGCCGAGGGCCAGCGGCACCAGCGGCGCCTTGATCTCCTTGCGCTCCTGCAGTCTGCTGGTCAGTTCCCACAGGCCCACGACGACGGCGACTGCTATCACCCCGACGAACACGGCCTTGACGATGAACAGCGACACGACGATCAGCGCACCGAGCCCGACCCCGACGCCTATGGCGGCACCCAGGTCTCGGCCCGCGCTCTTCTTCTGCGGAGCGGGCGCGGGCTGTGGGGCGTCGGGCATGTGATCCGGATTCTGCGGCACCCCCGCGGGGGGCTGTGCCGACGGGGTCTCGTGGCGGAACGTCTCCGCACCGTAGGACGCCGGGTCGGGCGCCATGGGGCGGTACGCCTCGTCGCGGAACGAGGGGCCGCCCTGCCGAGCGGCCCCCGGGTCGTCATCCTGGTTTCCGCCCTGCGCGGGTACGTCGGGGACGATGGGCATGGGGCGAGTGTGCTGCGCCTCAGGCGCATCGTACGCGGGACCCGCCGGGGCGGCCCCTTGGACAGGCCCCTGGTAGGCCCCCTGGTCGGTGGGCCCCCAGTACCCGGCCTGTGTACCGGCTGGTGGCGGAGAGCCCCAGGAAGAGTCGTTCATCAGACCTCGAGCAGCTCCGCTTCCTTGTGCTTCAGGAGCTCGTCCACCTGGGCGACGTACTTCGCGGTGGTGTCGTCGAGCTCCTTCTCCGCACGGCGGCCCTCGTCCTCGCCGACCTCGCCGTCCTTGACGAGCTTGTCGATCGCGTCCTTGGCCTTGCGGCGCACGGACCGGATGGACACCTTGGAGTCCTCGGCCTTGCCCTTGGCGACCTTGATGTAGTCGCGGCGGCGCTCCTCGGTGAGCTCGGGGAACACCACGCGGATGATGTTGCCGTCGTTGCTGGGGTTGACGCCCAGGTCGGAGTCGCGGATGGCCTGCTCGATGTTGCGCAGCGCCGTCTTGTCGAACGGGGTCACGACCGCCATGCGCGGCTCCGGCACGGAGAACGAAGCCAGCTGGTTGATCGGCGTCGGCGCGCCGTAGTAGTCGGCCACGATCTTGTTGAACATCGCCGGGTGCGCACGGCCGGTGCGGATCGCGGCGAAGTCCTCCTTGGCGACCACGACGGCCTTCTCCATCTTCTCCTCGGCCTCGAGGAGGGTCTCTTCGATCACCACTTGCTCCTGCGTGTCTTGAGTAAGGCCCGGCTGCGGTTCACTGTCGGTGGCGGCGGCCGGCTGCGTCGCGTCTTCTTCCTGCACGGTTCCCGACCGGCAGGACATTGTCCATCCTCCGACCAGGGTCCGTCCCCCGGTCAGGTGTTGTCGTACGAACCCGAGGATCCGCCGGTCAGCCCCGGCTGCCCGCTTCCCCCACCAGCGTGCCGATCTTCTCACCCTTGACGGCGCGGGCGATATTGCCCTCGGCGAGAAGCTCGAAGACGAGGATCGGGAGCTTGTTGTCGCGGCACAGCGTGATGGCCGTGGCGTCGGCGACCTTGAGGTCGCGCGTGATGACCTCGCCGTAGCCGAGGGCGTCGAACTTGACGGCCTCGGGGTTGGTCTTGGGGTCGGAGTCGTAGACGCCGTCCACCCCGTTCTTGCCCATGAGGAGGGCCTCCGCGTCGATCTCCAGGGCGCGCTGGGCGGCGGTGGTGTCGGTGGAGAAGTACGGCATGCCCATACCGGCGCCGAAGATGACGACGCGGCCCTTCTCCAGGTGGCGCACGGCGCGCAGCGGGATGTACGGCTCGGCGACCTGCCCCATGGTGATGGCGGTCTGCACGCGGCTGTCGATGCCCTCCTTCTCCAGGAAGTCCTGGAGGGCGAGGCAGTTCATGACCGTGCCGAGCATGCCCATGTAGTCCGAGCGGGCCCGGTCCATGCCGCGCTGCTGGAGCTCGGCGCCGCGGAAGAAGTTGCCGCCGCCGATGACGACGGCGATCTCGGCGCCGTCGCGGACGACGGCCGCGATCTCACGGGCGATCTTGTGCACCACGTCGGGGTCCACGCCCAGGCCCCCGCCGCCCGAGAATGCCTCACCGGACAGCTTCAGCAGAAACCGGCCGTGTACTTTGCCGTCGTCGCTCTTCTGGGCCTTGGTGGTCATGGGAGATCCCGCCTTTTCACGTGGTGCACATACGAAGAAGGCCATTGCCGGTGGGGTGTCGTTCGCAACCCGTGCGCGGCAATGGCCTCCTCGTCAGATCTGCTGTCGTCCGTCACGCACGCGCGCGTGACGGCGTACCGGGACGACTGCTTACGACCCTATAGCGGCCGGGCGTCCGTCGCGGTACGGACTCAGATGCCGACCTTGATGCGCGAGAAGCGCTTCAGGGTGACACCGGCCTCGTCCAGGACCTTCTGGACGGACTTCTTGTTGTCGAGCGCGTACGGCTGACCGAGCAGCGTCGCGTCCTTGAAGAAGCCGTTGAGACGACCCTCGACGATCTTGGCGATCGCGGCCTCGGGCTTGCCCTCGGCGCGGGTGGTCTCCTCGGCGATGCGGCGCTCGGACTCGACGACCTCGGCCGGCACGTCCTCCTTGGCGAGGTACTTCGGCGCGAAGGCGGCGATGTGCTGGGCGACGCCGCGGGCGACCTCGGCGTTCGGCTTGTCGAGCTCGACGAGGACACCGATCTGCGGGGGCAGGTCGGGCATCGTGCGGTGCAGGTACGCGGTGACGAAACCGTCGTTGAACTGCGCGAAGCGGTCCAGGACGATCTTCTCGCCGAGGTTGGCGTTGGCCTCGTCCACGAACGCCTGGACGGTCTTGCCGGCCTCGATCTCGGAGGCGAGGAGCGCGGCGAGGTCGGCCGGGGAGGTCGCGGCGACGTGCTCGGCGATGGCCTTGGCGACGCTCTGGAACTTCTCGCCCTTGGCGACGAAGTCCGTCTCGCACTTCAGCTCGACCAGGACACCGGAGGCGTTGTCGTCGGCGATGATCGCGACCACGGCGCCGTTCTCGGCGGAGCGGCCCTCGCGCTTGGCGACGCCCTTCTGGCCCTTGATACGGAGCGCCTCGACGGCCTTCTCGACGTTGCCCTCGGCCTCGTCCAGCGCCTTCTTGCAGTCCATCATGCCGGCGCCCGTGAGCTCACGGAGCTTCTTGACGTCGGCGGCGGTGTAGTTCGCCATGAGTCTGTGAATCTTTCTCGAAGTCGGGAAGATCGAAGATCAACACGGTCTGGGAGCTTCCAGTGAGCGGGAGCTCTCCGACTCTGTGCCGACCTACGGGTGAACGGCGGGGGCGGACTTCATGTCGGCGCCCCCGCCGTCAACCGTGACGCTGGGGCGGTCAGGCCTGCTCGGCGTCCGCGGCCGGGGCCTCGGCGGGGGCCTCGACGGCCTCGGCGGCGGGGGCCTCGGCGGCCGGAGCCTCAGCGGCCGGAGCCTCGTCGGCCTTCTTCTCGCCCTCGAGCAGGTCGCGCTCCCACTCGGCGAGCGGCTCGCCCGCGGCCTTCTCGCCCTTGTCGCCGGTGGCGACGCCGGAGCGGGCGATGAGGCCCTCGGCGACGGCGTCGGCGATCACACGGGTGAGCAGGGTGACGGAGCGGATCGCGTCGTCGTTGCCCGGGATCTTGTAGTCGACCTCGTCGGGGTCGCAGTTCGTGTCGAGGATGGCGACGACCGGGATGTTCAGCTTCCGGGCCTCGCCGACCGCGATGTGCTCCTTCTTGGTGTCCACGATCCAGACGGCGCTGGGAACCTTGGACATCTCACGGATACCACCGAGGGTCTTCTCCAGCTTGGCCTTCTCGCGCGAGAGCACGAGAAGCTCCTTCTTGGTCAGACCGGACGCGGCGACGTCCTCGAAGTCGATCTGCTCGAGCTCCTTGAGGCGCTGCAGACGCTTGTAGACGGTCGAGAAGTTGGTGAGCATGCCGCCCAGCCAGCGCTGGTTGACGTAGGGCATGCCGACGCGGGTGGCCTGCTCGGCGATGGCCTCCTGCGCCTGCTTCTTCGTGCCGACGAACATGACCGTGCCGCCGTGGGCGACGGTCTCCTTGACGAACTCGTAGGCGCGGTCGATGTACGACAGCGACTGGAGCAGGTCGATGATGTAGATGCCGTTGCGCTCGGTGAAGATGAAGCGCTTCATCTTCGGGTTCCAGCGACGGGTCTGGTGACCGAAGTGGACGCCGCTCTCCAGCAGCTCCCGCATCGTGACGACGGCCATGGCCGTTCTCCTTGGGTTTCTCGGTTGTGCCGCGGATGCCGGACGGCTCCCGCGCCTGACGCCCGCGGTGCGCCGAGCCACAAAGGACCGAGGGGCGCGGATACCGGAGAACCGGCCTTGGCCGGCCCCCGATACCGGGGCGTGCGAAGTCGACCCGGTGACCCGGATCGCCAGAAGAAGTGTACGGGACCGGCGGGGTACCGGGTGACGCCGCTCTCCACAACCGGCGGGTTGTCCACAGCCCCGGCCGTGATCGGCACGATCGCGGGACCGTTCTCCCATGAACGCACTGCGCCGGACCTGCCTGCTGCTGCTCCTGCTGCTCCTGCTGACGACGGTGCCGGCCTGGGCGGATCCCCCACCCGGACCACCGGAGGCACCTCCCCGGGTCCCGGCGATCGCCCGGACCTGGCCGGTGGGCACCCGACCGTCGGTCCTCCGCGCCTGGGAGCCCCCGCCGACGCCCTACGCCCGGGGCCACCGCGGGGTCGATCTGGCGTCCGCACCCGGCACACCGGTACGAGCGGTGGCGGCGGGCCGTGTGTCGTACGCGGGCCGGGTGGCGGGGAGGGGCGTGGTGTCCGTGGAACTGACGGGCACGGACCTCAGAACGACGTACGAGCCCGTACGGCCCCTCGTCGCGAAGGGCGCCGAGGTCACCCCGGGCCAGGTGATCGCCGAGGTGGAACCCACGGGCTCCCACTGTGCGACGACCTGCCTGCACTGGGGCCTGCGGCGGGCCCGGACCTATCTGAACCCGCTCGACCTGCTGCCGGCCTGGCTCCTGCGCAGAGGCCCGTCACGGCTGCTCCCGCTCGCGGCTCAGCCGCACACGCCCCGCAGCACCATCCGCACTGCGGCCTCGGTGATCGCCTCCGGCGCCTCTGCGGCCCCCAGCTCGATCCTGCGCACGGCCGAGTCCACGACCCCCTGCACGAGCATCGCCGCCAGCCGGGGCTCCGCATGACCCACCTCCCCGAGCGCCTCCACGATCATGGCCACGAGTCCCCCGTGCGCGGCCCGGATCTTCTCCCGGGCCCCGGCGTCCAGCTCGCTCGCCGAGATCGCCACTACGGCCCGGTGCCGCCGGTCCCCCACCAGCGCCAACTGCCGCCGCACATAGGCCTCGACCTTGGCCCGGGGCCCGTCGGCCGCGGCCATCGCCGCCTCGACCTCCGCCGCCCACACGGGGAAGTCGACCGCGCACAGCTCCTCGACGACGGCCGCCCGCGACCGGAAGTACTCGTAGACGGACGAGCGCGCGAGCCCCGTCCGTTCGGCGAGCGCGGGGAAGGTCAGCGCCTCCGTCCCGCCCTCGGACAGCAGGGAGCGTGCCGCGTCCAGCAGGGCGGCACGCTGCATCGACCGGTGCTCGGCCACGGAGGCCGCTCGAATCCTTGGCACGTCGACCACTGTACGGACGTGGCACGCCGGAGGGGAGTGACTGCGCCCGCCGCGCCCCCGTCGAGCCGGTTCAGCGACCGAAGCTCGCCAGTTTCGCGCGGAGCTGGAGCACCGACTTGGTGTGGATCTGGCTGACCCGGCTCTCGGTCACACCCAGCACGTTCCCGATCTCGGCGAGGGTCAGCCCCTCGTAGTAGTAGAGCGTGACGACGGTCTTCTCACGGTCGGGCAGGGTGTTGATCGCCCTGGCCAGGAACCGTCGCAGTTCCCGGTCCTCGGCCACCTCCACGGGGTTGTCCGCGGCGGTGTCCTCCAGGGTGTCCATGAAGCTGAGCCCGTCGCCGCCGTCGTCGCCGACGTGCAGCAGTTCCTCCAGGGCGACCACGTTGGCCAGCGAGAGCTGGCTGAAGACCGCGTGGAGCTCGTCGACGCCGATGCCCATCTCGGCGGCCACCTCGCACTCCGAGGGGGTCCGCCGCAGCCGCGCCTCCAGCGTCGCGTACGCCCGCTCGACGTTGCGCGCCTTCTGCCGTACGGACCGGGGGATCCAGTCCAGCGCCCGCAGTTCGTCGATCATGGCACCCCGGATCCGGGTGATCGCGTACGTCTCGAACTTGATCTCCCGGTCGAGGTCGAACTTCTCGATCGCGTCGATCAGCCCGAAGATCCCCGAGGAGACGAAGTCGGCCTGCTCCACATTGGGCGGCAGACCCACGCTGACCCGGCCGGCGACGTACTTCACCAGCGGCGAGTAGTGCAGGATCAGCTGCTCCCGCAGCCGCTCGTCCCCCGTCGCCTTGTACGACCGCCACAGCTCGTCGAGCGTCGAGGGAGCGGGCGGCCGCACGCTGCCACCGTCGCGGGCGGCTGGGGGGACCGCCGCCCGGTCGGACCCGGAGGTGTGCTGGGGCATTCGTCGCCTTGTGCCGTTCTGCCGTGAAGTACGTGGAGTCGGGGGTACCTGGGTGTCCTGCTGCTCTGAAGTCGCTCTGCTGCCGTTCTGTACCGGAATCCTCGTGAGCGTAGCGTGACTGGAGTGTCGCGGTGCGCGAAGGGCGGGTCCGCGCTGGTGCGCAGATACGTTCCGTTGACCGCCCCACGGGTCGCGGCGGTCGCTCCGGCTGACCGGGGCGGGGCGTCAACTACGGGAAATCGCAAGGCCTTCGGCGTTCCCCCGGACGGCCGAACACGCTCGGTCAGCACGGCTGTGGACCCCCTCGAACGGAGACGATCGCCTGGCGTGTCAACTTCCAGCCGTCGCCGTGTCGTTCGACGTAGCCGAGTGCTCTGAGTTCGTACAGCCTGGCGATCGCGTCGTCCGGGGTGGTTCCGGCGCCGAGGGCGACCTCCGCGGCGCGGGCCGGGCGGCGGGCGGGGAGGGCGGCCAGGACCCGGCGGGCGCCCGGTTCCAGCAGGTCGCGGGGGAGCACCGGGCCGTGTCGGGCCGGGGCGAGTTCGCCCATGTCCCCGACGATCTCGACGACTTCCGCGGCGTCGGTGACCAGCTCGGCCTCGCCGCGCAGCAGCTCGTGCACCCCGGCGGACAGTCCGCTGGTGGCCGGGCCGGGGACGCCCATGGTGTGCCGGCCGAGCCGTTGGGCGGCCCGTGCGGTGACCAGGGAGCCGCTGCGGTGGGCGGCCTCCACCACCACCGTGCCGCGGGTGAGTGCGGCGATCACCCTGTTGCGGAGGATGAATCTGCTGGGCGTGGGATGGTCGCCGGGCGGGAGCTCGCCCACGACCAGTCCCTGCTCGGCGATCCGGTTGATCAGCTCGGTGTGGCCGCGGGGGTAGGGCCGGTCGACCCCGCAGGCCAGCACGGCGACGGTGGCGCCGCCGGCGCCGAGGGCGCCCCGGTGGGCTGCGCCGTCCACGCCGTAGGCCCCGCCGGAGACGACCACCCAGCCGCGCTCGGCGAGGCCGGCGGCGAGGGTGGCGGCCATGTGGGCGCCGTACTCGGTGCAGGCGCGGGCGCCGACGACGGCGACGGAGCGCAGACCCCAGATGCGCAGGCCGGGCCGCCCCCGCACCCACAGTCCGAGCGGGCGGGCGTCGCCGAGGTCGTCCAGGGTGCGGGGCCACTCCGGGTCCCCCGGACACAGAAACCGCACCCCGGCCGCCCGGGCCACCTCCAGATCCCGCTCCGGTGCGGCCGCGTCGGCCCGCGCCCTGAGCCCCTTCCACCGCCGCTCGCCCACCCCGGGCAACGGCTCCCCGTCACCCCGCAACCGCCGCACCACCTCCGCGCTCCCCCACTCCCGCACCCACCGCCCACCGACCTCGTCACCGGGCTCGAACACCCGACCGAGAAACACCCGGTCGAGCCGGCCGGAGTCCGGCTCGCCGGTGCTGTTCACGTGAGGGCCCCGAGAGCCATCGGCACACCGCGGGGCACCCCGGTGCGCAGTTGCAGGGCCAGGGCGACGTCGGTGGCGTCGGGCCGGTCGTGGCCGACGAGGTCGGCGACGGTCCAGGCGACCCGCAGGACGCGGTCGAGCCCGCGTGCGGTGAGCACGCCCCGCTCCAGGTTCCGCTCGGCCTCGTCCATCGCGCCGGCCTGCGCGTGCCATCGGCTGCGCAGGTCCCGCCCCGGCACCTCGCTGTTGGTCCGCCACGGGGTGCCCGCGAGTCGCGCCGCCGCGCGCTCACGCGCGGCCCTGACGCGGTCGGCGACGGTCGCCGTGGATTCGCCTCCGGGGCCGCGGTGGGCGAGTTCACGCCGGCTGACGGGGTCCACCTCGACCCGCAGGTCGACCCGGTCGAGCAGCGGGCCGGAGAGCCGGGCCTGGTAGCGGCGGATCGCCGACGGCGGGCACTCGCACAGGGTGTCCCGCTGGGAGAAGCGGCCGCAGGGGCAGGGGTTGGCCGCGAGCACCATCAGGAAGCGCGCCGGGAAGCGCACCACTCCCGCGCTGCGGGCGATCACCACATGGCCCGCCTCCAGGGGCTGCCGCAGGGCGTCGAGGGTCTGGGTGCTGAATTCCGGGGCCTCCTCGACTTTTCCGAACGGCGAAGCGCATGCAACGCTGCTGACCTGGGGTGATGCGTCACGTAGGTGTTCGCGACGTGGTGTTCTCAGTGCCCAGTGCGCTCTCGATCGTGTCCGCGTGGAGGGAGAAGGCGGCGCTGAACGCCTCGCTGGCCGGGTCGAGACCGAAGTGGGTTGCCATTGCAGCTTCGACGGTTTCGCCGCACTCCTCGAGGAACCGTTCCAGCTCTCGCAGCAGCCGGACGAGTGAGGCGGCCTGGTCGCGGTGGAGGTGGATCACGGCTGGGGGATTCGTCACGACCTGGTCTGTTCGAGGAGTTGGACTTCGAGGTCGGCGACGCGCTTGTCGGCGAAGCGGAGGTTGGACCGGGCGCCTTCGAGGCGTTCCTGCAGGGTCCGGTGCTCGCGGGTCAGCTGCTGAACGCGGTGCCGGAGGGTGGTGTTCTCGGTAGTCAGGGACTGAAGTGACTCGCCGGGGACCATCTGGTCGAAGTCGCGGATCTGGCCCATGAGCTCGCCGATCCGCTGCCGCTGGGACAGGACCTCCTTCTGGGTGCGAGTGAGCTCGGCCTCGGCGTTCAGCGCGCGTTCGCGCCAGGTCGCCTCGATCTGGTCGTGCTGCTGCTGGGCCTGACGGTCGTGGCGGCTGCGGCTGTCGGTGACGGTGTTCGCCACGAGCACGCGGGCCTCAGTGTTCTCGTAGAGAAACGTGGCGGATACGCCAGCGCGCTGGGCAATGCCGCGGATCGTGGGCCGGCCGCGTTCGCGGCGGAGCTGGCCGATCGCGGTGGAGACCTGTTCCAGCTTCTGCTGGGTCTGGGTGCGGCGGGCCGCGATGGCTGCTGCTGTGGATTCTGGCCTCACGCGGCTTCCTCATCAGTCTCGGCTTCGTGGCGGGCGAGTTCCTGGGCGCGGAAGGCCGTGCTCCAGACGCGGCCGAAGTAGTCCTGCGGCCGGCGGAGGTCAAGGGTGAGCGCCTCGTCCAGGAGCCCGACAGCGGCCAAGGCCTTCTCCAGGCCGTCGATCGCGCGGGCGGTGGGCTCGAAGAAGTCGTGGAGGTAGTCGGCAACCTTGGGGTCGTCAGCGCCCTCGGCGACCGTGCGCCACTGCTCGCGCTTGCGGTGCCAGTAGACGAGGTCGGCGCCGGAGAGGACGAACTTGTCGCAGTTGTGGCAGTCCACGTTCCAGGGGCAGGCATCACCGTTGACGACAGGCTGGAAGGTGCAGAACCCGCCTTCGGCGGGGGTGGAACGGCGGGTGAGGTCGATCGCAAGGGCCTCGGCCTGTTCGCGGGTCATGTCCTCGCCGGCGGACAGGACCAGGCCCGGCTCCGCCGAGCCCGGTCCTGCGACCCAGACGGCGTTGAGAGCCTGTTCGAGCTTGGGATCGGTGTTCGCGAGGTGGACGTAGTGCTCGGCCATCGCGTCGGAGACCTGGCCGAGATAGCGCTTCACATGGGTGAGGTTCGCGCCGGCCTTGAGGAGGTTGGTCGCCAGGGTGTGGCGGGCCTGATGGGCGACGCAATGAGCGAGATCGAGGGTTGCCACCCAGTCACTGAAAAGGCTCTGGAACCATCCGTAGCTGACACTCTTGAGGAGTGACCGGTTGGTTCCGCGCCGAGGGAACAGGGCGATCTCCGACCGCTCCTGCGCGGTCGGCGGGCGGCCGTGCCGCTGGACGAACCGGGCGATGGTCTTGGCCTGGCGCTGCCCGATGGCCTGGAAGAGCCGCTCCGGGATGCGGATACCCTCGTCCATGTTCCCGACCTTGGTCTGGTCGTGCCAGAACATCGGCAAGCCCTTGTAGCGGCCGATGCACTCCAGCCTCACTTCGAGAACCTCCCCGCATCGGCGCCCGGTCAGTACCAGCGCTTCCCAGACCAGCCGCAACCCACGATCCTCGACATCCATGTCGTCAAAACGCTGCAGGTTGGCCCCGTTGGCCAGTGCTCGGGCCATCTCGTCGGAGAACGGCTTGCGGCGCCCGCCCCGGCTGTTCCCTCCGTGGGGAAGAGCCACGACGAACGCGTTGTCCACTCCGAGCTGGGACGCCCGGCCGTTCTCCATCGCCGCGCGCAGGACCTGCCGGGCTCCGTCGAACACCCGGCTGACGGTCGCAGCCTTGACCGTATTGGGTTCACCCGTGCGGACGTCGTGGATGGCCAGGGACTTCAGTCCGTGCGACGCCCTGTAGCGCTGGTCGACCACGAAATCGAGCATGTGCTGGCGCGTCAGGAACGAGGGGTTGTGGCCTCCCTCCGGAGCACGGCTCTCCAGGAAGGCGGACAACTCCATGCAGCCGCGCTTGGGGTTCGCGATCGGGGTGATGCTCCGCGGCGGATCGGTCAGCAGCCGGTTTTCGAGCCACTCCCAGAGAAGATCACGCAGCCACCGCTGCGACACCCCGGTCAGATCGACGTGGCCCGCGCTCTGCTTGAGCCGGACACCGAAGTGGTCCAGCTCGATGTAGCCGATCTCCTTCGTGTCCTCCCGCGTGAAGTAGAGCAACTGCAGATACCGGAGCATCCGCCTGGCGATCTTCGACACGTTGACGGAGTCCTGCCGGAACCGATCAAGATCAAGATCGGCCAGGGAGGAGACATCCTGAAGCCGGCAGTAGTTCACCACCCGCTGTACGAACGTCAACGGCCAGTGAGCCCCCTCGGTCGGGCCCTGGATGTGCTGAACAATCGTCCATTTGATCTCCGCCCGCACCAGCGGCCGCAGCCCGAGCAGGGAAAGCCTTCCGTCCATCCGCGCGATCGGGTTCTCCTGCACGCACCAGCGCTCGAACGCCGCGCGGTCCTCGTAGAGGGCCTCCGGCCGCTCCGCCGGCAGGTGCTTGCCGGCCGCACCCCCGCATCGGGCTCCACCCGGCAGGCCGGCCGCCTTGTAGCGAGACCCGTGCACAACGCAGAAGCCGAGCCACTGCGCCGCCGGGTCCGAGCAGGCGACCACCCGGCATTTCCCGAAGTCCGGATACGGCTCCCGGCCGATCAGGAACACATCGACGCCGTCGGGCCTGCCCTTCCGACGCTGGTAAGCCTGCCAGGAGACGAGGTTCTCCGTGTGCAGGTAGCAGAGCCCCTCGCCTCCATAGGCCAAGGCGTGAGGGCAGACCAGGCAGGGCGTCCGACCCCGTCCCCCACGCGGCTGCAGGGGTTGCGCCTGGTCCCTGAACCCGACGATGTCCCCGCCCGCCCGCTGCCACTCGCCCCATTCCCCGTCGTGGGTGCTGCAGAACTCCCGGGTGGTCTCACGGCCCCGCTCGCATCCCGCGACACGGCATCGCCATCCGAAGGCTGGATGGTCGGGGCCGACCGTGATCACGTCGCTGCGGAACACGGGATCGAATCTCGGGGCCGCGATCAGCGTCTCCAGGAGTTCGAGCCGGTCGGTGGTCGTGCGCGTCGGCGACGTTGATCCGACGCCGACGATCGGAAGAAGCGGAAGGCGTGTGGTCACTCGGACTCCCCCCAAACCGTCCGCAGGGCCGAGCCGAACTCGGGGGAGTGCAGGTCCGGGTGCCCGTAGACCTCGTCGACCATCTGGGCCGACGCCCAGTTGCCGACCGTCTTGGCGATCATGCTGTCACCGCCGGTGACGTCCATGACGTCGTTGGTGAACTGGTGGCGGAATGCCTGCGGCTTGATCCGTCCTGGCAGGCCGGCCCGGCGCCCCGCCCGGCGCAACACGCTTCGCGCCGCGTCCGCGGTCCACGGCTCGCCTCGGGCGGGGCCCGCCAGCTGGATCAGCAGCATGCCGTGCGCGGAGGCGTACCGCCTGTACTCCGTGGTCATGTAGACGAAGTAGCTACTGATCATTGCCGGGCTGACCAGGTAGATCTCCCCTTTGGTCACCACGCCGTCGACCACAGCCCAGTCCGGCTTGATCTTCGCCGCTGCCCGGTTGGGATTGCCCCTGCGATGGCACACGTGCACGTGTGGCGCCTTGCAGTCCCCGCACTCCGCATTCTCGCGCAGGTGCAGATCGGACAGGTGAAGGCCCGCCAGCCCCCCGATCCGCATCGTGGTGTCGGACAGCCAGGTCACCACCATCCGGTCACGAGCCGTGTTCACGGCGCCCAGCAGGCCTTGCCGAGCCCCGTCGGGCAGCATCTTCGGGTGACGGCGCTTGGCGGGTCGGCTCGGGCCAAGAGGGTTGGCCGGCATGGACTTCTTCACGTGCCCCAGGAAGGCCCGGCTGCGGTCGGCCTTCGTCGGCAGTCGCCTCCCGGCAAACTCGGCCACCAGCGCGTCGTTGACCCCACCACCAGCGCAGACGTGCAGGTAGAAGCCCTTCAGGCACGCCGCGGCGACCTGAAGCGCCGAGTCCCCGCAGGGGCGCTTCGGCGGAACCCGCCACGGCTGCCCGTGGGGCATCATCACCTTCGCGCCGATCGCTCCCATGTAGCGATGGAGGTCCAGGAGTCGCACCTTCTCGGTCGACAGCCCTTCCCGAACACGCCAGCGCAGGTGATCGACGAGGCAGTACGCGTACGTCTTCTGCGTGCCCGAGCCATCGAACTGACGTAGGAACCCGTCCGACTCCTCGTCGACCAAGCCGTCGGGCCACAAAATCGTGTACGCCCATCCACCGCCCGCAGGAACCGTCTGGACCCGCAGGTCCTGCAGGACCATCCCTGTTCGCACGTCAGCTCCCGTCCGTCATGTTGACTACGTAACGGAAGAGTTCCAGGGTGTTCGGTAAATCAGTCCATAACGTGCTGAAATGTCCTACTGACGGACTATCAAGTGACGCAAGGGCCGTTCGGAAAAGTCCAGGAAGAGCACGCCCCGGTGGGCCAGCGAGACGGCACCGGGGCGGGGGACGCCGGGTCCGCCGCCGACCAGCGACTGCATGGTGGCCGAGTGGTGCGGGGCGCAGTACGGGGCGACGTCGATCAGCGGCTTGCCCGGTGGCAGCAGCCCGGCGATCGAGTGGACCGCCGTGACCTCCAGCGAGGCCTCCCTGGTCAGGGTGGGCAGGACGGCCGGCAGCCGTTCCGCGAGCATCGTCTTGCCCGCCCCCGGCGGTCCCTCCAGGAAGAGGTGGTGTCCGCCGGCCGCGGCGACCTCCAGGGCCGTCCGTGCCGAGCGCTGCCCCACCACGTCGGCGAGATCGTGTCCCTGGTCGTGCTGCGCGGCGCCGACGCTGTGCACACCGGTGGCCGCGCCCGTGCCGGGCATGCGCAGTCCGGCGAGGAGTGGATCGGGGCGGCCCAGGTCGTCCGGATCCTCCTCGGGCACGGGTTCGTCCGCGAGGACCGCGATCAGCTGGCGCAGACTGCGCACCCCGAGTACGGAGACGCCCGGCACCAGGGAGGCCTCGGCCGCGGCGCACTCGGGGACGACGACCTGTTCGTAGCCCGCCTCCGCCGCGGCCAGCACGGCGGGAAGGATGCCCCGCACCGGGCGCACCCGCCCGTCCAGGCCCAGCTCGCCGATCATCACGATGTCGGCGAGGACCCGGGGGTCGATCCGTTCCGAGGCGCCCAGCACGGCGCAGGCCACGGCCAGGTCGAAGCCGCTTCCGGCCTTCGGCACCGACGCGGGGCTGAGCCCGACGGTGAGTTTCTTCTGCGGCCACTCGCCGCCCGAGTTCACCACCGCCGCCCGCACCCGGTCCCTGCTCTCGGTCAGGCTCTTGTCCGGCAGGCCCACCAGGGTGAACGCCGCCACCCCGGCCTCCAGGTCCGCCTGGACCTCGACCACCACGCCCTCGACGCCCACCAGCGCCACCGAGCACGTACGCGCGAACCCCATCTCAGGCCACCCCCCGCACATGCTCGACGAGGGGGGCTCCGCGGTCCGGGAGCAGGACCCCGACCAGGTCGATGCGGACGCCGCCGGGCGGTGCGCCGCCGTGGGACTGGATCCAGCGCTCCGCGAGGTCCCGCAGCCGCCGTGCCTTCTGCGGGGTCACCGCGGCCATCGGGTGCTCGTAGGAGCCGCCCTTGCGGGTCTTCACCTCGCAGACGACGAGGACGTCCCCGTCGCGGGCGACGATGTCGATCTCGCCCGTCCTGCCGCAGCGCCAGTTGCGCTGCAGAATCGTCATACCGGCCTCGGACAGCCGCCGCGCGGCCACGTCCTCGCCGTACTTGCCCATCGCACCTCGTGCGTTCATGCAGGCACCACCTCCGGCGCCCACAGTCACGCGTCCACCCCAGAGAAGTGGATCTTGGTGGAGGAGTCATCTCTTGTGGATAACTCCGTCACCCACAAGCCGGACACATCAGCTGCCCGGCAGCTCCAGATCGCTCTTGTTCAGCTCCTCAATGTTCACGTCCTTGAACGTGAGAACCCGCACCTGCTTCACGAACCGGGCCGGCCGGTACATGTCCCACACCCAGGCGTCGGCCATCGAGACCTCGAAGAACACCTCGCCCTGGACCGAGTGCACCTGCATCTCGTAGTCGTTGGTCAGATAGAAACGCCGCTCGGTCTCGATCACGTATTTGAACAGACCGACGACATCGCGGTACTCCCGGTAGAGCTTCAGCTCCATCTCGGTCTCGTACTTCTCGAGGTCCTCGGCGCTCATGGCATGTTCCCCTTCAGCCGTGCGATCCCCCCATTGTGCGCCAGTCCCGTGAGCCCCTAGACGATTTCCGTGTCCAGGGTTACGGGTCCGGGCGGGGGACCTTCTTCTAGCAGCCTGTCCAGCAGCTCGGCCAGTCTGGTCGGATACACCGTCTCATGCGTCCGCGCCAGTTCCCGACACGTCCACCAGCGCGCTCCGGCGACACTGCGCCGCTCCAGCTCCGTCAGGGCGGTGGCGCGGGTCGCCGTCACCGTCGTACGGGCCAGGTAGTACCACTCGTCCTGGTCCCAGCGGCGGCCCGCGAACGGGAAGGAGCAGGTCCGCCGCCACAGCACCGGGCCGAGTTCGACGTCGGTGATACCGGTCTCCTCGGCGAGTTCCCGCAGCGCGGCCTCTTCACGAGTCTCGTCGCCCTCCACCCCGCCGCCGGGGGTGAACCACCAGTCGACGGCGGGGTCGTCCGGCTCATGGCCGTGCAGCAGCAGGATCCGGTCCTGGGGGTCGAGGAGGACGACCCGGGCGACCTTGCGCAGACCCGCCTCGGAGGAGCCGAAGGGCCCCTTCGCCGTCTCAGCGGGCACCGGCCGGCTCCGGCTGGACGCGGGCGCGGCGGCCCGAGGCCCGTTTGGCGATCGGGCCGTACGCGGCGCCGCCGAAGATCAGCACTGTACCGCCGACGATCATCCACAGGATCGTCCGCAGCGGGCCCGGTTCGGACAGGGTGCCCAGGGCCTTGAAGCCCGTGGGGCTCTTGAGCATGCCCTTCCAGGGGAAGACGACCGCGTCCACCCGGGCCCGTACGGCGCTGCGCGCCACCGTGCCCTGGGCCGCGTCCGTGAGGTGGGCGGTGGAGTCCAGCGAGCCCCGCCGCTCGTCGCCGAGCAGGAAGAGCCGGCCCTCGGGGACCTTCACGGTCGGGAAGTCCTGGATCTCGGCCAGGCTGCCCTCGGGGAGATACGGTTCCTCGATCTGCTTGCCGTTGACGGTCAGCCTGCCCTCGGTGCAGCAGGCGACCGTGTCGCCGCCGACCGCGACCACGCGCTTGACCACGAGCGCGTTGCTGACCCACTCCTTGTCGCTGAACACGACGACGTCACCGCGGCGCACCTCGTCGCCGTCGACCTTCTGGGCCAGCACCCGTGAGCCGCCCTCGATCGTCGGGCTCATGGAGCTGGTGGGCACGGTGTAGGGCCGGTAGACCAGGGCCGCCCAGCCGAAACCGCCCAGGAACAGCGCGAGGCCCAGTGCGACGACCAGGCCGGACAGACGCTGTCCGGTCCGGCTGCCCACCGGGCCACTGCTGATGCCACCGCCGCTGCGCGGGGCCGTACGTGTCGTGCTCTCGCCGCCCATGGGTCCGCACCCTACCCGGCGGTACCGAACCGGGTCAGCCCTTCGTCCCCGGCCATGGTCACAAGCTTGGGAAAGGGTTTACACACGGGACGGGGACGAGATCAGCCCTTCTCGGCGTCAGCCCTCTCGGCGTCAGCCCTCTCGGCGTCAGTCCTTCTCGGCGTCAGCCCTTCTCGGCGTCAGCCCTTCTCGGCGTCAGCCCTCTCGGCGTCAGCCCTTCTCGGAGTCCGCCGTCGCGCGCCGACGGCGCCACAGGACCAGCGGGACCGTGCCGACGAGGGCGAGGCCCTGCGGGGCGACCGTCAGGACCGCGGAGGCCGAGGACTGGTCGTTCAGACCGGCCTGGTCGAAGGTGTCCGGCACCGGCAGCGTGCCCCAGCGGGTGATCGGCCAGGCCTTGACGATGGCGCGGCCGACGACCTGGTCGACGGGCACCATGCCGTGGTTCTTGTCGGACTGGTTGTAGCGGGAGTCCCGCGAGTTCTGCCGGTGGTCGCCCATGACCCAGACGTAGCCCTTGGGGACCTTCACCGTGAACTGGCCGCCCTGGTCGTCCTGGCTGCACGGGGTGTTCCCGGGATAGATGTAGGGCTCGTCCAGCGCCTTGCCGTTGACCTTCAGCGGGCCCGTGCCCTTGCAGGAGACGGTGTCGCCGCCGACGCCGACGACTCGCTTGATCAGGTCCTTCTCCTCCGCGGACGGCATCAGGCCGATCCAGCTGAGGAAGGTCTGCACGGCGTTCGGCTCGGTCGTGGCCTCGCCCGCCAGCCAGTTGTCCGGGTCGTGGAAGACCACGACCTCGCCGCGCTCGGGCTCGGAACCGAACCACGGGGTCAGCTTGTCGACGAGCACCCGGTCGCCGACCCGGAGGGTGTTCTCCATCGACGCGGACGGGATGGAGAACGCCTGTACCAGGAAGGTCTTGATGATCAGCGCGAGGACGAGCGCGATCAGGATCAGGATCGGCAGCTCCTTCCAGAAGGAGCGCGGCTTCTTCGCCTTCGGGGCCCCGTCGCCCGGACCGTGACCGCCGCCGCCCGGGGGCTCGTCGGCCGGGGGGCCCTCGCCGCCCGCCGCCGGGTCATTCCCGGAGGTCACGGCGCTGTCCCCAGCCGGGTCGGCGGTGTCCACGGGACGTCCGCGGTGTTCCTCGCCGTCGTGCCCGGACCGTGCGCCAACCGCCACATCCCCCACGCCAACTCCCATCTCCGTGCCGCCGCCTGCCCCATGCGCGACGCAGGCCCACTACTCCCATAACGAGCGGGAGTTCCGCAGGGCTCGGGAGCTGTTGGATCGTTCCGTTCGGAACGTCCTGGGCAACCCTATGCGACGGCTGGGCGGCTGATGCCGTCGTGGCGGTCGAGCCGGTCACGGAGGAAAAAGTTTGCGGTTCCTTGAGACGGACCCAGTGGCCGAGCGGCCAGGCGATCACCATGGCCCGGCCGACCACCTCGTCCTCGGCGACGGTGCCGCCGTAGTCCGTGTTCTGGTGGGAGCGCGAGTCCGCGGAGTTGGCGCGGTGATCCCCCATCACCCACAGCCGGCCCTGGGGGACGGTGATGTCGAAGGCGGCGTCGGAGGGGTTGTTCCCGGGGTAGAGATAACTTCCCTCTTCCAGGGGAACGCCGTTGACGGTGACCCGCCCTTGGGTGTCACAGCACTTGACGTGGTCGCCACCCACGCCGACGACGCGCTTGATGAGGTCCTTCTCGTTGTCGGACGGCAGCAGACCGATGAAGGTGAGCCCTTCCTTGACCTGCTTGACGACGACGGGGTCCTTTTTCTTCGTGGTGGTCGTCTCGTCGTTGAGCCAGCCGCCGGGGTCCTTGAACACGACCACGTCCCCGCGCTGCGGCTTGGAGCCGAACCACGGGGTGAACTTGTCCACCAGGACGCGGTCGCCGATACGGATGGTCTGCTCCATCGACCCCGAGGGGATCACGAAGGCCTGCACCAGGAAGGTCTTCAGGACCAGGGCGATCAGGACGGCGACACCGACCAGCAGCGGTATCTCCCGTACGGCGGACCGCCTGCGCTTGCGCTTGACCTTGCGCTGGAGTTTGCGCCGTTCCGCGCGGGTGCGGCCGCCGGAGGGGGAGGAGGCGCGCCGGACACCGGTCGGCAGGAGCTGGTCGGCGGGCGAGGAGGGGACGCCGCGGGGCTTGCCTCGGTTACCCATGGGCACCCGCCGCCGTCCGTGAGCCGTTCGCCCCCTGGCCGCTCGCGGTGGGCACGCGCGCGTAGGCGCTCGGGCGGGTCAGCCGGGTCAGATGCCCGTACGGCCATACGATCCAGTCGGCGCGGCCGATCACCCGGTCCACGGGGATCATGCCGCCGCCCGGTGAGCCCAGGTGGTCGCGGGAGTCGCTGGAGGCGCCGCGGTGGTCGCCGAGGACGAACAGGGTGCCCTCGGGAACACGGACGTCGAAGTCCACCGTGGACGGGCTGTCGCCCGGATACAGGAAGGTCGACTCGTCGACCGACCGGCCGTTCACCCGGATCCTCCCCTCCTTGTCGCAGCAGACCACGTGGTCTCCGCCTACCCCCACGACGCGTTTGACGTAGTCGGAGTTCCCGAAGTACTCGGTGCCGTCGAACACGACGACATCGCCGCGCCGCGGCTCGGCACCGAAACGGTACGCCAACTTATTTACGAGAACGCGGTCGCCGATCCTCAATCCGTTTTCCATGGATCCGCTGGGAATCTGGAATGGTTGAACCACGAAAGCGTTGAGGACCAGCAAAAACACCAGGCAGATCAGCAGGGTGAGGCTGATGCGGCCGCCCGGCAGCCACTCGGCGATCCACGCCGTCAACGAGAAACGCGACCGTCCCTCCACGGCCCCCTGATCGGGGCGGGAGGAGCGGTCGCGCTCCGTCGTCGGCTGAGCTTCGGTGTCCATCGGGGTCAGATGCTATCCGGCCCCTCTGTGGATCTCCCGGGTGTGCTCAGTGGATCACCGGTGGACCCACCGTGCGGGCTCAGTTGTCGCGCTTCTCCTTGATCTTCGCGGCCTTGCCGCGCAGCTCACGGAGGTAGTACAGCTTGGCGCGACGCACATCACCGCGGGTGACGAGCTCGATCTTCTCGACGATCGGGGTGTGCACCGGGAAGGTGCGCTCGACGCCGACGGAGAACGAGACCTTGCGGACCGTGAAGGTCTCGCGGACACCGGCGCCCTGGCGGCGGATGACGACGCCCTTGAACTGCTGCACACGAGAGCGGTTGCCCTCGATGACGCGGACGTGGACGTTGACGGTGTCGCCCGGGCGGAAGGCCGGGACGTCGCTGCGCAGCGACGCGGCGTCGACGGAGTCGAGCAGGTGAGACATTTCGTCTGCTTTCTTCGCCGATGCCACAGGTCATCAGCGGTAGCTGGGGTTCACTGAGGTTTGTCGTGCCCGTCGGGGCGGGCGTCGTGTCCCCCTGTGGCAGGGGCGCACGCCGGACGGCGCACAACAGCGGCCTATTCTTCCACGCCCTCGGTCCTGCGCCAAAATCGGCCGTAGGGCTCGCCCTCCCGGTCGGGTGCCCAGCCCAGCACGGAGAGCGTCTCGCGGTCCTTCTTGTCGAAGGCCTCGGGTGCGCAGCGCTCGATCAGGTCGGGTCGGTGGGCCGTCGTACGGCGCAGTGCCTCGTCGCGGCGCCAGCGGGCGATCTTGCCGTGGTGGCCGCTGAGCAGGACCTCCGGGATCTCCCTCGCGCGCCAGACGGGCGGCTTGGTGTAGACGGGGCCCTCCAGGAGGCTCGCCATGGCGCCGGGTGCGAAGGAGTCGTCGCGGTGGGACTCGGCGTTGCCGAGCACCCCGGGCAGCAGCCGGGCCACGGCCTCGGTGACGACGAGGACGGCCGCCTCGCCGCCGGCGAGGACGTAGTCGCCGATGGAGACCTCGTACACGGGGATCCGCGTGGCGTACTCGTCGACGACCCGTCGGTCGATGCCCTCGTAGCGGGCCGGGGTGAAGATCAGCCAGGGCCGCTCGGAGAGTTCGACGGCGAGTTCCTGGGTGAAGGGGCGGCCGCTCGGGGTGGGGACGACGATCGCGGGGAGCGTGGAGCCGGTCTCGTAGCCGTCGGCGAGGATCTCGTCCAGGGCGTCGCCCCAGGGCTCGGTCTTCATGACCATGCCGGGCCCGCCGCCGTACGGGGTGTCGTCGACGGTGTGGTGCCGGTCGTGGGTCCACTGCCGCAGGTCGTGCACCCGTACGTCGAGCTGTCCTCGCGCGCGTGCCTTGCCGACGAGGGAGACGTTCAGCGGGTCGAGGTACTCGGGGAAGATCGTGACGACGTCGAGGCGCATCAGGAGTCGTCCCGGGTGGAGTCGATCTCGGCGCGGTCGTCGATGAGCCCCGGCGGCGGGTCGATCACCGCGCGCTGCTCCTCAAGGTCGATCTCGGTGACGATCTCCGAGACGAACGGGATCATCACCTCGGTGCCGTCCGGGCGCTCGACGATGAAGAGGTCCTGGGAGGGCAGGTGCGAGATCTCGGTGATGCGGCCGACCTCCACCCCGTCCGTGGTGACGACGTCCAGGTCCATGAGCTGGTGGTCGTAGTACTCGTCGTCCTCCTCCGGCAGTTCGTCGGGGTCGACCTCGGCGATCAGGAGGGTGTTGCGCAGCGCCTCGGCGCCGTTGCGGTCCTTGACGCCCTCGAAGCGCAGGAGGAGGCGGCCGCTGTGGACCCGGCCGGTCTCGATGGTGAGCGGGCCCGTCGAGGCGGGGTCCGTGAGCAGGACGGCGCCCGGCGCGAGCCTCAGCTCCGGCTCGTCGGTGCGGACCTCCACCGTGACCTCGCCCTTGATGCCGTGGGCGCGCCCGATGCGGGCGACTACCAGCTGCACTGTGCGTGTTCTCCTGTCATACGACTACGGGCCGGGGACGGCCCGATGGCCCTCCCCGGCCCGAGCCGGTGCTGCGATACGTCAGCGGACGTGGTCGACGTCGACGAGGTCGACGCGGACTCCGCGGCCGCCGATGGCGCCCACGACGGTGCGCAGAGCGCGTGCGGTGCGGCCGTTGCGGCCGATCACCTTGCCGAGGTCGTCGGGGTGGACCCGGACCTCGAGCACACGCCCGCGGCGCAGGTTGCGCGAGGCGACCTGCACATCGTCAGGGTTGTCGACGATGCCCTTCACGAGGTGCTCGAGAGCCTCCTCGAGCATGCTCAGGCCTCGGTCGACTCGGACTCAGCGGCGGCCTCGTCCTTCTTCTCGGCCTTCTTCTTCTGGGTGATCGCCTCACCCTTGCCCGCGTCGTCGCCACCGAGGGCCTCGAACGAGGGGCGCGCCTTCTTGGGAGCGGCCACGAGCAGCGGAGCCGGGGCGGGCTCGCCCTTGAACTTCTGCCAGTCGCCGGTCTTCTTCAGGATGGCGAGGACGGGCTCGGTCGGCTGCGCGCCGACACCCAGCCAGTACGCGACGCGGTCGGCGTCCACCTCGATGACCGACGGGTTGTAGGTCGGGTGGTACTTGCCGATCTCCTCGATCGCACGGCCGTCACGGCGGGTGCGGGAGTCGGCGACGACGATGCGGTAGTGAGGCGAACGGATCTTGCCCAGACGCTTCAGCTTGATCTTGACTGCCACGGGAGTGGATTCTCCTGGTTTTGACGTGGTTGGGCACGGCGAGAGAGCCGCGTGGGGTTGCGGTACCCGAGTGCCCGATGGACGCGTCAGCCGGAGGAGAGAGGGGTCCTGTGCGACTGTCGAGTACAGCTAGCCATTGTGCCACACCCCACGGGTCGCTCTGAGCCGAGGGGTGTGCGCGGGCATGGCTGGGAAGCGTCCGGCGCGCCTGCGGGGAGCCCTTGGAACCACGGCTCCCCGCACCACGCTGAACCGGCAGCCACGAGATGCCGGTGCAGGACTGTATGACGGCTTACGCGGCGCCCGCGATCTCGGGGATGCGGAACGGCTTGCCGCAGCCGCCGCACACGATCGGGGCCTGGGCCAGGACCGACGGGACCACCCGGACGTTGCGACCGCAGTCGCAGACCGCCTTGACGCGGACGCCGCCGCCGGAGGAGCCGTGGCGGGCGGCGGGGCCGCGGAAGGTGCGGGTGGTGTTGTCGGCGGAGGTGGCCGCCGTATGGGCCTTGAGGGCCCGCTGGAGGCGCTCGATCGTCGGGCGGTAGCGGCGCTTGGCCTCGGGGTTGAGCGTGACCAGGGAGAAACCGCTGCTCGGATGCGGTTCCTCGGGGTGGTCCAGGCCCAGCTCCTCGGCGATGGCGAGGAATCTCCGGTTGTGGTAGCGGCCGGCGCGGGACGTGTCGCGAACGCCGCGGGCGGCGGCGATGCCATGGACTGCCTCATGGAGCAGTCGCTCGAAGGAGAGCTCGTGACCGCATGCGGACGACGACTCCCCGATCAGGGACTCTGGCGCGGCAAGGTCCGGCAGTTCGGGGTGGTACCGCTGAATGTCGGCCCACGCCTGTGCCAGCTCTGCGGCGAGAACAGGTGGTGTCTGTGTCGTGCTCACGTAATGACAACGAGCGGGGGTGCCGCTGTGTTCCTATTCCGGGGCATCCCAAATAATTTGCACGTACCCGTCAGTTGCCGCTGATGCGTGGAGACGAGGGCGGGTGCGCTGATCTGCGGAGAAGTCTCACAGCTCACCCCAAGCCGGTGCGTAGTTCGCCGTACGCCCCGGCGTGTACGCCTTGTCCGCGCGCCGGGGAACAGGTGTACGGCGGGGCGCAAGAGGTGTTTCGGTCGCCGGCACCGACTCTCCTCGGCGACCGGACACCGCGATGGTACGGGCCCGTATTGCCGGAACGTGAATTCTCGCCACTCCCGCCGCGCGTCCACAAGCGGGGCCCCGAGACCCCTGGACGCCGCAGCGGAGGGGGAGTTACCTGGCATACGGGGGAAGTGCGAGCGCACTGCACGGGGGCCACCCGATCGGCACAGCGGCAGATTCTCGGCGGAATGGGGCGCTTATTCATGACACCTGTGCTCGTGCGGCAGCACCTTCCCACCGCGGGGCCGGTGCCCCGCGCGGACCTGGGTGCACGCGCGCGTGACTGGTCCGAGATCCAGGAACGGATGCTGGTTCCGCTCTACGAGGCCGTCTACGAGCGGCTGGAAGTGGGCCCCGGGACCCGGCTGCTCGGCCTCGGCTGCGGCTCCGGTCTCGCCCTGCTGATGGCGGCCTTCAGAGGCGCGGCCCTCACCGGTGTCGAGCCCGGCTCCCCCGACCGGCTGGCCCTCGCCCGCGAGCGGCTGCAGCCGCCGGCCGGCGAGGCACCCGGGCGAGGCGGCATCCGGCTTGGCCGGTCACCGAAGGACGCGGCCGACGCGGAGACGCCCGCGTACACCCTGGTGACCGCCTTCGAACCGATCGGTTGTCTCGCGGGCGACGCGGAGGACCTGGTGGGACTGCTCAGGGCGGCGGTGCCGCTCGCCGAGCGGGGGGCGCCGGTGGTCCTCGTCGGCTGGGGCCCGCCGGAGCGCTGCGCCACCTGGGACGTCCTGCGCGCGGTGGCCGGAGCGGACGCCCTGACGCGCGGGACGGCCGGACCGGATCCGACGGCCGACCACTCCGCGCGGGAGGGCCGCCGGCGCTCCGGCGGTGAGGACGGCCTCCCGGGCGGCACGGGCCGGCTGCGGCCCGCCCTGCGGGACGATCTGGAGGAGGCCGCCGAGCGGGCGGGGCTGCGGCCCGACGGGTCCGGGCGGGTGGCGTGTCCCTTCGGCTACGCCGGGGTGGACAGCGCCGTCCGGGGCCTGCTGGCCACGGGCCTGTTCGACGCGGCTGTCGCGGCGGCCGACCCGGACCAGGTCGGCAAGGAGCTGACGGAGGCCCTGCACCCCTACCGCCGGCGCGACGGCACGGTGTGGATGCCGAACGTGTTCCGCTACCTGATCGCCCGGACGCCCTAGATGTGCTGACCGGACAGGCGCAGTCCCGTCGTCCGCCCGAAGGGCGCCCCCCGGCGTCCGGGGCAGGCGGGACTGCGCGGACACGGGCTAGGCGTCGGGGTCCTTCGTCAGGCGGGTGATCCCCGCGACGCGGTAGGCGTCCGCCTCCTCCAGCGTCTCGTGCTCCAGCAGGGCCCCGGCGAGGGCGTCCAACTGACCGCGGTGGTCGCGGAGTTTGCGCAACGCCTCCTCGTAGCACTCGTCGACGATACGGCGCATCTCGTCGTCGATGACATCGAGGGTGGCCGGGGCGGCGGCGAGGCCGTAGGCCTGCTGGGCGTCGCTGGGCAGGGCCGAGAGCCGGCCGACGCGGTCGCTCATGCCCCAGCGGGCGACCATCCCGCGCGCGATGTTGGTGACCTGTTCGAGGTCGTTCTCGGCGCCGGTCGTGACGACCCCGTAGATCACCTCCTCGGCCGCCATCCCGCCGAGGGCGCCGATGATACGGCCGCGCAGATACTCCTCCGAGTGCGCGTACCGCTCGACCTCGGGGGTCGACATGGTCACCCCGAGGGCACGGCCGCGCGGCACGATGGTGACCTTGCGGACCGGGTCGGCGCCGGGCTGCAGCATGCCGAGGAGGGCGTGGCCGCTCTCGTGGTAGGCGGTGCGACGGCGGTCCTCCTCGGGCATCACGAGGGTGCGTTCGGCACCGAGCTGCACCTTCTCCAGGGCCTCGGAGAGGTCGGAGGCGGTCACCTGCGCCTGCTTGCGTTTGACGGCGAGCAGAGCGGCCTCGTTCGCGAGATTGGCCAGATCCGCTCCTGTCATTCCGGGGGTGGTGCGGGCCACCTGGGTGAGGTCGACGTCCGGGGCGAGCGGGATCTCCCGGGTGTGGATGCGCAGGATCGCCTCGCGGCCGCCGCGGTCCGGCGGGGAGACGTTGACGACCCGGTCGAAGCGGCCGGGCCGGGTGAGCGCCGGGTCCAGGATGTCGGCGCGGTTCGTGGCCGCGATGACGATCACGCCCTCGGAGCCGGAGAAGCCGTCCATCTCGGTGAGGATCTGGTTCAGGGTCTGCTCACGCTCGTCGTGGCCGCTCACCGAGGCGCCCCCGCTGCGGACCCGGCCGATGGTGTCGATCTCGTCGATGAAGATGATCGACGGCGCCACCTTGCGGGCCTCGGCGAACAGTTCACGGACCCGGGACGCGCCGACCCCGACGATCATCTCGATGAACTCGGACGCGGAGGCCGAGAAGAACGGCACCCCCGCCTCGCCGGCCACCGCGCGCGCCAGCAGGGTCTTGCCGGTGCCGGGCGAGCCCGCGAGCAGCACCCCGCGGGGCATCTTCGCGCCCATCCTGCGGTAGGCGTCGGGGTGCTCCAGGAAGTCGACGACGTCGTCCAGTTCGCCCTTGACCTCGTCGATCCCGGCCACGTCGGCGAAGGTGGTGCGCTGGGTGCCGGGCAGCAGCTCGACCGGCTTCGGGGGCGCCTTGCGGCCGAGCATCCCGCCCGCTCCGCCGAGACCCCCGGCGAACCGCCGGGCGAAGAAGATCCACACCGCGACCAGCAGCACGATCGGGATCAGCGAGATCAGCAGGTTGGACACCAGACTGCGCTGCTGCACGACCGGGCGGGCGGTGACGGTGACGTCGTGGCTGCTCAGGTTCTGCCAGAGGTCGTCGTCGGCGAAAGCGGGGCGCTGGGTCTTGAACCGGGTGTAGGTGCCCCCGTCGTCGGGGTCGTCCCGCGCCTTCCTGAGCTGGCCCTGGATCGCGTCGCCCTTGGAGTAGATCTTCTCGACGTTGCCCTCGTCGACCTGCTTGCTGAACTCCGTGTACGAGATCGTCGGTTCGTTGCCCTGGCCGAGATAGTTCAGTCCGACGTAGACGACCACGAAGACGATCACCGCGGTGACGGCGAGTCCCCACCAGCGGCCCCGGGGCCGTCTGCCACCGGAGCCGCCGGGAGGCCGGGTTCCGTCGTCCGGGGTGCCCTCGGAGCGCCATGGCTGGTCGGGGGCCCTGCGCGGCGGAGCGGCATTGCTCATATCTGGACGTTACGGCAGACACCGGACCTCGGCATGCGCTGAGGGCGCCCTCCCGGCGGAAGGGCGCCCTCAGCGCCGTGCACGACGTACGCCCAGGGGCGTCAGCCCATGAACTTCTTGAACTCGTCCGGCAGCTCGAAGTCCTGGTTGCCCTGCTGCGGCACCCCGAAGGCGTTGCCGCCCTGGGCCTGGGCCTCGCGGCGCTGGGCCGCCTCCAGCTCCTGCTGCTTGCGCTTCATCGGGTTGCCGGAGCGCTGCTTGCCCTTGGCCTGCTTGGGCTGCTTCTTCTGCCGGCCGGGGCCGCCACCCATGCCCGGGATGCCCGGCATTCCGGGCATGCCGCCGCCCTGGGCCATGCGGGACATCATCTTGCGGGCCTCGAAGAACCGCTCGACCAGGCCCTTGACCGCGCTGACCTCGACACCGGAGCCCTTGGCGATACGGGCGCGGCGCGAGCCGTTGATGATCGTGGGGTCCTGGCGCTCGGCCGGGGTCATCGACTTGATGATCGCCGCGGTGCGGTCGACGTCCCGCTCGTCGAGGTTGTTGATCTGGTCCTTGATCTGGCCCATGCCCGGCAGCATGCCGAGGAGCTTGGAGATCGACCCCATCTTCCTGACCTGTTCCATCTGGGACAGGAAGTCGTCCAGGGTGAAGTCCTGGCCCTTCTTGGACGCCAGCTTGGAGGCCATCTTCTCGGCCTCGTCCTGGCTGAACGTCTTCCCGGCCTGCTCGATCAGGGTGAGCAGGTCACCCTGGTCGAGGATGCGGGAGGCCATCCGGTCCGGGTGGAAGGCGTCGAAGTCCTCGAGCTTCTCGCCGCTCGACGCGAACATGATCGGCTTGCCGGTGATCTGCCGGATCGACAGGGCCGCGCCGCCGCGGGCGTCGCCGTCGAGCTTGGAGAGCACCACGCCGTCGAAGCCGACGCCGTCGCGGAAGGCCTCGGCGGTGTTGACGGCGTCCTGACCGATCATCGCGTCGACGACGAAGAGGATCTCGTCGGGCGAGACGGCGTCGCGGATGTCCGCGGCCTGCCGCATCAGCTCCTGGTCGATGCCGAGGCGGCCGGCGGTGTCCACGATCACGACGTCGTGGACCTTCGACTTCGCGAACTCGATGGAGTCCTTGGCGACCTGCACCGGGTCGCCCACGCCGTTGCCCGGCTGGGGCGCGTACACCGCGACGCCCGCGCGCTCGGCGACGACGCTGAGCTGGTTGACGGCGTTGGGGCGCTGGAGGTCACAGGCGACGAGCAGCGGCGAGTGGCCCTGCTCCTTCAGCCAGCGGCCGAGCTTGCCCGCGAGGGTGGTCTTACCGGCACCCTGGAGACCGGCCAGCATGATCACGGTGGGCGGCTGCTTGGCGAGGCGCAGACGCCGGGTCTCGCCGCCGAGGATCGTGACGAGCTCGTCCTTCACGATCAGCAGGACCTGCTGGGCCGGGTTCATCGAACGCGAGACCTCGACGCCGAGGGCGCGCTCCTTGACGTTCTTGATGAACGTCCGCACGACGGGCAGGGCCACGTCCGCCTCGAGCAGCGCGATGCGGATCTCGCGCGCGGTGGCGTCGATGTCCGCCTCGGAGAGCCGTCCCTTGCCGCGCAGGTTCTTGAAAGTCGCTGAGAGGCGATCGGAGAGAGTATCGAACACGGCGGCGTCGGTCCTCGGGGTCGGGGGCGGTATGAGCGTCTTCAAGGGTATCCCGGACGGGCAAGACCGGGTCACGGTCCTGCCGCGACCCGGTCCCGCGCGTGTACCGGGCTCAGCCCCGCAGGGTCTCCTCCAGCTTGCGCGACACGGCCGCCGCCTCGTCGACCGGCAGCGGGGAGCCGTCCGCGCCGGTGACGTAGAAGGCGTCCACGGCGTTCGCGCCCAGGGTGCTGACGTGCATGCTGCGCACCCGTACGGCCGCGTCCTCCAGGGCGGAGCCGATCCGGAACAGCAGACCCGGCGCGTCCTGGGCGCGCACCTCGATGACGGTGGCGTGCCGGGAGGCGGCGGGGGCGACCGTCACACGGGCGGGGGGCGCGATCACGCCCCGGCGCCGGGGATAGGCCGCGTCCCGCTCGGCGAGCCGGCCCGCGATGTCCAGCGAGCCGTCGAGGGCGCGGACGAGGTCGGCGCGCAGCCGGGCGGCCTGGGGCAGGGAGCCGTACTCGGCGGCGACCCGCCAGTTCAACAGCAGGACGGAGCCCTCGACGCCGTCCGGCAGGTCCAGGGCGCGCAGCTCGGCGGTGCGCACGGTCAGCCGGTGCACGGCGAGCACGCCGGCCACCGCGGGCAGCACGCCCGCCTGGTCGGGTACGGCGATGAGGAGTTCCACGCCGAGCGGCTCGGGGTCGCCGGCCGGCTGCTCCCCCGCGTCGGCCGGCGGTTCGGTCTGGGCGCGCAGGGCCAGCACGGGGCTGCCGGTGGCGACCGCCTCGATGGCGAGCCGCTCCTGTTCGGCGGTGGGCGCGGAGGCGTCCGGCTCGTCGGGCTCGTCCCCGGCGAGGACCGCTCCGACCCGCTTGACCAGGTCCGCCACGAGCGAACCCCGCCAGGAGGACCAGGCGGCGGGCCCGGTGGCCAGCGCGTCCGCCTCGGTGAGCGCGTGCAGCAGCTCCAGGGTGCTCTGCGTGCCGACCGCCTCGGCGACCGAGCGGACGGTGGCGGGGTCCTCCAGGTCGCGCCGGGTGGCCGTCTCGATGAGCAGCAGGTGATGCCGTACGAGGGAGGAGAGCACCGCCACGTCGGCGCGGTCGAAGCCGATGCGGGCGGCGACGTCCTTGGCGATGATCTCGCCCGCGACCGAGTGGTCGCCGGGCCAGCCCTTGCCGACGTCGTGCAGCAGCGCCGCGACGAGGAGCAGGTCGGGGCGGCTGACGCGGCGGGTGAACTCGGAGGCGCGGACGGCGGTCTCGATGAGGTGCCGGTCGACGGTCCAGATGTGCACGGCGTTGCGCTGCGGCCGGCAGCGGACCCGCTCCCAGTCGGGCAGGAACCGGGTGATCAGTCCCTCGGCCTCGAGGGCCTCCCAGACCTCGACGGTGGGCCGGCCGGAGCCGAGCAGGGTGACGAGCTGTTCGCGGGCCTCGGCGGGCCAGGGCGTGGGCAGCGGGCGCACGGTGGCGGCGAGGCGGCGTACGGCGTGCAGGGAGAGCGGGAGGCCGGCCTGTGCGGCGGCGGCCGCGGCGCGCAGCGGGAGCACGGGGTCGCGTTCGGGGCGTGCGGCGCGGGCGAGCACCACCTCGCCGTCCTGTTCGACGACGCCCTCGGCCAGCGGCGAGCGCTCGGGGACGGGCTTCCCGCCGCCGAGCATGGCGCGCAGCCGGGGCCGTACGGCGCGCGAGCGCAGCACACGCGCCACTTCGCGCCAGGTGACGTCACTGGCGTACGAGATGACGCGCGCGGCCTCGTAGACCTGCCGCAGGAGGGTGTCTGCGTCGAGGAGGCCGAGCCCGGCGGCGACCTGGTCCTGCTCCTGGAGGGCCAGGCGGTCGGTGGCGCGGCCGGTGGCCAGGTGGAGGGCGTCCCGGACGTCGAGGAGACGGCGGCGGGCGTCGTCGAGGCCCTCGCGGGGGGCGTCGGCGAGCCAGGAGGCGGCGACGGCGCGCAGGGCGGTGGCGTCTCTCAGGCCGCCGCGGGCCTCTTTGAGGTCCGGTTCCAGCAGGTACTGGAGCTCGCCCTGGCGTTCGGCGCGTTCGGCGCAGAGCTCCTGGAGTTCGGGCAGGCGTTTGATCGCCTGGTTGCGCCAGTCGGCGAGGACGCTCGTGCGCAGCCCGGAGGTCAGCGCCAGGTCGCCGGCGAGATGGCGGGCGTCGAGGAGACCGAGGTGGACCTTCAGGTCCTCACCGGCGGTCTTGCGGGCCTCGGCGGGGGTGCGGACCGAGTGGTCGAGGGCGAGGCCCAGGTCCCACACCGGGTACCAGAGGCGGTCGGCGAGGGAGGCGACCGCCTTGCTGTCGCTGCCGTCGTGCAGGAGCAGCAGATCGAGGTCGCTGCGCGGGGAGAGCTCGCCGCGGCCGTAGCCGCCGACGGCGACCAGGGAGACCCCCCGCAGGTCCTCCGCGCCCGCGGTGAACAGGCCGGCGAGCCATTCGTCGGTCAGTTCCGAGAGGGCCGCACGGCGCGGCGGCCCGGACCGCGCCTCCTCGGTGAGGAGGCGCAGCCGGGCCGCCGCGTAGCCGCTGGGTCCCGAGTCCTCTGCTTCGTTTCGCACGTCCGTACTCGTCACCCAGCGACTCCTGTTCTGTTCTGCCGTCAGAGCGCGTCCGGGCCGCGCTCGCCGGTACGGACCCGTACGGCCGTCTCGACCGGGAGGGACCAGACCTTGCCGTCACCGATCTTGCCGGTGCGGGCCGCCTTGACGATGACGTCGATGAGCTGCTCGGCGTCGTCGTCCTCGGCCAGTACCTCGATGCGGATCTTGGGGACCAGGTCGACCGTGTACTCGGCGCCGCGGTAGACCTCGGTGTGTCCCCTCTGACGACCGTAACCGCTCGCCTCGGTGACCGTCAGGCCGTGCACGCCGAAGGCCTGCAGGGCTTCCTTGATCTCGTCGAGCCGGTGGGGCTTCACGACGGCGGTGATGAGCTTCATGCGTCCACCTTCTTGCTGCTCGCGGCGCCGGCGGCGGCGGGTGCCGCGGTCCGGGCGGCGCCGCCACCGGCACCGCTGAAGTCGTACGCGGTCTCGGCGTGCTCGGCCTGGTCGATGCCGGAGATCTCCTCGTCCTCGTCGACCCGCATACCGATGGTCTTGTCGAGGAGGAAGGCGAGCACCGCGGAGGCGATCAGGGAGTAGGCGAGGACGGCGAAGACACCGGCGCACTGCTTCCAGAACTGGTCCAGGCCGCCGCCGTAGAAGAGGCCCTTGACGTCGGACTGGCCCTTGCCGCTGGCGAAGAAGCCGATCAGCAGGGAGCCGATGACACCGCCGACCATGTGGACGCCGACGACGTCGAGGGAGTCGTCGTAGCCGAACTTGTACTTCAGGCCCACGGCCATGGCGCACAGGACACCGGCGATGACGCCGATCGCGATGGCGCCGATCGGGGTGACCGCGCCGCCGGACGGGGTGATGGCGACCAGACCGGCGACCGCGCCGGAGGCGGCACCGAGGGTGGTGAACGCGCCGTGGCGGATCTTCTCGTAGCCGAGCCAGGCGAGCATGGCGGCGGCGGTGGCGATCTGGGTGTTGACGAACATCAGCGAGCCGACGCCGTCGTCGTTGCCGAGCCACGAGCCGGCGTTGAAGCCGAACCAGCCGAACCACAGCAGGCCCGCGCCGAGCATGACCAGCGGGAGGCTGTGCGGGCGCATCGGGTCCTTCTTGAAGCCGACGCGCTTGCCGATGACCAGGATCACACCGAGCGCCGCGGCACCCGCGTTGATGTGGACCGCCGTACCACCGGCGAAGTCGATCACACCGAGCTCGAAGGCCCAGCCGCCGGTGCCCCAGACCCAGTGGGCGACCGGGAAGTAGACGACCGTGGCCCACAGCACGACGAAGAGCGACCAGGCGGAGAACTTGACGCGGTCCGCGAGGGCACCGCTTATCAGGGCGGGCGTGATGATGGCGAACATCATCTGGAAGACCGCGAAGGCGAAGACCGGGATCGTGTACCCGGACCAGATGTCGGCCTTGTCGATGCCGGTCCAGCCGACGAAGTCGGACTCCCAGCCGATGAGCGAGCCGTGGTCCGTACCGAACGCCATGGAGAAGCCGTACAGCACCCACAGGATGGTGACGATACCCATGCTGATGAAACTCATCATCAGCATGTTGAGGGTGCTCTTGACGCGGACCATGCCTCCGTAGAAGAAGGCGAGTCCCGGGGTCATGATCAGCACCAGGGCGGAACAGATCAGCATGAAGCCTGTGTTGGCCACAGACAGTTTGTCTGCGGCGAGCGTGATGGCTGGTGCCATCGGCGTCTCCTCGTCGTAGGTACGGCCCCGTGCGGGCGAAGCCAGAGCGGATTGAGGGGTGGGCCGGTTATGCGCCATGAGATTGACGCAGCGCGGTTTCGGTGGAAGCCCCTCGTTGTTTCGCCGCCGTGACGAAGGCGCCTGGTGCGTTACACGTCGGTGAACTGGCTGATGTTCGCCGAGCGGATCGTTATCGTGGCGCAACCTTCCCTGAGGGAAGGAAACCGGCCGCGGTCGGCCTTCCGATGACCTGGCATGGGGGAGCCGAGTCGGGCACTTCGGGAGGGCCGGCCGCGGCCGGGGTTCTTGGGTTGTGCGGGGTGGAGCGGGGGGGTCAGACGGCCTCGGCGGTCTCCGGCAGCTCCATGGCGAGCCGCTCGGTGAGGTCGACGACCTCGGAGAGGTCCCCGAAGTCGCGGACGGCGCTGTCGACGGTCTTTCGAATACGAGTGTTCACGCGCTCGGAGCGGACCTTCTTGGCCTCGTACATGGCCTGCGCGGCCAGGGTGGCGCTCTGGCCGGGCTCCTTGCGCAGCAGATGGACGGTGGCCATGCCGATGAGGTTCAGCACGTACGAACGCTTGTGGTCGGGGTCGTCCGCGAACAGCCGGACGGCCTTCTCCATCAGGGGCTCGGCGAGGGAGGCGTAGGCGGGGCTGCGGCCGGCGACATAGGCGAGGTCGCGGAAGGAGTGGCTGTTCTCGCCGTACAGCTCGGCCTCGGAGAAGAAGCGGATCCAGTCGGGGTCCGGCTCGTCCCAGTCGTCGGCGTCGGCGAAGGTGTCCTCGGCCATCCGCACGGCCCGTTTGCAGCGCCCCGGCTGGCCCATGTTGGCGTAGGCGCGGGCCTCCATCGCATACAGCATGGACTGGGTGCGCGGGCTCGCGCAGTCGCGGCTGCCGTACTGCGCGAGGTGGATCAGCTCCAGCGCGTCCTCGGGCCGTCCGAGGTGGATCATCTGGCGGCTCATGCTGGACAGCACGTACGAGCCGAGCGGCCGGTCGCCGGCCTCCTTGGCGGCGTGCAGGGCGAGGACGAAGTACTTCTGGGCGGTCGGCTGGAGCCCCACGTCGTAGCTCATCCAGCCGGCGAGTTCGGCCAGCTCGGCGGCGACCTTGAACAGCTTGCGGGAGGTGGTCTCGGGCTGGGGTTCCTGGAGGAGGTCGGTCACCTCGTGGAGCTGGCCGACGACGGCCTTGCGGCGCAGTCCGCCGCCGCACTGGGCGTCCCACTGCCGGAACATCACGGTGGTGGACTCCAGCAGGTCCAGCTCGGGCCTGGAGAGCCGGCCGCGGGCCCGGCTGGTGGGGACGGAGTCCGGTTCGGTGAGCGGGGCGGGCGGGGTGGGGACGAGCCAGCGCTGCATCGGCTCGATGAGGGACGGGCCCGCGGACAGCGCCAGCGACGTTCCGAGGAAGCCGCGCCGCGCCAGCATCAGGTCGCTGCGCGAGAACTCGCTGAGCAGGGCCACCGCCTGCGGACCCGTCCAGGGGAGGTCGACACCGGTCGCGGAGGGCGCCTGGCGTGTGGCGCGCAGACCGAGGTCCTCGACCGAGACGACACAGCCGAACCGCTCGGAGAACAGCTCGGACAGGATCCTGGGGATGGGCTCGCGGGGGTTCTCGCCGTCCAGCCAGCGGCGCACGCGTGAGGTGTCCGTGGAGATGTGGTTGGCGCCCAACTGACGTGCACGACGGTTGACTTGACGGGCCAGCTCACCCTTCGACCAGCCGCTGCGCACGAACCAGGAGGTGAGCAGCTCGTTCGGGCGCTTGTCCGCATGCGAAGCGTTACTCCCGCTTCCGTCGTTGCCGCTCACTGGAACGCCCCCATCCCTGAGACCACTTGTCACTGAGTGCGCCAAGCCCTATCAGAATGCCGGTAAATACGGCCCCTCGTCCGGCAGTTGTCACCCTTCGAACGGAAAGTCGACTTGCCTCCGGCATACCCACAAACGCATGTGCCTCCAGGATCCGCACACTCAAAGTAATCCTACGATCACGGACGCGGCCACGAGGATCCCGGAAACGCCACCATTCGCCACCCCTTCGAATGAACTCCCGATGGCTCGTCCGCGATTCACTTGACACAGGACGCGTGGGGGTGGGCGGAGCGAAGCACTCAGGGGCGCGTGTCGTCGACCACACCACCCCGCGTGCTTCCGGACGCCGCCTGGAACGGGCGGTCGCCGGGCAGCGAAAGCACACAGAGTTACTACATGGGACCGTTACGTAACCACCGGCGCGGCACACCCGTTGGAGGGGGCATGGGCTTCACGATCGGCGGCATCCGCGAGATCCGTTCCGGCGCGCGCAGGCGCGGTCGCTCGTCCGAGTGCACCGCCGTCGCCGAGTTCACGGGACTGTGGGGCTGGGACGTCCTGCCGGGCGCCCGGGCCGCGGCCGGCGTCTGTTCCTGCGGCCGCCCCGACTGCCGCGAGCCCGGTGCCCATCCGCTGGAGTTCGCCGCGCGGGTCCCGGCCGGCGCCACCCTCGACGATGTGACACGGGCCTGGGCGGAGTTCCCGGGCGCCGCGGTGATGCTGCCGGTCGGGCGCGCGTTCGACGTGATCGAGGTGGCCGAGCCCGCCGGGCGCCGCGCCCTGGTCAGGCTCGAGCGCATGGGCCTCCCCCTCGGTCCGGTCACCGCCACCCCCGAGGGCCGCACCCAGTTCTTCGTCGCCCCCGGCGCCGCCGCCGAGCTGACCGGCCTCCTCTACCGCATGGGCTGGGACGACCCGGCCGCCCTCGATCTGCGCGGCCTCGGCCCCGGTACGTACATCACGGCCCCGCCCTCCGACCGCGGGGGCCTCGGCCCGGTCCACTGGCTGCGCCCCCCGGCCCTGGACTCGGCGACCCGGCCGCCGGAGGCCCGGCTGCTGCTCGGGACCCTGGCGTACGTGGCGCACCGCTCCCGCGCATAGCCGCGGGCCACGGCCGTACACAGCGAAGCGCCCGCTCCCACTGCACCTGGGGGCGGGCGCTTCTCGCTGGTCCCGGACCTGGTCCCGATTGCGGGATCACGGGGCTTGCGGGGCTCTTCGCTCAGAGCGGGTCACTCTCCGATGAGGGCGTCAACGAACGCCTCCGGCTCGAAGGGCGCCAGGTCGTCCGCGCCCTCGCCGAGGCCGACGAGCTTGACCGGGACGCCCAGCTCGCGCTGGACCGCGACGACGATGCCGCCCTTGGCGGTGCCGTCGAGCTTGGTCAGCACGATGCCGGTGATGTCGACGACCTCGGCGAAGACCCGGGCCTGGACCAGCCCGTTCTGCCCGGTGGTGGCGTCGAGGACGAGCAGCACCTCGTCCAGCGGGGCGTGCTTCTCGACGACGCGCTTGACCTTGCCGAGCTCGTCCATGAGCCCGGTCTTGGTGTGCAGCCGCCCGGCGGTGTCGATGAGCACCACGTCGACGCCCATCTCCTTGCCCTCCTTCACCGCGTCGAAGGCGACGGAGGCGGGGTCGCCCGCCTCGGGCCCGCGCACGGTGTGGGCGCCGACCCGCTCGCCCCAGGTCTGGAGCTGGTCGGCGGCGGCGGCGCGGAAGGTGTCGGCGGCGCCGAGGACGACCGTGCGGCCGTCGGCGACGAGCACCCGGGCGAGCTTGCCGGTGGTGGTGGTCTTGCCGGTGCCGTTGACGCCGACGACCATCACGATGCCGGGCTTGCGGTCCTCGGGCTCGGTCCTGACCGTGCGGTCGGCCTCCGTGCCGACCAGCGTGAGCAGTTCCTCGCGCAGCAGGCCGCGCAGCTCCTCGGGGGTCCGGGTGCCGAGCACCCTCACCCGCTCGCGCAGCCGGTCGACCAGTTCCTGGGTGGGCTGGACGCCGACGTCGGCGGTGAGCAGGGTGTCCTCGATCTCCTCCCAGGTGTCGTCGTCGAGGTGCTCACGCGAGAGCAGTGTGAGCAGCCCCTGGCCGAGGGCGCTCTGGGAGCGGGACAGACGGGCGCGCAGGCGTACGAGACGCCCCGCGGTGGGCTCCGGGATCTCGATCTGCGGAGCCTCGACGACGGGTGGTTCCTCGACGACGACTCCGGTCGGGCCGCCGTCGGGAAGATCCACCTCCTCGATCGTGCGGCGCGGTTCGTCGCGCGGCGTCTCGGCCTCGTCGCCGACGTGCGGCTCGGCCGGAGGCGCGGTGATGTCGGGCGCTGCGGGGGGCGGCGGGGGCAGCGGCTTCCTGCGCCGGCTGCCGACGACGAGCCCGCCGAGCACCGCGAGCACGACCACGGCGATGACTACAGCAAGGATGACGGTTTCCATAACAGGCCCAGTATGCGTGACCTCCGTCGCGATCAGTCGCTCACCGATCAGGGCCGTACAGCCCTCGGGCCGGGCCGGCCAGCCGTCTGGCCGAACGCCGACGGGAAACCCATAAGGCTGGAGTCACAACCCGTCCACTATCCGACGACGGGTGGGGTCCGCATGAGCGCACCCAGGGCGTGTCACGGTCCGTACCGTGGGCCGCGACACCTCCTCGCCAAGCTGCAGGATGACACCCCTGGCCACCTGACCCTCCGTCAGCTAACGTCCCCCCACATCTGCCGAAGGGGGTACCCGATGCCCGTCACCGTCGTCCGTTTCAACCTCGTCGCGCCCGGCGCCTCCCCCGCCGCGCTGGGCGCCCGCTACCGGGCCGCGCTGGAGATGGCCGCGTACGCCGACGAGCACGGGGTGACCACCGTGCAGACGGAGGAGCACCACGGCGTCGAGAACAACTGGCTGCCGTCGCCGTTCGTCTTCGCGGGGGCGGTCCTCGGGGCCACCCGGCGGCTGGCGGTCACGGTGTCGGCGGTGATCGGCCCGCTGCACGATCCGCTGCGGCTCGCCGAGGACATCGCGGTCCTGGACCTGCTCTCCGGCGGCCGGCTGCTCACGGTCGCCGGGATCGGCTACCGGCGCGAGGAGTACGACCGGGCCGGCGTCGACTGGACACGGCGCGGCCGGCTGCAGGACGAGCTGCTGGAGACCGTACTGAAGGCGTGGACCGGCGAGGAGTTCGTCCACCGGGGCCGCACGGTACGGGTCACCCCGCGCCCGGCGAGCGATCCGCACCCGCTGCTGCTGGTCGGCGGCTCCTCGAAGGCCGCCGCGCGCCGGGCCGCCCGGCTCGGGCTGCCGTTCTTCCCGAGCGCGCATCTGCCGGAGCTGGAGACGTACTACAAGGAGCGGCTCGTGGAGTACGGGACGCAGGGCTGGACGATGATGCCGGGCGCCGAGACGCCGCTGCTCCACATCGCCGAGGACCCCGACCGCGCCTGGGCCGAGTACGGCGGCCACTTCCTCCACGAGGCCCGCACCTACGCCTCGTGGCAGTCCGGTGAGATCCACTCGGCGGTGCGCTCGGGCGCCGGGACGGTGGAGGAGCTGCGCGCGGAGGGCGTGTACCGGATCCTCACCCCCGACGAGTGCGTGGCCCAGGGGCTCGACAACCTCGTGCTGCATCCGCTGGCTGGCGGGATGCCGGTGGAGGAGGGCTGGCGGAGTCTGCGGCTGTTCGCGGAGCGGGTGATTCCGGCACTGAAGGACTGACCGCGTCCGGTGCCCCGCGGGGAAGGCCGCCGCCCCCGGTCCGGGGTGACCGGAACGGGGGCGGCGGGCGGTTCGGGGAGAGGGGCGGCGGGGTGTGAGCCCCTCTCCCCGGGCTGTGCGGAGGGCGGGCGGTCAGCCCATCTCCTCCAGGGCCTTGCCCTTGGTCTCCTTGACGTACTTGAGGACGAAGGGGACGGAGAGGGCGGCGAAGGCCGTGTAGACGACGTAGGTGACGGAGAGGTTCCAGTCGGCGAGGGACGGGAAGCTCGCGGTGATGGCCCAGTTCGCGATCCACTGCGCGGAGGCGGCCACGCCCAGGGCGGCGGCGCGGATCCTGTTGGGGAACATCTCGCCGAGCATGACCCAGACGACCACGCCCCACGACAGGGCGAAGAAGAGGACGAAGACATGCGCGGCGATCAGGGCGGTCCAGCCCTGCGCGGCCGGGAGCCTGCCGTCGACGAGGTCGTGGGAGAAGGCCCAGGCCTCCAGGGCGAGACCGATCACCATGCCGACCGAGCCGATGACGGCGAGGGGGCGGCGGCCGACGCGGTCCACGAAGATCATCGCGATGACGGTGCCGACGATGTTGATGATCGAGGTGGTGAAGGAGTAGAAGAACGACTCCGTCGGGTCGACGCCGACCGACTGCCACAGCGTCGAGGAGTAGTAGAACGCGACGTTGATGCCGACGAACTGCTGGAAGACCGACAGGCCGATGCCGATCCAGACGATCGGCTTGAAGAAGAAGCCGCCGCCGAGCAGGTCCTTGAAGGTGGACCGGTGCTCGCTGTTCATGGCGTGCTCGATCTCGGCGACCCGGGCGTCCAGGTCGGCGCGCTCGCCCTCGACCTCGGCGAGGATCTCCCGGGCCCGCTCCCGCTTGCCGGCGGAGATCAGGAAGCGCGGGGACTCGGGGATGGCGAAGGAGAGCATGCCGTAGAGGACGGCCGGGACGACCATCACGCCGAGCATGACCTGCCAGGCCTCCAGGCCCATCAGCCGCCCGCGCTGGTCGCCGCCGGAGGCGTTCAGCAGACCCCAGTTGACCAGCTGCGAGACGGCGATGCCGATGACGATGGCGGCCTGCTGGAAGGAACCGAGCCGGCCGCGGTAGGCGGGCGGGGCGACCTCGGCGATGTAGGCGGGGCCGATGACGGAGGCCATGCCGATGGCGAAGCCGCCGACGACCCGCCACAGGGCGAAGTCCCACAGCGAGAAGGGCAGGGCCGAGCCGACGGCGCTGACCGTGAAGAGCGCGGCGGCGATCTGCATGACCCGGATCCGGCCGATGCGGTCGGCGATCCGGCCGGCGGTCGCGGCGCCGATGGCACAGCCGATCAGGGCGATCGCGATGACCTGCGCGAGGGCGGCGGATCCGATGTCGTAGCGGTCCCGGATGGCCTCGACGGCACCGTTGATCACGGAACTGTCGTACCCGAAGAGGAATCCGCCCATCGCCGCTGCCGCCGCGATGAAGATGACATGCCCGAGATGATCGGGGTGAGCCGTCGCGGCTCCTGACCTCTGTGCCTGCGCTGTGCTCGTCACGTTCAACTCCTAAGGCCATCGGCAACGCTGCCTGAAGGCAAGAACAACGTTGCAGACCTTATGCCTTCAATTTTCGAAATCACCAGGCGAGGTGGTGTGAGAAAACAGGCACGGATGAGGAGAGTGCGTTAAAGGAATGAAGACACGAAAGCGGGGTAGCCGGACTAGCGCAGCCGCTGGCTGATCACCTTCGACACACCGTCGCCCTGCATGGACACCCCGTACAGCGCGTCGGCGACCTCCATGGTGCGCTTCTGGTGGGTGATCACGATGAGCTGCGAGGACTCCTGGAGCTCCTGCATGATGCGGATCAGCCGCTGCAGGTTGGTGTCGTCGAGGGCCGCCTCCACCTCGTCCATGACGTAGAACGGGCTGGGCCGGGCCTTGAAGATCGACACCAGCATGGCGACGGCCGTCAGCGACCGCTCACCGCCGGACAGCAGGCTGAGCCGCTTGACCTTCTTTCCCGGCGGCCGGGCCTCCACGTCCACGCCCGTGGTGAGCATGTTGTCGGGATCGGTCAGGATCAGCCGCCCCTCCCCGCCCGGGAAGAGCCGGCTGAAGACCCCCTCGAACTCCCGGGCGGTGTCCCGGTAGGCCTCCGTGAAGACCTGCTCGACCCGCTCGTCGACCTCCTTCACCACCTGAAGCAGATCGGCCCGGGTCTTCTTCAGGTCCTCGAGCTGCTCGCTGAGGAACTTGTGACGCTCCTCCAGCGCGGCGAACTCCTCCAGCGCCAGCGGGTTGACCTTGCCGAGCTGCTGGTACGCCCGCTCGGCCGCCTTCAGCCGCCTCTCCTGCTCGGCCCGCCGGAACGGCACCGGCTGGTTGCGGGGATGCTCCGGGTCCTCGGGCAGCACCTCGCCCTCGGCGGGCGGCGACGGCGGTACGAGCTGATGGGGCCCGTACTCGGAGACGAGCCCCTCGGGCTCCACGCCCAGCTCCTCCAGCGCCTTGGTCTCCAACTGCTCGATCCGCATCCGCTTCTCGGCGCCGAGCACCTCACCGCGGTGGACCGAGTCGGTCAGCTTGTCCAGCTCGGCCTTGAGGTCGCGCCCGGCGGTGCGGGCGGCGGCCAGCTCCTGCTCACGGCGCGCCTTGGCGGCCTCGGCGGCGGTGCGCTCGGCGTCCGCGCGGCCCAGGGACACCTCGACATGGGCGAGGAGCTGACGCGCGCCGGAGGCGACGGCCTCGGCGACGGCGGCCTCGTGGCGCAGCCGGGCCCGGCGCTGTTCGGCACGCGCGCGTGCCTCGCGTTCCGCGCGGGCCGCCCGGTCGAGCGAGTCGGCCCGGCCGGCGAGCCCCTTCACCCGCTCCTCGTGCGTACGGACCTGGAGCCGCGCCTCCATCTCGGTCTGCCGTGCGTTGGCCCCGTCGGCGGCGAGCCGGTCGCGCACCGAGGTGTCCGGCTCCTCCTCGACGGGCATCTCCTCGGCCACGGCCAGCCGTTCCGCGAGCTCCTCGGCCTCCTCCAGCGCGCGGTCGAGGGCGTCCTGCGCGCGGGCGGCCGCCGCCGTGGACCGCTCGGCCTCGCCCGCCGCGCCCCGCGCCTGCCCGGCCAGCCGGCCGAGCTGCTGGGCCACGGACGACTTCTCCCGGTCGGCGGCCCGGCGCCGCTCCCCCAGTTCCTCCACGTCCGCGGCGCACCGCTTGCGGTGTGCGCCGGCCTCTTGCTGGGCCTCGCTGAGTTCCGCGCAGCGTACGGCCAGCTCGGCGAGGTGTGCGGCCGCCTCGTCGACGGAGGCCTGGACCTCCAGGAGGCTGGGGGCGCCGGCGGAACCGCCGTGCGCGAAGTGGGCGCCCAGCAGGTCGCCTTCGGCGGTGACCGCGGTCAGGTGGGGGTGGGTGCGGACGAGGTGTTCGGCGTCCTCCAGGGTGTCGACCACGACGATGTCGTGGAGGAGGCGGCGTACGGCGGGGATCAGGTCGGAGGGGGCGCGGACGAAATCGGCTGCGTGATGCCGTTGGGCGTCTGCGGGTGCGTCGGGGCTGGTCGCGCCGTTCCCCGCACCCCTTTGCGGCACCTCCGGCGCCCCGGCCAGCAGCAGCGACGCCCGTCCGGCGTCCTGCTTGCGCAGCATCCGGATCGCGTCGGCTGCGGCCGACGGGGACGCGACGGCCAGAGCGTCCGCCGCCGCCCCGAACGCCGCCGCCAAGGCCACTTCATACCCCGGCGTCACCGTCAGCAGCTCGGCCGCCGGGCCCAGCAGGCCGGTGAGGCGGTCCCTCGCGCCGAGGAGGGCACCCGTGCCGTCCTTCCGCCTCAGTCCCAGCGCCAACGTCTCATGGCGGGCCCGGGTCGCCGCGCGTTCGCGTTCCGCCGCGGTGGCGGCCTCGCGGGCGGCGGTGAGGGCGGCCTCGGCCTCGGCGAGCCGGTGTTTGGCCGCGTCGTGCCGCTCGGCGAGTTCCGTGTCGTGCGCGTCGAGGCCGTCGACCTCGGCCTTGAGGGTCTCGTACTCCTCCTGCGCCGCGAACGCCCGCTCCTGGGCCTCGTCGCGTGCCGCCGCCAGCCGGTCGATCTCGGCCTGGGCGGAGGCGGCGCGGGAACGGGCGGCGTTGACCTGGCCGTTCAGCCGGGCGAGGCCCTCGCGGCGGTCGGCGATGGCGCGGGCGACGTCCTTCAGGCGTCGTTCCTCGACGGCGAGTTCGCGCTCCAGGTCGGCGCGGTGGGCGACGGTGTCGTCGAGGGCGTGCTGGGCCGCTTCGAGGGCGGCCTCCAGCTCGGCCTCCTGTTCCCGGATGCGGGCGGCCTCGCGCTCCATGTCCTCGGGGTCACGGCCGCGCCGCTCCTCGGGGGGCGCGGAGGTGGCGCTCTTCACGCGCGCGTCGGCGAGGGAGACGGTGCCGCGGACGCGTTCGGCGAGCTGGGAGAGCTCGTACCAGGTCTGCTGGGCGCGCTGGAGGCGCGGGGTGAGCCGACGGACCTCGTCCTCCAGGAGGCCCTCGCGCTGGAGCGCCTTGCGCAGTTCCTGCTCGGCGGTCTCCTTGCGCTCCTTGAGCGCGGCCTCGTCGGCCACCTCGGCCCGGAGCGCCTGCCGCATCCGTACGAGATCGTCGGCGAGCAGGCGGAGCCGGGCGTCCCGGAGATCCGCCTGGATCACGGCGGCCCGGCGGGCGACGGCCGCCTGGCGGCCGAGGGGTTTGAGCTGGCGGCGCAGTTCGTCGGTGAGGTCCTGCACGCGCGCGAGGTTGGCCTGCATCGCGTCGAGCTTGCGGAGGGCCTTCTCCTTGCGCTTGCGGTGTTTGAGGACGCCCGCCGCCTCCTCGATGAAGGCGCGGCGGCCCATCGGGTCGGCGTGCAGGACGGAGTCGAGCTGGCCCTGGCCGACGATGACGTGCATCTCGCGGCCGATGCCGGAGTCGGAGAGAAGGTCCTGGATGTCGAGGAGCCGGCAGGTGTCGCCGTTGATCTGGTACTCGCTGCCGCCGTTGCGGAACATGATCCGCGTGATGGTGACCTCGGCGTACTCGATGGGCAGGGCGCCGTCGGAGTTGTCGATGGTCAGGGACACCTCGGCGCGGCCCAGGGGCGGGCGGCCGGTGGTGCCGGCGAAGATGACGTCCTCCATCTTGCCGCCGCGCAGCGACTTGGCACCCTGTTCGCCCATCACCCAGCTCAGGGCGTCGACGACGTTGGACTTGCCCGAGCCGTTGGGCCCGACGACACACGTGATCCCCGGTTCGAACCGGAGTGTGGTCGCCGAGGCGAACGACTTGAACCCTCGGAGGGTCAGGGCCTTGAGGTGCACGGCGCTGGACTCTACCTTCCGGGGGTGTCTCACTCCATGAACGCCCGGCAACCCGCGGTTTCACCCATGAACGCGCAGGGCACACCACACGTTAAGAAGACTGAGGGGGCGGGTGCCGGACGGACGGGGACGTGCACGAAACGCGCGGGGGAAAGAAAGAAGGGACGCCGAGGCGTCCCTTGCAACTTCTGACAACTTAGCGGTCCGACGCGATGGAACGAGTCGCCCAACCGCTGCGTGTGCTGTTGTGGAGCGGTGCAGCGATCAGGTGAGCGCAGGCTCCGCCTGGTGTGCGTCGATGCTCTCCATGAACCTGTCGTGAGAAGCGGCAGCCGTCAGAGCGTCGTTCTCGGCCTGGATTCGTCCGAGCTCGGATTCCAGGTCCTGGACGCGCTGCTGGAGCCGTCGCATCTCGGCGAGGAGTCGCGGGTCGGAGCCGCCGACGTAACCGAGAAGCGCCTTTGCCATGATGGATGGTCCTCCACACTGAGTGACCGACCGAAGCGGTGTGGGTCGTGAGGGATTCGCACCCGCGGTCTTGGCTAGATCTTGTTCGTGTTGCCGTTCATCCATGCCAAACAGCTAGGTGCGCGGGGTGCTTTCAGCGTCTCACCAAAAAGTTTGACGGTCAACACGATCACGCCCCGTATTGGGGGGCAACCCACCGGCGCGCGGCCGAAACGGCGGCGCTGCGACGGACGTGGGGCCCTCGGGACGTGGCGATCATCCTTGCGTGCGGAGCATGCCATCGCAAGCGATTCTTGGCAACCACCTGCTCATTTCCGTCGAGGGCACATGTCGCTGGCACGTCCCTCCGCTTCTCGGCGGCTGTCCGGGGCGGGGTGGTCAGCGGATCGCGAAGCCGTCGTAGCCGCCGCGCGGTGTGTCCCATATCTCGGTGACTCCGTCCACGCGCCCGGGCGTGTCGTCACCCATGAGCCAGTCCAGCAGGCCCTCGCAGCCCTCTTTGGCCCCTTCGGCGACCACCTGGACACGTCCGTCGGCCAGATTGAGAGCAAAGCCACTCAGTCCGCCGATCTCCAGCGCCTTCGCCCGGGTGAACCAGCGGAATCCCACGCCCTGGACGTGTCCGCGCACCCAGGCGACCAGCCGTACATCCTCGCTCATGGGTGCAACCTAACCGGGCAATGCCCCTCGGGGCACTTCCTCCCCTGGCGCCATGCGGTACCGTCCCCACCCAATGATTCTCATATGAAACTCACTCGATCGGGTGAGATGGGTACGCCCAAGATCGTATGAGACGGGTTGACCGATGGACGAGGAAGGCAAGGGCATGGGACGCCACCGACGCTCCGCCGCCGGCCGCGCCGCCACGGGCCGCGCCACGGGGGTCACGGAGACGCACGGCTCGTACACGGACGGCTATGACCCGCAGTACTCGTACGCGGACGGCCCGGACACCCTCGGCATCGCGCCGTACCTGAACCCCGAGGCGTACGCCGACACCGTCGCGAGAAGCCAGGAGTACCTGTACTCGACCGAGGACGGGCACGACACCGCGTTCGGGTCCGGCGGCTTCACGCCCGACGGCTCCGGCGGGCGGGGCGGCACGGGCCGTCGCCGCCGCAGGAAGAAGGCCGGGGCCCCGGTCAAGGCGGGGCTGCTCGGCGTCTCCGCGGCGGTCGCCCTCGGCACGGTCGCGGTGGCCACGGGTGTGGTGCCCGGTCTGGAGAGCTACCGGCTCGGCGGCGGGACCGGCCCCGGCGACAACGTGCAGGCCGCCGACACCCCGAGCAACTCCACCTCCGAGCAGGGCGGCGCCTCGGGCACCGCCGAGACCGGCCGCGCCGGGACCTCGACGAGCCGTGACGCGGGCCGCTCCGCCTCGGCGTCGACCTCGCCCACCGCGTCGGCCTCGAAGTCCTCCGCCTCGGCCTCGCCGAGCAAGACGGCCGAGAAGAAGCCCGAGGTCACGCCGTCGGAGGAGCCGGCGACCACCGCCTCCCCGTCGAAGAAGACCACCAAGGCGCCCCAGAAGTCCGAGTCCCCGGTGACGGTCTCCGCCGAGGCGCAGGCCGCGGCCGAGGTGCTCGAGCTCGTCAACGAGGAGCGGTCCAAGGTCGGCTGCAGCCCCCTCTCCGCCAACAGCGCGCTGGCGGACCTGGCCGAGAGCTTCAGCGACGACATGGCCGCCCGGGACTTCTTCGACCACACCGACCCCGACGGGAAGACCCCGTGGGACCGGGCAGCGAAGGCCGGGATATCCAGCCTCGGCGGCGAGAACATAGCCCGGGGCCAGGCCGACGCGGCCGCCGTCATGGAGGCCTGGATGAACAGCCCCGGCCACAAGGCGAACATACTGAACTGCGACTTCAAGACGCTGGGCGTCGGCGTCCACTTCGGGTCCGGCGGCCCCTGGTGGACCCAGGACTTCGGGTACTAGCCCTTCACGGACACGCAGAAACGATCATGCAGCCTGGGCGCGACCGGCCAGGAAGACCTTCGCGGTCTCGGTGACCCGCCGGCCCAGGTGCTCCGCCGTCGCCACGTCGGCCTTGTGGACGGCCTCCGGGCCCTCGTCGACATTGGTCTGCGCGGCCGCGCCGAGGAACACACCGAGGCGGTTGAGGTCGTGCTCGGAGGCGCTGCTGCTGTTCCAGCCGGGCAGCAGACCGAGGCTGACCCAGTGCATGCCGAGCTGCGCGGCGAGGATCTGGAAGAACTGCAGGGTGTGCAGCTTGTCGCCGCTCTTGGAGCCGGAGTTGGTGAAGCCTGCGGCGAGCTTGTCCTTCCAGGCCTGGGTGGCCCAGCGCGCCGAGGTGGCCTCGGCGAAGCCGTGGAAGGCGCTGGACGCGGTACCCATGTAGGTCGGCGAGCCGAACACGATCGCGTCCGAGCCGTCGAGCAGCGTCCACTGCTCCTCGGTGATCTCGTCGACCTTGATCAGATGCACCTCGGCACCCGCCGCGACGGCGCCGGCGCGGACCGCTTCGGCGAGGACGACGGTGTGGCCGTAGCCGGAGTGGTAGGCGACGGAAACCACGGGCTTGGACATGGGAACTCCTCGAAAGGGCAGCTCGGGAACGGTGACCACAGGAAAGCACTAACTCCTGGTTAGTGCAACCTGTTGGTTAGCGCTGCTTTCGCGTAGGCTGGTGACATGAACAGCACCCAGGAGCGCGCGGAGGACGCGGACCTCCCGTACAACGTGTTCGCCAAGGCCTGTCCCTCGCGCGGCACGCTGGAGCACGTCACGGGCCGCTGGGGCGGTCTGACGCTCGGGGCGCTGCACGAGGGATCGCTGCGCTTCAACGAGCTGCGCCGGCGGGTCGACGGAGTGAGCGAGAAGATGCTGTCCCAGACGCTGCACGCGCTGGAGCGCGACGGACTGGTGCGCCGCGACGCCCAGCCGACCAACCCGCCGCGCGTCGACTACGAACTGACCCCGCTCGGCCATGAGGTCGCCGAGCGGCTGCTGGCCCTCATCCACTGCGTGGAGGGCCGGATGGACGACGTCCTGGCGTCCCGCGAGCGCTACGACACCACGCGCGGCACCCTCTGACACCTCGGGCAGAAGTAGCTCGACCGGTTCATCCACGGGCGCCGGCGCATCGGTGTGCCGCACCGCTTGCAGGGCAGCCCCTCACGCCCGTACGCGTCCAGGGAGCGGTCGAAGTAGCCCGACTCGCCGTTGACGTTGACGTACAGGCTGTCGAAGCTGGTGCCGCCGACGGCGAGCGCCGCGTTCATCACGTCCCGGACGTGTCCGAGGAGTTCCAGGGTGCGGGGCCGGGTGAAGCCGGTCGTGGGGCGGTCGTAGTGCAGACGGGAGCGCCACAGGGCCTCGTCCGCGTAGATGTTGCCGACGCCGCTGATCAGTGACTGGTCGAGCAGGGCCCGCTTGATCGTGGTCCGTCTGCGGCGCAGGGCCTGGTGGAAGGCCTCGTCGTCGAACAGCGGATCGAGGGGGTCACGGGCGATGTGTCCGATGACGTCGGGCAGCCCGTCGGGGGTCGTGTCGTGCAGCGAGAGGCCGCCGAAGGTGCGCTGGTCGACGAAACGGAGCTCGGTGTCCACCTCGTCGGCGAAACGCACCCGGATGCGCAGATGCCTCTCGTCCTGCGCCGCGTGCGGCTGCACCAGCAGCTGGCCGCTCATCCCGAGGTGGGCGAGGATCGCCTGCCCGGTGTCCTCCAGCGGCAGCCAGAGGTACTTGCCGCGGCGGCTGGGGGTGCCGATGCGATGGCCCTTGAGCCGGTGCGCGAAGTCGTCGGCTCCGGCGAGATGACGGCGTACGGCACGCGGGTGCAGCACCTCGGCGTCGGCGACCGTGCGATGGGCGACCCATCGCTCCAGACCGCGCCGGACGACCTCGACCTCGGGCAACTCGGGCATGGGATCCCCCAGAGGTACGGCGCCCGCCCCTCGGTCGTCGAGGGACGGGCGCCGTACTGTCGTGTTCCGATCAGGCGGAGGCAGACTCGGGGTCCGCGTCGGCCTCGGCTGCCGCGACGGCCTGGGCCGCCTTCGCCGCCTTGGCGCGCTCGTCCGCCGCGGCCCGGATGGACCGCCAGGCGGACTCGGCGGCCTGTTGCTCCGCCTCCTTCTTGCTGCGGCCGGTGCCGGTGCCGTACGAGACGCCTCCGACGCGGGCGGCAGCAGTGAAGGTCTTCTCGTGGTCGGGGCCGGTCTCCGTGACCAGGTACTCGGGCACGCCGAGCCCTTCGGTCGCGGTGAGCTCCTGGAGGGATGTCTTCCAGTCCAGGCCGGCACCGAGGTTCGAGGACTTCTCGATCAGCGGGTCGAACAGGCGGTGCACCAGTTCGGAGGCCGCGTCGAGGCCCTGGTCGAGATAGACCGCGCCGATCACCGCTTCGAGGGTGTCGGCGAGGATGGACGCCTTGTCCCGGCCGCCCGTGCCCTCTTCACCCCGGCCGAGCCGGATGAAGGAGCCCAGGTCGAGGCCGCGACCGACCTCCGCCAGCGCACGTGAGTTGACCACCGCGGCCCGCAGCTTGGCCAGTTGGCCCTCGGGCAGGTCGGGGTGGGTGCGGTACAGCGTGTCCGTGACGACGAGGCCGAGCACGGAGTCCCCGAGGAACTCCAGCCGCTCGTTCGTCGGCAGACCGCCGTTCTCGTACGCGTAGGAGCGGTGGGTCAGCGCACGCACCAGAAGGGCGGACTCGAGCCGGTAGCCGAGCCGCCCTTCCAGAAGCGTGTGGGACGAGGCCGTGTTGTCCGCCTTTTTCCTGGCGGTGGAATCCGCTGTGGCGTCTTCCGCCTTCTTGGGGCTAGACACGGTGCCTCTCACCAGCCGCTCAGACCTCGAGGACCTGGCGCTTGTTGTAGGTGCCGCAAGACGGGCACGCGATGTGCTGCTGCTTGGGCTCGTGGCAGCGCTCGCACGCAACCAGGGTGGGGACCGCAGCCTTCCACTGCGACCGGCGGTGGCGCGTGTTGCTGCGCGACATCTTCCGCTTCGGAACAGCCACGGCTACTTCTCCTGCTTCTCGTCGACGCCCGCTTCCGCGTCAGCGCCGCTCATCTCGTCCTTCTCGCCGTCTTCGAGTGAACCGGCGAGTCCCTGCAGTGCCGCCCAACGGATGTCGACGGCGTCGTGATGGTGGTCCGGGTCGTCCGCCAGCCGGGCTCCGCACTCGGAGCACAGACCGGGACAGTCGTCCTGGCACACCGGCTGCATCGGCAGTGCGAGCACCACCGCATCGCGCAGCACGGGTTCGAGGTCGAACAGGCCGTCCTCGATGAAGAGCCTGTCCTCGTCTTCCTCGGCGTCGTCGGCCGGCTCCGCCTTGGGGCGGCCCCGGTCGTCGGCGTCAGGGTACGAGAACATCTCCTGGAAGTCCGCTTCGAGATCAAGCCCGAGCGGCTCCAGACACCTTACGCACTCCCCCTCGGCCCGTGCATGGGCGGTGCCTGTGACGAGCACCCCTTCCATGACCGACTCGAGGCGGAGTTCGAGCTCCACCGGGGCGCCTTCCGGCACTCCGATGACTCCCTGGATCCCCAGATCCTTGGGGGCGTCGATCTCACGGGTCAGGCGCTGCAGCGCGCCAGGACGCCGACCCAGCTCGTGTGTGTCGAACACGAGGGGGTTGCGGTGGTCGAGGCGAGCGTTGGGGGCCATTCCTGCTTTCGATCTTCCGAACTCTGAGGGCCGCTGCCCTTCGGTGTTCCGGGCAGCGGAGATCGCGGACGTACTCGCGACCGAAGAGCCAGGATACTGGAGCATTCGCTCACAGCCCAATCCGGGTGGGTCTAGAGGCCGCGGCCCTGTTCATAGGCGCGCAACTGCTCCGGAGTGATCATGCCCGTGTCGAAGAGGCTGGTCTCGTCGAGGGCGTAGGACTGGTGGGCCTGTGGGGGCTGCTGAGCCTGCTGGGCCTGCTGGGGCTGCTGGGGCTGCTGGTGCGGGTCGTAGGCCGTCTGCCGGCCGTCGTAGCCCTGGTAGGACGCCACGGCGTAGGGGTCGGCCTGCTGGTAGCCGTACTGGTCCTGCTGCGCGTACGTCTGGTCGTAGCCGTACCCGTCCTGCTGCGGGTAGCCGTAGGCGACCGGCTGTTCCCCGTACGACGGCTGCGGCACCCCCTGCCCCACGGCGGCCGGCGTCGCGCTGTCCTGCTCGGCGAGGGCCGCGAGGTCGGCGAGGTAGTCGGCGTCGGAGGAGTGCTGGAAGGTCGTGGTGTCGTCGGCGAGGGCGCCGAGGTCGTCGGTGGCGATGCGGCCGTGCAGCTTCTGCCGGCCCTTGCCGACGGCCTCCAGGGTCTTGGTGAGCACGGCCTCGAAGGCGCCCAGCTTGGTGTCGACGTAGGCGTCGGCGTCGCGGCGCAGGGTCTCGGGGTCGTGGCTGCGCTCGGGGGCGTCCTCGTCCTCGTAGCCCTGCTCGTCCAGGCCGGGACCGGTGCCGAGGAGCTTCTCGCGGCCCCGGCCGACCGAGCCGATGGTCTTGGTGAGGACGACCTCGAAGTTGGCGAGCTTGGAGTCGACGTAGTCGTCGGCCTCGGCGCGGATGTCCTCGGCCTCCTTGCGGGCCTCGGCGAGGATGCGGTCGGCCTCGTTCTGGGAGCGGCGGGCGATCTCGGTGCCGGAGATCAGCGAGCCGCGCTCGGCGTGCGCGGTGGAGATGATCCGGTCGGCCTCCTGGCGGGCCTGCTCGACCATCTGGTCACGGTCGCCGATCAGCTCCTGGGCCTGCGCGAGCGAGTCGGGCAGGGCCGCGCGCACCTCTTCCAGCAGGGCGAGCAGCTCGGCGCGGTTGACCACGCAGGAGGCCGACATGGGCATGGACCGGGCGCTGGAGACCGCCGTGACGATCTCGTCGAGCTTCTTCTGCACGTCCACCGGTTGCTCGCCACTCTCTACAGCTGTGTTGGAGACGGACGGGACGACTGTAGCCCCATCAGTCCTTGCGCAGGCGCTCGTTGAGGGCCTCCAGGACGATCGGCGGGACCAGGTGGGAGACGTCTCCGCCCCAGGTCGCCACCTCCTTGACCAGGGAGGAGGACAGGAAGCTGTAGGTGGGGTTGGTCGGTACGAACAGCGTCTCGACCCCGGACAGTCCGTTGTTCATCTGGGCCATCTGCAGCTCGTAGTCGAAGTCGCTGACCGCGCGCAGGCCCTTGACGATCGCGGGGATCTCGCGCTGCTTGCAGAAGTCGACCAGGAGGCCGTGGAAGGCCTCGACCCGTACGTTGCCGTACTCGGCGGTGACCTGACGGATGAGGTCGAGTCGCTCGTCGACCTCGAACAGGCCCTTCTTCGACTTGTTGATCATGACCGCGACATAGACCTCGTCGTACAGACGGGAGGCGCGGGAAATGATGTCGAGGTGTCCGTTGGTGATCGGGTCGAACGACCCGGGACAGACGGCGCGGCGCACTTGTGATCCCTCGCTCTCCGGTCCGGTCATCGTGCGTCTTCGCACGTAGAGGCGGCGCGACCGTACCAAAACGTTCCCTCGCCGTAGCGACGGGCCCGGAGCGCTTCGAAGCCGTCCGGCCAGTTGAACTCCCCGCCTCTGGTGCTGCGCTCCACGGTGACGAGCGCCTCGGGCCTGAGCCAGCCCCCAGAGCGGAGTGTGAGGAGAATCTCGCGAAGATCGTCGTCCGTGACGGCGTAGGGGGGGTCCAGGAAGACGAGGTCGTACGACTCGGTGGGCGCCGTCTGGATCACCTGGTGGGCCTTGCCGGCTCTCACCTCGGCGCCGGGCAGGGCGAGGTTCCTGACGTTCTCGCGGATGACGCGGGCGGCGCGGGCGTCGGCCTCCACCAGGAGGGTGTGGCTCGCGCCCCGGGAGAGCGCCTCCAGTCCCACGGCTCCTGAGCCGGCGTAGAGGTCGAGGACTCGTTCGCCGTCGAGGGGGCCGCCGAGAAGGGACTGCCAGGTGGAGAAGAGGCCTTCTCGGGCGCGGTCCGACGTGGGGCGGGTGCCGGTCCCCGGCGGGACGGCGAGGCGGCGTCCGCCGGCTCTGCCGGCGATCACGCGGGTCATCTTTGGTCCTTGGTCGAGGGTGGTTTCGGATTCAGTCTGGCAGCAGGTCCGTCGTGGTCGCTCGCGCACGCGCGGCGGTGGCCGCATATTCGACACGGCCCCGCCCCTGACCGGAACCGCCCTTCACCCCTTGTCCAGGTACTGCTCCCTCTCCTCGTCCAACAAGGCGTCCAGGGCTGTGCGCAGGCCGGGAAGACCCGTCAGTTCGGGGTCCGAGGTCACCACGGCCACCGCCTCCTCCCTCGCCTCCGCGATGACCTCCTCGTCGTCGATGACGGCGAGGACCCGCAGGGAGGTGCGGGCGCCGGACTGGGCCTGGCCGAGGACGTCGCCCTCGCGGCGCTGTTCGAGGTCGATGCGGGAGAGCTCGAAGCCGTCGAGGGTGGAGGCGACCGCGTTCAGGCGCTGGCGGGCCGCGCCGGCCTCGGGCATCTCGGTGACCAGGAGGCAGAGCCCGGGGGCGGAGCCTCGGCCCACTCGGCCGCGGAGCTGGTGGAGCTGGGAGACGCCGAAGCGGTCGGCGTCCATGATCACCATGGCGGTGGCGTTCGGGACGTTGACGCCGACCTCGATGACCGTGGTGGCGACCAGGACGTGGGTGTCCCCCGCGGCGAAGCGGCGCATGACGGCGTCCTTGTCGTCGGGGTGCATGCGGCCGTGGAGCACCTCGACCCGGAGGCCGTTCAGGGGGCCCTTGGAGAGTTGGCCGGCCACGTCCAGGACGGCGAGTGGGGGGCGCTTCTCGGCCTCGTCCTCCGCCGGTTTCCTCGCCTTCCTGGGGTCCTCCTCCTCGTCGCCGATGCGGGGGCAGACGACGTACGCCTGATGGCCGTTCTGCACCTCCTCGCGGACCCGTTCCCAGGCGCGGGCCAGGAAGTGGGGCTTGTCGGCGGCGGGGACGACATGGCTGGCGATGGGTGAGCGGCCGGCCGGGAGCTGGTCCAGGACGGAGGTCTCCAGATCGCCGAAGACGGTCATCGCGACCGTGCGCGGGATGGGGGTGGCCGTCATGACCAGGAGGTGCGGGGGCTGCTTGCCCTTGCCGCGCAGGGCGTCGCGCTGTTCGACGCCGAAGCGGTGCTGTTCGTCGACCACGACCAGGCCCAGGTCGTGGAACTGGACCTTGTCCTCGATCAACGCGTGGGTGCCGATGACGATGCCGGCCTCACCGGTGACCAGATCCAGCAGTGCCTGCCGGCGGGCCGCTGCGCCCATCGACCCGGTGAGCACCACCACCTTGGTGGCGTGCTCCGAGCCGCCCAGCATCCCGCCCTCGGCCAGCTCGCCCATCATCTCGACGACCGAGCGGTGATGCTGCTGGGCGAGGACTTCGGTGGGAGCCAGCATGGCGGCCTGACCGCCCGCGTCGACCACGGCGAGCATGGCGCGCAGGGCCACCAAGGTCTTGCCCGAGCCGACCTCTCCCTGGAGCAGGCGGTGCATCGGGTGTTCGGTGGCCAGATCGTCGAAGATCTCCTTGGAGACCTTCTGCTGGCCCTCGGTGAGGGTGAACGGGAGGCGGTCGTCGAAGGCCGCCAGGAGGCCGTCGGGCCGGGCCCCGCGGGCCACGGCCGGGAGTTGGGCGTCGGCGTGGCGGCGGCGGGCCAGGGCTACCTGGAGGACGAAGGCCTCGTCCCACTTGAGGCGGGCGCGGGCGTCGGCGATGTCGGTCCTGGTGTGGGGGCGGTGGATCTTGAGGAGGGCCTCGGGGAGGGTGACCAGGCCACGGCCCTCGCGCAGGGCCGGCGGGAGGGGGTCCACGGCCTCCTGGGCGCTGGGCAGGACGGTCTGGATCGCCTTGCCGATCTTCCAGGACTCCAGCTTGGCCGTCGCCGGGTAGATCGGAATCAGGGCGCCCGCCCAGGTCTCGACCGTTTCGTCGCCGTCTCCGCGCAGCAATTCGTAGGCCGGGTGCGCCAGTTGCATACGGCGGTTGAAGACGGAGACCTTGCCGGAGAACATCGCGCGGGTGCCCGGCAGGAGGTCCTTGTGGGGTTTGTGGACGCCGTTGCCGAAGAAGACCAACTGAAGTCGGCCACTGCCGTCGGTGATGGTGACTTCCAGCCGCTGTCCCTTGCCGCGGGGGGCCTTGGCGGAGGCGAAGGAGTGCAGCCGGGCGTCGGCGACCATGGCGACCACCGTGACGTGCTCGTCCATGGGGAGGTCGGCCAGGTGGGTGAGCTGGCCGCGCTCCTCGTATCTGCGGGGATAGTGGTGCAGCAGGTCGCCGACGGTGTGCAGGCCGAGGTGCTCGGCCATCACCTTCGCGGTCGGTGGGCCGAGCACCTTCTTCAGTGGTTCTTCGAGTGCGGGCACGAGATCCATTGCACACCACGCCACTGACATTGCTCGATACGTGTCCTGAAAGACCTGGTCAGACGGCTCGTTCGGGCTCTAGGATGACCCGCCTCCGCCATCATCCGCGGTCACCGCCCCACCGGGACCGCCCGACCCCGCGCCGTGCTCGTCCCCACTTCGCGGCGCTGCAGCGATGGACTCCCAGACCTCACAGTCATCCCAGGCATCACCGTCACCTCATACGTTCCAGGTCGACCTGCGTGGTCTGGTGGACCTGCTGTCCCATCACCTCTACTCCAGCCCCAAGGTCTATCTGCGCGAGCTGCTGCAGAACGCCGTGGACGCCATCACCGCCCGGCGGGCCGAGGATCCCGGTGCCCCGGCGCGGGTGCGGCTGCGCGCCGCGGACGGGACGCTGCGGGTGGAGGACTCCGGCATCGGGCTCACCGAGGCCGATGTGCACAGCCTGCTGGCGACCATCGGGCGCAGCTCCAAGCGTGCGGAGGGACTCCAGGAGGCGCGGTCCGACTTCCTCGGGCAGTTCGGCATCGGACTGCTGGCCTGTTTCGTGGTCGCCGAGCGGATCCGGGTCGTCAGCCGCAGCGCCCGTACGCCCACCGCGCCGCCCGTGGAGTGGACGGCGCGCGACGACGGTTCGTACACCGTGCGGACACTCCCGCACGACGAGCGGCCCGAGCCGGGCACCACCGTGCATCTGGTGGCTCGGGCGGGGGCCGGGGAGTGGCTCACCGAGGAGCGGGTGCTGAAGCTGGCGCGGGACTTCGGGTCGCTGCTGCCGTACGAGGTCCGGGTGGGCGAGGAGGCGGTCACCGATCTGCCGGCGCCCTGGGACCGGCCGTACCCCTCCCCCGCGAACCGGCGGGTGGCGCTGGCCCGGCACTGTCAGCGGCTGTTCGGGTTCACGCCGTTGGACACGATCGAGCTGGACGTGCCGCTGGCGGGGATCCGCGGCGTGGCGTACGTGCTGCCGGCGGCGGTGAGTCCGGCGCAGCGGGCCACGCACCGGGTGCACCTGAAGGGCATGCTGCTGACCGAACGGGCCGAACAGCTGTTGCCCGACTGGGCGTTCTTCGTGCGCTGTGTCCTGGACACGGACAGTCTGCGGCCCACGGCCTCGCGCGAGGCGCTGTACGAGGACGAGACGCTGGCCGCCGTACGGGAGGCGCTCGGGGAGCGGATCCGGTCGTGGCTGACGGGGCTCGCGGCGGGTGATCCGGAGCGGCTTTCGGCGTTTCTGGCGGTGCACCACCTGGGGGTGAAGTCGCTGGCGCGGCACGACACGGAGATGCTGCGGACCATGCTGCCGTGGCTGCCGTTCGAGACGAGCGACGGGCGGCTGTCGCTGGAGGAGTTCGCGCAGCGGCACCCGGTGGTGCACTTCACGCGGACCGTGGAGGAGTACCGGCAGGTCGCGCCGATCGCGTCCGCGCAGGGCGTCGGGGTGGTCAACGGCGGTTACACCTACGACAGCGAGCTGGTCGAGGCGCTGCCGTCGGTGCGGCCCGGGACGGTGGTCGCCGAGTTGGACGCGGACACCGTGACGGCCCATCTGGACGCGGTGGACGCGGCGGAGGAGCTGGCGCTGGCCGCCTTCCTTGCGGCGGCGCGGGCGAAGCTGGAGCCGCTCGGGTGCGATGTCGTCCTGAGGGCGTTCCATCCGCTGTCGGTGCCGGCGCTGCATCTGGACGACCGGTCGGCGCGGCACGAGCAGGCGCGGGCGGAGGCCGAGGCGCAGGCGGACGATCTGTGGGCGGGCATCCTGGGGTCGCTGCGCGGCGGGGCCCCGCGTGCGCGGCTGGTGCTGAACCATCTCAATCCGCTGATCCGCAGGATCAGTTCGCTGCGGGAGGCGGAACTGATCGGCACCGCCACGGAGTCCCTGTACGGGCAGGCGCTGCTGATGGCGCAGCGGCCGCTCAGGCCCGCCGACTCGGCCCTGCTGAACCGGGCGTTCATCGGCCTTCTGGAGTGGGCCACGCTCGGGGAGTCCGCACACGGGGAGGACGGCCACCGATGAGTGAGATCAGGGACTTCGACGCGCTGCGCCGGGCGATGGCGGAGAACGGCGAGCAGCCCGAGGGGCCGGCCCGCAACGCGCGCGCGGAGCGGCTGCTGGCGGAGGCCGAGAAGCTGAACATCCCGCTGGCGGTGATCGAGGCGCTCGGGCACCAGCTGAAGGTCTACAACTACAGCTCCGAGAAGGACAAGATGTTCGTCCCGTTCGCGCGGCTGCTGCGCATGTGGGACGAGCGGCCCGGGGACTTCGACGACTACGAGACGCACGCGCTGCACTGGGTCTTCAAGTGGATGTCGGCCGGCATGCTCGACCAGCCGCACGTCCCGCTGGCGTCGGTGGAGAAGTGGCTGGGCGAGATGGAGCACCGCTACCGGCTCGCCGGGCACTCGGAGCGCGCGGTGCGCAGCGCCGAGTTCAGTGTGGCCGCGCATGTGGGGGACGTCCCGCGCGCGGAGCGGGCGTTCGCCGCCTGGCTGGCGGCGGACCGGGACGCGATGGCCGACTGTCACGCGTGCGAGCTGCACCGGCAGGGCTGGTGGCAGGCGGAGCGGGGCCGGGACGAGGAGGCGCTCGCGCTGTGGGCACCGGTCCTTGAGGGTGAGTACGCGTGTGCGCACGAGCCGCACACGGTGCTCGCCTCGTCGCTGGTGCCGCTGCTGAGGCTGGGGCGGCTGGAGGAGGCGCGCGCCCACCATCTGCGGGGCCTGCGGCTCGTACGGCCGATGGAGAGCATGCGGGGCGCGTACGCCGACCATGTCGAGTTCTGCGCGCTGACCGGCAACGAGGCGCGGGGTCTTGAGCTGCTCGCGGAGCGGCCGTCGTATTTCACGGACGACGGGCATCCGCGCAGCAAGCTGGAGTTCCTGAGTGTCGTGGTGCTGCTGACGGAGCGGCTGGCGGGGCTGGGTCTGGGCGGGCAGCGGGTGCCCGGTCCGGCCGGGCGGGAGTGGACGGCCGGTGAACTGGCCGCCCACGCGCGCGCGGAGGCGCTGGCGCTGGCGGCGCGGTTCGACGAGCGCAACGGCACGGAGTACGTCAGCGGGCGGGCACGCGCGCGGATGGAGCAGCGTCCGTTGGCGGAGCGGCTGCCGCTGGGGGTGCGGGCGGTGCGGCCGGCCGCGGTGAGCGCGCCGGCGCCGGCCGTGGCGCCGGAGGCGGCGGAGGCGGCGGAGCCCGAGCTGCCGGAGCTGATCGCCGAGGCCCGGCGGCTGTCGGACACGCTGCGGCCGGAGGCGGTGGAGGCGTGGGCGGCGGTCGCGCGGGCCGCCGAGGGCGCCGACGGCGTGGCGGGTGGGGAGCTGGACGCGCGGGACCGTGCGGAGATCGCCGAGCACGAGGCGATCGCGCTGGGCCCGCAGGGTGCGGAAACGTTCGAGCGGGCCGCGGAGCTGTACGCGGAGGCGGACGACCCCGGGGAGGCGCTGGCGGCCCGGGCGCGGGGGGCGTACGTCCGCGCGCTCGCCGGGGACGACGTCGGCAAGGCGCTGGCGGCGGTGGCGGGCCCGTACGACGACGTGCTCGCGCTGTACGCCGAGGGCGGCACCCAGGTGCGGCAGGCGGCGGGTGTGCTGATGGCGCGGGCGCGGATCCTGATGCGGCGTGTCCACGAGGCGGACGGGCCGATGGCGGAGACGGTCCTCGGCGAGGCGGAGGCCGCCGTACGGGAGCTGCTCGCGCTCGTCGAGGGGCGCACCGGGGACGACGTACGGCTGACCGCGCGGGTCGCCGAGGGGCAGGCGATGCTCGGGGAACTCGCCACGCACGCGGGGGACGTCGAGGCGGGCGCGCGATTGTTCGCGCGGGCCGCGGCGGAGTTCACGGGGGCGGGGCTGCCGTGGTTCGCCTGTGAGTACGAGGCGCGGCTGGCCGGTCTCGCGCACCATCTGGGCGACATGGCGGAGGCGGAGCGGGCGCTGCGCGCGGCCCTGGAGCACGGCGGGTCCGCTCTGGAGCCGGTCGGGCGGGCCCAGCTGCATCTTCAGCTCGCCGAGGTCGTCGGGGAGCGGGGGCAGGCGGCGGAGGCGGCGGAACACGCCCTGGAGGCGGCGCACTGGGCCGACGAGGCGGGCGAGGGCCCGACGTTCGGTGCCTGGGCGCGGCACCAGCTCGGCGGGTACCTGGTCCGGCTGGGCCGCTGGGCGGAGGCGGCGGAGGTGCTGGAGTCGGCGCTGGCCGACCTGCGTGCCGAGACGCACGGGGACGGGGCGGTCGTCCAGACGCAGTGGTGGCTGGGTGACTGTCTGAGCGAGCTGGGCGAGCACCGTGACGCCGCCGAACGCCGGCTGCAGGCCGCCGAGATCGCCCGGCACTGGCCGGAGCAGCACGATCACGCGACCCTCGCCCATCTGGCCGCCGAGTCCCTCGGCCAGGCGGGACTGCACGAGGAGGCGGACCGGGCGTACGCGCGCGCGGGTGAGCTGTGGCGTGCCCTGGGCAATGTGCACGGGCTGGTGCGTTCGCTGCGGGCCCGGGCGTGGCTGGCGCTGCGCACCGAGGACGGGACGGCGGGGGCACGGGCGTTGATGGCCGGTGCGGTGGAGGAGTGCGTGGACGCGCTCGCCGTGACGGAGGAGGACGAGGAGGCGCGGCTGCGGCTGGTCGCCGAACTCGGCCACACCCACCGCCAGTTCGGGGATCTGCTGGCCCGCTCGGCGGCGGAGGACGCCGACGACGACTCGATCCGCGAGGCCCTGGAGGAGGCGTTGTCGCAGATGGCGGAGGCCGTCGCGGTGTTCGTCGCCCTGGACGGCGACGCGGTGCACGCCCGTACCGGCGCCGAGCTGGCCGCGGGCTGGCTGGAGACCGATCTGGGGCGGCCCGTGGAGGCGGCGGCACGCGCGCGTGCGGTGCTGCGGGCCTACGCGGACGCCGACGACGAGGAGGACGACGGGACGGCGGAGGGCCGGCGGGCCGAGGCGGAGCAGTTGTTGCAGGTGGCGCTGGAGCAGCCGGACGAGTCGGGCGCGTAGCGGCTACTCGACGCCGATCAGCAGCAGCGCGCCCTGCCGCCCGCCGCGGTACACGACCGTGTCGACGGCGAGGTAGGCCTCCCGCACCCGTGTCCGCAGCCGCTCGGCGATGCCGTCGGGCGCGTCGTCGCCGAGCACCAGGGTGACCAGCTCGCCGCCCGCCGAGAGCATGCGGTCCAGGGTGGCCTCCGCGGTGGCGGTGACGTCGGCGCCGATGACGGCGACGTCCCCGTCGATGAGCCCGAGGACGTCGCCGGCCTGGCAGATGCCGGCCATGGTCCACGACTGGCGTTCGGCGACGGCGACCTCGGCGTAGCGGGTGGCGCCGGCCGCGGAGGTCATGGAGACGACGTCCTCGTCGAAGCGGCGGTCCGCCTCGTGCACGGCGAGCGCGGCGATGCCCTGCACGGCGGAGCGGGTGGGGATGAGCGCGACCCGGATGCCTTCGGAGCGGGCCTGTTCGGCGGCCGCGGCGGCGGTGTGGCGCAGATCGGCGTCGTTGGGCAGCAGGACGACCTCGCGCGCGTGGGCGCGTCGTACGGCCTCGACGAGTTCCCCGCTGGCGGGCGGCTCCCCGGGGCGGGCGAGGACCGTGGTCGCGCCGGCCTCGGCGTACAGCCCGGCCAGGCCCTCGCCGGGCACGACGGCCACGACGGCCCGCTGGACCCGCTCACGGACCGGGCGTTCGCCCCCGCGCGCGTGGGCGTCGCCGGCGCCGAAGTGGGTGATGCGGATCCGGTACGGCCGTCCGGCCTCGACGCCCGCCTCGACGGCGGCGCCCGCGTCGTCGACGTGGACGTGGACGTTCCACAGGCCGTCGCCGCCGACCACGACGAGGGAGTCCCCGAGGGCGTCCAGCCGTTGCCGCAGCCGGGCGACGGCCGTGTCCTCGGCCTCGAGGAGGTAGATCACCTCGAAGGCGGGGCCGCCCGCGCCGTCCGGTGCGTCTGCGCGGTCCACGGCGTCCGGCTCCGGTCCTGCCTCCCCGCGCGCGTGGGGCCCGCCCGCCGGGAACACCGGTGAGTACACCGGCGCCTCCCCCGTGAACGTCTCCACCAGCGCCGCGAGGACCGCGACCAGCCCCCGGCCGCCGGCGTCGACCACGCCCGCGTGCTCCAGGACGGTGAGCTGGGCCGGGGTGGCGGCCAGGGCCGCGCACGCCCCCCGGTAGGCGGCGCGGGCCACGGTCCCGCAGTCCCCCTCGGTGCCCTCGGCCGCGTCGGCGGCGGCCGAGGCGACCGACAGGACCGTGCCCTCGACGGGGTGGGCGACGGCCTGCCGGGCGGAGTCCGCCGCCTGCCGCAGGGCCAGTCGCAGCCCGTCGCCGTCGGTGTGAGAGGCCTCACCTTCCGCGGCGAGGACCTGGGCCATGCCGCGCAGGAGCTGGGCGAGGATCGTCCCCGAGTTCCCGCGCGCCCCTATGAGCGCGCCGTGCGCCATCGCGCGCGCGGCGTCGGCGAGGGAGGGACTGCGCACGGCGGCCGGAGTGGCCTCGTACCCCGCGAACACGGCCTCGACGGCGGTCGCGGCGGACTCGACGGTGAGGTAGAGGTTGGTGCCGGTGTCGCCGTCCGCGACGGGGTACACGTTGATCGCGTCGATCTCCTCGCGCGCGCGGCCCAGCGCCGAAAGGGCCCGTGAGCACCAGGTGCGCACCGCGAGAGCATCGAAGAATGTCTGCGGCACCTGCGCCACCTGCGCCTCCCTGAGCTGCTGGACTGCACGCAGCGTAGAGCAGCCGTGGTAGTTTCGTTCTACTGGCGCAGTCGTTGTATGCTGCTCCGGTTGCCCGATGCAGATCGGGCCATTCCCCTGGCAACGCCACTCAGATCTCTGATCCTGCGATCTCGATCCCGGCACGCCGGGATCCAACCGTAAGTGCATCTGAAGTCTTTGGAGTGACCCGTGGCTGCCAACTGCGACGTCTGCGGCAAGGGGCCGGGCTTCGGCAACAACATCTCGCACTCGCACCGCCGTACGTCCCGCCGCTGGAACCCGAACATCCAGCGTGTGCGTACCGTGGTGGGCGGGACGCCGAAGCGCGTGAACGCTTGCACCTCGTGCATCAAGGCCGGCAAGGTCTCGCGCTGACGCACTGCTGAGCGCGCGGCCACTGCTGGTTCGCTGCATCGAGCCGGCCCACCCCAGGTGGGCCGGCTTCTTGCTGTACCTGACAACAGAGCCACCTGACAGACTCCGCCTCCTGGGCCAGCTGGACCTCCGCACCGACGACGGCACCCTCTCGACCCGGGCGGCCCCCGCGCCCTGCTGACGCTCCTGCTGCTCGACACGGGCCGCGGGGTCTCCCTGGAACGGCTGACCGACGGCCTGTACGGCGCCGAACCGCCCGCCGGAGCCGCCAACGCGCCGCAGTCCCGGATCTCCCGGCTGCGCCGCCGCCTCGCCCCGCACGCCGGGATCGAGGCCACCGCCACCGGGTACCGGCTCACCGCCCCGCCGGACGCCGTCGACGTCCACCGCTTCGAGCGGCTCGCGCGGGAGGGCCGCGCCCCTTCGACGCCGCAGACCACGCCGGGGCCGCCGCCCGGCTGAGGGAGGCGCTCGCCCTGTGGCGTGGCCCGGCCCTGCCCGACCTCCCGGACGCGCACGCCGAGCGGGCCCGCGTCGAGGAGCTGCGGCTGACCGCCGTACAGGACCGCGTCGAGGCGGATCTGGCGCTCGGGGGCGGGCCGGAACTGGTGCCGGAGGTCCGGGCGCCGCCGGCCGCCGTCGCCGAGGCGCTGGCTGCGGTCGCCGGACAGCCCGCGCGGGCCGCCGAGCTGCTGGGCGCGGCGGCGGACCTGCGGGACGCGGAGACCCGGGGCGACCCCCATGTGGTCCGCGCGGGAAGGGAGGTACGCGGGAAGCTCGCGCGGCAGGCGTACGACCGGGCGTTCGACCGGGGCCGGAGCCTGCGGCCGGCGGCGGTCGGCGAACGGTAGGCGGACGGTCGGCGGCCCCGCCGAGGCTGCCGTGCACGACGAACACGACGCACGCGGTACGGCGCCACGATGGGCGGTATGGGCACCGGCGTCGCGGTCGTCGGCGCGTACGTCCTGGCCGGTGAACCCGCCCTCGTGGGTGGGGACCACCGTACGGCGTTCGCCGCATACGAGTCCCGGATCAGTGCCTTCGCCAAAGGCTGCCAGAAGGGCTTCGGCAACGCGGGCCCGTTCCTCGCGCCGGCCACCGAACGGCGGATCCGCAGCCGGGACCGGATGTACCGGCTGCTCGCCTCCCGCCTCTGGCCGCCCTCTTCCAGCGGCTGACCGAGAGGTCGGCGACGAACATCAGGCTTCCGGAGTACCCGAAGCCCCGGGGGCACGCCGGGTGAGCTCCCAGGCGTGGTCCACCGGGCCGATCCCGCCGCCGAGCGCGAAGCCGCCGGCGATCGCCCCGGTGACGTACTCCTTCGCCGCCGTCACGGCCTGCGGCACCGACCGGCCCCGCGCGAGGTGCGAGGCGATCGCGGACGCGAGGGTGCAGCCGGTGCCGTGCGTGTGCCGGTTGTCGTGGCGCGGCGCGCGCAGCCAGAGCTCCTCGGTGCCGTCGGTGAGCAAGTCCACGGCGTCGCCGGGGAGATGGCCGCCCTTGATCAGCACCCAGCGCGGCCCGTACGCCAGCACGGCCGCCGCGGCCTCCCGGAGCTGCTCCTCGGACTCCACGCGGACACCGGTGAGTTGGGCGACCTCGTCGAGGTTCGGTGTGGCGACGGTGGCCACGGGCAGCAACCGGGTGCGTACGGCGTCCAGGGCGGAGGCGGCCAGCAGGGGGTCGCCGTGCTTGGAGACGCCGACCGGGTCGACGACGGCCGGTGCGTCGGTGTCGGCGAGCAACGCGGCCACGGTCTCGACGAGTTCGGCGGAGGCGAGCATGCCGGTCTTCACGGCCTGGACGCCGATGTCGTCCACGACGCTGCGGTACTGGGCGCGCACCGCCTCGGCCGGCAGCTCCCAAGCGCCGTGCACGCCGAGGGAGTTCTGGGCGGTGACCGCGGTGAGGACGCTCATCCCGTGCACGCCGAGCGCGAGCATGGTCTTCAGGTCGGCCTGGATGCCCGCGCCGCCTCCGGAGTCGGAGCCGGCCACCGTCAGGACGCGCGGTCGCACCGCCTCACGCCCCCTCTATGTCCCCGAAGTGGTCCCAGCCGCCCTGCCGGGTCCAGGGCGCCCCGTCCACGGTCACCTGGGGCAGCGCGGAGGGGTTGAGGACCTCACCGATCACCTTCCAGCGGGCGGGCAGCTTCACGTCCGGCGGGAAGGTCGCCACGATCGCGTGGTCCTCTCCCCCGGTCAGCACCCACTGGATGGGGTCGACGCCGACGGCCGTCCCGATGTCGTTCATCTGGGTGGGGATGTCCATGGCGCCCGAGCGGATGTCGATCCGGACCTTGCTGGCCTCGGCGATGTGCCCGAGGTCGGCGATCAGTCCGTCACTGACGTCGCACATCGCGGTCGCGCCGAGGGCGGCGGCGGCCGGGCCCGCGTGGTACGGCGGTTCGGGACGGCGGTGGGCCTCGACGAACGCGCGGGGCGAGCGGAAGCCGCGGGAGAGGACCGCGTACCCGGCGGCGGACCAGCCGAGCCAGCCGGTCACCGCGACGAGGTCGCCGGGCTGGGCGCCGGCCCGGGTGACCGGCTCCTGGTTGCGCAGATCGCCGAGCGCGGTGATCGACACCATGATCGTGTCGCCCCGTACGACGTCCCCGCCGACCACGGAGGCGCCGGCGACCTGGCACTCGTCGCGCAGGCCGTCCATCAGCTCGCTCGGCCACGTCACCGGCAGTTCGGCGGGGACGACGAGGCCGAGCAGCAGCGCGGTCGGCACCGCGCCCATGGCGGCGATGTCGGCCAGGTTCTGGGCGGCGGCCTTGCGGCCGACGTCGTAGGCGGTGGACCAGTCGCGGCGGAAGTGCCGGCCCTCCAGCAGGATGTCGGTGCTGGCCACGACCCGGCGGTCGGGCGCGGCCACGACCGCGGCGTCGTCGCCGGGGCCGACCCGCACCGCGGAGGTGGTGGTGAGACGGGAGGTGAGCTCCCTGATGAGCCCGAACTCCCCGAGCTCACCAACAGTGCCCTTCATTACCCTGTCGCCCCTTCTGTCCCTGTCCGTGCCCGGTCGCGCAGCACCAGTGTCCTCGATACGGTCGAAGGGGCCGACACGGCCCGCCCGACCGGCACGGCCGACGTGACCGGGAGGTCGCCACCGACCGCCGTGACCGTCAACCTCTGCCATCCCTGCACCCCGGCACGGGGGCCGTGCTTCCCGCGGGTCTCCCCGTGGCGCGCGGCGACGCGATACCGTGGCGTTCCTTTTCCCCACATGATCCTCGTGGCCGCCCTGGAGGTTCCGTGGTACAGGCGTACATCCTGATCCAGACGGAGGTCGGCAAAGCGTCGACCGTCGCCGAGGAGATCAGCAAGATTCCTGGGGTCGTCCAGGCCGAGGACGTGACGGGTCCGTACGACGTGATCGTGCGGGCCCAGGCCGACACGGTGGACGACCTCGGCCGGATGGTGGTCGCCAAGGTCCAGCAGGTGGACGGGATCACCCGCACCCTTACCTGCCCGGTCGTGCATCTGTAGCCCCCGTCTACCCTTGGCCGGTGAACCTTTCCCGTCACCGGCCCAGTGGTGTGCCCGCCCGCCTGCCCGCCCTCGCCCTCGTGCTGCTGTGTGCCGCCGCGGGCTGCTCCTCGGCAGACGACAGCGCGTCGGCGGCGGTTCCCAGCCCCACGGCGAAGACCGTGAAACTGTGCCGGAACCTGGACGAGGCACTGCCGTCGAAGGTGGACGGTCAGAGCCGCCGCGATCCCGAGCCCGCTTCCGCGCTGACCGCGGGCTGGGGGGACCCGGCGATCATACTGCGCTGCGGTGTGGAACGGCCGCCGAAGATGGTGGATCCAAAGGTGGCGCAGGGCCGTGACGCGGATGCGGTGGCCGGCGGCGTGAACGGGGTCGACTGGCTGATGGAGAAGCGGGACGGTGGGGGGTACCGCTTCACCACCGCCAGTCGTCTCGCCTACGTCGAGGTGACGGTGCCGGAGGGGACGGACAGTTCCGGGGTGCTGATCGACCTGGCGTCGGCCATCAAGAAGGCGGTGCCTGAGGGGATCGCCGACTAGGGGGTGTTTCGAAAGTCCTGTGCGGCGCGAGTACGCACCGGACACCGCGGGTGCTGTGCGGGACTTTCGAAACACCCCCTGGTGCCGCGCCAGGCCGGAGCACTGGACGCCGTGGGCCGTGCGGTCGTCCGTCGGGTGCGGGTGGTGCGTGGTCGCTCGCGCGGTTCCCCGGGCCCCTGGGGCCGGCTCCCCTCAGGGGGGCTACCTGAGTCCCGTGGACCTGCGAAGCGCTGCCTGGATCAGCCTGTCCACCAGTTCCTCGTAGCTGATGCCCGTCGCCTGCCACATCGCCGGGTACATCGAGATCGGCGTGAAGCCCGGCATGGTGTTGATCTCGTTGATGACGAAGTCGCCCTCCTCCGTGAGGAAGAAGTCCGCGCGGACCAGGCCCTCGCAGGAGGCCGCCTCGAAGGCGTCCACGGCGAGCCCGCGGACCTCGGCCGTCTCCTCGGGGGTGAGCGGCGCGGGGACGATTCCGGGCGTGGAGTCGATGTACTTCGCCTCGAAGTCGTAGTACGCGTGCGCGTCCGGCGGCGGGATCTCGGCCGGGACCGAGGCGCGCGGGCCGTCCTCGAACTCCAGGACGCCGCACTCGATCTCACGGCCCCGGACGGCCGCCTCGACCAGGATCTTCGGGTCGTGGCGCTGGGCCTCGGCGATCGCCTCGTCCAGGCCGGACAGGTCGTCGACCTTGGTGATGCCGATCGACGAACCCGCGCGCGCGGGCTTCACGAACAGCGGCCAGCCGTGCTCGCCGGCGAAGTCCACGATCTTCTTGCGGGCGGCGGACTCGTCCCGCTCCCACTCGCGCGGCCGGATCACCACGTACGGGCCGACCTTCAGCCCGAAGGAGGTGAACACCCGCTTCATGTACTCCTTGTCCTGGCCGACGGCCGAGGCGAGCACGCCCGAGCCGACGTACGGGACACCGGAGAGCTCCAGCAGGCCCTGGAGGGTGCCGTCCTCGCCGTAGGGGCCGTGCAGGACGGGGAAGACGACGTCGACCTCACCGAGCGCCTTGGGCACCGATCCCGGCTCGCTGTAGACGACTTCGCGGTTGGCGGGGTCGACGGGGAGCACCACGCCGCCCTCCTGGGACTCCGCGAGCGCCTCGATGTCGGGCGTACGGCGGTCGGTGATCGCCATGCGCTCCGGGTCGTCGGCGATGAGGGCCCAGCGTCCGTCCCGGGTGATGCCGATCGGCAGGACCTCGTACTTGGTCCGGTCGATGGCCTTCAGGACGGCGCCGGCGGTGACCACGGAGATCCCGTGTTCGGAGCTGCGGCCACCGGAGACGACGGCCACCCGCGGCTTGCGGGACGGCTGCTCGGGGCTCTGCTGCTCAGGGCTCTGGGGGAGGTTCTCGGTGCTCATATCGGCATGAGAGTACCCGGTGGTAGGGCCGGGAGTCAGCGTCCACCCGCCGGGTTCGCTCAGCGTCGTTCGGGCTTCGCGCTGCGCGACATCAGCTCCTTGAGGGCGACGACCGGCGGCTTGCCCTCGTGGACGATGTCGACGACCGTCTCGGTGATGGGCATGTCGACGCCGTGCCGGCGAGCCAGATCGGCCACCGACTCGCAGGACTTGACGCCCTCGGCGGTCTGCTTGGTGACCGCGATGGTCTCCTCCAGGGTCATGCCCTTGCCGAGGTTGGTGCCGAAGGTGTGGTTGCGGGACAGGGGCGAGGAGCAGGTCGCGACCAGGTCGCCGAGGCCCGCGAGTCCGGAGAAGGTGAGCGGGTCGGCGCCCATGGCGAGGCCGAGCCGGGTGGTCTCGGCGAGCCCGCGGGTGATCAGCGAGCCCTTGGCGTTGTCGCCGAGGCCCATGCCGTCCGCGATGCCGACGGCCAGGCCGATGACGTTCTTCACCGCGCCGCCCAGCTCGCAGCCCACCACGTCGGTGTTGGTGTACGGGCGGAAGTAGGGGGTGTGGCAGGCCGTCTGCAGCTTCTGGGCGACGGCTTCGTCGGTGCAGGCGACCACGGAGGCGGCCGGCATCCGGGAGGCGATCTCACGCGCCAGGTTGGGTCCGGTGACCACGGCGACGCGGTCGCGGCCGACCTTGGCGACGTCCTCGATCACCTCGCTCATCCGCATGGTCGTACCGAGTTCGACGCCCTTCATCAGCGAGACGAGGACCGTGTGCGGGGCGAGCAGCGGGGACCACTCGGCGAGGTTGGCGCGCAGGGTCTGCGAGGGGATCGCGAGGACGGTGAAGTCGGCGCCGCGGGCGGCCTCGGCCGGGTCGGCGGTGGCGCGGAGGTTCTCGGGGAGTTCGACGCCGGGCAGGTAGTCCGGGTTGGTCCGGGTGGAGTTGACCGCGTCGGCGAGCTCGGGGCGGCGCGCCCACAACGTCACCTCGCAGCCCGCGTCGGCGAGGACCGTGCCGAAGGCGGTCCCCCAGGATCCGGTACCGAAGACGGCCGCCTTGACGGACATGCTCACTTGCTGTTCTCCCCCTCGTGACTTGGCTGCGCACCGGTCTGCGCGCCGCTCTCCGCCTGGGTGCGGCGCCGCTGCTCGATCCGCTCCTGACGCGGATCGTAGGGCGTCTCGGGCGCCTTCTCGCCGCGGATCTCCTCGAGCTGGCGGGTGACGGCGGCCATGATGACCTCGGTGGCCTCCTTGAGGACCTCCGTGGTCATCTCCTGGCCGTAGAAGCGCGAGAGGTCCACGGGCGGGCCCGCGAGCACATGGTGGGTCTTGCGCGGCAGGAGACGGGGCTTGGTGCTGTACGGCGGCAGCAGCTCGTTGGCACCCCACTGGGCGACGGGGATCACGGGGCACTTGGTCTGCAGGGCGACCCGCGCGGCACCGGTCTTCGCCGTCATGGGCCACAGGTTCGGGTCGCGGGTGATGGTGCCCTCGGGGTAGAAGGCGACGCACTCGCCGCGCTCCACCGCGTCGATCGCGGCCCGGAAGGCGCTGAGGGCGTCCGTGGACTCGCGGTAGACGGGGATCTGCCCGGTGCCGCGCATCGCGGCGCCGACGAATCCCTTCTTGAAGAGACCGCTCTTCGCGAGGAATCGCGGCACCCGTCCGGTGTTGTACTGGTAGTGCGCGTAGGCGAACGGGTCGACGTGGGAATTGTGGTTCACCGCGGTGATGAATCCACCCTCGGCCGGAATGTGCTCCATTCCGCGCCAGTCCCGCTTGATCAGAACCACCAGCCAGGGTTTGCAGAGGACCGCTGCGAAGCGGTACCAGAAGCCGATTCTGCGGCGGGGCACGCGGACACCTTCCCTCTGGGACTTCTCTCGGTACTTCTCTCGGTACTTCTCACGCGGGCTTCTCTTCGGAGCCTGTGAGCCGCACAAGTGTCACCCCAGGCCGCCGGTCTGTCGAGAACACCGTACGCCCGACGCGTCGGCGTGCCGATGGGCCGGGTGACAATGGCCGCGACAAGAGAGGGACGGTACGCCGGTGCAGTGGACCTTGGTCATACCTCTGAAGCCCTTGGCGCTGGCCAAGAGCAGGCTCGCGGACACCGCCGGGGACGAGTTGCGCCCGGGTCTGGCCCTCGCGTTCGCCGAGGACACGGTGGCGGCGGCGCTGGCCTGCGCGGCCGTGGGGGATGTGGTGGTCGTCACGGACGATCGGCCGGCGGGGCGCGCGCTGGCGGCCCTGGGGGCCCGGATCGTGCCCGACGAACCCCGCACCGGCCTGAACGCCGCCCTCACGCACGGGGCGGCCTTCGTACGGCGGACGCGTCCCGAAACCCCTCTCGCGGCACTGAACGCCGATCTCCCGGCACTGCGCCCGCCGGAATTGACCCGGGTGCTGGATGCGGCGGCGGAATTCCCGCGCGCATTTCTCGCCGATGCCGCCGGAATCGGCACCACTCTGCTGGCGGTCTCGGCGGACCGTGAATTGCTGCCGGCATTCGGCCCGGATTCCCGTGTTCGTCATCACGCCTCGGGCGCCGCGGAACTCCGTCTCACGGACGTCGATTCGGTACGCCAGGACGTGGACACCGGCGAGGACCTGCGTACGGCGCTGACGCTCGGGGTGGGGCCCCGGACGGCCGCGGCGGCCGCGCGGCTGCAGGGCATCGGGCAGTAGGCTGCGCGTCATGCAGGCGACCGCATACACGTACGACCCCGACACGCGCAGCGGGCAGGTGCTGCTCGACGACGGCACTCCGGTGCCCTTCGACGCGCCGGCGTTCGACGCGGGCGGGCTGCGGCTGCTGCGGCCGGGCCAGCGGGTGCGGATCGAGGTGGAGGGGCCGCAGGACAGCCCGAGGATCACGCTGGTGACGCTGCAGACCTTCTGAGGCGGCCCGTCGGAGGCCTTCGGGGCCCTGCGCGGACCTTCGGGGTGCGAGGTCGTGGACACGCCGCGGGCCGGGCTCCGTGAGGGAGTCCGGCCCGGCGCGTGAGTGCCCTTGCGTGCCGTCGGTGTCTACGGCTGGCGGGCGGTGGCCTTCTTGGCGGTGGTGGTCTTGCGCGCGGTCGACTTCTTGGCCGGGGCCTTCTTGGCGGTGGCCTTCTTCGCCGGGGTGGTCGTCTTCTTCGCGGCGGTCGACTTGGCGGTGGTGGTCTTCTTGGCGGCGGCCGTGGTCTTCTTGGCCGCGGCGGTCGTCTTCTTCGCGGTGGTCTTCTTGGCGGCGGCCGTGGTCTTCTTCGCGGCGGCCGTCGTCTTCTTCGCGGGGGCGGTCTTCTTCGCGGCGGCGGTCTTGGTGGTGGCCTTCTTCGCCGCGGCCTTCTTGACCGTGGCGGAGGCACCGCCGGTCAGGCTGCCCTTGGGGGCCTTCTTGACCGCGACCTCGCCGCCGCGCGGCAGCTTCTTGGAGCCGCTCACCAGGTCCTTGAAGCCCTGGCCTGCGCGGAAGCGCGGAACGGACGTCTTCTTGACCCGAACACGCTCGCCCGTCTGGGGGTTGCGAGCGTAGCGGGCCGGCCGGTCGACCTTCTCGAACGAACCGAAACCGGTGACCGAGACCCGGTCTCCTGCGACGGTCGCGCGGACGATGGCGTCCAGGACCGCGTCGACCGCGTCGGCGGCCTGCTGGCGGCCGCCCAGCTTGTCGGCAATCGCTTCTACGAGCTGCGCCTTGTTCACGTCTTCCCCTTCGGAGACCTCGCCAGAACGAAAGTGTTCAAGCTTTTTCGCACGTTAGGCAGATATATACCGCAAATCAAACACGAAACGGGCTAATCACCCTTGTGCCGCAACGAACTCGGCTGTTCCGGAGGCGATCAACGCCCCTCTTCGGGCATTCGCCCCTCGTCGAGGTCCGTCATGAACCGCTCCAGACGCCTTGTCGCATCGGCGAGATCGTGCTTGGCCGCGGCCGTAATGACCAGCAGCTTCCGGGTCAGCGCCATCCGTACGCCCTCCGGGACTTGCAGTGCGCGCACTCTTGTGTGCGCTTCCTTGAGTTGGCTCGCGACCGCCGTATAGAGCTCGAGTTGGCCGTCGTGTTCCATGCACAGATTGTGCCATCTGGGGCGAGTTGTCGCCCGCCCAGGGGGCAACTGCCGCCTCAAACGGCCGCCCGGGCATCGACGGGGGCCACGTCCACACAGGGCGCGTACCCCGGCAACCACCCCTCTAACGTGGGAAGTTGGGAGAAACAGCGAAGGTTCGGGAGCGCGTGGGAGCCCAGACACGGCTGTACCCCCGATCGGACCGATCGGGGGTACAGGAGGGGTGTTGGGCTGGCCGAAACTCGACTTGCCCCGGCGCTCCGGGTCAGACCTGGAGCGTCCTCGGCTTGTAGGACGGACGCTTGGCCTCGTACGCGGCGATGTCCGCCTCGTTCTGCAGGGTGATGGAGATGTCGTCCAGCCCGTTCAGCAGCCGCCAGCGGGAGTTCTCGTCCAGCTCGAAGGAGGCGGTGAGGCCCTCGGCGCGCACCTCACGCGCCTCAAGGTCCACAGTGACCTCAGCAGTCGGGTCGTTCTCCGTGAGCTCCCACAGCGCGTCCACGATCTTCTGGTCGAGGACCACCGTGAGCAGGCCGTTCTTCAGCGAGTTGCCGCGGAAGATGTCGGCGAAGCGGGAGGAGATCACGGCCTTGAAGCCGTAGTTCTGCAGCGCCCAGACGGCGTGCTCACGGGAGGAGCCGGTGCCGAAGTCGGGGCCTGCGACCAGCACGGTCGCGCCCTCGCGCTCGGGCTGGTTGAGGATGAACGACGAGTCCTTGCGCCAGGCCTCGAACAGCCCGTCCTCGAAACCGTCCCGCGTCACCTTCTTGAGCCAGTGAGCAGGGATGATCTGGTCGGTGTCGACGTTGGAGCGGCGCAGCGGGACGGCCCGGCCGGTGTGCGAGGTGAATGCTTCCATGACTGATCAGACTCCAGCGGGCGCGGGGGTGTCGGCGGACAGGTCGGCCGGGGAGGCCAGGTGGCCCAGGACGGCCGTGGCGGCCGCGACCTGCGGCGACACCAGGTGCGTACGACCGCCCTTGCCCTGCCGGCCCTCGAAGTTGCGGTTGGAGGTGGAGGCGGAGCGCTCGCCGGGGGCCAGCTGGTCGGGGTTCATGCCGAGGCACATCGAGCAGCCCGCGTGCCGCCATTCGGCGCCGGCCTCCTTGAAGACCACGTCCAGGCCCTCGGAGACGGCCTGCAGACCGACCCGGGCGGAGCCAGGGACGACCAGCATCCGTACGCCGTCGGCGACTTTGCGGCCCTTCACGAGTTCGGCGGCGGCGCGCAGGTCCTCGATGCGGCCGTTGGTGCAGGAACCTACGAAGACGGTGTCCACCTTGATGGAGCGCAGCGGCTGTCCGGCCTCCAACCCCATGTACTCCAGGGCCTTTTCGGCGGCGAGGCGCTCCGAGGCGTCTTCGTACGAAGCCGGGTCGGGGACGTCCGCCGAAAGCGGCGCGCCCTGGCCCGGGTTGGTGCCCCAGGTGACGAACGGCGAGAGGGAGGCGGCGTCGATGACGACCTCGGCGTCGAAGACCGCGTCCTCGTCCGTCTTCAGCGTCTTCCAGTACGCGACGGCGGCGTCCCAGTCCTCGCCCTCGGGGGCGTGCGGACGGCCCTTGAGGTAGTCGAAGGTGGTCTGGTCGGGGGCGATCATGCCCGCGCGGGCGCCGGCCTCGATCGACATGTTGCAGATGGTCATCCGCGCCTCCATCGAGAGCTTCTCGATGGCGGAGCCGCGGTACTCCAGGACATAGCCCTGGCCGCCGCCGGTGCCGATCTTCGCGATGATCGCCAGGATCAGGTCCTTGGCGGTGACGCCCTCGGGCAGCTCGCCGTCGACCGTGATCGCCATGGTCTTGGGGCGGACCAGCGGCAGCGTCTGGGTGGCCAGCACATGCTCGACCTGCGAGGTGCCGATGCCGAACGCCAGACCGCCGAAGGCGCCGTGCGTGGAGGTGTGGGAGTCGCCGCAGACGACGGTCATCCCGGGCTGGGTCAGACCGAGCTGCGGGCCGACGACGTGCACGACACCCTGCTCGACGTCGCCCAGCGGGTGCAGCCGGACCCCGAACTCGGCGGCGTTCTTGCGCAGCGTCTCGAGCTGGACCCGGGAGACCGGGTCCGCGATCGGCTTGTCGATGTCGAGGGTCGGGGTGTTGTGGTCCTCGGTCGCGATGGTCAGGTCGAGCCGGCGCACCTGGCGTCCGCTCTTGCGCAGTCCGTCGAAGGCCTGGGGGCTGGTCACCTCGTGCAGCAGGTGCAGATCGATGAAGAGGAGGTCGGGCTCGCCCTCGGCGCGCCGGACGACATGGTCGTCCCAGACCTTCTCCGCGAGTGTCCTACCCATCGCTTTCCCTCCGGCCGGCAATGACGCACCGGCCCAACTAGAGATCTTGTGGAGGCGACGCCCTCGGGCCCCTGTTCCCGGGCACCCGCCGCCAGGCCCGTCGGTCTTCGGGCCGCCATGCATCCAAGGGTTGCGCGTCTCACGGAAAAATGAACTTGCGTTTCACAGAGTGAGACGGGAATATCGTTTCATGGACAACAGTAGCGGCGTGGGCGTTCTGGACAAGGCAGCCCTTGTCCTGAGCGCCCTGGAGTCCGGTCCGGCCACCCTCGCGGGACTGGTCGCGGCCACCGGACTCGCACGACCCACGGCCCACCGGCTGGCCGTGGCATTGGAACACCACCGAATGGTGGCGCGCGACATGCAGGGCCGTTTCATCCTCGGCCCCCGCCTCGCCGAACTCGCGGCGGCGGCGGGCGAGGACCGTCTCCTCGCGACGGCGGGCCCGGTGCTCACCCACCTCCGTGACGTGACGGGCGAGAGCGCGCAGCTCTACCGCCGCCAGGGCGACATGCGCATCTGCGTCGCCGCGGCGGAGCGCCTGTCCGGCCTGCGGGACACGGTCCCGGTCGGCTCCACGCTCACGATGAAGGCCGGTTCCTCGGCCCAGATCCTCATGGCCTGGGAGGAGCCGGAGCGCCTCCACCGCGGCCTGCAGGGCGCCCGCTTCACCGCGACCGCCCTGTCCGGTGTACGACGCCGTGGCTGGGCCCAGTCGATCGGCGAGCGCGAGCCGGGCGTCGCCTCGGTCTCCGCCCCCGTCCGCGGCCCCTCGAACCGCGTCGTGGCCGCCGTCTCGGTCTCGGGCCCCATCGAACGCCTGACCCGCCACCCCGGCCGTATGCACGCCCAGGCGGTCATCGACGCGGCAGGGCGCCTGTCGGAGGCCCTGCGCCGCACGGGCTGAACGGGACATCCGCCACCAGGGCCGGCCTCAACGCCGCGGCAGGCCCTGAGGAGGGTGACTTCCGCACAAGGGCTCAGGGCTCCCACGTCAAGGGGCGGGCGCGGGGCACGGCGGGACCGGCCCCCACCGAGCAGCACGCGCCGACGAAACAGAAAATGGCCCCCCATCTCAGCACATCGGCTGAGGCGAGGAGCCATCGTCCCGTACCCCCGACCGGATTCGAACCGGCGCTACCGCCTTGAGAGGGCGGCGTGCTAGGCCGCTACACAACGGGGGCGTGGACACTGCGTTTCCGCAGGTCCGAGCTGGTCTACCTGGACTCGAACCAAGACTAACTGAACCAGAATCAGTCGTGCTGCCAATTACACCATAGACCAATGTGGTTTAGACCAGTTCAGTACCCCCGACCGGATTCGAACCGGCGCTACCGCCTTGAGAGGGCGGCGTGCTAGGCCGCTACACAACGGGGGCCCTGGCGATCCCGAGTTGATCGAGATCAGTACCCCCGACCGGATTCGAACCGGCGCTACTGCCTTGAGAGGGCAGCGTGCTAGGCCGCTACACAACGGGGGCTTTGCAGATGAGCTCTGCGAGCTGGCCTACCTGGACTCGAACCAAGACTAACTGAACCAGAATCAGTCGTGCTGCCAATTACACCATAGGCCACTGGAACGCAAGCCCCGAAGGGGATCTTGTTCTAGTTTCGCGCTTCGGGTTTCCGGCCTTCCGGCCCGCTCCCTCGGCGCAGGAAGAACATTACCCGAAGGTGGACGGGGCTCCAAAACGGGTATCCGCGCCGAGGATCGCGGGGAGTTCGGCGAGGGTGGCGATCCGATGCCGGCCGGGCGGCACCTCGACGGTCGCCGTACCGCCGTAGCGGTCGATCCACACCGAGAGCAGACCGGCGTCGGCGGCGCCCCGTCCGTCGATCTCGGGGTGGTCGCCGACGTACGCCACCTCGTGCGGGGCCAGCTCCAGGGCGTCGCAGGCGGCGAGGAAGGCGGCGGCCTCCGGCTTGGACACGCCCAGCTCGGCCGCGCACAGGATGGTCTCGAAGCGGTCGTGCACCCCGAGCACGCGCAGCTTGTGGTCCTGGACGGTGAGGCTGGAGTTGGACAGCACCGCGTGCCGGTGGCTGGCGGCGAGGGCGTCCAGGGTGGGCAGCACGTCGGGGAAAAGCGCCCAGGCGGCCTCGTAGTGCCCGAGGTAGCGCCGGAACCAGTCGTCGGCCTCGGCGTCGGTGAGCTCCGGCCGGCCCAGGAAGACCCGCACCCGGTCCCGCCGCTGCCCCTCGAAGGTGACCTCGCCCGCGGAGAAGCGCGCCCACTGCTGATCGGTGACCTCCCGCCACCGGTCGAGGGCCTGCTCCGCGGTCCCGTACCCCTCCAGCAGCCTCTCGGCCACCAGATGCCCCCGCATGCCCTCGCGGTCGGCGGTCGTGTAGTCGAAGAGGGTGTCGTCAACGTCCCAGACCACGGCACGAATGCTCATGGCTCCGACGGTATCGCGGGCTGGCACACTGGGGGCGTGAGCGAGTACCGAGTCCAGTTCACCGTCGAGGCCCGCGCGGCGTACGACGGCCTGCCCACCGAGCGGCGAGCCCAGTTGGACAAGGCCGTGCGGATACTGGCACGGGACCCTTTCCGCAAGGTCGCGACCGCGCAACTCGGGCCCGACGAACACCTGCGCAAGGCCTACGTGGCTCCCGGGGTGATGTTGGAGTACATGGTCGCGGGCGCCGTCATGGTCGTCGTCGTGCTGGAGATCTTCGACGAGTTCGCCTACCTGGTCGACGAAGCCGAAGCGCAGTGAGCGACGCGTGAGGGGCGGCACCCGGAGACTCCGGCTGCCGCCCCTCACGTACGTCTGTCGGTTACGCCGCCAGCTTCGCCAGGGCCGCGTCGATCCGTGCCAGCGTCTTCTCCTTGCCCAGGATCTCCAGGGACTCGAAGAGGGGGAGGCCGACCGTGCGGCCGGTGACGGCGACGCGGACCGGGGCCTGGGCCTTGCCGAGCTTGAGGCCGTGGGCCTCGCCGGCGGCCAGGACGGCCTCCTTCAGGGACTCCGCCGAGGTCCAGTCGGCCGACTCCAGCTTCTCGCGGGCCGTGACGAGGAGGGCGTCCGCGCCCTCCTTCATCGCCTTCGTCCACGAGGCCTCGTCGGTGACCGGCTCCGCGAGGAACAGGAAGTCGACGTTGTCGGTGATCTCGGAGAGGACCTTGAGGCGGGTCTGGGCGTGCGGGGCGATCGCCTCCCACTTGGCCTCGTCGAAGTCCTCAGGGGCCCAGGGGGCGAACGGCGCCCTCAGCCACGGGGCGCAGCGCTCCGTGAAGTCCTTCACATCGAGCATGCGGATGTGGTCGGCGTTGATCGCCTCGCACTTCTTGAGGTCGAAGCGCGCCGGGTTGGGGTTGACGTCCGCGATGTCGAAGGCCGCGATCATCTCGTCCAGCGTGAAGATGTCCTGGTCGGCGGAGAGCGACCAGCCGAGCAGCGAGAGGTAGTTGAGCAGGCCCTCGGGGAGGAAGCCGCGCTCCCGGTAGAGGTTGAGGGACGACTCGGGGTCGCGCTTGGAGAGCTTCTTGTTGCCCTCGCCCATCACGTACGGCAGATGCCCGAAGGCGGGGGTCCCCTTGGCGATGCCCAGCTCGATCAGCGCCTTGTACAGGGCGATCTGGCGCGGGGTGGAGGAGAGCAGGTCCTCGCCGCGCAGGACGTGGGTGATCTCCATCAGGGCGTCGTCGACCGGGTTGACGAGCGTGTAGAGGGGGGCGCCGTTCGCGCGGACGATGCCGTAGTCGGGCACGTTCTCCGGGGTGAACGTCAGCTCGCCGCGGACCAGGTCCGTGAAGGTGATCGTCTCGTCGGGCATCCGGAAGCGGACGATCGGCGCGCGCCCCTGGGCCCTGTACTCCTCGACCTGCGCCTCGGTGAGGTCACGGCAGTGGCCGTCGTAGCCGGACGGCTTGCCGGCGGCGCGGGCGGCCTCGCGGCGGGTGTCCAGCTCCTCCTGGGAGCAGTAGCAGTGGTAGGCGTGGCCGGCGTCGAGGAGCTTGGCCGCGACGTCCTTGTAGAGGTCCATGCGCTGCGACTGGCGGTACGGCGCGTGCGGGCCGCCGATCTCGGGGCCCTCGTCCCAGGCGAAGCCCAGCCAGCGCAGCGAGTCGAGCAGCTGGTCGTAGGACTCCTCGGAGTCGCGGGCCGCGTCGGTGTCCTCGATGCGGAAGACCAGCGTGCCCTGGTGGTGCCTGGCGAACGCCCAGTTGAACAGGGCGGTGCGGACCAGGCCCACATGCGGGTTACCGGTGGGGGAAGGACAGAAACGTACGCGGACGGGTGAGCCGGGTGCGCTAGCCACGCTTGACAACCTTGTTGGTGAGAGTGCCGATGCCTTCGATGGTGACGGCGACCTCGTCGCCGACAGCCAGGGGGCCGACCCCTGCCGGGGTGCCCGTGAGGATGACGTCGCCGGGGAGCAGTGTCATGGCCTCGGTGATGTTGACGATCAGATCCTCGATCGAGTGGATCATCTCGCTGGTGCGGCCCAGCTGGCGCTGCCGGCCGTCGACCGTGAGCTGGATCGTGAGGTCGGACGCGGTGGCGAGGTCCAGGTCCGTCTCCACCCAGGGGCCGAGCGGGCAGGAGGTGTCGAAGCCCTTGGCCCGCGCCCACTGCTTCTCCCGCCGCTGGACGTCCCGCGCGGTGACGTCGTTGGCGCAGGTGTAGCCGAAGATCACGTCCGCGACGCGTTCGCGCGGGACCTCGCGGCACATCCGGCCGATGACGACCGCGAGCTCGGCCTCGTGGTGCAGTTCCTCGGAGAACGGCGGGTACTGGATGTCGTCGCCGGGGCCGATCACCGAGGTGGACGGCTTGAAGAAGGCGAACGGGGCGTCCGGCACCTCGTTGCCCAGCTCGCGCGCGTGCTCGGCGTAGTTGCGGCCGAAGGCCACCACCTTGTTGGGCAGGACGGGCGGGAGCAGCCGGACCTTGCTCAGCGGCACCTTGGTGCCGGAGAGCTCGAATTCCGCGAACGGGATGCCCTTGATGATGTCGAGGACGAGCTCGTCCGGCTTGTCGCCCTCGACCGCGCCGAAGGCGACGTTGCCGTCGATGGAGAACCTGGCGATGCGCACGGGTTGGTTGGCCCCTTGCTCTGAAGACGGAGAATGAGATCGAGAACGGAGACTGCGCCGGCTGGAGTGTGACGCTCCAGGCTAACGCGGAAGGGCGTCCCCGGCCGGGGACGCCCTTGACATCCGTTGCGGCCGCCTTGAGCATTCGGCGGCCGGTGCGCGTATCTCTCCGCGGAGATCGGTGAAGATCTCGTGGATCCCTTCGGGGGATCTACTCCGCGACCGAGGCCGCGACAGGGGCCTCCATGAGGATGGTGCGCTTGGGGTTGGCGGTCTGGGCCGGAAGATCGACGGCGTGCTCCGGCTGGTCCGGGACCTGCAGTTCGTCGGCGCCCTTGAGGTGCGCCAGCGTCGTGCGTCGCGGGTTGGCGATCTTGTGGAACATCGTCGTCGTCTTCACTGTTGTACGTGGCCCTGTCTGCTCGGGGGTTGCCGGGTTGTCGGATGTGCCATCCCTGTAAAGCGTCAGGCTAAACACGCGATTCCCGGGTAACTCGTGAAGACGGCATGATCAGCATGTGAGTTTGCTCACGAATCAGCGGTCAAAGCGGTCAAACCACGTCGGGGTTCGACCACTAAGAAACGGACATTGACTCCCTGAAGCACTCATTCCGCTCCTGATCATCGCGACTGGGACACCTGCCACCCCCCAGTGCTTCGCACCCTTATGCCCGCTTTATAGGGGAACCTTTTCTACGTCCCGTAACGTTCCCCTCACAAGCTGTCACTCATGTCACAGCCCGGCCAACACACCTTGTTGGAGGTGCGGCACTGTGCTGGAATCTCACGGACCGCCGCTGGATCGAGCCGGCGCACCGGGGCGCACCAGCGCCGTAGTGGCGGTTGGAAGGGGGAGCCAGCGCCGGTCACTCACGACCATTCGAGGGACGTAATTCAGGGCGTCCCCCAACACGCCGACACCGTTCTTCCGTTCACCCGGAAGGGCGCCTGGTCCAGAGGTTGCGACGCTAGTGCAGGGACGTTTCAAGAGGGATGGCAGTGCTTCGGCGGAGCCGGAGCCGCACGGCGGGACTGCCCCCAGCAATGGCAGCTCCTCGCCCCAGCACGCCCAGAACCCGGGTCCGGTCACGTCCGGCGACGGCGGTGAGCGCCCCGGGCGCCCCGGCGCGTCCGCGTCGCCGAGTCCCCTTCCCCCGACTCCGACGGTCAAGCCGCCGGCCGGCCCCACCGGGCCCGGCCCCCGTGTGGCGCTGCGCAACTGGCGCATCTCCACGCGTCTGGTGGCGCTGCTCACCCTCCCGGTGGTCGCGGCCACCACGCTGGGCGCGCTGCGCATCAACCAGTCGATGGACGACATCCAGCAGCTCGACAACATGAAGCTGCTGACGGACATGACCAAGCAGGCGACCGAGCTCGCCGTCGCCCTCCAGGAGGAGCGCGACCGCTCGGCCGGCCCGCTGTCGCACGGCACCAAGGCGACCGACTTCGGCATCAAGGGCTACCGGACCAAGACGGACCGGTCCGTGACCGCCTTCCAGGACGCCTCCGAGGAGATCAACAGCGCCTCCAAGGACGGCAACCTCCAGGGTGTCCGCGACAGCCTCGTCGGTCTTCTGGCCGACCTGCAGAACCTCCAGAAGATCCGCTCCACGGCGTACGCGGAGAAGGGCAACTCCTCCCAGACGGTCGACGCCTACCACCAGCTCATCACCAAGCTGCTGGACCTCTCGCAGGACATGGCCCAGGCCACCAGCAACCCGGAGATGATCCAGCGCACGCGTGCGCTGTCCGCCTTCTCCAACGCCAAGGAGTACGCCTCCGTCCAGCGCGCCGTCCTCGCGGCGGCGCTGCCCGCGAACAACACGTCGTACGGCGAGCTCTCCAACAACGAGCGCCAGTACGCCAAGGCCGCGTTCGACAACGAGGACTCCGAGCTCTCCAGCTTCCGCAGCATCTACGGCGACGACAACGCCGAGGGACTGCTGAAGCCCATCGAGGAGGGCAACCCGGTCATCGAGGAGTCGGACACCTACGCCTCGCGTGCGTTCGCCTCCAACTCCGGTCTGACCTCGCAGGACCAGCGGTCGTACCAGGACTGGATCGACGACTCGTCGACCAAGATCCGCCAGATGAACAACATCGAGCACACCCTGCTCGAGGACATGGAGCAGAAGGCCCGCGAGCTGCGCTCCGAGTCCGAGCGCGACGCCATCATCAACGGTGCCCTCATCCTGCTCGTCCTCGGCGTGTCGCTGGTCGGCGCCTTCGTCGTCGCCCGGTCCATGATCCGCTCGCTGCGCCGGCTCCAGGAGACCGCCACCAAGGTCGCCCAGGACCGTCTGCCCGAGCTGGTCAAGCAGCTCTCCGAGTCCGACCCGCAGGACGTCGACACGTCCGTGGAGTCGGTCGGTGTGCACTCCCGGGACGAGATCGGCCAGGTGGCCGCGGCCTTCGACGACGTGCACCGCGAGGCGGTCCGCCTCGCCGCCGAGCAGGCCCTTCTGCGGGGCAACGTCAACGCGATGTTCACCAACCTCTCGCGCCGCTCCCAGGGCCTCATCCAGCGTCAGCTCTCGCTCATCTCCGAACTGGAGTCCCGCGAGGCCGACCCGGACCAGCTCTCCTCGCTCTTCAAGCTCGACCACCTCGCCACCCGTATGCGCCGTAACGGTGAGAACCTCCTGGTCCTCGCGGGTGAAGAGCCCGGCCGACGCTGGACCCGCCCGGTCCCCCTGGTCGACGTCCTGCGCGCCGCCGCCTCCGAGGTGGAGCAGTACGAGCGCATCGAACTGGCCTCCGTGCCGTCCACCGAAGTGGCCGGCCGGGTCGTCAACGACCTCGTGCACCTCCTCGCCGAGCTGCTCGAGAACGCCACCTCGTTCTCCTCGCCGCAGACCAAGGTCAAGGTCACCGGTCACGCGCTGCCCGACGGCCGCGTCCTGATCGAGATCCACGACACCGGTATCGGCCTCTCCCCCGAGGACCTCGCGGCGATCAACGAGCGGCTCGCCTCGCCGCCCACCGTGGACGTCTCCGTCTCCCGCCGCATGGGCCTCTTCGTGGTCGGCCGTCTGTCCCAGCGGCACGGCATCCGCATCCAGCTCCGCCCGTCCGACTCCGGTGGTACGACCGCGCTGGTCATGCTGCCCGTGGACGTCGCCCAGGGCGGCAAGAAGCCCCAGCCCAAGCCCGGTCAGGGCGGCTCCGCCGGCGGTCCCGCCGCCGCGCAGGCCGCCGCGGGTGCCGCCGCCGCGCGTCGCCAGGGCGGCCAGCAGGGCGGTCCGCTCGGCGCCGGCGCTCCCGGGGGCGGTGCCCTCGGCGCTGGTCCCGGCTCCGGTCCCGGTGCGGGCGGCCGCCTCGCCGCCGGCCAGGGTCCCCGGGCCGCGCTGCCCGGCCGTGACGGCGGTGGCCGTCCCGGCGGCCAGCCCCCGCGCGGACCGCAGTCCCCCGTCCCGCCCCAGCAGGACCGTCCGGCCCCGGCCGGTGCGGGTGCCGGCTTCGGCGCTCCGGCGCAGGGCTTCCAGAGCCCCGGGACCAACGGCCAGGGCAACGGCCAGGGCCAGGACTTCTTCGGCGGCAGCCGTCCGCCGCAGCGCAAGAACAACTCCGAGCAGCGTGGCCGTCAGCCGCAGCTCCCGCCGCGCGGCGGCCCGCGCGCCGAGCTGCCCGGCGGCAACGCGCAGCCGCGCGTGACGAGCTGGGGCGACGAGAACGCCCAGCCGCCGGTGCCGCGCACCCCGCTGGACGCCCCGCGCGGCCACGAGGAGCCGGATGTCGCGCAGACCTCGCGCATGCCGCGCATCGACGACCGGCACGGTCCCGCCGCCACGGCGGAGATGCCGGCCGTCCCGCGCATCGACGAGCGCCAGGGTCCGGCCGACTTCGGCCGCGGCGGTGTCAACGGTCTGCAGGGCACGGGCCAGTTCCCGGCCGTGAGCCCCCAGGACACCGGTCAGTTCCAGCGCCCGGGCGCCGGCGACCGCCAGGACGGCTTCACCCGCTCCGACGTCTTCGGCGCCCCGGGCGGGCAGAACGCCCCGGCGAACCCGAACCAGTTCGCTCCGCAGGCGTACGACAACGGCTCCACGGGCCAGTTCGCCGCTCCCGGCTACGACAACTCCTCGACCGGCCAGCACGCGCTGCCCGGCCGCCAGGACCTGTCGTCGACGGGACAGTTCGAGCGCCCCCAGATCAACGGGACCAACGGCTACGGCTCGCCGCGGCCGCAGGTTCCGCCGCGTCCCGCCCACCGTCCCGAGCCGGAGGCGCTGCCGCCGGCCCAGGGTCCGGGCGACGGTCGCACCCCGCTGTACGACACGCTGGAGACCAACTGGTTCCACGGCGGTCCGCAGGCGGGCGAGCAGGCTCCCGCGCCGCAGGCTCCGCCGGCGCAGCCGCCGGCTCCGGCCGCCCCTCAGCGGCCGGCGGCGGGCGGCCCCTCGACCTCCTCGTGGCGCACCTCGCCGAACGACGAACTCGTCCGGCAGGCCGAGCGCGTCCGGCAGCCGGCCGCGGGCGGGGTCACCACCTCCGGTCTGCCGCGCCGGGTCCCCCGGGCCAACCTGGTCCCGGGCACGGCACAGCAGCAACAGCACCAAACCGGTCCGCAGGTCTCGCGTGCGCCTGACGACGTACGCGGACGGCTGACCAATCTTCGTCGGGGCATCGCGCAGGGTCGTCAGGCCGGCAACGGTCAGACCGGCAGTTTCCCGAGCCCCACTCACCCGCAGGAGCGTTAGTTGAGTCAGATGAGCCAGGCGGCACAGAATCTGAACTGGTTGATCACCAACTTCGTGGACAACACCCCCGGGGTGTCCCACACCGTCGTCGTGTCCGCCGACGGGCTCCTGCTCGCGATGTCCGAGGGCTTCCCGCGCGACCGTGCCGATCAGCTCGCGGCGGTCGCGTCGGGGCTCACCTCGCTCACGGCCGGCGCGTCCCGGATCTTCGAGGGCGGCAGTGTGGCCCAGACGGTCGTCGAGATGGAGCGAGGATTCCTCTTCCTCATGTCCGTCTCGGACGGCTCTTCCCTGGCCGTGCTCGCGCACCCCGAGTGCGACATCGGCCTCGTCGGCTACGAGATGGCGCTGCTGGTCGACCGCGCGGGCGCGGTCCTCACCCCGGACCTGCGCGCCGAACTCCAGGGCAGTCTGCTCCACTGACCGGCCCCGGCACCACCCACCTCACGCAATCACCGTCCGGCCGACACAATCCCCCCACCGGCCTCGACGGACGGCACGACTGACCGAGAATGCTGTCCCGCCCGGAGGATCCATGACCCCGCCCCCCGCCCATCATGATCCGTACGCGGAGCCGTACGGGGATGAGGGCGACCAGCCGCTGGTGCGTCCGTACGCGATGACCGGCGGCCGGACCCGGCCGCGCTATCAGCTCGCCATCGAGGCGCTGATCAGCACCACGGCCGACCCGGCAGCACTGATGGGGCTGCTCCCGGAGCACCAGCGCATCTGCCACCTGTGCCGCGAGGTGAAGTCGGTCGCCGAGGTCTCGGCGCTGCTGGCCATGCCGCTGGGTGTGGCCCGGATCCTGGTGGCGGACCTCGCCGAGGCCGGTCTGGTGGCCATCCACCAGCCGGGCGGCGACGAGAACAACGGCGGCGCTCCGGACGTGACGCTGCTCGAAAGGGTGCTCAGTGGACTTCGCAAGCTCTGACGGGGGCCGGGCCACCACTTCCGCGAAGATCGTGGTGGCGGGTGGCTTCGGCGTGGGCAAGACCACGTTCGTGGGCGCGGTCTCCGAGATCAACCCGCTGCGTACCGAGGCCGTCATGACGTCCGCGTCGGCGGGCATCGACGACCTCACCCACACCGGGGACAAGACCACCACCACGGTGGCCATGGACTTCGGCCGTATCACCCTGGACCAGGACCTGATCCTCTACCTGTTCGGCACGCCCGGCCAGGACCGGTTCTGGTTCATGTGGGACGACCTGGTGCGCGGCGCGATCGGGGCGGTCGTGCTCGTGGACACCCGTCGTCTCGCCGACTGCTTCCCCGCGGTCGACTACTTCGAGAACTCCGGGCTGCCGTTCGTCGTCGCCCTCAACGGCTTCGACGGGCAGCAGCCGTACCAGCCCGAGGAGGTGCGCGAGGCGCTGCAGATCGGCCCGGACACCCCGATCATCACGACGGACGCCCGGCACCGCTCGGACGCCAAGTCGGCGCTCATCACGCTGGTCGAGCATGCGCTCATGGCGCGTTTGCGGTAACTTTCAACATCACCATGGAGTACGGCAGTTGTCGTAGACCCTTTGGAGCCGGCTGTGGCCTTTGACACGGCCGGCTCCGGTGTTCATAACGTTTCGGCAGAGGAATCGGGTGGTACCGCCACGCGTCGCGGTCACTTGGTCTCACTGTGCGCACGAAGGCCCCGTCTTTTGACGGGGCTCGCTCTTTTTGACCGTTTTACGTGGGGCTTACATCACTTCGAACCGGCACTTCTCCATGTTTGGAACTGCGCAGGGCGTCGTGCTGGAATGCCTGAACTGCCCAATAGTCAATGACGTACTGATGGTCGATGGCTGACCGGGCTCTGAGACACTGCGGCACGGAAGGTGCCGACCGCCGAGAGGTTGTTGGTCGAGTGAGGCGAAGCAAGAAAAGTCCCGAGCCGGCGGCCCGGGGCAACTTCACGCCGCCGCCGCGCGGAGCGGCGCCCGCCCCTGTGCCCGGCTCGGAGCCGACGGCCGCACCCCCCAAGAGCGGTGGCCGTCTGTCGCCCCGCAACTGGCGGGTGCCGACCAGGCTGAACGCGATCCTGCTCATACCCGTGCTGGTCGGCCTGGTCATGGGCGGCTTCCAGGTGAAGGGCTCGATCGACACCTGGCAGGAGGCCCGCGACGCCGAGAAGGTCGCGAAGATCGTGGCCGCCGCCGGTGAGTACGCCGAGGCCCTCCTCAACGAGCGCGACCTGAGCGCCGAGCCGTTGCTGGAGAACAAGAAGGACGACTCCGTCGTCAAGCAGGCCCGCGCCGTCACCGACGAGAAGGCCGCCGCCTTCCACCAGGAAACGGTCGGGATGCCCGACAAGGAGGGCCTCAAGCGCCGTCTGAACCTGGTGGAGGAGGCCGAGCCGGCGCTGACGAAGATCCGCGCGGCCGCCTACACCAAGAAGATGGACCCGGTCCAGACCGAAGAGGGCTACGTCGCGGTCGAGCACCTGCTGATGGAGTTCTCCAACGAACTCGGCCTCGGCACCGGCAACATCACCGCCTACGGCCGTACGGTCTACGCGATCGCCCTCGCCAAGGGCGCCGAGTCCCTGCAGCGCGCGATCGGCATGCACCTGCTGGTCCGGCCCAGCCCGGACGAGGCCACGTACAAGTCGCAGCTCATCTCCTTCACCTCGTACGCCTACCTGGAGCAGGTCGCCGTCCAGGAGTACGGCTCCGGTGGCACCACCCAGGACGCCGCGCGCCTCAATGAGGTCATGAAGGAGAAGCAGGCCGAGGGCGAGCAGGCCGCGGCCGACGCCAAGGCCAAGACGGAGGCCGCGGGCCAGACGTACGTCGCGCCGCCGTCGATGACCGACATGATCAAGCTGATCGGCAGCGGTCAGACCCCCGCCCAGCTTGCCGACCAGGGCGTCACCGCCAAGTCGTGGATGGCCGCCTCGACCCTGAAGTTCGAGGGGTACAGCCAGGTCGAGACCGAGCTCATCAACCGCGCGGTGGACGACGCCGGCGCGATCGCCTCCGACGCCCAGCGCGACGCGATCATCAACGCCTCGATCGTCATCATCGCCCTGCTGGCCGCGTTCATCATCGCCTCGCTCATGGCCCGCCAGATGAGCACCTCGATGCGTCAGCTGCGCAACGCCGCGTTCGGTATCGCCGAGCAGCGTCTGCCGATGCTGGTCGACCAGCTCTCGCGCACCGACCCCGGCCGGGTCGACACCCGTGTCCAGCCCATCCCGATCAACACCCGGGACGAGATCGGCGAAGTCGCCCGCGCCTTCGACCAGGTCCACCGCGAGGCCGTCCGGCTCGCCGCCGAGCAGGCCCTGCTGCGGGGCAACATCAACGCGATCTTCACCAACCTCTCGCGCCGCAACCAGTCGCTGATCGAGGGCCAGCTGACCCTGATCACCGATCTGGAGAACAACGAGGCCGACCCGGACCAGCTCGAGAACCTCTTCCGGCTGGACCACCTCGCGACCCGTATGCGCCGCAACGGCGAGAACCTCCTGGTCCTCGCCGGCGAGGAGCCCGGCCGCCGCTGGGACCAGCCGGTCCCGCTGGTCGACGTGTTGCGCGCCGCCTCCTCCGAGGTGGAGCAGTACGAGCGCATCGAGCTCTCCGGCGTGCCGGAGGCCGAGATCCACGGCCGCGCCGTGACCGACCTCGTGCACCTGCTGGCCGAGCTGCTGGAGAACGCCACCACGTTCTCCTCCCCGCAGACCAAGGTCCGGGTGACCGCGACCCGACTGCCCGACGGCCGGATCATGATCGAGATCCACGACAAGGGCATCGGTCTCACCGCCGAGGACTTCGCGGACATCAACCACAAGCTGGCCAACCCGCCGACCGTGGACGCCGCGATCTCGCAGCGCATGGGTCTGTTCGTGGTCGGCCGGCTGTCCGACCGGCACGGCATCCGGGTCCAGCTCCGCCCCTCGGGCGAGCAGGCCGGCACCACCTCGCTGGTCATGCTCCCGGACGCCATCACCCACGGTGGCGGCGGCGAGCAGCCCGAGCGCGACGAGTTCACCGTCTCGCAGATCATCCCGGAGCAGCACCAGCAGCTCCCGGGCGAGGACTTCAGCAACGGCCTGCCGATGCGCACGGCCGCCGAGCTCGGCTTCGACGACAGCCGCTACGAGGTTCCGGACGACCTGCGCGACCTGGACCCCGTGGGCCGCTCGCTGATGCGCGAGGAGCGCAAGGCGGCCCTGGAGTCCCAGGCGGGTCAGCCGCAGCACACCCAGGAGATCCCCGCCTTCGCGGAGGGCTTCGACGGCACCCCGCAGCAGCAGCCGTCGTACGACAACGGCTTCGACGCGGCGCCGACGGGCTACGACAGCAGCCAGACGGCGTTCGTGGACCAGCCGGGGGCGTACGAGGGCGCGGACGGCCAGAACGGCCGCACGGCGTACGAGGAGCCGCAGCAGGCGCCGTACGGGGAGCGGCAGCGCCCTGCGTACGACGAGCAGTACTTCGCGCCGAACGACGGGATGCCGCAGGGCGAGTCCTTCTCGGCCCCGAACGGGGTGCCGCAGAACAACGGCTTCGCGGCCAACGGCGGCTACCCGGACCCGGCGTATGCGGAGCCGGCCCAGGAGGAGCGCGGGGCCTCGCACGCAGCGGCGGGCGACGGCTACCCGGCGTACGAGGAGAAGTCCTACCAGGACGACTGGCCCCAGCAGTCCGGCTACCGGAACGGCTACCCGGACCAGTACGCTCCGGAAGCGGAATCCTCGCAGGCCGCTGACGCGGGTGAGCAGGACCGCGTAGGCTTCGACCGTCCGGGACCGGCCCCCTCCGCCGTCCACGAGCTGACCGACGCCGGGCTTCCCCGCCGTGGATCCACCGCGGCGAACGGTTCGAACGGCGCCGCGCGGCCCGTGCACACGGAAGCGCCGGCCTCCCCTTCGGAGAGCAACGGCGAGAGCGGCTGGCGTTCGGCCAACGACGCGCGCTGGCAGCAGGCCGCACAGCTCCGGAAGCCCAAGGCGGGCGGGGTGACCTCGTCCGGCCTGCCGCGGCGGGTGCCCAAGGCCAACCTGGTCGAGGGAGCCGCCGAGACCACCCCCCAGGGAGGTCCTCAGATCTCCCGCGCTCCGGAGGACGTCCGGGGCAGGCTGAGCAACCTGCGTCGAGGCGTCCAGCGCGGACGCAACGCAGGCAGTGAAACGAACGGCCAGGGCTTCGGTCCTGACAGCACCTACAACCAGGAGCGTTAGTGTGAGCCCGATGAGCCAGGCGGCACAGAACCTGAACTGGTTGATCACCAACTTCGTGGACAACACCCCGGGGGTGTCCCACACGGTGGTGGTCTCCGCCGACGGACTCCTTCTGGCGATGTCCGAGGGTTTTCCCCGCGACCGCGCCGATCAGCTGGCGGCCGTCGCCTCCGGACTGACCTCGCTGACGGCGGGTGCCTCCCGCATCTTCGAGGGTGGCAGCGTGAACCAGACGGTTGTGGAGATGGAGCGGGGATTCCTGTTCATCATGTCCATTTCTGACGGTTCCTCGCTCGCGGTGCTCGCGCACCCCGAGGCGGACATCGGCCTCATTGGGTACGAGATGGCCCTTCTGGTGGACCGTGCCGGCACGGTTCTGACGCCCGACCTTCGTGCGGAGCTCCAAGGGAGCCTGCTCAACTGACAGTAGGACGGTGCGTTTTGGCGTCCCGAGGCCGTAGGGTTTCGGGACGCGGCTCCATAGTGATGGGTGCCCGGCACAGTCGGAGGAGGAGAGAAAGTGGCAACACCCCCAGGCGGTTCGAATTCGGGTAATTGGTCGTACGGTCCTCCCCAGGGCCCGGGCGACGGTACCCAGAACCCGAACCGTTACAACTTCCCCTCCGCACCGAGCCAGCAGCGGCCGTACGCGCCCCAGGGCCCCGGGCCCTCGCCGTACGACCAGCCGTCGGCCCCGCGCATCCAGCCCGTGCAGCCGCAGCGACGCGCCCCCGAGCCGGCGCCCGCCGGAGCGTCGAACAACCCCCTGGTGCGTCCGTACGCCATGACCGGCGGCAGGACGCGCCCGCGCTACCAGCTCGCCATCGAGGCGCTGGTGCACACCACTGCGCAGCCGCACCAGATGCAGGGCCAGCTGCCCGAGCATCAGCGGATCTGCAACCTGTGCCGTGAGATCAAGTCGGTGGCCGAGATCTCGGCCCTCCTGACCATCCCTCTCGGCGTGGCCAGGATCCTCGTCGCCGACTTGGCGGAGGCGGGACTGGTCGCCATCCATCAGCCCGGCGGCGACGAGAACGCCGGCGGCCAGCCAGACGTGACACTGCTCGAAAGGGTGCTCAGTGGACTTCGCAAGCTCTAGCGGCGGTCCTTCCCGCTCCACCACCTCGGCGAAGATCGTGGTGGCGGGTGGCTTCGGCGTGGGCAAGACCACGTTCGTCGGGGCCGTCTCGGAGATCAACCCGCTGCGTACCGAGGCCGTCATGACGTCCGCGTCGGCGGGCATCGACGACCTCACCCACACCGGAGACAAGACCACCACCACGGTGGCCATGGACTTCGGCCGTATCACCCTGGACCAGGACCTGATCCTCTACCTGTTCGGCACGCCCGGCCAGGACCGGTTCTGGTTCATGTGGGACGACCTGGTGCGCGGCGCGATCGGCGCGATCGTCCTGGTGGACACCCGTCGTCTCGCCGACTGCTTCCCCGCGGTCGACTACTTCGAGAACAGCGGTCTGCCGTTCGTGATCGCCCTCAACGGCTTCGACGGCAACCAGCCGTACAACCCCGAAGAGGTGCGCGAGGCGCTGCAGATCGGCCCGGACACCCCGATCATCACGACCGACGCCCGGCACCGCTCGGACGCCAAGTCGGCGCTCATCACGCTCGTCGAGCACGCGCTGATGGCCCGCCTGCGGTAGGGATCGACGTGCGAACGGCCCCTGTGCCCCCTGGAGTGGGGCCCAGGGGCCGTTCGCGTTCGGCGGCCGGCGGAGCCGCGCACGCAGAAGGGCCCCCTCCCGGCGGAGGGGGCCCTTCTCGCCGTATCGGCGGCTCGGGCGAGCGCGGCGTTACCGCCAGCTGTGCGGGGCGCGGAAGCCGCCCTCGCGCTCCAGGCGGCGCCAGCCCGCCTTGCGGTGGGGGCGGTGGGCCTGGGTGGGCTCGGAGGTGCGGGCGGCGGCGCGGGCCAGCAGGATCGCCGTGATGGCGGCGACTTCCTCGGGCTCGGCGTTGCCCTTCTCGACGCGGATGTCGGGAGTGTTCATGGGTGTCAGTCTCCGTGAGAGAGGTTTCCGCAGAGGGATCGGGGAGAGTCCGCCGGGTTACTGCGGGGGGTTGCCGTGCTTGCGCGAGGGCAGGTCGGCGTGCTTGGACTGGAGCATCGCGAGCGACCTGATGAGGACCTCGCGGGTCTCGGCCGGGTCGATGACGTCGTCGACCAGACCTCGCTCGGCCGCGTAGTACGGGTGCATCAGCTCGGCCTTGTACTCCTTGACCATGCGGGCCCGCATGGCCTCGGGGTCCTCGGCCTCGGCGATCTGCCGCCGGAAGATGACGTTGGCGGCGCCCTCGGCACCCATCACGGCGATCTCGTTGGTCGGCCAGGCGTAGGTGAGGTCGGCACCGATGGACTGGCTGTCCATGACGATGTAGGCACCTCCGTACGCCTTGCGCAGGATCAGCGAGATCCGGGGCACGGTCGCGTTGCAGTAGGCGTAGAGGAGCTTCGCGCCGTGGCGGATGATTCCACCGTGCTCCTGGTCGACGCCGGGGAGGAAGCCGGGTACGTCCAGAAGAGTGAGGATCGGGATGTTGAACGCGTCGCACATCTGGACGAAGCGCGCGGCCTTCTCCGAGGCCTCGATGTCCAGGACGCCCGCCAGCGACTGCGGCTGGTTGGCGACGATGCCGACGACCTGGCCGTCGAGGCGGCCCAGCGCGCAGATGATGTTGCGCGCCCAGCGCTCGTGGACCTCCAGGTACTCGCCGTCGTCGACGATCTCCTCGATGACCTTGGTCATGTCGTACGGCCGGTTGCCGTCGGCCGGGACCAGGTCGAGCAGGACGTCGCCGCGGCGGTCGGCCGGGTCGGCGCACTCGACGCGCGGCGGGTTCTCACGGTTGTTCTGCGGCAGCAGCGACAGGAGGTAGCGGACCTCCGCGATGCAGGTCTCCTCGTCGTCGTAGGCGAAGTGGCAGACACCGGAGGTCTCGGCGTGCACGTCGGCGCCGCCGAGGCCGTTCTGGGTGATCTCCTCGCCGGTGACCGCCTTGACGACGTCCGGGCCGGTGATGAACATCTGCGAGGTCTCGCGGACCATGAAGACGAAGTCGGTCAGGGCGGGGCTGTAGGCCGCGCCGCCCGCGCAGGGACCGAGCATCACCGAGATCTGCGGGATGACCCCGGAGGCCTTGGTGTTGCGCTGGAAGATGCCGCCGTAACCGGCGAGCGCGGAGACGCCCTCCTGGATACGGGCGCCGGCGCCGTCGTTGAGCGACACCAGCGGGGCACCGGCCGCGATGGCCATGTCCATGATCTTGTGGATCTTCGTGGCGTGGGCCTCGCCCAGCGCGCCGCCGAAGATGCGGAAGTCATGGGCGTAGACGAAGACCGTACGGCCCTCCACCGTGCCCCAGCCGGTGATGACACCGTCGGTGTACGGCTTCTTGGCCTCCAGGCCGAACCCGGTCGCCCGGTGCCGGCGGAGCTGCTCGACCTCCTGGAAGGAACCCGGGTCCAGGAGCAGCTCGATGCGCTCCCGGGCGGTCAGCTTGCCCTTGGCGTGCTGTGCCTGGGTCGCCTTCTCGCTCGGGCCGGCCAGCGCCTGCGCACGGATCACGTGCAGCTCGGCCACGCGCCCGCGAGCGTCGGCGGGCTCCGAGGGCACCGCGTCCGGCTCACCCGTCGTCTCTTCCAAAACGGTCATGTAGCGACCTTACGAAGCCCACCAAGGAAAGCGAGACGTCGACTCCGTACAGTCCTCGGAGCGTTTTCCTGGTACCACCGAACAGAACCATGGGGGCATGCAGCCGTTCTGACTGCTCAGGAGGCATGTGGCTTGTAGGGGTCGAACAAAGGTGACGGGTGAGACTCGCTTCACATCCGGGCGCGCGGCACGCCGGGGACATCGGCCGTGGGAGTGACGGCGAGCCTCACCGGGTCGGCGGCGGAATAGGTCTAGTGTGGCCCACGTTGACGTCGTTGAAGATTCAACATAAAGGATCTTCTCGTCCCCCAAGGAGGCACGTCATGGGCATCTTCGGCCGCAAGGACACCGACGGGACCACCGCCGCGGCGGTGTCGCCGGACCTCGCCGCACTCACCGGCGACTACGCGCTCGACCCGGCGCACTCGACGATCGGTTTCGTCGCGCGGCACGCGATGGTCACCAACGTCAAGGGCAAGTTCAACGACTTCACCGGTTCCCTGCACCTGGACGGCACCGACCCGTCCCGGTCCACGGCCTCCATCGACGTCAAGATGGACAGCATCGACACCGGGTCCGCCGACCGTGACGGCCATCTGAAGAGCTCGGACTTCTTCAGGACGGACGAGTTCCCGACGATGACCTTCCGCTCCACCTCCGCCGAGGCGCTGGGCGGCGACGACTACCGGATCACCGGCGACCTCAGCATCCTCGGCGTGACGAAGCAGATCACCATCGACCTGGAGTTCAACGGCGCGGCGAAGGACCCGTTCGGCAACGAGCGCGTCGGCTTCGAGGGCAAGGCGGAGATCCTGCGCTCCGAGTGGGGCCTGACCTGGAACGCGGCGCTGGAGACCGGGGGCGTGCTGGTCTCGGACAAGATAAAGCTGAACTTCGACATCTCGGCGATCAAGAACGCGTGACCCGAGGTCCGGAGCGGAACAGAAAAATTCAGAAAACAGCAGATGGCGGCCGGAAGCGGAATGCTCCCGGCCGCCATCTGTGACCTGTGCCACAGTCGCGGTCATGAGCACCAGGACCGGACCCCAGCACTACCCGGGCGCGAACCGCGACCACTGGTACCAGAGCACGTTCGGCGGTGACCGGATGGAGGTCAACGCCGTCGTTCTGCACACCACCGAGGGCCGTTCGCTGCCCGGCTACCAGGGCGGCGCCAGCGCGCCGAACCTCACCGCGGTGCCGGACTTCGGCGCCAGACGGCTGCGGTGGTACCAGCACTTCGACATCGACGTCTCCTCGCGCGCGCTGGTGAATCTGCGCGGCGGGGTGGAGACGAACACCCTGAACGTCTGCCAGGTGGAGCTCGTCGGCACCTGCGACCCCGAGCGGCACGCCAAGTGGCGCACGGGCGAACCGGCGCACGTCTACTGGCCCGAGGCTCCCGAATGGGCGCTGCGGGGCGTGGCGCGGTATCTGGCGTGGATGCACATCCACCACGACGTGCCGCTGCGCGGGCCGTCGCTGTGGCCGGCGTATCCGCGGTCCGCCGGGAACGGGGGCGGGCAGCGGATGAGCTTCCAGCGGTGGAACGCGTTCCAGGGGGTGTGCGGGCACATGCACGTCCCCGAGAACACACACGGGGATCCGGGGGCGATCGACTTCGAACAGCTGCTGGACTTCGCCAAGTCGGCGGCCCAGGACTGACCGCGTCTCACCGGGACTCGTCGGCGGCCGCCTCCAGCCGGGCGACGGCGGCCGCCAGTCGAGTCGCCCGGCTCTGCGGGGTGCGGGCGCGGAGCAGGTCGAGCATGGCGAGGTACCGCTCCGTCCTGCCGAGCCCGTCGAACACGGCCTTGGCGCGCGGACGGGCCTCCAGCGCGGCGAGCAGTTCCTCGGGGACGTCCGCCTCCTTCTGCGAGGCGTACGCCGCCTCCCAGCGGCCGTCCTCCTGCGCCGCGGCCACCTCGGCGAGTCCGCCGGGCCGCATCCGCCCCTCGGCGGTCAGCTCGGCCACCCGCCGCACATTGACCATCGACCAGAGGCTGCCGGCCCGGCGCGGGGTGATCCTCTGCAGGTAGTACCGCTCGTCGAGCCCCTTGCGCTGCCCGGTGATCCACCCGTGGCACAGGGCGACGTCGTTGACGTCCCGCGCGCTGACGGACGCGACCCCCGCCCCTTTCTTCGCGATCTTCACCCAGAGCCCCGGACAGGGCGCGGGATGCTCTGCGAGCCACGCGTCGAGCTCGTCGACGGACACGAAGGCGAGGCCCGCCCCTGGATCGGCTGCTGCGGTCATACGACCACCGTAGAGGTGTCACGGCGGCCCGTGGCACGGGCGAGTGGCTGAATCGCACCCCTTGTGCGAGGGCTCAGGGAGTTCACATAATCCAGGCACGAACTTGACCTGCTCATGCCAGCGCATGGGTTTTTCTTTTGCCTTGATGTGTGACATGGGCACGCCAGACGCGGAGACGTCTCTCCACCCCCCACGGAGGCAGCACCATGAAGAAGCTCCTCACCGCCCTCAAGAGACTCGCGGCCGTCGGCGCCACCGCGCTCGCCGTCGCCAGCCTGCAGCCCGTCTCGGCCGCCCAGGCCGCCCCCTCCCCCGTCATCGGCGGAACCCGCGCCACGCAGGGCGAGTTCCCGTTCATGGTCCGGCTCTCGATGGGCTGCGGCGGCGCCCTCTACACCCAGCAGATCGTGCTGACCGCCGCCCACTGCGTCAGCGGGACCGGCGCCAACACGAGCATCACCGCCACCGCCGGCGTCGTGGACCTCCAGTCCACCAGCGGCCGGGTCCAGGTGCGGTCCACGTACGTCTACCGGGCCCCCGGCTACAACGGCAACGGCAAGGACTGGGCCCTCATCAAGCTCGCGCAGCCCATCAACCTGCCGACGCTGAAGATCGCCACGACCACGCAGTACAACACCGGCACCTTCACCATCGCCGGCTGGGGCGCCGCGACCGAGGGCGGCGCCCAGCAGCGGTACCTGCTCAAGGCCACCGTGCCGTTCGTCAGCGACGCGACCTGCCGGACGTACAGCGGGTACAGCGGGCTGGTCGCGAGCGACGAGATCTGCGCCGGGTACGCCTCCGGTGGCGTCGACACCTGTCAGGGCGACTCCGGCGGCCCGATGTTCCGCCGTGACTCCGCCAACGCGTGGATCCAGGTCGGCATCGTGAGCTGGGGCATCGGCTGCGCCCGGCCCAACGCCCCCGGCGTCTACTCCGAGGTGTCCACCTTCGCCTCGGCCATCGCCTCCGCGGCGGCCTCTCTCTGAACCACCGCCCTCAGGGGCGCACGGGCCCGACGCCGCCCCGCGCCGGGCCCGTTCCCGTGCCCGTTCCGGCACAAGAACCTGCACAACCCCGACGGCGCGATCAGCCCGGCGCCCTAGAACCCGCCCCCGAAGTCGCCCCCGCCCCCGAAGTCGCCGCCACCGCCGAAGTCGCCGCCTCCGAAGTCGCCGCCGAAGTCGCCCGGGTCGAAGTCGGCGCCCGAGACGTCGCCGCCGTCGTAGCCGCCGAAGTCGCCGTAGCCCGTGCCGTAGTCGGTCGCGTAGGACGGGGTGGCCATCAGACCGCCGAGCATGGTGCCGACGAGGAGGCCGGGCAGCAGGCCGCCGCCGAAGTAGCCGCCCGCCCAGGGGCCGTAGGCGGGGCCGGCCTCCCAGTAGGGGCGGCGCCCGTAGTCGCTGTCCACCTCGCGGATCACCGGATCGCGGCCGTCCGCCAGCCGGGTGGCGTCGGCCGCGCAGACCGGCACCTCGCGCCGGGCGCCGCCGGGCGGGGTCCAGTCGGCGTCCGTCACGGAGGGGCCGTGACGGGGGTCGAAGAAGCAGGGCGGCCGGCGTTCGGGCAGCGGCCGCCGCTCGCGCCGGGCGGCGAGCTGGGCGAGCGAGAAGCGGCCGTCCTCCAGGGCCTCGGTGACGGCGCGCACGTCCTCCGGTCTGTTCGCCCCGGCCATGGCCGACTTCGCCCGGTCGTAGGCGTCCAGCGCGCGTTCGTAGTCGGCGCGCATCGCGTCGTCGGCGCCCGCCTCGGCCGGGTGGAAGTCGAGGCGGTCCAGTTCCTCGCCGAAGGCGGTGATGTCCTCGTCGACCACCACCCGCAGCTTCTCCAGGGCCGCCCGCTGCTCCTCCTCGTGGCGGCGGCGGTTGCGGCGGACCAGGGTGTACGCGCCCGCCCCGCCCGCGACGACCACGACTCCCGCGGTGACCAGGGCCGCCGTGGAGATCCCGCCCCCGCCGTCGGACGAGCCCCAGCTCGCGGGCGCCGAGCCGCCCATGTTCACGAGGGCCCGGTCGGTGAAGGCGCCGAGCTGGGACGCGGCGTCGGGCTCGTCCTGGACACTGGCCACCAGGTTCCCGACGGCCGTGCGGGGCAGGACGACCGAGTCGGCGCGGGCGTCGAAGCGGTCGCCGAGGCGGATCGCGTACAGACCGGTGACCCCGGTGGCCGTGCGCAGGTCGGTGAAGAGCCGGGCGGTCGGGTAGTCGGCCGGCAGGACGGCGACGAACAGGGGTTTGCCGGCGTGCTCGATCCTGCGCCGCAGCGCGTCCGCGTCCGCCGCCGAGAGCTGGGCGGACGCGGCCGGGTCCACGTAGACGGGGCTCTCGCGCAGGGCGTCGGCGATCCTCGACACGCTGGTCGCGGCCGCCGCGCGCGGGGCGAGCACGGTCAGGAACGCCAGGGCCAGCGCCGCGAGCAGCACGGGGAGGCTTCGGGGCCGTACGACACCCTTCATGCTTCGAAACTACCCGAAGCCCCCCAAAAGGGTCACCCGGCGCGATACGCCGCGATCAGCTTGCGCACCGCCTGCGCGTACCGTCCGCTCAGCAGCAGATGGTCGGCCTCGGCGAAGGGTTTCGCGGAGGCGGCCGTGATCCGGTCGCCGAGGTGCCGCTGGACGATCTCGCGGGCCCGGTCGACGGCGCCGCGGCCCGCCCCCTCGCCGTGCGCCCGTGCGGCCGTGTCCGCCAGCCGGTACAGGGTGGACAGTCCGCCCCCGGATGTCTTCGTCAGGGTCGTCAGACCCCAGCCGTACGGGTACTGCGGGTCGTACGTCGTGTCGCCGACGTTGATCGGGAGCTGGGTCTCGGAGCGGGGCCAGGTCACGGGGAGCCGTCCGGTGAAGGGGCGGCGGCCGTAGAGCACGTCGGCCACCCCGTCCCCCTCGGTGCCCGGCAGCCAGGAGGCGACCAGGGCGTCGATCGAGCCGAGCCGGTCGCCGATCAGTTGGGGGCGCCCGGAGACGATCAGGACCGCGCACCTCATGGCCGCGCACACCCGGTCCACGGCCGCCCGGTCGGCGGGGCTCAGCTCCAGGTCGTGGCCGTTGCCGACATCGCCGACGCCCTCGGCGTACGGGGTCTCGCCGACGACGACCACACCGACGTCGTAGCCGGTCAGGGGTGCGGAGGCGTCCCGGGAGTAGGTGACGGACGCACCCGTCGCGCGCATCCCCCCGAGGATCGTGGTGCCGGGGGTGGTGTTCCCGGACGCGCCCTGCCAGGTGACCGTCCAGCCGCCGGTCTGGTTGCCGATGTCGTCGGCGTTGGATCCGGCGACGTACACCTTCTCCGTCGTCTTCAGGGGCAGCAGCCCGCCGGAGTTCTTCAGCAGTACCTGGGACTCGGCGGCCGCCTGCCGTGCCACGGCCCGGTGTTCCCGGGAGCCGATCCGCGCCGCCCCGGTGGTGTCGGCGTAGGGATGCTCGAAGAGGCCGAGGCGGAACTTCTGGGTGAGGACGCGGGAGACGGCGTCGTCGATCCGCCGCTCGCTGATCCGGCCGGCCGTCACCTCGTCGATCAGGGTCCGGGTGAAGTCCCGGTAGGCGTACGGGACCATGATCATGTCCAGGCCCGCGTTCACCGACGTACGGACGTCCGAGGCGAGGTCGCCGGGGAGCTGGTCGATGGCGGCCCAGTCGCTGATGACGAACCCGTCGAAGCCCATACGGCCCTTCAGCACGCCGTTGATCAGGTCGGCGCGGGCGTGCATCTTGACCGGGCCCTGCCCGTCCCCGGCGATGTCCAGGGACGAGTACGAGGGCATGACCGTGCCGATCCCCCGGTCGACCGCCTCCTGGTACGGCGCGAGGTGGATCGCCTCGAGCTGATCGCGGGTGACCTCGGTGACGCCCTGGTCGATGGTGTAGCTGCCGGTGGTGGAGGAACCGTAGGTGGTGCCGCCGTCGCCGACGAAGTGCTTGGCGGTGGCCAGGACCTTGTCGTCGTCCTTCAGGTCCCGTCCGTCCGGGGCGCCCTGGAGGCCCTGGATCACCGTTTCCATGGACTCCACGAGCGCCGGGTCCTCACCGAAGGACTCGTAGGAGCGGCCCCAGCGTTCGTCGCGGGTGACGCAGAGACAGGGCGCGAAGTCCCAGGGGACACCGGTGGCGCGGACCTCGGCGGCGGTCACCTCGCCCGTGCGTTGGGCGAGTCGGGGATCGCGGGTGGCCCCGATGCCGATGTTGTGCGGCATGACCGTGGCGCCGACCAGGTTGTTGTGGCCGTGCACGGCGTCGACGCCGTAGATCAGCGGGATCTGGAACCTCGTCGCCCGCGCCCGGAGTTGGAAGCCGTCGATCATCCTCGCCCAGGCCTCGGGGGTGTTGGGCGTGGGGGTCGAGCCGCCGCCGGACAGCAGCGAGCCGAGGTCGTACGCGGCGATGTCGCCCGGTGCGGTCAGCGCGCCGCGCTCGGCCTGGGTCATCTGGCCGGCCTTCTCCGCGAGGGACATCCGGGAGAGCAGGTCGGCGACCCGCTTCCGCACCGGCGCCTTGCTGTTCAGATACGGCAGTCCGTGCGCGTCGACCACGATCTGCGGAATCTCCGCGGGGGCCTTGGCGCCGGTGACCGTCAGCTTCAGGGGGATCGTCTCGGCGGCCTCGGCGGTGCGGTCCCTCAGGGTCGGGATCCGGATCGTGCGGGAGGTCCCGGACGCCGTGCCCGCGGGGAAGGTGAGGGCGCCGGTGACCGGGGTGTAGTCCCGGCCGGGCGTGGCGGTGCCGCCGGCGGTCTCGTAGGTCACCGTCACGGGCTCGTCGACGGGGGCGGAGCCGGTGGTGGCGAGGGTGACCCGGACCGTCGCCGCGCCGCCCTCGGTCACCGGGTACACGGCCGCGTCGGTGATGACGGAGGCGCGCAGGGACTGGTCGGCGCGGCCGTAGAGCTCGACGCCGTCGAGGGCGAAGTCACCGCCGGCCCCGGTGGGGAGGGTGACCGCGTACCCCCACATCCGTGTCAGCCCGAGGACGTGGTCGATGCCGCCGACCGGCTGGTAGTCGGTGCGGTACGCGAAGTCGGTGAAGGGGATCTCGACGCGCTTCCAGCCGGTGAAGTCGTCGGTGAAGGACGTCGTCCACAGTTCGGAGGCCTCGCCGTGGGCACCGCCGTCCTTGATCTCGAAGGCGATCCTTCGGCCGTCGCCGCGCCCCTCCCACCAGAAGCGGATGCCCTGGTGGGCGGACCAGTCGCGGGCGGGCCCGGTGGCGGCGTAGTCATGGGTGAAGCCGCCCCAGCCGCTGATGGCGTAGGTGCCGGTGAGGACCCGCTCGCCCTCGGGTGCGTCGGCGCGGTCGGCCAGCCGGAGCGTGGGCGGGTCGTCGGCGTCGCTGCCCCAGGTGAAGATGCCCTCCGCGGGCTGGGAGGCGAAGGGGACCTCACCCTCGAAGCGGTCGACGGGGGTCGGGGCGGGGTCGGCGGCGGCGTGGGCGGCGGTCGGGGACAGCAGAGCGGCGAACAGGGCGGTGGAGACGAGCAGGGCGGTTCTCGGCATGGACCTTCCCTCGGCTCTCGGGTTCACTCATGTCTTAGATCATGACGTGAGTTAACTAAGGCCCCGCGGGCCCGTCAAGACGTGTTCTCGCCCCGGGCCGGTGAGGGAGGGATCATGGGGGCAACCGACCTGGAGTCCGCCATGACCACTGCGCAGGATCTGCTGATCGTCTCCCTCGACGTCCCGTCCGCCCGGCCCGTGGAGAGGGGCGACCTCTCCCTGGCCCTCGCGGGGGCCGAGCTGGTCGACCTGCTCGCCGCCGAGGCGGTCACGCTGGACGACGAGCGCATCGTGCCGGGGCTGCCGCCGGCCACCGGCGACCGGCTGCTGGACGGGGCGGCGGCGGCCCTCGTCCGGCAGTCCCCGTACGAGTCCGTCGAGGACTGGCTGTGGCGCCGGGGGGACGGCCTGGCCCAGGCCTACGCCAACGAACTGGACGCGCAGGAGCGGGCCGGCCGGCCCCGGTACCGGCTGCTGGCGCCGAGGAACGGCCACGAGGTCGCCGCCGAGGCACCGGACCGGGCCCACGCGGCCGAGCGCTGGACCTCGCGCGAGCCCGTGCTCGCCTCGTTCGCCGCCGCTCTCGGCATCCCCGAGGGAGCGGCGGACGAGCCCCCGGTCCCGGCCGACGAGGCGGTGGTGACCGTGCTCGCGGCGGTCAACGGGGCGCTGACCGAGCTGGAGGCCGTACGGCAGCGGCGCCGTGTGGAGGACGCCGCCTTCGACAACGTGTGGCGGGGGTTCTGACGCCGGTCACTCGGCGGGCTGGACCCCCGCCCGCAGCAGGCCGTAGGTGTAGGCGTCCTCCAGGGCCTGCCAGGAGGCGGCGATGACGTTCTCCGCGACACCGACCGTGGACCACTCGCCGGCCCCGTCGGTCGTGGAGATCAGGACCCGGGTGGTGGACTCGGTGCCGTGGACGCCCTCGAGGATGCGGACCTTGTAGTCGACCAGGTCGAACTTGGCGAGCTGGGGGTAGATCTTCTCCAGCGCCACCCGCAGGGTCCGGTCGAGGGCGTTCACCGGGCCGTTGCCCTCGGCGGTGGCGACGATCCGCTCGCCCTTGGCCCACAGCTTGACCGTGGCCTCGTTGGCGTGGGTGCCGTCGGGGCGGTCCTCGACGATGGCCCGCCAGGACTCCGTCTCGAAGTAGCGCAGCGGCTTGCCGCCCTGGACCTCGGTGCGCAGCAGCAGCTCGAAGGACGCGTCGGCCGCCTCGTACGTGTAGCCCTTGAGCTCGCGCTCCTTGACCCGCTCGACGACCCGGCCGACCAGCTCGCGGTCGCCGCCGAGGTCGACACCGAGTTCCTTGCCCTTGAGCTCGACCGAGGCACGGCCCGCCATGTCGGAGACCAGCATGCGCATGGTGTTGCCGACCAGCTCGGGGTCGATGTGCTGGTAGAGGTCGGGGTCGACCTTGATGGCGGAGGCGTGCAGGCCGGCCTTGTGGGCGAAGGCGGAGACACCGACGTAGGGCTGGTGGGTGGAGGGCGTGAGGTTCACGACCTCGGCGATGGCGTGGGAGATCCGGGTCATCTCGCGGAGCCGGCCCTCGGGGAGGACCTTCTTGCCGTACTTCAGTTCCAGGGCGGCGACGACCGGGAAGAGGTTGGCGTTGCCGACGCGCTCGCCGTAGCCGTTGGCCGTGCACTGCACATGGGTGGCGCCCGCGTCCACGGCGGCGAGGGTGTTGGCGACCGCGCAGCCCGTGTCGTCCTGGGCGTGGATGCCGAGCCGGGCGCCGGTGTCGGCGAGGACGGTGGAGACGACCGCCTGGACCTGGGCGGGGAGCATGCCGCCGTTGGTGTCGCACAGGACGACGACATCGGCGCCGGCCTCCGAGGCGGCGCGCACGACCGCCTTGGCGTACTCGGGGTTGGCGCGGTAGCCGTCGAAGAAGTGCTCGCAGTCGACGAAGACCCGGCGGCCCTGGTCCTTCAGGAAGGACACGGTGTCGCGGACCATCTCCAGGTTCTCGTCCAGGGTGGTGCGCAGGGCCAGCTCCACATGCCGGTCGTGGGACTTGGCGACCAGGGTGATCACCCCGGCGCCCGAGTCCAGGAGCGCCTTGACCTGAGGGTCCTCGGAGGCCTTGGCACCCGCGCGGCGGGTCGCGCCGAAGGCGACGAGCTGGGCGTGCCTGAAGTCGATCTCCTGCTGGGCGCGGGCGAAGAACTCGGTGTCGCGGGGGTTGGCGCCGGGCCAGCCGCCCTCGATGAAGCCGACGCCGAAGTCGTCCAGGTGCCGTGCGATCGCGAGCTTGTCGGCGACGGTGAGGTTGATGCCCTCCCGCTGGGCGCCGTCGCGCAGGGTGGTGTCGAAGACGTGGAACGAGTCGTCGAGCTCGCTGGTTGCCGTCTCGGTCATGGTCTCAAGGCTCCTGTTGTGGATCTTCGGTCTTACCGGAATGACCGGCTCCACCGTCCCCATGGTCCCTCGTGCGCTCGCTCCCGGCTGCGGGTGGGCCAGAAAAGCGAAAAACCTCTCGCGGGTGCGAGAGGTCTGCGCGCGGGTCGAGGACGACGGTGGCCACCCGTACCTGGTCGTACGTGGCGGTCACTGCGGACCGGCGCGCCTGCTGCCAATAATCGTGGCGAACGAGAGCACGGGGGCAGTTTGGCACAAGCCGGACCGCCCTGAGCCGGGTGTCTCAGGATGCGAGCAGCGCGGCGTCCAGGAACTCCCGTACGTGCGCCAGCACCTGCTCCCGGTCCGTGCCGCGCAGTCCGATCGCCACATGGATGGAGAAGCCGTCCAGCAGGGCCCGCAGCCGGGCCGCGAACCGGTCGGGGTCGACCGGGCGGAACTCGCCGCGCGACGCCCCTTCAGCGAGCAGGGCCACCAGGTCGCGGTGCCAGGCGCCCTCGATCGCGGCCTGCCGGTCGCGGGCGGCGTCGTCGGCGTTCTGCGAGCGGTTCCAGACCTCCAGCCAGAGCGTCCAGTGCGGGTCGCGGTGCCCGTCGGGGACGTAGAGATCGACGTACGCGTCGAGCCGGTCGCGCGCGCTCCCGGGCACGGTCAGCAGGCGCGCCCGCTCGGCGCCCAGCCGTCCCTCGCTCCACTCCAGCGTCTGCAGCAGCAGTTCGTCCTTGGAGTGGAAGTAGTAGAGGAGGTGCCCGCTGCTCATCCCCACCTCGCGTCCGAGCCCGGCCATGGTGAGCTTCTCCAGGCCGAGTCGGGCGATCATCGCCATGGCCGCGGCGAGGATGCGTTCCCGCGGTGGGGCCGGGGTGCGCCGGGTCGGGCTCATACGGTGGCTGCCTTCGGCTGCTGCTGGGTGATGCAGTGGATGCCTCCACCGCCGGCGAAGATCGTACGGGCGTCGACCAGGGTGACCGCGCGGTCGGGGAAGAGACGGCGGAAGATGTCGGCGGCGAGTTCGTCGCGCGGGTCGTCGAAGCCGCACAGGACGACTCCGCCGTTGCAGAGGTAGTGATTGATGTAAGAGTAGTCGGCCCAGTGCCCCTCGGCCTCCAGGACCGTGGGGGCGGGGACGTCGACGACCTGCAGACGGCGGCCCCGGGCGTCGGTCTGGGCGCTCAGGATGCCGATGACCTCCTGGGTGATGGCGTGGTCGGGGTGGGCCGGGTCGGGCTGCCGGTGGGCGACGACCACGCCGGGCGCGGCGAAGGCGGCGACGATGTCGACGTGGCCGAGGGTGCCGTAGCCGTGCGGGGGGTAGTCGGCGGTCAGCCCGCGCGGCAGCCAGATCGCCTTGCGGGTGCCGAGCATGGCGTGGACCTCGGCCTCGACCTCCTCGCGGGTCCGGCCCGGGTTGCGTTCCGGGCCGAGCTGCACGGTCTCCGTCAGCAGCACCGTGCCCTCGCCGTCGACATGGATCGCGCCGCCCTCGTTGACCAGCTTCGAGGCGTACGTCCGCGCCCCCGCGAGGTCGGCGACACTCGCGGCGATCTTCGCGTCGTGGTCCCAGCGGGCCCAGTGCTGGGCGCCCCAGCCGTTGAACGTCCAGTCGACGGCGGCGAGTTCACCGTCGGGGCGGGTCAGGAACGTGGGGCCGATGTCCCGCATCCAGGCGTCGTCGAGGTCGCGTTCGACGACGTCGACGCCCTCGCCCAGCAGGGAGACGGCCTGCGCCGACTGGCCCGGCCCGCACACCACCGTGACCGGCTCGAAGCGGCGGACGGTGCGGGCGACCCGCGCCCAGGCGGCGCGGGCGGCGGCGAGGTCCTCGTCGTCGGCGAAGGTGGGGTTGGGTCCCGGCCAGGCCATCCAGGTGCGTTCGTGCGGGGTCCACTCGGCGGGCATGCGGAAGCCGTCGGCGGCGGGTGTGGTCATGTCCGGTGTCCTTCGGAGGAAGAGGTCTCAGAGGAAGTACAGGCGGTTCAGGGAGACGGACTGGGCCGCCGGGGAGCGCAGGGGCTCGCCGTCGAGGGTGACCAGGCCGGTGCGCGCGTCCACGTCGACCGCTCCGGTACGGGAGTTGCGGCGCAGGTCGGCCGGGCCGATCCCGCGGGTGCCGCGGACGGCGACCCGGCGGCGGCGGGTCGGCATCCCGTCGTGGCCCTGGTCGAGGGCCGCTCGGGCGACGAAGGCCACGGAGAGGTCGGCGGGCGTGGCGCCGTACGCCCCGAACTGCGGGCCCAGGACGAGCGGTTCGCAGGTGTCGGTGGCCGCGCCCGGATCGCCGGTCACGCCGTACGCCGGGAAGCCGGCCTTGAGGACGAGCTGCGGCTTGGCGCCGAAGTACTCCGGGCGCCACAGCACGATGTCGGCGAGCTTGCCGGGCTCGATCGAGCCGACCTCGTGCGCGAGGCCGTGCGCCAGGGCGGGGTTGATGGTGAGCTTGGCGATGTACCGCAGGACGCGCTCGTTGTCGTGACCGTCGTCCGGGGCGCCGAGCTCGGCCTTCATCTTCCCGGCCAGGGCGAAGGTACGGCGGACGGTCTCGCCCGCCCGGCCCATGCCCTGCGCGTCGGAGGAGGTGATGCCGATCGCGCCCAGGTCGTGCAGGACGTCCTCGGCGCCCATGGTGCCGGCGCGGATGCGGTCGCGGGCCATGGCGGCGTCGCCGGGCAGGTCGGTCTTCAGGCCGTGGACGGAGACGATCATGCCGTAGTGCTCGGCGACGGCGTCCCGGCCGAAGGGGAGGGTCGGGTTGGTGGAGGAGCCGATGACGTTCGGGACGCCCGCCATCTTCAGCACGTTGGGGACGTGTCCGCCGCCGCAGCCCTCGATGTGGAAGGCGTGGATGGTGCGGCCCTCCAGGACCCGGAGGGTGTCCTCGACGGAGAGACACTCGTTCAGGCCGTCGCTGTGCAGGGCGACCTGGACGTCGTGCTCCTCGGCGACCCTGAGGGCGGTGTCCAGCGCCCTGGTGTGGGCGCCCATGTCCTCGTGCACCTTGAAGCCGCAGGCGCCGCCCTCGGCCAGCGCCTCGGTCAGGGGCGCGTCGTGGGAGGAGGAACCCCGGCCCAGGAAGCCGATGTTGACCGGCCAGGCGTCGAACGCGCCGAAGGCGTGCCGCAGCGCCCAGGGCGAGTTGACGCCGACACCCCAGACCGGGCCGAACTCCTGCCCGATGATCGTGGTGACGCCGGAGGCCAGCGAGGCCTCCATGATCCGCGGCGACAGCAGATGGACATGGGTGTCGACGGCCCCGGCGGTGGCGATCAGCCCCTCGCCGGAGACGATGGAGGTCCCGGTGCCGACGACGACGTCGACCCCGTCGAGGGTGTCGGGGTTCCCGGCCCGCCCGATCGCGTGGATCCGGCCCTCGCGGATGCCGATGGACACCTTGCGCACACCGAGGACGGCGTCGATCACCACGACGTTGCTGATCACGACGTCACAGGTGTCGCGGACGGCGGCGGCCTTCAGATGCAGTCCGTCGCGGGCGGTCTTGCCGAACCCGGCGAGGAACTCGTCGCCGGGGAGCTGGGAGTCGGACTCGACGCGCACGACCAGCCCCGAGTCGCCGAGGCGGACGCGGTCGCCGGCGCGGGGGCCGTGGGTGGCGGCGTACTCGTACGGGGTGAGGCGGCGGGCCTCGGCGGGGTGGCCTCCGGGGCGGCTCATCGTGCGTCCTGCCGGCCGGGGGCCTGCGGTACGCCGAGGTAGCCGCAGGCGGCGGCGTGACGCAGCGCCCTCGCGCGGGCGCCGGGTGCGTCGAGCGGACCGTCGACGAGTCCGGCGAAGCCGACGGCGACCCGGGCGCCGCCGATCGGCACGAGCCCGACCTCCAGCGACTCCCCCGGCCCGAACCGCACCGACGAGCCCGCGGGCACGGCCAGCCGCATGCCGTAGGCGGCCGAACGGTCGAAGTCGAGCCGCGGGTTGGCCTCGAAGAAGTGGAAGTGGGAGGTGACGGAGACGGGCACGGTCGCGGTGTTGGTCACCGTCAGCCGGATCGCCGCCCCGGGCTCGTCGTACCCCTGGCCGGGCAGCAGGGCGCCGGGGGCGCGGTCGCCGAGTCCGCCGCCGATCGGGTCGCAGACCACCGCGAGCCGTGAGCCGTCGTCGAAGACGGCCTCGACGTGCACCTCGGTGACGACGTCCGCCACGCCCGGCAGGACGTCGTCCGGGCCGAGCACCGAGCGGGCGCGCTCGACGGCCTCGGCCAGCCGCAGCCCGTCCCGGGCCGCCTCGCAGACCGTGTCCGCGACGAGGGCGGTCGCCTCCGGGACGTTCAGCCTGAGGCCCCGGGCGCGGCGGGCCCGGGCCAGTTCGGCGGCGCCGAAGAGCAGCAGGCGGTCGCGTTCCGTGGGGGTGAGTCTCACGTTGACCTCCGATGGTTCGAACGCCACTCTAAGTGGCTTGCCATGGAGATCGTAAGGCTTCTCGGGGGTTTGTTTGAGTGACGCTCAAAATCGTCGCCGGGCATCCCGGCCCCTGTGGCGGCTCCCCCGTCCGCGTCGGCGGCCGGGGGAGCCCCTGGGCGCGCGGGCGGCTGAAAGGTCGTCCCTGCGCTCTCCCCTGCCCGGCTCCGGGCCACCGGTCTCCGACCGCGCCTCGCGAGGTCTGCGCGCACCATGCCGTTCCCCCCGTCCCCCGCCCGGTTGGCCGACGCACCGGGCCGGACACACGGCAGGGCCGCCCCCGGTGTCGGGAGCGGCCCTGTGGAAGGGAGGGCGGGGTGGCCGGCCCAGCGGGGCGACCAGGGGGTGTTTCGAAAGTCCTGTGCGGTGCCCGCGGTGTCCGGTGCGTGCTCTCGGCGTGCCGGACGCAAGCCCTCGTACTGGACGTACTCGGGGTTTCGGCCGGTGCGGCGCGAGTACGTGCCGGGCGCCGCCGGTGCTGTGCGGACTTTCGAAACACCCCCTAGCCCAGCGGGTGCATCCAGCCGTGGCGGTCCTCGGCCGTGCCGCGCTGGATGTCCAGCAGGGCCCGGCGGAGCCTCAGGGTGACCTCGCCGGGCTCGCCGCCCGACTGCTGCCACTCGGCGCCGGTGCGCTTGACCGTGCCGACCGGGGTGATGACGGCGGCGGTGCCGCAGGCGAAGACCTCGGTCAGGGTGCCGTTCTCGGAGTCGCGCTGCCACTGGTCGACGGAGACCCGGCCCTCCTCGGCCTCGTAGCCGAGGTCGCGGGCGACGCTGAGCAGGGAGTCACGGGTGACGCCCTCCAGGATGGACCCGGTCAGCGAGGGCGTGATGATCTTGTTGCCGTAGACGAAGTACAGGTTCATTCCGCCGAGTTCCTCGACCCACTTGCGCTCGACCGCGTCGAGGTAGCAGACCTGGGCGCAGCCCTGCGCGGCGGCCTCGGCCTGGGCGAGCAGGGAGGCGGCGTAGTTGCCGCCGGTCTTGGCGTCGCCCATGCCGCCGGGGACGGCGCGGACGTGGTCCTCGGAGACCCAGATGGAGACGGGCTTCACGCCGCCGGGGAAGTAGGCGCCGGCCGGGGAGGCGATGACGAGGAAGAGGTACTCGTTGGCCGGCTTCACGCCCAGCCCGACCTCGGTGGCGATCATGAAGGGGCGCAGGTAGAGGGACTCCTCGCCACCGTGCGCGGGCACCCAGTCCTTGTCCTGGGCGACCAGGACGTCACAGGCCTCGATGAAGGTCTCGACGGGAAGCTCGGGCATGGCGAGACGGCGGGCGGAGCGCTGGAAACGCCTGGCGTTCTGATCCGGGCGGAAGGTGGCGACGGAGCCGTCGGGGCGGCGGTAGGCCTTGAGGCCCTCGAAGATCTCCTGGGCGTAGTGCAGGACGTTGGTCGCCGGGTCGAGCGGGATCGGCGCGTAGGGGACGAGCTGGCCGTCGTGCCAGCCGCGGCCCTCGGTCCACTTGATCGTCACCATGTGGTCGGTGAAGTGGCGGCCGAACCCGGGGTTCGCCAGGACCGCCTCGCGCTCGGCGGCGGCGGTGGGGCTGGCGGAGGGCTTGAGCTCGATCGTGGGCGTCGTCATGAGTGGTTGTCCTTCACCGGTTGTAGTGACGGGCCGCGCTCACGCCCGTACGGCCGGTGGCCAGTAGTAGGACGTCCGAGCATTGCCTCATTCCGCGGCTCCGCGTTCGATTATCGCAAGCGGCGCGGCGGGAAGAAAACGGCGTGAATGCGACCCGGGGCTGATGGTTTCACCCGGCGGGGACATGCGGAAGCCGCCGGGTGCGGATGCGACCCGGCGGCTTCGAAAGATTTCGAGTGGCGGCGGGGTCAGCCGGCTACTCGTACGGACAGCGCGTCGCCGATCTCGGACGTGCTGCGGGCGGGCTTGCCGGTGCGCTCCGCGAGGTCGGCGGAGACGGCCTCGTCGATGCGCGCGGCCTCGGTCTCGTAGCCGAGGTGGCGCAGGAGGAGGGCGACGGACAGGACCGTGGCGGTCGGGTCGGCCTTGCCCTGGCCTGCGATGTCGGGGGCCGAGCCGTGGACGGGCTCGAACATCGACGGGAACTCGCCGGACGGGTTGATGTTGCCGGAGGCCGCGACGCCGATGCCGCCGGAGACGGCCGCGGCGAGGTCGGTGATGATGTCGCCGAAGAGGTTGTCGGTGACGATGACGTCGAACCGGCCCGGGTCGGTGACCAGGTAGATGGTGGCCGCGTCGACGTGGATGTAGTCGGTGCTGACCTCGGGGAACTCCGCGGCGACCTTGGTGAAGACGTTCGTCCACAGGTGACCGGCGAAGGCCAGCACGTTGTTCTTGTGGACGAGGGTGAGCTTCTTGCGCGGACGGGCCTGGGCGCGGGCGAAGGCGTCCCGCACGACACGCTCGACACCGAAGGCGGTGTTCACCGAGACCTCGGTGGCGACCTCGTGCTCGGTGCCCTTGCGGATGGTGCCGCCGTTGCCGGTGTACGGGCCCTCGGTGCCCTCGCGGACCACGACGAAGTCGATGGCCGGCTGGCCCTTGAGCGGGGTGTCGACGCCGGGCAGCAGCTTCGAGGGCCGCAGGTTGACGTGGTGGTCGAAGGCGAAGCGGAGCTTGAGCAGGAAGCCGCGCTCCAGGACGCCGGACGGGACCGACGGGTCGCCGATCGCGCCGAGCAGGATCGCGTCGTGCTGCTTGAGCGCGGCGATGTCGTCGTCGGTGAGGGTCTCACCGGTGGCGTGGTAGCGCCGGGCGCCGAAGTCGTACTCCTTGGTCTCCAGCTTCACATCCTGCGGAAGGACGGCGGAGAGGACCTTCAGACCTTCGGCCACGACCTCCTGGCCGATGCCGTCACCGGGGATCACTGCGAGATTGATGCTGCGAGACATGTCGGCACCGTACTCCTGGTCCCATGGAATGACACGCTCGGTCCGCCATACGGACACCCGGACGGGCGAGGGCGGGGTTCCCTTCGGACGGCGTTCACCCGTACGCAGGACAGGCGTTGGGGGAGCAGGGAAGCTTCGGACGCATGGAGACACCGGATGTCGGCATCCCGCCCCGCCTCGCCCACGGGATGAGCATGGCGGAGCAGTACGAGTACCTGCGCACGAAACTGACCAGGCGCCGCACGCTGGTGTCGGCGGGGGCGGTGGCGGCGGGCGGGCTGCTGACGGGGTGCGGGGCGGACTCCCCCGCGCCGAGGACATCGTCCGCACCCGCCCTGCGGTCCACGGAGCGCTCCTCGGCCGTGCCCTTCGGCCGCCATCTCGCCTTCGGCGCGGACCCGCGCACCGGGATGCGGATCTCCTGGCAGGTCCCGGCCGCCGTGCGCGAGCCGTACATCCGGATCGGCACACGGCCCGACGACCTGGGCGACAAGGTGAAGGCCGAGGTGCGGGTGCTGCACACCCCGGGGGTGGAGGGGGTGCGCACGGCGCTCGACCAGTACTACGTGCACGCCTCGCTGTCCGACCTGCTGCCCGGAACGACGTACTACTACGGCGTCGGCCACGACGGCTTCGACCCGGCCGACGCGGACCACCGGGCCACGATCACCTCGTTCCGTACGGCACCGGCCGGCGCCGAGCGGTTCGTGTTCACCGCGTTCGGCGACCAGGGGGTGGGCCGGTCGGCCGCCGCGATCGACCGGCTGCTGCTGAAGGCGGCACCCGCCTTCCATCTGCACGCCGGTGACATCTGCTACGCCGACGGGACCGGCAGGGGCGAGAAGACGGACGGCTACGACCCGACCGCCTGGGACGCCTTCCTGAAGCAGAGCGAGCCGGTGGCACGGTCGGTGCCGTGGATGGTGACGACCGGCAACCACGACATGGAGGCCTGGTACTCCCCCGACGGCTACGGCGGCCAGCTCGCCCGTTTCTCCCTGCCGGACACCGGCTTCGACCCGCGCACCGCCCCGGGCGTGTACACGTTCACCTACGGCAACGTGGGCGTGGTGGCGCTGGACGCGAACGACGTGTCGTACGAGATCCCCGCGAACCTGGGCTGCACACAGGGCCGGCAGACGGCGTGGCTGAAGCGGACGCTGGCCGCGCTGCGGGCCTCGGCCGACGTCGACTTCGTCGTGGTCTTCTTCCACCACTGCGCCTACTCGACCTCGGCGCACGCCTCGGACGGCGGGGTGCGGGCCGAGTGGCAGCCGCTGTTCGACCGGTACCAGGTGGATCTGGTGGTCAACGGGCACAACCACGTCTACGAGCGCACGGACGCGCTGAAGGGCGGACGCGTCGGCCGGACCGTCCCCGTCGGGGGATCCACGGATCCGACACGGGACGGGACCGTGTACGTCACGGCGGGCGGCGGCGGCCGTGATCTGTACGGCTTCCCGGCGGACGCGCCGGAGAGCTACGAGGGCCATGTCCGCGACCGCGACGCGGTGGAATCCTTCCACTGGACGCGCTCGCGCGAGAACGCGGCGGAGACCGTGGAGTGGTCGCGGGTGCGCTACCGGGGTTTCTCGTTCCTGTCGGTGGAGGCGACCGGCGGGCCTTCGGCGCGGCTGACGGTGTCGGCGCTCGCGGAGGACGGCCGGCGCATCGACCGGTTCGAGGTGCGGCGCGGGGCCTGAAGTCCCGTTCGGGCCCCGCGCCGCGCCCCGTGCGGGTGCGGCTCCCGGAATGCGGGGTGAGCGGTGCCTACAGGTGGCCGGTCTCGCCGCCGTTGTCGCGGCGGTCGAGGGCGCGCTGGAGGGCGGCGGCGGCCTGCTTGCGGTCGGACTCGCTCGCGGGGGAGGTGTGGCGGACTCGGCGGCGGACGGTCGTCTCGGCCATGGGGAATCGACTCCTTCGAAGGAACCAGGGAGTGCGGAAAGGTGTACGAGACTCCCCCACTGCCTAATGGGCGTGGGAGCTGCCCCCAGGCGGGGAGCACGGGCCGCAGGGGTTGCCTGCGCGGGCCCGGCTTTCGACCGCCCTCGCTCGATCGAGCGAGACGTTCGGCTCCTACAAAGCTAAGCGAGGAGCGCGCCGCTGTCTGCACAATTACTCGGACTTCCTACTATCTGAGACGCCGGATGGGGTCACACCCGGCTGACCTGCGATGATCGCCCACACGGCTGATCCTGGGCCGGGGACGCGACAGCGTCTTCGGCAGCGGGAACGGTGAGGGCATGAGCAACGCGGCGAAGGCGGTCCTCGAGGGCGGCCCGGACGATCTGCCCGAGCGGATCGTCCCGATCACGACACCCGGTGCGGACCTGAAGATCGAGCTCCGCAACGGCTACGAGCACTTCCGGCCCACCGGCCGCCAGGCGGACTCGCCTCAGGGCCGGCTGCCCGTGTACGAGTGGTGGGAGCGGACGGAGATGCCGGGCTAGCGCAGCGCCGGTACCACGGCCGTCCGGAAGCCGTGGGGCGGCGCGCGCTCCGGGGAGTCCACCGCCGAGCGGGGCCGGATGTCCTGGGCGCCGTCGACGATCAGCACCGGCACGTCGAGGGCGACGCATGCGGCGTGCGGGGCCGGCGTGCCCGGGTACGCCAGGGAACATGTCCCAGAGCCCGTGCCGTCGGCCGAGGCCGCCCACAGCCCGACTCCGTCGTCGGCGGTCACGCTCTCCACCGGGCGTCAGCGTGCCGGAACGGGCCGGGTCCCCGACGGACCCGGCCCGTTCCGTACGTCGGGGCGGTCAGCCCATGTGCGGGTAGGTGTGGTCGGTCGGCGCGACCAGGGTCTCCTTGATGGCGCGGGTCAGCGTCCAGCGGGTGAGGTTCTGCGGGGCGCCGGCCTTGTCGTTCGTACCGGAGGCGCGGCCGCCGCCGAAGGGCTGCTGGCCGACGACGGCGCCGGTCGACTTGTCGTTGATGTAGAAGTTGCCGGCCGCGTAGCGCAGCTTCTCCATGGTGTACGCGGTCGCCGCGCGGTCGCCGGAGATCACCGAGCCGGTGAGGGCGTAGGCGGAGACCGACTCCATCTGGGTGAGCATCTCGTCGTACTTCTCGTCCTCGTAGACGTGCACGGCGAGGAACGGGCCGAAGTACTCGGTGGTGAAGACCTCGTTCTCGGGGTCGGTGCACTCGACGACGGTCGGACGGACGAAGTAGCCGACCGAGTCGTCGTAGGTGCCGCCGGCGACGACGGTGCAGGTCGGGTCGGCGTGGGCGCGGTCGATGGCGGCCTTGTTCTTGGCGAAGGCGCGCTCGTCGATGACGGCGCCGATGAAGTGCGACAGGTCGGTGACGTCCCCCATGCTGAGGTGGTCGACCTCGGCGGCGAACTCCTCCTTGAAGCCGGAGTTCCAGATCGACGCCGGGATGTAGGCGCGGGAGGTCGCGGAGCACTTCTGGCCCTGGTACTCGAAGGCGCCGCGGGTGAGGGCGGTCTTCAGGACGGCGCGGTCGGCGCTCGGGTGGGCGACGACGAAGTCCTTGCCGCCGGTCTCGCCGACCAGACGCGGGTAGGAGCGGTACTTCTCGATGTTCGCGCCGACCGTCTTCCACAGGTACTGGAAGGTCTTGGTGGAGCCGGTGAAGTGGATGCCGGCCAGGTCGCGGTGGGCGAGGGCGACCTCGGAGACGGCGATGCCGTCACCGGTGACGAGGTTGATGACGCCCTTGGGCAGACCGGCCTCCTCGAGGAGCCGCATGAGCAGGACGGCCGCGTGGGTCTGGGTCGGCGACGGCTTCCAGACGACGACATTGCCCATCAGGGCGGGGGCGGTGGGCAGGTTGCCCGCGATCGCGCTGAAGTTGAACGGGGTGATCGCGTAGACGAAGCCCTCCAGCGGGCGGTGGTCGAGGCGGTTCCACACGCCCGGGGAGTTGGCCGGGGGCTGCTCGGCGAGGATCTGGCGGGCGTAGTGGACGTTGAAGCGCCAGAAGTCGACGAGCTCGCAGGGCGTGTCGATCTCGGCCTGCTGCACGGTCTTGGACTGGCCGAGCATGGTGGAGGCGGCGATCGTCTCGCGCCAGGGGCCGGCGAGGAGTTCGGCGGCGCGCAGGATGATCGCGGCGCGGTCGTCGAAGGACATCGCGCGCCAGGCGGGCGCGGCGGCGAGGGCCGCGTCGATGGCGTCCCGCGCGTCCGCCTGGGTGGCGTTGCGGTAGGTGCCGATCACGGCCCGGTGGTTGTGCGGCTGGACCACCTCGAACGCGTCGCCGCCGCCCATCCGCCGCTCACCGCCGATGGTGCAGGTCAGGTCGAGGGGATTGTCGGCCAGTTCCTTGAGCCTGGCCTCCAGCCGGGCACGCTCGGGCGAACCGGGGGCGTAGCCGCGCACCGGCTCGTTGACGGGGGTGGGGACCTGGGTCACAGCGTCCATGGGTTCCGTAACTCCTTGTACGTGAGCGGGTGTTCGGGTTCAGCCGGTGCTGATCATGCTGCGGGCGAAGAAGCGCAGGTTCGCCGGCTTCTCCGCGAGACGGCGCATGAAGTAGCCGTACCAGTCGGTCCCGTAGGCGGTGTAGACGCGCATGCGGTGGCCCTCGGCGGCGAGCCGGAGATGCTCGTCGCCGCGGATGCCGTACAGCATCTGGAACTCGTACTCGTCGAACTTGCGGCCGGCCCGGTGGGCGAGCTCCTGGGCGATGGAGATCAGCCGGGGGTCGTGGGAGCCGATCATCGGGTACCCCTCGCCCTCCATCAGGGTTTTCAGGACCCGCACGTACGCCTTGTCGATCTCGTGCTTGTGCTGGTGGGCGACCTCGGCGGGCTCCTTGTACGCGCCTTTCACGAGCCGGACGCGGCTGCCGGCCGCGGCGAGGCGGCGGGCGTCGGCCTCGGTGCGGAAGAGGTAGGCCTGGATGACGCACCCGGTCTGCGGGAAGTCCTTCCGCAGCTCCTCGTGGATCGCGAACATCGAGTCGAGGGTGGTGTGGTCCTCCGCGTCCAGCGTGACCGTCGTACCGATCCGGGCGGCGGCCTCGACGACCGGGCGGACGTTCGCGAGCGCCAGTTCGTGACCGCCGGCCAGCGCCTGGCCGAACATCGACAGCTTGACGGACATCTCGACGCGCTCGCCGAGCTCCAGCTCCCGCAGCCGGTCGATGAGCGTCAGATACGCGTCCCGGGCGGCGGTGGCCTGCTCGGGGGTGGTGATGTCCTCGCCGACGACGTCCATCGTCAGGTCCAGACCGCGGGAGGTGAGCTCCTCGATGATCGGGAGGATGTCGTCCACGGTCTCACCGGGGATGAAGCGGTCGACGACCTGCCTGGTCACCGGGGCCGCCGAGATCAGGCGTCGCATCCGGTCGCTGCGCGACGCGGCAAGAATCACGGGACCCAGCACGGGGCACCTCCACAAACCAGCAGATAGAACCACCGTGAAACCTAAGGATCCCTCCGATCGTCAGCCATCGACAGCTGTCACGCATCCGTGCCGCAGATCTCAGACAGATGTATGAAGGCCTGCGGGACTGAGGGAGAATGCCCAGGTGACCGCCGATTACCAAGGTGACTACCAAGAGCTGGTCGATGAGATCTCGGAGCTGCTGGGCGCTCCCGCGACGCTGGAGAACCGGGACTTCGAGCTGATCTCGTTCGGGGCGTACGACAGCGAGGACGAGCTGGACGCGTCCGCGCTGGACCCGGTGCGGGCCCGCTCGATCCTGACCCGGCGCTCCACGGCGGCGGTGCGCACCTGGTTCGAGGGCTTCGGCATCACCCGCGCCACCGGCCCGGTCCGTATCCCGCCGACCCCGGAGGCGGGCGTGAACCGGGGCCGGGTCTGTCTCCCCGTGCGGCATCGGGGGGTCGTCCTCGGTTACGTCTGGCTGCTCGCCGACGACCCCGGGCCCTCGGAGGGGCAGCTCGCGGCGGCGATGGAGGTGACCGTGCGGATCGGCGCGCTGCTCGCCGACGAGGCCCAGCACGGGGCCGACCTCACCCGGGAGCTGCGGGCGGTGCTGACCGCCGAGCCCGGCTGGCCGTACGACGCCGCCCTGGCGGAACTCCGCACCGCTCTCGGCGTCCGCGCGGACGTCCCGCACACGCTGATCTGCGTGGCCCCCTGGCCGGCCACCACCCCCGACGACGCCCCGTCACTGCGCACCCTCCCGGGGGCGACGGCCCTGTGCACGGCCCCGTGGGGCTCGACGTCCCGCTGTCTGGCGGTCCTGGTACGCCTGCGCTCACCGGAGGTCCTGACCCCGGCGACCTCGGTGGCGGGACGGTTGCTGGAGCGGGCGGGGGATGCCACCGGCTTCGCGGGTGGGGCGGGCGGACGGGTCGGTGGGGTCGCGGTGGGGCGGCCGGGGCTGGGCGGGCTCGGGGTCGCCTGGCGGGAGGCGTCGGGGGCGGCGCGGGCCGCGCTCGCGGAACCCCGGCTCGGGCCGGTCGCCCGGTGGGCGTCGGTCGGCCCGTTCCGGCTGCTGACCTCGCTGTCCCCGGACACCGCTGACGACCCCGCGGTACGCCCCCTGCTGACCCCCGCCCACCACGAACTCGCCCGCACCGCCGAGGTCTATCTCGACTGCGCGGGCCAGGCGGGCCGCACGGCGGCGGCGCTCGGTATCCACCGGCAGACCCTGTACTACCGGCTGTCGCGCGTCGAACAGCTCACGGGCCTGGACCTCGACGACGGCGAGGACCGGCTGCTGCTCCACATGACACTCAAGGCAGCCCGACTCTGACCCCTCCGAACTCCGCGGCCGGCCGGTGCCGACCGGTGAGCGACCGGGCGGCGCCCCGACTCCCGGAGCGGCGGGTCACTTCTCGGTGGCGGCCTCGATGACCTGGCGGAGGCCGGCCGTCAGGTCGTCCGCCGAGACCGCGCTCGCCGGGTCGAAGAGCCACTGGACCATCAGCCCGTTGAGCAGCGCCTGGTAGAAGCCGCCGAGGGTCCGGACGGTGTGCTCGTCGAGCGTGGCCTCGTCGCGGCCCGTGAACATGGCGACGAGGCCTGAGCGCCCCTCGGTCTGCGCCTCGGCCAGCAGCTTGCGCAGCTCGGGCAGGCGCTCGCCCTGGGTGGCGATCTCCAGGCTGGCCGCCCAGACGGGCCGGAACGCGTCCGTGGACGCCAGCATCCGCGCCCATACGTCGTGGAACCGCTCCACCGTGCCCCCGTCGGCCGCGTCGCGCTGCGCGGCCGGGTCGAAGCTCTCCCCCCACTCCTGGACCAGCTCCACGAAAGCCTGGGTGAGCAGGGCGTCCTTCGAGCCGTAGTGGTAGCCGATCGAGGCGAGGTTGGTCCCCGACTCCTTCACGATGTCGCGCGCGGTGGTGCGCACGAACCCCTTCTCCAGCAGGCAGCGCTTGGCGCCTTCGAGCAGATCCTCACGGTGTCCCATGCCGCCACCCTACCGCCGATCCATACAGACGTCCCATACGCATGACTTATACATTCGTTCTAGACAAGCGTTTAAGACGCCCGTACATTCCTTGGCATGACGCACTCGACGACGAACTCGACGAGCACCACCACACCCCCGCCCGGACGCGCAGGCCGCCGGGAATGGACCGCCCTCGGCGTCCTGATGCTTCCGCTGCTGCTGGTCTCGATGGACGTCTCGGTCCTCTACTTCGCGATCCCCGCGATCAACGCGGACCTCGAACCGAGCGGCACCCAGCAGCTGTGGATCTTCGACATCTACGCGTTCGTCCTGGCCGGACTGCTGATGACGATGGGCTCGCTCGGCGACCACATCGGCCGACGTCGGCTCCTGCTCGCCGGTGCCACCGCCTTCGGCGCGGCCTCCCTGCTAGCGGCCTACGCGGACAGCGCCGAGACCCTGATCGCCGCCCGCGCGCTCCTCGGCGTCGGCGGAGCCACCCTGATGCCGTCGACGATGGCCCTGATCCGCACGATGTTCAGTGATCCGGCGCAGCGCGCGAAGGCGATCGGCCTGTGGTCGGGGGTCATGACGGCCGGCGTGGCGCTCGGTTCGGTGATGAGCGGGATCCTCGTCGAGTACTTCTGGTGGGGCTCGGTCTTCCTCGTCAACCTGCCCGCGATGGCGCTGCTGCTGGTCCTCGGCCCCGTCCTGCTGCCCGAGTCGAAGGACCCGGACCCCGGCCGCTTCGACTGGCCGAGCGTCCCGCTCTCGATGGCCGCCGTGCTCCCCGTCGTCTACGGCCTGAAGGAGATCCCCTCCGAGGGCTGGCACCCGCAGTACGTCGTCTCGATCACCGTCGGCCTGCTCTTCGCCACCCTCTTCGTCCACCGTCAGCGCACCGCCGCGCACCCGATGATCTCCCCGGCCCTGTTCCGCGGCCCCGGCTTCGGTCCCGCGGTCGTCCTGAACCTCGTCTCCTCGTTCGGGATGATGGGCTCGGCCCTGTTCACCACGCAGTACCTGCAGTCGGTGCTCGGCCGGAGCGCGCTGGAGGCGGCCCTGTGGGCGCTGCTCCCGTCGGTGCCGATCGGCATGGCCGCCCCGCTGGCCACCGCGCTGGTCCACAAGGGCGTCCACCGGGCCCACGTCGTGACGTCGGGCTTCGCGATCGCGGCCACCGGGTACGCCCTGCTCGCGCTCGCCGGAACCGACTCGATGTGGCTCGTGCTGACCGCCTGCGGGGTCCTCGCCTCCGGAATCGTCATGGTCATCTCCCAGATGACGGACCTGGCGATGGGCGCGGCCCCGGCCGAGCGCGCGGGCTCCGCCTCCTCCCTGCTGGAGACCGGCGCCGAGTTCGGCGGCGCCCTGGGCATGGCGGTCCTCGGCTCCATCGGCACGGCGATCTACCGCCACGAGATCCCGTCCTCGGCCCCCGCCCCGGCCCGCGAGACACTGGGCGGCGCGCTGGCGGTCGCCGACCGGGTCCCCGGCCTGGCCACGGCCGCGCGGGAGGCGTTCACCAGCGGAATGCAGGGCGCTGCGATCGCCGGGGCGGTGCTGCTGACGGGGGCGGCGGTGGCGGCGACGGTGACGCTGCGGAGGATCCGTGTGAAGTGACGGTGACACAACGAACGCCGGACGGGCTGGTTCAGCCCGTCCGGCGTTCGTGTGTGAGGACTGCCGGCCGCTAGGCCAGGTTCACCGCACGGGCCGACGTCGCACCGATCTCCGTGGCGACCTCGTTCAGCACCCCGGAGGGCACCGTGTCGTCGACGGTGAGGACGGCGAGCGCCTCGCCGCCCGCCGCCGCACGGGCGACCTGCATCCCGGCGATGTTGATGCCCGCCTCGCCGAAGATCCGGCCGACGGTGCCGACGACACCGGGACGGTCCTCGTACTTGAGGACGACCATGTGGTCGGCGAGGGCGAGGTCGACGTCGTAGTCGCCGACCGCGACGATCTTCTGGAGGTGCTTCGGACCGGCCAGCGTGCCGGAGACCGACACCTCCTCGCCGTCGGAGAGCGTGCCGCGCACGGTCACGACGTTGCGGTGGTCGGCCGACTCGGAGCTGGTGGTCAGACGCACCTCGACCCCGCGCTCCTGGGCGAACAGGGGCGCGTTGACGTAGGAGACCGTCTCCTCGACGACGTCCTCGAAGACACCCTTGAGGGCGGACAGCTCCAGCACCTTCACGTCGTGCTGGGTGATCTCGCCGTAGACCTCGACGTCGAGGCGGACCGCGACCTCGCCGGCGAGCGCGGTGAAGATCCGGCCGAGGCGCTCGGCGAGCGGCAGGCCCGGCTTGACGTCCTCGGCGATGACACCGCCCTGGACGTTGACCGCGTCCGGCACGAGCTCACCGGCGAGGGCGAGGCGCACCGAGCGGGCGACGGCGATACCGGCCTTCTCCTGGGCCTCGTCGGTGGAGGCGCCGAGGTGCGGGGTGGAGACGACCTGGTCGAACTCGAACAGCGGGGAGTCCGTGCAGGGCTCCTTCGCGTACACGTCGAGACCGGCACCGGCGACCCGGCCCTCCTTGAGGGCGGAGTACAGCGCCTCCTCGTCGACGATCCCGCCGCGCGCGGCGTTGACGATCCGCACGGTCGGCTTGACCTTGCGCAGCGCCTCGTCGCCGATCAGACCGACCGTCTCGGGGGTCTTCGGCAGGTGCACGGTGATGAAGTCGGAGACCTCGAGCAGCTCGTCCAGCGACAGCACCTTGACGCCCATCTGGGCGGCGCGGGCGGGCTGGATGTAGGGGTCGTAGGCGACGACCTTCATCCCGAACGCGGACATGCGCTGGGCGACGAGCGCGCCGATCCGGCCGAGGCCGACCACGCCGAGGGTCTTCTCGGCCAGCTCCACGCCGGTGTACTTGCTGCGCTTCCACTCGCCGTTCTTCAGCGCGGCGTTGGCCTGCGGGATGTGGCGGGCGGTGGCGAGGAGGAGACCGCAGGCCAGCTCGGCGGCGGTCACGATGTTGGAGGTGGGGGCGTTGACGACCATCACGCCGGCCTTGGTGGCGGCGGAGACGTCGACGTTGTCCAGGCCGACGCCGGCTCGTGCGACGACCTTCAGCTTGTGCGCGGCGGCGATCGCCTCGGCGTCGACCTTGGTGGCCGAGCGGATCAGGATGGCGTCGACGTCGGCGATGGCGGGGAGCAGCTCGGCTCGGTCCGCTCCGTTGCAGTGCCGGATCTCGAAGTCCGGGCCAAGCGCGTCCACGGTCGCGGGCGACAGCTCTTCAGCGATGAGTACGACGGGTTTCGAGCTCACGTGAGTCCTCACAAGTCCAAAGCATGCGGACGGCCGTCCCGACGGCCGCAGGCGGAGGAGGGGCTTAGCCGCGTGAAGCGCACGACGCTGTGGGCCTGAACGCGTATATAGGCAGCAGTGTAGTGCTGCGACGGAGGTCGCCTCACGCCTCCGCGGAAGGATCACCCGTCCGGGTAGGGACGGGATGGCCAAGAGGGCCGGAGCGGTGTGCCCCGGCCCTCTGGCGTGAGGCTTACGCCTCCTCGTTCACCCAGCTCATCAGCTTGCGGAGCTGCTTGCCGGTGGTCTCCAGCAGGTGCTCGGAGTCGGCCGTCTTGTACTCGTTGTACTTCTTCAGACCGCCGTGGTACTCGTCCATCCAGTTCTGCGCGAAGGTGCCGTCCTGGATCTCGGCGAGGACCTGCTTCATCTCGGCCTTGGTGGCGTCGGTGATGATGCGCGGGCCGGTGACGTAGTCGCCCCACTCGGCGGTCTCGGAGACGGACCAGCGCATCTTCTCCAGGCCGCCCTCGTACATGAGGTCGACGATCAGCTTCAGCTCGTGCAGGCACTCGAAGTAGGCGATCTCCGGCTGGTAGCCGGCCTCGACCAGGGTCTCGAAGCCCGCCTTGACCAGGGCCGCGGTGCCACCGCAGAGGACGGCCTGCTCACCGAACAGGTCGGTCTCGGTCTCCTCGGTGAAGGTGGTCTTGATGACACCGGCGCGGGTGCCGCCGATGGCCTTGGCGTACGACAGGGCCAGCGCGAAGGCGTTGCCGGTCGCGTCCTGCTCGACGGCGGCGATCGCGGGGACGCCGCGGCCCTCCTCGTACTGGCGGCGGACCAGGTGGCCCGGGCCCTTCGGGGCGACCAGGGCGACGTCGACGCCGGCCGGGGCCTTGATGAAACCGAAGCGGACGTTGAAGCCGTGCGCGAAGAACAGCGCGTCGCCGTCGTTCAGGTTCGGGGCGATGGACTCCTCGTAGACCTGGGCCTGGATCGGGTCCGGGATGAGGATCATGATGACGTCGGCCTCGGCGGCGGCCTCGGCGGGGGTCACCACGCGCAGGCCCTGCTCCTCGGCCTTGGCCTTGGACTTGGAGCCCTCGTGCAGACCGACGCGGACGTCGACACCCGAGTCACGGAGCGACAGCGCGTGGGCGTGGCCCTGGCTGCCGTACCCGATGACCGCGACCTTGCGGCCCTGGATGATGGACAGGTCGGCGTCGGCGTCGTAGAACAGCTCGGCCACTTTGGGTTCTCTCCTTGAGTGCAGGTGTTGCGTCCCACCGTATGACGGCGGGCGGAAGGGAAGTCTCGGGGTCTCGGTATACGGGCGGCCGGGCTTCCCCGACCGCCCGGTTCCAGCCTTACGCGGATCGGTCGAGAGCGCGCAGCGAGCGGTCCGTGATCGAACGGGCGCCGCGGCCGATCGCGATCGTGCCGGACTGGACCAGCTCCTTGATGCCGTACGGTTCCAGCATCTTGAGCATGGCGGACAGCTTGTCGCTGCTTCCGGTGGCCTCGATGGTCACGGCCTCCGGGGAGACGTCCACGGTCTTGGCGCGGAAGAGCTGGACGATCTCGACGATCTGGGAGCGCGTCTCGTTGTCGGCGCGCACCTTCACCAGAACGAGTTCACGGTGGACGGCCTGTGACGGCTCCAGCTCGACGATCTTCAGCACCTCGACGAGCTTGTTGAGCTGCTTGGTGACCTGCTCCAGCGGCAGGGCCTCCACGCTCACCACGATGGTGATGCGGGAGATGTCGGGGTGCTCGGTGACACCGACGGCGAGCGAGTCGATGTTGAAGCCGCGGCGGGAGAACAGGGCGGCGATCCGGGCCAGGATGCCCGGCTTGTTCTCCACCAGGACGGAGAGCGTGTGCTTGGACATGTTCGTTGCGTCTCTCTCTGCGTCTTCGCGTCTCAGTCGTCTTCGTTGTCGCCGAAGTCGGGGCGGACGTCCCGGGCGGCCATGATCTCGTCGTTGGAGGTGCCGGCGGCGACCATCGGCCAGACCATCGCGTCCTCGTGGACGACGAAGTCGACGACGACCGGACGGTCGTTGACGGAGTTCGCCTCCTCGATCACCTTGTCGAGGTCGTCCGGCGACTCGCAGCGGATCGCGTAGCAGCCCATCGCCTCCGACAGCTTCACGAAGTCGGGGACCCGGGTGCCGCGCGCGTTCGGGTTGACGTCGTCCGGGCCGGAGTGCAGGACCGTGTTGGAGTAGCGCTGGTTGTAGAACAGGGTCTGCCACTGGCGGACCATCCCGAGGGCGCCGTTGTTGATGATGGCGACCTTGATCGGGATGTTGTTCAGGGCGCAGGTGGTGAGCTCCTGGTTGGTCATCTGGAAGCAGCCGTCGCCGTCGATCGCCCAGACGGTCTTCGCCGGCGCGCCGGCCTTGGCGCCCATCGCGGCCGGGACCGCGTAGCCCATCGTTCCGGCGCCGCCGGAGTTCAGCCAGGTGGCGGGCTTGTCGTACTGGATGAAGTGGGCGGCCCACATCTGGTGCTGGCCGACGCCCGCCGCGAAGATCGTGCCCTCGGGGGCGAGCCGGCCGATGCGCTCGATGACCTGCTGCGGGGAGAGCGAGCCGTCGGCGGGCTGGTCGTAGCCGAGCGGGTAGGTCTCGCGCCAGCGGTCGAGGTCCTTCCACCAGGCGGTGTAGTCGCCGGGCTGGCCCTCGCTGTGCTCCTTCTGGACCGCCTGGATCAGATCGGCGATGACCTCGCGGGCGTCGCCCACGATCGGCACGTCGGCGGCGCGGTTCTTGCCGATCTCGGCCGGGTCGATGTCCGCGTGGACGATCTTGGCGTACGGCGCGAAGCTGTCGAGCTTCCCGGTGACGCGGTCGTCGAAGCGGGCGCCGAGGGCCACGATCAGGTCGGCCTTCTGCAGACCGGTGACGGCGGCCACGGAGCCGTGCATACCGGGCATGCCCAGGTGCTGCGGGTGGCTGTCGGGGAACGCGCCCAGCGCCATCAGCGTGGTGGTGACGGGCGCGCCGGTCAGCTCGGCGAGGACCTTCAGCTCGGCGGTGGCGCCGGCCTTGATCACACCGCCGCCGACGTAGAGGATCGGCCGCTTGGCGGCGGTGATCAGCTTGGCGGCCTCACGGATCTGCTTGGCGTGCGGCTTGGTCACGGGGCGGTAGCCGGGCAGGTCCATGGTGGGCGGCCAGGAGAAGGTGGTCTTCGCCTGGAGGGCGTCCTTGGCGATGTCGACCAGGACGGGCCCGGGGCGGCCGGTGGACGCGATGTGGAAGGCCTGCGCGATCACCCGCGGGATGTCCTCGGCCTTGGTCACCAGGAAGTTGTGCTTGGTGATCGGCATGGTGATGCCGACGATGTCCGCCTCCTGGAAGGCGTCCGTGCCGATCGCCTTCGACGCGACCTGCCCGGTGATCGCCACGAGCGGCACCGAGTCCATGTGCGCGTCGGCGATCGGCGTGACCAGGTTGGTCGCGCCGGGGCCGGAGGTGGCCATGCAGACGCCGACCTTGCCGGTGGCCTGCGCGTAGCCGGTGGCGGCGTGGCCGGCGCCCTGCTCGTGGCGGACCAGGACGTGGCGGACCCGGGTGGAGTCCATCATCGGGTCGTAGGCGGGAAGGATCGCACCGCCGGGAATGCCGAATACCGTCTCGGCGCCGACCTCCTCGAGGGAGCGGATGAGGGACTGCGCGCCCGTGACGTGCTCGACGGTTGCGGAGTGTCCTCCGGATCGGGGCCGGGGCTGCGGATGAGCCCCGGTGGCCTGCTCGGTCATCGGCATTCTCTTCTCGATGCTGAGGGTTTTACTGCGGGTTTTCTGCGGGTTCTACTGCGGGTTCACTGCGTTTTGTGCAACAAAAAACCCCTCGTGCCGGAAGGCAAGCGAGGGGAGCGCGCCGGGTGTGGGTCGCTGGGAGTCCGGGTCTTCCGGGCGTCACCAGCTTCAGCCGACGCGCTTTCCAAGTACGAGAATTCGGGTGCGCATGGCATTGACCCTCCCCCTGGCGCGCACCGACTGTCAAGTGGGTGGGACAGGAGTCTCAGTATGTGAGCGCAGTCCACTTCCACTCCCCAGGACGGCGGTGACACCACTGGTGTACACCCCCGGGGCGCCGCCCGCGAACGCGGGTTCCACGGGACCGTGGGGCACGGAGTAGCGGCCGGTGGCGAGCGACCGGCGCAGCCGGTACTCGTCGAGCGGCCCGGAGAACGCCATGCCCTGGCCGTGTGTGCAGCCCATCGCGCGCAGGGCCACCACCTGTTCGGGCAGGTCCACCCCCTCGGCCACGGACTGGAGCCCGAGGTCGCAGGCGATCCGCAGCAGCCCACTGGTGATCTTGTGCAGCCGCGCGGACTCGACGACCCCCTCGACCAGTGAACGGTCGAGCTTGAGGATGTCGACGGGGAGCCGGCGCAGCGCGGTGAGGGCGCCGTAGCCGCCGCCGAAGCCGTCGAGGGCGATCCGGACGCCGAGTCGGCGCAACGCGCCCAGACGGCGCTCCAGTTCGTCCAGGGACACCTTCGGGTCCAGGTCGGCCAGTTCGATCACCAGGGATCCGGAGGGCAGTCCGTGCCGGGTGAGCAGGGCCTCCACGGAGCCCAGCGGCATCGACCGGTCCAGCAGCCGTCGGGCGCCCATGCGCACGGCGACCGGGACGGTGAGTCCGCTCGCGGTCCGGTCGGCGGCCTGTTCGACGGCCTCCTCGAGGATCCAGCGGCCGAGTTCGGCGGTCCGGTCGCTGTCCTCCGCGACCCGCAGGAACTCGGCGGGCGTGAAGAGCACTCCCTGGGAGGAGCGCCAGCGCGCCAGTGCGGCGACCGACGAGATCCGGCCGTCGTCGAGGCGTACCACGGGCTGGTGCAGCAGGGCGAACTCGCCGTCGTGCAGGGCGGCCCGCAGCCGCGTGGCGAGTTCCGCCTTGCGGACGACGTCCTGCTGCATCTGCGGTTTGTACAGCTCGACCCGGCCCTTGCCGCCCGCCTTGGCGCGGTACATCGCGAGGTCGGCGTTGCGCAGGATCTCTCCCGCGCCGAGGCCGGGTTCGGCGAAGGCGACGCCGATGGACGCGGCGACCCTGACGTCGTTGCCATCGATCAGATAGGGCTGCGAGAGGGTCACCCTGAGGCGGTCGGCGAGCTCCAGGATGTGCCGCTCCCGTGCGGCCCGGTCGCGGGTGGTGTCGCCGACGATCAGGGCGGCGAACTCGTCGCCGCCCAGCCGGGACGCGGTGTCGCCCTTGCGGACGGCGTCCTGGAGCCGGCGGGCGGCCTGGACGAGGAGTTCGTCCCCGGCCTGGTGCCCGATGGTGTCGTTGACCGCCTTGAAGCCGTCGAGGTCGATGAAGAGGACGGCGGTGTTGCGCAGGGCGATGCCCCGGTCGGAGCTGCGGCGGCCGGACAGGGCCTGCTGGACGCGCCGGGTGAACAGGGCGCGGTTGGGCAGGTCGGTGAGCGGGTCGTGCTCGGCGTTGTGCTGGAGCTGTGCCTGGAGGCGGACCCGTTCGGTGACGTCCCGGCTGTTGAAGATCAGGCCGCCGTGGTGGCGGTTGACGGTGGACTCCACGTTGAGCCAGCCGCCGTCGCCGTCGCCGGAGCGGAAGCGGCACTCGATGCGGGTGGTGGGCTCGTCCTGGGGGCTGGCGGCGAGGAAGCGGCGCACCTCGTGCACCACGCAGCCCAGGTCCTCGGGGTGGATGAGATCGGCCAGCTCGGTGCCCACCAGGGCCTCGGCGGACCGTCCGTAGACCCCGGCGGCGGCCGGGGAGACGTACCGCAGGATGCCGCTGGGGGCGGCGATCATGATGACGTCGCTGGAGCCCTGCACCAGGGAGCGGAAGTGGTTCTCCTTCTGCGCCAGTTCCTGGGTGAGGGTGATGTTGTCGAGGAGCATGATCCCCTGGCGCACCACGAGGGCGAGCACGACCGCGCCGCCGGTCAGCAGCACCACGCGGTCCACGCTGCGGCCGTTGAGGACGTTGTAGAGGATTCCCAGGGTGCAGACGGCGGCGGCGAGGTACGGGGTGAGGGCGGCCAGGGAGCCGGTGATGGGCCGGTTGGCCGGGTACCGGCCCTGTTCGCCGCCCTGCGGGGGTGACGGCGCGGGTGGGTGCGCGCCCGCGGAGGGGTGCGGGGCCGCGTGCGGGTGTCCGCCGGGGCGGTGCCCCGGTACGTGCTCGTGCACCACGCGTGTGTGTCCCTCGTCGGCGGATCCGTGCTGCCGGGAGGCGGCCCAGGGGGCGTACGCCAGGAGCAGGGAGCCCGCGAACCAGCCGGCGTCGAGGAGCTGGCCCGAGTGGTAGTTGTTGTGCATGAGCGGTGAGGTGAACAGGGCGTCGCACATCACGGTCAGTGCGAGCGCGCCGACGGCGGTGTTGACCGCCGTGCGGTTGACGTAGGACCTTCTGAAGTGCAGGACGAGCACCATGCTGACCAGGGCGATGTCGAGCAGCGGGTACGCCAGCGACAGTGCCGCGTGCGCCACGCTCGGTCCGTCGAACTTCGCGGCCTGGGCGAGGGCGAGGCTCCAGGAGAGCGTGAGCAGCGAGCCGGCGATCAGCCAGGCGTCCAGCATCAGGCAGACCCAGCCGGCCTTGGTCACGGGCCGGGCGGCCAGGACGAGCAGCCCCACGATCGCGGGCGGCGCGAAGCACAGGAAGAACAGGTCGGCGTAGCTGGGGCTGGGCACGGGACGCCCGAGGACGACCTCGTACCATCCCCAGACCAGATTGCCGAGGGCGGCCATCGCCGAGGACAGCGCGAAGAGCAGCCAGGCGGGTCGAAAGCGGACGCGGCGGGTGCGCGCGTAGAGGAAGCAGGAGACGGCGGCGGCGCCCGCCGCGGCGGTCAGTCCGAAGTCGCCCATGATCAGGGCGAGTTCGTCGGAGCCCCAGCCGAGCGCGGAACCGACGGCGTATCCCGCGCAGACGAGGGCCAGGACCAGTTGGTGGACCAGCTTCCGGCCGGGCCCGAGCGACGGCCGGCCGATCGGCGTCCTCCTCGCCGGGGACCGGTCGCGTGGTGCCGGGTCGGCCCCGTCGAGGAGGGTCGTGGAGGTCGTCGGGGTACTCACGGGGTCCCCCAGTCCCACGGCGCCGGGTCCCTCGGGTCCCGGTGCGCTTGTTTCCTGCGGCCGCTGTGCCTGCGGTGGTGCTGGCCGGGGTGAGTGTCGTGACCGCGTCTGCGCGCGGCCGTGCGCCAGGGTCGTCGCCGGCGGCTCCGCCGCGTCGGATCGTTCGTCCATAGGCCGTGCATCGCCCGTCGCCCCCCTCACAAGTCTGAAATGTCCGTCCCAGGCGCCGAAAGGTCGCGGCGCAGCCCCTGTCGGGACGATACACCAGTCTCGTCACTCAGGGACATAGGTTCTCTACGCTCCGTGACGATCATCGGCATATGCGTACGGACCGCGCCCGGGGGACTGCGGAGGGTGCCCGAACCGGACTACACGGCTGCCGCACCCGTCGTCAGGATCACGTGACGCAAAGGCTCCTGGTTCACGAAGCGGCCCAACTGGTCCACCAGGAGCCGTTTGGCGCGCGGCAGGAAGGCCGAGGTGGGGCCGCCGACGTGGGGGCTGATCAGGACGCCGGGCGCGCGCCACAACGGGTGGGCGGGGGGCAGGGGTTCGGGATCGGTGACGTCGAGGGCGGCGAGGAGACGGCCGGTCTCCAGTTCGGCGAGCAGGGCCTTGGTGTCGACGACCGGGCCGCGGGCGACGTTGACCAGCAGCGCGCCGTCCTTCATCCGGGCCAGGAACTCGGTGTCGACCAGGCCGCGGGTGGTCTCGGTGAGGGGGGTGGACAGGATGACGACGTCGGCGTCGGGCAGCAGGGCGGGCAGTTCGGTGAAGGGGTGCACTGGACCGCGCGCCGTCGTGCGCTGGGAGCGCGCGACGCGCGCCACTCGCGCCACCTCGAACGGAACGAGCCGGTCCTCGATGGCCGCGCCGATGGCGCCGTACCCGACCACGAGCACGTTCTTGTCGGCGAGCGCCGGGTGGAAACCGCCCTCCCAGTGCCCCCGGTCCTGGGCGCGCACGAACTGCGGGATCCCCCGCAGCGCGGCGAGCGTCAGCGTGAGCGCCAGCTCCGCGGTGCTCGCCTCGTGCACCCCGCGCGCGTTGCACAGCCGTACACCGGACGGCAGGTCGGCCAGCCGTGCGGTGATGTCGTCCACCCCGGCGGTGAGCGTCTGCACGACCCGCACCCGCCGCATCTCCGCCAGCGGTGCCACCCGCACCCGCTGCGCCTTCATGTACGGCACGACGTACACCACGCAGTCGCCGGGGTCCCCGGGATACGGCTGATCGCCGTCCTCTCCCCCGTCCCAGAAGAGGTACTCGAACCCTTCGGGGAGCCCGTCGATCTCCTCCGGGGGGATGGGCAGCCATACGTCACGGGGCGCTTCGATGCTCATGCCAGGAGGCTAATTGAGGTACGCGCGTGTGCAGAGGTTAGGTTGGGGGGTCGTACGAGGGAGGGTCGCGGGTAGGTGGAGCGCAGGACGATCGGCGCGGGGGCGCTCTCGGTGGGGGCCGTCGGACTCGGGTGCATGCCGATGAGCTGGGGGTACAGCGGGTCGCGGCGGCGGGGCGAGGAGTCGGTGAGGGCGGTGCACCGGGCGCTGGACCTGGGCTCGACGCTGCTGGACACGGCCGACATGTACGGCCCGTTCACCAACGAGCTGCTGCTGGGACGGGTGTTGAGGGAGCGGCGCGGGGACGCGTTCGTGTCGACGAAGGTCGGCCTGCTGGTCGGCGAGCAGCACATCGTGGCCAACGGCCGCCCCTCGTACGTGAGACGGGCCTGCGACGCGTCGCTGCGTCGGCTGCAGACGGATGTCATCGACCTGTACCAGCTCCACCGCGCCGACCCCGAGGTCCCCGTCGAGGAGACCTGGGGTGCGATGGCGGAGCTCGTCGGGGCGGGCAAGGTACGGGCGTTGGGGCTGTGCGCGGTGGGCGCGCGGGGCGGCCGGCGTCAGGGTGGACGGCTGCACGACACGACGATCGGGCAGTTGCGGCGGTTGCAGCAGGTGTTCCCGGTGAGCGCGGTGGAGGCGGAGCTGTCGGTGTGGTCGCCGGAGGCCCTGGACGCCCTGCTGCCGTGGTGCGAGGAGCGCGGGGTGGGCTTCCTGGCGGCGATGCCGCTGGGGAATGGTTTCCTCACCGGCACGCTGACCCCGGGCGAGGGGTTCGAACCGGACGACATGCGGGCCCGGCACCCCCGCTTCACCGCCGAGATGATGGCCGCGAACCAGCCCGTCGTCGCCGGTCTGCGCCGGGTGGCCGCGCGGCACGGGGACGGGGTGACGGCGGCGCAGGTGGCGCTGGCGTGGGTGCTGGCGCAGGGACGGCACGTGGTGCCGGTGCCGGGGGCGAAACAGGAGCGGTGGGTGGCGGAGAACGCCGGGGCGGCCGTGCTGCGGCTCACCGCCCGGGACCTGGACGAGGTGGCGGAGCTGCCCGCCGCCCAGGGATCGTGGGAGTGAGCGCCGTCGCGCCGGAGTGCCGCTTTCGGGTGGGACGGGCGGGGATCGGGAACCCGGGGCGCCGCTCCCGCGTAGGGACAGGTGGAAGCTGCCGCAGGACCGCCGGGGCGAAGGGAGCGGGATCGTGCGACGTCGAGTGGTGACGGCCGGGCTGGCCGCGGGTGCGCTGCTGTGGGCGGCCGGCTGCTCCTCGGGCGACGGAGGGTCGTCCGGGGCCGGCCCGAGCGCGGCCCCGAGCCGTACGACGGTCCAGGGCTCGTCCTCCCCGAGCGCCGAGGAGACCCCGCCCGCGAAGGGCACGGTCAAGGTGGTGCGCACGGTCGCCGAGGGCCTGAACTCCCCCTGGGGCCTGGCCCCGCTCCCCGAGGGCGGACTGCTGGTCGCCTCGCGCGACGAGGGCACGATCACCCACGTGGACGAGTCGAGCGGCAGGAAGACCGAGGTCGGCGAGGTCCCCGGGGTCTCCGCGGCCGGCGAGGGCGGACTGCTCGGCCTCGCCCTCTCCCCCGACTACGCCTCGGACCACATGGTCTACGCGTACGTCACGTCGGTCTCGGACAACCGGATCGTCCGTATGATCTACGACCCGAAGCGGCCCGCCGGTGATCAGCTGGGCGCCCCGGACACGGTCTTCAAGGGCATCCCCAAGGGCATGATCCACAACGGCGGCCGGATCGCCTTCGGCCCCGACGGGATGCTGTACGCCGGCACGGGCGAGAGCGGCGAACGGGGGCTGGCCCAGGACAAGAAATCCCTGGGCGGCAAGATCCTGCGGCTGACCCCGGAGGGCGAGCCGGCTCCCGGGAACCCGTTCCCCGACTCCCCGGTCTACTCCTACGGCCACCGGAACGTGCAGGGGCTGGCCTGGGACTCCAAGCAGCGGCTGTTCGCCTCGGAGTTCGGCCAGGACACCTGGGACGAGCTGAACGCGATCGAGCCGGGCGGCGACTACGGCTGGCCGGCGGCCGAGGGCGAGTCGGACAACGGCACGTACGTGAACCCGCTGGCCCAGTGGCACACCGACGACGCCTCCCCCAGCGGCATCGCCTACGCGCAGGGCTCGATCTGGATGGCCGGCCTCAAGGGACAGCGCCTGTGGCGCATACCCCTCAAGGGCACCGAGGCCTCGGCGGACCCCCAGGCCTTCCTCCAGGGCGACCTCGGCCGGCTGCGCACCGTGGTCGCGGCGGGCGGCGACAAGCTCTGGGTCACCACCAGCAACACGGACGGGCGGGGCACCCCGAAGGAGGGCGACGACCGGATCCTGGAGCTGGAGGTGAGCTGAGCGGCGTCACGCGAGCGCCCGTTTCCCCGCCGCCGTCTCCGGCCGTGGCGCGAACACGCCCAGGCGGTGGGCCAGGGCCGCCGCCTCTCCCCGGCCCGAGACGCCGAGCTTGGCGAGGATGTTGGAGACGTGGACGCTGGCCGTCTTCGGCGAGATGAAGAGCTCCACGGCGATCTGGCGGTTGGTGAGGCCGGCGCAGACCAGGCGCAGCACATCGCGTTCCCGGGTGGTCAGGCCCAGGGCGTCGGCGGGGTCGGCGGAGCTCCGCGGGACGAGCGGGAGACGGGCTCGCCGGGCGAGGGCGGTGACCGCGTCGACCAGCGGGCGGGCCCCGAGATGCGCGGCGACGGCATGGGCGAGGCGCAGAAGCTCCGCCACGCGGTCGCGGTCCTCGTCGCCCGCCGCGAGCAGGGCCTCGGCGAGGCGGTGCCGGGTGCGGGCGAGATCGTAGGGGCGTTCCAACCGCTCGAAGGCGGTGACCACCTCGCACCAGTCGTCCGGGGCGGTGCGTCCCTCCGCGCGCCGCAGTTCGGCGCGGAGCCAGCGTTCGTGCGCCTGCCAGACGGGGGCGAGGGTCGGAAGGGACCTGGCGGTCTCGCGGATGGTGGCCGGGAGACCCTCGCCGCCCTCGGCGGCGGTGATCAGCAGGGGCCAGGCGTAGCGCTGGGCGCCGAGCGGCAGGCCCGCTTCCAGGGCTCGTTCGAGGTGGGCGCGGGCGTCGGCGGGGCGGCCCTCGGCGAGGGCCAGGGCGACGGCGATCCGGGTGAGCGGGAGGTGGTGCTGGGCCGCGCGTTCATGGGCGCCGAAGAAGCCCTGGGCGGCGGTCAGTTGGCGTTCGGACTCGGCGTAGTCGCCGCGGGCGAGGGAGAGTTCGGCGCGGCGGGTGGCGTGGATGCCCTGGGCCGCGACACCCTGGCCGACCCGGTCGGCGACGGCGGCGGAGGCGGCCTCGGACTCGTCCCAGCGGCCCAGGGAGTACAGGGACTCGGCGAGGTTGCCGCAGACCCAGGCCTTGGTGTCGGTCAGTCCGTGCCGCTCGGCGTAGTCGACGCCCTCGTGGAGGATCGTCACGGCCTCCCGGGAGCGGCCGACGGCCTCCAGTTCGGAGGGGAGGTTGATGTAGACGCTGAGCGCGACGGACGTGATGTCCTCGGCCAGGGCCCGCTCCTTCACCTCGTACATCTCCGCCAGTCCGGCCTCGATGTCCCCGCTGTCGACCATGAGGGTGCCGAGGACCTGGCGGGCGTCGAGTTCGGTCTCGCGGGCGCCGACCATCCGGGCGTACTCGACCGCGCGCCGTGCGTCGTCGTAGGCCTCGGGGCCGGGCGAGTGGATCATCGACCAGTTGGCGACGCGGGTGAGGACCTGGGCGTGCACCTCGCTGGGCGGCAGGCCGCGCACGAGGTCCTGGGCGCGGGCCAGTTCCTCGCGGCCGCTGCCCCGGCCCAGGGAACGCACCAGGCGGGAGCGCTGGACCCAGAACCAGGCGGAGCGCTGGGGGTCGTTCTCGTCGGCGAGGAGCCGCAGCGCCCGCTTGGTGATCTTCAGGGCGCGTTCGCGTTCCCCGCAGAAGCGGCCGGCGACGGCGGCCTCGGCCATGAGGTCGAGGTAGCGCAGCGGGGTGGTGGCGGGGTCGCAGCCGCAGGGAGGGTAGGCCTCGGTGTAGTCGACGGGGCGCAGCTGTGACCGTACGTCCTCGGGGGCCGTCTCCCACAGGTCCATCGCCCGTTCCAGGAGCCGCAGTTGCTCGCTGTAGGCGCTCCGGGAGCGGGCCGCGACGGAGGCGTCCAGGACGGCGGGCAGGGCCTTGGCGGGTTCGTGGGCGTGGTACCAGTAGCTGGCCAGGCGCATGACGCGCTCGTCGGCGGGGACGAGCGTCGGGTGGGCTTCGAGGGCCTCGGCGTAGCGGCGGTTGAGGCGGGAGCGTTCGCCGGGGAGCAGGTCGTCGCCGACGGCCTCGCGGACCAGGGAGTGGCGGAAGCGATAGCCGTCGCCGTCGGGGGTGGCGAGCAGGAGATTGGCGTCGACGGCGGCCCGCAGCGCCGCGATCAGCTCGTCCTCGGAGAGCCGGGCGACGGCCTCCAGCAGCCGGTACTCGACGGTGGAGCCGCCCTCGGCGACGATCCGGGCGACGAGCTGGGCGGCCTCGGGCAGCGCCTCGACCCGGACCAGGAGCAGATCGCGCAGGGAGTCGGTGAGGCCGGTGCAGCAGCCCTCGTGGGCGGCGACGGCGAGTTCCTCGACGAAGAAGGCGTTGCCGTCGGAGCGTTCGAAGATGTCGTCGACCTGGGCGGGGTCGGGTTCACAGGCGAGGATGCCGGCGATCTGACGGCCGGTCTCCTCGCGGGTGAGGCGGCCGAGTTCGAGGCGCTTGAGGGTGCGCAGCCGGTCGAGTTCGGCGAGCAGGGGGCGCAGCGGGTGGCGGCGGTGGATGTCGTCGGCGCGATAGGTGGCGAGGACGACGAGGCGGCCGGTGCGCAGGGTGCGCAGCAGGTAGGAGAGCAGATGGCGGGTGGAGGCGTCGGCCCAGTGCAGGTCCTCCAGGGCGAGGACGACCGTGCGGTCGGCGGCGACGCGTTCCAGGAGGCGGGCGGTGAGCTCGAAGAGGCGGGCCATGCCCTCCTCGTCGTGGCGGCCGGGGCGGGTCTCGCCCATCTCGGGAAGCAGCCGGGCCAGTTCCGTCTCCTGGCCGGCGGCCGCGGCGGCGAGCTCGTCGGGCAGGGCGCGGCGCAGGGCGCGCAGGGCGGTGGAGAAGGGGGCGAACGGCAGGCCGTCGGCGCCGATCTCGACACAGCCGCCGAGGGCGACGACGGCACCCCGGCGGGCGGCCTCGGCCGTGTACTCCTCGACGAGCCGGGTCTTGCCGACCCCGGCCTCACCGGCGATCAGGAAGGCCTGTGGCTCTCCCGCGGCGGCGCGGGAGAGCGCGTCGTCGAGGATGCCGAGCTCGTCGCGGCGGCCGACGAAGACGGGACTGACGGACCGGGTTTCCACGGGGGCGAGCATCGCACGCGAGGACGACACCGGCCCACTCGTTATCGGTGCGGGCCCGCTCGTGACCGGTGCCGGAGGGCGGCCGACCCCCGTGCGGCCGCCCTCCGCCGCGGCCTCGGCGGTCATGCCGGGCGGGCGAGCCGTGGGCCGCGGGGCGGGGCGCTATGGGACTCGCCCTCGCCGGTCCCTCCGTTCCGTCCGGCGGCGCGCTCGGCGGCCTCGCGGCGGGCGGCGCGGCGGCTGCGGACGGCCTCGCGGGCCAGCCGCTCGTGCGCGGCGCGGCGCAGCAGCTCGGCGGCGCGGGCCTGCTGGATCTCGTACTCGTACATGGCGGGTCCCCTTGGGAAGGCGGTCTTTCGCGGCGCCTGCCGCGATGTCTCCACCCTCGTGGGTGAGGGGGGTGCGCCACATCGGGAGAGTTCCGCATCTTCGGCGGTGCGCGGGGGCCTTAGACGCGAGAGAGGGACCTCAGGGCCGCCGTAAGGTGCTTACGGCGGGCCTGAGGCCCCTCGTGACGTGCGCGGACTCAGCTCGCGGAGGGCAGGCCGAGCAGGGCGTCGGTGTACTTGAGGACGGCCAGCAGCAGGCCGATCACCCCGAGCACCACGCCGGCCCAGGAGACGGACTTGATCCAGGGGGCCTGCGGGCCGGGGTTGCCGAAGGCGGGACGGGCCAGCACGACGACACCGGTGACCAGGGCGAGCAGCGCGAACACGCCGGCCCACAGGGCGGTGGCCTGCCAGGCGTCGCCGTAGACCGCCTGGATCTGCTCGGCGACGCCCGCGGTCGACGAGGTCTGCAGCTGGCCGACGAGGGTCTGGCGGGCGCCCGCGATCGTGCCGATCCAGCTCCCGCTGAGCGACACGAGGCCGAGCACGGCGGAGACGACGGCGCCCGCGCCCTGGCCGACGCCGGTGGCGCCCTGCGTCCCGGCGCCGTCCTCGGCGCCGGCCTCGTCCCCGGCCTCGAGGAGGTCCTCGGCCTCGCCCGTCTCGTCGGTGGTGGTCACGTCGTCGGACGCGTCGGTCTTGGTGAGGTCCGCCGTCTGCTCGTCGGCGGCCTCGTCAACAGTCTTGGTTCCCATAACCTCGCACCGTACGGACGCTCTCTGAGAGGTCCCTTAATGATCGTTGTGAGCGGCACGCGCGTGTGCGGCGCGCCACTCCCGGGCCAGCACGGACCAGACTTCGAGGTCGTGCCGCACCCCACGATAGGGGTAGGCCTCACGGCGGACGCCGTCGCGGGTGAACCCGAGCCGCCGGGCGACGTTGAGGCTGTTGGTGTTGCCCGCCGAGGCGACCCACTCCACGCGCTGGATCCCGCGCCGTTCCACGGCGAAGTCGATCAGCACCCGCATGGCCCGGGTGACCAGGCCGCGGCCGGTGCCGGCGGGTTCCAGCCAGCAGCCGACCTCGCAGTTCCCGCTCTCGGCGTCGAAGTTCAGGAACAGCACCCCGCCGACGAGCCTGCCCTCCAGCCAGAGTCCGTGCAGGGAGCCGGTGTCGGCGGCGCGCAGGTCGGCGTACCGCTGGAGCACCTCGCGGGCGCCGGCGGCGTCGGTGGCCTGGGCGCCGAAGGGGATGTACTCGTTGATGTACGCGCGGCCCCGGTCGAGGTGGGCCAGGAACTCCTCGGCGTGCCAGGGTTCCAGCGGCCGCAGTTCGGCTCCGTCGTCACCCAGCGATATCGCGTACATCCGGCTGCGGCTCCTTCTCCAGGTCCTCTGCGCCCTCCACGACCGTGTCGAGCCTCTCATGGGCGGCGCGGCACTCGGGCGGTTCGATGCTGATCCGCGGCAGGCGCCGGTCGAGCCAGCGGGGCAGCCACCAGTTGGCGCCGCCGAGCAGATGCATCAGCGCGGGCACCAGCAGGGTGCGCAGGACGAAGGCGTCGAGGGCGACGGCGGCGGCGAGCGCGATGCCGAACATGGCGATCACCCGGTCGCCGCTGAGGACGAAGGCGAGGAACACCGAGATCATGATGACCGCGGCGGAGTTGATCACGCGGCTGGTCTCGGCGAGGCCGACGCGGACGGCCCGCCGGTTGTCGCCGGTCTCCAGCCACTCCTCGTACATCCGGCTCACCAGGAACACCTGGTAGTCCATGGAGAGCCCGAAGAGGACGGAGACCATGATGACGGGGAGGAAGGGCTCGATCGGTCCGGCCCGGCCGAGGCCGAGCAGTTCGCTCCCCCAGCCCCACTGGAAGATCGCGACGACGACCCCGAAGGCGGCGGCGACGGCGGCCACGTTCATCGCGGCGGCCTTGAGCGGGATGCCGACGGACCGGAAGGCGAGCAGGAGCAGCAGACAGCCGAGCCCGATGACGACGCCGACGAAGAGCGGCAGCTTGCCGACGATGACCCCGGCGAAGTCGTCGTAGCCCGCCGTGACGCCGCCCACCTGGAGGTCGAGGGCGGTGCCGGCCTCGGCCCGGGGCAGCACCTCCTCGCGCAGCCGGTCGACGAGCTCGCTGGTGCTCCTGGACTGCGGGGCGGACTCCGGTACGACGGTGAGATACGCGAGGTGTCCGCCGGAGTCGAAGGTGACCGGGGTCACCGAGGCGACGCCCTCGGTGGCGCGCAGGGTGGTGTCGAGGTTGTCGAGGGCGAGCCTGTCCTCGGCGCCGTCGACGCGGGTCACCAGGGTCAGCGGGCCGTTGACTCCGGCGCCGAAGCCGTCGGCGAGAAGGTCGTAGGCCTGGCGGGTGGTGGAGGTCTTCGGGTCGTTGCCCTGGTCGGAGGTGCCGAGGCGCAGGGAGAGGGTCGGCAGGGCGAGGACGGCGATGACGAGGAGGGCGAGCGCGCCGAGCAGCTTGGGGTGGCGCTCGACGAACGCGGACCAGCGGGCGGCGAACCCGGTGGGCACCTCCGGCTCGGGTCCGTGTTCTGCGAGGCGCCGGCGTTCGCGGCGGCTGAGGGCGCGGGGGCCGATCCACGCGAGCAGGGCGGGCAGCAGGGTCACCGAGGCGGCGACGGTGAGGACGACGGTCAGGGAGGCCGCTATCGCGACGCCGTTGAGGAAGTTCAGGCGCAGGATCAGCATGCCGAGCAGGGCTATGCAGACCGTGGCGCCCGCGAAGACGACCGCGCGGCCGGTCGTCGCCACGGCGTCGGTGGCGGCCACGGTGGGTGTGAGGCCCCTTTTGAGGCCGCGCCGGTGGCGGGTCACGATGAACAGCGCGTAGTCGATGCCGACGCCGAGCCCGACGAGCATGCCGAGCATGGGGGCGAAGTCGGCGACCGTCATGGCGTGCCCGAGGAGCTGGATGCCGGCGTAGGCGGTGCCGACGCCGACCAGGGCGGTGGCGATGGGCAGCAACGAGGCGGCGAGCGAGCCGAAGGCGAGGAACAGCACGACGGCGGCGACGGCCACGCCGACGATCTCGGCGAGATGGCCGCCGGTGGACTCGGTGAGGGCGATGGCGCTGCCGCCCAGTTCGACCTGGAGTCCGTCGCTCTCGGCGGCCTTGGCGGTCTTGACGACGGCCCGCGCCTCGGAGGTGTCGATGTCCTCGGCGCGGTCGGCGAAGGTGACGGTGGCGTACGCCGTGTGCCCGTCCTCGCTGATCTGCGCGGCGCCCTGGTCGCCGTAGGGGCCGGCGACGGAGGCCACCCCGGGCAGGTCGGCGATCTTCTCCAGCGCCCGGGTCATGGTCTGTTCGACGGCGGCGGCGCGGACGGTGCCGGAGGTGGTGTGCCAGACGACGGTGTCGCCGTCGCCGCCGAGGGTCGGGAACCCCTCGGCGAGCAGCCGGGTGGCGCGGCCGGACTCGGTGCCGGGGACCTCGTAGTCGTTGGAGTAGGCGGAGCCGGTGGCGAGGGCGGCGGTGGCCGTGCCGACGAGAGCGAGAAGCCAGAGCACCACCACGACGAGGCGGTTGCGGACACACCAACGTGCGAGGGCTGCCACTGACGTGCTCCCGGGGTGAATTGTGGATCTTTGACCGGGAAACAGCCCGCAAAGAACGTATGAGCGATGCGAGGCTACTCTTGCAGGCGATGAAGATCCTTTGACGCGTTCGTGCGTCTTTTCACAAGAGTGGGAGGCAGATCACAGGACAATAACGACGAGGCTGTCGGCGCACGTCAGTCGGCCTGGTCGCCGAACGCCATCACCATCACCCCGGCGATGAGCAGCCACAGCGCCCGCCGTGTACGGCCCCGGGAGCCCAGGAAGGCCGCGACGGCGCAGACGACGGCGCCCAGGGCGTAGGCCGCGGGGACGAGGGCCGGGGCGGTGCCCCCGAGGCGCATGAGGGACGCGGCGAGACCGGCGAGCGTGAGGAGGGCGCCGGTGGCCGTCGCCGTCCAACGGGCCCGGCGGGCCTCCTCGTGGTCGTACGCGTCGTACTCGCCGTCCTCGTCTTCGTCGGACTCGTCCGCCTCGGACTCGTCGTCGTCGCCGAGGTCGCCGGAGTGACCGGAGTCACCGGATGCACCGGAGTCACCAGAGGCACCGGAGGAGTCCGGGGCGCTCTTCTCGTCCGGGCCGGCCGGGTCGTCGTCTATGTCGCCCCGGGGCTCTGAGTCGGTTCGTGCACTCATGGCGCGCGAGCGTAGCGCTTCAGGCTGAGAGCGCGAGAGGGGGTGCGCCCTGAGCGGACGCACCCCCTTTCGCGGGTTACCCGAGGTCAGCCCTCGCTGACCCCCAGCTTCTCCAGGATCAGCTCCTTGACGCGGGCCGCGTCGGCCTGACCGCGCGTGGCCTTCATCACGGCGCCGACCAGTGCACCGGCCGCGGCCACCTTGCCGCCGCGGATCTTGTCGGCGACACCCGGGTTGCCGGCGATGGCCTCCTCGACGGCGGCGGTCAGCGCGCCCTCGTCGGAGACGACCTTCAGACCGCGCTTGTCGACGACCTCGTCCGGGGTGCCCTCGCCCGCGAGGACGCCCTCGATGACCTGACGGGCCAGCTTGTCGTTCAGATCACCCTTGGAGACCAGCTCGGTGACCCGGGCGACCTGCTCCGGCGTGATGGCCAGCTCGTCGAGCGAGGTGCCCGACTCGTTGGCGCTGCGCGCCAGTTCGCCCATCCACCACTTGCGGGCGGAGGCCGCGTCGGCACCGGCGTCGATCGTGGCGACGATCGGGTCCAGGGCGCCGGCGTTGAGGATCGCCTGCATGTCCGTGGCGGAGATGCCCCACTCGGCGAGCAGCCGGGTACGACGGGCCAGCGGCAGCTCGGGGAGCGCCGACCGGATCTCCTCGACCCACTCACGGGAGGGGGCCACCGGCACCAGGTCCGGCTCGGGGAAGTACCGGTAGTCCTCGGCCTCCTCCTTCACGCGGCCCGAGGTCGTCGACCCGGTGTCCTCGTGGAAGTGGCGGGTCTCCTGGATGATCGTGCCGCCGCCGCCGAGAACGGCCGCGTGCCGCTGGATCTCGAAGCGGGCCGCGCGCTCCACGGACCGCAGCGAGTTCACGTTCTTGGTCTCGGAGCGGGTGCCGAACTTCTCGCTGCCCTTGGGCATCAGCGAGAGGTTCACGTCGCAGCGCATCTGCCCCATCTCCATGCGGGCTTCCGACACTCCGAGCGCCTTGATGACCTCGCGCAGCTCACGGACGTAGGCCCGGGCGACCTCGGGGGCGCGCTCGCCGGCGCCGACGATCGGCTTGGTGACGATCTCGATCAGCGGGATGCCGGCGCGGTTGTAGTCGAGCAGCGAGTGCGAGGCGCCGTGGATACGGCCGGTCGCGCCGCCCACGTGGGTCGACTTGCCGGTGTCCTCCTCCATGTGGGCGCGCTCGATCTCCACACGGAAGACCTCGCCGTCCTCCAGCTGGACGTCGAGGTAGCCGTTGAAGGCGATCGGCTCGTCGTACTGGGAGGTCTGGAAGTTCTTCGGCATGTCCGGATAGAAGTAGTTCTTCCGGGCGAAGCGGCACCACTCGGCGATCTCGCAGTTCAGCGCGAGACCGATCTTGATCGCGGACTCGACGCCGGTCGCGTTGACGACCGGGAGCGAGCCCGGCAGGCCGAGGCAGGTGGGGCAGGTCTGCGTGTTGGCGTCCTGGCCGAGTTCGGTCGAACAGCCGCAGAACATCTTGGTCTTGGTGCCGAGTTCGACATGGACCTCAAGGCCCATGACGGGGTCGTACGACGCGAGAGCGTCCTCGTACGACACCAGGTCGGTCGTGGTGGTCACGGTGAAACTTCCCTCTCAGCCCAGCAGGACGTCGTCGTCGCCCAGCCGCTTCAGTTCGCGGTACAGGATGGCGAGGCCGGTGACGATGCCGACGGCCGCGACCGTCGCGTCGATGAGTCGCAGCGTGTCCTGTTCGGCCTTCGCCTTCTTGATCCGCTTGGCGACGCCGAACGCGCCGAAGGCGGTGGTGGCGATGGACACGTACGTACCGGACTTGGACTTCTTGAAGTCCTTGGCCTTGTTCAGTGCACTCACAGCGACGGAGCCTCCTCCAGGAGCGGGTGACCCCACCTTTCCACGAAGGCGGCCTCGACGGCGGCGCCGACCTTGTACAGCCGGTCGTCCTTCAGCGCCGGGGCGATGATCTGCAGACCGACCGGGAGGTTGTCCTCCGGGGCGAGACCGCACGGCAGCGACATCGCCGCGTTGCCCGCGAGGTTGGTCGGGATCGTGCACAGGTCGGCCAGGTACATCGCCATCGGGTCGTCGGCACGCTCGCCGATCGCGAAGGCGGTGGTGGGCGTGGTCGGCGAGACGATCACGTCGACCTGCTCGAAGGCCTTCTCGAAGTCGCGCGTGATGAGCGTGCGGACCTTCTGGGCGGAGCCGTAGTACGCGTCGTAGTAGCCGCTGGACAGCGCGTACGTGCCGAGCATGATCCGGCGCTTGACCTCGGGCCCGAAGCCCTCCGCCCGGGTGAGGGAGGTGACCTCCTCGGCCGAGTGGTCGCCGTCGTCGCCCGCGCGCAGGCCGTAGCGCAGCCCGTCGAAGCGGGCGAGGTTGCTGGAGCACTCGGACGGCGCGATGAGGTAGTACGCCGACAGGGCGAGGTCGAAGGACGGGCAGTCCAGCTCGACGATCTCGGCGCCGAGGTCCTTCAGCAGCGCGACGGACTCGTCGAACCGCTGGATGACACCGGCCTGGTAGCCCTCACCGCGGAACTGCTTGACGACACCGACGCGCATGCCCTCGACGCTGCCGTTGCGGGCGGCCTCGACGACCGGCGGGACCGGGGCGTCGATCGAGGTGGAGTCCAGCGGGTCGTGCCCGGCGATCACCTCGTGCAGCAGCGCCGCGTCGAGCACCGTACGGGCGCAGGGCCCGCCCTGGTCGAGGGAGCTGGAGAAGGCGACCATGCCGTAGCGCGAGACCGCGCCGTACGTCGGCTTCACACCGACCGTGCCGGTGACGGCGGCGGGCTGGCGGATCGAGCCGCCGGTGTCGGTGCCGATCGCCAGGGGCGCCTGGAAGGAGGCGAGCGCGGCGGAGGACCCGCCACCGGAGCCGCCGGGGATCTTGGTGAGGTCCCAGGGGTTGCCGGTCGGCCCGTAGGCGCTGTTCTCGGTGGAGGACCCCATGGCGAACTCGTCCATGTTGGTCTTGCCGAGGATGACGACGTCGGCGGCCTTGAGACGCTTGGTGAGGGTGGCGTCGTACGGCGGGATCCAGCCCTCGAGGATCTTCGAACCGACGGTCGTGGGCACGCCCTCGGTGGTGAAGATGTCCTTGAGCGCGAGCGGGACGCCGGCCAGCGGGCCGAGCTTCTCGCCGCGCTCGCGCTTCTCGTCGACGGCACGGGCCTGGGCGAGGGCGCCCTCGCGGTCGACGTGCAGGAAGGCGTGCACCTTCTCGTCGACGGCCTCGATACGGGCCAGGTGGGCCTCGGCGACCTGGACGGCGGTGAGCTCGCCCGAGGCGATCTTCGCGGCGGTCTCGGCGGCGGTGAGCTTGATGATGTCCGTCATGACTTCTTAGTCCTCCCCCAGGATCTGCGGCACCTTGAAACGCTGCTGCTCCTGGGCCGGGGCGCCGGAGAGCGCCTGCTCGGGGGTGAGCGACGGACGGACCTCGTCCGCCCGCATGACGTTCGTCAGCGGGAGCGGGTGCGAGGTCGGCGGTACGTCTTGGTCGGCGACCTCGCTGACGCGGGCGACCGCGCCGATGATGTCGTCCAGCTGTCCCGCGAAGTGGTCGAGCTCTTCGGGCTTCAGCTCCAGACGCGCCAGCCGGGCGAGGTGGGCGACCTCCTCGCGCGTGATGCCAGGCATGCAGCGTTCCTCTGGGGTGAGTGTGTGGGTTTCGGGGCTGGGGCTTGTCGTCGCATTCCCGTCGTCCGCCGGGAGGGCGGGCCGCGCGGCGGACGGGAATGTGACGACAAGCCCCAATCCTAGGGGGCGGGGGGCGGTGGCCGTGAAACGGTTTGCCGCCCCGGGGTTCAGTCAGTGCCTCCCGTCCCATGCCTCGCTGCGCAGGAAGTGGTTGTCGTACAGCTCCTGCACCTCCAGGAGGCTCTCCGGGGTGGCCTCGCCGAGGCGGATGCGCTGGAGGTGGCGGAAGTAGTCGAAGCGCTCCACGCCGGGTGCGATCACGATCAGGAGGTCGGCGGTGCTCCCGGGGGCGGCGGCGAAGGCGTGCGGGCGGCCCGGCGGGACGATGACGAGGTCTCCGCTTTCGGCGGGGACGACGTCGTCGCCGGAGAGGATCTCCAGTTCGCCGTCGAGCAGGTAGAACATCTCGGCGGAGTTGCGGTGCAGATGGGGGCGGGCCCCGTCGGCGCCCTCCCCGAGGGTGACGCGCACGGTGGACAGCGCGCCGCCGCTCGCACTGCTGTCGGCGAGCAGTTTCACCCCCACGGGCGCTCCGCCGATCACCTCGGCCTCGGCATCCCGGACGATCACGGTCTCGTCGAACTCCGGCACGAACAGCGACATCGTCGAACCCCCTGGTGATGGTGTGGAACCGGTCAGACGGCGAACAGCAGCCCGGCGCCGATCAGGACGATCACGGCCGTGGCGAAGTGGATCCCGAAGGCGACGGCCCTCGTTCCACCGTGGCGCAGCACGTTGAGCGTGTCGAACAGTGGCACGACGGCCACGGCGACCATGAACCAGGCCTCGGCACGGGCACCGACGAAGGCGAGCAGAACCAGGCCCACGAGGCCGAGGGCGCCGTCCCGCGAACCCTTGACCGAGAGGTAGGCCCCGGCGTCCCCGTCGGGATGGGCGGCGACGCCGTAGCCGGCGGCGGCCGGGCCCGGCTGGAACAGGAACCGGTAACCGAGGAACAGGCAGAACAGATCGAGCACGACGGCCAGGGTGTACGCGGTGACGGTCACGTCATCTCCTCTTGACTGGTAGCTGTCTTCCGTGGCTTTTTTCTAGCAACGCTAGCTATGAGAGCGAAGCTATCAGAGCGTCGACAGATTGGCTAGCGTCGCTAGAATCCTTGGCATGTCGATCCAGACGCGCCGAGAGCGCGAACGAGCGGAGCGCGAGCGACTGATCGTCAGGGCCGCGCGGGAGCTGTTGGAGACCGAGGGCTGGGACGCGGTGACGACGCGCCGCCTGGCGGCCGAGATCGAGTACAGCCAGCCGGTCCTCTACGGCCACTTCAAGGGCAAGGACGCGATCATGGCGGCGGTCGCCCTGGAGGGCTTCGCGGCGATGGCGGCGGAGCTGAGGGCCGCGCGGCAGGCGGTGGAGGGGGCGGGGGCGCGGGCCCGACTCGCGGCGGCCGGTGAGGCGTACACGGCGTTCGCCCGGCGGCGGCCGGCCCTGTACGACGCGATGTTCACACGTACCGTGGACCTGCCGTTCGCCACGCTCGAGGCACCGGCCCCGCTGTGGGCGGCCTTCGACGAACTCATGACGGCCGTCGAGCCGATCGCCGCGGCCGGCGACGACGTCGGCGTCCTGACGGAGACGTACTGGGCGGGCCTGCACGGCCTGGTCACCCTGCTCCGCACCGCCCGTCTACCGGAACCCACCCACGACCACCGCCTACGCCTACTGACCGACCACTTCACGGCGGGGGCGACGTGACCGCAGACCACCTACGCCGGGCCCGCCCCCCGACAAACGCCCGCCCTCAGCCCGCGTCCACAAGCAGGCGGGCGGGAACGGTCCTGACCGCAGACCGCAGACCGCAGACCGCAGACCGCAGACCGCAGACCGCAGACCGCAGGCCGCCGACGCCGGGCGCGCCCCACGACAAACGCCGCCCCCAGCCGGCGTCCACGGGCGGGCGGGCGGGAAAGGTCGTGACCGCAGGCCGCCGACGGCGAGCGCGGCCCACGACAAACGCTGCCCCCCAGCCCGCGTCCACAAGCAGGCGGGTGCGAAATGTCCTGACCGCAGGCCGCCGATGCCGGGCGCGCCCCGCGGCAAACGCCCGCTCTCCAGCCGGCGTCCACGGGCGGGCGGGTGGGAAAGGTCCTGACCGCAGGCCGCCGACGGCGAGCGCGCCCCGCGGCAAACGCCCGCTCTTCAGGCGACCCGCACGGGCGGGCGGGTGGGCTTAGTCCTCGCCGGCGGCAGCCGGAAGCGCCGCCGCCGGCCGCTGCCACCCTCGCGACCCCCGCGCCCGCAGCCACGCCGTCGTCTCCTCGGGAGGCATCGCCGCGGCCACCAGCCAGCCCTGCACGGCGTCACATCCCAGATCCCGCAGCCGTTCCCACGTCTCGTCGTCCTCGACACCCTCGGCGACCACGAGGAGCCCCAGGGAATGCGCGAGGTCGACCGTGCAGCGCACGATCTCCGCGTCCTCGGTGTCCACCGCCAGCCGCGCCACGAAGGAGCGGTCGATCTTCAGCTCACTGACCGGCAGCCGCCGTAGATGCACCAGCGAGGAGTACCCCGTCCCGAAGTCGTCCAGGGACATCTTCACGCCGTGCCCGGTCAGCCCGTTCAGCGTGTCCGCCGCCCGCTGCGGATCCTCCAGCAGCACATGCTCGGTTATCTCCAGTTGGAGCGCTCCCGCGGGCACTCCGTGCCGGGCGAGACGCGCGGCCACGGACCCGGCGAACCCGGGCGTGTGGACGTCGCGCGGCGAGACGTTCACCGCCACCGGCACGAACAGCCCCTGCGCCCGCCACCGCGCGACCTGCCCGAGCGCCGTCTCCAGCACGTACTCCGTGAGATGCGGCATCAGCCCGGACGACTCGGCGATCGCTATGAACTCGTCCGGCGGCACCTTCCCCCGCTCCGGATGCACCCACCGCACCAGCGCCTCGAGCCCCGCCACCTGCCCGTCGAAGCGGACCTTCGGCTGGTAGTGCAGCTGCACCTCGTGCGCGTCCAGCGCCCGCCGCAGATCGCCCAGCAGCCCCAGCCGGTCGGGGGTGTTGGAGTCCCGCTTGGACTCGTACACCTCGACGCCCGTACGGTCCCGCTTGGCCTGGTACATCGCCACATCGGCCCGGCGCAGGATGCCCTCCGCGTCGAGGGCGTGGTCGGGGAAGACCGCGACGCCCGCGCTGGCCTCCAGGACGAGCGTGAGCCCGTCGAGGTCGAGCGGCGAGCTGAGCGCGGAGACCAGCGCCCGGGCGACACGCGTCGCGGAGGTCGTGGAGTCGGCGACGGGGAGTAAGACGGCGAACTCGTCACCGCCGAGCCGCGCGACCTCCGCCCCGCGCGGGAGGGCCACCCGCAGCCGTTCGGCCGTCTGGAGGAGGAGCCGGTCGCCGGCGAGATGCCCGAGGGTGTCGTTGACCGAACGGAAGCGGTCGAGGTCGATCAGCATCAGGGCGGACCGGGCGCCGATGCGCTCGGCGTCGTCCAGGGCGGTCCAGATGCGTTCCAGCAGCCACTGCCGGTTGGGCAGCCCGGTCAGCGGGTCGCGCAACTGCTCCTCGGCACGGGCCCGGGCCATCCAGAGCGTGGAGTCGAGGGCGACGAGCGGGATCGCGAACAGCGGCAGCAGAATCGGTTTGGCCACGGCGACCACGCACACCAGCGGCGCGATGCCCAGCAGCGCCACCGCGACCAGGCCCTGTCTGACCAGGGCGGTGCGGGCGACCGTCGGCAGTCCGCCGGAACGGGGGGCGTGCAGATACCAGAGCAGGACGCGGGTGACGGAGAGATAGGCGACGGCCACCAGAACCACCTGAGGGCCGGTGTAGACCGTCCAGGTGTCGGGGGTCCAGGGATCTTCCACGGACGGCACCCGCCCGCACGCGGCCAGCAGCAGGGCGCCCGCGCCGATGCCGAGGATGTCCACCGCGCCGTGCAGGACGCCCTGCCGCCAGCGGTGGCGTCTGGCTATGCCGACCAGCACGACCACGGTGAGGCTGACCATGCCGGCCGGTATCCAGCCGTACAGCAGCAGGACGGCGAGGGTGAGGGCGGCGCCGGAGCCGGTGCCGCCCCACCAGCGGGCGCGGCCGAGCAGGACCAGGTGGCCGACGATGACGCCGGTCAGCAGGGCCAGCGCCCAGCCGGCCGTACCGGACGGGAAGAGGGCGTGGTTGTCGGTGAAGGCGCGGTAGAAGCCGGCTCCGAGGGCGAAGGCGGCCGCGCCGACGACCGCGGCGGGCAGCGCGGGCCACGACAGATGCCGCTCGGGTTCGGAGCCGGGCAGCCCCGAGGCCGCGGACAGCGCCGAGGTGCCGGGCAGGGCGGAGGCCCCGGAGAAGGCGGAGTTCCCCGAGAAGGCGGGGTTGCCGGAGAAGGCGGAGCCGCCGGGGAGAGCGGAGGCCCCGGACGGGCGTGCGCGACCGCCGGAGCCCGGGCCCGCGGGTCCGCCCGGACGCGAGGAGCCGAGGAGGCCCGAGGACCCGGGAGGTGCGGCGGGGGCGCGGAGGTCGGGGGCGGTGCGCGGGGGGTGCGCCTCCGCGCCCGGGTGTCGCCCGGCCCGCCCCGCCCACCGGCTCCCCCACCTGACGCCGGCGCCCCGGAGCCGGCGCAGCCGGGAGTCCGGGGCGGCGCTCTCGGTCGGTTCCATTCCCGTCCCTCTCACAACCGGCGGTGCCCACGCCACGCGGCCCGCTGCCCGACAACCCAGGGGCGGCGCCGCGTCGGAAGACCCTTCTCCCCGGCCCTTCAGGAGCGAGGAGATGCGCCGACCGCAGCAGGGCACGGGAGGCGCACATACCAACAGTAGGCCGCGGAAGGCTTCCACGGGCAGCGGTCGTCGACGGTTGCCCGAATGCGCCCCGGCCACCCGTATGCATCTGGTATGCGCCAATCGGGTGGCCTTCAACCGCCGGTCGGGGCTACCCCCCGGTACTACTCCTCGGTCACTCCGCGGTCTGCTCCGCGGCCTGCTCCTCGGCCGGAAGGGCGACTTCGACGGCCGCGTCCGGGCCCTGTTCGAGCAGGACCGAGAAGCCCTCCTCGTCCAGCACGGGCACCTTGAGCTGCATCGCCTTGTCGTACTTCGACCCGGGGCTCTCGCCCACGACGACGAACGAGGTCTTCTTCGAGACCGAACCGGTCACCTTCGCGCCCCGGCTCTGCAACGCGTCCTTCGCACCGTCGCGGGTGAAGTGTTCGAGCGTGCCGGTGACGACGACCGTCAGGCCTTCGAGAGGACGGGGGCCCTCGTCCTCGCCGGAGCCCTCCTCCTCCATGCGGACACCGGCGGCCCGCCACTTGCGGATGATCTCCTGGTGCCAGTCCTCGGCGAACCACTCCTTGAGCGAGGCCGCGATGATCGAGCCCACGCCGTCGGTGGCCGCCAGTTCCGCCTCGCTCGCCTGCTCGATGCGGTCGATGGAGCGGAACTCGCGCGCGAGCGCCTCGGCCGCGACCGGGCCCACATGACGGATCGACAGACCGGTGAGGACACGGGCGAGCGGACGGTCCTTGGCCGCGGCGATGTTCTCCAGCATCGCCAGCGCGTTCTTCCTGGCCTCGCCCTGCTGGTTGGCGAAGACCGTGGCGATCTTCTCCTCGCCGGTCTTCGGGTCGCGCTTGGGCAGTCCGCTGTCCTGGTCGAGGACGTACGCCTTGATGGGCAGCAGCTGCTCGATGGTGAGGTCGAAGAGGTCGCCCTCGTCGGCCAGCGGCGGGTCGGCGGGCTCCAGCGGCTTGGTCAGGGCGGCCGCCGCCACGTACCCGAACTGCTCGATGTCGAGCGCCTTGCGGCCCGCGAGGTAGAACAGCCGCTCGCGCAACTGCGCCGGGCAGGTGCGGGCGTTGGGGCAGCGCAGGTCGATGTCGCCCTCCTTCATCGGCCTGAGCGGCGTACCGCACTCGGGGCACTCGGCCGGCATCACGAACTCCCGCTCGCTGCCGTCCCTGAGGTCGGCGACGGGGCCGAGGATCTCGGGGATGACGTCACCGGCCTTGCGCAGCACCACCGTGTCGCCGATGAGGACGCCCTTGGCCTTGACGACGTCCTGGTTGTGCAGGGTCGCGAACTCGACCTCGGAGCCCGCCACCGTCACCGGCTCCACCTGGGCGTACGGCGTCACACGGCCCGTACGGCCCACGCCCACCCTGATGTTGACGAGCTTGGTGTTGACCTCCTCCGGCGCGTACTTGTACGCGATGGCCCAGCGCGGGGCGCGGGCCGTGGAGCCGAGCCGGCCCTGGAGCCGGATCTCGTCGAGCTTGACGACGACCCCGTCGATCTCGTGCTCCACGGAGTGGCGGTTCTCGCCGTAGTACGCGATGAACCGCCGTACGCCGTCCAGGTCGCCGACGACCCTGTTGTGCGTCGAGGTGGGCAGGCCCCAGCCCTTGAGGAGGTCGTAGGCCTCGGAGAGGCGGCCCATGCCCTCGTAGCCCTCCAGGGCGCCGATGCCGTGGACCACCATGTGCAGGGGGCGGGTGGCGGTGACGCGCGGGTCCTTCTGGCGCAGTGAACCGGCCGCCGCGTTGCGCGGGTTGGCGAAGGGCTTGTCGCCGGCCGCGACCAGCCGGGCGTTGAGCTCCTCGAACTGCTCCATCGGGAAGTAGACCTCGCCGCGGATCTCCACGAGCGTGGGCACCCCGTCGCCCGCCAGCCGGTCGGGGATCTCGGCGATGGTGCGCACGTTGGGCGTGATGTCCTCGCCGGTGCGGCCGTCGCCGCGGGTCGCCGCGCGCGTGAGGCGGCCGTTCTCATACGTCAGGTTGACGGCGAGGCCGTCGACCTTGAGCTCGCACAGGAAGTGGTACGCGGAGGCGCCGACGTCCTTGTGGACGCGCTCGGCCCAGGCGGCCAGCTCCAGGTCGTCGAAGGCGTTGTCCAGGGAGAGCATGCGTTCGCGGTGCTGGACGGCCGTGAAATCGGTCGCGTACGCCCCGGCGACCTTCTGGGTCGGCGAGTCGGGCGTGCGCAGCTCCGGGTGTTCCCGCTCCAGCGCCTCCAGCGCGCGCAGCAGGCGGTCGAACTCCGCGTCGCTGATGACGGGAGCGTCCTTCACGTAGTACCGGAAGCGGTGCTCCTCGATCTGCTCAGCGAGCTTCGCGTGCTGCTCCCGCGCCTCGGCGGGCACCGTCGTCTCCGCTTGCTTGTCGCCGGCCACCGTGTTGTCCTCCCGTTACTCTGGGTTGTCCGCGAGGGATCTCGCCGCCCGGACGCAGTGGGCGAGGGCCTTGCGGGCGTACGCGGGAGAGGCCCCCGCGAGTCCGCAGGCCGGGGTGAGCGTGACCGCCTCCGTGAGAAGCCCCGGTTGCAGTCCCAGCCTGCGCCACAGCGTCCGTACACCCATGACGCTACCGGCAGGGTCTGACAATGCGGAGTCCGTGCCCGGCACGACACCGGCGAACAGCCGGGTCCCGCCTTCCACCGCTTCCCCGATCGCCTCCTCGTCACGCTCGGTGAGCAGCGAGAAGTCGAAGGAGATCCCGGCGACCCCGGCCCGGCGCAGCAGGGCGAAGGGGACGTCCGGGGCGCAGGAGTGGACCACGACCGGGCCGTCCCCGTGCACCCCGGCCACCTCCCGGAGGGTGGCCTCCACGAGCTGGCGGTCGACGGCGCGGTGGGTGCGGTAGCCGCTGGCGGTCCGCACCCGGCCGGTCAGGACGGCTGTGAGGGACGGTTCGTCGAGCTGGATGACGAGCCGGGCGCCGGGGATGCGCCGCTGGACCTCGGCGAGGTGCAGCCGCAGCCCCTCGGCCAGGGAGGCGGCCAGGTCGCGGCAGGCGCCGGGGTCGGAGAGGGCGGCCTCGCCGTTCCTCAGCTCCAGGGCGGCGGCGAGCGTCCAGGGGCCGACGGCCTGCACCTTGAGCGGGCCCGCGTAGTCCTGGGTGAACTCCTCGAGGGCGTCGAGGTCCTCGCCGAGCCAGGAGCGGGCCCGCTTGGTGTCCCGGCCCGGGTGGTCGCCGATCCGCCAGCCGCTGGGCTCCACGCGCGCGTAGAGCTCCACGAGCATGCCCGCCGTCCGGCCGATCATGTCCGCGCCCGGGCCGCGGGCCGGGAGTTCGGGCAGGAACGGGAAGTCCTCGAAGGAACCGGTGGCGGTCCTGGCGGCCTCCCGGGCGTCGCCGCCGGGGAGGGATCCGACGCCGGTGGCGGGGCCGTAGGGCGAGAGTGCGTTCACAGGGGGAAGCCTACGGAAGGTCAGCGGCCGGGCCGTACGGTCAGGTCGTTCACCTCGGCGTCCCTCGGCAGGTCGAGCGCCATCACGAGGGTCGTCGCGACCGATTCGGGATCGATCCAGTCGGCGGGGTCGTACTCCTTGCCCTCCTGCTGGTGCACCTTGGCCTGCATGGGGCTGGCGGTGCGGCCGGGGTAGACGGAGGTGACGCGGACGCCGTTGCCGTGCTCCTCGTTGCGAAGGGAGTCGGCGAGGGCTTTGAGGCCGTGCTTGGAGGCGGCGTACGCGGACCACTCGGCGCTCGCCCTGAGGCCGGCGCCGGAGTTCACGAACACCACGTGCCCGTGGGCGGCGCGCAGTTGGGGCAGGAAGTGGCGGGTGAGTTCGGCGGGGGCGATCAGGTTGACGTTGAGCTGGTGGCGCCAGGCCTTGGGGGTGAGCTCGCCGACCGGGCCCAGGTCGACCACGCCGGCGATGTGCAGCAGCGAGTCGACCCGGTCCGGGAGCGACTGATGGGAGAAGGCCCAGCTCAGCCGGTCGGGGTCGGCGAGGTCGCCGACGAGGGTGCGGGCGCCGGGGAACCGGGCCGCGAGTTCCTTCGCACGGCCCGCGTCGCGCGCGTGGAGCACGAGGTCGTCCCCGCGCGCGTGCAGACGGCGGGCGACGGCCGCGCCGATGCCGGAGCCCGCTCCGGTGATCACATGGGTAGCCATGCCCGCCATGCTCGCATCACCGTACGGCCGTGCTCTCCTCCAGGTAGGCCGGCGCCCCACCGGCTCCCCGCGAAGAACACCAGGTCGGTCAGCGGGCGCGGCAGGAATCCCTCGTCGTCCATGCGCCGGAACTGTGTCCTGAGTCCGTCGAAGTCGGCGGTGTTCAGCGGCACGACCGGCTTGTCGGTGTGGCCGTGCTTCTTCAGCTCCAGGATCTCGGTGGCCTCGTCGAGGGTGCCCGTGCCGCCGACCGTCACCACCACGGCGGGCGTGGGGGTACCCCCAGGCCGCCCTTGCCCAGCGGTTCCGCGAACTCGCGCGCGGGTCGCGCGCAGCGGTCGTCGAGATCGCCGGCGGAGAGGAAGAAACAGATACGCGTGCCGTCACCGTACGCGGGAAGAACCCGGGGCCCGCGAGCGCTTTTCCCCACATGACCCGAGGACACACGATCACGATCGAGCGGGAGACCCGGCGCGTCAGGGTCGTCCACGACGGCCGGGTGCTCGCCGAGACCGACCGGGCCCTCGCCCTGCGCGAGACGGGCTGTCCGGTGCGGTTCTACATCCCCGAGGCCGATGTCCGCATGGACCTGCTGACCCCGTCCGACACCCACACCCACTGCCCCTTCAAGGGCACGGCGTCCTACTGGTCGCTGCCCGACGCGCCCGACCTCGTGTGGTCCTATCCCGACCCCAAGCCCGATGTCGCGGCGATCAGGAACCACCTCTGCTTCTACGAAGTGGAAGTGTCGTAGGCCGATGACCGCCGTGCGGTGCGGCAGTCTGAGCTGACATGGACAAGAAGACCATTTCGCGCGACGGCACCGAACTCGCGTACGCACGGGCCGGACAGGGTCCCGCGGTCATCCTGGTGAGCGGGGCGATGTCCACGGGTGGCACCGTGGCGCCCCTGGGCGGGCTGCTCGCGCGCCGCTGCACGGTCCTCTGGTACGACCGGCGGGGCCGCGGCGGGAGCGGGGACACGGCGCCGTTCGCGGTGGAACGCGAGGTGGAGGACCTGGCCGCGTTGATCGACGCGGCGGGCGGCGAGGCCTCGTTGTACGGCATCTCCTCGGGCGGGGCGCTGGTGCTGCGGGCGGCGGCGAGCGGGCTGCCGGTGCGGCGGGTGGCCGTCTACGAGACGCCGTACGCCGACTTCCAGGAGCGCGGCGCCGATGACCGTGCCGCGTACACCGAGCGGCTCACCGAGGCGCTCGCCCAGGGGCGGCGCGGGGACGCCGTGGAGCTGTTCCTGCGGCTGACGGGGCTGGCCGAGGAGATGATCCTGCGGGCCCGCCAGTCGCCCATGTGGGCCGGCATGGAGGCGATCGCGCCGACCCTCGCCTACGACGACGCCGTGATGGGCGGGGGTCTGGTCCCGCGGGAGCGGCTGGCCTCCCTCGGCGTACCGGTGCTCGCGGTGGCGGGCGGCGACAGCCCCGCGTGGATCGTCGAGGCCACGCGGGCGGTGGCGGAGGCGGCACCGCAGGGGACGTACCGCCTGCTGGAAGGTCAGACCCACATGGTGGATCCGAACGTGCTCGCGCCCGTGCTGGAGGAGTTCTTCGGCGGGTAGGCCGGTCAGGCCACCCCGGCCGTCGCCCGGACCGTCGAGGCGATCGTCGCCGAGCCCACCACGCGGGTGCCGTCGTACAGGACGATCGCCTGGCCGGGGGCCACGCCGCGGACCGGCTCGGCGAACGTGACCCGCAGCTCGCCGTCGACCGGCTCCGCCGTCACCTCGGTCTCGCCGCCGTGGGCGCGGAGCTGGGCGGTGTAGGTGCCGGGGCCGGTGGGGGCCGTTCCGCACCAGCGCGGCTTGATCGCGGTCAGGGCGCTCACGTCGAGGGCGGCGGCCGGGCCGACCGTCACCGTGTTGTTCACCGGGGAGATGTCGAGGACGTAGCGCGGCTTGCCGTCGGGGGCCGGGGTGCCGATGCGCAGTCCCTTGCGCTGGCCGATGGTGAAGCCGTACGCCCCCTCGTGGGTGCCGATCTTCGCTCCGGACTCGTCGACGATGTCGCCCTCGGCCCGGCCGAGGCGGTTCGCGAGGAAGCCCTGGGTGTCGCCGTCGGCGATGAAGCAGATGTCGTGGGAGTCGGGCTTCTTGGCGACCGCGAGGCCCCTGCGCTCGGCCTCGGCGCGGATCTCGTCCTTCGTGGTGACCGTGTCGCCGAGGGGGAACAGGGCGTGCGCGAGCTGCCGCTCGTCCAGGACGCCGAGGACGTACGACTGGTCCTTGGCCATGTCGGAGGCGCGGTGCAGTTCGCGGGTGCCGTCCTGCCGCACGATCACCTGTGCGTAGTGGCCGGTGCAGACCGCGTCGAAGCCGAGGGCCAGGGCCTTGTCCAGGAGCGCCGCGAACTTGATCTTCTCGTTGCAGCGCAGGCAGGGGTTGGGGGTGCGGCCGGCCTCGTACTCGGCGACGAAGTCCTCGACGACGTCCTCGCGGAAGCGGTCGGCGAGGTCCCACACGTAGAAGGGGATGCCGATGACGTCGGCGGCGCGGCGGGCGTCGCGGGAGTCCTCGATGGTGCAGCAGCCCCGCGCGCCCGTGCGGAAGGACTGCGGGTTCGCCGAGAGCGCGAGGTGGACGCCGGTGACGTCGTGGCCGGCTTCCGCGGCGCGGGCGGCGGCGACGGCGGAGTCGACCCCGCCGGACATGGCGGCGAGTACGCGAAGGGGGCGGGGGCGCTGCGAGGTCTCAGTCATAACCCTTCCAGGGTACGGGGCGCGGGGAACCGGAGCCCACGCATATCCGTTGACGATCACGAAGGGCGAGAAAGGGCGGACGATGGGGGCGAGAGGGACCGACTCCGACCGGCGGATCGGGCGGCGGGCGCTGCTGATCGGCGGGGCGGCGGCCGCCGTGGGCTCGGCGGTGCTGGCGCGTGAGGAGCTGGCGCATCTGTACTGGCGGCTGCCGGGGGTGCGCAGGGCGCGGGTGGAGGGCGCGGTGGACTTCGGGGGCGCGCGCTGGGTGGCGGCCTCGGAGGCGAACTTCCGCTGGGCGGACCGGCCGGACGACTACGGCGTCGACATGGTGGTCATTCATGTCACGCAGGGTGATCTGGCCAGCGCGGTGCGGGCGTTCGAGGATCCTGGGCACCGGGCGGCGGCGCATTACATCGTCGGCCAGGACGGCGGTGTCACCCAGATGATCCGTGAGCTGGACGTGGCGTACCACGCGGGCAACCGCGCGTACAACGAACGCAGTGTCGGCATCGAGCACGAGGGGTTCGTGGACCGGCCGGAGGATTTCACCGACGCGATGTACGAGGCGTCCGCGCGGCTGACCGCCCGGGTCTGCGAGCGGTACGGCATCCCCGTCGACCGGGAGCACATCATCGGGCATGTGGAAGTGCCGGGGACGGACCACACCGACCCCGGTGAGCACTGGGACTGGGACCGGTACCTGAAGCTCGTCAAAACGGCGCGAACCGCTTCCACCTGACCTCCAGGGTGACGCAGCTCACATGTTCTCAGAATCGTGAACGATTCGTGAGCGCCGCCCGCCCGATGTGTCCCACACCGCGATCCTGACCTGCGGCCCGCCAACTTGGCTTTCTTTCAGGGGAGTTGAAGATCCAAAAGCATTGTTAAGGCTGCACAGACAACAGAGCTCACTCCTAACTTGGACTCAGTCTTCACATAGGCCTTAGCCCAAAGCTCCACGGCCATGACCCACACCACAGACCCCGCTTCCGGAGCGGGCGAGCAGCACACGGGTGCTCACGCGAGCAGCGGCCGGGCCGCCAAGGGCGAGCACGTGAAGGAGACCAGGGGCCGGGGCGGCAAGGGGCTGCACCGGCGGAGGTTCCTCGGCGGGATGGCCGGCATCGGCTTCGGTGTCGTCGGCGCGGCGGGAGTCGGCGTCTCCCTGCTGACCGGCGGCAACAACAACAAGGCTTCCGCGGCCACGGAAGCCACCGGCACCCTGAACATCCCGGACCTGCTGGAGACCACCACCACCGACGGCACCACCACCTACACCCTGACCGCGAAGACCGGCACCAGCGAGGTGATCAGCGGCGTCACCAGCACCACGGCCGGCTACAACGGGTCGTACCTCGGCCCGACGATGAAGTGGACCAAGGGCGACACGGTCCTGCTGAACATCACCAACAGCCTGGGCGACGACACCACCGTCCACTTCCACGGCGCCCACATCCCGCCCAAGATGGACGGCGGCCCGCAGAACGCCTTCGCCGACGGGGAGACCTGGTCGCCCACCTTCGAGGTCCTCGACGAGGCCAAGACCCTGTGGTACCACCCGCACGCCCTCGGCACCACGGCCGAGCAGGTCGTCCACGGCCTGGCCGGCATGATCATCGTCGAGGACGACTCGGACGTCTCGGCCGCGCTGCCGAGCGAGTACGGCGTCGACGACATCCCGATCATTTTGCAGTGTCTGGCCGTCGACACCAGCGGCGACATCAAGTACGAGGCCACCGGGTACCGCAGCTCCACCACCACCTTCCCGGTGCTGGTCAACGGCACCAACGTCGACTCGACCACCCTCGGCTTCACCGCGACGAAGACGCGCACCCGCTTCCGCGTCCTGAACGCCTCCCCCGCCGACATCATGACCGTCCAGCGCAGCGACGGCGGGACGCTCACCCAGATCGCCACCGACCAGGGCTATCTGACCGAGCCCGCCGAGGTCACCACGATCCGGCTGGTGGCCGGGGCCCGCGCCGAGTTCGTGCTCGACCTGGAGGACGCCGTCACGCTCCAGGCCGTGGTCACGACCGGCTGGATCCGCGGCGGAAGCGGCACGTACGACTTCCTCACGGTGACCCCGGAGGCCTCCGACACCCCCGACGACCTGCCGAGCTCGCTCAACACGATCACCCGGTACGACACGAGCGACTTCACCGCGCGGACGATCACCCTCGGCCAGAGCGGCGCGACCATGCTGATCAACGGCTCCGCGGGCACCAGCATGTCCTCGATGGCGATGATCAGCACCACGCTGGACGCCGAGGAGGTCTGGACGATCAAGAACAGCACGCAGCTGGAGCACTCCTTCCATCTGCACGACGTGCCGTTCCAGCTCATCGAGATCAACGGCGAGGAGCCCACGGGGGTCAACCTCGGCTGGTACGACACCTACGAGGTGGTCGGCGGCGGCTCCATCAAGATCGCGATGAAGTTCACGGACTTCACCGATGACACGTACATGTACATGCTGCATTGCCATCTGCTCCAGCACGAGGACGAGGGCATGATGGCGGCCCTCATGGTCACGGAGAGCTAGGCCCTTCGGCCCTGCCCCTCACGCAGGCTGCCGCCGGCAGTGGAAGTGCCGGCGGCAGCCCCTGACCCAGCGCACCCGGGCCAGGTTCATGGTGGTGGCGGTGGCCGGCAGGTCCCCTTGGACACGTCCACCCGTCCGGCTCCGCTGTTCGCGACCACGAGGTCACGGACGCCGTCGCCGTCCAGGTCGGCGGTGACGACGTGCCGGGTCTGCGCGGCGGCCGTCCCGGAGGTGTCGAGCCGGTCGTCGGGGACGCGGCGTTCGTGGGATGACGCGACGGTCATGGGACGGCCTTCTGTCGACAGCAGCGCGGGGAACCTGCACCGGAAGGTAGCCGAAGAGGCGCCCACTGTCGACACCGAGACACGATATTGACAGGTGACCGCCAGCCGCCGCCCGGATTCGCGCGGAGTGTCGACACTAGGCGCGCCTGGGGCCTTACGTGAGCCCCGCCGCCCGGGCCCGCTCCACGGCCGGGCCGATGACCTTGGCGAGCGCCTCCACATCGGCCTCGGTGCTGGTGTGGCCGAGGGAGAACCGCAGGGTGCCGCGGGCCAGGTCGGGATCGGTGCCGGTGGCGAGCAGGACATGGCTGGGCTGGGCGACCCCGGCCGTGCAGGCGGAGCCGGTGGAGCACTCGATGCCCTGCGCGTCGAGCAGCAGGAGCAGGGAGTCGCCCTCGCAGCCCGGGAAGGTGAAGTGCGCGTTGGCCGGGAGCCGGCCGTCCGGCGCCGGGTCGCCGCCGAGGATCGCGTCCGGGACGGCCGTACGGACCGCGGTGACCAGGGAGTCGCGCAGGGCGCCGATCTCCCGGGCGAACCACTCGCGCTGTTCGGCGGCGAGCCGGCCGGCGACCGCGAACGAGGCGACGGCGGGCACGTCGAGGGTGCCCGAGCGCACGTGCCGTTCCTGGCCGCCGCCGTGCAGGACGGGCACCGGGGTGTACTCGCGGCCGAGGAGCAGGGCGCCGATGCCGTAGGGGCCGCCGATCTTGTGGCCGGAGACGGTCATCGCGGCGAGGCCGGAGGCGGCGAAGTCGACCGGGACCTGACCGAAGGCCTGGACGGCGTCGGCGTGCAGCGGGACGCCGAACTCCGCCGCCACGTCGGCGAGGTCACGGACCGGCATGACCGTGCCGATCTCGTTGTTCGCCCACATGACGGTGGCGAGGGCGACGTCGTCGGGGTCGCGGGCGAGTGCCTCGCGCAGCGCGTCGGGGTGGACCCGGCCGTAGGAGTCGACCGGGAGGTACTCGATCCGCGCGCCCTCGTGCTCGCCGAGCCAGTGCACGGCGTCGAGGACCGCGTGGTGCTCGACGGGGCTGGCCAGTACCCGGGTGCGGGCCGGGTCGGCGTCACGGCGGGACCAGTACAGGCCCTTGACCGCGAGGTTGTCGGCCTCGGTGCCGCCGGAGGTGAGGACGACCTCGCTGGGGCGGGCGCCGAGCGCCTCCGCGAGGGTCTCGCGGGCCTCCTCGACCGTCCGTCTGGCGCGGCGGCCGGATGCGTGGAGGGAGGAGGCATTGCCGGTGATGCTCAGGTGCGCGCTGAGTGCCTCGACCGCCTCCGGGAGCATCGGGGTGGTCGCGGCGTGGTCGAGGTATGCCATGGTGGCCACGATTCTACGGGGCTCCCCCGGTGGACCTCGTGTCAAGGTCGGCCACGGTCACGGGCGGAGCCGGCCGGCCATGCACTCGGGCTTTCGGCCGGTGCGGCGAGAGGGCGTGCCGGGCGTCGCGGGCACCGCACAGGACTTTCGGAACACCCCCTAGAAGCCCCAGGAGACCGAGGCGTCCGCCTGCATGAACGCCAGCAGGAGCAGCAGGTCGGCGACGCCGAGACCGAGACCCAGCCAGGCCCGGCCGCGACGGGTGGTGCCGCGGACGAGGGCCACCGAGGCGAGGACGATGGCGATGGGGCCGAGGAAGAGGTTCAGGACCAGCAGCCCCAGCAGGCCCAGGATGAAGGACGCGACGGCCATGCCGTCGGTGTCACGGACGCCGGTGCGGCGGGTGGTGGCCGGTGCGGTGAGTTGCATGATCGTTCAGCTCCTGTGGGACGGGCCGGTCAGTGGGTCGAGGTGCGGCCGCGGCGGGCGTGGCGCTCGCGGAGCGCGAAGACGCCGAGCCAGACGGCGATCACGGCGGCGATGACGAGCGAGACGCCGAGCGGCGCATGGGCCACGGTGCCCATGACGACGCCGAGCAGCAGCAGTGCGGCCACGAGGAACAGCATGGGATCGGATCCCCCTCCGTGAAGTCCGGGTGAACATTTCGGTGAACAGTTGTGGTTACACTTGTTCACTGACTTTGAGTCTAGCGTGTCGTACGGCTTTTCAATTCCGGAGAACAGTTGTTAACTGGATGACATGAGTCACACCCTCGGCATCCGACAGGCCCAGAAGCAGAAGACCCGGCAGGCGCTCCTGGACGCCGCGCTCGGACTGCTGGAGGAGCAGAGCCTGAGCAGCCTGGGCCTGCGCGAGGTCACCCGGGCCGTCGGGGTCGCCCCGACGGCGTTCTACCGGCACTTCCGCTCCACCGCGGATCTCGGCGTGGCCCTGGTCGAGGAGGCGCTGGGCAGTCTGCACCCGATGATCCGCCAGACCGTGGCGAGCGCGGAGTCGAGCGACGAGCGCATCACCCGCGCCGTGCAGTTGATAGAGAGTCATGTGACCGCGTACCCCGCACACGTCCGTTTCATCGCCCGGGAGCGGCACGGCGGAGTCCAGCCGGTGCGCAAGGCGATCCAGGAGCAACTGGGCCGGTTCGTCGAGGAGGTGCGGGACGAGCTCGCCAAGGACCCCGAGGCGGAGGGCTGGAGCGACGACGACCTGCTGATGCTGTCGCACCTGTACGTCGACCAGATGCTCATCACGGCCTCGCTCTTCCTGGAGGCCCTGGAGGCGTCGCCCGAGGAGCGGGAGCGCGTCGCCCTGCGCGCGACCCGTCAGATGCGGCTCATCGGCATCGGCCGCCACCACTGGCTCGACTGAGCCCAGCGGCCGGACGAAAGCGCACGGACGAAAGCGCACGGACGAAAGCGGCGCACCCGTTCCCGGGTGCGCCGCTCCTGTCGCGGGTCAGCCCTGCTGCTGGGCCTGCTGGCCCTGGCCGCCACCGCCGGGGCCGCCACAGCCGCCGCCCCGGCCACCGCCGGGGCCGCCCTGGCCGCCGCCGGGGGCACCGCTCGGCATGCCGGAGGGGACGCCGGTGGGCGTGCCGGTCGGGGTGCCCGTCGGCCCACCGGAGGCGGCGCCGGACGGGGCGCCGGAGGGAGCGCCGCTCGGCGCGGCACCGGTCGGCATGCCGGACGGCGCCTGACAGTTCTGGCTCTGGCCGGAGGTGCCGCTGGAGGACGAGGTGTCGCCGGAACCGCAGGCGACCAGGGCGAGGGGCGAGAGCGCCAACAGGGCCACCGCCGGGACGAGACGCACACGCTTCACGAGAGACAGCTCCAAGCACGATGAGGGAGTCCTGAGATGCGGGCACTCAACCAACGGCGGCTGAGGCTTCCTTGAGCCCGCTCTGTCCGCTGCCTGTCAATGACGTAAAGCGGACCTCAGGAAACCTCGCTGACCTGGGAGTTCGACGTCGACGCCCGATCGGTGCGCTGGTACAGCTCCGTGACAGAGGCGGCCGCGGCGCGCAGTTCCTCGCGGGCCTCGGGCGGGGAGAGGACCTCCACCCGGTCGGAGAACGCGAGGAGTTGGCGGACCGCGGGCAGGGAGGGGTACGACAGCCGGGCGGTCACCCAGTCGCCCTCTTCCGTGTCCTCCCCGCCGGGGAGGTCGGCGACGACCGAGGCGTTCAGGCGCAGGAACATGTCGAGCCGGTCGCGCCGGACCCGGACGGTGACGTCGAATCCGCCGGGGCTCTCCTCGACCTGGCGGCGCAGCACATCCCAGGCGTCGGCGAGTTCGACGCCCGGCCGACGCCGTACGGGATCGTCCAGCACCTGCGCCGAGCGCACCCGGTCGGCACGGAAGAGGCGGGGCTTTCCGCGCCGGTCGGCGACGAGGTACCAGACGCCCGCCTTGGCGACGAGCCCGTACGGGTCGACGGTGTACGCGGTGGGCTCGGAGTCCCCGCTGTGGCGGTAGCGCAGGCGCAGTCGCCGGTCGGCGAAGACCGCGTCCTGGAGCGTGTCGAGGTCGACGGCGGGCTGGGGGCCGCCCTTCCAGCGGGTGGCGTCGACCAGGATGCGGCGGCTGGTCACCTCGGCGGCGGGGCGGTGCGGGGCGGGCAGCGCGGCCATCACCTTGCGCAGCGCAGAACCGAGGGCCGCGTCCAGGCCGAGGGCGGCGTGCGCGCCCTGGGCGGCCAGGATGAACAGGGCGCGGGACTCGTCGGCGGTCAGACCGGTGACGTCCGTGCGGAACCCGGGGAGCAGTTCGATGCCGCCGTGCCGGCCGCGTTCGGCGTAGACGGGGACGCCGGCGGTGGACAGGGCCTCGACGTCCCGGTAGATCGTGCGCACCGACACTTCGAGGCGTTCGGCGAGTTCGGGGGCGGGGACCCGGCCGCGGGTCTGCAGGAGCAGCAGGATCGACAGGAGACGGTCGGACTTCACCGCCCCAGGTTCCCCTGTTCGGGCCGGCGCGACAAATGTTGACGGCGGATGTCAGGTTAGGGGTCCAGCATCAGGGCCGTACCCCGTTCAGTCGAGGAGAGGCCACACCTGTGAGCACCACCGACCCCCGCCCCGTCTACACCCGCGCGACCGAGCAGGCCGCCGCACTCATCCGGACCGTGCAGCCCGAGCAGCTCGACGGTCCGACCCCCTGCGCCGAGTTCGACGTACGGACGCTGCTGAGCCACATCGTGGGCGGCACCCGGCGGGTCGCGATCGTCGGCGAGGGCGGGGACGGGCTCGCCGAGCCCTCGTTCATCGACGGCGTCGAGGACGACGGCTGGGCGGAGGCCTACGGCGGGGTGCGCACCCGGGTGGTGAAGGCCTGGGAGAGCGACGAGCGGATGGCGACGCCGGTCCGGGTGCCGTGGGGCGAGGTCCCCGGTGACGCGGCGCTCTCCGGATATGTCATGGAGCTGGTGACCCACACCTGGGACCTCGCCGAGGCCCTCGGTCACCCGCTCGCCCTGGACCCGGAGCTGGCCGAGTTCGCCCTCGCGGCCGGCCACCGCAACCTGCCGGACCCGGAGCGCGACAGCCGCACCCCCTTCGCCTCGGCCCGCCCGGCCGCGGCCGACGCGGAGGCGTACACCCGCCTGGCGGCCTGGCTGGGCCGGGAGCCGCTCAGCCGAGCCTGACGCGGGCCAGCTGCCGGGACTGGGCCACCAGACGGTCGGCGCTGTCCCAGACCTCGGCGTCCTCCTCCAGGAAGCCGCCCGCGAGGTTGCGGGTGGTGATGGAGACGCGCAGCGGGCCGGGGGCCGGGCGGCAGCGGACGTGGACGGTGAGTTCGACCGTGGGGACCCAGCCCCGCAGGCCGATCTCGAAGGCGGTCGGGGGCAGGGCGTCGACGGCGAGGAGGAGGGAGAGCGGGTCGGGTGCGCGGCCGTCCTTGAGGCCGAACCAGGCCCGCATCTCGCCCTTACCTGAGGGCGCGCCCAGGGCCCAGCCGAGGGTGGAGGGGTCGAGCTTGAGCATCAGACGGTCGGCGATCGCGGAACTGCCGTCGACGGGGGCCGGTCCGTCCTCGGGGCCGAAGCACTGGTCCATCGGCGGCAGGACGGGGGGCTTCGCCGTCGTACGGACGTCGTCCGGGAGGGAGTCGAGGTCGCCGTAGGAGGCGAGGACGCGGATCCGCTCGATCTCGTTGCCCTCCTCGTCGTACTGCAGGAGCGAGGCCTGGCCGGTGGACAGGGTGCGGCCGGTGCGGACCACGTCCGTGCGGACCACGGCCGGCCCCGGCTGGGAGGCGGTGAGGTAGTGGGCCGAGATGGTGAACGGGTCGCGGTGCGGGAGGGCGTCCGCGAGGGCGCGGCCGAGGACGGCGAGCAGATAACCGCCGTTGACGGCGTTGATGATCGTCCAGCCGGCCGAGAGGTCGATGTCGTACACGCCCGGGGCGCGCGGGGTGAGCGCGGTGTCGCGGTCGAACTCGCTGTCGCCGATGGTGGCCCGCTCGGCCGCCGCGGTAGCTGCTTCTGGCATGACTGAACCGTACAACAGGAAATTACTAAGCAGTAGCTTTTTGACTCTCCCCGGCCAGGTGAGACCCGGGCAATTTCTCGGTAAGTGTCCGTACTCGCCCGTAAACCCGGCGTCCTCGGATCCCCTCTAGGGGGACATGAGCCTCACCGGGACCGCGTTCCTCTACACCCTGATCGCGCTGGCCGTCGTCGCCGTCGCGCTCCCCCTCGTCCTGTGGTCGCGGATCGGGGGACCGAGAGTGCTGCGCGGCGCGGCCCGGGTGCTGATGCTGGTGTTCGCCCAGGGGACGGCCGTGGCACTGGTCTTCGTCCTCGTCAACAACGCCAACAACCTCTACGACGACTGGTCCGACCTCCTCGGCACGAGCAACCATGTGCAGCAGGCCGCCGACCTCGGCGCCGACGGCACGGGCGGGATCTCGCTGAAGCGTCTGCCGAAGGTCAGACAGAGGTTCACCCAGGCCCAGGGCCCCGGTATGCGCCAGGCCGGCGGGGTCCGCGTCACCCAGCTGCGGGGCCGGGTCTCCGGAGTGAACGCCGAGGTCTACGTCTGGCTGCCCCCGCAGTACCACGAGGCCGCCTACGCCCACCGCCGGTTCCCCGTGGTCGAGCTCCTGCCGGGCTACCCCGGCTCCCCCAAGTCGTGGTTCGGCTCGCTGCGCGCGAACGGGCAACTGGAGCCGCTGATGCGCGAGGGCAAGGTCGCGCCGTTCATCCTGGTCGCCCCGCGCACCACCCTGCTGCCCGGGGTGGACACCGGCTGCGCCAATGTGCCGGGCACGGTGAACGCCGACACCTGGCTGAGCATCGACGTGCCCAGGATGGTCATGGACAACTTCCGGGCCCAGCCCGCCCCCAACGGCTGGGCGGTCGCCGGGTACTCGGCCGGGGCGCACTGCGCGACGAAGCTGGCCGTCGCCCACCCCGACCGCTACCGGGCCGCCGTGAGCCTGTCCGGCTACAACGACCCCGTCGGCGAGCGGGACTCCCTGGCCGCCCAGGACCCCGACCTGCGTCGCGCCACCAACCCGTATCTGATGCTCGCCCGGGCGGCCGTCCCGCCGGCCGTGGCGCTCTATCTCTCCGGCCAGCCGGGCGACGGCTACGAGGCGGCGCTGGCGCTCCAGAAGGAGGCGAAGGCCCCGACGGCCGTGCACGTGGTGTACATCCCGAAGAGCGCGGGCGGACACACCATGGCGCTGTGGCGGCCGCAGGTCGTGCCGGCGTTCCGCTGGCTGAGCACCCAGCTCGACCAGCACCGGATCGGCGCCCGGCAGGCGAAGAGGGGTACGGGAGACCTGGGCGCTACTCCTCCCGCACCGTCGACCGCCGGTTCCACGCGCGAGGCGCTCGCCAGTGGAACCGCATCGCGAGCAGCCTCAGGACGAAAGCGGTAGCCGCCGCGACCCCGCTGGCCAGCGGGGTGAGGACGTCGTAGCGGATGCAGACCACCACCAGGGTGGCCCCGACGATCGCCGGGACCGCGTACAGATCGCGGTCCCAGCGCAGCAGCGACGGCACCTCGTTGGCCAGCACGTCCCGCAGCACACCGCCGCCGACGGCGGTCGTCAGACCGAGGGCCGCCGACGCGGTGAGGCCGAGGCCGTAGTCGTACGCCTTCGTCGTGCCCGTGACGCAGAACAGGCCGAGGCCCGCCGCGTCGAAGACGTTCACGGCCGACTGGATGCGCTCCACCTGGGGGTGGAGGAAGATCACCAGCAGCGCGGCGACCAGCGGCGTGAGGAAGTACCCGAGGTCGGTGAAGGCCGCCGGGGGCACGGCGCCGATGATCACGTCCCGGATCAGTCCTCCGCCCAGCGCGGTGGCCTCGGCGAGCACGGCGATGCCGAACACGTCGAAGTTCTTGCGGACGGCCAGCAGCGCTCCCGAGATGGCGAAGACGAAGATGCCGATCAGGTCGAGCGTGTGCTGGACGGAGGGACTGAAGATTTGCTGGAGCACCCTTGTATTGTCACCCGAAAGGCCGGGTGGACCTTACAAAGCCAGGTTGCGAGGCGTTACAGGGTCGGTTTCCCGGTGGTGAACAGCCAGGTCTGGAAGAGGTCGTCGAGCTGCTGCCCGGAGACCCTCTCCGCGAGGCGGACGAAGTCGTCGGTGTCCGCGTTGCCGTAGCGGTGCAGTTTCGTCCAGGCCGGGAGCAGCTTGAAGAAGGCCGCGTCGCCGATCCGCTCGCGCAGGACCTGGAGGGTCATCGCGCCGCGCTGGTAGACGGCCGAGGCGAACATCGTGTCGCGCTGCGGGTCGCCGACGGTGATCTGCCAGAAGGCTGAGTCGGCGGGGCGGGCGTTGTAGCCGGCCAGGAAGGAGTCGTGCGCGGAGCGGGTGCCCTGGTGCTCCGCCCAGAGCCACTGGGCGTAGGTGGCGAAGCCCTCGTTCAGCCAGATGTCCTTCCAGTGCGCCACCGACACCGAGTCGCCGAACCACTGGTGGGCCAGCTCGTGCACGATCGTCGACTCGCTGCGCACCGCCGAGTACACCGGCTTGGACTGCACCTCCAGCGAGAACCCGGCCTGCGGCATGTCGTCCACGATCGCGCCGGTCTCCTCGAACGGGTACGGCCCGAAGACCTGCGACCAGTAGTCGGTGGCGGCGGCCGTCACGGCGTACACGTCGACGTTGTTGCTGTTGGCGAGCACCGGGTCGACGGCGACGTAGATCGGGGTCCCGCCGGGGGTGGTCCCGGTCCTCACGTCGAACTTCCCGATCGTGGCGGTCGCGAGATAGGTCGCCATCGGCTTCGTCTCGCGCCAGTGGGTGTACGTCGAGTCGCCCTTGTCGTACGTCGAGACCAGCCGGCCGTTGGAGACGGCGGTCAGGCCCTTGGGCGCCTTGATCCGGATGTCGTAGGCGGCCTTGTCGGAGGGGTGGTCGCTGGACGGGAACCAGGTGGAGGCGGCGTTGGGCTCACACGCGACGAACACGCCGTCGTCGGTCTTCATCCAGCCGTAGTCCGAGCCGAACACGATGGGGCCGCCGAGGGGTTCGGGGACACCGCCGTAGGTGACCGAGACCTCGAAGGTGCTCCCCTTGCGGAGCGTTCCGCGCGGGGTGATCCGGATCTCGTCGCCGTCGCGGGTGAACTGCGCCCGTCTGCCGTTCACCTCGACCCGGGTGACCTCCAGTTTCTGCAGGTCCAGGTCGAAGGAGGAGAGGTTCTGGGTGGCGCGGGCGGTGATCGTGGTACGGCCGTCGAGACGGTCGGTGCCGGGATCGTAGGCGAGGGAGAGGTCGTAGTGGCGGGCGTCGAAGCCGCCGTTGCCGAGCTGGGGGAAGTAGCCGTCACCGATGCCGTCGGCGCCGGGGGTGGGGGCGGAGGAGGCGGCGATGACGAGAAAAGAGGCCGCCGCGGTCGCGAGGGCCCCTAAACGTGCCGAACGGGAGAGTGCCATGGGTCGTCCCTTCGAGCGTGTGCCGATAATTCGGACACGGAGGACTCTGGCCTCTCCCGTTCAGGCATGTGCATGACTTTGCCAACTCGTCATGCGCTACTTGTCGGTTGACTCCTGGCTTTCGGTCTTGGAGACCCGGGTCGGCTCGGGGGCCTCCTCGGAGGAGGCGACCTCCGCCGCCACCGCCGCCGAGGTCTCCGCCGACTCGGCGAGCACCTCGTCGGCCACCAGTTCCGCGGCCTCCTTCGCGGCGGTCAGCAGGACGGTGTCCTGCGGAGCCTGGTCCGCGAAGTTCTCCGGGTGGTGGCAGGCGACCTGCTGACCCGGGCGCAGCTGAAGCAGCGGCGGCTCGGTGGTCTTGCAGATCTCCGTCGCCTTCCAGCACCGGGTGTGGAAGCGGCAGCCGCTCGGCGGCGAGATCGGCGAGGGCACGTCGCCCTTGAGCAGGATCCGCTCGCTCTTGGCGTTCCTGCGCTTGGGGTCCGGGATCGGTACCGCCGACATCAGCGCCTTGGTGTACGGGTGCATCGGCGACTTGTAGAGCAGGTCGCGGTCGGCCAGCTCCACGATCTTGCCGAGGTACATCACCGCGATCCGGTCCGAGACGTGCCGGACGACCGAGAGGTCGTGCGCGATGATCACGTACGTCAGGCCCAGCTCCTGCTGGAGGTCGTCGAGCAGGTTGACGACCTGGGCCTGGATCGACACGTCGAGCGCGGAGACCGGCTCGTCGGCGACGACCAGCTTCGGGTTCAGGGCGAGCGCGCGGGCGATGCCGATGCGCTGGCGCTGACCGCCGGAGAACTCGTGCGGATAGCGGTTGTAGTGCTCGGGGTTGAGACCCACGACGGACAGCAGCCGCTGCACTTCCTTCTTGATGCCGCCCTCGGGCGTCACGCCCTGGAGCTTGAAGGGAGCGCCGACGATCGTGCCGATGGTGTGGCGCGGGTTCAGCGAGGAGTACGGGTCCTGGAAGATCATCTGGACGTCGCGGCGCAGCGGACGCATCCCGCCCACGCCGAGATGCGTGATGTCCTTGCCCTCGAACTCGACCTTGCCGCCCGTGGGCTCCAGCAGCCGGGTGATCAGCCGGCCCATGGTCGACTTGCCGCAGCCGGACTCGCCCACGACGCCGAGCGTCTCGCCGGAGCGGACCTCGAAGTCCAGTCCGTCGACCGCGTGCACCGCCCCGACCTGCCGCTGGAGCAGGCCCTTCTTGATCGGGAAGTGCTTCTGCAGCCCGGTGACCTTGAGCAACACCTCGCCGTCGGTACGACGGGTCTCGCTGGCCTGCGCGGGAATCGTCACCGCTTTCTCGTCACTCACAGCTTCGGCGCAATCTCTTCGGTCCAGATACGCTCCCGCTGCTCCTTGCCCAGATGGCAGGCCGCCCAGTGCCGGCTGCCGACCTCGGCGAGCTCGGGCCGGACGGTGCGGGTGACGTTGTCCTTCGGGAGGTCCGCGTACGGGCAGCGCGGGTTGAAGGCGCAGCCGGACGGGACGTTGATCAGGGAGGGCGGGGAGCCCTTGACCGGGATCAGGCGCTCCTGCTGGTCGCGGTCGAGCCGCGGCATCGAGCCGAGCAGGCCCCAGGTGTAGGGGTGGCGGGGCTCGTAGAACACCTCTTCGGCCGGGCCGCGCTCGACACAGCGGCCGCCGTACATCACCAGCAGGTCGTCGGCGAGTTCGGCGACGACGCCCAGGTCGTGGGTGATGACGATGACCGCGGAGCCGAACTCCTTCTGCAGATCCCGGATGAGGTCGAGGATCTGGGCCTGGACGGTCACGTCCAGGGCGGTCGTCGGCTCGTCCGCGATGAGCAGCTCGGGGTTGTTGACCAGCGACATCGCGATCATCGCGCGCTGGCGCATACCGCCGGAGAACTCGTGCGGGTAGTTGTCGACGCGCTTGTCGGGCTGCGGGATGCCGACCCGGTCGAGCATCTCGATCGCACGCCTGCGCGCGGTCTTCTTGTCGACGTCGTGGTGGATCCGGTACGCCTCCACGATCTGCTGGCCGATCGTGTAGTACGGGTGCAGCGCCGACAGCGGATCCTGGAAGATCATCGCCATCTCGCGGCCGCGCAGCTTGCGGACGTAGTCCGGGTCGGCGCCGAGCAGTTCGGTGCCGTTCAGCCAGATCTCACCGGAGATCTGCGCCTTGCGCTTGCCGTACTGACCGGCGGTGTGCAGGCCCATGATGCCGAGCGAGGTCACCGACTTGCCGGAGCCGGACTCGCCGACGATCCCGAGGGTCTTGCCCTTCTCCAGCTGGAAGCTGAGCCCGTCGACGGACTTGACCAGGCCGTCGTCGGTGGGGAAGTGCACCTTCAGATCGCGTACTTCGAGGAAGGCGGAGGGGGCCGGGGAGGTCGAGGAGGGCTCGTTCACGGCCGTTCCGCTCTTGCTGAGTTCGGTCACGTGAGCCTCACTCGGGGGTCGATCACGGCGTACAGGATGTCCACCACGAGGTTGGCGAAGAGGACCGCCAGCGAGGTGATCAGGGTGACGCCCACGATGATGGGCAGGTCCTGGTTGCGGATGGCATCGAGCACGGCCCGGCCGAGACCGGGCAGGTTGAACGTGGACTCGGTGAGGATCGCGCCGCCGATGAGGGCGCCGAGGTCCATGCCGAGCATGGTGAGGATCGGGGTCATCGTCGAGCGCATGGCGTGCTTGCCGATGACGGTCTGCTCCTTGAGGCCCTTGGCGCGGGCGGTGCGGATGTAGTCCTCACCGAGGATCTCCAGCATGGTGGCGCGGGTGATCCGGGCGTACATCGCCGCGTACAGGAACGCGAGGGTGATCCAGGGCAGGATCATGGCGCCGAGCCAGCCGGTGAAGCTGTCCTCCAGCGGCACGTACTGGGCGTCGATCCAGTGCAGCCCGAACGCGAAGATCGCGAGGCTGAGCATGCCGGTGAAGTAGATGGGCAGGGAGACACCCGCGAGGGCGACCACCATCGCGCCACGGTCCCACAGGGTGCCCCGCTTGAGCGCGGAGAGCACACCCGCGGCGACACCGAAGACCAGCCACAGCACGGCGGCACCGAGCGCGAGACCCAGGGTCACCGGGAAGCGGTCGGTGAGCACCGGCCAGACGGCCTGCTCGCTGCGGAAGGAGTAGCCGAAGCAGGGGGCGGCGCAGTGAATGGTGTCCCCGCCGCCCGTGTAGGTGCGGCCGGCGAAGATGCCCTTGAAGAACTCCCAGACCTGGGCGTAGATCGGGGTGTCCAGGCCCAGCTTCTGCCGCACGCCTTCGACGGCGGCCGGGTCGGCCTGCTTGCCCACGAAGCTCGTGGCAATGTCCACGCCCGCCCACTTGGGGACGAGGAAGAAGATGCCGAAGACCACCATGATGATGACCACGAGCATCACTGCGGCGGCGAACAACCGCCTGATGAGGTAAGCGAGCACAGCTCTCGGCCCGCCGCGGACCGCGGGCCACCGGAGGTCTCCCCCACTGTCTTATGGACGTGGGAGGTGCCCTCAGATGGCCCGCGATCACGCCGCGCCGGCCTTCACCTGCCTTTCGTGCCGTTCGGCGGGTGGCCGGGGGTTACTTCTTGGGGTTCTTCAGACCGAGGTTCACGAAGTCGTACATACCGCTGTAGTTGTCGGTGGTGTACACGTTCGCCAGGTTGTCCGAGCGCCAGTTGATGAACTTCTCGAAGACGAAGGGCAGGTAGTACGCGCCCTCCATGACCTTGTGGTTGATCTCCGTGGAGATCTTCTCCTTGCCCGCGTCGTCCAGCGTGGTGACGTAGGAGTCGAAGAGACCGTCGATCGTCTTGTCCTTGATCAGCGCGTAGTTGGAGTTACCGCTGTCGAGGATGTACTTGCTGTCCCACAGGGGCAGACCGAAGCCCTGGACGGTGGGGAAGTCGGGGCCCCAGCCCATGATGATGATGCCGTAGCCCTTCTTCTTCACGTTGGCGGGGCTACCGATGATGCCGGTGGTCTGCGAGCCGTCGTACTGGTCGATCTGCGCGTCGATGCCGACCTTCTTCAGCGACGCCTGGAGCGACTGGGCGGTGGCCACCTCGACCGGCTTGTTGTTGCGGACCGCGATGGTGGTCTTGAAGCCGTTCGGCTGACCGCAGGCCTTCAGGGCCTCCTTGGCCTTGGCCTCGTTGCCCGACTTGTTGGCGCCGGAGATCTCGTACGGGTCGTACTTCTGGCCCTCGGCGCCCGGGACGGACGGCGGGAGCATGTTGGTGCCGATGTCGCCACCGGCCACCGGGCCACCGCGCGCGGTCTGCAGCGACACGTGGTCGGCGCCGTAGATGACGGCCTTGCGGCACTCGATGTTGTCGAACGGCTTCACGCTCTGCGGGAAGACCGCGTAACGGATGTAGCCGGAGACCGGGTTGTCCAGGTTGGCCTTGTGCTCCTTCAGGGCGGTGGTGCGGCCCTGCGGGGACATGCCGGTCTGGTTGATGTCCAGGTCGAGGTCACCGTTGAGCAGACGCTGGTCGAGCTGGTTGGCGTCCGAGAAGAACGTGACGGTGATCTTGTCCGGGTAGGCCTTGCGGATCGGGTCCGAGGCCTGGCTCCACTTGTCGTTGCGGACCAGGGTCAGTTCCTTGCCCGGGCTGTACGACGCGAACTTGTACGGGCCGGAGGAGAACGGGTGCAGACCGTACTTGGACTTGGTGTCCATGTCCTGGCGGACCGGGGAGGCCGAGACCAGGCCGAGGATCTCCTCGAAGTCCGAGTTGGCCTGCGGGAGGTGGAAGACGACGGTCTTGTCGTCCGGCGTGTCGATCGCCTTCAGACCGAGCTTGTCCTTGGAGGAGTCCTTGTAGGGGCCCTTGTAGGCGCCCTTGGGGTCGAGGACGTCCTTCAGGTAGACGGGACCGCCGGAGAGCACGTCCTGCGCCCACACGCGCTCGATGCCGTACTTCACGTCCTTGGACGTGATCGGCTTGCCGTCCTCCCACGTGATGCCGTCACGCAGGGTGTACGTGTAGGTCTTGCCGTCGTCCGTGACCTTGGCGAGACCGGTGGCGAGGTCCGGAGTGAGCGTGGCGCCCGCCTTGCCCGGCTCCGTCTTGCCCGTGACCAGCTGGCGGCTGTAGTAGCGCGCGAAGTTCCACATGAAGCCGTAGTAACCGCGCGTGGTGTCCCACGAGTCGGCGTCCTGGGCGCCACCGAACTTCAGCGTGCCGCCCTTCTTGGCCAGGGAGGCCTGGGCGACCTTGTTGTTCGCGGCGTCGAAGCCGGCGGCACCGGTGCTCGAACCCTTGCCGCTGTCGTCGCTTCCGCCACCGCCGCACGCCGCCGTGGTCAGCAGCGCGGCGACCGCGGCGGCAGCGGCAAACGCCTGCTTCCGCCGCCCTGAGGTGCGTTGGGTAGTCACGATCTCGGATCCTCCGGATTGATGAGAGACCCCGTGTCGGTGCCACGGGACGTTTGGGGGTGCGGCAGTCGTGCGGGCTGTGCTGCGAGCTGTACTGCGGCGGTGGGTCTGGGGGTTCGGGCGGTTCAGCGGGACGCCTTCGGGTCGAGCGCGTCCCGGACGCCGTCGCCGAAGAGGTTGAAGGCCAGCACGGTGATGAAGATCGCGACACCCGGGACCACCATGTACATGGGGTCGGACTCGTAGTAGTCGATGGCGCTGGAGAGCATCTGTCCCCAGGAGGCGGTGGGCGGCTTGACGCCGACACCCAGGAAGCTCAGGGCGGCCTCGGTGAGGATGTTGGTGGGGATCATCATCGTCGTGTAGACGACGATGGGGGCCACGAGGTTCGGCAGCAGCTCCTTGAACAGGATGTACAGCCGCCCGGCGCCCAGGGAGCGGGCCGCCTCGACGTACTCGCGCTCGCGCAGGGAGAGCGTCTGACCGCGCACCACACGACCGATGTACGGCCAGCCGAAGAATCCGATGACGAGGATCATCACGAACACACGCACGCTGGAACCGGTCAGGCCCAGCAGGTCGTTCGGCATGACGGAGACCAGCGCGATGATGAACAGCAGCTGGGGGAAGGCGAGCAGACCGTCCATGACCCGGCTGATCACGGAGTCGATCCAGCCGCCGAAGAAACCGGCGAGGATGCCGAGGACGGTGCCGAGGATGACGGCGACGACCGCGGACAGGAAGCCGACGAGGAGCGAGATCCGGGCCCCGTAGAGGATGCGGGCGAAGATGTCGCGGCCGTTGACCGGCTCGACGCCCAGCAGGTGCTCACCGCTGATGCCGCCGAGGGACCCGGTCGGGGTGCCGAACAGCGGGTCGATGAGGTTCTCGTGATACTCGTTCGGGTCCTGGTCGAGCAGGCCCGTGATGACGGGGGCGAGCAGCGCGACCGTGACGAGCAGAAGCACCACGATACCGCCGGTCAGGGCGAGTTTGTCCCGCTTCAGGCGTTCCCAGGCGATCCGGCCCAGGGAACGGCCCTGTACGGCCTTGGCGCCGCCGGTGGCGACCGCCGCTTCTTCAGCCGCGCTCGGGGCCGCTTCCGCGGTCGGCTCGTGCAATGGTGCCGTCATCTGGCAGGGACCCCTCTCAACCGGCGGTGACCGGCCCGCACTTGCCGCTTGTAGCGGCGTCTTCAGTCCGTCGTACACAGGGACGAAGTCCCCTGGACCGGGAGTCTTCAACGCTTTGGCGATCTGTAGCCAGACTTGACGACGAAAGGATGCGTAAACGTGATGCGACCATGGAGGTTCCGTTATCCGGACGCGGGGTAACGGGGGGCGGACGTCGACTTATTGGGACACATCATGCGCTAGCGGAGTGAATCGCCGCCATCTACGCGCGAAGATCAAGGACCGTCAACCATCAAGAGTTCACAGGGGGTTCCCAGGTTCAGTAGCGGCCGGCGGGCGGGTAGCCGTAACCGCCCGCGGGAGCCTGGGCCGGGGCGGCCGGAACGTGCGCCTCACGGTCGTAGAACGGACGGGCGCCGGCCCGCATCCACATCACGACCGGGTCGTGCTCGTCGGTCATGGCGACCGTCGACACCGGCAGTCCGTCCGGCACGGCGCCGATCGACTGCTGCATCATCGCCCGTACGGCGTCCACGGCCGGCGGGGAGGTGTCGTACACGTCGAGCCCGATGGCCAGGTAGGGGGCGCCGAGGGCCGGCTGCACCCAGGCGCGGCGCAGCGCGCGGACCGCCGGGGTGCGGTGGGCGTTCTGCGCGAGCAGGGCGTAGAACTGGGGGATCTCGATACCGGGTTCGGACAGCCGCAGAGGGCCGGCGGGCTGGCGCTCCAGGCCCGTCGCGATACGGCGCAGGTCCAGCCAGGGGATGCCGACGCCGCCGCCGGGGGCGTGCGGGTTCAGCCAGAGGCCGTAGTGGTCGGGGTAGAGCGTGCGGGCCACGTCGACTCCGTCGACCACCTCGTAGCCGCGGTTCCAGCCGCTGGCGCTCAGTTCCTGGGCGGAGGTGACGCAGGGGGCGTAGCCGTGCCCGTCCACCTGCATGTTTCCGTACTGGGCGTCCGGGGAGCCGGCGCGGCCGTGCCACAGGAGCATCCAGACCTGGCCGGTGGCGGGGGTCGCGAGCGCGCGCAGGAGGGCCTCGTAGGCGTCGTAGCGCCCGGGCGTGACCTGGCGCAGCATGTGCTCGACCTGTCCGGCCGCGATGCCGCTGGCGCTCACCCTTTACCGCCCCTTCTTCTTTGTTGCCCCTCGTCTGTGAACAGCTTAAGCGCCCAGGGGGTCGGGGGGCCGTTGTGCGTGGGCGAGTGCGGGTGCGCGGTGGCTTGCCGCGCAGTTCCCCGCGCCCCTTCAGGCGGGCCCGCTCCCCCGGGATTTCTAGGCGAGCCTTGTGTAGAAGGGTCGTATGCGGTCGCGCATCCAGTCGGCCACCGGGTCCTGGGCGACGTCCAGGAGGATCAGGTTGACCGGCCAGGTCACGGGGGTGCTGCCCAGCGCCCGGCCCAGGGCGTCCAGGGGGAGTTCGCGGACCTCGGGGTCCAGGTGGGTGAGTTCCACGCCCACGAACATGACCGGCTCGGCCGTCTCGACGGCGGCCAGGCAGCGGCGGGCCGTGAGGACCACGCCGGTCGCCTCGAACGCGGCGGAGGCCGCGGCGAGGAACTCCATCGGGTCGTCCTGCCAGTCGGGTTCGAAGAGGCGCACGCGGCCGCCGCTCGCGGGTCCGTCCAGCACGGTGCGGCCGCTGCGGCACAGCTCGGCCACCGCCGCCGGGGGCAGCGGGGCGCCGACCGTGCCGTCCGGGTTGACGAGGATGCCGACCTGCGGGGGCAGCCCGCGCGCGAACTCCACCGCCGGGGCGATCGTGTACGACATGTGGGAGCCGACGGCCTGGCGGAACTGTTCCTCGGAGCTGAACACCGGCACATAGGCCTGGCCCTCCAGCTCCACCGTGGGCAGGTCGAGGGGGCCGCTGTGCGGGCCGCCGCCGCTGGGCAGGGGCACCCAGACGAAGCTGCGCCCGAGCACCTCCACGATCCGGGCGCCGGCGCTCGGCATGCCGAGGGAGGCGGAGAGCACCTCCTCCAGTTCGTTGCCGGGCCATCCGCCGTGGGGATGGGGGTGTGCCTGCGCGGGGAAGTCCGGGGAGACCGGGAAGTCCGCCGGGGGGAAGTCCATCTGCCTACCGCCTGCTGGGAACCGCTGTTGTGGCTGAAAGGCTAGCGGGTACGAGGAGCGCTTTCCTCGGTCCGTGAGCAGTCCGTGAGCGGTCCGGGAAGCTCATCCGGTGAACCCGATCCGGTTCAGGGCGTCCGCCGCGTCCCGGTCGAGCAGCACCGCCGAGCCGACACCGGCGGGCAGCCGGCCCTGCTCCACGGCGCGGACCAGGCGGGTGGCGGCCCTGCGGTGCCGCAGGAACGCGTACCGCGAGACGCCTCGGCCGCGCTCGCGCTGGCCCTCGATCGCGGTGTCCGCGGTGACGTCCAGGAGGAGCAGGTGCAGGGTGCCGCCACGGCGGCGGGCCTCGCGGGCCAGCCAGTCGCGCACCCAGGTCTGCGTGCCGCAGTCGTGCACGACGACGCCCTCGCCGGTGCGCAGCGCGCGGCGCAGCCCGGCGTAGTGGGCGAGGCGGACGAGGGGGCGGTAGACGGCGTAGGGCAGGAGACGCGGGGCGCGGGCGTCCCAGCGGTCGCGGGTGTCCTGGGAGTCGATCCCCGTGCCCCGGACGGCGCGCCGCATGAGCGTGGACTTGCCGCTGCCGGGCAGCCCGGTGACGACCACCAGGTCATGGGGGCCGAAGAGCAGTCCGTGCGGGCTGTGCCCGCCCCGCTCGCGCAGATCGCGGACGACGGGGACGGTCCGCGGGTCGCAGGCCTCCCGGGCCCGGCCCGTGGGCTGTGCGGGCAGCGCGGGCAGCGTGAGCGCCGAGGTGGTCGCGAATGCCGTGGTCCTCGCCGTGGTCCTGTCCACCGTGATCGTCCTCCCCTGGGGTTCGGGTAAGTCCCTCCTCCCCATCGAGCGTAAAGAGAAGGTAATGCGCGGTGTCTCGTCATTTCGTGCGCGTACAGACACAAGCCGGTTACAGATGTGGCCTGCCACGATCGGGCGCGGGCGTGCAATGATGGGCGCGCCAACTGCATACCGGCCGTTTGAATCCGCGCGGGAGAGTCCCCAGCAGCAGTTTTCGCCGGGGCGCCGAAGGAGCAAGTCCCTCCCTTGAATCTCTCAGGCCCCGTTACCGCGCGGGCGAGGCACATCTGAAAAGCGGGCCGCCGTCTGCGGTGGCCCCACCCAAGGTGCAAGCCATGCCGTGCTCCCGTGGAGCAGACCGTCATGGCGAACCTCTCAGGTTCCGATGACAGATGGGGAGGAACGGGGAGGAACGACCTCCCCGTCATGCCTGGGGAGACGACCGACCGATGAGCAGTACCGAACTCCGTCACACCGCGCTCGATGCCCTGCATCGCTCGCTCGGGGCGACGATGACCGACTTCGCCGGCTGGGACATGCCGCTGCGCTACGGCTCCGAGCGCGACGAGCACACGGCCGTGCGCACACGGGCCGGACTCTTCGACCTCTCGCACATGGGCGAGATCACCGTCACCGGTCCGCAGGCGGCCGCCCTGCTGAACTTCGCCCTCGTCGGCGATCTCGCGGCGGTCGGTGTCGGCCGCGCCCGCTACACCATGATCTGCCGGGCCGACGGCGGCATCCTGGACGACCTGATCGTCTACCGGCTCGCCGAGACCGAGTTCATGGTCGTCGCGAACGCCTCGAACGCCCAGGTGGTGCTGGACGCGCTGGTGGAGCGGTCCGCCGGTTTCGACGCCGAGGTGCGCGACGACCGGGACGCGTACGCGCTGCTCGCCGTCCAGGGCCCCGAGTCGCCGGGCATCCTGAAGTCGCTGACCGACGCCGACCTCGACGGCCTGAAGTACTACGCGGGCCTGCCCGGCACGGTCGCCGGGGTCCCCGCCCTGATCGCGCGCACCGGGTACACCGGCGAGGACGGCTTCGAGCTGTTCGTGAGGCCGGAGCACGCGGTCGCGCTGTGGCAGGCGCTGACCGAGGCGGGCGAGGGCGTCGGCCTGGTCCCCTGCGGGCTGTCCTGCCGGGACACCCTGCGCCTGGAGGCGGGCATGCCGCTGTACGGGCATGAGCTGTCGACCTCGCTGACCCCCTTCGACGCCGGGCTCGGCCGGGTGGTGAAGTTCGCGAAGGAGGGCGACTTCGTCGGCCGCGAGGCGCTGCTGGAGGCCGCCGAACGGGCCGCCGCCGAGCCGCCGCGCGTCCTGGTCGGTCTGGTCGCCGAGGGGCGGCGGATCCCGCGCGCCGGGTTCTCCGTCGTCGCCGGCGGCGAGGTGATCGGCGAGGTCACCTCCGGCGCGCCCTCGCCCACGCTGGGCAAGCCCCTCGCGATGGCGTACGTCGACGCGACCCACGCGGCGCCGGGCACGGCGGGCGTCGGGGTGGACATCCGGGGCACCCACGAGCCGTACGAGGTCGTGGCCCTGCCCTTCTACAAGCGCGAGAAGTAGAGAGAGACCTAGACACTGAGCGCGCCGGCTCGTGCCCCGCGCACATGTCCGCTGCTCAAGCACGTCCTTCGCAGTCCCCCCTTCATCAGCACTCCCCCGCGTACAGGAGAATTCAGGCCATGAGCAACCCCCAGCAGCTTCGCTACAGCAAGGAGCACGAGTGGCTGTCGGCCGCCGAGGACGGCGTCGCGACGGTCGGCATCACGGAGCACGCGGCCAACGCGCTCGGCGATGTCGTCTTCGTGCAGCTCCCGGAGGTCGGGGCCACGGTGACCGCGGGCGAGTCCTGCGGTGAGCTGGAGTCGACCAAGTCGGTCAGCGAGTTGTACTCGCCGGTCGACGGCGAGATCGTCGAGGTCAACCAGGACGTCGCCGACGACCCGTCGCTGGTGAACTCCGCCCCCTTCGAGGGCGGGTGGCTGTTCAAGGTACGCGTCGCGGGCGAGCAGGAGGAGCTGCTGTCCGCCGACGAGTACACCGCCTACACCGCCGGCTGAGGATGACCGTCCAGATGACTGTTCTGAACACCCCCCTGCACGAGCTCGACCCGGAGATCGCGGCCGCGGTCGACGCCGAGCTGCACCGCCAGCAGTCCACCCTCGAGATGATCGCCTCGGAGAACTTCGCTCCGCTCGCGGTCATGGAGGCCCAGGGCTCGGTCCTGACCAACAAGTACGCCGAGGGCTACCCGGGCCGCCGCTACTACGGCGGCTGCGAGCACGTCGACGTGGCCGAGCAGATCGCGATCGACCGGATCAAGGACCTGTTCGGCGCCGAGTACGCCAACGTCCAGCCCCACTCCGGCGCCTCCGCCAACCAGGCCGCCCTGTTCGCCCTGGCCCAGCCCGGCGACACCGTCCTCGGCCTGGACCTCGCCCACGGCGGCCACCTCACCCACGGCATGCGGCTGAACTTCTCCGGCAAGCAGTTCCACGTGGTCGCCTACCACGTCGACGCCGAGACCGGCCTGGTCGACATGGCCGAGGTGGAGAAACTCGCCCTGGAACACCGCCCCAAGGTCATCATCGCGGGCTGGTCGGCCTACCCCCGCCGGCTCGACTTCGCCGAGTTCCGCCGCATCGCGGACGCGGCCGGGGCCTACCTGTGGGTGGACATGGCGCACTTCGCCGGCCTCGTCGCCGCCGGCCTGCACCCCAACCCCGTCGAGTACGCCGACGTGGTCACCTCCACCACCCACAAGACCCTGGGCGGCCCCCGCGGCGGGATCATCCTGGCCCGGAAGGAGTTCGCCAAGAAGCTGAACTCCTCGGTCTTCCCCGGCTTCCAGGGCGGCCCCCTGGAGCACGTCATCGCGGCCAAGGCGGTCTCCTTCAAGGTCGCCGCGAGCGAGGAGTTCAAGGAGCGCCAGCGCCGCACGGTCGAGGGCGCGCGCCTGCTCGCCGAGCGCCTCACCGCCCCCGACGCCCGCGAGGCCGGAATCGACGTCCTCTCCGGCGGCACCGACGTCCACCTGATCCTGGTCGACCTGCGCGCCTCCGCACTGGACGGACAGCAGGCCGAGGACCGGCTCCACGAGGTCGGCATCACCGTCAACCGCAACGCCGTCCCCCACGACCCCCGCCCGCCGATGGTCACCTCCGGCCTGCGCATCGGCACCCCGGCCCTTGCCACCCGCGGCTTCACCGCCGAGGACTTCACCGAGGTCGCCGACGTCATCGCCGAGGCCCTGAAGCCGTCCTACGACGCCGAAGCCCTCAAGGCCCGGGTGAAGGCCCTCGCCGACAAGCACCCGCTTTACCCCGTTCTGAACAAGTAGTTCCCTGGTGGGGGTACCCGAAGGCGTGTGCCCCCACCCTTTCTGTAAGGAATGCCCGTGGCCATCTCGGTCTTCGACCTGTTCTCGGTCGGCATCGGCCCGTCCAGCTCCCATACGGTCGGCCCGATGCGCGCGGCCGGCATGTTCGCGCGGCGCCTGCGGGGCGATGCCCTGCTGGACTCCGTCGCCTCGGTCCGCTGCGAGCTCTACGGTTCGCTCGGCGCCACCGGCCACGGCCACGGCACCCCCAAGGCGGTCCTGCTCGGCCTGGAGGGCGCCTCACCGCGCACGGTGGACGTGGAGACCGCCGACGAGCGGGTGGAGCGGATCAAGGAGTCGGGCCGGCTGCGGCTGCTCGGCGAGCGCGACATCCCGTTCTCCTTCGACGACGACCTCGTCCTGCACCGCCGCACGGCACTGCCGTACCACGCCAACGGCATGACCGTCCGGGCGTACGACGCCTCGGGCGCGGAGCTGCTGACGAAGACGTACTACTCGGTGGGCGGCGGCTTCGTCGTCGACGAGGACGCGGTGGGCGCGGACCGCATCAAGCTGGACGACACGGTCCTGAAGTACCCCTTCCGCACGGGTGACGAACTGCTGCGCCTGACGCGGGAGACGGGCCTGTCGATCTCGTCCCTGATGCTGGAGAACGAGCGGGCCTGGCGCACCGAGGAGGAGATCCGCGACGGCCTCCTCGACATCTGGCGGGTCATGCAGGCGTGTGTCTCCCGGGGCCTGTCCCGCGAGGGCATCCTGCCGGGCGGGCTGCGGGTGCGCCGCCGGGCCGCCGTGACCGCCCGTCAGCTCCGGGCCGACGGCGACCCGCTGGCGCACTCCATGGAGTGGATCACCCTCTACGCGATGGCGGTGAACGAGGAGAACGCGGCGGGCGGGCGCGTGGTGACGGCCCCCACCAACGGCGCGGCCGGCATCATCCCCGCCGTCCTGCACTACTACGTCAACTTCGTCCCCGGCGCCGACGAGGAGGGCGTGGTCCGCTTTCTGCTCGCCGCCGGCGCGATCGGCATGCTGTTCAAGGAGAACGCCTCCATCTCCGGCGCCGAGGTCGGCTGCCAGGGCGAGGTCGGCTCCGCCTGCTCGATGGCGGCCGGCGCCCTCGCGGAGGTGCTCGGGGGCTCCCCCGAGCAGGTCGAGAACGCGGCCGAGATCGGCATGGAGCACAACCTCGGCCTCACCTGCGATCCGGTCGGCGGCCTGGTCCAGATCCCCTGCATCGAACGCAACGGCATGGCCGCGGTCAAGGCGGTCACCGCCGCCCGCATGGCGATGCGCGGCGACGGCTCCCACAAGGTGTCCCTCGACAAGGTCATCAAGACCATGAAGGAGACCGGCGCCGACATGAGCGTGAAGTACAAGGAGACGGCCCGGGGTGGCCTGGCGGTGAACATCATCGAGTGCTAGGCCGTGTCGGACCATGAGGTGGAGGATCTGGTCGAGCACTCCGTCCGGGCCCTGGACGCCTGTTTCCCGGTGGACGACCGCCGGGTGCGGGACTGGATCGGGGCGCTGTACCGCTTCCAGGACGGGCACGACTGCTCGTTCACACAGGGGCGGGTGGAGGACGTGCTGCTCCGGCGCGGGTTCACCCTTCCCGTCCCGCCGGGAGACTCCGTCCCGCTGATCGACGTCCTGCGGGCCCTCTCGGTCGCGGCGCGGGAGACCGGGGACCGTGAGCTGATCGCGCAGTGGTGCGATCTGGTCCCCGGTCTCTGCGCGCTGTACGACCTGGATGTCGACGAGGCGGACGGCCTCACCCGCTGATCCCGCGCGCGGGCCGCCGCTCGGCCCGCTCGGGGTGGAGCCGGGCGAACGCGGCCGTGAACTCGAAGGGGTACTCCACGCAGGTCTCCCCAGCGAAGCACCGGTCGGCGTGCCGGCGCATCCGGGGGCCGTAGGTGGCGTGGTGGATCAGGTCCGAGTACGTCTCGCGCTTCCCCAGGTCCAGCAGGCCCGCCGTGTCGGCCAGGTAGACGTCGAATCCCGGGTACATCAGGCCCAGGTAGGGCATGTCGTCCAGGTCGAGGGCGAGCACCGGGTACTCGCCCTCGTCGTCCGGTTCGGTGACGGCGAGGACGCGCCGGGAGTCGGAGCCGCCGGGCAGCAGGAAGCACTCGGAGAGGTGTCCGGAAAGCCAGGCGAACTCCTTGCCCCAGAAGTCGCCCATCTCGTCCCCGACCAGTTCGTCGATCGGGCGCGGAGCGAAGGAGCCGTCGGGGGCGAACCAGTGGTGGCGTTCCAGCAGACTCGTGTCGTACGCCAGCCAGGCGCGCAGGCTCGGCGACAGCGGACGCCCGGACGGGAACACGGCCTCGGCGAGCGCCTCCTCGGCCAGGGGCCGGGCGACTCCGTCCGCCACCCAGGGCACGTTCACGTACGGCAGGAGGGACGGCAGCGCGCTCGCCCCCGGATCGCGGCGGACCGACTCCAGGACCCGCTCGGTCAACGGGACTCCGTGCATGGGCTTGCCTCTCGTTCGTACGGGGAGGGGGACGGCGTGCGAGGACTGTTCCAGACCTCGGCCGCGGCGGCCGGGTCGCGGGGCAGCAGTGCGGCGAGGTAGTCCTGTTCGGCGCGGCCCGGGTGCCGCCCGGCCGCGCGGGCCAGTGCGCGGAGTGCGCTCCCCAGCGGGCGGGACGGTGCGAGGCCGCCCGCGGTGCGCCGTACGCACAGCCGGGTGAAGCGCTCCAGGGCCTCGGCCGCGGGCACCCGGGCCGTCAGCTCTCGCGCGTACGCCGAGAGCGCCTTCGCCGTCAGCGCCCCGCCCAGCGTGAGCTCCAGGCAGACGGCCTCCAGGCGCTCCTCGTCGACCGTGAGCCCGTGCTCGGTCTCGGCCGCGCGGGCGAGGGTGAACATCCGTGCCGCGTACGTCGGTTTCCCCACCGCCAGGAAGACCCGCCCCGTCTGCTCGTGGAGGGTGGGCAGGAGGTGCGGCCCGGCGCAGGCCAGCCGCTCGGCGGCGTCCTGGCAGGCGTCCAGGGCGGCCCTGGCGTCGGACTTCGCCAGGCGCGCGATCCGCTCCGCCTCCGGAGCGATGTCGAGGATCATGCCGTGATTCTGCGGGGTGCCGCTGACAACGCCCGCAGCGCGCCCGGTGCCGCACCCGGAAGCCGGGTTCTACGATGATCGGACCGCAACGGAACGGGGGCAGGATGTCCGGCTCGGTCAGCGCCGTGAGCAGCAACGGCACGTACTCCTTCAGCAAGCCCAACCGCGACAGCATCACGCTGGTCGAGGGGCTGGGCGTGGAGGGTGACGTGCATGCCGGAGCGACGGTGAAGCACCGGTTCCGGATGGAGAGGGATCCGACGCAGCCGAATCTGCGGCAGGTGCACCTCATCCACGAGGAACTGTTCGAGGAGGTGCGCGAGGCCGGGTTCGAGGTGGCCGCCGGGCAGCTCGGGGAGAACGTGACGACCCGGGGCCTCGATCTGCTGGGGCTGCCGGTCGGGGCGCGGCTGCGGCTGGGGGCGGACGCCGTGGTGGAGGTGACCGGGCTGCGCAATCCCTGTGCGCAGATCGACCGCTTCCAGAAGGGTCTGATGAAGCAGGTCGTGGGACGGCACGCGGACGGGCGTCCGGCGTTCCGGTCCGGGATCATGGGCGTCGTGCTGTGCGGGGGCGTGGTGCGCGCGGGCGATCCGATCGCGGTCGAGCTCCCGGAGGGCCCGCACCGGCCCCTGGAGATCGTCTAGCCGCTCCCTCGCCCGGGGTCCGGCCGCCGCAGCGTGCGCATCGGGCGGCGCCGGGGACGAGGCAGGGGGGCTCCCGTCGGGCGCCCCCCTGCCTCCCGCGCTCACTTGTTCAGGTAGGTCCAGAACTCGTCGAACGACAGGACCTTGTCGCCGTTCAGGTCACGGGTCTTGATGATGGCCTCGGCGACCGACTCGGTGACGTTCCAGTCGCCCTCCTGGGCGAGGGCTGTCTTGAACTCGGCGGCGGTGATGAACCCGTCGCCGTCCGTGTCGATGCGCTGGAACTGCGTGCGTGCTTCTTCGATGTCGGCCACCGATCCGCCCCTCTTCGCCATACCTTGCGGTGTCTTGCTGTCGTACTGACGCAGGTCAGATTAACCGTCCGCCCGCGACCGCAGTGCAGCGACCACCCAGGCGAAGTCCTCGGCGTGCGGGGGCGCGGGCCGCCGGTTCACGATCGAGAGGAGTTCGCGGTAGCGCGCGACCCGCTCGTTGAAACCGGCCGTCATCCGGTCCAGTACGGCGGCACGGTCGGCGTCCCCGAACAGTTCCGGCAGCGCCTCCTCCGCCTCGGGCGCGCCGGGCTCGATGCCGCGCTCGCGCAGCGGGCCCACCAGCTCGACCAGCCGCTTGGCGAACCACATGGCCTGCCCGCGCGGGGCCTGCGGGGTCCGGTCGGCCGCGTCGAACTCGACGGCCCGGCGCATCTGGGCCCGGAAGTGCGGGTCCTGGAGCATCTCGGCCGGCTCCACCGTCCACCTGCTCCGTCGTCGGATCGTCGTCGAGATCGACGGCGGTGCGCCGCAGCCGTTCCCGGATGTCCGGGCCGACCGTGTCGAGTCCGTGCAGGGCCTCCACGAACTCCTCCATGATCCGCTGCCGTTCGGCCGCCGACAGCCGTGCGAGCTGGTGCATCAGGGTCGTCTCCTCCGCTGTGGAACCACGCCGGGCCACGCTCGACAGCACCGCGCGCGCCACCTTCAGCGACCGGATCCGCGCGTCCAGCGCGGACACGTGTGCCGCCGCACCTCCGCGACCGTCCGCTCCCCCGCCGGCACCCGGCGGACGTCCGCGAGGCCGAGGCCCAGCTCGCGCAGGGTGCGGATCGATCTGCGAGTCTGTGCCTTCCAGCGGGTGGAGACTCGAGGAGCGGTGCGGTGGAGACCTTGCGGGACATTCTCGACGGGGCGGCGCACGGCGTCTTCCCGCCGGAGGACGGCCGGACGACGGTCGTCCCGCAGCAGTCCCCGCGCGACGCGGGCGTCCTCGCCTTCACCGCGCACTCGGTGGTCTTCACGGACGAGGATCCGCAGTGGGTCCACGACACCTTGCGCGCCGTGGACTGCGACGCTCTGTCCGCCTCGATGAACCCGCGTTTCCTCGCGGCGCTGATGGAGCGCACGGGGCGTACGGCGGAGACGATCGACGCGATGCTGGTGGGGTCCCCGCTGCCGGGCGGGCCGCCGCCGTCGCCGCCGCTGACGGAGATCGAGGACCGGGAGCACCCCCGTATCCGGTACGCCCTGCGCCGGCGTCACGACGTGCGCGCCTGGTCGGCGGAGGGCGGGGTGCTGGTGACGGGGCGCGGGATCGGCGGGCGGCTGGAGGTGTCGGTCGAGGTGACCGAGCCGCTACGGCACCGGGGCCTCGGCCGGCTGCTGGTGACCGCCGCCCGGCATCTCGCCGACGAGCCGGTGTGGGCCCAGGTCGCCCCGGGGAACGCCCGCAGCGTACGGGCGTTCCAGGCGGCGGGATATGTGCCGGTGGGCGCGGAACTGCTGCTGACCGCCCGCACCCCCTAGCGGAAGATGCCGGTGTGGCCGAGGGAGTAGCGGCCGGGCTGGGGATAGACGGCGAGGCCGTGCGGGCCGCTGCCGACGGGGATGCGGGCGAGCTGGCGGCCGGTGCGGGTGTCGAGGGCGTACACCTCGGCGTCGTAGCGGCCGGAGAGCCACAGGACCTTGCCGTCCGCCGAGACTCCGCCCATGTCGGGGCTGCCGCCCTGGGGCAGCCGCCACTTCCTGGTGACCTCGCCCTGCGCGAAGTCGAAGACGGAGACCGTGCCCTCGCCGCGGTTGGAGACGTACATCTCGCGGGAGTCGCGGCTGACGTACAGGCCGTGGGTGCCCTTGCCGGTGTGCAGGAAGGACGGCTGGGCGAAGCTGTCGCCGTCGAGGATCCACAGGCCGTCGGCCATCATGTCCGCGATGTAGAACCGCTTGCCGTCGGGTGAGATCTTGACGTCCTGCGGCATGGCGCCCTTGAAGGGCAGTTTCTGCTGTCCGATCACCTTCATCTTCCGGGTGTCGACCTTCAGCAGCTCTCCGCTGAACTCGCAGGACACGATGAAGTACCGCCCGTCGAGAGAGAAGTCGGCGTGGTTGACGCCGTAACAGGTGACCGGTTCGGTCTTGATCCGCTTCATGGTGTGCGGGTCGCGGAAGACGAGTTCCCGGTCGAGGGAGGCCATGACGACGGCGTACTTGCCGTCGGGGGTGAAGTACAGGTTGTACGGGTCGTGGACGTCGACCGGCTCGCCCGTCCTCCCCGTCCGCGGGTCGATGGGGGTGAGGGTGTTGCCGCGGTCGTTGTTGACCCAGAGCGTCTTCATGTCCCAGGAGGGCACGACGTGCTGCGGCTGTCGTCCCACGCGCAGGGTTTTGATGACCTCGTACGTCTTCGGGTCGATGACGGAGACGGTGTCGGACTCGGTGTTGGGGACGTAGACGCGGGACGGGAAGTCCCTGACCACCGGGGACAGCTTGTTGGGGCGGTCGGCGGCGTAGACGTCCTTCGGGTCGAGGACGGGTGGCATCCCGGGCAGCCCGTCGACGACCGGCTTCTTCTTCACCGGGGCGGGGACGGCGGCCTTGGTGGCGGACCGGTCGGGCCCGTCGTCGGCCTGGCCCCCGCAGGCGGCGAGGGCGGTGAGGGCGGCGGCGGTGAGCAGGGCGCGGGTGAGGAGGGGGGGTCGCATCAGCCGATCAGCTCCGTGGTGGTGACCGCGCGCAGTCCGCGGCGGGTGAGTCCGTCCAGTACGGCGGGGAGCGCGGCGACGGTGTCCGCGTACCCGAAGTGCAGGCTCACGACGGATCCGTCGCGGACCTCGCGCAGGACGTTGGCCGTGACGGCGGTGGCGCCGGGTGAGGTGAAGTCGAGGGAGTCGACGTCGTAGGACAGGACGTGGGGGTAGCCGGCGGCGCGGGCCAGCCGTTCGACGAGCGGGGAGGCGCGGGCGGTGCGGGAGGGCCGGAACCAGGTCCCGACCGAGCCGGTGAGCCGCTTGAGCCGCAGGGCGCACTCCTCGATCTCGGCGCGCGCCCGCGCCTCGGGCATGGCGTTGATGTCGAGGTGCCGGTGGGTGTGGTTGCCGAGGTCGTGGCCGCCGTCGAGGATCCGGCGGGCGAGGCCCGGGTGGGCGTCGAGCCAGGTCCCGACGGCGAGGACGGTGACGCGCGCCCCGTGCCGCTCGGCCTCCCCCAGGAGGGTCTCGGCGAGGGCCGGTTCACCCTGCCCGTGGAAGGTGAGGGCGACCCGGGGGCGGCCGCGGGGGCCGTGGGTGATCTGGGCCGGCTGTCCGGGGAAGGCCCGGGGGGCCGGGGCGGCGCGCGGGCTCGTGGGGGCGGAGGGCCCGAAGGAGGGCGAGCCGGACGGAACGGAGGAGGGCGGGCCGGGGGGCGCGCCGGACGAGGGTCCGGAGGCGGAGCCGGACGTGGAGCACGCACCGGCGAACGCGCCCCCGGCGACCAGTCCGGCGCCCGCCCGCAGCGCGGCACGGCGGTCGGTCGAAGTCACCCGCACCATTTAAGGGGCAAACAGTAAGAAACAGGCTCATTCCCCCGCGTGGCGGCCGGAGGAGGCGTCGGCCGGGCCCGGCCCCCCGCACACCGGCCGGCCCGCCGTGCCACGCTGGAGCCCCTCAGTGAACGGTGGTCGACGTGGACTCCTCCGCTCTTCGGGCCGCGCGGGGCTCCGGACGTTCGTTCCGGCTCGGCACCGCGCAGCGCGCCCTCCCCGGCGCCCTCGGCTTCCTGGCCGCGTCGGTGCTGCTGTACGCCGGCCGCCTGGTCACCGGCGACCCGATGGGCGTGGGCGAGCTGGGGCACCTGCTCGGCTGGTCCCTCGTCGGGGTCGTCGTCCTGACGCTGACGGGACGCACCCGCGGGGTGACCCTCACCGAGGACGCCCTGGTCGTGGTGCACGGCGGGCGCCGCGCCCTCCCCTGGGCCGGCGTCGAACGCCTGGAGGTCCGCCGCCGTTTCGGTGTGAGCCAGGTCGTCGCCCATCTCGCGGACGGCCGCCGTACGACCCTGCCCGCGCCGACGTCGTTCCTCGACGCGCGGTTCGAGGACGAGGTGCGGGAGCTGACGGAGTGCTGGGAGCGGCGGCGGCTCAGCCCGCCACCCGCAGCAGCACCACCGCCCGCGCCGGCACCGTGACCGCCTCCCCCGCCCGGTGGACGACCCCCGGCGCCCGCGTCTGCTCCTCCCGCGAGGTGTCGACGACCACCTCGTAGCGCTCCGCCCACGGCGGCCCGGGCAGGACGAAGCTCACCGGGCGGTCACCGGCGTGCAGGACCGCGAGAAAGCTGTCGTCGGTGATGGGGGCGCCCCGTTCGTCGCGGCCCGGGATGTCCCGGCCGGAGAGGTACATGCCGAGGGTCGCGGCGGGGGCGTACCAGTCGCCCTCGGTCATCTCCGTGCCCCGCGCGGTGAACCAGGCCAGGTCCCGCAGCCCGTCCGCCGAGTGGGCCCGGCCGGAGAAGAACGCGCGGCGGCGCAGCACGGGATGCCGGTGCCGCAGCGCGATCAGACGGGAGGTCAGCTCGCACAGCGCCCGCCATCCGGGCTCCTGAAGCAGGCTCCAGTCCACCCAGCCGGTCTCGTTGTCCTGGCAGTACGCGTTGTTGTTGCCGCCCTGGGTGCGGCCGAACTCGTCGCCCGCGACCAGCATCGGCACACCGGTCGACAGCAGCAGGGTGGTGAGGAGGTTCCGTAGCTGCCTGCGCCGCAGCGCCCGCACCCGCTCGTCGTCGGTCTCCCCCTCCACCCCGCAGTTCCAGGCCCGGTTGTCGTCGGTGCCGTCCCGGTTGCCCTCGCCGTTGGCCTCGTTGTGCTTGCGGTCGTAGGACACGAGGTCACGGAGGGTGAAGCCGTCGTGGGCGGTCACGAAGTTGACCGAGGCGTACGGGCGGCGGCCGCCCCAGGCGTACAGGTCGCTGGAGCCCGACAGGCGGTAGCCCATCTCGCGGACGTCGGGCAGCGCGTGCCGCCAGAAGTCGCGCACGGCGTTGCGGTAGCGGTCGTTCCACTCGGTCCACAGGGGAGGGAAGGCGCCCACCTGGTAGCCGCCCGAGCCCACGTCCCAGGGCTCCGCGATCAGCTTCACCCGCCGCAGCACCGGGTCCTGGGCGATCACCGCGAGGAACGGGGAGAGCATGTCGACGTCGTGCATCGAGCGGGCCAGGGCGGCGGCGAGGTCGAAGCGGAAGCCGTCCACGCCCATCTCGGTGACCCAGTAGCGCAGGGAGTCCGTGATCAGCCTGAGCACGTGCGGCTGCACCACGTGCAGGGTGTTGCCGCAGCCCGTGTAGTCGGCGTAGCGGCGGGCGTCGGACTGCAGGCGGTAGTAGCCGCGGTTGTCGATGCCCTTCAGGGAGAGGGTGGGGCCGAGTTCGCCCGCCTCCGCGGTGTGGTTGTAGACGACGTCCAGGATGACCTCGATGCCGGCGGCGTGCAGGGCGCGCACCATCCGCTTGAACTCGCCGACCTGCTGTCCCGTCGTACCGGAGGAGGCGTAGCCGGCGTGCGGGGCGAAGTAGCCGATGGAGTTGTAGCCCCAGTAGTTCCTCAGGCCGCGGCGCAGGAGGTGGTCCTCGTGGGCGAACTGGTGGACGGGGAGCAGTTCCACCGCCGTGACGCCCAGCTCCACGAGGTGCTCGATCGCCGCCGGGTGGGCCAGTCCGGCGTAGGTGCCGCGCAGTTCCTCGGGGATGCCGGGGTGGCGCTGGGTGAAGCCCTTGACGTGCAGTTCGTAGAGGACCGAGTCGGCCCACGGGGTCTTGGGGCGGCGGTCGTCGGCCCAGTCGTCGTCGTCATGGACGACGACGCCCTTCGGGACGTACGGCGCCGAGTCCCGTTCGTCGCGGACGGTGTCCGCGACCTGCTGCTGGGGCCAGTCCCTGACGTGCCCGTACACCTCGGAAGGGAGGGTGAACTCCCCGTCGACCGCGCGGGCGTAGGGGTCGAGGAGCAGCTTCGCCGGGTTCCAGCGGCCGCCGGTCCACGGGTCCCAGCGGCCGTGCACCCGGAAGCCGTAGCGCTGGCCGGGCATCACGCCCGGGACGAAGCCGTGCCAGATCTCGTGCGTGAGCTCGGTCAGCGCGGCGCGCGTCTCCCGGCCGGACTCGTCGAACAGGCACAGGTCGACGGCCTCCGCGCCGCCCGCCCACAGGGCGAAGTTGGTCCCCGCGACCCCGTCCGGGCCGACCCGGAAGCGGGCGCCGAGCGGGGTGGGCGCGCCCGGGCGCACGGGGACGCCGGGCACCTTCTGGGACACCCCGTTCAGTCGGGTGTCCGGCGTGGCGCGTTGCTCCGCCACCGCCTCCTGCTCGGCTGCGCTGGACACCGTTCAGCCTCCCGCGGCTCGTGGGTACGACGTACGGGGCGGGCGTGCGGCGTCCCGGCCGCCGCCACCTCGCGCCGTCGTCCTCCCCCTGTTCTGCCCAGAGCGCGCCTCGCACTCACGTTTCCCCGGGGCGCACCCGGTCGTTGGGCATGTCGTGAGGCACGTACATGGGCGCGCACGGCGCGCGGGCGTCGCAGTGGCCGCCGTAGTGACCTGGGCCGGACTTCTGGCCGGGGCCGCTGGCTGCACGGGCGACGGCGGAGACGGGCTGGACCGGATGCTCGGCAGACCGGCGGCCCGCGAGGACGTCATCCGGGTGAGCCCCGACGACCACGCCAAGGGCGTGCGCCCGGAGACGGGGCTGCTGGTCCGGGTGCCGGACGGGCGGCTGGAGTCGGTGAAGGTGGTGCGGTCGCAGGACGCCCAGGAGACGCCGGTGCCGGGCCGGATCTCCGCGGACGGGCGCAGTTGGCGGCCGGACGCCGGCCGGCTGGCGCTGGCCGCCCGCTACACGGTCGACGTCGTGGCCCGGGACGGCGACGGCGACCGCTCGGCCCGCCACACCAGCTTCACCACCTACGTCCCGGACAAGCGCTTCATCGGATACGTCACCCCGGAGAACCGCTCGACGGTCGGCACCGGGATGATCGTCTCCCTGGGCTTCAGCCGGGAGATCGAGAACCGGGCCGCCGTGCAGCGGGCGATCGAGGTGACCGCCGAGCCGGCCGTGGAGATCCGGCCGCACTGGTTCGGAGGCGGCCGCCTCGACTTCCGCCCCGAGCAGTACTGGAAGCCCGGCACCAAGGTCACGGTCGCGCTGAGGCTGCGGGACGTGGAGGGCGCGCCCGGGGTCTACGGGCTGCAGTACAAGACGTTCTCCTTCACCGTCGGCCGCAGCCAGGTCTCCCTCGTCGACGCGGCGGAGCACACGATGAAGGTGTGGCGCGAGGACGATCTGATCGCCACCGTGCCCGTCACGGCCGGGGCCCCGAGGACGACGACGTACAACGGGAAGATGGTCGTCACCGAGATGCTCGAACTGACCCGGATGAACGGGGCCACGGTCGGCTTCAGGAAGAAGGACGGCAAGGGCGAGTACGACATCCCGGACGTGCCGCACGCCATGCGGCTGACCGAGTCCGGCACCTTCCTGCACGGCAACTACTGGGCCGAGCCGGACGTCTTCGGCAACGCCAACGTCAGCCACGGCTGTGTGGGGCTGAGGGACGTCAAGGGGGGCGGCTCGGACACGCCCGCGGGCTGGTTCTTCGACCGCTCGCTGATCGGTGACGTGGTCGAGGTGGTCCACAGCAAGGACAAGGAGGTCGCCCCGGACAACGGGCTCGGCGGCTGGAACCTGAGCTGGGAGGAGTGGACGACGGAAAGCGCCGAATAGCCCGCTCTGAAAACCTCTCCCCGCCGTGCAACCCTCCCCGCGTGACCATGGTCCTAGTTGCGACAGAACGGTGACATTCACCTGACACGCAGCTCAAAACCGTGCGGTTAATATGCGCAAATGATCGCGCGGGAAGCGCGGGGGTGGGGGCCTGACCAGGCCCTGGGAGGGGAGAACGACTTGAACGTGCGACCGATATCGGGGGCGTCGATCGCGGGGCGCTCACGCGGCCGCAACAGGCGGCTGGCGCTGATCGTCGGCGGGATGCTGCTCGCCGTCACGGCGTGTGGCGGGGGCGGCGGCTCGGACTCCAGGTCCGACGCCAAGGGCAAGGACGACAAGGGCAGCACGGCGGCGGCGGCCGGGAGCAAGCAGTCCGAGGCGGTCGTCACGATCGCGCCGAAGACCGGCGCCAAGGACGTCGACACCAGCGGCGTCCTGAAGGTGAGCGCCTCCCGGGGCAAGCTGACCGAGGTCACCGTGAAGGACGACGACGGCACGGCGGTCAAGGGCACCATCTCGGCCGACGGCAGCGGCTGGGCGCCCGCCACGCACCTCGCCGCCTCGACGACCTACCAGGTGCACGCGGTCGCGAAGGACTCCGAGGGCCGTACGGCGGCCGAGGACTCCTCCTTCACCACGCTCAGCCCGCAGAACACCTTCATCGGCAACTTCACGCCGGAGGACGGCTCCACCGTCGGCGTCGGCATGCCGTTCTCGGTCCGGTTCACGCGCGGCATCACCAAGCCGGACGACGTGAAGAAGGCCATCGAGATCACGACCGTGCCGGCCGTCGACGTCCAGGGCCACTGGTTCGGCAACGACCGTCTGGACTTCCGCCCCGAGCAGTACTGGAAGGCCGGCACCAAGGTCACCGTCAAGCTGAACCTGGACGGCGTCGAGGGCCGCAAGGGCGTCTACGGCAAGCAGTCCAAGACCGTCTCCTTCACCATCGGCCGCAGCCAGGTGTCGATCGTGGACGCCAAGAAGCACACGATGAAGGTCATGCGGGACGGCAAGCTCTACAAGACCATCCCGGTCACCACGGGCAAGCCCGGCTACGCCACCTGGAACGGCCAGATGGTCATCAGTGAGAAGTTCACGGTGACCCGGATGAACGGCGACACCGTCGGCTACGACGGCGAGTACGACATCAAGGACGTCCCGCACGCCATGCGGCTGACCAACTCCGGCACCTTCGTGCACGGCAACTACTGGGGCGGCGACGCCTTCGGCAACTACAACGCCAGCCACGGCTGCATCGGTCTGCGCGACGTCCGCGGCGGCTACGACGGCTCCGTCCCGGCCGCGTGGTTCTTCAACCACTCGATGATCGGCGACGTGGTGACCGTGAAGAACTCCACCGACCCGACGGTCGACCCGGCCAACGGCCTCAACGGCTGGAACCTCTCCTGGGCCGACTGGACCAAGTAGGACCCCTTCCTGACGGGCCCGGTGCTGTGACCAACGGCACCGGGCCCGCCGTCGTTAATGGTGGTTAACCTGCTGCCATGACCGTTCATCTCGAAGTCGCCGAAGGCGTCGGCACGATCCGCCTCGACCGCCCGCCCATGAACGCCCTGGACGTCGCCACGCAGGACCGGCTCAAGGAGCTGGCCGAGGAGGCGACCCGCCGGGACGACGTCCGCGCCGTCGTGGTGTACGGCGGGGAGAAGGTGTTCGCGGCGGGCGCGGACATCAAGGAGATGCAGGACATGGACCACACCGCGATGGTCCTGCGCGCCCGCGCCCTGCAGGACTCCTTCACCGCGGTGGCCCGGATCCCCAAGCCGGTCGTGGCGGCCGTCACGGGCTACGCGCTGGGCGGCGGCTGCGAGCTCGCCCTCTGCGCCGACTTCCGGATCGCGGCCGACAACGCCAAGCTGGGCCAGCCGGAGATCCTGCTCGGGCTGATCCCCGGCGCGGGCGGCACCCAGCGCCTCGCCCGGCTGGTCGGCCCCTCCAAGGCGAAGGACCTCGTCTTCACCGGGCGGATGGTGAAGGCGGACGAGGCGCTCACCCTGGGCCTCGTGGACCGGGTCGTCCCGGCGGCCGACGTGTACACGGAGGCCCACGCGTGGGCCGCGAAGCTGGCGCAGGGTCCGGCGATCGCGCTGCGGGCGGCCAAGGAGTCGATCGACACGGGCCTGGAGACGGACATCGACACCGGCCTCGCGGTCGAACGCAACTGGTTCGCGGGTCTGTTCGCCACCGCCGACCGGGAGATCGGTATGCGGAGCTTCGTCGAGGAGGGGCCGGGCAAGGCCAAGTTCCTGTGAGGCGGGTCTCCCCGAACGGGGCTGTCGCCTCTTGCAATTGACGGAGTGTCTCATCCGGGTCCCTCGAAGGGGCGGTTCATGGGAACCTTGGGACGACCCTGAGCCCGCCTTGTCGAGGGAGTCCGGCCCTTGCCTGCACAGGAGCCGTCACCGCAGGTCAACGGGGGCGCTCCGGGCTTTGAACTGCCTCCGGCACATGCCGGGGGCAGCTCGTCGGAGGGGGGGCGCCCGGGGGGCGTATTCCGGCGGAACGGCCCCGCAGGACACTCCGGGCGGCCATGATGGGGGCATGGCGGGGCTGGAGGGTATCGAACAGCCGCGGGGGCACGGGCGCGTGGCCGCGGCACGCTGGTCGCCTGGGGTCGAGGACGAACGGGCGCTGAAGGCCCTGGAGTTGTTCGGCAACCCCACGGAGGGTGAGGTTCCGCTCCCCTCGCGCCCCGAGTCCGCCGCCACGGCCCGCCGGCTCACCCAGGTCGTCGTCCTGCGCCAGTGGGGGCTGTCCCCCAAGATGACCGAGGACGCCGTCCTCCTCGTCTCCGAACTCGTCGGCAACGCCGTACGCCACACCGGTGCCCGTGTCTTCGGCCTCAGGCTGCGCCGGCGCCGCGGCTGGATCCGCGTCGAGGTCCGCGACCCCTCCCGCGGACTGCCCTGTCTGATGCCGGTCCAGGAGCTGGACGTCAGCGGCCGCGGCCTCTTCCTCGTCGACAAGCTCTCCGACCGCTGGGGTGTGGACCTGCTGCCGCGCGGCAAGACGACCTGGTTCGAGATGCGCGTCGCGGACCGCTGAGCACGCGGGGTCCCGTCACCCACGCGAGTTTCACCCGCAAGGGGTACGACCCCTCGAACACGCAGGTCGTAGGACCAACGCCCGACCCGGACCGGACCAAAACCCCTTGGGCGATGTCAGTAGCGATCCGTAGGCTCGCTGGTGATGTCGACGACACGTGCAACCACCAAGGACCGGTCCGCGGTGCGGACGTTGCTGCGCTTGTGGCCGTATGTGCGGCCGGTGCGGGTGCGGCTGTTCGGCGCCGCGGCCGTGGCCGTCGTCGCCTCCCTCGTGGGGCTGGTGATCCCGCTCGTCCTGAAGTGGATGGTGGACGGTCCGGTCGCCGACCGGGACCCGGCGGGCGTCTGGCTCGGCGCGCTGTACCTGCTGCTGCTCGGGCTCGTGGAGGCCGGGATGTTCGGGCTGCGGCGCTGGCTGGTGGCCCGCCCGCTCTCGCATGTCGAGGCCGAGATGCGGGCGGAGCTCTACGCACATCTACAGCGGCTGCCGGTGGCCTTCCACGACCGGTGGGCCTCGGGACAGCTGCTGTCCCGGGCGACGACGGATCTGATGCTGCTGCGGATGTTCCTCGCCTTCCCGCTGACGTTCCTGCTGGTCAACGGGGTGACCATCCTCGCCGGCGTGATCATCATGCTGCTCCAGGACTGGTCCCTGGGACTGGTGATCCTCGGGCCCGCCCTTCCCGTCATGGTGATGTGCGTGATCTTCGAGCACCGCTACGCGGTCGTGGCGCGGCGCGCCCAGGACCAGGTCGGCGATCTGACGACGGTCGTCGAGGAGAGCGTGCTCGGGATCCGGATCATCAAGGGGTTCGGCCGGCACCGCAGCCAGGCGCGCGCCTTCCGCGAGCTGTCGTCGACCCTGCGCGGGACGGAACTGCGCAAGGCCCGGCTGCTGGCCGCGATCTGGGCCGTCATCGTGACCCTGCCGGAGGTGGCGATCGGGGCGGCGCTGGTGCTCGGCACCGTCCAGGTGGCGGACGGGGAGCTGTCCGCGGGCACGCTCGTCGCCTTCCTGTCGACGGCCCTCGCGCTGCGCTGGCCCGTCGACTCCATCGGGTTCCTGCTGGCGATGAGCCAGGAGGCGGCGACGGCCACCGAGCGGTACTTCGAGGTGATGGACGAGGAGCCGGAGTCCCGGGCGGTCGCCCAGAGCACCGGAGGGGCGGCGGCGGGCGACGGGCTCCGCTTCGACGGGGTCGTCTTCCGCTATCCCGACGCCGAACCCACCTCGCCCCCCACCCTGGACCTCGTCGACCTGCACATCCGGCCCGGGGAGTCCATGGCCCTCGTCGGCGCCACCGGCAGCGGCAAGACCACCCTCACCGCCCTCGTCCCCCGGCTGCACGAACTGACCGCCGGGCGGATCACGCTCGACGGCGAGGACATCACCGCGATGACCCGCGAGGAACTGCGCGCCAAGGTCGCCGTCGCCTTCGAGGAGCCGACGCTGTTCTCGGCGAGCGTCGGGGAGAACGTGCTGATGGGAGCGGACGACGAGGCCGGGGCCGCCGAGCTGGAGCGGGCGCTCGGGGTCGCCCAGGCCGAGTTCGCGCACAGCCTGCCGCAGGGCACCGCGACCCAGGTGGGCGAGCAGGGGCTCAGCCTCTCCGGCGGCCAGCGACAGCGGCTGGCACTGGCCAGAGCCGTCGTGGGACGGCCCCGGTTCCTCGTGCTCGACGACCCGCTGTCCGCGCTGGACGTCCACACGGAGGCCGCCGTGGAGGCCGCGCTGCGCCAGGTCCTCACCGACACCACCGCGCTGATCGTGGCCCACCGCCCGTCCACCGTGCTGCTCGCCGACCGGGTCGCCCTGCTCTCCGGCGGCCGGATCACCGCCGTCGGCACCCACCAGGAACTGCTGCGCGCCAACCCCGAGTACGCCCACCTCATGTCAGGAAACGGCCGCCAGGAGGACGACCGATGAGTACCCCCACGACCTCCTCCCCCACCGGCTCCTCCCCCACCGCCTCGTCCGCCACCGCCGACGCCCGCCCCGAGGACCTGCCCGTGCGGACCGCCGACGACCCCTTCGACAAGGACGTCCTGCCCACCCCGCCCGGCGCCACCGGCACCCTGCTGCGCTCCCTGCTCGCCCCCATGAAGGCGCGGGTGACCCTGACCACGCTCCTGCTGCTGCTCCAGCAGGCGGCCGTGCAGGCGGGCCCGCTGCTCGTGGCATACGCCATCGACCGCGCGGTACCGGCCTTCCGCGACGGCGACCACGGTCCGCTGGTCGCGGTGGCCGTCGGCTATCTGGTGTGCGCGCTGGCCTCCGGCGCCCTGCAGTACGCGTTCCTGATCGCCGCCGCCCGCGTCAACCAGGACGTGCTGCTCGATCTGCGCGGCCGTATCTTCCGCCACGCCCAGGCCCTCAGCGTCGACTTCCACGAGCGCTACACCTCCGGCCGGCTCATCTCCCGCTCCACCACGGACGTGGAGTCCCTGCGCGAGCTCCTCAACGAGGGCCTGCAGGAGCTGGTGACGGTGGTGCTGTCCTTCCTGTACATCTCGGCGATGCTGCTCTGGCTGGACCTCGGCCTCGGCGCGGTCGCCGTCGCGTCGTTCGTGCCGCTGTACCTGCTGGTCCGGCTCTACCAGCGGCGCGCGGGGCGGGTGTACACCGCCCGGTCCACCGCGATCGCGGCCGTGATCGTGAAGTTCGTGGAGACGATGAACGGCATCCGTCCGGTGCGCGCGTTCCGCCGCGAGGCCGTCAACGACGCCGACTTCCGGATCCTCAACCGGCGGCACGAGCGGACGAACGGCGACGCGCTGCTGGAGATGGCCCGCTATGTCGTCGGCTCGCGGGTCGTCGCCAACGCGGCCGTCGCGCTGATCGTCCTGTGGGGCGCCTACCGGGTGGCGGGCGGCACGCTGGCCCTCGGTGTGCTGGCGGCGGCGGTGCTGTACCTGCGGCGGCTGTACGACCCGATCGACCGGCTCGGCATGTTCCTCAACTCCTACCAGTCGGCGGCGGCCTCCCTGGAGAAGATCGCCGGGCTGCTCGCGCAGACGCCGTCGGTGCCCGAGCCCTCCGTGCCGAAGGAGCTTCCCGCGCTCCGGGGCGAGCTGCCCGGCCGTGAGGTCGTGTTCGACGCGGTGTCCTTCGGTTACCGCACCGGCGGCGAGGTCCTGCCGCTGTTCGACCTCACCCTGCCCGCCGGGCAGACCGTCGCCGTCGTGGGCTCCACCGGCGCGGGCAAGTCCACCCTGGCCAAGCTGCTGGCCCGCTTCTACGACCCCTCCGCGGGGCGGGTGCTGCTCGACGGCGTCGATCTGCGCGACCTCGCGGTGCCCGAGCTGCGACGCGGGGTGATCATGGTGACGCAGGAGGCGTTCCTGTTCTCCGGCACGGTCGCGGAGAACATCGCCATCGGGCGGCCGGACGCCACCCGCGAGGAGATCGAGCGGGCGGCGAAGGCGATCGGCGCGCACGAGTTCATCAGCGCCCTGCCCGACGGATACGACACGGACGTCCGCAAGCGGGGCGGCCGTATCTCCGCGGGGCAGCGGCAGCTCGTGGCGTTCGCCCGGGCGTTGCTCGCGGATCCGGCGGTGCTGATCCTGGACGAGGCGACCAGCTCGCTCGACATCCCCGGGGAGCGGGCCGTGCAGGCGGCGATGGCGACGGTGCTCCAGGGCCGTACGGCGGTGGTGATCGCGCACCGGCTGTCGACGGTGGAGATCGCCGACCGGGTGCTGGTGATGGAGCGGGGACGGATCGTCGAGGACGGCGCACCGGCGGACCTCATCGCGGGCAGGGGCCGCTTCGCGGACCTGCACCGGGCCTGGCGGGACAGTCTCGCGTGAGGGTGCGGCGGGGGGACGCGGCGGTCGACGCGTACGGGGATCCCGGCACCCCCGACTGTCGCAGCGGCTGGGCCTATCTGGCCTGGCTGGTGCGCTGCCAGCCCTGGCGCGGGGTCGCCGGCGCGGCGTTGTCCAGCATCTGGATGGTGCTGATGGCGGTCTCGCCGTACCTGCTGTCGAAGGCGGTGGACGAGGGCCTGCAGACCGGTGACACGGCGGTGCTCGCCGGCTGGACGGCCGCGCTGGTCGCGGTCGGCGCGTCCAACGCGTGGGTGAGCATCATGCGGCACCGCACGATGACCCGGCTGCGGATGGACGCCTACTTCCGCACCACGAAGGTGACCGTCCGGCAGGCGGTGCGGCTGGGCGACGCCCTGCGGCGCCAGGTGGGGGCCGGGGAGGTCGTCACCATCGGCGTGGGCGACGTGCACACCATCGCCAACGCGCTGACGGTGATCGGGCCGGGGGTGGGCTCGGTGGTCGTCTGTCTCTTCGTCGCCGGTTTGCTGTTCTCCGTGTCACCGCTGCTCGCGGCCGTCGTCCTGGTCGGCATGCCGGTGGTCGCCGTGCTCGTCGGACCGCTGATGAGCAGGCTGCGGGGCGCGGAGGGCGAGTACCGGGAGCGGCAGGGCGTGCTCACCGCGCGGATCGGGGATCTGGCGGGCGGGCTGCGGGTGCTCAACGGGCTGGGCGGGAAGGGCCTGTTCGCGGACGGGTTCCGGCGGGACTCGGGGCGGCTGCGGGAGCAGGGCTACCGGGTGGGCTCGACCGCGAGCTGGCTCCAGTCGCTCGGCGTGGGCCTGCCGAGGCTGTTCCTCGCGGTGGTGACCTGGCTCGCGGTGCGGCTGGCCGTCCAGGGGGAGCTGACGGTGGGCCAGTTGGTCTCGGTGTACGGCTATGTCGCGGTGCTGGTGGGTCCGGTGGCGTTCCTGGTCGACATGGGCTACGAGCTGAGCCGGGGTGTGGTGGCCGCCGACCGGGTCGTACGACTGCTGCGGCTGGAGCCCGCCCCGGACACCGGGACGGCCGAGGCGCCCGCGGAGCCGGCGGTGCTGCACGACCCCGTCTCCGGGGTGCGGGTGACGCCGGGCCGGCTGACGGCGCTGGTCGGGGCGCGGCCGGCCGCTCTGATCGCGCTGGTGGACCGGCTGGGGCGGCTGGGGCCGACCGAGGTCACCTGGGGCGGGGTGCGGCTGGACGCGGTCCCGCTCGCCCAGGTGCGGGCCAGGATCCTGGTCGCGGACAACGAGAGCGACCTGTTCGCGGGCCGGCTGCGCGAGGTGGTGGCGGGACACCGGGACCCCGGCCCGCAGGAGATACGGCGGGCGGTACGGGCGGCGGCCGCCGACGACGTCGTCCAGGGGCTGGCCGAGGGGCTGGAGACGCGGGTGACCGCGCAGGGGCGCAGTCTCTCCGGCGGGCAGCGGCAGCGGGTCCGGCTGGTGCGGGCGCTGCTGGCCGACCCCGAGGTGCTGCTGGCCGTGGAACCCACCTCGGCGCTGGACGCGCACACGGAGGCGGCGGTGGCCGAACGGCTGCGGGCCGCCCGCAGCGGCCGTACGACGGTCGTCACGACGACGTCCCCGCTGGTCCTCGACCACGCGGACAGCGTGCTCTATCTGGCCGACGGCAAGGTGGCGGCCGTCGGAACCCATCGGGAGCTGCTGGAACGGGAGCCGGGCTACCGGGAGTTGGTGGCACGGGACGCCGAGAGCTCCGAGGAGGCGGTGCGATGACGGCGGGTGGGACGACGGCCGGTGAGGTGACGGCCGGTGAGGGGCGGCTGCCGATCGCCGGGACGGCCGAGGTGCGGCGGGCCGCGGGCCGGCTGGTGCGGGCCGACGCCCGGGCCGTGGCGGGGGCGCTGGCGCTGAACGCGCTGGCCGCCGGCGTGGGGCTGGCCGGGCCCTGGCTGCTGGGCCGGATCATCGACGAGGTGCGCGCCGGGGCCGGGCTCGCGACCGTGGACCGGCTGGCCCTCGCGATCGTGCTGTGCGCGCTCGCCCAGTTGCTGCTGGTCCGCTGGGCGCGCTACGCGGGGCACCGGTTCGGTGAGCGGACGCTGGCCCGGGTGCGGGAGGAGTTCGTCGACCGGGCGCTGGCCCTGCCCGCGTCGGTCGTGGAGCGGGCCGGCACCGGAGATCTGACCACGCGCGGCACCGCCGACGTGGCGGCCGTCGGCACGACCCTGCGGGACGCCGGGCCCGAGCTGCTGGTGTGCGGGGTGCAGGCGCTGTTCATGCTCGCCGCGGTGTTCGTGATCGACCCGCTGCTCGGCGCGGTCGGAGTGCTCGGCCTGACCCCGATCTGGTGCGCGTTGCGCTGGTATCTGCGCCGGGCCCGCTCGGCCTATCTCACCCAGGGCGCGGCGGACTCGGAGGTCGCCGAGGCCCTCGCCTCGACCGCGGCCGGCGCCCGTACCGTCGAGACGTTCCGGCTCGGGGAGCGGCGCACGGCGGTGAGCCGGGGCACGCTCGCGACCGCGCGCCGCACCCGTTTCCACACGCTGTATCTGCGGAGCGTGTTCTTCCCGGTCGTGGAGGTGTCGTACGCGCTGCCGGTGGCCGGTGTGCTGCTGCTCGGCGGGGTGCTGCAGGCGCGGGGGGTGGTGAGTCTGGGCGCGGTGGTGGCGGCGGCGCTGTATCTGCGGCAGTTCACCGAGCCGCTGGACGAGATCCTGATCAGGGTCGAGCAACTGCAGTCGAGCACCGCCTCGTTCGCCCGGGTGGAGGGGCTCGCGCGGGTGCCCGGGGGCGCGGAGGACACCGGGCGGACCCCGGCGGACGACCGGATCGACGTGATCGGGGTGCGGTACGCCTACGAACGCGGCGGCGAGGTGCTGCGCGGGGTGGACCTGACGGTGACGCCCGGGGAGCGGCTCGCGGTGGTCGGTCCGTCCGGCGCCGGGAAGACCACGCTGAGCCGGCTCCTCGCGGGCATGGACGCGCCGACCGCCGGCACGGTGACGGTGGGCGGGGTGCCGGTCGCCGAGCTGGCGCCGGAGGCGCTGCGCCGGCAGGTCGTGCTGGTCACCCAGGAGCACCACGTCTTCCTCGGCACGGTCCGGGACAACCTGCTGATCGCCGAACCGGGCGCCCCCGACGAGGAGTTGTGGGCGGCGCTGGCCGCGGTCGGCGCGGACGGCTGGGTGCGGGAACTGCCCGACGGCCTCGACACCGGTCTGGGCGGCTCGGGCGTGCGCACGGACGGCTCACAGGCGCAGCAACTCGCCCTGGCCCGGGTGGTGCTGGCCGACCCGCACACGCTGATCCTGGACGAGGCGACGGCCCTGCTGGACCCGGCCACGGCCCGGCACACCGAGCGCGCGCTGGCCGCCGTGCTGCGCGGGCGTACGGTCATCGCGATCGCGCACCGGCTGCACACCGCGCACGACGCGGACCGGGTGGCGGTGATGGAGGACGGCCGGCTCACCGAGCTCGGTACGCACGAGGAACTGGTGGCGGCGGGCGGGGCGTACGCGGCGCTGTGGGGGACCTGGCACGGCGGGTGAACCCGCCCGACTCGTCCGGATAACGAACATGAACTCCCGGACAACGGACCGTTTCCGGCCAAATTCCTGACGCGCTCCTGACAGACAGCGCAATCCACTGCCACTCTTCCCACTGCTACTTCACAGCAACCCCACAGCTACACCGTTCTGCGTACCGCCCAGTCGTGTCCGGACGGCCCACCCGCCGGCCGGTCTCCCCAGGCCGCGTGATCCGCGGCCGCGCAGAAGGAGTCAGTGTTGAGAAGCAGTTCCTCTCGCAGACGCACCTCCCACACCCCGTACCGCAAGGCCGCGGCCGTCGCCCTCGTCGGTGTCTCCGCGCTGATCGCCGCCGCCGTGCAGTCGGGCGCGGCCACCGCCGCCCCGGAGAAGGCTCCGGCGGCCGGCCAGGCCCGCCCCGGCGCCGAGTCGGTCCGGCTCACCCCCGCCCAGCGCGCCGAGCTGATACGCAAGGCCGACGCCGGCAAGGCGGCCACCGCCAGGGAGCTGGGCCTCGGCGCCAAGGAGGCGCTCGTCGTCCGTGACGTGGTCAAGGACGCGGACGGCACCGTCCACACGCGCTACGAGCGCACCTACGCCGGGCTGCCCGTCCTCGGCGGCGACCTGGTCGTCGAGAAGGCGAAGTCCGGCGCGACCGAGGACGTCACCAGGGCGACGAAGGCCTCCATCAAGGTCGCCTCGCTGACGCCCACTGTCACCGCGGCCAAGGCGGAGAAGCAGGCCCTGACGCTGGCCAAGGCGGACGGCGCCGAGAAGGCGGACACGCACCGCGCGCCGCGCAAGGTGATCTGGGCGGCGAACGGCACCCCGGTCCTCGCGTACGAGACGGTCGTCGGCGGCCTCCAGGAGGACGGCACCCCGAACGAGCTGCACGTCGTCACCGACGCGGCCACCGGCAAGAAGCTCTACGAGTACCAGGGCATCGAGACCGGCACCGGCAACACCATGTACAGCGGCACGGTGACGCTCGGCACCACGCAGTCCGGGTCGACGTACAACCTGACCGACGCGGCCCGCGGCAACCACAAGACGTACAACCTCAACCGGGGCACCTCCGGCACCGGCACGCTGTTCTCCGGCTCCGACGACGTCTGGGGCAACGGCGCCGCGTCCAACGCGGAGACCGCGGGCGCCGACGCCCACTACGGCGCGGCCCTGACCTGGGACTACTACAAGAACGTGCACGGGCGCAGCGGTATCCGCGGCGACGGCGTGGGCGCGTACTCGCGGGTCCACTACGGCAACAACTACGTCAACGCGTTCTGGTCGGACAGCTGCTTCTGCATGACGTACGGCGACGGCTCGGGCAACACCCACCCGCTGACGGCGATCGACGTGGCCGGCCACGAGATGACCCACGGCGTCACCTCCAACACCGCGGGCCTGAACTACTCCGGCGAGTCCGGCGGCCTCAACGAGGCCACCTCGGACATCTTCGGCACGTCGGTGGAGTTCTACGCCAACAACGCCTCGGACGTCGGTGACTACCTCATCGGCGAGGAGATCGACATCAACGGCGACGGCACGCCGCTGCGGTACATGGACAAGCCGAGCAAGGACGGCTCGTCGAAGGACAGCTGGTACTCCGGGATCGGCTCGGTCGACGTGCACTACTCGTCCGGCCCGGCGAACCACTTCTTCTACCTCCTCTCGGAGGGCAGCGGCACCAAGACGATCAACGGTGTCACCTACAACTCGCCCACCGCGGACGGCCTCGCGGTCACCGGCATCGGCCGGGACAAGGCGGAGAAGATCTGGTTCCGCGCCCTGACCACGAAGTTCACCTCGACCACCAACTACGCGGGCGCCCGCACCGGCACCCTCGCGGCGGCCGGTGAGCTGTACGGCACGACGAGCGCCGAGTACACCGCGGTGGCCAACGCCTGGGCAGGCGTGGCGGTCGGCTCGCGGCCCGGCGGCGGAGGCGGCGGTGGCACCTCCTTCGAGAACACCGCCGACGTGTCGATCCCGGACAACGGGGCGGCGGTCACCTCGTCGATCACCGTCTCCGGCCGGACGGGCAACGCGCCCTCCAACCTCCAGGTCGGGGTGGACATCGTCCACACCTACATCGGTGACCTCCAGGTGCAGCTCGTCGCCCCCGACGGCACGGCGTACACGCTGAAGGCGTACGGCACCGGCGGCAGCACGGACAACATCAGCACCACCTACACGGTGAACGCCTCGTCCGAGGTCGCCAACGGGGTCTGGCAGTTGCGGGTCCAGGACAACGCGGCCGTCGACACCGGCTACATCAACAGCTGGAAGCTGACCTTCCCGTAGGTCGCCGACAGGCTGCTCACAGGGCGCCGCTCCGGGGTTCGCACCCTCGGGGCGGCGCCCCTTTTATCGGCCTTTCACTGACCTTGTTGCATTGCTTTTTGCCATCCGATTGCCCTCGACCTGTTGGCCCTTTACCGAGGTCAAGTCGGTTTACATTCCGGCAATGTTCATTCGCTCGTCGATTTTCAGCCAACATCAGATGGGGGTCCTGACATGTACGCGACCTTGATGCGAGGCTTCCTGGCAACCGCCGCACAACTTCACCACAGCTTCGGTCGGCATCCCCACGCCGTCCGGGCACCCCCACACCCAAGGAGCTTGTGTGACCTCCCTCTACGCGCGTCACAAGCGCACCACCCTGGCGATCGCCACCGCTGTCGCGGCCGGAGCCCTGGTGACCACCGGTCTGACCTCCGGTGCCGTGGCCGCCCCGACCGCCACGGACGCCGCCGCCAAGCCGTCGGCCGCGCCGACCGCGCTCTCCGCCTCCGCGCGCACCGCGCTGATCAAGGACAAGCAGGCCGACGCGAGCGCGACCGCGCAGGAGATAGGCCTCGGCACCAAGGAGAAGCTGGTCGTCCGGGACGTCGTCAAGGACGCGGACGGCACGGTCCACACGCGCTACGAGCGGACCTACGCGGGCCTGCCGGTGCTCGGCGGCGACCTGGTCGTCCACGAGTCGGCCTCCGGCGCGAACAAGGGCGTCACCAAGGCGACGAAGACCACCATCAAGGTCGCCTCGCTCAAGCCGGTCGTCACCGCCGCCAAGGCGGAGAAGCAGGCGCTGACCCTCGCCAAGGCCGCCGGCTCGGCCAAGACCGCGGCCGACAACGCTCCCCGCAAGGTGATCTGGGCGGGCAACGGCAGCAAGCCGGTCCTCGCCTACGAGACGGTCGTCGGCGGCCTCCAGGACGACGGCACCCCGAACGAGCTGCACGTCGTCACCGACGCGGCCACCGGCAAGAAGCTCTACGAGTACCAGGGCATCGAGACCGGCACCGGCAAGAGCCTGTACTCCGGCACCGTCAGCCTGAACACCACTCTGTCGGGCTCGACGTACCAGCTGACCGACGGCACCCGCGGCGGCCACAAGACGTACAACAAGGCGCACGGCACGTCCTCCTCGGCGGGCACCCTGTTCACCGACGCCGACGACACCTGGGGCACCGGCGCGGCCTCCAGCTCCACCACGGACCAGACCGCCGCCGTCGACGCCGCCTACGGCGCCCAGGTCACCTGGGACTTCTACAAGTCGACCTTCGGCCGCAGCGGCATCAAGAACAACGGCGTGGCCGCCTACTCCCGCGTGCACTACGGCAACGCGTACGTCAACGCGTTCTGGGACGACAGCTGCTTCTGCATGACGTACGGCGACGGCGAGGGCAACGTCAACCCGCTGACCTCGCTGGACGTGGCGGGCCACGAGATGAGCCACGGCGTCACCGCGAACACCGCGGGCCTGAACTACTCCGGCGAGTCCGGCGGCCTCAACGAGGCCACCTCGGACATCTTCGGCACGGGCGTGGAGTTCTACGCGGCCAACTCCAACGACCCCGGTGACTACCTCATCGGCGAGAAGATCGACATCAACGGCGACGGCACCCCGCTGCGCTACATGGACAAGCCCAGCAAGGACGGCGGCTCGTCGGACTACTGGTCCTCCTCCGTCGGCAGCAAGGACGTCCACTACTCGTCCGGTGTCGCGAACCACTTCTTCTACCTGCTGTCCGAGGGCAGCGGCTCGAAGACGATCAACGGCGTGACCTACAACTCGCCGACCTACAACAGCTCCACGATCACCGGCATCGGCCGCGCCAAGGCGCTGCAGATCTGGTACAAGGCGCTGACGACGTACATGACCTCGACGACGAACTACAAGGGCGCCCGCACGGCGACCCTGAGCGCGGCGTCGGCCCTGTACGGCTCCAGCAGCACCGAGTACGCCACGGTCGCCGCGGCCTGGACGGCGGTCAACGTCACCGGCTGACGACCTGAAGCACGAGGTGGGGCGGTACCCGGGACGAAGGCATCCCCGGGTACCGCCCTACCCTTGTCTCCCATGCCGCCCAAGGACTTCACCTACGACGACGTCGGCGCGACCCGCGACCGCCCCGGCTTCTGCCCGCCCGGTTTCCACCCCCTGCACGTGCGCACCCGCATCGGCGAGGGCCACGACCTCTTCCGGCGCGCGGCGGACGCCGTCATGACCTGGGAGATGCACCGCGCGATGGGCGTCGGCGTCGACACCCCGGCGGACCGCGCGGCCCCCGACGTGGACGTCACGATCATCCTGGCCGGCCTGATCAAGGCCCCCTGCCGCGTCATATGGACGGCCGACGAACACCGCCGCGCGGGCTGGGCCTACGGCACCCTCGCCGGCCACCCGGAGAGCGGTGAGGAGTCCTTCCTCGTCGACCGCACCGGCGACGGCACGGTCTGGCTGACGGTCTCGGCCTTCAGCCGCGCGGCGAAGTGGTACGCCCGGGCGGCGGGACCGGCGACCCGGGGGCTGCAGCAGGCGTACGCCCGGCGGTGCGGAACGGTGCTGCGGGGGCTGTGCGCGGACGGACAGCCGTAGGACCGCCGCCCCGCGCCGGCGCACCCGCGCGTCCTGCTGCGCGCGAGGGCGTCGGGCAGGCACTGACGCCGCCCGACGTCCTCGCCCCGGTGTACCGCTAGCGCATCAACACCCCCGCCCCCTCCACCCCGTCCTCCCCCGGCACCGCCAGCACCCCCAGTTCCGCGCCGGAGGCGAGGAGGCGGTGGGACGGGAGGATGCGGACCGTGTAGCCGTAGGGGCCCGTGCGGTCCAGGGAGAGGGGGCCCTCGTAGAGCCAGCGGCCCTCCAGGTCGGGGCCGGAGGCGGCCTTCAGGGGGACGGTGGCCGCGTCGGTGATGCGGTCCTCCTCGTCGACGCGGCCGGAGACGGCCTGCACCTCGACGTCCTCGGGGGCGAGCTCGCCGAGACCCACCCGGACCCGGAGGGCGAGTGTGGTGCCGAGTTCCGCGGTGGTGGTGGCGACCGAGGTCTCGACGTGGTCGACGGTCACCGCGTGCCAGGCGGAGCGCACCCGCGCCTTCCAGACCGCCAGTTCACGGGCGGTGTCGGGGCTCATCGCACGGTGCGCCTGGGCGGCCGGGGCGTAGAGGCGGTCGACGTACTCGCGGACCATCCGGCCGGCCAGGACCTTCGGGCCGAGCAGGGTGAGGGTCTGGCGCACCATCTCGATCCAGCGGTCGGGCAGACCCGCACGGCCCCGTTCGTAGAAGCGGGGCGTGATGCGCTGTTCCAGGAGGTCGTACAGCGCCGCCGCCTCGATGTCGTCGCGGTGGTCGGGGTCGGTGCCGGCGCCGTCCGCGGTGGGGATGGCCCAGCCGAAGTCGGGCTGGAACCACTCGTCCCACCAGCCGTCCAGGACGGAGAGGTTCAGACAGCCGTTGAGCGCCGCCTTCATTCCGCTCGTGCCACAGGCCTCCAGGGGGCGCAGGGGGTTGTTGAGCCAGATGTCGCAGCCCGGGTAGAGCTTCTGCGCCATCGCCATGCCGTAGTCGGGGAGGAAGACGATCCGGTGGCGGACCCGCGGGTCGTCGGCGAACCGGACCAGCTCCTGGACCAGGCGTTTGCCGCCGTCGTCCGCCGGGTGCGCCTTGCCCGCGACCACGATCTGGATCGGGTGCGTCGGGTGCAGGAGAAGGTCCATCAGACGGTCGCGGTCCCGCAGCATCAGCGTCAGACGCTTGTACGACGGGACGCGGCGCGCGAAGCCGATGGTGAGGACGTCCGGGTCCAGGACGCCGTCGATCCAGCCCAGTTCGGCCGTGCCCGCGCCCCGCTGGCGCCAGGAGGCCCGCAGCCGCTTGCGTACCTCCACCACCAGCTGCTCGCGCAGCACGCGCCGCAGGTCCCAGATGCTCTGGTCGGAGACGCCGGAGACGACGTCCCAGCGGTCGCCGTCGCCGACGGCCAGCGCGTCCTCGGCACGCTGGGCGCCCACCCGGCGGGCGCCGAGCCTCAGCACCTCGGGGGCGACCCAGGTCGGGGCGTGCACCCCGTTGGTGACGGAGGTGATCGGCACCTCGTCGGGGTCGAAGCCGGGCCAGAGGCCGGAGAACATCTCCCGGCTGACATGACCGTGCAACAGCGAGACCCCATTGGCCCGCTGGGCGAGCCTGAGGCCCATCACGGCCATGTTGAAGAGGTTGGGTTCGCCGCCCGGGTAGGTCTCCATGCCGAGGCGCAGGATGCGGTCGACGTCCATGCGCGGGAGTTCGGCGTCGGCGCCGAAGTGGCGGGCGACCAGCTCGCGGTCGAAGCGGTCGATGCCGGCCGGGACGGGGGTGTGGGTGGTGAACACGGTCCCCGCGCGGACCGCCTCCAGCCCCGAGTCGAAGTCCAGGCCGGTGTCGCAGAGTTCGGCGATCCGCTCCAGGCCCAGGAAACCCGCGTGCCCCTCGTTGGTGTGGAACACCTCGGGCGGGGCGTGCCCGGTGAGCCGGCAGTACGTCCGTACCGCCCGGACACCTCCTATGCCGAGCAGCATCTCCTGCAGCAGCCGGTGTTCGCTGCCGCCGCCGTAGAGCCGGTCGGTCACCCCGCGCTCGCCGTGGTCGTTCTCCTCGACGTCGGAGTCGAGCATCAGCAGGGGGACGCGGCCGACCCGGGCCAGCCAGACGCGGGCGTGCAGCGACCTTCCGCCGGGCAGGGCGAGGGAGACCCGGGCGGGGGTGCCGTCGTCCTCCCTCAGCAGGGTCAGCGGGAGTTCGTTGGGGTCGAGGACGGGATAGTGCTCCTGCTGCCAGCCGTCCCGGGAGAGGGTCTGGCGGAAGTAGCCGTGGCGGTAGAGGAGTCCGACACCGATCAGGGGGACGCCGAGATCGCTGGCGGCCTTCAGATGGTCACCGGCGAGGATGCCGAGGCCGCCGGAGTACTGGGGCAGGGCGGCGGTGATGCCGAACTCGGGGGAGAAGTAGGCGACGGCGGCGGGGAGATCGGCGACGGCGGGCTGGGTCTGGTACCAGCGGTCGCCGGTCAGGTAGTCGTGCAGATCGTCGACGGCGGCGGTCAGCCGGCGCAGGAACCGGCGGTCCTCGGCCAGTTCGGCGAGGCGCTCCGGCCGTACGCCGCCGAGCAGCCGTACCGGGTCCCCGTCGGAGACGGCCCAGCGCTCGGGGTCGACGGACTGGAAGAGTTCACGGGTGTCCGCATGCCATGACCAGCGCAGATTACGGGCCAGGTCACTGAGCGGCCGGAGGGGTTCGGGGAGAAGGGGTCGGACGGTGAATCGACGGATCGCCTTCACATTCCACCTCGGCGTGGCGCGTTCGCGGGATGGACGTACGGCTGTGTACGCCCGGTCATCCAGCACCGTACCGGTGTTGTCCTCGCCCCTGCCGGAGGCGAGACGGACCGGATCACGCAAACGACGATATGGCCGATTCACCCCCCTAGGCCACCTTGTGACCCTCCAGCCCGCACGAGAGGCTGCCCGGGGGCGCGCCCGGTTGTCGCACCGGTCCGGGGTGCGCCGAGTCGAGGAGGGGAACGCGAACCATGGCACGGACGCGCACCCGGCGCCGGCGCCGGGCCGGAGGCCTGACCGCGGTCGTCACGACCGTGATCCTGTCGGCCTCGAGTCCGCCCGCGCACGCCGTACCGGAGGGGAGAGTCGCCGGCGCCGGTGTGCCCGGTTCCGTGGGCGGAAGCTATCTGGTGACGCTGAGGGGGGACACCCGGGCGTCCTCGGACGCCGCGCGGCGCCTCGTCAGCGCCTTCGGGGTGAGAATCAGCCACACCTACGGCACGGTCCTCAACGGCTTCGCCGTCCGAGCGAGCGCGCGGCAGGCCCGGCGGCTCGCGGCCGACCCCCGGGTGGCCTCGGTCGTCCAGGACACCGAGGTGGCGGTGGACGCGGCCGCGAGGAACCCGCCGTCCTGGGGCCTTGACCGGGTGGACCAGCCCAGCCTGCCGCTGGACGGCGGCTACCGCCAACCCGCGTCCGGGGGCGCCGGGGTGACGGTGTACGTCATCGACACCGGGATCCGGATCACCCACGGCGACTTCGGCGGGCGCGCGAGGTACGGCTGGGACTTCGTCGACGGGGACCGCACCGCCTCCGACGGCAACGGCCACGGCACCCATGTCGCCGGTCTCGTCGCGGGCAGGACGTTCGGGGTCGCCGGGAAGGCGAAGGTCGTCGCGGTGCGCGTCCTGGACGACGCGGGCGCCGGGACCACGGCCCGGGCCATCGCCGGCATCGACTGGGTCACGCGGCACGCCCGCAAACCGGCCGTCGCCAACCTCAGCCTGGGCGGCTCGTACAACGCGCAGCTCGACGCGGCCGTCCGGGCCTCCATCAGATCCGGCGTCACCTATGTCGTGGCGGCCGGCAACGGGGGCCGCGCCGCGGCCCTGGAGTCCCCGGCCGACGTCCGGGAGGCCGTCACCGTCGGCGCCACCGACCGCGGGGACGCCCGGGCCGACTTCTCCAACTACGGCTCGGCGCTCGACCTGTTCGCCCCGGGGGTGTCGATCACCTCCGCGTCGTCCAGGAGCGACACGGGCCGCGTCACCTCCTCGGGTACGTCGACGGCGGCGCCGTTCGCGGCGGGCGCGGCCGCGCTGTATCTCGCCGGTCACCCGAGGGCCACCCCGGCGCAGGTGGCTCGGGCGCTGGTCGCGGGGGCCGTGAACGGCAAGGTCTCCGGCCGGGGGGCCGGTTCGCCGGACAAACTCCTGCAGGTGGCCCCCGCCACATGACGGAAACCCAGGACCGGCTCCCTTCCGTGCCCGGCGAGGCGCGAACGGGGCCGGTCTTGTGCGTAGACATACGCGTGAGTAGTTAACAAAGTGCCGGAATGCGCACCCGATTAGGGTGGGAAGGCTCCCCCGGTACTCGACCCCACATCCCTCCGCCCACCCTCGTTGCTGCGGACAGGAGCGGTCATGCCCGCCAAGCACCACTCGTCATCACCCCCGACACCCCGTACCCCCCACACCGAGGCCACCCCTGCCTCCGATCCGGCGCCGCCCGTGGCCACCGCCGTCGGGCGGATCCCGGTCCTCGACGTCCGGCCCCTGGTCCAGCAGGGGCGCCGGCCCGCGAAGGCCGTCACCGGTGAGACCTTCGAGGTCTCGGCGACCGTGTTCCGCGAGGGCCACGACGCCGTCGCCGCCAATGTCGTACTGGAGGACCCCGACGGCCGTCCCGGTCCCTGGACCCCGATGCGTGAACTCGCCCCCGGCACCGACCGCTGGGGCGCCGACGTCACCCCGGACGCCCCGGGCCGCTGGACGTACCGGGTGGAGGCCTGGAGCGACCCGGTCGCCACCTGGCGGCACCACGCGCAGATCAAGATCCCGGCCGGAATGGACATCGAGCTGGTCCTGGAGGAGGGCGCACGACTGTACGAACGCGCGGTCGCCGGTGTCCCCAAGGGGGGTGGAAAACGCGCCGTTCTGCGCGCCGCGGTCGCCGCCCTGCGCGACGACGCCCGCCCTGCGGCCTCCCGGTTGGCGGCGGCGCTGACGCCGGAGGTCGACGCGGTCCTCACCCGGTACCCGCTGCGGGAACTGCTCACCGCCTCCGACCCGTTGCCCCTGCTGGTCGAGCGCGAACGCGCCCTGTACGGCTCCTGGTACGAGTTCTTCCCCCGCTCCGAGGGCACCGCCGACACCCCGCACGGCACCTTCCGCACCGCCGCCCGCCGGCTGCCCGCCATCGCCGCCATGGGCTTCGACGTCGTCTACCTCCCCCCGATCCACCCCATCGGCACCACCTTCCGCAAGGGCCGCAACAACACCCTGCACGCCACCCCCGACGACGTCGGCGTCCCCTGGGCCATCGGCTCCCCCGAAGGCGGCCACGACGCCGTCCACCCCGACCTCGGCACCCTCGACGACTTCGCCCGCTTCGTCGAACAGGCCGCGGCCCTCGGCATGGAGATCGCCCTCGACCTCGCCCTGCAGTGCTCACCGGACCACCCCTGGGTGCACAAACACCCCGAGTGGTTCCACCACCGCCCCGACGGCACCATCGCCCACGCGGAGAACCCCCCGAAGAAGTACCAGGACATCTACCCCATCGCCTTCGACGCCGACCTCGACGGCCTGATCGCCGAGACCCTGCGCGTCCTGCGCCACTGGATGGCATACGGCGTGCGGATCTTCCGCGTCGACAACCCCCACACCAAACCCGTCGTGTTCTGGGAACGCGTCATCGCCGACATCAACCGCACCGACCCCGACGTCCTCTTCCTCGCCGAGGCCTTCACCCGCCCCGCGATGATGCACACCCTCGCCCAGATCGGCTTCCAGCAGTCCTACACCTACTTCACCTGGCGCACCACCAAACAGGAACTGACCGAGTACCTCACCGAACTCTCGGGGGAGGCCGCCTCCTACATGCGGCCCAACCTCTTCACCAACACCCCCGACATCCTCCACGCCTACCTCCAGCACGGCGGCCCGCCCGCCTTCGCCGTCCGCGCCGTCCTCGCCGCCACCCTCTCCCCCACCTGGGGCATCTACAGCGGCTACGAACTCTGCGAGAACACCCCCCTGCGCCCCGGCAGCGAGGAATACCTCGACTCCGAGAAGTACCAGCTCAAGGCACGCGACTGGGACACCCCCGACACCCTCGCCCCCCTCATCACCCGCCTCAACGAGATCCGGCGGGCGAACCCCGCCCTGCGCGCCCTGCGCAACCTTCACTTCCACCACACCGACAAGGAAGCGGTGATCGCCTACTCGAAGAAGAGCGGTTCGAACACGGTTCTGGTGGTCGTCAACCTCGACCCCCACCACACCCAGGAGGCGACGGTCTCGTTGGACATGCCGCAACTCGGCCTGGACTGGCACGAGTCGGCGCCGGTGCGCGACGAGCTCACCGGCGAGACCTACCACTGGGGCAGGGCCAACTACGTGCGCCTGGAACCGGGCACCCGGCCCGCGCACGTCCTCACCGTCCTGCGACCGTCCAACCCGCAGATCGGAGGGTCACCCACACGATGATCGTCAACGAGCCCGTTCCGGACACGTTCGAGGACACCCCCGCCAAGGACCGCGACCCCGACTGGTTCAAGCGAGCCGTCTTCTACGAGGTCCTGGTCCGTTCCTTCCAGGACAGCAACGGCGACGGCGTCGGCGACCTCAAGGGCATCACCGCCAAACTCGACTACCTGCAATGGCTCGGTGTCGACTGCCTCTGGCTCCCGCCCTTCTTCAAATCACCCCTGCGCGACGGCGGATACGACGTCTCCGACTACACCTCGGTCCTCCCCGAATTCGGCGACCTCGCCGACTTCGTGGAATTCGTCGACGCCGCCCACCAGCGGGGCATGCGCGTGATCATCGACTTCGTCATGAACCACACGAGCGATCAGCACCCGTGGTTCCAGGAGTCCAGGAAGGACCCCGACGGACCCTACGGCGACTACTACATGTGGGCCGACGACGACAAGCAGTACGCCGACGCCCGCATCATCTTCGTCGACACCGAGGTCTCCAACTGGACCTTCGACCCGGTCCGCAAGCAGTACTTCTTCCACCGCTTCTTCTCCCACCAGCCCGACCTCAACTACGAGAACCCGGCCGTACAGGAGGAGATGATCTCGGCGCTGCGGTTCTGGCTGGACCTCGGCATCGACGGGTTCCGGCTGGACGCGGTGCCGTACCTGTACGCGCGGGAGGGCACCAACTGCGAGAACCTTCCGGCGACCCATGAGTTCCTCAAGCGGGTCCGCAAGGAGATCGACGCCCACTACCCGGACACGGTGATCCTCGCGGAGGCCAACCAGTGGCCCGAGGACGTGGTGGACTACTTCGGCGACTACGCCTCCGGCGGCGACGAATGCCACATGGCGTTCCACTTCCCCGTCATGCCCCGCATCTTCATGGCCGTACGACGCGAATCGCGCTACCCGGTCTCCGAGATCCTCGCGAAGACCCCGGCCATTCCCTCCAACTGCCAGTGGGGCATCTTCCTCCGCAACCACGACGAACTCACCCTCGAAATGGTCACGGACGAGGAACGCGACTACATGTACGCGGAATACGCGAAGGACCCCCGGATGCGCGCCAACATCGGCATCCGGCGCCGGCTCGCCCCGCTGCTGGACAACGACCGCAACCAGATCGAGCTGTTCACCGCCCTGCTGCTGTCGCTGCCCGGCTCGCCGATCCTCTACTACGGCGACGAGATCGGCATGGGCGACAACATCTGGCTCGGCGACCGCGACGCGGTCCGCACCCCGATGCAGTGGACACCGGACCGTAACGCGGGTTTTTCCTCCAGCGACCCCGGGCGGCTCTTTCTGCCGACCATCATGGACCCCGTCTACGGCTACCAGGTCACCAATGTCGAGGCGTCGATGTCGTCGCCCTCCTCGCTGCTGCACTGGACGCGCCGGATGATCGAGATCCGCAAGCAGAACCCCGCCTTCGGCCTCGGGACCTACACGGAACTGCCCTCCACCAACCCGGCCGTGCTCGCGTTCCTGCGTGAGTACGAGGACGACCTCGTCCTGTGCGTGCACAACTTCTCGCGCTTCGCCCAGCCCACGGAACTGGATCTGAGCCGGTTCAACGGACGCCACCCCGTCGAGCTGTTCGGCGGGGTGCGGTTCCCGGCCATCGGTGAGCTGCCCTACTTGCTCACCCTGGCGGGGCACGGCTTCTACTGGTTCCGGCTCCGCAGGGAAGGCGCCTAGAAGGCAGCGGGCGGGGCGGTTTCCCCTGTCCCGCCCGGGGCACGCATCAGTAACACCCCGACCCCCCGGGGAAAGGAATGTGACGCCATGGCGAAGACTGTCACACGTTCCGGCGGCTCCGGCACGACCAGCCCCGCACTCCTCGCGTCACTGGACCCGCTGCTGCGGGAGTGGCTGCCCCGGCAGCGCTGGTTCGCCGGCAAGGGGCGCCCGGTCACCGGGTTCTCGCTGGTCGCGGCCACCGAGCTGCTGCCGGCCGGCTCCCGGCTCGGGCTGTACCACCTGCTGCTGCGTGCCCACCAGCCGGACAGCGCGGGCGACCGCTACCAGCTCCTGATCGGGGTGCGCGAGGCCCTGCCGCCCCGGCTGGCGCCCGCGCTGATCGGCCATGTGACGCAAGGGCCGCTGGCCGGGCGGACCGTCTACGACGCCCTGTACGACACCCGGCCCACCGAGCTGCTGCTGGAGGCCCTGCGCTCCCGGGCCCGGATCGGCGCCCTGCGCTGCGAACGCGACCCGGAGCAGGAGATCCGGTCGGGTCTGGTCCCGCGCCTGATGACGGCCGAGCAGTCGAACTCGTCCGTCGTCTACGGAGATACGTTCATCCTAAAGCTGTTCCGCCGGGTGGCGCCCGGGGTCAACCCCGACCTGGAGCTGCCGCTGGCGCTGGCCCGCGAGGGCTGCCCCCGGGTGCCGGCGCCGACCGCCTGGATGGAGACCGAGGTCGACGGTGAGTCGTACGTCCTCGGTGTCCTCCAGCCCTATGTGCAGGGTGCGACGGACGGCTGGGAGCTGGCGCTGCGGGAGCTGGCCAAGGGGGAGGACTTCGTCGCGGAGGCGCGGGCGCTGGGGCGGGCCACCGCCGAGGTGCACGGGGCGCTGGCCCGTGCGCTGCCCACGGCGACGCTGGGACCGGCGCAGATACAGCCGATGGTCGACGGGATGGTCGTACGGCTGGAGGCGGCGGCGCAGGCGGTGCCGGCGCTGCGGCCGTACGCGCCCGCGCTGCGCACCGCCTTCACCGCGCTGGCGGATCTGGCGGCGGAGGGGCACACCTGGACCGCCCAGCGCGTCCACGGCGATCTGCATCTCGGGCAGTGCCTGCGGGCGCCGTCCGGGGAGTGGTCGCTGATCGACTTCGAGGGGGAGCCGGCCCGCCCGCCGGCCGAGCGCAGGATGGCCCAGCCGGCGGTGCGGGACGTGGCGGGCATGCTGCGGTCCTTCGACTACGCGGCCCACTCCTGCGAGCGGCCGGCGCCCGGCTGGGCGCACGCCTGCCGGGCGGCGTACTGCTCGGGGTACGCCGAGGCGGCGGGCCGTGATCCGCGTACCGATCCGGTGCTGCTGCGGGCCTTCGAGACGGACAAGGCGGTCTACGAGGTCGTCTACGAGGCCCGGCACCGCCCCGACTGGCTGCCCGTCCCGCTGTCCGCGATACACCGCCTCGCCTCACCCGACCTGCCTTGAGGAGGCCCCGCACGTGACTCCCCCGAAGAAGAAGGCCACCGGCAAGGGCGGCAAGAACGGCAGGAAGAGCAGGCCTTCCGTCTCGCCGCCGGCACCCGCCTTCTCCCCCGCCCCGGACGCCGTCGACCGTGAGCGCCTGCTGCACGGCACGCATCACGACCCGCACTCCGTGCTGGGCGCTCACCCGGCGCCCGGCGGGGTCGTCTTCCGTGCCCTGCGGCCCTACGCGCGGTCGGTCACCGTCGTCGCGGGCGGGCTGCGGGCGGAGTTGCACGACGACGGGGACGGCTTCTTCTCCGGTCTGCTGCCGCTGACGGAGGTCCCGGCGTACCGGCTGCTGGTGGAGTACGAGCGCACGACCCTGGAGACCGAGGACGCGTACCGCTTCCTGCCCACGCTCGGCGATCTGGATCTGCATCTGATCGGCGAGGGACGGCACGAGGAGTTGTGGACGGTGCTCGGCGCGCACCCGACGACCCATGAGGACGTGACCGGCACCCGGTTCTCGGTGTGGGCGCCGAACGCGCGCGGGGTGCGCGTGGCCGGGTCCTTCAACTTCTGGGACGGCACCGGGCATCCGATGCGTTCGCTGGGCTCCTCGGGGGTGTGGGAGCTGTTCGTGCCGGGGATCGGCGAGGGGGAGCTGTACAAGTTCGACATCGCCCGCCCGGACGGCTCGCACACCCTGCGCGCCGATCCGCTGGCCCGGCGCACGGAGGTGCCGCCGGCGACCTCGTCGATCGTGCACACCTCGGACTACGCGTGGGGCGACGAGGAGTGGCTGGCCCGGCGGGGTGAGATACCCGTGCACGAGGCGCCGTTCTCGGTCTACGAGGTCCATCTGCCGTCCTGGCGCCCGGGCCTGACGTATCGCCAACTGGCCGAGCAACTCCCCGCCTACGTCAGCGACCTGGGCTTCACGCACGTCGAGCTGATGCCGGTCGCCGAGCATCCCTTCGGCGGCTCCTGGGGCTACCAGGTCACCGGTTTCTACGCGCCGACGGCCCGGCTCGGCACCCCGGACGACTTCAAGCACCTGGTCGACGCGCTGCACCGGGCGGGCATCGGCGTCCTCATGGACTGGGTGCCGGCGCACTTCCCGCGCGACGCGTGGGCGCTCGCGGAGTTCGACGGGCGGCCGCTGTACGAGCACGCGGACCCGCTGCGCGCCGCCCACCCCGACTGGGGGACGCTGGAGTTCGACTTCGGGCGGCGCGAGGTGCGCAACTTCCTGGTCGCCAACGCCACGTACTGGTGCGAGGAGTTCCACATCGACGGGCTGCGGGTGGACGCCGTCGCCTCGATGCTCTATCTCGACTACTCGCGCGAGCCGGGCCAGTGGACGCCGAACGAGCACGGCGGCCGGGAGAACCTGGACGCCGTCGCCTTCCTCCAGGAGATGAACGCGACGGTCTACCGGCGCAACCCCGGGGTCGTGACGGTCGCCGAGGAGTCGACCGCCTGGGACGGTGTCACCCGGGCCACCCACCACCGCGGCCCGAGCGGCTTCGGCGGGCTCGGATTCGGGCTGAAGTGGAACATGGGCTGGATGCACGACTCGCTCCAGTACATGGCCCATCAGCCGGTGCACCGCAAGTACCACCACCACGAGATGACCTTCTCGATGGTGTACGCGTACAGCGAGAACTACGTGCTGCCGATCTCCCACGACGAGGTCGTGCACGGCAAGCGCTCCCTGGTGTCGAAGATGCCGGGCGACTGGTGGCAGCAGCGCGCCGACCTACGGGCCTACCTTGCCTTCATGTGGGCCCACCCTGGGAAACAACTGCTGTTCATGGGGCAGGAGTTCGCTCAGGGCGCTGAGTGGTCGGAGGCGCACGGCCCGGACTGGTGGCTGCTGGACTCGGCGTACGGGGCCGAGCCCGACCACCGGGGGGTGCGCGATCTGGTCCGTGACCTCAACGCGGCCTACCGGGCGACGCCCGCGCTGTGGCAGCGGGACACCGACCCGGCCGGCTTCGAGTGGGTGGTCGGGGACGCCGCCGACGACAACGTCTTCGCCTTCCTCCGCCTCGACGCGGAGGGCACCCCGCTGCTGTCCGTCTCCAACCTCTCCCCCGTCGTCCGCCACGACTACCGTCTCGGCGTCCCCGACGACATCCCGGCCTGGCACGAGACCCTCAACACCGACGCCGAACGCTACGGCGGCGGCGGTGTCGTCCGGACGGACCCGCTGAAGCCGGAGCCCCAGCCCTGGCACGGCCGCCCGGCCAGCATCCGCCTGACGTTGCCACCCCTGGCGACGGTGTGGCTGCGCCCGGCCTAACTCTCCTTCTTGCCGCCGAACATCAGCCGCCGCAGCGCCGCCAGGAGTCCCCTCGCCTGGCTCTCCTGGTGAGGGACGGCCGGGAGCAGGTGCGGGTCGGGGCGGTGCAGGGACGGGGCGTCGCTGGACAGCTCGTAGCGGACCGGGAGGACCTTCAGGCCGCGGATCACCGGGCCGGAGCGCCAGGGCAACTGGTCCGGGGGGAGGGTGAGTTCGGCCTGGGCGAAGTGGTCGAAGACCCGGCCGACGGCGGTGGTGACGATCAGGGCGCCGAGTTCGCGGGCGGCACTCGGGCACTGGTGGGAGCCGGCGCCCCAGCCGAGGTGGGCGCGGGTGGAGACGGTGGAGCCGACCATCGTGGAGGAGCCGATGGCCAGCAGGTCCTGGTGGGCGGCGGCCGCGGAGGGGGAGACGATGTCGCCCGCGCGGATCCAGAACCGGCCGAGCCGGACGTCCCGGGCGGCGAACCGGAAGCACATGTTGGCGACCGGGGGGTTGGCGAGGGCCGCCCGGTTGACGGTCTCGCCGAGCTGGCCCGCCGACAGGCTGCGGCGGACGGTGGCGTTGCCGCGCAGCACCTCCAGCAGGGTGTTGAGGACCATGTTGCCGGTGATGTCGTTGAGGTAGACGGCGTTCATGAACAGCTCCCGGCCGAGCTGTTCGTCGGAGAGGTCCGGATCGGCGAGCATCAGGTACGAGGTGAGGTCGTCGCCGGGGCGGGCGCGACGGTGGGCGGCGAGACGCGTGAAGGCGGCCAGCGCCCGGCCGGTGGCGGGGCCCGCGTCGGGGCCGCCGTCCAGCATCCGCCACAGGTCCATGACGAGTTCGTCGCCGAGGTCGACCGGGCAGCCGAAGAGTTTCGTGGTGACCATCAGCAGCAGCGGCCGGGTGTACTGGGCGCCCAGGTCGCAGAATCCGGTGCGGCCCGACTCGGCGGCGAGCAGGGCGACCAGTTCGTCGGCGTAGCGGGCGACGGCCTGGCGCAGTTCCCAGCCGACGGGGCTCTTAGGGTCCTGGAAGGGGCGCAGGGCGGCGTGGTGGGTGCGGCGGGCGGCGCGGTGCTCCTCGTCGTCCATGAACATCATCTGGCGGACCTCGTAGCCCGCGAGCAGCGGCCAGTCGTGCGGGAGTTCCCCCTGGGCCCGGGCCCGCCAGTGCCGTACGTCCCGCCGCCACTGGCTCTCGTTCTTCAGGACCTCCAGGACCTCCCGGTAGTCGAGGACCAGCCACACCGGTACGCCCATCAGCCCGACGGGCGCCACGGGGCCGTAGGTGGCGCGCAGCCTCCGGTACACCGTGCCGGGGTCGGCGTCGAACTCGGCGGTGAGCAGCGGCTGGACGGCCACCGACCCGAGGGCGGGGCTGTCGGCCGGTGCGGTGGCGTGGGGCTGGGCTTCCATATGGCAACGCTTACCGCACCGGCCGTGCACGCGCCGTGATCACGGCACGAACTGTTACGTTCTGGTGATCCCGCGTGACGCCAGGGCCGTCACCAGCGCCTTCGGCAGCTCCTTGGTATGGACCACGCCGAGCCGCTGGGTGGCCCGGGTGAGGGCGACGTAGAGGTCGCTGGTGCCGTAGAGACCCGGCTCGACGACCAGGACCGAGTCGAATTCGAGGCCCTTCGACTGGCGGGGGTCCAGCAGGACGACGGTGCGGGTGAGGTCGGGCTCGGCGCCCGCCGCGACCCCCTCCAGCCGGGCGGCCAGCCTGCGGTGCAGATGGCGCGGGGCGATGACGGCGAGCCGGCCCTCGGCGGGGGTCAGCTCCTTCACCGCCTCGGCGACCGCGCCGGGCAGGTCGTCGGTGGCGCGCGCCCAGGGCCGTACCCCGGTGGACCGCACCGAGCTCGGCGGCTCGAAGTCGGGGTCCTCGGCGCGGACGACGGCCGCCGCGACCTCCATGATCTCGGCGGGGGTGCGGTAGTTGACGCCGAGGCGGGTGTGCTCGTAGCGGTCCTCGACATACGGCTGGAGGATCTGCGCCCAGGAGCCGACGCCGGCCGCCTCGGCGGTCTGCGCGGGGTCGCCGACCAGGGTCATCGAGCGGGTCGGGCTGCGCCGCATGAGCAGCCGCCAGGCCATCGGGGACAGCTCCTGCGCCTCGTCGACGATGATGTGCCCGAACGCCCAGGTCCGGTCGGCGGCGGCACGCTCGGCGGCGCTGCGGTGGTCGTCCTCCTCCTGCCGCTCGGCGAACCGCTCGGCGTCGATGATGTCGTGGGCGGACAGGACCTCGCTGTCCTCGTCGTCGATGCCCTCGAACTCGTAGGTCCGGGAGGCGTACGACACGTCGAGGACGCCCTGCGCGTACGCCACCTGCGTCTCGCGCTCCCGTTCCGCGCGGGCCCGCGCCACCCGCTCGTCCACGCCGAGCAGTTCGGCGGCCTCGTCGAGCAGGGGGACGTCCGCCACGGTCCACGCCCGGGTCACCGGGCGCCGTACGGCGGCCGCGTCCTCGTCGGGGAGATGGCCGACGGGGTCGGCGAGGAAGTCGGCGACCAGGCGCTGCGGAGTCAGTCGCGGCCAGAGCTGGTCGATGGCGGCCCACACCTCGGGGTTCTCGGCGAGGTCGTCGCGGATCTGGGTGATGTCGCTGGCGTCGAGGAGGTTGGAGCCGTCGTAGGGGTCGGTGCCGACGCGCTCGGCGTACAGCTCGGTGAGGGTGTTGAGGATGTGGCCCTCGAAGTGCTCACGGGCCACGTTGTGGGGCAGTTTCGCGGCCCGGGTGCGTTCGCGGGCGACCTTCACCAGGCCGTCGTCGAGCATCAGGACCTCCCGGTCGTGCTCGATCGCGATCACCGGGTCGGGCAGCGACTGCCAGTCCCGGACGACCTCGGCGAGCACGTCGGCCATGTCGGCGCGGCCCTTGACCGCGGCGGCCGCACGGGTGTCCGTCGCGGTCGCCTTCACGCCGGGGAACAGCTCGCCGACCGTCGCGAGCAGCACGCCGGTCTCGCCGAGGGAGGGCAGCACCTCGCCGATGTAGCCGAGGAAGGCGGGGTTGGGGCCGACGATGAGGACGGCGCGCTTGGCGAGGAGTTCGCGGTGCTCGTACAGCAGGTACGCGGCGCGGTGCAGGGCGACGGCGGTCTTGCCGGTGCCGGGGCCGCCCTCGACGACCAGGACGCCCCGGTGCGGGGCGCGGATGATCTCGTCCTGCTCGGCCTGGATGGTCTGCACGATGTCGTGCATCCGGCCGGTGCGCGCGGCGTTCAGCGCGGCCAGCAGGACGTCGTCGCCGGTGGGGTCCTCGTGGCCGGTGCGCTCCTGGTCGCCGAGGTCGAGGATCTCGTCGTGCAGGGCGGTGACCCGGCGGCCCTCGGTGGTGAGGTGCCGGCGGCGGCGCAGGCCGAGCGGGGTGTGGCCGGTGGCCAGGTAGAAGGGACGGGCCACGTCGGCCCGCCAGTCGATCAGGACCGGGGTGCGGTCGGCGTCGTCGGCGCGCAGCCCGATCCGGCCGATGTGGTGGGTCACGCCCGAGGTGAGGTCGATCCGTCCGAAGCAGAGCGAGCCGTCCACGGCGTTGAGCGCGGCCAGCAGTCCGGAGCGCTCGGCGACGAGGATGTCCCGCTCCAGGCGGGCCTGCATGGGCGTGTTGCCCTGGGCGAGCGCGTCGTCGACGGAGGCCTCGGTGTCACCGCGCAGGGCGTCGACCCGGGCGTACAGGCCGTCGATGAATTCCTGCTCGCGCCGCAATTCACTGTCTGGAAAGCCGGTGTTTGACAATTCCGCTCCCGCCCGGATATACTGTGCTCACTGAACTTCTTTGTGACTCGACAATCCCGAAGTCACGAACCAGCAAATATACGCAGAGAAATCCCCCGGGCGCAATTGCCCGGGGGATTTCTTTGTGCTGCCGCAGGTCAGAGCACGTCCGACAGTTCCTCCAGCAGCCGGCGCTTCGGCCGGGCGCCCACCATCGCCTTCACCGGCTCACCGCCCCGGAACACCATGAACGTCGGCATCGACAGCACCTTGTAGGCGTTGGTCGTCTCCGGGTTGCGGTCCACGTCGAGCTGCACCACCTTCAGCCGGTCCCCCTCCTCGGCGGCGAGCGCCTTCAGCACCGGACCCATCTGCCGGCACGGCGGGCACCAGTCGGCGGTGAACTCCACCAGCACCGGCAGCTCGGAGCCGATGACCTCGGCCTCGAAGTCCGCGTCCGTCACATCGGTCACCATCTATCGGCCTCCCAGTTCGCATCCGGGTTCCGGACCCCCCGGAACCTGCGCCTCGGCGGCCAGCGCGTCCCGCGCCCGCTCCGCCCGCACGAGCTGCCCCGCGACCTGCTCGCGCACCGCCCGCAGCTCCCCGATGAGGGCGTCGAGCTCGTCCAGCTTGCGCCGGTAGACCGCGAGGGACGCCGGGCACGCGTCGCCCTCGGGGTGACCGGCCCGCAGGCACTCCACGAACGGCCGGGTCTCCTCCAGGTCGAACCCGAAGTCCTGGAGCGTCCTGATCTGCCGCAGCAGCTTCAGATCGTCCTCGTCATAGGTCCGGTAGCCGTTCTCCCCGCGCCGCGCGGGCAGCAGCCCCCGCGACTCGTAGTACCGCAGCGTCCGCGTGGTGGTCCCGGCCCGTGCGGCCAGCTCGCCGATTCGCATGCGTACGAACGTACGGCTTGACGCCGACGTCAAGGCAAGAGCGGTTCGCCCACCGGCAGCCCCGCCGACTCCTCGACCTCCAGCAGGGAGGCGCTTCTGCGCTCCGCCTCGAACGCGCCGTGACCGCCCCGCAGCCCGAACAGCCGCTTGGTCAGCAGGATGTAGAGGACGGCGAGGACGTTGAGCACCAGCGTGCCGATCTTCAACCAGCTGATGTGTTCGGTGAGCTCGTAGATCTCCAGGGGCAGGAAGGCGGCGGTGGCGACGACCGTCAGATACTCCGCCCAGCGCTTGGCGTACCAGAGGCCCACCGCCTCGACCAGCTCGACCAGGGCGTACGCGAGGAGCAGCCCCGCCACCAGCAGAAGCGTGGAGTGCCGGTAGCCGAACGTCTTCTGGAGGGTGCCGACGACCGGTGAGTGGTCGAGGTCGTAGTGGAAGTGGCGGAAGACCGGGCGGAGGACGTCGAGGTACTCGTCGAAGAGGCGGCGGACCGCGTCCCGGGAGTTGCTGAACTTCCACACGGCCGCCGCGACCAGCACGATGAACACCCCGCGCACGGCCCGCTCGACCGCGAGGAAGCGGAGCACGAACAGGTCCCGGAGCACCTTGCCGCGCGGCACCAGCGGGGCGTCGGCGGCCGGGCCCGCGCCGTGCGGCTCACCGAGGACGAAGTCACCGCAGCGCAGACAGCGCCAGACCTCTCCGAGGGCGGTCTCCGCCCGCAGCCGCACCCGCAGCCGGGGGTCGTCCGGCGCGTACGTCACATGCCCGCGCCGGGCGCAGGTCCGCCGGTCCCAGTCGATCTTCATCCCCCGTGCCTCCCGTCACCGTGCCGGCGCGGCACGCTAGTGCGCGCAGGTAAGAGGTCGGTGAGGATCCGGATCCCGTACACACGAAAAAGCCGGGCGGCCGAGCTACGGGGGAGCGCTCAGCCGCCCGGGCCCTGTCCGGGTGTCCGGCCCCGGTTCAGGAGGGGCCGGACACCCGGGGTTCGGGGGGTCCTGCGAAGGGTCCTGCGGTACGGCCGTCAGGCCTTGGCGAGTTCCTTCTCGCCGTCCTCGCGGGGCTCGGGCACCTCGGAGCCGGTGACGGTCTCGCCGTCGTCGAGCAGGGTCTTCTCGTCGAAGGGGATCTCGCCGGCGAGCACCTGCTGGACCCGGGCCTTGTCGATCTCCTTGGTCCAGGTGCCGACCAGGACGGTGGCGACCGCGTTGCCCGCGAAGTTCGTCAGGGCGCGGGCCTCGCTCATGAAGCGGTCGATGCCGACGATCAGACCGACGCCGTCCACCAGGGCCGGCTTGTGGGACTGCAGACCACCGGCCAGCGTGGCCAGACCGGCGCCGCTGACGCCCGCCGCGCCCTTGGAGGCGAGAAGCAGGAAGAGCAGGAGGGGGATCTGCTCCCCGATCGACATCGGGGTGCCCAGGGCGTCGGCGATGTAGAGGGACGCCATGGTCATGTAGATCATGGTGCCGTCGAGGTTGAAGGAGTAGCCGGTCGGGACGGTGATGCCGACGACGGGCTTGCTGACCCCGAGGTGCTCCATCTTCGCGATGAGGCGCGGCAGCGCGGACTCGGAGGAGGAGGTGGACAGGATCAGCAGGAACTCACGGGCCAGGTACTTGAAGAGGACCAGGATGTTCAGGCCCGCGACCACCCGCAGCAGCACACCGAGGACGACGAAGACGAACAGGAAGCAGGTGACGTAGAAGCCGAGCATGAGGACCGCGAGGCTCTTGAGCGCGTCGAGACCGGCCGAGCCGACCACCGCGGCGATGGCGCCGAAGGCACCGATCGGGGCGGCCCACATCACCATGGCGAGGATGCGGAAGACGAGCCGCTGGATGTGCTCGATGCCGCGCAGGACCGGCTGGCCCACGTTGCCCATGGCCTGCAGCGCGAAACCGGCGAGCAGGGCCACCAGGAGGGTCTGCAGGACCTGGCCCTCGGTGAAGGCCGACAGGAACGTCGTCGGGATGATCGACAGGACGAACTCGACCGGCGGCAGCGCCTCGTCGGAGACCTGGTCGTGGCCGGTGGCCTTGATCGCGTCGGTGAGGTGCAGTCCGTCACCGGGGTGCAGGATGTTGCCGACGACGAGGCCGATGCTCAGCGCGACCAGCGACATCACCAGGAAGTAGCCCAGCGCGATACCGCCGACGGCGCCGACCTTGGCGGCCTTCCGTACGGAGCCGATGCCGAGGACGATCGTGCAGAAGATGATCGGGGAGATCATCATCTTGATCAGGTTCACGAAGCCGGTGCCGAGCGGCTTGAGCTCGACGCCGAGGTCGGGCCAGATCAGCCCCACGGCGATGCCGAGCGCCACGGCGGCGATGACGGCGATGTAGAGATAGTGGGTGCGGTCCCGCTTCCCAGCGGGTGCGGCAGGTGCCGTATTGGGGGTGGTGCTGGCGGCCACGGCTGCCCTCCTTGACGTCTTCGTCGGCATCACCGGCGTGCGGCTCACGTCCGGGGAGATATGGGGGATGCAGTGACTATCGCCGGGGTTGTGAGGGCGGTCACCCTTACGTTCATTTAGTTCGCGCTTAACACGGGAGGCACACTGACGACATGCGTCTCTCCGTCCGTGTGCCGAGACCCCGCAGCCTGGCCGGCCAGCTCTTCGCCATGCAGGCGGTGCTGATAGCGGTGCTCGTGGCGGGGTACGCGCTGTTCACCTACGTCAGTGACCGCAACCAGGCCGAGGAGGCCGCGGGCCGCCAGGCGACCGCGGTGGCCCGCTCGGTCGCCGACTCTCCGTCCGTGCACGCGGCCGTCCGTACGGCGAACCCGACGGCCGAGCTCCAGCCGTACGCCCTGCGGGTCATGAAGGACACCGAGGTCGACTTCGTGACGATCATGAATCCGGAGGGCATCCGCTGGACCCACCCGGAGGAGGACCAGATCGGCCGGCACTTCCGGGGCAACACGGCGAAGGCCCTGGCGGGCGAGACCTTCACGGAGACCTACACCGGCACGCTCGGCGCGTCCGTCCGCGCGGTCACCCCGATCGAGGACGGCGACCGGATCATCGGTCTGGTCAGCGCGGGCATCAGGGTCGAGGCGATCAGCAAGCGGGTCCAGGACCAGGTCACGGCCCTGTTCTCGGCGGCGGCGGGAGCGCTGCTGCTGGGCGCGGTGGGCACGTACGTCATCAACGCCTCCCTGCGCCGCCACACCCACGGCATGAACGCGGCCGAGCTCAGCCGGATGCACGACTACCACCAGGCGGCGCTGCACGCGGTGCGCGAGGGGCTGCTGATGCTGGACGGGCAGTACCGGGTGGCGCTGATCAACGACGGGGGACAGGAGCTGCTCGGGGTGCCGGGGGACGTCGTGGGCAAGTCGGTGGCGGACCTGGGGCTGCCGGCGCCGCTGACGGGCGCGTTGCTGGCCTCCGAGCCCCGGGTGGACGAGGTGCATCTGACGGCGGAGCGGGTCCTGGTGATCAACACCTCACCCGTGTCCGGCGGAGAACGCCGGGGCACAGTGGTGACCCTCCGCGACGTCACCGAACTCCAGTCTCTGATGGGCGAGTTGGACTCCGAGCGGGGCTTCACCCAGGCGCTGCGCTCCCAGGCGCACGAGGCGGCCAACCGGCTGCACACGGTGGTGTCGCTGATCGAGCTGGGACGGGCCGAGGAGGCGGTCGAGTTCGCGACGGCGGAGCTGGAGCTGGCCCAGGCGCTGACGGACCAGGTGGTGGCGGCGGTCAGCGAACCGGTCCTCGCGGCGCTGCTGCTGGGCAAGACGGCCCAGGCGAACGAGCGGGGCGTGGAGCTGGTGGTGTCGCAGGACAGCGGGCTGGACGACGGTCTGCTCCCCCGGTCCCTGCCGGCCCGCGATCTGGTCACCATCCTCGGCAACCTCATCGACAACGCGGTGGACGCGGCGCAGGGGAGTGTGCGGGCGCGGGTCACGGTGACCGCGTGCACCGAGGGGGACGAGTTGCTCCTGAGGGTGGCGGACACGGGCGCGGGGGTGGATCCTGCCCACGCCTCCCTGGTCTTCGAACGGGGCTTCTCGACGAAGCCGGCGGGTCCCGGGGGGCGTGGTCTTGGTCTCGCCCTGGTCCGGCAGGCCGTGCACCGGCACGAGGGGACGCTGTCGGTGGCGGAGGCGGACGGGGGCGGGGCCCAGTTCGTGGTGCGGCTGCCGTTGCGGCGGGCGACGGCGGTGCCAGGAGGCAAGGGATGACGCAAGTGCCGGAAGTGCCGGGTGATGAGCCCATCAGAGTGCTGGTCGTCGAGGACGATCCGGTGGCCGCGGACGCGCATGTCATGTACGTCGGGCGGGTGCCGGGGTTCGTCGCGGTCGGAAAGGCGCACACGGGTGCGGAGGCGCGGCGCCTGCTGGACCGTACGCCGGTGGACCTGCTGTTGCTGGACCTGCACCTGCCGGACGCGCACGGGCTGCAACTGGCCCGTTCCCTGCGGGCGGCGGGCTATCACGCGGACGTCATCGCGGTGACGTCCGCCCGTGATCTCACCGTCGTCCGGGAGGGGGTGTCGCTCGGGGTGGTGCAGTACGTGCTGAAACCGTTCACTTTCGCGACGCTCCGGGACCGCCTCGTCCGCTACGCGGAGTTCCGCGGGGCGGCCGGTGAGGCGAGCGGCCAGGACGAGGTCGACCGCGCCCTGGCGGCCCTGCGCGCGCCGAGCCCGGCGGCCCTGCCCAAGGGCCTGAGCGCGCCGACCCTGGAACGCGTCACGGAGGCCGTCCGGGAGGCGGCGGAGGGCCTGACGGCGGCGGGCGTGGCCGAGGCGGTGGGCATCTCGCGGATCACCGCCCGGCGGTATCTGGAGCATCTGGTGGAGGCGGGAAGAGCCGAGCGGAAGCCGCTGTACGGGCAGGTGGGCAGGCCCGAGTTGGTGTACCGGTGGGTGAAGGGGGCGGCGGGCAAGGGCCGGTGAGCGCGACGGCCGTACGGCGTCCTGCTCGACGTACCGGCGCGGACGGTTGTGCGAGACCTCGTGGCGGAGGCGGAACATCCCGCATCCGCCCAACTCGAACAGGGCCCACACGGTCGGCTACCCCGAGGTCGACGCCCGCGGGGCGCCCCCTAGAAGACCGACTCGGCCTCGTCCATGCGGTCCTTGGGGACCGTCTTCAGTTCGGTGACCGCCTGCGCCAGCGGGACCATGACCACGTCGGTGCCGCGCAGGGCCGTCATCATGCCGAACTCGCCGCGGTGCGCCGCCTCCACCGCGTGCCAGCCGAAGCGGGTGGCGAGGACACGGTCGTAGGCCGTGGGGACGCCGCCGCGCTGGACGTGACCGAGGATGACCGGCCGGGCCTCCTTGCCGAGCCGCTTCTCCAGCTCGTACGCGAGGGCCGTGCCGATGCCCTGGAAGCGCTCGTGGCCGAACTTGTCGATGGCGCCCTTGCCGTAGTCCATGGTGCCCTCGGCGGGGTGGGCGCCTTCCGCCACGCACACCACGGCGAACTTCTTGCCGCGCGAGAAGCGCTCCTCGACCATCTTGACCAGGTCGGCGGGGTCGAAGGGGCGCTCGGGCAGACAGATGCCGTGGGCGCCGGCCGCCATGCCCGACTCCAGGGCGATCCAGCCGGCGTGGCGGCCCATGACCTCGACGACCATCACGCGCTGGTGCGATTCGGCCGTGGTCTTCAGACGGTCCATCGCCTCCGTGGCGACGCCGACCGCCGTGTCGAAGCCGAAGGTGCGGTCCGTGGAGGAGATGTCGTTGTCGATCGTCTTGGGGACGCCGACCACCGGCAGACCGGCGTCGCTCAGCATGCGCGCCGCGGTCAGCGTGCCCTCGCCGCCGATCGGGATCAGGGCGTCGATGCCGAAGTCGTGGATCATGTCCGAGGCGGACTCGCAGGCCTCGCGCAGCCGGTCGCGCTCCAGGCGGGACGAGCCGAGGATGGTGCCGCCGCGGGCCAGGATGCCGCTCACCGCGTTGAGGTCGAGGCTGCGGTAACGGCCGTCCAGGAGACCGGCGTAACCGTCCTCGAAGCCGATGACCTCGTCGCCGTAGTTGTCGACCGCGCGGTGCACCACCGACCGGATCACTGCGTTCAGGCCGGGGCAGTCGCCACCTGCGGTGAGAACTCCGATGCGCATCGTGCTGTGTCTCCTGCTCGCTGTTGACGCCGTTGAGCCAGGTCCGATTGTTCCACGCCGCCGAGGGCACTGTCTCTTGACGGGCGCCTTATCCACGCGCAGGGGTATTGTCAAGAGGGTTCTGCTCACCCAGGTGGGCGATTTTTATGATCCCGGCTCCCCCACGCCCCCGCCCTCATCTTCAGACGAAACGGAGTGCTCGCGTGACCCGCAGCGTGTACGTGACCGGAATCGACCGCGGCGACGGCCGGCAGGTCGTCGAACTGGGGGTCATGGAGCTCCTGACCCGGCAGGTCGACCGGGTGGGCGTCTTCCGCCCGCTCGTCCACGACGGGCCGGACCGGCTGTTCGAGCTGCTGCGTGCCCGCTACCGGCTGGCGCAGGACCCGGCGACGGTGTACGGGATGGACTACCACGAGGCGTCCGCGCTCCAGGCCGAGCAGGGCGCGGACGAACTGGTCTCCACCCTCGTCGAGCGGTTCCACCTGGTCGCCCGGGACTACGACGTCGTCCTCGTCCTCGGGACGGACTACGCCGACACCCAGTTCCCGGACGAGCTGGCCCTCAACGCGCGCCTGGCCAACGAGTTCGGCGCGTCGGTGATCTCCGTCGTCGGGGGCCGCGGGCAGACGGCGGAGTCCGTCCTCGCCGAGACCCGCAACGCCTACCGGGCCTATCTGGCGCTCGGCTGCGACGTGCTCGCCGTCCTCGCCAACCGCGTGGCCCCCGAGGACCGGCAGGAGATCGCCGAAGGGCTCGCGAAGCGCCTGCCCGTCCCCTGTTACGTGCTGCCCGACGAGCCCGCCCTGTCCGCGCCGACCGTCGCCCAGGTCAGCCACGCGCTCGGCGCGCGGGTGGTGCTCGGCGACGACTCCGGGCTCGCGCGTGACGCCCTCGGCTTCGTCTTCGGCGGCGCGATGCTGCCGAACTTCCTCAACGCCCTGACCCCCGGCTGCCTCGTCGTCACCCCGGGCGACCGGGCCGACCTGGTCATCGGCTCGCTCGCCGCGCACAGCGCCGGCACCCCGCCGATCGCCGGTGTGCTGCTCACGCTCAACGAGGTCCCGGGCGAGGAGATCCTCACCCTCGCCGCCAGGCTCGCCCCCGGCACCCCGGTCATCTCGGTGCCCGGCAACAGCTTCCCCACGGCCGAGCAGCTGTTCTCGCTGGAGGGCAAGCTGAACGCGGCCACCCCGCGCAAGGCGGAGACGGCCCTCGGACTCTTCGAGCGGCATGTCGACACCGCCGCTCTCCTCAAGCGCGTCTCCGCCCCCAGCACCGACCGTGTCACGCCGATGATGTTCGAGCACAAGCTGCTGGAGCAGGCCCGCGCCGACAGGCGGCGGGTGGTGCTGCCGGAGGGCACCGAGGAGCGGGTGCTGCACGCGGCCGAGGTGCTGCTGCGGCGCGGGGTCTGCGACCTCACCCTCCTCGGCCCGGCGGACCGGATCCGCAAGAAGGCCGCCGACCTCGGGATCGACCTGGGCGGCTGTCAGGTGATCGATCCGGCGACGAGCGAGCTGCGCGACGCCTTCGCCGAGAAGTACGCGCAGTTCCGCGCCCACAAGGGCGTCACCGTCGAGCTGGCCTACGACGTCGTCTCCGATGTGAACTACTTCGGCACGCTGATGGTGCAGGAGGGGCTCGCGGACGGCATGGTCTCCGGGTCCGTGCACTCCACGGCCGCGACGATCCGGCCCGCCTTCGAGATCATCAAGACCAAGCCGGACGCCGACATCGTCTCGTCCGTCTTCTTCATGTGCCTCGCCGACAAGGTCCTCGTCTACGGCGACTGCGCGGTGAACCCCGACCCGAACGCCGAGCAGCTCGCCGACATCGCCATCCAGTCGGCCGCCACCGCCGCCCAGTTCGGCGTGGAGCCGAGGATCGCGATGCTGTCGTACTCGACCGGTACGTCCGGGTCGGGCGCCGACGTCGACAAGGTGCGCGAGGCCACCGAGCTGGTGCGCGCGCGGCGGCCCGACCTGAGGATCGAGGGGCCGATCCAGTACGACGCCGCCGTGGAGCCCAGCGTCGCCGCGACCAAGCTGCCGGGGTCCGAAGTGGCGGGCCAGGCCAGCGTGTTGATCTTCCCGGACCTGAACACCGGCAACAACACCTACAAGGCCGTGCAGCGTTCGGCCGGCGCGATCGCCGTCGGACCGGTGCTGCAGGGGCTGCGCAAGCCCGTCAACGACCTGTCCCGGGGTGCCCTCGTGCCCGACATCGTCACCACCGTCGCCATCACGGCGATCCAGGCCCAGACCCTCGACCAGAAGGCTGCCCAGCAGTGACCGCGACCCGCGTCCTCGTCCTCAACTCCGGCTCCTCGTCGGTGAAGTACCAGCTCCTCGGCATGCGGGAGGGCGACCGGCTGGCGAGCGGTCTCGTCGAGCGCATCGGTGAGCAGACCTCGCGGCTGAGGCACACGCCGCTGGCGACCGGCGGGGAGGCGCGGGAGTGGACGGCGCCGATCGCCGACCACGACGCCGCGCTGAAGGCCGTATCGGAGGAACTGGCGCGGGACGGGCTCGGGCTGGACTCCCCCGAACTCGCCGCCATCGGGCACCGCGTGGTGCACGGCGGGAAGCGGTTCACCGAGCCGACCGTCGTCGACGACGCGGTCCTCGCCGAGATCGAGCGGCTGATCCCCGTCGCGCCGCTGCACAACCCCGCCAACCTCACCGGAATCCGTACCGCGCTGGCCCTGCGGCCCGATCTGCCGCAGGTCGCCGTGTTCGACACCGCGTTCCACACGACGATGCCGGAGGCCGCCGCCCGCTACGCGATCGACGTGGAGACCGCCGACGCGCACCGGATCCGCCGCTACGGGTTCCACGGGACCTCGCACGCGTACGTCTCCCGGGCGACGGCGAAGCTGCTCGGCAGGGCACCCGAAGAGGTGAACGTGATCGTGCTGCACCTGGGCAACGGGGCGTCCGCGTCGGCGGTCGAGGGGGGCCGGTGCGTGGACACCTCCATGGGGCTGACGCCGTTGGAGGGGCTGGTGATGGGAACGCGCTCCGGGGACATCGATCCGGCCGTCATCTTCCATTTGGCGCGTGTTGGCGGAATGTCCATCGATGAAATCGACACTCTTCTCAACAAGAAGAGCGGGCTCGTCGGACTGTGCGGCGACAACGACATGCGGGAGATCCGGCGGCGGATCGACGAGGGCGACGTACGGGCGAAGCTCGCCTTCGACATCTACATTCACCGGCTGAAGAAGTACATCGGCGCCTATTACGCCGTGCTCGGGCGGGTGGACGCGGTCGCGTTCACCGCGGGGGTCGGCGAGAACGCGGCCGAGGTGCGCGCGGCGGCCGTCGCGGGCCTGGAGACCCTGGGCCTGGCGGTGGACGGCCGACTGAACGCCGTACGGGGCGACGAGCCCCGGCTGATCTCGCCCGCGGACGCGCGGGTGGCGGTCGCGGTGGTGCCGACGGACGAGGAACTCGAGATCGCCACGCAAACGTATGCATTGGTCGTACGGACAAACTGAACCGCAGTATGGATATGCGGCTCCGCCGCGTGGCAACTGAGCGCGAACCCGCCCATTTGTATCTTCCGCCAGACGGAATATTCCGTAGCGAAACAAACCGATAGGATCGCCCCATGCGCCGTTCGAAAATCGTCTGTACTCTCGGCCCCGCGGTCGACTCCCACGAGCAGCTCGTCGCCCTGATCGACGCCGGCATGAACGTGGCCCGCTTCAACTTCAGCCATGGCACGCACGCCGAGCACCAGGGCCGTTACGACCGGGTCCGGGCCGCCTCCAAGGAGACCGGCCGGGCCATCGGTGTCCTCGCCGACCTCCAGGGCCCGAAGATCCGTCTCGAGACCTTCGCCGAGGGTCCCGTCGAGCTGGTGAGGGGTGACGAGTTCACCATCACCACCGAGGACGTCCCCGGCGACAAGACGATCTGCGGCACCACGTACAAGGGTCTGCCCGGTGACGTCTCGCGCGGCGACCAGGTCCTGATCAACGACGGCAACGTCGAACTGAAGGTCCTGGACGTCGACGGCCCGCGGGTGAGGACGATCGTCATCGAGGGCGGTGTCATCTCCGACCACAAGGGCATCAACCTGCCCGGCGCGGCCGTCAACGTGCCGGCGCTGTCCGAGAAGGACGTCGAGGACCTGCGCTTCGCACTGCGCATGGGCTGCGACATGGTCGCGCTGTCCTTCGTCCGCGACGCCAAGGACGTGACCGACGTCCACCGGGTGATGGACGAGGAGGGCCGCCGGGTCCCCGTCATCGCCAAGGTGGAGAAGCCGCAGGCGGTCGAGAACATGGAGGACGTCGTGATGGCGTTCGACGCCGTGATGGTCGCCCGTGGCGACCTCGCCGTCGAATACCCGCTCGAGAAGGTCCCCATGGTGCAGAAGCGCCTCATCGAGCTGTGCCGCCGCAACGCCAAGCCGGTGATCGTGGCGACCCAGATGATGGAGTCGATGATCACCAACTCCCGTCCGACCCGCGCCGAGGCCTCCGACGTGGCCAACGCGATCCTGGACGGCGCGGACGCGGTCATGCTGTCGGCGGAGTCCTCGGTCGGCGCCTACCCGATCGAGACCGTGAAGACGATGTCGAAGATCGTCACCGCGGCCGAGCAGGAGCTGCTCAGCAAGGGCCTGCAGCCCCTCGTCCCCGGCAAGAAGCCGCGGACGCAGGGCGGTTCGATCGCGCGTGCGGCGTGCGAGATCGCCGACTTCCTCGGCGGCCGGGGCCTGGTGGCCTTCACCCAGTCCGGTGACACCGCCCGCCGGCTCTCCCGCTACCGCGCGCAGCAGCCGATCGTCGCCTTCACCACGGACGAGGGCACCCGCAACCAGCTCACGCTGAGCTGGGGCGTCGAGTCGCACGTGGTCCCCTTCGTCAACACCACGGACGAGATGGTCGACATGGTCGACCAGGAGATCGCCAAGATCAACCGCTTCAACCCGGGCGAGACCGTCATCATCACCGCCGGCTCGCCCCCCGGCGTCCCCGGCACCACCAACATGCTCCGCGTCCACCACCTGGGCGGCGGCGCGATCGACTGACCCGTCCGTCCCCCGCGAGGGGCTGGTACGACGCTGAGGGCGCCCCCTGTGGCAGGGGGCGCCCTCAGCGTTCTGTGCGGCTCCCGGAGGGGCTTGTGGGGCGGCTCGGGGTGCTGCGGCCGCCGCTGCGGCTCAGGTGATGTACTGGTGCAGCCCGGGAACCGTCAGGGTGCCGCCGAACTGGCCGGCCTGCTGGACCTTGACGTTGGTGAAGTAGATCAGCGGGATGTTCAGCGGCGGCGGGTTCTCCGGGGTGAACGTGACCGGTATCAGGCCGAACAGGTTGCCCGAGATGCTCTCGGTGTACATGACCGTGTCGCCGTTCTCGATCGTGGACTTCGTACCGCTGCCCGCCTGGACGTGGTACGTCTTGCCCGCCTGCTTGTCGATCACGGTCTGGTGCAGGTCGCCGATCTCGGTGCCGCCGGAGATGACGTACTTCAGGACTTGCTTGGTCTTGCCGCCGGACGTCTTCACCTTGACGATGCCCTGGTAGTCGGCGCCCTTGAGCAGCAGCGAACTGGCGTTCAGGTACCAGGGGTCGTCGGGCAGGGGCAGCTTGTTGTCGACGCCGCTCTCCTCGTCCGTGGCGACCGGGCAGTCGTCGACGTCCGTGGTGGCGCTCGCGGAGGGGCTCGGTGAGGCGCCGGCCGAGGCGTCGGCGGTGTCCTCGGCGGCCTGCGTCGCCGTGTCGGCGGCGGAGTCGGCCGCGTCGCTCACGGCGTTCTTCGCCGTTTCGGCGGTCTTCTCCGGGGTGTCCTTGGTGGTGCCGGACGAGCCCGAGGAGGTGTCCGAGCCGCTGTCGCCGGTGCTCGCCGAGGCCGTCGCGGAGGGCGAGGGGCTCGCGGTCGCGGTCGTGTCGTCGGTGCCGTCGCCGTCGAAGACGTCCTTGATCGCGTCGCCGATGGTCTCCAGGACGTTCTTGCTCGTCTCCGTCGCCGACGGGCTCGCCGTCGCGGTGTCGTCGGAGGACGACGCCGCCGTGTCCGTCGAGGAAGCCGCGGAGGAGGCGGACGGCGAGGGCTCGGCCGTGTCGCCGGAACCTGAATCCGACGAGGAGGAGCCGCCCGACCCGCTGCCGCTGTCCTTGGACGTCGTGTCCTGGGAGGTCGTGTCCTTCGAGTCGCTCGAGGAGTCGTCCTTGGTGTCGCTCGACGTCTCGGAGGGGGAGGCGGACGGCGAGGCCGAGGCGGACGCGTCGGCCGTCATCGCGTCGACGCAGGCCTGGTACTCCTCGGCCGTGAGGCTCTTCGAGGTCGGCTGCTCGTCGGCGCGGGCGAGCGTCGGCGTGAAGCCCATGCCCATGAGGACGGCCGTCGGCATCGCCGCCAGGGCGATCGCCTTCCCCGCCGGCAGGTGCATCCGCGTGAGCAACGGCTTCCTGGGTGCCGCGTGGCGTGGCCCGGTTCTCACACGGGACGCGTCCGCGTCCGCCCCGTGCGTCACCTCGTCAGCCGACACTGTGCCTCCCGTTCGCCCCGTTCGCCGGGCTCGTTTCTGACATGTCGTTCGGCTCTTCCGGACCACCGCCGGCCTCGAAGTGAGCGGTCGCCCCGTCGGCCTTCGTGAGATCCGTGACGGCGCTCTCGGGCGCGCCGCCCTGCCCGTCGGTGCTCTGCTCCGCCTGCGGCTCCGGCGGAGTCCCCGGCACCCACGCGATGGCCATCGCGCCGCCGATCATCCCGAACAGGAAGCCGACGACGAAGCCACCGAAGTTGGAGACCGGGAGGGACACCAGCGCCAGCAGGATCGCCGCCACACCCGCGAAGGTGCGGATGTGCTTCTGGAACCAGAGGCTGATGCCGAGCACGACGAGCAGGACTCCGATGATCAGGGAGCCCGCACCGGCCGTGGTGGACATACGGACCGTCAGCTGACCGATCGTGAGGTGCGCGTAGGGGAAGTACATGATCGGAACGCCGCCGATCATCATGAACAGGCCGGCCCAGAACGGCCTCGTGCCCCGCCAGGCGCGGAACTGCAGCCTCCAGCGAGTGAACCGGCCGGGTGCGGCGGAAGTCTCGGCGCTCATGGAAAACAGCTCCCTGGTGCGGCGTTGCTGTGGTGAGGATGTACTGCGCGTGGGGGGTGCGCGAGTGGTGAGGCAGGACGGGCGGGGAGGCCCTCGGCTCCCCCGCCCGTCAGAGCACTAGTAGCAACCCTTGGAACCGGTCGCCAGCGACATGTGCAGGTCGGGCAGCGTGAAGGTGCCGGCGGTGGTGGCCCACGCCGTCTGCTTCACGTCGTAGAGGTCGGCCGACGTGGCCTGCTGGGCGAACCCGTGGGCGTACGTCTGCTTCTGAGCGACCTCCCCGTCCTTGATGGCGGGGCCCTTGGTGATGCCGTCGGCACCCAGACCGATGTCGATGCCGTTGAACACGGCCTTCGACGTCTGCAGGTCCTCCACATCGATGTACAGCGAGTGGGCCTGGACCTTGTCCTTGCCCGTACCCGCGTTCAGCGTCAGCGTGACACTGCCGAGCAGCGGGATGCCCGGGGTGGTGACCGACTGACACATGTTGGTGATCGTGGCGTCGTTGAACGCCGAGACAGCGACCGGGTGCAGCTGGTCCTTGCCGTCGAGCGACTTGCCCGCGTCGACAGCCCCGTACTGCGAGAAGCCGTCACCGTGCAGGTAGTCGGCGCTGACCTTGAACGACTGGCCCGAAACGCTGAACGACGCGGCGAGCGCACCCTGTGCCAGGGCGACGCCTATCGCTGCCGTGGCGGCGACGCTGGGCACCATGACCAGCGCGAACCGCTTCCATCTGGTCCCGCCACGCACCTGGGACTCCATATTTCCTCCTTCTCGGACGTACATCTCCTGGCCCCGACTCGCCCCACTTGTGCGGCGGCTCAGCCGGGCAGGGATGGGAGAAGTGCTACGTCCTCGGGAATGGGGAGCGCCCGTCTCGGAGGCGCGTACCGCGCACCGATCACCGGCGATCACCCCCGAGCGACAACCACTGGTCGCGCCTGACACGCATCACGCACAACCTTGCTGGACAGGCTTCACCGTGGGTGAAGACCCCCCTGCCCTAGAGCCGGCGGCGCGGGCCGTCGGCTCTGCTCGGTGGGGACCCAGGAAAACCCGTTGACCCAACCGGCTGTCGGGGTACGGGAATGGACCGAGCGTGGCCGATCGTGGTCCATTCTCGCCGCCCGCACAAGGGGGTTCGTTACTCGCTAGTAACGGCCGGATAACCGTACAACGACCCAGAGGTCTCGGGCGGCGACTCAGGGTGTCAACGGGGCCCGGAACAAAGCTGTTGATCGATGGACAGAACCCGACAGAACTACGCCCCGGTCTTACTTCCAGTAACAGCGGCCGCGATTACCAAGATTTGGTAAAGCGCGGCCGCCGGGGAACCATCTCGGCTGAATTTTCACTCGGGAACCACAGGCCCCGACGTTTAGCGACTGGTCAGCCCCCGCCCGGAGCCCGGGTCAGAACAGGGCACGCGCCAGCGCCCGCCGGGCTGTCGCCACCCGGGGGTCGTCGGGCCCGACGACCTCGAACAGCTCCAACAGCCGCAGCCGTACGGCGTCCCGGTCGTCCCCGGCCGTGCGCCGCACCGTCTCGATGAGCCGCCCGAACGCGTCCTCGACATGACCGCCCACCAGATCCAGGTCGGCGGCGGCGATCTGCGCCTCGGCGTCCGAGGGCTTCTCGGCCGCGTCCTTGCGCACCTGCTGCGGGTCCATTCCCCCGACCCGGTGCAGCAACTCGGCCTGCGCCAGACCGAGTTTCGCCTCCGTGTTCGCCGGGTCATCCGCGAGCACGTTCTTGTACGCCTGCACCGCGCCGCCGAAGTCCCCCGCGTCCAGCGCCTGTACGGCGGCTTCGAGGAGGGCGTCGTACGGACCGGCCGTCGCCGCGGCGGCCGGCGCCCGGCCCCCCGGCTCGGCGTCGGGGTCGACGGTCAGGCCGGTGAGTCCGAACCGCTCCTCGGCGACCTGCACCAACTGGTCCAGCGTCTGCCGGATCTGGGCCTCGCCCGCGGCTCCCTGGAAGAGCGGCAGCGCCTGGCCCGCCACCACGGCGAACACCGCGGGGATCCCCTGGACCCCGAACTGCTGCATCAGCATCTGGTTGGCGTCGACGTCGATCTTGGCGAGCAGGAAGCGGCCGTCGTACTCGACGGCGAGCCGCTCGAGGACCGGGCTCAGCTGCTTGCAGGGCTGGCACCACTCGGCCCAGAAGTCGATGACGACCGGTACCTCGGCGGAGCGCTGCAGGACCTCGCGTTCAAAGCCCGCCTCGTCGACGTCGATGACGAGATCGGCCGGGGAGACGGCCCCCGCGCCGCCCTGCCGGGCCGCTTCGGCGCGCGCCTGCTCCGCCTTCGCCTTGGCCTCCTGGGCCGCCTTCACCGCGGCGAGGTCGACGACTCCGCTCATGGACATGTTCCGTGGCTGCATGCGTCTATCCTCCCCCGTCCGCGCGCGTAGGCGAAAAGCGTTCCGAAAGCGTTCCTGCCCAGGCGTCGGGGTCCCCACCCCACACCCTTTGCGCCACGGCTCGTGATACGTCCGTCACGAGGGCGCGGAGCGGCGTCGCACGCTTTCGCTACGAGTCGTAGCGTAATGGCACCGAGTGCCTCCGCGACACCGGGTCGGGGTGATCTCCCTCACGGGAACGGGGGCGGCGGAAATGCCGACAACGGCGGTTATGGTCGTGCGATGCAGAGCCGCACGCCCGTTTGCCGCACCGGCGCCGTTCGCACCGGCCGCCCGCGCAGCGCCGCCGCGGACACCGCGATCCTGGCCGCGACCCGGGCGGCGCTGGTCGAGCTGGGCTGGTCGAAACTCACCCTCGGGGACGTGGCGACCCGTGCCGGGGTGGCGAAGACGACCCTCTACCGCCGCTGGGCCGGCAAGAACGAACTCGTCGTCGACGCGGTGGCCGAGCTCTTCGCCGAGCTGGAACTCCCCGACCGGGGCAGTCTGGCCGCCGACATCGAGGGTGTGGTGCTGCAGTTCGCGGCGATCCTGGCGCTTCCGGAGGCGCGCAGCGGGCTGATGGCGGTCGTCGCCGAGTCCACCCGCGACGCCGCCCTGCGCGAACGGATCCGCTCCTCCATCGTGGAGCCCCAGAAGCACCTCGTCCTGGAGGGCCGCGCGCGTGCCCGGCTCCGCGGCGAACTCCCGCCGGAGAGCGGCCCGGAGGAGGTCGCCGGCACGGCCGACCTCATCTTCGACATCGTCGCCGGCACGGTGGTCCACCGCACCCTGGTGAGCGCGCAGCCCGCGGACGAGGCGTGGGTACGCGATTTCACGAACGTGCTGCTCCTGGGGCTGAGGGGCACGTCCGCCGACTAGGGCCCTTCTGACGGATCTCCGCGGCGTCGCGACGCCCGGCACGCCCGCTCCTTCACCCACGGAGATCCGTCAGAAGGGCCCTAGAAACGCGGTGGCCCGCTACGCCTTGACGACGTCCGGAGCGGCGTCGGCGACCCGCTCGTCCAGCTCGCGCGTCACCTTGCGCTCCACGAAGAACGCGGCCGTCGGGATCGTCCCGGCGAGCAGCACCCAGAGCTGCTTGCCGACCGGCCACTTCGCCTTGGAGCCGAGATCGAAGGCGAAGACGAGGTAGACGACGTACAGCCAGCCGTGCGCGATGCCCACGGCGCGCGTGAAGCTGTCGGCGCCGTCCAGGTCGAGCACGTACTTGGCGATCACGCCCAGGGTCAGCAGGACCAGCAGCACACCGGTGACGTAGGCCATCACGCGGTAGCGGGTCAGCACGCTCTTCTTCATGCCGTCGAGCGTAACCGCCCGTTCCGGCAGATCTTGGGCGGGGTCGGCCCTCGCCGAAGGCGGGTCAGTCCTCGTCGAAGTCGTGTGCGGCGACCCGCAGCGGACGCAGCATCGCGAAGATCTCGGCGCACTCCTCCGCGTCGTACACCCCGAGCCCGAAGTCCATCGCCATGAGGTCACGGGTGGCCGCCTCGACGACCTCGCGCCCCTTGTCGGTGATGACGGCGAGGGTGCCGCGGCCGTCGTTGGGGTTGGGACGCCGGGCCACCAGGCCCGACCTCACCAGGCGGTCGACGGTGTTCGTCACCGACGTGGGGTGCACCTGGAGCCGCTCGCCGATCTTCGACATGGTCAGCTCGCCCTCCTTGGAGAAGGTGAGCAGGACCAGCGCCTCGTAGCGGGCGAACGTCAGCCCGTACGGCTTGACCACCGCGTCGACCTCGGCGAGCAGGATCTGGTGCGCGCGCATGATCGAGGTGATCGCGGCCATCGACGGCACACTGCCCCACCGCTGCTTCCAGAGCTCGTCGGCGCGGGCGATGGGATCGAAGGGGAGACTGAGCGGCTTCGGCACGGCATCGACCCTACCCGCCGGTCATATCGTGGTCAGCTCTGTCTCGGCTTTCGGTCCACCGTGCGCCCGGACTCCCGTGCGCCCGGCGTACGCGGGTTTCAGTAGAGGCTCCGCAGGCCCAGCACATCGCCCCTGCCGAGGGTGCGGGCGGTGGTGGAGCAGGCGAAGGAACTCGGGAACATGGTGAGGTTCTCGTGGCCGGACCCGACATGGCCCAGGCCGAAGACATGGCCGGCCTCGTGGGTGGCGACGCTGCGGATGTCGTAGGCGTCCTCGCAGGCGCCCGTGGGGTCGTCGGTGAAGGTGTAGTCGTGGATGTTGAAGCGGACGTCGGCCTCGATCAGGCGGTCCGGGCCGCGGGAGACGGGGCGGCTCCATGAGCAGGTCGTGGCGACGCTGTCGCTGCTGAGGTCGCCGGCGTCCCAGACGTTCATGCCGTCCCGGTCCGTGCAGCGGGCCATGTGGTCGATGCCGGCCTCGCGGCCGGTGGCGGCCAGGAACCGCGCGCGGGCCCCGATGGTGTCGGCGAGTCCGCAGGCGTTGCGGCCGCGGATGATGGCGGTGATGCCCTCCTCGAAGGCCTGGCGGACCTCGCGGCGGGGCAGGTCGCCCGGCTGGGGGCCGTCGCCGATGAACCACTCGTACGTTCCGTACTCCTTGCGGTCGGCGATGGAGTAGGCGGCGTCCTCGCAGGGGGCGGGGGCGTCGGCGCGGCTGCCGGTGAGACGGTTGCCGGAGGGCCGTTTGCCCGAGGGCCGCTTGCCCTTCCCCGAGGCCCGGGGCTTCGCGTCGCCGTGACTGCGGTCGCCCGTGCCGCGTTCGTCCGCGCCCCGCGCGTCGTAGCCGTACGACACCGTGCCGTCGGCGGCGACGGCCAGGGTGAAGCCGTGGGTGGAACCGTCCGCCGTGAGGGACTCGACGCTGACCTTCACGCCGGGTTCGGGGACCGTGAGACCGGCGCCGCCATGGGTGACCAGACGGCCCACGGCACCGCAGCGGGTCACCGAGGAGCCCGCGGGCAGGTCGTCGACGGTCAGCTCGCCGGGGGCGAGCACGCACGCGTGGCCGGAGTGTTCCGCAGGCACGTGTGCGCCGGCCCCCGAGGCGAGGAGGGCCAGCGAGGCCGCCAGGATCACGGCGGCCGAACAACGGTTCATCACACAGGACTTGATCGACACCGGGTGAGATTAGCCAGCTCCCGCGCGCTCGAAACCCGTCCCCCGGTCGCCCTATTGAGCGACCGCTCAAACGGCTGTACCGTCCTTCGCGAAGGGTTTGAGCGGTCGCTCAAACATGCCCCGACCTGGGGGATTCATATGAAGATCTACACGGAGGCCGGGATGCGGGCCGCTCTCGACGGGGTCCGGGCTCGAACACAGGCCCTGTCGCTGCGCCACCGGTGGGCCGCGCATTTCACCCGGATCGACCAACTTCCGGGCACGGAAGGGGAGCCACAGCGCGTTCCGTTGCGCCACGCGGGTGCCGCCGTTTCCGTGGCTCCGGACCCCTTCGCCCGTGAGGAGGCGCACGCGTGAGTCCCGATCAGAGGACGGACCGGGTCCCCAGGACCGGCCCGGACACGAAGACCAAGCTGCTGGAAGGCACCCTGCGCACCCTCACCGAGCAGGGCATCGCCAAGGCGTCGGCACGGACGGTCGCGGCGGCCGCCGGGGTGAACCAGGCGCTGGTCTTCTACCACTTCGGCTCGGTGGACGAACTGCTCGCGGCGGCCTGCCGGTACGGCGCGGAGCGCACCGTCGCGCGCTACCGCCCCCGCTTCGCCGCGGTCGCCTCACTCACCGAACTGCTCGCCCTGGGGCGTGAGATCCACGACCAGGAGCGCGCGGGCGGCCATGTCGCGCTCCTCGGCCAGTTGCTGGCCGGCGCCCAGACCCACGCGACGCTCGGCCCGGCCACGGCGGCGGGCCTCGACCTGTGGATCGCGGAGATCGAGAAGGTCCTCGTGCGCGTGCTCACGGGCACCCCGTTCGGGGAGTTCACCGACCCGCCGGGCCTCGCCCGCGCCGTGGCGGCCTCCTTCGTCGGCATCGAACTGTACGAAGGGGTCGACACGGCCGGTGCCACGTCCGCCCTGGACGCCCTGGAGCAACTGGGCGTCCTCGTCGCCGCCCTGGAGGAACTCGGCCCGGTGGCCCAGCGGGCGGTCCGGCAGTACCTGCGCCGCGCCTCGGCCCGCCGCTGAGGACCGCGCGCCCCGCACGGGTGCGCGTCTCGTCAGTCGGACCGGTCGGCCAGGTGGCGCTCCACCGTCTCGACCTTGGACGTCAGACCGTCCGTCACGCCGGGGCGGATGTCCGCCTTGAGGACGAGGGAGACCCGGGGGGCGCGTTCCTCCACGGCGGCGACGGCGCGGCGGACGACGTCCATGACCTCGTCCCAGTCGCCCTCGACGGAGGTGAACATGGCGTCGGTGCGGTTCGGCAGACCGGACTCGCGGACCACGCGGACGGCGTCGGCGACGTACTCCCCCACGTCCTCGCCGACGCCGAGCGGGGTGACGGAGAAGGCGACGATCATGCCTTCACGACCCCTTCCTTGCGGGCGCGGGAGGCGATCACCGCGTCCTCGGCCTCACGGCGCAGCCGGCGCTCGGCGAAGAAGCCGCCGGTCGGCAGGACGGAGAGGACGAAGTAGAGGGCGGCCGTCTTCAGCGGCCACTTGGCGCGGTTCCAGGCATCCGCCCAGAACAGGACGTACAGGATGAAGAGTACGCCGTGGATCATGCCCATGACCGGGACCGCGTTGAAGTCGGTGGTGCGCTTGAGCACCGAGCAGACGAGCAGCAGCAGGAACGAGACGGCCTCCGGCGCGGAGACCAGACGGAGGCGGCGGAGGGCGGAGGCTGTCTTCAGGTCCACGGGGGTCACCTTCGGGGGACTTCGGGGAAGTTTCGGGGGAACTGCGGTCGGAGGCTTGTGAACGCACGCACAAGCGCTGGTCCATTGTGGCAAACGGTTCACCTAGGGGTGCGGTCAGGGTCGTTCTCCACCCACAGGTGCTGTTCGGCGCACCCATGGGCCCGCTACCTTCGCAGCGTGGCGATGTTCCGACTGCAAGGCAGCAAGGTGCTCGCCGTCGACATGACCGGGGACGCCGTGAAGGCGAAGAACGGCTCGATGGTCGCGTACGACGGTCAGATGGCCTTCAAGAAGCTCAGTGGCGGCGGTGAGGGGATCCGGGGGATGGTCACCCGGCGACTCACCGGCGAGCAGATGACCGTGATGGAGGTGAGGGGACAGGGGACGTGCTGGTTCGCCGACCGCGCCTCCGAGATCAACCTCGTCAACCTCCAGGGAGACAAGCTGTACGTGGAGTCGAGCAATCTGCTCGCGACGGACGCGGGCCTGAGGACGGGGACGAGTTTCACCGGCCTGCGCGGCGCCTCCCAGGGCAACGGGCTGTTCACGACGACGGTGGAGGGCCACGGCCAGGCCGCGATCACCTCGGACGGACCGGCGGTGGTGCTGCGCGTCAGCCCGCAGTACCCGCTGACCGTCGACCCGGGGGCGTACATCGCGCACACGGGCAACGTCCGTCAGTCCTTCCAGTCCGGTGTGACGTTCCGCACGCTCCTGGGCGAGGGCGGCGGAGAGGCCTTCCAGATCCGCTTCGAGGGGGACGGCCTGGTGTACGTCCAGCCGAGCGAGCGCAACACGATCGCGGGGGACGTCTGAGGTGACCTTCCGAGAGATCAACTCCAAGATGGTCGAGGCGACGGTCGTACCGGGCCAGCGGCTGTTCAGTCAGCGCGGGGCCATGCTGGCGTACCGCGGCGACGTGTCCTTCACGCCCAACATGCAGGGCGGCCAGGGCGGTGTGATGTCCATGATCGGCCGGCGCCTCGCCAACGAGGACACCCCGCTGATGACGGTCGAGGGCAGCGGCACGGTCCTCTTCGGGCACGGCGGCCACCACGTCCAGGTCATCCGGCTCACCGGCGACACCCTGTACGTGGAGGCGGACCGGCTGCTCGCCTTCGAGGGCACCCTCCAGCAGGGCACGATGTTCCTGGGCTCCCAGGGCGGGGTCATGGGCATGGTCCGCGGCCAGATCAGCGGCCAGGGCCTGTTCACCACCACGCTGAAGGGGCACGGCGCGGTCGCCGTGATGGCCCACGGCGGCGTCTTCGAGGTCCCGATCACCCCGCAGCGCCCGGTCCATGTCGACCCGCAGGCCTACGTCGCCCACCACGGCGACGTCCGCAACAAACTGTCGACGGCGCTCGGCTGGCGGGACATGGTGGGCCGCGGCTCCGGCGAGGCCTTCCAGCTCGAGCTCAGCGGCAGCGGTGCGGTGTTCGTCCAGGCGTCGGAGGAGAAGCTGTGAGCCACTACCCGGGCGCGGGCCCCTCGGGCCCCACCGTGTACGACCCGATGACCCTCCCGGTCGACGACAACGTCAACCACTACACCTTCTGTGTGGAGCTGAAGGGGAGCCAGTGGTTCCTGCAGAAGGGGAAGATGATCGCCTACTACGGGTCGATCGACTTCAACGGCGTCGGGCACGGCCGGCTGGACCGTCTGGTGCGCACCTCGTTCCATTCGCCACTGCACGCGAGCGACTGGGTGGTGGCGGAGGGCTCGGGCAAGATGCTCCTCGCCGACCGGGCCTTCGATGTGAATTCGTACGACCTCGACGAGGGCAACCTGACCATTCGCTCGGGCAATCTGCTCGCTTTTCAGCCAAGTCTGTCGCTCAAGCAGTCGATCGTGCCGGGATTTCTCACGCTGATCGGAACCGGGAAGTTCGTGGCCGCATCTAACGGCCCGGTGGTGTTCATGGAACCTCCCCTCCGGGTGGACCCACAGGCACTCGTCGGCTGGGCCGACTGCCCCTCCCCGTGTCATCACTACGACCACGGGTACATGACCGGCGTCATGGGCGGTCTACGTGCGCTGACGGGCCTGGGCGGGGCTTCCGGGGAGGAGCACCAGTTCGAGTTCGTCGGCGCCGGCACGGTGCTGCTGCAGTCGACCGAGACCCTCATGGCCGAGCAGGCGACGGGGGCCGTTCCGCATGAGCCGGGAGTGCCCGGCGGGGGCGGAATGCCAGGTGTCCCGGGTGGGCACGGCGGTCAAAGCGGGGTACCGCGCCTTCCCGGACAGCTCGGGGACCTCCAGCGTCGCTTCGGGCTGTGAGCGGTAGTCTGCGGAGTGTGACATCGAACGCGTGCGCACCGTCACACCACCCTCACTAGTTAGCCTTTCAACATTTTAGGTAGACTTCACATATGGAGACCGAAACGGCCACGCGCTGGCTGACCGATGCGGAGCAGTGCGCCTGGCGCACCCACCTGGAGGTCAACAGGCTGTTGACGTACCAGCTCGAAAAGGATCTGCAGCCTTTCGGCCTGACCATGAACGACTACGAGATCCTGGTGAACCTCTCCGAGTCGGAGGACGTCCGGATGCGAATGAGTGACCTCGCGTCCGCCACCCTCCAGTCCAAGAGCCGTCTCTCGCACCAGATCACCCGCATGGAGAACGCGAACCTGGTCCGCCGCGAGAACTGCGAGTCGGACCGCCGTGGGCTCTACGCGGTCCTGACCGAGCACGGCATGGAGACCATGATGAAGGTCGCCCCGCACCATGTGGCGTCCGTCCGCCGGCACTTCATCGACCTCCTCTCCCCCGAGGCCCTCGTGGACCTCGACAAGTCCCTGAAGCCGATCGCGGAACACCTGCGCGGCCAGCGGGGACGCCCCTGACAACCGGCACACCGGCAGCCGGAGTCCCGTTCGGGCTCCGGCTGCCGGTGCCTGCCGGTCTGTGAGGGCCCAGCCGGCACCGACGGGCGTGCCGTTGAGCGTCGTCGAGCAGATTGGCCGGCACCCGCCCCGGCAGCACCCGCGATCCGGCCGCGCGGCTCGTGTGGCCGCTCGGGGGTCAGTTCTCGGTGAGGCCCGCGATCAGGGTGTCCGCCGCGCCGTACGGGTCCAGTTCGCCCGCGACGATCCGTTCGGCCAGGGTGCTGAGGCGGTGGTCGCCGTGGAGGTCGCCGATGCGGCGGCGCAGGGCCGTGACGGCGATCGTCTCGACCTCGCGGGCGGCGCGGGCGCGGCGGCGCTCGGTGAGGACGCCGTGCTCCTCCATCCAGGCGCGGTGCTTCTCCAGGGCCTGGACGACCTCGTCGACACCCTCGGCGCGGGAGGCGACCGTCTTGACGATCGGCGGGCGCCAGTCGCCGGGCTTGCGTGACTCGCCGAGGCCGAGCATGTGGTTCAGTTCGCGGGCGGTGGCGTCGGCGCCGTCCCGGTCGGCCTTGTTGACGACGTAGACGTCACCGATCTCCAGGATTCCGGCCTTGGCCGCCTGGATGCCGTCGCCCATGCCGGGGGCCAGCAGGACGACGCTGGTGTCGGCCTGGGAGGCGATCTCCACCTCCGACTGGCCGACGCCCACCGTCTCGACCAGGATCACCTCGCAGCCCGCCGCGTCCAGCACCCGGATCGCCTGCGGGGCGGACCAGGCGAGGCCGCCCAGATGGCCCCGGGTGGCCATGGAGCGGATGTAGACGCCGGGATCGGAGGCGTGGTCGGACATCCGCACCCGGTCGCCGAGCAGGGCACCCCCGGAGAACGGGGACGACGGGTCGACGGCGAGCACACCGACCCGCCTGCCCTGCTTGCGGTACGCCGTGACCAGCGCGGACGTCGACGTGGACTTGCCGACGCCCGGGGAGCCGGTCAGGCCGACGACGTAGGCGTTGCCGGTGAGCGGGGCCAGGGCCGCCATGACCTCCCGGAGCTGCGGGGACGCCCCCTCCACCAGGGAGATCAGCCGGGCCACGGCCCGGGGCCGGCCTTCCCTGGCCTGGGCGACCAGCGAGGGGACGTCCTGCATCACAGCTCCGTTCGCGAAGGGATCCACCGCGTGCCCAGGCCGCGGGCTCAGGCCTTGGGCACGCGCACGATCAGCGCGTCGCCCTGACCGCCGCCGCCGCACAGCGCCGCCGCGCCGACACCGCCGCCGCGCCGCTTGAGCTCCAGGGCGAGGTGCAGCACGAGCCGCGCGCCGGACATGCCGATCGGGTGACCGAGAGCGATCGCACCCCCGTTGACGTTCACCTTTTCCGTGGACACCCCGAGGTCCTTCATTGACTGGACCGCGACGGCGGCGAAGGCCTCGTTGATCTCGATGAGGTCGAGGTCCCCGACGCTGAGGCCCTCCTTCTTCAGGGCGTGCGCGATGGCGTTCGAGGGCTGGGACTGCAGCGAGTTGTCCGGCCCGGCCACATTGCCGTGGGCGCCGATCTCGGCGATCCAGGCGAGGCCCAGCTCCTCGGCCTTGGCCTTGCTCATCACGACGACCGCGGCGGCGCCGTCGGAGATCTGCGAGGACGTGCCCGCGGTGATCGTGCCGTCCTTGGTGAAGGCGGGACGCAGCTTGCCCAGGGACTCGGCGGTGGTGTCGCCGCGGATGCCCTCGTCCTTGCTGAAGACCACCGGCTCGCCCTTGCGCTGCGGGATCTCGACCGGGGTGATCTCGGCCTCGAAGATCCCGTTCTTCTGCGCGGCGGCGGCCCGCTGGTGCGAGAGGGCGGCGATCTCGTCCTGCTCGGGGCGCAGGATACCGAGGCGCGTGTTGTGCTTCTCGGTGGACTCGCCCATGGCGATGTTCTCGAAGGCGTCCGTGAGACCGTCGTACGCCATCGCGTCGAGCATCTCGATCGCGCCGTACTTGTAGCCCTCGCGGGACTTCGGCAGCAGGTGGGGGGCGTTGGTCATGGACTCCTGGCCGCCCGCGACGACCACGTCGAACTCACCCGCGCGGATGAGCTGGTCGGCCAGCGCGATGGCGTCGAGGCCCGACAGACACACCTTGTTGATGGTGAGCGCCGGGACGTTCATCGGGATGCCGGCCTTGACGGCGGCCTGACGGGCCGGGATCTGGCCCGCGCCGGCCTGGAGCACCTGGCCCATGATCACGTACTGCACCTGGTCGCCGCCGATCCCGGCGCGGTCCAGGGCGGCCTTGATCGCGAAGCCGCCGAGGTCGGCTCCGGAGAAGGACTTCAGCGAGCCCAGCAGTCGTCCCATGGGCGTCCGCGCGCCCGCGACGATCACCGAGGTCCTGCTGTTCGTTCCAGTCGATCCAGTCATGAGCTGCGATTCCCCTTACCGGCCTGCACTGGCCGAGGAGTGAACGAGGGTTTACTGAGAATGTACTGAGTGGCACTCCGTGCCGTCATCCGGCCTTCAGTGTGATCGCGCGCACGTTGCGTAACCATCATCGTCGCGCTCCACTAACACCATGCTGACGCGAATCGACCACATCGGGATCGCCTGTCACGACCTCGACGCGACCGTCGAGTTCTACCGCTCCACGTACGGCTTCGAGGTGTTCCACTCCGAGGTCAACGAGGAGCAGGGTGTCCGGGAAGCCATGCTCAAGATCAACGACACTTCCGACGGAGGCGCCTCCTACCTGCAGCTTCTGGAGCCGACCCGCCCGGACTCCACCGTCGCCAAGTGGCTCGACAAGAACGGCGAGGGGGTCCACCACATCGCTTTCGGTACGGCGGACGTGGACGGGGACGCCGAGGACATCCGCTCCAAGGGCGTACGCGTTCTGTACGAAGAGCCGCGACGCGGCTCCATGGGGTCACGAATCACGTTCCTGCACCCCAAGGATTGTCACGGTGTACTGACAGAACTGGTCACTTCGGCGCCAGTTGAGTCACCTGAGCACTGACCCTCGTACATATGGGCCGGTAGGGTTGGGGGCGGTCGTCGCTCTTGTCAGGGCGACCGGTCCTGCTGCCTTGGACGGCGGGACGATGCCGGGGTCCGGGTTTGAGGGGACGAGCGCCGGGGCACCAGCCCATGCTCCGTCGTTCATCTGACACCATTCCCCGGGGGCCCCGTTCGGCGGATGGACGGAGCTCGTTCGGGAAGCTTGCGACCAGGGACGGATGGGACCGCGCAGTGCGGGGCTACGAGAGCCAGGAGCGGGAACCGGCGGCTGACGTCGACCACCTCACGCGGTTCGAAGCCGAGATGAAGCGGCTGAAGACCGAGCGTGAGAAGGCGATCCAGCATGCCGAGGACCTCGGCTACCAGGTCGAGGTGCTGCGCGCCAAGTTGCACGAGGCGCGCCGCACACTCATGTCCCGGCCGTCCTTCGACGGCGGCGACCTCGGGTACCAGGCCGAGCAGATGCTGCGCAACGCGCAGATGCAGGCCGACCAGCTGCGCCAGGACGCCGAGCGCGAGCTCAGCCAGGTCCGCGCGCAGACCCAGCGCATCCTCCAGGAGCACGCCGAGCAGGCGGCCCGGCTCCAGGCCGAGCTGCACCAGGAGGCCGTCAGCCGCCGCCAGCAGCTCGACCAGGAACTGGCGGAGCGCCGCCAGACGGTCGAGTCGCACGTCAACGAGAACGTGGCCTGGGCGGAGCAGCTGCGCGCCCGGACCGAGGCCCAGGCCCGCCGGCTCCTGGAGGAGTCCCGGGCCGAGGCCGAGCAGGCGATGGCCGCCGCCCGCGCCGAGGCCGAACGGGTGGCCGCGGAGGCCCGCCAGCGGCTCCAGGCCGACGCCGAGCAGGCCCGTGCGGAGGCCGAGCAGCTCCTGCTGCGCGCCCGCACCGACGCCGAGCGGATGCTGAACGCCGCCTCCACCCAGGCGCAGGAGGCCACCGAGCACGCCGAGGCGCTGCGCAGCTCCACGGTGAACGAGTCGGACACGGCCCGCCGCCAGGCCGGTGAGCTCAGCCGCGCCGCCGAGCAGCGGATGGCCGAGGCCGAGGAGGCGCTGCGCAAGGCGCAGTCCGAGGCCGACAAGGTGGTCGCCGAGGCCAAGACCGCCGCCGAGAAGGCGCTCGCGAGCGCCGAGTCCGCCAACGAACAGCGCACCCGTACGGCGAAGGAGCAGGTCGCCCGGCTGGTCACCGAGGCCAGCCAGGAGGCCGAGGCGACCAAGGCGGAGGCCGAGCAGGTCGTCGCCGACGCGCGCGCCGAGGCCGAGAAGATCGTCGCGGAGGCCTCCGAGAAGGCCCGCACGATCACCGCCGAGGAGAGCGCCACCCAGCTGTCGAAGGCGGCCAAGACCGCCGAGGACGTCCTCAACAAGGCGCAGGAGGACGCGCAGCGGACCACGAAGGCCGCCGCCGAGGAGGCCGAGCGGATCCGCCGCGAGGCGGAGACCGAGGCGGACCGGCTGCGCGCCGAGGCGCACGACATCGCCGAGCAGCTCAAGGGCTCCGCGAAGGACGACACCAAGGAGTACCGCGCCAAGACGGTCGAGCTGCAGGAGGAGGCCCGTCGGCTGCGCGGCGAGGCCGAGCAGCTGCGCTCGGACGCGGTCGCCGAGGGCGAGAAGATCCGCGCGGAGGCCCGCAAGGAGGCCGTCCAGCAGATCGAGGAGGCCGCCCGGTCGGCCGAGGAGCTGCTGTCCAAGGCGAAGGCCGACGCGGACGAGCTGCGCCAGAAGGCCACGGCGGACAGCGAGAAGGTCCGCACCGAGGCCATCGAGCGCGCCACCGCGCTGCGCCGGCAGGCCGAGGAGACCCTGGAGCGCACGCGCACCGAGGCCGAGCGCTCCCGTGAGGAGGCGGTGGAGCTCGCCGAGACCATCACCTCGGGCGCCGAGCGGGCCGCGCAGGAGCTGCGCGAGGAGACCGAGCGGGCGGTGGAGGCCCGGCAGGCGGAGGCCGCCGAGGAGCTGACCCGGCTGCACACCGAGGCGGAGTCGCGGCTCGCCTCCGCCGAGCAGGCGCTGACGGACGCCCGGGAGGAGGCCGCGCGGATCCGCCGCGAGGCCGCCGAGGACACCGACCGGCTGCGCACCGAGGCCGCCGAGCGGATTCGTACGCTCCAGCAGCAGGCCGCGGAGGAGGCCGACCGGCTGCGCACCGAGGCCGCCGCCGACGCGTCCGCCTCGCGGGCCGAGGGCGAGGCGATCGCCGTACGCCTCAGGTCGGAGGCGGCCGCCGAGGCCGAGCGGCTCAAGAACGAGGCGCAGGACACCGCCGACCGGGTGCGCGCGGAGGCCACGGCCGCCGCGGAGCGGCTGGCCGACGAGGCGACCGAGACGCTGGACGCCGCCCAGGAGGAGGCCGTCCGCAGGCGCCGCGAGGCCGAGGAGCTCCTCGGCTCCGCCCGGCAGGAGGCCGACCAGGAGCGCGAGCGGGCCCGCGCCCAGTCCGAGGAACTGCTGGCGTCCGCGCGCAACCGGGTCGAGGAGGCGCAGACCGAGGCGGTCCGTCTCGTCGAGGAGGCCGACCGGCGCTCCGCCGAGATGGTCGGCGCGGCCGAACTCCACGCCCAGCAGGTCCGGGACTCCGTGGCGGGGCTGCACGAGCAGGCCCAGGAGGAGATCAGCGGGCTGCGCTCGGCCGCCGAGCACGCCGCGGACCGTACCCGGCGGGAGGCCGAGGAGGAGGCGGACCGGGTCCGTTCCGACGCCTACGCCGAGCGGGAGCGGGCCAGCGAGGACGCGAGCCGGATCCGCCGCGAGGCGAGCGAGGCCTCCGAGGCGGCGCGGGAGCTGGCCGAGCGGACGGTCGCCGAGGCGATCGCGGAGGCCGAGCGGCTGCGCACGGAGTCGTCGGCGTACGCCCAGCGGGTGCGCACGGAGGCCTCGGACGCGCTGGCGGAGGCCGACCAGGCCGCGGCCCGCACCCGGGCCGACGCCCGCGAGGACGCCAACCGCATCCGCTCGGACGCGGCGACCCAGGCGGACACCCTCATCAACGAGGCGCGCCACAAGGCCGAGCGGCTGCAGACGGAGACCATCGCCGAGGCGGAGCGACTCACGTCCGAGACGGCCGCGGAGGCCGAGCGGGTGCGTGCCGAGTCGGTCGCCAGGGCGGAGAAGCTGATCCAGGACGCGAGCGGGGACGCGGAGCGGCTGCGGGCCGAGGCCGCCGAGACGGTGGGGTCGGCGCAGCAGGCCGCCGAGCGGATCCGGCTGGAGTCGGAGCGGGTCAAGGCGCAGGCGGCGGCGGAGGCCGACCGCATGCTGAGCGTGGCCCGCGACGAGGCCGACGAGACGCTGGACGCCGCCCGCAAGGAGGCCAACAAGCGGCGCTCCGAGGCGGCCGAGCAGGTCGACACGCTCATCACGGAGACCACGGCCGAGGTCGACAAGCTGCTGACGGAGGCGCAGGAGCAGGCGCTGCAGACCACCGCGGACGCCGAGTCGCAGGCCGACTCGATGGTGGGCGCGGCCCGCACCGAGGCCGACCGGCTGGTCGCGGAAGCGACGCGCGAGGGCAACTCCCGGGTGGAGAAGGCCCGTGCGGACGCGGACGAGCTGCTCGTCGGCGCCCGCCGGGACGCCACCGCGATCAGGGAGCGCGCGGAGGAGCTGCGCGACCGCATCACGGCCGAGATCGAGTCGTTGCACGAGCGGGCCCGCCGCGAGGCCGCCGAGACGATGAAGTCGACCGGCGACCGCTGCGACGCGCTCATCAAGGCGTCGGAGGAGCAGCTCGCCAAGGCGCAGGCCAAGGCGAAGGAGCTGGTGTCGGAGGCCAACTCGGAAGCCGGCAAGGTCCGGATCGCCGCCGTGAAGAAGGCGGAGGGCCTGCTGAAGGAGGCCGAGCAGAAGAAGTCGACGCTGATCCGGGAGGCCGAGGAGCTCAAGGCCGAGGCGATCCGCGAGGCGCGGCGCACGGTCGAGGAGGGCAAGCGCGAGCTGGAGGTCCTGGTGCGCCGGCGTGAGGACATCAACGCCGAGATCTCGCGGGTGCAGGACGTGCTGGAGGCGCTGGAGTCCTTCGAGGTGCCGGGTGCGAACAAGGACGGGGGCGTCAAGGCCGGCGCGAGCATCGGCGCGCCACGGGCGGGTGGGAAAACCTCTGACGGTTAGCGGAATGTGTGGATTGGGTTAAAGTCTCGCCACTTAGCCTGAGTTTTTGGCAAGGGGGGCGGCGTTCAGCCACCCAAAAGGGGTGTCATTCCTCAGATCAAACACGCATACGCTCGATGACACAGCGCTCCGGCCCCTAGGATTCCACCTATCACCTCACCGGTCTCATTCGACAGGAACCCCATGAGCGACACTTCCCCCTACGGCTTCGAGCTTGTGCGGCGTGGGTACGACCGCGCTCAGGTGGACGAACGGATCTCCAAGCTCGTCTCCGACCGTGACAGCGCTCTCGCCCGCATCACCGCTCTGGAAAAGCGCATCGAGGAGCTCCACCTCGAGACGCAGAACGCCCAGGCCCAGGTCACCGACGCAGAGCCGTCGTACGCCGGTCTCGGCGCGCGTGTCGAGAAGATCCTCCGCCTCGCCGAGGAGGAGGCCAAGGATCTGCGCGAGGAGGCGCGTCGCGCGGCCGAGCAGCACCGCGAGCTCGCCGAGTCGGCGGCCCAGCAGGTGCGCAACGACGCAGAATCGTTCGCTGCGGAGCGCAAGGCCAAGGCGGAGGACGAGGGCGTCCGGATCGTCGAGAAGGCCAAGAGCGACGCGTCGCAGCTGCGCCAGGAGGCGCAGAAGGACGCGCAGTCGAAGCGTGAGGAGGCCGACGCCCTCTTCGAGGAGACGCGTGCCAAGGCCGCGCAGGCCGCCGCCGACTTCGAGACCAACCTGGCCAAGCGCCGCGAGCAGTCCGAGCGCGACCTGGCGTCCCGTCAGCAGAAGGCGGAGAAGCGGCTCGCGGAGATCGAGCACCGCGCGGAGCAGCTTCGCCTGGAGGCGGAGAAGCTGCGCACGGACGCCGAGCGCCGTGCCCGTCAGACCGTCGAGACGGCGCAGCGTCAGGCCGAGGACATCGTGGCCGACGCCAATGCCAAGGCGGACCGGATCCGTTCGGAATCCGAGCGCGAGCTGGCGGCCCTCACCAACCGCCGCGACAGCATCAACGCCCAGCTCACGAACGTCCGCGAGATGCTCGCCACGCTGACCGGTGCCGCGGTGGCCGCGGCCGGCGCGCCGGTGGCGGACGACGAGCCGATCTCCCGCGGGGTTCCGGCGCAGCAGTCCCGGTAACCCTCGGGGTACACCGGCCGAACGTCGGACGAAGCCCGCTGCCAGCGGTGGCAGCGGGCTTCGTGGCGTTCTAGCGTGGCCGCATGATCGAGCTCGAAGGCCTGACGAAACGGTACGGCGAGAAGGTCGCGGTCGACCGTCTGTCCTTCACCGTGCGACCGGGCATGGTGACGGGCTTCCTCGGTCCCAACGGCGCCGGCAAGTCCACGACGATGCGGATGGTGCTGGGCCTGGACCGGCCGACCGCCGGGGACGTGCGGATCGACGGCAGGCACTACGACTCCCTCGAGGACCCCCTGACGTACATCGGCGCCCTGCTGGACGCGAAGGCCGTGCACGGCGGGCGCAGCGCCTTCAACCATCTGCTGTGCCTGGCGCAGAGCAACGGCATCCCGAGGGCGCGGGTGCACGAGGTGCTGGACACCGTCGGGCTGACGGCGGTGGCGCGGAAGAAGGCCAAGGGGTTCTCGCTGGGCATGGGGCAGCGGCTCGGCATCGCGGGCGCGCTCCTCGGCGACCCGAGGATCCTGATGTTCGACGAACCGGTGAACGGTCTCGACCCCGAGGGCATCCACTGGATCCGCAATCTGATGAAATCGCTGGCCGCGCAGGGCCGGACGGTGTTCGTCTCCTCCCATCTGATGAGCGAGATGGCGCTGACCGCGGACCATCTCGTGGTCATCGGTCAGGGCAGGCTGCTCGCCGACACCTCGATGGCCGATTTCATCGCCCGCAATTCCCGGGCGTACGTCCGGATCCGCACCCCGCAGCGCGAGCGGCTGCTGGACGTGCTGCACGAGGCCGGGGTGACGGTCGTGGAGAGCGGCAGCGGGGTGCTGGAGGTGGACGGGGGCAAAGCGGAGCAGATCGGGGAGCTGGCCGCCCGGCACGGGGTGGTGCTGCATGAGCTCAGCCCGCAGCAGGCCTCGCTGGAGGAGGCGTTCATGCAGCTCACCGCCGAGTCGGTGGAGTATCACGCGCACAGTGCGCAGCCCGCTGAGCGGCAGTGGGGCGACGAGTGGACGAGGAAGGGCTGAGCCATGGCGGCGACCCAGGTCGTGCGGTCCGAGTGGACCAAGATCCGGTCGGTGGCGTCCACCGTCTGGACGCTCTCGCTGGCCGTGGTGGTCACCGTCGCGCTCGGCGCGCTGATCTCGGCGCTGTCGAAGAACCAGTACGACAGCATGAGCGCCACCCGCCGGCTCGACTTCGACCCCACGTACATCAGTTTCGCCGGGATGAGCCTCGGGCAGCTCGCGATGATCGTCTTCGGGGTGCTGGTGGTCTCCAACGAGTACAGCACCGGCATGATCCGCACCTCGCTGGCGGCGGTCCCGCGGCGCGGCCGTTTCCTCTTCAGCAAGATCGCGGTGGCCGGCGGGCTGGCGCTCGCGGTGGGGCTGGCGACGAGCTTCGTCACCTTCTTCCTCGGGCAGGCGATGCTCGGCTCCCACGGCGCGGAGCTCGGCGACCCGGGGGTGCTGAGGGCGGTGGTCGGCGGCGGGCTCTACATGACGCTCATCGCCGTGTTCTCCATGGGGGTCGCCACCATGCTGCGCTCGCCGATGCTGTCGCTGGGCATCCTGATGCCGTTCTTCTTCCTGATCTCCAACATCCTGGGCAATGTGCCCGCCACCAGGAAGGTGGGCCGCTATCTGCCCGACCAGGCCGGCAGCAGGATCATGCAGGTGGTCACGCCGGTCGACGACAGCACACCGTACGGGCCCTGGGGCGGGCTCGCGATCATGGTGGCGTGGGTGGCGGCTGCGCTGGCCGGCGGTTATCTGCTCCTGCGCAAACGAGACGCGTGATGCTCTGGGCTTTACCTCCCTTTGAGTGGAACCGTCAGCGCCTCGCTAAGCTCCTAACCCTTACGGGGGCGTGTGCCCCGCTGTCCTGAACCTGTCGATGGGTGCGGAGCATGATCGAAGCAGTCGGCCTGACCAAGCGCTACGGCGACAAGACCGCTGTGTACAACCTTTCCTTCCAGGTACGGCCGGGCGCCGTCACCGGCTTCCTCGGGCCGAACGGCTCGGGCAAGTCGACGACGATGAGGATGATCCTCGGCCTGGACAACCCCACCGCGGGGACGGTCACGATCGGCGGCTACCCCTACCGCAGGCTGCCGAACGCGGCCCGCCAGGTCGGCGCGCTGCTCGATGCCAAGGCGGTGCACGGCGGCCGGTCCGCCCGCAGCCACCTGCTGTCCCTGGCCCAGCTGTCGGGCATCCCGGCCCGCCGGGTGGACGAGGTGCTCGGGGTGGTCGGCCTCCAGGACGTGGCGCGGCGGCGGTCCAAGGGCTTCTCCCTCGGTATGGGGCAGCGGCTCGGGATCGCGGCGGCGCTGCTCGGTGATCCACAGGTGCTGCTGTTCGACGAGCCGGTCAACGGCCTCGACCCCGAGGGCATCCTCTGGGTGCGCAACCTGATGAAGTCCCTCGCGGCGGAGGGCCGCACGGTCTTCGTCTCCTCGCACCTGATGAGCGAGATGGCCCTGACGGCGGACCATCTGATCGTGATCGGGCGCGGTCAGCTCCTGTCCGACATGAGCGTGAAGGACTTCATCTCGGCCAACTCCGCGGACTTCGCGCGCGTCCGCACCCCGCAGACCGAGCCGCAGCTCCGCGAGAAGCTCGCGGGGGCGCTGACGGCGGCGGGCGGCCATGTCCTGCCCGAGCAGGACGGCGCCCTGCGGGTGACGGGGCTGGCGCTCCCCCGCATCAGCGACATCGCCCACGACACGGACGTACGCCTGTGGGAGCTGTCGCCGCACCAGGCCTCGCTCGAGGAGGCGTACATGCGGATGACGCAGGGCGCCGTCGACTACCGCTCGACCACCGACCAGAAGGCCGGCCTCCAGCAGCCCCTGCCGCCCGGCGCGACACCGCCGATGCCGGTCCCCGGCCAGGGCCAGCCCGGCTGGTACGCCCCACCGCCCCCGGCGCACGGCTACGCCCCGCCGCAGCCTCCCCAGGGCTCCTACGGCGGCTACGGCACCCCGCCCACGACGCCGCCCCCGAACGGGGGCAACCCGTACGCCCAGGCGCCGGCGGGCACCACGCCCCCTGCGGGCGCCCCGGCCGCGCAGGCACCCGCCCAGCCGGGCACCCCGACGGCAGCGACCACGCCCGCCGCCCCGGCGGGTTCCCCGTCGGCCGCGGGGTCGGCCCCGGCCGCTGCCGCCTCGCTGGCGAAGGCCCCCGCCCCCGTCTCCGACGCCGCCCCGACGACCCAGCCCGAGGACGCCCGATGAGCACCCCGCAGCACCCGGTCCCGCAGGCCGCCGCGCCCGTCTGGCAGGCGCCCGGGGCGCCGTACGCCGCCGCCCCCGGCTACACCTCGCCGATCCCGGTCGTACGGACGCACCTCGGGCACGCAATCGCCTCGGAGTGGACGAAGATCCGCTCGGTGCGGTCGACGATGTGGACGCTGGGGGTGTTCGTCCTCCTCGTCGTCGGCATCGGGATGATGGTCGCGCTGATCGTCGACGCCAACGCATCGGAGGGTGACCTCTCGGGCGAGAACCCGCTGTCGTTCGGCTTCTTCGGGGTGCTGCTGGGCAGCATGCCGATCATCACGCTCGGCGTCCTGACCACCGCCTCCGAGTACGGCACCGGCATGATCCGCACCACGATGGTCGCCTGTCCCTCGCGCGGCCGGGTCCTCGCGGCGAAGGGCATCGTGTTCTTCGCGATCGCGTTCGTCGTGACCCTGGTGTCCACGGGGTTCGTCGCCATGGTGGACGCGGCGATGTTCACCGACGCGCGCGAGCCCTCGGGCGGCGAGTGGATCAAGGCCACCCTCGGCGTGTCCCTCTACATCGCGCTGCTGGGCCTGCTGTCCCTGGCCGTCGGCTCGATCATCCGCCACTCGGCCGGCGCCATCACCATCATGATCGGCCTGCTGCTGGCCCCGCTGGTCATCGCGATCTTCATGTTCTCCGAGTCCCTGGAGAAGCTCCGCGAGGCCCTGTTCGAGTACTCGATCCCCAGCCAGCTCGGCGTCTGGTACTCCACCCAGCTCGGCGAGACCGGCCCCTCCGGCTGGGACCCGCTGTGGATCGCGCTCGGCGTCACGGCCGCCGCGTTCGCCGGCGCCTTCGCCCTGCTGGAGAAGCGGGACGTGTAACCGCCGCACAACCTCAGAAGCGAGGCGCGTTACGGGACCGCTGCACCCCCGGGTTGCGGCGGTCCCGCGCGTTCCAGCAGGCCTTGTGCCAGTGCCGGCGGTCGTCGACGCCCGCGTGCTCGGGCCAGGCGACGACATGCGGCACCCCGTCCGGGATCATCTGGTCGCAGCCGGGGCACCGGTAGCTCTTGCCCTGCGCGCTCGCCCCGGCCACATGCCGCACGCTCCACTCCTCGCCCTGCCAGTTCACCGAGGACTGCCAGCCGCCGTACCGGCTGGCGCGGTCGTCGTCGGCGCCCCGCCCGGACGAACCGGACGAGCCTGACGAGTCGGCACCCTTGGGTCGGTTGCGACGCGGGGACACGGAACACCTCACGGGGCTATACAGGAAGCAGGGTTTCCGTCCAGCCTACGCGGCGTGGGCGCGGGTACCCGGAAGGGACCGATCCCCACAAGTCCCCCTGCCCGGGACCCCATTCTGCAGACAATCGGCAAATCTCTCCGCCAGGCCGTGTCCTCGGCACGTGTCAGACGGTTATGCCGGGTGGGGGAGCTCCGTGTCGGAGCCAAGGAAGCAGGAAAGTCCATGCGCGTTGGTAGTTTCGTGTTGGGAGCCCAGTTCCCCGGGCAGGGCCAGGGAGAGGCGCTGCACCGCGCGGTGCGCTCCGCCGAGGTCGCCGAGGAGTCGGGCCTCGACTCGGTCTGGCTGGCCGAGCACCACTTCGTGCCGTACGGCACCTGCCCGTCGGCGGTCACGCTCGCCGCTCTGCTGCTGGGCCGCACCCGGCGCATCCGGGTCGGTACGGCGGTCAGCGTCCTGCCCACCGCCCATCCCGTCGCCCTCGGCGAACAGGCCGCGCTGCTGCATCTGACGAGCGGCGGCCGGTTCTCGCTGGGCGTGGGGCGCGGCGGGCCCTGGGTCGATCTGGAGGTCTTCGGGTCGGGCCTCGCGGCGTACGAGAAGGGGTTCCCCGAATCACTCGATCTGCTGGTGCGCTGGCTGCGCGAGGCGTCCGTGGGAGCCGACGGCGAGCACTTCCGTTTCCGTGAAGTCCCCGTCGTACCCCGCCCGTCGGAGGCCCTGACGGACACCGAGGGCCCTGAGGTGATCGTGGCGTGCACCTCGCCCTCGAGCGTCCGGCTGGCCGCCGAGCGCGGGCTGCCGATGCTGCTCGGCATGCACGTGGGGGACGAGGAGAAGGCCGAGATGGTCGCCCTGTGGCGGCAGCACGCGCGCGCGGCGGGCCGTTCCGGCGACGAGATCCGGGCCGCGGGCCATGTCTCGGCGGGCGTCTGCCAGCTCGCGGACCGGCGCACGGACGCGGTGGAGACCCTGGTGAAGGCGATGCCGGGCTGGCTGAAGCAGGGGCTCGACGCCCATGTGACGGTGGACGGCCGCCCCCGCTCGATGCGGGACCCGGTGGCGTACACCGAACTGCTCTGCGGACTGCACCCGGTGGGCACCCCGCGGCTGTGCGTCGACCGGCTCGCGGCGACCAGTGAACGGACCGGCATCTCGCGCTTCGCCCTGCTCGTGGAGGGCTCGGGCGACCTGGCGGCCACCGAGGAGAACGTACGGCGGCTGGGGACGGAGGTACTCCCCCACCTGTGCTGAACGGGCCGGGACGGCCGGGAGCTTGCCGCTCCCCCACTGATGGCACCTCCTGCGTAAGGAGCGGCAAGCAACAGGCTCGATCCGATGCCTCAGCAGTCCCGGAATTCCGGCGACTGGTTCAGCAGCTGGCTGCGCACCGAGGTGAAGCGGGCGAGCTTCTCGTCGACAGCCGAGTCCAACGGGAACACCGCCACCCGGTGGCAGTTCTGGAAGGCCAGCCGGACACCGAAGTGCCGCTGCAGGGCGCCGCGTATGGCGTCACTCGCGAGCGCGCGCAGCAACTGCCCGCGCGCCTGCTCGTCCGGCGGGGGCGTCTGGTTGTCGGCGAAGGGTCCGCCGTCCACCTTCAGCTGGGCCACCAGGGAGCTGATCATCTCCCATGCGTAGGGCAGGGAGGTCCGGACGCAGTCGACGAATTCAGCTTCGTCGACCTCGCCTCGCTCGGCCTGTTCGAGTAGGGCCGGTGAGACGTCGAGCGACATGGGTTCTCCTCTCGCACCCCTAAGAGAGCAGGGGTTGCCGGACAGGGCACGGGAGTTCGCCATGCCGAAACACCGCAACGCTGAGTACACGCATCGCGACCTCCCGTTTACTACGGTAGGCAACTGACCGTGACGGCACCAGGAGAATGGGCACATAGGCGGTCCCTACGGGGCACACAATCGGCCAGAGTCGCGCGGAGTCCGAACGATCGTTTTCCAGGGCGAATCGCGTGGGGCCTGAGGTGTCGGATAGCGTTGCCGACCATGCGTCTCGTCATCGCCCGGTGCTCCGTCGACTACGCCGGCCGGCTCACCGCCCATCTCCCCTCCGCCCCCCGTCTCATCCTGGTGAAGGCGGACGGCAGCGTCTCGATCCACGCGGACGACCGGGCCTACAAGCCCCTGAACTGGATGTCGCCGCCCTGCACGCTGAAGGAGGGCACCGGTGACGAGGAGGGCGTCTGGACCGTCGTCAACAAGGCGGGCGAGAAGCTCATCATCACGATGGAGGAGATCCTCCACGACTCCTCGCACGAACTGGGCGTCGATCCGGGCCTGATCAAGGACGGCGTGGAAGCGCACCTCCAGGAGCTGCTCGCCGACCGCATCGAGACCCTCGGCGAGGGCTACACCCTGATCCGCCGCGAGTACATGACGGCTATCGGCCCGGTCGACATCCTGTGCCGGGACGCGGAGGGGCAGACCGTCGCGGTCGAGATCAAGCGGCGCGGCGAGATCGACGGCGTCGAGCAACTCACCCGCTATCTCGAGCTGTTGAACCGCGACCCCCATCTCGCCCCGGTGCGCGGCGTCTTCGCGGCGCAGGAGATCAAGCCGCAGGCCCGCGTCCTCGCCACGGACCGCGGCATCGGCTGCCAGGTCCTGGACTACGACGCCCTGCGCGGCATCGAGGACGACAAGCTGCGGCTGTTCTGAGCTACGAGGCCGAGGGCCGGGTTCCTGGGGAGGAACCCGGCCCTCGGTGTTGCCCGGGGGTGCCTCAGATCACCGGGTCCGACCCGCTCGCGCCGCCGCCCTGGGAAGAGGTGGCGGAGCTGGCGGTGCCGATGGGGGCGGAGGAGACCGAGCTGCTGGCCGTGGCGGGGCTGCCGCTCGGCGAGCTGGAGGGGCTCGACGACGGACTCGACGAGGGCGAGGACGAGCTGCCCGTGCCCGAGCTGCTCGATGCCGACGGACTCGACGAGGGCGAGGGCCGGGAGCTCGTACCGGACGACGACGGTCGCGGCGTCCCCGTACTGGACGACCCACCGCTCGCCGAACCGCTGGTGCTGCTGGCCCCCGAGGACGGCACCGCCGACTCCGACGGCGTCGGATCGTCCGACGTCCCCATCGTCCCGTCCGGTCCCGGATCCGTCGGCCGGCTGGTCGCCGTGCCCGTGTCGCCGGTGCCGGTGTCGGTGCCCGGGGTGTCGGAGCCGAGGCCGCCGTCGTCGAGGCCGCTGCTGGCGGAGGGGTTGACGCCGCCCCGGTCGGCGGGGTCGCCCGCGTCGTTGTTGGAGGTCGCGCCGAGCGTGACGACCGTGCCGAGCACGGCGACGAGGAGCGCGCCCGCGCCGGCCGCGACGAGGTTGCGCTTGGCGAGTCCCCTGAGGCCGCCCCGGCGCTGGTGGGGCGCGGACGGGGACGGCGGCGGGGTCATCCCGCGGTGGACGACGGTCTCGGCCTCCGGCGGGTAGGTCGGCAGCGCCGCCTGGATGCCGCGCGCCTGCGGGAGGGGCTCCACGTGGCGGGCGTCGGGCACCTCCTCGCCCACCGTCGCGGCGAAGGCCGGGATGTCCCCGGAGGCGTCCGCCACGAGGGCGAGGGCGCGGCGGCCGGCGACGGTGCCGCGCTTGTCGGTGAGGGCGCCGCGCAGCCCGAGGGAGGCCTCCAGCTCCGAGCGGGCCCGGTCGAGGTCCCCGCCGCACACGGCGAGGACGCCGAGTTCGTGGTGGAAGTAGGCGCGGTCGGCGGACTCCCCGGCGAGCCGGGCGGCCTCGGCGCCCTCGTGCAGGGCGTTCTCCCAGGCGCTCCAGTGCAGTCCCGCGGCGAACGCGGGCGCCGCGGCGCGGGCGAGGCGGACCGCGGTGGCCTCCTCGTCCTCGGCGGGCGGGATCGTCGCGGGCACCACGAGGGCGAGGGCGGTGAGGACGGCGTCCGCCTCGGCGCAGACCCGTTCGGGGGTGACGGAGGGGTGGCCGGCCCACCAGGCGTAGTGCTGGGCGGCGGCTGCGGCGCGGGCCTCGGTGTCGTCGTCGTATCCGGCGGCCTCGAGCTGGGTCTGGACGCCGGCGGCGAGCCGGTAGCGGGTGCCGACCGGGGAGACGAGGCCGCAGGCGACGAGTTCGCCGAGGGCGGCGTCGGCGTGGGTGTCGCCGACGAGGGCGGGCAGATGGGCCTGGTGCGGGACCTCGCCGCCGAGGGCGACGGCGAAGCGCAGGGCGGCGCGGGCGGAGCCGCTGAGGCGGGCGGCGAGCAGCGGGGCGGGCGCGGCGGCCTCGCCGAGGGAGGGCAGGGGTATCTCCTCGGCGTCCCCGGCCCCGGCGTCGACGGGTGCGGCGAGCGGGCGGGCGTCCTCGAAGACGCCGAACGCGTCGACGGCGTCGACGTTGGCGCGGAGCTGGTCGCGCTGGCGCAGCAAAGCGCCGGCCTGGACGAAGCGCAGCGGCAGGCCCTCGGACTCGAACCAGAGGTCTCCGGCCCAGTTGGCCTCCTCCTCGGTGAGGGTGCGGCCGACGGCGCGCTCGATGACGTCGACGCCGCCGGCGCGGTCGAGGCCGCTGAGGACGACCTCCTCGACGGCGGAGTCGGCGGAGGGCTGCGGGGTGTCGGGGGTGGCGCCGAGCAGGAAGGCGCACTCGGGGGTGGCGTCGAGGAGTTCGTCGAGGAGCGCGCCGCCGAGACCGAGGTCGTCGACCACGACGACCGCGCCGATCTCCCGGACGAGGGTGCGCAGTTCCTCGTCGCCCGGGCGGTGGTGGTCGGCGTCGTAGACGGTGTGGAAGAGGTCGTGGAGCAGTTCGGCCGGGGTGCGGCCGTAGCCGGAGAGGCGGACGACGCCGTCGGGGGCGAGGTCCTCGCAGTCCTCGGCGACGAGGTCGAGGAGGCTGGTGCGGCCGGAGCCGGCGGGTCCGGTGAGCCGGACGGAGCGGCCGCGGGCGAGGAGGCGGACGAGCTGTTCCCGTTCGTCCTGGCGGCCGAGCAGGGGCTGCTCGGGCCGGGCGGGGCCGGCCGGGGCGGGCGGCCGGGCGGCGTGCTCGTCGTACTCGGCGCGTTCCTCGGCGCTGCGCTTGGCGGGGCGGCCGGGCCGTTCGGTGGGCGGGCAGAGTTCGATCTCGCTGCCGTCCACGGGGTTGACGGTGAGCAGATGCTCGCCGGCGACCACCCGGACCGTGCGGGCGGGGCCGGGGGTGTGCTGGCCGAAGTCGGGTGTGAGGGGGTCCCTGGAGGGGCGTGGGCGCGGCGCGCGTCCGTCGCCTTCCTGACCGTACTCCTCGGGCCCCTGGTTCGTCGGGTCCATGGGTTCAAGCCCCCCAAGAGCGTCGTGTGGCGGTAGCCCCTCCCGGCCTGGCTGCACACTGCGCTGTCGCTTCTGGTCCGGTGCCCGCTCGGTAGAGGTCCGAGGGCGGCGGGCAGACGAACCGTAAACCTTGGCACAGTATCTACGACAGTCCGGGGTGGCGCGCGGTCCGAGACGTCACAGTCCGGTGAGGATTGGTGCCCGCCGTACGTTTCGCCGCAGGTGGACCCCTGCCGGGGCCCTTCGCGGCCGTGTCGCGGTCAGACCCGGGGCAGGGACTCCACGCCGATGCCGCCCTCGATGGCGAGGATCCGGTGCAGGCGGGTGGCCACCAGCAGGCGCTGCATCTGCGGGGGTACGCCGCGCAGCACCAGGCGTCGGCCGCAGCGGCCGGCCCGCCGGTGGACGCCCATGATGACGCCGAGTCCGGTGGCGTCCCAGGAGTCCAGTTCGGACAGGTCGAGCACCAGGTCGCCGACGCCGTCGTCCACGGCCGTGTGCAGGGCCGTGCGGGCGTCCGCCGCGCTGCGCACGTCGAGGCGGCCCCCGACGACCAGCTCGACGTGGTCGCCCCTGATGTGCATAGCGCTCCCCTAAGCGTGCGTCTCGTGCTCCGCGGTGTGATGTCCGGTGTTGCCTGCTCTGACTGCGCGAAGCGGTCGGAGGTTGCCGTCTGTGAGCGATCCGATACCGAATTCACCCGCAAGGGTGAGCCCCCTGGGGCCTGTGCGGTTTCAGCGCTTGGAGTAAGCCCTGCCCGCTCTCGCGTCGGATGTCACCGGCGTCAACCATCCGGCGCATTCGCCGGAGGGCTCACGTATGGCTCTCGGCCGGAGATTAGCGCTCGTGGAGCGCTGTGCGACCGGTTAGTAACGCGTCTCACGTCTCATGGGGTGAGACACCGGTCACGTCGTCAATTCCTGCCCGATTCAAGACTATTCGCACCGTTTGGATCTTCGTGGGTCCGGCGTGACGGAACGAACGGAGGGGGACCCGCCGGGACGGTCTAGATTGGCGGCATGGTCAATCTGACGCGCATCTACACCAGGACCGGGGACCAGGGCAGCACCGCCCTCGGCGACATGAGCCGGGTCGCCAAGACCGACCTCAGGATCGCGGCGTACGCCGACGCCAACGAGGCGAACGCGGTCATCGGTACGGCGATCGCGCTGGGCGGCCTGGAGGAGGAGGTCGTCGCGGTCCTCACCCGGGTCCAGAACGACCTGTTCGACGTGGGCGCGGACCTGTCGACGCCGGTGGTGGAGAACCCGTCGTTCCCGCCACTGCGGGTGGAGCAGTTCTACGTCGACCGGCTGGAGGCGGACTGCGACCGCTTCAACGAACGGCTGGAGAAGCTCCGCTCGTTCATCCTTCCCGGCGGCACCCCGGGCGCGGCCCTCCTGCACCAGGCCTGCACGGTCGTACGGCGCGCGGAACGCTCGACGTGGGCCGCCCTGGAGACCCACGCCGAGACGATGAACCCCCTGACGGCGACCTACCTCAACCGCCTGTCCGACCTCTTGTTCATCCTCGCCCGCACGGCCAACAAGGACGTCGGCGACGTGCTCTGGGTACCGGGCGGGGAGCGCTGACCCCGGACCCCTTCGGCACCCCGTCGCCACCGGCCCGGGCGGGAGCCTCCTTCGGCCGGGTCGCGTAGGTCAGGGCGATCGGGCCGTGGCCGCCGGCGGCCCCGAGCGGGGCGCGGGCGACCGCCGCCGCCAGTGCCGTCCGGAGCCACGGCCGGGCCTCGCGGCGGGCCCGGGCCGTGCCGGACCGGGGTGGCTTCGGCGGGGGCGGGCCCCCGGCCGGGCGGTGCGCGGCGTGGCCGTCGAGCCGGCGGATCGCGCGGTGGCCAAAGCCGACGCCGTGGCCGATACGGAGGGCCGCCAGGCCGTGTACCCAGCCGGGCTCGGCACCGTTCTTCAGGCCGATCGCGGTCACCGGCGAACCACGTCCGTCGTCCGCCGGTGAAGCTGAAGCTGCGCAGCCGGGTCCAAGCGGCGTCACTGGCACGGGAGTTGGGGATCCAGCAGCCGTACCCCACGGCCGTATACAAGAGTGGTCCAGACCTATTGACCCGTGGTCCAGACCTTTCTATTCTCGCGGCACTGTGGGCGTGAAGGCTCAGTCACGCCCCCCAACTCCCCATAGGAGGCGCAGCATGCGCTTCAGACACAGAGCCGTGGCAGGGTTGGCGACCCTGTTGCTGCCGTTGGCCGGGCTGGTCGGACTCGCGAGCCCCGCCCAGGCCGCCACCACGGCCACCGCCACCTACGCCAAGACCCAGGACTGGGGCACCGGCTTCGAGGGCAAGTGGACGGTGAAGAACACCGGCACCACCTCCCTCAGTTCCTGGACGGTGGAGTGGGACTTCCCCTCCGGTACGTCCGTCACCTCCGCCTGGGACGCCGACGTCACCTCCTCCGGCACCCACTGGACCGCCAAGAACAAGTCCTACAACGGCACCCTCGCCCCCGGCGCCTCCGTCTCCTTCGGCTTCAACGGCGCGGGCTCCGGCTCCCCGTCCAACTGCAAGCTGAACAACGACAGTTGCGACGGAACGACCGTCCCCGGCGACGCGGCCCCCTCGGCGCCCGGCACCCCCACCGCCTCCGGCGTCACCGACACCTCGGTCAAGCTGACCTGGTCCGCCGCCACCGACGACAAGGGCGTCAAGAACTACGACGTGCTGCGCGACGGCACCAAGGTCGCCACGGTGACGACCACGTCGTACACGGACACGGGTCTCACCGCCGGCACCGACTACTCCTACACCGTCCAGGCCCGTGACACCGCCGACCAGACGGGACCGGTCAGCGGCGCGGCCGCCGTCCACACCACCGGCGGCACCACTCCCCCGACCACCGGCTCCAAGGTCAAGCTCGGCTACTTCACCGAGTGGGGCATCTACGGCCGCAACTACAACGTAAAGAACCTGGTGACCTCCGGCTCCGCGGCGAAGATCACCCACATCAACTACGCCTTCGGCAACGTCACCAACGGGCAGTGCGCGATCGGTGACTCCTACGCCGACTACGACAAGGCCTTCACCGCAGACCAGTCCGTCAGCGGCGTCGCCGACACCTGGGACCAGCCGCTGCGCGGCAACTTCAACCAGCTGCGGCAACTGAAGGCGAAGTACCCGAACATCAAGGTGCTGTGGTCCTTCGGCGGCTGGACCTGGTCCGGCGGCTTCGCCCAGGCGGCGGCCAACCCCACGGCCTTCGCCCAGTCCTGCTACAACCTGGTCGAGGACCCGCGCTGGGCCGATGTCTTCGACGGCATCGACATCGACTGGGAGTACCCGAACGCCTGCGGTCTGTCCTGCGACAGCAGCGGGGCGGCGGCCTTCAAGAACCTGATGTCCGCGCTGCGCGCCAGGTTCGGCGCGAACAACCTGGTCACCGCGGCCACCACGGCCGACGGCTCCTCCGGCGGAAAGATCGACGCCGCCGACTACGCGGGCGCGGCGAGTTACGTCGACTGGTACAACGTGATGACGTACGACTTCTTCGGCGCCTGGGCCGCGCAGGGCCCGACCGCCCCGCACTCCCCGCTCACCTCGTACAGCGGCATCCCGACGGCCGGGTTCACCACGGCCGACGCGATGGCCAAGTTCAAGGCGAAGGGCGTCCCCGCGAGCAAGCTGCTCATCGGCATCGGCTTCTACGGCCGCGGCTGGACCGGGGTCACCCAGGACGCCCCGGGCGGCACCGCCACGGGCGCCGCGGCGGGCACCTACGAGCAGGGCATCGAGGACTACAAGGTCCTCAAGACGTCCTGTCCGGCCACCGGCACCGTCGCCGGCACGGCCTACGCGCACTGCGGCAGCAACTGGTGGTCCTACGACACCCCGGCCACCATCGCCGGAAAGATGACCTGGGCCAAGAACCAGGGCCTCGGCGGCGCGTTCTTCTGGGAGTTCAGCGGGGACACCAGCAACGGAGAGCTGGTGAGCGCCATCAGCAACAACCTGTAGAGCGACTACGCGACATTGACGCGCTGTCCGGGCGGGGCTGCCTCCAGCCACGCGAGGAAACCGGTCAGCGCGTCCTCGCTCATGGCGAGTTCGAGACGGACGCCCTGATGGGAGCAGGCGAGGATCACCGCGTCGGACAGCAGCGCCAGCTCCTCCTCCCCCTCGGGGAGCCGGCGCCCGGCCACCTCGATCGAGGCGCGCTCCAGGACACGGCGGGGACGGTAGGCGTACGAGAAGACGCGGTACCACTCGATGCGGTCACCGTTGTAGCGGGCGACGCCGTAGCTCCAGCCCTTGCCGCTGGTGTCCGGTTTCTCGGGGACGTCCCAGCGCAGGGAACAGTCGAAGGTGCCGCCGGAACGCTGGATGAGTCTGCGGCGCAGACCGAACACGAACAGCCCCAGCACCACCAGGGCCACGACGATTCCGCACACAGTCAGAGCGAGGACCATCGACACCGACCTCCTCGTCTCCTAGGTACCTTCGATTCAGGTAACGGAACGGAAAAAACATCCATATCTGCCTCAGCCGCGGTCGGCTCCGGATTGCTCCGGTGCCGACCGCGGCTGAGTGACGTCATACAGCTCCGCGCCGGGTTGTCAGCGCGAGGCCGCCGCACGCAGGCGTACGTCCGCACGGCGTTCGGCGATGGCGTCGCCCTCCGCCTTCGCGCGCTCGAGCTCCCGCTCCTCGCGCTGGACGTCGATCTCGTCCGACAGCTCGGCGGTCTCGGCCAGCAGCGACAGCTTGTTGTCCGCGAACGAGATGAAACCGCCGTGCACCGCGGCGACGACCGTCCCACCCTCACTCGTACGGATGGTCACCGGGCCCGACTCCAGCACACCGAGCAGCGGCTGGTGACCGGGCATGACGCCGATGTCGCCGGACGTGGTGCGCGCGACGACCAGGGTGGCCTCGCCGGACCAGACCTCTCGGTCGGCCGCGACCAGCGCGACGTGCAGCTCAGCAGCCAAGGTGGCTCCTCGGGTCACCACCCGGCGGGTCTGCCGGGTGTTGGTTACTAAGTCTAGTGGGCGTGGATGAGGGGGCGGGACGCGCCCGCCCCCTCACACGAACTCGGACAGTCCGAGATCAGGAGACGCCCAGCTCCTTGGCGTTGGCCTTGAGGTCCTCGATGCCACCGCACATGAAGAACGCCTGCTCCGGGAAGTGGTCGTACTCGCCGTCGCAGATCGCGTTGAAGGCCGCGATCGACTCGTCCAGCGGGACGTCCGACCCGTCGACGCCGGTGAACTGCTTGGCGACGTGGGTGTTCTGGGACAGGAAGCGCTCCACGCGACGGGCACGGTGGACGACGAGCTTGTCCTCCTCGCCGAGCTCGTCGATACCGAGGATCGCGATGATGTCCTGGAGGTCCTTGTACTTCTGCAGGATCGTCTTGACGCGCATGGCGGCGTCGTAGTGGTCCTGCGCGATGTAGCGCGGGTCCAGGATGCGGGACGTGGAGTCCAGCGGGTCCACGGCCGGGTAGATGCCCTTCTCGGAGATCGGACGGGAGAGAACCGTCGTCGCGTCGAGGTGGGCGAAGGTGGTGGCCGGGGCCGGGTCGGTCAGGTCGTCCGCGGGGACGTAGATCGCCTGCATCGAGGTGATCGAGTGACCACGGGTCGAGGTGATGCGCTCCTGGAGGAGACCCATCTCGTCGGCCAGGTTCGGCTGGTAGCCCACCGCGGAGGGCATACGGCCGAGCAGGGTCGACACCTCGGAACCGGCCTGCGTGAAGCGGAAGATGTTGTCGATGAAGAACAGCACGTCCTGCTTCTGGACGTCACGGAAGTACTCGGCCATGGTGAGGCCGGCCAGCGCGACGCGCAGACGGGTGCCCGGGGGCTCGTCCATCTGACCGAAGACCAGCGCGGTCTTGTCGATGACGCCCGAGTCGGACATCTCCTCGATCAGGTCGTTGCCCTCACGGGTGCGCTCACCGACACCGGCGAACACGGAGACACCGTCGTGGTTGTTGGCGACACGGTAGATCATCTCCTGGATGAGCACCGTCTTGCCGACGCCGGCACCACCGAACAGACCGATCTTGCCGCCCTTGACGTACGGGGTCAGCAGGTCGATGACCTTGACGCCGGTCTCGAACATCTCGGTCTTCGACTCGAGCTCGTCGAAGTTCGGGGCCTTGCGGTGGATGGACCAGCGCTCGCCGTCGTACTTCTCGTCGACGTTCAGCACCTCACCGAGGGTGTTGAACACCTTGCCCTTGGTGAAGTCGCCGACCGGGACGGTGATGCCCGTGCCCGTGTCGGTGACGGCGGCCTGGCGGACCAGACCGTCGGTGGGCTGCATGGAGATCGTGCGGACCAGGCCGTCACCCAGGTGCTGGGCGACCTCCAGGGTCAGGATCTTCTTCTCGCCGGCGTTCGCCGGGTCGGCGACCTCGACGTGCAGCGCGTTGTAGATGTCCGGCATCGCGTCGACGGGGAACTCCACGTCGACGACCGGGCCGATGACCCGGGCGACGCGGCCCGTGGCCGTCGCGGTCTCAACAGTGGTGGTCATTAGCGGTCACTCCCCGCGGTCGCGTCGGCCAGGGCGCTCGCGCCACCGACGATCTCGCTGATTTCCTGGGTGATTTCGGCCTGGCGGGCCGCGTTGGCAAGCCGGGAGAGGCTCTCGATGAGCTCACCGGCGTTGTCGGTGGCCGACTTCATCGCGCGCCGCGTGGCGGCGTGCTTCGAGGCCGCCGACTGGAGAAGCGCGTTGTAGACGCGGCTCTCCACGTAGCGCGGCAGCAGGGCGTCGAGGACGTCCTCCGCCGAGGGCTCGAAGTCGTACAGCGGGAGGATCTCGCCGGCCGGCTTCGACTCCTTCGCCACCTCGTCGAGGCTGAGCGGCAGCAGACGGTCGTCGAGGGCCGTCTGCGTCATCATCGAGACGAACTCGGTGAAGACGATGTGGATCTCGTCCACGCCGCCCTCGGCCGTGTCCTTCTCGATCGCCTCGATCAGCGGCGCCGCGACCTTCTTGGCGTCCGCGTACGTGGGCTCGTCGGTGAAGCCGGTCCACGACTCCGCGATGGTGCGCTCACGGAAGTTGTAGTGGGCGACACCACGCCGGCCGACGATGTACGTCTCGACCTGCTTGCCCTCGGCCTCGAGGCGCGCCGTCAGCTGCTCCGCCGCCTTGATGGCGTTGGAGTTGAAGGCACCGGCGAGACCGCGGTCGCTCGTCAGGAGCAGCACCGCGGACCGCACGACCGTCTCGGCCTGCGTGGTCAGCGGGTGCTTGGTGTTCGAACCGGTACCGACCGCCGTGACCGCGCGGGTGAGCTCGGTCGCGTACGGCGTGGAGGCCGCCACCTTGCGCTGCGCCTTGACGACGCGCGAGGCGGCGATCATCTCCATCGCCTTCGTGATCTTCTTGGTCGCGGTGACGGATCGGATGCGACGCTTGTAGACCCGGAGCTGTGCTCCCATGAGTCAGGTCCCTTCCTTACGTCACTTGGAGACGCTGACGGCGTCCTCGCCGAGGAGCTTGCCGTCCGAGGTCTCGAACTGCTTCTTGAACTCCACGATCGCGTCGGCCACGGCCGTCAGCGTGTCGTCCGAGAGCTTGCCGCCCTCGCGGATGGAGGTCATGAGGCCCTGCTCGCTGCGGTGCAGGTACTCGAGCAGCTCCTTCTCGAAGCGGCGGATGTCGGCGACGGGGACGTCGTCCATCTTGCCGGTGGTGCCGGCCCAGACGGAGACGACCTGGTCCTCGGTGGACATCGGCTGGTACTGAGCCTGCTTGAGCAGCTCGACCATGCGCTGACCACGCTCCAGCTGCGCCTTCGACGCGGCGTCCAGGTCGGAACCGAAGGCGGCGAACGCCTCCAGCTCACGGAACTGGGCCAGGTCGACGCGGAGACGGCCGGAGACCTGCTTCATCGCCTTGTGCTGCGCGGAACCACCGACGCGGGAGACGGAGATACCGACGTTCAGCGCGGGGCGCTGACCGGCGTTGAACAGGTCCGACTCCAGGAAGCACTGGCCGTCGGTGATGGAGATGACGTTGGTCGGGATGAACGCCGAGACGTCGTTGGCCTTGGTCTCGACGATCGGCAGACCGGTCATCGAGCCCTTGCCCATGTCGTCCGAGAGCTTCGCGCAGCGCTCCAGCAGACGGGAGTGCAGGTAGAAGACGTCACCCGGGTAGGCCTCACGGCCCGGCGGGCGGCGCAGCAGCAGGGACACGGCGCGGTAGGCGTCGGCCTGCTTCGACAGGTCGTCGAAGATGATCAGGACGTGCTTGCCGTCGTACATCCACTGCTGACCGATGGCCGAACCGGTGTACGGCGCCAGGTACTTGAAGCCGGCCGGGTCGGACGCCGGGGCGGCGACGATGGTCGTGTACTCCAGCGCGCCGTTCTCCTCCAGCGCGCGGCGGACCGACGCGATGGTGGAGCCCTTCTGGCCGATGGCGACGTAGATGCAGCGGACCTGCTTGTCCGGGTCGCCCGAGCGCCAGTTGTCGCGCTGGTTGATGATCGTGTCGACGGCCAGGGCGGTCTTGCCGGTCTGGCGGTCACCGATGATCAGCTGACGCTGACCGCGGCCGATCGGGGTCATCGCGTCGACGGCCTTGTAGCCGGTCTCCATCGGCTCGTGCACCGACTTGCGCTGCATGACCGTGGGGGCCTGCAGCTCGAGGGCGCGGCGGCCGGACGTCTCGATCTCGCCGAGGCCGTCGATCGGGTTGCCGAGCGGGTCGACGACGCGGCCGAGGTAACCCTCGCCGACGGCCACGGAGAGCACCTCGCCGGTACGGGTGACCGGCTGACCCTCCTCGATGCCGCTGAACTCACCGAGGACGATGGCACCGATCTCGCGCTCTTCCAGGTTGAGCGCGAGGCCGAGGGTGCCGTCCTCGAACTTCAGCAGTTCGTTGGCCATGGCCGAGGGAAGACCCTCGATCTTCGCGATGCCGTCGCCGGCAAGGGTGACCGTACCGACCTCCTCGCGCGAGGCCGCGTCCGGCTTGTACGACTGGACGAAGTTCTCCAGCGCGTCCCGGATCTCCTCCGGCCGGATCGTGAGCTCCGCCATCTGGGTTCCCTGCTCTCCTTGTTGGGCCCGAAGTTTCACTTTGGGGGGATGGGGACTCCCCCCTGAACGAGGTGAATCCTCTGCACGGCCCAACCAGGGCCGCTTGCGTACGTACTGCGTGTTGAGTTGCTGCTAGCCCGCCAGGCGGCGGCCGGCGTCCTCGATACGGTCCGCGAGGGAGCCGTTGATGACCTCGTCGCCGACCTGCACCCGGATGCCGCCGAGGACCGCGGGGTCCACGTCGATGTTGAGGTGCATCTGGTGGCCGTACAGCTTGGCGAGGGCGGCGCCCAGGCGTCGCTTCTGCGTGTCGCTCAGCGGCACCGCCGAGGTGACGACGGCGACCAGACGCTCCCGGCGCTCGGCGGCGAGCTTGGACAGGGACTCGAGTCCCGCTTCCAGGCTACGTCCACGCGGGGCGGTCACAAGGCGCGTCACCAGGCGAACGGTGGCCGCGTCCGCACGGCCGCCGAGCAGGCTGCGCAGCAGCTCGCCCTTGGCCGAGGCGGTGGCCTTCCGGTCGGTCAGTGCGGCGCGCAGCTCGGTGTTGGAGGAGACGATCCGCCCGAAGCGGAACAGCTCGTCCTCGACGTCGTCGAGCGCGCCGGCCTTCTGCGCGGCGGTGAGGTCCGCGATGTTCGCCAGCTCCTCCAGGGCGTCCACCAGGTCGCGCGACTGCGACCAGCGGGAACGCACCAGGCCGGAGACCAGGTCGGCGGTGGTGCCGCTGACCTGGGAGCCGAGCAGGCGCTGGGCCAGCCCGGCCTTGGCCTCACCGGCCTGCGCCGGGTCGGTGAGGACCCGACGCAGCGACACCTCGCGGTCGAGCAGCGCGGTGACGGCGGCCAGCTCGTCGGCGAGCCGCGCCGCGTCCACAGACGTGGAGTCCGTCAGCGCGTCGAGACGCTCACGTGCGGCTGCCAGGGCCTCGCGGCTCGCTCCGTTCATCGCGACGCCTCGGCCTTCTCCTCGAGCTCGTCGAGGAAGCGGTCGATGACGCGGCTCTGGCGGGCGTGGTCCTCGAGGGACTCGCCGACGAGCTTGCCGGCCAGGTCGGTGGCGAGCTTGCCGACGTCCTGACGCAGCGCGGACGCGGCGGCCTTGCGGTCGGCCTCGATCTGGGCGTGACCGGCGGCGACGATCTCCTCGCGCTGCCGCTGGCCTTCCGCGCGCATCTCCGCGATGAGCGTGGCGCCCTGCTCCTGAGCCTCCTGGCGCAGGCGCGCGGCCTCGTGGCGAGCCTCGGCGAGCTGAGCCTTGTACTGCTCGAGCACGCTCTGGGCCTCGGTCTGAGCGGCCTCGGCCTTCTCGATACCGCCCTCGATCTGCTCGCGACGCTCTTCCAGAACCTTGTTGATGTTCGGGAGGAGCTTCTTGGCGAGGAAGCCGAAGACGATGACGAAGGCGATCAGGCCGATCACGAGCTCCGGAATCGGCGGGATGAGCGGGTTTTCCGCTTCCTCGGCCGCCAGCTGAACCAGGGGGCTCATATCAGTGCCTTTCGTCGAAAGGGGCAGTCCGACGGATCAGGTCAGGAGCTCGGGTAAACGAACGGCATGACCAGACCGATCAGGGCCAGCGCCTCACAGAAGGCGAAGCCGAGGATCTGGTTGGCGCGGATCAGGCCGGCCGCCTCGGGCTGGCGGGCGAGCGCCTGGGTGCCGTTACCGAAGATGATGCCGACGCCGACGCCCGGGCCGATCGCGGCGAGGCCGTAACCGATCGAGCCGAGGTTGCCCTTGATCTCGACGCCGGCGGCAAGGGTCTGGAGAGCGGACATGCCGGTTCTTCCTTCTCTTTCAAGGACCGGTGGGGGTTGGCCACCGGATGTCTGGATGGGGGTCGGGCTGGCTCAGTGGTGCTCGGCGAGCGCGCCCTGGATGAAGCTGCAGGTCAGCAGGACGAAGACGTACGCCTGCACCGCCTGGATGAAGAGCTCGAAGGCCGTCATCACGATGACCATCACGAACGAGACGGCGGAGTAGGCGATGCCGATGCCGTTCAGCATGTACCAGCTGGCGATCGTGAAGAGCAGCAGGAGGGTGTGACCGGCGAACATGTTCGCGAAGAGTCGGACGGCGTGGGTGAAGGGCCGCACCAGGAGGTTCGAGAACAGCTCGATCGTCATCGACAGCGGGAGGACCGCGCCGAGGGACTTGTCGTAGCCGGTGAAGTTCTTGAAGGCGCCGACGAAGCCGTGGCGCTTGAAGGTCAGGGAGACCCACAGGATGTAGACGATGCCGGCGAGGACCGCGGGGTAGGAGATGATCGCGGTGACCGGGAACTGGGCGACCGGGATGATCGACCAGAGGTTCATCATCCAGACGAAGAAGAACAGCGAGACGACCAGCGGGACGTATTTCTCGCCCTCCTTCTTGCCGATGGTCTCGTAGACGACGCCGCGGCGGACGAAGTCGTAGCCGGCCTCGGCGACCATCTGGAGCTTGCCGGGGACGACCTTCGGGCGGGCGAAGGCGGCCCAGAAGAAGCCGACGATGATGATCGAGCCGAGCAGCGCCAGCAGCATCGTCTTGTTGAAGTACGTGTTGCCGTCCGCGTTGCCGAAGATCGGCTCGAACAGGAACGAGTGCAGGCCCGGAGCCGGGAAGCCACAACCGTCGAACAGGTGGCAGTCGGTCTCGAAGGCGAGCACCTGCGTCGGGTCAGCACTCACCGCGGGCTCCTTCGTCGTGGCGCATAGGTACGGCAACCTCGTTGTGTCGGCGCGGCGTACGGCCGCGTTTCGGCACGGGACTGGTGTTTCGGATGTGGGGGCGGCTGTGGGGCATCTCGCCTCGCGCTTGAGCAGGCGTCAGCTGGGATGCCCGCGCCCGCGATGCCGCAGTTGGCACCGGACGATAGCAGGAGATCTCAGACGTCTTTATCCCGGCCCTACCCCTCACGACGAGTGCCCCGATTTTTCGGGCTTCCCGGCCTTCGAGGAGGCCGAGGAGGAGGCCGAATCGGGTTCGACGTAAAGGATCTTGGCCTTCATGTGCGCCCGCGTCTGCGCGGCGATCCAGGCGATCGTGGCGACGACGAGCGTGACGGCGAAGGCCCGCGGGTTGAACAGCGTGGTGTTCTTGAACGCGGCCATGAAGATGAACAGCAGCAGGATCTGCGCCGCGTAGAGCATCAGGCCCATCATCTGGAACAGCTGCGGAAGCGATTTGGCGGTGCGCTGCAGGACGTAGAGGCCGATTCCCATGAACGCGATCACGATGACCGTGCCGACGACGGCGCCGATGGCTCCCTTGCCGCCCGCGACCACACCGCTGACGACGGCGGCGATCGCACCGGCGGCGAGTGTGGGTACGGCGGCCTGGGCCAGGATCCGGACGTCGTTGGACGGCATGGCGGCAACTCCGCTTTCAATGGGGGCAGGGTGTCGTCATGGACGAGCGTAGTCCCGGTTCGAGGGGCGAAAGACCTCACGCGGACCTCGCGCCAAAAGACCGTCGCACTGCGGTCTTTCGGCTGTCTCCGGGGTTCTCGTGAACCGTATCACAAACTATTTGATGAGGTCTTTACCTGGATGGTGTGCTTGCTGTCACACATGAGAGTGACAGTGCCCGTCTGTGCAGAATCGACGCCGAGTTGTCTGGTATTGGGGAGCTTTGCCCCCGCCCACTTCCCCCACGACTTGGCAATGCTCTAGTCAGATTCTTACCTTGCCGACCGCGAACGAGGGCCCACGGCGGTCGCCCCGTTGACCCCCGAGACCCCGACGGCCACGGGCGTACGCGGCTGCGGCTCGGCCCCGTCGGCGGAGACCAGCGCGGCCTCCGCGGCCAGTTCGGCGGACCTGCGGCGGCGGTAGCGCGGCGGCACGAACGCCTCGGCCCAGCGCGGGGCACGCGGCGTGAAGCGCGGCAGCAGAAGCAGCACGAGCCCGAGCGCGCTGAGGAACACCACACCGAGGACGATCCACATGGACGCCGCGTTGACGGAGTAGGCGAGCGCGCCGAACGCGATCAGCGCCGACCAGAAGTACATGATCAGCACGGCCCGGCTGTGCGAGTGACCGATCTCCAGCAGCCGGTGGTGCAGATGCCCGCGGTCCGCGGCGAACGGCGACTGACCGCGCCAGGTACGGCGCACGATCGCGAGGATCAGGTCGGCGGCCGGGATCGCGATGATCGTCAGCGGCATCAGCAGCGGGATGTAGACCGGCACCATCTGGTGCACGGTGGAGCGCTCGGAGCCGCCGAAGAGGTTGTCCGGGTCGACGTTGCCCGTGACGGAGATCGCGCCCGCCGCCAGCACCAGCCCGATCAGCATCGAGCCCGAGTCGCCCATGAAGATCCGGGCGGGGTGCATGTTGTGCGGCAGGAAGCCCAGGCACATGCCCATCAGGATGGCCGCGAACAGCGTCGCCGGGGCGGCGGCCTCGATGCCGTACGAGTACCAGATGCGGTACGTGTACATGAAGAACGCGGCGGCGGCGATGCACACCATGCCGGCCGCGAGCCCGTCCAGACCGTCCACGAAGTTGACGGCGTTGATGGTGATCACGACCAGCGCCACCGTCAACAGGGTGCCCTGCCACTGGGTCAGCGCGACCGTGCCGACCGTCGGGATCGGCAGCCACAGGATCGTCAGACCCTGCATGACCATCACACCCGCGGCGATCATCTGGCCGCCCAGCTTCAGCAGCGCGTCGATCTCGAACTTGTCGTCCAGGACACCGATCAGCCAGATCAGGGCGGCACCCGAGAGCAGGGCGCGCGGCTCGTTCGACTTCTCGAAGACCCCGTTGAGGTTGGTGAGATGGTCCGCGACCAGCAGCCCCGCACACAGCCCGAAGAACATGGCGATCCCGCCGAGCCGCGGAGTGGGTTCCCGGTGCACGTCACGGGCCCTGATCTCCGGCATCGCCCCCGCCACGATCGCGAACTTCCGTACCGGCCCGGTCAGCAGATACGTCACCGCGGCCGTGATGCAGAGCGTCAGCAGGTATTCACGCACAGGCTTCCCCACAGGTCTCGCTGGCCATCTCAGCCCCACACCCTAGCGATCGACTCACACACGGCGCATATGTGTGGGGACTTCCGGGTAGCGACGATGGTTGCACGTGGGGCTGTGAGTGTGGGTGCACGGGGGCGTTTCACGCCAGCGCGCGTACCCGGATTCTCCGCCCCCACGCCTGCCGGATCCCCTGGACCAGCCGGGGATCAGCCCGGGATCAGCCGGGATACGGCGGGAAGGCCGTGGCCAGTTCCCGTACCTCCTCGCGGGCCCGCTTGGCCTCGACCCGGCCGCGCAGCACCCCCGCCATCAGCGCCCCGACGCCCGCCAGCTCCTCCTCCCGCATCCCCTGCGTGGTCACCGCGGCCGTGCCGAGCCGGAGCCCGCGCGCATCGGCGTACGGCAGCGCACAGCAGTCCAGGACGATCCCCGCGGCCGCGAGCAGCCCCCGCGCCGAGCGCCCGTCGACACCGAGGGGAGCCGGATCGACGGTGAGGAGATGGGTGTCGGTGCCGCCCGTCGTCACGCCCAGCCCCTCCTCCTCCAGCCGGGCCGCCAGCACCCTCGCATTGGCGACCACCTGATGGGCGTACGCCGAGAACGCCTCGGTCGACGCCTCACCGAACGCGACCGCCTTCGCGGCGATCGTGTGCATCTGCGCGCCGGCCTGCGTGAACGGGAAGACGGCCCGGTCCACCCGCTCCGCCAACTCGCTCCCGCACAGCAGCATCCCGCCGCGCGGCCCCCGCAGCACCTTGTGGGTGGTGGCGCAGACGATGTCGGCGTACGGCACCGGAGAGGGCGCCGCTCCCCCGGCGACCAGCCCGATGGGGTGCCCGGCGTCGGCGATGAGATAGGCGCCGACCTCGTCGGCCACGGCCCGGAAGAGGGCGTGGTCGACATGGCGCGGATAGGCGATCGAGCCGCACACGATCGCCTTGGGCCGATGGCTGCGGGCCAGCGTCCGCACCTGCTCGTAATCGATCAGCCCGGTCTCCGCGTCCACCCCGTACGGCACGAAGTCGAACCAGCGCCCGGAGAAGTTCGCGGGCGAACCGTGGGTGAGATGCCCGCCGTAGGGCAGCCCGAGGGCGAGCACGGTGTCACCGGGCCTCAGCAGGGCCGCGTAGGCGGCCAGCACGGCGGACGAGCCGGAATGGGGCTGCACATTGGCGTGCTCGGCCCCGAACAGCCGCTTCGCCCGCTCCACGGCGAGCCGCTCGGCGACGTCGACGATCTCGCAGCCCCCGTGGTGCCGGGCCCCCGGATACCCCTCCGCGTACTTGTTGGCGAGCGGCGAGCCGAGCGCGGCCAGCACGGCCGGCGAGCAGAAGTTCTCGGCGGCGACGAGCTGCAGCGTCGACGCCTGCCGGGTCGCCTCCGCGAGCAGGATCTCGGCCATCTCGGGATCCTGCCGGCGCAGGACATCGGCATCGGCCGCGACGGGGGCATGAGTGACCGACATGACGAACTCCGGGACGTCGACGGTGACGTACGTCCAATGTAGGCCCGTGACGCGGGAGGTGCCCCCCACCGCGACGGCCTACATCCGGGCCGGCACTCCCGTCAGCGCCGTCACCACGGGGTCCAGCGCCTGATGTATCTCGTCACCGATCGAGCGGAAGAACGGCAGCGGCGCACCGTACGGGTCGTAGACCTCGTCCGCCTCCAGCGTGGGCGCCAGCAGCCAGCCGCGCAGGGCCGCCGCCGCGCGGACCAGGGCCCGGGCGCGGCGGACCACGCCCTCCTCCAGCGGGGGCAGGGTGGCCGGGTCGATGGCGTTCACCAGGCGGGTGAACTCCTTCAGGGTGAAGGTGCGCAGGCCCGCCGAGTGGCCCATGGAGATGACCTGGGCGCGGTGGTCGCGGGTCGCGGTCAGGACGAGGTCGGCCATGATGACGTGCTCGTCGAGCAGTTCCCGGCCGACGAAGCCGGAGGGGTCCGCGCCGAAGTCGGCCAGCACGGTCTCCGCGTTGGCCTCCATCGGCGCGCCCTCGTGGCCCCAGGTGCCCGCGCTCTCCACGATCATCCCGCCGCCCAGCACCCCGAGGCGCTGCGACAGGAAATGCCGGGTCAGCCGCTCGGTGATGGGCGAGCGGCAGACGTTGCCGGTGCTGACGTGGAGGATGCGGAAGGTGTCGCGCGGAAGTCCGACGAAGGTCGTCGTGATCTCCGCGGCGCGTTCCCCGTTGCCTATGCCACGCCCCGCGTCAGGGGCTGTCAATTCGCCACCTCGAGGTCGGGTACGACCTTGCGCAGTTCGTCGGCCGTGATCGCCCCCTCGCGCAGCAGCAGCGGGATCTCGCGGCTGACGTCGACGATCGAGGACGGGACGTTCCCGGGGGTGGGGCCGCCGTCGAGGTAGACGGAGACGGAGTCGCCGAGCATCTCCTGGGCGTAGTCGCAGTTCTCCGGCGCCGGGTGTCCGGTGAGGTTGGCGGAGGACACCGCCATGGGGCCGACCTCGGTCAGCAGCTCGATGGCGACCGGGTGCAGCGGCATGCGCACGGCAACCGTGCCGCGGGTGTCGCCCAGGTCCCACTGCAGGGACGGCTGGTGCTTGGCGACGAGCGTCAGCGCGCCCGGCCAGAACGCGTCGACCAGCTCCCAGGCCAGCTCGGAGAAGTCCGTGACCAGGCCGTGCAGGGTGTTCGGGGAGCCGATGAGGACGGGGGTGGGCATGTTGCGGCCCCGGCCCTTGGCGTCCAGCAGATCGCCCACGGCCTCCTTGGAGAACGCGTCGGCGCCGATGCCGTACACCGTGTCGGTCGGGAGGACCACGAGCTCGCCCCGGCGGACGGCGGACGCGGCCTCACGCAGACCGGTCACGCGGTCGGTCGCGTCGTTGGTGTCGTATCGCCGAGCCATGTCTAGCGGGCCTCCTCGTGCACGTACTGCTGGATGGAAGTCTGATGGGTGGTCACATGGGCGGTGTTCACGGCATGGCCCTGCGGGCGGTCGCGAAGCGGGGGCGGTTGTTGAGGTCCGGGTGGTCGGCCGCGTCGGCCCAGCCCCGCTCCTCGGTGAAGATCCACGGCACCTGGCCGCCCTGGGTGTCGGCGTGCTCGATGACGACGACACCGCCCGGGCGCAGGAGCCGGTGTGCGGTCCGTTCCAGACCGCGGATGAGGTCGAGCCCGTCCTCGCCGGAGAACAGCGCCAGGTCGGGGTCGTAGTCCCGCGCCTCGGGAGCGACGTACTCCCACTCGGTCAGCGGGATGTACGGCGGGTTGGAGACGACCAGGTCGACCTGGCCGTCGAGGTCGCGGAAGGCGTCCAGGGCGTTGCCCTGACGCAGGTCGACGCGGGACCCCTCCATGTTCTTGCGGGTCCACACCAGGGCGTCCTCGGACAGCTCCACGGCGTGCACGGTCGAGCGCGGCACCTCCTGGGCGAGGGCGAGCGCGATCGCGCCGGAGCCGGTGCACAGGTCGACGATGCACGGCTCCACGACGTCCATGGCCCGTACGGCGTCTATGGCCCACCCGACGACCGACTCGGTCTCGGGACGGGGCACGAAGACGCCGGGGCCGACCTGGAGCTCCAGATAGCGGAAGTAGGCCCGCCCGGTGATGTGCTGCAGCGGCTCGCGCTGCTCACGCCGGGCGATGACCTCCCAGTAGCGGGCGTCGAAGTCGGAGTCCTTCACGGAGTGCAGTTCACCGCGCTTCACGCCGTGCACGAACGCGGCGAGCTCCTCCGCGTCGTTGCGCGGCGAGGGCACGCCGGCGCCGGCCAGCCGCTGGGTGGCCTGGGCCACCTCCGAGAGCAGCAGGTTCACGCAAGTCCTCCGTGGGTGGTACTCGTCCGTGCCGTGGTTACGCGGCTGCCAGCTTCGCCGCCGAGTCCGCGTCGACGCAGGCCTGGATCACCGCGTCGAGGTCGCCGTCCAGGACCTGGTCAAGGTTGTACGACTTGAAGCCGACGCGGTGGTCCGAGATGCGGTTCTCCGGGAAGTTGTACGTGCGGATCTTCTCGGAGCGGTCGACGGTGCGGACCTGGCTGCGGCGGGCGTCGGCGGCCTCCCGCTCCGCCTCCTCCTGCGCGGCGGCGAGGAGCCTGGAGCGCAGGATACGCATCGCCTGCTCCTTGTTCTGCAACTGGCTCTTCTCGTTCTGGCAGGAGGCGACGACTCCGGTGGGAAGGTGCGTGATGCGCACGGCGGAGTCGGTGGTGTTGACGGACTGGCCGCCCGGGCCGGACGACCGGTACACGTCGATGCGGAGGTCGTTGGGGTTGATCTCGACGTCGACCTCCTCCGCCTCCGGGGTGACGAGGACACCGGCCGCCGAGGTGTGGATGCGGCCCTGCGACTCGGTCGCCGGCACCCGCTGGACGCGGTGCACTCCGCCCTCGTACTTCAGCCGCGCCCAGACGCCCTGACCGGGCTCGGTGGCGCCCTGGCCGCCCTTGGTCTTCACGGCGACCTGGACGTCCTTGTAGCCGCCCAGCTCGGACTCGGTGGCGTCGATGATCTCGGTCTTCCAGCCGACCCGCTCGGCGTACCGCAGGTACATGCGCAGCAGGTCGCCCGCGAAGAGGGCGGACTCGTCGCCGCCGGCGCCGGCCTTGATCTCCAGGATGACGTCCTTGTCGTCGGACGGGTCCCGGGGCACGAGCAACAGCCGCAGCTTCTCCGTCAGCTCGTCGCGCTGCTTGTCCAGCTCCTTGACCTCGGCGGCGAAGTCCGGGTCGTCGGCGGCGAGTTCGCGCGCGGTCTCCATGTCGTCGCCGGTCTGCTTCCAGGAGCGGTACGTGGCGACGATCGGGGTGAGCTCGGCGTAGCGCTTGTTCAGCTTGCGCGCGTTGGCCTGGTCGGCGAAGACCGACGGGTCGGCGAGCTTCTTCTCCAGGTCGGCGTGCTCACCGACCAACTCCTCGACGGCCTCGAACATGGTGGGCTCCTGAAATGCTGGTGCGTGGATGAAGGCGAACGACCAAAAACGCCGGTCCCGGCGCACCCCGGGCGGGGGCACGGCCGTGGACCGGCGAATGGGGGCTCGCTACTTCTTGGAGCCGGCGGCAGCCTTGCCGAAGCGGGCCTCGAAGCGGGCCACACGGCCACCGGTGTCGAGGATCTTCTGCTTGCCCGTGTAGAACGGGTGGCACTCGGAGCAGACGTCGGCGCGGATGGTGCCGCTCGCGATCGTGCTGCGGGTGGTGAACGACGCGCCACAGGTGCAGCTGACCTGCGTCTCGACGTACTCGGGGTGGATGTCGCGCTTCAAGGTGTCTCCTAGTTTCGGGAGGGCTCCGGGTCGCCACCGCGGGCTGCGGGTGCGTGAACCGGGGCCGACTTACCAGTCTGCCAGGACTGGCGCCATCCCCCAAAACCGGGGGGTGAACCCATCTATTCCCCGAGGGGCGACTCCCCCGGGCGCGCGGGGAACCGCGCGACGAGCACACGACGCACCCGCATCCTCAGGACGAGGCCACAACCCCCTTCGCCTCCCCGGTCGCCGTGTCCTTCGTGGCCGCCGCCGGGATCGGCTCGTCGTTCTTCAGGGCCGTCCAGACCTGCTGGGCCTTCTTGGTCAGGACGACGACGCGGTTGGGGTCGGCGGGGTCGTAGCGCACCGGCATCGTCACCATGTGCATCTTCGACGCGCTGATGCCCTTGAGTCCGTTCGCGAAGGACATCAGGGAGTTGACCGAGCCGAGGTCGGAGTCGGTGGTGACGGCCTTCGTCGCGGTGTCCGCGAGGTCGTAGAGGTTCTTGGGGCTGGTGAACAGTCCGATGTGCTTGACCTGGGTGACCAGGGCCTTGATGAAGGCCTGCTGGAGCTGGATGCGGCCGAGGTCGGAGCCGTCGCCGACGCCGTGCCGGGTGCGCACGAGACCGAGGGCCTGTTCGCCGTCGAGGGTGTGGGTGCCCGCCTTGAGCCTGAGATGGCTGTCGGGGTCGTCGATGGCCTTGGTGGTGGTGACCTCGACGCCGCCGAGCTCGTCGATCAGCTTCTCGAAGCCGGAGAAGTCGACCTCGAGGTAGTGGTCCATCCGGATGCCGGTGATCGACTCGACGGTCTTCACGGCACAGGCCGCGCCGCCCGTGGAGTACGCCGAGTTGAACATGACGCCGTGCGCCGCGTCGTGCCGGACGCCCTGGGTGTCGGTGCACACCGGCCGGTCGATGAGGGTGTCGCGCGGGATGGAGACCACGCTGGCCCGCTGGTGGCCCTCGTACACATGGATGATCATCGCCGTGTCGGAGCGGGCGCTGCCGTCGTCGGTGCCGCCGCCGAGCTTCCTGTTGGCGCCGGAGCGGGTGTCGGAGCCGAGGACGAGGATGTTCTCGGAGCCGTTGTCGACCTTGGTGGGCCGGTCCGTGCCGAGGGCCTGGTCGATGTCGACGCTCTTGATGTTGCCGTTGAGCTTGAAGTACAGGTAGCCCGCGCCGGTGCCGCCCAGGGCGACGATGCCCGCGGCCGTCCACGCCATGATCAGCAGCCCCTTGCGCCGGCCCCGCTGTCTGCGGTGCCTCGGGTCGCTGCCGTTCTCACCCGTCGTGCCGGCCTCACCCGGTATGCCGGGCTCCGGCGTGCTCTCGGCGGACATGTGCTCCTCTGTTCTCGTGCATCCTCACCATGGTCGCCCCGCCTGGTCGGACGGGGAAACCCGGGACAGGGTTGCACAACGCTCTGTGCCCGATCAGTGGCTGACCGGACACAGAGCGTGCGGAGCGGAGCGGGGCGTCCCCCTACTCACCTGCGGTTTCGGCCGGACTCAGCCGAACAGGTCGTACTGCTTGAAACTGGTACCGAGTGACACCCTTGTGGCAAAGATCTCGCTCGTGGCCTTTCCGGTGCCCTTGTACAGGTACAGCGTGCCGCCGGGCGTACGGGCCAGGAAGTCGGCCTTGCCGTCGGCGTTGACGTCCCCGACCGCGTCGAAGGCGTTGTACGTCGTGTTGCTCCAGGTCAGCACCTTCACGCGGGCCGAGAAGGCGGCCGTGCCGGCCTTGCCGGTGCCCTTGTAGAGGTAGACCGCGCCGGTGCTCTTGTTGCGGGCGAGCAGGTCGGCCCTGCCGTCGTTGGTCAGGTCGCCGTGGCCGCGGACGACGTTGTACTGGTTCCAGCCGGTGGAGACCTTCACCCGGGTGGCGAACTTGCCGTTGCCCTTGCCCGGGTAGATCCACAGCACGCCCGCGGAGTCCACCGACAGCAGGTCCGGCAGCTCGTCGCCGGTGACGTCGCCGGGGGCGACGACCGCGAGCCGGCTCTTCCAGTTGTCGCCGATCAGGTTGCTGGTCCAGGTGCCGCTGGAGAGCACGTAGTGCCGCCAGTACAGGTCGCCGTCGGAGGCGCGGCGCTGGACGAAGTCCGTGTAGCCGTCGCGGTCGAGGTCGGTCTGCAGGACCAGGTTCCAGGCGCTGTACGAGCCCCAGGACTGGCGGGAGGCCAGCGTGGTGCCCTTGGAGTCGATCTCGTAGCCGGTCTTCGTGGAGGAGTTGCGCACGAAGAGGTCGGCCCTGTGGTCACCGCTGAGGTTGGTGTCGTCGACACGCGGGTGGGCGGCGGCGACGTACGTGGTGAGCTTGGTGAAGACGCTGTACGCGCCCGCCGCCACGCAGTCCTTCACGCCCCAGGACACGACGCCCACGACCTTGCCGCCGACGACCAGCGGGCCGCCGGAGTCGCCGTTGCACGCGGAGGTGGTGCCGGCGTCGGAGCCGGTGGCGGGCTCGCCCGCGCACACCATGTGCCCCGCGATGAAGTCGCTGCCGTACTCGCCGGAGCAGGTGGCGTTGGACTGGATCGGCAGCTCGGCCGTCTTCAGCGTGTCCGAGATGTCCTCGCTGGTGGAGCTGGTGCGGCCCCAGCCGAAGACCTGCGCGGTGGTGCCCGCCGTGTACGACGCGGTGTCGCCGGCGGTCGTCATCGGGATCGGCGTCGCCTTGACCGGGTTCGGCAGGGTCAGGACGGCGAGGTCGTTGTCGATGGTGTAGTCGTCGTACGACGGGTTGTTCCACTGCCGCCAGACCCCGCTGGCGGTGCCGCCGTGCAGGTCGATACCGCCGCTCGCGGTCTCGGACAGCAGTTGCGCGGTGCCGGTGATGACGGCGCCGTGCGCCTTCCAGTCGTACCCGGCGACGCAGTGCGCGGCGGTGAGGATCTTCGTCGGGGCGACGACCGCGCCTCCGCAGAAGAAGCCGATGTCGTCGCTGGTGGTGGAGGTGCCGCGGTCGTCGCCGTACCAGAGCTGCGCCATGTACGGCGCGGTGGTGATGGTCGTCGTCGAACCGCCGATGATCTTCGGGTCGACGGACGCCGAGCCACTGCTCCTGCTCGCGCTCAGGGAGGACTTGGACGTCTCCCCCGCGGTGTCGTCGCCGGCGAGGGCGGTCGCCAGGCGTGCCTCGATCGCGGACGTGGACGGCGTGCTGTGGACGGGCGTCGGCGCCGTGGTGGCCGCCCCCGCCGGCGTCGTCACGAACACACCGGCGACGGCCGCGGCCAGACCGGCCGCGGCGACGGGCAGGGCGATCCGTATCCGGCGTCTGTGCCGTCGGCCCCCGGACGTGGGTGTACCCACTCGAGTCCCCCCTAGGGATCAGAAGTCTGAGCTCCGGCCCCGGCTCGAACGCCCGACCGAAGGGCGTGATCGTAACAACGCCCACCGACACGCCGAAGGGCCGCCCCCTGGAAAAGGGGGCGGCCCTTATGAGACGCCTACACGCGGTCGGGCGTGGGGTCAGTCTCCGTTGCCCGGCGTCGGCGTCGTCTTCTGGATCTGCATCAGGAATTCGACGTTCGACTTGGTCTGCTTCATCTTGTCGAGGAGCAGCTCGATCGCCTGCTGCTGGTCGAGCGCGTGCAGCACCCGGCGCAGCTTCCACACGATGCCCAGCTCCTCGGCACCGAGCAGGATCTCCTCCTTGCGGGTACCGGACGCGTCGACGTCCACCGCGGGGAAGATGCGCTTGTCGGCGAGCTTCCGGTCGAGCTTGAGCTCCATGTTGCCGGTGCCCTTGAACTCCTCGAAGATCACCTCGTCCATGCGGGACCCGGTGTCCACCAGCGCGGTGGCGAGGATGGTCAGCGAGCCGCCGTCCTCGATGTTGCGGGCCGCACCGAAGAAGCGCTTCGGCGGGTACAGGGCCGTCGAGTCGACACCACCGGACAGGATGCGGCCGGAGGCCGGGGCGGCGAGGTTGTACGCACGGCCCAGACGCGTGATCGAGTCGAGCAGCACGACCACGTCGTGGCCCAGCTCCACCAGGCGCTTGGCGCGCTCGATGGCGAGCTCGGCGACCGTGGTGTGGTCCTCGGCCGGACGGTCGAAGGTCGAGGAGATGACCTCGCCCTTGACCGACCGCTGCATGTCGGTGACCTCTTCCGGACGCTCGTCGACCAGGACGACCATCAGGTGGCACTCGGGGTTGTTGTGCGTGATCGCGTTGGCGATCGCCTGCATGATCATGGTCTTGCCGGTCTTCGGCGGGGCCACGATCAGACCGCGCTGGCCCTTACCGATCGGCGACACGAGGTCGATGATGCGGGTGGTCAGCACGCCCGGGTCCGTCTCCAGACGGAGGCGGTCCTGCGGGTAGAGCGGGGTCAGCTTGTTGAACTCCGGGCGGCCACGGCCGTGTTCGGGCGCCATGCCGTTGACGGAGTCGAGGCGGACCAGCGCGTTGAACTTCTCGCGCCGCTCGCCTTCCTTGGGCTGACGGACCGCGCCGGTGATGTGGTCGCCCTTGCGCAGGCCGTTCTTGCGGACCTGGGCGAGGGAGACGTACACGTCGTTCGGGCCGGGCAGGTAGCCGGAGGTCCGGATGAACGCGTAGTTGTCGAGGATGTCGAGGATGCCCGCGACGGGGATCAGGACGTCGTCGTCGGCGAGCTGCGGCTCGGCGGCGCCGATCTCGTCACGCCCACGGCGGCCACGGCGGTCCCGGTAGCGGCCGCGACGGCCCCGACGGCCGCCCTCGAAGTCGTCGTCGTCCTGCGGGCCGACGTTGCGGTCCTGGCGGCTCTGCTGCTGGGTCTGCTGGCCGCGCTGCTGCTGGCCGCCCTGCTGGTCGTCGCCCTTGCCGCGGCGGTCGCCGCGGTCACCGCGGTCGCGGTCCCGGCCGCGGTCACCGCGGTCGGGACGGTCGCCGCGCTCACGGCGGCCCTGGCGGCGGCCGTCGGCCTCGCCGGCCTCGGCGGTGCGGGCCTCGGCCTGCGGCTGCGCGGGCGTCTCGGCCTTGGGCTCGGCCTTGGCCTCGGCGACGACGGTCTCGGCGCCGGAAGCCGTCGGGCTGCCCGCCTCGGCGGTGGCGCGGCGACGGCGGCGCTCGACGGGAGCGTCGTTGCTGGCGGGCTGACCGGGGATCTCGATCTGCTGCTGGGCCACGGCCTTCTCGGCGGGGGCCTCGGCCTTGGGGGCGGCGTCCGTCTTCTTCTCGGCGGTGTCCTCGCCGGTGCGGGCCTTGGAGGTGGCGCGACGCTTGGGCTTGGTCTCGGCGGCCGGGGCGTCGGCCTTCGCCGGGGCGGCGCCGCCGGCGGCCTGCGCCTCCTTGATGACCTCGATCAGCTGGCTCTTGCGCATCCGCGCGGTGCCCCTGATGCCGAGGCCGGATGCGACCTGCTGCAGCTCGGCCAGCACCATGCCCTCGAGGCCGGTACCGCGGCGCCGCCGGGAGCCGGCACCGGTGGCAGGCGCGGAGGCGTCCGTGGAGGGCGCGGCAGCGGTCTCCTCGACACGTGCGCCCATCAGATCGGTGGTGTCGCTCACGAAGGGTCCTTCCCTGGAGCGGACGTCGGCCTGTCTGGCTCGGCGACCGGTTGTGCTGTCCGGCTTCGGTCCTTGCTCTGGCGAAGCCGGGGCGGTGGTCCGCCACAACGGCGGAGAGAGAATTTGCTGGTGATGGCGCTTCCCCGACGAACCGTGACACCCAGTGTCACGTGGCGTGGTAGCACCGATTCCGGAGCGTGCCCTGCAGACCGCTCAGCGCCGGTGTACGGCGTACTGCCCAGATACGACGTACGGAACGCAGTGCGGCTTGGGGAGCTCCCGGAAGAATGTCTGTCCCGGACGGGGACACGAAGCACCTCGCCATGGTGGGGTCGGGTGCAGACTTGAGGTTAACACTACCGGATCCAACAAACATTCCCCCTCTCGAAATCCGGCAACCGTGCACTAAATGTCGCCGGAGTGCGTTTCACCAGCGGGAGCGAGCGGCAGAACACTCGCCCCTTGCAGATCCAGGGCCAGTCGGTTCGCGGCCCAGTCCGCGCCCGCCAGAGCCTCGACCTTGTCGGCCGTTCCCGCGTCGGCCAGCGCCATCACCGTCGGTCCGGCGCCGGAGATGACCGCGGGAATCCCGTCGGCGCGCAGCCGCTCCACCAGGGCGGCGCTCTCCGGCATGGCGGGGGCGCGGTACTCCTGGTGCAGCCGGTCCTCGGTGGCGGGCAGCAGCAGCTCGGGGCGCCGGGTCAGGGCCTCGACGAGCAGCGCGGCACGGCCCGCGTTTGCGGCGGCGTCGACATGCGGCACGGAACGCGGGAGCAGACCGCGCGCCGTCTCCGTCAACACCGGTTTTCCGGGGACGAAAACCACCGGAACGATGGAATCCGCGGGCTCCATCCTGATCGCCCGCGCGGCGCCGGCCTCCATCCAGGACAGCGTGAATCCGCCGAGCAGACAGGCGGCGACATTGTCCGGGTGGCCCTCGATCTCGGTCGCGAGCTCGAGCAGACCCGCGTCGTCGAGCCTGGACTCGCCGCCTATGGTCACCGCGCGCGCGGCGACGATGCCGGCGCAGATCGCGGCGGAGGAGGAGCCGAGGCCCCGGCCGTGCGGGATGCGGTTGGCGCAGACGATCTCCAGGCCGCGCGGCTGACCGCCGAGGACGTCGAAGGCGGTGCGCAGGGACCGGACGAGGAGGTGCTTCTCGTCACGCGGAAGCGTTTCGCTGCCCTCACCCGCGATGTCGATGTGCAGCCCGGAGTCGGCCACCCGGACGACGACGTCGTCGTAGAGCCCCAGCGACAGGCCCAGGGCGTCGAAGCCGGGGCCGAGGTTGGCGCTGGTGGCGGGGACGCGCACCCGGACGGGGGCGGCGCGGAAGGCGGGACCGGCCATCTCTCGATGACTCTCCTTGAGCTGCGTGACTGTCGAATGACCTGCGATGGATACGTGAGGGCCCTCAGGCCGCGAGAGCGACACGGCGCTGCGGCATATGCGGCGGGCGGGTTCAGTACAGCCTATCGAAGGAAGGTTCTGCGGCGACATAGGGCGCACAGGAGGCGCACGATGCGTGTCGTAAGCCCCCTGTGCACCCCTGCCGGGGTAATCCCTGCGGGGAGGGTTCCCCGCGAGGATGTTCTCTGCGGGGAGGGTTCCCCGCGAGGATGTTCTCTGCGGGGAGGGATCCCCGCGAGCGTTCCCCGCGGATGTACTCCGCGGGGATGTTCTCCGCGGGGAGGGATCTCCGCGAGTGTTCCCCGCGGATGTTCTCCGCGGGTGCACTCCGCGGGGATGTTCTACGCGAGACCCAGGCGGGCCGCTGCCGCCGCCGCGTCGACCGGGACGACCGTCGGGCGCGGGGCGCCCTCGGTGGCCCAGCCCGGGTCCTTGAGGCCGTTGCCGGTGACCGTGCAGACGATCCGCTGGCCCGGGTCGACGTCGCCGCGCTCGGCGGCCTTCAGCAGACCCGCCACGGACGCGGCGGACGCGGGCTCCACGAAGACACCCTCCTGCGCGGCCAACAGCCGGTAGGCGCGCAGGATCTCACGGTCCGTCACCTCGTCGATGATGCCGCCCGACTCGTCCCGCGCGGCCAGCGCGTACTGCCAGGACGCCGGGTTGCCGATCCGGATCGCGGTGGCGAGGGTGGACGGGTCCTTGACGACCTCTCCGCGCACGATGGGCGCGGAGCCGGAGGCCTGGAACCCCCACATCCGGGGCGTCTTCGAGGCGATGCCGTCGCCGGCGTACTCCTTGTAGCCCTTCCAGTACGCGGTGATGTTGCCCGCGTTGCCGACCGGCAGGACGTGGATGTCCGGGGCGTCGCCCAGCATGTCCACGATCTCGAAGGCGGCGGTCTTCTGCCCTTCGATCCGCACCGGGTTGACCGAATTCACCAGCGCGACAGGGTAGTTGTCGCTGAGCTCGCGGGCGAGCGTGAGGCAGTCGTCGAAGTTGCCGTCGACCTGGAGGATCTGCGCGCCGTGGACGAGGGCCTGCCCCATCTTGCCGAGCGCGATCTTGCCCTGCGGCACGAGCACGGCGGACACCATGCCCGCGCGGACGGCGTAGGCGGCGGCGGAGGCGGAGGTGTTGCCCGTGGAGGCGCAGATGACCGCCTTGGCGCCCTCCTCCTTGGCCTTGCTGATGGCCATGGTCATCCCGCGGTCCTTGAAGGACCCGGTCGGGTTGGCGCCCTCCACCTTGAGGTGGACCTCGCAGCCCGTGCGCTCGGAGAGCACCTGCGCGGGCACGAGAGGCGTGCCGCCCTCGCGGAGCGTCACAACGGGGGTGCTGTCGGACACCGGCAGCCGATCCCGGTATTCCTCGATGATTCCGCGCCACTGGTGGGTCATTGCTGGTTACTCTCCTTCAACCCGCATGATGCTGGCGACACCCCGCACGGTGTCGAGCTTGCGCAGCGCCTCGACGGTCCCGCTGAGGGAGGCGTCGGACGCGCGGTGGGTGACGACGACGAGGGAGGCCTCGCCGTCCTTGCCCTGCTGGCGAACCGTATCGATCGATACGCCGTGCTCGGCGAAGACGGTGGCCACCTGGGCGAGAACGCCCGGTTTGTCGGCCACGTCCAGGCTGATGTGGTAGCGGGTGACGACGTCACCCATCGGCGACACGGGCAGGGCGGCATACGCCGACTCGCCGGGCCCCGTTGCCCCGCTGAGCCGGTTGCGGCAGACGGCGACGAGGTCGCCGAGCACGGCGGAGGCGGTGGGGGCACCGCCGGCGCCGGGGCCGTAGAACATCAGCTGACCGGCCGCGTCGGACTCCACGAACACGGCGTTGTACGCGCCGCGCACGGAGGCGAGCGGATGGGTCAGCGGAATCATCGCGGGGTGCACGCGGGCGGTCACCGAGCCGCCGTCGGCGGCCCGCTCGCAGATGGCGAGCAGCTTGATGGTGCAGCCCATGTTCTTGGCGGAGGCGAAGTCGGCCGCGGTGACCTCGGTCATCCCCTCGCGGTAGACGTCGTCGAGCCGCACGCGCGTGTGGAAGGCGATCCCGGCGAGGATGGCGGCCTTGGCGGCGGCGTCGAAGCCCTCCACGTCGGCGGTGGGGTCGGCCTCCGCGTACCCGAGGGCGGTGGCCTCGTCGAGGGCCTCCTGGTAGCCCGCCCCGGTGCTGTCCATCTTGTCGAGGATGAAGTTGGTCGTCCCGTTGACGATGCCCATGACCCGGTTGATCTTGTCCCCGGCAAGGGACTCCCGCAACGGCCGAATGAGAGGAATGGCCCCGGCGACGGCGGCCTCGTAGTACAGGTCCCGGCCGTGCTCGTCGGCGACGGCGTGCAGCGCGGCGCCGTCCTGGGCGAGGAGGGCCTTGTTGGCGGAGACGACGGAGGCGCCGTGCGCGAAGGCGGTGGTGATCAGCGTCCGGGCGGGCTCGATCCCCCCGATCACCTCCACGACGACGTCGATGTCCCCGCGTTTGACGAGGGCGGTGGCGTCCGTGGTGACGAGGTCCGGGTCGATGCCGTCGCGCACCTTCGAGGGCCGGCGCACGGCGACGCCGGCGAGCTCCACCGGTGCGCCGATCCTCTGGGCGAGGTCGTCGGCGTGCGTCGTCATGATGCGCGCCACCTCTGAGCCGACCACTCCACAGCCCAGCAGCGCCACCTTCAGCGGACGCGTACGCATCATCCGACCTCGTTTCCTCATACCGTCTACGGTTGGACCAGTCTCACTCACCGGACCGGAGTTTCTATCCCCGGTCCGGATTGTGAGACATGTATTTCATTTTCACAGGGGCGGCAGACAGAAGATTCTCCCGCGCGTCTGTTTTTCGTTTCTCTTCGGCTTTTCCCTCACCCGACATCGAGCCGCAGGAGATCCTCCTCCGTCTCCCGGCGGACGATGACCCGCGACTCCCCGTCGGCCACGGCGACCACCGGCGGCCGCAGCACATGGTTGTAATTGCTCGCCATGGACCGGCAGTAAGCACCCGTCGCCGGTACGGCGATCAGGTCACCCGGTGCCAGGTCCGACGGAAGGAACGCGTCCTTCACCACGATGTCCCCGCTCTCGCAGTGCTTGCCGACGACCCGCGCGAGCATCGGCGCGGCATCCGAGGTCCGCGACACGAGAGCGACGCTGTACTCGGCGTCGTAGAGCGCGGTACGGATGTTGTCCGACATCCCGCCGTCCACGGAGACGTACGTCCGCAGCCCGTCGAGCGGCTTGATGGTCCCGACCTCGTACAGCGTGAAGGCGGTGGGCCCGACGATCGCCCGCCCGGGCTCCACCGAGATGCGCGGCGTCCGCAGCCGCGCGGCCTCGCACTCCCGCGTGACGATCTCGGTCAGCGCCTTGGCGATCTCGTGCGGCTCACGCGGATCGTCGTCGCTGGTGTACGCGATCCCGAGCCCGCCCCCCAGATCGATCTCGGGCAGCTCGACACCGTGCTCGTCCCGGACGTCCTTGAGCAGCCCGACGACCCGGTGCGCGGCGACCTCGAACCCGGACATGTCGAAGATCTGCGAGCCGATGTGGCTGTGAATGCCGATGAGCTCGATCCCGTCGAGCTTCAGCGCCCGCCGCACCGCCTCGGCGGCCTGACCCCCGGCCAGCGGAATCCCGAACTTCTGATCCTCGTGGGCGGTGGCGATGAACTCATGGGTGTGCGCCTCCACCCCCACGGTGATACGAATCTGCACGCGCTGCCGCTTACCGAGCGACTGCGCGATGTGGGCGACCCGCACGATCTCCTGGAACGAGTCGAGCACGATCCGCCCGACACCGGCGCTCACCGCCCGCTCGATCTCCTCCGCCGACTTGTTGTTCCCGTGAAAGGCGATGCGCTCGGCGGGCATCCCCGCGGACAGCGCGGTGGCCAGCTCACCCCCCGAACACACGTCGAGGTTGAGCCCCTCCTCGTGCAGCCACCGCACGACGGCGCGCGACAGGAACGCCTTGCCGGCGTAGAACACGTCGGCGTCGCTCCCGAAGGCGCCGCGCCACGCACGGGCCCGGGCCCGGAAGTCGGTCTCGTCGAGGATGTAGGCGGGGGTCCCGTGCTCCTCGGCAAGACGCTTGACGTCGATGCCCCCGACGGTGACGACCCCGTCCCCGTCCCGCTCGACGGTCTGCGCCCAGACCTTCGGGTCGAGGACGTTGAGGTCACTGGGCGGCGCGGAGTAGTGCCCCTCGGGAAGGACATCGGCGTGACGGGGCCCGGCGGGGTGGGCGGAACGGCTCATGTTCTGGCTGGCTCTCTAGAGGTGATCGGGTGCGTCGATGCCGAGCAGGGACAGGCCGCCGGCCAGCACCGTCCCGGCGGCTTCGGCAAGCGCGAGCCGGGCACGGTGGGCGGCCGAGGGTTTCTCCTCGCCGAGCGGCAGCACGAGGGGAAGCAGCAGCAGCGTGGCGTCCGCGACCCCGACGAGATGCCGAGCGAGCCGCGAGGGCGCGGCAACGCCCTCCGGCCGGGGAAGCGCGGCGACGGTGGCGAGGACGCGGGGGTAGTCGGCGAGGAGGGGGAGGAGCTGTGCCGGTTCGGGGTTGCCGGAAGGGTCCACGGGTCCGGGCTCGGCGCTGAATCCGAGATCGGCGGCGTTACGGCTGAGGGCCCGGGTGCGGGCGTGGGCGTAACGGACCCGGAAGAGGGGGTTGCTCTCCCGCTGGACCAGGTGATCGGCGGTGATGCGCGGGCAGTCGTGCGGAGCGGGATGGAGCAACGCCCAGCACGCGGCGTCGAGCCCGAGGGGGGTGGGGTCCTCGGGGGCGGGGCGGGGGCGGAGCTCGAAGGGCTCGGGGCCGATGCCCTTGGGGGGCTTGTCGATGTCCCCGGGATCACGGTGCCGCGTGGCGACGCGCCCGCCCTGCGAGGCGACGATCCGCGCCAGTGCGTCGGCGAGCACCTCGGCCCGGACCTCGAACGGCACGCGCAGCTCGTACACCTGCCCGGCGAGGGTGTCACCGTGCCCGTACCGAGGCCCTTCGCGGTGGATCCGCCCAACGAGCCCGGTGGCGGCGGTGCCGTGATCAAGGCTGATGTTGAGGAAGCCGGGCCCGGTGATCTCGACGCGGGTGATGCCGTCCGCTCCGGCGAGATGGGTCCGCAGCACCTCGGCGACCCGCAGCGCGGGCTGCCCGGCGGGGCGGGCGAGCTGCAGGGCGATGTTCGTGGCGTAGTCCCCGGCGCCCCCGGGCCCCGGCGGCCCGACCACCGCCCGCGCCGGAACGGCCACGCTCAGCTCCCCGGCGTCGACAGCACGACGCACCGCGTGCAGCACGGTGCGGGAGAGCTCGACGGGGGTCACGGGACAAGCGTAGGGGAGGAGGGGGGTGGGTAGGCGAGCCGGTTTGGAGAGGTCCCGCGATGTGGACGCCGGAGGGGAAACGGCACGCTTTCCTCTCCCTCCGAAGGGGGGTAAGGCCTTGGCCTTACGACTGGGCGAGCTGCTTGGCTTTGGGGGAGGTGCGCGTCCTGGCTTGGGGGGAGGCGAGCCTCTTGGGCCGGGGGGCGAGCCTCTTGGCCCGAAGAGGGGCGAACCCACAGCCTGAGGGGGGCGGACCCAGGACCCCAAGCCCGGGCAAGCCTCTTGGCCCGAAGGGGAGGCAGAGGCAGACCTCTCGGCCAGAAGAGGGGGCGAAGCCACAGCCCGAGGAAGAGGCGAACCCACGACCCCAAGGCCGGGCGAACCCCTCGGCTCGCGGAGAAGGCAAACCCACGACCCGAAGACCGGGCGAGCCCGTTGCCCCGAAGACCGAATGACCAGCCTCCTCCCCCTGCTCGCTATTCCGAGCCGGGCCCTCCGCTCCCCTGTCCCGCTCCCACGCCTCCCCCGGCCCCGAGGGGAGTGCCGAAACCGAGCCCGACCGCTCCCCCGCCCGCGCCCCCGGCGCCAGGGACGCTCTCCGGCTCCGGCCGCTTCCCCTCCAGCAACTTCCTTACGACGCTGACGAGTTCATGGGGCTCGAAGGGCTTGGCGAGGAAGGCGTCGACACCGACTTCAAGGCCGGCCTCGACCTCGTACGGAGTACACGCACTGATGATCGCGAGGGGAAGATCACGCGTCCGTGAATCGGAACGCAGCCGAGCGGCGGTCCGGAGGCCGTCCAGGCGGGGCATGACGACATCGAGCGTCACGACATCGGGCCGCACCTGATGAACGACTTCCAGACACTCGGCACCATCGGAGGCGGTCACGACCTCGAGACCCTCAAGCTCGAGATTGACCCTGATCAGCTGCCGGATGACCTTGTTGTCGTCCACAACAAGCACCCGACCCGACGCGCCTGGCACAACTCGAGAGTAGGTCGACACCGGCCACCGCGTCCGGGTTTTCCCCACTTCCACCCCCTGCGGGCGACACCCACCCCTCCCCGGCCCCCGTAAACCCGTTCATGAACACCCCGAGGGAGCTGGTAGTGTTCTACCCGTCGCCGCGAGCAAACAGCTCCCGCCCGACACGCCCCCGTAGCTCAGGGGATAGAGCAACGGCCTCCGGAGCCGTGTGCGCAGGTTCGAATCCTGCCGGGGGCACCTTGGATCAGGTGCCCAAAGACCCCGTCACCAGCGGAAACGCTGCGGTCGGGGTCTTCGCGTATGTGCAGGGGTATGCGGCCCGAAGCGGCCGCATGTCGGGGTCTGTAGACGGGAGGCGTGGACGGGATCTTGGAGCGTCACGCCAGGTGAGCCCCCGCAAAACGATGTGGCCCCGGGAAAGGTGGAGGGGCCACTCGCAAGGCGGTACCGGTTCCGCCCTAGTCGGCAGTGACCCCCCAGTAGCCGATCTGCGCGGGCTTGCCGTCGCGGTAAAGCACTGTGCAGTTCCCCTGGGCGCGGCCTGGGAAATCCAACCGCTCGGAATCGAGAGCGGCGTCCCACTCCTCGTAGGTGGGCCGGCCGTGAGGAGCCCACGCACGCACCTCGCCATCGGTCAGCGGCCGCATGAACGGACCGTCGTCGGTGTCCGCGGCCTCGATCATGAGAGGGAAGTCCAGCACGGTCCCCGTCCCACCGGTGAAGATGTACTCCTGCCACTCCGGGTCTTGCCACAGTTCCTCGACGGACCGGCCCTCGAAACCGTGGTTGTCCCGCGCCAACTCGTCTTCCTGGGCCTGCCGGAACGCGGCCTCCAGATCACGCTGATACGGGCCCGTGCGGGTCCATGCGTTGCCGCCCATCCGCGTCCCCTCTCCATTCGAACTGTTTGTTCAAGAGCGGAGCGTAAGAGACGGCACTGACAGGGCACTCCGACGATGGTCACACCCCTGGGGACCACCCACAGCCCCCGCAGGGAAGGCCAGCACCTCACTGAGACGCACCGACTCAGGCCCGGCTCCAAGCCTGGCGATGACGAGCGACGCCGTACACCTGCTCAACCTGCTCAGCCGTCAGCACCCCCGAAAGCGGTGCCAGTGCGGCTACCTGACGCTCCTGGTACACGCGCACGCTGAGCTGAGTGGCGACCACCTTTAGATCAGTCACGCCGACGAAGACGAGCACTGGCTCCACCGGTACGGGAAAGCCGCAATAGTGCTCAAGCACTCGGACCACTCGCTTGGCCTCCGCCCGGCTCTTGCGTGCGTAGGGCGCCGGTTTTCCGTGATCGACCCTCACGGAGTCGTCGCCGACCCATACAGCCCTGTTGTGGTGGTGCTTCGTATTGATGCTGAACACCCCTCCGGGCCCGATCAGCAAGTGATCGACGTCCACGTTGCTGGCCAGGGGGATGGAATGCAGGACCCGCCATCCATGACGCGCCAAGCGGTCCAGCTCGGCTCCTACTCGCCTCTCCCCCGCCAGGCCCTTACGCCACGAATCCCACTCCGTGGGGCGCCGCAGAAGCAGTGAGACGACTCGCTCGATGAGACCTGGGCCGGATGAAGCGAGCAGGTCCCGGAGGGATTCACCGGGACGGTTGGTGGACAGGTCGTCTGCCGGCGTCAGAGGCGGCAGCATCGGGCGAACTTCAGCTTCAGGTGCCTCCTGCGGCAAGACCGGCTCGGGGCTGTCCCGTAAGTGGTGTGTCAGCACGGCGATCACGTCGTCGCGATACTGATCGACCAGGACGGTGATGTCCCCCGTCCTCACGTCCGCCCAGCCGACCGCGGTGCCATCCGGCACATTCGCGTACCAGCGATCATGTCCGTACCGCTTCCAGCGCGTGACCTTCAGCTCCACGAGCCCCCCTCGTCCGCTCTCGGCTCGAAGCATCGCAACAGGGTAAGGCCCAAAACGAGAGAGGCCCCGGACAAGATGCCCGGAGCTTCGATGCGGTGCAGGGTGCCTCACACGTACTCGCGAAGGAGGTCCTCGATACGCCGGTTGGCGACGTCCTGCCGTCCGTCGAGGCACTTCGCATAGCGGGTCAGCAGGACCTCGACGCTGTTGCCGGCGCGCTCGGCCACCTCGGTGGGGTCAACGCCCGCGTTGAGCCAGGTCGACAGCGCCGAGTGACGGAGGTCGTTCGGCCGACTCGCGAGCGGTGAGGAGGCGACGGCCGGTGGGAGCGCGAGGAGCCGGGCATCCTGTCCTACGCGGTAGCAGGTCACGGACGGGACGGCCCCTGCCCGTTTCTACGAGGCCCACCGCTCCGCCGCCGGCCGAAGTCCGCCGAAGTACATGGCGGCGAACGGACCCGCGAGGCGACGGCCGCGGGCACGCCGGTATCCGCCCACACACCTTCGGTTTCCGATGGGGAGCGGCTCCACCGTTCTCGCGGGTGTCGGGGACCGTCGGCCAGGGCCTCGCCTGTCAGTGGTGTGCGTTTGGATGGCGGGGTGACCGTTCATGATGTTGCCCTGCGGATGCCCGAGTTGGCTGTCCTTCGTGAGCACTGTCGTTCTCTGGCCGTTCTGGAGGCGGTTCTGAGTCCTGAGTGGGGGGACCGTTACCACTCCTTCGACGACCGTTGGTCCGAGAGTGCGTCGATGGCTTCGATGCGGAACGGGTCGGGCGACGAGTACGCGATCGTCTTCTCGGCCGCCGGTGCCTACGTTCGTGGGTTCGATCACGAATCGGCCATGAGCCCCTATGCCGGGGACGGGCCTTGGCCCGGAGTGGTGGATGAGGTGCCCGACGTCTTTCGGTCCTGCGTAGAGGAGCCTGCTTTCACGGATGAGGACGGGATGCCCGTCGTCACCGCGTGCATGTGGCGGGAGACGGGAGACGACGGCTGGAGGACGGGGACGATCGACTTCCCCGAGAGGGATATGGAGGATCCGGACGGGGCCGAGCATCTGTTCCGCCTGCTGGTGGATCGCTCGCCCGAGGCGTTTCAGCGGTGGGCCGAGGACTACTACGAGGTTCCGGTCGACCTGGAGGCGGTTCGTCATGTCTTCTCATCACGTCCCCTGACCGAACAGGTGGTCAGGGCGTTGAATGCAGAGATCACCCTGTCCGATCTCGAACAGGACATCTTCAAAGCTGGTTATCCGCTGAGCTGAAGAATGCGGTGGGGCTCTCAGCCGGCGTCCGGCCATTCCTCAGGGGGCGGGGGTGGCTCCGGGGCGTTCTGGCGTTGGGAGTGGCGGGCGTTCTCGCCTCGTAGGGTCGTCAGCCAGGGCCATAGGTCCGGCAGTGGCTGTGCCGAACAGGCGAGGCGGTGCTCGACGCGGCACCGTTGGAACTGGTCCGGCGGGCACACGCCGTAGACCGTCACCCGTCCGTCGGACAGCTCGATCCAGCGATGCTCCGCCGGCACCGTGTGGGCCAGCGGGTGCATGTCGGGCTCCAGCAGCACCCAGTCGTGGTCCAGGGTTGCCACCCGGTCCTGCACCAGCCCGCAGTGCGGGCAGCGCGTCCGGCCCGTGCCCAGCCTTCGCGGTGTCTCGTCCGAAACCCCCATACCGTGAGGGTCGCCAGCCGGTCGGCCCAGGTGTAGAGCGCGAACCGGACGGAAGTCCTGGGGCGGGGGTGCGGTGACGGGGCGACATGCGACGCGGCAGGTGCCACCAGCATCTGTCGGCCTGCGTCACGCGGCCGAGACCGGACGAGGCCGCCGGCCCGGCCCACCTGGGCCGGCGGTCTACGGGTGCGATCAGGCGTACGTCACCAGGGCGTCCACTGGGAAGTCCACCAGGGCGTCCACTGGGAAGTTCACCAGGGCGTCCACTGGGACGTTCGCAGGGCGTCCACTGGGACGTTCACCAGGGCGTTCACGCGACGCCGCTCGGACGGCTCAGAGCAGGTCCGCCCACCCGTCCCAGCCGCTGCTCGCCTTGCTCACGCGGGGCTTGAAGCCGCCCGTGCCTGTGCCGGCGTAGAAGTAGAGGGCGCCGGTGGAGGTGGTGGCCATGAGGTCGGGTTTGCCGTCGCCGTTGGCGTCGCCCGGGGAGAAGAGTTTCTTGTAGGTCTGCCAGCCCGTGCCGACCTTGACCCGGGAGGAGAAGGGGGCCGAGGCGGAGCCGGTGCCCGCGTAGCGCCACAGGGTGCCGGCGGTGTCGCGGGCGAGGAGGTCGGGGCGGCCGTCGCCGGTGACGTCGCCCGCGCCGATCAGCGCGTTGTAGGCCTGCCAGCCGGAGCTGAGTTTGACGCGGGAGGCGACCGAGGTGCCGGTGCCGTCGCCCGGGTAGAGGTAGAGGGTGCCGGAGGTGGTGACGGCCAGCAGGTCGCCCTTGCCGTCGCCCGTCACATCGCCGGGGCCCACAATCCGGTTGTAGGAGGTGGAGCCCGTGGCCAGGGTGGGGTCCGCGAGGGCGTAGGACGCCGGGTTGGTCAGTTTGCCCGTGCTGATGGACTGGACGACCAGGTCGGCCAGTCCGTTCTGGCGCAGGGAGACGGCGTAGGCCAGGCGGGTGGTGGAGGAGGGCCAGGACGTGCCGACCAGGAGTTTGCTCGTGAGGGTGCCGGTGCCGGTCACCTGGTAGCTGTAGACCGCTCCCGCCGAAGTGCGGGCCATCGTTCCGTATTTGCCGACGTGCGGGTTGTTGCCCGCCCCGGCGAACTGGGTCACCTTGCCCCAGCCCTTGCTGCGGGCCGACCTGGTGCCGAAGGTGCCGTTGCCGTTGCCGGGGTAGAACCAGAGCTGGCCGGCGAAGTCCCGGGCCAGCAGGTCGGTCTTGCCGTTGCCGTCCCAGTCGCCGCCGCCGATGATCTGGCCGTACGACGCCCAGTCGGTCTTCGGGTCCTTGACCCGGGCGTTGAAGGTGCCGCCCTTCTTGCCCGTGTAGCGGTAGAGGACCCCCGCCGGGGTGCGGGCCAGGAGGTCGCCGATGCCGTCGCCCGTGAGGTCGCCGGCGCCGATCAGCTCGTCGTACTGCTGCCAGCCGGTGCCGATCGTCACCCTGCTGCCGAACGCGCCGGTGCCCTTGCCGGGGTAGAAGTAGAGCGTGCCGGCCGGGGTGCGGGCCAGCAGGTCGGCCTTGCCGTCGCCGTTCAGGTCCCCCGGGGCGACGACCTTGTTGTAGATCTGCCAGCCGGACGCGACCGTGCGGTACGAGCCCAGGCCGCCGGGGGTGCGGGCGTAGACGCCGGAGTGGAGGAAGAGCACGCCGGTGGGGCTCAGCGTCAGCACGTCCTGGACGCCGTCCGAGTCGAGGTCGCCCGGGGTGAGGACGTCCTTGACCTTGGCGACGTCCGTGTCGAGGGCCATCGTCTCGGCCGCGCCCGTGTTGACGTACAACTGGCCCGCCACATTGCGGTAGACCAGGTCGGAGGTGCCGTCGCCGTCGAAGTCGCCGCGTGCCGGGGCCGTCGCGCCCGCGTCGCCGGGCGACAGGACGAAGACGCCGGCCGCCAGCACGGCCACCGTGCCGGCGAGCGCCCATGCCTTCCTGGCGGACCTTCGGGAGCGTCGGCGGCCGGTGCTTTCGGCGTTTTCTTCTCGGTGCCGGGATCGGGTGGTGAACACGTTCTCTCCCGGAGGGTCAGGGGGTGGTGGAGGGGGCCGCGGCAGACGCGTCGGCGGACGTTTCCGCGGTGGCGTCGCTCGGCGAGGATGTCGTGGGGTCCGTCGGCGTCGCCGTGTCCGGCACCGTGTCCGTCGGCCCGTCGGTGCCGGTCGGGGTCTCCTCCGGGGCCGTCGTCGTCGCGGTCTCCTGGGGGGAGGGCGACTGCTCGGTGCTCGCCGTCGTCGTCTCCCGCTCCACCCCCACCTGGTGCACGCCCGGTACGCCGTCCTCCACGCGGAAGGTCGCGGCCGTCGTGGTCGTGCCGTTCTTGGTGACCACCGTGGAGATCGACCGCAGCCGGGCGTCGATGCCGTCGGCGGTGATGTCGAAGAGGAGATAGCCGCGCCGGGCGTCGATCATCTTCCAGTGCGGGTTGTCCGCCAGCTTGGGCGCCCACTCGGCGGCGAACGCCGCCAGGTCCTCGTCGCCGCTGCTGGAGATGGACGTCCCGACGAACTCCGCGCCGACCACGGCCGATTCCGGGTCGTCGAAGTCCAGCTTGAGATCGCTGACGATGGTGCGGTGACGGTCGCCGGACAGGACGACCGGGTTGCGGACGTCCTGGAACTCGGCGAGCAGGGCGGCGCGTTCCTTCTGGTAGCCGTCCCAGGCGTCGTACGACCACTCCTTGCCGACCCCGGCGAGGAAGTCGGTCTCGGCCATCATCACCTGCGAGGCGACGAGGTTCCAGCGGGCGCCGGAGGCGCGCATGCTGTTCACCAGCCAGGTCCGCTGGGTGTCGCCCATGATGACGCGGCCGTCCTTGAGGGCGCCGGCGGCGGTGGTGGCCTGGTCGTCGCGGTACTGCCGGGTGTCCAGGACGTGCAGCCGGGCCAGGGTGCCGAAGTCGAGGGAGCGGTACATCAGGACGTCCGGGCCGCTGGGCTTCTGCGCGGCGCGGATCGGCATGTGCTCGTAGAAGGCCTGGAAGGCGGCGGCCCGGCGGGCCAGGAACTTCGCGGTGGGCCAGGCCGTCGGGTCGTTCGCCACGTCACCGGCCCAGTCCTGCTCCACCTCGTGGTCGTCGAAGACGACGACGAACGGGGCGGCGGCGCGCATCGCCTGGAGGTCGGGGTCGGTGTTGTACTGCTCGTGGCGGGCGCGGTACTGGGCGAGCGTGACGGGCTGGCCGGTGCCCTCGTGGCGGCGTACGCGGTACGAGTACGCGGAGCTCTCGTAGATGTAGTCGCCGACGAAGAGCACCAGGTCCGGCTGCTGTTCGCGCATGTCCCGGTAGGCGGTGAAGTAGCCGTGCTGCCAGTTCTGGCAGGAGGCGAGCGCGATCCGCATGTTCGCGGGGGTGCTGCCGGCGGCGGGCGCGGTGCGGGTGCGGCCGGTGATCGAGGTGCGGCCCAGGGCCTTGAACCGGTACCAGTAGTCGGTGGCCGGGGTCAGGCCCGTGACGTCGACGTGGACGCTGTGTCCGAGGCTGCTGCTCGCCGTCGCCGTCCCGCTCTTGACGACGGTCGCGAAGCCGCTGTCCGAGGCGAGCTCCCAGGTCACGGCCACGGAAGAGGGCAGGATGCCCGAGCTGCCCTGGTTCGCGGGGGTCACCCTGGTCCACAGAACGATCGCGTTCGGCAGTGGATCGCCGGAGGCGACGCCCAGCTTGAAGACGGTGCCGCTCACCTCCGTGCCCGCGCCGGCCGTGGCCGCCGCCCCGCTCACCGAGGCGGAGGCGCTGCCCGGCAGCAACTGCCCGGCGGCCGCCGCCCCCGCGGCTCCCAGCGTGACGGCTCCGGCGCCCAGGAACCTCCGGCGCCGTATGCCGTCGGTCCCGCCCGTATGCATGGAGTTGTCGCTCGACTGCACCTGTGTGCCTTTCCCCCCAAAGGCGGTGCGCTGCGCAGCGCCGGTGAATGTGATCGCCGTGGATTCTATGCAATACGCTCGCAGCAGGTGGCCCGGGGGCCGTAATCCATCCGTCTGTCCGTTCGACGAACCAGCAGGAGACATGCGCCGACCCATGAGTTACGCCGCCGCCGTCCTGCTTCTCATGGGGGTGGCGGGCTGCTCGTCCGGCTCCGACTCGGCGTCCGGTGCCGGATCGTCCTCGTCGTCCGAGGCCGGGTACGTCCCGAGGAGCGGGTCCAGTCCGGAGGCTGCCGGGGCGAACGCCGACGGAGACGCCACGGCAGACGCAGATGCGGACACAGACAGGGGCGCCGGCAACACGGGCACCGGTGCGTCCACTCCGTCCGCCGGTGTTCTCTTCGGCGCCGACTCGCTGCCCAGCCCCGCCGCCGACCACTGCCGTACGAAGGATCTGACGGCCGTGGCACGCGGCACCGGGGAGGGCAGGGTCTCCCTCGTGCTCACCAACAAGGGCGACGGCTCGTGTACGGTACGCGGCTTCCCGTCCCTGCTCTTCGAGGGCGAGACGGGGCGGACCGAACTGCCGGTGGACTGGGCCGGGTCGGCCGCCGAGGCCGCGAAGGTCAGCCTCGCGCCCGGTGCTTCGGCCACCGCCGCGCTCACCTTCACCAGCCTCGACGAGTGCGACCCCATCACCGGGCTCGACGTCGTCCCGCCCGGCGAATCACGGCCGCTCACACCGGCGTTCACGACCTCGGACGGGAAGAAGAAGGCGGTGCGCATCTGCGACACCGGGGTGCGGGTGCGGGCGTTCACGCCCTCGGGGTGAGCGCGGTCCCCAATTCGCCGACGGTCAGTGGGCCCGGCGCGTGCTGTCCCGGACGCGCAGTTCCACGGGGACCAGGGTCAGGGGCGGCACGGGTGTCCGGGGGCCGGACGAGGCGTCGAGCCGGTCGTCGATGCGGTCCAGCAGGATGCGCAGCGAGATGGTGCCGATGTCGGTGAAGTCCGTACGGATGGTGGTCAGCGGGGGCAGGAAGTGGGCGGCCTCCGGGATGTCGTCGTAGCCGACGAGGCTGATGTCCTCGGGGACGCGGCGGCCGGCCTCGTGGAGGGCGCGCAGGACACCCAGGGCCATCTGGTCGTTCGAGACGAAGATCGCGGTGACGGAGGGGTCCTTGGCGAGTTCGCGGCCGAGGTCGTAGCCGGAGTCGGCACTCCAGTCGCCGATGAGCGGGGCGTGGATCTCGGCGCCCGCCGCCTTCAGGGTCTCCCGCCAGCTGTCCGCGCGGCGGTCGGCCGAGGTCCAGCCGGTCGGGCCCGCCACATGCCGGACGGTGGGGTGGCCGAGGGACAGGAGGTGCTCGGTCGCCTTGCGGGCGCCGGTGCGGGCGTCCGAGGTGACCAGGGGGGTGCCGTCGCCGAGGTCGTTGTCCATGACCACCAAAGGGGTGTCCAGGTGGGCCTCGGCCAGGGCCCGGGCGACCCAGAGCTGCGGGGCGATCGCGATCACGCCGTCCGCGCCCTCGGCGGAGAGACGGTCGGCGGCGCGGACGACGGTGTCCTTGTCGGCCGTGTCCAGCGCGATCGAGCTCACCAGGTAACCGGCGTCCTGCGCGGCCGTGTTGATCGCGGTCAGGGTGGAGGCGGGGCCGTAGCGGGCGGCGTCGAAGGAGATCACGCCGAGCATGCGGGTACGGCCGCTGGCGAGGGAACGGGCGCTGCGGCTGGGGCGGTAGCCGAGGGTGCGCATCGCCTGCTGGACGGCCTCGCGGGTCTCGGCGCGGACGGCCGGGTTGTCGTTGAGCACCCGGGAGACCGTCTGCTTGGAGACGCCGGCGAGTTTCGCCACGTCGTCCATCACGGGGCGCGCGCCGGCGAAGTTGCGGCGGCTGCGTCCCTTGGTCGCCGGGCCGTCGGCGGCGCTTGGGGTCATGGTGGGTGCTCTGCTTCCTTCGGCCGGGGCTGCTCCGCGGCGGGGCCGGACGCCGACCGCGGATCCACCGGGCCTGCCCCGCCCGGCTGACCCACAGGATAGGCCGGGCGGGGCGCAGAGGCCGGAGCAGGTCCGGCCAGGAGGGCAACGGCCCAGGCCTCCCCCGGGCCTTTCCCGGGCCGCGCCTCAGGCCGGGCGCAGGGTCCACCGGCGTCGTGTCACCCACTCCGCCCGCTTCACCTCCGCCACGCCCGGCGGCGCCTCCACCGGCAGGTGGACCTTCGCGTCGGGGGCCGGTGGCAGCAGTTTCAGCAGGAGGGGCTCGCCCGGCGGCAGCCGGTCCGCCGCCAGTTCCCAGGGGTGGCCCGCGAAGAACTGGTCCGCCACCAGTTCCCCCGTCCGGGTGTACGCCCGTGCCGTGTCCCCGGTCCAGTGCAGGCGCAGCAGGGTGCCCTCGGGGACATCCCCGGGGACGTCCACCCGGTACACCGCCGCCACGGCGTCGTAGTGCTCGTCGGCGGGGGCGCTCGCGCGGGCGAGGACACCGGTGGTGGGGGCCGGTGGAGGGCCCGGGGGGCGGAGGAGGGTGAGGGACGGTTCGGGCAGCGGGGTGCCGGGGGTCGTGGGGTCGGGGTGGAGGGTGTAGCGGGTCAGGGGGCCGTCCGGGGTCCCCGTCAGGGTGGCCCCGGAGACCGTCGGGGGGTGGGGCGGGGCGGGGAGGACCGCCAGGACCGGCGGCTCGGCAGGGCGCGCGTCCGTCCGGGTGTGGAGGCGTACCTCGTCCCGTTCCTCGTCGAGGACCACCCCGTAGGGGGAGAGGATCAGGCGCGGCGCTCCCCATGCCGTGCCCTTGTAGGCCGTACGGGCCGTCGTGGCGTCCAGGACGAGCAGGGCGACCCGGCCGCCGTCGGCGGTCTCCGTCTCGACGAGGGCCTCGGTGCCGGGGCGCAGGCCGGTGACCAGGAGGCGGCCGGCTTCCCGCCGTACCGTGCCGGCTCCGGTGATCTTTCCCACCGTGCGTGCGTCCAGGGCCAGTTCGGGGTCGATGCCGTCCGTCGCCGCGAGGACCAGGATCGTACGGCCGTCGTCGTCGGCGACCGTGCAGACCGGCTGGGCGGTGGCCCAGTCGAGGCGGAGGCCGGCCACGTCCAGGCGCAGCGGCCAGCAGAAGTAGGCGCCGGAGGGGACGGTGACGGGGGTGGTGGGGAGGGTGAGGGGCGGCTCGGTGCCCGGGAACGCGACCGTGAAGGTGGTGTTCTCGTGGGCCGGCAGTGGCTCGTGCGGCTGGTGGTTGGTGACGAAGAGGAAGCCGGAGGCCCGGCCGTCCGTGCGGACCGCCCAGCGCAGGGTCGTGCGGTCGTGCTGGCCGTCGGGGCCGTCGGCGGGCAGGGCCGACTCCATGGGGGCGATCCGCTCGCCGAACTCCGCCAGCAGCAGGTGCTGGAGGCGGAGTTCGTCGTACGACGGACGGTACTGGCCGTGCTCGCCGAGCGGGGCCTGGAAGTCGTAGGTCAGGACCGGGAGGTCGTTGGGGTAGGCGGTGGCGTGGGACTCCTGGAGGGTGGTGAGGTCGCCGAGGGGGTTCGTGCCGCCGTGGAACATGTAGTAGCCCTGCCAGACCGAGCCGCAGCCGATCTTGGTGAGGCCGAGGGCGCCGATGTCGGCGGCGTCGACGCGTGGGCGGCGGTGGTAGGCGACCGCCATGCCGCCGCCCAGTTCGCAGGTGGCCCAGGGGAAACGGTCCGCGTGGGCCGACGGGTCGGTGCCGCGTACGGTCGTGGGGCGCAGGTCGGCGCCGATGCCCTCGTCGTCGCGCTGGTGGGTGAAGAAGAAGTGCTTGCGGCAGGTGTCGGGCCAGCCGCCGTCGTGCTCGGTCCAGAAGGTTTCCGGGTAGCCGCCGTAGAGCGGGAGCAGTTCGTCGCCGGGGAGCCGGACGCCGCCCCAGGCCGTCGAGGTCCACAGGGGCGCGTCGAGGCCGGCGTCACGGGCCATCCGCTTCAGGGTCAGCAGGTGGTCGGGCTGGTCGTACAGCTCGTTCTCGATCTGGAGGGCGATGACGGGGCCGCCGGACGCCCTGTCCAGGCCGCGGAGTTGCGCCGCGACGGCCTCGAACCAGGGGCGTACGGCGGTGAGGTACGACGGGTCGTCGGTGCGGGGGGCGTGGGTGCGGGCCATGACCCAGTCGGGGAGGCCGCCGTTGCGGACCTCCGCGTGGGACCAGGGGCCGATGCGGGGGATGAGGTCCAGGCCGTGGCGGGCGCAGAGCCGGGCGAAGCGGCGGAGGTCGCGGTCGCCGTCGAAGCGGAGGTCGCCCTCGGTCTCCTCGTGGTGGATCCAGATGAGGTAGGAGGCGACCGCCGTGATGCCGCCGGCCTTCATCTTGAGGAGTTCCTCCTCCCAGTGGGCGGCGGGGTGGCGGGAGTAGTGGAACTCGCCGGAGACCGGGAACCAGGGGCGGCCGGCGCGGGTGAGCCAGCGGCTGGTGACGGCGATGGGGTCGGGGGCGGTGGGGGCGTCGGAGAAGGGGAGGTGGTCGCGGAGTGGGGGTGGGGAGGGGGTGGGGACCTGGATGTGGTGATGCGGCATCGGGTGGCGGTCTCCGGGTCGGGGTGGTGACGGTGGGCGCGGGCGGGCGCGTGGGCGTCAGGGGGTCTTCGGGCCCAGGTCCGGGGTGTCGGTCAGGTGGGCTTCGGGGGTGGTGGTGCCGTGGAGTTCCAGGAGGATCAGTTCGTTGGTGCCGGGGCGCAGGACCGGGGCCGGGACGTAGAGGGTGCGCTGGGGGCCCCGGTTCCAGTAGCGGCCCAGGTGGAAGCCGTTGATCCAGGCCTGGCCCTTGGTCCAGCCGGGGAGGGAGAGGAAGGTGTCGGCGGGTTCGGCGACCTCGAACTCGCCTTTGTGGAAGGTCGGTTCGGCCGAGGTGGGCTTGGTCGCCGGGGTGAAGGCGAGGGCGGGCGGGACCTCGTCCATGGGCAGGAGGTGGCAGTCCCAGCCCCGCAGGGTCTCGCCGTCGAGGGTGACCGGGCCGAGCAGGCCCTTGGGGACGCCGATGCGGGGGCCGTAGTTGACCCGGCCCATGTTCTCCACCAGGACGTCCAGGACGGCACCGGGGCGCGGGACGTGGACGGGGAGCGTCTCGTCGTAGCGCTCGCGTTCGAGGACGCCCACGGGGGCGCCGTCGACGAAGACCTGGGCGCGGTCGCCGACTCCGCCCTCGAAGTGGAGCAGGCCGGATCCCGTGCCGGGCAGCTCGGTCCGGTAGAGGACGTATCCGGCGCGTCGGCCCAGCGCGTCGGCGGTGACGGGATCGTCGGAGCGGGTGCCCTCGTGACCGAGCCGGCGGAACAGCGGGAGCCGCTGGGTCAACTCGACCGTGGTGGGGGGAAGTTTGGGGGACGGTGACGGCACCGGCTCGTCCGGGACCGGGGCGTGACGGGCGATCACGTCACGGAAGGCGTGGTACTTCGGGCCCGGGTCGCCGCTCTCGGTGAGGGGGGCGTCGTAGTCGTACGAGGTGACCGTGGGCGCGTAGGCGTGGTGGTGGTTGGCGCCGTTGGTGAAGCCGAAGTTGGTGCCGCCGTGGAACATGTAGATATTGACGGACGCGCCGGCGCCGAGGAGGCGGTCGAGGTCGGCGGCGGCGTCCGCCGCGTCCCGGCCGTGGTGCGGGCCGCCCCAGTGGTCGAACCAGCCGATCCAGAACTCCGAGCACATCAGGGGGCCTTCGGGCTGGTGTTCGCGCAGACGGGCCAGGGAGGTGTCGACGCGGCTGCCGAAGGTGCCGGTGGCGAGGACGCCGGGGAGGGTGCCTCGGGTGAGGTGGTCGCCGTCGGTCTGGTCGCAGGTGAAGAGGAGTTCCTCGATGCCGCGGGAGCGCAGGCTGCTCTCCACGTGCTTGAGGTAGGCGGTGTCGTCGCCGTACGCGCCGTACTCGTTCTCCACCTGTACGGCGATGACCGGGCCGCCCGCTGCCGCCATGTACGGCAGGAGGGTGGGCAGGAGGAGGTCGAGGTAGCGGTCGAAGGCGTCGGTGAAGCGGGGGTCGCTGGTGCGCAGGCGGATGTCGGGGTCGGAGGTCAGCCAGTGGGGGAGGCCGCCGCCGTCCCACTCGGCGCAGATGAACGGGCCGGGGCGGAGGAGGACGTGGAGTCCCTCCTGCTGGGCGAGGCGCAGGAAACGGGGCAGGTCGAGGAGGCCGTCCAGGTCGAGGGTGCCGGGGGTGGGTTCGTGGAGGTTCCAGGGCAGGTAGGTCTCCACCGTGTTCAGGCCCATGAGGCGGGCTTTGCGGAGACGGTCGGGCCAGTGGTCGGGGTGGACGCGGAAGTAGTGCAGGGCGCCGGAGAGGATGCGGAAGGGGGCGCCGTGGAGGAGGAAGCCGTCGGGGGTGGTGGTCAGGGCGGGCATACGGGTCCCTTCTTCGGGGTGGGTGTGTCTGAAGTGGTGCCGACCGGGGTCGCCCGGGGGCGCCCGGGGGCGCCCGGGGGCATGGTGCTCAATGGGCCTTTGTGGTGCCTACCGGGGTCGCCCGGGCGTGGTGCTCAGTGGGCCTTCGCGGTGCCTAGTGGGGTCGCCCGGGCGCGGTGCTCAATGGGCCTTCGCGGTCCGGATCAGCCCGGGGCTCGGTGCTCAATGGGCCTTCGCGGTCCGGATCAGCCCGGGGCATGGTGATCAGTGGGCCTTTGTGCTGCGGATCAGCCAGCGGGTCGCCGCCAGGCAGGTCGCCGAAGCGGCGGCCAGGAGGAGGGGGACGGCGTTGACGCCGGACCACTCGATCACCTTGCCGAGGGTCGGCCCCGCGGTGACGCCGCCGGCCATGGAGGCGGCGATCACCAGGGCGCCGGCTCTGCGGGCGTGGGGGGCGGCGCGGTGGAGCCAGGGGAGGCCGGTCGGGAAGATCGGGGCGATGAAGAGGCCCACGGCGGCGTAGGCGTAGGGGGCGAGGGGCGGGATCGCGGCCAGGAGGAGGGAGGCCGTCATGCCCGCGCAGGAGACGGTGATGATCGTCTGGGCGGAGAAGCGCAGGGCGAGCGGCGCCACCAGGAAGCGGCCCACGGTCATCATCAGCCAGTAGACCGAGGTGGCGGTCGCGGCGAGGCCGGCGCCGTAGCCGATGGTCTCCAGGTGGGTGGGTTCCCAGCCGCCGACGCCTGCCTCGATGGCCACGTGCAGGACGTAGAGGGTGACGAAGACGGTGAGTACGGAGCGCAGGGCGGCGGTGGGGGCGCCTTCGGGGTCGGCGGGAGTGAGGGTGGCGGTGGGGTGGACGGTCTTGTCGCTCACTCCCCTCAGGCAGAGGAGCAGGGGGAGGGTGACCAGGGCGAAGGCCAGGAAGACGGCCGGGTAGCGGTCGGCGCCGGCCGCGCCGATCAGGACGGGGCCGAGGATCGCGCCGATTCCGAAGTGGGCGTTGAGGATGTTGAGCATCGCGGTGGAACGGTGGCCGAAGCCGGTGGCGAAGAGCTGGTTGAGGCCGTAGTCGATACCGCCGAAGCCGAGGCCCGCGAGGAGGGCCGCGGTGAGGGCGAGGGGCCAGGTGGGGGCGAGGGCGAAGGCTGCGGCGCCGGTGGCCATGAGGAGGTACGAGAGGCCGAGGATCCGGCGGTTGCCCGTACGGCCGTAACGGCGGTCGAAGAGGAGGACTCCCGCGACTCCGCCGACGAAGTGCGCGCTCAGGGCGAGACCGGCGGCGGAGGGAGAGAGCCCGAACTCCTCGCGGAGGGCGGGGATCGCGGGGCCGTAGAGGGCCTGGAGCGCGCCGATCAGCACGAAGCCGACGCAGGAGGCGACGACGGCGGGGGTGGTGGTGAAGACGGCGGGGGTGGTGAAGACGGGCGTGGGGGTGGTGGCGTGGGCTGAGGCGTCCATGGGTGCCGGCCGCGGCGGGGTGCGCCGTTGCTGCGTGGAGTGATCGGTCACGCGGGCTCCAGGGGCGGACGGCCCACGGCAGTGTGGGCAGGGGTGTGAGACGCCGACGTGGACCGATGTTACCGGTAACATTCGCGGCGTCAAGATGCCCGGAACGACATGTCGACCGAGGCGAGGCAGCGCGAGAACGCGGGAGCGGGCGTCCTGGGCGACCCATGGAACGCAGACCTCCTGGGCCTCTGCGCCCTCCGCCGCTCCCACAGCGGTTTTCTCCGCCCAGCGGGTGATGTCGGGGTGGGCACGGGTGGGTTGCGACACGGCTGTGGAGGGTGTGGGGAAGGGGCGGGGTGGTCACCATGCTGGGCATGGGTGGGAGTCGGGACCGATACGTCGATTTTTTGCGGGCCTGGGCCATTGTGCTCGTCGTGGTGGGGCACTGGGTGATCACCGGGCTGGTCCGGCGGGAGGACGGGCGGATCGGCGCGCCGGAGCTGCTGGCGACCGTGCCCTGGACGCAGTGGCTGACGCTGGGCTTCCAGATCATGCCGCTGTTCTTCCTCGCCGGAGGCCACGCGGCGAGCGGGTCGTGGGGGCGGGCGCGGGACGGTGGGGCGACGAGTGCGGGGTGGGTGGGGCAGCGGGCGGTGCGGCTGTTGCTGCCGGTGGCCGTGTACAGCGGTCTCGTGCTGCTCGCCGTCGGGGTGTGCGCGGGGGCCGGGGTGGATCCGGGGACCCTCGCGATGGTGGGGTGGGCGATGGCGATGCAGTTCTGGTTCCTGCCGGTCTATCTGCTGCTCAGCGCGCTGACTCCGGCGCTGTACGCCCTGCATCTGCGGTGGGGCGTGCGGGTTCCCGTGGGGATGGGCGTGGTGGGGGTCGGGGTGGGGGCGATCGTCGTCCTGGGCGGTGACGGGCCGTATGCGGGGCTCGCCGAGGTGCTGGGGGCGCTCAACTACCTGGTGGTGTGGGGGGTGGTGTATCAGCTGGGCTTTTGCTGGCGGGATGGGGCGCTGGGCAGGGGACGGGGGCCGGGGGCCCGCCTGCCCTTGGTCATGGCGGTGGGGGGTGGCGTCGCGTTCGCGCTTCTCGTCGGGCTCGGGCCGTTTCCCGTCAGTCTGATCCTGGTGACCGGGCAGGACCCGAGCAACACCGACCCGCCCTCCGTGGCCATGCTGGCGTGGGCCGTGGCGCAGGTCGGGGTGGCTCTCGTCGTCGCGCCGGGCGTGCGGCGGATGCTGCGGCGGGAGATCGTGTGGCGGGCCGTGCGGGGGCTGGGCACCGCCAGCATGACGCTGTATCTGTGGCACATGCTGCCGGTGCTGGTGGTCGCCGGCGCCTTCTGTCCGACCGGCCTCGCGCCCCAGCCGGCGTACGGATCGGCGGGCTGGTGGGGGCTGCGAGTGCCGTGGCTGCTGGTGCTCGGGGGTGTTCTGGGGTGCGTCCTCGCCGCGCTGCGGCCGCTGGAGCGGGGGCTGGCGGTGCTGGGCGCGCGGGTGCGGCCCGTCGCCGGGCTCCGGGGAGTGGCCGCGTGGCGGCTGTGGGCCGGGATCGGGGTGAGCGTCTGGGCGCTGACGTACTTCGCCGGGCACGGCTTCGCGTACGGCGGCCGTTTTCCGCTCGCGGCCGCGATGGGGCTGGCGGTCGGGACGGGGATGGTGATGTTCGCCGGGTGGGTGGGGGCGCGGCGCCGGAGGGAGGCGGTGGAGGCTCCCGGCTCCCTGGAGGAGGCTGTCTGACCCGAGGAGGGCGGTCAGGCCGTGCGTTTGCGGGACGCCGTCTTCTTCGCCGGGGTCTTCTTGGCCGCCGTCTTCTTCGTGGCGGTCTTCTTCGCCGTGCTCTTCGTCGACGACGTGGCCTTCTTCGCGCTCTGGGCCGACTTGGCGGTCTTCGCCGTCTTCGCCGTCGACTTCCGTGCGGAGGGCTCGGTCGTCCTGCTCGTGGAGGTGGACTTCTTTCCGCTCGGTTGCTTGGGGCGGGCGGGGGATCTGAGTCCGGCCTCCGCCGGGGGTTCCTCGCCGCGCGACTCCTTCGCGGCGCGCACGCTCTTCTCCAGGGCCGCCATCAGGTCCAGGACCTTGCCGCCGGAGGGTGCGGAGGGGGCCTCGGGGGGTGTCTCACCGGCGGCCTTGGCGGCGATGACCTCCTCGACGGCCTCGCGGTACTCGTCGTGCAGTTCGTCGAGGTCGACTTCGCCGAGGGTGTCCATCAGGGCGTCCGCGAGGTCGAGTTCCTTGTCGCGGACGGTGACGTCGGTGTCGGGGGCGACACCCTCGGGGGCGCGGACCTCGTCCGGCCAGAGCAGACCGTGCATGGCGATGGCGTCGCCGACCACGCGGAGCATGCCGAGGCGTTCACGGCCGCGCAGGGCGTACTTGGCGATCGCGACCTTGTTGCTGCGTTTGAGGGCCTCCCTCAGGAGGGTGTACGGCTTCGCGGCGGGGGCGCCGCCGGCCTGGAGGTAGTACGCGGCGTCCATCTGGAGCGGGTCGATCCGGTCGGCCGGGACGAAGGCCACGATCTCGATCGTCTTCGCGGTGGGCAGGGGGAGGTGGGACAGGTCCTCGTCGGTGATCGGGACGATCGTGCCGTCCGCGTCCTCGTAGCCCTTGCCGATCTCCGCCGAGCTCACCTCGCGGTCGTCCAGCTCGCAGACCTTGCGGTAGCGGATGCGGCCGCCGTCCTCGGTGTGGATCTGGCGGAAGGAGATCGAGTGGCTCTCCGTGGCGTTCACCAGCTTGATCGGGATGCTGACGAGGCCGAAGGAGATGGCGCCGTTCCAGATGGATCGCACGGGCAGCGACCTCCTGACACATATGGAGCGTTATGCGGTGGTTTCATGTGATTCTCATCGTATGACGCCGATCACAGAGGTGGAGGGGCGGAGGCTCGCGCTCAGCAATCTGGAGAAGGTGCTGTATCCGGCGACCGGCTTCACCAAGGGCGAGGTGCTGCACTACTACGTCTCGGTCGCCGAGGTCCTGCTCCCCCATCTGCGGGACCGGGCGCTGTCCTTCCTGCGGTACCCCGACGGGCCGGGCGGGCAGATGTTCTTCGCGAAGAACGTGCCGCCGGGGACGCCCGAGTGGGTGACCACGGCCCAGGTGCCCCGGTCGGAGGGGCCGGCCCGGATGGTGGTCGTACAGGATCTGCCGAGCCTGGTGTGGGCGGCGAATCTGGTCACCGAGTTCCATACGCCCCAGTGGGTGGTCCAGGATCCCGGGCACGCCGATCGGCTGGTCTTCGACCTCGATCCGGGGGCGCCGGCGGGGGTCGTGGAGTGCTGCGAGGTCGCGCTGTGGCTGCGCAAGCGGCTGGCGGAGGACGGGATCGAGGCGTACGCGAAGACATCGGGGTCGAAGGGGCTGCATCTGGTGGCGGCGGTGCGGGGGGCGTCGTCGGAGCGGGTCACCGAGTACGCGAAGCGGCTGGCGGTGGAGGCGGAGCGGGAGATGCCCCGGCTGGTGCTGCATCGGATGACGCGGAGTCTGCGGCCCGGGAAGGTGTTCGTGGACTGGAGTCAGAACGCGGCGCGCAAGACGACGGCCGCCGCGTACACCCTGCGGGCGCGGGAGCAGCCGTGGGTGTCGGCGCCGGTGCGGTGGGAGGAGGTGGGGGAGGTGGTGGAGTCCGGGGAGGCCGAGCGGGTGGTGTTGGGGGTGGGGGAGGTGGTGGAGCGGGTGCGGGAGTGGGGGGATCTGCTCGCGCCGGTGTTCGATGCGGGGCGTGCGGGAGAGGTGCCCTGAGACCGGGTCCCCCGCCCGGCCGACGGGCCGCGCCCGCGTCGGACCACGTCAGAGGTGGGTCCAGGTGGTGCGGTCGCGGGCCATGGCGTGGAGTGCCTCCACGTCCGCCGGTTTCAGGACGCCGCCGAGGCGTGTGAAGTCGTCGATCTCGGGGGCCGTGAGGACCCGCACCTCGCGGGGGGCCGCGGTGAAGGTGACCTCCGTGGGGCCCACCAGCGCCAGGACGGCGTGGACCTCGGCGGTCAGGGCGTGGGAGGCGCGGGCGGCGTCGATGCGCAGGCGGCGCAGCAGGGGCTCGGGGTCCCGGCGGCCCAGGGCGACGTGGGGGTCGGAGACGCGGACGCGCTGCTTGCGGGCGTAGAGGGCGTGGACGGTGAAGAGGCCGCCGGGGCCTATCGCCAGATGGTGGAGGCGGTCGCCGCCGGGGAGGGGGATCGAGTGCAGGGTGTGCCAGCCGGCACCGTCGAGACGGTCCAGGGCGTCACCGACGGTCTGCTCGGCGGTCAGGGCGTGCCGGCGCGGATCGGGCCGTAGACGGTGTGCGGGGGCCGGATCGCGGTCCAGGGAGACGAGGAGGGCCTCGCCGGGGCGGTTGGGGGCGAGGTCGTCGTCCGGGTGGAGGGCGAGGCGGGCCAGCTCCGCGGGGGTCGGCACGGGTGGCGGTCCGATGGCGACCGAGCCCGTCACGAAGGGGCGGAGGGCCTCCAGGACGTCCTCCCGGCGATCGTCGGCGAGCAGATTGATCCTGGCCGCCTCACGGTCGTACCAGGCGATGTTCCTGCCGTCGGTGAGACAGACGTAGAGCCGCTCCTGGCCATGCCGCCAGGTCGGTACGACGCGTAGTCCGGTCATGCGTCATCACCCCTGTGACCATGGGAACAGGCAGGGTGCTGCGAGGGCAAGAAGGCGGTTACCTTGGGGAGGAGTTGGGCAGGTCATAGGGCTCAGGGCCTGTGTCATGTCCCGCACTATCGGGCAGAGGACAAGGGCCCTCAGGGAGCGCGCGTGGGGAGGCGCCGTTGCGGACCCGCAGAAAGCAACCCGAGGTACCGGCTCCGGACCGTCCGTGGGACGAGATCGTGCCGGGGCTGTGGATGGGCTGTCATGAGTACCGGGGGCCCGCGGGACAGCCGGCCCTCGCCGTGGTGCGGGACGAGTTCGATCTCGTCCAGACGCTGACCCGGGCCCGGTCCGGGCACGGGCCCGACCCGGGGGTGGTCCACCATGTGTGGCCGATTCCGGACGGGCCGCTGGACGGCACCCAGCTCGCGGGCGTGATCCGGCTGGCGCAGGCCGCGGGCGAGGCCCTGGACCAGGGGCGGAGCATCCTCGTACGGTGCTACAGCGGGTACAACCGGTCGGGGCTGGTCGTCGCCCACACCCTGATGCGGCGGGGGCACCCGGCCGACGAGGCGATCCGGCTGATACGGTCGCGGCGCTCGCCGTGGGCGCTGCACAACGAGTTGTTCGTGGAGTACCTGCGGGCGGGACTGCCGACGGCCAGACTGCTGGAGGAACTGGCGGAATGACCATGCACAATCGTTTCCTCTCCGCCCTTTCGGCCCTACCGCACCTGGTACACAAACCGGACTTCCCTACGCAATAAGGTGTACGGGGCCCCGCATCGCCTTGCACCTCAGGAGCCCCGTGCCGCCCAGCCGCCCCACCCGCGTCGCCCTCGCCGTGGCCGCAGCCGCCCTGCTGGCCTCGGCGACCGCGGCCTGCGGTGACGCGGGCGGACTCCAGGGCGCGGGCGCCACCCCGACCGCGATCAGCCCGGACCGGCTCTGGCCCGGGCTGACCCCCGCCTCCAGCCCGGCCTTCGCGATCGGCGAGGTGGAGACCGAGGTGGTGAAGGGCGTCACCGTCCCCGGCGGGGACATCCACGAGGTGGACCCGGTCGCCGTCGTCCGCGCGGAGATCGCCGCGAAGCCGGGCGACTACGGACCCGGGGCGTACGAGGTGACCGCCCGGCGCATGAGCGCCTGCGGGAAGGGCGGGGAAGCCGGACGCGCCTGTCCCGTCCTCAAGGCCTACTACCGCGATCTGACCGGGGACGGGCGCGACGACATGACGCTCGGCTTCCGGCAGCTGCCCGGCAACCTCACCGCCGTCCGCGTGTACACCGTCCGCGATCACAGGCTCGTCCAGATCATGGCCTACGAGGACGCGGTGAGCGGCGTCGAACTGGCCGGCCACTCGGTGATTATCCGGGCTCCCTCGGAGGTCGCCGGGTACGAGTACCGCCTCCAGTGGACCTGGGACCAGCAGCAGCGCGCCATGCTGCTCACCCACGACGAGATGCTGCGCATCGGCGACCCGAGGAGATCCCCCGCCCCCCACGCCTCCCCCAGTGCCTCCCCTTCCGCCTCCGCGAGCGGCCGATGAGGCTCGCGCTCCCCCGCTGGGCCGGCACGCTCGCCCTGAAGGCGGCCGTCTTCATCACGGTGATGTGCTGTGCGCTCGCCGCCCTGCTCGGCGTCCTCGTGCATGTGTCGGTGACGAACCAGACCGTCGGCCAGGCCCGGGACCTCGCCCTGTCCCGGCTCGACGACGCGACGGAGGCCTTCGAGGCCGGGGACACCCTCGGCTGGGGCGCGGGCGTCGACCCGCCGGGGCTGCCCGCCCCGCTGCGGGCGCTGGCGCTGGGCGGGGAACGCGGCACGATGGTCGCCGAGACCCGGGGGCGCCCCACGATGTGGGCGGCCGGACCGGCCGACGGCGGACGGGCCCTCGCCGTGCGGGTCGACTACGCGCAGAGCGCCCGCACCATCGAGGCGCTCGACTCCGCGATCCTGTGGTCCGCGGGGCTGGCGATCGGTGCGACGCTGCTGGTCGGGGCGTTCGCGGTGACCCGCGTGACCCGGCGGCTGCACACCACCGCGCGGGTGGCCCGGCGGATCAGCGCCGGCGATCTGGACGCGCGCGTGGACGATCCCCGGGCCAAGCAGAGGGGCCGGCCGCAGGACGAGGTGGGCGCGGTCGCCGCCGCCCTCGACACCATGGCGGCCACCTTGCAGAGCAAGCTGCTGAGCGAGCAGCGCTTCACCGCCGACGTGGCCCATGAGCTGCGCACCCCGCTGACGGGGCTGCACGCCGCGGCCGAGCTGCTGCCCCCCGGCCGGCCGACGGAGCTGGTCCGCGACCGGGTGGCCGCCCTGCGCACGCTCACCGAGGACCTGCTGGAGATCTCCCGGCTCGACACCGGGCGGGAACGGCTGGAGCTGGGCACCGAGGAGCTGGGCGCGCTGGCCCGGCGGGTCGTGCGGGCCTCGGGAGCCGACACCGAGATCAGGGTCGTACGGAACGCACGGGTCGAGACGGACCGGCGGCGCCTGGAGCGGGTGCTGGGCAACCTGGTGTCCAACGCGCACGGGCACGGGCGGGCGCCCGTCGTCCTCACGGTGGACGGGCCGGCGGTCACCGTTCGGGACCACGGCGACGGCTATCCGGAGTACCTCGTCGCGCACGGGCCGCAGCGGTTCCGTACGGAGGGCGGGGCGAAGGGGCACGGGCTGGGGCTGACCATCGCCGTCGGCCAGGCGGAGGTGCTGGGGGCCACGCTGGCCTTCACCAACGCCCCGGAGGGAGGGGCCGTCGCCACGCTGACGCTGCCTCAGGCGGTCACCCTCCCCGATGGCGCAGTGTGACGGGCGACATGCGCGGGCCGCTCCTAATCTGGCGACAAGTCAGCTTCTGAGCCGGTTCCGCCCTCTTCATGGAGGTATCGCCATGTCCTTGCGCCGCTCCGCCCTCACCCGCCTCGCCCTGGCGACCGCCGTCGGCGCACTGGTCACCGCGGCCGTCGCCACCCCCGCCACCGCCGACGACGACTGGAACGGCGACAGCGGCGACCCCGGCACCAGCGCCTGGGACGAGGAAGGCCAGGGCGGGGGCGGCGACGGCGGCTGGGACACCGGCGGCGACGGCACCGGCAACGGCTGGAACGGCAACGGCACCTCCAACGGAAATGGCAACTCCAACGGCAACGGCACCGGCACCGGCACCGGCACCGGCAACAGCGGCAACTGGCAGAACCAGGGCGGCGGCCAAGGTGGCGACGGCGGATGGAACCAGGGCGGCGGTCAGGGCGGCGACGGCGGATGGAACCAGGGCGGTCACAACGACCCCCAGCGCCTGTTCCGCGGCCGTGTCACCGCGAACACCCTGCTCCTGCGCACCAAGCCCACCCGGGCCAGCCAGGTGATCCGTTCCGTCCACCGCGGCGAGATCGTCTCGATCTTCTGCAAGACCCCCGGCCAGAACGTCGACGGCAACCCCCTCTGGTACCTCCTCACCGACGGCACCTGGGCCTGGGGCTCGGCCCGCTTCATCGAGAACATCGGCGAGGCGCCGCGCTGGTGCTGACACACCCTCACCGTCAAGGCTCACAAGGCCCCGCATTTGGGTAGGTTCCGGACATGACGAGTGCCGGAGCCGGAGCTGAAGCCACCACCGCGATCGCCGCGGCCGGCACACCCGCCCCCGCCGTACGCCTCCCCCGGCGCCGCGGCATCGAACTCGCCCTCATCGTCGTGGCCGTCCTGCTGTCGGTGTACGGCTACTGCGCGGTCGGCCTCGCCAAGAACGGCACCCTCCCGCCCGGCGCCGCGGGCTACGGCGCCGGGCTCGGCGTGCTCGCGCTGGTCGCCCATCTCGCCGTACGCCTGCGCGCCCCCTACGCCGACCCGCTCCCCCTGCCGATCGGGGTGCTCCTCAACGGCATCGGGCTGGTGCTGATCTACCGACTGGACCTGGAGACGCCCGGGGACCGGGCGGCGCCCGCCCAGCTCGTGTGGTCCACCCTCGGCATCACCCTCTTCATCCTGGTCGTGGCGGCCCTGCGGGACCACCGGGTGCTCCAGCGGTACGCGTACGTCAGCGTGGTCGCCGCGCTCGTCCTGCTCATGCTGCCGATCCTCTTCCCGGCCGTGAACGGCGCCCGCATCTGGGTCCGGGTCGCCGGGTTCTCCATCCAGCCGGGCGAGTTCGCGAAGGTGCTGCTCGCGGTGTTCTTCGCCGCGTACCTGGCGGCGAACCGCACGGCGCTGGCGTACGCGGGCCGCAGGATCTGGTGCGTGCAGGTGCCGACCGGCCGGGTGCTCGGTCCGATCGTCGCGATCTGGCTGCTGAGCGTCGGCGTGCTGGTCCTGGAGCGGGACCTGGGCACCTCGTTGCTCTTCTTCGGGCTCTTCGTGGTCATGCTGTACGTCGCGACCGGCCGCACCGGCTGGATCGCGGTGGGCCTGCTGCTCGCGGCGCTCGGCGCGGTGGCCGTGGGCCGGCTCGAACCGCATGTGCACGGCAGGATCGAGGACTGGCTGCACCCGTTCGCCTCGATCGAGGCCGGTCTCGGGCCGAACCAGCTCGCCCAGTCGCTGTTCGCGTTCTCCGCGGGCGGGGTCCTCGGCACCGGGCTGGGTCTCGGCCACTCCGTCCTCATCGGCTTCGCCACGAAGTCGGACTTCATCCTGGCGACGGCGGGCGAGGAACTGGGCCTGGCCGGGCTGTCGGCGCTCTTCCTGCTCTACGGCCTGCTGGTGGAGCGCGGCTACCGGGCCGGCCTCGCCCTGCGCGACCCGTTCGGGAGGCTCCTCGCCGTCGGGCTCGCCACGATCGTCGCGCTCCAGGTGTTCGTCATCGCGGGCGGGGTGACCGGCCTGATCCCGCTGACCGGTATGGCCATGCCCTTCCTCGCCCAGGGCGGCTCGTCGGTCGTCACCAACTGGGCGATCGTCGCGCTGCTGATCCGGGTGAGCGACTCGGCACGCCGCCAGTACGACGGCAGCACCGCCCCTTGACCCGGAAGGTACCGCAGCCATGACCCGGCACATCCGGCACGCCGCCGTGTTCTGCGCCCTGCTCCTGCTGGCGCTGCTGGTCAACGCCCTGCGGGTGCAGGTCGTGGAGTCCGCGGCCCACGACGGCAACCCGGCCAACCGCCGTGCGTCCATCGCCCGTTACGGCCAGCCGCGCGGCGACATCCTGGTCGGCGGCGCCCCGGTCACCGGTTCCCGGGACACCCACGAGCAGTTGCGCTACGAACGGACGTACCGCGAGGGGCCGTTGTACGCGCCGGTGACGGGCTTCGCCTCGCAGGAGTACGGGACCACGTTCCTGGAGCACACCGAGGACGACCTGCTCTCCGGTGTGGACCCGATGCTCGCGCCGCTTCCGCTGTGGAACGACGTCACCCGAGGACGCCCGCCCGGCGGGAACGTCGTGACGACGCTCGACCGCCGCGCCCAGCAGGCGGCGTACGCGGGGCTGGACGGGCGCAAGGGCGCGGTGGCGGCGGTGGAACCGGCGACGGGCCGGGTGCTGGCGCTGGTGTCCAGTCCGTCGTACGACCCCTCGCTGCTGTCGGGGAACGACCCGGGCGTCGAGGCCTCCTGGGAGCGGCTGAACGCCGATCCGGACAAGCCGATGCTGAACCGGGCGGTGCGGCAGACGTATCCGCCGGGGTCGACCTTCAAGGTGGTGACGGCGGCGGCGGCGCTGGACGCGGGCGTGGTCACGGACCTGGACAGGCCGACCGACTCGCCGGTGCCGTACCGGCTGCCGGGGACGACGACCCGGCTGACGAACTCGGGCGACGGCTGCGCGGACGCCTCGGTGCGGGAGGCGTTCGAGTGGTCGTGCAACACGGTGTTCGCGAAGCTCGGTGTGGAGGTGGGGCTGGCCCGGATGTCGCGCACGGCGCAGGCGTTCGGCTTCAACGACACGGACGTGCGGATCCCGTTCCCGGTGGCCACCAGCACCTTCGACACCTCGCTGGACCGTGCGCAGCTCGCGCTGTCCTCGATCGGGCAGTACAACACCCGGGCCACTCCGCTGCAGATGGCGATGGTGGCGGCAGCGGTGGCCAACGGGGGCCAGGTGCGCGAGCCGTACCTGGTGGAGCGGACCACGCGGCACGGCGGCGCCACCGTGGGCACGGCCGGTTCCCGTTCCGCGCGGCAGGCGATGTATCCGGCGACGGCCGTGCGGCTGCGGGAGCTGATGGAGGACGTGGTGCGCGAGGGCACGGGGAAGAGGGCGGCGATCCGCGGCGCGCGGGTCGGCGCCAAGACCGGCACCGCGCAGCACGGCATCGGCAACTCCGGGACGCCGTACGCCTGGTGCGTCTCCTGGGCGCAGGGGAAGCGGGACATCGAGCCGAGTGTCGCGGTGGCGGTGGTGGTGGAGGACGGGTCGGCGAACCGCGGGGAGATCACCGGGGGCGGGATGGCGGCGCCGATCGCGCGGGCGGTGATGGCGGCGGTGCTCGGTTCGTGAGACGGGGGCTTTCCGGCGGGGACAGGTCCGTCCTACGGTTCGCGCATGACTGACGCCACGAGGACCACGACCCCGGAAACCGCCGCCTTCGAACTCGCCCAGGTCAACATCGCCCGCCTCAAGTTCCCCCTCGACTCACCGGAGTTGAAGGACTTCGTCGACGCGCTCGACCCGGTCAACGCGGACGCGGACGCCGCGGACGGGTTCGTCTGGCGGCTCCAGTCGGAGGAGGGTGACGCCACCGGCATCGACGTCTTCGGCGACGCGTGGCTGATCGTCAACATGTCGGTGTGGCGGGACACGAACGCGCTGACCGCGTACATGTACCAGGGGCGGCACCGGGAGATGCTGGCGCGCCGGCGGGAGTGGTTCGAGCGGGTGCGGGAGGCGATGGCGACGCTGTGGTGGGTCCCGGCGGGCCACCGCCCGACGGTCGCGGAGGCGGAGGCCCGTCTGCTGCATCTGCGCACCCACGGCCCGACGCCGTACGCCTTCACCCTGCGCACCTCGTTCCCGCCCCAGGGCGCGGACCCGGTGCGCTTCGAGGTGCCCGAGGATTTGGGCTGCTCGGCCTAGCGGCCCAGGGGCCCAGCGGCCCGGCTCCAGCGCGGCTGCCGGGTCTCCGGGCGGACCTTCGGGGGACCTCGGCAGCCGCGCGCAGGTCGACGTCGGCGGCGTCCTGGGCGGCGCGCTCCCCGCGCGCAAGGGATTGACGTCCTTGCTGACAAGCAGTCTCATAAGAGCCATGACGACCCTCACGGACGGCGACGCCCTGGACGGCCTGCGCGACGCCCTCGGTCTGCTCAAGGACCGCGAACAGGTGGCCGAGCGGCTTCTCGCCTCCTCCGCCAAGCACTCCTTCGACCCGGACGAGGAGCTCGACTGGGACGCGCCCTTCGAGGAGGGCAAGTGGTTCTGGCCGCCGGAGCTGGTGTCGCTGTACGACACCCCGCTGTGGAAGCGGATGGGCGAGGAGCAGCGGATCCTGCTGTCGCGGCACGAGGCGGCGGCGCTGGCCTCGCTGGGGATCTGGTTCGAGATCATCCTGATGCAACTGCTCGTCCGGCACATCTACGACAAGGCGGCGACGAGCGCCCACGTGCGGTACGCGCTCACCGAGATCGAGGACGAGTGCCGGCACTCGAAGATGTTCGCCCGGCTGATCGCTCAGGGCGGCACCCCCTGGTACCCGGTGAGCCGGGTCCACCAGAACATGGGCCGTCTGTTCAAGACGGTCTCCACCACCCCCGGCTCCTTCACGGCGACCCTCCTCGGCGAGGAGGTCCTGGACTGGATGCAGCGCCTGACCTTCCCGGACGAGCGCGTCCAGCCCCTGATCCGCGGCGTCACCCGCATCCACGTGGTGGAGGAGGCCCGCCACGTCCGCTACGCCCGCGAGGAGCTCCGCCGCCAGATGCTGACCGCGCCCCGGTGGTCCCAGGAGTTCACCCGGGTCACCTCCGGCGAGTTCGCCCGCATCTTCTCGGTCGCCTTCGTGAACCCGGAGGTCTACACGAACGTCGGCCTGGACCGGCGCGAGGCGATGGCCCAGGTGAAGGCGAGCGCCCACCGCCGCGAGATCATGCAGACGGGCGCGAAACGCCTGACGGACTTCCTGGACGACATAGGGGTCCTACGGGGCGTGGGCCGCCGCCTGTGGAGGTCGTCGGGCTTGTTGGCGTAGGGAGCTGCCGGACCTCGAGGGGTGCGGGGCTGTACTCATACGCCGGCTCCCCCGCGTGGGCGCGACCAGCCCCCACGCACCCGCACCCGAAACACCACCCCGAAGAACTACCCTGCACACATGCCCCCCGCCGCCCCCGCCTACCGCCGCCTCAGTGTCGAAGAGCGCCGCGCCCAACTCCTCGACGCGGCCCTCACCCTCTTCGCCCACCGCCTCCCCGAGGACGTCTCCCTGGACGACGTGGCGGAGGCCGCCGGGGTCTCCCGCCCACTGGTCTACCGCTACTTCCCGGGCGGAAAGCAGCAGCTCTACGAGGCCGCGCTGCGCTCCGCCGCCGAGGAGCTCCACCACTGCTTCGACGAGCCCCACGACGGCCCCCTCCTCCCCCGCCTCTCCCGCGCCGTGGACCGCTACCTCGGCTTCGTCACCCGGCACGACGCCGGCTTCAGCGCCCTCCTCCAGGGCGGCAGCGTGGTGGAGACGTCACGGACGACGGCCATCGTGGACGGCGTCCGACGGGCCGCGGCCGAGCACATCTACAGCCATCTCGGCGTCCCCGATCCCGGCCCCCGGCTGCGGATGACCGTGCGGATGTGGATCACCGCCGTCGAGGCGGCCTCGCTGATCTGGCTGGACGAGGGCCGGCAGCCGCCCGCCGAGGAGCTGCGGGACTGGCTGGTGGAGCAGTTCGTCGCGATCGTCACGGTGACCGCGGCACGCGATCCGCAGACCGCCGAGCTGGTCCGGCACGCGCTGAGCGCGGCGGGCTGACCGACACTGGTGCCGTGAAGAGCGAAGACACCCCCTTCGAGGGCGGCCCGATGGACGGCCGGGTGCTGCCGGTCCTGCTGGGCATGACCGGGCATCCGCCGAAGACGTACCGCATCCCGGTCCCCGACGCGGCGGGCGGCCCGCCCACGGTCCTGGTGTACCGGCGCGTGCCGCGTGGTCACGGCAAGCGGCTCGGGCTCCAGCGGGGGTGGAAGTACACGTACGACCCCGAGGGCGGGGCGGGCGGCGGTCTGAAGTGGCCGTGGTCGAAACCGGAACCCACCACGCCGGAGAAGGGCGGGGACGACACCGAAGGGTGACGCGGCTGGGCCGAACCGAGCAGCCGGGCGAGCACTTTCTTCAGATATGTCCCATTATCACCCTGCGGGTTCGAGGGGCCACCCGGGCCGCCTCCCCGCAGCGGAGGTGATGACGTGTCAGGAAGGCTGCTGCGTCTGGCCTGTGCGGTCGTTACGGCGGCGCTGGCCGCGCAGGCCGCCGTGGCGGGCGGTGTCGCCGTCGCCGTACCGGAGCCGCCGGACCCCGGCGGACGGGCGCTGCCGGCCCCACCCGGCGGGCGGACCGTGTCCGAGCTGCTGACGGACCTTCAGCGGCTGTACCGAGAGGCCGAGAAGGCCACCGAGGCCTACAACGCCACCGAGGAGGCCCTCGAGCAGCGGCGGGCCGAGACCGACCGGCTGGACGCCGATCTCGCCGAGGCCCGGCTGACCCTGCACGAGAGCCGGGGCGCGGCCGGGCGGCTGGCCCGCCAGCAGTACCAGAACACCACCGACATCTCCCCGTACGTACGGCTGCTGCTGGCCCGCGACCCGCAACAGGCCCTGGACCAGGGCCATGTCATCGGCCGGCTGGCGCGGGAGCGGGCCGAGACGGTGGGCCGGCTGGAGGGCAGCGAACGCAGGGCCGACGGGCTGGCCCGCGAGGCACGCACGGCCCTCGACCGGCAACTCACCCTCACCGAGCGGAAGAAGAAGGAGCGCGACGCCGTCCGCCGCCGCCTGGACGACGTGGAGAAACTGCTCGCCTCCCTCACCGCGGCCCAGCTCGCGGCGATCGCCGAACTGGAGAAGGACGGGGTGGCGCAGGCGCAGCGCGAGCTCCTGGCGTCCGGCGCGCTCAAGGACGACGAGAAGCCCTCGCGGGAGGGCGACGAGGCACTGCGCTACGCCGTCCGCCAGATCGGCAAGCCGTACGCCTGGGGCGCGGAGGGACCGACGTCGTACGACTGCTCGGGCCTGACCTCGCAGGCGTGGAGCCACGCGGGCACCCCGATCCCCCGCACCAGCCAGGAGCAGTGGGCCCGACTCCCGCGGATCCCCCTCAAGGACCTGCGCCCCGGAGACCTGGTGATCTACTTCCCCGAGGCGACCCATGTGGCCATGTACATGGGCGAGGGAATGGTGGTCCAGGCCCCCAGAACAGGCGAGAAGATCAAGATCTCCCCGATCGCATCCAACCCGATCCTGGGAGCGGTACGCCCCGATGCGAGGACCCCCCTGGGGACCTAGCTGTATTGAGCCGCAGGGTTGTTCACACGGCTGATGGGTGGCTGGCCGCCGAGTGCGGTGTGGCAGCGGTGGTGGTTGTAGGTGTGCAGGAAGTCTGCCAGGGCCGCGGTGCGTTCGGTGTTGGTGGTGCAGGGCCGTAGGTAGGCCCATTCGTCGAGCAGGGTGCGGTTGAAGCGTTCGACCTTGCCGTTGGTCTGTGGCCGGTAGGCGCGGGGGAGTCTGCCGGCCGCGCCGAGCTCGGCGAGTGCCTGCTGCCAGGCGAAGCTCTTGCGGTAGGGCCAGGCGTTGTCGGTCAGGACCCGTTCGACGCGGTCGATGCCCGTGGTCTGGAAGAAGGCCGCGGCCCGGCGCAGGAAGTCTGCGCAGGTGGCGGCCTTCTCGTCACCGTGGATCTCGCTGTGGGCGACAACCGGTTCAGGCCGTGCCGGGTGAGGATGCGGTGCACGGTGGAGGCGGGCAGGCCCAGGACCGGGCCGAGGCGGGCGGGGCCGAGCTTGCGGTCCTGCCGCAGCCGGCAGACCCGGGCCTCGACCGCTGCCGCCGTGCGGTGTGGTGTCGTACGGGGACGGCTGGGCCGGTCGTGCAGCCCCTGCTCGCCCTCGGCCCGCCAGCGGCGGATCCACTTGTGGGCGGTGGCGCGGGGTCCAACGCTGTCACTGAGTCCACACCCGCTGGAACTCTTCGGCCGGGATGGCTTCCAGCGGGTCCTCTTCAGGGTCGAGCGTCTGGTCCGTCAGGAACCCGTGCTCGTCCTCCAGGTGCTCCCAGCTGTACCGGTGGAGTCGGCCGGCCGGGGTCAGTTCGGCCTGCTTGATGGCGACCAACTCGCCACGGTCGGGTACGGCCTCGAAGTACCACAAGCCTCCCTCCTCGTCGGTGTGGCGGAAGTGGTGCCGCAGGGTGGCCCCCTCATCAAGAGATCGGAAGTACGCCACGCTCGTCGCTTTGATGCGCTCCAGGTCAACCACGGGATCATCGTGCCAGCGAGCGCGTGCGGTTGCACCGTTCTGACATCCACAGGTGACATCAACGACCCCGGATACCAGCACCCCTACGCGGTCCTGCACGGCTGGCGTGGCCGGGTGTCTCCCGGGCAGTACTGTGCGGCGATCGAACTCCTAAAGCGGTGCTCTGAGAAGCCGTGCCGCCCTCGGCGCGTGCGGTGGCTGTCATCATCGTTGGATGACAGGCAGGCAGCTCCCGGCAGGTTGGACCCTGGAGGAGATCCGTAAGGTCTCTGGCGACTGGGAGGCCACATCTCTCGACACCGATCGAGTCGTGACCGGTTGGCCGGCGCAAGGCGAGCGGCTCCACCCCGAGATCGTCTTGGGATTCCACGGACTCTGCCTGGTGAAAGCCGTGAACGATGACGACTGGTACATGGGCAGCCTGAACGACGACGGCAGCATCACCTGCTGGAGTGCCTACGGCGACCTCTACGAGGCACTTCGCGGCCTCTAGCCCGACGACGCCAGCGGCCCCGGAGATGCTGTCTCCGGGGCCGTCCGTGGGCCGTGCGAGGGCGGCCGACGCTGACCGACAACGACAGACGACGACCGTGGGAGCCCAGGTCGGAGGGCCCTCAGGCTCCAGTGACCGAGGTCAGGTACGCGGCCGTCTTCTCCGGCTCGTAGAAGAAGTTCTCGAAATCGGCCGGGTCGTTGAAGGCATTGGCGAAACGATCAGCCACGACCGGCAGCTGCCCCGCCGCCCCCAGCAGGTTCACGATGTGCTCCGGCGGCGGGGCCAGCATCGCGTTCGTCCACTTGGTGACGTGCTGGGCGGTGTCCCAGTAGCGGTCGAAGGTGGCCCGCATCCACTCCTCGTCGAACTCCTTCTCCCCGTGCTCGAGGATCGACGCGAGGTAGGCGGCCGCGCACTTGGAGGCGGAGTTGGAGCCCTGGCCGGTGATCGGGTCGTTGGCGACGACGACATCGGCGACGCCCAGCACCAGACCGCCGCCGGGCAGCCGGCCGACGGGGTTGCGGACGGTCGGCGCATACCGTCCGGCCAACGTGCCACCGGCGTCGGTGAGTTCGACCTTCGTCGCCCGCGCGTACTCCCAGGGCGTGAACCTCTCCATGAGTTCCAGGGTCAGGGAGAGGTGCTCCGCCGGGTCCTTGACGCCGTTGAAGACGTCGAGCGGACCGCCGGGTACACCCTCCCAGAAGAGGATGTCGGCGCGGCCGGAGGTGGTGAACGTCGGCATGACGAAGAGTTCGCCGACGCCGGGGACGAGGTTGCAGCGGACCGCTTCCATGTCCGGGTGCTCGGGGCGGGGGCCCATGCCGTGGACGTACGACACCGCGAGCGCGCGCTGCGGCTCGGTGTACGGGGAGCGCTCGGGGTCACGGGCGAACATCGACACCAGCTCGCCCTTGCCCGCCGAGACCAGGACGAGGTCGTAGGCGCGGGAGAAGTAGTCGAGGTCGGAGACGGCCGCGCCGTGGATGACGAGCTGGCCGCCGCGCTGGGCGAAGATCTCCATCCAGCCGGCCATCTTCACCCGCTGGTCGACGGACTGCGCGAACCCGTCGAGGGTGCCCACCCAGTCGATCGCGCGCTGCGTCGGGCCCGGGTCGTGCGAGCCGGGGGCCGCGACCGAGACGCCCAGTCCGGCGATCTTCGGGGCCTGGGACTCCCAGAAGTTCAGCTGGAGGTCGCGCTCGTGCTGGAGGGCGGTGTGGAACATGCACTGCGTCGACATGACCCGGCCGGAGCGGATCTCGTCCGCCGTCCGGTTGGACATCAGGGTGACCTCGTACCCGTGCGACTGGAGGCCGAGGGCGAGCTGGAGACCGGACTGGCCGGCTCCTACGACGAGTATCTTCCGCATGCGGGGAGGGCTCCTCAGGAGGACTACAGGAGGGGGACTACTCGGGGGTTTCGTCCAGCGCGTGGCCCACCAGGGCCAGGAGGGTCTCGATCACCGAGATCCGGCGCCGCGCATCCATGATCATGACAGGTATGTGCGCGGGGATCGTGAGCGCCTCCCGCACGTCCGCGGGCTCGAACAGCTCGCTGCCGTCGAAGTGGTTGACCGCGACGACGTACGGCAGTCCGCAGCTCTCGAAGTAGTCCAGCGCGGGGAAGGAGTCCTTCAGCCGGCGGGTGTCGGCGAGGACGACCGCGCCGATCGCGCCGCGCACCAGGTCGTCCCACATGAACCAGAACCGCTGCTGGCCCGGCGTGCCGAACAGGTAGAGCACCAGGTCGTCGTCGAGCGTGATGCGGCCGTAGTCCATCGCGACCGTGGTGGTGGTCTTCGCCGGCGTGCCCGAGAGGTCGTCGGTCTCCGCGCTCGCCTCGGTCATCAGCGCCTCCGTCTGGAGGGGCTCGATCTCGGAGACGGTGCCGACGAGGGTGGTCTTGCCGACGCCGAAACCGCCCGCCACCACGATCTTGGTGGCTATGGGGGCTCGGGTGCGGTCCGTCTGCCAGAGCTGAAGGGGCTCGTCGGGTTCGGGCACGACGAGGGGGGTGACGCCAAAGGAGGAGGCGTCAGAGACGACGGAGTCCACTCAGCACCCTTTCCAGCAGAGCGCGGTCGGGACGGCCCGTACCGTGAGCGGTACCGGTGCCGTACACACGGATCTTTCCCTGGTCCGCGAGGTCGCTGAGCAGCACCCGGACCACACCGAGCGGCATCTTCAGCAGCGCGGCGATCTCGGCCACCGTGCGCATACGGCGGCACAGTTCGACGATGGCCCGAAGTTCCGGCATGACCGTGGACTTGAGGGAGCCGTTCGTCAGTTCCTTGCGCTCCTCGGGGGCTTCGAGGGCCGCCACGAACGTCTCCACGAGGAGGACGTGGCCGAAGCGGGTACGGCCGCCGGTGAGCGAGTAGGGGCGGACGCGGGCGGGCCTGCGGTCGCCGCCGCGGACGGGGAGCTGCTTCTTGTTGACCGGCCCGGTGCTCATCGGCCGCTCCCGGCCGACTCCGACTCCAGCGACTGGCGCAGCTCGCTGCGGAGTTCGGGGGTCAGAACGTGTCCGGCGCGGCCCACGAAGAGGGCCATGTGGTACGCCACCACGCTCATGTCGCAGTCGGCGGAGCCGTGGACGCCGAGCAGGGAGCCGTCGCTGATCGACATCACGAAGAGGCTGCCCTCCTCCATGGCGATCATGGTGTGCTTCACCCCGCCGAAGTCGATCAGTTTGGCGGCGCCGATGGTGAGGCTGCCGATGCCGGAGACGATGGTGGCGAGGTCCGCGGAGGAACCGCGCGGGCCGGTGGGTTTGTCGCTGCGGGACTGGCGGGCCTGGTCGGTGGGGGTGCCCCCGCGCAAGCGCGTTCGCGCGTGGGGGAGGCCGGGGTCCGAGGAGAGCAGGAGCAGGCCGTCGGAGGAGACGACGGCGACGGACTGGATGCCGGGGACCTCCTCCACGAGGTTGGTCAACAGCCAGTGCAGGTTTCGAGCTTCACTGCTCAGTCCGAAGGTACTGGGCGCGGTCAACTGCTTGCCTCCTCGACTGTGCCCCCCGTGTCTTCTTCGGCGTGTGCGTGTGCATCTTGAGGTGAGGCGGGTGCCGGAACCTTGTTCTGGCCCGTCTTCTCCGCGATCTCCGCCTCCACCTCGCGGTAACCGGCCTCCGCCCCCCGGCGGAAGCCGCCCAGACGGCGGCGGAGGGCCTCGGCGTCGACCGAACCGGTCCGCCGGCGCGGGGCCTGGGTGGGAACAGTGATCTTGGGGGTGCGCTTGGGCAGGCCCTTGTCGGTGACGGGGTCTTCGTCGGCGACGAGTGCCTCCGGCGCGTCCGGGACCCGGCTGTGGTCCGTACGGGTCTCGTCGGCGCCGTCGGGACCGGTGGTGCCGTCGGTCCTGCCGGGACCGGTGGTGCCGTCGGTCCTGCCGGGACCGGTGGTGCCGCCCGGGTCGCCGTCCGCCTCCCCGCGCGGGTGCGGGAGCAGGAGTTCCATGGTCGTCTCGGCGGGACGCTCGGGGGCGGAGCGCTCCGCGGCGGAGACCGGGTCCTGCGCGGCGGGACGCTCGGCGGCCCGGGTGTCGTCGGCCGGGGTGTCGGTGGCCGGGTCCTCCCGGGGAGGTTCCTGCGGGGAGTCCTCCGCCTGGCGTACGGCGTTCTCCGCCAGGGCGACCAAGGGGTCGTCGGTGGGCTTGGTGCGGCCGGGGAGGACGTTGGAGTTGGCCTCCGCGTCCGCGCCGGGCAGCGAGAAGGCGTGGCCGGTGGCGGAGGCGGGGGTGGCCGGGGGGACCGCGGCGGCCGGGGCGGCGGCCAGCAGCGCGGTCGGCAGGACGGCGACGGCCGCGGTCCCGCCCTGCTTCTGCTCGCGCAGCGTCACCCGCACCCCGTGCCGGTGGGCGAGCCGGGCCACGACGTACAGGCCGAGGCCGAGGCCGTCCTCGCCCTCCTGGTCGTACGGGGTCTCCGGGTCGAAGTCGGTGAGGCGGGAGTTGAGGCGGACGAGCCGCTCCGCGTCGAGGCCGATGCCCTCGTCCTGGACGGAGAGCATGACCTCGCCGTTCTCCAGGAGCCAGCCGGAGATCTCCACGGGGAGGTCCGGCGGCGAGAACGAGGTGGCGTTCTCCATGAGTTCGGCGAGGAGGTGGCTCAGGTCGTCGGCGGCGAAGCCCGCCACGTGCGCGTGCGGCGGCAGGGAGGCGATGCGGACCCGCTCGTAGCGCTCGATCTCGCTGACCGCCGCCCGGACGACGTCCACCAGCGGGATCGGGCCCGCGTGCTGCTGGACGTGCTCGGTGCCGGCCAGGACGAGGAGGTTCTCGTTGTGGCGGCGCATGACGGTGGCGAAGTGGTCGAGCTTGAAGAGGGTCGCGAGCCGGTCCGGGTCCTGCTCGCGCTCCTCCAGGCTCTCGATGACGGCGAGCTGCCGCTCGACGAGACCGAGGGTGCGCAGCGCGAGGTTGACGAAGGTGCCGCCGATGGCGCCGCGCAGCCGCTCGAGCCGGCCCGCGGAGTCGGCGAGTTCGGCGCGCAGTTCCTCGCGGGCGTCGGCCATCTTCTGCCGCTGCCCGACGAGGTGCTTGCGGTCGGACTCCAGGGTGGTGACCCGCTCCTGGAGGGCGACGGCGTGCTCGTGCAGGGCGTTGACGGACCGGACGACCTGGGCGAACTCGTCGTTGCGGCCGGTGAACCGCACCGGCTCCTCCGCGCCCGGGTTCTCGGCCTCGGCGAGCCGGGCGGAGCCGCGTCGCAGCACCGACAGCGGGAAGGTGAGGCTGCGGGCCATGCCGGTGCTGACGACGACCGCCAGCAGCATCAGGGCGCCGATCAGGGCGACCCGGATCTCCAGCGCGGTGACGTCCTCGTCGCGGAGCCGGGCGAGGTCCTTGGTGCGCTGGTCGTAGAACGAGGACTCGACGCCGCGCATCAGGGCGACCCGGGCGGAGAGCGCGGAGTCCAGCTTCTTGGTGCCGGTCCCGAGCTCGTCGTCGCTCAGGACGGGCTGGTCGGTGAGGTCGGTGAGGTACTTCTCGGCGGTGTCGACCTCGCCGCCGGTGACGTTGGAGTCGTAGGAGTCCACCGCGTCACGCGGGGCGCCCTCGCGGAAGTCGGCGAGGGCCGCGTCGGAGCGCACCCGGGCCTGCTGGGCGGCGGCGGTGAGCGCGTCGCGCACCTTGGCGTCGGCGGCCGAGGAGGTCTTCTCAGTGGTCGTCAGGCCGGTCGCCGGGTCGTAGACGGACTTGGTGCTCGTGGGCACGTTCAGCGCGGCGAGCAGCAGCCCGCGGGCCGCGGAGGCCTGCTGTACGGCGGCGTCGAGCTCGGCGAGGGCGTACGCGCCGGAGCCCGCGCGGGGCGGCATGTCCTCGGCGAGCTTGTCGGCGAGACCGTGCAGGGCGGTGATGACCGCGGAGTACGCCTCGTGCGCCTCCAGGGCGTCGCCGTCACCGGTGATCGCCGAGCCGCGCACGGACGCGAGGGAGTCGAGTGCGGCGCGCAGGGTGGCGGAGAGGTCGGTCTCCTCCAGCTCGCGTGCCTGCCGGTCCACCCGGGCCATGCCGTCCTCGGACGGCGCCGCGGACTTGGGACGGCCGGCCGCGATGTAGGTGGTGACCTCGTCGCGCTCGTCCGCGAGGGACTGGGCGAGGACGAGGGCGTCCTCGGTCTGCTCGGCGAGGGTGACCAGGTCCTGGGAGTCCTTCAGCTGCCCGGAGGCGGTGAGGACGGCGGGGGCGCCGGCTCCGGCGATGGCGGCGGCCACCACGGCGACGGCGACGATCAGCCGGTTGCGTACATGGGTCGGGCGGCCCTTGCCGACAGGGGTGCGCTCCGCGCCCCCCTCGGAGGCCGTCTGCCTGCCTGTGCGCCGAGGCCGCGTCTTCTGCACCGGTGCTCGCATTCCTGACTCGTGTACCCATGGGCCGGATATGACGCCCCGTCAACTGGTGCGTACGCCCGGTTCGGTCCCCGACCCTCCCAGTGCCGGTGGGCAGGGACCGCGCATCGCAGGCCCCGCCACCCGAAGGAGTGAACATCGGAGGGGAGTTGGCGGGCAAGTTCCTCTGGCGTGTGCAGCGCCCTTGCGCGGCAGGCCGGTTGGACGTGGGCGGCGGGCTTTGACAAGATTCGCCGCCATCGGTTCCCCGACCCCTGCATTACCTCCCAAAACAGGCGTCTGACCTGCGGGCCTACGCTTGTTCGGCGAGCGATGCAAGCCTTTTGCGCAGGCTGTGAAGGGGTCGTGCAGACTGGCCGAATGCGTACGGAACTTGTGTCGCGGCCCGGCGATCCGGGCCGCCCCAACGAGGACTTCGCGAGTGTCGGCCTTCCCGCCTGCGGGCAGGGCGGTTCGGTCGTCGTGCTCGACGGAGTGACTCCGCCGCCGGGCGGCGGGGGCTGTCTGCATTCGGTCCCCTGGTTCACGGCACGTCTGGGCGGGGCCCTGACCGAACTGACCGTTTCGGCACCGGATGTTCCGCTGGTCGAGGCCCTCTCCCTCGCCGTTGCGCGTACCGCCGCGGCCCACGCCGAAACCTGTGACCTTTCTCACCCGCGTACCCCGCAGGCGACCGTGGCCGTGGCGCGCTGGTCGACGGAGACGGTGGAGTATCTGGTCCTGTCCGACGCGGTGCTGCTGCTCGCCTCCCCGGACGGCGCGGTGACCCCCGTCCTCGACGACCGGCTGGCCCGGCTCCCGCGCGAGCTCCTCAGGAGCGCCGCGTACGTCGACGGCTCGCTGCGCAACCGGGAGGGCGGCTTCTTCACGGCCGCCGCGGATCCGGCGGTGGCCGCGCGGGCGGTGACCGGGAGCGTGCCGCGCGCCGAGGTGGGCGCCCTGGCCGCGCTCTCGGACGGGGCGGCGCGCTGGACGGAGACCTTCCACGAGGGCGACTGGACGGACCTGTTCGCCCTGGTCCGCGCGCGGGGTGTGGGGGCTCTGGTGGAGCGGGTGAGGGAGCTGGAGCGGGCGGACGGGGCGGCCGGCGCGGACGGCTCCGGGCGGGTGTTCCTGGGGAGCGCGAAGACGCACGACGACGCGACGGGGGTGTACGTCGAGCTCTAGAGCCGCAGAGGCGTGGAGCGTGGAGCCGTGGAGCGTGGAGCCGTGGAGCGTGGAGCCGTGGAGCGTGGAGCCGTGGAGCCCTTACTTCTCCATGCCCCGGTTGAGCTGGTGCAGCAGCCGGGCCAGTTCCGCGACCTCGCGCCGGTCCCAGTCGGAGAAGTGGGTGACGTACCGCTCGCGGCGGGCCTCGCGGACCCGGCCCACCCTGCTGCGGCCCTCCTCCGTGAGGTCGACGAGCCAGGCGCGCCCGTCGGCCGGGTCGGGCTCGCGGGCGATCAGTCCGAGCTGCTCCAGGGCGCGGAGCTGACGGGACATGGTGGCCTTGCCGACGCCGATGTAGGCGGCCAGTTCGGTGGCGCGCTGGCGGCCGCACTCCTCCAGGCGGACGAGGAGGCCGTACGCGGCGGACTCCAGGTCGGGGTGGACCTCGCGGGCCATCTCGCCCTGGTTGGCGCGGGCGCGCCGGAACAGCACCGTGAGCTCCCTCTCCAGGGAGAGGAACTCCCGGTCGTCCTGGTCGACCCCGCGCGGCGTCGGCTCGCCGTTCGCATCCTCGTGCACGTCAGCACACTCCTGTTTCCGCCGGTGCCGGCCCTGGCCGCGGCTCCTCAAGTATTTCGCAGGCAGGGGCCTGCGGCGGTTACCGGGATCCCCGGCCGGCCGCCGGTCCGCGCGCGCAGCCTTCCACGGCGTCCGGGGGCGGGCCCACGGGGCGGGCCGCCGCCGGGGGCGACGGGCGAGGGCCCGGGCCTCCCTCGCGGGGAGCCCGGGCCCTGCCCTCATCCGTCCGCGTCCGTCACGCCGCGGCCGGAACCTCGGGCGACGCGCCGTGCGTGGCGGGCGCGAGCGCCAGTTCCAGGACCTGGCGGACGTCCGTGACGGCGTGGACGTCGAGCTTGTCCAGCACCTCCGCCGGGACGTCGTCCAGGTCGGGTTCGTTCCGCTTGGGGATGACGACGGTCGTCACCCCTGCGCGGTGGGCGGCGAGCAGCTTCTGCTTGACGCCGCCGATCGGCAGCACCCGGCCGGTCAGCGAGACCTCGCCGGTCATCGCCACGTCCGTGCGGACCAGCCGGCCCGACAGCAGGGAGGCGAGGGCCGTCGTCATGGTGACGCCGGCGCTCGGGCCGTCCTTGGGGACCGCGCCCGCCGGGAAGTGGATGTGCACGCCCCGGTCCTTCAGATCGCCGACGGGCAGCTCCAGCTCCGCGCCGTGCGAGCGGAGGAAGGACAGGGCGATCTGCGCGCTCTCCTTCATCACGTCGCCGAGCTGACCGGTCAGGGTCAGCCCCGCCGCGCCGGTCTCCGGGTCGGCCAGGGACGCCTCGACGTAGAGCACGTCCCCGCCCGCGCCGGTGACCGCGAGGCCGGTGGCGACGCCCGGGACGGCCGTACGGCGCTCGGCCGGGTCCTGGGCGGACTCGGGCACATGGTGCGGCCGCCCGATCAGGTCGCGCAGGTCGGCGTCGGTCAGGGTGACCGGCAGCTCCCGCCGGCCCAGTTCGTGCTGGGCGGCGACCTTGCGCAGCAGCCGGGCGATGGACCGCTCCAGGGTGCGCACGCCCGCCTCGCGCGTGTACTCGCCGGCGAGCTTGCGCAGCGCGCTCTCGTCCAGGACGACCTCGTCCTCGTTCAGTCCGGCCCGCTCGAGCTGGCGCGGGAGCAGGTGGTCGCGGGCGATGACGACCTTCTCGTCCTCGGTGTAGCCGTCGAGGCGGACCAGCTCCATACGGTCGAGCAGGGCCTCCGGGATGGCCTCCAGGACGTTGGCGGTGGCGAGGAACACGACGTCGGACAGGTCCAGCTCGACCTCCAGGTAGTGGTCCCGGAAGGTGTGGTTCTGCGCCGGGTCGAGGACCTCGAGCAGGGCCGCCGCCGGGTCGCCCCGGAAGTCGGAGCCCACCTTGTCGATCTCGTCGAGCAGCACGACCGGGTTCATCGACCCGGCCTCCTTGATCGCCCGCACGATCCGGCCGGGCAGCGCGCCGACGTACGTACGGCGGTGGCCGCGGATCTCGGCCTCGTCGCGGACGCCGCCGAGGGCGACACGGACGAACTTGCGCCCCATGGCGTGGGCGACGCTCTCCCCCAAACTGGTCTTTCCGACACCGGGCGGGCCGACCAGTGCGAGAACGGCACCGCCGCGCCGGCCACCCACGACTCCGAGGCCGCGCTCGCTGCGCCGCTTGCGCACGGCCAGGTACTCGGTGATGCGCTCCTTCACGTCCTCCAGCCCGGCGTGCTCGGCGTCGAGGACGGCCTGGGCGCCCCGGATGTCGTACGCGTCCTCGGTCCGTTCGTCCCACGGCAGTTCGAGGACGGTGTCCAGCCAGGTGCGGATCCAGGAGCCCTCGGGCGACTGGTCGCTGGACCGCTCGAGCTTGTCGACCTCCTTGAGGGCGGCCTCGCGGACCTTCTCGGGCAGGTCGGCGGCCTCGACGCGGGCGCGGTAGTCGTCGGACTCCTCGCCCTCCTGCTCGCCGTTGAGCTCGCGCAGTTCCTTGCGCACGGCGTCGAGCTGCCGGCGCAGCAGGAACTCCCGCTGCTGCTTGTCGACGCCCTCCTGGACGTCCTTGGCGATGGTCTCGGCGACGTCCTGCTCGGCGAGGTGGTCGCGCAGTTGCTGGGTGGCGAGCTTGAGGCGGGCCACCGGGTCGGCGGTCTCCAGCAGCTCCACCTTCTGCTCGGTGGTCAGGAACGGCGAGTAGCCGGAGTTGTCGGCGAGCGCGGAGACGTCGTCGATGGCCTGGACACGGTCGACGACCTGCCAGGCGCCGCGCTTGCGCAGCCAGGCGGTGGCGAGCGCCTTGTACTCCTTGACCAGGTCGGCGACCTGGCCGGGCAGCGGCTCGGGCACGCTCTGGTCGATCCTCGTCCCCTCGACCCACAGGGCGGCGCCCGGTCCGGTCGTCCCGGCGCCGATCTGCACGCGGCCACGGCCGCGGATCAGCGCGCCCGGGTCGCCGTCGGCCAGCCGGCCGACCTGTTCGACGGTGCCGAGCACACCCGTGCTCGCGTACGTCCCGTCGATGCGCGGCACCAGCAGCACGCGTGGTTTGCCGCCCTCGGAACGGGCGGCGGCCTGGGCGGCCTCCACCGCGGCGCGTACGTCGGTGTCGTTGAGGTCCAGCGGAACCACCATGCCGGGGAGCACGACCTCGTCGTCGAGCGGCAGTACGGGCAGGGTGAGCGGTGCGGACGTCGAAGCCATGATCTCCCCTTCGGCAGTCAAGTTGAGTTATGCCGACTCAATGCGCAGGAGCCCGCGAATGTTCCCCGAGGTGCACCGCGTTCGCTGTGGGCGATCAACAAGCCCACCCCCGGGCGCACAGCCGTACGCCCGGGCGCTCGGGGGCGCGCCGAGCGGTCCCGCACGACCGGACGCGCCTCCCCGCTCCCGCCTTCCCTCCCCTCACCCACCCACTTCCGGCATTCAGCCCGAAGCCACCCCACCCCGCGACCACAATGCGCGTATGACCGATGACTGGAAGCGACGACTCGACGCGCTCCACGCGGATCTCGTGCGCCGGGACGACCCCGTCGCCTGGGTGATGGAGGCGGACGCCGTGGAGGCCTCCCGGCGCTACCCGCACATCGCGCTGCGCGGGCCCGTCTTCGGTGTCGCCGTCCGGGACCCGGCCTGCGCCGAACCCCGCTGGCGGCTGCTGAAGCCGGTGGTGGACGGCATGCCCCAGCAGGCCCGGGACGGTCTGAACTCGCACCTGTGGTTCTCGGCGAAGGACGGCACCGACGACCCGGCCGTGCGGCGCGCGCTGCTCGCGGCGGTCGCGCTGCTGGAGCGGGACCCGGCCGACGAGGTGGAGGCGCTGGGCGTGCGCTACCGCGTCGTACGCGGCGACGAGTTCGCGCGGACCGGCGACGACGGTCTGGAGCCGCCCCGCCCCACCGATCCGGAGCCGGTGTCCCCGTCCTGGGAGGAGCGGGCCGGCGTCGACTCCCCGGACGTGGGCTACGCCCTGGACCCCGGCCGGGACGAGGGTCCGATGGCGGGCGCCCTGCGGCTGGGGCTGCGCGACTTCGTGTACGCGGGGACCCGCTTCCCCGACGACGTACTCGCCGACTCCGCGCGGGCGGCCCGCAGCCACCCGGACGTGGTGCGGCTGCCCGTCGGCTTCGCGGTGGCCGAGCGCGGCGTCGCCGGCTGGGCCCCGTGCGGCTCCCTGCATCCGACCCCGCACGACGCCCGCCGCTCGCTGTACGACGGGATGTCCCGCGTCTGGGCGATGCTGTACCGCTTCGACGACCGCAGGAAGGCCCGTTACGCCCGCGCCGCCGAGGCGTTCCGGGCGGCGGGGCGGGCCGACGAGGCGAGCGTGGAGGACCGGCTGTTCCGGGTCTGCCGTGTCGAACGCATGATCCGGATGGGCCCCGACGGTCCGGAGCCGCCCCGCCCGTCGGACGTCGACGAGTACGGCCCCATGAAGATCCACCCGACCCTGCGGGAGGACGGCACCGTCCGCTACGACGACTGACGCCTGGCGACGGGCCGGTCGCCATACCTTCGCAAGCCGTCCGTCGCATCCCCGCAACAGAACTCACAGGCAACTCACGCACACTGCAAGCCGATTCACAGTGAGCGCGCCGCCCGAGACTCGGGCACAACGGGGCCGGGGGGACAGATGAGCGACACGCCCGAGACACCGGGAGTGCGACGACCGGGCCGCCGCGCCCTCGTCGCCGGGGCGACCGCGATCGCGGCGGCGGTCACCACCACGGTGGCCGTCCGCGCGAGCCGTACGCCTGCCGGGCGGACGCCCGCCGCGGCCACCCCCGCGCCGGCCGCACACCGAAGCGCGACCCCCGCCCCTTCCCCCATCCCGCGCCCGCGTTCGGACCACCGCCCGAACATCCTCCTCGTCCTCACCGACGACCAGCCCAAGGACACCGACTGGGCGCTGCGGCAGACCATCGACTGGCTCGGCCGCGACGGCGTCACCTTCGAGCGCGCGCACGCCAACACCCCGCTGTGCGCGCCGTCCCGGGCGTCCATCATGTCCGGCCGGTACGCCCACCACCACGGCGTCCTCGACACCCGCCACCCCTACCACCTCGACCAGCACAGCACCGTCCAGCGGCAGTTGCGGGAGGCCGGCTACCGCACCGGCCTGTTCGGCAAGTACCTCAACCACTGGCACCCCGCCGACAACCCGCCCCACTTCGACGAGTGGCTCCTGCAGGAACCGGTCGCCTACACCGACGGCCACTACAACGACGGCGGCACCGTCCGGACCGTCCCCGGCTACAACACCACCGTCATCAAGGACCGCGCCCTCGCCTTCATCGAGAAGTCCCGCACGGACGGGCGCCCCTGGTTCGCGTACGTCGCCACCCGCGCGGCGCACGAGGTGAACATCCCGGACCGGCCGTACGCCCACACGCGCGTGCCCTCCTGGAAGGGCCGCCCGTCGGTGTTCGAGACGGGCAAGCCGGACAAGCCGGCGTTCCTGCAGACCGCGAACCACTCCTTCGCCGAGGGCCGGGCCCTGCGCACCCGCCAGCTGCGCACCCTGCTCTCCGTGGACGACGCGATGCGCGACTTCCACGACAGGCTGCGCGAGCTGGGTCAGCTGGAGAACACCCTGGTGCTCTTCACCAGCGACCACGGTCTGGCCTGGGGCGACCACGGCTGGCTGCGCAAGTCGGTGCCCTACCGGCCGAGCCTGGAAGTGCCGTTCCTGATGTCCTGGCCGGCCGGCGGCCTCACCCCGGGCGGCCGGGACGACCGCCTCACCTGCCATGTCGACATCGCGCCCACCCTCCTGGCGGCGGCCGGCGTCACCGCCGACACCCCGCACGACGGCCACTCCCTGCTCGACCCCCGCAACGACCGCCACCACGTCCTCGCCGAGTGGTGGTGGAACCGCCAGGACAAGGTCCCGATCCACACCTGGGCCTCGTACGTGGGCAAGAACGAGCAGTACACGGAGTACTACCGCGGCCGTCTGGGCCGCGACGGCCGCCCCCGGGGCTCCGGCGAGGTCCTCTTCCGCGAGTACTACGACCTGCGCACAGACCCCTACCAGCTCACCAACCTCCTGCACGGAGCAGGCCCCGAGGACGAACGGAGACTGGGCATCCCGGCCCTGGCCAGGGGGCTGGCGGCGGCACGAGCGGCTTAGTTCCGGTCGTCGGCCCTCTCCCGGCTCCACCGCCGTACCCACGGCCAGGTCCCGACGCCGATCGACAGGGCGATCAGGTGCCCCCAGTTGGTCAGGGGGTCGGTGAAGGCGATCAGATCCTGGAGCAGCATGCCGCCGAAGGCGAGGAGCAGGGGCCATCGCAGCCAGGGGCGGAGCAGTCCGGCGAGGGCGCCCACGCTCGCGGCGACGCCGAAGCTGATGCCGTAGTCGAGTCGGTGCAGGGAACTGTCGGGCAGATGGCCCACGAGGACGGCGAGGCCGACCGGGACCTCCGTCGCGAGGGTCGCGAGGACATGGCCGAGCAGGAAGACGACGGCCGTGCGGGCGCCGCCGACGCGCCGCTCCAGCGCGGTGAGGACGATCAGGAAGCCGAGCGTGAAGGGCGAGGCGAGACCGCCGGCCACCCACAGCGCGCTGGCGATCAGCACCAGCACCGGGGTGCGCAGCAGATGGGCCACGTCGGTGCTGGAGCCCTGGTGGAGTGCGTGCACGAGGTCCGGGTCGGCGTGCGCGGCGACGTACGAGGTGACGGCGAGGACGGCGGCGTAGGACAGGGTGAAGGGGACGGGGATCCGGGGCGGGCGCAGGCGCCCGGCACGCGGGCCCTCCTCGACGGGCCGGGTGACCGGCCGCGGGGCGCGCTGGCCGGGGACGCCGTCCAGGAGTCCGGAGAGGTCGGCGAGGGGCGGGCCCGTACGGGCCACCGTGGGTTCCACCGGGAGTCGCTCCTTCCGTTTCACCCCACCCTTCGTGGCCGACCTGTGCCGTGTCTGTGACCGGGGCCACCCGGAGCCCGATTCACAGGAAGCTCTGAGAGTCCCGGGGGCTTCACGACATCCAGCGCACAGACGTTCGTCAACGTCACACCCAGCTCACGCCCCCCGTCCGACCGGCCGTCTTTCGAATACGTCAACAGGCCGTCAGGAAAGTGCCAAGATGGGCCGATGCCCAGTTCGTACGACATCCCCGACGCACCCGTGGTACTCGACCGTCGCGAGGGGCCCCACGGCGAGGTCGTGCTGCGCCGGCACGGCGAACTGCTGCAGATCATCGCCAACGGCTGCTTCCTGATGGACACCTCGGACGGCCGCTCGGAGCGGCTGCTCGTCGACGCCGCGCTGGCCGCGCTGGACGGCAGACCCGCACCGAAGCTGCTGATCGGCGGCCTGGGCGTCGGTTTCTCGCTCGCGCACGCCGCCGCCGATCCGCGCTGGGGCGCGATCACCGTCGTCGAGCGGGAGCGGGCCGTCGTCGACTGGCATCACGACGGGCCGCTCGGGGAACTCTCCGCGCGGGCCCTCGCCGATCCCCGCACGACGATCGTGGAAACGGACCTGCTTGATCACCTCCGTGAGACGTGCGACACGTTCGACGCGATGTGCCTGGACATCGACAACGGGCCCGGCTGGACCGTCACCGAGGGCAACGACGGTCTGTACTCGCCGGCCGGACTCACCGACTGCGCAAGGGTGTTGACACCGGGTGGTGTCCTGGCCGTCTGGTCCGCCCAACCCTCTCCGGAATTCGAGGGAACCTTGCGGAATGCCGGGTTCCAGCAGGTGCGTACCGAAGAGATCCCGGTTGCCCGAGGCGTGCCGGACGTCGTGCACCTCGCCGTCCGCCCCGCCGTCGGGCCTGGATAGCAATGCGTCGGTGACTCCGGGTACGTTGCATCCCTGACGCCGATCATTTACGCGTCAACCGCAGTCATGCGCAGACAAGGGATCACCCCACTGGTTCCGGAAAGCACACTCAGGGGCGGGCGATGGAGACGACACACACCTCGCACAACGGCACGACGACGGCGACCCCGGGCGCACAGCGGCGCGTCCTGGTGGTCGAGGACGATCCGACCATCGTCGACGCCATCGCGGCCCGCCTGCGCGCGGAGGGATTCCTCGTGCAAACGGCGGGCGACGGTCCGGCGGCCGTCGACACCGCCGAGGCCTGGCAGCCCGATCTGCTGATCCTCGACATCATGCTGCCCGGCTTCGACGGTCTGGAGGTCTGCCGCCGGGTGCAGGCCGCCCGTCCGGTGCCGGTGCTCATGCTCACTGCCCGCGACGACGAGACCGACATGCTGGTCGGGCTCGGCGTGGGCGCCGACGACTACATGACCAAGCCGTTCTCGATGCGGGAGCTGGCCGCACGCGTGCACGTCCTGCTGCGCCGGGTGGAGCGCGCCGCGATCGCGGCCACCACGCCCCGCAGCGGCATCCTGCGCCTCGGCGAGCTGGAGATCGACCACGCGCAGCGCCGGGTACGGGTGCGCTCGGAGGACGTGCACCTCACGCCCACGGAGTTCGACCTGCTGGTCTGCCTGGCGAACACCCCGCGCGCGGTGCTCTCCCGTGAGCAGCTCCTCGCCGAGGTCTGGGACTGGGCGGACGCCTCCGGCACCCGTACGGTCGACAGCCACATCAAGGCGCTGCGCCGGAAGATCGGCGCCGAGCGGATCCGCACGGTGCACGGCGTGGGCTACGCGCTGGAGACCCCGACGCCATGAGCGGCGCGGACGGACCGAGAGGCCCCGGCTCGACCTCGGGCGAGCCCTGGGGCGGGGTACGCCCGTTCTCGATCAAGACCAAGCTGGGCGCGCTGGTCGTCATCTCGGTCCTGATCACCACGGGTCTGTCGATGATCGCGGTGCACACCAAGACGGAGATCCGCTTCATCACGGTCTTCTCGATGATCGCCACACTGCTGATTACGCAGTTCGTGGCGCATTCGCTCACCGCGCCGCTGGACGAGATGAACGCGGTCGCACGCTCCATCTCGCACGGTGACTACACCCGCCGGGTCCGTGAGAACCGCCGGGACGAGCTGGGCGACCTCGCCCAGACGATCAACGTGATGGCGGACGAGCTGGAGGCGCAGGACGCCCACCGCAAGGAGCTCGTCGCCAATGTCTCGCACGAGCTGCGCACCCCGATCGCGGGTCTGCGCGCCGTCCTGGAGAACGTGGTCGACGGCATCGCCGAGGCCGACCCCGAGACGATGCGCACGGCCCTGAAGCAGACCGAGCGGCTCGGCCGGCTGGTGGAGACGCTGCTGGACCTGTCCCGCCTCGACAACGGCGTCGTCCCACTGCGCAAGCGGCGTTTCGAGGTGTGGCCGTATCTGTCGGGCGTGCTGAAGGAGGCCAACATGGTCGCCTCGGCGCGGGCGACCATGGGCTCGGGCGGCAGCCACACGCGCACGGACGTCCATCTACACCTGGACGTCTGCCCGCCGGAGCTGACCGTGCACGCGGATCCGGAGCGCATCCACCAGGTCGTGGCGAACCTGATCGACAACGCGGTCAAGCACAGTCCGCCGCACGGACGGGTGACGGTGAAGGCGCGGCGCGGGAGCCAGCCGGACTCGCTGGAGCTGGAGGTCCTGGACGAGGGCCCCGGCATACCGCGCTCGGAGTGGCACCGCGTCTTCGAGCGGTTCAACCGGGGAGCCGTCCGCCGGCCGCACGGCCCGGGCAGCGACGGCGGTACGGGGCTGGGACTGGCGATCGCCCGGTGGGCGGTCGATCTGCACGGCGGACGGATCGGAGTGGCCGAATCCGAGCGGGGTTGCCGGATTCTTATCACTCTTCCGGGAGAGCCTTCTCTTCAAAGTTGACGTAAAGTGCGAACCGGAGCCACAAGATCCACCGGCTGTCCGCCTCGTCGGACACGTGTGATCAGGCGCAGGGCCGGTGCAGGTCGGCACCGGTTCGCAGGGGGTCCGCACGGTTGCTGTGCGCGACCTGTCCCCACGCACCCTTTTCTGAGCGCAACCGCGCTTGTTTCCCGCCATTTCAACCCCCGAAACACGCTTTCCGATGTGACTTACGCGACGATGGACCGGCTCGACCTGACCTTCGTGCTCTTGGGGGCGTAGCCTTTATTCCCGCTGTCCATCACCTTGTGAAGCGGAAGAGGGCGGTTGCCGCCGTGTCGCCACAGTCCCCCAGTAACGCATCGAGCATCTCGACCGACGCAGACCAAGCGGGCAAGAACCCCGCTGCCGCGTTCGGCCCGAACGAGTGGCTCGTCGACGAGATCTATCAGCAGTACCTCCAGGACCCGAATTCGGTAGACCGTGCCTGGTGGGACTTCTTCGCCGACTACAAGCCGGGCGCGGCCTCCGCCCCGGCTCCGGCGGGTACTGCGGCCGCGGGGGCCGCAGCCACCACCACGCCCCCGGCGCCCGCCGCACCGGCCGCCCCGGCTCCCGTGCCGGCCCCGGCCGCCGCCCCGAAGCCCGCGGCCGCCGCGCCCGCTCCGGCCGCGCCCGCGCCCGCTCCGGCGAAGGCAGCCCCGGCGCCCGCGAAGCCGGCCGCCGCCGCTCCTCAGGCCACCGCCACGGCGCCCGAGGGCCCCGAGCTGATCACGCTGCGCGGCCCGGCCGCCGCGGTCGCCAAGAACATGAACGCCTCCCTGGAGCTGCCGACCGCCACCTCGGTCCGCGCGGTCCCGGTGAAGCTGCTGTTCGACAACCGCATCGTCATCAACAACCACCTCAAGCGCGCCCGGGGCGGGAAGATCTCCTTCACGCACCTGATCGGCTTCGCGATGGTGCAGGCCATCAAGGCCATGCCGTCGATGAACTGGCACTACGCGGAGAAGGACGGGAAGCCCACCCTCGTCAAGCCGCCGCACGTCAACTTCGGTCTCGCCATCGACCTGGTGAAGCCCAACGGCGACCGTCAGCTCGTCGTCGCCGGCATCAAGAAGGCCGAGACGCTGAACTTCTTCGAGTTCTGGCAGGCCTACGAGGACATCGTCCGCCGCGCCCGCGACGGCAAGCTGACGATGGACGACTTCACCGGTGTCACGGTCTCCCTGACCAACCCCGGCGGCCTCGGCACCGTCCACTCCGTGCCGCGTCTGATGCCCGGCCAGTCCGTCATCATGGGCGTCGGCTCCATGGACTACCCGGCGGAGTTCCAGGGCACCAGCCAGGACACCCTGAACAAGCTCGGCATCTCGAAGGTCATGACGCTCACGTCGACCTACGACCACCGGGTCATCCAGGGCGCCGCCTCCGGCGAGTTCCTGCGGATCGTCGCGAACTTCCTCCTCGGCGAGCAGGGCTTCTACGACGACATCTTCGAGGCGCTGCGCATCCCCTACGAGCCGGTCCGCTGGCTCAAGGACATCGACGCCAGCCACGACGACGACGTCACCAAGGCCGCCCGGGTCTTCGAGCTGATCCACTCCTACCGGGTCCGCGGCCACGTCATGGCCGACACCGACCCGCTGGAGTACCGCCAGCGCAAGCACCCCGACCTGGACATCACCGAGCACGGCCTCACCCTGTGGGACCTGGAGCGCGAGTTCGCCGTCGGCGGCTTCGCCGGCAAGTCCCTGATGAAGCTGCGCGACATCCTCGGCGTGCTGCGCGACTCGTACTGCCGCACCACCGGCATCGAGTTCATGCACATCCAGGACCCGAAGCAGCGCCGCTGGATCCAGGACCGCATCGAGCGCGCGCACACCAAGCCGGAGCGCGAGGAGCAGCTGCGCATCCTGCGCCGGCTGAACGCCGCCGAGGCCTTCGAGACCTTCCTGCAGACGAAGTACGTCGGCCAGAAGCGCTTCTCCCTGGAGGGCGGCGAGTCCGTCATCCCGCTCCTCGACGCGGTCATCGACAGCGCCGCGGAGTCCCGCCTGGACGAGGTCGTCATCGGCATGGCCCACCGCGGCCGGCTGAACGTCCTGGCCAACATCGTCGGCAAGTCGTACGCGCAGATCTTCCGCGAGTTCGAGGGCAACCTCGACCCGAAGTCGATGCACGGCTCCGGCGACGTGAAGTACCACCTGGGCGCCGAGGGCACCTTCACCGGCCTCGACGGCGAGCAGATCAAGGTCTCCCTGGCCGCCAACCCGTCCCACCTGGAGACGGTCGACCCGGTCATCGAGGGCATCACCCGCGCCAAGCAGGACATCATCAACAAGGGCGGCACGGACTTCACCGTCCTGCCGGTGGCCCTGCACGGCGACGCGGCCTTCGCGGGCCAGGGCGTGGTGGCCGAGACCCTGAACATGTCGCAGCTGCGCGGCTACCGCACCGGCGGCACGGTCCACATCGTCATCAACAACCAGGTCGGCTTCACCGCGGCCCCCGAGTCCTCGCGTTCCTCCATGTACGCGACGGACGTGGCCCGCATGATCGAGGCCCCGATCTTCCACGTCAACGGCGACGACCCCGAGGCCGTCGTCCGGGTCGCCCGGCTGGCCTTCGAGTTCCGCCAGGCGTTCAACAAGGACGTGGTGATCGACCTCATCTGCTACCGCCGCCGCGGTCACAACGAGTCGGACAACCCGGCCTTCACCCAGCCGCTGATGTACGACCTGATCGACAAGAAGCGCTCGGTGCGCAAGCTCTACACCGAGTCCCTGATCGGTCGCGGCGACATCACCCTGGAAGAGGCCGAGCAGGCCCTGCAGGACTACCAGGGCCAGCTGGAGAAGGTCTTCACGGAGGTCCGCGAGGCCACCGCGCAGCCCGCCCCCGGCGACTCCCACGACCCGCAGGACGGCTTCCCCGTCGCGGTCCCGACCGCGGTCTCCGCCGAGGTCGTCAAGCGCATCGCCGAGTCCCAGGTCAACATCCCCGACTACTTCCACGTGCACCCGCGTCTGCTGCCGCAGCTGCAGCGCCGTGCGGCGATGGTCGAGGACGGCACGATCGACTGGGGCATGGGCGAGACCCTCGCGGTCGGCTCCCTCCTCCTGGAGGGCACCCCGGTCCGTCTGTCCGGCCAGGACTCCCAGCGGGGCACCTTCGGCCAGCGCCACGCGGTCCTCATCGACCGTGAGACGGGCGAGGAGCACACCCCGCTCCAGTACCTCGCCGAGGACCAGGCCCGCTACAACGTCTACAACTCCCTGCTGTCCGAGTACGCGGTCATGGGCTTCGAGTACGGCTACTCGCTGGCCCGCCCCGACGCGCTCGTGATGTGGGAGGCGCAGTTCGGCGACTTCGTCAACGGCGCGCAGACGGTGGTCGACGAGTACATCTCGGCGGCCGAGCAGAAGTGGGGCCAGACCAGCGGCGTCACCCTGCTGCTCCCGCACGGCTACGAGGGCCAGGGCCCGGACCACTCCTCGGCCCGTGTCGAGCGCTTCCTCCAGCTCTGCGCCCAGAACAACATGACGGTCGCCATGCCGACCCTGCCGTCGAACTACTTCCACCTCCTGCGGTGGCAGGTGCACAACCCGCACCACAAGCCGCTGGTCGTCTTCACCCCGAAGTCGATGCTGCGCCTGAAGGCCGCGGCCTCGAAGGCGGAGGAGTTCACCTCGGGCCAGTTCCGGCCCGTCATCGGCGACACCTCGGTCGAGCCGAACGCGGTCAAGAAGGTCGTCTTCTGCGCCGGCAAGGTCTACTACGACCTGGACGCCGAGCGTCAGAAGCGCGGTGTCACGGACACGGCGATCATCCGCCTCGAGCGCCTCTACCCGCTGCCGGGTGCCGAGGTCCAGGCGGAGGTCAACAAGTACCCGAACGCCGAGAAGTACCTGTGGGCCCAGGAGGAGCCGGCGAACCAGGGTGCCTGGCCGTTCATCGCGCTCAACCTGATCGACCACCTCGACCTGGCGGTCGGCGCCGACGTCCCGCACGGCGAGCGTCTGCGCCGCATCTCGCGGCCGCACGGCTCGTCCCCGGCCGTCGGCTCCGCCAAGCGCCACCAGGCGGAGCAGGAGCAGCTCGTGCGTGAGGTGTTCGAGGCGTGAGCCTCTGACCCATCGTCACAAGAGCCCGCCCCGGACATGTCCGGGGCGGGCTCTTGTGCGTTCCTCAGTCCTCGTCGTCCTCGTCGTCCAGCCGCGCCAGCCAGGTCGCCAGGCGCTCCACCGGCACCTCGAAGTCCGGGTTCAGGTCGACGAAGGTCCGCAGCTGCTCGGCGAGCCACTCGAAGGTGACCTCCTCCTCGCCGCGCCGCTTCTCCAGCTCCTCGATGCCTCGGTCGGTGAAGTACAACTCTCGCTCCTGCTCCTGTGGGCCTACGCCCCCAGGGTAGGCCGCCCCACGCGTGTCTTGACTTCCGACGTCCGCGATATATCGTGAATGGGAGAAGACGCGATATGGCGTGATGCCGTGCGCCGAGGAGGTCCCCCATGTCCGAATGGTCCGTCGCCGAGCCGCGGAAGCTCACTTTCGACGAGCCCGTCAGCACCCTGCACGTCCGCATCGTCGACGGCACGGTGAACGTGGTGGGCACCGACGAGGGCCCCGCCCGTCTGGAGGTGTCCCGGATCGAGGGGCCGCCCTTGGCGGTGAGTCACCGTGACGGCACCTTGACGGTGGCGTACGACGATCTGCCCTGGAAGGGCCTGCTCAAGTGGCTCGACCGCAAGGGGTGGCGGCGCAGCGCCGTGGTCTCCCTGGCCGTCCCGGCCGGCACCCGTGTGGAGGTGGGGGTGGTCAGCGCCGGCGCGACGGTCTCCGGGATCGACGGGCGTACGGAGATCAAGGGCGTCACCGGCGACACCACCCTGGTCGGCCTCGCGGGCACGGTCCGCGCGGACACGGTCTCGGGGAGCGTGGAGGCCCAGGCCCTCACCGGCGATCTGCGCTTCAACTCCGTCTCCGGGGACCTGACCGTCGTGGAGGCCGGCTCGTCCGTGAAGGCCGACTCGGTGAGCGGCTCGATGATCGTCGACGTGGACCCGACGAGCGGGCCCACGGAGATCTCCCTGGCGAACGTCTCGGGCGAGATCGCCATCCGGCTGCCCCACCCGGCGGACGCGGAGGTGGAGGCGAACACCGCGAGCGGCGCCGTCTCCAACGCCTTCGAGGATCTCCGGGTGAGCGGCCAGTGGGGCGCCAAACGGATCACCGGCCGGCTGGGCGCGGGCAACGGCAGGCTGAAGGCGACGACGGTCTCCGGCTCGATCGCCCTGCTCCGACGCCCGCCCACGGAGGACGCATCGGACGCGGCGGATGCGGCGGACCGGGATCGCGCGGAGTGGTCCGGCACCGGTTCCAGCGCGGGGGACAATGCCGATTCCGGCCCGGGCGGCGGATCCCCCTCCGTCGGCCCGGCCGACAGCACGACCGACAAGAAGGTGCTCTGACATGCCTCCCGTCTTCGCCCACGGCCGTCTCCGGCTCTATCTGTTGAAGCTGCTCGACGAGGCCCCGCGCCACGGCTACGAGGTGATCCGCCTCCTGGAGGAGCGCTTCCAGGGGCTGTACGCGCCGTCGGCGGGCACGGTCTACCCCCGCCTTGCCAAGCTGGAGGCCGAGGGACTGGTCACCCACACCAGCGAGGGCGGCCGCAAGGTGTACGCGATCACCGACGCGGGCCGGGCCGAACTGGCCGACCGCAGCGGGGAACTGGCCGATCTGGAGCTGGAGATCCGCGAGTCCGTCGCGGAACTGGCCGCGGAGATCAGGGCCGATGTGCGGGGCGCGGCGGGTGATCTGCGGCGGGAGATGCGGGCGGCGGCGAGCGAGGCCCGGAGGGACGGCCGCGCCGGCCCGGTCCCCGACCCGGGCGAGTACGCCGACAAGGAGTCCTGGCGGGCCGCCAAGGAGGAGATGCGCCGCGTCAAGCAGGAGTGGAAGGAGCAGGCCCGCCGGGCCAAGGACGAGAGCCGCCGGGCCCGTGACGAGGCCCAGCGGGCCCGTCGTCAGGCCAAGGAGGCGCAGGACCATGCCCGGGCCCAGGCGCAGGAGGAGATGCAGCGCATCGCGCGGCGGGTCCAGGAGCAGGTCCAGGACCACTTCGCGCGCGGCGACTGGCCGACGGGCGTCCGGGAGGGACTGACCGAACTGGCCAGGGAGTTCGGAGAGTTCGGCAAGGACTTCGGCAAGGAGTTCGGCAAGGACCTGGGCTTCGGCCGCACCCCCGCCGATCCGGCCCCGGCCTACTCCCACACCCCCGAGGACTTCCCCGCCGACTACGAGCCGGCGTGGGCCCACGAGGACTCCAGCGGCGACCCGGCCCGCGATCTGGACCGTCTGCTCGACCGGTTCCGCGACGACATCCGCGACGCGGCCCGCGACCACGGCGTCACCGCCGACCAGCTCCGCGAGGCCCGCCGCCATTTGTCCTCGGCGGCGGCCCACATCGGAGCGATACTGCGGGCGTCGAAGGCCTGAGAACCCGCGGCGGTCAGCCCGCCAGGGCGTCTCCGGGGCCGTAGAGCACCCGGGTCAGGGCCGTGTGCGTCACCCCGTGGTCGGCGAGGACCTCGGCCGCGGGGCCGGGGTGGGTGGTGAGGGCGAGGAGGATGTGTTCGTCGCCGATGCGCCGGTCGCGGTGGGCCAGTGCCATGCGCAGGGAGCGCTCCAGGATCCGTTTGGCGTCCTGGCCGAATCCCGGACGTCCGGCCCGGCGGCCGACGGCCAGCGCACCGACCCCGTGGGTCTGCTCCACCCGGGCGACGATCTCCGTGACGTCGATGCCCAGGCCGGCGAGGGCGTCGGTCTCGGCGCGGGAGAGCCCCGCACGCCGGCGTGTCTCCTCCAGCGCCGCCCGCACCGAGTCCTTGCGGGCGGCGAGCCCGAGGGCGGCCAGCGCGAAGGATCCCCGGCTGCCCTCCCGCTCCAGCAGGGCGAGCAACAGGTGTTCGGACCCGACGGTCCGCACCCCCGCCTCCGCGCAGTGCTCGACGGCACCGCGCACCACCTCACGGGCGTCCTTCGTGAACCGCTCGAACATCACTGCCTCCCGTACTTCTTGTGCACGGCCTGCCTGCTGACTCCGAGCTCCGCGGCGATCTCCTGCCACGACCAGCCCTGGTTGCGCGCACTGCGCACCTGTACCGCCTCGAGCTGCTCCAGCAGCCTGCGCAGCGCGGCGACGGCACGCAGTCCGACCCGTGGATCGCGGTCGCCGGCACGCTCGGCGAGATCCGTTGCTTCGGTCATGGTGTCAATGTAGGTTGACACCCCGCCGTACGTCAACCGGAGTTGACGACCGGCCGGGCGACCGGGCAGGCGACCGGCCAGGCGCCCGGGCAGGCGACCGGCCAGGCGCCCGGGCACGCAAAAGGCGGGCCCGGAACCCTCCCGGACCCGCCCGCGGTGTTCAGCCTGCGTTGGTGAGCACGATCTTGCCGAACTGGTCGCCGGACTCGAGGCGCTCGAAGCCCTCGCGGGCCCGGTCGAGGGGAAGGATCTCGTCGATGACGGGACGGACCCCGGTGACGGCGCAGAAGGAGAGCAGGTCCTCCAGCTCCTCCTTGGTGCCCATGGTGGAGCCGACGACCTTGAGCTCCAGGAAGAAGATCCGGGTGAGTTCGGCGTGCGAGGGCCGGTCGCCGCTCGTGGCACCGGAGATGACGAGGGTGCCACCGGGCTTCAGGGACTTCACCGAGTGGGACCAGGTGGCGGCGCCGACGGTCTCGATGACGGCGTCCACCCGCTGTGGCAGACGTGCGCCCGGCTCCACCGCCTCGACCGCGCCGAGCTCCAGCGCCCGCTTGCGCTTGGCCTCGTCCCGGCTGGTCGCGAACACCTTCAGCCCGGCGGCCTTGCCGAGGACGATCGCGGCGGTCGCGACACCCCCGCCGGCCCCCTGCACGAGGACCGAGTCTCCCGGCCGGACGCCCGCGTTGGTGAAGAGCATCCGGTACGCCGTCAGCCAGGCGGTCGGCAGACAGGCCGCCTCGGCGAAGGACAGCTCCCTGGGCTTGGGCAGGATGTTCCAGGCCGGCACGGCGACCTGCTCGGCGAAGGTGCCCTGGTAGTGCTCGGTGAGGATGGAGCGGGGCTCCTTGGGGCCGACCCCGTGCCCGGTCTGGCCGATGACGGAGTGCAGGACGACCTCGTTGCCGTCGGCGTCGACACCGGCGGCGTCACAGCCGAGGATCATTGGCAGCTTGTCCTCGGCGAGGCCGACGCCCCGCAGGGACCAGAGGTCGTGATGGTTGAGGGAGGCGGCCCGCACGGTGACGGTACTCCAGCCGGGCCGGGCCTCGGGGGCCGGTCGCTCCCCCAACTCCAGTCCGGAAAGCGGCTGGTCGCGGTCGATTCGGGCGGCGTAGACGGCGAACATGCACCTGACGATAGGCCCCGGGAGGAACCAACGAAACCGGGGACCACTGTGAGACATGCCCTCTTGCGCACCGCCCGAGCCCACCCGTCGCGACGTTCCCCGGTCATCACCCGATCGGGCGGATGGGTGGGCAAAGGAATGGCCCCGTCCTGGCGGACGGGGCCATTCGAGTGCGCCTCAGCGGCGGGCAACGCCCTCCGCACGAGCAGCCGCGGCGACCGCCGCAGTCACCGCGGGAGCAACCCGCTCGTCGAACGGCGACGGAATGACGTAGTCGGCGGCGAGATCGTCGCCGACCACACCCGCCAGCGCCTCAGCGGCCGCGATCTTCATCCCCTCGGTGATCCGAGAAGCCCGCACCTGCAGCGCCCCCGCGAAGATCCCGGGGAACGCCAGCACGTTGTTGATCTGGTTCGGGAAGTCCGACCGCCCGGTCGCGACGACCGCCGCGTACTTGTGGGCGACATCGGGGTGGACCTCGGGGTTCGGGTTGGCCATGGCGAAGACGAACGCGCCCTTCGCCATGGAGGCCACCGCCTCCTCCGGGACCGTACCGCCGGAGACGCCGATGAAGACGTCCGCGCCCGCCAGCGCGTCCTCCAGCGAGCCGCTCAGCCCCGCCTTGTTGGTGAACCCGGCGACCTCGCGCTTGACGTCGGTGAGGTCCTCGCGGTCCGCGGAGACGATGCCCTTGCGGTCGGTGAGCGCCACATCCCCGATACCGGCCTCGACCAGCATCTTCGCGATGGCGACCCCGGCCGCGCCGGCGCCCGAGATCACGGCCCTGAGGTCGGCGATGGACCGCCCGCTCAGCCGCGCCGCGTTGCGCAGCGCCGCCAGCGTCACGACCGCCGTACCGTGCTGGTCGTCGTGGAAGACCGGGATGTCCAGCGCCTCCTGGAGGCGGCGCTCGATCTCGAAGCACCGGGGCGCCGAGATGTCCTCCAGGTTCACACCGCCGAACGAGGGAGCGAGGCGCACCACCGTCTCGACGATCTCGTCCACGCCGGTGCAGGCCAGCGCGATCGGAACCGCGTCGACCCCGCCGAACTGCTTGAACAGGATGGCCTTGCCCTCCATGACGGGGAGGGAGGCCTCCGGCCCGATGTCCCCGAGGCCGAGGACGGCCGTGCCGTCGGTGACGACGGCGACGACGGAGGACTTCCAGGTGTAGTCGTTCACCAGGTCCGGCTGTTCCGCGATCGCGGTGCACACGCGTGCGACGCCGGGCGTGTAGGCGAGGGACAGGTCGTCCTTGTCGCGGACCGGGACGGTGGCCTGCACGGCCATCTTGCCGCCGCGGTGCAGCGCGAACGCCGGATCGAACGAATCGAGGGGCTCCGCACCGCCCTCCGGGCCCGTATGGTCCGCGCTCTCGCTGCGTGGATTGACGATCTCCGCTGCCACTTCGATGTACCCCTTAGCTGTTCTTGGTTTGAGGGTGGCCACTCCGGGTGAGGAGTGGGCGGGCATCGCACAGGGCCCTGAGCTGATGCGTACGGGCGCCTGCGCGTCGGGCGCGCCGCACACGCGCCCTGAGCCCCGGATGAGGGGTGTAAAGAACCTTCATACCGGACGGAGACCACAGCCGACGAGTCCAATCGGTGCAAGGTCACATCGCTCGGGCTGTGGACCCTCGACAGAGGTGATCACGAGTGACATGACTCATGCGCGAAGACCGGCCAAGGCCTGGTGAAGCCTTGACACGAACTCAACTGAACGGGCGGAGCGCACGGTCGGCGATCACATGGTGAGATGAACCGAAGATCCTCCGGCCGCGGGGCTGGATTCCCGCAGATGGTCCGGCGTCGCCCGGCCGTGATGGACCGGACTGTGCGGCTCGGGGGTCGCCCGTTATCCGATTTTGACATGGCTGGCCCCCTGATTGGCGCAGTCCGAATGGCAAGATGCCGTAATCACACGAGGTCGCGACACCCGAAGCTGTGTGTTCTCGTCGACCCATCGGCATGTGTCGCACCCAGTCGACGCGTGTCGACCCATCGGCATCTCCATCCATCCGCCGGAGGAACCCAAAATGACCGCAAGCACCACCCGACGCACGACCGCCGCGCGCACCCGCCTGGCAGCGGTCGGATCTCTCGCGGTCGCGGGCGCCTTGCTGCTCTCCGCCTGCGGCGACCAGACCAACGACAGCGGCAGCGGCTCCTCCGAGTCCGCTGGCGGCGCCTCCTCGGCCCCCCTGTTCTCGAAGCTGCCGGCCGAGATCCAGAAGAAGAAGGTCATCCAGGTCGGCACGAACGCCGAGTACGCCCCCATGGAGTCCGTCGACGGCGGCAAGATCGTCGGCGTGGACCCCGACATCGCGGCCGCGCTCGGCAAGCAGCTCGGCGTCGAGTTCAAGTTCACCAACGGTGGCTTCGACACGCTGATCACCGCCGTCAACTCGGGCCGCTACGACATCGCGATGTCGTCCATCACGGACAACAAGCAGCGCCAGGAGGGCCTGGACGACAGCGGCAAGAAGCTCGGTGAGGGCGTGGACTTCGTCGACTACTTCACCGCCGGCACGGCCATCTACGTGCAGAAGGGCAACCCCAAGGGCATCCAGTCCCTGGACGACCTGTGCGGCCAGACCGTCGCCGTGCAGCGGGGCACCACCTACGAGGAGGCCCTCCAGGCGCAGTCCAAGACGTGTACGAGCGGTGGCAAGAAGGCCCTGAAGATCGAGTCCTTCGAGAACGACACCGAGGCCCAGACCCGCGTGAAGTCCGGCGGTGCCGTGGCCGGCGTCAACGACTACCCGGTCGCCGTGGACATGGCCCGCAAGGCCGGCGGCGGCAACACCTTCGAGGTCCTCGACAAGCAGTACGAGGCCGCCCCGTTCGGCATCGTCGTCGCCAAGAAGAACACCGAGCTGCGCGACGCCCTGAAGGAGGCCGTCGACGCGATCATCAAGGACGGCTCGTACCAGAAGGTGCTGGAGAAGTGGGGCGCCGAGAGCGGCGCGATCAGCCAGTCCGCGATCAACGGCGGCAAGTGATCCACCCGCACAGCTCGAAGCCTTCGAAGGGCAGTCCCCATGACTGACAAGCTCGACAAGACCCCTGCGGGCGCACCGCCGGAGGACACCCCTCCGGTCTCCAAGGACTCGGCGTACGCCGGCCCGCCGGAGGCCATCAAGGCCATCCCGGTGCGCCACTGGGGCCGCTGGGTCAGCGGTGTCGTCGTCGTCGCGCTGCTCGCTCTGCTGATCAACGCGTTCGCCAACGGTGACATCCAGTGGTCTACGGTCGGCGACAAGATCTTCGACTCGACGGTCGTCGCCGGTGCCGGGCGCACCCTGCTGATCAGCATCCTGGCGATGGTGCTCGGTGTGGTCCTCGGCATCCTGCTGGCCGTGATGCGCCTGTCGAAGAACCCGGTGACCAGCACCGTCGCCTGGCTGTACATCTGGTTCTTCCGCGGCACCCCGGTCTACGTCCAGCTGCTGATGTGGTTCAACCTGGCGCTGATCTTCCCGATGCTGAACCTCGGTCCGATCTACAAGGACGAGATGACGGACGTCATGACGCCGTTCATGTGCGCCCTGCTCGGCCTGGGTCTGAACGAGGCCGCGTACATGGCCGAAATCTGCCGTGCCGGTCTGCTGGCGGTGGACGAGGGCCAGACCGAGGCGGCGCACGCGCTCGGCATGAGCCACGGCAAGACGCTGCGCCGGATCGTGATCCCGCAGGCGATGCGGGTGATCGTGCCGCCGACCGGCAACGAGTTCATCAACATGCTGAAGACCTCGTCGCTGGTGTACGTGGTGACGTACAACGAGCTGCTGCGTTCGACCTCGGTGATCGGCTCGTCGTCGTTCGCCGTGATGGAACTGCTGTTCGTCGCGTCCATCTGGTACCTGGTCATGACCAGCATCTTCAGCGTCTTCCAGTACTACCTGGAGCGGTACTACGCACGCGGTTCGAGCCGCAGCCTCCCGCCCACGGTCTTCCAGAAGATCAGGGCCAACCTGTTCGGATCCTCGAGGAGCACGGCATGACCGCGATGGTGAAGGCCGAGGGCGTCCACAAGTCCTTCGGCGCGGTCGAGGTCCTCAAGGGCATCGACCTGGAGGTCAGGAACGGTGAGGTGTTCTGCCTCATCGGCCCGTCCGGCTCCGGCAAGTCGACCTTCCTGCGGTGCATCAACCACCTGGAGAAGATCAACGCCGGCCGGCTCTACGTCGACGGGAACCTGGTGGGCTACCGCCAGAAGGGCGACAAGCTGTACGAGCTCAAGGACAGCGAGGTCGCGCTGCAGCGCCGGGACATCGGCATGGTGTTCCAGCGGTTCAACCTGTTCCCGCACATGACGGCGCTGGAGAACGTCATCGAGGCGCCCATCCAGGTCAAGGGCTCCAACAAGAACGAGGCCAGGGAACGCGCGCGGCAGCTCCTGGACCGCGTCGGCCTCGCCGACAAGGCCGGGAACTACCCCTCGCAGCTCTCCGGCGGCCAGCAGCAGCGCGTGGCCATCGCGCGGGCCCTCGCCATGGAGCCCAAGCTGATGCTGTTCGACGAGCCGACCTCGGCCCTGGACCCGGAGCTGGTCGGTGACGTCCTCGACGTCATGCGCGACCTGGCCGAGTCGGGCATGACGATGGTCGTCGTCACGCACGAGATGGGCTTCGCCCGTGAGGTCGGCGACAGCCTGGTCTTCATGGACGGCGGCGTGGTCGTCGAGTCCGGCAACCCGCGCGAGGTCCTGACCAACCCGCAGCACGAACGGACCCAGGCGTTCCTGTCCAAGGTGCTCTAGCGGTACGACGGCGCTCTGCCGGTACGACACGCAAGGGGCGGTACGGAGACTCCGTACCGCCCCTTCGCCGTCACGTCACTTCAGCGCGAGCAGCAGTGTGTCCGAGGGCGAGCACCACACCGGCCGGGCCTCGCCGAAGCCCGCCGCCCGCAGGGTCCGCGCATGCCACTCCGCCGACGGCGTGTCCCCGTCGGCGTGCTCACCGTAGATCTCGAAGCGGCGGGCGGTGGGCGCCGCGAGGACCGGGTCCTCGGCGGCGAGCTGCCACCACTCGGCCCAGTCGAGGGCGCCGCCCTCCTTGGCCTGTTCCATACGGGCGTGGCGCAGCGCCCGCTCGGCCGCGTTGATCCGGGGCGTCGTGTCGTCGATCATGTGGTCCGCGTTCATGAAGACACCGCCGTCGCGGACGAGTTCCGCGATCCGGCCGTAGAGAGCCGCGAGGGGTTCGCTGTGCAGCCAGTGCAGGGCCGTGGCGGTCAGGACGGCGTCGTACGTGTCGTACGGCAGCCGGGACGGCCAGTCGGGGTCCTTGAGGTCGGCGGTCACCAGCGTGACCCGGTCGTCCCCCGCGAAGGTGCCCTGGGCGATGGTGAGGAGCGCCGGGTCGAGGTCGACGCCGGTGCTGGTGGCGCCGGGGAGGCGGGTCAGCAGCCGGGCGGTGATCGTGCCGGTGCCGCAGGCGAGGTCCAGGACGCGGGGACGTGGGCCCACGACGGCCTCGACCATGTCGAGCATGACGCGGAACCGGTCCTCCCGGTCCGGCATGTACCACTCCTGCTGCCGGTCCCAGCTCTCCTGCCAGGCCGCCCAGTCGGTCGTTCCGGTACCCGTAGCGGTCATGGAAGCCCCCTCGCCATCCGTCGCGTAATACCCTGAAAGCACGATCAGCCGTTACTCGACCGCACTCACGACCCTAGAGCCCCTCCGTAAGGACTACAATTGGAACTGGCCTATTACTCGGACTACGCCGTGCGCCTCGTCAACAGCGAGGAACCGGCCCGGGGCAAGGACTCACTGACCTCGGTCGAGGCCGTCCGTGATCTCTTCGGCGGCAACCAGTCGGCCGCCCGCCGCGCCACCGACGCGGACGTCACCCGCTTCCGCTCGGTCCGGGCCCGGCTGCGCGCGGTGTTCGAGGCGGCGGACCAGGGCGACGAGACCCTCGCCGTGGACCTGCTGAACTCCCTGCTCCTGGAGTTCCCGGTGAGCCCGCAGATCTCCGGCCACGACCACCGCGACGACGACGGCCGCCCCCTGTGGCACATGCACCTCGCGGACCACCCGTCGAACGCGACGGCGGGCTACGCGGCCATCGCCGCGATGGGCCTGGCCTTCCACCTCACCGAGTACGGAGTCGACCGGCTGGGCCTGTGCGAGGCGGCACCGTGCCGCAACGCCTACCTCGACACCTCCACGAACCGCTCCCGGCGCTACTGCTCCGACCGCTGCGCGACCCGGGCCAACGTGGCCGCCTACCGCGCCCGCAAGCGCCTGGAGGCCGACCGGACCGCCAGCACCGGCCTCGCCGCCGACAGCGCCCAGCGCACCACGGCCAGCGGAGAGCGCTGATCCGGCTTCAGCGGCCGGTAGCGCAGCCGCACCTTGCCCAGGATCAGCTCGTCGGGCACGGTCCCGTAGTCGGTGCTGTCCCCTCCGGCGTACGCGTTGTCCCCGAGCACCCACCACCCCCCGTCCCGCCGCTCGACGGCCCGCTTGACCACCAGCAGGTCCTGCTGGAAGGGATGCCGCAGCACGACGACGTCACCGGCCCTCACCCGCGCCCCGTACTGCACCACGAGCTGATCCCCGTGGTACAGCGTGGGCACCATGGACGGCCCGGTCACCTCGGCCAGCCCGAAGGGCGCACCGGCCCTCCCCCGCTCGGTCTCCTGCGACAGTTCCGGCATCCCCGGCACCTCCCCGGTCCGTTCCTCCACCAGTCTCAGTCTGACCCCGGACTTTTGTCCTAAGCCCATGGGGGCACCCGCCAAAACCCGTCTCGCAGGGAGTAATGTCCCACCTGAGAAGACGATCACGAGGAAGGAATGCTCCATGCTTTCCCGCCTGTTTGCCCCCAAGGTCAAGGTCAGCGCGCACTGCGACCTGCCCTGCGGCGTGTACGACCCGGCCCAGGCCCGCATCGAGGCGGAGTCGGTGAAGGCCGTGCAGGAGAAGATGGCCGCCAACGACGACCCGCACTTCCAGGCGCGCGCCACCGTCATCAAGGAGCAGCGTGCCGAGCTCGCGAAGCACCACGTCTCCGTGCTGTGGAGCGACTACTTCAAGCCCCCGCACTTCGAGAAGTACCCCCAGCTGCACGTGCTGGTCAACGACACCCTGAAGGCCCTGTCGGCCGCCAAGGCGTCGACGGACCCGAAGACCGGCGAGAAGGCCCTCGAGCTGATCGCCGAGATCGACAAGATCTTCTGGGAGACCAAGAAGGCCTGACCGATCTCCGGTCAGCTTCTTTTTCTCTCACCCCCGCACCCGGCCCGCAGGCCGCCGACCACGGCGCGCCCAGGGTCCGGGTGCGGTGTGTTTCCCCGTGCGTTCAGCTCAGCACCAGCAGGACCGCCAGGGCGATCAGCAGAGAGTCGATCCGGTCGAGCAGGCCCCCGGAGCCGGGGAGCCAGCGGCCCGCGTCCTTGGCCCGCGCACCCCGCTTGACCATGGATTCGAGGAGGTCACCGGCCGGTCCGCCGACCGCCACCGCGACGGCCGTCGGCCAGGTCCACGCCGACAGCAGGGCGAGCGTGCCGAGGCCGGCCGCCGCCCCGGCCAGGGTGCCGCTCCACCGCTTGGCCGGTGACAGGGGCGACAGGCGGGGCCCGCCGAACCGGCGACCGGCGGCGTACGCCGTGATGTCGGCGACGGAGACCGCCACGAACAGCGCGAGCCCGGTCGCCCCGAGCGGCACCAGCGCCGCGAGGACACCCAGCCAGGCCAGCCCGAGCAGGCCGGCGCCGAGCCGGTGCAGCCCGCGGTCGGCGTCACCGGCCAGCAGCGGCACGACGGCCACCGCGAGCGCCCCGATCGCGACCACCCGCGGCACCTGTCCGGGCGCCAGCCAGGCCGCCAGGACCACACCGGTCACCGCCGCGGCCAGCACCGCCCGGTCCACCGGACCCAGTCGCAGCAGCCCGCCGTACTCCAGCACCGCGATCACCCCGACGACGACGGCGACGGTCGCGGCGCCGGGGCGGCCCAGCCAGAACGCCCCGGTGACCAGGGGCACCCCGACCGCCCAGGCGCACCACCGGACCATCAGCTCACGCCGTCGGGACGCCGCCACCCCGACCCCGCCCAGCGCCAGCGCCCCGCCCAGCCAGGGCGCAAGCGAGGCCACCGTGATCATCGAGCGGGGGCGGCGGCGAGCGCGGCCGCGGCCGGTCGCAGCGCGTCCAGGGCCGCCCGGACCGCGGCGACGATCCGTGCGTTCTCCTCGGTGTCCCGCACCGCGATGCGCACGGTGCGCCCCTCGTAGCGCGCCGACAGCGGCGACAGATCACGCAGATGGACGTCGTGGCGGCGGCACTCGGCGACGAGCCGGGCCGCGCTCGGCCCGCCCGGCGGGAGGGTCAGGGTGAGGAAGTTCGCGACGGACTCCTCGACCGTGGACTCCTCGTCCACCGCGGCCAGGTCGGCGGCCAGCCCCCGGCGCAGGGTGTGGGTGCGCCGCCAGCGGTCGGCGTAGTACGACGGGTCGCGCAGGGCCGCCACGGCGGCGAGCTGTGCCGGGAGGCCGACCGGCCACGGCGGGGTCCACCGGCGCAGCAGCGCGGCCGTGGCGGGTTCGGCCACCAGGTGGGCGGCGCGCAGGCCGGACAGCGCGTACATCTTGGACAGGGAGGTGCAGACCACCACCCTCGGGTCCGTCGCCGCGAGGCCGGCGAGCGACTCGGCCGGGCCGACGTACCCCAGGTACGCCTCGTCGATCCACCAGCGGGTGCGTGCCGGGGCCGCGGCGATCACCGAGCGCAGGGCGGCGGCCGGGGCGTGGCGGCCGGTCGGGTTGTTGGGGTTGACGACGACCACGAGGTCGTAGCGGCCCGAGGCGACGGCGGCGGAGAGGCGCGCCGGGTCGATGCGCCAGCCGTCCTCCCGGCGGAGCGGCAGCCGGTCCACCCGGCAGCCGATCACACGTTCGGTGACATGGGCGTACTCGCCGTAGCAGGGGTCCGTCAGGAGCACCCGGCTCCGGGGGGTCAGCCATCGGCCGAACGCCCGGAAGATCAGGTCGGAGGAGCCGGAGCCGACCGCGAGCGTGTCCACCGGCAGCGCGCGGGCCGCGGCGATCTCCGCCAGCAGTCCCTCGGCACCGGCCGGCGGGGAGGTGCGGGCGACCCAGGCCGGGTCCTCCGCGAGCACGGCCTGCACCCCGGGGGCGGGCGGGAACCAGGCGTCCAGGACGTCCGCCATGACGAGGTCGTGGCGCCGGTGGAGGGTACGGAAGTCCGTGCCGACGGCGGTGAAGGAGGCGCCCCCGTGCTCGCAGCCGTCGGGGCCCGGCGCGAACGGCAGGTCCAGCCGCCAGTCGACGGTGGCCCGCAGCCGCTCCAGCGCGCTGCCGTACCGGTCCGTGACATGCCTGGTCAGCTCGGTCACCCCGCCGGTCAGCACCTCGAACGTCACCGCGCCGCTGTGGACCGTACGGCCGGCCGGGCGCAGGCCGACGGCCCGGTACAGGTCGAGCAGTTCGGTGCGCCCCATCGCCACCAGCCGGCGGCCGCCGCGGGCGGCGGTCCAGCGCAGCGCCGCGTACATCAGCAGGGGCGCCGCCGCGGTGGCCCGCCAGCGGGGTTCGACGGTGAGGACGCGCACCTCGAACGGGTCGTCGTCCAGCACCGGCAACTCGTCGCGGGTCAGGTACTTGTCCAGCCCGTACCGGCCCGCCCAGGGCGGGGTCAGGCTGACGAACCCGATCCGGTGGGCTCCGCGCGCGGCGACCAGGTAGACGTTGTCCCCGTCCAGCCCGTCCCGGAGCCGCCCGGTCGGATCGGGCGCGTGCTGGCGCAGCTCCCCCGCGTAGACGCGGTGCCGCAGTTCGTGGATCCAGTCCCGGTCCTCCGGGGTGGCGGAGCGCAGTTGCAGCAGGTCATGACCCATCAAGCACCTCTCTCGACACGGATCTCCCCATCCTGGGGAACCGGGGCCGGTCGGGTGAGGGTCGCCGGACGCAACCGATCTGAGTACGCGTACTCAGGCGGAGTCGGCCGCCGTCGGGCCGCTGTCGTCGTCCTCCCCCGCCTCCAGCAGCCCCGCCGCCGCCCCGACGATCCTCGGGTCGGGGGTGCCGACGACGTCCTCGGCCTTGTCCGCGTAGGCGAAGCGGGCCAGTACGCTGCGCATGGCCTCCACCCGGGCCCGCTTCTTGTGGTTGCTCTTGAGGACCAGAACTTCACCAGGTCGACGCCGTCGTCCACGAGCATCCGCTCGAACATCGGCGCCTGGCGCATGAAGCGCCGGTACTCGTCGTCGGTGCAGAGGCCCATCACCCGCTCGACGCCGGCCCGGTCGTACCAGGACCGGTCGAACAGCACGATCTCGCCGGCGGTGGGCGACTGCTCGACGTACCGCTGGAAGTACCACTGCCCGCGCTCGCGTTCGGTGGGCTTCTCCAGTGCGACGACGCGGGTGCCGCGCCGCAGTTTCATCGGCCCGTGCAAACAAGCGCGGGCCGATCCCGGGCGAACCCGAGGCAAAGGGCGTGCCAGGAGTGCGCGCACAAGGGTGGGACCTACGATCCCCCCATGAGCCCCCGCGCATCTGTCCCGGTCCGCTGGACGTACGCCTTCGTCGACCGGCCCGTCGAACGGTTCCGTACGGCGTGCGACTTCTGGACCGCCGTCACGGACACCTCGCTGTCGGAACTCCGCGGTGAGCGGGACGAGTTCGGCACCCTGTTGCCGGGCGGCGGCGCCGACGCCTGTGTGAAGGTCCAGGCCGTCGCGGAGGGGGACGGCGGCGCGCATCTCGACTTCGCCGTGGAGGACGCCCCCGGATTCGCGGACGCGGCACGGGCGCTGGGCGCGACCACGGTCGCCGCGCACGACGGGTGGGCCGTACTGCGCTCCCCCGCAGGCCAGTTGTTCTGCGCGGTGCCCTGGCACGGGGAGACGGTCCGGCCACCGGTCGTCGGGGGCGGCCGGCTGGACCAGGTGTGTCTCGACCTCCCGCCGTCCGCCTACGACGCGGACGTCGCGTTCTGGAGCGCGTTGCTGCCGGGCTGGTCGTCGCGGCCGGGGTCCCGGCCGGAGTTCCACGTGGTCGCGCCCCCGCCGGGGCTGCCGGTGCGGATCCTGCTCCAGCGGCTGGGCGAGGAGCGGCCGGTCTCCGCCCACCTGGACCTGGCCTGCGGTTCCGGCATCGACGTCGTGCGCGCCCGGCACGAGCGGCTCGGGGCCACCCTGGTCGCGTCGGCCGCCCACTGGACGGTGATGCGCGACCCGGCGGGCGCCCCGTACTGCCTGACGGCCCGCGACCCGCGGACGGGCGGACTGCCGGCCCGGCCGTCCGCCTGAGTCCTCAGTTCCAGGGCCGTACGTCCACCACGGCGTCCACCGGGATCGGCCCGTAGACGTGCGGGAACTCCTCACCGCCGGGTTCCGGGGCCTCGTACACGAGGGGGACGTCCAGCCGGGCCGGGTCGACCTCCAGGACCACCAGCTCGTCGGGGCCGTCGTAGGAGCCGTAGAGGAAGGCGGCGACCTTGGGGAGCTGGGCGCCGGTGGAGCAGTGGATGAACCCTTCCTCCGTGAGGGTGCGGCCCCGGGTGGACCACGTGTAGGAGCCCTGCTCGCGGGCCGCCGCCCAGAGCGCGCGTTCGGTGATGTGCAGGATGTGCGGAAGGGGTTCGGTCATGGGCTCACGCTAGCCCGCCGGCTCGGGCCGGCTCTCCGGCTTTTCCTCCTGGTGCGGTGCGTGGTGCTGTGCGGGGACGCCCTCCTCGACGTACGCCTCGCACTCGGGGTTGTGGCACGGACCCGGCACCCAGCGCGGGACCCATGCACCGAGGGTCTTGTACCGCTGGACGACGGACTGTACGGACTGCCCGCAGACGGGACAGACACGCTGTTCTCTGTCCATGCCCTCAGCGTAGGGCGGGTCGGCCGTCAGTGCGCCCTTCTGTACGCCCGTACGACGGCGCGAGCGTGAACCGGGTGAGGCCGACGGCGGTGGCGAACACGGGCAGGCCGGCGCCGTAGACGATCGGGTACGTCTTGATCACCGGTTCGTCGATCGCGTCGAACGGCTCGCCCACGACCCGGAGCCGCCGCACAGGGACTGACCGGGGGGAACACCGGTGGGCCCCGCACGCCGTGGGGAGGTGCGGGACCCATCGGGGTCTGGGAGCGCCGGACGAGGTCCGCGGCGAGGGCCTGTCGTTTGGATCACGCCTCGGACGAACGACAGAGCCTAGGTGCTGCGCCGGGTCACGAACTCCGCCAGGGACAGCAGACCGCCCGCCGACTCCGGGTCCGGGATCGCGCGGGCCAGTTCGTCCATGGCCCGGGACATCCGGTCGGCCGCCTGGTCCTGGGCCCAGGCCCGGCCGCCGGCCCGCTCCACCGCCAGCGCCGTGCGGTCCAGGTCGTCCTGGTCGCCCGGCACGGGCGGCCGCGCGTACAGCTCCGCCAGTTCGCCGGCGGCCGGGGTCCCGGAGATCAGGGCGGCGACCACCGGCAGGGACTTCTTGCGGGCGGCGAGGTCGGCGCCGGCCGGTTTGCCGGTGTGCCCGGGGTCGCCCCATATACCGATGACGTCGTCGATGAGCTGGAAGGCGAGCCCGGCCTCCCTGCCGAACGCGTCCAGTGCCTCGACGTCCTCCGGCGCCGCCCCCGCGTACAGCGCGCCCACCGCACAGGCGCAGCCGATCAGCGCGCCCGTCTTGGCCTCGGCCATGACGAGCACCTCGTCGAGGGTGACCTCGGCGGGGCCGCGCTTCTCCAGGGCCGTGTCGGTCTGCTGGCCCTCGCAGAGCTCGACCACACAGGCCGCGATCCGGGCCACCGCCGCCGCGGACGCCGGGTGCGGGTCCCCGGCGAGCAGGCCGAGGGCCTGCGCCTGGAGGGCGTCCCCGGCGAGGATCGCGTCGGCGTCGCCGAACACGGTCCAGGCGGTGGGGCGGTGCCGGCGGGTGGTGTCCCGGTCCATCACGTCGTCGTGCAACAGCGTGAAGTTGTGGATCAGTTCCACCGCCGCGGCGGCCCGCACGGCCGCCGCCCGGGCCGCCGGGCCGCCGAGTGCGGCGGCCGCGGCGAGGACGAGCGCGGGCCGGATCGCCTTGCCCGCGTTCCCCGCGGCCGGGGTGCCGTCGGCGTGCTCCCAGCCGAAGTGGTAGCGGGCGACCCGGCGCATCTGGTGGGGCAACGAGTCGACGGCGGCGCGCAGTGCGGGGTCGACCGCGGCCCTGGCACGATCCAGGATCACCGTCGCCTCCTGCCCGTCGGGCACCGCCGGCCCGGTCCGCCCCGTGTCGCCGCCCCGGCTCTCCCCCTGGCTCCCGATGGACGTCCGCCTTCCGCGTGTCCCGTACGGCCTGGTGGCGGAGGTCACCGCCAGCGGCCGATCTCGACGTTCTCCAGGACGCCCAGCGCGTCCGGCACCAGGACCGCCGCCGAGTAGTAGGCCGTCACGAGGTAGTTGATGATCGACTGTTCGTTGATGCCCATGAACCGCACGGACAGGCTCGGCTCGATCTCGTCCGGGATGCCGGACTGCCGCAGACCGATGACGCCCTGGTCCTGCTCGCCCAGACGCATCGCGATGATCGAGCTGGTGCGGGCCTCCGTGACCGGGATCTTGTTGCACGGGTAGATCGGCACCCCGCGCCAGGTGGGGATGCGGTTGCCGCCGACGTCGATCGTCTCGGGCACCAGACCGCGCTTGTTGAGCTCGCGGCCGATCGCGGAGATCGCGCGCGGGTGGGCGAGCAGCATCTTGGTGCCGCGCCGCCTGCTGAGCAGCTCGTCCAGGTCGTCGGGGCTCGGCACGCCGTCGTGCGGCTGGAGCCGCTGGTCGTACTCGCAGTTGTGGAGCAGGCCGAACTGCCGGTTGTTGACCAGCTCGTGCTCCTGGCGCTCCTTGATCGCCTCGACCGTCAGCCGCAACTGCTGCTCGGTCTGGTTCATGGGCTGGTTGTAGAGGTCGGCCACGCGTGTGTGGATGCGCAGGACGGTCTGGGCGATGCTCAGTTCGTACTCGCGCGGGCGGGCGTCGTAGTCCACGAACGTGTGCGGGATGTCCGGTTCGCCGGCGTGGCCCGCGGCCAGGTCGACGGCCTTCTCGCCGTACTTGTTGGTGCGCTGCTCGGGAATGGCGCGCAGGTGGTGGAGGTGCCCGCGCAGGGAGTCGGCGCGCTCCGCGACCTGTTCGACGTCCTGGCGGGCCAGGATCAGCACGGTGCACGCGGTGTCGGCGCGGGCGGTGTACTCCCAGATGGCGTCGGCGTCGAGCAGCGCCTGCTCGCCGAAGTAGGCGCCGTCGGCGAGGACGCCGAGCACCTGGTCGTCGCCGTAGGGGCCGGTGCCGACCTTCTCGACGCGTCCGTGCGCCAGGAGGTAGACCTCCTCGGTCTGGCTGCCGAAGGAGGCGATGACCTCGCCGGGGCCGAACTCGCGCTGCCGGCAGCGCTGGGCGAGCTCGGAGAGCACCTCGTCGTCCTCGTAGTCGCGCAGCGCCGGCAGTTCGCCCAGCTCGGCCGGGATGACCTCGACGCGGTCGCCGGTCTTGACGAACGTGATGCGGCCGTCCCCGACCGCGTACGTCAGCCGCCTGTTGACCCGGTACGTGCCGCCCTGTACGTCCACCCAGGGCAGGGTCCGCAGCAGCCAGCGGGAGCTGATCTCCTGCATCTGCGGTGCGGACTTGGTCGTGGTGGCCAGGTTCCGCGCGGCCGCGGTGCCGAGACTCTGCTGCGGCTTGCCCGCGTCCGTGCGGACCTCTTCGCCTACCGACATGAAGAAATGCCCTCCCGAATCACGCACGGGCGCCGAACTGCGCCGGTGCACTGGTACGCGAGCAAGCCTTCCATCACGGTATGTGGTCGTGGTATTACACGAAAGAGCGGGAATGGATCATCGCGGAGCTGGGCAGAGGGACGTTTCGGCGAACGGTGTTCGACAATGTGCCGGTGACCGACCTGCGCCCCCGCCTGCCCTCCCCGCTCCAGGAGGTGGCCGACGACCGGTTCCAACGGCACGGGGTGCGGCTGCTGCTGAAGCGGGACGACCTGATCCATCCCGAGCTGATCGGCAACAAGTGGCGCAAGCTCGCGCCGAATCTGACGGCGGCGGCCGGGCGGACGGTGCTCACCTTCGGCGGCGCGTACTCCAACCATCTGCGGGCCACCGCGGCGGCCGGCCGGCTCCTCGGGCTGCCCACGGTGGGCGTGGTGCGCGGTGAGGAACTGGCCGGCCGTCCACTGAACCCCTCCCTCGCCCGGTGCGCGGCCGACGGGATGCGGCTGCGCTTCGTGGACCGGGCGACGTATCGCCGCAAGGGCGAGCCGGACGTCGTCGCGCGCGTGCTGCGCGCGTCGGGCGCGCCGGACGCGTACGTCGTGCCGGAGGGCGGCAGCAACGCCCTGGCCGTACGCGGCTGCCGGGCGCTCGGCGTCGAGCTGCGGGGCCGGGCCGACGTCGTCGCGACCGCCTGTGGCACCGGCGGCACCCTCGCGGGGCTGGCCGCCGGCCTGGACACCGGGCAGCGGGCGCTCGGCGTACCGGTCCTGAAGGGCGGTTTCCTCGGCGCCGACATACGGGCCCTGCAGACCGAGGCCTTCGGTGGCCCCGCGGGCGACTGGTGGCTCGACGAGCGCTTCCACTTCGGCGGGTACGCCCGGGTCACCCCGGGGCTGGAGGCCTTCGCGGAGGACTTCGAGCACCGGCACGGCCTGCCGGTGGAACGTCTCTATGTCGCCAAGTTGCTCCACGGACTTGTCGTCCTCGCCGAGGAGGGCGCCTTTCCGCGCGGGACGACGGTGGCGGCGGTCGTCACCGGGCGCCCCTTCCCGCGGGGCCCCGGGACTCAGCCCGCCTCCCGGTAGGCCGCCGCCTCCTCCAGGTCCAGTCGGCGCAGCAGGGTGCGGAGCATCTCGTCGTCGATGTAGCGGCCGTCGCGCAGCCGGACGAACACCGCGCGTTCGGCGCTGATCATCTCGCGGGACAGCCGGCGATAGGTGTCGTCGACGGTCTCGCCGGTGACCGGGTTGACCTGCCCGAGCCGCTCCCAGACGGCGTTGCGGCGGCGCTCCAGGACGCTGCGCAGCCGCTCGGCGAGCGGCGGGGGCAGGGCGTTGCGCTCGTCGGTCAGCAGGTCGTCCAGGCGTTTCTCGGCGGCCCGGGAGGCCTGGGCCTGGGCGTTGGCCTCGGCGAGCGTGGCGGCCTGCGCGTCGGCGGTGGGGAACCTCAGCATGCGGATCAGCGGGGGCAGGGTCAGGCCCTGGACGACCAGGGTGCCGATGACCGTGGTGAACGTCAGGAAGAGGATCAGGTTGCGGTGCGGGAAGGGCTCGCCGTCCTCGACGGTGAGCGGGATGGAGAAGGCGATGGCCAGGGAGACCACTCCGCGCATACCGGCCCAGCCGATGACGAAGGGGCCCCGCCAGGTCGGGTTCTCCTCGCGCGCGCGGATGCGTGCCGACAGGGCCCGCGGCAGGAAGGTCGCCGGGTAGACCCACAGGAAGCGGGCCGCGACGACCACCAGGAAGAGGGCGACGCCGTACCGGGCGGCGTCCACGCCCTCGTACGAACCGAGGCCCCTGAGGACGACCGGGAGCTGGAGTCCGATCAGCGCGAAGACCGCCGACTCCAGGACGAAGGCGACCATCTTCCACACGGCGTCCTCCTGGAGGCGGGTGGCGAAGTCGACCTCCCACGCGCGGTGGCCGAGATAGAGGGCGACGACGACCACGGCGAGGACGCCGGAGGCGTGGAACTGCTCGGCGGAGGCGTAGGCGACGAAGGGGATGAGCAGGGAGAGCGTGTTCTGGAGGAGCGGTTCCCTGAGGTGGGTGCGCAGCCAGTGCAGGGGTGCCATGAGGATCAGGCCCGCGGCGACCCCGCCGACCGCCGCGACCAGGAACTCCTCGATGCCGCCCGCCCAGGACGCGCCCTCGCCGACCACGACGGCGAGCGCCACCTTGTAGGCGGTGATCGCGGTGGCGTCGTTCAGCAGGGACTCGCCCTGGAGGATGGTGGTGATCCTCGACGGCAGGCCGACCCGGCGGGCCACCGCGGTGGCCGCGACGGCGTCCGGCGGCGCCACCACCGCGCCCAGCACCAGCGCGGCGGTCAGCGGCAGCCCGGGGACGAGCAGATAGGCCGCCCAGCCGACGGCGACCGTCGCGAACAGCACGTATCCGACCGACAACAGGGCCACCGGACGGAGCTGGGCACGCAGGTCGAGGTAGGAGCTGTCGGCGGCCGAGGTGTACAGCAGCGGCGGCAGCAGCAGGGGCAGGACGATGTCCGGGTCCAGGGTGTAGTCCGGGACTCCGGGTACGTACGACACCGCCAGGCCGACCGCGACCAGCAGCAGCGGGGCCGGCACCGGGGTGCGCCGGGCCGCGGCCGCGATCGCCGCGCTGCCCGCCACCAGCAACAGCAGTGGCATCACGTCCATGTCTCGCCCGCCTCGTTTTTCCGCGCGGTCCCCCGCACGACCGTCGTAATCTGGCAATCATGAAACAGTGCACGCACGCCGACGCGCTGCCCGACCCCGAACCCGTCCCGCTCGGTGAGACGTGTCCGGAGTGCCTGCGGGACGGTACCCACCCGGTGCAGTTGCGGCTGTGCCTGACGTGCGGCCATGTCGGCTGCTGCGACTCCTCGCCCAGCCGGCACGCCACAGGGCATCACGACGAGACCGGGCATCCCGTGATGCGGACCTTCGAGCCCGGGGAGAGCTGGCGTTGGTGCTTCGTCGATCATGTCCTCGTATGAGCGTCGGAGAGACGGCCCCGGCGTCCGCCGGGTACGGTTCGACCATCTGACGCCTGGGTACGTCAACCCGGCGCGCCCTCTTCCCTTTTGGGTCCGCAGACCCCTAGACACGGAGCGTGTTCACAGCTTTACTGTGAGTGACGCCAGGGGGTTGGGGTCCCGGGGACAGGACGCTGGAGAGCGCGATAGCGTCACCGCTGCACCACACACGCGTTACCCGGGGGGCGACCCTCGGCCCGAAAAGCTTGTACCACCTTGGAGGTGAGGGTGTCCCAGATCGCAGGCGAGCCCGCGACCCAGGACTTCGTGGAAGTCCGGCTGCCGGCTGCGGGTGCCTACCTGTCGGTGCTGCGGACGGCCACGGCCGGCCTCGCGGCCCGTTTGGACTTCACCCTGGACGAGATCGAGGACCTGCGCATCGCGGTGGACGAGGCCTGCGCGATCCTGCTCCAGCAGGCCGTGCCCGGCTCGGTGCTCAGCTGTGTCTTCCGGCTCGTCGACGACTCGCTCGAGGTCACCGTCTCGGCGCCGACCACCGACGGCCACGCCCCCTCGCGGGACACCTTCGCCTGGACCGTGCTGTCCGCCCTCGCGGGGAAGGTCTCCTCGGCCGTCGACGAGGACAAAACCGTTTCGATCAGCCTCTACAAACAGCGCGGCGCGGGACCCGGGCCGGCGTGAGGAACGGGGACGGGCCGGTGCGGGACGAAGAGCGCGGCACACGGGAGCTGCCGGCCGAGAACGATTCAGTCTCTCCGGGCGGTTCCCGACGCATGACGGCAGACGGTATCGATGGCATCGACGGCATTCCCGAGCAGGCCAGGCCGCACCCGGAGGACGACACCGGGCGGCAGGACCGGAGTGCCGTGCAGGACTCGCCCCGCGAGGGGCGGATCGGGGGCTCCCCCGGCCGGGCTGAGGACAGGGCTCGACAGAGGGCGACGGGCGGGACGATGAGCGAGCACGAGCGAGACGACGAACACGGCGTGCCGGGCACGCAGCACGAACCCCGTGACCAGCGTGAACCCCGGAACCAGCACGAGCCGAGGGAGCAGGCGGACCGCAGCGGGGCGCGGGCGATGTTCGTCCAGCTGCGCGGGCTGCAGGACGGCAGCCCGGAGTACGCGGAGCTGCGCAATCAGCTCGTCCGGATGCACCTGCCGCTCGTGGAGCATCTGGCGCGGCGCTTCCGCAACCGCGGCGAGCCGCTCGACGATCTCACGCAGGTCGCCACCATCGGCCTGATCAAGTCGGTCGACCGTTTCGACCCGGACCGCGGCGTGGAGTTCTCGACGTACGCGACCCCGACGGTCGTCGGCGAGATCAAGCGGCACTTCCGCGACAAGGGCTGGGCGGTGCGCGTCCCGCGCAGGCTCCAGGAGCTGCGGCTCGCGCTGACCACGGCGACGGCGGAGCTCTCGCAGCAGCACGGCCGTTCCCCCACGGTCCACGAGCTGGCCGAGAAGCTGGCCATCTCGGAGGAGGAGGTCCTGGAGGGCCTGGAGTCCGCCAACGCGTACTCCACGCTGTCGCTGGACGTCCCCGACACCGACGACGAGTCCCCGGCGGTCGCCGACACGCTCGGCGCGGAGGACGAGGCGCTGGAGGGCGTCGAGTACCGGGAGTCGCTCAAGCCGCTGCTGGAGGACCTCCCGCCCCGGGAGAAGCGGATTCTTCTTCTCCGCTTCTTCGGCAACATGACCCAGTCGCAGATCGCGCAGGAGGTCGGCATCTCGCAGATGCACGTCTCGCGGCTGCTGGCGCGCACGCTGGCGCAGCTGCGGGAGAAGCTGCTGGTGGAGGAGTAGGGGCTACCGGCCCTGTGCCCTGCCGGGCCCCCGGATGCCGAGGGCCCGGGTGGTCTCTGGGTTGAGGAGCAGGACGAGCGCCGCGACGGCGACGACCGCGAGGGCGATGCCCGCCGGGATCGCCATGCTGTCGGCCTGCAGCAGGTTGTAGGCCACCGGCAGCGCCATGATCTGGGTGATGACGGCGGGCCCCCGGCTCCAGCTCCGCCGGGCGAGCAGTCCGCGCGCGGCGAGCAGCGGCAGCAGGGCGAGCACCACCAGGGTCAGGCCCCCGGTGACGGCCTGGCTCCGGTCGTCCGGGTCGCCCGTGATCCCGAGGACCAGGATCCACACGCCGCCGACGACGAGCGCCAGCCCTTCCAGAGCGGCCAGTGCGGCGGCGTACGTCAGCCGGCGCGGGCGCGGTCCGGTGGCGTCCGGGGTGGTCTCGGGGGCGAGGGGGCTCGGCTCACTGCTCACCCCTGAAGGGTAGCCCCGGCCCTGCCCGCACCTCCGGCTGCCCGGCCCGTCCTCCGGCGGCCCGCCCTTCGCTCCCGGGCCCGTGTCGAGGCTCACGTCCGATCTCTTACCGCTTCCCCACCTCGGCCTGTGCCCGGGTACCACCCAGTAGGTACGCTGCACCCCATGCGTGCACTTCTCGTGGTCAACCCGGCGGCAACCACCACCAGTGCACGGACGCGTGACGTCCTCATCCACGCACTCGCCAGCGAGATGAAGCTGGAGGCGGTCACCACCGAGTACCGCGGGCACGCGCGCGACCTGGGCCGGCAGGCGGCGGAGAGCGGGAACACCGATCTGGTGGTGGCGCTCGGCGGCGACGGCACGGTGAACGAGGTGGTCAACGGCCTGCTGCACGCCGGCCCCGACCCGGAGCGGCTGCCCGGCCTCGCGGTGGTCCCCGGCGGCTCCACCAATGTCTTCGCCCGCGCCCTGGGCCTGCCCAACGACCCGGTGGAGGCGACCGGCGCCCTGCTGGACGCCCTGCGCGAGCGGCGCGAGCGCACGGTCGGCCTGGGGATCGCCTCGGGCACCCCGGGCACGGAGGACGAGGCGGTGCCCTCGCGCTGGTTCACCTTCAACGCCGGGCTCGGGTTCGACGCGGGAGTCGTCGGCCGGGTCGAGCAGCAGCGGGAGCGGGGCAGGAGGTCGACGCACGCCCTCTATCTGATGCAGGCCGTGCGGCAACTGCTGGGCGAGCCGGACCGCCGGCGCGGATCGATCACCCTGGAGACCCCCGGCGCCGACCCGGTGACCGATTTGGTGCTCTCCATAGTCTGCAACACGGCTCCGTGGACCTATCTGGGCAATCGCCCGGTGTACGCGTCGCCTAAGGCCTCGTTCGATACCGGGCTCGACGTACTCGGTCTCAGCCGTCTGTCCACCGCCGCGGTTGCCCGGTATGGCACCCAGTTGCTCACTTCGTCCCCCGAGCGCGGCCCTCAGGGCAAGCATGCGCACTCCTTCCATGACCTGGACCGGTTCACCTTGCATTCGAAGGTGCCTCTCCCCCTCCAGATGGACGGCGACCACCTGGGACTGCGTACGAGCGTGACGTTCACAGGCGTACGCCGTGCACTGCGTGTGATTGTGTGAGCAGAAAGGGCTGAAGTCCTTTCACTCGAACGTTTAGGCCAGGATCCACCCCATGGAAGTACGGCTGTGACCTAGTCGACACCGAGGAATCAAAAAAAACTTTCCGGAAGGGGTTGTATCCGCCGCTGAGGTTTGCGAGTCTCTACGTGGCGATCGGGACGGCCCGCAACACCGGCCTCCACTGATCACCAGAACCCCTCTTCACCTCACAAGGACCACGCCAGCGAACCTGGCGGGTTGGCCCTTCACTTGTTGAGGGATTCGTGAAAGCGTTCACATTCACAAGCAACCTGCACGTAATACCAAGGAGAGGTAGCAGCCATGGACTGGCGTCACAACGCCGTTTGCCGCGAGGAAGACCCCGAGCTCTTCTTCCCCATCGGCAACACCGGTCCTGCGCTGCTGCAGATCGAGGAAGCCAAGGCCGTCTGCCGTCGCTGCCCGGTTATGGAGCAGTGTCTGCAGTGGGCGCTCGAGTCCGGCCAGGACTCCGGCGTCTGGGGTGGTCTCAGCGAGGACGAGCGTCGCGCGATGAAGCGCCGTGCCGCCCGCAACCGGGCCCGTCAGGCCTCCGCCTGACAACACCCGCCCCGCACAGCCTGAGCTTGGCGGCGCGCACAGCGAGTGCGCATCTCCCGCCCCCGAGCCGCAGCGCGCAGTACCCCCGATGCGCAGCTAATCGCTGGCAACGAGCATTCGAGCCCCGGACCCCTGAATGGTCCGGGGCTTCGTGCTGTGCCCAACTGCTCTTACCCGGGCCTTACTTCTGGGCCCGCACCGGGACGTCCAGGATCACCTGGGTGCCGCGCTCCGGGGCCGGGACCATGTCGAAGGTGCCGCCCAACTCGCCCTCCACCAGGGTACGGACGATCTGCAGACCGAGGTTGCCGGAGGTATGCGGGTCGAAGCCCTCGGGCAGGCCCACGCCGTCGTCCTGGACGGTGACCAGGAGGCGGGCCTCCTTCGCCGTACCGCCGCGGACCGCCGAGACCTCGACCGTGCCGGTGTCGCCCTCGCGGAAGCCGTGCTCCAGGGCGTTCTGGAGGATCTCGGTGAGGACCATGGACAGCGGGGTGGCGACCTCCGCGTCCAGGATGCCGAAGCGCCCGGTGCGCCGGCCGGCGACCTTGCCCGGTGAGATCTCCGCGACCATGGCGAGCACCCGGTCGGCGATCTCGTCGAACTCCACGCGCTCGTCCAGGTTCTGGGACAGCGTCTCGTGCACGATCGCGATCGAGCCGACCCGGCGCACGGCCTCCTCCAGGGCCTCCCGGCCCCGCTCGGACTCGATCCGGCGGGCCTGCAGGCGCAGCAGCGCGGCGACCGTCTGGAGGTTGTTCTTCACCCGGTGGTGGATCTCCCGGATGGTGGCGTCCTTGGTGATCAACTCGCGTTCGCGACGACGCAGTTCGGTGACGTCCCGGAGCAGCACGAGCGAACCGATGCGGGTGCCCTTGGGTTTGAGCGGGATCGTGCGGAACTGGATGACCCCGTCCTTGGCCTCGATCTCGAACTCACGGGGCGCCCAGCCGCTGGCGACCTTGGCGAGGGCCTCGTCGACCGGGCCCCGGGTGGGGGCGAGTTCGGCGGTGGTCCGTCCGAGGTGGTGGCCGAGGAGGTCGGAGGCGAGGCCCATGCGGTGGTAGGCGGAGAGCGCGTTCGGGGAGGCGTACTGGACGATGCCGTCGCCGTCGACGCGGATCAGACCGTCGCCGACGCGGGGGGCGGCGTCCATGTCCATCTGCTGGCCGGCGAAGGGGAAGGAGCCGGCCGCGATCATCTGCGCCAGGTCGGAGGCGCTCTGGAGGTAGGTCAGTTCCAGCCGGCTCGGGGTGCGCACGGTGAGCAGGTTGGTGTTGCGGGCGATGACCCCGAGGACGCGGCCCTCCCGCCGTACGGGGATGGACTCGACCCGTACGGGGACCTCTTCACGCCACTCCGGGTCGCCCTCGCGCACGATCCGGCCCTCGTCCAGGGCGGCGTCGAGCAGGGGCCTGCGGCCGCGCGGGACGAGGTGGCCGACCATGTCGTCCTGGTAGGAGGTGGGCCCGGTGTTGGGGCGCATCTGGGCCACGGAGACATAGCGGGTGCCGTCGCTGGTGGGCACCCACAGGACCAGGTCGGCGAAGGAGAGGTCGGAGAGCAGCTGCCACTCCGAGACCAGCAGGTGGAGCCACTCGAGGTCGGAGTCGTCGAGGGCGGTGTGCTGGCGTACGAGTTCGTTCATGGAGGGCACGCTGCGAGCGTACCCGTGGGTCTGTCCCTGGCCTAAAAACGCCGGGTCCCGAAAACACCCGCGGGCCGCGGCGCCTGGGAGGGACCCTCAGCCCTCCCGGCACCGCAGCCCGGAGCAATATCGGCCGCGGGGTGTGCGGTCCCGTCGGCCGAAGGTGAGGAGCCGGAGCAGTCAGGGCAGAGAGCACCGGTCCCTCGGTCCGCCCTCCTGTGCGGGGAGAACGGAAGTCTTCTCGTGCTGTTCGCTCGCGTGTTGTTCCCGCGTGTTGTTCTCGCGTGAACCATTGTGGACTAGACCACTCGGTGTGTCCATGCCCCCGCGTCCAAGACGCAGCCTAGCCTGTGCGGGTTCCTCCACGGACTGAGATGCGGGGGGCAATTTCACGGAGCTCTGATAAATTGAGCCCTGGATTGGTCTAAACCACTCAGCTCAGAACGGCAGGTCAGCGTGGAAGTTGTCATCGTTGCGGACGCCAGGTCGGGTGGCGAGCTGATCGCCGAGGCCATGGCGCAGCTGCTGCGGCGCAAACCGGACGCCCTGCTGGGCGTGGCCACCGGCTCCACCCCGCTGCCCGTCTACCAGGCGCTGGCGGCCAAGGTGCGGGCCGGGGAGACGGACACCTCGCGGGCTCGGATCGCGCAGCTCGACGAGTACGTGGGGCTGCCCGCCGACCATCCCGAGTCCTACCGGTCGGTGCTGCGGCGCGAGGTGCTGGAACCGCTCGGCATCGGCATGGAGGCGTTCCTCGGGCCCGACGGCACGGCGCCGGACATACAGGCGGCCTCCCGGGCGTACGACGCGGCGCTGGCCGCGGCCGGCGGGGTGGACCTGCAGCTGCTGGGGATCGGGACCGACGGGCACATCGGGTTCAACGAGCCGTGCTCGTCGCTGGCCTCACGGACCCGGATCAAGACGCTCACCGAGCAGACGCGGGTGGACAACGCGCGGTTCTTCGACGGGGACATCGATCAGGTGCCGCATCACGTCATCACCCAGGGGATCGGGACGATCCTGGAGGCCCGGCATCTGGTGCTGCTCGCGACCGGGGAGAACAAGGCGGACGCGGTGGCGGCGACGGTGGAGGGGCCGCTGGCCGCTGTCTGTCCCGCGTCCGCGCTTCAGTTGCATCCGCATGCGACGGTTGTCGTGGATGAGGCTGCCGCGTCCAAGCTGAAGCTTGCGGACTACTTCCGGCACACGTTCGTCAACAAGCCGGAGTGGCAGGGCATTTGAAAAGAGCGGGACCCGGCAGAGCGGATTCGTCTGCCGGGTCCCGCTGTCTTCGGGCCGCAGGCCGTCGGGGGCTGGTCGCGCGGTTCCCCGCGCCCCTTCGGCGCGGGCTACGTCCCCGCGATGACCTCTGCCGCCGCTCTGCCGCACACCCGTGCCGCGCCGTGGGTCGCGATGTGGGGGGTGCCTCGGGGCGGGGACTGGGGAACTCCCATCTCCACGACGATCGTGTCGGGGCGGGAGAGCAGAAGGGTGTCCAGGGCCTTCGTCATCCAGGGGTGGCGGTGTTCGTCCCGGACCACGGCCACCACGGGCCGGTCCCCCGCCGCGGCCAGGGCTTCCCGCGCGGCCTGTTCGCCGTCCTCGCCCCGGAAGGTTCCCGTCGTCGTACCGGGGAGCAGGCGGGTCAGTTCCGCCGCCACGCCCCAGGGGGTCTCGTCGCCGACGGCGATGTTGGCCACCGGGGCGAAGGCCGCGACGAACGGGGCCTCGGTGAGAGGGGGGAAGGTGTCCCCACCGGTGATCCGCAGGGCGCGGCGGGCGGCCAGGAGGCCGACGTCCGGTGCGGTCTCGGCGGTGCTCGTGCGCGCCGCCCCCGTCCAGTGGGCCAGGGACCGCACCCGCTCCGCCGCGTCCGCGAGACGTTCCTCCCGGAGTGCTCCGGTGCGTACGGCGGTGACGAGGGCGTCGCGCAGACGACGTACCGTCGCGTCGTCCTGGAGGCCGCCGCCCACGCAGATCGCGTCGGCACCGGCGGCGATCGCGAGGACGCTGCCGCGTTCGATGCCGTACGTCGCGGCCACCGCCTGCATCTCCATGCCGTCGGTGACGATCAGTCCCTCGTAGCCGAGGTCCCGGCGGAGGAGATCGGTGAGGACGGGGCGGGACAACGTTGCCGGGCGGACGGGATCCAGGGCGGGGACCAGGATGTGGGCGCTCATGATCGCCTTCGTGCCGGCGTCGATGGCCGCGAGAAAGGGGATCAGTTCCCGTTCGGCGAGGCCCTCGGCCGGGATGTCGATGCGCGGGAGCGCGTGGTGGGAGTCGACGGCCGTGTCCCCGTGGCCGGGGAAGTGCTTGGTGCAGGCCGCCACGCCCGCCGACTGGAGGCCGGTGACGTAGGCCGCGGTGTGCCGGGCGACCAGGGCGGGGTCCGCGCCGAAGGAACGGACCCCGATGACCGGGTTCGCCGGGTTGGAGTTGACGTCCGCGGACGGGGCCCAGTTGAGGTCGACCCCGCACTCCGCGAGCCGGCGGCCCAGCTCGTGGGCCACTCTGCGGGTCAGGTCGACGTCGTCCACCGCGCCCAGGGCGTAGTTGCCCGGGAAGGAGGAGCCGGTGGCCACCTCCAGGCGGGTCACGTCCCCGCCCTCCTCGTCGATGGCGACCAGGACGTCGTCCCGTTCGGCGCGCAGCTGGGCGGTCAGGGCGGCGAGCTGCTCCGGGGAGGCGATGTTGCGGCCGAACAGGCCGACCGAGGCCAGGCCCTCGCCGAGGCGACGGAGCAGCCAGTCGGGGGCGGTGGTGCCGGGGAAGCCCGGCTGGAGGACGGTCAGGGCGTCGCGCGTCAGCGTGTCGAGGCCGCGGGCGAGTGTCGTCATCGGGGCGTCATCCCTTCACGGCGCCCGCGGTCAGGCCCGCGGCCATCTTGCGCTGGACGAGGAGGAAGAGGGCGACGATGGGGACGGCCATCAGGGTGGCGCCGGCCATCATCGGGGCGTACTCGGTGCCGTGCTTGGTGGTGAAGTTGCCGAGCCAGACGGTCGCGGTCTGGTTCTTCTGGCTGAGGAGCATCAGGGCGTACAGGTACTCGTTCCAGGCCTGGATGAAGCCGTAGACCGAGGTGGCGACCATGCCGGGGGCCAGCAGGGGGAAGACCACCCTGATGAAGGCGCCGGTGCGGGAGCAGCCGTCGACCATGGCCGCCTCCTCCAGCTCCCTGGGGATGTTGACGATGAAGCCGCGCAGGGTCCACACCGTGAACGGGAGGATGAAGGTCAGATACGTGATGATCAGGCCGGACAGCTTGTCGTACTGATCCAGGTCGTTCAGGAGCAGGAAGACCGGGATGATCATGGCGACCAGCGGGACCATCTGGACCGCGAGGATCCCGACGATCACGATCTTGCGGCCGCGGAAGGCGAACCGGGAGATCGCGAGCGCGGCCAGCATGCCGACGACGATGCCGATCGCGACGACCGCGAGGGAGACGATCAGGCTGCGCCCGACCGGGCCCCAGAAGTCGGCGATGTCCAGCGCGCGGCTGAAGTTGGCGAGGGTGAAGCCGGTCGGCAGCAGGCTCGGATCCGGGTCGATCGCGTCCTTCGCCGGCTTGATCGCCGTGTTGAGCATCCAGTAGACGGGGAAGCCGGCGGCGGCGAAGACGAGGAGGCCGAGGAGGTTCCAGCCCCATCGCCCGCGTACGGTCGCGGCACTCGTGCTGCTCATTCGACCTCTCCGATCTTCAGCATCTGGCGCATGTAGACGGCGACCACCCCGAGCAGGAGCAGCACGGTGATCAGGGCGATCGCCGATCCCTGGCCGTAGTCGTTGACGACGAAGGCGCGGTCGTAGGAGTACGTCGTCAGGAGCTGGAACTCGGGCTCGGGATGCCCGTTGCGCATCACGAAGACCTGCGGGAAGACGCCCATGTCCCAGATGACCGACAGGGTCGTGAGCATCACGATGATCGGCTTGAGGATGGGCAGGGTGACGTACCGGAAGACACCCCAGGAGCCGGCGCCGTCGAGGCGGGCGGCCTCCTCCAGTTCGGCGGGGACCTGGGTGAGGCCGGCGCTGAGGGTGATGACCACGAAGGGGACGGCGCCCCAGATCACCAGCAGCATGATGACGGCGAGGCCCTGGGGTCCGCTGGCGAACCAGTTGTGGCCGATGAGGTCGACGCCGGGGAGCTTGCTGAGGACCGCGTTGAGGATGCCGTAGTCGGAGTCGAACAGCCACTTGAAGACGGTGGTGGCGACGATGACCGGCATGCCCCAGCTCGCCACGAGCGCGATGTTGACCAGCGTCTTCACCCAGCCGGAGACCCGCTGGAGCAGCAGGGCGATCAGCATCCCGAGGACCATCGTGAGGATCACGCAGCCCGCGGCGAAGACGATCGTGCGGACGACGACCTGCCAGAACTCGCCGTCGTCCAGGACGCCGGTGAAGTTGTCGAGGCCGACGTTCTCGGCGGGCTGGAAGCCCCAGAGCTGGGACTGGCCGAACTTCTGGAAGGAGAGGGTGACGAGCCGGACCAGCGGATAGCCCATCACCAGCAGGAGGATGAGCAGACAGGGCGCGAGCAGCAGCCAGGGGGTGCCGGCTGATGTGCGCTTCGGCCGTGGTCCGCCCGGTGGGGCGGGCGGTGGGGGTGACGGCCGCGTCGGCGGCACCTTGGCAGGGGTGGTCGTGTCTGCGGCACTCATCCGCGCGCTCCTCAGCGGTCCCTCGGGTCGTACGGGAGGCGGCGCCCGGCTCGGGGGCCGGGCGCCGCCGTCAGGTCACGAGTTGTTGATGACCTTGTCGATCGCGGCGTCCGCTTCCTTCGCCGCGTCCTCGACGCTCTTCTTGCCGGTGCCGATGGACTGCAGCATGTTCTGCAGGACCTGGGCCTTCTCGACCTGGCCCCAGCCGGGGGCCATCGGGACGAACCAGTTGGACTCGGCCGCGGTGGCCGGGACGGCCGTCGCCGGGTCGTTCTTGAGGGTGGCGAGGTCGGTCTTGTTGTTGGGCAGGTTGCCCTTGGCCATCAGGCCCTTCTGGCCGGAGGGGCCGGTGAAGGCGTTGATCCACTCGGCGGCGAGGTCCTGGGCGTCGGACTTGACCGGGACGGCGAGGTCGGAGCCGCCGAGGAAGACCGGGAGGTTCTTGCCGGACGGGCCGGGCATCACGAAGTTCTCGACGTTGCCGGCGAGCTTGCCGGTCTTGTCGTTCTCCTTGGCCGCGGCGGTCGCGCCCTCCCAGGCGGGGGCGAAGATCATGCCGGACTTGCCCTGGCCGTAGACGATGTACCGGTCGGACTCGTCCTTGGTCTTGTCGCCGTGCATGTACTTGTCGACGACCGTCTTGAACTCGCCCAGGCCCTTGAGGGACTCGGGCGAGGAGAGGTTGGCCTTCCACTTGCCGCCCGACTCGACGGCGATGGAGCCGCCGGCGTCGTAGACGAAGGACATGGCCGCGTACCAGTCGCGGGTGGGCTGGTACCAGGCGGAGAACTTGTCGCCCTCCTTCTTCTGGACCTTGTCGAGGGCGGCGGTGAGCTCGGCGTACGTCTTCGGGGTGGACTTCACGCCGACCGAGGCGAAGACGTCCTTGCGCCAGTTGGCGACGCGGCCGCCGGCGTAGTAGGGGACGCCGTAGGTCTTGCCGTCGTAGGTGACGGAGGCCTTGAGGCCGTCGAGCCAGGCGGAGGAGTTGTCGAACTTCGAGGCGTCGAGGGGGGCGAAGGCGCCCTTGACCATGTAGCCGAGCATCTCGGTGTTGCCCATCTCGACCACGTCGGGGGCCTTGTCGGTGGCGAGGACCGCGTCGAGCTTGGCGTTCTTGTCGGGCCAGCCGTAGTACTCGTGGTTGATCTTGAGGCCGGGGTGCTTCTTCAGCACCGCGGCGTCGGCCGCCTTGACCAGCGCGGGCCAGTTGTTCTGGGCGTCGACGGTCAGCCAGACCGTCAGTTCCTTGGCGTCGGAGCCCTTCGAGTCCCCGCTGTCCTTGTCGCCGCCGCACGCCGCGATGGAGACCATCATGCCCGCGATACCGATCGCGGCTATCAGCTTGCGCTTCACGCCACCCTCCTCAGGGATGCCCACACCCCCCGCCCACATGCCGGGACCTGGACCAATGGTGTAGACCAGTGCGGTGAGCTTGGCGCAGACCATTTCGACTGTCAAGGGTGGCTGAAACTGCTTTGACCAGCCGTTATGGGTTCTAGATATGCAGGAACCTTTAAGTAAGAAGCCGTCGAAAACATCGAAGCCGGAGGCGCCTCGTCCGGTAGACCACTTGCCCTTCTGGACTAGACCAGCGAAGGGTGCGACGGTATACAGAGGGGATCACGGAACGGCGGGGCGATCCCCGCCGCCACCGTGCCACGATGTGAAGCCGCGGCCGACGGTGTGTCGGCCCTTCGGCTCCCGAAGCCGGGAAGGCAGGCCATGAGCACCGACGTCAGCAGTGCGGAGAACGAGGGTGGGGCGACCGTCCGTACCGCGCGCGTGCCCAAGTACTACCGCCTGAAGAAGCACCTGCTCGACATGACGGAGACCCAGGCTCCGGGCACCCCGGTGCCGCCGGAGCGGACGCTGGCGGCCGAGTTCGACACCTCCCGCACCACCGTCCGCCAGGCCCTGCAGGAACTGGTCGTCGAGGGGCGCCTGGAGCGCATCCAGGGCAAGGGCACCTTCGTCGCCAAGCCGAAGGTCTCCCAGGCGCTGCAACTCACCTCCTACACCGAGGACATGCGCGCCCAGGGCCTCGAACCCACCTCGCAGCTCCTGGACGTCGGCTACATCACCGCCGACGACACCCTCGCCGGACTGCTGGACGTCACCGCCGGCAGCCGGGTGCTGCGCGTGGAGCGGCTGCGCATGGCCAACGGCGAGCCGATGGCCATAGAGACGACCCATCTCTCCGCCAAGCGCTTCCCCGCGCTGCGCAGGTCGCTCGTCAAGTACACCTCTCTGTACACCGCGCTGGCCGAGGTCTACGACGTCCATCTCGCCGAGGCCGAGGAGACCATCGAGACCTCGCTGGCCACCCCGCGCGAGGCCGGTCTGCTCGGCACCGACGTCGGCCTGCCCATGCTGATGCTGTCCCGGCACTCGCTGGACAAGGAGGGCCAGCCGGTGGAGTGGGTGCGTTCGGTGTACCGCGGGGACCGCTACAAGTTCGTCGCGCGACTGAAGCGGCCCGCGGACTAGGTGTATTGACCCGCAGGGTTGTTGACTCGGGTGATGGGTGGCTGGCCTCCGAGTGCGGTGTGGCAGCGATGGTAGTTGTAGGTGTGGAGGAAGTCGGCCAGGGCTGCGGTGCGTTCGTCGTTGCTGGTGAAAGGCCGCAGGTAGGCCCACTCGTCGAGCAGGGTGCGGTTGAAGCGTTCGACCTTGCCGTTGGTCTGCGGGCGGTAGGCGCGAGTCAGCTTGCCGGTCGCGCCGATCTCGATGAGCACCTGCTTCCAGGCCAGGCCCTTGCGGTAGGCCCAGGCGTTGTCGGTGAGCACGCGTTCGATGCGGGTGATGCCGTGGGCGTGGAAGAAGGCGGCCGCGCGGGTGAGGAAGCCGGCGCAGGTGGCGACTTTCTCGTCGCGGTGGATCTCGCTGTAGGCGAGGCGGCTGTGGTCGTCGATGGCTGAGTGGACGTAGTCGAAGCCCACGCTGCTGCGGCGGGCGCGGCCGGCCTGGCGGCCCAGGACCTTGTGGCCGCCGCCGTCGGGGATGCGGCCGAGTTTCTTGACGTCGACGTGGATGAGTTCGCCGGGTCGGTCGCGTTCGTAGCGGCGGATGACCTGGCCGGTGGGCCGGTCGAGGAAGGCAAGCCGGTTCAGGCCGTGGCGGACCAGGATGCGGTGCACGGTCGAGGCGGGCAGTCCCAGGACGGGGCCGAGGCGGGCGGGGCCGAGTTTGCGGTCCTGGCGCAGCCGGCACACCCGGGCCTCCACGGCTGCCGCCGTGCGGTGGGGTGTCGTCAGTGGACGGCTGGGGCGGTCGTGCAGCCCCTGTTCGCCCTCCGCTTGCCAGCGGCGCATCCACTTGTGGGCCGTGACACGTGAGATGCCCATCTCGGCCGCGACATGCGCGACGGGGCGGCCCGAACGGACACGCTCGACGAGCAGCCGCCTGCCGTGAACGGTCAGCCGGGCATTACGGTGGGACACGAAGACCTCCGTGCGGTGTGTTCTTAGACAGCTCCACCACATCGGAGGTCTTCGCCATGTTCAAGACCCGCCAGTGTCAACAACGCTCGTGATCAATACAACTAGGGCCCCGCGTGGAGGGTCTGTAGAGGGTCTTCCGCTCGGCTTATCCGTCACTTACATTGCCTGCGCATTACATCTGTGATCAAGGCGATCAGTGAGGGGACGGAGAGCCGCTGATGTCAGACACCCCGCAAGTGAGCGGAGGGCCGGTGGTGACGCCCGTACGCGTCGTCATCGCCCTCTGTCTGTTCGCGCCCTTCGTGGCGATGCTCTGGGTGGGTTCCTACGCGAAGGTGGATCCGAAGTTCATCGGGATCCCCTTCTTCTACTGGTACCAGATGCTGTGGGTGCTGCTCTCGACCGCGCTCACGATGGTCGCGTACCAGCTCTGGCAGCGTGACCAGCGCGCCCGCAGGGCCCGCGGCGAGGCCCAGGGCGGGGGTGCGGCGAAGTGAACGACGGCGTGAACGGCGTGGCCCTCACCGTCTTCATCCTCTTCTTCCTGGCCGTCACGGTCATGGGCTTCCTGGCGGCCCGCTGGCGCCAGGCCGAGAACGAGCACAGCCTCGACGAATGGGGCCTGGGCGGCCGGTCGTTCGGCACCTGGATCACCTGGTTCCTGCTCGGCGGCGACCTGTACACGGCCTACACCTTCGTCGCCGTACCGGCGGCGATCTACGCGGCGGGGGCGGCCGGCTTCTTCGCCGTCCCCTACACGATCCTGGTCTACCCGCTGATCTTCACGTTCCTGCCGCGCCTGTGGTCGGTCTCCCACAAGCACGGATACGTGACGACCTCGGACTTCGTGCGCGGCCGCTGGGGCTCCAAGGGTCTGTCCCTGGCGGTGGCGCTGACCGGCATCCTGGCGACGATGCCGTACATCGCGCTCCAGCTCGTCGGCATCCAGGCGGTGCTGGACGTGATGGGCGTCGGCGGCGGCGAGAACACCAACTGGTTCGTGAAGGACCTGCCCCTGCTGATCGCCTTCGGTGTGCTCGCGGCGTACACCTACTCCTCGGGTCTGCGCGCCCCCGCGCTGATCGCGTTCGTGAAGGACACGCTGATCTACCTCGTCATCGCGGTGGCGATCATCTACATCCCGATCAAGCTGGGCGGCTTCGACGACATCTTCGCCAAGGCCGGCGAGGCGTTCAGCCAGACCAACCCGGCGACGGGCAAGCCGCGCGGCGCGCTGGCCCCGGCCGAACCGGGCCAGTGGACGTACGCGACGCTCGCCCTCGGCTCCGCGCTCGCCCTGTTCATGTACCCGCACTCGATCACCGCGACCCTGTCCTCCAAGAGCCGTGAGGTGATCCGCCGCAACACCACGATCCTGCCGCTGTACTCCCTGATGCTCGGCCTGCTGGCCCTGCTGGGCTTCATGGCGATCGCGGCCGGCGTCAAGGTCACCAACGGCCAGCTGGCCATCCCGCAGCTCTTCGAGAACATGTTCCCGGCGTGGTTCGCGGGGGTGGCGTTCGCGGCGATCGGCATCGGCGCGCTCGTCCCGGCGGCCATCATGTCGATCGCGGCCGCGAACCTCTTCACCCGCAACATCTACAAGGACTTCATCAAGCCGGACGCGACGCCCGCCCAGGAGACCCAGGTCTCCAAGCTGGTCTCGCTGCTGGTGAAGGTCGGGGCGCTGGTCTTCGTCCTGACCATGGACAAGACGGTCGCCATCAACTTCCAGCTGCTGGGCGGCATCTGGATCCTTCAGACCTTCCCGTCCCTGGTCGGCGGTCTGTTCACCCGCTGGTTCCACCGCTGGGCCCTCCTCGCCGGCTGGGCGGTCGGCATGATCTACGGCACGGTCGCCGCGTACGGGGTCGCCTCCCCCACGCAGAAGCACTTCGGCGGCTCGGCCAAGGAGATCCCCGGCATCGGCGAGATCGGCTACATCGGCCTCACGGCGTTCGTGCTGAACCTGGTGGTCACGGTGGTCCTGACCTTCGTCCTGAAGGCCGTGAAGGCCCCCGAGGGCATCGACGAGACCAGGCCGGAGGACTACACGGCGGACGCGGGCGACCCGGGAGTTCAGGTGGAGCTGCCGCCCGCGACCGCGGGGACGAGCCACTAACCGACGCTGACCCCGCCCGCCCAGGGGCGCGGGGCTGTATCACCATGCGGCTCCGCAGCGTGGGCGCGAGCAACCACACACAACCCGCAGCGGGCCGCCGACACCGAGCACCACGTCGGCCCGCTGTCGGCTGCGGCCTACTCCCGCGTCCGCCGAGCCATCGCACCCCAGAAACGGTCCAACTCCCGCACCCGCATCCCGACCCAGGGCGGCGTCTTCCGCCGCACCCCCCGCGGCAGAAAGCGCCGCACCCGCCCCGGCAGCAGCGCCTGCTGCTGCCGGCAGAACGGCTCACGGATCTCACCGCGGGGCAGCCGGCCGCGCGGCGGGTAGGGGCAGAGCTGGAACGTGCAGTCGGGCAGACAGGTCGTCCCCGGTTCGGGCGGGGTGGACGTCCCGACCTTCAGCCCGGGCCGCAGCGGCTCCCGGTCGGTGCGGATGCACGGCGGCAGGGGCGTACCCGGCTGCTCCGCGCGGGCCAGGCGTTCCTCGACCTCGTCCGGGTGCCCGTCGCGTTCGATGAGGTTCAGCATCACCAGGACATCGGCGACGAGCCGTTGGGCGCGCGGGTCCAGGGTGCTCCAGCCGACCGACGGCGGAATCCACAGACTGTGCCTGCGGTGGCCCCCACAGGTGTCGGTGCGGGCCCCGATGTTGTCGGCGACGCCCTTCTCGTCGATCCACAGGAACCGCTCGGGCTGCCCGGTCTCCAGGGCGAGGGCCACCAGATCACCGGCTTCGGCGACGAACGGATGCAGACATCGCCGGGGCGTCGCACCGGACGGGTCGGTGCGGCCCGGCGCCGCGTTCACCGTGCCGGCCATCGACAGCCAGCGCCGCACGGTCTGTACGGCGGTGGCCCCGCCGTGGCCGCCGGCGCAGTCCTCGAGTTCCCACAGGCACAGCGCGTGCAACAGGCTGAGCTGGGCGTACCAGCACCGGGACTCCTGCAGCACGGTCTCCGCCTGCCGGATCAGATCGGCGCGCCCGCCGGGGTAGGCCTCCGGATGCCGTGACCGCCGGTTGGCCGCGTACTTGAAGCCCTGGGCCAGCGCGGCCTCCAGGGCGAGCGGCAGATCGGGGGCGCCGCCGGTGAAGTTCGGGTCGAGATGGCGCAGCCACTTGGTGAGGCGTTCGCGTGCCTCGTCGCGGTGGGCCTCGTCGACGGAGCCGAGGAGCATCGGGACCATCCAGGCCCGCATCACGAACTCCCGGAAGAGGGCGACCCGTCGTTCGCGGTAGCGCCGGTTCAGTTCCTTGCGGTCCTGCTGCAGCCGCCGTACGCGCTCGGTCGACGCGGCGCCCGAGAGCGAGGTCGCCGACCGCGCCCGGCCCATGCGGGCGGCCCAGGTCTCGTACTCCCGCCGCTTTCGGGCCCTCAGTTCCTCCAGCCGGTCCTCGTACTCCCGCACCGGGTCGCTGGTGAGACCGACCCGCTCACGGATCACGGCGAACGCGGCGTTGCCGCCGGCCCCGAACTCCTGGGCGACGGCCAGGCGGATGGAGTAGGAGTCCTCCTCGATGCCGAGCCGGAAGAGCTCCCAGTACAGCGGGGTGGTGTCGACCCGGTCGGACACCTTGCGCAGGGCGGCTCCGAGTTGTCTGAGCACCCTGCGCTTGGCGTCCCTCAGGGTGCGCCGGTCGCCCTTGACGGCGGGCCAGCGCTCGCGCACCGCGGTCACGATGTCGCCCAGCCGCCGGGGATCGTTCTCCGCGCTCTCGATCTCCAGGGCCGCGGCATACAGGTCGAGGGCCTTCGGATCGCCCGTGCGGCGGCTCGCGGCGTCGCACAGCCGCAGGGCCGGCGGGCGTCCCCCGACGGCCGACTGGCGGACCCGCTCGGCGACCCCCTTGCGCACACCGGCCCGGATTCCGCTCCCGGGAGCCGGCAGCCCGGTCTCCCTCGCCCGGGACAGCAGCACCAGGGCGATGAGCAGTTCCCGGCTGGGGCCGGGCGGTTGCAGCGCCCCCTCGACCAGTTCGCCGGCGCCCCGCTCCCCCATCTGGTGCAACAGGCGGTGGCCCAGGTAGGCCTGGAGGATGCTGTGCGGGAAGCGGACCTTGCGCTCGGAGCCCTCCACCAGTTTGAGCCGGCCCGCCTGGGCCGCGAGACGGGCGAGACCGGCGTGGCACTGGTCCATGTTGCCCTCGCGCAGCCTCCGGCGTTCCTCGTCGCCGAGCCGCTCGCACAGCGCCTCCCAGATCCGCTGCCGTTGCCAGTCGGCGAGGACGTTGCCCTGCTTGCCGTAGCGGTCGAACACCCGCCCGGACCAGAGGTGTTCCAGCCGGGCCCGGGCCCGGCTTGCGGGACCGGGGTGGAGGACCTCCGGGTCGAGCAGTTCCGCGAAGCCGACCTCCAGCTTGTCCTGGAGCAGTCCGACGCAGGCCAGGGCCGAGACCGCCTCCAGGGTGTCGCGGCGCTCCTGCGGCGTCAGCGGGACCTCCTCGCGCAGCTTCCCCTCGCACAGCGCCTCGGCCCAGCTCTCCAGCAGCCACAGCCGCAGGGCGGCCCGGTCGCGGCCGCGGGTGCTCAGGTGGTGGGGGGCGCGGTCCGGACTGTCGTGCTCCAGGGCTCCGCGCCGGTGGAGTTCGCGGACGATCCGGAGGTAGATCGGTGACTCGGTCACCTCGGCCGTCTCCACGATCCAGTCCAGTCGGCGCTCGTCGGTCCCGGGTCCGCCCGCTTCGACGAAGCGCAGGGCCGCCTCCTCGCCGAGCGGCTCCAGTTCGACGATCGCGGCGGAGGTGTTCTCCAGGGGGCTGTGCGGCCGGGAGGCGATGACCAGGGGCAGCTTCTCCTCGTGGGCGCGTTCGATGGCCCGGCGGATGACGTTGTCCCGGCTCTGCTGACGGCCGTCGTCGAGGAGGGCCTCCTCCAGCCCGTCGGCGAGGACGACCGGCTTGTCGTCGGCGAGGAGCTGCTGCCAGACCCGGTCGGTCTTGGTGCGCGCCAGGATGCCCTTGGGCGCCTCGTCGGTGAAGCGCCGTCTGGCCAGGCGTTCGAAGTTCAGATCCGACCCGTCCGCCGCGTCCCGCAGCCGGATCGGCACCGGTACGGCGTTCTGGTGGGCCAGGAGTTCGCTGAGCCGTACGAGGACGGCGGTCTTGCCCGAGCCGACGCCGCCGACCAGCAGATAGGGCCGCCGGGTGTCGCGCTCCCGCAACCGCTCGGCGATGACCTGGGCGATCTCGTCCCGGCCCACGATCTCGGCGGTGTCGGGACCGGCGGTGGGCACCAGCTTGCGGGGGTCGCGCAGCGCCTTGGCGAGGTAACGCCGTTTGGTCCAGCGGTACCACCAGAACAGGAACAGCGCGGCGGCGACGGAGGCGGCGAGGATCGGGCCGACGAACTTGAAGACGGTCTCGAAGCCCTCGTTGTTCTGACGCCAGTGCTCGAACCAGGTCGTGTCGTGGGTGATGAGGATGAACACGCCCTCGCCGATCCAGGCGAGCAGCGCCAGCGCGGCGACCAGCCAGATCGCCCGGGTGATGTTGGCGTAGGAGACCCGCCGGTGCCACTTCCTGGGGCGGGCGGTGCCGCGGCGGGCCTCCAGACGGATCGTCAGGGTGTGCCAGCGGCCCACGAGGCCGTGTCCGACCCGGTTGCCGGCGCGCCGCAGGTCCAGTGTCGCCATCGGCGCGTCACGCGGTCGCTCCTTGCCGGGCGGGTGACGGACGACCCTCGTCATCGTGCGTTCTCCTTCCGAGAGCGGTGCTCGGGACGGAGGAGCTGAGGGGCGACCACGCCTTCTTCCATGGAATCACTCCCGCCCCACCCCGCAACCCGGGCGTCCCCGCCGGGAAAACGGGAGGTTTCCGCCGGCGGGGGTCCGGCAGACTCGGGCCATGGACATCGTGATACGGCGGGCGGAGCCCGGTGAGTACGAGGCGCTGGGTGAGATCACCGCGCGGGCCTATCTCCAGGACGGTCTGCTCGACTACGGCGAGGGGGACGCGTACCTGCCGGTGCTGAAGGACGTGGCCGCGCGGGCGGCCGCCGCCGAGGTGCTGGTCGCCGTCGAGGGGGAACGGCTGCTGGGCGGGGTCACGTTCGTCGCGGGGCCCGGGCCGGTCGCCGACATCGCGCGGCCCGGCGAGGCCGAGATCCGCGCGCTCGCGGTCGCGCACGAGGCGCGGGGCCGGGGTGCCGGGGAGGCCCTGGTGCGGGCCTGCCTCGACCGGGCGCGGGCCACGGAGGGCTGCACGGCGGTCGTCCTGTCGAGCCAGCGCAGCATGCACACCGCGCACCGGATCTACGAACGTCTCGGCTTCGTCCGTACACCCGAGCGGGACTGGAATCCCGTGCCGCATCTGGACGACGTCACTCTTCTCGCCTACGAGTTGACGCTCTGACACCACCCCGACACAACATCTGGGGGTGGCGTGACAGGCGAGCACAAGATGTATGCTCATGCTCGTTGTCGCCGCAGGGGAATCCGGTGCGAATCCGGAACTGTCCCGCAACGGTGTACTTGTGCATGTCTGTGCACGAGCGTCAGTCCGAGGACCTGCCGACAGCGCGCCCGGCCGTCCCGGTCCGGGTGTCCTGACGTCCGGGCCTCGTGGAGTGGGCCGGTGGACGCGACGCCGTGCGCGCTCGTGTGCTGCCCCCTGCCCTTTGCGAGGCCCCCTGCCGAGCGAGGGAGAGCCCCACGTGACCATCGCGCCAGCCGATCCGGCCTCAGCGATCCAGCCGGACTTCGACGGTCCCGGTGCCGCGCTGCTGCGGACCCTGACCGAGCTGACCGCCGACCTCCCCGACGCCGACCCCGGTCGGGTCGCCGCCGCCGCGCTGCGCGGCCGGTCGGCGCGGGCGGACGAGACGGAGCTGCGCGAGCTGGCCACGGAGGCGGCCGCCGGCCTGATCTCCGAGGACCCCGCCTACTCGAAGCTGGCCGCCCGGCTGCTGACGGTCTCGATCGCCGCGGAGGCCGCCTCGCAGGGTGTGACGTCCTTCACGGAGTCCGTCGCCGTGGGCCACCGCGAGGGGCTGGTCGCCGACCGCACCGCCGCGTTCGTACGGCTGCACGCGACCCGGCTGGACGCGCTGATCGACCCGGCCGCCGACGACCGCTTCGGCTACTTCGGACTGCGCACCCTGCACAGCCGCTATCTGCTGCGCCACCCCCTCACCCGTAAGGTCGTGGAGACGCCCCAGCACTTCCTGCTGCGGGTCGCGAGCGGTCTCGCCGAGGACGACACCACCCGTGCCGTGGACGAGGTCGCCGCGCTCTACGGGCTCATGAGCCGGCTCGACTACCTGCCGTCCTCCCCCACGCTCTTCAACTCCGGCACCCGGCACCCCCAGATGTCGTCCTGCTACCTCCTCGACTCCCCGCTGGACGAGCTGGACTCGATCTACGACCGCTACCACCAGGTGGCCCGGCTGTCGAAGCACGCCGGCGGCATCGGGCTGTCGTACTCCCGGATCCGCTCGCGCGGTTCGCTGATCCGCGGCACCAACGGGCACTCCAACGGCATCGTGCCGTTCCTGAAGACCCTGGACGCCTCCGTCGCCGCCGTGAACCAGGGCGGGCGGCGCAAGGGCGCGGCCGCGGTCTATCTGGAGACCTGGCACTCCGACATCGAGGAGTTCCTGGAGCTGCGTGACAACACCGGTGAGGACGCCCGCCGTACGCACAACCTGAACCTGGCGCACTGGATCCCGGACGAGTTCATGCGCCGGGTGAACGCCGACGGGCAGTGGTCGCTGTTCTCGCCCTCCGACGTGCCCGAGCTGGTCGACCTGTGGGGCGAGGAGTTCGACGCCGCGTACCGCAAGGCGGAGGCGGCCGGACTCGCGAAGAAGACCATCCCGGCGCGCGACCTGTACGGCCGGATGATGCGGACCCTCGCGCAGACCGGCAACGGCTGGATGACCTTCAAGGACGCGGCCAACCGCACCGCCAACCAGACGGCGCTGCCGGGCCATGTCGTGCACTCCTCCAACCTCTGCACGGAGATCCTGGAGGTCACGAACGACGGCGAGACGGCGGTCTGCAACCTGGGGTCGGTGAACCTCGGCGCGTTCGTCGACACGACGACCGGTGACCTCGACTGGGAGCGGCTGGACGGAGCCGTCCGCACGGCCGTCACCTTCCTCGACCGGGTCGTCGACATCAACTTCTACCCGACCGAGCAGGCGGGCCGGTCCAACGCCAAGTGGCGTCCGGTGGGCCTGGGCGCGATGGGGCTGCAGGACGTCTTCTTCAAGCTGCGGCTGCCCTTCGACTCCGCCGGGGCCCGGGAGCTGTCGACGCGGATCGCCGAGCGGATCATGCTCGCGGCGTACGAGGCCTCCGCCGACCTGGCCGAGCGCAGCGGCCCGCTGCCGGCCTGGGAGAAGACCCGTACCGCGCGGGGTGTGCTGCACCCGGACCACTACGGTGTCGCCTTCACCTGGCCGGAGCGCTGGGCGGCGCTGCGCGAGCGGATCGCCACGACGGGTCTGCGCAACAGCCTGCTGCTCGCGATCGCGCCGACCGCCACGATCGCCTCGATCGCCGGTGTCTACGAGTGCATCGAGCCGCAGGTGTCCAACCTGTTCAAGCGCGAGACGCTGTCGGGTGAGTTCCTCCAGGTCAACTCGTATCTGGTCCAGGACCTCAAGGAGCTGGGCGTGTGGGACGCGCGGACCCGGGAGGCGCTGCGCGAGTCCAACGGCTCGGTGCAGGACTTCGCGTGGATCCCGGCCGACGTACGGGCCCTGTACCGGACGGCGTGGGAGATCCCGCAGCGTGGCCTGATCGACATGGCCGCCGCCCGCACCCCGTTCCTGGACCAGTCCCAGTCCCTGAACCTGTTCCTGGAGACGCCGACCATCGGCAAGCTCTCCTCGATGTACGCGTACGCCTGGAAGTCGGGCCTGAAGACGACGTACTACCTGCGGTCGCGTCCGGCGACCCGGATCGCCCGCGCCGCACAAGCATCCCTTCCCGTGCAGCAGACCGCCGACCCCGACGCCGTCGCCTGCTCCCTTGAGAACCCCGAGTCCTGCGAGGCCTGCCAGTAATGAGTTCCACCGAGAAGAACCTGCTCGACCCGGGCTTCGAACTGACCCTGCGCCCGATGCGCTACCCGGACTTCTACGAGCGCTACCGGGACGCCATCAAGAACACCTGGACCGTCGAGGAGGTCGACCTCCACTCGGACGTCGCCGACCTCGCCAAGCTGTCCCCGATGGAGCAGCACCTGATCGGCCGGCTGGTCGCCTTCTTCGCGACGGGTGACTCGATCGTGGCGAACAACCTGGTGCTGACGCTGTACAAGCACATCAACTCCCCCGAGGCGCGCCTCTATCTGAGCAGGCAGCTCTTCGAGGAGGCCGTCCACGTCCAGTTCTATCTGACGCTGCTGGACACCTATCTGCCCGACCCGGACGACCGGGCGGCCGCCTTCGACGCGGTCGAGAACATCCCGTCGATCCGCGAGAAGGCCGAGTTCTGCTTCAAGTGGATCAACGAGGTCGAGAAGATCGACCGTCTGGAGTCGCAGGCCGACCGCCGCCGCTTCCTGCTCAACCTGATCTGCTTCGCCGCGTGCATCGAGGGCCTGTTCTTCTACGGCGCCTTCGCGTACGTCTACTGGTTCCGCAGCCGGGGTCTGCTGCACGGTCTCGCCACCGGTACCAACTGGGTGTTCCGGGACGAGACCATGCACATGAGCTTCGCGTTCGACGTGGTCGACACGGTCCGCAAGGAGGAGCCGGAGCTGTTCGACGAGCGGCTTCAGCAGCAGGTCACCGACATGCTCCGGGAGGCCGTCGAGGCGGAGCTGCAGTTCGCGCGGGACCTGTGCGGCGACGGACTGCCGGGCATGAACACCGACTCGATGCGGCAGTACCTGGAGTGCGTCGCCGACCAGCGCCTCACCCGGCTGGGCTTCGCCCCGGTGTACGGCTCGGAGAACCCGTTCTCCTTCATGGAGCTGCAGGGCGTTCAGGAGCTGACCAACTTCTTCGAGCGGCGCCCGTCGGCGTACCAGGTCGCGGTGGAGGGCACGGTCGACCTGGACGAGGACTTCTGACCCTCCCTCTCTCCGCGGGCCTCCTGGGCCTCCCTGATCTGCCGGTCGGCGCGCCGGTCGCGCACGACGCCGAGCACGGACGGGAGGACCAGGAGGACGAGGATCCCCAGGACCAGGAGCATTCCGACGAGGCCTTCGATCTGGTTCGTGTTCATGTACACCACTGTCGCGCCGGACGCTCCTGACCGGGAGTGGCAGGACTGCCGTACACCTTCAAATTCCTGCCAGTACGGGTGCACACTGGGAGCATGCTGAAGAACGTGGCCGCGGTCCTGCTCGACGGTGTGCACCCCTTCGAGCTCGGTGTCGTCTGCGAGGTGTTCGGCCTCGACCGCGGTGACGAGGGGTTGCCGGTGTACGACTTCGCCGTGGTCTCGGCCGAGGGCCCCTCGCTGGGCACCCATGTCGGCGGGCTCACCGTCTCCACGCCGTACGGCCTCGACCGGCTGGAGGAGGCCGATCTGATCGCCGTACCGGCCGCGGACTCGGCCCTCGACCGGGACTATCCGCCCGCGCTGCTGGCCGCCCTGCGCCGCGCCGTGGACCGCGGGACGCGGGTGCTCAGCGTCTGCTCCGGGGTGTTCGTGCTGGGCGCGGCGGGGCTGCTCGACGGGCGGCGCTGTGCCGCGCACTGGCGGCACGCCGAGGTCCTGGCCCGCCGCTTCCCGAGGACGCTCGTCGAGCCGGACGTGCTCTACGTCGACGAGGACCCGGTGATCACCTCCGCCGGCACCGCCGCCGGGATCGACGCCTGTCTGCACATCGTCCGCAAGGAGCAGGGGCCCGAGGTCGCGAACGGGATCGCCCGGCGGATGGTGGTCCCGCCGCACCGGGACGGCGGCCAGGCGCAGTACATCCAGCGGCCGCTGCCCCGCTCGTCGTGCGACACGGTCGGGGAGGTGCTGGCCTGGATGGAGGCGCACCTCGACCAGGAGGTCACGGTCGAGCAGCTCGCGGCCCGCGCCCATATGGCGCCGCGCACCTTCGCCCGCCGCTTCCAGCAGGAGACGGGCACCACCCCCTACCGCTGGCTGCTGCGCCAGCGGGTGCTGCTCGCACAGGACCTGCTGGAGGCCACGGACGAGACGGTGGACGCGATCGCCTGGCGCACCGGCTTCGGCACGGCGGGCGCCCTGCGCCATCAGTTCGTGCGGTCCCTGGGGACGACCCCGAACGCCTACCGGCGGACGTTCCGGGGGCCGCGGGCCGTCGCCTGACCGCCCGCGGCCCGGGGCCGCCCCCCGGTTCTCACCCCGGCAGCGCCCTCAGCAGCAGTCGGCGCGGCCGGAGCGTGATGCCGATGCGGGTGCGGTTGTCGGAGCCGGGCGCGGACTCGAAGCGGAACGCGCGCGCCACCACCGCGGTGATCAGTGTGAGTTCGGCCATCGAGAAGTGGTCGCTCGGGCACTTGCGGTTGCCGACGCCGAACGGCGACATGGCGTACTTCGGCACCTGAGCGGAGTGGCCGGGCACCCAGCGGTCGGGATCGAACTCCTCGTTCCGCTCGAACGAACGCGGATCGCGCTGCACCGCGTACGGGCTGTAGACGATGTCCGCACCGGCCGGAATGCGGTATCCGCCGAGCTCGGTGTCGGTCACCGCGCGCCGGGTCAATATCCATACCGCGGGATACAGCCGCATGGTCTCGACCACCACATTGGCCGTGTGCCGGAGCTTTCGGACGTCGCCGAATGCGACCGGCCGGTCACCGACGACGTTTTTCACCTCCTCGCGGATCTTGTCCACTTGATCCGGATGCTCCGTGAGGACGTGGAGCAACGACATGACCACGGAACCGGCGGTTTCGCTGCCCGGGGTCAGTATCGCGACGACCTGGTCGTGGATCTCCTGTTCGCCGATCGGGTCGCCATTCTCGTCCGTCGCCTCCAGCAAAGCCGTCAGCAAATCGTCCGGCTTTTGACCGGAGGCCCGGCGCTCGGCGATGATCTCGTCGACGAGCCGGTGGAGATCGGCCAGTGCCCGGTTGAATTCGCGGTTGGCCGGAATCGGTACCCGATAAAGGGGTCCGAGGGGCAGCACCATGCGTTGGTACATACCGGCGAACAGCGTGGCGAGCGCCGAGGTGATGCGCTCGGACCGGCTGTCCATGTGGGTGCCCCGCATCAGACAGCGGGCGGAGATGCGCACGGACACCCGGAAGCCCTCGGCGGTGGCGTCGAGGACCTCGCCCCTGCTCCAGCGCTCGACGAGCGCGTGCGCCTCCTCCTCCATGATCGGCCCGTAGGCCGGCAGGGCGTCGAGCCGGAACGCGGGCTGGATGGTGCGCCGCTGCCGACGGTGGAGCGGGCCGTTGGCGGTGGCCACGCCCTCCTTGCCCAGCAGGTCCTCCAGGGACTCCCAGAGGGGCCCGGAGATGATGTAGTCGGGGCTGAGGGCGAGTTGCCCGGTGAGTTCGGGCGCGGTGACGGCGTACAGCGTCTTGGGTCCCAGCCTGAGGCGGACGACGTCACCGTGGTCGCGGAGCTGTTCGAGGAAGGCCAGCGGGCCGCGGGCCAGCTTCCAGCCGTGGCCGAGGAGCGGGAACCCGCCGCCGGCCAGGGGCGGTTCCTGTGGTGCTGTCGTCCCGGAGGACTCGGGCTTCACGGATTCGACGGTCATTTCTCACCTGCCGCTTCGTTGTTGACGTACGGGGGCGTGGACCGGTCGTCCCAGCTGTCGACCATGTACCGGCCGGACTCGTGGTGGAACCAGTAGACGGAACTGAACCAGTTCCGCATGTTCGCGAGGCAGGCCCGTACGGCGGCGCCGAGTTCTTTTCCGTGGACCGTCCCGTCGTCGAGCCGGTCGGCGAGCCGTAAGACGTCCTTCTCGACGGTGAGGAATCCGGATATGCATTCCTCGACGCGCCGCCTCAGTTCGTCCACTGCCTCTTCCAGGGTCAGTCCCTCATGGGTGATGAGACTGATTCCGAGATTGTGCACCTCATCGCCCGCGATTTCTTTCGGGAGCGAGCAGAGGTCGTTGTACCAGGCGGCGAATTCCTGACTCAGCAGGGCCGCCCGCCGAAAGGAAGGATGAAGTCGCACCGCGCGGGGAAGTTCGCAGCCCGCGCTCAGTTCCAGGAGGTCGGTCCAGATCCAGTGCGCAAAGGTGAGCCGACGCAGGGCGAGATATTCCTCGACCGTGGGAATCCGCCCTTGGAGACGGTTGCGGAATTCCCGGTCGTACGCGTCGATCACGGCGTGGAAGTGACGCCTGAACCGCGCGTTCCAGGTGCCGGGCAGGAACGCGAAGAGCCGGCCCGCGGTGTCGGCGAGCCCGGCCACCAACGGGTCAGGATGGCGCAGGTGGGCCGCCGGGGCGTCCAGGGCGCCGTGCAACCGGAACCTGAGCCGGCGCCACTGCGCGGCGCGCCCGTGGACGGCGTCGCGGTCGTGCCGGTCGTCCCAGACGAAGAACCACGCGCTGTAGTCGGCTATGGCTTGCAGAACCTCCTCGGAGGCGTCGAGGTAGTAGCCCGCCATCAGATCCGTGTAGCACAGTCCGTCGGCATATTCTGCGACCTTGTCCGCCGGCATGAGACTTTTCTCCCGCAGCCAGGTGCGGGTCTTCTCCTGCAACCGGGGCCAATACGGATGCAGTTGCCGGAGAAAGGCCGCCTCGATGACCGGAAGAGAGAGCGAGGGCGGAACCGCCGGTGCGGCCACCGTCACCGTGGTGCTGTATGTGGTGCTGTGTGGGAAAGCTGGCACGAACAACCCCTCTCAGCCGCCAGTGGGCGCACGCCCCTCCCGCCGTGCCGGGCGTGCGCCGTTGCGTATCCCCGCACTTCCCATTCAGCACCACGAGTGACCGCTCTGGGAACGGATTTGCTTCATTCACTACCTCAACATGCTGAGATTCCACCCCCCGGTGACTGGTTATGGATCAGCAGATGTGCATAAGCGATCGAATGTGCGTCGGACATACGAACGACGCCTGGCCGGAGGGTTCCGGGCCAGGCGTCGTGCGCAGGGTGGCGTGGTTCAGTCGTTGGCGACCACGGGGTAACGGGGTTCGTTCTCGGCCATCTGCCGCAGGGCGTCCTTGCGTTCGCGCTTGGACAGCCGGTCGATGTAGAGGTACCCGTACAGGTGATCGGTCTCGTGCTGCAAACACCGGGCGAAGTACCCCGTGCCGCGCACCTTGATCGGGTTGCCCTTCTCGTCCTGCCCGGTCACCTCGGCGTAGTCGGGCCGCGCGAGCGGCGCGTACGCGGTCGGCACCGACAGACAGCCCTCGTTGCTGTCGTCCAACCGGCGCCGGTCGGCGGGCAGTTCGACCAGCCGGGGGTTGCAGACCACGCCGACGTGCCGGACGCCCTCGTCGTCGGGGCAGTCGTAGACGAAGACCTTCAGGTCGACACCGATCTGGTTGGCGGCCAGGCCCACGCCCTCGGCCGTGCGCTGCGAGGCGAACATGTCGTCGACCAGCTTCCGCAGCTCGTCGTCGAACACGGTGACGTCCTTGCACTCCTTGTGCAGCACCGGGTTCCCGACGACCGTGATCGGCCGCGAGGTCCCGCGCCCGCGGTACGCCGCCTCCCGCTCCTCCGCCTCCTCGGTGTCGATGACGAAGCCCTCGTCGTCCACGGGGAGCACGCCCGCGTGCTGCTGATCGGTGTCCTGCTGCGCCATGACCGACGATGCCTTCCTCAAAACCAGGGGTGATGTTGCGGATACAGGGTACGTGGACACGCACCTGAAGGGGCGCGGGGCGGTTTCGATATGCGGCTCCGCCGCGGGGCGCCACCAGCCACCACAGGCCCGCAGCCGAACAACGGTCTCAGCACACCTCTTCCAGATCCCGCCAATCCCTGGAATCCGGGCTGTCGGCAACCCACCCGTCCAACAACCCCCGCACCAACGAGGCCGGCGCCGCCACCCCGCACTCCCGCTCCGGCACCCACAACTGCCCGTCCGTCCGATGCCCCAGCGGCCCCGGATGCCCCGGCTCACTGTGGTCATGGGGATCGAGATGCTCCCCGTCCCCCTCGTCCGACGGCATCCGCGACTCCGAGCACATACGGCACAGCAGCCGCACCGACGACGACCAGTCCTCCGCCGCGAACCCGGCGTCCGCGGCGAGCTGCTCCAGCGCGTCCCGGTCGGCCTCGGTCGCCGCCTCCAGCAGCACCACCCAGGTCGGCACGGGTGACGGCGCCCACAGCTCGATCTCGTCGAAGACCGGGTAGGAGTGCCCGGCGGCCGTGGTCCGCTCGCCGTGCGGGACCCCGTCGTGCAGCACGACCTCGCCCCAGCGCCGCCCGGACGACGGCAGCGGGATCGACAGCACCTCCATCCGGGCGGGGTCGAGTCGCCGCCCCCACACCACCTCGGCCTCGCCCTCCGGCGACAGCCGGACGGCAGCGCTGCCGAGCTCCATGCCGACGGGCTCACCGGAGCCGATGCCGCTGCCCGGCACGTGCAGCCCGTAGGCCTGCCAGGCACGGCGGGCCAGCGGCCAGTCCTGCAGGGCGGTGGCGGCGATGCCGACGTTCCACCAGTCGGGGGCGCCGGTCTCCCGGTCGAGCAGGGCGACCGCGCGCAGACCGGCGGTGCGGGCCTGCTCCCAGTCGTGCCGGAACTTGTGCAGCAGGGCGAGGTTGAACCAGGACTCCGACAGCCAGGGCTCCAGATCGGCGGCACGTGTCAGCAGCGCGCCCGCGTCCTCGTACCGCCCGTCACCGATCAGCGTGAACGCGCGGTCCGTGGCCTGCCGCCAGGAGGCGGAGGGCCGGTGCCGTCCCTTGCCGAAGATCCTCACGATTCCCGCCTGCCAGTTCCGTTCTGTGGGCTGGCCAGTGCCCCCGGACACTCTCTCCCTCGCATCCAACCACGTGCGGCTGGGAGGGCGCTCATTACCCATGGGTTACCCACCCTTGGGCAGGGTCAGACAGTCCCGGGCGAGCACCCTGGCCAGCGCCTCGACGACCTCCGGCGCGTACTCCCCGCCGGTGCCGAGGCGCAGCTCCTCCAGGGCGGTGAGGGGGCCGCCGGGGCCGGTTCCCTGCACTTTCTCCTCGTACGCGTTCACCACCCGGACGATGCGGGCGGCGGGCGGCTGCTCGGGATAGGGGTCGGCCTGCCGCTCGACGACCGTCGCGACCTGGGCGCTCGCCCCGGTCTGCCGGACGACGGCCCCGCCGAGCAGGGCGATCCGGCGCTGTTCGGCCGCCGGGAGCCCGGAGGTGGCGCCGGACGGGACCGGGTCGACGAGGCTGAGCTGGCCGATGTCGTGCATGAGGGCCGCGTACTCCAGGACGGTCAGCTCCGCCTCCGGCAACCCCAGGTCTCGGCCCACGGCCTGGCTGAGGGCGGCGACCCGCCGGGCGTGCCCGGCCGGGGTGTAGCCGGCGATCTCGGTGGCGCGGGCGAGGCAGGCGATGGTCTGCCGGTTGGTGGCGCGGACCGCCGCGTACCGGCGCAGGGAGAGCTGGGTGAGCAGCAGCGGCACCGAGAACACCGGCAGCGCCCACAGGCCGACGACGGCGACCGCGAGCGCCATCACCGCGCCGGTCGCGCACACCGCCGAGCCGATCCCGGGCACCGCCCGCAGTTCGTCGCGCAGCAGCGGGGGGAACGGCCAGCCGGTGCGGGAGTGCGCGAGCGCGGCGGCGATCAGGGCGTCGCACAGCATGGTCAGCACGAGCAGCGCGAGCAGGACGAGGGCGTAGAGGGGGCCGCGCCAGCGGTCGAACGCGCCGTTGTTGTAGAGGGGCTGGAAGCAGACGGCGGCGAAGCCGGCGGCCAGGACCCGGCGCACGAGATGGTCGAGGACGGGTCCGTGGCCGCGGGCGAGATGGGGCACGCTGCCGAGCAGGGAGGCGGTGGCGACCACCGTCACCACCTGGGCGACTCCGTGGTGGCCGGGGTGTCCGGCGTGCTCGCCGAGCAGGGCGTACGACAGTCCGCCGGCGGCCCCGAGCGGCGCGGCCTCGCGCAGCCCGGGCCCGCTCATCAGCTCCCCCACGGCGACGAGCGTCCCGAACGCCAGCGCCACGGCCCCCTCCTCGACACCGGTGCGCAGGGTGACGAACAGCGAGCCGACGACGAGCAGGGCGGCCGCGGTGTGCAGCGGCCGGCGGGGGGTCATCGGGGTGCTCCCCGGCGGGCGGTGCGCGCGGGGCGTCGTCGGCTCACCGGGGCACTCCCGGACGCTCCGGGGCCGTGGTCGGCGCGGGCACGGCGGGGTGGGGCTCGTCGGCGGTCACCACGGGGTGCCAGCCGTCCCGGTCGATGACCCGCACCAGCGCCGTCACCATCCGGGGGTCGAACTGCGTCCCGGCGCACCGCTCCAGCTCCGCCAGGGCGACCGGGACCGGCCGGGCCCGGCTGTAGCTTCGGGTGGAGGTCATCGCGTCGAAGGCGTCGGCGACGGCCACCACCCGTGCGGGTTCCGGGATCTGACTCCCCACCAGTCCGTAGGGGTAGCCGGTGCCGTCGATCCGCTCGTGGTGGTGGAGGATCGCCGAGCGGGCCTCGCCGAGGAAGGAGATGCCCCGGGTGATCTCGTGTCCGTACTCCGGGTGCAGTTCGATCACCCGCCGCTCCTCGGGGGTCAGCGGACCGTCCTTGCGCAGCAGCCGGGTGGGTACGCCGAGTTTGCCGACGTCGTGCAGGATCCCGGCGAACCGGATGACCTCCACCCGGCGCTCGTCCATGCCCAGCTCGCGCGCGATCATCATCGAGGCCTGTCCGACGCGTTCGCTGTGGCCGCGTGTGTAGCCGTCCTTGATGTCGACGGCCTGCACCAGCGCGCGGATCGTCGCCCGGTGCGCGGCGCGCTCGCGGTGGTACTGGGCGAACACCCACCAGGACACGGCCATCGGGAACAGCACGAGCAGGGCGGCGACGGGCCCGTAGGGGCTGCGCCAGAGCACGGCCATCATCAGCCCGGCGAGCCCGTGCACGGCGAGGGGCGCGAGGGAGCGCAGGAACAGTCCGCGGCAGGCCTTGAGCGCCGGCAGCCCCTCGGCGAGCGCGAGCATCCCGCCGTCGAGGACGGCGAGCACCGCGCAGTGGGCGAGGACGGCCGCGCCCGCCGGCAGCAGCGCGTACGGCACGTCGGAGCCGGCCACGGCCTCCCGTCCGCCGAGCGCCCCGTGGACCTGGGCCGCGACCGTCACGGCGAGGGCCGACTGGGCCGCCCGCCAGACCCGGCGCAGCACAACGGGGCCCTGCTCGACGTACGAGCACAGGGCCCCGGGTAGCGGTACGAGCGCGGCGGCGGGCGGTGACAGCAGGAACGCCCCGGCGAGCAGGACGGGGGAGAAGGTCCCGGCGAACCTCCGCCGGGCGATCTGCTCGCCCACCGCGTAGAGCGCGGCGAGCAGTCCCACGGCCCACCAGGGCGTGCCCGGGGCGGTGGTGGTGAGGGGGGTGAGACAGAGCAGGGCGACGAGGGCGGCACCGGCGACGTAACCGCGCGCCCGCGCCGGTACTCCCTCCATGACGCCCTCCCCAGCCATGCCCGTCCGGGCTCCGTCAGCGGTCCGGGCTTCGGAGCCTAGGGTGACGTCGGGTGGCTCTGCGGGCGTATCACCCGCGGATTAGCACATTCGGGTGAATACGGGCCGTGTCAGGATTCCTGCGGGGTGGCCGGGGCGGCCGCCGTCACATCGTGCTGGGGCACCGCCTGCCCGGAACGGATCAGATCGAGCCGTCCCAGGACCTTGGCGCGCAGGTCGGTCGGTACGTCGTCATGGCCGCAGCACCGCTTGACCAGCTTCTTCACGGCCTCTTCGAGACCGTACTTCTCGAGGCACGGCGAGCACTCCGTGAAGTGCTGCTTGAACTTGTCGCGATCGACGTCCGGCATCTCGCTGTCGAGGAACTCGTAGAGATGATCGAGTACCTCACTGCAGTCCGTCTCGTGCGGCTCTCCGCAGCTCATGAGCCCGAGCCTTTCGCTTCGTTCGAGTCCCCGGCGCCGGCCGGGACCAGCCCGCGCTCACGGGCGTAGTCCTCGAGCATGCCGCGCAGTTGACGGCGGCCCCGGTGCAGCCGGGACATCACCGTACCGATGGGTGTCCCCATGATGTCCGCGATCTCCTTGTACGCAAAGCCCTCGACGTCCGCGAGGTACACGGCGATGCGGAACTCCTCGGGAATGGCCTGAAGCGCTTCCTTCACGTCCGAGTCGGGCAGGTGGTCCAGCGCCTGCGACTCGGCGGAACGCAGACCGGTCGACATGTGCGACTCGGCGCGGGCGAGCTGCCAGTCCTCGATCTCCTCGGCCGCGCTGCGCTGGGGTTCGCGCTGCTTCTTGCGGTACGAGTTGATGAAGGTGTTGGTGAGGATCCGGTACAGCCACGCCTTGAGGTTGGTGCCCTCACGGAACTGGTGGAAGGACGCGTACGCCTTGGCGTACGTCTCCTGCACCAGGTCCTCGGCGTCCGCCGGGTTGCGCGTCATGCGCAGCGCCGCCGAGTACATCTGGTCGAGGTAGTCGAGCGCGTCCCGCTCGAAGCGCGCGCTGCGCTCCGCGGACGACTCGTCGCCCGCGCCTACGCCCTGGCCCTCGGGCAGCTCCGCCTGGCCGTTGTCGGTCCCTGCGTCGGTACCGGTGACCGGACCCACCTCCTCAAGATTTTTCGCAGGACCGAAACCGGTCCCACTCGAATCGGAGGATAGACGACGACCCGTGCCTGCCGCCCCTCCAAAAGGAGTGGCCTTGGCCGCGTGCAGCACCGTCCAGTCCAGGTCAGTACGGCTGCTGCGGCTCGGGCAGATGGTCGAACCCATGCGGCGGACTTCCTCTCCCACGACATCGGTGCTGCGTGTTCAGCACTTCTGCCGGGGTCAACAGCGGTCCGCCCCGTGACATTCCCGAGGCTTTACCCGAGTGACCCGGTCCACTTCACCACCGCGTCCGTGACGATTCCCACGGCTTCCTCCTGACCGATCTCCGCCCGCTTCGGCACGGCGAAGCCGTGATCGCCGTACGGCACCTCGACGATCTCGTACGCCCCCTCGGGGAACTCCTCGGGCCGTCCGAAGGTGTCGTTGCCGCCCTGTACGACGAGTGTCGGCACCCCCGCGCCGAGCAGTTCGTCGGCGCGGGACCGCTCCGGCCTGCCCGGCGGGTGCAGCGGGAAGCCGAGCGCGAGGACGGCGTGGGCGCCGAGCTCGACCGCCGTACGGCAGGCCACGCGCGCGCCGGCGCTGCGTCCGCCGGAGATCACGGGGAGGCCGGGTGCCGCGACGGCGGGCCAGATCCCGCGCCAGCCCACGTCGAGGGTCTTCGGGGCGGGCGCGACCTTCTTGCCGGCGACCCGCCAGGGCTGCTCGACGAGCGCGACGGTGACGCCGTGGTCCGGCAGCACCCGGGCCAGCGCCCTCAGGTCCCGGGCCTCGATGCCGCCTCCGGCGCCATGGCTCGCCGCGAGGACCAGCCGAGGCCTGTCGGCCTTGTGCCAGGTGATGCGGGCGTCGCCCGCCTCCGTGGAGACGATCCGGGTACTCACGTCTGACTGGGTGCTCACGTCAGAAGAGTGTGCCCTCTTCGGGCCCCTCCAGCTCCTTCAGCAGCTCCGGGCTGTTGTTGCGGACGTTGCTGACGGCCGTGGACACCGGGTAGGCGCGCATCAGCCCGGCCGGCGGGGGCTCCAGCAGGGAGCGCAGGTCCTCGGCGTCGGTACGGGCCGGGTCGAGCCAGGCGTCCCAGCGGTCCGGGGTGAGCATCAGGGGCATCCGGGGGTGGATCTCGGCGAGCGCGTGGGGGCCCTCGGCGGGGGCCACGGCGAGCGGGGTCGTCTCGGCCTCCGTGGTGATCACCGAGCAGGTCACCCACCAGGCCCGCGGATGGTCGTCGGGCAGGGTCCGGTCCCGCCAGAACTCGTACAGCCCGGCCATCGCGAACACCGACCCGTCCGCCGGGAGCACGAAGTACGGCTGCTTGCGCGGCCGCTTCTTCTTCCCCTCGACCTCCAGGTCGCGCTCCTCCTTGGCGGTGACCCACTCGTAGTAGCCGTCGGCGGGCAGGATGCACCGGCGGGAGGTGAAGGCGCGACGGTACGACGGCTTCTCGTGGACGGTCTCGGCGCGCGCGTTGATCATCCGGGCGCCGCCCTCGGGCGACTTGGCCCAGGACGGCACGAGTCCCCACTTCAGCTTGCGGAGCTGCCGAACCGGGCGGCGGTCGTCGGCGTCTTTCACCGGACGGTCGAGGACGGCGTAGACCTCCTTGGTCGGCGCCACGTTGTAGTCGGGTTCGAGGGTCTCCTCGGGCTCCCACCGCTCGATTTCAAAGACTCCTGCGAGATCCTCGGGCCTGCGACTCGCTGCATACCGTCCGCACATACGTGCCACACTGCCAGACTCGACACGACCATAGGGAGCCACCGCCGAACATGGAGAGCATCGCCGCCCTAGCGCTGCCCGACCTGTGGGACCGTCTCGTCGGCACCCAGCCCGACCCCGATCTGTGGGTGGTGATCGCGACGGCGGTCGCGGCCCTCGCGGTCGTCGTCCCGCACAGTCTGTGGCGGATATCGCGCAACGCGATCACGATCGCCCACGAGGGCGGCCACGGCCTGGTCGCCCTGTTGACGGGCCGCCAGCTGACCGGGATACGGCTGCACTCCGACACCAGCGGTCTGACGGTGAGCCGCGGCAAGCCCCACGGCCTCGGCATGATCCTCACGGCGGCGGCCGGCTACACCGCTCCCCCGCTCCTCGGTCTCGGCGGCGCGGCCCTCCTCGGCGCCGGCCGCATCACCCTCCTGCTGTGGGTGGCGACGGCCCTGCTGGTCGCGATGCTGGTGATGATCCGCAACGCCTACGGCGCCCTGACGGTCGTCCTGACCGGCGGCACCTTCCTCCTGGTCTCCTGGCTGGCGGGCCCCCAGGTCCAGGCCGCCTTCGCCTACGCGGTGGTGTGGTTCCTGCTGCTGGGGGGCGTGCGCCCGGCGTTCGAGCTCCAGGTGAAGCGCCGGCGGGGCGGCGCGGGCGACTCGGACGCGGACCAGCTCTCCCGCTTGACGCATGTCCCGGCGGGGCTCTGGCTGTTCCTGTTCCACGTCGTGTCGCTGTGCTCGCTGATGGGCGGGGGCAGGTGGCTCCTCGAGATGTGAAGCCAATCTGTTCTCAAGGGGCGCGGGGCTCTGCCGATATGCGGCTCCGCAGCGGGGCGCGACCAGCCACGACGGCGCCGCACCCGCCCACCGGCACTAAAGTGACCCCATGCCCACAACCCCCGCCCTCTGGCCCGCCCCCACCGCGAGCGAGGCCGTCGACGCGACGGTCCACGTGCCGGGGTCCAAGTCGGTCACGAACCGCGCCCTCGTCCTCGCCGCCCTCGCCTCGGAGCCCGGCTGGCTGCGCCGCCCCCTCCGCTCCCGCGACACGCTGCTGATGGCCGAGGCCCTGCGCACGATGGGCATCGAGATCGAAGAGGGCGTGGGCCCCGACGGCACCGGCGAGGCCTGGCGCGTGCTCCCCGCGGGCCTGCACGGCCCGGCCACGGTGGACGTCGGCAACGCGGGCACGGTCATGCGTTTCCTCCCTCCGGTCGCCGCCCTCGCCGACGGCCCCGTCCGCTTCGACGGCGATCCCCGCTCGTACGAGCGCCCCCTGCACGGCGTCATCGACGCGCTGCGCGTCCTCGGGGCCCGGATCGACGACGACGGCCGGGGCGCGCTGCCCCTGACGGTGCACGGCTCGGGCGCGCTGGACGGCGGCCCGGTGGAGATCGACGCGTCCTCGTCCTCGCAGTTCGTGTCGGCGCTGCTGCTGTCCGCGCCCCGCTTCAACCAGGGCGTCGAGGTCCGCCACATCGGCTCGACGCTCCCCTCCCTCCCGCACATCCGGATGACGGTGGACATGCTGCGCGCGGTGGGCGCCCAGGTGGACACCCCGGAGTCGGGCGGCGAGCCGAACGTCTGGCGGGTCACGCCGGGCGCGCTGCTGGGCCGGGACCTGACGATCGAGCCGGACCTGTCGAACGCGCAGCCGTTCCTTGCGGCGGCGCTGGTGACGGGGGGCCGGGTGCTGATCCCTGACTGGCCGGCCCGGACCACCCAACCGGGTGACCGGCTGCGGGAGATCTTCACCGAGATGGGCGGCTCCTGCGAGCTCACCGACTACGGACTGGTCCTCACCGGCTCGGGCGCGATCCACGGCGTCGACGTCGACCTGGGGGACGTCGGCGAGCTGACCCCGGGCGTCGCGGCGGTCGCCGCCCTCGCGGACTCCCCGTCCACCCTGCGGGGCGTGGCCCATCTGCGGCTGCACGAGACGGACCGGCTGGCCGCGCTCACCAAGGAGATCAACGAGCTCGGCGGCGATGTCACGGAGACGGCCGACGGGCTGCACATCCGCCCGCGCCCGCTGCACGGCGGGACCTTCCGCACGTACGACGACCACCGCATGGCGACCGCCGGTGCGATCATCGGCCTGGCCGTGGCGGGTATCCGGATCGAGAACGTGGCGACGACGGCGAAGACCCTGCCGGACTTCCCCGATCTGTGGACCGGGATGCTCGGGGTATAGGGACGGCGGGACACAGGCATGCGCCGCTACGGCAAGCACACCGACGAGGACGACATCCGCTCGCGCCCCAACCGGAAGGGCAACCGGCCTCGTACGCACATCCGCCCCAAGCACGAGGACGCCGCCGGGGGCATGGTCCTCACCGTCGACCGGGGCCGGCTGACCTGTCTGGTCGAGGACCGGATCGTGGTCGCGATGAAGGCCCGTGAGCTGGGCCGCAAGGCGGCGGTCGTGGGCGACCGGGTCGCCCTGGTCGGCGATCTGTCCGGCACGAAGGACACCCTGGCCCGGATCGTCCGCATCGAGGAGCGCACCTCGGTGCTGCGTCGTACCGCGGACGACGACGACCCCTTCGAGCGGGTGGTGGTCGCCAACGCCGACCAGCTCGCCGTCGTCACGGCCCTCGCCGACCCCGAACCGCGCCCCCGGCTGATCGACCGCTGTCTGGTCGCGGCCTACGACGGCGGACTGACCCCGCTTCTCGTCATGACGAAGTCGGACCTGGCGTCCCCGGACAAGCTCCTGGAGCTGTACGGCAGTCTCGACATCCCGTACGTCGTCACCAGCCGCGAGGAACTGGAGAACGGCGACGCGGCCGACCGGGTGCGCGAGCTGCTGGCCGGACGGATCACAGCGTTCGTCGGCCACTCGGGCGTCGGCAAGACGACCCTGGTGAACGCGCTGGTACCGGAGGAGCGGCGGCGGGTGACCGGCCATGTCAACGCGGTGACCGGACGCGGCCGGCACACCACGACCTCGGCGCTGGCCCTGCCGCTGGCGGGCACGGACGACTGGGTGATCGACACCCCGGGCGTCCGGTCCTTCGGGCTGCACCACGTCGATCCGTCCCGGGTGATCCACGCCTTCCCCGACCTGGAACCGGGCACGGCCGGCTGCCCGCGCGCGTGCAGTCACGACGAGCCGGACTGCGCGCTCGACGAGTGGGTGGCGGAGGGCCACGCGGATCCGGCCCGGCTGTACTCGCTGCGCCGGCTGCTGTCGACACGGGAGCGGACGGAAGGCGACTGACCTCCGCGTTGTTTGTGGGGCGGTGTGGCCGGTAAGTGCATAATCGCACCGAGCCGGAACCGGGCCGGACAAACGGGAGGACCGCACATGGCGTGGCTGCTGGTCATCGTGGCCGGGTTGCTCGAGACCGGTTTCGCCGTCTGCCTGAAGCTGTCCCACGGTTTCACCCGGCTGTGGCCCACCATCGCCTTCTGCGCGTTCGCCCTCGGCAGCTTCGGTCTGCTGACGCTCTCCCTGAAGAAGCTGGACGTGGGCCCGGCGTACGCGGTGTGGACCGGCATCGGCGCGGCGGGCACCGCGATCTACGGCATGGTCTTCCTCGGGGACCTGGTGTCCACCCTGAAGATCGTCTCGATCAGCCTGGTGATCGCCGGGGTGATCGGGCTGCAGCTGTCGGGCTCCGCCCACTGACCGGTCTACGGCCGCTGCAGCACCCCCCGCACCAGCTCCGCCACCCCGCCCTCCCCCGCCGGCGGGGCCGCCACGCAGGACAGGGCGAGCCGGACGGCGAGTTCGCAGGCGCGGGCCAGCTCGGTGGCGTCCGCGCGGGTCGCGCCGGGACCGCCGAGCACGGCGACCGCCCGGTCCCGCACGGCGGTGATGAGATCGCCGGGCGAGGGCAGCGGCCCGTCCGCCCGCCGCTGCGCCGGCACGGCGGAGGAGGACGGCACCGCCGAGAGCGTGGGCGCGGGCAGGCGTTCGCTCCAGCAGCCGGTGAGCAGGGCCCGTACGAGCGCGTTGTCCCGGGCGGCGGAGAAGGTCCACTCGGCGGCGGCGACCAGCCGCTCGCGGGCGTCGCCGTGGACGGCCAGCGCCCGCTCGATCCCGGCGAGGTACGCGTCGGCCTCCCGCCGCACCAGCGCTCTGGCCAGCCCCTCCTTGCTGCCGAACTCGTTGTAGAGCGTCTGCCGGGACACCGCGGCGGTCACCGCGACGTCCACCATCCGCACCGCGGACCACGGCCGCAGGGCGAGCGCCGCGTAGGCGGCGTCCAGCAGGGATTCCCGCGCTGCAGGCATCATCGCCTCCCGGGGCGAGCGGATGCTGCCAGAGTTGACGCGCACGGGGGCACTGTCAAGGGTCCGCGGGGGCGGCCGACGGCTCCCGGCCGGTTCCCGCAGATCGGTTCCCGCAGGCGCAGGGCTGTCCCCTGTGGCCTCGCCCGACCCGGCCGGATACCGTTCGTCCCATGCCGGACTACCTCGACGATCTCCGTCTCGCGCACGTCCTCGCGGACGCCGCCGACGCCGCCACCATGGACCGTTTCAAGGCCCTCGACCTCAAGGTCGAGACCAAACCGGACATGACCCCGGTGAGCGAGGCCGACAAGGCCGCCGAGGAACTGATCCGCGGCCAGCTCCAGCGCGCCCGGCCCCGGGACGCGATCCTCGGCGAGGAGTACGGCCTGGAGGGCACGGGCCCGCGCCGCTGGGTGATCGACCCGATCGACGGCACCAAGAACTACGTCCGCGGCGTGCCCGTGTGGGCGACCCTGATCTCGCTGATGGAGGCGGGCGAGGGCGGCTACCAGCCGGTCGTCGGCGTCGTCTCCGCCCCGGCGCTGGGCCGCCGCTGGTGGGCGGCGAAGGGGCACGGCGCCTACAGCGGCCGCAGCCTGGCCTCCGCGACCCGGCTGCACGTCTCCAAGGTCGCGAAGCTGTCCGACGCCTCCTTCGCGTACTCCTCGCTCACCGGCTGGGAGGAGCGCGGCCGGCTGAACGGCTTCCTCGACCTGACCCGCGAGGTGTGGCGCACGCGCGCGTACGGCGACTTCTGGCCGTACATGATGGTCGCCGAGGGGTCGGTGGACCTGTGTGCCGAGCCGGAGCTGTCCCTGTGGGACATGGCGGCCAACGCGATCGTGGTGACGGAGGCGGGCGGCACCTTCACCGGCCTCGACGGCCGCCCCGGCCCGCACAGCGGCAACGGCGCCGCGTCCAACGGCCTCCTCCACGAGGAGCTGCTGGGGTATCTCGGCGAACACGCCTGACCGACACATGTGAGCGCGCGCGCCCTCACTTGGTCGCGCGCGCCCTCTTGTTGACCCCCGCTTTACCTGAGACTCTGAAGGTCCCCCCACTTGTGAACTTGTGAATCAGTGCACGTGCGGGTACCCGTCCGCAGGGGGCACGGATTCCCGTAGGAGGTGGCTCCATCCATGCTCGTCCCCATGCTCGTCCGAGACGCCATGAGCACGCTGGTCCTCACCATCGGCCCCGACCACACCCTCCGCCAGGCCGCCGCCCTGATGTCCGCCCGCCGCGTCGGCGCCGCCCTCGTCCTCGACCCGGACGCCGGGGGCATGGGCATCCTCACCGAACGGGACATCCTCAACTCCGTGGGCCTGGGCCAGGACCCGGACGCCGAACGCACCCACGCCCACACCACCAACAACGTGGTCTTCGCCGCTCCGACCTGGACCCTGGAGGAGGCGGCCCGGGCCATGGCCCACGGCGGCTTCCGCCATCTGATCGTCCTCGACGACGGCGAACCGGCCGGCATCGTCTCGGTCCGCGACATCATCCGCTGCTGGGCGCCGGCCCGGCAGACCGTGCCCGCCTGAGCAGGGCGCCAGGCGCAGCATGGACAGCCCCGATCCTATAATGGACACTGTCTAAGTCAGGGATGCCTCCAAAGTCACACCCGATCGGGAACTGTTCCCCCTGCTGTTAGGCTGGTGCCCATGAGTGACCTTCTGGAACGGCTGCGTGGACGCGGATGGCGGATGACCGCGCAGCGACGCGTCGTGGCCGAGGTCCTCGACGGCGAACACGTCCATCTGACGGCCGACGAGGTGCACGCCAGGGCGGTCGCCAAGCTGCCCGAGATCTCCCGGGCGACCGTCTACAACACGCTCGGTGAGCTGGTCTCCCTCGGCGAGGTGCTCGAGGTCGCGACCGACCGGCGCGCCAAGCGGTACGACCCCAACGCCCACCGCCCGCACCAGCACCTGGTCTGCGCCCGGTGCGGCGCCATCCGTGACGTCCACCCGACCGGCAACCCGCTGGCCGACCTCCCCGACTCCGAGCGCTTCGGCTTCGCCGTCTCGGACGTCGAGGTGACCTACCGCGGCGTCTGCCCGAGCTGCGCGGCGGCCTAGCCGACCGTTCGCCCCGTCGAGCCCCGGCACCCCCATGGGTCCGGGGCTTCGCGCTGCCCGTGAACACGTACCTGGAGTCGACGCCTTCCCTCCACATGGACTGGGCACAGGGAGTGACCTCGGGCACACCTCTGCCGGAGTCGCGCACGGGGGACCGACGGCTGTACGAGGAGGCCGTCGGACACGACTGAGGGCCGGAATCCCTTGGAATTCCGGCCCTCGGCCTTCAGTAGCGGGGACAGGATTTGAACCTGCGACCTCTGGGTTATGAGCCCAGCGAGCTACCGAGCTGCTCCACCCCGCGTCGGTGAATGCAACGTTACGTGAAGGGTGAGGCCGGAGGCAAATCGCTTTTCTTGAGGTGGTTCTCTTTCCTGTCGAGACGGGCGGTGGGTGGGCGCAGGCCGGAGGTCCAGGGGGCCGAGCCCCCTGGCCTCGTCAGGCCGACAGCTCCTGCCGCAACGCGTCCCGCAACCGCGCAGCCCGCTGCGCGACCTCCCCCGGCCCCAGCGACACCGCCCGGTCGGCCCACCGCTGCCCCTCCGCGAGCTCCCCCCGACGCGCGTAGACCAGGGCGAGCCGCAACGCCGCCCGACCGTGCCCGTCGTCGGCGGCCCGCGTCCACCACACCACCGCCTCCGGCTCGCTCCCCTCGCGCGCGAGCAGCAGCCCCAGGTTGAAGGCCCCGTTGCGCGACCCGGCCTCGGCGGCCTCCCGGTACCACCGCGCCGCCTCGCACACGTCCCCGCGGGCCGCAGCCAGCATCCCCACCCGCACCTGGGCGCGCCTGTGCCCCTGCTGGGCGGCCCGCTCGTACCACTCCTCGCACTCGGTCTTCTCGTGCGCGATCTCGCCGAGCTCGTGCGCCGGCTGCGGCGGCCGACGCGCGTCCAGCGCGGCCGCCAGCCGGTAGGCCGCCTCCGCGCTGCCGCCGCCCGCGGCGCACCGCAGATGCCGTTCGGCCTCCTGCTCGTCGCCCTCGCGCAGCCGGGCGATGCCGACCTGGAGCGCCGCCTCGGTGTGCCCGGCGGCGGCCGCCCGCTCGTACCACCGCAGCGCCACGACGTCCTCGCCCCGCCCCGCGAAGAGGATCCCGAGGTTGAACGCGGCGTCGACGCTGCCCGCCTCCGCCGCCTTGGAGAACCAGGGCTCCGCGCCGGCCGTGTCCCCGACCTGGAGCAGCAGGACGGCCAGGGCGTTGGCGGCCTCCCGGTGACCGGCGTAGGCCGCGCGCCGGTACCACTGTTCGGCCTGCGCGGTGCGGCCCTGCTCGGCGCAGAGCAGCCCGAGGTTGTAGGCGCCGTTGTCGTCGCCGGCGTCCATGGCGGCCCGGTACCAGCGCTCGGCGGTCTGGGTCTGGCCCCGCTCGGCGTGCAGCGCGCCCAGCGCGTTGGCGGCGTTGCCGTCGCCGTCCTGGGCGGCGCGCAGCCACCAGATCGCGGCGTTCTCGGTGTCGCCGGCGTCCCGCAGCAGGAACCCGAGCGCGCAGGCGGCCCTCGCCTCGCCGTCCTTGGCGGACGTGAGGTACCAGCGGCCGGCCTCCTTCAGCTCGCCCTTGCGCTCCAGGATGGCCCCGAGGTGCAGGGCGGCCCTGCGGTGACCGCGCGCGGCGGCCTGCCGGTACCACTGCTCGGCCTCCGCCGGTACGGAGCCGACGTCGTCGCCGTCGCCGTCGGAGTCCTGCGGATCCCTGCGGTCCAGTGCCCGCGCCAGCCGGTACGCGGCCTCCCGGTGCCCGCGCTCGGCGGCGGCCCGCATCCACCGCTCGGCTCCGCCGTCCCCGCGGTGTTCCAGCAGGTCGGCGAGGGCGTACGCGCCGAGGGCGTGCCCCTGCTCGGCGGACTGGCGCAGCCAGTACTCCGCGGCGGGTTCGTCGCCGCACTCGCGGCAGTGGCGCCCGAGCGCGTGCGCGGCCGCGGCGGAGCCGGCGACGGCGGCGACCCGCCACCAGCCGGCGGCCTCGTCGGCGTACCCGCGCTGGTGCAGCAGGACGCCCAGGTTGTTGGCGGCGGCACGGTCGCCGGCCGCGGTGGCGGCGCGCAGATGGGGTTCCGCGCCGTCCAGGTCGCCGCGGCGCAGCAGCATGGCGCCGAGGACACTGGTCGCCTCGGCGTCGCCGGCTGCCGCGGCGAGCCGTAGCCGCATCTCCGCGACGGCCTCCCCCGTTTCGACCGTCACCCCCGTCTCGGCCGCTTCTTCTGTCTCTACCGTCTCGTCCGTCTCTACCGTCTCGACGGCGTCCGCCGTCTTGTCCCGGCTCTCGTCCGGGGTCGCTTCCTCACCGGAAGGCTGCACAAACCGCCCTGTCTCGAACAGAGTTGCCTTGTCCCCCATAACGTCCATCGTCGCACCACCTGCAACCCGGGTACATCTGTGTATACCGCAGCCCGTGAGGTCACTTCAGCGTTTTGTCGACATGCCCACAGAGAGACAAGTCAAACACAGTTCACCCAAGTCCCCACGACGGCGCGGCGATACCCGGGGGCGGCACATGCGTTCGCACATGACGAAGGCCCGGATCCGTGTACCGGATCCGGGCCTTCGTCTTCAGTAGCGGGGACAGGATTTGAACCTGCGACCTCTGGGTTATGAGCCCAGCGAGCTACCGAGCTGCTCCACCCCGCGTCGTGTTCCACAACCGTATCACGACGCGGGGCGGGGCCTGATCAGCCGCTGGGACTGCTGCTCGGACTGGGGCTGCCGCTCGCCTTGCCGCCGCCGGCGCCGCTGCTGGGCGTCGCGCTCGGACTCGGGCTGCTGCTCGCCTTGTTGCCGCTCTTGGCCGCCTCGTCCTGCGCGTCCTCGGCCCGCTTCAGAGCGGCCTCGAGGTCCTTCTGCGCCTTGCCGTACGCCTCCCAGTCACCCTTCTTCAGGGCTTCCTGGCCGGCGGTGAACGCCTTCTGCGCGTCGTCCAGCGCCTCCTGGACCGTCGGGTTGGAGGACGACGGCGGTGTGGTGGTCTCGTCGCCGTCGTCCTTCGGCGGGGTCGTGCTCTCCGCGCCGAAGACCTTGTTGAGGGCCTCGTCGAGGGTGTCCTCGAAGGCGGTGTTGCCGCCGTAGGTCACCAACACCTTCTTCAGCAGCGGGTACTTGAGCCCGCCACCGCGCACATAGACCGGCTCGACGTAGAGCAGTCCTCCGTCGAGGGGCACCGTCAGCAGGTTGCCGTACTCGATGTCGGAGTCACCGCCCTTGAGGAGTCTGATCGACTCGGCGATGTCCTGTTCGGAGTTGAACTGGCTCTGCACCTGTTTCGGTCCGTCGACGGTGGTGCTCGTCGGCAGTTTCAGGATTCTGATCTTGCCGTAGCCGGCCGTCCCCGCCTCGGAGTCCACCGCCATGAACGCACTGAGGTTGTCGCGTCCGTTGGGCGTGAAGGTCGTCGTGAGCGAGAACGCCTGCGCCTGCTGGTCCGGCATCTTCATGCTCAGGTAGTACGGCGGCACCGCGTCACCCGACTTGTTGGACGGGTCGTCCGGCACCTGCCAGACCTCGCTGCCGCTGAGGAACGTGGTGGCGTCCTTCACGTGGTAGCGGGTGAGCAGCTCGCGCTGGACCTTGAACAGGTCCTGCGGATACCGCAGATGGGCCATCAGCGACGTGGAGATGTCGGACTTGGGCTCCACCGTGCCGGGGAACGCCTTCATCCAGGTCTTCAGGACCGGGTCCTCGGTGTCCCACTGGTAGAGCTTGACCTCGCCCGTGTACGCGTCGACGGTCGCCTTCACCGAGTTGCGGATGTAGTTGACCTGGTTCTGCTGGGCCACGACCGCGCGGTTGTCGTTGGTCGCGGTCAGCGAGTCGGCGGTGGTGTCGCCGAGGGTCGTACGGGAGGCGTACGGGTAGCCGTTCGTCGTGGTGTACGCGTCGACGATCCACTGGATCTTCCCGTCGACGACGGCCGGGTAGGCGTCGCCGTCGATGGTCAGCCACGGGGCGACCGCCTCGACGCGCTCCTTGGGCGTGCGGTTGTACAGGATCCGCGAGCCCTCGCCGATCGCACCGGAGTACAGGATCTGCGGCTCGCCGAACGCCACCGCGTAGGCGGCCCGGTTGACCGGGTTGGAGAGGTTGACCCCGCTCTTGCCCTTGTAGCTGGTGGTCTTCTCGCCGTTGTCGTCGGAGTAGTCGATCTCCGCCTGGGGACCGCCGACGATCGAGTACGTCGTCGTCTTCTCGCCGTAGTAGATCCGCTGCTGGTACGTGCCCAGTTCACCCTCGGAGGGCAGGTTGGACTCGGTGAAGACCGGGCGGCCCTCGGAGTCGGCGGTGGTGCCCTTCCCGGCCACCACACCGTAGCCGTGGGTGTAGCGGAAGTGGTTGTTGATCCAGTTCTGCTTGTCCACGCCCGCGAGGTTCAGCTCACGCAGACCGATGACGGTGTCCTGGTCGGCGCCGCCCACGTTGTAGCGGTCCACGTCCAGGTTGGTCGGGAAGGCGTAGTACTTCCGCATCTGCTGGAGCTGCTGGTACGTCGGCGAGACGATGTTCGGGTCCAGGACCCGGATGCTCGCCGTGGCGTCCACGTCGTCGCGCAGCTGTGTCTTGTCCTTGGTGGTGCTGGTCCCCGAGTACTCGGTGACCTGCGCGCCGTCGATGCCGTACGCCTCACGGGTCGCCTTGAGGTTCTTCTCGACGTACGGGGCTTCCTTGGCCTGTTCGTTCGGCTGGACCTGGAACTTCTGGACGATCGCCGGGTACAGCCCGCCGATGAGGATCGCCGAGAGCACCATCAGACCGAAGCCGATCACCGGCAGCTGCCAGGTGCGCCGCCACAGGGTGGCGAAGAACAGCAGCGCGCAGATCACCGCGATGCAGAACAGGATCGTCTTGGCCGGCAGGTAGGCGTTGGCGTCGACGTACCGCAGACCCGTCCAGTTGTCCGTGGCCTTGAAGTCGCTGGACTTCACGGCGAGGCCGTACCGGTCGAGCCAGTAGGCGACCGCCTTCAGGGCGACGAACACACCGAGCAGCACCGACAGGTGTCCGGTGGCGGCGGCCGTGGCGCGCGCGCCGGGGCTGGTGACGCGCAGCCCGCCGTACAGATAGTGGGTGAGCGCGGCGGCGATCAGGGAGAGGATCGTGGCGGCGAAGCCGAAGCCGAGCAGGAACCGGTACCAGGGCAGGTCGAAGGCGAAGAACGACACGTCGAGGTGGAACTGCGGGTCCTTCTGTCCGAAGGAGACGCCGTTGACCCACATCAGCCAGGTCCGCCACTGGCCGGCCGCCGAGGCGCCGGCGATGAGGCCGACCAGGGCGGTGACGGCGAGCAGCAGCCACCTCTTGTAGGGCGCGATGCCCATGCGGTAGCGGTCGAGGCTCTGCTGCTCCACCGACATCGCGCTCAGCGGGGGCCGCAGCCGGTGGGCGAGCCAGATGTTGAAACCGACCGCGAGCGCCATCAGCAGACCGAAGACGGAGAACAGGCCGATCTTGGTCCAGAGGGTGGTGGTGAACACGGACGAGTAGTTCACCGACCGGTACCAGAGCCAGTCCGTCCAGAATCCCGCGAACATGGTGAACGCCATGCCGAAGACGGCAAGGACGCCCAGCGTCATGAGCAGGGTCCGGACACGCCGGGACGGGCGGCCCACTCTCATCCGCGGCCCTGTCGGGCCTCCGCCGCGGTCCGGCATCTGGAAAGCCAAGGTGCGCACCTCGAAGTTCGCTGTCGATCCCTCAGGCCCGCGTGTTCGCCGGCCCCCAGTGGCCCCCCGTGATCGTGGGCCCACACCTATGCAACTTACTCACCGTTTACTCGGTTCCCGATTCCGCCCGAGAACGAGAGAGGATTGTGACCATGTCCAACACTCCCATGGCAGCGAACCCGCTCACCCGGGCCGTACTCGAGATCGACGAGTACGCCTCCGGCCTCGGCTGGGACCAGCCCGCCCGCCTCTTCGCCCTCGTAGACACCGCACGCCTGCGGGCACAGGAACCCTCGCTCGCCGCCCAGCTCGGCCTTCAGGACGAGCCCGAGACCACGGGTCTCACCCCGATCGAGCAGGACGAAGTGCCAACGGACAAGCCGCTCGACGAGTTCCTGGCCACGATCGCCTGGCCCGACGCGGTGGTCGGCTGCGCCCTGACCGTGGAGCGGCTGATGCTGCCGCCGTCCGCCGAGGCCCAGGTCCCGCAGGGGCTGAGCGAGGCGAAGCTGCAGAAGTGGGTGGCCGGGCACCCCGAGCGCCAGGAGGTCCGGATGACGGTCGCGGTCCTGCGCGACGGCACCCGTGAGTCGGCGCTGCGCCTGCGCGAGAAGGACGCGCCGACGGAGGTCCTCACCGGCGGAAACCTGGTCCCCGGCCTGGCGGAGGCCCTGTCGGCGACCTTCGAGGACTAGGTGTATTGACCCGCAGGGTTGTTGACTCGGGTGATGGGTGGCTGGCCTCCGAGTGCGGTGTGGCAGCGATGGTAGTTGTAGGTGTGGAGGAAGTCGGCCAGGGCTGCGGTGCGTTCGTCGTTGCTGGTGAAAGGCCGCAGGTAGGCCCACTCGTCGAGCAGGGTGCGGTTGAAGCGTTCGACCTTGCCGTTGGTCTGCGGGCGGTAGGCGCGAGTCAGCTTGCCGGTCGCGCCGATCTCGATGAGCACCTGCTTCCAGGCCAGGCCCTTGCGGTAGGCCCAGGCGTTGTCGGTGAGCACGCGTTCGATGCGGGTGATGCCGTGGGCGTGGAAGAAGGCGGCCGCGCGGGTGAGGAAGCCGGCGCAGGTGGCGACTTTCTCGTCGCGGTGGATCTCGCTGTAGGCGAGGCGGCTGTGGTCGTCGATGGCTGAGTGGACGTAGTCGAAGCCCACGCTGCTGCGGCGGGCGCGGCCGGCCTGGCGGCCCAGGACCTTGTGGCCGCCGCCGTCGGGGATGCGGCCGAGTTTCTTGACGTCGACGTGGATGAGTTCGCCGGGTCGGTCGCGTTCGTAGCGGCGGATGACCTGGCCGGTGGGCCGGTCGAGGAAGGCAAGCCGGTTCAGGCCGTGGCGGACCAGGATGCGGTGCACGGTCGAGGCGGGCAGTCCCAGGACGGGGCCGAGGCGGGCGGGGCCGAGTTTGCGGTCCTGGCGCAGCCGGCACACCCGGGCCTCCACGGCTGCCGCCGTGCGGTGGGGTGTCGTCAGTGGACGGCTGGGGCGGTCGTGCAGCCCCTGTTCGCCCTCCGCTTGCCAGCGGCGCATCCACTTGTGGGCCGTGACACGTGAGATGCCCATCTCGGCCGCGACATGCGCGACGGGGCGGCCCGAACGGACACGCTCGACGAGCAGCCGCCTGCCGTGAACGGTCAGCCGGGCATTACGGTGGGACACGAAGACCTCCGTGCGGTGTGTTCTTAGACAGCTCCACCACATCGGAGGTCTTCGCCATGTTCAAGACCCGCCAGTGTCAACAACGCTCGTGATCAATACAACTAGGGCCTGTCGTTCGGAGCAGGCCGCGGGGAAGGAACGGGCCTGCTCGGCGCCGGTGAGGCGTGATCCGAATGACAGGCCCTGGCCACCTGCGTCACTTGGTGCACTTCGGCAGGTCGGCGGTGTCGCCGCTGCGGATGTCCTTGAGGGCGGTGAGGGCGTCGTCGATGGTGTCGACCTTGACGAGCCTGAGCCCCGAGGGGGTGTCCTTGGCGGCGGCCGAGCAGTTGTCGGCCGGGGTGAGGAAGTACTGGGCGCCCTGGCTGCGCGCGCCCACGGTCTTCATCTCGATGCCGCCGATCGGCCCGACCTTGCCCTCGTCGTCGATGGTCCCGGTGCCGGCGACGAACTTGCCGCCGGTGAGGCTGCCGGGCGTCAGCTTGTCGTAGATCCCGAGGGCGAACATCAGGCCGGCGCTGGGACCGCCGACGTCGGCGAGCTTGATGTCGATCGAGAACGGGAACGTGTGGTCGGTCCCGGCCGAGATCCCGACGATCGCCCGCTTCTCACCGCTGTCGTCGGAGGTCGCGGTCTTGATCGTGACGTCCTGTGTCTTCGTCGCGGTCTTGTTCGCCTTCTCGGCCGCGGCCTGCTCCTTCGCCGGGACGATGGTGAAGACGACCTTCTGGCCGGGCTTGTGCTGAGTGACCAGCTTCGCGACGTCCCCCGGCTCCTTCACCGCGGTCCCGTCCACGGCCTTGATCACGTCCCCGGCGTGCAGGTTGCCCTCGGCCGGGGAGTCCTTGACCACCGTGGAGACGATCACCCAGGACTGCACCGGGATGTCCAGCTCCTCCAGGGCGGCGACCTTGGCGCTCTCCTGGGACTGGCTGAACTCCTCGGCGTTCTCCTGGGTGGACTCCTCCTCGGTCTTGCCGTCCGGGTAGAGCGTGTCGTGCGGCACGACCTTGTTGTCGTGCGCCAGCCAGCCGTAGACCGCCTCGACGAGGTTCATCCGGTAGTCGGCGCTGGTCACCCGCACGGTGGTCATGTTCAGGTGGCCGCTGGTCGCGTACGTCTTCCTGCCCGCGATCTGCAGGACCGGCTCGCCGTCGTGCTCACCGAGCGTGTTCACCGTCGGCCCCGGGGACATCTCCGAGTACGGCACGGGGATGAGCACCCCGGCGCACAGGAGCGCGATCAGCATCAGGGTGGAGGCGAGCATCGTCGCGGTGCGGCGTGGCATGCCTCGACAGTACGGGACGCCTCTGTCGGCGCACCGTCAGGGCCACCACCCGGGTCAGCCGCCCGAGGAGGAGCGCGGCAGGGCGGCGGACTTCTCCATGGCGGCACGGAACCGGGCGTACCCGTCGAGCTCGGGCCCGTCACCGCGCGCCTTGCGGGTGCGGTTGGCCCAGCTTCCCCACAGTCCGGCACCGACAGCAGCCACAAGCGGAATCAGCAACCAGGCGAGCACCGCCATGCCGACCTCCCAACCCCATTACCGCAACTGACTGATCAGCAGATTAACCATCCGCACTGACAACGCTCACGGCAGGGGTGGGGTTACGCAACCGGAGGCGGGGCGGGCGCTCAGCAGGCGCCGACCCACTCCTCGGTGCCGTCGGAGAACTTCTGGTGCTTCCAGATCGGCACCTCGTGCTTGAGATCGTCGATCAGCTTCCGGCAGGCCTCGAAGGCCTCGCCCCGATGCGGACACGACACGGCGACGACCACCGCGAGATCACCCACGGCGAGGTCCCCGACCCGGTGCACGGCCGCGAGCGCCCGCACCGGGAACTCGGCGACGACCTTCTCCGCGACGCGCCGGATCTCGGCCTCGGCGGTGGGATGGCAGGAGTACGCGAGCGTGTCGACGTCGGCGCCCCCGTCGTGATCGCGCACGGTCCCCACGAAGAGCGCGGTCCCCCCGGCGGCGTCGTCCCCGACGGCCCGGAAGACCTCGTCGAGGGAGAGGGCCGTGTCCCTGATGCCGATCAGCTTGACGGGGTCCTCGGCCGCGCGCTCACCGGGATGGTCGTTGGTGGTTGCCATACGTCCATCGTGCCGCACGCGCGCGCGGCCGGAACAGCCAGGACGGCGCCGAAACCGACCTCAGCGCCCCCTGCGTGCCTTGCGCGCCCTGCGCACCACCGCCGCCGCGCCCAACAGCGCGACCGTCGCCCCCGCGGCCCCCGCCGCCGTCGCGTCCTTGCGCCCGAGCCGCCGACCGGCGACCGTGTGCCGCCCGGCCACCTCCTCCAGCAGCTCCGCGAGCACCTCCTCGTTGGTCCACTGCGCCCGCCACCCGGCGTCGTGCAGCCGCGACCCGCTCACCACCCACGGGTACATCGTGTACGCGAGATCGCCCGCCGGGGACGGGGTCAGTCCGATCCGGTGCAGACGGGCCGCCGCGCCCAGCGCCACCGCCGACGGCAGTTCCATGCGCCGGATCCCGCTGAGCTCCTCGACCTCCTCCTGCTCCAGCCACCCGTCGCAGCCGACGGCGAGCTCCCCGTCGACCTTCTCGAGAACGGCGTACTCCAGAGCGCCGCACAGATCCTCGACGTGGCAGAACTGCCAGGCCGGCCGGGACCCGGCCACGACCAGCAGGCGGGGCGACTCGAAGTAGCGGGTCAGCGCCGTGTCCGTCCCCCCGACGAGCACGGCGGGGCGGACCACGGTGACGTTCAGGCCGGGGTGCGCGCGGGGCGCCCGCCGGGCCAGGCGTTCGATTTCCAGCAGGTCGCCGACGCCCGTCGCCTCCGCCGTCGCCCGCAGCTCCGCGTCCTCCGACAGGGGCAGCTCGTTGTCGGGCAGCGCCCCGTAGACCATCGAGGAGGTGCACAGCACGACACGCCGTACACCGGCCGCCGCGGAGGCGGTCAGCACGGTCTGAGTGCCCCGCACGTTGTAGGCCGTCCGGGCGGCGGCGTCACTCCCCAGGTCGAGATCGAGCGCGAGGTGGACCACGACGTCCGCGCCGCGCAGCTTGTCGGCGATCGCCGGGTCACGGACGTCGAGGATGTGCCACTGTGCCGCGTCGCACTCGCCCCGTCGCTCGTCGATGGCGACGACCTGCTTGATCTCGTCCGACGCGGCGAGCCGCTCGGTGAGCAGCGCGCCGATCCCGGTGGCTGCGCCGGTCACGGCGACGACGGGCCCACGCGAACCACCCGGGGAGGGGTTTCGCGCTGCGCGAACCTGCGGATCTGGGGAACTCACCAGGTGTCTCCAGCGGTTGTCTTGGCATACGGGCGCGAGTGACGCGTACGTACCAGGTGGCATCCATCCTGCCGCAGGCCAAGAGTCGGCGAAGCACCGAGGCCCGATCGAGCCCCGGGGTGTCTACGCTGGGTGGTGTTGCAGGGCAGCCGCGCCGCCGGGCGAGAACCCGGTGGCCTTACCAGCCGAGGAACCCCGTGAGTGACACCCCATTCGGATTCGGCCTTCCGCCGGAGGAGCCGGAAGACGGCGACGAGGGCAAGAAGAAGGACCAGCAGAGCGGTGGTGGTCAGGGACAGGCCAACCCGTTCGGTTTCGGTATGTCCGGGGGCTTCGGCGGCCCGGGCGGTCCCGGCGGTGACAATCCGCTCGCGGCCATGTTCGGTTCGCTGAACCCCAACGACCTGGGCGCGGCCTTCCAGCAGCTCGGCCAGATGCTCTCGTACGAGGGCGGCCCGGTGAACTGGGACATGGCCCAGCAGATCGCCCGCCAGACCGTCTCCCAGGGCACGTCCGACGGCGTGAAGGACGCGAGCGTCGGCCCCGCCGAGCGCACCGCCGTCGAGGAGGCCGTGCGTCTGGCCGACCTGTGGCTGGACGACGTGACGTCGCTGCCGTCCGGCGCCGGCTCGGCCGTCGCGTGGTCGCGCGCCGAGTGGGTCGAGGCGACGTTGCCCGCCTGGAAGGAGCTCGTCGACCCGGTCGCCGAGCGTGTCGGCGCGGCCATGGGCGACGTCCTGCCGGAGGAGATGCAGGCCATGGCGGGCCCGCTGATCGGCATGATGCGCTCGATGGGCGGGGCGATGTTCGGCTCGCAGATCGGGCAGGCCGTCGGCGTGCTGGCGGGCGAGGTCGTCGGCTCCACCGACATCGGCCTGCCCCTCGGCCCGGCGGGCAGGGCCGCGCTGCTGCCGCTGAACATCGCGTCGTTCGGCAAGGACCTGGGCGTCCCCCAGGACGAGGTCCGGCTCTACCTGGCCCTGCGCGAGGCCGCCCACCAGCGGCTCTTCGCGCATGTGCCGTGGCTGCGCTCGCATCTGTTCGGCGCGGTCGAGGGCTACGCGCGCGGGATCAAGGTCGACACCGCCAAGCTGGAGGACGTCGTCGGCCAGTTCGACCCGCAGAACCCCGAGCAGTTGCAGGACGCGCTCCAGCAGGGCATGTTCCAGCCGGAGGACACCCCGGAGCAGAAGGCCGCCCTGGCCCGTCTGGAGACGGCCCTGGCGCTCGTCGAGGGCTGGGTCGACGCGGTGGTCCACGCCGCGGCGAAGCCCCGTCTGTCGTCGGCGGACGCGCTGCGCGAGACCTTGCGCCGCCGTCGCGCGACGGGCGGTCCCGCGGAGCAGACGTTCGCCACGCTGATCGGCCTGGAGCTGCGTCCGCGCCGACTGCGGGACGCCTCCCGGCTGTGGGCCTCGCTGACGGACGCGCGCGGTGTCGACGGCCGTGACGCCCTGTGGGCGCACCCGGACATGCTGCCGACGGCCTCCGACCTGGACGACCCGGACGGCTTCGTGCACCGCGAGCAGCTCGACTTCTCCGAGCTGGAGAAGATGCTCGGCGAGGCGGGCGGCGCGGGCCCGGCCGAGAAGCCGAAGCTGACGAAGGACGACTCCGAGGGCGACGACACCGAGTGAGCCTGTTCGACGACGCGATCCTCGTACTCAAGGGCTACGAGGACCAGCCGGAGCTGCGCCAGACCTATCTGGACCACCTGTCGGCCCACCCGGACGGCATGTGGAAGTCCTGCGGCGACGGGCACATCACGGCGAGCGCGCTGGTGATCGACCCCGAGCGGGGGCGGGTGCTGCTGACCCTGCACAGGAAGCTGCGGATGTGGCTGCAGATGGGCGGCCACTGCGAGCCGGTCGACGAGACGCTGGCGGCGGCCGCCCTGCGCGAGGGGACGGAGGAGTCCGGCATTCCGGGGCTCGTCCTGCTGCCCGGCGGCCCCGTGCGCCTGGACCGGCACGAGACGCCGTGCGCCTGGCATCTGGACGTGCAGTACGCGGCCCTCGCCCCGTCCGGGGCCGTGGAGGCGATCAGCGACGAGTCCCTCGACCTGCGCTGGTTCGCCTACGACGAGGTCGCGGAGGTGGCCGACGAGTCCGTCGTACGGCTGCTGGAGGCGACCCGCGCCAGGCTGTGACGGTGTAAGGGGCGCCCGCCTGGACGGGCGCCCCTTACCCTTCGTTCAGCTCCAGGCGTTGCCCTGGTTCTGTGCCCGGGCCCCGTGCTGGCCCATGCCGTACTGCGCGGCGATACCCGACCCGATCTGGGCGTTCTGCGGCGGCAGCAGTTCGCTGGGCTGCACCAGGGCGAAGCCGCTGCCCATGAAGCTGAGCTCCCAGCCCTCACCGGTGTTGCCGCGTCGGCGCCACACCCCGGAGGAGTGCGTCTGGGCCTGCATCTGCACGCGCAGCCCGGTAGACCAGGCCACGATGGCGTCCGCGTCGCAGTTGACGTACTTGTCGGGCGTCACCTGCATCATCAGCGGCGCGCCCGAGGTCATCAGGGCGACCCGGCCGCGGCCGGTGATGTTGAGCTGGTACTTCCCGGAGCCGGAGATGCCGTAGAGGCTGTCGACGGCGATGACCTCGTGGTGCAGCGAGGAGTCCATGGCGAGGACATAGCTGCTGTCGACGGTCAGCCCGTCCTGCTCGACGTCCACGAGGTGGATGTACTGGGCGAGGTTGGCGAGGTAGACGGTGCCCTGTCCGTGACAGCGCATCAGGTCCAGGCCCTCGCCGGTGCGGGCACGCGCGCGTCCCTGCTGGTTGCTCTGGTACTCGGCGTCGAACTCGACGAGGCCCTGGTAGGCGACCATCGTGCCCTTGCGGGCGAGGATGTCGTCGTGGCCCTCCAGGACGACCCGGAGCATCTGCTTGTTCTGCAGGCTCCAGCGTTCCTGGGTCTGCGAGTCGTTGTGTGCGAAAAGTGAGCTCTGCATGGCGTTCTGGCTCCCCCTCAGCCCCGGAACCGGAGGCGGTCGGTGCTGTCCTCGCTGGGCTGGACGACGACGATGCCCTGGCCGGAGAAGGCCATCTGGTAGGCCTCGCCGCTGCCCCGGCCGATGAGGGACTGCGCCTTGAAGCTGCGCTTGCCCTTCACCTTGAGGTTCGGTGACCAGGCGACGAGCGCGTCCGGGTCGACGTACGTCTCGTCCTCGCCGCCGCCGCAGTCGACGACGATCGGCTTGCCCCGGGAGGTGAGCGCGACCCAGCCCTGCCCGGAGATCTTGGTGTTCCACAGTCCCTGCCCGGCGAACTTCGCCAGGCCCTTGACCCGCTCCACGCCCCAGGTGAGATGGGCGTCGAAGGCCAGCAGATTGGTGGCGTTGACGGAGATGCCGTCCCCGTTGAGGTTGATCACGACGACGTTGGCACCGTAGTCCGCGAGATAGAGCAGTCCGTCGCCGGAGCACTTCATCAGGGGGGCGCCCTCGCCGGTCATCCAGTCACGGGCGATCTGGCGTACGGCCGGCGGGTTGGGCTCGTACTGGACGAAGCCCTCGTAGGCGACCATCGAGCCCACGCGCGCGAGGAGGTCGTTGCCGGTCTGCAGGGCGACCTTCAGCATGTGGTTGCCGTGGTTCTCCATGCGGGCGGTGACGGGTGCGGGGGCGTAGCCCGCGAGCGGCTGGTTCATGACGGGCTCCCTCAGACCTCGTACGGCTGGACGACGATGAAGTTGCCGGGGGCGCCCCGGAACTGGAGGTTGACGCTCTCCCCGGTGTCGCCGGGGTAGGCGTTGCGGCGCATCCGCACCTGGCTCGAGACGACCACCTGGGCGGCGGACGACCAGGCGACGACGGCGTTGCAGTCGGCGAACGTGGTCGGGGTGACCGGCAGGACGACGGGCGTGCCGTGCGTCTTGACGATGATCGTGCCGGTGCCCGTGAACTGCATGGTGAACAGGGCGCCGCCGGGGATGCCGTGGCCCTCGATGCGGCGGACCTCGTGCTGGAGGCCCTCGTCGAAGGCGAGGACGTTCTCCGCGGAGACGCAGATGCCGTCGCCCTGGAGTTCGATGGGGTGCAGCATCGTGGAGTTGTCGGCGAGGAACACCTGGCCCTGGCCGGTGCAGCGCATGAGCTGCATCTCCTGGCCGGTCGCGTTGCCGACGATGCGGCCGGCGAACCCGGCGCCCTTGTAGCTGAAGTCGACCTTGCCCTGGTAGAGGACCATGCTGCCCTGACGGGCGAGCACGGGCTGGCCGCCGATGCCGAGGTCGACGCGGATCAGCTTCTTGTTCTGCTGGGTCCAGCGCTGTCCGGTGGGCGTCTCCTTGAACTGCTGGAGCGCCGCGGACACTCCGGCGCCGCCCTGGGGCGCGCCCTGCGGCACGCCGTACGTCTGCTGTCCGGGAACCTGCCCGAACGGGGGCTGCTGGCCGTAGCCGGGCGGCATCGGGGCCTGGGGCGGCATGGGGGCCTGCGGTGCGTGGGGCGGCTGGCCGTAGCCGGGGGGCGGCGGGGCGGTCGGGGCGCCGGGCTGGCCGTACTGCGGCTGGGGCGGCTGGCCGTAGGGCGCGGGGGCCGGTCCGGGCGGCGGGACCTGGACCCCGCCGGGCGGGGTCATGGGCGCGACGATGGTCGGCGCGGCGTGCACCGGGGGTGCGGGCGCCGGGGCGGGCGGCGGGGGTGCCGCGGGCGGCGCGTAGCCCTGCGGGGCGGGCTGCGGCTGCTGCGGGGCGGGCGCCGGCGCGGGTGCGGCCGGGGCGGCGAACGCGGGCGGGGCGAAGCCGGGTGCGGCGCCGGTCTGCGGCTGGGGGGCGGCGGGCGCGGGCGCCTCCTCCTCCATGACCTCGCCGCCGAAGTTCTTCAGCAGCGCCTCCAGGCCGCCGTCGAAGCCCTGTCCGACGGCCGCGAAACGCCAGACGTCCTTCAGGTAGAAGTCGCCGAGCATCACGGCGCGCTCGGTGGTGAACTCCGAGCCGTTGAACGCGTACCGGGCCACTTCCTCGCCGCCGGCGACGATACGGAGGTAGCCGGGGTTGATCTGCGACATCTGTCCGGCGCCGTCGACGGTCGCCGTGAAGGACAGCTTCCGGATCTGCGGCGGGATGCGGTCCAGGGTGATGCGGAAGGACTCCGTGTCGCCGGCCTGGGCGCCCAGGAGCTGGATCGACTCCTCGGGGGACTTCGGCTGGTTGAAGAAGACGAAGTACCTGTCGTCGGAGAGCCGTTCGTCGGCGTCGAGGCCGAAGCAGCTGATGTCGAAGGACAGGCCGGGGGCGGTGATCTGCACACCTACGTACAGATCGGTGCCCGCGGTGAGGTCACTGATCCTGGCCTTGTGGCCGCGTTGGAATTCCCTGGGCATGCGTAACGACCGTCCCCCATCCCGATTGCGAGTGCGTCGCGTCAGGCTAACGGCAAACTCCGACAACGCACGATGTCGGTACAGACCCGGTACACAACCCGCGCCGCCCGATACCGGGCGTGGGCACGCTCCGCGCCCCGGGAGTCACTCCTCGCGCGCGCCGGGCGCGTGCGGCAGCCGCTCGGCGGCCACCACGCCCTCCAGATAGCCGCGGGCGCGCTCGGTGCGCGGGTAGGCCTCCAGCAGCCGCCAGAAGTCGGGGCCGTGGCCGGGCACCAGCAGATGGGCGAGCTCATGGGCGAGGACGTAGTCGACGACGTAGTCGGGCATGCCCTGCAGACGGTGCGAGAGGCGGATGCTGCCCTCGGCCGGGGTGCACGAGCCCCAGCGGGTGTTCTGGTTGGTCACCCAGCGCACCGAGGTGGGCCGGGCGCGACCGTCGAAGCACTGCGCGGACAGCCGCTCGGCGCGCTCGGCGAGTTCGGCGTCGCCGGGCACGCGCCTGCTCTCCTGCGCGGCGAGTTTGTCGAGCATGACGCCCACCCAGCGTTGCTCCTCGGCCTCGGACATCCGGGCGGGGATGAGCACGATGGTGCGATCGCCCTCGCGGTAGGCGGAGACCGTGCGGCGCCTTCGGGCGCTTCTGCGGACCTCGATCGCGCTCGCCACCGATCCGCTCGGCGGCTGGCTCGTCGCGCTGCGCTGTGGCTTTCCGGCGCGGTGCAGGGGGTCGGCGGGCACGCCCCGACGTTACCCGCTGCACCTGGGGGAAGTCCCGACTCCGGGACGGTCGGGTTCCGATCCCGCAGCCCTGTTTTACGTCATACGAGGGATTTGTACGACGAATTCCGCTGCCTGTGGACAACTTTCGGCACGGCTCGGCGGGGGCGGGCATGCTGGCACTCGTCGGCGGAGCGTGGACGTCCCCACGCCCCTGCTCCGTCGACACAAGGGATTTTCCAGGCATACACGGGCATACGGGGGCCTTTGATGCATCCGATGGTGAAGCCCGCGCTGCGGCGCGGCTGGCGCGACCTCAACACCGTGCAGTTCGGGATGGCTCCGGCGCACGCGCTGACACTCGGTCCGGTGGACACGGCGACGGGCAGTTTCCTCGACCTGCTGGACGGCACCCGCGGGCTCGATCTGCTGCGCGAGGAGGGGCGCCGCATGGACCTGCCCGAGGGTCATGTGGACCGGCTGGTGGAGCGACTGGCCCGGGCGGGACTCCTCGACGACGCGTGCGGGGGCGGCCCGGAGGCGATGGCCCTGCGGGAGAAGCGGGAGGTCCTGGACCGGCTCCGCCCCGACCTCGCCTCACTGTCGCTGACCACCCCGGCACCGGGCGACGCGCTCGGACGCCTCGCGGCCCGGCGCCGGCTGCGGGTGCGGGTGCGCGGGGCGGGCCGGGTCGGCGCGGTGCTGGCCGCACTGCTGTCGGGGGCGGGGGTCGGCGAGGTGGACGTCCGCGACGGAGGTGCGGTGGAGCCGGGGGACGTGGCACCGGGCGGACTGTCCGCCGAGTCGGTCGGCGAGCGCCGGGACGAGGCCGCCCGCCGTGCCGTGCGCGCGGCCGCCCCGGACCGCCCGCCCCGCAGGAGCCCCCGGTCACCGGCCGGGCCGCAGCCCCCCGGTTTCTCCCTGGTGATCATCGCGCCTCGGGACGACGTGTCCGTGCACGCGCCGCCTTTGCCCGCGGCCGAGCCGCTGCTCGCCTCGGGCACTCCGCATCTCTACGCCGGGGTGGTGGAGGCCACAGGTGTCGTCGGACCACTCGTCCTGCCCGGTGAGACGGGCTGCGCGGGCTGTCTGCACCAGGCGCGCACGGACCGGGACGGGACCTGGCCCCGGCTGGTCGCGCAATGGCAGTCCGGCAGGCGCCGGCCGGCTCAGGCCTGCGACCTCGCCCTGGCCACGACGGTCGCCGGGCTGGCGGCCGCCCACGCCCTCACCTTCCTCGACGGCCGCGTCCCCTCCAGCGCGGGAGCCCGCTGGGAGGTCTCCCTGCCCACTCTGCAGTGGCACGCCAGGCCGGTCTGGCCGCACTCCGCGTGTCCTTGCGGCGCGTCGGCCAGCCCCGCGGAGAAAGGTAAGCGGGAACACACACCCGAGGACGGGGGATCGCACGCGACAATGGCAGGGCAACGGCAATCGAAGGAGTTACGCCGTACGACAGTGACGGCGCGGCAGGCTGGGACTTGGAGGGCGCATGTCTGATCTTCCCCGGAAGGCGGTCACCCGGACCGCCAAGCTCGCCGCGCTGCCGCTCGGCTTCGCCGGACGGGCGACCTGGGGCCTGGGCAAGCGGATCGTCGGCGAGTCCGCGGAGATCGTCGGCCGTGAGCTGCAACAGCGGACGGCGGACCAGCTCTTCAAGGTGCTGGGCGAGCTGAAGGGCGGTGCGATGAAGTTCGGGCAGGCCCTGTCCGTCTTCGAGTCCGCCCTGCCCGAGGAGGTCGCCGGCCCCTACCGCGCGGCGCTGACGAAGCTCCAGGACGCGGCGCCGCCGATGCCGACCCGCACCGTGCACTCCGTGCTCGCCGAGCGGCTCGGCGAGGACTGGGCCGAGCTGTTCCTCGAGTTCGACGACCGGCCCGCCGCGGCGGCCTCCATCGGCCAGGTCCATCGCGGGGTGTGGCACGACGGGCGGGCCGTCGCGGTCAAGGTGCAGTACCCGGGGGCGGGCGAGGCCCTGCTCTCCGACCTGACGCAACTGAGCCGCTTCGCCCGGCTGTTGGGCCCGCTGATCCCCGGCATGGACGTCAAGCCGTTGATCTCCGAGCTCCGGGACCGGGTCTCGGAGGAGCTGGACTACGGCCTGGAGGCACAGGCCCAGCAGGCCCACGCGGAGGAGTTCGCCGGCGACCCGGACGTGGTGGTCCCCGCGGTGGTGCACCAGTGCGAGCAGGTCCTGGTCACCGAGTGGATCGACGGCATCCCCCTGTCCGAGGTGATCTCCGAGGGCACCCAGGAGCAGCGCGACCGTGCCGGACAACTGCTGTCCCGTTTCCTCTTCTCCGGCCCGGCCCGCACCGGTCTGCTGCACGCCGACCCGCACCCCGGCAACTTCCGTCTGCTGCCCGGCGGTCCGGACGGCGAGGACGACTGGCGGCTCGGTGTCCTGGACTTCGGCACGGTCGACCGGCTCTCGGGCGGTCTGCCCGAACCGATCGGCGAGTCCCTGCGCATGACCCTGGACGGCGAGGCGGACGCGGTCTACGAACTCCTGCGCACCGAGGGCTTCGTCAAGGAGTCCATCGAGCTGGACCCCGACGCGGTCCTCGACTATCTGCTGCCGATCATCGAGCCGGCCAAGGTGGAGGAGTTCACCTTCACCCGCGGCTGGATGCGCAGCCAGGCGGCCCGGATCGCCGACCCCCGCTCCCCCGCCCACCAGTTGGGCAAGCAGCTCAACCTGCCGCCGGCCTATCTCCTGATACACCGGGTGACCCTCAGCACGATCGGTGTGCTGTGTCAGCTCGGCGCGACGGTCCGGCTGCGGGACGAACTGGAGGAGTGGCTGCCGGGGTTCGTCCCCGAGGAGGACCTGCAGGAGCTGGAGGACCTGGAGGACCTGGACGCGCGGGATTCGGCGGCGGGGGCCTGACGGTCACGCAACGCACCGCGGGGGCCGGTCCGTTCGGACGGACCGGCCCCCGCGGGGACAGTTTCCGCCTCCCCTGTCGGGAGGCCACCGCTTCCGGTGGGGGGTTACTGCATCACGGCCATGGCGAGCGCCCGGCGGGCACGCAGCGAGGCGCGCTCGGCGCGGCGCTGCATCCGGCGGGCGGCCGCGAGGCGCACGGCCAGGCGCTCACGCTCGGCCTCGTGCAGTCGCTCGTGCATATGCGCACGTGCCAGGGCTTCTGGGATGAGTTGCATCTCTCGGGTCCTGTTCTGACGCGAGTCGATCGCGCCGGTGGTGGTGACGTCTTCGGTTGCGGAGCCCTGGGGCTCGCTGGTGAACGGCTTCATCGGGGCCTGCTTCTGGGGGTCTTGCGTGAGGGGGCGGTCGATCGTTCCTGCGGTGTTCATGCCGTGACCGGGTTCTTGCGCGGGCGACCACGCGGCCGCTTCCGGGCGACGACGACGCCCTGGACGAACAGCTCGCCACCCCAGACGCCCCAGGGCTCACGCCGCTCCTTGGCGCCGGCGAGGCAGGCCTCGATCAGCGGGCAGGTGCGGCAGAGGGACTTGGCGTACTCGACGTCCGCGGGCGACTCGGCGAAGAAGACCTCCGGGTCGTAGGAGCGGCAGGGAACGGGTACGCCGAGGTTCTCGATGGCGTCGTCGAGCGCGGTGAGCGCGGTGAGCGGGGTCAAGGTGGAGTCCTCCGTGAGGCCGGGCGGGGGGATCGTTTCGGAAGGCGGTACGGACGGGGCGTGCGCTTCGAGTTGCACGGTTTCGTCTTCCTCGTCTGTCGGTCCGGCCCTGTTGGGCCGGGTGTCGGCTTTTCTTGTCCCGAGGCCCCTTCGCCCGTCTGTCCCCGGTACGGGGACAAACAGAAGGGCCGCGGATCCCGGTTGGGGTTCCGCGGCCCTGAAGGCGCCGGCCTGATCGACGATCAGACTGGATCACTCCAGGGTTCTGGCCCACGGAAGGCCCACATCAGGTGGTGCTGCGTCGTCTGCTTCCGGAATCCGGCACCGGCCGCCGCAAAGGCATAGGCCTGGGCCTGTCCCTTTACTGCTTCCAGTGCCTCGGTCGGTCGCTCATTGCGCTCACGGACGGGAAGGCCCGCGGGAGCAACGGAGGAGGACGCCAGGCGACCGGCACGGATGCCGGACAGACCGGTGCCCAGGATCGAGGCGCCGAGCATGCACGTGGAGACGACCGAGCGATCGGTCAGTTTGGCGGTGGTGATGGAGCTGCTGTTGATGATGATCACTGGAATCGCCTCCTCTCGGCGTCTCGGGGGACCGGGGGTGAGCCCAGTCCAACGGATATGTAAGTAGAGCACGGAATCAGGGCCTCAGAGAAGGCCGCCGTCCCCGTGTCCTAGAACCTATGGGGATTCCTGGGGCATGCGCAAACTATTTTTTCGACGAGTTCGCATCATCTCCGCGCCAGGCCACTTCCTCGTCGTCCTCGAGCGGTTGGCCTGCGCAGATGGCCAGCACATCGGCCCCGTAGCGGTTGAGCTTGCGCACTCCCACCCCGGGGATCCGGGCGAGCTCGCCCGCTTCGTCGGGCACGGCCTCGGCGATGGCCATCAGCGTCTTGTCGGTGAAGACGCAGAACGCGGGCTGCCCGTTGCGCCGCGCCTGCACCGCGCGCCACTCCCGCAGCCGCTCGTAGAGCCCCTCGTCCATGTCGGAGGGGCAGCCCTCGCAGCGCATCAGTTTCATCTCGCCGGCGTCGGTGAGGGTGCGTCCGCAGACCCGGCAGCGGGCCGGGGTGCGCTGGGTCCGGCGGGGCACCGCCGCCGTGCCCGCACCCGCGGTGCCGAAGCCGCGTTCGACGCCTCCGGACGCGCCTCCGCCACGGGCGGCTCCCGTGCCGGAGCCGGGGCGCAGCCCGTCGAGGAAGCGGCTGGGGCGCCGGCTGGGGCGACCGCCCGGTGAGCGGGAGAGCGCCCAGGACACATGGAGGCGCTGGCGGGCTCGGGTCACCCCGACGTAGAGCAGGCGGCGCTCCTCCTCGACCTGTTCGTCGGTCCGGGCGTAGGTGATCGGCATCATGCCCTCGGCGACGCCGACCAGGAAGACGACGTCCCACTCCAGGCCCTTGGCGGAGTGCAGGGAGGCGAGGGTGACGCCCTGGACGGTGGGGGCGTGCTGGGCGCCGGCCCGCTCGTCGAGTTCGGCGACCAGGTCGGCGAGGGTGGCGCCGGGCTTGGCGGCCGCGAAGTCCTGGGCGAGGTTGACCAGTGCGGCCAGCGACTCCCAGCGCTCCCTGACGGCCCCGGAGCCGGCCGGGGGCTGTGGGGTCCAGCCCTCGCCGGAGAGGACGGCACGCACCTGCGAGGGCAGGTCGACGGTGTCCTCCAGGAGGGTGTCGTTGCGTCCGAAGCGGGCCGCGCCCCGCAGGGCGACGCCCGCCTTGCGGACCTCGGGGCGGTCGAAGAAGCGCTCGGCGCCCCGCAGTTGGTAGGGGATGCCGGCGTCGGCGAGGGCCTGTTCGTAGGTCTCCGACTGGGCGTTGGTGCGGAACAAGACGGCGATCTCGGCGGCCGGGACACCGGCGGCGAGGAGGTCCCGGATGCGGCGGGCGGCGCCCTCCGCCTCGGCGGGCTCGTCGGTGTACTCGCTGTAGACGGGCTCGGGTCCCGGGTCGCGCTGGGAGATCAGTTCCAGACGGTGGTCGGCCGCCCGGCCGCGGGCCTGGGAGAGCAGGCCGTTGGCGAGGTGGACGACCTGGGGGGTGGAGCGGTAGTCGCGGACCAGCTTGACGACGGTGGCGCCGGGGTGGCGGACGCGGAAGTCGAGGAGGTGGTCGGGGGTGGCGCCGGTGAAGGAGTAGATCGTCTGGCTGGCGTCGCCGACGACGCAGAGGTCGTCCCGGTCGCCGAGCCACAGCTCCAGCAGTCGCTGCTGGAGGGGGCTGACGTCCTGGTACTCGTCGACGACGAAGTGCTGGTACTGGGCGCGGACCTGGTCGGCGATGTCGTGCCGGTCCTGGAGGACGGCGACCGTGAGCAGCAGGACGTCCTCGAAGTCGATGACTCCGCGCTCACGCTTGAGGTCCTCGTAGGCGGCGTAGAGCTGGGCGATCTCGGCGGGGTCGCGGGGGGCCTCCCGGCCGGCCTTGGCGGCGGCGAGGGCGTAGTCGGCGGGGACGGTCTGGGTGACCTTGGACCACTCGATCTCGGCGGTGGCGTCCCGCAGCTCGCCCCGGTCCAGGCGGAGACGGCAGGCGGCGGCCGCGTCGGCGACGAGCTGGATCTTGCGGTCGACGAGCCGGGGCAGCGAGCCACCGATCGCTTTCGGCCAGAAGTACTGGAGCTGGCGCAGCGCCGCGGAGTGGAAGGTGCGGGCCTGGACACCCTGGGCGCCGAGCTGGCGGAGCCGGCCGCGCATCTCGCCGGCGGCGCGGTTGGTGAAGGTGACGGCGAGCACGCTGGACGGCTGGAGGATGCCGGCGCGCACCCCGTAGGCGATGCGGTGGGTGATCGCGCGGGTCTTGCCCGTACCGGCTCCGGCCAGCACGCACACCGGACCGTGCAGGGAGGTGGCCACCTCGCGCTGCTCGGGGTCGAGCCCTTCGAGCACCGCGTCGGCCGAGTCGGGTACCCGCGGGAAGAGGGGGGAGTGCGTTGCTGCTGTCACACGGCCATGCTGCCAGGTCGGCGGAGACGGGCGAGCCGGTTGTCCACAGGCGGGCCCTCGCAGTCGTACTAATGCGGCGGACGTCACCTCCAGGTCCTGAGGGACGGGAATGGTGACGCTTTCAAGTACGTTCCCCCTTCAGATCGCCCGTCCCCGACCCGCCGAAGGAGCACGAGATACATGCTGGGCACTGTGACGATGTACAGCACCACATGGTGCGGTTACTGCCAGCGGCTGAAGAAGCAGCTGGAGCGCGAGGGCATCGCGTACACCGAGATCAACATCGAGCAGGACCCGGAGTCCGCGGCGTTCGTGGAGAAGGCGAATGGCGGAAACCAGACGGTGCCGACCGTTCAGGTAGTTCCCTCCGGCGGTGGCACCGAGGTCGTGATGACGAACCCGAGCCTCGCCCAGGTGAAGCAGGCGCTCGGCGTCTGACACGCATGACGCACACGACCCCCGATCGGCTTGGCGCCTGATCGGGGGTCTTTGTATACCCGGCCTGTACGAGGCCGACTCGACGGTAGCGTGATCGACATGACGACCGAGGACGAGGCGGACGGCGAAGCGCTGGTCGGAGGCATGGTGAACGCGGGGGCGGTCTTCCGCAGGGGTGCGCTGGTGGAACGCCCGGCCCCGCGCAACGCACACGCTCTCCATGCCCACCTCCTCGCGCTGAGAGAGCACGGCTTCGATGGAGCTCCGACTCCCGTGCGCCTCACCGCTGACGGCCGTGAACAGCTCACCTTCGTCCCAGGCGAAGTAGCTCTGCCGCCGTTCCCGCCCTGGGTAATGACGACAAGCGCCCTCGAATCGGTGGGACTCCTCCTGCGCCGCCTGCATGAGGTCAGCGCGACCATCGCGGTCGACACAGACACCGAGTGGTCCCAGGACCTCGCCGACCCGGAGGGGGGAACGACGGTGTGCCACAACGACGTGTGCCCGGACAACGTCGTCTTCCGCGACGGCCGTGCCAACGCCTTGATTGATTTCGACTTGGCAGCTCCGGGCCGCCCTCTCTGGGACGTCGCCATGGCTGCCCGCTACTGGATGCCCATGCTTGATCCGGTGTCTGCGGCCGCCCTGTATCCCGCCGGATTGGATGTGTCTGCACGGCTGCGGATCCTCGCTGACAGCTACGGCCTCTCGCCGAGGGATCGCGCCGGATTGCCGGGCGTGATCGAACAGGCCACCGAGACCTGCCGGTCCTTCGTCGCCCGCCGCGTGGCTGACGGCAACCCCGTCTACCTCCAAGCACTGGCCGAACGTGGCGGATGGGAGCGCTGGGACCGCATACAAGCCTGGCTGACCGCCCACCGCGAGACGTTCACGGCCGCTCTGCTGGACTGACATGCTCGGGCGTTGGTCCGCTCGTACCCACCGAGGACAACTACCGGGACCACTCGCGCCGAACGTCAAGTGTGCGGCTTTCCCGTTCTGGAAAGCCGGGGATCTTGACCTTGCTGTACGCAGGTCGGAAGCATCGAACGGACAAGGACCGTCGACCTGAGGGGGAAGCCGTGGGCACACCGCTGCGGAAGCTGTCGGGAGACCCGGACTGCAAGAACGGCACGTGCCCGACGCTGTGGGGTACGGACGATGGCAAGGACTACGTGGTGCAGGGTTACGTGATCACCGACCCTGAGCGGCTGGCACAGCTCGATCTCCCCGAGGGGGAGACGGCCGTCATGGTCCCGGCCGGCGTACTTGAGGAGTACTTCCGTGCTCAGCGGTGAGGAGTTCGGCCGTCTCTTCGAGAGCTTCGAGCGGACCGCGTTCCGGCTGGAGACGCTCGACGTGTATGACGTGGAGGAGGAGCGGGAGGAGATCGCTCGGTTCCTCGCGGGTGAGGACATGGGCCCGGAGTGGAGCGACAACCCATGGGTGCGCTCGATGACCGACAAGGGCAAGAGCGTGTCCCGCGTTCATGTCTTGCGCTCCCCTCTGACTGACTACCTGCGTTACGAGCTGTCGGCTTACCCCGGCAACATCAAGGCCGGGGAGTCCATCGGAATCATCGACCTTGCCGAGCAGAAGGTGACCGGCCTGCCCGATCACGACTTTTGGCTCTTCGACGACCGTGACGTGTACCGCATGCACTACACCCCCGAGGGCAAGTTCATCGGCGGTGAACTCCTGCCTACCGACCGGCTGAGGGAGTACCAGGGTTACCGCGACCTGGCGCTCACCCGCGCCGTGCCGTTCGCGGCCTACTGGGAGCGGCATCACTGACCACGGAGTCGATCGGGAGAGCCCTGCGGGCACTGCGGGAAGCATCGGGACTGACCGGTGACGCGGTAGCCCGCAGGGCTTCCATGTCCGCAGGGAAGCTCTCGAAGATCGAGAACGGCCGGACCCTGCCCAACGTTCAGGACGTCGATCTGATCCTGTCCGCGCTCGGCGTCTCGAACACAGTGAAGGAAGAGTTCCTCGCAACTGCCCGAGCCGAGGTCACCGAGGCCACAGCGTGGCGCCTGCTGCGCCGCATGGGCCCCTGGAAGCACCAGAACACCATTAAGGCCATCGAGGCCAACACAGCCGCTCTCAGACTGTTTCAGGGGCAACTCATCCCCGGACTCCTCCAGACCCCGGAGTACGCCACGGCAGTGTTCTCCCTGCCCCCAGCTTTGCCGGACGAGACCAGGGCTCGGACGGTGGCGGCGAGGATGGAGCGGCAGGCGACGCTCTACGAAGGCGGCCGCTCGTTCTACTTCGTGATCTGTGAGCACGTCCTACGGTGGCTGATCTGCGAGCCAGTCGTGATGGCGGTACAACTTGATCGGCTCGTATCCCTGTCCCGCCTTCCGAACGTGACCGTTGGGGTGGTGCCCCTGGCTGGCCGGATGCCGGACTTCCCCATGACGTGCTTCAGCATCCACGATGACCGGCTTGTGATCGTCGAGACGTTCCACTCGGAGATCACGACACGGGACCCCAGGGACATACAGACGTACGTCGACACCTTCGAGCGGTTCGCCGACGTGGCGCTCTTCGGCGATGACATGCGCGCCCTGGTCGAGGGCATCCGAGACGAGTTCTTGCCTCAACAGGAAAGAACGTAGGGCCACTTCGCTGGAGCCCCAAGGATGGATCGCAGCGAGATCCAGGCGGGGAGGCCGTACAGGATGAGCACACCGAAGACGACGATGGCGGAGCCAGTGCACCTGACAGCTCCAGCCCGGGAGCCGGACCCCGTGGCAGGCTGCCGCGAGTGCCTCGGCATCGCGGTAACTCGAACCAACGCCCGATCGGTTGGAGACTACTCGAAGGCGTCAGACGCGAACGTCGTACTCCGTACGCACCTGCGGGAAGACCACGGGGCCGAGTGATGGTGCGCTCCGTCATGCGGTACGTGAAGCACAGGATCACGCAGCACCCAGACACTGACGTGACCTTCGAAGCGGAGTGCCTTCACTGCAAGTGGACGGCCACGCCCGCCACGGACGGCGCGGCGGTCGACGTGGCGTGCATGAGCCACACAGGCCGGAGCGGACACAAGGGCTTCCGGCGTGTCTGTACGTCGTTCGCGATGGTGGTCCGGGACGAGTGACCGACAGGCCCCGGCGCTCTGAGGAACGGCGAGCGCCACGACCGAGGTGCGCCGGAAGGGGGAGCGGTTCGAGCGACCTGCACCCCCTGTGCCTGTCCCTGTCGACTCCCCCCGTGGTCGGCAGGGGCAGGCATCGTTACGCCTGTCAGACGGCGTCAGACACCCCATGCATGACAGCGGCCCCCGGCGTGAGCCGAGGGCCTGTCGGAAGGTGCTGTGCGCCTGTCTCAGGCGCTCTCTCCAAGGTGGCGGTACAAGGTGGCACGGGAGATACCGAGAGCCTTGGCGATGGCGCTTACGCTCTCGCCCTTCGCCTTCCTGGCACGGGCCACGGTGAGCACGTCCTCATCGACCACGGACGGCCGTCCGCCGGTACGCCCCTGTGCCTTGGCTGCGTCGAGTCCTGCACGGGTGCGCTCCTTGATGAGGCTGCGCTCGAACTCCGCCATGGCCCCGACCACCTGAAGCATGAGACGGCCGTCCGCCGTACCGGGGTCGATGTTGGCCAGTGCCCCCGTGAGCACCTTGAACCCGATGCCCCGCTCCCGAAGGGTGTCGACCATGGTCACAAGGTCGATGAGGGACCGAGCGAACCGGTCCAGCTTCCACACGCACAGGGTGTCGCCGGGTCTGGCGTAGTCCAGTGCGGCCGTGAGCTCTGGCCTGTCGGTGTTCTTGCCCGATGCCTTGTCCTCGAAGACCCGGGCGCAGCCTGCGGCCGTCAGTGCGTCGCGCTGAAGCTGCGCTTCCTGGTCGTCGGTGGAGACGCGGGCGTAACCGATGAGCTGGCCAGTGATCGTGTTCGTCGTCATGGACGGGACCGTCTCAGAACTCGTCTCAATACGTCAAGCCTGAGACAGAAGTTTCGAGACGGGTTTTGAACAGTGCTGGGTCCCCTTTCGGGGTGCCTACCACCTCGTCTCACAAACCTTGGTTTTCGAGACGCCTGTTACTGGTCACGCTGCGCCACGGTCGGGGTTGCGTCTCTGCCCTGCGTCGGCCAGCGCTGCGCCCCGTCGGCCACGGCAACGGGGCGTGCGCCTGCCTGCCTGCCTGTCGCTGCGCTCTCGCCTGCCTGCCAGAGGCGCAGCCTGCCAGCCGCTCACGCGGGCGCACAGCCGTTCGCCTGCCCATGTGGAACAGGCCAGCCTCTCGACGGCGGAGGGAAGACGACGGCGAAGGGGGTGGGGTATGACCCCTTGAAGGATCCTTACTCGACCGCCGTGTCTTGGCGGCTCAAATCCTGCCACGGTTCTGGGGTCCGCCTGAGAGGCGCCTCACATGCGATGACCTGCGCTTTCACCCCTGGAGACCTGTAGATTTTGGAGTCCTTGTGAGTCTTCGGAGAAGGGAAGCCCGCGATACAGGAGCACGTATGGCGTCGTGCGCTGGTGCGCTCGGACATGAAGCACGCAGAGAAGTTGGTCGGCGTCGCCATGGCGTTGTACGCGGACTACGAGACGGGCGAGAACGTGTGCCCGTCGAACGGGACGATCGCCAAGGAACTCGGCTACGGCGGGAAGGCTCCGGAGCAGACCGTCAACAAGATCGTTGGCAGGCTGCGTAAGGCTGGCTGGCTTACGAAGACGGGCAAGGTGCCGGACGGTCCGGTGATCTACCGACTCACCTTGCCAAGGCAGGGGGGTATGGCTGAGGAGCCATACAACCTACATACCTTCAAGAGCGACGGCGGTAGGAGTAGGAGCCAGCGGCGAAGAGCAAGCCGGTAGGCGAAGAGCGGCCCCCGAAGGGGGGCCGACGGGGCGAAGACGAAGAGCGCAAGCAGCCGGCGAAGGTGGGCCGCGTAAGCGGCCCCCAGCAGGAAGACGAAGAGGCTGGCTCCCTTGGGGGGCCTTCGGCCCCCAACTTGTCCTTCGTAGATCTTGGCAAGGTCAAGCAAGAGGAACAGCGTCGACGCTGGTTCGGAGACGCGTACGCATCTCCCGTGCCGGTGGACTTCGACTACGACGGCTTGACCGACCGGCTCCAAGAAGCAGGGCACGAGCCGCCGCCCTTCTGATCGCAAGACAGAAGGCCCCCCAGGCCGGGGGCCTTCCTCGGTTGCTCAGCCTGCATCAGGCAGAGATCGGAACCATCTCGGCTCCCTCTGCTCCCTTGGATTCCTCCTCAGCCTTCGCCCGCTGCGCTGCCCGTTCCGCGTCGAAGTCCTCCCAGCGGCTGACGATCTCCCATTCCACACCCGTAAGCGGCTTCGGCTTCTCGTACGGCTTTCCGTGCAACGAGATCGGCGTGATCGGTGGGAGCACCTGAGAAGACTTGGAGGGCAGGTCCCAATACGAGATGCCCTGTTGCTTGATGTTCTCGATCAGGTCGCCGGGATCGACGGCCAGGACGTCATGTCCGAAGTACGCCTTGACCTTGTGCTTCTTCAGCCATTCACGCCGTTCGTCGACACTCGACCGCTCCCACCACTCCGCGTAGCTCTCGCCCGTACCCGTCCACACGGTCACCGGCTTCGGCCCCTCCTGGTTGGTGACCTTCTCTCGGTCCTGGGCAAGGCTGGCGACTTGCGAGGCGTACGCGACGGCGCTGAGCTCGTCCTGCTGGAGTTCCTTCAGGAGCTGGTTCATCTTGCCGTCGATCACGGCGAGCTTCGCCGCACGGCTGTCGTCGATGGTCGTCTTCGACTCCATCCGTTCCAAGTGGCCGATCTCGCCCAACAGGGTCGACTCCAGCCAGGGGTACAGGTCTTCGGCCCAGAACCTCTGCTTCGGGCATGCCTGGATGCCCTTGCTCTTGTTGCCGTGACAGCGGTACCGCTCGCGCTTGCCCTTGGCCGGGTCGCCCTTCACGAAGTAGAGGGCGCTTCCGCACAACAGGCAGAACGTCACGCCCACCGTCGGCGACGTAGAACCCTTCTGCTTCTTGTACTTGACCGAGGCGACGGCTTCCGACAGCTTCGTCCACTCCTCCTCGTTCAGTACCGGCTCAGAACGCATGACAGGTGTGCCGTCGTCGTTGCGGGCTACGGCGCCACTGGCGCGTACGTACTCCCCGAGCAGGGAGCGGCTGATCAGTACGGCTTGCACTGTGGTCGGCGTCCACCTGGCTCCCCGAGGCTTCGGGTCGGCCAGCCGAGTTGTGCTCTCGCCCGCCGCCGCGCGGATGCGAGCGATGTCCTGAGCCGTGGGTACACCTTGCTCGTTCAACCAGTCGGCGACGGCCGAGAAGCTCGGCTTCTCGATGAAGCGCCGGATCATCTCGATCAGCGTCGGGCCGTACTCGGGGTCGAGTTCCAGAGTGAAGCCTGCGTCGCCCTTCACTGCTCTACGTCCGAACGGGACAAGGCCACCCGGCCAGCGGCCGGTCTTCCGCATGGTCTCCCGGGAAGCCTTGTTGCGGGCCTTGATGGCGTCCAGCTCGGCCTCGGCGACCACAGCCAGGATCTTGGCGATGGTCTTGCCCCACGGCTTCGAGAGGTCGAATCCCTCCTCGCAGGAGATGAGGCCCTTACCGTTCGCCTCGCACCACTCAATGATGTCCGACAGATGACGGACCGACCGCGCGATGCGGTCGATCTTCAGGATGATGATGTGGTCGAACTGGTCCTTCTTGTTGTTGAGCCAGTCGCCCAGGGACGGGCGTACCCACGGCGAGATGGACGCCGACACGTCGATGTCGACGGCGAAGTCGACCAACTCCATTTCCTCCGCGTCCGCACGCTTGCTGATGCGGGTGCGCTGCGTGTCCTCCCCCGTCTGGTTCTCGTTGCCGACGGACAGACGGACCACGCCAAGAGCCCTGGGCTTCTCGCTCACGCTCTTCCCTCCCCCACAAGGGGCGGCCCTCCCTGGCCGCCCTTACGTAGCGGGAAGTCTACAGACCGTGCCCACCGTGCTGTTCGCCGACGGTTCGACCCTGACGAACCCGTCGCTGGCGCAGGTGAAGCAGAAGATCGGCGCGTAGGCGGTCGCGAAAGGGGTGGGTGTCCCGGCCGGGACACCCACCCCTTTCGCTGTTCTCAGACGAAGCTGCGCGTCGGCAGCGGCTTGCCGTACCAGAGCTCGATCAGGCGGGCCGCGATGGAGATGCCGTACGGGGGCAGGACCTCGCCCGCCTCGAAGGCCGCGGCCAGCTCGTCGCGGGAGAACCAGCGGGCCTCGTGGATCTCGTCGCCGTCGACGTCGATCGCGGTCGACGTGGCGCGGGCCATGAAGCCCAGCATCAGGCTGGACGGGAACGGCCAGGGCTGGCTCGCGATGTAGTCGACCTGGCCGACGCTGATCCCGGCCTCCTCGAACACCTCGCGGCGCACCGCCTGCTCGATGGACTCGCCGGGCTCGACGAAACCGGCGAGGGTCGAGAAGCGGCCCTCGGGCCAGTGGACCTGCCGGCCGAGGAGGATGCGGTCGTCCTCGTCGGTGACGGCCATGATCACCGCGGGGTCGGTGCGCGGGTAGTGCTCGGCACCGCAGGCCGGGCAGCGGCGGATGTGTCCGGCCGCGGCGATGACCGTGCGCTCGCCGCAGCGGGAGCAGAAGCGGTGGGTGCGCTGCCAGTTCTCCAGACCGACGGCGTGCACCATCAGGCCCACGTCCCGCGGCGACAGCAGCAGTCCGGCCTCGCGCAGTCCGGCCGGGCGGGCGGACTGGTCGATACGGCCGGGCAGGGCGTCCTTCTGGAGCGCGAAGTAGCTGACGCCGTCCTCGTCGGTGCCCAGGAAGTAGCGGTGCGCCTCGGTGAGGGGGGCCTCGAAGGAGGGCGTCATGACGAGTTCGGTCCGCCCGTCGGGCGTCTCGTCGATGAGGACCTGGCCGCCGGAGACGACGAAACAGCGCGTGTTGGGGTGGCTCCACGCGGCGGCGAGCCAGGCCTCGTCGAGCCGGTGGTGGGCGGCCCGGTCGATGCCGCTCGGCGCGGTGAGCGAGATGGGCCTGTCGGCGTTCTGGTCGGTCCAGGTGGTCACGGGTGCTTCCAACTCCCCCGGTGGAACGGTTGATTCGGCGGGCGGTTCAGCGGGACGTGCGGGAGGGGGCGACCGGGTCCGGTGCGGCGCTGCGGTGCGGCCTTTCCAGTGTGCGCCGCGCGCAAACCCCCTCCGGGCCGAGCGGGGTCGTCGTCAGGGCGCACGGCGCCAGTTCTCCGCCAGGTCGCCCCAGAGATACGCGGTGGTCTCGACGCCCTTGAGGAGGAGGTCCAGCTCGACCTTCTCGTTCGGCGCGTGCCAGCCGTCGGAGGGGACGGAGATACCGAGGAAGAGCACGGGGGCGCCGAGGACCTCCTGGAGGTCGGCGGCGGGTCCGGAGCCGCCCTCGCGGGTGAAGCGGACGGGCCCTTCGAAGGCGCGGCCCATGGCGCTGACCACGGACCGCAGGGCGGGGTGGTCGAGCGGGGTCAGGCACGGGCGGGTGGCGGGGCTGAACGCGATCTCGTAGCGGATCCCGGCGGGGATCTGTTCGTCGGCCCAGGCGCGGACGGCCTTCTCGACGTGGTCGGGGTCCTGGCCCGCGACCAGCCGGAACGACAGCTTCACGAAGGCGGAGGACGGGATGATCGTCTTGCTGCCGGGGCCCTGGTAGCCGCCGCCGATGCCGTTGACCTCGGCGGTCGGGCGGGCCCAGACGCGCTCCAGCGTGGTGTGCCCGGCCTCTCCGTGGGCGGCGTGCGACTTGGCGGTGCGCAGCCACTGCTCCTCGTCGAAGGGCAGCTCGGCGAAGAGTTCGCGTTCGCGGTCGGTGAGCTCGACGATGCCGTCGTAGAAGCCGGGGACGGCCACGCGCGCGTGCTCGTCGTGCAGGGCGGCGACGAGGCGGGCGGCCGCGGTGGCCGGGTTGGGGACGGCGCCGCCGAAGGAGCCGGAGTGGATGTCCTGGTCGGGTCCGAAGAGCCGGATCTCGCACTCGGCGAGGCCGCGCATGCCCGTGCAGACGGTGGGGGTGTCCGCGGACCACATGCCGGTGTCGGAGACGATCACGGCGTCCGCGGCGAGCCGCTCGGCGTGCTCCTCGACGAGGGCGCGGAAGTTCGGGGAGCTGGACTCCTCCTCGCCCTCGATCAGCAGCTTGAGGTGGACGGCCGGGGCGGTGCGGCCGGTGGCGGCGAGGTGGGCGCGCACACCGAGGGTGTGGAAGAACACCTGGCCCTTGTCGTCGGCCGCCCCGCGCGCGTAGAGGCGGTTCTCGCGGACGACGGGCTCGAAGGGGTCGCTGTCCCAGCCGTCCTCGCGGGCGGCGGGCTGCACGTCGTGGTGGCCGTAGACCAGGACGGTGGGCGCCTCGGGGTCGCTCGAGGGCCACTCCGCGTAGACGGCGGGGGCGCCGGGCGTCCGCCAGACCTCGGCGGTCGGGAAACCGGTCTCCAGCAGCTTCGCGGCGAGCCAGTCCGCGCTGCGGCGTACGTCGGGGGCGTGGTCGGGCTGCGCCGACACCGACGGGATGCGCAGCCACTCGGCGAGGTCGTCGAGGAAGGCGGCGCGGTGCTGCCCGATGTACGTGCGGACGGCGCTGACGGCACTGTCAACGGTGTGGCTCATGGTCACGAGCCTATCGGCCCGCGCCGACATCCTCGCCGGGCCGTTGTGCACGGCTTGTGGGCCCGTGCGGTCCCCCGTCGTCCTCGGCAAGCGCTTCCTCGCCCGTCAACAGGCGCTCCAGGGCCGCGCGATCGGGCAGGTTGTGGGGCCGTACCACCTCGCCGGTGCGCACATAGAGGAACGCCGCTGTGACGGATTCCACGGGCACACCCTGCTGCTCGGCCCAGGCGAGCCGGTACAGGGCGAGCTGGAGGGGGTCCGCGGTGCGGGCGCGGTGGGTCTTCCAGTCGACGATCTCGTACGTCGTGGTGTCGCCGTCGTCCTGCCGGTAGACGGCGTCGATGCGGCCCCGTACGACGCGGCCGGCGAGAGCGAGCTGGAAGGGGGCCTCGACGCGGTGCGGGGTGCGGTGGGCGTACTCGGTGCGCTCGAAGGCATCCTTGAGCGCCTCCAGGTCCCGCTCGTCGGCGATCTCGGCGTCGGCGCCGGGCAGCTCGTCGGGTTCGAGGAGCGGAAGCGTCAACTCCCCGAAGCGGGCCTCCACCCATGCGTGGAACCGGGTGCCGCGGCGCGCGGCCGGTTGCGGGGGGCGCGGCATGGGGCGTGCGAGTTCCTGTGCGAGACCGTCCGGGTCGGCGGCCAGGCGCAGCACCTGCGACGCGGTGAGCGTCGTCGGGAGGGGGACGTCGGTGACGCTCCGGCGGGTGCGCAGGAGCTCGCCGGCGAGCGCGTCGAGGTCGCGGTCCCAGGAGGCGACGGCGCGGGCCTCCTCGGGCGTGAGGGCGGCCCGCCGGGGGCGGCCGGCGGGAGGCCGGCGCTCTGCGGCGGTGGCCTGGTGGGGGACGGCGGGGTGGGCCGGGGCGGGTTCCCGGGGCGTCTCTTCGGTGAAGTCGCCGTAGAGGTCGTCGTCGAACGGGTCGGCCTCGTCGTAGGGCGGCTCGTCCTCGTCGGGGGGCGGGGGCCAGTCGGGGTCGTCGTGGGTGTCCGGGTCGTGCGTGGCGGCGGGCCGTACGCCGTCCTGGGCGGCGAGATCGTCGAGGTGGGCGAGGACGGTGTCGGCGGCGGTGCGGCGGCGGGCCAGTGCCGCGTCGTCCAGCGGGAGCGGCCAGACCTGGTCGGCCGCCGCGCGGTGCAGGGCGGGGTTCTCCGCGTCCTCCCGCGGCTCGTCCGCCCAGGCCTCGATCTCGCCGTACCCCGACACGCAGTGGTCGTGGAGGGCCTGCAGGAAGTCGGAGGGGCCGCGTGGTTTCTTCTGGCTGGGGCCCCACCAGTGGCCGGAGCCGAGGAGCAGGGAGCGGGGGCGGGTGAAGGTGACGTAGCCGAGGCGGAGTTCCTCGGTGTGCTGGTGGTCCTTCATGGCCTCGTGGAAGGCCTTCATGCCCCGGGAGTCCCAGGACTCGATGTCGGGGAGGGTGTCGGCGTCGCCGCGCAGCGCGTGCGGCAGCACCTTGGCCTGGGCGGTCCACTTCTCGCGGCCCTGGCCGCTGGGGAAGGTGCCGGTGACCAGGCCGGGGACGGCGACGACGTCCCACTCCAGGCCCTTGGACTTGTGCGCGGTGAGGACCTTGACGGTGTTCTCGCCGCCGGGCAGGGCGTTGTCGAGGCCCTTCTCGTACTGGGCGGCGGTGCGCAGGAAGCCGAGGAAGGCGAGCAGGCTCGCCTCGCTCTCGCCGGCGGCGAAGGAGGCGGCGATGTCGAGGAAGTTCGACAGGGTCTCGCGGCGGCGGGCGGCCAGCGCGTGCGGGGAGGCCGACAGTTCGACCTCGAGACCGGTGACGGCGAGGACGCGGTGCAGGATGTCCATCAGCGGGTCGGCCAGGGAGCGGCGCAGGTCGCGCAGCTCGGCGGCGAGCCGTGCGAAGCGCACGCGCGCGTCCGGCGAGAACGGCAGCCCGTCGTCGGCGCCCTCCAGGGGGCTCTCCAGGAAGGTGTCGAGGGCGTCCGCGAGCGAGATCACCTCGGAGGGGTCGATCCCTTCGACGGCCTCGGCGAGGCGGCGGTCCGGGTCGTCGCCGTCGGCCCCGCGCGCGTGGGCGACGAGGAGGCGGGCCCGCCTGCCGAGGAGGGCGAGGTCGCGCGGGCCGACGCGCCAGCGCGGGCCGGTGAGCAGCCGGACCAGGGAGGCGTTGGCGCCTGGGTCCTGGAGGACCTCGCAGACGGCGACGAGGTCGGCGACCTCGGGCAGATGCAGCAGTCCGGAGAGGCCGACGACCTCGACGGGCACGTCCCGGGCGACGAGGGCGCCCTGGATCTCGGCGAAGTCGGTGGCCGTACGGCACAGGACGGCGATCTCACCGGGGGCCTTGCCGGTGTTCACGAGGTGGGCGACGGAGTCGGCGATCCAGTCGATCTCCTCGGCGTGGGTGGCGAGGAGCGCGCAGCGGACCAGGCCGTCGCGTTCGGCGCCGGGGGCGGGGCGGAGGGCCTCCACGCCCGCGTGCATGGCGCGCAGGGGGGTGGCGAGACCGTTGGCGAGGTCGAGGAGGCGGCCGCCGCTGCGGCGGTTCTCGCTGAGCGCCTGACGGGTGGCGGGCCGGCCGTCGGCGTGCGCGAAGTGCTCGGGGAAGTCGTCGAGGTTGGCGACGGAGGCGCCGCGCCAGCCGTAGATGGCCTGGCAGGGGTCTCCGACGGCGGTCACGGGGTGGCCGGTGCCGCCGCCGAACAGACCGGCCAGGAGGATGCGCTGGGCGACGGAGGTGTCCTGGTACTCGTCGAGGAGGACCACACGGAACTCGTCCCGCAGGATCCGGCCCACCTCGGGGACCTGGGCGAGCTGTGCCGCGAGGGCGATCTGGTCGCCGAAGTCCAGCAGGTCGCGCTGCCGTTTGGCCGCGCGGTAGCGGACGACCAGGTCGGCGAGCTCGCGCCGGGCCGCGGCGGCCTCGGGCACCTTGCGCAGGTCGGCGTTGGTGAGCCTGGCGCCCTCCAGGGTGCCCAGCAGACCGGCGTCCCAGGTGCGGAGCTCCTCGGGGCGTACGAGGTGTTCGGCGAGCTCGGAGTCGAGGGCGAGCAGGTCGCTGACCAGGTCGGCGAAGGAGCGGGTGAGCGCCGGGTAGGGGCCGGGGGCCTCGCGCAGGACCCGTGCGGCGAGCTGGTAGCGGGTGGCGTCGGCGAGCAGCCGGGAGGTGGGTTCGAGGCCGATGCGCAGCCCGTGGTCGGTCAGCAGCCGGCCCGCGAAGGCGTGGTACGTCGAGATGACCGGCTCGCCGGGCGGATTGTCCGGGTCGATGACGTCGGGGTCGGTGACGCCCGCCTTGATCAGCGCCTTTCGGACGCGTTCGGCGAGTTCTCCGGCGGCCTTGTTGGTGAAGGTCAGGCCGAGGACCTGTTCCGGGGCGACCTGGCCGGTGCCGACCAGCCACACCACGCGCGCGGCCATCACCGTCGTCTTGCCCGATCCGGCTCCGGCCACGATCACCTGCGGGGCGGGCGGCGCGGTGACGCAGGCCGTCTGCTCCGGGGTGAAGGGGATCCCGAGGAGCTCCTTGAGCTGCTCGGGATCGGTGATGCGGGCGGGCATGAGGAGAGGCTAACGGCGGGCACCGACAATCGATGACCAAGCGCTCTCCGCACCGAGCCGCTCGCTCTCCGCACGGAGCCGCTCTCTCCCCCGCGTGCTCTCCGCGCCGGCCCGCTCACTCCACCACGTGCCGCCCCTCCGGCCGTGCGCTGCACGAGGCCCGGAACGCGCAGTGGGTGCAGTGCTGGCCGGCGCTCGGGGTGAACCGTTCGTCGAGGACCTTGCCGGCCGCCGTGGCGAGGAGTTCGCCGACCCACTCCCCTCCCGGGCCCTCCAGGGCTTCCTGGGCCTGCACCTTCGGCAGGGCCTCGCCGCCGTCGCGCTTGGCGGCGCCCTGGCGCAACTGGACGAGTTCGGCGCCGCCCGGCTCGGGGCGTACGCCGTCGAAGGCGTCGTCGACGGCGCCCTCGCGGACGGCGAGCTGGTAGACGGCGAGCTGGGGGTGGCGTTCGACCTCGCGCGCGGTCGGCGCCTGTTTGCCCGTCTTGAAGTCGACGACGTAGGCGCGGCCCTCGCCGTCCGCCTCGACGCGGTCCATCTGGCCGCGGATGCGCACCTCGTAGTCGCCCGCTTCGAGCGTGACGTCGAAGTCGTGCTCGCTGGCGACGGGCGTGCGCCCCGCGCGGTCCATGACATGCCACTGCAGGAAACGTTCGAGCGCCACGCGCGCGTTGCCCTTCTCCTGCTCCGACTTCCAGGGCGCGTCGAAGGCGAGCGCGTTCCACACGGAGTCGAGGCGCTCCATGAGGACGTCGAGGTCGGCCGGGGTGTGCCCGGAGGCCACCTCGTCGGCGAGGACGTGGACGACGTTGCCGAAGCCCTGGGCGGCGGTGGCGGGCGCGTCGGCCTTCACCTCGCGGCCGAGGAACCACTGCAGGGCGCAGGTGTTGGCGAGTTGGTCGAGGGCGCTGCCGGAGAGCACGACGGGCTGGTCGCGGTTGCGCAGCGGCACCCTGCTCTCGGTCGGCTCGAACATGCCCCACCAGCGGTAGGGGTGTGCCGACGGCACGAGCGGCCGGCCGTCCTCGTCGGCGAGTGCGGCCAGGCGGGCGAGGCGGCGGGCGGCGGCCTCGCGGAGGGCGGCGGAGGCCCGGGGGTCGACCGTCGTGGCGCGCAGTTCGGAGACGAGCGCGGCGACGGACAGGGGACGGCGGGGGCGGCCGGTGACGTCCCGGGGTTCGACGCCGAGCTCGGTGAGGAAGCGGGAGGGCCGGTCGCCGTCGTCTGCGGGCGCCTTCACGGCGGTGACGACGAGACGCTCACGCGCGCGGGTGGCGGCCACGTAGAACAGGCGGCGCTCCTCGGCGAGCAGCGCGCCCGGGGTGAGGGGCTCGGCGAGTCCGTCGCGGCCGATGCGGTCGGCCTCCAGGAGGGAGCCACGGCGGCGCAGGTCCGGCCACAGGCCTTCCTGGACGCCGGCGACGACCACCACACGCCACTCGAGGCCCTTGGCGCGGTGGGCGGTCATCAGGCGTACGGCGTCGGGGCGTACGGCACGGCGGGTCAGGGTGTCGGCGGCTATGTCCTCGGCCTCGATCTCGGCGAGGAAGTTCAGGGCGCCTCGGCCGCCGGTGCGCTCCTCCGCGCGCGCGGCGGTGGCGAACAGCGCGCAGACGGCGTCCAGGTCGCGGTCGGCGTTGCGTCCGGCCGCGCCGCCGCGGCGGGCGGCTCGCTCCAGGCGGGCGGGCCAGGGTGTGCCGTCCCAGAGGTCCCACAGCGCCTCCTCGGCGGTGCCGCCGCGCGCGAGGCGCTCACGGGCCGTGGCGAGCAGTGCGCCGAGGCGCTGGGCGCCGCGCGCGTACACCGGGTCGTGGGTGACCAGCCGTTCCGGTTCGGCGAGGGCGCGCGCGAGCAGGGCGTCGGAGGGCGGCGGCAGCGGGTTGCCGGCGGCGCGCTCCTCCTCGCGCAGGGCGCGCCCCAGGCGGCGCAGATCGGCGGCGTCCATGCCGGCGAGCGGGGAGGCGAGGAGGGTGAGGGCGGTCTCGGTGTCCAGCCAGCAGGCGTCGGTGTCCGCGCTGCTGTCGGTGTTCTCGAGGTGTTCGGCGCCGTCGGGGTGCTCGGCGCCGTCGGTGCTGTCGGTGCCCTCGGTGTGCTCGCCCGGGCTCGCCTCCGCGGTCGCCACCGCCCGCAGGGCCGTCAGCAGGGGCGCGACGGCGGGTTCGTGGCGCAGGGGCAGGTCGTCGCCGTCGATGTCGAGGGGGACACCGGCGGCGGTGAGGGCGCGGCGGACGGTGGGGATCGTACGGGAGCCGGCGCGGACCAGGACGGCCATGTCGCCCCAGGGCACGCCGTCCTCCAGATGGGCGCGGCGCAGGATGTCGGCGACGTTGTCCAGCTCGGTGCCGGGGGTCGGATACGTGTAGACCTCGACGCGGCCGCCCTCGCGCGCGGGGGCGAGTTCGCGGTGGGCGCGGACCTTCTCGGCCGGGAGGCGGGTCAGGGGCATGCGCTGGGTGAGCAGCCGGGTGGCGGCGAGCAGGGCGGCGCCGGAGCGGCGGGAGGTGCGCAGGACCTCGACGGGGGCCGGGCGGCCGTCGGAGCGGGGGAAGGCGTGCGGGAAGTCCAGGATGCCGTTCACGTCGGCGCCACGGAAGGTGTAGATCGACTGGTCGGGGTCGCCGAAGGCGACCAGGGCGCGGCCGCCGCCGGCGAGGGAGTGCAGCAGCCGTACCTGTGCCGGGTCGGTGTCCTGGTACTCGTCGACGTACACGGCGTCGTACTGCGCGGCCAGCCGCCCGGCGGTCTCGGGGCGGTGGGCGAGGAGGACCGCGCGGTGGACGAGTTCGGCGTAGTCGATCACCCCGTGCAGGTCGAGGACGTCGAGGTACTCGGCGAGGAAGGCGGCCGCGGCCCGCCAGTCGGGGCGGCCGATGCGGGTGGCGAAGGCGTCCAGGGCGTCGGGGCCGAGGCCGAGTTCGCGGCTGCGGGCGAGCACCGCGCGGACCTCGTCGGCGAACCCGCGCGTGGTGAGGCAGGCGCGCAGTTCGTCCGGCCAGCGCACGTGCGCGAGGCCGAGCCGCTGGAGGTCGAGCTGGCCGGCCAGCAGCTCGCGGACGGCCACGTCCTGCTCGGGGCCGGACAGCAGCCGCAGGGGTTCCACGAACAGCTCGCTGTCCTGGTGGGCGCGGACCAGGGCGTAGCAGTACGAGTGGAAGGTGGTCGCCTGGGGGGCGCGGGCGGCGCCCATGCGCAGCGCCATCCGGTCGCGCAGTTCCACGGCCGCCTTGCGGCTGAGGGTCAGCACCAGCACGCGCGCGGGGTCGCCGCCGCGGGCGATGCGGGCCGCCACCGACTCGACGAGGGTGGTGGTCTTTCCGGTGCCCGGACCGGCGAGGACGAGCAGCGGTCCGCCGGTGTGGTCAACCACGGAGCGCTGTGCGGCGTCCAGACGAGGGGGATCGGTCCGGGTCGGCGGGGTACGGACCAGTCGGTAAGCGCCACGGCTCCCCTGTCGCCCCTGGGGGTGCGGCAGGCGCCTGGTGGAGGAAGAGGAGCTCACGTGGTTCGCCGGTCCTGGTGGGTGTGCTGGGTGGTCGAGGGCCGCTTTCTCCGCCCCGTGCCCCTCGAACGTACGCCATGGCACCGACGTGCCCGGTTTTCCTGTTTTCCCCCGTACGGGCCACAGGGTCCCCTCGGGCGGGCCGGATGGCGGAAGCTGTCAGGTGTGACCGTCCGCGCGTTCGCCGCCGTCCCAGCGGGCCCGCCGCATGTCGAGGCGCGGCAGGTGGCCCTCGGCGGCCCTGCTCGCCTGCTTCAGCGGCGTGCCCTCGTCGCGGTAGTGGCCGAGCGCCCGCAACTCGTGGCCGGGCAGCAGCGCCCCGTCGGCGCGCACCACGCGCCACCACGGCACGGCGCCGCCGTAGAGGGCCATCACCCGGCCGACCTGCCGGGGCCCGCCCTCCTCGAGCCACTCGGCGACGTCCCCGTACGTCATGACCCGCCCGGGCGGGATCAGCTCGGCGACCTCGAGGACCCGCTCGGCGTACTCCGGGAGCGCGTCGGGGTACTCGGGGCGGGCGTCGTGCTCCGGGCGGGCGTCGTCCGGGATGCTCTGCTCGCTCATCCGCCCCATCCTGCCGCACGCCACCGACAGCGCGACCGATGTGTGACCGTGCGTGACCCTCGCCCCCGAGCGGGGGGTGGGGCAGACTGTGCGCCCCCGCGTTTGCACCCTGATGCCCCCGTGTGTCGGCGGAGCATGCCACCATCGTGCGGGCGGTGACCGGTGATACGAGATCAAGAAGAGACGATGAAGCAGCAGGGTGTGCATCCCGAGGACGCGGAGGGCACCTCTGACGCTGCGTCGCGCCCGGGACCGGTCGACGAGTCGTGCGAAGAAGTGCACATCGACGAGGTCGAGGGCGACGAACCGCTGCTCCCCGCGCGCGTGCACCGCCCCTCGGACCTCATGCGGCTGCTGGTGGGCGTGCTCGCCGTCATCGTGCTGCTGGGCATCGCCGCCTTCGCACACGGAACGACCTCCGGCCTCGAACAGGACATCAACAAGGGCACCGGTCAGGCACCCGATCTGCTCATCAAGATCGCGGGGCTGGCGTCCAGCATCGCCATCCTGCTGGTGCCGGTGGCCTTCGCGATCGAGCGGCTGATCAAGCGGGACGGGCTGCGCATCGCCGACGGCGTGCTCGCCGCCGTCCTCGCGCACGGTGTGACACTCGCCACGGACCTGTGGGTCGCCAAGGCGGCCCCGGACTCGATCCAGGAGGCGCTCACCCAGCCCTCCCCCGGCGACATCCACGCCCTGACCGACCCGGTGCACGGCTATCTCGCCCCGGTCATCGCGTACATGACGGCCGTGGGCATGTCGCGCCGGCCACGCTGGCGCGCGGTGCTGTGGATGGTGCTGCTCCTCGACGCGTTCTCGATGCTGGTCACCGGCTACACCACGCCGTTCTCGATCATCCTGACGGTGCTGATCGGCTGGACCGTGGCGTACGGCACGCTGTACGCGGTCGGCTCGCCGAACGTGCGCCCCACGGGACGGACCCTGATGGCGGGCCTGCGGCACGTCGGCTTCCACCCGGTGAGCGCGGCCCGCGAGGAGGCGTCGGACACCTCCGAGACCGGCGACCGCGGCCGGCGCTACTTCGTCACCCTGGAGGACGGCCCGCCGCTGGACGTCACCGTGGTCGACCGGGAGCAGCAGGCCCAGGGATTCTTCTACCGCGCGTGGCGCAATCTGACCCTTCGCGGCTTCGCCACCCGCAGCAGCCTGCAGTCGCTGCGCCAGGCCCTGGAGCAGGAGGCGCTGCTCGCCTACGCGGCGATCGCGGCCGGCGCCAACGCGCCCAAGCTGATCGCCACCTCCGAGCTCGGCCCCGACGCCGTGATGCTCGTCTACGAGCACACCGGCGGGCGGACGCTGGACTCGCTGGCGGACGACGAGATCACCGACGACCTGCTGCGCGACACCTGGCACCAGGTGCGTGCCCTGCAGTCCCGGCGCATCGCGCACCGCAGGCTGGTGGGGGACGCGGTCCTGGTGGATCGTTCCGGCACGGTCATCCTCACGGATCTGCGCGTCGGTGAGATCGCGGCCGGCGATCTGCTGCTGCGCATGGACATCTCCCAGCTCCTCGTCACCCTGGGGCTGCGCGTGGGAGCCGAGCGCGCGGTCGCCTCGGCCGTGGGCGTGCTCGGCCCGGACGCGGTGGCGGACTGTCTGCCGATGCTGCAGCCCATCGCGCTCAGTCGCTCCACGCGCGCGACGCTGCGAAGACTGGCCCGGGAACGGGCACAGCGCGAGCGCGAGGCGGTCCTGGAGGCCTCCCGGCAGGCCAAGCAGGCCCGGCTGGAGGCGGGGCACGAGACGGAGCCGGTCTCGGAGAAGGCCGAGAAGAAGGCCGTACGGGCACAGGCGCGGGCCGAGAAGCGGGCCATCGACGAAGCCCTGGAGGAGGCCCGCGAGGAGGATCTGCTGACGCAGATCCGGCACCAGGTGCTGCTGATCCGGCCCCAGGCCCCGGTCGAGCCGGCCCGTCTGGAGCGGGTGCGGCCGCGCACCCTGATGAGCTTCATCGCCGGCGCGATCGGCGCGTACTTCCTGCTGACGCAGCTCACCCACATCGAGTTCGGCCCGCTCGTCGCCAACGCCGAGTGGGGCTGGGTCGCGGCGGCCGTGCTGTTCTCCGCGCTGAGCTATGTGGCCGCCGCGATGAGCCTGCTGGGGTTCGTGCCCGAGCGGGTGCCGTTCCCGCGGACCGTCGCCGCGCAGGTCGCGGGGTCGTTCGTGAAGATCGTGGCACCGGCCGCGGTCGGCGGGGTCGCGCTCAACACACGTTTCCTTCAGCGTTCGGGGGTGCGCCCCGGCCTCGCGGTGGCGAGCGTCGGCGCGTCGCAGCTGTTCGGACTCGGCTGCCACATCCTGATGCTGCTGTCGTTCGGCTATCTGACCGGCACCGAGAAGACGCCGTCGCTGTCGCCGTCCCGCACGGTCATCGCGGGTCTGCTGACGGTGGCGGTGCTGGTGCTGGTGGTGACGTCGGTGCCGTTCCTGCGGAAATTCGTCTCCACGCGCGTGCGGTCGCTGTTCGCGGGTGTCGTGCCGCGCATGCTGGACGTGCTCCAACGGCCGCAGAAGCTGGTCACCGGCATCGGCGGCATGCTGCTGCTGACGTTCTGCTTCGTGATGTGCCTGGACGCCTCGATCCGCGCGTTCGGCACGGAGTCGACCTCGATCAGCATCGCCAGCGTCGCGGTCGTCTTCCTCGCCGGCAACGCGCTGGGGTCCGCCGCGCCGACTCCCGGCGGTGTCGGGGCGGTCGAGGCGACTCTCACGGTCGGTCTGATCGCGGTCGGTCTGCCCAAGGAGGTGGCCGCCCCCGCGGTGCTGCTCTTCCGGCTGCTGACGCTGTGGCTCCCGGTGCTGCCGGGCTGGCTGGCCTTCAACCAGTTGAGCCGCAAGGGCGCGCTCTAGAGGCGGTACCTCGTACGGTCCCGTGCCCCGCGCGCGAGGGCGGCCCCGACCGCACGATGGGGTCATGCCGAATCCCGCCCGGCTGCGCGCCGCCGCCCTGACCGCGACCGCCCTCCTGCTGGCCTCCGCGGTGGCCGGCTGTGGCGACGACGCCGGGGACGAGGATCTGACGGGGCAGAAACTGGACTGGAAGGACTGCCCGGCGCCGTCCTCCTCGGAGGGCGGCGGCAACGCCCCCTCCGCGCTGCCGGACGGCGACCGGTGGGAGTGCGCCACGATGAAGGCGCCCCGGGACTGGGCCGATCCGAAGGGCGACACCATCAAGATCGCGCTGATCCGGGCCGAGACGAGCGGCGACCCCGGCCGGCGGATCGGGTCACTGGTGTTCAACTTCGGTGGGCCCGGCGGCTCGGGCGTGAGCACCCTGCCGGCGTTCGGCGAGGACTACACGACCCTGCGCACCCGCTACGACCTGGTGAGCTTCGACCCGCGCGGGGTCGGCCGCAGCGCCGGCGTGACCTGCGAGAACGACCAGCAGCTCGACGCCTACTTCCAGCAGGACATGACCCCCGACGACGCCGCCGAGCGCACCGCGCTCCTGAACAACACCGAGGCGTTCAACGCGGCCTGCGAGAAGCACTCCGGGACGATGCTGCCGCATGTGCGCACCACCGACGCGGCCCGTGACATGGACCTGATGCGCCAGGTCCTGGGCGACAAGAAACTGCACTACTTCGGCATCTCCTACGGCACCGAACTCGGCGGCGTCTACGCCCACCTTTTCCCCCGGAACGTCGGACGTGCCGTCTTCGACGCGGTCGTCGACCCGACGCAGACACCGGAACAAGGGGCCCTCGGCCAGGCCAGGGGCTTCCAGCTCGCACTCGACAACTACGCCGAGCACTGCACCTCCCAGACCGAGGCCTGCCCCGTCGGCGACACCGCGCAGGACGTGAAGGACCGGATCGCGGCCCTGCTGAAGCGGCTCGAGGCCAAGCCGATCCCCGGTGTCTTCCCCCGCGTCCTGACCCAGAGCGCCGCGACCAACGGCATCGCGCAGGCGCTGTACTCGAAGGACTTCTGGGAGTACCTCACCGAGGGCCTGGAGCAGGCCGACGACGGGGAGGGCAGGATCCTGATGCTGCTGTCCGACTCGATGAACGGTCGCAGCGCCAACGGCGAGTACAGCAACATCGCGGCCGCGAACACCGCCATCAACTGCTCCGACGACAAGCCCCGCTACTCCGCCGACGACGTCGAGGGCAGGCTGCCGGAGTTCCGCGCCGCCTCACCGCTGTTCGGGGACTTCCTCGCCTGGTCCCTGGTCGGCTGCACCGACTGGGCCGTGCCGGGTGCCGCGGACCACCCGGACGTGGGCGCGGCCGGTTCGGCGCCCATCCTCGTGGTGGGCAACACCGGTGACCCGGCGACCCCGTACGAAGGGGCGCGGAGGATGGTGACCGCGCTGGGCAAGGGCGTCGGCGTGCAGCTGACCTACCGGGGCCAGGGGCACGGCGCCTACGGCAGCAAGAGCACGTGTGTGAAGGCGGCGGTGGACGGCTACCTGCTGGCGGGCAAGGTACCGGCCGCCGGAACCGTCTGCTCCTGACCCTCCCCCACCTCTCCCTACCGCGGAAAATCAGCAGGTCACAACGTTATCCACAGGCTCCGACGGGCGGACCGGGCGCGGCCTACCATGGCCTGACAGCCGTCCCGCCGCCTGGCGCGGACGGTCGGCGAGGGGGGAAGGGCACAATGGCGCGATTCCTACGGTGGACGGCTCTGGCTGCCGCCACCGCGCTGCTCGCCGTGGGCTGCAGCGGCGGCTCGTCGGGCGGCGGGGAGGACGGAAAGGGGAGTTCGACGGGCGGCCGGCCGTCGGGGGGCTCGTCGGACACGTCGACTGCGGCGGCGCTCCCGGCTTCGCTCACCGGGCAGAAGCTGGACTGGGGACGCTGCAAGGCGGGCGCCGACTCGGCGGCGCCGGGCCGCATGTGGCAGTGCGCCACGATGCAGGTGCCGCTGGACTGGTCGAAGCCCGACGGCGAGACCATCGGTCTGGCGCTGATCCGCGCCAAGTCCCGGGGCGGCGGCGAGCGGATCGGCTCGCTGCTGTTCAACTTCGGCGGTCCGGGCGGCTCGGGCGTGTCCACGCTCCCGCCGTACGGCTCCACGTTCTCCGCCCTGCGCGAGCGCTACGACCTGGTGAGCTGGGACCCGCGCGGGGTGGGCGGCAGCGAGGGCATCCGCTGCCGCAGCAACAAGGACATCCAGGCCGCCGAGTCCATCGACATCACCCCGGACACCCCCGCCGAGGAGCAGGCGTACCTCCAGGACGCCACCGACTTCGGCCAGGGCTGCGAGAAGGCCGCGGGTGATCTGCTGGCGCATGTGTCGACCACCGACACGGCCCGCGACATGGACCTGATGCGCCAGGTCCTCGGCGACACGAGGATGCACTACTTCGGCATCTCCTACGGCACCGAACTCGGCGGTGTGTACGCCCATCTGTTCCCGAAGAAGGTGGGTCGGCTGATCCTCGACGCGGTCGTCGACCCGAGCGCCGACGCGGTGGGCCACGCCGAGAACCAGGCGAGGGGCTTCCAACGAGCACTCGACGACTATCTGAAGTCGACGGGCCAGGACCCCGAGCAGGGCACCGCGAAGATCGCGGACTTCCTGGACCGGCTCGACAGCCGGCCGCTGCCGACGTCCGACGGACGGAAGCTGAACCAGACGCTCGCCGTCACCGGCATCGTGCTCCCGCTGTACAGCGAGCAGAGCTGGCCGGCCCTGACCAGTGCCCTGGAGGCGGCGGAGCAGGGCGACGGCACCGAGCTGCTCGCGCTCGCCGACGGCTACAACGAGCGGGACTCCTCGGGGAGCTACGGCACGACGACCCACTCACAACGCGTCATATCGTGCTTGGACGACAGGCAGCGGCCGACCGCCGAGGAGACGAGGAAGCGGCTGCCGGAGTTCGAGAAGATCTCGCCGGTCTTCGGGGACTTCCTGGGCTGGGACACGGCCGGCTGGTGTCACGACTGGCCGGTGGCCGGGCAGTACGACACCCCGGAGGTCAGCGCGGCGGGCGCGCCGCCGATCCTGCTGGTCGGCAACACCGGGGACCCGGCGACCCCGTACGAGGGCGCGCGCAAGATGGCCGACGAACTCGGCAGGGGGATCGGTGTGCTGCTGACCTGGAAGGGCGAGGGACACGGTGCCTACGGCAGCGGGAGCGACTGCGTCGACTCCGCGGTGAACGCCTACCTGGTCAAGGGCACGGTGCCCGAGGACGGCAAGGTCTGCTCATGACGTCGGCGGGGGCCCCGGGCACTCGTGGCGCCCGGGGCCCCCGCCGACAGGGGTGTGGCGTGGGGTCAGTAGACCGGCTTGCTCGGCTCGATCTGGTTGACCCAGCCGATGACACCGCCACCGACGTGGACGGCGTCCGCGAAGCCCGCGGACTTCAGCACGGCGAGGACTTCCGCACTGCGGACACCCGTCTTGCAGTGCAAGACGATCTTCTTGTCCTGGGGCAGCCCCTCCAGGGCGGTGCCCAGGAGGAACTCGTTCTTCGGGATCAGCTTGGCGCCCGGGATGGAGACGATCTCGTACTCGTTCGGCTCGCGGACGTCGATGATCTCGATGTTCTCGCCGTCGTCGATCCACTCCTTGAGCTGCTTGGGAGTGATCGTCGAGCCGGCGGCCGCCTGCTGGGCCTCCTCGGAGACGACGCCGCAGAAGGCCTCGTAGTCGATGAGCTCGGTGACGGTCGGGTTCTCGCCGCAGACCGCGCAGTCGGGGTCCTTGCGGACCTTGACCTGGCGGTACTGCATCTCCAGGGCGTCGTAGATCATGAGGCGCCCGACCAGCGGCTCACCGGTGCCGGTGAGGACCTTGATCGCCTCGGTGACCTGGATGGAGCCGATCGACGCGCACAGCACACCGAGGACGCCGCCCTCCGCGCAGGACGGGACCATGCCCGGCGGCGGGGGCTCCGGGTACAGGCAGCGGTAGCAGGGGCCGTGCTCGGACCAGAACACCGAGGCCTGGCCGTCGAAGCGGTAGATCGAGCCCCAGACGTACGGCTTGTTCAGCAGCACGCACGCGTCGTTGACCAGGTAGCGGGTCGCGAAGTTGTCCGTGCCGTCGACGATCAGGTCGTACTGGCTGAAGATGTCCATCACGTTCTCGGCCTCGAGCCGTTCCTCGTGAAGGATCACGTTCACGTACGGGTTGATGCCGAGGACGGAGTCACGCGCGGACTCGGCCTTGGAGCGGCCGATGTCCGCCTGACTGTGGATGATCTGGCGCTGCAGGTTCGACTCGTCGACCTCGTCGAACTCCACGATGCCGAGCGTGCCCACGCCCGCCGCGGCCAGGTACATCAGCGCCGGCGAGCCCAGGCCGCCGGCGCCCACACAGAGCACCTTGGCGTTCTTCAGCCGCTTCTGCCCGTCCATCCCGACGTCCGGGATGATCAGGTGGCGGGAGTACCGGCGAACCTCGTCTACGGTGAGCTCAGCGGCTGGCTCGACCAGGGGTGGCAGCGACACGGGGACTCCGTTGGTCGGTCGATCACTACAGTTGTTCTCCCCGTAACACTGCCACGGCCTTCTTCATTCCGAGACACCCGTTCCGATCCGCGAGACGATTTCGTCCCAGTAGCCGGGCATGGTCGCCCATGGGTCGTCCAGACCGCCGCGGTCGCCCCGGTCGGTGAACCAGATCGTGGCCGCGCCCTGCCAGCGGGCGATGCGCAGGGCCTCGTCGAGATGGCCGCGGGGCGTGCCGTGCACCAAGTGGCAGAACCGCTCGGGCGGATGGTCGGCGGTCCACTCGGCCACCTGCGACCAGCGGTAGTCGGTCCACGGGCCGGAGAAGGTGACCAACTGGTCGGCGTGGTCGGCGTAGCCCGGGTGCGGGTGGATCCCCTGGCCGAGGACGATGTGGGGCGCCTCACGCAGGGTGCGCAGGGCGTCGACCGTACGGCGGACCTCGGGGAGTTCGGCGCGTCCGGCCGGGCAGCGGTCCAGGAGGAAGCCGTCGACCCGGTACCAGTCGAGGTGCCGCCGTGCGTCGGAGAGCACCTCGGCGAGGGCGCGGACGCCGTGGACGAGATCGAGGTGCCCGAGGACGCGGACGCCCGCGTTGCGCAGTCCCCCCGCGGCCTGGAGGCAGTGCGGGTCGGGGCGGACACCGGGGCCGTCGGCGACGTTCAGCACGACCCAGTGCAGGGCGCCGCCCGCGCGGGCGAGAGCGCCCCACTCGGCCGGTGCGAGCAGGGGGTGGGCCATACCGGGCACACCGAGGCCGGTGCGCAGGTCGGTGGTCCCGGCGCTCGGGATGCCGGTCGGCGTACCGGTCAGATACGACATGCCGCCTCCATCCAGATGTCGGCGAGGGACTCCTCCAGACCGATCCGGGGCCGCCAGCCGAGCCGGTCGCGGGCGGTGCGCACATCGGCCTGCTGCCAGCTGCCGCAGCCGTCCGGGTACGGGTACACGACCGGGGCCGCGTGGTCGGAGTCGGCGCGGGGGTGCCCGATGGCCGGCCTCAGATGGGTGCCGGGCGGGCCGTCGAGTTCATGGAGGGCACCGCCGTATCCGGCCACGCGCGCGAGGACCGAGGCGGCTTCGCGCAGCCGGACGGCGCGGCCGGAGCCGATGTTGATGACGCCCTGCGCGGCGGAGAGCGAGGCGGCGTGCACGGCGCGGGCGACGTCGCGGACGTCGACGAAGTCGCGCTGCGCGCCGAGTCCGCCGAGTTTGAGCTCGCCGTCGCCGGACTGCATGGCGCGGCGCATGGCCTCCGCGAGGCGTCCCAGCGGGGATCCGGCCGGGGTGCCGGGGCCGGCCGGGGAGAACACCCGCAGGACGACGGCGTCCAGACCGGAGCCGAGGACGAGTTCGGTGGCGGCGAGTTTGCTGACGCCGTACGGGCCGCCGGGGCGGGGGACGGCGTCCTCGGCGGTGGAGGAGCCGGGCTGGCTCGGGCCGTACTCGGCGCCGCAGCCGATCTGCACGAGACGGGCGCCGCAGCCGCTGCGGCGCAGGGCCTCGCAGACGGTGGCGACGGCGACGGTGTTGTGCCGGGTGAGTTCGCGGGCACCGCCACGGGTGGCGCCCGCGCAGTTGACGACGACCTGGGGGTGTACCGCGTCGAGGAAGCGGGTGAGCGCGCCGGGGCTGCCGGACGCGAGGTCGAAGCGGACGTCGGCGTCGTCGCCGCGGCCGAGCGCGGTGAGCTGGACGGCCGGGTCGGCGAGCAGGCGGTCGGCGACGAAGCGGCCGAGGTAGCCGTTGGCTCCGATCAGCAGGACCCTCATCGTGCGGCTCCCTGGGTGCGCGCTGCGGCGGTCGGGGCCGGGTGGGCTCCGCTCGCCCCGGGTGCTGCGGCCGCTCCTGTGACCGCGGGGGCTCCTGCGACCGCGGGTGTCCCGGTGGCTCCGGTCGCTCCGGATCGGGAGGTGGTCATCTGGTCTCTCCTTCGAGGGTGGTGCGGTTGCCCGCGGGATGGAGGAGCGCGTGCGTCGTGCGGTCCGCGCACGGTGGGGGTGGCGCTGCGCGCGGTGGTCGGGGGCTCAGCACGGGTGGGCCGTTCGTGCGTGGGCCGAGGCTCTGGTCAGGGTGCGGGTGGCGTGGACGAGCAGGGGCAGGGCGGCGGCTCCGCAGAGCAGGGCCGGGAGGGCCGCCGGGCCCCAGGCGGTGACGAGGGTCTCGACGGGGACGGAGAGGAGGCCGCAGCCGGGCAGTCGGCCCGCGAGGACGGTGGCCGGGGCGAGGGCTTCGGCGGTTCCGGTGGCGCCGAGGACGAGGGCCGGGAGGTGCGGGAAGCCGTGGACCGTGAGGAGGCGGGCGAGGAAGAGGAGGGCGCCCAGGGTGAGGACGGGGGCGTACGCGGCCGGCTCGTCCAGGGCCGCGGCGCCGAGGGCGGTGAGTGCGCCGAGCGTGGCCAGGAAGAGCGTGAACACACCGAGCAGCAGGGGCTGTACGGACGCGGTGAACTCCTCCAGGCCGCGGCTGGCGTCGAGCCTGCGGCGGGCGCGGGCGGACAGGAGGTGGGCACAGCAGGCGGCGGGTGCGCAGGCCAGGGTGAGGGTGAGCAGGGGCGCGGGGGCGAAGGGCCAGGGGCCGTCCGGCGCGCCGGTGGGCGGCCCGTCGGGGCCTCCTGCCACGGTGGCCCGGAGCAGGCCGTCGCCGAGGGCCGCGTAGGCGAGGAGCCAGCAGGTCCAGAGGGTGGTCCGGAGCCGGCCGCGGCGGGTGCCGGCGCGGGGGCCGAGCGGGCCCTTGCGGAGGGCCTGGCGCAGGGCGAGGGTCACCGCGAGGACGCCGACGGCGGCCACGAGAAGGCGGGTCCGCCCTTCGGTGAGGCGCAGTCCCGTCAGGGCGACGGCGCACAGGGCGCCCGGCAGCAGGGTGAGCAGGGCGCGGCCCGGGCGGGGGCGCGGGAGGGCGGTGGGCGCCGGGCGCGGGCGTGTGTCGTCGCCGCGCGGGACCCGGGCGTACAACTCCTCGGCGAGGGAGAAGACGTCCCGGTGCCGGAAACGGGCCGCGGTGCGGTCGGTGACTCCGTGGGCCTCCAGACCCGCCGCGATCTCCAGGGGGTCGACGGCCCGTTCGCACAGCTCCCGGTGACGGTGCATCAGCGCCTTCACGGGGTCGCCGGCCCCTCGGCGCGTGGTGGTCGGCCTCTCGGGGGTTCCGGGCCGGTCCAGTTCGCCCAGGTCGCTCATCGTGCCCCCTCGGTGAAGGGAACGGCGGCGACGGGCGGAGCCGCCTGCGCCGAAGCGTCCCGGCCAAAGGCGCCCGGCGTCGGTCCGCCCCGTGTCGCGGCGCTCCGTGGCGGAACGCCCCGCACCGGCGGCCCCGCCGTCCAGCCCGGGCCCCGGCGGGCGGTGACGCGTGCGCCGAGGCCGGTCCAGCGGCCGGGGAGCCGGGCCTCGGCGGGGACGGCGAACGGACGGGGGTCGCCGTCCTGGTCGAGGACGACCCCCCGGGCCGGGCACTGGGAGACGACCTCGAGGTAGAGCCCGTGATACGCCTCGATGTTCTGCTCGACGGTGAAGAGTTCCAGCGCGCGGGCGCGGGCGGCGGCGCCGAGGCGCGCACGGCGCTCGGGATCGCGCAGCAGGGCCGCACACGCCTCCGCGAGCGCCCTTGGATTGCGCGGCGGGACGACGAGGCCGGTGCCGCCGATGACCTCGACCACCGCGCCGACGTCCGTGGACACGGTCGCGCGCCCGCAGAACATCGCCTCCACGAGACCGACCGGGAACCCCTCGACGACGCTGGACAGGACGACGACCGCTCCGGCCGCGTAGGTCTCGGCGGGACTCGGCGTCCGGGGGCCGCCGGGTTCCTCGAAGGACACCGGGTTCTCGCCGACGGCGTGCGGGCCCTCGGCCTCGTCGGGGAAGAGCTGGGCGGCGAGCGTCCGGCAGTGCCCCAGGTAGGCCTGCCCCTCGGGCCCGGCCGACGCGCCGACGATCCGCAGCCGGGCCCTCGGCTCGTCCTTGCGGACCTGGGCGAAGGCGTGCAGCAGGGACACGAGGTCCTTGGCCGGTTCCACACGGCCGGACCAGACCAGGGTGTGCGGATCGGCGGTGTCCGGGGCGTCGCCCACGGCCGCGAAGGGCGTGGCGTCCATACCCGGGTGGATCGTGCGCACCTTGGCCCGGTCGGCGCCGCAGCGTTCCTGCCAGCGGCGGGCGTGGGCGTTGCCGGGCGTGAGGCGGGCCGCCTGCCGGTAGACCTCGGCGGCGAGCAGGGTGTGGAAGGCGGCGAGCAGGGCGCGCACGGCGGGCGCGCTCTCGCCGGCGGGCGCGCCGGGCGCCCCCGAGGTCAGGTAGTGCGTCCGCAGCCGTACGCCGTACTCCGTGACGAGCAGCGGTACGTCGGAGAAGTGGCGCGCGAGCAGCCCGGGCAGGGCGGCCGGGCCGCCGGACGCGGCATGGCACAGGTCCACCGAGCCGAGCGTGTCGCCGTCGCGGCCGTGGGGCCCGTACCAGTCGAGCGAGAGGGGGCGCAGGGCGCGTTCCAGCTGCCCGGCCACCGTCAGCAGTTCGGGTACGCGCGCCTCGCGCGCCGTGCGCAGCGCGCCGGGCGCACGGCAGGCGCGCTCCAGGGCGCGCACGGCGCCCTCCGAGCGGAGCGCTCCCACCAGTCCGCCCTCGTCGCGGGCGAGTTCGGCAAGGCCGTAGAGACCGGTGGCGAAACGGTCCGCCTGAGAGGCGGAGCTGTCGCTCAGGGCGCCGACCAGTTCGTCGTAGCACTCGGTGAAGCGCCGGCGTGCGCGCCGCCCGTACGCGACCCCGTCCTCCTCCGCGGTCCACAGGGGCGCTGTCCGCACCCGCCCGACCTGCGGCGGAAGCACGACGAGGCCGGACTCCTCCTGGTGCGGTCCGCCACTGAGCGCGTAGATGTCGAACTCGTGCTGCCCGAGCCCGCGCACGAGCCGGTCGCACCAGAGTCCGGCGTCACCGCTCACATACGGATAGCCACCCTCCGTCAACAGTCCGATGCGCACGCACGCACCCCCGATCTCCCCTCTGGGGAGCCGCCGTTGACCCGGCGGCTCGCAGCGGGAAGAACGTAAGCGGACAAGGCGGTGGCGCGACGGACGGTTGTCCATCGCGCCACCAAAAGGGGTGAACGGTCGTAACTTTCCCGTGCGGGTCGCGTTCGGTCGCGCTAAGAGATCACTCGGATGCGCACCGTCACGTCAGCTCTTGGGGTACGGCCAGGGGTTGGGCAGACAGTGAATCCCGTGATGGTCCAGGAACTTCGTCTGCTGCTGCATGACGGGGGCGAGCTCGCCGTCCTTCTGGCAGTTCTCATGGTGATGGCCGAGGCGGTGGCCGACTTCATGGTTGATCAACATCTGCCGGTACGCATGGATCGCATCGCCGTATGTCTGTGATCCCTGGGCCCACCTGTACGCATTGATCATGACGCGTTCGGTGGCGGCCGAGTCGCAGGAGACGTTGTCCTCGGTGGTGTCCAGGCTGGACTTGGCGCACCAGAAGGCGGTGGTGCCGGGGCTGGCGAGCGTGATGACGAAGTCCGGCTTTCCCGAGGAGATCCGCTCGAAGGTGCGCGCGTTGTCGTGCGCCCAACTGCGGTCGTCGTTGAGGGTCTTCTGCACGGCCTGCGCGAACAGCGCGCCGTCGAGACCGAGCCCCTGCTCCACGTCCACCCGGTAGGTGAACTTCTGCCCCTTGCCGGGCGCCTTGTCGACGCCGGGGATCACGTCGAACTTCCCGGACCCCTTGAGCGTGGCGGCGATCCGGTACTTGGCGTCCATCTTCTGCTCGTACGTCAGCGTCACGGGGGCCGGGGAGGCGGACAGGGACGGGCTCGGTGCGGCGGACTCCAGGGCGCCGACCGCGGCCTTCCCCGCGGCCGACTGCGACTGGACGCGGTCGTCGTCGCGGCCGTCGGCCACCTGCCCGGCCACCACGACGGCCAGCACGGTCGTGACCGCCGCGGCGGCGATTCCGGTGAAGGTCCGCCCCTTGGCGCCCCTGCCGTCGGCCGGCGCGCCCGTGGGCGGCGTGCCGTCGTCCGCGTCGGCTCCGGCCGGGACACCCGTGCGCCCGCCTGCGCCCCGGTCGGCCGCGGAGGAGCGCGGATCGTCCGGGTACGGGCCGGACGCGCGCGTGGGCGCCGACAGCCGTCTCGCGCGCGTGAAGACGTCGACGTCCTCGTCGGAGGCGAAGGCGTCGGGGGCGAAGGCGTCGGAGGTGAAGGCGTCGAGGTACTCCTGGCGGGGACCCGGCCGGGGGCCCTGCGGCGGAACGGGCCGCTGACGCGGTATCACCGGCTGTCCGGGCGTGCCCGCCTGACGGCCTCCGAGGTCGCCCCAGCCGCCCCCGGCCTCCCGCTGTTCGGGGTGCCCGCCGCGGACCTGCGGGACGCCGTGCGCGGGCGTGCCGTCGGGGTACCGGGGCACCCCGTGGGCCGGGGTGCCGTCGGGAAGCAGCACCGGGGCGGCGTCCGGGTGGCGCCCCGAGGCGCCCGAAGAGCCCCCCGAGGAGGCGCGGGAAGGGTTCTTGGGTGCGCTCTTGGGCGCAGGTCCACGCCGGCTGTGGCGTCCCACGTGTGTCTCAGCCCCCCGGTTTCGCGTCGGCGTTCTCGGCGAGCAGCTCCCGGAACGCCGTGGCCACCGTCTCGGGGTACTCCATCATCGCCACGTGCCCGGCGTCCGGCAGCGTGAGCAGACGGGAGTCGCGGAAGGCGCGGGCGGCACGCCGGGCCATGCGGAAGCCGACGAGCTGGTCACGGCCGCCGTAGATCAGCAGGGTGGGCGCGAGGACGCGCTCGGCCTGGCGCCACAGCCCGTGCTGGCCGCCCAGGGTGTAGGCGCTGAGCACCCCGCGCGTGGAGCGGGTCAGCGCGTCCCAGAAGTACGGGAGCTGCAGCCGCCGCTCCAGCTCCTCCACCGCGTACCGGAACGCCTCCGGGGAGACGCGGCCGGGATCGCCGTAGCAGAGCGCGAGCACGCCTCTGACGCGCTGCTCGGCCGTCCACTCGCGCGTCAGCCTGCTGAAGAGCGCGGTCACCCCGGGCAGACCGGCGAGCCCGGTGGGGATCGCGGTGCGCTGCACGCGCAGCTCGGGCAGGGCCGGCGAGACCAGGGTCAGGGTGCGCACGAGGTCGGGGCGCACCGCCGCGACGCGCGTGGACACCGCGCCGCCGAGGGAGTTGCCGAAGAGGTGCACGGGGCCGCGGCCGGACGCGTCGAGGTAGCGGATCACCGCACGCGCGTGTGCCGTGATGGAGTAGTTGCCGTCGTCCGGCGGCGGGGAGTCGCCGAAGCCGGGCAGGTCGACGGCCTCGCTCGCCACGGCCCCGTCGAGCAGGGCCATCAGCGCGGACCAGTTCTGCGAGGAACCGCCGAGGCCGTGCACGTACAGAGCGGGTTCGAGTCCCTCGCGCGCGGGCGGCCTGGACCGGACGGTCAGGGTGACGCCCGGCAGCCCGACCGACCGCAGCCGCTCGCCCTCGGCGACCCTGACGGCGGCCACCTTCGGCAGCACACTGGTGGGCGGCACGGAGGGCAGCTCGGTCGAAGACATGCGGGCAATGTTACGAGACGATCACGTGCGGCCATGTGTGTTCGGCGTCACAGGGGCGCAGCGGGGCGCGGAGCGATACCGGCGCGATTGGGGGGCACATCGCATAGCGTCCGAAACGGGTGTCTCCTAGGCTCGTACTGAGGGCACCCGCTGTGTGGCCCCCATGTGTTCCGGGGGCGTTCGTTGGAAGGGAGCCCAGCATGGCCGTTGACCCCACCGACCCCGAGACGTTCGCCGAAGAGGACGACGACTTCGGGGAGATCGACGTCGAGGCGCCGGAGAACGCCGTCGCCGAGCAGTACGAGGACGTCACCGCGGAGCGCGACGACCCCCTGGAGGGGGTGGACCCCGCCCGGGCGAACGAGGCGGATCTCGCCGAACAGGCGCGCGTGGTCTCGCTGGACGAGGACGACTACCGCTGACCGGACGGCCCCACCCGGCTCCCCCGGCTCCATTCAGCTCCATCCGGCTCCATCGTGAACAGGAGCGGGGGCCCATTCTGCCCGGACTGCACCGCTTCGAAACCTTCTGTACCGCTTTTGTGATCGTCCGGTCCGTGAAATTCTGCGCTCGCACCGCGCGCCGCGGGGTTACCGAAAAGTACGATGGCGGCGCGGCGCTCACCGCACGAGGACGACTTTGGGAGGCGGCGTGACAGCCATCGAGCAGACAGAGGCGGCACGCCCGCGAGGCACGCGCCTGCCGCGCCGTGCCCGACGGAATCAGCTGCTGGGCGCGGCCCAGGAGGTCTTCGTGGCGCAGGGCTACCACGCCGCCGCCATGGACGACATCGCCGAGCGGGCCGGTGTCAGCAAGCCGGTGCTCTACCAGCACTTCCCGGGCAAGCTCGACCTCTACCTCGCCCTGCTGGACCAGCACTGCGAGTCGCTGATCCAGGCGGTGCGGGGCGCGCTCGCGTCGACGACCGACAACAAGCAGCGCGTCCGCGCGACGATGGACGCCTATTTCGCGTACGTCGAGGACGACGGCGGGGCCTTCCGCCTCGTCTTCGAGTCCGACCTGACCAACGAGCCCGCGGTGCGCGAGCGCGTGGACAAGGTCACCAACGAGTGCGCCGAGGCGATCTGCGACGTCATCGCCGAGGACACCGGCCTCTCGCGCGCGGAGTCGATGCTGCTGGCCTCCGGTCTGGGCGGTCTGGCGCAGGTCGTCGCCCGCTCCTGGCTGCACAGCGACCGCAGCGTCCCGCGCGACCAGGCGGTCCAGCTCCTCGCCTCGCTGGCGTGGCGGGGCATCGCCGGTTTCCCGCTGCACGGCACCGATCAGCACTGAGCCGCGGCGCGCCTCGTCCGTTTGTTCCCGCCCGCTGTTCGCTCCTGGCGTGGACGGCCGCGCCGTGTACGTCCCCTCACCGGGCTAATGTGTGCAGCGTACGGCGCGGACGCCCGCGCACCCCATGACCGTCGGAGGGACATAGCCGTGGAGGTCAAGATCGGCGTGCAGCACGCGCCCCGCGAGATCGTTCTGGAGAGCGGTCAGACGCCCGAGGAAGTCGAGCGCGTGGTGGCCGAGGCGCTGGCCGGCAAGTCGCAGCTGCTCAGCCTCGTGGACCAGCACGGCCGCAAGGTCCTGGTTCCGGCCGACCGCCTGGCCTACGTCGAGCTGGGCGAGCCCGCCCCGCGCAAGGTGGGCTTCGGCGCGCTGTAGGCACGAGCAGGGCACGCATCACGCGAAGGGGCCCGGCGGTCCGTACGACCGCCGGGCCCCTTCGCGCGTTCACCGACGCCTCACAAGTGGTCCCCACAGGAGGATTGCATTCCGCAGGTCACGGGTATGACGGGCTACGACCTCGGTGCACGGCCCGCCGCTCGGGAGGGACCCACATGATCTTGGAAGCGCTCGGCTCCGCCGTGCTCGGTCTCGCGCTCGCGTGGGTGGCGCTCCAGCGCCTGTCCCACCGTCTGCCGGTCCGCGCCCTCGTCCTCGCGACGGGCATCGCCGGAGCCCTGTTCGGTGACTTCGTCACCCACAGCGCGCTGGGCCCCGGCACCCTGCTCCCGAGCCTGATCGGCGCGGCGGTCGTCTCCGCCGCCTCGGTCTCCCTGCTCCTCCGCCCGGCCGCCCGCCTGCGCCGCCGCTCGGCCCCGGCGTAGCGGACGGCCACACATCCCGCCGTAGCGGTCCGCTCGGCGCCGGCGCAGAGGACCAGGAGGCTCTCAGGCCGCGAGCCCCAGCGCCGCCATCCGCTTGGTGTGGGCCTCGGTGATCCGGGAGAACATACGGCCGACCTCGGCGAGGTCGAAGCCGTCCGCGACCCCGCCCACGAGCATCGTCGACAGCGCGTCCCGGTCGGCGACCACCCGCTGGGACTGCGACAGGGCCTCGCCCATCAGACGCCGCGCCCACAGCGCGAGCCGTCCGCCCACCCGCGGGTCGGCGTCGATCGCCGCGCGGACCCGGTCCACCGCGAAACCGGCGTGACCGGTGTCGTCCAGCACGGCGAGCACCAGGGCGCGGGTGTCGCTGTCCAGCCGGACCGCGACCTCACGGTAGAAGTCGCTGGCGATCGAGTCGCCGACGTACGCCTTGACCAGGCCCTCCAGCCAGTCCGAGGGCGCCGTCTGCCGGTGGAAGCCGTCGAGCGCGGCGACGAACGGCTCCATGGCCGCCGTGGGCTCCTCGCCGATCTCCGTGAGCCGGTCGCGCAGCCGCTCGAAGTGGTGGAACTCGGCCGAGGCCATCTTCGCCAGCTCCGCCTTGTCCTCCAGCGTGGGCGCCAGCTTGGCGTCCTCCGCGAGCCGCTCGAACGCGGCCAGCTCGCCGTACGCGAGGGCGCCGAGCAGGTCCACGACCGCGGCCCGGTACTGCGGTTCGGCGGAGGCCCGCGCCCAGTCCTGGGCGGCGATCCCCGTGGCGGCTTCGGCGGACTCGGTGGGCTCGGCGGGCTCGTCGGAGGCGTTGTCAGGCTTGTCAGAGGTGGTCATGCAGCGCACAATAGCCCGCTCGTCGCGCGCCGGAAGTCCCTGGTCAATCAGTGTGACCACGAAGACGCGAGCGACCCCGTCCAGCGGTGTGACAACCACAACGTGACCGAATCGGCCATCGCGTGTGCACGATTCCGGGGTATGGTGGTAATGCGCCTGCCGAATATTCGACGGGCCGCACGTATGAGGATGCCCGGTCGGTGGCCCGATCGGCTCCGACCCGACAGCCCTCCCCGGCCGTACGGCACATCGCGTACGACGACCGGAGGGAACCTCCCAGCGGTACGAGCGCTAGAGCGTCGGCAGAGGTCCCGTGTCATACGGCTTGCCGCATGCGGTTTGCCCGTAAGGCAGCCGACGTCCCCGGCACGGTCCGTCAAAGACCCCCGCGCTCGCCTCGCACCGCGTACACAGAAGAGGCAGCACCCTGACTACGACGTTCCGAGAGCTCGGAATCCTTCCCGAGACCGCCGAGGCCCTGGAGGCCGTCGGCATCACCACTCCCTTCCCCATCCAGGAGATGACGCTCCCCGTGGCCCTGTCGGGCACGGACGTCATCGGCCAGGCCAAGACCGGCACCGGCAAGACGCTCGGCTTCGGGCTCCCGCTCCTCGAGCGCGTGACCGTCCCGGCCGACGTCGAGGCGGGCCGCGCCAGGCCCGAGGACCTGACCGACGCCCCGCAGGCGCTCGTCGTCGTCCCCACGCGCGAGCTGTGCACCCAGGTCACCAACGACCTCCTGACCGCCGGCAAGGTCCGCAACGTGCGCGTCCTCGCCATCTACGGCGGCCGGGCCTACGAGCCCCAGGTCGAGGCCCTCAAGAAGGGCATCGACGTCGTCGTCGGCACCCCGGGCCGGCTCCTCGACCTCGCGGGCCAGAAGAAGCTGAACCTCCAGCACATCAAGTCCCTCGTCCTCGACGAGGCCGACGAGATGCTCGACCTGGGCTTCCTGCCCGACGTCGAGAAGATCATCAACCTGCTGCCGGCGCGCCGTCAGACCATGCTGTTCTCGGCGACCATGCCGGGCGCGGTCATCGGGCTCGCCCGCCGCTACATGTCGCAGCCCACGCACATCCGCGCCACCGCGCCGGACGACGAGGGCGTGACCGTCGCGAACATCTCGCAGCACGTGTACCGCGCGCACAACATGGACAAGCCCGAGATGGTCGCGCGCATCCTGCAGGCCGAGGGCCGTGGCCTCGCCATGATCTTCTGCCGCACCAAGCGCACCGCCGCCGATCTCGCCGACCAGCTCAAGCAGCGCGGCTTCGCCTCCGGCGCGGTCCACGGCGACCTCGGCCAGGGAGCGCGCGAGCAGGCGCTGCGCGCCTTCCGCAACGGCAAGGTGGACGTGCTCGTCTGCACCGACGTCGCCGCGCGCGGCATCGACGTCGAGGGCGTCACGCACGTCATCAACTACCAGACGCCCGAGGACGAGAAGACGTACCTGCACCGCGTCGGCCGTACGGGCCGCGCGGGCGCCAAGGGCATCGCGGTCACGCTCGTCGACTGGGACGACATCCCGCGCTGGCAGCTCATCAACAAGGCGCTGGAGCTTTCGTTCAACGATCCGCCGGAGACGTACTCCACCTCCCCGCACTTCTTCGAGGAGATGAACATCCCCGCGGGCACCAAGGGTGTCCTGCCGCGCTCCGAGCGCACGCGCGCGGGGCTGGACGCGGAGGAGCTGGAGGACCTGGGCGAGCCGGGCGGCCGCGGTGCGCGCGGCGGCCGGGGTGAGCGTGGGGGCCGTGGCGAGCGCGGTGGCCGGGGCGAGTCCCGTTCCGCCGACCGTTCCGAGAGCGAGCGTCCGGCCCGTACGCCGCGCCGTCGCCGTCGTACGCGCGGCGGAGCCGGCCTCGACGGAGCACCGGAGGTCTCCACGACGGAGCAGACGCCCGTGGCCGAGGAGGCCCCCGCGTCCCGCACCCCGCGCCGTCGACGCCGTACGCGCGGCGGAGCGGCCGCCGAGGCGACCGTCGTGACAGCGGTGACGCCCGCGGCTCCCGAGGCCGCGGAGACGGCCCTGACGACCGCGGAGGGCCCCTCCCTGGACCCCGCCGGGACCGCGCAGGGCACCGAGGGTCCGGCCAAGCCGCGCCGCCGCCGCACCCGTAGGTCCGCGGAGACCACCCCGGCCACCGAGACGGCCCCGGCTGCGGAGCTGACGCCGGCTCAGGCCCCGTCCGCCGAAACGGCCGTGGCCACGGCCGAGGGCACGGAGCCGGCCGCCGAGGTCCCCGCCGCACCGCGCCGCCGCACCCGCAAGGCCGCTGCCGCGACTCCGGCCGCCGAGGCCGTTGCGGAGACCGCGGTCGACACGGCCGAGGCCGTCGAGGCCAAGCCGCGCCGCACGCGGAAGACCGCCACCACCGCCCCGGCGGAAACCGCGGTCGACACCGCCGAGGCCGTCGAAGCCAAGCCGCGCCGCACTCGCAAGACGGCCACCACCGCTCCGGCGGAGGCCGTGGTCGACACGGCCGAGGCCGTCGAAGCCAAGCCGCGCCGCACCCGCAAGACGGCCACCACCGCCCCGGCGGAAACCGCCGTGGACACGGCCGAGGCCGCGGAGGCCAAGCCGCGCCGCACCCGCAAGACCGCCACCACCGCCCCGGCGGAAACCGCGGTCGACACCGCCGAGGCCGTCGAAGCCAAGCCGCGCCGTACGCGGAAGGCCGCCGCCGGCGCTCCGGAGGCGGAGGCGGAGGCGGAGGCCACCGAGGCGGTTGCCAAGCCGCGCCGCACCCGCAAGACGGCCGCCGCCGCTCCGGCGGAGGCCGTGGTCGACACGGCCGAGGCCGTCGAGGCCAAGCCCCGGCGCCGGACCACCCGCAAGGTCGCCGAGGCTCCGGAGACGGCCACCACGGCCGAGATCCCGGCCCAGGCCACGGCGGTGGAGGCGGAGGCCAAGCCGCGCCGCACCCGCAAGACCGCCGCCGCTCCGGCGGAGGCCGCCGTGGACACCGCCGAGGGCACGGAGGCCAAGCCGCGCCGCACGCGGAAGGTCGCGGTCGCCGCTCCGGCGTCGGAGGCCGTCGAGGTGACCGAGGCGAAGCCCCGTCGCACCCGCAAGACCGCGGCCGCCGCTCCGGCGGAAGCCGTCGAGGTGACTGAGGTGACCGAGGCGAAGCCCCGTCGCACCCGCAAGACCGCCGCCACCGCTTCGGCGGAGGTCGCCGTGGACACGGCCGAGGCCACGGAGGCCAAGCCGCGCCGTACCCGCAAGGCCGCCGCCGCGGTGACCGCCGAGATCCCGGCTCAGGCCACGGCCGAGCAGGCGGAGGCCAAGCCGCGCCGTACCCGTAAGACGGCGGCCACGGCGGACGCCGCGGTCGACGCCGCCGAGGTGAAGCCGAGGGTGCGCCGCACCCGTAAGGCCACCGCCGCGGCGGATCCCACGGACGGCTGACACACCGGCTGCACGGCCCGACGGCCCGGTTCCTCCACCCGGAGGAACCGGGCCGTCGGCGTTCCCCACCCCCCGGTGGACGGCCGCGCGTTCCGCCGCGAGCCCCTCCGGGTAGCCTCGGCACGTGACCAGGCCGATCGACTCCTCGACCCCGTTCCCTCCGCCTCCCGGTGCCCGTGCGTACCCGTTGCGGACCGCACGCGGTGACTTCGCCGTCGTCGACTCGCCGGTGGCCGCCGGTGTCGAGGAGCGGGGCGTGGCGCTGCTGCTGCCCGGATTCACCGGCAGCAAGGAGGACTTCCACCGGCTCCACGGGCCCCTCGCGGCGCGCGGCTACCGGATGGTGGCCGTGGACGGGCGCGGGCAGAACGAGTCGGACGGGCCGGCCGACGACGAATCCCCCTACGCCCGCGAGGAGTTGGCCCGGGACGTGCTCGCGCAGGCGGCGGCGCTCGGCACACCCGTGCATCTCGTGGGACATTCCCTGGGCGGCCAGATCGCCCGTGCGGCGGTCCTGATCGACCACTCCCCCTTCGTGTCCTTCACCCTGATGTCCTCGGGGCCGGCCGAGATCTCGGAGTCGCAGAAGCTGCGTGTGAAGCTGCTGCACGACGCGCTCGCCGTGATGACGATGCCCGAGGTGTGGGAGGCGATCCGGGCGATGGGGCCGCCGGAGGAGGTCGGGGGTCCGGCTCGCGGCTTCGGCGATCCCGAGCAGCTGCGGCTGCGCTGGCTGAACCACAAGCCCGCCCAGTTGCTCGCCACGGGCCGGCAGCTGTGCGCGGAGCCGAACCGCGTGGCCGAACTGGCCGCCGTACGACTGCCCTTCCACGTCCTGTCGGGGGCACGGGACGACACCTGGCCGCTGCCTCTCCTCGACGCGATGGCCGTGGAGCTGCGGGCCGACCGGACCGTCGTCCCGGAGGCCGAGCACTCACCGAACCTGGACCAGCCCCTCCCGACGGCCCACGCCCTCGCCGACTTCTGGGACGGACACCCCCGCACGGGCTAGTACTGCGTCTGTACGTGCTCCCAGAACCCGTCCCGCAGTGCGCGCCGCAGGTCGGACTGGCCGCGCAGGGAGTACTGGAGGATGCCCTCGGCCTCCACCAGGAGGTCCTGGTCGACGGAGCCGGGCAGATAGGGGTGGCCGGGGAGCAGCTCGGCGAGGGCCTCCCGGCCGCGTGCCGCGAGCCACTTCGCCGCGATCTGGGCGCCGACGAAGCGGACGTCCTCGCGGGTGGGCCGGGTGGCGCCGCTCGCCTCGTAGGCGGGGGCGGTGCGCCGGGCGACGTACGGCTTGAAGAAGTCGAGGTCGAGGGTGCGCTGGCTGTCGACCTCCCAGAGCAGCGGCTCGGCCTGGTTGCGGCCCTCGGGTGCCTCGATGCCCCAGAGGTGGACGCGGGCGCCGTACCCCTGTGCGGCCTCCACCGCCGAGACCAGGTCCTCGTCGCCGCCGAGGAGGGCGGCGTCGCTGATGGCGCGGTGCCGGGCCAGGGACTCGAGGTCGGTCCGGATCAGGGAGTCGACGCCCTTCTGCTGGTTGTTGGCGTTGAGGTTGCCCAAGCGGACCTTGACGTCGGGGAGTTCGGCGATGGACTGCTGCTCGGCGGTGTGGATGCGGCGTCGGGCGCCGTCGTACCAGTAGACGCGCAGCAGCCGGCTGTCCGCGAAGATCGTGCGGGCGCGGTCGATGAGCGCCTCGATCAGCCCTTCGGCGTCGAGGTCGAAGGCCCTGCGGTCCTCCGTCCCGGCGATCAGCCGGCCCGCGGCGGCGTAGAGGTACCCCGCGTCGACGAAGATCGCGTGGGTCGAGGGTGTCTTGGCCACCTCGGCGAGCATGCGGGTCAGCAGCTCGTTCGTACGGTCGATGCGGGCGGCGAGGGCCGGGAGGTCGTCGTTCATCACCTCCATTGTCCCGGCGGTCACGCTGTGAACACAACCGATCCCGTTCAGTCTCCGCACACTCTCTTACCCGCCGGTAATTAGTCGTTCGAAAAATTTCTTTAGCGTAGGGAATGTTTGTAACACGCAGCCCGTTGACTCCTCATGTAGCAAGCAATCCTCCAGGAGGATGACCAGACGAAGGGAGAAGCCCGTGCGCTTCGAAATCATGCGACTCGACGACGTCGACGGCACGCCCGTGGACTGCACCGTCGTGGACGCCGCCTCCGTCAACCGGATCGTGCAGGACGCCGCCGCCATCGGGCAGCGGCTGTGGATCCGACCGGCCGACTCCGCGGCCTCATAGTCCGCGGCGCTCACCACACTTCAGAGCCCCGTACGGCGCCGATCGCCGTACGGGGCTCTGCGCGTACGCGGGCTCAGCCGGCCCGGACGACCTGGGTGATCCCGTTGATGATCTGCTGCACGGCGATCGCGGAGAGCATCATGCCCGCGAGCCGGGTCACCAGGACCACACCGCCGTCCTTGATGACGCGGATGATCAGCAGCGAGTAGCGCATCACCAGCCACAGCACGACATGGATCGCGAGGATCGCCACCCACACCGACACCTGCATGGCGACGCTGTCGGCCTTCTGCACGGCCAGGATGACGGACACGATCGCCCCGGGCCCGGCCAGCAGCGGCATGCCGAGCGGGACGAGCGCGACGTTCACGTCCTTCGTCTGCTTCGGTTCGTCGGTCTTGCCGGTGAGCAGGTCGAGCGCGATCAGCAGGAGCAGCAGCCCGCCCGCGATCATCAGCGCGGGCACGGAGACATGCAGATAGTTCAGGATCTGGTGCCCCAGCAGCCCGAAGACGGTGATGACACCGCCCGCGACACAGACGGCCTGGAAGGCCATCCGCTTCTGCACCCTGCCGGGGCGTCCGGCGGTCAGGGCGAGGAAGATCGGGGTGATCCCGGGGGGATCCATGATGACGAAAAGGGTCAGGAAGAGGGAGCCGAAAACGGCGACGTCGAACATCAGTACACAGGCCTTGCGGGGAAGAGGGGACGGGCGGGCGGAGGTGACCCTCAGACCCCGCCGGTCCCCGGCACGGGGAACGCCCCGGTGGCGCGCCGGGTGATCTCCCCGTACACCTCGGGGTCGGTGGTGTACTCGCCGAGCACACAGGTCTTGCGGCTGCCGTGGTAGTCCGAGGAGCCGGTGACGAGGAGCCCGAGGTCCTTGGCGAGTCCGCGCAGCCGGGCGCGGGTGTCCTCGTCGTGGTCCATGTGGTCGACCTCGATGCCGTCGAGGCCCGCGGCGGCCATCTCGGCGATCGCGGACTCGGGGACCGTGCGGCCGCGCTTGCTCGCGCCCGGGTGTGCGAAGACGGTGACCCCGCCCGCGCCCTTGACCAGCCGGATCGCCTCGAAGGGGTCCGTCTCGTGCTTCTCGACATAGGCTCGGCCGCCGTCGGCCAGCCAGTCCTCGGTGAAGGCGTCGCTCACGGTCGGTACGACACCCAGCTCGACCAGCGCGGTCGCGACATGCGGCCGGCCCACGGAACCGTCACCGGCGATCCGCGCGACCTGCTCCCAGGTGACGGGCACGCCGAGCCCCTGGAGCTTGGCGATCATGCCCCGCGCCCGCGGCACCCGGTCGTCGCGCACCAGCTCCCGCTCGGCGAGCAGGGCGGGCTCCTCGGGGTCGAAGAGGTAGGCCAGCATGTGCAGGGAGATCCCGTCGATCCGGCACGACAGCTCGGCACCGGTGACGAGGGTGAGCCCCTCGGGCAGCGCGCCGATCGCCTCCGCGTACCCGCGGGTGGTGTCGTGATCGGTCAGCGCGACGACGTCCAGTCCGGCGGCGGAAGCGTTGCGCACCAGCTCGGCGGGGGTGTCCGTACCGTCGGAGGCCGTGGAGTGGCAGTGCAGATCGATACGCACGAACGAACTCCAAGCGGACGGCACACGGAAGGGACGCCTCAGCATAGCCCAGATTCGAACACCGAATGTCACACCCGAAAGCGAGGTTCACCCCCTACACAAACGCCAGGGCACCCCACCTGAAGGGGCGCGGGGAACCGCGCGACAAGCCCCCACCACCCGCACCCGACAACGCACCCCCACGGCTTGAGCAAGCGCGGCGACAACGCACCCCCACGGCTTGAGCAAGCGCGGCGACAACACACCCCTACGGCTTGAGCAAGCGCGGCGACAGCGCCCCGCACGGCACCAACTCCACCTCCGCCCCCGCGTCCCGCAGATCCGTCAGCACCAGCTCGTCGTACATCAGCAGCCCGGCCTGCTCGGGCCAGACCACCGCCCACAGCCAGAGCCCGCGGGCCTCCCCCGCGAACACGGCCCGGTCGTCCGGCACCCCCGAGACATGCCACAACGGCGTGGGCCGCCCCACCGCCAGCACCTTCGCCTGCGCCGGCTTCTCGACGCTCATGTAGGGCCCCGGATCCGGCCCGTCGATACCGGCGTACCGCGCGCCGAGACCGACTCCGAGTTCCTCCGCGACGAGGATCAGCTCGGCGACGCCGCCCAGCGGCCCCGGCCCGGAGCAGGCGACGGCGGTCGCACGTCCGCCGCTGCGGTCGTCACCGGCGTAGGTCACCCCCGTGAACAACCACCCGACCGGCAGCGGCCACGGCATCCACACGGGCACCTGCGTGCGGTGCACCACGACACTGAGGGCCTCGACGCTGGGCGGGATCACGGGCTGCAGCGGATGCACCGTCCCGTGCACATCGCACTGCCAGGAGTCGGAGAAGAGTCCGGGAGCCCTGACCCGGCCACCACACTTCGGGCAACTGGGTTCGCCCCTCATAGGGCCCCACGGTCCTACCCGAGCAGGCCCACGTCAAGGACGATCACCCGTCCGGACGGAACGGGTTCCCCGGAGGAAGATAGGTGCAGCTTGCATTAATTAGCCGATCTAACTTATCGTGTGTATATGCCAACTAACTCCGGTCTTCTGCGTCAGCCCAGGGCGGTATGGGCGACGGCCGGCGCGTCCGTCGTCGCCTTCATGGGCATCGGACTGGTCGACCCGATCCTGCCGTCCATCGCCCAGGGTCTCGACGCCACACCCAGCCGGGTCTCCCTGCTCTTCACCTCGTACTTCCTGATCACCGCGTTCGCCATGCTGGTGACGGGCTTCGTCTCCAGCCGGATCGGCGGCCGGCGGACCCTGCTGCTCGGCCTCGCGTTCGTCGTCGTCTTCGCGGGCCTCGCCGGAACCTCGGACTCGGTCGCCGAACTCGTCGGCTTCCGCGCGGGCTGGGGCCTCGGCAACGCCCTCTTCGTGTCGACGGCCCTCGCCGTCATCGTCGGCGCGGCGGCCGGCGGCAGCGCCACGGCGATCCTGCTCTACGAGTCCGCCCTCGGCCTCGGCATGGCCTGCGGCCCCCTGCTCGGCGCGGTGCTCGGGGACGCGAGCTGGCGCTACCCCTTCTTCGGCACCGCGTTCCTGATGGCGGTCGGCTTCCTGTGCGTCACGGCGTTCCTGAAGGAGCAGCCGAAGCCGGCCCGCAGGATCTCGCTGCTCGACCCGGTGAAGGCGCTCGGCCACGGCGGTCTCGCCTCCGCGGCGGCCTCGGCCTTCTTCTACAACTACACGTTCTTCACCGTGCTGGCCTTCACCCCGTTCGTGCTGGACATGACCCCGTACAGGTCGGGGGCGGTGTTCTTCGCGTGGGGCGTGCTGCTCGCCGTCTTCTCGGTCCTCGTGGCGCCCCGCCTACAGGAACGGTTCGGCTCGCTGAGGGTGCTCGGCGGCTCACTGGTGCTGCTCGCGGCCGACGTGCTGGCCCTCGGCTACGGCGACCACACCGCGGCGATCGTCTGCACCGTCCTGTCCGGTGCGTTCATCGGCGTGAACAACACCGTCTACACCGAGTTGGCGCTCGGCGTGTCCGACGCCCCGCGGCCGGTGGCGAGCGCGGGCTACAACTTCGTGCGCTGGTTCGCCGCGGCGGCCGCGCCCTACTTCGCGCCCAAGATCGAGGAGTGGACCGACCCCCGTGTCCCGTTCGTGGTCGCGGCGGTCACGGCGGTGCTCGGCGCGGCAGTGGTCGTCGTACGACGGAAGGCGCTCACGCACGAGGTCGAGGAGCTGACGCTGCGACACTCCACCGAGGACTCGGTCACCGTCTTCGCGAACTGACGGGTCCACGGATCGGCGGGCGGCGCCAACCACACCTTTTCGGCCACCGGTTGGTGACGTTCCTCACGGAGCGTCAGTCGAGCGGGACGGACCTCCGGACGGGATCCCGCAGGTCCGTCCCGTTCGTCAGCCAGCGCTCCTGGAGTGCCTGGGCGCCGTGCACCCGCTTCCAGGCGGCCTCGTTCGCGGTCATGGGGAGCAGCGGGAGGAAGCGGACCGGGTCGAGCGGCTCGTCCAGTTCCAGATCCTCCACCAGGCCGCCCGGTTCGGCGACCAGGACCGAGCTGAACGGGGCGCCGGGCCACAGCGGTTCACCGACGTCCAGGGAGGCGCCGGGGGCCACGACCACGCCCTCGACCTGTGGAGACGCGGCGAGTACGGCCAGCGGGCGGAGCACCTTGTCGGTCTCGGCGAGCCCGCCCCGTACGGAGACGACCAGTTCGGCGCGGGGACCCTTGACGGGGTCGGCGAGGACCGCGGTGGGGTCCGTCATCGGCTGCGCGGACATGCCGAGCGTGGCGTAACGGACGATGTCGCCCTCATGGAAGCGGAGCACCTCGATGCGGTCCGTACCGAGGAAGGTGACCGCCGCGCGGGCGTCCGGCTCGCCCAGCGCCGTACGCAACCGGGCCTCGACGAGAGGAAGAACATCAGCCATGTCGCGAGCATAGAACTCGTCAGTACCGGGCAAAGCAGCGCCTTGACACTTCAGGCGACTGATACTCTGGGCCGGTGGTTGGGGCAGCACGCAGACGGGGTTACCGCCCAGGCCGTCAAGGCACTGGGGGAGTCGCGATCTTGTCCCGACGCCCGATGGGACTCCCTTACGAGGGACCGGCTGGAGGAGGTGGGGCTGTCATGGATCGAAGTCACCCGTGCAGTACCACTCGCTCTTCCGGCCGCTGATGCTGCTCCTGGTTCCGGCTGACCGCCGCCTTCCCTGTTCGCGTCTTCACGCGGAAGAGCACTTCGTTTCGTTTTGCCTGATCTGTCTGATCTGAATCAGCAGCATCCGTCTGATCTCAATCAGCAGCGAAACTCGCCACCGCGACGGTGCGGTGCTCCCCGCTTTGTGGACGTGCCAAACATCCGAAGCAGGACGTCCCCATTCCGGGTAGTTCCACCCGTCAAACGGCCTTTCGTTGCCCGACGCGAAGGAGCCCTGCCATGTCGATGATCCGCGACCTGCGTGCCGTGGTCCGCCCAGCCCGCCCCTCCCTGCTCAAGGGCGGCGTCCGCAAGGGCGGTGTCCGGGTGGACACCGGCGCCTACGACACCACCCGCGACCCGGCGATGCCGTCGGCCGTCGTCGACTGCGCCGTCTACCGCGACGGCGGCCGCGTCGAGTTCGGGCACGCGCTGACCCCGCAGGAGGCCATGCGCCAGGTCCGGCGCGACGGCGGCTTCGTGTGGATCGGGCTGCACGAGCCGACCGAGGCCGAATTCTCCGGCATCGCGGGCGAGTTCGGGCTGCACCCGCTGGCCGTGGAGGACGCGGTGCAGGCCCACCAGCGCCCCAAGCTGGAGCGCTACGACGACTCCCTCTTCACCGTCTTCAAGACGATCCACTACGTCGAGCACGACCGGCTGACCGCCAACAGCGAGGTCGTGGAGACCGGTGAGGTCATGTGCTTCACCGGCAAGGACTTCTTCATCACCGTCCGGCACGGCGGCCAGGGCTCGCTGCGCGCGCTGCGCCACCGCCTCCAGGACGACCCCGAGCTGCTCGCCAAGGGCCCCTCGGCGGTGCTGCACGCGATCGCCGACCACGTCGTCGACGGCTACATCGCGGTCGCCGACGCCGTCCAGGACGACATCGACGAGGTCGAGACCGAGGTGTTCTCGCCGGGCCGCAAGGGCACCCCGCGCGGCACCGACGCCGGCCGGATCTACCAGCTCAAGCGTGAGGTGCTGGAGTTCAAGCGGGCCGTCTCCCCGCTGCTGCGGCCGATGCAGCTCCTCAGCGAGCGGCCGATGCGGCTGGTCGACCCCGACATCCAGAAGTACTTCCGTGACGTCGCCGACCACCTCGCCCGCGTCCAGGAGCAGGTCGTCGGCTTCGACGAGCTGCTCAACTCGATCCTCCAGGCCAACCTCGCGCAGGCCTCCGTCGCGCAGAACGAGGACATGCGCAAGATCACGTCCTGGGCGGCCATCATCGCCGTACCGACGATGGTCTGCGGGGTGTACGGCATGAACTTCGACTACATGCCGGAACTGCACTGGAAGTTCGGCTACCCCGTCGTCATGACGGTCATGGTCGGGATGTGTGTCGGCATCCACCGCACCCTGAAGCGCAACGGCTGGCTCTGAGCGCGGCTGGATACGCTGAGCCCATGACTAGCGAGCTGCTCGACCAGGCCCTCGTCGAGGAGGCCACCAAGAAGTCCGGCCTCATCTGGGTCAAGGGCGCGGGTGAACCGGCCGCGCGTGCGCTGTGGCACGCGTGGCACGAGGGCGCGGCCTGCGTGGTCGGCGACGGGCCCGGGGAGCAGCCGCTGCCGGGGCTCGCCGGGGGCGGCACCGCCGAGGTCACCGTCCGCAGCAAGGACAAGGGGGGCCGGCTGGTCTCCTGGACGGCCGCGGTCGTCCAGCTCGCGCCGGGGTCGGAGCCGTGGGAGGCGGCTGTCGCCGAGCTCAAGGGCAAGCGGTTGAACGCGGCCGACGGTGAGGCGATGCCGGGGCGCTGGGCGCGGGAGTGCCGGGTGCTCCGCCTGGAGCCGACGGGGGGTGTGTTGCCGCTGCCCGAGGGGGATCTGGCGGCGCGGCCCGTGCCGTCGCCCGCCACCACGCGTGAGGCGATCCCCGCGGGGCTGCACCGGTTGTTGGTGCGGCGGCGGAAGCGGTAGTTCCCCGGGTGCGGGCCGTGGGGGCCGGCCGCGCGGTTCCCCGCGCCCCAGGACGTCTACGACGTCGGGAGCTGTTGGCCGTAATCCACCGTTTCGCCCTTCCGGGGCTCCTCCAGGGTGAAGTCCTTGCCCCAGGACGAGAAGGTCAGGGTGCCCGCGCCGCCTGCCCGGACCAGGCGCAGCGGGTACGGCTCGCCCTCCAGGGAGACGTCCAGGGTGCCGCCGTCGCCGCCGTCCCCGGTGATGCGGATGGTGCGGATGCCGGACTGCTCGTGGTGGCCGTCCGTCTTCACCGCGCCGTGCAGGGTCAGCAGACCGTCGAGAAGGAGGTCCTTGTCCGTGAAGACGCTGAACTTCTTGTACGAGGGGTCCCCCGACGGCACCTTCACGTACTTGCCGTCGAGCTTGTCCGCGGCGGCGGTGTCCTTCGCGTCGTCGTCGGACGCGCCGTCCTCATGCGTCCAGAACGCCGCGTCGGCCTTCAGGTACAGCTGCTCGCCGACCCGCAGCAGATGGAAGGTGGCCCCCTCGGAGGTGACCGAGCCGGAGCCGCCGTCCTCCTTCAGCCGCATGTCGAGCTTGTACGTACGGCCGCTGGTGACCACGGTCCCCGCCAACCGCACCGCGTCCACCGACCCGGCCGCCGTCTTCGTCTTCGCCTGGATCTGCGCGGCGGGCAGCTTGCCCACGCCGTTCGTGCCCGCGTCCGGATCCTCGCTGCACCCCGCTCCCAGACCCACGACCAGTGCGCACATCGCGCTCAGCAGCGCGGCCCGGCGGGTACGGCCCTGGGGAATCGCAGTCACAGGGGAGGCTGCCTTTCTGCGGGGGTGTGCTGAGCGGCGTACGGCAGCGTACCGGGGTCCCGGGGCGCCGTCGGAACGGGTCCGTCGGGACCGCTCACCAGGGCGTATCCGATCGGGACGGGCTAGCCTGAAGCCCGCAGGAGCGGGCAATCGGGAAGGTTCGGAAAAGGAAGCCAGCAGCACCGCAGTACGGAAAAGGAAGCAGGGAACCACAGCCATGGCAGCCGGTGCCCCCCGGATCTTCGTCTCGCACCTCGCCGGTGTCCCGGTCTTCGACCCCAACGGCGAGCAGGTGGGCCGCGTACGCGACCTGGTCGTCATGCTCCGCGTCGGCCGCCGTCCCCCACGGCTGCTCGGTCTGGTCGTCGAACTGTCCACCCGGCGCCGTATCTTCCTGCCCATGACCCGGGTGACGGGCGTCGCGTCCGGCCAGGTCATCGCCACCGGCGTGGTCAACGTCCGCCGCTTCGAGCAGCGGCCCACCGAGCGGCTCGTCTTCGGGGAACTGCTCGACCGGCGGGTCACCCTCGTCGAGACCGGCGAGGAGGTCACCGTCCTCGATGTGTCCGTGCAGCAGCTCCCGGCCCGCCGCGACTGGGAGATCACCCGCGTCTTCGTCCGCAAGGGCAAGAAGGGCGGCGCCTTCCGCCGGGCCAAGGGCGAGACGCTGACGGTGGAGTGGTCGGCGGTGACCGGGTTCTCCCTGGAGGAGCACGGACAGGGCGCCGAGAGCCTCCTCGCCACCTTCGAGCAGCTGCGCCCCGCCGACCTCGCCAACGTCCTGCACCACCTCTCCGCCAAGCGGCGCGCCGAGGTCGCCGCCGCCCTCGACGACGACCGCCTCGCCGACGTCCTGGAGGAGCTGCCGGAGGACGACCAGATCGAGATCCTCGGCAAGCTGAAGGAGGAACGCGCGGCGGACGTCCTGGAGGCCATGGACCCCGACGACGCGGCCGACCTGCTCGCCGAGCTGCCCGAGGCGGACAAGGAACGGCTGCTGAGCCTGATGCAGCCCGACGACGCGGCCGACATGCGGCGGCTGATGTCCTACGAGGAGCACACCGCCGGCGGTCTGATGACCACCGAACCGATCATCCTGCGCCCCGACGCGACCGTCGCCGACGCCCTCGCACGGGTCCGCAACCCCGACCTGTCCCCCGCGCTCGCCGCCCAGGTCTACGTCTGCCGCCCACCCGACGAGACCCCCACCGGCAAGTATCTGGGCACGGTCCACTTCCAGCGGCTGCTGCGCGAACCGCCGTACACCCTGGTGAGCGCGGTCCTCGACGACGACCTCCAGGCGCTCGACCCGGAGGCGCAGCTACCGGTCGTCGCCGGGTTCTTCGCGACGTACGACATGGTCGCGGCGCCCGTGGTGGACGAGGCGGGGTCGCTCCTCGGCGCGGTCACCGTGGACGACGTACTGGACCACATGCTGCCGGAGGACTGGCGGGAGACCGAGTTCCATCTGAACGACGAGACGAACGACGAGACGGGCGACAAGACGGGCGACAAGACGGGCGAGGGGGTGGTCCCGCATGGCTCCTGAGCGTGACGGCACGCGTGAGGGCGCGCGCGAACGCGCACCCGCCGGCGCGACCGCGACCACCCGCCCGCGCGCCCGGCTCGACCAGCCGCGCCCCCCGCGCCGCCGGCTCCTGCCCGAATGGGACCCGGAGGCCTTCGGCCGGCTGTCCGAGCGCATCGCGCGCTTCCTGGGCACCGGACGGTTCATCGTCTGGATGACGGTCGTCATCATCGTGTGGGTGCTGTGGAACGTCTTCGCCCCGCACGACCTGCGCTTCGACAACTACCCGTTCATCTTCCTCACCCTGATGCTGTCCCTCCAGGCCTCCTACGCGGCCCCGCTGATCCTCCTCGCGCAGAACCGGCAGGACGACCGCGACCGCGTCAACCTGGAGCAGGACCGCAAGCAGAACGAGCGGTCGATCGCCGACACCGAGTACCTCACCCGGGAGGTCGCGGCGCTGCGCATGGGCCTCGGCGAGGTCGCCACGCGCGACTGGATCCGCAACGAGCTGCAGGACATGCTCAAGGAGCTGGACGACCGCCACAACGGTCACGGAGGCCGCGAGGACAAGGTCGTATTCCCGGCGGATCGGTCGCCGGGACGTGACGCAGACGACCGCTGAGGGGCTGGCCGCGGGCCCCCGGGGGCGCCGTACCATCGTCCTTATGGCTAGCGAAGACGCGGTGCGCGAGGCACTGGCGACGGTGAACGACCCGGAGATCAACCGCCCCATCACCGAGCTGGGGATGGTCAAGTCGGTGGAGATCGGCGCGGACGGAACGGTCGCGGTCACCGTGTACCTGACGGTCTCCGGCTGTCCGATGCGCGAGACGATCACCCAGCGGGTCACCGAGGCGGTCTCCCGCGTCGAGGGCGTCACCGGTGTCGACGTCACGCTCGACGTGATGAGCGACGAGCAGCGCAAGGAGCTGGCGAACGCGCTGCGCGGCGGCCAGGCCGAGCGCGAGGTCCCCTTCGCCAAGCCCGGCAACCTCACCCGGGTCTACGCGGTGGCGTCCGGCAAGGGCGGCGTCGGCAAGTCCTCGGTGACGGTGAACCTGGCGGCGGCGATGGCGGCCGACGGTCTGAAGGTGGGCGTCGTCGACGCCGACATCTACGGCCACAGCGTGCCGCGCATGCTCGGCGCGGACGGCCGCCCGACCCAGGTCGAGAACATGATCATGCCGCCGTCGGCGCACGGCGTGAAGGTCATCTCCATCGGCATGTTCACCCCGGGCAACGCCCCGGTGGTCTGGCGCGGCCCGATGCTCCACCGCGCCCTCCAGCAGTTCCTCGCGGACGTCTACTGGGGCGACCTGGACGTCCTCCTCCTGGACCTCCCGCCGGGCACCGGTGACATCGCGATCTCGGTGGCCCAGCTCGTCCCGAACGCGGAGATCCTGGTCGTCACGACCCCGCAGCAGGCGGCGGCCGAGGTCGCCGAGCGCGCCGGCGCCATCGCCGTCCAGACCCACCAGAAGATCGTCGGCGTGGTCGAGAACATGTCCGGCCTGCCCTGCCCGCACTGCGGCGAGATGGTCGACGTCTTCGGCACGGGCGGCGGCCAGCTCGTGGCGGACGGCCTGACCCGCACGACGGGCGCCACGGTCCCCGTCCTCGGCTCCATCCCGATCGACGTCCGCCTCCGCGAGGGCGGCGACGAGGGCAAGCCGGTGGTCCTGACGGACCCGGGCAGCCCGGCGGGGTCCGCTCTGCGGGCGATCGCCGGAAAGCTGGGAGGCCGCCAGCGGGGCCTTTCGGGCCTCTCGCTGGGGATCACCCCCAAGAACAAGTTCTAGGACGACCGACCTCGGGGTCGGCCGACCTCAGGGGCGCGGGGCCGCATCGGCATGCGGCTCCGCCGCGCGGGCGCGAGCAGCCACGCACGGCCCGCGGTTCCCCACCGAGCTAGACCACGTACGCGGCGATGTCCTTCACCACGGAGAACCCGAGCCCATAAGCGCTCATCCCTCTCCCGTACGCCCCGAGATGCACCCCCTGCTCGGTGGATCCGGCCAGCACCCACCCGAACCCCGACTCGCGGTAGTGGAACGGCATCGGCACCCCGTCCACCGGCAGGGAGAGGCTGGACCACTCCGGCCCGGAAAGATCGTCGGCCAGGGCCCACGCCGTCTCTGTCTGCTGGTCCAGCCAGTCGTCCCGCAGGCTGTGGTCCATCTGCCCCGGCCAGGTGAAGGACAGCAGTCCCACCCCCGCCAGCCAGGCCGCCGAGGATACCGAGGTGGCCTCCAGCAGCCCCGTCCCGTCGGCGCTCCGCCGGGACGGATTCGCCGCGACGGTCACGACGACCGCGAACCTCCCCCGGTCCTCCCCGGCCGTCTCGTGCCGTACGGAGGGTTCGTCACCGTGTCCGATGGACCCGTGTTCCACGGCTCCGTCGGCCGCCGTCCCGACCTGCATCAGCCAGCGCGGCCCCGTGAAGGCCTCGTCGAGGCCGTACCACGGGAAGGGCGCCTCCAGGTAGCCGTCGACGGTGCGCCGAGCGGAGGGGACCTGCTGTCCACCCTCCGCGGCCGGCGCCTGTTCGACTGCCCGACTCGTCGTCTCCATGTGCCCGGACGCCTCCTCGCTCTCGACGGAACGGTCCGGCCCGCCCCCCTTCGGGCGTACTCGTCCGCTCCGCACAACAACCAGGCAGCATAGCCACCCGGTCACGAACAGCGGGGAAGTGGCCAGAGGGCCGAGATCACGTGGCGTCGAAATCGTAGGGCGGACGCTCGTCCTTGCCCGGGTCCTCGGGCTTCTTCGTCATGTCGATGCGCCCGCCGGACGAGCCCGTGGAGGAGTCCGTGTCACGGCTGTGGACGGCCTCGGTGACCTCGGCCATCTCCTTCTTGATGTCGAAGCCGTTACGGATCTCCTTCAGCCCCAGCTCGTCGTTGTCCAACTGCTTGCGGATGAACGTCTTGGGGTTGAGGTCCTCGAACTCGAAGTCCTTGAACTCCGGTCCCAGTTCGGCGCGGATGTCCTGCTTGGCGCTCTCCGAGAACTCACGGATCTTCCGGACGGTACGCATCACGTCCTGGATGACCTTCGGGAGCTTGTCCGGACCGAAGACGAGCACGGCCAGGACGACGATCGTCACCAGCTCGAGCGGTCCTATGTCATTGAACACCTGAAGCTCCTTGGGATGTCCGCGGTCCTCGGCCCTCGGCGGTCAGGTCAGGTCTTCCGTGGTCCGGGCCGGGTCCACGGTACCTGTCACACCTGTCCGACCGGTACCGTCCCGCGCTGCCCGACCGGGTGCACGCGGCCGGTTTTCCGCGTTGTTTGCCTTGTCGGACGGGGTTTCGGGGTCCGATCTGTGAGGTTTCTGTCAATCGCTGTGCACAGCCTGCCGCTCAGTCGCCCTCAGCCGATCCCAGGACCAGGGAGAGCGTACGTTCCTTTCCGTCACGTTCGACGGTCAGTTCCAGGCGGTCGCCGGGGCGGTGGGCGCGGGCCTTGACGATCAGCTCGTTGCCGGAGTGGACCCGGGTGCCGTCGACCTCGGTGATGACGTCCCCCGCCTTGATCCCGGCCAGGGCGCCGGGGCCGCCCGGGGTGACCGGGGCGCCGGCGTCGCCGCCCCTGGTGCTGACCCGGGCGCCGTCGCCCGCGTAGTCCAGGTCGAGGGTGACGCCGATGACCGGGTGGGTCGCGTGACCGGTGTTGATCAGCTCCTCGGCGACGCGTTTGCCCTGGTTGACGGGGATGGCGAAGCCGAGGCCGATCGAGCCGGCCTCGCCGTCGCCGGAGTCGGGGCCGTCGACGGCGGAGCGGATGGCGGAGTTGATGCCGATGACCCGGCCCTCGGTGTCGAGGAGGGGGCCGCCGGAGTTGCCGGGGTTGATGGGCGCGTCGGTCTGCAACGCGTCGACGTACGACACATCGCTCGCGTCGCCGCTGTCGCCGCCGGCCGTGATGGGGCGTTCCTTGGCGCTGATGATGCCGGAGGTGACCGTGCCCTCCAGGTCGAAGGGGGCGCCGATGGCGACGACCGGGTCCCCGACCTGGACGCTGTCGGAGTTGCCGAGGGGCAGCGGTTTCAGCCCACTGACGCCTCTGACCTTGACGACGGCGAGGTCGTAGCCGCTGTCCCGGCCGACGACCTCCGCCTCGGCGGTCTGGCCGCCGTTGAAGACGACGGTTATCTCGCCGTCGCTCCCGGCGGGCTCGACGACGTGGTTGTTGGTGAGGATGTGACCGCGGGTGTCGAGGACGAACCCGGTGCCCGTGCCGGACTCCTCGCTGCCGCTGACGTGCAGGGTGACGACGCTGGGCAGGGCGCGGGCCGCGATCCCCGCGACACTGTCCGCGGCCCTCCCGGTGGGCTCCGCGGAGGCCTGCGGCAGCTCCACCCCACCGAACCCGCCCCGGCGCTCCAGCTGAGCCCCCACGACCCCGCCGAGCACCCCGGACACCAACGCCAGAGCCAACGCTCCCCCGGCGATCCGCTTCCGCACCTGCCGCCGCCGCGCATCCTCACCGAGCACGGCGGCCCCGGTCTGATGCAGGGGGCCGACGGGGACGGGAGCCCAGGGGTCGTAGCGACGCCAGGGGTTGTCCGAGGGGGTGGGGGGCGCCGGGAGTGTCCGGGCTTCGGAAGCCGAAGGGAGCGACGCGGGAAACCCGGGGGACACCGGGCCCCCGGATCCCTCCGCACCACCGGATGCCGCCAGGCCGGATACGTCGGCAGGCGCTGCCTGGGGTGCTACGGCCGGAGCCGACGAGGGAGGCACGGGGACCCCGGGTGCCCCCAAGCCGGGCGCGGGCGCTGCCTCGGGTGCTACCGCCGGAGCCGACGGGACAGGCACGGAAGCCCCCGGGAGCCCGGGTGCCACCAAGCCGGGCGCGGGCGCTGCCTCGGGTGCTACCGCCGGAGCCGACGGGACAGGCACGGAAGCCCCCGGGAGCCCGGGTGCCGTCAGGTCGGGTGCGGTGGCGACGCCCGCGGCGGGCTCCGCCGCGGGCGGTACGGCGGGCGGCGTGCCCTGGGACAGCGTCGTCGCCGGGTGCTGGACGGGTGGGGCGGGGGCCCAGGGGCCCGGATGGCCGTAGGGCGGGGTGCTGTAGGAGTCGGGGTCGTGCAACGGCCTGGGAGGCTCCTCGGTGACCGGCGCGGGAGCGACAGGCGCCGCCTCGGCGGACGGCGTTACGGCCTGCTCCTCGGCAGCCACGTCACCCGCTTCCACCGGCGGGCTCCCCGGCCCCCCGGCCTCGCCCGCGCCCCCGGTGCTCAAGGGCAGGTCCAGCTCGTAGTCCCCCGCACCCGCCTCCCCGGCCTTGCCGCCGGAGGCCCCCGTCCCCTCGTCCATGCTCTCCCCACAGTCGGACCCGGTCACGGCTGGGTGAACCCCGCCTCCTGGATTCAACCAGGTTCACGGCACACCGGTCGCGGGGACCGGGTCAGCGGAGGTCCCGCGGGGACGGGGAGGCGGTGGGGGCGGAGGTGGTGTCGGGGACGGGCGCGGCGAGCAGGGCGGGGCCGGAGATCTCGGGGGCGGTGGCCCACGAGGTCACGGCGATCGGCGGCGTCGTACCGAGCGGACGTATCAGAGGGGACATGGCGGCCGCTCCGGCCATCACCGGGGCGGTGAGCCGGTGCAGCGCCGTCTGCTCCGCGTGTCCGGAGGCCGGGGAGGGCACACCGGGCAGCAGCGGGGCGGAGACCTCGGTGGGCGCCGCGGGCGTGCCGAGGAGCTGGCCGCCCTGGGCGAGCAGCGGTCCGGTGGACCGGCGCCGCTGGTTCTCGGGCGCCGAGGCTGAGCCCGGGGAGCGGGCCGGTGTCACATTGCTGCCGCCGCTCCCGCCCCGCGCGTCCGCGGCGGTGTCGACCGGCGCACCGGTGTTCATCCCGCCCAGCGCGATCGCGGCCAGCGACACCGCGCCGGCGGCGACGAAGGCGAACCGCATGCCCCGGGAGCGCTCGCTGTCACGGCCGACGGGGTGGATGCGGAAGCCGCGGTCGGCGGGCGGCAGCGCGGAGCCGTGCTCACGGGCCGGCACATAGCCGAAGGAGAACGGCTCGTCCCCGCTCATTCCGAAGACGCCGTCACCGAAGCCTCCCCTGCCCAGCGGCGTACTGCCGCCGTCCGGGTCACCTCCTCCGGGGAGCCCCTGGAGACGGGCCAGGAAGCTCTCGGAGGGTGCGGGCGGGGCCACTTCCGCGAAGACGTTCTTCAGCCGGCGCTGGGCGTCGACCTCGGCCTTGCACTTCGGACAGGTCGCCACATGCGCCAGGACCCGCTCACGGGTGTCATGACCGAGCTCACCGTCCACCAGGGCGGAGAGCCGGTCTCCCAGATGCTGCTCCGCGAGGAGCCCCTCAGCGGGGTTGCGTCGAGTTCCACTCACGCGGTCGCGCCCCCTCCTCCCAGAGCGGGCACCCGGGCCGCGAAGGAGCGGCGCTCGGCGCGCGCCTTCGGGGAGCGGTGCGCGAGGGCCTTGCGGAGCTGCGAGCGGCCGCGGTGGATGCGCGAGCGGACCGTGCCCAGCTTGACGCCGAGCGTCGCGGCGATCTCCTCGTACGACAGTCCTTCGATGTCGCACAGGACGACCGCGGCGCGGAACTCGGGCGCGAGGGTGTCGAGGGCCTGCTGGACGTCCGCGTCGAAGTGGGCGTCGTTGAAGACCTGCTGCGGGGTGGGTTCCTTGCTGGCCAGCCGCTCGGCCGCGTCCTCGCCGAGCGCGTCGAAGCGGATGCGCTGCTTGCGGCGGACCATGTCCAGGAACAGGTTGGTGGTGATGCGGTGCAGCCAGCCCTCGAAGGTGCCGGGCGTGTACGTCGACAGGGAGCGGAAGACGCGGACGAAGACCTCCTGCGTGAGGTCCTCGGCGTCGTGCTGGTTGCCGGTGAGACGGTAGGCGAGCCGGTAGACCCGGCCGCTGTGCATGCTGACGATCTCCTCCCAGGTGGGCGGAGTCCACGCCTGCCCGTCCGCGTCGGTGGAGAAGGTCGCGGTCTGGGCGTAGTCGCCGGCGTGACGGTGGTCAGCGGTGTCGTTCACGGATTTCGGCCTGCCCGCCGATCCGAGGAAGCGCCGCAGCACTCCTCCCCGATCCACAGGCGCAGCCGCACCTCCCCTGTCGGCTCTGGTGGTGTCCAGTGGAGCCCCTACCATAGCCACCTCGCCCGTTAGCTCCGGATAAGCGGTTTTACGAGAATTTGATCTGTGCTGATACGGCTCATACGGCTGCGTCAGCACTTGCTCGGCGTCTCGTCCCTCGTCGTGATCCAACTGTGTCCCCCGCTCGTCGTTCCCATCCCTTCAAACGCCCGGTCCCATCTGCGGGTTCCCGGCACCAACGGATACAGTCACGCCCAGGCAACCAGCGGGGACAGGAGAGGGTCATTACCGGCAACCGGCAGGCAAGCTGGGCGTTCGCCGACGCCTATGCCGCCGAGGACGACGCGCTGCGCTGGGCCCGCGACCGGGCCCGTGAGGCAGGGCTGCGCTCGGTGTCGCCCAGCACCGGCGCCGCGCTGCGGCTGCTCGCCGCCACCGTGGACGCGAAGGCGGTCGCGGAGATCGGTACCGGCACCGGCGTCTCCGGGATCCACCTGCTGTACGGCATGCGTCCCGACGGTGTCCTGACCACCGTCGACCCCGAGCCGGAGCACCAGCAGTTCGCCCGGCAGGCCTTCCGCGCCTGCGGCTTCGCCAGCAACCGGGCCCGCTTCATTCCCGGCCGCGCGCTGGACGTCCTGCCCCGTCTCGCGGACGCCGGCTACGACCTCGTCTTCTGCGACGGCGACCGGCTGGAGTTCCTCGACTATCTCGCTGAATCGTTGCGCCTGCTGCGCCCGGGCGGGCTCGTCGTCTTCGAGGGGGTCTTCGCCAACGGCCGCACGGTCGACTCCGGCCCGCAGCCCACGGAGGTCATAAGGATCCGGGAGCTGCTGCGGGCGGTGCGCGAGAGCCAGGAACTGGTGCCGTCCCTGTTGCCCGTGGGCGACGGGCTGCTGTGCGCGGTCAAGCGCTGACCACTGGGCCGTACGGGCGAGGTACCCGCGGCAAAACAGTCGCCCCGGCATCCAAGGGGATGCCGGGGCGACTGAAAGGGTATGGTCGCTTGCGCGTCAGCCGACGACCTTCTTGAGGGCGTCGCCGAGCGCGTCGGCCTCGTCAGGGGTCAGCTCGACGACGAGCCGACCGCCGCCTTCGAGCGGAACGCGCATGACGATGCCCCGCCCCTCCTTGGTCACCTCGAGCGGGCCATCGCCCGTCCGCGGCTTCATGGCCGCCATGCTCGTTCCCCTTCCTGAAACCAGCTCACGTCAAAAGCCGACGGCCCTGGCAGGGCACGCGCGATCCTGCGTGGGACACGCGACACCGGCATCGAACACATTGCTTCCAAGCCATTATCCCGCATCTCAGGACCCGATGACCAACATCAGTAGGCATCGCTTGGGCAACGCACGCGAGCAAAACCACTCAATTCGGCGATGTGACTGCGATACTGCGCCGCCGCGCGGACAGCCGCGGTCCGTACCCGGCGTCGATTTCTTTGACGCAGGTCACACGTCACGTCCGGTCCTCGGACGCCATGCTGTTCTCTGGTAACCGAGCCGACACACAAGCCGACACGCATAAGGGGATACGTCATGGCCGACACCGTGCTCTACGAGGTGAGCGACGGGCTCGCGACGATCACGCTGAACCGCCCGGAGGCGATGAACGCGCTGAACATCGCGACCAAGGTCGCCCTGCGGGACGCGGCGCGCGCGGCGGCGGACGACGCGGGGGTGCGGGCGGTGCTGCTGACCGCGGCCGGGGAGCGGGCGTTCTGCGTCGGCCAGGACCTCAAGGAGCACATCGGGCTGCTGGCCGAGGGCTCCGGGCACGTCATGAGCACGGTCAAGGAGCACTACAACCCGGTCGTGCGGGCGCTGACGGAGGCGGCGAAGCCGGTCGTCGCCGCGGTGAACGGGGTCGCGGCGGGTGCCGGTTTCGGGTTCGCGCTGGCGGCGGACTACCGCGTCGTCGCCGATACGGCGTCCTTCAACACGTCGTTCGCGGGGGTCGCGCTGACCGCCGACTCCGGTGTCTCCTGGACGCTGCCCCGGGTGGTCGGGCCGGGACGGGCGACCGATCTGCTGCTGTTCCCGCGGAACATCTCGGCGCAGGAGGCGTACGAGCTGGGGATCGCGAACCGGGTGGTGCCGGGCGCGGAGCTGCGGGTCGAGGCCGAGAGGATCGCGCGGACGTTGGCCTCGGGGCCGACCGTCGCCTACGCGGCGCTCAAGGAGGCCGTCGCGTTCGGGCTCTCGCACTCGCTGTCGGAGACCTTGGAGAAGGAGGACGAGTTGCAGACGCGTGCCGGTGCGTCCGAGGACCACGCCATCGCCGTCTCGGCATTTGTGAAGAAGGAGACGCCTCGGTATCTGGGGCGCTGAGCTCGTGCGGCGGGTGCGGGTGTGCTGTGGCTGGTCGCGCAGTTCCCCGCGCCCCTAGGCCGTGTCTGACAATTCCCGTCGTCGCCCGGAGGGCGGCCTGGCGGCGTCAGGTGCGTGCTCTCGGCGTGCCGGGCGTAGACCCTCGTACTGGGCGTACTAGGGTCTGCGCCCGGTGCGCCGAGAGTGCGTGCATGGCGTCGCGAGGCAGACGGGAATTGTCAGACACGGCCTAGGGGGCGCTTCTGCTCACGCACGTGTCCAAGTGGTCGTTCACCAGGCCGGACGCCTGCATCAGGGCGTAGGCCGTCGTGGGGCCCACGAAGCGGAGGCCCTTCTTCTTCAGGGCCTTCGACAGGGCCGTCGACTCGTCCGTGACCGCCGGGACGTCCGCGAGGGTCTTCGGGACCCTGCCCGTCGTCGGGGCGTGGGACCAGATCAGGTCGTCCAGGTCGCCCGGGGCCCAGTCCAGCAGCACCCGGGCGTTGGCCAGGGTCGCGTCGATCTTGGCTCTGTTGCGGATGATGCCCTCGTCCGTGAGGAGGCGGTCGCGGTCCTCGTCGGTGAAGGCGGCCACCGAGGCGATCCGGAAGTCGGCGAAGGCCGTGCGGAAGCCCTCGCGGCGGCGCAGGATGGTGATCCAGGACAGTCCGGACTGGAAGGCCTCCAGGCTGAGGCGTTCGAAGAGGGCGTCGTCGCCGTGGACCGGGCGCCCCCACTCCTCGTCGTGGTACGGGAGGTAGTCGGGCGTGGACAGCGCCCAGGGGCAGCGCAGCGCCCCGTCCGGGCCGGCGAGGGCGGCGCCGTCGCTCACTGCTCGTCCTCCGGCGCGGGCTTCTCGAAGGAGACATGGGGCCGCGCCGGGGCCTGGGCGCCCGCGAGGGCGGTCTCCAGGACGGCGATCCGGGCGTCGCGCTCGGCGAGCTCGGCGGCGACCCGGTTCAGGGCGTCGTCGACGTCCTCCATGCGGTAGCCGCGGAGAGTGAGCGGGAAGCGGAGCCGGTCGATGTCGGACCGGTCGACCGGGCGGTCCGGCGGCAGCGGGTCGTGCAGCCGCTCGGGAGCCACCTCGGGCAGCGGACCGGTGCCTTCGCCGCCGCCCACCACGGCGAGTGTCACCGCGGCGACCACGACGGCGAGCGCGATGACCAGGAACAAGAACATAACCATCGGTGGGTCCCCAGCTCGGTGTGCTCGATCTCGGATGTGTGTGGGTCCGATCGTGCCATGCGGGCCCGCCGGTTAGGGTCACAGGCGGCGGATGCGCGGCAGGTACTAGGAGAGGTCACAGGCGATGCTCAGGCTGGGCAGGCGGGAATTCGAGGCCCACGAGCCGGTGATCATGGCGATCGTGAACCGGACCCCGGACTCCTTCTACGACCGGGGGGCCACGTTCCGTGACGAGCCGGCGCTCGCCCGAGTGGAGCAGGCCGTGGCCGAGGGGGCCGCGATCGTCGACATCGGCGGGGTGAAGGCGGGGCCCGGTGACGAGGTGACCGCCGAGGAGGAGGCGCGGCGCACGGTCGGATTCGTGGCCGAGGTGCGGCGGCGCTTCCCGGACGTGATCATCAGCGTGGACACCTGGCGGGCGGAGGTCGGCGAGGCCGTCTGCGAGGCCGGCGCGGATCTGCTCAACGACGCGTGGGGCGGGGTGGACCCCGGGCTCGCGGAGGTCGCCGCGCGGTACGGGGTGGGCCTGGTGTGCACCCACGCGGGCGGCGCGGAGCCGAGGACACGGCCGCACCGGGTGACGTACGACGACGTCATGGCCGACATCCTGCGGGTGACCGTGGGGCTGGCCGAGCGGGCGGCGGAGCTGGGGGTGCCGAGGGAGTCGATCATGATCGATCCGGGGCACGACTTCGGGAAGAACACCCGGCACAGCCTGGAGGCGACACGGCGGCTGCCGGAGATGGTGGAGACGGGCTGGCCGGTGCTGGTGTCGCTGTCCAACAAGGACTTCGTCGGGGAGACCCTGGACCGGCCGGTGAAGGAGCGGGTGCTGGGCACCCTGGCGACGACGGCCGTGTCCGCGTGGCTCGGGGCCCAGGTGTACCGGGTGCACGAGGTGGCGGAGACCCGGCAGGTGCTGGACATGGTGGCGTCCATCGCGGGCCACCGCCCACCGGCGGTGGCCCGACGCGGACTCGCCTGATCCGCCGGAGCGGCCCTACTCGCGGGCCGCTTCCTTCGACACCAGGGCCACCGCCTCGTCCACGTCGTCCGTGACGTGGAAGAGGAGGAGGTCCTTCTCGGCCGCCTTGCCCTGGGCGACCAGGGTGTTCTTCAGCCAGTCGACCAGTCCGCCCCAGTACTCCGTGCCGAAGAGGACGATCGGGAAGCGGGTCACCTTCTGGGTCTGGACGAGGGTGAGCGCCTCGAACAGCTCGTCCAGGGTGCCGAGGCCGCCCGGCAGGACGACGAAGCCCTGCGCGTACTTCACGAACATCATCTTGCGGACGAAGAAGTAGCGGAAGTTCAGGCCGATGTCGACGTAGGGGTTGAGGCCCTGCTCGAAGGGGAGCTCGATGCCGAGGCCGACCGAGGTGCCGCCCGCCTCGCAGGCGCCCTTGTTCGCCGCCTCCATGGCGCCCGGGCCGCCGCCCGTGATCACCGCCCAGCCGGCGTCGACCAGCGCGCGGCCGAGGCGGACGCCCGCCTCGTACTCCGCGGAGTCGACGGGCGTCCGGGCGGAGCCGAACACACTGATCGCCGGGGGCAGTTCGGCCAGGGTGCCGAAGCCCTCGATGAACTCCGACTGGATGCGCAGAACACGCCAGGGGTCCGTGTGGACCCAGTCCGAGGGGCCTCCCGCGTCGAGCAGCCGCTGGTCGGTGGTGCTCGCCGTGACCTGACCCCGCCGTCGGAGGACCGGTCCCAGCCGCTGCTCGTCCGGCGGCTGCTTCTTCCCCTCGGGGTTTCCGGTAGCCATGTGCGCTCCCTCCGCTTGCAGGTCTTTCCGTGTCAGCGTAGATCCACGCGGGTTACGGACGGGGGACGTCGGCGTGTCCGGCACAAAGCGCCCGGGGTCAGCTCAGCCAGGCCCGCAGCCGCTCCTCGCCCGCCAGGACCTTCGCCACCTCGACGCGTTCGTCGCGCTTGTGGGCCAGAAGCGGGTTGCCGGGGCCGTAGTTGACCGCGGGGACGCCGAGCGCCGAGAAGCGGCTGACGTCGGTCCAGCCGTACTTGGGCATCGGGGTGCCGCCCACGGCCTCGATGAAGGCGGCCGCCGCCGGGTGGGAGAGGCCGGGCAGGGCGCCGGGGCTGTGGTCGTCGACGACGAACTCCGTCACACCACAGTCCGCGAAGACCTCCCTGACGTGCGCGATCGCCTCCTCCTCGGTGCGGTCCGGCGCATAGCGGAAGTTGACCGTGACCACGCACTCGTCGGGGATGACGTTGCCCGCGACCCCGCCCTGGACGCCCACCGCGTTCAGCCCCTCGCGGTACTCCAGGCCGTCGATGACGGGCCGGCGGGGCTTGTACGCGGCGAGGCGGGTCAGGATGGGGGCCGCCGCGTGGATCGCGTTGGAGCCCATCCAGCCGCGCGCCGAGTGGGCCCGCTCGCCGGAGGTCTTCAGCAGCACCCGCAGGGTGCCCTGGCAGCCGCCCTCGACCTGGCCGTCCGACGGCTCCAGCAGGACCGCGAAGTCGCCCGCGAGCCACTCCGGGTGCGCCTCGGCGACGTGCTTGAGGCCGTTGAGGTCGGCCGCGACCTCCTCGTTGTCGTAGAAGACGAAGGTCAGGTCGCGGTTGGGCGCCGGGACCGTCGCGGCGATCCGGAGCTGGACGGCGACGCCCGCCTTCATGTCGCAGGTGCCGCAGCCCCACAGGACCCCCTCCTCGTCGAGGCGCGAGGGGACGTTGTCCGCGATCGGGACGGTGTCGATGTGTCCGGCGAGGATGACCCGCTGCGGCCGGCCCAGGTTCGTCCGGGCGATCACGTTGTTGCCGTACCGGTCGACCGTGAGGTGCGGAAACGCGCGCAGGGCGGTCTCGATCGCGTCCGCGAGGGGCTTCTCGGTGCCGCTCTCGGAGGGGAAGTCGACGAGCTGCGCGGTGAGGGCGGCGGCGTCCAGAGTGAGATCAAGCGGGGTGTCGGCCATGGCGTCGACCCTAACGCGCCAGATCTCCTTACCTCCCTTCACGGGCTACGCACCAGTCTCCTCGGTTTCCGTACTCTCCAGTACCTTGTACGCGTGCCAGAGCTGTCCCCCTCCCCCAAGCGCCGCGGCCGTCGCCTTCTCCGATTCGGGGCGGCCTGCGTGGTCCTGTCCGCCGTGGCGGGTTACGTCGTGGTCCAGTACGTCACCGGCGGGGCCGACGATCCCGGGTGCAGAGTCGTGTCCGCCAAGGGGGACGAGGCGGGGTACGAGTTCACGCCGGAGCAGGCGGTGAACGCGGCGACGATCGCCGCCGTCGGCACCCACCGGGAGATGCCCGAGCGGGCCGTGGCCATCGCGCTGGCGACCGCGATCCAGGAGTCGGGGCTGCGCAACCTCGCCCACGGCGACCGGGACTCGCTCGGCCTGTTCCAGCAGCGGCCCTCACAGGGCTGGGGCACCGAGAAGCAGGTCACGGACCCGGCGTACGCGGCGAGCATCTTCTACGAGCACCTCGCCAAGGTGCCCGACTACGCCGGCCTCCCCCTGACCGTCGCCGCGCAGAAGGTGCAGCGCAGCGGCTACCCGGAGGCCTACGCCAAGCACGAGGCGGACGCCGTCATGCTGGCCGCCGCGCTCACCGGGGCCTCGGCGGCCACGCTCACCTGCGACGGGCGCCTCGGCGAGGCCGCGACGGCCCAGGGCCCGGACGCGGTGCGCGCGGCGCTCTCGCGGGACTTCGGGCGCGACGCGCTGGAGGAGGCGCAGGAGGAGGCCGGGGGCGGCACGACCTCCACGTCGGCGCACAAGGCCTCGGCGGACGGTGACGTCCCCACCGCCGAGACCGACGGGCGGACCGTGACGCTGCCCGTCACACGGGAGACCTCCGCGGGGCGCACCGTCCGGGAGCGGGGCTGGCAGCTCGCGCACTGGGCCGTGGCCAACGCCTCGGCGCTGCACATCCAGCAGGTGTCGTACGCGGGCCAGGAGTGGACCGCCGGGAACACCGACAGCCGGTGGCGGCCGACGGGGTCGGGCAGCACGGAGGCCGCGGGGGCGTCCGGGTCGGGCGGCGGCACGGGCAGTGTGCGGATCGTGACCGGGCAGTAGTACGGGTCTTCACCCGGCCGGGTGGGGCGCGGCACCCCGGGCCGGCCGGGTGCGCAGGTTTTCGCGCCGTCACCCCCGGAGGCGGCGGAACCCTTGGGAACACAGGGATCCGACGGTTTGGCGGACTTTCACATCGGGTGCTTTACGCCCCCTTTTGTCCGCAGCCGATAATGCGACGCATTGCCAACTCTTTGCGTGGGGCGTCCGCAACCTTCCTCGGTCTCGAGCGGTAGTCACAGCGTTCTCTGTTCTCTCCGTCGAAGGAGCATCATGTCCCTCCCTCTGACCCGCAGGATCGCCCGTGCCGCGCTGCTCGTCGCTGCGGGAGCGGCCGCCGGGGTCGGTGCGGCCGGCTCCGCGAGCGCTGCCCCCTCCGCTCTGCCCGCCACCCCGGACCTCGGCGGGCTGACCGCCCTGGACGGGGCGAACGTCGGCAACACGCTCGACGGTGCGACGCGCAGTGCGACCGGGCTCGCGGGTGAAGCCGGCGGCAAGGCCGTCGAGAAGGCGGTGCCGGCCGCGGGCAAGACCGGTGGCAAGGCCGTGAAGAAGGCGACGCCGGCGGTGCAGAAGGTGGCCGGTGAGGCCGCGGGGTCGGCCGGGAGTGTCCTCGGGGACACGGCCAAGTCCGCGACGAAGGGTGGGCTGCCGACGGACGGGCTCACCAAGGGCGGGCTGCCGGGTGGCGGGCCCGTGAAGGGCCTGCCGCTCGGCTGACGCCGGGTCCGAACCGGTGAGCTGATGAGGTCGGCGGGGTCCAGGGAGCTTTCCCTGGACCCCGTTGTCGTGCGCCCGGTGTCGCAGGCTGGGCCCACTCCACAGCGGCAGCACCGGCAGTGGGGCCCTAGGCGGACAGCCTCTTCGCCGCTGCCGCGACGCGTTCGTCCGTGGCTGTCAGGGCCACTCGGACGAACGTGGCGCCTGCCGTGCCGTAGAAGTCGCCGGGGGCGACCAGGATGCCCTGGTCGGCGAGGTGGGAGACGGTGTCCCAGCAGGACTCGTCGCGGGTGGCCCAGAGGTAGAGGCTGGCCTCGCTGTGTTCGATGCGGAAGCCGTGGGCCACCAGGGCCTCGCGCAGCAGCGTGCGGCGGGCCGCGTAGCGGGCGCGCTGCTCCTGGACGTGGGCGTCGTCGCCGAGGGCCGCCACGACCGCCGCCTGCGTCGGCGCGGAGGTCATCATGCCGCCGTGCTTGCGGATCTCCAGCAGCGGCGCGAGGACCGCGGGGTCGCCGGCCAGGAAGGCGGCGCGGTAGCCCGCGAGGTTCGAGCGCTTGGAGAGCGAGTGGACCGCGACGATCCCGTCGTACGAGCCGCCGTTCACGTCCGGGTGCAGCACCGAGACGGGGTCGGCCTCCCAGCCCAGTTCGAGGTAGCACTCGTCGGAGAAGAGCAGCACGCCGTGCTCACGGGCCCACGCGACGATCCGGGTCAGCTCCTGCCGCGAGAGGACCTTGCCGGTGGGGTTCGACGGGGAGTTCAGCCAGAGGAGCTTCAGACCGTTCGGGTCGAGCTCGGTGGGGTCGTCGTAGACCTCGTACGCGGCGCGGGCGAGGCGGGCGCCGACCTCGTACGTGGGGTAGGCGAGGCGCGGGTACCCGACCCGGTCGCCGGGGCCGAGGCCGAGCTGGGTCGGGAGCCAGGCGACGAGTTCCTTGGAACCGACGATCGGCAGGACGTGCCGGTGGGTGACGTCACGGGCGCCCAGCCGGCGCTCCAGCCAGCCGGTGATCGCGTCGCGCAGCGCGGGGGTGCCCCAGACCGTCGGGTAGCCCGGGGAGTCCGCCGCGTCGATCAGGGCCTTCTGGATCAGCTCGGGGACCGGGTCGACCGGGGTGCCGACGGAGAGGTCGACGATGCCGTCCGGATGCGAGGCGGCCTTCTTCTTGTACGGCTCCAGCTTGTCCCAGGGGAACGTGGGCAGGCGGTCGGAGACTGCGGACACGGTTTCTGGCTCACTTTCTCGTACGGACGCTGTCGTACGGACGGCAAACGCCTCGGTCCCGCATGGCCGGCAGAGCTCATCAGGGGCTCATCAGGCCGTGCGGGACCGAGGCGGCACGATGGGTGCGGGCCGCTGATGCGGTTACTCGGCCTGCGGCGGCAGCGCGGCGATGAAGGGGTGGTCGCGCTCGATCAGACCCAGCTTGCTGGCGCCGCCGGGCGAGCCGAGCTCGTCGAAGAACTCGACGTTCGCCTTGTAGTAGTCCTTCCACTCCTCCGGAGTGTCGTCCTCGTAGAAGATCGCCTCGACCGGGCAGACCGGCTCACAGGCACCACAGTCGACGCATTCGTCCGGGTGGATGTACAAGGACCTGGAGCCCTCGTAGATGCAGTCGACCGGGCACTCCTCGATGCACGCCTTGTCCTTCACGTCGACACAAGGCTGCGCGATGACGTAGGTCACGCTGTCGTTCCTCCTCGATAGGGCGCTGGCGGGCCTCCTCAGGCCCTGCCGCCTGGCGCGCGGGAGCGCGGCGTCGTCGATGCCCGCCCCTAGTATCTCCGTTCTTGGGCATGATCCGAACAGGAGGGGTGAACCGACCTGTGGAAATCTCGGCCTACGGACGCCTCGAGGTCCGTATCACCGCAGCTGACGTGGGCAAACGCGTCTCCGTACGGTGCTTGACCGGTCCTGGAGTCACCGAGGGGAAATTCACCGACACGGTGGGTGTTCTCACATCATGGGACAAGGGTGTGCTCGTGATCACACGGAAGAGCGGTGAGGCCGTCCGCGTTGACGAGTCGTCGCTGGTCGCGGGGAAGGTCGTACCGGCCGCCCCGGCCCGCCGCCGGGGGCCCGCCGCGACGTACGAGGAGCTGGCCCGGGTCGCCTCCCGGGCCTGGCGGCCGGTGGAGAGCGAGCGGCTCGGCGCGTGGGAGCTGCGGGCCGCCTCCGGCTTCACCCGCCGCGCCAACAGCGTGCTGCCGCTCGGCGATCCCGGCCTGCCGCTCGACGGGGCGCTGGACGCCGTACGACGCTGGTACGGCGCGCGTGGGCTCCCCGCCTATGTGCAGACCGCCACCGGCGCCGAGGGGACGCAGGAGCTGCTCTGCGCCGAGCTGGAGCGGCGCGGGTGGGTGCGCGAGGTGACCGCGCAGATGTGGACCGGGGCGCTGGCGCCGCTCGCCGACCGGGCGGACGCTGAGGGTGTGGTCCTGGCCGGGGCGGCCGACGAGACGTGGCTGGCCCGGTATCAGCGCAAGGGGGTGAGCGAGGTGGCCCTGAAGGTGCTGGGGAGCGGCCCGTCGGTGTGGTTCGCGTCGGTTCCCGGTCCGGCCGGCGGTGCGCCCGCCGCGATCGGGCGGTGCGTGGTGGACGGACGGTGGGCGGGGTTCGCCGCCGTCGAGGTCGACCCGGCGCAGCGCCGCAGGGGGCTGGCCACGGTGGTGATGGCCGCGCTGGCCGGGCGGGCGCTGGACGAGGGGGCCTCGGCCGCCTGGCTCCAGGTGGAGGAGGAGAACGCGGGGGCGCGGGCGCTGTACGCCGGGATGGGCTTCGCGGCGCATCACGCGTACCACCACTACCGGGAACCGTCGTGAGCGCGTACGGCCCCGGAGAGGTGCGGCGGTTGTTCGCCGAGGAGGCGCGGGCCGAGCGGCCCGACCTGGCGGCGCTGTGTCTGCTGGTGGGCGCGGCGGCCGATCCCGAGCTCGGCGAGGCGGGTGTGGACGCGGCGCAGGCGGAGCTCGACCGGCTGGCCGGTGAGGTGCCGTACCGGCCGGGCGGGCCGCGGGCGTGGGCGCTCGCGCTGGAGGAGCTGCTGGGCGGGCGGTACGGGTTCCGTGGCTCCGGCGCGGACTATCAGCGCCTCGACTCCTCGCTGCTGCATCAGGTGCTGCTGCGGCGGCGGGGGCTGCCGATCCTGCTGTCGGTGGTGTGGATCGAGGTCGCGCGGCGGGCGGGGGCGCCGGTGTACGGGGTGGCGCTGCCGGGGCACTTCGTGGTGGGGTTCGGGCCGCCGGGGGATCTCGAACGGCAGGTGCTGGTCGATCCGTTCGACGGGGGGCGGGTGCTGTCGGGCGGCGACGCGGAGCTGCTGATCGCCGGGGCGGGCGCCGCGCGGCTCGAGCCGTCGATGCTGGCGCCGGCGGAGCCGCTGTCGGTGGTGATGCGGATTCTGAACAACATCCGGTCGTGGGCCGCGGCCCGGCCGGAGCGGTCGGATGTGGGGCTGTGGGCGGTGGAGTTGTCGTTGCTGGTGCCTTCTCATCCGGCTCGGTTGCGGTACGAGAAGGGGCATCTGCTGGTGCAGCGGGGGGACTTCATCGGGGGTGCGGTGGAGTTGGAGGAGTACGCGTCGCTGGTGGAGGTGGTGGATGAGCCCGCGGCGGCGAAGGTGCGGCGGGAGGCTCATGCGGCTCGCGCGATGTTGAACTGACGGTTGTGTGGCGATGCGGGTGCGTTGTGGCCTGCCGCGCCCACGCGGCGGAGCCGCATATCGATACGGCCCCGCGCCCCTGAAAGACCTCGGCTTCCCCCTCGTTTCAAAGCCAGCCCTTCTCCCTTGCTATCCGTACCGCTTCCGCCCTGTTCCTCGCCGCCAGTTTCTGGATCGCCGTCGAGAGGTAGTTGCGGACCGTTCCCTGGGACAGGTGGAGTTCCGCGGCCAGTTCGGCGTTCGTCGAGCCGTCGGCCGCCGCGCGGAGGATCTCCCTCTCACGGTCGGTCAGGGGGTTGGCGCCCTCCGCGAGGGCCGCTGCCGCGAGGGTGGGGTCGATGACCCGCTCCCCGGCCAGTACCTTCCGTACCGCCTGGGCGAGTTGGGCCGCCGGGGCGTCCTTCACCAGGAAGGCGTCCGCGCCCGCCTCCATGGCGCTGCGGAGGTAGCCGGGGCGGCCGAAGGTCGTGAGGACGACCAGTTTCAGGCGCGGCAACTCCTGGTGGAGCCGGGCGGCCGCCTCGATACCGGTGCAGCCGGGCATCTCGATGTCGAGGAGGGCCACGTCGATGTCGTGGGCGCGGGCGGCCGCGAGGACCTCGTCGCCGCGGGCCACCTGCGCGACCACCTCGATGTCGTCCTCCAGGCCGAGGAGGGCCGCCAGCGCCTCGCGGACCATCGACTGGTCCTCCGCGAGGAGGACCTTGATCGTGCCGTCACTCATGGGCGGGATCCTACGTCCGCGGCGGTGCCCGCCGGGACGCGGGCGGTCAGTCGGAAGCCGTGCTTGGCCCGGCCCGCCTCCAGGGTGCCGCCCGCCTTCTCCAGGCGTTCGGTGAGGCCGGTGAGGCCGTTGCCGGGGCCCTTGCCGGAGCCTCCTGAGCCGTTGTCCTCGACGGAGAGTTCGAGGCGGGGGCCGTCGAGGGTCTGGCGGCGGACGACGTCCACCGTGCAGCGGGTGGCGCCGCTGTGCCGCACGACGTTGGTGACCGCCTCGCGCAGGGCCCAGGCGAGGGCGGCCTCGCTCTCCTCGGGGACTCCGTCGAGGTCGGGTTCGGCGGGGGTCGCGGCGGTGATGCCGGCCGCCGTCAGCGCGACCTGGGTGCCCGCGAGTTCGGCGGCGAGGCGGGGGCGCCGGTAGCCGGTGACGGCCTCGCGGACGTCCACCAGCGCCTGGCGGCTGACCTGTTCGATGTCGGCGACCTGCTGGGCCGCCTTCTCGGGGTGGTCGGGGAGCATCCGGCCGGCCAGCTCGCTCTTCAGGGTGATCAGGGAGAGGGAGTGGCCGAGCAGGTCGTGCAGATCGCGGGCCAGGCGCAACCGTTCCTCGTTGGCGGCCAGTTGGGCGACGGTGGCACGGGCCTTGCGCAACTCGACGGTGGTACGGACCAGTTGACTCACGCCGGTCATCGCGAAGCCGATGAGCAGAACGAGGACGAGGAGGTTGGCGGCCTCCTCCACGTCGGTGCGCAGACCGACGAGCATGAGCAACGCGCCCGTGCCGGGGATCGCCCAGAACGCCATCCGCAGCGGGAGGGCGATTCCGCCGGCGACGGAGACGTAGCAGAACAGGCCCAGCCAGGCGGAGCCGAGGGTGAGGGACATGACGACGGCGAGCACCGCCATCGCGCCGATGAGGCCGTGCACGAGCTTCGGCGGGTAGGGCGTCGCGCCCATGTCGCGGAAGAGGAGCGAGAGGTAGACGGCCACGAACACCGCCAGGCCCGTCCAGCCGGCGACCGTGCCGGCGGTGGTGTGGTGGCCGGAGAGCAGGTCGTGGACCGGTGAGCTCAGGAACACCAGCCAGACGCCGATCCACAGCACCTTGCGGCGCCACAGCTCACGTCGGGTGCGGGCCGCCTGGCCCAGCAGGATCGACGGTCCCCGGCGGGATTCCTCCGACAGCAGGTCGTCCGTCATGGCGCTCACGCCTTCAGCGTGTCCTTTCGGTACAGCCAGGCCGCGCCGCCCGTGAACAGGGCGAAGAAGACGGCCAGGAGGGCGATGTCCTTGGCGTGCGGGGCCTGACTCTGTTCGATCGCCTGCCCAAGGGCAGCGTACGCGTGCGTGGGCACCCACTTGGCCATGTCCTGCAGCCACTGCGGGAAGGTCGTCGTCGGCATCCACAGTCCGCCGAGGATCGACAGCCCGAAGTAGGTGATCATCGTGATGGGGCGGACCGCGTCCCCGCTCGCGAGATAGCCGATCGCGACGCCGAGGGCGGCGAAGACGAGGCTGCCGGCCCAGATCGAGCCCGTGAGGGCCAGCCACTGCCAGGCGTCCAGCCGTACGCCCTTCACGGCGGCGGCGACGGCGAAGACGACGACGATCGACGGGAGGCTCACGACGGCGGCGCTCGCGGTCTTCGCCAGGACGTATCCGCGGCCCGGGAGCGTGGTCAGGCGGAGCTGGCGCACCCAGCCGCTCTCGCGTTCCTTGGCGATGCGTTCGCTGTTGCCCATGAGGACGGCCGTGAGGGCGCCGAAGGAGGCCATCGAGACCATCATGTACGTCGGGAGGGTCAGGCCGGTGCCGTCGACCTTGCCGGTGGCGTCGGCGCTGCCCGCGATCAGCAGGAACAGCACCGAGGGGTAGATCACCGAGAAGAACAGGAACTTGCGGTTGCGCAGGGCGCGGGCGAGTTCGAGCCGGATCAGGCTGTTCACTTGGTCTTCGCCTCCTCGGCGGCGGTGATGGCGACGAAGGCCTGCTCCAGACCGAGCCCGGCGACTTCGAGGTTGCGGGGGTAGACGCCGAGGCCGTAGAGCGCGTGGACGGTGGCGTCGGCGTCGGAGGACTGGATGCGGACCGTCTGCCCGGAGACGTCCAGGGCTGTCAGGAAGGGCAGGGCACGCAGTGCGGCCGCGTCGATCTCGCCCTCGAGGTCGAAGGAGACCCGGCGTGCGCCCGCCTTCGCCTTGATCTCGGCGGCGGTGCCGTCGGCGAGGAGCCGGCCCCGGTGCAGGACGAGGACCCGGTCGGCGATGGCGTCGGCCTCTTCCAGGTAGTGCGTGGCGAACAGGACGGTCCGCCCCTGGTCGGCCTGCTCGCGCATGGTGGCCCAGAAGCCCTGGCGGGTGGTGACGTCCATGCCGGTGGTGGGTTCGTCCAGGACGATCAGGTCGCTGTCGCCGGCCGTGGCGAGGGCGAAGCGGACCCGCTGGGCCTGGCCGCCGGAGAGCTTGTTGACCTTGCGGGAGGCGATCTGGGCGATGCCGGCGCGGGCGAGCACGTCGGAGGCCCGGTAGGGCTTGGGGTGCAGGGCGCAGGCGAGGCCGACCAGTTCGGCGACGGTGACCTCGTCCATCAGGCCGCCGCTCTGCAGCATGGCCCCGACCCGCCCGGCGACGATCGCCTCGCGCGGGCTGGTGCCGAAGACGCTGACCCTGCCGCCGTCGGCCTGCTTGAGGCCGAGCAGCAGGTCGAGGGTGGTGGACTTGCCGGCCCCGTTGGGCCCGAGGAGCGCGACGGTCTCCCCCGGGTGCAGCTCCAGGGTCAGTCCGTCCACGGCGCGTACGTCACCGTAGGCCTTGCTCACACGGTCGAAGCCGACCACGGGTGCCGGCGTCGGCCCGGGGGCCGCTGTCTTCGTCGTCATACCGACGATCGTGGCCCGAGGGGGTCGGTCGGGGGCAGTGCCGGGTGTCCTCAGTGCCGCATGACAGATGTCATGCGGCACTGGCGACGGGTCAGCTCGGGTCGGTGTCGATGACCGCGGTCCGGTCCGTGGTGCTCTTCAAGGCCGGACGCAGGGCGCCGATGACGTCCTGGACGGTGACGGCCGTCTTCTGGCCGGTGCCTCGGGTGATCAGGACGCCGTCGAAGGTGCCGCCGTACAGCTCCTTCAGCGCCTCCTGGTCGTAGGCCTCCACCAGCTTGCCGTTGACGGCCTTGACGCCGAGGAACTTCCACAGCGAGTTCTTCGGGCTGAACTCGATGCCCTTGCCCGTGCCCTTGACCTGGATCTTGACGTTGCCGGACATCGCCGGTTCGGCGAACTCCTTCATCATCCGGTCGACCTCGGCGTCGGTGATCGTCGGCTGCTTGGTGGTCGTGGGCACGCTGACCGACGTGGTCGCGCCGGTCTCCACCTGCTCGCGGTAGGCCTCTACGACCGTCGCCTCGGCCTTCGTCGCGTCGATGCCCTTGCCCGCCTTGCCGTAGACGGCGACGGCCTTGCCCGACTCGAACTTGATCGTGCCGTCGGTGGCCGAGCCGGAGCCGCCCGCCGCGCTCTGCAGCGCCGCCTGGAGCTTCTCCTCGTCGACCGGCATCTCGGGCTCGATCACGCGGTGCTGCCCGAACAGCGAGCCGATCACGGAGACCGGGTTGTAGTCGCTCTTCGCCGCGTCGTCGACCGTGGCCTCGATGTCGAACTGCAGGCCCGCCTGGTCCGGCTTGAGGCTGACGGTGTCGCCGTCGACGGACAGCTTCAGCGCCTGTGCGGCCCGCTTCTCGAAGGCGTCGTCGAGCTTGTTGACGGCCTCGTCACGGGTGCTGCCGCCGATGTCGACGCCGAGTACGGTGGTGCCCTTGGGCACGTCGGAGTGGTTCATCAGCAGCCCGGCGCCGTAGACGCCGACACCGCCGAGGACCAGGACCCCGCCGAGCAGGACCAGCTTGCTGCGGCCCTTCTTCTTTTTCTTCTTCGACCCGGACGCGTTCTGCGCGGACGCGGCGGCCGGCTTGGGCGCGGGCTTCGCTCCCGGTCCACCGCTCTGGGTGCCGCCGGGCGCGAAGGGCGCGGGCGTGCCCTGGCCGCCCTGGCCGCCGGCGGGCACGACCGGGATGCCGCTGGTGACGGTGTGCCCGGAGACGTTGTCGGCGGGACGGCCGTAGCCGCCCTGGCCCGGCTCGGGGGCGGGAACCTGCGGGGTGAGGATCGCGGTGTCGTCGCTCAGACCGCCACCGGGGAGCCGTCCCGTGCCGGGGCCGGTTCCGGTGCCGGGGGCGGCGGTGCGAGGGCCACCGGGGCCGTTGGCCCCACCCGGCCGACCGGGTCCGCCCGGTCCGGCGGGTCCGCCCGCTCCGCCCGGTCCTGCCGGTCCGCCGGGACGGCCGTAGCCGTTGGGGGCGCCGACGGCCGTGCCGGCCGCGCCCGGCGCCACCGGGGGCACCATCGGGCCGTCGCCGGTGACTGGGCCGCCGGTCGGGCCGGTGGGGCCCTGCGGGCCGCCGAGGCCGTGGGGGCCGGAAGGCCCCTCGGGGCCGTTGAAGTCGTGCCGGCCGCCCGGACCGGACGGGGCGTTGAAGTCGTGCGGGCTGCCGGGGCCGGGGGCCTGGCCGTTCGTCCCGGGGTAGCCCTGCTGATCGCCGTGGCCGTTGTCGGAGAAGTACGGCAGCTCGTCGCGGCGCGCCTCGGCACCGCCACCGCCCTGACCCTGGCCGACGCCCAGCCCCTGACCCGGGCCCTGGCCTTGTCCGGGCCGGGAGGTGCCGAGCGGGCCCGCGGCCAGCGCCTCGGTCACGTCGAAGGATCCGGTGCCGCCGCCGTGCCCGGGAGCCACCGGACCGCCGGTCGCACCGGGGAGCCCGGCGCCGTTGGTGCCGCCCGGCCGGGAGCCGATCGGCGCGCTCATGGAGCCGACCACGCCACCGGGCCGCCCCGCACCGGGGCGCCCGGCACCGGGGCGCGCGCCACCGGCCGGAGCACCCGGCGCACCCGGCGCAGCGACACCGGAAGCACCCGCGGCGCCCGAAGTGCCGGATGCGCCCGCACCCGCGGCGGAACCGCCCGGAATGCCCGCCCCGTTGGTGGCCCCGCCGCCCTGACCGCCCTTGGCGGGCCCGGACTTGCGCGGGGCGAACCAGTCGCTCGCCTTCTCGTCGGCGGCGGGGGCGGGTTCGGCGGGCGCCTCGAAGGCGCCCGTGTCGGACGCGGAGGGACCGCTGGAGTTCTTGGCGCCCTTGGCACCCTTGGCGGGCCCCGGCTGCGCGTCGGCGCCGGTGTCGTCGCCCTCGGTGCCGGCGACGGGCTTGCGCACGACGACCGGCGGAATGGGCCGGGAACCGGGGATGTTGATCCGGATCCGGGTCGTCAGCGTGGTCTCGGTCTTGCGTTCCTCCGGCTGGGCGGCCGAACGGCCCGCGTCCGCACCGGCGTCGGACACCACGGGGATGCCGTACGGCGGCGTACCCGAGGGGTACGCGGCCCCGCCGCGCCCGTTGGGCCCGGAGGACGGACTGTCAGTTTCACGACTCAAGGCAGGTTCTCCAGGTTGGCTCCGCCGCCCGCCACGACCTCACGGGCAGCTCGGCGGCGCGCACCACCATACTGGCCACTTCTGGCGCGTATCCCATGACCGCCGCTGAAACCCGCACGGGACTCGCACGCCCGCGACCCACCGAAGTGGTACGTCACTTGCCAAGTCGGACGTCGGGGCGGTCCGGTTGCCGCCCCAGCCCAAGGGTGGCGCAGATCACAGCGAGAGCCATGCCTCCGAGCAGGAAGAGGTAGGAGCCGCCTCCCGCGCCGAACAGGAAGTCCCCTTCGGGGCGGCCCGCGGTGCACACGATGACGGCGACCATCCAGCCGGCGGCGGGCGCGACCGCTCCGGCACGGCTGTTCGCGGCCCGGGCGCCGCCGAGGAAGAGCCCCGCCGCGCCGGCGAGCGAGAGCAGCAGTCCGCCGGGGAACCAGCCGGCCTGCACGAGCGCACCGGCGAGGCCGGTGACCGCGCCGAGGACGAGGAGTCCGAGGTAGGCGGCGATCCGTCCGGCGGAGGGCCGCTGGAGGGGCTGGGCGAGCATCGAGCCGGGACCGGACATCAGACGGCCTCCTCGATACCGGCGAACAGGTCGCTCTCCCTGTTCTGCGTCGGCCCCCCTTGGGTCCCGCGCACCAACTCGTAGTACTCGGTGGTGAAGAGGGGCTGTGCGAGCTCGTTGGAGAGCGCGAAGTACCGCTCGCCGGGGGCGACCTCGATCTGGGTGGCGTGGGCGCGCATCGCGGCGGCCTTCGCACTCGCGTACGCGGTGCCGTCGACGGCGGTGGTGATCCGCTCGTCGTCGACGACTCCGGGTACGTCGTCGACGGCGGCGCTCTTGCCGAAGGGCAGGGTGGGCAGCTCCTCCTGGAGCCGGGCGAAGGCGGCCTCGGCGACGGAGCGCGGGACGCGGTTGTAGTAGACCTTGGGGACGGTCCAGCCGGCCTCGGCCGCCAAGTCGACGGCACGCAGGGCGACGCGGTGGGCCTGGATGTGGTCGGGGTGGCCGTAGCCGCCGTTGTCGTCGTAGGCGACGACCACGTGGGGGCGCACCTCCAGGATCACCTCGACCAGCGCGGCGGCGGCCTCCTCGACGCGGGCCTGCCAGAAGCAGTCGGGGTCGTCGTTGTCGGGGATGCCCATCATCCCGGAGTCGCCGTACCGGCCCACGCCGCCGAGCAGCCGGAAGTCACCGACGCCGAGCGCGGCCATCGCGTCCGTGAGCTCGGCCAGCCGGTGCTCGCCGAGGGCGGCGCCCGTCAGATGCCGAAGACGCGGCGGGATGACCTCGCCCCGCTCCCCGAGCGTGCAGGTCACCAGCGTCACCCGGGCACCCTCGGCCGCGTACCGGGCCATGGTCGCGCCGTTGTTGATCGACTCGTCGTCCGGATGCGCGTGCACCAGCAGCAGACGCCGATCGGGCAGTTCCGTCATGGGGCCAGCCTACGAGCCCACGACGACCCCCCGCCCCTCTCCTCCCCCCTTGGGCTCAGGCGTCGCTTTCGGGCCCGGTGAAGACGTCCGCGGCGGAGGCCGCGGTCGCTGCCCGGGTGAGCCGACGCCCCACTGGGCGCGACCTCGTCACGGATCTCAAGGCCACGGTGGCGAGGCGGCTCACGTCGCGCCGGGAGTCGAGGGGGATGCGGGCGGGCGTCCGGCCTCAGCCCCGACGCCCGGAAGTCCCCCACCCACACCGCCGGCCCCCGCCTCCCGCTCTCGCCGGAGGCCTGGGCCGGCTTCGTGTCGTGTGCGGCGGTGGGCCGGCGTCAGAACTTGATGCTGCCGATCATGCTCGCCACGCTCGTCGTCAGATCGTTGATCGTCCCCGCCATCGTCGAAGAGGCGAGGTAGAAGCCGAGCAGCATGCAGACGACCGCGTGACCGCCCTTCAGCCCTGACTTCTTGATCAACAAGAAGACGATGATCGCCAGCAGCACCACCGCCGAAATCGAGAGTGCCACGGCGGCTCACCTCCAAGAACCCGGGAACGTGGGGGCAGAACAGAACGAGGGAACTTGTAAATCCATACAACTGCCAGCAGGTTCATACCCACAGTGCGCTAGTGATCATAACTATGAGTACGTGCGCATCTCGCGGCGCACAGCCGCACAAGGGGGCGCATGGCCAATATGGTCGGGGGATGACGACCGAGTCCGACTCCTTCCCCCGCCGGCACGCCCGCACCCAGCGTTTCACGCTCGGCGCGCCGCGTTCGTTCACGGTGGCCCCCGACGGCTCCCGTGTCGCGTTCCTGCGCTCCGGTTCCGGCACGGACCGCGCAGGAGCCCTGTGGGTGCTCGATCCCGCGGATGGCGCGGAGCGCCTGGCCGCCGATCCTCGGGCCCTGCTCGGAGGCGCCGCGGAGGACCTCTCGCCCGAGGAGCGGGCGCGCCGTGAGCGCAGTCGCGAGGGCGGTGCCGGGATCGTCGGTTACGCCACCGACGAGGCCGTTGAGCTGGCCTCTTTCTCGCTGTCGGGGCGGCTTTTCACGGCCGAGCTGCGGGCCGGTACGGCGCGTGAGATCCGGGTGCCGGGGCCGGTGGTCGATCCCCGTCCGTCCCCCGACGGGCGGCTCGTCGCGTATGTCGCGGGGGGTGCGCTGCGGGTGGTGGACGCGGCGGGCGAGGGCGACCGGGCGGTGGTGGAGCCGGAATCGGACACGGTCTCCTATGGATTGGCCGAGTTCATCGCGGCCGAGGAGATGGGTCGTTCGCGGGGCTTCTGGTGGGCGCCGGAGTCGGATCGGCTGCTGGTGGCGCGGGTGGACGACACGCCGGTGGAGCGCTGGTGGATCTCAGATCCCGCACAGCCGAAACGTGACCCACAACACGTGCCGTATCCAGCTGCTGGGACGGCCAACGCGGAGGTCCGGCTGTTCGTCCTCGGACTGGACGGGGTGCGCACGGAGGTCCTCTGGGACCGGGCTCGGTATCCGTATCTCGCACGAGTGCACTGGTCAGGGGCGGGTGCGCCGCTGCTGCTCGTCCAGGCGCGCGATCAGCGCAGCCAGTTGTACCTGGCGGTGGACACCGAGTCCGGGGCGACCCGGATGGTGCACGCCGACGAAGATCCGATTTGGCTGGATCTTTTCCCTGGAGCGCCCTGCTGGAGCCCCTCGGGACAGCTGGTCCGGATCGCCGACGAGGGCGGTGCGCGGGTCCTCGCGGTCGGGGAACGGCCGCTGACCGGAGCGCAGTTGCACGTGCGGGCGGTGCTGGACGTCACGGCCGACGATGTGCTCGTCTCGGCGTCCGCCGGGGAGGAGGCGGAGGGCGCCGAAGTCGGCGAGGTGCATGTCTATCGCGTCAATGAACTCGGCGTGGAGCGCGTATCGCAGGAGCCCGGTGTGCACGCTGCGGTGCGCGCCGGGGGCGTGACCGTGCTGGTGTCCGCGGGGCTCGATCGGCCCGGGAGCCTGGTGCGCGTCCTGCGGGACGGGAAGCAGACGGCGACGGTCCGGTCGTATGCGGACGATCCCGGCCTGTCCCCGCGCGTGCAGCTCACCGAGGGGGGCGCACGTCGGATCCCGTGCGCCGTGCTTATGCCTACGGACTACCCCAGTGACACCTCGCAACCCTCCGCACCCCTGTTGCCCGTCCTCCTCGACCCCTACGGCGGCCCCCACGGCCCGCGGGTCCTCGCCGCGCACAACGCGCATCTGACCTCGCAGTGGTTCGCCGACCAGGGCTTCGCGGTGGTCGTCGCCGACGGCCGGGGCACTCCGGGCCGCTCCCCCGGCTGGGAGAAGGCGATCCACCACGACTTCACCGTCAGCCTCGACGACCAGATCGAGGCGCTGCGGGATCTGGCGAAGTCCCACCCCCTGGACCTGACCCGGGTGGCGATCCGCGGCTGGTCCTACGGCGGCTGGCTGGCCGGGCTCGCGGTGCTGCGCCGCCCGGACGTCTTCCACGCGGGCATCGCGGGCGCCCCGGTCACCGACTGGCGGCTGTACGACACCCACTACACCGAGCGCTACCTCGGTGACCCGGCCACCAACGCGGAAGCGTACGCGCGGAGTTCGCTCGTCACCGACGAGGGCCTCTCCGCGCCGGCCGAGCCGCACCGGCCGCTGATGATCGTGCACGGCCTCGCCGACGACAACGTGGTCGTCGCGCACGCCCTGCGGCTGTCCTCCGCGCTGCTCGCGGCGGGCCGGCCGCACGAGGTGCTGCCCCTGTCGGGAGTCACGCACATGACGCCGCAGGAGCAGGTCGCGGAGAACCTGCTGCTGCTCCAGGTGGACTTCCTGAAGCGTTCGCTCGGGCTCGCGCCCGGCGCCCGGTAAGGCCCCGGGCAAGGCAACGGGCCGGGATGACATGGCGCATCCCGGCCCGTTTACGGCACCCGCACGGCCGTACGCTGTTCAGACTGACGCGTCCGTATATCGGAATCGGGTCGGCCAAGTTGCCTCCGTGTTAACGCAGTTACGGCACAAATGTGCGGCTATGGGCCCTGGTTTCCATGATCGCCCCCTGCGAAATGGCAGGCAGAGGCATGTGCGGCGGGTCCGCCCGACCCACGGAACGCCTCCGGTACGGCGAGCGCGGGCACCTCGGTCGCGCACTTCTCCCGCGCCTTCCAGCAGCGGGTGCGGAAGCGGCAGCCGGAGGGCACGTCGGTCGGCGAGGGGACGTCCCCGGTGAGGATGATCCGCTCCCGCCGCTCGCGTGCCTCCGGGTCCGGCACGGGCACCGCGGAGAGCAGCGCCTGGGTGTAGGGGTGCGTCGGACGGTCGTAGATCTGCTCGTCGGTGCCGGTCTCCACGATCCGCCCGAGGTACATCACCGCCACCCGGTCCGAGATGTGCCGGACGACCGACAGGTCGTGCGCGATGAAGAGGTACGACAGCGCGAACTCGCTCTGCAGCCGGTCCAGGAGGTTGACGACCTGGGCCTGCACCGAGACGTCCAGCGCGGACACCGGCTCGTCGGCGACGATCACCTCGGGGCGCAGGGCGAGGCCGCGCGCGATGCCGATGCGCTGGCGCTGGCCGCCGGAGAACTGGTGGGGGTAGCGGTTGATGTGCTCCGGGTTGAGGCCGACCACGTCGAGCAGCTCGCGGACCCGGCGGCGCCGGTCGCCCCTGGGCGCGGCCTCGGGGTGGATCTCGTACGGCTCCCCGACGATGTCACCGACCGTCATCCGGGGGTTGAGGGAGGTGTAGGGGTCCTGGAACACCATCTGGATGTTGCGGCGGACGGCTTTCAGGGCGCGGCCGGACAGCCTCGTGATGTCCTCGCCCCGGTAGCGGATCCGCCCGCGTGTCGGGCGCTCCAGGCTGACCAGCAGCTTGGCGACGGTGGACTTGCCGCAGCCGGACTCGCCGACGATGCCGAGGGTTTCGCCCTTCCCGAGCGCGAAGTCGACGCCGTCGACGGCCTTCACCGCGCCGATCCGCTTCTTGAACAGGACGCCCCGGGTGAGCGGGTAGTGCCGGTACAGCCCGCTCACTTCGAGAATCGGCTCAGCCATGCAGACACTCCCTCCAGAAGTGGCAGGCGCTCCCGCGGTCCTCGTCGACGGGGTGCGGCGGCGGTACGTCCGTGCGGCAGACGTCCCGGGCCGACGGGCAGCGGGGGTGGAAGGCGCAGCCGGTCGGGATGTCCGTGAGGTTGGGTGGCAGGCCCCTGATGGCGTGGAGTGCGCGGCCCTTGCGGTCGAGGCGGGGAATGGAGTCGAGGAGGCCACGGGTGTACGGGTGTGCCGGGGCCTTGTAGAGGTCGTGCACCGGCGCCGACTCGACGATCCGGCCCGCGTACATCACGGCGATGCGGTCGGCGACGTCGGCCACCACGCCCAGGTCGTGGGTGATGAGGACGAGGCCCATGCGGTACTCGCGTCGGAGCTCGGCGAGGAGGTCCATGACCTGGGCCTGGACGGTGACGTCGAGGGCGGTGGTGGGCTCGTCGGCGATGATCAGGGCGGGTTCGAGGGCGAGCGCCATCGCGATCATGATGCGCTGGCGCATCCCGCCGGAGAACTGGTGCGGATAGTCCCCGGCCCGCTGCCTCGCGGCCGGGATGCGGACGCGGTCCATCAGCTCCACGGCCCTGGCCCGCGCGTCCTTCCTGGACATGCCCCGGTGGACGACGAACATCTCGCCGAGCTGGTCGCCGACCGGGACCACGGGGTTCAGGGAGGACAGCGCGTCCTGGAAGATCATCGCCATCTCCGCGCCCCGGATCCGGCGGCGCTCGTCCTCCTTCATCCTCAGCAGGTCCCGGCCCTTGAACAGCACCTCGCCGCCGGTGATCCTGCCGGGCGGGACGTCGAGGATCCCCATCACGGCCTGCGCGGTCACCGACTTCCCCGACCCGGACTCCCCGAGCACGGCGAGCGTCTCGCCCGCGTCCACGGCCCAGCTGACCCCGTTGACGACCCGCGCGACACCGTCCCGCGTCCGGAACTCCACCCGCAGATCCCGCACGTCCAGCAGCATGGCCGCGTCACCTCAGCTTCGGGTCGAGGGCGTCGCGGACCGCGTCGCCGAGCATGATGAAGGCCAGGACCGTCAGGGCGAGGGCGCCGGAGGGCCACAGGAGGGCGTGGGGGGCGTTGCGGACGTAGGGGGAGGCGGCGGAGATGTCGATGCCCCATGAGACCGCGGGGGGCTTCAGGCCCACGCCGAGGTAGGACAGGGTCGCTTCCAGGGCGATGTACGTGCCGAGGGCGATGGTCGCGACCACGATCACCGGGGCCACCGCGTTCGGGGCGATGTGGCGCAGGAGGATCCGGGCGGGAGAGGCGCCCAGGGCGCGGGCGGCCTGGACGTAGTCGTGCTGTCTGGCGGAGATCACCGAGCCGCGGGCGATCCGGGAGATCTGCGGCCAGCCCAGCAGCACCATGAACCCGATGACCGGCCAGACGGTTTCGCTCGTGACCACGGAGAGCAGCACCAGCCCGCCGAGGACCACCGGGATCGCGAAGAAGACGTCGGTGACGCGGGAGAGGACCGCGTCGCCCGCCCCGCCGAAGAAGCCGGCGAGGCCGCCGAGGACGCTGCCGAGGACGGCGACCCCGAGGGTGGCGAGGACGCCGACCGTGACGGACGTACGGGCGCCGTAGACCGTGCGGGTGTAGACGTCGCAGCCCTGGCCGTCGTAGCCGAACGGGTGGCCGGGTGCGGAGCCCTCCTGGGCGTGGGCGAGGTCGCACTTCAGGGGGCTCTCCCAGGTGATGGCCGAGGGCCACAGGGAGATGAGGAGCAGGAAGAGGATGATCAGGGAGGAGGCGAGGAAGACCGGGTTGCGGCGCAGGTCGCGCCAGGCGTCGGACCACAGGGACCGGGGTCTGCCGGTGGTTCCGGTGGCCGGGAGCGGCGGGCCCTCGGGCGCCTTCTCCAGTGGCAGCGCCGTGAGTCCCGGCGCCGCGATCTCGCCCTCCGGTTCCAGTTCAGGCATAGCGGATCCTCGGGTCGAGTACGGCGTACAGCAGGTCCACGAGCAGATTGGTGACCAGGAAGACCAGTACGAGGACGGTGACGAAACCGACCACGGTCTGGGTGTTCTGGCGGAGGATCCCCTGGTAGAGCTGGTAGCCGACGCCGTGGATGTTGAAGATCCGCTCGGTGACGATCGCGCCGCCCATGAGGAAGCCGATGTCCGCGCCGATGAAGGTGACGACGGGGATGAGGGAGTTGCGCAGCAGATGCCGGGTGACGACCCGGTGGTGCGGCAGGCCCTTGGCGACGGCGGTACGGACGTAGTCGGCGCGGCGGTTCTCGGCGAGGGAGGTCCGGGTCAGGCGGGTGACGTACGCCAGGGAGACCGAGGCGAGGACGAGGCCGGGCACGATGAGCTCGCCGAAGCCGGCGTCCAGGGAGACGGAGGGCTTGATCCAGCCCCATTCGACGCCGAGCAGCAGTTGGAGCAGCAGCCCGGTGACGAAGGTGGGCACGGAGATCACCACGAGGGTGCCCAGCAGGACCCCGGTGTCGACGGGGCGGCCCCGGCGCATTCCGGTGACGACGCCGAGGGTGACGCCGACGACGATCTCGAAGAGGATCGCGACGAGGGTCAGGCGTGCGGTGACGGGGAAGGCCGTCGCCATCAGCTCGGTGACCGGCTGGCCGTTGAACGCCGTACCGAAGTCGCCGGTGAAGACGTTCCCCATGTAGGTCAGGTACTGCTGCCAGACGGGCCGGTCGAGGCCGAACTCCTGCTTCAGCCGGGCGGTCGTCGCCGCGTCGCACTGCCGTTCGCCGCACAGGCCCGCGACGGGATCGCCCATCACGTTCACCATCAGGAAGATCAGCAGCGTCGCCCCGATGAACACCGGGACCATCTGCACCAGCCGCCGCAGGACGTACCGCCCCATGGCGGGTCAGCCGACCTTGATGTCGGTGTAGACGGGGACGGAGAACGGGTTGAGCTTCACCCCGGAGAGGCGTTCGCCGTAGCCGCCGGTGCCGTTCTGGTACCAGAGCGGGATGGCGGCCATGTCGTCCCGGACGACCTCCTCGGCCTGCTGGAACAGCGCCACGGCCTTGGCGGGGTCGGTCTCGGCGTTCGCCCGGTCGACGAGCCGGTCGAACTCCTCGTTGGACCACTTGCCGTCGTTGGAGGGGGCGTCGGTGTAGTAGAGCGGCTGGAGGAAGTTCTGGATGAGCGGGTAGTCCATCTGCCAGCCCGCCCGGAAGGGGCCGCTCAGCTTCTGCTTGGTGGTCTTGTCGCGGTAGTCGGCGAAGGTGCCGATGGGGCTGCCGACGCAGGCCCGCTCGTCGCCGAGGACGTTGTTGATGGAGTTGCAGACGGCGTCGACCCACTGCTTGTGCGAGCCGGCGTCCGCGTTGTACGTGATCCGCACCTGTCCGCCGGGCAGTCCCCCGCCCTGCTGGATCAGCTCCTTGGCCCGGGCCGGGTCGTAGGTGCACCACTCGCCGCACAGCCCCTTGCTGTCGCCGCCCTTGATCCCGAGGACCGGTGACGTCCAGTCCGTGGCGGGGACCCGTGTCCGCTGGTAGATCGTCGCGGTGATCCGGTCGCGGTCGATGGCCATGGACAGCCCCTTGCGGACCTTGTCCATGCCGGGCCTGCCCCACTCCTTGTCGTAGTAGGGGAAGGCGATCGTCTGGATGATGCCGGCGGGCTGGTTGAGGTAGCGGCCTCCGAGGTCGCCCGGGGCGTTCTTGAGCTGGGCGGCGGGCACGTCGTCGGTGAGGTCGAGATTGCCGGCCAGCAGGTCGGTGTAGGCGGTGTTGGGGTCGGTGTAGACCTTGAGGGTCACCCCGCCGTTCCGCGCCTTGTCGGTGCCGGGGTAGGCGTCCCAGCGGACGAGGTTCATCTGCGCGCCGCGGGTGTACGAGGCGATGGTGTACGGCCCGTTGCCGACCGGCTTCTTCAGCCAGGCCTCGTGGTCGTCGAAGAACGCCCGGGGCAGCGGTGAGAAGACGGCGTAGCCGAGGGTGTCGGGGAAGGAGGAGAACTTCTGGCTGAGCCGCACGGTGAACGTGCGGTCGTCGACGACGTTCAGCCCGGACAGGGTATCGGCGGTCTGGGTGCCCGTCCGCGGGTGGACCCGGTCGTAGCCGTCGATGTACTTGAAGAACTCGGCGGCCTTCTGGCCGTTGCGCAGACTCGCCCCGTAGTTCCAGGCGTCGACGAACGAACGCGCCGTCACCTTCTCACCGTTGCTGAACGTCCAGCCGTCCTTGAGGGTGATCGTGAAGTTCTGCGAGTCCGGGGTCTCGATGCTCTGCGCCAGCATGTTCTGCGCCTGGGCGGTCTCGGGGTCGTACCGCTTCAGCCCGCGGAAGATCATGTCGAGGACCTTGCCGCCCTGCACCTCGTTGGTGTTGGCGGGCTCCAGCGGGTTCTGCGGGTCGCCCCAGGACGAGGTGAGCACCGCGGAGCCGTCGCCGCCGCTGCCGCCGCCACCGCAGGCCGTCGCCAGCAGCGCCGCCGCCACCGCGCACACGGCCCACCTGGCGTGTGTGGCTCCCCGCATGGATGCCTCCTCTTGACCGGCCGGACCCGGACATGCCGTGATCCTTTACCAGTCAATATCGGCACATGGCGGCTTTCCTGCACGTTCACCCCACCCGTACGGGTTCAAGGGTGTCAGGAGGGTGACCCCCGAACGGCTCAGCCGAGCCGTTCGGGGCCGGTGGTCAGCGCGGCAGCGCCTTGAAGACCACGTGCACCCCGCCGTGCGGCGACATGGAGATCAGCAGGTTCGACGCCAGGGCCGCCGCCAGGCGCTCCAGCAAGGGCAGGGTCGGAACCCCACGGCCGCACTCCATGCGCGACAGCGCGCCCTGTGTCATGCCCGCCTGGGTCGCGAGCCGCTCCTGGGTGAGTCCCAGTTCCAGCCGTCGGGCGCGCACCGCCGCACCGAAGGGCATTCCGACGCCGGCGCCTCTGCGATCCGCCGCAACCACCATTTCGTCACTCCCCGTTCGTGTTTGACCAAGGATCAGGACTCAGGGCCCGCGGCCCCCGGTTCCGGGCTTGGGGAAGTCTTGAGGGCGCCTTTCATACCGCAAAGCACATGACGCCCCGGGGTGAGACGCTGCTCACTTCATACAGGCGATGCGATAGCGACCTTCGGTACGGAGACGGCCAATTCAACCCGCCCGGACCTGCGGCGACTTCCCCTGTGCACGCTTTGCCCGGTGGCGCCCGCGGCTGTCAATGCGCTGCGGTGCATGGGCGTGTTCCCGCGTCCCCGAAGTCGTTTGCAGCGTTGTCCGCGCACGGCCAATGCTGGCTGAGCGCTCCGGTGAGCGCAGAGCTTCCTGAAGGGGGAACCGTTCGTGCTGAGAATCGCAAGCACCCTTGTCTCGACGGCCGTCGTGGCCGGCGGCCTCGTGGCGGGAGTGGCCGCACCGGCCTCCGCCGCCTGTGCCCCGAACCCCGGGACGGGCTACCACATCACCAACAAGTCCACCGTGAGCAAGCCGACCAACCTGCACAGCGAGTGGATGTACGACAACCTCGGCGGCACCCTCACCTACAACCACACCAAGACGGCCACGGTGAGCGCCAGCGGCACCGCCGGTGTCGAGGCCGAGGCCGGGGTCATCTTCGCCAAGGCGAGCACCTCGTTCAGCGTGACCGTCGGCAAGTCCTGGTCGAAGTCGAACAGCTGGAGCTACTCGATCCCGGCCAAGAACAAGGCGGGCAAGACCAAGGTCCGCATGACCATGTTCCACGAGTCGAAGAAGTTCAAGGCCACGAAGTTCACGTACTACTACGACGGTCACTGCAAGTACCACGAGAGCAAGAAGTGGGCGAAGTGGTTCGTCGCCCCGGTGAAGAAGGACGCCAACGTGTGGGGCCTGGAGTGGAAGTAGGGAACTGAGGGCGGCTCAGGGGCCGGCGACCAGTTCGGCCTCGAATCCGTCCGTGTTCTCCAGGTAGGCGGCGTAGTGGTCGGGGCCGCCCGCGTGCGGGTAGCGCTCGGGGAAGAGCGGTGTCCACCCGTGGGCCGGCCCCTCCTGGGCCAGCGCGTCCACCTCCGCCCGGCTTCCCGCGTGGAACGCCAGGTGGTTGAGGCCCGGGCGGATCCGGTCGTGACCGGCGCCCCGACGCAGCGCGGGGGACTCCTCCACGACCAGGTAGAGGGGCCCGTGCCGCCAGCTGCGGCCGCGGTCCCACTCCTGGTACGGCGTGTAGCCGAGCCTGCCCAGCAGCCAGCCCCACTCCCGGGTCGCCCGGGACAGGTCCGGGACCCACAGCTCGATGTGGTGAAGCACCGGTGTCCTTTCTCGGAAGGCGCGAAAGCCCGGCACCTCTGCGCGAGGTGCCGGGCTTTGGTGGGTTCGTCACGCCGCGTGCACGACGTCCTTCTCCTCGGCGAAGTGGCAGGCCGACTCATGGGCCGCCGGGGTGTCCTCGCCCCGGAACCGCTCCGGTACGGCGAGCAGCGGCTCCTCGGTCGCGCACTTGTCCTGCGCCTTCCAGCAGCGGGTGCGGAAGCGGCAGCCGGACGGCGGGTTCGCGGGCGAGGGGACGTCACCGGTGAGGATGATCCGCTCGCGCCCCTCACGGGCCTCCGGGTCCGGGACCGGGACCGCCGACAGCAGCGCCTGGGTGTAGGGGTGCGTCGGGTGGTCGTAGATCTGCTCGTCGGAGCCGATCTCGGCGATCCGGCCGAGGTACATGACACCGACCCGGTCCGAGATGTGCCGGACGATCGACAGGTCGTGCGCGATGAAGATGTAGGAGAGGTTGAACTCGTCCTGCAGACGCTCCATCAGGTTGATGACCTGCGCCTGGACGGACACGTCCAGCGCGGAGACCGGCTCGTCGCAGATGATGATCTCGGGGTTGAGGGCCAGCCCGCGGGCGATGCCGATGCGCTGGCGCTGACCGCCCGAGAACTGGTGCGGGTAGCGGTTGATGTACTCCGGGTTGAGACCCACGACGTCCAGCAGTTCCTGGACCTTCCGGCGCCGGTCGCCCTTGGGGGCCACCTCCGGGTGGATGTCGAAGGGCTCACCGATGATGTCGCCGACCGTCATCCTCGGGTTGAGCGAGGTGTACGGGTCCTGGAACACCATCTGGATGTTGCGGCGGACCGCCTTCAGGGCGCGCCCGGACAGCTTGGTGATGTCCTGGCCCTTGTAGAAGATCTCGCCGGCGGTGGCCCGCTCCAGGTTCATCAGCAGCTTGGCGACCGTGGACTTGCCGCAGCCGGACTCGCCCACGATGCCCAGGGTCTCGCCCTGGTACAGGTCGAAGGAGACCCCGTCGACGGCCTTGACCGCGCCGATCTGCTTCTTGAACAGGATGCCCTGGGTGAGCGGGAAGTGCTTCACCAGGTTGCGCACCTGGAGGATCGGCTCGCCGCGGTCCACGGGCGCCTCGATGGCGGCGACCGCCTCCGACTCGGAGTGGACGTCGGCGGTCTCCACCTCGGAGACGTTCGGCGTGGCCTCCTGCTCGTCGTTCTTGCTGAGCTCAGCCATGGATCGTCTCCTTCCAGAAGTGGCACGCCGAACCCCGGCCGACCAGTTCGCCGCCGTCCTGCTCGGTCACCGGCACCAGGGCCGGGATCTCCGTGCGGCAGATGTCCTGCGCCTTGGGGCAGCGCGGGTTGAACGCGCAACCGGTGGGGACCCGCAGCAGGTTGGGCGGCAGACCCTTGATCGCGAACAGCTCCTGGCCCTTCTGGTCCAGGCGCGGGATCGAGTCCAGCAGACCGCGCGTGTAGGGGTGCGCGGGGCGCTTGTAGAGCTCGTGCACCGGGGCGCGCTCCACGATCCGGCCCGCGTACATCACGGCGATCTTGTCGGCGACGTCGGCGACCACGCCGAGGTCGTGGGTGATCAGGATCAGACCCATGTTGTACTCGCGCTGGAGTTCCGCGAGGAGGTCCATGACCTGGGCCTGGACCGTCACGTCGAGGGCCGTAGTGGGCTCGTCGGCGATGATCAGGTCCGGCTCCAGGGCCAGCGCCATGGCGATCATGATGCGCTGGCGCATACCGCCGGAGAACTGGTGGGGATAGTCGTTCACCCGGGCCGCGGCGGCCGGGATCTTCACCTTGTCCATCAGCTCGATCGCCTTGGCCTTGGCGTCCTTCTTGGACAGGCCCTGGTGCACCCGGAACATCTCGCCGAGCTGGTAGCCGACGGAGAGCACCGGGTTGAGCGAGCTGAGCGCGTCCTGGAAGATCATGGCGATCCGTCGGCCGCGGATGCGCCGGCGCTCCTCGGCGGACATCTTCAGCATGTCCTGGCCGCGGAAGAGGATCTCGCCCTGCGGGATCCGGGCGGGCGGCATGTCGAGGATGCCCATGATCGCCTGCGCGGTCACGGACTTGCCGGAGCCGGACTCGCCGAGGACGGCGAGCGTCTCGCCGGCCTTCACGTTGTAGTTGACGCCGTTGACGGCCCGGACGACACCCTCGCGGGTGACGAACTCGACGTGCAGGTCACGCACTTCGAGCAGGGGGCCGTCGTCGCCTTCGCGGGGCGCCGGCACCGTGGTTTCTTCGATGATGGTCACGTACGCCTCCCTCAGCGCGTCTTCGGGTCGAGGGCGTTACGGACCGCTTCGCCGAGCATGATGAACGCCAGCACCGTGATGGTGAGCATGATCGACGGGTAGAGCATGATCCATTGAGCCACTCGGATCGAGCTGCCGCCGTCGGAGATGTCGTTGCCCCAGGAGACGCCGTTCAGGCCGAGTCCCAGGAAGGACAGCGTGGCCTCGGAGCCGATGTAGACGCCGAGCGAGATGGTCGCGACGACGATCACCGGGGCCAGGGTATTGGGCAGGATGTGCCGGAACAGGATGCGTGGGGTGCTCGCGCCGAGCGCCTTGGCCGCCTGTACGTAGTCGGACTGTTTGGTCGTGATCACCGCACCGCGCATCACGCGCGCCAGCTGGGTCCAGCCGAAGAAGCCCAGGGCGCCGATGACGACCCAGGTGGTGCGCTCCGGGAAGGAGTTGAGCGTGACCATGGTGCCCAGCAGGAACGGGATGCCGAAGAACACGTCCACGAGCCGGGACAGGATCGAGTCGACGATCCCGCCGAAGTAGCCCGCGATCATCCCGACCAGACCACCGGCGACGGTCACCAGGATCGTGGTGCCGAAGCCGACGGCTATGGAGGCGCGGGCGCCGTAGATGAGCCGGGCGTAGACGCTGCGGCCCTGCTGGTCGTAGCCCAGCCACTCCGGCGAGAAGACCTTTCCGAGCTGCGGCTTCTGCAGGTAGTGCTTGGACAGGTCGCCGTAGGTCGGGTTGGCGCTGGTGAACCAGCCCGGGAAGAAGGTGATCGTCAGGAGCAGCAGGATCAGCAGCGCCGAGACGATGAAGATCCAGTTGCGCCGCAGGTCCTGCCAGGCGTCGCCCCACAGGCTGCGGACCTTCTCGGCCGTGACCGGCTGCACGGAGGCTTCGGCGGTGGCCACGGCGTCCGTGGCGGTGGCGGAGTCGGTTTTGGTCATGTCAGGCATAGCGAATCCTCGGGTCAAGGACCGCGTAGAGCAGGTCGACAAGGAGGCTGGCGACGAGGTAGACGAGGACGAGGATGGTCACCAGGCCCACGAGGGTGGTGCCTTCCCGGCGCACGATCGACTGGTAGATGGTGCCGCCGATGCCCTGGATGTTGAAGATGCCCTCGGTGACGACGGCGCCGCCGAGCAGGGCGCCGATGTCCGTGCCCAGGTAGGTGACCACGGGGATCAGCGAGTTGCGCATGAGGTGGACGCCCACCACCCGGCGCCGGGGCAGGCCCTTCGCGATGGCGGTACGGACGTAGTCGGCGCGCATGTTCTCCGCGATCGACGTACGGGTCAGCCGTGACACATAGGCGAGTGACGCGGTGGCCAGCACGATCGCCGGCATCAGCAACTCACCGTAGTTCGACGGATCGTTGACGTTCGGTTCCAGCCACTTGAGTTCGTCGGCGAAGATCCACTGGAGGATGAAGCCCAGGACGAACACCGGCACCGAGATCAGCAGCAGCGTGAACAGGAGGACGCCGGTGTCGGCGGCGCGGCCGGCCCGCAGACCGGCGAAGACGCCGAGGCCGATGCCGAAGATGACCTCGATCACGAAGGCGAAGCCGCCCAGCCGCAGCGTCACCGGGAAGGCGTCGCCGAGCACGTCGGTGACGGGCCGTCCACTGGCGACCTGCGTGCCGAAGTCGGCGTGCAGGATGATGCCCTTCATGTAGTCCCAGTACTGCACCAGGATCGGCTGGTCGAGGCCGTACTGGTGTCTCAGCGCGGCGATGACCTGGGGGCTTCCGCCCTTGTCGCCGAACAGCCCGCGGACGGGGTCACCGGGCAGGGCGTAGACCATGAGAAAGATGAGCAGGGTGGTCCCGAAGAACACCGGGATCATCTGGAGCAGTCGTCGTGCGACATAGCGCCCCATCGTGCCTCCATAAAAAAGTCACAGCGGCAGCAGGCGGGCCCTTTCCCCGCGCACCGCTCGGCGATGCATGTGGAAAGGGCCCCCCGGCCGCTTCCGCTGCTGACCGGGGCGCGCTGTGCGCGCCCCGGGCAACGGGCTGTCTGCGGTTACTTCTTGACCTGGACGCCGGTCAGGATCGGGTCGCCGTCCTGGCCGAACTTGACGCCCGAGACCTTCTCCGAGTAACCCGCGTTGACCTTGTAGTACCAGAGCGGAATGCTCGGCATGTAGTTCGGGAGCTGCTTCTCGATCTCCTGGTACTTCTTCACCGACTCGTCCAGCGTGGTGGCGCTGTCGGCGGCGGCGATCTCGTCGTCGATCGTCTTGTTGGAGAAGCCGCTCTGGTTGCCGTCCGACTTCGTGCCGAACAGGTCACGGATGAAGTTGGCGTTCATCGGGAAGTCCAGCACCCAGCCCGAGCGGTACATGGACTTGACCTCGTGGGCGTCACGGGCCTGGAGGTCGGCCTGGAAGTCGGCCTTCGGGTCCGTGGAGCACTTCACACCGGTGGCGTTGGTGATGGAGTTGCAGACCGCCTCCACCCACTCCTTGTGACCGCCGTCGGTGTTGTACTGGATGGTGATCGCGTTGCCGGGAACGCCGCCACCCTCCTTGATGAGCTGCTTGGCCTTGGTCGGGTCGTACTTGGTGACGTCGCCCGCGACGTTCGGCTGGTAGCCGAGGACGCCCTTGGCGACCCAGCCGGTGGCCGGCTCACGGGTGCCCTGGAGCACGGTCTTGGTGATGGTGTCGCGGTCGATCGCCATCGACAGGCCCTGCAGGACCTTCGGGTCGATGTCCTTCCACTGCTTGGTGTAGAAGGCGGGGGCGATCGTCTGGATGGCGGAGTACGCCTGGTCGACCGCGCGGTCGCCGAGGTCCTGCTTGTAGACCGGCAGGTCCTTGGGGGCGACCTGGGTGATGACGTCGAGGTTGCCCGACTTCAGGTCCGCGTACGCGGTCTCGGGGGTGGAGTAGTTCTTGAAGACCACGCCACCGTTCTTCGCCGCGTTCGAGCCCTTGTAGCCGGCGAACTTCTTGACCGTGATGGCCTTCTTGTGGTCCCAGCTGACGAACTGGTACGGGCCGTTGCCGACCGGCTTCTCACCGGCGGCCTTCGGGTCCTTGTAGAAGGACTCCGGCAGCGGCGAGAAGACCTGGTAGCCGAGCTTGTAGACGTAGTACGGAATCGCCTTGGACAGCTCGATGGTGAAGGTGTTGTCGTCGACGACCTTCAGACCGGACAGCTCGGTGGCGGTCGGCTTGCCCTTGGCCGGGGCGACCGCGTCGTAGCCCTTGATGTCCGAGAACCAGAAGCTGTTGGTCTGCTTGTTGTCCGGGTTGGCGGCCCAGTTCCAGGCCTTGACGTAGGACTCGGCGGTGACCGGGGTGCCGTCGTGGAACTTCCAGCCGGCCTTCAGCTTGACCGTGTAGGTCTTGCTGTCCTTGGTGTCGACCGACTCGGCGTTCATGTAGACGATCTTGCCGCTGTCGTCGTAGTCGACGAGACCGGTGAACAGCGAGTTGATCACGATGCTGCCGTAGGACTCCATCGTGTTGGCGGGCTGCAGCGGGTTCTGCGGCTCACCGGACTCGACCGTGAACGTGCCGTTCGGGTCGATCGCGGCCTTGCTGTCGCCCTTACTGTCGCCGTCGCCACCACCACAGGCGGTCGCTCCCAGTGCCACAACCGCGGCTATCGCGACCCACTTGGCACTCCTCGCACCGCGCATGGGTTCCTCCTCAAGAATCCATTGGTTCACTGCACAGGGCAGCACACGACACAACACCGTTTCCGGCGCCTGAAAATGGTCGGTGCCCCCAGCGCTCGCGAGCCTGCGCCGCCTGTCGGCGCCTGACCCGTCCTCCGAGCTCTACGCGCCTAACTATCTGCCATCAGCGAAGGCCGAACCACACCGGCAAGGTCTCGGTTCGATCACACCTCACGGCTACATCTTCCAAAATCCGGACAAAGGGATAGAGGGAAGATCCCTGCGAAACGGACTTGTTACACATCTATCGGCGTTGACTGTCCGCATTCCGGACGCACCGGGGAGAAAAATGAGTTGCGGCTACCCTGGCCGCTGTGCGGGGGCCGACTCGGCATGTCCACCACCATCAACGGGTCCTGCCCGTGAGGCCATTGGCCGACACCGCACCGCAGTGCGCACACTGCACACACATCCGAGGCTAGTACCGATGAGCCCCCTGCGGGCGGTTCCGCACGCGATCAAAGGGTTATCCCTATGTCCCCGCGGAGTAAAAACTGTGTTCAACAAGCGAGCCAGGCCCCGCCGTGCGGGACCTGGCTCGTTCGCCACGGGGCCGGTCAGCCGTGCTTGGCGCGGCTCGCGGCGCGGGCGCGCTCACGGGCGTCCAGGTTCACCTTGCGGATGCGGACCGCCTCCGGGGTGACCTCGACGCACTCGTCGTCACGGCAGAACTCCAGCGACTGCTCCAGGGAGAGCTTGCGCGGCGGGACGATCGACTCGGCCACGTCGGCGGTCGAGGACCGCATGTTGGTGAGCTTCTTCTCCTTGGTGATGTTGACGTCCATGTCGTCGGAGCGGGAGTTCTCACCGACGATCATGCCCTCGTACACCTCGGTGCCGGGCTCGGTGAAGAGCACACCGCGCTCCTGGAGGTTCGTCATCGCGAAGGCGGTGACGGCGCCGGCGCGGTCGGCGACCAGGGAGCCGTTGTTACGGGTCTGCAGGGCGCCGAACCAGGGCTCGTGGCCCTCGTGGATGGAGTGGCCGATGCCGGTGCCGCGGGTCTGCGTCAGGAACTCGGTACGGAAGCCGATGAGACCGCGCGAGGGCACCACGAACTCCATGCGGACCCAGCCGGAGCCGTGGTTGGACATGTTGTCCATACGGCCCTTGCGGACACCCATGAGCTGGGTGACGGCGCCCATGTGCTCCTCGGGCACGTCGATCGTCATGCGCTCGACGGGCTCGTAGACCTTGCCGTCGACCTCCTTGGTGACGACCTGGGGCTTGCCGATGGTCAGTTCGAAGCCCTCACGGCGCATCTGCTCGACCAGGATGGCCAGCGCCAGCTCACCGCGGCCTTGCACCTCCCAGGCGTCCGGGCGCTCGGTGTCGAGGACGCGGAGGCTGACGTTGCCGACGAGCTCGCGGTCGAGGCGGTCCTTGACCTGACGGGCGGTGACCTTGCGGTCCTTGACGGCCGACTTGGCGTCGGCGCCCTTGCCGGTGCCGCCGCGGCCGACCAGCGGGGAGGTGTTGGTGCCGATGACCATGGAGATCGCGGGCTCGTCGACCGTGATGAGCGGCAGCGGGAGCGGGTTCTCGGGGTCGGCCAGCGTCTCGCCGATCATGATGTCCGGGATACCGGCGACGGCGCAGATGTCACCGGGGCCCGCCTTCTCGGCCGGCTTGCGGGTGAGCGCCTCCGTCATCATCAGCTCGGAGATGCGCACGTTGGCGACCGAGCCGTCGCGCTTCATCCAGGCGACGGTCTGCCCCTTCTTCAGCTCGCCCTGGTGGACGCGGAGCAGCGCGATACGGCCGAGGAAGTTGTCGGCGTCCAGGTTGGTGACATGGGCCTGGAGCGGGGCGGCCTCGTCGTAGGTCGGGGCCGGGATGTGCTGGAGGATCGTGGAGAAGAACGGCTCCAGGCTGGTGGAGTCCTCCGGGACCGTGCCGTCGGCGGGCTTGGTCAGCGAGGCGATGCCGTCGCGGCCGCAGGCGTAGACGATCGGGAACTCGATCTGCTCCTCGTCGGCGTCCAGGTCGAGGAAGAGGTCGTACGTCTCGTTGACGACCTCGTCGATCCGGGCGTCCGGACGGTCCGTCTTGTTGATGCAGAGGATGATCGGCAGCCGGGCCTGCAGGGCCTTGCGCAGCACGAAGCGGGTCTGCGGCAGCGGGCCCTCGGAGGCGTCGACCAGCAGCACGACACCGTCGACCATCGACAGACCGCGCTCGACCTCGCCACCGAAGTCGGCGTGGCCGGGGGTGTCGATGATGTTGATCGTGATCGGGTCCCCGCCGTCCTTGGGGTGGTACTTCACCGCCGTGTTCTTGGCGAGGATCGTGATGCCCTTCTCACGCTCCAGGTCGTTCGAGTCCATCATGCGGTCGTCGACGGAGTCGAGCTGGTGGGCGGCGAAGGCACCGGCCTGCTTCAGCATGCCGTCGACGATGGTCGTCTTGCCGTGGTCGACGTGGGCGACGATGGCGACGTTGCGGATGTCGTGGCGCGTGGCCATAAAGCGGCGTTCTCCCGGAGTGTGAGGAAGGCCCGTCGTGTACGTCTGTGCGACGAGGACCCTGCCGGGCTTGACATGCCACGGCCTCACCCCATGGTACGTGTCCCGGAGGGGGTGGACCTCCGCGGGGCACCGAAGCGCCCCTCGCGGGTGGGTGCGGGGGTGCGGGTCGGACGGCCTTCGGCGCGGCCGGGCCGCGGGCGCGGACCGGTCGGGCTGCGGGCCGGGCGGTCCCCTGTCACCTGCGGCTCCTTCGACACAGTGGTCGCAGTCGCTGATCCCGTGGCCGTCCGTCCGCCCGGCCCGCCGCGGGCCCGGAGACGTGCGCACAGGAGTAGCGGAAGTCACCCGACGGGCCCCGACCGACCGGTGCGGGGTGCCCACCCGGCCGGGCTCACACCGTTGTGTGCTTGGTTCACTCGCTCTCCGCCGGGCTCGGCGGGAGCTGGCTGCCCTTCTTCAGGAAGCCCATGTCCTCGTAGACCGGGGTCTGGAAGCCGAAGGCGCCCGCGTTGACGACGCTCTTGCGCGCGGCGGTGAGCTGGGGGCGCTGGTAGAGGGGGATCGAGGCGGCCGTCGCCCAGATGCGGGAGTCGGCCTTGCGGATCAGGGAGCGCTCCTCGTTCGCGTCCAGGGTGATGCTGGCCCGGTCGAAGAGCTGGTCGACCTGGTCGGTGCCGACCCGGGTGTAGTTCTGCTCGACACTGAGCGAGCCGTCGGCGGCCGGGACGGGCTTGGCGTAGATCGGCCGGGCGTCGGTGGCCGGGAACGCGGTCGCGGGCCAGGAGTACAGCGCGAGGTCGTACTGTCCGGCGGCGATGTGGTCCTTGAAGTAGCTCTCGTCCGTGACCTTGACGGTCTCCGTGCGGATGCCGACCTTCTCCAGCATCTTCGTGATCCGCGCGGCGACCGTGCGCAGCGGCTCCGAGCCCGGACCGGACGGCAGCACGAACCGCAGCGACAGCGCCTTGCCGTCCTTGGCCAGCGCCCCGGCGGCGGCCCCGGCCGGGGCGCGGGTGCCCCGGGGGGCGTAGGCGCCGGGGGCGCCGCCCTGGCGCTCCTGTGCCAGCTGCCGGTCGTCCGTGCCGTGACCCTTGTCGTCCTCCCCCACGATGTACGCCCCGTCGGAACCCCCCTGCGACTTCTCGTCGTCGGAGCCCTCGGCGTCGGACCCGTCGTCCTCGGACTTCTCGCCCTTCGCCCCCGCCGCCTTCTCGCCCTTCTTCTCCTCCTTCTGCTCCTTCTCCTTCTTCTCCTTCTTCTCCTCCTTGACGGGCCCGCCGGCCACCCAGCCCGCGTCCGCGAGCAGCGCCCGCGCCTCCGCCGTGTCCTGGCCGCCGAGCGCGCCGCTGTTGTCGGCGTACGCCTCCTGCCCGGACAGGGCGAGATGGCTGCCGACCGGCTCCACGGGGAGCCCCAGGGGCTTGAGCACCAGCTCGGCCAGCTTCCTGCGGTCCAGCGCCCGGGCCACCGCCCGCCGTACCCGCTCGTCCGCCAGCGGCCCGTCCGCGCCGTTGAGCGCGAGCTGGGTGTAGGCCGGCTCCAGGGAACGCCGCACCTCGAAGTCCTTCAGCGCCTTCTGCTGGCGCTCCCACCTCGCGATCGCCTTGCGCAGTCCCTTGCGGGCCTTCGTCTCGTGCTCCGCGGCCTCGTCGTCGGAGCCGTGCGCGAGCGCCCAGGACTCGAGCGCCTTGGCGGCGGTGCGTCCGGCACCGGGCCCGGCGAGCGGTCCGGCCGCCGTGCCCTTCGCCGCGCCCTCGATGCGCTGTACGTCGGCGGGGTCGATCTCGGCCAGTTCGACCTTCCCGGAGGCCAGCGCGGCGGCCCGCTCCGTGCGGGGCACGGTCGTGAGCCGGATCTCGGAGAGCTTGGCCGGCTGCCCCCACCAACGCGGATTGCGGGTGAGCCGGACCTGGGCCTTCTTGCGGTCCACCTTCTTCACCAGGAAGGGCCCGGCCGTCACCTTCAGTGTGCGCCGCGCCCCGTCGTTGAACGAGGTGGGCGTGCCCATGACGTCCTTCGGGTAGAGCGGCGAGAACAGGGACTGCCAGTCCGAGTAGGGCCGGCTGAAGGTGACCCGGACCTCCAGGTCGTTGTCGCCGCGCTCGATCTTCTCGATGCGTTCGTAGCCCGCGTTGCGCGCGGTCCAGTAGGCGCTGTCCTTGCCGGACAGGGCGCGCCACTGGGCGGCGAAGTCGGCGGCGCCGATCTCCCGGCCGTCGCTCCACACGGCCTGCTGGTTCAGCTTGTACAGCACGACCTGCTTGGGCTCGGTGTCGACGACCTTCGCGGACTCCAGGTAGTCGGCGTTGCGCCGGGCCCGCCCGTTGGCGTCGATCCGGTACATCGAGGGCAGGACGGCCTGGGCCACCCGGGTCGTCGTGGCGTCGGCGTCCGACTGGAAGGTGTTGAAGGTCTCCGGGACCGAGTCGACCGCCCAGTGCAGGGTGCCCCCGTCGGCGACCAGGGCCCGGGCGGCCGGGGCGATCTCCTGCCCGGCCAGCGGTTTGCCGGCCTCGTCCTCGGCGCCGCAGCCGGTCAGCAGGGGCACCGCGAGCGCGCCCGCCGTGAGGAAGGCGACCGAGCGCATGACCGCGCGCAGTCCGACGCCGTCGTAGGGCTTCGACATCTCTGGTACCTCCGGGGTGCCGCTTCCGGTGCGTTCTGATCACATTTGGCGGTATTTTGGAGTTGATCAGATCTACGGTCTGGTCTCCGGCTCACTGAAGAGGAAAGGGTTCGCCTGCCGAGGGCGACACGGCGGCGGGGGCTCACAGCCCCACCCATGCGGAGCAACACACCCCTTCCGCATCCGCCAATCGCTGCACACGCCTTCACATCGACAGGTGTGACGCGCAACACTCGCAGGCGCACATGAACGTTGCCGTCCAGGGCACAGCCGCCCACGGAAGCGAGGTCACGTCATGTCCGTGCACGACGACCTGACTACGGTCCAGCGCTGCCTCGACGACCTCTCACGGTCCGTCGGCCGCCTGGAGCAGCAGCTCGGCAGCGGCGGTCTGGAGATGCGCCGCGTCCGCGCCGACGCCGACCATCTCCGGGAGAGCGTCGCACTGCTGCGCGAGACCGCCTCGGGCCCCACGGCCCCACCGGTCCCGCAGAAGCAGCAGCTCCTCACCATCCCGGACACCCCCTACGACGACTCCCTGTGGATCGACACGGACGACGAGGGACTCGGCGCCCGTGACCGGCACGCCCCCTGAGAACCTCTGACCCGACACCGACCGGAGTCCTGCATTGGCCACTGGTACGGAACCTCCCTCGACACAACCCCATCCCCCGGGCGGCGTACGCGGTGCCGGCCGCGCCGCGATCGCCGCCCCCCATCTGCGGACCGACCGCTGGTGGCTGGCGCCCGCCGCCACCGCCGCCGGTCTGCTGGCGTTCATCGCCTACTCGACCTGGCGGGCCTTCGCGAACGCCGACTACTACGCCGCGCCGTACGTCTCGCCGTTCTACTCGCCGTGTCTGGCGGAGAACTGCAAGCCCATGCACGCCGGTCCCAACGCGGAGATCCTCGGCGGCTGGTGGGGCATCTCACCCGCGATCATCATCCTGATCTTCCCGCTGGGCTTCCGCCTGACCTGCTACTACTACCGCAAGGCCTACTACCGGGGCTTCTGGGCCTCGCCCCCGGCCTGCGCGGTGGCCGAGCCGCACACCAAGTACACCGGTGAGACCCGCTTCCCGCTGATCCTGCAGAACATCCACCGGTACTTCTTCTACGCCGCGATCGTCGTCGCCGGGATCCTGACCTACGACACCGTGCTCTCCTTCCGCGACGAGCACTACCGCTGGGGCCACATGGGTCTGGGCACCCTGGTCTTCCTGGTCAACATCACGCTGATCTGGGCGTACACGATCTCCTGCCACTCCTGCCGGCACATCGTCGGCGGCAAGCTCAAGCACTTCTCCAGGCATCCCGTGCGCTACAAGGCGTGGCAGTTCGTCGGCAGGCTGAACGCCCGGCACATGCTGCTCGCCTGGGCGTCGCTGGTGAGCGTGGCGCTCGCCGACTTCTACGTGTTCCTGGTCGCATCCGGCGCTTTCGACGATCCGAGGTTCTTCTGATGAGCGTGGTCGACCGGCAGCAGTGGGACGTCGTGGTCGTGGGCGCCGGCGGCGCCGGTCTGCGCGCCGCGATCGAGGCCCGTGAGCGCGGCGCCCGTACGGCCGTGATCTGCAAGTCCCTGTTCGGCAAGGCGCACACCGTGATGGCCGAGGGCGGCATCGCGGCGGCGATGGCCAACGTCAACGAGCACGACAACTGGCAGGTCCACTTCCGCGACACCCTGCGCGGCGGCAAGTTCCTCAACCAGTGGCGGATGGCGGAGCTGCACGCGCAGGAGGCCCCGGACCGGGTGTGGGAGCTGGAGACCTGGGGCGCCCTGTTCGACCGTACGAAGGACGGGAAGATCTCCCAGCGCAACTTCGGCGGCCACGAGTACCCGCGCCTGGCGCACGTCGGCGACCGCACGGGGCTCGAGCTCATCCGCACCCTCCAGCAGAAGATCGTCGCGCTCCAGCAGGAGGACCACCGCGAGACCGGCGACTACGAGTCCCGGCTGAAGGTCTTCCAGGAGTGCACGGTCACCCGCGTCCTCAAGACTGTGCCCGACAGCGGCTCCGCCGCGGGCTCGCGGGTGTCGGGCGTCTTCGCCTACGAGCGCGAGAGCGGCCGTTTCTTCGTCCTGGAGGCACCGGCCGTGGTGATCGCCACCGGCGGCATCGGCAAGTCCTTCAAGGTGACGTCGAACTCGTGGGAGTACACCGGCGACGGCCACGCGCTGGCCCTGCTCGCGGGCGCGCCCCTGCTGAACATGGAGTTCGTCCAGTTCCACCCGACCGGCATGGTCTGGCCGCCGTCCGTGAAGGGCATCCTCGTCACCGAGTCGGTGCGCGGCGACGGCGGGGTGCTCAGGAACTCCGAGGGCAAGCGGTTCATGTTCGACTACGTCCCGGACGTCTTCAAGGAGAAGTACGCCGAGTCGGAGGAGGAGGGCGACCGCTGGTACGAGGACCCGGACCACAACCGGCGCCCACCGGAACTCCTCCCCCGCGACGAGGTCGCCCGCGCGATCAACGCCGAGGTGAAGGCGGACCGGGGCTCCCCGCACGGCGGTGTCTTCCTCGACGTCTCCACCCGGATGCCCGCCGAGACGATCAGGCGCCGGCTGCCCTCGATGTACCACCAGTTCAAGGAGCTGGCCGACGTCGACATCACGGCGGAGGCCATGGAGGTGGGCCCGACCTGCCACTACGTGATGGGCGGCATCGCGGTCGACTCCGACACCGCCGCCGCGCGCGACGTACCGGGGCTGTTCGCGGCCGGTGAGGTGGCCGGCGGTATGCACGGCTCCAACCGGCTGGGCGGTAACTCCCTGTCCGACCTGCTGGTGTTCGGCCGCCGTGCCGGACTGCACGCGGCCGCGTACGCGGCGGGGGCGGACGTACGGCCTCCCGTGCACGAGGCGGACCTCGCGGTGGCCGAGGAGGAGGCGCTGCGGCCGTTCTCGGGCGACCCCGCCGAGAACCCGTACACCCTCCACCATGAACTCCAGCAGGCCATGAACGACCTGGTGGGCATCATCCGCCGGCAGGGCGAGATGGAACAGGCCCTGGAGCGGCTCGCGGAGCTGCGGGTACGGGCCGCGCGCGCCGGGGTGGAGGGCCACCGCCAGTTCAACCCGGGCTGGCACCTCGCCCTGGACCTCAGGAACATGCTGCTGGTCAGCGAGTGCGTGGCCCGAGCCGCCCTGGAGCGCACCGAGTCGCGGGGCGGCCACACCCGCGAGGACCACCCGACGATGGAACGGACCTGGCGCAACGTCAACCTGCTGTGCCGGCTCACCGACGACACGACCGGCGTCGACCTCACCCGGGAGACCACCGACCCCATCCGCCCGGACCTGCTCGCCCTGTTCGAGAAGGAGGAGCTGGTCAAGTACCTCACCGAAGAGGAGCTCTACGAGTGAGCAGCTACGAGGCCCGCTTCAAGGTGTGGCGGGGTGACGTGGGCGGCGGGGGTCTGGAGGACTTCGCGGTCGAGGTCAACGACGGCGAGGTGGTGCTGGACATCATCCACCGGCTCCAGGCGACCCAGGCGCCCGATCTCGCCGTCCGCTGGAACTGCAAGGCGGGCAAGTGCGGTTCGTGCTCGGCGGAGATCAACGGGCGCCCCCGGCTGATGTGCATGACCCGGATGTCGGTGTTCGACCGCGCCGAGACGATCACGGTGACCCCGCTGCGCGCCTTCCCGGTGATCCGCGACCTGGTGACGGACGTCGGCTTCAACTACCAGAAGGCGCGCGAGGTCCCGGCGTTCGTCCCGCCCGAGGGGGTCGGTCCGGGCGAGTACCGGATGTTCCAGGAGGACGTGGACCGGTCGCAGGAGTTCCGCAAGTGCATCGAGTGCTTCCTGTGCCAGGACACCTGCCATGTGGTGCGCGACCACGAGGAGAACAAGACCGCGTTCGCCGGCCCGCGCTTCCTGATGCGGGTGGCCGAGCTGGACATGCACCCGCTGGACGCGGCGGACGAGTCGGGCCTGGACCGCAAGAAGACGGCCCAGGACGAACACGGCCTCGGCTACTGCAACATCACCAAGTGCTGCACCGAGGTCTGCCCCGAGGGCATCAAGATCACCGACAACGCGCTGATCCCGCTGAAGGAGCGGGCGGTCGACCGCAAGTACGACCCGCTGGTGTGGCTGGGTTCGAAGATCAGGAGGCGGTGATCGGGGGGCGATGATCAGTAAGCGGTGATCAGGAGGCGGTGATCAGGAGGCGGTCGTCTTCGTGGGCGGCTGGGGCAGGGACCGGGGGCGGCGGGCGAGCGACTGGAGGGCCAGGCCCACGAAGTTCACGGCCATGCCCACCAGCGGGAGGTTCCGGTCGGGGTGCGAGGAGCTGTTGAACGGGCCGAGGAACAGGAAGGCCGTCAGGCCGACCGCGCTGAGCAGGACGCCGCTCCCCCACATCCTCGGCCGCTGCTCGATGCCGGTGAAGCGCGGGGTCCACCCCGTGGTGACGGCCACCAGGCCGATCACCGCCATGCCCGCCACGCAGACACCGCCGACGACCATCAGAACCGCGAACATGGCGCTCATGGTCCCAGGATCGACGGCACGCGCAAGAGATTTGACTCGGCGATGGCCCGCATGGGGCCGGGATGTGGGAAATCGCCGTCGAGTCGTCGTCGTACGTCAGCCGGTAGGCGCCCTTCCTGGTGCCGCCGGTCAGCCGGGTGGCGCCGGCGGGTGTGCGGCCGCCCCCGGCGGCGGCGCGGGCGAGGGGGCGAGGTCGGCGACGCCGAGGTGCTGTCGTCCGGGGGCACTCGTCCGTGGGTCATCGCAGCCACCCCTTCTCGTACGACGCCCAGTCGGTCTCCGTCGCCGTGAAGTCGACGTACGCCGCCACCCCGAAGTTCGCACGGTCGGCGTCGGTCCGGGACAGTCCGAGCCGTACGCCCCGGACGGCGGCGGCGACCGTCTCGGCGTGCGCCCAGTGGCCGAAACGGTTCTCCCGGTAGAACGGCAGCCCCATCAGCAGGTCCGTGGAGGGCGGGGTGACCTCCAGGGCGAGGGAGGTCTGCTGCGCGACGTAACCGCCGTACGTGCTCTCCAGCGGCTGCATGGTGTCGTACGACATCACGGCGATCTGGTCGACTCGGCGGGCCACCTGCCCGAAGAACCGCTGCGACCACCACTTGGGGTGGCCGGTGGTCGCGCCCCAGAAGGAGTGGAAGCCGGGCACGGGGTCGATCTGGTGGGCGGCGACGGAGAGTGGGACGCCGCGCGCGCCGGTGACCTCGTGGAGGGAGTCGAGGAGGGCGAGGTAGTTCCGGTCGCCCGAGTGCAGCGGCTCCAGATCGAAGTGGGCGCCCTCGAAGCCGACGGCGAGGATCTCGCGGGTGGACCGCACGACGGCGGCCCGGGTCGCCGCCCGCTCCAGCCGCATGCCGTGGGGGCTCTCACTGGCGAGCTCGTCCCCCAGCCAGGCCTGCACCCGCACACCGGGCGCCTCCCGGTGCACGGCGGCGATGAACCACGCCGCCCTGGGATGGGCGGAGGCGGGCAGCGTCCCGTCGTGTTCGAGGGGACCGGCGTGGACGTACAGGTCGCGGATCCCGGTGCCGCGCAGCCGTTCGGCGAGCGCCCGGACGTCGGCCTGGTCCTTCCGCCCGTCGACCCAGGCGTGCCCCAGCCAGTAGGCGTCCTTGCCACGGGTCCGGGTGCCGTCGGCCGGGTCGCCGAGGTTGTTGACGGCGAGGGCGGCCTGGGAGACGAGAACCGGGGAGAGGAGGAGCAGCACCCCGGCGAGGACGAGCCGCCGCAGACGACGGCGCCGGGGCCTCGCGGGTGCCGGTGCCGGTACCTGGGTTCCGTCCTCCTGTGGGCGCTCTTCCTCCCCCTGAGGTGCCTCGGTCTCCATCCCCGTTCCCCCTTCCGTGGTCCCCCGCCCCACCGGCCCCGCCTCGGGTGCATCCCGCTCGCGTGCCCGCATTCACGGCCATACGCTCCGAAATGTGACGTCATCCCTGCATCGAGGCCGTCGGCGTGCCAGATCGCACATACCCGTGCGGGTGGCGCATGCCGTGGTGGGCGGTGCGGCCGGGGTGGTGTGGCTGGTGTTGCCGGGGATGACGTCGGGAGGCGACCCCCCGGTTGCGATCACTGTGCGCGGCGAGGAGCCACGGCCGGTGGTGAGCGCCGTGGCGATGGCCGGGGAGTCCCCTGGGGCGGGAGCGGCGTCCGTGCGGGCGGCAGCGGCATCCGCACAGGCGGGAGCGGCGTCCGCGCGGGCGGCAGCGGCATCCGCGCAGGCGGGAGCGGCGTCCGTGCGGGCGGCAGCGGCATCCGCACAGGCGGGAGCGGCGTCCGCGCGGGCGGCAGCGGCATCCGCGCAGGCGGGAGCGGCATCCGCGCAGGCGGGAGCGGCGTCCGCGCAGGCGGGAGCGGCATCCCTGCGGGCGGCAGCTGTATCCGCGCAGGCGACAGCGGCATCCGCGCAGGCGGCCGAGGACGACGAGACGTCCGCCACCGATCTCGTCCTGCCCCTGGCGGCCGTCGCCGTGGTGGGCGCGGTCGCCGTGTACGGATCCATACGCCGGGTGCGGCGCTCGCGCGAGCGGACGACCCCCGGAGGGGTGAGCGCGTCCCCGGCCGTGCACGCGGATCCGCCCCTCGCCGAGCTGGACGCGGAGGCCTGTGCGGCACTCGTCGCCGCCGACGACCGGATCCGCGCGGCCCGCGCCGACCTCGGCTTCGCTCGGGGACTCCTCGGGGCGGCGCCCGTCGCCCCGTTCACCCGTGCGCTGAGCGAGGCCGAGGGCGAACTGGCCGCCGCCTTCCGGATGCGGCAGCGGTACGACGAGGGCGTACCGGAGGAGGAGGCCGCACGGGGGCACGCGCTCGCCGGGATGATCGGCCGATGCGAGGAGGCATGCCGCCGACTGGACGCCGCGGCGGAGGACTTCACCCGTCTGCGGGACCCGGACCGGGCCCTCCCTCACGCGGAGGCGCGCTTCCGCGACCTGACCGCCCACACGGCCACGGCCCAGAACCTCCTGGCGACGCTAGCGACGCGGTACGCACCCACCGCGACCTCCGCCGTCATCGGCAGTGTCGAACAGGCCAAGGACCGCCTGCTGTTCGCCACCGCCCGGCTCAACCTGGCCCGCCAGGAGCTCTTCTCCGGCGAGAGGGAGGCCGCGACTCGTCGGCTGCACGCCGCCGAGTCCGCCATCGCCCAGGCGGCCGTGTTCGTGGAGGGGGTCGACCGTACGGCCGCCGAGCTGCGGGACGCCGAGAAGACCGTACCGGCGGCGCTGACCGGCGCGGAGGCGGAGCTGTCGACGGTACGGAACCACGTCTTCCGCCAGGACGAGCCGCACCCCCGGCTCCTCAACGCCGACGCAGTCCTGGCCTCCGTACGCCAGGAGTTGACGTCGAACCGGCCGTACGACCCCCTGGGTGCCCTGCGTCGGATCGTCCGGGCGACCGCGCCGCTGGCTTCGGGGCGGGCCGGGGTGCTGCCGGCCGCCGCGCTGTCCGTGGCCCGCGCCTCGACCGCCGCCGCGGAGGACTTCGTGACGACGCACCGGGGCGCGGTGGGCGCGACGGCCCGCACCAGGCTCGCGGAGGCGCGCAGGCTGCTGGCGGCGGAGGTGGACGGGGACGCGGAGCGGGCCGACGAACTTGCCCTGGAGGCAAGAGAGTTGGCGGAGCAGGACGTACGACTGCACGGCAACCCGACGTCCGCAGCCCCGACCGGACAGCCGCAGCCGGACGGCACGGCCGGGGCGGTCCTCGGCGGAATCCTCCCGGGAGATCCGACTGACGAGAACGGGTACCCACCGCCGGGCTTCCGCAGGTCCTAGGTCTCTTCGGCGCTCAAGTCCGGGAAAAATCGGTGGTAGTTGTAGCGAACTGGTGACGGTCCCGAGGCTGTGTCAGCCCCCATTTGTATGATGATCTGACTCTTGTCGCGAGTTATCGGCGGGGCGAGTCGGACACACGGGGGTGTGAGAGGCGTGATCAAGCCGGAGGAGATTCCTCAGTTCACCGGCAATCTGTTCCAACTGGAGCTGGATCATGCCGCGTTGAAGAAGGACGCGGGCGATGTCCGGACCACGGGCAGTGATGTGGATGCCCAGTTCCAGGGTCTGTCGGCGTTCTACAAGGCGCCCGAGGCGGAGCAGCTGTTCGCGACGACGAAGCCGGTGAGGACGAGGGCGGACGATTTCGCCACCGACCTGGAGACGGTGTCGTCGGCGTTGTCCTCCTACGCGACGGAGATCCGTCCGCTGGTGTCGAAGCTGCTGGAGCTGAAGACGAAGGCTTCGACGTTCGTGGCGTCGGTGAAGGACGACGACGAGTGGGAGTACGACGAGGACAAGGTCGATGAGCACAATCGGCTGCGGGACGACATCACGGCGACGGTGGCGGCGTTCTGGGCGGCGGAGCGGACCTGCCACAACAAGATCACGGCGATCTGGGGCGGGACCCAGATGGTGGCGGGGGACGGTTCGGAGCGTAAGGACCAGTACGGCTTCAACGCGGAGGACCTGAAGAACGCGAAGCTTCCCTGGGGTGACCCGGTGGAGGAGAGGCATCACTGGTACGAGGTCGGCCACTGGGTGAAGTCGTTCGTGTGGGACGGCCTGATCGTGGACGGCATCTGGGGCACGATCAAGGGCCTGGGCACGCTGGTGGGCTTCGGCGGCTGGGACGCGATGGGCCAGGCGTGGAAGGGCCTGGCGCAGCTCGCGACGGGTCTGGCGCTGGCGTCCATCCCGGGGGTGGGCACCGCGTTCTGGCTCATCCCCGACGACAAGCTCCCCTCCTGGATCCGTGACTCGCGCACGGCGATGAAGGAGACGGGCAAGGCGCTGGTGGCGTGGGACGAGTGGGGCAAGAACCCCGGCCGGGCGGCCGGTGCGGTCACCTTCAACGTCCTGACCACGGTCTTCACCGGCGGCGCGGGTGGCGCCGCGGCGGGTGCGGGCAAGGCGGGTGCGGTGGCGAAGGCGTTGTCCATCGCCGGCAAGGCGGGCAAGGTCATCGACCCCATGACGTACATCGCCAAGGGCGCGGGCGCCGGCCTGTCGAAGATCGGCGACATCAGCAAGGCGCTGAAAGGCATGGGGAACATCGAGATCCCCAAGCTCCCGGAGAACGCGATCACCCTCCCCGAGGGGACGGTCAAGCTGCCCGACGGCACGTTCCACCTGCCCGAGGGCGCGGCGCTCCCGGAGGGCGCGACCAAACTCCCGGACGGCAACGTCAAACTGCCCGACCACACCCCCGCCCTGCCGGAGGGCTCGGTCAAGCTCCCCACGGACGCGGGCGCCCCGGCCCGCTACTACGACCCCCAGGGCAACCTCCTCGACGAGAACGGCACCGTCCTCAAGGAGGCCCAGGACGGCCCCGGCGACATCGTCGACCAGCCCGACCCCCACACCCCGGCCTCCGGCGCGGACACGCCCCACGTCGACTCCCCGGCCAAGGAACCGGCCCTCGTCGGCGCCGGCACCCACACGGCGGAATCCGGGGCCCAGCACATCAACCTCGGCAACAGCCTCGACACCGACCTCGGCGACATCGGCCGCACCGCCGACAACACGCCCACCGTCCACACCGGCGACAACCTCCCCGGCGGCACAGCGGACCACCTCCCGGGCGGAGGGGTCGGCGACAACACGCCCCGGAACAGCATCGACACCCCCGCGCCCGTGGGGACCGGGGACAACGCGATCCCGGGAACGTCGACCAGCGACCACGCCCCCGGCGGCCACACCACCGAAACCGGCCCAGCGGGCGGCCACGACCTGCCCGGCCACGGCCCCGAAACACCTCCCGGCGCCGGCCTGGACGACCTGGGCGGCCTCGGCGACGACGCGCTCGACCACGCGGACGGGCTCGGCGACGACACGACCCCGCCGGGACACCACGGGGACGAGGGCACTGGGCACGGCACTCACGACGGCCAGCGTGAGCTCACCGTCGAGGAGCGCAAGCGAATCCAGGAAGAGCATGTCTGGAAGGCCAACCACGACGAGGCGTGGCGGGAAACGCACTACAACGAAATCGGCCGTCGCAGGAGTGCCGAGCGCATCGTGGACGGGGTCGAACTCCCGATCCTCACCAAGGATGCGAACGGCAACTGGATCGCGAGGCACGACCTGCCGAGCGGTCCTTCCGAGGTCCGGTTCAATCCAGGTCACCTCGGTCCCGAGACGGCCGCGGAGCACAGCCGGCCGCACCTTGACGAGGCGGCGCGGAACCGCAGGCTCTCGGTCGACCTCATCAACGCGGAGAAGAAGTTCGAGGAGACGCCGTCCACCGCGAACGCAGAGGAGCTCGCCCGGGCGCAGGAAGCCTATGCCAAGCACCTCAAGGACATCCCGAACAACAGCAAGCACTCCGAGCACCTCGGTGAGGCCGCGGCCAGGCACCATGTCATCCCGAAGGAGTTCCCCGGCGCGGACCCCGTCGAGCTGCCGAAGACACCCAACGGCGCCAACATGTTCGACGACGTCTACAAGCTCGGCGACGACGGCCACTACATCATCGTCGAGGAGAAGGCTCCCTCGGGTGATCTCGACTGGCGGCAGGGCAAGTCCGACCCGGATCCGGCCGATCCGACCGTCCATGACGGCGGGGCTCAGGGCATGAGGGTCAAGCAGGGAACCAGGCCCTACATACGCACGATTCTGGCGGAAATGACGAATCGAGGCGGGCGGGACGCCGAGATCGCCGCCGATCTCCGCGCCGCGCTGAGGGATGGAAAGCTGCAGTATGTTCTGGTGAAGGCGAGTGACAACGCTGGCCACTCCTACGCCGGTGCCACCATCGAACATCTGAAGATCTAGTCCGAGGAGAGCACGTGGTTACCCGCGTTCCCCGTCACGAGTTCCGTACCGACAACGCGGCTGAACTCATGGCGCCGATCATCAAGAGCACGCAGGACGTGCTCGACCACATCGAGACGTCGGAAGACGATCGGTACGACGCTCTGTCGAGCGCCCTGAACCTCGCGAAGTGGCGCTGTCTGACGAATCCGACGGCGGGGGAGCTTCCGGCCTGGGAGGCCTGGGTCACCGCCATGCAGGTCGGCAGCGCCCTGTTCGCCGCCGGCACCGCGGCGGAGGGTCCCGTTGCATGCCGTATCGGCAGCGCGGGCGAGGTGAAGCATCTTCCCGCGACGGGTCCGCAGGACTACCTGCACGCCGGAAACTGGCTGACCGCCTTCTACCTGGCGGTGATCTGCCGGGAGAACGACCGGGTCAATCAACTCGCCCAGGTCCCGGTCTCCTTCCTGCGCGAGTCCGGTGCGGAGTTCGACGAGTACATCTACTCCTGGGTGGAGACTCTCCAGAACCTCTGGTTCGGTCGGCAGAGCACCTGGGACACCTTGGTGACCGCGGTCAACGGCACCGACCCGCAGAACGCCCGGATCGCCGGCCCCGAACTGATGCTGAAGATCCTCTATCCGCCCCTGGACCTCTTCCAGCGCTATCTGCGTCGCGAGGCCGACCAGTTCAACGAGGTCCTGGTCGAGGCACTCACCTGGCACAAGGAGTACTGGACCGCGAACGAGGCCCGCTCCCTGAGCGGCGAAGGCCTTGTGGCCCTCGGACCGCTCGCCATCGCCTGCATGGCCTACGACGCCGACATGCCCATCGACGTCGAGTCCGAATACATCCCGAGGGCCTTGCTGAAGCGGTCGTGGGTGGGCGAGTACGACACCTGAGCCGAGTAGGAAGCCTCCCCACTGGTGCGGTACTCCGCCAGGCGGGCCGCCAAAGCCTCCCCGAACGCGGTCCGGTCGTCGCGCAGAGAACGTGGTCCGCGGCCAAGTCGGTGATCTCGTCCAAAGTCGCCGCCGCTGAGGTGCGTTCGTCCTCGTCCGGCTTGCACAGGGGCTGCGTAGGTCGCTGCCGGGTGCTGACACTGCCGCCCTCATGGGCACTAGAACAGACTCAGCAGTGCCTCCGCCGGGTCCGTCAGGCCCGTTTCGCCGTCCGGGAGGGGGAGTTCGAACCAGACCGTCTTGCCGCGTGGGGTGCGGCGGGAGCCCCAGGCCGCGCTGAGGAGGCCGACGAGTTGGAGGCCGCGGCCGCCCTCGTCCGTGTCGCGGGCGCGGCGGCGGCGCGGTTGGACCAGGCCCGCGTCCCAGACCTCGCAGACCAGGGTGCGGTCGAGGAGGAGGCGGAGCCGGATCTCGCCCTCGCCGTAGCGCAGGGCGTTGGTGACGAGTTCGCTGACCAGCAACTCCGTGGTGTCGACGAGGGGTTCGAGGTCCCAGGAGAGGAGTCGGGTGCGGGCGTACTCCCGTGCGCGGCCCACGCTGCGCGGCTCGCGCGGCAGGGTCCAGTCGCCGACGGAGTCGGCGGGCAGGCCCTGTACACGTGCCATCAGCAACGCGATGTCGTCCTCGCCGTGGTGGGTGTCGAGGGTGTTGAGGACGTGGTCGCAGACGTCCTCCAGGGGGCGTGCGGGGTCCGTGAGCGCCCCCACGAAGGCCTGGAGGCCCTCGTCCAGGGGGTGGTCGCGGGACTCGACCAGGCCGTCCGTGTAGAGGGCGAGGAGCGCGCCCTCGGGCAGGTCGACCTCCACCTCCTCGAAGGGTTCCCCGCCGACGCCGAGCGGCATGCCGGGCGGGACGTCCAGCATGAGGGCCGGTTCGCCGGGTTCCACCAGCACCGGCGGGAGATGGCCCGCGTTGGCGAAGGTGCAGCGGCGGGTGACGGAGTCGTAGACCGCGTAGACGCAGGTGGCGAGGTACACCTCGGAGAGGTCGGCCTCGCGCGGGCGGCGGGCGGCGCGGGTGGCCTGCTGGACGCCGCCGGGCGTGCCGAGTCCGCGCGCGATCTCGTCCAACGCGGAGAGCACCTCGGCGGGTTCCAGGTCGAGCAGGGCCAGGGTGCGTACGGCGGTGCGGAGTTCGCCCATCGCGACCGCCGCGCGCAGGCCTCGGCCCATGACGTCGCCGACGACCAGCGCGGTGCGGTGGCCCGGGAGTTCGATGACGTCGAACCAGTCGCCGCCCACCTCGCTGGGGCGGCCCGTGGAGGCGTTGCCGGGGAGGTAGCGGCAGGCGATGTCGAGGCCGGAGGCGACGGGGTCGCCGGGCGGCAGCAGGGACCGTTGCAGTATCAACGCCCGTTCGTGCTCGCGCCGGTAGAGGCGGGCGTTGTCGATGCAGACGGCGGCCCGCGCCGCCAGCTCCCAGGCCAGATCCCGGTCCCGGTCCCCGAACGGCTCGCTGCCCTTCGTACGGGAGAACTGGGCGAGGCCTACGACGGTGTCGTGAGCGACCATCGGGACGGCGAGCGTGGACTGCACGAGGCCGCCGTCCTCGCCGGGGATGGCCTGCGGGCGTGCGGTGCGCAGGGCGTCCGCACAGGGCGAGTTGAACGGGAAGTGGTGGACCGCGCCGACCGCGACGGGCGCGCCGGTGGCCGAGTACGGGGCGTCGGAGACGGCGGACGAGAAGGCGACGCGGCGCAGTTCGGCGCTGCCGTCGGCGAGGCCGGGCGGGGTTTCGTCGCCGGCCAGGAGTCCCTGGTAGAGGTCGACGGTGGCGAGGTCGCAGAAGCCGGGCACGACGACGTCGAGGAGTTCGCGTGCGGTGGTCTCCAGGTCGAGCGAGTTCCCTATGCGGGCGCCCGCCTCGTTCAGAAGGGCGAGATTGCGCCGTGCGGCGGCGGCCTCACGGGCGGCGGCGCGGCGGGCGGTGATGTCGATGCCGAGCCAGGCGATGCCGATGGGGCGGCCGGTGCCGCTGTGCACGCGGTAGAGGTTGATGGACCAGTGCCGGCGTTCGTCGGAGCCCGGTACGAAGCCGGTGACGTGCATGTCGGTGATGGAGTCGCCGGTCTCCAGGACCCGGCGCAGGGTGGCGCTGACCCGCTCGGCCTCGGGCCGGACCAGATAGTCGTGAACGCCCTTGCCCCGATGGTCGTCGGGAGTGCCTCCGAAGATGGAGGCGAAGCGCTGGTTGGCGCGGCGGACGCGCAGGTCGGGGTCGATCAGCAGGAAGCCGAACGGGGATTGGCCGAAAATGGACTGCGAGGCGGCTAGGTCGGTCTCGATGCTGCGCAGGGTGCGGACGTCGACGACGATGCACACGGCGGCGTTCTCACCCTCGAGGCCGCGCGTCGGCATGACGTACACCTCGGCGAGGCCCCGCTCACCGCGGCCGCCGCCGGAGACGGGGTCGGGCATCCGGAAGGGGACCACGCCGGTCCACTCCCGTCCGTCGAGGATCTCCGCCATCTTGCGCTGGCCGCGCTCGCGCAGGTCCGGGTCGATGAACGCCTCGATGGGGTCCATGCCGACCGCCCGGTCCGCGGAGATGCCGAAGATCTGCTCGGCGCGCAGGCTCCACTGGTCGACGAGCCCGTCGGGGCCGATGGAGAAGGACGCGACCTTGATGTAGTCGTAGATGGAGCCGGGCGGACTGCTCTGCCACAGGGCGTCCCCCGGGATCGCCCCGCCGTCCAAGTAGCCGTCGCGCATCCGGTCCGGGGCCGTGGACGCGTCCGAAGCGAACGCCTTCGCGACCCTGGCCCTCGCGCCGTCCGACGGGTCGTCGGACCCCGTGGCCTTCGCTGGTATCTCGCTCACGCGAACCGTCCCCTCCAGCTCACCGCGTCCGGCACCGGTCACCGGCGGCGGCTGCCCGCAGTATCCAGCACTACGGCGCCGCACGACACGGTGTTCACGATCACAGCACGGTCCAGGCTTTTTTTGGACCGTTCCGCGACAACACATCCAGTCTTCTAACCAGCGGACACGCGGTCGAATCACACCTTCCCGGACGGGTCGGCGACCGGCATCGGACGGGTGCCGCCGCACCGTCCGCCGTACACCCGGTCAGCCCGGTACCGCCAGTTCGAACCAGACCGTCTTTCCGTCGGTTCCGGGCCGGGTTCCCCAGCGGCGGGAGGAGGACGCCACCAGTTGCAGTCCGCGGCCGCTCTCGTCCTCGGGCCGGGCGGCCCGTTCACGCGGGGGGTCGGGCAGCGGGTCGGAGACCTCGACGAGCAGGACGCCCTCCAGGCCGGCGGGGCGGACCAGTCGGACGCCTATGGGGCCGGTGGCGTGCCGCAGGGCGTTGGTCACCAGTTCACTGACCAGCAGGGCGGCGATGTCTCCCAGGATGTCGAGGCCCCAGCCGTGGAGCTGGCCCCGGACGACACGGCGGGCGGTGCGCACCGCACCGGGGTCCGCCGGGAACGTCCACTCGGCGTGGTCGCCTTCGGTGTCGATCACACCGATCACTTCCCCGGGCCAGCGAGTAGACCCATGTCTGGTTTCGTGGGGTTATTGGGGACATACCCGATATCCAGGGGGCGGTACCGCCCGGAGGGACACGGAAGGGCGGGGCCGTGTCAGGGGGTGCTGGTGCCAAGTCGGTTGAGGGTTTCGCGTACCGCGGGGACGTCCTGGTCCAGCCAGGGAACGTCCCAGATCTCGTCGGGGGCGAGCCAGCGCAGGTCGTCGTGGTCCTGGAGGGGCGTGGGGGCGGTGGAGCCGGGGCGCAGGCGGGCGGTCCACACCTGGAGGACGTACGGCGGCCTGAGCGGCCACTCGCCGGGGACGCGCTCGACGGCCTCGGTGTCGACGCCGAGTTCCTCGCGCAGTTCACGGACGAGCGCCGCCTCGGGCCGCTCGCCGGGCTCGACCTTGCCGCCGGGCAGCTCCCAGCGGCCGGCGAGCTCGGGGGGTGCGCTGCGGCGCGCGGCGAGGAGGCGGCCGCCGTCGAGGAGGGCGGCTGCGACCACCACGGTCCGTTCGGTCATGCGCCGGAGCCTACGGGACGGCGGTGCCTGTCAGTTCCGGGTGCCGTCCCCGCTCTGGGCCTGGCTCTGGCCGATGCGCTCGACCCAGTAGAGCTGCTTGTGGCCGCGGTCGTCGAGGCTGTCCGCGATCTTCTGGGCCTCCGCACGGGTGGCGTACCGGCCCACGCGGTAGCGATTGCCGTTGTCGTCCTGCCGTATGACGAGCCAGGGCAGAGAGATGGTGCCCTCGTTCATCGCGCCCCTCCGCTTCCCCGGCGCGGCCCGCCCCGCGCCCCGCCCTCTAAGGAAACCGCAATCCGCATATGCCCGAGCGTACGCCTTACCTTTACACAGCGAACACGGCTTTGCACAAAGAGGTACGCAACCAGCCAAGACGCAGGGGGCGCACGAGGCCGAACGCGCCGTGCGGACGGGGTGACGCGTCCGGTCGGCGGGGAGTCGGGCATATATGGGACGACCTGCGAGAACGGCCGGAAACGACCGGATCCCGACGCCCTGCGGGCGCACTGCGTGCGGGCCTTTTCCCCCGGCAACTGCCGCAAGGGTGTGCGCCGCCCACGACGATGCGCTACCGCAAGGACGACCAGCGGGACCCTGCCGGGCCCCCCGGCCGGGCGGGCGGGTGCCCGGCAGCCCGCCGGGGGGCGCGGCCGACTGACCGACAGGGCCCTGACGGTGACGCGGCCGGCTGGTCGGCGGGGGTTGCCGCCCGACCGACGCGGGCTGTCGCCGGGGCGCCGGGCGGCGCGGCCGGCCAACCGGCGTGCGGCCGTCTGACCGCCGACGGTCGGCGGCGGGCCGTTATCTGACGGGCAAGTGGTACGCGACGCGGTAGCGGTCGGCCGGGATGACCACGTCGGCCGTTTCGACGGGGCGGCCCGAGGCGTAGTACGTGCGCTGGACGACCAGGACGACATGTCCGGGGACTCCGCCGAGGGCGAGGAGTTCCTCGGCGAGGCCGGGGCGGGCGCCCACCTCCTCCGTCACGTTGTCCACGATGACGTCGATGGCGCGCATCCGCTCGACCACGCCCATGCCGCCGAGCGGGCCCTCCTCGGGCAGCATGACGGGCGTACGGCCGGTGACGGCGAGGGGCTCCCAGGAGGTGGAGAGCATCATCGTCTCGCCGGCCTCCCGGAAGACGTACTTGGTGCACATCACGCGGTCGCCGGCCTTGATGCCCAGCCGCTCGGCGACCGCGCCGCTCGCCCCGGTCTGCTCGCTGCTGGACTCCCAGGTCCCACGGGCGTGCGCCTCGGCCTGCTCCTGACGGAAGGGCGTGGCCCCGCTCGGGGGCCGGTAGCCGGAGCGGGCGATACGGCGGGGCACCGGCCGCTCGCGGACATACGTACCGGAACCGGAGCGGCCCTCGACCAGGCCTTCGGCCATCAGGACCTTGCGGGCCTCCAGGGCGACGGTGTCGGAGACGCCGTACTCCTCGCGAATCCTGGCCTGCGACGGGAGGCGGGTGTGCGGTGGCAGCGAGCCGTCGACGATCTTCTTGCGGAGATCACCCGCGACACGCAGGTACGCCGGCTGCTCACCGAATGTCACTGGCCGCTCCCATCAGGTTGTACAGACAGCTACAGCGTGGCAACCGTGGGTTCGACCTTGCAAGCAAAGGCCAGAGAATCACTCGATGTGATGACATGGGCCCCGGGAAGGCTTTACGCAGGCAGTTTCTCCCCGCTATGGCGGCGATCACACATCCTCGCTGCCACCCCCGGTGTCGCTCTCCTCCTCGTCGTAGGAGGGCGGGGTGGTGGCCAGGCCCAGGGCCTCGCGGGCCGCGACGGTGGTGTCGCCGTCGACGTATCCGTAACCACTGTCGTAGTGCAGGTAGAACGTGTCGGCGTCACCCGCCGTGGCCGCCTTCGCCCAGTCCGCGCGGGCGTCCTCCATGTCCTCGGCCAGGGCGTCGACGGCCTTCCCCGCGTCGCCGGACCAGGTGTGGGCGCGCAGCGCGTCGCCCTGCTCGGCGAGCACGTCCCGTACGTCCGCCGCCCACTCCTTGTTGGCGTCGAGGTCCTCCTCGGCGTAGGCGTCGGGCTCCTCGTAGAGAACCTCGTCGACCGCGTCCATCGCCTCCAGGAAGGCGAGCTGGTCGGCGTCGAGGGTCGTCTCGTCGGCGCGCAGCGAGCCGGTCAGGGTGCCGCTCTCGACGGTGTGGGCGAAGACGCAGGTGATCTCGCGGTCGCCCCACGCCCAGCTCTCCTCGGTGGGCGTGAGGTAGTAGACGTCGACCTCGTCGCCCAGCGCCCACGGGTCCATGGCGTAGGCGTCCTGGAGCGTCCAGCACTCGTCCTCGGCATGGTCCGTGACGTATCCGTCGCCCGGGTAGTCGTCGCCGGACAGCGGGATCGTGCCGAACACCTCGCCCTCGTGCGCTCCCGAGCAGGGCACCTCGTCGACGTCGTAGACGTCGTGGTCGAAGCCCTGGCCCGGGACGTCGAAGCAGTCGCCCTCGGCGAGCGAGTAGCTGGTGCCCCTCGCGCCCTCCTTGACGCCCTCCCAGACCTCGGAGGCGACGCTGGTGGACAGCGACACCGCCCACAGCGCGAGCCCGAGCGAGGAGACGACCGCGCCCGCGATCGCCATGCCCTTGCCGCGCTCGCCCCGCCTCCTGATCTGCACCAGCGCGATGATCCCCAGGATCAGCCCGACGGCCGGCAGAAAGCAGAGCAGGCCCAGCACGAGGGCGGCGATGGCGACGCCGTTGACCGGCGCGGGACGGGCGAAGGGGGTGTAGCCCTGGCCCCAGGCCTGGTGGGGCGCGGTCCCGTAGGGGGCGTGGGGATACGGCCCCGGAGGCTGGGGATACGGGCCCTGCGGCGGTACGGGGCCCTGCGGCGACGGCGGAGGCTGGTACGGGTCCTGGGGCTGCTGGGGCCCTGGGGGCGGAGGTATGGACACGAGTACCGTGCTCCTGGTTCAGACGATGCAGGCGGGGGTGTGGTTCGGGCGGTTCGGGCGGCAGTGCGGGCGGTCTGGCAGCGGGTCCGACCGCCGCACAGAAACCGACGCGCGATCGACACGACTGGGCGGCATCGTAAGCGTGTGACCATCGGGGGCGGAATGACGATCACGAACGCGACGATTCGGGCGGTGAACGCGCTTACCGCGCGCTGGGCCCAAGAGGTCCGGGGCGACGGCAACTCGGTCCTCTCCGCAGCGGGAGTCTGGCCGTTGCTCGCCTTCCTCGCGGACGGCGCCGCGGGCCCGGCCCGGGGGGAACTGGCGGGTGCTCTCGGGATGCCGGCGGAGCAGGCGGCGGGCGCCGCGCGGGAGTTGCTCGCGGGGATGGACGCGATGCGGGGACTGGATTCCGCCCTGGGGCTGTGGACGAAGCGGACCCTGGAACTCCGGGAGGCGTGGGAGGCGGGGCTGCCGGCCGGGGCGCACGGGGTGCTCACCGGGGACGCGCGGGCCGACGGGGCGGCACTGGACGCCTGGGCGGCGAAACGCACCGGCGGGCTGGTGGAACGGATGCCGATCGCGGTCACGGACGACACCGAGATGATCCTGGCGAACGCCCTGGCGTTGCGGACCCGATGGCTGCGGCCCTTCTCGGAGAGCGGCGACCTGGACAGCCTCCACTGGCCCGAGGGCGATGTGCTGAGCCTGCGTCGGGTGAGCGCCGTACCGGACCGCATCGGGGTGGCGGACACACCCCACGGCCATGTCACCGAGCTGAGGGTCCTCGGCGACAACGCACTCGACGTCCATCTGCTGCTCGGCGAGGAGCACATGCCGCCGGGCCGGGTGCTCGGGGCGGGCGTGGATCTGCTCGCCCGCCGGTACCGGGTCCTGCCCGGGTCACGGCTTCCGTACGGCGAGGTGGGGCCCGGTCTGCGCGTGGAGCGGAAGCGCTCCGCGACGCCCGAGCCGCCGACACTCGAGGTGACGACACCGGCGTTCCACGTCACCGCCGACCACGATCTCCTGGGACGGCACGAGTTGTTCGGCCTCACCACGGCCGTCGGGACCCCGCAGGGCCACTTCCCCGGCGTCACCGGCGGCCTGCCGCTGATGATCGCGTCGGCGGCGCAGTCGGCGAGGGCGAGGTTCGGGGCGACGGGGTTCGAGGCGGGCGCGGTGACGGCGTTCGACTTGGCCGTGGGCGGTCCCCCTCAGCTTCGATGGATCGTGACCACCCTCCGGGCCCGCTTCGACCGCCCCTTCGGCTTCCTCGCCCTGCACCGCCACTCACGGCTGGTGCTCGCGGCGGGCTGGGTCGCGGACCCCGAACGACTCCCCGAGCACCAAGAGCACCTCGGGGACTTCGAGCACCTCGGGGACTTCGAGAACCCCGAGGACTTCTGATGCGCGCGATACCCCTGGTCAACGGCCTCACCACGCGTTGGGCGGCGGCAGATCACCCGCAGGGCGGCTCGGTGTTCTCGGCGGCCGGGCTCTGGCCGCTGCTCGCGTTCCTCGCGGACGGGGCCACGGGCCGCGCGCGGGAGGAGCTGGCGGGCGCCCTCGGGGTGGCGGCGGATCAGGCGGCGGGCGCGGCACGGGAGTTGCTGGGTCTGATGGAGTGCGTCGAGGGGATGGAGGCCGCGCTCGGGCTGTGGACGGTTCGGACGGTGGAGCTTGCGAAGGCCTGGGTGGCGGGGCTGCCCGCCGGTACGCACGGGGTGCTCACCGGGGATCCGTCCGCCGACCGGCCCGCCCTGGACGCGTGGGCGGCCGAGCGGACCGGCGGACGGATCGCGCGGATGCCGGTACGGCTGGACGGGGACAGCTCGCTGGTGCTGGCGACGGCGTCGGCGCTGCGGACGGACTGGGAGGTGCCGTTCACCGGGGACATCGGCGTCTGGACGGGGGAGCGGCCGTCCGGCGAGGACGTGGCCGGGCTGCACCGGACGACCACGGACCTCGACGCCGTCGGGGTGGCGCGGACGCCCGACGGGACGGTGACCGAGGCGCGGGTCCGGGGCGTGAACGGGCTCGACGTCCATCTGCTGCTCGGGGAGGAGCGGATGACGCGGGGGCAGGTGCTGGGGGCGGGGGTGGAGATCGTCGGGGGCGGGCTGCCGGTCGTACCCGGTGGGCGGCTTCCCCACGGGGCGGCGGGGCCCGGACTGCGGGTGGAGCGGCAGTGGGTACGGGAGCCCGCTCCGCCCTCCCTCGTCCTCACCGCCGTGGAGTTCGAACTCACGGTCGAGCACGACTTCCTGACCCACCGGGACCTGTTCGGCCTGGCCACCGCCACCGACGGCCGGCCCGGCCACTTCGCCGGCATCAGCGGGGCCCCGCTGGGGCTGCGCTCCGCCCGCCAGACGGCCACGGCCGCGTTCAGCGCGGAGGGCTTCCGGGCGACCGCCGTGACGGCGACGGAGGCGATCTGGCTGAGCGCGGAGGAACTGCCGTACGAGACGACGGTCGTCCGCGTCGCCTTCGACCGCCCCTTCGGCTTCCTCGCCGTCCACCGGGCGAGCGGTCTGGTCCTGACGGCGGGGTGGGTGACCGAGCCGAAGGTGTGGCGGGTGGAGGACTACGGGTGGCCGGAGGAGGGGGACGCGACGCCCGTGGTCTTCTGAGCCCCGCCCGCCAGCCTGAGTTGCTCCTCCTCCACGATGCGGCGGGCCAGGCCGTCGTCGGAGATGTCGACCGCGTCCGGGGTGGCCTCGGCGGTGTCGCTGCGGCGGGCGTAGGCGTCGAACAGGCGGTCCTTGTGGTGCCGGCTCGCCGCGTGCACCGCGCCCACCGAGTCGAACCCGGCCGCCTCCAGCGCGGTGAGGCGCAGCCGGCCCTCGGTGACCTCCTTCAGCCGGGACGGCGGGATGTTCCGGAATTCCTCGGCGACGAGGGCGTCCCGCAGCGGCGCGTGGGCGGCCCGCACCGCCTCAAGAGCGCGGGCGTGGTCGGCGCGCAGGGTGCGGGCGGCGTCGTACAGCCGCGCCCCCGCCTCGTACAGCCGCGACCCCGCCTCGTACAGCTCGCGCGCGCGTCGCCCGACGACGGGGGTGGGATCGTACGACGGCGGCACGGCGCCGCCGACGACGTCCGCCTCCTCGACCCGCCCCATACGCCCCTCCCCCGGTCTACGGGTCCGCGGCCCACCCGCGGTCGGCCGCCCGCTAGACGTTGAAGCGGAACTCGACCACGTCGCCGTCCTGCATGACGTAGTCCTTGCCCTCCATACGGGCCTTGCCCTTGGCGCGGGCCTCGGCGACCGAGCCGGTCTCCACCAGGTCGGCGAAGGAGATCACCTCGGCCTTGATGAAGCCCTTCTGGAAGTCGGTGTGGATGACACCGGCGGCCTCGGGGGCGGTGGCGCCCTTCTTGATGGTCCAGGCGCGGGATTCCTTGGGGCCGGCCGTGAGGTAGGTCTGCAGGCCGAGGGTGTCGAAGCCGACGCGGGCGAGGGTCGCGAGGCCGGGCTCCTCGGCACCGACCGACTCCAGGAGCTCCATCGCGTCCGCCTCGTCCAGCTCGGCGAGGTCCGCCTCCAGCTTGGCGTTGAGGAAGATCGCCTCGGCCGGGGCGACCAGGGCGCGCTGCTCCTCCTTGAAGCCGTCGTCGGTCAGCTCGTCCTCGTCGACGTTGAAGACGTAGAGGAAGGGCTTGGTCGTGAGCAGGTGCAGGTCGTGGAGGAGCTCCGCGCGCTCGCCGCCCTGGACGAAGCCCTGCGAGAAGAGGGTGTCGCCCTTCTCCAGGATCTCCTTGGCCTCTTCGACGACCTTGACCTTCGGCGCGACGTCCTTCTTGATCCGCGACTCCTTCTGGAGGCGGGGCAGGACCTTCTCGATCGTCTGGAGGTCGGCCAGGATCAGCTCGGTGTTGATCGTCTCGATGTCGTCCTTCGGCGAGACCTTGCCGTCGACGTGGACGACGTTCTCGTCCTTGAAGGCGCGGATGACCTGGCAGATCGCGTCGGACTCACGGATGTTGGCCAGGAACTTGTTGCCGAGTCCCTCGCCCTCGGAGGCGCCGCGCACGATCCCCGCGATGTCGACGAAGTCGACCGTCGCCGGGAGGATCCGCTGGGAGGAGAAGATCTCGGCGAGCTTGGTCAGGCGGGCGTCGGGGACGCCGACGACACCGACGTTCGGCTCGATCGTGGCGAACGGGTAGTTGGCCGCCAGCACGTCGTTCTTGGTCAGGGCGTTGAACAGGGTCGACTTGCCGACATTCGGCAGACCGACGATTCCGATCGTGAGCGACACGTTGCGACTTCCCGTAGTCAGAGGGCCAGGGGGCCGGTTCCCGTAGTGAGAGGGCCGGGGGCGGGCCAGGGGGCCGGCCGATCCACCAGTTTACGGCGTGCCCGGGGCCGAGCCGGCGGACCTGTCGAACGCATGGCCAAGGACCGTTCCCCGGCGTGTCCGACACCCGATTCGGCACATAAACCGACCTAAGTTGGTCCAGTGGAGCAACCCAGGACGCGCCCCCCGCAGAGCCCGCCACACCACGACCCACCGTCGCCCCGGCCCCAGCCACTCGGGAACGCCCTGCCCTCGCGAGAGCGGGAACGGGGTGCGGACCGGGAACGGGGTGCGGATTGTGGGCGGGAGCAGGAGTGGAGGGAGCAGGGTCGCAAGCCCGCGGAGGGCGCGGGGCGGGTGCGGGAGTGTGCGCGTGCCGACGGGGCGGCCGTACGGTCCGCTCGCTCCGCCCACTCGGGTGGGGGTGGCGGGGGTACGGGCTCGGATGCGGGATCCGGGCCGGATGGTACGGGGGCTGGAGTACACCCCGTACGGGCTCGTCCGGCGGAGCCGCCACGGCCTGCGGCACCGCCCCGCCCTACGGGGCCCCCTCGGCCTACGGGTCCCCCTCGGCCCACGGAACCGCCTCGTCCCATGAAGTTGCCCGCACGGGCGAGGAGAGTCCGCCTTTCGGGGACGCCCATGGCCACCACCCACTTCGGCCGCCCCCTGAAAACACCTCGCTCCTCGGAAACGCCGATGCCGTCCGGGTCCGACCGTCCCCTCAGGAGCCCTGGCCCTCTCAAGACCCGCCCGCCGGGGACGCCGACGGCCTCCGGGTCCGAGCCTCGCTCCAAGACGCCTCGCCCCTCGGAAGCGCCCATGCCCTCCGGATCCGACCGCCCGTCGAAGTCACCTCGCCCTTCGAAGTCACCTCGCCCCTCGCAGGCCTCGCGACCGGCGCCCGTCGTTGGTCAGCGGCGTGCGGGCCGACGCCCCGCCCCCGACCCTCGCTCCTCCAAGACACATCCCCCCGACCCACATCTCCTCGACCCACGCTCCCCCGATCAGCGCGCCTCCCCTGAGCAGCGCGCCTCCCCGGAGCAGCGCGCCTCCCCGGAGCAGCGCGCCTCCCCCACCCGACGCCCCGCTCCCGAGAAACGCCGGTCCTCCGATCGATCTCCCTCACCCGATCGACGCCTCTCGACCGATCGACGCCCCTCGCCCGTCCGGTCTCCCTCAGATCAACGCCCATCCCCCGATCGGCGTCGCCCCTCCCCCAGCCCCCGTTCCCGTACCGCCCCCAGTCGCCGACCCGCCTCCGTCGGCCCGTCCTCACCGGGTCGGCGTGGGGCCCGGGCAGGGGTCGGGGCGGGCGGGCGGCGGTGGGTCAATCCTCGGTTCACCGGGCTCGGGAGCGGGCTGTTCGGTGGGGCGGTGATGTTCGCGCTGGGGGGCGTGGACGAGATGCTGTTCGGGAGCTCTCTGACGGTGTACGGCGTCCTGTTCCTGCCGGTGTGTCTGCTGATCGCGCTCTGGGTGCGCCCGGGCGATCTGCTGTCGGCGCCGGTCGTCGTACCGATCGCCTTCGCGGTGGGGCTGCTGCCCGTCACCGGGGGCGCGGACGGGCTGGGGACGCGGCTGATGGGCCTGGTCGCGGCACTGGCCACCCAGGCCGCCTGGCTCTACGCCGGGACGCTCGTCGCGGCCATGACCGTGCTGGTGCGGGGTGTACGCCGGGCCACGGCCCGCCGCCGGGACGCGGGGCGGGGTCCACGCCCCGCGGGCAGGGCTTCCTGAAACCCGCGGCGGGCTCCGGCCGACCAAGCGCCCGCCGCCCCGAAGCCCTCACCGACCCCCGCCTACCGCGACCGCCTCAGCCCGCGCGACCCGGCACCCGCCCCGCCCACCGCGACCGCCTCAGCCCGCGCGACCCGGCACCCGCCCCGCCCACCGCGACCGCCTCAGCCCGCGCGACCCGTCTCCGCAGCCCTCATCGCCGCCCCCACGATCCCCGCGTTGTTCTGGAGCTGCGCGGGGACGATCTCCGCCGTGATGCCCTCGATGTACGGGAGGAACTTCTCCGCCTTGCGGCTGACTCCGCCGCCGATGATGAAGAGCTCGGGGGAGAACAGCATCTCGACGTGCGCGAGGTACTTGGTGACGCGGCGCGCCCAGTGTTCCCAGGTCAGCTCGTGGTCCTCCTTCGCCTTGCTGGAGGCCCGCTTCTCCGCGTCGTGGCCGTTCAGCTCGAGGTGGCCCAGCTCGGAGTTGGGGACGAGGACGCCGTCGGCGAAGACCGCGCTGCCGATGCCCGTGCCGAAGGTCAGCAGGATGACCGTGCCCTTGCGGTCGCGGCCGGCGCCGAAGGCCATCTCGGCGACGCCCGCCGCGTCCGCGTCGTTGACGACGGTCACCGAGTGACCGCCCAACCGCTCGCTGAACAACGCGCGCGCGTCGGCGTCGATCCAGCTCTTGTCGACGTTGGCCGCCGTACGGATGTGGGAGCCGCCGGTGACCACACCGGGGAAGGTGAGGCCGACCGGTCCCGTCCAGCCGAAGTGCTCGACGACCTCCTTGACGCCGTCGGCCACCGCATCGGGCGTCGCCGGATGCGGGGTGAGCACTTTCAGGCGCTCCTGAGCCAGGTCGCCCTTGTCCAGGTCCACAGGGGCGCCCTTGATCCCGGATCCGCCGATGTCCACGCCGAAGATCTGCATGGCCTTACGTTACGACGGACGACTGACGGTCACTCGCCCGAGACGGCCCCCGGGGCAGCCGAGGAGTCCCCGGCCCCGCTGCCGCCCCGCGCCGCCACCAGCGCGGCCGCCTCCTCGCGCAGGTCCCGGCGGAGCTCCTTGGGCAGCGAGAAGGTGATGTGCTCGTCGGCGGCCTTGACCAGCTCGACGTCCCCGTAGCCGCGCTCGGCGAGGAAGGCGAGGACCTCCTCGACGAGGACCTCGGGCACCGAGGCACCGGAGGTGACGCCGACCGTGCTCACGCCCTCCAGCCAGGCCTCGTCGATCTCGCTCGCGAAGTCCACCAGGTAGGACGCGCGCGCGCCGGCGAGCTTGGCGACCTCGACGAGCCGCTTGGAGTTGGAGGAGTTGCGCGAGCCGACGACGATCACCAGCTCGGCCTCGGCGCCCATCTGCTTCACCGCGAGCTGACGGTTCTGCGTGGCATAGCAGATGTCGTCGCTCGGCGGGGAGATCAGCAGCGGGAACTTCTCCTTCAGGGCGTCGACCGTCTCCATCGTCTCGTCGACCGAGAGCGTGGTCTGGGACAGCCAGACGACCTTGGAGGGGTCGCGGACCTCGACCTTGGCGACGTCGCCGGGACCGTCGACGAGCTGGATGTGGTCGGGGGCCTCGCCGGAGGTGCCGATGACCTCCTCGTGGCCCTCGTGCCCGATCAGGAGGATGTCGTAGTCGTCCTGGGCGAAGCGGACGGCTTCCTTGTGGACCTTGGTGACCAGGGGGCAGGTCGCGTCGATCGTGGCGAGCTGCCCGCGCGCGGCCTCCTCGTGCACCACCGGCGCGACTCCGTGCGCCGAGAACATCACGATGTTGCCCGGCGGGACCTCCTCGGTCCGCTCGACGAAGATGGCGCCCTTCTTCTCCAGGGTCTGCACGACGTACTTGTTGTGGACGATCTCGTGCCGGACGTAGACCGGGGCCCCGTACTGCTCCAGGGCCTTCTCGACGGCGATCACGGCGCGGTCCACACCCGCGCAGTAGCCCCGGGGAGCGGCGAGCAGGACACGGCGGCGGGCTGGCGAAGCAGTCATGGGTCCCATCGTAAGGCCGTGCGGCGCCCCTCCCCCGCGCCCGCCGAAGCGCTCACCCTGCGTTGTCGGTGCCTGCCGATACGCTCGGTCGCATGGCTGCCAACACGTCCGCGGACTCACCGCTGCCCGTCGGTGAGGTGTCGCGGCTCATCGGGGGGTGGATCGACCGGCTCGGCGCGGTGTGGGTCGAGGGGCAGATCACCCAGTTGTCGCGGCGTCCGGGCGCGGGCGTCGTGTTTCTGACGTTGCGGGATCCGTCGTACGACATCTCGGTGGGCGTGACCTGCTACCGGCAGGTGTTCGACGCCGTCGCGGACGTCGTCGGGGAGGGCGCCCGGGTCGTCGTCCACGCGAAACCGGAGTGGTACGCGCCGCGGGGGCAGCTGTCGCTGCGGGCCGTCGAGATACGGCCGGTGGGGGTCGGGGAGCTGCTGGCCCGGCTGGAGCAGCTGAAGAAGTCGCTGGCGGCGGAGGGGCTGTTCGCGGCCGAGCGGAAGAAGCCGCTGCCCTTTCTGCCGCAGCTCATCGGGCTGGTGTGCGGGCGGGCCTCGGCGGCCGAGCGGGACGTCCTGGAGAACGCCCGGCACCGGTGGCCGGCGGTCCGCTTCGAGGTGCGCAATGTGGCCGTGCAGGGGGTGCACGCGGTGGCGCAGGTCGTGCAGGCCGTGAAGGAGCTGGACGAGATCCCCGAGGTCGATGTGATCGTCGTGGCGCGCGGGGGCGGAAGCGTGGAGGATCTGCTGCCGTTCTCCGACGAGCAGTTGGTGCGGGCGGTCGCCGCCTGTCGTACGCCCGTGGTCTCGGCGATCGGGCACGAGCCCGACAATCCGCTGCTCGACCATGTCGCCGACCTGCGGGCCTCCACGCCCACCGACGCCGCCAAGAAGGTCGTGCCGGACGTCGGGGAGGAGCTGGAGCGGGTGCGGATGCTGCGGGGGCGGGCGCGGCGGTGTGTGGAGGGGTTCGTGGAGCGGGAGGAGCGTGGGCTCGCCCACGCCCTCGCGCGGCCCGTGCTCCAGGATCCGCACCGGATGATCGACGAGCGCGCCGATCATGTCGCCGGGCTCACCGACCGTTCCCGGCGCTGCCTCGGGCACCTGCTGGACCGCGCGGACTCGGAGCTGACGCACACCCACGCGCGCGTGGTGGCGTTGTCGCCGGCCGCGACGCTGAAGCGGGGGTACGCGGTGCTCCAGCGGGCCGACGGGCATGTGGTCCGGGATCCGGGCGAGGTGACGGCGGACGAGGCGCTGCGCGCGCGGGTCGCCGAGGGCGAGTTCACGGTTCGAGTCGACGACTAGGAATGGGTGCATGACGAGCAAGGCTGAGGAAGCCCTCGGGTACGAGCAGGCCCGGGACGAGCTGATCGAGGTCGTACGACGCCTGGAGGCGGGGGGTACGACGCTGGAGGAGTCGCTCGCCCTGTGGGAGCGCGGGGAGGAGCTGGCCAAGGTGTGCCGGCGTTGGCTGGAGGGCGCGCGGGCGCGGCTGGACGCGGCGCTGGCCGAGGAAGAGGAGGGGGCGGCGGCGAAGGGCGAGTGATCCGCGGGGCGGGTCCTGTGAGGCAGGTCACCAGCCCCCGCTCATTGTTGAAACTTGAACCTCTCCTGGCGTACGGTCATCCCTGTCAGCCGATCCGGACCACGGTCCGGAACGGAGCCAGGTGCCCCACCCCGAGGAAGTCCATGTCTCTCGTTCTTGACCCCGCCGCCCAGGACCTGCTGTTCCGCGAGGCCCACACCGCGAACACCTTCACCGACGAGCCGGTGACCGATGAGCAGATCCAGGCGATCTACGACCTGGTCAAGTTCGGCCCGACCGCCTTCAACCAGACCCCCCTGCGCATCACCCTGGTCCGCTCGGCCGAGGCCCGCGAGCGGCTGGTCCAGCACATGGCCGACGGCAACAAGGCCAAGACGTCCACCGCCCCGCTGGTCGCGATCCTCTCCGCGGACAACGAGTTCCACGAGGAGCTGCCGACCCTGTTCCCGGCCTTCCCGCAGGCCAAGGACCTCTTCTTCGCCGAGCGCGCGGCCCGCGAGGGTGCCGCCGGGATGAACGCCGCCCTCCAGGCCGCCTACTTCATCATCGGCATCCGCGCCGCCGGGCTGGCCGCCGGCCCGATGACCGGGCTGGACTTCGAGGGCGTCCGCAAGGAGTTCCTCGACGACGACCACACCCCGCTGATGGTGATCAACATCGGCAAGCCCGGCCCGGACGCCTCGTACCCGCGTTCCCCGCGCCGCGCCTACGACGAGGTCGTCACCACCGTCTGAGTCGCCCGTGACATGCGAAGAGGCCCCCGGCAGCCGGGGGCCTCTTCGCATGTCACGGGCGACTCACGCCATCTTCAGCGCCGTCGCCATCTCCGTCAGGCGGTCGAAGGACGCCGTGCCCGCGACGACCGTCGTCGAGCCGTCGGTGCCCTGGAGGACCAGCGCGTCGTAGCGGCCGCCGGTGTAGCGGGTCCAGGTGCGGCCGGCGATGTCCTCCGTGACCTTGGTCGCCCGCGCGCCCTGGCTCGCCTCCTCGATGAACTCGGCGCGCTTCCGAGTCGACTGCTCGATGGCGACGTACTCCCCGTCGGGAGCGTGGAAGCCGAGGTGCCAGGAGTCGAACGCGGCGCCCTGGAAGCGCACGGAGGTCGCCTTCCAGCTCTCGGGCAGGCCCTCGGGCGCGGCCACCGGGTACGACGCCGCACGTCGAGCCGTGAGCAGCTCGACACGGTAGTCGACCCGCTTGACGTCGGGAGCGGTTTCGTCGTGCGGGACGAAGAGGTAGATCACATACGCCGCGATGACGATGAGGCCCAGGGAGAGGACCATGTCCCGGGCCGTTTTCTGCTTGCCGTTCGAACCTGCCACGCCCCCTATCGTCGCAGGTGCCCGGTCCGCTCATCCGTGGGGTCCCCTGCTCATTTTGTCGGACTGACGATAGAGTCGAGATCGAACCCTCATCCGGCCGTCGTCGTATCAGAAAGGTGCGCTCCGATGACCGAGCATCATCATCTGCCGTCCGAGCTCGATGTCCCCTCCGAGGCCCCCGACCGCAACCTCGCCCTGGAACTCGTCCGTGTGACCGAGGCCGCCGCGATGGCCGCGGGCCGCTGGGTGGGGCGCGGTGACAAGAACGGCGCCGACGGTGCCGCGGTGCGCGCCATGCGGACCCTCGTCTCGACCGTCTCGATGAACGGCGTCGTCGTCATCGGCGAGGGCGAGAAGGACGAGGCGCCGATGCTGTTCAACGGGGAGCGGGTCGGCGACGGGACCGGGCCGGAGGTGGACATCGCCGTCGACCCGATCGACGGGACGACGCTGACGGCCAAGGGCATGCCGAACGCGATCGCCGTGCTCGCGGCGACCGAGCGGGGCGCGATGTTCGACCCGTCCGCCGTGTTCTACATGGACAAGCTGGTCACCGGCCCGGAGGCCGCCGAGTTCGTCGACATCAACGCGCCCGTCGAGGTCAACATCCGGCGGGTCGCCAAGGCCAAGCGGGCCACCCCCGAGGACGTCACCGTCGTCATCCTGGACCGGCCGCGGCACGAGGGCATCATCAAGGAGATCCGGGACACCGGGGCGCGCATCAAGCTGATCTCCGACGGCGATGTGGCCGGCTCGATCCTGGCGCTGCGCGAGGGCACCGGTGTCGATCTGCTGCTCGGTATCGGCGGTACGCCGGAGGGCATCATCTCGGCCTGTGCGGTGAAGTGCCTGGGCGGCACCATCCAGGGCAAGCTGTGGCCCAAGGACGACGAGGAGCGGCAGCGGGCGGTCGACGCGGGGCACGATCTCGACCGGGTACTGACGACCGAGGACCTGGTCAAGGGCGAGAACGTGTTCTTCGTCGCGACCGGGATCACGGACGGGGAGTTGTTGCGGGGGGTGCGGTATCGGTCGGAGACCGCGACGACCGACTCGATCGTGATGCGGTCGAAGTCGGGGACGGTGCGGAGGATCGACTCCGAGCATCGGTTGAGCAAGCTCCGGGCTTACTCCGCGATTGACTTCGATCGCGCCAAGTAGGGGTGGGGGGCGGGCGTCGGCGGGTGCGCTGTGGCTTGTGGCGCAGTTCCCCGCGCCCCTGGAAGAGCGCGCCCCCTTCGCAGAACGCGGCCGTTTCCAGAACGCGCCGTTCCCCGCGCCCCCGGAGAAGCGAAAAGAGCAGGGCGCCCCCGGTGCGGTGGGGGCGCCCCTGGTCAGCCTGCTTGGGCTATGCGGCTCGTGGTCCTGGCGGCCTTCTTCAGTTCCATGTCGCGGCGGCGGCGCCGGGCGAGGACGACGCGGCGTTCGGCGGCGGTGAGGCCGCCCCAGACGCCGTAGGGCTCGGGCTGGAGCAGGGCGTGCTCGCGGCACTCCACCATGACCGGACAGCGGGCGCAGACCCGCTTCGCGGCCTCTTCGCGGGAGAGACGGGCGGCGGTGGGTTCCTTGGAGGGCGCGAAGAACAGGCCTGCCTCGTCGCGTCGGCACACCGCCTCGGTGTGCCAGGGAGCGTCTTGGTCGCGCGCTGGCACCCGCTGGGCCGGAACGGCGGCGACCTGCAGGGACGAATGCGGCGGTTGCAGCACGGGTCTACTCCTGACGACGGCTTCGCGAGCGAGAGACGATGCAGCAAGGCCTACCCGCTGTGCGCGCGCCTATGCACTCCGTCCCGAACCGCTGATTCACGACCGTCAATGACCCAGGTGTTTGCGCAAACCCCTGTCGACCTTGCGCTGCACCCGGTCGAGGATGTCCGCGACGAGTCTGCCGCGCTTCGGCCGGCCCTCGATGTTGCCGAGGACCGCCCAGCCGTCGACGTAGACCACGGGGGCGTCGGGTTCGGGCGAGTCGAGGGCGTCCACCTCGAAGTTGCCGAGGACGCCGCCGCCGGTGCCGCGCAGCGACACGTTCTCCGGGACGTACACCTCGACGTTGCCGAAGACCGCCCAGGCCTTGACCATGACCTGCTGATACTCGAAGAGGGCCTCGCTGAGGTCGATCTCGACGCTGCCGAAGATCGCGTACGCGTGGATACGGCGGCCCGCGCGCCAGCGGCCCCGGCGGCTGGCGCTGCTGAACACCGCGACGACGTTGTCGTCGGGGTCGGCGGGGATGGCTCCGGCGGCGGGGTGGCTCGGGGCACCACCGGGTGCCGCACGGCGGGTGTGGGCGGCGGGCAGGTCCCCCATGAAGACCTCCAGCTCCCCGACCGTCTTGGCGGCCAGCACACCCTCCACGCGCTCGGCGTGCTCGTCGGCGGTGAGCCGGCCCTCGGCCAGGGCCTCGCGCAGGATGTCCGCGACCCGGTCGCGGTCGGCGTCCGACGCGCGCAGCTGGGCGGGCGGTGCGGGGGCGGCGGCGGTCTGCTTCTGAAGGTCCACGGAACCAGCCTACCCACACACGATAGATCGCGATAGCCCCACGCCGACTGAGCCTTACCTCACAAGCTCGGTGTCAGAGGCAGGTTCTACGCTGGTGGGGCCCGCCAGTGTCGGCGGGCCGCCGTCTGCAGAGTGAGGAATGGGCTGCGATGCCTGAGTTCGCGTACACCGATCTGCTCCCCATGGGAGAGGACACCACCCCGTACCGGCTGGTGACCTCCGAGGGTGTCTCCACCTTCGAGGCCGACGGGCGGACGTTCCTCAAGGTGGAGCCGGAGGCGCTGCGCAAGCTCGCCGCGGAGGCCATCCACGACATCCAGCACTATCTGCGGCCCGCCCACCTCGCCCAGCTCAGGCGGATCATCGACGACCCCGAGGCGTCGAGCAACGACAAGTTCGTCGCGCTGGACCTGCTGAAGAACGCGAACATCGCGGCGGCGGGCGTGCTGCCGATGTGCCAGGACACCGGCACGGCGATCGTCATGGGCAAGCGCGGGCAGAACGTGCTGACCGAGGGCGGCGACGAGGAGGCCCTCAGCCGGGGCATCTACGACGCCTACCTCAACCTCAACCTGCGCTACTCGCAGATGGCTCCGCTCACCATGTGGGAGGAGAAGAACACCGGCTCCAACCTCCCGGCCCAGATCGAGCTGTACGCCACCGACGGCGGCGCGTACAAGTTCCTGTTCATGGCCAAGGGCGGCGGCTCGGCCAACAAGTCGTTCCTCTACCAGGAGACGAAGGCCGTCCTGAACGAGGCCTCCATGATGAAGTTCCTGGAGGAGAAGATCCGCTCGCTGGGCACGGCCGCCTGTCCGCCGTACCACCTGGCGATCGTCGTCGGCGGCACGTCCGCGGAGTACGCGCTGAAGACCGCGAAGTACGCCTCCGCGCACTACCTGGACGAGATCCCGGCCGAGGGCTCGCCGCTCGGTCACGGCTTCCGGGACAAGGAGCTCGAGGAGAAGGTCTTCGAGCTGACGCAGAGGATCGGGATCGGGGCGCAGTTCGGCGGCAAGTACTTCTGCCACGACGTGCGCGTGGTGCGGCTCCCCCGGCACGGCGCGTCCTGCCCGGTCGCCATCGCCGTGTCCTGCTCCGCCGACCGCCAGGCCGTCGCGAAGATCACGGCCGAGGGTGTCTTCCTGGAGCAGCTGGAGACCGACCCGGCGCGGTTCCTGCCGGAGACCACGGACGAGCACCTGGACGAGTCGTCCGACGTGGTCCGGGTCGACCTCAACCAGCCGATGGACGACATCCTCGCCGAGCTGACGAAGTACCCGGTGAAGACGCGTCTCTCGCTGTCCGGTCCGCTGGTCGTGGCCCGGGACATCGCGCACGCCAAGATCAAGGAGCGGCTGGACGCGGGCGAGGAGATGCCGCAGTATCTGAAGGACCACCCGGTGTACTACGCGGGCCCGGCGAAGACCCCCGAGGGCTACGCGTCCGGCTCCTTCGGTCCGACGACCGCCGGCCGGATGGACTCCTACGTCGAGCAGTTCCAGGCGGCGGGCGGCTCCAAGGTGATGCTGGCCAAGGGCAACCGCTCCCAGCAGGTCACCGACGCCTGTGGCAGCCACGGCGGCTTCTACCTCGGCTCCATCGGCGGCCCCGCCGCCCGCCTCGCCCAGGACTGCATCAAGAAGGTCGAGGTCGTCGAGTACGAGGAGCTCGGCATGGAGGCCGTCTGGAAGATCGAGGTCGAGGACTTCCCGGCGTTCATCGTCGTCGACGACAAGGGCAACGACTTCTTCAAGGACCCGGCCCCGGCCCCCACGTTCACCTCCATTCCGGTGCGGGGTCCCGGCCTGGTCTGACCGCGCGCGACGAGTCGCCTCCACGGGAACAGCGGGCGGGTCCGCGATGCTGTCCCCTGTGGAGGTGATCGTCGATGACCGACGAGCAGGACAAGGGCGGCTACCGCGTCGAGCACGACTCCATGGGCGAGGTACGCGTCCCGGCGGATGCCAAGTGGCGGGCGCAGACGCAGCGGGCCGTGGAGAACTTTCCCGTGTCCGGGCAGCGGATCGAGCGGGCGCACATCGAGGCGCTGGCGCGGATCAAGGGTGCCGCCGCGAAGGTGAACGCCGAACTCGGGGTGCTCGACAAGGACGTGGCGGAGGCCGTCCAGGACGCGGCGGCGGAGGTCGCCGAGGGGGCCTGGGACGCGCACTTCCCGGTGGACGTGTTCCAGACGGGGTCGGGGACCTCGTCGAACATGAACACCAACGAGGTCATCGCCACGCTGGCGAGCGAGCGGCTCGGCCGGGGCGTCCATCCCAATGATCACGTCAACGCGTCGCAGTCGTCCAACGACGTGTTCCCGTCCAGCATCCACATCGCCGCCACCGCCGCCGTCACCCGGGACCTGATCCCGGCCCTGGAGCACCTCGCCGAGGCGCTCGGCCGCAAGGCGGAGGAGTTCACGGACGTCGTGAAGTCCGGGCGGACCCATCTGATGGACGCCACGCCCGTGACGCTCGGTCAGGAGTTCGCCGGGTACGCCGCCCAGGTGCGCTACGGCGTCGAGCGGCTCACGGCCTCCCTGCCCCGGCTCGCCGAGCTGCCGCTGGGCGGCACCGCCGTCGGGACCGGGATCAACACCCCGCCCGGCTTCTCCGCCGCCGTCATCGCGGAGGTCGCCCGCGCCACCGGGCTGCCGCTGACCGAGGCCCGGGACCACTTCGAGGCGCAGGGCGCCCGCGACGGGATCGTGGAGACCAGCGGGCAGCTGCGGACCATCGCGGTCTCGCTCACGAAGATCGCCAATGATCTGCGGTGGATGTCCTCGGGGCCGAGGACGGGGCTCGCGGAGATCTCGCTGCCCGACCTCCAGCCCGGCTCCTCGATCATGCCCGGCAAGGTGAACCCGGTGATCCCGGAGGCCGTGCTGATGGTCGCCGCGCAGGTCATGGGCAACGACGCCACCGTCGCCGCCGCCGGCGCGGCCGGCAACTTCGAGCTGAACGTGATGCTCCCGGTCATCGCCAAGAACGTGCTGGAGTCGATCCGGCTGCTCGCCAACGTCTCCCGGCTGCTCGCCGACCGGACCGTCGACGGAATCGTCGCGCACCGGGAGCGGGCCCGGGAGTACGCCGAGTCGTCACCGTCCGTCGTCACCCCGCTCAACAAATACATCGGCTACGAGGAGGCCGCCAAGGTCGCCAAGAAGGCGCTCGCGCAGCGCAAGACGATCCGCCAGGTCGTCCTCGAAAGCGGGTATGTGGAGGGCGGCAGGCTGACGGTCGAACAGCTCGACGAGGCCCTGGATGTCCTGCGGATGACACGCCCGTAACCTTTCCGCGCGGCGCGCAGAACCGTGACGCGCGCCGCAGCGTCGTATGCCCATGGCACCTAATATCTGTGCATGGCAGACGGTGGAGCGGTGAGACGCGTGGGAACAGGTGGTACGACGGCCCACTGGGCGCCCGGGGACCGGGTCCTGTGGCGCTACCGCGAGAACGGCGGCCCGGGCTTCCACATCGCCCGCCCGGTCACCGTGGTCCGTGACGACGAGGAGCTGCTCGCGGTCTGGCTCGCGCCCGGCACCCAGGTCGTCAAGCCCGTGCTCGCCGACGGCACCCCGCTGCACCAGGAACCGCTCCCGACGCGCTACACCAAGCCCCGGACCGTCCAGCTCGACCGCTGGTTCGGCACCGGGGTGCTGAAGCTGGCCCGGCCCGGCGACCCCTGGTCGGTGTGGCTGTTCTGGGAGCCGGGCTGGCAGTTCAAGAACTGGTACGTCAATCTGGAGGAGCCGCTGGCCCGTTGGGACGGCGGAGTGGACTCCGAGGATCACTTTCTGGACATCTGCGTGTACCCGGATCGCAGTTGGGACTGGCGCGACGAGGACGAGTTCGCGCAGGCCCAGCAGGACGGGCTGATGGACACCGCCGTCGCCGGGCGGGTGCAGGAGGCCGGCCGCGCGGCGGTGGAGGTGATCCGCGCCTGGGAGGCCCCGTTCAACAAGGGCTGGCAGCACTGGCGCCCGGATCCCTCCTGGGCCGTACCGTTGCTTCCGGAGGACTGGGACCGCGTCCCGGCGCACATGTCCACATGAGACCCTTGATGCGCCCCCGGGCAGGAAACGTAGGATCGTCCTCCGCAAGACCATCGAACAGCAACTCCCGGGGCCGACACCGGGTCTGACCGAACGTCACCGAGGGGCGGCAGGACGTGAGCGAGGGGTACGAGGGCAACACGGGCGGGGCCGACCGTACGGTCGGTGTCCGCCGCCAGGGCCGCGCCCGGCCCTCCGGTGGCACAGGAACAGCCTCTGACCACGCGGGAAATCCGTTCCGGGGACAGCTATTCCGGGTATCGGATTTTCTGCGGGACCAACTGTGTGCGCGCCGCGCAGCCCCGGACGGACGGATTCGACACGCGTGACGGAGCAGCCCACCAGCTACGAACGCCCCCAGGGCGTCGACCCCACGGATGCCCGCGGGGGGCTCCTGCATACCCAGGCCCCGGACGCCTCGGACGCCTTACCTCCCGCCGCCTCCCAGGGCCGCGCGGAGGACGGCCCTGGCACCACCGCGCCGTTGGCCACCAGCGGGAAGGGCAGCAAGGGAAACAAGAGTGCCCAGGGAACGGATCCGGCCGGTTCACAGGCCGAGCACTCCCAGCCGGCGGCCGGAGTGGAACCCGACAGTCACCGGCCGCGTCCGGCGCCCGAGTCCATCCCGGCCCAGCCGGGCGGTGACACGCGCTCAGAGCGTCGTACGGGGCAAGGGGTGACGCCCGGGCGGCCCACACCGATGCGCAGGGACGGGGACCGGCTGCGTTTCGTGGGCGCCGCGACCCGGCGGATCGCCCGTGGTCTGGACCTCGACGAGATCGTGATGGGGCTGTGCCGGGCCACCGTGCCGACCTTCTCCGACGCGATCCTCGTCTATCTGCGCGACCCGCTGCCGGTCGGCGACGAACGGCCGGTGGCCGACCGCGTCATGCTGCGGCTGCGGCGCACCGACCGCATCCCGGAGGAGCGCGACACCGAGACCGGCTTCGCCGCGCTCGCCCTGCCGCCGCCGGAGCCCTCCGAGCTGAGCGCCGAGTTGTCCTCCGCGATCGCCGAACTGTGCGAGGTGCGGCCCGGCGGGGCGCTCGCCGAGGTACTGCGCGGGGTGCGTCCGGTGTTCGCGGACAGCCCGGCCGCCCGTGCGGCGCTGCCCGAACTCCTGGGCGAGGACAGCACCTTGGTCATCCCCTGCGGCCAGCGGGCCATTCTGGCCCCGCTGCGCGGCCGGCGGCGGGTGATCGGCGCGGCGGTCTTCCTGCGCCGCCCGGAGCGCTTCCCGTTCGAGACCGACGACCTGCTGGTGGCGGCGCAGCTCGCGACCCACAGCGCGCTGGGCATCGACAAGGCGGTGCTGTACGACCGCGAGGCGTACATCGCCGACGAGCTGCAGCGCACGATGCTCCCGGAGCATCTGCCCCGGCCGACGGGCGTACGGCTCGCGTCCCGCTATCTGCCGGCGGCGGAGACCGCGCGGGTCGGCGGCGACTGGTACGACGCGATCCCGCTGCCGGGCAGCCGGGTGGCGCTGGTCGTGGGCGATGTCATGGGTCATTCGATGACCTCGGCCGCGATCATGGGACAGCTGCGGACCACCGCGCAGACCCTGGCCGGGCTCGACCTGCCCCCGCAGGAGGTCCTGCACCATCTCGACGAGCAGGCTCAGCGGCTGGGCTCCGACCGGATGGCGACCTGCCTGTACGCCGTCTACGACCCCGTATCGCATCGCATCACCATCGCCAACGCCGGACATCCCCCGCCGGTCCTGCTGCATCTGGGCGGCCGGGCCGAGGTGCTGCGGGTGCCGCCGGGGGCGCCGATCGGCGTGGGCGGGGTCGACTTCGAGGCGGTCGAGCTGGACGCGCCGGCCGGGGCGACGCTGCTGCTGTACACCGACGGCCTGGTGGAGTCCCGGCTGCGGGACGTGGCGACCGGGATAGAGCAGTTGCGGGAGAAGCTGGCCGCGACCGCGCAGCTCACGGGGCCCGATCATCCGCCGCCGCTGGAGGCGCTGTGCGACGAGGTGCTCGACATGCTCGGGCCGGGCGACCGGGACGACGACATCGCGCTGCTCGCGGCCCGCTTCGACGGGATCGCGCCGAGCGATGTGGCGTACTGGTTCCTGGAGCCGGAGGACGCGGCGCCCGGCCGTGCCCGGCGGCTGGCCCGGCGGGCGTTGTCCCGGTGGGGGATGGAGGATCTGACCGACTCCGTGGAGCTGCTGGTGAGTGAGGTCGTCACCAACGCGGTGCGGTATGCCTCCCGGCCGGTCACGTTGAGGCTTCTGCGTACCGATGTGTTGCGGTGCGAGGTCGGGGACGATGTGCCTCAACTGCCCCGTCTGCGGCAGGCTCGGGCCACCGATGAGGGTGGGCGGGGGCTGTATCTGGTCAATCGGCTGGCTCGGCGGTGGGGGGCCACGCGGCTCAGTACCGGCAAGGTTGTGTGGTTCGAGTTGAATCGGTCGTAGATCGGCTGCGGGCCGGTGGGGCTTGATCGCGCAGTTCCCCCGCGCCCCTGACGCGAGAGAGGGCGCCCGGTGGTGATCGGGCGCCCTCTCTTGTACGTGGTTACTGGCCGTCGCCGCTGAGTGGGTCCGTTGGGTCGGTCGGGTCCACCGTTGGCTCGCCGGTCGACGGTGCTGTCGGGGTGTTGCCCGTGGGTTCCGGGCTCGTCGGCGTGTTCGTGGGGGTGTTCGTCGGCGTCGGTGCCCCGGTCGTGGGGGTGTTCGTGGGGGTGTTCGCCGTCGTGGGGGTGTTGGACGGGGTCGGGCTCGACGAGGGGGAGCTGGTGGGGGACGGGGACGCCGTCTGGACCGCCGCGCCCTGGTCGGTCTCCAGGTCGAACTTGGTGACCTTGGTGGAGACGCCGAAGGTGTACGCCGCCCAGATCTGCGCCGGGAAACCACCACCGTTGATGCGACCCGCGACCGTGGTCAGGCCCGTCGTCGCACCGGTCAGGGTGACCTGGGCGCCGGTCTTGGCGTCCTCGCCGAACAGGCCGACCGAGGTCACCAGGTCGGGGGTGTAGCCGGTGAACCAGGCCGACTTGTTGTTGTCGGAGGTACCGGTCTTGCCGGCCACCTTCTGGCCCTTGCGCAGCGGGTTGTCCCGCACCGACTTCTTGGCCGTACCGTCGTCGACCACGCCGGTGAGGACCGAGGTGACCGAGTCGGCGGCCTCCCGGTCGATGACCTGTTCGCCGATGGGGTCGGTGTGCTTGAAGCTCGGGTAGGCGCTGTTGGTCGCCGACTTGATCAGCGCCGGGGTGACCTTCTTGCCGTGGTTGTCGAGGGTGGCGTAGACGCCGGCCATCTGAAGGGGGCTGGCGCCCATGGTGCCGAGGGTCTGGGCCGGCACCGCCTTCAGGTCCTTGGTGTCCATGCCGAGGTCGTCGGCGACCTTCAGCACCTTGTCCATGCCGACGTCGACACCCATCTGCGCGAAGACGGAGTTGATGGACTTGTTCAGCGCCGTCTGCACGGTGACGTCGCCGTAGTCCTGGTCGTCCTCGTTCTCCGGCGCGAAGCCGATGTCGCTGCCGACGACGGGGCGCTTGCTGGTGCCGTCGTAGAGCGTGTTGGCGGTGATCTCGTCGCCGTCCTGCGTCTTGGCGTTCTCGTCGAAGGCCGCGGCGAGGATCACCGGCTTGAAGGTGGAGGCGGGCTGGTAGTCGGTGCGGGTGGCGTTGTTGACGTAGTGCTCGGTGTAGCCCTTGCCGCCGTACATCGCCACCACGGCGCCCGTCTTCGGGTCCACCGAGACCGCGCCGGCCTGGACGTCACCGTCGACCGAGCGCTTCTTGGCGTCGAGCTTGCTGGTGAGCTGTTCCTTGACCGCCGTCTCCAGCGCCTTCTGCTTCTTCTTGTCGATGTTGAGCTCGATGTTCCAGCCGCCCTTCTTGATCAGGGCGGTGGCGGACTCGAAGTCGTCGGCGACCCCCGTGGCGACGAGCTGCTTGGCCAGTTCGACGTTGGCCGCGAACACCAGGTAGCCGGTCTGGCCCTCCTGGCCGGGTGCGGCCTTCGGCGCCAGGGGCTCCGGGAACGTCATCTCCTCGCGCTTGCTCTTGTCGAGCCACTTCTGCTCGACCATGTTGTCGAGGACGTAGTTCCAGCGGGCCTTTACCAGACGTTTGCCGGTGTCGGTGGCGACGGCCCAGTCGTACTGGCTCGGGGCCTGGAGCAGCGCGGCGAGGTAGGCGCCCTGCTCGACGGAGAGTTTGCCGGCGTCGACGCGGTAGTAGGCCTGGGCGGCGGCCTGGATGCCGTAGGCGCCACGGCCGTAGTAGCTGGTGTTGATGTAGCCGGCCAGGATGTAGTTCTTGTCCTTCTCCCGGTCCAGCTTGAGCGAGATGATCAGTTCCTTCAGCTTGCGCGTGACGGTCTGTTCCTGGCTCAGGTAGTAGTTCTTGACGTACTGCTGGGTGATCGTCGAACCGCCCTGCGCGCCCTTGCCCATGAGGGTGTTGAGGATGCCTCGGGTGGTGCCCCTCAGGTCGACGCCGGAGTCGTTGTAGAAGGTCTTGTTCTCGGCGGCGACGAAGGTGTGCTGGACCGGCTTGGGGACCTTGGAGAGGTCGACGTTCTCACGGTTGACGTCTCCGTCGCGGGTGGCGATCGAGCCGTCCTTGTACTTGTAGACGTTGCTCTGCAGCTTGGCGTCGGGATTGCCCGCGGGGATCGGCGTGCTGACGTACAGCCAGACGAGGGCGCCGATGACGGCGGTGGTCATGATGAGGAAGGCGCCGAGGATCTTCTTCCAGGTGAAGATCCGGCGTATGAGGCTCTTCTGCTTCTTGCCGCCCTTGGCGCCGCGGCCGCCCTTCTTGCCGGCCGCCGCCCTGCGCGCGGCCGCGCGGCCGCCGGGTACGGGGGCGGTGGTGTCGGGAGCCTCCGGGGTGTCGGGGGCCTCCACGGCCGAGCGCGACGCGCCGCGCGTCGGCGGGGCCTCTCTTCGCGGTGAGCGGTTCTTGGGCGCCGCGCGACGGCCACCGCTCTGCCGCGCTCGTCTCTCGTCCGCTCGTCCCATGAGTCCGCTCGCTCCGCTTCGTACTCGGCAGTCACACCAGTGCCAGGAGGCAGGTCAGCTCAGAAAGCTAACACCGTCGGCTGTGTCGAAGAGGCCTCGGTCCGGTGTTCGGAGGGGGTGAGAATCAGCACCCCGCCGGGAAACCGGCGCACCACGTCACCTCGTTCGACGACTGGAACGCTCCGAGGGTTGCCAAACGCTCATTAAGTGATATCACTTAGCTAGAGCGATGCTTACGTGTGGCCGCCGGCAAGCGGTACACACCTGAATGAACGGGGGGAATCACCCATGCCCACAGAGACTTCCTCGGTCGACGTGCCCGAGCTGCCCGCCCCGCACGTGAAGGAGTTCCCCGCCCACAGCGTCGGCGGCGGGCTCGCCCTGCTCGGCGGGCTGACCGGGCTGCTGATCGGCGGCGGACTGATCGCCACCGCGACCGTGGTGACCGCGACGGGCGTCAAGGCTGCCCTGATCGTCGGCGGCGTCCTCATAGGGCTCGCCGCGTTCCTGTCGATGTGCGGACTGAACACGGTCGCGCCGGGCGAGGCACGCGTGGTGCAGCTCTTCGGGCGCTATCGGGGCACCATCCGCGAGGACGGGCTGCGCTGGGTGAACCCCTTCACCTCCCGCGAGAAGATCTCCACCCGCGTCCGCAACCACGAGACGGCCGTCCTGAAGGTCAACGACGCCTACGGCAACCCGATCGAGCTCGCCGCCGTCGTGGTGTGGAAGGTGCAGGACACCGCTCAGGCCGTCTTCGAGGTCGACGACTTCCTGGAGTTCGTCTCCACCCAGACCGAGGCGGCCGTACGGCACATCGCCATCGAGTACCCCTACGACTCCCACGACGAGGACGGGCTCTCGCTGCGCGGCAACGCCGAGGAGATCACCGAGAAACTCGCGGCCGAGCTGCACGCGCGCGTGGAGGCGGCCGGTGTGCGGATCATCGAGTCCCGGTTCACGCATCTCGCGTACGCTCCCGAGATCGCCTCGGCGATGCTGCAGCGGCAGCAGGCGGGCGCGGTGGTCGCGGCGCGGCGGGAGATCGTGGACGGGGCCGTCGGGATGGTCGAGGCGGCGCTCAGCCGGATCGCCGAGCAGGACATCGTGGAACTGGACGAGGAGCGGAAGGCGGCGATGGTGTCCAACCTGATGGTGGTGCTGTGCGGGGACCGGGCGCCGCAGCCCGTGCTCAACACGGGGACCCTCTACCAGTGACGGTTCCCTCCGGGGGCTCGGCCCCTCAAGGCCGGCCGCAGCGCAAGCAGGTGCTGCTGCGGCTGGACCCCGCGGTGTACGACGCGTTGGCGCGGTGGGCCGGGGACGAGTTGCGGTCCGCGAACGCGCAGATCGAGTTCGTGTTGCGGAGGGCCTTGAAGGAGGCGGGGCGGCTGCCGGGGGAGGCCGGGCCGATTCCCCGTCGGGGTCGGCCCCCGGGGGGCTCCACCCCCAGACCCCCGTCGGCCTGAACGGCCTCGCCCTCAAGCGCCGGACGGGCCGGGGTACGCATCGGGCGCTGTAGCAGAACGGTGACAATCGCGCCCCACCTGCGCACCCCCACCCCCCGCCACCACCTCCACACTCCGCGTATACACCCCGGGTATACACCGCGTGTACAGTCCTGCCCATGTCCATCGGTCACACCCTCCTGGGACTCCTGGAGTCCGGGCCCCGACACGGTTACGACCTGAAGCGGGCCTTCGACGAGAAGTTCGGTCACGACCGGCCGCTCCACTACGGCCAGGTCTACTCGACGATGTCGCGCCTGTTGAAGAACGGCCTCGTCGAGGTCGACGGCATCGAGGCGGGCGGCGGACCCGAGCGCAAGCGGTACGCGATCACCGACGCCGGCATCACCGACGTCGAGCGCTGGCTCGCCACGCCCGAGAAGCCCGAGCCGTATCTCCAGTCGACCCTGTACACGAAGGTCGTCCTCGCCCTGCTCACCGAGCGCGACGCGGCCGACATCCTCGACACCCAGCGGGCGGAGCACCTGCGCAGCATGCGGATCCTGACCGACCGCAAACGCAAGGGCGATCTGGCCGATCAGCTCATCTGCGACCACGCCCTGTTCCATCTCGAGGCCGACCTGCGCTGGCTGGAGCTCGCCGCCGCGCGCCTCGACAAGCTGAAGGCCACGGTGACCGCATGAACGCTCCCGGGGGATCCCTGCTCGTCGCCGAGGACCTGAAGAAGGCGTACGGGCCGACCATGGCGCTGGACGGCGCCGAGTTCTCCATCCACCCCGGCGAGGTCGTCGCGGTGATGGGCCCGTCCGGGTCCGGCAAGTCGACGCTGCTGCACTGCCTCGCCGGCATAGTGACGCCCGACTCCGGCTCGATCCGGTACGACGGCCAGGAGCTCGCCACGATGAGCGACGCGGGGCGCAGCAGGCTGCGTCGCACGGAGTTCGGGTTCGTGTTCCAGTTCGGCCAGCTCGTGCCGGAGCTGACCTGTGTGGAGAACGTGGCCCTGCCGCTGCGGCTGAACGGCACCTCGCGCAAGCAGGCCGAGCGCACCGCCCTGGGGTGGATGGAGCGGCTGGAGGTCGACGACCTCGCCAAGAAGCGGCCGGGTGAGGTGTCCGGCGGACAGGGGCAGCGGGTCGCGGTGGCGCGCTCGCTCGTCACGAGCCCGCGGGTGGTCTTCGCCGACGAGCCGACCGGCGCGCTGGACTCGCTGAACGGCGAGCGGGTGATGGAGCTGCTCACCGAGGCGGCCCGCTCGGCCAACGCGGCCGTGGTGCTGGTGACGCACGAGGCACGGGTGGCCGCCTACTCCGACCGCGAGATCGTCGTACGGGACGGGAAGTCGCGGGACATGGAGCGGGTCGTATGAATGTCACGCAGTGGTACCGGGATCTGGGTCTGGGGGTGCGGTTCGCCTTCACGGGCGGCCGGGAGGGCTGGATCCGCGCCGCGCTGACCGCGGTCGGCGTGGGGCTCGGGGTGGCGGTGCTGCTGCTGACGACGGCGCTGCCGAACGCGCTCGCGGTGCGGCACGCCCGCGAGGAGGCCCGGCTGGACTACTCGTTCTCCGCGGACGTCCCGCCCAAGGGCGACAACAGCATGCTGATCGCCACGAGCGACACCACCTTCCGCGGCAAGGACGTGCGCGGGCGGATGGTGGAGCCGGAGGGGCCGCGCGCGCCGCTGCCGCCCGGAGTGGGCGAGTACCCCGCGCAGGGCGAGATGGTCGTCTCGCCGGCGCTGAAGAGGCTGCTCGCCTCCGACGGTTCCGCGCTGCTGCGGGAGCGGCTGCCGTACCGGACCGTCGGGACGATCGGGGAGAGCGGGCTCATCGGCTCGCAGGAACTCGCCTACTACGCGGGCGCCTCCGGGCTGGCCGCGCATCTCGACGGCGGCGGGGTGACCCGGCTGACGTCGTTCGGGAACCCGCGTCCGACGCGGGAGCGGACGGACCCGGTCCTGCTCCTGCTGATCATCGTCATGATCGTGGTGCTGCTGATGCCGGTGGCCGTGTTCATCGCGGCGGCCGTGCGGTTCGGCGGCGAGCGGCGCGACCGCCGGCTCGCGGCGCTCAGGCTGATCGGTTCCGACGGCCGGATGACCCGGCGGGTCGCGGCCGGTGAGGCGATGGCCGGTGCGCTGCTCGGGCTGGTCGCCGGCACCGGGTTCTTCCTGATCGGCCGGCAGGTGGCGGGTTCGGTGGAGGTGCTGGGCATGAGCGCCTGGCCCAGCTATCTCAACCCCTCGCCCCTGCTGGCGGCGCTGGTCGCGCTGGCGGTGCCCGCCGCCGCCGTCCTGGTCACGCTCTTCGCCCTGCGCGGCGTGGTCATCGAGCCGCTGGGCGTGGTCCGCACGGCCAGGCCCACCCGGCGCCGGCTGTGGTGGCGGCTGCTGCTGCCCGTGGGCGGTCTCGCGATGCTCTACCCGATGATCGGCCAGGGCCGCACCAACGGTGACTTCAACCAGTACCTGGTGATCGGCGGTGTGCTGCTGCTCCTGGTCGGGGTCACGGCCCTGCTGCCGTGGCTCGTGGAGACGGTCGTCGCCCGGCTCGGCTCCGGTGGGGTGGCCTGGCAACTGGCTGTACGACGCCTGCAGTTGAGCAGCGGTACGGCGGCCCGGATGGTCAACGGCATCGCGGTGGCGGTGGCCGGGGCGATCGCCCTGCAGATGCTGTTCGCCGGCGTCGACGGCGACTACACCGAGGCCACCGGGCAGGATCTGCGGCGGGCGCAGCTCCAGGTGAGCGTGCCGGAGGGCGTCCCGCTGGCGGACACCGCCCGGAAGTTCGCCGACACCAAGGGCGTCTCGAAGGTCACCGCGCTGTGGGAGGGATACTTCGGCGACTCCTCCTGGAACAGCGAGAACGGCCCGCAGATCAGCTCGGAGCTGACCGTGGGCGACTGTGCCGCGCTGCGCGAGGTGGCGGAGCTGCCCTCCTGCAAGGACGGCGACATGTTCGTCCTGAACGGATCCGACTACGACGCCGACTCCACGAAGCTGAACAAGCCCGGCACCAAGCTCTACATCCAGGGATGGGGCGAGCACAGTCCCGAAGCCGTCTGGACCGTCCCCGCGGGCATCCGGGAGGTTCCCTCGGCCGTGGACCCCCGGAATCTGCGGCGCGGTGGCTTCGCGATGACGACGGGCGCGCTGCCGAAGTCGCTGGCGAACATGGTCAGCGGTGAGCTGTACCTCTCGGTCGACGAGTCGGTGCCCGACGCGGACGAGTACGTCCGCAACACCACCTTCCAGGTGGACCCGATGGCCTCGACGATGACCTGGTCGGCCACCAAGAAGGACCGGAAGTACGCGTCCATCCGTTCCGGTCTGCTGGTCGGCTCCGCCTGTGTGCTGCTGCTGATCGGGGCGAGCCTGCTGGTGTCGCAGCTGGAGCAGTTGCGCGACCGGCGCAAGCTGCTGTCGTCCCTGGTCGCCTTCGGCACCCGGCGGCGCACCCTGGGCCTGTCGGTGCTGTGGCAGACGGCGATCCCGATCGCCCTGGGTCTGGTGCTGGCCATGGTGGTGGGGCTCACGCTGGGCGCGATCCTGCTGAGGATGACGGACACCAGGATCAGCGTGGACTGGCCGAGCGTGCTGGCGATGACCGGCTTCGGCGCGGCGGTCGTGGCACTGGTGACGGTGCTGAGCCTGCCGCCGCTGATGCGGCTGATGCGGCCGGACGGGCTGCGCACGGAGTGACCTGCACACTCCTGGAAGACCTGGAGGGCCCCTCGGACTCACCGTCGAGGGGCCCTTCGGCCGTTCAGAGCTGGTACTCCCGCACCACCCTGCGCACCTGCGCGAACAGCATGCCCACGTTGACGGACTTGCGGCAGACGACCACCGCGACGACGTCCTGCTGTTCGGTCATCCTCACGAACAGGTGGGTGAGGTTGTCGCTGTTGACGAGGATCTCCTGGAAGAAGTGGTTGTCGCTCTGGATGCCGCGCCGCTCCTTGAAGACGTCCTCGATCATGACGACCGTGCGGCCCTGGAACAGGTCGAGCGTCGCGCCCGCGAGCAGGTCGAGGACCTCGGGCGGGTGGTTGTCGACCGTCTCGTAGGACAGCAGCATGCCGGTCGACATGTCGACGACGCCGGAGGCGACGCAGTCGGGGGCATCCGTACGCAGTGACTTGACCAGGCCCATCACCTGATCGGAGAAACCGGGGGTCATACGCTTCGTCGCCATCCCTTCAGACTCCTTCGGCGGTTTTCTCGGTGAGGATCAGATCGATGCGGCGCAGGGCCGGCTGGGTCGCCCGGTGCAGGCGCTCCACGTCCATCCCCTCGTCTCCGAGTACGACCATCAGCGCGGTGTCGCCGACGGCGTAGAACGCGGCGCAGCCGTGGCTGCCGTAGGTCACCGTGCGGTGCAGGGCGCCCCGGGCGGTCGCCTCGGAGGTACGGCGGGCGAGGCCGAGACCGGCCGCGGCGAGGGCGGCGAGGCCCTCCGGATCGATCGAGTCGGCCGTGTCGGCGGCGATGAGCAGCCCGTCGGCCGCGGCGAGGGCGGTATCGGTGATACCGGTCACCTGCTCGCGCAGACCGCGCATCTCCCGCGCGAGGGCTTTGTGGTCCATAAGTGCAACTCCCCTGATTCTGATCGCATGTGACCGTCTGTTTTCTGTGGGGGATTTCGGATTTTCCGGTGGGGCCGGCCATTCGAGCGGTCCGGTTATTTCGGCGTGGGATTGCGGAGGCGGAAGAAGTCCTTCCAGCCGGTGCCGCCGCCGTTGTCCTCGGTGTCCTCCGGGGCGAGGGCCTCGTTGATGCCGCTGGCGCCGGGGCGGCGGCGGGGCAGGGCGGCCGGCTCGGGGGGCGGCTCGGGCGGCGGGACCCGGACGGGCGGCGGGGGCGGGGCGGGCTCCCGTGGCCGTACGCCCTGTCCGCCGGGCGGCAGCCGCACGGGGATCGGCGCGGGCGCGTCCCCGCACTCCAGCAGCCCCTCCGCCAGCATCCGGGCGACCGCCACCGTGACCGTGTAGACCCCGCGCCCGGTACGGAAGGCGAGGTCGCGGGCGGTGCGCCGGCCGTCGGCGTGGGTGAGCAGCTCACGCTGGATCGGGCCGAGGCGGTCGGCGGTGCGGGAGAGGGCGCCGGGCAGCGGACGCTCCCGCTCGGGGCGTACCGGATACGGCATCGAGAGCAGCGCGGACAGCTTGCGGGCCGCCTCCTGGAGCAGCCGGGTGGGCGCCTCGCCGATGGCGACCGGGGCGGGCGGCGGCCCGATCGCCGGACCGCGTTCGCAGTCGTCGACGCTGCCCGCGACGACTGCGAACGCGGCGTCCTGGAGGGCCATCGCACAGACCACGCGCAGCTGTGCGGCGCCCGCGTAGCCATGGGCGATCAGCCCGGCGGCCGGCCAGCGCGCGCCGCCGGACTCCCGCACCAGCGCGGCCCACTCCTCGCCGGCGATCCGCCCGGAGCGCAGCAGCAGCGCCTCCGCGCCGGGCGCGCCGGGCGACTCGACCGCGGCGACCAGCCCTCCGCTCAGATGGAAGGTGCCGCCGGGTGAACCCGCCACCCTCAGCTCGCCCGTGAACCCGTCGCGCACGCACGCGGAAAGGTCGCGTGCCAGCAGCTCGTAGCCCGACATCACTCCCCTTGCCGTGTCGCACATACGCCTGACGCGTACCGCTGAGGGGGGAATGTCTACCAGCCCCGGCGTATATTCCGGGCCGGGGATTTGCTACCTGTCCCGACCTGACGGAAGTTGTCTTGTCGGATCATTCAAATCTTTTTGTTCGGCGCTCATTTGACCGATCGGCGGTGGCGCCGTGGATACGCGAGGAGAGACATGTCGTGGAACGCGCTGCTGTCCGCCCTGCCGGACTACGCCAAGGAACTGCGGCTCAATCTGGGCTCGGTCATCGGCGCTTCGGACCTGCCGGCCCAGCAGCTGTGGGGCACGGTCCTGGTGAGCGCGATCGCGGCCCGCTCCCCGATCGTGCTGCGCGAGCTGGGAGCGCAGGCACGGGCGGAGCTCTCGCCGGAGGCGTACACCGCGGCCAGGTCGGCGGCGGCCGTGATGGCCGTGAACAACGTCTTCCACCGCACCCGGCATCTGCTGTCCGACCCCGCATACGGCCGGCTGCGGGCCGGGCTGCGGACGAACGTCCTCGGCGACCCCGGGGTCCCCAGGGCCGACTACGAGCTGTGGTCGCTCGCGGTGTCCGCGATCAACGGCTGTGGGAGCTGTCTCGACGCGCACGAGCGGGCACTGCGCTCGGCGGGGGTCGGGCGTGAGGTGGTGCAGGAGGCGGTCAGGATCGCGTCGGTGGTTCAGGCGGTGGGGGTGACGCTGGAGGCGGAGGCCGTCCTCGGCGAGTAGCCCGTCAGGGGGCCGTGTCCTCGGGCGCCGGACGGGCCGGAACCCCGTCGGCGTGGACCGGCGCGACCTCCACCGCCGTCGCCCCCCTCGGCCGCGGTGACGTCCTCAGGGCCGGCTCCTGCGCGTACGCCTTCAGATAGCCCACCACCGTGTTCGTCACCGCCACCAGGGGTACGGCGACCACCGCGCCGCCGATGCCCGCGACCAGGCCGCCGGAGGCCACCGCGAGGACCACGGCGAGGGGGTGGACGCGGACCGCCCGGCCGAGGATGAACGGCTGGAGGATGTGGCCCTCGATCTGCTGCACGGCGAGGACCACGACGAGGGTCATGACGGCGGTGAACACACCCTGCGTCACCAGCGCCACGACCACCGCCAGCGCGCCGGAGGCGACCGCGCCGACCAGCGGGATGAACGAGAACAGGAAGATGAACACGGCCAGCGGCACGGCCATCGGCACGTCGAGGAAGTAGATGCCGAGGCCGATGAAGATGGCGTCGATGAGGGCCACCACGACTGTGCCCCGGACGTACGCCGTCAGGGTCGCCCAGGCCCGCGGGCCCGCGCCCGCCACGCCCGGGCGGGCGGCGGCCGGGACCAGCTTCAGGGTCCACTCCCAGATCCGCTTGCCGTCGTAGAGCAGGAACAGCGTCGAGAAGAACGCCAGCAGGATGCCGGTGAGCGCCTCCACGACGACGGTGACGCCCTCCAGGCCCGCGGAGGTGATGGAGTCGGTGTTGGCGCCGATCGCCTCGCGCAGGTTCTTCGCGATGCCGTTGATCTGCTTGTCGGTGACATGGAAGGGGCTGTTGAGCAGCCAGCGGCGCAGATCCTCGATGCCGTCCTGGACCTGGTCGGAGAGGTTGTCGATGTTCTCCATGACCTGCCAGGTCACGAACCAGCCCATCAGACCGATGACGACGAACCCGAGGATGGCGGTGAGCGCGGTCGCGGGCCCCCCGGGGACCCCCATGCGCTTGAGCCGGGCCACGGTGGGTTCGAGCAGGGCGGTCAGCAGCAGCGCGACCACGAAGGCCAGGACGACGAGCTGGACCGCGCTGATGACCTTGATCAGCACCCACACGGTGCCGGCGAGCACCAGCAGCCGCCAGCCGGCCTCCGCGGCGACCCGGACGCCCCACGGCACGGCCTGGGCGGGATCGGGGCGCGCGGGAGGGGGTGACAGGTCCTCAGGGGGCGCCACGGGGGTCTCGGGCGCCGGTGGCTCCGGTTCCTCCGGGGCGCTCTCCCGCTCCACCTCGGCGCGGCGCTCGTCGAGCCGCTCACCCATCTCGGTCAGACCGGCACCGAGCCGGCCGAGCCACCCTGGCACTCGCGACATGATCCGCCCTCTTCCCCCGTCTCTCCCCACCACTCCCCCTGGAGTCGTCGGCTTCCGACCGTACAGGGCGATGGCCCCTCACCTGAGGACGGGGAGGGGCTGCGCGGGGTTGAGCGTCGGCTCAGTAGGAGCCGTTGGCCTGCCAGTAGTCCCAGGCGTCACAGGGGCTGCCGTACCGTTCGTTCATGTAGTTCAGGCCCCACTTGATCTGTGTCGCCGGGTTGGTGCGCCAGTCGGCGCCGGCGGACGACATCTTGGAACCGGGGTAGGCCTGGACGAGGCCGTAGGCGCCGGAGGTGGGGTTGACGGCCTGGTAGTTCCACGTGGACTCGTGGTTCACGATGTTGCTGAAGCACTGGAACTGGCCGGCGGGCACGATCTGGCGGGCGATGGCCTGGACCTCGGCGACGGTGTACGACGCCTGCTGCGGGAAGCTCGCGGTGCTGCCGCCGGAGGCCGAGGCGGCCTTGGTCTCCGCTTCCTCGCGTTCCTTGGCTTCCTTCTCGGCCTGTGCCTTCTCCTCGGCGGCCTTCTGCTTGGCCACGGCGGTCTCGGCCGCCTGCTTGCGGGCCGTCTCCTCGGCCTGCTTCTTGGCGGTGGCGTCCGCGGCGATGGCCTGGGTGGTGGCCTGCCGGGTCAGCGAGGCCGTCTGTACCTGGGCCTGTTCGCCTATCGGTAAGTCGGCGAGGAGCGTCGCGTCGCTCGCCGTGGCCTGCGCGTCGTCACTGGGCTGTGCGGTGTGGGCCTGGGCCACGCCCATGACCGCGCCGACGGTGGTGACCGCGGTGGCCGAGGCCACCGCGAACCCCCGGGCCGAGTTCCGGCTCACACGAAATCCTTCGGTCGAGGTGAGGTCGAGAGGAGTCGAACGGAGTCGAGAGAAAGGGGTCGGCAGAGAGCGGCGCGGCCGGAGCCGCTCGGGCTCAGTACCAGTGGTTGGCCTGCCAGAACGACCACGCCTCACAGGGGCTGCCGTACCGGCTGTCCATGTAGTTCAGGCCCCACTTGATCTGGGTGGCCGGGTTGGTCTGCCAGTCGGCGCCCGCGGACGCGTACTTGCCGGCGGGCAGTGCCTGGAACAGACCGTAGGCGCCGGAGGAGGCGTTGACGGCGTGGTAGTTCCAGCTCGACTCGTGGTCCACGATGTTGCTGAAGCACTGGAACTGGCCGCTGGGCACCATCTGCGCGGCCATGGCCTGGATCTGCGCGACCGTGTACGAGCTCTGGACCGGGAAGTCGGACGCGCTGCGGCTGGCCTTGGCCTTCGCCTCCGCGCGCTCCTTGGCCGCCTTCTCGGCGGCCTCCTTCTTCGCGACGGCGGTCTCGGCGGCGGCCTTGCGTGCCGCTGCCTCCGCTTCCTTCTTCGCTCCCTCGTCGGCGGCGATGGCCTGGTAGTTGGCCTGCTGCGCCACGGTGGCGGTCTGCACCTGGGCCTGCTGGCCGGCAGGTATGTCAGCGAGGAGCGTCGCGTCGCTCGCTGTCGACTCTGCGTCGTTGGGCTGCGCGACACTGCCCGAGGCAACGCCGACGACGCTTCCGACAGCGGTGACCGCGGTGGCCGAGGCCACTGCGAATCCCCGGACCGAGATCCGGCTCACACGGTTTCCTTCCAGCAGCGCCCGCTTCGGTGACCTGGCGGACGCAATCGTGCCCCTGACACTGGCCTCCCCAAAGGTGGGTCACGGGAGACACGGGCCCGGTGGGCAACTCCCGCGAGGGGAGCGCCGCGTGGTGCTCGGGCGGCATACGGCGACGCTATGGAGTTGACAGTGGTGCAGATGCGTTTCCGTACCTCCCCCACTGCCTTGAGGGCGTGGGAGGTACCCCCAGGGGTACAGGTGTGCCGTATGCGGGGCCTGACAGGAACGAGACTCTGCCGTAACCCAACGGCGCAAGGCAATTCCGAGTTGCGTGTGAAAGCTCACACCCCGGGGAACCCGGGAGATTTCGCGAAACCCACACACACGTCGACGCCGCCCGGCTAGGCTCACTGCCTTTGCCGGACGGCGCCGACCGACGCTCACAGCTTATGAAGGTGTGCGGTCAGGGTCAGATGTGCCCGTCCTCCAGCATTTCGGTCACAAGCGCCGCGATCTGGGACCTCTCGGACCGGTTCAGCGTCACGTGCGCGAAGAGCGGGTGACCCTTCAGCTTCTCGACGACGGCGACGACACCGTCGTAGCGTCCGACCCTCAGGTTGTCCCGCTGGGCCACGTCATGGGTGAGGACCACCCGCGAGTTGGCGCCGATCCGGGACAGAACGGTCAGCAGGACGTTCCGTTCGAGGGACTGGGCCTCGTCGACGATCACGAAGGCGTCGTGCAGGGAGCGGCCCCGGATGTGGGTCAGGGGCAGGACCTCCAGCATGCCGCGCGCGGTGACCTCCTCGATGACCTCGCGGGAGGTGACGGCCGACAGCGTGTCGAACACCGCCTGCGCCCAGGGGCTCATCTTCTCCGACTCGGAGCCGGGCAGATAGCCGAGTTCCTGCCCGCCCACCGCGTACAGCGGACGGAAGACCATCACCTTCTGGTGCTGGCGGCGCTCCAGGACCGCCTCGAGCCCCGCGCACAGCGCCAGCGCCGACTTGCCGGTGCCGGCCCGGCCGCCCAGGGACAGGATGCCGACGTCCGGGTCGAGCAGCAGGTCGAGCGCGATGCGCTGCTCGGCGCTGCGGCCCTTGATGCCGAACGCCTCGCGGTCGCCGCGCACCAGTCGGACGTTGCCCTCCGGGGTGACCCGGCCGAGTGCCTTGCCGCGCTCCGACTGGATGGTCAGACCGGTGTGCACGGGCAGGTCGGCGACCTCCGGGACATAGGCGTGGCCTTCCTCGAAGAGGAGGTCCACCTGTTCGCCGGACAGGCTCAGTTCGGACATTCCGGTCCAGCCGGAGGCGTCCGTGATGGCGAGTTCGGCGCGGTACTCCTCCGCCAGGAGACCGACCGACGAGGCCTTGATCCTGAGCGGCAGGTCCTTCGACACGACGGTGACGTCGAACCCCTCGGCCTGCAGGTTGCGGGCGACCGCGAGGATGCGTGAGTCGTTGTCCCCCAGCCGGTAGCCGCTGGGCAGCACGCTGGGGTCCGAGTGGTTGAGCTCGACACGGACGGTCCCGCCCAGCTCCCCGATCGGGATGGGGGCGTCGAGGCGACCGTACTTCACCCGGTAGTCGTCCAGCAGACGCAGCGCCTGCCGGGCGAAGTAGCCGAGTTCGGGATGGTGCCGCTTGGCCTCCAGTTCCGTGACCACGACGATGGGGAGCACGACCTCGTGCTCCTCGAAGCGGGTCATGGCGTTCGGGTCGGCCAGCAGGACGCTGGTGTCGAGAACATAGGTGCGCCGGTCAGGCATACGGCGCTTTGTGCTGGTCACCACGGAAGGACGTACCCCCTCGGATGAGGTCGGGGAGCGACGGAGTGGAGCTGGACCGGTTCATGGCCCTGCACGGGCCGGGAACCGGCCCCCCGCTGCTGCTTCCGTGCCGTGACCGCACGGTCGGGCTGGTGCAAAGGGCCTCCCGGGCGGACGGCCCCGTGCCGCCCGCTGAGGATCCGACACCCGTGGTTCGGGCGTCGACCTGCTTGGCTTATGCCCTCGAAAATGCGCCGCCATGCCACGGCATATGACGGCGCGCCGGTGAACTCCTTGTTACTTCCGTCCCCGAAGGGGTACTCGCGGGCCCCCCGGGGGCGTACGTGCGCTCAGCCGCCGTAGCGGCGGTGACGTGCGGCGTAGTCGCGCAGGGCGCGCAGGAAGTCGACCTTGCGGAAGGCCGGCCAGAAGACCTCGCAGAAGTAGTACTCCGCGTGGGCCGTCTGCCACAGCATGAATCCGGACAGCCGCTGTTCGCCGCTGGTGCGGATGACGAGGTCGGGGTCGGGCTGGGCGCCGGTGTAGAGGTGGCGGCCGATCAGGTCGACGCTGACGGAGTCCGCGAGGTCCTCCATCGAGACGCCCTTGTCGGCGGCGTCGGTGATCATCGAGCGGACGGCGTCGGCGATCTCCTGGCGGCCGCCGTAGCCGATGGCGACGTTGACCAGTATGCCGTCGACGTGGGCCGTGGACTGCTCGGCCTCCTTCAGCGCGGTCTGCACATGGGAGGGGAGGATGTCGGGGGTGCCGACGTGGTGGACGCGCCAGCGGCCGTCGGCGGCGAGGGTGCGGACCACGTCCTCGATGATGCCGAGGAGCGGGACGAGTTCCTCCTGGGGACGGTCGAGGTTGTCCGTCGACAGCAGCCAGAGGGTGACGACCTCGACGTCCGTCTCGGTGCACCAGCCGAGGAACTCCTCGATCTTCTCGGCACCGGCGCGGTGGCCGTGCTCGGTGGTGGACCCGGCGGCCTTCGCCCAGCGGCGGTTGCCGTCCATGATGACGCCGATGTGCTTGGGCACCTGAGCGTGGTCCAGGTGGCCTTCCACCCGGCGTGCGTACAGCCTGACCAGAAGGCCGCGCAGCTTGTCGCGCAGGTTCACGTGATGTCAGCCCCTCCGTGCGAGTGCGGTCCCCGCGGGGCAACAGGGTACCGGTGCGGGGGGTTCGGTTGTTTCTCGGGTGCGGGTGGGTGGGGGCCGGTAGCGCCCACGCGGCGGAGCCGCATGTCGATACGACCCCGCGCCCCTGGTGGGCAGGGGCTGACCGGCGCCTGGAAGGCGGCCCCCGTTCTTGGTGCAAAAAACGGGCCGGTCCGTGGGGGGGAGACGGACCGGCCCGAGGGGGGGTTTCCACCATAACCCTTCGTAAGTGATGCTGCGTGCATCGGCGCGGCACAATTACTCTCCGGAGTTGATCGGCGACGCGCAGATGGCCTTCCGGAGCATGATTCATAGGCCTGGGATGGCCGGAACACAGCGGAATCCCAGGGGAATGACGGTGCTTACCGAGGGAAGCTGAGGTTTTGGCGGGGCTTGGGCGGTGGTCGGGCAGTTGTCCGCCCGTCCCCCCGACGGGCTACCCCGGCGCCTCACGCCCGCTTGACGCGGACGGCGCCGCACAGCCCCCTCCACTGCGCGGTGCCGCCCGCGCAGCTTTGCTCACGCGAATTACCTGCGCTTGAACTTACGTGAGGTCGACGGTGAATGCGAACCGCTCGCGGTAACGATGTGGAAACCTCGTGCAGAACCTGGGGCGTTCTGCGGGAGAGTGAACCGGAATGCCCTTTTGGCTTTTCCGCGGTGCGGCCATGGCGGACAGTTCCCGTCCTCTTTGCGTTCTGGCGTCGGCGCCATGACCCGGAGCATCAGGTGGGAAGAGGCTCCGCGCGGCGGCTGGAACGGCGGTTCCTGGCCAATCCGCTCGCGGCCGGTGACGGAGGGCCCGCGGAGATCGTCGCGGCCATGGCCGGCGCGCACGCGCGGGTTCCCTCGGCTGCGGAGGTGTCGGTCGGGATCCGCGCCGAGGGGATGACACGGACCGACGTACGGGCCGCGCTGACCCGGGACCGGTCACTGGTGCGGACGCACGGCCCGCGCGGGACGGTCCATCTGCTGCCCGCCCGTGAACTCGCCCTGTGGACCTCCGCCCTGACCGCGGTCCCCTCCGGCCGCAGTCCCCTCCCGCCGGAGGTACGGCTCACCGAGGCGCAGGCCGAGCAGGTGGCGGCCGCCGTCGGGGAGGCGCTCGACGGGGTGTGGCTGACGGTGGACGAGCTGGACGAGGAGGTCGTCGCCCGCACCGGGCCCTGGGCCGGGGAGCGGGTGATGCCCGCCTTCCAGGACCTGTGGCCGCGCTGGCGCCAGGTGCTCCTCCAGGCAGGCCAGTCGGGCGCGCTCTGCTTCGGGCCGAACCGGGGCCGCAAGGTGACGTACACCCGCCCACCGCGCTTCGATCCGCTGCCGCCCGGGCAGGCCCTGCGTCTGCTGGTCGGCCGCCATCTGGCCGTCTACGGCCCCGCGACCCCGCAGGACTTCGCCAAGTGGCTGGCGGCGCCTCCCGGTTGGGCGGCCACGCTGTTCGAGGAGGCGCTCGGGGCGGGCGAGCTGGAGGAGGTGCTGTTCGAGGGCCGGCGGGCCTGGGTGGCGGCCGGGGACACCGGGTTCCCGCAGGAGCCCGCGCGTGGGGTGCGGCTGCTGCCCTACTTCGACGCGTACGTCGTCGCCGCCCAGCCCCGGGAGCTGCTGTTCCCGGGTGCCGCCCACGGGCGGGCGCTGGCGGGCGGGCAGGCCGGGAACTTCCCCGTGCTGCTGGTGGACGGGGCGGTGGCGGGGGTCTGGCACCAGCGGCGCCGGGGCCGTCGTACGACCGTCACGGTGGAGCCGCTCGGCCGGCTGACGGCCCACCAGACACGGGAGTTCGGCGACCGGGCCGAACGGATCGGGGAGGTGCTCGAGGCCACGGCGGAACTGGTCATCGGGGAGGTGACCACGGGGGCTCACGCGTGAGGGGCGGCCGAGGGCGGTTCAGATGGTCGGTCTGCGGGCCTCGAAGAGGTGGCGGGTGCTGTGGGCGACGAAGGGGCCCTGTGCGGTGATCCGCTCGTGCAGGGCCCGCAGCCGCGGCTCGTGGGCCTCGACGGTGAAACCCGGCACCATCCAGACGACCTTGCGCAGGAAGTGGACGACGGCGGCGATGTCGTGGAACTCGATCCGCAGGCGTTCCGCGCGCAGGTCGACGATCTCCAGGCCCGCCGCCTCGGCCCCGGCACGTTCGATGTCGGGGTGCCGGTCGTGACTCGCCGCCTCGGGCTGCGGGCCGAGGAAGTACTCGACGAGCTCGTAGACGCTGCGGGGGCCGACGTGCTGGGCGAAGTAGGTGCCGCCGGGCTGCAGCACCCGGGCGATCTCCCCCCACAGGGGCCGGACCGGGTGCCGGCTGGTGACCAGGTCGAAGGCCGCGTCGGCGAAGGGCAGCGGGGCGTCCTCCGGGGAGTCGACGACCGCGATGCCGCGCGGCCGCAGCAGGGCGGTGGCCTTGGCGACGTTCGCCGGCCAGCCCTCGGTCGCCACGGTGAGGGCGGGTGCGGCGGCGGCCCGGGCGAGGGCGAAGTCCAGGACCTCACCGCCGCCGGTCTGGATGTCGAGCACGGCCGTGGCCCCCGCCAGCCGCCCGGCCAACGACACCGCGTACCCCCACGACGGGCGTGCCTCGGTCGCCCGACCCTCGAACCACGAGAAGTCCCACCCCTCGGTGGGGACGGCGGCGCCCTCGGCGAGGAGGTCCTCGAAGATCTTGTCCGGGTGGTTGCGGTCGTCGCTCATGGGCTGATCGTGGCAGGAGGGGGCGGGGGGCCGCCGCCGATTATCTTCCGCCCGCCTCGTTCCGGCCGGACCCGGTCTCAGTCGTGTTCCACGTCGTAGCGGAGCAGGACGACGCCGTTGCCGAAGGCGCGGGACTCGACGAGGTGGAGGCCGGTCATCGTGTCGGCGTGCCGGAAGAGGGGTTTGCCCCGGCCGATCAGCACGGGGTGGACGTAGAGCCGGATCCGGTCGACGAGGCCGTGGCGGAGGAAGACGTCGGCAAGGTCGGCACCGCCCAGTCCCAGGTCACCGGGCCCCAGCCCGGCGTGGTGCTGCTCCTTGAGGGCCCGCACCTCCGCCGGGACGACCTCCCGCACGATCGTCGTGTTCCAGTCGGCGTGCCGAAGCGTGCGGGAGTAGACGTACTTCGGGATCTCGCGCCAGATGCCGGCGAACTCGGCCATCACCGCGGGGGTCTCGGGGTCGGCGTCGGCGGTGGGCCAGAAATCGGCCATGAGGTCGTAGGTGACCCGGCCGGAGAGGAGGCCCGCCATCCCGGCGACGGCGTCGTTGGCGTCCTGGTGGATCTCGTCGTCGACGCGGTGCCAGGAGATGTCGCGGCCCGGCCCCTCCATGTATCCGTCCAGGGACACCGACATCATCAGGACGATCTTCCGCATACGACGGCCACCTCTTCGTGTCCCGGCTCGCTACCGTGCCGAGGGTAGCGAGGCGAGTGAGGGGAGTCGGGGTATGGCGCGCTGGCGGGACGGGCGGGCGGAGCTGGTGGTGGCCGGGGCGGGGGCGGGGGACCGCGCGCGGATCCCGTTGGAGATCGCCGCCTCCTACCGGGCCCGTACCAGGGGTCTCCTGGGCCGGGACGCCGTGGAGGGGGCGATGCTGCTCACGCCGGCCGGCAGCGTGCACACCTTCGGCATGCGCATCCCCATCGACGTCGCCTATCTCGACCGTCGGCTGACGGTCGTCGCCGTACGCACCATGCCCCCGGGCCGCCTGGGCCTGCCCCGCCTCCGCTCCCGCCATGTCCTGGAGTCGGCGGCGGGGGCGATGGAGGGGTGGGGGGTGCGGGCGGGGGTGCGCGTCGAGGTGGTCGAGGTCAGCTCGCCGTCCTCGGGAAGGTGACCTCCACGCGGCGGTTCTTCTTGCGGCCCTCCTCCGTCGCGTTGTCGGCGATGGGGTACTGCTCGCCGTAGCCGCGGACCTCGAAGGTGATGGCGGGGTCGTTCAGGTCGCCGGCGAGTTCCGCCTGGACGGCGTCGGCGCGCTGTTTCGACAGGACGTCGCCGTGGGAGGAGGAGCCGAGGTTGTCGGTGAAGCCGAAGACGCGGACCAGTTGGGTGTTCTGTTTCTTGATCTCGTCGGCGATCACCGCGATACGGGCCTTCGCGTCCGCGCCGAGCTTCGCGCTGTCCTTGGCGAACAGGACCTCCGCCTGCAGGGCGAACGTCACGTCCGCGTTGGTGTCCTCGCGCCGTTCGTCGCCGGACTCGTCCTCCACCACCTGCTTGATGTCGAGGACCTTGGGCTCGGCGAGCGTGCCGCCCTCGGGGAGTTTCAGGTCGGGGTCGTTGGGGTCCACCTCGACCGGTGCGGTGGCGGTGGGTTCGGTGCCCGGGGGGACGCTGGGGGTGGTGTCGTCGGCCTGGGCGGCGGGGGCCGTGGCGAGGACGAGGAGCGTGGCGGTGGCCACCGCCAGGGAGAGACGTGGGGTCATGGCCGGCCTCACCCGGAGATCTTGATGACCGCGCTGGGGAACAGCGGGAGCTGGAAGGTGACCTCCGTGCTGCTCGCGGGCGGGGCGGGGAACTGCAGGAAGACGTCGATCGTCTCCCCCGCCTTCAGCGTCGAGAACCCGGTGGTGGTGAGGGGGCGGCCTTCTGTGTCGCGGAGGACGTAGTAGCGCTTCTTGCTCTTGGAGTCGACGAGGGTGGCTCCGCCGAGGGAGCGGCCGTTGTTCATGATCTCGGTCTCGTTACCACTCAGCGCCGAGGGGATCGTCGCGAGTTCCCCGCCGTCGTTCTTGATGGCGCCGTTCACCGTGACGAAGCCGCCGGTGTCCCGTACCGCGGAGGTGATCTGGAGGAGCAGCCCGCCCGGGCCCTTCAGCTCGGCGATCGGCGCCTCGGACTCCCCCTCCTGCGGATTGGGCTGCGATCCACCGGCCTTCGAGGCGGACGACGAGCTCTGGGGCTTCTTGTCGTCCCCGCCGCCACCGCCGCACGCGGCAGAGCCGAGAGCCAGCCCGGCCACGACGGTCAGTGCGACCATCGCCCTGCGGGCTTTCCCCGTGAATCGCATGTTCATCAATCCGCTTCCTTCCTCAGCCTGTGGCCAGGTGCACGTCGAACAGGTCCTCGGGGCCGGGCAGATCGGTCGGGTCGTCCGGATCCAGCTCCCAGTCCACGTCGTCGCACTTGAGCGTCGGGAGTACGTCGTCCTCGGCGTCCTCGCCCGGCAACTCGAACGTGCACAGCGGCTCGATCACGGCAGTCGCGGAGGCGTGCGCCCGACGGGTGCTCGTGATGGGCAGCACGGAGTCCCCCATGCCCTTGTTCGTCTGCACGGTGACGTGGTAACCGAGCAGCCCGGCCGGCGAGCACCGGACGTCGCCCGCGTCGTTCATGGACGCCAGTTGTTCCGCCCGCCAGCACCCGTCGGTCGCCCCGACACCGTCGAAGATGTCCTGCCACTTGGTCGGATCACGGAGGTCCAGCGCCCACTGGTCGGCCAGTTGTTTCCTCGTCTCCTGCGCGGCCGCCAGTGCCGCCGCGTCGGCGGCTGTCTGGGCGCCGTTGCGGTTCACCGCCGCCTGGCCGACCGCGAAGTACGCGAACGCGAGAAAGAGCAGGCCCGCCACCACCGTGATGTAGATGGGGAAAGCCTGCCCCGAATCGCCGCGCCCCCGCGCTCGGATCAGGGGGCCACCTTGCCGATCTGGGTGGTGAGCTTGTCCACGATCGTCTGGCCCAGATTCGTGTTCGCGATCAACACCACGATCGCCACCACCACCGCGATGATCCCCAGATACTCGACCGCGGTCTGCCCCCTGTCGTCGGCGGTGCGGCGCCGTACCGCCTCCGTCACCCGGACCATGGCCGCGACGACGGTCTTCAGCAGCAGGTCGCTCATGGCGTTCCTCTCGGTTTGAGGCATTGGCAGGAGGAACGTAGGGCGCGCGGGGTGTCCCGGACGAGGGTCCCAGGGCCCAATTTCCCAGCCACTTGGCCGCCGCCTCGGCGCGGCTGCTGCTGTGCAGCTTGGCGAAGATGCGGTTGATGTGATTCTTGACCGTCTTCTCGCTGATGAAGCATGCGGCGGCGATCTGCTGGTTGTTCATGCCCGACGCGATGAGGTCCATGATCTCCGCCTCCCTCGCGCTGAGCTGGAACCCCGCCCGGTGACCCGACGGATCCGACTGTCCCACAGACGGTTGCAGTCGCGAAAGCTGTTCGGGGAAAGTCAGCGGAAGTAAGGGACTTAAGGGCACACTCCCGTGTGCATTCGCACTCCTCACCGCTTCCTTCAGCTCCTCCACCGTGAACTCCCCGTGTACCAGATAGCCGCTCGCCCCGCCCCGCAGCGCCGCCCGGACCGTTTCCGGGTCGTGGCTGTACGTCAGCATCAGGACCGTGGTGATCCGGGCCAGGTGGGGCAGGGCGGTGAGGCCGTCGACACCGGGCATGCGGACGTCGAGGAGGACCACGTCGGGGCGGTGCCGCAGGGCGGCCTCGCAGGCCTCGTGGCCGTCCGCCGCCTCCGCCACGACCGTGAAGTCCGGGCAGCTCGACAGGAGCGCGGTGAGTCCCGCGCGGACCACCGGGTTGTCGTCGGCCACCACTACACGTACGGCGGACCGGTCCGGCATGGTGACTCCTCTCGGAAGGTCAGGGCGGCCAGGGGGAGTTCCAGGCGGACCTCGGTGCCGGGGGTGCGGTCGTCGCGGGGCGCGACGCGCAGTCGGGCGCCCACGCAGGCGGCCCGTTCCGCCATGCCGACCAGGCCGAAGTGGCCGGTGCGGCGGAGGTGTTCGAGGGTGGTGCCGGGCGGCAGGCCGCGGCCGTCGTCGTGGACGGTGAGGGTGAGGAGGTCGTCCTGGACGCCCGCGCGGACCTCGACCGCCGTGGGGGCCGCGTGACGGTGGGCGTTCTCCATGGCCTCGGTGGTGATGGTGAGGAGCTGACGGGCCACCATCGGGGGCACGGGGAGGGTCGTACGGTCGCCGGTGGGGCGGTAGGTGACCCGAAGCCCGGTGCGTTCGGCGAAGTCGTCGGCGCGGGCCGCCAGTTGGGGCAGCACGTCCACGCCGCCGACGGGATCCGGCTCGCGGCGCAGGTCGGTGAGGAGGTCGCGGGACTCGGTGGCCGCCCTGCGGGCCGACCGGGCGACCAGTTCCGCCTGTCGTCGCACCTGCGCGGGGTCCGTCGAGGACGCCAGGGCCTCCGCCGCGAGGGCGACGCCGTGCAGGGTCTTGGCCAGGGAGTCGTGCATCTCGCGGGCGAGGCGGGCCCGTTCGGCGGTCACCGCCTCGGCGGCGGCGAGCCGGGCGCGTACGGCGGTCAGGGCCTGGGTGGCCGCGCCGAAACGGAGCAGCAGGCCGCGCAGGGTGGAGCCGACCGCTCCGGTGATGACGCAGAAGCCGGGGAGGACGAGGCGTTCGGCGAGGGTCGTGTCGGAGGTGTGGCCGACCGTGGCCTGCACCAGCAGCAGGATCAGCGACTGGAGCGAGGCGAAGCAGGCGGCACCGCGCCAGCCGTAGACGACGCCGGCGAGGAGGGGGGTGCAGACGCTGACGTAGGCGAGGGTGGTGTCCGGGCCGGCGGAGATGAGCAGGAGGGTGCCGAAGGCGGTGTCCGCGGCCAGCAGGGTGGGGTGGCGCAGGAGGAGGGGGCCGAAGCGTTCCCAGTCGCGGAAGAGGACGTAGGAGCCCATGAAGGTGACGACCACGGCCGCGCCGACGAGGCGGACGCCCAGGCCCGGGGAGGCGTGCAGCAGGGCGGAGGGGGCGGCCAGGGCGATCATCGCGAGGCGGAAGCCGAAGACCTGCCGGCACAGGGACTGCACGGCGTTCACCTGGAGACCGACGCTCTCCTCGCCCGTCCGCACCGTGCCCGCGGTTTCCGTCATGACCGGCCGCCTACTCCCCCGTGATCGAGCTGAAGTCCGTGCCGGAGCCGAGCAGCATGCCCGCACCGAGGAGGAGCATCGTCGCCGGCACCATGAACGTGGTGATCATCAGCGTGGCCTTGGGGACCGCGCGGGCGGCCTTGCGGCGGGCGTTCTGGGCGTCGGTGCGGCGCATGTCCTTGGCGATGGCGACGAGCGTGTCGACGATCGGGGCGCCGAGTTCCTCGCCCTGCTGGAGGGCGGTGACGAACATGGCGACCTGTTCGGAGTCGTTGCGGCGGCGCAGTTCCTCGAAGGCCTCGCGGCGGCTCATGCCGAGGTCCATCTGGCGGAGCGTGATGCGGATCTCGTCCGCCCAGGGGCCCTCGTACTTGGAGGCGACCCGGTCGAGGGCCTGTCGGAAGCCGAGGCCGGCGCTGACGACGACGGCGAGGACGTCGAGGAAGTCGGGCAGGGTGCGTTCGATGGCGTCCTTGCGGACCCGGATCGCCGACCAGATGCCGACCTCGGACCAGAAGGCGGCGAAGGCGAGCATGAGCAGCGTGACGAAGAAGCTGCCCTGGAGGAGGGCGGCCAGGGCGCCGAGGCCGCCGATCGCGCCGTAGACCGCGCGGCGGGCGGCGTAGCGGTCGATGGTCAGGCCGCCCGGGTTGCCCGCGAGGTCGATACGGCGGCGGTAGCGGGCGACCTGCTTGGGGCCCATCAGCCGCAGCACGGCGGGCGCGTACCGCATGCCCATGCGGTCGACGAGGGAGCCGACGGCGCTGGTGCGGGTGGCGCCGACCTCCAGGGCGAGGACGAGGTCGCTGGGGAGTTTCACCTCGGCCCGGTACATGCGGATCCCGGCGAAGGCGCCCCAGACGGCGAGGCCCATGAGGAGGGCGAGCAGGAGTTCCATGGTCCGCGTCCCCTCCTCAGACGTCGATGCGGGACATACGGCGGATGAGGACGAAGCCGACGGCGTAGAGGCCGAAGGCGACGATGACACAGGCCTGGCCGACCGCCGAGGACGTCATCCGGTCGAGGGTGCCGTCGTTGACGCCGTCCATGAGGAACAGGGCGCCGATTCCGAGCACCGGGACGGCGTACGAGGTCATGTTGACCTGGGAGAGCTGGGTCCGTACCTCGCGCCGGGTCTCCTTGCGTTCCTCCAGGGTCTCCGTGAGGTTGCGCAGCGCGCCGACGACCTGGCCGCCGGCCCGGTTGGACAGGACCAGGGTGGTGACGAGGACGACGAGTTCACGGGAGGGGAGGCGGTCGGCGAGTTCACCGAGGGCGTCGTCGATGGAGTGGCCGATGGCCAACTGGTCGGCGACCTTGCCGAGTTCCTCGCCGGCCGGGGCCTCCAGCTCCTCCGCCGCCATGCCGATCGCGGTGCGCAGGGCGAGTCCGGCGTGGGTGGCGTTGGCCAGGATGCGGGCCAGTTCGGGGAGTTGGTTGATGAACTTCTCGATGCGTTTCTGGCGCTGCCAGTTGAGGAACTGGACCGCCGCCCACAGTCCGAGGAGTCCGGCGAGCGGGCCGAAGAAGGGGGCCAGGACGGCCTGGCCGACCAGCCACAGGCCGGCCACGGTGGCGAGCATGTAGACGAAGAACTCGCCGGGGGTGACGTCCAGGCCGGTGGCCGCGAGTTTCAGCTCCAGTCTGCGGCCCGTCTTCGTCCGGCGCAGCCGGCGGTCCAGCTCGCGGAAGCGGCGTCGGCGGCCGCCCAGGGGGGCCTGGCCGGTGTAGGACAGGCGTTCCACGAGGGCGGCGCGCTGGGCGCGGCCCTTGGCGTAGACATGGACGCCCGCGACGGCCAGGGCGCAGGTCAGGAGGGTCACGCCGGTGGTGAGGGTGATGAGGGTGTCGAGGGTCATCGCTGCTACCGGGCTTCCCTTGTCGTGAGTTCGAGGGCGTCGCGGGCGACTCCGAACGCCTGCGGGATCTGCTGGCCCGCCATGTAGAGGCGGTCGGCGGTGCGGCGCGGGAGGGGGTGGTACGCGAAGGCGCCGTGGACGCGGCCGTCGGCGGTCATCGGCCGGGCGTCGAAGCGGGCGACGGTGGCGAGCCGGAAGGCCTCCGAGCCGTGGCTGTCGAGGATCGCCACCTCGGTGATCCGCCGGGCGCCGTCGGCGAACCGGGTGAGCTGCACGATCACGTCGACCGCGCTGTTGATCTGGTCGTGGAGCGCGACGAAGGGGATCTCGACGTCGGACATCGAGGCGAGGGTCTGCAGCCGCATCAGCGCGTCCTCGGCGCTGTTGGCGTGGACGGTGGCGAGCGAGCCGTCGTGGCCGGTCGACATCGCCTGGAGCATGTCGAGGGACTCGCCGCCGCGGACCTCACCGACGACGATCCGGTCGGGGCGCATCCGCAGCGAGTTGCGCACCAGGTCGCGGATGGTGATCCGGCCGTTGCCCTCGACGTTGGGCGGCCGGGACTCCAGCCGGATGACGTGGGACTGCTGGAGCTGGAGTTCCGCCGAGTCCTCGATGGTGATGATCCGCTCGCTCTCCGGGATGAGCCCGGACAGGGCGTTGAGCAGGGTCGTCTTGCCGGTGCCGGTGGCGCCGGAGACGATCACGTTGAACTTCGCCTGCACCAGCCCCGCCAGCAGATGGAGCATGGGTTCGTCGAGGGAGCCGAAGCGGATGAGCTCGTGGAGGGTGAAGGAGCGCGGGAAGCGGCGGATGGTGAGGGTGGGGCCGGTCAGGGAGAGCGGCGGGATGATCACGTTGACGCGTTCCCCGGAGGGAAGGCGGGCGTCCACCATCGGGTTCGTCTCGTCGACGCGGCGGTTGACGGTCGACACGATCCGTTCGATGGTCTGCATGAGCTGGTCGTTCGAGGCGAACCGCAGGGGGAGTTGCTCGACCCGGCCGCCCCGCTCGACGAAGATCGCGTCCGGGCCGTTCACCATGATCTCGGTGATGGAGGCGTCCTCGAGGAGCGGTTCGAGGATGCCGAGGCCGAGCGCCTCGTCGACGACCCGGCGGATGAGCTGCGAGCGCTCGCCCGTCGACAGCACCGGCCCCTCGCGGCTGATGATGTGGCCGAGGACCCGCTCCAGCCGGGCCCGGCGCTCGGCCGCCGCGAGCGAGCTCATCTCGGCGAGGTCGATCTCCTCCAGCAGCTTGGTCCGGTAGGAGGAGACCAGATGGGCGTCCTCGCCCCGGCCGCCCCGCTCCTCGGGGGAGGTGATGCGTGCCCGCAGGCTCATCTCTGTGCCGCCTTCCTTCAGTGGTCGACCGGCATCGTGGCCGTCTTGCGGGCGGTGCCGAAGCTGTCGATGCCGGGGATCACGGACGGGATGGTGACGCCGGCGGTCACCTGGACCTCGTCGCCCAGGTCGGCGCGCGAACAGCTCACCGACAGCCATCCGCTGACCGCCCGGGCGCAGTCCCCGGCGAAGTCCTGGTCGAGGGAGGCGCTACGGGCCCCGGTGCGGGCCGCCGTGCCCGCCTGCTGGGCGGCGTACGCGAAGAGCCCGAGCTGGACGGCGCCCAGGGCGACGATCAGCAGCAGGGGCAGGAAGCCGAGGTACTCCAGCGCGACCTGCCCCCGGTCGCCGCGCCTGCGCGGTGGGTACGGCATCTCAGTCGCCGTCCTCTTCCTCGACGGCCCCGGCGTGCCCGTGCACGGTGAACGGGAAGTCGATCGTCCCCGGGAACAGGACGGGGACGCGCAGGGAGACGTCGGCGGTCACATAGCCGCCGCCGGTGCCGCAGTCCACGTCGGCGTTCCCCCTCCACGCGTCCCCCAGCTTGTCCAGGCCCGCCTCCTGGCAGGCCCCCTCCCGCCCCCCGGGGTGCGCCGCGGTGCCCGCCCGGACCGCCTCGTCGGCAGCATTCCCCGCGAGCGTGAACGTGTACCCCACCAGCACGCACTGCCACACCACGACCAGGGTCACGATGATCAGCGGGGTCATGCCGAGGAACTCGATCGTGACCTGGCCGCGGTCGCTTCCGCGGGGGAGTCGCCTCGTCACGGCGCTCACTCCTTCCGCCGCCGGAAGCCGCCCGTGCCCCGCTCCCCGCCCCGGGCCCGTCCGCCGCGGCGTACGAGGGCCGTCTCCGGCGCCTTGACCAGGCCCAGTTCGGCGGCGAGCGCCCACAGGGCCTGGCGGACGGCGCCCTTGCCGTCGAGGGCGTGGACGCGGCCGGTGTCGACGGCGGCCTGGAGTTCGCGGAAGTTGGCGGGGACCGCGGTGGCGGCGACGGCGGTGCCGGTGATCTTCTGGATGAGCGGGGGCTGGATCTCCGTACCGCGGGTGTGCCGGTTGACGACGACGGTCGTCTCCTCGGCCTTGCGGACCTGGAGCCGGTCCCACATGCGGACGGTGCGTTTGGCGCCGCGGACGGCGACCACGTCCGGGGTGGTGACGAGCAGGGCCCGGTCGGCCATCTCGACGGCGGCGGCCCCGGCGCCGCTGAGCTGGGCACCGCAGTCGACGATCACGACCTCGTAGCGGGAGCGCAGGGCGCCGACGATCTGCCGTACGGCGCGGTCGGTGACCTCCTCGCCGCGTTCGCCCTCGGCGGGGGCGAGCAGGAGGGCCACTCCGGAGTCGTGGCGGAAGACGGCCTCGGCGAGGATGCGGGGCGAGAGGTCGGTGATGGCGGCGAGGTCGACGACCGAGCGGCGGAACTGGACGTCCAGGTAGGAGGCGACGTCACCGGTCTGCAGGTCGAGGTCGACGAGGGCGGTGGGCCGGCCGGAGGCCTGGGCGGCGAGGGCGAGTTGCACGGCGGTGAGCGTGGCGCCCACTCCCCCCTTGGCGCCGCTGACGGTGACGACGGTGCCGCCGACGCCGGGGAACACGTCTCCCCCGTGGCCGAGATGACGTCGTACGCCGACGGACCACTGGGCGACGGCCTGGACGCGGTGGGCGAGTTCCTCGTAGCCGAGGGGCAGGGTGACGAGGCCTCGGGCGCCGGAGTCCATGGCGGCCTGGAAGAGGCCGGGCCCGGCGTCCGTGGTGACGAGGATGACGCCGACCGCCGGGAAGCGCAGGGCGACCTCGCGGACCAGTTCCAGCGCCGGTACGGGCCCGATGCGTTCATGGACGATCACCACCTCGGGGAGTTCGTCGACGGACTCGGCGGCGAGTCGGGCGAGGGTGTCGACGAGCTGGGTGGAGTCGGCGGCGGGGGTGACCGGTTCGGCGTCCGGGAGCTGGCTGAGCAGGGTGGTGAGGGAGCGGACCGCGTCCGCGTCGCCGACGGCCGGGAGGATCCTCGTGGGCATGGGCGGCGGCCTCTCACTTGTCCGTGACGAGTTCGTACGTACGGTCCTGGTCGGGGATCGTGGTGTCCCCGCCGGGGGCCACGAGGGCGAGGCGGACGCGCTTGGCGAAGGACTCCGCGTAGGTGATGCGCTGGGCGTCCAGGGTCGACAGGGCGAAGGTGATGGGGACCGCGTCGGTGGCGGAGTCGCGGTTGTCGCGGTCGGGTTCGAGGGCCTTGATCTCGCCGACGTCGAGGACGCGCGCGTTCGTCACGATGATCTTCGACTGGTCGGGGTCGGTGTCGCGGGCGCCCTCGAAGGTGGCGTACACGTTGACCGAGGACCCGGGCCGGATCTTGCCCGCCACGCCCGTCGCGGCGTCGACCATGATGGCGACCTCCTGCTGGCCCGGCCGCAGGGCGGGCTGGTCGACGATCATGTCGCTCTGCAGGAGCGAGCCCTTCTTGAGGGTCGTCACGGCGATCTTGTCGCGGATCGCGGCGAGGTCGGTGACGGCGTTCTGCGACAGCCAGCGCTTCGGCATCTCGATCTTCTTGAACTGGCTCTCCTCGAGGGCCGTGTACGGCGCGATGTCGGACCGCAGCTCGTAGGCGGTGACCTCGGGGCCGACCTTGGAGTTCACGTCGTCGATGACGGAGAGGACGCCGGCGAAGGCACCGAGGGCGCACAACACCGACAGGAGCAGGAGAATCACGCCGCGGCGCTGACGGGAGTTCATGGACCGTGCAACCTCGTTGGGGGTCGGGTCGAGCGGGAACGGTGGTCGGTGCCGGCGCCTCTCAGCCGGTGGTGGGGCGTCTCAGCCGGTGGTGAGGGCGCGGACGGGGCGGGCGGTGAGCTCGGCGGCGGGCGGCGGGGTGGCGGAGCAGAACACACAGCGGTCGCCGATGACGTCGATCCCGCACCAGTGACAGACGCCCTGACGGACCGAGGCGACGAGCTGGTAGAGCACCGACAGGTCGGGCAGATAGGCGCAGAACTCGATCAGTTTGGGGGTCCCCCACCAGTCGGCGGACTCGGCGGGCGCCTCGGTCTCCCGCAGCCCCTGCGCCTTCCAGGAGGGGGCGAGGGTGGCGGTGACCCACTCGGACTGGAGCTGGCCGCGGCCGACGAGCATCCACGTCCCGAACTCCGGCCCCGGGAGGGTGACGTCGGGAGCGGCCTTGACCAGCTCCGGCTGTGGATGGGCGAGCACGCCGAACTGACTACCCGGAACCCAGGACCGGGCATGCGAGGTCAGTCCGACGACCGGGACGCGGTCCAGCCGGGCGACGGACCCGAGGAGCGCGCCCGCGTGGAGGTAGTGGGTGAGCAGCCGGCCCGCCGAGGCGAGCACGCCCGGCCCGAGGTCGCAGGAGGCGAGCTGGCGCAACTGGCGGGCGAGGACGGCGACCGCGAGGGGCGGCAGGTCGGGCCGGAACAGCGCGATGCGGTCGCTCTCCAGGAGCGAGCGGATGGTGTGCAGCCGCTGTTCCACGGCGGGCCGCACGGCCCGCGAGTACACGACGACGAGATGTCCGTGCTGCTCGACGAGGCGCTGTACGGCCTCCAGGGCCTGCTCCAGCGGCTGCCGGTCCAGGTCGGCGAGCACGACGGCGGGCAGGGTCCGCTCGTCCTGCGGCGGCAGCGCCAGATCGGCGCCGGTCACGGCAACGGCAGTTGGCACGCGCAGCTCCCCGATTCCCGCGGTCCGGCCCACCGGGTGTTACTCCGGCGCACCGGGGTGACTTCATTGCGTGACTACGTCAGCACTGTAACCACGCGCTTGTGGCCGGAGAACAGCTTTCCGTAGCTGGTAAGGAACTGTTCTTCGCGCAAGTCACGGCAAACCGGGGCAGGTTGCGCACACGCACCCTCCACAAGCGGATCTCTTGACAAGCGAATTGGTCTGGACCAACGTATTGTCATGTCCCCACATAAACGAGTGACGAGACTGTGGTCGGGGGCGGTTTGCGCCGCCCTCGCCCTGTCCCTGGCGGGCGCGGCTCAGGCGTCCGCCGCGGACATCAACAACGCGAGGAACGCCGGCTTCGAGTCCGGCCTCGCCAACTGGACCTGTACGGCGGGCAGCGGTACGACGGTGTCCTCGCCGGTGCACGGCGGCGCGGCCGCGCTGAAGGCGACCCCGGCCGGCCAGGACAACGCACGGTGCACCCAGACGGTGGCCGTGAAACCCAACTCCACCTACACGCTCGGCGCCTGGGTGCAGGGCGGCTACGCCTACCTGGGCGTGACGGGCACGGGCACGACGGACGTGTCCACCTGGACCCCCGACTCCGCCTCGTGGAAGCAACTCCTGACCACCTTCACCACCGGGGCGTCCACCACCTCGGTGACGGTCTACACCCACGGCTGGTACGGCCAGCAGCCCTACTACGCCGACGACGTCTCGGTCCAGGGACCCGACGGCGGCGGAGGCGGCGACCCGGCCCCCACGATCCCCTCCGCGCCGACGGCCCCGACGGTCTCCGGCACGACCTCCTCGTCCGTCTCCCTGTCCTGGTCCGCGGTCTCGAACGCGACCGGCTACACCGTCTACCGGTCCGGTACGAAGGTCATCTCCGTGACGGGCACCTCGGCCACCGTGACCGGGCTCGCGGCCTCGACGTCGTACAGCTTCCAGGTGACGGCGACGAACGCGGCGGGCGAGTCGCCGAAGTCGGCGGCGGTGACGGGTACGACGACGGCCGCGTCCGGCGGTTCACTGCCCCGGCACGCGGTGACCGGCTACTGGCAGAACTTCAACAACGGCGCGACGGTCCAGCGCATCTCGGACGTCCCCGCCGCGTACGACATCGTCGCCGTCGCCTTCGCCGACGCGACGACGACACCGGGCGCCGTCACCTTCACCCTCGACTCGGCCGGGCTCGGCGGATACACCGTCGACCAGTTCAAGGCCGACATCCGGGCGAAGCAGGCGGCCGGCAAGAAGGTGATCGTCTCGGTCGGCGGTCAGAACGGCACGGTGTCGGTGAGCGACGCGACCTCGGCGGCCAACTTCGCGAACTCCGTGTACGCGCTGATGCAGACGTACGGCTTCGACGGCGTCGACATCGACCTGGAGAACGGTCTGAACGCGACGTACATGAGCCAGGCGCTGAGGGCGTTGTCCTCGAAGGCGGGCTCGTCGCTCGTGCTGACGATGGCCCCGCAGACGATCGACATGCAGTCCACGTCGAACGCCTACTTCCAGACCGCGCTGAACGTGAAGGACATCCTCACGGTCGTCAACATGCAGTACTACAACAGCGGTTCGATGCTGGGCTGCGACGGCAAGGTCTACAGCCAGGGCTCGGTGGACTTCCTCACGGCCCTCGCCTGCATCCAACTGGAGGGCGGCCTCGCCCCGTCCCAGGTCGGCCTGGGCCTGCCGGCCTCCCCCAGCGGCGCGGGCAGCGGATACGTCTCCCCCACGGTGGTCAACAACGCGCTGGACTGCCTCACGCGGGGCACGGGCTGCGGCTCCTTCAAACCCGCGAAGACCTATCCGGACCTGCGCGGCGCCATGACCTGGTCCACCAACTGGGACGCGGCGGCGGGCAACGCCTGGTCCTCGACCGTGGGGGCGCATGTGCACGCGCTACCGTGAGCCGCGCCCGCTGCCACGCAGGGCGCGGGCACACCAGCCGATGACCGTCGCGTTGACCAGGGCTCCGAAGGCGATGGCGAGCACGATCATCGAGACGTGGTCCGGGAGGGCCAGGAGGACCAGGCTGGCGGGGGCCGTGGCCAGGAGGGGGACGACTCCGGCCATGGACTCGCCGGAGTCGTCCAGGGCGGTCACCACCAGGGCCCACACCAACAGGCCCGCGCAGAGCGCCAGGTAGGCGAGGGCGAAGACGTCGGTCAGGGCGTGCCGCAGTCGGCCGGTCACGGTGTCGGTCATGGAGGGCTCTTCTCGGTCGGCGCGTCAGAGGTGCAGGCCGGGTGGGTTGGGGCGGGCCAGGCCCAGGTCGTAGGCGAGGATCGTCGCCTGGACCCGGTCCCGCAGCCCGAGTTTGCGCAGGAGCGCGTTGACGTGGGACTTCACCGTGCCCACCGTGATGCCCAACTGGTCGGCGATCTCGGCGTTGTTGAGGCCCGCCGCCACCAGCGTGAGAACGCCGCGCTGGCTGGCGGTGAGGCTGTCCAGTTCGGGGGCCGGGGCGCCGGGGGAGGTCCCGGCTCCGGCGCCCGAGGCGTAGTGCCCGATCAGCCGCCGGGTCGCCGACGGCGCGAGCACGCTCTCGCCCGCCGCCACCACCCGGATGCCCTGGAGGAGTTCGGCGGGCTGGACGTCCTTGAGGAGGAAGCCCGAGGCCCCCGCCCGCAGGGCGTCGAAGACGTACGCGTCGAGGTCGAAGGTGGTCAGGACGAGGACCCGGGGCGCGTCCTGGCGGCCGGTGATGATGCGGGTGGCGGCGATTCCGTCGAGTTCGGGCATGCGGACGTCCATGAGGACCACGTCGGGGGAGAGTTCCTCGGCCATCCGTACGGCGGTCGCGCCGTCGCCGGCCTCGCCGACGACCGTCAGATCCTCCTCGGCGTCGATCACGGCGGCGAACCCCGCCCGTACGATGCCCTGGTCGTCGACGACCAGCACCTTGAGACTCATCGTTCCCTCTTCTCCTCACCCTGCTCCGCCGCCGGCGCGAGCGGCAGCCGAAGGCCGACCGGGCCGGATGCCTCGGTGGTCAGGGTGCCGCCGAGCGCCGCGATCCGCGCCGTGAGCCTCTCCCGTACGGCGGGGCGGGCGCCAAGCGGCACACCGGTGGCGGTCAGCGTCAACGTAGCGCCGTCCGTGTCGAGTTCCAGCAGGGCGGGTTCCTCGCCGCCGACCGCGAGCAGCGTCTCGGCGGCATGGTAGGCGGTCAGGTCCACGGCCGTGGGCAGCCGGTCCGGGACCCGGCCGGTGAGCCGTATCTCCACCTCGCGGCCGGTGGCCCGGCACTGGGCGGCGAGCAGGTCGAGGGCCTGGAGGGTGGGCTGGGGGCGCAGCGCGGGTGCCGTCTCGTTCTCCCGGACCGTGTCGAGCAGGGCGCGCATCGCGGCCAGGGCCTCACGGGCGCGGTCGGCGGTGCCGTCGAGCCGGCCCGCCTCCGCCTCCGCGACCATGTCGGCGGTGCGGGCGAGCACGGTGGTCTCCAGCCCGCCGGCGATCCGGCGCCGCTCGGCCCACGCGTCCCGGACGGCCTCCTCGGTCCAGACGGCGAGCCGCTCCTCGCGCGCGCCCCGGTCGGCCCGGTCGCGCCGCCCGCGCAGGCTCCCGACCCGCACGGCCGCACCGGCCACCGCCAGGGCCACGACCACGGCACCCCCCGCCACCGCCCAGCCGGGCACCGACGTACCCCGGTCCAGCACGGCACCGGCCGCGGCCCCCGCATGAACGACCACCGCCATCACCACGGCGGCCAGGAACGGGCCGTCCGACGACAGCACGTACGAGACCAGCCGGACAGCCACACCACCCGCCGAGACCACCTGCTCCGCCGAGCCACCCCCCGGGACGACGCGCTCCGCCACGCCACCCCCCGGAACCGGTCGCTCCCCCGAGCCACCCCCCGGGACCACCCGGTCCCCCGAGCCGCCCGCCGAGACCGGCAGGTCCCCCGAGCCACCCGCCGAGACAGGCAGGTCCCCCGAGCCACCCGCCGAGACCACCCGGTCCGCCGAGCCACCCGCCGAGACCGCCCGGGCCCCCGAGCCACCCGCCGAGACCGGCCGCTCCGCCACGCCACCCCCCGGAACCGGTCGCTCCCCCGAGCCACCCGCCGAGACCGGCCGCTCCGCCACGCCACCCCCCGGAACCGGTCGCTCCCCCGAGCCACCCGCCGAGACCGGCCGCTCCGCCACGCCACCCCCCGGAACCGGTCGCTCCGCCACGCCACCCGCCGAGACCGGCCGCTCCGCCACGCCACCCGCCGAGACCGGCCGGTCCGCCACGGCACCCCCCGGAACCGGTCGCTCCCCCGAGCCACCCCCCGGGACCACCCGGTCCCCCGAGCCACCCGCCGAGACCGGCAGGTCCGTCGAAACCAGCTTTGTGGTCCTTCGGGCCCCGGCCGGGGCCGGACGCGCGGCCGTTCGGGCTTGCGCCCTCGCCGTGAGGGCCGTGCAGGTGGCGAGTGCGCTCAGCGCGGGCGGCAGCAGCACCGGGCCGGTGTAGTCGCCCAGCGCCATCGCCACCGGCCACAGCGGGGCCAGGGCGAGCAGGGCGGCGAGGGCGAGCCGGGGGGTCCGGCGCAGCCACAGCAGGGCGACCGCCTGGGCCGCGGCGAGCAGGGCGAACAGCGTGCCCGCGGTGAGGTGCGCGGTGGACGACGCGGTGGACGACGCGGTGTCCGCGCGGATCACCAGCGCGGGAAGCAGCGGCTGGAGGGACAGCCCGAGCGCGGCGACGACCTGGGCGAGCCGGTAGCCCCGCGGCACGCTTGCCTCCACCGGGCCGGAGCCTCGGCCGGGCAGGGCCGCGCGCACCTCCCAGCCGCCGTCGGCCGTCGGACCGGTGCTCAGGGTGCCGCCCGCCTCCCGGGCGCGGGAGCGCAGGAAGCCCTGGCCTCGGCCGCCGCCGAGGCCCGCCGCGTGCGCCGCCGCGCCGGCCGGCGGGGCCGCGCTGGTGACCACGACGTCGGTGCGGGTGTCGCCGTAGCGGCACAGCACCGTCGTACGGGCGCCGGGTGCGTGGCGTGCCACGTTGGTCAGCGCCTCGCGCACGATGCCGTACGCCGCGTCCGCGACGACCCCCTCCGGCAGGGGGTCGATCGCGCAGTCCACCGGCTGGTCGAGCCTGCGGAACCCCGCGACGAGCGCCAGCAACCGCTCCTCGGGCGTGGGCAGTTCCTCACGTGAGGGCGTCGGCGCCCGGACCGCGCCGAGGGCGCGGCAGACCTCCCGGCCGGTCTCGGCGGCGAACCGCAGTGCCTCCTGGGCCAGTTCGGGGCGCCGCTCGCGCAGCCCAAGCGCCGCGCCCGCGGTGACCACCACCGCGGTCAGATGGTGGGCGCTGACGTCGTGCAACTCCCTCTCCATCCGCCGCCGTTCGGCCGCCGGGAGCCGGTGACGTTCGGCCTCGGCGCGGCGGAGCGCCCGCTCGGCCGTCTGCCGTGCCCGCCGGGCCCGCCGCGCCACCAGGCCGCTGCCGCACGCGGCCGCGTACAGCAGGGCGGTGAGGGCGACGCCCAGGCCGTCGCCGTCCCTGAGCCCGTGCAGGGTGACGTCCTGCGTCACCTGCCAGAAGGGGAGCGCCACCACGCACAGCAGGGCGGTGAAGGTGTCGCGTTCGCTCGCCACGGTGAACAGGGCCAGCGCGACGCCCGCGGTCCCGGACACGGCCACCGCTCCGGTGGGCAGCGGCCCGGCCCCCAGCCCGCAGGCGACGGCGACCAGGACCAGGGTGGTCACCGGGCGGGCACGGCGCAGCGCGAGTGCGGCGGTCAGCGGTCCGGCGACCAGGGCGGCCACGAGCAGGTCGGACGCGGAGGGGACGGTGCCGCGTACGAGCGCCGCCCCGGGCCACACCAGCGCCTGGACGCAGATCAGCAGGACCGGGATCAGCCGGTCGTCGGTTCGCTTCATGGTGCGCCCAGGCTAGGTCCGCACGTGAGGGACCCGACTCCCGCTCGGGTCGTATTCCCGCCTCTTACCTGGGTTGCAGATCCGCCCCTGGGCTCGATCACATCGAGGAACCCCTCCACCACTGACCTGCGCGGGGAATCACCCTGTCCCAGCGCGTTCTCGTCGGGACCGGCTCGGTCACCTTCACCGCGGCCTGATCCAAACGACAGGCCTAGCCCATCGGCCGGTAGTGGCCGAGTACCCACGCGAGTTGGGCGAACCAGGTCTGGAGCACCTCGCGGGGCCTGGCGTTGACCACGCACTCGTACACCCGGCCGTCGAGGTGGACCACGGCGACCATCAGCGCCTTGCCGTTGGGGCTCGCCTTGTAGTGGACGCTGCGGATCTCCGGCCAGGGGAAGTCGACCGTGATGTCGTACATCTCGAAGGCCACACCGGAGACGTCGACGACGATCGAGTTGTGCTTGTCGACGGCGAGGAACTCGGGTCCGGGCGGGGCCGGTCGCGGCGGGACGGGCTGCTGGGGCCCGGACGCGTACGGGGCCGGCTGCGGGGCGTACGGGGGCGGCGGCCCCGGTGCGTAGGGGGCCGGAGGAGGCCCGAAACCCGGCGGGACGGCCGGAGGTGGCGGCGGCTGGTCTGTCACCCCGGCAACCTACCCGCCGCCCCCCGCGCCCCCGCGTCGGGGCTCCTCTGAAACATTTCCCCCACCCCACCGCATCAATGAGGTGAGGACAGCACAGCAACGGGACAGCGACCGGACAGGGGGACGTATGAGGAAGGTCCGTGCGGACGAGTACGCCGAGTTCGCGGCGGCGCGCACCGGGCATCTGTACCGGTCGGCGTGTCTGCTCACCGCCGGGGACACGCATCTCGCCGAGGATCTCGTCCAGGAGACCCTCGGCAGGCTGTACGTCCGCTGGGGCCGGGTGTCGCGCGCGGACAACCCGGCGGGGTACGCGCAGACCGTCCTGACCCGCACCTTCCTCGCGCACCAGCGCCGACGCAGCAGCCGTGAACGGGCCGTGGCGGTGTTTCCCGACCTGCCGGACGGCGGCGGCATCGACACACCGCTGAGGCTCACCCTGCTCCAGGCCCTCGGGCGGCTGCCCGCGAAGGACCGGGCCGTGGTGGTGCTGCGGTACTGGGAGGACCGGTCGATCGAGGAGACCGCCGGTGCGCTGAACGCCAGTTCGGCGGCGGTACGGACCCGGTGCTCGCGGGCGCTAGCACGGCTGCGGGAGCTGCTGGGCGAGGACATCGGCGAGTACGTACGCCCCTGATCGCCCCCTGCCCCCGCCCCTACTCCTGGCGCACCCGCCGCCGCCCCCTGTGCAACCGCCCACGCTCACCCCGACTCATCCCCAGCCCGTGGAAACGGTGGTTCACCATGCCCGCAGACCAGCAGACCGACCCCTTCGAGGACCGTCTCTCCGCCGCCCTGCACGAGACCGGCGGCGCGTTCGACACCCCGCGCACCGAGCTCGCCGCCGCCGGTGCGCGGCGCGGCAGGCGGCTGCAGTTGCAGCGGCGGGCCGCGATCGTGGGGAGCGCGGCGAGTCTCGCGCTCGTGGGGGTGGGCGGGGCGCTGCTCGTGCCCTGGAGCGACGGGCCTGCCCCCCGGCCCTCCTCGGTCGCGGGCAGCGGCACGCCCCGCCCGGCGCCCTCCTACTCCGCGGACGACGTCGTCCGCACGCTCCAACGTCTGCTTCCGCAGGGGAAGTTCACGAAGACGGAGGCCCGTGGCACGGGTGAGGAACTGCCGCCGCTGGCCGTGGGGGTGTTCGACGACGGCCGGGGTGCGGGTGCCGTGTCCGTGGGGCTGGAGCGGATCACGCCGACGGGGCGGAAACTCAATCCGTCCGCCGAGGTGATGCCCTGCCCGGAGGGCACCCAGTCGGGCTTCGACAGCTGCACCACCGAGGGCCTGCCCGACGGCTCCGCGATCACGGTCTACCAGGGGTACGAGTATCCCGACCGCCGCGTGGACACGAAGTCGTGGGGCGCCGATCTCGTCACCCCGGACGGACATCACGTCAGCGTCCTCGAGTGGAACTCCCCGGCGGAGAAGGGCAAGCCGATCACCCGGACCGATCCCCCTCTCGGCCCGAAGCAGTTGAAGGCGCTGGCCGCCGCCGCGCCCTGGCGGAAGATCATCGACGCCCTTCCGCGGGAGGAGGCGCCGACCACCGCCGGCAGCGCCCCCACCCGCCCCGGGGAGCTGTCCGGGCTGACGATCCTGCGCAAGCTCAGTCGGCTGCTGCCCAAGGGGGTCGACATCGTCGCCAACGGCACTCAGGAGACCGGGTTCGGCTACCTCGTCGTCGACGACGGCAAGGGGCGGAGCCTCGTCCAGGTCAACGTCCAGCCCGGTATGTCGGATGTCGCCGGCCAGCTCTTCGGCTCCGACGCCGAGACCCTCGCCGACGGCACCCTGGTCACGGTCCGCGAGGCGCCGGGTGAGAAGGGCGGGGCGGGGGTCGTGATGTGGACGGCGGACACCCTGCGCAAGGACGGGCTGCGGGTCGTGATCAGCGCCTTCAACACCGGCGACCAGAACAAGGACGCGACCCGCAAGGCGCCCGCTCTCTCCCTCGGCGACCTGCGGAGGATCGCGCTCAGCCCGGAGTGGCTGAACGACACGGTCACCCCTTGAGCGGGCTACTGCCCGAGCAGCGCCAGGATCTCCTCCGTGGTGCCCGGCTCGCCGATCAGCGGGAAGAGGTAGGACACGCTGTGCCGGTGGGCGTCCTCGTCGATGTCCGTCATGACGTCGACCGCGAACGTGACGTGGTAGCCGTGCTCGTGGGCGGCGCGGGCGGTCGACTCGACGCCGAGGCTGGTGGCGATGCCGCCCAGCACGATCTGGGTGACGCCCCGCCTGCGCAGCTGGACGTCCAGGTCGGTGCCGTGGAAGGCGCCCCAGTTCCGCTTGGTGACGTGGATGTCCCCGTCGTGGCCGCCGAGCGCTTCGGCGATCGGTCCGAGGTCGTGGGGGCGGGAGCGGCCGCCGGCCAGCCGGGCCGCCTCGCTGCGGCCGGGGACGGCGTCGGCGCCGTCGGGTGAGGTGGCCATGCGGACCAGGACCACGGGGGCGCCGGCGGCCCGGAAGGCGTCGGCGAGTCCGGCGGCCCGGGCCACCACGTCGGCGGCCGCGTACGGCGTGGTCGGGGCGGCGAGTGTGCCCGCCTGAAGGTCGATCAGGACGAGCGCGGTCTTGTCGTCGAGCACGGTCACGGCCACGGCGCGGCACCTCTCCCAGGGGAGCCCGAGCCCAGGAGAGGTACTTGCGCAACTCAAGCTTGAGTAACTCAAGTTTGCCCCGCGCAACCGATCGGTGCCCGAAAGGACCGGCCGCTCAGAAGAACTCCGACCACGGCTGGTCCGCAACCTGCTTCACGCACAGCACCAGGAACAGCAGCCCGGCCAGCGCCAGCATCGCGTTGCTCACCGGACCGTTGCGCCACTCGCGCGGCGTCCGGGAGGAGTTGAGCAGCCACAGCAGGGTGCCGGCCAGGAAGGGCAGGAAGGCCGCGCCCAGGACGCCGTACAGGATGATCAGCCGGAAGGGCTGGCCCTGGAAGAGCAGCACGATCGGCGGGAAGGTCAGCCACAGCAGGTACAGCCGGAACGGCCACGAACGCTCCCGCTCCCCCGAGGCGACCTCCGCCCCGCGTGCCGCCTCCCGGGTCCGGGAGCGGGCCACGAAGTCGGCGAACATCAGGCTGACGCCGTGCCAGACGCCGATCAGCGAGGTGAAGGAGGTCGCGAAGAAGCCGATCAGGAAGAACTTCGCCGTGGCCGCGCCGTACTCCGCCTCCAGGATGTCGCCGAGCTGGACGAGCCCCTTGTCGCCGCTCGCGATCGCGACGTTCGCGGAGTGCAGCAGCTCGGCACCGACGAAGAGCATCGCGATCACGAAGACGCCGGTCGTGAGGTACGCGACGCGGTTGTCGAGCCGCATCACCTTCATCCAGCCCGGGTGGGTCCAGCCCTTGGCGTTGACCCAGTAGCCGTACGCCGCGAGGGTGATGGTGCCGCCGACGCCGCCGATCAGGCCGAGGGTGTTGAGGACGGAGTCCTTCTCGTCGGGCAGCACGGGCAGCAGCCCGGCCAGCGCGTCCGGGAGGTTCGGGGTCACCCGCACCGCCAGATACACCGTCACCACGAACATGACGCCGACCAGCACCGTCATGACCTTCTCGAAGACCGCGTACCGGTTGAACCACACGAAGACGAGGCCGACCAGCCCGCACGCGATGCCCCACCACTCGAGGTCCATCACGTCCGGGAACAGCGCCTGCAGGGGCAGCGCGCTCGACGACATCGCCGCCGCGCCGTAGACGAAGCCCCAGACGACGGCGTAGACGACGAAGAAGTACGTCGTCCAGCGCCCGAGGCCGGCCCAGCCGTCGAAGAGGGTGCGCCCGGTGGACAGATGCCAGCGCCCGGCCGCCTCGGCGAGCGAGATCTTCACCAGACAGCCGACGACCGCCGCCCACAGGAGCGTGTAGCCGAAGTTGCTGCCCGCGACGAGGGTGGCGACCAGATCACCGGCGCCCACCCCCGTCGCGGCGACGACGATGCCGGGCCCGATGTACTTCCAACTGCTCTTGCGGGGGGAGGTGTTGTCGGTGTTGTCGATGCCGGATGATGCCTGGGTGTCAGTGGGGTTACCCGTGGTGTCCGCCATGAGGGTAAAGAAAACCTAAAGGGGCCCGGCCCGGCAAGAGGGCACACCCGTTCCTAGTCGCACCCGCACGTGCCGAGTTCGAACCACACCGTCCTGCCGACCGCGTCCTCATGACATCCCCACCGCCGGGCCAGCGCGTCCAGCAGGAACACCTGCGGCACACACCGCCCGCCGTCCTCCACCTCGCACCGCAGCACCCCGTGCGCCGCCGTCAGCGTGAGCCGGAAGCGGCTCGCGGAGTTCAGCAGCGCGCTGGTGGCCAGCTCGCTGACGAGCAGCTCGGCCGTGTCCACCAGGTCGCCCCGGTCCGCGAGCCCCCACCCCTCCAGCCGTCTGCGCACCTGCGCCCGCGCCTGGGGCACGGCGACGGGCCGGGGGTCGTACTCCGCGCTCCAGTGGCCGGCGCCCATCGGCGGCTGGGGACAGGCGCCGTAGCGGGGCGCGGGTTCCGGGCGGGGTCCTCCGCCGGAGAGTCGCAGCATGGCCATGGCCTCAGGATGTCCTCCCCGGGCCGTCCGCGTACGGGGAGGACTACCCGATTCCGTACCCGCACCGCTGCCGCGGGTGGGCTCACGCGTACTGCAACCGTACGGCCGTGCCCCCGCCACCGGTGTCCCGGACGTCGACGTACGCGCACACCTGGCGTGCGTACCAGAGCCCCTGACCGGGGGCCGGTTCGGCGGCCGGCGGCGGGACGAAGCCGACGAGCGGGTCGTCGATCCGCTCGGCCAGGGAGACCTCGCAGACACAGCCGGGGGCCTCGCCCCACAGGGCCGCGCCGGTGACCCGGCCGAGGCCGGCCGCCTCGGCGACGGCCGCGGCGAACGCCTCCGCGTCGGCCGGGCCCAGCCCCCGCCCGGCCGCCCAGGCCCGCACCGCCTCGGGCGCCGGCTCGGTGAGCCGCCGCGCGTCGGACGGGGTCGGCGGCAGCGGTACGGCGTCCAGCTCGGCGGCGATCCTGGCCGGGTCCTCGTACACCTCCGTGTCGGGGTGGGCGCGGCGGGCCGCCTCGATGAGGACGGCGCCGGCGGTACGGGTGTCGTAGACGCACATCGCGGTGGTCGCCGTGGACGCGAAGAGGAGGTTGGCGAGGGCCTCGTAGCGGATCCACTCGGCGCTCTCGCGCGGGGAGCGGCCGGCCCGGCCGTTCCACACGGGTTCCATCAGGAGGTGCGTACGGCCGCCGGGTCCGCCGTGTCCGGCGAGGTGGACGGCGGCCCGGGCGACGGCGTTGGCGGCGGAGCCGGTGTACCAGTCGGTGTGCGGGAGGAAGCCGATGTGCCGGGCGTCGGCGCCGAGGGCGTCGCGCAGGAGGTCCAGCCGGTCGGGGGCGAGGATCGCCATCGGCGGGGGCTCGTCGGGGGCGGCGAGCCCTTCGGCGAGGAACGGGAGGGCGTCGGCGAGGAAGCCCTCCTCGGTGCCGAACACCGTCATGCGGTGGTCGAACGTGCCGGGTGCGGGCGAAGGGGAGGCGGAGGGCGAGGACGGAGCGGTCATGGGTCCCTCGTGGGTCGGTCGGGTGAGCGGATGGGCGTGCGGGGTGCGGGTGCGGGGCGGGCGGGGGTCAGCGCTGGGCCGCCACCCAGGCGGCGATCTGGCTGCGGTTGCTGAAGCCGAGCTTGCTGAGGATGCGTTCGACATGTCCTTCGGCGGTGCGGCGGGCGATCACCAGACGGTCGGCGATCTGCTGGTTGGCGAGTCCCTCGGCGACGAGTTCGGCGACCTGGGCCTCGCGGCGGGTGAGGCGGACGGTGGCGGCGGGCGGCTCCTCGGGGTGTCCGTCGGGGCGGGGGAACCCGGTGCCGTCCCCCGGGTCGGCCAGGACGCGGGCGGCGAGCTCGGGCAGGGCGAGGGCGGCGCCGCGGTCGTAGGCGCGGCGGTAGTCGGCGGGGCCGATCGCCTCGCGGACCCGGTCCTCGGCGGCCCGGCGGGTGGCGCCCAGGCAGGCGGAGCCCCAGCGGTCGCGGTCCACGTCGGTCCAGGCGCGGTCGGCGCCGCCGAGCAGGAGGGCCGCCCGGTCGTGGGCGCCTCGGTCGGCGGCGATCCGGGCCAGCAGATCGAGGGTGAGAGCGATGCCGACGACGTCGTGGACGGCGAGCTTGAGCCGCAGCGCCTCACGGGCGTGCGCGTCCGCCCGCTCCGCGTCCCCTTTCACGGTGAGGGCGAGGGCGAGGATGCGTTCCCCGTACGACAGCACCCACTGCTCGCCGTGCTCCGCGCACAGCTCCCTGATCCGCTCGCACACCTCGATGGCCTCGTCGGCCCGGCCGAGGAAGGCGAGGGCGCAGGCGAGTTCGACGTGGTCCAGGCCGAGGAGGCTGAGGTGCTGGCCGGGGACCCGGCCGCGGGCCACGGCGGCACGGAAGTGGGTGAGCGCCCCGGGCAGGTCGTCGCTGAACAGCCGGATGACGCCGATGGCGTAGTCGGCGTGGGCGGCCTCGGCCCGGTCGCCGAGCCGCCGGGCGAGGGCGCGGGCCTCCTCGGCGCGGCGGCGGCCCCGGGTGAGGTCCTCGGGGCAGCCGGCGAGGAGGCCCGCCGTCCACAGGGCGCGGGCCCGCTCGGGGGTGGGGTCGGGATGGGCGTCGAGGGCGCGGTCGAGCCAGTAGCGGCCCTCGCGGGGGGCGCCGCAGGCATGCCAGTGGAACCACAGGGTGCCGGCCAGCCGCAGCCCGGCGTGGGCCTCGCCGGGCGTGGTGAGACTGAAGTCCAGAGCGGCGCGGAGGTTGTCCCGGTCGGCTCGGAGCCGGGCGACGATCCCGGGCTGCCCGGGCCCGAACCACTCCCGCTCACAGGTCGCGGCGAGCTGCTGCGCCCAGTCCCGGTGCCGGACCCGCGCGGCGCGCTCCTCCCCCGGGCTCTCCCGCAGCCGCTCCAGTCCGTAGTGCCGCAGGGTGTCGAGCAGCCGGTAGCGCAGCCCGCCGTCCGGACCGGCCTCCCGGCACAGCACGGACTTGTCCACGAGCCCGGCGACGGCTTCGAGAACGTCGGCGGAGCTCCCCGCCACCGTCCCGCCGCACACCGCCTCCGCGGCCTCCAGGTCAAAGCTCCCGGCCAGCACCGACAACCGCGCCCACACCGTCTGCTCCCGCTCGTCGCACAGCTCATGGCTCCAGTCGACGGCGGCCCGCAGGGTCTGGTGGCGGGGCAGTACGGCGGGGCTGCCGCCGGTCAGCAGGCGGTAGCGGTCGTCGAGGCGGGCGAGGAGCTGGTCGACGTCGAGGACGCGCATCCGCACGGCGGCCAGCTCGATGGCGAGGGGCAGTCCGTCGAGGCGGCGGCAGAGGCGGGCGACGGAGGCGCGGTTGGCGGCCGTGAGACGGAAGCCGGGGACGACCGCCGCGGCGCGGTCGGCGAACAGGGCGACGGCGGGGTAGCCGTCGGCGGCGGTGAGGTCGCCGTCGGGGTCGGGGACCGGCAGCGGCCGTACCTCCAGGAGGTGTTCCTCGGTGAGTCCGAGGCGGTGCCTGCTGGTGGCGAGGACGCGGATGCCGGTGGTGCCACGCAGGAGCGCGCCGGCGAGGGCGGCGCAGGCGGTCGCCAGGTGCTCGCAGTTGTCGACGACCAGGAGCAGCCGGCGTTCCCGTAACCGCTCCACGAGGGCGTCCAGTGCCGGGCGTTCGGAGTGGTCGTGCAGACCGAGCGCGTCGGCCACGGCCAGCGGGACGAGGGCCGGGTCGTGCAGACCGGAGAGGGGGACGAAGCGGACGCCGTCGGGGAAGGCGCGTGCGACGCGGGCCGCGATCCGGGCGGCCAGACGGGTCTTGCCCACACCTCCCGGGCCGGTCAGGGTGACCAGCCTCGCCCTGGCCAAGAGTTCGCGCCCTTCGGCCAGTTCGCACCGCCGGTCGACGAAACTGGTCGTCTCCACCGGCAGGTGGCAGTCCCGGCGCGGCGCTGATCCGCCCATGATCAGCCAGTCCTCTGGGGGGGTGCGTGCGTGCGGACCCCCAGACTTCCCCGGGGAGTACATATATGCACCTCGACCTCACCCCCATGGGTGCGCTTCATCGAGGTCCGCCCGCCGCGACACGCCCATGCGTACACTGCGCCGCCGTTCGGCTCGTCCCTTTCCGCATGATTCAGGCCAAGCGGCTCTTTGTCGTGTATTGACCTGACCATGCCAACCCCGGACCATGAGCGGCACCGCACCGCCGCACACAGCAAGCGCACAGCAGGACCCCCCACACCCCCTCCCCACAAGGAGACTTCATGCGACTTCGCATCCGCGGCTCAGGCGCCGGCGCCACCCGCGCCCGCAGCGGCAAACGGACCGCTGCCCTCGCCACCCTGCTCGCCCTCGCCCTCGCGGCCCCCCTCTCGGCGACGGCCGGCAACGCCTCCGCCGACAGCGCCCCGAAGGCGGCCTCCTCCTCCGACGACATCCGCCAGTACGAGATCCACGTCGACCACAACACCCCCGTCACCCGCACCGCGATCGCCCGGGCCGGGGTGAGCATCGACGAGGCCGACGAGGAGACCGTGGTCGTCTCCGGCCGCGCCGACCAGATCAGCAAACTGCGCGCCCAGGGGTACGAGGTCACCCCGGTGGGCGCCGCGCCCAACCGCCTCGCCGACAGCGAGGTACGGCTGTTCGACTTCCCGTCGGCGGACTCCAAGTACCACAACTACGCCGAGATGACCGCGGAGATCGACCAGCGGATCGCGGCCTACCCGAGCATCATGAGCAAGCGGGTCATCGGCAAGTCGTACGGCGGCCGGGACATCGTCGCCATCAAGATCAGCGACAACGTCGGCACCGACGAGGCCGAACCGGAGGTGCTGTTCACCCACCACCAGCACGCCCGTGAGCACCTCACCGTCGAGATGGCCCTCTATCTCCTCCGCGAGCTGGGCGCCGGCTACGGCAGCGACTCGCGGGTGACGAACATGGTGAACGGGCGTGAGATCTGGATCATCCCCGATCTCAACCCGGACGGCGGCGAGTACGACATCGCCACCGGCTCCTACCGCTCGTGGCGCAAGAACCGGCAGCCCAACTCCGGTTCCTCGTACGTCGGTACGGACCTCAACCGGAACTGGAACTACAAGTTCGGCTGCTGCGGCGGGTCCTCGGGCTCCACGTCCTCCGAGACCTACCGCGGGGCGTCGGCCGAGTCCGCGCCCGAGGTGAAGGTCGTCTCCGACTTCGTGCGCAGCCGGGTTGTGGGCGGCAAGCAGCAGATCACCGCCGGGATCGACTTCCACACCTACAGCGAGCTGGTGCTGTGGCCGTTCGGGTACACGTACTCGGACACGGCGACCGGGATGACGGCCGACGACAACGCCGCGTTCAAGGCGGTGGGGCAGAAGATGGCGGCCAGCAACGGGTACACCGCGGAGCAGTCGAGCGACCTGTACATCACCGACGGGACCATCGACGACTATCTCTGGGGCGTGCACAAGATCTTCTCGTACACGTTCGAGATGTATCCGACGTCCAGTTCCGGGGGTGGGTTCTACCCGCCCGACGAGGTGATCGAGCGGGAGACCTCCCGGAACCGGGACGCCGTTCTGCAGTTGCTGGAGAACGCGGACTGTATGTACCGGTCCATTGGTAAGGCCGCCCAGTACTGCGGTTAGGCGCGCGGTTCCTCGCGCCCCTGGTCGGCGTCCTGAGCGTCCTCTTCGAAGTACGCGTCGAGGACCTCGTCCAAGGACGCCTCCCACTCCTTGAACCGGGCCCTGGCCGTCGCCTCGATCTCTATCGGGTACCAGCGGCGGTCAGGGGTGTGGACCGTGACGGTGAACCGCTTGCCGAAGCGCGGGACCTCCGTCTCGACGGCGCCGATCTCGTCCCAGCGGAACTCGCACTGCTCCTCGTCGAGGGTCAGGCGAACTCCCTTGGCGTCGGCGACGATCCGCGCCCGGCGGTCGGAGGCCTCGAAGACGGGGCCCTCGGAGGCCTCCTCCTCGGTGGGGGCCTCCTCCTCGGCCTCCGCGGCAGGGGCCTCGCCGACTTCGTCGACCTCGTCGGTCTCCGCGGCCTCTTCCGCCTCCTCCGCCGGCTTCGCGTCCGCCGGCTCGTCCGCCTTCAGGGGCGACGAGAGCCCGGGGATGAACGCCGGGTCGAATCCGGCGCCCTCCAGGGGCTTGCTGCTCGAACCTATCCGCTGCTGCTCCACAGCGCGAAGTATGGTCGAAGATCCTGTGCCGGACACAGCCAGCCCCTACTTCGTTACCGGAGGCCTACAACGGAGAGGTTCACACGAACAGGCTCAACACGGCCGCCACCGCGAACCCCGCCACCGACAGGACGCTCTCCAGCACGGTCCAGGTCCTCAGGGTGTCCCGCTCGGTGATGCCGAAGTACTTGGCCACCATCCAGAAGCCCCCGTCGTTGACGTGCGAGGCGAAGATCGAGCCCGCCGAGATGGCCATGATGACGAGGGCGACGAAAGCCTGCGAGTGGTGGCCCTCGGCCAGCAGGGGCGCGACGATGCCGGCCGTCGTCACGATCGCGACCGTGGCCGAGCCCTGGGCGACCCGCAGGACCACCGAGATGAGGTACGACAGGACCAGCACCGGCAGACCCACGTCGTGGAAGGTGTCGGACAGGGCCTGGGCCACCCCGCTCGCCTTGAGGACCGCGCCGAAGATCCCGCCCGCGCCGACGACCAGCAGGATGTTGCCGACCGGCTTCAACGAGGCGGTGGAGACCGTCTCCAGCGACCTGCGGGACCAGCCGCGCCGGATACCGAGGACGTAATAGGCGAGCAGCAGGGCGATGGTCAGCGCCACGAAGGGGTGGCCGAAGAACTCGACCACCGAGCGGCCGGTGGAGGGGTCCAGGGCGATGGAGGAGAAGGTGGCCGCCAGGATCAGCAGGAGCGGGGTGCCGATGATGCCGAGGACCGTGCCGAGCGGCACCGGGTCCTCGCGCGGGACCACGCCCTGCGCCCGCTGCTCGGCCAGCACCGCCTGCCTGGCCTCGTCCGCCGCCTCGACCATGTCCTGCGGTACGGCGACGAAGAGACGCCGGCCGATCCAGGCCGCGTACGCCCAGGCCGCCAGCACCGCCGGGATGCCGCAGACCACGCCCATGAGGATGACCCAGCCGAGGTCGACGCGCAGCAGTCCGGCGGCGGCGACCGGGCCGGGGTGCGGGGGCAGGAACGCGTGGGTCATGGAGAGGCCCGCGAGCAGGGGGAGGCAGTAGAGGAGGATCGACCTGCCGCCGCGCCTGGCCGCCGCGTAGACGATCGGCGCGAGGACGAAGATGCCGACGTCGAAGAAGACCGGGATGCCGAAGACGACACCGGTCACGCCCATGGCGAGGGGCGCGCGCCGCTCGCCGAACAGGTTGAGGAGACGGGTGGCGAGCACCTCCGCCCCACCGCTGACTTCGAGGACCGCGCCGAGCATGGTGCCCAGGCCGATGATGATCGCGACATGGCCGAGGATGCCGCCCATGCCGGACTCCAGGGTGGAGACGGCGTCGGAGCGCTGGACGGTGCCGAAGAGTTCGGTGACGGAGAGTCCGGAGAGCAGGCCGACGGCTATGGAGACCGCGAGGAGGGCCACGAAGGGCTGGAGCCGGACCTTGATGATCAGGAAGAGGAGGAGGGCGATGCCGAGGGCGGCGACCGTGAGGAGGCCCGCGGTGCCGTCGACGAGGAGGAGCAGGCCACCCGTGTGGGGTGGAGTGGGGGTCATGGGGGGTCCTCGGTGGGGGTTCACAGTGCTTTCGGGCAGGGGGGATCGCGGTACGGCGCCACGGACGGGCGCCGTACCGTCGTACGGGAGACGAGGGGGCGTCAGCCGAGGACGGCCAGCGCGTCGATCTCGATGAGCAGCCCGGCGGGCAGACCGACGTAGACGGTCGTGCGGGCGGCGGGAGGAGCGGTGAGGGCCTGCTCCTCGAAGTAGGCGTTGTAGATCTCGTTCATCTCGCCGAAGTGGTCCACGTCCGTCAGATAGACGCGGATCATCATCACGTCGTCCCAGCCGGCACCGCCCTCCTCGAGGATCGCCTTGACGTTGGCGAGGGTCTGGAGGGTCTGCTCGCGCAGGGTGGGCCCGGCGGGCGTCGGGGGCCTGCCGTCCTCGGCGGGCAGGAAGCCGACCTGTCCGGCGACCTGGAGGATGTTGCCCTTCTTCACACCGTGGGAGAACTTCGCGGGCGGGGTGGTGTGGGTCTTCGGGGTGAGCGCGATCTTGTCCGTCATACGGGGTCCTTTACTGGTGTTCTGCCGGAGTACTCACCGCTGATGGCGTCCGCCGTACGGCGCACCAGCGGGCGCAGGGTGAGGAGTTCGTCGGCGGTGACGACGACGTTGGGCGCGGAGACCGACATCGCGGCGACCACCCGGCCGTCCGCGCCGCGGATGGGGGCGGCGACGCAGTTGATGGACTCCTCGTGGCCGCCGAGGTCGGTGGCCCAGCCCTGTTCCCGGACCTTCTCCAACTCCTTCAGGAAGGCGGGGGCGTTGGGGGTGGAGCGGGCGGTGTAGAGGGGGTAGTCGAGCTGCTCGGCGACCGTGCGCCGCTCGGCCTCGGGCAGGTCGGCCAGGAGCAGTTTGGCGACGGCGGCGACCGTGATGGCCACGGGCTTGCCGATCCGTGAGTACATCCGCACCGGGTAGCGGCTCTCCACCTTGTCGATGTAGAGGACCTCGCCCTCCTCGTACACGGCGAGGTGCACGGTGTGTCCGCACTGTTCGTTGAGGCGGACGAGGTGGGGATGGGCGATCTCGCGGATGTCGAGGTTCTCCATCGCCTCCTGGGCGAGGGCGAAGAGCCGGGCGCCGAGGCGGTAGCGCTGGTCGGACTGGCGGTAGACGAGGCCGTGTTCATGGAGGGTGCGCAGGAGGCGCAGGGCCGTCGACTTGTGCACGCCGAGGCGGTCGGCGACCTGTCCGAGGTCGGCGGGGCCCTCGGCGAGCAGCGGCAGGATGCTCAGCGCTCGGTCGACGGTCTGGCTCATGGGGTGGCTACCTCCTCCGGGGCCGCCCCGGCCTGTGTCCAGCCGGGGCCGAGTCGAAGTGTCCCCCACGCCCGGTCGTCGAGGGCGGCGAGGCGGTCGGCGTGGCTGCGGGAGGGGGGTACGGCGAGATCACCGGCGACGGTGAGGGTGGCGGCGGCCCAGAGGTGGCCGTGGCGCAGCCGGTCCCGGAGGGAGAGCCCCCGGAGGGTCGCGGACAGAAACCCGGCGGCGAAGGCGTCCCCGGCGCCGACCGCGGCGACGACGTCGACGTGCGGGGCGGGGACGTGCAGGACGGCCTCTCGGTCGTACACGGTCGCCCCGTGCTCCCCCTGTTTGACGACGAGCACCTCGGGGCCGGGGAGCGCGGCGCGGACGGCGTCCACTCCGCTCAGGCCCCACACCTCCCGCGCCTCGTCCTCGCCGACGAACACGAGGTCGGCGGCGCGCGCGAGGTCCCGCAGCACTCGGGGGCCGTCGCCGTCCCTCCACAGGCCCGGGCGGTGGTTGACGTCGAAGGAGACGAGGGGCCGGCCGGGGCGTGCGGCGGTCAGTTCGCGCAGCAGTCCGAGGCAGTCCGCGGACAGCGCCGCCGTGATCCCCGACAGGTGCAGCACGCGCCCCGCCCGCGCGGCCGCCAGGTCCACGTTCGCCGCGCTCATCGCGGAGGCCGCCGACCCGGCCCGGTAGTACGCCACCTCGTGGGCGTCGGTGGAGCGGTCGCCGGCGGTGCGGAAGTAGACGCCGGTGGGGTGGTCGGGGTCGCGGTGCACGGACGCGACGTCCACGCCGTACGACCCGACGGTGTGGACGAGGTGCTCGCCGAAGCCGTCCGCCCCCACCCGGCTCACCCAGCGCACCGTGTGCCCGGCCGCCGCCAGGGCACAGGCCACGTTGGACTCGGCCCCGCCGATCGCCCGGTCGAAGGAGGGGACGTCGGCGAGTCGGCCGGGACGGGTGGGCAGGAACGTGACCATGGACTCGCCGAGCGCGACGACGTCCACGACGTCGGGGGCATGCACGATGTCGTAGCTCCTCGTCGTCCGGGGGCACGCGGCTCCATTGACCGGGCGTTGGCGTGGATGTTAGACAGCGGTTGGCGATATACGCAATGAACGTTGCCCAGAATGCAACGGGCTCGATCAGGGAGGCCCAGTGTCCGGTACGGAAGCGCTCGCCCGCCTCGCGGAGGAAGCAGTCGACCACCGCTTCAAGGGCCTCCCGCCGGACGCCGACGGCCTCACCGTCGCCGAACTGACTGCCCAGCGCCGCAACCTCTTCACCGACGGCTTCACGACCCCGCTCCTCGCCCTCTCCGCCGAGCGCCTGGAGCACAACCTGCGGCTGATGGAGACGTACGCGGCCCGCCACGGGCTCGCGTTCGCCCCGCACGGCAAGACGACCATGGCCCCACAGCTCTTCCGGCAACAGCTCGACCACGGAGCCTGGGGCATCACCCTCGCCGTCCCGCACCAGGTCCGGGTGGCCCGGGCGTACGGCGTCGGGCGGGTGTTCCTCGCCAACGAGGTCGTGGACCCGGCGGCGCTGCGCTGGCTCTCCGGACAGCTCGACGCCGACCCCGGCTTCCACCTCGTCTGTTACGTCGACTCCGTGCGCGGGGTCGAGCTGATGGACGCGGCCCTGGCCGGGGCCGCCCGCCCGCTGGACGTCGTCGTGGAACTGGCCGCCGGGGAGGGCGCCCGGACCGGGGTCCGCACGGAGGCCGAGGGCGCGGCGGTCGCGGACGCGGTGGCCGCCGCGGCGAGCCTCAGGCTGGTGGGCGTCGCCGGGTACGAGGGGGAGGTCCCGCAGGCCGACCCGGAGCGGGTACGGGCCTGGTTGCGCCGCCTGGTGGCGCTCGCCGTCGGCCTCGACAGGGCGGGGCGGTTCGAGGGGGTGGCGGAGATCGTCGTCAGCGCGGGCGGCAGCGCCTGGTTCGACACCGTCGCGGAGGTCTTCGAGGAGATCCCCGAGCTGTCCTGCCCCGTGCTGAAGCTGCTGCGCTCCGGCGCCTACCTCGCGCACGACGACGGCCACTACCGCCGGCTGACCCCCTTCAACCGCGTGCCGGAGGAGGGCTCCCTGGAGCCGGCCATGCGGCTGTGGACGCAGGTCGTCTCCCGCCCGTCCGCGTCCCAGGCGTTCGTCAACGGCGGCAAGCGGGACGCCGCCCACGACCTGGACCTGCCGTTCGCCCAGGTGGTCCGCCGCGACGGCGTGGAACGCCCGGCCACCGGTGTCTCGGTCACCGCCCTGTCCGACCAGCACGCCTGGCTGCGCACGACCGAGGAGGCGGACGTCGAGGTCGGCGACTGGGTGGGGCTCGGCCTCTCCCACCCGTGCACCTCCTTCGACAAGTGGCCGCTGATCCCGGTCGCTCAGGCGGACGGCACGGTCGTCTCCTACATCCGTACGTTCTTCTGAGCACGTTCTTTCCGAGTGGAGGCCGGCCATGGAAGACCTCGTCATCCGGGACGCCGACGTCGTCGACGGCAGCGGCGCGGACTCCTACCGCGCGGACGTGGTGATCGACGACGGCAGGATCGCCGCGATCGTCCAGGAGGCCGCGGCGGCGGGCTGTCAGCGGCCGAAGGCGGTCCGGGAGCTGGACGCGGAGGGGCTGGTCCTCTCACCCGGCTTCATCGACATGCACGCGCACAGCGACCTCGCCCTGCTGCGCGACCCGGACCACAGCGCCAAGGCCGCGCAGGGGGTGACCCTGGAGGTCCTGGGCCAGGACGGCCTGTCGTACGCCCCGGTCGACGACCGCACCCTCGACGAGGTCCGCCGGGCCATCGCCGGCTGGAACGGTCCCGGCGACGACGTCGACGTCGACTGGCGGTCGGTGGGCGAGTACCTGGACCGGCTGGACCGCGGCATCGCGGTGAACGCGGCCTACCTCGTCCCGCAGGGCACGGTCCGCGCCCTGGCCGTCGGCTGGGAGGACCGCCCGGCCACGCCCCGCGAGCTGGACCGGATGCGGCAGTTGGTGGCGGAGGGCCTGGAGCAGGGCGCGGTCGGCCTGTCCTCCGGACTGACGTACACCCCCGGGATGTACGCGGAGAACGCCGAACTGACCGAACTGTGCCGGGTGGTGGCCCGCTACGGCGGCTACTACTGCCCCCACCACCGCAGTTACGGGGCGGGCGCGCTGGAGGCGTACGCGGAGATGCTGAAGCTGGCGAGGGACGCGGACTGCGCACTGCACCTCGCCCACGCCACCTTGAACTTCGGTGTGAACGACGGCCGCGCCCCCGAACTGCTGGCCCTTCTCGACGAGGCGCTCGACACGGGCGCCGACCTCACCCTCGACACCTACCCCTACACGCCCGGCTGCACCACGCTCGTGGCGCTGCTGCCGAGCTGGGCGGGCGAGGGCGGCCCCCGGGAGATCCTGCGCCGCCTCGCCGACGACACGACCGCCGAGCGGATCCGCCACGACCTGGAGGCGACCGGCGCGGACGGCTGCCACGGCGTGCCGGTGGACTGGGACACCGTCGAGATCTCCGGGGTGACCGACCCGGCGCTGGGCGACTTCGTCGGCCGTACGATCCGGGAGTCGTCGTCCCTGCGCGGCGAGGCCCCCTGGACGACGGCCCGCCGGCTGCTGCTGGACGACGGCCTCGGCCCGACGATCCTCCAGCACGTGGGCCACGAGGAGAACGTGCGGGCCATCATGCGCCACCGCGTCCACACGGGCGGCTCCGACGGCATCCTCCACGGCGCGAAACCGCACCCGCGCGCCTACGGCACGTTCCCGCACTACCTGGGCCACTACGTCCGGGAGTTGGGCGTCCTGTCCCTGGAGGAGTGCGTGGCCCATCTCACCGGCCGCCCGGCCGCCCGCCTCCGCCTGCCCGACCGGGGCCTGATCCGCGAGGGCTACCGAGCCGACCTGGTCCTCTTCGACCCGCGAACAGTGGCGGCGGGATCCACCTACGCCACCCCCCGCACCCTGCCCACCGGCATCCCCCACGTCCTGATCGACGGCCGCTTCGTCATCGAGAACGGCCGCCGAACGGACACATTGGCAGGCCGAGCGATTAGACGTACGCCCCTGTAGCCCACCCGCTTTCAGGGGCGCGGGGCTGTGTCGACACGCGGCTCCGCCGCGGGTGCGCGACCGGCCCCCACCCACCCGCACCCAGGAACGACGCTTACGGCTTGGGCAAGACGCACGCACTCGCACTCAGGTTGAGCTGGTTCCCCGTAGTGAAGCAGGCCGGAATCTGATAGATCTCCTGCGCGTAGTTGATGCCCTCGCGCACCGTCACCGCACCGCTCTCACTCACCTCGCACGGGTTGTTCACCGTGCAGCTCTCCCCGTCCTCGTTGCCGGTGTTGTTGACGGCGACGACCTTGCCGGTGGACTGGTCGATCACCGGCGAACCGGAGGTGCCGCCGATGGTCTGGCAGGCCGAGGTGTAACGGAGGGAGTCCTTCCAGGTCCAGTCGCCCTCCTTCAGGCGGTAGACGAACCCGTCGATGTTGCAGCTGTAGAGCGTCTTCCAGTAGCCGGAGGCCACGGTGATGGCGGTACCGGCCGTCGGGTGCGTGTTCTGCACGGTCAGCGCGGAGATCCCGTACGAGTTCTTGATCGTCGCGTAGGTGCTGGTGAGCTGGTAGATCGACACGTCCGTGTCGGTCATCGTCGCGTAGGCGAGCTTGCTGGCCCGCAGGGTCGCGACCCGGGTGCCGGAGGAGTTGAGCAGCCCGAAGGTCCGCGTGGAGGTCTGGTTGGTGAGGACCTCACCCGGGTCCAGGAACCCGGACGTCAGGCAGTGGCCGTTGGAGAGCACCAGCGCGGGGTCGGTGTCCAGGGAGTTGGGGAAGCGGATGACCGATCCCGAACAGTTGCTGAGCGCGACGGTCCCGGCGAGGGTGACGGCCTGCAGCGTGGGCGCGGCGGCCCGGGTCTCCGTCTGGGCCGCGGCCTTGGTGTCCGCCTTGGCGGCGGGTGCCGCGACGGCCGGTGCCGCTCCGATCCCGGCGATGGCCAGGGCGGTGAGCGCGGCGACGAGAGGCTTTCTCATGTGGGGGTCCCCTCTTACGACGAGGCGACCGGAGATCTTCCGGCCGCCCGCTGTTTTGTCATGTGCATTCTTAGTACGGATGCACGGAGGGGCAAGCGGTCTTTTCCGGACGGGAGTTGGCGCGATCCAGCGCTTTACAGAAACGGAACACGGTTCCGTATATTAAACGGGACAGCGTTCCGCTTCTGGAGGCATCTCACCATGAGCACATCGCCCCACCCCGCGCCCACGCCGGTCCTCTCGGTCGGCCCGGTGACCCTGTCCACCCCGGACCGGCCCGTGGATCTGCATCTGCGCGTCTCGGCACCCATGACCGGGGACGATCTCCCGGTCGTCCTCCTCTCGCACGGCCAGGGCCACTCGAACCACCTCTCCTCGCTGAACGGCTACGCCCCGCTGGTCCACCACTGGGCGGCGCGCGGCTTCGCGGTGATCCAGCCCACGCACCTCAGCTCCCGGACCCTGACCCTGGCCCCCGACACCCCCGGCGCGCCTCTGTTCTGGCGTTCACGGGCCGAGGACATGAGCCTGATCCTCGACCGGTTCGACGAGATCGAGGCCGCCGTACCGCAGCTCGCGGGGCGCCTGGACCGGGAGAAGATCGCCGTGGCCGGGCACTCGATGGGCGGGCACACCGCGAGCCTGCTGCTGGGCGCCCGACTCACCGACCCGGACGACGGGACGGAGGTGGACCTGACCGAGCCCCGCGTCAGCGCGGGCGTCCTGCTGGCGTCGGTCGGCCGGGGCGGCGACGCCCTCACCCCGTTCGTGCAGGAGAACTGGCCCTTCTTCCTGACCACCGACTTCTCGAAGATGACGACGCCGACGCTGGTGGTCGCCGGCGACCGGGACGACTCCGCGCATCTGACGGTCACGGGCCCGGTCTGGCACGCCGACCCGTACACGCTCTCCCCCGGCCGCAAGTCCCTGCTCACCCTGGTCGGCGGGGAGCACGGCCTCGGCGGGGTCTCCGGCTACGACGTCGCCGAGACCACGGACGAGAGCCCCGAGCGGGTGGCCCTGGTCTCCGAGCTCACCTCGGCCTATCTCCGCAGCGAGCTGTACCCGGGAGACCCGGCCTGGCGAACGGCGTGCGAGACCCTGGCGGCCACCCAGGAACCACTCGCCCGCGTGGAATCGAAGTAGGCGCGAAGCGCCCTACGGGGGCGCGGGGAACTGCGCGACCGGCCCCATCGGCGCCGCGGACAACCGACGGCCCGGCGCGCCGGCGCTTCCGGCAGAGCCCTCAGTGGGGCTTGCCGCCCCCCTTCCCGTGCCCCCGCCCGGGGTTCTGCGTGCCGCCGGGCGTGCTCCAGGACGGTGAGGCGGTGACGGATGGCGCGACGGTCGTCGCCGGGCCCCCGGGAGTTCCGGCCGAGGCGGTGACGGAGGGCGCCGAGGACGTCGTGGACCCGGACGACGGGGTCGTAGGCACTCCGGACGCGGCGGACTCACCCGTCGAGGACGGCGTGCCGCTCGGGGATCCCGAAGGGCTCACCGTGCCGTCGTGCGCCGAGCGGGTGTTCCCGCGCTTGTCCTGCCGGCCGTCCGCCGGGGAGCCCGAGGTGAAGGACAGGCCCGCCACCAGCGCGGCCAGCGACACCGCGCCCACCGCCCCCGCCGCGACCGCGAACCGGCGCGAGCGGCCGCCGCCCGTGCGGCGCGCGGCGCGGCGGCGGTCCGCCCGGCCGCCCGCCACCGGCTCCCCCGCGAGGCGGGGCGGCCCGGCCGCGGGGACGCGGGGCAGTCGCTGGGTCTCGTCGTACGCGTTCTGCCACCCGTGCGCGGCCGCCGGGTCGGCGTACTGCTCATACGACGACGGGTCGGGCTCCGCGTCCGGGTGGTACACGATCGGCCGCACCGAAGGGGCGCCGCTCTCACCTGGCCTGGACATGGCCGCGCATTCTAGATACCGGCGCGCCCGCGGGACAGTGACCGGCGATAACAGACCAAAACACCCGTCTCGCGTGGTGGAAAACACGCCCCACGGGGCGTTACCGGGCCGTAAGCTCCCTGACATGCAGGTGATCCAGTCGACGAAGCTCGCCAACGTCTGTTACGAGATCCGGGGCCCGGTTCTCGAGGAGGCGATGCGCCTGGAGGCGGCAGGGCACCGCATCCTCAAGCTCAACACCGGCAACCCGGCCGCCTTCGGCTTCGAGGCCCCGCCGGAGATCCTGGAGGACGTCCTCCGCAACGTCTCCACGGCGCACGGCTACGGCGACGCCAAGGGTCTGCTCGCGGCCCGCCGGGCGGTCGTCATGCACAACCAGACCCTCGGCATCGAGACGGACGTCGAGCACGTCTTCGTCGGCAACGGCGTCTCCGAGCTGATCGTGATGGCGATGCAGGGCCTGCTGGACGACGGCGACGAGGTGCTCGTCCCCTCGCCCGACTATCCGCTGTGGACCGCCGCCGTGTCGCTGTCCGGCGGTACGGCCGTGCACTACCGGTGCGACGAGCAGTCGGACTGGATGCCGGACCTCGCCGACGTCGAGCGCAAGGTCACCGACCGCACCAAGGCGATCGTCATCATCAACCCCAACAACCCGACGGGCGCGGTGTACGACGAGGCGATGGTCCGGGGGCTCACCGACATCGCGCGGCGCCACAACCTGCTCGTCTGCTCCGACGAGATCTACGACAAGATCCTGTACGACGGCGCCACCCACACCCCGACCGCCGCCGTGGCCCCGGATCTGCTGACGCTCACCTTCAACGGGATGTCGAAGGCCTACCGGGTGGCCGGCTACCGGGTCGGCTGGATGTCGATCTCGGGCCCGCGCGCCCACGCCGACTCCTACATCGAGGGTCTGACGATCCTGGCGAACATGCGGCTGTGCGCGAACATGCCGGGCCAGCACGGCGTGGTGGCCGCGCTCAGCGGACGGCAGTCCATCAACGACCTGGTGCTGCCGGGCGGGCGGCTCAAGGAGCAGATGGACACGGCGTACGAGCTGCTGACGCAGATCCCGGGCGTGACGTGTGTACGGCCGAAGGGCGCGCTGTACCTCTTCCCGCGTCTGGACCCCACCGTCTTCAAGATCAAGGACGACCGGCAGATGGTCCTGGACCTGCTGCGCCAGGAGAAGATCATGGTCGTCCAGGGCACCGGCTTCAACTGGCCCGAGCCGGACCACTTCCGGGTGGTGACCCTGCCGACGGCGACGGACCTGAGGGACGCGGTGGGCCGGATCGCGCGCTTCCTGGACGGCTACGGCCAGCCCTGACCACGGGGGGCTCACCCTCTGTAGAGGCTGTGGCCCTGTTCTGTGAACGTCTCAACTTTAGACGAAATCTAAGCTAGGATGGCTTCCTGTCAGAGCACAGGAGGCCATCCTCATGTACGAGCCGATCCGCACCAAGTCGGTCCACAGCACGATGGCCGGCACGCCCTCCGACTTCCCCCACCGCTCCCGCGAGGAGGAGCTGGACATCCAGCTCGCCGGTCATCTCTCGGCCCTGCTCGCCGTCACCGACGAACTGCGCGGACCGGCGCCGTCCGCCGACCTCGACGGCGCGGCCACCCGGCTCGCCCAGCAGGTGGCCCGGCTGCGGGGAGGACGGACGCCGGCCCGCGCGGCGACCTCCGCCGTCCGCGAGTCCCGTCTCGCGGCCCTGCACCAGCGGGCGCACTCCCTAGCGGGTCGCGCCCTGGTCGTCGCCGCGTCCCGCGCGGACACCAAGGCGGCGATCCTGGCGGCGGAGCGCATGGAAGCCCATGCCGCCGCGCTGGCGGAGCAGCAGGAGCTGAGCACCGCCGGCTGACCCCTCGGGGTCCCCCCTACGGCCCCGGTCCGCGTGCACCCGCAGCGACGCGCGGACCGGGCGCCATTTTTTCCGCCCGACTGCATTCGGGTGGACCCTGTGCCCCGAGGGCCCGCGCACACCTGTGCCACCAGTACAGCCTCGTAACGTCGATGCGGTGAAACGCAGGCAATTGTTGGTGGTGCTCTCCGGTGCGGCTGCAGTTGCCACCGGACTGATGTCGTGGTCGGTCGTGGCCTGGGCTGCGGCGACCTCGAACACCGAGGCGCGGGCCTCTTCGAAGCAGACTCCCCCGAGTGCCGATGCCCTGCTGCAGGCCGGGATCGCGGCGCAGCAGAAGGGCGATCCCCAGGGCGCCTCCCGGTTCTACGGGGTGGTCCTGAGCCTCGACCCGCAGAACAAGGTCGCCTGGTACAACCTGGGCGTCATCGCCCATCAGGACGGCCGGGCCGCCGAAGCCCGCAGGGCGTACGACAAAGCCCTGAAGATCGATCCGGCGTTCTCCTCGGCCCTCTACAACGAGGCGCTCCTGCTGGAGTCGACCGATCCCGACCGGGCGATGGGACTTCTGGAACGCGCCGTCGGCGCCGACCCCCGGGCGGCCACGGCCCATCTGCATCTCGGGGACCTCTGGGCGCGCAGAAGACGGGACCGGGAAGCCGCCGAGGAATTCCGCAGCGCGGTGGCGACCGATCCCTCGCTCCTCTCCCAGGTGCCGGAAGCCTTCCGGGATTCCCTGAGCCCGTCCCCCGCACCGAGCCCGGCAGGGAGCCCCCGATGACGACACAGACACCCGACCGGACCGTGCGGGCGTTGACCGTGTACACCTTGGTGGCGACCGCCCTCGCGGCCCGTATCGTCCTGCTCCCCGAGGAGTCCGGGGACTACCTCACCTTCCTCGACCCCTGGTACCGGCACCTCGCCTCCCACGGCGGGTTCGGCGCCCTCGCCGACCCCGGTTTCTCGGACTACAACGTCCCCTACCTCTATCTGCTGGCGGGGCTGACCTATCTGCCGGTGTCGGCGCTGGCCGGGATCAAGTGGATCTCGATCCTGTGCGACCTGGCGATGGCCTACTACGCCTTCCGGATCGTGGCCCGGCTGCGTCCCGCCCCGTCCTGGGCGGCCTTCGGCGCGGCCGGGGTGGTGCTCCTGCTGCCCACCGTCGTCGCCAACAGCGGCTGGTGGGGGCAGTGCGACGGTGTCTACGCGGTCTTCCTGGTCGGCGGGATCCACCACCTGCTGCGGCGGCGGCCGTGGTGGGCGTGCGCCTTCTTCGGGATCGCGCTGGCGGTCAAGTTCCAGGCCGTGTTCCTCTTTCCCTTCCTGCTGGTTCTGGTGGTGCTGGGGCGGGTGCCGTGGCGGAGTCTGCTCGCGATCCCCGCGGTGTACCTCGCCCTGGACGTGCCGGCGTTCCTGTTCGGCGCCGACCCGTGGCGACTGCTGACGGTCTACGCCCGGCAGACGGGGACGTACCACCAGTTGTCCGTCAACGCGCCGTCCGTCTACGCCTTCGCCTCGATGCCCGACGGCACGGACACGGACGCCGTCCGCACGGCGGGGGTCCTCGTCGCGGGGACGCTGGTGGCGCTGCTGATCGGGCTCACGGTGTGGACCCTGCGGCGGGGCCGGCCGGGCACCGCGGACACCGGTCCCACGGGCGCCGGGCTCACGGACCGCGGGATCGTGCTGACGGCCGCCTGCTCCGCGCTCGTCGTGCCGTACGTGCTGCCCTCGATGCACGAGCGGTACTTCTACGTCGCCGAGGTGCTCACCGCGGTGGCCGCGTTCGCGCTGCCCCGGCGGCTCTGGTACGTGCCGCTGCTGGTGCAGCTCGCCTCGTTCGGCAGCTATGTGAAGTGCAACTCCGCCACGCTGGCCGCGTACATGCCCATGCCGGCGTTCGCCACGCTGATGCTGCTGGCGACGATGGCCCTGCTGCGGACGACCGCCCGCGAACTGCGCGACGCGCCCGCCGCGCCCACCGCGACCGGCCCGCGGCTCGTCAGCCCGACCGCGGCCGAGCCGGCCCGGACGTGACGGCCGCCCCGGGGGCCAGGGGCGTACCGGTGTCGTCGGCGACGTAATAGGTGGGCCGCCGCTGGGTGGCGGTGTAGATGCGGCCGATGTACTCGCCGACCACCCCCAGGCAGATGAGCTGCACGGAGCCGACGAACAGCACCGCGATGATCAGGGAGGTCCAGCCGCGGGTGGTGTCGCCGGCGGCGTACACGGCCAGGGTGTACGCCAGCATCCCGAGGCAGACGCCGAAGGCGAGGACGCCGAGCCAGACGGCCAGCCGCAGCGGGGCGACGGAGAAGCCGATGACGCTGTCCACCGCGAGCAGGACCATCTTGCGCAGGGGGTACTTGGTGCGGCCCGCGACACGGGGGTCCCGGCGGTAGGTGACCTCGCCGCTGGGGAAGCCGAACCACGGCATGAGCAGCCGGTACACCTGCGGCTGGTCGGGCAGCGCCTTCAGCGCGTCGAGGGCCTCGCGCGACAGCAGCCGGAAGTCGCCCGCCTGGGCCGAGACATGGTTGCCGACCATCCGGCGCATGAGCCAGTAGTAGGCGCCCGCGCTACGGCGTTTGAAGCCGGTGTCGCTGGAGCGGTTGCCGCGCACGCCGTAGACGATGTCGAGGTGGCGGGCGCGGGCCAGGGCGAGCATCTCCGGGATCTTCTCCGGGGGATCCTGGAGGTCGGCGTCGAGGCTCGCGGTGTAGCGGCCGCGGGAGTGGTGCAGTCCGGCGGTCAGCGCCGCCTGATGTCCGCTGTTGCGGCGCAGGCGCACCACCCGCAGCTGGGGCCAGCCGGTCCGCAGCCGGGTGAGTTGACCGGACGTCCCGTCCGTGGAACCGTCGTCGACGGCGACGACCTCGTACGTCTCGCCCGTCGCGTCGAGCACCGGCCGCAGCCGCTCCGCCAGGGCGGGAAGCGCCTCTTCCTCGTTGAACATCGGAATGACGACCGACAGCTCGACAGATGACATACGGACACCGGCCTTCTGCTCACTTACGGTAGTATTTGCTTACTTACCGTACAATGCTGGAATGGCTCAGCGCGTAGAGACACACGCCCCCCGCACCGCGGGGGTCGCCCGGCAGCTTCCCGTGTTCGCGGTCATCGGGGTGCTGTCCACACTCGCCCACCTCGGCCTGTTCACCGCGCTTCGGCCGGTGCTCGACGCGCAGCTCGCCAACCTGGTCGCGCTCTTCACCACCGCCGTGGCGAACACCGCCGCCAACCGCCGGTTCACCTTCGGGGTGCGCGGCACGGAGGGTGTCGCCCGGCAGCAGCTCCAGGGGCTGGTGGCCTTCCTCGCCGGGCTCGCGCTCAGCAGCGGCGCCCTCGCCCTGGTGCACCGGATGGTGTCGGACGCGCCGCGCGTGGAGATCGCCGCGCTGGTCGTGGCCAACGGGACCGCGACGATACTGCGGTTCACACTGCTGCGGTGGTGGGTGTTCGCGAAGGCGGCGTGAACGGGCGAAGGCCTGCCGCCACCTCCCCGTCGGGGCGGACGGGTGGTGACGACAGGCCCAGGGTTCCCCACGCCGTTGTGCGGAACCTCGCCGGTCTGTGGTGCTGTTCACCGCGGCCGGCCGTGACGATATTGCTGGTCAGGGCTCGATCGGTAGCCGGCCGCGGCGTGTGTGGAGGGCGTCAGCCCAGGCGCCGCACCAGTGCGCGGTACTCGTCCCACAGCTCCTTCGGGGTGTGCTCGCCGAAGGTGTTGAGGTGCTCGGGGACCAGGGCGGCCTCCTCGCGCCAGACCTCCTTGTCGACCGTGAGGAGGAAGTCGAGGTCGGCGTCGGACAGTTCCAGGCCCTTGGTGTCCAGGGCGTCCCGGGTCGGCAGGACGCCGATCGGGGTCTCCACGCCCTCGGCCTTGCCGTCGAGCCGCTCGACGATCCACTTCAGGACGCGGCTGTTCTCACCGAAGCCGGGCCAGACGAAAGCGCCCTCGTCGTTCTTGCGGAACCAGTTGACGTAGTAGATCTTCGGGAGTTTCGCCTGGTCCTTGCCCTTGGCGACATCGACCCAGTGGCCCATGTAGTCGCCCATGTTGTAGCCGCAGAACGGCAGCATGGCGAACGGGTCGCGGCGCAGCTCGCCGACCTTGCCCTCGGCGGCGGCGGTCTTCTCGGAGGCGACGTTCGCGCCGAGGAAGACACCGTGGTTCCAGTCGAAGGACTCCGTCACCAGCGGGACCGCGCTCGCGCGCCGCCCGCCGAAGAGGATCGCCGAGATCGGCACACCCTTGGGGTCCTCCCACTCGGGCGCGATGATCGGGCACTGCGAGGCCGGGACGGTGAAGCGGGCGTTGGGGTGGGCGGCCGGGACGTCCGCGGACGGCGTCCAGTCGTTGCCCTTCCAGTCGGTGAGGTGGGCCGGGGTCTCCTCCGTCATGCCCTCCCACCAGATGTCGTTGTCGTCGGTGAGGGCGACGTTGGTGAAGACGGAGTTGCCCCACAGGGTCTTCATCGCGTTGGCGTTGGTGTGCTCGCCGGTGCCGGGCGCGACGCCGAAGAAGCCGGCCTCGGGGTTGATGGCGTACAGCCGGCCGTCCTCACCGAAGCGCATCCAGGCGATGTCGTCACCGATCGTCTCGACGGTCCAGCCGGAGATGGTGGGCTCCAGCATGGCGAGGTTGGTCTTGCCGCAGGCGGAGGGGAACGCGGCGGCGACGTACTTCGACTCGCCCTGCGGCGGGGTCAGCTTGAGGATCAGCATGTGCTCGGCCAGCCAGCCCTCGTCACGGGCCATGACGGAGGCGATCCGCAGGGCGTAGCACTTCTTGCCGAGCAGGGCGTTGCCGCCGTAGCCGGAGCCGTAGGACCAGATCTCGCGGCTCTCGGGGAAGTGCGAGATGTACTTGGTCGAGTTGCACGGCCACGGAACGTCCGCCTGGCCCTCCTCCAGCGGCGCGCCGAGGGTGTGCACGGCCTTGACGAAGAAGCCGTCGGCGCCGAGCTCGTCCAGGACGGGCTGCCCCATGCGGGTCATGGTGCGCATGGACACCGCGACGTAGGCGGAGTCGGTGATCTCGACGCCGATCGCGGAGAGGTCCGAGCCGAGCGGGCCCATGCAGAACGGGACGACGTACATCGTCCGGCCGCGCATCGAGCCGCGGAAGACGCCCTTCTCCCCGGAGAAGATCTCCCGCATCTCGGCGGGCGCCTTCCAGTGGTTCGTCGGGCCGGCGTCCTCCTCCTTCTCGGAGCAGATGAACGTCCGGTCCTCGACCCGCGCGACATCGGTCGGGTCGGAAGCGGCGTAGTAGGAGTTGGGGCGCTTGATCGGGTCGAGCCGTTTGAAGGTGCCCTTCTCGACGAGCTCCCCGCACAGGCGCTCGTACTCGGCCTCGGATCCGTCGCACCAGACCACGCTGTCCGGCTGTGTCAGTTCGGCGATCTCGTTCACCCACGAGATCAGTTCCTGGTGGTTGGTCGGGATGACGGTGGGAGCCGCGATGTCGCGCGCCACGATCGCTCCTAGGTGAGGGGTTTTTTGTTGGAGGCCCCGTGGGGGCTGCGGCCCGGATGCTTGGCGACTGGATCTTCAGCGCTCATCCGGTGCCGACCGCACTCATCTGATCATCCGACGCTTGCGCCCATCTGTCCAGAAGGCGTCACAGGTGAGCGGAGTGAGCATCGCCACGCATAACCGCGCTTCTTTGCGTCCACTTGACGTTCAGCAGAAGATTCTTTGGAATGAACCCGCGCGATCCCGCGGGACGCCACCGTGAGATGATGGCCACTCTTCGCCCCTGAACCCGCAGGACTGATCCGTAACTTACGGTTCCGTAGGTACGATGCGGCCCATGACTGCGCCTGTCCCCGACGCGCCCACGGACACGCCGGCCGACGGCCGCGGTCCGCTCGCGCTCTCCCTGCCGGACGAGATCAAGCCCAAGCTGCGCGGCTGGCTGCATCTCGGCATGTTCCCGGCCGCCCTCATCGCCGGCCTGGTGCTCACCGCCCTCGCGGACTCCGCCCGGGGCCGGATCGCCTGTGGCATCTACGCGCTCACCGCCTGCCTGCTGTTCGGCGTGAGCGCGCTCTACCACCGGGGCAACTGGAACGCGCGCATGGACGGCATCCTGCGCCGCCTCGACCACGCCAACATCTTCCTGATCATCGCGGGCACCTACACCCCGCTGACCCTGCTGCTCCTGCCGGGGGGCAAGGGCCAGTGGCTGCTGTGGGGCATCTGGGGCGCGGCGCTCGCGGGCATCGCCTTCCGGGTCTTCTGGGTCGGCGCCCCGCGCTGGCTGTACACCCCCTGCTACATCGCGATGGGCTGGGCGGCCGTCTTCTTCCTGCCGGATTTCATGCGCACGGGCGGGATCGCGGTCCTGGTGCTGGTCGTCGTCGGCGGGCTCCTCTACAGCGCCGGCGGCGTGATCTACGGCATCAAGCGCCCCAACCCCTCACCTCGGTGGTTCGGCTTCCACGAGGTCTTCCACTTGCTCACGCTCGCCGCGTTCGTCGTCCACTACGTCGGGATCTCGCTGGTGGCGTACCAGCACGCGTAGCGTCACTTTTCCGCCATCCCAGGGCCACGGCTTCTCCGCCGTGGCCCTTTTTCGTACCCCATGGCAATTGACACCAACTATGTTTTGAGAGTTACTTTCATTTCATGGTTACTGTCACGAACGCTTCCGAGGTGGGACGCGATCCCCGCCGCTGGTGGGCCCTCGGGGCCCTGGTCGCGAGCATGCTCACGCTCGGCTTCGACATGACGATCCTCAACGTGGCGCTCCCCACGATGGCCCGGGACCTCGGCGCCACCACCGGCGAACAGCAGTGGATGGCCGACGCCTACGTCGTCGTCTTCGCCGCGCTGATGCTCCCCGCAGGCCTCCTCGGCGACCGGTTCGGACGGCGCCGGATGCTCATCACCGGACTGGCCGTCTTCCTCGCCGGCTCACTGGTGGGCGCTCTGGCCGGGGGCGTCGAGGCGGTCGTCGCCGCCCGCGCGGTGATGGGCGTCGGGGCCGCGCTGGTCACCCCCCTCGCGCTGTCCGTCCTGCCCTCGCTGTTCGCCCCCGAGGAGCGCACCAAGGCCGTCGGCATCGTCTCCGCCGGCTCGACCCTCGGTCTGCCGCTCGGCCCGATCATCGGCGGCTGGCTGCTCAACCACTTCTGGTGGGGCTCCGTCTTCCTCATCAACCTCCCGATGGCCGCCCTCGGCATCGCCGCCTGCGTCCTGCTGCTGCCGGAGACCCGCGACCCCGCCTCCCCCACGGTCGACACCGTCTCCACCGCGCTCACCGCCACCGGGCTCGGCACGCTGATCTACGCGATCATCGAGGCGCCCACCCGAGGCTGGGGCGACCCCCTGGTCGTCGCCATGTTCGCGGTGGCCGCCGTACTGATCACCGCGCTGGTCCTGCGCGAGCGCAAGGCGTCGCGGCCCATGCTCGACATGGGGCTGCTCGCCCACCGGGGCTTCCTGTTCAACACCCTCGCGGCCACCTTGGTGATGTTCGTCCTGTCCGGCCTGATGTTCGTCCTGCCGCCCTATCTCCAGGCCGTCCTCGGCCACGACGCCCTCGGCACCGGGGTGCGGCTGCTGCCGATGATGGGCGGGCTGATGGTCGCCGCGCGGGCCGCGCAGCCGGTCGTCGCCCGCTTCGGCGCCCGGGCCGTGGTGAGCGCGGGCCTGGTGGTGCTGGCCTTCGCCGCGCTCCTGGGCAGTCGTACGACCGTCGACTCCGGCTACGGCTTCACCGCGCTGTGGCTGTCCGTCGCCGGAGCCGGCTTCGGGTTCTCGATCGTGCCCGCGATGTCCGGCGCCCTCGGCACCCTGCCCTCCGACCGCGCCGGCAGCGGCTCGGGACTGCTGATGACCCTGCGCCAGGTCGGCGGCGCCATCGGTATCGCCCTGCTCGGCAGCCTGCTCGCGGGCGCCTTCCGCGACCGCCTCGACGTCACCGGCCTGCCCGCCTCGGCCGCCGACACCGCCGGGGACTCGGTCGTCGCCGCACACGTGATCGCCGAGAAGACGGGCTCCGCGCACCTGGCGGCCTCCGCGGACGCCGCCTATGTGCACGGCATGACCCTGGCCCTGCTGGTGTGCGGGATCGCCGCCCTGGTCTCCGCGCTGCTCGCGGCGGCCTTCCTGCCGGGGACGGCCGCGGCCCGCAGCGCCGGGAGCGCGCGGCCCGCGGTGGCCCCGCACGAGGCGGATGCCTGAGAATGAAGCCCATGACGGCCGCCCGCACCACCTCCCCCGCCGACCGCCCCCCACTGGGTCTGCGCGAGCGCAAGAAGATCAAGACGCGCGAGGCGATCCGCACCGCGACGTACGCGCTGATCAAGGAGCAGGGGTACGACGCCACGACGATCGACCAGATCGCCGAGCGCGCCGAGGTGTCGCCGTCGACCGTCTTCCGCTACTTCCCGACCAAGGAGGACATCGTCCTCACGGACGAGTACGACCCGATCCTCTTGGAGGAACTGCGGGCCCGCCCGGCGGACGAGCCGTGGGCGCAGACCGTCCGGTACGTGATGCAGGAGGCCGTGCGCACCGGCATCGAGGAGGACCCCGAGGTGGCGCGCATCCGCACCCACCTGCTGGTCCAGGTTCCCGCGGTGCGCTCGCGGATGATGGAGAGCATGTCGGTCACGGGCCGGATGTTCGCCACCGCGGTGGCCGAGCGCACCGGCCTCCCCCCCGACAGCCTGGAAGTGCGCGTGTACACGATGTCGCTCATCGGCGGACTGATGGAGACCTCCATGTACTGGGCCGAGCAGGGCCACCAGGGAGACTTCCCCGCCCTCCTCGACCGCGCCCTGGACGTCCTCCAGAACGGCCTGCCCGTCGAAAACCGCTGAGGCGGAGCCCCTCCCGCATGCCATCCTGACCAGGTGAACCCACCCGAGATCCACGTCGAAGTGGCCCCCGAGCTGGCCCTGTTCGTCCCGCACGCCCGCCGGACCGGCACCCACCCGCTCGCCGTCGACGGCGTCTCCACCCTCGGCCATGTCGTCGAGTCCCTCGGCGTCCCGCTGACGGAGGTCGGCACCCTCGTCGTCGACGGCCGCGAGGTGCCGGTCTCCCACGTCCCGGCGCACGGCGAGCGGGTGACGGTCCGCCCCGTCGCCCGCCCCCAGCAGGTCCCCGGCGCCCCCCTGCGCTTCCTCCTCGACGTCCACCTCGGCACGCTGGCCCGCCGGATGCGGCTGCTCGGCGTGGACACCGCCTACGAGTCCACCGACATCGGCGACCCGGCCCTCGCCACCCGCTCGGCCGCCGAACAACGGGTCATGCTCAGCCGCGACCGGGGCCTGCTGCGCCGCCGTGAGCTCTGGGCGGGCGCCTACATCTACAGCACCAGCCCGGACGACCAACTCCGTGACGTCCTCGACCGCTTCCGCCCCGACCTCGCCCCCTGGACCCGCTGCACCGCCTGCAACGGCCTGCTCCGCGAGGCCACCAAGGACGAGGTCGCCGACCAGCTCGCACACGGCACCCACCGCTCCTACGACGTCTTCGCCCAGTGCGCCTCCTGCGGCCGCGCCTACTGGAAGGGCGCGCACCACGAACAGCTCGAGGCCATCGTGGAGCGCGCCCTGGCGGAGTTCACGCGCTAGCGGGCCGCTTCAGCCGCGCCGGACGACCGCTTCTGTCGCGCCGGCCGACCGCTTCGGCCCCGCCGACGGGCATCTTCGGTCGCCCAAGGCGCTGCGAAGGCGTCCGGGTTCGGATCTCAGGACGCCCCACCTGAGTCCACGGCCGGCCGGCCGACCCGCGGGGCCCCTTCAGCCGCCCAAAGCGAGACGAAGGCGTCCGGGTTCGGATCTCGGGACGCCCCACCTGAGTCCACGGCCGGCCGGCCGACCCGCGGGGCCCCTTCAGCCGCCCAAAGCGAGACGAAGGCGTCCGGGTTCGGATCTCGGGACGCCCCACCGGAGTCCACCGGCCGGCCGGCCGACCCGCGAGGCCCCTTCAGCCGCCCAAAGCGAGACGAAGGCGTTCCGGGTCGGTCGTCGGGGCGTCGCAGGTGAAGTTGCGGCAGACGTACGCCGTCGGTTCACCGTCCCTCAGCGTCCGGTCGGCGAGCAGCGGAAACTCCTCGCTGCCGACCGTGCCGTACGCCACGACCGCCCCCGGCGCCGCGCCGAGCAGCGCCGTACGGAGCAGGATCTTCGCGGCCGGATCGTCGAACTCGGCCGCCACGACGGCCACCTCGCGCGGACCGTCGAGCAGCGCCTCGGCCGCCGCGAGCCCCCAGCCGATGAACCGGGGCACCCGCGGCCCCAGCGCCTTGACGACCCCGAGGGCCTTCTCGGCGGCCGTGCGGTGCGCCTCGGAACCGGTGTGGGCGGCATAGCCCAGCAGCGCACCGGCCGCCGCGGTCCACCCGGAGGGGACGGCGTTGTCCGTCGGGTCCTGCGGCCTGCGGATCAGCCGCTCGGCGTCGGCGGCCGTGTCGTACAACGCACCCGACTCCGGGTCGGCGAACCGCGCGAGGACGTGGTCCAGCAGGAACCCCGCGAACTCCAGCCAGACCCCCTCCCCGGTCACCGAGGCCAGCGCGAGGAACCCCTCGGCGACATCGCCGTAGTCCTCCAGCACCCCCGCGTTGGCCCCGGCCTGCCCGTCCTTGCTGGTACGGGAGAGCCGGGCCCGCTCGTCGAGATGCAGCCGTACGAGGAGATCGGCGGCGCCCACGGCCGCGGCCACCAGGTCGGGGCGGTCGAAGTAGGCGCCGGTCTCGGCGAGCGCGGCGATGGCGAGCCCGTTCCAGGCGGCGACGACCTTGTCGTCCCGGCCGGGGGCGGCCCGCCGGGCACGGGCGTCGAAGAGCCGCCGTGTGATGCCGGCGATCTTCTCCGCGTCGAAGACATGGTCCTGCTGGGGCAGCCGCAGCACGGAGGCGCCCTGCTCGAAGGTGCCCTCCTCGGTGACCCCGAAGTAGTGCGCGGCGAGCCGCGCGTCCTCGGCGCCGAGCACCTCGGTCAGCTCCGCGGGCGTCCACACGTAGTACGCGCCCTCGACATGCTTCCCGGTGCCGTCGTCGCTGTCGGCGTCGAGCGCCGAGGCGAACCCGCCCTCCTCGGTCCGCAGCTCCCGCACCATGAAGTCGGCGGTCTCCAGGGCGACGCGCCGCGCCAGCTCGGAGCCGGTGGCCCGCCAGAGGTGCGCATAGACCCGACAGAGCAGGGCATTGTCATACAACATCTTCTCGAAGTGCGGCACCGTCCAGTCCCGGTCGACGGAGTACCGGGCGAACCCGCCGCCGAGCTGGTCGTAGATCCCGCCCCGCGCCATCCGCTCACAGGTGTCCTGCGCCATCTGCAACGCGCCCTCGGCGCCGGTACGGGCGTGATGCCGCAGCAGGAACTCGATCACCATGGACGGCGGGAACTTCGGCGCCCCGCCGAACCCGCCGCGCTGCGGGTCGTACTCCCGCGTCAGCCCCAGCAGCGCCTGCGACAGCTCCTGCTCCCCCGGCGCCTTCCCGTCCCCGAAGGAGATCTCCCGCTCCGCCAGATCCCGCACGATCTTCCCCGCGACCTCCGCGACCTCGTCCCGCCGCTCCCCCCACGCCTGCCGCACGCCCTCCAGCACCTGCCGGAACGACGGCATCCCGTGCCGGGGCGCCGGCGGGAAGTACGTACCGAAATAGAACGGCTCCGCCTCCGGCGTCAGGAACACCGTCATCGGCCACCCACCCTGCCCGGTGGCGGCCTGCACGGCCTCCATGTAGACGGCGTCCACGTCGGGCCGTTCCTCGCGGTCCACCTTGATGCTCACGAAGTCCGCGTTGAGCTGGTCGGCGGTCGCCCGGTCCTCGAACGACTCGTGCGCCATGACATGGCACCAGTGGCAACTGCTGTACCCGACACTCAGCAGCACCGGCACCCCCCGCCGCCGCGCCTCCTCGAAGGCCTCCCCCGACCAGGGCCACCAGTCCACCGGATTGTCGGCGTGCTGGAGCAGATACGGGGACGTCTCATGGGCCAGTCGATTCGGCATACCTCCATCCTGCCCGACCGGCGACGGTGAGTCCTGCGACGGCGGGCGATCACCCCGCCCGTCGCCCCTCTCGCGCTCCCGCGTCCCCCGAAGCACACTCGTGGGGATGCTGGTTGGCGCCGGAGGGGGACGGGACATGCGGGACAGCCACAAAGCGGAGGCCGAGCGGTTGTTGGCACGGGCCGTGGAGGAGGAGGTACGCCGGTCGGGCGGACGAACCGACCGGCAGGCCCTCCTCACACGGGCGCGCGGGGCACTGGACGCGATGGCGCAGACCGCCGCCGAGGAGTACGAGGCCTACGCCCGCGCCCTGGACGAACGGGACGCCGGGCGGGTCAGCTTCGCGCAGCGGTACGCCCGGGAGGGCGGCGGACGGACGCCTCTGCTGGTCGCGGGAGTTGCCGCGGTCACGACCGCGGTCGCCGACCTGGCCCTCGGCACCGGACCCGGCACCGCCCTCGGGGCCGGGGTGGCCGTCGGGGTGGTCGGGGCCGCGGCGACGGTCGTGAAGGTGGCGGGCTCCCATCTGCCGGCCGCCCACCACCGCGCCGGCGAGGTCGGACAGCCCGGCGGCGCCGAACAGTTGCGGCTGCAGTGGCTGACCGCGCTGGAGGTACGCGGGATCCGCCCGTTCCTGGACCAGCAGCGGGTGCTCGACGCGACGACCGGTCCCCGGCCGAAGAAGACGCCCGGCCCCCAGCTGAAGGGCGCCGACAAGAGCGCGGCGGCACGCGGACGGACGGTCCTGGAGCAGTCGTTCACCCAACTCCCCGAGGCGAAGGGCCCGTTCGCCGGCCGACGGGCGGAGCTCGCGCAGATCCGGCAGTGGGTGCAGTCGGCCCGGGCGAGCACACAGACCAGGCCCACGGTCGTCGTCCTGCACGGCCCGCCCGGCAGCGGCCGCAGCGCCCTCGCGGTACGGGCCGCGCACGACCTGCGCGACCAGTTCCGCGGCGCGTGCGTCGTCGACCTGCGCGGCGACAGCGCGGAGAACACCCCGCTGGCCACCCGGGACGCCTTACTGCATCTGCTGAACCGGCTCGGCGCGCCCCGCGAACAGCTCCTCTTCCGCGAGCGCTCCTCCCCCGACCAGCAGGTCAAACGCCTCGCCGACCTCTACTACCAGCACCTCACCGGTCTGCCGGTCATCGTGCTCCTCGACGACGCCTCCACCCCCGAGCAGGTACGCACCCTCGTCCCGGAACGCTCCGACAGCCTCGTCCTGGTCACCACCCGCAACCCGCTGGCGCTTCCCGCCGAGCTGTCCGCCTGGGTGCACCATCTGCCCGTACGGCCCCTGGAGGCGGCGGGCGCCGAGGAACTGCTGAGCGCCGCCGCCCAGGACGCCACGGGCCCGTACGACGCCGAATCCGCCGACCGGATACGGCAGTTGTGCGGCGGGCTGCCGCTGGCACTGCGGATCGCGGGCTCCTCGCTGGGCCCGCGCTCCCCACGCGCACTGGCCACCGACCTCGGCGCGTACGGCCCCGTCGAGCCCGTGGAGCGCGCGCTCTGGCTGCGCTACACCGACCAGCCCGAAAGCACCCGCCGACTGCTGCGGCGCCTCGCCCTCGCCGGACGGGCCTCGCTCGGCGCGGCCGCGGCCGCCGCCCTCCTCGCCACCGACCGCACGGAGGCCGCCCGCCATCTGACCGCCCTCGCGGACGCGGGCCTGGTCGACCGGGTCCGCGGCGACCGCTACCGTCTGCACGACCTCGTCCGCGCCTTCGCCCAGGCCCGGCTGCTGGACGAGGAGGAACAGACGGAGCTCACGGCGGCCCAGGAACGCCTGATCGTCAGCCACGCCGAACTCGCCGACTCCGTCCTGCGCCTCGTCGACGGCAACATGTCGACCCGCTCCGACCGCTTCACCCCGCACGGCTTCACCTCCCTCGACGAGGCCCTGCGCTGGCTGGACGACGAGTCGAGCTTCATCACCGCGACCCTGCGCCAGGCGGAGGGCGTGCACGAGACCGCCGTCCTGAGCCTGCTGGGCGCCCTGTGCGACTACTGCCTGCTGCGCGGCGACCTCTACCGCCTCGGCGAGATCAGCGAGCTCGCCCAGTCGGTCGGCCAGGACCTGCTGGTGCGGTCCGTGCAGTGGCGTACGGGCATCGCGGCCCGGCAGCTCGGCGAACTCGACAAGGCCCGTGCGACCCTGGCCTCCGTCGTCGACCTGTATCTGCAGGCCCATCACGACGCGGGCGCCGCCCGTGCCCTGTGCTCCCTCGGCATCACCCTGCACCACCAGGGCAGCCTCACCGAGGCGGCGGCGAAACTGCGGGAGGCACTCGATCTGCAGGCCGCACCCAAGCTGGCGACCGACCGCGCCTGGACCATGCACGCGCTGGCCGCGGTGGAACGCGACCGGGCCCGGCTCGGCGAGGCCCTCGACCTGCTGACCCGCTCCCTGGTCCTGCACCGCGAGGGCGGCTCCGTCCACGGCGAGGCCTGGGCCCACTTCCAGCTCGGCCAGCTCAACCTGCGCCGCGGCGACGTCCGCGCCGCCGAGGCCGACCTGCGGCGCGCCCTCGATCTGTACGGCCGTACCCGCGACGAACGCGGCGCGGCCTGGGCGCTGACCCAGCTGGCCCGGGCCCGCATGATCGCCGGCGAACCGTCCCCCGCGGTGGAGGGGCTGCGCGCGGCGGCGGCCCGGCACCGCGCCAACGAGGACGCCCGCGGCGAGGCCTGGACCGTGTACTACCTGGGCCTCGCCCTGGAGGAGACCGGCGACCTGGACGCCTCCGTGCGCGAACTGGAACGCTCACGCTCCCTGTTCTCCCGGATGCGCGACGTCTACGGCCTCGCCTGCGCCCGCCATCACTCCGCGCGCGTCACCCGGGACCAGCGGGCCGCCCAGACCGGCTCCCTGCGCAACTCCGGTTTCGCCCGGCAGCTCCTCGTCGACGCCCGCGCCGACTTCCAGCGCATCGGCGTCGCCCACGGCGAGGCCTGGACCTGCGTGGAACTCGCGATCATCGAGGCGGGCAACGCCCGCACCGAGCAGGCCCTCGCCCTGTGCGCCGAGGCCGCCGCCCTGTTCTCCTCCTACGGCGACCGCCGGGGCGAGGACTGGGCCCGCTTCCTGCGCTGCACCCTCCTGCCGTACGGCGCACCGGGCGGCACGGAGGTCGGCACGGCCGTCGCCCAGGAGGAACTGGCCCAGCTCAACCGCACCACCCACCCCCTGCGCGACACCAAGCTGTCCGAGTCCATCGCGGCCTACACCGTCCTCCTGGACCGCGGCATCCACCCGGAAACCGGCTGGCAGGCCTGGCGCCTCGGCCTGGTACCGGGCCGCCACGAACGAGAGGTAATGGGAGTGGCACTAAACCCACCGGCCGACGAGCGGTAGGGAGCCGGGCCTACGCCCCCCTACGGGGTCCGGCCGTACGGCCCGGGTGCGCGGGCCTGGGCGGACGGGCTCGGCTCTGGGGGCCTGGGAGGGCGGGCTCGGGAGGGCGGGCTCGGGAGGGCGGGCTCGGGAGGGCGGGCTCGGCTGTGGGGGCCCGGGAGGGCGGGCCCGGCCTGTTCGGGCCTGGGCGGGCGGGCCCGGCCGAGCGGGGCCAGGCGGCGAGCGAGGCGGGCGAGCTGGGCGGGCGGGCCCGAGCGGGCGGGCTCTGCTGTGCGGGCCAGGCGGGCGGACTGGGCGGGCGGGCCCGGCCGAGCGGAACCAGGCGGGCGAGCTGGGCGGGCGGGCTCTGCTGTGCGGGCCAGGCAGGCGGACTGGGCGGGCGGGCCCGGCCGAGCGGAACCAGGCGGGCGAGCTGGGCATCCGGGAGCGGGCCCGGGGGCGGGCGGGCTCGACCGCAGCCCGGCGTGCGCGTCCGGGCGAGCGGGCCCAGGCGGGGGCCGGGGGGCAGGCTCGGGCGTCCGGACCCGGGCGGGGGCCGCGGATTGCGGGCCCTTGTGTACGAGCCCGCGCAGCGGCCGGGCGGGGGCCGCGGATTGCGGGCCCTTGTGCGCGAGCCCGCGCAGCGGCCGGGCGGGCGGGCTCAGCTCTGCGAGCCCTGCGCGGCGGCCCGCCGTGCGAGGTGGGGCAGGCAGGCCCGGCGGGCGGCTCAGGCGGGGGCCCTGGCCCGGGAGTGCGGGCTCGGGCATGCGCACCCCGGGGGTGCGGGCTCAGGAGAGGGACCGCGTCCTGTCCTGAGCCCGGCGTCCGGCCGGGACGGGTCAGCCCTTGGCCGGGGAGGCCTTCCCCGTCGGACCCGGGGCGGCGGTCTCCTCGCCGTCCACCGGGGCCTCCTTGAAGTCGACCTTGCCCATGTGCTTGCTCATCGACTTCATCAGGGCCCACACCGCCAGTGCCATCGCCGCGAACACGATGAAGCCGAGGACACCGGGGGTGACCTTGTTCTCGTCGACCTCCTTGGCGAGGGGGACGAGATGCGTCATTGCCAGGCTCACGCTTGCGCTCATGTCAGGCATTGTCCCGGACGCCCGCAAAGAGGTCGTCCTCGGGGATGGACGTATCGACGAGAGCCTTCGCGAGCTCGTACTCCTCGGTCGGCCAGACCTCCTTCTGGATCTCCATCGGCACCCGGAACCAGCCGCCGTCGGGATCGATCTGCGTGGCGTGGGCGATCAACGCCTTGTCCCGGATCTCGAAGAACTCCGCGCACGGGATGTGCGTGGTGAGCGTGCGCTCCTTCTGACCGAACTCGTCCCAGCGCTTGAGCCACTCCCCGTACGGCGACTCCAGACCGCGGTCGAGCAGCGCCTGGTGCAGCGCCTCGGTGCGGGGCCGGTTGAAGCCCTGGTTGTAGTACAGCTTCAGCGGCCGGTACGCCGGCCCGTACTCGTCCTCGGGGTACTTCGCGGTGTCGTCCGCGCCCTCGAACGCCACCATCGAGATCTTGTGGGTCATGATGTGGTCGGGGTGCGGGTAGCCGCCGTTCTCGTCGTAGGTGGTGATCACCTGGGGACGGAAGGAGCGGATCTGCTTCACCAGTTCGCCGGCCGCCTTGTCGACGTCCTCCAGCGCGAAGCAGCCCTCGGGCAGCGGCGGCAGCGGGTCGCCCTCGGGCAGACCGGAGTCGACGAAGCCGAGCCACTCCTGCTTGATGCCGAGGATCTCGCGGGCCTCGTCCATCTCCTTCTTGCGTACCTCGTGGATGTGCTCCTCGATGTACTTGTCGCCCTGAAGCTTGGGATTGAGGATGGAGCCGCGCTCCCCGCCCGTGCAGGTCACCACCAGCACGTCCACCCCCTCGGACACGTACTTCGCCATGGTGGCCGCGCCCTTGCTCGACTCGTCGTCGGGGTGCGCGTGCACGGCCATCAGTCGCAGCTGGTCAGTCAAGACTCAATCCTCGGTAAGTCGGCGCCCGTGTGAACCGGCGCGATCGCAGGCTTCTATAGTGACCGAATCGGGGGGCGAATAATTCCAGGGCCCTGGCCTGCCGAGAGGACGATCATGAGCACGGCGAGCACCAAAGTGCCCGAAGGCCGCTACGGCCGTGCCTCGGACGAGCGTGCCGACCGCACCCTGAAGATCGTCGGCGCCGTGCTGGGCGGGGTCCTGCTGGTGATCGTCGGTTTCTTCGCCTACCACTACGTCGGCCAGAACAAGATCAGCGCCGAGGTGATCACCTTCAAGGCCACCTCGGACGACGCGGTCGAGGTGCATCTGGAGGTCCGCAAGGACGCGGGGGCGAGCGGCTACTGCACCGTGCGCTCCCAGGCGGACGACGGCACCGAGGTGGGCCGGGCGGACTTCCGCTTCTCCGGGTCGGACACCCGGATCGACAAGGTGGTCACCCTTCGCACGACGGCCAAGGGCACGACGGCCGAGCTACTGGGCTGCCACGCCGACTGAGGGCACCCTGTCCTCCCCATTGCGTAGGCGCTGACCTGCGTTGACGTAATTCTAGTGGCTTATGTCCTCCCCCTTTGCCCGCGGAATTGTTAGGCTCGTGGTTTCGCCCATCCCCTGAGGAACATGCTTGAGGGTAGGGCGATGCTTTGTATTCCCAGTACCGACGAGGAGCACCTGTGACCCAGACCAGCGAGTCCGTCACCTGGCTTACCCAGGAGGCGTACAACAAGCTCAAGGAAGAGCTTGAGCACCTTACTGGTCCTGCGCGCACGGAGATCGCCGCCAAGATCGCGGCCGCGCGCGAGGAGGGCGACCTGCGCGAGAACGGCGGGTACCACGCGGCCAAGGAGGAGCAGGGCAAGCAGGAGCTCCGTGTGCGCCAGCTGACCCAGCTCCTCGAGAACGCCAAGGTCGGCGAGGCTCCGGCCTCCGCGGACGGTGCCGTGGCGCCCGGCATGGTCGTGACGATCGCCTTCGACGGTGACGAGGACGACACCATGACGTTCCTGCTCGCCTCCCGCGAGTACGCGAGCGCCGACATCGAGACCTACTCGCCGCAGTCCCCGCTGGGCACCGGCGTGATCGGTCACAAGGTCGGCGAGGACGCGGAGTACGAACTGCCGAACGGCAAGAAGGCCTCCGTGCGCATCCTCAAGGCCGAGCCCTACAACGGCTGAGCCACCTTTCTCTCCTGACGAGCCCCTGGCACCCGAGTTGCCGGGGGCTTCGCCATGTCGGGCCCGGCGGTCAGGCCGTCGCCGAGCGGTACTTGCGCACCGCCAGGGTGCGGAAGATCAGCACGATCAGGACCGAGTAGATCAGCGAGGCCCAGACCGGGTGCACCATGGGCCAGGCGTCAGAGGGTGACTGTCCGGGATTGGCGAACAGCACCCGGCACGCCTGGACCGTGGCGCTGAACGGGTTCCACTCGGCGATGTGGCGCAGCCAGGGCGTCATGTTGCTGGTGTCGACGAACGCGTTGGATATGAAGGTCACCGGGAAGAGCCAGATCAGCCCTCCGGAGGTGGCCGCCTCCGGGGTGCGGACGCTCAGGCCTATCAGGGCGCCGATCCAGGTGAACGCGTAACCGAGCAGGAGCAGCAGCCCGAAGGCGGCCAGAATCCGTCCGGCGTTGGTGTAACCGTCCGAGCCGGGGCGCCAGCCGACCAGGAGGGCGACGACCGCCAGGACGAGCAGGGTGAGCGCGGTCTGGACGAGGTCGGCGAGGGTCCGGCCGGTGAGCACCGCACCGCGCGCCATCGGCAGGGAGCGGAAGCGGTCTATCAGGCCCTTGTGCATGTCGTCGGCTATGCCCGCGCCGGCACCGGCGGTGGCGAAGGTGACGGTCTGCGCGAAGATCCCCGCCATCAGGAAGTTCTTGTAGGCGGTGGCGCTGGTGCTGCCGCCGATCTGCATGGAGCCACCGAAGACGTAGGTGAACAGCACCACGAACATGATGGGCTGGATGAGCCCGAAAATGACCATCTCGGGAATCCGTGACATGCGAATCAAGTTGCGTTTTGCAACGACCAGTGAGTCGCGGACGGACTGGCTCATGGGGTGGGCGGTGGCCGTTCCCCGGACGGTGTCGGTGACGGCGGTCATGCGACGACCTCCTTGCCCTTGCCCTTGGCTTTCCCGGCGCCGTTCTCCTCGGCCTTCTCCTCGGCCACATGTCCGGTCAGGGACAGGAAGACGTCGTCGAGGGTGGGCCGGCGCAGGCCTATGTCGTCCATCTCTATGCCGCGGGTGTCCAGCTCGCGGATGACCTCGGCGAGGAGCTTCGCGCCGCCGGTGACGGGCACGGTGAGTTTGCGGGTGTGCTCCTCGATGCTGGTCTCGCCCTTGCCGTACCCGGTGAGAACCTCGCGGGCGGTGGGGATCTGGTCGCGTTCATGGACCACGACCTCGATGCGCTCGCCGCCGGTGCGGGCCTTGAGCTGGTCGGAGGTGCCGCGGGCGATGACCTTGCCGCGGTCGACGACCGCGATGTCGTGCGCGAGGTGGTCGGCCTCCTCCAGATACTGCGTGGTCAGCAGCAGGGTCGTACCGCCGGAGACGAGACGCTTGATCACGTCCCACAGGAGTTGGCGGTTGCGTGGGTCGAGGCCGGTCGTCGGCTCGTCCATGAACATCACCGGTGGTGAGACGACCAGGGCCGCGGCCAGGTCGAGGCGGCGGCGCATGCCTCCGGAGTAGGTCTTGGCCGTGCGGTCGGCGGCGTCGGTGAGGTCGAACTGCTCCAGCAGTTCCTCGGCGCGGGCCTTCGCGGCCCTGGCCCTCATCTGGTAGAGCCGGCCGACCATCTGGAGGTTCTCGCGGCCGGTGAGGTATTCGTCGACCGCCGCGAACTGGCCGGACAGGCCGATCGAGCGGCGCACCTCGTTGGGGTGCTTGAGCACGTCGAGGCCGGCGACCTCCAGCCGCCCGCTGTCGGGTCGCAGGAGGGTGGTCAGGCAGCGGACGGCGGTGGTCTTGCCCGCCCCGTTCGGCCCGAGGAGGCCGAGGACGGTGCCCTCGGGGACGTCGAGGTCGACGCCGTCCAGAGCCCGTACGTCACCGAAGGTCTTGACCAGGCCTTCGGCGTAGATGGCGCCTGGCATAAAAGTCCTCCACGTCTTCGGGGATTCCTTCGAAAAGCCTAGGTTTGCACTGTTTCGGACGCCTGCGGCGGCCGCACATTCACCGTAACGCGATGTATCGCGACTGCCAATGCAATTCGCTCGTGTGGGTGACGAGAGGGCTCTGACCTCCAGAGCAGCCGGTCCTCCGTCGGGCGCGGGCCGTTCAGTCGACGATCGTGTACCCGGCCCGGCGCAGCGCCTGGCCGACCTCGGCGCAGTGCGCCGGCCCCTTCGTCTCCAGGTGCAGCTCGACCTCCGCCTCGGTCAGCCCGAGCCTCGGATCGGTCCGCACATGGCTCACGTCCAGAACGTTGGCGTCGACCACTGACAACACCCCCAGCAGCGTCGCGAGCGCACCCGGCCGGTCCGTCAGCCGCACACTGACCGCCAGGTAGCGGCCCTGCGCGGCCATGCCGTGCCGCAGCACGCGCTGCATCAGCACCGGGTCGACGTTGCCGCCGGACACCACCGCGACCACCGGGCCCTCGAACGCGCCGGGCTCGCTCAGCAGCGCCGCGACGGGACTCGCCCCGGCCGGTTCGACGACCAGCTTCGCCCGCTCCAGACACAGCAGCAGCGCGGTGGACAGCTCCCCCTCCGAGACCGTGCGCACCTCGTCCACCAGCTCGCCGACGATCCCGAACGGCACGTCCCCGGGGCGGCCGACCTTGATCCCGTCGGCCATCGTCGCCGGGGCCTCGATCGACACCGGCCGTCCGGCCGCCAGCGAGGGCGGATACGCCGCCGCCCCCTCCGCCTGCACCCCGACGACGCGCACATCGGGCCGCAGCGACTTCACCGCGACCGCGATACCCGCGGCGAGCCCGCCGCCGCCGATCCCGACGACGACCGTGCGCACCTCCGGGCACTGCTCCAGGATCTCCAGCCCGACCGTCCCCTGCCCCGCGATCACGTCGCCGTGGTCGAAGGGGTGGATGAACACCGCGCCCGTCCGCTCCGCGTACTCCTGCGCCGCGTCCAGCGTCTCGTCGACCACATGGCCGTGCAGGCGCACCTCGGCGCCGTACTCCCGGGTGGCGCTGATCTTGGGCAACGGGGCGCCCTTGGGCATGAACACCGTGGAGCGCACGCCCAGCAGTGACGACGCCAGCGCCACGCCCTGCGCGTGGTTGCCCGCGCTCGCCGCGACCACCCCGGCCGCCCGCTCCTCCGGCAGCAGCCCCGCGATCCGCACGTACGCGCCCCGCAGCTTGAACGATCCGGTCCGCTGGAGGTTCTCGCACTTGAGCAGCACCGGCGCCCCGACGAGCTGGGACAGATACCTGCTCCCCTCCATCGCCGTCACCCGCGCCACACCAGAGAGCATCTTCTGGGCGCCGCGCACGTCGTCGAGGGTGACGGGCCGCAAGGAGTCAGCCGTGCCATAGCTCATGTCATCAGCATCGCAGTTCACAGGCGGGAACGGCCGCTGTGACCAACCACCGAGACCGGTTTGCGCGGGGCCGGTACGACCCGGCTTCCGGCCGCGTACTCTGTCCCCCATTCCTGCCAGCACCCCCTTCATGAAGTGAGCCCCCGGCCATGCCCACTACACCTGAAATGTCGATGGACATGACGACCGTCGGTGACACCGGTCTTCTCGACACGCTGCAGCACGAGGTCGCGGTCTTCGCCCGCCGGGCCGAACAGACCCGCCTGGGCGGTGTCGGGCAGGTGCGCAATTCCATGGACCGCGCCGCGTACCTGCTGCTCAACCGTCTCGACAAGGAAGGCCCCATGGGCGTCAAGGCGCTCGCGGCGAGCATGGGGATCGACTCGTCGACCGTCACCCGGCAGGTGGCTCCCCTCGTCGACACCGGCCTGGTCAAGCGGACCTCGCACCCCGAGGACGGGCGGGCCGTGGTGCTTCAGCTCTCCCCGCGCGGGCAGTCGCGTCTGGAGGAAGTACGGTCCTCCCGGCGGCAGTTGATGGCCGAGCTGACCGAGGACTGGGCCCCGGAGGAGCGGGAGGCGTTCTGCTCCCTCCTCACCCGCTTCAACGTCGCCCTGTCCTCCCGGATGGCCGCCCAGGGCCTGCCGGGCGCGGAGCCGGCCGCCGCTTCCTGAACAGCGGGGTACGCGTGCGTAGGGGCGTTTTCCGCGGGGGCGCGTGCGCGGCTCTTGACCGAAAGCCCACCCCTGGCCTCATATGAGACCGGGTCCCTCTGCGTCGTACGTGGTGCCGCACCCGTACTCCACCGGGACCCGTTTCCAGGGGGTCGCCGTCAGGCGGGAGGCGCGGGGTGCGAGAGAGGCGTACGGTCCAGGAAGCCCGCCGGGCACGGGAGTTCGAGGCGTTCGTGGCCGGGGCGGGCGGACGGCTGCTGCGGACCGCGACGCTGCTCACCGCCGAGGCGGAGGAGGACAACCCCCGCGCGCGACGCCTGCTGACCCGCGCCCTCGCGCACACGTACGCGTGCTGGGACCGGCTGCGCGGTGACGACCCGTACAACCACGCGCGGGAGTGCCTGGCCGTCCGTTTCGCCCGCGGGACGTGGCACCGGTACGTCGCGCTGCCGTTCGGGCGCGTCCGGCCCTGCGGGCCGCTGGCCGCGCTCTCCCCGCAGCACCGGCTCGTCCTGGTCCTCCGGCTCCACGAGGGGGTGGCCGAGGAGCAGGTGGGGGCACTGCTCGCGCTGACCGCGGACCGCGTGAACCTGATCTGCGACCGGGCGATCACCCTCCTGCTCGATCCGCCGCGCGGGCCGGCCCCCGCGCGCGTGAGCGCGAAGGCGGCCACGTCGTGAACCGGCCGGAACGGGAGGCCGCCGTACGGCAGATGATGGAGCGGACCGCGCCGCGCGTACCGGCGGAGCTCCACGCGGACGTGGTCCGTCTGGGCGGCCGTATGCTGCGGCGCCGGACGATCGCCCTGCGCCTGATGTGGCTGCTGCTGTTCGCGGCGACCGTGGCGTTCGTCGTCTGGGCGGCCACGGCCCGCCCCTGGGTGGAGCCGCCGTCGGAGACGACTCCACCGGTCACCGGCTGGTGACCATCGCGCGGCAGCCCTCGCGGGAACCAGGGCCTGCCGCAGGTCCTAGCCCAGGGCCTGCTGCAGGTCCTCCAGCAGGTCGTCGACGTTCTCGATGCCGACGGAGAGCCGGACGAGGTCGCCGGGCACCTCCAGGGCCGAGCCCACCACCGAGGCGTGCGTCATACGGCCGGGGTGCTCGATGAGGGACTCGACGCCGCCCAGGGACTCGCCGAGGGTGAACACCTTGGCGCGGTTGCAGACCTCGACGGCCGCCTCCTCGCCGCCGGCGACCTGGAAGGAGATCATGCCGCCGAAGGACCGCATCTGCTTGGCCGCGACCTCGTGTCCCGGGTGCTCGGGCAGGCCCGGGTAGAGCACCTTCGTCACGCGCGCGTGGCGGCTCAGCATGTCGGCGATCTTGGTGGCGTTCTCGCTGTGCCGGTCCATGCGCACCGACAGTGTCTTGGTGCCGCGCAGCACCAGCCAGGAGTCGAAGGGCCCGGCGACCGCGCCCATCGCGTTCTGGTGGTACGCCAGTTCCTCGCCGAGTGTCGCGTCGGCGGTGATCAGCGCGCCGCCGACGACGTCGGAGTGGCCGCCCATGTACTTGGTCAGGGAGTGCACCACGACGTCCGCGCCGAGCGACAGCGGCTGCTGCAGGTACGGCGTGGCGAAGGTGTTGTCGACGACGAGCTTGGCGCCCGCGTCCCGCGCGACCTGGGCCACGGCGGCGATGTCGGTGATGCCGAGCAGCGGGTTGGAGGGGGTCTCCACCCACACGGCCTTGGTCTTCGGGGTGATCGCGGCCCGTACGGCCGACGGGTCGCTGGTGTCGGCGACCGACCACTCCACACCCCAGCGGGCGACGACCTTGGCGAAGAGGCGGAAGGTGCCGCCGTAGGCGTCGTTGGGGATGACCACGTGGTCGCCGGGGCTGAGCAGCGTACGCAACAGGCAGTCCTCGGCCGCCAGTCCGGAAGCGAACGCGAGTCCTCGGCGCCCGCCCTCGAGGGCGGCGAGGTTCTCCTCCAGGGCGGTGCGGGTCGGGTTGGCGCTGCGGCTGTACTCGTAGCCGCCGCGCAGGCCGCCGACGCCGTCCTGCTTGTAGGTCGAGACCTGGTAGATCGGCGGGACGACCGCGCCGGTGAGGGGATCCGCGGTGTTGCCCGCGTGGATCGCGAGAGTCTCGAAGTGCTGACTGATGTGCCTGTCGCTCATGGGCATCGAGCCTAGTCCGCTCGCGGGGCTGCTGCCGGACGGCCACGGGGTGGCTCCCGGGGCGGCGGGACGGCTGCCGGGACGTTTTTCCACAGGCTCCGGGGCCGGGGTTGGCCAATTGTCCGCGGCGTCTGGTTCGCTGGAGACATGGAAATTCTCTGGGTCCTGATGGCTCTGGTCATGCTCGGCTTCGTGCTGCTGCCGTTCCTGCGGCGCAGGCGCGGCATGATCGAGCAGGTCCCGGCGGGCCACCCGGACGCCGCGGACCCGGCCGACTACGGCTTCGTGCGCACGGAGGAGCTGGACATCCGCATGCCCGGCCCGGACCAGGACCTGCTGGACGTCCTGGACGTGGTGCAGCGCACACAGGACTACCGGGCGGCACAGCAGTTGCTGGCCGGCACGGAGATCGAGGGCGAGCTGCGCTGGCAGCGCGTGCAGGCCTTCGCGGGCGCGGCCGCGCTGGAGCTGCAGCAGCGGCCGGGCGGGGTCGCCGAGGCGCCGGGCGGGCAGTGGCTGCGGGTGTGGCGGGCGGAGGCGCCCAAGGACGCCGGCGGTGCGGCGGTGCACGCCGAGTTCCTGGTCCAGCAGGCGTGGCGGACCTCCACGCCGGGCACGGACGACTTCCGGATCATCATGGAGGAGGCGAAGGACGCCTGCGGCCAGGCGGCACTCCTCTCCCCCGGCGACCCGGTGCCGTACATCGTGGAGCTGTCGGTGGCGCGCGGCCTGCACTACGCGCAGTCCGAGTTCGACCAGCTCTGGCTGAGGATCCTGGACCGCGCCCCCGCGCACATGGGCGCGCACCTGGCCGCCCTGCACTACTGGTGCGAGAAGTGGCACGGCTCGCGCGAGCTGGCGTCCTCGTTCGCGGAGGCGGCCGCGGCCCGCGCGCCCCAGGGTTCGCTCCTCGCCGCGATGCCGCTGTTCACGGTCTTCGAGCACCTCCCCGAGGTGAACCTGGTCAGCGGCTTCTACCAGAGCGAGGTCGTGACGAAGGCGATCCACGGCGCCCTGTTCGCGGTGCACGCGGCCCGCCCGGACGACCCGATGCTGGCGCACGTCCGCCATCTGCTGATCTTCTTCCTGGTCCGCGGCGAGCGCTGGGCCGAGGCCATGAACCAGCTCATACACGTCGACGGCCATGTCGGCGCCCTGCCCTGGACCCTCTCCGCGGACCCGGCCGGCGAGTTCGCGGTGTACCGGGCGCTGGCGGTGGCGGGCTACGAGGCGAACGGCGGCAGCCCGGCGACACTGCCGCACTGACGCCTGCCGCGCGGGCACCGGCGCCCGGAATGCCGGAGGTTCTGACCGACTCCGGCTACGGCCCGATCACCACGGAGATCCTCCCGGCCGAGCCCCGTGCCTTCTACCCGGCCGAGGCGTACCACCAGCAGTACCTCGCCAGGAATCCGACGGGGTACTGCGGGATCGGCGGGGCGGGTGTCATCGCCGCTGCTCTCCTGATTGTGGTGCTGATCCTCCGGCGCCAAGTGCGCGAGTTCCGCTCCGGCCTCGTGACCTTCATTCCTGGCCTATCTCTTGGATGACCGCCCCACTAGACATGCACGGGCATGTCGTCAACGCCGGCCGGGTCCGGAGAGACGGACACCGCGACGTAGCGAAACTCGCCTCCTGCTCCGCCCAGATCTGAGTACGGCTTCCAGTCGAGGATGTACGCGCCCCGCAGGGTGCACGTGTTCGGCTCGTAGGCGCCCTCGGCCCACAACAGCGTGCCGACGAGCTCACGCCCTTGGTGGATCCTGAAGTCCCGATCTCTGGTCTGCCCCCGACCTAGGGCAGGCGGAGTCCAGAGAGCCGCGTCGTTGGTCAACATGATGGCCAGGCCGTTCTGATCCGACCGGCGGCAGAAGCGCTCCAGCCTGGCTATGTCCCGAACGAAGTGCAGACGAGCGAGGTCGGTGGCAGCGTGCCCCTTCAAGGCATAGTCCTCGGCAGGCATGCCTGCCGTGCCGGTCCACTTCCGGGTGAAGTACTTGAACTCAATCGCAGTGCGAGCCGAGGGGCCCATGCACAAGAGGTCCAGATATTCCTGCCTGCCCACCCCCCGCTGCGGCACCTCAAGCCTGGAGCGCACATCCGGCGCCAGTTCCCACAGCACCTGGGCGAAACTGTGCTGAAGGTCGGCTTCGGAGTGGAAGATCGGTCTGCGTCGCGCCAGTTGCACGATGATGTCGCCGAGAGCGATCCGGCCACCCACGGTCATGTCCCCGTCCATCGGCTCCATTGAAGTGGTTACCCACCTGAACTCTCAAGTCCACGGTGTCTGGCGCTGCACTCGTGACTGCGAGCCGTACCCTTCGGACACGAAATCGGACAGGCACCGCAGGCCGGCCTCTTCTACGGCACGTCTTGCCGATCCCAGTAGGCGGCATGGAGGGCAGGGGAGTTTCGGTAGCGGTGCACCAGCCGCTCGAAGTGCATCCCTTCAAGAGGAGAGGCTTGAGCCCGTCGGTTGAGGACATATGGCTCAATCGCGTTCCAAACTCGTGGCGGAGAGCGATGAAAGCAAGCCAACACCAGATCGAACGACAATAATTTTCGCTCGACCAACACGCCCAGCATCTCGAGTTGATCGTGAAGTTGCCAGAAGGAATGGAAATCTTCGTCGCACATGCGCGTGGGATCAAAGTTCTGGGGCGATCCGAACTCGCCGCTCAAGAGACGATGCCGAAAGCGGCGTGCCGCTGGGGAATGGTATTTCTCTTGGAACGAGATGAGGAGCTGCACATGCCGTGACAGGCGCGCCTCCTTGATCTGCGAGTAGGCGAAGAACGAGGCGGCGATCACAACTATGGTTCCGATCGCTGCGCTCACGGCACTGACGACTTCCCACATGTCCCCCACGCATGCAGTACATCACTCCGCCGTGCCGTTGGGTAGACGACTCTCGCGGACCTGGCTGAGCAGGCTGCCGACGCGCTCACGGCAAGGCGAAAATCAGTGGCTGCCTGAACCGGCCGACCGCAGGCTGTACGCCATGGAACAACCGCAACGCGGGATCCGGGCGGCCTATGCGGATTCCACGATCACCGTCTACCAGGCGTACTCCCCGGAGATCGGCCTGCCCGCCGTCCGGGACGGTCGTTTCCCCGCCGTGTGGAAGCGCGACAGGATGACATGGGTCACCAAGCCGCGCTCACAGACCATGGCTGTCCTGCTAGAAAGATCCGGATGCCGGCTGATCTACTCCACGCCGATGCCGCAGTCCGGGACGAGTTCTTCCAAGCCGCCTGTGTAGCCCCTGCCGACAAAGGCATAGTGATGCGGACCGAGGTCAGTTGGATGTCAAGAGAGTGCGATTGCCGGCGTGGAAGGCTGAGACGTTTTTCTTCTCTATCGGGGGATGATCAGGTCGGTCAACTGTCCGGGAGTGGGCACCTTCCCCCGGTTCAGGATGAGCGCGACCCCGATGACCAGCAGCGGCAACAGGGCTACGAGCGCAGCCTCGGGAAGGCCCGCCAAAGCCGCTCCTGTCAGGAGCGCAACGATCGATACCCCCACAGCGACGAACCGCAGACCCTCACGCGGCGCGACACGTTCCTCGCCGAGGTGAGTTTCATCCAATAGCTGCCCGACGTGTCCTTCGGCGTAGCGCTCTGCGATCGTCAGCAGCATGACCATTAGGTCTTCCAATGCTTGCTCAGGCTCTGCGTCCTGGCGAACCTCCGCCTCGCGCAGGACTGCAACCACCCGCTCGGAGTGAGCCTTGACGACCCTTTCGTGGTGACGTCGCGCCTTGCCCTTGCGTGATCGGTACGCCCGCCACACGATCCGTTCTGCAGTACGCATCGACACCCTGGCCACGGTGCTGCCCGGTGGCGAGGTGCAGTGTTGACGGTGTGCCTCGGCACACTGCAATGCGGCAACCAGCAATGCGACCACTGGCCAACATTCCAGGTAGGCAACAAAACCACCGGTAACGCCCGTTGCGCGGCGCCGTCTCCGGTCTTGCTCCTCGCGCTCCCTGCGCCGCCGCTCGGGACTCCTGGCGTGCGTTGCGGCCACGGCCACTCTGCGCAGGATCAGAGCAACGGCAAGTAGGACGAGCAGTATCACGGGACCCCGGGCAGTGTGAAACACATCGTCCATCCCGCCCCACTGGCGCACCTGCGCGGGCAAACCGCTCGCCCAGTTGATGAGCGCGCCCAGCGGACCAGGCTCCCCCGCTCGCTCCACCGGATCACGTGGGGGCGACTGCTTCTCCTCCCACGCTCCTGGCTCCCCTAACCACCACACCAGCAACAGCACACTGCCGAGCAGCGCAACAAGGATGGGAAGTGCTGTCTGGGCCGCATAGAACCACCTAGAGACCCACTTGGGAGCAAGACCCCAACCCTGCGGAAGCCGTTCGATCACGCCTGTCGGAATCGTCTCCCGCATCTGGTCGTGCAGCTTCCCTGCACCAATCTCCGCCAACCGTAGCCGTCGGGTCCTGACTGTCCCGACGGCGCTCCTCAGCGGAGCTGCCATTCGCCGCCGTGCAGAGCGTGTCAAGTCCCAGGCAAATGCCCCGAGTGTCCAGATGGCTATCCAAAGTATCAAGGGAACCACGTGACGTAGTCTCGCGCATTGCACCGACACTGTGACCTGAGCGCCCTCAACTGCATCCAGGGAGATCGATGTTGAGGAGCTTGCTGGGGCGCCGCTCAGGTTGCGGCCGACGAGCGTCGGTAGCCCGGCTACGACCGGCGCTATAAGTCTGTGAACATGGCTTGACATGGATCAAGCCGTCGTTCCTGTGGATGATGTACCGGTGCGGCTGGGGTGCGAAGGTGGCGCAGGAGACCGTGCTGGCCGTCGAGATCAGCCGTGACGGCTTCGAGTGGGCGCTGCGCCATGCGTGTCTGTCGAGCCATTTGCGCGGCGTGCACCCCGACCGGGCCGCCTGGCAGCGTCAGTTGAAGCGTGCGCCCGCTCGCGTGCAGTGGGACCTCGAGCGGGACCTGCGCCTGCGGCCTCTGCCGTACCGGTCCCTGCAACTCGGTCTTTCCGGCGAGGCCGTACGACGCTACGCGGACGAATGGCTCGTCGGCATCCGCGACGTAACCCCACTCGCTCAGGAGATACACGCCCTCGTCGGTGAGGGTGACCTGGACTCCGCCGCTCGCCTGCTGCCCCAGGAACGCGCATATCCCGCGGGAGACGAGCTTCTTGCCCACCTGCGGGGATGACGGGGCACACGGCGCCCCCGCCGGTGGCCGGGGACCGGCCCTGCAGGAAGCCACCTCCCGCCACGCGGTGGATTCACTCCACCTCGATGCCGAGATCCTGGACGAGTTCCTCCAGGCCGCCCGTGTAGCCCTTGCCGCCCAGTACGAAGTCCCGGTCTCCGTTTGCTCTTCGGCGGAAGGAGCCTGGTGCCAGGGCGGTTTCGTGCGGTCGGCCGGGTCGGAGACGTCCAGGGGGCCCCGCTCGGTCAGTCGTGGGTCGAGGAGGCGGATGCCGGCGTCCGTGAAGCCGGAGAGGTCGGCGTGCGGGTCGGCCTCGGGGTCGATGGCCGCCACGAGGACGAGTCGGTCGGCCTCGTCGGGCAGGCCGTCGAAGGAGACACAGATCGCGGTCAAGGAGACTGGCGGGTAACCGGTAAGGCGCCGGGCCGCGGGACCGGAGGGCTGCCGTCACCAGCACTGCTCCGCTCCCAGCACCTGGAGCAGAGCCAGGGCCTCCGCGGCGGGGGACTGCGAGGGCGCGCTGTAGAGCACGAGGTGCTGGTCGCGGTCCGTGAGGGTGAGGGTGTCGCAGTCGACGGTGATCTCGCCGACGACGGGGTGGTGGAAGGTCTTCGTGAGCGTCGGCGTGGCCTGTACGTCGTGCCGCTCCCAGAGCCGGGCGAAGTCGGGTTCGCAGGAGCGGAGTTCGTCGACGAGGCCGGTCACCGCGGGATCCGTCGGGTAGCGGGCGAGGGTGGCGCGGAGTTGCATGACGACGTGCTGCCGGAACGCGGCGGCGTCGGAGATCCCGTACAGCGGCGGGTCGGTTCGCGCAGGCCGGAGGAACGCCCGGCGCGCGAGATTGCGGTCCTTCGGGGCGAGCCCGGCGAAGTCCTCCATGAGCGCGGCGGCTAGGTCGTTCCACGCGAGCACCTCGAACGCGGCGGACAGGACGAAGGCGGCCGTCTGTGGCAGCCGCTCGATGAGGGCGAGGATGCTCGGGCGGACGTCACGCCGGTGCAGCCGGGCCCGGGTCGGCGCGGTACCCGCGAGGACGTGGAGGTGATCGGACTCGGCGTCGGTGAGGCGCAGCGCGCCCGCGATCCCGGCGAGCACCTCGCCCGACGGTCGCGGCGCCCTGCCCTGCTCGAGCCGGACGTAGTACTCCGTGGAGATGTGGGCGAGGACCGCGGCCTCCTCGCGGCGAAGACCCGGTGTCCGGCGTCGCGGTCCGGAGGGAAGGCCGACGTCCTCCGGCCGGAGCCGCTCGCGACGGCTGCGGAGGAACGCCCCGAGCTCCTGCTTGTCCATACCTTGAGTCTGCCTGTCGCGCGGCGCCGGATCCTGGTACCGCCTGTGCCTGTATCCGCCCCGGAAGCCGACCGGACACTGCCGTCATGACGAACGACAGCAACGCCATCCACGACATCGACGACAGCAACGACCGCGCGTCCATCGGCCTGCTCAGCGGCAAGGTCGTGTTCATCACGGGTGCCAGCCGTGGCATCGGGGCGGCCGCGGCCCGGCTCTTCGCCTCCGAGGGCGCCGCCGTCGTGCTCGCCGCACGCGGCACGGACGCCCTCGACCGCGTCGTCGCCGAGATCCGCGCCGACGGGGGCGTCGCCGACGCCGTCCCCCTGGACCTCGCCGACCGTGCGAGTGTCCGCGCGGCGGTGGACCGCGTCGAGGAGCTCCACGGGCGGCTCGACGGCGCCTTCAACAACGGCGCGGCGATCCAGCGGCCCGGGCCGCTCGACACCACCGACGACGAGGACGTCGACGAACAGTTCGCCGTGAACTTCCGTTCGCACTGGACCGCCATGAACGCCGAGTGCGCACTCATGCGACGGACCGGTGGCGGGGCGATCGTCAACACCTCGAGCATCGGCAGCCGCCGCGCGAATCCCGCTCTCCCCGCGTACGGCGCCATGAAGCGCGCGCTCAACAGCATCACCGAGACCGCGGCCGTGACCTGGGGCCCTCAAGGCATCCGGGTGAACGGCATCACGCCCGGCGGCACCGCCACGGAGATGATCGACGCGTGGGAGGCGCAGTCGCCGGGCATCATCGAGCGCAACAACGCGGTGACCCCTCTCGGCCGCATGGCCGAGCCCCGCGAGGTCGCCGAGGTGGCCGCGTGGCTGCTCAGCGACCGTGCGTCGATGGTGACGGGCGCGATCGTGCCGGTGGACGGCGGCGCGGGTGCCTGAGCGGACGGGTCGAGCCGGGGCAGACCCAGCCGGGGCGGGCCGTGGCGGCACCGCCCCTTACCTCACCACCTCACCGGAAATCAGCCTTCCGTGCGGGCCGGCAGGCGCCAGCCCGGGCGGGGGAAGTGGCAGGTGTAGCCGTCCGGGTAGCGCTGCAGGTAGTCCTGGTGCTCGGGCTCGGCCTCCCAGAAGGGGCCGACCGGCTCCACCTCGGTGACGACCTTGCCGGGCCACAGGCCTGAGGCGTCGACGTCCGCGATCGTGTCCTCGGCGATCCGCTTCTGCTCGTCGTCCACGTAGTAGATCGCCGAGCGGTAGCTGAGGCCGATGTCGTTGCCCTGGCGGTTCTTGGTGCTCGGGTCGTGGATCTGGAAGAAGAACTCCAGGATCGCGCGGTAGTCGGTCTGCTCGGGGTCGTAGAGGATCTCGATGGCCTCGGCGTGCGTGCCGTGGTTGCGGTACGTCGCGTTCGGCACGTCACCCCCGGTGTAGCCGACCCGGGTCGCCGTCACGCCGGGCTGCCGGCGGATCAGCTCCTCCATCCCCCAGAAGCATCCGCCCGCCAGCACGGCCCTCTGCGTCTGCGCAGCCATTACGGCCCCTCCAGTACTCGTCTCGTCAGCCAGTTCACCGGGCTCCTCGGCTCGCACACCCTCCGCTTCCGATGGCCCACCCTCCACAACGCGCGAGGGCTCCCGGCGATTCCGTGTACGCGCGGGCGGACGGTGAACGGCAGACGAAGAGCGCGGGTAGCCTCGCCATCGCACTGTCGTGGCCGTGACCTGCGCGGATACCGTGGCCGGTCACTCGCCATCGCACCGTCGTGGCCGTGACCTGCGCGGATACCGTGGCCGGTCACTCGCCATCGCACCGTCGTGGCCGTGACCTGCGCGGATACCGTGGCCGGTCTGGTGACACGGGGTGGGGACGTCTGCCGGCGGTCGGTCTGCCGATGGCCGTCGAGGTCGGCCGCGGTGGTGGCGTGCCCTCGGCCGTTGCGCACAGCGCGGCCCCGTACGACGCGGCGACCCGGACCGGCGCCGCCGTGTCGACGACGGTCCCGCGGAGCGGCGGTACCGCCTCGCGCTCCGGCAGGCCGGCCGCCTCGGTGGAGGAACAGATCGCCGAGCCGGACGGCGGCGCCCGCGAAACGGGCGGCCCGGACGACGACGCCCGCCGCGGTTCCCGTCCACGACCGCGCTGCGAACGACTTCGTGGCGCCGGAGGGCCGTACCGGCCCACCGGTAAGCGGCCGGTCGGTCGTGCGGGGCCCTCGTGGATGCGCCCTACGGGGTGGACATCCGGGTGCCGGGCGACTCCCGCGCGCTGCGCCCGGCTCCTCTCGGCGCGATCTCCCCCTGCGGGGGGAGAATCACGGTCATCCCCTTCATGGAGCCAGACCCCGGCCTGCCGCGCCGCGGCTGACATGGCCTCGGCCGTGGGGCCGTCGACCGCTTCGGCTCGCGTCCCCAGCGGTCGTAGGACCGGGCGCCGGCCGCCCACAGCTCGGGCAGGACCACGAGATCGTCGCCCGCCCGGGCGCGGACCAGCGAGGCCGCCTGGTGGCGGCGCTCGTCGGCGGAGTCCGTCGCGGCCACGGAGAGCTGGATCAGCGAAGCACGCACGGCTGTCACCTCCCCGACGAGCGTAAGGAGCCCCACGCGTGTCTCGCCCGACGAGCGTAAGGAGCCCCACGCGTGTCTCGCCCGACGAGCGTAAGGAGCCCCACGCGTGTCTCGCCCTGCGAGCGCAAGGAGCCCCACGCGTGTCTCGCCCTGCGAGCGCAAGGAGCCCCACGCGTGTCTCGGGCCCCGTGCGGAACGGGCCTCGGCCGGTCGGTCGCCCTCAGACGTCCCCCGAAGACGCTCCGGAGCGTCCGCCGAAGATCCCCGAGGCACTGCTGCGGGCCCGCCTCAGGGTCTCCGCGGCGAGCCGTCGGAGATCCCTGTGGTGCGGGGCGCGGATCTGGCGCCAGGTGCGGCGGGGGCAGGGGCCCTGCGGAGCGGTCTTGAGGAAGTCGCCGTACGGGACGCGGCGTGGCGGCAGGCCGATCTCCACCCAGTGGGCGTCCTTCGAGGAATTGAAGGCCCAGCCGTCGCCGGGGATGCGGACGTGGTCCCGGCGGCCGTCCTTGTTCTGCGAGGTGATCTGCAGGACCTTCGCGTGGGTCGGTCCACGTCCGACGACCACGCAGTAGTGGCGGGCCTTCTCCTCCCGATCACGGAAGGGCACCATCGCCAGCCACACCTCGCCGGGCAGCGGCCTGCCCCGCTCCCAGCGGCGCAGCGGCCGCCGGAAGACGAACGCGGTCGCGCCGGCCGCGAGGCTCTCGACACCGGCCTCGAGGCTCCAGTTGCCCGTGTCCATCCTGTGCCGCAGCCACAGGGCCTCCGCGACGCAGAGGCCGAGGAGCAGCAGCCCCAGGGCGAGGGCCCGCGGGAACCGGCCTGGTCTGCGGCGGCCCGAGGACCAGGCGATGGCGGTGGCGGTGAGGAGGGAGACGAGGATCAGCAGGGTCATCTCGCCGAAGTCGAGCCGCTGCGGCGGTGTCTGGGCCGCCATCAGGTCGTACATCCAGACCGGCATGACGAGGAATTCGCCGACGATGACGAGGAACAGCACCATTCCCAGGCAGCCGAACACGCATTTCCCCCCTCGTCGCCCGTTCTCCACGCACGGTATCCGGCCCCGGGGGCCGTCGACGTCCGTAGATGTACGTACCCCGCTACTACGCTCCGCCGCCGGGCATCGGGCGCCGGCCCGCGCGGAATTCGGTTGCCGGTCGTCCTCCCGGCGCGGGCTAATACATCCATGGCTGACATTCACGGCTCGTACGACGAACTGTTCGCGGCGGTGCCCACGGCGCTGGCCGCACTGCTGGACGGCGGGGACGCGGGCGGCTCGGTGGCCGTGTTCGTGGACGGTGAGGCGGTGGTGGACGTCTGGGGCGGGTTCGCCGACGCCGGGCGGACGGTGCCGTGGGAGCGGGACACGATCGTCAACGTCTATTCGGTGACGAAGACGATGACCGCGCTGTGCGCGCTGGTCCTCGCCGACCGCGGTGAGCTCGACCTGGACGCGCCGGTCGCCCGGTACTGGCCCGAGTTCGCCGCGGCGGGCAAGGAGGGGGTGCTCGTCAGGCATCTGCTCGCGCACACCGCGGGCCTGCCGGACTGGGACGGGCCGGTGGCCGAGCTCTACGACTGGCCGGCCGCCACGTCGCGGCTCGCCGCCCTGGCGCCGCAGTGGGAACCGGGCAGCGCGGCCGGTTACCACTCGCTCACCCAGGGGTTCCTCGTGGGCGAGGTCGTACGCCGGATCAGCGGCCGGAGTCCGGGCGCGTTCTTCGCCGAAGAGATCGCCGGGCCGCTGGGGGCGGACTTCCACATGGGGCTGGGCGCAGAGCACGACCACCGCGTGGCGCCGACGGTACCGCCGCCGGGCCAGGACGAGGACTACCACGCGAGCGCACCGGGCGGCGAGGCGGCAGCCACCGGGACGGAGAGCGGGGCCGGAACCGGGGCCGCGACCGCGACGCGGGCTGCGACCCGGATCCGGGTGCGGGACGGGAACGGCACGGACTGGCGGCGCGCGCAGATCCCCGCCGCGAGTGGCTTCGGGAACGCCCGTTCGGTCGCCCTGGTCCAGTCGGTGATGGCCTGCGGCGGGACGCTCGGCGGGGTACGGCTGCTGTCGCAGGCCGGCTGTGCTCGCGCGTGGGAGGAGCAGTTCGACGGCGAGGACCGGCTGCTCGGCAGGCCCGTCCGCTGGGGGCTGGGGTACGGGCTGTTCGGGGCCACGTACGGCTGGGGCGGCTGGGGCGGCTCGCTGGTGATGATCGAGCCGGAGTCACGGATGACGGTGGCGTACGTGACGAACCAGATGCGTGAGCCGGCGGGTGACAGCCGGGGGCTGGAGATCGTGATGTCGGTCTACGACGGGCTCAAGGGGCTGGGCGCCTGACGCACGACGGCCCCGGGTACGAGCTCAGCCGCCACTGCCGTACGGCCGCGTGAGAATCTCCAGGCGGTGGCCGTTGGGGTCGTCGAAGTACGTCCCGCGGCCGCCGTCGTGGTGGTTGATCTCGCCGGGCCGGTGGTGGAAGGGGTCGGCCCAGTAGGTCAGCCCGGCGGCCCGGACGCGGCCGAAGATCGAGTCGAACTCGTCCTCGGAGACCAGGAACGCGTAGTGCTGCGGGGCGATGTCCTCGTCCGTCTCCAGGTAGTCGAGGGTCACCCCGTTGGGGATCTCGACGGGGAGGAAGGGGCCGTACGGCTCGCTCACCTCGAGGCCGAGGACGTCCGCGAGGAAACGGGCCGAGGCGCGTTTGTCGTGCGCGGCGACGATGGTGTGGTTGAGCTGCACGGTCATCTGCCGGCCTCCGTTCCCACGACGCTCCCACGACGTTCCCAGGGCTTTTCCACGGCCCCCGCACCGCACACCCCACCGTACGCCGACGGGAACCTCACCGGGCCCGCCGCGCATCCTGAAGGTCATGAGTACCGACACGCTCACCGACCTGGACACCGGCCGCGTCGCCAACGCCGTGGCGGACGAGGGGGGTTGGCGGATCGCCACCGCCTCCGTCGTGCTGCTCGCCGTCGGTGTGCTGACGGCGTACGGCTTCAACGTGTTCGAGGACCGGCACGCCGGTGCGGAGCTGGACGCCTGCCGCACCCTCCCGAACACCTGGCCGATGTACACGGCGGCCGTGGCGGGCCTCCTCGCCACCGTCGCCTCCGTGGCGCTCGCGGGACGGCGGCTGCTGCTGCCGCGCCGCCCGCGCGGACCGGTGCAGATGGCGGGGATGGTGCTGCCGGCCGGGGTGCTGCTGCTCGTGCTGCAGGCCATGATCGTGTGGTCGGTGTTCCAGCCGTCGTCGGGCGGGGCGCTCGACTGCCTGCGCTGAGCGGGATGCCGGGCGCGGCCCGGAGACGAGGAAGGGCCCCGGGCGGGTCAGCCCGAGGCCCCTTCCCCACGACCGTCGGATCGTCTTGTACGACCGTCGGATCGTCCCCTACGACCGTCAGATCGTCGCCGTGTCGATCACGAACCGGTACCGCACATCGCTCGACAGCACCCGCTCGTACGCGTCGTTGATCTCCGCCGCGCCGATGACCTCGATCTCGGCGCCGAAGCCGTGCTCCGCGCAGAAGTCCAGCATCTCCTGGGTCTGCGCGATGCCGCCGATCGCGGAACCGGCGAGGGTCTTGCCGCCGCCGATCACCGAGAAGAGGTTGAGGGAGATCGGCTCCTCGGGGGCGCCCACGTTCACCAGCGCGCCCTCGGACTTCAGCAGCGACAGGTAGGCGTTGAAGTCCAGCGGGGCCGACACCGTGGAGAGGATCAGGTCGAAGGTGCCGCGCAGCTCCTGGAAGGTCTGCTCGTCGCTGGTGGCGTAGTAGTGGTCGGCGCCGAGCTTGAGACCGTCGTCCTTCTTGCGCAGCGACTGCGACAGCACGGTCACCTCGGCGCCGAGCGCGTGCGCGATCTTCACGGCCATGTGGCCGAGGCCGCCCATGCCGAGGATCGCGACCTTCTTGCCGGGGCCGGCGTTCCAGCGCTTGAGCGGGGAGTACGTCGTGATGCCCGCGCACAGCAGGGGGGCGGCCACGTCCAGGGCGAGGCCGTCGGGGATGCGGACGGCGAAGTTCTCGTCGACGACGATCTTCTGGGCGTAGCCGCCGTAGGTGGGCTCGCCGTCCTTGCCGATCGCGTTGTACGTGCCGACGGCGCCCCCGGTGCAGTACTGCTCCAGGCCGGCCTTGCAGCTGTCGCACTCACGGCAGGAGTCGACGAGGCAGCCGACGCCGACCCGGTCGCCGACGGCGTGCCGGGTGACGCCGGAGCCGACCTCGGAGACTATGCCGGCGATCTCATGGCCGGGGACCATGGGGAAGATCGCCTCGCCCCAGCCCTCACGGGCCTGGTGGATGTCGGAGTGACAGATACCGGCGAACTTGATGTCGATCAGGATGTCGAACTCGCCGACCGGACGGCGCTCGATGGTCGTGCGCTCCAGCGGAGCCTTGGCGGCGGGTGCGGCGTACGCGGCAACGGTGGTCATGCCGGGGATCTCCTAGCGGGGGGTTCGTCGTCCCGGCCTGCCTTCCGGCCGGGCACGGCGTCCAGCCTGCCCGAAGCCAGGGGATTCACCCAGGCCACACCTTTGCGTACGTCTGGCGTGCCTACTACTGGCGGGGTCAGGATCGTGGTCGTACGACCGTGAATACTGGACGTATGGACTCCACGCCCGACTCCCCCGAACCGTCCGGCGCGCCGTTGGACCGGCGTGCCGAGCTGAGCGAGTTCCTGCGCACCCGGCGGGCCCGGCTCAAGCCGGAGGACGTGGGGCTGCCCGACTTCGGCCGGCATCGCAGGGTGCCGGGGCTGCGGCGCGAGGAGCTGGCGCAGCTCGCCGGGGTGTCGGTGGCGTACTACACCCGCCTGGAACAGGGCAACGGGCGGAACGTCTCGGCGGAGGTCCTCGACTCCATCGCGCGGGCGCTGCGGCTGACGGACGCCGAGCACGCGCATCTCACCCATCTCGCGAAGCCGAAGCACAAGAAGAAGCAGACCGCTCCGCCGCCGCAGCTCCGGGCGTCGTTGCGGCAGCTCCTCGACACCATGGACGGCGTACCCGCGTACGTCATCGGTCGGCGCGCGGACATCCTCGCCTGGAACCGGATGGCGGCCGCGCTCTTCGGTGACTGGGCGGAGCTGCCGGTTGCGGAGCGGAACTGGGCCCGGCTGGCGTTCCTGAGGCCCGACTACCGGGAGCTGTTCGTGGACTGGGAGCAGAAGGCGATCGACGTCGTCTGCAGTCTGCGCATGAACGCGGGCTGCTACCCCGACGACACACGGCTGTCCGCCCTCGTCGGGGAACTGTCCGTGAAGAGCGAGGAGTTCCGCCGGCTGTGGGCCACCCACGACGTCAAGGAGAAGGCCCACGGCGTGAAGCGTCTGCGCCACCCTCTCGTCGGTGAGTTCTCCCTCAACTTCGAGAGTTTCCGGCTCCCGGACGACGGTGACCTGGCGCTGGTGACGTACCACGCGGAGCCGGGGTCACCGTCGGCGGAGGCGCTGCGGCTGCTGGCGGCGTGGGGGGCGGACGCGACACGGGCCGGGTCCCGGCCGGCCGTCTGAGCCCGTTCTCGGGCGGGTGGCCGTCAGCCTCGGTAGGGGGGCGCCGCCCCCCAGCCCCACTTCGGTACCGGCTGCTCGGCGGGAGGCTTGGCGTCCGGCCCGGAGAAGTACACCGCGAGCCGGGTGCCCCACTCGACGTAGGCGAGGAACGCGGACCGGAACTCGGCGTCGGTCGGCAGACCGGCCTCGTCGGCGGCGTCCTGGACGAGGTTGACCCAGCGGCGCCGCTGGGCCTCGGTGATGTTCCGTCCGAAGTGCTTGGCGACCATGTGACTGTGGCCGCCCTGGGTGTGGGAGTACGTCTCCGGCCCGCCGAAGACCTCCGCGAGCCAGAGCGCGACATGCTCGGCGTGCTCGGGGGCCAGGCCGGCGAAGACGGGGGCGAGCAGCTCGTCCTCGACGACCTTGGCGTAGAACACCTCCGTCAGCCGGGCGAAGGCCTCCGCCCCGCCCGCCCACGCGAACAACGTGGGCACGGCGGAACCGGCTCCGCGCACCGCCGTCGCCTTGTAGTGCCGCATCTCCTCTATGGCGCCGACGTACGGCCGGATCTCGGCGAGGAAGGCGGGGAACAGGTCCGACGTCCGGAACCCCTGGAGGTGGTCCTCGGTCGACGTCCAGGTGATCCGCAGGATGAAGTGCTCGAAGTCCTCTTCGCAGCGGGCGAGTTCGTAGTCGACGCAGTCGGTGAGGCCGCGAGGTGGGCCGCGGCGCGGGTGTAGGCGGCGAGGAACTCCGCCGACCGCTCCTCCTGAATGCGGTACCGGATGTACTCGACCGTGGTTGTCTCTGGTGCCGTCATGGAGGTACGCAACCACGAAGGAGCGGGCGGAAGCTGCACTTCCGGGGTGTGTTCGCTCAGCGCAGGGTCACGAGGCCCCCGGCACACCGCGGTGTGCCGGGGGGCCTGGGCGCCGTGTCACGACGACGCCGCGTTCTCCTTCACCGTGATCCTGCCCTTGCGGATCGTCGCCAGGCGCGGGGCCTTCTTCGCGATCGCGGAGTCGTGGGTGACCATGATGAAGGTCAGCCCGTGCTCCTTCCACAGGCGCTCCAGGACGTCCATGATCTCGTCGCGCATGCCCTCGTCGAGGTTGCCGGTGGGCTCGTCGGCGAGGAGGACCTTCGGTTGCTTCACCAGGGCGCGGGCGATCGCGACGCGCTGCTGCTGGCCGCCGGACATCTCCGAGGGGAGGTGGCCGAGGCGTTCGCCGAGGCCGACCGACTTCAGGGCCTCGGCAGCCCGTTCGCGGCGGTCCTTGACCTTGACGCCCAGGGGGACGAGGGCCGTCTCGACGTTCTCCTGGGCGGTGAGCGTCGGGATGAGGTTGAAGGACTGGAAGACGAAGCCGATGTTCTCGCTGCGGACCTTCGTCAGCTTGGCCTCGGAGAGCTTCGCGAGGTCGGTGCCGTCGAGGACGACCTCGCCCTCGGAGGGGCGGTCGAGGCCGCCGAGCATCTGGAGGAGGGTGGACTTGCCGCCGCCGGTGGGGCCCTGGATGACCAGGCGGTCGCCGTCGGCGATCGTCAGGTCGACGCCGTCGAGGGCGTGGACGATGTCCTTGCCCCGGGTGTAGCGCTTGGTGACGCCCTTCAGTTCGTACATGGTGGCTCCTCGGAGGTTTCGGGGTCGTGCGCGATGTCGTTCGGGTGCTGGTGCGTTGGGGCTGGTCGCGCAGTTCCCCGCGCCCCTGACGTCGGCTCGTCGGCCGTCGCTCGACTACTCGACCCGGCGCAGTGCGTCCGCCGGGCGGAGCCTCGACGCGCGCCAGCCGCCGAAGGCGCCGGCGATCAGACCGCCGGCCACCGCCAGGCCCACCGCGATGGCCACCGTGGTCACGCTGACCGGGGCCGTGAGGGCCACGTCGAGGGTCTTGGCCGCCGCACGGCCGGGGCCGCCGCCGAAGCCGCCGCCACCGCCGCCGGGGCCGCCCTGGCCCCCGCCGCCACCGCCGCCGCCCAGAGAGGCCTCCAGGGTGGGGCTGACCGCGGTCACGGCGTAGGCGCCCGCGAGGCCCAGCGCGATGCCGAGGGCGCCGCCGAGGAGGCCGTTGACCATGGCCTCGCCGATGACCTGGCCGGTGACCCGGCGGGACTTCCAGCCCAGGGCCTTGAGGGTGCCGAACTCACGGACGCGGCGGGAGACCGCGGAGGAGGTCAGCAGGCCGGCGACGAGGAAGGCCGCGACGAGGACCGCGATGGACAGCCACTTGCCGACGTTGGTGGCGAGGGAGGAGGCCGTCGAGAGGGAGCCGGAGACGGTGTCGGCGAGGTCGGCGGAGGTCGTCACCGTCGTACCCGAGACGTTCTTCTGGATCGACGACTTGACGCTGTCGATCTTCTGGGAGTCGGTCGCCTTGACGTAGATCGTGGTGACCTTGTTCTTCGAGTCGCTGATCGTCTGGGCCTGGGTCAGCGGGATGTAGACGTTGGCGGCGGAGTCGCCGCTGTCGGCCGTGGCGACGCCGATCACCTTGAACTTGACGCTCTTGATGGTGACGGTCGAACCGACCTTGAGCTTCTTCTCCTTGGCGTACGCCGAGTCGACGATCGCGACCTTGCCGTTGTTCTCCGTGGTCTTGAAGGTACGACCACTGGTGATCTTGGAGGAGGTCAGCGGGCCGAGGTCGGGCTGGGTGACGTCGGTGCCGTAGACGGAGTAGTTGTTGACGTCGAAGTTGGCGCCGCCGCCCTGGACCTCACCCTGCGGCTGGCCGTTGCCTCCGCCGTTGCCGCCGGGGCCGCCCTGGCCGCCGCCGTTGCCGTTCTGCTGGAACTGGCCGCGGGTGAACTGGCCGCTGACCTTGATGACCTGAAGGCTCAGCCCGCCGACCGCGTCCGCGACGCCGCTCTGCTTGCCCACCTTGGAGACGGTCGAGGTCGCCAGGGTCTGGAAGCCCTGCACCATGACGCGGTCGGTGCTCTGCTCCTCGTCGGAGTCGTTGTCCTGCGCGTCGAACTGGAAGCGCGGCCGGTCCGATGCGCTCGCGGTGGGCGAGGCGGCCTTGGTGACCGTCATGTCCGTACCCAGGCCGTACAGGCTCTGCAGGACCTTGTCCTGGGCCTTCCCCATGCCGGAGGACACGGAGGAGACCACGATGACCAGCGCGATGCCCAGCGCGAGTCCGGAGGCGACGACGAGGGCCGCCTTTCTGCGGCGGCGCAGCTCGCGCCTCAGGTAGGTGAAGAACATGCGCCGCAAGCTAGATACGGCGCGTGATGACTGCATAAGGCAGAAATAAGAGAAGCATGAGAAGGCTGTCGGAGAGCCAGGTGTGATCCCGTGCCCACCTGTCAGAGCGGGTGTCGGAGCGGGCGAATTGCGCGACGGGTGAGCCGGAGATTCAATGGAAGGGGCTGGTCACGAGGCGCCGGGAGCCGGAGATGGCCGCCAGAAATCCGCTGACGCACGACGACGACGGCGATGTGGCCGTCCACAGGACGTCGGCCTGGTCCCAACGGATCGCCGCTCATGTCGCGGATCTGCAGGGGCAGATCAACAGGGTCGCGTGCCAGGGGCCCACCGCGCCCGACGCGGAGTACGTCAAGAAGGCGGACACCCATCTCGGGGCGGCGCGGCAGGCGCTGCGGAGGCGCGGGGCCTGGGACCGCGTCCGCGGGAAGTCGACCGACACGGTGCTGGCCAATCTGCACGAGGCCGAGGTCGCCGTTCTGCGGCTCGTCCCGGAGGCCGAACTCCGTTGGAAGGGGCTGCCCGTCCTCGTTCAGGCCCGTCTGCATCTCGACCCGGAGGACGCGCGGCTCCAGCACCTGGAGGAGGTGCTGTCCCGGTCGGGGGCTCAGGTCGCGGGCGCGGACCGGGAGTTGCTCGCGCAGGCGCTGCACGCCGCCTATCAGGCCGAGGAGGCGGAGCGAGCGCGGGTCCGGTACTTCACCCGCCTCCTGTGCGCGGCCACCCTCATCATGGCGCTGATCGCCGTCGGCTTCGCCCTGTGGGCGCTGTCGGAACCGGCCGTGGGCACCCGTTTCTGCTTCCCCGAGGACGCGGACGATCCGAACGCGAAGCCCACCATCTGTCCCTTCGGGAAGGACCCGAGCTGGCAAGGCGTCTGGTTCGTCGAGTTCTGCGGGATGCTCGGCGCGGCCGTCGCGGGATCGGTGTCCCTGCGGAAGGTACGGGGGAGTTCAGGGCCCTACCACGTGGCCACCGCGCTGCTGCTGCTGCGGCTTCCCGTGGGGGCGCTCACCGCCGTCATCGGGATCCTCCTGCTCAGCGGCCGCTTCTTCCCCGGGCTCACCGCGCTCGACACGTCCACCCAGATCATCGCGTGGGCCATCGCGTTCGGTGTCCTCCAGGAGTCGGTGACCCGGGCCGTCGACCGGCAGGGGCAGTTCCTGCTGGAGAACGTCAGGACTCCCGGACGCGAACCGGGGGGCGACGCCGGGAGGAAGGAACGGTCGGGCCGGAAACCTCCCAAGCCGTCGGGAGCACCGCCGGCGCAGAGGCCGGGACGACGGGTGCTGCCGCGCGTTCCGGGCCGCGGCACGCGAAAGGCGGCCACCCCTCCGGGGCAGCCGCCTTCGCCTCAGTGACAGCTCGCGTCCGGCGTCCGGATCAGACCGCCGAACCCGCCTTCCACTGGGCCCAGTCCATGTTCCAGCCGTTGAGGCCGTTGTCCGGGGCCACCGTCTTGTCGCCGGTGTTCTGGACGACCACGACGTCACCGATGATCGAGTTGTTGTAGAACCACGCGGCGGGCGTGCTCGGGTCGTTGGCGCCCTTGGTGTCGGAGAGGCCGACGCAGCCGTGGCTGGTGTTCACCGCGCCGAAGATCGACTTGGCGCCCCAGTAGTTGCCGTGCACGAAGGTGCCGGAGGTGGTCAGGCGCATGGCGTGCGGGACGTCCTTGATGTCGTACTCGCCCTTGCCGTCGGAGTCGGTGAAGCCGACCGTCGCGCCGTTCATCCGGGTCTCCTTGAACTTCTCGGAGATCACCATCTGGCCTTCGTACGTCTTGTTGTCGGGCGAACCGGCGGAGATCGGGATGGTCTTGACGACCTTGCCGTCCTGCGTGACCTTCATCTGCTTGGTCTGCGCGTCGACGGTGGTGACCTGGTTGCGGCCGATCTTGAAGGTGACCGTCTTCTGCTGGACGCCGAAGACACCGTTGGCGCCCTCGACACCGTCGAGCGCCAGCTTCAGCGTGACGGTGGAGTTCTCCTTCCAGTAGTCCTCGGGACGGCAGTCCATGCGGACGGTGGAGAACCAGTGGCAGACGACCTCCTGGCCGCTGCTGGAGGTGACGGTGATGCCCTTCTGCACGGCCGCCTTGTTGGTGATCTCCTTGTTGAAGTTGATCGAGACGGGCATGCCCACGCCGACGGTCGAGCCGTCCTCGGGCGTGAAGTTGCCTATGAAGCTGTTGTCCGGGGAGACCGTGGTGAAGGACGCGTTCTCGTGGGCCTCGAGGCCGCTGGAGTCCTTGGCGCTGGCGGCGACCTTGTAGGTGGTCGAGCGCTCGAGCTGGACGCTGGGCTTCCAGCTCGTCTTGTCGGCGGAGAGCGCGCCCTGGACGGCGGTGCCGTCGGCGGTGGTCATCGTCACCTCGGTGAGCGTGCCCTTGCTCACCGTGACGGCCGCCGAGTTGTTGATGGAGGCGTTGTTCGAGCCGTCCGCCGGTGTGATCTTGATCTGTGCCTCGGAGGACTTCTTCGCGGCCGCCTCGTCGGCCTTGGCCTGCGAGGAGCTGTCCTTGCCGTCCGAGGCACTGCTGTCGCCGCTGGAACACGCGGTCAGCATCAGCACACCGCCGAGCAGTGCGGACGCCGTCATCAGACCTCGGCGCCGCCTACTGTCCGTCATCACACGCTTCTCCATCGTTGCCGATTCCCTGAACCCCGAGAGTCCCCGTTAACGAACTTAAACGCTGCGACCGGTGAGCCCCGTTCCACATTCTCCGAATGTGTGGGCCACGCCACGTCCACGCCACGTCCCCGCGGGCGGTGGGGCCCGCCCGGGACGGGTGGTGCGGGGGTCGGTCCGTGCGTCCACTGAGACGGCGAAACCCCGGAGGGCGGTTGCCGTCCGGGGTTGACGAATTCCCCGGGCCGCTCAGCCGATGCCGGCTCCATCGCCGTCGTCGTCGTCCTCGTCCCCGCCATCATCCTCATACGGACCCCACTCAGGCGAGTCCGGGTCGTAGTCGATCTGTTCCGTGGACCAGGACGCCTGCTGGAGCTCCACCCCGGGCACCTCGCTGACCAGGTCGAACGGATCGACGAGGTAGGCGATCGCCTCCGCGGTGTCTTCCGTCACAGCGCTTCGCGCGTGGGTGCGCTCGGCGTCGGGGAGGTCGGGGTCGCCGTCGATCCGTCCGACCGCGGCCCGCGTCAACCCGTCCGGGTCGCGCACCTCGACCACCAGATCCACTCGAACCCGTACAAAATGTGATGTCTCCTCAGCGCTCATGCCCGGAGCGTACGGCTCACAGCTCCCGCAACTTTCCCGCGACCCGCGCCTTTCACTAGCATCGGACCCCAGGGCCAATTCGCCAGCGCCACAAGGGGATCGATATCCGGTGTCATCCGCTCGACGTCCGTTGCTGACCGCCACCGCCGCGGGCACCCTGCTGGGCGCCCTGTGGTTCGTCCCGTCCGCCAACGCGACCCAGGACACCCCGGCGAGAACCGAGACGACGACGCAGGTCACGACCCAGGCGCGGGCCGTGTCCAGCACCACGGCGACGCATGTGACCGACGCGTCGACCACATCCGACGACGGCACCCGGCTCGCCGACACCGGAAGCTTCGACACCACCCCGTACGTGGTCGGCGGAACCACACTGCTCGCCCTGGGCGCCGGTTTCGTCGTCTATTCGGTACGCCGGGAACGCCTCGGATTTTGAAATGACTTGACTGTCGTTTGACAGGCGTTTCATAGTCCGCGCATGAAGAGATCATCGGGGGCGCGGCTGTGCTCCACCGCCGCGATCGGCGCACTGTCACTCGCCCTGCTCACGGGCTGTTCCTCGGACGACGGCTCGAAGGACTCCGGGAAGTCCGGCGGCTCCAAGGGCTCCTCGTCGTCCTCCTCCTCGTCCGCCGCCGACGCGAAGGCGCCGACCTCGGCGGAGCTGGAGAAGCTGCTGCTCGCGCAGGGCGAGGTCAAGGGCTACAAGGTGACCGACGGCGACGACACGCTCCCCACGTCCAAGTCCGTCGTCAAGGTGGACAAGACGGAGTGCGCCCCGCTGGCCTGGGCCACGGCCGCTCTCCCGCCGGGCGACACGGACGCGGCCGCGAGCAACACCGTCACGGAGGAGAAGGCCTCGGCCTCTCCGACCTCGCTGGACGACGTCAGTGAGGCCGACATCGAGGACGCGTTCAAGGTCACCCTGACGTTCGTGGGGCTGTCCTCGTACGACGGCGACGGCGCCCAGAAGGCCATGAAGTCCGTGTCGGACGGCGTCGCGGCCTGCTCCGGCGGGTTCGGACTCCAGGCCGACGGCGAGAAGTCCAAGATCACCAAGGTCGCCTCGGAGAAGGGCACCGGGGGCGGCGACGAGGCGCTGGCGTTCTCGGAGACCGTCGACATGGACGGCGAGGGCACGGCCACCTTCCACGCCGAGGTGATCCGCAAGGGCACCACGGTGGCCACGTTCTACACGGTGAACTTCGCCGCGTTCGCCTCCGGCGGTGACATGGGCCCGGTCCCGGCGGCCGTGGTCACGGCCCAGCTCGGCAAACTGGCGTAACCCACGCGTCCCACAGGGCCCTGCCGTCACCACGTACGGCAGGGCCCCCTGCGTCACCTCAGCGGCCCGGTGACGGTCTCCGCCGCCGCGACCAGCCGGCCCTCGCGCACGAACGTGTCGGCCGCCGCGAGGTCGGGCGCCAGGAACCGGTCGGGACCGGGCCCCTGGACCCCGGCCTCGCGCACGGCTGCGAGGACCGCGCGGGTCGCGGGCGCCGGGGTGAGTCCCTCGCGCAGCTCGACGCCGCGCGTGGCCGCGTACAGCTCGACGGCGAGGACGCGGTTGAGGTTGTCGACGGCCGTGCGCAGCTTGCGCGCCGCCGACCAGCCCATCGACACATGGTCCTCCTGCATCGCGGAGGACGGGATCGAGTCCGCCGAGGCCGGTACGGCGAGCCGCTTCAGTTCGGCGACCAGTGCGGCCTGCGTGTACTGGGCGATCATCAGCCCGGAGTCGACGCCGGCGTCGTCGGCGAGGAACGGCGGCAGGCCGTGGCTGCGGTTCTTGTCCAGCAGCCGGTCGGTGCGCCGCTCGGCGATGGAGGCGAGGTCGGCGGCGGCGATCGCGAGGAAGTCCAGGACGTACGCCACCGGGGCGCCGTGGAAGTTGCCGTTGGACTCGACCCGGCCGTCGGGCAGGACCACCGGGTTGTCGACGGCCGAGGCGAGCTCCCGCTCGGCGACGAGCCGGGCGTGGGCCATCGTGTCGCGTCCGGCGCCGGCGACCTGCGGGGCGCAGCGCACCGAGTAGGCGTCCTGGACGCGGGGGGCGCCGTCCTGGTGGTGCCCGGTGAGCTCGGAGCCCGCGAGGACGGCGAGCATGTTGGCGGCGGAGTCGCCCTGGCCCGGGTGCGGGCGGATGGCGTGCAGCTCGGGCGCGAGGACCTTGTCCGTACCGAGCAGCGCCTCCAGGCTGAGGGCGGCGGTGATGTCGGCGGACTTGTAGAGCCGGTCCAGGTCGGCGAGGGCCATGATCAGCATGCCGAGCATGCCGTCGGTGCCGTTGAGGAGGGCGAGGCCCTCCTTCTCGCGCAGCTCGACGGGGTCGATGCCGGCCTCGGCGAGCAGGTCGGCGGCGGGGCGGACGGTCCCGTCCGGGCCCTCGGCGTCCCCCTCGCCCATCAGGGTGAGGGCGCAGTGGGACAGGGGCGCGAGGTCGCCGGAGCAGCCGAGGGAGCCGTACTCGTGGACGACGGGGGTGATCCCGGCGTTGAGGAGGTCGGCCATGGTCTGCGCGACCTCGGGCCGCACGCCCGTGTGTCCCGAGCAGACGGTCTTCAGCCGCAGGAACATCAGCGCGCGGACGACCTCGCGCTCGACGCGGGGGCCCATGCCGGCGGCGTGCGAGCGGACGATGTTGCGCTGGAGCTGTGCGCGCAGTTCCTGGCTGATGTGCCGGGTGGCGAGGGCGCCGAATCCGGTGGAGACGCCGTAGACCGGGTCGGGCTTGGCCGCGAGGGCGTCCACGATCCCACGGGCCGCGGCGAGCGCCGCCACCGCCTCACCGGAGAGCTCGACGCGGGCTCCGCCGCGCGCCACGGCGAGCACGTCGGACGCGGTCACCCCGGACGTCCCCACCACCACAGTGTGCATATCCATATTCAGGAGCGTACGCAGTGAAGACGAAGATGTCACCAGTGGGTGCGCGGTTCACCCCTTACCGACTACGTCACACTCGGGCCCTGGGCGGTCAGGGGCGGCCGCGGAAGCTGCGCCGCTCGGCCGCCCGCTCCCGCGGCGGCTCGTCGGCGAGGCGTACGACGGGATCGTCGGGGCCCTCGCGGCCCGCGACCACCGGCCGGGCGGCCCGCACGGCCTTGGCACGGTACTGGGCGGCGTCGGCGAGCCGGAAGAGCCGGCGGGCGGTGCGCACGGGCCCGATGGGGTCGCCGGTGGAGGCGACCCCGCAGGCCACGCCCTCGCCCAGCTCCAGCTCGCCGGCGCGCCGGCACAGCTCGCCCGCCACCCGCACCACCTCGTCGGCGGCCGGCCCGGCCGCGAGCAGACAGAACTCGTCGCCGCCGAGTCGCGCGGCCAGCGCCCCGGGCAGCATGGCCCCGCACAGCGACAGCACCGACCCGAACCGCTCCAGCAGCCGGTCGCCCACCGCGTGCCCCCGGGTGTCGTTGACCCGCTTGAGCCCGTTCAGGTCGCAGACGACCAGGCTGACCACGACACCGCGCGCCCGGTGCTGCTCGACCGCCTCCTCCAGGCGTACGTCGACCGCGCGGCGGTTGGCGAGGCCGGTGAGGGCGTCCGTGAAGGCGAGCCGGCGGGCCTCCTCCAGCCGCTCGGTCTGGGCGAGCCCGGCGGCGACGACGGCCGCGAGGACGGTCGCGAAGTCGGCGTCGGCGCGGTCGAAGACGGGGGTACCGGTGGAGCGGGCCACGTACAGCTCGCCCCAGGCGCGCCCGTGCAGCACGATCGGCGCGACGACGCACGAACCGCGCCCCCTGCGGCGCAGGGCGGCGACCCGCTGGTGGCAGTACCCCGGCCGCCCCTCGGCCGTCCCCTCGGCCAGCTCCACCCAGGCGTTGGGCTCACCACCGGACGCCCACCGCTCGTGCAGGAACTCGGTGATCTCCGGGAACTGGTGCACCGGATACGCCTCGGCCTCCGGGAACTCCTCCTCGTCGGCCGCCCGGTCCCCCACGTTCACCAGGACCCGCAGCCGCCCCAGATCCCGCTCCCACACCGAGAGCGCGGCGAACCCCCCGGCCAGCGCCCGGCAGGCCCCGAGTGCCGCCGCCCGCCACGACTCGCGGGGCGTGTGCGCGGCGGCCATCCCCTGAGCCAACGCGACGACGGCCGCAAGGCGTCTGTCCTCACCCATTACCCCAGGTTAGGGATATTTACTACGAAAGGGGATGTGAAGGGGCACTTAGAGTGACACCTCGCCCGGCCGCTCCGCCGAGGGCCCTACTCCCCCGGCCAGCGAGCGGCCCGCTTCTCGTTGAACGCCGCCACGCCCTCCGCCCGGTCCCCCGAGAACGCGGTGGTCCGCCAGGCCGCGTCCTCCACCTCCAGCCCCGCCCGAAGATCCAGGCCCTGCCCGAGCCGCAGCGCCCGCTTGGCCGCCCGCAGCCCCACCGGCGAGTTCCCGGCGATCCGCGCGGCCATCGCCAGCGCCTCCTCCCGGTCGCGCCCCTCCTCCACCAGTACATCGACCAGCCCCAGCTCCCGTGCCTCGCCGGCCTCCACCCGTCGCGCGGTGAAGATCAGCTCGGCCGCGCGGGCCGCCCCGACGCGCCGCGGCAGCAACTGCGTACCGCCCCCGCCCGGGATCACCCCCACCGACACCTCCGGCAGCCCCACCACGGCCGTGGGGTCGGCCACGATGACATCGCACGCGAGCGCCAGCTCGTACCCCCCGCCCAGCGCGAACCCGTGGACCGCCGCCACCGTCGGCATCGGCAGCTCCAGGACGCCCGTGTACGCCCCGCGCGAGACCGGCCGCTGGCGCCGCAGGTCCGCGTCGGTGAAGGAGTTCCGCTCCTTGAGATCGGCGCCGACGCAGAACGCCCGCTCATGCGTCGAGGTCAGCACGACGGCCCGTACGTCCCGGTCCTCGCCCAGCGCCGCACACGCGCCGCCGACGGACCTGGCCATCTCGGTGGACATGGCGTTCATGGCCTTGGGCCGGTCGAGGACCAGCTCCGCGACATGACCGCCGTCCCCGTGCCGCCGCACCAGGACGAACTCCCCGAACCGCTCCTCGCTCATGACTTCCTCCGCGACATCGACACCCGAGTTAACGATGGTTAACACCTCTCGGTCCGAGATCATCGCAGCCTCGGGCCCCGGAGAAAAGGCCGGGCGGTCCGGGGCCGGTTCCCCCGGCATCCCCGTCCCCTCCCCACCCCGGGGACCGCCCACCCGTTCGAGTGACATCTCACCCAACTCCTCCCCGACCCCTCATGGGAGCGCATAACGTGCGTCCGCCCCGGCGCATCGGGGGCGCGACCGCACCGGGAGGGAACGCGATGACCATCACACCGGTGGACGACCGGCAGACGGAGCCCACCCGGCTCTTCGCGGCGCCACGCGGCCGGCACCGCCGTCCCCGCCCCCGCAAGGTCCTGTTCGCCGCGGGCGGCCTGGCGCTGGCCGCCGGGGTACTGAGCCTGGTGCGGATGTCGTCCGGCCCGGCCGGCGTCACCGGTATCGGCACCGCGGAGGCGGAACCCCACCCGGACCCCGTCACGAGCGCCGACACCGCCACGGACCACGCGGCCAACGCCGGCGCCACCGTCGCGGCCACCCCGACCGCGCCCTCCGCCATGGGCGGGGCGAGCGCCGAGCCGACCCCCCAGGTCAGCCTCGTCCCCGGCAGCCCGGGCGCCCCCACGTCCGTATCCCTCACGCCGGGCCCGTCCTACGCCCCGGCCGCCCCGCACCCCGCCCCGGCCGCGCGCATCCCCGCCCCCGCGCCGAGCCGCTCCACCGTGTCCCGGCCCGCACCGACCCGCACGCCGGCGCCCGCCCCGACGGCGAGCACGCCCCCGGCCCCCGCCCCGCGGCACCCCGCCCCGGCCCCTCAGCCGGGCGTCTGCGTCCCCGTCGTAGGCCTGTGCGTGGACCCGCTGCACGTGACGTCAGCACTGTGAGAACGGAGAGCGCCGGTCAGTCGCCCGGGTCCTGGCGGCGGGTCAACAGCCACGGCTCGACCACGCCGAGGCCACGCACCGGCCGCTGCCACATCGGCTGGAGCGCGAAGCGGTACTTCGGCGGCTCCTCGCCCTCCTTCTCCGCCGCCGCGGCCTCCTCCGCCGCCTCCGCCTCGGAGGCCGGCGCGTCCCCGGTGCGGATCAGTTCCTCGGCGAACGCGCTGTCGACGAGCACCGCGTCGCGCGGCGCTATCGACGTCAGCCGCGAGGCGAGGTTGACCGTCGTACCGAAGACATCGCCCATCCGGGTCGTGACCGTGCCGAACGCCATGCCGACCCGCAGCTCCGGCATCGTCTCGTCGTTGCTCATCGTCTCGACCAGCAGCAGCGCGATGTCGGCGGCGGTGCCCGCGTCGTCCGCCGCGTACAGCACCTCGTCGCCGAGGGTCTTGATCAGCCGGCCGCCGCGGGCCGCCACCAGGTCGGCGGAGGTGGTCTCGAAGGCCTCGACCAGCTCGCCGAGCTCCTCCTCCTCCATCCGCCGGGTCAGCCGGGTGAAGCCGACCAGGTCGGCGAAGCAGACGGCGAGCCGCCGGTCCACCATCTCCTCGTCGTCCGCGGCCTGCACGACCCGGCCGGCCGAGGCGGCGAGCTGGCGGCGCCAGACGTAGACCAGGAACTCCTCCAGCTCGGGCAGCAGCAGTTCGACGATCGGATACGTGACCTCGGTGCGGGTCATACCCGGCTCGGGCGGCTCGGTCAGCCCCTCCAGGAAGGAGTCGATCTGCCATTCGGCCAACCGGGCGGTGGTCTGGCCCGTGGACCGCGCCACCTGCACCGCCATCGCCTCGCTGAGCAGCCCCGCCTCGACCAGACCGGCGAGCCGGCGCAGCGCCAGCACATCGGCCTCGGTGAGCGCCTTGGCCTGCCCGATGTCGGCGAAACCCATCGCCCGCCAGAAACGGGACGCCAGCTCCATGGAGACACCGGCGCTACGGGCCGCCTGGAACGGGGTGTAGCGCCGCTCGGCGCCGAGGATGAGCTGTTCGAGGCGCAGCGCGAGCGGGTTGCCCTCGTCGGGATCGTCGGAGCCCGTGTCGTCGACGGTCACGCCTGCTGCCCTTCCGATCTTCCGCGGTCAGGTATCGACCGGCCTCAACTCTACGGCAGTGTGCGGTAGCTCACGCCCGTGAAGCCGACGGTAAGTCCCCTTGACGGGGGCGGCACCCGGCATCACGTTTTTTCCCTCACGCGGGCCTCAGGTGCACGATGTCCCCCGCCCCCACCGGCTCCTGCACGCCTTCCCTCGTGGCGATCACCAAACGCCCGTCCCCGTCCACGGCCACCGCCTCCCCCACCACCGACCGGTCCCCCGGCAGCTCGGCCCGCACCTCGCGGCCCAGGGTCGCGCAGCCCGCCGCGTACGCCTCCTGCAGACCGCTCGCCGCCGGATCGCCGCCCGCCGACCGCCAGCGGTCGTACCACTCCTCCAGTGAGCGCAGGACGGCCCGCAGCAGCGGATCGCGGTCCGTGTTCGCCGCTCCGGCGAGGGCCAGCGAGCCGGCCCGGGGCACGGGCAGCTCGTCGGCGCGCAGGGTGACGTTGACGCCGACGCCGACGACGACACCGTCCTCGCCGGCGCGCTCGGCGAGGATCCCGCCCGCCTTGCGTTCCTCGCCGCCCACCGTCACCAGCAGGTCGTTGGGCCACTTGAGAGCCGTGTCCACGCCGGCCCCGCGCGCGAGGCCGGTCGCGACGGCGACGCCGGTGAGCAGCGGCAGCCAGCCCCAGCGGGCCACGGGGACCTCGGCCGGCCGGAGCAGGACGGAGAAGAACAGTCCGGAGCGCGGGGGCGCCGTCCACTGCCGGTCCAGGCGGCCACGTCCGGAGGTCTGCTCCTCGGCGACGAGGACGGCGCCCTCCTCCGCCCCGCCCGCCGCCGCACGGGCCACGAGGTCGGAGTTGGTGGACCCGGTGCGCTGGACGATCTCCAGATCGCGGTAGAGGCCGCCGCCCTCCCGGAGCAGCGCCCGGCGCAGGGCCGTGGCGTTGAGGGGCGGCCGGTCGAGGGCGGACCAGCGGCTGCCGTTCGCGTCTGAGGCATCTCGGGGCGTCATGCAAGCCACCCTAGGTGTGTGAAACGCCGCACTGCTGATTGGTAGGCGCACCACTAGTCTACGGATGAGTAACCGTCCCCCCTTTTGAGCAGGCAGGGAGCCGCATCCCGATGTCCGAGCCGGAAGAGCGTCACGAGATCCCAGGGATCGACATCCACACCACCGCGGGGAAGCTCGCGGATCTCCAGCGCCGTATCGAGGAAGCGACGCACGCCGGCTCCGCACGCGCCGTGGAGAAGCAGCACGCCAAGGGCAAGCTGACGGCCCGTGAGCGCATCGAACTCCTTCTCGACGAGGGGTCGTTCGTCGAGCTCGACGAGTTCACCCGGCACCGCTCCACCAACTTCGGCCTGGAGAGGAACCGCCCCTACGGGGACGGTGTCGTGACCGGCTACGGCACGGTCGACGGACGCCCGGTGGCGGTGTTCTCCCAGGACTTCACCGTCTTCGGCGGTGCGCTGGGCGAGGTCTACGGCCAGAAGATCGTCAAGGTGATGGACTTCGCCCTGAAGACGGGCTGCCCGGTCATCGGCATCAACGACTCCGGCGGCGCCCGCATCCAGGAGGGCGTGGCCTCGCTGGGGGCGTACGGCGAGATCTTCCGCCGCAACACGCACGCGTCCGGTGTGATCCCGCAGATCTCCCTGGTCGTCGGTCCCTGCGCGGGCGGCGCGGTGTACTCCCCCGCGATCACCGACTTCACGGTCATGGTCGACCAGACGTCCCACATGTTCATCACCGGTCCGGACGTCATCAAGACGGTCACCGGTGAGGACGTCGGCTTCGAGGAGCTGGGCGGCGCGCGCACCCACAACTCCGTCTCGGGCGTGGCCCATCACATGGCCGGTGACGAGAAGGACGCGATCGAGTACATCAAGCAGCTCCTGTCGTACCTGCCGTCGAACAACCTCTCCGAGGCCCCGGTGTTCCCGGAGGAGGCGGACCTCACGCTCACCGACGAGGACCTGGAGCTGGACACCCTCGTCCCGGACAGCGCCAACCAGCCGTACGACATGCACACGGTGATCGAACACATCCTGGACGACGCCGAGTTCTTCGAGACGCAGCCGCTGTTCGCGCCGAACATCCTCACCGGCTACGGCCGGGTCGAGGGCCACCCGGTCGGGATCGTCGCCAACCAGCCGATGCAGTTCGCCGGCTGCCTCGACATCAAGGCGAGCGAGAAGGCGGCCCGCTTCGTCCGTACGTGCGACGCCTTCAACATCCCGGTCGTCACCTTCGTCGACGTCCCCGGCTTCCTGCCCGGCGTCGACCAGGAGCACGACGGCATCATCCGCCGCGGCGCCAAGCTGATCTACGCCTACGCCGAGGCGACGGTGCCCCTGATCACCGTCATCACCCGCAAGGCCTTCGGCGGCGCCTACGACGTCATGGGCTCCAAGCACCTGGGCGCCGACCTCAACCTGGCCTGGCCCACCGCCCAGATCGCCGTCATGGGCGCCCAGGGCGCGGTCAACATCCTGCACCGCCGCACGATCGCGGAGGCGGAGGCGAACGGCGAGGACCTGGAGGCGGTGCGCGCCCGGCTGATCCAGGAGTACGAGGACACCCTCCTCAACCCCTACATCGCGGCCGAGCGCGGCTACGTCGACTCCGTGATCATGCCGTCCGACACCCGCCGCCACATCGTCCGCGGCCTGCGCCAGCTCCGCACCAAGCGCGAGTCACTCCCCCCGAAGAAGCACGGCAACATCCCCCTCTAAGGAGCCGCTGTGACGATCAAGGTCGTACGGGGCAACCCGACCCCGGAGGAGCTGGCCGCCGCCCTGGCGGTGGTCCGAGCCCGCGCCGCGGCGGCGGCGACGACGCCGCCCGGCGCGGAGGGCCCCAGGGACGCGTGGTCCGACCCGGCGAGGATCGCGGGCCAACGCGTCCCCCAGCCGGGCCGGGCGTCCTGGGCTCGCACCTATTGGCCGAGCCAGGGATGACCCACCCAGGGGCGCGGGGAACAGCGCACAGAGCGACAACTCACAGCAGCAAATAAGTACCCCTACTCAGGCCAACCCGCCGGCCAGGCCCCACGCTGGGGGCATGCTGTGGTCAGACCCGAAGAACGAGCCGCCCAAGGAACTCCGCGACATGCAGGAGACCCTGAGGCGGCTCGGCTTCTTCCTCGCCCTGGCCATGGTGGTGGCGATGATCGTGCTGGGCCTACGCTGACCGCATGCGCCGACTCGTCCTCGCCTCCCAGTCCCCCGCCCGTCTGAACCTCCTGCGACAGGCCGGCCTCGCCCCCGAGGTCATCGTCAGCGGGGTCGACGAGGACGCGGTGACCGCCCCCACCCCCGCCGACCTGGCCCTCGCCCTCGCGGAGGCCAAGGCGAGCGTGGTGGCGGCGCGCCCGGACACCAAGGGCGCGCTGGTGATCGGCTGCGACTCGGTCCTCGACCTGGACGGCGAGGCGCTGGGCAAGCCCGCCGACGCCGCGGAGGCCACGGCCCGCTGGAAGGCGATGCGCGGCCGCGCCGGCACGCTCCAGACGGGCCACTGCGTATACGACACCGTCAGCGGGCGCTACGCCTCGGCGACCGCCTCCACGGTGGTCCGCTTCGGCGAGCCGAGCGACGAGGAGATCGCGGCGTACGTCGCCTCGGGCGAACCGCTCCATGTGGCCGGTGCGTTCACGCTGGACGGCCGTTCGGCGCCGTTCATCGACGGCATCGACGGCGACCACGGCAACGTCATCGGCATCAGCCTGCCGCTGGTCCGCAGGCTGCTGGGTCAGCTCGGCGTGGGCATCACGGAGCTGTGGGCGCCGCGGGAGGCGTGACCGACGAGCCGTCACCCTCCGCGCGGTTCTCGCTCTCCTCGGCGGTACCGCCCTCTTCGGGCTTCTCCAGGCTCACCCGACCGTCCTCGGGGCCCTCGAGGTGCGCGGGCTCCTCGGGGTTCCCGAGGCTGGAGCCGTCACCCGGCGCGCCGTCCCCGGGGCCGCCGGCCCCGGGTGCCTCCACCGCCGGCCCCGGCTGGGCGTCGTACGTCATCAGGAGCAGGACGATCAGCCCCAGCACCACGATCATGAACACGAACTGCTGCCGGCCGAGCAGCCCCCAGGCGAGCGCGCCGAGCAGGGCGTGCACCACGGCCGCGCTGATCAGCAGGATGCGGCCGAGGACACCGGGGGCGCGGTTGCGCAGGGCCATCAGCAGGGCCACCACGCCGCACGCGGCGAAGTAGAGACCGAAGACGATCCCGCCGACCTTCGAGGACCTCGACATGACATCGGGGTCGACGCCGGCCATGGACATGTTCTGGGCGTCGGCCATGACCCCGAGGGCCCAGTTCAGCAGGGCGATGCCGAAGGCCTCCGCGAACAGCACGAGAGCCAGGATCAACGCCACCGGTCTTCGGACCACCGGTCCCCACCCACTTTCACACCCTGCTCGAGCCCGAGTCGAGCGAGGTTTCCGTTACCCCTAGTACGTTCGAGACATCGCGAACGCTACTAACGGGTAAACCCGGGGACAAGGGTTCCGTGCGGGGCAAAGAATCGTTGGGCCATTCGTAGGGACTCCACAAAGAAACGGAGTGGGCCGCAGCACGCTCTCACAGAGACCTTGACCACACGAGAGGGCTAGGGTTGCCGGGTGGAGTGCTGCGTACGGCGGTACTACAAGGGATTTCACGGTCGAGTGAGCCTGGCATCACGCTCCGTGTGGGCAAGCTCACCTTTGGGGACGGGTCGATGTGTCGTGTCGGCAGTCCCTAAACTCGGCTTGTTTCAAGGAGGGAGCCTCAATCGTGCGCAAGGTGCTCATCGCCAACCGTGGCGAAATCGCAGTCCGCGTGGCCCGGGCGTGCCGGGATGCCGGTATCGCCAGTGTGGCCGTGTACGCAGACCCGGACCGGGACGCTCTGCACGTGCGTGCCGCGGACGAGGCGTTCGCCCTGGGCGGTGACACTCCGGCGACCAGCTACCTGGACATCGACAAGGTGCTCAACGCGGCCCGGGAGTCGGGTGCGGACGCCGTCCATCCGGGCTACGGCTTCCTCTCGGAGAACGCCGACTTCGCCCAGGCGGTCCTGGACGCGGGTCTGATCTGGATCGGGCCGCCGCCGCAGGCCATCCGCGACCTCGGTGACAAGGTCGCCGCCCGTCACATCGCGCAGCGCGCCGGCGCCCCGCTGGTGGCCGGCACGCCGGACCCGGTGAGCGGCTCCGACGAGGTCGTCGCCTTCGCCCGCGAGCACGGCCTGCCGATCGCCATCAAGGCCGCCTTCGGTGGCGGTGGCCGTGGTCTGAAGGTCGCCCGGACCCTGGAAGAGGTCCCCGAGCTGTACGAGTCGGCGGTCCGTGAGGCCGTCGCCGCGTTCGGCCGTGGCGAGTGCTTCGTGGAGCGCTACCTCGACAAGCCGCGTCACGTGGAGACGCAGTGCCTGGCCGACAGCCACGGCAACGTCGTCGTCGTGTCGACGCGTGACTGCTCGCTCCAGCGCCGCCACCAGAAGCTGGTCGAGGAGGCCCCGGCGCCCTTCCTCTCGGACGAGCAGGTCGCCGAGCTGTACTCCTCCTCCAAGGCGATCCTGAAGGAGGCCGGCTACGTCGGCGCCGGCACGGTGGAGTTCCTCGTCGGCCTCGACGGCACGATCTCCTTCCTGGAGGTCAACACCCGTCTGCAGGTCGAGCACCCGGTGACCGAGGAGGTCTCCGGTATCGACCTGGTGCGCGAGATGTTCCGCATCGCCGACGGCGAGGCGCTCGGCTACGACGACCCGCCGCTGCGCGGGCACTCCTTCGAGTTCCGCATCAACGGCGAGGACCCGGGCCGGGGCTTCCTGCCCGCGCCCGGCACGGTCACCGTCTTCGCCCCGCCCACCGGCCCGGGCGTGCGCCTGGACGCGGGCGTGGAGTCCGGCAGTGTGATCGGCCCGGCCTGGGACTCCCTGCTGGCCAAGCTGATCGTCACCGGCGCCACCCGTGAGCAGGCCCTGCAGCGCGCCGCCCGCGCGCTGGAGGAGTTCCAGGTCGAGGGCATGGCCACGGCCATCCCGTTCCACCGCGCGGTCGTCACCGACCCGGCGTTCGCCCCCGAACTCACCGGTTCCGAGGAGCCGTTCACGGTCCACACCCGCTGGATCGAGACCGAGTTCGTCAACGACATCAAGCCCTTCGCCTCCCCGGCCGACGCCGAGGCGGAGGAGGACGACAAGGACCGCGAGACGATCGTCGTCGAGGTCGGCGGCAAACGTCTGGAGGTCTCCCTCCCGGCGTCGCTCGGTATGACCCTGGCCCGCACCGGCCTCGCCGCCGGCGCCAAGCCCAAGCGCCGCGCCGCCAAGAAGTCCGGCCCGGTCGCCTCCGGCGACACCCTGGCCTCCCCGATGCAGGGCACGATCGTCAAGGTCGCGGTCGAGGAGGGCCAGGAGGTCAAGGAGGGCGACCTGGTCGTCGTCCTGGAGGCCATGAAGATGGAGCAGCCCCTCAACGCCCACCGCTCAGGCACCATCAAGGGCCTCGCGGCAGAGGTCGGCGCCTCCATCACCTCGGGCGCCCCGATCTGCGAGATCAAGGACTGAGGGCACTTCTGAACACAGGGCCCCGCGCCCCCCAAAGGGGGCGCGGGGCCCTGTCCCTATACGCGGCTCCGCCGCGTGGGCGCGCCCAGCCAGAACGAACCGGAACCCGCCCCCCACGCACACCCCTACGGCGCTTGGGCAACCGGCAAGTGGCTAGCGGCGACGAAGATCCGCCACCCGAGCCCGCTCACCACCAGGCGCGTCACCGAGGACCGCGGTGGCCCCCCGCAGCCCCGCCGCAGCCCCCGGCCCCCGCCGCGGAGCGGGAAGCGGCACGTCCCGGCGCTGCGGCTGCGGTCGCGCCGGGACAGCCTCACCCCCCGGGTTCCCGGACGCCCCGGCCACGGCGATCTGCACCCCCTGGTCCGCGAGGGCCTGGAGCTCGGTGGCGGCGCGGTCGTCGTGCGCGGGCGGCTCGTCGGTCACCAGGCGGGTGATGAGGTCCGTGGGCACGGTCTGGAACATGGTGTCGGTGCCCAGCTTGGTGTGGTCGGCGAGGACGACGACCTCGGCGGCGGCCTGGACGAGTGCCCGGTCGACGGACGCCGAGAGCATGTTGGACGTGGACAGTCCGCGTTCGGCGGTCAGTCCGCTCCCGGAGAGGAAGGCCCGGGAGACGCGCAGCCCTTGCAGGGACTGTTCGGCCCCGCTGCCGACGAGGGCGTAGTTGGAACCGCGCAGGGTGCCCCCGGTCATGACGACCTCGACCCGGTTGGCGTGGGCCAGGGCCTGGGCCACCAGCAGGGAGTTGGTGACGACCGTGAGTCCGGGGACCCGCGCCAGTCGGCGGGCGAGTTCCTGGGTGGTCGTACCGGCTCCGACGACGATGGCCTCGCCCTCTTCGACGAAGCCCGCGGCGAGGTCCGCGATGGCGGTCTTTTCGGCGGTCGCGAGATGGGATTTCTGCGGAAAGCCGGACTCCCGCGTGAATCCGCCCGGCAATACCGCACCGCCGTGTCGGCGGTCGAGGAGTCCTTCTGCCTCCAGTGCGCGCACGTCCCGCCGTACGGTCACTTCGGAGGTCTGGACGACGCGGGCGAGCTCACGGAGCGACACGGCTCCGTTCGCTCGCACCATTTCGAGGATCAATTGGCGACGTTCTGCAGCGAACACGAAACTGACAGTAACGCGGGCGACCGTCTGCTTTCAGCTCTTTACACCGAATAGTAGAAGTTGTTCGCACAGAGGGACGGGGAGTGGTATAGGGCCCCTATTCCGGCGCCCCACGCCTCCGTCAGGCCTCGCCCGCCGCCTTGCGCGTGTGCAACTGCCGGGCCACCTCGGCGATCGAGCCCGAAAGAGACGGGTACACGGTGAACGCGTTCGCGATCTGTTCGACCGTCAGATTGTTGTCGACGGCGATCGAGATGGGGTGGATCAGTTCCGAGGCGCGCGGCGCGACGACCACACCGCCGACGACGATCCCGGTGCCCGGACGGCAGAAGATCTTGACGAAGCCGTCGCGGATGCCCTGCATCTTGGCACGCGGGTTGCGCAGCAGCGGCAGCTTGACGACCCGGGCGTCGATCTTCCCGCCGTCGACGTCGGCCTGGCTGTAGCCGACGGTGGCGATCTCGGGGTCGGTGAAGACGTTCGACGAGACCGTCTTGAGGTTGAGCGGGGCCACCGCGTCGCCGAGGAAGTGGTACATGGCGATACGTCCCTGCATGGCGGCGACGGACGCGAGCGCGAACACGCCGGTCACATCACCGGCGGCGTACACGCCGGGCGCGGTGGTGCGGCTGACCTTGTCGGTCCAGATGTGGCCGGACTCGCGGACCTTGACGCCCGCCTCCTCCAGGCCGAGCCCCTCGCTGTTGGGGATCGCGCCGACGGCCATCAGACAGTGCGAGCCGGCGATGACACGGCCGTCGGAGAGGGTGACCTCGACCCGGTCGCCGACCCGCTTCGCGGACTCGGCGCGCGAGCGGGCCATCACGTTCATCCCGCGGCGCCGGAAGACGTCCTCCAGGACTGCGGCGGCGTCCGGGTCCTCGCCGGGCAGCACCCTGTCGCGGGAGGAGACGAGGGTGACCTTGGAGCCGAGGGCCTGGTAGGCGCCGGCGAACTCGGCGCCGGTGACACCGGAGCCGACCACGATGAGCTCCTCGGGCAGCTCGCCGAGGTCGTAGACCTGGGTCCAGTTCAGGATGCGCTCGCCGTCGGGCTGGGCGTCGGGCAGCTCGCGCGGGTGACCGCCGGTGGCGATCAGCACGGCGTCGGCGGTGAGGGTCTCCTCGGTGCCGTCGGCGGTGGTGACGACGACCTTGCGGGAGCCGTCGAGGGCCTGCATGCCCTGGAGCCGGCCCTTGCCGCGCATCACCCGGGCGCCGGCCCGGGTGACGGAGGCGGTGATGTCGTGCGACTGGGCGAGCGCCAGCCGCTTCACCCGCCGGTTGACCTTGCCCAGGTCCACCCCGACCACCCGGGCCGCCTGCTCCAGCGGCGGGGTGTCGTCGGCGACGATGATGCCGAGTTCCTCGTACGACGAGTCGAAGGTCGTCATGACCTCGGCCGTAGCGATCAGGGTCTTCGACGGCACGCAGTCGGTCAGCACCGACGCCCCGCCCAGACCGTCGCTGTCGACGACGGTCACCTCCGCACCGAGCTGCGCGGCCACCAGCGCCGCCTCATAGCCGCCGGGTCCGCCACCGATGATCACGATCCGAGTCACGTACTCCATTGTCCCGCACGTCCCGGTGTGCCGGTCGCCCGGGGGCGAACGGAGATACGCCTGTGACGGAAGTGACCCGCGCGCCGGCTGCCGTACCCTCCTCCCATGTCGCTCTACGCCGCGTACGCCGGCAACCTCGACGCGCGGCTGATGACCCGCCGCGCCCCGCACTCGCCGCTGCGCGCGACGGGCTGGCTCGACGGATGGCGGCTGACCTTCGGCGGGGAGCAGCTCGGCTGGGAGGGCGCGCTGGCGACCGTCGTCGAGGACCCCGAGGCGCGGGTGTTCGTCGCGCTGTACGACATCGCCCCGATGGACGAGGAGTCCCTGGACCGCTGGGAGGGCGTCGGCCTCGGCATCTACCGGCGGCTGCGGGTCCGGGTGCACACCCTGGACGGCGACGCCTCGGCGTGGGTGTACGTCCTGAACGGGTACGAGGGCGGCCTGCCGTCGGCCCGGTACCTCGGGGAGGTCGCGGACGCCGCCGAGTCGGCCGGCGCACCCCACGACTACGTGATGGAGCTGCGGAAGCGTCCCTGCTGATCGATCCTGGAAGGCATGAGCGGGGTGCGCCACGGTTACCAGGTCCAGTACACGGAGCAGGCGGCGGCCGCGCGCGACCGCCTGGACGAACGGCAGCGCGCCAGATTCGACCGGGGCGTCGCCGTGCTGGCCCGCGATCCCTATCTGCCCGCCTCGCGCGCCGTCAGCGGCACCGGCGACGACCGCACGGTGCGGCTCACCGAGCACATGTTCGCGGAGTACATCGTGAGCCGGGGACGGCTGCTGATCTTCGTGGTCGAGGTGTTCAGCGACGAGGACGTCCTGGTCCCGGAGGACTGAGCACCGGCTGCGCAGGCACCCCTGGTTGGAAACGACAAGGCAACGATCCCTTTCCCGTGGGCTCTGTCATCTACGCGCGTAGGCAAGAACCGGCTACCCTCATCCGCGTGAACGCATCTCTTCTCCCGGACGACATCCAGGGCGACCCCCACGCCGCCGCCGACGCCGCCGCCGCGCGCCTGCGCGAACTGACCGGCGCCGAGACCCACGACGTCGCCCTCGTGATGGGCTCCGGCTGGGCACCCGCGGTGGACGCCCTGGGCGCCCCCGACGCCGAGTTCCCGGTCACCGAGCTGCCCGGGTTCCCGCCGCCCGCGGTCGAGGGCCACGGCGGCAAGATCCGCTCGTACCGCATCGGCGAGAAGCGCGCCCTGGTCTTCCTGGGCCGCACCCACTTCTACGAGGGCCGCGGGGTGGCCGCCGTCGCGCACGGCGTCCGTACGGCCGTGTCGGCGGGGTGCAAGACCGTCGTGCTGACCAACGGCTGCGGCGGTCTGCGCGAGGGCATGCGCCCCGGGCAGCCGGTCCTGATCAGCGACCACATCAACCTCACGGCGACCTCGCCGATCGTCGGCGCGAACTTCGTCGACCTCACCGACCTGTACTCGCCGCGGCTGCGGGCCCTGTGCAAGGAGGTCGACCCCACGCTGGAGGAGGGCGTCTACGCCCAGTTCCCCGGGCCGCACTACGAGACGCCGGCGGAGATCCGGATGGCCCGGGTCATCGGGGCGGACCTGGTGGGCATGTCGACCGTGCTGGAGGCCATCGCGGCGCGTGAGGCCGGGGCGGAGGTGCTGGGTATCTCCCTGGTGACGAACCTCGCCGCGGGGATGACCGGGGAACCGCTGAACCACGAGGAGGTTCTCCAGGCGGGGCGGGATTCCGCGACGCGCATGGGCGCCCTGCTGACCCAGGTGCTGGACCGCCTGTAACCGGCCCCTGGGGGCTCCGCCCCCGGGCCGCCCGACTCGGTCGGCGAACCGGCGAGACACCACACACGAGAGGCTGACCGACGTGCAAGACGACCTGATCATCCGCGCCCGGGCCTGGCTGGCCGAGGACCCCGATCCGCAGACCCGCGCCGAACTCGCCCGGCTTCTCGAGTCCGGTGACGTCACCGAGCTGGCCGCCCGCTTCAGCGGCACGCTCCAGTTCGGCACGGCCGGTCTGCGCGGGGAGCTCGGGGCAGGGCCCATGCGGATGAACAGGGCCGTCGTCATCCGCGCCGCCGCCGGTCTCGCCGCCTACCTCAAGAAGCACGGCCACACCGACGGAGTCGTCGTCATCGGCTACGACGCCCGCCACAAGTCGGCGGACTTCGCCCGGGACACCGCCGCCGTGATGACGGGCGCCGGACTGCGCGCCGCCGTGCTCCCCCGCCCCCTGCCGACCCCCGTCCTCGCCTACGCCATAAGGCACCTCGGCGCGGTCGCCGGTGTCGAGGTCACCGCCAGCCACAACCCGCCCCGCGACAACGGCTACAAGGTCTACCTGGGCGACGGCTCGCAGATCGTGCCGCCCGCCGACGTGGAGATCGCCGCCGAGATCGACGCGATCGCCTCGCTGGACGACGTGCCCCGCCCCGGGAGCGGCTGGCAGACCCTGGACGACTCGGTCCTGGACGCCTACCTCGCCCGTACGGACGCCGTGCTCGCCCGGGGCTCCGCACGCACCGCCCGCACGGTGTACACGGCGATGCACGGCGTCGGCAAGGACGTCCTCCTCGCCGCGTTCGCCCGCGCCGGGTTCCCGGAGCCCGCGCTGGTCGCCGAGCAGGCCGAGCCCGACCCGGACTTCCCGACCGTGGCCTTCCCCAACCCGGAGGAGCCCGGCGCGATGGACCTCGCCTTCGCGAAGGCCCGCGAGACCGGCCCCGACCTGGTCGTCGCCAACGACCCGGACGCCGACCGCTGCGCCGTGGCCGTCCCCGACGGCGGCGACTGGCGGATGCTGCGCGGCGACGAGGTCGGCGCCCTGCTCGCCGCCCACCTGGTCCGGCGCGGCGCGCGCGGCACCTTCGCCGAGTCGATCGTCTCCTCCTCCCTCCTCGGCCGGATCGCCGAGAAGGCGGGACTGCCGTACGAGGAGACCCTCACCGGCTTCAAGTGGATCGCCCGTGTCGAGGGCCTGCGCTACGGCTACGAGGAGGCCCTCGGCTACTGCGTGGACCCGGAGGGCGTGCGCGACAAGGACGGGATCACCGCGGCGCTGCTGATCACGGAGCTGGCCTCGGAGCTCAAGGAACAGGGCCGCACCCTGCTCGACCTGCTGGACGAGCTCGCCGTGGAGCACGGTCTGCACGCCACCGACCAGCTCTCCGTCCGGGTCGAGGACCTGTCCGTGATCGCCGACGCCATGCGCAGGCTGCGCGAGCGGCCCCCGGTCTCGCTCGCGGGGCTGTCCGTCACCCGGGCCGAGGACCTCACCCGGGGCACGGACCGGCTGCCGCCGACCGACGGCCTGCGCTACACGCTCGACGGCGCCCGGGTGATCGTCCGGCCCAGCGGCACGGAACCCAAGCTGAAGTGCTACCTGGAGGTGGTCGTCCCGGTGGCCGACCTCACGGCCCTCCCGGCCGCCCGGACCAAGGCGACCGAGACCCTCGCGGCGATCAAGCGAGACCTGTCGACAGCGGCCGGCCTCTGAGCCGAGGCACAGGGCCGCCCACGGCGGTGCGCGCAGGGGCACCCCGCGCACGGGCAGCGTCCGCGTCCAGCGGTGCGCCGCGTCACCGTCCCAGGCCGGGCAGCCCTCGGGGGTCGCGGAGGCGGGCAGCCGCAGCACCTCGGCAGGATTCGTAGTCATCGTTCCCCGGACTCACGGGGCCCCGCCTCGGCCGGCCCGGCCGGGGGTCCGCGCGCCGATGATGACGAAGAACCCTGCGACCTGGAACAGACGAAGGGTCACAACCGGGCCGCCCATCCACCTCACCGCACGCAGCGCCCCCGAAAGCCTCACAGGCGGCCAGCGGCCTCACCGGCCCGGGAAGCTCACCCGACCGCCACAGTCTCAGCGGCCCCCGCTCTCATCCCACCGCCAGCAAGATCGCCAGCACCACGGCCCCCGCGGCCGCCGGGCCGAGGATTTCCCACGCCCACCGCACGGTCACCTCGCCCTGCGCGCTTTCCGCCTTCTCGCGCGCCTCCCACAGGTTCCGCAGCTCGTCCATGACCTGGTCGGTCGCGGCCCGCACGGGTCCCTGCGGCGTCGACCGGGAGGAACCCCCGAACCCGCCGAGCCCGCCCCGGCCGCCCCCGCGCCCCGCGCCCGTCTCGCGCCCGGGGTGGCCGTCCGCCGCCGCCCGTGCCTCCCGTCGGGCCGCCGACTTGCGGGCCCGCAGCGACACCGGGATCGCCCAGAGCTGGACCTTGCTCCCCGACTTGGCCAGGGCCTCGTTGGAGTACCCGGACCGCAGCGCCGCGATCTCCCCCCAGGGCAGCACGACCACCCGGAACGGGTTGCGCACCCGCAGCCGGTCCTGGCCGGCGTACACGGCGGGCCGCAGGGTGAAGGCGACGACGAGCGGCACGACCAGGATGAGGGTCGCGAGCGCCAGCCATGGCGTACGCCCCTCCCCCGCGACGATCGCGTCGACGCCGAGCCAGCCGACGACGGCCAGCAGCAGGACACCGCTCGCGATACCGCCCGACGACCGGTGCACACGGTCGTCGAACTCGGAGGCCGGGGGCTGCGCGGAGGGCTGGTCTTCCGGGGTGGTCATAGGGCCGATTCTGCCCCAGCACGAGAGGCGGGGCCGAAGCGCCCCGAAGGGGCGCGGGGAACCGCGCGACCGGCCCCGGGTCGCCCGCATCCAGCCGCCGGGACCGCGCGCACCCTCCACGCCGAGACCCGGTCTCCCGGGCTATACATCCGCTACGCGCGTAGATATGCTCGTCTGGTGACCATGCCCACCAATGCACCCACCGCAGCCCTCGCGGACGTGACCTCGTCCGGCAGCACGCTGCGCCGCTTCCTCCACGGGCTGCCCGGCGTCGACGCGGTCGGCCTGGAGGCGCGCGCCGCCTCGCTCGGCACCCGTTCCATCAAGACGACCGCGAAGGCGTACGCCATCGACCTCGCCATCTCGATGGTCGACCTGACGACGCTGGAAGGCGCGGACACCCCGGGCAAGGTCCGGGCGCTCGGCGCCAAGGCGGTCCGCCCCGACCCGACCGACCGCACCACGCCCACGACCGCCGCGGTGTGCGTCTACCCCGACATGGTGGCCGTCGCCAAGGAGGCCGTCGCCGGCTCCGGCGTGAAGGTGGCCTCGGTCGCCACCGCCTTCCCGGCCGGACGTGCCGCACTCTCCGTCAAGCTGGCGGACGTGCGGGACGCGGTCGCCGCGGGCGCCGACGAGATCGACATGGTCATCGACCGCGGGGCGTTCCTCGCGGGGGACTATCTGAAGGTGTACGACGAGATCGTCGCCGTGCGGGAGGCGTGCGGGGCGGCCCGGCTGAAGGTCATCTTCGAGACGGGCGAGCTGTCGACGTACGACAACATCCGCCGGGCGAGCTGGCTCGGGATGCTGGCGGGCGCCGACTTCATCAAGACGTCCACCGGCAAGGTCGCCGTCAACGCCACGCCCGCCAACACCCTCCTCATGCTGGAGGCGGTGCGGGACTTCCGGGCGCAGACCGGCGTCCAGGTCGGGGTGAAGCCCGCCGGCGGCATTCGCAGCTCCAAGGACGCGATCAAGTTCCTGGTGCTGGTCAACGAGACGGCCGGCCCGGACTGGCTGGACAACCACTGGTTCCGCTTCGGCGCCTCCTCCCTCCTGAACGACCTGCTGATGCAGCGCCAGAAGCTGGCCACCGGCCGCTACTCCGGCCCCGACTACGTGACGGTGGACTGAGACCCATGACCACGGAAAAGCGGACAACTGTGTTCGAGTACGCACCGGCGCCCGAGTCCCGCTCGGTCGTCGACATCGCCCCCTCCTACGGCCTCTTCATCGACGGCGAGTTCGTGGAGGCGGCCGACGGCAAGGTCTTCAAGACGGTGTCGCCGTCGACGGAGGAGGTGCTCTCCGAGATCGCGCAGGCCGGCGCCGAGGACGTCGACCGTGCCGTCAAGGCCGCCCGCAAGGCCTTCGGGAAGTGGTCGGCGCTGCCCGGCTCCGAGCGCGCGAAGTACCTCTTCCGCATCGCCCGGATCATCCAGGAGCGCAGCCGTGAGCTGGCCGTCCTGGAGACCCTGGACAACGGCAAGCCGATCAAGGAGACGCGCGACGCCGACCTGCCCCTGGTCGCCGCGCACTTCTTCTACTACGCGGGCTGGGCCGACAAGCTGGACCATGCGGGCTTCGGCCCCGCGCCGAAGCCGCTGGGCGTGGCCGGCCAGGTCATCCCCTGGAACTTCCCCCTCCTGATGCTGGCGTGGAAGATCGCCCCGGCGCTCGCGACCGGCAACACGGTCGTCCTGAAGCCGGCCGAGACCACCCCCCTCTCCGCCCTGTTCTTCGCGGACGTCTGCCGCCAGGCGGGCCTGCCCAGGGGTGTCGTCAACATCCTCCCGGGCTACGGCGACACGGGCGCCGCCCTCGTCGCGCACCCGGACGTCGACAAGGTGGCGTTCACCGGCTCCACGGCCGTCGGCAAGGAGATCGCGAAGACGGTCGCGGGCACCCGTAAGAAGCTCACCCTGGAGCTGGGCGGCAAGGGCGCCAACATCGTCTTCGACGACGCCCCGATCGACCAGGCCGTCGAGGGCATCGTCAACGGCATCTTCTTCAACCAGGGCCAGGTCTGCTGCGCCGGGTCCCGCCTCCTCGTCCAGGAGTCGATCCAGGAGGAGCTGCTGGAGTCCCTGAAGCGCAGGCTCTCCACCCTCCGCCTCGGCGACCCCCTGGACAAGAACACGGACATCGGCGCGATCAACTCCGAGGAGCAGCTCACCCGGATCACCTCGCTGGTGGAGCGGGGCGAGGCGGAGGGCGCCGAGCGCTGGACCGCGGCCTGCGAACTCCCGGAGGCCGGCTACTGGTTCGCGCCGACGCTGTTCACCAACGTCACCCAGGCCCACACCGTCGCCCGCGACGAGATCTTCGGTCCGGTCCTGTCGGTCCTCACCTTCCGCACCCCGGACGAGGCCGTCGCCAAGGCCAACAACACGCCGTACGGCCTGTCGGCGGGCATCTGGACGGAGAAGGGCTCCCGCATCCTCGCGGTGGCGAACAAGCTCCGGGCCGGTGTCGTCTGGTCCAACACGTTCAACAAGTTCGACCCGACCTCGCCCTTCGGCGGCTACAAGGAGTCGGGCTTCGGCCGCGAGGGCGGTCGCCACGGCCTGGAGGCGTACCTCGATGTCTGACCGCACCAACGAGCGTCTGACTGTCTTCAAGACCTACAAGCTGTACGTCGGCGGGAAGTTCCCGCGTTCCGAGAGCGGCCGGGTGTACGAGGTGACGGACTCCAAGGGCAACTGGCTGGCGAACGCACCGCAGTCGTCCCGCAAGGACGCCCGTGACGCGGTGGTCGCCGCCCGCAAGGCCTTCGGCGGCTGGTCCGGCGCGACCGCCTACAACCGCGGCCAGGTCCTCTACCGCGTCGCGGAGATGCTGGAGGGCCGCCGCGAGCAGTTCGTGCGCGAGGTGGGCGAGGCCGAGGGGCTCGGCAAGTCCAAGGCGGCCGCCGTCGTGGACGCGACGATCGACCGCTGGGTCTGGTACGCGGGCTGGACCGACAAGATCGCCCAGGTCGTGGGCGGCGGAAACCCGGTCGCGGGCCCGTACTTCAACCTCTCCTCCCCCGAGCCGACGGGCGTCGTCGCGGTCCTGGCCCCGCAGGAGTCGTCCTTCCTGGGCCTGGTGTCCGTCCTCGCCCCGGTGATCGCGACGGGCAACACGGCCGTGGTGATCCCCTCCGAGAAGTCCCCGCTCCCGGCCCTCTCCCTGGCCGAGGTCCTGGCCACGTCCGACGTCCCCGGCGGCGTCGTCAACGTCCTCTCCGGCCGTACGGCGGAGATCGCGGCGCCCCTCGCCGCCCACCAGGACGTCAACGCGATCGACCTCACGGGCGCGGACGAGGTCCTGGCGAAGGAGCTGGAGATCGCGGCGGCCGACAACCTCAAGCGCGTCCTGCGTCCACAGCCTGTGGACGACTGGACGGAAACCCCGGGCATCGACCGCATGACCGCCTTCCTGGAAACAAAGACGGTCTGGCACCCGACGGGCTCCCTGGGCGCAGGAGGCTCGTCCTACTGACCACCGCCCCACTCCAGGGGCGCGGGGAACTGCGCGTCCCTTCGGGGGCGCGGGGAACTGCGCGTCCCTTCGGGGGCGCGGGGAACTGCGCATCTCTTCAGGGGCGCGGGGAACTGCGCGTCCCTTCGGGGGCGCGGGGAACTGCGCATCTCTTCAGGGGCGCGGGGAACCGCGCGACCAGCCCCCACGCCCCCGCAGTGACCCACCCGCCTCAGCCCCCCAGCACCCCCGCCACATCCCCCAGCACAGGAACCGCCCCGAGCGACCGCGCCTGAGCCACCGGCGCGGTCAGCATCTGCGAGGTCACCGGCTGGAAGTCGGCGACCTGCGTCCCGACCCCGTTGTCGAGCGGGTCCACACCCGTCCCCGCAAGCGGGTTGGGCTTGAGACCGGTGAGCGCCCCGGTGACGTACGGCAGCGTCGTGAGCACCCCCCGCACCCCGGTCTGCGGATCGATGTTCCCGAGCGAGGTCGGCCGGGTGCGCAGCACGTCGACGACGGGTTCGCCCGGCGCAGCCGACGCGGCACCGGCGCCCGCGCCCAGCGCCACTCCGGCGGTCGCGAGGGCGGCGAGCACACGCCGGCCGGTGGGGTTCTGGGGGGAAGCGTGTCGAGCCATGAGTGCTGCCACCTTCTGCTGCGCAACGTGATCGGATCGCCACACAGGGTAGGCGAGGTGTGACGCGCGCTTCAAAGCCGACCCGCGGGGTCGTACCGGGCCCGACGGATGCCTCACACTGGTGTCCCGTGAGCTCCCAACCGCCCATACCCACCCGAGTCGTGCTGCTCTGCGGCCCTTCCGGCTCCGGCAAGTCCCTTCTCGCCGCTCGCTCCGGCCTGCCCGTGCTGCGGCTCGACGACTTCTACAAGGAGGGCGACGACCCGACCCTGCCGCTGGTCGCCGGGAGCTCCGACATCGACTGGGACCACCCCGGCTCGTGGGACGCGGACACGGCCGTCGCCGCCATCGTGGAACTCTGCGCGTCGGGTCGTACGAACGTACCCGTCTACGACATCTCGCTCAGCGCCCGCACCGGCACGGAAGCGGTGGAGGTGGGGCGGACCCCGCTGTTCATCGCCGAGGGCATCTTCGCCGCCGAGATCGTCGAGCGCTGCCGTGAGCTGGGCGTGCTGGCCGACGCGCTGTGTCTGAGCCGCGGCCCGGTGAAGACGTTCCGCCGCCGCTTCCTGCGCGATCTGAAGGAAGGCCGCAAGTCGGTCCCGTTCCTGCTGCGCCGGGGCTGGCGGCTGATGCGCGCGGAGCGTTCCATCGTGGCCCGGCAGACCGCGCTCGGCGCGTACGCCTGCGACCGCGACGAGGCGATGGGCCGCCTGGCGTCCGCGGCGGCGGGCCGCAGCGCGGCGACGGCGCGCACCACCGCCTGAACGCTTCACCCGAACGGGGGACAGGCGAACCCTGCGGACACATGAAAAGCGGGACTGGACGGACCCCCCGGCCCTCCAGTCCCGCTTCCCCCGTTCCCCCCACGCCACCCCCCAGTGGCGTTCCCCCGTACCGCGCGGCACCGCTGCCCGGCTTCCCCCGTCGGACCCCCGGTACCGCTCCCCCGTGCTCCCCCCGTTCACCGGACCGGAGCCCGGCGTCTTCTCCCCCGTTCCTCCCCCGTGACCCTCAGGCGACGAGCTCCCCGAAGGCGTCCTCCTCGTCACGGCCGAAGCTGAGGACCTGGTCCTCGCGCAGCCGGCGGAGCGACCGCCAGATGCTGGACTTCACCGTGCCGACACTGATGTCGAGGATCTCCGCGATCTCCGGGTCGGTGCGGCCCTCGTAGTAGCGCAGGACCAGCATCGTCCGCTGGAGTTCGGGCAGCCGGGCCAGCGCCTGCCACAGGACCGCGCGCAGTTCGGTGCCGCGCATCGCGTCCGTGTCGCCGGGCGTCTCCGGCAGTTCCTCGGTCGGGTACTCGTTCAGCTTGCGGCGGCGCCACGCGCTGATGTGCAGGTTGGTCATCGTCCGCCGCAGATAGCCCCCGACGGCGGCCTTGTCACTGATCCGCTCCCAGGCGCGGTACGTGGAGAACAGCGCGCTCTGCAGCAGGTCCTCGGCCTCGAAGCGGTCACCGGTGAGGTGGTAGGCGGTGGCGTACAGGGAGGCGCGGCGCTCCTGGACGTAGGCGGTGAACTCCGCCTCGGTCAGCGAGCGACGCTCCCCCGTGTCCTCCCTGTACGCGGCTCCCCCGTGAGCCTGTTCCCCCGTGTCAACCACCGTCATGAACCCGGTGTGCTGACGCCCGGTGCCGCGAGCGCACCCCCGCCCGCTCACGACACCGGACTTCTCGGAAACCCGGCCGGCGTTCACGTCGTGGAGACGCGTGACGACTGCGACTGCGGTGGTGCTCTTACCGTGCAGCGTGTTCATCTCGCGCCCCCCGTCGTGGACTTCCGGTGTTTCGGTCTTTGCGTTCTTGCCTGTGCCGAAAAGACTGCCCGGGCCACTTCATCGCCGTGTCCGCCGACTGTCACAGACCTGTCACAGGGGTCTGTCACGCCGACACCACAGGACGTTCACAGACGTCGGGGGTAGAGTCGTCGGCTTGGTCGCGGACCGCCCACCGTGCCACGTTGACCTGGTGATTGCCGGCCAGGTGCCGTTCGCCGCCCGCCTCCGCGCCTGGAGGGAACCGCCCTGCTGTGGCGCGGCGACTTCCCGGGCGCCCGCCGATTGCTCGGCGTGATCGGTGGCCGTGCCCACCAGCGGCGGCCTGGGGGTGCTCGCGGCCGTCCTGGCCCGCCGGGGCGTGGGACGGATCATCGGGACCTACGGCGATCCGCGCGCCCTGGCCCGCGCCGGGGACAACGCCGACCCGGCTGCGCCTGACCGGACGGATCACGGGGGCCGAGGGGCTCTGTCCGCCGAGCGGCCAAGCCGGCCTGGTCGTCCGCAACCCGCCCGGGAGGCGATGCCGCACCGCTTCCCGACCGGTCTCGTACGACATCTGCGGCCCGGCGGAGAGGGCCGGCTGATCCTCTCCGACCTCGCCGAGCGCCTCGGTCCGCGCACCCGCGCCGAGCTGCCCTCCCTCTTCGAAACCGCAGGTCTGGCGGTGTGCGACCGGCTCGACACCCGCCCCCGCCACCGGCGCGCGCGGGACACGTCCGACCCCCTGCGCACCGCCCGCGCCGCGGAACGCATCTCCCTGTCCCGTCTCAGCCCCGACCCACAGGTCGAACGACAGCCCCCTCATGGGCCAGAATGAGCCCGTGCCTTCCCTGTTGCTGATCGAGGACGACGACGCCATCCGTACGGCCCTGGAGCTCTCACTGACGCGCCAGGGGCACCGTGTGGCGACCGCTGCGAGCGGTGAGGACGGTCTGAAGCTGTTGCGCGAGCAGCGGCCGGATCTGATCGTGCTGGATGTCATGCTGCCCGGCATTGACGGGTTCGAGGTGTGCCGGCGCATCCGGCGCACCGACCAACTGCCGATCATCCTGCTCACCGCGCGCAGCGACGACATCGACGTGGTCGTCGGGCTGGAGTCCGGCGCCGACGACTACGTCGTCAAACCCGTCCAGGGCCGGGTCCTCGACGCCCGGATCCGGGCCGTGCTGCGGCGCGGCGAGCGCGAGTCGAACGACGCGGCGACCTTCGGCAGCCTGGTCATCGACCGCGCGGCGATGACCGTGACGAAGAACGGCGAGGATCTCCAGCTCACGCCGACCGAACTGCGGCTGCTCCTCGAGCTGAGCCGGCGGCCGGGGCAGGCGCTGTCCCGGCAGCAGTTGCTGCGCCTGGTGTGGGAGCACGACTACCTCGGTGACTCACGGCTCGTCGACGCCTGTGTGCAGCGGCTGCGCGCCAAGGTCGAGGACGTGCCCTCGTCCCCGACGCTGATCCGTACCGTCCGAGGGGTCGGCTACCGCCTGGACACGCCTCAGTGACGGAAGAGCACACGGCCGAGCACACGGACGGGCAGGGCGGGGTCCGCGGCTGGTCCGCGGCGCGCAAGGGTCATCTGTCACGGCTGCGGTTCACCAGCCTGCGGCTGCGGCTCGTCGTCGTCTTCGGCGCGGTGGCGCTGACCGCCGCCGTGTCCGCGTCCGGCATCGCGTACTGGCTCAACCGCGAGGCGGTGCTGACCCGTACCCAGGGCTCGGTGCTGCGGGACTTCGAGCAGGAGATGCAGAACCGGGCGGGCTCGCTGCCGGAGCATCCGACACAGGACGAGCTGCAGCACACCGCCGGGCAGATGGCCAACAGCAGCCAGCGGTTCAGCGTGCTGCTGGTCGCCGAGGACGCCGACGGCCGGACGGTGTACGGCAACTCCGGCGGCCTGAACGGCTTCTCGCTGGACGACGTCCCCACGTCGCTGCGTACGGCGGTGAACAAGAAGCAGGACGTCACCGACGGCAACACGTCGCCGTACCACCTGTACTGGCAGCGGGTCGTGGAGCACGGCACGCCGTATCTGGTGGCCGGCACGAAGGTGATCGGCGGCGGGCCGACCGGATACATGCGCAAGTCGCTGGAGCCGGAGGCCAAGGACCTCAACTCGCTGGCCTGGTCCCTGGGGATCGCCACCGGCCTCGCGCTGATCGGCGCCGCGCTGCTCGCGCAGGCCGCCGCCACGACCGTGCTGAAGCCGGTGCACCGGCTGGGGGTCGCGGCGCGGCGGCTCGGCGAGGGCCGGCTGGACACCCGGCTGCGGGTCTCGGGCACGGACGAACTCGCCGATCTGTCGCGGACGTTCAACCGGACCGCGGAGGCGCTGGAGAAGCGGGTCGACGACATGGCGGCCCGCGACGAGGCCTCGCGCCGGTTCGTCGCCGACATGTCGCACGAGCTGCGGACGCCGCTGACCGCCATCACCGCCGTCACGGAGGTGCTGGAGGAGGAGCTGGACGCCGAGTCGGGCAGCATCGACCCGATGATCGAGCCCGCCGTCCGGCTGGTGGTCAGCGAGACCCGGCGGCTCAACGACCTCGTCGAGAACCTGATGGAGGTCACCCGCTTCGACGCCGGTACGGCCCGCCTCGTGCTCGACGACGTCGACGTCGCCGACCAGATCACCTTCTGCATCGACGCGCGCGCGTGGCTGGACGCGGTCGACCTGGACGCCGAACGCGGCATCCACGCCCGGCTCGATCCGCGGCGTCTGGACGTGATCCTCGCCAATCTCATCGGCAACGCCCTCAAGCACGGCGGTTCCCCGGTGCGGGTGTCGGTGCGCGAGTCGGCCGAGGACGTCGTCATCGCGGTACGCGACCACGGTCCCGGCATCCCCGAGGAGGTGCTGCCGCACGTCTTCGACCGGTTCTACAAGGCGAGCGCCTCCCGGCCGCGCTCCGACGGCAGCGGGCTCGGTTTGTCCATCGCCCTGGAGAACGCCCATATCCACGGCGGCGAGATCACCGCCGCCAACTCCGCGGAGGGCGGCGCGGTGTTCACGCTGCGGCTGCCGCGGGACGCGTCGGAGCTGGTGGAGCCGGGCGGGCAGGGGGCCCGGGCCGGACAGGGCGCGCAGGGTGCGAAGGCCGGGAAGGACCACAAGGGGGACGCCTGATGAACGTACGCCGTCTGCTCGCGCTTCCTCTCCTCGCCGGTCTGCTCACCGGCTGCGGGATCCGGGCCACCGAGGTGCCGACCGACTTCGGGGCCGCGCCGTCCCGGGTGCGCTGTTCGCTCAGCGAGCCGGACGTGACGGCGCAGTCCGCGCGCGCTGGGGTGCCGGTGCAGGTGTTCCTGCTGTGCGGCTCGTCGCTGGTGGCGGTGGACCGTTCGGTGCGGCTCGCGGACGGGGCGGCGGACTCCGAGCGGCGGGCGCTGGTGGCGCAGGGGCTGCTCGACCAGCTCGCCCAGTCGCCGTCGGCGGCCGAGAAGGAGGCCGGGTACACCACCGACGTGCGCGGCGGGATGACGGTGGGCGGGCCGGGCGCCAAGGACCCCGACGACGCGCTCCGGCTGAGCGTGCCCCCGAACACCCTCACCTCGTACGCGCTCGCCCAGCTCGTGTGCACCTTCTCCGACTCGGCCGCGGCCGAGGGGGACGGTTCGGTGGTCCTCGGCGGCCCCGGTTCCGACCCGCTGCGCCGCTACGAGTGCACGGACGAGGTCCGTTCCCGGCCGGGCAGCACCGAGCCGCCGTCGTCGGCCGTCACCGGGGGCTGAACACCGTCCGCCGCCAGGTGCGACGAGGTCCGTTCCCGGCCGGGCAGCACCGAGCCGCCGTCGTCGGCCTTCACCGGGGGCTGAAGACCGTCCGCCGCCGGGTGTGGCGGACGCCTCACGGGCCGCTCCCGCGGCTGTGTCCTCGCAGGTCACCGTCCCCCGGTGGGGCGGCGGCCCGCGCGCGCCCCGGGGGCGGGTGGGGAGGGGCGGACGGGGAGCCGGAACCGATCGTGCCGAGGGGTGCGTCTAGGGGGTCGTGCAGCGTCAAGGCTCCATCGGCGGCAGCGCCGCGTTCCGTCTCCGTGCGACCGGGGTTGTCCTCCTGGCCGCGCACCTCGTGTTCGTGGCCTGGGTCACGCTGCGCCCCCGGGACGTGCCCTGGGTGCTGCCCACCAATCTGCATCCGTTCGCCGGGATCCGCGCGGACCTGAGACTGGGCTGGCCCGAGGCGGCCCGCCGGATCGGTGGCGGGCTGGGGCTGCTCGCCCCGCTGGGCGTCCTGCTGCCGCTGGTGCACGGCCGGCTTCGTGTCTCCCCGCTCGCGTCCCTGATCCGTACGGTTGCGGCGGGCGCCCTGCTGTCCCTGGCGATCGAGCTGCTGCAGACCGGGGTGCCGGGTCAGGTCGTGGACGTGGACTCCCTGCTGCTGAACACCGTGGGTGTGGCGCTCGCCCATGCCGCGGTGGTGCCGGCGGCCCGGGGGTGGCTGCGTCGCAGGGACGAGCGCCGAAGGCCCGCGGCGGCCTTGCAGGAGGAGGGGGCTCAGGGTCGGACCCCGAGGATTCCCAGGGTCGGCATCGCCCCGTAGGAGAGGGAATCTCGGGGTCGGGATGGCTCCGGAGAGTGACGCTTCGCGCGCTTCGGCTTCGTAGCGTTGTGGGCAGATGAGGAGGCCGCACGGGCCGCCTCTCCCCCGACGCTCTCGAAGGAGCCGCAGATGTCCAGCATCGCCCGCCCCACGAACGGCCGCATGATCGGCGGAGTGTGCGCCGCGCTGGCCCGCCGCTTCGGTACCTCCGCGACCACCATGCGCGTGATCTTCCTGCTCTCCTGTCTGCTGCCCGGCCCGCAGTTCCTGCTCTACATAGCGCTGTGGATCCTGTTCCCCTCGGAGGACAAGGCGCGCGCGGCCTGGTGACCCGGGCCCACGCGAGACGCCGTCGCGGCGCGCCCGTCGCTCCGGGTGCGCCCGACGGCGTCGTGTGTCGGGGGGATTCAGCCGATCGGCAGCCCGTTCACCGGCAGCCCGTGCGTGGGCAGGCCCTGGACCGGGAGTCCGCCGAGCAGCCCGGCGACCGGCTTGGTCGGGCCCTGGGCGAGCGCCTGCTCGGTGGCCGGCTGCACGGCGGCCAGGCCCGCGGCGAGCGCCGGCTGGGCCTGCGAGAGCTGTGCCTGCTCCAGCGCCTTGCCGGCGCCCGGCAGCGCCTTGGTGACGTTCGTGACGTTCGCCAAGGGCAGCGACCCGGTGACCGTGTCCAGCGCCTGCGTGGCGTCCGGGAGGCCCGGGGCGGCCTGGGCGGCGCCCGCGCCGACGGCGGCGATGGCGGCGCCGAGAGCGGCGACACCGAGGGTCTTGGCAGCAGACTGCTTCATAAAAATGCGTCCTCGAATGGGATACGGGGAACCGATCGGTCCACGACCGTAAACACGGAAAGGCTGAGGCCGCAAACATCGAAATGCGGACGGTTGGTGAACACGCGCCCGCATTTCGCGCCCGGAAAAACCGTGCGGTCAGTCTTCCGTGGTCACGGAACCGCTGGTGGAGGCCGTCTGCTGGAACAGCCATTCGGACTTCAGCTCGGCATAGCCGGGCTTGATCACGTCATTGATCATGGCGAGACGTTCATCGAAAGGAATGAATGCTGACTTCATAGCATTGACCGAGAACCACTGCAGATCGTCGAGCGTGTAACCGAATGCGTCGACAAGGTGCTCGAATTCCCGGCTCATACTGGTGCCCGACATCAGACGGTTGTCGGTGTTGACCGTCGCCCGGAAGTGCAGCCGGCGCAGCAGACCGATGGGGTGCTCGGCGTAGGAGGCGGCCGCGCCGGTCTGGAGGTTGGAGCTGGGGCACATCTCCAGCGGGATGCGCTTGTCGCGGACATAGGAGGCGAGCCGTCCGAGCTTCACGCTTCCGTCGGCGGCGACCTCGATGTCGTCGATGATGCGCACGCCGTGCCCGAGCCGGTCGGCGCCGCACCACTGCAGCGCCTGCCAGATGGACGGCAGCCCGAAGGCCTCACCGGCGTGGATGGTGAAGTGGTTGTTCTCCCGCTTCAGATACTCGAAGGCGTCGAGGTGACGGGTGGGCGGGAAGCCGGCCTCGGCGCCCGCGATGTCGAAGCCGACGACCCCGAGATCCCGGTAGCGGTTGGCGAGTTCGGCGATCTCCAGGGCGCGGGCGGCGTGCCGCATCGCGGTGAGGAGGGCGCCGACGCGGATGCGGTGACCGTTCTGACGGGCCGTCCGCTCACCTTCACGGAAGCCCTCGTTGACGGCCTCGACGACCTCTTCGAGGCTCAGTCCGCCGTCGAGGTGCTGCTCCGGGGCGTAGCGCACCTCGGCGTAGACGACGCCGTCCTCGGCGAGGTCCTCGGCGCACTCCCGGGCGACCCGTACGAGGGCGTCGCGGGTCTGCATCACGCCGACGGTGTGCGAGAAGGTCTCCAAGTACCGCTCCAGGGATCCGGAGTCGGCGGCCTCCCGGAACCAGAGGCCGAGCTTGTCGGGGTCGTTCTCGGGGAGTTGGGGATACCCGGTCTCCCGGGCGAGGTCGACGATCGTGCCGGGGCGCAGCCCGCCGTCGAGGTGGTCGTGCAGCAGAACCTTGGGCGCCCGCCGGATCTGGTCCGGGTTCGGGGTGGTGCCCACCTGAATGCTCTGGCTCGTCATTTTCGCACTCTAACTCCTACGCGCGTAGATCGCCCGCCGCACACCGCCGCCGATACGCAAAGGTGACCGCACGGACGGGTGGAGTACACCACTGCTTCTGACACTGTTCTGCTATGGCACAGCAACTGACGCCGGCTCGGACGGCCAGGCTGGGGAAGGCGCTCGGACCGGAGCCGACGGCGGTGAGCGGGGTGGTGCTGCTGCTCCCGGGCGGGGAGGAGGTGTCCGAGCGCAGACCGTCCCCGATGTGGGCGGCCGCCTCCGTGCGCGGCCTCGGGCGAAGACTCACCCGGGCCGGCCGCGAGGAGGGGCTGGTCACCCATGTCGTGCACTACCGCCACCGCGGCTGGAACGGCAGCGAGGCGACGCTCGCCGCGGACGCGACCTGGGCGGCCGACGAGGTCGTACGGCGGTACGGAGACGTGTCCGTGTGCCTCGCCGGGATCGGTATGGGCGGGCGGGCGGCGTTGCGGGCCGGGGGGCACGAGGCCGTCAACTCGGTGCTGGCGCTCGCTCCCTGGCTGCCGCAGGAGGATGTGGCCGCGCCACCCGAACCGGTGAAGCAGTTGGTGGGGCGGCTGGTGATGGTGGTGCACGGCACCCATGACGACCGCAGCGACCCGGAGTTGTCGTTCCGACTGGCGGCTCGGGCGAAGAAGGTGAACCGGGAGGTCTGCCGGTTCGAGGTGCACGCGGATGGGCACGGGCTGCATCAGTACCGGGACGAAGTGCTGGCGTTGGCCGAGGATTTCGTGATGGGGGTGTTGTTCGGGAGGCGGTTTTCGCGGCCGGTCGAGGATGCGCTTGCCGCTCCGCCGCCGTTGGGGTTGCGGATGCCGCTGGCCGCGGGGTTCGGGAAGTCGTTGCGGAGGTAGTTCGGGCCGGGGGCGGGTGCGGGGCGTGTGTGGCTGGTCGCGCGGTTCCCCGCGCCCCTAAGTCGGCAGCAGGTTTCCGCGTCTCGACAGCAGGAATCTCTTGAAGGCCGCCACCGGGGGTGTGTCCGGGTGGCCGTCCAGCCAGGCCACTCCGATTTCGCGGACGGCCCGGGGTGCTGTGACCGTCAGTTCCGCCACGCCGGGGCGGGCGACCGCCGGGGGTGGCAGGAGGGCCACGCCCAGGCCCGCGGCCACCAGGCCGCGCAGGGTTTCCGCCTCCTCGCCCTCGAAGGCGACGCGGGGTTTGAAGCCGGCCTCCTTGCAGAGGTCGTCGGTGATGCGGCGCAGGCCGTAGTTGGGTTCGAGGGTGACGAAGGTTTCGTCGGCCGCCTCGGCCAGGCGGACGCGCCTGCGGCCGGCGAGGCGGTGGTCGGCGGGGACGACGAGGCGGAGTTTCTGTTCGTCGAGGCGGCGGGCGACCAGGTCGGGGGCGTCCGGGACCGGGGAGGTCAGACAGAGGTCGAGTTCGCCGGCGCGGAGGCGTTCGAGCATGGCCTCGCCGTAGTTCTGGACGAGACTGAAACGGACACGCGGGTGGTCGGCGCGGAAGGCGTGGATCAGGCCGGGGACGGTCTCGGCGCCCATGGTGTGCAGGAAACCGAACGCGACCTTGCCGGTGGCGGCGTCGGCGTCGGCGCGGACCTCCTCGGCGGCCTTCCCGATCTCCGCGAGGGCACGTTCGACCGAGGTGAGGAAGGTGCGGCCGGCCGGGGTGAGGGAGACGGTGCGGCCCCGGCGGGCGAACAGGTCGACACCGAGGTCCTGTTCGAGACGGACCATCGCCCGGGACAGGGTCGACTGCGGGACCCGCATCTCCTGCGCGGCCCGGGTGACGTGCTCGGTGCGGGCCACCCCGGCGAAGTAGGCGAGCCGGGGCGCCAGCAACCTCGACATGTCGGTCATGTCTTCTGTGTCACTGGACGGTGACAGGTGAGCCTGTGACCTCTGCTGATGCACCATGGGAACGATTATGGCGAGTCCGTGCATTGGACGGATGAACGGGTGCGTCCGTAGTTTCGAGGCATGTCTCCCGCCAGTACCGGGGCGTCCACGATCGTGGGCGCCGCGTCCTCCGTCCCTGTTGCCGACGACTCCCGTATGACCCCCGGTGGCCCCGGCTACCGCCGGATGAGCTTCGCGCTCTTCCTCGCCGGTGTGGCGACCTTCGCCCTGCTGTACTCCACCCAGGCGCTGCTGCCGCTGATCTCCGGTGACTTCGGGGTGGCGGCGAGCGAGGCGAGCTGGACGGTGGCGGCGGCGACCGGCGGACTGGCGCTGTTCGTGCTGCCGATGAGCGCCCTCTCCGAGCGCTACGGCCGCCGTACGGTGATGACGGCCTCGCTCGCGGTCGCGGTGACCGTCGGCCTGCTGGTCCCCTTCGCGCCGTCGCTGGGCGCGCTGGTGGTGCTGCGGGCGGTACAGGGCGCGGCCCTGGCCGGTCTTCCGGCGTCGGCGACCGCGTATCTGGCCGAGGAGGTGCGGCCGAGGGCCCTGGTCACGGCGATCGGGCTGTTCGTGGCGGGCAACAGCGTCGGCGGGATGAGCGGCCGCGTCATCACCGGCTGGGTCGCGCAGGAGTGGGGCTGGCGGGTCGCCGTCGGGGTGATCGGGGTGCTGGCCGTGGGCTGCGCGATCGCCTTCCGGCTGCTGCTGCCGGCGCCGAAGCACTTCACCGCGGGCTCGCTGCGGCCCCGCGTCCTGGCCCGCACGGTCCGCGAGCATCTGGCGAACCCGCTGCTGTGCCGGCTGTACGCGATCGGCGCGCTGTTCATGACCGTCTTCGGCGGTGTGTACACGGTCATCGGCTACCGGCTGACCGAGGCGCCCTTCTCGCTCCCCCAGGGCATCGTGGGCTCGATCTTCCTGGTGTACCTGGTCGGTACGGTGTCGGCGTCGACGGCGGGCCGGCTGGTGGGCCGGCTCGGGCGGCGCGGGGCGCTGTACCTCGCGGCCGGGACGACGGCGACGGGTCTGCTGCTGTCCCTGGCGGACACCCTGCCGCTGGTCCTGCTGGGCCTGGTCCTGATCACGGCGGGCTTCTTCGCGGGGCACGCGGTGGCGTCCTCGGCGGTCAGCAAGACGGCGACCACCGGCCGCGCCCAGGCCTCCGCGCTCTACCAGTCGGCCTACTACATCGGCTCCAGCACCGGCTCCACGGTCGGCGCGATCGCCTTCCACTCCGGTGGCTGGGCCGGCACGGTCGGCGTGGGCGTCCTGGCGGTGCTCGGGGTCGTGACGATCACGGTCCTCGGGACGCGGGCGGCCCGGGTCGCCGCCCGGCGGCACCCGATGCCGGCCCACTGAGGCCGCCCCCTCCACCTGACATCCCCCTGCTCAGGGCCTCCTGTCCGTGGTCTCGCCTCAGGTGCACCGTCGTGACCTGCGCTTTCGGTGACTCGGCAGGCCATTGTCAGTGGGCTGGGGTAGCTTCCGAAGTGCTGGGGCGCAAAGGTGCGTGACAGGACGGCCACAGGGGTGGGTGGACGAGGATGAGTGACGGTACGGCGGGCGCCGCGACGGTGGAGGACCTCGATGTCCGGCTGGAGAGGCACCGGGTCGAGCTGACCGGCTACTGCTATCGCATGCTCGGTTCGTCCTTCGAGGCCGAGGACGCGGTGCAGGACACGCTGGTGCGGGCCTGGCGGAGCTACGCCAAGTTCGAGGGCCGCTCCAGTCTGCGCTCGTGGCTGTACCGGATCGCGACGAACGTCTGTCTGGACATGCTGACGGCGGGCAACAAGCGGGCCCGGCCGATGGACCTCTCGGAGCCGACCCCGCTCGCCCGGGCGGCCCTGTCCCCCCGCCCCGACCACACCTGGCTGGAGCCGGTGCCGGACGCGCGGGTGCTGCCCACCGTGGAGGACCCGGCGGAGGCGGCGGTGGCCAAGGAGTCGGTGCGGCTGGCGTTCATGGCCGCGTTGCAGCAGTTGCCGCCCAAGCAGCGGGCGGTGCTGATCCTGCGGGAGGTGCTGGCGTGGAAGGCGAGTGAGGTCGCCGAGCTGCTCGACACGTCGGTCGCCTCGGTCAACAGCGCGTTGCAGCGGGCGCGGGCCACGCTGGCCGAGCGGGCCGAGGCGGGTGCGGACGCGGCGGTGTCCGACCCGCTGGACGAGGAGCAGCGGAAGCTGCTGGAGCGCTATGTCGCGGCCTTCGAGGGGTACGACATGGCCGCCCTGACGGCGTTGCTCCACGAGGACGCCATCATGACGATGCCGCCGTTCGACCTGTGGCTGACGGGCCACGACGACATCACGGGCTTCATGACGACGATCGGCTCGGCCTGCGAGGGCTCGCGGCTGCTGCCGGTCCAGGTGAACGGGCTGCCGGGGTTCGCCCAGTACAAGCCGGACCCGGAGAAGGGCGGTTTCAGCCCCTGGGCGATCCAGGTCCTGGAGATCTCAGACGGCCGCCTCACCGGGTTCCACTTCTACCTCGACACCCAGCGGTGGTTCCCGCTCTTCGGCCTCCCCCTCCACCTCGACGGGGAGCCCGACGAGGTGGAGCAGGGCGCGTAGGGCGAGGTCGGGGGCGCGCAGCCGTATCCGCCCGCCGGCCCGGCGGGCGGCGAGCTGGAGCCGGGCGAGCAGATCGACGACGGCCAGCCCGGCCGGCCCGATCCCGCTCACCTCACAGACGACGACCCCGGCGTCACCGGCCGCCAGGAGGGCCCGTACGGCGTCGGCGAGCTCTGCCGCCCGCTCGGGGGTGACAGGGCCGGTCAGGGCGAGTACGGGCGGTGTCTTGGGGTCCACGTGCGGTAGACCCCGAAGCGGGGCTCAACTCATCGGGCGACGAGCAAGCCGCAGGTCAGGCGATGCGTTCCAGCACCACCGGGGACGCCGTGAACGCCGTACCGGCCGGGGCGACGTCGTAGGAGCCGGTGACGGCCTGGAGGGCGTAGTCGAAGCGTTCCGGGGTGTCGGTGTGGAGGGTCAGCAGGGGCTGGCCCGCGGTCACCGCGTCGCCGGGCTTGGCGTGGAGTTCGACTCCGGCGCCCGCCTGGACCGGGTCCTCCTTACGGGCGCGGCCCGCGCCGAGGCGCCATGCGGCGAGGCCGATGTCGTAGGCGTCGAGGCGGGTGAGGACGCCGGAGGACGGGGCCGTGACGACGTGCTGCTCGCGGGCCACCGGCAGGGGCGCGTCCGGGTCGCCGCCCTGAGCCGCGATCATGCGGCGCCAGACGTCCATCGCGGAGCCGTCGGCGAGCGCCTTCGCCGGGTCGGCGTCCTTCACGCCGGCCGCGTCGAGCATCTCGCGGGCGAGTGCGATCGTCAGCTCCACGACGTCCGCCGGGCCGCCGCCCGCGAGGACCTCGACGGACTCGCGGACCTCCAGGGCGTTGCCCGCGGTCAGGCCGAGCGGGGTGCTCATGTCGGTGAGGAGGGCGACCGTCTTCACACCGTGGTCGGTGCCGAGGCCGACCATCGTGGAGGCCAGCTCACGGGCGTCCTCGATCGTCTTCATGAAGGCGCCGGTGCCGACCTTCACGTCGAGGACCAGGGAGCCGGTGCCCTCGGCGATCTTCTTGGACATGATCGAGGAGGCGATGAGGGGGATCGCCTCGACGGTGCCGGTGACGTCGCGCAGGGCGTACAGCTTCTTGTCGGCGGGGGCGAGGCCGTCGCCCGCCGCGCAGATCACCGCGCCGGTGGTGTCGAGGACGGAGAGCATCTCCTCGTTGGAGAGCAGGGCGCGCCAGCCGGGGACGGACTCCAGCTTGTCCAGGGTGCCGCCGGTGTGGCCGAGGCCTCGGCCGGAGAGCTGCGGTACGGCGGCACCGCAGGCGGCGACGAGCGGGGCCAGCGGGAGGGTGATCTTGTCGCCGACGCCTCCGGTGGAGTGCTTGTCGGCGGTCGGGCGGGCCAGGGACGAGAAGTCCATGCGCTCGCCGGAGGCGATCATCGCCGCGGTCCAGCGGGCGATCTCCCGGCGGTTCATGCCGTTGAGCAGGATGGCCATCGCGAGCGACGACATCTGCTCGTCGGCGACCTCGCCGCGGGTGTACGCGTCGATGACCCAGTCGATCTGCTCGTCGCTGAGCTCACCGCGGTCCCGCTTGGTGCGGATGACGGAGATGGCGTCCATGGCGTGCGTTCCTTCCGAGGGTCCAGAAAGTGTGCGGCCCCCCTGAGAGTGTCCAGCGGTTCAGAGGGGCCGTACGGAGGTGCTTGCTTACTTGGTGAGGTGGTCCGGGCCGAAGGCCTGCGGGAGCATCTCGGCGAGGGGCAGGATCCCGGCCGGCGTCTCCAGCAGGAGCTCGGCGCCGCCGAACTCGTACAGGAGCTGACGGCAGCGGCCGCACGGGACGAGGATCTCGCCCTTGCCGTCCACGCAGGTGAAGTGCGTGAGCCGGCCGCCACCGGTGTTCTGCAACTCGGAGACCAGCCCGCACTCGGCGCACAGGCCGAGGCCGTAGGAGGCGTTCTCGACGTTGCAGCCGGAGACGATCCGGCCGTCGTCGACGAGGGCCGCCACGCCGACCGGGTAGCCGGAGTACGGGGCGTACGCCCGGGACATGGCGTCCCGGGCCACCGAACGCAGCTTCTCCCAGTCGACCGGGGTCACTTGCCCTGTCCCTTCCGGTACGGCAGACCGTCCGCCTTCGGCATGCGCAGACGCTGGGCGGACAGGGAGAGGACCAGCAGGGTGACGACGTACGGGGTGGCCGTGACGACCTGGTTGGGGACGTCGTCGGTGCTGACGTACCAGATGAACATCAGGGCCGAGACCGCGGCGGTGATCGCGGCCGGGACGTACTTCTTCTTCCAGGCCAGGTAGGCGACGCCGACGACCAGCAGGATCGCGAGCAGCAGGATCAGCGCGTGGACGTTGGTGGCGCCGCCGCGCAGGTTGAGGCTGTCGGTGTAGCCGAACAGTCCGGCGCCGAGGGCGAGGCCGCCCGGCATCCAGTTGCCGAAGATCATCGCGGCGAGACCGATGTAGCCGCGGCCGGCGGTCTGGCCGTCGAGGTAGACGTTCGACGCGACGATCGACAGGAAGGCGCCGCCGAGGCCGGCGAAGCCGCCGGAGATGATCACGGCGATGTACTTGTACTTGTAGACGTTGACGCCGAGGGACTCGGCGGCGACCGGGTTCTCACCGCAGGAGCGCAGTCGCAGACCGAAAGAGGTGCGCCACAGGACGTACCAGGTGCCGGGGACCAGGGCGACGGCTACGACGGTGAGCGGCGACAGGTTGGTGATCAGACCGCCGACCAGGCCGGCGAGGTCGGAGATCAGGAACCAGTGCTTGTCGTTGAGGGTCTCCAGCCAGCCGGACAGGCCGGGGATGTCGAAGGTGCCGAGCGAGTCGATCGGCGGGGACTGCTTGGAGGAGCCCTGCGGGGCGTCCTCGAAGGTGAACTTCGACAGGTAGCGGGTGACGCCGAGGGCCAGGATGTTCAGGGCCACACCGGAGACGATGTGGTTGACCTTGAAGGTGACGGTGGCGATGGCGTGCAGGACGGCGCCGAGCGCGCCGCCGACGACGCCGAAGACGACCCCGGTCCACGGGCCCCACTGGTAGCCGGCCCAGGCGCCGAACCAGGTGCCGAGGATCATCATGCCCTCGAGGCCGATGTTGACGACGCCCGCCCGCTCGGCCCACAGACCGCCGAGGCCGGCGAGGCCGATCGGGACGGCCGCGCGCAGGGCGGTGGACATCTGGCCGGTGGACGTGATGCCGTCCGCGCCGGTGATCAGACGGACGACCGAGGTCAGGATCAGGACGCCCGCGATGACCAGCAGGAGGACGGGCAGCGACATCCGGCGGCCGCCCTTGCCGGGCTGCGGGGCCTTCGGCTTCGCGATGGTCGCGGTGCTCATCAGACCGCCACCTCCTTCTTGGTGTTCGCGGCGGCGGCGAGTTCCTCACCGACGCGCTTCTGCTGGCGGCGCAGACCCCAGGTGCGGACGACCTCGTAGGAGATGACGACCGCGAAGACGATCAGGCCCTGCATGATCATCGCGATTTCCTTCTCGTACGGCTCGGGAGTCGCGTAGTCGAGGGCGGGGGACGCCTTGTCGAGGAAGGCCCACAGGAGGGCGGCGAGGGCGATGCCGCCGGGGTTGTTGCGGCCGAGCAGGGCGATGCCGATGGCGGTGAAGCCGACGCCCGTCGGGAAGCTCAGGCTGTAGGTGTGGGCGTCGCCGAGGAGCAGGGGCAGACCGGCGAGGCCGGAGACCGCGCCGGAGACGATCATCACGGTGAGGATCATGCGCTTGGCGTCGACGCCGGAGGCGGCGGCGGCCGACTCGGACTCGCCGGTGGCGCGCAGGTCGAAGCCGAAGCGGGTGCGGTTGAGGACCAGCCAGTAGACGATGCCGAGGGCGACGGCGAGGAAGACCAGGCCGTAGATCTCGCCGACGTCGGCGCCCAGGTTGATGCCGGGGACCCAGCCGGACTCCTTCATGATGCCGGTGGTCTTGTTGTCGCCGACCAGCTGGCCGAAGACATCGGGCAGGGTGAGGTAGGCGATGAGGCTGGTGGCGATCGCGTTGAGCATGATCGTCGCGACGACCTCACTGACGCCCCGGGTGACCTTCAGGACACCCGCGACACCGGCCCAGATGCCACCGGTGAAGGCGGCGACCAGCAGCAGCAGCGGGACCTGGAGGAAGGCCGGCAGGTCCATGTGGGCGCCGACCACGGCGGTCATCATCGCGGCGAGGCGGTACTGGCCGTCGACGCCGATGTTGAACAGGTTCATGCGGAAGCCGAGGGCGACCGCGAGGGCGGCGATGTAGTACAGCGACGCCTGGTTGATGATCAGCACCTGGACGTCGGAGTAGCCGATCTGCTCCAGCATGAGCGTGTACGGCTCGATCGGGCTCTTGCCCGAGGCGATCAGCACGACCGAGGTCAGCAGGATCGCCGCGACGAGCGCCATGACCGGGCCGGCCACGGCGAGGAGCACGCGCTCCTTGTCGAACTTCTTCATCGGGCCTCGTCCTCCGGGGCGCTCGCTTCCTCGACGTGCTCAAGGTGTCCGGTGGCGGCACCCGTCATGGCCGAGCCCAGCTCTTCCGGTGTGATGGTGGCGGGGTCGGCGTCCGCGACCAGCCTGCCGTTGTAGATCACGCGCAGGGTGTCCGACAGGCCGATCAGCTCGTCCAGGTCGGCGGAGATCAGCAGCACGGCCAGGCCCTCGCGGCGGGCCTCGCGGATGCGGTCCCAGATCTGGGCCTGCGCGCCGACGTCCACACCGCGGGTGGGGTGGGCGGCGATCAGGAACTTCGGGTTGTGGCTCATCTCGCGGCCGACGATCAGCTTCTGCTGGTTGCCGCCGGACAGGGAGGCGGCGGTGACGTCGATGCCGGGGGTACGGACGTCGAACTCCTCGACGATCCGGCGGGTGTCGGCCTGGGCGCCCTTGGGGTTCAGCCAGAAGCCCTTGGCGTTGGGGGTCTCGGTGACATGGCCGAGGATGCGGTTCTCCCAGAGGGGGGCCTCCAGGAGCAGGCCCTGGCGGTGGCGGTCCTCGGGGATGTAGCCGACGCCGGACTCGCGGCGCTTGCGGGTGGGCCAGGGGGTGATGTCCTCGCCGAGGAAGGCGATCGTGCCGGAGTCGGCGTTCTTGGTGCCGATCAGCGCGTCGATCAGCTCGGTCTGGCCGTTGCCCTCGACCCCGGCGATGCCCATGACCTCGCCGGCGTGGATGGTGAAGCTGACGTCGTCGAGGACGCGCTTGATCTCGCCGCCCTCGGGGGCGAGCGTGATGCCGCCGGTGGGCTCGGCCTCGGTGCCCATGGAGGCGCCGCCGCTGGCGTAGACGGTGAGGCCCTTGACGGTCAGGACCGCCTGGTCGGTGACCGTGGACTCGGCGGTCTCCGGGGTGGGCAGCTCGGAGCCGACCATCATCTCGGCGAGCTGGCGGGGGGTGGTCTCCGAGGGGACGGCGGTGCCGACGGTCGTGCCGCGCCGGATGACGGTGATGTCGTCGGCGACGGAGAGGACCTCGCCCAGCTTGTGGGAGATGAAGATGACGGAGAGACCCTCGGCCTTGAGCTCGCGCAGGTTGGCGAAGAGCGCCTCGACCTCCTGCGGGACGAGCACGGCGGTCGGCTCGTCGAGGATGAGGGTGCGGGCGCCGCGGAAGAGGACCTTGAGGATCTCCACGCGCTGGCGGTCGGCGACACCGAGGTCCTCGACCAGGGCGTCGGGGCGCACACCGAGGCCGTAGCGGTCGGAGATCTCCTTGATCTTCTTGCGGGCGGCGCCGCCGATGCCGTGCAGCTTCTCGCTGCCGAGCACCACGTTCTCCAGGACGGTCAGGTTGTCGGCCAGCATGAAGTGCTGGTGGACCATGCCGATGCCGCGGGCGATGGCGTCGGCGGGGCTGGAGAAGGTCACCTGCTGTCCGTCGACGGCGATGGTGCCCTCGTCCGGCTTCTGCATGCCGTAGAGGATCTTCATCAGGGTCGACTTGCCGGCGCCGTTCTCCCCGACCAGGGCGTGCACGGTGCCCTTGCGGACGGTCAGGTGGATGTCGTGGTTGGCGACGACACCGGGGAAGCGCTTGGTGATCCCCGCCAGCTCTACCGCGATCGTCGACTGTGCGGTGAGCGGAGGGCTGCTGGACGCGTCGATGGCGCACTCTCCTTGGGAAAGGGGCCGCTCTACGCGCGTAGCGCCCCTGCTTTAAATAGTGCCCGGACCTGATCGCTCATTTTCGGTCACGATCCGTTCCGAGCATTCTGCCGCGCGAACGGGGCACGAGTACGCCTTGCTTCCCGTGCCCCGTTCCGTGGCCGTAACGCTGTCATCACAGCGTCCTGTTGGCCAATGCCTCTGACCGGTTTTCCTCTCGCGAGAGGAGGTCGTCAGGAGGTCTTGACGGTGATGGTGCCGTTCTTGATGCCCTCTTCGGCCTTCTTGACCGCGTCCTGGATGGCGGTGTTGTCGGCGAAGGCCGGGTTGGAGTCCGCCAGGCTCACGCCGCCGTTGTCCAGGCTGCCGCGGACGACGCCCGTCTCCGGCTTGCCGTCCTCGACCGACTTGGCCAGCGTGTAGACCGCGCCCTGGACGTTCTTCATGGCGGAGGTCAGGATCGAGTCCTTGTACGCCTTGAGCGCGTCCTGCTTGTACTGGTCGGAGTCGACGCCGATCGCCCACACCTTGTTGGCGTTGGCGGCCTTGATGACGCCCTGGCCGGACAGACCGGCGGCGGCGTAGACGACGTCCGCACCGGCGTCGATCTGGCCCTCGGCGGCGCTCTCGCCCTTGTCCGGGGAGGAGAAGCCACCCTCGGCGGCGGTCTCGGTCAGGTACTGCGACTTGACCGTGACACCCTTCTTGGTGTCCTCGACGCCCTGCTTGAAGCCGGCCTCGAACTTGTGGATCAGCGGCACGTCCACACCGCCGATGAAGCCCACGACGTTCGACTTGGTGGCCTTGGCGGCGGCGACACCGGCGAGGTAGGAGGCCTGCTCCTCGTGGAAGACCAGGTCGGCGACGTTGTCGGCCTTGATGGTCTCGTCGTCGACGATGCCGAAGGTGGTCTTCGGGTACTTGGCCGCGACCTCCTTGACGGCGGGCGCGTAGGCGAAGCCGACGCCGATGACCGGGTTGTAGCCGGCCTTGGCCAGGCTCTCCAGGCGCTGCACCTTGTCCGCGTCGGACTCGTTGTCCTGCGGCTCGACCGCGGTGGACTTGTAGCCGAACTCCTTGTCGGCCTGCTCCAGGCCGGCGGTGGCGGCGTCGTTGAAGGACTGGTCGCCCTTGCCGCCGACGTCGTACGCGAGGGCGAGACCCAGGTTGTTCTTGCTGCTCTCGGACGAGGAGGACGACGTGGACGAGCTTCCACAGGCGGAAACGGTCACTGCGAGAGCTGCGGTGGCAACACCCGCAACCGCGATTCGGGACACCCGGCGCATGGAACGAGACTCCTTTGTGCAAGCGCCCAAACCAGGCGCTGGTTCCGCCGCAGCGTAACGCGCGTAGACCGGGAGGAAAAACCCTTCTGTCCGCTCCGTTATCGAGCTGTGGCCACAGTTGTAGTCAAGGTTACGTACAGCCGAACGCCCCCTGCGGGACGCAAGGGGCGCTTGGGCTGCAAGGACGCCCCGAAGGGCGTAAGAGACGGGCGGGGCCGGTGTTACGGCGGCCCCGCCGCGGCGTTACTTGGTGTTGACCGTGACCTTGCCGTCGATGATGTCCTGCTTGGCCTTGTCCACGGCGGCCACGACGTCCGTCATCGCCTTGTACTTGGGGTTGGAGTCGGCGAACCCGACCCCGTCGTTGGAGAGGCTGCCGCGGACCACACCCGACAGCGGCTTGCCGTCGTAGACCGACTTCACGAGGTCGTAGACCGCGCCACCGACGTTCTTCAGCGCCGAGCCGAGGATGTAGTCCTTGTACGCCGCGAGCGCGCTCTGGCTGTACTGGTCGGAGTCGACGCCGATCGCCCACACCTTCTTGGCGGCGGCCTCGGTGATCACGCCCTGACCGGAGAGACCGGCCGCGTGGTAGATCACGTCGGCGCCGGCCTCGATCTGGCCGGCCGCGGCGTCCTTGCCCTTGTCGGGGCTGGAGAAGCCGCCCTCCTGGGGCGTCTCGGTGAGGTACTGCGACTCGATCTTGATGCTCGGGTCGACCGACTTGGCGCCCTGGACGTACCCGGCCTCGAACTTGTGGATCAGCGGGATGTCCACGCCGCCGATGAAGCCGATGTGCGCCTTCTTGGAGGCCTTGGCGGCGGCGACGCCGGCCAGGTAGGAGGCCTGCTCCTCGTGGAAGACCATGTCGGCGACGTTCTTCGCCTGGACGGTCTCGTCGTCGATGATCCCGAAGGTGGTGTTCGGGAACTTGGCGGCGACCTCCTTGACGGCCGGCCCGTAGACGAAGCCGACGCCGATCACCGGGTTGTAGCCGGCCTGGGCGAGCTGGGTCAGCCGCTGGATCTTGTCGGCGTCGGTCTCGTTGTCCTGCGGCTCGACGTCCCGGCCGCTGATGCCGAACTCCTTCTCGGCCTTCTGCAGACCGGCGTAGGCGGCGTCGTTGAAGGACTGGTCGCCCTTGCCGCCGATGTCGTACGCCAGACCGATGCCCTCGCCCGAGTACTTCCCGGACGACGAGGACGCCGAGTCGCTCGCCTTGGAACCGGTGCTGGACTCACCGCAGCCGGTGGCCGCGAGCGCGATGACCGCGACGGCCACCGCTGCCTGGGAGAATCTGCTCCTCCGAGATATCAGACGCACAGCAAGCACCCCTTCGAAATCCCCACGGCGCCGTGACCGGCCCGCTTTCCCCTTGGTGGCGCCGTTCCGGGGGGCTCCCCAACAAGCCGTACCGGGTGGCGATTTCGGCGACAGTAACGCGCGTAGAAGGGGAGGGGAACGGGGTTGCTCGCTCCCGTTATCGATTCGTGCCGACCTTGGGTTGCAAGCGCGTCCTCGGGGTTACGGACGGGTGACACAAGGGGACGAAGAGGAACCTTCCGGTCACCCCTTCGCCCCCTGGCACTCCCGTACCGCGGTCAGGCGTCCCGCGTCGCCGCGTCCAGCAGCGCGGCGGCCGTGAACAACTCCACGCCGACAGTGATCGCGGACTCGTCGGCGTCGAAATCGCCCTGGTGCAGATCGCGGACCGTGCGCTCACCCGGGGGACGGACGCCGAGCCGGGCCATCGCGCCCGGCACCCGCTCCAGGTACCAGGAGAAGTCCTCGCCGCCGAGGCTCTGCTCGGTGCCCTCCACGGAGCCCTCGCCACGCCGGGCGATCATCGCCTGGTGCAGCAGGGCGGCGACCTCGCCGTCGTTGACGACGGGCGGGACGCCGCGGACGTAGTTGATCTCGGACTTGGCGCGGTGCAGGTTGGCGACCTCGTCGATCGCCGCCACGACGATGTCCGGGGCCTGCCGCCAGGCCTCGATGTCCAGGCAGCGCACGGTGCCGGAGAGCTCGGCGTGCTGCGGGATCACGTTCGGGGCGTGGCCGCTCTCGATCCGGCCCCAGGTGACCGCGAGACCGGCCCGGGTGTCGACCCGGCGCGCGACGAGCGCGGGCACGTCGGTGACGACACGGGCGGCCGCGGTGACGAGGTCGGTGGTCAGATGCGGGCGGGCGGTGTGGCCGCCGGGGCCGTCCAGGGTGATCTCCAGACGGTCGCAGGCGGAGGTGATGGCGCCCTCGCGCAGCCCGATGACGCCCGCGTCGACGCGCGGGTCGCAGTGCACGGCGATGATCCGGCCGACACCGTCCAGCGCGCCGCACTCGATGGCGTCGGCGGCGCCGCCGGGCAGCACCTCCTCGGCGGGCTGGAAGATCAGCCGCACGGGGCGCGGGAGGCGGCCCTGCTTGTGCAGCTCGGCGAGCACGAGACCGGCGCCGAGGACGACGGTGGTGTGCACGTCGTGGCCGCAGGCGTGGGCGCGGTCGGGGACCGTGGAGCGGTACGCGCACTCGGTCTTGGTGTCCGGGATGGGCAGGGCGTCGATGTCGGCGCGCATCGCGAAGATGGGCGCGCCGGTGATTTGCTCGCCCTCCTCGATGCCGATGTCACAGATGAGGCCCGTCCCCACGGCGAGGACACGCGGCTTCAGGCCGGCCTTCTCCAGGCGCGCCTTGATCGCGGCGGTCGTACGGAACTCCTGGTTGCCGAGCTCGGGGTGCATGTGCATGTCGCGCCGGAAGGCGACGAGCTCCGCACGCAGGGCTTCGGGCAGCGTGCCGGGGAGGGCGGCGCGCTTCGCAGGATCGGCCTCGGACTCTCGGGACATCAGTTGCTTCACCCTCTGAAGGGTAGGACGCCGAGGCGGTCAACTGACCCGATCAACAAAATTTCAACCTGTTGGAGGAAGAAAAGTTGGCCGCGTGGCGCATGGTTGCCGTAGAGGGTGGGTAAACTCGCCGAATTTTCATCTGGCGCCGTTCCCTCTTCCTTTCCTCACCCATACCACGAGGGGCGGGTGGGGCGCCTGCTGTGTCCACGTTCCGGAACCGTTCATCGGACGTTCGTACGAGCCGTCGCACGCGCCGGTAGTGTGCGCGCCCATGACCGACCTGGACGTCGACTTCCTGCACGCGGCCCGTACCTCGTACGACGCCATGGCCGAGGCCTACACCGAGGAGTTCCCGGACGGGCTGGGGCACCGGCACCTGGACAGAGCGCTGCTGTCGGGCTTCGCGGACCTGGTCAAGGAGCGTGGGGGCGGGGAGCCGGTCGCGGACGTCGGGAGCGGGCCGGGGTATGTGACCCGGAGGCTGGACGCGCTGGGGCTTTCGGTGTTCGGGGTGGACGTCTCGCCGCGCATGGTGGCGCTGGCCTCGCGGGCGCATCCGCATCTGCGGTTCCACGTGGGCTCGATGACGGGGCTGGACCTGCCGGACCGGTCACTCGCGGGGCTGATCGCGCTGTACTCCGTGATCCATGTGCCGGACGGGGAGCTTCCCTCCGTGCTGCGGGAGTTCCGCCGGGTCCTGGTCCCCGGCGGGCATCTGCTCCTCGCCTTCCAGACGGGGCAGGGTGAGGAACTCCACGTCACGGAACGCTTCGGTCACGAGGTCTCGCTGCGGTACTGGTTCCGGGATCCGGAGGTGGTGGCGGGGCTGCTGGGCGAGACGGGCTTCGAGGTCCTGGCACGAGTGGTCCTGTCCCCGGAGGAGGGCCGCAAGTATCCCCGGGCGTACCTCCTGGCCCAGGTCCCCGCCGTCTAGCGGCCCGGGGGTGGGTGCCGCTCCCCCGCGCTCGCGGGGCGCCGCCGCGCCCACCCGTGCCGCCTGGGGGCACCTCCCAGGCCTTGCCCGCAGCTGCGCAAGCTGAAGGGGCGCGGGGAACTGCGCGACCCGCCCCCACCGGCCCGCAAACGCACGGCGACCCGCAACCCCAGGCAGTCAGGGGCGCGGGGAACTGCGCGACCCGCCCCCACCGGCCCGCAGACACACGGCGACCCGCAACCCCAGGCAGTCAGGGGCGCGGGGAACTGCGCGACCCGCCCCCACCGGCCCGCAGACGCACGACGACCCGCAACCCCAGGCAGTCAGGGGCGCGGGGAACTGCGCGACCCGCCCCCACCGGCCCGCAAACGCACGACGACCCGCAACCCCAGGCAGTCAGGGGCGCGGGGAACTGCGCGACCCGCCCCCACCGGCCCGCAAACGCACGACGACCCGCAACCCCAGGCAGTCAGGGGCGCGGGGAACTGCGCGACCCGCCCCCACCGGCCCGCGGCTACGGCATCACCGTCGCCAGCCGATGCACATCCCGCGCCGTCCCCGTCACCCCCGACAAGAAGCCCTGCGCCCGCGGTGACGCGTGTTCCGTCAGCCACGTGGGGTCGATGTCGCAGACCGCCACGCGGACGTCCGTGCCGGAGAGCGCCAGCGGGAGGGTGTGGACGACGGTCGAGGGAAAGCTGAGGACCGTTCGGCCGATCGGGCCGCGGCGGGCGATCAGTTCCAGCGGGAGGTCGGGCCGCACCACCTCCAGGCCCGTCTCCACGGCCAGCCGGTGGAGTTTGTCGGCGCTCTCACGGCGGTGGGCGAAGTAGCGCGCCGCACCATGGGCGCGAGCGAGCGCCTGGACGGCCTCCAGATAGCGGTCCGCGTCCACCACGCCAGTCTCCACCAGGGACGTCCCCACCATGTCCGCGCCCTTCGTGACGCGCGGTGGACCGAAGCGGGCGCGGGTCCAGGTGAAGGTGTTCGCGGTGACCGTGACGCCCTCGGGGACGTCCTGGACCGGCATCGCGGAGAAGACCTCGACCCGGGTGTCGGCCGAAGGGGTGAGACGCCGGCGGGCCGAGGACGACACCGGCGCGAAGACCAGGTCGCGGGGGCCGGGCCGGCCGCCCTTGCGGTGCCAGCGCACGAGGCGTTCGCCCCGGGCGAGCTGCCCCACGAACTCCATGGTCGCGGTGCCGTCGTCGACGACGACGAGCTCGGTGGCCCTGGTGATGGAGAGCAGCAGCTGGACGTACCGGGAGAACGGATCGCCCATGACGACCCGGTGGGCGCGGCGCAGCAGCGGGGTCAGTCCGCCGATCGTGCGGAAGGGGGCCGTGGTGCCGCCGCGGGCCTCCTCCCAGCGGACCGCGTGGCCCTCGTCGCGGGCCAGCTCGGCCATGCGCCGCAACTGGCCGCGGGTCATCGGGTCGGTCGGGGACAGGACGACGAGGGTGAGCTCCGCGCCGGGAAACTCCCGGCCGTGCGCCCATTCGAGCACGTTCAGGAGCTGCACCGGGCTCTCGACGAACGCGAGCGTGTGGGGGGTGGTGCCGGTGTGCGTGCCGGCGCGGGGGCTCATCCTCGTACGACCGTCCCGTAGTGGTGGGTGTCTGGGACCGCGGTGGCTCAGACCGCGACCGGCTCGCCCGCCGCCGCGGCGATCTCCGCCTCCGCGACGACACCGCTGACGCGGCGCAGCTTCTTCATGGGGCCGAGCTCGGAGTCGTAGACCTTCTTGACGCCGTCGCCGAGGGAGGCCTCGATGGTGCGGATGTCACGGACGAGGCGGGTCAGGCCCTGCGGCTCGACGGAGGCGGCCTGGTCGGAGCCCCACATCGCGCGGTCGAGGGTGATGTGGCGCTCGACGAAGACGGCGCCGAGGGCGACGGCGGCCAGCGTGGTCTGCAGGCCGGTCTCGTGGCCCGAGTAGCCGATCGGGACGTTCGGGTACTCCTTCTCCAGTGTGTTGATCACGCGGAGGTTGAGCTCCTCGGCCTTGGCCGGGTAGGTCGAGGTGGCGTGGCACATGACGATGTTGTCGCTGCCGAGCACCTCGACGGCGTGCCGGATCTGCTTCGGGGTCGACATGCCGGTGGAGAGGATGACCGCGCGGCCGGTGGCGCGCAGGGCGCGCAGCAGCTCGTCGTCGGTGAGGGAGGCGGAGGCCACCTTGTGGGCGGGGACGTCGAACTTCTCCAGGAAGGCGACGGCCTCGGTGTCCCACGGGGAGGCGAACCAGTCGATCCCCTTCTGCTTGCAGTACTCGTCGATCTGGCGGTACTCGTCCTCGCCGAACTCCACGCGGTGGCGGTAGTCGATGTACGTCATCCGGCCCCAGGGGGTGTCGCGCTCGATGTCCCACTGGTCGCGCGGGGTGCAGATCTCCGGGGTGCGCTTCTGGAACTTGACGGCGTCGCAGCCGGCCTCGGCGGCCACGTCGATCAGCTTGAACGCGTTCTCGAGGTCGCCGTTGTGGTTGATGCCGATCTCGCCGCAGATGTAGACGGGGCGGCCGGGGCCGACCTCGCGGGAACCGAACGTGCGCGTACGGGAGTTGGTGCTCATGGCGGAACGTTCCTTACCTGGTGAGGGTGTCGAGAGAGGGTCCGAGGATCCAGCCGGCGATCTCCCGGATCGCGCCGTCGCCACCGGGGACGGTGGTGACCGCGCGTGCGGCGCCGCGTACGACGTCGTGGGCGCTCGCGACCGCCACCGGCCAGCCCACGAGGGCGAAGCAGGGGAGGTCGTTGACGTCGTTGCCGACGTAGAGCACGCGCTCCGGCGCGATGCCCTGTTCCTCGCACCACTGCTTGAGTGCGAGGTCCTTGCGGTCGATGCCGTGCAGGACCGGGAGCTTGAGCTTCCGGGCCCGGGCGGCGACGACCGGGTTCTGTTCGGTGGACAGGATCAGGAGCGGGAAGCCGCTCCTGCGCAGGGCGGCGATGCCGAGGCCGTCGCCGCGGTGGACGGAGACGCACTCCCGTCCGTCGGAGTCGATCAGCACCCGGTCGTCGGTCTGGGTGCCGTCGAAGTCGAGCACGATCGCGTCGATGTCGTCGGCGGTGGGCAGCCCGTCGGGGCGGTCCGCGTCGAAGAGGGGGGCGAGGGCACGGGCGCGGGCCAGGTCGTGCGGGTCGTCGACCTCCAGGACCCGGGCGGGGTCGGTGCGGACGAGGTCGGTGCGGCCGAAGAAGCGGTGGCCGTGCTCGCGGAAGCCGGCCGCGTCCATGGCGTAGGCGGCGCCGGTCTCCAGGAAGTCCTGGGGGCGGTCCTGGCGGCGCGGGCGGTAGGACTTGTCGTGGTTGACGCCGTTGCCGCCGGCGTCGGCATCGGCGTCGGCGTCGGCGTCGGCGTCGCGCCAGACGAAGCCGTGGAAGGGGGCCACGGTCACCGCGGTGTCGGCGCCCTTCTCGAGGACGGCCGAGGCGACCCCGTCGACGTCCTCGCGGACCAGGAACGGGCTGGTGCACTGCACGAGCAGGACGACGTCGACCGGGCTGCCGTGCAGGGCCTCGTGGGCGTCCATGGCGTGCAGGACGGCCGCCTCGGAGGTGGCGGTGTCGCCGGCGATGGCGGCCGGGCGCAGCACGACCTCGGCGCCCGCCTCGCGCGCGGCGGCCGCGATGGCCTGGTCGTCGGTGGAGACGACGACGTCGGTGACGAGCCGGGTGGCCCGGCACTCGCGGACCGCGCGGGCGACCAGCGGGACGCCGCCGACCGGGGCGAGGTTCTTCGCGGGCACGCCCTTGGAGCCGCCGCGGGCGGGGATCACCGCGAGGACGCGGCGCCGCGCCGCTGGGGAGTCGGACATGGGGGCTTCTCCTAGCTGTGGAAGACGGTCACTCACGGCGCTGCCCGCGCGGGGCTGCCGACCGGCGGCTACTCCCGGCACGCCCCCGCCGGACAGGGCGGACCCGGCGTCCTGTGCCCGGCCCACCGCCGGACGGCCCCCGCTCACGCCGCTGCCCCCGCGGGGCTGCCGACCACCGGCGCGCCGACCGGCCGCCGCCCCCGGCACGCCCCCGCCGGACAGAGCCGACCCGGCGTCCTGTGCCCAACCCACCGCGGGCCTACAGGCGTCCGCGGCTCCGGCCGGGCCCACCGCCGCACGGCGGACGCCCCCGGCACCCTCGGCCCGACCCACCGCCGGACGGCCCCCGCTCACGGCGCTCCCCCCACGGGGCTGCCGACCACCGGCGCGCCGACCGGCGGCCGCTCCCGGCACGCCCCCGCCGGACAAAGCGGACCCGGCACCCTCGGCCCGGCCCACCACGGGCCTACAGGCGTCCGCGGCTCCGGCCCGGCCCACCGCCGCACGGCGGACACCCCCGGCCCAACCCACCGCCGCACGGCGGACGCCCCCGGCACCCCCGGCCCAACCCACCGCCGCACGGCGGACGCCCCCGGCACCCTCGGCCCGACCCACCGCCGCACGGCCCCCGCTCACAGCTCCCCCATCCGCCGGATCACGGGTGCCACCCGCTGGACCCCGTGCCGGTAGGCGCCGCGGGCGGCTCGGCGGACGATCTGGCGGACCGGGCCGGGCTCCTTGTCGGAGACGGGGGCGCCGGGCAGGGGGCTGCCGTCCGGGCCGAGGTGGTGGCGGGCGAGGATCCCGGGGAGATAGCCGGGCGCGGTGGCGGGCGTGTACCAGGGGGTCAGGGGCGGCAGCCCGCCGGGCCGTTCGAGCAGCTCGGCGATACGCTCGCGGGCCGCGTCGAAGGCGGTGGCGTAGGAGCCTCCCCCCGAGGGGGTACCGCCGGCGGCGACGCCCTGCCGGGCGACCCACTCCTCGTCGGGGGTGGGCCGGTGGCCGGCGTCGAGCTGGTCCCAGGAGGCGAGACAGCCGGAGCCGACGAAGTGGTGGTTGCCGAGGGCCTCGCGCACCCCGAGGTCGCTGAGGACGACGGTGGGGACACGGCGGTGCAGGGACTCCAGGGCCGCGGTGGAGCTGATCGTGACCAGCAGGTCGGTGCGGTCGAGGACCTCGCCCATGTTGCCGTACACCAGGCGGAAGTTGGCCGGCGGGTCGAGCCGCTGGACCAGCTTCTGGTAGGGCAGTTCCTCGATGTGGGTGGTGTGCTCGCCGGGCTTGGAGCGCAGCTTCAGCAGCACCTCGCGCCGCGGGTGCAGCCGGGCGTGCTGGACGAGCCGGTTCAGCAGGTAGGTGCGGTCCTTGCGGCTCTCCGGTACGGAGGGCTGCGCGGCGAAGACGACCGTGTAGGGGTCGTGCTCGCCGGCGTAGGGGGCGCCGCCGAGGAAGGGCAGGGCGACCTCGGTCACCGAGGAGGAGTCGGCGCCGACCCCGTCGTAGACCGCGCGGAACCGCTCGGCGTCCTGGCGGGAGTTGGCGAGGACGAGGTCGGCGCCGTGCCGCAGCAGCAGACCGTCGGCGAGCTTCTCGTAGACGACGCCGACATAGCCGGTGACGACGACGGGGCGGTCCGCCCGGCCCTCCCAGACCCGCTTGAGACCGTGCAGGACGGCCTGGACGCCGCCGCCGACGAGCGCGAGGACGAGGACGTCGTACGACTCCCGCGTCATGGCGCGCAGGAACTCGACGGCGGTGACCTCACGCAGGGAGTCGGCGTCCACGCCCACCTCGGCGAGCTGACGCGGGGTGGGGGTGGCGCGGCCCCGCAGGAGGAAGCCGTCGAGGAGGGCGGGGTCGGCTTGCACCCCGCTTCCGGATCGGGGCACGATCCTGGAGGCGGTCAGCGCACCCCATTTCCATCGGGTGTCCGAGTCCGCGAGGACGGCAATCCGTGGGGGGTTCGCAGTACTTGCTGGCACGTCGAAGACGCTAGAAAGCAAAACCCAGGGTTGGCCCAACCTCGATTCAACGAAAAGTTAACAGCAGCCCACCGAAGGCCGAACTGGCTCTCCAGACGCTGTGACGCACGCGCGGTGCACCATTCCGACACATTGAGTTCACCCCCTGTCTCCTCAACGGAAAGTTCCGCTGTCGGGGGCCCTTCTAGGATTTCGCCGTGCCAAAGCTTTCCGTGATCGTGCCGTTCTACAACGTCCAGCAATACGCGCCGGACACCCTCAGAAGCCTTCGTCTCAACGCCCGCCCGGACTTTGAGTTCGTCCTGGTGGACGACAAATCGAAGGACGAAACTCCGGCCATTCTCGAACGGGCGGCCGAAGAGCTTTCCGAGGTCGCCCTGGTGCGGTACGTCCGCCATGAGGAGAACGGGGGGCTGGCCACCGCGCGCAACACCGGACTCGACGCGGCGAGCGGCGAGTACCTGACGTTCCTGGACGGCGACGACTGGCTGGCCCGCGGGTATCTGACCGAGCTGGTCACCGCGATCGAGAGGCTGGGCTGCGACTTCGTCCGCACGGACCATGTGCAGGCCACCGGGCGCGCCCGCACGATCGTCCGGCATCCGCTCGGGCGGCGCGAGGAGGTGCTCGGTCCCCGGGACGCGATCCTGCCGGTCGACCGCTCCACCTCCGTCGACTACGCCTACGCCTGGGCCGGCGCCTACCACCGCCGGCTCCTGGACCGCGGACTGCTGCACTTCACGCACGGCCTGCGCACCGCCGAGGACCGGCCGTGGATCTGGAAGCTGCACCGGGAGGCGGAGTCGTTCGCGGTGCTGCACCTGCACGGCGTCTTCTACCGTCGCGGGGTCGCCTCCTCCCTCACCCAGATCGGCGACGCCCGCCAGCTGGACTTCATCCGCGCCTTCGACCAGGTGATCGAGGAGACCGCGCAGGACCGGGACGCGGACCGGCTGCTGCCGAAGGCGGTGCGCACCTACTGCGCGATCATCGCCCACCACCTCGCGGAGATCGACAAGTTCGAGCCCGCCGTGGCCAAGCAGCTGCGCACGATGAGCTCGGCGGCCATAAGGCGGATGCCGCAGGAACTGCTCACCGACGTTCTCGACACCATGGACCTGCGGCGCTCGGCCAAGCTGCGGCGGCTCAGGCGCCAGATCACCAGCGCGAAGGCGGCCGCCTGATGGCACGCACCACCGGACAGACCACCCAGATCTTCTGCGCCTCCACGCTGTACGGCGCGGCCACCCTCGCCGCCGCCCTGGACGCCGGCTGCTTCCCGGCGGCCGACCGCCGGCTGCTGCTGGTGTGCAACAACGCGACGAACCCGGAGACCGCCCCGGGCCTCGACGAGATGCCCGGCTTCGCGCCGCTGCGCGACCGCTTCGACGAGGTGCTCTCCTGGAACGAGGCGATCAGCCCCTTCCACCCGGGCGCCTGGACCCCGCGCCCCGACGACGTCCCGCTGTTCGAGCGGTATCTGCGGCTGCTGTGGGGGCTCGGCGCGGACCGGGTGGAGATCGTCCTGGAGTCCATCCAGGTCAACCCGGCGCAGGCGATCGCCCAGGTGTTCCCGGGCGCGCCGATCGAGGTCTACGCCGACGGCCTGATGAGCTACGGCCCGACCCGCAACAAGCTCGACCCGCTGATCGGCACCCGGGTGCGCCGGCTGCTCCATCCCGACCTGGTCCCCGGTCTCGTACCGCTGCTGCTCACCGAGTTCGAGGTGCCCGCGCGTACGGTCCCGTCGGCCGCGTTCCTGAAGGTGCTCGGGCAGGTCGCCGACGCCGTACCGGAGCTGCCGCCGCTGCCGGACGACTCGGCGCTGCTGCTCGGGCAGTACCTCTCCGCGCTGGACATCATGTCCGCGACGGAGGAGGAGGACCTGCACGTACGGATGATGCGGGGGGCGGTGGCCAAGGGGCACCGGTCGGTCGTCTTCAAGCCGCACCCGTCCGCGCCGGCCCGCTACAGCCGGATCCTTCAGACGGAGGCGGAGCAGCTGGGGGTCGACCTCACGGTCCTGGACACGCCCGTGCTCGCCGAGGTGCTGTTCCAGAAGGCGCGGCCCGCGCTGGTCGTCGGCTGCTTCTCCACCGCGCTGTTCACCGCGTCCGCGTTCTACGAGCTGCCGGTCGCCCGGATCGGCACCCGGCCGCTGCTGGACCGGCTGACGCCCTACCAGAACAGCAACCGGGTGCCCGTGGTGCTCGCGGACGCGCTGCTGCCGGACCTGGAGGAGAAGGACGGGATCATTTCGGCGGACACGCTCCCCGGTCTGCTCTCCGCCGTCGGATTCGTCATGCAGCCGCAGATCCTTTCCGGTCTGCGTCCCGCCGCGGAACAGTATCTGCGGACCCATCTGAACCCGCGCACCCAGCGTTACTTCAAGCGCAAGCGGCTGACGTCGCTGGGGCTTCCCGGCGGTATCCCGGAGCGGCTGTCGTTCCTTCCGCACAACTCCACGGCCCGTCGGGTCGTACGGCGGGCGAAGGCGCTGCGAAAGGCGATCAAGCGCTGATACGCCCCCACTCGGCCATATAAACCCGAAAAGATGAAGAGCAACGGGGAAGCCCGCTTTCCGACGGGCGGAGTTGGGCCGCGGTTAACCAAGGCTCCATAGCTTCCCCGAATGCTGCAAACAGCGTTCTCCCACCAACCGGTCGCCACCCGGGCACCGGAACGCCGGCCGCTGGTCTCCTACGTCCTGCCGGTCTACAACGAGCAGGACGGCATCGCCGCCTTCCACGCCGAGCTGACCGCGGCCCTCGCCGGCCGCCCGGAGCTCGACTTCGAGATGGTGTACGTCAACGACGGCTCCGCCGACGGCTCGCTGGCGATCCTCAAGGAACTGGCCGACACGGACGACCGGGTGCGGATCGTCGACTTCGCCCGCAACTTCGGCCACCAGATCGCCATCACCGCCGGTCTGGACGTCGCCCGCGGCGACGCGGTGATCGTCATGGACACCGACCTCCAGGATCCGCCCCGGGTCAGCCTGGAGCTGGTGGACGCCTGGCGCGAGGGCGCGGAGATCGTGCACGCACGGCGCCGCAGCCGCCAGGACACCGTGTTCAAGCGGACCACCGCCCACCTGTACTACCGCGTCCTGCGCTCCTCCACCGAGGTCGACATCCCGCTCGACACCGGCGACTTCCGCCTCCTCGACCGGCGGGTCGCCGACGAGCTGCGCAAGTACCGGGAGAAGAGCCGGTTCGTGCGCGGCATCGTCGCCTCGATGGGCTACCGGCAGACCGAGGTCTCCTTCGACCGCGACGAACGCTTCGCGGGCGAGACCAAGTACCCGCTGCGCAAGATGGCCAAGCTCGCCATCGACGGGGTGACCAGCTTCTCCACCGTGCCGCTGAAGATGATCACGCGGCTCGGTTTCGTCGTCCTGGCCCTGTCCGTGGTCGGCATCGTCTACGCCCTCGCGATGAAGTTCTTCCGCCCCGACATCACCGTCTCCGGCTGGACGATGCTGATGGTGGTCGTGCTGTTCCTCGGCGGCGTGCAGATGTTGTCGCTCGGGGTCATCGGCACCTACATAGGCCGCATCTACAGCGAGGCACAGGACCGTCCGCTGTACCTGGTGCGCGAGGTGATCGGCGGTTCCCGGGCCGATGACTGAGACCACGGCCGGGATCCGCGCGCCCAAGGCCCCGTCCCCGGGGACCGTGCGCCAACTGGTCCGCTACACCCTGATCGGCGGCAGCGGCGTCACCCTCGACCTCGTCGTCTTCCTGCTGCTGCACAACTGGGCCGGGATGGACGAGCAGTTCGCCAACGCGATCAGCACCACGCTCGCCATCACCAACAACTTCGCCCTCAACGCCCGCTTCACCTTCGAGGCCCGGGACCGGCTCTTCGTCCGCTTCCTGCGCTTCTACGCCGTCGGCCTGACCGGCATCGCCCTGACCAACCTGCTCTTCCTCGCCTTCACCGACGGCCTGGGGATCAACGCCAACATCATCAAGCTGGGCTCGATGCCCCTGGTCCTGGCGCTCCAGTTCGTGCTCAACAAAAAATGGAGCTTCGCATGAACCTCGGCATCATCGGCGCCGGCGCCACCGGTCTCACGGCCGCCTGGGACGCCGTACGGGCCGGGCACCAGGTGACCATCCTGGAGGCCGCCGGTGAACTCGGTGGGCTGGCCGCCTCGCTGGAGGTGGGCGGGGTGCCGCTGGAGCGGTACTACCACCACATCTTCCGCAGCGACAAGGCGATGATCGCGCTGATCGGGGAGCTGGGGCTCGGGGACGCGCTGCGGTTCCACAAGCCGACCACCGGGATCTACCGGGGCGGGCGGCTCATCGACTTCACCACCCCGTTCGACATGCTCCGCTTCCCGGAGTTCTCGCCGGTGGACGCGGTGCGCTTCGCGGGGTCGTCCGCGGTGCTGAAGGCCGTACGGAACGGCGAGCGGTACAACGACCTCACCGCGCTGGCCTGGCTGCGCAAGCGCGCCGGGAGGAAGGCCACTGCGGCCGTCTGGGAGCCGCTGCTGAAGGGCAAGTTCGGGGACCGCGCCGAGCAGGTGTCGATGGCGTGGCTGTGGGCCCGTATCCACTGCCGGACCTTCGAACTCGGTTATGTGGACGGCGGGTTCGAGCGGGTGTACGCCGCCCTGCGGGACGGGATCGAGGAGCGCGGCGGGAAGGTCGAGTTCGGCAAGGCCGTGGAGGCCATCCGGCAGGAGGGCGACACGCCGGTCGTGACCTGCGCGGACGGGTCTGCGTACCGCTTCGACCACCTGATCGTCACCACTCCGCAGCCCGCCTTCGCCAAGGCGGCCGGGCTGCCCGCCGAGGACGCGGTGTGGAAGAACCAGTACCTGGGCGCCACCTGCTTCGTCCTGGAGATGGACCGCAGTGTGATCCCGTACTACTGGCTCAACATCAACGAGCCGGACTTCCCGTTCCTCGCGGTGGTCGAGCACACCAGGATGATCGACCCGGCGGTCTACGGCGGCCGGCACGTCCTGTACGTCGGCAACTACGTCGAGCGCGAGGACTGGCGCTTCACCACCGACCCCGGTGAGCTGCTGAACGCGTTCGTGCCGTACCTGAAGCGGATCAACCCCGCCTTCGACCCGGCCTGGATCAAGGACTGGCACTTCTCGAAGGCCGGCTTCGCCCAGCCCGTGGTGACCCCGCGGTACCGGGCGCTGATACCGGGCCACGAGACCCCGATGAGCCGGGTCACGCTGGCGACGATGGCCCAGATCTACCCGCAGGACCGGGGGCAGAGCTACTCGGTGGAGATGGCCCGGAAGGTGACGGCCTCGCTCGGGCTGCGCTGACTGGTCTCGACCGTGCGGAGGGGGCCCCGGTGTTCACCGGGGCCCCCTCCGCGAACGCGGCTACTTCAGCTCGCACACCACCAGGGGTGTCCTCGGCCTGAGCGGCGGGCACGCGTACGTCGCCTGTACGCGCCTGCGCAGGTCCGCGTCGACGTACGCCAGCCGGAACCATGCCCGGTCGAGGATCGCGTAGGGCGCCGGGTCGTGGTCGACGCAGTCGGCGTTCTCCTTGAAGGACTTCAGGTCGGCGACGTCCGGGATGAAGCGGGTGCGCTGCAGGAACGTGGCGATCGGGTAGCGGCACTGGGCCGGGTGGTCGACGTAGTACACCGTGTCGCCGAAGGCCAGGTAGAGCACCTTGGCGCCCGCCGGGAGCTGTGCGCGCAGCCTGTCGGCGTCCTTCTGCTTGATCTCGGCGTTCCGGTGGAACGTGGTGTTGGTCGAGGACACCCTGCCGTACTGGGCCAGGTGCGGGGAGCTCGGCCAGATCGGTCCGGCGAGCAGGACGACCCCGGCGAGGGCGACCGGTGCCAGGGAGCGCCGGGGCAGTCCCGTGAGCCGGGTGTCGGCCAGCGCGGCGAGCAGGGCGACCAGCCCGAGCACCCACATGGCGGCCGGGCGCTGGAGCCCGTGCGGGAGCCGGGTGTAGAGCGCGGGCAGGGTGCCGTACAGCAGGGACACCGCGCCGAAGCACCACGGCGGCCGCCGCGCACCGCCCACCGCGAGACCCCAGAGGGCGGCGGCGAATACGGTGAGCTGGACGGCGTGGTACGGGAACCAGTTGCCCTGGACGATCACCACGGCCAGCGAGCCGAAGCCGATGAGCACGGCGATCGTCAGCAGTTCCAGGCGGCGGGCGCGCCCCTGGACGCGGGTGAGGAGGAGCAGCAGGGCGCCGGGCAGGAGCAGCAGCACCGGGGTGAGGATCGACCGGTCGGCGAGGAACTCGAAGGACCGGTGCAGGACGAAGCCCGGCCGGATGCCGGTGCGGCTGAGGGCGGACTGGTTGATCTGCGGCATGTCGTGCGTCCACTGCAGCTCGTGCGAGCCGGCGAGGACGCTCAGTCCGAAGAGCAGGACCGCGCCGGGTACGGCGACCAGGGCGACGCGGATCGCCCGGCCGCGGTCGGCGGCCCACAGGATGAGGACGCCGAAGGCGGCGGTGGAGGCGGTGGAGTACTTCATCATCACCGCGAGGCCGAGCGGCAGCGCGGCGAGCAGGGCCGCCGGCCACGCGGTGCGGACCCCGAGGGCGGCGGCGACGCCGAACACCGTCAGGACGACCGCCGTCCACTCCGGCTGGAGGAAGTCGGTGCGGGGGGCGAGGACCAGGACGAGTCCGGTGGCGCCCGCGGTGAGGGCGGCCTCGCGCGGGGTGATCCGGCGCAGGAGTGCCGTGTGGAGGGCGAAGGCCGCCGCCGCCACGAGGAGCGCGCCCTCGGCCTCGATGACCGTCTCCCGTACGACCACGCCGCCGGAGGTGGGCAGGTCCAGCAGGGCGATGAACCACCGGTAGAAGAAAGGGCGGTGGGTGAAGACCTCGGACGGCGAGTAGCCGGCCTCGCCGCCGAGGCGCAGGGCCGCGAGCACGTACTGGAGGTCGCCCGTCAGACGCCGGGTGAGGACGGTGTACACGACGGCCGCCGCGGCCGGGGCCGCGACCACCGGCCACCACAGGGGTGACCGGCGGGCGCGCGGGGCGGGCGGCGCGTCGACCGGGGCGGTCGTCGTCGCCATGCGGTCAGCCGCCCAGGAGGGTGCGCAGGTCGGCGGCGTTGGCCTCGGTGACCTTCCACAGCTCCTGCTGGCGGCCGTGCACGTCGGCGACCGTGCGGTCGTGATCGGCGAGCAGGTCGCGGGAGCGTTCGACGAGGAGCGCGGCAAGGTTGCGGTCGTGCACCGAGACACCCCACTCGGGGCGGTCGATGTCACGCAGGAAGTACGCCATCTTGGGGTGCGAGATGAGGCTGATGATCGGGGTGCCGCAGCCGAACGGGATCATGCCCGCGTGGCCGCGCATGCCGATGACCAGCCTGGTGCGGGCGTACAGGTCGCGAATTTCGTCGTTGTCGAAGTCGTACATCGGGACGACGGGCAGCGAGACGCCGTGTTCGCGGCGCAGGTCGAAGGCGATCTTCTCGTCGTCGAGGGAGTGCGCCACGCACTGCACGTCGGCCAGTTCGCGCAGGCCCTCGACGGCCTTGGCCATCTGGGCGAGGAAGTAGCCGTAGTCGTGGCCGAAGCGCAGGCCCGCGCGGTCGTAGGCGGCGTTGACCAGGATGGTGTCGTCGCGGCGCGCGGGGTCCTGCCAGCCGTCGACGAGGTGGCGGGTGACGGTGGTGGGGCAGGGCTGGAAGCGGACCTTGTCGTGGAGGTGGGCGGGGAGCATCGCCCGGACCTTCTCGATGGAGCCGTGGTTGCGCAGACCGAAGAACGAGGACTTCTCGACGAGGAGCCGCAGCGACTCGCGGAAGCGGTGGGCGCGGTAGGACTGGCCGTCGAAGGCGTTGAAGCCGACGGCGTAGACCGCGATCGGGACCTCGATGCCCCGCAGCATCTCGTCGGGGACGTTCCACTGCCAGGCGCTGTTGCCGTTGGGCATGGTGTCCGGGATGAAGAGGCCGCCGCCGCCGATGACCAGGCCGCGGCGGGCGTTGACGCGCTCCAGGGCGGCCTCGTCGAAGAGGCGGTGGGCGTGGACGGAGTGCCAGCGGCGGGAGGTGGTGTCGCGGTCGAAGCCGAGACGGACGCTCTCCGGGAGGAGCTTGTCGCCGGCGTTGCCCTGGCGGTCCATGTAGAACGCGACGTGGGCGAGCTGGTCCTCGGGGCGGCCCGCGGGCTGGGCCGGGATGCCGGTGGTGCGCTGGTGCCAGATGCGGCTGGCGCGGTGGGTCGGGTCGACGGTGAGGCCGGCGGTGGCGTACTGGCGGGCCTGGGCGTCGTCGCCGTGCACCCAGGCGATCTGGGCGAGCCGGGAGAAGGCGGTGGCGGCCCGGTTGGGGGCGGCGGTGGCGAGGTGGAGCTGTGCCTTGGCCTCCTCGTAGCGGGAGACGCTCATCAGGGCGTTGCCGTACACCTCGTGCGGCCAGGCCTCGTCGACCGGCAGGTGCACGCGCTCCAGGATGTCGACGGCGGCCTGGAAGTCGCCGGCGCCGATGTGGGCGAGGGCGACCTTGCGGGCGGTGTCGACGTCGCCGGTGCGCTCGACGTGCGGGGTGCCGTAGTGGACGAGCAGGTCGTGGTGGAGGGTGTCGCCGGCTTCCAGGTAGGCGGCGTGGAGTTCGGCGTCGGTGAGCTCGAACTCGGCCCAGCGCTCCTGGGCGAGCCCGTAGCCGGCCTCGCCGCCCTGCCAGGGCTTGTGGCGGCCGGTGAAGTGCAGGACGGCGACGTCGTCCGGGACGGGGAGGTCGCCGGAGAGGCGGCGCTTGACGTAGTTGTACGTGGGGTCGAGGTCGACGAAGTCGCCGTCGAGGAGGGCGTTGAGGATGCCCTGGTCGTGCTTGTCGAGCTCGTAGGTGCCGCTGCGGCCGATCGCGTCGATCTTCGCGCAGAACGCGTCGGTGAGGTACTCCTTCTGGATGACGAGGAGACCGCTGTTGAGCATGCGGGTCTTGTCGCCGTAGAAGAACTGGGGGACGGCGGCGAGGCCGTGGCGCAGCGACAGCAGGTCGTTGATCGGGCCGAGGACCACCATGTCGGTGTCCAGGGTGATCACGGTGTCGTAGTCGCGGATCCGGAAGACGTCGAGGATGAAGTACGCCTTGCGGACGAGGTAGTTGTCCTGGTCGCCCTTGACGTAGGAGTCGTAGTGGTCGGCGTCCACCCGGCGGAACCGCACGCGCGGGTGCAGAGCGCGGATCGCGGCGACGGAGGCGGGGCGCAGGTCGTCGTGGAGGACGAGGAAGTCCTCGCAGACGTCCGGGTTGGACAGTGCGAGGGAGCGCAGCAGGACGAGGAAGCCGGGCAGGTAGTTCTCGTCGACGAAGCTCGCGAAGGCGATGCGCCGCTTGCCGGTGAGGGCGGAGGCGTCGGTGGCGGGGGCCGGTGTGGAAGTGGTCATCGCAGGGAAATCCTCATGCCGGAGACGTTCTGGGCCCGTTCCATGACCCACGCCTTCTCGCTGCCGTATTCGTGCACGTTGGTGATGGCCAGCTTCATCGCCTCGGGGAGGCGGTAGGCGCCGCTCTCGTAGAAGTCGAAGCCGATCAGGTCGAGCGTGGGGCTGACGTCGAGGTGGTCGAGCAGCCAGAGCATGTTGAAGCCGGAGGTGGGGATGGCCGCGAACTGCTCGGTGGTCCAGCCGCCGATGGTGCGCACGGGCCAGCGCAGCGACTCGTCGTTGACGTGGGTCTGGGCGCCGGGGATCAGCTTGTTGCGGACCGAGTACTTCCAGTCGGGCGAGCTGCCGCTGAAGACGAGCCGGGTGTCGACGGGCTTGTCCCAGTTGTAGTTGTGCTTGTGGATGGTGACGTGGATGTCGGTCTTCCTGCCGGTGTGCGCGGCGTCGATGCGGTACGAGTTGAAGCGCACGACGAGGTCGTAGGCATCGATGTCGTGACCGAGGCCGCTCTCGCCGACCGTGCCCGAGTTGGCGACGAGGCAGATCGACTTGCCGGCGATCCGGTTGCGGAACTCGCCGAGGCTGAGCCACTGCACGCCCCCGAACAGGGGGTCGGGGACCGGGCCGCGCATCCGGTTGCGCCGGGAGTCGGCGTACAGGGCGAGGGCCTGGGTGAGCTCGGCGGTGGGCCGGGACTGCGCGCCGGTGGCGAGGTCGAGGTAGTGGGCGAGGGCTTCCTGGACCTGGTCCTCGGGGGCGCCCTCGCGGTCCAGCGCGATCAGCGCGCCGACCAGGCGGGCCCTGGCGCCGGACGGGTCGCCGGCGGCGTGCGCGGCGAGGCCCTCGGCCCAGACGTCGGTGGCGGGGCCGGTGGCGAAGTCGGCGGAGTCCGGGACGGTGCGCCGGAGCAGGCTCAGCAGTTCGGTGCGGGCCTTGGTGGCGGCGTGGATGCCGTCGACGCGGGCGCGGACGCCGAAGCCGTCCTCCTTGGTGAGCTCGAGGTAGCGCTCGTAGGCCTCGGCGGCCTCGTCGGGCAGGCCGAGGGCCTCCAGGATCCGGCCGCGCAGCCGCCAGCCGGCGCGGGAGTTGCGGCGCTGGTGGAGGATCGTGTCGGTGAGGGTCAGGGTGAGGTTCAGCTCGTCGTCGTAGGCGCAGACGACGGCCTTGTTGCCGACGTTGAGCAGGGCGTCGAGGACCTCGTTGCCGAGGTTGCCGCCGCTGCCGGTCGCGGCGGCCTTGGTGCGCCGGAGCAGACCGGCGGCGGTGGGCGCGGGCGTGGACTGCTCCTGGGTGGCCCACAGGGCGAGGAGCTGGCGCAGCGACTCGGCGAGCGCCTGGCGGCGGGGGTCGAGGCTGCCGACGAGCTTGCCGCTGTGCACCGAGCAGGCGCGCAGGCAGTCCTCGAGCGAGACCGGGGATGGCGCTGACGAGGGCCTTTGCGGCCTGGTGTCTGACCCTCTGCTGCGGACCCTCGTCATGGTTCTCCTGGTCTTATGAAAAACGTATTGACGTACTGAAACCTGGTGAGGTTGGGAGAACGTAAGAAAGGAAAACGACGCTCAGGTGAACCCCTCGGAACAGAGGAGCGAATGCTGAGGCTGTCGAACAGAAGTTTCGCGGGTGACGCCATAGGGTCCACATGGACGGCACTCATCCGCATTCCCAGGGACACCCGCGTGACACAGACGGTCGTGAACACGACACAAGGAAGCCGCACGGTCGCCACCCCGACGTCGGCACCGCGCGGCGGCCGGCTGCGCGCGCTGGACGGTCTGCGGCTGATCGCGGCCCTGATGGTGGCCTGCTACCACTACGGCGGCCGGGGCGGTGACATCACCCGCGCCTGGGGCACCTCGGCGTCCAAGATCTTCCCGACCCTGCACACCCCGTTCGCTTACGGCTGCCTGGGCGTCCAGGTCTTCTTCGTGATCAGCGGTTTCGTCATCTGCATGAGCGGCTGGGGCCGCCCGCTGCGCTCCTTCTTCGCCTCCCGCGTGGCCCGGCTGATGCCCGCGTACTGGGTGGCGGTCCTGCTGGTGACGGCCGTCTTCGCGCTGCCGGTGGTCGTCTACGACGCCGTCTCGCCCAGTGACGTCCTGGTGAACCTGACCCTGCTTCAGCAGCCGCTGGGCGTGGACCGGGTGCTGGGCGTGGACTGGACGCTGTGGGCGGAGGTCCGCTTCTACGCGCTGTTCGCGCTGTGCGTGGTCCTGCCGGGCGCGAACCGGCGCCGGGTGATCCTGTTCTGCGCCGGCTGGATCCTCGCGGCGGCGATCGCGCAGGGCGCGCACCAGCCGCTGCTCGACATCGTGCTGATGCCGGAGTACGCCCCGTTCTTCGTCGGCGGGGTCGGCCTCTACCTGGTCCACCGCGACCGCCGGGACCCCTACGCCTGGGGGATCACCGGGGTGAGCTTCCTGATCGGCCAGCACTACGCGGTCCGCAGCCTGTGGAACGTCTCCGACCCGAACGCCTTCGCCCACCGCACCTCGTACGGCATCGTCGCGGTCGTCGCCTTCGGGTTCGTCGCCGTCGGGGCGATCGCGCTGGGGTGGCTGGACCGGGTGAACTGGGGCGGGCTGACGGTGGCGGGCGCGCTGACGTACCCGTTCTACCTGGTGCACGAGCACCTGGGCTGGGTCGTGGTCGCGGCCCTGCACCGCCGCCTCGGAGTCCCCTCCTACGCCACCTTCCTGCTGACGATCGCGTCGATGCTGCTGCTGGCGTACGCGATGAACAAACTGGTGGAGGACCGGCTCACGCCGAGACTGCGGAAGGCGTTGACGACCCCCCGTCAGTGAATTCCCGGTGAAGTGCGGGGCGCTTCTCGGGAAACCCCGTACCGCGCCGCGATTCCCGCGATGACGATCTCCAATCCCTCCTCGAAATGCCGCGCGTAATCGGTGAAGATCTCCGCGCCCGCGCGGGCCGTCAGCGGGAAGTCGGCGAGCAGCCGGGCGCGTTCCTCGATGTCGTAGCCCTCGCGCCGCTCGTCCGGCAGCGGCTGCACGCCCTGCTCCTCGATGACGAACCCGATGGTGTACGAGTACGCCGTCGACGACGCCCGGACGGCCTGCCCCAGGGTGAACCCGGCGGCCGTGAACAGCCGCAGGTCGTCCTCCATCCGGTGGGCGTGGTCGGTGCCGGTGAAGCGTGAGCCGCTGAAGACCCGGGCGCCGTCGCGATAGGTGAGCAGGGCCTCGCGCAGCCCGTGGTTGGCCTTGCGCATCCGCTCCTGCCACCGGTCGCGCGGGTCGAGGGCGGCCCCGGCGACCATCCGCCGGTACATCTCGGTGGCCATCTCGTCGAGCAGCGCCTGCTTGTCCTTGAAGTGCCAGTACAGGGCGGGCGCCTTGACGTCCAGCGCGGCGGCGATCGCGCGCAGGGTCAGGCCGTCCAGGCCGGTCTCGTTCAGCAGGGCGAGGGCGGTGCGGGCGACGCGCTCGCGGTCGAGGGGGGCTCGTCGTTCCGTGGTCACGCTTGACAGCTTAACGCCGTTAAGGCCACTCTCGTGACCGACGGCACTTAACAGCGTTAAGGAGACGGTGATGCGACACACCGACGTACTGATCGTGGGCGCGGGCCCGACCGGGCTCACCCTCGGCATCGACCTGGCCCGGCGCGGGGTGGACGCGCTGGTCGTGGAACGCGGCGCGACCCTCGCCCCGGGCTCCCGCGGCAAGGGCCTGCAACCGCGCACCCTGGAGATCTACGAGGATCTGGGCGTCCTCGACGCGGTCCTCACCGTCGGCGGCCCCTACCCGGTCGGCATGATCTGGCGGGACGGGAAGCAGACCGGCGAGCACGAGATGTTCGACCCGGCCGAGGACGGCGAGGAGGGCTCCCGCTTCACCGCCCCGTGGATGGTCCCGCAGTGGCGCAACCAGGAGATCCTGCGGGCACGGCTGGCGGAACTCGGCGGCCGGATCGCCTTCGGTTACGAGCTGACGGGGATCGAGCAGGACGGCGAAGGGGTCACGGCGCACTTCGCCTCCGGGGAGCCGGTACGCGCCCGGTACGCGGTCGCCGCCGACGGGGGCCGCTCGGCGGTGCGCCGGGCGCTGGGCATCGGCATGACCGGCGAGACGGTCGACCCGGACCCGCTGCTCGTGGCGGACGTACGGATCACGGGCCTGGAGCGGACCTGGTGGCACGTCTTCCCGCCGGCCGGGGAGGGCGCGGGCTTCCTGGCGCTGTGCCCGCTGGCCGGGACGGAGGACTTCCAGCTGGTGGCGCAGTTCCCGGACGGCACCGATCCGGCGCCCCTGCTGTCCCTGGCCGGGGTCCGCGCGGTGATCGCCGAGCGCACCCACCTCGACCCCGGGGACGTGACCGAGGTGGGCTGGTCCTCGAACTTCCGCCCCCGCGCCGCCCTGGCGGACCGCTTCCGCGAGGGCCGCGTCTTCCTCGCCGGGGACGCGGCGCACGTCCACTCCCCCGCCGGCGGCCAGGGCCTGAACACGAGCGTCCAGGACGCGTACAACCTGGGCTGGAAGCTGGGCGCGGTGCTGAGCGCACGGTCCCCGGAGTCCCTCCTGGACACCTACGAGGAGGAGCGCCGCCCCAACGCCGCGGCCATGCTGGGCCTGTCGACGGCCATCCACCGGGGCGAGGCCCGCAGGGGACCGAGGACCCGCCAACTGGGCCTGACCTACCGGGAGTCGTCGCTGAGCGAGGAGACCCGCCCGGCCCCGGGCGAGATCCGGGCGGGCGACCGCATGCCCGACCTGACCGTCGACGGAACACGCCTCTTCGACCGCCTGCGGGGCCCCGACTGGACGGTGCTCACCCTGTCGGACGGTGTCTTCCTGGTCCGCCCGGACGGCCATGTGGGATGGGCGGGCGAGACGGAGACCGGCATGGCGGACTACCGGGCACGCGTGGGCTGCTGATGCGGCAGAGCCGACACGGGTTCCATCCGCAGCCGCCGGACCGGCCAGGGGGAGGGCTCGGTTCTCGGCCTTCTCGGTGCGGTGCAGTGCGTGGCGAGGGCCCAGGTTCCGGGCGGCGTACGCGTCGAAGGCGGCCGCGTCGGACGGCCGGCAGATCGTCCGGTACGGGCTCCGGGACGAGGCCCGCGAGACAGGTGGGAAGGTCGACGACTCCGACCATGGGGACGAGTGTCACATAGGGGTTCACCTGTCAGAACGCGTCGGTCGGCACATACGTGCCCCACACCTCCCGCAGCGCTCCGCACACCTCCCCGACCGTCGCCCGGGCCCGCAGCGCCGCCTTCATCGGGTACAGCACGTTGTCCTCGCCCGCCGCGGCCTTCCGCAGCGCGTCGAGGGCCGTGTCCACCGCCGAACGGTCGCGCTCGGCCCGCAGGTGCGCGAGCCGTTCCGCCTGCCGGACCTCGATGGCCGGGTCCACCCGGAGCGGCTCGTACGGCTCCTCCTCGTCGAGCTCGTCGAGCCGGAAGCGGTTGACGCCCACGACGACCCGCTCGCCGGAGTCGGTCTCCTGCGCGATCCGGTAGGCGTTCCGCTCGATCTCGTCCTTCTGGAAGCCGCGCTCGATCGCCGCGACCGCGCCCCCGAGGTCCTCGATCCTCGTCATGAGTTCGACCGCCGCCGCCTCGACGTCGTCGGTCATGCTCTCGACGGCGTACGAGCCGGCGAACGGATCGACCGTCGCGGTCACGTCCGTCTCGTGGGCGAGGACCTGCTGGGTACGCAGCGCCAGCCGCGCGCTCTTGTCCGTGGGCAGCGCGATCGCCTCGTCGAAGGAGTTGGTGTGCAGGGACTGGGTGCCGCCCAGCACCGCGGCCAGGCCCTGCACGGCGACCCGCACCAGGTTCACCTCGGGCTGCTGCGCCGTGAGCTGGACCCCCGCCGTCTGGGTGTGGAACCGCAGCATCAGCGACTTGGGGTCCCTCGCCCCGAACTCCTCGCGCATCACCCGCGCCCAGATCCGGCGGGCGGCGCGGAACTTCGCGACCTCCTCCAGGATCGTCGTACGGGCCACGAAGAAGAAGGAGAGACGGGGGGCGAAATCGTCGACGTCCATGCCCGCCGCCACCGCCGTTCGGACGTACGCGATACCGTCCGCCAGGGTGAAAGCGATCTCCTGCGCCGGGGACGCGCCCGCCTCCGCCATGTGGTAGCCGGAGATCGAGATGGTGTTCCACTTCGGGATCTCGGCCCGGCAGTACCGGAAGATGTCGGCGGTCAGGCGCAGGGAGGGCTGGGGCGGGAAGATGTACGTCCCGCGCGCGATGTACTCCTTCAGCACGTCGTTCTGGATCGTCCCCGTCAGCCGCTCCGGCGCGATCCCCTGCTCCTCCGCCACGAGCTGGTACAGCAACAGCAGCAGCGCGGCGGGGGAGTTGATGGTCATCGAGGTGGACACCCGGTCCAGAGGAATCCCGCCGAACAGCACCCGCATGTCGTCGATCGAGTCGATCGCGACCCCCACCTTGCCGACCTCGCCGTGGGCGAGCGGGGCGTCGGAGTCGTGGCCCATCTGGGTGGGCAGGTCGAAGGCGACGGACAGACCGGTCGTGCCGTGGGCGATCAGTCGCCGGTAGCGGGCGTTGGACTCGGCGGCCGTGCCGAAGCCCGCGTACTGCCGCATGGTCCAGGGACGGCCGGTGTACATGGACGGGTAGACGCCCCGGGTGAAGGGGTAGCCGCCCGGTTCGCCCAGCTTCCCGGCCGGGTCCCAGCCCTCCAGGGCCGACGGCCCGTACACCGGCTCGATGGGACGTCCCGACTCCGACTCGCGCACCATGCCCACCACCATGCCGCTCCGTTCGCCCGGCGTCATCCGGGGGGAACATCTCAGGCATGCGGATGCGGAGATCGATCATCGCCCTGGCCGGCACGGCGGCCCTGGCGACGGTGTGCGGCTGTACCGTGCAGACCCCGGACACCCAGGACGGCCGGGCACGCCCGCCGGTCCACGTCGACGTCACCGGTACGACGCCCGCGCCGGGCCCGAGCGGCACCACCCCGGACGACAAACCGAGCGCGGCCCGGACGAGCGGCACGACGTCCACCGCGCCGGCTGTGCTGTGGCGGCGCGGTGACTCCGGGCGGGACGTGCGGGAACTCCAGGCCCGGCTGCGGCAGCTCGCCTGGCTCTTCGAGGGGCCGACGGGCCTGTACGGGGCGGCCACCGAGGAGGCCGTGAAGGGGTTCCAGGGCAAGCGCGGGCTGCCGCGGACCGGGACGACGGACCGGGTCACCTGGGACCGGCTGGTGGGGATGACGCGGGAACCGGGCGAGTGGGAGCTGTATCTGATGGGCGGTCAGCCGGCCGCCGCGCCCGACGCACGGTGTCTGACCGGGCGGGTGCTGTGCATCGACAAGACGAGCCGCACGCTGCGCTGGATGATCGACGGACGGACCGTGTCGACGATGTCCGTGCGGTTCGGCTCCCAGTACACGCCCACCCGCGAGGGTGTCTTCCGCGTCTACTGGAAGTCCCGCGACCATGTGTCGACGCTCTACCACACGCCGATGCCGTACGCGATGTTCTTCAGCGGGGGCCAGGCGGTGCACTACTCGGCCGACTTCGCGGCCCGGGGATACGCCGGAGCCTCGCACGGCTGTGTGAACGTACGGGACGAGACGGCGGTCGCGGCGCTCTTCGCCCAGGTCCGCGGCGGCGACAAGGTCGTGGTGTCCTGGTGAGTTCGGGGCGCGGGCGGGACCGGGGGAACGTGTCCCGCCCGCGCCAGGTGCACGAGCCGTAGGTACGGGGGGAACCCCGGCTTCGTGCGAAGGCCGATGACCAGTCGGCTCACTTGTTACTGCGCCACGGCCTCCGAAAACGTCACACCCGGCGCGAAAAAATTTCCCGGGCTTATGACATCGCAGGTCAGAGGGGGCGCGCGGCGGGCTTGTACGCGCCGGGGCTAGTGGTGTCCGGTGCCGCCGGCGCGGCCGCCGCCGTTGCCGCCGTTTCCGTTGCCGTGGCCGTGGCCGTTGCCCCGGGTGCCGCCGCCGTCGTCCGGGCCGGTGCCTCCGGAGTACCCGTCCCGGTCGTCACCCGTGCCGGCCGGGCCGGCGTTCTGGCCGGAGGAGAGGCCCGTGGTGTCGCCGCCGGGGCCGTTCCGGCCCGTGCCGCCGTCGGTGGAGCCGCCGTCGCCCCAGGGGCCCCGGGGGTCCGTGTCCTCCCGGTCGTCGCCGTCGGTGTTCGGGCGGGAGACGCCTTCGAGCACGTACGCGCAGTACGACGTCACATGGGACCAGCCGCCCGCGAGACCCTCCAGGGTGCGGCGGTGCCGGGTGTCCAGGGTGCGGCCGGCCCTGATGTCACGGCAGGACGAGGTTATGCCCTTGGGCCAGGTGCCCCGGGCGCCGGGTGCGGTGGAGGCGCCGTCGGTTCCCTTCTCGCCCTTGCCGGTGTCGGGGTCGGTGCCGCCGTCGGGCGCCACCGCGTCCGGCCCGCCGCCGGGGGCGTCCGGTGAGGGCGAGACCGGCGCGTGCTCGGGGCTCGCGGCGCTGGAGACGGAGGCCCCGGGTGCGGGTTCCGCCCCGTCGAACGGGCTCCGCAGCACTCCGGTGCCGGCGGCGACCGCGACCCCGCCGAGCATGCCGACGGCCAGCGCTGCGGCGAGCCCCAGGCGCAGGGGGCGGCTCCAACGGCCGTGTGGCCGTTCGCCGTTGCGATCGCCACCGGTGCGCCCGCCGATGCGGACCAGCCCGGTGTTGCCCCGGTACACGGACTCATGTGACCTGTGCGACTGCCGCGACCCATGGGACTCGCGTGCCGCACGGGCCTCGCTGAAGGCCTTCAGGGCCGCGGCCTCGCCGGGGAGCTCCTCGTCGGCCGGGAGCGGTTCGGCGCCCAGCGCGGAGAGCGCGCCCAGCGTTCTGGCGAGGCGTTCGGCCTGGTCACGGGCTTCCGGGGCGACAGCGTTCTCGGGTGACCCACCGCGCAGCAGACGCTCCGCCGTCTCGCGGTCGAGCCACCTGTCCTGCTTGTCGGCCATCACATGTCCTTCTGCGTCCGCGCGCTCGCTTGCGTCACACTCGCGGACGTTACCGCGCGCGAACGCCGCCCTCGCTGGGGAGGCAGGGCGTCGAGGACCCCGGCCGTCTCCGGGTCGGCGCCGAGCATCTCGGCGAGCTTCTTCAGGCCGCGGTGCGCGGCGGTGCGGACGGCGCCGGGGCGTTTGCCGAGGGTCTCGGCGGCGGTCTTGGCGTCCAGCCCCATCACGACCCGCAGCACGACGGCCTCGGCCTGGTCCTGCGGGAGCCGGGCGATGAGGCCGAGGGTGCGGCCGGTGGCCAACGCCTCTATGGCCTCGCCCGCGGTGTCGCAGTCGGCGGCCCGGCCGGTCAGCTCGGTCTCGTCGCCGCCGATCGCGGGGCGCCGGCCGCGCATGCGTATGTGGTCGAGCGCGCGGTTGCGGGCGATCCGGGCGGCCCAGCCGCGGAAGCGGTCCGCGTCGCCGCTGAACCGCTCCAGGTCCCGGGCGATCTGCAGCCAGGCCTCGGAGGCCACGTCCTCGGCGTCGAGATCGCCGACGAGTGTGCGCACGTACCCGAGGAGCCGCGGGTGCACCGCGCGGTACACAGCCCGGAAAGCGGTCTCGTCCCCGTCCTGTGCCGCAAGCACCGCGGCTGTCAGCTCCGCGTCGTCCCCCACGTCGTGGTTCCTCGGTCGGTCGATGGTCGCGGTCGAGACCGCAGGTCGTTGCGGTGGTCAAGCCGCTTGGCCGTCCGGCGCGAAAGGCACGTTACGACCTGAAAGCGTGGGCCGTCCATGTCCGTACAACATGCAACTGACTCGTGATCCGGTCGGAGACGGCCCCGGAAGGGCAGCGGGGTGTGACAGAAAACGCACTCTCGGCGCTGTAGGGAGTACGGGCCGCCGCGCGGTCCGTGCCGCGCGGCGGCCGGGGTCTCTCCTGTGGGGGGTGGCGACCCCGGTCGTTGCCTCGGCGGCCCCGCGAGGCGTGGACTACTGCTTCTTCGCGTTGCCCTTGGGGGACTTCTCGGCCTTCTGCTGACCGTTGCCGGTCGTGCCGTTGCTCCTGCCGTTGCCCTTGTCCTCGCCGCCGCTCGTGGCCGACGCCGACGCCGTTCGAGCCGCGCAGTACGCCTCGACGTTCTCCTCGCCGCCCGCCGCCGTCACGAGCCGCTGCCACGCCGTGGAGTCCAGCGCCCTGCCCCGGCCCTGCACCTGCTCGTAGGCACGGCAGTGGGCCTCGGTGTCCTTCGCGGTCACCGGGCGGTCCCGGTCCGCCGAGGCGGAGGGGGACGGGGTGAGCGAGGGCGCGTGCGAGCGGCCCTCGGTGGCGCTCGCCGACCTCTCGGGGCGCTTCGCCCCGGCGGGGTCGTCGCCCGCGGACCCGATCGCGGCGAACGCGACACCCCCGAGGGCGAGGCTCGCGACGGCGACGGAGAGCGTGGCGCGCAGCGAGCGGGCCGGGGAGCGGCGGGCGCGGGGCCGCCAGTCGTCCCGGCGGCGGGTACGGGCCGTGTGCGCGCCGGCGTCCCGGGCGGCCCGGAAGGCGGCCACGGCCCGCAGCTCGCCCTCGCTGCCCGCGGCCGGTGCGGCGGGGCCGCCGGCGGCGCGCAGGGCCTCGGCGAGCAGCGCCTCCAGCTCACGGTCGACCGCCCTGTCCGCCGCCGGGGTCGTCTCGGCAGGGTGCCGACGCCGACGGGCCGGCTCTCCGCCGTCGTTCAGCCGTTCACCCATGTCCGTTTCCGCCTCTGTCCCGTGCGTCCGGCCCCCGCCGGTCCGTTCCGTACGACCTCTGTCGCTCCCGGCGGTCGCTGTCCGCGGTCGCCGTCGTGGTCGTTCATGTCGACTCCCCCAGCGTGCGGGGTCCGTCATCCGTCACACCTTCGCCGTTCGCGTCCGCGACGCCGAGCTGGCGGGCCAGCCGTTTCAGGCCCCGGTGGGCGGCCGTGCGGACCGCGCCGGGACGCTTGCCGAGGACCCGGGCCGCGGCGGGACCGTCCAGCCCCACGACGACCCGCAGCAGCACGGCCTCCGCCTGGTCCCTCGGCAGCCCCCGGACCAGTTCCAGGGCCCGGGCGGTGGAGAGGGACTCCAGCGCCTGGTCGTGCGTCGTGTGCGGGCCGGGCAGGTCCATGACCATGTCCTGCTCCAGCACCGCCGCCCTCGGCCGCACCCGCATCCTGCGCAGATGGTCCAGCGCCCGGTGCCGGGCGATGGTCGCCGTCCAGCCGCGGAATCCGGCGCCGTCGCCCCGGAACCGCCCGAGGTCCCGGGCGATCTCCAGCCAGGCGTCGGAGGCCACGTCCTCGGCGTCGTCGCCCACGATCCCGCGCAGATAGCCGAGCAGCCCCGGCTGGACCATCCGGTACGCGACGGCGAACGCGGTCTCGTCACCGTCCTGGGCCCGCGCGACGGCCGCTCCCAGCTCCCCGTCGTACGCCTGTGCGCGCCGGGGTTCCCCTCCCTGGCCCAAGACTGTCCTCGTTCGTACGGAATTCGCTGGGGGTGCGCCCCCACGGTCCTCAGCGCCGGACCGCACAGAAATGTCACGGGGTGGGCCCTTCGCGGCGGTCCCGGGCGGCGGGCCCTTCACCGCGTTCAGGCCGCCACCCGGCGCGCCCGGCCGTGCAGGGTCAGGTAGAAGGTCCGCAGGGACTCCTCGGGGCCGCCCGTCTCGAAACGGTTGACGACCTTGCCGAGCGGGTTCCAGACCCGGCCGTCGGGCATCCGCACCCCGACCGGCTGTCCGAACCAGCCGCGCTGCGGCTCGTCCAGGTCGATCCAGACCGCGCCCGCCCGGCGGACCAGCACCTCGCCGACGTACGCGCCCAGTCCGACGAGCGTGTCGTGGGCGCGGTCCCGGTCGGCGCCGCCCTTGCGCAGCCCGTCGGCGAGGAAGTCGACCAGGCGCAGGCTGGCCGGGGAGTAATCGAGGGGCAGCCGGTGCCGGGCGGTGACGCGCTCGACGAACGCGGCGGCGCACGCCCGCATGTCCGCCGCGCCCGTCTCCCGTACCTCCGGTTTGTGCCGCTCGTCCGTCCCGCTGCCCATGGGCCCCACCCCTTCGCTCGGCCCGATCACTGCGGGGGAACCGGCTCGGCTCCCCGCTGTCCCAGCGGACGGCCGCGCGGAAACATCACAGGTCGCCGAGGTGGCCTGCGTCACGTCGGTCCCGTGGGTCCCGTGCGTCACGGCGGCCCCGCATCGCGTCCCGGCACAGCAGCCGCAGCGAACCATGGCCGCCGAAGCACCGGCGGGCCTCGTCGATGGGGTCCCAGAGGCGGCCGTCGGGGGTGCGGATCCAGTGGTCACCGCCGGTCGTCCACCACTCGGCGCCGGTGTGCCGGACGACGACCTCACCGGCGTACGCCCCGAGGCCGCGCAGCACCTGCTCGACGGCCGGGTACGGGGTGTCCTCGGCGCGCAGGTCCTCGATCAGCCGGTCGACGCGCCACAGGCTCTGCGCCGAGTGGTCGAGGTGCAGCCGGGCGCCCTCACGCACCATGGACACCGTGTCGGCCGCCCACCGCGCCGGTTTCACGGCGGCCTGGGGCCGGGCGGGGGCCTGGTGCGCCGTGGTGGTCGTCCTGGTCATGTACCTGGTCATGTAGGGGAGAGCGTGGCGCGGCCGGGATGCGTCACGCGGTTTCGGGCGCCTCCCCGGAACCGGCCCGGAACCCGCACAGGAGTGATGGTTCGGCGTCCCCGTGCGCTCCTGGAGTGATGAGCGCGTACCTCGGCTTCCGCGCCGTACCCCCTGCGGCGCTGCGCAACAGCGCGATCTGGCTGCGCAGACTGTTCGACGACGATGACGACCACGCGGCCGTCCCGGTCCGGGACCGGGTGGACCGCGTGGACCGCGTGGACCGCGACCAGCGGTTCCTCTACGGCGACACCCCTCCGGAACACGCGGACGCGAGCCCCGGCGCCTACGCGGTCCTCGGCGGCGGCCGGGTGTACCCGGCCGACGCGGCGGAACCGCCGTTCCTGCTGCTCACGGCGGCCCAGACGGCCCGGGTCGCGGCGTTCCTGGCGGCCGCCGACTTCGACGACCTGTGGCACCCGGCACGGGCGGAACTGCTGCCCCGCCACGGCGGCCCCGGGGAGGAACCCCGCACCCGAGCGGCCTTCGCCGCGGCCCACCGCGACCTGACGGCGTTCTACACGACGACGGCCCTCCACCGGGACGCGGTGGTGAAGCGACTGCTCCCCTAAGACCGGCCACCGCCCCGTCCCCCACCGCGAGACACCCCGCGCCCCGGCGCGAGGGGCTCGCCCCGTGACGAGGTCACGCCCGGCCGCGTTCCCGGACGCACGCCCCGAGGGGGCAAGCCCGACCCCCAGCCCGGCACGCACTCCGCGGCACCGGGCGCCACAGCGCGTCAGAGGTCAGGCCCGGCCGCGTTCCCGGACGCACGCCCCGAGGGGGCAAGCCCAACCCCCAGCCCGGCACCCACTCCCCGGCACCGGGCGCCACGCGCGTCAGAGCTCAGACCCGGCCGCGTTCCCGGACGCACGCCCCGAGGCACCCCGCGCCACGACACGAGGGGGCAAGCCCGGCACGCACTCCGCGGCAGCTGGGGGTACGGCGTGAGGGGCCAGGCCCGGCCCCGCGCCGTGGGACGCGTTCCGCGGGGCTTGGTGAGAGGGATCAAGCCCGGCCGCGGGCGCGGCGGGAGACCACGGCGCGTAGGACGCGTCGTCCCTCCGTGGAGACGTCCAGGGCCCGGCGCAGTCCGCCCGCGCCGTGGCTCGCGAGGAGTTCCAGGACGGTGACCTGGCGGCGCAGTTCGGCGGCGACGAGGGGCGGCATGCCCTCCGTACGGCCCGCGCGGCGGGAGGCGACCGAGTCGCCGTCCTCCGCCGGGTCGAGGAGGCGGTGGATCTGGAGCGAGGCGACGGAGCAGGCGTCGGCCCACACCCGTATCCCGGCGTCGGCCCGGTCGGCGGGGGCCGCGTCGAGCATCCGGCGGGCGAGCAGCGCGGCCTCGCCGCCGGCCTCGCCGGACTCCAGCTTGCCGCGCACCTGCTCGAACCCGGTGCCCCAGTCGTCGGCCGACCCCGTCTCCGCGAGGCTCGCCCACAGCGGCCGCATGATCCCGTCGTCACCGCCGAGCAGCGGCACACACCGATCCAAACAAGCCAGCCCGCTGGCGGCCAGTCCGCGTTCGTCGGCCTGAGCGATCAGTTCCACCAGGCTCATCCACGTCTCCCTCGCCAGGGCGCCGCCCTCACGGAGCCCGCACTTTCCCTTACTGCGTGCGACGAAGGAAGACTGTCACAGAGTGGATTTTCAGCCAAGGGGTGGTCGGCGGGCCGAAAGGGACCGCCTCAGCCCAGCCGCCCCGCGAGCGTCCGGAACTGCGTCCAGGTGAGGGCCGGCGTGCGCGCGTCCCACAGCTTCTGCGCGGTGGCCCTGAGCGGCATCCGGATCCCGGCGGCGACCTGTGCCTGCGTCTGGGAGTTCGCCAGGTCGCACCAGACGGAGAAGGCCCCGCCGAGGATCTGGGCGTCGTACCGCGAGGACACGGCGGTCGTCCCGCGCAGCACGCGCGGGGTCCACTGCTGGTAGATCCGCTGCCCCGTCGGATAGACGAAGGTCTGCGGCTCGCCGAGGACGTAGTACAGGTACTCGTCGTTGTAGTTGAGCACCTTGCGTCCCGCGCTCAGATAGTCCACCGGCACCCGCGCGCCGATCTCCTTGCCGGTCCAGTAGGCGACCACGAGGTCGGAGGCGGGCTTCACGCTCGCGTTGCGGAAGAACCCGTCGTTCCAGACCCGCATGGTCCGGTCGTGGGCGCGGACGGTGTCGGCACGGTCGTTGAGCCAGCCGGTCGCGAGGTCGGCGACGCCCGCGCCCGAGCCGTAGCGCTGCTGCGCGGCGGTGGCGAGCTGCGGGAAGGAGGCGGCCGGGTTCGCCACGGTCAGCGCCTGGTACTCGTCGCCGCCGAGGTGCCACTGCCCGCCCGGGAAGAGGCCCGCGTACTCGTTCAGCAGGTCGTCGAGCAGCTTCCCGGAGGCGTCCTTGGAGATGTCGATCGCTCCGCGGGTCGCGACCCCGTTGACATTGCGGAGCTGCAGCTCGGGGTGGGCGGCGAGGACGGCGCCCAAGTGGCCCGGCGAGTCTATTTCGGGGACGACGGTGATGTGCCGGGAGGCGGCGAGGTCGACGATGCTCTTGACCTGGGCCTTGGTGAGGTGCTGCGCGGCGACGATCTCGGGATGTGTGTCGGACGCGATCCGGAAGGCCTGGTCGTCGGAGAAGTGCAGCCCGAACTCGTTGTACTTCAGGTCGCCCAGCTCACGGATGCGGTCCTCGATCCAGCCCGGCGAGAAGTACTTGCGGGCGATGTCGAGCTGGAAGGCGCGCTGCGGCTTGGCCGGCGCGTCCTTCACGACGCCCTCCGGAGCGGTGCCGCCCTTGCGGACCTCCTGCTTCAGCGTCCGGGTCCCGTAGAACACCCCTGCGTCGGAGGGCCCGGTGACGGTGACCCGCCCGCCGCGCACGGTCATGGTGTACGACTCCGGGTTGCCGCTCCCGCCGAGCGTCAGCCGCAGATCCCCGGCCCGGTTGTCGCTCTTCTGCCCGGCGTACGCCATCCCCAGCTCACCGGCGATCAGCCGCCCCTCGTCGGCGAGGCGCGGGTCGCCCACCACCACCCGGTGCCCTGCGGCCGGCCGCCACCCCGGCCCGCGCGCCGCGGTGTGGGTGCGTACGGCCGGGATGGTCCGCGGGGCGGTGGACAGCGGATAGGTGCGGCTCGGGCTGGGACTGGCGGACGGCGCCGCGACGGCGGACCGCTCCCCGCTCACCGACCCCTGGGCGCTCTGCCGCCCCGCCACCGCTCCGGTGGGCGCGCTGTCGTCCCCGTCGGAGGCCCACAGCCCCACGCCGACCCCGAGGGCGGCGACCAGCCCGCCGGCTATCAGGGCCCGCAGGGCGACCTGCTCCCTTGCCTTCTTCCGTGGCGCCGGACGCCGATGCCTGTGCCTGCTCACCCGCCCCACCGTACGTCGCCCGGGTGACGGAGGCGCGCCGGGAACGTCACCGAACGCGTCACCGAACGGTCACCGGAGAAGTCCACCAACCGTTCCGAAACTCTCTCGTTCGAGTGAAATTCGGGCAAGCGTCGGACACCGGATGACCACTCCCGATAACGTTGCCGCACACCTTTCACCGCATCCCCTGCCACACCACACGTGACGCGAGGATCCACGCTGCCTGCGCACCGTCTTCCCCACCTCACCGGCCGCCTTCCCATACCGGCGCAGACCCGGACACCCCCGGCCACCCAGGTGGAGAAATTCAACGCCGCCCCCGTCGAAGAGGCCCTCGACGCCCTCCTGTCCTGCCTGCACAGCCTCTGCTGGGCCCGCAGGATCGCGGACCACCGCCCCTACCCCACGGTCGAGGCCCTCCTGGCCGCATCCGACGAGGCGACCTACGACCTGACAGCACCGGACCTGGCCGAAGCCCTGACGGCGGAGTCCCTGCCCACCCTCCCCGAGGGCACCTACGAGGCCGCCCACACCGCTCTCGACGCGGCCCACGCCGCCTACGAGGCCCGCTTCGGCCACGTCTTCGTCATCTGCCTCGACGAGGTCCCCCCGAAGGAAGCCCTGGACTTCGCCCTGGAAAGCATCCGGTCACGATTGACAAACGATCCGGAGGACGAACGGGTAGTGGCGGCGGAAGAACTCCGGCGCCTGGCAAGGGGCCGGCTCATGTCCCACCTGAGGGGCGCGGGGCTGTAGTCCGATATGCGGCTACCGCCGCGTGGGCGCGACCAGCCACAACGAACCCGCACCCGGCACATAACGGCACACCTCCCGACATACGCCGCACCGCTCACCCATCCGCGTGCCACTTTGATCACACCGGTAGGCCCGCTGTAAGCCCAGCGCCGCGGCGTGGCTACGATGCTGGGGGCCGGTGGACCGTACCCGGCCGGGCCCGTCCGACAGCACAAGCCGGCAGGCCCCAATCCCCGCTCCCGGAGGGTCTTCCGTGCCGGCTGGAACGCTGTACCGCGGCCGGGAAGGAATGTGGTCCTGGGTGGCTCATCGAGTCACCGGCGTCCTCATCTTCTTCTTCCTGTTCGTACACGTGCTGGACACCGCTCTCGTCCGTGTCTCACCCGAGGACTACGACAAGGTCGTGGCCACGTACAAGACGCCGATCGTCGCGCTGCTGGAGTACGGCCTCGTCGCCGCCATCCTCTTCCACGCGCTCAACGGCCTGCGTGTCATCGCCGTCGACTTCTGGTCGAAGGGCCCGCGCTACCAGAAGCAGATGCTCTGGACCGTCGTAGGCGTCTGGGTCGTGCTGATGCTCGGGGCGATCTACCCCGTCCTCGGCCACGCCGCTCGTGAACTGTTCGGGAGCTGACACCGATGGCCACCACTGAAACCTCCGCGTCCGGGATCGGCCCCGTCGAGGGCGGCTCGCTCTACACCGTCGACAACCCGGCGCCCCTCATCGAGGCCCCGCGCAAGCGCACCAAGAAGTCGCCCAGGTCCACCCGGGGCAACTTCGAGATGGCCGCCTGGCTGTTCATGCGGCTGTCCGGCATCGTGCTGGTCGTCCTGGTCATCGGCCACCTGCTGATCCAGCTCGTACTGGACGGCGGCGTGTCGAAGATCGGCTTCGCGTTCGTGGCCGGTCGCTGGGCGTCCCCGTTCTGGCAGGTCTGGGACCTGCTCATGCTGTGGCTCGCGATGCTGCACGGCGCGAACGGCCTGCGCACGGTCATCAACGACTACGCGGAGCGCGCGAACACCCGGCTGTGGCTGAAGGGCCTGCTCTACACGGCCACGGTGTTCACCATCCTGCTGGGCACGCTGGTGATCTTCACCTTCGACCCGAACATCCGCTAGGCACGGGGTTACGAGACTCATGAAGATCCACAAGTACGACACGGTCATCGTCGGCGCCGGCGGCGCGGGCATGCGCGCGGCCATCGAGTCGACGAAGCGCAGCCGCACCGCGGTGCTCACCAAGCTCTACCCCACCCGCTCCCACACGGGCGCCGCGCAGGGCGGCATGGCCGCCGCGCTGGCCAACGTGGAGGAGGACAACTGGGAGTGGCACACCTTCGACACGGTCAAGGGCGGTGACTACCTGGTCGACCAGGACGCCGCCGAGATCCTGGCGAAGGAGGCCATCGACTCCGTCCTCGACCTGGAGAAGATGGGCCTGCCGTTCAACCGCACCCCGGACGGCACCATCGACCAGCGCCGCTTCGGCGGTCACAGCCGCAACCACGGCGAGGCCCCGGTCCGCCGCTCCTGCTACGCGGCCGACCGCACCGGCCACATGATCCTCCAGACGCTGTACCAGAACTGCGTGAAGGAGGGCGTGGAGTTCTTCAACGAGTTCTACGTCCTCGACCAGCTCATCACCGAAGAGGACGGCGTCAAGAAGTCCGCCGGTGTGGTCGCCTACGAGCTGGCCACCGGTGAGATCCACGTCTTCCAGGCGAAGGCCGTCATCTACGCCTCCGGCGGCTGCGGCAAGTTCTTCAAGGTGACGTCGAACGCGCACACGCTGACCGGTGACGGCCAGGCGGCGGTCTACCGCCGTGGCCTGCCGCTGGAGGACATGGAGTTCTTCCAGTTCCACCCGACCGGCATCTGGCGCATGGGCATCCTGCTGACGGAGGGCGCCCGCGGTGAGGGCGGCATCCTCCGCAACAAGGACGGCGAGCGCTTCATGGAGAAGTACGCGCCGGTCATGAAGGACCTCGCGTCCCGTGACGTCGTCTCCCGCTCCATCTACACGGAGATCCGCGAGGGCCGTGGCTGCGGTCCCGAGGGCGACCACGTCTACCTGGACCTGACGCACCTCCCGCCGGAGCAGCTCGACGCCAAGCTGCCGGACATCACCGAGTTCGCGCGGACCTACCTCGGTATCGAGCCGTACACGGACCCGATCCCGATCCAGCCCACCGCGCACTACGCCATGGGCGGCATCCCGACCAACGTCGAGGGTGAGGTCCTGGCGGACAACACCACGGTCGTCCCGGGCCTGTACGCGGCCGGCGAGGTCGCGTGCGTGTCGGTGCACGGCGCGAACCGCCTCGGCACGAACTCGCTGCTGGACATCAACGTGTTCGGCCGCCGGGCCGGCATCGCGGCGGCGGAGTACAGCCAGAAGACCGCGACGTTCGTCGAGCTGCCGGAGAACCCGGCGCAGCTCGTCGTGGACCAGATCGAGCGGCTGCGCACCTCCACGGGCACCGAGCGGGTGGCGACCCTCCGCAAGGAGCTCCAGGAGACCATGGACGCCAACGTCATGGTGTTCCGCACCGAGCAGACGATCAAGACGGCGGTCGAGAAGATCGCGGAGCTGCGCGAGCGCTACAAGAACGTGTCGATCCAGGACAAGGGCAAGCGGTTCAACACCGACCTCCTGGAAGCGATCGAGCTCGGCAACCTTCTGGACCTCGCCGAGGTCATGGCGGTCTCGGCGCTGGCCCGCAAGGAGTCCCGCGGCGGTCACTACCGCGAGGACTACCCCAACCGTGACGACGTCAACTTCATGCGTCACACCATGGCGTACCGCGAGGTCGGCGCCGACGGCACCGACTCCGTCCGTCTCGACTACAAGCCGGTCGTCCAGACCCGCTACCAGCCGATGGAGCGTAAGTACTGATGGCAACCCCTGTTCTGGACAAGGTCGAGGCGGAGTCGGCCGCGTCCCCGTACATCACGGTCACCTTCCGGATCCGCCGGTTCAACCCCGAGGTCTCGGCCGAGGCGGTCTGGGAGGACTTCCAGCTCGAGATCGATCCGAAGGAGCGCGTCCTCGACGGCCTCCACAAGATCAAGTGGGAGCTGGACGGCACCCTGACGTTCCGCCGTTCCTGCGCCCACGGCATCTGCGGCTCGGACGCGATGCGGATCAACGGCAAGAACCGTCTCGCGTGCAAGACGCTGATCAAGGACATCAACCCCGAGAAGCCGATCACGGTCGAGGCCATAAAGGGCCTGACGGTCCTGAAGGACCTGGTCGTCGACATGGAGCCGTTCTTCCAGGCGTACCGGGACGTGATGCCCTTCCTGATCACGAAGGACACCAACGAGCCCACCCGTGAGCGTCTGCAGTCGGCGGAGGACCGGGAGCGCTTCGACGACACCACGAAGTGCATCCTGTGCGCCGCGTGCACCTCGTCCTGCCCGGTCTTCTGGAACGACGGCCAGTACTTCGGTCCGGCGGCCATCGTCAACGCGCACCGCTTCATCTTCGACTCGCGTGACGAGGCGGCCGAGCAGCGCCTGGAGATCCTGAACGACCGCGACGGCGTCTGGCGCTGCCGCACCACGTTCAACTGCACGGACGCCTGCCCGCGCGGCATCGAGGTCACCAAGGCGATCGCCGAGGTCAAGAAGGCCCTGATCACCCGCCGCTTCTGACCCGCGTTCCCGTACGACCACGAGGGCCCCGTCTCCCGGTTCCAGCACCGGAGGCGGGGCCCTCGGGCGTCCAAACCCCACGATCGGGTGAACGTGATCAAGAGGGACAACAGGGTGGTGTCCGCCCTACGATGATGTTCTCGACACCAGCCCCAAGGAGGCACGCGATGTCCGCTGCATCCGTCGAGCAGCCCTTCGACGACGAGCCGTTCTCCCTCACGGCCATCGCCGACGAGATCATGGAGCGCCATCCGGGCTACCGCGTCGAGATCATCGGAGGCCACCTCCTCGTGACCCCATCACCGGATGCCCCGCACGCCCGCGCCCTGACCCAGCTCATGATTCCTTTCATCACCGCTGGGCTGCACGGCGTGGAAACCGAGGTCCTGCAGAACGTCGGACTGTGGCTGCCGACCGGCGAGGAGGACTACGCCATCCCCGACCTGGTGATCGTGGACTCCGACATCGACGACCACCTGGTGGAGAACAACGCCTACGATCCGGCGCCCTTCCGTCTGGTGCTGGAGGTGACCTCGGGGAACTGGAAGGACGACCTGAAGACCAAGGTCGCCGCGTACTCCCAGGCCAAGGTGCCGGTGTACGTCATCGTCGACCGTAAGCACCAGCGCGTCCACGTCCTGACCGAACCGATCGTGGGCGGATACGACAGCCACCAGTTCTACGCCCCCGGCCAGTCCCTCACCCTCCCCGAATCCATCGGTGCCAAGGTCACCCTGGACGTGACGGAGATCCTCGCGGCAGGACGGCCGAAGAAGAACGACTGACCCCCCGTCACCAGGACGCGTACCACTCCGGGTCGCCGGTGCCGAGGCGGCGGCGCAGGTAGTCCTCCAGGTTGTTCGCCACCCAGCGGCGGCTGTCGCTCTCGTGTTCCCAGACGAAGATGTCCGGCCGTTCGGGCTTCACGACGAAGCCGAAGAGGTCACCGCCCGCGCTCTCCCCGAAGAGCAGCAGCGGATCGAACGGCATGTAGAGGTCCCGGAAGTCGGCGGAGCTCCTGAACTCCAGGTTCCGGTCGACGACCTCGCCCACCGAGCACACGACACCGGCCCCGTGCTTGTCCCGGGCCCCGTCCGCCGTACGCCAGAAGTCCTTCAGCGCGGCGGGCAGCGGATGCCCCAGCACCACTTCCGCGACCCTCATCTGCTCCTCGCAGCCGGGCCCGTCGGCGATGTCCACGTCCGACGAGAGAGAGGAGACAAGCTCGATCCACATACGGTCATCCTTCATGAATCCGCGCCCCGCACAAGCCTTTCCGTGTCACCGGGCCGTCGGTCGGACGGGTGGGGCGGAGCCGAGGCGGTCCTTCGGCTCCGCGGTCGGCTTCCAGGGTCAGAAGATGCCCTGGCCCGGCGTCAGGACGCCGTTCGGGTCGTAGGTGCGCTTCGCCGTGGCGAAGGCGGGCCAGGCGGGCCCGAAGTGGGTCCGCCAGTCCTCGGGGGTGAGGGGGACGCTGCCGACGGGGTAGTGGGTGCCGCCGGCCGCGGTGACGGTGTGGAACGCGGCGCGATTCCTCGCCAGGGTGCGGTCGATGGCGGCGGTGTCGTCCGGCGGGGCGGAGCTCAGGATGTCGAAGAGGTACGACACGTCCTCGTCGGTGGTCCGCAGGAGCGGCGTCGTCAGGCGCTCACGCAGGAGGGGGTAGAAGAGGATCACCCCTCCGGGGCCGAGCGCGGCGGGGGTGAGGGCCTCGAGGAGCGGGGCGGCGAGGTCCGCGGCGGACGAGCCGGGGAGCATGAGGTCGACCCAGGGGTGGGCGTGGGTCCAGACGCCCGCCTCCTTCAGCGCGGCGATGAAGGGCGCGATGCGGTCGAGGAAGTCGTAGTAGCCGCGGTCGGTGCACTGGACCGTGGCGGGGTCGTGGCGCAGGCCGCGCAGGAGCACGGTGTCGTCGGGCGCCGGGCCGACCGGCGGGCCGTAGGCCACGGCCTCCAGGCTGTAGACGCGGAACGCCCCGTCGGCGTCCGCGTGGACCTGCCCCTCCACATAGTCGAAACGGGCCTCCTGTACGAGCAGGCGCTGGTCGTCGAGGAAGGTGTCCAGGTCGTCGTAGGTGAGCACGTAGTGGCGTACGGTCTCGGGCGCGGGGACGAGACGCAGGGTCGCTTCGACGACGACCCCGCACTGGCCGAGGCCCGCCAGCACGGCGTGGAAGAGGTCGGCGCGGCGGGTGGGTGAGCAGCGGACCAGTTGGCCCGCGCCGGTGACGACCCGGAGTTCGGTGACGTTGTCGACCTGGGCGCCGTGCCGGTGGACCTGCCCGCCGAGGCCGCCCACGGCGAGGGTGCCGCCGACGGAGAGTTCGAGGTAGTCGGTGAAGACGGGCGGGGTGAGGCCATGGGCGAGCGTGGCCCTGGCGACCTCGCTCCAGCGGGCGCCGGCGCCGACGGTGACCGTGGTGCTGTCGGAGTCGAGGTCGCCGATGTCCGCGAGGGTCGCCGTCTCGATGATCAGACCGCCCTCGGCCTGGGCCTGCCCGAAGGCACCGTGCCCCTGGCCGCGCGGTGCGACCGGCAGACAGTGGTCGTTGCAGAACCGGATCATGGTGACGACGTCCCGCACCGAGCCCGGGCGCAGCACCGCGGAGGGGCGGCGGTGCACGATGTGTCCGAAGTCGTCGGCCGCCGCGGTGAGCGAGGAGTCGTCCGTGACGAGCGTGCCGTCCAGCCGGGGGATCCGGGCCAGGTCGGCGAGCGCGGTGCCGGTCTCGGACGTCGTCGCGGCCCAGCTCCTGGCGGCGGGGTCGAAGCCGATCACCGAGGCTCCGGCGACGGTGACTCCTCGTAAAACGGTACGTCTTGACGGTGTGCGGGACATGCGCACTTCCACCTCTCGAGCTCCACGAAATCTTCAAATCTTCGTCAGCCTAGGGGAGTTGGCCCCGCCCTACCGGGATTTCGCGGGTCGGGTCACACATGAGGAGGCATGCGGATGCATCCCATGAAAACGGCGAGGGTCCCGCTCCCGGAAGGAGTGGGACCCTCGCCGTCGATGGCGCTACCGGCTCAGCCGCGCAGGACGCGGCCCTGGCTGTCGGTGCGGTCGTTGCTCGTGAGGAACAGGATGCCGTCGATCAATGCCCAGAAGCCGAGGCCGCCGCAGGTCAGGAGCTGGGCGATACCGACGCCGACGGAGCCGACGTAGAAGCGTCCGATGCCGAGGGTGCCCAGGAAGAGCTGGAGAACGCCCGCGACGATCTTCGACTTGTCGGAGTAGGGACGGCCGAGCGGGTCGACGCCGTAGGGGGCCTCGGGAGTGGGGACGGTCATGAGAACTGCTCCTGGGATGACTTCGGGTGACCGGAGCCGGCTTGCTCCGGACGGGGACTCCAGGAGGGATCCGACGAGCTGCTCATGCGCGTCGACCGTCGTCGACGACCACGCCCGTGCATGGCTCGACCACGCGCGGACGTCCCCCCTGTGTCATGTGACAGTAAAGAGACCAGCGGGACGAAAGGGAGTAGCCAGGACTGATCGTTCTTGTTCCGTGATCAAAATCAGTCAACTCCGAGATTCTTTCGGACGTCCGACAGTCGGAGAGTGAACTTCCCCGTCGCTAGAACAGATTGCGGACGATCATCCAGGTCACCGCGACGCCGAGCACGACGGCCACGCCCCGGCCGCCGAGGGTCGGCCGCCACCTGCGGCCGTGCAGGCCCTCCCAGGCCCAGCGGGCCAGGAGCGCGAGGGCGAAGGGTGAGGCGAGCAGCAGGACACGGTTGTCCAGCCAGGCCTGGGCGAAGTGACCGTGCATCAGGTCGTACGTCATCCGGGTGCCGCCGCAGGCCGGGCAGAGCAGACCGGTGACGAGCCGGAACGGGCACTGCGGGAGCAGATGGCCGCTCTGGTGCGGGTCGGTGCCGTAGAGGTAGGCGGAGCCCGCCGCGCCGGCGGCGAGCACCGCGAGGGGTGCCGCCGCCGGGTGTCGCAGCGCGAACGGGCGCTCCGCTTCAGCCACGCAGGACCCGCCCGTTGCCGTCCGTCGTGTTGTTGCCCGTCAGGAGCATGATCCCGTCGATCAGCGCCCAGATGCCCAGGCCGCCGCAGGTGAAGAGCTGGGCGAGACCTATGCCGACGTGGCCTATGTAGAACCGTCCGACGCCGAGGGTGCCCAGGGTGAGCTGGAGGATGCCCGCGACGATCTTGGACTTGTCGGAGTAGGGCCGCCCGTAGGGGTCGTAGCCGTAGGGGGCGTTCGGGTCGCCGGTGAAGGTGCCCGGCGGGACGTAACCGGGAGCGGGGTAACCGGCCTGCGGCGGGTAGCCCGGCTGGGGCTGGCCCTGCTGCGGGTAGCCGTAGGGGCCGGGCTGGCCGCCGGGCTGAGGGGTGCCGTAAGGGCCGGCGTTGGGGTAGCCGTACCCGGGCTGGGGCTGCTGCGGCTGTTCGGTCAAGGCGAGTTCTCCCCGTGATCGGATGAGCGGAAAATCGGTGTGCACTGCGGGTGCACGTCATCTTGCAGCAGAAAACAGGCACCGGAGAACCCGGGGGTGGTCAAGACGGGGCACCCTTCGAGCGGCGATCACCGATTCGCGAACACCGCCCACCTATTCTGACGGTATGTCAGATGACGAGTCCTACGAACTGCTCGGGTTCGACAACGTCCTGCTCCCCGTGGGCGACCTCGGCGAGGCCGTGCGGTTCTACGAGCGGGCCGGGTTCACGGTGGCGTTCCGGTTCGACGAGGGCGGGATCGCCCTGCTGAAGGTCGGCGGCGAGACACCCGGGATCCTGCTGCGGCGGGAGGAGGCGCTGGGGCACCGGCCGCCGTCATGGGCGGCGCCGCGCCTCTGGCTGGAGGTGCCGGACGCGCGCGTGGCGGCACGGCGGCTGGCCGACGCCGGGATCGTGCCGCTCGATCCGCCGTTCTCCGTGGCGACGGGCTGGACCGTCGAGGTCGCCGACCCCTGGGGCAACGTCCTCGGGTTCACCGACTACACCAAGCGGCCGGAGCTGGGCCGGAGGCCGTGAGGCCATGAGGCTGTGACGCAGGCCCCATCACCCTTGTCTTGAACACGTTCAAAACTGGGCTACAGTCATCCCTGTCAGCGTTTTGAACGCGTTCAACAAGGGGGACGCCATGGATCGCACCGTCATCGCCTACGTCATCTACCTGGCCGTCAGCATCGGCCTGACCGTCTGGGTCGCCCGCACCCTCAGCCAGAACGGAAGGGTCTTCCTCGCCGACGTCCTCCGGGGCGACGAGAAGCTCGCCGACGCCGTCAACCACCTCCTCGTGGTCGGCTTCTACCTCGTCAACCTCGGCTTCGTCGCCCTCTACCTGAGCGGCGACGACACCATCGAGGACACCCGCGGCATCTTCGAGGCCCTGTCGACCAAGCTGGGCGTGGTGCTGCTGGTGCTCGGCGTGATGCACCTGGGCAACGTGTACGTGCTCAACCGGATCCGGCGGCGGGGCGTCATGGAGCGGGAGCAGCTCCCGCCGGTCGCCCCGCAGGGCTGGACCGCCCCGCAGGCGGGGGCGTGACGGCCGTGGCCACCACGGCCGTGCACGGCGACCGGGACACCACGGGGGTCCCGGTCCGCCGGCTCACCGTCCTCTACGACGCCGACTGCGCCCTGTGCTCCTTCGTGCGCGACTGGCTGGTCCGGCAGCCGCAGCTCGTCCCGCTGGAGCCGGTCGCGGCCGGATCCGCCGAGGCGGCCGCCCGCTTCCCGGAGCTCGACCACCGCGCCACGCTCGAGGAGATCACCGTCGTCGGCGACGGCGGCCAGGTCTACCGGGGCGCCGCCGCCTGGATCGTCACCCTGTGGGCGCTGCGCGAGCACCGACCGCTCGCCCACCGGCTGAGCACCCCCACGGGCGCGAAGCTCGCCAAGGGCGCGGTCCTGGCGGCCGCCAGGTGGCGCGGTGCACAGGCCGGGGCGTCGGGCCGGGGCGTCGGGGCACGCGGCAGCAAGGCCCGCGGGGGCGGCCGGGGCGGCGGGGAGTCCCGCGCCCCGGCCGGCTGGGGCGGTGGTGCGTACTACGCGGCCGACGGCTGGTCCTTCGACCCTCGGCACGGCTGGACCTACACCCCGCCCTCCTGTGCCGACGGCTCCTGCTCCACTGACTAGGCTCCTGTCCGTGTCCGCCATGAACGAGTCCGCCGACGGGGGCCGCGCCGAGCCCACTCCCCCGGCCGAGCCCCGTGAGCCGTCCCCCGCGCCCGGCTCGAAGTCCGAGCAGACCCGCGCGCTGATCCTGGAGACCGCGATGCGGCTGTTCCAGGAGCGCGGCTACGACAAGACGACGATGCGGGCCATCGCCCAGGAGGCCGGGGTCTCGGTGGGCAACGCCTACTACTACTTCGCCGGCAAGGAGTGGCTGATCCAGGGCTTCTACGACCGTCTCGCGGCCGAGCACCGCGAGGCGGTCCGTGAGCTGCTGGCGAGGGAGACCTCCCTGGAGGCCCGGATGGCGGGCGTGCTGCGGGTCTGGCTGGACGTGGCGACGCCGTACCACGAGTTCGCGGTGCAGTTCTTCAAGAACGCCGCCGACCCCGACAGCCCGCTCAGCCCCTTCTCGGCGGAGTCGGAGCACGCGCGCGTGGAGGCGATCGCCGTCCACAAGGAGGTCCTCGCGGGCTCGAAGGCGAAGGTGCCCGAGGAGCTGCGCGAGGTGCTGCCCGAGCTGATGTGGCTCGCGCAGATGGGCCTCGTCATGTACTGGATCTACGACCGCACGGAGGGCCGCGAGCGCAGCTACCGGCTCGCGGAACGGGGCGCGCGCCTCACCTCGCGGGGTGTGGCGCTGGCCCGGTTCCGCGTCCTGCGGCCCCTCGTCCTGGAGATCCACGAGCTGTTCACGGACTTCCTGCCCGGCATGACCAACGCCCTGCCGGACCCGCAGAGGAAGCGCGGCTAGGGCCCTTCTGACGGATCTCCGTGGGTGAAGGAGCGGCGTTCGGTGCGCGCGATCGGCGTGCGGCGTGGAGGGTCATGTGGCGGAGCCACCTGGCCCTTCGCGCCGTGCGGCGAGCGGGCGTGCCGGGCGTCGCGACGCCGCGGAGATCCGTCAGAAGGGCCCCAGGGCCCGTCGTTCGGATCAGGCCGCGGGGAAGGAACCGGACTGCTCGGCGCCGTTCGAGGCGTGATCCGAACGACAGGCCCTAGTTGACCTCCGACATCTCCACCAGTTCCACGTCGTACACCAGCGGCTCGCCGGCGACGGTCACCTGACGGGCGTGGGTGGTGTACGAGGCCGCCGTCGTCGACAGCAGATAGCTGCCCGGCGCCGGGACGGAGAGGACGTAGGAGCCGTCGGCCAGGGACGTCACCTGGTCCAGCGGGCGGCCGCCCTTGGACATCAGGGCGACCGAGGCGTGCTCCACCGGGTCGCCGGAGGCGTCGCGGACGAAGCCGTGGACGACCGTCGCGGGACCGTCCCCCGGCCCGGCGGACGCGGTGACGTCCTCATCCTTCGGCTCGACGGCGAGATGCGGCAGCCGCTTGTCCAGCCAGGCCGGCAGCCACCAGTTGGAGGCGCCGAGCAGATGCATCGCCGCCGGCACCAGCGCCGTACGGAGGATGAACGCGTCCAGGGCGACCGCCGCCGCGAGGCCCACGCCGGCCATCGCCGCGCCCGAGTCGCCGCTGAGGACGAACGCGAGGAACACACAGACCATGATCAGGGCGGCGGAGTTGATGACCCGGCTGGTCTCGGCGAGACCCACGCGCACCGCGCGCGCGTTGTCCCGTGTGTGCACCCACTCCTCGTGCATCCGGCTGACCAGGAACACCTGGTAGTCCATGGAGAGGCCGAAGAGCAGCGAGAGCATGATGACCGGCAGGAACGCGTTGATCGGGCCCTCCTTGCCGAGGCCGAGCAGCTCCAGGCCCCAGCCCCACTGGAACACGGCGACGAGGACACCGAAGGAGGCGGCGGCCGCGATCAGGTTCATCACGGCGGCGGTCAGCGGCACCACCAGGGAGCGGAACGCGATCAGCAGGAGCAGGAAGCCCAGGCCGATGATCGTCGCGACGAACAGGGGCAGCCGGTCGCCGGTGACCGTCGCGAAGTCCTTGGAGACCGCGGTGACCCCGCCGACGTGCGCCTTCACCCCCGCCGCCGGGATGACGTCTTCGCGCAGCCGGTCGATGAGGGCGTCCGTCTCCTCGGACTGCGGTGAGGTGGTGGGGACGACCTGGATGACGGTGACGCCCCGCGCGGGCGGCAGCGGCGCCGCCTGCGCCACGCCCGGCGCTTCCTCGATGCCCTGGACGAGGGCGGTGGTGTCGGTGCCCTCCACGACGACCTGGAGCGGGCCGTTGAAGCCCGGCCCGAAGCCCTCGGCGAGCAGGTCGTAGGCCTTGCGGGTGGTGGTGGAGGCGTCGTCGTTGCCCTGGTCGGTGGCGCCCAGGCGCAGCGACAGCACGGGCAGCGCGAGGACGGCCATGACGACCAGCGCGAGCGCGGCGACCGTACGGGGGCGGCGCTGCACCTCCGCCGACCAGCGGGCCGCGGGGCCGCTCGTCCGCTCCTCCTCGGGGCCCTCGGCGGCGAGCCGCCGGCGCTGCCTCCGGCTGAGGACCCGCGGGCCGAGGAAGCCGAGCAGGGCGGGCAGCAGGGTGGTCGCGGCGAGGACGCTCAGGACGACCGTCAGCGAGGTGCCGACGACCACGCCGTCCAGGAAGCGCAGGTTCGTCACCAGCATCCCGGCCAGGGCGATGCAGACCGTGCCGCCCGCGAACAGCACCGCGCGGCCCGAGGTGTTGAGGGCGGTGACCGCCGACTCCTCCGGTGGGACGCCGCGCAGGATGCCCTTGCGGTGGCGGGTGACGATGAACAGGGCGTAGTCGATGCCGACGCCCAGGCCGATCAGGGAGGACAGCAGCGGGGCCAGGTCGGGGATGTCGGTGACATGGCTGAGGAGCTGGGTCGAGAACAGTCCGGTGCCGACGCCGAAGACCGCCACGGCGAGCGGCAGCAGCATCGCGAAGAGGGAGCCGAAGGCCAGGAACAGGACGATCGCGGCGGCGACCAGACCGACCATCTCGGCGAGACCGGTGGGCGGTTCCTGGACGCGCTGGATGGCCTGGCCGCCCAGTTCGACCTCCAGGCCCGCGCGTTCGGCGTCCCGCGCGGTGTCGACGACGTCCTGGACGAGTTCCTTGGGCACGGCGTTCGCCTGGTCGGCGAAGGTGATCTGGGCGTACGCGATCCGCCCGTCACGGCTGATCTGGCCCGCGCCCCGCTCGCCGGCGTAGGGGCTGGTGACCCCGCCGACGCCCTTCATGTCCGCGATCTGCTCCAGCGCGGGCTGGATCCGGGACCGTACGTCCTGGTCGCGGACCGTGCCCTCGTCGACCTTCCAGACGACGGTGTCGGTGTCGCCCGCGCGCGCGGGGAACGCCTTCTCCATCAGGTCGTACGCCTTCTTGGAGTCCGTGTCGGGGAGGGAGAACACGTTCGCGTAGTCCGTGCCCGCCGTCGAGGCCGAGAACCCCAGCCCGAACAGCGCCCCCACCCAGAGCAACAGGACCACCAGCCGATGCCGGTAGCACCAGCGTGCCAATGCCGCCACGATGCGCAACTCCTCACTCACGGTCGACGGGTCCCCCAGGTCCTGGGCAACAGCATCGGCACCGGCACCCGCGCGGCGACATCGACCCGCCGTGACTCTCAAGGAACTCCAAAGCGGGAACCACCCCCGTTGTCAGTGGGCCCGCCGATACTGGGGGCATGTCGACGGCCCCCGGCACCGTGCTGGTCGTGGAGGACGAGCCGAGCATCGCGGACGTCCTCGCCATCGCGCTGCGCTACCACCGCTTCGAGGTCATGATCGCGGGCACGGTCCGCGAGGCCCTCGCCCTCGCCGGGCGCACCCGGCCCGACGTCGCGCTGCTCGACGTCATGCTGCCCGACGGCGACGGCCGGGCGCTCGGCCGGGAACTGCGCGAGCGGCGGCCCGACCTGGCGCTGGTGTTCCTCACCGCACGCGACGCGCCGGCCGAGATCGTCGGCGCGCTCGGCTTCGGCGACGACTACATCACCAAGCCGTTCGACATCGACGTGGTCGTCGCCCGGATCACCGCGGTCCTGCGCCGCACCCGCCCGGCGGACGTCCTGCCGCAGCGCCCGCCCCTGCGCTACGGCGACCTGGAGCTCGACGAGACGACGTACAGCGTGCACCGCGCGGGCCGCTCGGTCGAGCTGACCCCCACGGAGTACGCGCTGCTGCGTTTCCTCGTCCGCAACGGCGGCCGGATCGTGCCCAAGGAGCAGCTCCTGCGCCATGTCTGGCAGTACGAGCACACCCCGCCGGAGTCGACGGTCGTCGAGACCTACATCAGCTACCTGCGCCGCAAGCTGGACACCCTGGGCCCCCCGGTGATCACCACCCGGCGCGGCGTGGGGTACGGGCTGGCATGAGGGGGCCGCGGGCCCTGCGGTGCGGGCGGGGGATGCACTCGCTGCGGGTGAAGCTGACCCTGGCGAACGTCGGTCTGCTCGCGATCGGGATCGTCGCGGCGACCGCGGTGAGTCTGATGGGCATGCGGCACTATCTGCTGGGCCAGATCGACACCGAGCTGGTCAAGACCCGTGACTCGATCGCCGGTACGGGGATCACGCTGCGGAAGCTGGACTCGCTGTCGGCGCTGAGCTTCCTGCGCGACCGGGTGACGCCCGGGGAGAGCGGCGCGGAGTCGACGGCGGACACGGTCTTCACCGCCGTGGACGCCACGGGTCACGCCGTGCCGATCTTCGGGGTGCCGCCCACCGCGGCCCAGAGCGGCCTCGCCGACGCCGTGCGCGACCCGCACGCGCTCAGCCTCGCGCCCGACCCGGGTGACGTCAGCATGCGCGGTGCGGCGTACCGGGTCACGGCCACCCGGCTCGGGGACGGCACCTACGCGCTGATGGCGACCTCCACCGAGGCCCTGCACCAGGGCATAGCGAAGGCCCTCAAGCTCGATCTCGCCGTCGGCACACTGCTGTTGGCGCTCCTGGCGTGTCTGACGCTGTTCAGTGTGCGGCGGCGGATGCGGCCGCTGGAGGACATGGTGGAGACCTCGTCGGCGATCGCGGAGGGCGATCTGACCCGGCGGGTGCCCTCCAGCCGGGAGACCAGTCTGGAGGTCGAGCAGCTGCGGCTGGCGCTGAACTCGATGCTTCACCAGGTGGAGGCGGCGTACCGCACGCGCGAGCGCAGCGCGGCCCAGCTCCGCCGGTTCGTCGCCGACGCCTCGCACGAGCTGCGCACGCCGCTGTCCGCGATACGCGGCTATCTCCAGCTCTACGACCAGGGGATGCTGCGTGAGCAGGAGGAGCGCAAGCGGGCCTGGGACCGGATGAACGGCGAGGTGGACCGGATGGGCCGGCTCGTCGACGAACTGCTCATGCTGGCCCGGCTGGACCAGCGGCCCGAACTGCGGCTGCGGAACGTCGACGTGAGCCGGCTGGTCCGGGACGCGGCCGAGGACCTGCGGGCGCAGCAGCCGGCCCGGCCCGTCACGGTCGACGCGGACGGGGCGCTGCTGGTGCGGGCCGACGAGTCGGGGTTGCGGCAGGTGCTGGGCAACCTGGTGGCCAACGTCCGCACGCACACGTCCGCCGAGGTGCCGGTGCGCCTCGGCGTGGAGCGGGCGGACGGGATCGTACGGCTGTCGGTGCGCGACGAGGGGCCGGGGCTGGCGGCGGAGGACGCGGCGCGGGTGTTCGACCGGTTCTTCCGGGCGGGCGGCGGCGCGGGCAGCGGGCTGGGGCTGGCGATCGTGCAGGGGGTGGTGCGGGCCCACGGCGGCGAGGTGAGCGTACGGACGGCGCCGGGTGAGGGCCTCGGGGTGACGGTGGAGCTGCCGACCCGCCCGAAGAGCTGCGTCTGAGCGGGGTCAGGGCTGGGCCAGGACCAGGGCCCACACCGTCTTGCCGTGCCGCCCTCTGCCCCATACGCCCCAGGCGGTGGCGAGGTGGTGCACGAGGTGCAGGCCGCGGCCGTGTTCCTCCCACTCGCCGACCGCCCGCAGCCGGGGTTCGTGCCGGTCCTCGTCGGAGACCTCGATGAGGCAGGAGCCGTCGGCGAGCGCGGTGACCGCCACCTCGAACTCCCTTTCCCGCAGGGGCCCGTGGCGGATGACGTTGGTCGCCAGCTCGGACACCACGAGGACCGCGTCGGTCAGCGCCCGGTCGTCGGGGCCGTGCCCCCAGTCGGCGAGATGGTCCCGCACCCGGCGCCGGGCCAGCCCGACGGACGCCGGGTGCCGGGGCAGCCGGAAGGAGTTGCGTCTCAGCACCTCTGCTCCTCACCCCGCGCACAGCTCCGTCGCCGGGTCCTGTCGTCGGATTCCCGTCGTCCGCCCGGAGGGCGGGTCCTGCCGCGAGCGTGCGTGCTTGGCGTCGCGGGGCAGGCGGGAATCCGGCGACAGGGCCCAGGTGCCCCGATGGGTGACTGCCCGGTGTCAGGGGGCCGCATGCCCACGGCGCCTGATCCGGCGCCGTGGGTGGGGTGTCAGATCCAGCTCAGGGACCAGAGGCGGAACACGCCGTTGCCGTCGGCCAGGTACTGGCCGCCGCCGACGTCCGCGTCGGTGACGACGTACTCCTTGCGCTGCCACAGCGGGATCACCGGCACGTCGTCGGCGACGGTCTGCTGGAGGTTCCTGAAGTCGTCGGCGACCTGGCTGCGGTCGGCGTACCGCTGGCTGTTGGTGATGTACCCGTCGACGGTCTTGCTGCTGTAGCCGGTGTTCATGGTGGAGCCGGTGCCGACGAGCGGGCCCGCGTAGGTGTCCGGGTCGGGGTAGTCGGCGACCCAGCCGACGGCGTACGCGTCGAGCTTGCCGCTCGCCCACCGCTTCTGGAAGTCGGTCCACTCGTAACCCTTGACGTCCACCTTGAACAGACCGGAGGCCTCGAGCTGCCGCTTGATCTCCTTCGCCTCGGCCTCGGCGGCGCCGCTGCCCAGGCCGTAGCCGTAGGTGAAGTGCACCGGGATGCTGACGCCGGCCTCCTGAAGGAGCTTGCCGGCCTTCTCGGTGCTCTGCCGGGGATAGGTGTCGAAGAACGAGGTCGTGTGGCCGGTGAGGCCCGCCGGGATGAGCGAGTACAGCGGGTCGACGGTGCCGTCGTAGACGGTCGCGGCGAGCTGTTCGCGGTTGATCAGCCACGCCATCGCCTTGCGTACGTCCGTGGAGTGCAGCGGCGAGGACGCGCGGGTGTTGAAGTACAGGTTGCGGGTCTCGGAGCTGTCGGCCTCGCTGACGCGCATGTCGGGGTCGCTGGCGTTGAGGGAGGCGAGGACGGCGGGCGGGAGCTGACGGGAGGCCACGTCGAGGTCCTTGGCCTTCCACCCCTTCTCCAGGGCGTCCGGGTCGGCGTAGTAACGCAGTTCGATCGGCGCGCCGGTCTTCACGGCGCCCTTGTAGCGCGCGTTGGGTTCGAGGTCGACCCGCTTGCCCTTTGTGTACGACGCCAGCGTGTACGGGCCCGTGCCGTCGACGGAGGTGCCGCTGCGCAGGCCGTCGGCCGGGTAGCGGGTGTGGTCGACGATCGAACCGGCTCCGGTGGCCACCTTGAACGGGAAGGTGGCGTCCGGGGTGGTCAGATGGAAGGTGACCTTCAGACCGTCGGCGTCCACCGACTTCAGGGTGGACAGCAGCGAGGCCGGACCGACATCGGCGTTGATCTTCTTGACCCGGTCGAAGGAGAACTTCACGTCCTCGGCGGTCACCTTGCGGCCGCTGGGGAAGGTGAGGTCGTCCCGCAGCTCGCAGGTGTACGTGGTCAGCCCGCTCTTCGGGAAGGAACAGCTTTTGGCGGCGTCCGGGACGGGTGAGACGCCGCCCGGCGCGTAGGTCAGCAGCGACTGGAAGACGTTGCTGAACAACGCCCAGGAACCGGCGTCGTAGGCGCCCGCCGGGTCGAGTGACGTGATGGTGTCCGTCGTGCCCACGGTGATGGTGGCGTCGCTGTTCTCCCGCGACGGCAGCAACTGCCAGCCGCCCAAGCCCACGATCGCGAGAACCAGCAGTGTCACGAGGATCCGCATGCGAACCGAGCGCATGGTGATGCCCTGCCCTCCCCGGGCCACAAGAAGGCCCAGTACTACACAGAAAGCCACCCCCCTTGGTGGCGGGCTCACCTAACCACACGTGTTTCGGCGGGCGGAAGGGACTTCTGGGTAGGTGAGAAAGAACTTACCGACGCGTTGTTTCCAGCCGGTTTCACAGGATTTTCTCAAGGTCCGCCTCAGGCCTGACGGGACGCCAGCTCGATCACCGTGATGTCCGAGGGCGCGCCCACGCGCGTCGGCGGGCCCCAGGCACCGGCGCCCCGCGAGACGTACAACTGGGTGTCGCCGTAGCGTTCCAGACCGGCCAGGGTCGGGTTCGCGGCCCCGGCGATCAGGTTGCCGGGGAAGAGCTGTCCGCCGTGGGTGTGGCCGGAGAGCTGGAGGTCGACGCCGTGGCGTACGGCGTCGTGGATCTGGACGGGCTGGTGGGCGAGGAGCACGCACGCGCGCGTGGTGTCCCGGTCGCCGAGGGCGCGGGTGAAGTCGGGGCCCTGGCCCTCGCTCTCACCTGCGAGGTCGTTGACACCGGCGAGGTCGAACCAGGGGAGTTCGGTGCGCTCGTTCTCCAGGGGGTCGATGCCGAGCCGGCGCACCTCCTCGACCCACTGTTCGGCGCCGGAGAAGTACTCGTGGTTGCCGGTGACGAAGAAGCTGCCGTGCCGGGCGCGCAGCCCGGCGAGCGGGGCGGCCGCCGGGCCCAGGTCCTTCACACTGCCGTCGACGAGGTCGCCGACGACGGCGATCAGGTCGGGCTGGGTGGCGTTGATCGTGTCGACGACCTTCTGCGCGAAGCCCCGGCCGAGGACCGGGCCGAGGTGGATGTCGCTGACGACGGCGATCCGGTAGCCGTGGGCGGTGCGCGGAAGCTTGGCCAGCGGGACGGTCACCCGCTTCACCTTCGGACCGCGCAGCACGCCGTAGGTACCGGCGCCGACGGTCCCCACGGCCACCGCGGCGGCGGCGCCGCCGACCACGCGGGAGACGAAGAGGCGTCGGGAGGGGCCGCCCGTTTCGGCCGGGGGGGCCACCGGCTCCGACGGCTCGGGGCCGGGAGGCCCGGCCGGTGACTCCGGGGCGACCGGGGCCGACCGCTCGGCCGCACCGGTGCGGGCCCCCGCCGGGACCGGTGCAGGCGCCGGCTGCCCGGCGCGGGCCCGCCGCTCCAGGAAGCGGCGCAGCAGGGGTCGTACGATCTCGCCCGCGACGACGCCCAGCAGCAGGTAGATCGACAGGGCGAGCCACAGGAAGCCCGGCCAGGCGAGGGTGCGCTGGAGCCAGAAGGGGGCGCCGGTGCGCTCCCCGACGAGGGCGCCGATCGCCAGGGCCCAGCCGCCCGCGATCAGTGCGGCGCCGCCGCGTCGTGCCCAGCCGGGGCCGCGGGTCGTGTCGCGGAACAGTCGGCGCCACAGGTACCAGTTGGCGCCGACCAGGACCGTCAGCGCGAGCAGCGCGAAGACAACCACCATCGGCTATGACGTCCGGCGCAGTGCGCGCAGACCGCGCAACCCGATGACCCCGATGGCCGTCCCCAATACGAAGGAGACGACGGCGAGCGTCAGGTGGACCCAGAAGTACGCCGTGGGGTGGCCGTCGTCGAAGGCGAGCCCACTGCTGTCCTTGGCCAGGTTTTTGATGAAAGTGACCCAGATGATCCAGCTCCACACCCCGAAGGCGAGCAGGAACCAGGAGAGGGGGCGGCTGAGCTTCATGGGTTCAGTATCGCCGTCGGGTGTCCGGTTCGATGACGGGGGTGGGGAGGGCGGCGGGACTTCCCGTCGCCTGCCAGGTACGTTCTCCGTCGTGCCCGCACCCATGAAGCAGACCGTCAGGCGATCCCTGCTGGTCACCGCAGCGTCCCTCACCTCGTTCGCGCTGTCGGCGCCCGTCTCCCTCGCCGCGCCGAGTCCGACTCCTTCTTCTTCTCCGTCTCCTTCCGGGAGCGCGTCCCCCTCGGCCACTCCCCCGGCGACGATGTCCAGCGTCGGCGGTGCCCGGCTCGGGCAGGCGGGGACGCAGGTGGCGCTCGCGGGGGACGCGCCGGTGGTGCCGAAGGATCTCACCGCGCGGTCGTGGATCGTCGCGGACGCGGAGTCGGGTGACGTGCTGGCGGCGCACAACGCGCACTGGCGGCTGCCCCCGGCGAGCACGATGAAGATGCTGTTCGCGGACACCGTGCTGCCGAAGTTCCCGAGGACCACCGCGCACAAGGTCGTGCCGAAGGACCTGGAGGGCATCGGGTCGGGCTCCAGCCTGGTCGGGATAAAGGAGAACGAGACCTACACGGTCCACGACCTCTGGCTCGGGGTCTTCCTGCGGTCCGGCAACGACGCCGTGCATGTGCTGTCGTCGATGAACGGCGGAGTCGCGGACACCGTCAAGGAGATGAACCAGCACGCCGAGGAGCTCCAGGCCCTCGACACGCACGTCGTCTCGCCCGACGGCTACGACGCTCCCGGGCAGGTCTCCTCCGCCTACGACCTGACGCTGATCGCTCGGTCGGGGCTGCAGAAGAAGGACTTCCGCGAGTACTGCTCGACGGTCTCGGCCAAGTTCCCGGGCGAGACGAAGAAGAACAAGAAGGGCAAGAAGGTCCGGGGGTCCTTCGAGATCCAGAACACCAACCGGCTGCTGGCCGGTGACTACGACATCTCGCAGTACCCGGGCATCGCGGGGGTGAAGAACGGCAACACGACCAACGCGGGCGCGACCTTCACGGGGGTTGCCGAGCGTGCCGGGCGGGTGCTGCTCGTCACCGTGATGAACCCGGAGAAGACCGACCACAACGAGGTCTACAAGGAGACCGCGAAGCTGTTCGACTGGGGGTTCGCCGCGGCCGGGAAGGTGACGCCGGTGGGCGAGCTGGTCCCGCCGCAGGGGGCGGCGCCCAGCGCGCAGGCCAGTGCGCAGCCGGGTGCGAACCCGTCCTCCGGCGCGTCCGCGGAGGCCGGCAGGGGCGGCACCTCCCAGCAGCCGGTGGCGAGCGCGGTCGCCGACGACGGCTCCCGCGGCATGTGGACCGCACTGGGCATCGCGGGCGGCGTGGTGGTGCTGCTCGCCGCCGGGGCGTACGTCGTCAACCGCCGCTGGCCGTTGCCGGATCTGGTACGCCGTCGCCGCTGACGTCTTCGTCGAACGCGCTCTCGGGCGCGCTGCCGGTGGCTGTCCAGGCGGCGCAGTACAGGACCAGTTTCGAGGTGAGGTTGATCCACAGCAGCAGGGCGATGGGGACGCCGAACGCGCCGTACATGCTCTTGCCGGCCACGCCCTGCATATAGCCGCTGAGCAGGAGCTTCAGCAGTTCGAAGCCGACGGCGCCGATCAGGGCCGCGACGAGGAGACGGCGGCGGGTGGGCTCTACGCCGGGCAGCAAGGTCAGGACGTACAGCAGGAGCAGGAAGTCGGCGAGGACGGCGATGGTGAAGGCGGCGACGCGCAGCAGGATGCCGCCCCAGCCCGCCTTGTCGATGCCGAGGGCGTCGGTGATCCGGCCGACCAGGGCGGAGGCGACGGTGGAGATGGCGAGGGTGACGAGGACCGCGCCGCCGAGTCCGACGAGGATGCCGGCGTCCTTGCCCTTGCTGAGGACCGGGTTCTCCTCCTGGTCGGGCAGCTCCCACACCGCGCGCAGACAGTCCCGCATCTGACCGACCCAGCCGATGCCGGTGAGCAGCAGCAGGGCGCCGGCGATGAGGCCGACCGTGCCGGCGTTCTGCACCAGGTCGTGGATGTTGAGCTGGTCGGAGATGCCGGGGACCTGGTCGGCGATCTTGTTCTGGAGTTCCTGCTGCTGGGACTCGCTGAGGGTGGCTGCGGCGATCGCGGCGGCCAGGGTGAGCAGCGGGAAGAGCGCGATGAAGCTGATGAACGTCATCGCGGCGGCGAGCCGGGTCCATTTCACCCGGTCCAGTCGTTCGTACGACCGCCACCCGTGCGTGGCCATGAGGCGGGCCACCCACGGCCCGATGCCGGGAAGCTGTTTCAGCCAGTCCATGATCCGACTCTGCCCCGCTCGCGGTGGTTGACGCGAAAGACGAGGGTCCGAGTACCCCAGAAACGCAGGACAGTCGCCAGGGCCATGCCGACGACGGCCCCGGAGACGGTGTCGGCGCGCCGTGAGGTGAGTCCGAGGCCGTAGTGGCTGACGGTGAGACAGAGGAGCTGGACGAGGGCGCCGGCGAGGTTGACGGCGAAGAACACGGCGTAGGAGTGCGGGCCACGCGCGCGTGCGTGGCGGTAGGTGCCGAGCGTGTTGCCGAGGTAGGCGACCGTGCACCCCGCGAGGAAGGACAGGGTCTTCGCGGTGAGCGGGCCGAGTCCGGCCGGGCCGCGCAGCCAGGTGAAGAGGCCGAGGTCGGCGGCGTAGGCGACGAGGCCCACGGCGGCGAAGCCCAGCAGCTCGCGGCGGGCGGCTACCAATGGGCCACCGCCAGCGCGTACATGGCGAGCCAGGCGAGGCCGATCAGGGCGAGGGCGCGGTCGCCGAGGACCACCTCCTCGGGTTCGCCCGCGGTGCCGCGGTCGGCGAAGACGGCGTAGCGCAGGACGGCGAGGATGAACGCGACCATCGAGAGCTGACGCCAGGGCAGCAGGCCGGGGTGCGGGGCGCCGCTCTCCTCCAGGGCCCACAGGCAGTAGCCGAGGACGGCGACCCCGGCCGCGAGCTGCCAGACGAAGCGCAGGTAGCCGGTGGTGTACTCGGTGAGCAACACGCGGGTGACCCCCGCTTTTCCGGCCATCTGGACGGCCTCGGAGTAGCGCTTGGCGGAGACCATGAACAGCGCGCCGAAGCCGGTGGTGATCAGGAACCAGCGGGAGAGCGGGATGCCGAGCGCGAGCCCGCCGGCCACGGCCCGCATGAGGAAGCCGGTGGTGACGACGACGAGGTCCACGACCAGGACGTGCTTCAGGCTGACGCAGTACGCCAGTTGCATGCCGAGGTAGGCGGTCAGCAGCAGCGCGACGGCCGGGTTCGTCAGCCGGGCCGCGAGGAGCGGCGCGAGGACCGCGAGGGCGCCTCCGACGGCGTACGCGACCGGTACGGGGACCTGTCCGGCGGCGACCGGGCGGTGCCGTTTGACGGGGTGGGCGCGGTCTGCCTCGGCGTCGCGGGCGTCGTTGACCAGGTAGACGGCGGCGGCGCAGGCGGTGAACAGGGCGAAGACCAGGGCGAGTTCGGTGAGCGTGCCGGCGGTGAGGAGCCGGCCGGCCGCGGCGGGGGCGGCGACGACGAGGGCGTTCTTGACCCACTGTTTGGGGCGGGCGGTACGCAGGAGGCCGCGCAGCAGGCCGCCGGGGCGGGGGCTCCGCGGCGGCGGGACGCGGCGGCGGTGGGTGCGCTGCGGGTGGAGGACCGTGTCAGCCATGGCGCCCCTCTGTCATCCACCGCTTTCCCAGGCGCGCCGTGAGCGCCCCGAGGGCCGCGCCGGCCGCCACGTCGGAGGGGTAGTGGACGCCGACGACGAGACGGGACAGGCACACCGCGAGGGCGAGGGGGGCGACGGCGGGTGCTCCGAGTGCGCCGAAGGCGACGGCGGCGGCCGCGGCGGAGGTCGCGTGCGAGCTGGGGAAGGAGTGCCGGCCCGCGGTGCGCACCAAGGGGTCGACGTGCGCGGGGCGCGGACGGCGCACGATCCGTTTCACCCCCATGCTGGCGACGTGCGCGCCCGCGGTGAGCGCGGTCGCGCGCAGCCAGGCGCCGCGCCGCGGGCCGTCCACGGCGGCTCCCACGAGGCCCGCCGTGAGCCACAGCGCGCCGTGCTCGCCCGCCCGGGACAGGGCGCGCGCGGCACCGGCGACGCGCGGATCCGCGCCGCTCGCGTGCAGCGCGGAAAGGATGCGGTGGTCCAGGTCGTCGAGGTCGTCGAGGGGGTCCATGCGGATCAACTGTTCACGCCGACCCCGGTGGAACTCCGGCAATATTGAGCGACATCCCATTAATCACCCATTTCGGGGAGCATCGGGAGGTTTCAAAACTAATCGCCGATACAGGGGCGATACGGTCGCCACCATGCCTGCCGAGACCGTTCCCGTCACCGGATGGGGCCGCACCGCTCCCTCCGCCGCCCGTCTGATCCGTCCCCGGACGTACGAGGAGGCCGTGGCCGCGGTCCGGGAGTGCGGGGTCCGCGGAGGCATCCCCAGGGGGCTGGGGCGGGCGTACGGGGACGCGGCACAGAACGCCGGCGGGGCGGTGTGGGACATGACCGGCCTGGACCGGATCCATGTCGTCGACGTGGCCGGCGGGACCGTGCTGTGCGACGCGGGCGTCTCGCTGCACCGGCTGATGGAGGTGCTGCTGCCGCTCGGCTGGTTCGTGCCGGTGACCCCGGGCACCCGGTACGTCACCGTCGGCGGCGCGATCGGCGCCGACATCCACGGCAAGAACCACCACGTCTCCGGCTCCTTCGCCCGTCATGTGCTGTCCTTCGAGCTGCTCACCGCCGACGGCGCGATCCGCACGGTGGGCCACGGCACCCCGCTGTTCGAGGCGACCGCCGGCGGCATGGGCCTGACCGGGGTGATCCTCACGGCCACGGTCCGGCTCCAGCCCGTCGAGACGTCCCTGATGACGGTCGACACCGAACGCGCCGCCGACCTCGACGACCTGATGGCCCGGCTGACCGCCGGCGACCACCGCTACCGCTACTCCGTCGCCTGGATCGACCTCCTCGCGCGCGGGGCGGCCACCGGGCGCGCGGTGCTCACCCGCGGCGACCACGCGCCCCTGGACGCGCTGCCCGCCCGCGCCCGCCGCACGCCGCTCGCCTTCCGCCCCTCCCGCCTCCCGGCCGCCCCCACCCTGCCGAGCGGCCTGCTGAACCGGACGACCGTCGGATGGTTCAACGAACTCTGGTACCGCAGGGCGCCCCGCGCGCGGACCGGCGAACTCCAGCGCCTCTCCGCGTTCTTCCACCCCCTCGACGGCGTCCCGCACTGGAACCGCGTCTACGGCAGGAGCGGCTTCGTGCAGTACCAGTTCGTCGTCGGGTACGGCCACGAGGACGCCCTGCGCCGGATCGTGGACCGCATCGGCGCGCACCGCTGCCCGTCCTTCCTCGCCGTCCTCAAGCGGTTCGGGGAGGCCGACCCCGGCTGGCTCTCCTTCCCGCGCCCCGGCTGGACGCTCGCCCTGGACATCCCGGCCGCCCTGCCCGGCCTCGGCGCCTTCCTCGACGAGCTGGACGAGGAGGTCGCGTCCGCCGGCGGACGCGTCTACCTCGCCAAGGACTCCCGGCTGCGCCCCGAACTGCTCACCGCGATGTACCCGCGCCTGGCCGACTTCCGCGCGCTGCGCGCCGAGCTGGACCCGCGCGGGGTGCTCACCTCCGATCTGTCCCGGCGCCTCAACCTCTAGGAGCTGCAGTGCAGGACGCCTTCGGTCTCCCCCAGTCCCTCCTCGTCCTCGGCGGTACGTCCGAGATCGCGCTGGCGACCGCCCGCCGGCTGATCGCCCGTCGCACCCGCACGGTGTGGCTGGCCGGACGGCCCTCCGCCGCGCTGGACTCGGCCGCCGCCGAGCTGCGCGTCCTCGGCGCCGACGTCCGCACCGTCGCCTTCGACGCCCTCGACCCCGGCTCCCACGAGACGGTCCTCGGCAAGGTCTTCGCCGAGGGCGACATCGATCTCGTCCTGCTCGCCTTCGGTGTCCTCGGCGACCAGGCGCACGACGAACGCGACCCGTCGGCGGCGGTGCGGGTGGCGCAGACGAACTACACCGGCGCGGTGTCGGCGGGTCTGGTGAGCGCCCGCGCGCTCCAGACGCAGGGGCACGGGGCGCTCGTCGTGCTCTCCTCCGTCGCCGGGGAGCGGGCCCGCCGCGCGAACTTCATCTACGGCTCCAGCAAGGCGGGCCTCGACGCGTTCGCCCAGGGGCTGGGAGACGCGTTGCAGGGCACCGGGGCGCACGTCATGGTCGTACGGCCCGGGTTCGTGCGGACGCGGATGACCGCGGGGCTTCCCGAGGCGCCGCTCGCCACGACGGCGGAGGAGGTGGCGGCGGCGGTGGAGGTGGGGTTGCGGCGCCGGGCGGAGGTGGTGTGGGTGCCGGGGGTGTTGAGGGTGGTGATGTCGGCGTTGCGGCATGTGCCGCGGGGGGTGTTTCGACGGTTGCCCGTTTAGGGGCAGGTGGTTCGGCTGCCGGCCCGGTGGGGGCTGGTCGCGCCCGCGCGGCGGAGCCGTATGTCGATACCGCCCCGCGCCCCTGAGGGGCGCGTCCGGTCACCGGGTCGGCAAGGAGTCCCGGTCCGCGTGTGCCGTCTGCGGCGGGATCACCGGGCCGCCGAACGTGTACTCGCGGAGCTGGCGCCAGACGCCGTCCGGGCCCTGTTCGTGGAGGGCGAAGCCGGTGCAGGACCAGTCGGCCTCGTAGCCGGAGAGCTCCTCGAAGGCGCGGTCCATCGCCTCGTCGTCGATGCCGTGCGCCACGGTGACATGCGGGTGGTACGGGAACAGCAGCTCCCGCACCAGCGGGCCGGAGGCGTCCCGGACGAGCTGCTGGAGCCAGGCGCAGACCTCGGCGCCCTCGACGACCTTGACGTACACCACCGGCGACAGCGGCCGGAAGGTGCCGGTGCCGCAGAGCCGCATCGGGAAGGGGCGGCCGGTCGCGGCGACCTCGCTGAGATGGGCGTCGACGGCCGGCAGGTCGCTCGCCTCGATCTCGGTCGGCGGCAGCAGCGTGACATGCGTGGGGATGCCGTGAGCAGCGGCGTCGCCGAAGCCCGCGCGCCGCTCCTGGAGCAGGCTGCCGTGGGGCTCCGGGACCGCGATCGACACACCGATCGTTACGGTCCCCACGTCGTCTCCTGTCGTCAAAACCGGTGGTGGTGTGGTGCCGGGTTCGTACTCAGTCGTCTCAGTCGTACGGCTATCGACTGTACGGCCACGGCTGTCCTCTGGGCAGGCGCAGAGGAAGTGATGTGCAGCGCTCTGCCCGGAGGAACGTGTGTGCGGTGCGCCCCGGGTGCTTCCGAGCGCCTTCAGTGCTTCGCGGGCAGGAAGCCGACCCGCTCGTACGCCTGGGAGAGCGTCTCCGCGGCGACGGCGCGCGCCTTCTCCGCGCCCTTGGCCAGGATCGAGTCCAGCGTCTCCGGGTCGTCCAGGTACTGCTGGGTGCGGTCCCGGAACGGGGTGACGAAGTCGACGACGACGTCCGCGAGGTCCGTCTTGAGCGCGCCGTACATCTTGCCCTCGTACTCCTGCTCCAGCTGCGCGATGCTCTTGCCGGTGAGCGTGGAGTAGATCGAGAGCAGGTTGCTGACGCCCGGCTTGTTCTCGGTGTCGTAGCGGACGACGGTGTCGGTGTCCGTGACCGCGCTCTTGACCTTCTTCGCGGTGGCCTTCGGGTCGTCGAGCAGGTTGATGAGGCCCTTCGGCGTGGACGCCGACTTGCTCATCTTGATCGACGGGTCCTGGAGGTCGTAGATCTTCGCCGTCTCCTTGAGGATGTACGGCTTCGGGATGGTGAAGGTCGCGCCGAAGCGGCCGTTGAAGCGCTCGGCGAGGTCACGGGTGAGCTCGATGTGCTGGCGCTGGTCCTCGCCGACGGGGACCTCGTGGGCCTGGTAGAGCAGGATGTCGGCGACCTGGAGGATCGGGTACGTGAACAGGCCGACGCTGGCGCTCTCGGCACCCTGGCGGGCGGACTTGTCCTTGAACTGGGTCATCCGGGACGCCTCGCCGAAGCCGGTGAGGCAGTTCATGACCCAGGCGAGCTGGGCGTGCTCGGGGACGTGGCTCTGCACGAAGAGGGTGCAGCGCTCGGGGTCCAGGCCCGCCGCGAGGAGCTGGGCGGCCGCCAGACGGGTGTTGGCCGTGAGGTCCTTCGGGTCCTGCGGGACCGTGATCGCGTGCAGGTCGACGACCATGTAGAAGGCGTCGTGGGACTCCTGCAGGGCCACCCACTGGCGGACGGCGCCGAGGTAGTTGCCGAGGTGGAACGAGCCTGCGGTGGGCTGGATTCCGGAGAGCACGCGGGGTCGATCTGAGGCCATGTTCATCATTGTCTCAGAGAGCGGTGAGTGGTTTCGGTGCGCGGGGAGCCGCGGCGCCGCCGTGGCTGGTCGCGCAGTCCCCGCACCCCTGAAAGCACCGTCAGCCGAGGTCGATCTCCGGGTACAGCGGGAAGCCCGCCACCAGGTCGGTCGCCCGCTGGGAGATCTCGTCCGCGACCTTGGCGTCGAGGACGTGGGCGGCCTTGCTCGGTGCGCCGGACTTCGTCGTGCCCTGCTCGGTGGTGGTGAGGACGCGGTCCATCAGGCCCGCGACCTCGTCCATCTCCGCCGTGCCGAGGCCGCGGGTGGTCAGGGCCGGGGTGCCGACGCGGATGCCGGAGGTGTACCAGGCGCCGTTCGGGTCGGCGGGGATGGCGTTGCGGTTGGTGACGATGCCCGAGTCGAGCAGGGCGGCCTCGGCCTGGCGGCCGGTGAGGCCGTAGGAGGAGGCCACGTCGATCAGGTTGAGGTGGTTGTCGGTGCCGCCGGTGACCAGGGTGGCGCCCCGGCGCATCAGGCCCTCGGCCAGCGCGCGGGAGTTGTCGACGATCCGCTGGGCGTAGTCCTGGAAGGCGGGCTGCCGGGCCTCGGCCAGGGCGACGGCCTTGGCGGCCATGACGTGCGGGAGCGGACCGCCGAGGACCATCGGGCAGCCTCGGTCGACCTGGTCCTTGAGGGAGTCGTCGCACAGGACCATGCCGCCGCGCGGGCCGCGCAGCGACTTGTGGGTGGTCGTGGTGACGATCTGGGCGTGCGGGACGGGGTCGAAGTCGCCGGTGAGGACCTTGCCGGCGACCAGGCCCGCGAAGTGCGCCATGTCGACCATCAGCGTGGCGCCGACCTCGTCGGCGATCTCGCGCATGATCCGGAAGTTCACCAGACGGGGGTACGCGGAGTAGCCGGCGACGATGATCAGCGGCTTGAACTCACGGGCCTGGGCGCGCAGGGCGTCGTAGTCGATGAGGCCGGTCGCCGGGTCGGTGCCGTAGGAGCGCTGGTCGAACATCTTGCCGGAGATGTTCGGGCGGAAGCCGTGGGTGAGGTGGCCGCCGGCGTCCAGGGACATGCCGAGCATGCGCTGGTTGCCGAAGGCCTGGCGCAGCTCCGCCCAGTCGGCCTCGGTGAGGTCGTTGACCTGGCGGGCGCCGGTCTTCTCCAGGAAGGGGACCTCGACGCGGTCGGCGAGGACGGCCCAGAAGGCGACCAGGTTGGCGTCGATGCCGGAGTGCGGCTGGACGTAGGCGTGGCGGGCGCCGAAGAGCTCGCGGGCGTGCTCGGCGGCGAGCGCCTCGACCGTGTCGACGTTGCGGCAGCCGGCGTAGAAGCGGCGGCCGACGGTGCCCTCGGCGTACTTGTCGCTGAACCAGTTGCCCATCGCGAGGAGGGTGGCCGGGGAGGCGTAGTTCTCGGAGGCGATCAGCTTGAGCATCTCGCGCTGGTCGGCCACCTCCTGGCCGATGGCGTCGGCGACGCGCGGCTCGACGGCGCGGATCACGTCGAGGGCGGCGCGGAAGGCGGTGGACTCGGTGGACAGGGGTGCGGACTCGGCAGACATTCGGGACCTCCGGACATGCGTTCGGCGTTCACGGTTCGGCCCAGGCGCACGGCACTCAATGCTGCTCACGGGCCGCTCCCCGATGGTCCGTCCCATCCCAGCGCGCCAGTCACGGCCCGCCGCCAGCCTACCGGGCACGCGCGCGCGGGAAGGCGCCGCGTCCACCATGCGAGCGACCCCGGGCTCCAGAGGATCACGTGCGGTACGAAGCCCAGGTGTGCTGACCGGGCAGGTCGGTGACGCGGCCGGCCGGGGTGTGGCCGCCGATGCCGGTCGGGACCTCGACGGCGGCGAGCACGGGGCGTCCCGCCGCCGCCCGGGCGTACGTCGCCCGTCACGCGCCGGGTTCGTCCGCCCGCCCCAGGAACACCGCCCGCCCGCCGTCGCCCGTCACCACGCCCTCCCCGAGGCCCGGACCGCTCCTCGGTCCGGCACCGGCGCGAGAAGGGGGCGACGACTCAGGTCATCGCCTCCGTGATGCCGTCCCACAGGCGGGACCTCGCCTCCAGCGCGAGGGTGACGGTTTCGACGGCCTCCTGCCAGCGCGTGTCGTCGGTGCCGCAGAGGTCGGTGACCATCTGGAGGGCCATGGGGGTGTGTTCCTCGCCGTCGACCTCGATGTGGCGGGCGAGGTAGTCGCGGAAGAGGGGAAAGCGGTCGGTGCCCTCCTCCTTGATGACCTGGTCGAACATGTCGGGGATGAGGTCCTCGCGGGAGAAGGCGAAGACGGCGGCCCGGCAGTGCAGCGGGCGGTGGGCGATGATGTCGAAGGTCGTCGTGACGAACTCCGCCGCCGGTGCGGGCACCTGGGCGACACGCAGGGCCGCGGACAGGTCGTGGCCCTCGCCGACGAGGCCGAGGAACGTGTCGACGCGGGTGGTGTCGGCCCCGGCCTCGGACATGGCGGCCCGGTACAGCTCGAAGTGGCTGGTGAAGCCGCCGTTGAGCTCGTCGCTCTCCTCGACCAGGACGATGTCGTTGATGAGCCGGCGGGCGACCGCCGAGCCGCGCGGCACCCAGGGCACGTCGACGCAGGTCAGCTCGCGCTGGAGCGACTTGAGCAGGGACATGAAGTCCCACACCGCGTACACGTGGTGGGCCATGAACGTCCTGAGGTGCTCCTGCCCGGATATTCGCTGGTAAATGGGGTGGGCCGTTACTTCTTTTCGGGCGGATTCCAGCACGGAACGGGCCCGTTCGATTCCCTCGTGTCCCCCGGCGGTCAGTTTCCAGTCATACCTGGACATGAAGATCTCCTTCGATCTCGGACCGCGATCGTCCAACCATCCGAGTGGCGACGGCAAGCACTTTCCTGAATTCGGTGGAAGTTACTCGCAGTACCGTCCGACAGATGACACCAAGGAGCCCGAAATCCCGGCAAAGAGCCGCGATTCGGACAGTCACAGGACGGCCACAAAAAACTCGTTGAATCTTTGAACGCGGTCCGCGGCCGGCCCGTACTCCACCCCGTGAGCAGTAATCCCGTCACCGTGACCGTGGCCTATCACGTGGTGCCGGGCCGTGAGGCCGACTTCCACACCTGGGGGTGGGCCATGCTGGGCGCGAGCGCCCGGCAGCCGGGTTTCCTCGGGGGTGGCGTCCTTGTCGATCGAGAGGCGGAGTGGCATGTCGTCTATCGCTTCGCCACCGAGGACACGGCTCTGGCCTGGGAGTTCTCTCCCGACCGGGTGCAATGGGACGTACGGACTCAGGGCATCGCCGAGCGGGCGGGCCGCCGTAGCGTGCAGGGCTCGAAGGAGTGGTTCGACACCCAGGCCCCCCTGCCCCCACCGACACCCCCACCTGCTCCGCCCGCCCCGCCGGCGAAATGGAAACTGTGGTTCGTGAATATGAGCGCGGTGTTTCCGCCGGTGCTTCTGTTCAATCTCATCGTGCTGCCCTATCTCGGCGGCCTCAATCCATTCATTCGCACGCTGTTGCTCTGCCTGTGCGTGACGGCTCTCGTCACCTGGATTCTCATGCCGCGCCTTCAGCGTTTCTTCAAGAAATGGCTGTACCCGCCGCTCCAGGCGCTGCGTGGGCGGCACAAACGACGGACCGTATAGGTTCGTGAACGACGAAGGAGGTGGGCGGGTGAAGACCCTGCTCATCGACAATTACGACTCGTACACGTACAACCTGTTCCAGCTGATCGCCGAGGTCAACGGCGAGGAGCCGGTGGTGATCCACAATGACACCGGCGGAGCCGACGGGATCGACGTATTAGACGTTCTCGACGGTTTCGACAATGTCGTGGTCTCGCCCGGTCCGGGGCATCCGGGATCGGCCCGTGACTTCGGCATCAGCGCCCGGGTGCTCGCCGAGGCCCCGCTGCCCGTCCTGGGCGTCTGCCTCGGTCACCAGGGCATCGCCCTCGGGGAGAAGGGCCGGGTGGCGCCCGCCCCGCAGCCCCGGCACGGACATCTGACCCAGGTGCGGCACGACGGCCGGGACCTGTTCCAGGGGCTCCCCCAGCACTTCACCGCCGTCCGCTACCACTCCCTCGCCGTGCACGAGCCGCTGCCGGCGACGCTGGAGGCCACCGCCTGGGCCGAGGACGGCGTCCTCATGGGCCTGCGGCACCGCGAAAGGCCGCTGTGGGGCGTGCAGTTCCACCCGGAGTCGGTGCTCACCGAGTACGGCCACCGCATGCTGGTGAACTTCCGCAACCTCACCGCCGAGCTGGCCCGCCGCCCCCGCACCAAGAACACCGCCGTCCCGTCGGCCACGACCGCGCGGACGACGATCCCCCGCCCCCGGCAGGGCAACCTCCCCGCCTACCGGCTGCACACCCGCCGGATCGCCGGAGCCGTCGACACCGAGGCCGCCTTCACCCGGCTGTTCGCCGGATCGGCGCGGTCGTTCTGGCTGGACAGCTCCCGGGTCGAGCAGGGCCTCGCGCGCTTCTCCTTCCTCGGCGACGACAGCGGTCCGCTCGCCGAGTTCGTGCGCTACGACGTCGAGGCCGGCCGGTGCGAGATCGAGCGGGCCGGACGGCCCCCGCGCAAGGTCACGGCGAGCGTCTTCGACTATCTGAAGCGGCAGTTGGGCAACCGCCGGGTCGACGCCACCGGGCTCCCCTTCGACTTCACCGGCGGATACGTCGGCTACTTCGGCTACGAGACCAAGGCCGACTGCGGCTCCCCGAACCGCCACCGCGCCGAGACCCCCGACGCCGCCTGGCTGTTCGCCGACCGGCTGATCGCGGTGGACCACGAGGAGGACGCCACCTACGCGGTCTGCCTCGCGGAGGACACCCCGCAGGCCGCGCGCGAGGCCGCCGACTGGCTGGAGCACACGGTCGCCCAGCTCACCTTCGTCGCCCCCGACGGCCACCGGCCGCCGCCCGCCCCGACCGCGCCCGACCTCGGCGCCGCCGAACCGTGGCTGACGCGCGACCAAACGACGTACCTCGCCGACATCGAGGCCTGCCAACGCGAGCTGCGGGCCGGCACCAGCTACGAGATCTGCCTCACCGACGCGGCCCGGATGCCCGCCCCGCCCGACGCGTACGGCTTCTACCGGGAGCTGCGCCGCGTCAACCCGGCGCCGTACGCGGCCTTCCTGCGGTTCGGCGACCTCGACGTGGCCGGCGCCTCGCCGGAGCGGTTCCTGCGGATCACCCGGGACGGCGTCGCCGAGACCAAGCCGATCAAGGGCACCGCGCCGCGCGGCGGAGACCCGCTGGAGGACGCCCGGCTGCGGGACGCGCTGGCGGCGGACGCCAAGACCCGCGCCGAGAACCTGATGATCGTCGACCTGCTCCGCAACGACCTGGGCCGGGTCTGCCGTACCGGGACGGTACGGGTGTCCCGGCTGATGGCCGTCGAGACGTACACGACCGTGCACCAGCTCGTCTCCACCGTCGAGGGCCGGCTGCGCGACGGCACGGACGCCGTGGACTGTGTGCGCGCCTGTTTCCCCGGCGGCTCGATGACCGGCGCGCCGAAGCTGCGCACGATGGAGATCATCGACGGCGTCGAGACCGAGGCGCGGGGCGTGTACTCCGGCGCCCTCGGCTACCTGGGGTGCAGCGGCGGCGCCGACCTCAACATCGTCATCCGCACCGCCGTACTCGCCGACGGCCGCATGCAGTTGGGCGCGGGCGGCGCGATCGTCCTGGACTCCGACCCGGTCGCCGAGTACGACGAGATGCTGCTGAAGACGGCCGCGCAGATGCGGGCGTACACGGGCGCCACCCCGCTGCCCGCACCGAACGCCCTGGAAGAGGGCGCCCGATGACGACTCCCCGGCTCAGCGCGGCACCCCCCGCCCCGTCGCCCCGGCCCGACAACCTCGCCGCCCGGCTCGCCGAACTGGCCGAGCGGGAGGGCTGGAGCGGCCGGGCCGCGTTCCACCAGGGGCACCGGAGCTGGACCCACGGCGAGGTGCACGGGCTCGGCGCGCGGGCGGCCGGGGTGCTCGCCGCGCAGGGGGTGGGGCCCGGGGACCGGGTGCTGCTGGCGCTGCCCGACTCGATCGCCTGGGTGGCGGCCTTTCTGGGCGTCGCCCGGCTCGGCGCGGTGGCCGTCCTGGCCAACCCCGAACTCCCCGCCGCCGACCACGTGTTCATGGCCACGGACACCGGGGCGGTGCTGTGTGTCACGGGACCGGGGCTGGAGGACGACCGGTTCGGCGGTCGGGCCTGCCTGGGTGCCGACCAGTTGCTCGCGCTGGCCGCCGCGGCGGAGGCCGCCGACGCGCGTCCCGTCGGCTCCGGCAGTCCCCTCTACGTCCAGTACACGTCCGGCACGACCGGCCGGCCCAAGGGGGTCGTGCACACGCACGGCGACCCGGTGGCGTACCACGAACTCATCGGACGGCCGCTGCTCGGCATCACCCCGGACGACGTCACCCTGTCCGTGTCGAAGCTGTTCTTCGCCTACGGCTTCGGCAACGCCTTCGTCTTCCCCCTCCTCTCCGGTTCCTCGGCCGTCCTGGTGGACCGCCGACCCACCCCGGCCGCCGTGGACGAGCTGGTCGCCCGGCACCGGGTGACCCTCCTCTACTCCGTGCCGTCGGCGTACGCGGCGCTGGTCGCCGACCGGGGCAGCGGCCACGAGGCCTGCTTCGCCTCCGTACGGGCCGCCGTGTCGGCCGGTGAGGGCATGCCGGACGGGCTCGGCGGCCGCGTCGTGGACCTGCTCGGCGCGCCGGTCCTGGAGCAGATCGGCTCCACCGAGGCCGGGCACGCCTTCTGCGCCAACAGCCTCGCCCACAACCGTCCGGGCACCGTCGGCCGCCCGGTGCCCGGCTTCGAGGTGGAGCTGCGCGACAAGGCAGGACGGCCCGTGCCGGACGGCGAGGAGGGCGAACTGTGGGTCCGCGGGCCCACGGTCACGCCCGGCTACCTCAACCGGCCCGAGGAGACCGCCCGCACCCTGGTCGACGGCTGGCTCCACACCCACGACCGGGCGCGCCGCGAACCGGACGGGGCGTACCGCCATCTGGGCCGCGCCGACGACATGGAGATGGTCGGCGGCATCACCGTCTCCCCGCTGGAGGTGGAGGCCGTCCTGCGCGCCCACCCGGCGGTGAAGGAGGTCGCGGTCGCGGCCGTCACCGACGCGAGCGGGGCGGGCCGGCTGCGCGCCTTCGTCGTCCCGGCGAGGACGCCGGCGCCGCAGGGCTTCCAGGAGGACCTGCTGCGGCTGGCCCGGGAGCGTCTCGCCGCCTTCAAGGTCCCCCGCAGCGTCAGCCTCGTCCCGTCCCTGCCCCGCACCCCGACCGGCAAGCTCCGCCGCCATCTGGTCCGCCAAGGGGCCTGGTGACCGTGCCGTCCCCGTCAGAGAGGAACCGTCCCATGCCTCAGCAGCCCGTTCTCACCGACCGCGGGTTCTATCTGGGCCCGATGTTCCGTCGGGCGGCCGACCGGCACGGCGCCGTGTTCGTCACCCTGGACCGCCCGCTGGACACCCATCCCGACCTCGGCACGGCCCTCAGCTACACGGTCCTCGCCGAGGTGGTCGAGGAGCTGTCGGGGCGGCTGTGGGAAGCGGGCGTACGGCCCTCCGAGCAGGTCGTCGTACACAAGACCGACAACGTCGACATCGTGCTGCTGACCTGCGCGATCTCCCGGATCGGCGCGGTGCCGGTGCTGCTGTCGCCCGCGCTGGCCGGCGAGGTGGTGGGCCAGCTGCTCGCCCGCCTCCAGCGGCCGTGGCTGGTCACCGACGGGGCGAAGCTGGACGGCCCGCTGAAGGGCCGGAACCTGGACGCTCTGGTGCGGCGCACGCTCACCGTGGCCGACGCGCCCGGCGCGGAGTCCCTCCAGAAGTACGCGGGGGCCGAGACGCCCCGGCCCGTGCGCCTGCACCCGCGCGAGCCCGCCCTGATCACCCACAGCTCGGGCACCACCGGCGTCCCCAAGCTCGCCGTGCACTGCGCGAACACCATGTGGAACCGGCTCGTACCGCAGAAGGCGATGGGCTGGCCCACCCGGGGCGAGGTGGCGGCGCTGCACATGTCGTTCGTGCACTCGCGCTTCTACCACCTGCTCGGGGTGCTGCTGCACTTCGGCAGCCCGCTGCTGCTGATCACCGACCCCGATCCCGCGTCGGTGGGCCCGCTCCTGGTCCGTCACCGCCCCGGGATCGTCGAGACGCACCCCAACACCTTCGTGCTGTGGGAGGAGCTGGCCGACGCGCCGGGCGCCCCGCTGTCGCGGGTGAAGTCGTACGGCTCGACGTTCGACGCGATCCATCCGCGCACGGTCCGGCGGCTCCTGGACGCCTCGAAGCGCCGTACGCCCTGGCTGATCCAGTTGTACGGGCAGAGCGAGAGCGGCCCGGTGGCGTTCCAGTGGTTCACCCGGCGTTCGGTGGCCCGCGCGGACGGCCGCCGGGTCGGCACCGGCATCCCCGGCTTCACCCGGGTCCGGGTGACCGGCCCGGACGGCGAGCGGCTGCGGCCCGGCACACCCGGCCGGATCGAGGCCCGCACCCGCGGCCGCATCCTCACCTACCTGGGCATGCAGGAGCAGTACGACCGTCAGCTCACCGACGGCTGGTGGCAGATGGGCGACATGGGCTACCGCACACGGCTGGGCGCGCTGTACCTGATGGACCGCGAGGTGGATCGGATCGACGCCGTGCACAGCAACCTCGAGGTCGAGGACACCCTGATGGACCGCCTGGAGGAGCTGCGTGAGGTGGTCATCGTGCCGGGTGCGGACCGTGAGCCGGTGCCGGTGGTGTGCGTACGGGGCGAACGGCCCCTGGACCCGGAGCGCTGGGCGGAGGCCACGGCCGATCTGCCGAAGATGGCCGAGCCGCGGCAGTGGCGGTTCGAGGAGCTGCCGATGACGGCCACCTGGAAGGTGAAGCGGCTGGAGATCACGCGGATGCTGGCCGAGGCGCGAGAAGGCGTCCACGCGTGAACCCCGTGATCGTGGTGGGCGCGGGCCCGGTCGGTCTCTCGGCCGCGCTGGGTCTGCGCGCGCACGGGCTGCCCGTCACCCTGCTGGAGGCGGACCCCGAGGACCGTGCCCGGCCGGGCAGCCGGGCCCTGTTCGTGCACCGCGAGACGCTGCGGCTGCTCGACGGCATGTCCCCGGGCCTGGCCGCCGAGATCACGGAGTACGGCCGCACCTGGCACACCCGCCGCACGCTCTACCGGGGCCGTGAGGTGTACTCCCGCACCTTCCCGCCCCCGTCCGGGCTGCCGCCGTTCACCAGCCTGCGCCAGGTGGACACCGAGCGCTTTCTGCGCGGGGCGTGCGAGCGGGCGGGCGTGGAGTTCACGTGGGGGGCGCGGATCACGGGGGTCGCCGCCTCCGACCGGGGTGTCGTCCTGACCGGCGAGGACGGCAGGGAGTGGAGTGCCGGGTACGTCGTCGCGGCGGACGGCGCGCGCTCGGCGGTCCGCGGCGAGCTGGGCATCGCCATGGAGGGCACGCGCGGCGAGGGCTTCCACGTGGTCGTCGACGTGGCGGACGTGCCGGGCGCGGAACTCCCGCTGGAGCGGGTCTTCCACTACGAGCATCCGGGTGTCGGGGGCCGCAGTGTGATGCGGGTGCCGTTCACCGGGGGCTTCCAGGTGGACCTGCAGTGCTTCGACGACGACGAGGAGGAGGCGTACGGCACCGAGGACGCGGTGCGCCGCTGGCTCCCCGAGGTGGTGGGCGACGGGTACGACGGCCGGATCCTGTGGGTGTCGACGTACCGCTTCCTGCGCAAGGTGGCGGCGTCCTTCACCGATCCGCACCGGCGGGTGCTGCTGGTCGGGGAGGCGGCGCATCTCTTCCCGCCGTTCGGGGCACGCGGCATGAACAGCGGGATCGCGGACGCGGCCGCGGCGGCGGCGGCGATCGCCGCCGGGACGTCCGCCGCCGTGGACGGTTTCGCGGACGTACGGCGGGCCGCCGGGCTGTTCAACAGCGAGGCGGCCGGGATCGCGCTCGGCCATCTGCGTCCGCGCCGGCGGATCGTACGGCTGCGGCAGCGCGCGGCGGCGGCTCTCGCGCCGGTGCTGCCGTCGTGCGGATCATGGCTGGAGCACGCCCCGTACGGTCCCCGGCACGGGGCTCCGGCGGTGGCGGGCGGCAAGTACTGAGGAGGACGCGATGCGTGGGCAGGGGCTGCTGAGCTGGTCGCCCGGCGGTGGGCTGACACCGGTGCCGGCGTCGGAGGGCCCGCTGCTGGTCGCGGACTCGTGGCTGGTGCGGGACGGCCGGGTGCGGGCGTACGACCGTCACCGGGAGCGTTTCCTGCGGGCCTGCGGGGAGTGCGGCGGGCCGGGGCCGCGCCGGTTGACGGAGTTCTGGCAGGACGTGACCGCCGCGCTGCCGCGCACAGGTGAGTGGTTCCCGCGAGTCGAACTCGCCGCCGGGGCGAGGGAGTTGAGGCTACGGCTGCGGCCCGCGCCGCCGCTGGGCACGGAGATCCGGCTGTGGGCCGTGGGCCGGACGGACCCGCGCACCGCGCCGCGTCGCAAGGGGCCCGATCTCGACGTCCTGGCCGAGGTGCGGGCGCGGGCGATCGACGCCGGCGCCCAGGAGGCGGTGCTGGTGGGGCCGTCCGGGGAGGTGCTGGAGTCGCCTACGGCCGGGGTGCTGTGGTGGGAGGACGACACTCTGTGCCTGCCCCCGCCCGCTCTGCCCGTGCTGCCCTCGGTGACGACCGCGCTGATCCTGGAGCGGGCCGGGCAGCTCGGTGTCCACGTCGATCGCCGGGAGCGGACCGTGGCCGAGCTGGACGGCCGCGAGGTGTGGGCGGTGAACGCGCTGCACGGGATCCGCCCGGTGACGGGCTGGGCCGGGGAGGACCTGAAGGCCGGTGAGGCGGTGCGGGCGGCGGAGTGGCGGGAATGGCTGGAGGGGCTGGAGGGGCTGGGGGAGCGGCTGCCGGGCGAATGAACCGGAAAAACATCGGGCATCGACGCGAGAAGCCGATGCCCGAATTCCGTGTACCTTACTCAATGATTATGTCTTCGCGAATTACGTCTTCGCGCATTACTTCTTCGCGGGCTGATAAGCCCCCGGGACCATCCGCGTGGCGATCGCGATGCGGTTGTACGCGTTGATGACGGTGGCCGCCCAGATCAGCGCCGCGATCTGGGCCTCGTCGAAGACCTCGGCGGCCTCGGCGTAGACCTCCTCCGGTACGTGACCGTCGGCGACGAAGGTCACGGCCTCGGTCAACGCCAGTGCGGCGCGCTCCCGTTCGGTGAAGAAGGGGGTCTCCCGCCAGGCGCTCAGGGCGTAGATCCGCTGCTCGGTCTCGTCGGCGGCGCGGGCGTCCTTGGTGTGCATGTCGAGGCAGAAGGCGCAGCCGTTGAGCTGCGAGGCGCGGATCCTGAGCAGTTCCAGGATTTCCGGTTCGACTTTCGCGTCCTGTGCCGCGGCGACGGCGGCGGCATGCAGGGAACCCATCGCGGAGGAGACGTCGGGGGTGATTTTCTTCAGGGCCACACGGGATATCTGGTCACGGTTGCTCATGGGTTCGACTATAACCGCGAATTCACATTCCGGAGCCATTTTCGACTGGCGCGCGGCCTGGACGTCCCGCGCCTCGACGCCTCGCTCACCGAGGCCCGGGCGATGTACCGGAGCTGCGGATACCGGGAGATCCCGGCGTACGGGGCCCGGGTTACGCGGACCACTGGTTCGAGAAGAGGCTGTCACCGCCCGCCCGGTGACCACTGGGCCGCCGTCTCCCGTACCGCCCGCCGCAGCCAGGCGTGGGCCGGGTCCGCGTCGTGGCGCGGATGCCAGGCCATGCCGAGGCGCAGCGGTGGCAGCGGGAGCGGCACCTCGAAGGGGACCAGCCCGAGGCTCTCGGCGAGCGGCAGCCCCCAGGAGGTGTTCAGACCCACCAGGTCGGTGTCACGGATGACGAACAGGGAGGACGGCAGGGAGCCGACGGTGCCCACCACCCGCCGCTCCAGGCCGAGTTCGGCTAGCGCGGCATCGATCGGCCCGTGCAGCTTGCCGCGCCGCGACACGATCAGGTGATCGGCCTCGCGGGCGAACCGCTCCGGGGTCAACTCCCCCTCCAGCAGCGGATGTCCGGCCCGTGCGATTCCCACCATCCGGTCCTCCTGGAGGTGTTCGCGGTGCACCTCGGGCGCGGTCGCATCGAGGACGCCCACCTCCAGGTCCGCGGTGCCCTCGCGCAGGAACGGCGCGTCGACGTGGCTCTCGCTCAGGAACCGCAGCCGGACGCCGGGCGCCTCTGCGGCGGCGCGGGCGAGCAGGGCCGGGCCGTGGGCGGCCGCGATGGCGTCGTGGCCGAGGATCGTGAAGGTGCGGGTCACCGTCCTGAGGTCGGTGCCCTCGGCCGGCGCGAACAGCGCCCGCGCCCGCTCCACCACCGCGCTCACCTCCGCCCGTACGGCGAGGGCACGCGGCGTCGGCACCATCCGCCGGCCCGCCCGCACCAGCACCGGATCACCGAGCGCCTTGCGGATCCGGCCGAGCGTGCGGCTCATGGCGGGCTCGGAGAGATGCAGCCGCCGGGCCGCGCCCCCGACGCTCTCCTCCTCCAGCAGCACCTCCAGGGCGACCAGCAGATTCAGGTCCAGCCCACTTGATTGCGTCACACGCATCGTTCCCTTGCAAAGGTTGCACTGGAGTGCAGGACGCTGCCGACCCTACGGTGACAGGGCACCCCACACCACACCCAGCTCCGGGAGGAGCCATGCCCCCGCTCGCCCTGAAACGGTCCACCCTCCTCGCGATGTGCGCCTGCGTCCTGGTCGCGCAGAGCATGGTCGCCGCGATCAACCTCCTGATCCCGCAACTGGCCGCGTCGTCCCTGCACCCCTCCGACACCGCGATCCTGTGGACCGTCGACGCCTATGTCATCGTCTTCGCCGGCCTGCTCATCCCGGCCGGCGCGCTCGGCGACCGGTACGGCCGCAAGGGCGCCCTGCTCACCGGGCTCGCCCTGTTCGCCGCGGGCGCCGCGACCAGCGCCTGCGCCACCGACCCGGCGGTGCTGATCGCGGGCCGGGGCGTCTCGGGCGCGGGCGCGGCGCTGATCACCCCGGCGACGATGTCGATCCTGGTCCAGCTCGCGGGCCCGGAGCGGCGGGCGCAGGCGATGGCGTCCTGGACGCTGGCGATCGGCCTCGGCGGCATGCTCGGCAACCTCGGCGGCGGTCTCGTCGGTCAGTACCTCACCTGGCGGGCCCTGTTCGCGGCGATGGTGCCGCTGGCCGCCCTCCTCGCCCTCGCCGTGGCACGGACCACCCCGCGCACCGCCCGCAGCGCCGGGGCCGGCCTGGACCCCCTGGGCACGCTCCTGCTCACGGCGGGCCTGGTGGCGGTCCTCCACGGCATCATCGAGGGGCCCGGCCACGGCTGGACCTCGACGCTCATCCTCGGCTCCTTCGCGACCGGCGCCGTCCTGATCACCGGCTTCACGCTCCACTCGCTGCGCACCGGCGCCCCGCTCTTCGACCCCCGCGTCTTCCGCGCGCCGCGCCTGCGCGCCACCACCCTCGGCATGACCACCGGCTTCCTCGGCCTGTTCGCGCTGTTCTTCGTCAACTCCCAGTACCTCCAGGAGGTCAAGGGGTTCCAGCCGGCCGTCACCGGCCTCGCGATCCTGCCGCTGATCGTCGGCATGGCCCTGGTCCCGAAGTTCGCGGCCCGCTGGGCGGCGCGTCCCCGCCCGGTCGTCGGCTCGGGACTCGCCCTGATCGGCCTGGGACTCCTCGGCGCGTCCACCGCCGACGCGAACACGCCGTACGCGGTCTACGCCTGCTGGCTGCTCGTCATCTCGGCCGGCACCGGCCTGTCCATGCCCGCCCTGACCCTGGGCATGGCCACCGCCCTCCCCCACCACCAGGCAGGCCTGGGCTCCGGCCTCGGCACGGCGGCCCGCGAGACCGGCGCGGCCCTGGGCGTCGCGATCGCGGGCACGGTCCTGGCCGGCCACCCCGACCTGCCCTCGGGAATGGGCCCGGCCCTGCGCACGGTGGCACTCCTGGTCCTGACGGCCACGGCACTGGTGGTGAAGGGCTACGGCACGATTCGGCGCGGGGCCCCACAACCCCCCAGGGGCGCGGGGAACGGCGCGGCAAGCCACCACGCACCCGCACCGGGCAACGCGCCATAGCCGTACGGCGCACGGCCCCGCTCCAAGAACCGGAACGGGGCCGTGCGGGTGGTCGGCGGAACCGCCGGAGGCACGTGTCAGATGAGGCCGAGGCCGCGAACCGCCTCGCGCTCCTCCTCCAGCTCCTTCACCGACGCGTCGATGCGAGCCCGCGAGAACTCGTTGATGTCCAGCCCCTGGACGATCTCGTAGACGCCGTCCTTGGTGGTGACCGGGAAGGAGGAGATCAGACCCTCCGGAACGCCGTAGGAGCCGTCCGACGGGATGCCCATGGAGGTCCAGTCGCCCTCGGCGGTGCCGTTGACCCAGGTGTACACGTGGTCGATCGCGGCGTTGGCGGCGGACGCGGCCGAGGACGCGCCACGGGCCTCGATGATGGCCGCGCCGCGCTTGGCGACGGTCGGGATGAAGTCCTCGGCGAGCCACTTCTCGTCGTTCACGACCTCGGCGGCGTTCTTGCCGGCGACCGTGGCGTGGAAGATGTCCGGGTACTGGGTGGCGGAGTGGTTGCCCCAGATGGTGAGCCGCTTGATGTCGGCGACCGTCGAGCCCGTCTTCTTCGCGAGCTGGGTCAGCGCGCGGTTGTGGTCGAGGCGGGTCATCGCGGTGAAGCGCTCGGCCGGAACGTCCGGGGCGGCGGCCTGGGCGATCAGGGCGTTGGTGTTGGCCGGGTTGCCGACGACGAGGACCTTGATGTCGTCCGCGGCGTGGTCGTTGATGGCCTTGCCCTGCGGCTTGAAGATGCCGCCGTTGGCGGAGAGGAGGTCACCGCGCTCCATGCCCTTGGTACGGGGGCGGGCGCCGACGAGAAGCGCGACGTTGGCGCCGTCGAACGCGACGTTCGGGTCGTCGGTGATGTCGATGCCCTGCAGCAGCGGGAAGGCGCAGTCGTCGAGCTCCATCGCGGTGCCCTCGGCGGCCTTGAGCGCGGGGGTGATCTCCAGGAGGCGCAGCTTGACCGGCACGTCCGCGCCGAGCAGCTGGCCGGAGGCGATGCGGAAGAGCAGGGCGTAACCGATCTGGCCGGCCGCGCCGGTGACGGTGACGTTCACGGGAGTGCGGGTCATGGCGTTCTCCGTATGACAGCTGTCGGTGGGGCGTCCCTGCCCCGGATGGGACGTACAAATGATCGATCTCTTGGTATCAAGAGATCCATCCAGCGGTCAGGCTATCGCGCATCCGGGATCCCGGACGTCCAGGGTTGTGTGGCCCAGCCCACAGCCCAGGCCCGTGGCACGGAAAAGGCGGCCGCCGGTCCGGGAGAGGTGGGACCGGGCGGCCGCCGGGTGGGGGTACCGGGTCGTGCCGGACTCCCGTGGGGGTACCGTTCGCGTGCCCCGGGGGGAGGCGGGTATGCCTGTGCGCCGACTTTTTCCCGGGACATTTTCCCGGACCTCCCCGGACCTGCCCGGACCTGCCCGGACCTCCCCGGGTGCCGCTAGCCGGTGCACCCTTGGACGCCCGAGGCCAGCACCGCGCACGCCTTCGCCTGGCCGGGGCCGCGTACGGCGATCATCGGGGTGTACGCGATCGTCTCGCCGGCGGCGCCGACGGTGCCGGTCCGGCTGTGCGAGCCGACCGTCACCCTGACCACGTCCCCCGGTACGGCCCGCACGATCCGCCCCCATGCGGCGCCGCAGATCCTGCTGTAGCGGACCTCGACCACGGCCGGGCCGACCGTCGTGCTCTTCGCCGTGGTCGCCGAATCGCCGCTGCACCCCATCCGCTCGGCGTCCTCGCCCGTGCAGCCGGAGCCCGCGCACAGCACCCCGGAGGGCAGGGCCGCACTGGTCCGGGCCGACGGCGAGGGCGAGCCGGAGCCCTCCGCGGTCCGCCCCGGGGTCACGGCGTCGGTCAGCAGGAACGCGCCCACGGCGAGGCCCAGCACCCCCGCGACCCCGGCGAGGAACAGCGCCGGCCGCTGCGCACGGGGCCGCCGCCCCGCTCCCCCGCCGGCGCCGGACGGCGACGCCCCCGCACGCCCCGGCTCCCGTGGTCCGCCCCGCGGTGGCCCGAACTCCCCCGGTGCGGCTCGCGCCCGGCCGATGCGCACATCGTCCACGGTCCGTGCCTGCCGCAGCTCCGCACGGCTCCAGGCCCGCTGGGCGGGCTCCCACAGCGTGATCAGCCGGGCCGACGGAGTGCCGGTGACCTCGGCGAGGGCGACGACCGCGCCCCTGGGCGCGAGCAGCCGGCCGTCGAGGTACTTCTCCCAGGAGGTCGTGGCGTACCCGGTGCGGTCGGCGACCGTCGCGAGGCTCAGCCCCGCCCGGTCCACCACCCCGCGCAGCTGCTCGGCGAACTCGCGTACGTGCGGGTCGAGTTCGTCCGGCAGATCCCGCCAACGAGGCATGGAGCCCCCTCCCTGTCTCAGCCGAAGGCCATCGCCCCGCCGACCGCGGTGAGCAGCAGGGCGAGCAGCAGCAGGACCGCGAGGAGGAGAAGGCGTCCGGCGGGCCGGGCCGGCTCGGGCTCGTCCAGGCGTTCCCACCAGGGGACGGTGGGGTCGTCCTCGTACGCCTCGCCGGGGTGGGCCGGGGCCGGCCGCGGCCAGGCCTCCACGGCGAGTTCCCAGCGCACGACGTGCCGTTCGGCGTCCGCGCCGGTCAGCCCCGCGACCCGGCACAGCGCGGCGACGGCCTGCCGGGGCGGTGGCTGGACGGCGTTGAGATAGCGCTGCCAGGAGGACTTGCTGTACGCGGTGCGGGCGCCGAGTGCGGCGAGGCTCAGCCCCGTGCCGTCCTTGAGCTGCCGCAGTCGCTCCACGAAGTGCCGTACCTCCGGCGGCAGCCCGTCCGGCAGCGGCTGCCAGGCGCCCATCCCGCCCACCTCCTCGTCGATCCCCTGGACGGGACGACACCGGGGGCCCACCCGGTTCCCGGCCCGAAGGGGCGCGGGGAACTCATCTAGCTACTGACGGTGAAATGCAGCGTGTCCTTTAAAAAGGGAATCTGCAGCCAGGGATCCGGCTGGGCCATCAGCGCGAGCAGCACGATCACCGCCCCCAGCACCGCGTACGTGGCGATGTCGGTGAACCTGGACCGCACCGCGAGCATGCCCACCCCGGGCAGCAGCCACCGCAGCACCGCCCCGGTCAGCAGCCCGACCCCGATCACGATCGTGCCCGCCCGGAACTGGTCGAGCGCGGTCACCAGCAGCCCGAGGGCGACCAGCGCCAGGACGACGATGATCGGCCACTGCCGAGCGGCCAGCGCATCGCCGGCCGCGGCCCGCCCCGCCCCCTCGGGGCGCGCGGTGTCCCTGGTGAACAGCGGGAAGCGCCGCGTGTGCCGACGGGCCACACCGTCCGCGTCGGGGGCGCTGACGGGGTCCCGTACCTCGATGTCCTCGGCCTCGCCGGGGGTCTGCTCAGCCGGCACTGCGCTCCGCCGCCTCGACCACGTTGACGAGCAGCTGGGCACGCGTCATGGGGCCGACGCCGCCGGGGTTCGGGGAGATCCAGCCGGCGACCTCGCGGACGTCCGGGTGGACGTCGCCCTTGATCCGGCCCTCGGCGTCGCGCGAGACACCCACGTCGAGGACGGCCGCGCCCGGCTTGATGTCCTCGGGGCGGATGAGGTGGGCGGACCCGGCGGCGGCGACCACGATGTCCGCGCGCTTGAGGTGGGCCGCGAGGTCCCGGGTGCCGGTGTGGCACTGGGTCACGGTCGCGTTCTCGCTGCGGCGGGTGAGCAGCAGCGGCATCGGGCGGCCGATGGTGACCCCTCGGCCGACGACCACGACCTCGGCGCCCTTGATCTCGACGCCGTGGCGGCGCAGCAGGGTGAGTACCCCGTTGGGGGTGCAGGGCAGCGGCGCGGGCTCGTTGAGGACGAGCCGGCCGAGGTTCATCGGGTGCAGTCCGTCGGCGTCCTTGGCCGGGTCCATCAGCTCCAGGATGCGGTTCTCGTCGATGCCCTTGGGCAGCGGCAGCTGGACGATGTAGCCGGTGCAGGCCGGGTCGTCGTTGAGCTCGCGGACGACCGCCTCGATCTCCTCCTGCGTGGCGGTGGCGGGCAGTTCGCGCTGGATGGAGGCGATGCCGACCTGGGCGCAGTCGCGGTGCTTGCCGGCGACGTACTTCTGGCTGCCGGGGTCGTCCCCGACGAGGATCGTGCCGAGGCCGGGCATCACGCCCTTCTCCTTCAGCGCCGCCACGCGGGCGGCCAGCTCTGACTTGATCTCGGCCGCGGTGGCCTTGCCATCGAGAATCTGGGCGGTCATGACCCCATCCTCCCGGATGACGGGCTCCCGGTTCCAATCCGGCCCCGCAGCCGCCGCACGGGGAAGCCGCACGACGAAGCCGCACGAGGAAGCCACACAAGGAAGCCGCATAAGGAACTGGACAAGAAACCGGCCATTGCAGAACGATTGACGCCACAGTGCCGCGGGCAGTACCGGGGGGACGCACCGCATCTCTGATCTTCCTCCGCAGTGCGCCGCCCGTCGTCCCCGCACTCGACCGTCGACGGAGGAAGACACGCCATGAGTTTCGGCGACCCGAACAACCCCTACGGCCCGCCCCAGCAGCCGCAGCCCGGACAGCCGCCGCAGCAGCCCGGCTACCCCTCCTACCCCTCCCCGCAGCAGCCCGGCTACGGCTACCCGACCGCTCCCCAGGGCCAGCCCGGCTACGGCTACCCGCAGGCGCCGCCGGTCCCGCAGGGCTACGGCTACCCCATGCAGATGCCGATGCAGATGCCGGGGATCGTCCAGACCGCCCGGGTGCTGCTGTTCATCCTCGCCGGCTTCCAGTTCCTGGCCGCCGTGATCTTCGGCATCCTCATCGCGGCGGCGGGCAGTTCGGACGGCGACACGGGTCTGGTGGCCGGGGTGGTCGCCGGGATCGCGGTGCTGATGCTGGCCCTCGGCAGCCTGTCGGTCTTCCTGGGCGTGAAGATGCGCAACGGCCGCGGCGGCATCCGTATCGGGACGATGGTCTACGCCTCGCTGATGATCCTCGGCAGCCTCGTCAACATCGGGCGCGGCCTGTCGGAGACGGCGGCCTCGGGCGCCCTCGGCGGCATCATCTCGCTCGCCTTCGGCATCACCATCCTCGTCGCCATGATCAGGGGCGGCGCCTGGTTCAACCGCCCGCGCCACTGAACCGGGTTACCGCACGGACGCCGGAGGGCGGCCCGGCATCGCGCCGGACCGCCCTCCTCGCCGTACGGCCCCTCAGTGGAAGAAGTGCCGCGTCCCGGTGAAGTACATGGTGATGCCCGCCTTCTGCGCGGCCTCGACCACCAGCTCGTCGCGGACCGAACCACCCGGCTGCACGATGGCTTTGACGCCGGCGGCGGCCAGGACGTCGATGTTGTCCGGGAAGGGGAAGAACGCGTCCGAGGCGACGTAGGAACCGCGCGCCCGCTCCTCGCCGGCCCGCTCCACGGCGAGCTTGCAGGAGTCGACCCGGTTGACCTGGCCCATGCCGACACCGACCGAGGCGCCGTCCTTGGCCAGCAGGATCGCGTTGGACTTCACGGCCCGGCACGCCTTCCAGGCGAAGGCGAGTTCGCCCAGCTCCTCGGGGCTGAGGGCCTCACCGGTCGCCAGGGTCCAGTGTGCCGGGTCGTCGCCGTCGGCCTGGAGACGGTCGGCGACCTGCAGCAGCGCGCCGCCGCCGATGGGCTTGAGCTCGACGGTGCTGGACGGACCGTTCGGCGCCTTCAGCACCCGGATGTTCTTCTTCTTGGTGAGGGCCTCCAGGGCCCCCTCCTCGTAGTCGGGCGCGACGATGACCTCGGTGAAGATCTCCGCGACCTGCTCGGCCATCTCCTTGCTGACGGGCCGGTTGACGGCGATGACCCCGCCGAAGGCCGACAGCGGGTCGCAGGCGTGCGCCTTGCGGTGTGCCTCGGCGACATCGGCACCGGTCGCGATGCCGCACGGGTTGGCGTGCTTGATGATCGCGACGGCCGGCTCGGCGTGGTCGTACGCGGCACGGTGCGCGGCGTCCGTGTCCGTGTAGTTGTTGTACGACATCTCCTTGCCGTGGAGCTGCTCGGCCTGCGCGAGGCCGGTGCCGCTGCCGTCGGTGTAGAGCGCGGCGGGCTGGTGCGGGTTCTCGCCGTAGCGCAGGGTGCTCTGACGCTCCCAGGTGGCGCCGAGGAAGTCGGGGAAGCGCGACTCGTCGACGGGGGCGTAGGAGGAGGCGAACCAGGAGGCGACCGCGACGTCGTAGGCGGCGGTGTGCTGGAAGGCCTCGGCGGCGAGGCGCTTGCGGGCGGCGAGGTCGAAGCCGCCGCTCTGCACGGCGGCGAGGACGTCGCCGTAGCGGGCCGGGCTGGTGACGACGGCGACGGACGGATGGTTCTTCGCGGCCGCCCGGACCATCGACGGGCCGCCGATGTCGATCTGCTCGACGCACTCGTCGTCGGAGGCCCCGGAGGCGACGGTCTCACGGAACGGGTAGAGGTTGACGACGACCAGGTCGAACGGCTCGACGCCGAGCTCGGTGAGCTGCTCACGGTGGCTGTCGAGGCGCAGGTCGGCGAGGATCCCCGCGTGGACCTTGGGGTGCAGGGTCTTGACGCGACCGTCCAGGCACTCGGGGAAGCCGGTGAGCTCCTCGACCTTGGTGACGGGGACGCCGGTGGCGGCGATACGGGAGGCGGTGGACCCGGTCGAGACCAGCTCGACGCCGGCCTCGTGCAGCCCACGGGCGAGCTCCTCGAGCCCGGTCTTGTCGTACACGCTGACGAGCGCGCGCCGGATCGCCCGCTGGGAGCTGCTCTCTGCGGTCTGGGCGGTCACTGGATAACTACCTTTCGTCCCTCAATGCGATAGCCGTTGCGGGCGAGCCGCCCCACGACCTCGACGAGCAGCCTTCGCTCGACTTCCTTGATGCGCTCGTGCAGAGCGCTCTCGTCGTCCTCGTTGCGGACCTCGACCACGCCCTGGGCGATGATGGGTCCGGTGTCGACACCGTCGTCGACGAAGTGGACGGTGCAGCCCGTGACCCGGGCCCCGTACGCCAGCGCGTCCCGCACCCCGTGCGCCCCGGGGAAACTGGGCAGCAGCGCGGGGTGCGTGTTGACGAACCGCCCCCCGTAGCGGGCCAGGAACTCCTTGCCCACGATCTTCATGAACCCGGCGGAGACGACGAGGTCGGGCTCGTGGGCGGCGACGGCCTCGGCGAGGGCGGCGTCCCACTCCTCCCGGCTCCCGTAGTCCTTGACCTTCCGCACGAAGGTGGGGATGCCGGCCCGCTCGGCGCGGGCCAGCCCCTCGATCCCGTCCCGGTCGGCCCCCACGGCGACGATCTCGGCCCCGTAGGCCTCGGCGCCGGTGGCGGCGATCTCGTCGAGGAGTGCCTGCAGATTCGTACCGGATCCGGAGACCAGCACGACGAGGCGCTTGGCCACGGACGGCTTGGCGGCCACGGGGGAGCCCTTTCTCGGGAGGCGACTGCGCGAGGCCGGCGGCGACATGCGAACGCGCGAACGTGTGAACTTGTACGTTCGTACGAATGCATCGCGTCCCTGGATACGGGGAAGCCTACGAAGCAGCCGACCGTCAGCAACGATACCGGCACACCAGGCGGCCCCCACGGGACGGGGGCGTGGCCGGAAGGTAGCGTCTGCGAGGAGCGGGAAGAGGAGCGGGAACGGGAACGCGGTGTCCGCGCGGTGCGTTCCCTCTCCGAGAGCTCGACTCATGCCGAAGCTGGACCGCCGTATCACCTAGGGGAAGACGCTCACTTGATGCCGGACCGCAGCCTGCGACTCCACCCGCTCCCCCCGCAGCCCGTGCCGGGAGAGCGCGGCGCCCTGCTGCGCGAGCGCCCGTCATCGCCTCCCGAGTCGGACGAACCGCGGGGCGACGAGGACAACCCCTTCGCCCCACCCGCCGAGGGCACCCCCGACCGCCCCTGGCACCCCCGCCACCCGGCGTCCGGCGGCGACACCCCGGCCCCCTGGGGCCCACCGAACGGCGGCGGCCAGGGCCCGGACGACGGCCAGGGCAACGGCACAGGCCCCGGCAACGGCGGGCCGTGGAACGGCGGAGGCCCGGGCGACGGCGGGGGCGGCACACCGCCCGGCGGTCACTCCCCCTGGGGCGGCCACTGGAGCGACCAGCAGCCCGGCCGCGCGCCCGGCGGCGGCTTCGGTGAGCGTCCCGGGGGCGGCCCCGAGGGCCCGAACCCCACCCCCAACCCCCGCTGGGACCCCACGGACCCCGCCCAGCGCCGGGCACGCTACGCCCTGCTGTGCGGCATGTGGGCCTTCTTCTTCGCCCTCTTCGGCTGGCCGTACGTGGCCCTGCTCCTCGGCGCGCTCGCCCTGAACTGGGGCATCAGCGCCCTGCGCACCAAGCCCCCCACGCCCAGCCCGGACACCCCGGCGGCCCCCACGTCCCGCCCCCAGACGACGGCGGCCATCAGCGGCCTGGTCACCGCGTCCCTGGCCCTCGCCCTGGTCGCGGTCACCTTCACCGCGCAGCTCGTCTACCGCGACTACTACACCTGCACCAAGGACGCCCTCACCAACGAGGCCAGACAATCGTGCAACGACCTCCTCCCCAAGGAACTGAAGAACATCCTGGGAGCGAACACCTAGACCACCGACGGGTGTGTTTCCGCCCGTCCGGCGTTTGAGGACGAGGCCCTTTCGGGGCCGACCGGGGGTCCAGGGGGCGGAGCCCCAGGGCGGGGTCGAAGGGGCGGAGCCCCTGGGGGAGGGGAAGGGCAGGGGCGGCGGAGGCGAGAAGAGCCGGGGCTCAGCCAGGCTCCCCGTCACCCGCGACCTCCCGCAACGCAGCCCACCGCACCTCCCGAGCCTCCTCCCCATGCCACCCCGGCTCCCCCGGCGCCACCGCCACCTCCCCTTCCTCCGCCAGGCCCACCGCCTCCACGGCGTCGAAGTCATAGGGCTCGCCGTCATCCCGCGACTCCGGCACCTCCACTGTCCCCGCGCCCACGGCCACGCCCACCCCCGTCCAAGAGAACTCCCCGACCCCCCGCCCCCTCCACCTCCGCACCCACATCCCCACCGGCACCCCCACCGCCACCACCCACACCACCACCGCACCCCCCACCTGCCACCCCACCGGCCCGAACCGAGCCATCACCCCAACCCCCAGCGGCCCACCGGCCACCCAGGCAAGCACCCCCGCCACCACCGCGCACCCCACCCCCGCGGCCACCACACCCCTCACGGTCCGCCACCGCGACCACGCCTCGACCGGCGCCACCGCCACACCCCCACCGGACCCTGCGGCCGCACCCCCCACGCACACCCCCACCACCACCCCGGCCACCACCGGCACCACCCCGGCCGCCCAGTTCCACACCGTCCCCGCCCCCGCCCCCGGCACCGCCGCCAACAGCGGAAACGGCGGCAGCAACGGCGCCGGATCCGACCCCAACGGCGTCACCACATGCCCCACCCCCAGCACGAACCCCGGCCCCACCGCATACGCCGCCCCCCACACCGCCGCGTTCGGCACCAGCGCCAGACACAGCAGCAACACCGCGAACCGCCCCGACCACCCCTCCGTGAGCTGCAGAAACGCCACCCGAGCCGCCCCGGCGTGCCACACCGACGACACCGCCACCACCACCGCCCCGCCCCCCACCAGGGTCCCGGCCCCCGCCCCCACGGCCCGCCCGACCACCGCACTCGCACCCCCACCGGACAGCCCCCTCCCCACCCACCCGGGCACCATCCGCGCGAGCTCCTCACGAGGACGCCCGCCCGCCGACCACACCCCCACCCCCGCCGCCGCCACGGCCACCGCCGGCACCCACACTGTCCCCATCCACGAGGGCCGCAGCACACCCCCGGCCGCATACCAGGCCACCCCCGCCCCCACCCCGAGATACCCCGCGACGACCCCCACCCAGGCCGTACGGGCACCGACCGGAGCACCTCCCTCCGCCCCCTCCACCGCATCCCGTGCGGCCCGGTGCAGCAGCCACACCGGCAGCACGAGCAGCAGCAACGGCGTGACCCCGACCGGCGCCGGCACCCCGGACAACGTGTCGACGCGCACCAGCTCCGCCCCGTGCGCCAACAGCCACAACGCGGCGGCCACATGCAGCGCCCCACCGGGCCCGCTGTCCGGATACGGCGAACTGATCCACAGCACCATCACCAGCACCGCGAACACCCCGAGCCCCAGCCCGGCGGCCAGCACCCCACCGAACACGGAGGCCACGAGCCCCGGCGAGCGGTCCCGCATACGGAAGGAGAGGGAGGAGGGGGAGGAGAGGGACGAGCGAGAGGAGAGAAAGGAGGGGCGGGACAGGCGGGAGAGCGAAGGCGGCGTCACACTCGCCATGCTCCCAACGACACGCGCTTTACCGGCGTAACAGGCGAACCCTCGCCGTGTCACTCAATATACGGTTATGTTCTTTTTCGTACGAAGCAGCTCCCGGCACCGCCGCACGCCGGAGGCGTACGCGTGAAGAACCCGACGCCCCCGCCCGGCACCCCCGCCGGGACCGGACAGCGCCCCGAACCCCACCGCTCCACCGTCCGCACCCGCCTGACACCCGCTCAGGCCTTCGACACGCTGTACGCGTTCTGCGCCCCCGCCCTCGTACGGCAGACCTACCTCCTCTGCGGCCGCCGCGAACTCGCCCGCGAGTCGGTCGAACAGGCCTTCCAACTCGCCTGGCAGCGCTGGCCCGAGGTGGCCGTCGACCGCGATCCGGCGAGCTGGGTGCGGGCCGCCGCGCACGAGTACGCGCTCTCCCCCTGGCACCGGTTCCGCCCCCGCTTCCGGCACCCCGAACCCCCGCCCGCCGACGCGGCCGACCGCGCCCTGCTCGCCGTACTCCTGACGCTTCCGCCGTCGTACCGCCGTACGCTCCTGCTCTACGACGGTGTCGGCCTCGACCTGCCGGAGACGGCGGCGGAGACGGAGGCGAGCACACCGGCGACCGCGCACCGCCTGCTGCACGCGCGAGAGGCCCTCGCCGCGGCCCTGCCCCAGCTCGCCGACCCCGCCGCGCTGCACACGCGTCTCGCCGAGGTGGCCTCCGCGGAACGCCTGCGCGCGGCCCGTCCCACGGCCGTCCGCGCGGGCAGCGAACGCCGCGCCCGCTTCTGGACCCGGGCGGCGATCGCCTTCACGGTCGCCATCATCGGCGCGACCGCCCTGACCCTCCGCACGGCCCCCACCCGCTACGACCCCCCGGTCCCCCCGGGCAAGACCGTCCGGGGAGTCCCCCCGGAAGCGGCCCCGGGCGCCCTGTCGAAGAAGCAGACGGCCCTGCGCAGGAAGCTCCGCTCGAACCCCGCGAGCGGCCCCGAGAAGCTGCTGCCGGAGACCCGGTGACGACCCGGTGACGACCTCCCGGCACGCCGATGGGCCCGTCCCCACCCGGGAACGGGCCCATCAACGCGGGAAACGAGAAGCCGTTCAGCCCGCGAGGATCTCGCGCGCCAGCTTCGCCGTCTCGGTCGGCGTCTTGCCGACCTTGACGCCGGCGGCCTCGAGGGCCTCCTTCTTCGCGGCGGCGGTACCGGAGGAGCCGGAGACGATGGCGCCCGCGTGGCCCATGGTCTTGCCCTCGGGCGCGGTGAAGCCCGCGACGTAGCCGACGACCGGCTTCTTCACGTTCTCCTTGATGAAGGCCGCGGCGCGCTCCTCGGCGTCGCCACCGATCTCACCGATCATCACGATCAGGTCGGTGTCGGGGTCGGCCTCGAACGCGGCGAGCGCGTCGATGTGGGTCGTGCCGATGACGGGGTCGCCACCGATGCCCACCGCCGACGAGAAGCCGATGTCACGCAGCTCGTACATCATCTGGTACGTCAGCGTGCCGGACTTCGAGACCAGGCCGATACGGCCCGGCTTGGTGATGTCGCCCGGGATGATGCCGGCGTTCGACTGACCCGGGGTGATCAGACCCGGGCAGTTCGGGCCGATGATGCGGGTCTTGTTGCCCTTGGACACGGCGTACGCGTAGAACGCGGCCGAGTCGTGGACGGCGATGCCCTCGGTGATGACGACCGCGAGGGGGATCTCGGCGTCGATCGCCTCGACGACGGCGGCCTTCGCGAAGGCCGGCGGCACGAAGAGGACGGAGACGTTGGCGCCCGTCTTCTCGATCGCCTCGGCGACCGTGCCGAAGACCGGGATGTCGTTGCCGTCGATGTCGACGGACGTGCCGGCCTTGCGGGGGTTCACGCCGCCGACGATGTTCGTGCCGTCGGCCAGCATGAGCTTGGTGTGCTTCATGCCCGTGGCACCGGTCATGCCCTGGACGATGACCTTGCTGTCCTTGTTGAGGAAGATAGCCATGGCTGTGGTGTCCCTCGTCCCTTACTTCGCGGCCGCGAGCTCGGCGGCCTTGTCGGCCGCGCCGTCCATGGTGTCCACGCGCTGGACCAGCGGGTGGTTGGCGTCGGAGAGGATCTGACGACCCAGCTCGGCGTTGTTGCCGTCCAGACGCACGACGAGCGGCTTGGTGACGTCCTCGCCGCGGTCCTCCAGGAGCTTCAGCGCCTGCACGATGCCGTTGGCGACCTCGTCGCACGCGGTGATGCCGCCGAAGACGTTGACGAAGACCGACTTGACGTCCGGGTCGCCGAGGATGATCTCGAGACCGTTGGCCATGACGGCCGCGGAGGCGCCGCCGCCGATGTCGAGGAAGTTGGCGGGCTTGACGCCACCGTGGTTCTCACCGGCGTACGCGACGACGTCGAGGGTGCTCATGACGAGACCCGCGCCGTTGCCGATGATGCCGACCTCGCCGTCGAGCTTGACGTAGTTGAGGTTCTTCTCCTTGGCGGCGGCCTCGAGCGGGTTGGCCGACGCCTTGTCCTGGAGGGCCTCGTGCTCCGGCTGACGGAACTCGGCGTTCTCGTCCAGGGAGACCTTGCCGTCCAGGGCGATGACGTCACCGGAGGCGACCTTGGCCAGCGGGTTGACCTCGACCAGGAGGGCGTCCTCCTTGATGAAGGTGTCCCACAGCTTGACCAGGACGTTCACGACCTTGTCCGCGACCTCGGCCGGGAACTTGGCGGCCGCGACGATCTCGCGGGCCTTCTCCTCGGTGACACCCTCGTTGGCGTCGATCGGCGTCTTGGCGACGGCCTCCGGACGGGTGGCCGCCACCTCCTCGATCTCCATGCCGCCCTCGACGGACGCGATGGAGAGGAAGGTGCGGTTGGCACGGTCGAGGAGGAAGGAGACGTAGTACTCCTCCACGATCTCGGGCGCGGTCTCGGCGATCATCACCTTGTGGACCGTGTGGCCCTTGATGTCCATGCCGAGGATGTTGGTGGCGTGCTCCACGGCCTCGTCGGCGGTGGCGGCGAGCTTCACGCCACCGGCCTTGCCACGGCCGCCGACCTTCACCTGGGCCTTGACGACAGACTTGCCACCGAGGCGCTCGGTGGCTGCGCGGGCCGCCTCAGGCGTGTCGATGACTTCACCGGCCAGCACCGGTACATCGTGCTTGGCGAAGAGGTCCCTCGCCTGGTACTCGAACAGGTCCACGCGCTTCCGTCCCTATCAGTGATCTAGCGGTTCGTTGGATGCGTGGGCGTGCCGCGAAGGGCAACGTGACGTCCGCATGGGTCACAGGGGAAGCGCACACGGTGTCCGAGCGCGCGGCATGTCCGTCTCGCAGGTTATCGCCGCTTGCGGGGAGGCCCTAAATCGAGGGTCACACCCAAGCGGTGATACCTGTCACACGATGCCGCACTCACTGACACGCAGTGTCGCGCGTGCGGGGCCTCACCGGGTTGGGGTTGACCCGGTGAGGCCCCTTGACCAGCCCTTACAGGGGCTCGGGGCGAGCGGTCCCCACCCCAATGGGGACCCCTCACCCCCCTCCGCGGGACGCCACCCGAACAGTCCGACGGCTTTCGTCCGTCCGGGCCGACGACCTCACGAAGACCATGGATGCGCCGGGGAGGCGCAGGGCGCTCGGGCGCCGAGCGATCAGACGGGGTGGGGGCCGGCCGCGAAGGGGGCGATCTCGATCTCGGTGCCGTGTGCCGGATCGTCCGTCCGCCGGATCAGGCCGTGCGTGCACGGCTCCGCCGCGCCGAGGCCCCCGTCGGTGTACGGCCGTGCGTCGCCGACCACGCCGTACGCCGGCCCGTGCGCGTCCACGACGGCCCGACCGGCGACCGGCACCACCCCGTGCACGGCCGCCCCGGGTGCGGCGAGCCCGCCCGCGTCGGCTCCCGTCGCGGCCCCGGCTCCCGTCGCGGCCCCGGGCTCGGTCTTCGTCGCGGCGCGCAGGGCCTTCTCCGCGCGGGCGGCCCTGGCGCCCTGGATGACCCGGGCGGCTCCGTTGCGCGCCCTGGCCGCGGCCTTGGAGCGGATGTGGGTGACGGTGGCGGTGCCGTCGGCCGGGTTGGCGACGGTGTCCGTGACGGCGCCGAACGCCCAGCCGGCGCCGGTGCGGGGGGCTGTCACGGGGGAACGGCGAATGTCGTTGTTCATGCGTGCGTCGTTCATGCGTGCGTCAGATCCTTTGAGAGGGTCCGAGCCTTCGGAAGGCTGGGGGACGTTCCGGCGCCGGAGAGGGAGCTCCGGCGGGTGGGCAGACCTGTTCCACCCCCGCGCGGCAGGTCTGCAGCGAGGGAAGGGGCTGCCCCGTCCTAGCCGGGGAAGACCGGAACGTCCCGGTACCTGTCGCGGGTCTCGGCCGCGCCCGACCGCACGGCACCGCCGGACACCAGCGGCACCGGCACCGCGTACGAGGCCGTCACGGCGTGCGTGTCGCCGTGCCGCGAGGCCCCGCCGCCGAGCGCGGACGCACCGCTCAGCAGACCGCTGGGCACACCGCCGGGCGCGCGGGGCGCGGGGACCTGGCCGGCGCGCACGGGCACCGGGCTGTGCGACGCCGCGCTCCGGCCGGCCACCCCACCGAGGACGGGGGCGGGGGCGGGCACCACGGGACGGTACGACACCGTGGCCGCGTGGGCCGCCTCGTGCCCCGGGGAAGCGTGCCGGGAGCGGTCCTCGTGAGGCGTCGAAGGCACCGGGGCGTCCGGCACGGGCGCCTGCGTGACCGGCACCGGAAGGGGCTGCACCGGCAGGGTCTGCACCGGAAGCGCGGGCGGCTCGGAGACGTCCGGCAGATCCGTCGCATCGCCGAGGTCGGGCAGAGCCGGCAGCTCCGGCACCGACGGGAGGGGCAGTTCCGCGGCGACCCGCGCCACCTGCCCGGTCACCGTCGTCACGACCTCACGCACGGGACGCAGCACCCGGTCGGCGTCCACCACGAGAGGCGAGGACGGCGCAGACGTGGAAGCGGGAGGGGTCGTCACGGCCGAAGCCGTCCGCGACACCTGGGACGTCAGGTCCGTCACGACCGACGGCGTTCCCTCCGCCGCCTGCGCCTGACCCCCGCACAGCAGGCCGAACGCGAGCAACCCGCCCACCAGCAGCGCCAGTTGGAGCACACGCCGCCCGGCCGCCTCACGCAGAACACGCAGAGCGGCACCGGGCACAAGGGCGGGCGAGGTCAAGAAGGGAGGATCCTCCCGTGCGACGGAACGTGCCACCGATCCTTGCACGCGAATCCCGTGCCGACCCAACCGCCGGGGTACCGATGTGCCCGCATGTCATCCATGTCCCTTTTGGCGATGGGGGTGTGACGACACGGAGGAGGCGGCGCGGAGGGGACGACACGGATGTGACGGCAGGGAGGGGACGGCGCGGAGCGGACGACACGGATGTGACGACAGGGAGGGGACGGCGCGGAGCGGACGACACGGATGTGACGACAGGGAGGGGACGGCGCGGAGCGGACGGCGCGGATGTCACACGGTGTCCGGGACGGGAAGCGGCCGCTTCTCGAGCGCCGCCGCCATCACTTCCGGGAACAGATCCGGTGTGCAGGCGAACGCCGGCACACCGAGGGCCGCGAGCGCGGCCGCGTGCTCCCGGTCGTAGGCCGGAGCCCCCTCGTCCGAGAGTGCCAGGAGGGCCACGAACTGCACTCCCGCCCCCTTCATCGCCGCGACCCGCTTCAGCATCTCGTCGCGTATGCCGCCCTCGTAGAGATCGCTGATGAGGACGACGACCGTCTCGGCGGGCCGCGTGATGTGCGACTGGCAGTACGCGAGCGCCCGGTTGATGTCCGTACCGCCGCCGAGCCGGGTGCCGAAGAGGACGTCGACGGGGTCGGCCAGTTGGTCGGTGAGATCGACGACCGCGGTGTCGAACACGACGAGCCGGGTGTCGATCGACCGCATCGAGGCGAGCACCGCCCCGAAGACGGCGGCGTGGACGACGGAGGCCGCCATCGACCCCGACTGGTCGACGCAGAGGACGACCTCCTTCTTCAGGGACCGCGCCGCCCGCCCGTGTCCGACCAGCCGCTCCGGCACGACCGTGCCGTGTTCGGGCAGGTAGTGCCTGAGGTTGGCGGCGATCGTGCGGTTCCAGTCGATGTCGTGATGGCGTGGCCGGTGGACACGGGCGCTGCGGTCGAGGGCACCGGTGAGGGTGGCCCGGGTCCGCGTGGCGAGCCGCTTCTCCAGGTCCGCCACCACCTTGCGCACGACGGCCCGAGCCGTCTCCTTCACCGTCTCCGGCATCGCCTTGCCGAGCGAGAGCAGTGTGCCGACGAGATGGACGTCGGCCTCGACCGCCTCGAGCATCTCCGGCTCCAGCAGCAGCGTCGACAGCCCGAGCCGGTCGATGGCGTCACGCTGCATCACCTGGACGACGGAGGTGGGGAAGTACGTCCGGATGTCGCCGAGCCACCGCGCCACGGACGGCGCCGACGCCCCGAGCCCCGCCGAACGGTCCCTTCCCGCCGCCGGGCGCTCCGTCTTCCCGTAGAGCGCGCTGAGCGCCCCGTCCATCGCCGCGTCCCGCCCGGACAGCTCCTGCCCGGTACCGTCCGCCGCGTCCCCACCGAGCACCAGCCGCCACCGCCGCAGCCGCTCCTGCCCCGGACCGATCGAATCGACGGTCATCCCACCACCCCCGCAAGGTCGTTGTCCTCGGTGCCTTCGGTGTCGTCGGTGCCTTCGGTTCCTTCGGTGTCCTCGGTGCCTGCGGTGCCTTCGGTGCGCGCGGTGCCCCCGGTGTCCACGGTGCCTTCGGTGCCTCCGGTGCCTGCGGTGTCCTCGGTGCCTTCGGTGCGTTCGCTGCCCCCGGTGTTTTCGGGGCCCCCTGAGTTCGCACCGGAGTCGCCCCCCAGTCCCAGCAGCAGCCGCACCACCGGCAGGACCGCGTCGGCCCGCCCGGTATCGAGCTCGGAGGCGAACCCGGGCACTCCCGCCCCCGGCCCCACCACCGCACTCACCCGCTCCCCCGGCCCCCGCCGCACCAACTCGCCGAGCGTTCTGCGCACCCCCGGCTCATACGCCGAGAACGTCCGCCGCAGCAGCGGCAGCACATCCGTGAACGCCTCCGCCGGCACCCGGGTGAGCCATCCGTCGACCAGCCCCAGCAACCGCTCGTCGTGCACGAGCAGCAGCCCGCCCCCGGATCCGCCGCCGACGAAGCCCTCGATCCACGCGGCCGCCTCTCCGGGCGGCGTCCCGGGCGACAGGGCGAGCCCCATGAGCCGGGCCGCCTCCTCCTGACCGACCTCCCCGCCGTCCAGCAACAGGCGCACCACCCGGCCCCGGACGACGCCCGCGACCCGATCCCGCCCCGCCAGCCTGCGCAACACCCCCCACCAGCGCGCCCGCAACTGCCCGCCGCCGTCCGCCTTCCCGTCGCCCGCGGAGGCGGCTCCGCCGACCTGCGGTGTCCCGGCCGGGTCGGAATCCGCAACGGCAGCCCCCCGCAGCCCCGCCGTCTCCTCCAGCAACCCCACCGCCCCGTGCACCGCGTCCACATGGCGCCGCATCTCCTCCGCCGCGTCCGCGTCCAGGCCGGTGCAGGCCGGCGGCAGACCGACGAAGACGCGCTCGGCGAGGCCCTCGGCGACCTCCGTCAGCGCACCGGTGTCGGTCCCGCGTACGTCGCCGTAGCGCAGGGAGCGGACCAGCGCGGGCAGGGCCTGGGCGAGATGGCCGACGTCGGTGTCGAGCGCCGCCCGGTCGCTGAGGACCCGCATCACGGTGGGCAGCGCGTCGGGAAGCCCGGCCAGCAGACAGCGCTCGGCGAGGGCGGTCACCTCGGCGAGGCCCCTCGCGGTGACGGCGTCCGCCTCCGTCCTCGCGGTCGCCGCGGCGCGGACGGTCGTCCCCCACACCCCGGCCTCGGCGACCCGCACGGACAGCTCCGGTTCCCAGCGCAGTCGCCAGGTCTCCCGGAAGGTCCCCGTACCGCCGCGCGAGACGGCCGGCTCGCCCCACTCCACGCCCAGCAGCCGCAGCCGGTGCAGCAGTCTGCTGCGCCCGGCGTCGGTCTCCTTGCGCAGATCGAGCTCCATCTCCCGCTCGGCCGCCTCCGGCTTGAGCCGCAGCCGGCGCTGCGCCCGGTCGAGGTCGCGCTGGAGCGGCACCGCCGGCGCACCGGCCGGCACCTCCCCCAGCACGTCCCCGATCATCAGCCGGTCCCGCACCAGCGCCAGGGGCACGTCCGACCCGTCGCACAGCACGGCCCGTACCGCGTCGGTGGTCTCGCTCAGGCCGGGCAGCGGCCGACCGCGCAGGGCGGCGAGCGTCCCGGCCAGCCGGACCGCCTCGATGACATGCGCCGGGGACACGATCCGGTCCTCCGCGCGGAGCAGCCCGGCCACCTTGGTCAGCCATCGCTCGACCGGCCGGTCCGGCGCACCGAACAGATGCGCGTACCAGCCGGGCGAGTCGATCCCCGCCCCGTATCCCCCGTCCCGTGCCAGCCTGCGGTGGGTCCACGGCACCCAGGTCAGCTCGGCCCTGACCTTGGCGAGCCCCTTCAGCAGAGCCCGGTCGTCGGCGACGGCGGCCTTCCGGCGCAGGGCCGGCACATGCCAGGCCCCGCACACCACGGCCACCCCGTCGTCACCGAACTCCTTTTGCGCCGCCCGCACTTGGAGCCGCATGTAGGCCTCCCGCGCGAGCTCCCGGGTCTCCTCCGCGCCCTCGTACGTCTCCCGCACCGCCGTCATGGCCTCCTCGACGGCGGCGAAGGGCGCGAGCGGGTCGTGTCCGCCCGCGCCCCGGTGTTCGACGACGTCCTCCCACCAGCGTTCGGCGTCGTCGTACCCGGCGGCCTCGGCGAGCGCGCCGAGCGGATCGACGCGTACGCCGTCGCCCGGCGCGCCGCCGTGTTCCTCCGCGGCCCGTCCTCCGCCCTCGTCCGCCCGGCCGTCCCAGGCCAGGGTGTGGGTGGCGGGGAGGTCGATGAAGCGGGCCGGAACGCCCCGCTCCAGCGCCCAGCGCAGCGCCACCCACTCGGGAGAGAACTCGGCCATCGGCCAGAACGCGGAGCGTCCCGGCTCGTCGACGGCGTGGGCGAGCAGCGCGACCGGCGGCCGCATCGCCCGCCCGGCGGCGAGGGGGATCAGCGGGTCGGCCTCGGGCGGCCCTTCGATCAGCACGGTCCGGGGCCGGGCGGCCTCCAGCGCCGCCCGCACCGCCCGCGCCGATCCGGGTCCGTGATGCCGCACGCCGAGCAGCAGCGGCCGGCGCGCGTCAACGGCCGGCCGGCCGCTCTCGTGGATCCCCGTCATCGCTTCCCCCCGTCATCCCGTCCGTGTCGCTGCGTACGTCCCGCGTCGTACGTCGTCGCGTCGTACGTCGTCGCGTCATACGTCGTCGCGTCATACGTCGATGCGTCGTACGTCGTCGCGTCTCACGTCGTCGCTGCGTGTGTCGCTCCCGCGGACGTCGCTCCCGCGCAAGGCATTCCTGCGGACGTCCTCACGCACGCGGCCAGCGCGAGTCCTTGTCCTCGTTCCTGTGGTTCATGTCCTCACCCCCCTTCGGTGCCGGTCGCAGCAGCGGCCATCTCGAGTCCTTGTCGTTCCGGTTCACGCACTCACCTCCCTGCAGGCGCGGTAGAAGTCGCTCCAGCCGTCGCGTTCGCGGAGCACCGTCTCCAGGTACTCCTGCCAGACGACCCGGTCGGCGGCCGGATCGCGGACGACCGCGCCGAGGATTCCCGCGGCCAGGTCGTCGGGCCGCAGCACGCCGTCGCCGAAGTGCGCGGCCAGGGCGAGACCGCTGGTGACGACGGAGATGGCTTCGGCCGTGGACAACGTGCCGGTGGGAGACTTCAGCTTGGTACGGCCGTCGGCGGTGATGCCGTCGCGCAGTTCGCGGAAGACGGTCACCACGCGGCGGATCTCGTCGACCCCGTGCGGCACGGCCGGCAGCTCGAGGGAGCGGCCGATCTGGTCGACACGCCGCGCCACGATGTCGACCTCGGCGTCGACACTCGCGGGCAGCGGCAGCACCACCGTGTTGAAGCGGCGGCGCAGAGCGCTGGACAGTTCGTTGACCCCGCGGTCCCGATCGTTGGCAGTGGCGATCAGGTTGAAGCCGCGGACCGCCTGAACCTCCTGCCCCAGTTCAGGAATCGGCAGCGTCTTCTCCGACAGGATGGTGATGAGTGTGTCCTGAACGTCGGCCGGGACGCGAGTCAATTCCTCGACGCGGACCGTCGTGCCGTCCGCCATGGCGCGCATGACGGGGCTGGGGACGAGGGCGTCCGGGCTCGGGCCGTGCGCCAGGAGCTGCGCGTAGTTCCAGCCGTAGCGGATCGCCTCCTCCGGGGTGCCCGCCGTGCCCTGCACGAGCAGGGTCGAGTCGCCGCTGACCGCCGCGGCCAGATGCTCGGAGACCCAGGTCTTGGCGGTGCCGGGCACGCCGAGCAGCAGCAGGGCGCGGTCGGTGGCGAGCGTGCTGACGGCCACCTCGACGATGCGGCGCGGGCCCACGTACTTCGGGGTGATCGCGGTGCCGTCGGGCAGGGTGCCGCCGAGGAGGTAGGTGGCGACGGCCCACGGCGACAGCTTCCAGCGGGCCGGGCGTGGGCGGTCGTCCTGGGCGGCGAGCGCGGTGAGTTCATCGGCGAAGGCGTGTTCGGCGTGCGGCCGCAACGCCTCCGTGGGCTGCGTCGGACCGGGTTTCGTGAACGTCGGGTCTGCGGACACGGACATGGCTGAGGTCCCCCTCCAGCTCGGCCGGTTCGGGTCTGGTGTCCACCGTGCACCACACCACTGACAATGCGTTCCGACCTGCGGAAACGCCGCGGAGCAGGGGTGCGGCGGAGACGTGCGCGGCCGATTGTCAGTGGGGGGATCTACCGTCGGTGGCATGACTCAGCAGGAGGTGCGCCGGACCACGGAGCAGGCGCCGGCCCCGGCGCCTGACTCCGCGTCACGCAAAGCGGGCAGCAAACTCGGCGCGGCCGGCGCCTGGTCGGGTGCGGGCCGCTCGCGGGAGGGGGCGGTGTGGGGGGTGTGCGGCGGCGACGGCGCGTCGTACCGCACGGTCGTCGACCCGGCGGGGCCGCCCGCCGCCCATGGCCCGGCGTACGACTGCACCTGCCCGAGCCGCACGTCCCCGTGCGAGCACGTGCGCGGGCTGCTGCTCCGGTCGGCCGGGGAGGAGGTCGTTCCGGTGGGGCCGGCGCCGGACTGGGCCGAGCAGTGGATCGCGGGGCGGCGCGGGCGGGCGCGGGAGAAAGGGGAGGCGGACCCGGCGGGTCCCCGTTCCGGCGTGGCCGATCCGGAGGCGGCGCGCCGCAGGGCGGAGCGGCGCGCCGAGCGGATCACCGCGGGCGCGACGGAGCTGGAGCGGCGCCTGGCCGACCTCCTGCGCTCCGGCCTCGCCTCGGCCGAGCAGGCGGGCCATGAGGGGTGGGAGGAGACGGCGGCCCGCATGGTCGACGCCCAGGCCCCCGGACTGGCGGCGCGGGTCCGGGAGTTGGGGGCGATCCCGGGTTCCGGCCCCGACTGGCCGGTGCGGCTGCTGGAGGAGTGCGCCCTGCTCCACCTGCTCGACCGGGGGTGGCTGCACCGCGAGCGGCTCCCGGAGGCCCTGGCGGCCACGGTGCGCTCCCGTGTCGGCCTGACCGCCCGCCCGGCCGGCCCGCCGCTGCGCGACCACTGGCTGGTCCTCGCCCAGACCGACACGCCGGACCCGAGACTGACGACGCGCCGCATCTGGCTGCACGGCATCGCCTCGGGCCGCACCGCCCTCGTCCTGTCCTACGGCGCCGCCGGCCGCGCCCCCGACCTGGCCCTGCCGGTCGGCCTCGCCCTGGACGCGGAGCTGTCCGCCTACCCGGACGCCGGACGGCGACGCGCCGCCCTGGGCGAACGGTTCGCGCCCCCCGCACCTACCACGGCCCGCCCACCCGGTATGACCACGACCGAGGCGGCCGCACTCTACGGCGCGTCGCTGCGCGACGACCCCTGGCAGGAGTCCGTCCCGGTGACCCTGGACGACGTCATACCGACCCCGGACGGCACCTCCTGGCAACTGGCCGACGTCGACGGCGACACGGCCCTGCCGCTCACCGCCACGGCTGCGGCGCGCCCCGGTCTGTGGCGCCTGGTCGCCCTCTCCGGCGGCGCCCCCGTGAAGGTGTTCGGCGAGTGCGGCCACCGGGGTTTCACCCCCCTGACCGCCTGGCCGTCCGGCCCGGGAGAGGCGGTCCACCTGTGACGGAGACGGAGGGGACCCCCATGCGCACGACACCCACGAGTCCCGCCCCCAGCTGGGACGAACTGGTCACCGCGGCTCTCCTGGGCACGGACCGGCGTACGCCCCCCGGTGCCGCCCCCGGCCGGACGGCACCGGCCGCCCTGCTGGACGCGGCGGCCGCCGAGACCGTACGACGCCGTGCCGGGCTGCGTCCGGGCCGCGCCGCACCCCGTCCGGAACCGGCGCCCGCCGATCCGCGCCCCACGTTGCCCGCCCCGGCGGCCCGCAGACTCGCGCTGCTGCTCGCCGACCGCCCCGGCACCGGCGGAACCGGCCGCAGGGGCACGGCACCGGACCTCATGGAGCTGCTGCCGCAGTGGCTGGCGGCGGCGAACGCGCGCGGGTTCGCCCCGCCCGCCGAGGCCCTGCCCGCGCTGCTCGACGCGGCACGCGGGCGTACGGACCTGCGGGCGCCTGCGCTGCGGTTCGCGGGCCCGCGCGCCCTGTGGCTGGCCCGGCTGAACCCGGAGTGGCGTTTCGTGCTGCGCGCCGCGCCGGGCGGGGACGCCTCGCTGCCGGGCCCCGAGGAGAGCGGGAGGGTCGAAAAGCTCTGGCAGGAGGGCCTGTTCGCCGAGCGCGTCGCCCTCCTCGCGTCCCTGCGCTCACGCGCCCCCGACACGGCGCGGGCGCTGCTGGAGTCGACCTGGCCGACGGAGCGCGCGGAGGACCGTCTGATGTTCCTCGACTCGCTGCGCACCGGCCTCGGGGAGCGTGACGAGCCGTTCCTGGAGGCCGCGTTGGCCGACCGCAGCCGCAATGTGCGGGCGACGGCGGCCGAGTTGCTGTCGGCGCTGCCGGGTTCGGCGCTCGCCGCGCGGATGGCGGTGCGGGCCGGGGCGTGCGTGGCCGTCGACCACACCGGCGACACGCCGACCCTCGTCGTAAAGGCGCCCCATGAGTGCGACGCGGGCATGGAGCGCGACGGCGTCGCCTCCAGGGCACCGGTCGGCCGCGGGGAACGGTCGTGGTGGCTCGGCCAGTTGGTGGAGGCGGCCCCGCTCGGCGCCTGGCCGGCGCGACTGGGCGGGCGTACGCCGGAGCAGATCGTCGCGCTTCCGGTGGACGACGACTGGCTGGGCGAACTGCACGCGGCCTGGTGCCGGGCCGCCGTACGGCAGCGGGACGCGGCCTGGTCACGGGCGTTGCTGGGACGGCCGTCCTCACCGGGGGCGGGCGGGCCGGGTGCGGTCTCCCTGGCCGAGCGGGCGAAGCTGCTGAGCACCCTGCCGGTGGGCGAACGGGCGGAGTGGGTCGCCGGGTTCATCGCGGCCCATGGGCTGTCGGAGGCGTTCCAGCTGCTCGGCGTGTGCGCGGTGCCCTGGGCCGCGCCGCTCGGCCGGGCGGTCGTCGACGCCCTCAACATCGCGCGGGACGCGGGGAGTTATCCGTGGAGCTTCAGCGGTGTGATGGGCCTCGCCGAACGCTGTCTGGACCCGTCGGAGGCGTCGCGGCTGGACGCCCTCCTGGCCGTACCCGACGAACCGGAGGACGCGTCGCCCGGAGCCGGGGGCTACTGGGCGGAGGCGTTCCAGCGACTGGGGACGACGCTGCGGCTGAGGGCGGTGATGGCACAGGAGCTGGGAGACGCGCCGCCATGAGCATGACGCGTGTGCGCCCCGGACCGCCGCCCCAGGTGGCTAGGACCCGGTCGGCTGACCCACGTTCTCGCGGACCCACTCCACGATCGACGCCGTGGTCGCCCCGGGGGTGAAGATCTCCGCGACGCCCCTCTCCTTCAGTGGGGCGATGTCCGCCTCGGGGATGATCCCCCCGCCGAAGACGAGGATGTCCGCCGCGTCCTGCTCCCGGAGCAGGTCGATCACCGCGGCGAAGAGGGTGTTGTGCGCCCCGGACAGGATGGACAGCCCGATCGCGTCGGCGTCCTCCTGGATCGCGGTGTCGACGATCTGCTCCGGGGTCTGGTGGAGCCCGGTGTAGACGACCTCCATGCCGGCGTCGCGCAGCGCGCGGGCGATCACCTTGGCGCCGCGGTCGTGACCGTCGAGGCCCGGCTTGGCCACCACGACCCGGATCGCACCCGATGCCACACCCATGACTGCCTCCCTGAAGCGACGTCGCCCGCTCTCGACGGCCCCGACACCCCGTGCCACACACCCGGGGAGTGAACGAACGTTATCGCCAGCATCCCGCAACCGGCCGTTTCATGGCATGGACCAACGGGGAAATCACACGATGGGACAGTAACGGGAGCCGCAAACGAGGTCGCCGTACCGCCGCGCCGCAGGACGCGCGCCGCGGCGGTACGGCGCATCGGTGGAGGCGCGACGGGCACACGGGCCAAGGCCCCTGCCGCCCGCCCGGCAGCCGATCACCTCCGCCGCGACTACCATGAGGGCACACGGGGGACAGAGACGTCCTCGGCGTGTGCCGACAGGAGGTCGGCGATGCAGGTCACCAGGGTGCTGCAGCCCTTTCTTCCGCTCTACCGGCGGCTGCCGGACCTTCCGCCCCTTCCGTACATCCCGGGCCGGCTGGCGGGACTCTCCACGGCCCTGCTGAAGGCCACCGTCCTGGACCTCGCGATCCTCGCCGCGCATCTCCTGCTCTACCCCTCCGGCATCGCCCAGGAGCGCCGCCGCCCCGCCCTCCCGCCGGCGGAAAACGGCACGTCGAACGAAAATGGCACCGAGTGCCCCACCCAGCTCCCCACACCGGCCCCGCTCCCGGTCGTCCTGCTGCACGGTTTCATCGACAACCGCTCGGTCTTCGTCCTGCTGCGCCGCAGCCTCGCCCAGCACGGCAGGCACCGCGTGGAGTCGCTGAACTACTCCCCTCTGACCTGCGACATCCGCACCGCGGCCGAACTGCTCGGGCGGCACATAGAGGAGATATGCGAGCGCACCGGCAGCAGCCGGGTCGATGTCGTCGGGCACAGCCTGGGCGGTCTGATCGCCCGCTACTACGTGCAGCGGCTCGGCGGTGACGTCCGGGTCCGCACCCTCGTCACGCTCGGCACCCCGCACGCGGGCACCAAGGTGGTGCCCCTGGCGAACGCGCACCCGATCGTGCGCCAGATGCGCCCCGGCTCGGAGGTCATCGAGGAGCTGTCCCGGCCCGCGCCCGGCTGCCGTACGCACTTCGTGAGCTTCTGGAGCGACCTCGACCACCTGATGGACCCGCTGGAGACGGCCCGGATCGACCACCCCGACCTGAGGGCGCTGAATGTGCAGGTGACGGGAATCGGCCATCTCGCCCTGCCCGTCCACCCGGCGGTCGCGACCGGCATACGGCAGGCCCTGGACACCCCGGAGACGGCCATGGACGCACCCGCCGACGGCCTCACGGTGGCCTGACACCCCACCAGCCCTCGAACACCCTTCGAACATAAAGCCAAACCCGCGCCCGTCGTCCCCCGAAACACGGCCGATTGCCCCTTTCCCGCGAGCACGAAACTTGCGGAAGATTGTCGTGCCCGCATACCGACGGGTACAGTCGCCGCACTGCTCTGGCAGCCCCTGTTGTCGAGGCGAGAGAGAAGTTGGTGAACGACCGTCACCCGTCGGGGACCATGACCACCCCGGCTCCGGCTTCCGACGCCGACTCCGCGCCCTACGCGTCGTACGGCACCCAGGAAGCCCCGTACGACGGGTTCACCTCGTACACCGGCTACGACACCGCCGCCCACGACACCGGCCACTTCACGGCCGACCCCCTCTTCGGCGGCTACCCCGGCGATGCGACGAGCATGGGCACGGGCACCGCCGACAGCACCTACGGCACCGGGCAGTGGACCACCGGCCACCCCACCACGGTCGACACCGGCAGCCACCAGCTCCACGACACGGGCGGCCACCACACGCTGAACTACGACCCGTACGCGGCCCAGCACCACGCCGCCTACGACTCGGGCGTGTACGACACGACCGGCTGGACCACCGGCCACCAGCAGCTCCCGCTCGTCCCGCCGCAGGCCTCCGGACCCGACACCGGCGCCCAGTGGGACGCCGGCGCCTGGCTGCGGCCGGACCAGTCCGGCAACCCCGCCGACCAGACCCAGCACTGGGAATGGGGCACCCAGACCTTCGACACCGGCGCCTACGACGCCACGCAGTGGAACTCCGACAGCGGTGAGACCGGCACCGCCTCCGACGAGTGCGAGCAGCCTGCCGAGGTCCCCTTCGACCAGCAGGCCACCGCCACCTTCGAGACCGTCGGTCACGACGAACAGGGCGCGGGCGGCGGGTTGTCCGCCACCGGTGAGCTGCCCGCCGTCTCCGAGCACCCCCTCCTGGACGACCAGGAGGAGACGACGCCGGCGCCCGCCACCCGCGCCGCCGCGCGCAACGCGAGCCGTTCCCGCCGCCGTCCGCCCGCGAAGCGCTCCGCGCTGCTGACCGTGGCCGTGCCCTCGGCATGTGTGATGGGGGTCGCCGGGATCGCCGCCGCCTCCGTCGGCACCCTGACCGGCGGGGACGACAAGGACACCACCACCTCCGCCTCCGCCTCGGACGCGCAGGCCGTGAAGCCGTCCGCCGCCAACAACAAGCTGGACTCCCAGCTCGAGACCCTCAGCGCCGAGGCCGACGACTTCGCCGACCGGGCCAGCCGGACGCAGGAGCGCATCGACCTCAAGGCCCAGCAGGAGGCCGAGAAGAAGAAGGCGGCCGCGGAGGCGGCCCGCAAGGAGCGGCTGCGCCCCAAGTACGCCCTCCCGGTCGCCCAGCGCGGGCTCAGCGCCTACTTCGGCCAGGCCGGCGTCAACTGGATGTCCCAGCACACCGGTATCGACTTCCCCGTCTCCTACGGCACCACCGTGATGGCGGCGACCGACGGCACCGTACGGACGCAGTGGAACAGCGCCTACGGCAACATGATGATCGTGACGGCGAAGGACGGCACGGAGACCTGGTACTGCCACCTCTCCAGCTACCGCGTCGCCTCCGGTACGACGGTGAAGGCCGGCGACCCGATCGCGTACTCGGGGAACTCCGGCAACTCCACCGGCCCGCACCTGCACTTCGAGGTCCGGCCGGCCGGCGGTTCGGCGATAGACCCGCTGCCGTGGCTGCGCAGCCACGGGCTGGACCCCACGTAGCACTCCCGCCGCCTTGACGGCAGCCCCCGCTGTGGCAGCGGGGGCTCACTCATGTGCGCCGCGCGGCTGCCTACAGCTTCTCGACCGGCGCGTACCGCAGCAGCAGCCGCTTGGGCTTGCTGTCGCCGAAGTCGATGGTCGCCTCCGCGTTGGACCCCGTGCCCTTCACTCCCACGACCGTGCCGAGCCCGAACTGGTCGTGGGTGACACGGTCACCGACGGCCAGGGCGACCACCGGCTTCTCCGCCGCGCCCCGGCGGGTCGCGAAGCCCGAGGCGCCCGCGGCCGAGGAGCGCGAGCGGGACGAGGACAGGGAAGCCGCCACGCCGGAGACCGGACCGGAGGACACGGGCGCCGTCGCCCCCGTCCGCTTCCAGTCCACATGGGTCGCCGGGATCTCCTCAAGGAACCGTGAGGGCGGGTTGTACGACGGCTGCCCCCAGGCGCTGCGCATCGAGGACCGCGTGAGGTAGAGCCGCTCCCGCGCGCGTGTGATGCCGACGTAGGCCAGTCGGCGCTCCTCCTCCAGCTCCTTGGTCTGACCGAGGGCGCGCATGTGCGGGAACACGCCGTCCTCCATGCCGGTGAGGAAGACGACCGGGAACTCCAGCCCCTTGGCGGTGTGCAGGGTCATCAGGGTGATGACGCCCGAGCCCTCCTCGTCCTCGTCGGGGATCTGGTCGGAGTCGGCGACGAGGGCGACCCGCTCCAGGAAGTCGGCGAGGGAGCCGGCCGTCTCGCCCTCACCGGACTCCTGCTCGAACTCCAGGGCCACGGCGGCGAGTTCCTGGAGGTTCTCGATTCGGGTCTCGTCCTGCGGGTCGGTGGAGGCCTGCAACTCGGCGAGGTAGCCCGTGCGTTCGAGCACGGCCTCCAGAATGGTGGCGGGGCCCGCGCCGGACTCGACGATCGTCCGGAGCTCCTCCATGAGCACGTTGAACCGCTTCACGGCGTTGGTCGACCGCGCGGCCATGCCGTACGCCTCGTCGACCCGCTTGAGCGCCTGCGGGAAGCTGATCTTCTCCCGCTGGGACAGGGCGTCGATCATCGCCTCGGCGCGGTCGCCGATGCCGCGCTTGGGGACGTTGAGGATGCGGCGCAGCGGGACCGAGTCCTCCGGGTTGGCGAGGACACGCAGGTAGGCCAGGACGTCCCGGACCTCCTTGCGCTCGTAGAAGCGGACGCCGCCGACGACCTTGTAGGGCAGGCCGACGCGGATGAAGACCTCTTCGAAGACACGGGACTGGGCGTTGGTGCGGTAGAAGACCGCGACGTCACCGGCCTTGGAGTCGCCCGCGTCGGTGAGTCGGTCTATCTCGTCGGCGACGAACTGCGCCTCGTCGTGCTCAGTGTCGGCGACATAGCCGGTGATGCGCGCGCCCGCGCCCGCGTTGGTCCACAGGTTCTTGGGACGCCGGGACTCGTTGCGCTCGATGACCGCGTTGGCGGCGGACAGGATCGTCTGTGTGGAGCGGTAGTTCTGCTCGAGCAGGATCGTGTTCGCGTCCGGGTAGTCCTCCTCGAACTGGAGGATGTTGCGGATCGTCGCCCCCCGGAAGGCGTAGATCGACTGGTCGGCGTCACCCACGACACACAGCTCGGCGGGCGGCACGTCGTACTCGCTGGGGGGTACGTCGACCGGGTGCTCGGACGTGCCGACCAGCTCCCGGACCAGGGCGTACTGGGCGTGGTTGGTGTCCTGGTACTCGTCGACGAGGACATGCCGGAAGCGACGGCGGTAGTGCTCGGCGACGTCGGGGAAGGCACGCAGCAGGTTGACCGTCGTCATGATCAGGTCGTCGAAGTCGAGGGCGTTCGCCTCGCGCAGCCGGGACTGGTACATCGCGTAGGCCTGGGCGAGGGTCTTCTCGAAGCCGTCGGCGGCCTGGGCGGCGAAGTCCTCCTCGTCGATCAGCTCGTTCTTCAGGTTGCTGATCTTGGCGCTGAAGGACTTCGGCGGGTAGCGCTTGGGGTCGAGGTCCAGATCGCGGCAGACCAGGGCCATCAGCCGCTTGGAGTCGGCGGCGTCGTAGATCGAGAACGACGACGTGAAGCCGAGCTTCTTGCTCTCGCGGCGCAGGATGCGCACGCACGCGCTGTGGAAGGTCATGACCCACATCGCGTTCGCGCGCGGGCCGACGAGCTGCTCGACGCGCTCCTTCATCTCGCCCGCGGCCTTGTTGGTGAAGGTGATCGCGAGGATCTGGCCCGGGTGGACACCGCGCTCGGCGAGGAGGTGGGCGATGCGGTGGGTGAGCACGCGGGTCTTGCCGGAGCCGGCGCCGGCGACGATGAGCAGGGGGGTGCCGGCGTGGACGACGGCCGCGCGCTGGTTGTCGTTGAGCCCCTCCAGGAGGGCGGCCGCGTCGATGGCGGGGCGGGGGACGCCGTCGCGGTAGTACCTGTCCCGGTCCGGGGGCACGTCGAACTTCCCGCCGAACAGATCGTCCGGAAGCGGCTCCGGAACGTGATCGTCCTCGGGCGGCGGCGGGGGTTCCTCGTCATGGCCGGCGGGGGCCTGGAGGTTCGCCAGGAAGCTGTCGTCAAAGAGGCTGCTCATCGCTCTCCGAGTCTAGGGCGCCCCACTGACAACGCGTGGCCGTCCCCCGAACATCCCCGCCCTCACCTTCCGGCGCGGCGATATCACAGCACGTGACCCCATGTCCCGGCTTTGCGCAAGGTAACGAAAACGTATCGGGCATATCGCCCATCAACCTTCACAGGAGCCACACGAGTTGGCTACCGTGCCGGGCAGGCCCCACGGATCCCCACCGGCGAACCTCGCCGGGCCGCAGGGCCTCCGCCGAGTCCGGCGCGCCCCTGTGCGGCAGCCGGAGCCGGGGACCCACCGAGACTGCCGGGGTGAATCGGCCCACTCCCCAGCGGAGCCGGCCGTAGGGCGCGCCTTCCGATCCATCCGCCCGAACCCTCCCCCACTCTCGACTTCGCTCGAGCGGGGGGACCCCCACCGCTGACCCGGTAGGCGGACGATGGAAGGAGTCGCCTCTCTTGGCGTCGCAGCACCGCAAGCCGCGCTTTTCGGGCTCCCGCGTGGCAGGCATACGCACGCCCGCCCTGGCCACCGCCGCGCTCACGTCCGTGGCCCTGCTCTCCCAGTCGGCGAACGCCGCCCCCTCCGAGGACGGCAAGCCGAGCCTGGAGGAGGTCGAGAAAAAGGTCGACGACCTCTACCGTCAGGCGGAGTCGGCGACCGAGAAGTACAACGCCGCCAAGGAGAAGACCACCAAGCAGCGCAAGCGGGTCGACGGTCTCCTCGACGACGTCGCCCGGCGCACCCAGAAGCTCAACGAGGCGCGGGAGGAGCTCGGTTCCTTCGCCGCAGCCCAGTACCGCACCGGGGCCTCCGCGCCCGACACCGCGACGTTCCTGCTGGCGGACTCCCCGCAGGACTACTTCGACCAGACGCAGCTGATGAACCGGCTGACCGACCGCCAGAAGGGCGCCGTCGACGACTTCGTCACCGAGCAGTCGTCGACCCTGCGGAAGCGGCAGGAGGCCGCCGAGAGCCTCGCGACGCTCACCGACACACAGAGCGACCTGAAGACCGCCAAGGCCACCGTCCAGAAGAAGCTCGGCGGCGCGCGCGAGCTGCTGTCGCAGCTCACGGCCCAGGAGAAGGCGCGGCTGGCGGCGATCGAGGAGCAGAGGCAGGAGGAGGCCGCGCGCAGGGCGGCCGAGCTGGCCCGGCAGCAGGCGGCGGAGCAGGCCGCCCGACAGGACACCGGCAGCACCTCCTCCGCACCGACCGGCTCGGACTCCTCGTCGTCCACGGACTCCTCGTACGCCACCAAGGCCGACAAGGCGCTCGCCTTCGCCCGCGCCCAGATCGGCAAGCCGTACGTCTGGGGAGCGACCGGCCCCGACTCCTACGACTGCTCCGGACTCACCCAGGCCGCCTGGAAGGCCGCCGGCGTCACCCTCCCGCGCACCACCTACGACCAGGTGAACGCCGGCACCACCGTCTCCCTCGCCGACGCCCGACCCGGTGACCTGGTCTTCTTCTACGACGACATCAGCCACGTCGGCATCTACATCGGCAACGGCATGATGATCCACGCCCCGAAGCCGGGCGCCTACGTCCGCGAGGAGTCCATCTACTACGACGGCGAGTCCGGCATCCACAGCGTGGTCCGCCCGGCCTGAGCCACATCGTGGGCGCCACGCGCGCGTAGCGCGTTCTTTGCGTCTACGCGCGCGTGGGCCGCCCGCGGTGGCCGCTTCGCATCCCCAGGGCCTGCCCGGCGGATCACATCGGAGGAAATCAGCGGCCCCTCATCGGCGCACGCGTCTCCGGCATGATCCGCCGGACAGGCCCTAGCATCGGGCGCATGTCCGGCTCCTCCTCCCTGCGCGCCTGGTGGGCGCGGCGTCCGCCGGCGGCCGGGGCCGTCGTTCTGGCCACCGGCATCCTGTCGGTCGGACTGCGCCTGGCGGGACACGAGGTGCTGTTCCAGGCCACGCTGGCCCTGGCCGGCGCCGCCTGGGCGCTGCTGGCCTCGGACTTCGTCGTACGGCTGGTGCGGGAGCCCCGGCGCTGGCGGGCGGAGGCCGGCACACCGGGCGGGCTGACCGCCGTGGCCGCCACCACGGTGCTCGGCGCGGGCGTCTCCGCGCTCGGCCGGCAGAACCTCGCCTGGGCGCTGCTGGCGCTGGCGGCCGTGCTGTGGCCGCTGCTGATGACGGATGTCGTACGGCACGTCACCCGACACCTGATGAGCCACCGGGGCCGTCGGATGCACGGGGACGTGTTCCTGTGCTGCGTGGCCACCCAGGGGCTCGCGGTGCTGGGCGCGACCCTGGCGAAGGCCGAGCGGCTCGACTGGCCGGCGCACACCGCGCTCGTGCTGTTCTGGTTGGGCCTGCTGCTCTACGTGTTCATGCTGGCCCTGTTCGACTGGCGAGAGGTGACCGACGGCGCCGGGGACCAGTGGGTGGCCGGCGGGGCGCTCGCCGTCTCGGCGCTCGCGGGCGCGCGGCTCACCGACGCCGATCACCGGCTCCATTTGTGGAACGCCGACGACCGGGGCGTCCTGCGGGGGATGACCCTCGCGCTGCTCGTGCTCGCCCTGTGCTGGTACGCCGTCCTGCTCGCCGGCGAGCTGCTGCGGCCCCGGCTGCGCTACGACGTGCGGCGGTGGGCGACGGTGTTCCCGATGGGGATGACGGCGGTGGCGATGCTGTCCGCGGCCCCCGCCCTCGTCCTCCCGCGCTGGAAGGGGCCCGGGGAGGCGCTGCTGTGGGTCGCGGTCGCGGCCTGGCTGGCGGTCGCCGTCGCGGCCCTGGCCGCCGGGCCCCTCGGGTCCGTCACGTCCAGAGGACCGCGATGAAGACGTTCGCCACGGTCAGCAGCCCGACCAGGCCGAACAGGGGCTTCTCGACCTTCTCGTCGTCCCGCTTCACATAGACCAGGCCGAGGATCACGACGAGCAGCGCCAGCTTCACCCCGATCTTGATGTTGTTGACGGGCTGGTCGTCGGCCTGGTTGAGGCCGACCAGGATCACCCCCGTGACCAGCATGGTCGCCGCGCCGTGCAGCATCGCGGGAACGAAACGGGCCGTGCCCCGGCCCATGGCCTTCATCTGCGTGAGGAAGCCGCCCAGGAGCGCGGCGATGCCGATGATGTGCAGGCCGACGAAAAGATGGATGAGTACGTCCATGAGGCCGGATGCTAATCAGAGCGGCACCGGCCCCCCGACACCGGCCCTCCCCCGGTGACCGGGCTTGCACATATGCGCCCCATAGCATCCCGTCACGCCGAGGTGTCCCGGAATCACCGCATCGATCACCGCGCCGCGCCAACCCGACGCCCCCGGCTCCGCCGCCCGGACAGAAACCATCAGCCGGTGGTCCGCTCATGCCATTTCCGTACATCGCGTTACCCACCCGACACGCACGGGCCTAGCGTCCTCCCCCAGGTGACCGGCTCCCCACCGCCGCCCGGGCCAGGGGCGGCAGTCGGCCACTACCGCCGAGAAGGTCCGACGGCGTCCCGCTCCCCCTGTGCGGACGCCGTCGGACACGTCAGCCGCTCCCCTTCATGGCCGCGGCGGTCGTACGAAAGGACGTGCAGTCCCACGTGGCAGCGCACCGCAAGCCCCGACAGCGCTCGCTCGGCGGCCAGACGGCCCGTACGGCGTTCACCCTCGCCCTCGCGGGCGCGGCGACCGCCACGGCCTTCGACGGAACCGGCCAGGCCGAGCCCCAGCTGACCACCGCACAGGTCAAGGCCGAGGTGGACAGGCTGTACCAGGAGGCGGAGGCGGCCACCGAGCGGTACAACGGCGCACAGGAGAAGGCCACCACCGCCGAGCGGCACCTGGCGACCCTGCGGGACGAGGCGGCCCGCAAGGAGGAGAAGCTGAACTCGGCGCGGGAGGCGCTGGGCACCATGGCGGCGGCGCAGTACCGCAGCGGAGGTCTCGACCCCTCCGTGCAACTCGCGCTCTCCGACGACCCCGACCGGTATCTCGACGGCGCCGCCTTCGCCGAACGCGCCGGTGACCGCCAGTCCGCCGCCGTCGCCCGCGTCCGCCGGCAACTGCGCGAGATCGAGCAGCTGCGCGGCGCGGCCCGCCTCGAACTGTCCTCCCTCAAGGCCCGCCAGGCGGAGCTGAAGAAGCACAAGAAGACCATCACCGACAAGCTCACCGCCGCCCGGAGTCTGCTCTCCCGGCTGTCGGCCGCGGACCGGGCCCGGATCGCCGCGGACACCGGCGGCGGCACCGCGACGACCGCCCGCGTCTCACGGGCCTCCTCAGTCGCTCGCGACACCCTCCAGGCGCCCGGCACCACCACCGCCTCCGCCCCGAACTCACGGGCGGGGGCCGCCGTCTCCTTCGCCTACTCCAAGCTCGGCAGCCCCTACGTCTGGGGCGCCACCGGCCCCGACGCCTTCGACTGCTCGGGCCTCGTGCTGGCCGCCTACCGCTCCGCCGGGGTCTCCCTGCCCCGCACGACCTACGCCCAGATCGGCGCCGGCCAACGCGTCTCCCGCTCCGAACTCCTCCCCGGCGACCTGGTCTTCTTCTACTCCGGCATCACCCACGTCGGCCTCTACATCGGCAACGGCCGGATGATCCACGCCCCGAACCCCTCCGCACCGGTACGCATCGCCCCCATCGACGAGATGCCGTTCGCCGGGGCGACCCGGGTGGTGTGACGGCCCCGGTGGGTCACACCAGCCGTCGTGCCGTCGCCCAGCGGGTCAGCTCATGACGGTTCGACAACTGGAGCTTGCGGAGCACCGCCGAGACATGGGACTCGACCGTCTTCACCGAGATGAACAGTTGCTTGGCGATCTCCTTGTACGCATAGCCGCGGGCGATGAGGCGCAGCACCTCGCGCTCGCGCTGGGTCAGCCGGTCGAGGTCCTCGTCGACCGGCGGGGCGTCGGTGGAGGCGAAGGCGTCCAGGACGAACCCGGCGAGGCGGGGCGAGAAGACCGCGTCGCCCTCCTGCACCCGGAAGATCGAGCCGACCAGATCGGTCCCCGTGATCGTCTTGGTGACGTATCCGCGGGCACCCCCGCGGATCACCCCGATCACGTCCTCCGCCGCGTCCGACACGGACAGGGCGAGGAAACGCACCGGCTGCTCGGCGTCGGCCATCAACGCGGCGCACCGCCGCAGCACTTCCACCCCGCCGCCACCGGGCAGATGGACGTCGAGCAGGACCACCTCGGGCCGGGTCGCCGTGATGACGGTGACCGCCTGGTCGACGTCCGCCGCCTCGCCGACGACCTCGACGCCCGTCTGCTCGGTCTGGCCGATCTCGGCCTGCACACCGGTGCGGAACATACGGTGGTCGTCGACGAGGACCACCCGCACACGCCGCCCGCCCGTGCTCCCGCCGGAGGACGGCGCCGGCTCGGCCGCCTCCCCCGCTCCAGCCGCCGCGTTCGTCTCGGTCGGGTCGCTCATGACGTCTTCTCCGCCCTCTCCATCTCCAGCTCGACCTCCGTGCCGCCGCCCGGCACCGCCCGCAACCGGGCCGTACCGCCGTTGCGCTCCATACGGCCGATGATCGATTCTCTAACGCCCATGCGGTCGGCGGGTATCGAGTCCAGGTCGAAGCCGGGGCCGCGGTCCCGGACGGACACGAAGACCGTCCTGCCCTCGACTTCGGCGTACACCTGCACGGCGCCCCCCTCGCCACCGTACTTGGCGGCGTTCACCATCGCCTCGCGCGCGGCCTGCATCTGTGCGCCGACCCGCTCGTCGAGCGGGCAGTCGCCCACGACCACGACCTCTATGGGGACGCCGTGCTTGTCCTCGACCTCCGCGGCGTTGCGCCGGACGGCGTCGGCGACCGTCCTCGGCTCGTCGTCCTCGTCCTTGCCGGTGCCCTCCGGTTTGTAGAGCCAGGTGCGCAGGTCCCGCTCCTGGGCGCGGGCGAGCCGGCGCACCTCGTTCGCGTTCTCCGCGTTGCGCTGGATCAGGGTCAGGGTGTGCAGTACGGAGTCGTGTACATGGGCGGCGACCTCGGCGCGCTCCTGGGCACGGATGCGCATCAGCCGCTCCTCGGAGAGGTCCTGGGTCATCCGGACGAGGTAGGGACCGGCGAGCAGGGTGATACCGACGAGGACGGCGAGCGCCGCCTGCAGCACCGAGCCGAGGTGGGCGGCCGACCCCTGCAGTACGAAGATGCCGGAGACACCGGTCGTGACGAGGAGGACACCGGCACCGGCGCGCAGCAGCGTGAGCGTACGGCGTCTGCGCCCGACCTCGACCCAGCGGGCCCGGCGGGCGTTGTCCGCCTGGCGCCAGACAAGGGCGACACCCGCGCCGACGAGGACGGCGGGCAGGAGATACGCCTTGGCGCCGTTGCCCAGGTTCACATTGCTGACGAAGACCAGGGCGACGACGACCATGAGGAGCAGGGCGACGATCTGGCCCCGGTCCGGTCTGCGGGCGACGAGTCTACGGCGGCCGTCGGGCGCGGTCTCGGTGGTGACGAGCGAGGGCGGCTTCTGGTCGCCGACACCGCCGACACCGAGCGGCACGAAGAACCAGAACGCCGCGTAGAGCAGGGCACCGAGGCCGTCCGCCATGAACAGGCCGACGAAGACGAGCCGCACCCACACGACGGGCAGCCCGAGATGCCCGGCGAGCCCCCGCGCCACACCACCCAGCCAGCGACCGTCGCTGCTGCGGTAGAGCTTGCGCGGCGGCCGCGGTTCGACGAGGGGCGCTGCTGCGGCTTCCGGCATGCCAACGATGGTCACACAGCGTGCGGGCCAGGGCATCAGGGTTCGCCCCCGAGACGCCCCTGATCTTCGGCCCCCTCGCAGGTCGAACGCCTCCCGGGCCCGGGCTCAGGGCCGATATCAGGGTCCGACCAGGGTCGTTCCGACTGCCGCCGGGGCCGCGGGCCCGCCACCATGGACCCATGGAAAATCACCAGCACGCCGCGGACGCCGTGCCCGACGGGGGCACCGCGCCCGACGCGGCCGCCCCGTCCTCCGGTGCCCCGAGCGCCGCAGGTGAGACACCTCGCGCGCACGGGCGCACGGGCGCGGAGAAAGAGGAGGGGGCCGAAGCGGTCGAGGGAGCCGGGCGGCCCGCCAAGTTCCGCCGCGACCGGGAGTACAAGGTGCTCGCCGGGGTGTGCGCGGGGCTGGGCCGGCACTACGACATGGATCCGGTGATCTTCCGGATCACGCTCGCGGTGCTCTCCGCGACCGGCGGCATCGGTCTCCTCTTCTACGGGTTCGCCTGGCTCTTCGTCCCCTACTCCCACGACGAGCAGAACGAGGTGCGCAAGCTGCTGACCGGCCGGGTCGACGGCCAGGCCCTCGTGGCCGTGCTGTTCGCGCTGGTCGGCTGCGGTGTCTTCCTGACGATGCTGAACAACGGCAGTGTGCTGACCTTCGCCGTCGTCCTGTCGCTGCTGCTGGGGGGCGCCGGGTACTGGTCGCGGCACCGCGGCTCCTCCGATCCCGACCCCCTGGCCGCGCAGGCCGCCGCCGACGCCCCGCCGGAGGCCAAGGCGCCGCCGGTCCCGGCCGCCTACCCGTCCTGGTGGCGTGACCCCATCGTGAAGGACGGCACGCATGTCGGCGGCACCGGCTATCTGTGGGGTCCCCGGGACCCGCGGGAGCGGGACATCGCGGCGGCCATCCAGGTCGGTCTCATCGGCCACGCCGGCGACCGCGAGGACATACCCGTCCCGCCCGGCCGCTCCCCCGCTCCGCGCGGCCCGCGCTGGACCGGCGGCTGGGTGTTCCTGCTGGCCGTGCTCGCGGGCGCCCTCGTCACCCGGCTCACCTGGGACGACCACCCGCTCGGCACCAGCCTCCAGGCCGGTCTGGCCGCCGCGCTCATCGTGCTCGGCGTGGGCATCGCGATCAGCTCGTTCCTGGGGCGCACCGGTGCGGGGTCGGTGTTCCTGGCGATCGTCACCGCCGGACTGCTGGCGGGTACGACGGTCCTGCCCAAGGACGTGACCACGCACTGGATCGACGAGACCTGGCGGCCCGCGACGGTGGCGGACGTACAGGAGGCCTACGACCTCGGCACCGGTGACGCGAAGCTGGACCTGTCCGGGCTGGACGTGGCCGCGGGACGGACGGTGAGCACCGACGCGGAGGTGGGGGTGGGCCGGCTGCGGGTGATCGTGCCGCCGGACGTCACTGTGAGGCTGAGCATCGATGTGGGGCTGGGCGACATCCAACTGCCCGGCGAGAGCAAGGAGGACGTGGACGTGGAGCCGGGCAAGCACAGGTCGGTGACGTTGAGGCCGGTGTCGGGCGCCAAGGACGACGCCGGGACGCTCGACCTCGACCTCCAGGTCGGGGTGGGACAGGCGGAGGTGGCCCGTGCTGCGTCATGAGTTCCGACCCGGCAGGCTGGTGGCGGGCGCGTTCTTCACCCTCGCGGGGGTCGTCTACGCGGGAGACGCGGGCGGGCTCTGGGAGACGCCCTGGTTCGCGATCATTCCGCTGGTCGTGGTCGGGCTCTGCCTGGCCGGGGTGACGGGCCTGGTCGCCCGCTCCGTGCGCAGAAGACGCCGTACCGGTCGGGAGACGCGGGCCGGGGCAGCGGGCGCGGACAGCGGGATCTGAAAGGGCCGGTCCGGGCCGAGGGCGGGAGCAGACCTGCCCGGGCCGACGGCATGGTGGCCCGGGTGGGACAGCCCTGTGGGGGGGCAGGGGGGTGGTGGGTGTCAGTCGAGGCCGCCCGATCGTTGACGGCGCCTGTTCTGCCAGAGGGAGTCGACAGAGAGGTAGGGGGCGCCGGCCAGGACCAGGGGGAGCCAGGCCATGAGGTAGATGAGGTCGTTGCCGTAGTAGTACGGGTCGGAGGCCCAGCTCACCGTCAGCCAGAGGGAAAGGGAGATCAGCGCGCCGCCGAGAGCGGCGAGGCGGGTGAGGAGACCGATCAGTGCGCCGATGCCGACGGCGAGCTCGCCGAGGGCGATGGCGTAGCCGAAACCGACCGGGTTCTTCAGGGCCAGGTCGACCAGGGCGGGGATGGCCGAGGAGTCACGGACGGCACGCATGGTGTCGCCGATCGAGCCCGCGCCGCCGTCCTTCATGAAGGCGCTGTCGGTGAGTTTGTCGAGACCGGCGTAGGTGAAGGTGACGCCGAGGAAGATCCGTAGAGGAAGGAGTGCGTAGTGGTTGGCGGTGTCCCGCCAGCCTCGGCCGCCGCCGTGCAGATGGGGGGGATGGGTGTCGGTCCGCATGCCGTGAGTCATCGCCGGTAGCCGCCTCTCGCCCGAGTGGTGGGACCTTCAACAGACCATACGTACGAAATGGGGGGTGCGCTCAATTGTCTGCGCAGCCGGTGCATCCGACTGGTTCACTCCGTTCGTGCGTTCACTTCGGCTACTCGGTGACGTCGATCGTGCAGCGGTTGGTCTCCACGCCTGCCGCGGTGACGACCTGGACCTCCACGCGGCCGGGTTCGACGTCGGCGGGGACGGGGACGGTGAGGACGGTGTCGGTGGGGTTGCTGAAGCCGCCGGTGACCGGGACGAGGGGGACGTGGACATGGACGGGGCCGATGCGGACGACCATGCGGGAGAGGCGGTCGGCGGTCTGGGCGCCGGGCGGGACGAAGCCGGCGCCGCGGATCTCGATGTCGTCGCCGGTGCGGATGGGGGCGTCGAGGTCGCCGGCCTCGCGGGAGCGGACGACGGAGAGGATGACGGGGCGGCCGCCCTCGGCGTACTTGCCGGCCAGATAGGTGGCGGCCGAGACCAGGACCACGACGGCGAGCCCCCAGGGCAGGTCGGGGAGCTGGTCGGGGCGGCGGGCGAGGCGGACCGCGGCGAAGGCCAGGGCGACGGCGCTGATCACGACGTACTGGATGTCGGCGAAGGTGCCGCGGCCGGAGTCGTCGGTGAGGAGGTCGGCGGCGCGGGGGCGATGGGCGCGGACCTTCTGGAGGCGCTGGGCCAGGACCCGTAGGCCCACCACCCGACGGACCAGCACCGCGATGCCGCAGACCACGGCGAGGACGGTCACGACACCGGCGCCGCGCGCGAGGTCGAGGCCGGAGGTGAGGGCGTCGCGTTCGGTGTGGCCGGAGGCGGCGGCGAGACGGCCGACGAGGACGAGGACGGCGTAGGAGAGGAGGACGACCCAGGCGGCGGCGACCGCTCGGGAGGTGGACAGGCGGTTGTCCTCACCGATGACGGGGGCGAGGACGCCACCCCGGGCCCGGTGGAACCAGGAGGCGGTGGTGAGGGCGCCCGCCACGACGAGGGCGGCGAGGAGTCCGGCGGTGCGGGCGGAGGTCCAGCCGGCGCCGATCGCGGTCAGGGACTGGACGAGGAGGAGCAGCACGACCGCCGCCCAGACGGTGAACGCGGTGCGCAGCCAGAGGCGGGAGAGCCAGGCCTCGCCCTCGGCTCGGCCGCGTTCGGCGACGAGTTCCGCCGATTGGGTGAGTTCCTCCGAGACCCACTGGCGGGAGGCCGAGGCCGAGTGGGCGACGGCGGCCGGCAGGCCCTGGCCGGCGGCGAACTCGTCGCGTTGCAGCAGGAACGCGGCGACCGCGCGCCGGTGTCCCTCGCGGGCGCCGTGCGGGCAGTCCCCGCAGGTGCAGCCGCCGTCGTGGGGGCCCGCGCCCGTGCCCGGGTGCGCGCCCTGTCTCGCCTCCTGTACCGCCACGTCCGACGCCCGCCTTCCCCGTGACCCGAACGAGCGGCGGCCCCTGAAAAACCCGTGGTGGATCCCGGCCGCCGCCCCGCTGACAACTCCCCCGCGATGACAGCGCATTGTGCCCTACCGCACACGGTCGGGCTGAGGCAGGTCTGGTCAGAGCAGGTGAAGAAGGGAGGGGTCGTGTTGACCCGGCTGCGAGAATTGTCCGTATGGCCGAGATCATCCAGCGTGACGGGAGCTGGGCCTTCGACGGTACGACGGTCCGGATCACGCCGGGGCTGCACCGTTCCGTGCCGCTGTTCCGGCAGACGTACGGGGAGATCGCCGTGCCGTTGGAGGCGGTAGCCGGGGTCGTCTACGAGCCGGAACGGCGGCGGGGGCGGCTGCGGATGCGGCTCAGGGAGGGAGCGGATCCGCTGTTGCAGGCGACGGGCGGGCGGCTGCCGGCGGCGGCGGACCCGTACCGGCTGCTGGTGGACGTGGACCGTTCGGGGCTGGCGGAGTATGTCGTCGAGGAGATCCGGCACGCGTTGCTGCTGGACCAGGTACCCAAGGAGCCCACCCGCTCCTATCTGTTGCCGGGGCCGCCGGTTCCGGTGTCGGTGCGTTCGTCCGACGGCACGGTGTCCTTCGACGGGACGCGGGTGCGCATCGACTGGGCGGACACCTCGGACCGGGTGAAGCGGGCGACGGGGCCGCGGATCATCGCGGTCGGGGATCTGGTGCAGGTGGAGTGGCTGCCCAACTCCGGTCACGGGGACGGGTTTCTGCGGTTCGCGACCCGGGAGACGGTGTTCTCGAGGCTGTCGGCGGAGAAGGATCCGTATGCGCTGGATCTGTGGGGCGGGGTGCAGCGGGATCTGCTGACCGCGCTGGTGGCGACGGCGGTGACGGCCCGGATGCCGCATCCCTCGGCGCGGGTGGACACCGGGGGCGGGGGCCGGCCGCACCGGTGGGCGGCGGCCGTTCCCGCCCAGGCCGACCATCACGACGTACTGCTGCGCAGGCTGCGGGAGCTGGGCGAGCTGCACCGGGAGGGGGTGCTGACGGACGAGGAGTTCGCCCGGACCAAGGCGGTGATACTGCGCGGCTTCCAGGAAGGGCCTAGCTCAGCAGGTCCGGTTCGCTGCGGCTGATGTCCTGCCACAGGGGCTGGTAGTTGATCCAGGCCACGAGGTCGCCGCCGAGTTGTTCACGGGTGGCGACGGCGGCGCGATGGTCGATCAGCAGGGGGCGGCCGGCCGCGCGGGCGGTGAGCTGGACCTGGCTGGAGCGTTCCATGGACAGGAACCACCAGGCGGCCGCGTCGACCGAGTCCCCGACGGTGAGCAGTCCGTGGTTGCGCAGGACGAGGGCCTTGCGGGTGCCGAGGGCGCTCGCGATGCGCCGGCCCTCCTCGGTGTCGACGGCGACGCCGGTGTAGGCGTCGTAGAGGGCGTGGTCCTCGTAGAAGGCGCAGCTCTCCTGGGTGAGGGGGTCGAGGAGTTCGCCGAGGGCGGCGAGGGCGCGGCCGTACACCGAGTGGCAGTGGGCGACGGCGACGACGTCCGGGCGGGCGGCGTGGACCTGGGCGTGGACGGTGAAGGCGGCCTGGTTGACGTGGTAGCCGCCCTCGACGACCTGGCCGTCGGAGTTGGCGAGGACCAGGTCACTGACGGTGACGTGCTTGAACGGCATGCCGAACGGGTTGACCCAGAAGCAGTCGCTGTATTCGGGGTCGCGGGCGGTGATGTGTCCGGACACGCCGTCCTCGAAGCCGAGGCGGCCGAAGATGCGTACGGCGCCCGCCAGGCGTTCCTTGCGGTGCCGGCGCTCGTCCTCGACCGAGTCGTGCATCGGCGGCATCGCGAAGTTGAGCCGGTCGGTGGGCAGCGGGGCAGGCGGCGTGGGCCCGTGCATCGGTCCTCCAGCACTGGGTGGGTGTACGGGCGGAAGTTACCCTCGGTCAGCGCAGGAGAACAGGCTTGTTGCGCAAAGATGACGTGCGTCTGTGGAACACGACGGAATTGCGACAGGAGATGTCCTGTATCGCGTTCACACTCCGGGTATGACAGCGAACGACACGGCGGCGAACTGGGCCGCGTTCACGGCTGCCGAGCCCGGTCTCGCGCGGACCGTCGAGGAGCGTTTCGGCGCGTTCACCCACCATGTACTGGCGACCCTGCGCAAGGACGGTTCTCCTCGGACCGCGGGACTGGAGGTCCGGTTCCTCGACGGTGAGCTGTGGCTCGGCATGATGCCGGACTCGGTGAAGGCGCTCGATCTGCGGCGTGATCCGCGTTTCGCGCTCCAGGCCAACCCGGGTGAGGGAACCGGGATGGGCGGCGGGGACGTACGGATCGCGGGGCGGGCGGTCGAGGTCGAGGATCCGGCGGTGAAGGCGGCATACCGGAAAGAGGTGGAACCGCCGGAGCCGTTCCACCTCTTCCGCACCGAGCTGACGGAGGTCGTGAGGACCTACGTCGAGGACGAGACGTATCTCGTCGTGCAGGTCTGGAAGCCCGGAGAGCCGGTGCGCGCTCTCAAGCGGACCTGAAGGGACCTGGGAAGAGACCTACTCCCACTCGATGGTGCCCGGGGGCTTGGAGGTCACGTCGAGGACGACGCGGTTGACGTCACGGACCTCGTTGGTGATCCGGGTGGAGATCTTCGCGAGGACGTCGTACGGCAGCCGCGACCAGTCGGCGGTCATGGCGTCCTCGGAGGAGACGGGGCGCAGCACGATCGGGTGGCCGTAGGTGCGGCCGTCGCCCTGGACGCCGACGCTGCGGACGTCCGCGAGCAGGACCACCGGGCACTGCCAGATCTCGCGGTCGAGACCGGCGGCGGTGAGTTCCTCGCGGGCGATCGCGTCGGCGTCGCGCAGGAGGTCCAGGCGCTCCTTGGTGACCTCGCCGACGATCCGGATGCCGAGGCCGGGGCCGGGGAACGGCTGGCGCTGGACGATCTCCTCCGGCAGGCCGAGCTCCTGGCCGACCATGCGGACCTCGTCCTTGAAGAGCTTGCGGAGGGGCTCGATGAGCTTGAACTCCAGGTCCTCGGGGAGACCGCCCACGTTGTGGTGGGACTTGATGTTGGCGGTGCCGGTGCCGCCGCCGGACTCGACGACGTCCGGGTAGAGCGTGCCCTGGACCAGGAACTCCACCGCCGGGCCCTCGTCGGCGATGATCTCGGCCTGGGCCTGCTCGAAGACGCGGATGAACTCGCGGCCGATGGTCTTGCGCTTCTGCTCGGGGTCGGAGACGCCCTTCAGCGCGGTGAGGAAGCGCTCCTCGGCGTCGACGACGACCAGCTTGACGCCGGTCGCGGCCACGAAGTCCTTCTCGACCTGCTCGGTCTCGCCCTTGCGCATCAGACCGTGGTCGACATACACGCAGGTGAGCTGGTCGCCGATGGCCCGGGCGACGAGGGCGGCGGCCACGGCGGAGTCGACGCCGCCGGAGAGGCCGCAGATGGCGCGCTTGTCGCCGACCAGCTCGCGGATCGCGGAGACCTGCTCCTCGATCACATTGCCGGTGGTCCAGGTGGGCTTCAGGCCCGCGCCGCGGTAGAGGAAGTGCTCCAGGACCTGCTGGCCGTGCGTGGAGTGCATGACCTCGGGGTGGTACTGGACGCCGTAGAGCTTCTTCTCGTCGTTCTCGAAGGCGGCGACCGGGACGACGTCCGTGGACGCGGTGACGGTGAAGCCCTCGGGGGCGGCGGAACAGGCGTCGCCGTGCGACATCCATACGTGCTGCTCGGCGGGGGTGCCCTCGAAGAGGGTGGAGGACGTCCGGGAGACGTGCAGATCCGTACGGCCGTACTCGCGGGAGCCGGTGTTGTCCACCGTGCCGCCGAGGGTCTGGGCCATGAGCTGGAAGCCGTAGCACATGCCGAAGACGGGGACGCCGGCCTCGAAGAGCTCGCGGCCGAGGCGGGGGGCGCCCTCCTCGTACACGGACGAGGGGCCGCCGGAGAGGATGATCGCCGCCGGGTTCTTGGCGAGCATCTCCTCGACCGGCGTGGTGCTCGGCACGATTTCGCTGTAGACCCGGGCCTCGCGGACTCGACGGGCGATGAGCTGGGCGTACTGTGCGCCGAAGTCGACGACCAGGACGGTGTCGGGGGCGGCGGCAGCGGGAGTCGCTGATGACACGGGGGCCTTCCGGCGGTGGGCGGAGTCTCTGTGCTGGCCAATTCTACTTTGGGTGCCGTGGGGGCGGTCCCGTCCCTCGGGGCTCCGCCCCCGGACCCCCGGCCCGGCAAGGGGAGGGTGATCGACTCGGGGGGAGAGGAGAGGGGGGCGAGCGGCTCGCGGGGGAAGAAGGGGAGGGGAGGGAACGGCTCGAGGGCAAGGGGGGCGGTGATCAGCTCGGTGGGAGGTAGGGGTATCCGGCTCGGGAGCGCGAAGGACGGGGCGCCGGCTCGGCGGGGGAAGGGCGGGTGAGCGGCCCCGTAGGTGGAGAGGGAGCGTGACGGGGGGCGACCGGCAGGGGTTGGGGGGTGTGGCATACTCGCCGTATGCGCGAGCTCTCGACCTTCCTCTTTACCTATGGCGACCGGCCCACCGGCTGCCATGGTCGTGCTGCTTGAGCCACTGACAAGCGACTTCCCCAGGCGCCCCGGGCCGACAAGGTCCGGGGCGTCTGGCGTTCTCCCGGGCCGTGTCGCTCCGGGGCTCCTCTTCCGACGGATGACTGAACAGAGACGAAGGAGCCCCGACATGACCGCTCTCGATGTGACCGGCGCCCGTACCCCCGAGGCCGCCGATGTGATCACCGGTGCGCGGGAGCGCGTCGACGCCCTCGACGACCGGATCATCGGGCTGATCCAGGAGCGGATGGCCGTGTCCGCCGTCATCCAGGAGGCCCGGCTCACCTCCGGCGGCCGGCGGGTGAACCTCTCGCGTGAGATGGAGATCCTCGGTCACTACAGGGACGCGCTGGGCAAGCCCGGTACCGCCCTCGCGATGACGCTGCTGGAGCTGTGCCGGGGTCGTATCTGAGTTCGGGCGCCGTCTCACCCGTACGCCGCGTGACCGCCGCCGCAGCGCTTCGTTGGTCCCGGTGTCCGTTCCAGCCAGGTGCGGGCCCGGAAGAAACCACGCGTGGGTCACTGGAGCGATGAGGCGGACGGATCGTGCCGTGCGCCGTGGGACCTCGCTCCAGGTAAGTGACCGGACGGCAGGGGACAGCAGCCCGGTCACCCAAGAGAACGGTCGGCCTCGGGGACGCTCGGGGCCGACCGGCGGACATGGCAAAAATGCACAAGAGCTGGGTCAAACGGTTGCGGGCGCCGCGTTCATCCAGCACGATGCGGAGAAAGCCCCCACTGCCCCGAGTCCCGTCCCGGACCGGCCCAGTGCGTGATGTGTCCTGGATGACTTCCAAAGGTCCAGACCAATAGAGCGGCGCAACCCCCCGGCGCCGCATCCCAGGCACCGGTGCTGCCCTGACGCCGGTGCTGGCGATAAGAAGGGCCCTGCGGATCCGCCCCGCGGGGCCCTTCGTCGTGCGACCACGGCCCCGGGCAGGGTTATGTGATCTAGATCACATAAAGATGCCGTGAGGTGGAGACAACTGTTCATGGGTTTCACGGGTCACACCTGACACACCGAACCCGTTGATCTCCCGAGGTCTCCATGAAGCTTCGCCGGACTCTCCTCACGGCGGCCGCGATGGTGCCGCTCGCCCTGCTCTCGGCTCCGACGGCGTTCGCCGAGGAGACCGGTTCGCCGTCCCCGAGCACCTCCGAGGCACAGACGGCGTCGCAGACGGCCTCCTCGTCCCCCACGGACACATCGAGCCCGTCAGCCTCCACATCGTCCACGTCCTCCACGTCGTCCACGTCACCCACGTCGTCCACCTCGGCGACATCCTCCGGCTCCGCGACCTCCTCGGCCTCGCAGTCGTCCTCCGCGAGCGCCTCGGCGAGCGAGAACGGCGAGCCGTTCGACCCGTTCACCGACTGCAAGTCCTTCGAACTGGACGAGAACCTCACCGCCGAGATCACCGGCCTGCCGAACAAGATCGTGGCCGGTTCCGGCTGGCACGGCTTCACCTTCAAGGTCCGCAACGACTCCGACCAGGACCTGAAGAACGTCTACATCGACGCCTTCCTCGAGTACGGCGGCGACACGGACGCCTGGCTGTCCGAGGGCCTCGCCGTCATCCAGGTCAAGGAGGACGGCAAGTGGACCGACAGCTTCCAGGACTCGTACGAGGACGAGAACGGCAAGACGGTCGACGTCACGGGCTCCTTCGTGGGGCTGCTCGACACCCTGGAGAAGAACAGCTCCACCACGCTCGACCTGCGGGTGAAGGTCAAGGCGTCGGCCCCGGCCGGCTCCTCGTTCGCGCTGAGCGAGGCGATCTACGCCGGCAAGGACGCCACCTGCCACGGCAACGGTGACTTCTACGACGTGAAGATCCTCGCCGCCGGCAGCGACGCGGGTGACGTCGACGACGCCAAGCCGAACGGCGAGAAGCCCCACACCGACGACGGCACCCGGGCGCAGGGCAGCGCCAAGCCCATCAGCGGCAGCCTCGCCTCCACCGGCTCCGACTCCTCGCTCCCCGTCATCGGCCTCGTCGGCGGTGTCGCCGTCCTCGTCGGCGCGGGGGCGGTCGTGGCGGTTCGCCGCCGCAGGACCGGCGCGCACGTGTAGGGCGCCGGCCCGGACCAGCGAAGGGACCTGCGCTCGGAGGGGGGCGCAGGTCCCTTTCGCTCACGTGGTACGGGGTGAACCGTCGCCCTACTTCCTCGGCGGCACCGTCGGCATTCCCAGGAACGGCAGGCGCAGCGCGCCGAACGCGTCCGCCGGGACCGCCGGGGCCTGTGGCTCCACCGGCTTCAGCCGCTCGTACGCGGCTCCCTGCGCCGGACGCGGGTCCGCCTCGCCCTTGTTGGGCCAGTACGACATCGCCCGCTCGGCCTGCGCGGTGATGGTGAGGGAGGGGTTCACGCCCAGGTTCGCCGAGACCGCGGCGCCGTCGACCACCGAGATGCCGGGGTGGCCGTAGAGGCGGTGGTACGGGTCGATGACCCCGGTCTCGCGGGAGTCGCCGATGGGGCAGCCGCCGAGGAAGTGGGCGGTGAGCGGGGTGCCCATCAGCTCGCCCACGTTGGATCCGGCGAAGCCGTTGATGTCGGCGGCGATCGCGGAGGCGGCCTCGGAGGCGGCCCTGATCTGCTTGGGGTTGGGCGCGCCGTGGCCCTGGCGGGCGGTCAGCAGCCCCTTGCCCACGCCCGTCTGCTTCAGATGGGTGGTGAGCGAGTTGTCCAGTGACTGCATGACCAGGCCGATGATGGTCCGCTCCGACCAGCGGCGATTGGACAGCGAGCGCAGGACGAGGAGCGGGTGGCGGGCCGCGTTGGCCAGCCAGCCGGCGACCCGCGACGAGCCGTCCGCGTAGGGGACCTGGAGGATGGACAGGCCGCCCATGGAGTTGGAGCCCTTGCCGTAGCGGACCGGCTCGATGTGGGTGTTCTCGTCGGGGTGGACCGAGGAGGTGATGGCGACTCCGCGGGTGAAGTCGACCTTCGGCGCGCCGGTCGCCTTGCGGTAGCGGCGGTCGTCGGTCTGGGCGCCGACCAGCGCCTCGGAGTTGGTGCGGGTCAGCTCGCCCAGCCGGTCCGACAGGTACGGCAGCTGTCCGTTCGCCTTCATGCGGTGCAGCAGGGTCTGGGTGCCGTAGGTGCCGGCGGCGAGGACGACCCGGCGGGCCTTGAAGGTGCGTCCCCTGGAGCGGCGGCGGTCGTCGGTCGGGAGGGTCGCGACCGCGTATCCGCCCTGGGAGTCGTCCGTGACCGACACGACCGTCGTCATCGGGTGGACGACCGCGCCGGCCTTCTCGGCGAGGTGGAGGTAGTTCTCGTTGAGGGTGTTCTTCGCGCCGTGCCGGCAACCGGTCATGCACTCGCCGCACTCGGTGCAGGCCCTGCGGGCGGGGCCGGCGCCGCCGAAGTAGGGGTCGGCGACCTGTTCGCCGGGTGCGGCCTTCGCCGTCCCGTCGGCGTCCTTGCCGTCGCCGAAGAAGACGCCGACCGGGGCGGGGTGGAAGGTGTCGCCGACGCCCATCCGCTCCGCCGCCGCCTTCAGGTGCACGTCGGAGGGGGTCGTCGTCGGGTTCAGCCGTACGCCGAGCATGCGGCGCGCCTGGTCGTAGTACGGGCTCAGCTCCTCCTGCCAGTCGGTGATGTCCCGCCACTGGGGGTCGTCGAAGAAGGGCTTCGGCGGGACGTAGAGGGTGTTGGCGTAGTTCAGGGAACCGCCGCCGACGCCCGCGCCCGCCAGGACCATCACGTTGCCGAGGAGGTGGATGCGCTGGATGCCGTAGAGGCCGAGCCTGGGGGCCCAGAGGTAGTTCTTCAGGTCCCAGGAGTTCTTGGGGAGGGTCTCGCGGGTGAAGCGGCGGCCGGCTTCCAGGACGCCGACCCTGTAGCCCTTCTCCGTGAGGCGCAGGGCGGTGACGGAACCGCCGAAGCCGGAGCCCACGACGAGGACGTCGTAGTCGTAGGTGTCCTGGGGCACGGGGGTCTCCTCGTTGCGTTTCGCGTGCGGGCCGGTGATGGCTGGTCGCGCCCGGGCGGCGGAGCCGCATGTCGATACAGCCCCGCGCCCCTGGTCGGCTACCTGAGCCTCAGTGCCTTCATCACCCTCAGGCTCGTGCTCATGAAGGCCGCGTACTTCTCGTCGTCCATGCCCAGTGAGGGGGCCATCGGCAGGAGCCGCTGCTGGGCGACCGTCTGGGCCTCCGTGTACTTGAGGATGCCCTCGGAGCCGTGGCGGCGGCCGAGGCCGGAGTCCTTCATGCCGCCCATCGGGGACTGGACGCTGCCGTACGCGGGCGCGTAGCCCTCGTTGACGTTGACCGTGCCGGTGCGCAGCCGGGCGGCGACCTCGCGGCCGCGTCGGCCGTCCTTCGTCCAGACCGACGCGTTGAGGCCGTACGGCGTGGAGTTGGCGAGCTCGACCGCCTCCTCGTCCGTGCTGAAGCGGTAGATGGAGACGACCGGGCCGAAGGTCTCCTCGCCGCACACGGCCATGGGCTCGGTGACGCCGTCGAGGATGGTCGGCTCGTAGAAGTAGGGGCCGATGTCCGGGCGGGCCACGCCGCCGGCGAGCACCTTGGCGCCCTTGGCGACGGCCTCCTCCACGTGCCGGGTCACGGTCTCGAGCTGGCGTTCGCCGACCAGCGAGCCCATGTCGGCGCCGTAGGCGAGGGAGTTGCCGAGGCGCATGCCCCTGGTGCGGGTGGCGAAGCGCTCCAGGAAGGCGTCCGCGATCGACTCGTGGACGTAGAGCCGCTCGATGGAGATGCAGAGCTGGCCGGCGGAGGAGAAGCAGGCGCGGACGGCACCCGCGGCGGCCTTCTCGATGTCGGCGTCCTCGAGGACCAGCATGGCGTTCTTGCCGCCGAGTTCGAGGGACACGCCGACCAGTCGGGCGGCGGCGCCCTGGGCGACCTCGCGGCCGGTGCGGGTGGAGCCGGTGAAGGAGACGTAGTCGGCGTGCCGGACGACCTCGGGGCCGACGACCGGGCCCTCGCCGAGGACGACCTGGAAGACGTCGGCGGGCAGCCCGGCCTCGATGAGGAGGTCGCGGGCCCACAGGGCCGTCAGACAGGTCTCCGTGTCCGGCTTCATCACGACCGCGTTGCCCGCGACGAACGCGGGGAGCGCGTCGCCGACGGAGAGCTCCAGGGGGTAGTTCCAGGGGGCGATCTGGCCGACGACTCCGCGCGGGTGGCGCAGTTCGGTGACCTTGGTGAGGGTCGGCATGGCGCCGGCGTGCCGCTTCGGCCGCAGATAGGCCACGGCCCGGCGGCCGTAGTGGCGGGCGGCGACCGCGACGGCCTGGACCTCCTCGTGGGCGTGCAGGCGCGCCTTGCCGGTCTCGAGCTGGATCAGGTCGAGGACCTCGGCCTGGCGGGCCAGGACCAGGTCGTGGAAGCACAGGAGCACGGCCGCGCGTTCGCGTACGGGTGTCCGCGCCCACACCGCCTGTGCGGCGCGGGCCGCCTCGTAGGCCTTGAGTACGTCCTCGGGGGTGGACTCGGGCAGGTCGGCGAGCTTCTCGCCGGTGAACGGCGTGTGGTTCACGGTACGGCCGGAGCCGACGACGCCCTTGGTGAGCTGGGCGACGAGCTGGGGGGTGACCACGTCGGCGGCGGTGCGTACGCCTGTGGGGGCGGGGGCGAGGGGGTTCGTACCGGCCGTGGTCGTCGTACCGGTGGCTTCCGGGGCCTGCGAGTCCGTCATGACGCGCAGCGTATGCCGCTGAAACGACTTTTGGGTACCCGCCGGTAACGGGGATTCACCGACCGTCCACACGACGCCAGTGTCCACTGGCAACGAACCCGCTGATCAGGCCGCCGATGCGCCCCCGGGCCGTCAGTGGCTCCCGGTCTCCAGGGGGGCGTGGGATGCCGTGAGCACCGCTTCCAGTTCCGCGGCGGCCTGCGCCGGGGCGGGGCGGCGGTCCGGGTCGGGCGTCAGGAGGCGCCGCACGAGGGGGTGCAGCGGACCCGCGTCCTCGACGGCGGCGCGCAGCAGGGCGCCGAGCGACCACAGGTCGGAGGCGGGGCCGGCGTCGCGGCCGGACCTGCGCTCGGGGGCGACGAAGTCCGCGGCGCCGGTGGGCGGGTCCGGGGTGTGGGCCAGGCCGAAGTCGGTGAGGGCGACCCGGCCGTCCGGGCCGAGCAGGACGTTCGCCGGCCGCACATCCCGGTGGACGATGCCGATCGCGTGCGCCGCGCGCAGGGCGCCGAGGACGGCGAGACCGATGCGGGCGGCCTCGGTGGGGTCGAGGGGGCCGCGTGCGAGTGTCTCGTGCAGGGACTCGCCGTGGATCAGCTCCATGACGATCCAGGGCGGTCCGTCGCCGGCCGCCTCGGGCTGCCCGTCCTCCTCCACCACGTCGAGGATGGAGACGGCGGAGGGGTGGTCGACGCGGGCGGCGGCGCGGGCCTCGTGGTGGAGGCGGTGTGCGGCCCTGCGGCGGTCCTCGTCCCCGGGGCGGCCGGGCAACCGGGGCTGTTTGACGGCGACTTCGCGGTCGAGGAGGTCGTCGTGGGCCCGCCAGACGGTGCCCGCGGTGCCGGCGCCGATCGGTTCGAGCAGTCGGTAACGCCCGCCCACGGTGCGGTCGTTGACGCCTGTGGCGGCGCCTGCGCGGGAGCCTGCGGGGGCGCCTATCGGGGCACCGTCGTCACTCATGCCCCATGACTACCACGAGCACCGCGCTCCACGCCGGGCACCACGGGAGTAGGGCCCTTCTGACGGAACGCCGCTCCTTCACCCGCGGAGACCCGCCAGAAGGGCCCTAGGGTCGGTCGACGTCCAGGTTCGCGATCGCCGTCCGCGCCACCTCCTGGCCCCGCGCGGTGAAGTCGCCCTTGCCGGGGTAGCCGATCAGCAGCTTGTACATGTCGCCGGCGGAGGAGCGGTAGTAGAAGATCCTCACCTCGCGCGGGCGCGGGTCCTGACTGTCGTCGGTGGTGTAGACCACGGTGTTCTCTGCGGCGGGCCGGCTGCCCCGGTACTTCACGTTGTCGTCGGTCCGGGTGCGCGGCTTCTTCGGCATGTCGAGCTCGTAGCTGCCGGACTCCTTGAAGTCCCCGTCGTCGGCGTACATCTCGGCCGCCGCCGAGGCCTGGATCTCCTTGCCGGTGTCCTCCGCCTTGCGTGCCACCTCCAGGACGACCGAGATCGCGCCGCTGGGGTCGGTGTAGGCGACCCAGTGCTCGTCGTCCCTGCTGTCCTTGTCGGGCTCGCTGCGCACATAGGTGCCGGGCACGGCGAGCGTCGCGGTGACGTCCTTCTCGTGGTGCTTCTTCCAGCTCTCCGGCAGCGGTCCGGCGAACGGGTCGGCGATCAGCACGTACGCCGTCACGGCCGCCGCGACGACGGCGGCTCCCAGCCCGATCCAGACGGTACGGCCGCTGCGGCGCCGGCGTGCGGGCGCGTCGGCCTCCGACACGGCCGCCGTGATCGGCGAGGGCTGCGGCGGCGCCGGCGGCTGCGCGGCCGCCTCCAGCAGTGCCCTGACCCGCGCGGCGCCGGGGCGGCGGGCCGGGTCCTTGTCGAGCAGTCCGTTCACGGCCTCGGCGAGCGGGCCCGTGGCGGCGGCGGGCGGGGCGGGCGCGGCGTTGAGGACGGACTGGAGCGTGGCCGGCGTGTTGCTGCGGCGGAACGGCGACACGCCCTCGGTCGCCGCGTACAGCACCACGCCGAGCGACCACAGGTCGGAGGCCGGCCCGGGACGCTGGCCGAGCACCCGTTCCGGTGCGATGTACTCGGGCGAGCCCACGAACCCGCCGGTGTCGGTCAGGCTGGTCTCGCCCTCGATCTGCGCGATGCCGAAGTCGGTGAGGACGATCCGGTCGTGGCGGCCGAGGAGGATGTTGTCGGGCTTCACGTCCCGGTGCAGGACGCCCGCCGCGTGCGCCGCCTCCAGCGCGTCCAGCACCTGAAGGCCGATCCGGGCGGCCTCGCGGGCGGCGAGCGTGCCCTCCTGGAGGGCGCTGCCGAGCGAGCGGCCGTGGACCAGCTCCATCACGATCCAGGGCTGTCCGTCGACGACGGCGACATCGTGCACGGTGACCACGGCGGGGTGGTCGAGCCGGGCCGCCGCCCGCGCCTCGCGGCGCATCCGCTCGAACGCGTTGGCCCGTTCCCGTTCGGGAAGGTGGTCCGGTACGCGCGGCTCCTTGACGGCGACCTCGCGGTCGACGACCTCGTCCTTGGCGTGCCACACCGTGCCCATGCCGCCGTGCCCGAGCTTGGACAGCAGCCGGTAGCGGCCGGCTATCAGGCGCCCGACGCCGGGCTCGCCCTGCTGCGGGGGAAGCTGCGAAGGGGCGGCGGCGGCCTGTGGGTTCGGCGGTTGCAGAACAAAACTCGTCGTCTCGTCGGACTCGTGGCCGACGCCCCCGTGATGACTCATGGGTCCATCCATATCGCGCCAGGCGGGCCGGTTACCACCGGAGAAGGGCAACTACCGTGTCACGAACGTGTCGACGGCGACGTCGAAGTACTCCCGTGCCTCCCGCACCTTCCCGACCGGCGCCGACACCCACACGTCGTACAGCCGCCCGCCCTCCTCCCAGCACAGGTCGTAGGTGTGCCGGGGGCCCTCCGCCGCGCTGAAGCCGTCCCAGGTGAACTCCCAGAGGGCGGCGGGGTCACCGTCGTGCGTGGTCGCGACGACCTTGCCGTCGTGGTAACCGGGGTTGGTGTCCGGGCCCTTGGCGGCCGCGCGCCGCATCACGCCCAGCGGGCCGCCGGTCCCGGGGGCGGAGACCTTGATGCCGAGGCGGAAGGTCTCCCCCGGCGACATGTAGAAGACCCGCTCGCCCTGCGGTACGCGCGTGAAGTCCTCCGGGACGGCGAGGGCGAACCCGGCGGGGTCGTCGGCGACGCGGTAGCCGGAGGGGGCACTGGGGCGGTCGTCGGAGGCGGGACTCAGCACGCCGGAGGGCGCGGCCGACGGGGTGGAAGGGGCGGCCGAGCCGGGGGCGTCGGCCGTCGGGCGGGGGCTCGCCGAGCCGCCACCCGTCGGTCCCGCCCCGGGGCCCGTCGACTCGCGGGACGCCGAACTCGTAGGAGAGGAACCGCCGCCGTCGCCGTCGCGGTTCACCAGCAGCGCAGCCGCCGACACGCCCGCGCCGGCCATCGCGGCGACCAGCAGCGCGGCGATCAGCACACCGCGCGAGGAACGCTCCCGGGCGGGCAGCGGCTCCGAGCCGAGCCGGGACTGCGACGCCCCCTGCTGGGACTCCTCCGGCTCTCGTGGCGGGTCCTGCCAGCCCGGGGGCCACCGGAACATCCCGGTCGGCCGGGAGCGGGTCGGCAGGTTCTCCTGGGTCGGCGTGTACCCCGACCCGACGGGCTCCGGCGTACGCCCGGTGTCGAGGTAGGCGCGCAGCAGCCGCTCCGCTTCCGCCGGTGCGAGCCGCCGTTCCGGATCACGCTCCAACAACCCCCGAACGACGGGCAGGAGCGGCGCGGCTTCGGCGGGCGTGCGGATCTCCGCGAAGACGACGGCGTGCAGGATGCCGCCCAGCGAGTCGCGCCGGAAGGGCGATTCGCCGCTCAGCGCGGTGCACAGCAGCGCGCCCAGCGACCACAGGTCGGACTCGGGGCCGGTGCGCGCGCCGGACATCCGCTCGGGCGCGGTGTACTCGGGCGAGCCGACGAAGGAGCCGGTCTCGGTGAGCGTGGTGGCTCCGGCGACCTGCGCGATGCCGAAGTCGGTGAGGACGACCCGGTCGCTGTCGTTCTCCAGCAGGACGTTCGCCGGTTTGATGTCCCGGTGCAGGACCCCGGCCGTGTGCGCGGCGCGTACGGCGCCGAGCAGGGCGATGCCGATGCGGGCCGCCTCGTCGGGGGCGAGCGGGCCGTGTGCGGCGATCCGGTCGGCGAGCGAGCCGCCCTTGATCAGCTCCATGACGATGTACGGCCGCTCGTCGTCCTCGACGACGTCGTGCACGACGATGATGTGCGGGTGGCTCAACTGGGCGACCGCGCGGGCCTCGCGCAGTGTCCGGTCGCGGCGGCCGCGCGCCTCCTCGGCGGACAGCGTGTCGTCCTGGATCAGCTCCTTGACCGCGACACGCCGTCCCAACAGCTCGTCCGTGGCACGCCACACGACACCCATGCCGCCCCGCCCGAGCCTCGCCTCGAGCCGGTAGCGGCCCGCGATGACGCGGACGGCGTCCCCCTCGGTCCCCATGGGCCCCATCATGCCCCACCGGATGTCCCGGCTCCGGGTGGCCGACCGGCCAACCCCCCGTCAGGAGGCGGTGGGTTCCCGCCAGCTCTGCAGTACGGCTTTGAACTGCTTTGCCGTGGTGGCCCAGTCGTCCGCCGGGGAGGACATGTAGATCGCGTACTCCGTGCCGTCACGGGAGATGTACGTCTCCTCGATCGCCCGGCGCGGCCCGGGGAACTCGGTGTCCTTCGCCTGCGCGGTCCAGGTGTACTCCCACTCGGAGCCCTTGCGGTCGCGGTAGACGTTCTCCGCCAGTTTGACCGTGTGGTAGTCCACGAGCCGTTCGAGCTGCTGTTCGAGGTCCTTCTGGTGGGCGTACGGATCGTCGTAGTCGGGCGACTTGTCGAGGGCGATACGCAGGAAGTGCTCGCCGCCGTCCGGGGAGTAGTCGATCTGCTGGAGGTCGCCGTCGTCCTGGTAGACCGTGCGCGTCCAGGTCTTGTCGGGCAGCGAGAGCCCGAAGCCCAGCTCGTCGGTGACGGGGACCCAGGAGTCGGGCACACCGCCCTGTCCGCCGGTGCCGCCGGTGGCCGAGGGGCTCGGCGAGACGGAGCCGGAGCCGGAGGCGGCGGACGCGCCGCCCGTGCTCCGGCCCAGGTCCCACTGCTGCAACGCCACGGCCGTACCGCCGCCGACCAGCGCGGCGACGGCGACGACCAGCGCGAGCGAGCGCAGCCGACGGCGTCGCGACCGCGCGGGCGGGGCGGCGGCGACGGGGCCGAGGTGAACAGGGCCGGAGGGGACGGGACCGGAGTGACCGGTGCCGGGGTGCGGGACGCCGACGGCGGTGGGGCCGGTCGGGCCGACGGTGCCGGGGACGGGTGTCGACGGCTCCGGCGCCCCGGGGACCGCGGCGGGTCCTCCGGGCGCTCCGGCGTGTCCCCCCGAGGCGTACGCCGGCCCCGTACCGTTCGTCCCCGTACCGTTGTTCGTCCCCGTGTCCGGTCTCCCGTACGGGCCCTGCCCCTGGTACGGCCCGGGGTGGGTGTAGCCGCCCGGACCGCCGTACTGCGTGGGCACGAAGGCCTGCGCCCCGTGCGGGCGGCGCCCTTCGGCGGCCTCGGCGAGGAGTTGCTCGGCCTCGGCGGTGGAGGGGCGGCCGGCCGGGTCCTTGCGGAGGAGGGCGGCGATGACCGGCCCGAGCGGACCGGCGTACGCCGGCTCGGCGGCCTCGTCCTCGACGACGGCCTGCAGGGTGCTCAGCGCCGAGGTGCGGCGGAACGGCGAGCGCCCCTCCACCGCCGTGTAGAGGGTGGCGCCCAGCGCCCACAGGTCGGAGGACGGCCCCGGGTCCTGGCCGCGGATCCGCTCGGGGGCGAGATAGTCGACGGAACCGACGACCTCCCCGGTGCGGGTGATCGTCGTGTCGCCCTCGATCTGGGCGATGCCGAAGTCGGTGAGCAGGACCCGGCCGTCGTGCGAGATGAGCACGTTGCCGGGCTTGACGTCACGGTGCAGGACGCCCGCGGAGTGCGCGGCGCGCAGGGCGCGCAGCACCCACAGACCGATCCGGGCGGCCTCGGCGGGCTCGACGCGGCCGTCCTCCTTGACGGCGTCGGCCAGCGAACGGCCCTCGACCAGCTCCATCACGATCCACGGCCGGCCGTCGTGTTCGAGCACGTCGTGCACCGTGACGACGGCGGAGTGGTTGATCCGCGCCGCCGCGCGCGCCTCCGCCCGGGTGCGCGCGAGCAGGACACCCTGATCGCTCTCACTGACGTAGAGGGCGGCGGTCAGCTCCTTGATGGCGACCGCCCGGTGCAGCAGCTCGTCGTGCGCGCGCCACACCCGGCCCATGCCACCGCTGCCGATGGTGTCGGCGAGCCGGTAGCGGCCCGCGAGGAGCAGGCCCTGCATCTGATTCACGTTGCCCCGCAATGGTCTTGACAGGGTCAGCGTAAAGACCGGGATGCGTCCGGGGAACCAGCGGGGTGCCAAGGAGACAGCACTGTGACGGTTGTCGCTTCTCGGGCCGTTCGGGAACCGACGCTACCGAGCGGTCGCTCAGCCGGTGTACCGGTAAGTAGCAGAGGCCTGTTCGTACAGCCGGGTGACCTCGTCGCGTTCGGCCTCGGGCCCACGCACCTGTACGACGTGGTAGCGGCCGTCGATGAGGATCGCGAGGTTGCGGACGTACAGCTCGCGCCCGCCGTCGGACCAGGTGAACTGGCCCTCGGCCATGGTGCGTGTGCCCACGGTGGTCGTGCGCAGCCCGGAGGCGGTCGCCCAACTGGAGTCGCGGTACGGCTGGAGCTCGCTCTCCTTCTCCCGCTGGTAGACCATCGGGTCGCCGCCGTTGGCGGACGCGCTGTCCCGCCCGGGTACGACGATCAGCTCGAAGTCGCCGTGGGAGTAGACGACCTGGCCGCGCCCGTTCTTGCCGGTGCGGGCCCAGCCCTCGGCCACGGCGACCTGGAAGCCGGCGGCGTCCTTGCGGAGCGTGAAGCCGTCGGCGACGTCCGCGCCGGAACCGGTCTGGGGCTCGGTGGCCTCCGCGCTCGTACCGCTGCCCGGCGAGGTCTGGTCGGGCCGGGGTTCGCTGCTCGCCTCGGGGGCCTGCCCGGAGGGGGCGCTCGCGGAGGCGGTGGCCCCGGTGTTCTGGGTGCCGGCGGTCCCGGCCGCGCCGTCCTCGTCGGCCTTGGGCATGAACAGGACGGCGTAGGCGACGGCGCCGGCCAGCAACAGCAGGATCAGCACCAGCAGGGTGCGGCCCAGGCTGCGCGGGGAACGGCCCGTGTCCTGCCGGGCCCGCTTGTGGCGGCCGTGTGTCGCGGGCAGGCCGGCGCGCCGTCTGCGCACCAACTCGCCCTTGCGGCGCACGATCGGCAGCCGGCGCGGATCGGTGGGCGGCGCGGCGACGACGTACGTGCCCGCCTCGGGCTCGGGCGCGGACCGCACCAGGGAGCGCAGCCAGCCGCGCAGTTCCTCGAAGTCGAGGCGATCGGTGGGGTCCTGACGCAGCAGCGACTCCACGACCGGCCTGAGCGGGCCGCACTCCTCGGCGAAGGCGGGCGGTTCGGCGCACACCAGTTGCACGAGCTCCGCCGTGGACTCCTCCGGGTAGGGCGCGTGTCCCTGTACGGCCCTGAAGAGCAGCGCGCCCAGCGCCCACAGGTCGGTCGCGGGACCGATCGGCGCGGCGAGCTGCCAGTTCTCGTGCACCGGGCCCGCCTGCTCGGGCGCCCAGCGTTCGGTGACGGGCCCGACGACCGCCATCCGCGCCTGCCGGGCCCGCTCGGCGGCAAGCGCGGTCCCCGGCCCTCGCCGAACTCCCCCACCGGCAGCCACGACCTCATCCCACCGCACCCCACCGACTCGGTGACCTGCGGGGGTGGGGCCGGCTACGGCGCTCGACGCGGAGGCGCCTGCCGGACCTCGGGCGCCGTGTGGGTCGGAGGGGCCCGCGGGGGTGCCGCCTACGCCGTAGCGGTCGGAGGGGCCCGCGGCGGTGCCGCCTACGCCGGACGGGCCGGAGGCACCTGCCGGACCTCGGGCACCGTAGGGGTCGGAGGGGCCCACGGGGGTGCCGCCTACGCCGGACGGGCCGGAGGCGCCTGCCGGGCCTCGGGCGCCGTAGGGGGCGGAGGGGCCCGCGGGGGTGCCGCCTACGCCGGACGGGCCGGAGGCGCCTGCCGGACCTCGGGCGCCGTAGGGGGCGGAGGGGCCTGCGGGGGTGCCGCCTACGCCGTAGGGGTCGGCGATCCGGCCGGGCGGGCCGGAAGAAGCGCCAGGGCTACCGCCGAGGGCGCCGGGAAGACCGGGGGCTCCGGAAGCGCCGGAAGCGCCGGAACCATCGCCGGGCGTACCCACGGCACCGCCGGGGCCACCTGCCCCGCCAGCACTACCCGAGCCACCAGGACCGCCAAGGCCAGCCGGGCCAGCCGCGGCGCCCGGGCCGCCGGGACCGCCAAAGCCACCCGAACCACCCGGACCGCCCGGGTCACCAGCACCGCCGAAGCCACCCGGGCCACCCGGGCCACCAAAGCCGTCAAAGCCAGCCGGGGCGCCCGGGCCGCCCGGGCCGCCGAGGTCGTCCGGGGCGCTTGGGGTGCCGGGACCGGCGGGATGCGTGCCGCTCGTGCCCGGGGCGCCGTAGGGGGAGGCCGTCACCGGGCCGTGGTCGTTCTCGGTGGGGGTGCGGGCTCCCGGCAGGGCCGCGCGGCCGTTCTGGGCCTCCTGGACGCGGGCCGCCGCACGGGCACCCGCCCGGTACGCGGCGATCGCCCCGGCGCGCGCGGCACGGATGTCCCCGCCGGTCTCCAGGGGTGCCCGACGGGCGACCTCGCCCGACGGCCCGGCACCGGTCACCGGTTCACCCGCCGGTCCCGGCAGCCCACCGGCGGCCCGCGCCTCGATCGCGGCACGCCGAGCGGCCTCGGGATCCTCCCCGACGGCACCACCCACCGCCCCCGCGCCAAAAGCACCGGAGGCACCGCCGGCACCGCCGGCACCACTGACCGCCCGTCCGCCCGCCCCTCCGGCGGAGCCACCGGCACCGGATCCGCCAGGAACCGCACCGCGGCCCACCCCGCCGAGTCCCGCCCCTCCGGCGCCTCCCGCAGGGCCGGGAACCGCTGGGGGCGAAGGCGTGGCCGAGAGCTGGATCGCCGCCCCGGTCCCCGGTTCCTCCGCCGGCACCGGGTCGTATCCGCACAGCGCCTCTTCCGCCGCCCCGACCGCGAGGCCGGTCAGCATGACCCGTCCGTCGTCGCAGACGAGGACGGTGCGCGCGGTGATGTTGCGGTGCACCCAGCCGTGCGCGTGCAGCACCCGCAGGGCGGTGAGGACGTCGGAGGCGACCTCGGCCGCCCGGTACGGCGTCAGCGGCTGCTCGGCGAGGAGCGCGGCGAGCGGCCGCGCGGCCACCAGCTCACTCACTATCCACAGCGAACCGCCGTCGGCGAACACGTCGAAGACCTGGTCGAGCCGGGGGTGGTCGGGAATGCTCGCGGCGGCCTGCGCGGCCTCCACCGCCCGCCGTACGACGGGATCGGCGGGCCGCCGGGTGCTCCCGCCCCCGCGTGCGCCGGGGATCCGCCCCGAGCCGCCCCGGCGCTCACGCGCCGTGAACCCCTCGGGAAGCCCTTCGGCGTCGAGCACCTCCGCCTCGACGACCTCGGGCAACGGCACCTGACGGACCAGGACTTCCTGTCCGCTGTAGGTGTCGAAGGCCCGGGTCTCGGTGAGTTCGTACTCGTCGGAGGGCGGCAGCGGCAGGCGGTAGCGGTCGGCGAGTACCCGTCCCGCATAGTCGTCCACGTTGCCTCCCCCGGCCGCTCCGGTCGGTCGATTCCGTTCGTTTCACGACCCGTTGCAGCCGTATCCGGCCACGGAGCTGGATGCGCACGGTCCGCAGCCCTTCACGATACGTGCCGGAGGCAACTCTCCGAGAGGGGATACAGGATCCCGGACGCTACTTCTTGGGCGTGAAGGTGTCCGTCAGCGTCTGCCAGGTGCTCTTGCGCAGCGCGGTGGACCAGTCGGCGGCCTTCGCCGTGTACATCAGCGCGTACCCCTGGCTGTCGCTCACGACGAACCCGCGGTCGATCACCCGGTACTTGGTGCCGCTCTCCGCATAGGTGAACTCCCAGTCGGCCGTGTTCCAGCCGCGGTAGTTCACCGCCGCTATGCGGACCTTGTCGTACTGCGAGCGCGTCATGTAGCGCTCCTGGTTCTTCCAGTCGGCGACCGGGTCGTCCTTGGGCGTGGTGGTCCACGCGACCAGCAGCCGCTGTCCGTCGGGGCCGGTGAACCGGTCGCCCGCGGAGCTCGACGTCTGGAACTTCCACCCGGTGGGCAGCCCGATCGTGTACCCCTGGCCGCCCTTGTACGTCGTCGCGGCCTTGCCGCTCCCGGTGGAGGAGACGTCGGAGCCGGTGCCGCCGTCCGTCGTGGTGTTGCCGGGTGACGCGGCGGAGTCGGCCGAGCCGGTGGACGGGGAGGTCGACCCGTCCGTACGGGTCCCGCCGCCCTCGTCCTCCTTGGTCTCGGCGCTCGCGCTCGCGCCGCCGCTCGCCACGGCCCTGCCGCCGCCGCTGCCGCTCGCGCTGTCGTCGTCCCCGCCGCCGAGCGTGAGGGCCAGCACGGTGCCCAGCACCGCGAGCACCACCACCACGGCGATGATCACCAGCGTGCGCTTCGGCACCACGTCGGTCAGCGGCGCCCTCGGCACGGACCGCGGCGGCAGGTCCGGCGGAGTCATCACGGGCCAGCCGGAACTCCGGCCGCCCGCCGAGCCGTTCGTCCCCTTCGCGCCGGTCGTACCGCCGGTCGGGGCCTGCCCGCTCCGGCCGGCGCCTCCCCCGGAACCGGAGCCGACGGTGGGCGTCACCGCCGTGGGCGCGGAGCCGGCGGCGGCCGCCGTCGTCCTGGTGGTGGGCGCCGACGTGGTCGCGGCGCCGGTGCGCCGGGCCTCCGCCGTGCCCACGGAGGGCGACGCCGTGGTGGCGGACGCGGTGGAAGCGGAGGCCGCACGGGTCCCCGAAGCCGCCGCGGTGCCACCGGACTTGACGCGGGACGCGGCGGCGGTGCCGGCCGCTCCTGCGGCGACGGCGGCCTTCTTACGGACGGAACGCAGCGCGCCGCGCAGCTTCTCGCCCGCCTCCCCGGCCGAACTCCCCCTGCCCGCGGGGCCGTCCGGCTGGACCGGGATCGGCACCAGCCGGGTGGCGTCGGACGGCTCGGCCTCCCTGGGTTCGGGCGCGTGGATCACGTCGTTGAGCATCGCCCGCGCGCCGGCGTCGTCGAGCCGCCGCTGGGGATCCTTGGTGAGCAGCCCGTAGATGACGTCCTTCAGCCGACCGGCGTTCTTCGGCTCCTCCAGCGGCTCGGTCATCACCGCGGTGAGCGTCGCGATCGCGGAACCCTTGTCGTACGGCGGCGATCCCTCGACCGAGGCGTAGAGCAGACCGCCGAGCGACCACAGGTCGGCGGCCGGGCCGGGCTTGTGGCCGCGGGCGCGCTCCGGGGAGATGTAGGAGGGGGCGCCGACGAGCATGCCGGTGGAGGTGATGGACGGGTCGCCCTCGACCTGGGCGATGCCGAAGTCGGTGAGCACGACCCGGCCGTCCTCGGCGATCAGCACGTTGGACGGCTTCACGTCCCGGTGGAGGATGCCCTCGCGGTGCGCCGAGCGCAGCACGTCGAGGATGGCGAGCCCGACCTCCGCGGCCCGCTTCGGCTCCAGTACGCCGTCCTCACGGATGACCTCGGCGAGCGACTTGCCCTCGACGAGTTCCATCACGATCCACGGCCGGTCGTCCTCCTCGACCACGTCGAAGACCGTCACCGCGCTGTTGTTGCGGATCCTGGCGATGGCCTTGGCCTCGCGCAAAGTCCGGGTGATCAGCCGGCGCTTCTCGTCCTCGTCGATGTTCCCCGGGAACCGCAGCTCCTTGACGGCGACCGTACGGCCGAGGGTCTCGTCCTCGGCGCGCCACACCGTCCCCATGCCGCCGCGGCCGAGTACGCCTCCCAGCCGGTACCGCCCGGCGAGGAGACGTGCGCTCTTGTCCTGACGGGATGCCCCCGCCCGCTCCGCCTCCGACATGCGTCCCCTCATGCAACCCGCCCTGACAGAGCCTCCATTGTCCCTCACCCGACAAGTGCCCGACGCCCAGGGTGCCCCTCCGCCGTCGTAAGGAGGGAAGCATTCCGGCCAGGGGGCGCGGCGCACTCCGGCCAACGCCCTGCTGACACCCCGGCCGGGGACCGTGCGGCACCCCGGCCGAAGGCCTGTTCCCGACGGGAACAGGCCCCCTTTCCACCGGAGTTCGGCGCGGTCAGAGCGGCACGATGTCCGGTGCGCCGAGGCGGGCCGCGTCCGCCGTCAGGTCGTCGGGCTGGAGCTGGGACTCCCGCTCCGCCTCCACCCGCTTCTCGTAGTGCTCGACCTCGCGCTCGATCTGGTCCTTGTCCCAGCCGAGCACGGGCGCCATCAACTCGGCCGCCTCGCGGGCGCTGCGCGTGCCGCGGTCGAACGTCTCGATGGAGATGCGGGTGCGCCGGGTCAGGACGTCGTCCAGATGGCGTGCCCCCTCGTGCGAGGCGGCGTACACGATCTCGGCGCGCAGATAGTCGTCGGCGGCCTGGAGCGGCTCGCCGAGCGAGGGGTCGGAGGCGACGAGGTCGAGGACTTCCTCGGTCATCGCCCCGTAGCGGTTGAGCAGATGCTCCACCCGCACCACGTGCAGCCCGCTGCGCGCGGCGATGCGCGCTCGCGCGTTCCACAGCGCCCGGTAGCCCTCGGCGCCGAGCAGCGGCACGTCCTCGGTGACGCACTCGGCGACCCGCATGTCCAGCCCGTGCACGGCCTCGTCGACGGCGTCCTTGGCCATCACCCGGTACGTCGTGTACTTGCCGCCGGCCACGACCACCAGGCCGGGCGCGGGGTGGGCGACGGTGTGTTCGCGCGACAGCTTGCTGGTGGCGTCCGACTCACCGGCCAGCAGGGGCCTGAGGCCCGCGTAGACGCCCTCGACGTCGTCGCGGGTGAGCGGCACCCTGAGGACGGAGTTCACATGCTCCAGCAGATAGTCGATGTCCGCGCTGGAGGCGGCCGGGTGGGCCTTGTCGAGGTCCCAGTCGGTGTCGGTGGTGCCGACGATCCAGTGCCGGCCCCAGGGGATGACGAACAGCACGGACTTCTCGGTGCGCAGGATCAGACCGGTGGAGGAGCTGATGCGGTCGCGGGGCACGACGAGGTGGATGCCCTTGGAGGCGCGGACGTGGAACTGGCCGCGCTCGCCCACCATCCCCTGGGTGTCGTCGGTCCACACTCCGGTGGCGTTGACGATCTGCCGGGCGCGGACCTCGTACTCGCCGCCGCCCTCGACGTCCTGCACCCGGGCTCCGACGACCCGTTCGCCCTCGCGCAGGAAGGACGTCACGCGCGCCCGGTTGGCGGCCTTGGCGCCGTAGGACACCGCCGTGCGCACGAGGGTGGCGACGAAGCGGGCGTCGTCCATCTGGGCGTCGTAGTACTGCAACGCGCCGACCAGCGCCTCCTTACGCAGGGCGGGGGCGACGCGCAGGGCGTGACGGCGGGTCAGATGGCGGTGCAGGGGCAGGCCCCGGCCGTGGCCGCGGGCCATGGACATCGCGTCGTACAGCGCGACGCCCGAGCCGGCGTACCACCGCTCCCAGCCCTTGTGCTGGAGCGGATAGAGGAAGGGGACGGGCTTCACCAGGTGCGGTGCGAGCCGCTCCAGCAGCAGGCCGCGTTCCTTCAGGGCCTCGCGGACGAGGGCGAAGTCGAGCATCTCCAGATAGCGCAGGCCGCCGTGGATCAGTTTGCTGGACCTGCTCGATGTGCCCGAGGCCCAGTCACGGGCCTCGACCAGACCCGTGGACAGACCGCGGGTCACGGCGTCGAGGGCGGTACCCGCGCCGACCACGCCGCCTCCCACGACCAGCACGTCCAGCTCTCGCTCGGCCATGCCCGCCAGTGACTCGGCTCGCCGCGCCGGCCCCAGTGTCGCTGTCCTCACCGCTGCCTCCCGCTGTCCGTCGCGCCGGCCGCACCTTCAGGGCGAGGCCCGCTCGGTGTCCCCCTGCGTGTCCCCCTGCCCAAAATTCTGACCGCCTTGCCCGACTTCAGCCACCACTCACCCCCAGCCTGTGGACAACTCTCACGGAACACAGTCGATCAATCCCGCATAACGGTCATATTTACTCCTAGTCTGACATTGCGCTCGTCCATCCTGTCCACAGGGCTTGCGCACCTGTCCCGCTTCGGTTACTGGGAAGGACGGCCCACGCCATGCCCGCAGATCTCGCCGTCATCGGACTCGGCCCGCTCGGCCTGCCCCTGGCCCAGGCCGCGGTGGCGGCCGGCCTGCCCACCCTCGGCTATCGGACGGGACCCGAGACGGGCCCCCTCAGCGCCGCCGAACTGCGCCGGATGCTCTCGGGGGGCTTCCGGACCGCCACCGACCCGGCCGGACTGAGCCGGGTGCGTACGGCCGTCATCTGCGCGCCCACCCCGCGCGACGCGAGCGGCGGCCTCGATCTCGACCAGGTCGAGGCCGCCGCCCGCACCCTCGGCGGCCAGTTGCGCCCGCACACCACCGTCATCCTGGAATCACCGGTCCACCCAGGGACGACGGAGGACTTCCTGCGCCCGCTCCTCGAAGAGACGTCCGGCCTGCGCGCGGGCCGCGACTTCCACCTCGCGTACTCCCCCAGCCGGGTCGACCCCGGCAGCCGTGCCTTCACCCCCGCGAACACCCCGAAGGTGATCGGCGGTCTGACCCCCGCCTGCACCGAGTCCGCCGCGGCCTTCTACGGCCGTCTCACCGACAAGGTGGTACGCGCGCGTGGCGTACGGGAGGCCGAGACCGTCCACCTCCTGGAGACCAACTTCCGGCACGTCAACATGGCCCTCGTCAACGAGATGGCCGTCCTCTGCCACGACCTCGGCGTCGATCTGTGGGACGTCGTCCGCTGCGCGGAGACCAAGCCCTTCGGCTTCCAGGCCTTCCGCCCCGGCCCCGGAGTCGGCGGCCACTCGGTCCCCCTGGACCGCGCGGGACTCCCGGGCAGCCCCCTGCGCATGGTCGAACTGGCCCAGCAGGTCAACAGCCGTATGCCGCGGTACGTCGTCCAGCGCGCCGCCGCCCTGCTCAACGAGCACGGGAAGTCGGCCCGGGGCGCCCGCGTCCTCCTCCTCGGCGTCACCTACAAGCCCGACCTCGCCGACCTGACCGGCACCCCCGCCCACGAGATCGCGATCCGCCTGATGGAACTCGGCGCCGCGGTCAGCTACCACGACCCCCACGTCCCCGCCTGGAGCGTCCTCGACCGCCCGGTCCCCCGCGCCGACTCCTTCTACGAGTCCGCCGCCGACGCCGACCTCACGATCCTCCTCCAGCACCACCGCACCTACGACCTCCAGGGCCTTTCGGTGAAGGCCCAGCTCCTCCTGGACACCCGCGGGGCCACGCCCACGGGGGCGGCGCATCGGTTGTGAAGGGGGGCGCGTGGGGTGCGGCGGGCCTGGAAGAGTCGCAAGATCCACCTCCTCCCGAACGCAACCGCGCGCCCCCGCCCCGCCCCGCACGCCCTCGGGCCCGCCCGGGCATGACGAAGGGCCGGTCACCCGAGTGGGTGACCGGCCCTTCGTCGCGTTCTACGGGTTACCGGCGGTGCTGCGAGTCCGCCACCGTCACCTCGACGCGCTGGAACTCCTTCAGCTCGCTGTAGCCGGTGGTGGCCATGGCGCGGCGCAGGGCGCCGAAGAAGTTCATCGAGCCGTCGGGGGTGTGCGACGGGCCCGTGAGGACCTCCTCGATGGTGCCGACCGTGCCGAGGTCGACCTTCTTGCCGCGCGGCAGCTCGTCGTTGACGGCCTCCATGCCCCAGTGGTGGCCCTTGCCCGGCGCGTCGGTCGCACGGGCCAGCGGGGAGCCCATCATCACCGAGTCGGCGCCGCACGCGATCGCCTTGGGCAGGTCGCCGGACCAGCCGACCCCGCCGTCCGCGATGACGTGGACGTACCGGCCGCCGGACTCGTCCATGTAGTCACGGCGGGCGGCGGCGACGTCGGCCACCGCGGTCGCCATCGGGACCTGGATGCCCAGCACGTTGCGCGTGGTGTGCGCCGCGCCGCCGCCGAAGCCGACCAGGACGCCCGCCGCGCCGGTGCGCATCAGGTGCAGGGCGGCCGTATAAGTGGCGCAGCCGCCGACGATCACCGGGACGTCGAGCTCGTAGATGAACTGCTTCAGGTTCAGCGGCTCGTGCGAACCGGAGACGTGCTCCGCCGAGACCGTCGTACCGCGGATGACGAAGATGTCCACGCCCGCGTCGACGACGGCCTTGGAGAACTGGGCCGTGCGCTGCGGGGAGAGCGCGGCCGCCGTGACCACACCGGAGTCGCGCACCTCCTTGATGCGCGCGCCGATCAGCTCCTCCTTGATGGGGGCGGCGTAGATCTCCTGGAGGCGGCGGGTCGCCGTCTCCGCGTCCAGGCCGACGATCTCGTCGAGCAGCGGCTGCGGGTCCTCGTGGCGGGTCCACAGGCCCTCGAGGTTGAGTACACCGAGGCCGCCGAGCTCGCCGATGCGGATCGCGGTGGCCGGGGAGACGACCGAGTCCATGGGGGCGGCCAGGAAGGGCAGCTCGAAGCGGTAGGCGTCGATCTGCCAGGCGATCGAGACCTCCTTCGGGTCCCGCGTACGGCGGCTGGGGACGACGGCGATGTCGTCGAAGGCGTACGCCCGGCGGCCGCGCTTGCCGCGCCCGATCTCGATCTCAGTCACGTCTGTGGCCTTTCCCTGATGCGTTCAGCGTCTTCCAGTATCGCCGACGGGCACGACAAGGGCGGCCCCGGTGCGCCCGGGACCGCCCTGGAAAGCCGTGCCGACTACTTGCGACTGTAGTTCGGGGCCTCGACCGTCATCTGGATGTCGTGCGGGTGGGACTCCTTCAGACCCGCCGAGGTGATCCGCACGAAGCGGCCCTTGGACTCCATCTCCTCGATGGTGGCGGCGCCCACGTAGCCCATCGTCTGGCGCAGACCGCCGACGAGCTGGTGCAGCACGTTGGCGAGCGGGCCGCGGTAGGGCACCTGGCCCTCGACACCCTCGGGCACGAGCTTGTCGTCGGAGGAGACCTCGGCCTGGAAGTAGCGGTCCTTCGAGTACGACTTGCCCTGGCCGCGGGACTGCATGGCGCCGAGCGAGCCCATGCCGCGGTACGACTTGAACTGCTTGCCGTTGATGAAGAGCAGCTCGCCGGGCGACTCCTCGCAGCCCGCGAGCAGCGAGCCCAGCATGACCGTGTCGGCGCCGGCGGCGAGCGCCTTGCCGATGTCGCCGGAGTACTGCAGACCGCCGTCGCCGATCAGCGGGACGCCGGCCGCGCGGGCGGCGAGCGAGGCCTCGTAGATCGCGGTGACCTGCGGGACGCCGATACCGGCCACCACGCGCGTGGTACAGATCGAACCGGGGCCGACGCCCACCTTGATGCCGTCGACACCGGCGTCGATGAGGGCCTGCGCGCCGTCACGGGTGGCGACGTTGCCGCCGATCACGTCGACGTTCACGCTGGACTTGATCTTCGCCATCCAGCTCAGGGCGTTGCTGTTGTGGCCGTGGGAGGTGTCGACGACCAGGAAGTCCACGCCGGCCTCGGCGAGCGCCTGGGCGCGCTCCAGCGCCTCGGGGCTCGCGCCGACGGCGGCGCCGACGATCAGCCGGCCCTCGGCGTCCTTGGCGGCGTTCGGGTACTTCTCGGCCTTGACGAAGTCCTTGACCGTGATCAGGCCCTTGAGCAGACCCTGGTCGTCGACGAGCGGAAGCTTCTCGATCTTGTGCTTGCGCAGCAGCTCCATGGCCTCGACGCCGGAGATGCCGACCTGACCGGTGACCAGCGGCATCGGCGTCATGACCTCGCGGACCTGACGGGTGCGGTCGCTCTCGAAGGCCATGTCGCGGTTGGTGACGATGCCGAGCAGCTTGCCCGCCGGGTCGGTGACGGGGACACCGCTGATTCGGAACTTGGCGCACAGGGCGTCCGCCTCGGCGAGGGTCGCCTCGGGGTGCACGGTGATCGGGTCGGTGACCATGCCGGACTCGGACCGCTTCACCAGGTCGACCTGGTTGACCTGGTCCTCGACGGAGAGGTTGCGGTGCAGCACGCCGACGCCGCCCAGCCGGGCCATCGCGATCGCCATGCGGGACTCGGTCACCTTGTCCATCGCCGCGGACAGCAGCGGGATGTTGACCCGGACATTGCGGGAGATACGCGACGAGGTGTCGACCGCGTTGGGGAGCACCTCGGACGCTCCCGGCAGCAGCAGCACGTCGTCGTAGGTCAGCCCCAGGGTCGCGAATTTGGCGGGCACTCCGTCGACGTTGGCAGTCATGACACCTTCCCCAAATGGCCTTGCTCGGTGCGGATGTCCATGCTAACGGGAAGTGCACCTCCCGAATTCCACGGTTGGACACCGCCTCGGGCTTCGTATATTCGTACGGAAACGACGGCGGGCCTGTTCACCGAAGGGACTTCTCACTGCTCGGCGAGCGCCCGCAGTCTGCTCAGCGCCCGGTGCTGGGCCACCCGGACCGCTCCGGGTGACATTCCCAACATCTGGCCGGTCTCCTCGGCGGTGAGGCCCACCGCGATCCGCAGCAGCAGCAGCTCGCGCTGGTTCTCCGGGAGGTTGGCCAGGAGTTTCTTGGCCCACTCGGCATCGCTGCTGAGCAGGGCGCGCTCCTCCGGGCCGAGGGAGTCGTCGGGGCGCTCCGGCATCTCGTCCGAGGGGACCGCCGTGGACCCCGGGTGGCGCATGGCGGCCCGCTGGAGGTCGGCGACCTTGTGCGAGGCGATCGCGAAGACGAAGGCCTCGAAGGGCCTGCCGGTGTCCCGGTAGCGGGGCAGGGCGAGCAGGACCGCGACACAGACCTCCTGGGCGAGGTCCTCCACGAAGTGGCGCGCGTCGCCGGGCAGCCGGGAGAGCCGGGTGCGGCAGTAGCGCAGGGCCAGCGGATGGACGTGGGCGAGCAGGTCGTGGGTGGCCTGCTCGTCGCCGTCGACGGCGCGATGGACGAGTGACCCGATCGTCCCCACGGCAGTGACCGCCTCGTCCTCGCGCATCGGTCCATGGTGCACTGCGGCCGCGGCGTCCGCGGCAGCGTGCTCGTCGTTGTGCACCGAAGCGTTATGAGCAGGTGCGCCGGAACTCATCCCTTGCGCCCTCCCCTTCCGCTCGACCGACTCGTCCCCGAGAGACTCCACATCTCAAGGATGCGGCATCCGCGCCGAAACGAGCAGCGGGCACCCGCAGGACCCCGCCGCGGCCCTCGCCCGCCTTGCCGGCGCGGGCTTCCCGCCCGGCCTCTGGGCCCCACCTGAGCAGGGCGGTTCCCTCATGTGCGCGCCCCGGCGGCGCGCCCCGCGCCCCCGAGGGGCGCGGGGAACCGCGCGACCGGCCACGACGGCGCCGCGGCCGAACCGACGGCACCTCGCGGCACCCGGGCGGAGCGCTTAGCGGACCAGGCCCCACCGAAAGCCCAGGGCCACCGCGTGCGCCCGGTCCGAGGCGCCGAGTTTCTTGAACAGGCGCCGGGCGTGGGTCTTGACCGTGTCCTCGGACAGGAACAGCTCACGGCCGATCTCCGCGTTGGAGCGGCCGTGGCTCATGCCTTCGAGGACCTGGATCTCACGCGCGGTGAGCGTGGGCGCGGCGCCCATCTCGGCGGAGCGCAGCCGGCGCGGGGCCAGCCGCCAGGTCGGGTCGGCGAGCGCCTGGGTGACGGTCGCGCGCAGCTCGGCGCGCGAGGCGTCCTTGTGGAGATAGCCGCGGGCGCCGGCGGCCACCGCGAGGGCGACGCCGTCCAGGTCCTCGGCGACGGTGAGCATGATGATGCGCGCACCGGGGTCGGCGGACAGCAGCCGCCGTACGGTCTCGACGCCGCCCAGTCCGGGCATGCGCACGTCCATCAGGATGAGGTCCGAGCGGTCGGCACCCCAGCGGCGGAGGACTTCCTCGCCGTTGGCCGCCGTCGTCACGCGCTCGACGCCGGGCACGGTCGCGACCGCGCGGCGGAGCGCCTCTCGGGCAAGCGGGGAGTCGTCGCAGACGAGGACGGAAGTCATGGCCGCCCTCCGCAGCTGATGCGCGTCACCTTGTGCCTCCAGGCTGGTGGGAAATCGTCACCTGTGCGGTCGACCGTCTCGGACGCCTGCCCGAGCGTTTGTGTTTTCAACCGCCTCGCACTCTCAACGATGGTCACTCGAAAGAGTTACGGGGCCGCATGCAGTCTTCGGCACTCTACGTGAGGGTGCGGACACGGTGGAGGCAGCCGCGCTGACCCTCAAGCTTTCATCACAACCCATGCCCCATTCAGCCCTATTTCTTCCCTTTAGCTGGTGTCTGAGGCTAGATTCGCAATGAGTCATATTTTCATCTCCTTAGATCGTAGTTGTACGGTCGTTGGCACCGTATCCGCTCAGAACGGCTACAAGGGGTCACGCAATGGCAGATTTCTCCCGCCTTCCCGGACCGAACGCGGACCTGTGGGACTGGCAGCTCCTGGCCGCCTGCCGCGGGGTGGACAGTTCGCTCTTCTTCCATCCGGAGGGTGAGCGCGGGGCGGCTCGGAGCGCTCGAGAGAACTCGGCGAAGGAGGTCTGCATGAGGTGCCCGGTCCGCGCGCAGTGCGCCGCGCACGCGCTCGCCGTACGTGAGCCGTACGGCGTGTGGGGCGGGTTGACCGAGGACGAGCGCGAGGAGCTGATGGGCCGGGCGCGCAACCGCCTGGTGTCGGCGTCGACGGGCGCGACAGACGCGTCGTCGGACACATGAAGGAACACTGAAGGAACGTTTCTGCAAGCCGGTGGGCAGCCCCTGGGCGAGGGGCGGACGGCGGGCACGCGTACGTGCCCGCCGTTTCTCATGCCGCCCGCGCCGCCCGCTCGAGCTGCTCCAGGGTCGCCGCGACCGCCGGAACCTGGGCGAGGTCGGGCAGGGTGAGCGCCACGATCTCCCGCCGCACCGCCGGTTCCAGGGTCACCGCGCGCGCTCCCCGGGGCCGTACGGACTCGATCGCGAGCCGGGGCAGGACGGCCACCCCGAGACCGGCGCCCACCAGGCCGACCACCGCCGGGTAGTCGTCGGTGGCGAAGTCGATGCGGGGCGTGAAGCCCGCGCGCTCGCACACCTCCACGAGCTGGCCCCGGCAGCGCGGGCAGCCCGCGATCCACGGCTCGCCGGCGAGTTCGCCGATCGCGACGGCACGGGTGTGTGCCAGCCGGTGCCCTTCCGGTACGAGGGCGACGAGGCGGTCCGTGAGCAGGTGCCGTACGACCAGGTCGTCCCACTCCTCCACCGGCCCGGCGCCCGCCACGCGCGCGTAGCGGAACGCGAGGGCGATGTCGCAGTCGCCGGCGCGCAGCGCGTCGACCGACTCGGGCGGTTCGGCCTCCTCCAGGGAGACCCGGGTGCCCGGGTGGTCGGCGCGCAGCGCGGCGAGGGCGGTGGGGACGAGCCGGGAGCTGCCGCTGGGGAAGGAGACCAGGCGGACCCGGCCGGCGCGCAGTCCCGCGATGGCGGCGACCTCTTCCTCGGCGGCGGTGAGTCCGGACAGGATCCCGGCCGCGTGCCGTACGAGCGCCTCGCCCGCCTGGGTCAGCCGCATCTCGCGGCCGCTGCGCACCAGCAGGGGGGTGCCCACGGAGGCCTCCAGGGCCTTCATCTGCTGACTGACGGCCGGCTGGGTGCAGCCCAGCTCGCGCCCGGCCGCCGAGAAGGAGCCGGTGGTGGCGACGGCGCGCAGTACACGGAGATGACGGGCCTCGATCATGCTTCGAGGATAAGCGCAGCTTTGGTACGGCGTCGAAAAACACGTCGACGCTTTGAGGTCCGGTGACCTACCGTGCAGGGCATGAGGCTTCTCTCCGTCAACCTGGGCCAGGCGCGGGCCGTCCCGTACAGCGACCACCCGCAGGGGCTGACCGGTATCGACAAGCGGCCGGTCGAGGGACCGGTGCGGATCGCGGCGCCGGGGCCCAAGGGCGTGGCCGGCAGCGGACTGGCCGGGGACACGGTGTGCTCCCTGATCCACCACGGCGGGAACGACCAGGCGGTGTACGCCGTCGCGCGCGAGGATCTCGACGACTGGGAGCGCGAGCTGGGGCGCACGCTGTCCGCCGGAGCGTTCGGCGAGAACCTCACCACCACCGGCCTCGACGTCTCCGGGGCCCGGATCGGCGAGCGCTGGCGGATCGGCCCGGACGTGGTGCTGGAGGTGACGGCCGGGCGGATCCCCTGCCGTACGTTCCAGGGCCACATGGGCGAGGAGAAGTGGGTCAGGCGGTTCACGGCGAAGGCGGCGACCGGCGCGTATCTGCGGGTGATCGAGCCGGGCGAGGTCCGCGCGGGGGACGCGATCGAGATCGTCCACGTGCCGGAGCACGAGGTGACGGCCCGGATGCAGTTCCAGGCGGTCACCACCCGTCGCGAACTGCTGCCGCGGTTGCTCGCGGCGGGCGAGGCCCTGCATCCGGAGGCGCTGGCGCAGGCCCGGACGTACGTGGAGAAGTACGGCGGCTGAGCGGCGGTCACGGCGTCGGCCCCCACCGGTCCTTCACGTTCGGGAGGGCGTGTGCGCAGAGCGGATCCGCACGGTCCGGGTCACTACGCTTCTGCCATGACAACGGCTCTCATCACGGGTTCGACCGCGGGCATCGGTGCCGCGTTCGCCCGCAGACTGGCGGCGGACGGGCATGATCTCGTCCTCGTCGCACGGGACACCAAGCGGCTGCGCGAGCAGGCGACCGAATTGCACGACCGGCACGGCATCGAGGCGGAGGTGCTCACCGCCGACCTCGCCACGGACCGGGGCATCGAGGCGGTGGCCGCCCGGCTCGGCGACCGCAAGAACCCGGTCGACCTGCTGATCAACAACGCGGGCTTCGGCAACAAGGGCCGCTATCTCGACGTCCCGATGGACGACGAGCTGAAGATGCTCAAGGTGCACTGCGAGGCGGTGCTGCGGCTGACGTCGGCGGCGGTCACCTCGATGCGGGAGCGCGGGCGCGGCGGGGTCGTCAACGTGGCCTCGGTGGCGGCGTTCCTGCCGCGCGGGACGTACGGGGCGTCGAAGGCGTGGGTCGTGCAGTTCACGCAGGGCGCGGCGAAGGACCTGGCCGGCAGCGGGGTCCGGCTGATGGCCCTGTGCCCGGGCTTCGTGCGCACGGAGTTCCACGAGCGGGCCGGGATGGGCACGGACAACATCCCCGGCTGGATGTGGCTGGACGCCGACAAGCTGGTCGCGGCGGCGCTGGACGATCTGGCGCGCGGGAAGTCGCTGTCGATCCCCGACCCGCGGTACAAGACGCTGATGGGCCTGGTGAAGGTGACGCCGCGCGCGCTGCTGGGCGGGATCAGCTCCAGGACCGGACGCAAGTACGGGCCCCAGTAGTCAGGCGCGAGGCTCGGCTGTAGGGGAACGGGCCTCGTCGGCAGGCGGGTGACGTCGGCGCTCCGGTGGGAAAATGGGCGTGTCAGAAGACCGGACCCAGGGGGACCGGAGGCGGCGTCATGACGTTCGTACAGCTCATCGACTGCAAGACCAGTCGGTTCGACGAGATGAACCGGCTGATGGACACATGGGTCGAACAGACCAGGGGAAAGCGGACGGCGACGCACGCGGTGGTCGGCAAGGACCGCTCGGACGCGTCGCACTTCATCGAGATCGTGGAGTTCCCGTCGTACGAGGAGGCGATGCGGAACTCGAATCTGCCGGAGACCGACAAGATCTTCCGTGACCTGGTGGCCCTGTGCGACGAGATGCCGACGTTCACGGATCTCGACGTCGTCCGGGACGAGAAGCTCTACGCGGCGACCGCGCGGCGGATGTTCGAGACGGTGGCGACACGGGGTGAACTGCCTCCGCTCGACGGTCTGATCTCGGAGGACTACCACGACCACGATCCGGCCAACGAGCAGGACACCATGGGGATGGACGCGATGCGCCGCGAGGTCTCCATGTGGCGCGGCGGCTTCGACTTCACCTTCGACATCGAGGACCAGATCGCGCAGGACGACCGGGTGTGCAACCGTTGGACCTGGCGCGGCACCCACAAGGGCGAGTTCATGGGCCTCCAGGCCACCGGCCGGCAGGTCACCATGACCGGATCGACGATCTTCCGTTTCGACGGGAACGGAAAGATCTGTGAGGGCTGGTGGCAGTACGACCGGCTGGGGCTGATGGCGCAACTGGGCGCCCTGGACGCACTGGAGAGCTGATCGCGGCCTCTCCCCCGAACCGAAATCCGCCCGCGAAGGGAGAAGCCCCCCGTTCCTCGACGGAACGGGGGGCTTCTTCGCGCGGAGCGCGTGAGGCGGTGTGCCTCAGTGGGCGTGGCCGTGGCCGTGGCCCGCGGCGGCCGGCTCTTCCTCTTCCTTCTTCTCGACGACCAGGGTCTCGGTCGTGAGGAGGAGGGAGGCGATGGAGGCGGCGTTCTCCAGGGCGGAGCGGGTGACCTTGACCGGGTCGATGACGCCGGCCTTGACCAGGTCGCCGTACTCGCCGGTGGCGGCGTTGAAGCCCTGGCCCTTGTCGAGCTCGGCGACCTTGGAGGTGATGACGTAGCCCTCCAGGCCGGCGTTCTCGGCGATCCAGCGCAGCGGCTCGACGACGGCGCGGCGGACGACGGAGACACCGGTGGCCTCGTCGCCGGTCTTGCCCAGGCCGTCCTCCAGCACCTTGGCGGCGTGGACCAGCGCGGAGCCACCACCGGAGACGATGCCCTCCTCGACCGCGGCGCGGGTCGCGGAGATGGCGTCCTCCAGACGGTGCTTCTTCTCCTTCAGCTCCACCTCGGTGGCGGCGCCGACCTTGATCACGCACACGCCGCCGGCCAGCTTCGCGAGGCGCTCCTGGAGCTTCTCGCGGTCCCAGTCGGAGTCCGTGTTCTCGATCTCGGCCTTGATCTGCGCGACGCGGCCGTGCACGTCGGCGGAGTCGCCGGCGCCGTCGACGATCGTGGTGTCGTCCTTGGTGACGGTGACCCGGCGGGCGGAGCCCAGCACGTCGACGCCGACCTGGTCGAGCTTGAGGCCGACCTCCTCGGAGATGACGGTGGCGCCGGTGAGGGTGGCCATGTCCTGGAGCATCGCCTTGCGGCGGTCACCGAAGCCGGGGGCCTTGACCGCGACCGCGTTGAAGGTGCCGCGGATCTTGTTCACGACCAGGGTCGACAGGGCCTCGCCCTCGACGTCCTCGGCGATGATCAGCAGCGGCTTGGAGGAGTTGGTCTGGATGACCTTCTCCAGCAGCGGCAGCAGGTCGGCGATGGAGCCGATCTTGCCCTGGTTGATGAGGATGTAGGGGTCCTCGAGGACGGCCTCCATGCGCTCCTGGTCCGTCACGAAGTACGGCGACAGGTAGCCCTTGTCGAAGGCCATGCCCTCGGTGAAGTCCAGCTCCAGACCGAAGGTGTTGGACTCCTCGACGGTGATGACACCGTCCTTGCCGACCTTGTCCATCGCCTCGGCGATGAGCTCGCCGACCTGCTGGTCCTGGGCGGACAGCGCGGCGACGGCGGCGATGTCGGACTTCTCGTCGATCGGGCGGGCGGTGGCCAGCAGATCGTCGGAGATGGCCTTGACCGCGGCGTCGATGCCCTTCTTCAGGGCGGCCGGGGAGGCGCCGGCGGCGACGTTCTTCAGGCCCTCGCGGACGAGCGCCTGGGCGAGCACCGTGGCGGTGGTCGTACCGTCACCCGCGATGTCGTTGGTCTTGGTCGCCACCTCCTTCACGAGCTGGGCGCCGAGGTTCTCGTACGGGTCGTCGATCTCGACCTCACGGGCGATGGTGACGCCGTCGTTGGTGATGGTCGGGGCGCCGAACTTCTTGTCGATGACGACGTTGCGGCCCTTGGGGCCGATCGTCACCTTGACCGTGTCGGCCAGCTTGTTGACGCCGCGCTCGAGGGCGCGACGGGCGTCCTCGTCGAACTTCAGGATCTTCGCCATGACAGCGGCAGCCCTCTCGGAAATCTGTGGGCGGAAAACGTGGGATGAAAAGGCACTGCGCCCCGGGCGCCCGGCTTCTTGTGAGGTGGCGGGAGCCAGGGGCGCAGCATCAAGCTTCAAGCACGAGATGTGCTCGGGTGAAGAACTACTTCTCGATGATCGCGAGAACGTCGCGAGCCGAGAGGACGAGGTACTCCTCGCCGTTGTACTTCACCTCGGTGCCGCCGTACTTGCTGTAGAGGACGACGTCGCCGACCTTGACGTCGAGCGGCAGGCGCTCGCCGTTCTCGAAGCGGCCCGGGCCCACGGCGAGGACTGCGCCCTCCTGGGGCTTCTCCTTCGCGGTGTCCGGGATGACCAGGCCGGAGGCCGTGGTCTGCTCGGCGTCGAGCGGCTGGACCACGATGCGGTCCTCAAGCGGCTTGATGGCAACCTTGGAGCTGGCGGTCGTCACGATCCGACCTCCCCCTTCGGAGATCTCACGGGGTTAACTGTCTGAGGTGGCGACCAGGTGGATCCGTCGTCGCGGGTGCCGGACCTGCCCGTCGCGTTGTTGGCACTCTCCAGTGGGGAGTGCCAGAGCCGAGACTATGACCGCGATTAGCACTCGGTCAAGCGGACTGCTAATCCCGGCGGGGTGTCGCCGGGTTTTTCGGCTGTGAGGCGCCCTGCCGGCTTCGAGGTGCCTACAGGTAGTCCTCCAGCTTCCCCACCGTCAGACCCCGCCGCTGCACCGCCCGCAGCAGACGGGTGGTCCGCTCCCGCAGGCTCGGGCCCGCCGACTCGTCGGGGTCCACGGCGACGATGTCGCCGGGGCGGAGGCCGGGGGTGCCGTGGGTGTAGGTGAGGCCGCCGGGGCCCACGGCGGCGCGCCAGAGGACGAGGGCCGTGACGCCGCAGTCGGCGGCGGCGCGCAGGGTGGTGGTGTCGTACGTGCCGTAGGGCGGGCGGAAGAGGCGGGGGCGCAGGCCGAAGCGGGCGTGGAGTTTCTCCTGCTGGCCGCAGATCTCGGCGCGCTGGCCGGCGTACGGCAGGCCGCGCAGGGCCGCGTGGTCGAGGGTGTGGTTCTCCAGGGTCGCGCCGACCGAGCGCAGACGGGCGAAGTGGCCGTAGCCGGGGCCGACCACGCTGTCGGTGAGGAACACGCTGACGGGCAGCCGCAGTTCACGCACCATGTCGATGAAACGGGGGTCACGCTCGGCGCCGTCGTCGTAGGTGAGGAAGACGACCTTGTCGCGGGTGGGGACACGGTCGACCACCGGCGGAAGCGACTCCCTCCGGGGGTGACCGGGGTGAACGGGGTGACGGGGAGGGCCGCCGTCGGGGCTGCCCGGGCCGGCCGACTCGCCGAAGGCACCGCGGCCGCCCGAGCCGCCGTCACCGTCCCGGCCGCCCGAGCCGCGGTCACCGTCCCGGCCGACCGAGCCGCCGTAAGCCCCGTCACCGTCCGAGCCGGAGCCACCGAAGGCACCGTCGCCGCCGGAGCCGCCGGAAGCCCCGTCACCGTCCCGGCCGGCCGAGCCGCCGGAAGCCCCGTCACCGGCCGACCCGGAGCCACCGAAGGCACCATCGCCGCCGGAGCCGCCGGAGGTCCCGTCACCGTCCCGGCCGCCCGAGCCGCCGGAAGCCCCGTCACCGCCCGAGCCGGAGCCACCGAAGGCACCATCGCCGCCGGAGCCGCCGGAAGCCCCGTCACCGTCCCCGCCCGCCGAGCCGCCGGAGGCACCGTCACGGACCCGGCTCGCCGAGCCGCCGGAGGCACCCTCGGTGGGCCGGGCGGATGAGCCGTCGGGCGGGTCCAGGTCGTCCGGCAAGGGGCTCGGGGTGTGGGGTGGGGCCGGGAGGAGGGGGGCGGTGAGGCCCCAGCGGCGGTAGGGCTGTTCGGTGGGCGGGGCCAAGGGGTGCACCCGTTGGGCCGCCTTCTTGCCCAGGCGTTCGATCGGGTCGACGGACTGGGCGCAGCCGGTCAGCGTCGTCACCGTCAGCGCCAGCAGTACGGCGATCGGCCCCCGCGTCCTCACAGGTAGTCCTCCAGGCGTGCCACCGCGTATCCCTTCTCCGTGACCTTGTTCAGGAACCGGCGGACCATGTCGGGCATGGTGCCCTTCCATTCGCCCCGGCCGCGGAAGTGGCTGAGGACGATGTCGCCGGGGTGGAGGTCGCGGTCCCACTCGCGGTACTCCCAGTGGTCGACGAAGACCTCCTCGTCCCAGAGTGGGGCGTACCGCACCCCGCAGGACTTCGCGGCGATCAGCGTGTCGCGGTTGTAGCTGCCGTAGGGCGGCCGGAAGAGGACGGGCCGCTCGCCGTACCGACCCCGGATCACCTTCTGCATGCCGCAGATCTCGTTCTTCTGCTCCTGGTAGGACAGCCCGGGCAGATAGGGGTGGTGGAGGGTGTGGTTGTTCAGGGTCACCCCGGCGGCCCGCATCCTCCGGAAGTACGGGTAGTCGTCGCGGATGAGGTAGTCGCTGAGGAAGGCGGTGTACGGGATCCTCAGCTCGCTCATCATCCGCAGGAACCGGGGGTCCTTCTCGGCGCCGTCGTCGACGGTGAGGAAGACGACCTTGTCCCGGGTGGGGATCGAGGTGAAGACGGGCGGGAGGCCGAGTTCCTCGTGGTCGCGCACCTCGAAGCCCTCCCGGGTGGTGATCCGGGGCTTCTTCGCGGGCGGGGGCGGCGGCGTCAGCGGAACCGTCCGCAGGCCCCAGCGGCGGGCCGCCGCGATCCGGGCCGTCTGCTCGGCGCGGAGCCGGTCGGCGTAGGAGTGCAGGGCGCGTACCGGTGCGGGGGCCTCTCCGGCCTGCTGGCCGGGGGCCGGGTCGCTGCCGTCGGCGTCACCGCCGTCCGCGCAGCCCGCCACGATCGCGGTGAGGACGAGCAGGGCGATGCCGCCACGCAACCTGGTCCGATCAGCACCATTCTTATCATTTTGTACGACAGCTCCCATGGCGCCGGATCTTCCCAGCCCCGCCCGCGCACCCCGCCCCGACACCGCCACGGACACCCCACCGTCCCCCGACCGGCCCACACAGGGCCCGACCACCGGACGGGACCACCGCCGCCACGCACCCCCGGCTTCCGGGGACAATGACCCCGTGACCGACCTGGCCCCCCTCCTCACCCCCGAAGGCCTCGCGCTGCTCGATGCCGTGCGGGGGACCGCTCCCTCCGACGAGCTCGCCGTCGCCACGCGGCTGCGCCGTGACCATCCCGCCGAGCTGGTGTCGGCCGCGCTCGGGCAGGCACGGCTGCGGCAGCGGGCGGTGGCGAAGTTCGGGGCCAAGGACGCCGGGCGGATGTTCTTCACGCCCAACGGCGTGGAGCAGTCGACGCGGGCGAGTGTGGCCGCCTACCGCGCCGGTCGTCTCAAGGAGCTCGGCGTGACCTCGGTGGCCGACCTGTGCTGCGGGATCGGCGGGGACGCGATCGCCCTCGCCCGGGCGGGGATCCGGGTGCTGGCCGTGGACCGCGATCCGGTGACGGCCGCGGCGGCCCGGGCCAACGCCGAGGCGCTCGGGCTCGCCGACCTCGTCGACGTACGGGAGGCGGACGTCACCGAGGTGGACACGAGCGGGTACGACGCCGTGTTCGTGGATCCGGCGCGACGCGGTGGGCGGGGGCGGATCTTCGACCCCGAGGCGTACTCCCCGCCGCTGTCCTGGGCGGTCGGCGCCGCCCTCGCCGCTCCGCGCGCCGCGCTGAAGATCGCGCCTGGGGTGCCGCACGAGGCGGTGCCGCCGGAGGCCGAGGCGGAGTGGATCTCGGACGGCGGGGACGTGAAGGAGGCGGTGCTGTGGTTCGGCACCGCGCCGGGCGCCGTCCGGGCGACGCTGCTGCCGGGCCCGCGGACCCTGCTGGGCACCGGTCTGCCGAATCCGGCCGTACGGACCCTCGGCCGCTATCTCTACGAGCCCGACGGCGCCGTCATCCGCGCCCATCTGGTCGCGGAGGTGGCCGAGGAACTCGACGGCGGACTCGTCGACGAGACCATCGCGTACGTCACCGCCGACGCGCTCCGCCCGACCCCGTACGCCACCGCCTACGAGATCACCGATCAACTGCCGTTCAACGTGAAGAGGTTGAAGGCGCTGCTGCGGGAGCGGGAGGTCGGGATCCTGACCGTGAAGAAGCGCGGCTCGGCCGTGGAGCCGGAGGAGCTGCGCCGCAAGGTGCTGCCGAAGCCGCACGGTCCGCACGCGACGACCGTGTTCCTGACCCGGGTGGCGGGCGCCCCGACGATGCTGCTGGGAGCGCCCGCCTCCCCGGGCCCGGCCGCTACTGCCGGTGGACCGTCTTGAGCTGGTCCATCGTGGGGTCGGCGCCGGTCGGCCCCGTGCGCTCCAGCGTGGCCTCCTGGCCGTCGTTGGTGCGCAGCGCGAACGTCGTCGCGCTGGTGGCCGTCGGGATGACGCCGTTGTAGTACGGGCGGTAGTCGAACCAGCTGCTGCCCGCGCTGATCGAGGCGCCCACGGTGGTGACGGCCTCGGGGGCGACCGCGCCGGTGTTGCCGAAGGCGGCGGTGAAGTTGGTGCTCGCGGACTCGCGCAGCAGATAGCTCTTGACCTCGGTGGACAGGGCCGGGCGGCCGGTCCACAGCAGCGGTCCGAACACGTTCATCGCGGCGGCCGCGGAGACGCCGTCCCGCCACTGGCCGGAGAAGGCGAGCGAGGTCTGGCCGGGCGCGCTCCACCAGAACTTGGCGATGTTGACGGAGATCGCCGCGTCCGTGCCGCCCGCGATCGGGTAGTAGTAGTACGTCGACGGCCAGTGGGAGAAGCCCGTGTGGGTGAGCGCGTACTTCGCGGCCGAGCCGACCGGGATGACCATGGTCTTCGCGGGGTTCAGGCTGTTGAGGTACGACTTCACCGACGAGGTCAGCTTGTTGCCGTTGGTGAGGACCACGCTGCCCGCGCTGGCGCTGCCGTCGGCGCTCGCCGCGGCGGCCGCGGACAGGGCCGCCCGGTACTCGGTGCCGCCGGCCAGGAAGACGTACTTCGGGGCGGTGGTCACGGCCTTCGCCACGGCGACCGAGGTCGCGTAGCGGTCGGCGCCGGACAGCCGCTTGGGGACGTATCCGAGGGTCTTGAGCTGGGTGGCGACGGTGCCGCTCAGAACGGACGTGCCGCCCACGAGGTACACGGTCCTGCCCGGCTTCAGGGACCGCTTCAGTTCCTTCTTCACCGCCGACGACAGCCCCGTCTTCGGGGTCAGCAGCACCGGGCCCTGCTTCTTGCCGGCCAGGGCGGGCGCGGTCACGGAGTACGCCGCGTCGTCCCGGTTGACGAGCACCGCGGACTTGGCGTTCATCAGGCCGGGAACGCTCTCGCCGATGGTGTTCCAGGTCCAGCGGGAGGCGGCGATGTTGGTGGCGTAGGCGTCCGAGCCCCAGACCCGGCCGACGCCGTTCTTGCGCAGCGGCTGGTAGCTCGGGTTGTTGACGGAGCTGCTGCGCGAGGCGTCCGTGACGGGCGTCAGCTCGCCGGTGGCCACGTCGACGGCGGCGAGGGTGTGCACGTCGTCGCTGTTCGGCGAGGTGTGGACGTCGAGGACGATCCGCTTGCCGGTGGGCGACCAGGACGGGTTGGCGTACCGGTTCGGGCCGGTGGTGAGCTGCTTGACCTCGGTGCCGTCGGCCTTCGCGAGGAAGATCTGCGGGATGCCGTCGGTGTCCTTGCGGACGAACGCCAGCCGGGTGCCGTCCGGTGAGAAGGCGGGCTGCTCCGCGTCGGTGAGGACCCGCTTGACGGTCTGCGCGGCGCTGTCGAAGACGTACACGCCGGGGGTGCCGGTGCAGCTCGCGGTGCGGCGCTCGAAGGCGAGCAGGCCGTTGACGTTCACCGTCGGCTCGCTGTCGCAGACCGAGGACGGTTCCTGGGTCGCGGTCAGCAGCGGGCGGGGTGCCCAGGAGCCGTCGGAGGGGCCGTAGACGATCTGGCCGCCGGTCGAGAAGACGACGTAGCGGCCGCCCCACCAGAAGGCCAGGTCCTCGTAGGTGGCGCTGGAGCGCACGTCCTGCGCCCAGGGCAGGGTGATCTTCCCGCTGCCGTTGGGGCGCACGCTGGAGATCTGGCTCCAGGAGGAGATCACCCGGCTGCCGTCGGGGGCCCAGGTGGCGTAGTTGTCGACGCCCGGGATGGAGCTGCCCGAGCCGGTGGCCGGGTCGATCAGCAGTCCGCCGTCGTTGAGGATCCGTCCCTCGGTGCCGGGCCAGGGGCCCGCGTCGTCGGCGGCGGCGCCCGGTGCGGTCGCCAGGCCGCCCATGGCGGCGAGGGCCGCCGCGGTGGCGAGCGCCGCGGCACGGCGGCGCGTGAACATTCTCAAGTTGTCGTCCCCCCAGGGATCACACGTCACAGCCGCTTCACAGCGGCTCGGACACTTTAGTGCTCAACAGGACTACATGAGAACAGAGTTACGCATCGCAGGCGGCGGCCCGCGCCAGCAGCAGCTCCCGCTCGCGTGCGTTGCGGGTCAGGGCGGCCGCCCGTTCGAACTCGGCCCGCGCCTGAGCCGCACGGCCCAGGCGCAGCAGCAGATCGCCTCGGACGCTGGGCAGCAGGTGGTAGCCGCTCAGGGCGGGCTCGTCGGCCAGGGCGTCGACGATCTCCAGGGCGGGGCCCGGTCCTTCGGCCAGACAGACGGCGACCGCGCGGTTGAGCTCGACGACGGGGGACGGGGCGCGGGCGGCCAGCAGGCCGTACAGGGTGGCGATGGCGGCCCAGTCGGTGTCCTCGTAGGTGGCGGCGTGGGCGTGGCAGGCGGCGATGGCGGCCTGGAGGGCGTACGGGCCCGGGGCGCCCTCGGAGGTGGCGCCGGCCCGGTCCAGGGCGGTGATGCCCCGCGCGATGAGCATGCGGTTCCAGCGGCGCCGGTTCTGGTCCTTGAGGAGGACGGGGGTGCCGTCGGGTGCGGTGCGGGCGGCGGTGCGGGCGGCCTGGAACTCCAGCAGGGAGACCAGCCCGTGCACCTCGGGCTCCTTGGGCATCAGCGCGGCCAGTTGCCGGGCCAGGCGCAGCGCGTCCTCGCACAGCGCCGGGCGCAGCCAGTCGTCTCCCGCGGTGGCCGCGTAGCCCTCGTTGAAGATCAAGTAGATGACGTCGAGGACCGAGCCGAGGCGGGCCTCGCGGTCGGGTCCGTACGGCACCTCGAAGGCGACGTTCCTGGTGGCCAGGGTCCGCTTCGCCCGGACGACGCGCTGGGCGACCGTGGGCTCGGGGACCAGGTAGGCGCGGGCGATCTCGGCCGTGGTCAGACCGCCGAGGAGGCGCAGGGTGAGGGCGGTGCGGGCCTCGGGGGACAGCACCGGATGGCAGGTGGTGAAGACGAGCCGGAGCAGATCGTCGTCGATGGCGTCGGGGTCCTGCGGTTCCGGGGGCGGCGGCACGTCCTCGAGGCTGCGGCCGATCTCCCGGAGCTTGCGGGCGTAGTTCTCCCGGCGGCGCACGAGGTCCACGGCGCGGTGGCGGGCGGCGGCGGTGAGCCAGGCGCCCGGCCGGTCCGGCACGCCGCTGTGCGGCCACTGCTCCAGGGCGGCGACCAGGGCGTCCTGGGCGAGTTCCTCGGCGATGCCGACGTCACGGACCACGCGGGTGACGGCGGCGACCACCCGGGGGAACTCCAGGCGGAAGACGGTCTCGATGGCGGTCCGGGTGTCGGTGGTGGGCTGTGGTTCCACAGTCCACCATCGAACACCCTGCCCGCGGGTCCGCCCAGCGGAGGGGCTCAGCCCTCGGCGATCTCCCGCACCTCACAGGTCACGGTCCAGTACTCCTCGTGCACCTTCAGGAAGCGGGTGGCCCACTCGATGGCCTCGGCCTTGTCCTTGCACTGCATGAGCGCGTATCCGCCGACGACCTCCTTGGCCTCGGTGAAGGGGCCGTCGGTGACGGTGATCCTCCCGCCCTCCCAGTGCACCCGGGTGCCCTGCGCGGACGGCAGCAGCCCGGCGGTGTCGAGCATGACGCCCGCCTTGGTGACCTCCTCGATCAGCTCCCCCATCCGCTGCATCAGCTCGGGGCTGGGGCCCTCGGCGGGGGCGGAGGCCTCGTCGATCTTCACGAGCGACAGGAAACGGGGCATGGTGGCTCCTCGTACGTCACGGCGGCCGGGTCCGTCCCGGCCTCTCACCCCTGCGTCGAACGGGAGACACCGGGATCGACACACTCCCCCGATTTTTTTCCGCGCGGATCGCGGGCGCCACCCGAGCGGCTACTTCAGCGACTTCCACAGGGTGCTCGCCGCCGGTTCCTCGGCGATCACCCGGTTGGGGTCGGAGGGGGCCGTGACGACCGGCATGGTGACCGTCGTGACCTCGTCGGCCGTGAGGCCCTTGAGGCTCTGGCCGAGTTCCATCAGTTCGGTGAGGGAGTTCAGTCCGGTGTCGGTGGTGAGGCTGCCGGTGATCGCGTCGGCGACCCCGTAGAGCTCGGTGGGGCTGGTGAGGAGGTTCGTGGAGGCGATCTGCTCCAGCAGGGCCTTCACGAGGTTCTGCTGGAGGCCTATGCGGCCGAGGTCGCTGCCGTCGCCTATGCCGTGGCGGGTGCGGGCGAGGGCGAGGGCCTGCTTGCCGTTCAGATGGTGGGTGCCGGCCGCGAGATGGAGGTGGCTGTCGTCGTCGTCGATGTCCTCGTCGGTGGTGACCGTGACCCCGCCGAGCGCGTTCACCAGCTTGGCGAAGCCGGAGAAGTCGACCTCGATGTAGTGGTCCATGCGGACGTTCGTGATCGACTCGACGGTCTTCACCGCGCACACCGGACCGCCCAGCGAGTAGGCGGAGTTGAACATCACGCCGTACGCCACCGCCGACGTGCCGCCCGAGGGCAGCGGGCAGGACGGGCGGGTGACGAGGGTGTCTCGCGGGATGCTCACCACGGTCGCGCTGGTGCGGCCCGCGTCGATGTGCACGACCATCGCCGTGTCGGAGCGGGCGCCGGAGCTGTCGCCGCCGCCGAGCTCCTGGTTCTCCTCGCCGCTGCGTGAGTCCGAGCCCAGGACGAGGATGTTCACCGCCTCGGTGGGCAGCGGGGACGCGGACGCCGAGGCGGACGCGCTCGGGGTGGTGACCGACTTGGCGGGGCGGTTGTCGCCGAGCGCCTGGTCGATGTCGACGCTTCGGATGTTGTCGTTGAGGTGCCGGTAGGCCCAGCCCGCCGTCCCGATGCCCAGCACCAGGGCGGCGGCCAGGGTGAGGCCGGCGGCCTTCAGCACTGTGGACCGCCGGCCCGTTCTTCCGCCGTCTTCGCCGTGCTCCTCGTGTCGCGTCACGGGGAGGAACGTAGGCGCGGATTATTAGCGGACTGTTAGGACGGCGGGCCCGGCCGGGATTTCTCGTGAAAATCTCACGATTCTCAGCCCGGCATCACCGGCGATGCCCCCCGTCACCGGCGTTCAGCCCAGGGTCACCGTCGGCACGGGATTGCTCCCGCTCCAGCTCGCGTTGAACCCGAAGCTCACCGAACCCCCGTCCGGAACCGTCCCGTTGTACGAGGCGTTCACGCAGGTCACGGCGGCCCCCGACTGGGTGCAGCCGGCGTTCCAGGCCTGGGTGATCCGCTGTCCGGCGCCGTACGTCCAGGTCACCTTCCAGGACGACAGCGAGGCACCCGAGCAGGAGATCGTCACGGTGCCGGTGAACCCGGTGTTCCACTGACTGCCCACGCTGTACGACGCGCCGCACGCGCCGGTCGGCGGGGGCGTGCTCGTACCGCCGAGCGCCTCAGCGATCCCGTAGTACGCCGGTTTCGGCGCGTAGTTCGCGTCGTACGGTGTCGCCGCGCCCTGCCCCGGGAAGGTGCTCTCCACCCAGGAGTCGGAGTCGGTGAAGCCCCACACGGTGAGGTTCACGCACCGCGCGACCGCCACGCAGGCGGCGGTGACCGCCTTGTAGTCGGCCTTCTGCTGGGCGAGTTCGGCGCTGTCCGAGGGCAGCGTCATCCGGATGTCCAGCTCGGTGATCGCCACGTCCACGCCGAGGTCGGCGAAGCGCTGGATGTTCTGCTGGAGGGTGGAGGGGACCTGCCCGAGGATGAGATGGGCCTGCAGGCCGACCCCGTCGATCGGAACCCCGCGCTCCTTCAGCGACTTGACCAGGTTGTACAGCGCCGTCGACTTCGCGTTGACGCCCTCCACGTTGTAGTCGTTGATGTAGAGCTTCGCGGCCGGGTCGGCGGCCCGCGCCCAGGTCAGGGCGTTCGCGATGTAGTCGGCGCCGAGGCCGTTGTACCAGAGGGTCGAGCGGTAGGTGCCGTCCTCGTTGAAGGGCTCGTTGACGACGTCCCAGGCGGCGAGCTTCCCCTTGTAGCGGCCGACCTCGGTGCTGATGTGGTTCTGCAGCAGGGTGCCGAGCTGGGCGGAGGTCCAGCTCCCGTTGGTGAGCCAGCTCGGGTTCTGGCTGTGCCAGACCAGGGTGTGGCCGCGCACCTGCTGGTTGTGGGCCTGCGCGAACGCCACGATCTGATCGGCCTCGGTCCAGTTGAAGGAGCCCTGGGTCGGCTCCACCGAGCCCCATTTCATGGCGTTGCCGGGGGTCAGCGAGGAGAACTGCGCCCCGGCGATGTCGCCGTAGGCGCCGGTCAGCTTGGAGCCGGTGACCGCCGTGCCGATGACCTTGCCCTTGGCGGTGCCGAGGTCGCGCAGGGGGGTGTCGGCGGCGTGGGCGGCGGGTGCCGTGAGCAGCAGCGCGAGGCCGGCCACGAGGGAGGTCAGGGACAGGCCTGTTCTCAGAGATCTCATGCGGGTGCCTCCGAAAGTTTCGGCCGTGCAACCGATTGACTTCGGAGGAGTGTCGAGGCCCCTGCCCCACCCGTCAATACGTCAACTTCCAGCCGGCGGGGGTGACGCGGTGCTCGTGCGCACCACGAGACTCGTCGCCAGCTCCACCCGGGTCGCGGCCGGCGTCTCCTCCCCGGTGGACCGGGCCAGCTCCAGCACCAGCCGGGCCGCCGCCTCCGCCATCTCGGTGAGCGGCTGCCGTACGGTCGTCAGCGGCGGCCCCACCCAGCGCGCCACCGGCAGATCGTCGAAGCCGACCACGCTGACGTCCTCCGGGATGCGCAGTCCCAGCTCACGGGCGGCCTCGTAGACTCCGAGGGCCTGGAGGTCGTTGCCGGCGAAGACGGCGGTGGGCCGGTCGGGGCGGTCAAGGAGCTCGCGGCCGAGCCGGTAGCCGGTCTCGTGGTGGAAGTCGCCGGTCTTGACCAGGTCCTGCTCGACCGGCAGCCCGGCGGTCTCCAGGGCGGCCCGGTAGCCGTCGATCCGGGCCCGGCTGCACATCATCTGCGGGGGCCCGCTGATCGCTCCGATCCGCCGGTGCCCCAGTTCCACCAGATGCCGGGTGGCGGCCAGGCCGCCCTGCCAGTTGGTGGCCCCGATGGACGGCACGTCCGCCCCCGGGTCGCCCGCCGGGTCCATCACCACGAAGGGGATGGTGCGGCTGGTCAGCAGTGCCCGCTGGGACTCGTCGAGCCCGGAGAGCACCAGCACAACGCCGTGCGGACGGCGGGCGGCGACCTGGTCCGCCCAGGTCCGCCCGGGGGTGAGCCGCCCCGCGCTCTCACTGAGCACGACACTCAGTCCGGCGTCCCGCGCCACGTTCTCCACGCCCCGGATGACCTCCATCGCCCAGGCGCTCTCCAGTTCGTGGAAGACCAGGTCGATCAGGGGCGAGCGGGTCGCCTCGGCCCGCCGTCGCCGGTAGCCGTGGGCGCGCAGCAGTTCCTCGACCCGGGTGCGGGTCGCGGGGGCGACGTCGGCGCGACCGTTGAGGACCTTCGAAACAGTCGGGGCCGAGACACCGGCCTCGCGGGCGATCTCCGCGAGCGTGGCGGTCTGCGGCCGCGTTTCAGCGGGCTCGGAGCGTGTCATGGCGGCGATCGTATCCCCGCGCGGCCTCTTGACTAACCCCTCTCAGCGCCATAGGTTCCCGGAACATTCGAAGTGTGTTACGAAACATTCGAATCCTTCGGGACAGGATCCCCCGGGACAGGAGTTTCATGACCACCGCCCCCTGGCGTGACCGCGCGCTGTCCGCCGCCGCCCGCGTCGACGACCTGCTCTCCCGGATGACCCTTCAGGAGAGGACCGCCCAGCTCTACGGCGTGTGGGTCGGCGCCGCGACGGACGGCGAGGGTGTCGCGCCGCACCAGCACGACATGACCGCCGACCACGACTGGGACGAGCTGATCACCCGGGGGCTCGGCCAGCTCACCCGGCCCTTCGGCACCGCCCCCGTGGACCCGGCGACCGGCGCCCGCGCCCTGGCCGCCGCCCAGCGCCGGATCGCCGCCGCGGGCCGCTTCGGCATCCCGGCCCTCGCCCACGAGGAGTGCCTGGCCGGGTTCACCGCCTGGCGGGCCACCGCCTACCCGGTCCCGCTGGCCTGGGGCGCCGCCTTCGACCCGCCGCTGGTCGAGGAGATGGGCCGGGCGATCGGCCGCGATCTGCGCACGGTCGGCGTCCACCAGGGCCTCGCCCCCGTCCTGGACGTGGTCCGCGACCCGCGCTGGGGCCGGGTCGAGGAGACGATCGGCGAGGACCCGTACCTGGTCGCCACCATCGGCACGGCCTATGTGCGGGGCCTGGAGTCCGCCGGAGTCGTCGCCACCCTCAAGCACTTCGCCGGGTACGCCTCCTCCGCCGGCGCCCGCAATCTGGCCCCGGTGCGGGCGGGCACCCGCGAGTTCGCGGACGTGACCCTCCCGCCGTTCGAGATGGCGCTGCGCGAGGGCGGCGCCCGCTCGGTGATGGCCGCCTACACCGAACGCGACGGCGTCCCCGCCTCCGCCGACCCGGAGCTGCTGACCCGTCTTCTGCGCGAGGAGTGGGGCTTCACGGGCACGGTCGTCGCCGACTACTTCGGCATCGGCTTCCTGCAGACCCTGCACCGGGTCGCCGGCACCCCCGCCGAGACCGCGCACCTCGCGCTGGAGGCCGGCATCGATGTCGAACTGCCGACGGTGAAGCACTACGGCGAGGCACTGGTCGCGGCCGTCCGGGCGGGCGAGATCCCCGAGGAACTGGTCGACCGGGCGGCCCGCCGCGTCCTGCTCCAGAAGTGCGAACTCGGCCTGCTGGACGAGGACTGGCAGCCGCAGCCCCCGGAGTCCGTGGACCTCGACCCGGCCGCGAACCGCGCACTGGCCCGCCGGCTGGCGGAGGAGTCGGTGGTCCTGCTCGACAACCCCGCCGGGCTGCTCCCCCTCGCCCCCGACACCAGGATCGCGGTGGTCGGTCCGAGGGCGGCGGACGCCCTGGCGATGCTCGGCTGCTACTCCTTCCCCTCCCATGTGCTCCCCCACCACCCCGGGGTGGAGCCCGGCATCGAGATCCCGACGCTGCTGGAGTCCCTGCGCACCGAACTCCCGGACGCCAAGGTGACCTTCACCGAGGGCTGCCCGGTCTCCGACCCCGACCCCTCCGGCTTCACCGAGGCCATCGCGCGCGCCGCGGAGGCGGACGTCTGCGTGGCGGTGCTCGGCGACCGGGCGGGCCTGTTCGGCCGGGGCACCTCCGGCGAGGGCTGCGACGTGGCCGACCTGAACCTGCCCGGCGTCCAGGGCGAGCTGCTGGACGCGCTGGTCGCCACGGGCGTCCCGGTCGTCCTCGTCCTGCTCACCGGCCGCCCGTACGCGCTCGGCCGCTGGCACGGACGCCTGGGCGCGGTCGTCCAGGCGTTCTTCCCGGGGGAGGAGGGCGGCCCGGCGGTGGCCGGCGTGCTGTCGGGCCGCCTCAACCCCTCCGGCCGCCTCCCGGTCAGCGTGCCGCGCCTGCCGGGCGGCCAGCCCTGGACCTATCTCCAGCCGCCGCTGGGCCTCGCGGGCGAGGTCAGCAGCCTGGACCCGACCCCGCTGTACCCCTTCGGCCACGGGCGCTCGTACACCTCCTTCACCTGGGAGGACTTCACCGGCGGCGGACCGGAGACGCCGGACACGCCGGGGACACCGGAGACGGAGATCGGCACGGACGGCGCATACGACGTGTCCGTCACCGTCCGCAACACCGGACCCCGGCCCGGCACGGAGGTCGTCCAGCTCTATCTGCACGACCCGGTGGCGAGCGTGACCCGCCCCGACGTCCGGCTGATCGGCTACCAGCGCCTGGACCTCGCCGACGGCGAGTCCGCCCGGGTCACCTTCCGCTTCCACACCGACCTGTCCGCCTTCACCGACCGCTCGGGACGCCGCGTCGTCGAGCCGGGCGCGCTGGAACTGCGGTTGGGGACGTCCAGCGCCGAGGTACGGCAGACGGCCCGGCTGCGGCTGACGGGCCCGGTGCGCGAGGTGGGCGCGGACCGGCGGCTGCGGTGCGAAACGGACGTCGTACGAAACTGATGTGCGCCCGGTGGGGGCCCGTGTGTCAGAATCCGCCGACCTCCTGCACCCAGGCGCGCGACGGGAAACGCCCCCATGGACACCCCCATACCGGAACCGCCCCCGCGGCACCCCGCCCGGCAGTGGCTGCTGGGCGCCGCCCTGCTGGCCGTCGGACTGCTGCCCACGGTCGTCGTCGGCGCGGTCGTGCTCGCCGTCGCTCTGCACTGGGCTCCGGACTGGCCGCTGCTCGCCCCCCTGGTGCTGTTCTGGTTCGGTGTCACCGGCGCCGTCGCCCGGGACCGCGGCCCGCTGCCCGGGCGGGCCGTGAACCCCGCCGACGAGCCCGCACTGGCCGCGCTCGTCCGGGACGTGGCCGACCGCCTGGGCTTCCGCGCACCCCTGCTCGTCCGCATCGTCCCGGTCGTGCAGGCGTCCCTGGGCCGGGTCCGGGTCGCCGGGGTGCGCACCCACGTCCTCCTCCTGGGCCTGCCCCTGCTGCGCAGCCTCACGGAGGCCGAACTCGCCTCCGTCGTCGCCCATGAGCTGGCCCACCAGCGCCATGTGGGCAGCACCCGCGCCGGCCTCCTGCGCTACGCCCGCTCCCGCCTCGCCGACCGCCTGGACGCCCGCTTCCGGCCCCTGGCACCCCTGGCCGCACCCTTGCTGCGGGTCTCCCAGCCGGACTTCTGGCGGGCGGAGACGGCCGCCGACGCCGACGCGGCCCGGGTGGCCGGCACCGCGGCCACGGCGTCGGCCCTGCGCCGGACCGTCCTGCTGCACGCCGTCTTCGAGGGCCTCGCCGAGCCCTGGCTGGCCGACCTGGCGGAACGGGACGCCTGGCCCGAGGACTTCTACGACGCCCTCGACGCCGCCCTCGCCGACCCGCACGTGGCCCACCGCGCCGCCCTCGCCGCGGCCGACGAGGACGCGATCGACCCGTACGCCGCGGCCGACCATCCGCCCGAGGCGATCCGCCTGGCCGCCCTGCCCGCGCACGCCGGGGAGGGCACGTACGGCGACGCGCCGGTCCCGCTGCGCGAGGCGTCGGAGATCACCCGCTGGTGTGTGCAGCGCCTCGCCCTCCAGGACGGCGAGGACGAGCACGACGTCGAGGCGGTACGGCTCCTCGACCTGCCGCCGGACGAGCTGCGCGGCCTCGACGACGACTCCGGCACGGCCCGGCTGTTCAAGGCCACCGGCCACGACACCCCGGAGGCGGCGGTCACGGCGGCCCTGGACTCGCTCGCCGACGGCACCTGGCGACGGCTGGCCCGCCGGCTGGAGCCCGGCCTGCGCCGGGTCCCCCGCGCCGTACGCGCCGACGTGGCCCGGACGGTCTGCACGGCGGCGGTGGCCGGAGCGCTCGCCGAGGTGCTGGAGACCTCCGGCTGGACCCCGGCCACCCGCTGGATGGACACCGTCCTGACGTCCCCGGACGGCCGCACGGTGGACCTGCGCGACCTGCTCGCCGAGGCCGTGACCACCGCGGACCCGACCGCCGTCCGCGCCCTGCTGCCGCACACCCGCCCGAAGGAGACACCCGCGTGAGAACCCCCCTGCGGGCGGCCCTCCTCGGCATCGCCGTCACCCTGACCGGATACGCCCTGTTCGCCACCTGGCTCGGCCTGCACGCCAGCGGCTACCTGGACGCCCGCGACCGGGCCACGGCCCGCACGACCGGCGTGGTCGTCGAGGACGGCATCGGCGACGACCTGGACATCCGCGTCCGCTGGACCGACAGCGCGGGCGACACCCACGTCCAGCGCTTCGGCATCTACGACACCGACCGCTACGCCCGGGGCGAGCACTTCCCGGTCGCCTACGACCCCACCGCCGACGACCCCCGGGGCTTCCCGGCCGACCCGTCCGAGACGGCCGCGGAGGACGACCTGCTCGTCCCGGTCTTCGGGGGCGCGGCCGTCGCCCTCCTCCTCACCCTGGTCTGGCTCTGGCGCGGGCTCCGCTTCCGTCTGCTGGCCCGCCGCCCCGCCCGCCCGATGACCGCCCGCGTCCGCACCGGCAGCCGCCGGGCGGCCTGGCGTTCGCCGAGGGCGACCTGGCTGCACCTGACGGGCCCGCAGGGCCAAGGCCGCTTTCAGCGGGTCATGTGGCACCCCGCCCTGCACGACGCGCCGCCCGGGATCCCCGTGAGCGTGCACGGCACCGACCGCCACGCGGTGACCGTCCTGGCCGACGGCACCCGGCTGGTCCCGGTGGGCCGACTGCGCGACCATCCCCCGTCCGGGGTCCTCTTCGACGACGACACCGCCCGCACCGACCTCCGCGACGCCTTCGTCCTCCCGCCCGACGCCCCCGTACGGCCGGTGCCGCCCTGGCGGGAGGCGGGCACCACCACCGCCCTGGCCACCGCCCTCGGCCTCACCCTGGGCCTGGTCATGACGGGCCCGACCCTGACCGGCACCGTGGCCTTCGTCCTGGCCTGCACGAGCCTGGCCCTCTCGGTGTGGCTCCTGTCGGGACCCCAGCCGTGAGGCCCGTCAGCTTGTCCGCTCCGCCCCCGTCGCGAAGAAGCGCTCCACGTACGCCCCGGGCGGCAGGCCGCTCTCTCGCATGAGGGAGAAGACCTCCGTGCCCTCGCCGGGGGCCGTGGGGAGGGTGTACACCTCGGCGAAACGGACGTACTCGACGCCGTCGAGGTCCGCGCAGTACACGACGGCCTCGGCCTCCGCGCGGGCGATCGCCTCGTCGGGGGAGAGCGCGGTCCACAGGGTGAGGCGTTCCTCGTAGACGCCGAGGGGGTGGTGGCGGAAGACGCAGCGGACGGCGTACCAGGTCCGCTCGACCGGCTCGAAGCGCCAGCGGTGGACCGGGCGGGTCACCAGGTCGGCGGCCGGCTCCGGGAGTTCGGGGAGGTCGGCGTCGTACGCCGCGTCCCACCAGGTGATGACGAGGACCCGGTCCTGCGGGGCGCGGAAGGTCTCGCGGCGCAGGGGACGCTCCGCGAGGGGCCGGGCTTCGGCCCAGGCGAGCAGGTCGGCGCCCCGGCCCTCGGCCGCCCGGGCCTCCCACATCAGCGCGACCGTCATGAGTACAGGTTGTCCTCGCCGACCTCGTGCACATGGTCGTGGCTGTGGTCGTGGCCGGGCACATGGGGGTCCGTCACCGGCAGGGAGGAGTCCGCCGAGAGGTCCCAGCCCGACGCCGACCGGCCCCGGGCCACCATCTCCGCGCCCAGGGCGGCGACCATCGCGCCGTTGTCCGTGCACAGCTTGGGGCGGGGCACCCGCAGCCGGATGCCCGCCTTCTCGCAGCGCTCCTGGGCGAGGACCCGCAGCCGGGAGTTGGCGGCGACCCCGCCGCCGATCATCAGGTGGTCGACGCCCTCGTCCTTGCAGGCCCGTACGGCCTTGCGGGTCAGGACGTCCACGACCGCCTCCTGGAAGGAGGCCGCCACGTCCCGCACGGGCACCTCCTCGCCGGCGGCCCGCTTGGCCTCGATCCAGCGGGCGACGGCCGTCTTCAGCCCGGAGAAGGAGAAGTCGTACGCCGGATCGCGCGGCCCGGTCAGACCGCGCGGGAAGGCGATGGCCTTCGGGTCGCCCTCGCGGGCGTAGCGGTCGATGACCGGCCCGCCGGGGAAGCCCAGGTTCAGCACACGCGCGATCTTGTCGAAGGCCTCGCCCGCCGCGTCGTCGATGGTGGCGCCCATGGGGCGGACGTCGGAGGTGATGTCGGAGGACAGCAGCAGGGAGGAGTGGCCGCCGGAGACCAGCAGCGCCATCGTCGGCTCGGGCAGCGGGCCGTGCTCCAGCTGGTCCACGCAGATGTGCGACGCGAGGTGGTTGACGCCGTAGAGGGGCTTGCCGAGGGCGTAGGCGTACGTCTTCGCGGCCGAGACGCCCACCAGCAGGGCGCCGGCCAGCCCGGGGCCCGCCGTGACGGCGACGCCGTCGAGGTCCTTGGCGCTCACCCCGGCCTCCTTCAGCGCCCGGTCGATGGTCGGGACCATCGCCTCCAGGTGGGCGCGGGAGGCGACCTCGGGGACGACCCCGCCGAAGCGCGCGTGCTCGTCGACGCTGGAGGCGATGGCGTCGGCCAGCAGGGTGGTGCCCCGGACGATGCCGACGCCGGTCTCGTCGCAGGAGGTCTCGATGCCGAGGACGAGGGGTTCGTCAGCCATGGGTGTCGGTTCCTTGGTCGTCTTCTTCTTGGCGGAGCGAGGCCGCCGGGTCGGTCAGGCGCATCACCAGGGCGTCCACGTTGCCGGGCTGGTAGTAGCCGCGCCGGAAGCCGATCGCCTCGAAGCCGAAGCGTTCGTAGAGCTTCTGCGCCCGGACGTTGTCCACCCGGCACTCCAGCAGGACCTCGGCACAGTCGAAGGCGGTCGCCGCCCGCAGCAGCTCGGTCAGCAGCCGGCTGCCGAGGCCGGTGCCCCACTGGTCGCGGGCGACGGCGATCGTCTGGATGTCGGCGCCCGCGCCGGAGTCGCTGTCGGACGCCGTACCGGCGGAGGCCAGCCCGGCGTAGCCGACGACCCGGTCGCCGCTGACGGCGACGACATAGCGGCGGGTCGCCTCGGGCCCCCGGGCGTGCGCCAGCTCGGACCAGAACATGCCCCGGGACCAGGCGTCCTCGGGGAAGAGGTCCTTCTCCAGTTCCAGCACGGGATCGATGTCCCACCAGCGCATCTCGCGCAGGCGCGGAGTCACGGCGTCGGTCACTTGGGGGTGACCACCTTGTAGTTCTTGGGGACCTGGGCGTCGGGCCGCCGCAGATACAGCGGGCGCGGGGCGGGCAGTTCCTCGCCGGCGGCGAGCCGTTCGGCGGCCAGGGAGGCGAGCGCCGCCGCCGAGACGTGCTCGGGGCCGTGGACCTGCGGGAAGGTCTCCGGGTAGAGCAGCGCGCCCGCGCCGACGGCCGGGAGCCCCGCGACCCGGTCGGCGAGGTCGGCGGGCCGGTCCACGGCGGGTTCCGTCACCCGGGTGCGGGAGTCGTCGTAGCGCGCCCAGTAGACCTCCTTGCGCCGGGCGTCGGTCGCCACGACGAAGGGTCCTTCGAGGTCGGAGGCGTAGGCGAGGCCGTCGAGGGTGCACAGCCCGTGCACCGGGACGCCGAGCGCGAGACCGAAGGTGTCGGCGGTCATCAGCCCGACGCGCAGCCCGGTGTAGGGGCCGGGGCCGACGCCGACGACGATCGCCGTGACGGCGTCCAGCGTGCGGCCCGCCTCGGCGAGCAGCCGGTCGACGGCCGGCAGCAGCAGCTCGCCGTGCCGGCGGGCGTCCACCTGGCTGGAGGAGGCGATGACGTCCGTGCCGTCGTGCAGCGCGACGGTGACGGCGGGGGTGGCGGTATCCAGAGCGAGCAAGAGCACGCAAACAGCCTACGGCTCCCCGGCGCCTGTGTCGGATGTCCGGGCGGCGCCCGCGACGGCTGCTACCGTCGCCGAGAAGCACGACATGACCCGATTGTTCCGTTTATGGCTGTTCCCCGTACACCGTTCTCCGTAAGACGATGAGGTGATCGCTGGTGCCAGGGCGCAGCTCGACGTTTGTCGCGGGGCTGATGGGAGCGGCCGTCGTGACGGTCGGGCTCCTGGCCTACCAGGCGTCCGCGCACGTACCCCCCGGCCTCGGCAAGCGGCACGGCTCCCCCGCCGCCCACAAGGCGCCCCGCGACACGGCGCACCCCACCGCGCTGCCGGGGAACTCGGGCACGGGCCGACGGGTCGTGTACTCGCTGGACGACGACCGGGTGTGGCTGGTCGGCATGGCGGGCAACGTGGAGCGCACGTTCGCGGTCACCCCCGCCCGGGTCGACCCGCCCCCCGGCGCCTACACGGTGGCCTCCCGCTCGGGCGCGGCCACCGGCACCGACGGCGTCCCCGTGGAGCACGTCGTCCGTTTCACGTCGGTGGACGGGGTGACCATCGGCTTCAGCGCGGCGGTGAGGGACACCGCCCCGGCTCCGGACGCGACGGTGCGTACGGGCGGTATCCGCCAGACGCGGGCGGACGGCGACGCGATGTGGGACTTCGCGACGATCGGGCAGCGGGTCGTCGTGATCCGGTGACCTTGCGTGAATGTTTCCGACAACAGGTCGGCAAGATGTTGCGTGCGGCGTCTTGTGCGTGGTCACATGGTATCCCACCGCTAGTTAGGTGAACCTAACCAGCCCGTGTCCCGGGAGGTGCCATGCCGGCCGACGAGCCCCAGACCCCCAAGGGCCGGCCGCCCCGGCCGTTCACGCTCGCCGGGGTGTCCATGCGGGAGCTGCTGGACGCGTGCGGCGCGGCCGAGGCCGTCTCGACCCCGCCGCGTCCGCCCGACCCGGCCGTCCGCAGGAAGCCCGCCGAGCACCCTCGGGCGGCGTAACCCGCCCCGGCCGCTCAGGACGCCAGCACGCTCAGGTCGGCGGCGGTCCACCGCGCGCCCAGCCCGGTGACGGTCACGTGCCGCACCTCGTCCGTGGTGTCGCCGACGGCCCGGTGGATACGGATCTGGAGCCGCTCCTCGGTCAGCCCCTCGACCTTGCCCTCGCCCCACTCCACGACGATCACGGACTCGGGCAGGGACACATCGAGGTCGAGGTCCTCCATCTCGTCGAGTCCGCCGCCGAGGCGGTACGCGTCGACGTGCACGAGCGGCGGCCCGTCCCCGAGGGCGGGATGAACCCGGGCGATGACGAAGGTCGGCGAGGTCACGGCCCCCCGCACCCCGAGCCCCTCCCCCAGCCCCCGGGTCAGGGTGGTCTTGCCCGCCCCCAGCTCCCCGCTGAGCATGACGAGATCGCCGGCCCGCAGCAGCTTGGCCAGGCGGCGGCCCAACTCCCGCATCTGCTCGGGGGAGTTGACGATCAGATGGGCTGACGGGGGCAGTGCTGCGTTCTTTCGCATCGTCACTCACTCGCAGTAGTTCACCGGTCATGCCCCGCAAGGGGTCGGTTCGGGCTGGACCGCAGCCGAAGGCTGGAAGCCACCTCCGTCAGGAGGAGGCGGAGTCACAGCCCCCCACGGTAGCCGTGGCGGGCACCGCCCCCGCGCGGGCGAGCAGATCAGCGAGGCGGTCGGTGACGACTTCCGGGTGCTCCAGCATGACCAGGTGCCCGGCGTCCGGCACCAACACCAACTCGGCGCCCGGCAAGATGTCGGCGATCGCCTCGCTGTGCTCACTCGGTGTGACCAGATCTCCGATGCCCGCCAGCACGAGCACCGGCATGTCGGTGAACAGCGCGAGCGCCTCGGTCTTGTCGTGCTCGGTGAAGGCCGGATAGAACTCGGCGACGACGTCGATCGGCGTCCCCTCGATCATCCGCTCGGCGAAGCGGGCGACGGCCGGATCGACGTCCTTCGAGGCGAACGAGTACCGCTTGATGATCCCGGCGAAGAGATCGGCGGTGGCCCGCCGCCCCTTCTCCACCAGCGCGGCCTGCTGCCCGAGCGCCTTGAGCACCCCCGGCAGCACCCGCCGTACGGCGTTGACGCCCGCGACCGGCAGCCCGAAGTTGACCTCGCCGAGCCGCCCGGAGGAGGTCCCCACGAAGGCGGTGGCGACCACCCGCTCCCGCACGAACTCCGGGTACTGCGCGGCGAGCGCCATCACGGTCATCCCGCCCATGGAGTGCCCGACGAGCACGACGGGCCCCTCGGGCGCTGCCGCGTCGATCACGGCCTTCAGATCGCGGCCGAGCTGGTCGATGGTGAGCGGTACGTCGTCCCGGAGCTGGGCCGCCCCGCGCGCCGACCGCCCGTGGCTGCGCTGGTCCCAGTGCACGGTCCGCACGACGCCCCGCAGCGCGGCCCGCTGGAAGTGCCAGGAGTCCTGGGTGAGGCAGTAGCCGTGGCTGAAGACGACGGTGACGGGAAGGGGCGCCTTCCGTCCGAACAGCCGGCGCCGGCGCCCGGCGGGCCCGCCCTGCGGCTCCACGTCGTCGACCTCGTAGTACAGCTCGGTGCCGTCGTCGGCGACGGCCTTGCCGGGGTTGCCGCGCAGCGCCCCGTACGGTCCCGCCGAGTCCAGCGCGAGCCGGGCCTTGGCCCGCATCCCGCGCCCCACGGTCATCCGCTCGATGGCCACCCCGGCGGCGGCGCCCGCGGCGATCACGCCTATCGCGGCGCCGGCGATCCCGGTCGCCCGGCGCCAGCCCCCCGCCGCCCCCGTGGCGGAGGCGACGGCGACGGCCGCCGAGGCGGCGTCCGCCACTGCCTCCGCACTGCTCTCGCTCACGTACCGCTCCTCTTGTCCACAAGGTGCCCCGCAGCCGGTGTCACGGCGGTCGGGGAAGTTACCGAAGAAGTTTCCGAAGAAGTGTCCTACCCGCGGGTTACCCGGTTCGTCACTCGTTCACATAGACGCGGGGAACCCGTGCTCCGATGCGGGTGACGATCTCGTACCCGATGGTTCCGGCCGCCTGGGCCCAGTCCTCGGCCGTCGGTTCCCCGCGGTCCCCGGGCCCGAACAGCACCGCCTCCGCCCCGGCCGCCGGTTCGTCCCCACCGAGGTCGACGACGAACTGGTCCATCGCGATCCGCCCGGCGACGGTACGCCACTTGCCCGCCACGAGCACGGGCCCGGTCCCGGAGGCATGGCGCGGGATCCCGTCGGCGTACCCCAGGGGGACGAGCCCCAGGGTGGTCTCACCCGGGGTCACATAGTGGTGGCCGTAACTGACACCGTGTCCGCCGGGCACCGACTTCACCAGCGCCAGCGAGGCGGCCAGCGTCATCACCGGGCGCAGCCCCAGGTCGGCGGCGGAGCCGAGCTGCGGGCTGGGCGAGAGGCCGTACATGGCCACCCCGGGCCGGACGAGGTCGAAGTGGCTCTCGGGGAGGGTGAGGGTGGCGGGCGAGTTGGCGATGTGCCGCACCTCGGGCCGGATTCCGCGTGCCTCGGCGTACGCGACCATCTCCCGGAAGAGACCGAGCTGAGCGGCGACGGAGGGGTGCCCGGGTTCGTCGGCGCACGCGAAGTGCGACCACAGCCCGGTGATCCGCAGCAGTCCGCCCTCCTCGGCCTCCAGCGCGGCGGCGACGAGCCGCTCCCAGTCCTCGCCGGGCTGGCACCCGTTGCGCCCGAGCCCGGTGTCGGCCTTGAGCTGTACACGAGCGGGCCTCCGTACGGCGTGCGCGGCGAGCACGACCTCTTCGAGGGCCCACAACCCGCTCACCGACACGTCGAGATCGGCCTCGATCGCCTCCCGCCAGGGCCCTCCGGGCGTCCACAGCCAGCACATGATCCGGACGTCCGCGGGCAGCTCGCCCGAGCCCCGCAGCGCGAGGGCCTCCTCGGGCGTGGCGGTGCCCACCCATCCGGCGCCCGCCTCCACGGCCGCCCGCGCGCAGGCCAGGGCCCCGTGCCCGTACCCGTCGGCCTTCACGACCGCCATGAACGCGGCCCCCGGCGCCTTGGCGCGCAGGGTGCGCACATTGGCCCGCAGCGCGTCCAGGTCGATCTCGGCACGGGCACGCGACGGGGCGGCGGGCAGCTTGGCGTTCTCACTCATCGCCGCCCAGTGTCTCAGAGGGCCCCAGGACCGCTGGAGTGCCGGGCCGGATGCCCCTCGGGCTCCCCCCACTGGAGGAAGCCCGGGAAAGGCCGGAAAGGCCAGGGGCGGGCCCTTCAGTCCCGTACGTCCCGCCAGGCCGCCGGGATCGCGTCGGCCACGTCGTGCGCCCCCACCGGCGCGCCCCGCGCCGCGAGGCGCCCCGCCAGCCCGTGCAGATACGCCGCCGCGCTGCCCGCGTCCACCGCGTCCAGTCCGGCCGCGAGCAGTGACCCCGCGAGCCCCGACAGGACGTCCCCGCTCCCGGCGGTGGCCAGCCACGGCGTGCCGGTCGCGTTCACCCGCACCGGCCCGCCGCCCGCGTCGGCGACCAGGGTCGTCGACCCCTTCAGCAGCACGGTCGCCGAGTACAGCTCCGCGAGTTCCCGTACGGCGGCCAGCCGCGCCCCCTCGACCCGCTCCCGGGACACCCCGAGCAGAGCGGCGGCCTCCCCGGCATGGGGCGTCATCAGCGTGGGCGCGCTCCGCCCCCGTACCGCCTCCCGGTCCGCGAGCCGCAGCCCGTCCGCGTCCAGCAGCACCGGCACCTCGGTCCCCAGCACCTCCGCCACGGTTCCGGCGTCCTCGCCGGCCCCCGGCCCCACCACCCACGCCTGCACCCGGCCCGCCTTCTGCGGCCCCCGGTCCGACACCAGCGTCTCCGGGAAACGGGCGAGGACGACGGTACCGGCCGGCCCGACGTACCGCACGGCACCCGCCCCGCCGCGCAGCGCCCCCGCGACGGCCAGCACGGCGGCCCCCGGATACCGCGCGGACCCGGCGGCGATGCCCACCACCCCGCGCCGGTACTTGTCGCTCTCGCCCCCGGGTTCCGGCAGCAGCGCGGCCACATCGGCGTGCTGCAGCGCCTCCAGCCCGGGCTCGTCCGGCAGGACGTCGCCCAGCCCGATGTCGACGAACCGCACCACCCCGGCGTACTCCCGCGCGGGATCGATCAGCAGCCCCGGCTTGTGCGTCCCGAACGTGACCGTCACATCGGCCCGTACGGCAGCCCCCCGCACCTCCCCGCTGTCCGCCTCCACCCCGCTGGGCAGGTCGACGGCGACGACGACGGCCCCGGACCGCTCGACGGCCGCGACGATCCCGGCCGCCTCCGGCCGCAGCCCGCCCTTGCCCCCGATCCCGACGATCCCGTCCACCACGAGGTCGGCCCGCCGCACGGCCTGCTCGGCATCGCCGACCCCCACCACGCGGCCCCCGGCCCGCCGCAACGCGGCAAGCCCCCCGCCGTGCACCCGTTCGGGCGCGAGCAGCACCGCGCTCACCCCGGCCCCGCGCCGGGCGAGCCGGGCCCCCGCGTAGAGGGCGTCGCCCCCGTTGTCCCCGCTTCCCACCAGCAGCACGACCCGCCGCCCGTAGACCCGGCCCAGCGACTGCGCGCAGGCGACGGCGAGCCCGGCGGCGGCCCGCTGCATCAGCGCCCCTTCGGGCAACCGCCCCATCAGCTCCCGCTCGGCGCTTCGGACCGTGTCCACGAAGAAGGCAGTACGCATGCCGCAAGTCTGTCAGCGGTCCGGCGTCGTGTCGGGCTTGGTGTGGAGGACGGCACGGGCCTGGTCCGCCGCGCGGGCGATGCTCTCGGAGACGAAGTCGAGGAAGCGGCCCATGTTCTCGAGGCGGACGGCGGCCGGGGTGCCTGCGCCGAGGATGCCGACGCCCTGCCGTGCGGTCTCGGCGACCTGGGCGGTGGAGCGGGCGCTGGCCACCATCGCCTCGTACATGATCTCGTCGTCGACGACGTAGCGCTCACGGCGTCGTTCGTCGCGTTCCCGGCGTACGTGGTCCTGGCTTTCGAGGAACGCGATGGCCTTGGACACGGACGCCGGGCTGACCTGAAGACGCTGGACGAGTTCGGACGCGGTGAGGCTGCCCGTGTCGCTGATGGTGAGACAGGCCATCACCCTGGCCGTCATCTTGGGCATGCCCGAGGCCATGAAGACGGTGGTCAGCGTCTCCTGGTACGCGCGTACGGCCTCGGCGTCGCGGCCGTGGGGCTGCGGGGACTCCGCCCCTCCCCGGGGCGCGGTCGGCCGACGCCGGTGGGTGCGGTGTTCGGTGGCGCGGTGGGCGAGGTCGGCGCGGTAGGCGGTGGGACCGCCGTTGCGCATCACCTCGCGGGTGACGGTCGATGTCGGACGGTCGAGCCGTCTGGCGATCTCGGCGTAGGCGAGACCGTCGGCCAGTCCCAGCGCGATCTGCTGGCGTTCCTGCTGGGTGAGCCTGCCTCCCGGCATCGCGGCCTCCTTCGTGGTGCGTGACACCCCCAACATAGCGTTCACGGGCACTTCATTGCAACGAACAGAGGCCAAGCATTGCATTATCCCCCATCCCATTGCAACGATTTACAGGCTTTCATCTGCACAAACAACACTTCCATGCAACAAGCTTGTTGCCAGCTCCATGAACGCAACGTAGCTTTTCCATTGTCAGAAACAACGCGGCGCAAGCCGGACCCAAGGAGCCCACCATGCAGAAGTTCGACACCCCCGCCCCCGTCTCCGCCGTCGTCGACCTCCCCGCCGGACGCATCCAGTTCATCGCCGCCGACCGCGCGGACACCACCGTCGAGGTCCGGCCCGCGGACGCCTCCAGGAGCCGTGACGTGAAGGCGGCGGAGCAGATCCGGGTCGCCTACGGCGACGGCGTCCTGCGGATCGCGGCCGCCCCGGCGAAGAACCAGCTCTTCGGCCCCTCCGGTTCCGTCGAGGTGACCGTCCAGCTCCCCGCCGGCTCCCACGTCGAGGGCAAGGCCGGAAGCGCCGAACTCCGTTGCGTCGGACGCCTCGGCGACCTCGTCTTCGACGGCGCGTACCAGCGGATCAAGATCGACGAGGCCGCGAGCGTCCGCCTCACCGCGATCGACGGCGACGTCGAGGTCGGCCGGCTCGGCGGCCCCGCGCAGATCGGCACCACCCGGGGCGACATCCGGATCGCCGAGGCCGTACGCGGCACCGTCGTACTCACCACCGACTCCGGCGACATCTCGGTCACCGCCGCCGCCGGCGCCTCCGCCGCCCTGGACGCCGGCACCTCCCACGGCCGCGTCAGCAACGCCCTCAAGAACGACGGCACCACCGCACTCGACATCCGCGCCACCACCGCCCACGGCGACATCACCGCCCGCAGCCTCTGAATCCACAGCCGACACGCACAGCCGACACACCCAGGGGGCACTTCTCATGACCGACCTGGCCATCGCCGCGACCGGACTGCGCAAGTCCTACGGCGACAAGACCGTCCTCGACGGCGTCGACCTCGCCGTCCCACAGGGAACGATCTTCGCCCTGCTCGGGCCGAACGGCGCCGGCAAGACCACCGCCGTGAAGATCCTCTCCACGCTCGTCTCCGCCGACGCCGGCACGGTCCACGTCGGCGGCCACGACCTCGCCGCCGACCCGCAGGCCGTACGCGCCGCGATCGGCGTCACCGGGCAGTTCTCCGCCGTCGACGGCCTCATCACCGGCGAGGAGAACATGCTCCTCATGGCCGACCTCCACCACCTGCCCAGGACAGAGGGACGCCGGATCACCGCCGAACTGCTGCAACGCTTCGACCTGGAGGAAGCGGCGAAGAAACCCGCCTCCACCTACTCCGGCGGCATGAGACGCCGCCTCGACATCGCCATGACCCTCGTCGGCAGCCCCCGGATCATCTTCCTCGACGAGCCGACCACCGGACTCGACCCCCGCTCCCGCCACACCATGTGGCAGATCATCCGCGACCTCGTCACCGACGGCGTCACCGTCCTCCTCACCACCCAGTACCTGGAGGAAGCCGACCAACTCGCCGACCGCATCGCGGTCCTGAACGACGGGAGGATCGCCGCCGAAGGCACCGCCGAGGAACTCAAGCGACTCATCCCCGGCGGACACGTCCGCCTCCGCTTCACCGACCCCACCGCGTACCGCGACGCCACCGCCGCACTCGACGAGGTCACCCGCGACGACGACGCCCTCGCCCTCCAGATCCCCAGCGACGGCAGCCATCGCGCCCTGCGCACCCTCCTCGACCGGCTCGACGCGGCCGGCATCGAAGCCGACGAACTCACCCTCCACACCCCCGACCTCGACGACGTCTTCTTCGCCCTCACCGGCCCGGCCACCCTCCCCGCCCAGCCCAAGGAGAACGCCCGATGAGCACCCTCGCCCTCGCCGCACGCGACTCCGCCACCATGCTGCGCCGCAACCTCCTGCACGCCCGGCGCTACCCGTCCCTCACCCTGAACCTGCTGCTCACGCCGATCATGCTGCTGCTGCTCTTCGTCTATATCTTCGGCGACGCGATGAGCTCCGGCCTCGGGGACGGCACGGCGGGCCGCTCGGCCTACATCGCCTACATCGTCCCCGGCCTGCTGCTGATGACCATCGGCTCCACCACGATCGGCACCGCGGTCTCCGTCGCCAACGACATGAGCGAGGGCATCATCGCCCGCTTCCGCACGATGGCGATCCACCGCCCTTCGGTGCTCGTCGGACATGTCGTCGGCAGTGTCATCCAGTCCGTCCTGAGCGTGGTCCTCGTGGGCGCCGTCGGTGTGGCCATCGGCTTCCGTTCCACCGACGCCGGCGTCCTGGAATGGCTGGCCGCGTTCGGCCTGGTCGTCCTGTTCGCCCTGGCGCTCACCTGGATCGCGGTCGGCATGGGCCTGGTCGCCCCGAACGCCGAGGCGGCCAGCAACAACGCGATGCCGCTGATCCTGCTGCCGCTGCTGTCCAGCGCCTTCGTACCGCTCGACTCGATGCCGGGCTGGTTCCAGCCGGTCGCCGAGTACCAGCCGTTCACCCCGGCCATCGAGACCCTGCGCGGCCTGCTCCTCGGCACGCACATCGGCCACAACGGGTGGATCGCCGTCGCCTGGTGCGTGGGCCTCACGGTGCTCGGCTACTTCTGGTCGACCGCGAAGTTCAACGCCGACCCGAAGTGAGCGCATGACGCCCGAAACGACCGCCATGGTGAAGGACCGCCATGGCGGTCCGTCGCGCTACCCCTCCGCGATCACCACCGCCGAGGCCACCCCCGCGTCATGGCTCAACGACACATGCCAGCCCCGCACCCCCAGCTCCGCCGCCCGGGCCGCCACACTCCCCCGCACCCGCAGCCGAGGCTGCCCGCTCGCCTCCACGAACACCTCCACGTCCGTCCACAGCAGCCCCGGCGGCGCCCCCAGCGCCTTGGCGAGCGCCTCCTTCGCCGCGAACCGCGCCGCCAGCGAGGCGATCCCCCGCCGCTCCCCGCTCGGCAGCAGCAACTCGCCGTCGACGAAGAGCCGTTGCGCGAGCGCGGGAGTCCGCTCCAGCGACGCCGCGAAGCGTTCGATCTCGGCCACGTCGATACCGACCCCGATGATGCTCATGCCGAGCACTCTAAGGCGGCCCACCACCGTCTCCCCGTTGTCGGAGCCTGCTGCTAGCCTGCGGCGACTTGATCACCACCAGGGGGCGGAGAGATGAGCGGTACTGACGGCAGACCCATGACCTCGAACGGGCCGACCTTCGACGCGTTCGACAACACGCCGGAGCTGATCCCCCTGCGTACGGCGGCCCGGGCGAACGACTGGAACGCCGTGAGGGCCTTCTTCTCCGGTCTGGACTCGGTCGACAAGGTCTCCTCCGCCGTCGCGGTCCTCGCCGGCATCGACGGCGTCGAGTCCCTGCTGGAGCAGGCGGCCGCCGACCACCCCGGCGACCCGCTGCCCCGCGCCGCGCTCGCCGAGCGGTACGTCTACATCGGCTGGGACATCCGCAGCAGCCTGCGCGCCCAGCACGTCTCCCGCGACCAGTTCGACCGGTTCCACGCCTGGCTGCGCAAGGCCGAACAGATCCTCATCGAGGTCTGCGCCGAACAGCCGTCGTACGCACCGGCCTGGACGGCCCGTCTGATGACCGCGCGAGGACTGCAGTTGGGCCAGACGGAGGCCCGGCGCCGCTACGACCGCCTCTCCGCGCACCACCCGCACCACTACCGCGCCCAGGTCCAGCTCCTGCAGCAGGTGTGCCCGAAATGGAGCGGCTCCTGGGAGGCGACGCACGCCTTCGCCCGGGAGTGCGCGTCCGCCTCCCCCGACGGCTCGAACTCCGGCGCGCTGGTCGCGCTCGCCCACATCGAGCACGGCCTCGACCTGGAGGGCCCCGAGCGCACCGCCTATCTGCGGGGCGTCCCGGTCCGCGACGACCTCCGCAACGCCGCGCACATCTCCGTCCTGCACCCCGACCACCGCCCCGACTGGAACACGCTCGGCGCGCACAACGCGTTCGCGTTCGCCTTCGGTCTCGGCGGTCACTTCGAGGACGCGGCACCGCACTTCGTCTTCATCGGCGACCGCGCCACCGAGTCGCCCTGGTACTACACGAGCGACATGAAGGCCACCTTCCTGAAGTACCGCAAGTCCGCGCTGGGGGCCTGACACCGATGACGACCGAACCGCACCCGCTCGACGGCCTGGTCTCCCGTACGACGACCGACGGCATCCCCACCCTGTACGCCCCGTCCTCCTCGAACGAGATCACCGCGGGCCTGTTCTTCCAGGTGGGCCGCGCCGACGAGACCCTGGCCACGGCCGGGATCACCCATCTCGTCGAGCATCTCGCGCTGCACCGCCTCGGCCTGTCCGACCTGCACTACAACGGCGCGACGGCGAACACGTACACCCTCTTCCACGTCACCGGCGGCGAGGAGGAGGTGGTCCGGTACCTCAACAGCGTGTGCGCGGCGCTGCGCGACCTGCCGATGGACCGGCTGGAGACCGAGAAGGAGATCCTGCGCACGGAGGCCGCCGGCCGCGGCACCGGGCCGAACCACCAGATGCCGCTGTGGCGGTACGGGGCCCGGAGCTACGGCCTGACCAGCTACAACGAGCTCGGCACCTGGGGCCTGACCGCGGACCAGGTGCGCCACTGGGCCGAGACCCGCTTCACCCGCGACAACGCGGTGCTGTGGATCACCGGCGAGCACGTCCCGGACGGCCTCGACCTCACCCTCCCCCACGGCACCCGCCTCCCGGCCCCCGCCGCCACCAGCGCCCTGCCCGTCACCCCCGCCTACATCCACGGCGACGACGGCCATGTCGTCCTCACCTCGATCGTCCGCCGCTCCACGGCCGCCACCGTCTTCGCGGAGGTCCTCGGCCGGGCCCTCTACCAGGACCTGCGTCAGGAGGGCGGCTACTCCTACTCGGCGGAGGCCGACTACAGCCCGCGCGACGCCGAGTACGCCACCGTCACCGCGTACGCCGACGCGCTCCCGCAGAAGCAGGACGCGGTGGTCGGCGGCTTCGTCGACACCCTCGCACGGCTGCGCGCCGGCCGGATCGAGCAGTCCGAACTGGACTCCGTGCGCGCCAAGATGCTCAAGGTGTACGACGTCCCGGACCTCGGCGCCGCGTCCCTCCCCTCGTACGCGCTGAGCCTGCTGCTCGGCCATCGCATCCTCGCCCCCGAACAGCACCGGGCCGAGCTGAACGAGGTCACCGTGGCCGACCTGCGCGAGGTGGCCCGGGAGGTCTGGGCCGACGCCCTCCTCCAGGTCCCCGGCCGGGGCGTCGACTGGGCGGGCCTCACCCTGGCCCCGCAGTACTCCCAGGACACCGTGACCGGCACCCGCCACGCGTCCCTGGAGGACGAGAAGGTCACCCTGGTCATCGGCGCGGAGGGCGTCAGCCTCCTCACCCCGCGCGGCCCGGTGACCGTCCGCTACGACGCGACGGCCGCCATGACCACCCGCCCCGACGGCGCCCGCACCCTCACCGGCCACGACGGCTTCGCGGTGACGGTGGAACCCACCCTGTACAAGGGCGTCACGGCGGAGCGCACAGCGGCCCTGGACGCGGCGGTACCGCCCACCGCGGTGGTCCCGCTGCCGGCCCGCGAGCCCGACCACATCCCGCAACCCCGCAAGCGGCAGGCCTCCGCCCGCCCGGCCGGCACCGGCACGGCCCACTGGGGCTGGACCCTGGCCCTGTGCGCGGTCGGCCTGCCGATGGTCGTCTGGGGTCTGCTGAGCGTCATCGTCACCGTCGAGGAGGTGACCGCCGCGGACCCGGAGTGGGACGTGGTGGTCGGCATCTGGATCCTCTGGCTGCCCCTGGCGGCGGTGACCTGGGCCGTGCACCGGGCCCGCCGCCGCAGACGGGCCTGAGCCGGTCACGCCGGGTACGGGACGGCCTCCCGCGCCGAGCGGAGTGCGAAGGCCCACCAGGCCAACTGGTCGAGGAGCGTCTTCGCGTACCCGGCGGCCCCGGTGTCGAGGGGCCGGCCGTCCTCCCAGGCGGTGAAGTAGTTCGGGAAGGCGAGACCGTCGCGGATGGTCACCGCGTGCAGTTCGGTCAGCACGTTCTCCAGGTGCAGCACGGCGTGCCGGCCGCCCGCCGCGCCGCCGTAGCTGACGAAGGCGACGGGCTTGGCCGTCCACTGGGTGAAGTGCCAGTCGATGGCGGCCTTCAGGGACGCGGGATAGCTGTGGTTGTACTCCGGTGTGACCACGACGAACGCGTCGGCGCCCTCCAGCGCCGAGGTCAGGGCGGCCATCCCGGCCGGACGGGGATAGTCGTCGCCGGCGAACCTGGGCGACGCGGCGGGCAGCTCCAACGGGATCTCGACGTCGGCCAGATCGACGACGTCGACCTCGAACCCACCGTGCGTCCGGGCCTGTTCCGCCACCCACGCCCCCACGACCGGCCCGAACCGCCCTTCCCGGACGCTCCCGACGACGACGACCAGCTTGTGCTTCTTCTCGTTCTCCATGTCCACCACGATCGGCCGCGCCCCGTACGGCAGCCAGACCGCGCCGAGGCTGGCCCCCGCAGGGCCAGGCTGAGCCCTCCCCGACCGGCGGGAGGGCGCCGTAGGCTCGACGGCATGGGGACACCACTGGGGGACTTCGTACGGGCCAAACGCGACAGCGTCCAGCCGGAGTCGCTGGGGCTGCCGGACCACGGCCGCCGCCGTTCTCCGGGACTGCGGCGCTCGGACCTGGCCGCCCGGGCCGGCATCAGCGTCGAGTATCTGACCCGGCTCGAGCAGGGCCGTGACCGCAACCCCTCCCCGGCCGTGGTGAACGCGCTCGCCGACGGCCTGAGCCTCGCCCCCTCCGAACGCGAGCACCTGCGCTACCTGGCGAAGATCACCGGCGGAGCCTGCCCCTCCCACACCCGCCCGGCGCCCCCGCCCCGCGAGGTCCGCGCCCCGGTCCTGGACACCCTGCGTCTCCTCGAACCGGGCATCGCGGTGGTGACCAACCGCCTGGGCGACCTCCTCGCCCGCACCGGCGGCTTCGAGACACTGGCCGAGGGGACGGGCCTGCTCGACGGCGACGCCCCGAACCTCACCCGCTATGTCTTCACGGACCCCCGCGCCCGGGCGTTCTTCGCCGACTGGGACGCCGTGGCCGACGAGCAGGCCTTCGATCTGTGGCTCGGCCCGTCCGTGGAGAACGCGGAGTGGTTCGCCACGGAACTGGCCCCGTCGGCGGGCCCGGAGCTCACCCGCCGCCTGCACCACCACCGGGTCCCGCCCCGTGGAACGCTCCGTCTGAACCACCCCTCGGGCCCCGAACTCCGCCTCCGGCGCGAAACGCTGGAGATCTCCTCGGACGCCCAGCAGCTGAGGGTCTTCCTCCCGGCCGACGAGGACACGGCACAGGCGCTCCAACGGCTCGACGACCGCTCCGGGAGCGGGCTCAGAGCCGTCTCGTGACCCCGAAGCGGTACAGGAGAAGAAAGAAGACGGGGAAACAGAGCACCGGCAGGACCAGGAGCAGCCACACCGTGTGAGTGGGCCGGTCGGTGAAGAGCAGCCAGGTGAAGACGACGAACGCGGCGACCGCGACGACCAGGCAGGCGACGACCGCCCACCGCAGCGCCGTACGCCGCCGTGCCCCGCGCCGGATGAGCTCCTCCAGCTCGGGCCGTGCCGCGGCGGACATCAGGCCGAGCCGTACGGCGGTGCCGCACAGGTCGGCGACCTCGCCGATCGGGTCGTCCAGCTGCTGCTCGTCGAGCTGGAAGAGACGGATCCGGCGCCCGGCGGTGTCGTACAGGTACGCGGGCCAACGCGGGCTGCCCCGCCCGCCGCCGTCGACCCGGATGCCGTAGACCTCGGACCAGGCGCGGGCACGTGTCCGCAGCGGCCCCCGTACGGTGATGCCCTCGCCGGTGACCCAGGTCCGCGCCCGCCAGTGCTCCAGCGCGCCACCCGGCAGCCGACGCCGAGCCAGATCGCCACGGTCAGCTGGTCCCAGCCGAGCGGTCCGCCGAGGGTCAGCACCCGCAGCGCGTTCACACCGACGACCACCACCACGGCCCCCAGACCGAGGTACACCGTCGGCACGGCCCGCCGTCTGCGGTACTCCCGCTCGATGCCCTCACCCATCAGCACTCCCCCCTGATCCCCGGCGGGAGAGGCTACACCGCCGTCCCCGGATACCGTGCTGTCCGACGGCTCATCCGGGGGGGGGACGATGACAGGACCGGGGAACGACCCGAACGACCGGCTCGTGGCGGCCGTGACCGCCCACGACGCCGACGCGGTACGCGCCTGTCTGGAGGACGGCGCCGACCCGGCCACCCGGGGCCCCGACGGCCTGCCGCTGCTCTGCGCCGCCGTCGCCGCCTTCGACCACCGGACCGCCGAAGCCCTGACGGAGGCCGGCGCCGACCCCGACGCCGAACTCCCGGACGGCACCACCCCCTTGCTGAGGGCCGTCGACCTCGGCTCCCCGGCGCTGGTCGACGCCACCCTCGGCAAGGACCCCCGGCTGCGGCTCGCCGAGGCCGACCGCACCCGGCTCCTCGACCTCGCCCGGCACTGGGTCGAGACGGGCGAGGCCCGGGAACTCCGCCGCCGCACCGGCGCCCCGGGCCAGGCCACCCGACGCCCCGGCGCGGACGACGAGCACACGGACATCGAGGAGGTCTCCCTCGGCGGGCTCACCGTCCGGACCGGCCACCGCGCCGTCCTCACCACCCTGGAGTGGAAGTTCGGCATCCTGCCACCGGTGGCGGAGCTGGTGGCACGCGCCGTCCCGTACCCGGACGAGACGCACGTCAACTGGTCCAACGCGAGCTATTTCCTCGCCCACCGCCGCAGCCCGCAGGCCTGGTCCGAGCTGGCGGCCCTGCGCCACCACCCCGACCCCGTCCACCGCCGGTTCCTCGCCAGTGTCCTGTGGCACCGCAAATTCCTGACGGACCACTTCGGCCGCCCGGACACCGGGCGGGACCCCGACTTCCTCGCGGACTGGGCGCTCGACGAGCCGGACGGCCACGTGCTGGCCAAGGTCCTGGACGTCTCCACACACGACGACCACCCCGCCCAGGAGGCCCTCGGACTCCGCTACGCCGACCACCCCGACCCCCGGGTGCGCCAGGAGGTCCCGTACTGCCTGAGCCGGTACGGGACCCCACGGACCGAGGCCGCCGACGCCGCCCTGCTCACCCTGGCGCGCGATCCCGATCCAGGCGTCCGGGCCGTGATCGCCCGGACCTTCGCCACCCCTCGCGAGCTCACTCCGGTGACCCGCGAGACCCTCCTCACCCTGGTCCGGGACCCCGACCCCGGCGTCCGGGGCTGCGCCGCCGAGTCCCTCGCGAACTCCCACGACCGGACGGCCGCCGTCACGGAGGCGCTCTTCGCCCTGCTGGACGAGGAGAACCGGCTGCTGCGTCTGGAGGCCGCCTACGGCCTCGCCCTCCGCGACGACCCGCGCACCGACGAGGCCTACGACCGCGCGGGCCCGTTCGGCCCCGGCTTCGAACACGACCACCGACTCTCCGCCCACTGGAACTACCGGTGGCGCCACCGGCCCGACCCGGACTGACGCCGTTCCCGACCGCCCTACTCGACCGTCACCGACTTCGCCAGGTTGCGCGGCTGGTCCACCTCGTTGCCCCGGGCCGTCGCCAGCTCGCACGCGAAGACCTGCAACGGCACCGTCGCCACCAGCGGCTGCAACAGCGTCGGCGTCACCGGGATCCGTACGAGATGGTCGGCGTACGGGACGACCGCCTCGTCCCCCTCCTCCGCGATGACGATGGTCCGCGCACCCCTCGCCCGGATCTCCTGGATGTTGGAGACGATCTTGTCGTGGAGGACGGACCGGCCACGCGGCGAGGGGACGACCACGACCACCGGCAGGTCCTCCTCGATGAGGGCGATGGGCCCGTGCTTCAGCTCACCGGCGGCGAAGCCCTCGGCGTGCATATAGGCGAGTTCCTTCAGCTTCAGGGCTCCCTCCAGGGCGACCGGATAGCCGACGTGCCGCCCGAGGAACAGCACGGTCCGCTTGTCGGCGAGGGAGCGGGCGAGGGCCCGTACCGGCTCCATGGTCTCCAGGACCCGCTCGACCTGGCCGGAGATCTGCGCGAGGTCGCGGATGACCGCGCGGATCTCGTCGGCCCATTTCGTGCCGCGGACCTGGCCCAGATAGAGCGCCACCAGGTAACAGGCGACGAGCTGCGTCAGGAACGCCTTCGTCGACGCGACGGCGACCTCGGGACCGGCGTGGGTGTACAGCACCGCATCCGACTCCCTCGGAATCGTCGAGCCGTTGGTGTTGCAGATGGCGAGCACCTTGGAGCCCTGCTCACGGGCGTGCCGCAGGGCCATGAGGGTGTCCATGGTCTCGCCGGACTGGGAGATGGCGATGACGAGGGAGCGCGGGCCGAGGATGGGATCCCGGTACCGGAACTCGCTCGCGAGCTCGACCTCGCACGGGATACGGGTCCAGTGCTCGATGGCGTACTTGGCGATGAGGCCCGCGTGGAAGGCCGTACCGCAGGCCACGATGACGACCTTGTCGACCTCCCGCAGCTCCGAGGCGCCGATGCGGACCTCGTCGAGGGTCAGCGAGCCGCTCGCGTCGATCCGGCCGAGGAGGGTGTCGGCGACGGCCTTGGGCTGCTCGGCGATCTCCTTGAGCATGAAGTAGTCGTAGCCGCCCTTCTCGGCGGCGGAGGCGTCCCAGTCGACGTGGTAGGAGCGGACGTCGGCCGGCCGGCCGTCGAAGCCGGTCACGGTGACACCGTCCCGGCGCAGTTCGACCACCTGGTCCTGGCCGAGTTCGATCGCCGACCGGGTGTGGGCGATGAAGGCGGCGACATCGGAGGCGAGGAAGGCCTCGCCCTCGCCGACGCCGACGACCAGCGGCGAGTTGCGGCGCGCCCCGACGACGACGTCCGGCTCGTCGGCGTGCACGGCCACGAGGGTGAACGCCCCCGCCAGACGGCGGCACACGAGCCGCATGGCCTCGGCGAGGTCGGCGGTGACGGAGAACTCCTCGGCGAGGAGATGGGCGACCACCTCCGTGTCCGTCTCGGACGCCAGCTCGTGCCCGCGCTCGGCCAGCTCGGCCCGCAGACAGGCGAAGTTCTCGATGATCCCGTTGTGCACGACGGCGACGCGGCCGGCGTTGTCGAGATGAGGATGGGCGTTGGCGTCGGTGGGCCCGCCATGGGTGGCCCACCGGGTGTGGCCGATGCCGGTCGTACCGGTCGGCAGCGGGCGCGCCCCGAGCTCCTTCTCCAGGTTCAGGAGCTTCCCGGCCTTCTTCGCGGCCGCCAGCCCCCCGTCGGCGAGCACCGCCACCCCGGCCGAGTCGTATCCCCGGTACTCCAGCCGCTTCAGCCCGGCCATGACGACCTCGAGCGCCGACTGAGACCCCACGTATCCCACGATTCCGCACATGCGCGGCAGCCTAGGCGCGAGGACCCCTCCGAACACGCCTCCGCGTGCCCGATTCCGGATATTCCACCGGCTGTACCGACCGCTGCGGCCATCGCCCAGGGGTGAGGGGCGTGACGGACCCCACCCGCCATCCCGTTCAAACTCCGTTAACAATGGACTGTGATCTCACCGGTCTCCGCGATGCCCCGGAGCGCCCACCGGCACAGGCCGGAGGCGACTCCCTACGTCGATCTCACCCGCCGCGAGTGGAGCGCGCTGCGCGACAAGACGCCGCTGCCGCTGACCGCCGAGGAGGTCGAGAAGCTGCGTGGCCTCGGCGATGTCATCGACCTCGACGAGGTGCGGGACATCTATCTGCCGCTGTCCCGGCTGCTGAATCTGTACATCGGCGCCACCGACGGGCTGCGCGGCGCCCTGAACACCTTCCTCGGCGAGCAGGGCTCCCAGTCCGGCACCCCGTTCGTCATAGGCGTCGCGGGCTCCGTGGCGGTCGGCAAGTCCACCGTCGCCCGACTGCTCCAGGCGCTGCTGTCCCGCTGGCCCGAGCACCCGCGGGTGGAGCTGGTGACCACCGACGGCTTCCTGCTGCCCACCCGGGAGCTGGAGGCCCGCGGCCTGATGTCGCGCAAGGGCTTCCCCGAGTCCTACGACCGCCGCGCCCTGACCCGTTTCGTCGCCGACATCAAGGCCGGCAAGGACGAGGTCACCGCCCCCGTCTACTCCCACCTGATCTACGACATCGTCCCCGACCGGCGCCTGACCGTCCGCCGCCCCGACATCCTCATCGTCGAGGGCCTCAACGTGCTCCAGCCCGCCCTCCCCGGCAAGGACGGCCGCACCCGCGTCGGTCTCGCCGACTACTTCGACTTCAGCGTGTACGTCGACGCGAGCGCCGAGGACATCGAGCGCTGGTACCTGAGCCGCTTCAAGAAGCTGCGCCGGACCGCCTTCCAGAACCCGGACTCCTACTTCAGGAAGTACACCCAGGTCTCCGAGGAGGAGGCCCTGGACTACGCCCGAGGTCTCTGGCGGACCATCAACAAGCCCAACCTGGTGGAGAACATCGCGCCCACCCGTGGCCGTGCCACCCTCGTCGTCCGCAAGGGCACCGACCACAAGGTCCAGCGCCTGAGCCTGCGCAAGCTCTGACCCGTCCGGTGGCAGCGGTCTCCGTCAGGTGGCAGCCGTCCCCGGCCGGTCATAAAATGGACAGCGACTCCCCGGCAGCCCCTCACCCCTGACAGTCCGTGAGCTGAGGAGGCGAGTCACCGTGGTCACACTGTCCAACGTCCGGTTCGGCAGGACCAACGCCGACGTACGCACCGTACAGAAGGCCCTGATCGCCCGGGGCCGCAAGATCCCCGACGGCGCCACCGGCACCTTCGGCCCCCAGACCAAGGCCGCCTACCGCGCCGAACAACTCGCCCAGGGCTTCAAGGGAGCGGACGCCGACGGCAACCCCGGCTGCGCCTCCCTGACCACCCTCGGCCACCACGCCGGCTTCGCCGTCGACTGCGCCGACGCCGGACGCCCCGCGAAGAAGCCGCACATCCCGTCACCGGTGCCCGGTCACCGGGTGACGTTCGGCTTCTACGCCCGCGGCCCCTACCAGTGGAAACCGGACGGCGTCGGCCGGCACACCGGCCAGGACTTCGCCGCCGACACCGGCACCCCGGTCGTCGCCGTGCGCGGCGGCTCCATCGCCTGGTCCAACAAGGCGGGCGGCGCCTACGGCCAGTGGATCGGGCTGCGCGCCGACAACGGCCACATCTACACCTACTGCCACCTCTCGCAGCGGCAGGTGCGCACCGGACAGAAGGTCACCGCGGGCCAGCAGCTCGGCGAGGTGGGCACCACGGGCAACGTCACCGGACCCCACCTGCACTTCGAGATGTCGAAGGGCTCCAGCTGGTCCTACGGCAATGTCGCCAAGCCCAGTTGGTAGGAGCCCGGAGCAGGGGCGCACGGCGTCCCCGTTAGCCTGCCCCCATGCTGCATCTGCGTCTGATCACCCCGTCGGAGAAGACCGACGACGTGATCCGCCTGATCGAGCGGACCGTCGGCGCCACCCACCTGGTGGTGATGGAGGGTGCCGCCCGCAACCCCGCCGGGGACGTCGTCACCTGTGACGTCGCCCGTGAGGCCGGCGACGAACTCCTCACCCGGCTACAGGAGTTGGGCCTCGACAGGACCGGCTCGATCGCCGTCGAGGACATCGACCTGTCCCTGTCCCTGCGGGCCGACAAGGCCGAGGCGGAGGCCCCGGGCGAGGGAGCGGACGCCGTCCTGTGGGAGCACCTCACCGAGGCCACCCACGAGGAGTCGACCCTCTCCGTCACCTACCTCGCCTTCATCATCCTGGCCACGATGATCGCCGCCTGCGGTGTGGTCCTCGACAACGCGATCCTGATCGTCGGCGCCATGGCCGTGGGCCCGGAGTTCGGCCCGCTCGCCGGCGTCTGCACGGCGATCGTGCAGCGGGCGCCCCGGCTGGCGGTACGTTCCCTCGTCGCCCTGCTGTGGGGTTCGCCGCGGCGATGGCGTGCACGGCGGCCTTCAGCCTCTTCATGGACGCCGTGGGCCTGTTCACCGAGCAGCAACTGGAGGCCGCCCGTCCGAACACGGGCTTCATCTACGCCCCGGACTGGTTTTCCTTCGTCGTGGCCGTCCTGGCCGGAGCCGCCGGCACCCTCTCCCTCACCTCCGCGAAGTCGGGTGCCCTGGTCGGCGTCGCCATCTCGGTGACCACGGTCCCTGCGGCGGCCAACGCGGCCGTGGCCCTGATCTACGGCGACGCCAACCAGACCCTGCGCTCCTCGGAGCAACTGCTCCTGAACCTGCTGGGCATCATCCTGGCGGGAACCGCCACCCTGCTGCTCCAGAAATGGGCCTGGTCGAAACGGACCTGAAGGGGCGCGGGGCTGTGCTTACGTGCGGCTCCGCCGCGCGGGCGCGACCGGCCACGACGAACCCGCAGCCCGCACCGCACAGCACCCCCACCCCGAACCCGGCCCGGCGGTCAGCCGAGCGCGGACTTCACCACATCCGCCAGCCGCCCGGCAACCGACCGAGCCTGCTCGATATCCGCCGCCTCGACCATCACCCGCACCAGCGGCTCCGTACCCGACGGCCGCAGCAGCACCCGCCCGGTCGCCCCCAGCTCCCGCTCCGCCTCGGCGACGGCCGTCGACAGCTCGGCCGAGTCCCCGACCCGGGACCGGTCCACGTCCGGCACATTGATCAGCACCTGCGGCAGCCGCTCCATCACGGAGGCCAGCTCCCGCAACGACTTCCCGCTCTGCGCGACACGCGCCGCCAGCATCAGCCCGGTCAGCGTGCCGTCACCGGTCGTCGCGTGGTCCAGGATGATCACGTGCCCGGACTGCTCGCCGCCGAGCGCGTACCCGTGCTCCTTCATCTCCTCCAGGACGTACCGGTCGCCGACCGCCGCCTGGACGAGCTCGATCCCCGCCCGCTCCATCGCCAGCTTGAACCCGAGGTTCGACATGACCGTCGCGACGACGGTGTCCGACCGCAGGACACCCCGCTCCCGCATGGCGAGCGCGAGGACGGAGAGGATCTGGTCGCCGTCGACGTCGTCACCCGTGTGGTCCACGGCGAGGCACCGGTCCGCGTCCCCGTCGTGCGCGATGCCGAAGTCGGCCCCGTGCTCGACGACCGCGGCCTTCAGCTTGTCGAGGTGCGTCGAACCGCACCCGTCGTTGATGTTGAGCCCGTCCGGCTCGGCCCCGATCGTCACGATCTCCGCCCCGGCCCGGGTGAACGCCTCCGGCGACACCCGCGCCGCCGCGCCGTGCGCCTCGTCGAGGACGATCTTCAGCCCGTCGAGCCGGTTCGGAAGGACGGCGATGAGGTGCGCGACGTACCGGTCGAAGCCCTCGTCGTAGGACCGTACGCGTCCGACGCCCGCGCCGGTGGGCCGCTCCCACGGCTCACCGTGCGTGTGGGACTCGTACACGGCCTCGATCTTGTCCTCCAGATCGTCGGCGAGCTTGTGGCCGCCGCGCGCGAAGAACTTGACGCCGTTGTCGGGCATGGCGTTGTGGCTGGCGGAGAGCATCACGCCGAGGTCGGCGCCCAGTACACCGGTGAGGTAGGCGACGGCGGGCGTCGGCAGCACGCCGACCTTCAGCACGTCCACGCCGGCGCTCGCGAGACCCGCCACCACGGCGGCTTCCAGGAACTCCCCGGACGCACGCGGGTCGCGTCCCACGACAGCCACCGGCCGGTGACCCTCGAAGGTGCCCGCCTCGGCCAGCACATGAGCCGCCGCGACGGACAGACCGAGCGCCATCTCGGCCGTCAGATCCGCGTTGGCGACACCGCGCACGCCGTCCGTGCCGAAGAGTCGTCCCACTTGTCCTCCTGAGGAAGCGTCCATTACCGAAGGGGCGATTACACCGGACAGCGGCATCCGGTCACACAAGATTTTGAGTATCTGAGCATCTTGTGCCGTTATACGCCTTTGGCAGTGATAAAACGAACGCCCCGACAGCACACTGTGGCGTGCCGCCGGGGCGTTCGGTGCCCAGGGCCTGTCCAAGGACAGGCCCGCAGCGAGCGATTAGCGCTTGCTGTACTGCGGAGCCTTGCGGGCCTTCTTCAGACCGGCCTTCTTCCGCTCGACCGCGCGGTCGTCACGGGTCAGGAAGCCGGCCTTCTTCAGCGGGCCGCGGTTGTTGTCGACGTCGGCCTCGTTCAGCGCACGGGCGACACCGAGACGGAGCGCACCGGCCTGACCGGAGACACCGCCACCGGCGATGCGGGCGATGACGTCGTAGCGGCCCTCGAGCTCGAGAACCTTGAACGGCTCGTTGACTTCCTGCTGGTGCACCTTGTTCGGGAAGTAGTCCTCGAGGGTGCGACCGTTGATCTTCCACTTGCCGGAGCCCGGAACGATCCGGACGCGGGCGATGGCGTTCTTGCGACGGCCCAGGCCGGCGGCCGGCTGCGGGTCGCCGAAGCGGGACGCCAGGGACTCCGAGGTGTACTCGCCCTCGACGGGAACCTCGGACTCGGTGGTGTAGCTGTCGATGTCAAGCTCTTCGAGCGGCTGCTCGGCAGTGGTCTCGGCCACGGTGATTCCTCAGATTCTCTTGGCTTGGTGTGGTCTGGCGGCCGGTGTTACTGCGCGACCTGGGTGATCTCGAACGGCTGCGGCTGCTGCGCGCCGTGCGGGTGCTGGTCACCCTTGTAGACCTTCAGCTTCGAGAGCATCTGACGGCCCAGCGTGTTCTTCGGGAGCATGCCCTTGACGGCCTTCTCGATGGCCTTCTCCGGGTTCTTGTCCAGCAGCTCGTCGTAGCGGACGGAGCGCAGACCACCCGGGTAGCCGGAGTGGCGGTACGCCATCTTCTGGGTCCGCTTGTTGCCGGACAGGTGCACCTTGTCGGCGTTGATGATGATGACGAAGTCACCGGTGTCGACGTGAGGGGCGTAGATCGGCTTGTGCTTGCCGCGCAGGATGGAGGCGGCGGTGCTGGCGAGACGGCCCAGGACAACGTCCTGAGCGTCGATGACGTGCCACTGGCGCGTCACATCGCCGGGCTTGGGGCTGTACGTACGCACGGTTCGTAGCCTTCGCTTCGAGTGAGTGGTCCTGACAAGGTCACCGAAGACGATCACGACAGCCCTGACCGCACTGCGGTGACGCAAACCGCGTGCTGGTCGCTGGTCATCGGCCCGGTGGACCGGTGTAAGGGCCCGTCCCGTGAGAATGAGCAAGCCAATACACAACGAAGATGCAGGATACCCGTGTCGCAAGGGTGGGGTCAAAACGAGGCCGTGGCAGGGCCGGACGGGACCGGCGGCACGGCAAACACGACATCTCCGGGTGAGAAGGTTTCAAAGGCAGTTGGGGCGGAACGACGGCGTGTCCCGCCGTCTAAGATGCGGCCCATGAGCTATGGGCAGGGGGGACCTCAGTCCCAGTGGGATCCGTGGAAACCGAACTCCCAGCAGCCGTGGACCGGCGGCAGTGACGGCCCGTCCCCGGACTGGGCCGCACTCGCGGACGCGTCCGAGAAGCGCAACCGGCGCCGCAAGCTGTTCTTCATAGTCGGGGGCGCGCTGGCCACGGTCGGCGTCGGCGCCGCCGTGACCATGGCGGTCGTCAACACGGACGGCGGTGACGAGGCCAACCGGCCGACGTCCTCGCTGCCGGCGACCGCCCTGCCGAGCGCGTCCGGCACTCCGTCCTTCGCGCCGACCAGCGCGCCGCCGGCGCTGGACCCGAAGGAGTTCGTCTCCAGCAAGACCAAGGACAAGGCGGCCAACAGCCCGGAGCTGATGTTCCCCGGCACACAGCTCACCATGGGCTCCACCGTGTACAAGAAGGGCCCGACGGCCGACAGCACCGACTGCACCACGGGCGCCCAGGGCACCCTGCCCAAGGTCCTCACCGCCAACGACTGCACCCGGCTGATGCGGGTGACGTACACCAAGGGCGACACCGCGGTGACGGTCGGCGTGGCCGTCTTCGACACCGAGGCGCAGGCCCTGAAGGTCAAGAGCCAGGCCGACAGCAAGAGCATCGTGAAGGCGCTCACCGGCAAGGGCGCGAAGGCCTTCTGCGACGGCGCGATCTGCCGCTCGACGACCAACAGCTACGGCCGCTACGCCTACTTCACCATCACCGGCTTCACCGACGGCAAGGACGTGACCACCAAGGACACGGCCGTCTTCCGGATGGGCGACGACCTCGCCGAGTTCACCTTCCAGCAGATCAACCGGCGCGGCCAGGCCCAGGCGTCGGCGGCCGCCGGGGGCTGACCCGGGCGGCCGGGCAACCGGGCCGAAACGGACGTGCGACACTCCCCCCAAGTGATCACCTGATCATCCGGTCACGGACCCCTGGGGGGACCACGTCATGAGCGCCACGACCCGACGCAGCCTCCTCGCCGGCGCCGCCGGTCTCACCGGCGCCGCCCTCGCCACGTCGATCGTCACCGCGCAGCGGGCCACCGCCGCCGACACCGGCGCGGGCTGGCTCAACGTGACGGACACGGCGTACGGGGCCCTCGGCGACGACAAGGCCGACGACGCGCCCGCCATCCAGAAGGCGATCGACGCGGCCGGCCAGGGCGGCACGGTCTACCTCCCGCCCGGCCGCTACCGCCTCGCCTCCCCGCTCCGCCTCAAACTGGGCGTCACCCTGCGCGGCGACTGGAACCCGCACTTCCCCGTCCGCACCAACATGACCGCCTCCTATCTGCGCCCCGGCATCGGCAACTTCACCGGCGAGGCCCTGATCGTCGTCGACCCGGCCCCGGCGCGGGGGACGTACGCGGACTCGGCGTACGGCGGCGGCCCTCGCCTGTACGGCCTGGCCCTGGACGGCCGCGGCCAGACGGCCGCCACCGGCACCGCGATCGACGGCGTCCGGATCACCCCCGGCGTCAAGGACGTCGGCATGGACAAGGTCACCATCTGGCGCTTCAGCGGCCACGGCCTGAACGCCCAGAACGCCGCCGCCTTCCAGCTCAACCAGGTCCACGCCGTCGACAACGACGGCCACGGCTTCACCTGGGGCGACGCCGCGGGCACCGGGGGCGGCCTGGTCGACGCCGATCTCTTCCAGTGCTACTCCCAGGGCAACCAGGGGCACGGCTACGACATCCTCAACCCCAACGCCGTCACCTTCGTCGACTGCCGCTCCGAGTGGAACGCGCGGCACGGCTACCACATCACCGGGATCAACTACTCGATGGTGATGATCGGCTGCAACACCGACCGCAACGGCCGGGACGGCTTCCACCTCGCGACCTCCGCCGGCGGCCGCTTCCTCCAGCTCCTCGGCTGCCTCGCCAAACGCGACGGCAAGGAGACCGCCACCTCCCTCATCCCCTACTCCGGCTTCACCGTCACCGGCGAGTCCGCCGAGGGCGTCGTCCTCACCGGCTGCTCCACCTCCACCGGCCGCGACGACGACAACACCGGCGCCCACTCCCCCGCGTACGGCATCACCACCTCCGCCCTGAACTCCGCCGGCAACGTCTCGGTGGTCGGCGGCGAGTACGTCGGTACGACGGCCCCCTTCCAGGACCTCGGAGCGGTCGTCGTCCGCCACAGCGGGGTGATCTCCGGCACGCACGGAGCCGCCGGCATCGAGTGGGACAAGCACGACGTCCACATGATCTCCGGAGCCGCCGGCACCCCCCGTGACCTGGAGTTCTGGTCGCGCGGCAAGAACCGCCGCTGGACCCTGCGCACCACGGACGCCACCGAGTCCGGGACCGGTGACGGCTCGGACTTCGCCCTCGTCCGCCACTCCGACGACGGCACGGTCCTCGACACCCCGCTCAAGGTCGGCCGCGCCAGCGGCCGGATCTCCCTCACCACCCCCGGCATGACGGTCGACGCGAGCGCCTCCCCCGGCGTCCACCTCGTCCAGAGCCGCCCCTCCGGCCAGGGCTACGCGGTCACCGCCGCCGACCCGGCCTCCCGCGCCTTCCAGTCCCAGGTCACCGGCGACTCCGTCAACCGCTTCGCGATGGAGATCAACGGCACCCAGACCTACGGCCCGGGCGGCGGCACCGGCCGCGACACCACCTGGGGCCGCCTCGGCACCGCCCAGATAGGCAGCCCCGACGCCGACATCGTCGTAGGACTGGCCGGAAAGGGCATCAAGGTCAAGGAGGGCACCAACGCCAAGATGGGCACGGTCACCCTGAACGGCACGACACCGGTGACGGTCCCCACCACCGCCGTCACCGCGTCCAGCCGCATCTTCCTCACGATCCAGTCCCCCGCCGGCACTCCCTCGGGCGTCGCCTACGTGGCCTCCCGCACCCCCGGCACGTCCTTCACGGTCAAGGGCATGCCCGCAGACACCTCGACTGTGGCCTGGCTCATCATGGAACCGGCCTAGCAGCAACCTGCCGCGGGCAACGTCCGCTTGTTCCGCGCCTCCTTGCTCCGCGCGGCGAGCAGCTCGTCGGCCGGATACCCGACCTCCTCCAGCGTCAGCCCATGCGGCCGTACGACATGCACGGCGGAGTCCCGCACGCCCGCGGCCAGCACCTTCCCCGGCCACTCGGCCCCCCGGTGCCCGTCCCCCACGAACAACAGCGCCCCGATCAGCGAGCGCACCATGTTGTGACAGAACGCGTCGGCCCGCACGGTCGCCGTGATGATCCCGTCGTCCCCCTTCACCAGGCTCAGCTCCTGGAGGGTCCGAATGGTCGTGGCGCCCTCCCGCCGCTTGCAGTAGGCGGCGAAGTCGTGCTCCCCGAGCAACCGCGCCGCCGCCTCGTTCATGGCGTCGACGTCGAGCGGCCAGTCGTGCCAGAGCACATGGTTGCGCAGCAGCGGATCCACACCCCCGGGGTTGTCCGTCACCCGGTACGCGTACCGCCGCCAGACCGCCGAGAACCGGGCGTTGAAGCCACTGGGCGCCTCCCTGAGCGCCCAGACCCGCACGTCCCGGGGCAACCGCCCGGCAAGCCGCTTCAGCAGCTTCTCGTGGTGCTCACGCCACACACCCTCCGGCAGATCCACATGGGCCACCTGCCCTCGTGCGTGCACCCCGGCGTCGGTGCGCCCGGCCACGGTCAGCTCGTACGTCGTCCCCCCCGACCGTGTGACCGTCCGCAGAGCGTCCTCGATCTCCCCCTGCACGGTCCGCCGCCCCCCGGCCTGCTTGGCCCACCCGGAGAACTCGGTCCCGTCGTAGGAAAGATCGAGCCGCACCCGCACCTGACCGGGCTGTACTTCGTCACTCACACAGAGATCCTCTCAGGAACACAGAAGCGGGCCCGCCCCTCGAAAGGAACGGACCCGCTGACGCGCCCCTTCAGGGGCGCGGGGAACTGCGCGACCAGCCACAACGGACCGGCAGCCGAAGGACGGCCTTACGCGTCCTTCGACTCCTCGGCCTCCGGAGCGGCGTCCTCGACGACCTCGTCGGCCTTGGTCTCCTCGACCTTGGCCGCCTCGGCCTCCTTGACCGCACGCTTCGTCGCGGCCTCGGCCTCACCCGTCGCAGCCTGTGCAACAGTCAGCGCCTCGACCAGCTCGATGACAGCCATGGGCGCGTTGTCGCCACGACGGTTACCGATCTTGGTGATCCGGGTGTAGCCACCCGGACGGTTCTCGTAGCGCGGGCCGATCTCGGTGAAGAGCGTGTGGACGACGCTCTTGTCCGTGATGACCTGGAGCACCTGACGGCGGTTGTGAAGGTCGCCCTTCTTCGCCTTGGTGACCAGACGCTCGGCGTACGGCCGCAGACGGCGGGCCTTCGCCTCGGTGGTGGTGATACGGCCGTGCTCGAAGAGGCTCTTCGCCAGGTTCGCGAGGAGCAGCTTCTCGTGCGCGGCGCTGCCGCCCAGACGGGCACCCTTGGTGGGCTTCGGCATTTCTTTCTCCTGTGTGTCTGCCCCGGCCGTATCAGGTACCGGGGTCAGGAACCCGATGAGCGGATGCTCACCGGCTACGACCGGTCAGTACGTCTCAGTACTGCTCGGTCTCCACGAAACCCGCGTCCGCGTCGTCGTCGGCGCCGAAGGCGTCGGCGGCGGCCGTGGGGTCGAATCCGGGCGGGCTGTCCTTGAGGGCCAGGCCCATGCCGGCCAGCTTCGCCTTGACCTCGTCGATGGACTTCGCACCGAAGTTGCGAATGTCGAGGAGGTCCGCCTCGGAGCGGGCGACGAGCTCACCCACGGAGTGGATGCCCTCACGCTTGAGGCAGTTGTACGACCGAACGGTGAGCTCCAGCTCCTCGATCGGCAGCGCCAGGTCGGCGGCGAGGGCGGCGTCCGTCGGGGACGGACCCATATCGATGCCCTCGGCGTCGATGTTGAGCTCACGGGCCAGCCCGAAGAGCTCGACCAGCGTCTTACCGGCCGACGCCATGGCGTCACGCGGACGCATGGCCTGCTTGGTCTCGACGTCGACGATCAGCTTGTCGAAGTCGGTGCGCTGCTCGACACGGGTCGCCTCGACCTTGTACGTGACCTTGAGCACGGGGCTGTAGATGGAGTCGACCGGGATACGGCCGATCTCCTGGCCCACCTGCTTGTTCTGCACGGCGGAGACGTAACCGCGGCCGCGCTCGACCGTGAGCTCCATCTCCAGCTTGCCCTTGCCGTTGAGCGTGGCGAGGACGAGGTCGGGGTTGTGCACCTCGACACCGGCCGGGGGCGCGATGTCGGCGGCGGTGACCAGACCCGGGCCCTGCTTGCGCAGGTACATCACGACGGGCTCGTCGTGCTCCGAGGAGACCACGAGCTGCTTGATGTTGAGGATCAGGTCGGTGACGTCCTCCTTGACGCCCGGCACGGTGGTGAACTCGTGCAGGACACCGTCGATACGGATGGACGTGACCGCCGCACCCGGGATCGAGGAGAGGAGCGTGCGGCGCAGGGAGTTGCCGAGGGTGTAGCCGAAGCCCGGCTCCAGCGGCTCGATCACGAACCGGGAGCGGAACTCGTCGACGACCTCTTCGGTCAACGAGGGACGCTGAGCGATCAGCATGGTGTTTTCCTTCAGTCAGGGGCGCCCGCTATTTGACGCCCGACTCTGTACTGCAAGGGTACGGGCGATACGGCCCTTTATGGAGCCGTACCGCCCGTAGCCTCAAGACAACCGTGCGTCAGACGCGGCGACGCTTCGGCGGACGGCAGCCGTTGTGCGGGGTCGGGGTGACGTCCTGGATGGAGCCGACCTCGAGGCCCGTGGCCTGCAGGGAACGGATCGCGGTCTCACGACCGGCGCCCGGGCCCTTGACGAAGACGTCGACCTTGCGCATGCCGTGCTCCTGCGCGCGACGGGCAGCCGACTCGGCGGCCATCTGCGCGGCGAACGGCGTGGACTTGCGCGAGCCCTTGAAGCCGACGTGGCCGGCGGAGGCCCAGGAGATCACGTTGCCGGCCGGGTCCGTGATGGACACGATCGTGTTGTTGAACGTGCTCTTGATGTGCGCCTGGCCGTGCGCGACGTTCTTCTTTTCCTTGCGGCGCACCTTCTTGGCAGCGCCCTGACGTCCCTTGGGGGGCATCTACTAACTCCTACGGGAGGTGGTCGGTCCTACAGCGAAGACCGCTGGACGGCGAAGTCCGCTGTGGACTACTTCTTGCCCGGCTTCTTCTTGCCGGCGATGGCGCGACGCGGGCCCTTGCGGGTGCGGGCGTTCGTGCTGGTGCGCTGACCGCGGACGGGCAGACCACGACGGTGACGGAGACCCTGGTAGCAACCGATCTCGACCTTGCGGCGGATGTCGGCCTGGATCTCGCGACGGAGGTCACCCTCGGTCTTGATGTTGTTGTCCACGTACTCGCGGATCGCGACGAGCTGCTCCTCGGAGAGGTCGCGAACACGGGTGTTCGGGTCGACGCCGGTCGCAGCCAGCGTCTCCTGCGAGAGGGTCCGGCCGATGCCGAACACGTAGGTGAGGGCGACCTCCACGCGCTTGTCGCGCGGGATGTCAACACCGGAAACGCGTGCCATTCAATGGCTCCTGGTGATCGTCGGAGGTCTTCCACAGAACCGGATCCCAGCCGCCGGCCTCTTCACTTCACGAAGACTTGGTACGACTGGGTCCCCGGCCTCCGAACCGGGGGTGTCAGGCAAGAAGAAACCCCCGCCTGGGTCCTGCGTATGAACATATTCAGCTCGCGTCGCGCGAAGTCTCTGCGATGTCGATGCAGAGGGTGTGATCGGCTGCGATCAGCCCTGGCGCTGCTTGTGGCGCGGGTTCTCGCAAATGATCATGACCCGACCGTGACGGCGGATCACCCTGCACTTGTCGCAGATCTTCTTGACGCTCGGCTTGACCTTCATGGGATGTGAGGTTCTCCGGGTCAGTTGCCGGCGGCCCCGCTCACGCGGGACGTGGGCAAGATCTACTTGTACCGGTAGACGATCCGGCCACGCGTCAGGTCGTACGGAGACAGCTCCACCACGACCCGGTCGTCAGGGAGGATGCGGATGTAGTGCATACGCATCTTGCCGCTGATGTGTGCCAGGACCTGGTGGCCGTTCTGGAGCTCGACCTTGAACATGGCGTTCGGCAGAGACTCGACGACAGTGCCCTCGATCTCGATGGCACCTTGCTTCTTGGCCACGCTTTGCCCTTCGAATCGACTACCTTGATCGACTCCCCTGCTTCCCCCTGCGGGGCGCACGCGGACATGCGGGTGCACGAGAGCCGACGAGTCAGTCTACGTCAGCGCTCCGAGAAACACGAATCGAGAGAGTCTGCCCCACCCGAAAGATCCGTAAGCTTGAAAATCCCCTCGGGGCACCCAACTTCAGGGGCGCGGGAAACTGCGCGCCCAGCCCCCCACCGGCCCCGCAGCCACCCGACAACCTCAGCCCAACGGATAGGGCGCCTCACAAGCTTCGAGCGGCTGCGCCGGCCTCCGACCGGCGGACCGGGGGCTCCGGCGCCGTCACGCGAGCGGATCCGGCGCGGCCGCGACCCCGTGCTCCGCCAGCTTCGCCTTCCCGCCGTCGGGAGCCGTCAGCACCAGCGGGCCCTCCTCCGTCAGGGCCACCGAGTGCTCCCAGTGCGAGGACCACGTGCCGTCGGTCGTGATGACCGTCCAGTCGACCAATCCTCGACGCCCCTCTCGCGGGCTCGGCGCCAGGGCGCCTCACAAGCTTCGAGCGGCTGCGCCGGCCTCCGACCGGCGGACCGGGGGCTCCGGCGCCGTCACGCGAGCGGATCCGGCGCGGCCGCGACCCCGTGCTCCGCCAGCTTCGCCTTACCGCCGTCGGGAGCCGTCAGCACCAGCGGGCCCTCCTCCGTCAGGGCCACCGAGTGCTCCCAGTGCGAGGACCACGTGCCGTCGGTCGTGATGACCGTCCAGTCGTCCTCGAGGACCTCCGTGCGCGGGGTGCCGAGGGAGACCATCGGCTCGATGGCGAGGCAGAAGCCGGGGACCAGCTTGGGGCCCTTGCCCCGGCGGCGGTCGACGTAGTTCAGCAGATGCGGATCCATGTGCATCTCGGTGCCGATGCCATGGCCGCCGTAGTCCTCGATGATGCCGTAGCGCCCGCCGCCGGGCTTCGGCTGGCGGCGGATGTACGTCTCGATGGCACGGGAGACGTCGACGAGCCGGTTGCCGAGCTTCATGGCCGCGATGCCGGCCCACATCGACTCCTCCGTGACCCGGGAGAGCTCGATCAGCTCCGGGGAGTGACCGGAGCCCACGAACGCCGTGTAGGCCGCGTCCCCGTGCCAGCCGTCCACGATCGCGCCGCAGTCGATCGAGATGATGTCGCCGTCCTTGAGGACCACCTCGTCGGACGGGATGCCGTGGACGACCACGTCGTTCACCGAGGTGCAGATCGTCGCGGGGAAACCGCCGTACCCGAGGAAGTTCGACTTCGCGCCGTGCTCCGCGAGCACCTTGCGCGCGACCTCGTCCAGGTCCTTCGTCGACGCCCCCGGCACCGCCGCCTCCCGCGTCGCCGCGTGGATGGCGGCGACGACCAGCCCCGCCGCACGCATCTTCGCGATCTGCTCGGGGCTCTTGATCTGCACCATGAGGGCCTGCGCTCTCCATCACTCGGTCGGGGGGTACGTACTACCTACACAACAGTACGGCCGTGGGGTCCAGGGGGACTCCACGGCCGTACGGGTCCGACGACTACGCGTCGTCGCCCTCACGCTTCAACGCCGCCAGCGCGCGGTCGGTGACCTGCTCCACGGGGCCCATGGAATCGATGGTCACGACCAGGCCCTGGGCCTTGTAGTAGTCGATGATCGGCTCGGTCTGCGTGTGGTAGACCTCAAGCCGCGTCCGGACGGTCTCCTCGGAGTCGTCGTCCCGCTGGTACAGCTCACCGCCGCAGACGTCACAGACGCCCTCGGTCTGCGGCTTCTTGTACGTCACGTGGAAGACGTGGGACGAGTCGTTGCGGCAGATGCGCCGGCCGGCGATCCGCTTGACGACCTCCTCCTCGGGGGCCTCCAGGTCGAGTACCGCGTCCAGCTTGATGCCCTCGGTCGTGAGGAGCTCGTCCAGGGCCTCGGCCTGCGAGACATTGCGCGGGAAACCGTCCAGCAGGAAGCCGCGCTCGGCGTCCGGCTGCTCCATGCGGTCCTTGGCCATGGCGATGGTCACCGTGTCCGGCACCAGTTCGCCCTTGTCCATGTAGGACTTCGCGAGTTTCCCGAGGTCGGTCTGCTGGCTGATGTTGGCGCGGAACAGGTCGCCCGTGGAGATGTGCGGAACGCGCAGTGTCTCGGCCAGGCGAGTGGCCTGCGTACCCTTTCCGGCACCCGGCGGCCCGACGAGGACGATTCGCATCAGCGGAGGAACCCTTCGTAATTGCGCTGCTGGAGCTGGCTCTCGATCTGCTTCACCGTCTCGAGACCCACACCCACGATGATCAGGATGCTGGTCCCGCCGAACGGGAAGTTCTGGCTTGCCCCGAAGCCAACCAACGCCATCGTCGGGACGAGAGCGATCAGACCCAAGTACAGCGAACCCGGCCAGGTGATCCGGTTGAGCACGTAGGAGAGGTACTCAGCGGTCGGTCGGCCAGCCCGGATGCCCGGGATGAAGCCACCATACTTCTTCATGTTGTCGGCGACTTCCTCGGGGTTGAAGGAGATGGCGACATAGAAGAAGGCGAAGAAGACGATCAGCAGGAAGTACAGGCTGATGTAGATCGGGTGGTCACCCTTGGTCAGGTTGGCCTCGATCCAGGTCTTCCAGCTGGAGGTGCCGCTGGAGAACTGCGCCACGAGGGCCGGGATGTAGAGCAGCGACGAGGCGAAGATGACCGGGATCACACCGGCCTGGTTCACCTTGAGCGGGATGTACGTCGACGTACCGCCGTAGGAGCGGCGGCCGATCATACGCTTGGCGTACTGCACGGGGATCCGGCGCTGGGCCTGCTCGACGAAGACCACCAGGGCGACCATCACCAGGCCGACCGCGATGACCGTGCCGAACTCGATCCAGCCGTCCGCCAGGGTGCCCGACTTCTTGATGGCCCACAGCGCGGACGGGAAGGTCGCGGCGATCGAGATGAACATCAGGATCGACATGCCGTTGCCGATGCCGCGGTCGGTGATGAGCTCACCGAGCCACATGACGACGGCCGTACCGGCGGTCATGCAGATGACCATCACGATGGTGGTGAAGATCGCGCGGTCCGGCACGATCTGGCTGGCGACGGTGCAGCCGGAGAAGAGCGCGCCGCTGCGGGCGGTGGCCACCAGGCCGGTGCCCTGCAGGATGGCCAGCGCCACGGTCAGGTAACGCGTGTACTGCGTGATCTTCGCCGTACCGGCCGAGCCCTCCTTCTTGAGGGCCTCCAGGCGCGGGATGACCACGGTCAGCAGCTGAAGGATGATGCTCGCCGTGATGTACGGCATGATGCCCAGGGCGAAGACCGTGATCTGCAGCAGCGCGCCGCCGCTGAACATGTTCACCAGACCGAAGAGGCCCTGGTTGCCGGACGCCTCGTCGACGCAGCGCTGGACGGACGTGTAGTCGACACCGGGGATCGGGATGTGCGTACCGACCCGGTAGACCACGATGATGGCGAGCGTGAAGAGCAGCTTCTTGCGCAGGTCGGGCGTCCTGAACGCCCGGGCGAACGCGGTGAGCACGGTGCCTCCTGCGACCCCCGCGCATCTGCGTCAAGGGTGACGGTCTTGAAGGTCCAATAAGAACAACGACAAACGACAACGACATGAGTAACGGCCGACTGTCGTTCAAGGTGCCCCCTTGGGAGAACCTTGTGAAAAGTGGGCAGTGCTGGTCACCTTACCCGCGACACAGCCGCCCTAGGAACGACCAACCGGGGATACCCCATTTGTGGGGTATCCCCGGTCGGGATCGCTCAAGTCATCGAGACGCCTGATGTGGTCAGACGAGCTCGGTGACGGTACCGCCGGCGGCGGTGATCTTCTCCTTGGCGGAGCCGGAGACGGCGTCGACCGTCACCTGCAGCGCCACGGAGATCTCGCCCTGGCCGAGGACCTTGACGAGCGCGTTCTTGCGAACGGCGCCCTTGGCCACCAGACCCTCGACGGTGACCTCGCCACCCTCGGGGTAGAGCGCTGCCAGCTTGTCGAGGTTCACGACCTGGAACTCGGTCTTGAACGGGTTCTTGAAGCCCTTCAGCTTCGGGAGGCGCATGTGGAGCGGCATCTGGCCACCCTCGAAGCGCTCCGGAACCTGGTAACGGGCCTTCGTGCCCTTCGTACCACGACCGGCCGTCTTACCCTTCGACGCCTCACCACGACCCACACGGGTCTTGGCGGTCTTGGCGCCCGGGGCGGGACGGAGGTTGTGGATCTTGAGCGGGTTGTTCTCCGCCATGATCAGTCGACCTCCTCGACCGTCACGAGGTGGCGGACGGTGTGCACCATGCCGCGGAACTCGGGGCGGTCCTCCTTGACGACCACGTCACCGAGGCGCTTGAGGCCCAGGGAACGCAGGGTGTCGCGGTGGTTCTGCTTGCTGCCGATGTAGGACTTCGTCTGCGTGATCTTGAGCTGCGCCATGATTACGCACCCACCCCGGCACGCGCACGAAGCAGGGCCGCGGGGGCGACGTCCTCGAGCGGCAGACCGCGGCGGGCCGCGATCTCCTCGGGACGCTGCAGACCCTTCAGGGCCGCCACGGTCGCGTGCACGATGTTGATCGCGTTGTCGGAGCCGAGCGACTTCGACAGCACGTCGTGGATACCGGCGCACTCGAGCACGGCACGCACCGGACCACCGGCGATCACACCGGTACCCGGGGACGCGGGCTTGAGCAGCACGACGCCGGCAGCCTTCTCACCCTGGATGGGGTGGGGGATGGTGCCCTGGATACGGGGGACCTTGAAGAAGTGCTTCTTGGCCTCCTCAACGCCCTTGGCGATGGCGGCCGGCACCTCCTTGGCCTTGCCGTAACCGACACCCACGGTGCCGTCACCGTCGCCCACCACGACCAGCGCGGTGAAGCTGAAGCGACGACCACCCTTCACAACCTTGGCGACGCGGTTGATCGCGACGACGCGCTCAACGTACGCGGTCTTCTCGGCGGCAGCAGCGCCGCCGTCACGGCCCTTCCGGTCCCGCCGCTCGCCGCCACCGGCACCGCCACCGCGGCGCTGGGGTCCAGCCATTGGAATTACCTCTCTCTTTTTCCGCTAGCTACGGCAGGCTCAGAACTTGAGCCCGGCTTCGCGGGCGGCGTCCGCCAGGGCGGCGATGCGCCCGGCGTACTGGTTGCCACCACGGTCGAATACGACAGCCTCGACACCGGCGGCCTTGGCACGCTCGGCGACCAGGGCGCCGACCTGCTTGGCCTGCGCGGACTTGTCGCCCTCGCCACCGCGGACCGACGTGTCCAGGGTGGACGCCGACGCCAGGGTGTGACCCTTGATGTCGTCGATCACCTGAGCCACGATGTGGCGGTTCGAGCGGGTAACGACCAGACGGGGACGCTCCGCCGTACCGGAGATCCGCTTGCGGATCCGGATGTGACGGCGCTTGATCGCGGCGCGCTTGTAGGCGTCGCCCTTCAGGATCTTCTGCCCGTATGCCATGGCTTACTTACCCGCCTTTCCGACCTTGCGGCGGATGACTTCGCCCTCGTACTTGACGCCCTTGGCCTTGTACGGGTCGGGCTTGCGCAGCTTGCGGATGTTGGCCGCGACCTCGCCGACCTTCTGCTTGTCGATGCCCTCGACCGAGAAACGGGTCGGAGCCTCGACCTTGAAGGTGATGCCCTCGGGGGCCTCGACGACGATCGGGTGGCTGTAACCGAGCGCGAACTCGAGGTTCGAGCCCTTGGCGGTCACGCGGTAACCGACACCGCTGATCTCGAGCTTCTTCACGTAACCCTGGGTCACGCCGGTGATCATGTTCGCCACCAGCGTGCGGGACAGGCCGTGCAGGGCCTTGCTCTGACGCTCGTCGTTGGGGCGGGTGACGTTCAGGACGCCGTCCTCACCCTTGGCGATCTCGATCGGCGAAACGACGGTGTGGGTCAGCGTGCCCTTGGGGCCCTTGACCGAGACCGTCTGGCCGTCGATGGTGACGTCCACGCCGGCGGGAACCGCGATGGGGAGCTTGCCGATGCGCGACATAGCTGTTTCCTCCGTTCCCTTCTGCTACCAGACGTAGGCGAGGACTTCCCCGCCTACGCCCTTCTTGCCGGCCTGCTTGTCGGTGAGGAGCCCGTGCGACGTGGAGATGATCGCCACGCCGAGGCCGCCCAGCACCTTCGGCAGGGAGGTGGACTTCGCGTAGACCCGGAGACCGGGCTTGGAGATCCGCTTGATGCCCGCGATGGAGCGCTCACGGTTCGGGCCGAACTTCAGCTCGAGGGTGAGGTTCTTGCCGACCTCGGCGTCCTCGACGCGCCAGCCGGTGATGAAGCCCTCCTGCTGGAGGATCTCCGCGATGTGAGACTTGATCTTGGACGCCGGCATCGTCACGGAGTCGTGGTACGCCGAGTTCGCGTTCCGCAGACGCGTCAGCATGTCTGCGATCGGATCAGTCATGGTCATGAATTGGCCTGTGGCCTCTCTCGCCGGGGTTTCCTGGTGCGCCATCCCTCTCCCCGATCCGAGACGGGACGGGTGCGGCGCGGTGGACCTACGGCGTAGTAAGTCGTAAGGGCGGCAATCAGGCGCCCAACCCTCCAAGCCTAAGCCATGAAAGGGAGGGCGCCTGACACGCCCAGTGCTTACCGAGAGCCTCCGGAACCCCTAAATAAGGGGTTTACCAGGAGCTCTTGGTCACGCCCGGCAGCTCGCCACGGTGAGCCATCTCACGAAGGCACACGCGGCAGAGGCCGAACTTGCGGTACACGGAGTGCGGACGGCCGCAGCGCTGGCAGCGGGTGTACGCGCGCACACCGAACTTGGGCTTGCGAGCAGCCTTAGCGATCAGAGCCTTCTTCGCCATCTCGCTCACGCCTCCTTGAACGGGAAGCCGAGGTGACGAAGGAGCGCGCGGCCCTCAGCGTCGTTGGTCGCCGTGGTGACCACGGTGATGTCCATACCCCGGACACGGTCGATCTTGTCCTGGTCGATCTCGTGGAACATGACCTGCTCCGTGAGACCGAAGGTGTAGTTGCCACGGCCGTCGAACTGCTTGGGGGACAGACCACGGAAGTCGCGGATGCGCGGCAGCGCGAGCGACAGGGTGCGGTCCAGGAACTCCCACATGCGGTCGCCACGGAGCGTGACGTGAGCACCGATCGGCTGACCCTCGCGCAGCTTGAACTGCGCGATGGACTTGCGGGCCTTGGTGACGGCCGGCTTCTGACCGGTGATGGTGGTCAGGTCGCGGATCGCGCCCTCGATCAGCTTCGAGTCACGGGCGGCGTCGCCGACACCCATGTTGACCACGATCTTGACGAGGCCGGGGATCTGCATGACGTTCTCGTACTTGAACTCGTCACGCAGCTTGCCCGCGATCTCCTCGCGGTACTTCGTCTTGAGACGCGGAGTGGTGGTGGTAGCCATCAGATGTCCTCACCCGTCCGCTTGGCAACGCGGATCTTGTTGCCCTCGTCGTCGAAGCGGTAACCGACACGCGTGACGACCTTGTTGCCGTCCTTCTCCACGACCAGCTGAACGTTGGACACGTGGATCGGGGCCTCGGTGGTCACGATGCCGCCGGCCTGGGAACCCTTGGCGGTCGGGCCGGCCTTGGTGTGCTTCTTGACCCGGTTGACACCCTCGACCAGGACGCGGTCCTCGCGGGGGAAGGCCGCGATGACCTTGCCCTGCTTGCCCTTGTCCTTACCGGTGATGACCTGGACCAGGTCGCCCTTCTTGATCTTCATGCTTACAGCACCTCCGGCGCGAGCGAGATGATCTTCATGAACTTCTTCTCGCGCAGCTCACGGCCGACCGGGCCGAAGATGCGGGTGCCGCGAGGGTCGCCGTCGTTCTTCAGAATGACAGCGGCGTTCTCGTCGAAGCGGATGTACGAGCCGTCCGGACGGCGGCGCTCCTTGACGGTGCGAACGATGACCGCCTTGACGACGTCACCCTTCTTCACGTTGCCACCGGGGATCGCGTCCTTGACGGTGGCGACGATGACGTCACCGATGCCCGCGTAGCGGCGACCGGAGCCACCGAGCACACGGATGCAAAGGATCTCCTTCGCACCAGTGTTGTCGGCGACACGCAGTCGCGACTCCTGCTGGATCACGTCTATCTCCTGTTTGTCTGCCGGTTCCCCGGGAGCCGCTCAGCGGAGCGGCTCCCGGAGCCTGGCGGAACTGTCCTGCGAGGGATGCCCCGCAGGAGACTTACTTGGCCTTCTCGAGGATCTCGACGACGCGCCAGCGCTTCGTCGCGGACAGCGGCCGGGTCTCCATCAGGAGGACGCGGTCGCCGACGCCCGCGGCGTTCTGCTCGTCGTGCGCCTTGAGCTTGTTCGTACGGCGGATGACCTTGCCGTACAGCGCGTGCTTGACGCGGTCCTCGACGGCGACGACGACGGTCTTGTCCATCTTGTCGCTGACGACGAGACCCTCACGGGTCTTGCGGAAGCCGCGCGCCTCAGTGTTCTCAGTCACGTTGTTCTCGCTCATCAGGCGTTCTCCACCGTTTCGATGCCCAGCTCACGCTCGCGCATCAGGGTGTAGATCCGCGCGATGTCCTTGCGGACCGCCTTCAGACGGCCGTGGTTCTCGAGCTGACCAGTCGCCGCCTGGAAGCGGAGGTTGAACAGCTCTTCCTTGGCCTCGCGGAGCTTCGCCAGAAGCTCCTCGTTGCCCAGCTCGCGCAGCTCGGACGCCTTGGTACCGGCCGACATCACGCTTCACCTGCCTCGCGCTTGACGATCCGGCACTTCATCGGCAGCTTGTGGGCGGCGCGAGTGAGGGCCTCACGGGCGATCTTCTCGTTCGGGTAGGACAGCTCGAACATGACCCGGCCCGGGTGCACGTTCGCGATCCACCACTCCGGCGAACCCTTACCGGAACCCATGCGGGTCTCGGCGGGCTTCTTCGTGAGCGGGCGGTCCGGGTAGATGTTGATCCAGACCTTGCCGCCACGCTTGATGTGGCGGGTCATCGCGATACGAGCCGCCTCGATCTGGCGGTTGGTCACGTACGCCGGCGTGAGGGCCTGGATGCCGTACTCGCCGAACGCGACCGTCGTACCGCCCTTGGCCTCACCGCGACGCTTCGGGTGGTGCTGCTTGCGGTGCTTGACCCTACGGGGGATCAGCATGTCGGTCAGGCCTCCGTTCCGGTGCTCTCAGCCGGAGCGGCGGCGGGAGCGTCGGCCTTGGGGGCCTCGGCAGCCGGAGCCTGCTGCGGCTTACGACCGCGACCGCCACGCTCGCCACCGCGGCCACCACGGCCGGCGGGACGGTCAGCGCCGCCACGGGCCGGACGGTTGCCGGCGCGGGCAGCGGCGTTCTCGGCGCGGACCTCGGCGATGTTCTTGACGTCGCCCTTGTAGATCCAGACCTTCACACCGATGCGGCCGAAGGTCGTCTTGGCCTCGAAGAAGCCGTAGTCCACGTTCGCGCGGAGCGTGTGCAGGGGCACACGGCCCTCGCGGTAGAACTCCGAGCGGGACATCTCGGCGCCGCCGAGGCGGCCACCGCACTGGATCTTGATGCCCTTGGCGCCGGCCTTCATGGCGGACTGCATGCTCTTGCGCATGGCCCGACGGAAGGAGACGCGGGAGGAGAGCTGCTCGGCGACGGCCTGGGCCACCAGCTGAGCGTCCGTCTCCGGGTTCTTGACCTCGAGGATGTTGAGCTGGACCTGCTTCTTGGTCAGCTTCTCCAGGTCGCCGCGGATACGGTCGGCCTCGGCGCCGCGGCGGCCGATGACGATGCCCGGACGCGCGGTGTGGATGTCCACGCGGACACGGTCACGGGTGCGCTCGATCTCCACCTTCGAGATGCCGGCGCGCTCCATGCCGGACGTCATCATCCGACGGATGGCGACGTCTTCCTTGACGTAGTCCTTGTACGACTTGTCGGCGTACCAACGGGACTTGAAGTCCGTGGTGATGCCGAGCCGGAACCCATGCGGGTTAACCTTCTGGCCCATTACCGGGTTCCTTCCTTGCTGGCGACGACCACGGTGATGTGGCTGGTCCGCTTGCGGATCCGGTAGGCACGGCCCTGGGCGCGCGGCCGGAACCGCTTCAGGGTCGGACCCTCGTCGACGTACGCCTCGCTGATGAACAGCGAGTTGGCGTCCGTGTGGTCGTAGTTGTGCGCGGCGTTGGCGATGGCGCTGTCGAGCACCTTGCCGACGGGCACGGAGGCTGCCTGCGGAGCGAATCGCAGAACAGCCTGGGCCTCCGTGGCGTCCATGCCACGGATGAGGTCCACCACACGGCGGGCCTTCATGGGCGTGACGCGGATGTACCGCGCCTGGGCCCTGGCTTCCATGGTTGTCCCTTCAGAGTTACTTACGTGTCTGAATGCGATCCGCTACTAGCGGCGCTTCGACTTCCGGTCTTCCTTGACGTGACCCCGGAAGGTGCGCGTCGGCGAGAACTCGCCGAGCTTGTGACCGACCATCGACTCGGTGACGAACACCGGGATGTGGGTCTTGCCGTTGTGCACCGCGAGCGTGTGGCCGAGCATGGCCGGCACGATCATGGAGCGACGGGACCAGGTCTTGATGACGTTCTTGGTGCCTGCTTCGTTCTGGGCGTCCACCTTCTTGATCAGGTGGTCGTCGACGAAGGGCCCCTTCTTGAGACTGCGCGGCATCTAAACCCGCTCCTAGCGCTTCTTGTTCGTCTTGCGGCGGCGGACGATGTACTTGTTCGACGCCTTCTTGGGCGAACGAGTACGGCCTTCCTTCTGACCCCACGGGGAGACCGGGTGACGGCCACCGGAGGTCTTGCCCTCACCACCACCGTGCGGGTGGTCGACCGGGTTCATCGCGACACCACGGACGGTCGGGCGGACGCCCAGCCAGCGCTTGCGGCCGGCCTTGCCCCAGTTGATGTTGCTCTGCTCGGCGTTGCCGACCTCGCCGACCGTGGCGCGGCAGCGCTGGTCGACCAGGCGGATCTCACCGGAGGGCATGCGGAGGTGGGCCATCGAGCCCTCCTTCGCGAGCAGCTGCACGGAGGCACCGGCGGAGCGGGCGAACTTGGCACCGCCACCGGGACGGAGCTCGATCGCGTGGATCGTGGTACCGACCGGGATGTTGCGCAGCGCCAGGTTGTTGCCCGGCTTGATGTCGGCCCCGGGACCGTTCTCGACGCGGTCACCCTGCTGCAGGTTGCGCGGGGCGAGGATGTAGCGCTTCTCGCCGTCGGCGTAGTGCAGCAGCGCGATGCGCGCGGTGCGGTTGGGGTCGTACTCGATGTGCGCGACCTTCGCCGGCACGCCGTCCTTGTCGTGACGACGGAAGTCGATCACGCGGTAGGCACGCTTGTGGCCGCCACCCTGGTGGCGAACGGTCACACGACCGGAATTGTTACGGCCGCCCTTGCTGTGCAGGGGGCGGACCAGCGACTTCTCCGGCGTGGACCGCGTGACCTCGACGAAGTCGGCGACGCTGGAGCCACGACGGCCCGGCGTAGTCGGCTTGTACTTGCGGATTCCCATTTCTCAGTCCTCGTCCGATATCGGACGATCCGGACCGCCCTTAGGCGGTCGGACCGCCGAAGATGTCGATACGGTCGCCCTCGGCGAGGGTCACGATCGCGCGCTTGGTCGCCGCGCGCTGGCCGAAGCCGGTGCGGGTCCGCTTGCGCTTGCCCTGGCGGTTGATCGTGTTGACCCCGGTGACCTTGACCGAGAAGACCGCCTGGACGGCCTGCTTGATCTGGGTCTTGTTGGCGTTCGGGTCGACGATGAACGTGTACTTGTTCTCGTCGAGGAGCGCGTAGCTCTTCTCCGACACGACCGGCTTCAGCAGCACGTCACGGGGGTCCGTGTACGCCTTGCTGGGCGCGGTGACGACGGTGTTCTTGCCCTCGGTGGCGTGACGCTTCGCCTTGGCGACGCGCGCGGCCTTCGCGGCCTTGGCGGCCTTCGAGGCGATGGAGGGGTGACGGGTGGCCATCAGACCTCAGTCCCTTCGGTGTCGTTGGCCTTCGGGCCGGCGACGAAGGACTCGAGAGCGGCCTGGGTGAAGACCACGTCGTCCGAGACGATCACGTCGTACGTGTTCAGCTGGCCCGGCTCCAGGATGTGCACCTGGGGCAGGTTGCGGGCGGACAGCCACGCGGCCTCGTCGCTGCGCTCGGCGACGAGCAGCAGGTTCTTGCGCTCGCTGATCTTGCCGAACAGCGTCTTCGCGGCCTTGGTGGAGATGTCGCCGTCGACCACGCCGGTGACGACGTGGATGCGGTTGTGGCGGGCCCGGTCGGTGAGGGCGTGACGCAGGGCGGCAGCCTTCATCTTCTTGGGGGTCCGCTGCGAGTAGTCGCGCGGCACGGGGCCGTGCACGACGCCACCGCCGGCGAACTGCGGCGCGCGGGTCGAGCCCTGACGGGCGCGGCCGGTGCCCTTCTGGCGGTAGGGCTTCTTGCCACCACCACGGACTTCGCCACGGGTCTTGGTCTTGTGCGTGCCCTGGCGGGCAGCCGCGTTCTGCGCGACGACGACCTGGTGGATCAGCGGGATGCTGACCTTCTCCACGCCGAAGATCTCCGCGGGGAGCTCGACGCTACCGGTCTTCTCGCCGGCAGGCGAAAGGATGTCAACAGTGCTCATCGGTTACCTCAGGCCCCCTTGGCCGCGGTGCGGACCAGGACGAGGCCGCCGTTCGGACCGGGGACAGCGCCCTTGATGAGCAGCAGACCCTTCTCCGCGTCAACGGCGTGGACGGTCAGGTTCTGGGTGGTGACACGCTCGTTGCCCATGCGACCCGCCATGCGGAGGCCCTTGAACACGCGGCCCGGGGTGGCGCAGCCACCGATGGAACCGGGCGAGCGGTGCTTGCGCTGGGTGCCGTGACCGGCGCCGAGGCCCTTGAAGTTGTGACGCTTCATGACACCGGCGAAGCCCTTGCCCTTGCTCTTGCCGGTCACGTCGACCTTGATGCCGGCCTCGAACACCTCGGCGGTGATCTCCTGGCCGAGGGTGTACTCACTGGCGTCAGCGGTACGGATCTCGACGAGGTGGCGGCGGGGAGTGACGTCGGCCTTGGCGAAGTGGCCCTTGAGGGGCTTGTTCACCTTGCGCGGGTCGATCTCGCCGAACGCGATCTGGACGGACTCGTAGCCGTCGGCGTCGTTCGTGCGGACCTGGGTCACGACGTTGGGGCCGGCCTTGACGACGGTGACCGGAACAACGCGGTTGTTCTCGTCCCACACCTGCGTCATGCCGAGCTTCTCGCCCAGGATGCCCTTGATCTGCTTAGCCATTCTCAGATCACCAGCCCTCAGAGCTTGATCTCGATGTCGACACCGGCCGGGAGGTCGAGTCGCATCAGAGAGTCAACGGTCTTGGGCGTCGGGTCGAGGATGTCGATCAGGCGCTTGTGCGTGCGCATCTCGAAGTGCTCGCGCGAGTCCTTGTACTTGTGCGGCGACTTGATGACGCAGTACACGTTCTTCTCAGTGGGCAGCGGCACCGGGCCCGCGACCGACGCACCAGTGCGGGTCACCGTCTCGACGATCTTCTTCGCCGAGGAGTCGATGACCTCGTGGTCGTAGGCCTTGAGCCGGATGCGGATCTTCTGTCCCGCCATGGCTACTCAGTAGTCCTTTGTCTTCTTACGCTCTGGAGCCCGGTTCTTCTTCGTTTCTCCGACCCACGCGGTCGGGCGTGTCGCGCTCCCGCTGACAAAGATGTCCCTTGTTCGAACATCCCTACGGGAATGCACACGGCCCTTCCGGTACCGCAGGCCGGGGACCGGAAGGCCCACCGGGCGCCTGGCCGCTGCCGCACCGCGCTTCCCGAAAGATTCCCGTACGTCCGCCCCAGCGCTGCCGTGAGGCAGTTAGGGCGACGAGTACTGTGGGACTCGCTTCCGGTCCTCCCGGCGGGAGGCGCACAGCATCAACACTCGACCGAGCAACCCCGCTAGTCTGCCACACCGGGCAGCACCTCCGCCAATCGAGCCGGAGAGAATACCCCGGACGTGACGCAGGTCAAACGCGGCGGCGGTCCAACGGGGTTTCCCGCCCTCAGCGCACGTCGACGGCGTCGGCCGCGCCGGTGGTCGCGCCGGTCGTGGTGTTGCCGGCGTAGGCCCAGCGGAACGCGCCGTCGACGGAGGCGGTGACCGTCGTCCGGAGCGCGCCTGTGCTGCTCGAGGTGACGTTCTTGACCGTCTTGAAGGTGTCGGTGCCCGCGGCGCGGAACTGGAGACGCACGCTGCGGCCGCTGTAGGCGCCGTACTTCTTGGTGCTCCAGTTCGCCCGGGTCAGCTTGCCGGTGACGGTGATCGCCCTGCCCTTGGTCACCGGCTCCGGCGAGGCGTCGGCGGCGGTGAGGCCGGCCGCCCTGCGCAGCGGGACGGAGAGGGACCGCGTCTCGCGTTCCCGGGCCTTGACGGTGCCGTCGGCCTTGAGCAGGACGAGCGACACGGCGACCTTCCACGTGGTGGCGTCGCTGTTGGAGTCGACGTGCTCCCGGCTCGGGTGCGGGTCGATGTAGAGGCCGCCCTCGCAGTGGGCCCTCCGGGAGCTCTGCTCGTAGCAGGTGTAGCCGCCCGGCCCGATGAAGTTGTCGCCGGTGTCGGCCGCCGTCCTCAGGTCGCCCCGGTAGAGGAACGGGAAGGCGTCGTACCGGGACGGGTCGGCGGTGCTGTACCCGGACGGCAGGGTGAAGTCGAAGCTGATGGGCGGCTCCACCACCTTCGTCGTGCCGACCACGATCGGTTTGCCGCCGTTGACGACGATGTTCGACACGGTGATCCCCGTGTCCGCCGCCCGGGCCGCCGGCGCGCCCAGCACCGAGAGCCCCAACGCGCCCGCGAGCACGGTCACCGCGGCGGTTCTGCCTGTTCTCATTCACACCTTCCATGGATGCGGAGAGGAAGATCGGCAGACTAGCGGCCCGCGCCTCACCCCCGCGCGCGCACCCTCACGAACGCCGCGTCCAGCCCTCTCTTCACCGCCGCCGCCACCGGTCGCTCCACCCACCGGTGCACCGCGTAGCTCAGCACCAGGAACCCCGCCAGTACCACGCCCACCAGCAGCCGGGCGTCCATCGTGTCGCGCAAACGGTTGATCACCGTGGTGCCGGCCGCGTAGTGGATCAGGTAGAGCGGGTACGTCAGGCTGCCCGCCGTCACCAGCCGGCGCGAGCGGACGCGGTCCGTGAAGCCGAGCGCCACCGCGACCATGACCAGCAGGAACACGGTGAAGATCAGCACCGCGCCGCGCCAGCTCCCCACGTGTTCGACCTCGTCGATCCGCTGGCCCAGCTCCCTCTGCCCCATCAGCCAGGCCATCGCGAGGATGCCCCACAGGAGCAGGTCCTGGCCGAAGCGGTGCATGAGGTAGAGGGCGAGGCCGGCGATGAAGTACCAGGAGGCCTCGGGGTCGGCCATCAGTTCCAGGAGGGGCAGATGGGCGACCGGGGCCAGCATCGCCGCGGCGCCCCAGAGGCAGCAGAACAGCACCACACGGCGGTAGGTGAGGCCGGCCCACACCACAGCGAGGAAGAGGAGGTAGAAGCGGAGTTCGGACCACAGGGTCCAGTACACGCCGTCGACGTTCCGCACGCCCGAACCCGACTGGAGCATGGTCAGGTTGAGCAGGACGTCCCGGGGGGCGAGGCGTTCCCACACACCGGGTACGGCCGCCAGGACGGCGGTCGTGAAGAGGACCGCGAACCAGTACGCCGGGTACAGGCGGATCACCCGGGAGACGAAGAACTGACGCGGTGTCCGGCCCCAGCAGGACATGCAGATCACGAAGCCGCTGATCACGAAGAAGATCTCGACGCCGATCCAGCCGTAGGCCGCCACATGGAAGACCGACGGCATGATGTCCGAGACCGGACGGTCCCAGACGAGGTTGCCCGGCTGGTTGACGCGGCGGGTGCCCGCGTAGTGGTGGACCGCGACCATGAGCGCGGCGAGGAGCCGGATGCCGTCGAGGGCGTAGAGGCGCGGGCGCCGGCGGCCGGCCGGTGGGGGCGCCGTCGTCGGCGCGGGCTGCGGCGTCGCGGGTCGTATGAGAGGCAGGGCGGACATCGTCGTCAGGCTAGGCGGGCCACAGCCACCTCATGGGTGACACCAGGCAACGTTCGTCCACGGTTCACCCACCGCACACCCGTACGACGAACAAAGCGAAAGAGCCCGTACGACCGAAGTCGTACGGGCTCCTTCAGGAGCTCAGCTCAGGCTGTGCTGCCGTTCAGGCGCAAGATCACTTCGTGATCTTGGTGACCTGGCCGGCGCCGACCGTCCGGCCACCCTCGCGGATGGCGAACTTCAGGCCCTCTTCCATGGCGACGGGCTGGATGAGCTCCACCTTCATTTCGGTGTTGTCACCCGGCATGACCATCTCGGTGCCCTCGGGGAGGGTCACGACGCCGGTCACGTCCGTCGTACGGAAGTAGAACTGCGGACGGTAGTTGTTGAAGAACGGGGTGTGGCGGCCACCCTCGTCCTTCGACAGGATGTAGGCCTGGGCCTCGAACTCGGTGTGCGGGGTGACCGAACCGGGCTTGATGATGACCTGGCCGCGCTCGACGTCCTCGCGCTTGATGCCGCGGAGCAGCAGACCGACGTTCTCACCGGCCTGGCCCTCGTCGAGCAGCTTGCGGAACATCTCGATACCGGTGACCGTGGTGGTGGTCTTCTCGGTCTTGATGCCGATGATGTCGACGGTCTCGTTGACCTTCAGGACACCACGCTCGATACGGCCGGTGACGACCGTACCGCGACCGGTGATCGTGAAGACGTCCTCGATCGGCATGAGGAACGCCTTGTCGACGTCACGCTCGGGCTGCGGGATCGACTCGTCGACGGCCTTCATCAGGTCCAGGACGGAGTTGGTCCACTCGGCGTCGCCCTCGAGCGCCTTCAGCGCGGAGACGCGGACGACCGGCAGGTCGTCGCCCGGGAACTCGTACTCGGAGAGGAGCTCACGGACCTCGAGCTCGACGAGCTCCAGGATCTCCTCGTCGTCCACCATGTCGGCCTTGTTCAGGGCGACCACGATGTACGGAACGCCGACCTGGCGGGCCAGGAGCACGTGCTCCTTGGTCTGCGGCATCGGGCCGTCGGTGGCGGCGACCACGAGGATCGCGCCGTCCATCTGCGCGGCACCGGTGATCATGTTCTTGATGTAGTCCGCGTGACCCGGGCAGTCGACGTGCGCGTAGTGACGCGTCTCCGTCTGGTACTCGACGTGCGCGATGGAGATGGTGATACCGCGCTGACGCTCCTCGGGCGCCTTGTCGATGTTGTCGAACGCGGTGGCCTCGTTCAGGTCCGGGTACGCGTCGTGCAGCACCTTGGTAATGGCGGCCGTGAGGGTCGTCTTACCGTGGTCGATGTGACCGATGGTGCCGATGTTGACGTGCGGCTTAGTCCGCTCGAACTTCGCCTTCGCCACTGGGGTCCTCCTGTGGAGTGTGCTGTACGCCTTGGTTCATCGGCGCCAGGTGATCTTTGCTGTTAAGTCCCGGGCCCCGGGTCATTCCGCCATGAATGCGGAGGAACGACCCGCGAGGCTCCGGGGTCAAGCCTAAAGCGTGTATGCGCGGTGCGTTAAACGCGGTGCGTTACTCGCCCTTGGCCTTCGCGATGATCTCCTCGGCGACGTTCCGCGGAACCTCGGCGTAGGAGTCGAACTGCATCGAGTAGCTTGCGCGACCCGACGTCTTGCTGCGGAGGTCGCCGACGTAGCCGAACATCTCCGACAGGGGCACGAGGCCCTTCACGACGCGGGCACCCGCACGCTCCTCCATGGCCTGGATCTGACCACGGCGGGAGTTGATGTCGCCGATGACCTCACCCATGTAGTCCTCGGGCGTGGTGACCTCGACGGCCATCATCGGCTCGAGCAGCACGGGGCTGGCCTTGCGCGCGGCCTCCTTGAAGGCCTGCGAACCTGCGATCTTGAAGGCGAGCTCGGAGGAGTCGACCTCGTGGTAGGCGCCGTCGATGAGCGTGACGCGGACGCCCGTCATCTCGTAGCCCGCGAGGATGCCGAACTGCATGGCCTCCTGCGCACCGGCGTCGACCGAGGGGATGTACTCCTTCGGCACACGGCCACCGGTGACCTTGTTGACGAACTCGTACGACGTGTCGCCGCCCTCGATCGGCTCGATGCCGATGATGACGCGGGCGAACTGGCCGGTGCCACCCGTCTGCTTCTTGTGGGTGTACTCGACCTTCTCGACGGCCTTGCGGATCGTCTCGCGGTAGGCGACCTGCGGCTTGCCGACGTTGGCCTCGACCTTGAACTCACGGCGCATACGGTCGACCAGCACCTCGAGGTGCAGTTCGCCCATGCCGCCGATGATGGTCTGGCCGGTCTCCTCGTCGGAGTGGACCTGGAAGGACGGGTCCTCCTCGGCGAGACGCTGGATCGCGATGCCCAGCTTCTCCTGGTCGCCCTTCGACTTGGGCTCGATGGCGACCTGGATGACCGGCGCCGGGAAGTCCATGGACTCCAGGATGACCGGGTTCTTGTCGTCGCAGAGCGTCTCACCGGTGGTGGTCTGCTTCAGGCCCATGACGGCGACGATGTCGCCGGCGCCCACCGACTCGATCTCCTCACGCTTGTTGGCGTGCATGCGGTAGATCTTGCCGATGCGCTCCTTGCGGCCCTTGACCGAGTTGAGCACGGCGGAGCCGGACTCGAGGCGGCCGGAGTAGATGCGCACGAAGGTGAGCTTGCCGAGGTGCGGGTCGCTCATGATCTTGAACGCCAGCGCCGACAGCGGCTCGTCGTCGGACGGCTTGCGCTTGACGACCGTCTCCGGGTCCTTGACGTCGTGGCCCTCGATGGCCTCGATGTCGACCGGGGACGGCAGGTAGCGCACGACCGCGTCGAGCAGGGGCTGAACGCCCTTGTTCTTGAAGGCGGTGCCGCAGAACACGGGGGTGACGGTGGTGCCGCCGCCCTTGCCGGAGGCGATGGTGATCCGACGGATCGCCGCGTAGAGCTGCTCCTCGGAGGGCTCGGTGCCCTCGAGGTACAGCTCCATGAGCTCCTCGTCGTTCTCCGCGACGGCCTCGAGCAGCTTGCCGCGCCACTCCTCGGCAGCCTCGGTGTGGGTGGCCGGGATGTCGACGACGTCGTACATCTCGCCCTTGGTCGCCTCGGCGGACCAGACCAGGGCCTTCATGCGGACGAGGTCCACGACACCCTGGAAGTCGGCCTCGGCACCGATCGGGAGCTGCATGACGATCGGCTGAGCGCCCAGGCGGTCGACGATCATGTCGACACAGCGGTGGAACTCGGCACCGGTGCGGTCGAGCTTGTTGACGAAGCAGATGCGCGGAACGCCGTAGCGGTCCGCCTGACGCCACACGGTCTCGGACTGGGGCTCAACGCCGGCGACGCCGTCGAACACCGTCACGGCACCGTCGAGCACGCGCAGGGAACGCTCCACCTCGACGGTGAAGTCGACGTGGCCCGGCGTGTCGATGATGTTGATGGTGTGGTCGACGTCTTCCAGCGGCCAGTGGCAGGTGGTGGCAGCAGAGGTGATCGTGATGCCACGCTCCTGCTCCTGCTCCATCCAGTCCATGGTGGCAGCGCCGTCGTGGACCTCACCGATCTTGTACGAAACGCCGGTGTAGAACAGGATCCGCTCGGTGGTGGTCGTCTTGCCCGCGTCGATGTGGGCCATGATGCCGATGTTGCGCACCTTGGCCAGGTCAAGCGAAGTGGTAGCCATAAGGCTTCAGTCTTCTCTCGGTCTCGATGTGGACTGCGACTACCAGCGGTAGTGCGCGAAGGCCTTGTTGGACTCGGCCATCTTGTGCGTGTCCTCGCGCTTCTTCACAGCGGCGCCGAGGCCGTTGGAGGCGTCGAGGAGCTCGTTCAGCAGACGCTCGGTCATGGTCTTCTCGCGACGGGCGCGGGAGTAACCGACGAGCCAGCGCAGCGCCAGGGTGCTGGCACGGCCGGGCTTGACCTCGACCGGGACCTGGTAGGTGGCGCCACCGACACGGCGGGACTTGACCTCGATGGTCGGCTTGATGTTCTCGAGAGCGCGCTTGAGCGTGATGACCGGGTCGTTGCCGGTCTTCTCGCGCAGGCCCTCCATGGCGCCGTAAACGATCCGCTCGGCAGTCGAGCGCTTGCCGTTCAGCAGCACCTTGTTGATCAGGGAGGTCACCAGAGGGGAGCCGTAAACCGGGTCGATGATGACCGGGCGCTTCGGGGCGGGGCCCTTACGAGGCATTCTTACTTCTCCTTCTTGGCGCCGTAGCGGCTGCGGGCCTGCTTGCGGTTCTTGACACCCTGGGTGTCGAGCGAACCACGGATGATCTTGTAGCGAACACCCGGCAGGTCCTTCACACGGCCGCCGCGCACGAGCACGATGGAGTGCTCCTGCAGGTTGTGTCCCTCACCCGGAATGTAAGCGGTGACCTCGATCCCGCTGGTCAGACGCACACGCGCGACCTTACGCAGGGCCGAGTTCGGCTTCTTCGGGGTGGTCGTGAACACACGCGTGCAGACGCCGCGACGCTGAGGGGAACCCTCGAGTGCGGGCGTCTTGTTCTTCTCGACCTTGTCCTGCCGGCCCTTGCGGACCAGCTGCTGGATCGTAGGCACTACTTCTCCGGTTTCTGTGTGCCGATGGGTACAGCTAACCTGGAACTCCTCCGACCCACGCGGTCGGGTGTGTCGTACCCCGCGGACTTCCGCCGCGAGGCAGAAAGAAGGCAGGATCACGGTGGCCGGTCTCGGCCCCGATGCGGTGTGATGGCACGCACGAGGGCCAGGGCACACCCCAGGCACAAGGTCTGAGCGTACCCAGCGCAATCACTCCGGTCAAAACAGAACCCGAATGCCCGGCAGACGCCGGTTACGTTCGCGAACCCGACCGCTGGTGTGGTACAGGCGTTTCCCCGCCCTTCTGCTCCGCGGCCGTGTCCTGACCGACGAAGTACGTCGGACGGTTCTGTACGGCCGTATAGATGCGGCCCACGTACTCGCCGAGCAGCCCCACGCAGATGAGCTGGACCGCGCCGATGAACAGCACGCCGGTGAACAGGGAGGTCCAGCCCGGGACCGTGTGGTCCAGGAAGTGGGCGCTCAGCGTGTACGCCATCAGTCCGATGCAGACCAGGAAGGCGAAGCCGCCGAGCCAGGTGGCGATGCGCAGCGGGGCCGCGGAGAACCCGGTGACGCTGTCGACGGCCAGCCGGATCATCCGCCCCAGCGGATACTTGCTCTGCCCGGCCGGGCGCGGGGCGCGCTCGTACGTCACCTGCCCGCTGGGGAAACCGAGCCAGGGCACCAGGAGCCGGTAGACGCGCTGCTGGTCCGGCAGCGCCTTCAGGGCGTCCACTGCGGCCCGGCCGAGCAGCCGGAAGTCACCGGCCTGGGCGGGCACGGACGGCCCGGCGAGCCGTCGTACGAGCCGGTAGTAGATCCCCGCCGTCCACCGCTTGAAGCCGGTGTCGCTGGCCCGGTCGGCGCGGATGCCGTAGACGATGTCGAGCCCCTCGCTCTGCGCGAGGGCGAGCATCTCGGGGATCTTCTCGGGCGGGTCCTGGAGGTCGGCGTCGATGCTGACGACATAGGCGCCGACGGCGCGGTCCAGGCCGGCGGTGAGGGCGGCCTGGTGGCCGGAGTTGCGGCGCAGGCCGATGATCCGCAGCTCGGGCCAGCCGAGGCGGAAGGCGGCGAGGAGTTCGGCGGTGCGGTCGGTGGACCCGTCGTCCACGGCCACCACCTCGTACGGGGCGCCGAGTTCGTCGAGGACCGGACGCAACCTGCTGACCAGCGCCGGAAGGACTTCTTCCTCGTTGTACATGGGTATGACGACCGACAGGACGGTCGCGCCCGTCGCCGTGTTCGGCCTCTCCGCCATGCGCCCTCCCCCTAACCTGTGGCGCACATGTGCGACTCTGGTGCGATCTTATGACCACGCTTCACGATCGTCCGGACCCCGGCCCCGACCCGGCCCGTCCGCCGATCGCCTAGGGGGGACCCCAGTCATGAGCACGGCCCGCAGCGACGCGGCGACGGACTCCGCCCTGCCCGAGGAAGGGCGGGAGCGGCCACCGCGGGACCGCCGCCTCGCCCTGCCCGACGGTCTACGACCGTACCTCGCCCCGGTGCTCCTGTACGGCGTGACGAAGCTGGTGGGGCTGACCGTCTTCGCCTGGCTGCTGGAGGCGGCCGACGACTACCAGAAGAAGAACCCGCGCTTCGGGGGCGGCGCCCACTGGTGGGACGTCCTCGCCACCTGGGACGGCTGGTGGTACCTCCAGGTCGCCGAAAAGGGGTACGACCCGCGGCCGCTGGAGCCGCTGGCGCCCGGCGGACTGTTCACCGTGCAGCAGAACTCGGTGGCCTTCTTCCCGCTCTACCCCGGCCTGATCAGAGGCGTCTCGGAGGCCACGGGCCTCGGTCTGTACGGCTCCGCGATCCTCGTGTCGGTCCTCGCGTCCTTCGTCGCCGCGGCCGGGATCTACGCCGTGGTCGCGGCGCTCGCGGGGGTGCGGGCGGGCACGATCGCGGCCGGACTGTGGGCCGTGGTGCCGGGCGCCGGCGTGGAGTGGGCGGTCTACTCGGAGTCGGTGTTCGTCGCGATCGCGGCCTGGTGCTGCTACTGCGTGATGCGGAAGCGATGGGTGGCGGCCGGGCTGCTGGCCTTCCTCGCCGGGCTGAACCGGCCGACGTCCGCCGCGCTCATAGGGGCCGTGGGGCTCGCCGCGATCGTCACGCTGGCACGGCGGGAGAGCAGGCGCGAGCAGGGCGTGGCCGGTCCGGTGTACGCGATGATCGCCGCTCCGCTCGGACTGCTCACCTACATCGCCTGGGTCGGGCTGAGCATGGGCGACCTGACCGCCTACTTCACGCTCCAGCGCGAGGGCTGGGCGCACTACTTCGACTTCGGCGAGTACACCCTGGACGTGCTCGGCAACACCGCGGTCGGCCACAACAACTATCTGTTCGCCTTCTCGGTGCCCGACCTGCTCTGTGTGCAGATCGTGCTGGCGCTGCCGTTCCTCATCGCGCTGATGCTGCGCAAGAAGCCGCCGCTGGTGCTGGTGGCGTACGCGCTGGCGTCGATCGTGACCGTGCTGGGGACGCAGCAGATGTTCGGGAACACGGGCAGGTATCTGCTGCCCGTGTTCCCGCTGCTGCTGGCTCCGGCGGCGGCGCTGGGCCGGCTGAAGTGGCCGAGCCTGGCCGTGTTCTTCACGACGGCGTCGATCGCGTCCGGCTGGTACGCGCACTACGTCATCTTCGAGCTGGGCATTCCGTAGCCGCGCCCGGGCCGCGTCGCCCGGGAGGCCGAGATCGCCCTCAGGTGGACGAGACCGCCGCCATCATGAGGATCATCAGGAAGAACGCCCAGCCCGCCACCGACAGCCAGCCCAGGATGAGGCCGGCCAGGGCGAACCCCTCGCCGCCCTCGCCGCTGCGGCGTATCTCGGCGCGGGCCTTGTGGCCGAGAATCACCGCGGGGATGCCGGTGAGCCCCATGGTCATGGTGGTGAGGACACCGCAGACCATCGAGCCGACCGCCTTGCCGTTGGTGGGCGGCGGCGGGGCGGGCAGGAAGGTGCGCGGGACGGGCGGGCCGAAGGCGGTCGGCGCGGCGAGGGCCGACGGGACGGCCATCGGTCCCTGCGGAAGGTCGGAGATGACGAGTTGCAGCTCGCCGACGGTGCGGGCCTGGTAGGCGCGCTGCACCCGCTTCTCGAACTCGTCCTGCTGCAGACGGCCTTCGCCGAAGCCCGCCCTGAGCACGTCCACCGCGCGCTCGCGGTCGGCGTGTGACGCGAGCATCGAAGCGCCGTTCGGCACCTGGCCCTGCGGCTGCCATGGCGACGGATACGACACGGGCACCTCCCCCCGGACGGCTGAATGCCTCCATCATCCCTCAACGCGTTCCGGCCGCCCACGGTTCCCCCGCTCAGCGAGGGTCACGAAGCAGAGCACCGCTCATCGCTGCACGGGAGCATGGAATTCCGCGCGCGCAAGCAATCTAAGCTCGCACTTACTCCCCGTAGGAAGCGAGCAGAGATGACCACCCAGGACCTGGACGCGCTCGCCTCATGGGTCGAAGACCTCATGCGGGAGCGCGGCTACGACATCGACAGCCCACGCGGCGGCGGAAAGTCCCGCATCGCGGACGAGGCGGGCGTGCACCGCGCCGCCGTCACCCGCCTGCTGCGACGCCGGAGCATGCCGGACCTCGAGACCACCCGCCGCCTCGCGAGGGTGCTCGGCGTCCCGGTCCGCGACATGCTCATCCGCTCCGGCCGGCTGACCGTCGAGGAACTGGCCGACCCGCGCGGACAGGTGCCCTCGCCCGCGCCCGGCGCGGACGTCGCCCGCAGGCCCACCCTGGAGGAGGTCGCCGACCTGCTCGGCGTACCGGCCGAGCGGCGGGAGATGTTCGTGCGGGTGGTGGAGCAGTTCCTGCCGGACGAGCCGGAGCGCACGGACTAGGCCGGCCGCGCCCTTTAGTTGCGTGCGCGCACGACCCCTGTCGGGTGCAGCGGCAGAGCCGGCTCACCGAGAAACGCCGAAGGGCGGTCACCCCGTACACAACGGGGTGACCGCCCTTCTACTCGTTCTTACTGGTTGTACGGACCGTAGTCGTAGTCCTCCAGCGGGACGGCCTGGCCGGAGCCGGTGCCGAACGGCGAGTAGTCGATGTCGTCGTAGCCGACGGCCGAGTACATCGCGGCCTTCGCCTCCTCGGTCGGCTCCACCCGGATGTTGCGGTAACGGGACAGACCCGTACCGGCCGGGATGAGCTTACCGATGATGACGTTCTCCTTGAGGCCGATGAGGCTGTCGGACTTGGCGTTGATCGCCGCGTCCGTCAGAACTCGGGTCGTCTCCTGGAAGGAGGCGGCCGACAGCCAGGACTCCGTCGCCAGCGAGGCCTTGGTGATACCCATCAGCTGCGGACGACCGGAGGCCGGGTGACCGCCCTCGGTGACCACACGACGGTTCTCGGTCTCGAACTTCGAGCGCTCGACCAGCTCACCGGGCAGCAGCTCGGCGTCGCCGGACTCGATGATCGTCACACGGCGGAGCATCTGCCGGATGATGATCTCGATGTGCTTGTCGTGGATCGACACACCCTGCGAGTTGTACACCTTCTGGACCTCGCCGACCAGGTGGACCTGGACGGCACGCTGGCCCAGGATGCGCAGCACGTCGTGCGGGTTCTGGGTACCCACGGTGAGCTGCTGGCCCACCTCGACGTGCTCGCCCTCGCTGACCTTCAGACGGGCGCGCTTGGAGATCGGGAACGCCGTCTCGTCGCTGCCGTCGTCCGGCGTGATGACGATCTTCTTGGTCTTCTCGGTCTCCTCGATCCGCACGCGGCCGGAGGCCTCGGAGATCGGGGCGACACCCTTCGGGGTACGGGCCTCGAAGAGCTCGACGACACGCGGCAGACCCTGGGTGATGTCGTCACCGGCCACACCACCGGTGTGGAAGGTACGCATCGTCAGCTGGGTACCGGGCTCACCGATGGACTGGGCGGCGATGATGCCGACCGCCTCACCGATGTCGACCAGCTTGCCGGTGGCCAGCGAGCGGCCGTAGCACATGGCGCAGGTGCCGACGGTGGACTCGCAGGTCAGGATCGAGCGGGTCTTGACCGTCTCGACACCGTGGCGGACCAGCTCGTCGATGAGCACGTCGCCGAGGTCGGTACCGGCCGGGGCCAGCACCTTGCCGTCGACCACGATGTCCTCGGCGAGGCAGCGCGCGTACACGGACGTCTCGACGTTGCCCGTCTTGCGCAGGGCACCGGCCTCGTCGCGCTCGGCGATCGCCAGCTTGAGACCGCGCTCGGTGCCGCAGTCCTCCTCGCGGATGATGACGTCCTGCGAGACGTCCACCAGACGACGGGTCAGGTAACCCGAGTCGGCGGTACGCAGGGCGGTGTCCGCCAGACCCTTACGGGCACCGTGCGTGGAGATGAAGTACTCCAGCACGGACAGACCCTCACGGAACGAGGCCTTGATCGGACGCGGGATGGTCTCGTTCTTCGCGTTCGACACCAGACCACGCATACCGGCGATCTGCCGCATCTGCATCATGTTTCCTCGGGCACCCGAGTCAACCATCATGAAGATGGGGTTGGTCTTGGGGAAGTTCGCGTTCATCGCCTCGGCGACCTCGTTGGTCGCCTTGGTCCAGATCGCGATGAGCTCCTGCGTGCGCTCTTCCTTGGTGATCAGACCGCGCTCGTACTGCTTCTGGACCTTCTCGTCCTGCGCCTCGTAGCCGCGGACGATCTCCTTCTTCGCCTCGGGAACGACGACGTCGGAGATGGCCACGGTGACACCGGAACGGGTCGCCCAGTAGAAGCCGGCCGCCTTCAGGTTGTCGAGCGTCGCCGCCACGATGACCTTGGGGTAGCGCTCGGCCAGGTCGTTGACGATCTCGGAGAGCTGCTTCTTGCCCACCGAGTAGTCGACGAACGGGTAGTCCTCGGGCAGCAGCTCGTTGAAGAGCGCACGGCCCAGGGTGGTGCGCAGACGGAAGGTGTCACCGGTCTGGTACTCCGGCTCGCCCTCCTCCACGGCCGGCGGGGTCCAGCCGCGCGGCGGGATGGTGCCCACCGGGAAGCGGATGTCGATCGCCGACTGAAGCGCCAGCTCACCGGCGTCGAACGCCATGATCGCCTCGGCCGTGGAGCCGAAGGACCGGCCCTCGCCCTTGGTGTCGCGCAGCTCGCCGTCGGTGGTGAGGAAGAACAGGCCGAGGACCATGTCCTGGGTCGGCATCGTCACCGGACGACCGTCGGCGGGCTTGAGGATGTTGTTCGAGGACAGCATCAGGATGCGGGCCTCGGCCTGCGCCTCCGCGGACAGCGGCAGGTGCACGGCCATCTGGTCACCGTCGAAGTCCGCGTTGAACGCGGTGCAGACGAGCGGGTGGATCTGGATGGCCTTGCCCTCGACCAGCTGCGGCTCGAAGGCCTGGATGCCGAGGCGGTGCAGGGTGGGCGCACGGTTCAGCAGCACCGGGTGCTCGGCGATGACCTCTTCGAGGACGTCGTACACCACGGTGCGGCCGCGCTCGACCATCCGCTTGGCGCTCTTGATGTTCTGCGCGTGGTTCAGGTCGACCAGGCGCTTCATCACGAACGGCTTGAAGAGCTCCAGCGCCATCGCCTTGGGCAGACCGCACTGGTGCAGCTTCAGCTGCGGACCGACGACGATCACGGAACGCGCGGAGTAGTCCACACGCTTGCCGAGCAGGTTCTGACGGAATCGACCCTGCTTACCCTTCAGCATGTCGCTGAGGGACTTCAGCGGGCGGTTGCCGGGGCCCGTCACCGGGCGGCCGCGACGACCGTTGTCGAAGAGGGCGTCAACGGCCTCCTGAAGCATGCGCTTCTCGTTGTTGACGATGATCTCGGGTGCGCCGAGGTCCAGGAGCCTCTTCAGACGGTTGTTGCGGTTGATCACACGGCGGTACAGGTCGTTCAGGTCGGAGGTCGCGAAGCGGCCACCGTCGAGCTGCACCATCGGGCGAAGGTCCGGCGGGATGACCGGCACACAGTCCAGCACCATGCCCTTGGGGCTGTTGCTGGTCTGCAGGAACGCGGAGACGACCTTCAGGCGCTTGAGCGCACGGGTCTTCTTCTGGCCCTTGCCGGTACGGATGATCTCGCGGAGCTTCTCGGCCTCCTCGTCGAGGTCGAAGGACTCCAGGCGCTTCTGCAGCGCCGCGGCACCCATCGAACCGTCGAAGTACGTGCCGAAGCGGTCGCGCAGCTCGCGGTAGAGCAGCTCGTCGCCCTCGAGGTCCTGGACCTTGAGGTTCTTGAAGCGGGTCCACACCTCGTCGAGACGGTCGATCTCGCGCTGCGAACGGTCGCGCAGCTGCTTCATCTCACGCTCGGCGCCTTCGCGCACCTTGCGGCGCACATCGGCCTTGGCGCCCTCGGCCTCCAGCTCGGCCAGGTCGGTCTCGAGCTTCTTGGCGCGGGCCTCCAGGTCGGCGTCCCGGCGGTTCTCGATCTGCTGCCGCTCGACGGAGACGTGCGCCTCCAGGGAGGGCAGGTCGCGGGTACGGCGCTCCTCGTCGACGTACGTGATCATGTACGCCGCGAAGTAGATGACCTTCTCGAGGTCCTTGGGGGCCAGGTCGAGCAGGTAGCCCAGCCGGCTCGGGACACCCTTGAAGTACCAGATGTGCGTGACGGGCGCGGCCAGCTCGATGTGGCCCATCCGCTCACGGCGCACCTTGGCGCGGGTCACCTCGACGCCGCAGCGCTCACAGATGATGCCCTTGAAGCGGACGCGCTTGTACTTGCCGCAGTAGCACTCCCAGTCCCGGGTCGGACCGAAGATCTTCTCGCAGAAGAGTCCGTCCTTTTCGGGCTTGAGCGTGCGGTAGTTGATGGTCTCGGGCTTCTTGACCTCGCCGTGGCTCCACTGACGGATGTCGTCAGCGGTGGCCAGACCGATCCGGAGCTCGTCGAAGAAGTTGACGTCGAGCACTATGCGTCAATCCCTCTCAGGGTTGTAAGTCTTGGGGTCTGAAACGGGGGTCCCGGGGCCGGGGGCCTTCTGGCTGAAGGCCCCCGAACTCCCGTCAGACCTCTTCGACGCTGCTCGGCTCGCGCCGGGACAGGTCGATGCCGAGCTCCTCCGCAGCGCGGAAGACGTCCTCGTCGGTGTCACGCATCTCGATGGACATACCGTCGCTGGACAGCACCTCCACGTTCAGGCAGAGCGACTGCATCTCCTTGATGAGCACCTTGAAGGACTCGGGGATGCCGGGCTCGGGGATGTTCTCGCCCTTGACGATGGCCTCGTAGACCTTCACGCGGCCGGTGACGTCGTCGGACTTGATGGTCAGCAGCTCCTGGAGGGCGTACGCGGCGCCGTACGCCTCCAGCGCCCACACCTCCATCTCGCCGAACCGCTGGCCACCGAACTGCGCCTTACCACCCAGCGGCTGCTGGGTGATCATCGAGTACGGACCGGTCGAACGGGCGTGCAGCTTGTCGTCGACCAGGTGGTGCAGCTTCAGGATGTACATGTAGCCGACCGAGATCGGGTCCGGGAACGGCTCACCGCTACGGCCGTCGAACAGCCGCGCCTTGCCGGACGGGAGCACCATGCGCTCGCCGTCGCGGTTCGGGATGGTGTGCTGGAGCAGACCCGCCAGCTCGTCCTCACGGGCGCCGTCGAAGACCGGGGTCGCGACGTTGGTGCCGGGGGCGACCTGGTCGGCGCCGATCACCTGGAGGCGCTGCGCCCACTCGTCGGCGAGACCGGAGACGTCCCAGCCGCGGCTGGCGAGCCAGCCGAGGTGGATCTCCAGGACCTGTCCCGGGTTCATTCGGGACGGCACACCGAGCGGGTTGAGGATGATGTCGACCGGGGTCCCGTCCTCGAGGAACGGCATGTCCTCGATGGGCAGGATCTTGGAGATGACACCCTTGTTGCCGTGACGGCCGGCGAGCTTGTCACCGTCGGTGATCTTGCGCTTCTGCGCGACGTAGACGCGGACCAGCTGGTTCACGCCCGGCGGAAGCTCGTCGCCCTCCTCGCGGTCGAAGACGCGCACGCCGATGACCTTGCCGGTCTCGCCGTGCGGCACCTTCAGCGAGGTGTCACGGACCTCACGGGCCTTCTCGCCGAAGATCGCGCGCAGCAGGCGCTCCTCGGGCGTCAGCTCGGTCTCACCCTTCGGGGTGACCTTGCCGACGAGGATGTCACCGGCGATGACCTCGGCACCGATGCGGATGATGCCGCGCTCGTCGAGGTCGGCGAGGACCTCCTCGGAGACGTTCGGAATGTCCCGGGTGATCTCCTCGGGGCCGAGCTTGGTGTCACGGGCGTCGACCTCGTGCTCCTCGATGTGGATCGAGGAGAGGACGTCGTCCTGCACGAGGCGCTGCGACAGGATGATCGCGTCCTCGTAGTTGTGACCCTCCCACGGCATGAACGCCACGAGCAGGTTCTTGCCGAGCGCCATCTCGCCGTTCTGGGTGGCCGGACCGTCGGCGAGGACCTGGCCCTCGATGATCCGGTCGCCCTCGTTGACGATGACCTTCTGGTTGACCGAGGTGCCCTGGTTGGAGCGGGCGAACTTGGCCAGCCGGTAGGTGATGTAGGTGCCGTCGTCGTTGGCGGTGGTGATGTAGTCCGCGGAGACCTCCTGGACCACACCCGCCTTCTCGGCCTTGACCACGTCGCCGGCGTCGACGGCGGAGCGGTACTCCATGCCGGTGCCGACGAGCGGGGACTCGCTCTTGATGAGCGGCACGGCCTGGCGCATCATGTTCGCGCCCATGAGGGCACGGTTGGCGTCGTCGTGCTCGAGGAACGGGATCATGGCGGTCGCGACCGACACCATCTGGCGCGGCGAGACGTCCATGTAGTCCACGTCGTCACCGGCGACGTAGTCGACCTCGCCGCCACGGCGGCGGACCAGGACCCGGGCCTCGGTGAACCGCAGTTCGTCGTTGAGCGTGGCGTTGGCCTGCGCGATGACGAAGCGGTCCTCCTCGTCGGCGGTCAGGTAGTCGACCTCGTCGGTGACCTGGCCGTCGACGACCTTGCGGTACGGGGTCTCGACGAAACCGAACGCGTTGACCCGGCCGTAGGAGGCGAGCGAGCCGATCAGACCGATGTTCGGGCCTTCGGGCGTCTCGATCGGGCACATGCGGCCGTAGTGCGAGGGGTGCACGTCTCGGACCTCGAAGCCGGCCCGCTCACGGGAGAGACCACCCGGGCCAAGTGCCGACAGACGGCGCTTGTGGGTGAGACCCGACAGCGGGTTGTTCTGGTCCATGAACTGCGACAGCTGGCTGGTGCCGAAGAACTCCTTGATGGAGGCGACGACCGGCCGGATGTTGATCAGGGTCTGCGGCGTGATCGCCTCGACGTCCTGGGTCGTCATGCGCTCACGGACGACGCGCTCCATACGGGCCAGGCCGGTGCGGACCTGGTTCTGGATGAGCTCGCCGACGCTGCGCAGACGACGGTTGCCGAAGTGGTCGATGTCGTCGGTCTCGACGACGATCGTCTGACCGCTGTCGCCGACCGTCTCGACCTCGCCCGCGTGCAGCTTCACCAGGTACTTGATCGTCGCGATGATGTCTTCGACGGTCAGGACACCGGCGTCCAGCGGGGCGTCCGCGGCCAGCTTCTTGTTGACCTTGTAGCGGCCGACCTTGGCGAGGTCGTAGCGCTTGGGGTTGAAGTAGAGGTTCTCGAGCAGCGTCTGCGCGGCCTCACGCGTGGGGGGCTCGCCCGGACGGAGCTTGCGGTAGATGTCGAGCAGCGCGTCGTCCTGGCCCTGGGTGTGGTCCTTCTCCAGGGTGGCGCGCATGGACTCGTACTCGCCGAACTCCTCGAGGATCTGCTCGGTGGTCCAGCCGAGCGCCTTCAGGAGGACGGTCACCGACTGCTTGCGCTTGCGGTCGATACGCACGCCGACCATGTCGCGCTTGTCGATCTCCATCTCCAGCCAGGCACCCCGGGACGGGATGATCTTGGCGGAGAAGATGTCCTTGTCGGACGTCTTGTCGATCGAGGAGTCGAAGTAGACGCCCGGCGAACGCACAAGCTGCGACACCACGACACGCTCGGTGCCGTTGATGACGAACGTGCCCTTGTTCGTCATGAGCGGGAAGTCGCCCATGAAGACCGTCTGGGACTTGATCTCGCCGGTCTCGTTGTTGGTGAACTCGGCCGTCACGAACAGCGGAGCCGCGTACGTGAAGTCGCGCTCCTTGCACTCGTCGATGCTGTTCTTCGGCGGCTCGAAACGGTGGTCGCGGAAGGTCAGCGACATCGACCCGGAGAAGTCCTCGATCGGGGAGATCTCCTCGAAGATCTCCTCGAGGCCGGACTTGGTGGGGACGTCCTGACCGTTGTCCAGAGCCTCCTCGACCCGACTCTGCCAGGCGGTGTTGCCGAGCAGCCAGTCAAAGCTCTCGGTCTGCAGCGCGAGCAGGTTGGGAACCTCGAGAGGCTCCTTGATCTTTGCAAAGGAGATGCGCAGCGGGGCGGTGCTGGCGCCGTTGTTCGTATTCGCGGTCGAGGCGTTGCGCGAGGCGGCCAAGAGGGGGTCCTTCCGAGGGCTCGGACTCACTACGCGCGTACCGGCCCCTCTCGTGCGCACAGAGACGGGAAAATCCCAGGTCAGGGATGATCTTGTCGTCGATGCTCAAGAGAGGGCAGACCCCTGGTGACGGACAGGGGACAGCTAACAGGCAGCGCAAAGGGTCAGTGTAGCCACTCGGCACACTGATGTCCAGTCCCGTTTTTCAGAGACCCTTGCTGCCCTCAACGCCTGCGTCACATGCCTGCCTTCAACGCGTTGATACTGCCCTCTTCGTCGTCGATCCATGCCTCGGAGTCGGATCCTTGTGACGACGCGTCCTGAGAATTGCGCGCTGCGTGCGGTTCGTCAAGGCCCCCCTGCGTAAACCCGGGCCGCGGGAGACACGACGAAGATCACCATACCCCCCGCCGTCACGGGTGCAAGGCAACCGTGGCCGACCCCCCGGAACGCCGAAGAGCGACCACCCGGATGGATGATCGCTCTTCGGCGCTTGCGCGTTACAGGCTCGCTGAGCCCGCGTTCCGGGCCGGTGGGCCCGGAGGGGTGTTACTTGACCTCGACGGAGGCGCCGGCACCCTTGAGGGCCTCGGCGGCCTTCTCCGCGGCGTCCTTGGCGACCTTCTCGAGAACGGGCTTCGGGGCGCCGTCCACGAGGTCCTTGGCCTCCTTCAGGCCCAGCGAGGTCAGCTCACGCACGACCTTGATGACCTGGATCTTCTTGTCACCGGCGCCGGTCAGGACGACGTCGAACTCGTCCTTCTCCTCCTCGGCCTCGGCGGGGGCGGCCGGGCCGGCCGGGCCCGCGACGGCGACCGCGGCGGCGGCGGTGACGTCGAACTTCTCCTCGAACGCCTTCACGAACTCGGAGAGCTGGATCAGGGTCATGTTCTCGAACTCGGCGAGCAGTTCGTCCTGGGTGAGAGCCATGATGGCTTTCCTTCCACTAATTTCGGCTGGTGCCGGATGTACATGTCTGGCGGGCGTACGTTCGGCCCGCTACGACCGCCGCCTCAGGCGGCTGCGGTCATTACGCGAGCCGAATTACTCGGCACCGCCCTGCTCGGCCTGCTTGGCACGAAGCGCCTCCGCGGTGCGGACGAACTTCGACGGGAGCGCCTGGAAGACCTGAGCAGCCTGCGTCTGCTTGCCCTTCATGGCGCCCGCCAGCTTGGCGAGCAGAACCTCGCGGGACTCGAGGTCCGCAAGCTTCTTGATCTCGTCGGCGGACAGCGCCTTGCCGTCAAGGACACCGCCCTTGATGACGAGGTTCGGGTTGTCCTTGGCGAAGTCACGAAGACCCTTCGCCGACTCCACCGGGTCACCGGTGACGAAGGCGACCGCCGTCGGACCGTTGAACAGGTCGTCGAGCGTCGTGATCCCGGCCTCGTTGGCCGCAATCTTGGTCAGCGTGTTCTTCACCACGGCGTACTGGGCGTTCTCACCGAGCGAACGACGCAGCGTCTTGAGCTGCGCCACGGTGAGACCCCGGTACTCGGTCAGCACGGCGGCGCTCGAGCTACGGAACTGCTCCGTGAGCTCGGCCACCGCGGCAGCCTTGTCGGGCCTTGCCATAGAGCGTCGGCCTCCTTCCGGGTGATGAGGACCGCTCGGAAGGGGCTGGGACAGACGAAACGCCCCGGCGCAGGCGCACGGGGCGTAGCTCGACCGAACGAGATCCGTCGATGGACGGTTTCCGGCCCGGGAGCACTTCCACAGTCACCTGCGCGGGTCGTCCGCATATCAAGCGGATCCTTCGGCCGCCGCACCCTTTCGCAAGGGCACAGCAACGACCAGCGGTCTTTGGCTTCGGTAGGAGCGTACGGGAGACGGACGGCGTCAAGCAAATCCGCCCGTACAGGGCCCGATGTCCCGGTGCGTCAGGGCGGACTCAGCCGCCCGACTGCTGCCTCACCAGCTCGGTGAAGTCGGCCGTGTCGCTCGCCGGGGGCTCGTCCACGGCGACCTCGGTGCCGTAGTCGCTGTAGTACGCGGTCTGGCTGTACGCGCCCGCCGACGCCTCGCCCTTCTCGACCTTCTTGACCAGCAGGTCGTGGTCGTCGACCCAGATGTCGACGGTCTCGGTGGTGACGCCGGCCTGCTGGAGGGTCTTCCTCAGCTCGTCGAGCTGGCTCTGGCCGAGGCCGGAGTTCTTCTCGGCGAGGTCGGCCACGTCGACCGTCCCCGAGTAGTGCGTGGTCCGCTGCCCGCGCACCTTCTCCTCACCGACCTCGCGGACGTCCCCGGAGGCCAGCAGGAGCTTCACCGACTGGTTCGGGGTGGTGTTCTGCATCTGGTCCTTCAGATACGCCCCACCGGTCCCGCCGAGGGTCTCCAGGTCGTCGTAGGCGTACTTGATCCAGTGCTTGCCGCCGGACTGCTCGGCGAAGGTGTCGCCCATCCGGGCGTAGTACGCGTCGGGGAGGTAGCGGGCCTCCATGGAGTCGCTGCCCATCTGACGCATCGTGTCGGCCATGGTGCCGCCGGTGTACGTGATGGTCAGGTTGCCGGTGAGGCCGTCGCCCCAGTCGAGGGCACCGTCGGCGGTCATGGACATCACCGAGCCCATGGTCGTGGTCGACTCGACCTTCGCCGAGTCGGCGCCGTCGGTGGACTTCTCGGCGGTGCGCAGCGCGGCGATGGGATCGAAGCCGCCCCCGGAGCCCCCCGAGGACCCGCCGGACGTGCCTCCGGAGCCCCCGGAGGAGCTGCAGGCCGTCACCCCCGCCAGCAGGCTCATCGTCGCGATGGACAGCCCCGCTGTCCGCACGAACGCACGCTTCATCCGCCCCACCCCCATGAGAGTTCCGTGACTGCACGCTAACGCACAGCACTGACAGTCGTACGAAAAAAGCCTCTACGCCCCAAAGGGACGAGCCCCGCACCTCGAAAGGTTGCGGGGCTCGTCGCCGACCGAAAGGGAACCGTCAGGTTCAGACCGCGGCCGGGTCCTCCTCGACGAGGAGGTTGCGGGTGCGGTTCGGGTCGATCTGGATGCCGGGGCCGATCGTGGTGCTGATCGCGGCCTTCTTGATGTAGCGACCCTTCGCTGCGGACGGCTTGAGGCGGGTGATCTCCTCGAGCGCCGCGGCGTAGTTCTCCACCAGCTTGGTGTCGTCGAAGGACGTCTTGCCGATGATGAAGTGCAGGTTCGAGTGCTTGTCGACGCGGAACTCGATCTTGCCGCCCTTGATGTCGGTGACGGCCTTGGCCACGTCGGGGGTGACGGTGCCGGTCTTCGGGTTCGGCATCAGACCACGGGGACCGAGCACGCGGCCGAGGCGGCCGACCTTGCCCATGAGGTCCGGGGTGGCGACGACGGCGTCGAAGTCCAGACGGCCCTTCGCGACCTCGTCGATCAGTTCGTCGGAGCCGACGATGTCGGCGCCCGCGGCCTCCGCGGCCGCAGCACGGTCACCGGTCGCGAAGACCAGGACCCGGGCGGTCTTGCCGGTGCCGTGCGGCAGGTTCACGGTGCCACGGACCATCTGGTCGGCCTTGCGCGGGTCGACACCCAGACGGAAGGCGACCTCGACGGTGCCGTCGAACTTGGACGTGGAGGTCTCCTTGGCGAGACGGACGGCCTCGAGCGGGGCGTAGAGCTTCTCCCGGTCGACCTTGGCGTCCGCAGCGCGGAGAGACTTGCTGCGCTTGCTCACTACTGCTCCTGATGTGTCTGAGGAGTCGTGGTACGGGCCGAGCAGGCCCTGCCACTACTGCTGAAGTACGGGGTGGTGAAGGTCAGCCCTCGACCGTGATGCCCATGGAACGGGCGGTGCCGGCGATGATCTTCGCGGCGGCGTCCAGGTCGTTGGCGTTGAGGTCGGGAAGCTTGGTCGTGGCGATCTCGCGGACCTGCGCCTCGGTGATCTTGGCGACCTTGGTCTTGTGCGGCTCGCCGGAGCCCTTCTCCACACCCGCGGCCTTGAGGATCATCTTCGCGGCCGGCGGGGTCTTGGTGACGAAGGTGAAGGAGCGGTCCTCGTAGACCGTGATCTCCACCGGGATGACCCAGCCACGCTGCGACTCGGTCGCGGCGTTGTAGGCCTTGCAGAACTCCATGATGTTGACACCGTGCTGACCGAGCGCGGGGCCGACCGGCGGGGCCGGGTTCGCCGCACCGGCGTTGATCTGGAGCTTGATGAGCCCCGTGACCTTCTTCTTCTTGGGAGGCATTACTCTCCGGGTCCTTTCATTCGGGTCCATGCCCGCGCCAGGGAACCAACCGAACGCAGGCATACCGCACAACGATAACGGGTATAGATGCGCGGCCAAAAACCGAGCAGGTCAGACAAGCTGTGACAGCCCGCCTGACCTGGTCGGAAGCTTTTCCCGGAAGAAGCTAGTTCTTCTGGATCTGGTCGAACGACAGCTCGACCGGCGTCTCACGCCCGAAGATCTCCACCAGACCCTTGACCTTCTTGGAGTCGGCGTTGATCTCGTTGATCGTGGCCTGCAGCGTGGCGAACGGACCGTCGGTGACGGTGACCGAGTCGCCCACCTCGAAGTCCAGCACCTGGACCTCGACCTTGCGCTGCGGAGCCGGCTTGCCCTCGGCCTCGGCCGCCTCGCGGGCCGCCTTCTCCTCGGCCTCCGGAGCGAGCATCTTGACGATCTCGTCCAGGGTCAGCGGGTACGGGTCGTAGGCGTTGCCCACGAAGCCGGTGACGCCGGGGGTGTTGCGGACGACGCCCCAGGACTCGTTCGTCAGGTCCATGCGGACGAGAACGTATCCGGGGAGCTTGTTCTGGCGGATCGTCTTGCGGTCGCCGTTCTTGATCTGGACGACCTCTTCCTGCGGCACCTCGGCCTGGAAGATGTAGTCCTCGACGTTCAGCGAGACGGCGCGCTGCTCCAGGTTGGTCTTCACGCGGTTCTCGTAACCCGCGTACGTGTGGATCACGTACCACTCGCCGGGAAGGGTGCGCAGCTCCTCGCGCAGGGCGACGACGGGGTCGACGGGCTCGGCCGGCTCTTCTTCCTCGGCCTCGAACTCGTCCTCGGCGTCCACCGACTCCTCGGAACCGTCCTCGGCGTCCGCGTCCTCGGCGTCCTCGTCCTCGACGTGAAGCGCTGCTTCCTCCGCGGCCTCGCCCGCCTCATCGTCGGCAGCCTCGAACTCGTCCACCTCGTCCGCGCCCTCGACGATGTCGAGCTCGTCGTCGACCTCGTCGGGCTCGATGGCGTCGTTCAGGTTCTGGTCAGACACGGTGGCTGCTTCTTCCTGGATACAGAGGGGTGGAACATGCGAAAGGGGCGCCGGATACCTCGGCGCCCTTCGCTCTCGGCTCAGCCAAAAACGTACTTGGCGGCGTGGCTGAGTCCATAGTCAATCACGGTCACCAGGCCGATCATGACGACCACGAAGACGATGACCACCGTCGTGTACGTCGTCAGCTGTCCACGAGTGGGCCAGACGACCTTGCGGAGTTCCGCGATGATCTGGCGGTAGAAAAGCGCGAGTCGCTTCAGCGGGCCCTTCTTGGCGCGCTTTCCGCCCTTGCGGCCCTTCTTCTTGGCCTCAGGCAGCTCGTCCTGGGCATCAGGCGTGTCGATGGAGCCCACGGCATCCGCCATTCGTCCTCACCTGTTCCCCGGGGTCGTGGCCGTGCCGCGCCCGGTCTGAGCCGCACGGCGGTGCATTGCTGTACGTACATGCGCACACATCCTGGCGAAGGAGTGTGTAGCAGGGCCGGAGGGACTTGAACCCCCAACCGCTGGTTTTGGAGACCAGTGCTCTACCAATTGAGCTACGACCCTTTGTGTGTCCCCAACGTACCGCATCCGACCGGGTGCTCGGTGTGCACCGGGTGAGGCACGGCCTGTTGAAGGCCAACGACGGATGAGTGTACGTGGTCCTGAGCGTGCCGTCGAACGGAAAGTGGTCTTGGACGAAATCAGTCTGGTGTTCAGCCAGTTGCCCAGTGGGTGAAACCCGTGTGCCGGGCCCGTTTCCTGTCTGAAAACATGGGCCGTATGAGCGCTGCAACCCCTCCCACCGAGCGCCGGGTCTCCGCCCGAGTCGGCGCGATCTCCGAGTCCGCCACCCTCGCCGTGGACGCCAAGGCCAAGGCCCTGAAGGCCGCCGGGCGTCCGGTGATCGGCTTCGGCGCCGGCGAGCCCGACTTCCCGACCCCGGACTACATCGTCGAGGCGGCCGTAGAGGCCTGCAAGAACCCCAAGTACCACCGCTACACACCGGCCGGCGGTCTTCCGGAGCTGAAGGCCGCGATCGCCGCCAAGACGCTGCGTGACTCCGGCTACGAGGTCGACGCCTCGCAGATCCTCGTCACCAACGGCGGCAAGCAGGCGATCTACAACGCCTTCGCCGCGATCCTCGACCCGGGCGACGAGGTCATCGTCCCGGCGCCGTACTGGACGACCTACCCGGAGTCGATCCGTCTCGCCGGCGGTGTCCCGGTGGAGGTCGTCGCCGACGAGACGACCGGCTACCGGGTCTCGGTCGAGCAGCTGGAGGCCGCGCGCACCGAGAACACCAAGGTCGTGCTCTTCGTCTCCCCCTCGAACCCGACCGGCGCGGTCTACAGCGCCGAGGAGGCCGAGGCGATCGGCCGCTGGGCCGTGGAGCACGGTCTGTGGGTGCTGACGGACGAGATCTACGAGCACCTGGTCTACGGCGACGCGACGTTCACCTCGCTGCCGGCGATCCTGCCCGAGCTGCGCGACAGGTGCGTGGTCGTCAACGGTGTCGCCAAGACGTACGCGATGACCGGCTGGCGGGTGGGCTGGATCATCGGCCCCAAGGACGTCGTCAAGGCCGCGACGAACCTCCAGTCGCACGCGACCTCCAACGTCTCGAACGTCGCCCAGGTCGCCGCGATCGCCGCCGTCTCCGGTGACCTGTCGGCGGTGGAGAGGATGAAGGAGGCGTTCGACCGTCGTCGCAAGACGATCGTGCGGATGCTGAACGAGATCGACGGCGTGCTCTGCCCGGAGCCCGAGGGCGCGTTCTACGCGTACCCGTCGGTGAAGGCGCTGCTCGGCAAGGAGATCCGCGGCAAGCGCCCGCAGAGCAGCGTGGAGCTGGCCGAGCTGATCCTGGAGGAGGCCGAGGTCGCGGTCGTCCCGGGTGAGGCCTTCGGCACGCCGGGCTATCTGCGGCTGTCGTACGCGCTGGGCGACGAGGACCTCGTCGAGGGCGTGAGCCGCATCCAGAAGCTGCTGGCGGAGGCCAGGGACTGAGTCGCGTCGCAGAGGGGGCGCCCGCCGGAAACGGGGGGCGCCCCCTCTGCCATGTGTGCGAGCAAGACCACGTTCGGGGAATCGGCTACCGGGACGGCACGGCCGTACGGCAGGATCGGTGGATGGAGCGTGTACGTGATGTCTCTGAGCTGCCGAAAGCCCATCTGCATCTGCACTTCACCGGGTCGATGCGGCCCACGACCGTGCTGGAGCTGGCCGACAAGTACGGGGTGCGCCTGCCCGAGGCGCTGACCGACGCGCTGACCAGCGGGGAACCGCCGAGACTGCGGGCCACGGACGAGCGGGGCTGGTTCCGCTTCCAGCGGCTGTACGACGCGGCGAGGTCCTGTCTGCGCCGGCCCGAGGACATACAGCGCCTGGTGCGGGAGGCGGCGGAGGAGGACATCCGGGACGGCTCGGGGTGGCTGGAGATCCAGGTCGACCCGACCTCGTACGCGCCCCGGCTGGGCGGGCTGATCCCGGCGCTGGAGATCATCCTGGACGCGGTGGAGTCGGCCTCGCGGGACACCGGGCTCGGGATGCGGGTGCTGGTCGCGGCGAACCGTATGAAGCATCCGCTGGACGCCCGGACGCTGGCCCGGCTGGCGGTGCGCTACGGGGACCGGGGCGTGGTCGGCTTCGGGCTGTCGAACGACGAACGACGGGGCATGGCACGGGACTTCGACCGGGCGTTCCACATCGCGCGCGAGGGCGGGCTGCTGTCCGCGCCGCACGGCGGCGAGCTGACCGGTCCGTCGTCCGTACGGGACTGTCTGGACGATCTGCACGCCACCCGGATCGGGCACGGCGTCCGGGCGGCGGAGGACCCGAGGCTGCTGAAGCGGCTCGCGGAGCGGGGCGTGACCTGCGAGGTGTGCCCGGCGTCGAACGTGGCGCTGGGGGTGTACGAGAAGCCCGAGGACGTCCCGCTGCGGACACTGTTCGAGGCGGGGGTGCCGCTGGCGCTGGGCGCCGACGACCCGCTGCTGTTCGGCTCACGCCTGGCGGCGCAGTACGAGATCGCCCGCCACCACCACGGCTTCACGGACGCGGAACTGGCGGAACTGGCCCGCCAGTCGGTACGGGGTTCGGCGGCCCCGGAGGACATGAAGGCCAAGCTGCTGGCGGGCGTGGACGACTGGCTGGCGTCCTGAGCGGACGGTTCTACAGCTCTACGCCGACCATCACGGGTTCGTTGACGAGGGTGATCCCGAACGCCTCCCGCACCCCGGCGACGACCTCGCGGGCCAGCGCCAGCAGATCCTCCGTGGTGGCGGCACCGCGGTTGGTGAGGGCGAGGGTGTGCTTGGTGGAGATACGGGCGGGCCCGCTGCCGTAGCCCTTGGTGAAGCCGGCCCTGTCGATCAGCCAGGCGGCGGAGGTCTTGGTGTGCCCGGGCCCCGCGGGGTAGGCGGGCGGCTCCACGTCCGCGCCCAGCCGTTCCCTCACGCGCGCGTGGAAGACGGCGAAGTCGGCGTCGGTGAGGATCGGGTTGGTGAAGAACGACCCGGCCGACCAGGTGTCGTGGTCCTCGGGGTCGAGCACCATGCCCTTGCCGGCCCGCAGCTTCAGCACGGTCTCCCGGGCGTCGGCGAGCGGCACCCGGTCCCCGGGCTCGACGCCGAGCGCCCGCGCGGTCTCGGCGTACTTGATCGGCGCCGACAGCCCGTCCGCGTCCTCCAGGACGAAACGGACCCGCAGGACGACGTACCGCTCCGGGTCGGCCTTGAAGCGGCTGTGCCGGTAGGCGAAGGCGCACTCCTCGTTGGTGAGGGCGACCGTCTCGCCGGCCCGGCGGTCGTAGGCGACGACCTCGGTGATGGTGGAGGAGACCTCCTGGCCGTACGCCCCCACGTTCTGGATGGGCGTGGCACCGGCGGAGCCGGGAATCCCGGCGAGGCACTCGATCCCGGCGAGCCCGGCCTCGACGGTGCGGGCGACGGCGTCGGTCCACACCTCACCGGCGGCCAGCTCCAGCGTCGTACCGACGAGCTCGAACCCGCGTGTGGCGATCCGCAGGGCGGTGCCCTCGAAGCCCTTGTCCCCGATGACGAGGTTCGACCCGCCGCCGACCACCAGCAACGGCGTCCCCGCGGCATCGGCCGCCCGCACGGCCTCGACCACCTCGGCGTCGGTGACCGCGGTCACCAGCCGCCGAGCGGCCCCCCCGAGCCGAAAGGTGGTGAGCGGAGCAAGCGAGGCATCGTGTTTTTCCAGCACGCGCCCAAGCGTACGAGACTGAAACCCACCCCCGACCCACGCCGCCCGGCGGTCAGCGGGAGGGCGGTCAGCCCAACCGCACAACCGCCCGAGACATCCCCAACACCTTCTGCCCCCCACTCGTCACCGTCAGATCCACCCGCACGGTGTTGTCGTCCAGCTTGGCCGCCACCTTCCCTGCGACCTCGATCACCGCCCCCACCCCGTCGTTCGGCACGACCACGGGCCGGGTGAACCGCACCCCGTAGTCCACGACCGCCCCCGGATCCCCGACCCAGTCCGTCACGACCCGGATCGCCTCAGCCATGGTGAACATGCCGTGCGCGATGACGTCCGGCAGCCCCACCTCCTTGGCGAACTTCTCGTTCCAGTGGATGGGATTGAAGTCCCCGGAGGCCCCCGCGTACTGCACGAGTGTGGCCCGGTCCACGGAGAAGGACCGCGCCGGGAGCTCGGTCCCGACCTCGACGTCCGCGTAAGCGATCTTCGCCGTCATCACCCTCACGCCTCCTCGGCCGCGCGGGCCACCAGCTTGGTCCAGGCGGTCACGACATGCTCTCCGGCCTCGTCGTGGACCTCACCCCGGATGTCCAGGATGTCGTTGCCCGCCATGGACTTGATCGTCTCGATGGTGGACGTGACCGTGAGCCGGTCACCGGCCCGCACCGGCCGCTTGTAGGCGAACTTCTGGTCGCCGTGCACCACCCGGCTGTAGTCGAGGCCGAGCTGCGGGTCCTGGATGACCTGTCCGGCGGCCTTGAAGGTGATGGAGAACACGAAGGTCGGCGGGGCGATCACATCGGCGTACCCGAGCGCCTTGGCGGCCTCCGGGTCGGTGTACACCGGGTTGGTGTCCCCCACGGCCTCGGCGAACTCGCGGATCTTCTCCCGGCCGACCTCATAGGGATCGGTGGCCGGGTAGGTCCGCCCGACGAAGGACTGGTCGAGCGCCATGGGCTCGGCACCTCCTCATTGTGTTTGCGCTTCCTGCCGGCTCTACTGACCGGTACTGGTCGCTCAACGACGCGAGGCCGCCCCCGATCACTCGGGGACGGCCTCGCATACGAGCCTGATTTATCGCGTCTCGCGGTGCGCGGTGTGCGCGTTGCAACGCGGGCAGTGCTTCTTCATCTCCAGTCGGTCCGGGTTGTTACGCCGGTTCTTCTTGGTGATGTAGTTCCGCTCCTTGCACTCCACGCAGGCCAGCGTGATCTTCGGGCGGACGTCGGTGGCAGCCACGTGAGTGCTCCTTGACGAACGGATGGGATTGGTTTAACGCAAGAAAGAGTAGCCGATCGAAGGACCGACCCCACAATCGGCTACTGTCAGTAGCGGTGACCGGACTTGAACCGGTGACACAGCGATTATGAGCCGCTTGCTCTACCGACTGAGCTACACCGCTTTGATGTGATCCGTCCCCGCCTCGCGACGGGAACCTCTCACACCAGAGCCCCAATACGGAATCGAACCGTAGACCTTCTCCTTACCATGGAGACGCTCTGCCGACTGAGCTATTGGGGCGAGCGATGAAGACATTACACGGTCCGCAGCCGTTCACCCAAATCCGTTTCGCGGCCCTCCGGAGGGACCCGCCGCGCAGCCCTGCGGACGGCCCCGGCACCGGTCCCGGCGGCCCCGTGGACCTCCCCCACCCCGCACGGGACCACCGCGACCACCCCCACCACACCGGTACGACTATTGCGCTCCTCCCCGCCCGCGCCGGAGCGCCGCCCTAGGCTCGACTCACTCTGAGTGACCTTGCCTCCCCCACCCAGCTCCTCACGAGCTCCGAGCTCCCCGCCCCGAGCCCCGAGCCCCCGAACCCTCTGGAGCGCGATGCCCGACAGCCGGCCCGAGCCACCCCCGCCGTCCTCCTCCCCGTCCGGCGCCCCGGGCGGCACGGACCCGGCCGCGCTGCTGCTGTGCGGGGCACGGCTGACGGACGGCAGGACCGTGGACGTCCGGCTGGCCCGCGGCCGGATCGAGGCGGTCGGCACGGCCGGCAGCCTGGCGCCCGGCCCGTCCCCCACCGGCGCCACACGGGTCGACCTCTCCGGCCACCTCCTCCTGCCGGCCCCCGCCGAGCCCCACGCGCACATGGACACGGCCCTGACGGCCGACCTCGACGGCCCCGTCCCGTACAGCCCCCAGGACGTCCAGCGCCGCGCCGTCGAGGCCGCCCTGCTCCAGCTCGGGCACGGCGCGACCGCGCTGCGGGCCCAGGTGCGCGTGGGCGACGTCCAGGGCCTCGGCGCGCTGACCGCCGTCCTGCGGGCCGCTCGTTCGCTGCGCGGGCTCGCCGAGGTGACCACGGTGGCGATGCCGCGACTGCTGACCGGCGTGGCCGGCGCGGACGGTCTCGCGATGCTGCGGGACGCGCTGAAGATGGGCGCCTCGGTGGCCGGCGGCTGCCCCGACCTCGACCCCGACCCGACCGGGTATGTGGAGAGCGTCCTGGAGGTCGCCGCCGAGCACGGCTGCCCGGTCGATCTGCACACCGACGCCCGCGACCCGGCCCGCCTCGCCCGGCTCGCGGCGATGGCCGGCGGGCTGCGCCCCGGGGTCACCCTGAGCCCCTGCGGCGGCCTCGGCCGGCTCTCCGCCACCGCGGCCGGCCGCACCGCGGACCGACTGGCCGCCGCCGGGGTGACGGTGGTGTGCCTCCCGCAGGGCGGCTGCGGCGCCTCGGAGGACGACGGCACGGCGCCCGTACGGCTGTTGCGCGCGGCCGGGGTACGGGTGGCGGCCGGCAGCGGGGCCCTGCGCGACCTGTCCAACCCCGTAGGCCGCGGCGATCCGCTGGAGGCGGCCTACCTCCTCGTCTCCCGCCACGGCCTGCGCCCCGAGGAGGCCTACGACGCCGTGAGCACCCGCGCGCGGGCGGCCCTCGGGCTGCCGGAGATCCGCGTCGAGGCGGGCTTCCCGGCCGACCTGCTGGCCGTGCGCGGCGCCCGCCTGGCGGGCGCGCTCTCCCTCGGCTACAGCCGCGTCGTGATCCACCGCGGCCGGGTGGTCGCCCGTACGAGCGCGGTCCGCGAGTACTGCGACTCCTCGACGCCCCCGGCGGAACCGGGACTGCCGAGGCAGGGGCGCGGGGAGTTGTCGTAGCGCGTCGGCGTCTCCCGGGCGCGTCCCAGGGCTCGCGCCCGGCAGTCCCGTACACCCGGGCGTACGGTCGGAAGCATGCGCATTGTCATCGCTGGTGGACATGGTCGGATCGCGCTGCGGCTGGAGCGGTTGCTCGCCGGGCGCGGGGACGAGGTCGCGGGGATCATCCGCACGGCGGAACAGGCCGCGGATCTGCGGGCGGCCGGCGCCGAACCGGTCGTACTGGACCTGGAGTCGGCGTCGGTGGAGGCGGTCGCCGAGCGGCTGCGGGGCGCGGACGCGGCGGTGTTCGCGGCGGGCGCGGGACCGGGCAGCGGGGCGGCCCGCAAGGACACCGTCGACAAGGGCGCGGCGGTGCTGTTCGCCGACGCGGCGGTCCTGGCGGGCGTACGGCGCTTCGTCATCGTGTCGTCGATGGGCGCGGACCCCGGGCACCGGGGCCAGGAGGTCTTCGACGTCTATCAACGCGCCAAGGGCGAGGCCGACGCCCACGTACGGGGTCTGGACTCCCTCGACTGGACGATCCTGCGTCCCGGACTGCTCACGGACGATCCCGGGACCGGCCTGGTCCGGCTGGAGGCCCACACGGGCCGCGGCCCGATCCCGCGTGACGACGTGGCGACCGTCCTCGCGGAACTCCTGGACACCCCGGCCACCTCCGGCCTCACCCTGGAGCTGATCAGCGGTTCGGCACCGGTGTCGGTGGCGGTGAAGTCGGTGGCGGGGAACTGAGGGGGACTCAGCCGAGCCGCCGTCAGAACAGCGAGAGCTGCCCCGGGAACTCGGGCACGACGTACCCGTCCAACGACGGTTGCAGGGCGCCCAGTTGCGCCGTCCTGCGCGACCCGGGGCAGTAGACGAGTTCCCCGCTCTCGCGTGCCCCCGGCGGGTCGTGCCGGGCGAACCGTCCGGCGACGACGGCGATCTCGCGACGGCACTCGGGACAGACTCTGCGACGGCTGGCTCCGCTGGACATGGGGCCAGTGTGCCGCAGTGGGCCACGCGGGTAGCGGGCCGCGGCACCCGCCCCGCTCGCCGCGCGGATCGGCCGCGACCTCCCTAGCATCCGGACATATGGCACATACCTTCGAGGAACTCGTGGCGATGCAGCGACTGGCCGACGAGACCCACGCAAGGGTCGAGGAGCTACGGGACGCCTACGGCCCTCCGACGGCCACGCCCTGGTCGGAGACCCAGACCGAGACCTACGAAACCGCCTGGAGAGCCTGGCGCGACCTCGCCCGCGACGTCCAGGCGGCGGTTACGGAGTACGCCAAGGCCGAGGGGAGACCACGCAGCGACGTGGAAGCAGAGGTGAAACAGGCAACGAAGCAGCCCGACAGCTGACCCACCCGGGCTGCCGGGCCGGCACCCGACACATACGACAAAGGGCCCGTGACCTGCTTCGACAGCAGGTCACGGGCCCTTTGTTTCCCGTGTGGCGGCGCCAGGATTCGAACCTGGGAAGGCTGAGCCGGCAGATTTACAGTCTGCTCCCTTTGGCCGCTCGGGCACACCGCCGGGGTTTGCTGCCGTTCGAACCGCTTTTCGGCGGTGCTCCCTGGCAACGACGTAAACAATACCCGATGCCGAGGGGTGCTTCGCCACCCGATTGATCTCCACCCGGAGGACCACGGGTGGCTAGGCTTGTCCGGATGCGGCCCCGGATCACCCGGGGCTCGGCGGCCGCCCCCACGTACGCCGACACGCACCTCACACGCACCCCGATACAAGGAGCCACAGGACATGGCCGACTCCAGTTTCGACATCGTCTCGAAGGTCGAGCGGCAGGAGGTCGACAACGCCCTCAACCAGGCCGCCAAGGAGATCTCGCAGCGCTACGACTTCAAGGGCGTGGGCGCCTCGATCTCGTGGTCCGGTGAAAAGATCCTGATGGAGGCGAACTCCGAGGACCGGGTGAAGGCTGTCCTCGACGTCTTCCAGTCGAAGCTGATCAAGCGCGGGATCTCGCTGAAGGCGCTGGAAGCGGGCGAGCCCCAGCTCTCCGGCAAGGAGTACAAGCTCTTCGCGGAGATCAAGGAGGGCATCTCCCAGGAGAACGCGAAGAAGGTCGCGAAGCTCATCCGCGACGAGGGCCCCAAGGGCGTGAAGGCCCAGGTCCAGGGCGACGAACTGCGCGTCAGCTCCAAGAGCCGTGACGACCTGCAGGCCGTCATCGCCCTGCTGAAGGGTCAGGACTTCGACTTCGCGCTGCAGTTCGTGAACTACCGGTAGTCGGCCGACCGGCCGGACACTCCCGGTGGCGACGAAGGGCGGGCACCCCCGCAGTGCCCGCCCTTCTCGTCCGCCGGACGGTCCGCCGCCCTTCCCCGCGTCAGTCGCGCGAGTTGCCGAACAGCAGCCGGTAGACGATCAACAGCACGAGCGATCCGCCGATCGCCGCCACCCACGTGGCGCCGTCGTAGAAGTCCTTGGTGATGGGGTGGTCCAGCCAACGGGCCGAGATCCAGCCGCCGCTGAACGCGCCCGCGATGCCGATGAAGGTCGTGCCGATGAACCCGCCCGGGTCACGCCCCGGCAGCAGGACCTTGGCGATGACTCCGGCCAACAGTCCCAGGATGATCCAGCTGATGATGCCCATGCCCTGAACCTGCCCTTCCGCGCTGTGCCCGTGCTGTCCGGGCACTGTGATCTCGCTCGCTCCGGACGGGCCGTCCTCGGCGTGACACGTCCCGCCCCGACGTCCTCCGTCGCCCGCGGGTCCGTGTCGCGTTCACTCGGGTTCATGTCGTGTTCTCGCCGTGTTGTCCCGGACGACGTCATCACGGCATCCGGTGGTTCCGCCGGTCAGTAGGGTGCGGCCCATGACACAGTCGGGAGCCCCCTCCGCACTGCGCCGAACCCTCGGCGTCGGCGACGCCGTGGTCATCGGGCTCGGCTCGATGATCGGAGCCGGCGTCTTCGCCGCCCTCGCCCCCGCCGCGCACGCCGCGGGCTCCGGGCTGCTGCTCGGCCTGGCCCTCGCCGCGCTGGTCGCCTACTGCAACGCCATGTCGTCGGCCCGCCTCGCCGCCCTGTACCCGGCCTCGGGCGGGACGTACGTCTACGGGCGCGAACGTCTCGGCGAGTTCTGGGGGTACCTGGCCGGCTGGTCGTTCGTGGTCGGCAAGACGGCCTCCTGTGCGGCGATGGCGCTGACGGTCGGGGCGTACGTCTGGCCGGGGCAGGCGCACGCGGTGGCGGTCGCGGCCGTGGTGGCGCTGACCGCGGTCAATTACGGCGGTATCCAGAAGTCGGCCTGGCTGACGCGGGCGATCGTGACGGTGGTCCTGGCGGTCCTCGCTTCCGTGGTCGTGGTGTGTCTCGGCTCCGGGGCGTCCGACGCCGGGCGGCTGGACATCGGGGCCTCGGAAGGCCTGGGCGGGGTGCTGCAGGCTGCCGGTCTGCTGTTCTTCGCGTTCGCCGGGTACGCGCGCATCGCGACCCTCGGTGAGGAGGTACGGGATCCGGCGCGCACCATCCCCCGCGCGATCCCGCTCGCGCTGGGCATCACCCTCGCCGTCTACGCGTGCGTGGCGGTCGCCGTCCTCTCCGTGCTCGGCGCCGGGGAGCTCGGGCGGGCGCAGGCCCCCCTGGCCGACGCGGTGCGGGCGGCCGGCGCACCGGGGATGGTTCCGGTCGTCCGGGTGGGCGCGGCCGTGGCCGCGCTGGGCTCCCTGCTCGCGCTCATCCTGGGCGTCTCCCGCACGACCCTGGCGATGGCCCGCGACCACCACCTGACCGGCGCCCTGGCGGCCGTCCACCCGCGCTTCCAGGTGCCTCACCGCGCCGAACTGGCCGTCGGCGCGGTGGTGGCGGTCCTCGCCGCCACGGTGGACGTACGGGGCGCGATCGGTTTCTCCTCCTTCGGAGTACTCGCCTACTACGCGGTGGCCAACGCCTCGGCCTGGACCCTGGACGACTCCGCGACGGCGAGGGCGCTTCCCGCGGTGGGCCTGCTGGGCTGTGTGACGCTGGCGTTCGCCCTGCCGGTGACGTCCGTGGTGACGGGCGCGGCCGTCCTGGCGGTGGGCGTGGTCGCATACGGGGTGCGGAGGCGGCCGACCGGGCGGCGGTGAACGGCTGGGCGGCTGGTGAGCGGCCGGACGCTCCGTGATGCGGTGGCTATGGCTTCTGCGGTATCTGCTCGTGCTCGGTCATGCGTTCATGGTGCCGGACGCCACTGACAACGGCGTCTGCCTGTGGACGACCGGCCGCTTGTGGACAACCGCCTCACCCGCGGCTCGCCGCGTCACCGTCAGGCGAACGGCTGGTCCGTGGGCACGATCTCGCGGCCCAGCGGGAACAGCGAGACCGGGATCAGCTTGAAGTTCGCGATGCCGAACGGAATCCCGATGATGGTCACGCACAGGGCGATCCCGGTGACGATGTGTCCGAGGGCCAGCCACCAGCCGGCGAGGACCAGCCAGAGCACATTGCCGACGCAGGAGGGCGCACCCGCGTCCCGCCGCTCGACCGTGGTGTAGCCGAAGGGCCAGAGGGCGTAGACGCCGATACGGAACGCGGCGATGCCGAACGGAATGCCGATAACTGTGACGCACAGCAGTAGGCCCGCGAGGAGGTAGGCGAGGAACAGCCAGAAACCGCTCAGGACGAGCCAGATGACGTTCAGGATGGTCTTCACTGGGGGCGACCTGCCATTTTCTCGAGCCGGGCGATGCGTTCCGCCATCGGCGGGTGGGTCGAGAACATCTTGGAGAGGCCCTGGCCGGGACGGAAGGGGTTCGCGATCATCATGTGGCTCGCGGTCTCGATCCGGGGCTCGGGGGGCAGCGGGAGCTGTTTGGTGCCCATCTCCAGTTTGCGCAGGGCGCCGGCGAGGGCAAGCGGATCGCCGGTGAGCTGGGCTCCGGAGGCGTCCGCCTCGTACTCCCGGGAGCGGCTGATGGCGAGTTGGATGAGGCTGGCGGCGAGCGGGCCGAGGATCATGATCAGGAGCATGCCCAGCAGACCGGGGCCGTCGTCGTCGTCGGAGCGGCCGATCGGGATCAGCCAGGCGAAGTTGACCAGGAACATGATCACGGAGGCGAGGGCTCCGGCGACGGAGGAGATGAGGATGTCGCGGTTGTAGACGTGGCTGAGCTCGTGGCCGATGACTCCGCGCAGTTCGCGCTCGTCGAGGATGCGCAGGATGCCCTCGGTGCAGCACACGGCGGCGTTGCGCGGGTTGCGGCCGGTGGCGAAGGCGTTGGGGGCCTCGGTCGGGGAGATGTACAGCCGTGGCATGGGCTGGCGGGCCTGGGTGGAGAGGTCCCGGACCATCCGGTACAGGGCGGGTGCCTCGAACTCGCTGACGGGACGGGCGCGCATCGCGCGGAGCGCCAGCTTGTCGCTGTTCCAGTACGCGTACGCGTTCGTCCCGAGGGCGATCACGAGCGCGACGACGAGCCCCGTGCGGCCGAAGAAGCTGCCGATGACGATGATGAGCGCGGACAGTCCCCCGAGGAGTACTGCCGTCCTGAGCCCGTTGTGCCGGCGGTGCACGGTACGCCCTCCAAATCGTGCAGCAGGGGAACCCTTTGCTTGCGGATGTTCCGTCTCTCCGGTGCCCACTGGAGTCGTGGTGTCACGTCCAGTGGACCCTCCCGTACTGGTCAACGCCAGGTGGGAGTCACTAGTTCCCTTGTGCGTACGGGCAGGGGTGTGGGCCGTCGGGGTGACGGTGGGGCGTGCGTGCCTCGGCGGGTGTGTACGCGCGCGTGGGGCGCTCAGAAGAGGCCGGTGTCGGTGAAGCGCAGGATCAGCTGGGGTGCTCCGGACAGGACGATGCCGAGGGCGGCGGTGAGGGTGATCGCGGCGGTGAGCGGGGCGGGGACGCGGTGCTTGACCGTTTCGCCCTCGGTTTCGCCCTCGGGGGCGCGGAACAGCAGAGCCGTCCACTGGAGGTAGTAGTACAGGGCGATCACGACGTTGACGGCCATGAGGACGGCGAGCCAGCCCAGGCCCGCGTCGACGGCCGCCGAGAAGACGGTGACCTTCGCGAAGAGCCCGATGATGCCCGGCGGCAGTCCGGCCAGGCAGAGCAGGAAGAAGGCCAGGAGGAGTGCGGAGAGGGGGTTGCGGGCGTAGAGGCCCCGGTAGTCCGTGAGGCGGTTCTGCGGGCTCGTACGGCCCACCAGGGCGGCCACGGCGAAGGCGCCGAGGTTCACGGCGGCGTACATGAGGGCGTAGGCGACGGTGGAGCCGATGGCGTGCTCGGCGTCGTCGGTGTACGCGGCGGCGGCGATCGGTACGAGGAGGTAGCCGGCCTGTCCGACGGAGGACCAGGCGAGCAGGCGTACGGCGCTGTACGCGCGCGTGGCCTGTTGGCGGAGGGCGCCGACGTTGCCGACGGTCATGGTGAGGGCGGCCAGCGCGGCCAGGGCGGGGCCCCAGACGTCGGCGTAGGAGGGCAGGCCGACGACCGTGACGAGGATGAGGCCGGAGAAGCCGACGGCCTTGCCGACGACGGACAGATAGGCGGCGATCGGCAGGGGGGCGCCGACGTAGGTGTCGGGGACCCAGAAGTGGAAGGGGACGGCGGCCGTCTTGAAGGCGAAGCCGACGAGGGTGAGGACGACGCCGGTCTGGGCGAGGGTGTCGAGTCGGCCGTCGACGTGCTGGATGCGGTCGGCGACCTGGGTGAGGTAGAGGGTGCCGGTCGTGGCGTAGAGGAAGCTGATGCCCATCAGGCTGACGGCGGTGGCGGTGACCGACGACAGGAAGAACTTCAGGGCGGCCTCGGCGGACCTGCGGTCGCCGTGGCGGATGCCGACGAGGGCGAACGCGGGCAGGGAGGCGACCTCCAGGGCGACGACGAGGGTGGCGAGGTCGCGGGAGGCGGGCAGCAGGGCGGCGCCTGCGGCGGAGGACAGCAGCAGGAACCAGAACTCGCCTTCGGGGAGTCTGCCGCGCGCGTCCTTCAGGACGGTGACCGACAGGAGGGCGGCCAGCAGGGCTCCGCCGAGGACCAGGAACTGGATGACGAGGGTGAAGCGGTCGGCGGTGTAGCTGCACGCGTCCGGGTCGGCGGTCAGACAGAAGGTGGAGCGGTCGCCGTCGAGGAGGGGCAGCAGGAGGGCGGTGGAGGCGGCGAGTCCGGCGACGGAGAGCCAGCCGAGGAGCGGCTTGCGCGCGTCGGCGACGAACAGGTCGGCGACCAGGACGACGAGGGCGACGACCGCCGCGAGCGTGGGCGGGGCGATCGCGAGCCAGTCGACGGACTGGACCAGTGACGCGGCCAGGGGCTGGGCAAGGAGCTGGGCCGGGGAGCTCATCGGGTGCCTCCTGCGAGGAGCTGCTGCACGGCCGGGTCGGTCAGGCCGAGGAGGGCCTTCGGCCACAGGCCGGCTACGACGGTGAGGGCGACGAGCGGGGTCCAGGCCGCGAACTCGTACGACTGGACGTCGGTGAGCTTCGGCGTGTCCTGCGGGAGGGCGCCCATGCAGACGCGGCGGACCACGACGAGCAGGTAAGCGGCCGTGAGCAGGGTGCCGAAGGCGGCGATCGCGGTGAAGGTGAGGAAGGCCGGGCGGCTGAGGTCGGCGGCCGGGTCGAACGCGCCGAACATGGCTAGCATCTCGCCCCAGAATCCGGCGAGGCCGGGCAGGCCCAGGGAGGCGACGGCGGCGAAGGCGAGCAGTCCGCCGAGGCGGGGTGCCTTGCCGTAGAGCGCGGCGCCGGTCTGTTCGGCGAGGGCGTCCAGGTCGGTGGTGCCGGTGCGGTCCTTCAGGGCGCCGACGAGGAAGAACAGCAGGCCGGTGATGAGGCCGTGGGCGATGTTGGCGAACAGGGCGCCGTTCACGCCGGTGGGGGTGGTGGACGCGATGCCGAGCAGGACGAAGCCCATGTGGCCGACGGAGGAGTAGGCGATGAGCCGCTTGAGATCGCCCTTGGCGCCCTGCTTGGCGAGGGCCAGGCAGGCGAGGGATCCGTAGATGATCCCGACGACGGCGAAGGCGGCGAGGTAGGGCGCGAAGGTGTGGAAGCCGTCGGGTGCGATCGGGAGGAGGATCCGGACGAACCCGTACGTACCCATCTTCAGCAGGACGCCGGCGAGCAGGACGGAGCCGACGGTCGGGGCGGCGGTGTGGGCGTCGGGCAGCCAGCTGTGCAGGGGCCACATCGGGGTCTTGACGGCGAGCCCGATCCCGATCGTCAGAACCGCGATGACCTGCACGGATGTGCTGAGCGACCGGCCGTTGTCAGTGGCGAGTGCGACCATGTCGAAGGTGCCCGCCTTGATTCCGATCAGGAGCAGGCCGAGCAGCATGACCACGGATCCGAGCAGCGTGAACAGGATGAACTTCGTCGCCGCCCGGGCCCGGCCCTCGCCGCCCCAGCGGGCGATGAGGAAGTACATCGGGATGAGGACCGTCTCGAAGGCGAGGAAGAACAGCAGCAGGTCGAGGACGGCGAAGGTGGCGAGGGTGCCGGACTCGAGGACGAGCAGCAGTGCGACGAAGGCCTTGGGGGTCGGCCCCGAAGGCATCTTGAAGTACGAGTAGAGCGCGCAGAGGAAGGTCAGCAGCGCGGTCAGGACCACGAGGGGGAGGGAGATGCCGTCGATGCCCAGGTGGATGCGCACGTCGAGTGCCGGGATCCAGCTGATGTCCGTGCTGGCCTGCATCTTCGACGGGTGGTCGTGGTCGAAGCCCAGTGCGAGGACGATCGCGGCGGCGAGGATCACGCCGGTCACCGTGACGCCGTGCCGGAGCACGGCCTGCTCGGGTGACTTCCCCTTCAGCCCCGGCGGGGCGGGCAGGAGAGCGGCGGCGGCGCCGAGGAGCGGGCCGACGACGACGAACGCCAGAAGGAACTGCATCACGGACTCGTTGATATCGATCACGCCTGCTCACGCTCCCGAGGCGACGAGGAGGACGGCGACCGCCAGGACGACGGTGCCGGCGAGCAGCGCGCTCACATAGGTCTGGACGTTGCCGGTCTGGGCGCGCCGTACGGCCGCGCCGAGCCAGCGGGGCAGGGCGCCCGCGCCGCGTACGTAGGTGTCGACGACCTCGCGGTCGAGGAACCGGACGAGGCTCGCGCCGCCCTGGACGGGGCGGACGAACAGCGCCGAGTACACGGCGTCGAGGTGGAAGCCGGCGGCGGCGTGGCGGTGCAGCGGGCCGAGCAGGAGCCGTCCGGGGTCCGCCGGGTCGGGCGCGGAGGCCACGTCGCCGTAGGCGGGCTCGTGGGTCGCGATGGCCTCGGCCTCGACCTGGGCGGCGTCGCCCTCGGGGTGTGCGGCGACCGCGCCCAGGGGGGCGACGGCCGCCAGCGCCCGGAGGTGGCGCCAGGCGGCGTACGCGACGAGTGCGCCGGCCAGGGCGACCCCCGTGCCGAGCACGGAGGTGGTGACGGTCGGGGCGAGGTCGTTGCCGTCGAACCAGCCGGGGAGCGTGCGGTAGGCGAGTGCGCCGAGGCCCAGGGACGGGACGGCGAGGACCCACAGCACGACGGTCATGGTCAGCGGCTGGCGGCCGTGGTCGGGGGCCTCGGCGCCCCGGCCGTAAAAGGCCAGCAGCCACAGCCGGGTGGCATAGGCGGCGGTGAGGAGGGCGGTGATCAGTCCGGCGATCAGGATCAGCCAGCCGGCGGCGCCGGGGGCGTGCTCGGTGTGGCCGGTGGTGACGTGCTCGGCGGCGCCGAGGACGGACTCCTTGGAGAAGAAGCCGCTGAACGGCGGGATCGCGGCGAGCGCGAGGAGCGCCACGGTCATCGTCCAGTAGGCGTCGGGGATGCGTTCGCGCAGCCGGCTCATCCGGGACATGGCGGCGAGCGAGTTGGTGCCGGCGGCGTGGATGATCACGCCGGCGGCGAGGAACAGCAGCGCTTTGAAGGCGCCGTGCGAGAGGAGGTGGAAGACGGCGGCCGAGCGGTCGCCGACGGCGAGGGCGCCGGTCATGTAGCCGAGCTGGCCGATCGTCGAGTAGGCGAGGACGCGTTTGATGTCGTCCTGCGCGAGCGCCGCGAGGCCGGAGCCGACCATGGTGACGGCGGCCATCACGGCGAGGACGACCATCGCGGCCTGGGAGGCCTCGAAGACCGGGAGGAGCCGGGCGATGAAGTAGACACCGGCGGCGACCATCGTCGCGGCGTGGATCAGCGCGGAGACGGGGGTGGGGCCGGCCATCGCGTCGGGGAGCCAGGTGTGCAGCGGGAACTGCGCGGACTTGCCGGCGACGCCCGCGAGGAGCAGCAGGGCGATGACGGTGGGGTGGTCGAGCCCGCCGTGGGCGACGGCGTCGAGGATCTTCGTGATCTCGAAGGAGCCGGCGTCGGTGGCGAGGGCGAACAGGCCGATGAGGAAGGGGACGTCGCCGAGCTTGGTGACCAGGAAGGCCTTGAGGGAGGCGGCGCGGGCCTCGGGGGTCTCCCAGTAGTGGCCGACGAGGAAGTAGGAGCAGATGCCCATGACCTCCCAGCCGACCAGCAGCACGATCAGGTCGCCGGTGTAGACGACCAGGAACATCGCGGAGGTGAAGAGGGAGACGAGCGCGGCGTACGACGGGTAGCGCGGGTCCTCGCGGAGGTAGCCGGTCGAGTAGATCTGCACACAGGTGGCGACCGTGCCGACCAGGACGGCGACCAGGGCGGCGAAGCCGTCGATGTACAGGGAGAGCTCGATCGGGATCGAGCCGGTGGGGGTGAGTTCGGTGGCCGCGGTGAGGGCGGCGTCACCGCCCTGGCGTACGGCGACGACGGCGGCGAGGACGAGGGAGGTGAGGGTGGGCAGGACGGCGAGGGGGCGGACGAATCCGGGGGCGTTGCGTCCGAGGAGCAGGCCGGCCACCGCGCCCAGGAAGGGAAGGAGGGGGACGAGGACGGCGAGGGTGGTCGTGGTCACGCGGTGGCCTCAGCCTTCTCGGTGCCCGGCCCGGTCTCGGGGGTGTCGGTGTCGTGGCCCTCGGCGGTGTCGCGGAGCCGGTCGATGTCCGAGGTGCCGCGAGCCCGGTACACGGCGAGGACGATGGCCAGGCCGATGCCGATCTCGGCGGCGGCGATGGCGATGGTGAACAGGGTCAGGGCCTGCCCGGAGTGCAGGGTCTCCTCGGCGGCGCGGCTGAGCCAGACGTCGAAGGCGACGAGGTTGAGGTTGACGGCGTTGAGCATCAGCTCGACCGACATCAGGACCAGGATCGCGTTGCGACGGGCGAGGACGCCGTAGAGGCCGGTGCAGAAGAGGAGGGCGGCGAGGACGGCGGGATAGGCGAGGTGCATCAGCGGGCGCCTTCCTGCTCGGCCGAGGTGCCGGGAATTTTCTCGCCACTTTCTGTGACCGATGAGGAACTCCTGGTGACGCCCCGGGCGTTCACGGGGGGAGAGCTCGCATCGGGCTCCGCCTTCGCCTTGCGGGACAGGACGATCGCGCCGACCAGGGCCGCGAGGAGGAGGACGGAGAGGGCCTCGAAGGGAAGGACCCAGTTCTGGAAGAGGCTCGCTCCGGTGACCTCGGTGGAGCCGGCGGCGGGGCCGTCCAGGTCGATCCAGGTGGTGCGGAAGGCGTCGACGACCACCCAGACGAGCGCGGCGGCCGCGGCGACGGCGACCGTGAGGGCGGCCCAGCGGTTGCCGGAGTCGGCGTCCGGGGACCGGCCGATGGGGGCCTTGGTGAGCATCAGACCGAAGAGGAGGAGGACGACGACGGAACCGACGTAGATGAGGACCTGCACCCAGGCGATGAACTCCGCGGTGAGCAGAAGGTACTCGACGGCGAGGCCGCCGAGGGCGACCACCAGCCACAGGGCGGCGTGGACCAGTTGCCGGGTGGTGACGGTGACGAGGGCGGCACCCAAGGTGGCCAGGCCCACGAGGACGAAGGCGATCTCCACTCCGGTCGGGGAGAGGAAGCCGTGCGGTGCGGCGGCCAGGGCCGCGGTGGCGACGGAGGAGGCGGGGCTCACGACTCTCCTCCCTGGGGACCTGCCGGATCGACGGGCTCGGCGGGCTGGGCGGGCTCGGCGGGATCGGTGGGCTGGGCCTGGGCGGCGGCCAGCTTCTCCGCCGTCTTGCGGGCGGCGGCGATCTCCTTCGGCTCCTCGGCGGCGGGGTCGAGGGCGGGCGGGGCCGGAACCGTCCACATCCACTCGCGGAGCTTGTCCCGCTCGTGGGTGAGCTCACGGATGTCGGTCTCGGCGTACTCGAACTCCGGGGACCAGAACAGGGCGTCGAAAGGACAGACCTCGATGCAGATACCGCAGTACATGCACAGGGAGAAGTCGATGGCGAAGCGGTCGAGGACGTTGCGGCTGCGCTCACGGCCGCCGGGGGCGGCGGGCGGGACGGTCTCCTTGTGGGAGTCGATGTAGATGCACCAGTCGGGGCACTCACGGGCGCAGAGCATGCAGACCGTGCAGTTCTCCTCGAAGAGACCGATCACGCCCCGGGTGCGGGGCGGGAGCTCCGGCTGGGCGTCCGGGTACTGCTCGGTGACGGACTTCCTCGTCATCGTGCGCAGGGTGACGGCCAGGCCCTTGGCGAGGCCGGAGCCAGGAATGGGGGCCACTAGGAGATCACCACCTTGACGACGCCGGTGAGGGCGATCTGGGCGAGAGAGAGGGGGACGAGGAGGGTCCAGGAGAGTTTCTGGAGCTGGTCCTCGCGCAGCCGGGGATAGGTGACGCGCAGCCAGATGACGACGAAGGCGAGGACGGCCGTCTTCAGCAGGGTCCACACCCAGCCGAGGCCGTCGGCACCCCAGGGGCCGTGCCAGCCGCCCAGGAAGAGGACGGTGGTCAGGCCGCACAGGACGACGATCCCGGCGTACTCGGCGAGGAGGAAGAGGGCGAACCGCAGACCGGTGTACTCGGTGTACGCGCCGAAGATGATCTCCGAGTCGGCGACGGGCATGTCGAACGGCGGGCGCTGCAGTTCGGCGAGGCCGGCGACGAAGAAGACGATCGCGCCGACGATCTGCCAGGGCAGCCACCACCACTCGAAGGCGTCGACGATGCCGGGCAGGGAGACCGTCCCGGCCGCCATCGCCACCGAGGCGGCGGTGAGCAGCATCGGGAGTTCGTAGGCGAGGAGCTGGGCGGCGGTGCGCAGACCGCCGAGGAGGGAGAACTTGTTGGCGCTGGCCCAGCCGGCCATGAGGGAGCCGAGCACACCGACGCCCATCACGGCGAGGACGAAGAACACACCGGCGTCCAGGGCCTGGCCGACGGCGCCCTCGCCGGGGCCGATCGGGATGGCGAGGAGGACGAGGAGGTAGGGCAGGAGGGCGACGGCGGGGGCGAGCTGGAAGATACGGCGGTCCGCGCCGGCGGGGACCACGTCCTCCTTCTGCGCGAACTTCACGCCGTCCGCGATGAGCTGGGCCCAGCCGTGGAAGCCGCCCGCGTACATCGGTCCGAGGCGGCCCTGCATATGGGCCATCACCTTGTGCTCGGTCTGACCGACGATCAGGGGGAAGGTGAGGAAGACGACGAAGACGAGCAGGAGTCGCAGGGTGACGTCCACTGCGTCGTTCACTGCGGGCCTCCTGACGGGTTCTCGGGCTCGGGGGGTTCGGGGTGGGCCTCGGGCGCGCGTTCGGGCACGGATTCGGGCTGGGTCGCTTGCTCGGGCACGGATTCGGGCTGGGTCGCTTGCTCGGGCACGGATTCGGGCTGGGTCGCTTGCTCGGGCACGGATTCGGGCTGGGTCGCTTGCTCGGGCACAGCCGTCGGTTTCGCGTCCGGGGCGGTGGTGCCCGACGGCTCGGATGCGGGGGCCTGCTCCCGCTCCTGCTTCGGCTCCCGGCCCTTCACCGGCTCCGGCTTCGGCTCGCGCTCCCTCTCCGGCTCCAGCTTCGGCTCGCGCTCCCTCTCCGGCTCCTGGTCCCGCTCCTTGCGGGCGCGCTCCGCTTCCGGCTCGTCGAAGGCCGGGCGGGCGTGGTGCCAGGGAGCGTCGGAGCTGCGGGGGGTCCGGGCGGGGCGCGGTTCGGGGGCCGGGGGCTGGGTGCGCTGGGAAGCCGAGCCCTCGGAGGCGGTACGGGCGCGGCGGGGGCCGGACGGGGGGCGTCCGGTCACCGGGGCCGGGGGCGAGGTCGGGGCCGTGTCGGCGACGCTGCCTGTAGCCGCGCCTGCCTCGCCGGCGCCTTCCGTGCCGGTGCCTTCCGTCCCCATGCCTTCCGTGCCGGTGCCTTCCGTCCCCATGCCTGCCGTGCCGGTGTCCGCCGTGCTGTTCGTGGCCTGCGGCGCGTCGGTTCCCTGGGGGGTTGGCCTTCCCGCTGCTTCCTGCGGGGCCGTTGTGGCTTCAGGGGTTTGGGGGGCCTCGGGGCGCTGGGAGGCCGAGCCCTGGCTTGCGGTTCTTGATCGGCGTGCCGTCGGCGCGGGCGGGGATGTCTCCGAGGCCGCACCGACGGCCGAGGCGGGGGTTTCCGGGGCCGGCTGGCCGGCGGCCGGGGCGGGAGTTTCCCGGGACGGCTGGCCGGCGGCCGGGGTTTCCGGGGCCGGCTGGCCGGCGGCCGGGGCGGGAGTTTCCCGGGCCGGCTGGCCGGCGGCCGGGGTTTCCGGGGCTGTCTGGCTGGCGGAGCCCTGGGCTGCCGTGCGGGTGCGGCGGGCCGGGCGGTCGCCGGTGGTGGCTCGGGTCGGGCGGTCGCCTGCGGCGCGGGCCCCCGCTGCCCGGGCCGGGCGGGCCGGGGCGGGCGGGAGTTGGCCCTTGAGGGGGCCCCAGTCGTTGGGGTCGGGGACGCCGGGGGGCAGCATCTGGCGGCGCTTGGGGCCGCCGTGCTCGGATTCGCCGGGTTCCTTGGCGCCGGGCCAGGCCTTGGCGACCCGGGCCGCGAGGACGAAGTCCTTGCGGAGGGGGTGGCCTTCGAAGGTCTCGGGAAGGAGGAGGTGGTGCAGGAAGGGGTGTCCCTCGAAGGCGACGCCGAACATCTCGTGGGTCTCGCGCTCGTGCCAGGCGGCGCCCGCGTAGACGTCGACGGCGGAGGCGAGGGCCGGGGACTCGTGCGGGACGGTCGTGCGCAGGAGCAGACGGCGGACCGGGCCGAGGGCGACGACGTGGGCGGAGACACGGAAACCGGTGCCCGGTTCGTCGACGGCGCTCAGCCAGTCGAAGTAGGTGCAGGAGAGTTCGTCGCGGGCGGTGCGCAGGGCGGTGGTCCAGGACGCGGGCGGGACGTCGACGGTCAGGACGTCGTAGGACTCCTCGGCCGTGGCGTCCGTGCCGAAGAGGTCCTCGACGGGGGCCGGCAGCCAACCGATCGTGGTCATCCCGCGTTCCCCTCTGCGGTGGGCGGCTGAGCGGCCGGCGGCTTGACCAGGTCGCTCTGCAGGGCGGCGGCCGACGGACGGTGGGTGCCGTAGCGCTCGTGCAGGGACTCCCGGGCGATCTTCTCCTGGAGCTTGAGGATGCCCTGGAGGAGGGCTTCGGGGCGGGGCGGGCAGCCGGGGACGTAGACGTCGACGGGGATGATCTGGTCGACGCCCTTCGTCACGGAGTAGGAGTCCCAGTAGGGGCCGCCGCAGTTGCTGCAGGCGCCGAAGGAGATGACGTACTTGGGCTCGGGCATCTGCTCGTACAGGCGCTTCACGGCCGGGGCCATCTTGTCCGTGACCGTGCCGGAGACGACCATCAGGTCGGCCTGGCGGGGGCCCGGGGCGAAGGGGATGACGCCGAGGCGGATGAAGTCGTGGCGGGCCATCGACGCGGCGATGAACTCGATGGCGCAGCAGGCGAGGCCGAAGTTGAAGACCCAGAGCGAGTAGCGGCGGCCCCAGTTGAGGACGACCTTCATGGGCTCGGGGGCGAGACGGGCGAGGGCACCCAGGCGCTTCGGCTCCGGGAGGAGAACGGGTGCGGAGGCGGTCGTTTCGGCGGAAGCGGCCGTCTCTGGGGTCACGTCCATGTCAGGACGCCCTTCTTGTATGCGTACAGCAGGCCGACGGCGAGGAAGCCGAGGAAGATGAACATCTCCACGAGGGTCGTGGCGCCGTAGCCGGGGGCGGCGAAGACCGTCGCCCAGGGGAACAGGAAGATCGAGTCGACGGCGAAGATGACGTAGAGGAAGGCGTAGACGTAGTAGCGGACCTGGGTGTGGGCCCAGCCCTCGCCGACGGGGTCGACGCCGCACTCGTACGTCAGGAGTTTCTCGGGGGTCGGCACCACGGGGCGCAGCAGGCGTCCCGCGCCGAAGGCGACAGCCACGAACAGCACACCGATGACGGCGAGCAGTCCGACGACCGAATAGGACCGGAAGTAGTCCGCCGCGATCTCGACGGTCGGTTCCCGCACGTCCGTCCCCTCGCTCCCTGACCTCAGCCTCTTCGGCTTCTTCGGCCACTCGGGCCTCTTCGACGATCTGTACGCACGGAGTCTAGGCCCTGATAAAGGGACGGTAAGCAGGCCGTCGCGCCTTGGAGCGTGGGACGGGGGTTTTCCCCAGGGAGCGGGGGCGGGGAACCTCATGGCGCGGGGGCGTGCGGCGCGGCAGGCTAGCCCATATGACCACTTCCCACCAGCCCGACGGCGGGCGGCTCGACGGTGAGGTGCCGCCGGTGCGGCCCGCTCTCGATGTGCAGACATGGAAGGAGATCGCGCATCTCCTGGCGAATCTGCCGATGTCGTTGTTCGGGTTCGTCTATGTGATGACGGTGTTGTTCACGGGCGCCTCGCTGACGATCACCGTGGTCGGGTTGCCGCTGCTGGCGCTCGGTCTGGCGGGGGCGCGGGTGGTGGGCCGGTTCGAGCGGGCGCGGGCGCGGTTGCTGCTCGGGGTGCGGGTCGACGAGCCGAGCCCGCTGCCGTGGCGCCGGGCGGGCGGGCCGGTGGCGCAGATGTGGCTGGCGTTGAAGGATCCGGTGGCCTGGCGGACGGTGCTGTACGACTTCGTCCGGCTGCCGTGGGGCATCCTCACGTTCAGCGTCGTGGTCCCCGCCCTGTTCGTGCTGTGGCCGGTCCTGCCGTATCTGGCGCGGGGGCTGACCAATGTGGACCGGGCGATGGTGCGGGCGCTGTTGTCGCCGTCCGACGAGCTGGAGCGGCGGATCGCCGAGCTGGAGTCGGACCGGGGGGTCGTGGTGGACACGGCGGCGGCGGATCTGCGGCGGATCGAGCGGGATCTGCACGACGGGGCGCAGGCGCGGCTGGTGAATCTGGCGATGGGGCTGGGGCTGGCGAAGGAGAAGTTGCAGGAGGGGCAGGCGGACGACGCGGTGGCGGCGATGGTGGAGGAGGCGCACGGCGAGGTGAAGCTGGCGCTGCAGGAGCTGCGGGATCTGGCGCGGGGCATCCACCCCGCGGTGCTGACGGACCGCGGGCTCGATGCCGCGCTGTCGGCGGTGGCTTCGCGGTGCACGGTGCCGGTGAAGGTGACCGTCGATCTGGTGTCCAGACCGGCGCCGGCCATCGAGGGGATCGCCTACTTCACCGTGTCGGAGCTGTTGCAGAACATCAGCAAGCACAGCGGGGCGCGGTCGGCCTCGGTGGATGTGTGGCGGACGGACGAACGGCTGCTCATCCAGGTCGGGGACGACGGCCGGGGCGGGGCGCGGCTCGACGCGGGGACGGGGATGCGGGGGCTCGCGGAGCGGCTGGACGCCGTCGACGGGGTGTTCGTGGTGGAGTCGCCGGTGGGGGGTCCTACGACGGTGACGGCGGAGCTGCCGTGGCGGGAGCCGGAGCGGTAGCCGGGGCGGTAGCGCCGAGGTAGGGAAAACCCCCCTTTCGACAGACCGACGGACTGGATGGCCCGCGGGGGCGGTGCCGGGGAGGGTGGAGGCGGGTCACAGCGGCTGCGCGATGAGCGGGGCGTGTGGAGACGAGTAGAAACGGACGGCGCCGATGGCCACGCAGTATGGGCGGTACGGGACGTATGGGCGGGACGAGGGCGAGTACGCGTACGGGGCCCGTGAGGGTCGACGGCGCCGGATGCCCGCCGTGCTGCTCGAGCCGGTGAGCGGGCGGCACTGGCGTGAGCTCGCCTATGTGCTGCTCGGTTTCCCGGTGAGTGTCACGCTGTTCGTGTTCACCGTGACCATGCTGTCGGTCGGGGCGGGGCTGCTGGTGACGTTCCTCGGCATTCCGGTGCTGGCGGCGGGCCTGGCGGCCTGCCGGGGCTTCGGGGTGGTGGAACGGGCGAGGGCGCGGGGGCTGCTGGGGCTGGAGGTGCGGGATCCGGAGCCGTTGCGGGTGCGGGGGCGGGACGGGCGTGCCGGGGTGATGGCGTGGATGGCGGCCGTGCTGCGGAGCGGGAGCTCGTGGCGGCATGCCCTGTTCGTGCTGGTGCAGTTTCCGTGGGCGGTGTTCTCGTTCTGCGTGACGCTCACGGTGTGGGTGTTCGGCTGGACGATGCTGACGTATCCGCTGTGGTTCTGGGTGTTCCCGATGTACGCGGGGCAGGACGGCCTTCAGCTGTACGGCGACCAGCACCACCGGGTGTACCTGGACAACCCCTTCGAGATCACCGTCACGGCGTCGGTGGGGCTGCTCGTCACGCTGGCGACGCCGTGGATCGTGCGGGCGCTGACGACGGTGGACCGGCTGCTGGTGCACGGGCTGCTCGGGCCGTCGCGGCTGGCGTCACGGGTGGTGGAGCTGGAGTCGGACCGGGGGGTGGTGGTGGACACGGCGGCGGCGGATCTGCGGCGGATCGAGCGGGATCTGCACGACGGGGCGCAGGCGCGGCTGGTGGCGCTGGCGATGGATCTGGGGCTGGCGAAGGAGAGGCTGCGGGAGGATCCGCGGGGGGCGGCGCGGATGGTGGACGAGGCGCACGGCGAGGTGAAGACGGCGCTGCAGGAGCTGCGGGATCTGGCGCGGGGGATTCATCCCGCGGTGCTGACCGACCGGGGGCTGGACGCGGCGTTGTCGGCGGTGGCTTCGCGGTGCACGGTGCCGGTGCGGGTGGAGGTGGATCTGGGGGCGCGGCCGGTGGCCGCGATCGAGGGGATCGCTTATTTCACGGTGTCGGAGTTGTTGCAGAACGTGAGCAAGCACAGCCGGGCTCGGTCGGCGTCGGTGGATGTGTGGCGGGTGGAGGATCGGTTGATGCTGCAGGTGGTGGATGACGGGGTGGGTGGCGCGGAGGCCTCGGGCGGGTCCGGGCTGGCGGGGCTGGCGGAGCGGTTGGACGCGGTGGACGGGATTCTGGTGGTGGATTCGCCGGTCGGGGGGCCCACGCGGGTGACGGCGGAGCTGCCCTGGCGGGCGTGAGGTGCCGGCCCCGCCGCCCGCCGCCCTCGCCCGCCCTCGCCCTGGCGGGCGTGAGGTGCCGGCCCCGCCGCCCGCCGCCCTCGCCCTTCCCGTCCTCCAGACGCTCCGCCCCTCGCTCCTCCGCCCCCGCCGAGGGGCACCGCCCCCTGGACCCCCGGAAGGGCCGCGTCCGGTTCTGTCGGGAAGTCGCACCCCCACCCCGCAGGGCCCTATTCCCGCCCTCGTCCCGGTCTCTTCGCGTCGTCCTCCCCTGGCATCGGCCCATTGACAGGCACAGAGGGCCCCCTTGCTGGAATGCTGGAGGTGTTCGACTGACGGGTGGACGGCTGGGGGGCCGGGAGCGTGGAGGACAGGGTGCGGGTGGTCATCGCCGAGGACTCGGTGCTGTTGCGGGAGGGGCTGACCCGGTTGCTGACCGACCGGGGGCACGAGGTGGTCGCGGGGGTCGGGGACGCCGACGCGTTGGTCAAGACGATCACCGAGCTGCATGACGAGGGGGCGCTGCCGGACGTGGTCGTCGCCGATGTGCGGATGCCGCCCACGCACACCGACGAGGGGGTGCGGGCCGCCGTACAGCTGAGGAAGGCGCATCCGGGGCTCGGGGTGCTGGTGCTGTCACAGTACGTGGAGGAGAGGTACGCCACCGAACTGCTGGCCGGTTCGAGTCGCGGGGTGGGGTATCTGCTCAAGGACCGGGTCGCCGAGGTGCGGGAGTTCGTGGACGCCGTGGTGCGGGTGGCCTCCGGGGGGACCGCGCTCGATCCGGAGGTGGTCGCGCAGCTGCTGGGGCGCAGCAGGAAGCAGGACGTGCTCGCCGCCCTCACCCCGCGTGAGCGGGAGGTGCTGGGGCTGATGGCCGAGGGGCGGACCAACTCCGCCGTCGCCCGGCAGCTCGTCGTCAGCGACGGGGCCGTGGAGAAGCACGTCAGCAACATCTTCCTGAAGCTGGGGCTCTCGCCGAGTGACGGGGATCACCGTCGAGTTCTAGCAGTACTCACCTATCTCAATTCATGAGCGAGTGGCACTGTGGCCCGACGGTGATCCTTGAAGGCGTTGAAGGTGATCGGACCGCGTCCGGCGTCGTTCCCCGCGTGAACCGGGGAACTCGGTCGGTGCGTCTACCAGGGCGACACCGTGGGGCGGGAAATCATGACAAGTCGGGGTGCCGGGCCGTCTCGGGGCAGTGACCGTCATACGAACGGCCGAGGGAAGGCGACCCTTACAGACGTAGGGTTGATCCAGGGAGGGCCTTCACGAAGACCCCTCCGGGACAGCCACCTCGAGGGAGGTCCAGTTCAGTGACCAGTCGGGTCAGCAGCGCAACGGGACAGACCGGGCAGGCCGAGCAGGCCGACGGGACCGTCGTGGGAGAGCAGCGCAAACCGGGCGCGACGGCGAAGGACGTACGCCGTCTCGACCGGGTGATCATCAGGTTCGCGGGTGACTCGGGTGACGGTATGCAGCTCACCGGTGACCGGTTCACCTCGGAGACGGCGTCGTTCGGCAACGATCTGTCCACCCTGCCGAACTTCCCCGCCGAGATCCGCGCGCCCGCCGGCACGCTGCCCGGCGTCTCCTCGTTCCAGTTGCACTTCGCCGACCACGACATCCTCACCCCGGGCGACGCGCCGAATGTGCTGGTCGCGATGAATCCGGCGGCCCTGAAGGCGAACATCGCGGATGTGCCGCGCGGGGCGGAGATCATCGTCAACACCGACGAGTTCACCAAGCGTGCGATGCAGAAGGTGGGGTACGCGGCCTCGCCGCTGGAGGACGGCTCCCTCGACGGCTACCAGCTCCATCCGGTCCCGCTGACCACCCTGACCGTCGAGGCTCTCAAGGAATTCGACCTCACCCGCAAGGAGGCCGAGCGCAGCAAGAACATGTTCGCGCTCGGCCTCCTTTCGTGGATGTACCACCGGCCCACCGAGGGCACCGAGAAGTTCCTGAGATCGAAGTTCGCGAAGAAGCCCGACATCGCGGCCGCCAACATCGCCGCCTTCCGCGCCGGGTGGAACTTCGGGGAGACGACCGAGGACTTCGCCGTCAGTTATGAGGTCGCCCCGGCCGCGAAGGCCTTCCCCGTGGGGACCTACCGGAACATCTCCGGGAACCTGGCGCTCGCGTACGGGCTGGTCACGGCCTCGCGGCAGGCGGATCTGCCGCTGTTCCTCGGCTCGTACCCGATCACACCGGCCTCGGACATCCTGCACGAGCTGAGCCGGCACAAGAACTTCGGTGTGCGCACCTTCCAGGCCGAGGACGAGATCGCCGGCATCGGCGCCGCCCTCGGGGCGGCCTTCGGGGGGTCCCTCGCCGTCACCACGACCTCCGGGCCCGGCGTGGCGCTGAAGTCCGAGACCATCGGGCTCGCGGTGTCGCTGGAGCTGCCGCTGCTGGTCGTCGACATCCAGCGGGGCGGCCCCTCCACCGGGCTGCCGACCAAGACCGAGCAGGCGGATCTGCTGCAGGCCATGTACGGGCGCAACGGCGAGGCGCCGGTGCCGGTCGTCGCCCCCCGCACCCCCGCGGACTGCTTCGACGCCGCCCTGGAGGCCGCGCGGATCGCCCTGGTCTACCGCACCCCCGTCTTCCTGCTCTCCGACGGCTATCTCGCCAACGGTTCCGAGCCGTGGCGGATCCCCGAGCTGGACGAGCTGCCGGATCTGCGGGTGCAGTTCACGCAGGGCCCGAACCACACCCTGGAGGACGGCACCGAGGTCTTCTGGCCGTACAAGCGGGATCCGCAGACCCTCGCCCGGCCGTGGGCGATCCCGGGCACCCCGGGGCTAGAACACCGCATCGGCGGCATCGAGAAGGAGGACGGGACCGGGAACATCTCCTACTCCCCCGCCAACCACGACTTCATGGTCCGCACCCGCCAGGCCAAGATCGACGGCATCGAGGTCCCGGACCTCCAGGTCGACGATCCCCACCGGGCCACCACGCTCGTCCTGGGCTGGGGTTCGACGTACGGGCCGATCACCGCCGCCGTACGACGGCTGCGGGCGGCCGGGGAGGCGGTCGCGCAGGCGCATCTGCGGCATCTGAACCCCTTCCCACGCAACCTGGGCGAGGTGCTGAAGGCCTACGACAAGGTCGTCGTCCCGGAGATGAACCTCGGCCAGCTCGCCACCCTCATCCGGGCGAAGTACCTGGTCGACGCCCACTCGTACAACCAGGTGAACGGCATGCCGTTCAAGGCGGAGCAGCTCGCCGCGGCGCTCAAGGAGGCCATCCATGACCACTGAGCCACTCTCTCTCGTGCCCAAGGCCGAAGGCCGGCAGTCCATGAAGGACTTCAAGTCGGACCAGGAAGTGCGCTGGTGCCCGGGCTGCGGTGACTACGCGATCCTGGCGGCCGTCCAGGGCTTCATGCCGGAGCTGGGGCTGGCCAGGGAGAACATCGTCTTCGTCTCCGGCATCGGCTGCTCCTCGCGCTTCCCGTACTACATGAACACCTACGGGATGCACTCCATCCACGGGCGGGCCCCCGCGATCGCGACCGGCCTCGCCGCGAGCCGGCGGGACCTGTCCGTGTGGGTGGTCACGGGCGACGGGGACGCGCTGTCCATCGGCGGCAACCATCTCATCCATGCCCTGCGCCGGAACGTCAACCTGAAGATCCTGCTCTTCAACAACCGGATCTACGGCCTGACCAAGGGCCAGTACTCCCCCACCTCCGAGGTCGGCAAGATCACCAAGTCGACGCCGATGGGGTCGCTGGACGCGCCGTTCAACCCGGTGTCGCTGGCGATCGGCGCCGAGGCGTCCTTCGTCGCCCGCACCATCGACTCCGACCGCAAGCATCTGACGGAGGTGCTCCGGCAGGCCGCCGCCCACCCGGGCACGGCGCTGATCGAGATCTACCAGAACTGCAACATCTTCAACGACGGCGCCTTCGACGCGGTCAAGGACAAGCAGCAGGCCGAGGAGGCCGTGATCCGGCTGGAGCACGGGCAGCCGATCCGGTTCGGCGCCGAGCTGGGCAAGGGTGTCGTACGGGATCCGGCGACCGGTGATCTGCGGGTGGTCGCCGTGACGCCGGAGAACGAGGGCGAGATCCTGGTCCACGACGCGCACTCCGCGTCCCCGACCACCGCCTTCGCGCTCTCCCGCCTCGCCGATCCGGACACCCTGCACAACACCCCGATCGGTGTCCTGCGCTCCGTCGAGCGGCCGGTCTACGACACCCAGATGGCCGACCAGCTCGACACGGCCGTCGAACAGCACGGCAAGGGCGATCTGGCCGCGTTGCTGGCGGGCGGGGACACCTGGACGGTCGTCGGCTGAACCCACACGAGCGATATCAGTGCAGCTCAGGGACACTTACCTCAGAGCAAGTACCTTACCTCAAAGTGGGTACTTTCGCTGAGTTAGCGCTACCCCTAGGGTGGGTGGCAGACCCGCTACCCCCCTAGGAGTTCCTGAGCCATGAGCATCGTCGTCACCGGAGCCACCGGAAAGCTCGGCCGCCACGTCGTCGAGCAGCTGCTGGAGAAGGTTCCGGCGGAGCAGATCACGGCCGTCGTGCGCGATGAGGCCAAGGCCGCCGACTTCGCAGCCCGCGGTGTGCGGATCGCTGTCGCCGACTACAACGCCCCCGAGACCTTCGACGGCCTGTTCGCCGCCGGCGACAAGGTGCTGCTGATCTCGGGCAACGAGTTCGACAAGGGCCGCCCCGCGCAGCACCAGGTCGTCATCGACCGGGCGAAGGCCGCCGGGGTCGCGCTGCTGGCGTACACCAGCGCACTGGGCTCGCTGACCGCCGCGCTCGCCGACGACCACCGGGCCACCGAGGAGGCGCTGACCACCTCGGGCGTGCCGTACGCGCTGCTGCGCAACGGCTGGTACCACGAGAACTACACCGAGAACCTCGCCCCGGTCCTGGAGCACAACGCCGTCGTCGCGGCCGCCGGTGAGGGCCGGGTGTCCTCGGCCTCCCGCGCGGACTACGCGGCCGCCGCCGTCGCCGTGCTGACCGGTGAGGGCCACGAGAACCAGACGTACGAGCTGGGCGGCGACGAGGCGTGGAGCTTCGCCGAGTACGCGGCCGAGCTGAGCCGGCAGACCGGCAAGGAGATCGCCTACAACTCCGTGCCCGCCGAGGTGCTCACCGGCATCCTGACCGGCGCGGGGGTGCCCGAGCCGTTCGCGGCGACCCTGGTCGGCGTGGACGCGTCGATCGAGAAGGGCGAGCTGGTGGCCTCCAGCGGCGACCTCTCCCGCCTGGCGGGCCGCCCCACCACCCCGTTCGCGGAGACGATCGCGGCCGCGCTCAAGGGCTGACCGGCCCCTCGGCGCCGCCGGGCACCCCCTCACCCCCGCCTGTCATGACCGTATGGCGATACGGGCATGACGGACGGGGGTCTTCGGCGTTACCTTCGTGCACGCGTATGTGAAGGCGCGCGAGGACGTGAGAAGGAGGGTCGCCCGTGGCCGGGTCGTCGAAGGGTGAGGGCCGGATAGGCCTGCTGAACGGCTTCGCGGCGTATGGGATGTGGGGGCTGGTCCCCCTGTTCTGGCCCCTGCTCAAGCCCGCCGGCGCGGTGGAGATCCTCGCCCACCGCATGGTGTGGTCCCTCGCCTTCGTCGCCGCGGCCCTGGTCGTCGTACGGCGCTGGGCATGGGCCGGGGAGCTGCTGCGGCAGCCGCGCCGGCTCGCTCTGGTGGTGATCGCGGCGGCCGTCATCACCGTGAACTGGGGGGTCTACATCTGGGCCGTGAACTCCGGGCACGTGGTGGAGGCGTCCCTCGGGTACTTCATCAACCCGCTGGTCACCATCGCGATGGGTGTGCTGATCCTGAAGGAGCGGCTGCGGCCCGCGCAGTGGGCGGCGGTCGGCATCGGTCTGGCCGCGGTGCTCGTCCTGACCGTCGGCTACGGCCGTCCGCCGTGGATCTCCCTGTGTCTCGCCTTCTCCTTCGCCACGTACGGCCTGGTGAAGAAGAAGGTCAACCTCGGCGGGGTGGAGTCGCTGGCCGCCGAGACGGCGATCCAGTTCCTGCCCGCGCTGGGATATCTGCTGTGGCTGTCGGCGCACGGCGGCGCCACCTTCGCCTCCGAGGGCGCCGGTCACGCGGCCCTGCTGGCCTCGACGGGCGTGGTCACCGCGCTGCCGTTGGTGTGCTTCGGGGCCGCCGCCATCCGGGTGCCGCTGTCCACGCTGGGGCTGCTGCAGTATCTGGCGCCGGTGTTCCAGTTCCTGCTCGGGGTCGTGTACTTCGGCGAGGAGATGCCGGCCGAGCGGTGGGCCGGGTTCGGGCTGGTGTGGCTGGCGCTGGTGCTGCTGACCGCCGACGCGTGGCGCTCCGCGCGGCGACCGAAGCACGTGGTGGAGGTGCCGCCGGTTTCCCAGGTGCCATCCGCCGCAATGGACGTGTGAGCCGGCCGGGAGACTGGTTGAGTGGTCGGCATGACGCAGACGCCCGCACCCACCCCCGCCCCTACACCCGTCCACTGGAAGCTGGTCGTCGACGCCGGCGATCCGCATGCGCAGGCCGATTTCTGGGCCGGGGCGCTGCACTACGAGGTGGAGGACAACAGCGCGCTGATCGAGCGGCTGCTGGCGGCCGGGGCGCTGCCGGGGGCGGCGACGGTGGAGTTCCACGGGCGTCCGGCCTTCCGGGACCTGATCGCCGTACGGCATCCGGACGACCCGTTCGACGCGGACAGCGGGACCGGGCTGGGGCGGCGGCTGCTGTTCCAGCGGGTGCCGGAGGCCAAGACGGTGAAGAACCGGCTCCATCTCGATCTGCACCCCGGCGCGGGGCGGCGGGAGGAGGAGGTGCAGCGGCTGCGGGCGCTGGGCGCGAGCGTGCTGCGGGAGGTGAGGGAGCCGTCCGGGGAGTGGGTGGTGATGGCCGACCCCGAGGGGAACGAGTTCTGCGTGCAGTGAGCGCGTGTCCGTCCGGAATGTGAACCGCCTGTCCTGATAGCGCTCTTGACGCACCGTTGGTCAAGCGTTCACCATCCTGGGACCCCATTCACTGTGGAATCCCTGTGATTCCCGCGGAATTCGGAGCCCCCCACATGAAGCTCTCGGTTCCCGGGCGTACGGCGGCCGCCTTCGCCTGCTCGATTGTCATGCTCCTGACTGGCGGTGCGATGGCCGGCGCCGCGCCCGCGCCCCTGGCCGCCGCCCCCGACATCCCCGTGGCGAACGTCAAGGCCCACCTCGCCCAGCTCCAGTCGATCGCCACCGCCAACGGCGGCAACCGCGCCCACGGCCGGACCGGCTACAGGGCCTCGCTCGACTATGTGAAGGCCAAGCTGGACGCCGCCGGGTACACCACGACCATCCAGCAGTTCACGTCCTCCGGCCGCACCGGTTACAACCTGATCGCCGACTGGCCCGGCGGCACCACCGACCAGGTCGTCATGGCCGGCTCCCACCTCGACAGCGTCACCTCGGGTGCGGGCATCAACGACAACGGCTCCGGTTCGGCGGCCGTCCTGGAGACCGCCCTCGCCGTGGCCCGGGCCGGCTACCAGCCCACCAAGCATCTGCGGTTCGCGTGGTGGGGCGCCGAGGAACTCGGCCTGGTCGGCTCGCGGTACTACGTCAACAACCTCTCCTCGGCGAACCGCGCCCGGATCAGCGGCTACCTCAACTTCGACATGATCGGCTCGCCGAACCCCGGCTACTTCGTCTACGACGACGACCCGACCATCGAGAAGACCTTCAAGGACTATTTCACCGGCCTCGGCGTCGCGACGGAGATAGAGACCGAGGGCGACGGCCGCTCCGACCACGCGCCCTTCAAGAACGCGGGTGTCCCGGTGGGCGGTCTGTTCAGCGGCGCCGACTACATCAAGACGGCGGCGCAGGCGGCCAAGTGGGGCGGTACGGCCGGGCAGGCCTTCGACCGCTGCTACCACTCCTCCTGCGACACCACCGCCAACATCAACGACACGGCCCTGAACCGCAACGCGGACGCGCTCGCGTACGCGGTGTGGACCCTGTCGTCCTGACCCGCGCCTTAGTGGCCCTGCAGACCGGCCTTGCGGGCGCGTTCCGCGAGCCGGACCATGCGGGCGCGGGCCGACTCCAGCTGCTCGACGTCGTCGGCGGCCGGGCCCTCCTCGGTGGTCAGCTCCGTCCACAGACCGAGGAGTTCGGTCCCCAGGTTGAGGCCCTGCAAGGGGTCGCGTACGGCACGCCAGGCCGCCGCGGCGCTCTGGACGTTGCCGTACGCGGCCTCGCCGTCCCGTGCGCGGCGGTGGATCCGGGCCAGGTCGAGGGAGACATGGAAGGCGCGCAGCGGGTCCCCCGCCAAGTAGGCGATGTACGCGCCGAGTTCCCGCAGACGGAGCACCTCGGGGTGCTCCGGCCCCAGCGTTCCCGAGGCCTCCCGCACGGTCCGCTCGGCGAGTCCGGCGGCCACGTCTGTGCGACCGGCCCGCACGGCCTCGTTGATCTGCGCCATCGGCTCGCCGAGGAGCGCGGGGGCGCCGTCGTCGCCGGGGAGGGTGCGGGGGTCGGCCCCGAGCACCGCCTCCGCCACGGCGTCGAAGCCCCGGGCGGGGGTGGGCTTGGGGTCGGGGTCGAGCTCGTGGACCGGCTCCGGGTCGGGGAGGTGCGTGAGGAGGGGCTTGAGCTTCGGCTCGGGGGCGGCGTTCCGCAAAGGTGCGGGTGCCGGGGCGGGTTCCTGCGCGGGTTCCGGGAGGCGGTCCCACGGGCGGTCCGGGGCGGCGGGCGCCTCGGGATCCGCGTGCGGGTCCATCGCCGGGGGCGGACCGAAGACCCCGGTCGGGGCTACGACGGTGCCGGGGGCCTGCGCCGAGGACGGGGCCGGGGGCACGGGCGCGGGCGGGAGGTCGTCCTGCCGCTCCCGCGACGCCTGGACCTGCCGTAGGACGTGCGTGGGCTTGTCGCGCCGGGGTTCCTCGGGGGCGGACGCCGGGGCCTCCGGCGCGGCGTCCGCCGACATCGGAGGAACCCCCGTGGTCGGCGCGGTCGCAGGAACGGCAGGGGCCGTCGGAGGCGCCGCGGCCGCCGGGACCGCCGGGGCCGACAAGACCGGAAGGACCACCGTGGCCGCCGGGACATCGGGACCGGCCGGGGCACCGGAACCGGCCGGAGCTGCCGGACCCGCCGGGGCCGCCGGGGCCGCCGCAGCACCCGAACCGGCCAGGACACCCGGAGCCGCCGGGGCCGCCGCAGCACCCGAACCGGCCAGGACAGCCGGACCCGCCGGGGCCGGCGGACCGGTCGGAGCCGGCGGACCGGTCGGAGCCGGCGGACCGGCCGGAGCCGATGGACCGGTCGGAGCCGATGGAGTCGGCTGGGTCGCGGGCAGAGGCGGGTGCCGGAGAGGCTCGGCCGTGAAGTGGCTGGAGCCGTCCGTGTCGACGCGGAGGGGGACGACGTAACCGATGCGTTCGTCGTGGACCGTGGCGAGAACGGGGTGTCCGGTGGCGAGGGCGATGCGGTGGAGGTGGCCGAGGACGGCGTGCTGGATCTCCTCGCCGTCGGTCGCCGCGACCGGTACACCGCCTATCGTCGCCGGGCCGCCCGCGCGGACATGGACGTCGAGCGGCGCGGCCACGGCGGTGGGCCACCCGGTGCGGTGCTGTTCCCGCTTCTTCTCTCGGCTGAGTCGAGACATCGGTTCCTCACTCGGATGCGTCGTCACGCTCCGGTCGTCCAGGTACGCGTGCGCGTGCACGTACTGTTGAGTCTCTCCGTTCGCTCCCGGCCGACGCGTCACCACGACGTCACAGCCTCGTTCCAAGGACCCACACCGGCCTTGCCGGGAGCGCCCCGGAGGGACGGCGACCAGAAGGAGGGCGTACGGCCATGCGGACGACGGGGACGACTCAGGCACCGGCGGGGCAGCCGGGCCCGGAGCTGCGCGGGCCGGAGATCTGGCTGCGCGGACCGGTCCCCGTACCCGAGCCGGTACCGGGACCCTACGCCCCGGCTCCCCGCCGCTTCTCCTGGCTCGGCACGCACGGCGGGGCGGGAGCCTCCACGCTCGCCGCGGTTTACGGCGGCCACGACTGCGGACGGGACTGGCCCGCCCTCGGTGATCCGCCGTCCGTGCTGCTGGTGGCCCGCACCCATGCGTACGGGCTGGAGTCGGCCCTGCGCGCCCTGGAGGTCTTCCGGCACGGGGAGGCCCCGCACGGGCTCGATCTGGACGCGGTGGTGCTGGTCGCGGACGCGCCGGGAAGGCTGCCGCGCCCGCTGGCCCAGCGGATGCGGGTCATCGAATCGGCCGTCGACGTGTACCGCGTCCCGTGGGTGACCGAGTGGCGCCTCGGCGAGCTCGGCGGCGGGCCGCCCCGGGAGACCGAGGCGCTGGCCCGGCTCACCGGGGTGAGGCGCTGACCCGGGGGACGCGCCGGGCGCCGTCCGCGGTGGAGATCGCCTCGGCCGTACGGGAGGGGCGGCTGCGGGCCGTGGAGGTGGTGGCGGAGGCCCTGGAACGCATCGCCCGGGTGGATCCCTCCCTGAGTTCCTTCGCCGAGGTGTGGGAGAGGGAGGCGGTCGAGCGGGCGCGCGCGGTGGACGCGCGGGTCGGGGCGGGTGAGCGGCTGCCGCTGGCCGGGGTGCCGATCGGGGTCAAGGGGCGGCACGGGCTGCGGGCGGCGGGGCCGTTGGTCGCCGCGGGCTGTGTGCCGGTGGGGGCGACGGCGGTGCCGGGGCCCGGAACGCCCTGGCAGACCTGGGGGGTCGGCGCGCACGGCCGTACCGTCAACCCGTGGCGGTCCGACCGCACCCCGGGTGGATCCTCGGCCGGGTCGGCGGTGGCGGTGGCGGCCGGGCTGGTGCCGCTGGCGACGGGCAGCGACGGGGCGGGCTCGGTGCGGATCCCGGCGGCCTGGTGCGGGGTGATCGGCCTGAAGACGACGAACGGCCGGCTGCCGTCCCCGGACCGTACGGGTCTCGCGGCCCCCGGAGTCCTGGTGCGCCACGCGGCGGACGCGGAGGCGTACTGGCGGGCGATGACGGCGGCGACGGACGAGCCGACACTCCCCCGGCCCCCTGACGCGCACATACCCCTCACCGCCGCGTCTGCGCAGCTCACCGACGTGCCTGCGGCCGTCACCGCCGTCTTCTCCCCCGATCTGGGTTTCGCCTCCGGTTCTCCCGACCCCGGGCCGTTGGCCCTCGCGCGGGCCGCCGTCGAGCGGCTCGCCGCCGCGGGTGTCGTACGGCTGCTGCCGGGTGAGGCGTCCGTGCGGCTGGAGGACCCCGCGCCCGCCTGGCTGGCGTCGCGCGGGGCGGGGGGCGGCGGGCTCGGTGAGGCCGGGCGGATCCGGGAGGTCAACGAGCGGCGGCTGGCCGCTCTCTTCGCCCGGGCCGATCTGCTGCTGACGCCGACCACACCGAACGCGGCGCATGGGCACGAAGGGCCGGGTGAGCGCTACTCCACCGCGTTGACCTGGGCGTTCAATGTGAGTGGGCACCCGGCGGCCAGCCTTCCGGCGGGCATCGGGGCCGACGGCTGTCCGGTGGGGGTGCAGCTCGTCGCCGCGCGGGGGCGGGAGGCGCTGCTGCTGGCGGTGGCCGGTGCGGCCGAGAGAGCGGGAGCCCTTCCCCTTGATACATGCATACGCATATGATGCAGACGCAGATTATCGCCGCACGCCGATCACTTGGGGGAGTCATGGACCGCCGTTTTCTCTTCGTCCTGGGCAGCAGCCGTACGGACGGCAACACGGAGGCGCTGGCCCGCAGGGCCGCCGAACAGCTGGCCCCTTCCGTCGACCAGACCTGGATCAGCCTGACCGAGCATCCACTGCCCGACTTCGAGGACGTGCGGCACGACAGCGACCACGCCCGGCCCACCGAGGGCGATCTCGCGCTGCTGCTCGACGCGACCCTGGCCGCGACGGACGTCGTCATCGTCTCGCCGCTGTACTGGTACTCGGTGTCCACCCAGGTCAAGCGCTACCTCGACCACTGGTCGGGCTGGCTGCGCACGCCCGGCGTCGACTTCAGGGCGACCATGGCGGGGCGCACGCTCTGGGGGGTGACCGTGCTCGCCGATCCGCAGGCCTCGGTCGCCGATCCGCTGGTCGGCACGCTCAACAACTCGGCCGCGTATCTGGGGATGCGGTTCGGAGGGGTCCTGCTCGGCAACGGCAGCAAGCCAGGTGACGTACTCGGCGACATGGACGCGCTGGCCCGCGCCAAGTCGTTCTTCGCGGGCGAGGCGCCCTTCGCGCGCTTCCCGTACGAGACGCGCTGAACCGCTATGCCGTGATGTCCTTCGCCGTGAACCGCGCCCATGCCGCCGAGCCGAACACCGCCACGTACAGGGCCTGGAGGCCGAGGTTCCTGACCAGGTCGTCCCAGTAGACGGGGTCGCGGACCAGGTCGGCGAAGGACAGCCAGTAGTGGGAGAAGAGGTACGGCTGGATCGCGTGGAGCTGGGGGATCTGGTCGAGGAGCTGGACGGTGATCAGCAGGCCGACGGTGGTCGCCATCGCGGCGATGCCACTGCCGGTCAGCGTGGAGACGAACAGGCCGAGCGCCGCCACCCCGGTCAGCGAGGCGGCCACGACCAGGGCGATCAGCAGGGCCCGGCCCAGCCCGTCGGCGAAACTGATCGTCGTACCGGAGATGGTGGTGACATCCCCCAGGGGGAACAGCAGCGCGCCGACCGTCAGGGCCGAGAGCGCCACCACGAGGGTGGCCACCAGGCAGAAGGCCAGCACGGTCGCGTACTTGGTGAGGAGCAGACGGGTGCGGCCGGCGGGGGCGACGAGGAGGTAGCGCAGGGTGCCGGCGTTCGCCTCGCCGGCGATCGCGTCGCCCGCGACGACGCCGATGGCCATCGGCAGGAAGAACGGCAGGGTCGCGGCCAGCGCGGTGAACACCAGGAACAGGCCGTTGTTGGTGACCTGCGCGATGAAGGCCGGTCCGCCTCCTCCGCCGTCGGGTCCCCCCGGCCCGCCGGAGGAGCCGTCGCCGGTCTCGATCCTCACCGCGATGCCGATGAGGACCGGCACGGCCGCCAGGACGGCGAGCAGCGCGAGGGTGCGCCAGCGGCGGAAGGTGATCAGCAGTTCGCTGCGGAGCAGACCGAGGGACCACAAGGGGCTCGGTCTGCGGACGGCCTCGAGCGGTGCCGCCCCCGTCGTCTCAGCCCGCGACATCGAACCCCTCCCCCGTGAGCGCCACGAACGCGTCCTCCAGGGAGGCCCGTTCGACGGTGAAGCCCCGAACGCGGACGCCGGCCGTCACCAGCGCGGCGTTGACCTCGGCGAGATCGCGGTCCGGGGGCTCGGCGACGACCCGGTCCTCACCGGCGACCACGTCCGCCGCGCCCTGTTCCTTCAGCACGCGCGCCGCCTCCGCGGTGTCGGGCGTGCTCACCACCAGCCGGCCGCGCGCTCCGGCCGCCAGCTCGGCCACCGGGCCCTGGGTGATCAGCCGGCCCTGCGCCATCACGGCCACATGGGTGCACACCTGCTCGATCTCGTCGAGGAGGTGGGAGGAGAGGAACACGGTGGTGCCGTCGGAGGCCAGCTCCCGCACCAGGGAGCGGATCTCCCGCATGCCCTGCGGGTCGAGGCCGTTGGTCGGCTCGTCCAGGACGAGGAGCCGACGGGGCTGGAGGAGTGCGGCGGCCAGGCCCAGCCGCTGTTTCATGCCGAGCGAGTACGCCTTCGCCTTCTTGCCGGCCGCGGCCGTCAGCCCGACCCGCTCCAGCGCCGTGGCGACACGGGTCCGCCGGGTGCGGGGGTCGGCGGTCGGGTCGGCGGCGTCGTAGCGCAGGAGGTTGTCCCGGCCGGAGAGGAAGCCGTACAGCGCGGGGCCCTCGATCAGGGCGCCGACCTGGGGCAGCACGGTGCGCGCGGCCCGGGGCACGGGCTGCCCCAGGACGCGCGCCGCGCCGGACGTGGGTTCGATCAGGCCCATCAGCATGCGGATCGTGGTGGTCTTGCCGGAGCCGTTGGGGCCGAGGAAGCCGAAGACGCTGCCCGCCGGGACGGTGAGGTCGAGGCGGTCCACGGCGAGCTGGCCGCCGCGGTAGCGCTTGGTGAGGGCGTGGGTGTGGATGACGGGTTCCTCACCCATGGGCTCCCCCTTCGCTCGCTTCCCCGGGCCTGCGGGCTCCACGGACCGCTTGCCTTCCCGCCTTCCTACTTCCCGGAGTCGGCGGCCTTCACCAGGGCGTCCTTGGTGACCGCGCCGACGTACACCTTGCCGTCGTCCGTGACCAGGGCGTTGATCAGGCGGGTGGAGAAGACGGTGCCGGAGCCGAACTTGCCGCTCACCTTGTCGCCGAAGGAGCCGAGGAAGCCGCTGAGGGCACCGCCGGCGTCGGAGCCGAGCTCGGAGTTGAGCTCGGAGTCGGAGGGGACGCCCTTGCCGCCGGTCTCGATGACGGCGACCGAGGTCCAGCCCTTGCCGAGGACGTCGAAGCCCTCGGGCTCCTCGGCACCACCGAGGCCGTCCAGGCCGTCGAGGCCTTCGAGGCCCTTGGTGAGGTCCTCGTCGGACGCGCCGGGCTTGCCGGAGTGCTCCGGTGCCTCCCCCGTCTCGTCCCCCTCGGTCACCTTGGCGCCCTTGGGCGGGGTGAAGTCGAACGTGGAGGCGGCGGGCTTGGCGAAGGTGACCTGGGTGAAGCCGGCGTCCACGACGGCGGCGCCGCCGCTCGCCGGGGTCAGCGTGAACTTCAGCGGCAGCCCGGTCTTCGCGTCCACCGCCACGCTGATGGCGCCGACCGTGGAGCCGGACTGCTTGGGCTTGATCAGCAGCTTGTAGGCGTCGCGGCCCGCCACGTGGACCGTGCCGTCGACGGTCACCGAGGTGGTGTCGTCGACCGCCTTCAGGGCGTCCTCGGTGAGGTCCTTGGGGGTGGCCGGCGGCTCCGCTTCCGAGGAGCTCTCGTCCACGGTGGAGTGGTGGACCTCGTTGGAGGCGCTGTCGTAGCCCCACACGTCCTTGCCGTTGTGGATGACGCTGTACTCGGCCGCGTCCTCGATCAGGGACAGCTTCTGCCGGTCGGGACCGTCGGCGGCCACGCGCAGGGTGTGGGTGCCGGAGGCGAGTTCGGTGAGCTTGGCCGAGGGGTCGGCGGACGATCCGTCACCGCCCTTGCCCGCGGCGCCGGAGAGCAGGCCGCTCTCCAGGCCGCCGAGGTCGGGCAGGCCCAGGTCGGTGGTGATCTTCACCGTGCCGGACAGCTGCTGGACGTCCGAGGCGGCGATCTTGTCGAGGAGCTGCTGGGCGGTGATCTTCGGCAGATCCGGGTCGCCCGAGTCGGCGAGCGCCGGGACCAGGCCGATCGTCGCGGCGGCGACGCCGATCACGGTGACCGGGACGACGTACCGCACGGCCTTGCGCCGCCCGACGCGCAGGTCGTCCGTCTCCCCGCCGGTCGTGCTGTCGTCGGTTGCGTTCGGTGCCATGTGTGCCTTACCTCCGTCGTCGGCGGCGGCTGGTCTTCTCCCGAGGAACGTCCCCACCCCGTGCCGCCATTCTCACCCGAATCGGTGAGGAGTGGTGTTTTCCGTGATTCCCATCTGACCAAATGCCGCTTGAGGAAGCGTCACCCCACGGACTCAACTCCGCGTACGCCTGCGGTATGACACGGAGGGAGGTCGGGGTCATCCGCCCCCTAGGGGTGGCGGACGACGACGGCTCGGGGACGGCTACGGTCGGGGACGACGACGGCTCGGGGACGGCTACGGTCGGGGACGACGACGGCTCGGGGACGGCTACGGTCGGGGACGACGACGGGTCGGGGACGACGACGGCCCCGGGGACTGAGGCGTCAGCCGGCCCGGTGGACCACCGCGTCGCACAGCCCCATGAGGGCCGCCTTGGCGTCGCACTCGGCGAGGGGGGCCAGCGCGGCGCGGGCCTCCTCGGCGTAGCGCACGGTGTCACGGCGGGCCCGCTCCAGCGCCGGGTGGGCGCGCAGGGCCGCGACGGCCTCGGCGAGCTTGGCGTCGTCGCTCAGGTCGGAGTCCAGGAGCTCGCACAGGGCGATGTCCTCGGGCAGCGCCTGCTGGGCCGCCCGCTCGCGCAGTCGCAGCACGGGCAGGGTGGGGACGCCCTCGCGCAGGTCCGTGCCGGGCGTCTTGCCCGACTCGTGGGAGTCGGAGGCGATGTCCAGGACGTCGTCGGCGAGCTGGAAGGCCACCCCGAGCCGCTCCCCGTACTGGGTGAGCACGTCCACGACCGTCTCGTCGGCGCCGGACATCATGGCGCCGAAGCGACAGGACACCGCGACCAGGGAGCCGGTCTTTCCGCCGAGGACGTCGAGGTAGTGGTCGACCGGGTCCCGGCCGTCGACCGGGCCCGCGGTCTCCAGGATCTGGCCGGTGACCAGCCTCTCGAACGCCTCCGCCTGCACCCGCACCGCCTCCGGGCCGAGGTCGGCCAGGATGTGCGAGGCGCGGGCGAAGAGGAAGTCACCGGTGAGGACGGCGAGCGAGTTGCCCCAGCGGGCGTTCGCGCTGGGCACCCCGCGCCGCACGGCGGCCTCGTCCATCACGTCGTCGTGGTACAGCGTCGCCAGATGGGTCAGCTCGACGACGACGGCGGAGGGGACGACCCCCGGCGCGTACGGGTCGCCGAAGCGGGCCGCGAGCATCACGAGCAGCGGCCGGAACCGCTTCCCACCGGCCCGCAGCAGATGCTGGGCCGCCTCGGTGATGAAGGGGACCTCGCTCTTGGTGGCCTCGAGCAAGCCTTCCTCGACAGCCGCCAATCCGGCCTGGACATCGGCTTCCAGAGCCTGGTCCCGCACGCTCAGCCCAAACGGCTCGACGACGGTCACGAGGAGTCTCCTGTCTGCTGGTGTCTATCGGCGGCTACGCGGTTTGTCGATAGGTCTCTGCGCTCACTCAAGTCAGCGTATCCGGTCAGGTTTCGATCACCGCGAGCCCCCACGGTTACAGCCCGGACAGGCCCTATGAGAAGGGGCACCCCTTAAGCCGCCATCTGGGTTTATTGCCCGATTCACCCCTCTTGTGGACGCCGGTGAGTTGTCTCACTCGCCCGGCGGACAGGTACCCACGCGCCCCACCCCCATCCCTCGCCGCATTCAAGCGAGTTGATGGTTTGCAACCACAAAGGATCAAGTACCCCATACGTCACAGACCATGGTCAAAAGGGTTGATCGTGAATCCCCCACTTGTTCCGGACATGTGCTCTCGCATACGTTCCCGGCCTGTCAGGCGGACGCCTAATCCTGCCGCCGCCCTGACACCCACCGAGAACACCACGGCAGGAGCGGGGGAACCAGGTAAGTCGCCGCACCGGTCGAGCTGGGCGTGCCCATGGGCATGCTCACGACAGACCGGTACGGCTCGGGGTGCAGTCGTGTCCGTCAGGGCACGGCCGGGCAGCTCCCGCCCGAACCCGACAGCTCACCTCGCAGGCGACGGAGAGGAACTTCGCCATGCCTGCTCAGCCCCGCCGCGCCCGCCGCCTCGCCCGCACGCTCGCCGTCGCCGCCACCGGCGTCACCGTGCTCGCCCTGCCGATCCTCGGCGCGACCACCGCCTCCGCGGCCACCCCGACCGTGGCCACCGCCACCAGCCTCGGCTACGCCAACAACCTCGACGGCTGGATCCGCGCCTCGCTCCAGGTCATGGCGCAGCACGGGATCCCCGGCACCTACAACGGCATCTACCGCAACGTGATCCGGGAGTCCTCGGGCAACCCGTCCGCGATCAACCTCTGGGACTCCAACGCCGCCAAGGGCACCCCGTCCAAGGGTCTGCTGCAGATCATCGACCCGACCTTCAACGCGTACCACGTCTCCGGCACGTCCTGGGACCCGTACGACCCGGTCGCGAACATCACCGCCTCCTGCAACTACGCGGCGGCGCGGTACGGCTCGATCGACAACGTGTTCGGCGCGTACTGAGCCGCGACCCGGCGGCCGCGGATCCAGGAATCCACGGGTGCACGGGTCCCGGGTCTGCGGGTCCCGGGTCTGCGGGTCTGCGGGTCTGCGGGTCTGCGGGTCCACGGATCCACGGATCCACGGATCCACGGATCCACGGGTCCACGGGTCCACGGGTCCACGGGTCCACGGGTCCACGGGTCTACGGATAGAGACGTTCGAGGACGACGGCCACGCCGTCGTCCTCGTTCGACGTCGTCACCTCGTCGGCCACCGCCTTCAGCTCCGGGTGCGCGTTGGCCATCGCCACCCCCCGGGCGGCCCAGTCGAACATCGGGATGTCGTTGGGCATGTCCCCGAAGGCGAGGGTGTCCTCGGGCCTGAGCCCCAGATGCTCGGCGGCCAGGGCGAGCCCCGTCGCCTTGGTGATCCCGCACGGCTGGAGCTCCACCGTGCCGGGCCCCGACATGGTGACGGTGGCGAGCGAGCCGACCACCGCGCGGGCCGTCGACGCCAACTCGTCGTCGGACAGCGTCGGATGGCGCAGCAGCACCTTGCTGATCGGCTCGCACCACAGGTCGTCGCGCCGCTCCACGCGCAGCGCGGGCAGGGTCGGGTGCGGCATCAGATAGCCCGGCTCGATGAGCGTGAGCCCGTCGACCCCGTCCTGGTCGACCGCCGCGTACACCTGCCCGACCTCGGCCTCGATCTTGCCGAGCGCGGTCTCCGCGAGCTCCCGGTCCAGGGTGACCGACCACAGCAGACGGTCCGCGCGGGCGTCGTAGAGCTGCGCGCCCTGCCCGCACACCGCGAGCCCTCTGCTGTGCAGTCGGTCGAGCAGGGGGCGTACACGGGGCGCGGGCCGGCCGGTCACCACCAGATGGCGAGCGCCGGCCGCCGCCACCCGCGCGAGCGCGTCCAGCGACCGGTCGGAGAACGTGTCGTCGCCGCGCAGCAGCGTTCCGTCCAGGTCGGTGGCGACGAGGGAGTACGTGGTGCGCTCGGCATATGCGGTGGGTGCGGCCATGATCAGAGAATACGGATCCCGCACCCCCGGGACTCGACGCGCACCGGACCCGGACGGAGTCCGGCCCCTTCTGTCAACTCCCCTTCTTTTGTTGACCGATCGCTCGCCCATCGCTGTGAACACGGGTCCGAGAAACGGCTTTCGGCACATCGCCGGGCAGCGACCGATTGAGGGCCTCCGCGGGAACCGGAGTTCACCCCCGGCGTGGGCCGGGCGCGGCCACGCGCGCGTGTGGCGGCGGTGTACGAGGGGCGCGAGCCGGTCGGCTTCCTGCCCCAGCCGTGCCCCGGGGAAGCCCCCTCCCCGAGCTCGAGCGACAGCGGAGCGCTGCCTCGGGCCGTGGGCGGGGAGCCGGACGTAACGTGTGGCCCGGCTGCCCGCACCCGCGGAGCGCCCGCGAGCACGACCCGGCGAGCACGAAAGAGAGGCAGTACCCGATGCCCCCCTTCGACATCCCCGAGGGCGACCCCTTCGGACCGCACAACCTTCCGTACGGCGTCTTCTCCCTCCCCGGCTCCGCGGCACGAACCGTCGGCGTACGGCTCGGCTTCCACGTCCTGGACGCGGGCGCCGCGGCCCGCGCGCTCGGCTCGCCGCACGCCGCCCTGCTCGCCGGGCCGACCCTCAACCCCCTGCTGGCGGCGGGCCGCACCACCTGGTCGGAGGTCCGGCGCACCCTGACGGAGGCCGTCACCGACCCCGCCCACCGCACCACCCTGGAGCCGCACCTCCATCCCCTGCCCTCGGTGACCCTGCACCTGCCGTTCGAGGTCGCGGACTACGTCGACTTCTACGCCTCCGAGAACCACGCGCGTAACGTCGGGCAGATCTTCCGCCCCGACGCCGCCGACTCCCTCACCCCGAACTGGAAGCACCTGCCGATCGGCTACCACGGCCGCTCGGGCACGGTGATCGTCTCCGGCACGGACATCGTCCGCCCGTGGGGCCAGCGCAAGGGGCCGGCCGATCCGGCCCCGGTGTTCGGCCCGTCCGTCCGCCTCGACATCGAGGCCGAGGTCGGCTTCGTGGTGGGCGTGCCGTCGACGAGGGGCGAGCGGGTGGAGGCGGGCGCCTTCCGGGACCACGTGTTCGGGCTCTGCCTCCTCAACGACTGGTCCGCCCGGGACGTCCAGGCCTGGGAGTACGTCCCCCTCGGACCGTTCCTCGGCAAGTCGTTCGCCACCTCGGTGTCGGCCTGGATCACCCCGCTGGAGGCGCTGGAGGAGGCGCGCGTCGCCCCGCCCGAGCGCACCCACCCGCTGCTGCCCTACCTGGACGACTCCACCGCCGAGCCCGCCGGCTACGACCTGCGCATCTCGGTCGCGATCAACGGTCATGTCGTGTCCGAGCCCCCCTTCGCCTCGATGTACTGGACCGCCGCCCAGCAGCTCGCCCACCTGACCGTGAACGGGGCCTCCCTGCGCACCGGCGACCTGTACGGCTCGGGCACGGTCAGCGGCCCGGCCCCGGACCAGCGCGGCTCCCTCCTGGAGCTGACCTGGAACGGCCGCGACGCGTTGGAACTCCCCGACGGCAAGCGCACCTTCCTGGAGGACGGCGACGAGGTGACCCTGTCGGCGTGGGCTCCGGGGCCCGGCGGCCTGCGGGTGGGGCTGGGCGAGGTGAGCGGGCGGATCGTGGCGGGTTGACGGCCTGCTTCCAGCGGGCTGACGTGGGCGGTCACCGCCGTCATACTGGCGGCGGGCGCGGTTTTCGCGCCGTCCCCGCCGCACGTCCGTCGCACCATCTGCCCTCGCTCCGCTCCCGGAGCACGGCCCCGCCCCACCCCGAGCCTCCTTCGCCCGTCCTCTCCGACCAGGATCCGGAGCCCCTGGCATGACCGATGGCATGACCGTCTGCCTGCTCCTGCTGAGCGCCGTCGCGGTGACGGCCGCCGTGCCGGTGCCGCGTGCGCTGACCCGGGCCGACTGGCCCGAGCGGGAGCCGGTGGTGGCGCTGTGGGTCTGGCAGTGCCTGGTCGCCACGGTCCTGCTGTGCTGTCTGACGGCGTTGGTGCTCGGGGCCGCCGCCGTCTTCCACACGGTCCGCGCCCAGGTCTTCGCCCCGGCGCCGCCCGCGGTGACCGCGGCGTACGACCTGTCCGCGGCCCCGCCCTGGGCGACCGCGCTCACCCTGCTGCTGGCCTGTGGGGCCGCCTGGACCACCGCGATGCTGGCCCGGGAGCTCGTGGAGGCGCGTCGGCGCCGCGGCCAGGCCCGCGCCCATCTGCGGGAACGCGCTCCCGAGCTGCCCGCGGGCCTGCCGTCCGCCCGGGGCCCGCTGCTCGTGCTGGAGGACGAGTACCCCGACGCCTGGTGGATGCCCGGCAATCCGCCCCAGTTGATCGTGACCACCGGGGCCCTGCACCGCCTCACCTCCCACCAGCTGGACGCCGTCCTGACCCATGAGCGCGGCCACGCCCGCGCCCACCACGACTGGCTGATCCACCTCTCGACCGCCCTGGCCACCGGATTCCCCCGCATTCCGCTCTTCTCCCATTTCTGCGACCAGACGCACCGCCTGGTCGAACTCGCCGCCGACGACACCGCGTCCCGTCGCTGCGGTCACCTGACCACCGCCCTGGCGCTGATCGAGCTGAACCAGCACCGGGGCGTCCTGTCCTGCGCCTCCAGCCACCGTCTCCTCGGCGAACGCGTCGACCGGCTTCTGGAGCCGCCGCCCCGGCTGGGCCGCAGACACCGGGCGCTGACCACGGCGGTGGCCGCGCTGGTGCCCCTGCTCCCGCTGCTGATCGCCTTCGCTCCGGGCCTCAACGCTCTGGCGTGACACCGGGCCCGCGCCGATCCCCGCGCCGGGCCTCGGTGGCGCGGTAGTGGCAGATCTTGCCCCGCCTCAAGGGAAAGACCAGGTCAGCGGCTTATCTGACGCCGCGAAGACTGGCGCAACACTTCCGCAACACCACTATTCCTATGGGATAGGTATGGTCCGACCATGCCGCCCAACGACCGCATCCGCGACCACGCCGGACAAGGCGCGACCACCGTCGCCGCCCACCGCGCGCGGCGCCGGCTGCGTGCCGACCAGGCGCGGCAGCTCGCCGATCTGCTCCGCCGCCAGCTCCTGACCGGCGGCTTCCCGGCGGGCACCCTGCCTCATGAGTCGACCCTCGCAACCGAGTACCGGGCCTCCCGCAACACGGTGCGCCAGGCCCTGGACCTGCTGCGCGCCGAAGGCCTGGTCGAACGCCTCCCCGGCGTCGGCACGGTCGTCGTCGCCGAGAAGTACCCGCACGGTCTCGACCGCCTGATGGGGCTCGCGGAAACCCTGCACGAACACGGCCGGGTCACCAACGAGGTCCGCACCATGGGCCCCGTCCCCGCGCCCGCCCCGGTCGCCGACCGCCTCCGGGTACCCCCGGGCGGAGACGTGCTGTACATCGAACGCCTGCGCCGCCTCAACGGCCTGCCCCTCTCCCTCGACCTCACCTACATCCCGCTCGACATCGGCACCGCCCTGCTCGGCGCCGACCTGGAGAACACCGACGTCTTCCGCCTCCTGGAGGCCATCACCGGCCTGCGGCTCGGCCACGCCGAGATCACCCTGGAGGCGGTGAACGCCGACGCCAACTCCGCCGCCGTACTGGAGGCCCCGCGCGGCGCGGCCGTCCTGATGCTGGAACGCCTGACGCACCTCGCCGACGGCCGCCCGGTGGACCTGGAGTTCATCCGCTTCCGCGGCGACCGCATCGCCATGAGCGGCCTGCTGCACCGCTCCACCTGATCACCTCCGTCCGCACCGCCCTCTCTCCCACCCCGCTCACCTCTTCATCGTTCGGCACGCCCTCACCGGTTCACTGCCGCGCCGGATTTCTCAGAAAATCTCGGGACTTCTCTGGAGACAGCCATGCCCTTGGCGCCCCAGCGGGCCGACGTGCCCGTGACCATCGACGAGTCGAAGTGCATCGACGGCTGCACGCTCTGCGTGGACATGTGCCCGCTGGACTCCCTCGCCATCGACACCAGCAGCGGCAAGGCCTACATGCACGTCGACGAGTGCTGGTACTGCGGCCCGTGCGCGGCCCGCTGTCCCACCGGAGCCGTCACGGTCAACATGCCCTACCTGCTCCGGTGAAAGGCCCGACATCCCATGAAGCGCACGGCAGCCGCACTCTCCACAGCCGCCCTCCTGCTCCCCCTGTCCGCCTGCGGCGGCAGCGCCGAGGCCGGTGACGGCACCACGGTCACCGTCACCGTCGGCTACCAGTCCAAGACCATCAACACCGTCACGGCCGGCACCCTGCTGCGGTCTCTCGGATACTTCGAGAAACAGCTCGACGCCCTCCACGACGGCCACACCTACAAGGTCGACTGGCAGGACTACGCCACCGGCGCCCCCATCACCGCCCAGATGACCGCCGGGAAGATCGACATCGGCTCGATGGGCGATTTCCCGCTCCTCATCAACGCGGCCCGCGGCAAACAGCTCGGCAAACCCACCCACCTGGTGTCGGTCACCGGCTACAACCTCCGCGGCGGCCTCAACACCATCGTCACCGCGCCCGGCTCCCAGCTGGCCTCCCTGGCGGACCTCAAGGGCAAGAAGGTCTCCACCAGCGTGGGCTCCGCCGCCGACGGCACCCTCGTACGAGCCCTGCAGCGGGCGGGAATCGACCCGAACAAGGGCATCGAGAAGCTCAACCAGCAGCCGGCCGTGGGTGCCTCCGCCCTCTCCGCTGGCAGCGCGGACGCGCTCTCGCAGTTCGTGGCCTGGCCGGGCCTGCTCGCCTACCAGGGCAAGGCGAAGGCCCTCTACGACGGCGCCCAGCTCGACCTGCCCACCTTCCACGGTGTCACCGCCCGCGAGGACTTCGCGAAGCGACGCCCGGCCGTCCTGGAGGCGTTCCTCAAGGCCCAGGCCGAAGCCACCGCGTATCTCAACGAGCACCCCGTGGCCGCCGCCGAGAGCGTCGCCAAGGCCACCGGCCTGCCCGCCGAGGTCGTCTACCTTTACAACGGCGCCCACGGCATCTCCACCTTCGACCCGGCCGTCAAGCCGCGGCTCGTCGACGCCCTGAAGGAGGACGTGTCCGTCCTCAAGGCCGCGAAGCTGACCGGGGACGTCGACGTGGACTCCTTCGTCGACGACCAGTACGTGAAGAAGGCACTCGGCTCGTCCTACGCCCAGCAGCTCGCCGCCACGCCCGCACCCGCCGCGAGCGAGGTCTGGCCCAAGGGTGCCGAGGAGACCCGTACCTTCAAGACCCCCGCCGAGCTGCTGGCCTACGTCGCCGGGCACCGGGACGGCATCCGCGCCGCCTACGTCCCCGACGCCACCACCGGCACCCTCTGGTTCGCCGACAAGGCGGTCTGGGTGGCCGACGGCACGCAGTTGCTGCCGTTCGTCACCCCCGCGACCGCGCGGACCTACGTCGACGCACACGACGGCGCCCGGGTCGTCACGTACGCCGACGCCCTGGGCCGGGCCTCGTGAGGCGGTATGCGCTGCGGGCGGCCTCGGTGGCGGCCGCCCTCGGCCTGTGGCAGGCGCTGACCAGCCTCGACATCGACCTCTGGCTGCGTTTCTCGCAGTTCCCGACCGTCACCGACGTGGCCCGCGCCTTCGCCGACCGGCTGACCGGCCCCGACTACTGGACCGACCTCACCGACAGCCTCACCCGGATCGTCACCGGCTTTCTGCTGGCCGCCGTCCTGGGCGTGGCCACCGGCGTGCTCGTGGCGCGCTCGCGGCTCGCCGAGGACCTGCTCGGTCCGCTCCTCGAAGTGGTCCGGCCCATCCCCGCCATCGCGCTCGTCCCCGTCGCGATCCTCCTGTTCCCCTCCAACGAACAGGGCATCGTCTTCATCACCTTCACCGCCGCCTTCTTCCCCGTGCTGGTCTCCACCCGGCACGCGGTCCGCGCGCTGACCCCGGTGTGGGAGGAGGCGGTGCGCACCATGGGCGGCGGCCGGTGGCGCATCCTCGGCTCGGTCGTCCTGCCGGGCGCGCTGCCCGGCATCTTCGGCGGCCTGTCCGTCGGGATCGGCGTGTCGTGGATCTGTGTGATCTCCGCCGAGATGATCTCCGGCCAGTACGGCGTCGGCTACCGCACCTGGCAGGACTACACGATCGTCAACTACCCCGGTGTGTTCGTCGGCATGGTCACGATCGGCGTCCTCGGCTGGCTCACGTCCACGGCCGTGGAACTCCTCGGCCGCCGCCTCACCCGCTGGCTGCCCCGCACCTCGTACGTGCCCGGGATCCGGCCCCCGCGCCAGGCCCGCTCCACCGCCGCCCCCGTACCGGCCGGGCCCCGGACCGAGAAGGACGTACCCCATGACCAGCTCGTCTGACGTCCGCCCCGTCTCCCGCACCGGCGCGGCACTCACCCTGCGCGGTGTCACCCTCGGCCGCCCCGACGCACCCGTCCTGGACGACGTCGACCTCGACATCGCACCCGGCGAGATCCTCACGGTGGTCGGCCCGTCCGGCTGCGGCAAGTCGACGCTGCTGCGCACCCTGGCGGGGCTGCTGTCCCCGCTCGGCGGTGAGATCACCCAGGACGGGAGCCCGCTGACCGGGCCCTCCGCCGACCGTGCCCTGGTCTTCCAGGAGGACGCGCTGCTGCCCTGGCGCACCCTGCGCGCCAACGTCGAACTCCCCCTGGCCATCCGCGAGGTGCCACGCGCCGAACGCCGTACGCAGGCCGCGTCGTGGCTGGCCCGGGTCGGACTCGCCGAGCACACCCGCCAGTTGCCCCACCGCGTCTCCGGCGGACAGCGCCAGCGCGCCCAGTTGGCCCGCGCCCTGGCGGGTGCGCCGCGCGCCGTCCTCATGGACGAACCGTTCGGCGCCCTCGACGCCCAGACCCGTGCCGGCATGCAGGACCTGCTGGTGGAGGTGTTGCAGGGCACCGGGGCGACCGTCGTCTTCGTCACACACGACGTCGACGAGGCCCTCTTCCTCGGTGACCGCGTGGCCCTCCTCGGCGCCGGCCGCCTCCTGTCCGTACGGGACGTGCCGCGCCCCCGCGACCGCGCCGCCCACGACGACCCGGCGCGCGTGGCCCTGCGCCGTGACGTCCTCTCCTCGCCGAGCATCTGAAGCATCCGAAAGGCACCCCGGTGGACACCCCTCTGCAGATCCCCGCGCTCACCGACGCCGAAGAGCTGACCTGCGACGTCCTCGTCATCGGCGGCGGCACCGCCGGCACCATGGCCGCCCTGACCGCCGCCGAGCACGGAGCGGACGTGCTGCTCCTGGAGAAGGCCCACGTCCGCCACTCCGGCGCGCTCGCCATGGGCATGGACGGCGTCAACAACGCGGTCATCCCGGGGCGCGCCGAGCCCGACGACTACGTCGCCGAGATCACCCGCGCCAACGACGGCATCGTCGACCAGTCCACCGTCCGTCAGACCGCGACCCGCGGCTTCGCCATGGTGCAGCGGCTGGAGTCGTACGGCGTGAAGTTCGAGAAGGACGAGCACGGCGCGTACGCGGTCCGCCAGGTCCACCGCTCCGGCTCCTATGTCCTGCCGATGCCGGAGGGCAAGGACGTCAAGAAGGTCCTCTACCGGCAGTTGCGGCGGCGCGAGATGCGGGAGCGGATCCGCATCGAGAACCGTGTGATGCCGGTGCGGGTACTGACCGCTGAGGGGCGCGCCGTGGGGGCGGCCGGCTTCAACACCCGTACGGGCGCGTTCGTCACCGTCCGCGCGGGCGCGGTGATCCTCGCGACCGGTGCCTGCGGACGTCTCGGGCTGCCCGCCTCCGGCTACCTGTACGGCACCTACGAGAACCCGACCAACGCGGGCGACGGCTACGCCATGGCCTACCACGCCGGCGCCGAGCTCACCGGCATCGAGTGCTTCCAGATCAACCCGCTGATCAAGGACTACAACGGCCCCGCCTGCGCCTATGTCGCCAACCCCTTCGGGGGCTACCAGGTCAACCGGCACGGCGAGCGCTTTGTCGACTCCGACTACTGGTCGGGCCAGATGATGGCCGAGTTCGCGGCGGAGGTCGCGAGCGACCGCGGCCCGGTGTACCTGAAGCTGAGCCATCTGCCCGAGGAGTCGATCTCCGCCCTGGAGTCGATCCTCCACTCGACCGAACGCCCCACCCGCGGCACCTTCCACTCCGGGCGCGGTCACGACTACCGCACCCACGACATCGAGATGCACATCTCCGAGATCGGCCTGTGCGGCGGCCACTCGGCCTCGGGCGTACGGGTCGACGACCACGCCCGGACGACCGTGCCCCGGCTGTACGCCGCCGGCGACCTGGCCTGCGTCCCGCACAACTACATGATCGGCGCGTTCGTCTTCGGCGACCTGGCGGGCGCCGACGCCGCCCAGTACGCGGCCTACGAAGGGGAGTTGCCGACGGATCAGCTGCGGGAGGCGCACGAACTGGTCTACCGCCCGCTGCGCAACCCGGACGGCCCGCCGCAGCCCCAGGTCGAGTACAAGCTGCGCCGCTTCGTGAACGACTACGTGTCCCCGCCGAAGTCGGGCGCCCGGCTGTCGCTGGCCCTGGAGGCCTTCGAGCGGATGCACGACGACATCGCGGCGATGGGTGCCCGCACCCCGCACGAGCTGATGCGGTGCGCCGAGGTCACCTTCATCCGCGACTGCGCGGAGATGGCCGCGCGCGCCTCCCTGGCGCGTACCGAGTCCCGCTGGGGTCTCTACCACGACCGCCTGGACCATCCGGAACGCGACGACGCCTCCTGGTTCCACCATCTCGATCTGCACAAGTCCCCCTCCGGTGCGATGGAGTTCACGGCCCGTCCCGTGGCTCCCTATCTGGTCCCGGTCGACGAGTTCACGCCCGTCGGTGGCCCCTCCCGGCATCTCGGCGAGGTCCACGCCGAGCAGGTGGCCACGGCCGGCTCGCGGGACGTGGCCCCGGTGGCCACGGGACCGACGTCCGCCCGCGCGGCCGGGTCCACGGACCACGCCGACCCGCGGGGGCAGGCCTCCCCGCGCCTCCTCGACCTGCTCGCACTCGCCGAGGAGGAGCCCGACCTGGTCGCCCTTCAGCCCTACTTGGGCGACAGCGACCCCGCCGTGCGCCGGACGGCGGTCTCGGTCCTCACCGAGACCGTGCCGCCGGGCACCGGGCAGGCGCTGGCCGGGGTGCTCGGTGACCCCGACGGCGAGGTCCGCGCCGCCGCGGCCGCCTCCCTGCGCGAGCTGGTCGAGACGCTCCCCGCCGAGCCTGCCCTGGGCGGCGCCCTGGCCGCCGCGCTCGCCCTGCCCGACCCGGTGGTCCGCGCCGCCGCCCTGGACGTGCTGCGGGCGCTGCGGCTGGGCGACGCCGGGCTGTTCGCCGCCTCGCTGGACGACCCCGACATCGCCGTCCGCATCGAGGCCGTACGGGCCCTCGTCTCGGTCGACGCGGTGGTCCCCCTGGCACGGGCCGCCGAGGACGCCTCCCGTGAGGTCCGGGTGACGGTGGCCAAGGCCCTGACCGGGGTGGGCGCGGCCGGCCTCCCGGAACCGGCCCACGCGCTGCTCCGTGCCACCCTGGACCGGCTCACCGGGGACCCGGACCCCCTGGTGCGCGGCGCCGCCTACGGCGCGCTGGGCACCGTCGGCTGCCCGGCCCCGCTCGCCGCCCGTGCCGTGGCCGCCCTGGCCGACCCGGCCTGGCAGGTGCGGTCCGGTGCCGCGACGGCGCTGTCCACCGCCGGGCCCGAGGTTGCGGTCCCCGCGCTCGCCAAGGCCCTCGCCGACGCGAACGCCGACGTACGCAAGGCCGCCGTCCTCGCCCTCACACGGCACCGCCGCACCGAGGACGCGCGTGCCGCTCTGGCCACGGCCACGGCGGACTCGGACGCGGATGTCAGGGCGTACGCGGCACGGGCGTTGTAGGGGTGTCGCGGGCCGGAGACGCGAGGGCTATATCCAGTCGTCCGGCTCCGGCTCCGCGTCCATCTCCGGCCAGTCGTCGGGGTCGCCGGGCTCCGCGCCCCGCACGGTTACGGAGCCCGGCGCGGGCGCGGAGCCCGGCGCGGGCGCGGAACCCGGCGCGGGCGCGGAACCCGGCGCGGGCGCGGAACCCGGTGCGTCGCCCAGTCCGGCCAGCACCGCGACGACACCCTCGCCGTAGGTCGCGAGCTTCTTCTCGCCGACCCCGCTGATCCCGCCCAGCTCCCGCACCGACGTCGGCCACACGGTGACGATCTCCCGGAGCGTGGCGTCGTGGAAGATGACGTACGCCGGGACGCCCTGTTCGCGGGCCTGTTCGGCGCGCCAGGCGCGCAGCGCCTCGAAGGCCGGGAGCAGCTCCTCGGACAGCTCGGCCGCGGCCGCCTTGGCCTTGCCCTTCGCCGTGGACGAGCCCGAGGTCTTCGCCGTCGCCGGCTTCTTCGGTTCCTTGCGCAGCGGTACGTCCCGCTCGCGCCGCAGGACCTCCCCGCTGGCCTCGGTGAGCACCAGCGTGCCGTACTCCCCCTCGACCGCGAGGAGTCCCTGCGCCAGCAACTGGCGGACGACGCCCCGCCATTCGCCCTCGGCGAGCTCCTCGCCGATGCCGAACACGGAGAGCTGGTCGTGGTCGAACTGGATGACCTTGCCCGTGCGCCTGCCCAGCAGGATGTCGACGATCTGCACCGCGCCGAACTTCTGCCCGCGCTCGCGCTGGAGCCGCACCACCGTCGACAGCACCTTCTGGGCGGCGATCGTGCCGTCCCAGGTCTCCGGCGGGGCGAGGCAGGTGTCGCAGTTGCCGCAGCCCGCCGCGTCGGGCTCCTGCCCGAAGTAGGCGAGAAGCTGGCCCCGGCGGCACTGGGCGGTCTCGCACAGCGCCAGCATGGAGTCCAGGTGGGCGGTGGCCCGGCGCCGGAACGCCTCGTCGCCCTCGCCGGACTGGATCAGCTTGCGCTGCTGTATGACGTCGTTGAGGCCGTAGGCCATCCAGGCCGTCGAGGGGAGGCCGTCACGGCCCGCGCGGCCGGTCTCCTGGTAGTAGCCCTCGATCGACTTGGGCAGGTCGAGATGGGCGACGAAGCGGACGTCCGGCTTGTCGATGCCCATGCCGAAGGCGATGGTCGCGCAGACCACCAGGCCCTCCTCGCGCAGGAACCGCGCCTGGTGCGCCGCGCGGGTGCCGGCGTCCAGACCCGCGTGGTACGGGACCGCCTCGACGCCGTTCTTCGAAAGGAACTCGGCGGTCTTCTCGACCGAGTTGCGCGACAGGCAGTACACGATGCCCGCGTCGCCCGGGTGCTCCTCCCGCAGGAAGCCCAGCAGCTGCTTCCTGGGGTCGGCCTTGGGCACGATCCGGTACTGGATGTTGGGGCGGTCGAAGCTCGCCACGAAGTGCCGGGCGGCCGGCATGTTCAGCCGCTGGGTGAGCTCCTGGTGCGTCGCGTGGGTGGCCGTCGCGGTGAGCGCGATGCGCGGGACGTCCGGCCACCGCTCGCCGAGCAGGGACAGGGACAGATAGTCGGGACGGAAGTCGTGACCCCACTGGGACACGCAGTGCGCCTCGTCGATCGCGAAGACCGAGATCTTGCCGCGCGAGAGCAGGTCCAGGGTGGAGTCCAGGCGCAGCCGCTCCGGCGCCAGGTAGAGCAGGTCCAGTTCGCCCGCCAGGAACTCGGCCTCGACCACCCGCCGCTCGTCGAAGTCCTGCGTGGAGTTGACGAACCCGGCGCGCACGCCGAGTGCCCGCAGGGCGTCGACCTGGTCCTGCATGAGCGCGATCAGCGGCGAGACGACCACCCCCGTGCCCGGTCTGACCAGGGCCGGGATCTGGTAGCACAGCGACTTGCCGCCGCCGGTCGGCATGAGGACGACCGCGTCCCCGCCGGCCACCACATGCTCGATGACCGCTTCCTGCTCGCCGCGGAAGGCGTCGTACCCGAAGACCCGGTGCAGCGTGGCCAGGGCCTCGCTCTCGGTCCTGCCCGGTGTCCCGGTGATCCCTGTCATCTCGATGATCCCGCCCGTCCCGCCCATCGTCTCGTCCCCCGTACGTCGTCCCTCGACCACTGCCTCCACGATAGGGCTCCGGACTGACACAGCCCGAGTTATCCACAGGCCGGGTCGGGTCACCCCGTGTACAACGTGTCTCACTGCTCGAACACGACGACGGGCCCGGCCCTTCGGAGAACCGAGGGGGCCGGGCCCGCCGTACACGTGGCTCGCGGGGTCAGCGCACGAACACCCCGGCCTGGTTCGCCAGGTCCAGGAAGTACTGCGGCGCCACACCGAGCACCAGCGTGACCGCGACGCCCACACCGATCGCCGCCATCGTCAGCGGCGACGGGACGGCGACGGTCGGGCCCTCGGGCTTCGGCTCGCTGAAGAACATCAGCACGATCACCCGGATGTAGAAGAACGCGGCGATCGCCGACGAGATCACACCGACCACGACGAGCGGTCCCGCGCCGCCCTCGGCGGCCGCCTTGAACACGGCGAACTTCCCGGCGAACCCGGAGGTCAGCGGGATACCGGCGAAGGCCAGCAGGAACACCGCGAACACGGCCGCGACCAGCGGAGACCGCCGGCCGAGCCCCGCCCACTTGGACAGGTGCGTGGCCTCGCCGCCCGCGTCGCGCACCAGCGTGACCACGGCGAACGCGCCGATCGTCACGAAGGAGTACGCGGCCAGGTAGAACAGCACGGACGAGACACCGTCGGGGGTGGTCGCGATGACACCCGCGAGGATGAATCCGGCGTGCGCGATGGACGAGTACGCCAGCAGCCGCTTGATGTCGGTCTGGGTGATCGCGACGATCGCGCCGCCCAGCATGGTGATGATCGCGACGCCCCACATCACCGGCCGCCAGTCCCAGCGCAGACCGGGCAGGACGACGTAGAGGACCCGCAGCAGCGCGCCGAAGGCGGCCACCTTGGTCGCCGCGGCCATGAAGCCGGTGACCGGGGTGGGCGCGCCCTGGTAGACGTCGGGCGTCCACATGTGGAAGGGCACGGCGCCGACCTTGAACAGGAGGCCCATGACGATCAGCGCGGTGCCGATGAGCAGCAGCGCGTCGTTGCCCATGGTGTCGGCGAGCGCCGGGTTCACGTTCTTGACGGTGCCGTCGACGACCTGGGAGATCGTCGCGTACGACACCGAGCCGGCGTACCCGTACAGCAGGGCGATGCCGAAGAGGGTGAACGCGGAGGCGAAGGCGCCGAGCAGGAAGTACTTGACCGCGGCCTCCTGCGACATGAGCCGCTTGCGGCGGGCCAGGGCGCACAGGAGGTAGAGCGGGAGGGAGAAGACCTCCAGGGCGATGAAGAGGGTCAGCAGGTCGTTGGCCGACGGGAAGACCAGCATGCCGGCGACCGCGAACAGCAGCAGCGGGAAGACCTCGGTGGTGGTGAAACCGGCCTTGACCGCGGCTTTCTCACTGTCGCTGCCGGGCACGGAGGCGGCCTGGGCGGCGAAGGAGTCGACCCGGTTGCCGTGCGCCTCGGGGTCGAGGCGGCGTTCGGCGAAGGTGAACAGGGCGACCAGGGCGGCCAGCAGGATCGTGCCCTGGAGGAAGAGGGCCGGTCCGTCGACCGCGATCGCGCCCATGGCGGCGATGCGTGCCTTCGTGGTGCCGTACCCGTCGGCCGCGAGGGCGACGACCGCGGCGAACGCGGCGGCCAGCGCCACCACGGACACGAACAGCTGTGCGTAGTAGCGGTGCTTGCGCGGCACGAACGCCTCGACGAGCACCCCGACGATCGCCGCGCCCACGACGATCAGGGTGGGCGACAATTGCCCGTATTCGATCTTCGGCGTGCCGATCTTGGCGATCGACTCGGCCGCCGTTGTCCACAGGCTGTGGACGGCTGATGCGCTCACTTGGCCGCCTCCACCTCGGGCCGGGGGTCCTTCTGATGTACGTCGGACAGGGTCTGCTGTACCGCCGGGTTGACGATGTCCGTGACCGGCTTCGGATAGACGCCCAGGAAGATCAGCAGCACGATCAGCGGGGCGACGACCGCGAGCTCACGCGCGCGGAGGTCGGGCATCGCGGAGACCTCGGCCTTCACCGGGCCCGTCATCGTCCGCTGGTAGAGGACGAGGGTGTAGAGCGCGGCGAGCACGATGCCGAAGGTGGCGATGATGCCGATCGCCGGGTAGCGCGAGAACGTGCCGACCAGGACGAGGAACTCGCTCACGAACGGGGCGAGCCCAGGCAGCGACAGCGTCGCCAGACCGCCGATCAGGAAGGTGCCGGCGAGCACCGGGGCGACCTTCTGCACCCCGCCGTAGTCCGCGATGAGCCGCGAGCCGCGCCGGGAGATCAGGAAGCCGGCGACCAGCATCAGGGCGGCCGTCGAGATGCCGTGGTTGACCATGTAGAGCGTGGCGCCGGACTGGCCCTGGCTGGTCATCGCGAAGATGCCCAGGATGATGAAGCCGAAGTGCGAGATCGACGCGTACGCCACCAGCCGCTTGATGTCGCGCTGGCCGACGGCGAGCAGCGCCCCGTAGATGATGCTGATCAGCGCCAGGACGAGGATGGCGGGCGTCGCCCACTTGCTGGCCTCCGGGAAGAGCTGGAGGCAGAAGCGGAGCATCGCGAAGGTGCCCACCTTGTCGACGACCGCCGTGATGAGGACGGCGACGGGGGCGGTGGACTCCTGCATGGCGTTGGGCAGCCAGGTGTGCAGCGGCCACAGGGGCGCCTTCACCGCGAAGGCGAAGAAGAAACCGAGGAACAGCCAGCGTTCGGTGGTCGTCGCCATGTCGAGCGTGCCGGCCGCGCGGGCCTGGGCGATCTCGGTGAGCGAGAAGCTCCCGGCCACCACGTGCAGCCCGATCACCGCGGCCAGCATGATCAGACCGCCGACCAGGTTGTAGAGCAGGAACTTCACGGCCGCGTACGACCGTTGCGTGGACGCCGTCTTCTCGCCGTGCTCGTGGGCACGGTCGCCGAAGCCTCCGATGAGGAAGTACATCGGGATGAGCATGGCTTCGAAGAAGATGTAGAAGAGGAAGACGTCGGTGGCCTCGAAGGAGAGGATCACCATCGCCTCGACGGCCAGGATCAGCGCGAAGAAGCCCTGGGTGGGCCGCCAGCGCCTGCTGCCGGTCTCCAGCGGGTCGGCGTCGTGCCAGCCCGCCAGGATGATGAACGGGATCAGCAGCGCGGTGAGCGCGACGAGCGCCACCCCGATGCCGTCCACGCCGAGTTCGTAGCGGACGCCGAAATCCGCGATCCAGGCGTGGGACTCGGTGAGCTGGTAGCGGCTGCCGTCCGGGTCGAAGCGGACCAGGATGGCGATCGCCAGGGCGAGGGTGCCGAGCGAGACGAGCAGGGCCAGCGATTTGGCGGCGTTGCGCCGGGCGGCCGGGACGGCGGCCGTGGCGACCGCCCCGATCGCCGGGAGCGCGGCCGTCGCTGTCAGCAGAGGAAAGGACATCGGTATCAGACCGCCCTCATCAGCAGGGTCGCGGCGATGAGGAGCGCCGCACCGCCGAACATCGAGACCGCGTACGACCGCGCGAAGCCGTTCTGCAGTCGGCGCAGCCGTCCGGAGAGGCCGCCGACCGAGGCCGCCGTGCCGTTGACGACTCCGTCGACCAGGGTGTGGTCGACGTAGACCAGGGAGCGGGTGAGGTGCTCGCCGCCGCGGACCAGGACGACGTGGTTGAAGTCGTCCTGGAGCAGGTCGCGGCGGGCGGCCCGGGTGAGCAGCGACCCGCGCGGGGCGACGGCCGGGACCGGGCGGCGGCCGTACTGGGCGTAGGCGATGCCGACGCCGATGACCAGGCAGACCATGGTCGCGCCGGTGACCGTCGCCACGCTGAGCGGGGAGTCGCCCTCGCTGTGCCCGGTGACGGGTTCGAGCCAGTGCAGGAAGCGGTCGCCGATGCTGAAGAACCCGCCGGCGAAGACCGATCCGAAGGCGAGCACGATCATGGGGATCGTCATGACCTTGGGCGACTCGTGCGGGTGCGGTTCGGCGTGCTCGCCATGGTGCTCGGCGGCGGGCTCCGCGCTGGGCGCCTCGGGCGAACGGGTGGGTTGGTTCCTCCAGCGCTCCTCGCCGAAGAACGTCATCAGCATCACGCGCGTCATGTAGTACGCCGTGATGGCCGCGCCCAGCAGCGCGCAGCCGCCGAGGATCCAGCCCTCGGTGCCGCCCTTGGCGAAGGCCGCCTCGATGATCTTGTCCTTGGAGAAGAAGCCGGACAGGCCGGGGAAGCCGATGATGGCGAGGTAGCCGAGGCCGAAGGTGATGAAGGTGACCGGCATGTACTTCCTGAGGCCGCCGTACTTGCGCATGTCGACCTCGTCGTTCATGCCGTGCATGACGGAGCCGGCGCCGAGGAACAGCCCGGCCTTGAAGAAGCCGTGCGTCACCAGGTGCATGATCGCGAAGACGTAGCCGATCGGTCCGAGGCCGGCGGCCAGCACCATGTAGCCGATCTGCGACATGGTGGAGCCGGCCAGGGCCTTCTTGATGTCGTCCTTCGCGCAACCGACGATCGCACCGAACAGGAGCGTGACCGCGCCGACGACCGTGACGACGAGCTGGGCGTCGGGCGCGCCGTTGAAGACGGCCGCGGAGCGGACGATCAGATACACGCCCGCGGTCACCATCGTCGCCGCGTGGATGAGGGCCGAGACCGGCGTCGGGCCCTCCATCGCGTCCCCGAGCCAGGACTGCAGCGGTACCTGGGCGGACTTGCCGCAGGCCGCGAGGAGCAGCATCAGGGCGATGGCGGTCAGCCTGCCCTCGCTCGCGTCGCCCGCGATACCCGGCTCCCCCTCGGAGCCCAGCAGCGGGCCGAAGGCGAAGGTCCCGAAGGTGCTGAACATCAGCATGATGGCGATCGACAGGCCCATGTCGCCGACGCGGTTGACCAGGAAGGCCTTCTTCGCCGCGGTGGCCGCGCTGGGCTTGTGCTGCCAGAAGCCGATGAGCAGGTAGGAGGCGAGACCGACGCCCTCCCAGCCGACGTACAGCAGCAGGTAGTTGTCGGCGAGGACGAGCAGCAGCATCGCCGCGAGGAACAGGTTGAGGTAGCCGAAGAAGCGGCGGCGGCGCTCGTCGTGCTCCATGTACCCGACCGAGTACAGGTGGATGAGCGAGCCGACGCCCGTGATCAGCAGCACGAACGTCATCGACAGCTGGTCGAGACGGAAGGCGACGTCCGCCTGGAAGCCCTCGACCGGGATCCAGGTGAACAGGTGCTGGGTGAGCGTCCGGTCGTCGGCGCTCCTGCTGAGCAGGTCACCGAAGAGGACGACGCCGAACACGAAGGAGACGGCCGCGAGGAGCGTGCCGATCCAGTGGCCGACGGCGTCGAGCCGGCGGCCGCCGACCAAAAGGACGGCCGCTCCGAGCAGGGGCGCCGCGATCAGCAGCGCGATCAGGTTCTCCACGATTCTTCCGACCCCTTACAGCTTCATCAGGCTGGCGTCGTCGACCGAGGCCGAGTGGCGGGAACGGAACAGCGACACGATGATCGCGAGTCCCACCACGACCTCCGCTGCGGCGACGACCATCGTGAAGAAGGCGATGATCTGGCCGTCGAGGTTGCCGTGCATCCGGGAGAAGGTGACGAACGCGAGGTTGCAGGCGTTGAGCATCAGCTCGATGCACATGAACACGACGATCGCGTTGCGCCGGATCAGCACGCCCGTCGCGCCGATCGCGAACAACAGGGAGGCGAGGTAGAGGTAGTTGACGGGGTTCACTTCGACGCCTCCTCGGTCCGCCGGGAGTTCCGCTCGAGGTGCGGCGGCTCGCTCTCGCCGCGCTCCAGGCGGTCCTCCGCCCGCTGTTCCAGCGCCTTGAGGTCGTTCAGCGCCTGGGCGGACACGTCACGGATCTGGCCGCGTTCCCGCAGGGTGCTGCTGACCGTGAGCTCCGACGGGGTGCCGTCGGGCAGCAGGCCCGCGATGTCCACGGCGTTGTGCCGCGCGTACACGCCGGGCGCGGGCAGCGGCGGTACGTGCCTGCCTTCGCGGACGCGCTGTTCGGCCAGCTCGCGCTGGGTCTTGGCGCGCTCGGTGCGCTCGCGGTGGGTGAGCACCATGGCGCCCACGGCGGCCGTGATCAGCAGGGCGCCGGTGATCTCGAAGGCGAAGACGTACTTGGTGAAGATGAGGGCGGCGAGGCCCTCCACGTTGCCGTTCGCGTTGGCCTCGGAGAGGCCGGTGAACTCCGTCAGGGAGGCGTTGCCGATGCCGGCGATCAGCAGGACGCCGAAGCCGAGGCCGCACACCAGGGCCAGCCAGCGCTGGCCCTTGATGGTCTCCTTCAGGGAGTCCGCCGCGGTGACGCCGACGAGCATCACCACGAACAGGAACAGCATCATGATCGCGCCGGTGTAGACGACGATCTGCACGATGCCCAGGAAGTAGGCGCCGTTGGCGAGGTAGAAGATCGCCAGGATGATCATGGTGCCGGCGAGACAGAGCGCGCTGTGGACGGCCCTCTTCATGAAGACGGTGCACAGGGCGCCGATCACCGCGACGGTGCCGAGCACCCAGAACTGGAAGGCCTCTCCGGTGGAGGTGGAGTAGGCGGCGAGCTGGTTCATGCCTCGACCTCCTCCTGGGAGGGCTTCTCGCCCTTGGAGACGGCCACCTGGCGCTCCGTGCCGGGCGCGGCCTCGGTGACCAGGCCCCGGTAGTAGTCCTGTTCGTCGGTCCCGGGGTAGATCGCGTGCGGGGTGTCGACCATGCCGTCCTCGAGACCGGCCAGCAGCTGTTCCTTGGTGTAGATCAGGTTGGCGCGGCTGGAGTCGGCGAGCTCGAACTCGTTGGTCATCGTGAGCGCGCGCGTGGGGCACGCCTCGATGCACAGGCCGCACAGGATGCAGCGGGCGTAGTTGATCTGGTACACGCGCCCGTACCGCTCGCCCGGCGAGTAGCGTTCCTCGTCGGTGTTGTCCGCGCCCTCCACGTAGATCGCGTCGGCGGGGCAGGCCCAGGCGCACAGCTCGCAGCCGACGCACTTCTCCAGGCCGTCGGGATGGCGGTTGAGCTGGTGCCGTCCGTGGAACCGCGGGGCCGTGGTCTTCTTCTGCTCCGGGTACTGCTCGGTGAGCCGCTTCTTGAACATGGCCTTGAAGGTCACGCCGAAGCCGGCCACGGGGTTCTGGAAACCGGGGGTGGTCTCCTTGGGCTCCTCAGCCATCGGACGCCTCCTTTCCATCCAGCGATCCGTCACTGACAGTGTCCGACCCACCACTGACAATCAGCTCCCGCTCCCGGCGCGGACGGCGCCGGGGCACCGCCGGAAGCTCCTGTCCGGGCAGCGGGGGCACGGGGAATCCGCCCGCCATCGGGTCGAAGCCCGCCGGTTCCGCGGGGGCCTGCGCCGCCTTCGCGCCGCCGCGGAACATGTCCACGACGAAGGAGAGCAGCAGCAGGGCCAGGACACCGCCGCCGACGTAGAGGGCGATCTGGGCGAAGTCGTAGTTCTCGTTGCGCAGGGTCCGCACGGTCGCGACGAGCATCAGCCAGGTCACCGACACCGGGATGAGGACCTTCCAGCCGAGCTTCATCAGCTGGTCGTAGCGCACGCGCGGGAGGGTGCCGCGCAGCCAGATGAAGAAGAACAGCAGCAGCTGGACCTTGATGACGAACCAGAGCATCGGCCACCAGCCGTGGTTCGCGCCCTCCCAGAAGGCGCTGATCGGCCAGGGCGCCCGCCAGCCGCCCAGGAAGAGCGTGGTGGCCACGGCCGAGACGGTCACCATGTTGACGTACTCGGCGAGCATGAACATCGCGAACTTGATCGACGAGTACTCGGTGTTGAAGCCGCCGACCAGGTCGCCCTCGGACTCCGGCATGTCGAACGGAGCGCGGTTGGTCTCGCCGACCATGGTGACGATGTACAGGATGAACGAGACCGGCAGCAGGATGATGTACCAGCGGTCCGTCTGCTGTTCGACGATCGTCGACGTCGACATCGACCCCGAGTAGAGGAACACCGAGGCGAACGCGGCACCCATGGCGATCTCGTAGGAGATCATCTGGGCGCAGGACCGCAGGCCGCCCAGCAGCGGATAGGTGGAGCCGGAGCTCCAGCCCGCGAGGACGATGCCGTAGATGCCGACCGAGGCGACCGCGAGGATGTACAGCATCGCGATCGGCAGGTCGGTGAGCTGCATCGTGGTGCGCTGGCCGAAGATCGAGATCTCGTTGTCGGCCGGACCGAAGGGGATCACGGCGATCGCCATGAAGGCCGGGATGGCCGCGACGATCGGCGCGAGGACGTACACCACCTTGTCGGCCCGCTTGACGATGATGTCTTCCTTCAGCATCAGCTTGATGCCGTCGGCGAGCGACTGGAGCATGCCCCAGGGGCCGTGCCGGTTGGGGCCGATGCGCAGCTGCATCCAGGCGACGACCTTGCGCTCCCAGACGATGGAGAACAGCACGGTCACCATCAGGAAGGCGAAGCAGAACACCGCCTTGATCACGACCAGCCACCAGGGGTCGCGGCCGAACATCGAGAGGTCCTCAGCGGCGAAGTACGGGCTCATGCCTCCACCTCCTTGGGGGCTTCGGGGGCGGGCGTCGCCGGACCGATGCGGACGAGGGAGCCGGGCTGTGCCCCGGAGTCGGAGGCGACGCCGCCGCCGGTGGAGTTCAGCGGGAGCCACACCACGCGGTCGGGCATCTCCGTGACCTGGAGGGGCAGTTCGACGACTCCGCGCGGGCCGGTCACGGCGAGGACGTCGCCGTCCTTCACCCCGGCCTCGGCGGCCGTCGCGGCCGACACGCGTGCGTGGGCCGCGTGCCGGGTCCCGGCGAGCGCCTCGTCGCCCTCCTGCAGGAGGCCCTGGTCCAGCAGCAGCCGGTGCCCGGCCAGCACGGCCTCGCCCGCGGCCGGCCTCGGCAGCACGCCGGCGGTCTCCAGCGGCTCGGTGGCGCGCGGGCCGTCCCAGCCGCCGAGCCGGTCCAGCTCCGCACGTGCGGTGCGCAGGTCCGGCAGACCGAGGTGGACGTCCATGGCGTCGGCGAGCATCTGCAGCACGCGCGCGTCGGACGGCGCCGACCTGCGGGTCATCTGGTCGGGCTTGAGCGCGGCCTCGAAGAAGCGGACCCTGCCCTCCCAGTTGAGGAAGGCGCCCGGCTTCTCCGCGACCGCGGCGACCGGCAGGACGACGTCCGCGAGCCGGGTGACCTCGCTGGGCCGCAGCTCCAGCGACACCACGAAGCCGGCCTCGGCGAGCGCCTCACGCGCGCGTGCCGGGTCGGGCAGGTCGGCGACCTCCACGCCCGCGACGAGCAGCGCCTGCAGCTCGCCGGACACGGCCGCCTCGACGATCTCACCGGTGTCCCTGCCGTGGCGGTGCGGAAGTTCGGCGAGCCCCCAGACGGCCGCGACCTCCTGCCGCGCGCGCGGGTCGGTCGCCGGACGCCCGCCCGGCAGCAGCGACGGCAGCGCACCCGCCTCGATCGCGCCCCGCTCCCCCGCCCGGCGCGGGATCCACACCAGGAAGGCTCCGGTGGCGTTGGCGGCCCGTACGGCGGCGGTCAGACCGCCGGCCACACGCGCCAGCCGCTCCCCCACGACGATCACCGCGCCCTCGCCGCGCAGCGCCTCAGCGGCCTGACCACCGGCGTCGTCCAGACCGACCCCGCCGGCGAGCGCGTCCAGCCACTCGGTCTCGGTGCCCGGAGCGGCCGGCAGGAGGGTGCCGCCCGCCTTCTCCAGGCCGCGCGTGGCGTGCGTGGCGAGCGAGAACACCTTCTGTCCGTGCTTGCGCCAGGCCTTGCGCAGCCGCAGGAAGACGCCGGGCGCCTCCTCCTCGGACTCGAACCCGACCAGCAGGACGGCGGGCGCCTTCTCCAGAGAGGTGTACGTGACACCCGTACCGTCGAGATCACGGCCCCGGCCCGCCACCCGGGCGGCGAGGAAGTCGGCCTCCTCGGTGCTGTGCACACGCGCGCGGAAGTCGATGTCGTTGGTGTCGAGCGCCACGCGCGCGAACTTGCTGTACGCGTAGGCGTCCTCGATGGTGAGCCGGCCGCCGGTCAGGACACCGGTCCTGCCGCGTGAGGCGAGCAGCCCCTGTGCGGCGATCTGCAGGGCCTCCGGCCAGGACGCCGGCTCCAGGTCGCCCTCGGCGTTGCGCACCAGAGGCGTCTCCAGGCGGTCGCGCTGCTGCGCGTACCGGAAGCCGAAGCGCCCCTTGTCGCAGATCCACTCCTCGTTGACCTCGGGGTCCGGTGCCGCGAGGCGCCGCATGACCTTGCCGCGCCGGTGGTCGGTGCGGGTGGCGCAGCCGCCGGAGCAGTGCTCGCACACCGAGTGCGAGGAGACCAGGTCGAAGGGGCGGGAGCGGAATCGGTACGCCGCCGAGGTCAGCGCGCCGACCGGGCAGATCTGGATGGTGTTGCCGGAGAAGTACGACTCGAACGGGTCGCCCTCACCGGTGCCGACCTGCTGGAGCGCGCCCCGCTCGATCAGCTCGATCATCGGGTCGCCCGCGACCTGGTTGGAGAACCGGGTGCAGCGGGCGCACAGCACGCACCGCTCACGGTCGAGCAGCACCTGCGTGGAGATCGGGACCGGCTTCTCGTAGGTCCGCTTGCGGCCGTCGAACCGGGACTCGGCCTGGCCGTGGGACATCGCCTGGTTCTGCAGGGGGCACTCGCCGCCCTTGTCGCAGACCGGGCAGTCCAGCGGGTGGTTGATGAGGAGCAGCTCCATCACACCGTGCTGGGCCTTCTCGGCGACCGGCGAGGTGAGATGGGTCTTCACCACCATCCCGTCCGTGCACGTGATCGTGCAGGAGGCCATCGGCTTGCGCTGGCCCTCGACCTCGACGATGCACTGGCGGCAGGCGCCGGCCGGGTCGAGGAGGGGGTGGTCGCAGAAGCGGGGGATCTCGATGCCGAGCTGCTCGGCGGCCCGGATGACCAGGGTGCCCTTGGGCACGCTGATCTCCGCTCCGTCGATCGTCAGCGTCACGAGATCCTCCGGCGGGACCGCCGCCTCTCCCCCTCCCGTGGGAGCGCTGGTGGTCACGGTCATGCGTTCACCTCCGGGCGGTCGGCCCAGGCCGTCGACTTCGCCGGGTCGAAGGGGCAGCCCCGGCCGGTGATGTGCTGCTCGTACTCCTCGCGGAAGTACTTGAGCGAGGAGAAGATCGGCGAGGCGGCGCCGTCGCCGAGGGCGCAGAACGACTTGCCGTTGATGTTGTCGGCGATGTCGTTCAGCTTGTCGAGGTCGGACATCACGCCCTTGCCGGCCTCGATGTCGCGCAGCAACTGCACGAGCCAGTAGGTGCCTTCGCGGCAGGGTGTGCACTTGCCGCAGGACTCGTGGGCGTAGAACTCGGTCCAGCGGGTGACGGCGCGCACCACGCACGTCGTCTCGTCGAAGCACTGGAGTGCTTTCGTGCCGAGCATGGAACCCGCGGCACCCACTCCTTCGTAGTCCAGAGGGACGTCGAGGTGCTCGTCGGTGAACATCGGGGTCGAGGAGCCGCCCGGCGTCCAGAACTTCAGGCGGTGGCCCGGTCGCATGCCGCCGCTCATCTCGAGGAGCTGACGGAGGGTGATGCCGAGCGGGGCCTCGTACTGGCCGGGGCTCGCGACGTGCCCGCTGAGCGAGTAGAGCGTGAAGCCCGGGGACTTCTCGCTGCCCATCGCCCTGAACCATTCTTTCCCGTTGTGCAGGATCGCGGGAACCGACGCGATGGACTCGACGTTGTTCACCACAGTCGGGCAGGCATAGAGGCCCGCGACAGCAGGGAAAGGAGGACGGAGCCGCGGTTGACCACGGCGGCCTTCGAGCGAGTCGAGCAGTGCGGTCTCCTCACCGCAGATGTACGCGCCGGCGCCGGCGTGCACGGTGAGTTCGAGGTCGAGTCCGCTGCCCAGGATGTTCTCGCCGAGGTAGCCCGCCGCATGGGCCTCGCGCACGGCCTCGTGCAACCGCCGCAGAACGGGGACGACCTCACCACGCAGATAGATGAAGGCATGAGACGACCTGATGGCATAACACGCGATCACAATGCCCTCGATGAGGCTATGCGGGTTCGCGAAGAGGAGCGGGATGTCCTTGCAGGTGCCCGGTTCCGACTCGTCGGCGTTGACAACTAGATAGTGCGGTTTTCCATCACCCTGGGGAATGAACTGCCATTTCATCCCTGTCGGGAATCCCGCGCCGCCGCGCCCGCGCAGACCGGAGTCCTTGACGTACGCGATCACTTCGTCCGGGGACATGGCGAGCGCCTTACGGAGCCCCTCGTACCCCTCGTGCCTTCGGTAGACGTCCAGTGACCAGGACCTCTCCTCGTCCCAGAAGGCCGACAGCACGGGTGCGAGCAGCTTCTCGGGGCTGCTGCCTTTCAGCTCGGGTGCCAAGGTCATCCCTCCCCCTCCTCGGCGGTAGGCCCTGCCGGGTGGGCCGGGTCGGAGGCCGATGTCTCCTGCGGCGCGTCATGGGAACTCAGGTGCTCGGTCGGCGACGGCTCGTGCACCTTCCTGCCCTGCGGTTCCTGTACGGCCCTGTCCTGCGGCTCGTCGTGCGGGCCGCCGTCCCGCGGATGGACCACGCGCGCGGGTGCGGCCTCTCCCCTTGCCAGGCGAAGGCCCACCAGCGACGCCGGTCCCGCACTGCCGCTCGCCTCGACGGCCCCTGGCCGCTCGTCGGGGAAGCCGGCCAGGATCCGCGCGGTGTCCTTGAAGGTGCACAGCGGCGCCCCGCGCGTGGGCAGTACGTCGCGTCCGACCCGCAGGTCGTCCACCAGGCGCTTCGCGCTCTGCACGGTCTGGTTGTCGAAGAACTCCCAGTTGACCATCACGACCGGCGCGAAGTCGCAGGCCGCGTTGCACTCGATGTGCTCCAGGGTGATCTTTCCGTCGTCGGTGGTCTCGCCGTTGCCGACGCCGAGGTACTCCTGGAGCGCCTCGAAGATGGCGTCGCCGCCCATCACCGCGCAGAGCGTGTTGGTGCAGACGCCCACCTGGTAGTCGCCGCTCGGCCGGCGGCGGTACATGGTGTAGAAGGTGGCGACCGCGGTGACCTCGGCCGTGGTAAGGCCGAGGACGTCCGCGCAGAACCGCATCCCGGTGCGCGTGACGTGGCCCTCCTCCGACTGCACGAGATGCAGCAACGGCAGGAGCGCGGAGCGGGAGTCGGGATAGCGGGCGACGATCTCGCGCGCGTCCGTCTCCAGCCGGGCCCGGACGTCGTCCGGGTAGGCGGGCGCGGGCAGTTCGGGCATGCCCAGGCTGACGCCCCGCTCGGAAGAAGAGGTGGTCACCGGTCGACGCCTCCCATCACGGGGTCGATGGACGCGACGGCGACGATGACGTCGGCGACCTGGCCGCCCTCGCACATCGCCGCCATGGCCTGCAGGTTGGTGAAGGACGGGTCCCGGAAGTGGACCCGGTAGGGGCGGGTGCCTCCGTCGGACACGACGTGCACCCCGAGTTCGCCCTTGGGCGACTCGACGGCCGCGTACGCCTGTCCGGGCGGGACGCGGAAGCCCTCGGTGACCAGCTTGAAGTGGTGGATCAGGGCCTCCATGGAGGTGCCCATGATCTTCTTGATGTGGTCGAGGGAGTTGCCGAGGCCGTCCGGTCCCAGGGCGAGCTGGGCGGGCCAGGCGATCTTCTTGTCGCCGACCATGACCGGGCCGGGCTGCAGCCGGTCCAGGCACTGTTCGACGATCCTCAGCGACTGGCGCATCTCCTCCAGGCGGATGAGGAAGCGGCCGTAGGAGTCGCAGGAGTCGGCGGTCGGGACGTCGAAGTCGTACGTCTCGTAGTCGCAGTACGGCTGGGTCTTGCGCAGGTCGTGCGGGAGGCCGGTGGAGCGCAGGATCGGTCCGGTGGCGCCGAGGGCCATGCAGCCGGCCAGGTCGAGGTAGCCGACGTCCTGCATACGGGCCTTGAAGATGGGGTTCCCGGTGGCGAGCTTGTCGTACTCGGGGAGGTTCTTCTTCATCTTCTTCACGAACTCGCGGATCTGGTCCACCGCGCCGGGCGGCAGGTCCTGGGCGAGTCCGCCCGGGCGGATGTACGCGTGGTTCATCCGCAGGCCCGTGATGAGCTCGTAGATGTCGAGGATCATCTCCCGGTCGCGGAAGCCGTAGATCATGATCGTGGTGGCGCCGAGCTCCATGCCTCCGGTGGCGATGCACACCAGGTGGGAGGACATACGGTTCAGCTCCATCAGGAGCACCCGGATGATCTTGGCGCGCTCGGGGATCTGGTCCTCGATGCCGAGGAGCTTCTCGACGGCGAGACAGTAGGCGGTCTCGTTGAAGAAGGACGTCAGGTAGTCCATGCGCGTCACGAACGTGGTGCCCTGCGTCCACGTCCGGTACTCGAGGTTCTTCTCGATGCCGGTGTGGAGGTAGCCGATGCCGCAGCGGGCCTCGGTGACCGTCTCGCCCTCGATCTCCAGGATCAGGCGGAGCACCCCGTGGGTGGAGGGGTGCTGGGGGCCCATGTTGACGACGATGCGCTCGTCGTCGGCGCGGGTCGCGGACTGGACGACCTCGTCCCAGTCACCACCGGTGACCGTGTAGACGGTGCCCTCGGTGGTCTCGCGCGCCGATGCGGCGGATGCGTGGGAAGTGCTGCTCACGAGTACGACCTCCGCTGGTCCGGAGCCGGGATCTGGGCGCCCTTGTACTCGACGGGGATGCCGCCGAGGGGGTAGTCCTTGCGCTGCGGATGGCCCTGCCAGTCGTCCGGCATCATGATCCGCGTCAGGGCCGGGTGACCGTCGAAGACGATCCCGAAGAAGTCGTAGGTCTCGCGCTCGTGCCAGTCGTTGGTCGGATAGACCGAGACCAGGGACGGGATGTGCGGCTCGGCGTCGGGAGCGCTGACCTCCAGGCGGATCAACCGGTTGTGGGTGATCGAGCGCAGGTGGTAGACGGCGTGCAGCTCGCGGCCCTTGTCGTTCGGGTAGTGGACGCCGCTCACGCCGGTGCAGAGCTCGAAGCGCAGGGCCGGGTCGTCGCGCAGGGTGCGGGCGACGCGTTGCAGATGGGCGCGCTCGATGTGGAAGGTGAGCTCGCCGCGGTCGACGACCGTCTTCTCGATCGCGTTCTCGGGGACCAGTCCCTGTTCCTCCAGGGCGCCCTCGAGTTCGTCGGCGACCTCGTCGAACCAGCCGCCGTAGGGCCGGGCGGCGGCGCCGGGAAGGCGGATGGAGCGGACCAGGCCGCCGTAGCCGGAGGTGTCGCCGCCGTTGTCGGCGCCGAACATGCCGCGCTGGACGCGGACCTCCTCGCCGCCCTGGCCGCGCTGGCCCGGGAGGTTGGAGGCGGAGAGATCCTTCTCGGGATTCGCCCCGCCCGCATGCGTGCCGTTCGCGTCGCTCACCGCAGCAGCCCCTTCATCTCGATCGTGGGCAGGGCCTTGAGCGCCGCTTCCTCCGCCTCGCGGGCCGCTTCCTCCGCGTTCACGCCCAGCTTGGAGTTCTGGATCTTGTGATGGAGCTTGAGGATCGCGTCCATCAGCATCTCGGGGCGCGGCGGGCAGCCGGGGAGGTAGATGTCGACGGGGACGATGTGGTCGACGCCCTGGACGATCGCGTAGTTGTTGAACATGCCGCCCGAGGACGCGCACACGCCCATGGAGATGACCCACTTCGGGTTCGGCATCTGGTCGTAGACCTGCCGCAGCACCGGCGCCATCTTCTGGCTCACCCGGCCGGCGACGATCATGAGGTCTGCCTGGCGGGGTGAGCCGCGGAAGACCTCCATGCCGAAGCGGGCCAGGTCGTAACGGCCGGCGCCGGTGGTCATCATCTCGATGGCGCAGCAGGCCAGGCCGAAGGTGGCGGGGAAGACGGATGCCTTGCGCACCCAGCCCGCGGCCTGTTCGACGGTGGTCAGCAGGAATCCGCTCGGCAGCTTTTCTTCGAGTCCCATGACTAAAGGCCCCTCAGTCCCATTCCAGGCCGCCGCGCCGCCAGACGTACGCGTAGGCGACGAAGACGGTGAGCACGAAGAGCAGCATCTCCACGAGCCCGAAGACACCCAGGGCGTCGAAGGTGACGGCCCAGGGGTAGAGGAAGACGATCTCGATGTCGAAGACGATGAAGAGCATCGCCGTCAGGTAGTACTTGATGGGGAAGCGCCCGCCGCCGGCCGGCGTGGGGGTCGGCTCGATTCCGCACTCGTAGGCCTCGAGCTTGGCGCGGTTGTACCGCTTCGGCCCGATCAGCGTGGCCATGACCACGGAGAAGATCGCAAAGCCTGCCCCGAGGGCTCCCAGTACGAGGATGGGCGCATACGCGTTCACCGCTCCTCGCTCCTCTCAGTCGGCACTGACTGCTGGCGATGGCATCGGACTCACATCCGCCTCATGTGCCCCACGAACCCCGGTCGTCCCGGCGAAGATCGCGAACATGTGAAGCAGGTCACAAGCCCAACTGCCTCGCATCTTATGCCCGCCGCTCTGTGATCTGCGACACGGGGTATTGCACAAGCTTTGTGATCTCCACCACCTGACGATGGATCATGAAGTCATATCAGCGATGATCTTGACACTGGAAGCGTCAGAGTGGTCACAAGAAGTGACATATGCGCTCGTCACCGCAGGCAGCGGGGGGCGTCTCTATATCAAGAGACTTCCCTTGCATGCAAATTGGCGATGGACGGCACGGCTTGATAGAGGGCCGCGTTCACACATCGGAGGGAGACCCGGTGGCGGGTGTGGACGCGTGCACGCGTTCACGAGCGGGACGAAGGTGATCTACGCGCATGACGCGGTCGTACCGGTGACCGTTCCGTGACCTCCGCCACATCGATGAGAGGCCCATGAGAACCGGGCTTGGCCAACGATCCCCACCGATGGTAGGTCGAGGGCAATTCGGACGTAACAGCGAAAGCCCATGATCACAGGCCCGAACGCCCGTGTCCACAATGTCCGTTACGGCGTCAATAAAGAGTGGCGTGAAGGGTATTTGAGGCGTGCGTTGAACAAATGTGGCGCAGGACACGTTTCTTGAAGGTATGGAGGAGCCCCTGATACCGGTTGGACTCATGTCCCACACCGCTCACATACGCAGCCACCGGAAACCCCGCCGCAGCGCGTCGACGATCGCGATGCGGGCCGGAGTCGCCAGTGGTGTCCTCGGCACGCTGGCGGTCGCCACGGCGGCCGGTTCGGCCAACGCCGCCGAGCCGGTGACCCAGACGCTCGAACTGCCCGTGTTCACGGGCGACCTGGCCGCCCAGGTGGCGCAGTCCGCCCAGGCGACGCAGCAGGCCGCCGCGAACTACCAGCTCGATGCCGAGCGTGACGCGGCCGCCGCAGCCGCGGCCAAGGAGGCCAAGAAGGACCTCGCGGCCGCCAAGAAGGCCGAGGCGAAGAAGAAGGCGGAGGAGGCCCGCAAGGCCGCCGCCGAGGCCGCCTCGCGCGGCGCCGAGCGGACCACGCTCGCCACGACGTCGGGCTCCAGCTCGACCAGCACCTCGACCGCGACCGGTTCGGCCGCGGCGGTCATCGCCTTCGTGAAGGCGCAGATCGGCGACGCCTACGTCTCCGGCGGCACCGGCCCCAACTCGTGGGACTGCTCGGGCCTCGTGCAGGCCGCCTTCAAGCAGGTCGGCGTCGACCTGCCGCGCGTCTCGCAGGACCAGTCGATGCGGGGCACCCAGGTCTCGCTGGACAATCTGCAGCCGGGCGACATCCTCTACTGGGGTGGCAGGGGCAGCGCGTACCACGTGGCGGTCTACGTCGGCGACGGCATGTTCGTCGGTGCGCAGAACCCGTCCACGGGCGTGGTCGAGCGCCCTCTGTCGTACGACCCGCCGACCGGCGCGGTGCGGGTGCTCTGACAGCACCCCGCACCACTCGCGCGTAAGGGCCGCAGCCGCTCGGGGGCAGCGGCCCTTCGCGTCGTCCTGGAACGCCGTCCGGGAACGCCGTCCGGGAACGCCGTCAGGCCTTCGGGGCCACCTTGCTCAGGCCGTTGATGATGCGGTCCATCGCGTCGCCGCCCGTGGGGTCGGTGAGGTTGGCGAGCATCTTCAGCGTGAACTTCATCAGCATCGGGTGGGTCAGACCGCGCTGGGTGGCGATCTTCATGACCTTCGGGTTGCCGATGAGCTTCACGAAGGCGCGGCCGAGCGTGTAGTAGCCGCCGTAGGTGTCGGCGAGGATCCGCGGGTAGCGCTGCAGGGCGAGTTCGCGCTGGCCGGGGGTGGCGCGGGCGTGGGCCTGGACGATGACGTCGGCCGCGATCTGCCCGGACTCCATGGCGTAGGCGATGCCCTCCCCGTTGAAGGGGTTGACCAGGCCGCCGGCGTCGCCGACGAGCAACAGGCCCTTGGTGTAGTGGGGCTTGCGGTTGAAGGCCATGGGCAGGGCCGCGCCGCGGATCGGGCCGGTCATGTTTTCGGGGGTGTAGCCCCAGTCCTCCGGCATCGACGCGCACCAGGCCTTGAGGACCTCGCGCCAGTCGAGTTCCTTGAAGGAGTCGGAGGTGTTGAGGACGCCCAGCCCCACGTTGCTCGTCCCGTCGCCCATGCCGAAGATCCAGCCGTAGCCGGGCAGGAGGCGGTCCTCGCCCGGGCCGCGGCGGTCCCACAGCTCCAGCCAGGACTCCAGGTAGTCGTCGTCGTGGCGCGGGGAGGTGAAGTAGGTGCGGACCGCGACGCCCATGGGGCGGTCCTCGCGGCGGTGCAGGCCCATCGCCAGGGACAGCCGGGTGGAGTTGCCGTCGGCGGCGACCACCAGCGGGGCGTGGAAGGTGACTTCGCGCTTGTCCTCGCCCAGCTTGGCGTGCACGCCGGTGATCCGGCCGGTGCGGTCGTCGACGATCGGGGCGCCGACGTTGCAGCGCTCGTACAGCCGGGCCCCGGCCTTCTGGGCCTGGCGGGCGAGCTGCTCGTCGAAGTCGTCGCGCTTGCGGACGAGGCCGTAGTCCGGGAAGGAGGCCAGATCCGGCCAGTCGAGCTGGAGCCGCACTCCGCCGCCGATGATCCTCAGGCCCTTGTTGCGCAGCCAGCCGGCCTCTTCGGAGATGTCGATGCCCATGGCCACGAGCTGCTTGGTGGCGCGTGGGGTGAGACCGTCGCCGCAGACCTTCTCGCGCGGGAACTCGGTCTTCTCCAGCAGGAGTACGTCGAGTCCGGCCTTGGCGAGGTAGTACGCGGTCGTGGAGCCGGCCGGCCCCGCGCCGACGACGATGACGTCGGCGGTGTTCGCGGAGAGCGACTCGGAGGCGGACTCGGGGGCGGACTCGGAGTGGGGCTCGGTCTCGACGGTCACGGCGGGATCTCCCCAAGTTCGTAATCTGCGTGCCGACCGGCACTGGACATGGGCAGTCTATTCAGCAGAATTGATCACCCGGCTGAAGGGCTGCCCCGTGAACCGAGCTCTCCCCGTCGTACGGCTGCGTGTCCCCACGGACGAGGACGCGGTCGCGTGGCACCGGGTCTTCGACCACCCGGAGGTCATGGAGTTCCACGGCCGCAGGTCCGCCGAACTCTCCGCGTACGAGGAGCTCACCGCCCGCCAGCGCCGGCACGACGCCGAGCACGGCTTCTGTCTGTGGACCATGCTGGACCGCGACGACCGGGTCATCGGCTTCACGGGCGCGCAGCCGTGGCCGTCGGACTGGGGCCCCAAGGGGGAGATCGAGATCGGGTGGCGGCTCGGGCGGGAGCACTGGGGGAAGGGGTACGTCACGGCGGCCGCGCAGATGACGCTGGAGCGGGTGCGGGCGGTGGGCGTGCCGACGGTGGTGGCCATGGTGGACGCGGGCAACGCGCGCTCGATCGCCGTCACCCGGCGCCTGGGCATGCGGCTCGCGGAGGTCTTCACGACGCCGCAGTCGGAACGGGAGGGGCACTGCTACCGGCTGGACCTCCAGCCCCGCTGACGCCGTCCCGCCCCGGCCCTGGTGACGCTGGGTAGCGAAAAGTCACGGATGGACACTCAGCGCTTCCGGACGGCACACCTGTGCGGTTACCCTTCCAGTACCGCTGGGGGTGACATCTGTGCTCATACCACCCAAAACACCCGATGTGCGTGTGCCACGGCTCGTCGGCCTGATGGCCGTGGACGCGCGCGAGACGGCCACGGCACAGGGCGTGCTGCTGGCCTCTCCGGACCGGCCCGACTTCCACCGGGCCGTCGTCGACTACGTCGTACGGCAATACCCGCCGCCCGGGGTGGAGGTGCCGCGCGGGGCCGTCGTCACCGTGTGGTTCGACTTCGCCGAGGGCGAGGGCGGTGGAGGCGCGGGCGTACGGGAGCCTCGTGTGCCAAGACCGGGCGGAGGCGGGCTGGAGCGCGAGCTGGACCGGCCCAAGGACCCCTTCGAGCCCCTCGTGCTCTGACGGAACCCGGCCGCCCCCTGAGGGAGCCCTGGCCCGCTCAGGCCTGCTTGAAGCCGCGGTGCAGGGTCACCACGCCGCCGGTGAGGTTGCGCCAGGCGACCTGGGACCAGCCGGCCTTGCGCAGCAGTTCGGCGAGCGCGGGCTGGTCGGGCCAGGCGCGGATGGACTCGGCGAGATAGACGTACGCGTCCGGGTTCGAGGAGACCGCGCGGGCCACCGGGGGCAGGGCGCGCATCAGGTACTCGGTGTAGACCGTGCGGAAGGGCGCCCAGGTCGGGTGCGAGAACTCGCAGATCACGACGCGTCCGCCGGGCCGGGTCACCCGGTACATCTCGCGCAGGGCCGCCTCGGTGTCCTGCACGTTGCGCAGGCCGAAGGAGATGGTGACGGCGTCGAAGGTGTCGTCCTTGAACGGCAGCCGCGTGGCGTCCCCGGCGGTGAACGGCAGCCAGGTGTGCTTCTTCTTGCCGACCTGGAGCATGCCGAGGGAGAAGTCGCAGGGGACGACGTAGGCCCCCGTCTGCGCGAACGGCAGGGAGGAGGTGGCCGTGCCCGCGGCGAGGTCCAGGACCTTCTGCGCCGGGCGGGCGTCGACCGCCTTCGCGACCTCCTTGCGCCATCTGCGGTCCTGACCGAGGGACAGCACGTCGTTCGTCAGGTCGTACCGTTCCGCCACGCGGTCGAACATCGAGGCGACTTCGTGGGGCTGCTTGTTCAGGGAAGCGCGGGTCACCTCGCCATTCTTGCAGCACGGCTCCGGCGGGCCGCAGCACACCCTCAGGGCAGCAGCCTCGGCCTCTTCTTCGCCGCCACGTCCTCCACCCACCCGGCCAGCAGCACGAAGAGCCCGATCAGCACCCAGCCGATGCCGAACATGAACCACTGGCTGTCCAGCGGCAGGTACGTCTCGAAGGCCGGGACGTTCCAGAACCGGTCGATCAGCGGGACGGCGAGGATCAGGGCGATCTCGTGCCAGAGGTAGATCGTGACCGCGCGCGCGTTGAAGACGGTGACGATCCGGTTCGTACGGCGCAAGCGGGTCAGCCACGCGAAGTCGATGCCGAAGTACGACTTCGCCCACATCAGCAGGAGCACACAGCCCGCCGACCAGAAGGCCTGCGCGAGGGGGTTCTCGTCGAGGTCGTAGGTGCCGAAGTCCGCCTGGTGCGCGAAGGCGTACCAGCCGCCGAAGCCGACCGCGGCGAGCGAGAGCACGACGACGAGGGCCGGCTTCAGCTTCTGGAGCACGCCGTCGCGGTGCGCGAAGCCGAGCATCCAGCAGAAGAGGTACGTCGACAGGTCCCACAGGGCGCTGCCGAAGCGGTTGTCCGGGCCCGCCCAGACGAAGTTCAGGACCAGGATCGGCGCGAGGGAGAGCGCGAGGACCGGGAGGGGGGCCAGCCGGAACGCCCTCAGCAGGAGGGGGGAGACCAGGACGAACCAGAGGTAGGTGCGCAGGTACCAGAGGATCTCCCAGGCCTGCTCGCCCCAGGCGTTGCCCGGCGGGTCGCCCAGCGGGACGACCCAGTAGACGATCTCCCAGTTCGGCATCCAGTCGTGGATCAGCATCGCCAGGACGACGAAGACGCCCCAGAACCAGAAGGGCGGAAGGAGGCGGCGGAGCCGGCTCCTGATCACCTTCGGGGCCGGGCGCTCCAGGGACTTGGCCATGAGGGTGCCGGCCAGGCCGAACATGATCCCCATGGAGGGGAAGACCATGCCGGCCCAGGCCCAGCCGAAGGTGTGATAGGTGACGACCCTGATCAGGGCCAGGGCTCTGAGCGTGTCGAAGTACCGGTCCCTGGCGGGGGCCGCGGGCTCGGTCTCCTCGGCGGCACCCGCCTCAGCGACAGCCGCCGGCCCCAGCTCCGAAGCCGGCTCCGGAACCGGCTCCGGTTCCACCACGGGCAGCGGAGCCATCGCCTCCACCGGCTGGGCGTACTCGGCGTACTGGGGCCCGTACTGAGGCCCGTACTGAGGCCCGTACTGCGGCCCGTACTGCGGCTCCTCGTAGGCGTACGGGTACTGCGGCTGCTGCCCGTGGTCGTAGCCGTAGCCGTAGCCGTACTGCTGCTGGTCGTACCCGTACGCCTGTTGCTGTTCCCAGCTCATCCGCTCACCCCTGCCGGGGTGCCGACCTCGCCGGTCCGCTTCAGTTTCTGCCAGCGGAGGCGGCCGCCGGTGAGGGCGGTGATGCAGGAGTGGATGAGGACGAGGTACATCATCTGGCGGTAGGCGAGCTGCTGGAGCGGCATCATCAGCAGGTAGCGGTACCGCTCCTTGTCCAGGTGGAAGGCGTACGCAGCGCAGCCGAGCTGGATGGCGAGGACCGCGAGCCAGGCCAGCAGGGCCGCCTGGAAGTCGACGAAGATCATCGAGTAGACGGTGAAGACGTCGATCAGCGGGGCGAAGACAGGCGTGATGATCTGGAAGAGGACCACCAGCGGCATGCCGACCCGGCCGAAGCGGCCCGAGGGGCCCTTGTCGGTCAGGGACTTGCGGTGCTTCCAGAGGGCCTGCATGGTGCCGTAGGACCAGCGGTAGCGCTGGGACCAGAGCTGCTTGAGCGAGCCGGGCGCCTCGGTCCAGGCCTTGGCGTGCTCCTGGTAGACGACCTGCCACCCCGCGCGGTGCATGGCGATGGTGATGTCGGTGTCCTCGGCGAGGGTGTCCTCGCTCATGCCGCCGACCTCCAGCACGGCGTCCCGGCGGAACGCGCCGATCGCACCGGGGATGGTGGGCATGCAGCGCAGCAGGTCGTACATCCGGCGGTCGAGGTTGAAGCCCATCACGTACTCGATGTGCTGCCAGGCGCCGATGACGGTGTTGCGGTTGCCGACCTTCGCGTTGCCGGCGACCGCGCCGACCTTCGGGTCCGCGAACGGCTGCACCAGCTGGTGCACGGCGTCCGGCTCGAAGACGGTGTCGCCGTCCATCATGATGACGATGTCGTAACTGGCGTTGCGCACACCGTTGTTGAGGGCGGCGGGCTTGCCGGCGTTCTCCTGCCGGATGACCCGGACGTTGGTCATGCCGAGTGAGGCGGCCGCGTCACGCGCGATCTCCGACGTGCCGTCCGTCGAACCGTCGTCGACCACGATGATCTCGATCGGGTGGGTGCTCTGCGCCAGCGACCGCAGGGTGTTGGCGATGCACTCCTTCTCGTTGTACGCCGGGACGATCACACTCACCGGCCGGGTGACCGTCGGCCCCCAGCTGAAGCGGCGTTTGTTGCGCAGCCGGTAGTGACGGCGGGCGAGGATGAGCATCATCCCGAACCGGCCCATGACGGCCACGCCCACGACCATCAGCCCCACCGACAGCGCCGGGACCGTCCACTCGGCCAGGGCGACCGCCCCGATCAGGGCCTTGCCCTCGTAGAGGGTGACCCCGGTGGCCTCGCGGTGGGCGGCCTGGAGGGGGTTGCGGACCGCCGCCGAACCGCCGCTCCCGGCGTTGCCGTTCCCGATGCCGTACCCGCTCCCGGTGCCCTCGCCGTTCGGCGCGCCACCGGGCTGCTGACCGTTCGCTCGCTGCCCCGCCGCGGCCCCCGCAGCGGAGCCGGACGCCTGCCGGCCCGCGGTGTTCTCGCCGCTCGCGTTCGCGCCGCCGCCGTTCTGCTCCTCCAGCACACCGCTGATGGTGGTGAAGGTGTACCCCTTCGCCTTCATCTTCTTGATGTACGTCGGCAGCGCCTTGATGGTCTGCGACCGCTCGCCGCCCGCGTCGTGGAACAGCACGGAGGCGCCCTCGTCGTCGTCCGGCGTGGCCCACTTGATGATCTTCGAGACGCCCGGCTTCTTCCAGTCGTCGCTGTCGGTGTCGACGAAGACGCTGGTGTAGCCGTCCGCGCCGAGCTCCTGGTAGACGGGCCAGCTGTAGTTGTCGATGGCGTCGGTCTCGGAGGAGTAGGGGGCGCGGAAGAGCGTGGTGGTGATGCCGGCCGCGCCCGCGAGCGCGAGCTGGGTCTGCTCCATCTCGCGGTTGACGCGGGCGTCGCTCTGGTAGGAGAGGTCGACGTGGGTGAAGGTGTGGATGCCCACCTCGTTGCCCTGCTCGACCATCGTCTTCACGATGCTCGGGTAGCGGGAGACCATCGAGCCGACCACGAAGAACGTGCCGGGTACGTCGTACTCCTCGAGGATCTCCAGGACCTTCGGCGTCCAGGTCGGGTTGGGGCCGTCGTCGAAGGTGAGCGCGATCGTCTTGTCCGGGACGGACACGGTCGTCGCCTGGCCGCCCCGGAAGGTGAGGATCGGGCCGCCGTCGAGGACCTTGTCCGGGACCTTGCTGGAGCCGGCGCCGGTGCGCACGCGCTGGTCGCCGCCGACCTCGGCGCGCAGATAACCGTCGAGCAGCATCACGCTGGTCAGCGCGAGCAGGAGCAGCAGGGCGAGGATGACGCGCGGTTTCTGCAGCGCCGCGGCCTTGCCCGCCGCCCGCTTCATACGGGTGGGGGCGCGGCGGCGCCCGCGGGAGGGTGTCGTCGTGGTCATGGCGGTGGTGGCGGTCCCGTCAGTTGGCGGAGGCGGAGGCGGACGGGGAGGCGGTGCCGGTGGGCAGCGAGGAGCGGCCGGCGCCGCCCGGCGCGCCCACCTCGTAGCCCACGCCCCCGTTGGGGCGGATGCCGCCCGTGGGGCCCTGCCGGTTCTGGCCGCCTCCGCCGAACGGCAGCAGCGAGGACGGCGTGAGCGAGGTGCCCCAGCCCATGAAGGCGGCGCCGAGGACGGTCGCGTAGGCGAGGCAGCCGACACCCAGGAGGATGCCGACGCGCCGCAGCAGCTTGGACCTGCGTCCGGAGTTGTCCACGAACACGGGGCCGTCGGCGGCGTTGCCCCCGCGTTTGCGACGGCGACCGCGAACGGCGTCATGACTATCGACGGCAGGCTCGGAAGACTCGGAATGCATTCCCCGGATATTAGGGAGTCTTTATGTGCCGGGAACCCGGAAATCCATGTGAGAGACCCATGAGAAATCCCTTAACCTGTCTCTTTCCTGAGAGTCTCTCAGAAAGCCTGCGCGGGGAGCCCTCGATGGGGGAGGGTTGAATGCCCCTCTTCGGGGGGTGATTGTCCGTTTTTGCCGTGCCGTGTCCGTGAGGCCCCTGTACGTTCACTGTCCAGAATTTGTGCGGCTTCATGTGAGACATTTTCGCTTGGAATACGTACTCCTATTTTCCCCTGAGACACAAATCACGAGAGCGGGTGCATGTCACATGAGGAGTTTCCTGAAGCCGATGGCGGGGCTCAGTTGCCTGTTTGCCCTGGCCACGGCGGGATGCTCCGCGGGGTCCGACGGCACATCGGACGCGGCGCCCGAGCCGCCCGATCGCAGCTCGTCGTCCCCGTCGGCGAGCGCCTCGGAGGAGACGTCCTCCCGTACCGCCTACGCGCCGTACGTCAGTGCGACGGAGGCCGACGACAACGACTCCGCGGGCTCGCCGGCGACGTACAACCTGGCCTTCGTCATCTCCGACGACAGCAGTTGCACGCCGGAGTGGAACGGGACGGAGGCCGTCGACGACTCGGCGGTGTCGTCCCGTATCTCGGCGCTGACCGATTCCGGCGCCACGGTCCGGGTCTCCTTCGGCGGGGCCTCCGGCAAGGAGCTGGCGTCGACCTGCGACAGCGCGTCGGCGCTGGCGAAGGCGTACGGCGCGGCCCTGGACGCGGCCGGCTCCGGCCAGGCCGACTTCGACATCGAGGGTGACGAGCTGACCGACTCCGGCTCGGTCGCCCTGCGCTCGAAGGCGATCGCGCTGCTCCAGGAGGAGCGGTCGGATCTGGAGGTCTCCTTCACCCTGCCGGTGATGCCGTCCGGGCTCGACGACGACGGGCTCGCGCTGCTGGAGTCCGCGAACAAGTACGACGTGCAGGTCTCCACGGTCAATCTGATGACGATGAACTACGGCGAGTCGTACGCGGGGGACATGGGGGCGTACGCGATCACCTCGGCGAAGGCGGCGCATGAGCAGTTGCGGGAGGTCTTCGGGACGTCGGACGAGACGGCGTGGAAGGGGATGGCGCTCACGTCGATGATCGGTACGAATGACGTGGACGGCGAGACGTTCTCGCTCGCGGACGCGGCCGAGGTGCGGGAGTTCGCGGAGGAGAAGGGGGTCGCGTGGGTGTCGATGTGGGCGACGTTTCGGGATCAGCAGTGTGAGGACGGGACGGACACGGATGACGCGTTGACCAATTGCAGTGGGGTTTCGCAGAGTTCGGGGGCATTCGGGGAGGCGTTCTCGGGGTAGGGGGTGGGAGGTTCTGTCGTACGCCGGGTGCGGGTGCGTCGTGGTTGGTCGCGCGGTTCCCCGCGCCCCCAGGAACTCACCTGGACCGGTACAGCAATCTGCCCCCGATCACCGTTGCCACGCAGCAGGTCGCGCCCATGGTCGTCAGTGTCTCCTCGTTCTCCGCGTCGAAGACCGTGAAGGTGGCGGGCAGGCCGGCGAGCGGGAGCAGGGGCATCAGGGCGGTCTCGGCCAGGCTCCGTCCGGCCAGCGGGTCAAGGCTCGGCGGGCCCGCGGGGTCCGCGAACCGCTCCTCGACGCTCACCCCCGCCCGGCGTACGGCGTCCACCACGGCGGGCCGCCGCAGATTCCCGGCGACCGCCACGGTCCCGTGTGCCAGCAGCCGCTGTACGCCCCGCCGCGCGCTCGCGCCCCAGCGGGCGTCGGTCATCGGCAGGGCCGCGAGGGCCGCGCCGGTGAGCGGCTCGGTGCCGAGTTCGTCGGCCTCGCGCGGGTCCGGATGGTAGGCCCGTTCGAGGAGTTCGGGACCGTACGGGTTCAGCAGCCCGGGGGCGAGGAGCCCGGGCCAGCGCCGGACACGGGCGGTCGGACGCGCGTCCGCCAGCTCCTCGTACGGGCCGACGGCCGCGATCTCCCTGCCCTCGACCAGGATCGCGCCGTCGGGCAGGGAAGGCCGCTCGGGATCACCGAACACCAGCAGGCCGGCGGTGTGAATCGTCAGCAACGCGGCCCTAGTTGGAAGCGAGCAGCTTCAACTCGGGGTGGGCCGTGCCGCCTTCGATGGCGGTCGAGGAGATGTGAGACATCACACGCTCGTCGACGGGGTCGTTGGCGGGGTCGTCGTGGACGACGAGGTGCTCGTAGGTGGTGGACCGCTGGGCGGGGACACGGCCCGCCTTGCGGATCAGGTCGATGATCTCCAGCCGGTTGGAGCGGTGCTTGGCGCCGGCCGAGGAGACGACGTTCTCCTCCAGCATGATCGAGCCGAGGTCGTCCGCGCCGTAGTGCAGGGAGAGCTGGCCCACCTCCTTGCCGGTGGTGAGCCAGGAGCCCTGGATGTGCTGGATGTTGTCCATGAAGAGGCGCGCGATGGCGATCATCCGCAGGTACTCGAAGAGGGTCGCCTGCGTGCGGCCCTTCAGATGGTTGTTCTCGGGCTGGTAGGTGTACGGGATGAAGGCCCGGAAGCCACCCGTCCGGTCCTGTACGTCACGGATCATCCGCAGGTGCTCGATCCGCTCGGCGTTGGTCTCGCCGGTGCCCATGAGCATGGTGGACGTGGACTCGACGCCCAGCCCGTGCGCGGTCTCCATGATCTCCAGCCAGCGCTCGCCGGACTCCTTCAGGGGCGCGATGGCCTTGCGGGGCCGCGCGGGCAGCAGTTCCGCGCCGGCGCCGGCGAAGGAGTCGAGACCGGCCGCGTGAATGCGGCTGATGGCCTCCTCGACCGACACGCCGGAGATCCGGGCCATGTGCTCGACCTCGGAGGCGCCCAGCGAGTGGATCACGAGCTGGGGGTAGGCCTCCTTGATGGCGGAGAAGTGCTTCTCGTAGTACTCGACGCCGTAGTCGGGGTGGTGGCCGCCCTGGAACATGATCTGGGTGCCGCCGAGTTCGACGGTCTCGGCGCAGCGGCGCAGGATGTCGTCGAGGTCGCGGGTCCAGCCCTTCGCCGTGTCCTTGGGGGCGGCGTAGAAGGCGCAGAACTTGCACGCCGTGACACACACGTTCGTGTAGTTGATGTTCCGCTCGATGATGTACGTCGCGATGTGCTCGGTCCCGGCGTACTTACGGCGGCGTACGGCGTCGGCGGCGGCGCCCAGAGCGTGCAGGGGCGCGTCGCGGTAGAGGTCGAGCGCCTCCTCCGGGGTGATCCGCCCGCCCTCGGCAGCACGGTCGAGCACAGACTGGAGGTCGGCCTTCTCGGTCACCGGAAGCGTCCCTTTCGTCAAGGGTTGTGTACGGACCGAACCAGCCTACGCCAGCGTTTTCCCGCACCTCACCTCAGGCCGCGTACGCGCCGATCAACAGCCCCAGGAAGGCTCCCGTGAGCATGAAGGGGCCGAAGGGGACGGTGGAGTGGCGGGTGGCGCGGCCGAGGAGGGTGAGGGTGATGCCGTAGAGGGCGCCGAGGAGGAAGGCGGCGAAGGTGCCCAGCATGAGGGTGGGCCAGCCGTACCAGCCGAGGACGGCACCGGTGCCCAGGGCCAGTTTCACATCGCCGAAGGCCAGACCGCCGGGGTTGACGAGGTGCAGGAGGAGATGGCCGGCGGCCAGGGCCAGCGAGCCCAGGAGGGCCGTCGTCCAGCGTCCGGCGTGCTCGGGCAGCACGGCGGCCGCGCCGAGGAGGGCCAGGGCGGCGGCCGCGAGGGGCAGGGTGAGGGGGTCGGGCAGCCGCTGGACCCGTATGTCCACGACGGCCAGCAGAACGCCGACCGGGGCCAGCAGCAGCCATACGGCCAGTTCCGGGCGGACACCGGTGGCCGCGGCGAGCGCCGCGCAGAGGAGGGCGGTGACCGTGGGGAGCAGCAGGGCGCCAGGACCGTACGACGGAGTGGACGGCGTCGGTGACGAAGAAGTGGGCTGCGTCGAGGCCGACGGGGTGGACGGCGTCAGGGACGAAGAAGTGGACGACGTCGGCGCCGACGGAGTGGACGGCGTCAGGGACGAAGAAGTGGACGACGTCGGCGCCGACGGAGTGGACGGCGTCGGGGACGAAGGAGTGGGCGGCGTCGGTGCGAGCCGGCCGGCGGTCGGGGGTGGGGTGCCGGGGGCGAGGATTGCGCGGCGGCCGCACTCCTCCGCGTGCGCCGGGCCGGCGGGGGTGGCGCAGGTGCCGCAGCGGGCCCGGCCGAGCCAGCCGCGCAGCGGGTGTCCCGCCGGGCAGGTGCCGCGCCAGCCGTCCGCCGCCTGCTCCGGCCGGACCGAGAATCGGTAGGCGGGGCGCGGCAGAAGGGCTCCCGCGAGGACGCCCCACACCGCGGCGACGGTGACCAGGGTGAGGGTGCCGGGGGGTGCGGTGAGCGAGGTCATCGGCCGTCTCCTACCCGACCTTGGCCAGGCGGGCCGTCGGGTTGCCCTCCGCGCTGCTGTCCGACGTGTAGGTGAGGTCGTCGCCGGTCGGGGTGAAGCGGATCGTGTGGGGGGTGGGGTTGCAGCCGGAGTGGTTCGACTTCGCGCCCACCGAGCCGGCGACGACCTCCTTCGCCGTCACCTTCTTCAGCGTCAGCTCGTCGACGCAGACCCCGCCCAGCACATCGGTCTGCCGCAGTTCGCCCAGTTTCCCGCCCACGGCGGCCTGCCGCAGGGTCACCCGGAAGGTGCCCATGGGGAGCGTGCCGCCGAGCCCGGTGCCCTCGCCCTCCCAGGTGCCGACGTAGCGGGCCGGGAGGGCGCCGGTCGCCTCGCCGTCGACGGCGCTCGACGCGGCCGTCGGCACCGCCGAGTGCGCGCCGCTCCCGGCGTCCGAGTTCGCGTCGCCGCCACCCGGCAGCAGGTCGAGAACGAACACCGAGCCGACCGTCACCGCGGCCAGCGCGGCCGCGACCGACAGCGCGACGGTGCAGCTCAGCCGCCGTCCGCGCCCGCCCTCCCCCGGCGCCGCCGCGGCCGACACGGTGACGGACACCTTCCCGGGGCGCCCGTCGTCGCCGCCCTGCCGCGGAACGGGCGTGTCCGCCGGAGTCACCGGGACCGCGTCCATCACCGGCGGCGGCCCGAACTCCCCCGCGGCCACCGGCTGCTCCGCCGCCACCGCCACCCGGCTGAACCCCACCGGCCCGGAAGCCGCGACCTCCGCGCCCGTCGCCTCCAGGTTCAGCAGCTGTACGGCGCTCCGCCCGACCTGTTCCACCAGCGCCCCCGGCAGCCACCCGCCCGCCACCAGCCGTGCCGCGCCCTCCGGAGCGAGCCGCCGGGCCAGTTCGGCGGGGGCCGGCCGGGCCGACGGGTCCTTGGCCAGACAGCCCTCGACGACCTCCCGCAGCGGCCCCGGCTCCAACGCCCCGAGCGCGGGCTCCTCATGGACGACCTTGTAGAGCAGCGCGGCCGACGAGTCGCCGGGGAAGGGCGGTTCACCGGTCGCCGCGTACGCCAGCACCGCGCCGAAGGAGAAGACGTCGGCCGCGCCGGAGACGCCCTGGCCGAGGATCTGCTCCGGGGCCATGTATCCGGGGGAGCCGACGGAGACGCCGGTCGAGGTGAGCGAGGCCGTGCCGTCCGTCGCGCGCGCGATGCCGAAGTCGATGAGCAGCGGGCCGTCCACGGTGAGCAGCACGTTGGAGGGCTTCACGTCCCGGTGCACCAGCCCCAGTTCGTGCACGGCCGCCAGCGCCTCCGCGAGCCCCGCGCCCAGCGCCCGTACGGTGCGCTCGGGCAGGGGGCCGTGGGCGGCGACGGCCGCGGCCAGCGAGGGGCCCGCCGCGTAGGCCGTGGCGACCCAGGGCACGGCCGCCTCCGGGTCCGCGTCGAGCACCGGCGCGGTCCAGGCGCCGCCGACCCGCCGGGCGGCCTCCACCTCGCGCCGGAAGCGGGCGCGGAACTCCTCGTCGAGGGCGAGGTGCGGATGCACGATCTTCACGGCGACCGTACGGCCCCCCGCGCTGCGGCCCAGATAGACCCGGCCCATCCCGCCGGAGCCGAGCCGGCCGAGCAGCCGGTAGGGCCCGACGGCCGTGGATTCGTCGGCTCCGAGCGGCTGCATGCCGTTCCCCTTCCCCCGCCTGCGCATTGGGTCGCACAAGCGATTCATCGTCCGGCTCTGACAACACCCGGGGCAATGCTGGCACCGATCCTGACGAACAGTCGCCGGTACGGAAGGACAGGGCAACCGTGAAGATCCTGAGAAGACCCGCGGCCCCAAGGGGGGGAAGCCACGTGTGTGGACGCGATCGGCGGCCAGGACGGGAACACCCAGCCGGCCACCGTGGAGGCCTTCGACATCGACCAGTGACCCGCCGGTGCCCCGGCCGGCCGCTCACGGCCCCAGCAGATCCACCTTCACGTCCGCCGGGAAGCCCGTGGTCGGTCCCACCCGGCGGGCGAACTCCGCGACCGCGTTGAGCTGGGGGGTGCCGAAGCGGAAGTCGAGCGTGGTGAAGTACCGCTCCAGGACCCGCTCGTCGAACTCCTCCCAGCGGGCCGCCTGCTCGGCGACCTTGCCGACCTCCTCCAGGGAGAGGTTGCGGGAGGCGAGGAAGGCCTGATGGACCTCGCGGGTGATGACCGGCTGCCGGTCCAGATAGTCCCGGCGGGCCGCCCAGACGGCGAAGACGAACGGCAGCCCGGTCCACTCCTTCCAGAGCGCGCCGAGGTCGTGCACCTGAAGGCCGTAGCGCGGGCCGTCGAGCAGGTTGGCCCGCAGCGCCGCGTCGCCGATCAGGACGGCCGCCTCCGCCTCCTGCATCATCAGGCTGAGGTCGGGCGGACACGTGTAGTAGTCGGGCCGTACGCCGAAACGGTCCGCCAGCAGGAGCTGGGCCAGGCGCACGGAGGTGCGGGAGGTGGAGCCGAGGGCGACCCGTGCCCCGTCCAGCTCCTCCAGCGGGACCTGCGAGACGATCACGCAGGACATGACCGGGCCGTCGCAGCCGACCGCGATGTCGGGGAAGGCGACCAGGTCGTCGGCGTTGCGGAGGAACTCGACCAGGGTGATGGGCCCGATGTCGAGGTCCCCTCGCACCAGCTTCTCGCTGAGCTTCTCCGGGGTGTCCTTGGTGAGCTCGAAGTCGAGGAGGGTGCCCGTTCTCGCGAGCCCCCAGTACAGGGGCAGGCAGTTCAGGAACTGGATGTGGCCTACGCGCGGCCGGGTGCGAGAATTGTCCACATCGCGAGACTAGCCCCGGTGGAGTACGCTTCGGACTCCGACCCCCGGGTCAACCCCTTCACGGGATGTTCAAACATCCGGGTGACGTGATCTTGACCCCTATTGCTTTCGGCTGCCCACATGCTAGGCTCGCCGCAAGTTGCAGTTTGGTTTCCCTTGCAGTACAGAGCCTGCGGAGCATGTAACCGCGGGCTCTTGACATTTTCAGACGTATGCATTGTGCGGCACTGCTTTCACCTTGCAGGTTCTGGAGCAGGGCAACCCTTTGGGCCCAAGGAGGGCTTATGGCTACCGGAACCGTGAAGTGGTTCAACGCCGAAAAGGGCTTTGGCTTCATCGCCCAGGAAGGCGGCGGCCCCGACGTCTTCGTCCACTACTCCGCGATCAACGCCTCGGGTTTCCGTTCTCTCGAGGAGAACCAGCAGGTCTCCTTCGACGTGACGCAGGGCCCGAAGGGTCCGCAGGCGGAGAACGTCACCCCCGTGTGACGATCTCGCCACCTGTGATCGCAATCTGAAAGCAGTACCCAAGGAGCCCCGCGCCAGCCGGCACGGGGCTCCTGCCTTTCCCGGTGAATTTCCGGTGAATTCCAGAGCTCTCCGCTCCGGCCGCCCCTCGCCCCCCTCGCCCCCCGTCGGCCCGCCACGGCCATTCGCCCGCGACGCTCACTCGTCCGGGTGGTGCACGGGGTGATCTCCCCGGCCGCCGCAGTGCCGCGGGCAGCAGCGGAACCGGCCGGAAAGCGATGCCGGGGCGACGTCGTTGTCAGTCGTGTTGGCTAAGGTCCCCGCCCATGACCGACACCACCGACACGACCGGGATCACCCCCACCGACGACACCACCGCCTCCGCCGGCCCCGCCTTCGTCACCGCCACCCGCACCTTCTACGACGCCATCGCCGAGGACTACGCCGAGCGCTACCGCGACGAGATGGCGGCCAGGCCGCTGGAGCGGGCCCTGCTGACGGCGTACGCCGAGCTGGTCGCCCCCGGGGGCCGCGTGGCGGACCTGGGGTGCGGGCCCGGGCGGGTGACGGGGTTCCTCGCCGGGCGGGGGCTCGACGTGTTCGGGCTGGACCTGTCGGCGTCGATGCTCGCGATCGCGCGCCGCGAGAACCCGGGGATCCGCTTCGCACAGGGCTCGATGCTGAAGCTGGACCTGCCCGACGGGCGGCTCGCCGGGGTGGTCTCCTTCTACTCCTCCATCCACACCCCGCTGGAGGAGCTGCCCGCCCTCTTCGCCGAGTTCCACCGCGTCCTCGCCCCCGGAAGCCCCCTCTTCCTCGGCTTCCAGGTCGGTGACGAGCCCCGGCACCACGATCGGCCCTGGGGCCACCCGGTGGCCCTGGACTTCCTCCGCAGGCGCCCGGAGCCGATGACCGAGCTGCTGACGGCGGCCGGCTTCGTCCCGTTGTCGTGCACGGTACGGGAGCCGGACACCGCCGGCGGCGAGACGACCCCGCACGCCTTCCTGATCCTGCGAAAGCCGGCCGAGGCCGGCTGACGGCTACTTCAGCTCGGCGGCGGTGTAGAAGCCGCCCGCGACCAGGACGTACTCGTAGTTGGACTTGTCCACGCTCGTGGGCTGGAGCAGATAGGCGGGCACGGGCTTCACGCCGTTGTTGTAGTCCCTTCTGTTGTTCAGTCTCGGCGTCCTGCCGCTGAGGATCGCGTCGACCATGTCCGACGCGACCTCGCCGAGCTGGCGCACGTCCTTGTAGACCGTCTGCGACTGCTCGCCCTTGATGATCGACTTCACCGAGGCAAGTTCGGCGTCCTGCCCGGTGACGATCGGATAGGGCTTGCTGCCGGTGCCGTAGCCGTACGACTTCAGCGCGGCCAGCACGCCGATGGAGATCCCGTCGTACGGCGACAGAACCGCGTCGAGACGCTCGCCGACGTAGGACTGGGAGAGGATGCCGCTCATCCGCTTCTGCGCGGTGGGTCCGTCCCAGCGCAGGGTGGTGACCTTCGCCAGCGTGGTCTGGCCGGAGCGGACGACCAGCTTCTTGCTGTCCAGGTACGGCTGGAGCAGCGCCATCGCGCCCTCGAAGAAGTACTTGGTGTTGTTGTCGTCGGGGGATCCGGCGAACAGTTCGATGGTGAACGGGCCCTTGCCGTCCTCCAGGCCGAGCTTCTCGATGATGTAGCGGGCCTCGAGCCGGCCGACCTGCTCGTTGTCGAAGGAGACGTAGTAGTCCACGTTCTCGGTACCGAGGATGAGCCGGTCGTACGAGATCACCGGGATCTTCGCGGCGGCGGCCTGCTTGAGCACGCCGTTCAGCGACTTGTTGTCGATCGCCGCGATGATCAGCGCGTCGACGCCCTGCTTGACCAGGTTCGCGATCTGCGCCACCTGGGTGTCCGGGTCGTCGTCACCGTAGACGAGCTGGGTCTGGTAGCCCTGGTGCTTGAGGTCCTTGACCATGCTCTTGCCCTCGGTGAGCCAGCGCTCCGAGGTCCGGGTCGGCATGGCGATGCCGATGGTGCCGCCCTTCGAGCCGTTCCCGGAGCTGCCCCCGCTCAACTGTCCACAGGCGGACAGAGTTAAGGCGGAGGCCGCTCCGGCGAGGGCGGCCAGAGCGGATCGTCGGTTGCGCATGCTGATCGTTCCTTGTTCTTCTCGTCGTTGAGAGATGACGGCACATCAGATGCAGGCGAGGCAGCGGCGGGGACACTCACCTTTCACGTGTTCGAAATACCGTCACCTGATCGAAAAAATGTTGGCGTGACCCTAGGAGCGGGTGGGGAGGGTGTCAACGGGGTGAACTCGAACGGTTACAGAAAGGCGCGACAGGGGGAACGGCCGTAAACGGCTGCGGCGGGCGGGTCCCGGTGTCGGGAGTCCGCCCGCCGCAGCTCACAGCAGGTGTCTCAGAAGTCCCAGAGGCCTCATGAGCCTCAGGCGTCTCAGATGTGGCGCTCGTCTCAGACGGTGCCGGAGGCCGAGATGGTGATCTTGGCCGAGGTGCGGCCGGACTGGCTGCCGAGACCCTCGATCTTCTTCACGAGGTCCATGCCCTCGACGACCTCGCCGAAGACGACGTGCTTGCCGTCCAGCCAGGAGGTCACGATGGTGGTGATGAAGAACTGCGAGCCGTTGGTGCCGGGGCCGGCGTTGGCCATGCTGAGCAGGCCGGGACGGGTGTGCTTGAGCTGGAAGTTCTCGTCCTCGAACTTCTCGCCGTAGATGCTCTTGCCGCCGGTGCCGTCCCCGCGGGTGAAGTCGCCGCCCTGGAGCATGAAGGCCGGGATGACGCGGTGGAAGGAGGAACCGGCGTAGCCGTAGCCGTGCTCGCCGGTGGCCAGCTCGCGGAAGTTGCGGGCGGTCTTGGGCACGACGTCGTCGTACAGCTTGAAGACGATGCGCCCGGCGGGCTCGTCGTTGATGGTGATGTCGAAGTAAACGTTGTCGCTCATGGGGCCCATAATTCCTCGCTTCCCCCGCCTATTGGTAATCGGCGGGCCCCAGTACGGCCCGGCAGTCCTCCCGGGCGGCCGGGCCCAGCAGGGTGCCGAACCGCTCGAACAGGGCGAGCAGCTCCCCGCCCCACCGCTCCCGGAAGGCCCGGTCCTGGGCGGCGAGGTCCAGCTCGTTGGCGACGGTGACCTCGGCGAACCCGGCGAGCGAGGCCGTGGCGGGGGTGTGGGTGACTCCGGTGAAGCGATCACGGAACGGGGCGCCCGGACCGCTCAGGGTGGGATAGGTGGCTTCGCGGTCGCAGGAGGCGTACAGATACACGTCGGCCTCGGCCTCGGACCCGATCGCCTCGACGAGCTCGCCTCGGCGCTCCAGCGGCAGCAGGGGGTGCGGGAAGCCGTCTGTGCCGTAGGCGGCGTGACACAGGCCCGTCAGCTGGAGGCCGGCCGGGGCACCCCAGCCGGCGAGCCTGTCCCGCACCCGCCGCAGATGGGCGAGGAGGGTGCCGCCGGGGTGCGCCATGCCTTCGGCACCGAGGCCGACGAGGAAGGCCTCGGCGCGTTCGGTGCGCACGGCTGCGGCTGCGTCGTCCGTCATGTCGTCCCTCCCGGCAGGGTCAGTTCCGCCCACACGGTCTTCCCCACGTCGCGCGCGGTGACGCCCCAGGCGGTGGCCAGGACGGTGACGACGATCAGGCCGCGGCCCCCCTCTGCGTCCGGCTCCCGCACGATCCGCAGCCCGCGGTCACCCCGTGCGTCGCTCACCTCGATCCGCAGGGCGTCCTCGGCGGCGAGCAGCAGCCGCAGCTCGAAGTCCCGGCCGGGGACGCGGCCGTGGGTGACGGCGTTGGCGGCGAGTTCGGCGACGATCTGCTGAGCCCTGCGGTTGGCCTCACCGTCGTACGGGTGGCCCCACTCCACGAGCTGCCGCTGCGTGAGCCGCCTCGCGAGTCGGGCCCCGCGCGGGGTGGAGCTGAGCCGCAGGGTCATCTCCCCCAGGGGAGAGATCGGGGTGGGGATCCGGGTGGAGATTTCCGAGTTCACCCGACTGAGCCTGGCGCCTTGTCCTTACCCTGGCCAGGGGCGACCTGGCGACTCTGTGTAGTCGTACGGCTGCGGCGGGCTTCGCGTACGGGGCGTCGTCCCTCCCTGCGAGCGAGTGAAGGCGGTGCGGCAGGTGACCGAGGAGCGCAGGCCGGAGACCCCGGCCGAGGCCGACGGCACGACAGGGCTGCTGACGGCGCTGGGCAAGATGCTGAAGCTGTTGCGGGAGCGGAAGGGGTTCACGCAGAAGGACTTCGGCGAGATGGTCGGATACGGGCCGGACGCCATCTCGGCGATGGAACGGGGCGTACGGACCATCCGACCGGAAGTGCTGGAGAAGGCGGACGAGTTGCTGGAGGCCGGGGGTCTGCTGCTCCAGGCCGTCCCTGAACTGAGGGAGGCGATGGCGAAGGTTCGGACTCGGCATCCGGAGTGGTATCGGAGTTACGCGGCGTTGGAGGCGGACGCAGCTGAGCTGCACTTCTACGCCAACCAAGGCGTGCCGGGGCTATTGCAGACTCGGGAGTACGCGCTGGCGGTGTTCTCCCATCGGCGGCCGCTGATGGATGAGGAGACCGTCGAGAAACGCGTCGCCGACCGGTTGGACCGTCAACAGATCTTGGACCGTCGGCCCGCGCCAGTCGTCAGCTACGTACTCGAAGAGGCTGTGCTGGACCGTCGCATCGGAGGCCGACAGGTCCAGGCAGCACAGTTGGAGCAGTTGCTGCACATTGGCCGTATGCGCAACGTGGTGATTCAGGTGATGCCGAGCACCGCCTTCGGCCATCCCAACATGGACGGTGCGTTCAACTTGCTGACGCCGATGAAGCATCCGCAGGTGGCATACGTAGAGGTCCAGGGCTACCCCCGTTTGATCACTGACCTCTTGGAAGTCCGGAGGATCGCCGAACGCTATGGGATCATGCGGGCAATGGCGCACCCGCCCGGTGAGTCACGGGAGTTGATCGAGAAGAAGCTGGAGGAGCTATGAACAGCGAGAACCTGGCCTGGTTCAAGTCCAGCTACAGCGGTGGCGAGGGCGGCGAATGCCTCGAAGTCGCCCCCTCCCCCCACACCATCCGCATCCGCGACTCCAAGAACCTCGACGGGCCGGTCCTCTCCCTCTCCCCCACCGCCTGGACCGAGTTCCTCCCGCACGTGAGGAAGTAGATGCCGCCCAAGGTCGTGCGACTGTGTCCCGTGGGTGAGGGCGATCTGCCGGTGCTGGAGCGGTTCCTGACCGATCCCGAGGCCGCAGGGCCGTTCTCGTGGTTCGGCTGGGCCGATCCGGGGCGCTTCCGACGGGGCTGGGCGGAGAACGGGCTGCTCTCTCCCGACGGCGGGCAGCTGATGGTGGCCGCGGGCGACGACCGGCTCGGTTTCGTCGCCTGGCGCAAGGTGGTCACCGGGCCCGCCTCCTCCTGCTGGAGCATAGGCGCCCAGCTGCTGCCGGAGGCCCAGGGCCGCGGGATCGGCACCGAGGCCCAGCGCCTGCTGATCCACTACCTCTTCGCCCACACCCCCGTGGTGCGGATCGAGGCCGACACCGAGTCGGAGAACCTCGCCGAGCAACGCGCCCTGGAGAAGGCCGGCTTCATCCGCGAAGGTCTGGCCCGCAGCGCGGTCTTCCGGGACGGCCGATGGCGTGACGTGGTGTCGTACGCCGTGCTGCGCGACGACGTGCCGCGGTTCTGACCACGAGACCTCCGGCTACACCGGCTTGCCCGGAGTGCCGTGCTGCGGCCAGTACGCGAAGCCGTTGCCGTCGTACCAGCCGAGGCGGGTCGCGCCGCAGCCCGTGCTGTGGAAATCGAGGAAGTCGTAGTTGACCGCCTTGATGGACTTCTTGGGGAAGGTGACGGAGAACTCGGTGGTGACGGTGCCCTTCGCGGGGATCGTGCCGAGGGGCAGGGCGGAGGAGTTCCACAGCGGCAGCGAGCCGTTGGTCTTCGGGTTCCAGTGCAGCCCGGCCTTGTGCCAGTGACCGGTGCCGACGCGCCACTGGACGAGGGGCGCCGGGCCCCGGTTCTTCATGAGGTTGCCGAGGGCGAAGACGACGGTGGCCTTGGTCAGCTTCACCTTCTCGGTGTTGTGCACCCGGATGCGGGCGTGCAGGGCCACCCCGGCCCGCTGTGCGGTGGGTACCGCGGATCCGGCCGCGTCGGAGGCCGTCACGGCGCCGTACCGGCAGGTGTACGCGGCGGTGGTCGACGCGGAGGCCGCGGCAGGGTGGGAGCCCACGCCCAGGATGCCGACGGCGGCGACGAGCGCCGCTCTGCAGGAAACGGTGGTTTTCAACATGTCCTCCTCAAAAGGCCGATCCCACCGCGCCTCCGGACGACGGTCAACGATCTTTCCTGAATCATGGGCCTTTCCTGAACCGCTTCCGAAGGAGTTCGTCCGGCAGACCCGTCGAGCGGGAAGGGGAGGCCGGGGTCCGACCCCGGTGCTCTGCGCGAGGCCGCCCACCGGGTCCTGGACGTCTTCTCCGAGGCCGCCGGGCTGGACCGGGAGCGGGTCGGGCGCCGGGCGCACTTTGGCCGCACCGGGTGCCCCTGAACCCGGTCCGCGTCGGTGCGAGCGCCCCTGGGGCCGCGAGCGTCCTACTGCGCGTACAACCCCTCCACCTGTTCCGAGAAGTCCCGCAGGATCGTCTCGCGGCGGAGTTTCATCGAGGGGGTGAGGTGGCCGGCCGTCTCGGTGAAGTCCACCGGGAGGACGGTGAAGCGGCGGATCGACTCCGGGCGGGAGACGAGTTTGTTGGCCTCGTCGATCGCGCGCTGGAGTACGGCGTTGAGTTCCTCGTCGCCGATCAACAGCTCCGCCGGCACGGGGTGTTTGCCGTTCATGGTGCGCCAGTGGGTGAGGCCGTCGGGGTCGAGGGTGAGGAGCGCGGAGACATAGGGCCGGTCGTCGCCGAGGACCAGGGCCTGGGAGATCAGGGGGTGGGAGCGCAGCCAGTTCTCCAGGGGGGCCGGGGCCACGCTCTTGCCGCCCGCCGTGATGATCATTTCCTTTTTGCGGCCGGTGATGGTCAGGTAGCCCTCGTCGTCGAGTTCGCCTATGTCGCCGGTCGGCAGCCAGCCGTCGGGGGCGGCGGGGACGACTCCGCCCGCCGCCGGGTCCCAGTAGCCGCGCAGGACGTGGTCGCCGGCGATGAGGATCTCGCCGTCGGCGGCTATGCGGATCTTCGTGCCGGGGAGCGGCCAGCCGACCGTGCCGAGGCGGGGTTTGAGGGGTGGGGTCACCGTGGAGGCGCCCGTCGTCTCCGTGAGGCCGTAGCCCTCGTAGATCTCGATGCCCGCGCCGAGGTAGAAGGAGGACAGCCGGCGGCCCAGCGGGGAGCCGCCGCAGATGGCGTGGCGGACCCGGCCGCCCATCGCGGCGCGGATCCGGCGGTAGACGAGCGGGTCGTAGAAGGTGCGGGCGGCGCGCAGGGCGGCGCCGGGGCCGGAGCCGGTGCCGGTCTTCTGGGCCTCGACGGCCTCGCCGTAGCGGCGGGCGACGGAGACGGCCCGGTCGAAGGTGGTGAGGCGGCCGCCCGCCTCGGCCTTCGCCCGGGCCGTGTTGAAGACCTTCTCCAGCATGTAGGGGATGGAGAGGAGACAGGTGGGTCTGAAGGCGGCGAGGTCCGGGAGGAGTTCGTCGGCCTTCAGGCTCGGGGCGTGGCCGAGGCGGACCCGGGCGCGGATGCAGGCGATCGCCACCATCCGGCCGAAGACATGGGACATGGGGAGGAAGAGCAGGACGGAGAGTTCGTCGGCTTTTGAGCCGTCCTGCGCCTTGAAGACGGGGTAGAGGAGTTCGATCGCGTTGTCGACCTCGGCGAAGAAGTTGCCGTGGGTGAGCGCGCAGCCCTTGGGGCGGCCGGTGGTGCCGGAGGTGTAGATGAGGGTGGCGAGGGTGTCGGGTCCCAGCACCCCGCGCCGGACGGCGACTTCGCCGTCGGGGACGTGGACGCCGGCCTCGCCCAGCCGGTCGACGTGGCCCTTCTCCATCACCCACATGTGCTGGAGGTCGGGCAGCCGGTCGCGCTCGGGTCCGAGGGCTGCGGCCTGGCCGAGGGTCTCGGTGACGAGGGCGACCGCGCCGGAGTCCTGGAGGATCCAGCGGGTCTGGAAGACGGAGGAGGTCGGGTAGATGGGGACGGTGACCAGGCCGGCCGCCCAGGCGGCGAAGTCGAGCAGCGTCCACTCGTACGTCGTACGGGCCATGATGGCGATCCGGTCGCCCGGCATCAGCCCTTCCGCGATCAGTCCCTTGGCCACCGCGTGCACCTGGGCGGCGAAGCGTTCCGCCGTGATGTCGGTCCAGGTGCCGTCCTGCTCCTTGCGGCTGAGGACCACGGCCTGCGGGGCGGCGGAGGCGTTGTCGTAGGGCAGCTCGGCGAGCGAGCCGTGGGTGACCGGCTGGGCGAACGCCGGTACGGCGGCTTCCCGTACGACACCGTCCAGCCGGCGCGTCTCCGGTTCCACGAGGGCGGGGGGAGCGTCGGCGAAGTCGGTCGAGGTGGCGTAGGGCGTGGACACGGGCGGCTCCCTTGGCGTGCAGCGCGAAAGAACTGCTTGCTGCAAAGACGTACGTGCCTCGGGTATGGAGGCGTTCACCGGTAAGGCCCCGAAGAAAGGGGTTACCGACGGTTAGGTAGGGGATCGTACGGCGTTGGCGTGGGGGGCTTGTGCGGGTTCGGGGATGATCCGGGGTCAGGGCTGTGCAATCTCGGGGGTTGTGTGACAGGGGTTCAGGTTCCCGCCCCGACCGCCGGTTCGGCCCGGTTTCCGGCCTCTGATCAGGGGCGTTCGAGCACGGCCGTGACGCCCTGCCCGCCCGCCGCACAGATGGATATCAACCCCCGTCCGGGGACGCCCCGTTCGGCGAGCAGCTTCGCCAGGGTCGCCACGATCCGGGCGCCGGTGGCCGCGAAGGGGTGCCCGGTGGCGAGGGAGGAGCCGGCGACGTTGAGCTTGTCCCGGTCCACCGGGGCCAGTCCCTGCTTCTCCCAGGCGGCGAGCGTGGCCAGCACCTGGGAGGCGAAGGCCTCGTGGACCTCCACCAGGTCGAAGTCCTCGATCCCGAGGCCGGCCCGCTCCAGCATGCGCGGGACGGCGTGGGCGGGGGCCATCAGCAGGCCGTCCTCGCCCTTCCCGACATCGCCGTGGACGAAGTCGACGGCCGCCGTCTCGTACACGGTCAGATAGGCGAGCGGTTCCAGGCCCCGGGTCTCGGCCCACTCCTCGGAGGCGAGCAGCACGACCGCCGCGCCGTCGGTGAGCGGCGTCGAATTGCCCGCCGTCATGGTGGGGTTGGGGCCGTCGGTGCCGAACACCGGCTTCAGCGCCGCGAGTTTCTCCACGGTGGAGTCCGGGCGGAGGTTCTGATCACGGGTCAGGTCGCGGAACGGGACGACCAGATCCCCGAAGAAGCCCCGTTCGTACGCGGCCGCCAGGCGCTGGTGGCTGGCCGCCGCCAGTTCGTCCTGGGCCTCGCGCTCGATGCCCCAGGCGCGGGCGGTGACCGCCGCGTGCTCGCCCATGGAGAGGCCGGTGCGCGGCTCGGCGTTGCGCGGGACGTCGGGGACGAGGTGGCCGGGGCGGATCTGCGCGAGCGCCTTGAGGCGGCCGACGGTCGATCGGGCGCGCCGGGCCTGGAGCAGGATGCGGCGGAGCGAGTCGTTGACGCCGAGAGGGGCGTCGCTGGCGGTGTCGGCGCCGCCGGCGATCGCCGACTCGGTCTGCCCGAGGGCGATCTTGTTGGCGGCGGCGATGACGGCCTGGAGGCCGGTGCCGCAGGCCTGCTGGATGTCGTAGGCGGGGGTGCGCGGGTCGAGCCTGGAGCCGAGGACGGTCTCGCGGGTGAGGTTGAAGTCCCGGCTGTGCTTGAGGACGGCGCCGGCCACCACCTCGCCGACGACGCCGGGCACGTCGAGTCCGTAGCGGAGGGCGAGGCCGTTGACCGCCGCCGTCAGCATCTCCTGGTTGGAGGCGGTGGCGTACGGGCCGTCGGAGCGGGCGAAGGGGGTCCGGCTGCCGCCGAGGACCGCGACGCGGCGGGCGCGCGGGGGTTCGTGGGCGGGTTTCCGCGCGCCTCTCAGATAGGTCACCTTCGACGGCTCCGACGTACTCGCCTTCGACGGCTCCGGGGTACTCATCTCGACCTGCTCCTCACCCTTGACCTAGACTTACCCCGGGTAACCTTACTCCGGAGTAAGCAACTTTTTCAGTCAGCCGAGCCCGTGGGAGACGAGACGAACATGGCCGACCGCTATCTGAGTTTCACCGCCACCGCACCCGGCCGTTTCCTCACCCGCCGGCTCGGCCTTCCGCAACCGGCGGCGCTCAGGCGCTGGTCCCCCGAACATCCGTTCCTCACAGGCGACTTGGTTCACCTTACGGCCGGAACGTCCACCCTCGACCTCACACCGGTCCTCGCCCGCACCGGCCTCCCCCTCGGCACGGCCGATCCCGCGGCCGTCGTCCTCGACGCGACCGGCGTCCGGGACGTCGACACCCTCGCCGAGGTGCACGCGGCCCTGCACCCGGTCGTCCGGTCCGTCGCGGCGAGCGGCCGGATCGTCGTCCTCGGCTCCCCCCTGGACGCCGACGACGACCACCACCGGGCGGCCGCGCAGCAGGCCCTGGAGGGCTTCACCCGCTCGCTCGGCAAGGAGATCGGCCGCGGGCGGACCGTGAACCTCCTGCGCCTCACCGACGCCGGCGCCGCCGAGTCGACCCTGCGCTTCCTCCTCTCGCCCAAGTCGGCCTACGTCAGCGGCCAGGTGATCGGGGTCGGGGCCGGGGAAGCGGTCGTGTACGACTTCCCGGACCGGCCCCTCGCGGGCCGCACCGCCCTCGTCACCGGCGGCGCGCGCGGCATCGGCGAGGCCGTCGCCGAGACCCTGGCCCGGGACGGCGCCGAGGTCGTCGTCCTCGATGTGCCGCAGGCCGAGTCGGACGCGCGGCGGGTGGCGGAGCGGCTGGGCGGGCGGGCCCTGACGCTCGACGTCACGGCCGCCGACGCGGGCGAGCGGATCGCCGCCGAACTCCCCGACGGGCTCGACGTGCTGATCCACAACGCGGGTGTCACCCGGGATCGCCGGCTGGTCAACATGCCCGCCGAGCGCTGGAGTTCGGTTCTCGACGTCAACCTCGGGAGCGTGCTGCGCACCACCGACGCCCTGCTCGCCAAGGGCATCCTCCGGCCGGGCGGGCGGATCGTGGCGACCGCCTCCATCGCCGGGCTCGCGGGCAACGCGGGGCAGACGAACTACGGCGCGAGCAAGGCGGGCGTGGCGGGACTGGTCCGAGCCCTCGCACCGCGCGCGCTCGACACGCACGGGGTGACCGTGAACGCGGTCGCGCCCGGCTTCATCGAGACCCGGATGACGGCCGCCGTACCGCTGTTCATCCGGGAGGCGGGCCGCCGGATGAACTCCCTCGCGCAAGGAGGGCTGCCCGCCGACGTCGCCGAGACCACCGCCTGGCTCGCGCACCCGGCGTCCGGCGCGGTCAACGGACAGGTCGTACGGGTGTGCGGCCAGAGCCTGCTGGGGGCGTGATGGCGGCGGTGACGACCCTCTCCTCCTCGCCCGCGCTCGGGCCCCTGCTCGCCCGCGGGGCCCTGCGGTCGCCGTTCAAACGACCCCGGCCCGGCGTCGGGTTCTCCGGCCACCGGCTCGTCCTGCCCGGCCTGCGGGTCGACCTGGGCACACTGGCCGCCTACGAACGCGTGTGCGGCTTCCCGACCGGTGAGGACTCCCTGCCGGTCACCTATCCCCATGTGCTGGGCTTCCCGCTGGCCATGAGCATCATGAGCGGCCGGGACTTCCCGCTCCCGCTGCTCGGTCTGGTGCACACCTCGATCGACATCACCCGCCATCGCGCACTGCCGGTCACGGGCACGTACGCGCTCACCGTGCACGTCGACCGGCTGGTCCCGCACCGGCGCGGCACGGAGGCGTGCGTGGTCACGGAGCTGCGCGGGAAGGACGCGGAGGTGGTGTGGGAGTCGACCAGCACCTATCTGGCCCGGCACCGCACGGAGCCCGCGCCGAAGCCCGCCGCGCCGGAGCCGGAGAACTCCCCCCTGCCCCTCCCCCTTCTCGACGAGTGGCGGCTCGGCGCCGACGTCGGCCGGCGCTACGGGGCCGCCTCCGGCGACCGCAACCCCATCCACCTCCACCCGCTCACCGCCCGCCTGTTCGGCTTCCCGCGCGCCATCGCCCACGGCATGTGGACGGTGGCCCGCTGTCTCGCCGCCCACGGCACCCCGCCGGCCGTGCGGACCCGGGCGGAGTTCCGGGCGCCGGTGCTGCTGCCGGACACGGTGGCGTTCGCCTCCGACGGCGTACGGTTCGAGCTGCGCGGGACGGGAGCGGCGGCGGCGCGGCTCCATGTGCGGGGGCGGGTGGACCGGCTCAGGTTCTGAGCGGGCGGGTGAGCTTCCGGCCCGCTGCCGCCCCTGCGGCCGTACTGCACGCCGAGTTCCGCGGGCCCTTACCTCGGCCCGATCCTCGAACGCCACGGCCTCGACGTGAAGGGGCGCCCGCTGCCGGCGGGGGCCGCCGGTTCGGGACGGGCGGGCCAGGCCGTACGCCGGGTGGCGGGCCGGGGCGCCCGCAAGCTGTACCGCATGGGGCACCAGCGGGTGGCGCCGGCGCCGCGGAGGCGGGGGGGCGGTCTGAGGGGCGGGCGGGCGTGGGCCGGTGTGCGGTCAGTCGCGGCGGACCGAGACGCCGCCCACCAGGCCCCAGGCGTCGATGCGGACCGTGGGGCCGCCCGGTTCGGTCGGGCCGGTGTCGCGGACGCCGCCGAGGCGCAGACCGCGCACGTCCACCCGGACGTCGGGGCGGACCCGCAGGGAGACGCCGCCGATGAGGCTCAGCTTGGTGATCCGCAGCTCGGCGCCGTCCGGGATGTCCAGGTCGGTCAGGTCGACATCGGCTCCGCCGATCACGGAGACGGTGAGGGTGCGCTCGTGGAGCGTGGCTCCGTCGAGCCGGTGACCGCCGATGAGGCTGATCTTGATGTCCGTCTTCTGCGTCGGGTCCGTGCTGGGCTTCGTCATGGGAAGAACGGTAGGAGCAGCGGGCGGGGGCGGCCCAGTGTCGCGCGTACTCCCTTGGACATGACAAGTGTCATGTCTCGACCGTGGGCGGCGGGGACCAGGACCGCCCCTGCGTCAGATCCCCCAGTCCGGCCCACGCGAAGTTCATCAGGGTGGCCGCCGCCTGCCGTGCCGTGACGCCCTCGGTGGCGTTGGCCCACACGGCGAGGGACTCGGCGGCACCGACGAGGGCCTCGGCGAGCCCGGCGACCTCGCGCTCGGGAAGGTCCGGGTCACGGTGGGCCTCGCGGGCCCCCACCGCTATGAGCTGGGTGACGAACGCGACGATCTCCTCACGCATCGCCGCGGCCTCGGCGGCGAACGCCTCACCGTGGGTGCGGGCCTGGAGGTGCACGACGGACCAGGCGTGCGGATGGGCGGCGGTGTGTGCGAAGAACGCGAGCAGACCGTCCCAGAGTTGACGGTCGGCCGGCAGGTCGGTGCGGACGCCGGAGCGCACCGCGTCCACCAGCGCCCGCGCCTCACGGCGGATGCAGGCGGTGAAGAGATCGTCCTTGGAGTTCAGGTACAGATACACCAACGGCTTGGAGACGCCCGCCAGTTCGGCGATCTCGTCCATGGACGCGGCCATGTACCCCCGCTGCCCGAAGATCTCCACGGCGGCGTCCAGCATCTGCTGCTCACGGACCGCGCGTGGCATCCGTTTGGTCTTCACGGCACCCATGGGGTCAGCTTAGTTGGGGTCAGGAAGTCTGCCCCTGGGCGTGGGACTGGGCCTCGGCCGCGTCGACCGCCTCGTCCTCCTGGGAGCGGTTGGCGTCCAGGTTGGCCTTCATCCGGTCCACGCGCTGTACGACGGTCACCGAGGCGCGGTCGCGCTCCTTGCGCAGGACGACGAAGCTGATGGGCCCGGAGACGATCAGCGCGAGCAGGACGACCCACATGCCGTTGGAGTCGCCGAGGCCGCGGGGCAGGACACCGGAGTAGACCAGGCCCCAGACGACCACGAGGCAGCCGGCGAAGACGCCGAGGCGCATCAGCGTGTAGCGGAGCATCTCAATCCACTCTTCCTTCTCCAAAAAGGGCCGTCGTCCAGTGAAGCACGCCGGGCCGCCGATCTTGCACGGGGGTGCGGGGGTCAGGTGAGAGACAGCAGCATGGTGATGTCGTCGCGGTCGTCGCCGGGGGCGACCCGGATGGCGCCGGGGACCCGGCCGACCTCCTTGTAGCCGCAGGAGCCGTAGAACCGCTCCAGGCCGAGTCCGCCCCGGCAGCCGAGGCGGATCGCGTCGATGCCGTCGAAGCCGCGGGCCGCGTCGGCGGCGGCCGCCATCAGGTCACGGCCGTGGCCTCTGCCCTGGTGGCGCGGATGGACCATCACCGTGTACAGCCACACCCAATGGGTCTGCAGCCGGTGCGTGTTGAAGGCGAAGAAGGCGGTGGCGGCGACCTGCCCCTGCTCGTCGTGCCCCACGAGCAGCCGGTGGCGTCCCTCGGCCATCGCCACGAGGTGTCTCACCAGGTCCGGCCGCACCTCCTCCCGCCGCACCGGTGCCACGAACCCGACGGCCCCGCCGGCGTTGGTGACGTCCGTCCACAGATCGAGGACACCGTCCCGCAGGGCGGGGGTGACGGCCGGGTCGAGAGTGAAGGTAAGGGCCACCCAGGCATCGTACGCCTTACGGCGGGACGCTCGTGCCCTGCCCCAGAACCCGTGCCGCCACCTTCAGGTCCGCGACCAGCCCCTGGTAGGCGGCCTCGCGGTCCTCGGCGCGCAGGACGGACGACGGGTGCACGGTCGGCACCAGCCGCTCCCGTCGCCCGTGGATCTCCTCCTCCAGGACGGTCCCGCGTACCTCGGTCACCCGGAACGAGGAGCCGAGCAGCGCCTTTCCGGCGGTGGCGCCGAGGACGACGATCAGCTCGGGCCCGACGACCGCGAGCTCGGCCGCGAGCCAGGGCCCGCACGCGGTCATCTCACGCAGGGTGGGGGCCTTGTGGATACGGCGCTTGCGGGGTTCGGCCCGGGTGAACTTGAAGTGCTTGACGGCGTTCGTGACGTACGCGTCCGCCGGGTCCAGGCCGGCCTCCTGGAGGGCCCGGTCGAGGAGCTTGCCGGCGGGACCGACGAACGGTCTGCCCCGGCGGTCCTCCTGGTCTCCGGGCTGCTCGCCGACGAGCATCACCCGGGCGTGGGCGGAGCCCGTGCCGAAGACCGTCTGGGTGGCGTTTCGGTGCAGGGGGCAGCCCTTGCAGTCGGCCGCTGCCCGGCGCAGGGCGGTGAGGCCTCCCTGGCCGGGGACGAAGGGGGCTGCCGTGTAGGCGTCCTCGGGAGCTCGGGTGGTGACCATGAGGTCCGAGTACCCGTCGTGGGGCTCGGGCCTCATGTCGGCTGCGGGTGTGTGGGGCTGGTCGCGCCCACGCGGCGGAGCCGCATGTCGATCCAGCCCCGCGCCCCTGAGGTGTCTCCCCCGGCCCTGGCCCGAAAAGTCAGACGCGCATCGGCTGCGGCGACTCCCTGCGCGCCGGGTCCGGGCCCTCGTACTCGCGGATGATCTCGTACCGCGTGTTGCGCTCCACCGGGCGGAAGCCCGCGTCGCGGATGAGGTCGAGGAGGTCCTCGCGGGTGAGCTTGTTGGGCGTGCCGTAGTTGTCGGCGTCGTGGGTGATCTTGTACTCGACGACCGAGCCGTCCATGTCGTCGGCGCCGTGCTGGAGGGCTAGCTGCGCGGTCTGGACGCCGTGCATGACCCAGAAGACCTTGACGTGGGGGACGTTGTCGAACAGGAGACGGGAGACCGCGAAGGTCTCGAGGGCCTCCGCGCCGGTCGCCATCTGGGTACGGGCCTGGAGCCGGTTGCGTACCTTCCCGTCCTTCATGTCCACGAAGTCGTGCTGGTAGCGCAACGGGATGAAGACCTGGAAGCCGTTCGTCTCGTCCTGGAGCTCGCGCAGGCGCAGCACGTGGTCCACGCGGTGGCGGGGCTCCTCGATGTGGCCGTACAGCATGGTGCAGGGCGTCTTGAGGCCCTTCTCGTGCGCCAGGCGGTGGATGCGGGACCAGTCCTCCCAGTGCGTGCGGTGGTCCACGATGTGCTGACGGACCTCCCAGTCGAAGATCTCCGCGCCACCGCCGGTCAGCGACTCGAGGCCCGCGTCGATCAGCTCGTCGAGGATCTCGGAGGCCGACAGTCCGCTGATCGTCTCGAAGTGGTGGATCTCCGTCGCCGTGAAGGCCTTCAGGGAGACGTCCGGGAGGGCGGCCTTCAGCTCGCGCAGCGACCGCGGGTAGTAGCGCCAGGGGAGGTTGGGGTGCAGGCCGTTCACGATGTGCAGCTCGGTGAGGTTCTCGCTCTCCATCGCCTTGGCGAGCTTCACCGCCTCCTCGATGCGCATCGTGTACGCGTCCTTCTCGCCCGGCTTGCGCTGGAAGGAGCAGTAGGCGCAGGAGGCGGTGCACACGTTGGTCATGTTGAGGTGCCGGTTGACGTTGAAGTGCACGACGTCGCCGTTCTTGCGGGTGCGCACCTCGTGGGCGAGACCGCCGAGCCACGCCAGGTCGTCCGACTCGTACAGCGCGATGCCGTCCTCGCGGGTCAGCCGCTCACCGGCCCTGACCTTCTCCTCCAGCTCGCGCTTGAGCCCGACGTCCATGCCCACACCTTTCCCACGACAACCGATGACCGACGCAACTGACCAACCGTACGACTACACCTCTTCGGGAAGCTCCCCGACCCGGTTCTCCCACTTGGTGGAGAGCACGATGGTGGTACGGGTCCGGGAGACCCCCTTGGTCCCGGACAGCCGCCGGATGATCTTCTCCAGCCCGTCCACGTCGTTCGCCCGCACCTTGAGCATGAACGAGTCGTCGCCGGCGATGAACCAGCAGTCCTCGATCTCGCTGAAGTCCCTCAGCCGGTTCGCCACGTCCTCGTGGTCGGCGGCGTCGGAGAGGGAGATGCCGATGAGGGCGGTGACGCCGAGGCCGAGCTGGGCGGCGTTCACCGTGGCACGGTAGCCGGTGATGACGCCGGCCGCCTCCAGCCGGTTGATGCGGTCGGTGACGCTGGGTCCCGACAGGCCGACGAGGCGCCCCAGCTCCGCGTAGGAGGCCCGGCCGTTCTCCCGCAGGGCCTGGATGAGCTGCCTGTCCACCGCGTCCATGCGAATCGAAGCCTTCCGATCAAAGTTCCTGGAGAGGAAGTTCCTGAAGAGATGAGAGGTACTGCGACTTGCTCAGATGGCGCTCAGGTGTCCCTGGTTCCGGTGTCCCCGGTTCCGGACCCGCCGCCCAGCTCGCCCTCCCACCGGCGGTACAGCCCGTGCGCGGCCCCCGCCGCGTCGAGCACCCGTCCGGCGACGAAGTCGACCAGGTCCTGGATGTGGGTGGCGCCCGCGTAGAAGGCGGGCGAGGCCGGGACCACGGCGGCGCCCAGGTCGTCCAGGGTCACCAGATGCCGTAGCGTCTGCCCGTTCAGCGGGGTCTCCCGTACGGCGACGACGAGCTTGCGGCGCTCCTTGAGCGTGACGGAGGCGGCCCGCTGGAGCAGGTCCTTGGAGAGCCCGAGGGCGACCCCGGCGACACAGGCCGTCGAGGCCGGCACGATGATCATCCCCTTCGCGGGATACGACCCCGAGGACGGCCCCGCGGCAAGGTCCCCGGCGGCCCAGTACCGCACCGCGGCGAGGTCGGTGTCGAAGGTGACCGGCTTGCCGTCGGCCCCCCGGCCGAGCCATTCGCGCAGGTCGTCCCGCCAGTGCGCGTCCCGGAAGGAGATCCCGGTCTCGTCGAGCAGGGTGAGCCGCGAGGCCCGGCTGACGACCAGGTCCACGCTCTCGCCCGCCTCGAGCAGCGCCCGCAGCACAGCGGCGGCATACGGCGTACCGGACGCCCCGGACACCCCCACGATCCAAGGCACGCGCTGCGTTTCTCCTGCGTTCACACCTTGAGCGTACCGGTGGGCAGGCGGGTCTTCAGGACGGGACTACACGGTGAGCCCGCGCACCAGCAGGTCGGCGAGCGCGCAGACGAACAGGCTGATCCCGATGAAGCCGTTCGTCGAGAAGAACGCCCTGTTCAGGCGGGACAGGTCATGGGGGCGCACGAGGGTGTGCTCGTAGACGAAGGCGCCGGCGACGATCACCAGGCCCAGCCAGAAGAAGGCGCCGGCGTCGGTGGCGAGCGCGTACCAGACGAACAGGGCCGTGGTGACGGCGTGGCAGGCGCGGGCGCCCCAGATGGCCGCGGGGATGCCGAAGCGGGCCGGCACCGACATGACGCCGATCTCGCGGTCGGTCTCGACGTCCTGGCAGGCGTAGATCAGGTCGAAGCCGCCGATCCAGATGCCGACGGCGAGGCCGAGGACGACCGCGTCCCAGGACCACTCGCCGGTGATGGCCAGCCAGCCGCCGACCGGTCCCATGGCCTGGGCGAGGCCCAGGATGGCCTGGGGGAAGTTCGTGAAGCGTTTGCCGTAGGGGTAGACCACCATCGGGATCACCGCGACGGGCGCCAGGGCGAGGCAGAGCGGGTTGAGCATCGCCGCCGAGCCCAGGAAGACCGCGACCGCGATCAGCGCGCCCGTCCAGGCGTGCTTCACCGACATCGCGCCGGTGACCAGCTCACGGTGGGCGGTGCGCGGATTGCGGGCGTCGATCTCGCGGTCGATGATCCGGTTGACGGCCATGGCGAAGGTGCGCAGGCCGACCATGCAGACCGTCACCAGGAGCAGGCGCCCCCAGTGGATGTTCTTGTCGAGCTGGAACATCGCGGTCAGCGCGGCGATGTAGGCGAAGGGCAGCGCGAAGACCGAGTGCTCGATCATCACCAGCCGCAGGAAGGCCTTGGTGCGTCCCGGCTGCGGGAGCGCTGCGGACGCGGAGCTCACAGCCCGTACTCCTTCCAGCGGCGGTCGACCTTCGCCGCCGTCTCGGGGTCCGGCAGGACCATGTCCGGCCAGCCCCCGTCCCTGGTGTAGCCCTCCTCGGGCCACTTCTTCGTCGCGTCGATTCCGGCCTTGCCGCCCCAGAACTGCTGGTAGGAGGCGTGGTCGAGATGGTCGACGGGGCCTTCGACGATGCTCAGGTCACGGGCGTAGTCGGTGTTGCCGAGGGCCCGCCAGGCGACCTCGTGCAGATCGTGTACGTCGCAGTCGGAGTCGACGACCACGATCAGCTTGGTCAGGGACATCATGTGGGCGCCCCAGACGGCGTGCATGACCTTCTGCGCGTGCTTGGGGTACTTCTTGTCGATCGACACGATCGCGCAGTTGTGGAAGCCGCCCGCCTCGGGGAGGTGGTAGTCCACGATGTCCGGGACGATGATCTTCAGCAGGGGCAGGAAGAAACGCTCCGTCGCCCGCCCCAGCGGCCCGTCCTCGGTCGGTGGCCGGCCGACGACGATCGACTGGAGCAGCGGCCGCTTCCGCATCGTCACACAGTCGATGGTCAGCGCGGGGAACGGTTCCTGCGGGGTGTAGAAGCCGGTGTGGTCGCCGAAGGGGCCCTCCGGCAGCATCTCGCCGGGCTCCAGCCAGCCCTCCAGCACGACCTCGGCCTGCGCCGGCACCTGCAGCGGCACCGTCTTGCAGTCGACCATCTCGATCCGCTTGCCCGCGAGGAACCCGGCGAACAGGTACTCGTCGATGTCCCCGGGCAGCGGCGCGGTGGAGGCGTACGTCACGGCGGGCGGGCAGCCGAAGGCGATCGCGACCGGCAGCCGCTCCCCGCGCCGGGCCGCCACCTGGTAGTGGTTGCGGCTGTCCTTGTGGATCTGCCAGTGCATGCCGATGGTGCGCCGGTCGTGGCGCTGGAGCCGGTACAGCCCGAGGTTGCGGATCCCGGACTCCGGGTCCTTGGTGTGGGTGAGGCCGAGGTTGAAGAAGGAGCCGCCGTCCTGCGGCCAGGTGAACAGGGCGGGCAGCTGCTCCAGATCCACGTCGTCGCCCTGGAGGACGACTTCCTGCACCGGCGCGTCCTTCACCTTCCTCGGCGGGACGTGCGCCATCGCGCCGAGCTTCCCGAACGCCTCGCGTACGCCCACGAACCCGTGCGGCAGCTCGGGCCGCAGCAGGCCGCCGATCTTCTCGCCGATCTCGCCGTACGACTTCAGCCCGAGCGCCTTCAGCAGCCGCCGGTCGGTGCCGAACACGTTCATCGCGAGGGGCATCGTCGACCCCTTCACGTTCTCGAAGAGGAGCGCGGGGCCACCGGACTTCTGGACCCGGTCGACGATCTCCCCGACCTCCAGATACGGATCGACCTCGGCCTTCACGCGCTTGAGGTCGCCTTCACGCTCCAGTGCCCTGAGCAGGGAACGAAGATCGTCGTAAGCCATGTGTCCCAGTATCGGCCACCCGCTACCCTGACCCCGTCACCGGGGGCCGCCCCGCGTCCGTCACCGTGTCCTGACCGTCTCCTTGGGGGGATCCGCCGCCATGCTCAGGTATCTGCCGTTCCTGCTGGTCCTGGCGCTGTGGATCTATGCGTTCATCGACTGCCTGAACACCCCCGAGGAAGAGGTCCGGGGGCTGCCGAAGGTGGTGTGGGTGCTGATCATCCTGCTCTTCGGCGAGGTGCTGGTGGGTCCGGTGGCCTGGCTGGTGGCGGGCAAGGTGCGGCACGGCGGCGCTTCCGGCGAGGGGGCCGGGCCGCGCCGTGAGTGGGTGGCGCCCGACGACAACCCCGAGTTCCTCAAGTCCCTGCAGGACGACCGGGCCAAGCAGGACGAACAGCTCCTGAAGGACTGGGAGGAGGACCTGCGCCGCCGCGAGGAGGAACTCAAGCGCCGCGAGGCGGGCGAGGACCCGAAGGACGGCTGAGGCGCCGCGCGTTCAGTCGCGCAGGACGAGGTCCGGCAGTCCGGGGAAGCGGGCGTCGAACTCCCCGCGCCGCAGCCGGTTGACCCGGCGCGGCCCTTCGTCGCGCTGTCCCACGAGCCCGCGCCGCGCAGGACGGTGAAGTGGTGGCTGAGGGCGGCCTCGCCGACGGGCACGTCGAAGCCGCCGCAGGCCCGGGACCACTCCGGTGAGCCGGCCGGCTCGCGGACGAGGGTGAGCCGTACCGGGTCGGCGAGGGCGGCGAGCGCGGTGAGGAAGGGGACGTCCTCGGGGTGGGTGTGGCTCGGGGGCGACCCGATGACTGACGCCTGCCAGGACGTCCCCGAGCCCGGCGGTCCGTGGTGAAACCTGGCCGCGGCCTTCACCGCCCTCGCGGCTCGCTGTGCCCGCGCGGGTCGACGGTGATCGAGTCCAGCTTCCCCCGCAGATACACATGCGAGTCCACCGGCTCGTACGCCACCCGCCCGACCGGAGCCGGTACGGACTCCACGCGGGTCCCCGGGGTGCATTCGCCGAAGTAGACGAGGGACATGAGTTCCTCGGTGGGTTCGTCGGCGGGCGGGGGCAGCACGCGATGCCGCCCCGACCTCCACCGGTCCCCCGTCCAACGGGCCAGCAGATCACCGATGTTGATCGTGAAGGCCGCCGGATCGAAGGGCGCGTCCTCCCAGCCGCCCTCCTCCGTCCAGACCTGGAGGCCGCCCTTGCCCGCCTGGCGGTCGAGGATGGTGACCGTGCCGAAGTCGGTGTGCGGGCCGATGCGGAACTGGCCGGGCTCCGGGGCGCCCATCACGTCCGTGCCCGGGTACCAGTTGATGTTGAAGCCGTACGTCGGGTGGTCCATGTGGCGGGAGAAGACGTCGGGTTCGAGGCCGAGTGCCTCGCCCAGCAGGGACAGCAGCCGCTTCTCCAGCTCCGCCATCTCCCCCAGGTACGCCTCGCAGAGCGTCTGAAGCTCCGGCACCTCCGTCGGCCAGACGTTCGGCGCGTACCACTCGGCGTTGACCACGGGGTCGGAGAAGGGCTCGTGGGTGGCGAAGGTCAGCGACTCCTTGAGGTCCGGCGGGGTCAGCGTACCCTCCGAGTAGCCGTTCGCCTCCGCACCGGGACCGAGCCAGCCCCGCCCGCCGACCTTCGCCGCGTACGGCTGCTTCCGCTCGACGGGCAGGGTGAAGAAGGCCCGGGCGGCCCTGCGGATTCGGGACCGGAGGTCCGGGTCCACCCCGTGCCCGGTGACCAGCAGGAAACCGGCGGTCTGAAGGGCCTCGTCGACGGTACGGGCGATCGCCGCACGGGCCTCGGGGTCGCCGGAGAGCCAGGGCGCGAGGTCGATGGTGGGGATACGGGGTTCAGTCACCGATGTCCTCGTTCCACAGGGCCGGGTTCTTCTCGATGAAGTCGGTCATCATCGCCACGCACGCGGGGTCGTCGAGCAGCACGATCTGCACTCCGTGTTCGGTCAGCCAGTCGTGGCCGCCGTGGAAGGTGGTCGCCTCGCCGACGATCACCCGGCTGATGCCGAACTGCCGGACCAGGCCGGAGCAGTACCAGCAGGGGGAGAGGGTGGTCACCATGGTGGTGCCGCGGTACGAGCGCCGTCGGCCCGCGGCGCGGAAGGCGGCCGTCTCCGCGTGCAGGGAGGGGTCGCCGTCCTGGACGCGCCGGTTGTGGCCGCGGCCGAGGAGGGTGCCGTCGGGGCCGTAGAGCGCGGCGCCGATGGGGATGCCGCCCTCGGCCAGCCCGGCACGGGCCTCGGCCACGGCGGTGGCGAGCCACGTCCGGGCCGTCGCCTGATCCACAGGGTTCATGCGTCCACTGTGCTGGGGCGGGGACGCCGGGGCAACGTGCCACGGGGTCCGGGTCACCGCAGCGGCGACGTCGCGGCAGACGCCGACGAAACGGTCGGCGGGCCCGCGGCGCTCGGTGAGCGGGGGCCGGGTCGCGGGCGACGACGATCCGCGGGATGTCGTCGACATAGCGGGCCTCGGCGTCGTGGCGGAGCCGGTCCTGTGGGTGGGCGCGGCCGAGAGACCGCCCGTCAGGGCCGCGGTGAGGCGGGGACGCCGGGCGCGGACAACCCCGACGCCCCCGCCGTCCCGGTCCGCTCAGGTGCCCACCAGCTCCAGGACCCGGTTCACCGCCTCCAGGACCGGCTGGCCCACCGCGCCGATCGTGGCCGCGATGCCCGCGACGGCCAGGAGGGCGCGGTGGCGCTCCTGGGCGGGGGCGGTGGCGTCGGCGGTGAGGGCGGGGACCGAGTCGTCGAGGGCCTGGGCGCTGGCCGCCGGGATCTGCGGGCGCAATTCCCGGAGCAGATCGAGCAGTTCCCGTACCGCGGCCTCCAGTTCGGGGGAGGCGGGGGCGGCCGGGGCGACGCCCTGGTTCTTGATCATGCCGACGTTGCCGGTGCCGCCCTGCATGTTCACGTTGTCGCCGTAGTAGTGGTGCGTGCTCATGCGCCTGCCATCCCCACGTTTCCGCTGCCGCCGTACATGTTGACGTTGTCGCCGAAGTAGTAGTGCTTCGGGCTGACCGTGATGCTCTCCACCCGCACCTGGAACTCGGTCTCCGGGTTCTCGATCGCGTGCGCGATCTGGGCGACGAGCTGGTTCAGATGGTGCGGGTCGCGGCTGGTGACCACGGCCTGGGAGGGGCCGGAGGTCTCGACGGCCATCACGTAGTGCGACTGCGCGCTGAGGACCTGGAGCATCTCGATCAGGGCGTAGACGACCACGGCGACCGAGCCCAGCCACACGAACGTCATCAGCCCGCTGCCGGTGTCCCGGTCGGCGACCATGGTGATCCCGCTGAGCACGGTGAGGGTGAGGGCCACGGCCCCGGTGATCAGGAACGTCCTCAGGAACCGCAGCACGGCCTCCTTGCGCCGCGGATGGATCGTGAGGGTGTACACCCGCGCGACATTCGCCAGGGGATAGCAGGCCCCGCCGACCCACAGCAGCCTTTTGTCGACGCGCAGTTCGAGCCCCGGTAAGCGCATCGGCGGCACAGGGGGCGGGGGCGGGACGTCGAAGTGTCCCGCAGGTTCCGGTGTTGTCATCAAGTCCCCCATGAGTTGAGTGAGTTGCCGGTGATTCCCGTCACTCTTCGAGAACCATTAACTACGCCTCAAGGGCGCGGGGCAAGTCGTTACCGGGGCGCACGGTCTTCGTCCGCATCGCCCGGCCGGAGGGAGAGCCGCCGGGGAAGGAGTGCCTGCCGCCGTCCTAGCCGTGCTCCGTCAGGGCAAGCAACTCGCTCAGGTATTCGAATCGAGCCCGCCAGGCCGGCTCCGCCCCGGAGTCCGGCGGCTCCCCGCCCTCGATGTCGTGCGTGAAGCGCAGGACCGAGGCCGTGTCCCCGTCCCGCTCCAGATGGAAGCGGACACGGCCGATCGTCGGGAAGGTGTACTCGGCGACCCGGTCCACGTCCCAGGCGGTGACCCGGCCCTCCCCCGGCCCGCGCAGCGCGACCGCGCCGCCGAGCCGGGGTTCCAGCAGATCGGCCTCCACCCACCACGCCGCGAGCCCGTCCGCCGTGCTCACCGCGGGCCAGACCGTCTCCATGGGGACCGGGAGCCGCATCCGGAGGTGCATGACACCAGGGTGACCCTTGGGAGTCGGTTGCGCACCCGTTAGCGCTCCAGCGAGCCGTGCCGGCACCTTCAAGAAGGACTCGCCCCCCCTGTTCGTCGATCAGCCCCGCGACCGCACCGGCCGCCAGGGCGGGCCGCAGCCAAGCCCGGCGGGGGCGGCGGCCCGCTCGGCACGCCGGATCTCCGGCATCAGATGCTCCCTGAGGAGTCGGTGACGGCCCGCGGGAAGATCCTGGTCAAGCGTCCACGCCCCTCTTCCGGTCCGTACGACGAAGGCCGGTTCCCATGACTCAGGTCACGGGAACCGGCCTCAGGGCCGTCGAGGCAGACGCGTCAGACGCCCGCGTACGAGTGCTTGCCGTTCACGAAGATGTTGACGCCGTAGTAGTTGAAGAGCCAGCAGCCGAAGGCGATCAGGGCCAGGTAGGCGGCCTTGCGGCCCTTCCAGCCGGCCGTGGCGCGAGCGTGCAGATAGCAGGCGTAGGCGACCCAGGTGATGAAGGACCAGGTCTCCTTGGGGTCCCAGCCCCAGTAGCGGCCCCACGCGTCGCCCGCCCAGATCGCGCCCGCGATGATCGTGAACGTCCACAGCGGGAACACCGCCGCGTTGACGCGGTAGGCGAACTTGTCCAGGGACGCGGAGGCGGGGAGGCGGTCGAGGACGGAGTTGGCGAACGCGCCGGGCTTGCCGCCGGTCGCCAGCTTGTTCTCGTAGTTGTCCTTGAAGAGGTAGAGGATCGTGGCGACCGCGCCGACGTAGAACACCGCGCCGCAGAAGATCGCGGTGGAGACGTGGATGTACAGCCAGTACGAGTGCAGGGCCGGCACGAGCTGGTCGCTCGCCGTGTAGAGGACCGTGACCGCGAGGCCGAGGTCCAGCAGCACGGTGGTGACGAGGAACAGACCGAGCCAGCGCACGTTCTTCTTCAGGGCCAGCAGTGCGAGGTACACCCCGACCGCGACCGTGGAGAAGGTGATGTTGAACTCGTACATGTTGCCCCAGGGAGCGCGCTCCACCGAGGCCGCGCGGGCGATCACACCGCCGAGCTCGACCAGGAACGCGAGCACCGTGAGGGAGATCGCGATCCGGCCGTACATGTCGCCCTGCTCGTCCCCGCCGTGGGCGCCCGGCCCGTCGGGCACGTCCCGCGCGCCGGCCGCCGAGCGGACGACGACCTTCGGGCGCTCCAGGACGGCGGTGCCGCCGTCCTTCTTGACGGTGACGGCCGGGCCCTTCGCCTTGGCGTCAGCCTGGGCGGTGAGCGCGGCGGCGGTCCGGCCGACCTTGCTGCGGCTGCCGAAGAGCCACTCCGCGATGTACGCGAAGAAGGCCAGGGTGTAGACGGCCATCGCGGAGTAGATCAGCGTGTTGCTGATGTTCGCGAGGTGTTCGTTGGTGGCGGCGGCGAGAGTCATTTCTCAGCCCCTTCGGCAGGTACGACTTCGGGATCGGGGGTGTCGGGGTCTTCGGGGGCTCCGGGAGCCCGGTCGTACAGGATCCCGGCGAGGTCGCCGAGCTCCTCGGGCACCTTGGCGGACTCACTGCGGCCGAGGCCGGCCATCTCGACGACGGTGACGCCGTCGGCGCCCTTCACCGCGCGCACCCACACCCGGCGGCGCTGGATGAACAGGGAGGCGGCCAGACCGAAGATCGCGGCGATCGCGCCGGTCAGCGCCCAGCCGCTGCCCGGCTGCTGGGTGATCTGGAAGTTCGCCCACTGCTTGGTGCCCTCGTAGGTGACCGAGCCGGCGCCGTCCGGGAGCGTCATGGTCTCGCCGGGCTCGAGGTTCTCCCGCAGCTGCGCGCCCTTGGAGTCCTTGAACTCCTTCATATGGGTCTTGTCCATCTGGTACACGCTCTGTGGGATGCCCGAGTTGACGCCGAGGTCGCCGTGGTACGGCGCCAGGTTCAGCACCGGGTTGTTCAGCGCCGGGAACGTGGACGCGGTCTCGCTTCCGGCGGTGTACGTCGGCAGGAAGAAGGCCGAGATGCCGAGCTGCTCCAGGACGCCCTTGGCGTTGTGGTAGCCGTCGAGGACCTTGATGACACCGGAGGAGGTGACGTTGGAGTCCAGCGGCAGCAGCGGGACGGCGTCGTGGAAGACGACCTCGCCCTTGCCGTCGCGGACCGTGATCACCGGGGCGTAGCCGTGGGCGGTGAGATAGACCTTGGAGTCGTCGATCTCCAGCGGGTGGTTGACCTTGATGACGTCCCGCTTGTCCTTGCCGTACGCGCCGACGCTGTAGGTGACGGCCGCCTGGAAGGTGCGGGCGGTGCCCTTGTTGGGGCCGGTCTTCTCGTACGTCCCCTGGAACTTGTCCAGGGTGAAGCTGAACGGGTTCAGGTCGTCCGGGCCGAAGAGGTTGCCGGACTTGAAGTCGTCGTAGGCGATCAGGGTGTTGGAGAAGCCGCTGCCGCCCTCGACGAGGAGCTTGTTGCCCTCGGCCTTGAAGAGCTGGCCCCAGGCGAAGGCCACCAGCATCACGATGAGGGCGATGTGGAAGGCGAGGTTGCCGACCTCACGGAGGTAGCCCTTCTCGGCGGAGACGGCGTCCCCGGCGAGGTGGGAGCGGAAGCGGCGCTTCTTCAGAAGGGCGAGGGCGGCCTCGCGGACCTGCTCCGGCTCGGCCGTCGTCCGCCAGGTGGTGTACGCCGGCAGACGGGTCAGCCGTTTGGGGGCGCCCGGCGGGCGGCTGCGCAGCTGGCCCACGAACTGCCAGGTGCGGGGCACGATGCAGCCGATGAGGGAGACGAACAGCAGGATGTAGACGGCGGAGAACCACACCGAGCTGTAGACGTGGAAGAGGCCCAGCTTCTCGTAGACCGGGGCGAGGGTCGGGTGGGCCTTCTCGAAGTCGGCGACCTTCGTGGCGTCCTGGCCGGTCTGCGGGATCAGCGAGCCGGGGATCGCGCCCAGCGCCACCAGCAGCAGGAGCAGCAGGGCGACCCGCATGGAGGTGAGCTGGCGCCAGAACCAGCGGGCCCAGCCGACGACCCCGAGGCCGGGCACGTTGGCCAGGCTCTCGGCGGGCGCGGTGGACAGCTGGGAGCCCGCCGCGCCGAGATCCTGGTCGTCGGCGGGGGCGGGCGCGTCGGGTGTGGTCTTGCTCATGGATCAGATCCCCACAGTGAAGCCGGCGGACCAGGACTGCATGTCCTGCACGATTCGGTCCCACGCACCGGTCAGCAGCAGCAGTCCGGTCACGATCATCATCGTGCCGCCGGCCCGCAGCACCCAGACGTAGTGGCGCTTGACCCAGCCGAAGGCGCCGAGCGCCTTGCGGAAGGCGACCGCGGCCAGGACGAACGGCACTCCGAGGCCGAGGCAGTAGGCGACGGTCAGTATGGCACCGCGGCCCGCGCTCCCCTGATTCGAGGAGAGGGCGATCACGGAGGCGAGGGTGGGGCCGATGCACGGGGTCCAGCCGATGCCGAACAGCGCGCCGAGCAGCGGGGCGCCCACGAGTCCGGTGGCGGGCTTCTTGTGGAAGCGGAACTCCCGCGCGGTCATCCAGGGCATCAGGCCCATGAAGAAGACGCCCATGACGATCATGAGCACGCCGAGCACCTTGGACAGGACGCTCTGGTTCTCCTGGAGCGTCTGGCCGAAGTAGCCGAACAGGGCGCCGCTGGAGACGAACACGGCGGTGAAGCCGAGGACGAACAGGGAGGCGCCGGCGACCATCCGCCCGCGCTTGGCCTCGGCCAGGTCCGTGCCGGTCACTCCGGTGACGTAGGAGAGGTAGCCGGGGACGAGCGGCAGGACGCAGGGCGAGAAGAAGGAGACGAGGCCGCCGAGCAGGGCGATCGGCAGGGCGAGGATCAGGGCGCCGTTGAGGACGGTCTCGTTCGTGCCGGTCGCCCCGGCCAGGGTGGTGAGCGCGCTCACGTCACTTCTCCGCGAGGACCGGGGCGATCATCTTGCGCAGCTTGTCCTCGCTGAGCGCGGCCAGCGAGCGCGCGGCGATCTTCCCGTCGCGGTCGATGACCAGCGTGGAGGGGATGGCCTGCGGGTTGAGCGTGCCCTTCTTGAAGCGGAGCATCAGCTTGCTGCTCGGGTCGTACAGGCTGGGGTAGGTGACGCCGAAGCCCTTCTCGAAGGCGCGGGCGCTCTGGACCTTGGGGTCGGCGACGTTGATGCCGACGAACTGCACGCCCTTGGCCGCGAGGTCCTCGGAGACCTTCTGGAAGTTGGGGGCCTCGGCCCGGCAGGGGGCGCACCAGGAGCCCCAGACGTTCACGACGACGACCTTGCCCCGGTACGAGGAGAGCGAGAGCTGCTGGTCGTCGATGGTCTTGCCGGACAGGTCGGGCGCCGCGTCGCGCTTGCCCTTCGCGACGGTCGAGATGCCGTCCTTGCCCATGATGAAGTTGGTGTCACCGCCACCGCCGGAGACACCTCCGGAGGTGCAGGCGGAGAGCAGCAGGGTCGCGGCGGCGGCGACGGCGAGGGACAAAGGGGTGCGGCTGGCACTCATGTGAAAAGTTTCGCATGGCCGTTCCGGAGATCTTGAGCACCCCCCTTGCGGGCGGAAACCCGCATTTCAGGCGGCGGTTCCGGTGGGGCTGGGGGAGCTCGCGGTGTCCTTCATGAACGCGTTCCAGCCCCCGGCCGGGGCCTGGCCGACGTCCAGGGTGCGCAGCTTGTCCAGCACCTCCGGCTTCTGTACGTCGATCCAGTCGACGAACTGCCGGAAGGAGACGAGCCGGACGTCAGCGCCGCTCTCCTTCTCGGCCGCGATGTGCTTGAACGCCTCCTCGACGGCGTCCATGTAGATGCCGCCGTTCCACTGCTCGAAGTGGTTGCCCACGAAGAAGGGGGCCCGATTCGACTCGTATGCCCGCCTGAATCCCTGGATGTACGCCTGGCCGGACTGCTTGCGCCAGGCCGGGTAGTTGTAGCTGGGCGCGTTGGTCGAGTTGATCGACTGGTTGGCCAGCATGTTGTAGTCCATGGACAGGACCTCGAAACTGCGGCCGGGGAAAGGTATCTGCTGCAGCGGCAGGTCCCACAGCCCCCGCCTCTTCTGCGGCCACACCTGACGGCCGCCCGGGGAGGAGGCGTCGTAGCGCCAGCCGAGCGCCTTGGCGGTGGGCAGCAGGTTGTCCTGGCCGAGGAGGCAGGGGGTGCGGCCGCCGACGAGTTCCTTGTCGTAGTCGAAGGGCAGGGCCGCGAGGTCGGTCCAGCCGGTGTTGGTCCGCCACTCCTTGACGAACTTCTTCGCCTGGTCGATCTCGCTGCGCCACTGCGCGGGCGTCCAGTTGCCGACGGTGCCCGAGCCGGAGCAGAAGTGCCCGTTGAAGTGGGTGCCTATCTCGTGGCCCTCGAGCCAGGCCCGGCGGACGTTGGTGAGCGTCATCTTGACGTGCTCGTCGGTGAGGTAGCCGATGTCGGAGGCGCCGACCGGGTTGTTCGGGGGGTCGTAGAGCCGCTTCTTCGACTCGGGCAGCAGATAGAGCCCCGAGAGGAAGAAGGTCATGGACGCGCCGTGCTCCTTGGCGAGGTCCAGGAAGCGCGGGAAGAGACCGTTGCCGACCTCGCCGGCGCCGTCCCAGGAGAAGACGACGAACTGCGGCGGCTCCTGGCCCGGCTCCAGCGGCACCGGCTTCGGGGGCTGGTGGGGCTGCTTGCCGGTGAAGGAGGTGGAGCCGTCGCCGATCGGCTTGGCGGTGGCCTTGGGCTTGGGCTTGGCCGAGCCCTTCTTGCCGGAGCCGCCCTTGCCGGAGCCGTCCGCCGGGGAGGGTTCGGTCCGCGTCAGGCTTCCGCAGCCGACGAGTCCGGCAGCGGCGGCACCGGCACCGAGTCCGAGTGCTCCCCTTCGGGTGATGGCGCGCATGGCATTCCCGTTCGTCGCGTCCTTGGGTGTCACCCATTCAGAGGACGCGACGAACGAGCGGGTTCCGCTCATACGTCCGGATTCGGTAACAGCGGACGCACAGGAGGCACCCTCGCGGGGCCGAAATGCGTTGCGCGGCCGGTGCCCGCGCGTGGGCGTTATGCCCCGAACGCCTTACCCTGTCCCGGTGCCTGGCCCCTCGTCGGCTTGGCTCCGGCGCGCAGATGGGCCGGTACGAGGTCGATGGCGGGCTCGGAGTAGCCGACCGAGACGATCCGGTCCCCGCGGTAGGTGAACGTCGTCAGCGAGGCGAGCGTGCACTGCCGCTTGCGCGGGTCGTGCCAGAGCCGGCGCCGCTCGACGTAGGACCGCACGATCCAGATCGGCAGCTGATGACTGACCAGCACCGCCTCGTGCCCGCGAGCCGCGTCCTTGGCGGCGTCCAGCGCCCCCTTCATCCGGACGACCTGGTCGACGTACGGCTCTCCCCAGGACGGCTTGAACGGGTTGACGAGGTGCTTCCAGTTCTCCGGCCTCTTCAGCGCGCCGTCGCCGACCCCGAAGGTCTTGCCCTGGAAGACGTTCTCGGCCTCGATGAGCCGCTCGTCGGTCGCGAGGTCGAGCCCGTGCGCCTTGGCGATCGGGGTCGCCGTCTCCTGCGCCCGCTCCAGCGGGGACGCGACGACGTACCGCACGTCCCGGGCGGAGAGGTGCTCGGCGACCCGGTCGGCCATCTGCCGGCCGAGCTCGGAGAGGTGGTAGCCGGCGAGACGGCCGTACAGGACGCCGTCCGGGTTGGCGACCTCGCCGTGCCGCATGAGGTGGACGACGGTGATGTCGCCGTTGTTCGGGTTCTGCTCCGTGGTCATGCTGCTGTGGCCTCCGCAGCCGCTCGGGCCGCCGCCGGGAGGGCGTCGGCGATCCGCTGGATGGCCCGGTCGTCGTGGGCCGTGGAAACGAACCAGGACTCGAAGGACGACGGCGGCAGATAGACGCCGTTCGCCAGCAGCGAGTGGAAGAAGGCGGTGAACCGGAAGGACTCCTGCGTCTTGGCGTCCTCGTAGCTGCGCACCGGCCGGTCGGTGAAGAACACCGAGAACATGTTGGAGGCGCTCTGCAGCGTGTGCGCCACGCCCTCCTTGGTGAGCGCCTCGGAGACCAGCGTCCGGATCCGCTCGGAGGCCGCGTCGACCTTGGCGTACGCGGCGTCGTCGAGGAGGCGGAGCTGGGCGAGGCCGGCGGCGGTGGCGACCGGGTTCCCGGAGAGGGTGCCGGCCTGGTAGACGGGCCCGGCGGGCGCGAGGTGCGCCATCACGTCGGCGCGCCCCCCGAAGGCGGCGGCGGGGAACCCACCGCCCATGACCTTGCCGAACGTCATGAGATCGGGCCGTACGCCGTCGATCCCGAACCACCCGGCGCGGCTGGTGCGGAACCCGGTCATCACCTCGTCGGAGATGAAGAGCGCGCCGTTGGCCCGGCAGGCGTCCTTGAGGCCCTGGTTGAAGCCGGGCAGGGGCGGTACGACGCCCATGTTGCCCGGGGAGGCCTCGGTGATCACACAGGCGATCTCACCGGGGTGCCGGTGGAAGGCCTCCTGCACGGCCTCCAGGTCGTTGTACGGCAGCACGATGGTGTCGCCGGCCTGCGCACCGGTCACCCCCGGGGTGTCCGGGAGGGCGAAGGTGGCGACCCCGGACCCGGCGGCGGCGAGCAGCGAGTCGACGTGGCCGTGGTAGCAGCCGGCGAACTTGATCACCTTGGTGCGCCGGGTGAACCCGCGGGCGAGCCGGATGGCCGACATGGTCGCCTCGGTCCCGCTGCTGACGAGCCGCACCTGCTCCAGCGGCTCGATCCGCCCGACCATCTCCTCGGCCAGGGCGACCTCGCCCTCACCCGGCGTGCCGAAGGAGGTACCGCGGGCGACGGCCTCCTGCACGGCGGCGATCACCTCGGGATGGGAGTGCCCGAGGATCATGGGCCCCCAGGAGCAGACGAGGTCGACGTACTCGCGCCCGTCGGCGTCGGTCAGGTACGGACCGGTACCGGACACCATGAACCGGGGCGTCCCGCCCACGGCGCGGAAGGCGCGGACCGGGGAGTTCACACCGCCCGGTGTGACGGTGGCCGCTCGGTCGAACAGGGCCTGCGAGACAGGCGCATCGTATGAATAGGGCAGTTCGCTCATGACCTGCGGCTTCTCCGACCTTCTCCGACGTGCTGGACTCCGGTTGCCAGTGACTCCCCAGGGTAGGCCAGTGGGCGTGCGGGGCCGCGGGGCGGGAAGCCAGTGGCCCCTCCCCCACTGCCCGTCATCTGAGAAACTGAGACGGACTGAGCCTGATATGAGACGGACTGAGGCTGATAGACGTAGCTCACAACGACCGTGTGTCGAGGGGCTGCGAAGATCCTGCGGACAGGTGTTTCAACGCACGTTTCGGCGGGCGGCCGTGGGGGAGGTCACTGACACGATGATCGGGTTGCGCGGCCGGGGCCACGCGTCCTAGAAAAGCAGTCGGGTGGAGATATGCATCGCGGTGGCGGACTGGGCGAGGGGACTGATGACCTGGGTCCTCGACGTGCCCGGCGGGGAAGGCACCGGCGCGACGCGGAGGCAGCCAGCGAAGGACGTAACGAAGCACGTCAGAGCCAGGGGATGAACCCGGGCACGGACCAGGGTGTACCGAATGGGCCCGGGAGCAGGAATGGTGGTCGGGTGGGGGTGACGTACAAATACTTCGGCGCGCCGGACGGCGCGACCGCGGCCCGCGTCCCGATCTCGATGCGCCCCGAGGAACTCGGCGGCGACGAGCTCGGCATGAACGGCATGTTCACCAAGATCAAGCCGGAGACGATGGCCGCGATGGTCCTCACCGGCATCGAGGGCGTCCCGCTCCACAAGGTGCCCCCGCTCGAGCTGGTCGTCCTGCACCCCGACTACGCGGTCGTCAAGCTCCCCATGACCGTCGTCGACCCCCTCCGCGACATCGGCGAGGAAGCGGTCGGCGCGGCGGCCTTCATCTGGTCGACGGTCCCGGACCGGGGTGGCCCGCGGGACGCGTTCAACGTGTACCAGCTGCTGCACGAGTGGCAGGACTTCTCGCACCGCCTTCATGAGGCGGGGCATCAGCCGTACTGCCTGGTGTGGCCCTGAGCCGCGACGACGTCTTGTGTCACATCCCGTCCATACCGCCACCGGTGAGGCCCGGCGCGAGGGACGGGAGCCAGATGACGGCGACGGCCAGGGCGATCGAGGCGACCCCGACGGCGCGGGCCACCAGACGGCCGGCCGGAGCGAGTTTCTCGACGGTGATCACGAAGGCCAGGACCACCATGGCCCACAGGTTCATCACGCCGAACGCCGCCAGCAGCACCATCAGCGACCAGCAGCAGCCCAGGCAGAAGGCCCCGTGGTGGGCTCCGGCCCGCAGATCGCGCGTGGGCCCCGGGTACGAGGTGTAGCGCAGCATCAGGCCGATCGGTGAGCGGCACCTCGCCAGGCAGCGGTCCTTCAGGGGTGTGAGCTGGTAGACGCCGTTGACCGCGAACACGGCCGCGGCCACCGCGGTCCCCACCTCGGGGGGAAGGTCCGCCACCCGGCCCAGGCCGACGGCCAGCCCGTACGCCGGCAGCCCGGCCGCGGCCCAGACGAGCAGGTAGGCCACGGTGAAGACGGTCATGCGCGAGGCCCGACGCGTGGGGATGGTGCGTGCGTACAGCGCGGCGACGAACGCCGTGGCGGGCAGCATCATCGCGGCCGTCATCAGCGTCCACAGGGCCAGGAAGGCGGGCAGGCCCAGGCCCATGGTGCCGGGCATCGCCGGCATGCCGCCCCAGCCCGTGACCAGCCAGACCCAGGCGGCGGCCGCCGCGACCAGCAGCAGCCCGGCGGGGCGCCCGGCCGCGCGTCGGACGGCGTCCGGCCCACCGGTCACGCGGACCACGTGAAGGGCGCCGAGTGTCCGTTGCCGCCGGTGAAGTCCCAGGAGCGGCCGTACACGCCGGCGCCCGTGGCCCGGGTGGACCGGGCGATCGTCAGCTCGCTGTTCACGGGGTGGAACATGCCGGTCAGGCCCATGACGGGACCGTCCTCACCGAACTGGGGAGCGACCTGGTCCTCGATTTCGATGTCGATGGCGTCGCCCACCCGCGCGGCGTGGCGCCGGCCGTCGTCGCGGTAGTCGATGGCGGCGCGCTCCACGCCGAGGACCTCGCCGATGAGCGGAGTGAGCGCCGCCATCGGTCCGCCGGCCTGGCCGGAGAAGACGTTGCCCAGCGCGTCGGCCTGGCCGTCGTCGGCCGAGGCGTCGATGTAGAGCGCCACCCGCCAGTCCCCCTCGGCCATCACCTGGGGCGCGTCGATGAAGACGGCGACGCTGCGGTCGGAGACATCCACCCCGTCCACGGTCCCGCTGTCCACATGGAAGGCGAGGGTCACCTGGCAGCGCTCGTGGTCGGCCGGTGCGGTGAGGCCCGAGGTGGTGCAGGGGCACACCACGTCACAGTTGCAGCTCTCCAGATACGTGCCGTTGAGATTCCAGGGCATGGGTTCCCTCTCCCTGTTTCGCGTCCCGCGCGGCCAAGGGAACACGACGGGAGGGCCCGCCCCGTCCCGGTGCCGCTCTCCCCCAGGCTATTCCGACACCCCGCGTCGCGCAGAGGTACCGCGGTGCGGAGCGGGGGCGTGGGCATTGCGGTCGCACACGGGAAAGCGGCCCGCGGCAGAGGATTCCGGCTACGGAACGAGACGACGCGCCAGCCCCCCGACGGTCCGGTTCCCCGACTGGACGCCGACCGGTGTCCCGGGCTTCGTCGTGCCGGACCGTTACGGCGATCGAAGGACCGTGACGACTGTCGAAGGACCGTTACGGATTTCGGGGAAAAGGTTCTCCGGCCCACCGAACTCCCCCGCCTCCGCACACCTCTTCAGGTGCGCAGGCGCGCACCGAACCCAGCGCGCCGCTCCGTAGCCGAGGGGATCCCGAACTTCATGAAGAGCAAGCTGACCGCCGTGGCCCTTGCGGCCGTCGTCGTCGCCGGTGCCGCCGCTGCCGCCGTCCCGGCCTCGGCCGCCTCCGCCAAGGCCGCGCCGACCCGCTGCCACACCGCCGATCTGAAGGCCGGCTTCGCCCTGGGCGGGGACGCGAAGCCGGAGATGGGCCAGACGAAGAAGCAGACCCAGGCGTACGTCTGGTTCACCAACAAGAGCAAGCGCACCTGCACCCTGTCCGGCTTCGCCGGTGTCGACATGGTCGGCGCCCAGACGACCGACGGCACCTGGTCGCTGGCGCGCTCCGCCAAGAAGCCCGTGAAGCTGACCCTGGAGCAGGGGGACACGGTGGACTTCGGCATCACCCTGCTCCCGGTCGCGAGGTCGACGCCGAAGAAGGAGAAGTTCGTTCCGGCGAAGTTCCTGGTCACCCCGCCGAACGAGACGAAGCACTTCACGCTGAAGTGGCCGTTCGGGGGCCAGATCCTCAAGCAGGACGGCGCCACCCGCCCGGGCACCTACGTCAACCCGATCGGGCTGTGACGGGACCGGCCGGACGGAGGACCTCTCGGCTTCGGCGCCCAGAGGTCCTGGGGCCTCAGATCACCCCGAGGTCCAGCATGGTGTCCGCCACCTTGAGGAAGCCCGCGATGTTGGCGCCGACGACGTAGTTGTCGGGGGCGCCGTACTCCTCCGCCGTCGTACGGCAGGTGGTGTGGATGGTGGCCATGATCGCGGCGAGGCGGCGGTCGGTGTCCTCGAAGGTCCAGGCGTCGCGGCTCGCGTTCTGCCGCATCTCCAGGGCCGAGGTGGCGACCCCGCCGGCGTTGACGGCCTTGCCCGGGCCGAAGGCGACGCCGGCCTCCTGCAGGAGTCGTACGGCTCCCGGGGTCGTGGGCATGTTGGCGCCCTCGGCCACCGCCACCACTCCCCCGGTCAGCAGGGTGCGGGCCGCGGTCTCGTCGAGCTCGTTCTGGGTGGCGCAGGGCAGCGCGACCGAGCAGGGCACGTCCCAGACGGAACCGCCCTCGATGTACCGGGCGCGGGGCTCGGCCTCGGTGTACTCCTTGATCCGGGCGCGGCGGACCTCCTTGATGTCCTTGATCAGGTCGAGGTCGAGGCCCGCCTCGTCGACGACGTATCCGCCGGAGTCGGACATCGCGACGACCCTCGCGCCGAGTTCGTGCGCCTTGCGGGCCGCGTAGATCGCGACGTTGCCGGAGCCGGAGACGACGACGCGCCGGCCGTCGAGGTCCTGGCCGCGGGCGGCGAGCATCTCGGAGACGAAGTAGACGGTGCCGTAGCCCGTGGCCTCGGTGCGGACGTGGGAGCCGCCCCAGTTGAGGCCCTTGCCGGTGAGGACGCCGGACTCGTAGCGGTTGGTGATGCGCTTGTACTGGCCGAAGAGATAGCCGATCTCGCGCGTGCCGACCCCGATGTCCCCGGCGGGCACGTCGGTGTGCTCGCCGAGGTGGCGGTGGAGCTCGGTCATGAACGACTGGCAGAACCGCATGATCTCGCCGTCGGAGCGGCCCTTGGGGTCGAAGTCGGCGCCGCCCTTGCCGCCGCCGATGGGCAGTCCGGTCAGGGCGTTCTTGAAGATCTGCTCGAAGCCGAGGAACTTCACGATCCCGAGGTTCACGGACGGGTGGAAGCGCAGCCCGCCCTTGTACGGCCCCAGCGCGGAGTTGAACTCCACCCGGAAGCCCCGGTTGACCTGGATCCGGCCGTCGTCGTCGACCCACGGCACGCGGAAGACGAGCTGCCGCTCCGGCTCGCACAGTCGCTCCAGCACCCGGTGACGGGTGTACTCGGGGCGGCGGGCGAGGACCGGCTCCAGGGACTCCAGCACCTCGCGTACGGCCTGGTGGAACTCGGACTGGGCGGGATCCCGCGCCAGGACGGCGGCATGGACCCCGGCGGTCAGGCGCAGGTCCTCGGCCGGTGCGTGCTGGACGGTCATGGGCGTACCTCCTTGTACGGCGTTGCAGGGAGATGTACGGCGGATCGCACGGCGGGTACTCAGCGGACCGTCGGACCACCACCGCCGACGAGCGTCCCGCCGGTCGGACGACCGCCGTGTCATGGCTTCCGCCCGGGGCGGCGTTTTCCTCCGGATGGAGGGCACGGAGGGGGCCGGCGGCCCAGGCGGAGGGCCCCAACAGCCGTGTCAAAATGATGATCTGACAGTCACTCACCATGGTTCGGACGGAGCCAGGCAGCATGACCTCTCCCAAGATCGACACGAGCAAGCCCCACCCGGCGCGGATGTACGACTACTTCCTCGGCGGGAAGGACAACTACGAGGTCGACCAGGAGGCCGCCGAGCAGTTCATCAAGGCGGCACCCGAGGTGCGGGCGGCCGTGCGGGCCAACCGGAGCTTCATGCAGCGCGCCGTGCGGCACGTCGTCGAGGAAGGCGGCGTCCGGCAGATCCTCGACATCGGCACCGGCCTGCCGACCGAGCCCAACGTGCACCAGATCGCACGCGCGGTCGCCCCCGAGACGCGGATCGCGTACGTCGACAACGACCCGATCGTCAGCGCCCATTCACGCAGCCTGCTGGACGACGACGACGAGAACACCTCCGTCGTCCTCGCCGACCTGCGCGACCCCCGGGCCGTCCTCGACCACCCGGACGTCCGCAAGGTGATCGACCTGGACCGGCCGGTGGCGCTGATGCTGGTGGCGATCCTGCACTTCGTCACGGAGGCGGAGGACCCGGACGCTCTCCTGGAGACCCTGCTCGACGCGCTGCCCACCGGGTCGTACCTGATCCTGTCCCACGCGACGGTCGACCTCTTCGAGGAGGGCGGGCGCACGGACGCGGTGAAGATCTACAACAGCGCGACGGCCAGCATGAACCCCCGCAGGCACGCCCGGGTCCTGGAGTTCTTCCGTGACTGGACCCTGCTCGAGCCGGGCCTGGTGCTGGTCCCGGACTGGCGTCCCACCGAGCCCGTCGACCCCGGTCTGCCCCCGATCGGCTTCTACGGCGGCGTGGCCCGCAAGGACGGCTGACGGACGCAGGAAGAAGGGCCGGCCGGGCGCATCTCGCGCCCGGCCGGCCCTTCTTCCTGCTTCGGGCCGCGGGTCAGTCCGTGCCGGACTCCATCGCCGCGCGGTCCAGCAGCGCGTCCTCCTCGGAGACCTCGCCGCGGGAGGCGATGGCCTCGGCGCCGCCCTCGGGGAGCGTGCCGATCAGGCCGGTCGCGGCGGCCTGGGCCGCGCCGAGCGCCGGGGTGGCCGTGGCGCCGAGCAGACCGAGACCGACGTACTGCTCCAGCTTGGCGCGGGAGTCGGCGATGTCGAGGTTGCGCATGGTGAGCTGGCCGATCCGGTCCACCGGGCCGAACGCGGAGTCCTCGGTGCGCTCCATGGACAGCTTGTCCGGGTGGTAGCTGAACGCCGGGCCGGTGGTGTCGAGGATCGAGTAGTCCTCGCCGCGCCGCAGCCGCAGGGTGACCTCGCCGGTGACGGCGGCGCCGACCCAGCGCTGGAGCGACTCACGGACCATCAGCGCCTGCGGGTCCAGCCAGCGGCCCTCGTACATCAGACGGCCCAGACGCCGGCCCTCGTTGTGGTACTGGGCGACGGTGTCCTCGTTGTGGATGGCGTTGACGAGACGCTCGTAGGCGGCGTGCAGCAGGGCCATGCCGGGCGCCTCGTAGATGCCGCGGCTCTTGGCCTCGATGATCCGGTTCTCGATCTGGTCGGACATGCCGAGGCCGTGGCGGCCGCCGATCGCGTTGGCCTCCATCACCAGCTCCACGGCGGAGCCGAACTCCTTGCCGTTGATGGTGACCGGGCGGCCCTGGTCGAAGCCGATCGTGACGTCCTCGGGGGCGATCTCGACCGACGGGTCCCAGAACCGGACGCCCATGATGGGGTCGACGGTCTCGATGCCCGTGTCCAGGTGCTCCAGCGTCTTCGCCTCGTGGGTGGCGCCCCAGATGTTGGCGTCGGTGGAGTACGCCTTCTCGGTGCTGTCCCGGTAGGGCAGTCCGTGGGCGACGAGCCACTCGGACATCTCCTTGCGGCCGCCGAGCTCCGTCACGAAGTCGGCGTCCAGCCAGGGCTTGTAGATCCGCAGGTGCGGGTTGGCGAGCAGACCGTAGCGGTAGAACCGCTCGATGTCGTTGCCCTTGAAGGTCGAGCCGTCGCCCCAGATCTGGACGTCGTCCTCGAGCATGGCCCGCACCAGCAGGGTGCCGGTGACGGCCCGGCCGAGCGGGGTGGTGTTGAAGTACGCCCGTCCGCCGGAGCGGATGTGGAACGCGCCGCAGGCGAGCGCGGCCAGGCCCTCCTCGACGAGTGCCGCGCGGCAGTCGACCAGACGCGCGATCTCGGCGCCGTAGGTGTGCGCGCGGCCGGGCACCGAGGCGATGTCGGGCTCGTCGTACTGGCCGATGTCGGCGGTGTACGTGCAGGGGACGGCGCCCTTGTCGCGCATCCACGCGACGGCGACCGACGTGTCGAGTCCGCCGGAGAAGGCGATGCCGACGCGCTCGCCGACCGGAAGGGAGGTGAGGACCTTGGACATAGGAAGAGTATGCATCACCACGCATGACCATGCAAAGTCGCCCGTACGGCTGTGAGCGGGGTCACATCGCACCGGTCGCGGCGGGCGTCAGGGTGCCGCTTCGCCCGCCTCCTTGAGGAGCCGGCGGGCCTGCCAGGCCTGGCGGACCGTGTGGATCCGGACGGCGGTGAACAGCACGACGCCGGCGCCTATGCCGACGGCCGCCCAGCCGCCCTCGCGGGCCGCGGCGACATAGAAGAGGAAACCGGCGAAGACGACGCCGAAGACGATCAGCAGGGGTTCGCGCACCCAGAAGGGGAGGACGCGAAGGATGAGTCCGAGCATGCGGTCAGTTGATCAGGTCCATGCCATTCAGGGCCACACGATTGACACATCTCCTCCACGGATTGGCACCCCGCCTCCCCTCCCGCTAAACGCTCTGCTCCGCCCAGATCGTCTTCCCGCCCTTCGTGCCCGGGCGGGTCCCCCAGCGTTCGGTGAGCTGGGCGACCAGGAGGAGACCGCGGCCGCCCTCGTCGTAGGTGCGGGCCCGGCGCATGTGCGGGGCGGTGCTGCTGGCGTCGGAGACCTCGCAGATGAGGGCGCGGTCGTGGATCAGCCGGAGCTGGACCGGCGGTTCGGCGTGCCGGATGGCGTTGGTGACCAGCTCGCTGACGATCAGTTCGGTGACGAAGGACGCGTCGGTCAGCCCCCAGGCCTCCAGACGGGCGATCACGTTCTTGCGGGTCTCGGCGACGGCGGCGGGATCGGGCTCCACGTCCCAGATGGCGACCCGGGAGGCGTCGAGACCCCGGGTGCGGGCGACGAGGAGCGCCACGTCGTCGGCGGGCCGCTGCGGCAGCATCCCGCCGAGCACCGTGTCGCACAGGGCGTCCAGCGACCCGGCGGGCCGGGCCAGGCTCCGGCACAGCCGGGAGACACCGTCGTCGGGGTCGCCGGCGGCGCCGGCCCGGCGGCTGCGGGTGTCGAGCAGACCGTCGGTGTAGAGGGCGAGCACACTGCCCTCGGGCAGCTCGCACTCGACCGCCTCGAAGGGCAGTCCGCCCAAGCCCAGCGGGGGCCCGGCGGGCAGGTCGAGCAGCTCCACCGTGCCGTCGGGCAGCACCAGCGCGGGCGGCGGATGCCCGGCCCGGGCGAGCGCGCACCGCCGGGAGACGGGGTCGTAGACGGCGTAGAGGCAGGTCGCGCCCACGTCCCCGGCGGTCTCCCCGTCCTCGGAGGCCTCCTCGGTGGCCAGCCGGGCCACCAGGTCGTCGAGATGGGTGAGGAGTTCGTCGGGCGGCAGATCGATGTCGGCGAGGGTCCGTACGGCCGTCCGCAGCCGCCCCATGGTCGCCGAGGCGTGGATGCCGTGCCCCACGACGTCCCCGACGACCAGCGCCACCCGCGCCCCGGACAGCGGGATCACGTCGAACCAGTCGCCGCCCACCCCGGCCCGGGCGCCGGCCGGCAGATACCGGGAGGCGACCTCCACCGCCGACTGCTCGGGCAGCCGCTGCGGGAGCAGACTGCGCTGGAGGGTGACCGCCGTGCCCCGGGCGCGGGTGTAGCGGCGGGCGTTGTCGATGCAGACCGCGGCCCGGGCCGCCAGCTCCTCGGCGAGCACCAGGTCGTCCTGCTGGAACGGGTCGGGGCGCCGGTGCCGGGCGAGGACGGCGACCCCCAGGGTGGTGCCGCGGGCCGACAGCGGCACCGCCATCACGGAGTGGAAGCCGAAGTCGCGGATGCGGGCCGTGCGCAGGGCGTCGCCCACCACCCACTCGGGCAGCGCGGCCACGGACACCTCGCGCAGCAGGGCCCGCCCCGAGCGCAGACTCTCCACCGGCGGCGAGCCCTCCGGGTACTCGTCGACCTCGCCCAGCGCGAGCACCGCCTCGGGGACCCCCGGCAGCACCGACTGGTGGGCGACCCGCCGCAGCGCCAGCGACGACCCGGCCGCCACGGCCTCCTCCTGGCCCTCCTCGAACGAGGTCAGCAGGTCCACGCTGAGGAAGTCGGCGAGGTCGGGCACCGCCACGTCCGCCAGCTCCTGCGCGGTGTGGGTCACATCGAGCGTGCTGCCGATCCGGGAGCTGGCCGCGGCGATGAGCTGGAGGCGCTTGCGCGCCCAGTACTGGTCCGTCACGTCGTGCCCGGTGGCGGCCACCCCCAGCACCCGGCCGTCGTCGGGGTCCTCCACCCGGTAGAGATGGACCGACCAGGCGTGCTCCCGGGCCTCGCCGGGCGCGCGGGCGTGGTTCTCCACGTACTGCGGCTCACCGGTCTCCAGGGCCAGCCGCATCCGCCGCTCGACCACCTCCGACACCGGGGTGGGGATCACGTCCGTCATCCGCAGCCCCCGCAGCTCCTCCTCGCTCAGCCCGAGTGCGCGCTGTGCGGCCCGGCTCGAGCGCCGGTAGCGCAGGTCGGTGTCGTACACCGAGGTCGCGCAGGACGGGGACTGCATCAGGCCCCGCCGCATCAGCGTGTCGTCCTCCGGCCGCGCGGTCCCGGCCACGGCGGAGACCAGCAGCCAGTCACGGCTGCCGTCCTCCCCCGTGCGGTGATGGGCCAGGACCCGGACCGCCAGGCGGCGGCCGGACCGGTGCAGGAGTACGAGCGTGCCGTGCCATCGGGGCAGCCCGGCCGGCGGGGGATCGTCACGCGGGACGGGCCGCTCGGCCAGCAGCAGCGCCGCCGGCCGGCCCACGATCTCCTCCGCCGGGTATCCGAGAAGCCACTCGGCCCCGTCGCTCCAGCCGGTCACGGTGCCGTGCTCGTCGACGGTGACACGCGCGGTGAGTGCCTCCATGGCCGCTCATCTCGCTCTCCTGCGTGATGGTCTTCCTGGCTCAGATGTCGCACTATTGGGCACTATTACCCATTCGTACCACCGTTCAGGCGGCGACGGGTGCGCGCGGCGGCCCGGCCGCGGGGGCCGGTTCCTCCGCCTCGTGCAGCAGGTCGGCCAGCGAGGCGCGCGCCCGGGCCACCCGGGACCGGACCGTGCCCACCGGACAGCCGCTGACCTGCGCCGCCTCCGCGTACGGCAGCCCCAGGAGCTGGGTGAGGACGAACGCCTCCCGCCGCTCGTCCGGCAGCGCGGCCAGCAGGTCGAGCAGCACGATCCCGTCGTCGAACCCGGGCAGCCCGCGCGGCTGGGCCGACTCCACGGCCCGCTGCCAGTCCGGTACGTCGGCCTGGCGCGGCCGCGCGGAGGCGTACCGGTAGCCGTCGGTCACCGCCCGGCGGGCGATGGACAGCAGCCAGGAGCGCGCCGAGGAACGGCCCTCGAACCGGTGCAGACTGCCGAGCGCCCGCAGGAACGTGTCCTGCGCGAGGTCGTCCACAGCCTGGGGATCGGCGCACAGATGGGCGACGTACCGCTGGACGTCGCGGTGCAGCGCGCGGACGAACCGCTCGACGGCGGCCGGGTCGCCGCCGCGCGCGGCCAGCGCCCACGCGGTGATCGACTCGTCGCGGCACGGCTCGGGACGGGACTCGGGGCATGGCTCGGGGCATGACAGGGGGGCGGAGGTGATCACCTGGGGTGTCCTTCTCGGTCGTCCGGGCGCCGAGGGCCGAAGGGCGCGGCGGCCCGGGTACGGGGAGACGGCCCTACGGCGCCCGCGCGCACGTACGGCCGAAACCCGGGGCGCACAGGGGCGGCCCGGGTCACCGGCTGCCGTCAGACGGCAGCGGCCCCCGGGGGCGGACCCCGAGAAGTGATCGCGTGGACGAGGAGGAACCGCGGCTCCCGCTCGGAGCGGCGGCGGCGCGGGCGCACCCGCGGACGGTCGGGCACGAGGGGCAGGGCGAGCAGCAGCCGCAGCGGCGCCGCGAGCCATCCGGCCACCGCGCGCAGGACCCGGAACGCGGCCCGCTCACCGTGGGCCAGCCACAGCCCGCACAGCAGCGCGGCCAGCAGGTGCGCGGCGAGCATCCCGGACGAGGAGGAGCCGACGAGGAGACCGTCGCCGCCGTGCCCCATGTCCCCCATGGCGCCGACGTGACCCATGTGACGCATGTCCATGCCACTCATGGCGCCCGTGCCACTCATGCCGCTCATGCCGCCCATCGGGTCACCGGTACCCGTACCCCGGCCCGCCGACTGCGCGTACTCGAACGCCTGGTGCAGACCGGTCTGCGCGGCCACCACGACCGCCACGACCGACACCGGCCCCCGCTCCCGGCCCGCCAGGCACCAGCCCACCGCACCGGTGACGGCCGCACCGGCGGCCAGGGCCCAGGCGGGGACGTGGTCGCCGGACATCAGGACGTGGCCCAGTGCGGCGAGCAGCACACAGACGGCCGCGAACATCGCGGCACGCAGCGTGCGCATCCCCCACCCGGCAGTCATGGCGCCTCATCCTCGCATCCGCAGACGGGTGTCCGACCGGGCCCGTCGGACGGAGGTACGGAAATCCGCGTGCGCGCGCTCACCGCCCCCACGACAGAGGAGGGCAACCGCCCGCCCGGGGTTCCCGACGCGGCGCTCACCCGGACGGCGCCGGCACCGCCGGTACGTCCGCGAAGGCCCGCACCTCGCGCTGGAACAGCGGCACCACCGTCGTCAGCGTCAGCGCGACCAGGCCCACCCACAGCACCGGCCCGTCGCCGAAGGCGGTCGCGGCGACCGGGGTCAGGGCGAGGCCCGCGGGCTGGAGGCCGTAGGTGCCGAGGGTGTCGATCGCGAGGACCCTGCCGAGCATGTCGGAGGGGATCGCGCGATGCAGGGCACTCGCCCAGCACACGTTGAAGACGGCGTACCCGAACCCGGTGACGACCACGGACGCCCCGAGCAGCACCAGCGGCGCCCCGGCCAGCAGACAGGCCAGCTGGCCCGCGAGCAGGCCGAGCGCGAGGACGGCGACCGTGCCGGGGCGGCGCGGGGTCCAGGCCGCGATGGCCATCCCGCCCACGACCGAGCCGGCCGCCTGGAGCGCGACCATCGGCCCGTACGCCGTGAAGTCGCCCCGCTCCTGGAGGATGATCGGCAGCAGCACCGCCACCGGGGCCATCACCAGCAGCAGCTGAAGGGTGCCCTGCACGATGATCGTCAGGACCCAGGGCCGTTCCCGTACGGCGGCGAAGCCCTCCCGCGCCTGGCGCAGCACGGTCCCGCCCGCCGCCCGCGTCCGCCGGGCGTCCCCCACCCCGACCAGCGTGCCGACGCTCGCGGCGAACGTCCCGGCGTCCGCCCAGAACGCCAGGTCCGCCGTCCCGACCGCCAGCAGCAGCCCGCCCAGCGCGGGGCCGACGACCTGGCCGGTGCGGACGGTGATCGAGCGCAGGGCGTTCGCCTTCGGCAGGTCCTCGTCCGGCACCAGATCGGGGATCAGCGCCCCGAAGGCGGGGGTGAACACCCCGCCGGCGAACCCGGTCACCAGGGCCAGCAGCACGGGCACGGCGAGCGGCGCCCGCGCGGCGCCCAGCGCGAAGCACACCGCCGTGACCAGCCGGACCACGTCCGCCCCGGCCATCACCCACGACCGCCGCAGCCGGTCCGCAAGCACCCCGCCCAGCAGCGCGGCCCCCACCAGCGCGAGACTCTGCGCCCCGAGCACCACCCCGAGGTCGGACTTCGAGTGCGCGCCGAGCAGCGCCCCGGGGAGCGCGACCAGCGTCACCCCGTCCCCGACGGCGCTCGCCACCTGGCCGCACCACACCCGCCGAAACCGCGCGTGCCGCAGCACCACGGCGAACGCCGGCACCCTCACGGGGTCCCCGGCGCCACCGGCGGCACCCGGCGGACACCCCTCACTTCACGCCCACCGTCCGCAGCACGGTGAGCGCCAGCGTCCGGGCCGCATCGGTCACCTCCCGTACGGACACGTGCTCGCGGGCGCTGTGCGCGACGCCGATGTCCCCCGGGCCGAACTGGAGCGTGGGGATCCCGGCGGCGGTGTAGTGCCGCAGATCGCTGCCGTACGTCGCCCCGCGCTCCCGGGGCCGTGCGGCACCGGTCGCGTCGGCGTACGCCTCGGCGACGGTGTGCCGCAGCGGATGCCCGGCCGCCAGCCGTCCACTCGGCTCCTGGTTCCTCAGCAACGCCCCGGCTCCCCTCCGCACACCGCCTCCGACGTGCCGAGCGTCGTACGCCGACCGCCCCCGTCACAACCCCCCGCCCACGGTGAACCCGATCACCGAGCCGCCGCCCGCCCTGCGGTGGGCGAACGGCGTGCCGCCGTGGGAGAGGGCCACCTCCCGCACGATCGACAGCCCGAGACCGGATCCGGGCAGGGAGCGGGCGTCGGCGGCGCGGTAGAAGCGGTCGAAGATCCGGGTCAGGTCGGCCTGGTCGATACCGGGGCCCCGGTCGAGGACCTCGACGCGGACGGCGCCCGGCCGGGCGGGCCCGGTGACGGAGATCTCGACGGGCGCCAGACCCTCGCGGTCGAACTTGGTGGCGTTCTCCACGAGGTTGGACACGGCCCGCTGGAGCATGCCCGGCCGTCCGTCGGTCGTGGTGTCGCCGGCGGCCCGGACCTGGATGATCCGCCCGGTGCGGCGCCGGGCGAGTCCCGCGACCTCCTCGGCGATGTCGGCGAGGTCCAGCTTCTGCGGGGGTTCGTTGTCGGCCTGGCCGGCGGCGAGATCGACGAGCTCGTTGACCAGGTCGGTCAGCTCACGGGCCTCCTGGGTGAGGTCGGCGACCAGGTCCTCGCGCATGGCGGGCGGCAGCTCGTCGATCCGGCGCAGCAGCGAGATGTTCGTCCTCAGCGAGGTCAGCGGGGTGCGCAGCTCGTGCCCCGCGTCCTGCACCAGCCGCCGCTGGTCCTCCTCCGACTGGGCGAGCCGGCCCAGCATGCGGTCGAAGGCACGGCCGAGGCGGCCCACCTCGTCGTGGCCGGTGACCGGCACCTGCACCCCTAGGCGGCGGGTGCGGGCGACGTCCTCGGCGGCGGTGGTGAGGATGACCAGCCGGTGGGTGATGCGCCGGGCCAGCCACCAGCCGAACAGGCCCGCGGCCAGGACGACGGCGGTCATCAGGATCAGGGTGCGCTGCTGGAGCGCCCGCAGCAGGTCCTCGGTGTCGCTGAACTCCTGCGCCACCTGCACCGCGCCGCGCCCGCCGCCGAGGGCCACGGTCGCGACCCGGTACACATCGCTGCCGACGTCCACGTCCTTGTGCTCGGCCATCCGTCCGGCCGCCGGGGCCGCGGCGACCGTCCGGTCCGCGACCACCACCGGCAGCCTCGGGCTGCCGCTGTCGACGACCGTCCCGTCGGCCCCGAGCACCTGTACGTTCGTCCGCGCGGGCCGCACGATGTCGTGCCCCGGCGCCGCCGAGAAGAAGTCCTCCGGCGCCATCGCGTGCCCGCGCACCTCGTCCCGCAGATCCTGCACGACCTCGTCGAACACCGACTCCTGGTCGACCCGCACCAGCCGTGCGGCCGCCGAGTACGACAACACGCCCACCAGTACGGTCACGGCGGCGGTCACCGCGGCGAACGACACCGCGAACGTCGTCCGCAACGACACCAGCTTGGGCCTCGGCCGCGCCAGCAGCCGACGCAGTCGGCCCACTCAGTCCTCCCGCAGCACGTAACCCACCCCGCGCACGGTGTGGATCAGCTGCGAGGCGCCCGGCTGGTCCAGTTTGCGGCGGAGGTAGCCGACGTAGACGGCGAGGTTCTTGGAGCCGGGGCCGAAGTCGTAGCCCCAGATGCGGTCGTAGATCGTGGAGTGGTCGAGGACGATCCCGGCGTTGCGCACCAGCAGTTCCAGCAGCTCGAACTCGGTGCGGGTGAGTTCCAGCTCGCGCTCGCCCCGCCAGGCCCGCCGCGCCTGCGGGTCCATCCGCAGCCCGGCCGCCTCCAGATACCGCTCGGGCGTCTGCTTCGGGGCGACCGGCTCCGACGGTACGGGGACACTGCCCGGGTTGGTGCGCCGCAGCAGCGCCCGCAGCCGGGCGAAGACCTCCTCGACGTCGAACGGCTTGACGACGTAGTCGTCGGCGCCCGCGTCCAGGCCGGCGATCCGGTCGGCGGTCTCCACCAGCGCGGTCAGCATCAGGATCGGTGTGCGGTCGCCCTCGGCGCGCAGCACCCGGCAGACCTGGAGGCCGTCGATCCCGGGCATCATCACGTCGAGGACGAGGACGTCCGGCGGCGACTTGTGGGCGTGGGCCAGCGCCTCGACGCCGTCGGCGACCGCGGTGACCTGGTATCCCTCCAGGGCCAGGGCGCGTTCCAGGGCGTGGCGGATGGCGCGGTCGTCTTCGGCGAGCAGCAGGGTGGGAGGCACGAGGCCAGTTTGCCAAGGCCTCCGGCGGTTCGGCCGTGACGAAGGTCCTACGATCGCCCTTCTTACTGGGCTCTCACCGTCGCGGAGCGGGGGTCCGGGGGGCGCCCCCGGACCCCCGCTCCGGTCCTGAAGGGGCCTCGCCCTCGCGCCGGACGGGCCGGTCGTGCCGGCCGGCGCTCGTGACTCACCGGCTGGTCAGCGCCGCGAGCTGCTCCGCGAACGGGACGACCTCGAAGGCGTCCTTCACCGGGTTCGCCGGCCGCGCCGCGGACAGCCCGCCCATCAGCGCCGCCAGCTCCCCCGCCGCCCGATCGATCCGCTCCGGCAGCCCCTCGGCGCCCCAGTCCTCCGAGGCGGCGTAGACGGCGGTCGGGACGACGACGGCCCGCAGATGGGCGAAGAGGGGCCGCAGGGCGTGCTCCAGAACCAGCGAGTGCCGGGCGGAGCCGCCGGTCGCCGCGATCAGCACCGGCCTGCCCGTCAGCGCGTCCGGGTCAAGGACGTCGAAGAACGACTTGAACAGTCCGCTGTACGAGGCCGAGAACACCGGCGTGACGACGATCAGCCCGTCGGCGGCGGCCACCGCGTCCAGGGCCTCGGCCAGCTTGCGCCCGGGAAAGCCGTTGGTGAAGTGGTGGGCGATCTCCACGGCGAGATCGCGCAGCTCCACGACCTCGACGTCCACGGGCGTCTTCGCCCCGACCGCGCCGGCGAGCCGGTCGGCCAGCAGCCGGGTGGACGAGGGGACGCTCAGTCCCGCCGAGACGACGACGAGCTTCATGCGACGGTCTCCTTCCGTGTGGCCGCGAGCAGCGACTGGTGGGTGGGCGCCTCCGGCACCTCGGCCGGGCGTCCGACGGCGAACTCCTTGCGCAGCACCGGGACGACCTCCTCGCCGAGCAGGTCGATCTGCTCCAGGACGGTCTTCAGCGGCAGCCCCGCGTGGTCCACGAGGAAGAGCTGGCGCTGGTAGTCGCCGGCGTAGTCGCGGAAGGCGAGGGTCTTCTCGACGACCTGCTCGGGCGTGCCGACGGTCAGCGGGGTCTGGTCGGTGAAGTCCTCCAGGGACGGCCCGTGCCCGTAGACGGGCGCGTTGTCGAAGTACGGCCGGAACTCGCGCACCGCGTCCTGGGAGTTCTTCCGCATGAACACCTGGCCGCCGAGGCCGACGATCGCCTGCTCGGGCGTGCCGTGCCCGTAGTGGGCGTACCGGGCCCGGTACAGCTCGACCATGCGCTTGGTGTGGTCGGCGGGCCAGAAGATGTTGTTGTGGAAGAAGCCGTCGCCGTAGTAGGCGGCCTGCTCGGCGATCTCCGGGGAGCGGATGGAGCCGTGCCAGACGAACGGCGGGACGTCGTCCAGCGGGCGCGGGGTGGAGGTGAACCCCTGGAGCGGGGTGCGGAACTTCCCTTCCCAGTCCACGACGTCCTCGCGCCACAGCCGGTGCAGCAGGGCGTAGTTCTCGATGGCGAGGTTGATGCCCTGCCGGATGTCCTGCCCGAACCACGGGTAGACGGGACCGGTGTTGCCGCGCCCCATCATCAGGTCCACGCGCCCGTCGGCCAGGTGCTGGAGCATCGCGAAGTCCTCGGCGATCTTCACCGGGTCGTTGGTGGTGATGAGGGTCGTGGAGGTGGAGAGGATCAGCTTCTCGGTCCGCGCCGCGACATAGCCGAGCATGGTGGTCGGCGACGAGGGCACGAACGGCGGGTTGTGGTGCTCACCGGTGGCGAAGACGTCGAGCCCGACCTCCTCCGCCTTGAGGGCGATGGCGACCATGGCCTTGATCCGCTCCCGCTCGCTCGGCGTACGGCCGGTCGTCGGGTCCGGCGTCACATCGCCCACCGTGAAGATCCCGAACTGCATGGTCGCTCACCCTCCAAGTTGTTGACCGTTCAACTACACCCCTTGAACGCCCCCCACCTCCGGCCTATTCCCCTCCTCCAGGGGCACGGGGAACAGCGCACCTTTTTTCAGGGGCGCGGGGAACTGCGCACCTCTTCAGGGGCGCGGGGAACTGCGCATCTCGGGGGCGCGGGGAACTGCGCGACCAGCCCGCACCGGACCCGCACCCGCCCCAGAACCCCCACCCCTCATCCCAGGGGCAGCGCATCCATGTACGCGTTCGTCGGCTTGCGCACCTTCTTCACACCGCGGGCGTCGAGGGCGACCGCCGCCGACGAGGTGCCCAGCTTCCCGCTCGCGTGCCAGGTTCCGGTGACCGTCACCCAGGTGTCCGCCTTCGGCGTGGTGCCGCCGTACACCCGTACCTTCAGCGTGGTGGCGTCCGCCGCGCAGCAGCTGATGAGGATCCGCGTCAGATACCAGCCACCCCCGCCGGCGGGCGACACGAACCCCGTGAGCTGCACCGCCCGCTTCCCGATCGCCCGGCTGCGGTCCTGCTGCACCCGCTGGGTGAACTCGGTCAGCGTGATCGGCAGCGGCGAGGTCGCCGGCAGCGGATCGAAACCGTCGTCCTGCACCGCGACCACCTTGGCCGGCTCCCGCGAGGCCGTGTACGAGCCGAGCGCGGGAGGGGCGTAGAACAGCAGGCTCAGCACCGGCAGGAACAGCAGCCAGGCCACCCGCGGCACCCGGGAGTGGTCATGGCCCTGCCCCCCGTGATCCTGATGCGCCTCGTGCGCCTCGTGCGCCCCGTGCGCCCCGTGCGCGTCCCGGCGGCGCCGCGCGGCCAGCGCCTCCAGCACCCCCAGCCCCACCAGCACCACCCCCGACACGATCAGCAGCCACCGCATCCCCGGCTTCACGAACCGCAGGTACTCGTCCGTGAACAGCGAGGTCTGCAGCAGCCCCAGCCCACCCAGCACCAGCAGCGCGACCTGCACGAACCGCTTCACAGCAGCACCCCTCCCACGACCGCGCTGCACACCACCGCGACGACGACCGTCGCCGAGGAGAACCGGACCGCGAAGGCCCGGCCGAACGTCCCCGCCTGCAACGCGATCAGCTTCAGATCGACCATCGGCCCCACCACCATGAACGTCAGCCGCGCCACCGGCGAGAACCCGCTCAGCGAGGCCGCCACGAACGCGTCCGCCTCACTGCACACCGCCAGCAGGATCGCCAGCGCCGCCAGGAACAGCACCGACAGCCACGGCGAGCCCGAGAACACCTCCAGCACCGACCGCGGCACCGCCACGTTGAACGTCGCCGCCGCCATCGCCCCCACCACCAGGAAACCCCCCGCGTGCAGGAAGTCGTGCTGGAAACCCCGCCGGAACTCCTCCCACCGGCTGTGCCCCGCCTGATGCCCGGTGTGCCGTACGGCCGGCCGCAGCCACTCCTCCCGCCCCAGCCAGAGCCACAGCCAGCCCATCACCGCGGCCGTCACCAGCGAGGCCAGCAGCCGGGCCAGCACCATCTCCGGGCTGCCCGGGAACGCCACCGCCGTCGCCGTCAGCACCACCGGGTTGATCGCGGGCGCCGACAGCAGGAACGCGAACGCCGCCGCCGGAGTGACCCCCCGCCCGATCAGACTGTTCGCCACCGGCACCGAGGCGCACTCGCACCCCGGCAGCACCACCCCCGCCGCCCCCGCGACCGGCACCGCCAGCGCGGGCCGCTTCGGCAGCAGCCGGCTGAACACACTCGCCGGCACGAACGCGTTGATCGCCCCCGACAGCGCCGTACCCAGCAGCAGGAACGGCAGCGCCTGCACGGTGACCGCCAGACACACCGTCCGCCACGCCTGCACGGCCGGCTCCTCCAGCGACCGCCCGACGACCACCAGCACCACCCCCGGCAGCACCGCCGCACCGAGCAGCACCAGCAGCCAGTGCCGGGGCAGCCCCCGCCCGGGCACCGCGTCGGCCGCATGCGCTGGATGGGCCGCCTCGGCCGCCTCGACCTGCCGGCGGGCCTGCACCACACCGAATTCCAGGGTCTCGGAGTCCCGGAAGTCCGGTAGGCCGGAGCCGCGTATGCCCGTGTCCCGCATGTCCCCTACACCCGGCCTTCCCGCAGTCGCGCGACCCGCTCCCCGTGGAACTCCACCGTCCGCCGCATGTGCCGCACGATCACCCCGAGTTCGGCGTCCGCGAGATCCGCGAACAGGGGCGAACGGTCCCCGCCCAGCCGCTCCCACATCCGCCCGAACTCCGCGATCCGCTCCGGCACCGGCGCCACCAGCACCCGCCGCCGGTCCACCGCGTCCCGCTCCCGGCGGACGTACCCCGCCCGCTCCAGCCGGTCCACCAGCCGCGTCGCCGACCCCGTGGTCAGCCCCGTCAGCTCCGCCACCCGGCCCGCCGTCACCGGCTCGGGCTCCAGCGTCAGCAGGTTCAGGCACTGCAGATCGGTCGGATGCAGCCCGAGCCGGTCCGCCAGGGCCTGATTGAACAGGGCGTACGACGCCACGTACCGGCGGGAGACCACGGACAGCTCGTCCAGCAGCCTCGACCGCACGTTCCCGGACATCGCCCAACCCCTTCGTCAGCGCCGCCTGCCGAGATGGTACTCAGGGACTTCACGGGCCCCCGAAGGAGCACCGCTTCAGAAGTAGTAGGCATCCCCGGTGTCCAGCACCAGCACCTGCTGCCGGTCATTGGAGCGATTGCGGTCCACCGCACCGCCCGCCCACACCGTGTCGACCTCCAGCGTCGCCTCCGCCGGACGCCCCCGCAGCCGCACCCCCACCTCGATCCGCTCCCCCACCGTGTCCGCCGCGAGCGGCCCCGTACGGCACACCACCGACCGCTCCCCCGTCCGCGCACACCCCTGCGGCAGCCGCAGGCCGCGCGCCGCCGGCGACACCGACCAGCGCAGCCGTACGGTCGCGTCGGAGACGTCCGCCGGACCGTGGTTGCGCGGGGTCAGCCGTACGTCGACCCGGCCGCCGTGCAGGACCGCGACGCCGTGGTACGACAGGTCGGCCTCGGCCCCGTCCCCCGCCACCGCGGGCGAGCCCACCGCCAGTACCCCCATGGCCCCCCACACGGCGAGCCCCCGCATCCTGCGCATGCCACCACTCCTCGCGTCGGCCGGTCCTACCGGTGGGATGTATCCCACGAGGAGCGAGCGGTAAGGCGCCCTCCAACAGGTGACGCGACCACGCGTGCGAGGCTGAGCCGCATGACGGTCCTGCGCTCCGCCGCCCTCTTCGTCCTCGCCGCCCTCTTCGAGATCGGCGGCGCCTGGCTGGTCTGGCAGGGCGTGCGCGAGCAGCGCGGCTGGCTCTGGGCCGGCGGCGGCGTCCTCGCCCTCGGCGCCTACGGCTTCGTCGCCACCTTCCAGCCCGACGCCCACTTCGGCCGCGTCCTCGCCGCGTACGGCGGGATCTTCGTCGCCGGCTCGATCCTGTGGGGCATGGTCGCCGACGGCTACCGCCCCGACCGCTGGGACCTCGCGGGCACGCTGATCTGCCTCACGGGCATGGCTGTGATCATGTGGGCCCCGCGGGGCGAGTGAACGGTCGTCGTCGTCCTACTGAAGGCCCTCGGGCAGCAGCCCCAACTGCCCCAGGAACTCCATCTCGTCGAAGTAGAGCCGGTAGTCGACGATCCGGCCCTGCGCGTCGACCTTCGCGAAGTCCACCCCGCGAATCCTGATCTCCTTGTTCGTCGCGGGCAGCGACTCCCCGGTCGGCAACGGGATCGGCCCGCTGTTGCGACCCGTGTAGAACCCCTCGTCGATCGCCGTGTCGCCGACCTCGTAGGCGTGCACCGACTCGTACCGGGCCTCGGGCACCATGTCCGTCATCTGACGCCAGTACTCGACGATGCTGTCCCGTCCGCGCAGCTCCCCGCCGTCGGGCGTGACGGCGACGGCGTCCTCCGCGAAGAGCTCACCGATGACCTTCGGGTCCGTCCGCGTGGTCAGCGCCTCGGTGAGCCGGTCCATGACCTCTCGCGCCTGTCCCATGGTCCACCTCCCGGACACAGGATCACCCACCCCGATTTTCGCACCTATCCTGGCGGGCAGGCACCCGACCACGTCCGAGGAGCAGTCCCATGGCCACCGCCGCACCGTCCGCCGCCTCCCGCATCGCCGTCGTCACCGGTGCGAGCAGCGGAATCGGCGCCGCCACGGCCCGCCGGCTCGCCTCCGCCGGCTACCGCGTCGTCCTCACCGCCCGCCGCAAGGACCGTATCGAGGCGCTCGCCGAGGAGATCGTCGCGGCGGGCGGCTCGGCCACGGCGTACCAGCTCGACGTCACGGACCGCGCGGCGGTCGACGAGTTCGCCACCGCGTTCCAGACCGTCGGCGTCCTCGTCAACAACGCGGGCGGCGCGCTCGGCGCCGACCCGGTGGCCACCGGCGACCCGGCCGACTGGCGCACGATGTACGAGACGAACGTCATCGGCACCCTCAACCTCACCCAGGCCCTGCTGCCCAAGCTGGACGCGAGCGGCGACGGCACGATCGTGGTCGTCTCCTCCACCGCCGGCCACGGCACCTACGAGGGCGGCGCCGGCTATGTCGCCGCCAAGCACGGCGCGCACGTCCTCGCCGAGACCCTCCGCCTGGAGATCGTCGGCCGGCCGGTCCGCGTCATCGAGATCGCGCCCGGCATGGTCAAGACCGACGAGTTCGCCCTGACCCGCTTCGGCGGCGACGAGGACAAGGCCGCCAAGGTCTACGAGGGCGTCGCCGAACCCCTCACCGCGGACGACGTCGCCGACACCATCGCCTGGACGGTGACCCGCCCCAGCCACGTCAACGTCGACCTCCTGGTGCTGCGCCCCCGCGCCCAGGCCTCGAACACCAAGGTCCACCGGGAGCTGTGATGGCGGCCAAGGACCCGCAGGGGCCCCACGACGAACGCCAGATGTGGTGGTGGCTCGGCTACTTCCTCTTCGGCATCCACATCGTGGCGTTCGTCATGATCTACGCCGTGCGGCACGCCAAGTGACGCGTCACGGCGCCTGACACCGCGGGTCGTCGACGATCACCGCGTTGGCCGGAATGACGATCACCTCGTCCTCGTCCTCCTGCTGCACGAACTTCGTCGTCGCGTACGCCCGCCTGCCCTTCCCCACACACTTGGTGGCGAGGTTCCCGAACCCGTCGGGGAAGTTGTAGACCTCGGCGGGCGAGTCCTCCCCCGCCCTCCCCGCCACCGGGGCGTCGGCCTTCCCCCGCTCGTCGTAGTACTGCTGCGACGCACACCCGCCGAGCGCGAGGACGAGCACGGCCACCGCCCCCGCGCACCTCAGCCCCCGCACGTCTTGTCCTCGACGATCTGCACATTGGACGGCCCGGTCGCGTTCGTCGTCACATACGCACGGAAGCCGTGCCCCACACACTTGGTGGCGAGGTTCCCGAACCCGTCCGGCATGTTGAACACCTCGGCCGGAGTGTCGTCCCCCGCCTTCCCCGCCACCGGGGCGTCGCCCTTGCCCCGCTTGTCCTCGTACTCCTGCGAACACCCCGCAAGCAGAGTGCCCACCACGAGCACAAGCCCCGCCACCGCCACCGGCCCACGCATCCGCTTCATCCGACACCCCCGTGTCAACGACCCGAACTGGCCGACGTAAGACACCAGTTCCCGCCCGCACGGTTCCGGATCACCGGCGTAAGGTCACGAGGTGGACCGACACATACCGTTCGACACGCTGCACAACTTCCGCGACCTGGGCGGCTACCGCACCGCGGACGGCCTGCGCGTCCGCCCCGGCCGCCTCTACCGCGCGGACTCCCTGGGCAAGCTCACGAAGGACACCCCCGACTGGAACCGCTTCCTGTCCCTGTCCGTGGGCACGGTGATCGACCTCCGCCACCCCTGGGAGGCCGACACCCGGGGCCGCGTCCCGGCGGACCCCTCCTTCACCTACCACAACCTCAGCATCGAACACCGCCCCTACGACCAGGCGGCGCTGACCCCGGACGTGGACCCCGGCCCCTACCTCGCCGAGCGCTACCTGGAGGTGGCCGAGGACGGTACGAAGGAGATCGCGACCGCACTCGAACTGATCGCCCGGGCCCAGGGGCCCCTCACCTTCCACTGCGCCTCGGGCAAGGACCGCACGGGCCAGCTGGCGGCCCTCGTCCTCTCCCTCCTGAACATCCCCGACGAGACGATCATCTTCGACTTCACCCTCACCGAACTGGCCACCCCGGCCCTCCTGTCCGACTGGCGGGCCCGCCACGAGGGCCGCTCCCCCACCTGGCCGGCCTTCGGCCGCGCCCCCGCGTCGGTGATGCGCCTGTTCCTGAAGTCCCTGCGCGCACGCCACGGCTCGGTGGAGTCGTACGTGACTCAGGCCCTGGGCCTGAACGCGGCGGCGCTCTCCGCCTCCCTGCGCGCCCACCTCCTCGAACCCGCCCCCACCACCGGGCCACCCCCGGCCTTCCGCAGGGCCACCCCGGCCGAGGCCCCCCTCCTGGTCCGCCTCCGCGACACGGCCGCCCTGTGGCAACTCGCCCACGACATCGACCAATGGAAGCCCGGCGAGAAGGACGAGGCCCACTTCCTCCACCGCATGCGCGAGGGCGAGATCTGGCTGTCCCACACGGACGCCTCCCCGACCGGCGCCTACGAACTCTGGTGGGACGACCCCGCCGCCTGGGGCCCCCGCCCACCCGACGCGGGCTACATCCACCGCCTGATGACGACCCCGCACACGGCACCCCCGGGCACGGGCCGCACCCTCCTGACCCACGCCGAATCCCGCATCACCGCAACCGGCCGCCCCTACGCCCGCCTGGACTGCCTCTCCTCCAACCCCCGCCTGCGCACGTACTACGAGTCGGCGGGCTACAGGGTCGTAGGCGAACAACAAGCAAAGAAGGACGGCTTGGGCAGCCCGTACGCGGTGACACTCCTGGAGAAACGACTCTCCTGAGCCCGAACGAGTGAACACCACCGATCACCCGATCGACAGCCGAACTGGCGACCTAGCCTCGCAAGAGAACGCCAAAGACAACGGCCCCCGCCGGGGCGGCATCCCCGGCGAAGGCCTGACCAGCAAGGAAGGCAGGACTTCCTCATGGCTGACTGCGAGCCTAACGCCCACCGATTCATGGACCGCCGCACAAGCAAGGGCTTCCCCTTCGTCTCCTTCACCACCGCCAGCACGGCCGTCGGTACCTACGTGTGCTTCTACGCAGGACAGCTCACCGGGAGCGAGCGGACCCTCAAGCGCAATGCGCGCGACGACCTCTACAACATCCTCTACACGAACGAGAACGCCCAGAAGCTGGCAGCGAACCTCTACTACGAAGGCTGTCTGTCGCTGAAGCGCAAGAAGGCGGCAGCCGACTCACTCAGCAGTTGGCTCCGGCCGACAGATATGAGGGTCGCACCCGAGCGACGCCGCTGGAGCGCACACGAGGACCTCGTGCTGCTGCGGCTGAACGACGACGCCGCATCCGCAGCGGAACTCGGCCGCACGCAGAAGAGCTGCTACATCCGCCTCTGGCGGCTGCGAACCGGCCAAGTGGCGATGCCGTCCGAGCGATAGCCCACAAGGCCCCCGGTTACGACCGAGGGCCTCATCCATCAGCCCTTCACGCAGATGAACTGCTTCAGCTTCGCCACGACCTCGACAAGATCGCGCTGCTGCTGCATGACCTGGTCGATGTTCTTGTAGGCGCCGGGAATCTCATCCACCACTCCCGAGTCCTTCCGGCACTCCACGCCTCGTGTCTGCTCCTCCAGATCCTTCACCGTGAAGCGACGCTTCGCCGCGTTGCGGCTCATACGCCGACCCGCGCCGTGTGAGGCCGAGTTGAAGGCCTTCTCGTTTCCGAGCCCCTTCACGATGTACGAGCTGGTACCCATGGAGCCGGGAATGATCCCGTACTCGCCGGAGCCGGCCCGGATCGCACCCTTGCGGGTCACGAGGAGGTCCATCCCCTCGTACCGCTCCTCCGCTACGTAATTGTGGTGGCAGGAGACCTCCGGCTCGAACATCGGCTTCGCCTTCTTGAACTCCTTGCGGATCACATCCTTCAGGAGCCCCATCATGATCGCGCGGTTGTACTTGGCGTACTCCTGCGCCCAGTAGAGGTCGTTGCGATACGCCGCCATCTGCGGAGTGTCCGACACGAACACCGCCAGGTCACGGTCGACCAGTCCCTGGTTGTGAGGGAGTGTCTGCGCCACGCCGATGTGGTGTTCGGCGAGCTCCTTCCCGATGTTCCGAGAACCGGAGTGCAGCATGAGCCAGACCGAATCCGACTGATCAAGGCAGACCTCGATCATGTGATTGCCGCTTCCGAGCGTTCCCATCTGCTTCGTAGCACGTTCCTGACGGAACCTGACCGCCTCAGCCACGCCCCCGAACCGCCCCCAGAAGTCGTCCCACCCCGCCGTCGCGAACCCGTGCAGCTGCCCCGGGTCGACGGGGTCGTCGTGCATCCCCCGCCCCACCGGAATCGCCTGCTCGATCTTCGAGCGCAGCCGGGACAGGTCACCGGGCAGGTCGTTCGCCGTCAGGGACGTCTTCACCGCGGACATTCCGCAGCCGATGTCGACTCCCACCGCCGCCGGGCACACAGCCCCCTGCATCGCGATGACCGACCCGACCGTCGCACCCTTGCCGAAGTGGACGTCCGGCATCACGGCCAGGCCCTTGATCCACGGCAGGGTGGCGACGTTGCGGAGCTGCTGGAGCGCCACGTCCTCCACCGTCGCCGGGTCGGTCCACATCCGGATCGGCACCTTCGCGCCCGGCATTTCCACGTACGACATATCGTCCCCAATCCCCCGGATCACAACAGAAGTCTCGAGTCGCAAAACCGGCGCCAAGATCAACGAATAGGACATCGGACCGGCGTCCACGGTGTTGCGTGCGATACACATTGTCTGCTGGGGCCGCCCCCGTCCGGCAAGCGATTAAGCGGCGGGGACACTGGACCATGATCACCGCGATCGCCGCGATCACCACGCGAACCGTCGAGAGGAGCCGACCGTGCTGCGGAAGGCCTACGTACCCGGCGTCGCCGCCCTCCTCGCGGCGCTGCTGGCCGGCTGCACCGGCAGCTCGGACAAGGGCGGTTCCACGGACGACTCCAACCCCGGCGAGGCGGGCACCGCCTCCGCCGCCGCGCAGCCCGGCAAGTACACGACCCTCCCCGAGGCGTGCAGCGCCGTCGGCCGGGCGACACTCGACTCCCTGCTGCCCGGCATCGGGGAACTCACCGACGAGCAGCAGCGCGAGAGCGCCTACGAGGGTGAGGCGACGGCGACGTTCGACACGGACCGCAAGGTCGGCTGCCGCTGGAAGGTGGAGTCGACGGACGCCACGGACCACCTCCTCGTCGACCTCGAACGCGTCGTGTCCTACGACAACTCCGTCAGCGACGACGACGAGGCGGAGGAGCTGTTCGCCCGGAAGGTCACCGCCGCCGACCTCCCGGAGCCCACGGCCTCCGAGTCCACCACCCAGTCGTCTTCGCCCAGTTCATCCAGCTCGCCCGGTTCATCCGCTTCGCCCGGCTCGTCGACCCCGTCCGCCACCTCCTCGGCCACCTCCTCCGCGTCCTCGTCCGCCTCCGCCACCCCCACCGACCTCCAGCCCCGCCTCCTGGACGACCTCGGTGACGAGGCGTTCGTCGACGACGCGCTCAGCAGCTCGGGTTCGACGGTGAAACAGCGCACGGTGACTGTGGCGTTCCGCACGTCCAACGTCATCGTGACCATCCAGTACGAGGAGCAGCCCGCGACGGTCGGAACCGTTCCGGACAGCAAGGAAATGCAGGACAAGGCCCGGAAACTGGCTTCTCAGCTCGCCGACTCCCTGGCCGGATAACGGCCTTCGGCGTCGTCCCTCGGCGGATCCGCAAAGCAGGTGAAGCGGAACCGCACAGCTGTCTCACCGCGTACCGTGGCCCCTCGGACCCGATCCGACCGCAGGAACCACGAGCGTCATGAGTGAAGGAACCATGCAGCGACGAGCCCAGCGAGACGACCAGTTTGACCAGCGCGCCACCCGCACGGGAGGCCTGAACCGCGTCCTGGCCGCCGCTCTCGCGGTGCCGGTGATGGTGTTCGCGGCGGCGTGCTCCTCGGACTCCGGTTCCGACTCGGGCTCCGGCTCCAACTCGGCCTCCACGGACAGCGCGCAGGGTGCGGGAGGCTCCGGCGACGCCGCGAGCTCCGCGCCCACCGTCCAGGCGGCCGCGTACGCGAGCCTGCCGGGCGCCTGCAAGGTGCTGTCGAAGAAGACGCTGACCAGCCTGGTGCCGAAGGGGACCTCCTCCGGCAAGGAGGGCAGCTCCTCCGACACCGGTGCCCGCGCCAGCTGCTCCTGGTCGAGCCTGGACAACAACGGTGTGAAGGGCTCGCAGTTCCGCTGGCTCAACGTCTCCCTGCTGCGGTTCGAGTCGGACGCGACGACGGGCGACGCCGAGTCGCAGGCGCAGACGTACTACGCGAAGCAGGTCAAAGCCGCCCAGACGGTGTCGGGTGCGAAGAACGCCAAGACCGAGACGGTCACCGGCACGGGCGACGAGGCGACGGTCGTGCGGTACGACCTGAAGAAGAAGGAAGGCGCCTTCAAGCAGCAGACGGTCGTGGCCCGGGTCGAGAACGTCGTCATCACGCTCGACTACAACGGCGCCGGTCTGGCCGGTGAGAAGACGCCGAGCGCCGACACGCTCACGGCGTCCGCGAAGAAGGCCGCCCAGGAGGTCGTGGCCGCCGTGAAGTCCGCCAACGGCGAGGGAGACAGCGGCGGTTCGGCCGCGACGACGAGCCCGTCCCCCACCGGGTCGGCGTCGAAGTCGGCCTCGGCGACCCCCGGGGCGACGGCGTCGAAGACCCCGTCGAGCACGGCGACGAAGGCGGTCTCGAAGACGACGGCCAAGGCTTCCGCCACGAAGCGCTGACGGTCCGGACACGCGTGCGCCGCACACATGTGCCACCCTGTTGCGCGCAACAACACGCAAGGGGAGGGGAGTAGGTGGCCGCGCCAATCCAGCTGACTCGGATGCACCGCGTTCTCATAGGCGTGGTCGTGACCGGCGCCGTGATCATCGCCGGCATCGGCTTCGCCGGCTCGTACGCGGCCGTGCGCGAGTTGGCTCTGAAGAAAGGATTCGGGAACTTCTCGTATGTGTTCCCGATCGGCATCGACGCGGGTATCTGCGTCCTGCTCGCCCTGGATCTGCTGCTGACCTGGATCCGGATCCCCTTCCCGCTGCTCCGCCAGACGGCGTGGCTGCTGACGGCGGCCACGATCGCCTTCAACGGCGCGGCCGCCTGGCCGGACCCGCTGGGCACGGGCATGCACGCGGTGATCCCGATCCTGTTCGTGGTCGCCGTCGAGGCCGCCCGGCACGCGATCGGCCGGATCGCCGACATCACGGCGGACAAGCACATGGAGGGCGTCCGCATCACGCGCTGGCTGCTCTCCCCCATTCCGACGTTCCTCCTGTGGCGCCGGATGAAGCTCTGGGAGCTCCGTTCCTACGACCAGGTGATCAAGCTGGAGCAGGAACGTCTCGTCTACCAGGCCCGCCTCCGCTCCCGCTTCGGCCGCGCCTGGCGCCGCAAGGCCCCGGTGGAGTCCCTGATGCCCCTCCGCCTGGCCCGCTACGGCGTCCCCCTCGCGGAGACCGCCCCGGCGGGACTCGCGGCGGCGGGAATCGAACCGGCGGTGCTCCCCCCGGCGCCTCAGCACCAGGAGCTCCCGGCAGCGCCGATGATCGACGCGGCTGCGGGCGGTCGTGCCGTGGGGGCGGCACGGGTGGGCGCTGCGGCACCTCCCAGCGAGCAGCGCGGATACCCGGGCGGCAACCAGAACCCCGGGTACCAGGACAAGGCGCCGGAACCCGAACAGAGCCCTTGGTTCCAGACACCCCCGCAGGAGATCGAGTACCACGGCGGCTACGACCCCAACTACGACCCCTCGGAGCAGTACGCCCAGTGGTACGAGCAGGAGCAGCAGGCCACGGAGTACCGCGAGCAGTACGAGGAGGAGCCCCCGGCCCCCGGCCAGGAACCGGCCCCCGAGGAGACCGGCACGTTCCCCATCCCGGTGGTCCCGGGCGGCCGCACCCGTGAGCTGGGCGAGGGCGGCGGTTACGAGCCGGACGAGGACGCGTACTACCAGGTCTTCCGTGAGTCGATCAAGGGCGGCAACGGAGCGCCGTCGCCCAAGGGGTTCATCGTCGACGTAGAGGCGACCTACGGCATCACGCTCCCCGAGGCGGAGGCCAAGCGCATGGTGAACCGCTTCTCCAACCGTCTCAACGCCGAGATGGCGGATGAGCACATCGCGTAGGAGCGCACACGCGCATGAGAAAGCGCCCGGTGCCCCAAGGCACCGGGCGCTTTCTCACGGCGTCACTCGCCGAGCAGGCCCCGCACCCGCTCCTGCCCCACCGCGAGCAGCAGTGTGGGCAGGCGCGGACCGGTGTCGCGTCCGACGAGCAGGTGGTACAGCAGCGCGAAGAACGTCCGCTGGGCGGTCTTGATCTCCGCCGGCAGTTCCTTGGGCGTCGCGTCGGCTGAGAACCCGGCCTGCACCTTCGGGACGCCGTAGACGAGATGCGTCAGCCCGTCGAGCGACCAGTGCTCGGCGAGTCCGTCGAGCAGCAGCCGCAGCGACTGCTGGGACGCCTCGTCGAGGGACTTGAGCAGTTCGGCGTCGGGCTGCTCGCGCACGATGGTCCGCTGGTCGGCGGGGACGTGCGTGTTGATCCAGGCCTCGGCCTTGTCGTAGCGCGGCCGGGCCTCGTCGAGGGTGCCGAGCGGGTCGGAGGGGTCGAGTTCGCTGAGGATCCGCAGCGCCTGGTCCTCGTGTCCGGCGGTGATGTCGGCGACCGAGGCGAGGGTCCGGTACGGCAGCGTCCGCGCCGTACGCGGCAGCTCACCGGCGGCCGTGCGCACCGCGCGGGAGTGCGCGGCGACGTCGGCCGGGAGGGCGGACCCGTCGGCGACCTTGCCGTCGAGCTTGTCCCACTCGTCGTAGAGCCGCTGGATCTCCTGGTCGAAGGCGATCTTGAAGGACTGGTTGGGGCGGCGGCGGGCGTAGAGCCAGCGCAGGATCTGCGGCTCCATGATCTTCAGCGCGTCGGCGGGCGTGGGCACGCCGCCGCGCGAGGACGACATCTTCGCCATGCCGGAGATGCCCACGAACGCGTACATCGGCCCGATGGGCTGCTTGCCGCCGAAGATGCCGACGATCTGCCCGCCGACCTGGAAGGAGGATCCGGGGGACGAGTGGTCGACGCCGCTCGGCTCGAAGACGACGCCCTCGTACGCCCACCGCATCGGCCAGTCGACCTTCCAGACCAGCTTGCCGCGGTTGAACTCCTCGAGCCGGACGGTCTCGGAGAAGCCGCAGGCGGTGCAGGCGTAGGTCAGTTCGGTGGTGTCGTCGGCGTAGGCGGTGACGGTGGTGAGGTCCTTCTCGCAGTTGCCGCAGTAGGGCTTGTACGGGAAGTAGCCGACGGAGCCCGAGCTGCTGCCGTCGTCCTCGCCGGCCGCGCCGGAGCCCTCGGCGGCCTCCAGTTCGGCCTCGTCGACCGGCTTCTGCGACTGCTGCTTCGGCGGGGCCTTCTTGGTGCGGTACTGGTCGAGGATCGCGTCGATGTCGGCGCGGTGGGCGACGGCGTGCAGCACCTGGTCGCGGTAGACACCGGAGGTGTACTGGGCGGTCTGGCTGATGCCGTCGAACTCCACGCCGAGCTCGGCCAGCGACTCGATCATCGCGGCCTTGAAGTGTTCGGCCCAGTTCGGGTACGCCGACCCGGCGGGGGCCGGGACGGAGGTCAGGGGCTTGCCGATGTGCTCGGCCCAGGAGTCGTCGACCCCGGCGATGCCGGCGGGCACCTTGCGGTAGCGGTCGTAGTCGTCCCAGGAGATCAGATGGCGGACCTGGTGGCCGCGGCGCCGGATCTCGTCGGCGACGAGATGGGGCGTCATGACCTCGCGGAGGTTGCCCAGGTGGATCGGGCCGGAGGGCGAGAGCCCGGACGCGACGACCACGGGTTTGCCGGGGGCCCGACGCTCCGACTCCTCGATGACCTCGTCCGCGAAACGGGAGACCCAGTCGGTGGTCTCGGTGCTCTGAGCCACGATCGGCACGTCCTTCTTTCTCCGGGGCAGCCAATACGGTCAAACGGCCGCGCCCCTAGTTTAGGCGGCGCAGCCGCCCCTGGGGGCGCGGGCCGAGTCGATATGCGGCTCCGCCGCGGGGCGCGACCGGCCCCCACCGGCCCGCAGCCAGAAAACCGCTTCACCCCCCGTGGGATACTGGCCCCGTCTATCAATCCCACGAGGAGAACGGCTCCCACCCCATGACCTCGGTCACGTCGCTCACGGATCTCGTCAACCAGCACCTCGCCGACGCCCTCGCATCCGCCCTCCCGGAAGCCGACGGCGTCGACCCGCTGCTGCGACGTAGCGACCGGGCCGACTTCCAGGCCAACGGGATCCTGGCCCTGGCCAAGAAGGCGAAGGCGAACCCGCGGGAGCTGGCGACGCAGGTCGTCTCCCACATCTCCACCGGCGCGGAGCTGATCCAGGACGTCGAGGTCTCCGGCCCCGGCTTCCTCAACATCACGCTCGCGGACCGGGCGATCACCCGGAACCTGGCCGCGCGGTACGCGGACGGAGACCGGCTCGGCGTGGCGGCCAAGGCGGACCCGGGCATCACGGTCATCGACTACGCCCAGCCGAACGTGGCGAAGGAGATGCACGTCGGGCATCTGCGGTCGGCGGTGATCGGCGACGCCCTGCGCGGCATGCTCGACTTCACCGGCGAGAAGACGATCGGCCGGCACCACATCGGCGACTGGGGCACCCAGTTCGGCATGCTCATCCAGTACCTGATCGAGAACCCGGACGCGCTGTCCGCGGAGACCGACACGGACGGCGAGCAGGCCATGTCGAACCTGAACCGGGTCTACAAGGCCTCCCGCGCGGTCTTCGACGCGGACGAGGACTTCAAGGAGCGGGCGCGCAAGAGGGTCGTGGCCCTCCAGTCCGGCGACAAGGAGACCCTGGACTTCTGGCAGCGGTTCGTGGACGAGTCGAAGGTCTACTTCTACTCGGTCTTCGAGAAGCTCGACATGGAGATCCGCGACGACGAGATCGTCGGCGAGTCGGCGTACAACGACGGCATGCCCGAGACGGCCCGGCTCCTGGAGGAGATGGGGGTCGCCGTCCGCTCGGAGGGCGCGCTCGTCGTGTTCTTCGACGACATCCGGGGCAAGGACGACCAGCCGGTCCCGCTGATCGTGCAGAAGGCCGACGGCGGCTTCGGCTACGCGGCCTCCGACCTCACCGCGATCCGCAACCGGGTCCAGGACCTGCACGCCACGTCCCTGATCTACGTCGTGGACGTCCGTCAGTCCCTGCACTTCAAGATGGTCTTCGAGACGGCCCGCCGGGCGGGCTGGCTCACCGACGACGTCACCGCGCACAACATGGGCTACGGCACCGTGCTGGGCGCGGACGGCAAGCCGTTCAAGACGCGTGAGGGCGAGACCGTACGCCTTGAGGACCTGCTGGACGAGGCGGTGCAGCGGGCCGCCGAGGTCGTCCGGGAGAAGGCGCAGGACCTCACCGAGGACGAGATCCAGGAGCGGGCCGCCCAGGTCGGCATCGGCGCCGTGAAGTACGCGGACCTGTCGACGTCGGCCAACCGCGACTACAAGTTCGACCTGGACCAGATGGTCTCGCTCAACGGTGACACCTCCGTCTACCTCCAGTACGCGTACGCCCGTATCCAGTCGATCCTCCGCAAGGCGGGAGACGTGCGGCCGGCCGCGCACCCGGAGCTGGAGCTGCACGCGGCGGAGCGGGCGCTGGGCCTGCACCTGGACGCGTTCGGCGACACCGTCTTCGAGGCGGCGGCGGAGTACGCCCCGCACAAGGTGGCGGCGTATCTGTACCAGCTGGCGTCGTTGTTCACGTCGTTCTACGACAAGTGCCCGGTGATCAAGCCTCAGCCGCCGAAGGACGTGGCGGAGAACCGCCTCCTCCTGTGCGACGTCACGGCCCGCACGCTCCACCAGGGCATGGCCCTGCTGGGCATCCGGACGCCCGAGAAGCTCTGACCGCCCCCTAGGGCGTGACGAGTCCGACGAACTCGCACCACACCGCCTTGCCGAGCGCCCGCTCCCGCACGCCCCACGTGTCGCTGAGCGCGGCGACGAGCAACAGCCCGCGCCCGCCCTCGTCGCACGCGTCGGCGACACGGGGCACCCCGGGCCCGCTGTCGTGCACCTCTACGCGCAACGCCCGGCCGTCGTACCGCAGGAACAGCAGGAACTGACGGCCGGGCGGTACGCCGTGCAGCAGCGCGTTCGTCACCAGCTCACTGACGCAGAGCAGGACGTCGTCGGCGCGCCCGGTCTCGTCGAGCCCCCAGCCGGCGAGCGTCCGCGCCGCGAACTGCCGCGCGGCCGGCACGGAACGCCGCTCGCGCCGGAAGAACCTCTCGCACAGGGGCGGGAGTTGCATCGTCTCGTTCACGGGACAAGAGTCACCGAACGTGACTACCGTTGATCAGTGAGTGAACCCGTACGGAATTTCCGTACGGGTTCCGACCAGGTCAAGGGCGACCGTGCCGGGGGATGGGCAGCAGCATGAGCCAGCGCAAGAAGAACCACTCGACGATGAAGATGCTGGGCAAACAGCTCGGCACGGCCCGCCGCGAGGCGGGCCACACCCAGAGCGGCCTCGCCGGACTCGTCCGGGTCGACGAGGAGACCATCGCGTCGATCGAGCAGGGCAGACGGGCCCTGAAGCCGGATCTGGCGGCGCTGCTGGACGAAGTCCTCGACACGAAGGGGATGTTGGCGGCGGGGGTGGCCAACCTGCCGGAGATCGACCAGTTCCCGCTGTGGGCCGAGCTGTACATGGAGCACGAGCGGGAGGCGATCGCGCTGTCCTGGTACGACAACGCGGTCCTGCCCGGTCTCCTCCAGAACGGGCCGTACGTCCGGGCCGTACTGCGCAACAGGGTCCCCGCGTACGACGAGGACGAGATCGAGACGTACACGGCACTGCGGCTGAACCGCCAGGAGATCCTGCACCGGAAGAGCCCGCCGACGCTCAGCTTCGTGGTGTGGGAACCGGTGCTGTACATGGAGATCGGGGATCGGGCGGGGCAGCTTCGGCATCTGCGGAAGCTTGCCGAACTGCCTTGTGTGTCGTTGCAGTTCCTGCCGATGAGAAGTCCATGCAACGCAGGACTGAATGGTCCCTTCACCCTGCTCGAAACCCCCGATCACCAGCACCTCGCCTATACCGAGGGGCAACGCGGCAGCCAGTGGGTTTCTGACCCGGATGAGGTGTCCATCCTGGCGCGCAAATATGCGATGCTGCGAACTCAGGCCCTGACCACTCAGGATTCGCTGGGTCTGCTAGACCGCCTGCTAGGAGAGCGATGAGCGCCGAAGCACTGAAGTGGTTCACATCGAGCTACAGCGGCGACGAAGGCGGACAGTGCCTCGAAGTCGCCGTCTCCCCCACCGCCGTCCACGTCCGCGACTCCAAGAACGCCCCCGAGACCGGCCCCACCTTTCACATCACCCCCACCACCTGGGCAGCCTTCACCACCGCCCTCAAATAGGCCCGTTGTCAGTGGCTGCCCTTACAGTCACCGGCATGGCGACTCTTCCCAACCCGCTGCCCAAGTTGGCCTCCGACCCGAGCGGTCGTTCGCTGGGGCTTCAACTGCCGCCCGGGCGGCTGATCGACACGACGACCGGCGAGGTCGTGCTGTGGCACGCCGAGCAGCAGGCGGCGCCCGGCTCGTGGAAGGCCCTGGGCCGGCCCGCCGGGCGGGCGGGGCTGCTGCCCGTCCTCGTGGATCTGGGCAGCGGTCAGGGCGGGCCGGAGGACTGGGGGTTGGCGCCCGAGGAGATGTCGTACCCCGGGGACCACGACGCCGACGAGACGCTCGCCGAGTACTGGGCCGAGGTCGCGGCGGAGGAGGACGGGGAGTGGCCGGGCCTCGCCGCTCCCCTCACCCTCGCCGCCGACCCCGACACCCGCGCCACCGAGGTCGCCGACGTGCTGTCGGAAGGCGTCCCCGACTTCAAGGAGCCGCACCTCGCCCTGGTGGCCGCCCGCCGCAGCGCGGACATCCCGACGGCGCTCGGCTGGTCCGGCCCGGCGAACCAGGACGAGGACGTGGCCCGGTTCAGCGCCGTCCTGCGCTCCTGGGAGGACCGCTTCGGCATACGCGTCGTGGCCCTCGGCTACGACCGCCTCGCTCTCTCGGTCGCGGCTCCGCCCACCGGCCTTGCCGAGGCGGAGGCAATCGCCGCCGAACACTTCGCCTTCTGCTCCTACTCCGTCCTGCCGGGCGACGACGACACGTTGTCGTCGTACGCCGAGAAGATCATCGGCGAACGCACCTGGCACTTCTGGTGGGACTGAGCTGCCCTTTCCTCACCCCCTGAGCCCCCTGCCGAGCCTGCGCAGCCCTTCCGCGATCTCCTCCGGTGTCTGTGTCACGAAGCAGAGCCGGAGGGTGGAGCGGTCGGGTTCGCCGGCGTGGAAGGGGGCGCCGGGGACGTAGGCCACGTTCTGCTCGACCACCCGCGGGAGCAGGACCGTGCTGTCGTACGACTCGGGCAGCCGGGCCCAGAGGAACATGCCGCCCTCGGGCCGGTTCCACACCGATCCCTGCGGCAGTGCCTCGCCCAGGCCCGCCAGCATGGCGTCCCGCCGCTCGCCGTAGACGGCCGCCACCTTCGCCACATGCGCGTCGAGGTCGTTCACGGCGAGATAGCGGGCCGCCGCGAGCTGGTTGACCGTGGGGGTGTGCAGGTCGGCGGCCTGCTTGGCGACGGCACAGGCGCGGCGCAGCTCCGCGGGGGCGCGCAGCCAGCCCAGCCGCAGGCCCGGCGCCATGACCTTGGAGAAGGAGCCGAGCAGCACCGTGCGGTCGGCGGCGTCGGGGTGGGCCGCTATCCAGGGGACGCGTTCACCGTCGTAGCGGAGTTCGCCGTAGGGGTCGTCCTCGACGATCCACAGGCCGTGGCGGGCGGCGACGGAGGCGATCGCGGCGCGGCGTCCGGCGGGCAGGGTGCGGCCGGTGGGGTTCTGGAAGGTGGGGACGGTGTAGAGCAGCTTGGGCCGCTCCCGCGCCACCAGCTCCGCGAGGGCCTCGGGGTCGGGGCCCTCTTCGTCTCCGGGCACGGCGACGATCCGGGCCCCGGCGAGGGTGAAGACCTGGAGCGCGGCGAGGTAGCAGGGGGACTCGACGAGGACCGTGTCGCCGGGGTCGAGGAGGGCCGTGGCGAGGAGGGAGAGGGCCTGCTGGCTGCCGGTGGTGACGAGGAGGTCGTCGGCGGTGGTCGCGAGTCCCCGTGCCGAGGTCCGCGCGGCGAGCGCCTCGCGGAGCTCGGGCTCGCCCTCGGTGGTGGCGTACTGAAGGGCCTGCGCCGGGGTCTCCTCCAGGACGTACCGGAAGGCCGCGGCCACGCCGTCCCGGTCGAAGAGTTCCGGTGCGGGCAGCCCGCCCGCGAAGTTGATCATCTCGGGGCGGGCGGTGACGGCCAGGATGTCCCGGACGGGAGAGCCCCCGGTGGTCCGGGCTCGGGCGGCCAGGGCCGGCGGTGAGACGGGTGCGAGTGTCATGACCGCACCCTAGAGAGATGCGTGCCGCCTACACCCGACTTTCCGGCATCCGGACCGTGTCCCGCAGGCCGTCCCGAACGGACGTCGTTTCCGCAGGTCAGCCGCTATGGGACCGGACCGGCGTCCCGAGTTGCCCGGCATGTGTGGAGGACCGGAGGCCAGGCGATCCAGGCTTGCGCCATGCCTGAACTTCGTATCCGTCTCCTCGCCGCCGCCCTCACCGCGACGGCCGCCCTGACCCTCACCGCCTGCAACGACGGCCAGGGCCTGCGAGACGAGGGCCCCTCCAGCACCGCAGGGGCGCGGGACCCTATCGATATGCCGCTCCGCCGCGGGGCGCGACAAGCCACGACGGCGCCGCACCAACCCGACGACACAGCCCTCAGCGCAGCTTCTGTGCCGCTTCCGTGGCCCAATAGGTGAGGATGTTCCGCGCCCCCGCCCGCTTGATCCCGGTGAGCGTCTCGAAGATCGCCCGGTCCCGGTCGACCCACCCCTTCTCCGCGGCGGCCTCGATCATCGAGTACTCCCCGGAGATCTGATAGGCCGCCACCGGCACGTCCACCGCGTCGGCGACCCGCGCCAGGATGTCGAGGTAGGGGCCGGCCGGCTTGACCATCACCATGTCGGCGCCCTCCTCCAGGTCCAGCGCCAGTTCCCGCAGGGACTCACGGGCGTTGGCGGGGTCCTGCTGGTACGTCTTGCGGTCGCCCCGCAGTGAGGACCCGACGGCCTCCCGGAAGGGCCCGTAGAACGCCGACGAGTACTTCGCGGTGTAGGCGAGGATCGCGACGTCCTCGCGCCCGATCTGGTCGAGCGCGTCGCGGACGACCCCGATCTGGCCGTCCATCATCCCGCTGGGCCCCACCACGTGGGCCCCGGCGTCGGCCTGCACCTGCGCCATCTCGGCGTACCGCTCCAGGGTCGCGTCGTTGTCCACGCGCCCCTCGGAGTCGAGCACACCGCAGTGCCCGTGGTCGGTCGTCTCGTCCAGGCACAGGTCGGACATCACGAGGAGGTCGTCCCCGACCTCGGCGCGCACGTCCCGCAGGGCGACCTGGAGGATCCCGTCGGGGTCGGTCCCGGGCGTCCCGAGGGCGTCCTTCTTCGACTCCTCCGGCACCCCGAAGAGCATGATCCCGGAGACCCCGGCCTCCACCGCCTCCAGCGCGGCCTTCTTCAGGCTGTCCCGCGTGTGCTGCACCACGCCCGGCATCGCCTGGATCGGCACCGGCTCGCTCACGCCCTCCCGCACGAACGCGGGGAGGATGAAGTCGGCCGGGTGCAGCCGGGTCTCGGCGACCATGCGCCGCATGACGGGGGTGGTCCGCAGCCGCCGCGGCCGCGCACCGGGGAAGGATCCGTACGTCGTCATGCGTCCACGCTACGCCCGTCCCGGCACCGCCTTTACCGACGCCGAGTCGGCCCCGCCGCGGGCCGAGGTGTGACGCTTTCCGGCCACCCAACGCTCTGTGTATGGGCCATCTGTTGACCAGCTGTGCCCTCAGTGACCGTTTTTGTGACATAGGGGTGGGTTTTCGTCGTGAGTCGACGTGGACGCCGGGGTGGGAAGCGCGCGTACAAGCCGCTGAGCATGCGCAGGAGAGCCTGGCTGACGCTGGGGGCGGTGCTGCTGGGGAGCGGGGGCGTGGTGACGTACGCCGTCGCGGGCCCGCCCGCCGACCAGGGCACCCGGCACAAGCGGCCGGTGAAGGTGTACGGCCTCGCGCTGAAGAGCTCCTCGGCCGACCGGCGGGAGCTGCCGCGCACGGACACCGAGGAGTTCTCGCTGCTGGGCGTCACCTGGACCGGGGGTGCCGAGCGGCTCGCCGGCACCGCGCAGGTGCGCACCCGGAGCGCCGGGACCGGTGAGTGGAGCGCCTGGCACGACCTGGAGCTGGACGTCGACCCGCTGGACCGGCCGGGCCCGAAGGTGCGCGGGGCGTCCGAGCCGGTCTGGGTCGGCCCGTCCGACGGCGTGCAGGCGCAGGTCGTCCGCAAGAACGGCAGCACGGCCGCGCTGCCCAAGGGGCTGCGGGTGGACCTGGTCGACCCGGGAGTGGTGACCGACGCCGAGACGCGCACCGGGACCGAGGCCGCCGCCTTCGTCATGGACCCGACGCCCGGTGCGACGGACTCCCAGACCGCCGAGCCCTCCGCCTCGGCCGCCGAGCCCACCGACACCGTCTCCGCCTCCGCCTCCGCCTCCGCGACGGAGACCACGCCCGAGGCCACCGCGAGCGCCTCTTCCACCCCCACGACACCCACGACCCCCACCGCCCCGAAGTCCACCGTCCCCGAGCCCCCGATCCACTCCCGCGCCGACTGGGGCGCCGACGAGTCGATCAGCCCGGACGCGCCGGAGTACAACGCCGACGTCAAGGTGATGTTCGTGCACCACACGGACGGCACCAACGACTACACCTGCGACCAGACGCCGTCGATCATCCGCAGCATCTACGCGTACCACGTGCAGGTCAGCGGCTGGAAGGACATCGGCTACAACTTCCTCGTCGACAAGTGCGGCACCCTGTACGAGGGCCGCAAGGGCGGTGTGGACCTGCCGGTGCTCGGCGCCCACACCTACGGCTGGAACCGTGAGTCCGCCGCCGTCGCCGTCATCGGCGACTACACCCAGACCAAGGCCACCGACGCCGCGCTGACGTCCATCGCCCGTCTGGCGGCCTGGAAGCTCGGCCAGTACGGCGCCGACCCGGCCGGGACCGTCCAGCTCACGGCGGGCGCCACCCAGACCAACTTCTTCGGCAAGAGCTTCACCTCGGGCAGCCCGTACACCTTCAACCGGATCTCCGGTCACCGCGACGGCTACAACACCCAGTGCCCCGGCGGTCTGCTCTACGACCAGCTGCCGACCGTCCGCGCCTGGGCGGCCGGCCCGGTGCAGGGCCTGAAGGTCACCTCGGTGGCCGGCGGGGCGACCCTGTCGGGCTCGACGTACTACACCAAGGGCGCCGTCACCGTGAAGTGGACGACGACCACGCCCGGCGCGCTGATCTCGAAGGTCGAGCTGCTGGTGGACGGCAAGGTCGCCGCGACGGCGGCCGGCACGGCCACCTCGACGACCGCGACCCTCCCCCTCGGCACCCACACCGTCGCCGTGCGGGCGGTCCATCAGTCCGGCAAGGCCACGACGACCGCCGCGCTGAACGTCGTGGCGGAGACCACGGCACCGACCTTCACCACGGCCCCGAAGCTCTCCCTGCGCACCGGCACGGTCACCACCACCGCCGTCCCGGTCACCCTGGGCTGGAAGGCCACCGACGACAAGGCCCTGCGTTCGGTGCAGCTCCTCGCGCCGACGACCGCGACCTTCGGCCCGACCGTCACCGCCTCCAGCCGTACCGCCAAGCCGGGCACCGCCACCACCTGGTCGCTGCGGGCCTACGACTACGCCGGCAACTACCGCACGGCGTCCCTGTCCTCGACCCCGGTGATCCTCCAGGAGACCTCCGCGACGAAGTCCGGGAGCTGGACCAGCCGTTCGTCGACCAGCTACCTCGGCGGCAAGTCGTACTCCAGCGGCTCGAAGGGCGCCTCCCTGACCTGGACCTTCACCGGCCGTTCCGCCGCCTGGGTGGTCTCCCGCGCGAGCACCTCCGGCCAGGCGTACGTCTACGTCGACGGCGTGAAGACGGCGACGGTCGACCTGAAGTCCTCCACCACGCTCTACCGTCAGGCGATCTGGACCAAGACCTGGTCGAGCAGCGCCAAGCACACCGTCAAGATCGTGGTCGTGGGCACCAGCGGCCGCCCGACCATCACCACGGACGGGCTCGTCTACCTCAAGTAGCGGCCCGGTACACGACGGCGGCCTTCACGATCACATCCGATCGTGAAGGCCGCCGTCGTCATGCGGTGCTCAGGTGGCCCGTCGCCTGCGCGACCCCGGCCGCCGCTCGCTCGGCCGCGTCACCGGGTCACCGGCGTCCAGGGCCGCGGTGCGGCGCCGCAGGCCGAAGTCGGCCAGCGCCTCCGCGAGCTTGTGCACGGACGGCTCCGGGGCCATGACATCCACCCGCAGCCCGTGCTCCTCGGCCGTCTTGGCCGTCGCCGGGCCGATGCAGGCGATCACCGTCACGTTGTGCGGCTTCCCGGCGATGCCCACCAGGTTCCGCACGGTCGAGGACGACGTGAAGAGCACGGCGTCGAAGCCGCCGCCCTTGATCGCCTCACGGGTCTCCGCCGGCGGCGGCGAGGCCCGCACGGTCCGGTAGGCCGTGACGTCGTCGACCTCCCAGCCGAGCTCGATCAGCCCGGCGACGAGGGTCTCCGTGGCGATGTCGGCGCGCGGCAGGAAGACGCGGTCGATCGGGTCGAAGACGGGGTCGTAGGGAGGCCAGTCCTCCAGGAGACCGGCGGCGCTCTGCTCGCCGCTCGGCACCAGGTCCGGCTTCACACCGAAGGCGATCAGCGCCTTGGCGGTCTGCTCGCCCACCGCGGCCACCTTGATGCCCGCGAAGGCGCGCGCGTCGAGGCCGTACTCCTCGAACTTCTCCCGGACGGCCTTGACCGCGTTGACGGAGGTGAAGGCGATCCACTCGTAGCGGCCGGTGACCAGGCCCTTGACGGCCCGCTCCATCTGCTGGGGCGTGCGCGGCGGCTCGACGGCGATCGTCGGGACCTCGTGCGGCACGGCGCCGTAGGAGCGGAGCTGGTCGGAGAGCGACGCCGCCTGCTCCTTCGTGCGCGGCACGAGGACCTTCCAGCCGAACAGCGGCTTGGACTCGAACCACGCCAGCTGGTGGCGCTGGGCGGGGGCGGAACGCTCGCCGACCACGGCTATCACCTGACGGCCGCCGTCCGGCGAGGGCAGCACCTTCGCCTGCTTCAGCATCTGCGCGATCGTGCCGAGGGTGGCCGACCAGGTGCGCTGGCGGGTCGTCGTACCGGCGACCGTGACCGTCATCGGGGTGTCGGGCTTACGGCCGGAGGACACCAGCTCACCCGCAGCGGCGGCGACCGAGTCGAGGGTGGTGGAGACGACCACCGTCCCGTCGGAGGCGCCGACCTCCGTCCAGCAGCGGTCGGACGCGGTGCGCGCGTCCACGAACCGGACGTCCGCGCCCTGCGCGTCCCGCAGCGGCACCCCCGCGTAGGCGGGCACGCCGACGGCCGCCGCCACGCCCGGGACCACCTCGAACGGCACCCCGGCGGCGGCGCAGGCGAGCATTTCCTCGGCCGCGTACGTATCCAGTCCCGGGTCCCCGGACACCGCACGCACGACCCGCCTGCCGCCCCGCGCGGCCTCCATGACAAGATGTGAGGCATCCCGCACAGCGGGTACCTCGACGCTTGTTGACGTGCCGTCAACAAGCGTGGGTACAGGCGTGCCCGTGCCCGGAAGCGGGTCCGACGAAGGACCGGTTTCCGCGTTCACGACGGATACGCCGGGCCGTGCGTGCGTCCGTACGACGTCGAGCACCTCGTGCTCGGCGACGAGGACGTCCGCGTTGGCCAGCGCCTCCACGGCGCGCAGAGTCAGCAGTCCCGGATCCCCGGGTCCGGCACCCAGGAAGGTGACGTGCCCGTGCTCAGGACCGGCGGCGGCAGGAAGGGCGGTGGGGCTCACTGTGCTCGCTCCCCCATCAGACCGGCCGCGCCCTGGGCGAGCATCTCGGCGGCGAGTTCGCGACCGAGCGCCATTGCCCCGTCGTGCGTCTCGGGCACGGGACCGGTGGTGGACAGCTGCACCGTACGGGTGCCGTCGGTGGTCCCGACGACGGCCCGCAGGCGCATTTCCTTGACAATCTGCCCGTCGGCCAGAAGGTCGGCCAGCGCGCCCACAGGGGCGCTGCAACCGGCCTCCAGGGCGGCGAGCAGTGACCGTTCGGCGGCGACGGCGACCCGGGTGAACGGGTCGTCGAGCGCGCCGAGCGCGGCGATCAGGTCCGCGTCGTCCGCGGCACATTCGATGGCCAGGGCTCCCTGGCCGGGGGCGGGCAGCACGGTGTCTATCGACAGGAAGTCGGTGACCTCGTCGATCCGTCCCATGCGGCTCAGGCCCGCGGCGGCCAGCACCACCGCGTCCAGCTCGCCGCCCTTGACGTACCCGATGCGCGTGTCGACGTTGCCGCGTATCGGGACCGTCTCGATGTCCAGGCCGTGGGCGCGGGCGTACGCGTTCAGCTGCGCCATGCGGCGCGGCGAACCGGTGCCGATGCGCGAGCCGCGCGGCAGGTCGGTGAACTTCAGCGCGTCCCGGGCGACGATCACGTCGCGGGGGTCCTCGCGCACCGGTACGGCGGCCAGGACCAGGTCCTCGGGCTGCGTGGTCGGCAGGTCCTTCAGCGAGTGAACCGCGAAGTCGACCTCCCCCTTGAGCAGCGCGTCGCGCAGGGCCGTGACGAACACACCGGTGCCGCCGATCTGCGCGAGGTGCTCGCGGGAGACATCGCCGTAGGTGGTGATCTCGACGAGCTCGACCGGTCGGCCGGTCACCCGGCGCACGGCGTCCGCGACCTGCCCGGACTGGGCCATGGCGAGCCTGCTCCGCCTGGTCCCGAGTCTCAGTGCTCTCGTACTCATGCCGCTCATGCCGGCCCTCGGTTCTCTGCGTTCTTCTCGGTGCTGTCCTCGGCCCGTGACACGGCGGCCACCGCCTCCTGGTCGAGGTCGAACAGGGTCCGCAGCGCGTCCGCGTACCCGGCGCCGCCGGGCTCGGCGGCGAGCTGCTTGACCCTGACGGTCGGCGCGTGCAGCAACTTGTCGACGACGCGCTTCACGGTCTGCGTGATCTCGGCGCGGTGCTTGTCGTCGAGGCCGGGCAGCCGCCCCTCCAGGCGGGCGATCTCGCCGGCGACGACCTCGGCGGCCATCGAGCGCAGCGCGACCACGGTCGGGGTGATGTGCGCGGCGCGCTGGGCGGCGCCGAACGCGGCGACCTCGTCGGCGACGATACGCCGGACCAGGTCCACGTCGGTGGCCATCGGCGCGTCGGCGGAGGCCTCGGCGAGCGACTCGATGTCGACGAGGCGCACCCCGGCCAGCCGGTGCGCGGCCGCGTCGATGTCCCGCGGCATCGCCAGGTCCAGCAGGAACAGCACCGGCTCGGGGCGTACGGGGGTGACGACCGGCTCGGGCCTGCGGCGCTCGGGGATGCGTCCCACGGTGGCGGCGGTCGCGGCGAGCGCGGTGATCAGTTCGGCGTCGGCCTCGGGACCGCGGCGGCCGGCGGTACGGCGGTCCACGGTCGCGTTGTCGACCCAGGCCGCGTGCTGTTCCAGGGTCGCGGCGTCCATGCCGGCGACGGCGGCCTCGCCCATCACGGAGAACCCGGGCTGCTGCTGCACGGCGGACAGGTCCAGCGGGCAGTTCTCGTCGGTGCCGAGCGAGGTCGGCGGCAGGGGCCGTACGGAGGGGGTCTCCTCGTCGAAGACGACGGGCTCGCCGGTGCGGCCCTCGACGGCCGCCGCGACGGCCTCCGCGGTGAGGACGAGTCCCGTCGCCCCCGTACAGGAGACGGCGACGTCGGCACGTGTCAGCTCGGCCGGCACCGATTCGATCGGGACCGCGCGGGCCGCCACGTCCGTGGTCTCGTCCTCGGTCAGTATCCGGGCGAGGCGTTCGGCGCGGTCGAAGGTGCGGTTGGCGACGACGACCTCGCCGACCCCGGCGCGCGCGAGGGTCGCGGCGGCGAGGGACGACATCGAGCCGGCCCCGATGACCAGCGCCCGCTTGCCCCGCGCCCAGTCCCTCACGTCCCCGCCGGCGGCGAGCTGTTCGAGTCCGAAGGTCACCAGCGACTGTCCGGCGCGGTCGATGCCGGTCTCGGAGTGGGCGCGCTTGCCGACTCTGAGGCCCTGCTGGAACAGGTCGTTCATCAGCCGGCCGGCGGTGTGCAGCTCCTGCGCCCTGGCCAGGGAGTCCTTGAGCTGCCCGAGGATCTGCCCCTCGCCGACGACCATGGAGTCCAGCCCGCAGGCCACCGAGAACAGATGGTGGACGGCCCGGTCCTCGTAGTGGACGTAGAGGTAGGGGGTCAGTTCCTCGAGACCCACGCCGCTGTGCTGGGCGAGCAGCGTGGACAGCTCGGCGACACCGGCGTGGAACTTGTCCACGTCGGCGTAGAGCTCGATGCGGTTGCAGGTGGCGAGGACGGCGGCCTCGGCGGCCGGTTCGGCGGCGACCGTGTCCTGGAGCAGCTTGAGCTGGGCGTCCGGGGAGAGGGAGGCCCGCTCCAGGACGCTGACGGGAGCGCTGCGGTGGCTCAGTCCGACGACGAGGAGACTCATGCCGGCATCACGGCGGGTACGTCCCCGTCGGGCCCCTGGTCGGTGGTCTCGTCGTGCGCCACGGGCGGCGGTACGGCGCCCTCGTGGGCGGCGTTCTCCTCGCCTGCCTTGCGCTGCTCGTGGAACGCGAGGATCTGCAGCTCGATGGAGAGGTCGACCTTGCGCACGTCGACTCCGTCCGGGACGGACAGCACGGTCGGCGCGAAGTTCAGGATGGAGGTGACCCCGGCGGCCACGAGCCGGTCGCAGACCTGCTGGGCGGCGCCGGCGGGCGTGGCGATGACACCGATCGACACGCCGTTGTCGGTGATGATCTTTTCCAGGTCGTCCGTGTGCTGCACCGGAATGCCCGCGACGGGCTTCCCGGCCATCGCCGGGTCGGCGTCGATGAGGGCGGCGACCCGGAAACCGCGGGAGGCGAACCCGCCGTAGTTGGCGAGGGCGGCGCCCAGGTTTCCGATGCCGACGATCACTACCGGCCAGTCCTGGGTGAGCCCGAGCTCACGGGAGATCTGGTAGACGAGATACTCGACGTCGTAGCCGACACCGCGCGTTCCGTAGGAGCCCAGGTAGGAGAAGTCCTTGCGCAGCTTGGCGGAGTTGACCCCCGCCGCCGCGGCCAGCTCCTCGGAGGAGACCGTGGGGACCGAGCGCTCCGACAGTGCGGTCAGCGCGCGGAGGTACAGCGGAAGCCTGGCGACGGTGGCCTCGGGAATCCCTCGGCTACGGGTCGCCGGTCGGTGAGTTCGGCCAGTTGCCACGGTGCTCCTGCGGGTAGAGCGGGGCTGCGGGCGGTCACACGTACCCAGACCGCCCCGTCGACAGCAGGCTATGTCTTTGTGAACGCGTGCACAAAGATGGTGTCCGATTTGCCCGGCCAACGTGACCGGGGTCACGCGCGTCGTTCCCGGGGACAACGCTGGGGGCAAATCCGACACACTCCTCGTGAATCCCGCCCCCGAGACCAAAGCGCCATCGATCCTAAGCGACGACCGGCGTGTCTTGTACTGGCCGGTCAGCACAGCTAGGGCCCTTCTGACGGATCTCCGTGGGTGAAGGAGCGGCGTTCGGTGCGCGCGATCGGCGTGCGGCGTGGAGGGTCATGTGGCGGAGCCACCTGGCCCTTCGCGCCGTGCGGCGAGCGGGCGTGCCGGGCGTCGCGACGCCGCGGAGATCCGTCAGAAGGGCCCTAGGTGGCCAGCTCCTTGCGCAGGCGCGTCTCGTCCACCCGCCAGAAGGTGTGCTGCCTGCCGTCGACGAGCACGACCGGGATCTGCTCCCAGTACGCGTCGTGCAGCGCCTTGTCCTCGGTGATGTCCTTCTTCTCCCAGGGCACGCCGAGCTCGCCGCACACCTTCTCGATCACGGCCTGCGCGTCCTCGCACAGATGGCAGTCGGGCTTCCCGATGAGCGTGACGAGCCGGTCCCGCGGGGCCGGCCCCTTCCGTCGAAAGAGGGGACTCATACGGGTCATTCTCGCGCCTCTTTAACGGCGCGGTCGCGGAGAGTTCACACCCCGCGAACCTCGCCGCTCCGGAACCACCGAACAAACTGGCTATGCTCACGCCATGGCCGCTCTCGGATGGCTCACCCCCCGTAGGCGCTCCGCCACGGCGCGGAGCGTGTTGGCTGGCGAGGCCTCGGCTGAGGCCGCCCGCAAGTCCACTCAGGAAGAACAGCACCAGGTCCCCGAGGACGAGGGGACAGAACCGCAGTTCCCGGTCCACGGCGACGCGCTGGCCGCCGCCTTCTTCGACCTGGACAACACGGTGATGCAGGGCGCCGCCCTGTTCCACTTCGGCCGTGGCCTGTACAAACGCAGGTTCTTCGAGACCCGCGACCTGGTCCGGTTCGCCTGGCAGCAGGCGTGGTTCCGGCTGGCCGGCGTCGAGGACCCCGAGCACATGCAGGACGCCCGCGACTCGGCCCTGTCCATCGTCAAGGGCCACCGCGTCGCCGAGCTCCAGTCCATCGGCGAGGAGATCTACGACGAGTACATGGCCGAGCGCATCTGGCCGGGCACCCGGGCCCTCGCCCAGGCCCACCTGGACGCCGGTCAGAAGGTGTGGTTGGTCACAGCCGCCCCCGTCGAGATCGCCACGGTGATCGCCCGCCGCCTCGGCCTCACCGGGGCCCTCGGCACGGTCGCCGAGTCGGTCGACGGCGTCTACACGGGCAAGCTCGTCGGCGAACCGCTGCACGGCCCCGCCAAGGCGGAGGCGGTCCGCGCCCTGGCCGCGGCGGAGGGCCTCGACCTCTCCCGCTGCGCCGCCTACAGCGACTCCCACAACGACATCCCGATGCTCTCCCTCGTGGGCCACCCGTACGCCATCAACCCCGACTCCAAGCTCCGCAAACACGCCCGGGGCCTCGACTGGCGCCTGCGCGACTACCGCACGGGCCGCAAGGCGGCGAAGGTGGGCATCCCCGCGGCGGCCGGCGTGGGAGCGGTGGCCGGAGGAACCGCGGCGGCGATCGCCCTGCACAAGCGACGCCGGTAACCGGCCCCACCCGCACCAAACAGACGGTCGTACCCCCCACTGCGGCCGTCTATTCGCATTGTCCGCGCACAGCCACAACACACCCCGGACCGACCCAAAACACAAACCTTTCCGATCAATAACCGCTCACCCCGTGCAACTTGACCGCACACCATTCGGGCACAGAAGCGACGTAATCGAAGTTTTGAGCAACTCGGTGTAGCAGCGCCTGCACGAAGCGTTATTCTCCTCAGACGCAAACCGGTACCCCCCCTGTCGCTACGACGGGTGAAAGGTCCCGCACTGCACGTGATGGAAGCTCTGCCTCTGGGAGTCCCGTGTACCCACACGTCGGGGTTGACGCCTCGGGCCTGGCTACGCTGCGCGCAACAGTCGCCACGATCAAAAAGTCGCTGCGCGTCCCCACCGCGTACGGCGTCCCCGCCCTCGCCACCGCCGTCCCCGCGGGACCCGCGGGTCCGTGCTACGCGCTGGCGGAAAGCAGCGCCGCCGTCGGCAGAAGGGGACGCTCGTCCGGCGGCGCGACCACCTCGGCCCGCCGTCCCGCGGCCGACAGCGACAGCGCCCGGATGATGGACCTCGTCGAACGGGCCCAGGCCGGCGAGTCCGACGCGTTCGGGCGCCTGTACGACCAGTACAGCGACACCGTCTACCGCTACATCTACTACCGCGTCGGCGGCAAGGCGACCGCCGAGGACCTCACCAGTGAGACGTTCCTGCGCGCCCTGCGCCGCATCGGCACCTTCACCTGGCAGGGCCGCGACTTCGGCGCCTGGCTCGTCACCATCGCCCGCAACCTCGTCGCCGACCACTTCAAGTCCAGCCGCTTCCGGCTGGAGGTCACCACCGGCGAGATGCTCGACGCCAACGAGGTCGAGCGCTCCCCCGAGGACTCCGTCCTGGAGTCCCTCTCCAATGCCGCCCTGCTGGACGCCGTACGCCGGCTCAACCCCCAGCAGCAGGAGTGCGTCACCCTCCGCTTCCTGCAGGGCCTGTCCGTCGCCGAGACCGCGCGCGTGATGGGCAAGAACGAGGGTGCCATCAAGACCCTCCAGTACCGCGCCGTCCGCACCCTCGCCCGGCTTCTGCCGGACGACGCCCGCTGAGCGAGCGGCGCCGGTCCCGCCCGGGCCGGCGCACCCACTGTCGGCGATCCCCAACTCACTTTGAGTGAAAGTCCGTTGCCTTCCCCATCCGATCATCCGCCGTCCGTAACCCAAGTGCCGCGCCAGTCGTTGTGCGGGATACAGGCTCCCTGTGGTCACGTCCCGGCCGACCCCGATCACTCGATCGAGGGAAAGCAGAACGGGGCGTGCAACCCTCGAGACCCCCGGGGAGTCGACCGTCATGACGAGAGGAGGTGCCGCCAGTGATCGCGAACGTATCGGCGCACCGGCGGGCGAACGCCTTCGCCCAGGCCCTGGAGGAGCAGTCCGACCAGGGCACGGCGGCCGAGCAGACCGAAGGATCACCGCCGGCGCCGGCCGCTGCGGACCAGACCGAGCAGGGCCGCCTCCTGGCCCTCGCGACGAGTCTCGCCGAGCTGCCCAAACCGGAACTCGACCCCGAGGTCAAGGTCGTCCAGCGGGCCCAGTTGGTCGCCGCGATGGAGGCCATGCTGCAGGCGGGCACCGCGGGAGGCGAGGCGGCGGACACGTCCGTACCCGAACAGCGATCCCACCGCGCCAAGGGCGGCGCGCACCGGGCGAGCCCCCTGGGAAAGCTCCGGCCGCGCAGCCGGATCGCCAAGGGCCTCACCGCGGGCGGCCTGAGCGTGGGCGTGGCCGCGGGAGCCTTCGGCGGGGTGGCGGCGGCGAGTTCCGACGCCCTCCCCGGTGACGGGCTCTACGGCCTCAAGCGCGGCATCGAGGATTTCAAGCTGACCTATCTGTCCGACGGCGACGACGAGCGCGGCCGGACCTACCTCGACCAGGCCTCCACCCGGCTCAGCGAGGCCCGCCGCCTCATGGAGCGCGGCCGCGGCGGCCACCTCGACCACGAGTCCCTCGGCGAGATCCGCCGCGCCCTCAGCGGTATGCAGCACGACGCCTCCGAGGGCCACCGACTGCTCCACGAGGCGTACGAGCGCGACCCGGACTCCCTGGGCCCCATCCAGGCCCTGGAAGCGTTCTCCCGCTCCCACCGCGACGCCTGGGGCGCCCTGCGCGAGAAGCTGCCCGTCCAGCTGGGCGACGTGAGTCAGCAGGTCTCGTCGGTCTTCGAGGCCATAGACGAAGAGGTCGCCCCGCTGCAGTCCCTGCTCCCCCGGCCCCCCGCCCAGGGCGGCACCGGCAAGCAGGGCGTCGGCCCGTCCTCCCCGGCCGGCTCCACGGGCACGGGCCGCTCGACGACCCCCAGCGCCGGAGACAGCTCCCAGGGCGGCGACACCGGCACCGGCAGCAGCCCCAGCAAGTCGACGGGCTCCGGCACGAGCGACGACGGCCTCCTCGGCGGCAGCACCGGCGGCCTCCTGGACCAGCCGGAGGGCACCACCTCGACGTCCCCGTCGACGAGCACCCCCTCCACGGCCCCCGACGTCACCATCCCACCCCTCCTCCCCGGCCTCCTACCGGGCCTGGGAATCGACAGCGAGGACGCGAGCTAGCGAACACCGATGGGGGCGCCCCTTCCCTGGGGGGCGCCCCCATCGTCGTACGTCTGAAGCCCTGGAGAAACCCTAGAAGAACACCGACCGCCGCTGCACCAGCAACTTGGCCCCTCCTGTCTGCTGCCCTCGCACTGCTTCGCAGGCTTCGAACAGCCGCGCCGGACTCCGTCCGCCGGCTCTCAGCACCGCGTCACCCCACCGCGGGACGGACCCCCATCAGAAGAACACCGACCGCCGCTGCACCAGCAACTTGTACAGCGTGTGCTGGATCTGCTCCCGTACCTGGTCCGTGAGGTTGAACATCAGCATCGGGTCCTCCGCCGCCTCCGGCGGATAGCCGTCCGTCGGGATCGGCTCACCGAACTGGATCGTCCACTTGGTCGGCAGCGGCACCGCGCCCAGCGGCCCGAGCCAGGGGAAGGTCGGCGTCAGCGGGAAGTACGGGAAGCCCAGCACCCGCGCCAAGGTCTTCGCGTTGCCGATCATCGGGTAGATCTCCTCCGCCCCGACGATCGAGCACGGGATGATCGGGGCCCCCTGCCGCAGCGCCGTGGAGACGAAGCCGCCCCGGCCGAACCGCTGAAGCTTGTAGCGCTCGCTGAAGGGCTTGCCGATGCCCTTGAAGCCCTCCGGCATCACCCCGACCAGTTCCCCCGCCGCGAGGAGCCGTTCGGCGTCCTCCGAGCAGGCGAGGGTGTGCCCCAGCTTGCGCGCCAGCTCGTTCACCACCGGCAGCACGAACACCAGATCCGCGGCCAGCAGCCGCAGATGACGGCCCGCCGGATGCCAGTCGTGGACGGCGACCTGCATCATCAGACCGTCCAGCGGCAACGTCCCGGAGTGGTTGGCGACGATCAGCGCCCCACCCTCCGCCGGGATGTTCTCGATGCCCTTGACCTCGACCCGGAAGTACTTCTCGTACACCGGCCGCAGCAGCGACATCAGGACCTGGTCGGTGAGCTCCTCGTCGTAGCCGAAGTCGTCGACCTCGTAGTCACCCGTGAGCCGCCGCCGCAGGAAGGACAGCCCGCCCGCGATACGCCGCTCCAGGCCCCCCTCGTCCCGCGCATCGGTCGTCACAGGAACATCATCCTGCCCTACGGCCCTGGTGGGCAGGGGCTGGACCTCGCCGATCTCACCGGCCTCACCGATCTCACGGACCGGTGCGGGCTCGCCGTTCTTGCGCCGGCTCCCCGCACCCCGGCGCCGCGCCGGCCGCGCCGTGGCGCCCCCGCGGGTCCGGTCGTCGTCGAACGGAATGACCTTGGCGTCCGCCATCGTTGATGCGCTCCTCAGTCTGCGCTCGGCGTCGAGGGGTGGGCCGCTGGGCGGCCACTCCGGGGGAGGGGCAGGGCGGCGAGAGGCAGCGCGGCGATCCGCTCCACGGCCCCCGCGACGGCCTCCGGAGGCAGCAGCCCCGGCCCCTGACTGCGCGCGAAGTCCGCGAACGTCTCCGCCGTCGTGAACCGCGGGGCGAACCCGAGCGTCTCGCGCATCTGCGTGGTCGACACGACCCGCCCATGGGTCAGCAGCCGGATCTGCTCCGGCGAGAAGTCCGTCATCCCCAGCGTCCGCACCAGCGACCCCGCCCAGGTGACCGCCGGCAGCAGCAACGGCACCGTGGGCCGTCCGAGCCGCCGCGAGCACTGCGACAGCAGCAGCACCCCGTCCCCGGCGATGTTGAAGGTCCCGCTGTTGAGGGTGCCCCGCGCCGGCTCGTGCGAGGCGATCCGCAGCACGTCGATCACATCGTCCTCGTGGACGAACTGGAGCCGGGGGTCGTAACCGAACACGGTCGGCAGCACGGGCAGCGAGAAGTACGAGGCGAGCGGCGTCTCGGCGGTCGGCCCCAGGATGTTCGCGAACCGCAGCACGCACACGGCCACATCGGGCCGCCGCCGCGCGAACCCGCGCACATACCCCTCCACCTCGACGGTGTCCTTGGCGAACCCCCCACTGGGCAGGGACTTCGCGGAGGTGGTCTCGGTGAACACGGCGGGATCCCGGGGCGCGGACCCGTACACATTGGTACTGCTCTTCACGACCAGCCGCTTCACACTGGGCGACTTCTGACAGGCGCCGAGCAGCTGCATGGTCCCGATGACGTTGGTCTCCTTGACCGTGGTCCGGCTGCCACTGCCCAGCGCGGTCGCCGTCACATCGAGGTGGACGACGGTGTCGGCACCGGTCTCCGCCAGCACACGGGCGATGGTGGGCTGCCGGATGTCGGCCTGGACGAACTCGGCACCGCCCAGATGGTGCTCGGGCCGCACGGCGTCCACCCCGATGACCCGCTCGACGTCGGGGTCACGCAGAATCCGTCGTACGAACCGGCCCCCGAGCTGGCGGGCCACTCCGGTCACGAGCACGACCTTCCCCAAGACCAGCGCCTTCCTCTCGACCGCACTGACGCACTGCTCGTACCCTGCCGCGTTCCCCGTGTGCGGACCAACCTATCGGGTCGATGTTGCGCTGTGATGACCACCGACATGCGTGTGGCCCCCGCCGGCAGAACCGACTGGGGGCCACACCGCGCTTCCGCGGCTCGCGCCTTGCGAAGAACTAAGGCAGAGCCTTACTTCTTGTTACGACGCTGAACGCGCGTGCGCTTGAGCAGCTTGCGGTGCTTCTTCTTGGCCATCCGCTTGCGCCGCTTCTTGATAACAGAGCCCACGACTACCCTCGCTCACTTCTCATCACTCGGTGTTTGGGCGCCATGGGCCCATACGACCTACGAGGGGCCAGCCTACCCGCCCGAGCGCCGAGGTCGTAATCGAGGGCTCCGGAGGGGGTCCGTCAGGCGGTTTCCACCCCCACATAACTCTCGCGGAGGTACTCGTGGACCGCTTGCTCGGGGACGCGGAAGGACCGCCCCACCCGGATCGCGGGCAGATGACCGCTGTGCACCAGCCGGTACACGGTCATCTTGGACACTCGCATCACCGAGGCGACTTCCGCCACGGTAAGGAACTGAACCTCGTTCAGAGGCCTTTCGCCAGCTGCAGCCATGACACACCTGAACCTTCCGCACTCGACGGCCACCGGCTTCCCCTTCCGGTGACTCTTCGTCGTTGCGTGCTCACTCCCCAATGTAGGGGCCTGTGATGCGAGTGGGGAAGAGGTGCACCCATCGCAGGCCTACTGTGACAGACACGCTCGATTGAGTACGTAGCGGGTCAGCGGCAGGTAGTAATCGGACCGCGCGCCGTCATCAAGTGGAACGACGACGGACACGACCCCCTCCGCCTCCCCCACGAACAGCGCGGGATCATCGACATCCGCGATCCCGATCGCCTCGAACCCCAGCTGACCTGCGCCGCAGACCCATCCATGATCCCCGATCACAAGATCGGGCAACACGCCGGCCTCCTCGGCGGCCGCCCCGAGCGCCACCCGAACCGGCAGCGGGGAATGACTGTGCACAGGGGTCGCACAACCGGCGCGTTCACGACTGTGTTCCCGCACGACCCCGACCCCTCGTACGTAGTCGAGCTGGGCCGTGCGTAGACCGAACCGGGTCGTTATGTCGACACAGCGACCCTGCGCAGGGGTGAGGACAGTACATCCCACCGCCGACAAAGCGTCTGCAAGACCGGCGTAGAACCCCAGCAGCCGGTCCGGATGCCCCGTCCCGAGCAACACGGCCCCACCACGCTGGGCAACCGCCCCCACCCGCTCCCCGAAGGCGTCGAGCGCGGCGACGGTCTTCTCGGGGTCAATCACATCCTGCCCTGAAACACACCGCGGATCGTCCGAAACCCCACACCGCTCGCTCATCAACGCGACCAATTCCCGCACACCCCAGTCCCCTCGGGGATCCAACCCGATCAACACCCGAGGATCCCGAGCAGCGAACAACCGATACCTCCGAAGACTCACCTCCCGAGCCGTCCCCACGACCCCCGCCAACCCCACCCCCACGAGATAACCCCGAATCCCCCCACCCCCATCACTCCACACCCTCCCCATCCTGACCCACCCACCCCTCCCCAACCGAAGAACCGGGGCAAAGTCCCCACGGTTGGCGTAAGGGGACGGGTGGAGGGCGCAACACCGAGCCCTGACCGGGGCGGGGCCGGGCCGGGCCCGGGAGGAGGGCAGCAGCCCCCGCCGGGGTCCGGGCCCGGGAGGGGGAGGGCAGCAGCCCCCACCGGGGTCCGGGCCCGGGAGGGTGCACGGGACGCAAGTCGCCGCCGGGGTCCGGGCCCGGGAGGGTGCACGGGACGCAAGTCGCCGCCGGGGTCCGGGCCCGGGAGGGTGCACGGGACGCAAGTCGCCGCCGGGGGTCGGGGCGGCCCCGGACGGTCGGTCAGCCGCAGGGCGACCCGAGCCCGCTCCAATACGGCGGCCAGCCGACGGAACTCTGCCGCGCCCGAGGGCAGGCGACCCGCAGGCCCCCGGGGGGTGCGGGGGACGCAGTCCCCGCCGGGGGCCGGGGCGGACCCCAGGGAGGGATGCAGCGCCGAGCCCCGCCAGAGCCTGGGGCGGAGCCCGGGGAGGGGCGCAGGGGACGCAAGTCCCCTCCGGGGGTCGGGGCGGAGCCTTCCCCCATGGGGTCAAGGGCGGACCCCATGGAGAGATTCAGCGCCGAGCCCCACCAGAGCGTGGGGCGGAGCCCGGGAGGGGCGCAGGGGACGCAGTCCCCGCCGGGGCCGCAGTCCCCGCCGGGGCCGCAGTCCCCGCCGGGGCCGCAGTCCCCGCCGGGGCCGCAGTCCCCGCCGGGGCCGCAGTCCCCGCCGGGGCCGCAGTCCCCGCCGGGGCCGCAGAGCCCGCGAAGGGGGCCGCGCCCGGGCCCAACCAGGGCGCGGGGCGTAGACCCGGCCGGGGTGCAGGGGACGCAGCCCCCGCTGGGGGCCGGGGCAGCGCCCGCGAAGGGTGCCGCGCCCGGGCCCGACCAGGGCGCGGGGCGTAGACCCGGGAGGGGTGCAGGGGACGCGGGGGCTCGGGGCGGAGCCCCGGGAAGGGTGCACGGGACGCAAGTCCCTGCCGGTTCCCGGGGCGGAGCGCAGGGGTGCAGGGGACGCAGTCCCCGCCGGGGGTCGGGGCGGAGCCCCGGGTGTTGTTTGCCTCTTGACCGACCGAGTCGGGCGGGTGGGTGGGCAAAAACCCGTAGCCCGGCCTACGCCAACAACCCCCGCAACGGAAACACCGCCCGCCGCGTAGCCAACACCGCCTGATCCAACCGATCCGCAGGGTCGTACCCCGCCTCCCACTCCCCCCAAGACACCGGCCACCGCCCATCACTCATCCGCACCGGCGCCAACTGCCGAGTCCGCCCGAACACCTCCGCCCGCCAACTCTCCGGAATCACCGTCTCCGGAGCCACCTCCCGCCCCGCCACGATCCCCACCAGATGCGCCCACGACCGCGGCACGACCTCCACCACCGCGTACCCACCCCCACCCAACGCGACCCACTTCCCCCCGGCGTACTCATGAGCCAACTCATGACACGCCACCTGCACAGCCCGCTGCGCATCCAGCGACACCGCCAAATGGGCCAACGGATCCTCGAAGTGCGTATCGGCCCCATGCTGAGTCACCAGCACATCCGGCCGGAAATCAGCGATCAGCTCCGGCACGACCGCATGAAACGCCCGCAACCACCCCGCATCCCCGGTCCCCGCCGGCAACGCCACATTGACCGCAGACCCCTCCCCGGCCCCCGCCCCGGTCTCCTCCGGCCACCCGGTCTGCGGAAACAACGTACGAGGATGCTCGTGCAGCGAGATCGTCAGCACCCGCGGGTCCTCCCAGAACGCGGCCTGCACCCCGTCCCCGTGATGCACGTCCACATCCACATAGGCGACCCGCTCAGCCCCCAACTCCAACAATCGGGCAATGGCCAACGACGCGTCGTTGTAGATACAGAACCCCGACGCACTCCCCGGCATCGCATGATGCAGCCCACCCGCGAAGTTCACCGCGTGCAGCGCGTCCCCCCGCCACACCGCCTCCGCGGCCCCCACCGACAGCCCGGCGATGACCGACGACACCTCATGCATCCCGGCGAACGCGGGATCATCCATCGTCCCCAGCCCATACCCCTGATCCGCCGCCGCGGGATCCGCCGAGGCCGCCTTCACGGCCTCGACGTAGTCCGCCCGGTGCACCAGCCGCAAGGTCGACTCCCCCGCCGGCCTGGCCCGGACGACCTCCATCTCCCGGTCGAGCCCCAGGGCACCGACCAACTTCCGGGTCAGCTCCAGCCGTACCGGATCCATCGGATGCTCGGGACCGAAGTCATAGCCCGTTACTGCCTCGTCCCACATCAGCTGTGCGCGGCCGCTCATGCCCGTCACCGTATCGGTCCGGTTGAGCGACGAACGACCTGGCGTACACCAACGTCACCAGCACCAACACCATCGGCACCACCATCGCCCCCCGATAGCTCCACGCGTCCCCCAGCGCCCCCACCAACGGCGACCCCACCAGGAACCCGACGTAGTTGAAGACGTTCAGCCGAGCGATGGCCGCATCCGACGCCCCCGGGAACAGCCGCCCCGCCGCCGCGAAGGTCTGCGGCACCAGCACACACAGCCCCAGCCCCACCAGCGTGAACCCGCCCATCCCCACCCAGGCCCCCGGCGCCACCGCCACCACGGCGAACCCGGCCGCCGCCACCAGCGCCCCCAGCCGCACCACGGCCGCAGCCCCGAACCGCCGTACCCCGAGGTCCCCGATGGCCCGCCCGACCAGCGTGGTCACCATGTACACGTTGTACGGCACGGTCGCGAGCTGCTCACTGCTCCCGAGCACGTCCGTCAGATACTTCGCACTCCAGTTGGAGACCGTCGAGTCCCCGATGTAGGCGAAGGACATCACCAGGCACAACGGCAGCAGCACCCGGAAGACCACACCCCCACCACCGGCCTTCACGTCCTCGACGCCCCCGGCCCCGACCTCCCCGCCGCCCCCGTCGACGTACCACCGACTCCCCACCAGCGCCGCCGGCAACAGCACCGCCACCACCGGCAGATACGACAGCCAGAGCGCCAGATGCCAGTGCGCCCCCACCCACGCCAGCGAGGCCCCCACGATCCCCCCGAGGCTGTACGCCGCGTGGAAGCTCAGCATGATGCTGCGCCCGTACGTCCGCTGCAGACTCACCCCGAGCATGTTCATCGAGGCGTCGAGCGCCCCCACGGCGAGCCCGAAGACGGCCAGGGCGAGCGCCAGCGCGGCCATCGCGTCCCCCGACCCCACCCCGACCAGCGCCAGCAGCACCACGGGCTGCGACCACCGCAACAGCCGACTGGCCGGCACCCGCTTCACCAGCTGCTCGGTGGTCACGCTCCCCACCCCGGCCAGCACCGGGACGGCCGCCAGGAAGACCGGCAACAGCCCGTCCGAGACGCCGTACCGGTCCTGGATCGCCGGAATCCGCGTCACGAGCAGAGCGAACGCGGCCCCCTGCGCGAAAAAGCTGAACGCCAAAGAGGCCCTACCGCGCCGCAGCACTTCTGTCATGGCGGCGAGCGTAGGGCCCCGGCGTACTCGTGGGTAGATCCAGCCAAAGATGAATTCTCCTCAGCTTTACCGCGCGGTACCGAGCAGAGCCGAAACACCCTGTCCCCGCACCTGCGCCTCCGGCTCCCCCTCGGGCTCGACGGCCGCCCCGGCAGCGATCTCCTCGCCGATCATCCCCACCATCGGCCCGGCAGCCAGCCCACCGCTCACCACGATCCCGGTCGCGATCGCCGCGACCATCACCACGGACCCCAGCCACACCATGGTGTCCACGGGCACCGTGTAGGCGCCCACGACCCGCACCACGCACTCCGCGAGCAGGACGACACCCCACACCACCGAGTAGCCCCGCTCGGCCCGCAGGAAGGCCGCGGAGCGGGCCGAGCCGCCCGACAGCAGCCGCTCCCAGGCGGCTTCCCGGTCCGCCTTGCCCTTCACCAGGAACGGCTTGAGCCCGGCCGTCATCATCGGCTTCCCCAGCCACACGGACACGAGGATCCCGATACCGACCGTGCTGCTGACCGCGCTGTCCTTGGCGAGCATCAGCCGCGGGTCGCCGGCGACGAAGCTGAGCAGCAGCCCGACGACGTTCACCACGAGGATCAGCCCGGCGAGCCCGTTGGCCTTGCGCTCCTTGACCACGCTCCACACCGTCCGGACCGCCGGCCCGACGCTGCTCAAGGCGAGCGCGGCGAACGTGCTCATCCCGAACGCGTTCTTGAACAGGTAGTACGACCCGATCGGCACCGCCACGTCCATGAGGAGCGGAGCGAAGGCGTTCGGCTTCTTCTGACCCTGGGGAACCGTGTTCGTCGTCATGCCCCTAGCTTCGCCGCCGGGCGGGGTCCGCCAGTAGAAACGATCGTAAGCAACTCAGCATGACAAATGTCAGGCCAGCAGCCCCGCCAACTCCTCCATGCGGGAGAAGAGTTGGGTGGCACCGGCGAGCTTCGCGGCCGGCGTCATCGCGGTGAACCCGACCACGTCCATCCCAGCGGCCAGGGCCGCCTGCACCCCCAGCGGAGAGTCCTCCACCACCACACACCGCCCCGGAGCCACCCCCATCCGCTCGGCGGCGTACAGGAAGAGGTCCGGCGCCGGCTTCCCCTTGCCCACGTCCTGCGAGCTGAAGATCCGCTGCTCGTCGAACCATCGATCGAGCCCGGTCGTCCGATGCCCCACCCGGATCCGCTCATGGCTCCCGGAGGACGCCACGCAGTACGGCACCTCGCCAGCCGCCAGCTTCTCCAGTACGTCCACGACCCCGCCCACGGCCTGCAACTCCCGCTCGAACGCGGCGAACACCCTGCCGTGGAAGACATCGTCGAACTCCGCCGGCAGCCGCTCCCCCGTCCGCTCCTCGACCAGGTCGTGCACCCGGTGCATCGCGGACCCCATGTAGTCCCGGATGGAGTCCTCGTAGGAGGTGGGGTACCCGAGCTCGGTGAGATATGCGGCCAGCAGCCGGTTGGAGATGGGCTCACTGTCCACCAGGACACCATCGTTGTCGAAGATCACCAGGTCATAGCGCATACAAGAGACCCTAAACGCAGAAAACCCCCGCACCATACGGTGCGGGGGTCTCCCGGAATGATTGTTCGGCGGTGTCCTACTCTCCCACAGGGTCCCCCCTGCAGTACCATCGGCGCTGTAAGGCTTAGCTTCCGGGTTCGGAATGTAACCGGGCGTTTCCCTCACGCTATGACCACCGAAACACTATGAAACTGTCAGCCGCACCGTATGTGGCCATACGGGGCCGTTCGTGGTTTCAGAACCAACACAGTGGACGCGAGCAACTGAGGACAAGCCCTCGGCCTATTAGTACCGGTCACCTCCACACATTACTGTGCTTCCAGATCCGGCCTATCAACCCAGTCGTCTACTGGGAGCCTTACCCCATCAAGTGGGTGGGAGTCCTCATCTCGAAGCAGGCTTCCCGCTTAGATGCTTTCAGCGGTTATCCCTCCCGAACGTAGCCAACCAGCCATGCCCTTGGCAGAACAACTGGCACACCAGAGGTTCGTCCGTCCCGGTCCTCTCGTACTAGGGACAGCCCTTCTCAAGACTCCTACGCGCACAGCGGATAGGGACCGAACTGTCTCACGACGTTCTAAACCCAGCTCGCGTACCGCTTTAATGGGCGAACAGCCCAACCCTTGGGACCGACTCCAGCCCCAGGATGCGACGAGCCGACATCGAGGTGCCAAACCATCCCGTCGATATGGACTCTTGGGGAAGATCAGCCTGTTATCCCCGGGGTACCTTTTATCCGTTGAGCGACGGCGCTTCCACAAGCCACCGCCGGATCACTAGTCCCGACTTTCGTCCCTGCTCGACCCGTCGGTCTCACAGTCAAGCTCCCTTGTGCACTTACACTCAACACCTGATTGCCAACCAGGCTGAGGGAACCTTTGGGCGCCTCCGTTACCCTTTAGGAGGCAACCGCCCCAGTTAAACTACCCATCAGACACTGTCCCTGATCCGGATCACGGACCCAGGTTAGACATCCAGCACGACCAGAGTGGTATTTCAACGACGACTCCACCTGAACTGGCGTCCAAGCTTCACAGTCTCCCACCTATCCTACACAAGCCGAACCGAACACCAATATCAAACTGTAGTAAAGGTCCCGGGGTCTTTCCGTCCTGCTGCGCGAAACGAGCATCTTTACTCGTAGTGCAATTTCACCGGGCCTATGGTTGAGACAGTCGAGAAGTCGTTACGCCATTCGTGCAGGTCGGAACTTACCCGACAAGGAATTTCGCTACCTTAGGATGGTTATAGTTACCACCGCCGTTTACTGGCGCTTAAGTTCTCAGCTTCGCCGAGACGAATCTCGACTAACCGGTCCCCTTAACGTTCCAGCACCGGGCAGGCGTCAGTCCGTATACATCGCCTTACGGCTTCGCACGGACCTGTGTTTTTAGTAAACAGTCGCTTCTCGCTGGTCTCTGCGGCCACCCCCAGCTCACCGTGTAAAACGGATCACCAGGTGTGGCCCCCCTTCTCCCGAAGTTACGGGGGCATTTTGCCGAGTTCCTTAACCATAGTTCACCCGAACGCCTCGGTATTCTCTACCTGACCACCTGAGTCGGTTTAGGGTACGGGCCGCCATGAAACTCGCTAGAGGCTTTTCTCGACAGCATAGGATCATCCACTTCACCACAATCGGCTCGGCATCAGGTCTCAGCCTCATGTGCGACGGATTTACCTACCGCACGGCCTACACCCTTACCCCGGGACAACCACCGCCCGGGCTGGACTACCTTCCTGCGTCACCCCATCACTCACCTACTACAAGTCTGGTCCGTCGGCTCCACCACTCCCCTTTGCCCGAAGGCTCCGGGGCGGCTTCACGGACTTAGCATCGCCTGGTTCGATGTTTGACGCTTCACAGCGGGTACCGGAATATCAACCGGTTATCCATCGACTACGCCTGTCGGCCTCGCCTTAGGTCCCGACTTACCCTGGGCAGATCAGCTTGACCCAGGAACCCTTAGTCAATCGGCGCACACGTTTCTCACGTGTGAATCGCTACTCATGCCTGCATTCTCACTCGTCAACCGTCCACAACTACCTTCCGGTGCTGCTTCACCCGGCAGACGACGCTCCCCTACCCATCACAGCACCCGTTGGGGCTATAAGCTGCAATGACACGACTTCGGCGGTACGCTTGAGCCCCGCTACATTGTCGGCGCGGAATCACTAGACCAGTGAGCTATTACGCACTCTTTCAAGGGTGGCTGCTTCTAAGCCAACCTCCTGGTTGTCTCTGCGACTCCACATCCTTTCCCACTTAGCGTACGCTTAGGGGCCTTAGTCGATGCTCTGGGCTGTTTCCCTCTCGACCATGGAGCTTATCCCCCACAGTCTCACTGCCGTGCTCTCACTTACCGGCATTCGGAGTTTGGCTAAGGTCAGTAACCCGGTAGGGCCCATCGCCTATCCAGTGCTCTACCTCCGGCAAGAAACACACGACGCTGCACCTAAATGCATTTCGGGGAGAACCAGCTATCACGGAGTTTGATTGGCCTTTCACCCCTAACCACAGGTCATCCCCCAGGTTTTCAACCCTGGTGGGTTCGGTCCTCCACGAAGTCTTACCTCCGCTTCAACCTGCCCATGGCTAGATCACTCCGCTTCGGGTCTTGAGCGTGCTACTGAAACGCCCTATTCGGACTCGCTTTCGCTACGGCTACCCCACCCGGGTTAACCTCGCAACACACCGCAAACTCGCAGGCTCATTCTTCAAAAGGCACGCAGTCACGAGGTAGGAACAAGTTCCTACCCGACGCTCCCACGGCTTGTAGGCACACGGTTTCAGGTACTATTTCACTCCCCTCCCGGGGTACTTTTCACCATTCCCTCACGGTACTATCCGCTATCGGTCACCAGGGAATATTTAGGCTTAGCGGGTGGTCCCGCCAGATTCACACGGGATTTCTCGGGCCCCGTGCTACTTGGGTGTTTCTCAAGCGAGCCGTACAGATTTCAGCTACGGGGGTCTTACCCTCTACGCCGGACCTTTCGCATGTCCTTCGCCTATCCATACGGTTTCTGACTCGCCGACCAGCCGGCAGACTGATCAAGAGAAATCCCACAACCCCGTATGCGCAACCCCTGCCGGGTCTCACACGCATACGGTTTGGCCTCATCCGGTTTCGCTCGCCACTACTCCCGGAATCACGGTTGTTTTCTCTTCCTGAGGGTACTGAGATGTTTCACTTCCCCTCGTTCCCTCCACACTGCCTATGTGTTCAGCAGCGGGTGACAGCCCATGACGACTGCCGGGTTTCCCCATTCGGAAACCCCCGGATCAAAGTCTGGTTGACGACTCCCCGGGGACTATCGTGGCCTCCCACGTCCTTCATCGGTTCCTGGTGCCAAGGCATCCACCGTGCGCCCTTAAAAACTTGGCCACAGATGCTCGCGTCCACTGTGCAGTTCTCAAACAACGACCAGCCACCCGTCACACACCAGAACTCTGATGCTTCACCGGGGCCGGCATCCGAGGGTTCATTCCCTCAGACACCCAACAGCGTGCCCGACACTCTCGCCCCTCCATCTCGCGTTCCACGCCGAAGCAGTACTAGCGACCAGAGCAGGTCAAGTGTGCCGAATAATCAACGTTCCACCCATGAGCAACCAGCATCAGACGTTCGCTGATGTACTGGCCTCTGGACCGCCTAGGCGGCCTAGAAGTGCTCCTTAGAAAGGAGGTGATCCAGCCGCACCTTCCGGTACGGCTACCTTGTTACGACTTCGTCCCAATCGCCAGTCCCACCTTCGACAGCTCCCTCCCACAAGGGGTTGGGCCACCGGCTTCGGGTGTTACCGACTTTCGTGACGTGACGGGCGGTGTGTACAAGGCCCGGGAACGTATTCACCGCAGCAATGCTGATCTGCGATTACTAGCAACTCCGACTTCATGGGGTCGAGTTGCAGACCCCAATCCGAACTGAGACAGGCTTTTTGAGATTCGCTCCACCTCACGGTTTCGCAGCTCTTTGTACCTGCCATTGTAGCACGTGTGCAGCCCAAGACATAAGGGGCATGATGACTTGACGTCGTCCCCACCTTCCTCCGAGTTGACCCCGGCGGTCTCCTGTGAGTCCCCATCACCCCGAAGGGCATGCTGGCAACACAGGACAAGGGTTGCGCTCGTTGCGGGACTTAACCCAACATCTCACGACACGAGCTGACGACAGCCATGCACCACCTGTACACCGACCACAAGGGGGCGACCATCTCTGGCCGTTTCCGGTGTATGTCAAGCCTTGGTAAGGTTCTTCGCGTTGCGTCGAATTAAGCCACATGCTCCGCTGCTTGTGCGGGCCCCCGTCAATTCCTTTGAGTTTTAGCCTTGCGGCCGTACTCCCCAGGCGGGGAACTTAATGCGTTAGCTGCGGCACCGACGACGTGGAATGTCGCCAACACCTAGTTCCCACCGTTTACGGCGTGGACTACCAGGGTATCTAATCCTGTTCGCTCCCCACGCTTTCGCTCCTCAGCGTCAGTAATGGCCCAGAGATCCGCCTTCGCCACCGGTGTTCCTCCTGATATCTGCGCATTTCACCGCTACACCAGGAATTCCGATCTCCCCTACCACACTCTAGCTAGCCCGTATCGAATGCAGACCCGGGGTTAAGCCCCGGGCTTTCACACCCGACGTGACAAGCCGCCTACGAGCTCTTTACGCCCAATAATTCCGGACAACGCTTGCGCCCTACGTATTACCGCGGCTGCTGGCACGTAGTTAGCCGGCGCTTCTTCTGCAGGTACCGTCACTTTCGCTTCTTCCCTGCTGAAAGAGGTTTACAACCCGAAGGCCGTCATCCCTCACGCGGCGTCGCTGCATCAGGCTTTCGCCCATTGTGCAATATTCCCCACTGCTGCCTCCCGTAGGAGTCTGGGCCGTGTCTCAGTCCCAGTGTGGCCGGTCGCCCTCTCAGGCCGGCTACCCGTCGTCGCCTTGGTGAGCCGTTACCTCACCAACAAGCTGATAGGCCGCGGGCTCATCCTTCACCGCCGGAGCTTTCGACCCTCACAGATGCCTGCGAGAGTGATATCCGGTATTAGACCCCGTTTCCAGGGCTTGTCCCAGAGTGAAGGGCAGATTGCCCACGTGTTACTCACCCGTTCGCCACTAATCCACCCCGAAGGGCTTCATCGTTCGACTTGCATGTGTTAAGCACGCCGCCAGCGTTCGTCCTGAGCCAGGATCAAACTCTCCGTGAATGTTTTCCCGTAATCGGGATGAACACCACGAGAGCGGAACCAGGAGGAGGAATAGTCCTCCCGGCTCACAGCGTCCTCGCTGTGTTTTTTCAAAGGAACCTCATCCTCGGCTATCACTGCCGGGGACGGGGTATCAACTAATCTGGCGTTGATTTTTGGCACGCTGTTGAGTTCTCAAGGAACGAAAGCTTCCTTTGTACTCACCCGACTCTCTCGGGCTTTCCTCCGGGCTTCCCTTCGGTCTTGCGTTTCCGACTCTATCAGATCTTTTCTCGATCCGATTTCCTCGGTGCTTTCCAGGTACCCGCTTTTGTTTCGCGGTTTCCTTTCCGGCAGTTCCGACTCTATCAGATCCTTTCGGCGTCTGATTCCCAGTCAGCGGGGGGGTTGTCTTCCCGGCCCTTCGGCCGTTCCGACGAGTGAGACTTTAGCGGATTCCCCGCTCCCGAAGCCAATCGGGGGCTGCGTCCTTTCGAACGCGGATTCCTCATTTCGCGAATACGCACGCCAATGACACGACGGCAGACGAATCGACTGCTCGCCGAGAGTGGTTGGTACTTGCGGAATGGCTGTCCGGGGACCGACCGGAGTCGGCGCTCACGTCGGACAACTCGGAGAACACTACGTATCGGGCCGGGGTGTGTCAACCCACGTCCACGGGTCCCCCGAGGGCGTACCGTGGACGACGTGACTACGACTACGCGTACGTGCACCCAGCTCTGGTGGGCCGCCTGACGGCGGCCGTACCCACGTATGCGTACAACGGCCGCCGCCTCGGCGGCCGTTCTCGTATCTCCTTCCGGGAGTCCTGAGGGTCGGCCGGCCGGGACGGCGGCCCCGACCAGGGGAAACCCAGGAGAAGGAGTGGAGATGACGAGGGTCTTCAGCGGGATCAAGCCGACCGGGCATCTGACGTTGGGGAACTACCTGGGGGCCATGCGGCAGTGGGTCCAGGTCGACCAGCACCGCTCGGACGCGCTGTTCTGCGTGGTCGATCTGCACGCGCTGACCGTGGACCACGATCCGGCGCGGGTGCGTCGGCTGAGTCGGCAGGCCGCGACGCTGCTGCTGGCGGCGGGGCTGGATCCCCGGCTGTGCACCCTCTTCGTACAGAGCCATGTCGACGAGCATGCGCGGCTGTCGTATCTGCTGGAGTGCGTGGCCACCGACGGCGAGATGCGGCGGATGATCCAGTACAAGGTGAAGGCCGCGCGGGAGCGGGAGCGCGGGGGAAGCGTGCGGCTGTCGCTGCTGACGTATCCGGTGCTGATGGCGGCGGACATCCTGGCGTACGGGACCGACGAGGTGCCGGTGGGGGACGACCAGGCGCAGCACGTGGAGCTGGCGCGGGATCTGGCAGTGCGGTTCAACCAGCGGTACGGGCACACGTTCGTGGTACCGAAGGCGACGCTGCCGGCGGTGGCCGCGCGGGTGATGAACCTGCAGCAGCCGGGGTCGAAGATGGGGAAGAGCGACGACTTCGGGCCGGGGATCGTCTATCTGCTCGACGAGCCGGATGTGGTGCGGAAGAAGATCATGCGGGCCGTCACGGACAGCGGGCGGGAGGTCGTGTACGACCGGGTGGGGCGGCCGGGGGTCGCGAATCTGCTCGAGATCCTCGCTGCTTGTACGGGCGGGAACCCCGAGGACCTCGCGGCCGTTCATCAGTCGTACGGCACTTTGAAGACGGCCGCGGCGGAAGCCGTGGTCGAGGTGTTGCGGCCGGTGCGGGCTCGGCACAAGGAGTTGTGTGCGGATCCCGCCTATGTCGAGGGGGTGCTCCGGGATGGGGCGAATAAGGCGCGGGAGCGGGCGCGTCCGGTAGTGGACGCGGCTTATCGCGCGATCGGGTTGCTGCCGCCGGCGAGTGAGGCGGAGTCCGTCGCGGGTGGGGTGCTGAACGCGGCTCGGTAGGCGCGTGGGCTGGTGGCGAGGCGCGAGGCGAAGTGCTGGCGCATCGTGACCTCGCTGCCGAAGCCCGCGCGGCGGGCGACCTCGGGCATGGGGAGGTCGGTGCGTTCGAGGAGTTTCTGGGCTGCGGCGACGCGCTGGTCGAGGAGCCAGCGCAGGGGGGTGGTTCCGGTGGCGGCGGTGAAGTGGCGGGCGAAGCTGCGGGGGGACATACCCGCGTGAGCCGCCAGGTCGGCGACGGTCAGTGGTTCGTGCAGGTGGCGCAGGGCGTGTTCGCGTACGGCGGCGAGGGTGTCGGCGTCGCGGTCGGCGGGCGCGGTGGGGTGCTCGATGAACTGTGCCTGACTGCCGGTGCGAAAGGGGGCGGTGACCATCGAGCGGGCGATGGTGGCGGCCGCTTCGGCGCCGTGGGAGCGGCGGACCAGGTGCAGGCAGAGGTCGATGCCGGCTGCCGTTCCTGCGGCGGTCCAGATGTTGTCGTGCTCGATGAAGAGGGCGTCGGGGACGACGGTGACCTGGGGGTGGTGGGTGCGCAGGAGGTCGATGAGGTTCCAGTGGGTGATCGCTCGGCGGCCGTCGAGGAGGCCGGCCTGGGCGAGGGTGAAGGCTCCGCCGCAGAGTGCGGCGAGGGTGGTGCCGCGGGAGTGGGCGCGGCGGAGTGCGTCGAGGACGGGGGTGGGTGCGGGAGTGAGGTGGTCGTCGAGGCCGGGGACGAGGATCAGGTCGGCGCGGGTGAGCCAGGTGAGGGTGCGGTCGGGGTGCAGGGCGAGTCCGCCGCGCATCGGGACGGGGGTGGTGTCGAGGGCGACGCGGCGCAGGTCGAAGGCGGGGGCGCCGCGGTCGGTGCGGTCGGCGCCCCAGACCTCGGTGATGACGGAGACGTCGAAGGCGCGGATACCGGGGAAGGCTACGAGGGCGACGCGGTAGGCGGGGGCCATGTCTGGCAGTAAACCATCGATCGCTGACTTTTGGACCTCTGGGGTGGTGTCGGTGCCGGCGGCAGGATCGTGGGCATGGACATCGCAGAGAACGCAGCGCTGGTGGTCGTGGACGTGCAGCAGGGCTTCGAGGAGGCCGGCTTCTGGGGGCCGCGGAACAACCCGGGGGCGGATGACAACATCGCCGCGCTCATCGACGTATGGCAGGCGTCGGGGCGGCCCGTCGTGTTCGTGCGGCATGACTCGGTGAAGCCGGGGTCGCCGTTGCGGCCCGGATACGAGGGGAACGAGCTGAAGTCGTATGTGCAGGAGAGGCGGGGCAAGGGTGCCGGTGCCGAGCTGTTCGTCACGAAGACCGTGAACTCGGCCTTTCTCGGGACGCCGGATCTGGGGGCCTGGCTGGGGGCCGAGGGGATCGGGCAGATCGTGCTGGCCGGGATCCAGACCAACATGTGCGTGGAGACGACGGCCCGGATGGGCGGGAATCTCGGGTACGACGTGGTGGTGGCGTACGACGCGACGTACACGTTCGATCTGGAGGGGCCGTTCGGCTGGCGGCGGAGTGCGGAGGAGCTGGCGCAGGCGTCGGCGGTGTCGCTGCACGGGGGCGGGTTCGCGCGGGTGGTGACCACCCGGGAGGTGGTGGACGCGGCGGGGTGACCGCCCCCGTCGCGCGGGTCAGTCCTTCTTGCCGGAGGCCAGTTGGCGGCTGCGGTCGCGGGCGGCCTCCAGGGCGGCGATGAGGGCGGCCCGTACGCCGTGGTTCTCCAGTTCGCGGATGGCGTTGATGGTGGTGCCGGCGGGGGAGGTGACGTTCTCGCGGAGTTTGACGGGGTGTTCGCCGCTGTCGCGGAGCATCGTCGCGGCGCCGATCGCGGACTGCACGATGAGGTCGTGGGCCTTGTCGCGGGGGAGGCCGAGGAGGATGCCGGCGTCGGTCATGGCTTCGACCAGGTAGAAGAAGTAGGCCGGGCCGGAGCCGGAGAGGGCGGTACAGGCGTCCTGCTGGTTCTCGGGGACGCGGAGCGTCTTGCCGACGGAGCCGAAGATCTCCTCGGCGTGGGCGAGGTGGTCGGCGGTGGCGTGGCTGCCGGCGGAGATGACGGACATGGCCTCGTCGACGAGGGCGGGGGTGTTCGTCATGACGCGGACGACGGGGGTGCCGGGGGCGAGTCGCTCCTCGAAGAAGGAGGTCGGGATGCCGGCGGCGCCGCTGATCACCAGGCGGTCGGCGGGGACCTGGCCGGCGAGTTCGTCGAGGAGGGTGCCCATGTCCTGCGGTTTGACCGTGAGGATGAGGGTGTCGGCGGTCTTGGCGGCTTCCGCGTTGGTGACCGGGGTGACGCCGTAGCGGGTGCGGAGTTCCTCGGCGCGTTCGGGGCGGCGGGCGGTGACGAGGAGGTCGGCCGGGGGCCAGCCGCCTCGGATCATTCCGCTGAGCAGGGCTTCGCCGATTTTGCCGGTGCCGAGGACTGCGACTTTCTGGGTCATGGTGCGGGGCCCTCCGGGGGTTGCGTCGTCCTTCCCCATCCTTGCATCGGGGGTGGGGGTGCGGCTCGGTTGTCCGGTGGGCGGGATCGGCCCTAGGGGGTGCGTCGTCGTAGCGTCGCCGCGCCCAGGATGAGGACGAGGAGGGCGCAGCCGCCGACGATCAGCGCGTCGCGGACGAAGGTCGCCGTCATGTCGGTGTGGGTGAGGACCTCGTTCATGCCGTCGACCGCGTAGGACATGGGGAGGACGTCGGAGAGGGCTTCGAGGGCGGGGTGCATGGTGTCGCGGGGGGCGAAGAGGCCGCAGAGGAGGAGTTGGGGGAAGATCACGGCCGGCATGAACTGGACGGCCTGGAACTCGGATGCGGCGAAGGCGGAGACGAAGAGGCCGAGGGCGGTGCCGAGGAGGGCGTCCAGGAGGGCCACGAGGAGCAGGAGCCAGGGGGAGCCGGTGACGTCCAGGTCGAGGAACCAGACCGCGAGGGCGGTGGCGAGGGCGGACTGGATGATCGCGAGCGTGCCGAAGGCGAGCGCGTAGCCGGCGATCAGGTCGCCCTTGCCGAGGGGCATGGCGAGGAGGCGTTCGAGGGTGCCCGAGGTGCGTTCCCGCAGGGTGGCGATGGAGGTCACGAGGAACATCGTGATGAGCGGGAAGATGCCGAGGAGGGAGGCGCCGATGCTGTCGAAGGTGCGCGGGCTGCCGTCGAAGACGTAGCGCAGCAGGACCAGCATCAGGCAGGGGATGAGGAGCAGCAGCGCGATGGTGCGGGGGTCGTGGCGGAGCTGGCGCAGGACGCGGGCGGCGGTGGCGGTGGTGCGGGAGGCGTTGAGGCCCCTGGTGGGGGCGGGTGCGGCGGAGGTGGTCATCGGGTCGTCTCCTTTGCGCGGGCGGCCTGGGTCGCCTGGTCGACCAGGTGGAGGAAGGCGGCCTCGACGGTGTCGGCGCCGGTGCGGGTGCGCAGGGAGTCGGGGGTGCCGTCGGCGAGGATCTCGCCCGCGCGCATGAGGAGCAGGCGGTGGCATCGCTCGGCCTCGTCCATGACGTGGGAGGAGATGAGGAGGGTGGTGCCTCGGGTGTCGGCGAGGTGGTGGAAGAGGGTCCACAGGTCGCGGCGGAGGACGGGGTCGAGTCCGACGGTGGGTTCGTCGAGGACGAGGAGTTCGGGGGTGCCGAGGAGGGCGACGGCGAGGGAGACGCGGTTTCGCTGGCCGCCGGAGAGGGTGCCGGCGAGGGCGTCGGTATGGGTGGTGAGGTCGACGTCGGCGATGGCGCGGGTGACGTGGTCGTGGCGGCGGTCGGCGGCGGCGTGGCCGGGGTCGAGGATGGCGGCGAAGTACTCGAGGTTCTGGCGGACCGTCAGGTCGTCGTAGACGGAGGGGGCCTGGGTGACGTAGCCGATGCGGGTGCGGAGGGTGGGGTGGCCGGCGGGGCCGCCGAGGACGTCGAGGGTGCCGGTGACCTTGGCCTGGGTGCCGACGACGGCGCGCATCAGGGTGGACTTGCCGCATCCGGAGGGGCCGAGGAGGCCGGTGATCTGGCCGCGCGGGACGGTGAAGTCGAGGGAGCGCAGGACGGTGCGGGGGCCTCGGTCGACGGTGAGGTCGCGGGCGGCGACGGCGGGGGACGTGTCGGGGAGCGTGTCGGGTGGGCCGGGCGGCTCGGGGATGGAATTCATCATGTGATGAATAATGCTCGCGGGGTGGTCGGCCGTCAAGCGGCTGGGCGAGTGGGGTGCATTCGACGGCGCAGGCGCGCGTGGGTGGGATTGGAAGGGGATGTTCCGCTTCCTGTGCCTCAACCCGCACGCGCCCCGTACACGAACCCCTGCCCCAGCCGATCGCCGTAACCGACAATGGAATTCATGACGCCGCTCCCTCCCCCGGTGCGGCGCGCCCACGCATCTCCCGTTCCCTGCCGGAGGTGCTGTCCATGCTGACCCGTCGTCTGCGCAAGGTCGGTCAGGCCGATCTGTGCGCTTCCCTCGTCGTCTTCCTCGTCGCTCTGCCGCTGTGCGTGGGGGTGGCCATGGCCTCGGGTGTGCCCGCCGAGCTGGGGCTGGTCACCGGAATCGTGGGCGGGCTCGTCGCCGGGCTGTTGCCCGGCAGCAGTCTCCAGGTGAGCGGGCCGGCCGCCGGGCTCACCGTGCTGGTGTTCGAGGCCGTGCACGCGTACGGGCTGGAGGTGCTCGGGGCGATCGTGCTCGCGGCGGGGCTGGTGCAGCTCGGGCTGGGGGCGCTGCGGCTCGGGCGGTGGTTCCGGGCCGTGTCGGTGGCCGTCGTGCAGGGGATGCTCGCAGGCATCGGGCTGGTCCTGGTCGCCGGGCAGGTGTACGCCCTCGGGGACGCGGCCGCTCCGCCGGGCGGGCCCGGGAAGCTCGCCGGGCTGTCGGCGCTGCCGGGGCGGGTGGATCCCGTGGCGTTGTCAGTGGGGGGTGCCACCCTGGTCGTGGTGCTGCTGTGGGGGCGTTGGCGGCGCGGGGCCCGGCTGGTTCCCGCGCCGTTGGTGGCGGTGGCGCTGGCGTCGGCGGCGACCTGGGGGTTCGACCTGGAGGTGCGGCGGGTCCGGGTCCAGGGGCTGTGGGAGGTCGTACGGGTTCCGCAGGCGGCGGATCTCGGGCGGCTGACGGACGTGGGGGTGATCGGGACCGTCGTGGCGTTCGCTCTGATCGCGTCGGCGGAGTCACTGTTCAGCGCGGCGGCGGTGGACCGGCTGCACGACGGGAGGAGGACGGACTACGACCGGGAGCTGATGGCGCAGGGCGCGGGCAACGCGGTGTGCGGGGTGCTGGGCGCGCTGCCGATGACGGCGGTGATCGTGCGGAGCGCGGCGAACGTCGCGGCCGGGGCGCGGACCAAGGCGTCGCGGGTGCTGCACGGGGCGTGGCTGCTGCTGTTCACGGCCGTGGTGCCCGGGGCGCTGGGGGTCGTCCCGGTGGCGGCGCTGGCCGGGCTGCTGGTGCACGCCGGGTGCAAGCTCGTGCCGGTGCGCGAGGTGCGCGCGCTGTGGGACGGGCATCGGGGGGAACTGCTCGTGCTCGGGGTCACGGCGGTGGCGATCGTCGTGGGGAACCTGTTCGAGGGGGTGCTGGTCGGGCTGGCGCTGGCCGTCGCGAAGACGGCGTGGGAGATCAGCCATGTGCAGGTCGAGACCGAGGACCGGGGAGAGGCCGGGATCGTGGTGCGGGTGCTGGGCCATGCGACGTTTCTGCGGCTGCCGAAGCTGCTGGACGCGTTGGACGCCCTGCCGGCCGACCGGGAGGTGCGGCTGGAGCTGGGCGGGCTGCGGCATGTGGACCACGCCTGCGCGGCGGCCCTCGAGGGATGGGCCGCTGCGCGGGAGCGGCGGGCGGGGCGTCAGGGGGAGGTGGCGGCGGGGAGTCCGGTGGCCTAGTGGACGGCGTGGGGGGGGCGACCGCGCCTCAGTCCTGGCGGGGTGTCGTGGCCAGGAGGAGTTCGACGTCGTAGGTCTCCTCGACGGTGCCGTCGGGGAACGCGGCGAGGAGATGACGGCGTTCCTCGGCGAGGAAGGCGGCGGTGCTCTTGTCGTCGTGGATCAGGAACGCCGAGTGGCTGCCGATGTTGGCCAGGTGGAGGTCGAGGGGGACACGGCGGCTTCAGCGGACCGTGCGGTGGGCGAAGTGGAGGCCGCCGGTGGGGTCGGCGAGGGCGGCGCGGCTGCCGTCGCCGTTCCTCTGCACGACGTGGTCGACGCCGAGGAGGCGCTCCATGCGGTGGGCCTGGGCCTCGATCCACGGCACGTCCACGGCGCTGGTGTTCCACCACAGGGCCAGCGCACCGCCCGGCCGCAGCACGCGCAGCGCCTCCGGGACGGAGCGGGCCGGGTCGGTCCAGTGCCAGGACTGGGCGTAGGTGAGGAGGTCGAGGGAGGCGGTGGCGAGGGGGAGGTGGTTGCCGTCGCCTCGGACGAGCGGGACGCCGGGGAGCGTGCGGCGCAGCTGTGCCGCCATGCCCTCCCCCGGTTCGACGGCGACGACCTGCGCGCCGCGGGCGTGCAGCAGGGCGGTGGCTATGCCGGTGCCGGCACCGATGTCCGCGACCCGGGCACCGGCGAGGGGGCGACCGGTGAGTGTCTCGATCGCGTCGAGGAGGGCGGGTGGGTAGGAGGGGCGGTTCGCGGCGTACTGGACCGCGGCGGCGTTGAAGGAGTGGGCGCGAGCCTGGTACCGGGATTGGGGTGAGGCCGTCATACGTCCATGGTGAACGGGGTGGTCGCGCGGGCGTCGCTATTCGGCCGAGCGCCCGTGACGGCCTCGGGGACGGACGCGGTCCGCGGCGCGAGCCGTCGGCAGCGGCCGGGCCGGGCGTCCGGTGCGACGGGAGGTGCGCTTCCGGTGCTGCTCCAGTGCGGACTCGTACTCCTCGCGGCGAAGCTTCTCGCCGGGCGCCTCGCCCAGGACACGCAGGAAGCAGACCGGCTTCGCCGCATCCCTCAGCTGCGGCGGCGCTTCTTGGAGGGATTACCGGTGCGACGAGAGGTGCGCTTCCGGTGCTGCTCCAGCGCGGACTCGTACTCCTCGCGGCGAAGCTTCTCGCCGGGCGCCTCGCCCAGGACACGCAGGAAGCGGACCGGCTTCGCCGCATCCCTCAGCTGCGGCGGCGCTTCTTGGAGGGATTGCCGGTGCGACGAGAGGTGCGCTTCCGGTGCTGCTCCAGCGCGGACTCGTACTCCTCGCGGTGAAGCTTCTCGCCGGGCGCCTCGGCCAGGGCGCGCAGGAAGTAGGCGGCGAGGGAGCCGACGAAACCGATGGCGAGGAGGCCGCGCAGGGAGGCCTGGCGGTCGGGGTCGGGGCGCTTGGAGAAGCCGTCCCAGGTGGTGCGGAAGGCGAGCGCGCTGCAGATCGCGAACATGACGACGACCAGCAGGGTCACGAAGCCGCCGGTCTCGGCGATGGCCACGCCCTGGTAGGCGAAGCGCAGGACCAGACAGGAGCCGACGGTGGCGGCGAGCGCGCCCGCGGCCACGGCGCAGCGGCGGGCGATGTAGCCCTGGTCGTGCTCCACCCAGGTGGTGCCGAAGAAGCGCAGGGGCTCGGGGCGGGGGCCGGTGGAGCCGGCCGGCCCGTCGGCGGGCGGGGCCTGCGTGCCGTCGGCGTCCCGGGTGTCCCGGGAGCCCGCCGGGGTGTCCGGGGTGCCGTTCTCGTCGCTCACGGGACGATTATGGCTCCGGCCGGCGGCGGTGCTCCCGGGTGGGTCGCCCCGAATGTCAGGAACAGCGCGAGGCGACGTAGCCGTCGCTGCCGGTGTGGACGTAGGAGTCGGAGACGTACTCGCCGCTGGCGATGTTGTCCCAGATGTTCGAGGTGCCGTACGGGCCGGTGATCGTCGTGCCGGGCGTCTGGCAGTAGATCGGGACCTTCGACCCCTCGGGCAGGACGCGCACGATGCTGTAGCCCGTCCCGGGGCCGCTGCGGACGTTCAGCCGGACGCCCGGGGCGATCGAGTAGTAGGTGACGGCGGCTGCCGCGGCCGTGGCGACGGCCTCCGAGGTGCCGGCGCTCTCGGCTTCTTCGACACGGTCGACAGACATGGAAAACCTCCCCCGTTGGACCCCATGACTGCCATGGGGTCACCTTCATTCCCCTGAAACGCGCCATGAAACACATGTGCGTGATTCGTACGCGGAGGCTAGCAAGCCGCCTCTGTCCCGTAGCAGTCATCGACTAGGCTCCGTGCGTCGCGCGCGCGGAGAACAGCACGGGGGTGGTCCATGTCGCCACAGCGCAACACCGGGCAGGGCGCGGAAGCGGAACTTCCGGAGTACGCCGGTCACTACCGCTTGGAGTCGCGGCTGGGCTCGGGCGGCATGGGTGTGGTCCACCTGGCCCGGAGCACGTCCGGGATGAAGGTCGCGGTGAAGGTCGTCCATGCCGACTATGCGCGGGATCCCGAGTTCAGGGGGCGTTTCCGGCAGGAGGTCGCGGCCGCTCGAAGAGTGAGCGGGGCGTTCACCGCGCCCGTCGTGGACGCGGACCCGGATGCCGAACGGCCTTGGATGGCCACCCTGTTCATCCCGGGCTCGACGCTCGCCGAGCAGGTGAAGCGGAACGGGCCGATGAGTTCGGGGGAGTTGCGGCGGCTGATGGCGGGGCTGGCGGAGGCGCTGCGCGACATCCATCGGGTCGGGGTCGTGCACCGGGACCTCAAGCCGAGCAACGTCCTGCTCGCCGAGGACGGTCCGAAGGTCATCGACTTCGGGATCTCACGGCCGAAAGACAGCGAACTGCGGACCGAGACGGGGAAGTTGATCGGAACTCCGCCGTTCATGGCACCGGAGCAGTTCCGGCGGCCGCGGGAGGTCGGGCCGGCCGCGGACATCTTCGCGCTGGGGTCGGTGATGGTGCACGCGGCGACCGGGCGCGGGCCGTTCGACTCCGACAGCCCCTATGTCGTCGCCTACCAGGTCGTGCACGACGAGCCGGACCTGACGGGCGTGCCGGGGAATCTCGCGCCGCTGGTCGTGCGCTGCCTGGCCAAGGAGCCGGAGGACCGGCCGACGCCGGACGAGCTGATGCGCGAACTGCGGTCGGTGGCGGCGTCGTACGACACGCAGGCGTTCATACCGGAACCGCGGGCGGAGGGCGTCGCTACGGGCGCGGGGGTGGGCGCGGGCCCGCCGAGGGGCGTTGCCGCCGATACGGCCGATGGAGCCGATAAAGCCGCTGGAGCTGCTGGAGCCGGTGGAGCCGGTGGAAGCGCGAGCCGGGCTGAACGGGCCGATGCCTCCGGGTCGTTCGCGTCGGGCGAGCAGGGCGGCGCGACACCGGGTGACCCGGCAGGGAAGCCCTCCCGGCGGACCGCCGGCCCTCGCGGCCCCCGGCGGGCGATGCGGCGGACGGCGGTGGGGGCCGGCGTGCTCGGTCTGCTCGCCGGTGGGACGCTCGCCTCGGTGCAGCTCCTGGGCGACCGGTCGACGCCGCACGAGTCGACCCCCCGGACCACGACGGCCGCGTTCGACGCGTGGGACACCCCGTCGGTGTCCACCACGCAGAGCACCCCGCAGTGCTCGTACGGAGCGGGCGAACTGCTGTGCGGGCAGACCGGTGTGGTGTTCGCCCTCGACCCGACCGACGGCACCCTGCTGTGGAAGCACTCCGTCTCCGACGCCCTGCGCAGTGGCCCGCCGGTGCTGGCCGGGGAGCTGGTGCAGCCGCTGACCGACCCGGACCGGCGTCTGGAGGCGCTCGCCCCGAAGACGGGCAAGGTGAGCTGGCGGCGGGACATGCCCGAGCACACCGGGTTGCGGGTGGTGGGCGGCACGCTCCTGTTCAGCGCGGCCGACGGGACGGTGACCGCCGTGGACGGGGCGACGGGCGGGACGAAGTGGCGGCACGCCGTCACCGACCGGGGTGTGCCGTACTTCTCCTCCTTCGCGGGGGACCCGCTGGCCTACGCGACGAACGTCTCCGACACGGGGACGACCGAGGTCACCGCGGTGGACCCGGACTCGGGGCAGGTGCGGTGGAGCGCGCGGCTGGAGGGCTCGCTGGGGGCGGTCGGCAGCCATGACGGGAAGGTCTTCTTCCTCTCGGCCGACCGGGCGACCCCGGACACCGAGGCCGTGGTGCGCTACGACCCCGCGTCCCGGGCGACGCGTCGCGTGGCGCTGCCCGTGCCGCGGCAGTCCCCGGAGGCCACCGTGCAGGGCGACGTCGTCTATCTGATGTCCACCGCAGGGGCGCTGGAGGCGGTCGACACGGCGGCGGGCAAGCGGCTGTGGAGCCTGGAGACGGGGCTGTTCCGCGGCTCGCGGCCGGCGGTCGGCGACGGGCATGTGTACGTCACCGGCGCGGACGGGCGGCTCCTCGGCGTGGACGCGCGCACCGGCAGGATGCTCGGGCAGACGCGGGCGCGGCTGGGCAGACACTCCGACCGGGTGGCGAGCTCCCTGCCGGCGCCGCTGCCGGTCGACGGCCGGGTCTACGCCACCGCGCCCGACGGCAGTGTGTTCGCCGTGGACGGCCGGGACCCCGGGAACTGGTAGGACGCGCCGGCCGGTACGCCCCGGTCGGCGGAGCGCGAAGGGGCCGCCTCCCGGGAGGCGGCCCCTTCGTCGTCCACAGGCTGTGGATCAACCCGGCGTGGATCAGCCCAGCTTCGACACGTCCCGCACCGCGCCCTTGTCGGCGCTGGTGGCCATCGCCGCGTAGGCGCGCAGGGCGGCGGAGACCTTGCGCTCGCGCTGGGACGGGGCGTACACCCCGTTCAACGCCTGCTCACGGCGGGCGAGTTCCGCGTCGTCGACGAGCAACTCGATCGTGCGGTTCGGGATGTCGATGCGGATGCGGTCGCCGTCCTGGACGAGGGCGATGGTGCCGCCGGAGGCCGCCTCGGGGGACGCGTGGCCGATGGACAGACCGGAGGTGCCGCCGGAGAAGCGGCCGTCGGTGATCAGGGCGCAGGTCTTGCCGAGGCCGCGGCCCTTGAGGAACGACGTCGGGTAGAGCATCTCCTGCATGCCGGGGCCGCCCTTGGGGCCCTCGTAGCGGATGACGACGACGTCGCCGTGCGTGACCTGCTTGTTGAGGATCTTCTCGACGGCCTCCTCCTGCGACTCGCAGACGACCGCGGGGCCCTCGAAGGTCCAGATCGACTCGTCGACGCCGGCCGTCTTGACGACACACCCGTCGACGGCGAGGTTGCCGCGCAGGACCGCGAGGCCGCCGTCCTTGGAGTACGCGTGCTCGGCGGAGCGGATGCAGCCGCCCTCGGCGTCTTCGTCGAGGGCCTCCCAGCGCTCGGACTGGGAGAAGGCCTCGGCGGAGCGGACGCAGCCGGGCGCCGCGTGCCACAGCTCGACGGCCTCGGCGGACGGGGAGCCGCCGCGCACGTCCCAGGTCTTCAGCCAGTCGGCCAGGGAGGGGCTGTGGACGGCGTGCACGTCCTCGTTGAGCAGGCCAGCGCGGTGCAGTTCGCCGAGGAGGGCGGGGATGCCGCCGGCGCGGTGCACGTCCTCCATGTAGTACGTGCGGTCCTTGGCGACGTTGGGCGCGACCTTCGCCAGGCACGGCACACGGCGCGAGACGGCGTCGATCTCCTCCAGGCCGAACGGGACGCCCGCCTCCTGGGCGGCGGCCAGCAGGTGCAGGATCGTGTTGGTGGAGCCGCCCATCGCGATGTCCAGCGCCATGGCGTTCTCGAACGCGGCGAAGGTCGCGACGTTGAGCGGCAGGACCGTCTCGTCGTCCTGCTCGTAGTAGCGGCGGGTGATGTCCATCACCGTGCGCGCGGCGTCGACGTAGAGCTGCTTGCGCGCGGTGTGGGTGGCGAGGACCGAGCCGTTGCCGGGGAGGGAGAGGCCGATGGCCTCGGTCAGGCAGTTCATCGAGTTGGCCGTGAACATGCCGGAACAGGAGCCGCAGGTCGGACAGGCGTTCTCCTCGATGCGGAGGATGTCCTCGTCCGAGATCTTGTCGTTGACGGCGTCGGAGATCGCGTCGACCAGGTCGAGGGTGCGGACCGTGCCGTCGACGAGGGTGGCGCGGCCGGACTCCATGGGACCGCCGGAGACGAAGACCGTGGGGATGTTCAGCCGCAGGGCGGCCATCAGCATGCCCGGAGTGATCTTGTCGCAGTTGGAGATGCAGACCAGGGCGTCGGCGCAGTGGGCCTCGACCATGTACTCCACGCTGTCCGCGATCAGGTCGCGGGAGGGCAGGCTGTAGAGCATGCCGCCGTGGCCCATGGCGATGCCGTCGTCGACGGCGATCGTGTTGAACTCGCGCGGGATGCCGCCGGCCTCGGTGATCGCCTCGCTGACGATCCGGCCGACCGGCTGCAGATGGGTGTGGCCGGGCACGAACTCGGTGAAGCTGTTGGCCACCGCGATGATCGGCTTCCGGCCGATGTCCGCACCGGGTACACCGGAGGCGCGCATAAGGGCGCGGGCGCCCGCCATGTTGCGGCCGTGGGTGACTGTGCGGGACCTCAGCTCGGGCATCGTCGCTCGCTCCTTGAGAGACTTCCGTCAGAGAGACTTCTGACTGCTTAACGAGCGTACGCCGGTCATCCAGGGTGCGGGACGAGGTGTCCGGAATGCGGGATGCGCGTCTCGGTGCCGGGGCCGGTCCGGTCCCGGTGCCGGGGTCCGGTCCCGGTGTCAGGGCGCGGTGAGATGTCCCTGTACGACGGGTGCCACGCGCGCGATGATCAGTTCGAGGTCCGCCGAGGCGAGCGGCTCCACCTTGATCACGTACCGCAGCATCGCGCAGCCCACCAGCTGCGCGGCCGCCAGCTCGGCGCGCAGCTCCGCGTCCGGCAGGTCGACCTGGGCGGCGACCCGGCGCAGCACCTGGGAGGCGACCAGGCGCCGGAAGACGGCCGCCGCGGTGTCGTTGGTGACGGCCGAGCGCACGATCGCGAGGAGGGGCGCGCGCGTGGCGGGGTTCTCCCAGACGCCGAAGACGAACCGGGCCATCCGCTCCCCCACGCCCTCCAGCGGCCCTTCGGCGATCGCGACGGGCGCCTCGAACGCGGGTGCGAAGGCGACCTCGATCGCCGCCTCGAAGATCTGTTCCTTGGTGCCGAAGTAGTGGTGCACGAGGGCGGAGTCCACCCCGGCCGCCTTGGCGATCCCCCGCACGGACGTCTTCTCGTACCCCCGCTCGGAGAACTCCTCCCGCGCGGCGGCCAGGATGCGGTCGCGCGTGTCGGCCGCTTCGGTACGAGGGGGCCGGCCGCGGCGTCGGGAGGTCCCGCCGGTCTCGGTCACCGCCGGGGCACCTTCGCCGACGACGCCAGGTGCAGCCGGGTGAACGCGAGGGCTTCCGCGAGGTCGGCCTCACGCTCGGCACCGGACATGGCACGCCGGGTGTTCACCTCGATGACGACATGGCCGTCGAAACCGCTCAGCGCGAGCCGCTCCAGCAGTTCGGCGCAGGGCTGACCGCCGCGGCCGGGGACCAGGTGCTCGTCCTTGGCCGAGCCGTTTCCGTCGGCGAGGTGGACGTGGCCGAGGCGGTCGCCCATGCGGTCGACCATCTGGAGGGCGTCCGTGCGGGCCGTGGAGGCGTGGCTGAGGTCGATCGTGAAGTGCCGGTAGTCGTCCTTGGTGACGTCCCAGTCGGGGGCGTACGCGAGCATCTCGCGGTCGCGGTAGCGCCAGGGGTACATGTTCTCGACGGCGAACCGCACCTCGGTCTCGTTCGCCATCCGCCAGATGCCCTGGACGAAGTCCCGCGCGTACTGGCGCTGCCAGCGAAAGGGCGGGTGGACGACGACGGTGGTCGCGCCGAGCTTCTCGGCGGCGGCGCGGGCCCGCTGCAGCTTCACCCAGGGGTCGGTGGACCACACCCGCTGGGTGATGAGCAGACAGGGGGCGTGCACGGCGAGGATGGGCACGCCGTGGTAGTCGCTGAGCCTGCGCAGCGCCTCGATGTCCTGGCTGACGGGGTCGTTCCAGACCATGACCTCGACGCCGTCGTACCCGAGGCGCGCGGCGATCTCGAAGGCCGTCGCCGTCGACTCCGGGTACACGGACGCCGTCGACAGGGCGACCTTCGCGTCCGGGATCCGTACGACTGGCTCTGCCATGGGGGACAGGTTACGGGGTGCGGTTGGCCGAGTGCCGGGCGCGTGCTCGCCGTTGTGGGGTACGCCACGGGCGGGTGCGGGTCCGTTGTGGCTCGTCGCGCAGTTCCCCGCGCCCCTTCGGGGCGCTCACGACGAGCCCATGTGGTCCAGGCGCCGTAGGATCACGCCCTCCCTCAGGGCCCAGGGGCAGATTTCCACCGTTTCCACGCCGAAGAGGTCCATCGTGCCCTCGGCCACCAGGGCGCCGGCCAGGAGCTGGTTGGCGCGGCCCTCGGAGACGCCGGGGAGTTCCGCGCGCTGGGCGTAGGTCATGCCGGCCAGGCGGGGCACCCAGGCCTCCAGGGACTCGCGCTTGAGTTCGCGCTGGACGTAGAGGCCCTCGGTGGAGCGGGCGGCGCCGGCGATGCGGGCGAGCTGGCGGAACGTCTTGGAGGTGGCGACGACGTGGTCGGGGGCGCCGATGCGGCTGAACTCCCCGACGGTCCGGGCGATCTGCGCGCGGACGTGCCGGCGCAGGGTCCTTATGTCCTCGGGGTCGGGCGGGTCGCCGGGCAGCCAGCCCGCGGTGAGGCGGCCGGCGCCGAGCGGGAGGGAGACGGCCGCGTCGGGCTCCTCGTCGATGCCGTAGGCGATCTCCAGGGAGCCGCCGCCGATGTCGAGGACCAGGAGTTTCCCGGCCGACCAGCCGAACCAGCGGCGGGCGGCGAGGAAGGTGAGCCGGGCCTCCTCGGAGCCGGTGAGGACCTGCAGCTCCACACCGGTCTCGGCCTGCACGCGCGCGAGGACGTCGTCGGCGTTGGTGGCCTCGCGCACGGCGGAGGTCGCGAACGGCAGGAGGTCCTCGACGCCCTTGTCCTCGGCGGCCTGGAGCGACTCGTGGACGACCGTGATCAGTCTGTCGACGCCGTCGGGGCCGATGGCGCCGTCCTCGTCGAGCAGTTGGGCGAGGCGCAGTTCGGCCTTGTGCGAGTGCGCGGGCAGCGGGCGCGCGCCGGGGTGTGCGTCCACCACCAGCAGATGCACCGTGTTCGATCCCACGTCGAGGACACCGAGTCTCATGTAGGGAACGCTACTGCCAGTGAGGCCGTGGACCGTCCCCGAAGTGGGCTTCTGCGACTTACCCTGGACGGGTGCCAAAGACGAAAAAGGCGAAGACCGACAAAACAACCGGCGGTTCTTCGCGGGCGAAGCCGGTGACGGCAGCGGCGGACGAGAAGGGGCTCGACTTCGCACGCGCGTGGGTGGAGTTCCCGGATCCTGCGGACGACGAGCAGGTCTTCCGGTGCGATCTGACATGGCTGACCTCTCGCTGGAACTGCATCTTCGGCAGCGGCTGCCAGGGCATCCAGGCGGGCCGCGCGGACGACGGGTGCTGCACGCTGGGTGCCCACTTCTCCGACGAGGACGACGAGCAGCGGGTCGCCGAGCATGTGGCGCGTCTCACCCCGGACATCTGGCAGCACCACGCCGAGGGCGTGCTGAACGGCTGGGTGGCGGAGGACGAGGACGGCGACCGGCAGACCCGGCCCTTCCAGGGCTCCTGCATCTTCCAGAACCGTCCCGGCTTCTCCGGCGGCGCGGGCTGCTCGCTGCACATCCTGGCGCTCAGGGAGGGCCGCGAGCCCCTGGAGACCAAGCCGGACGTCTGCTGGCAGCTTCCGGTCCGGCGGACGTACGACTGGATCGACCGGCCGGACGACACGCGCGTGCTCCAGATCTCGATCGGCGAGTACGACCGCCGTGGCTGGGGCCCGGGCGGCCACGACCTGCACTGGTGGTGCACGTCGGCGACCTCGGCGCACGGCGCGGGCGACCCGGTGTACGTGTCCTACCGGCCGGAGCTGACCGAGCTGATGGGCAAGGCGGGCTACGACCGTCTCGTCGAGCTGTGCGAGGAGCGTCTGGCCTCGCAGCTTCCGTTGCTGGCACCGCATCCGGCGGATCCCGTCGACTGAGGCCCCTAGGGGGCGGTGGTGCTCGTGGCGCCGCCGTCGGGCGGTGGGGTCGAGCCCTCCGGGGTCGTCGGGGAGTCGCTGGGGGTGGGCTGGGGGTCGGTGGCGGGCGGGGGGCCGCTCGGTGTGGGGTCCGGGGAGGGCGGGGTCGGGGGATCCGGGTCCGGGCGCGTGGTCGGCGGGGCCGGGGTGCCCTGGCCGGGGCCCTCGCCCGTGCCGGGGGCCGGGCCGGACGCGGTGCCGTAGCCCTCGATGGTGACCACGGCGCCCGCGGGGGCGATCGCCACGCGTGCGTGCCAGTGCCCTGAGGGCTCGCGCAAGGGGTCGACGTAGGCCTTGATCGTGACGGATTCGCTGGGGTGCAGGGCGCCGGTGGAGCGGCTGAGGTAGATCCAGGACGCTCCGGTGGAGGCGGACCAGCGGACGGGGCCGTCGGCGTCCCGGGCGGCGGTCAGGGTGATCAGGGTGGTGTCGCCGCTGGTGATCGCGCTCACGGTCAGCCGGCCCGCGTCCTTCGCGCCGACTCCGGAGACGCTGACGACTTCCACGGACACGTCCGGCTTTCCGCCCTTGCCGAAGCCGGTGGCGGGCCGGGTGCTGGCGTTGCCCGCGTTCTCGTAGCCGCTCGGCGCCTCGCCGTCCAGGGCTCCGGGGCCCGGTGCCTCTCCGGCGCCGACCGAGCGGCCGTCGGCGTCGGCGGTGGGGGCACCCCGGTAGGCCGCCCACAGGGCGAACACGGGCGCCGCGACGACGGTGGCGACGACGGTGGTCGTGACGGCACGCGCGCGAAGGCGGTCGCGGCGGGCCGCGCGGTCCTTGGGGTCCATCGGGAAGCCCCGTCTGTCGAACCGGGGCGCGGCGGAGCCCCGCACGCGCGCGTGGTGCGTCATGGCGAGGTGCAGGGCCGGGCGGGGCGCCTCCAGGACGGGCAGCTCCGCGGGGGTGACGCCGGTGCCGGGCCACTGGCCGGGGACGGCGCGCTCGGCGGCCCGGCGGCAGCGGGGGCAGTCGTCGACGTGCCGGACGAGCTCGCGGCGCAGGGCCGCGCTGAGGACCAGCTGGTGCTCGCCGGTGAGGCGGGACACTCCGGGGCAGCCGCCGGTCTCCACGACGGCGAGGGCCGCGCGGGTGCGCTCGACCTCGCAGGCGGCCGAGGCGAGCAGTTCGCGGGCGGCGGCGTGGTCCATGCCGAGGACGGCGGCGACCTCGTGGGCGGCGAGGTGGTGGCGTACGGCGAGTTCGAGCGCCTCGCGCTGCTCGGGGGTGGTGCCGGCCGCCTCCGGCCAGGCCAGCAGGGCGAGTTCGCGGCGCCGCTCCTCCTGGAGTGCGTCCGGGGTGTCGGGGCTCTCCGTGGTGGGGGCGCCGGACGGTGCGCCGGTGTGCGCGCCGGACGTGCGGGGGGCCGCGGTGCGCCCGGCCGCATGGGTGCGCTGACGTTTCTGCTTGGCCTCGGCCAGCTTGCGCAGGCACGCCCAGCGTGCCAGCGCGTACAGCCAGGCCCGGCGCTCCCCGGCGTCCGGGATGCGCTGCCCGCGCCGCTCGGCGAGCGCGAGGACGTCCCCGAGGGCGGCGGTGGCCGCTTCGTGGTCGCACAGCGCGGACAGGCAGTAGGTGAACAGGCCGTCCAGGTACGGCTCGTAGCGCGCGGGCGGGCGGTGCGCGAGCGTGCGCCCCGCGGCGCGGTCGCGCGCCTCCCGGTGCGCCCGGTGTGCACCGGTCGTGCGGGTCGAGATCTCGGGGCTGCTGCTCATCACCCGTGGACCGTAGGCGGCGCGGAACGGGCTCTTCTTGTCCCTTGAGTCCTTTTAATCCGTACGGGTGAAACGATCCCTCAATCGGGGACAGGAATGGAGGATTCCGTGGCTCGTTCGTGGTGGTGGGTGGCCGGATCACAGGGGGTGTCCGGATTCTCCGCAGGTGTCCCGGGTGCGGCCGGGCGGGTTGTCCACAGGCGGGCCGTGGTGTTGTCCACAGGCCGGCCCCGCTGTCGGTGGCGGCGGTTACGGTTTCCCCATGGCTGCCCGTACCAAGACCACCAAGGACCGCCCGTCCTACCGCTGCACCGAATGCGGCTGGCAGACGGCCAAGTGGCTCGGCCGCTGCCCCGAGTGCCAGGCCTGGGGCACGATCGAGGAGTACGGCGCGCCCGCGGTCCGTACGACGGCGCCGGGGCGCGTCACCACCTCCGCCGTGCCGATCGGCCAGGTCGACGGCCGGCAGGCGACCGCCCGCACGACCGGCGTGCCCGAGCTCGACCGCGTCCTCGGCGGCGGTCTGGTGCCCGGCGCGGTGGTGCTGCTCGCGGGCGAGCCCGGCGTCGGCAAGTCGACGCTGCTGCTGGACGTGGCGGCCAAGTCGGCGAGTGACGAACACCGCACCCTCTATGTGACGGGTGAGGAGTCGGCGAGCCAGGTCCGGCTGCGCGCCGACCGGATCGGCGCCATCGACGACCATCTCTATCTGGCGGCCGAGACCGATCTGGCCTCCGTCCTCGGCCACTTGGACGCGGTGAAGCCGTCGCTGCTGATCCTCGACTCGGTGCAGACGGTGGCCTCCCCCGAGATCGACGGGGCGCCGGGCGGTATGGCGCAGGTCCGCGAGGTCGCCGGGGCCCTGATCCGCGCCTCCAAGGACCGCGGCATGTCCACGCTGCTGGTGGGCCATGTCACGAAGGACGGGGCGATCGCCGGACCGCGCCTGCTGGAGCACCTGGTGGACGTCGTCCTGCACTTCGAGGGCGACCGGCACGCGCGCCTGCGTCTGGTGCGCGGGGTGAAGAACCGCTACGGCGCCACCGACGAGGTCGGCTGCTTCGAACTGCACGACGAGGGCATCACGGGCCTGGCCGACCCGAGCGGACTTTTCCTGACCAGACGTGACGAACCGGTCCCTGGGACCTGTCTGACCGTCACCCTGGAGGGGCGTCGGCCCCTGGTCGCCGAGGTCCAGGCGCTCACCGTAGACTCACAGATCCCCTCGCCCCGGCGCACCACCTCCGGCCTGGAGACGTCCCGGGTCTCGATGATGCTGGCCGTCCTGGAACAGCGCGGCCGCATCAGCGCGCTCGGCAAGCGGGACATCTACTCGGCGACGGTCGGCGGTGTGAAGCTCTCCGAGCCCGCTGCGGACCTGGCGATCGCCCTGGCCCTTGCCTCCGCGGCCAGTGACACCCCCCTGCCCAAGAACCTGGTCGCGATCGGCGAAGTGGGCCTCGCGGGCGAGGTCAGACGGGTCACGGGCGTCCAGCGCAGGCTGGCCGAGGCCCACCGGCTGGGCTTCACGCACGCGCTCGTACCGGGCGATCCCGGCAAGATCCCGGCCGGCATGAAGGTCCTCGAAGTCGCGGACATGGGGGACGCGCTGCGGGTCCTGCCGAGGTCCCGTCGCCGAGAGGCCCCACGGGAGGCGGAGGACCGCCGGTAGACTTTGCCCTGGTCTCGCCCGTCCGTACGAACCGAGTGCGCGAACGGGAGCGCCTGAAGAACCTGCGACCGGAGGAGTGCAGTGGCAGCCAACGACCGGGCGGCAGCTCCCGGAAAGTCCGGTGGGAGTTCCCGTGCCGAGGGCCTGATGCGCGCCGCGCTGAGCGCGGTGGCTCCGGGCACCGCCCTGCGCGACGGGCTCGAGCGGGTGCTCCGCGGCAACACCGGCGGGCTCATCGTGCTCGGCTCCGACAAGACCGTCGAGACGATGTGTACGGGCGGGTTCGTCCTGGACGTCGAGTTCACCGCGACCCGGCTGCGGGAGCTGTGCAAGCTCGACGGCGGCATCGTGGTCTCCTCCGACCTGTCGAAGATCCTGCGCGCCGGCGTCCAGCTCGTCCCGGACCCCACGATCCCCACGGAGGAGACGGGCACCCGGCACCGCACGGCGGACCGTGTCTCCAAGCAGGTCGGCTTCCCGGTCGTCTCGGTCTCCCAGTCGATGCGGCTGATCGCCCTGTACGTCGACGGCCAGCGCCGCGTCCTGGAGGACTCGGCGGCGATCCTGTCCCGCGCCAACCAGGCCCTCGCCACCCTGGAGCGCTACAAGCTCCGCCTGGACGAGGTGGCGGGCACGCTGTCGGCGCTGGAGATCGAGGACCTGGTGACGGTCCGGGACGTCTCCGCGGTGGCCCAGCGCCTGGAGATGGTGCGCAGGATCGCCACCGAGATCGCCGAGTACGTGGTCGAACTGGGCACCGACGGGCGTCTGCTGGCCCTCCAGCTCGACGAGCTGATCGCGGGCGTGGAGCCGGAGCGCGAGCTGGTGGTCCGGGACTACGTGCCCGAGCCCACCGCCAAGCGTTCCCGCACGGTCGACGAGGCGCTGTCCGAGCTGGACGCCCTCACCCATGCCGAGCTGCTCGAACTGTCCACGGTGGCGCGCGCGTTGGGCTACACCGGTTCGCCCGAGGCCCTCGACTCGGCGGTCTCGCCGCGTGGCTTCCGCCTCCTGGCCAAGGTTCCCCGCCTGCCCGGCGCCATCATCGACCGCCTGGTGGAACACTTCGGCGGACTTCAGAAGCTCCTCGCCGCCAGCGTCGACGACCTCCAGACGGTCGACGGCGTGGGCGAGGCCCGGGCCCGCAGCGTCCGCGAGGGACTGTCGCGCCTGGCGGAGTCGTCGATCCTCGAGCGGTACGTCTGACGCGACCGTCGAGGTCCTAGTCGGCCGCCAGGACGAACGACGTCTGCGCCGTGGTGAATCCCGGGGCCTTCGCCTCCAGCAGGTACGTCCCCGCCCCGGCCACCCCCGCCGGAGGCGTCGCACACTCGGCGGCGCTCGGCTTGCGGTCCCACTTCACGGTGTAGGTGAAGCTCTGCCCGGCCGGCACCCGGTACAGCAGGCTCCCGGACACCTTCGGGCAGTCGGCCGACGACCAGTAGTCGTCCTCGCTCCCCGCCCGAGTGATCGTCAGCACGGCCGACTTCGGTCCGAGGTCGACCTTGCAGTCACTGCCGGAGGAGTTCCTCGCGATGAGCTGGAAGGTGGGCGTCTCGTCGGGCGAGTAGGAGTTCCGCACGCTGCGCAGGGTCAACTTCACGACGCTGGCGGTGCAGTTGGGCAGCGTGGTGCCCGCCGGGAGGGTCGTGCTCGAACCGCTGCCGTTGGCCCCGTCGTCCGTGCCGCCGCCCGAGCCCGAGCCGTCGGAACCGGAGCCGCCCGCTCCCGAGCCGCCGCCACCCGAACCGGTGTCCGAGCCGGACCCCGACCCGGAGCCGGACCCCGAGCTGTCGCCGGTGCCCTCGCTCGACTCGTCCCGCCCACCCGGCGCTTGACTGATCGCGGGGCCCGAGCCGGACGGTCCCGGCGTGATCGAGGACGCGGGATTCTTGCCGCTGGACCCCTTGGCGCCGGTGTCGCCGCCCCCTCCGCCGGAGGTGACGATCCAGGTGACGAGCAGCGTCAACAGGGCGATCACGGACAGCAGTACGACCCTCCGGCGCCAGTAGATGGAGGAGGGAAGCGGCCCGATCGGATTGCGCAGAGATCCCACGGCGCAAACTGTACGAGAGATCGCCGCGCCAGCAGGTCCCACCCGCCGCCCGAAGGACAACTTTTCCGGATCATCATCCCGGATTCCGTATCTCTGCCCCTGACTTCACCCACCGCGCAGGCTCCCGGCGCTGTGCACCGGCGCGCACACGCACCTCCGGCCCCGACCGGGGCGCACGGAGCGTGACCGCGCTCCCGGCCGACCACCCGGACGAGTGGCGATACGCACGTGTGCCCCATCGCGCATGGCAGGATCGGAAGGGCCATGACTGCGCCCATGAAGCCCCCGCACAGCAGCCCCGCCGCCCCCGCCCCCGGCGCGGACCTGCACTCCCCCGTCATCGACTGGTTCGAGGACCACGCCCGTGACCTGCCCTGGCGGCACCCCGAGGCCGGCGCGTGGGGTGTGATGGTCAGCGAGTTCATGCTCCAGCAGACGCCGGTCAGCCGCGTCCTGCCGGTCTACGAGCAGTGGCTCGCCCGCTGGCCGCGCCCCGCCGACCTGGCCGCGGAGGCCTCCGGCGAGGCCGTGCGCGCCTGGGGCCGGCTCGGCTACCCGCGCCGCGCCCTGCGGCTGCACGGAGCGGCGGTGGCCATAACGGAACGGCACGGGGGCGACGTACCGTCGGACCACGCGCAGCTGCTCGCACTGCCCGGTATCGGCGAGTACACGGCAGCCGCCGTGGCCTCCTTCGCGTACGGGCAGCGGCATGCCGTGCTGGACACCAACGTCCGCCGGGTCTTCGCGCGCGCCGTCACGGGCGTGCAGTACCCGCCGAACGCCACCACGGCCGCCGAGCGCAGGCTGGCCCGAGCCCTGCTGCCCGAGGACGAGCGGACCGCCGCCCGCTGGGCCGCCGCGTCCATGGAGCTGGGCGCACTGGTGTGCACGGCGAAGAACGAGACCTGTGCGCGCTGCCCCATCGCCGCGCAGTGCGCCTGGCGGCTCGCGGGCAAGCCGGGGCACGAGGGCCCGCCGCGCCGCGGACAGACGTACGCCGGTACGGACCGGCAGGTGCGCGGCAAACTGCTCGCCGTCCTGCGGGAGGCGCACGCGCCCGTGCCGCAGGCAGCGCTGGACCGGGTGTGGCACGAGCCGGTGCAGCGGGCGCGGGCCCTGGACGGTCTCGTGGCGGACGGACTGGTGGAGCCGTTGCCGGACGGTCTGTACCGCCTGCCACTCACCTGACACACGGTCAGTTCACAGACAACGGGCTTCATCACAGCCCCCGCCCAGCCTGTGTCACACGCGACGGCCCGATAAATCAGCACATACACCTACCTTTCGCCCCGCCGCCTTACCCAGAACCCGTTTCCGTTACACAACCGACGGACAGCCGCGCGCTAGCCGCAGGCTGCTCCGCACAGCCCCGTGACAACAGCTCCGTAGCTTCGTTTGCGTGCCCACCGAGGGCACGACGGCGACAGACCACACGCGGAGATCCGGCGGACGACCGCGCGCCGTACACGGGGTAGACGGAGGGGTTTGACCATGGCGCAGGGCGAGGTGCTCGAGTTCGAGGAGTACGTCCGCACCCGGCAGGACGCGCTGCTGCGCAGCGCCCGCCGGCTGGTCCCGGACCCGGTCGACGCACAGGACCTGCTGCAGACCGCCCTCGCCCGCACGTACGGCCGCTGGGAGGGCATCGCGGACAAGCGGCTCGCGGACGCCTATCTGCGCCGGGTCATGATCAACACCCGGACCGAGTGGTGGCGCGCCCGCAAACTGGAGGAGGTCCCCACCGAGCAGCTCCCGGACGCCTGCATCGACGACTCCACCGAGCAGCACGCGGACCGCGCCCTGCTGATGGACGCGATGAAGGTGCTCGCTCCGAAGCAGCGAAGCGTCGTCGTGCTGCGACACTGGGAGCAGATGTCCACGGAGGAGACGGCCGCCGCCCTCGGTATGTCCGCGGGAACGGTCAAGAGCACGCTGCACCGGGCGCTCGCCCGGCTCCGCGAGGAGCTGGAAGCCCGCGATCTGGACGCACGCGCGCTGGAGCGTGAGGAGCGGGAGCGTTGCGTGGCGGCCTGACCGAGGCCGGGCCGACACCGGTCCAGGCGTGGCCCACAGCGGCCCGGGGCACCTTCCAGGCGGCGATCACGGCGGTGACCGTGCTCGCCGCCCTCGCCCTTTTCGTGTCCGCGTGCGCCACCGGCGGCACCGGCACCCGTGACGAGGGCCCCGCGCACGCCGACGCGGTGGCCGGCGCCGCGACGATGACACCCTCGGCCGCGCCCACCCGCACCCCCTCCCGGGTGGACGCGGTCCAGCTCGTGAAGGCCGACCCCGAGGTCTCGGCGGAGGTCAAGGGCGAGCTGAAGCCGTGCGTCGGCGACGAGTACCCGGTCGACGTCTCCTACGGCGACCTGACCGGCGGCCCCGTCACGGACATCGTCGTGAACGTACTGACCTGCGGCGACGCGGTCGGTGTCGGCTCGTACGTGTACCGGGAGACGGACGGCCGGTACACGAACGTGTTCAAGGCCGAGGAGCCCCCGGTCTACGCGGAGATAGACCGCGGCGACCTGGTGGTGACCAAGCAGGTGTACGCGAAGGGCGACTCCTTCTCGAACCCGTCCGGCGAGACGGTGATCACCTACCGCTGGACCACCGCCGAGCACTTCGTCAAGGAGTTCAGCATCCACAACGAGTACGGCGGCAGCGAGGACGAGGACGCGACACCGGTACCGGAGACCGGCTGACCTCGGGTGACGAACGGGCTGGAAGAATTTTCCGGAACCTGTGAACCGATCGGGCCGCTCGTTGCGATCAATGAGTGGGCGCACCGGGAGTGAACGCGGCGGAAGCCTCGTGCGTCCCCTCAAGGGGCACCCAGGCGTACGCACACGTACGGCACCCAGAGACACGCACCACCGAACACGCCACCGAACACGAGGACTGAGAGCACCGGGATGGCAGACCAGACCCACGTCCTGTTCGTCGAGGACGACGACGTCATCCGCGAGGCCACCCAGCTCGCCCTGGAGCGGGACGGCTTCGTGGTCACCGCGATGCCCGACGGCCTGTCCGGGCTGGACGCGTTCCGCGCCGACCGCCCCGACATCGCCCTGCTGGACGTGATGGTGCCCGGCCTGGACGGGGTGAGCCTGTGCCGGCGCATCCGGGACGAGTCCACCGTGCCCGTGATCATGCTGTCGGCGCGCGCCGACTCCATCGACGTCGTCCTCGGCCTGGAGGCCGGCGCCGACGACTATGTGACCAAGCCGTTCGACGGCGCGGTCCTGGTCGCCCGGATCCGCGCGGTGCTGCGCCGCTTCGGTCACGCGGGCGGCGGCGACCGGGCCGAGGACACCACGCCGGCGGGCGGGGTGCTGACCTTCGGCGACCTGGAGGTCGACACCGAGGGCATGGAGGTCCGCCGGGCCGGCCGGCCGGTGGCCCTGACCCCGACCGAGATGCGGCTGCTGCTGGAGTTCTCCTCCGCCCCGGGGACGGTCCTGTCGCGGGACAAGCTCCTGGAGCGCGTCTGGGACTACGGCTGGGGCGGTGACACCCGGGTCGTGGACGTCCATGTGCAGCGGCTGCGGACGAAGATCGGCCAGGACCGCATCGAGACGGTCCGCGGCTTCGGCTACAAGTTGAAGGCCTGAGCGGGCGGGGGGTTGAGGGGGATGATCCGGCACCTGGTTCCGGCCCGCTCGGAGGGCGCGGGCATCCGTACGGGCCTGCGGTGGAAGCTGAGCGCGGCGATCGCCCTGGTCGGCGCGCTCGTCGCGATCGCGCTCAGCCTCGTCGTGCACAACGCGGCCCGGGTGTCGATGCTGGACAACGCCCGCGACCTCGCGGACGAGCGGATCCAGATTGCCCAGCGCAACTTCGAGATGACCGGGCGGCCGAACTTCCCCCAGGTCAAGATCGACGACTCCCGGCTGCCGTCGGAGGTCCGGGAGATGGCCGCCCAGGGCCGCCGGGTGACGTTTGTGTCCGACCGTGCGGGGGGTCCGCCGGACATCTGGGCGGCCGTACCGTTGAAGGACGGGCGGGTGATGTCGCTGCACACCGGTTTCACCGACCGCAGCACCGACATCCTCAACGATCTCGACCAGGCCCTGGTGATCGGCTCGATCGCGGTGGTGCTCGGCGGCAGCGCGCTCGGTGTCCTCATCGGCGGGCAGCTCTCGCGCCGGCTGCGCAAGGCGGCGGCCGCGGCCAACCAGGTCGCCAAGGGCGAGTCCGACGTACGGGTCCGGGACGCGATGGGCGGAGTCGTACGGGACGAGACCGACGACCTCGCCAGCGCGGTGGACGCCATGGCGGACGCCCTGCAGCAGCGGCTGGAGGCCGAGCGGCGGGTCACCGCCGACATCGCGCACGAGCTGCGCACCCCGGTCACCGGTCTGCTGACGGCGGCCGAGCTCCTCCCGCCCGGCCGGCCCACCGAGCTGGTCCTGGACCGGGCGAAGGCCATGCGCACGCTCGTGGAGGACGTGCTGGAGGTGGCCCGTCTGGACAGTGCCTCGGAGCGGGCGGAGCTCCAGGACATCCTGCTGGGCGAGTTCGTGACGCGGCGGGTGGCGGCCAAGGACCCGGAGGTCGAGGTGCGGGTCGTCCATGAGTCGATGGTCACGACCGACCCCCGCCGCCTGGAGCGGGTCCTGTTCAACCTTCTCGCCAACGCCGCCAAGCACGGCAAGTCGCCCATCCAGGTCACCGTCGAGGGCCGGGTGATCCGGGTCCGCGACCACGGCGGCGGCTTCCCCGAGGAGCTGCTGGCCGAGGGGCCCCGCCGGTTCCGCACCGGCAGCGCCGACCGGGCCGGCCACGGCCACGGCCTGGGGCTGACCATCGCGGCCGGCCAGGCCCGGGTCCTCGGTGCCCGCCTCACCTTCCGCAACGTCCGCCCCGCCGGAGCACCGGAACACATACAGGCCGAGGGGGCGGTGGCCGTCCTCTGGCTCCCGGAACACGCACCGACGAACACGGGAAGCTACCCGATGATGCCGTAGGGGCAGGGCAGTGCCGACCGCCACCGAACGGGGCACCGCCCCTCGCCGACAGCCCTCGGCGGGGGCGGCGGCAGCCCTTGGCGGGCGGCGGCGGCAGCCCTTGGGAGGCGGGCCGGCGCCCCTTGGCGGCGGTCGGCCCCCTCGGCAGGCGGAAGGCGCCGGCGCCTGTTGCGCTCTTCGGCAGCGGCTCCCGGGCGGGCGTCGGCACCGGTTCCGTGGCGGGCTTGGGCGCGTTCCTCGCCGTGGGGAAGCCGCCGGCCCACAGCATGGCGTAACAGCCGGGGATGAGGGCGGCCCCGCGGCCGACGTGCCGGGTCCGGTACTCGCTGGGGGTCAGGCAGGGCGGAATCGGCCCAGTCGCGGTCCATGGCGTCCTTGGCGAGCCGTAGGTGCCGGGTCTTGTCCATACGGTTCAGTACAGCGGCCCGTCCGGCCGGGGACGCCTGGACGACGAAGGCCCCCGGGGCGGACACCCGGGGGCCTTCGTCTCACAGCTGGATCAGACCGCCTCGACGACCGGCGGCGTCACCGCCGTCGGCTCCTCGCCCGGCTTCTGCGGCCCCGCGCCCTTGAGCGGGACTTCCTTGACGAACACGGCGGCGATCAGCGCGGTCACCGCGACCACCGCACCGAGCAGGAACGCCGAGTGCGTACCGGCGGACACCGCGTGCTGGTAGGCCTCGCGGGCCGCGGCCGGCAGCTTGGCCAGGCTGGCGGCGTCGAGCTGCGCGGACTGCTCGGTGATCTTCGAGCCGAGGGAGCCGGCCCGCTCGGCCATGACGTCCTGCACGCGGTGGTTGAACAGCGCGCCCATGATCGCGACGCCGAAGGAGGAGCCGAGCGTGCGGAACAGGGTGGTGGAGGAGGAGGCGACGCCCATGTCCTTCATCTCCACGCTGTTCTGCGCGACCAGCATGGTGATCTGCATCAGGCAGCCCATGCCGAGACCGACGACGGCCATGAAGACGCCGGAGACGAAGCGGGAGGTGCCGGTGTCCATCGTGGACAGCAGGTACAGGCCGACGACCATCAGGACGCTGCCGACGACCGGGAAGACCTTGTACTTGCCGGTGTTGGTGGTGATGCGGCCCGCGACCATCGAGGTCACCAGCATCGCGCCGAGCATCGGCAGGAGCAGCAGCCCGGAGTTGGTGGCGGAGGCGCCCTGCACCGACTGCTGGTAGAGCGGCAGGAACAGGGTGGCGCCGAACATCACGAAGCCGGTGATGAAGCCGATGACGGACATCAGGGTGAAGTTGCGGCTGCGGAAGATGTGCAGCGGGACGATCGGCTCGGCGGCCCTGGTCTGCCAGAACACGAACCCGATGAGGGAGGCGACGCCGATCCCGATGAGTTCCATGATCCGCGCGGAGGTCCAGGCGTACTCGGTGCCGCCCCAGGTGGTGACGAGGACGATCGAGGTGATGCCGACGGTCAGCAGCACGACACCGAGGTAGTCGATGCCGGCCTTGGCCCGCTTCTTCGGCAGGTGCAGGACGGCGCTGATCGCGGCGAGGGCGATCACTCCGAGGGGCAGGTTGATGTAGAAGGACCAGCGCCAGCCCCAGTTGTCGGTGATGGTGCCGCCGACGAGCGGGCCGCCGATCATCGCGAGGGCCATGACGCCGGCCATCATGCCCTGGTACTTGCCGCGCTCGCGGGGCGGGATCAGGTCGCCGATGATCGCCATGACGCCGACCATCAGACCGCCGGCGCCGAGGCCCTGCACGGCGCGGAAGCCGATGAGCTGGCCCATGTTCTGGGCCATGCCGCTGAGCGCGGAGCCGATCAGGAAGATCACGATCGAGGCCATGAAGGCGCCCTTGCGCCCGTACATGTCACCGAGCTTGCCCCAGATCGGGGTGGCCGCGGCGGTCGCGAGAGTGTAGGCGGTCACGACCCAGGACAGGTGCTCCAGGCCCCCGAGGTCGCCGACGATCGTCGGCATCGCGGTGCCGACGATCATGTTGTCGAGCATCGCGAGCATCATCGTGATCATCAGTGCGAGCAGGACGACCCGCACGCTCTTCGGTTGTTTCTCCGGTTCGGTCTCGACCGTCTGGGTGTCCGCCATTGATTCCACTCCCCTGGGCACTGCTTCGGGCCGCCCACTTACTTGCCGCCCGGCTAGTTCACTACACTCAGGAAAGTAGACCTGTCACTAGCCGGTCGTCAAGTAAGTTTCCGTGGGAACACGAGGAGTACGAGGATGGACGGCACCATGGACGGCACGAAGCAGCAGCGCCGCGGAAACACCCGCCAGCGCATCCAGGACGTCGCGCTCGAACTCTTCGCCGAGCAGGGCTACGAGAAGACCTCCCTCCGCGAGATCGCGGAGCGTCTGGAGGTCACGAAGGCGGCCCTGTACTACCACTTCAAGACGAAGGAAGAGATCATCGTCAGCATCTTCACGGATCTGACGAAACCGATCGAGGACCTGATCGAGTGGGGCGCGAACCAGCCGCACACGCTGGAGACCAAGCAGGAACTCGTACGGCGCTACAGCAGCGCCCTGGCCGAGGCGACCCCGCTCTTCCGCTTCATGCAGGAGAACCAGGCGACGGTACGGGAGCTGCAGATCGGCGACTCGTTCAAGGACCGGATGCGCGCGCTGCGGGACATCATCATCGACCCGGACGCCCCGCTCACCGACCAGGTCCGCTGTGTGAGCGCCATCTTCACGCTGCACGCCGGGATGTTCTTCCTGCAGGACCTCGAAGGCGACCCGGAGGACAAGCGCGCAGCCGTCCTCGAGGTCGCCGTCGATCTCGTGACCCAGGCGCATCAGGGCGCCTGAGCACTCACCGCCCTCAGACCGTCAGGCCCTTGGACTGCAGGAAGGTCACGGGGTTGATCGCGGAGCCGTAGTTCGCGGTCGTCCGGATCTCGAAGTGCAGGTGCGGGCCGCTGGAGTTGCCGGTGTTGCCGGACAGGGCGATGCGCTGACCGGTCTTGACCATCTGACCGACCTTCACGTCGATGTGGGACAGGTGCGCGTACTGCGAGTACGTCCCGTTGCCGTGCTTGATGACGATGGCGTTGCCGTAGGCCGGGCCGTCACCGGCGCCGTTGCCGCCGGCCTTGACCACGGTGCCGCCGTGCGCGGCGACGACCTTGGTGCCGCTCGGGACCGCGAAGTCCTGGCCACTGTGGGTGGACTGCCACATGGCGCCGGCCTGGTGGAAGGAGGCGGACTTGGTGTAGTGCGCCACCGGCTTGACCCAGGTGTTGGCCGAGACGGCCGTCTTGGCGGCGGGTGCGGCGGCGGACGCCACTCCGGTTCCCAGCACGACCGTGGCACCCAGGGCGGCGGCCCCGACGGCCATGCGGGTGCGGAGCAGGGACGTACGGGAAGAACGGGACGTGACGCGCTGGAACATGAAGACCTCGTGGGTTCGGGGACAGAGAGACCGCCCGGCGCAGAACGCCTGCCGGGTGGGCCATCCCTTGGTAACCCCGAGGGCGATAGACCCCCAAACGTGTGACGTACGACAGAAGCTAGTACTTAACCCCGGAAACTGCCGCTTCTTGACAGATGCCCCGGGACGCCCCATTTGACGGCGATCCATGCCGGGGGCCCCGAAACCCCGGGGGTTCCGTAAGCTATGTCCTTTTTGCCCGATTTCGCTCTGCCACTATGCGCGCTAGTACCCCACCCGGGACCTGTGCGGCTTGTCACCGGCCGCCCGCCGCAAGGGACTTCGGGATGTGACGGGGGCTACTCCCCTGCCCCGCATACGACTTGTGACCCGGGTCACGATCTCTGCACGGGTCTGTGAGCGGGGTCTCACCCACCCTTACCGTCCAGTAACCCGCAGGTTCCCCCCGGTAACCCGCAGGTTCCCCCTCAGGCCATCCCCACCTATCAGCATGCCCACGACAGAGGCAGGCAGGACGCGAGAGGACCCCACATGACCACAGGCACCTGGAAGCGCCGGACAGCCATGGCGGCCGTGGCCACGGCCGCCGTCACCGCACTGGCCGTCCCGGCCGGCGCCCAGGCCGCTACGGCCACCAGCACCTCCACCGTCGCCACCGCCGCCGCGGAGGACGTCGACTACGCCACCTGGCAGGCGGACTGCCAGGCCGTGATGAACGATGCCCTGCCCTATCTGAAGCAGCGCATCGCCGCCGCCAAGACCGGCGAGAAGCAGGCGATCGTCTTCGACATCGACAACACCACGCTGGAGACCGACTTCGGCTTCAGCTACCCCCAGCCGGCCAACAAGCCGGTCCTCGACGTCGCCAAGTACGCCCAGGAGCACGGCGTCTCGCTGTTCTTCGTCACCGCCCGCCCGGACATCATCGGCTCGTTCACCGACTACAACCTCAAGTACGTCGGCTACAAGGTCTCCGGGCTCTACGTCCGCGGTTTTCTCGACCTCTTCAAGGACGTCGCCGCCTACAAGACCGCCCAGCGCGTCGACATCGAGAACAAGGGCTACACGATCATCGCGAACATCGGCAACAGCGCCACCGACCTGTCGGGCGGCCACGCCGAGAAGACGTACAAGCTGCCGGACTACGACGGACAGCTCTCGTAAGCCCTCACAGCCGCCCTCAGGGCATGCGAAAGGGGCCGGTGCTGTTCCCAGCACCGGCCCCTTTCGGGTCAAGCCTTACGCGTCCTTGCTCAGGTTCGGTCCGGCGCCGCCGGCCGCCTGCTCGATCGGCGGGACGTCGGGCAGGGCCGACTTCTCCTCGCCGCGGAACGTGAAGGTCTTGGTCTCACCCTCGCCCTCGGTGTCCACGACCACGATGTGACCGGGGCGCAGCTCACCGAAGAGGATCTTCTCGGAGAGCGTGTCCTCGATCTCGCGCTGGATCGTGCGCCGCAGCGGACGCGCGCCCAGGACGGGGTCGTAGCCCTTCTTGGACAGCAGCTCCTTGGCGGACTGGGAGAGCTCGATGCCCATGTCCCGGTCCTTCAGGCGCTCGTCCACCTTGCTGATCATCAGGTCGACGATCCGCAGGATGTCCTCCTGCGTCAGCTGCGGGAAGACGACCACGTCATCGACGCGGTTGAGGAACTCGGGGCGGAAGTGCTGCTTGAGCTCGTCCGAGACCTTGTTCTTCATGCGCTCGTAGTTGGACTTGGTGTCGCCCGAGGCCGCGAAGCCCAGGTTGAAGCCCTTGGAGATGTCCCGGGTGCCGAGGTTGGTCGTCATGATGATGACCGTGTTCTTGAAGTCCACGACCCGGCCCTGGGAGTCGGTCAGACGACCGTCCTCCAGGATCTGCAGCAGCGAGTTGAAGATGTCCGGGTGGGCCTTCTCGACCTCGTCGAAGAGGACGACGGAGAACGGCTTGCGGCGGACCTTCTCGGTCAGCTGGCCGCCCTCCTCGTAGCCCACGTATCCGGGCGGGGAGCCGAAGAGACGCGAGACCGTGTGCTTCTCGCTGAACTCCGACATGTCGAGGGAGATCAGCGCGTCCTCGTCGCCGAAGAGGAACTCGGCGAGCGCCTTGGACAGCTCGGTCTTACCGACACCCGACGGGCCGGCGAAGATGAACGAACCACCCGGACGCTTCGGGTCCTTCAGACCGGCGCGGGTACGGCGGATCGCCTTGGACAGCGCCTTGACGGCGTCGACCTGGCCGATAACCCGCTTGTGGAGCTCGTCCTCCATGCGCAGCAGGCGGGACGACTCCTCCTCCGTGAGCTTGAAGACCGGGATGCCGGTGGCGGTGGCGAGGACCTCGGCGATCAGCTCGCCGTCGACCTCGGCGACGACGTCCATGTCGCCGGCCTTCCACTCCTTCTCCCGCTTGGCCTTGGCGGCCAGGAGCTGCTTCTCCTTGTCGCGCAGGGAGGCGGCCTTCTCGAAGTCCTGCGAGTCGATCGCGGACTCCTTGTCGCGGCGGACGCCGGCGATCTTCTCGTCGAACTCGCGCAGGTCCGGCGGGGCGGTCATCCGGCGGATGCGCATCCGGGAACCGGCCTCGTCGATCAGGTCGATCGCCTTGTCCGGCAGGAAGCGGTCCGAGATGTACCGGTCGGCCAGGGTGGCGGCCTGGACCAGCGCCTCGTCGGTGATGGAGACGCGGTGGTGCGCCTCGTACCGGTCGCGCAGACCCTTGAGGATCTCGATCGTGTGCGGCAGGGACGGCTCCGCGACCTGGATGGGCTGGAAGCGGCGCTCGAGGGCCGCGTCCTTCTCCAGGTGCTTGCGGTACTCGTCCAGCGTGGTGGCGCCGATGGTCTGGAGCTCACCGCGGGCCAGCATCGGCTTCAGGATCGAAGCGGCGTCGATGGCGCCCTCGGCGGCACCCGCACCGACCAGCGTGTGCAGCTCGTCGATGAACAGGATGATGTCGCCGCGGGTGCGGATCTCCTTGAGGACCTTCTTCAGGCGCTCCTCGAAGTCACCGCGGTAGCGGGAGCCGGCGACCAGCGCGCCGAGGTCCAGGGTGTAGAGGTGCTTGTCCTTGAGGGTCTCGGGCACCTCGCCCTTGACGATGGCCTGGGCGAGGCCCTCGACGACGGCGGTCTTGCCGACGCCGGGCTCACCGATCAGGACCGGGTTGTTCTTGGTACGGCGGGACAGCACCTGCATGACCCGCTCGATCTCCTTCTCGCGCCCGATGACCGGGTCGAGCTTGGACTCACGAGCGGCCTGGGTGAGATTCCGGCCGAACTGGTCGAGGACCAGGGACGTCGAGGGGGTGCCCTCGGCAGGCCCGCCGGCGGTGGCGGTCTCCTTGCCCTGGTAACCGGAGAGCAGCTGGATGACCTGCTGCCGCACCCGGTTGAGATCTGCGCCCAGCTTGACCAGGACCTGGGCGGCGACGCCCTCGCCCTCGCGGATCAGGCCGAGCAGGATGTGCTCCGTGCCGATGTAGTTGTGGCCCAGCTGAAGGGCCTCGCGGAGCGACAGCTCCAGGACCTTCTTGGCACGGGGGGTGAAGGGGATGTGCCCGGACGGGGCCTGCTGGCCCTGGCCGATGATCTCCTCCACCTGCTGGCGGACCGCCTCGAGCGAAATCCCGAGGCTCTCAAGGGCCTTGGCGGCGACACCCTCACCCTCGTGGATCAGGCCCAGGAGGATGTGCTCGGTGCCGATGTAGTTGTGGTTGAGCATCCGGGCTTCTTCCTGAGCCAGGACGACAACCCGCCGCGCGCGGTCGGTGAACCTCTCGAACATCGTTAATCGCTCCTCAGAGCGGTCAGGCAGTGGGGGGAACTTCCCCTCCCTGTCCTACCGCAGCTTAGTCCCGCAAGCAGGGACCGCTCATTCCAACTGCCGACACCGTCGATGGCCTCCTGACCCCGAACGCCGACATCTGCTCCAACCCGATGGTGCGAGACGATGTTCCCGCAGGCCAGGCAGTTACCCTCACCATCAGTACGCCGATGGCGAACGCGAGACGTCCTTTCCTGCGTGTCGCCCCCTCCCACTAGGGAAGTCTTACCCGCCGACACGGACAGTCCATGCCGTGGGCACCCTTTCCCTCCGCTACGGGCGAACAACCTTGCGCCTCCCGAGCCCCTTGCGCGCCCCCTCGTCCGCCACTCTGCGCAACCTTGACGGCACGCTGCGTAACTCCGGGGCACTTCGGATGGTTCTACTCGTCATGGTTCGCTCCGTACCCCCTCCCCGTCGACCGCTGGAGCCCGCCGGCCCGAACGGCCGGGTGCGCGGCTGGTACGAGAACGAACTCGGGTGGGCGACGGTGCCCGGGGATCCGGTACGACTTTTGGTGGGCGAGCGCTTCGACGTCCTGGAGGTGCCCGCGGAGGCGGGCCGCGCGGCACTCGGGCGCCTGGCTCCGGGGGTCCCGGTGGCCCTGCGGGGCGGCGGCGACCCGGGCTGCGCCCCGGTGTGTGGTCACGGCGGCGGGCCGGGCGGCGGCCTGATGTGGCTGCTCGTGGCCGCGGGCAGCGCTGAGGAACTGCCGGGAATCCTTCAGTGGCTGGAGTGGGGCTCGCTCCCCCTGGACCTGAGGGCGATGGGAGAGGGCGGCCTCATGGAGGCACCGCTGCCCCCGGCCCCGAAGACGTTCCCGGTGTCCTCGCAAGCGGTGGACGCGGCTCAGGGCGCGGGCTCCGGGGCATCCCTCGTCACGGGGTGCCGGGGATGTGGGCCGGTGCAGGGGGCCGCGGTCTGGGTGCGGCCCCCCGTGGCGGGGTGCGAGGTCGAGGCCTCGCTGCCGACGGTGTCGGCGTCGGGGGGCACGAAGGACGTCCCCGATCTGGTGCGGTTGGTGGACACGCTGGCAGCGCACTGTCACCGTGTCCGGCTACGGCGGCTCGCCGCTCAGCCGTTGGCCTTCTCGTAAGCCTCGCGAATGGTCGCCGGAACACGGCCACGGTCGTTGACCTCGAAACCGTTCTCCTTCGCCCACGCACGGATCTGAGCGGTGTCCTGGCTGCTGCCGGAAGCGGCACGCGCCTTTCCACGCCCGCCCGAGGCACGGCCTCCGGTACGACGGCCACCCTTCACATAGGGCTCGAGAAGCCCGCGCAGCTTGTCCGCATTGGACGTCGTGAGATCGATCTCGTAGGTCTTGCCGTCCAGCGCGAACGTCACGGTCTCGTCCGCCTCGCCGCCGTCGAGGTCGTCGACAAGAAGGACCTGAACCTTCTGTGCCACCGGATTTCCTTTCATCGATAACGTATATGCAGTACTGCAGTACGTCGGAAAGCAAACCGCTTTTGCTGGAAAAACACAAACCCCTGGGAGAGACCGACAGCCCGCCCCTCGTCCGGAAACGTGCGCGTTTCGGACATAGGGCACCGGGCAAGGGTGGTCCGCCGGAATGGGCGGCCACGATCACAGATGCAGAAGCATCCGGCTGTTGCCCAAGGTGTTCGGTTTCACTCGTTCGAGTCCGAGGAACTCTGCCACGCCCTCGTCATAGGAACGCATCAGCTCCGCGTAGACATCGGTGTCGACCGGCGTCTCACCGATCTCCACGAAGCCGTGCTTGGCGAAGAAGTCCACTTCGAAGGTCAGGCAGAAAACCCGGCGAACGCCGAGCCACCGCGCGGTGTGCAGCAACTTCTCCAACAACCGGTGGCCCACACCGGCGCCCTTGAGGCCGGGCTTCACCGCGAGAGTGCGCACTTCAGCGAGGTCTTCCCACATCACGTGCAGCGCGCCGCAGCCGACGACCTCCGCGTTGTCGTCGCGTTCGGCGACCCAGAACTCCTGGATGTCCTCGTAAAGGGTCACCGTCGCTTTGTCCAGCAGGATGCCGCCCCGGACGTAGGCGTCAAGGAGTCGGCGCACGGCGGGGACATCGGCGGTCCGGGCCCGTCGGACGGTGATGGCTTTAGCGCTGACTTCGGGGTTCTCGGGGTTCTCGCCGGCGGAGCTCTCTGCTGACATGTGCGGACGCTATCGTCCGCCGCCCTCGGATGCCGAGGCGGGGTTCTCCCCGGCACTGCCCGCGGATGCGGCTTCGGACGCCCCGGATGTTTCCGGACCTTGGACGATGCGTACGGCGTCACGCAGCGCCAGTCGCTGTTCGTCGCTCATCATCCCGAAGAAGGCGACGAGGGCGGCGGCGGGGTTGTCGCTCTGCGCCCAGGCGTCGTTCATGAGGGCGGCGGCGTAGGCGGCGCGGGTGGAGACGGCCTCATATCGATAGGCCCGCCCTTCGGCCTCCCGGCGCACCCAGCCCTTCTGATGGAGATTGTCCAAAACGGTCATCACCGTGGTGTAGGCGATGGACCGTTCCTGTTGAAGGTCTTCCAGGACTTCTCGAACGGTCACCGGGCGGTTCCACTTCCACACCCGCGTCATGACCGCGTCTTCGAGTTCTCCCAATGGGCGAGGCACTCTCAGCACAATAGTGGGAGATCTCGGCAATGGCGTGCCGGACGTGCGCTTTTGTCGTCGAACAGGCACAAAAAGGGCGTACGACCCCGAGGGGAGCCGTACGCCGGGGAGCGCTGTCCGCCGTGGCGGGCCGGTCAGGCGTCGGTGCCGGCGGAGGCCTGACGGGCGCTCTCCGCGCGCGCGAGGGCGGCGTCGACGGCCGCGTCCTCCTTGGCCTTGTTGGCGCCTCCCTGGGTCTTCACGATCACCCTGATCAGACCGATGAAGAACACGGCCATGACGACGGGGGGCACCAGCGCGGAGACATAGTCCATGGATCCAGGGTAGCCACGGAGGAAGCGGACAACGGGCCGGGGTCGGATCGACGCGGCCCGCGCGCGTGTCTCAGCCGACCGCCAGTCTCCTCGGCTGCCGCTGGTCCGGCTCGGCGGGCGGCGGCGCAGGGGTCGGCTTGCGGCGCGGGAAGACCTCGCCCGGGGTCGGGACGGGTCGCCGCGCGGGCTCCTCGCGGGGTTTCGCGGGGACGGGACCGGGGGCGGGCGCGACGGGCTTCTCCGCAGGCCTTTCGGCGGGTTCGCGGCGGGGTTCCTCGCGCGGGTCGTCGGCGAGGACGCCACGGATGTCGTCGGCCTCGGCGGAACGGCCCCCGGGAAGGGCGAGAAGGCGGGTACGGGACGCCGGGACCGTCGGGGTGGACGCGGAGACCGGCACGGTGGCCGCGGAGGCCTGGCGGGGCGTACGGCGCGCGAGACGGGCTCGCACGTCCTGCTCGGCGAGCGTCTGGCAGCGGTCCAGGAGGACGGCGGCCGCCGGATCGTGCCGCAGGGTGCGCAGGGCGGCGAGGTCCTCGGCGCCGGGCCGGTGGCCTGCGGCCAGGACCTCCTCCAGGAGCGTGAGGTAGCCGGCGGCGGCGCCGGGGAGGGCGGCGCGGTAGCGGCCGAGGTCGGCCACGAGGAAGGCCCGCAGCCGGGTGGCCTCGCGCAGCGCCTCGTCGAGGGACTCGGCCAGGCGATGGCAGTCCTGGACGTCCTCGGCGCTGGCGGGGCCGGGGTGGAGGGCGAGGGCGAGGGCACGGCGGAGCACACGCAGCTCCTCCGCGCCGAACGCCATGCCGCCGCGGGATCCGTATGGCGTGGGCATGCGGCGACGATACGCGCTAATCGGACAAATTCGACATAGGGGGCGGGTGTGGCGTGCGGGAATCCGCCCCCCTGGCCGTCACTTCGGTCGTCCGCGTCACATGCGGGACACGTTCCGCTCGTACACCAGTCGCAGACCGATCAGGGTCAGCCACGGCTCGTGCTCGTCGATCACCGAGGACTCGCCGAGGACCATGGGGGCCAGGCCGCCCGTCGCGATGACCGTGACGTCGTCGGGGTCCTCGGCCAGCTCGCGGGCCATGCGGGTGACCACACCGTCGACCTGGCCCGCGAAGCCGTAGACGATGCCGGACTGCATCGCCTCGACCGTGTTCTTGCCGATCACACTGCGCGGGCGGGCCACCTCGATCTTGCGGAGCTGGGCGGCCTTGACGCCGAGGGCCTCCACCGAGATCTCGATGCCGGGGGCGATGACCCCGCCGACGTACTCCCCGCGCGCGCTGACCGCGTCGAACGTGGTCGCCGTGCCGAAGTCGACGACGATCGCCGGGCCGCCGTAGAGCTCGTTCGCGGCGACCGCGTTGATGATGCGGTCGGCGCCGACCTCCTTGGGGTTGTCGAAGAGGATCGGCACCCCCGTCTTGACGCCCGGTTCGACGAGGACCGCGGGGACGTCGCCGTAGTACCGGCGGGTGACCTCGCGCAGTTCGTGCAGCACCGAGGGGACGGTCGCGCAGATCGCGATGCCGTCGATGCCGTCGCCCAGCTCCACGCCGAGCAACGGGTGCATGCCCATCAGGCCCTGCAGCAGGACCGCGAGCTCGTCGGCCGTGCGGCGGGCGTCGGTCGAGATCCGCCAGTGCTCGACGATCTCCTCACCGTCGAACAGGCCGAGCACCGTGTGCGTGTTCCCCACGTCGATCGTCAGCAGCATGGCCGGTCCCGCTCCCTACTCCGCGTCCCGCAGATCCAGACCGATGTCCAGGATCGGCGAGGAGTGGGTCAGGGCCCCCACGGCCAGGAAGTCGACGCCGGTGTCGGCGTAGGCCTTGGCGTTCTCCAGGGTGAGCCGGCCCGAGGCCTCCAGCAGGGCGCGCCCGCCGACGATGCCCACCGCCTCCGCGCACTCGCCCGGGGTGAAGTTGTCCAGCAGGATCAGGTCGGCGCCCGCGTCCACGACCTCGCGGAGCTGGTGCAGGGTGTCCACCTCGACCTCGATCGGCACGTCCGGGAAGGCCTCCCGTACGGCCGTGAAGGCCTGGGCGACGCCGCCCGCCGCGACCACGTGGTTGTCCTTGACGAGGGCCGCGTCCGACAGGGACATGCGGTGGTTGACGCCACCGCCCGCGCGGACCGCGAACTTCTCCAGGGAGCGCAGGCCCGGCGTGGTCTTGCGGGTGTCCCGCACGCGGGCCTTGGTGCCCTCCAGGGTGTCCGCCCACGCGCGCGTGGCGGTCGCGATGCCGGACAGCCGGCACAGCAGGTTCAGCGCGCTGCGCTCGGCGGTCAGCAGGTCACGCGTGCGTGTCGTCACCGACAGCAGCTTCTGGCCCGCCTCCACCCGGTCGCCGTCCTCGACGTGCCGCTCGACCTCGAACTCGTCGGTGCAGACCACCGAGACGACCGCCTCGGCGACCCGGAGGCCGGCGACCACGCCCGCCTCGCGCGCGGTGAAGTCGGCGGTGGCCACCGCCTCCTCGGGGATGGTCGCGACGGTCGTCACGTCCACGCCGTGGGCCAGGTCCTCCTGGATGGCCACGTTGGCGATGTCCTCGACCTCGACCGGGTCGAGCCCGGCCTCGGCCAGGAGCTGGGCGAGCGCGGGGTCGAGGCCGCACTCCAGGTATTCCTCGTCGCCGAGTTCGCCCTCTGCGCCGCAGGCGCAGCCGTCGCCGCAGCCGCCGGTCGGGGCGAGGGGGAGGTCGTCGGTGCTCACGTGTGTCACTGCTCCTGCTGGTGCTGCCGGGTCGGGGGGAAGTCTGCGGTATCGGTGGTGTGTACGGCGAGCGACCGGTCCGGATTCAGCCGTACGACGATGTGACGGCGCCATGCCGTGTCGTCGCGGTCGGCGTGGTCCTCGCGCCAGTGGCAGCCCCGCGTCTCCTCGCGCAGCGCGGCGGCGGCGACCAGGACGCGGGCCACGCACAGGAGGTTGGTGGACTCCCAGGTGTCGACGCCGGGCTCGGCGGTCTTGCCGTTGTGGTCGAGCGCGTCGCGGGCCTCGCTGTGCAGGCGCTGGAGCTGGTCGGCGGCCTTGGCGAGGGACTCGGCGGAGCGCAGCACCCCGGCGCCCTCCGTCATGATCCGCTGGATCGCGAACCGGGCCTCGGCGCCGAGCAGCGGATGCGCGGGCTTCTCGGGGTGCTCCACCGGGGCGGGCACACGCGCGTGCAGGCCCTCGTCGGCGTGGCTGTCGGCGATGTCGGCGGCGATCCGCTCCGCGTAGACCAGGCCCTCCAGGAGGGAGTTGGACGCGAGCCGGTTCGCGCCGTGCACGCCCGTGCAGGCGACCTCGCCGCACGCGTACAGGCCCGGGACGGTCGTCCGGCCCCGGGAGTCGGTGCGCACGCCGCCGGAGGCGTAGTGGGCCGCCGGGGCGATCGGTATGGGGTCGTGGACCGGGTCGATGCCGTGGGCGCGGCAGGCGGCCAGGATCGTCGGGAACCGGTGCTCCCACATCTCGGCGCCGAAGTGGCGGGCGTCGAGGAACATGTGCTCGGCGTCCCGCTCCTGCATCCGGCGCATGATGCCCTTGGCGACGATGTCCCGGGGCGCCAGCTCGGCGAGTTCGTGCTGCCCCACCATGAAACGCACGCCGTCCGCGTCCACCAGGTGGGCGCCCTCGCCGCGTACCGCCTCCGAGACCAGCGGCTGCTGGCCCTCCGCGTCCGGGCCGAGGAAGAGCACCGTCGGGTGGAACTGCACGAACTCCAGGTCGCTGACCTCCGCGCCGGCCCGCAGCGCGAGCGCCACGCCGTCGCCGGTCGACACCGACGGGTTGGTGGTCGCGGAGAAGACCTGGCCCATGCCACCGGTGGCGAGGACGACCGCCGGGGCGTGCACGGCGCCCACGCCGTCGTGCTGGCCCTCACCCATGACGTGCAGGCTGACGCCCGCCGTCCGGCCGTCGGCGTCGGTGAGCAGATCCAGGACGAGCGCGTTCTCGATGGTCCGCACGCCCCGCGCGCGGGCCGCCTCGACGAGCGCGCGGGAGATCTCCGCGCCGGTCGCGTCGCCGCCCGCGTGGGCGATCCGGCGCCGGTGGTGGCCGCCCTCACGGGTGAGTTCCAGGTCGCCCTCGGCGGACTCGTCGAAGTGCGCGCCGGTCTCGATCAGCCGCCGTACCGCGTCCGGGCCCTCGGTGACGAGGATCCGCACGGCGTCCTCGTCGCACAGGCCCGCGCCCGCCACCAGGGTGTCGTCCAGGTGCTGTTCGGGGGTGTCGCCCTCGCCGAGGGCCGCCGCGATGCCGCCCTGCGCCCAGCGGGTGGAGCCGTCGTCGAGCCGGGCCTTGGTGACGACGACGGTGTTCAGGCCGGCCGCCTCGCAGCGCAGGGCCGCGGTCAGCCCCGCCACCCCGGAGCCGACGACCACCACGTCCGCGGAGATCGACCAGCCGGGGGCGGGCGCGTGCAGTCGTATGCCTGTGCTGGTCACGAGGCGGCTCCGAGGGTTCCGAAGGTGAGGGGGAGGTTGTCGATCAGCCGGGTCGTCCCGACCCGGGCGGCGACGGCGAGCACGGCCTCGCCGGTGAAGTCGTCCTCGATCTCCGTGAAGTCGGACGGGTCGACGAGGGCGAGGTAGTCGAGTTCCAGCGGCGGATCGAGCTGCGCGGCCTCGTCGAGGACCAGCCGGGCGGCCGCGCGGACGGCGGACGGACCGCCGGGGACGGCCTGGGCGACGGCGTGCGCGTCGGCCGCCGCGCGGGACTCCCCGAGCGCGCTGAGCGCCTCGGCACGCGCGTGCGTGGCGGGCACCTCCCGCGCGCGGGCCAAAAGCGCCTCCTGGGCGGCGTGCCGGTCGCTCCCGGCGAACAGGGCCGCCGACAGCGCGAGCGCGGTGCGCCGCTCCCTGGCGGACAGATAGCGGTTGCGGCTGGACAGGGCGAGCCCGTCGTCCTCGCGGACGGTGGGCACGCCGACGATGTCGATGCCGAAGTTCAGGTCGCGGACCATACGGCGGATCAGGGCGAGCTGCTGGGCGTCCTTCTGGCCGTACAGCGCCACGTCGGGCCGGGTCAGGTGCAGCAGCTTGGCGACGACCGTGAGCACGCCGTCGAAGTGGCCGGGCCGTGAGGCGCCCTCCAGCCGCTCCCCCATCGGACCGGCGCTGACCCGGACCTGCGGCTCGCCGCCCGGATAGACCTCGTCGACGGACGGGGCGAACACGGTGTCCGCGCCCGCCTCCTCGGCGATCTTGAGGTCGGCGTCCAGGGTGCGCGGATAGCGGTCGAGGTCCTCGCCCTCGCCGAACTGGAGCGGGTTGACGAAGACGGTGACGACCACCTCGCCGTCCTGCCCGGCGAGTTCGCGGGCGGTGCGGATCAGGGTGGCGTGGCCCTCGTGCAGGGCGCCCATCGTCATCACGACGGCCCGGCGGCCGGCACGCGCGCGTGCGTGCAGCTCGGCGGCGGTGCGCAGGAGGGTGGGGGTCATCCGGCGTCTCCTTCGGTGCCGTGGGTGCCCGGGGCGCCGTCGGCCCGGCCCGCGAGGACGCCGAGGAGGTCCTCGGCCAGTTCCGGCTTGAGCAGTCCGTGGGCGAGCGCGCGGTCGGCGGTCGCCCGGGCCATCGCCAGATACCCGGCGACGGTCTGCGGGGCGTGCCGGCGCAGCTCGGCGACGTGCGCGGCGACCGTGCCCGCGTCGCCGCGGGCCACGGGGCCGGTGAGCGCGGCGTCGCCGGAGCGCAGCGCGTTGTCGAGGGCGGCGCCGAGCAGGGGGCCGAGCATCCGGTCGGGGGCCTCGACGCCGGCCGTGCGCAGCAGCTCCATCGACTGGGTGACGAGCGTGACCAGGTGGTTGGCGCCCAGGGCGAGGGCCGCGTGGTACAGCGGGCGGTTCTCCTCGGCGATCCACTCCGGTTCGCCGCCCATCTCGATGACGAGGGCCTCGGCGGCCAGCCGCAGCTCGTCGGGGGCGGTGACGCCGAAGGAGCAGCCGGCGAGCCGCTGGACGTCGACGGGCGTGCCGGTGAACGTCATCGCCGGGTGCAGGGCCAACGGCAGCGCGCCCGCGCGCAGGGCGGGTTCCAGGACCTTCGTGCCGTAGCGGCCGGAGGTGTGCACGAGGAGCTGCCCGGGCCGTACGGCGTCGGTCTCGGCGAGGCCCTGCACCAGGCCGGGCAGGGTGTCGTCGGGGACGGTGAGCAGCACCAGGTCGGCGCGCCGCAGGACCTCGGCGGGCGGCACCAGCGGTACGTCGGGCAGCAGCAGCGCGGCCCGCCGCCGGGAGGCGTCGGAGACTCCGGAGACGGCCACCGGGCGGTGTCCGGCGAGCTGGAGGGACGCGGCGAGGGCGGGTCCCACGCGGCCGGCGCCGACGACGCCGACGGTCAGCCGCGCGGGGCGGTCCCTGGGGTCTGGTTGTTGAAATGCACTCACGCGAGGGCGGCCTTCCCGTTCCAGTCCGCGCGGGGTACCGGACGATTTCTCGTCATGTTAACGCGATTGGAGTTCGGGGCGGCCTGGTCGTCGCGCGGCGCGTGCGGCGTCGTCAGCCGGTGAGGGCTCGGATGGTGGGCGTGCGGTAGAGGTCGCGCAGGGGCACCGAGGGCAGTCCCCGGGCCCGCAGAGCGGCGTTGACACGGACGGCGAACAGGGAGTTTCCGCCGAGTTCGAAGAAATCGTCGTCGAGTCCGACGGGGGTGCCGAGCACGGATCGCCAGATCTCCGTCAGCACTCCGGCGAGACCAGCGTCACGTACCGGACCGGAGCTCTCGGGGACCACCGCGGCCGCGCGGACGGGGTCCGGGAGCCGGGCCGCGTCCAGCTTGCCGTTGGTGGTGAGGGGGAGGGCGTCGAGGGGGGTGACGGTCGCCGGGACCATGTGCTCGGGCAGGATGCCGGCGGCGCGCTTGCGGATGCCCTGCGGGTCGGCGGACGTGACGCCGTCGGCGGGGACGACGTACGCGTCGAGCCGGGCGGTGGCCGGGTCGGCGGGGTCGTCGCGGCGGACGACGACGGCCGCGGCGGCGACGGCCGGGTCCTCCAGGAGCACCGAGCGGATCTCGTCGAGCTCGATGCGGAAGCCGCGGATCTTGACCTGGCTGTCGATCCGGCCGAGGTGCTCGAGACACCCGTCGGGCCGCAGCCGACCGAGGTCACCGCTGCGGTACGCGCGCGGGCCGGGGGCACCCGGGTCCGGCGCGTCACGGTACGCGCGCGTGCCCGGGCCGTCGGGGTCCGGCGCGTCACAGTACGCGCGCGTGTCAGCGGCGCCCGGCTCCGGCACCCCGCCGTACGCGCCCGTGCCAGCGGCGCCCAACCCCGGCACCCCGCCGTACGCGCGCGTGTCAGCGGCGCCCGGCTCCGGCACCTCGCGGTACGCGCCCGTGCCAGCGGCGCCCAACCCCGCCACCCCGCCGTACGCGCCCGTGCCAGCGGCGCCCACCCCCGCCACCCCGCCGTACGCGCGCGTGTCAGCGGCGTGCGGGTCCGGTTGGAAGCGTTCGGCTGTCAGGTCGGGGCGGTTGAGGTAGCCGGCGGCCACGCCCGCGCCGCCCACCCGGATCTCTCCGGTGACGCCCGGCGGCACCAGCCGGCCGCGCTCGTCGGTGACGTACAGATGCCAGCCCGGCAAAGCGGGGCCCACGGAGCGGGAGCCGGCGAGGGCGAGCGCGCGGGTGACGGTCTGGGCGGTGACGTGCACGGTCGTCTCGGTGATCCCGAACATGTTGACCAGGCGGCAGCTCCGCTCGGGATGCCGGTCGAACCAGGGCAGCAGCATGCGGCTGTCCAGCGGTTCGCCGCCGAACACCACCAGTCGGACCGGCAGCGCGGCGTGGTCGGTCCGCAGGAGCTGGGAGAACGCGGACGGGGTCTGGCTGAGCACGGTGACCCGGCGTTCGAGGAGGAGGTCGCGGAAGTCGTCCGGTTCGCGGCTGACGAAGTACGGCACGACGACCAGCCGTCCGCCCGTCAGCAGGCAGCCCCAGATCTCCCACACCGAGAAGTCGAAGGCGGCCGAGTGGAAGAGGGTCCAGGTGTCGTCGGGGCCGAGCCGGTACGTGTCCCGGGTGGCGTCGATCAGGGCGGTCACGTTGCGGTGCGGCACCAGGACGCCCTTGGGGCGGCCCGTGGAACCGGAGGTGTAGATGACGTACGCCGGGTCGTCCGGGGCGGGTTCGGGGAGGGGGGCCGGGATGGCCTCGGCCAGTTCGCCGGGCGTCAGCAGGACGACTCCGGCCTCGCGCGGGAATTCGGCGAGGCGGGTCACCACGAGGTTCAGCCCGGCGTCCGCGACGGTGTGGGCGAGCCGCTCGGCCGGGTAGGCGGGGTCGGTCGGAACGTACGCCGCACCCGCCCGGACCACGCCGAGCAGGGTGACGACGAGTTCCGCGGTGCGCTCCAGGCAGACCCCGACCCGGTCGCCGGGGCGGACGCCGTGGGCCAGCAGCCCGGCGGCGATCCGGGCGGACCGTTCGTCCAGCTCCCGGTAGGTGAGTTCGGTGCCGCCGTCGCAGAGGGCGACCGCGTCGGGCGTGGCGGCGGCGATCCGCGCGAACGCCCGGGGCAGCGTGTCCGGTTGGGACCGGAGTGGTGCGGCGGGACGGCCGAGCCGGGCCACCCGGGCCCGTTCGTCCGCGTCGAGCAGCTCCACGTCCGCGACCGTCGTCTCCGGGGCGAGGGCCTCCTGTCGGCAGACCTCGGCGTAGTGCCGGGTGAAGCCCTCGGCGACCGCGGCCGAGACATGGCTGTGCCGGAAGTGGCAGGTGAGACGGGTGCCGCCGGAGGGGAGGGGCGAGAAGACGAAGGTGAGGGGGAAGGGCGGGGCGAGGCAGGCGAGATGGCCGGCCGGGGGCGTCTCGGGGTCGTCGAGGAGACCCGCGAGCACCGGCCCGGTCACCCGCCGGGGTTCCGTCCCGGCCAGATCGCGCAGGGTGGCCGACTCCGGCAGCTCGTACCGCAGGGGCCCGGTCCGGTCGGCGGCGACCGTCGCCGAGCCCGTCCCGCCGTGGCCGTCGTAGCGGGAGAGGGTCAGCGCCAGGGTGGGCAGACCCGGTGCGGTGTGCGGGAAGGGCAGGTCCAGGGCGTAGGTGCCGCAGGTCGTGGCGGACGGGTCGCCCCCGCCCCAGTCCGGGGCGTCGGCCGGGGACGGGAACGGGGTGCGGGCGGTGGCCGGTTCGGGGCACGGGGAGGGCGGGCGCTCCCCCGTCAGCACCTCCGTCAGATGGCGCAGACCCGCCCCGTCCAGGCGGTCGCGGTGGGCGACGAGGACCAGGTCCGCCGTGCCGTCGCCGTAGCGCAGCAGGACGCAGCGCACGTCCCGCTCGACCGGGCGGCGCAGTTCGGCCTCGCGGCGGCGTACGGCGAGCGGCTCGCCCGGGGCGGCCGGGACGTCGTCCGTCCACAGCCGCCAAGGGCCCGCCGCGGCCAGCCGGTCCCGCAGTCGTCGTACGTCCGCCCCGGTCACCGGGACGCGGACCGCATGGCACTGTGCACCCGGCACGGGTGACCTCCCCTGTTCTGTTCCTGCCCGAGTCATGTGAGGTGGTCAGCGGGCCGAGAAGCCGCCGTCGACCGTCAGGGTCGTCCCGGTGACCTGCCGGGCGTCGTCCGACAGGAGGTAGACGACGGCCGCCGCCACGTCCTCCGGCTCGATCAGCGCGTTCATCGGCTGGGCGGCGACGAACTCCTCCTCGTGCTCACCCACCGGCACGTCGAGGGCGCGGGCGATCTCGGCGAGCATCCGGCCCTCGGCGGCCGGCTCGTCACGGACCGAACCCGGGCAGACGGCGTTGACCCGCACCTTGCGGGGGGCGTAGTCGAGCGCCGCCGCCTTGGTGAGCCCGACCAGGCCGTGCTTGGCGGCGACGTACCCGGCGAAGTGCCGGTAGCCGACCAGGCCCGCCGTGGAGGCGATGTTGACGATGCTGCCGGAGCGGCGTGCGCTCATCGCCTTGCCGACGGTACGGATCATCCGCCAGGCGCCGGAGAGGTCGACGTCGATCATCAGCGCCCACTCCTCCTCGCCGATCTCGTGCGCGGGCGTGCCCGAGGGCGCCGCGATGCCCGCGTTGTTGACCACCCCGTCGAGCGCGCCGAACCGGTCCTCGGCGAGCGCCACCGCCTCCTCGACGGACCGCAGGTCGCGGACGTCGCAGCGGGCGGTGAGCACCGCCGAGCCGGCCGCGCGGCACAGCGCGGCGGTGTGCTCCAACTGCCCCTCGGTGCCCAGCGGATACGGCACCGCGGGCAGGTCGGCGCAGAGGTCGAGGAGCGCCAGGTCGGCGCCCTCGGCGGCGCACGCCACCGCCGTGGCCCGGCCGAGCCCCCGGGACGCCCCGGTGACGACGACGGTCTTCCCGGTCAGACGCATGACCCGATCCCCCTCAGCTCAGCGCACGTCGTCGGCGACGACGGCCAGCAGGTCCGCCGCCGACTCGGTCAGGTACATGTGGCCGCCGGACAGCTCCACGGACCGGAAGTCGGCGCCCGCGACCTTCGCCCAGGCCGCCGCCTCCTCGCGGCTGACGAGTTCGTCGTGGCTGCCGCGCAGCACGGTGAGCGGGGCGGGCAGCGCCAGGTCGGTGGAGGGGGTGTAGGTCTCGTGCATCTCGACGTCGGCGCGGAGCGTCGGCAGGATCAGCTCGCGCATCTCCGGGTCGTCGAGCGCCTCGTGGGTGTAGCCGGCGAACTCGTTGACGCGGGCGAGGAACGCGTCGTCGGGCAGGCCGGTCGCACGGCGGGTGCGCTGTTCGGCGGGGTGCGGGGAGCCGCTGACGAAGAGGCGGACGAGGTCGAGGTCACCGGGTGCGGCGGCGAGGCGGTGGGCGAGTTCGTAGGCGAGGACGGCGCCCAGGCTGTGCCCGAACAGGGCGATCCGGCGCGGCAGGGCGGGGTCGGCGTCGAGGGCGGCGCGCAGGTCGCCCAGGAGCCCCTCGGTCGCCGGACGCGTGTCGGTGTACGGGTCCTCGTCGATACGACGCTCACGGCCGGGGAGCTGCAGCGGCAGGATCGTCAGGCTGTCGCCGGCGACCCGCTGCCAGGGGCGGAAGAAGGAGGCGCCGGCGCCCGCGAAGGGCAGGCAGACCAGGGAGGTGGGCACGGTCATCGGTTCGCCTCTTCCGGGTCGGCGGCCAGCCGGGCCGTGTAGCGCACCGGGAGCTTCTTCAGGCCCCGGCTGGTGGAGTTGTCGAAGACCCACTCCAGCTCGTCGTGCGGTACGGCGAGTTCGAGGCCGGGGAGCCGGCGCAGCAGGGTCGGGAAGGCGACCGAGCCCTCGACGCGGGAGAGGGGGGCGCCGACGCAGAAGTGGGCGCCGTGGCCGAAGGCGAAGTGGCGGTTGTTGGCGCGGGTGATGTCGAGGCGGTCGGGGTCCTCGAAGGCCTCGGGGTCGCGGTTGGCGGAGTCCATGAGGATGTGGACGAAGCCCTCGCGGGGTATCGGGCAGCCGCCGAGTTCCATGTCCTCGGTGGCCACGCGCAGGGTGCCGCGGTAGACGGGCGGCTCGAAGCGGAGGAACTCCTCGACCGCCGACTCGACCAGCTCCGGCTTCGCGCGCAGGAGGTCGAGCTGGTCGGGGAAGCGGAACAGGGCCTGGAAGCCGTTGCCGATGAGGTTGGCGGTCGTCTTGTGGCCGGCGATGATCAGCAGGACGAGGGTGGAGACGAGTTCGTCGTTGGTGAAGACGTCCTCCTCGTCGGCGGCGCGCAGCAGGATGGAGACCAGGTCGTCGCCGAGGCCCTCGGCGCGGCGCCGGTCGAGCAGCCCGACCAGGTACCGCTCGATGCTGTCGCTGGCCACCTTGAGCTGCCGGTTCGACTCCTCGTCGGCGAAGGGGGCGCCGCTCAGCCAGTAGCCCCAGGCGTGCAGGTCGGGGCGGTCCTCGATGGGGACGCCGAGGAACTCGCAGATGACCCGCATCGGCAGCGTGAACGCGAACTCCATCAGGTCGATCTCGCCCGACGCGGGGAACGCGTCGATGAGTTCGTCGGTGATCTCCTGGATGCGGGGCCGCAGCACGGCCATCCGGCGCGGTACGAAGGCGCGGCTGACCAGGCGGCGCAGCCGGGTGTGCTCGGGCGCGTCCGCGGTGATCATGTTGCGGATCAGCACCGGGCTGCTGTCCTTGAGCAGGTCGCGGAACCAGCCGGGCGCGTTGTCGACGGACTTGGACAGCCGGGGGTCGCCGAAGGCCTTGAGGGCGGTCTCGTACTCGGAGACCACGTAGGCGTCCCCGCCGGGCGGGTAGTTGATGGGGTGGACCGGGCAACCGGTCGCGCGCAGCCGGGCGTTGGCGGCATGGGTGGCGCCGGGCGCCGGGTCGGGCTCGGTGAAGAACTCGGGCGGGAGCCGGTCGCCGCCACCGGTCACGACGTCGACGAGGGCGGCGAGGGCGGGGCCGGAGACGGGGGGTCGTGCCGCGGGGGTGGTGTCGGGCTCCTGGTGACCGTTGGCCGGGGTGGTGGCGGGTGCGGAGGGCTGCCGGGTGGTGTCGGCGGGCATCACGTCTCCTTGGAGTTCGGGGCGCCGGACGCTTCCGCCGTGTCGGTGACGGCGTACTCCTCCGGCGGGGCGAGCTTGCGGATGCGGGGGCTGAGCGTGGGCAGGGCGGCCAGGCCCGAGACGATGCCCATGGCCGTGAAGACCGCGGTGGGTCCGGCCAGGTCGAAGAGGGCGCCGACGCCGAACACGCCGAGCGGCGCGGCCACCATCGACATGAACATCACGGCGCCGAGCACCCGGCCCTGGGTCCGGTCCGGTGCCATGGCCGCGAGGTAGGCGAGGAACAGGGCGCTGGTGATGGGCCCGCGCAGGAAGACGCAGGCGACGATGACGCCGAGCGGGACCAGCCCCGAGACGGTGGCGAGCAGCACGGCCGCGACCGGCCCGATCCAGGCGGCCGTCAGGAACACCACCGGCGGCGGCACCCGCTTGATGATCGGGCTCGCGAGGAGCGAGCCGACCACACCGCCGATGCCGGCGATGGACAGCAGCAGACCGGTGAAGGTGGAGGAGGCGCCGCGGCTCTCGGCGGTGGCGATCAGCGCGAGGAAGACCCCGGTGTGGGTGAACGCCATGTTCGAGCCCATGATCCAGACGATCAGCAGCCGCAGGACGGGCTGCCGGGCGAGGAAGCGGAAGCCCTCGGCGGCGTTGCGCTTCTCGCCGGGCGCCGGGTTCTCCACCTTCAGTGGCTTGCGGATGAACAGCAGCAGCGCGGACGACACCAGGAACGACAGGGCCGCCGTGAGGAACGGGAAGGCCCGCGCGACGGCGAACAGCGAACCGCCGGCCGGGGGGCCGCCCATGGTGGCCGCGAAGTAGCGGACCTGGTTCTGCGCGGTCGCCTGGGTCAGCTGCGAGGGCGGCACCAGCTGTTTGATGACGGCGAGTCCGGTCGGGTTGGAGACGCCGAGACAGGCCGCCGAGCCCACGGCCACGGCGAGGATGACAACCGGGTGGGTGTGCCCGGTGGACACGAGCAGCGCGAGCAGCCCGAGCAGGACGACCCGCACCATGTTGCAGACGATCAGCAGCAGCCGCCGGTCGACGCGGTCGGCGAGGGTGCCGCCGGGGATCGACATCAGGCTGGCGGTGATCAGCTGGGCGGAGCCGATGGCGCCGGCGTAGAACGCGGAGCCGCCGGTGGCGAGGATCAGCAGCGGGTAGGCGACCTCGGCGGTCTCCTTGGCCAGCGCGGCGAACGCCTCGCTGGTCCACAGCGCCTGGAAGTCGGCGTTGCGCAGCAGGGGTTTCTCCTGCGGCCCGGCCTGCGCCTCTTCCTGGGTGATCGCGTCAGCCATGGTCACTCCGTTTCTCGTCCAGCACCGCGAGGAGCCCGGCCGCCAGGGGGCCCGCGTGGGGCTCGGCGAGCATCGACCAGTGGTCGCCGGGGACCGGCTCCACCCGCAGCCCGCCGCCGTACAGCCCGCCGAGCCGGGTCCGCAGCCGTTCCGCCTCGCCGGGCGCGAGGCCCTCGGCCGCCTTGAACAGCACCGCGCGGCAGGGCAGCGGGCGCGGCCGGTGGCGCAGCAGGGCCGTCTGCCGGGCCGCGAACCTCCGTCGCAGCTCCGGCTCCCCGCGCAGCCGCCGGGCGAGCGGGCCGACACCGAGCGCGGCCTCGGCCCGGTGGCGCAGGCCGGCGCGCAGGAAGTCGGGGGCGAGACCGAGGGGCAGTCCTGCCGTGTCGGGCACGAACCCGTCCAGGCACAGCAGGATGTCGACCCGCTCACCGCGCCGGATCAGCAGCCGGGCCAGCTCATGGGCGACGACGGCGCCGTACGACCAGCCGCCGAGCGTGTACGGCCCCTCGGGCTGGGCCCGCCGCAGCGCCGAGAGGTGGGCGGCGGCGAGGGCGGCGACCGTGCGCGGGGTGCCCCGGGGGTCGTCGGCGTCCTCCAGACCGAGCACGGGGCGGCCGAGGCCGGCGGCGGCCAGCCGGGCGGCGAGGCCGCGGTAGGGCAGCGCGGTGCCGACGGCGTCGCTGACGAGGAACAGCGGGCGCTCGCCGGGCCGCCCCTCGGCGAGGGTGGCGACCCCGGGCACGGACCGCGCCTGTGCGGCGGCACCGGCCGTGCCCTCGGTGACGGCCGCCACGAGGTCCCCGAAGGTGGGCCGACGGGAGAAGTCGGTGACGGAGGGGGCGTGGCCGGTGCGTTCCCGGACGGCGGTCATCAGGCCGACGGCCATGAGGGACTCGCCGCCGAGGGCGAAGAAGTCGTCCTCGTCACGGGCTTCGGCCGTACCGAGGGTGCGGCACCAGACATCGGCGAGGACGGCCCGTGGACCGTGGGGGGCGGCGGGCGCGGGGGCGGGCGCCGGAGTGGGGGCGCTCGGGGGTGCGGGCGTGCGCGCCGGTGCGACCGCCGATGTGTACGCCTGCGTGTGCGCCGGTGTCTGTGCTGCGGCACGCTCCGGCGTGCGCGCGGGTGCCGCGGGGGACCCTGGCGCCGGTGTGCGCGCGGGCGCCCCCGTCCCCCGCCGCTCCTCCAGGCGCTCCTCCAGCCGGTCCCCGCGCGGATCCTCCCCCTGGAACCGATACCCGGGCAGCGACACGCGCTCCGCCCCCGGGCCGGCCGGCTCGACCACGTCTGCGAGCGCGCGGTCGACGCCGCGTTCCCACAGCGTGCCGAGCGCCGACAGCAGCGCGTCCTCGGCGGGTTCGTCCGGGCGGCCGGTCAGGCGTACGGCGGTGAAGGCGGCGGCGTCCCAGCCCGCGCTGCGCCGCAGCCCGCCGAGCATCGAGCTGCCGGGTCCGAGTTCGACGTACGTCGTGCAGCCGGAGGCGAGCAGGGTCTCCATGCCGCGGGCGAGCAGGACGGGGCTGCGGAGCTGGGTGGCCCAGTACTCGGGGCGGGCCACCAGGTCCGGGTCGGCGCGGTCGCCGGTGGTGTTGGAGATCAAGGGCAGCCGGGGCGGGCGGGCGGGCACCGACGACAGGTGGGTCCGCACCGCCTCGGCTGCCGGTTCCATGGCCTTCGAGTGGAAGGCGTGCCGGATGTGCACCGGCGTGATCGGCAGGCCCGCCAGCGCGGGGCCCGCCAGAAGGTCCGTGACGGCACCCTCGGGTCCGGACAGGACGACCGTGCCGGGGCCCTCGACGGCGACGGTGACCTCGCCGTCCGCGGGGAGCCGGGCGGCGATCTCACGGGCGTCGCCGGTGACGCTCACCATGCGGCCGGGCGCGGTGTCCGCCATGGCGCGGGCCCGGTGGTGCACCACGTCGGCGGCGTCCTGCGGGGACCAGACCCCGGCGAGCGCGGCGGCGGCGTACTCGCCGACGCTGTTGCCGAGCAGGACGGCGGGCCGTACGCCCCACTCCTTCAGCTGGATGCCGAAGGCGTACCCGAGGGCGAACAGGGCGAGCTGCTGGTGCACGGTGTCGGCGAACCAGTCCTCGGACGCGCCGGCCTCCTCGTCGACGGCGGGCGTGAGGTCGATGCCGTGGGCGTCCCGCACCTGCTTGCCGATCGCGTCGAACGCGGCCCGGAAGCCGGGGAGCGCTCGGTGCGCGGCGGCACCGGCGGCGTGCCGCAGGGTGCCCTGGCCGGGCAGGACGAAGGCGACCTTGCCGAGCCTGCGCGGCTTGGCGCCGGTCTCGCGCGCGGCCTCGCGCCCGGCGACCGAGCGCAGCAGCCGGGCCGCCTGCTCCGCGTCGTACGCCACGACGGCCGCCCGGTGCTTGTGCGCGCGCCGTGCGGCGAGGGTGCGGGAGACCTCGGCGACGGACGGGGCGGTGCCCGGGACGGCGTCGGGCCGGCCGGTCTCGGGCCGGCCGGTGTCGAGCCGGTCGGTGTCGCGTTGGCCGGTGTCGAGTCGGTCGGCGAGGGCGTCCGCCATCGCTCCCAGCGCCCGCGGCGCCGCCGCCGAGACGAGCAGGGGGCGCGGTCCGGGGCGTTCCGGCAGCGGGGCGCGGCGGGGCGCGGAGGTGAGGACGACATGGGCGTTGGTGCCGCCGACGCCGAAGGAGCTGACGGCGGCGACCCGCGTCCCGTCCTCGCGGCGTGTTTCCCAGGGCTCGGCCCGGTCCACGATCCGAAACGGCGAACCGTCCAGCTCCAGCAGCGGGTTGGGCCGGGTGTAGTGGGCGGTGGGCACGAGCCGGCCGTGTTCCAGCATCAGCGCGGTCTTGATCAGCCCGGCGACCCCGGAGGCGGCGCCGGTGTGGCCGATGTTGCCCTTCACGGCGCCGAGGGCGCACCGGGCGCGGTCCGGGGCGGCGGTGCCGAAGACGTCGGCGAGGGCCCGCACCTCCACCGGGTCGCCGAGCCGGGTCGCGGTGCCGTGGGCCTCGACGTAGTCGAGGTCGGCCGGGTCCACGCCCGCCACGGTCTGCGCGGCGCGGATCACCTCGCTCTGCCCGGCCGGTGAGGGCGCGGTGAACGCCATCTTGTCGGAGCCGTCGTTGTTGACGGCGCTGCCGGTGATCACGGCGGCGATCCGGTCGCCGTCGCGCAGCGCGTCCGTGAGCCGTTTGAGCACCACCACGGCGACGCCCTCGCTGGGCACGGTGCCGGCCGCCTGCTCGTCGAAGGGCCGGCAGCGGCCGTCGGGCGAGAGGATGCCGCCGGGCTCGTACAGATAACCCCACTCGCCGTCGGGCATCACGGTGACGCCCCCGGCGAGCGCCGCGTCGCACTCGCCGCCGATCAGGGCGCGCACGGCGAGATGGGTGGCGGTGAGCGAGGTGGAGCAAGCCGTCTGCACGGTGAGCGCGGGGCCGCGCAGGCCGAGTTTGTAGGCGGCGCGGGTGGCGAGGAAGTCCTTCTCCCGGCCGATGTAGCGGGCGAGTTCCCCCAGGTCGGGGTCGAGGTGCTCACCCACGCGGTCGGCGCCGGCGTACACCCCGATCCGGCCCCGGAAACGGGTCGGGTCGAGTCCGGCGTCGTCGAGCGCGGTGACCGCGGCCTGAAGGAACACCCGCTGCTGCGGATCGGTGGCGGCGGCCTCGGCGCGGCTGTAGGAGAAGTAGGCGTGGTCGAAGCGGCGGGAGCCGGCGATCACGCCCATCGCGGGCACGAAGTTCTCCCGGCCGACGTACGCCGGGTCGGCGCCCCGTGCGATCAGCTCGTCCGGGGCGGGGCGGCTGATGCCGTCGGCCCCGGCGCCGAGCAGCGCCCAGTACCGGTCCACGTCCTCGGCCCCGGGCAGCCGGCAGGCCATGCCGACCACGGCCACCGCGCCCTGTGCTGCGCCCGGCACGCTCACACCCCCAGCTCGACGTAGAGGTGGTCGAGACCGACGTACGAGAGGTTCGGCCCCCAGACGACCGCCTCGTCCGCCAGCCGCGCGTCCGGGAAGCGGGCGGCGAACCGGCGCAGCAGGACGGCCGCCTCCAGCCGGGCCAGGGGCGCGCCCACGCAGTAGTGCGGCCCGAAGCCGAAGACGAGGTGCTGGTCGCCGGTGACCGGACAGGCCCCGCCCCGGGCCTCGTCCAGCAGGCCCTCCCCGGTGAGGCTGACGAGGACGAGGTCGCCCGCGCGCATCGACTCCCCGGCGAGCTCCTGGTCGTACGCCACGACCCGGCCCAGATGCCGCAGCGGCGGCCGGCGTTGCAGGACCCGCTCGACGAACTCCTCCGCCGCGCCGGGCCGTTGCTCGCGCACCGCGTCCCACACGGCGGGCTCGCCGAGGACGTCCATGACGGTCGAGGCGAGCAGCGAGGAGGTCGTCTCCAGTCCGCCGAAGAGGTTCATCGCCCAGGTGGCGGTGGTGCGCGCCCGGTCCTCGGGGGTCTCCTGCGGGAAGGACTTGGGGGCGGTGGCGCGGGAGAGCGCCTCGGTCATCTCCACCATCGTGCGGTGCGCCTCGGCCGCGTGGTCCCGGCGGTACATCGCCCCGATGAACAGCGACAGGGTGCGCGCCCAGCGGTGCAGTGTCCCGGGCGGTTCGGCGACGCCGACGACGTGCGCCATCACCGTGCCGGATATCCCGTCGGCGACGGCCGGGACGATGTCGTACGGCGGGCTCGCGGCGAGCGCGTCCAGGCACGCGTCGGTGATCTCCTCGACGCGCGGGGCGAGGGAGCGGACGTAGGAGGCGGACATCACGCGCTGCACGGGGCGGCGCAGCGCGGTGTGCTCGGGGGCGTCGGTCTGCACGAACCACAGCCGCAGGAACTCGGTGAGTTCGCGGTACTCCTCGCGGGCGGCCTCGGTCATGTAGAGCTGGAAGGAGCGCTCGAACGTCCCGGATGTGAAGCCGGGGTGGTTGAGGACCTGCCGGGCGAGCCGCGGATCGGCGACCACCCAGCATTCGAGGCCCTCGTCCCACGCGAGCGGGGGTGTGCCGTTCACGCGCCGCCGGCCTCCTTCTCGACGAGTGCCCTGAGGCCCGCCGGGGTCGGCGAGAGCAGGAAGTCGCGCAGCCGGACGGTCGTGCCGAGGTGTTCCTTGACCTTGCGCATGAGGCGGACGGCGCCGAGGGAGTTGCCGCCCACCATGAAGAAGTCGGTGTCGGCGTCGACGGCCCCGGCCTCGGTGTTCTCCGTGACCTCGGCGAACAGCTCCGCGATGCGCGCGGTCAGGGCGGCTCCCGGGTCCGCGGCCTCCCGCCTGGCCTGTCCGGCGGGGACGGCGGTGGCGGCGAGGGCGCGCCGGTCGACCTTGCCGTTGGCGGTGACGGGGAGCCCGTCCACGAGTGTCCACAGGGTGGGGACCATGTAGGCGGGCAGCGTCCGCTGGAGCAGGGAGCGCAGGTCGGTGGCGGCGAGGGCGGCGCCCGGCACCGGGACCACCGCCGCGACCAGCCGCTTCTCGGCGCTGTCCCCGTCGGTGACCAGGACGACGGCGTCCTGCACGGCGGGATGCCCGCTCAGCACGTCGGCGATCGCGCTCAGCTCGACCCGGTAGCCGCGCAGTTTGACCTGGTCGTCGGCGCGGCCGAGGAACGTCAGCCGGCCCCGGGAGTCGAGGCGTACGACGTCGCCGGTGCGGTAGAGCCGCTCGGGCAGGTCGGGGGAGAACTCCCCGAAGGAGCGGGCCGTCTCGTCCGGGTCGCCGAGGTAGCCGTCGGCGAGGCCCGCGCCCGCCGCGTACAGCTCGCCGACCGCGCCGGGCGGCAGCAGCCTGCGGCGGGCGTCGAGGAGGTACACGCGCGTGCCGGGCACGGGCCGGCCGATGGGCAGCGGGCCGTCGATCTCGTCGGGTGAGGAGACCGAGTGGGTGGTGGTGAAGGTGGTGTTCTCGGTGGGGCCGTAGCCGTTGGTGACGACGAGACCGGGGTGGCGGGCGAGCACCCGGGCGGTGTGCTCGTGCGGGACGACGTCTCCGCCGGTCAGCAGCTGCTTGAGTCCGCCGAGCGAGTCCGGGGCGAACTCCTCCACCAGCCGGAACAGCCCCGCGGTCAGCCAGGCGACGGTGACCTCGCGCTCCCGCAGGAACGCGCCGAGCTCGGTGGGCGAGACGAGGCCCGCCGGGTGCACCTCCAGGGCCGTGCCGGTGAGCAGGGCTCCCCACACCTCCAGGGTGGACGCGTCGAAGGCCAGCGGTGACAGCCGCAGCATCCGCTCGCCCGGCCCGAGCCGTACGAACCCGGCCTCGTGCACCAGCCGGATCACGGCCCGGTGCGGTACGGCGACGCCCTTGGGCTCGCCGGTGGACCCGGAGGTGAAGGCGACGTAGGCGAGCCGGGAGGGGTCCTCGGGGGCCGGTTCCAGCGGGTCGGGCGTGGGCTCCCAGGTGGGCTCCCAGACCGCGACCGGCGCGGTGCCGAGCGTGCGGAAGCGGGCGGCCGCCTCCCCGTCGGCGGGCCCGACCAGCGCGGCCGTCGGCTCGGCGCGGGTCACGATCCTCGCCAGATGGGCGTCGGTGGCGCTCTGCTCGACGCCGACATAGGCGGCGCCCGCCCACAGCACGCCCAGCACGGCGACGGCCTCGGCGACGGAGCGCTCGACGCCGATCAGCACGCGGTCACCGGGGCGGACCCCGGCGGCCCGCAGCAGCCGCGCCTGTTCCCTGGCGGCGTCGGCCAGTTGCGCGTAGGTCAGGGTCGCCGACTCGTCGCGTACGGCGACGGCGTCCGGGGTGCGGGCGGCGGCCGCGCGGAACAGCGCGTCGAGGGAGGTGTCGGGGAACTCGGTGCGGGTGTCGTTGAGTTCGGCGAGCCGGGCGTCGCCGTCGGCGGAGATGCAGCGCACGTCCTCCAGACGGTCCGCGTCACCGCTCGCGAGTTCCTCGACGCCGGCCAGGAAGTCGCTGACGAAGGCGCGGGTCTCGGCCTCGGTCCACACGGCGGTTGCGTACTCGACATGGCCTGCGTAGGCCGGGTCGGAGTGCCCGATGAGCATGGTCAGGTCGAACTGGGAGCCGCCGCCGTGGCCCTCCTCGACGCGCAGCCGGGCGGTGCCCGCGTCGAGGGTCTGCGGGACGAGCTGGTCGTGCATGCCGAAGCAGACCTGGACCAGCGGATGGCAGCCGAGGCTGCGTTCCACGCCGAGCCGGGAGACCAGTTCCTCGAAGGGGAGGTCGCCCGCGTCGATGCTGCGGCCGAGCGAGGTGTGCACGGAGCGCAGGTAGGCGGCGGGACTCGCGTCGTCGTCGAGGTCGACGCGGACGGGGACGAGGTTGCCCGAGACGGCGATCAGGCGCTCCAGTTCGGCGCTCTGCCGGCCGAGCAGCGGCACTCCGACGAGCAGGCTGCGGGCGCCGGTGCGGCGGCCGAGGGCGAGTCCGAAGGCGCCGAGCAGGAAGGCGTACGGGGTGACGCCGAGGGCGCGGGCGCGGGCGGTGACGGCGGCGGACAGGGCCGGTCCGAGGTCGAGGCCGGTGCGGGCGCCGTCCGCGTCCTGGAGGGCGGGGCGCTGCCGGTCGGCGGGCAGTTCCAGGGTGGTGGGCACCCCGTCGAGGTGCCCCTTCCAGAAGTCGGCCTGGGTGTCCCACACGCCGTGGGCGCGCAGGGTTTCCTGACGGTCCGTCAGAAGCCGTACGGGCGGCGCCTGGTCGGCCTGCGGCTCGGGCCCGGTGCCGGTGAGCGCGGCGTGCCGGGCGAACACCTCGCGCAGCAGCAGCCCGACCGCCCAGCCGTCGAGCACCATGTGGTGCGCGGCGAGCACGACCGCGTCACGGCCCTCGGGGTGCGAGAGGTGCAGCAGCCGCCAGGCGGGCGCGGCCGACAGGTCGAACGGACGGCGGCCCTGCTCGGCGCCCTCGCGGCGTACGAACTCCGTGAACTCCTCGGCCGGCCCCTCGTGCGTGATCTCCGTCAGCTGGGGTGTGTACGCGGCCAGTACCTCGCGTACGACGTCGTCCTCGCCGTCGCCCTCGCTCTCCCGGAAGACCGTGCGCAGGCCCTCGTGGCGGGCGGCGGTCTCGGCGAGCGCCTTGGTGAGGGCGCCGCGGTCGATGCGGCCGCCGTCCTCGGTGTGGGCGGTGAAGACGAGGTTGTACGGCGAGCCGCCCGCCACCCGCTCGATGAGCCACATGCCGCGCTGGGCGGGTGACAGGGCTCCGTCGTCGTCCCTGCGCGTGGTTTCCCCGGCGGTCTCGGCGGGTGGTGCGACCCGCGCCCCGGCGAGCACCTCGGCGAGCGGCCGCCCGCCGAGGAGGTCGAGCACGGGGATGCGCAGGCCGAGCCGCTCCTGGGCCTGCGCGGCCAGGCGCATGGCCCGCAGCGAGTCACCGCCGAGGGAGAGGAACGTCTCCGTGGCGAAGGTCGCCGGGTCCACCCCGCCGCCGAGGACGGAGACGGCCAGCGCTTCGCGGGTCGGCGTCATCAGAGGGCCTCGGCGGGCTTCGCGAGGAGGTCGGCCTGGCCGCTGACGGTGGCGGAGCGGAACAGGTCGATGGTGCGCAGGGTCCGCCCGGAGGCCTGGCTGAGGCGCTCCACCAGGACCACGAGGAGCAGCGAGTCGCCGCCGGACTCGAAGAAGCTGATGTCGTCGTCGGGGTCGTCGGCGGTGTCCTCGAGGCCGAGGACCTCCCGCCACACGGACCGCACGAGGTCGAGCCGCTCCTCGGGGTCGTCCAGGTCGATGGTCCGGGCGGGCTGTTCCAGCACGGGTTCCTCCGGTGAGGTGGCAAGGTCCGCGGCGCTGCGCCGCAGATCCGTCAGGAAGGCGGACACGGCGGAGTGGTCGGTGACGTCCGTCGGGTGGTCGAGGGAGAGCTCCAGTTGACGGCCTTCGGCGGTGTCCGCGATCCGGACGAACGCCGCGAGGTCGTACTTGACGTAGAGGGGGTCGAGCGGACGCAGCCGGCCGGTGACGCCGGGGGCGAGCACGGGGGTGTGGGGTGCGTCGTCGAGGTTGAGCAGGACCGGGGTGAGGGGCGGCCAGATCCGGGTGCGGTCGGGGTTGAGCCGTGCGGCGAGCGCGTCCAGCGGCACGTCGGCGTCCATGAAGGCCTCCATGGCGGCGATCCGGGCGTTGCCCAGCAGTTCCCGCCAGCCGGTGTCCGGCTCCAGGGAGATCCGCAGCACCACGGTGGTGATGAACATGCCGATGACGTCCCCGGCGTCCGGGTGGTCGCGGCCCGGCCAGGCGAAGGCGATGAGGAAGTCGCGCTGACCGCTGCCGCGGGCGAGGGTGCCGGCGAGCAGGGCGACGCCCAGCATGAACGTCGTACAGCCCTCCTCGGCGGCGACCGCCAGGGCCTTGGCGGTGCGGTCGGCGTCGAGCCGGGTGGTGACGGTGGCGCCGAGCGGGGCGGCCTCCAGGTCGTCGCCGGCGCCGCGCTCGAAGGGCAGGGCCACGTCGACGGGGGCGCCCTTCAGCCGTTCGACGACCTCGTCGACCTGGGCGGCGATCTCCTCGGGCGTGCGCGCGTCGACGACGGAGGCGGGGTGCGGCGGGTCGCTCAGCTCCGGGGTGGTGCCGGCGAGCCGGGCCCGGTAGACGGTGAAGATCTCCTCGAGGAGCATCGTGCGCGACAGTCCGTCGACCACGATGTGGTGCGAGACGAGGACCAGCAGGGTGCGCCGGGCGTCGAGCCGTACGACGACGGCCCGGGCGGGGGCGTCCACGGCCAGGTCGAACGGGGTGCCGCACAGCTTCCGTACGTACGCGTCGACCTCGGCGCCGGTGAGCCCCTCGGCCTCGGCGTCGCGCAGGAGGGCCTCGCCGGGCTCGCCGTCGGTGCTGTACTCGACCCGGCGTCCCTTCAGGTCGAAGCGGAAGCGGGCCCGTAAGGAGGGATGGCGGGCGAGGGTGAGGCGGGCGGCCTCGACGAGCTGTCCGTGGTCCACCTCGCCGGTGAACTCCACGACGGACGGGACGAGCTGGGTGGGTCTCTGCAGTTCGTCGCGGTCGAGGACCCACAGGCCCTGCTGCATGCGGGTGGCCGGGTACCAAACGGACAACACGAGAGATTCCCCCGAAACTCAGGTGAACAATGGAACCGCTTGCTGGGGTGACGAATAACACGCGGTAAAACGGTGCGCGAACAAATGGAAAGCAAAAAGGCGTTTCCATCAAGGCACGACGGCGAGCGCCGGTGAATGGCTGAATTACCGTAGGCAGCCCACGATGAACATGTCAAGGCTTTCCTTGGCGGGCGTGTTCCTGACCCGTCGCACCCCGCCGGACCTGGCGATCGACCGGCCGATCGACGTCCATCACATGGTTTTTGGCCAGGTGGCGAAAAATCAATTCAAGCCTCAACGTGTCCAATTCATTGCGCTCGTGCGAACACCGTCAACAGATCGTCAAATAATTAAGCTTCACCCCACACCTGTCGTGTACGTTGTCTCGCGGCATCCTCACCGGACGAAAGGACGACCCCTTGAAAGTCCATGACGCCGCCCTACCCGACGCAGCGATTTCCGGATGCCCCGTGCACCAGGGGGCGACGGCCGATCTCGTCGACCCTTGGCTGTACAGCGGAGGCGACGCACACGCCGTATGGCGGTGGATGCGGGCCCAGGAGACCCTGACCCGCCAGGAGGTCGACGAGCGGCGCGGGTTCTGGAACATCGTCGGGTTCCACGACGCCGAACGCGTCCTGCGCGACACCGAGACCTTCACCTCGGAACGCGGCACCATGCTCGATCTGCTCGGCACCGACGACCCGGCCGGCGGCAAACAGCTCGCCGTCACCGACCCGCCGCGCCACACCGAGATGCAGACCCGGCTGAAGAAGGCCCTCGCCGTCAAGGCCGTCGAGCGGCAGAAGGACATGATCAGACCCCTGGTCGTGGACCTGATCGCCCCGCTCGGCGACGGCGGCACCTTCGACTTCGCCGAGGCCATGCTGGCCATGCCGATGTCCGTGACCGGCACCATGATGGGCCTGCCCCAGGCGGACTGGTCCTGGCTCAGCCGGCTGACGACCATCTGCATCGCCGCCGACGACCCCGAGTACCAGGACCCCGGCGGCAAGGCGGCCACCCTGGAGCGCGCCCACCGCGACCTGTTCGCCTACTTCCAGGACCTGATGCGCTTCCGTCGGCAGAACCTCGGCGACGACCTGCTCAGCGTGCTGATCTCCACCGAGTTCGAGGGCCGCCACATGGACCCCGGCGAGATCGTCGCGAACTGCTACAGCCTGCTGCTCGGCGCGAACGTCACCACCCCGCACTCCCCCAACTACGTGATGGCGGAGTTCATCGAACGGGGCGTCCTCGAGGACTGGGCCGCGCACCCCGAGCTCACCACCACCGCCACCGAGGAGGCCCTGCGCTGGGCCTCGCCCGTCAACCACTTCCTGCGGTACGCCACCCGCGATGTCGAGGTCAGGAACACCCGGGTCAGGGCGGGTGACGCGGTGGTCGTCTGGCTCGGCTCCGCCAACCGTGACGACGCCGTCTTCCCCGAAGCGTCGACCTTCGACATCCGGCGCAAGCCCAACAAGCACATCGCCTTCGGCATCGGCCCGCACTACTGCATCGGCCACAGCGTCGCCCGGGTCACCCTGCGCATCCTCTTCGAGGAACTCCTCACCCGCTTCGAGGACTTCCGCCCCGCCGGCAAGCCCGAACGCCTCGCCTCCAACTTCGTCTCCGGCTGGAAACACGTACCGATCACGGCCCGGCGCCGGGCGGGCGGGGGCGGTACGGAGTGACGGGGGCCGCCGGGGGCGCCGTGAGTGCGCTCGATACGCCCTGGTTGCGGCGCTTTCATCCCGGCCGGGCGGGGGCGGTGCGGCTGTTCGTGTTTCCGCACGCCGGTGGCAACGCCTCCTTCTTCCACCCCTTCTCCGCGCGGCTCGCGCCGCGGGCCGAGGTGCTGGTCGTGCAGTACCCGGGGCGCCAGGAGCGGTTCCACGAGCCCTGCGTCGAGGACCTGCACGAACTGGCCGACGCCGTCGCCGCCGAGCTCACCGGATGGGCCCAGGAGCCGTACGCCCTGTTCGGGCACAGCATGGGCGCCACCCTCGCGTTCGAGGTGGGCAGCCGGCTCCACGCCGCCGGGGCGGGGCCGAGGGCCCTGTTCGTGTCCGGGCGGCGCGCGCCCTCCGTGCCCGCGCCCGGCTCCGTGCACCTGGCGAGCGACGAGAAGCTGATCGCCGACATGAAGCTCCTCGGCGGCACCGACAGCCGGATGCTGGAGAACCCCGAACTGCTCGCGGCGATCCTGCCCGCGGTGCGCAGCGACTACGTCGCCACGGAGACGTACCGCTACCGGGGCGCGCCCCCGCTGGACTGCCCCGTCACCGCGTTCATCGGGGACGTCGATCCGCGCGTGGACGCCCCCATGGCCCGCGCCTGGGCCACCCATACGACCGACGCGTTCACCCTCCACGAGTTCGGCGGCGGCCACTTCTTCCTGGTGCCGCATCTCGACGCCGTCGTGGAGACCGTCGCGCACACACTCGCAGGCGACCGGAAAGCGTTCACTCGGAATCCATGATTCCGGCCGCCGCCGAAAGTTTCGCCGCATCCGAATCCCCGAAGAGGACTCTCATGAAATACCGCGTCATCGGCAGCGACCCGGCCACCCGCCGCGAGGTGAGTGTCCTGAGCCTCGGCTCCATGCTCTTCGGCACGGTGACCGACGAAGCGACGTCCTTCGCCATTCTCGACCGTTTCGTCGAGGCGGGCGGCACCTTCATCGACACCTCCAACAACTACGCGTTCTGGGTCGAGGGCACCCAGGGCGGCGAGAGCGAGGAACTGCTCGGCCGCTGGATCCGCAGCCGCGGAATCGGCGACGAGATCACCATCGCCACCAAACTCGGCGCCCGCCCGAACGCCCCGTCGAGCGGTTTCAGCCTCGATGTCGAGGGACTTTCGGCCAAAACCATCCGGGAATCCGCCGAGCGCAGCAGGGAGCGCCTCGGGATCGAGCGCATCCACCTGCTGTACGCGCACATCATGGACGAGAAGACGCCCCTGGAGGAGACCGTCCAGGGCTTCGGCGAGGTCGTCGCCGACGGCGTCGCCGGCCTGCTCGGCGCGAGCAACCACTGGGCCTGGCGCGTCGAGGCCGCCCGCAACCTCGCCAAGGCGGCCGGTCTGCCCGGTTACGAGGTGCTCCAGCACCACCACAGCTACCTCCGCCAGCGCGCCGACATCCCGAGCCTGCGCTCGCCCGACGGCAACCAGGGCCTGGTCAGCGCGGACCTGCTCAGCTACGTGCGCGCCCACCCCTCCCTCACCCAGGTCGCCTACTCCCCGCTGCTGTCCGGGGCCTACGTCCGCGACGACAAGCCGCTCGGCCCGGGCTTCGACCACGCCGGCACCCAGCCCCGCCTCCAGGCGGTGCGGGAGGTGGCCGAGGAGACCGGCGCGAGCGTCAACCAGGTCGTCCTGTCCTGGCTGCTCGGCGGCGACATCCCGATCCTGCCCCTGGTCGGCGCCTCCTCGATCGAACAGCTGAACGACAGCCTGGCGGCGGTCGACCTGGACCTGACGACGGAGCAGCGGGCGAAGCTGGACGGCGTGAACTGACCGAGCTGACGGGCCTCTCCCGATTGACGGTCGCCGTCAATCGGGAGGGGGGTTGTCAGTGGCCGGGTGCACCATGAGGGCATGAGCGTCTGCATCGACATCACGGGGCTGCGGCCGGAGCGGGTCGCCGTCGTGCCCTCGCCCCTGGCCGAGCTCGGCATGGCCCTGCACGCGCTCTCCGAGCCCGGCCACCACCCCGGTCTGCAGGGCTGGGTCACCGGCGTCACCGCCCGTCTGGACCCGTATCTGGCCGACCGGATGTGCGAGGCCGACTTCCTGTGGCGGACGACGTTCTCCGACCTCTTCCTGCCGTACGCCGGTCTCCCGGGCCGCGACACCCTGCCCGGCGCCACCCTCGCCGAGGAACTGGACCTCCTCGACAAACTCACGGACGAGCAGTTCGTGAACGCCGCGACGGAGTTCATGTGCACCCCGGGGTACGACGCGCCGGGCCTCGACGTCCTCGCCGACCCCGCCCAGCACCGCCGCGCCCTGGACCTGGCCGCCTCGCGCGGCCCCCGGCAGGTGCACTTCACCCGGCGGCTGCTCGACGACCCGCCCGCCGTGCGCGCCTGGCTGCGCCAGTTCCTCCAGGACTGCCAGGAGGCGTTCTTCGCGGACGTCTGGGCCCGGGTCAGCCTCCCGCTCGCCGCCGACGCCCGCCACAAGACGGACCTGCTGCGCCGCAGGGGCCTGGCGGAGGCGCTCGCCTCGGTCTCCTCCGCCGTGTCGCTGGACGAGGACTCCGCGCAGATCTCCGTGGACAAGATGGCCCACGGCCGCACCACCACGGCCGACGGCGGGCTCCTCCTCGTCCCGACGAGCCTCGGCTGGCCGCACCTGATGGTCCTGCACCGCTACGGCTGGCAGCCGGTCCTGCACTACCCGGTCGGCTCCCCCGAGCTGGCCTCGCCGCCCTCGGTGGAGCAACTGACCCTCCGCATCACCGCGCTCTCGCACCCCGTCCGGATGCGGATCAGCCGGCTGCTGGCCCGCAGCGCCTACACCACGAGCGAGATCGCCCAGTCCCTGGGCATGACGGCCCCCGAGATATCCCGCCATCTCGGCGTCCTCAAGAAGGCCTCCCTCATCACCACCCGCCGCCGCGGCCGGTACGTCCTGCACCAACTGGACGTGACGGTGGTGGCCCGGCTGGGCAGCGACTTCCTGGAGGGCCTGCTGCGCTGACGGCCGGCCCCGGCCCGCGTCAGCCGTGTCCGCCGGCCCGCACCAGCCCCGTCTCGTAGGCCAGCACCACCACCTGCACCCGGTCCCGCAGCCCCAGCTTGGTCAGGATGCGGCCGACATGGGTCTTGACGGTGGCCTCGGACAGCACCAGCCGGGCCGCGATCTCCCCGTTGGACAGCCCCTGCGCGACCAGCACCATCACCTCGCGCTCCCGTTCGGTGAGCCGCTCCAGCTCCTTGTGCTGGGGCTGGTTGCCGGCGCTCGGCAGCATCGGCGCGAACCGGTCGAGGAGCCGACGGGTGGTGGAGGGCGCGACCACCGCGTCCCCGCTGTGCACGGAGCGGATCGCGGCGAGGAGTTCCCCGGGCGGCACGTCCTTCAGCATGAAGCCGGAGGCGCCCGCCTTCAGTCCGGAGAACGCGTACTCGTCGAGGTCGAAGGTGGTCAGGATCAGCACCTTCGGCGGCTCGGGCTCGGCGCAGATCCGCCGGGTGGCCTCCACCCCGTCCAGCTTCGGCATGCGGACGTCCATCAGGACGACGTCGACGGCCGTCGAGCGCACCACCTGCAGGGCCTCGACGCCGTCGCCCGCCTCCGCCACGACCTCCATGTCCGGCTGGGCGGCGAGCACCATCCGGAACCCGGTGCGCAGCAGCACCTGGTCGTCGACGAGCATCACGCGGATCGTCATCGGGTCCTCTTCCGTGTCTCTTTCGGGGCTTCTGAACAGGGGGCGTGACAGGTGTCAACGAGGGGCGTGCGTCGGCGTCAATGCGCCGGTTTGAGCGGGAGCAGGGCGCTGATGCGGAATCCTCCGCCCGGACGCGGGCCCGCGTCCAGCGTGCCGCCGACCATCCCCACCCGCTCCCGCATACCGATCAGGCCGTGGCCCTGCCCGTCGGCGCCGCCCTCCTCGTACAGCTCGTGCGGGGCGCCCTTGCCGTCGTCCTCGACGAGCAGTCCGAGACCGTCGTCGAAGTACACCAGCCGAACGCTCGCCCCCGTGTTCGGTCCGCCGTGCTTGCGCGTGTTCGTCAGCGCCTCCTGCACGATCCGGTACGCGGTGAGCTCGACGCCGCTCGGCAGCGGCCGCGGGGTGCCCTCGATCTTGAAGTCGACCGGCAGGCCCGAGCCGCGGCACTGCTGCACGAGGTCCTCGATCTGCTCCACGTCCGGCTGCGGAACGTACTCGCCGCCCTCCTGGTGCTCCCCGGTACGCAGCACCCCCAGCAGGCGGCGCATCTCGGCGAGCGCCTGCCGGCCGGTGGAGGAGATCGTCTCCAGGGCCTTCTTCGCCTGGTCGGGCGCGGCGTCGAGGACGTACGCGGCGCCGTCGGCCTGGACCACCATCACCGACACGTTGTGCGCGACGACGTCGTGCAGCTCCCGGGCGATCCGGGCGCGCTCGGCGGCGACCGCGACCTTGGCCTGCGCCTCGCGCTCCTTCTCCAGGCGGGCGTTGCGCTCCTCCAGCTCCGCGAAGTACGCGCGCCGGGTGCGGATCGAGTCGCCGAGCACCCAGGCCAGGGCGAACGGCACGGTCTGGAAGACGATGACCGCGACCTGGCCCGGCACGCTCGCGTGCGGGTGCGGCCAGCGCAGCTGCGCCAGGGTGGCCGCGCCCAGGGCCATGACCAGGGCGAGCCGGGAGGACCAGCGGGCACCGGTGGCGGCGACCGTGTAGACGATCACCAGCAGGGCGAAGTCGGCGGCCGTGACCCCGACGTTCAGCACGAGCTGGGCCAGGCCGAGCACGGCGGCCAGAACCAGCATCTTCTCGGGCATGAGCCGACGCAGCGCGATGACCAGGCACAGCAGGAAGACGACCGGCACGAGCAGCGCCGTGGAGTCGGTGCCGCCCCGGTCCTGACCCGCGGTTCCGGCAGCCGCGGTGATCCCGAACAGGACGACGGCCCAGAAGCCGTCCACCCCGGTCGGGTGTCTGCGGAGGAAGTCATAGAGGCGCTGCACGTAACCCAGCGTAGGGAAGCGCCGCGCGTGCGGGGGTCAGCCGAAGGGCCGATCCGCTCCCGGCGCGCATACTCCGCAAGGTGGAGGCTGTGATCACCTGTACGCCTAGTCTGACCGGATGACGTACGAAGTGAGCGGCTCCGGCGCCTCGGGCGGCTGCGGCGAACCACGGGGGTGGCGGGCGGCGGCCGAGGCCGCGCTGTACGGCACGGCCGGCTTCTACCGCCGCCCCGAGGGCCCCGCGGGCCACTTCCGTACGTCCGTGCACGCCTCGCCCCTCTTCGCCCGGGCCGTCGCCCGGCTGCTGTGCCGGGTCGACGAGGCGCTGGGCCGGCCCGAGCGGCTCGACTTCGTCGACATGGCCGCCGGCCGGGGCGAACTCGTCACCGGCGTGCTCGCCGCGCTCCCCGCCGAGGTGGCGGCCCGCACGCGCGCGTACGCCGTCGAGTTCGCCGACCGCCCGCGCGGACTCGACGCCCGGATCGAGTGGCGGGCGGAGCTCCCGAACGACGTCACCGGCCTGCTGTTCGCCAACGAGTGGCTCGACAACGTGCCCGTGGAGGTGGCCGAGGTGGACTCCGCGGGCGTGCCCCGGCTGGTCCTCGTACGACCGGACGGCACCGAGCGGCTCGGGGAGCCGGTGTCCGGCGCGGAGGCGGAGTGGCTGGCGCGCTGGTGGCCGCTGCCGGACGAGCCGGGGCTGCGGGCGGAGATCGGGCTGCCCCGGGACACGGCCTGGGCGTCCGCCGTCGCGTCCCTCGCGCGCGGGCTCGCGGTGGCCGTGGACTACGCCCACACGGCGGCCGCCCGCCCCCCGTTCGGCACGCTCACCGGCTTCCGCGAGGGCCGCGAGACGGCACCGGTGCCGGACGGCTCGTGCGACATCACGGCGCACGTGGCCCTGGACGCGTGCGCCCTGCCCGGCGGGCGCCTGCTCACCCAGCGGGCCGCCCTGCGCGCCCTGGGCGTCGAGGGCGCGCGCCCCCCGCTCGCCCTCGCGTCCACGGACCCCGCCGCCTACGTCCGCGCCCTCGCGTCCGCCGGGGAGGCCGCCGAACTCACCGCGCCGGGCGGACTCGGCGACTTCGGCTGGCTGCTCCAGCCGGTCGCAATTGCCGACCCGCTCCTGTGAGCAGGACGTGTGAGCCCTACTTGTCGATGTCCCCGACCACGAAGAACATCGACCCCAGGATGGCCACCATGTCCGCGACCAGGGTGCCGGGCAGCAGCTCGGTGAGGGCCTGGATGTTGTTGTAGGAGGCCGAGCGCAGCTTCAGGCGGTACGGCGTCTTCTCGCCCTTGCTGACGAGGTAGTAGCCGTTGATGCCGAGGGGGTTCTCGGTCCACGCGTACGTGTGTCCCTCGGGCGCCTTGAGGACCTTGGGCAGCCGCTGGTTGATCGGGCCGGGCGGCAGCTCGGCGAGCCGGTCCAGGCAGGCGTCCGCGAGGTCGAGCGCGTTGTGGGTCTGCGCGAGCAGGCACTCGAAGCGGGCGAGACAGTCGCCCTCGTCGCGCGTCACGACCTTCAGGACGTCCTGGAGCTCCCCGTAGGCGAGATACGGCTCGTCGCGACGCAGGTCGAAGTCGACGCCCGAGGCGCGCGCGATCGGCCCGCTCACGCCGTACGCGTGCACGGCCTCCGGCGAGAGCACGCCCACCGCGCGCGTGCGCCCCCGGAAGATCTCGTTGCCGAGGACGAGGTCGTCGAAGACGTCCATGCGGGAGCGGACGGCGGCGACGGCGCCCCGCGCGCGGGACGTCCAGCCGGCCGGCAGGTCCTCCTTGAGGCCGCCGACCCGGTTGAACATGTAGTGCATCCGCCCGCCGGAGACCTCCTCCATGACGTTCTGCAGCACCTCGCGCTCACGGAACGCGTAGAAGACCGGCGTGATGCCGCCCAGCTCCAGCGGGTACGAGCCCAGGAACATCAGGTGGTTCAGCACCCGGTTCAGCTCGGCGAGCAGGGTGCGCGTCCACACCGCGCGTCCGGGGACCTCCATGCCGAGCATCCGCTCCACCGCGAGGACCACGCCCAGCTCGTTCGAGAACGCCGACAGCCAGTCGTGGCGGTTGGCCAGCATGACGATCTGGCGGTAGTCGCGCGCCTCGAACAGCTTCTCGGCGCCGCGGTGCATATAGCCGATCACCGGCTCGGCGTGCCGGATGCGCTCGCCGTCCAGCACCAGCTTCAGCCGCAGCACACCGTGCGTGGAGGGATGCTGGGGGCCGATGTTGAGCACCATGTCGGTGCTCTCCGCGGCGCCGCCGATCCCGACCGTGGTCTCCGTCGTAGGAGTCATGGCACCCAGTCTCCCCTACGTACGCTGGCGGTATGGAGACGGGGAGCCCAGGGGGCGCCAGGACGACCGAGGCCGGACCGCAGACGACCGGGGCCGGTCCGCAGTGGACCGGGCTGCCGCCGGGGCTGCTGCGGATGCGACGGCTGCTGCTGTCGGTGTGGCTCGGGCTCGCGGCCGTCGCCGTGGGGCTGGTGCTCGGCCTGTGCGTCGGCCCGGCGTGGGCCGCGTTCGCGCTGCTGCCGCTCGCCGGCATCGGCTGGGGCTGGGTGCTCCTCGGCCGCAACTGGCGGTCCTGGCGGTACACCGAGCGCGCCGACGACCTGCTGATCAGCAGGGGTGTGCTGTGGCGTGAGGAGACCGTCGTACCGTACGGGCGCATGCAACTCGTCGAGGTGACCTCCGGGCCCGTCGAACGGCACTTCGGGCTCGCCAGCGTCCAGCTCCACACCGCGGCCGCCGCCACCGACGCGACCATCCCCGGTCTCGACCCGGCCGAGGCGGAACGGCTGCGCGACCGGCTCACCGAGCTCGGCGAGGCCCGATCGGCGGGCCTGTGACGGCCCCGGGCGTCGAGGACGGCGTCCCCGGGACGGCGGACCTCACCGGGGCGACCGCGCGCCCGGCGGTGGCCGAGCAGCGGCTGCACCCCGTCACCCCGTTCCGGCGCGCCTGGGCCCCGGTCGCGGTGCTCGTCGGCTGGGCGGTGCACGACCCCCACCAGGCGCAGGAGCAGCTCACCCGGCTGACCACGACGACCCTGCTGATCGCCCTCGCCGTCCTCGTCCCGGCGTCGGCCGCGTACGGCTTCCTGAGCTGGTGGTTCACCCACTTCGCGGTGACCGACGGCGAACTGCGCATCCGCACCGGCCTGTTGTTCCGGCGCACCGCGCACATCCGTCTCGAACGCATCCAGGCGATCGACGTCACCCAGCCGCTGCTGGCCCGCATCGCGGGCGTGGCGAAACTGCGGCTCGACGTCGTGGGCGCCGAGAAGAAGGACGAACTCGCCTTCCTGGGCGAGGACCAGGCACGCGCGTTGCGGGCCGAACTGCTCGCGCGGGCGGCCGGTTTCGCCCCCGGGACGGCGCACGAGGTGGGCGAGGCGCCGGCGCGCGAACTGCTGCGCGTACCGGCGCGCGAACTGGTGATCGCGCTGGTGCTGACCGGCTCCGCCTGGGGTGCCGTCGCCGCCGCCCTGGTCGTCCCGCCCGTCCTGTGGCTGGTCACCCACAGCGTGGTGACGGTCCTCGCGACCGGTCTGCCGCTGCTCGGCGCCGCGGGCGCGCGCAGCGCCGGGCGGTTCGTCGGCGAGTACGACTGGACGGTCGCCGAGTCCCCGGACGGACTGCGCATCGACCGGGGGCTGCTGGACCGGACGCACGAGACGGTGCCGCCGGGGCGGGTGCAGACGGTGCGGATCGTGCAGCCGCCGCTGTGGCGGCGCCGCGACTGGGTGCGCGTCGAGCTGGACGTGGCGGGCTCGGCGAACTCCGTGCTCGTGCCGGTCGCCCCGCGCGCGGTCGCGGAGGCCGTCGTCGCGCGCGTGCTGCCCGGGGTGACCGTCCCGGCGGCGGCCGGGCTCGCCCGCCCGCCGCGCCGGGCCGGGTGGTGTCTGCCGCTGTGGTGGCGGGGCCACGGCATCGCCGTCACCGACGCGGTGTTCGCCACCCGGCGCGGACTGCTCCACCGCCGCCTGGAGCTCGTGCCCCACGCCAAGGTCCAGAGCGTACGGCTGACGCAGGGCCCCTGGCAGCGCCTGTGGCACCTCGCCGCGGTCCATGTGGACACGGGGGCCGACAAGACCGTCACGGCCCGTCTGAGGGACGCTCAGGAGGCCGCCGAACTGCTCCGCTCGCAGGCCGAGCGCTCCCGCACCGGCCGCCGCGACGCCCGGCCCGATCGCTGGATGGCGTGACGGCTGGACGGCATGACGGCTGGACGGGGTGACGGGGTGACGGGGTGACGGCTGGATGGCGTGACCGCACGGCCGGCCGGAACGCCGAAGGGCCGTGCGGCTGCCGTCCGGTGGACGACGGCCGCACGGCCCTCGGGGTGACCGCCGGTCAGGACACCGCGCTGCGCAGTCCCTGGAGGTCGATCACCTCGGTCTCGTCGTGCGCGGTCAGGTCGATCACCTGGCCGACCCCGCGCGCCTCCTCGCCGGCCGGCTTGAACTCCGCCTCCGCCTCGGCCTTGTGCAGCGCGAGCGCCTCCTGCCCGACGACGTCGGCGAGGTCCTCGTTCTGCACCGCGGCCAGGGCGTGGGGCGCCGCGCTCTTCGTACCGAAGAAGTCGAAGCCGCCCTCGACCGCGGGACGCCGTACCGGCTGGGCGGCGGGTACGACGGCCACGGCGGTCGGCACGGTGAAGTGCCCGGAGGGCCGCTGCACGGGACCGGCGGGCCGCGGGACGAGCGCGGAACCGGAACCGGCACGTTCGGACGCGGCCGACGAGGCGGTGGCACGCTCGGGGACGGCGGGAGCCTTCTCCGAGACGACGGCAGCCTTCTCGGAGGCGGCGGGGGCCTTCTCGGAGACGACCGGAGCCTCCTCGGAGGCGGCGGGAGCCTTCTCGGGAACGGCGGGTGCCTTCCCGGAGACGACCGGAGCCTTCCCTGCGCCGGCGGGAGCCTTCCCGGTGCCGTTCCCCGGCGGTTCCGGAGTGGGCTCCTGCGTCCGGCTCTCGTCGGTCTCTTCGGCCGTGAGGGGGGCGGCCGCGCGCGCGTGCTCGCCGGCCGCCTCGGGCTGCCCCTCGGCCTCGTCCTCCTGGGCAGCCTCCTCGTCGGCACCGGCCTTCCCGGACGGAACCTTCGCGGGCTCCTCCTCGCCGGAGTCGTCGCCGTCGGCGACGGGGACCGGCGCGGCGTCCGGGTCGAGCTTCACCAGCGCCTTCCGCGCCCGCGCGTACAGCTCCGAGCCCTCCGGGGAGAAGGCCGCCGGGGCCTTGGTCTCCTCGTCGGCCGTGTCGGCGGCATCGGCGGTTTCGGCACCCTCGGCGGTCTCGACGGCCTTCGTGTCGGGGTCCGTCTCGCGCTCCTCCGGCACGCGCGCGGCAGGCAGCGCGTGCGGCTCCGGATCGGCCGTGGTCTCTATCTCGAGCAGCCGGCGGCCCTCCAGGGCGCTCGCCCGCTCGGTCTCGGCGGTGGCGTAGCGGCGCAGCAGGGCGGCGTGCTCGTTGCGCAGGCCGGCCAGTTCGGTGCGCTTGGCCCGCAGGCGCTGCTCCAGCTTGCCGCGCAGTTCACGCGATTCGTCGAGGTCGGTCTCCAGCTCGGCGACCCGTTCCTCGAAGCGCCACTCGTCGCTCGCACGCGCGCGCGTGAGGTCGGCGACCTGTTTGCCGGCGTGCATGTCCCAGCGCCGCAGGACGGCTGCCCCGACGACCGCGGTGGCCGCGGCGACGGCGGCGACGACACGGAGCACGGCGGGGTCCGAGAACACCCAGGGACCGAAGGCGCAGATGAGGGAGACGCCTGCGATCGCCGAGGGAGGCAACAGCCTGTGCAGTGGCGGGGAATGGCGGTGACGTCCACGTGGCATGGCCAGAAACTTACCGCGCGTAGGCGAATGTTGGCGCCCCGCCCCGTAAAAACACAGCCATACCGAAGCCTTCACAGGCCGCGGAAGGACGCGGAAATCAAGATCAATTACTTAGCCGCCCACTGAGCCACTCCAGGGTCGGCGGGATCTCCCGGCGCCAGGTGTTGAAGTTGTGGCCGCCGCTTTCGAGGATGATCGACGAGATCCGGGTCCGGTCCGTGGCCTTCGCCAGGTCTATGAAGTTCAGCGTGGCCTTGTAGTTGGATTCTCCAACTTTGCTGCTGGTGACGAGGAGGGAGGTGTCCGGAGCGGAACGATTCTTCAGGAACCAGCGCAGATCGGCCTCCTTGCGCAGGGTCTCGTCGCCGTGGAACAGGTCGCCCGTCGTCGGATCGGTCGGCGCCTTGTAGTACGCCGACAGGCCCGCACCCGCCGCGTACACCTCCGGGTGGTGCATCGCGAGCTTCAGGGCGCAGTAACCACCCGTGGAGTCCCCGACGATCCCCCAGCTCCCGGGCTTCTTCCCGACCCGGTAGTGGGCCGCCACGGCGTCCGGCAGGTCCTTGGCGAAGAACGACTCGGTCTGCGGCCCGCCCGGCACGTCCACGCACTCCGTGTCCCGCGGCGGAGCCACCGTCGGCCGCAGCATCACCAGGATCATCGGCTGCATCCGCCCCGCCTCGACGAGCCGCCGCGCGGTACGCGGATAGTGCAGCTTGTCGACGAGGGCCTCCGCGGTCCCCGGGTAGCCCGTGAGGACGACGGCCGCGGGGAACGTGCGCGTGCGGTTCTTCGCGGCGAAGTACTCCGGCGGCAGGTACACGTACGCGGGCGTGTCGATGTGCGTCGTCCGGCCGGCGAGGACCACCTTCTGGATCTGCCCGCCGAAGTCCGGCCGCCCGCCGCCCCCTTCCACCCGCCGGGTGTCCACCACCCGCAGCGGACCGCCCGCGGCGCCGTTCGCGTGGTCGACGACCACACCCGGCTCCGTCTCCCGGCCGAGCAGGTCCGCCCAACTGGCGTAGAAGCCGAAGGCCTGATTGGCGGACAGCCCCACGGACACGAAGAGGGCCAGTTGTGTGCACAGCAGCAGCCCGACCCGGCCGCCGACGGCCCGCCAGGAGCGCTTCGCCAGCCGCGGCCACCACCACACCGTGCCCGCGAAGAGCATTAAGGCGAACACGACGGACAACAGCAGCACGGTGTTGCTCGTGAGACCCATACAGCGGATTCCTGCCTGCTCGGTGGCCCGGGCGCACAGCCGTTCCCCCGACTCCTTCGCGAGGGCTTGTCCCGGACTTTCCTTGGCCTTTTCAGCGGCTTTGAAGAGAGGAGTGAACCTCTCTCCCCGAGACACCGTCCTAGAGGGCGCAATGTCGCCGGATGCCCGAATCGGGTCCGGATCCAAGGTCTCTCGCGGAACTACGGGATGCGATGTCTGTCAGGGAAGATGGGGAAATGTCGGGCGGGGTTCCAAACCGATCAAGCCGGGTGCAGGCGCTGATGCGTGGTCCGCGCCCCCAGTCCGTACCCGCCCTCGTCGGCAGAGCCTGTGCCCTCGTGGGGCTGGTGGACGTCGCGGCGGGCATCTTCCCGCGGTTCCGGCAGAGCCGTATGCACACACTCGCCGAGGTGCTGCCCGGCTCGTTCGGCCCCTTCGCGGCGGCGCTCTCGCTCAGCGCCGGCGTGCTGTTGCTCCTGCTCGCCCACGGCCTCAAGCGCAGCAAGCGGCGCGCCTGGCGGGCCGCCGTGGTCCTGCTCCCGGCGGGCGCCGTCGCGCAGTTCGTGTACCGGCACTCGATCGTGGGCGCGCTCATCTCGCTCGCGCTGCTGGTGCCGCTGGTGGTCCACCGCGACCAGTTCAACGCGCTGCCCGACCCGCGCAGCCGGTGGCGCGCGCTCGCCAACTTCGTCCTCATGGGCGCCGGTTCCCTCGTCCTCGGGCTGATCATCGTCAGCGTCCACCCGCGGCGCATGATCGGCGACCCGAGCCTGGCCGATCGCATTACGCACGTCCTGTACGGCCTCTTCGGCTTCGAGGGCCCGGTCGACTACCAGGGCAGCACCTCCTGGACCGTCGCCTTCTCGCTCGGCGCCCTCGGCTGGATCACCGCCGTCACCACGATCTACCTCGCCTTCCGCCCCGAGCACCCGGCCGCCCGCCTCACCGAGGAGGACGAGAACCGGCTGCGCGCCCTGCTGGACAAGCACGGCCGCCGCGACTCCCTCGGCCACTTCGCGCTGCGCCGCGACAAGGCCGTGGTCTTCTCCCCCAGCGGCAAGGCCGCCGTCACCTACCGCGTCGTCTCCGGCGTGATGCTCGCCAGCGGCGACCCCATCGGCGACGTGGAGGCCTGGCCCGGCGCCATCGAACGCTTCATGGACGAGGCCAAGGCACACTCCTGGACACCCGCCGTCATGGGCTGCTCGGAGACCGGCGGCGAGGTCTGGACCCGCGAGACCGGCCTCGACGCCCTCGAACTGGGCGACGAGGCGGTGGTGGACGTCGCGGATTTCTCACTCGCCGGCCGCGCGATGCGCAACGTCCGGCAGATGGTCAAGCGCATCGAGCGCGCCGGTTACGAGACCCGCGTACGTCGTGTCCGTGACCTCGGCGAGGCCGAGCTGGAGCGGATCCGGCTGGCCGCGGAGGACTGGCGCGGCACCGACACCGAGCGCGGCTTCTCCATGGCGCTCGGCCGCGTGGGCGACGCCGCGGACGGCGACTGCCTCATCGCCACCGCCCACAAGGCCGACGAGGTACCCGGCCCCTACGGCGACCTGAAGGCGATCCTCCACTTCGTGCCCTGGGGCACCGACGGCGCCTCCCTGGACCTGATGCGCCGCGACCGCGCCGCCGACCCCGGCATGAACGAGCTCCTCATCGTCGCCGCGCTCCAGGCCGCCCCGAAGTTCGGCATCACGCGCGTGTCGCTGAACTTCGCCATGTTCCGCTCCGCGCTGGCCCGCGGCGAGAAGATCGGCGCGGGACCGGTGCTGCGCGCCTGGCGCGGGCTGCTGGTCTTCCTCTCCCGCTGGTTCCAGATCGAGTCCCTGTACAAGTTCAACGCCAAGTTCCAGCCCCGCTGGGAACCCCGCTTCGTCGTCTACCGCGCCTCCGGCGACCTCCCGCGCATCGGCTTCGCCGCCATGCAGGCCGAGGGCTTCGTCAACCTCGCCCTCCCCCTGCCCCGCTTCCTGCGCCGCCGCACCAAGCCGGCACGCGCGTGTGCCCACAGCCTCACGGAGAGACAGGACGTACGGGCCGCCTGACCCGCCCCCCGACCGGCCCGGGCGCAGGCCCCGCCCCTCCCAGCCCTGGGGCCCGCGCCCGGGCCGCCCCGCGTCCCCGCCCCCCGCTGGGCCTACGCTGAACGTATGAGCAAGCAGAGCGGACGCGGGCGCGTCGCCGGCCTTCCGGACTGGGACCGCTGCGCGGTCATGGGGGTCGTCAACGTGACCCCCGACTCCTTCTCGGACGGCGGCCGCTGGTTCGACACGACGGCCGCCGTCAAGCACGGCCTCGAACTGGTCGCCGAGGGCGCCGACCTCGTCGACGTCGGCGGCGAGTCCACCCGCCCCGGCGCCACCCGCGTCGACGAGGCCGAGGAACTCCGCCGCGTCATCCCCGTCGTGCGCGGCCTCGCCTCCGAGGGCGCCGTCGTCTCCGTCGACACCATGCGTGCCTCCGTCGCCGCCCAGGCCCTCGCCGCCGGCGCCGCCCTCGTCAACGACGTCAGCGGCGGCCTCGCCGACCCGGCGATGATCCCCGCCGTCGCGGACGCGGGCGCCCCCTTCGTCGTCATGCACTGGCGCGGCTTCCTGGAGGGCGGCAACGTCAAGGGCTCCTACGAGGACGTCGTCACCGAAGTCGTCGACGAACTGCACGCGCGCGTGGAGGCCGTTCTCGCCGGCGGCGTCTCCCCCGACCGCATCGTCGTCGACCCGGGCCTCGGCTTCTCCAAGGAGGCCGACCACGACCTCACCCTGCTCGCCCACCTCGACCGGCTGCACACCCTCGGGCACCCGCTGCTCGTCGCCGCCTCCCGCAAGCGCTTCCTCGGCCGTGTCCTGGCCGGCCCCGAGGGCGCGCCCCCGCCCGCCCGCGAGCGCGACGCGGCCACCGCCGCCGTCTCCGCGATCGCCGCGCACACCGGCGCCTGGGCGGTGCGCGTGCACGAGGTCCGCGCGACGGCGGACGCGGTACGGGTCGCGCGCGCCGTGGAAGGAGCGCGGTGACCGCCCCGCACACCGACGTCGAGCAGGTCGAGGCCGCCAACACCGCCTTCTACGAGGCACTGGAACAGGGCGACTTCGAAGGCGTCTCCTCGCTCTGGCTCACCCCGGCCGACCTGGGCGTCGACGAGGAGTACCACGACCCCGCGGACACCGGCGTGATCTCCTGCGTGCACCCCGGCTGGCCGGTGCTGACCGGACGCGGCGAGGTCCTGCGCTCGTACGCGCTGATCATGGCGAACACCGACTACATCCAGTTCTTCCTCACCGATGTGCATGTCTCCGTCACCGGCGACACCGCCCTGGTGACCTGCACGGAGAACATCCTCAGCGGCGGCCCCGCGCCCCGGGCCGGCGAGGAGCTCGGGCCGCTCGTGGGCCAGCTCGTGGTCGCCACCAACGTCTTCCGCCGCACCGCCGACGGCTGGAAACTCTGGTCCCACCACGCCTCCCCGGTCCTCGCCGAGAACGACGACCGGCCGGACACCGACGAGGACGACGAGAGTCCCGCCTGATCCGGGAAGTGGCTGGAATCACGAACCCGTGGGCCGCCGCGGCCACCGGCCCATGAGCCACCGGGTTCACCAAGGGAAACACCGGGTGCAGACTGCCCCGCAGACCGCCCTCACCGCGCGCCCACCGCCCGGCCCCGTCGGTGCACGCAGGTAGATTCGTTCGAGGCAACCGACGATTGCAGGAGTGATTCGCGTGGATCGTGTCGCGCTGCGCGGCCTGAAGGCCCGCGGGTACCACGGTGTGTTCCCCGAGGAACGCAGGGAGGGCCAGACCTTCGTCGTGGACCTCGTGCTGGGCCTGGACACCCGGCCGGCCGCCGCCGACGACGACCTGGCGAAGACCGTGCACTACGGCGTCGTGGCGGAGGAGGTCGTGGCCGTCGTCGAGGGCGAACCGGTCAACCTCATCGAGACGCTCGCCGAACGCATCGCCCAGGCCTGTCTGCGGCACGAGGGGGTACAAGAGGTCGAGGTCGTGGTCCACAAGCCGAACGCCCCGATCACGGTCCCCTTCGACGACGTGACCGTCACCATCACCCGGAGCCGAGTATGACCGCGTCCTTCACCGAGGGTCACAGCGACCCGACCGTTCAGCCGGTGCCCGCCTCCGTCGTCCGGCAGGTGGACGCCGCCGACACCACCCTGCACAACCCCAAATGGGCCGTGCTCTCCCTCGGTGCCAACCTCGGCAACCGCCTGGAGACCCTCCAGGGGGCCGTCGACGCCCTGGAGGACACCCCCGGCGTCCGCGTCAAGGCCGTCTCCCCGGTGTACGAGACGGAGCCCTGGGGCGTCGAGCCCGGCAGCCAGCCCGCCTACTTCAACGCGGTCGTCCTGCTGAAGACCACCCTGCCCCCGTCCTCGCTCCTGGAGCGGGCCCACGCGGTCGAGGAGGCCTTCCACCGCGTCCGGGACGAACGCTGGGGCGCGCGCACCCTCGACGTCGACATCGTGGCGTACGCCGATGTCGTCGACGACGACCCCCACCTCACGCTGCCGCACCCGCGCGCCCACGAACGCGCCTTCGTCCTCGCCCCCTGGCACGACGTCGACCCCGAGGCGCGGCTCCCCGGACACGGCGCGGTCGTGGACCTTCTCGACACGGTCACCCGCGAGGGCGTCACCGCCCGCAAGGACCTGGAACTCCACCTGCCCGAGTAGTCGTTAAGGTCAAGACGACCACCACGACACTCGTCCGCGGCACGACCGCGGAACCCGGGGGAGCTGAAGGGACACCGTGAGAGAGCTGCGCATCAGGGTGCTGGCCGGCGTGTTCGTCGTGGCTGGCGTCCTGTCCTGGGCGGGCGCCCGCCTCTGGAACTCGATCGGGACCCTTCCCAGCGTCCCCCTGGCCGCCCCCATCGTCCTCGCCCTGATCGCCGTGGTCCTGCTGTCCACGGCACTCTCGCTGCGCGCCCGTCTCAAGGCCCAGCGCGAGCGGCGCCCCGAGGCCAAGGGCGTCGACCCCCTGATGGCGGCCCGCGCGGTCGTCTTCGGCCAGGCCAGCGCGCTGGTCGCCGCCCTCGTCTCCGGCATGTACGGCGGCACGGGCGTCTTCCTCCTGGAGTCCCTCGACATCCCCGCCCGCCGCGACCAGGCCATCTACGCCGGCTTCTCGGTCCTGGCCGGCATCGCCGTCATAGCGTCCGCCCTCTTCCTGGAACGCGTCTGCCGCCTCCCGGAGGACGACGACCACGACAAGGGAGCCGCTTCCCCGGCCTGACGGCCGACGGCTCCCGGCGTGCCTCAGTGCGCCATGATCAGGCTCATCGCCTCGTTGCGCGTCGCCATGTCCCGCAGCTGACCGCGCACCGCCGAGGTGATGGTCTTGGCGCCGGGCTTGCGGATGCCCCGCATGGACATGCACATGTGCTCGCACTCGACGACCACGATCACCCCGCGCGGCTCGAGGATCTCCATGAGCGCGTCCGCGATCTGCGTGGTGAGACGTTCCTGCACCTGCGGGCGGCGCGCGAAGACATCTACCAGCCGGGCCAGCTTGGACAGCCCGGTGATCTTCCCCGAGGTGGACGGGATGTAGCCGACATGGGCGACGCCCCGGAACGGCACCAGATGATGCTCACAGGTCGAGAACACCTCGATGTCCTTGACCAGCACCATTTCGTCGTGCCCCAGGTCGAACGTCGTCGTCAGCACGTCCTCGGGCTTCTGCCACAACCCCGCGAATATCTCCCGGTACGCCCGCGCCACCCGCGCCGGAGTCTCCTTCAGGCCCTCGCGGTCCGGGTCCTCGCCGACCGCGATCAGGAGTTCGCGTACGGCGTTCTCGGCGCGCTTCTCGTCGAACTCGCCGATGAAGCCCTCGCCGTCCAGCGTCACGGGGTCGGTCATGTGCTGCCTCGTTCCTAGATGTCCTACAAGGTCCCGCCGGGCCGTACGGAATCGGCCATATGGCAATGCCGCGCCCCCCAGGCTAGAACCTGGGGGGCGCGGCATCCATTCCGGGCCTGGTGGGGGCTCCGGGAGCTCGGATCAGCTCTCGGGGCGGTCCTCCGGGGCGGGCTCGGTCACCGGGGCGGGCTCCGCCGCGGTGGACTTCGCGGTGGAGATCGCCGGGGTCGCGCCGTTGGCGCCGTTCGTCAGCGCGAGCTCCTTGGGCGAGAGCACCGGCGGACGGGTGGACGGCGTACGGCGGGAGGAACCGGTCCAGGCGGGCCGTGCCGGGCGCTTGACGATGGCCGAGAAGATCTCGGCGATCTCCTCCTTGCCCAGCGTCTCCTTCTCCAGCAGCTGCAGGACCAGGTTGTCGAGGACGTCGCGGTTCTCGACCAGGATCTCCCAGGCCTCGTTGTGCGCGTTCTCGATGAGCTTCTTGACTTCCTCGTCCACCAGCGCGGCGACCTCTTCCGAGTAGTCGCGCTGGTGAGCCATCTCACGGCCGAGGAACGGCTCGGTGTTGTCGCCGCCGAACTTGATCGCACCCAGGCGCTCGGTCATGCCGTACTGGGTGACCATCGCGCGGGCGGTGGCGGTGGCCTTCTCGATGTCGTTCGCCGCGCCCGTGGTCGGGTCGTGGAAGACGAGCTCCTCCGCAGCGCGGCCGCCGAGCATGTAGGCCAGCTGGTCCAGCATCTCGTTGCGCGTGGTGGAGTACTTGTCCTCGTCCGGGAGCACCATCGTGTAGCCCAGCGCACGGCCGCGGCTCAGGATCGTGATCTTGTGGACGGGGTCGGAGTTCGGGGAGGCCGCCGCGACCAGGGCGTGACCGCCCTCGTGGTACGCGGTGATCTTCTTCTCCTTGTCCGACATGATCCGGGTCCGCTTCTGCGGGCCCGCGACCACACGGTCGATCGCCTCGTCCAGCATCTGGTTGTCGATCAGCTTCTTGTCGCTGCGCGCCGTGAGGAGCGCGGCTTCGTTCAGCACGTTCGACAGGTCGGCGCCCGTGAAGCCGGGGGTGCGGCGGGCGACGGCGGCCAGGTCGACGTCGGGCGCGACCGGCTTGCCCTTCTGGTGGACCTTGAGGATCTCCAGACGTCCCTGCATGTCCGGGCGGTCGACCGCGATCTGACGGTCGAAACGGCCGGGGCGCAGCAGCGCCGGGTCGAGGATGTCGGGCCGGTTCGTCGCGGCGATGAGGATCACGCCGCCCTTGACGTCGAAGCCGTCCATCTCGACGAGGAGCTGGTTCAGGGTCTGCTCGCGCTCGTCGTGACCGCCGCCGAGGCCGGCGCCGCGGTGGCGGCCGACCGCGTCGATCTCGTCGACGAAGACGATCGCCGGGGCGTTCGCCTTGGCCTGCTCGAAGAGGTCACGGACCCGGGAGGCACCGACACCGACGAACATCTCGACGAAGTCGGAACCGGAGATCGAGTAGAAGGGGACGCCCGCCTCGCCGGCGACGGCGCGCGCGAGCAGGGTCTTGCCGGTGCCGGGCGGGCCGTACAGCAGCACACCCTTGGGGATCTTGGCGCCGACGGCCTGGAACTTGGCGGGCTCCTGCAGGAACTCCTTGATCTCGTGGAGTTCCTCGACGGCCTCGTCCGAGCCGGCCACGTCGGCGAACGTCGTCTTCGGGGTGTCCTTGGTGATGAGCTTCGCCTTGGACTTGCCGAAGTTCATGACGCGCGAGCCGCCGCCCTGCATCTGGTTCATCAGGAACAGGAAGACGACCACGATGAGGACGAAGGGGAGCAGGGACAGCAGGATCCCGACGAAGGCGTTCTGCTTCGTCGGAGAGACCGTGTAGCCGTCCGGGATCTGCTTGTCCTGGTACTTGGTCTGCAGCGTGTTGGCGATGGTCACGCCTTGGTCGCCGATGTAGCTCGCCTGGATCTTCGAGCTGCCCTTGACCTTCACGCCGTCTTTGAGCGTGACCTTGATGGTCTGCTCGTCACCGGTGGTGAGCTTGGCCGACTCGACCTTGTTCTCGTTGATCGCCGCCACGACTTGGCCGGTGTCCACCGTCTTGTAGCCGCCGGACGAGCCGACGACCTGCATCAACACGACCACGGCAAGGACGGCCAGCACGATCCACATGACCGGCCCACGGAAGTATCGCTTCACGTCCATCCATACGGAGCGGTGCCGCCCCGTCCCTCCTGCCATAGTGAGTTTGATAAGACAGTTCTTCTGACGGTACCCCAGCTTTGTCGCGGGAAGCCGCACGGTCCGGCTGGGGAACCCGTCTGCATGCTCCAACGGCGCGAGGCCCGCCGGGGTTCCCGTACGTCCTACGGGTCTGTGCCCCGAGGGGTTCAGCCGCCGTAGACGTGGGGCGCGAGCGTACCGACGAACGGAAGATTGCGGTACTTCTCGGCGTAGTCGAGTCCGTAGCCGACGACGAACTCGTTGGGGATGTCGAAGCCGACCCACTCGACCTCGATGGCGACCTTGGCGGCGTCCGGCTTGCGCAGCAGCGTGCAGATCTTCAGGGACTCGGGCTCGCGGGAGCCGAGGTTGTTGATCAGCCAGGACAGGGTCAGCCCGGAGTCGATGATGTCCTCGACGATCAGGACGTGCCTGCCCTTGATGTCGGTGTCGAGGTCCTTGAGGATCCGCACCACACCGGAGGACTGGGTGCCCGCGCCGTACGACGACACGGCCATCCAGTCCATGGTGACGGGGGTGGACAGCGCCCGGGCGAGGTCGGCCATGACCATCACCGCGCCCTTGAGCACGCCGACGATCAGCAGGTCCTTGCCCGCGTACTCCGCGTCGATCTTCGCGGCCAGCTCGGCCAGCTTCGCGTCGATCTCTTCCTTGGTGATGAGCACCTGCTGGAGGTCGGCACCCATGTCTTTCGCGTCCACCCGCATCACTTTCGGTCGTCCCAAGGGCCGGTCCGGACCCTCCGTGCGGAGGGTCGGGAATCAGCCTTGCCGAATCACCAGTCTGCCACCCTGCCGCTGGGCCACGACTTTGCCCGGGAGATTGATGGCTCCCTGGCCGCGCCAGCCGGTGATCAGCCGGTCGACCTCCTCGATGTGCCGGGCGAAGAGGGAGCCGGCCGGGGCGCCCGCCTCGATGGCGGCACGGCGCAGGATGCGGCGGCGGACGGCGGGCGGCAGGGCGTAGAGCTTGGCGCACTCCAGGAGGCCCGCCGCGTCGCGTACGGAGTCCTCCGCGCGGCGGGCCCAGGCGTCGAGGGCGTCGGCGTCGTCGCGGGAGAGCTGGGCCGTCCGGGCGAGTGCCTCGACGACGCCCTTGCCGAGGGCCTTCTCCAGCGCGGGCAGGCCTTCGTGACGCAGCCGGGAGCGGGTGTAGGCGGGGTCGGCGTTGTGAGGGTCGTCCCAGACGGGCAGGGACTGGACCATGCAGGCCTTGCGGGCGGTCTGGCGGTCGAGTTCGAGGAAGGGGCGGCGGTAACGGCCGTCGGCCCCCGAGACCGCGGCCATTCCGGACAGGGAGCGGATGCCGGAGCCGCGGGCGAGCCCGAGGAGGACCGTCTCGGCCTGGTCGTCGCGGGTGTGGCCGAGGAGGACGGCTGCGGCGCCGTGGTGTTCGGCGGCGGCGTCGAGGGCGGCGTAGCGGGCGTCGCGGGCGGCGGCCTCGGGGCCGCCTTCGCGGCCGACGGTGACGGCGGTGGACTCGACGGGGTCCAGGCCGAGTTCGCGCAGGCGCAGGACGACTTCTTCGGCGCGCAGGTCGGAGCCGGGCTGCAGGCCGTGGTCGACGGTGACACCGCCGGCGCGGATGCCGAGCCGGGGGGCTTCGAAGGCCAGTGCGGAGGCGAGCGCCATGGAGTCGGCGCCGCCGGAGCACGCCACGAGGACGAGCGGCGCGGGCGGGCGCCTGTACGGCGCCGGCACGAGGGTGTCGGCGGTCGCCCCGGTGGGCTGGTGGTCGTTGAGGATGTCGTGGAGGACGCGGCGGACCGCCAGGCGTATCGCCGCGACCGCTGGATGGGGACCCATGTCCGGTTCCCTTCAAGAAGTGTTCGGGGGGTGAACCCGAGGTCGGTCACTCAGAGTGTGTAGATGGTGACAGAACCGGGCCGTTCCCTGAGCATCGCACGCCTGTCGCGGGCTCACGGTCCCTCGGACGGGTGATTGAAGGGGCGTTTGCCTGCCACGGGCCGTTTCCGGTTCACGGCGTTCCGCGTCGGCGTGCGGCCGGGCTCACGATTCGGCCTTGCGGTGCACCCGCGCGACCCAGTCCGCGGGTTTGGCGATCTCGGCCTTGGTGGGGAGGGTGTTGGGTGAGGTCCAGACGCGGTTGAAGCCGTCCATGCCGACCTGGTCGACGACGGACCGCACGAACCGTTCGCCGTCCTTGTACTGGCGGAGCTTGGCGTCCAGGCCGAGCAGTTTGCGCAGGGCGACGTCCAGCCGGGAGGCGCCCTTGGCGCGGCGCTGCTGGAACTTCTCGCGGATCTCGGCGACGGTGGGCACGACGTCGGGGCCGACGCCGTCCATGACGAAGTCGGCGTGGCCCTCCAGGAGGGACATCACGGCGGTGAGGCGGCCGAGGATCTCCCGCTGGGCCGGGGTCTGCACGAGTTCGACGAGGGAGCGGCCGCCGTCGTCCTCCTCGCCCTCGGGGCGGCCGCCGGCGAGGGACTGGGCGGCCTCCCGGAAGCGCTCGAGGAAGGTCATGGGGTCGACGTCGGTCTCCCCCAGGAACGACTGGATCTCGCCCTCCAGGTGGTCGCGCAGCCAGGGCACGGAGGAGAACTGGGTGCGGTGCGTCTCCTCGTGCAGGCAGACCCAGAGGCGGAAGTCGTGGGGGTCGACGTCGAGTTCGCGTTCGACGTGGACGATGTTGGGGGCGACGAGGAGCAGTCGGCCGCCGTTCTTGGCGCCGGCGGGCAGGTCGCGGGTGGCGGGGGCGAAGGTCTCGTACTGGCCGAGGACGCGGGAGGCGAGGAACGACAGCAGCATGCCCAGTTCGACGCCGGTGACCTTGCCGCCGACGGCGCCGAGGACCGCGCCGCCGGGGGTGTTGCCGCGGCGCTCCTGCATCTTGTCGAGGAGGGGTTTGAGGATCTCCCGGAACCCGGCGACGTTCGCCCGGACCCAGCCGGGCCGGTCGACGACGAGGACCGGGGTGTCGTGGATGTCCTCGGTGCCCATGCGGGTGAAGCCGCGGACGTGTCGCTCCGAGGCCTTGGCGTGCCGGCGAAGTTCCGCGACGACGGTCCGGGCGTCGTCGCGGCTGACCTCGGGTCCCGGCCGCACGAGTCGGGTCGCGGTCGCCACCGCGAGATTCCAGTCGATCATCCCAGCAGATGCGGCACCACCGATGCTCGTCATGTGTCAACCGTACGTGCTCGGCCCCGGTTGGGGCAGGCCGCGCGGGGTCGATCAGGGAGACGTCAGGGTCGTGCCCTGCGGGATGTCCCTCAGCGGCAGCCGCAGCCCGCCAGGGCCGTCGCCGCCTTGTCCAGGGCGGTCTGGGCGGCCGTCGGGTCGGTGGTGTCGGAGGTGAGCAGGGCGAAGGCGAGGAGGCGGCCGTCCTGGTCGACGACCGTGCCGGCGAGGGTGTTCACGCCGGTCAGGGTGCCCGTCTTGGCCCGTACGACGCCGGCGGCGCCGTCGGCATAGCGGGTGCTGAGGGTGCCGGTGAAGCCGGCGACGGGCAGTCCGGTGAGGACGGGGCGCAGTGCGGGCAGGCGGGGGTCGCCGGCCTTGACGAGGAGGGCGGTGAGGAGGTGCGCGGTGAGGCGGTCGGCGCGGTCGAGCCCGCTGCCGTCGTGGAAGGCGGCGCCGGTCACGGGCAGGCCGAGCTTCTTGAGCTGGGCCAGGACGGCCTTGCCGCCGCCCGCGAAGTCGGCCCGTCCTCCGGTCGCGAGGGCGGTCTGGCGGGCGAGGGCCTCGGCGATGTCGTTGTCGCTGTTGGTGAGCATGCGTTCGATCACCGTGGACAGCGGGGGCGAGGAGACGGTGGCGAGCGTCTGCGCGCGCGTGGTGGCCTTCGAGGGGCCGGGGGCGGAGGTCTTGACGCCGGCGGCGTTCAGGAGGGCGGCGAACCTACGGGTGGCGTCGGCGGCGGGGTCGCTCACGCGGGTCGCCGGTCCGCTGGTGGAGTCGTCGGTGCGGCCCTCGTCGGCGCTCAGGGCGGTGACGGGGGCGAGGTTGGGGTTGACCCCGATGGGGTGAATCGGGGTGCCCGGGAAGAGGGTCGTGTCGTACGAGAGGGTCACCTGCGTGATGCCGCGCGTGGTGAGCGTCCTGGCGGTGGTGGCGGCGAGGGTGCGCAGGCTCGCCCAGCCGCCGTCGTCCGCGCGGGCGGTGAGGGTGGGGTCGCCGCCGCCGACCAGCACGAGTTCCCTCGTGTCGGGTTCGAGGGCGGTGCGGGTGGTGAGGCGGTGGTCGGCGCCCATCGCGGAGAGCGCGGCGACGGCGGTGGCGATCTTGGTGGTGGAGGCCGGGGTGAGCGCCGTGTCGGCCCCGGAGCCGTACAGGCTCTTGCCGGTGGTCACGTCGACGACGGCGGCGGTGTGCCGGGCGCCGAGGGCCGGATCGGCCAGCAGGCGGTCCAGGACGGCCTTGAGGCCGGTGGTGGTGGGCAGGGCGTCCGGGGCGGATTTCACGGTGTCCGCGGCGCCTCCGAGGCCGGTGAGGACGGAGGCGGCGCTGGGGGCGGGCCGGGGCGCTCCGGCGGCGGACGTACGGGACGAATCGTCCGTACGGCCGTGATCTGTGCCACCCGCGTGTCCCAGGGCGACGGCCCGGTCCCGCTCGGCCGTACGCTGACCGGTGGTGTCCCAGGGGCCGGCGGCGGTCACCACGCCCGCGGCCAGCGCCAGTCCGGCGGTCGCCGCACCCGCGGTGTACCGCCAGTCACCGGCGTGCGGACCGGCCTTCGTGATCCGTGCGAGTGGCGGACCGGCCGCCCGTGTCAGCCGTGCGAGCTGCGGCTTGGCGGCCGCCGCCGCGCGCGCGAGCGGGGGCCGTACGATCCCTGCGGCACGTGCCAGACGCGGTCCGACGGCGTCCGTGATCCGCACCACATGCGGTCTCGCGGCCCGCCAAGGCCTCAGCTCTGGCACGACCACCAGCCCCTTTCGCGATCACACACCTGCGTGAGGGACACTTAATCACCAGAACTATGTGCTGATCATGGAGGAGCCACCGGTGGAGTTCGACGTCACGATCGAGATCCCGAAGGGTTCGCGCAACAAGTACGAGGTGGACCACGAGACGGGTCGGATCCGCCTGGACCGTCGACTCTTCACCTCGACCGCCTACCCGACCGACTACGGCTTCGTCGAGAACACCCTCGGCGAGGACGGCGACCCGCTCGACGCGCTCGTCATCCTGGACGAGCCGACCTTCCCGGGCTGTCTGATCCGCTGCCGCGCGATCGGCATGTTCCGGATGACGGACGAGGCCGGCGGCGACGACAAGCTGCTGTGCGTCCCGTCGACGGACCCGCGCGTGGAGCACCTGCGCGACATCCACCACGTGTCGGAGTTCGACCGTCTGGAGATCCAGCACTTCTTCGAGGTCTACAAGGACCTGGAGCCCGGCAAGTCCGTCGAGGGCGCCGACTGGGTCGGCCGCGCCGACGCCGAGGCGGAGATCGAGCGGTCGTACAAGCGCTTCAAGGACCAGGGCGGCCACTGACCCCCAGGCAGGATCACCCCGCGTCAAGGGGCCGTACGGGTAGGCGTGCGGCCCTTTCGCGTGTCCGTGCGCATACTGAGGCACACGGAAGGCGTCGTTCAGGGAGCGTTTCTCAGTGACGGAGGCGGAGGACCGCAAGCCGCAGTCGGACGAGGCGAGGGGGCCCTACGATCCCGAGGTGACCTCCGAGTTCGCCGTCCCGGAGGGGGTGGAGGTCGCACCCGTCCCGGAGGCGGAGGGCTCGGCGTTCAGTCCACCGAGCACCTACAGCGCGCGCAGCGCCCCGCCCGCGTTCACGCCCGCCGACGGGGTGCCGGTGGTGAGTCTGACCAAGGACGTGCCCTGGCAGGACCGGATGCGCACGATGCTGCGGATGCCGGTGGCGGAGCGGCCCGCGCCGGAGCCGCCTCCGAAGGCCGAGGAGGGCGGTCCGGCCGTCCCGCGCGTGCTCGACCTGACGCTGCGCATCGGCGAGCTGCTGCTCGCGGGCGGGGAGGGCGCGGAGGACGTGGAGGCCGCGATGTTCGCGGTGTGCCGCTCGTACGGCCTGGACCGCTGCGAGCCGAACGTGACCTTCACGCTGCTGTCGATCTCGTACCAGCCCTCGCTGGTGGAGGACCCGGTGTCGGCGTCACGGACGGTGCGGCGGCGGGGCACCGACTACACGCGGCTGGCGGCCGTCTTCCGGCTCGTGGACGATCTGAGCGACCCGGAGACGCCTGTCTCGCTGGAGGAGGCCTACCGGCGGCTCGCGGAGATCCGGCGCAACCGGCACCCGTACCCGACCTGGGTGCTGACCGGGGCGAGCGGGCTGCTCGCGGGGGCCGCCTCGGTGCTGGTCGGCGGTGACGCCGTGGTGTTCGTGGCGGCCGTGCTCGGCGCGATGCTCGGCGACCGGCTGGCCTGGCTGTGCGCGGGGCGCGGGCTGCCGGAGTTCTACCAGTTCCTGGTCGCCGCGATGCCGTCGGTCGCCATGGGCATCGCGCTGACGTTGGCGCACGTCGACGTGAAGGCGTCCGCGGTCATCACCGGCGGTCTGTTCGCGCTGCTGCCCGGGCGGGCGCTGGTGGCGGGCGTCCAGGACGGGCTGACCGGCTTCTACATCACCGCCGCGGCCCGCCTTCTGGAGGTCATGTACCTGTTCGTGGGCATCGTCGTCGGGGTCCTGGTGATGCTCTACGTCGGCGTCCAGCTCGGTGCCCGTCTCAACCCCGACGCGGTCCTGGGCGGCAGCGACCGGCCGCTGTGGCAGATCGGCTCGTCGATGCTGCTGTCACTGACGTTCGCCGTCCTGCTCCAGCAGGAACGATCCACCGTGCTGGCCGTCACCCTGAACGGGGGCGTCGCCTGGTCCGTGTACGGCGCCATGCACTCCACGGGCGAGATCTCTCCCGTGGCCTCCACGGCGGTCGCGGCGGGTGTGGTCGGCCTGTTCGGGCAGTTGCTGGCGCGGTACCGGTTCGCTTCGGCGCTGCCGTACACCACCGCGGCGATCGGGCCCCTGCTGCCGGGGTCGGCCGTCTACTTCGGGCTGCTGGCGATCGCGCAGAACGAGGTCGACGAGGGGCTGGGGTCGCTCACCAAGGCCGCGGCGCTGGCGATGGCCATCGCGATCGGGGTGAACCTGGGCAACGAGGTGTCGCGGTTGTTCCTGCGGATCGGGTCGCCGGAGAAGCGGAAGGCCGCGAAGAGGACGCGGGGGTTTTAGTGCCGGGCGCCCTTGCGCTCGGGGGTGCCGTCTCGTCGGCGGGTGCGGGTGCGTTGTGGTTTCTCGCGCCCACGCGGCGGAGCCGCAGATCGATACAGCCCCGCGCCCCTTTCGGGGCGCTGCCCCTCGGGGCGCCTGATCAGTAGCCCTGGTTCTGGTTGTGCGGGTACTGCTGCTGGTACGGCTGCTGCTGGCCGCCGTAGTAGTCGTTGCCGTAGGGCTGCTGCTGGGAGTAGTGGTCGTGCTGCTGGGGCTGGTTCGGTTCGATGCGGCGGAGCTGGGTCGTCGCGTCGTCCATGACCGGGTACTGCTGCTGGGGCGCGGCGGGCTGCCGGGGCGGGTTCTTCTTGGCCTGGGAGCGGGCCCTCAGGAACTCGATGACGATCGGGATCACCGAGATGAGGACGATCAGGATGAGGATCGCCTCGATGTTCTTCTTGACGAAGGCGATGTTGCCGAGCCAGGAGCCGAGCAGGGTGACGCCCGCGCCCCACAGGACGCCGCCGATGACGTTGAAGACCAGGAACGAGCGGTACTTCATGCCGCTCACGCCGGCGATGATCGGCGTGAACGTCCGCACGATGGGCACGAAGCGGGCCAGGATCAGGGACTTCGGGCCGTGCTTCTCGAAGAACTCGTGCGCCTTGGTGACGTTCTCCTGCTTGAAGAGGCGGGAGTCCGGGCGGCTGAAGAGGGACGGGCCCACCTTCTTGCCGAACATGTAGCCCGCCTGGTCGCCCAGGATGGCGGCGACGCAGATCAGCGCGACCGCGCCCCACAGCGGGAAGTCCAGCTGGTTCGAGGTGATCAGCAGGCCCGCGGTGAACAGCAGCGAGTCGCCGGGCAGGAAGAACCCGATGAGCAGGCCGGACTCCGCGAAGACGATGAGCAGCAGACCCCAGATGCCGAACGTGTCGAGCAGGTAGTCGGGGTCCAGCCAGCTCGGTCCGAGGGCAAGGGTCGTCACGGTTCCGGGCTCCTGAGGGGTGAGGGCGGTCTGTGCGGCGGCGCGGCCGCCCCAAACTATCAACGCAGCGCCACAGGACCAGGTTCCCAGGGCTTCCCCCAGGATGCACTGTGCCCCTCCCCGGTCAAAGCTGTGAACATGGGCATCGATGATTTCGGCGGCGGCCAGGGGCCCCAGCCGGACGTACTGGTCGTCACCACCAACGACGTCCCCGGGTTCCGGGTGCAGGAGGTCCTCGGCGAGGTCTTCGGGCTGACCGTGCGCTCACGGCACCTGGGCAGCCAGATCGGCGCCGGCCTGAAGTCGATGATCGGCGGCGAGCTCAAGGGCCTGACGAAGACCCTGGTGCAGACCCGCAACCAGGCCATGGAGCGGCTCGTCGAGCAGGCACGCACGCGGGGCGCCAACGCCGTGCTGATGTTCCGCTTCGACGTGAGCGAGGCGGCGGACGTGGGCACCGAGGTGTGCGCGTACGGGACGGCGGTGGTCCTGACCCGGGACTGAGCCCCGGGCCAGGCCGGCGTCACCCCTGCCGGTCCGCGTTCGCCCGGATGGCCTCCTTCAGGTGCTCGGCGAGGCCGGGCCGCACGGAGTCGTAGAACGCCTTGAAGCGCTCGTCGGAGACGTACATCTCGCCCAGGGAGCGGTGCATCGCGTAGGGGCAGTCGAAGTACCAGGTGCCGATGTGGCGCCGGTGCTCCTCGGCCAGGTCCATGGCCGCCTCCCCGGTGGGCGGCTCGCCGGCGGCCATCAGGGCGACGTACCGCTCGTTCCAGGCGTCGACCTCGGCCTGGATGCGTTTCCAGTCGTCCTTGGTGTAGCGGGCGGCGCGGCGCTGCGACTCGGCGTAGGCCGAGGTGCCGCCCCAGCGTTCGTGCGCCTCCTCGGCGTGCTGCTCGGGGTCCTTGTCGCCGAAGACCTCGAACTTCTCCTCGGGTGTGAGGTTGATGCCCATCGTGCGTGCCTCCATGGCGTGTTCGACGGCCGCCGCCATCTTCTGGAGCTTCTCGATCCGGGCGGTCAGCAGCTCGTGCTGGCGGCGCAGATGCGCGCGCGGGTCCGTGGCCGGGTCGTCGAGCAGGGCGGCGACCTCCTCGAGCGGGAAGCCGAGCTCGCGGTAGAACAGGATCTGCTGGAGCCGGTCGAGGTCGGCGTCGTCGTAGCGCCGGTGGCCCGCGTGGCTGCGGCCGCCGGGGACGAGCAGGCCGATCTCGTCGTAGTGGTGCAGGGTGCGCACCGTGACCCCGGCGAATCCGGCGACCTGTCCTACGGAGTAGCTCACGTCCTCCGCTCCCTTCCGTATCGGTCCGTACGCGGTCCACGGTGCGTCCTCACGCGGCGTGAGGTGCAAGCCCGTCCGGATGTCATGCCCGATTCGTCCGCTTATCGTGAGCCGTGGCCCCAGAGCCGCTGAGGCCCTGTCGTCGCGCGTGGGCGGAACTCCGGTCCCCCGCTGCCCGTTCGCCCCTTCAGGAGGCCCCCATGGCGTTGCACAAAGGTCCTGAGAAGCCCGACGAGCGCCCGCTGTCGCTGAATCCCTTCTACGGCGAGGCCAACCCGGTCAGCGGTATGACCGAGGCCCCGCCCAAGCACCGGCTGCCCGACAACCCGATGGCGCCGACGGCCGCGTACCAGCTCGTGCACGACGAGCTGATGCTGGACGGCAATTCCCGGCTCAACCTGGCCACCTTCGTCACCACCTGGATGGAGCCGCAGGCCGGGGTGCTGATGGCCGAGTGCCGGGACAAGAACATGATCGACAAGGACGAGTATCCACGCACGGCCGAGCTGGAGCGGCGCTGTGTGGCGATGCTCGCCGATCTGTGGCACGCGCCGGATCCCTCGGCGGCGGTGGGCTGTTCGACGACCGGTTCCAGCGAGGCGTGCATGCTGGCCGGAATGGCGCTCAAGCGCCGCTGGAGCAAGCGGAATCCGGACTCCGGGGCACGGCCCAACCTGGTGATGGGCGTCAACGTCCAGGTGTGCTGGGAGAAGTTCTGCAACTTCTGGGAGGTGGAGGCCCGGCTGATCCCCATGGAGGGCGACCGCTACCACCTCGACCCGCAGGCCGCCGCCGACCGCTGCGACGAGAACACCATCGGGGTCGTCGGCATCCTGGGCTCCACCTTCGACGGGTCCTACGAGCCCATCGCCGAGCTCTGCGCGGCCCTGGACGCCCTCCACGAGCGCACGGGCCTGGACATCCCGGTGCATGTGGACGGCGCGTCCGGCGCGATGGTCGCGCCCTTCCTCGACGAGGACCTGGTGTGGGACTTCCGCCTCCCGCGCGTGGCGTCGATCAACACCTCCGGGCACAAGTACGGGCTGGTGTACCCCGGCGTCGGCTGGGCGCTGTGGCGCGACAAGGAGGCGCTGCCCGAGGAACTGGTGTTCCGGGTCAACTACCTGGGCGGCGACATGCCGACCTTCGCGCTGAACTTCTCCCGGCCCGGCGCCCAGGTGGTCGCCCAGTACTACACGCTGGTCAGACTGGGCCGCGAGGGCTACCGGACCGTGCAGCAGACCACCCGGGACGTGGCCCGGGGCATCGCCGACAAGGTCGAGGCGCTCGGTGACTTCCGGCTCCTCACCCGGGGCGACCAACTGCCCGTCTTCGCCTTCACGACGGCGCCGGACGTGACGGCGTACGACGTCTTCGACGTCTCCCGGCGCATGCGGGAGAGCGGCTGGCTGCTCCCGGCGTACACCTTCCCGCCGAACCGGGAGGACCTGTCCGTCCTGCGGGTGGTGTGCCGCAACGGCTTCTCGGAGGACCTCGCGGAGATGTTCGTGGAGGACCTCACCCGGCTCCTGCCGGAGCTGCGCCGCCAGTCGGGCCCACTGAGCCGGGACAAGAGCGCTGCGACCAGCTTCCACCACTAGGAGCTGTTCGGAGTTCGGATCTTCCTGATGCTCGGTGGTGTGCTGGTCCGGGCTGGTAGAAGTCGCGAGTGGCGCGTTTTGATGTGACGGATGCCGAGTGGGCGTTGATCGAGGCTCGTCTGCCGGTGGCGGCGACGGGTCCGCTGCCGCTGCGGGTGCGGGACCAGTTCAACGGGGTGCTGTGGAGGTTCCGTACGGGCAGCGGCTGGCGTGATGTCCCGGAGCGCTACGGGCCCTGGTCCACGGTGTACTCGCGGTTTAACGCCTGGTCGAAGGCCGGCGTGTTCCAGGCGTTGATGGACGGTCTGATCGCCGAGGCGGCCGCACGGGGGCGGGTCGGGCTGGAACTGGTCAGTGTGGACTCCACGATCGTGCGGGCCCATCACGAATCGGCAGGCCTGGCGGTTGCCGGGGAGACCCTGGACGCTCTCGAACAGGCCCTGACCGAGGAAAAGGGGGTTCCGCTGCCGGAGCAGGGACCCGTCCTGCGGGTGATGCGCCGCAGGCCACACCCGGTGCGGGCGACGCAGAGGAGGAGGACCGGAAGCGGTCCGCGGCACGGCGCCGTCGCCGGGCACGGGCAAAGGCCGCCGGGCTCGGCAGGTCCAGAGGCGGACTGAGCAGCAAGGTCCACGCCGCGGTCGACGCGGCGGGACTGCCGCTGGTACTCGTGCTGACCCCGGGCCAGACGGCGGACTGCCCGCAGTTCCGGGCAGTACTCGACCAGATCCGTGTCCCAGGTCCGAGTGGCCGCCCTCGCACCCGGCCCGGGGCGGTGGCCGCCGACAAGGCCTACTCGTCCAAGGACAACCGCGCCTACCTGCGCAGACGCGGGATCACCGCAGTCATCCCGGAAAAGACGGACCAGGCCGCCAACCGCCGCAGGAAGGGCTCGGCCGGCGGTCGTCCCCTCGCCTTCGACACGTACCTCTACAGGCAGCGCAACACCGTTGAGCGCTGCTTCCAGAGGATCAAGACCTGGCGCGGACTCGCCACCCGCTACGACAAGTCCCCCGAGAGCTACGAAGCAGGACTGCACCTCAGAGCATCGCTCATGTGGTTGAAGCACATCACCTCAACCACATGATCCGAACCCCGAACAGCCCCTAGTGCCCCGGCCTAGCGGTCGTCGCCGGGATGTCGCTCGTCCGTCGCGTACGGGTTCGGGGTGCCCTGCGGCAGGACGCCGACGAACGGCTCGCCCTCGCCCGCGAAGGTGTACGCGCCGTCCTCGATCCGGCCGATCAGCCCGTGGGTCCACGCGGCCTCCGCGTCGGCCGTGTGGACCCAGAGATTCATGATCTCGCCGATGTGGCCGAGCTGCTGGGGGCCGCCCTCGGGGACGTAGTGCTCGGTGACGGCGGCGCGCCACTGCTCGATGCGGCGGACGCGTTCCTTCAGCAGGGTCACGGCCTCGGCGCGGGGCAGGTCGACGACGAAGCCGATGGCCGCCGACTTGACGTCGGTCTTCTGGTCGTACGAGGTCAGCGCCTCGCGCAGCAGCCGGAAGTACTCCTCGGTGCCCGCCGGGGTGATCTCGTACTCGGTGCGCGGGGGGCCGCCGGCCGAGGAGGGGGCCGTCTCGTGCTCGTGCAGCAGGCCCTGTTTCGCCATCTGGCGCAGCGCGTGGTAGATCGAGCCCGGCTTGGCGTTGGACCACTCGTGGGCGCCCCAGTACTCCAGGTCGCCGCGGACCTGGTAGCCGTGGGCCCGCCCGTGCTGGCGCACCGCGCCCAGCACGAGCAGACGGATCGCTGACATGGGCCCCAGGTTATGACCCGGGGCCCGGGGGCCGGCGCTCGGCTCAGAAGGGGAAGCCGCTGCGGCCGTGCTGGACCGAGATCCACTTGGTGGTGGTGAAGGACTCCAGGGTCGTCTCGCCGTTGAGGCGGCCGACGCCGGAGCTCTTCTCGCCGCCGAAGGGCACGAGCGGCTCGTCGTGGACGGTGCCGTCGTTGACGTGGAACATGCCGCTGTCGACCTGCTTGGCGAAGGCGACGCCGCGCTCGATGTTCCCGGTGTGGACCGCGCCGCTGAGGCCGTACGGCGTGTCGTTGACCAGGCGCAGCGCCTCGTCCTCGCCGTCGAAGGGGACGAGGAAGGCGACGGGGCCGAAGACCTCCTGCTGGAGCAGGGCGGAGTCGGCGGGCAGCCCGGTCAGGACGGACGGCTGGACGAGGTTGCCCTCGGTCGTGCCGCGCAGCAGGGCCGTCGCGCCCTCGGCGAGCGCCTGCTCGACGACCGAGGTGAGCGACTCCGCCTGCTGGGAGTTGATCACCGGGCCGATGACGGTCTGCGGGTCGCGCGGGTCGCCGGCCTTGAGGCCGCGCACCTTGGCGACGAACTTCTCGGTGAACTCGTCGGCGACCGAGCGGTCGACCAGGACGCGGTTGGCGGCCATGCAGACCTGGCCCTGGTGGACGTAACGGCTGAAGACGGCCGCGTCGACGGCGTAGTCGACGTCGGCGTCGTCGAGGACCACGATCGCGCTGTTGCCGCCGAGTTCGAGGACGGAACGCTTGAAGTGGGAGGCGCACACGGTGGCGACGTGGCGGCCGACCTTGTCGGAGCCGGTGAAGGAGATGACCCGTGGGATCGGGTGCTCGAGGAAGGCGTCGCCGATCTCCGCGATGTCGGTGACGACGACGTTCAGCAGACCGGCCGGCAGGCCCGCGTCCTCGAACAGCTTGGCGACCAGCGTGCCGCCGGTGATCGGGGTGTTCTGGTGCGGCTTGAGCACCACGGCGTTGCCGAGCGCCAGGGCCGGGGCGACCGACTTCACGGACAGCAGGAACGGGAAGTTGAAGGGGCTGATCACTCCCACGACCCCGACCGGCACCCGGTAGAGGCGGTTCTCCTTGCCGTCGACCGGCGACGGGATGATCTTGCCTTCGGGGCGCAGCGCCAGGTTGACCGATTCCCGCAGGAACTCCTTGACGAGGTGGAGCTCGAAGGCGGCCTTCAGCCGGGTGCCGCCGAGCTCGGCGATGATGACCTCGGCTATCTCCTGCTCGCGCTCCTCGACCAGACGCAGCGCCCGCTCGAAGATCCCGCGGCGGGCGTAGGCGTTGGTGCCGGCCCATTCCTTCTGGGCGCGGGCGGCGGAGCGGTACGCCTCGTCGATCTCCTCGACCGTGGCGATGGTGATCGAGGCGAGCTTCTCGCCGTCGTAGGGGTTGAAGTCGATGATGTCCCAGGACCCCGTCCCTGGACGCCACTTACCGTCGATGTACTGCTGCGCCAGGTCCGTGAAGTAGGACGACATGTGATCCCTCAATCCCCTGCTGCGATCGACGTCACGATCTGATCACACGTCATCGTACGTGTGTTTCAAAGGGGTTGTGGGCTTCCCCGGTTTCCTGGGGGATAACCCTCGGGAACCGGTCCTACGACAACTGGATCAGGCCGCGCAGCAGGTCCCGGCTCGCGTCGGGCCCGGGGCTGTCCTGCTGGAGCTCCGTGAGCGCCGACTCGTACTGGGCGACGTCCTCGCGCTTGTCCAGGTAGAGGGCGCTGGTGAGCTGCTCCAGGTAGACCACCTCCTTCAGGTCGGACTCCGGGAAGCTCAGGATGGTGAAGGAGCCGGACTCGCCGGAGTGCCCGCCGAAGCTGAACGGCATGATCTGCAGCCGTACGTTGGGCCGCTCGGAGATCTCGATCAGATGCTGGAGCTGACCGCGCATCACCTCGCGGTCGCCGTACGGGCGGCGCAGGGCGGCCTCGTCGAGGACGATGTGGAAGTCGGGGGCGTTCTCGGCGACGAGGTACTTCTGCCGCTCCAGGCGCAGCGCCACGCGCCGGTCGATGTCGGCCGCGCTCGCGCCCTTCATTCCGCGGGAGACGACCGCGTGGGCGTAGGCCTCGGTCTGGAGCAGGCCGTGCACGAACTGCACCTCGTAGACGCGGATCAGGGAGGCCGCGCCCTCCAGGCCGACGTAGGTGGGGAACCAGTTGGGCAGGACGTCCGAGTAACTGTGCCACCAGCCGGCGACGTTGGCCTCGCGGGCGAGTCCGACCAGGGCCTGGCGCTCGACGTCGTCCGTGATGCCGTACAGCGTCAGGAGGTCTTCCACGTCACGGGTCTTGAAGCTCACCCGGCCCAGTTCCATCCGGCTGATCTTCGACTCCGACGCCCGGATGTGGTAGCCCGCCGCTTCCCGCGTGATGCCCCGCGCCTCACGCAGTCGCCGTAGTTGCGAGCCGAGCAGCATCCGCCGCACCACCGATCCGGGCTCTCCCGCGCTCACGTTCGCCAGCCTCCCCAACGGTCCTCTGGGCCCGCAGTCTGCCACTAAAACACTTCGAGCAGTACTCGTCCGATTACAGAGATGGAAAGAAGCCAAAGATTACGCACAGAGCGACGCAAGGGAAGGGTGAGGAGAAAGCTAGGGAACGGGCCCCGAAGGACGAGAAGATGGCGGAAAAAATGGCCAAGAAGCGGTACGGGCAGGTCCATTTCGGTCACGTGCACGTGCATCTGCCCTTGCATCCGCCGTGCGCATCGGAAACCATGGTCTCGCGCCACCGCTGCATCGCAACGACCGCGAATCCCGGGAGTGCCTCGCATGGGGACGAATGGATCGACCATGCTCGAGCCGTTACGGCAGGGCCTTCCGCCGCTTGATCCCGCGGCCGTGTCCAACGCCGCGTCCTGCGCACTGCCCGCCCGCTTCGAAGCCGTACGCGAGGCCAGACAGTTCACCAGAAGAACCCTCGGCCAGTGGGACGTGGGCGACCGCTTCGACGACATCTGTCTCGTCGTCTCGGAGCTGGTGACCAACGCCCTGCGCCACGGGCTGCCCGACATGGCCCCGCGCGCGGCGGACCCGAACCCGTCGGTGCGGCTGCATCTGATGCGCTGGACCGAGCGACTGGTGTGCGCGGTGCGCGACCCCAGCCACGACAGTCCCCTGCCCCAGGACAGCGAGGACTTCTCGGCGGAGTCGGGCCGCGGCCTGTTCCTCGTCGACTCCTTCGCCGACGGATGGGGCTGGCACCCGCTCTCGGGCAGCCTCGGCGGCAAGGTGGTCTGGGCGCTGTTCCGGCTGCACACACCCGCCGAATGACGAACCGCGGCGCTATCGGGCGCCGCGGTTCTACGCGCGTTGTGACCCCATTGGCCAGGGTCTGCCCCTGATGCGGGCACCTGTGACGCGGGGAAGCGTCCGGCGGGTCAGCTCGCGATCAGATGGTCGAACTCGCCGTCCTTGATGCCGAGCAGCATCGCCTCGATCTCGGCCCGTGTGTAGACGAGCGCGGGACCGTCGGGGAAGCGCGAGTTGCGCACGGCCACGTCCCCGCCGGGCAGACGCGCGAACTCCACGCAGGATCCCTGCGAGTTGCTGTGCCGGCTCTTCTGCCAGGCAACCCCGTACAGCTGTGTGGCCGTCATGCCGTTGTACACGTCGTGCCCCCCGTCAACGTGGTGGTCCACAGGTCGCTCCCTGGTGGTGCACTGGCTCGTGTGGCCATTGGTGCCGTGGTCAACTGTCCCGGATCATAACCCCGTTCACATGCAGTTGCATGAGCAGATGCACGTGCACGCGGGGTGGTGGGGCGGTTACAGCTTTGACGCGTGCTTTACCCGGCGGGGAAGTAGTCCGGGATCGAACCACTCGCGCCCTAGGAACAGACGCTCCGTACGCCCGTCATGTTCCATGGACACCCCGCGCACCCTGCGTTTTCCTCCGATTCGTGTGGTCATGGAAGGCGGACGGGCGGCTTCCGCTCCATCCGGTGGAGCGGCCTCCGGACGTGACCGTTCCGCGGGCCCCACCCACGGGATCCGGACATGCCCCTGCCCGGGCGGGGCGGGACGGGGAAAGCGCTCGCCCCCGTGCACGACCCTGACGGTCGTACACGGGGGCGAACATGACTGGACCGGAGGGGGCCGGCGGCCTGAGCCGTCCGGCCGACCCGTGAGGGGAGCCGCGTCCAGCCCGGCTGGACGGAGTGACCGATCGCGCTCGTACGGCTGCCGGTGCCGTCCGCTCAGCGGCCGCCGTACGGCAGCAGGGCCATCTCGCGGGCGTTCTTGATCGCGCGGGCCAGCAGACGCTGCTGCTGGGCGGAGACCCGGGTGACGCGCCGGCTGCGGATCTTCCCCCGGTCGGAGAGGAACGTCCTCAGCAGGGCCGTGTCCTTGTAGTCGATGAAGGTGACGCCCGCCCGGTCGAGGGGGTTGGGACGGGACGGGGCGGGCTTGCGGTCGGCCTTGCGGGGCACGGGGTCAGACCTCCAGGAGGGTGTCGAAGGCGGGCGGCAGCCGTTTCCAGGCGTCGCGGCCCGCGGCGTACTCGGCGTCGCTGAGCAGACAGGACTCCAGCAGCCGTTCGAGGCCTTCGCGGTCGAGGCCGGGGGACGTGAAGACCAGGTGCTGGCAGCAGTCACCGTGCTCGGGCTGCCAGTCCAGTGCGGCGGCGGCCCGGCGCACGGGCGGGACCAGCTCCCAGGCCGCGTCCGGGAGGGCGGCCATCCAGGGCCCCGCGGACTCCACGCACAGGGCACCGCCCGCCGCGTCCCAGTGCAGCAGCACATCCGGCCGGTCGGCGAGCCAGAACCGTCCCCGGCTGCGGGCGGCGGCGCAGGTCAGATCCTCCAGGGCCGCATACAGCCGCTCCGGATGGAAGGGGCGGTTCCGGTGCCATACGAGGGTGGCGACACCGTGCGCGTCGGCCTCGGCGGGGAGCAGCGCGCACGCGGGGTGCTGTGCGGCGGCGGCCGCCTCGACGTCGAAACCGGCGAGCGCGGCGGCCACGAGGGCGGACGGTCCGGGGGAGACGGCGACCCGGCGGGCGGTCGGATGGAGCTGGTCGAGCAGCTCGCGGTCCTCGTCGTCGGCCTCCGGGGAGTCGACGACGGCCAGCACGGGGGCGTACTCGAGCTGCCGCGCGAAGGTGTCGGCGACGGTCCGCCGGTCGGTCGCCGCCGCGGCGAGGCCGACGTCGGCGAGGTCGTCGCCGTTGCCGAGGTACGGCAGCAGCAGCGCCGGATCCACGGCGGTGATCACACCGGTGACGGTGAGGCCGCCGGCCACGACCACCTCGGCCATGGCCTTGGGCTCCACGGAGTCCCAGAGCTCGACGATCGCGAGCCGGGTGGTGCCGTCGCCCCCGAGCCGGCGCAGCTCGGGGAGCAGGTCCTCGCGCAGGGCGCAGCAGGCGCAGTCGTCGACGAGGGGCGTCTCGCCGGCGGAGAGGACTCCGCCGGCGTCGCGGACGGTCCGCATGACCGTGCCGGTGGTGGCCGTCGCCAGGTCGTGGTGGAGCGCGACGCTGCCGGGGACGTCGGCGAGCAGGCGCGCCACCGTCGCCCGGCGGGCGTCGGCGTGCAGCCCGCCGACGATCACGACGGACAGGTTCACGCCCGGCCCCGCTTCCCGTACCGGCGCTCGAAGCGCTCGACGCGACCGGCGGTGTCCAGGACGCGGGCGGTGCCGGTGTAGAAGGGGTGACTGACGTCGGAGATCTCGACGTCGACGACCGGGTGGGTGCGGCCGTCCTCCCACTCGATCGTCCGCTCGCTCGTCATCGTCGAGCGGGTGAGGAAGGCGTACCGGGCGGCGCGGTCACGGAAGACGACCGGACCGTAGGCCGGGTGGATTCCCTCACGCATGGTCAGCGCTCCTCTCGGAAGTCGACGTGGCGGCCGGCGACGGGGTCGTACTTCCTGAGGGTCATACGGTCCGGGTCGTTGCGGCGGTTCTTGCGGGTGACGTACGTGAAGCCGGTCCCCGCCGTGGAGCGGAGCCTGACGACCGGGCGGAGTTCGTTGCGTGCCATGCCGCTATGCTAATGAAAATGACATCCATTAGCGATAGCTGACGGAGACCGAACAGAGAGAGGTACGTCACCCATGTCCGCGCACTGCATGCTGACCGGGGCCCGGCCCGGATTCGGCAACCGCGTCTCGCACTCCCACCGGCGGACGTCCCGCCGTTTCGACCCGAACGTCCAGAGCAAGCGGTACTGGCTGCCCAGTGAGGGGCGTCAGGTACGGCTGCGACTGAGCGCCCGGGGGATCAGGACCGTCGACGCGATCGGCGTCGAGGCGGCGGTGGCGCGGATCCGCGCCCGGGGGGTGCGGGTCTGATGGCCAAGAAGAGCAAGATCGCGAAGAACGAGCGGCGGCGGGAGATCGTCGCGCGGTACGCCCGTCGGCGGGCCGAGCTGAAGGAGGTCCTGCGGCGGCCCTCCTCGACGGAGGCCGAGCGGCTCGCCACCCAGCGGGAACTGCGCCGCCAGCCGAGGGACGCGAGCGCGACGCGCGTACGCAACCGGGACCAGGTGGACGGCCGTCCGCGCGGCTACCTCCGGGCGTTCGGACTGTCCCGGGTGGGAGTGCGGGAGCAGGCGCACGCAGGGTATCTGCCGGGGGTGCGGAAGGCGTCCTGGTAGGTCGGGCGGCGGGCCGGGGGCGCTCCGGGAAGTCACAGGTGGGTGCCGGGAGGTCACAGGGCGGGCTCAGGGTTCCGGGCGGGTGGGCTGGTAGCTTGCTGCGGTCCTTCCCGTCCGGCCCGTCCGGCTACAGCTTGGGAGCTTGCAGTGACTTCGGCGATCTACTCGCGCGGCACGTCCCGTCGGCCGGTGCGGGCCGTGGCGGCCGCCGCGGCGCTGGCGGGCGCGCTCGCGCTGACCGGGTGCGGCGGCGGGTCCGACGACGACGGCTCCGCGGCGATCCCCTCCGCGAGCGCCGGTACGGCGACCGCGGGCACCGGGGGGTCGGGCAGCGGGTCGGGCGGGGCCACGGCCTCCGCGTCGAGCGAGCTGGAGGGCAACTGGCTGACCACGGCGGACGGCGACGCCGTCGCGCTGATCATCACCGGGAAGCAGGCCGCCCTCTTCGCCACCGGCGGCACCGTGTGCAGCGGGACCGCGAGCGCGAGCGCCGGCATGAAGATGATCTACCTCAAGTGCCCGACCGGCTCGAAGGACCGTACGACCGGCATGGTCGACTCGATCGACGGCGACACCATGAAGGTGACCTGGTCGGGCGCGGCCGGCAAGGAGACGTACACCAAGGCGGAGAACGGCCGGCTGCCCTCGGGGCTGCCGACGGCCGCCCTCGGCTCCTCCTGACGCCCGGCCCGAGCACGCGGCACCCAGGGAGTGCGGGCCCGGGTGGGGGCGCGCGGCACGGTGCCACGCGCGTGCGTGATGATCCTTTCAGCACCGCCACAGACCCCAGGGGACCCCTCATGCGCGCCGTTCCGATCACCGTCACCGCCCTCACCGCGGCCCTGCTGCTCACCGCCTGCTCCAGCGGCGACGACAGCGGCTCGGGCGACACCGGGAGCAAGGCCTTGGCCTCCGCCTCCGGTTCCGCCTGCACCTTCGACAGCCTGGGCCAGGAGGTCGGCCCGGTGGACGCCGCCCCCGCGGCCGGGGACACCGGCAACGTGACCGTCACCCTCACCAACAAGGGCGCCGAGTGCACCCTGGACGGCCTGCCCGGCGTCCGCCTCACCTCCGGCGGCGACCCGGCGGACGTGCCGCGGGACCCGGCGGCCCAGGCGGCGAAGCTGACCGTCCCCGAGCAGGGCACGGTCACCTTCACGATCACCTACGTCCGCGGCGAGAGCGGCGACCGGAGCCTCGCCGTCAAGACGGTGGAGTACAGCCTCCCGGGGTCGGACAAGACGCGGAGCTTCCCCTGGTCGTACGGCGATGTCTCGCTGAAGAGCGCGGGCAAGCCGGACGCCTCCGTCGGCCCCTTCACGCAGACGGGCGACTGACCCGGCTCGGGAGCGCGGCCCGGCCCCTCCGGGAGAGCGCCTGCCGGGCGGCGGGCGCCCGCCCGGGGCCCCACCCGGGCTCTCGGGGAAGCCGGGGCCGGGCTCTCAGGGGAGCCGGGGCCGGGAGGCGACCTGGGCCCGGTCGGCGGCCTCGGCTCCCTCGGTCCAGCCCGCCTCGTCGGTGATCCCGCGCATTCGGGTGGTGACCGTGTCCGGGAACATCCGGTCCGTGGCCGCCGTGACCGCGACCTCCCGGGTGGCGAGGACCGGCAGCAGGTCCTCGCCCGCACGGCTCTCGGTGGCGGCCGCGACCTCGCCCAGCCGGGTGCCCATGCGGTGGGCGTAGGCGGCGAGGAAGGACTGCCGGAAGGTCTTGGTCCGCTTGCGGCCGCCGGCCCGCTGGGCGGCCTCCGCCTTCGCCATCGCCGACTGCGCCTGCACGAGCAGCGAGGTGTGGAGCAGCTCCACCGCCGCGAGATCGGCCTCGAAGCCGACGACCGTGGAGAAGCCGTAGGGCTCGTTCCAGACCGCCCGGCAGTGGTTGGCGTCCGCGACCGCGTTCAGCAGCATGGCCTTGGCCTGCTCGTACGGCGGCTCGACCCCGATCCGGCAGGCGGCGGGGGCGTCCGGGTCCGTGGCCTGCGCGTCGAGCAGCGCCTCGTCGACGCTGTGCCGGGCCATCAGCTCCTGCGCCTTCGCGGTGAGCGCCTCCGCCTCCTGCGGATAGCCGGTGGCCTCCGCCTTGGCGAGCAGCGCCCGGATCCGCGTGAGCATCCGGGAGTCGGAGCGCCGGCCCGGACCCGGCCGGGGCTCCTGGAGGGGTTCGAGGGCGGGCAGGCGCAGCAGCAGGCGGTAGAGCTCCAGGACCGTGGTGGCGTGCGAGAAGCGGTCCGTGCGGGCCGGGGGCTCGGCGGGCAGTTCGGCGAGCTGCGCCGTCCAGCGGGGGCCGCGCGCCGTGTCGTCCGGCGCCTGCGCGCGGATCAGCGCGGCCAGCACGCGCACGTGGACGTCGTCCAGGTCCCGGCGCGCGATCCGTACGACGTCGGCGGGCTGCCAGCCGCGCCGCCAGGCCGCCGCCACGAACTCCCGGCCGCGCCGGTCGAGTTCGGCGTCCGCCGAGGGGTCGCCGGCGAGGACGGAGGCGCCCGTGTCGAGGGCGGTGTCCGCGGTGTCGTAGAGGGCGGCCTGGAAGGCGGTGTCCACGGTGCTGCTGCTCACGGGTCGATCGTGCCACGCGCGCGTGGAGAAAAAGCACGCGACTGACAACCCGAGGTTGACAGCCATGGAGTGTCAACTTACGGTTGACACATGACGACGAACCCCACCATCACGTCATCCGTACGGCTCGACGAGCTCATCGCGGCCATCAAGAAGGTTCACCCCGAACCCCTCGACCAGCTCCAGGACGCGGTGATCGCCGCCGATCACCTCGGCGAGGTGGCCGACCATCTGATCGGGCACTTCGTCGACCAGGCCCGTCGCTCGGGCGCCTCCTGGACCGACATCGGCAGGAGCATGGGGGTCACCCGGCAGGCGGCCCAGAAGCGGTTCGTGCCGAAGGAGTCGGCCGACCTCGACCCCGCCCAGGGCTTCAGCCGCTACACCCCGCGCGCCCGCAACGTCGTGGTGGCCGCCCACAACGAGGCCGTCGCCGCCCGCAACGCCGAGGGCCGCCCCGCACACCTGGTGCTCGGTCTGCTGGCCGAGCCGGAGGGCCTGGCCGCCAAGGCGATCACCGCGCAGGGGGTCCTCCTGGACACCGTCCGCCAGGCCGCGACCGCCGCCCTGCCGCCCGCCGTGGAGGAGGTCCCGGAGCTGATCCCCTACGCCTCCGACGCCAAGAAGGTCCTGGAGCTCACCTTCCGCGAGGCGCTCCGCCTCGGCCACAACTACGTCGGCACCGAGCACATCCTGCTGGCGCTGCTGGAGTTCGAGAACGGCGAGGGGGTCCTCTCGGACCTCGGCATCGAGAAGCCCGCCACGGAGGGATGGGTCGCGCAGGCCCTGACGAAGCTCACCGTGGGGCTCGGGACGGCCGCCGGAACCTGAGTATCAGCATCAATGTCAGACCCTCCTGCGACACTCGCAACCATGGCCGACCGGTGGGCGCTCGCTCCGGCCGAGGACGGTGGCGTGGAGGTCGCCCCCCTCGGTCCGGACGGGCTGCCCGCCGGTCCGGTCCTGCGGGAGGCGGATCCCGCCCGGGCCGTGCGCGAGCGGCCCGGCGTCACCCGCTGGGTCTGGCGCTCCACGGCCGAGGTGTACCCGCGTCTGCTCGCCACGGGGGTGCGAGTGGATCGGTGCTACGACGTCGAGGACGCCGAGACCCTCCTCCTCGGCCACGAGGGGCGGTACGGGGAACCCCGTTCGGCGGCCGCCGCCCTGGCACGGCTGCGCGGCGGCCCCGTACCGCCCGACCCGCCGCAGCGCTCCGCCGATCCCGCCGCGCACACCCAGTCCTCCCTCTTCGAACCGCAGTCCGTGCGGACCGCCCCCATGCCGCTGGCCGAGCTGGCCGAGGTCTACGCCGAGCAGCTGAGGCGGCACACGCGCGCGGAGCACCCGGACCGGATGCGGCTGCTGACGGCGGCCGAGTCGGCGGGGATGCTGGTGGCCGCCGAGATGAACCGCGCGGGCCTGCCGTGGAGCGCGGAGGTGCACCGGGCGGTGCTGCGGGACCTGCTCGGCGAGCGGTACGCGGGCGGCGGCGAGCCCCGCCGGCTGGCCGAGCTGGCCGACGAGGTGTCCGCCGCGTTCGGCCGCCGGGTCCGGCCCGATCTGCCCGCCGACGTCCTCAAGGCGTTCGGCCAGGCGGGGATCCGGGTGAAGTCGACCCGCCGCTGGGAGCTGCAGTCCCTCGACCATCCCGCGGTGAAACCACTGATCGAGTACAAGAAGCTGTACCGCATCTGGGTCGCCCACGGCTGGTCCTGGCTGCAGGACTGGGTGCGCGAAGGCCGTTTCCGCCCCGAGTTCCTGGCGCACGGCACGGTCACCGGCCGCTGGGTGACCAACGGCGGGGGCGCCCTGCAGATCCCCAAGGTCATCCGGCGGGCCGTGGTCGCCGACCCCGGCTGGCGGCTGGTCGTCGCCGACGCCGACCAGATGGAGCCGCGCGTCCTCGCGGCGATCTCCCGCGACCCCGGTCTGATGGAGGTGGCCGGCCAGGAGAGCGACCTCTACCAGTCCGTCTCCGACCGTGCCTTCTCCGGCGACCGCGACCAGGCGAAACTCGCCGTGCTGAGCGCCGTCTACGGCCAGACCTCCGGCGACGGCCTGAAGAACCTCGCCGCGCTCCGCCGCCGCTTCCCGCGCGCGGTGGCCTACGTCGACGAGGCCGCCAAGGCGGGCGAGGAGGGCCGGCTCGTCCGCACCTGGCTGGGCCGGACCTGCCCGCCCGCGGCCGGCGCGGGCGAGGCGACGGAGGAGGCGGGCATCCCCGTCGACCCCGCCACCCCCGCCGAGGGCGAGGAGCAGGAGGACGGCGGCCGGCAGTGGGTCCCCGGCTACGCCTCGTCCAACGCACGCGCGCGTGGCCGCTTCGCCCGTAACTTCGTCGTCCAGGGCAGCGCCGCCGACTGGGCGCTGCTCCTGCTCGCCGCGCTGCGCCGCACCTGCGCGGACATGGCGGCCGAGCTGGTCTTCTTCCAGCACGACGAGGTGATCGTGCACTGCCCCCAGGAGGAGGCGGAGGCGGTCGTCGCCGCGATCCGGGAGGCGGCCGCCCTGGCGGGACGGCTGACGTTCGGGGAGACACCGGTGCGCTTCCCGTTCACGACGGCGGTGGTGGAGTGCTATGCCGACGCGAAGTGATCACGTGAACGGGCCGAGCAGTTCCCTGAGTTCCGCCACCACCGCGTTCTCGTCCGTGCCGTCCAGCGCCTCCAGGGCCGACCGCCACTGCGCCCGCGCCTCGTCCCGGCGCCCCTGCTCGCTCATCAGCAGACCCTGCTGGTGGCGGGCGAGACCGGCGGTGTAGCGGTCGGCACGGGCGTCGGCGCGGCGCAGCAGTTCGGCGCACTCCCCCGCGGCGTCCGCGCTCCGGCCCAGCAGCCGCAACGCGCGGACCAGCCCCAGCCGGGTCTGCGACTCGCCGTGCCAGTCGCTGTGGTCGCCGAGGATGCGCAGGCTCTCCTCGAAGTGCGGCAGGGCGGCGGCCGGTTCACCGAGGGTCAGATGGGCGTAGCCGATGTTGCAGTGCGCCGAGTGCCGCACGATCACGGCGCCGATCTCGTCCCCGATGGCCAGCGAGAGGCGGTGCTGCTCGATGGCGGCGCGCGGGTCCGTGTGCTCGTACAGGTTGCCGAGGTGGCTGTGGGTGATGGCCTCGCCGTGCCGGTCGTCGAGCCGGCGCGAGTACCGCAGGCTCCGCCGCAGCGCGTCACCGGACTCCTCGAACCGGCCGAGGCTCTCCAGCAGCAGCCCCCGGTTGTTGAGGCAGCGGCGGATCCAGGACAGCCGGTCGAGCCGGAGCCAGATGGTCAGGGCACGGCCGTTGAGGGCGAGGGCGTCCTGGAGCCGGCCGGTCAGGAAGTGCAGACCGGCGAGGTCACCGAGGGCGTACGCCTCCGCCGTCGCGTCCCCGAGCCGGCGCGCCGTGCGCAGCGCGACCTGCCCGAGCACCTCCATCTCGGCGACGCGACCCAGGCGCTGGAGGCAGGGGAAGAGGAGCCGGAGGAGCGTGGAGACAAGGGGTGCGTCGTCGCCTCCCGCGGAGGCCACCACCAGGGCGACGATGTTCTGCAGCTCCGTCTCGGCCCAGGCGAAGGCCTCCTCGGGCCCGGAGAAGGGCGGCACGTCCGCGAGGTGCGCCGCGTGGGCGGGCGGCTGGGCCGGCGTGGGGCGGCGCCGGTCGTCCTGGTCGAGCCCGGGATCGACGACGGCGGTGAGGGCGCGTTCGGCGAGGGCGGCGTACCAGTGAAGGACGGTGGCCGTGGGGGTGGCTGTGGTGTCGATGGTGGTGCCGGTGGAGGCGGTGGTGCCGGTGGAGGCCTCCGTGACGTCCTGTGCCGCGAGTTCGCGGGCGAAGTCACGGACGAGGTCGTGGGGGGCGTACCGGCCGTAGGCGGTCTCCTCCAGCAGGGCCACGTCGACGAGCCGGTCGAGGGCTGCCTCGGCGCGGCGCTCGTTGGTGCCCGTGAGCCGGGCCAGCAGGCGTGCGCCGTACGACGGCAGGTCGAGGGCGCCGATACGGCACAGGGCGAGGGCCGCGTCCCGGTCGGCCTCCCGCTCGGAGGCGGCGAGCGCGTCGTGGGCCACGGCGAGGGAGCGGCGCACGCTCAGGTCGTCGTATTCGAGGTGGTGCAACCGGCCCTGGGTGGCGGTCAGTTGTCCGGCGAGCGCGTCCGGGGTGAGGGCCCTGCGGGCGGCGAGACGGGCGGCGACGACACGGAGGGCGAGCGGGAGGCGGCCGGTGAGGCCGACGAGGGGATGGTGTGCGTCGAGGCGGTCGCCGTCGTGCGCGTCGTCGCGGCCGGAGAGCGCACGCAGCAGGGCGGCGCTGTCCTCGGCGGACAGGGGCGCGAGCGGGAAGCGGTGGGCGCCGTCGAGGACGGTGAGCGGGGAACGGCTGGTGACGATCACCGCGCAGCCCGGCCCGGCCGGCAGCAGCGGGCGGATCTGGGCGGCGGAGGCGGCGTCGTCCAGGACGAGGAGGGTGCGGGTCGGCGCGAGGAGACTCCGCAGCAACGCGGCTGCCGCGTCCGGGTGTTCGGGGATGCGGCGAGGCTCGGTGCCGAGGTCGCGGAGAAGGGCGGCGAGGGCCTGAGGGGCGGGGAGGGGGGTCATGCCGGGGGTGGCGCCGTGCAGGTTGAGGTAGAGCTGACCATGGGGGAAACGTTCCCTCAGCGCATGCGCCACCTGAAGGGCGAGGGCACTCTTGCCGACGCCGGCCATACCGGTGATGACGGCGAGGGTGGGACGGCCGTCGGGTGACGCAGCCGTAAGGAGGTCGGTGAGGTGACGCAGGGTGGTGTCGCGGCCGGTGAAGTGGGCGGGAGGCGGAGGGAGTTGGGCGGGGTCGGGGGGTGGGGGTGAGGCGGTGACGGGGGCGGGCGTGGTGGGGGTGGTGGGGGTGCCGGGCCCGAGGTCGGCTCGCTGCTCGGTGGGGGCTTGCTCGTCGGTCGGCTCCGCCGGTTCCTCGTCCGGAATCCCCCGCAACACCTCCACATGGGCCTCGCGGACCGCCGGGCCCGGTTCGACGCCGAGTTCCTCGACGAGGCGGGTGCGCAGGTCGCGGTGGACGCCGAGGGCCTCGGCCTGCCGGCCGGTGCGGTGCAGGGCGAGCATCAGCTGGCGGTGGTAGGCCTCGCGCAGGGGGTGTTCGGCGGCGAGGGCCGTCAGCTCCGGCACGATCCTCGTTCCGGTTCCGCCGAGGGCGAGTTCGGCGTCGTAGCGCCACTCCAGCAGGAGCAGCCGGGCCTCCCGCAGACGTCGTACGAAGGCATAGCCGCCGAGGTCGGCGGGCAGGCCGCCGAGCGGGGTGCCGCGCCACAGGGCGAGCGCGGCGGCGCATTCGGCGATGACGCGCTCCCAGTTGCGGGCGGCGTGCGCGCCGCGCGCGGTGGCGAGGTGCCGCTCGAAGACATGGACGTCGAGCTCGCCCTGTTCGACACGGAGTTGGTAGCCGGGCGGTACGGCCCGCAGCCGCTCCGGGTCGTCGAGGAGCCGGCGCAGTCGGGTGACGTGGTTGTGCAGGGAGGCCTGCGCGGAGGCCGGGGGCGCGCCGCCCCACAGGGCCTCCTTGAGCGACTCGACGGGGACGATCCGGTTCGCGTCGAGGAGCAGGGCGGCGAGGAGGGTGCGGAGTTTGGCGCTGCGGATGGGTGCGTACGGCAGGTCGGCGGAGGTCTTGTCCGGCAGGTCGGCGGAGGTCTTGTCCGGCAGGTCGGCGGAGGTCTTGTCCGGCAGGCCGGTGGAGGTCTTGTCCGGCAGGCCGGTGGAGGTCTTGTCCGGCAGGCCGGTGGCGTTTTCGTCGGGTGTGGCAGGGCAGTAGAGGACAGGCGGGCCCAGCAGTCCGAACCGCAGCCCGTCCTGCCGCATCACGTCCGCCATCGCCTTTCCGTCCATGTGCAAAGACTCGCTGCAGACCGTCTGACCAGCGACGACATGGAGACCCGTTGGCAATATGTTAGCGATCCGTTGGTGCCACCTGATGTGATCAAAACATCGGAGCCGGCCCGACGGTGCGCGCGTGTGAACGCGGTACTCGGGGGAGTGTCGCCGCCGCGGCCGGATCCGGGGGCGCGTCGGGCCCCGGTCGGTGGAGGTGAACGACCGGGGCCCGCGCCCTGTTTCTACGCGCGTTCAGGTGATGTGGGCTCAGATGACGGGCGGTCGGCCGAGGCGGGTGAGCCGCCAGACCGTGCGCCACCGCATCGGCCGCCGGGGCCCGGCCGACTTGCGCATGCCTTCCGCGAACCCGCCGAACCAGGCCTTGAGCCCGCCGATCGAGCGGGTGCGCAACAGGGTGACGGCGATCCAGACACCCAGGTGGACGGGGATGAGAGGGAGCGGAAGGTTCCGCCGGACGAGCCAGACGCGGTTGCGGGCGGTGACGCGGTGGTAGATGGCGTGCCGGGCGGGTGAGGTCTTGGGGTGCTGGAGCAGCAGTTCGGGCGCGTAGAGGATCTTCCAGCCGGCGTCGGTGGCGCGCCAGGCGAGGTCGGTCTCCTCGTGCGCGAAGAAGAACTCGGCGGGCCAGTCACCGGTCTCGGCGAGCATGGCCATGCTGAGCGCGTGGCCGCCGCCGAGGAAGCCGGTGACGTACCCGCCCTCCATGGGGTCGGAGGCGCCGACCCTCGGCACGTGCCGGCGCTGGGTCTCGCCGTTCTCGTCGGCGATGCGGAAGCCGACGATGCCGAGGCGGGGGTCGGCGACGTAGTGATCGCGTACGCGGCGCAGCACATCGGCGTCGACGAGCAGCCCGTCGTCGTCGAGCTCCACGACGACGTCGATGTCGCCGTACTGGCGCAGCCGTTCGAGACCGACGTTGCGGCCGCCGGGGCAGCCGAGGTTCTCGTCGAGGTCGATGGTGGTGACCTCGCCGGGCAGGGCGAGGCGTTCGGCGAACTCGGGGAGCCGGCAGCCGTTGCCGACGATGACGATCCGCGCCGGGGCCAGGTCCTGTTTGGCGACGGACTCCAGCAGGGCATCGACCTCGGCGGGCCGGTTGCCCATGGTCACCACGGCAACGGCGATCCTCGGCTCCACCACGTCGCTCAACCTCTTCACTCCGTCCGGCCGACGACGGCACTCCCCCGCGCTCCCGTAGCGCGACGCCCGTCATTCACCAAGATGTTGCCTCAGATACGGAGGTTGCCCGGACAGCGGTTCACTTCGCGTCCAATTTACGACGGTTTTCCCGCCGTCGGACGAACTTCAGCCCCGACCAGTCCTCCCCCAGCGCCGCGACCTTCACATCGACGACACCGAGGGGGAGGAAGAGGTCGCGGAGGCCGTTCTCGGTGAGGTCACTGGTGTGGCCGGCGGCTTTCCTGGGCCAGGCGATCCAGAGCATGGCGTGGTCGGCGAGGTCGTGCACGAGGGTTTCGCCTTCCGCGGCGAGATCGGCGTACGAGTGGTAGAAGGCGACGGTGAGATCGGCGTCGCGGGGCCCGCCGGGGGCGACGTCGATGCCCTCGGGGAGGTCGGGGACGGTCCAGTCGGCGGGCGCGTGCAGGAACCTGAGCCGGTGGCCTGCCTTGACGCCGAGTTTCTTGGCGAGGGGGGTGCCGGAGTACCCGCTGCCACCTGCGGTCGTGGGGGTGTCGCTCACGATCCCACCGTAGGCATTGAGTACGGCTACTCATGCCCACACCCGCCGGGCCGGGGACGATGAATGCAGTGATGCAGCGATGCAGGGATGCACAGGGCCGACGGACGGGCGGGAGGCGGGGGCGTGGGCAGATTCCTGGGGGCGGTGGTGGCCGTCGTGGTGGCGGCCGCGGCGCTGGTCTTCGCGTATGTGGCGGGAGCGCCGCCGGCGGTGGTGTTCGCGGTCGGTGCGGGCGTACTGAGTCTGCTGTGGCTGATGCTGCTGCTCACCGTGCCCTGGAATCTGTACTTCCGGGCGCATGCCGTGCTCGCCGAGATCGCGGTGAGCCGGGAGAAGGGGATGGAGATCTCCGAGGCCAGGGACGCCGAGGCCGCGCGGATCGCCCGCGCGATGCTCCGGGCGGCGGTCGCGGGTCACGTCGTGACGGCGGCGGTCGTGGTGGCGGTCACGTGGGCGACGGGTGAGTTCACGGGGTACTGGTTCGCCGCGTTCTTCCTCCTGAGCACCTTCCTCCGCCCGGCCGGCGCCTACTTCGGCCAGCTCCGGCGGCGCCTCGGGACTCTCCTGAAGGATGTGAAGTACCCGCGGGACGACGTCGTGGAACTGCGCGCCCGACTGGACCGCGCGGAGGCCGGGACGCGGGTCCTGGAGGAGAAGGCGGAGGAACAGTACAAGGCGCTCGCGGAACTGCGGCGCACCGTGGACGCGCTGGCCCTGAGCACGCACGAGCGGGCCGAGGGGACGGACCGCCGGATGGCGGCGCTGGGGCGGGAGTTCGAGTCCACGGTGAACCGGTTGACCGACAATCAGGAGATCATCGCGGGGGTGAAGGCGTTCCTGCGGCTGCTGCGCTCCGACGATCTGAGCGGCGGGGCGACGAGCGGGGGTGGGGCTCCGGTCTCCGGCTGAGCGCGCGTCAGCCGAGCGTGAGGCCGTAGATGCCGCTGGAGCCGCCCGTGTCGGTGGTGCACCCGAAGCTGGGACTCCCGGTCGGGCCAAGGCAGTTGGTGGTGTTGTCGCCGTCCTCGGGATCATTGCGGTGGATGTCGACGACCCAGTAGTCGGTCGCGGTCGGGCTGGTTCCGTAGGCGTTGTAGGTGCGGCCGTCACCGAGTGTGTAGGTGGTGTGGGGTGCCAAGGTGGCGGGGCCGCTGCCGTAGAAGGCGGTGATCGCGTACAGCGTCATGTTGGTGTTGTTGGTGAGTGTGGTGTTCGGGTCTCCCACGGGGCGGCGGGTGATGGTGTGTCCGGTGCCGGTGGTGTGGCCCGATCCGATGAGGACGTCACCGCACGCCAGGTTGTTGTGGCTGTTGTTGTCTCCGACGACGGTGACGTTGCACCGGTCGTTGTCGGATCCGGAGTCACCGCCGGCGCGACCGTCACCGTCACCGTCACCGGCGGCGTGTGCGCCGGTGGCGGCGGCGGTCAGGGCCAGGAGTGCTGTTGCGGCGGCGAGGGCGGAACGTGTCGACCACATTCGGGAACTGCCTTTCATGTGCCGGGCGTGCGACTCCTTGCGATGGTGCTTTTATGCGATGTGGACGAATCGGACGCTCGCCGGTGGGTAACCCGGATGGCTCATGGGCAGGGTGGGGTGAGTTTGGCGGCCACGGCGTCGAGGACCCAGTCCAGGCCGGTCGCGAAGGATGCCTCGGCGTCCACGTGGGTGCCGTCGTACACGGCCTTGGCCAGCGTCGGGAAGCGGCCCGTGGCCAGCATTCTCGTCACATGCGGGCCCCGGGCACGCTGCCAGTCCCGTTTGGACAGGCCCGTGGCGCGCTCCGCCCGCAGGTTCGCGATCTCGCGCCTGATCGCGCCGGTGAAGTAGGCGCTGACGGTCTCCACGGCGCGTAGGACGGTGTCGATGTCGGCGAGGCCGTCGAGGGAGGCGAGCGTGGCCTCGGTCACGGCGAGGCCGTTCGGCCCCAGCGTGGGGCGGCCACCGAGCAGATCGGCCAACCATGGGTGACGGAGGGCGGTCTGCCGGGTGCGGTGGGCGAGGACGCGCAGCGCCTCCCGCCAGTCACCCGGCTGCTCCTCGGGGAGGATCTCGGCCTGGACCTCGTCCACCATGAGGTCGAACAGCTCCTCCTTGGTGGAGATGTATCCGTACAGCCGCATCGGGCCGGCGCCCAGCCGGGCGCCGACCTTGCGCAACGACACCGCCTCCAGCCCGCCCTCGTCGGCCAGCGCGACGGCGGCGGCGACGATCCGCTCCCGGTCGAGCGGCACGGGGCGGGTCGGCGGCTCCGGCCGGTCCCACACAGTCATGGTCACACCGTACAGCCGTGCCGTACGGCCGTACTGTTGCGATGCGCCGTAGCGGAGAAATACAGTGTATCGGCATGAGACATCGCATCGCGGTGGTCGGGGGCGGTCCGGCCGGCCTTGCCTTCGCCCGCGTCCTGCATCGCCACGGCCACCCGGTCACCGTCCTCGAACGCGATCCCGCCCCCGACGCCCGTCCGCCGGGCGGCACGCTGGACCTGCACGAAGGCCTGGGCCAGCGCGCGCTCGACAAGGCGGGGCTGCTGACGGAGTTCCGGGCGCTGTCCCGTCCGGAGGGGCAGGCCATGCGCATCCTGGACACGGACGGAACCGTCCTGCGCGACTGGCGACCCGGTCCGGACGACCGGGCCAATCCCGAGATCGACCGGAGGCAACTCCGTGACCTGCTGCTCGGCCCGCTCGACGTCCAGTGGGGCCGGGGCGTGACGCGGGTGGTGCCGGCCGGGACCCGGGACGACGGCGGCGTACTGGTCCACTTCGCGGACGGGCGACGGGAGACCTTCGACCTCGTGGTCGGCGCGGACGGCGCCTGGTCCCGGGTCCGCCCGGCGGTCTCGTCGGCGACTCCGCGGTACACCGGCGTCACCTCGGTCGAGACCTCCCTGGACGACGTCGACACCCGCCACCCCGACCTCGCCCGCTTGATCGGCGACGGTTCCGTGGGGGTGTACGGCGTGAACCGCAGTCTCGTCGCCCAGCGCAACAGCGGCGGGCACGTCAAGGTGTACGCCAGGTTCCGCGCGCCACTGGACTGGCACACGGACCTGGACCTGGACCTGGCCGACGTCGAGGCGGTGCGGTCGAGCCTGCTCGGACTGTTCGACGGCTGGACCGCCCCCGTCCTCGACCTCCTCCGCCACGGCACCGCGTTCGTCCACCGCCCGCTGCACGTCCTGCCGGTGTCCCACACCTGGGCCCACGTCCCGGGCGTGACACTCCTCGGCGACGCCGCCCATCTGATGCCGCCCCTGGGGGCGGGCGCGAACCTCGCGATGCTGGAAGGCGCCGAACTCGCCGAGGCCATCGCCACCGGCCCCGACGACCTGGACGAGACCGTCCGCGCGTTCGAGGAACAGATGTGGGCACGCGCCGGCATATGGGCGAAGATCACGACAGCCGGTCTGGAACGCCTGGTGAGCCCGGACCCGGCCGCAGCCCTCGCCCTCTTCGACGAGGTCCAGCCGTCCTGAGCGCGGCACCCAGCGTCCGGCTCGTTCGGGCCGGACGGCACCGCGAGGCCGACGACTTGTCCCGTGCCGAGGCCGAGCACCAGGTACCGGTTGCCGCCGGTCCGGCGACCGGGGAAGTCCCCCATGGTGCGCCACCGGCGCGTGGCAGTGCCTCCTAGTCGGTGGTGGTGAAGAGGTCGTCGGCGGTGGTGGCATGGACGGCGCGCTGAGACCAGGTGGTGAGCTGGTCTAGGTCGGTACAGGCTTCGACGCGGGCGCGTGCCTCGTCGGGGACGTCGATGCCGCGCCAGCGCAGGATGTTCAGGACCATCTCCGCCCGCTCCTGGAGCCGCCCTTCCTCCCGCCCCTCTTCCCGGCCTTCCTCGGCCCACGGGTGGCGCCAGAAGTACTGCATCGCCGTCATCATGTCCCTCCACATCTGCCGGGCCTGGGGGTCTGCCAGGCACGAGTCGACGAACTGCGCGAGCACCACGGCGGTCTCGCGGTCCAGGGTCCGCAGGGCGGCTTCCAGCGATTCCAGTATCGCCGGGGCCTGCCGCCCACGGCCGTGTGTCATGGCCGAGAGCACCGCAAGGGATGGATCCTGTCGGGCCTCCCGCTCGGTCGCGATGAGCGGGACGTTCTCCGGCCCGAGCACGAACGGCAACACCGTCATCGACGGCCGGGTCGGCACCCCGACATGAATCGGCTCGGCAGCCCAGCGGGCGGTGGCACGGCTCTGGGTGACGACGATGAGGACAGGTTCACAGTGGTACTTCTCCCGCAGGTAGCCGAGGTAGTACGGCCAACTGCCGCGCTTCCTGTCGTCCGGCTTGCCCTGCGATTCCACGACGAGGAGATAGGCACCCTCGTCGGTGTCGGCCCGCATGAGCGTGTCCACGCGGCGCTCGATGGGCTCGATCTCGGTGAGGTCGACATTCATGCCGGCGAAGTCACGCGGTTCCGGGAACGGGACGTGCAGTACCTGCTGGAGCGCGCGGGTGAGAAGCGCGGGGTCCTTCTGGAAGATGCGGTGCAACGCCTCGTGCGACGAGCTGACCATTTACGCAGCTCCCAGTTCGCACCACACCAGCTTGCCGCGCAGCCCGAGCCGGGAGAGTGGTTGCCACCCCCACAGATCGGAGCAGGACCGTACGAGGGCGAAGCCGCGCCCGCTCTCGGCGTCTGCGAGTTCGGTGAAGTCACTCGGGGGCTCGGGAGGTGCGGGGTCGGCGTCCCAGGCTCCGATCTGCAGGACGCCGGCGCGGTGACGGATGCGCAGGCAGGCGGGGCCCTTGGTGTGCAGTACGGCGTTGGAGACCAGCTCGGAGGCGAGGAGTTCGGCGGTCTCGGTGAGGTGGGCGAGGTCGTGGAGGGTGAGGATCAGGCGGAGGGTGCGGCGGGAGACCGTGACCGATCCGGGGTCGGAGGGGATGTACAGAACAGACGTCACTCGATCCGGAGCGTTCGCGTGGCTTCATCCACCGTCTGGCGAAGGAAGAGTGAGGCGCCCGATGAGCATCCCTGGCACCTGGCAGAAGTCCTCCTTCTCCGGCAGCGGAGACGGCAACGCCTGCCTCGAACTCGCCTCCACCCCCACCACCCTCCATCTCCGCGAGAGCGACACCCCGACCACGGTCCTCACGACCACCCCCGCCGCCCTCGCCCTTCTCTTGGAAGGGATACGCGGGGGTTACCCGCCGGCCCACACCTCGGTGCTCGAGTGACAAGCCACCAGAAGGTGTTCTCACTCAAGCGCCGAACATGAGCATCGCTTCGGCTACTTCAGGGCGGCTCGCAGATGGGTGATCAGAGCGTCGGAAGGGACCTCGACCCAGATGGCCTCCTTCGTACCGGACTGCATGACGTCGTAACGCTCACTGACCACCTCCGCCACCAGGACCTGACGGCTGGCGCCGTCCAGCGGGTCCACGCGCAGACGGACGGCGCCGTGCGAGATCGTCGGGAAGAACGTCCGCAGCACCTCGTCCGCGTGGATGCGACGCAGAAGGTCCCACTGCCCCCTGTGGAAGTCGGAGGACAGCAGGCCGGACCACTGCGAGGCGGTGGGCTCGCCCCTTTCGAGTGCGTCGGTGAATTCATCGAGCTCCAGGAACTCGAATCTCTGCCGCAACTCGTCGAGCGGCATCCTCTCCCGCCAGGCGGCGACCGCCTCGACGAGCACTCCGAGATCGTCCGTCGAGCCGATCGCCCAGGAGAAGTCCGGAATACCGACGCCCACCCGGAGCGGGCCCTCCTCGCCCCCGCGACCGACCGACACGAAACCTCGCGTCGTGGCGACCACGACACCGTCCGGGGTCGGGGACACGGTTCCGATGTCGCATCCGCGAAGCGTCGCGGTTTCTCTCATGGCCGCGGCGAGATCTCCATCACCGAGACGTTCCCTCATGCCTTGACTCCCTTCCCGCCTACGCGTAGTCACCGCTCGCCACATCGAACAGGAGCGAGTGCCAGAAGCCGGGGTCTTCGCGCAGCGCGGAAGGGTCTGTCGCCGCGATGGTCCGCTCCAGTGACTCCGCGATCCGGGTCCACTCGTCGGGATCAGCGTCTCTTGGGGCGCCGGAGGTCGCCCGCTCGAACTCCTCCAGGCACCGTACGAAGCTCTGCGGCGACTCGCTCACATGGAACTCGGTGAAGGCGTACGCCGCCACGTACAGCACCGCTCCCGTCGCGCAGTCGACGAAATATCCCCCGTCGCCCTCCCCGTCGTTGCCGATCCGTACGACGTCGCGGCCGCCGATCCGCTCGGGTTCGGAGCCCTCGGACTCGGCCGCGGTGAAGAGACCGGAGGCGGATGACGGCAGGCCGCCGGTTACGAGGAACTCGCGGGCGGCGGCCTGCCGTACACGCTCAAAGGACATGACGTCTCAGCTCCCTGGACGTCTCGGCAGAGTGGGTCGGCGAGGCGGCCTGGAACGCCTGGATCACCAGCGAGGCGTAGCGGCGGGAGGCTGCGAGTCGGGTGGTGGCCGATGACGTGTGGATGCCGCGGTGGGCCATCAGCATGATGATCAGGTCGTCCAGGAGGAAGTCGGGGCGCAGGTGGCCGGTCGCCTTGGCGCGGTGGGCCAGTTCGGCGATCGCGTTCAGGGTGTACTCGCGGTCGGCGGCGAAGTCCATCGCCTCGGGGTAGGCCGACATGAAGGCGTCGGCGAAGCCGAGGCTGTGGGCGTGAAGTTCGCAGGTCCGCTCGACGACGCGACGGAACCCGTGCCACGGGTCCGGATCGGCGAGGCCCTCGTCGACGATGGCGTGACAGGCCCGCCGCTGTTCGGCGAAGGCCTCGGTGACCAGCGTCTGCTTGGTCGGGAAGCGGCGATAGAGGGTGGCGGGACCCACCTCCGCACGCCGGGCGATCTCCCGCATCGGCACATTCAGCCCCTCGGTGGCGAACAGGTCGCGGGCCACCTCAAGGATGCGCTCGCGATTGTCCTGGGCGTCGGCTCGCAGGGGGTGAGGCAAACGGTCTGCCATGTCTCTCACTTTGGCTAAACGGACGGGGGCGTCCGTTAGCGTCCGGAGGCCTGATCGATTCGATCCCAGAACCAGGAGACGACCTTGAAAGCAGTCGCGATCCAGACCTTCGGAGGCCCGGATGGTCTGGCGGTCATCGAGCTTCCGGCCCCCGTCCCCGCCCCCGGGCAGGTGGTGATCGCCAGCGAGGCGATCGGTGTCGGTGGTGTCGACGTGATGGTCCGTAGCGGTGCGCTCGCCGCCTACGGCTTCAAGGAAGGCCATGTCCCAGGCAGTGAGTTCGCGGGCACGGTGACGGCGGTCGGCGACGGTGTCGACGCGTCGTGGATCGGTCGGCGGGTGTGGGCGTTCACCGGGGTGGGCGGTGGTTATGTGGAGCAGGCGGTCGCCTCGGTCGAGGAGGTCCTCCCCCTCCCCGAGGGGCTCTCCGCCGCCGAGGCGGTGACGCTCGGAAGTTCCGGTGTGGTCGCCCATTTCGGCCTGGCGCATGCCCACTTCACACCTGGTGAGTCGGTCCTGGTGCGCGGCGCGGCCGGCAGCATCGGGATCATGGCGGTCCAGCTCGCGGCACGGGGTGGTGCGGGTGCGGTGGCGGTCACGACGTCGTCGCCCGAGCGCGGTGAGCGGCTGCGGGAGCTGGGGGCGACGCATGTACTGGACCGCTCCGGAGAGGGGGACGCCTCCGCTCCCGGCGGCTACGACGTCGTCATCGACATCGTCGCCGGGGCCGACATGCCCTCGTTCTTCGACAAGCTCAACCCCAACGGGCGCCTGGTGGCGGTCGGCGCGGTCGGGGGACAGCCACCCGCTGACTTCGGCATGCGGCTGATGGCGGCGTTCCAGAGGTCGATGTCGTTCGCCACCTTCAGCGCGGACACCGTGAGCCGGGCTGATCGACGTACGGTGCGGACCGAGCAGTTCGCTGCCGCATGCCGTGGCGAACTGCGTGCGGTGATGCACGGGTCGCTGCCACTGGAGAAGGCCGTACTCGCACACCGGAAGATGGACGCCGGAGAAGTGTTCGGCAGGATCGTACTGATGCCGTAGTTCATGCGTGCGGAGCGAAGTCCACAACCCCACCGGAGCCACCACCGGTCCAGACGCCGGCGACGGTCCACCGCTCGACGCAACGGCCGTCCGCTGACGTCGCCCTCAACTACTGCTGTCAGACACCCCGGCGGCCCCACCGGAAACAGATCCGGTGGGGCCGCCGGGCAGTGTGATTCCGCGGCGGTTCAGGTATTACACGGGACCAGCGGCGGGGTCATCTTCGGGGGAGATGTTGACTCCCAGGCATCCGACTACTTTGAGCGGGTGCGGGTCGAGGTAGAGCCGAAAGTAGTATCCGGCTCGTTCGCGATCGTCCACGTAGGCCGCAAGAAGTCCCCGCTCGCCCATTTCGTCAAGACTCGCAAGGCATTCCGCGGCTCCGACAGTCGGCTTGCCGCGCCGCTGCAAGGTCCTCAACCTCCCGCGACAGATGCCCATGAGCCTCGATGCTGGAATGGGATCGAGCGAGACTTCGAAATGCGCTCCGGCAAGTAGTGCATTCTTGGCCAGAATGCCGGCCTCGGAGTCGGACTCGAATGCGGCTAGCAGTTCACTCGCAGCTACCTCGTCCACCTCAACCCCCCATCACGCTCTTCCAGGTTTGCCCAAGGTCGAAGCTGATTTCATGGGCTTGGATTTCCCCAAGGATGAGGTGCTCGTCTTCGAAGAATCCCTTATCGAACGGAGTGTCGTGGATTTGAATATTCCTCGATGGCCCAATGGGGGGTTCCAGGTCCGCTATCCGGATGCGCAACATCACACCTTTACCAACATATTTCTTCCCCAGATTCGTGGCGAAGAACTCGGCAACTTCGGGGTCGTCCGACCAAGAGGTGAAGGCGGAATTCGTGTTGTCACCCACATGAGCGGCGATACTCGAGTTGCCCCCGAGGGGAACCGCACGGCCTTCGGCAGCGGTGGCATAGCTGGTGTGTCCCTCGGCGACACCGCGGTACAGATACCCATCGTCGTTCAGTTCACAACCCGTGTTGTGAACCAGGACCGGGACGGCGCCTGCCACCACATAGTACGTGTGCAGCATGCTGACGGTGAGGTTGTGGACCGTGGCGTCCAGCGCCGTCCAGCGCTCGACGGCCGTGATCTGGACCAGCGTGCCGGCGCTGGTGCGCAGCCATTCGCCCGACTTGAGGTCGGTCGCGTCGATCCACTCACCGAGCTCGGGCACCCAGAAGGGGTGGCCGTCGGTCGCGGTGACCTGCGCGGTCTTCGAGCCCTTCTTGCCGTCGGTGTCGACGGTGACCTTGACCAGGTGCTTGATGCCCTTGCCCTTGATCTCGGCAGTGACCGTCTCCGCCGTGGTCTCGCCCGTGTCCGGGTCGGTCGCCAGGACCTTGTCTCCGGCCTTGACGTCCTTGATCGCCTTGGTGGAGCCGTCGGCCATCAGGACCTTGGTGTCCGGCGTGAAGCTGTTGACCGGGCAACTGCCGCCCTCACCCCCGCCGGAACCGCCGCCCGAGTCCTCCTTGCCGGACCCTTCGCGGGAGCCGCCGGACTTGTTCTCGGCCTTGCCGCCGCCCTTTGAGCCCTTGGACTGGGCCTGGGCGCGGGCCTTGGCCTGGACCGGGTTGCCCTTGGCGCCCTTGGAGCCGGTATGGGCCTTCTTCTTGACCGCCTCCGCGGCACGCTTGGCTGCTTCTCTCGCCTTGCGTTTCGCTTCGGCCGCAGCCGCTTCCGCCGCCTTCTTCGCCTTGATCAGCGCTGCCTTGGCCGCCTTGGCCGCCTTCATGCCGATCTCGGCCGCGCGCTTGGCCGCCTTGAACGCCTTGACCGCGCTCATGGTGCCCTTGAAGGCGCGCCACATCTTCTTGCCCTTGGAGAAGACACTGGTCCACGGGATGGCGTCCATCAACAGGCTGCCGCAGGCCCACAGGTCGCCCTGGGTGAAGCAGCCGACGACGTCGTTCCAGCCGATGAACTCCTTGAACACGGCCCAGCCGGTCGCCAGGATCACGTCACCGATGGAGCGGTTCAGCGTCTTCTGGTACTCGGCGATCTTCGCGTCGAGCGCCGCGATCGAGGCGTCGAAGCTGGAGGCCGAGGAGGTCAGGCCACTCGGGTCGGAGTGGGTGACCGGGTTGTTGTTGGCGTAGGAGTAGCCGTTCGCCTGGAGCGGATCGCTGTCGTCCAGGACCGGGTCGGCGGAGATGAAGCGGCCGGTTCCCGGGTCGTACTCGCGGGCGCCCATGTGGACGAGGCCCGTTTCGACGTCGTCGTCACCCGTGTGGAAGGCGGTCTTGGTGCGCATGGGCATGCTGATCGCCCGGTCCTCGCCCCAGGGGTCCTTCTTCTGGGCGCGGACCTGCATGCCGCCGTCGAGACGGACCTCCGCCAGCGGGGTGCCGTTGAGGTCGGTCGCCTGGGCGTAGACATGCTCGCTGACACCGGCGGTGTTGTTGACGCCCTCGCGGAAGCGGGTCACCGACGGGCCGCCGACGCCGGCGTACGTGCGCTCGACGTACCGGACCTTCCCGGCCGTGGTCAGGGAGACCTTGGTGTCGGGCAGGTTCAGCACCGCGCCGGCGCTGGTGCGCTCCAACAGGCGGTTGCCCATCGCGTCGTAGACGTACGTCGTCTTCGACGCGGGCTTCCACAGCTGACCCGCCACGGTCGAGTTGCACGCGGCCAGGGTGAGGTCGGTGCTGACCGTGGACGCCGGTGCCGCCAGGCACAGGCCGGTCGCGACGTGCTTGATCTGACCCGTGCTCAGGGTCTGCCAGCGCTGCGCCGCGACCGCGTTGTCGCAGGCCTGGATCAGCGCTGCCGCGCCGGCCGCCGCGCCGTTGGGCTGGACGCAGCGCCCGCCCACCATGAGCTGGCCGATCGTGCCGTCCTCGACCGTGCCGTCGTTGTTGGTGTCGGAGGCCTTGAGGCGGAACTGCTGGGACTTGTTGCCGTTGCAGACGTAGATCTGGATCGCGGTGCCGACCGTCGTGGTGCCGCCCGAGAGGTCCATGCACAGGTCACCGACGCCGATCCAGGCACCGGAACCGTCCGTGCCGAACCCGGTGACCGACTCGACCTTGCCGTCCCAGGTCCACGTCATGGTCTGGGCCGTGTCACCGCCGGTGGAGCGGGTCTCCATCTCGCCCGCCGCGTCGTAGGTCTGCGTCGAGCGGGTCTTGACCGCCGCGCCGGCCGCCGTCGTCGAGGACGTGGTGTACGAGGTCAGCGTGTGCGGCTGGTCGTTCTTGGCGGTGTCGCTGGTGCCGTACTTGTAGTCGGTGACGACGTCGCCCGTGGTGACACGCGTGCCGGAGGTGAAGGTCGGGTCGGCCTTGTACGCCGTCTTCCTGGTGCGGTTGCCGAGGACGTCGTAGTCGTAGGACTGCCAGTAACCGTCGTTGTTGGAGGAGACGTTGACCGTGTTGTCGGAGTAGACCGGCTCGGCCGTCGTCTTGCCGGAGGCGACGCAGGCGCCGCCGCCCGGGGTCGTCCAGGCCTCCTTCAGCTGGCCGAGGGTGTCGTACTTGAAGCACTGCTGGTCGGTCGTCGTGCCCATCCGGTCCGCGACCGACAGGACGTTGCCCGACGCGTCGTAGGAGTACGAGCGCTTGCTGACCTCACTGCCCGGCACGACCGCCGTGTCCGTGGCGGACTCCCGGATGAGCCTGCTGGTCAGCAGCTCACCGGTGGACTCGTTGAAGGTGTTCTCCTGCCACAGGCGGTGGCCCTGCTCACCGATGGTGGAGCGCAGCACCTGCCCGTAGGGCGAGTAGGACGCCTCGGAGGTGTACCAGTCCTTGCCGGAGACCGAGGTCGGCAGGCCCGCCTTGTTGTAGCGGGTGACGACGTCCTCGGCGTCCAGGCCGCCGGCCGCCGGGGTCGTGTACGTCTCCAGCTGGCCGTCGGCGTTGTACTTGTACGTGTACTTGTACTGGGTGGCGAAACCGTCGGCCGTCAGCCCCGCGGTGGAGCCCGGCGGCAGCGCCGTGGTCATGTCGGTCGGCTGGTAGTCGGCCGTGTAGCCGCCGATGGTGGTGGTGTACGCCTTGCCGTCGGTGTAGCGGGTGGCCGAGGAGAGCTGGCCCTTGCCGCCGGTCGCGCCGTCGTAGGCGTAGGTCTGCGCGAGGGTGGAGGTCGTGGCGCCCTTCGGGGTGACCTTGACCTGCTCGACGCGGTTCAGACGCTCGTACGTGTACGCCACCGTCTGGCCGCGTGCGTCCGTCGCCTTGTCGACGCGCCCGTAGGCGTCGTAGTCGGTGTGCGTGGCGCCCGTGTCCGGGTCGGTGGTGTCGGTGACCCGGCCCAGCGCGTCGTACTTCCACGTCCGCGTGTTGCCGACGTCGTCGGTGGACGTCACCATGTCGCCGCGCAGGTCGTAGTCGTACGTCGTGGTGATCGCGCCGGCCTCGGTCAGCGAGGTGTCGCTGAAGGTGTCCTGGCGGGTGGTGCGGCCCAGCGCGTCCGTCCACACCCGCGAGGCGGGCGTGCCCTTGGGCTGGCGCACGACCGTGTAGTCCAGGGCGTACTCGTAGCGGGTGCGGCGGTCGGTGGTGGTCACCGTCTTGCCCGCGTTGGTGAACGACTCACCCGTCTGCGGGTAGGAGCTGTGCACCGGCGTGACCGTCAGGACCCGGCCCAGACCGTCGTACGTGTACGAGGTCGCGTTCGGGACGAGGGACTCGGAGGCGGGGACGACCAGGTCGGTGCCCGGGTCGCCCTCCATGTAGTACGCGTTGCGGGTGTAGCGGACCTGACCGGCACTGTTGTGGAGCGTGTCGGTGATCAGGCGGCCGCCGTCGACCGCGGGGGTCTGCGTCTGGCGCTCACGGCCGAGGCCGTCGTAGATCGTGGTGGAGGACTGGTACGTTCCGTCGCCCGCGGCGGTGCTCGGGTTGTCGGAGAGGGACTGCGTCACCACCGACACCGGCTGCTTGGGGTCGATGTTGTACGTGTACTTGACCGTCGGGTCGTCGGTGACGGACTGGGTGGCGTCCCAGGCGGCGACCGCACGGCCCAGCGGGTCGTACTCGTACGTCTCACTGCGGCCGTTGGCGTCGGTCGACTTGATCGTGGTGCCGCGGCCGGGCTCCAGGGTCGTGGTGTCGGTGAAGCCGGCCACGACCGCGCCGCTGACGACCTTGTTGCCGGTGACCGTCTCGATCGAGTAGACCTGCCCGCTCGACGGCGTGTACGTCGTCGTGTTGTAGACGCCGGTCGGGTCGGTGACCTTCGTGACGCGGCCGGTGGAGTCGTATTCGGTGCGCGACTCGGGGTTCGTCGTCTCCCAGCCGGTGCCCGCGCCGGTCGGCGCCTCCGTCCGGGTCACCAGGCCCTTGGTGGGCGTGGCGGTGGACGAGGTCGCGCCGTCGTAGAACATGCGCGAGGCGCTGACCAGCGTGGAGCCCGTCGAGCTCGACAGGTCGGTGGAGCAGGTGCTCGTGCCGGTGGTCGTGACGGTCTGGGCGACCAGGCCGATCAGGTAGTTCGTGCCCGAGGTGTTGTGCACGTACGAGGTCGCGGTGCACGACTCGTCGCCGGAGACGGCCGTGTCGCCGTAGTCCTTGACCTTGGTCGGCAGACCGTACGTGGCGTCGTACTCGGTCTCGGAGGTGACCGTGTGCAGCGTCAGCCCGTCCGCGGCCTTGCCCGAGGCCTTGGAGATCGTCGAGGTCTTGCCGAGCGTGACGCGCTCGGAGACCACGTCGGGGCCGTCGGTGCGGTTGCGGGTGGCCAGGCGGACCGGGGCGTCCGGGATGTTGATGGTGCGCGCGATCCAGCCGGTGGTGGTGTCGGCGGACGTGTCCGGGTAGGTCAGCGACTCCGCGACCATGCCCGCGTACGCCTTGCGGTCGGTCGCCAGCGTCGCACCGGTGATGTCGGTCGTCACGACGGAACGCTTGACGTCGTCCGAGGCCTTCTCCGGGGTGTCGTCGGCCAGGACGTCGTCGTTCATGCCGCGGAAGTAGCGGGTGACCGACTTGGAGGCGACGCTGCCGCCGACGGAGTCCGTGGTGCCGGTGGTCGTGGTGACGACCGGGAAGCCGCGGAAGTCGTCCCAGGTGCGCTTCTTCGGGCGGGAGAACTCCGACTGGCTCTTCGCCCACAGGGCGCCGTCCACGGCGTCGCTGTCGGTCTCGTACGTGTACGTCGTCACGATGTCCTGCGCGTCGGCGAGACGCGGGAACTCGGTGATCTTGTCGACGACGTACTTGTGGAACCAGGAGATCCGCTTGTCCTCGAGCTCACCGTCGGCGTGCCAGTACGCCGGGTAGCAGAGGGAGTGGTTCTTGTCGATCGTGGGGCGGTCGGCGCCGGTGAGGCACTTGCCCTCGGGCGCCTTGTAGTCGACGTGGGTACGGCCGCCGTACTCGGAGACGACGTCCTGGATGCGCAGTCGTGCGAACAGCGGGTTGGTGTCGGAGGAGCCGTTCCTGACGCGGTTGGGCAGGGGGTTCTCGTTGTGGCCGAAGGAGACCGGGTTCAGGCGGTCGGTGGAGCCGTCCACGGCGTAGCCGGTGCGGCTGATGGACTCCAGCCAGAGCGCGGTGTACTCACCGGTGAGGTTCCAGGGGAAGGACTGCTTCAGGCCCCAGGAGTCGACCTTCGACAGCGAGGTCGTGGTGGCGGAGTCGCCGTCCAGACCGCAGGCGTTGCGCTGGCCGGTCTCGTTGCCGTCGGCGTCCGAGGTGTACTCGGTCAGCTTCACGCCCTGCTCGCGCTGGGTGCAGGAGTCGACGGAGGCCAGTCGCTTGCGGGACCAGAAGGTCGGGGCGTACGTGGTGCACTTCTTGCCGGCCGCGCAGGCGAGGTCGGCGGGGGTGTCGAACCAGGGACGGGTCCGGTCGGACTGCTTGGAGTCGAAGTTGGCGTTCGAGCACGCCACGTTCAGGGCGGGGTCGTCGAAGCAGCGCTCGCGGGCGTTGAACTTCATCCGGCCGAGCGGCTCCTCGGAGAAGAGCGTGGTGGCGCGCTGGCCGTAGTCGATGTGGGAGAGGTAGCCGGCGCGGTCGTAGGAGACCGCCTTGGCCTCCTTCATGTTGCGCGCGTAGGCGTTCTTCTCCTTCTCCCACCACAGCGACATCGCGTTGCCGGTGGTGTCCACGACGTAGTCGAGCTGGAAGCGCCAGCCCTGGTCGCAGAAGGAGTCCTCGAACTTCGCGGCGTAGCAGGGGTCCTCGGAGTGGTTGCCGGCGACCGGCACGTTGAGCACGGAGTTGGTCTCCGGCTTGCCCGAGGTCCAGCCCGGAAGGCGGTTGAGGCCGAAGTAGTACTGGGTGCCGTCGTCGGTGGTGACGCGCCAGAACTCGCCGTTGTTGTCACCGTTGCCGGAGCCGTCGATGCCGGTGAGGGCCTTGTAGTCGGCCGCCGTCAGCAGCTCGACGCGCATGTTCTCGCCGCGTGCGCCCTTCCACTGCTTGGTGGTGTCGTCGCGCACCAGCTCGGTGGTGGTGCCGTTCAGGGAGAGGACCGCGTTGTTCGAACCCCAGCACTGGTCGCCGGTGAAGTGCTTGTCGTTGTTGGCGTTCGCGGTGTCGGCGGCGCAGCCCACGAACGTGCGGGTGATGGCGCCGGGGTTGTAGTCCCAGCCCTCACCCACCCAGGAGACCTGGTTGTTCGTGGAGGACGTACGGCCGTCGGAGGTCTGCGAGCTGTAGCTGAGGGTGACGTTCGGCGCCGGACCGGCAGGGACCTGCGGGGCGGCCATCGTGTACGAGTAGCTGAACGCGCCGGAGGAACCGCCCGCCGTCCAGGAACCGGCCGAGACGATCGGGCTGGCGGAGAAGTCACCGCCCGCGCCGGCGCCGTAGGAGCTGCCCACGAGCAGACCGCCGCCGGAGGAGTCGGCGATCTGCTGGACGGCGTCGGCCGCGTCCTCGTGCCACACGGCGGAGTCGACGCTGCCGGCGTCCGTGCTCACCGCGCTGTTCGCGGTGGTGGTGCTGCCGGCGGCCGAGGCGAGGTCGGCGGTGTCCAGGGTGACGTTGACGAAGGTCTCGGGGACGTCGGCGGTGGTGTCGGTGGAGCCCGTGACCTCGTCGGAGGCGCCGTCCTCGCCGGTGTCGGCCTCGGAACCCGAGGAGTCACCGGCGTCCAGCGGCACCTCGACGGTGTCACCGGTGCGCTCGACCTCGGTGGTCACCGGGGTGCCGGTGGAGCACTCCTCCAGGTCCGGTGTCGTCGCGTAGCAGGACGGCATCAGCGTGAAGGAGAGCCGGTCCAGCCACTGGGCGCTGTAGGTCTCGGCGAGCTTGGTGGCGTCGATCGAGAGCACCGCGTCACCGGTCGCGGTGTCGGGCGCGTCGACCGCGAGCAGGAAACCCTGGGCGCCGTTCGCGACGGCGTCGGCCTCGGGTGCGGCGGCGACGCTCCACTGGCCTTCGAGGGCGTCGGCCTGCGCGGGCGTGGCACCGTCGGGGGCGCCGACTCCGATGGACATCGTGCCGTCGGTGGACTTCGCGACCTCGGTGGTGGCGCCCGCGGTCATGGTGTCGACGGCCTTGGTGCCGGAGGCCGCGGGCACCTCGGCGACCGCGGCCGGCGCGTACGCCTGCGCGGGGTCGGTCGCGGCGGAGCCGGAGAGCTCCTCGAGGTTGTCGGTCAGCGTCTCGTCGACCGGGACGGCGTCCGTCTCCTGGAGGTCCTCGAGCTCGACCGTCGTCCGGGGGTCGCTGGGGCCGAACGCCACAGCGCTGGGCAGCAGGGTGACGTTGAGGGCGAGAACCAGTCCGGCGACGACACCGAGCCGCGTTCTGCGACGGACCAGACGCTCACGCGGCGATCTCGCCAGCGAACCCCTGCCGCACCAGGACAGCACCGTATGCACGGCCAAGTTGACCCTTCCCCCGTCACACACCATCAGAAGCGCACACAGCGATGCCAATTGGTGAGCATTGACTTACAGACCGAGCACGAAAATAAAGACATCGTGAAGATCCGCGTCAAGGTTCCCTGAATCTGTGTTAGCTATGTCACTGATCAAACCCGTGCAAAGAACGGCAAAGAATCGCTCCAGAGCTCTTTGCGCGGCCGTTGCAAACGCCGCGCCGAGCAAAGGGTGTTGATCTGGCCGGGAGGAGATGTTCATACTCCAACCGCCCAATCCGGCGCGTCGCGCGCTCGCTACGGCTTGTCACCAGGCCTTAAGGGCACACCGGAAGAGCCATGCCGCGGCGGCGCCCGCCGTACCGCGGTCCAGCCTGTTGTGGAGAAGGGCCCCTTGAGCGACCTCGACCCCGCCATGGAATCAAGTCCCCCTGGCAGACGGCGCGTTCGCCGTGCCGTCGCCACGGCCGTGGCGCTGGCCGTGCTGGCCGGCGGCGGCGCGCTGCTCGCGCTGCGGGACGACGGCGACACCGTCACCGACGCCAAGTCCAAGCGGGCCGCGCAGCCGGTCGACGAGGACGCGGCGCAGTCACGGGCGCGCAAGAGCGGCAAGAGGGTCGAAGTCGCCGCCCTGACCGACGAGTTCTCGACCACCTACGCGAACCCAAACGGAACCTTTACCTACACGGTCTCCGTCGCACCCCTGCGCGCAAAGAACGCCAAGGGCGAGTGGGCGCCGATCGACACCGGTCTTCGCAAGGGCGACAAGGGCTGGCACACCGTCAACAGCCCTTATCCGGTGACGTTCTCGGCCGGGGGAAGCGGGGGCGCCCGCAAGGCCTCGGCGCGTACCTCCGGTACGACCGCGCAGTCGGCGGTGTTCCGCACCGGAAGCGGAAGCCGCGGCGCCGAGCAGGTCGACGACTCGGCCGAGACCTCGTGGACGCCTCTGCTGACGATGACCGCCGAGAGCCACGAGATCGCGTTCGACTGGCCGGGCGAGCTGCCCGAGCCGGTGGTCGAGGACAACCGCGCGCTGTACGAGGGCGTCCTGCCCGGCGTGGACCTGATGCTGTCCGCCCGGGACACCGGGTTCACCCACGTCCTGGTCGTCCACACGCCGGAGGCCGCCGAGAAGCTGGCCGCCGACCCGCCGCGCTACCGGGTCACCTCCTCCAGCCTCACCTTCACCCTCGACCCCGGCACCCACGTGCTGATGGCCAAGGACAGCGCGGGTCAGGAGATCGCCGTCTCGCCCACGCCGTTCCTGTGGGACTCCGCCGGGACGCACGGCACGGAGGCCGAGGCGGGCGACGCCGACGCCGAGGCCGCGACCGGCACCAACGAGGACCCCGAGGTCGTCGAGGAGGCGCCGGCGCGCGAGAACCCGGACGACGTTCCGGCCGACGAGGTCCCGAACGAGAACCCGGACGACACGAAGAGCGACGCCGACCCCGTCGCCTACGACGGCGTCCGCGCGGCCGCCTCCGACACCCTCGCCCTGCCCGCGGTGAACGGCCCCGGCGAGGGCGCCCACGCCACCACCGCCGCGGCCGCGTTCGGCGACGACGTGCTGACGATCACCCCGCCGAGCAGCTATCTCCAGGACACCGAGGACCTGACGTACCCGCTGTTCCTCGACCCCTCCACCACCGGTATCCGCGCCAACTGGACCACGGTCTACAAGCGGTACCCGAGCTCCAGCTTCTACGACGGCGCGAACTACAACGAGGACACCAAGGAAGCCCGCGTCGGCTTCGAGCGGGAGACCTGGGGCACGGCCCGCTCGTTCTTCCGGATGAAGCTGAAGAACTCCATCAAGGGCGCGGACGTCTCCAGCGCCACCCTGAAGGTCCTGGAGACCCACTCCTGGTCGTGCAGCAAGCGCACGGTGCAGCTGTGGGGCACCGGTGACTTCACCTCCAAGACCACCTGGAACCGCCAGCCGTCCTGGAAGCGGAAGATCACCTCGAAGTCCTTCGCCTACGGCTGGAAGTCCAACAGCTCCTGCCCGGACGCGTACGTCAACTTCACGGTGACCTCGCTGGCGCAGGACGCCGCCGACGACGGTGTGACCAGCTTCAACCTGGGCCTGGTGGCCTCGACCTCGTCCTCCGCGCCGACGGGTTCCTCCAGCAGCCTGGAGACGGACACCTACTCCTGGAAGAAGTTCAAGGCCGAGGGCGACGGCTCCCCCTCGCTGTCCATCACGTACAACCGGAAGCCGAACACGCCGACCTCCGTCACCATGAGCCCCGGCTCCTGCGACACCTCCGCCTCGCCGTACATCAAGGTCGGCAAGGCGGACACCATCACCATCAGCGGCAAGGCGACCGACCCGGACAGCGACCTCGCCAAGCTGGAGTTCCAGCTGTGGCAGACGGGCAAGGCCGACACCACGACGAAGACCTTCACCAAGGCCGTGGACGACGGTGAGGTGGGCGGGATCTCCATCCGGTCCTACCTGACCACCGGGGTCACCTACTCGTGGCGGGTGCGCGCCTGGGACGCCAAGGTCAGCAGCGGCTGGGCGCCCACCGGCGGCGACGGCGTGTGCCGGTTCACCTACGACACCGATCTGCCCGACTCCCCCGCCCCGGTCGTCTCGACCGACTTCCCGGGTGACGACGACGGCGACAGCGAGCCCGACGTGTGGTCCGCCAAGCCCTTCGGCAACAGCGGCAGCTTCACCTTCGCGGTCGGCTCGACCTCCGAGACCGACATCGTGAAGTTCGTCTGGTCCATCAACTCCACCAGCTACGCGGGCTACGCCTGCTCGGGCGGCGTACAGGGCACCTCGGGCGGTCTGACCAAGTCCTGCACCACGGCAGTCAAGACCGCCACCATCACCGGCATCAAGCCACCGGCCGCCGGACCCAACACGCTGTACGTGAAGTCGGTGGACTCGGCGGGCAACATCTCGCCCAACGCCCGCAAGTACTTCTTCTACGTCCAGCCGCGCTCGAGCGCCGACGGCCCCGGCGACCTGAACGGGGACGGCGACGCCGACTTCGCCCATGTCACCGCCGCCGGAAACCTCTGGATCGACTCGGTGTCGCTGGACGGCACCTGGGTGTCCAGCGCCTTCGGCACCCACAACAAGGGCACCCTGATCAAGGACGGCGGCACCGCCCCGCACATCTGGGACGGCACCGGCACCTACTCCCTGGTCACCCACAACGGCGACTTCGCGCCCGGCGACGGCGTCACCGACTGGGTGGTGCGCACCCCCGAGGGCCGGCTGTTCCTCTACCCCGGCGACGGCTACGGCGCGATCGACGTCAGCAAGCGCGTCGAGATCCGCCTGCCGTCCAACGCCCCCGCCCCCTCCACCTTCTCGGAGATCAAGTCGGCCGGCGACATCACCGGCGACGGCCAGCCCGAGCTGTTCGTGGCGGGCGGAACGGGCGGCGCCGAGCTGTGGGTGTTCACCGGCTACAGCGGCGGCACCTTCAGCGAGGCCGTCAAGATGACGTCCTCCGCGTGGGGCGCCACGGAGCGGGACTTCGTCGCGATCGGTGACTACAACGGCGACGGCGCGGCCGACATGACGTACCGCACCGCGGCCGGAAACATCGTCCTGCGCAAGGGCATCCTCGACGGCGACGGGGTGGGCACGGTCCTCGCCAGCCTGGGCACGTCCGCGGCGAGCCTGGACGGCGACGACACCTACGCCGCCACCAGCTACACGTACGCGGCGTACCCGCTGATCTACGGCACCCCGGACGTCACCGGCGACGGCCTGCCCGACATCTGGACGACCAACGCGGCCGGTGCCCTGCTCCTCTACGAGGGCGGCGCCACCGCCATCGGCACGTCGAGCACGCTGCGGTCGAGCGGCTGGGACACGGTCAAGCAACTGGGCTGACCGGACCGGGAAACAACGGACAAACAGGTGGAGCGCGGCTCCCGTTCACGACGAACGGGAGCCGCGCTCCCGCGTGTCCGGGACAACGCCCAGGTCGGGTGGTGTGCCGTAGCCAACAGCACAGATGAGTCACGGCCTCCGCGGTGGCCGGAAACATCACATAGGCTGCGCTGGTGTCTGCTCTGTCCCCCAACCCCCCGTCGCCCTCCCGGCGGCGCCGTGGTTCCTCGTCGTCGTCCATGGGCCGGCGTCTGCTGGGCACGATCGTCTCGGTCGTCGTCCTCGGCGGAGCCGTCGCGGCGGTGGTGTCCACCTCGGGGCTCGACCTGTCCTCGCGTGCCCCGGAGAGCGCCGGGGCGTCCGGGGCCGTCGCGGGGAAAGCGGGGGACACGAAGGACGCCTCCCCGGCCGCCGCGCGCGAGCTCGGGTTCGGGCTGTCCTTCGGCGACACCCTGACCTGGTCCACGGACGCCGAGCTCGGCCGCGCCCTCGACGACGCCGCGGACCTCGGGGTGCACTGGGTGCGGGTGGACCTGTCCTGGCGGAACATCCAGCCGGACTCCCCCTCCCAGTACCTGTGGGAGCGGTTCGACCGGGTCGTGGACGCCGCGGACAAACGCGGTCTGGAGGTGCTGCCGACGATCGGCTACACCCCGCGCTGGGCCGCCGCCGCGGACTGCGGGAGCACCAGCCAGACCTGCCCGCCCGCCGACGACGACCAGTTCGCCGCCTTCGCGGGCGCCGCCGCCGAGCGGTACTCCGCCCGGGGCGTGCACACCTGGGAGATCTGGAACGAGCCGAACATCAGGCCGTTCTGGCACACCGGCCCGGACGCCGAGCGCTACGCCGGCCTGCTGAAGGCGGCCTCGCGGTCCGTGCGGTCCGCCGACTCCAAGGCGTATCTCCTCCTCGGCGGGCTCGCGGCGGTGAAGACCGACCCGGCCAAGCAGTACGTGTCCCATCAGACGTATCTCGGGGAGCTGGGCCGGCTGGGCGCGCTGGACCAGGTGGACGCCATCTCCTACCACCCGTACACCTATCCGCTGCTGCCCGGCGCGAAGACGGCGACCGGCACCCGCTTCGAGGAGATCGCCTCGACCAGCGACAGCCTGGTGTCGGTCCTGCGCCGCTACGGCAAGCCGGACATGCCGGTGTGGGTGACCGAGACCGGGGCGCCGACCTGGTCGCAGGGCACCGCAGCGGACAGCCCGGACGCTCAGGGCACCCGGCATGTGACGGCGCGGCTGCAGGCCGAGATCGCCACCGACACCGTGCCCGCGGCCGCCGCGATCCCCTCCGTGGCGAAGGTGTTCTGGTTCGCCTACCGCGACGGCGAGGCGGAGACCGCGGACAGCCGCACCTCCCAGCACTTCGGCCTGCTGTACTCCGACGGACGGCACAAGCCGGCCTTCGCCGCGCTGCGGAAGGCGATCAGCGACTACCGGGAGCGGCGGGACTGAGCGGGAGGTCGGCGTCGCCCGCCGCGCCCAGCTCCCGGAACAGGGCCACATAACGGGCGGTGAGCGCCGGCCAGGCGTAGCGCTGTTCGGCCGCCCGCCGCCCGGCCGCCCCCATCCGGTCCGCCAGCACCCCGTCGGACAGCAGCCCGGCGCAGGCCGTGGCCAGCGCGACGGGGTCGCCGGGCGGGACCAGCAGTCCGTTCTCCCCGTCGTCCACGACGTACGGGATCCCGCCGACCGCGGAGCCCACGACCGGGGTGCCGCAGGCCATCGCCTCGACGAGCGCCATCCCGAAGGACTCCGCCTCGGTGAGCGAGGGCAGGGCGAGGACGGCCGCGGTGCGCACGGCGTCGGTCAGGGCGGCACCGCTGAGCGCGCCGGGGGTCTCCAGGCGGTCCTCGACGCCGAGTTCGGCCGCGAGGGCGCGCAGCCCGGGCACGGCGTCGCCGTCGCCGACCAGCCGCAGCCGGGCCGTGGGGTGCTCCGCCGCGAGCAGGGCGAAGGCCCGGACCAGGACGTCGGTGCCCTTCCAGGCCGACGAGCGGTCCATCCGGCCGACGTAGACCACCGTCGGCCGCCGCCGGGAGGGGGGCTCGCCCGGCGTGAACCGGTCGGTGTCGACGCCGGGGCTGATGTGGAGGGCGTCCGGGCGGGCCGCCGCCAGCGACACCGGGGACACCGCCACCAGACGCCGTACCCGGTCGAACACCCGGGGCAGCACCCGTGTCTCGTACAGCCGGATCAGCCGGTCCGCCGCTCCGCTGCCGGGCTCCCCCTTGTGCATCGAGCCGGCGTGGTACGTGAGCACCGCCGGCCGGTCCCCCGCGACGGCGACCGCCAGATCACCGAGCCCGGGCACCGGGGCGTGCGCGTGCACCACGTCGGCGCCGGTGCGCCGCAGCCAGCGGCGCAGCTGCAAGGGCCACAGGGGGCTGAGGGGCGTGTTCGACAGCCGCAGCCAGACCCCGAGCCGTACGACCGTCACCCCGTCCTCGGTGGTGACCGTGGTGCGCCGCCCCCCGTCGAGGCGGGTGGTGAGCACGACGGCACGCAGATCGGGGGTGGCGGCGACCGCCGCGGCGACGCGGGCGCTGTACTGCTCCACGCCGCCGATGTTCGGCGGGTAGTAGGGGGTGACGACGGCGACCGTACGACGGTTCTCCCCACGAGCGTTCTCGGAACGGGGGTTCCAGGACGGCCGTGTCACACGGCCTCCCGCAGCCGGGCGGGCAGGGAGCGGGCGCGGGCGACGTAGCCGGGCAGGTTGCCGTCGAGGAGCGCACGGTACGCGGCGGGGTCCTTCAGCAGCGGCTCGACCAGGGCCCACAGCCGTTCGTGGGTGACGTCGGCGATGGGCAGCACCCAGGCGGAGAGGTCCAGGTCGGCCATGATGCCGCGGGTCTTGTGCTCGTACTCGATGGCCACGCACGGCACGTCGCTGGTGAGGGAGAAGATCACCGAGTGGAAGCGGGTGCCGATCAGCAGCGAGCACTCGTCGTAGAGGCCCTTGAGGTCGCGGTAGTCGACCACCTCGTCGACCATCAGCGGGCCGCTCGTGCAGTGGGCGGCGATACGGCGCTCGCAGACACGGTCGTCGTCGCCGAGGTAGTCGGTGCTGACCTGCGGGATGAGGACCACGCGGGCGCCGGTGCCCTGGACGGCGTCGATGGTGCGGGCCAGTTCGCGCTCGTAGCGGTCCTGGGCGGCCGGGGCCAGCCAGCGGCGGGCGGTGACGCCGACGAGCCGCTCGCCGGGACCCACGCCGAGCCTCTCCCGCCAGGCGACGCGGTTCCCGGGCGCGAAGGCGAAGCCGGCGTCGACCGCCCGCTCGATGTGCGTCTCGGGGATCCCGCAGGCCTTCAGTTCTCCGACGCTGACGTCCTCCCGCGCGAGCACGGCGGCCGAGCGGCGCATGACCCGGCCGACCAGCCACCGCTGGGGGGCCGCCGGGAACGGGCCGAAGGACTGCGGCGCCCACACCACGGGCACCCGGGACCTCTGCGCGATCAGCGCGGGCAGCAGGACGAAGAACACGTTCTGGTAGCCGTCGAGCCCAGGCCGGGCCAGCACATAACCGCCGCCCATCGACACCACCAGGTCCGCCCGGGACACGGCCTCCGCCTCGCGCCGCGCCTCGGCGGGCAGGGCGCGCAGCAGGGCCCGGCACAGCGGGCGCGGCAGCGTCACCGCGACGGCTCCCGCGAGGCCCACCAGCGCCTTGCGCAGCAGCCGGCGGGGCAGCGAGACGGTGCCGTCGGCGACGTACCGGCGCAGCGACCCGAGGTTGCGCACGCCCTCGAACTCCGGGTGCACGGCCGCGTCCTCCATGCCCGCGATCGCCACGTCCGCCTCGGGGAACGCCTCCCGCACCTGCCGCAGGCAGACGGAGAGCAGGGCGGCGTCGCCCGCGTTCTCCCGGACGTAGGCGTTGATCACCACGATCTTCACAGGGGGGACCTCTCGGTAGGGACATCGGTACGGACGGGGGAGGCGGAAGAGGCGGGGGAGACGGAAGGTGCGGCCGGTGTCCTGCCCCGCAGCAGGCAGGCCGTGGCGAAGAGGCCCGCCGTCAGGTTGCCGATCGCCCACGCGTAGCCGACCCAGACGAGTCCGCGGTCGGCCCACAGCGAGGAGAGCCCGATGGACAGTGCCGCCATCACGGTGTTGGCGGTGATCAGCTGTGCCATGCGCTGGCTGAGCTTCAGGGCGAAGCAGGCCCAGGTGTTGAGGGACACCGGCAGGGCGGCGATCGCGAGGACGATCAGCAGGGAGCGCGCGTGGTCGGCGTACTCGGCGCCGAACATCCGCAGCAGCAGCCCGCCGCCGAGCGCCACCACGGTGGCGGCGGGCACCTGCACCGCCGCGATGATCCGGCCCGAACGCAGCATCAGTTCACGGAACCGGGACTCCTGGTGGGAGACCTCCGCGAAGACGGCCTCGCCGACGGCGGTGGAGACGGCGTTCAGCATGGCCGCGATCTGGAAGGCCACGAAGTAGTAGCCCACCTGGGCCGCCCCGAGGTGGTGCAGCACGATCAGCGGAGTCGCCAGCACCGGCGCGAGGTTGATCAGGTTCGAGGCGTGACTGGCCACGGAGAAGCGGAACTTCTCGCGCAGCCGGGTGCCCCGGGTGCGCAGATCGATCCGCAGGCCCAGCCGGCGCCGCAGCACGAGCAGTGCGACGACGACGGTCACCGCGTAACCGACCCCGGCGGAGGCCACGATGCCGAAGACGCCCAGCCCGGTGAGGGCGGCGGGTACGGCCACCTTGGAGACGCCCTGGGTCAGGCCGTCGATCAGCACGTTGTACTCGGGGATGCGGGCGGCGGTGAACACCGAGCGCACCAGCATGCTCATCGCCGCGAACCCGCAGAAGACGGTGAAGGCGATCGCCGACGGCCAGTCGTCACGCACGAACGCGAGTTTCGCGCCGTACCAGGGCAGTCCGGCCAGATAGACGGCGGCGGCCGCGCAGCCCACCCCGGCCACCAGCACGAGGGCCTGGCTGATCTGCGCGTTGCGCGCCGCGCGCCCGGCCGGGAACCGCACCAGGGTGTTGTTCAGGCCGAGCAGGCTCAGCGTGGCGAGCAGCGAGGTCGCCGAGATCAGGGAGGTGGCGAGGCCGACCTGGGCGGCGGAGTAGAACCGGGCGACGACCACCCAGAACACGAAGCTGAGGCCCGCGGTGACGACCGTCGAGGCGAGCAGGAAGAAGGAGCTGCGGTAGATCCGGTCTCCGGACCGGGCGTGCCGGGCGGTCACCGTCCCCCACCGTCCCCGCGGTAGTGGGCGAGCAGGGTCCGCACATGGCTCTCCCAGGTGAAGGCCCGCTGCGCGTACGTCCGGCTGTACTCCCCCATGCGGGCCCGCCGCAGCGGATCGGCCGCCAGGGCGCGCAGTTCCGCGGCGAGCGCGGGCACGTCACGGGCCACCAGGGACACCCCGTCGCGGTCCAGTCCGTACGGCGCGTAGCCGGGGTCGTCGGTGGTCACCACCGGAAGCCCGGAGGCCATCGCCTCCTGCACGGTGAGCGGGAAGCCCTCCGCGGTCGACGGCAGCGCGAACACGTCACAGGCCCGGTAGGCCTCCGCGACGGCCTCGGGCGGCAGGGCGCCGAGGTGGTGGACGCCGGGCCGGCCGGTGAGGGCGGCCGCGTCGCCGCCCCCGGAGAACACCAGGTCGTAGCCGGCGTCCGGGGTGTGGGCGGCCAGCAGCAGGTCGTACCCCTTCTTGGGCACCAGACGGCCCACGAACAGCACGAGGACCCGGTCGGCCGGCAGTCCCAACCGGTCCCGGGCGGCGGCCCGTTCGCCCGTCGCCGCCGGACGGAACAGCTCGGTGTCGACCCCGTTGGCGAGGTGGTGCGAGCGCTCGGCGCGGGCGCCGTGGGCCCGGACGAAGGCGGCCACCGAGGCGTTGAGCGTGAACACCGACCGCGCGCCGCGCAGCAGGAACCGGCCGGCGGTCCCGTACACCGCCCGCTGCACGGCCCGGACCAGGCCCGAGGGATGGTCGACGACCGCCACGTGCTGGGTGTGGACCCGGCGGGTGCGGGTGAGCCGCGCGGCCAGGCCCGCCGCCCAGGAGCTGAGGTAGAGGCAGTCGTGGACGTGCACGACGTCCGCCCGCCGGCTCAGGCGCAGTGCGGCGGCCGCGAGCGCGGGCGAGAACACGGGGAACGGCACTCCGGCCCGCTCCTCGGCGCCGTTCCAGGCCCGGATCCGCACCACCCGTACGCCGCCCTCGACCGTGGTCGCCGAACGCGGGCCGCTGGTCAGCACGGTGACGTCGGCGCCCCGCGCGGCCAGCCCCTCGGCCTCCTGCCGGACGACGTTCTCGATGCCGCCGACGTGCGGCGGGTAGTAGTGGCTGACGAGGAGGACCCTCGGCGGGCGCGCGCTCATCGGTAGATCACGGCTCCCCCGTTGCTGTAGATGAGGTCGCGGGAGTCGAGGACCTTCATCGGATACCTGTAGGTGATGAGGTCACCGCCGTAGAACACGGTGACCAGCCCGGTGCGGGTCGGCGTGGTGCCGAGCAGGACATAGGAGTCGGTGCGCAGGGCCGCCGGGTGGATGTCGGCGAGCGTGGGGTGGGTGAGCAGTGCCTGGAGCCGGCTGTACGAGAACCGGTCGGTCTGCACCAGCCCCCGCCCCTCCTCGGTGAGTCGCGCGTCGAGCCACAGCGCGGCCCGCCGCTCCTCGGCGTGGGGGTAGTAGATGGCGTAGTACTGGCCGGAGTCGGAGAGCTGCACCTGCGCCGGATAGCCGCCCAGCGCCTTCGGCACCACCCCGGACAGGTCGAGCAGCAGCCCGGCCAGCAGGAGGGCGGCCAGGGGCACCGTGCGGCGGCCCGCCCAGCGCAGCAGCCACAGGGTGGCGGTGGCGAGGAAGGGCGCGAAGAAGAACAGGCCCTGCTGGAAGGCGCGCAGCAGGCTGTAGTCCACCGAGAGCTGGGGGATCAGGGTGAACAGCGCGACCATGCACCAGGCGCCGGCGGCGATCGTCACCTGGTCGCGCACCGGCCGGAACGCCGAGCGTCGCGCCCACATCGCGACGGCGAACCCGGCCATCACCATGGCCTGGAAGAACAGCGCGGCTCCCTGCCGCAGCCCGCCGTTGAGGGTCCGTACGTCGATGCCCACCGCGTCCAGGGCCCGTCCGACGACGGTCGGCTTCATGTCGGGGGTCTCCACCACGGGCGTGCTGAGGCTCTTGACCTCGGACAGCGGCAGATAGTCGCCGTCGGTGCGCTCGCCCGCGGTCTGTTTCAGCAGTCCGTCCTCGTACTCCTGCATGCGCTGCGCGGCGGGCACCTTCGCGCCGCCGAAGATGCTGTACGCCGTGTCGGAGGAGCCGGATTCGGACTCGCCGCCGACGAGTGCCGAGGCGACGGCGTGCAAAGTGCGTTCTGCCTGGCCGCCGGTGTGCGTCACGGGTCCCGCCCACAGCAGGGCGAGGAGCGCGGGCACCGCCACGGTCCACCAGGTGAGGAAGGACAGCATCCGGTCCTCGCGGCGTCTGCGGCGGACCCGCTCGCGGCCCCGGCGGGAGAACAGCCGCCAGACCTTGTCGCCGAGGAAGGAGATCGCGAGGGTGCCGACGACGACGTAGGTGGTGGAGTAGTGCGAGAGCACGATGCCGCCGAGGAGCACCACGAACACGGCACGGCGGGCCCGGCGCGGGCCGCGCGAGTCGGTGAGGACCACCATGGCGCAGCCCAGCAGCAGGAACGCGATCTCCTGGCGGCCGAGGTACGGCATGTCGGTGAGGAAGGTCGGGAAGACGAGGAAGTACACCGCCGAGATCAGCGCGACGACGCGCGGCGCCACATTGCGCACCGCGCGGTGCACGAGGACCGGGGTGCACGCGAACAGCAGCGGCAGGACGACCTTGAAGATCGTGGTGTCGGCCAGCGCGGTGAGCTGGAAGACGCTCACGGGCAGCAGGGTGATGCCGAGGCACGCGTTGTACGGGTCGGTGTAGGTGCCGATGTCCCAGTACTCGCCGCCCAGGGTGAGCCGGAAGTACAGGAACTCCTTCTGGATGTCGTGGCCGGTGATGTACTGGCCGCGCAGCGAGGTGAGCAGCAGCAGCGCCGCCGACGCGCAGTACAGGCCGAGTTCCAGGACGGGGACGGGGTAGCGGCCCCGGCGCAGCAGGATCAGGACGAGCAGGGCCGCGACGGCGATCACCGCCGCCACGCTGACCGCGCCGCCCAGCCCGTTGTTGAGCCGGATGGCGCCGGCGACGGACAGCACGAGCGCGAGCGCGCCGAGCGCGGCGACCGGCCGCAGACCCCGGGCACCGGCCAGGCCGGACCAGGGCCGGCGGGGGGCCGTCGCCGGGCGCGGGTCCACCGGGGCGAACGCGTTCAGGACGAGCAGGGCCACGGCGGTGGCGAGCGCCAGGACGGGCCGGGTCAGCGGCCGGTCGAGGCCCAGCGGGGGCAGCGCGGTGTTGACGGTGAGCGCGACGACGATGTCCGTCATGACGGTGAAGCCGACGGACAGCATCAGCTCGGCGGTACCGGACGTCACGACCCGCCGTGCCACCGGCCGCCACAGCAGGACGGGCGCCCCGAACAGCAGCCACAGCCCGGCGAGGGTGCGCGGCGGCCCCGGCACGTCCGGCACGAGCTGGAGCACCGTGGCCAGGACCACGCCGAGCAGGACGAGCGGCCGACGGCCGGGGAGCGCGCGGCGCGGTGATCCGGCCGCCTCGGCCTCGCCGGCTTCCTCCGCGCCGGGCGGCTCCTCGGGTGACGTGCGGGGGACGGGTCGTACGACGCTCAGCCGCAGGGTGTCCCCGGCGCTCGCCTTGGACGGGCCCCCGGCCGTGTTCTCGGCCGTGTTCTCGGCCGTGTTCTCGGCCGTGTCCTTCGTCGTCACAGTCCGGCCCTGCGGTAGACGTCGTCCATCAGACGGGCCACGGTCGCCCACGAGTAGTCCTTGGCGTGCTCGGCGCTCGCCCGGGCCAGCGCGGCCCGGTACGCCGGGTCGGCGGCGAGAGTGTCGAGGGCGTCGGCGAGCGCGCCGGGCTCCGGAGCGGCCAGCAGCCCGGTGCCCCGGACGAGTTCACGCGTGCCCGGTACGTCGGTGGCGACGACCGGCAGCCCGGCCGCCATCGCCTCCAGGACGACCAGGGGCATGCCCTCCTTGTCGGAGGGGAGGACGAACGCGTCGGCGTCGGCGTACGCCTTCACCAGGTCCTCGCCCAGCAGACCGCCGGAGAACTCCACGTTGTCGAGGCCCAGCCCGGCGGCCTGCGCCATGAGCCGGTCGCGCAGTTCGCCGTCGCCGACGATCCGCAGCCGTACGTCCTGCCGTACGAGGGCCATGGCGTCGAGCAGCCGGGCCACGTTCTTCTGCACGCCGAGCCGGCCCACGTACAGCAGCCGCAGCGGCCCGGCAGCCGGCTCGCGCGGCGGCATGTAGTACGAGGCGGCGACCCCGTTGGGCACGACGTGCAGCCGCTCGGCGGGCACCCGGTAGGTGTCGGCGAGGAAGTCCGCCTGTTCCGGCGTCAGCGCGACGACCCCCGCGGCGGCGCGCAGCACCCGTCCGAAGACATGCCGCTTGTAGTACGGCAGCAGGGCGCCCAGCGGTCCGGAGGCGTCCACGTCGAGATGGAAGTGGAGCAGGTAGCGCAGCCCCCTGAGCCGGGCGGCGACCGCGACGACCTCGGGGATCAGGGCGTGCGCGCAGTGCAGGTGCAGGACGGCGTCGCGGGGCACGCGGGCGAGCTGCGCGGCGAGCCCGGGGGCGACGGCGGTGTGCGCCACCTCCACCGCGCGGTGCCGGTGGACGGCGACCCCGTCCTCGACGGCGACCCGCGGGGCACCGCCCGAGCCCAGGGCCGTGGTCAGGACCCGTACGTCGTGCCGGGTGGCCTGCTCGCGCGCGAGATGGGACACGACGCGTTCGAGCCCGCCCAGGTGAGGGGGGTAGTAAGGGGTGATCTGGACGATGGTGCGCATGAGACTCCGAGGAAACGGAAGGGGAGACGGACGGTCAGCGCAGATGCAGGCGGAGCCGCTGGGGATGTCCTCTGAGGGTCACCTCGACCGCGTCGGCCGCTCTCTTCTTCGCTCCCTTGAGCCGCAGCCGGACGTCCACCTCCATCAGGGCGCCCGGTTTGGTCGTGACCGTGCCCGTGCCGGATGCCAGCGATCGGCCGTCGTCGTCCTCGGCCTTCACCTCGACCACCCGACGGCCCCCGCTCTCCCCGTGTTCCACCAGGTCGAGCGGTACGACGAGTTCGGTGCCGTCGAACCAGGGGTCGTCCGAGAAGTACAGCTCAATGTAGGACTGCTCCCGCTCGGTGAAGGAGTCCCGCAGCACCCCGCGCACCCCGGGCACCGCCCAGGCCGCGGCGCACAGCCCGAGCACGGCCAGTACGCCGACGACCCGCAGGGCCGTCCGGCGGACGGATGCGGGTGCGGGTCCGGGTGCGGGTGCGGGTGCCGATGAGGGTGGCTCGGCCTGCCGCCGTCCCCGGCGGGGGGACGGCGGCGATCCGTGCGAAGTGGTCGTCACGCCATTTCCAGGGACGCCTCGTCGGCGTCCCGGTCGGAGGAGTGCAGAGACGTTTCCGCGCTGCGCGGCGCCGGCAGGGAGGGCAGCGTCCGCTGCCCCGCCGAACCGGCGGCGTGGTACTGCTCCACCGCCGCGCCGGCCAGTTCGGCGGCCTGGGCCGCACGCTCGGCCGCCGCGGTGGCACGTGCCACCACCGCAACGGGAACCATCCGCTGGGGAACCGCGCGCAGCCGGTTGTCCCGCAGCTTGTGCGAGAAGAGCTGGCGGAGGTTGGCCACCCCGTCGGGCAGGGCGTTCAGCTTCACCTCACCGCCGCGCACCCGGTACTCGATGGGCACCTCCAGGCAGCGGAAACCGGCGCGGGTCGCCGCGTTCTTGATCTCCTGGGAGAAGGCCATGCCCGGGGAGCGGACGTCGATCGCCTTCCACACATGCCGCTGGAAGATCCACATACCGGACTGCGAGTCGCGCAGGCCGTTGCGGAAGAGGGCCCGGCTGAGCGCGCTGAGCGCGTGGTTGGCGACCGTGTGGGACGGCTTCATGGCGTGCCGGTTCTCGAGGCCGAGCCGGTTCGTGGTCATGAACTCCACGCGGCGCGCCTCCAGGATGTGCAGCAGGTGCGGCAGCGCGTCGAAGGGGTACGTGCAGTCGGCGTCCCCGGTGGCGATGACCTCGCCGGTCGCCGCGTCGAAACCCGCCTGGTAGGCGTTTCCGTACCCGCGGTCGGGCTGGGACACCACGACGGCGCCGAGCGAGCGGGCGACGTCGGCGGTGTCGTCGGTCGACGCGTTGTCGACCACGATCACTTCGAGGCTCCAGCCCGCGGCGGCGAGTTCCTCTCGCGGGACGGAGGCCATGACCGTGGGCAGGTTCTCGGCCTCGTTCAGGGCAGGGATGACTATGGACAAAGACTTCATGGAGCTCCCCCCAGGAGCAGACCCAGTGCTCACGGACGCCGCTGCCGCGGGGGACCTCGTCGTCCGATCCTCACAGCACCGCGACCCGTGCCCGTCGCAGGGTCGCATGACACCCAAGGCGGCAGGCGGATTCGGCCGAAAACGACCCCACCACAGCTGATGCGCCTTTCAACTATTGACGGACTTTACCCTAGCTCCACACATATTCTTTACGAGTACCCGTAACTCGATCTTTACGCAGACCACACAAGCAAACGGGACAAAGGCACCCCAAGAAGATCATCTCGCCCTCCGAGCCCGCCCGCTTCACCCCGCCCCTGCCGCGAAATCCAGTCACCTCGGGCGCTGGTTCGTTTTGCAACTGAGACCGAGAGGTCGGGGAGCAGAACCCGACCGGAGCCGTGACCGGGGCCGTGTCAGCCCCGTCCCGTACTGTGCCGGCATGGCCCTGACGGACATCACCCGCCACGAGGTCGAGAAGGCGATCGCCGAGTGCGACCGGCTCGGCCGCGATGCCTTTCTCCGGCGCCACGGGTTCCGGCGTGCCCGCCGCTACCTGCTGTCGTACGAGGGCAGGTCCTACGACTCGAAGGCGATCGTCGGCGCCGCCCACGGCTTCCTGCCCGGTCAGCGGCCGCTGGCGGCGAGCGACTTCTCCGGCGGCGCGGCGCATGCCGCCGGACTGCTGAGGAGCCTCGGTTTCGACCTGGCGGACGAGGACGGAGTGGCCGCGCCCAGCCCCGACGACCTCGTCCACCGCGTCACTCATCTGAAGGTGAACCGTTCCTCCGGGCACCCCGCCCTGTACCAGCCCATCGCCCTGCTGTGGGCCATGGGCCGAGCCCTGCGCGGCGAGCCCCGACTGCTTCCCTGGACCGAGACCGAGGAGGCCCTCAAGACCCTCCTGGAACGACACGGCATGAGAGGCGAGCGGCCCCGCCCCGACTATCCGGTCGCCTCGCTCCACCGCGTCGGGGTCTGGACCCTGCGGGACCACACGCAGCCCGTGCCCACCGCGCACGGTGACACCGAGGTGCGCCGCTGGTTCGCCGCCAACCGACCGCTCGGGGGCCTGGCCGAGCCCCTGCACGACGTGCTCCGAGACTCCGGGGTGACCCGCCTCGCCGTGATCGACGCCCTGGTCGACACGTACTTCGACGGCCTCGACAGCACCCCGCTGCTCGCCGACGTCGGTCTGGCCGACATCGAGTCGACCGGCCTCCCCGAAACACCCGGGAGCGAGCCGGAGCCGTGGCTCATCACGGCGGCCGAGTACGAGCGGGGCTGCCGGCTGATCGAGCAGCGGGAGGCCGAAACGCGCGGGGGACGCGTCCCCCGCACCACGCTCGCTCCCCGGCGCTCACGCGCCGCCCGCCATCTCGTCCTGCGCCGCAGCAACGGGCGCTGCGAGAACCCGCAGTGCGCGGGCCAGCCCGCCGATGTGACCGACCGGAACCACCCGATACTCGAGGTCGACCATGTGAGGGACCTCGCCGGCGGCGGCCGTGATCACCCCGGCCAGATGGTGGCGCTCTGCCCGAACTGCCATGCCGTGAAGACCCGGGGAAGCACCCGCGAGGCCCTGCGCGAGATCCTGCTCCGCGTCGCGGCGGAGCGGCACGACGCGATGCGGGACAGGAGCCGCTGACCGGGGAAACCGTCAGGCCCGCAGGTGGCGCAGCGCTCGGGCCGCCGCGTGGGCGCCGCACATTCCGTGGGCGCCGGGGCCCGGCGGCGTGGCCGCCGAGCACAGGTAGTGGCCGGGCAGTCCGGTGTCGTAGGGCTGGAGGGTGAGGCGCGGGCCGGCGATCAGCTGAGGGATGTCCTTGGCGCCGGTCATGATGTTGCCGCCGACGTAGTTCGGGTTGTGCGCGGCGAATCCGGACGGGGTGCGGACGGCGGTGCCGATGATCCGGTCCCGGAATCCCGGGGCGAACCGCTCGATCTGGGCGGTGATCGCCTCGGTGGCGTCGCCCGAGTAGCCGTGCGGGACGTGGGCGTACGTCCACACCGGGTGCACGTCGCCGACCGAGCGTGCGGGGTCGGCCAGATACTGCTGTCCGACCAGGACGAAGGGCCGCTCGGGCATCCGCCCGGCGTGGATCTCCCGCTCGCCGGCGGCGATCTCGGCGAACGTCCCGCCGACGTGGACGGTGCCGGCCCGCCGCGCCGCCCCGGCGGTCCAGGGGACTCCGCCCTCGACGGCGAAATCGACCTTGAACGCCCCGGGGCCGTAGCGGAAGCGGCGGTAGGCCCGCGCGACGCGCGGAGGCAGCCGGTCGCCCAGGATGTCCGCCAGCGCCGTGGGCGTCACGTCCCAGACGGTCACGTCGGTGGGCTCCAGGTCCGAGGCCGACCGCACCCGCACACCGGTCTCGATCTTCCCTCCCAGGTCGAGCAGCAGGGCCCCCAGGGCGTCGGCGATGCGCCGCGATCCCCCTTCCGCGACCGCCCAGCCGTGCCGGTGCCCGGCGGTGACGATCCCGAGCCCGATGCTCGCACTGAGCGGACGGTCAAGGGGGTGGAAGGCGTGCGCGGCGATCCCGCCCCACAGGGCCCGGGCCTCCTCGGACGCGAAGGCCTTCGCCAGCAGCGACGCCGGGGCCAGCGCGGGGACGCCGAAGCGGGCCAGGCGTACGGGGTGGCGCGGGATGCGCAGCAGCGGGCCGAGGATGTCGTCGCTCAGGGTGTCGTACGACGCCGTCGGGCCCTCGAAGAGGCGACGCCAGCGTCGGCCGTCGGCACCGAGGCCGGTGGCGGTCTCGGTGACGGAGCGGTGCAGCACCCCCGCCGTGCCGCCGTCGAGCGGGTGGACGCAGTCGATCTCCGGCAGCGTCCACTTCAGCCCGTGGCGTTCCAGGCCGAGGCCCCGCAGGAACGGCGACCCGACCGCCATCGGGTGGATGGCGGAGCAGTGGTCGTGCAGCAGTCCGGGAAGGATCGCCTCACCGGAGCGCGTGCCGCCGCCGATCTCGTCCGCGGCCTCCAGCACCGTGACCTGTACGCCGGCCCGGGCCAGGGCGACGGCGGCGGCGAGGCCGTTGGGGCCGGCACCGACGACGGCCGCTGTGCTCATGGTGTCCTGCTCTCCGCCCTCTCCGCCCTCTCGGGCGTCCCGGGCTCCTCGCGCTGGTCGTGTTCCATGGTCCAGGTGACGTCCAGCGGGATGGGCCCGTTGGGCAGCCACGGCTGCTCCTCGACCGCGTCGGCGACCTTCCACGTACCCCGCTCGATCACCCCGAGCGCGGCGTCGATCACCTGGTAGTGCTGAACGGCGCGGTGGATGGGCTGCGACTCCACCCAGACGACGATCCACTCGCCCGGGGCGAACCCGACCCGGCTCTGCACGGCGTCGATCAGGTCGATGTGGTGCAGGTGGCCGTCGCCGAAGTTGAAGCCGATCAGCGAGTTGCAGCCGAACTCCGCCTCCCGCACGGTGCGTCGGTCCAGGTCGGGGACGTTCTTCAGCAGCACCGAGAACAGGCCGCGGCCCTGGCTGTGCATCGACCGCCAGGCGATCGTCTGCTGCATGGTGATCTCGGCGACCGCCGGCGGGTAGCCCATCGCCTGGAGCTGGTCGACCTGGTTCTTCGTCGGACGGTGGGGCAGCGAGTTCAGCTTCTCCTCCGCGCCCGGCGCGAAGACCCACAGCGCGGAGGCCCAGTTGCCCGCGTACTGCCGCATCGAGGGCAGGAAGGACACCAGGTCGGGGCGCAGGTTTCCGAGCACGGGGAAGAACACCAGACCTGCGGCGATCACGACGGCCAGCCATGGGGAGGACATGGCGCCGACGCCGTACCCGTCCCAGGCCGGGAAGCCGAGGAAGAGGAAGACCGCGAGGTAGGCGAACAGCAGGTTCCACTCCAGGGGCACGGCCAGCGGGAACGTCGAGGTGATGAAGACGTGGAAGACGACCATCAGCACCACGCCGGCGAGCGTGAGCCGGCGGTCCGTGGAGAACAGCAGCACCAACGGAGCGACGATCTCGACGGTGGAGCCGCCCACGTGCGCCATGAGGCTCGCGACCCTCGACGGACGGATGTCACGCGGGAAGTCCCGGTAGTGCAGCCGTTTGACCCACCTGGACGGAACGCACGGGCTGTTGGAGACCATCGGCGCGACGACATGGGTGAAGTGCAGCCCGAACTTCGACACCCCGGCGCCGATCCAGACCACGCAGATCAGCAGCTTCGCCGCGACGATCATGTCGGTGAACGGCAGGACGGCGAAGAACACCAGCGCGGGCAGGTACTGCTCGCCGCGCGCGGCCAGGAAGACCGTCTTGTCCCGCAGGCCGTTCAGCACGTACAGGGCGATCGGCGCGATGAGCAGGGCCGGGCGCACCAGCCCGGAGGTGTTGTCGGGCAGCGCCTCGGCGAGTGACCCGGTCGGCTCTCCGGGCAGGGCGATCGCCGACAGCAGGGACGCCAGGAAGGCAAGGTAGAGCAGTACGTCGCCCCCCGTACGGCGGTCCCCGGACGTGAACGGCACCCGCTTCCACGGCCGCAGCCGGATGGTGCCCGGACGCGCCCAGAACAGGATCCCGCCGGTCATCGGCTTGAACTTGCCGGCGATCGGGCCCCACGACCCGGCCACCCCGAGCGCTTCGAGGAAGACCGTCCACAGGACCAGCTTCTGGTAGACGACCGGCTGGTCCCACCAGCGGGTGACCTCCCAGAACGGGCCGACCCCCGAGGCCCAGGTCGTCAGGGCGGTCCCCGCGAGGACGTAGAGGAAGAGGACCTTGACCACGTACGTCACGGGAATCACCTTCGGCGAGCCGAAGCCGTATTCCACCCAGTGCAGCGCGAGTGTTCTCAGGCGTTCCTGAAGAGGCTTCTCCAGGAATGTCTCTTGATCGACGGGCGGGAAGTCACCGGTCTTGAACCCCATTGCACGGCCTTTCTTCACAACGGTTTTCGAGCGCACCGAACCGCACCCGAAAATGATGGGGGAGAAATTTCCGGAGAAATTCCTTATGCGCGAAGGCGCCGTTTGTCGATCTTTCCCACCGGATTCCTCGGCAGGGCATCGGTGAGGGACACCGTCACCGGCACCTTGACGCGGGCCAGCGAGCCGCGGCAGTGCTCGATGAGCTCGTCGGCGGTGACCTCCGCACCCGGCAGAGGTACGACGTGCGCGACCGGGACCTCGCCGAGGACCGGATCGGCCGCACCGACCACCGCCGCCTCCAGTACCGCCGGGTGGGAGTGCAGGACGTTCTCGATCTCCTTGGGGTAGATGTTCTCCCCGCCTCGGATGATCAGGTCCTTGATCCGGTCGACCAGGACGAGGTAGCCGTCGGCGTCGAAGCGCCCGACGTCACCGGTGTGCAGCCAGCCGTCGACGACGGTCCTGGCCGTCTCGTCCGGCAGCCCGAGGTAGCCGCGCATGACGTTCGGGCCGCGGACCACCACTTCACCGGCCGATCCGTCGTCGAGCAGGTTGCCCTCGCCGTCCATCACGGCGACGGTCTGGCCGGGCAGCGGGAGCCCCACCGTGCCGGGCTTGCGCGGCCCGCCGGGCGGGTTGAGCGTCGAGGCACAGGTGCCCTCGGACAGGCCGTAGCCCTCGACGACCGGCACGCCGAACCGGTCCTCGAACCGGGCGATCAGCTCGGCGGGCATCGGCGCGGCCCCGCAGATCACCCGGCGCAGCGACGAGGTGTCCGGCCGCACCTCCGCGGGCAGCGCCACCAGCATCGCGTAGATCGCCGGCACCGCCGAGAAGTAGGTCGGCCGGACCCTTTCGACCGAGGCGAAGAAGGTCGACGCGCTGAACCGGCCCGCGACCGTGGCGCGCCCTCCCGCCAGCAGCGGCGACAGCACGCTCACCACGATGCCGTTGACGTGGAACAGGGGCAGGACCAGCAGACTGTGGTCGCTCTCGTCCAGGCCGAGGCCGTCGATGATCATCCGGCACATGGCGGCGACGTTGGCGTGGTCGAGCATCACGCCCTTCGGACGTCCCGTGGTGCCGCTCGTGTAGATGATCAGAGCGAGGGAGTCGGGGGCGGGGGCGGAGGCGGCGGGGGTGTCCCGCCCGGCGCCCGACGGCTCCGCCAGGGCGGCCAGGTCCAGTGTCCCGAGGGCGTGCGCACCCTCGGCGATCACCACCGTCGCCCCGGAGTCCTCGATCTGATGGCGGGCCTCCGCGTCGGTGAGCCCGGGATTCACCGGGGTGACGGCGGCCCCCAGCCGCCACGCCGCGAACATGATGACGACGAGTTCCAGGCGATTCGGCAGAATCACCGCGACCACATTCCCCGCGCCTATTCCATGGCCACGCAGAGCAGCCGCCGCGTTCCTGACGCGCACCAGGAAATCCTGGTTGTCGAGCTGCCCGTGATCGTCCTCGATACAGGGCCCCTCGGGATTCCGGGCGGCCCGGGCATCCGGCAATTCAGAGATGTGCAGCACGTTTCCTCACCATCGAGTCGCGCCGTGAACGAAGGCAGTGAGGAAAAGGTAGGGAGGGCCCGTCCGGGCAGACCATGGGCCCGCGTCCCAGCGCGCGGCCGAGGCTTTGTGCCGCCGGCACAACCTTCCCGAAGGGAATCGTTGGGTACCGTCCCGGTATGAGCGCCCATGTCGACGAGGTCGTGCGGGAGGCCGCCAAGGGCATCCAGGCGGAGCTGGAGCACCTGACCGCGGAGATGACGGCGATGTTCGTCGACGTCATCCCCGAGTTCCGTCACGACGACGCCGTACGACGGCTCATGGTCGCCAGCACCTCCTCGAACCTGGCGGCCATCGTCGACATGCTGGCGCTGAACATCTCCCTCGACGACATCACCGTGCCGCCGGCCGCGGCCGAGTACGCCCGCCGGTTCGCCCAGCACGACCTGTCCCTGGAGGCGCTGCTGCGGGCCTACCGCCTCGGCGAGCACATGTTCGTGCAGTGGGCCATGACCACCCTGCGGGACCTCGACCTGCCCACGGACGAGGCACTCGCCGCCATGAGCCGCATCGCGCTCCTGACGAACAGCTACATAGACCAGGTCATCGAGCGCCTCATCGACATCTACGGGAACGAACGCCGACGCTGGGACGCCCGCACCGACGCGGCCCGGGCCGCCCAGGTCCGGGCCGTGCTGGACACCGAGGGACTCGACCTCGCCTCGGCCGAGAAGATGCTGTCGACGTCGCTGCGCGGCTGGCACCTCGCCGCCATCGTCTGGGCCGGCCCGGGACCCGCCGACCAGGTCACGGCCCGGCTCCGCGCGGGCGCGGCACTGCTCGCGGCGGCGACCGGAAAGGCGCTGCTGACGATCTCCGCCGACGAGCAGACCTCCTGGGTGTGGATCTCCTCCACCGGGAGACCGGACCCCGACGTCGACCTGCTCGAACGCGGACTGCGCGACCACCCCGCGCTCCGCATCGCCCTCGGTGAACCGTCGTCCGGCCTGGACGGCTTCCGGCAGACGTTCCGTGACGCGCAGCGCGCCCGCGACGTCGCCGCCACCGGGGCCGACCCCGACCGCGCGCTGATCCTCCACTCCCGGGTCGCACTGGCCGGCCTCCTCGTCGACCACCTCACCGACGTCAGAGCCTGGGCCGGACGCGTCCTCGGCGACCTCATGCGCGACGACGAGGCCACGGTCCGCCTGCGCGAGACCGTGCAGGTCTTCCTCAACGCACGGGGCAGCTTCACCGACGCCGCCGCCCGCCTGCACGTCCACAAGAACACGGTGCACTACCGCGTCCGCAAGGCCGAGGAACTCCTCGGCCACCCCCTCACCGAGAACCGCCTGGACATCGAGGTGGCCCTGCTGACCTGCGCCCAGCTCGGCCTCAAACACCCGGACACCTCCACGAGCTGACCGCCGCTCAGCACCCCGACACGGAAAACCGATCGAAGAACCGCACACCATGGCCGCGCACCGACTCGCCCGACGGTTCAGCGTGCCGAGCTGCACGCGCTGAACATCCCCCTGCGGCAACTGACGGCCGCCACCGGTCCTCGGGACGCGATGCACAGCAGGGCCTGGCGGACTCACCTGAGGAAGGAAATAACAAAAGACCAGGTCACGGGCTACATAGCCTGGTCTTCAGTGGAGCCGCCTTCGGGATTCGAACCCGAGACCTACGCATCACGAGGCCGTGAGGGATCGTCCTGCCGGATACCGTGTGATGCCGCCGAGTGATGTCGTACCTGATCAGAGCACTTGCGGCAGGTTACCCTCTGCAACTTCATGCTGCCCCGTCCAAAGGCGTCCGGCCACCGAGCGGCCACCGGATCGGGTACTCCCGAAGCAGCGGGTCTCGAATCGTCAAGTTGTCCGACTCGGACAAAGCCCCCCATCCACTGGACATCAAGGCCACCGCCACTGACCACTCCAGCCGTAGTTCCTGATCTTGATGTGAGGGATGCGATTCGTTTCCGGTAGTGACTGGTGCGTGATCGTGTCTGGTGGGCGGTCGCGCCAGTCGGACCAGGCAAGTGAGTGGGCCGTGTCGCGGGCGGGCCAGACGACGAACGCGATGAACAGGCGGCAGATCTCGTCGCAGGACGAACGGGATCACGTCGTCCGGCGTGGGCCGGTGTGCGTGTTCGTCGGCGCGGACGACGGCGAGGAAGGCGTGGGCCGGCATCACGAGGGTGACCCGGCGGGCCCAGCGGGACAGCGGCGGACCTGGTGCTCATCCAGCCCGCCCGGCCCTGGTGAGGACTGATGCCGCCAGATGCCGTTGTGCCTGATCAAACCACATGCGTCGTACCGGACGCCGGTACCTCGGACCGCAACATCCAAAGGCGTCCGGCCACCCCATGGCCACCCGGAAGGCGCCCGCCGCCCCTGGAAGTCACCCAACGCCAGCTGTTGGGTCCGAACACCTACGGGCCCAGCTCACGCCCCGCGTTACGGCGTCCGCTCGTGCGGACCGGTTCCCCCCTGTGGTGCGCTCACGCCACGGAAGTCCACCCGAGGGACGGCTCTGTCCGCCGTATCATGACGGCACACGGGAAGGAGCACCGTCCATGAGTGTCGACGCGATCACGCACACCGAGTTCCCCGCGGGATACGTGGTGTTCTTCGGCGCCGACGGAAAGATCATCATGACCCCGCAGAGCGAAGAGCACTCCAGCACGATCAGGTCGATGCAGATCGACTCTCTCGCCCTCGGCCGTCACGCGAAGGTCACCTCCGACGTCTACATCGACTTCCCCGCCGACGAGAACTCCGCCCCCGACCTGGCCATCCTGCGCGAGGACGCGCGCAAGGAGGGCAAGCGCTACAGCTTCGAGGACGTCCTGTTGATCTCGGAGGTCGTCTCCACGTCCTCGGCACGCAAGGATTACGACGACTGCACCGCGAAGTACGGCCGGTACGGCATCCCCGTCTACCTCGTCGTGGATCCCTACGCCCGGGAAGTCGTCCTGCACACCGAGCCCACCTCCAGCGGCTACAGCACCGCCCACACCCGCGCATACGGCACAGGCAAGCTCCCCATCCCCCTGGCCGACGGCCGCACCTTCACCCTTGACCTCGACGAACTCCCCCTGCCGGACCCGGAGCCCGACACTCACTGAGTCTGAGAAAACGCGCCCCGAAGCAGGAAGGCCCGGCAGCCGGTCGGCGAGGGCACGATCACCGAAACCGCGACTGAAGAGCTCCACGCATTGGGGCGCCCGGGGTTTGATGATCACTCCCGGGGTTTCCCTGTCCTTCCGGCCCCGTTCTGGCCCCAGGAAGGCCCGGCGGCGGGCTGGGCCGGGCCCCGTCGGGCGGGATTCCAGTTCTGGACCCGGCGACAAAAGGGCGTCCAGCGCACCGACCTTGCGACGCGAAGACGCTCTTCTCACATCCCCCGCACCTCATCCTGTGCGGGGCAAGCTCGGCACCATCACCGACGTGGTCCGCTCCGTCGTCGCCCCCGCCGCCCTCATTGCCGACCAAGCCGAGATCGCGATCGTCGAGGTCCCGAACCCGGCCGGCCTGGACGTAGTCGACGAGATCCCCCGGTCGAGCAGATCGAGGCCGCCGCCCGCGAGTACGAGCGCGCCGCCGAGCAGGCCCGCCGCACTGACCGCGGCGAGCGCGCCGCGAAGAAGGTCCTTGACAAGCTGCCCGCCGGCGCCTACGGCACATGGCGCGTCTTGCGCACCCCGTCCTCGCGGTAGGCCCCGGACCTCGCCGAGATCACCCGCATCTTCAAGGCCCACGGCCTCGGCCCCGTCTCGATGAAGGCCTGCGCCCCGAGCCTCAAGGTCGAGCTCGCCGAGGCCGCACCGGTCGGCGTCGATAGCGCGGTCCTCGTCGCGGTCTAGCAGTCACCCAAGATCCCCAAAAAGGCGCATTCTACGCGCTTCATAGCAGGGCGGTAATCGGTCTCGGGGGCAGCGTCCCCCGAACGGAGAAGGACGCCTGTTCCGCCTTCGCCAGGGCGACTACCACCGAAAGCAGAACGCCCTCGGCCGGTGGTTACGTCAACGGTCCCGAGGTCTAAACCCAACTCCTGCATTGAAGGAGCAAGACCATGGCGAAAACAGCAACAAGCGTTACTCCCGTCGGCGTCACCAAGCACCTAGCTTCTCTGCCTCCACAGCCCGAAGCACTCAATTTCGACGCAGAAATGCAGGCCCGTGTCGAGCAGGACTCCGCCCGCATCATGGCTGCCGTCAACGACCCCACCACCGTGTTCGAGGTGCTCACCGCTGCGCATGGCATCCAGGTCGTGGAGTTGGAGGGTCCATTCGACGGCCTGTACGGGCACTACCTGCAGCACAAGGACGGCACCCGTCTCCTCGTTGTCCCCGCCGGACAGGCTCCCTCCACCCGCCTGTGGGCCGCACGCGCCCTCCTCGCCCACCAGGGCGTGATGCCGGCATGACCTTCTCCGACTTCGACAAGGCCACCGCCGCCACCCCCACCGCGTTCCTCGACCGGCTCGCCGCCGTCCTCCCCAGGGCGGTCGACGAGGCGATGCGGAAGGCCCTCCCGGACGTGTACACCCCGGAGAAGGCCAAGGAACTCGCGGACGACATCTTCCTCCGCCTCCGCCAGCTGTACACCGACAAGGCCACGGAGGTGACGCTGTGACCGTCTCCGCCACGAAGCCGTCCGCCGACCTCCTGATGGACACCCCCCTGCCCGTACTCATCAGCAAGTTGGGCGTCACCCTCACCGACTCCCCGATCGCCGACCGGGCATTCTTCGGCGCCGTCATCGTCCAGCGCAAGACGGGTGAACTGCGGCTCACCATGCCGACCGGGCGCAGCGAACTGGAGCACGACACCGTCGCCCGGTACCTGCTCGCCCAGGCGCTCGGGGTACCGGTGCCTGGCATGCCAGCGCCGTTCGTCACGACCCGTATCCCCGCCAAGCAGACCGAGGTGACGCTGTGACCGCCACGATCCCCCTCGACCTCGCCCTCACGGTCCGACGCGGAACCACCTCCCCCGGCAAGGCCGCCGACATCCGCGACCTCAGCCCCGCCGACGGCACCGCCACCCTCGTCTACGACAGGCACCTCGCCAACCCCGGCACCGCCGTCTGGCTCGCCCGCATCTCGCTGCGCCGGCACGGGTACGCCGTCCGCGAGGTGATCCTCGACGGCATGGGCCCGGGCATCACCGCCCTGTTCCGGGAAGCATCCCGGCTCCGCCTGGACGTCCACCTGGGCAGCGGCAAAGGCACTCCCAGGGTCGTCACCTACGACGACAGCCCGGCCGCGTACCAGGTCCCGGCTGGCTGGGACCTGGCGGACGCCACCGACCGGCTGCCCGCCGCGCATGCGGCGGCCCGCCCCCACGTTGTCCGCGCACTGCGCGCCATCGACGTAGAGAAGGAGAACAACGGCGGGCGTATCGACAAGGCCCTCGACGTGGCAGCCGGGATGATCCTAGAGACCGGGAACCCCGACCAGGTGTGGGACACGCTCACCCGTGTCCTCTGCGAGACCGGGTCCGAGCGGGCGGAGGTGTCGGCATGACGACCGCCGTCAACGCCGACGCCGCCCGCATCATCGGGCAACTCCATGAAGGGCACGCCGCGATGAACGCGGCTGGGCTCGGCAGCCCCGCACTGGACGACTTCAACAACCTGCTCACCGAAATGATCGCCGAGGCTCCCGACCCGAAGTTCCGTCTCCACGAGATCGTCGAGCTCCTCGCCCGAGAACGCGGCATGACTGCCAAGTCTGCCTGAGCGGCACCCCGTAGATGGCCCCGGGCTCAGCGACTCCACCGCTGGCCCAGGGCCTGGGACTCGACCATTCACCAACAAGGAGGCAGACCTTGTGCAGGCCAGTACCCACCTCTTGGAGCACGGCGAGGCCGAGGGATGGTGGCACTGGGAGGAAGAGTGCGTCACCAGCGCCTGGCGAGCCACGGCCACTACCTGACTGCCGTGTCGGCGCTGATCGTCTCCCTCTGATGCCACTCGCTCAGCCGCGGTTGCTGTCCGCCCATTCGTCGCTGTTCCACATGACGGACATGGCTCCGACGGGTTCGAACCGGATGCCCGGGTTGTCGCTCTGCCCTCACCAGGCTCCACGCCCTGCCGAGTGCGCCTTCTCCGAACTCGGGCGCTGGCAGGTGCTCGGCTAGCTGCGAGTCAGCCCGAACCGCATTACCGCCGCGCTCACGCCCTCCTCGTGATCACATAAAAGCGATCTTCACTTGAAAGACGGTTTGTCGGAAACGCTCAGTACAAGCGCCGCGGTGACGATTTGCGGTGGCTTCGTCGACATCAGCTGCTGCTGGTCGAGCAGTGCGAGACGCCTCCGAAGCCGTACATCGAGCTCGACAGCCTTGCGGTGGAGGCTCTCGGAGGATTCCTTGGGCTTCTCGCCCCTCCGTTCCTTCTCGGAGGCCGCCGCACCATCGAGGAGCAGCCGCTCGCTCTCCGAGGTCAGGCGCTTGGTCACCAGTTCCCGGGTCTTGATCAGCTCTGCCAGGCGACGGGGCTGGACCTCGGCCAGGTATTCGGGAAGCTGGTTGGCGATGATCCAGCTGGTTGCCTTGTCTTCGGCGTCTGCGAGCCAGGGAAGTCCGCATGCGATGTCGGTCGCCGCGCCGTTGGGCGCCGCGGCGCAGTCGAGGTAGGGCGCGGGGCCGGCGGGGTGCACGGTGCCGTGGCTGTCGACGTAGGCGTAGGCGAAACGTCGGGCCACCGACTCACCCGTGGCGTCCGCGACCTCTTCGACGACCCCGACCAGGAGATGCGGTTCTTCGAGGGTGGCCGATACGAGGACGGTGCCCTGGTTCAGGGCACCCCCGAAGTTCCGGATGGTTTCGTCCATGACGGCGTCGTGCAGCGGGTGGCCGGGGGCGAGCAGGTCGGCGCCGGCACGGTCGTCAGGCTGGACGCGGTTGAGGTCGAAGGTGACGCGGTCGTACTTGGTGGCAATCGGTCCCTTGCCTGCCGAGCGGATGTGCTGGGGCACGTTGGCTATCTCGTAGTGACCCTGTTCGTGCTTGACGATCCGGCCGCCGAGCCGGGTGAAGGCGTCCTTGAAGGTCGATTCGATGTAGTGCGGCTGAAGACGTCGAGAGCGGGCTTCGTCCATCGTGGCGCGCAGAGCACGAAGATCGGCGTCCGAGAGGTGCTCCGAAGTGAGCGCACGCTCGTCCAGAAGGCTCTTGAGGCCGTCTCCGACGGTAGTGTCGATAACTTCGTGCATCCTTTCCTGCACATGTGGCTGCTCACCGTACTGGATGGCATCGAGCAGCAAGTCTCGCAGCGGGGTCTCGGCGAACGCCTCTCCCAGAACATCGAAGACCTTCCCTCCGTACGTCTCGCGCATCTGGTCGAGCTTCTCCAGCAGGCGCGTAAATACCTCGCCCTCACGGGTGTTGGAGGCGACGAGGTTCCAGAGCCGGCAGACCTCCTCCTGCCCGATGCGGTGGATGCGACCGAAGCGCTGCTCGATGCGGTTGGGGTTCCAGGGCAGGTCGTAGTTGACCATCAAGTGTGCAGCCTGCAGGTTGAGTCCCTCGCCGGCGGCGTCGGTGGCCAGCAGGATCTGAACCTCGCGGTTCTTGGTGAACTCCTCGGTGATCTGCCGCCGTTCGTCCCGGCGTACGCCGCCGTGTATAGCCTTGACGGCATCGGGCTTGCTCAGGAGCGACCCGATCTTGCCCTGCAGATAGTGCAAAGTGTCGCGGTGCTCAGTGAAGATGATGAGTTTCCGAGGCCGGCCGTTGGCGTCTGTCACCTGCGCGTAGTCCCGGAGGAGGGCGGACAGCTCGGTCCACTTGCGGTCCGTACCTGCCTCTCGGACCCGCTGCGCCGTCTTCACCAACGCCCTCAGCTCGATGAGCTCGACGTTGAGCTCCTCGACCGTCTGCGCTGCCGTCGCGGCATCGAGCAGTTCCTCCTCGGTCTCCTCGATCTCTTCGGCATTGAAGTCGCCGTTGTCGAAGTCGGCGAGGTCGATGGTGGGCATGCTCTCGCGCCAGGTGCCGTTGAGGATCTCCTGCTTCTTGCGCTCCAGGCGCTCGGTACGCCGCACGAGGCTCTTGTAGATCGCCTCGGGGCTGGAGGCCAGGCGTCGCTGCAGAACGGTAAGCGCAAAACCGACAGTGTTCTTGCGTTTACCGCCGACGCGGTCGGCGTGGTTCATCCCCTCGCGCACATAGTGGGTGACGTCCTCGTAAAGGTCGTACTCGAGTGCCGTGAGCTCGTATGGGACGGTCTCCGCGATGCGCTCGGGGAAGAGCTTCCTGCCCTCGAAGGTGAGCAGGTCTTCCTTGATCATGCGCCGCATGATCCCGCTGACGTCGGCGCTCCTCTTCTGCCTGCCCTCGAACCGGTCACGGTCCAGCAGGGTGAGGAAGAGCTGGAAGTCCTCCTCCTTTCCCGAGTGCGGGGTCGCTGTCATCAGGAGCAGGTGGCGAGTGATCTCGCCGAGCATCTCGCCGAGCTGGAACCGTTTGGTCTTCTCCACCTTGCCGCCGAAGTAGTGGGCACCCATGCGGTGCGCCTCGTCAACGACGATCAGGTCCCACTCCGTCTCCTGAAGATGCGCCTTCAAGTGCTCGTTACGAGAGAGCTGGTCCATGCGAGCGATCAGAAGCGGGGTGGTCTCGAAGACGTTGAGATGGAGCTGGGAGTCGATGAGCTGGTTGGTGAGCAGGTCGAAGCGGAGGCCGAACTTGAAGAAGAGCTCGTCCTGCCACTGATCGACCAGGCCTCCCGGAGCCACGATGAGGCACCGCTTGACGTCATCGCGCAGCAGGAGCTCCTTGATGTAGAGCCCAGCCATGATTGTCTTTCCTGCGCCCGGATCGTCGGCGAGCAGGAAGCGCAGCGGTGTACGGGGCATGAGCTCGCCGTACACGGCGCGGATCTGGTGAGGGAGCGGCTGAACGTCACTGGTCGCCACGGCGACCATCGGGTCGAAGAGGCCGGCCAGTGAGATCCGCTGAGCCTCGGCGACCAGCTTGAAGTCACTTGCGTTCGCGTCGAAGGCGCGGCTGCCGCTGCGGGCGACGCTCAGCTTGTCCTCGTCTTTTCGGAAGACGACCCGCTGGTCGAGGCCACCCGCGGCGGTCTTGTAGGTCAGCTCGAGTGCGTTCGCACCGTGCCACTGAGCGGCGATGACCGTGACGACCTCCGTCGGCATGAGTCCGTCGATCCGCAGCCCCGGCTTGAGCTCCTCGAGTAGCACGTAGACAACCTCCTGCTTGGCGGCCTGCGAACGCTACTCGGACGTTCCGGCGATTTCCTGATCCCGTCGACTTCGTCAACCGGGGTCGCTAATCTTCCCAGAGGCCATGCGAGTCGGCGGGGGCAATGGAGCGAGAAGCACGTCAGCACCTGCGTGGTGTGGTGGAGGAGATCAGCGGGTGGCGCAAGCTCGCGGTGGGGATCGTCGAGCAACGTGAGACCGTCGAGGCAGCGGCGGAAGACGCCGCCAGGCAGTTCCGCGGCCGCGTGGCCTCACTCGGGACCGGAACGACCACCACCGCATGGCGCGTACTTCAGGTCTCGCCGTCCGATGTCGACCTGGTGACCTCCCTGGCCTGCCGTCAGGCTCTTCCGGCGCTCACAACGAATGCCCAGCAGGGCATCCAGCAGTTGACCAACGACGTCGGCCGGGCGTTGACGGCCGTCCGGGCGCTGTTCGGGGCCCGCCGAATATTGTCGGGCAAAAGCCGCAAGGATGAAGCAGAGCAGGCTGCGACATACCTGATATCCCTCCGCGAGCGGGCTACAAGCACCCCACTCGTAACCGAGTTGGTAAGCCTTGGAGCATGGGACAGGAAGGCTGTCCCCGCAATCAGGCTCTCGGCCATCCTCGATGACACGGTCGGCTTCGCCCAGCTCCTCGGCGGCCGAGCCGAACTCGTCGGGCGGCATGAACTGGATGTCGCCAAGACCGCTATCAGCGCGATCGATCAGGCCCTGCAGCGCGAGGACCAGTTCAGAACGGCAGTCACTGCCGCCGGCAATGCCGTCCGACAGGCCGAGGCTCGCAAGCTGGTCGCCGAAATGCCCGTCGAGCGGCTCAAGGACGCAACCAGCGGCCAACTGCGCATCACGGCTCTGACCGATGCCGGGATCAGGAACGTGCAGCAGGTTCTCGACCAGAAATCACGGATTCGATCGCTCCCCGGAGTCGGTGAGACGACGGGCAAGCGGATGGTCGGCGCCGCACGGACCATCTGGCAGACCACGCTGGACGAGATGCCGGTCCGAATCGACATCAGGAACCGATCCCGCGACACCACGAAGCTCCTCACGGCGATGCGGGCTTGGGACGCGGCACGCTCGATCCGCAGCGCGACAGCCGACCTCACTGCCGCCGACGCGGTTCGGCCGCTCCTCCAAAGCCTTGATTCCGAGACCTCCCACGTGGTTCTCGTCCCCCAGGCTCGAACCGTCGCCGAGTTGCGTACCGCACTGGCGGCCGTCGAGCGCCGCGGGGCGAAGCTCAACGGCGGGGACGACGCCGCAGGCGGTGATCCTTGGGAGGATTTCAGCGCGCGCCCGGCCGACTACTACGCGATGCTCGCGGAGCTGGGATTCCTGGCTGACGACGCCGAAAAGAGTCACGGCAATCTACCGACCGAAATCGTCGAGGCGGTCAGGGAACTCAAGCTCGACACCAGCCACCTGAAGGCGTCCCTTCGTGGATACCAGTCGTTCGGTGCCCGCTTCGCAATCGTGCAACGGAAGGTCATCATCGGCGATGAGATGGGTCTGGGAAAGACGGTCGAGTCACTCGCCGTACTCGCCCACTTGCGCGCCAAAGGCTCCTCCCAGTTCCTGGTCGTGTGCCCAGCCGCTGTCGTGACCAACTGGGTGCGCGAAGTCCAGGCCAAGTCCGATCTGCGCGCGTATCGCCTGCACGGGCCCGGTCGCGACGACGCGCTGAAGTCCTGGATCCGCAACGGTGGAGTCGCGGTCACCACCTACGACATCCTCGGTTGGCTGGAAGGCCGGATCCCCGAACGCGCCGAACTTGCGTGCCTGGTGTTCGACGAAGCGCACTACATCAAGAATCCGGACGCCCAGCGAACCCGGCGATCCACGGCCCTGATCAAGAGCTCGGAGCGAGCGATCCTACTGACCGGCACCCCGCTGGAGAACCGGATCGAGGAATTCCGCAATCTCGTCGGCTACCTCCGGCCAGACCTGTCGATCAGTGCCTCGGAAATCGCTCCTCGCCAGTTCCGGAAGCAGGTGGCACCGGCCTACCTGCGGCGCAATCAGGAAGACGTCCTCACCGAGCTCCCGGAGCGGTTCGAAGTCGACGAGTGGATGCCGATGTCCAGCGCCGACGAGCAGCACTACCGAGCGGCTGTCATCGAAGGCAACTTCATGGCCATGCGCCAGGCCGCGCTACGCGCCGGCGCGAAGTCCGAGAAGATGCAGCGCCTCATCGACATCGTCCAGGAGGCAGAGGACAACGAGCGCAAGGTGCTGGTCTTCTCGTACTTCCGTGACGTCCTCGATGCAGTGGCGTCGGTCCTTCCGGGGAAGGTGTTCGGGCCCCTTACCGGCTCTGTTCCCGCCGCGAAGCGACAGAGCATGGTTGATGAATTCTCCCAAGCCCGCCACGGGGCAGTCCTCGTCGCACAGATCGTGGCAGGCGGCGTCGGTCTAAACATTCAGTCAGCATCGGTCGTCGTTATCTGCGAGCCCCAGCTCAAGCCGACGACCGAATGGCAAGCCATCGGCCGCTCCCACAGGATGGGGCAGCTGGAGTCGGTACAAGTGCACCGCCTGCTCTCTGAGGAAGGCGTCGACCAGCGCATCATTGAGATCCTGGCACGCAAGAACCAACTCTTCGCGGAGTTTGCCCGCGTCTCCGAAACCGCCGACAGCGCCCCGGAAGCGTTCGACATCACGGATGCTGAGCTGGCACGGGAGATCGTGGCGGCCGAGCGCGAGCGCCTACTCGCGGGCGGCTGAAGCACGCGAGGCACGGATTCTGATCAAGAATGATCAGATGTAGTCACGCTATACGAGTCGCGGCCCGGGGCGACGATCGTGTCGATCGCCACGGACCCGAACGCGGAGACGGTCCGGACGTGGATTCGGACAGCCAGCAAGGCCACGCCGAGGGCGGTGACCCCGGCTCCTGCTGCGGCGAAGCCGACGCTGGAGGCGGAGATTGAGGCCCTGCGCCGCAAGATCCGCGAGCTCGAGGAGGAGCTCGACACCCTGCACCCGACGGCCAGGTATTTGGAACGCGCGATTGTCGGGCTGGCACAACAGCCGTTCCCGCGAGTGCCTCCAGTCGCGCGGCCGAGCAGGAGCCGATCTGCACAGTGGCTGCACGCTCGGCCACCAAGTGGCCACCACATCATTCCGAACAGGCCGAGGCGGATCGACAGTGAGCAACAAAAGGCCAGTTCACAGCCTTACAAGGCAGAATCCATACCGCCCGTCAACCCGGACCTACGCATTACGATGCATAGACCATGAATATCCGATTAGCCCGAATTCCAAGGTCAACGAAACAAAGAAACCCCAGGTCAGAGGCCCGACCTGGGGTTCACCACAGAGCCGCCTTCGGGATTCGAACCCGAGACCTACGCATTACGAGTTGTCCGATCTTGGTCCGGGGGTGTCCATGGGCATCCAAGAAACGGCTGTAATGCCTGCTCAGCAGAGTTTTCGGACGTCAGTGGACCGCGGCGGACGGGACCGGAATCACTGCTAATTGAGACCGTAATTGAGACCCACCACCCCTACCGCGCCCCCGGTTGTGAAGCTAACCATGAGCCCGACGGATCAGGCCCATGAACCTCGATGCACCCCCTAGAGCCCCTCTGCCATCTCAGTCATCCTTGGCCATGAATCAGAGCCTCTGTAGCCAGAACCCGAGCTAGAGCGACATCGGGCTGAAGATTGTTAGCCTCCACACTTCGAGGCAGAAGAACTGGAATCGACGCATACTTTGGATCATCTTTCGCGTGCACGATTCTATTCCTCAGCGCGTAAATCCGTTTCGCAACCTGAACCGAAAGCGGCTCACTTTTAGGATGCAAAGAGATTTCAGGAATTCCGGCAATCGGTCCTTTGTTTGCAAAATGCTTCACATCTACATCATCGAAAAACTCTTTCAACTTCTCCTCTCGAACGAAGTCCCGCACAAGAACCTTGAGCTGCTCTTCTTCACTAGCCTGCTTAAGGCGCTCAATCGAATTGAGCAAGGTCAGGACAGATGAATCCTCCCCCTCATCAAAGTACGGATCCTTCAACGCTATCCGTAGAGCCTTAACTGCGTCTCGCTTGTGCGCCATGGGGAGGAAGTACTCTAGGACCTGGTAGTACGACAGAAAAATGAAAGGGGGGTTATCAGATGCCTCGGCCGCAAAGGAGAAGAGTGCCGCAACTTCCCTCGGGGTCTTGAGCCGCGGGAATCGAATCTTTGGCGAGTTCGATCCAGGAGACGCCTCAAACGAAACGCGCAACCGCTCGCGGGGCTCCAGAACGAAGTGGATTCCGTTCCTGATGTCAAGCTCAAAGATCGACCGAGCTGCAATATCGGTAGCCTGGCGTGACACGGATTCGCCATCCAGTGAAGGTTCGACGAAAACCTTCAGCGTGTACATCCTCAAGGAGTTCTCTGGATACGCCGTCACAAAAGGCCAAGGGTCAGTCAGAAACGTTGCGGTTGCGGTAGCTCGCGAAAGCTCCACGCACGCCCTTTCCTTGGGTGAATGCACATGAAATCCGATCCTGCTCGATTCTGCCTCACGACCGTTGGGGCGAGTCGGCTCCGAAGGAATGAATGCGTGACTACACTCTGCGTCATCCGAAACCCATTTAAGTCTCTCGATATACCTCCGGAGAGGCATCGACCTGCTAGGTCGAACCGTGAACTCCGCATATCCTCTACCCGGCAAGAGAAATCCAGCGTATTCGGAATGCTCGACCGCGCCATTAACTAGATCGTCCGCGACAATCGACAGACTAGCAACAGGAACGAAACGGAATCTTTCCCCTCTCTTACCTGGTTTGGAATCAACGAACATGGCCATGCCGTCTTTGACGCTCGAAAGCTTACGACTGTCACCTTCAATTACTTGCACGGCATTCTTCTGGAATTCTTCAAAGGATTCCATGGCCGCGTCACGCGTACCCGTGTCCCCCGCCCCCGTGACTGACTCCCGTGAACCCATGAGTGGCTCCCTCCGTGCCAACAGCCTCAGAGCTATGCCGAGAACCCTAGCGGCCCCAGCACCAGCCAATGGGGGACTTGCAGACCATGGGAACCTAGATGTGGCAGGGTGAGTTGACTGGGAGGGAGACCGAGTGGCGCAGCAGGCCAACCCTCGGGGAACTTTTCTAAAGATCGCCGACTCGTTGAAGAAGCAGATCGCAGCCGATCCAGCCATGGCGGAGCTTCCATCCCTGGCCGAGGTCATGCGCGATTACAAGGTCTCGCGTGGGGTCGCCCTTCGCGCGTTCGGCGTGCTGCGGCAGGAAGGCGTGGCCGAACCGGCGCAGGGCGGACGGTGGCGAGTCGTACTGACTGGCGCCCGCGTGGATCGGCGCCCGCTGGAACAGCGGATCGCGGACATCATCACGGCTGAGGGGTTGGAAGTAGGGGAAGCGTTCCCGAGTGCCTCCGTGCTGGCTGGGCGATTTGGGGTCTCGCGCCCCACTGTGACCAAGGCTCTGGACAAGCTAGAGTCCGCCGGCGTGCTGGCGAGCGGGGGGCAGGGCAAGGTGCGGACAGTCCGTGCCGTGCCGATTCGAGAGGAGCGTTCGTAAGTTGTCGGAGTTGACGGAGTGGGCTTACCCCCTGGCTGAGTCGTTGTTGGCTGAGCCGCTGCCGCGCCGGTGGCGACACTCGCAGGGCGTTGCCGAACGGGCCCGCACGATCGCGCCCATCCTCGGGGAAGACGCCGCGTTGCTCGAAGCCGCGGCCGTCCTGCATGACATCGGGTACTCCCCCGACCTTGCCAAGACCGGCTTTCATCCCCTTGACGGCGCCCGCTACCTCCGAGACGTCGCCAAGGCTGACGAGCGAGTCATCAACCTCGTTGCGCACCACTCGTGTTCGTGGATGGAAGCAGAGGCGCGAGGCTTGCGTGAGGAGCTGGAGGGCGAGTTTCCCCGCGAGCACGCGCACCTCAATGACGCGCTGTGCTTCTGCGACATGAACACCACACCGGACGGCACGCCCACGAACCCGATCGACCGGGTGAACGAGATCACCGGACGATACGGGCCCGACAGCCTGATCGGAACGTTCATCCGGCGAGCCGAACCGGAGATCCTCGCCAGTACTTCGCGAGTGCTCGAACGGGTGGCCGCCGTCAAGCGTCAGCCGATGTAGGGAGCGCTTCGCGTCCGATCCATGGCGTGCTCGATGCGGAGCCGCATCGTGGGGTGGATGTCGAGTTGAGACAGGTCCGCCGGGGTGACCCAGCGGACCTCTGTCGTCTCGTTGCTCGTACGCACCTCACCACCGACCGGCCGAGCCCGGAAACAGATGCTGAACTGCTGCCGGACCTCCCCATCGTCGTACTTCATAACGTGCCCCGGGTCGGTGTAGATCCCGGACATGTCGAAAACTTCCGCCTTGATCCCGGTCTCTTCCCAGACCTCCCGGACGACGGTGTCACTGATCGACTCCCCCACGTCGTGGCCACCGCCGGGCAGTGCCCAACGGCCATTGTCGGACCGCCGGATCATCAGCACCTCCCCCGCGTCGTTCTGCACGAACGCGACGACAGACGGCACAACCGAGTTGGCCGGCGGCGCGTCGGGGTCGTGAAGGTAGTCGATCCGTCCCATGGTCATGCTCCTGCGTTGCTCGCAAAGTCCGCGTCGGTGATCTGGCGCGCGTTCTCCCAGGTGTGTTCGATGCTATTCGCGTACGTGTCGAACAACCCGCCGTCCGCCAAGCGTCGCAGGTGCAGCACGGGAGCCAGGTAGGCACCGATGCCGTAGACGTGGGGGTTGACGAGCATCTCGTCATCAGCCCGGTAGATCGAGTTGTAGAGAGTCGAGTCATGCAGCCGGAACCCGATGTCCGGGTGACTCCGCATGAGCGGACGGTAGAGCACCATGGCGTTGCGAATCTTGCCGTCCATGATCCGGTGGCCTTCGTCTACGCCACGCTGTTGGACGGCCGCGCTGCCAGGGTCCCCAAGCAGGATGCGCACCCGCACGCCTGCCGCCACCTTCGCCTTGAGTAGGTCGTGAAAGAGCGGGTCTTCCGACAGGAACAGACCGGAGTAGACGAGCACGTCAAGGCTGTGCTGTGCCCGACCGTAGATCTCACGCCACAGCCCCGGCGGCACCGTGTGCCGGTGGGGGTAGACGGTGCCAATCTCCGCCTTGGCCAAGTCCGTTGCACTGTCAACGGTGCGGGTGTCGTCCCACAGTGTCGTGACGTCGACCTTCAGCACTGCGGCCGTCGCGTACTGGTGACGTCGGTAAGGCACCTTGCCTTGCGTGATCCAACGTTCAACGGTCTTCGGATTGACCTCAAGTTCTTCGGCCAACCCCTGAATCGTCATGCCCCGAGCTAAGAGAGCCGAGCGCAAGCGTTCGTTGGACATCCGTACCCCCGTTGGGACTTCTAGGGAGCTCTTGACGGTAGCCAGAACTCCCGGAGCTGTCTACGCACGGGGTGAACAACTCCCCTGACCTGCGGCGATTCTGAGTGAGCGCCAGGAAGTCCCGGCGCGAAACCAAGAGGTTCCGTCGACAGACTTGACGGACCACTATGCGGTACCTGTAAAACAGGTACCGCTACACGCCAGACCCCGCCGGACTTGCTTACACGCGGTTCGAGCGGCAGGGGAGACGTGAAAAGTCCGCCGTCTTCACGGATCGATCGGTGTCATCGGCTAAGCCGCTGGTCTGACCCTCGGGTGTAGAGCCCAGGGACCGGATCACGGGGACCCCGGTGGTTGGGCTGCACCCGGCCCATGACACCCGTGAGGGAGGGAGTCCACTCAGCGAGTTTGCGACTGAGTGGCCGCGGTGACCACGCGCCGGCCAAGCGAAGGAGCGTAAGGCGCGCACGGAACCGCGGACGACAGTGACGGGCTTTCCCGTCACTCGTCATGCGGGCAGGGCGCCGACTGTCGCGTCGGTGGCCTGCCCGTTTGATGAGGAATCAGAGCGGCCCCCACGGGGTGCAACCCGGGGGACCGCAGACAGGCGCCTGGTTGGAGGCCACCTGTGGTGCTCAGTCTGACAGATCAAGAGCGTGCCGAGTTGGCGCGCAAGAACGCCGAAGCGAACAAGCGCAGCGAGGACAACGCCCGTGGCCGGGGCGGCCGTTGATGGCCGGCTCCGAGCACGAGAAGGCGAAGGACCCGCTACCGCAGCGCCCCCGCGGCCCGCACCCCTACCTGTGGTGACCGGGCCGCTGATCGATCCGCCCCCCTTCCCGCACACTGAGCAGATCAGGATGAAATGACGTACACCGAGACTTTCGAGACCATCCGCTACACCGCTGACGTCGTCGTGACCACGACCGACGGGTACGTCCTGTTGATCGAACGCGGCTGGGACCCCTTCAAGGGCCAGTGGGCTCTGCCCGGCGGTCACGTCGACTCCGGTGAGACGAGCCGCGCCGCCGCCGCCCGCGAACTCGCCGAAGAGGCCGGCGTACACGCGGCGCCGGAAGAGCTGGAGCAGATCGGCACGTTCGACCAGCCCGGCCGTGACCCGCGCGGCAGGTACGTCACCGTCGCCTACCACCTGACCGTCATCCCCGGAACGATCGTCGAGGCCGGTGATGACGCGACCAACGCCCAGTGGTGGCCCCTGAACGACCTGCCGCCACTGGCGTTCGACCACGCCGACATCCTCGCCGCAGCTGTGGAACCGACCCCCTGAGACACCGCAGCCAGCATCCCACCCGCCCCGGACCCGCCGCCCTGCGGCGGGGGCCGCGACGACGCCGGACCGGATCCGGCCCGGGGCACCAGCCGCACCTCACCGCGGCCCGCCGCACCACTCGCGTGCGGCATGCACAACGGCGCGCACCCCCGGAGTTGCCCCTCCGGGGGTGCTGTTCGGGCCGTTCACCCTACGAAGGAGAACCACGACCCATGGAGCACATCGGTGCTGATCAGGCGGGTGTTACCGCCGACGACCACGACCGCGAGCCCACGGCTGCGGAACTGCACGCGATCGAGTCGGAGATGCCCGCGATCGAGGCGGACGTCAAGCGGCTCGACGCGCTGATCAAGACCCTGAACGAGCACCCCGACGAACTCGCCGTGCGGCGGGTGCGCAGGGCGCAGCGCCGGATGCTGGCGACGCGGCGGGCGCTGGTGAACGGCGAGTTGAGCGGGGGTGCGGCATGACGACGGCCATCACGCAGAACGTGACGGCCGCGCACGCTGAGGTGAAGGCGGAGATAGCGCGGACGGACGCCAAGACGGGCCTGTTGCTGGCGTTCGTCGGTGCGGTACTCGCCGGCACGTGGACGGTGGCCCGTGACCTGCCGCTGAACGTGCCCGCGTACGTGGCGGGCGGGCTGGGGGTGACCGTTCTGGTTGGCGCCGCTGGTCTGCTGCTGCGGTCGGTGCGGCCCAACCTGAGCGGACGGCACGGCTTCCCGCTGTGGGCGACCCTCACCACCGACGAGATCACCGCCACCCTCAGCGGCGGGGATCTCGCCGCCGACGTGGCGGGGCTGTCCCGGCTCGCGGTGGTGAAGTTCACCGCCCTGCGCCGCGCGGTCGACCTGACCATGGCGGGCGGCGCGCTGCTGATCCTCGCCGCGCTGCTCACGGTGTGGGGCGGTGCCCGATGACCGGGCGGGCGCTGCGCGCGCAGATCAGTGTGCGGTGCTGCGGCACCACCGCCCCCGAACGGACGGCCGGACCGTGCTGGCAGCTGTTCGTCATGGTCCCCGGACGAGCCGGTGACTGGCCCGTCTTCACCTGGCCCACCTCGTTGCAGGCGCCCACGCTCGAAGAGCGGTCGGCCGCGCTCGCCGCGCTCGGCTACACACTCGCCGACGGTGCGGGGTGGGAGTGGTGCGAGGACACCACCCCGGAGTACCACCCGCACCCCGCGCGCGTGGCCTTGATGGCCGCGGCCCGGGTCCGTCCGGCGGACGGGGACTGCGGCGTGACCGGTGCCGCGCGTTGCCCGGCCGCGCACCCCGACGACCCGACCCCGTGCGACGGCCCGGCCGTCGTGACCGTGCTGGACTCCGGCAACGCCGGGGCGGAAGGCTGCGAGCACCACGGGGCCCGCATGCTGGCGTCGTTGGAGCGCGGCAGGGTCTACCCCCTGCCCGACGCGCCGGCGGGTGCCGCCATCCGGGTGTTCACCGCTGCGGACGGCATCCCGCCGTTCGTCTGGTACGAGGGCGCCCCGCGGACGCAGCCAAACCAGCGCAGCCACGCGGAGAACCGCCGCCGGGGGGTGACGTCATGACCACCACCGACACGACACAGACCGCTGAGCGTCCGGCGGTGCCGCCGCTGACCCGCCCGGAAATGGGGCTCGCCGGAGTCGGCGCGCTCGCCGCCGCCGGAGTCGGGGCGCTCGGTCTGATCTCCTCCTTCGACGCCGTGTCCGCCGCCGCCGCGCGGTGGGGGTTCAGCTCCCCGTGGATGCTGCCGGTCGGGATCGACACGGCCATTCCGGTGTTCACCGTGGCCAACCTGCTGTTGATCCGGATGGACATGGCGTTGGCGTGGGTGCGGTTCGTGCCCTGGGCGCTCACCCTGATCACCTGCGGCTTGAACGTGGCCGCGGGTGACGGGCTGTGGGCGAAGGTGGCGCACGGCACGATGCCGCTGCTGTGGGTGGTGTTTTCCGAGATCGGCGCGCACGTCTACGCCGTGCGGATCGGCGCCGCCACCGGCCGCAGGATGGAGAAGATCCGGTTCTCCCGCTGGCTGCTCGCCCCGCTGTCCACGTTCGCCCTGTGGCGCCGCATGACGCTCTGGGAGGTCACTTCCTACAGTCTGGCGCTCGGCTGCGAGCGGGAACGCCTGTTGGCCCGCGCGGACCTGCGTGAGGAGTACGGGCCGCTGTGGCGTTGGAAGACACCACGGCGCTCGCGGGTGATGCTGCGGATGGGCGAACTTACCCCCGCCGCCGACACCGCACCCGTCACCCCCAACCCGGAGCCGGAGCCGACGGAACCGAAGCGCGAGGCACCCAAACCGGCGCGCCCACGGGCGAGCACGGCCAAGGGCAAGAAGGCCGCGGCTCCGCAGCGCACGCCTGCCGAGTTGCTCGCCGAAGCGCGCACGGTCACGGCGGACTGGCCGGAGGCTCAGATCAACGGTGAGGCGCTGCGCAAGGTGCTGCACTGCGGTTCCGGCCCGGCCCGGCAGGTGCGTGACGCCCTGCTCGCCGAACGCGCGCAGACCCTCACCCCGCACATCGTCGACACCGGCGCCGCCGTATCCGGCACCGTGGCTGAGGCTGAGGGGGTGGCCGCGTGAACACCCTGGCCACGGTCCTGCTATCCGCGCTGCCGCTCGCCGCCGGGTGGGCCGGGCACGTGTGGTGGCTGCGCAGCTGCCTGAACACCGCCCGGCGCGACCCGCTCACCGGGCTGCGCACCCGCGACGGCTTCACCCGCCGCGCCACCACCCTGCTGAAGGACCCGCGCGCGGTCGTCGTCCTCGCCGACGTCGACCGCTTCAAGCACATCAACGACACCTACGGGCACGCCGCCGGGGACGCGCTGTTGAAGGCGACCGCCGACCGGCTCGCCCACCACGCCGGACCGCGCGGGGTGGCCGGACGGCTCGGGGGTGACGAGTTCGCCGCCGTCCTGCTCGACGACCACGGCATGGCCGGCGACATGCTCGCCGTGCTGCACAGCGTGCTCGCCCGCCCGGCCGACGGCCAGGACCCGGCCGCACGCACCACGGTCTCTCTCGGGTGGGTGCGCGCCGCGGACTTCCCCGCAGACGATCTGTCCGGTCTGCTGCGGCGAGCGGACGAGGCCATGTACGCGGCCAAGCAAGCCCGGTCGGGTACCCGTCGGGCGGGGCTGGGCAGGCTGTTCGCCACCCTGGCCGGACGGCGCGCCGGACGCTCCGGCACCCACGCAACCCCGTCGGCTCCGGTCGTGGGGGTGGCGGCGTGACGGGGCTGCGGATCGGCTCGGTGTGCACCGGCTACGGCGGTCTGGACATGGCCGTACAGCACGTGTTCGGCGGTGAACTGGCGTGGGTGGCGGACAACGACCCCGGCGCCTGCCGGATCCTCGCCCACCACCACCCGACCGTGCCCAACCTTCAGGACATCACCGCCGTGGACTGGCACGAGGTCGAACCGGTCGACGTGCTGACCGGTGGCTACCCGTGCCAGCCGTTCAGCACGGCGGGCAAGCGGAAGGGGATCAAGGATGAGCGGCACATCTGGCCGTACATCGCCCGCGCCCTTGGCGTTCTTCGACCCCGGTTCGGGTTCTTTGAGAACGTCGCAGGGCACCTTTCTCTCGGATTCGACACCGTGCTCGCTGACCTTGCCGCCCTCGGGTTCGATGCGGAGTGGGTGTGTGTCCGCGCGTCCGACGTCGGTGCCGCTCACCGCCGCAACCGGCTCTTCCTGCTCACCTGGCCTGCCGACGCCACGGGCGAGGGACGCCAAGGGGCGGGGATACCCGGACGGGCTTCCGGCCACGGTCTCTCTGCTGCCGACGCCCTCGACGTCGGAGGCGACCGGGACCGGGCACGCGGCGCGGGGCGGGATGAACCTGCGGCACGTTGTCTCCCTGCTGCCGACGCCGTTGGTCGGGGACGCCAAGGGCGCCCGTCAGTCGACGGCGCCGAACCCTCGCAGCGCCTCGTCGACGCTGACGGACCTGACGTTCAGCGGGGCACTGCTGCCGACCCCGCGCGCGTCGGCGAACGAGAACCGGCAGACGAAACGCTCGCCCTCGCAGGAAGCGGGCCGGCACGGCAAGAGCCTCGCCGCCGAAGTGGGCTCCCTGCTGCCGACGCCACGGGCGACGGACGGGAGCAAGGGCGGCCCGAACCAGCGCGGCAGCAAGGGAGACCTGACACTTCCCTCCGCGGCACACCGGATTGGGGCGCCTACACCCCCGCCATCGCACGGTGGGAAACGGTCATCGGCCACCCCGCCCCCGGACCAACTGACGCTCTGGGACGGCTGAACCCTCCCTTCGTGGAATGGCTCATGGCCCTACCCGCCGGGCACGTCACGGCCGTACCGGGACTGTCGCGCACCGCGCAGCTCAAAGCGCTCGGCAACGGGGTGGTCTGGCCGCAGGCCGCCGCCGCCCTGCGAATCCTGCTGCACCGGGCCGAACCGAGCGTGCGGGGGGTGGCGGCGTGAAGTCACAGCCCATCGTCGGCGCCGCCGTCTTCAACACCGTGATGGAGGCTGCTGGCCACCGCTGCCAGTGCGGCGGCGAGTGCGGCAACCCCCACAACCGGGACGGCGGACGCTGCCCGCGCGAGCACGACCACTACACCAGCAAGCACGGCCGACGGGTCCGCCTCATGGCCGCGCCGGCCGACCCGCTCGCCACCGACCTCACCGCCGCCCGCCTGCCCGCGAGCGACCTGCGGGCGTGGTGCCCCGACTGCCACACCGCCGCCGCCCGGCTCGCCCGCAAGCAACTGCCCGCAGCCTCTACGGATCAGTGCGGCCTCTTTTAGACACATGGCGTTCGGGGCCCGGTCACGACCGACCAAGACAGCGGCCGGGCCCCGTTCCCTCCTCCCGAGAGAAGGACTCTCAGTGAAGCACCCCGACGACGACCACGAACTCTTCAACCGGCTCGAAGCCGAGATGACCGCCGACTCCGGCGGCGAAGTGGTCGACCTGGACAAGGCCCGATCCGCCCGCACCGAGTCGACCGACCCCACCCCCCGACCGACCGCCGACCGATCGCCCGACTCCCACCCCACCGAGTCGGGGGCGGAGTCGGCCGACCCGACCACGGCCGTGTTGGTCGACTCCCCGACGCTGAAGGCGGCCGGTCCCGGCTACCTCGGTCGGCTCGCCGCCGCCCGCCGCCGCCCGGTCGTCCCGGCGTGGCTGCGCTCCCTGGCGGAACTCAAGACGGCGTCGGCGTGGGTGGCCCGCCACTACACCCACGCCGCCGGCTACCACGCCCTTCGCAGCCCGGTCTACGCCGCCCGTCTCGCCCTTCAGGCCCCGACCGGCGCCGCCCGGTTCGTCGGGGGCACGATGCGGTGGGTGGCCGACCGGGAGGGCGAACCCGTCCGCCTCGCCGCCGTCCGCCGCGAGGACGCAGCCGAGTACCTCAAGCTGTCGAGGCAGCGAGACGGCCGCGTGCGGCTGCGCACCCTGGTCACCGTGCTGGGCATGTTCCTCGGACTCGGCACGGCACTGGCCATGTACGTGCTCGCCCCCGGCTGGCTTCAGGCCGTCTCGGTGACCGCGCTGGTGATGGCGCTCGGTGCCGTCGGCCGCAAGGCGGACGCCCCGGTCGTCCACCGCGCGGTGGAACTGCCCAAGGCCACCAAGCTCACGTCCGACATCGTGCTGCGCGCCCTCGGAGCGCTCGGCATTCCGGCGATCAATCAGGCGCAGTCGAAGGGGCGGGACGGGTTCGAGTTCACCGCCCCGATCACCCGCGACGGCCCCGGCTGGCGTGCTCAGGGCAACCTCCCCTACGGCGTGACCGTGACCGACGTGATCGAGCGCCGCGACCGGCTCGCCTCCGGCCTGCGCCGCCCCCTCGGCTGCGTCTGGCCCGAAGCGGTGGCGCAGGAGCACACCGGGCACCTCGTGCTGTGGGTGGGTGACCAGGACCTGACCACGTCGAAGAAGCCGCAATGGCCGCTGGCCAAGGCGGGTGCGGTGGACCTGTTCAAGCCCGTCGCGTACGGCACCGACCAGCGCGGACGCTGGATCGACGTCACCCTCATGTACATCGCCGGGGTGATCGGCGCCATTCCGCGTATGGGCAAGACGTTCCTTCTGCGTCTGCTGCTGCTCATCGCAGCGTTGGACCCGCGGGCGGAACTGCACACCTACGACATGAAGGGGACCGGCGACCTGGACCCGGTCGGCAACGCCGTCTCCCACCGGCACGCCGCCGGCGACGACGACGAAGCCATCGGCTACGCGCTCGCCGACTGGCGGGCGCTGCGTGAGGAACTGCGCCGCCGCACCAAGGTGATCCGCTCCCTGCCCCGCGATATCTGCCCCGAGTCGAAGGTGACCAGCCAACTCGCGGACAAGCGGTCGCTCGGGCTGCACCCGATCGTGGTGGGGGTGGACGAGTGCCAGGTGCTGTTCGAGCACCCCGAGCACGGCAAGGAGTTCGAGGAGATCGCCACCGACCTGGTCAAGCGCGGCCCCGCCACCGGCATCGTGATGCTGCTGGCCACGCAGCGCCCCGACGCCAAGTCGCTGCCCACCGGCATCTCCGCGAACGCGTCCGCCCGGTGGTGCCTGAAGGTCATGGGCCAGACCGAGAACGACATGGTGCTCGGCACGTCCGCCTACAAGCGCGGCGTGCGGGCCACCATGTTCGCCTGGGGTGACAAGGGCATCCACTACTTCGTGGGTGAAGGGGCGGACGCCCGGATCGTCTCGGGTGTCTACGTCGACGCGCCCGGAGCCGAGACCATCGCGGCCCGTGCCCGCAAGGCGCGTGAGACGGCCGGACTGCTCTCCGGTCACGCGCTCGGTGAGGCGCCGGAGGCGGTGACCGGGCCGTCCTACGACCTGCTCGCCGACATCCTCGCCGTCGTCCCCGCCGCTCAGGCCAAGGAGTGGTCCGAAACGGTCGTGGCCCGGCTCGCAGAACTGCGCCCCGACGTCTACGGCGGATGGGAGCCCGACGCGCTCGCCGCCGCGCTCAAGCCGCACGGCGTCGCCACCATCCAGGTGGGCCGCCGGGTGGACGGCAAGGTCGTCAACCGCCGCGGTATCGACCGCTCCCACATCACGGCCGCGATTGCGGAGCGTGACGGAAAGCGGGACGCGGGCTGAGGCTCCGGGGCCGCTAACGATAGCGGCACGCCCCGCTAACGTTAGCGGCCCCGCTAGCGCCCCAAACCGCCGTTCATCAGGCCGCTAGCGGATAGCGACCCACCTGCGGAAACTCCCGAAAACCCGCCCGGAGGGCCCCTCATGACCCCCATCCTCCTTGCTATCGCCTGCCTGTCCACCGTCACGCTCGGTTACGGCGGGCTGTGTGCTGCCTCGCCGTTCGGCGACTGCCGCAAGTGCCGCGGCATGGGCCACGCCCTCAAGACCGACCGCAAAGGCCGGTTGAAGCGTGGCAAGGACTGCCGCCGCTGCAAGGCCACCGGCAAGCGCATACGCGTCGGCCGCTGGCTCTACAACCGCTGGGCGCGCATCTACCGCGCCGGCACCGACACCCCCCGTCCGGAAGGCATCCGAACCCGATGATCCTCAACATCTCCGCCGTCCTGCTGTTCGGCGCCGCGTCCGCGTTCGCCGTCCGGACCAAGTCCGCGGGCGGCGGCGCCGCCCTGGTCCTGTTCATGTTCGGGTTCTTCACCGCCGGGACCGGCGCCTACGAGCCCATCCACAACCTCGTGCAGGCGTCCGCCGACGCGCTCGCCGCACTCGGCAACTGAGAAGGGGACCACGACCGTGAACGAGCCCACCCGCTACGGGACTCCGGCCGAACCGACGGCCCTGGAAGTCCACCGGCCCACCCCGCTCACGCCCGCGCACCCGGCACCGGTCCTGCCCGTACAGCCCGGCAGCATCCCGGCCGTGGCGAGCATCGTCCTCCCGGACGGCCGTGTCGTCACCGGCTACGCCGTGGCCCCCGCACAGTCCGAACCCCTCACCGCCAAGCCGGCCGTCTCCCGCGCGGCAGTGAACGTCGCCCTCGGAGGCGTCGGGTTCCTCGCCGTGTGCGGCGGGCTGTTCCTGCTGACCGCGTTCATCACCGCCCTCACCGCCCTGGTCACCCAACTGGTCATCCTCGCCGCCGTCATCTTCGGCGGATGGGTCGCCATACAGGTGCTCAGCGCGAGCGGCCACAAGGGCGCGACCACGGTGAACATCCGCAAGGCCGTCATCAAGCGCAACCACTTCCACCACTGAGGGAGACCGCGTGAGGTTCTTCCTCGGCACGCATCAGCCCGGATGGCTCGCCACGGCGAACGTTCCCCTGTTCGTCTCCTACCGCCGCCTCGCCCGCCGCCGGACCCTGCCGCGCGCCGCAGCACCGTGGGCGCTGGACTCCGGCGGGTTCACCGAACTGTCCATGCACGGCACATGGCGCACCCCCGCCTGCGTCTACCTTGCGGCCGTGCGCCGCTTCCGGGACGAGATCGGCCGCATGGAATGGGCCGCGCCCATGGACTGGATGTGTGAGCCCTGGATCACCGGACTCACCGGCCTGAGCGTGGCAGAGCACCAACGGCGCACGATCGACAACTTCCTGTCCCTGCGCAGCGCGGCGCCCGACCTCCCCATCGCCCCTGTCCTTCAGGGCTGGGAACCCGACGACTACCGCCGATGCGCCGACGACTACGAGAAAGCGGGCGTCGACCTTGCGGCCGAACCCGTCGTCGGACTCGGTTCCGTCTGCCGCCGCCAGGCCACCGGCCAGGCCGCCACGATCGTCACCACGCTCGCCGAACGGGGCCTGAGCCTGCACGGCTTCGGCTTCAAGACCCTGGGACTGCGCAGCTGCGGACACGCCCTCACGTTGGCCGACTCGCTCGCATGGTCCTACGACGCCCGCCGCAAACCGCCCATGACCGGCCACACCCACAAGAACTGCGCCAACTGCCTCGACTACGCACTGAACTGGCGCCGTAGCGTCCTCAGCTCCCTGCCGTCGTGGCACCAACCGGCCCTCGGGGACACCGCCCCCGACCACGTCGCCTAGCTGCGCCAAGGGCGGCCCCCGCATCTCGCCAAAGAACCGGGGCCGCCCTTGTCCCCCAGCACCCTGCAACAGGACCGGAGACACCCAGCATGACCCAACCCACCCCCCTTCGGCGAGCCCGAATCGCCCCGCCCGAAGCCCTGCGCATCGCGCTGGAACTCGCCGCCCACGGCGTACCGACGTTCCCCCTGCGCGCGGGAAAGCGGCCGTTCGGCAACTGCCCGAACTGCAAGAACAGTGCATGCGGCGACCGGCCCCACATGAAGAACGCGGGCCCCTGCCAGTGCCCGGCACCGTGCCACGGATGGGCCGCCGCCACCACAGACCCCCACGTCCTCACCTCCCCCGCATGGGCCCACGCCTGGCAGCACGCGCACGGCGTCGGCTACCACCCCGGCGGCGCCGGCGTCACCGTCGTCGACCTGGACAACCCCGCCGCCATCGCATGGGCCCGCGCGCAGCTGCCCGCCACCCGCACCGTGCCGACCACCCGCGGCGAACACTGGATCTACCGCGGCGTGATGCGCTCCGCCAACGCCGTCCGGCCCGGCGTCGACATCAAATCGCACATGCAGTACGCCCGATGGCTCGGCACCGGCACCGGCCGCACGCTCGAACTCCCGTCGGCCGTCCGCGCCCTCACCGCGAAGGAAGACACCACCCCCGCCCGCGCAGAGGTGGTGTCTTCCCTCCCCCGCGCCACCTGGGACCGCCACGCGGCCACCGGATGCCGCCACAACGAACGCTTCGTGCGCACCGGCCTGGCACGCGGTCTGACCCTCGTACGCGCCCGCACCGAATCCGGCGCCGGATCACAAGCGTTCGGCGCCGCGCGGTTCCTCGCCGTACAGCACACCGCCTGCCCGGGACCCTGCGGACTCGCCGCGCTCGGGGAAGAGATCGTGGCCGCCGCCGTCGCCGTGGGCGTCCCGGAGGCGTACGCCCGCCGCGCGGTCACCAACGGCCTCAACACCGGCCAGGGAGCCACCGCATGACGCAAAGGCCCCACACCCCCGACAACGGCCCGAAGGACGCCGCACAGCCCGCAGCACGCACGGCCGTGGGCGAGTCGGCAGGCGCCGCCCGCAAGGGCGTCCCTTCTGCCCTTCGCTCTGAGCCGCGCGCGGAAGAGCTGCCCGCGCCCTCCAACCCGCTCGCCGTCGCCCGCCGGCTGCTGCCGGACTGGCAGACCGAGGACGGACAGCTTGTCTGCCGCCGCTGGCGCGCATCGTGGATGCGGTGGACCGGCACATCTTGGCGCGAGATGGACGAAGCGCAGATGCGCGCCCACATGTACACCCGTCTCGAACACGCCACCTACCAGGCACCGGGCAAGGACGGGCAGCCCGAGGAACGCGACTGGGCACCGACGAAGCAGAAGATCAGCAACCTTCTTGACGCGCTCGGAGCGATCACTCTGCTGCCCACCGACACCGACGCCCCCGCGTGGATCGACCGCGACGGCGAGCCGGACGGCGGCCCGATCGTGGCGTGTGAGAACGGTCTGCTGCGCATCCGTGACCGCGCACTGCTGCCGCACAGTCCCGGATTCTTCAACCTCGTGTCCGTCCCCTTCACCTACGACCCCGCCGCCACCGCACCGACGTGGGAACGCTTCCTGGCCCAGCTCTGGCCCGACGACCCCGACGCCATCCACGCCGTACAGGAATGGTTCGGCTACGTCCTGTCCGGCCGCACCGACCAACAGAAGATTCTGCTCATGGTCGGCCCGACGCGTTCCGGTAAGGGCACGATCGCCCGCGTCCTCAAAGAGTTGGTCGGCAAAGAGAACCTCGCCGGCCCCACGCTCGCCGGACTCGGCACGAACTTCGGACTGTCCACCCTGCTGGGCAAGCCGCTCGCGGTCATCTCCGACGCCCGCCTGTCCGGGAACGACAACAGTCAGGTGGTTGAGCGGCTGTTGACGATCTCTGGTGAGGACACGATCGACATCGACCGCAAGTACCGCGAGCCCTGGACCGGCAAGCTGCCTACCCGGCTGATGATCCTGTCCAACGAACTGCCGCACTTCGGCGACTCATCCGGCGTCATCGCCCGCCGGTTCGTCCTGCTCAACATGACCGTGTCGTGGCTGGGCAAGGAAGACACCACCCTCACCGACAAGCTCGCCGCAGAGATGCCCGGCATCCTCAATTGGGCCCTTGACGGACTGGCCCGGTTGGAGCGCACCGGGCGGATCACCGAGCCGAAATCCAGCCGAGAAGCGGTCATCACGATGCGCGACACCGCATCCCCCACCAGCGCGTTCATCCGCGAACGCTGCACCACCGGCCCGACGTGCACCATCCCCGTAGACACGCTGTGGAGCGTCTGGCGGGACTGGGCAGAGGACAACGGCGTCAAGCCCGGCACAAAGCAGGTGTTCGGCCGCAACCTCCTCTCCGTCGTCCCCCAGCTCAACCGCACCCGCCCCCGGGACGCCTACGGCCGACAGGTGGCCATCTACGCCGGCATCACCCTCAGGCCCTCCGAACCACATCAGCCAGAGTCGTGACTCACCGCGACTCAGACCGCCCCCGGCAGCACGCTCTGAGTCGCGGTGAGTCGCGGCTCAGAGCAATGTCACCCCAACCCTGTTCCGGCCCGGAGCCGTCCCGCCACGGAGGTACGCGCCGATGAGTACCGCCATCGAGTCGCCCACCGATCAGTTGCTCTACACCCCGGAAGAAGCCGCCAAGGTTCTCCGCTTCGGCCGCTCAACCGTCTACGAACTCATGGCTGAAGGCGCCTTGATCTACGTCAAGCGCGGTCGCTCGCGCCGCATCCGCCGCAGCGACCTGGAGGCGTACGTCAACGCCCTCGAACCGGCCGCAGCCTGATCACCTCACCCCACTCGGCTCCGGGCACCGTGCCCGGAGCCGTTCTGTTGCACAGAGGAGCACATGAGCCCCCGCCCCAAGAAGCCGAACATGGAGTCGTCCGTCTACGAGGGCAATGACGGTTGGTGGCATGGTCGCGTCACCATGGGAGTCAAGGACGACGGCAGCCCCGACCGGCGCCACCGCCGGGCCCGGACGGAAACCGAAGTGAAGCGCAAGGTCCGCGAGTTGGAGGACCTGCGGGACAAGGCACGCGCCCCCAAGGCAGGCCGGAAGCCGACCGTAGAGCAGTGGATGACCACCTACCTCACCGACATCGCATCCCTGAAGCTCAAGCCGCGCTCACTGGATGACTACTGGTCCAAGACCAGGAACGACATCGTGCCCGGCATCGGCAAACACCGTCTCGACAAGCTTGAGCCGGAGCACCTGGAACGGATGTACCGCGTCATGCTCGACGAGGGCCACGCACCCTCACACGTGCTGAAGGTGCATCGCATCCTGTCCCGTGCCCTGAAAATCGCTCACCGCCGGCGCCTCGTTGTCGAGAACGTGGCCACCCTCGTTGACCCGCCCACGGTCGACGAGACGGAGGCGAACCCGTTCACGACGGAAGAGGCAAAGGCGTTCTTGAGAGCCGCCGCGAAGCGCCCCACGTTCATGCGCTGGTGTGTCGGTGTCGGCATGGGTTTCCGGCAGGGCGAGACCCTCGGTCTGAGGTGGCCGTACGTCGACTTCGACAACGAACTCTTCCGCCCGGAGTGGCAGCTACAGCGGCTGACGTGGCGCCACGGCTGCGAGGACCCGCACGCGTGCGGCACCAAGTTCCACCGGTTCGAGCCCTGCCCGCCGGACTGCCGGACCCACAAGGGCTACAAGCGCGGTTGCCCGAAGCCGTGCCCGCAGGGCTGCACAGGCCATGCCCGCGCATGCCCCGACCGCAAGGGCGGCGGCTTGGTCTTCACACGCCCCAAGACCAAGAAGAGCCGGAACGCCGTACCCATCCCGCCGCCGTTCATCCCCTACCTGCGCGAGCACCAGGCGCAGCAGCAGAAAGCGCGCGCCGCAGCTGGCGACGCGTGGGAGGAAACCAAGCTGGTCTTTACCCGCCCGGACGGCCGTCCCCTCGACCCGCGGCAGGACTGGGAAGAGTTCAAGGAACTGTTGGCGGAAGCCGGGATCGACGACCGGCGCCTGTACGACGGGAGCCGCCACACCGCCGGGACGATCCTGAACGAACTCGGGGTGGACATGCCCACGATCATGGAGATACTCCGGCACACCCAGATCAGTCAGACCCGCCGGTACGTGAAGGGGCGCTCACACCTGTCGAAGGACGCCATGCGTCGCATGGGCAATACCTTCATGCCCAGCCCGGCACCCGCCCCGGAGCCGCAGCCGGAGCCCCGCCCCGAACCGTCCGTTGAGACCAGCATTGAGACCAGGGACAGCCGCACGGCCCGCGCACAACGCCGTCGCCGCATCCGCTGAACGAGAAAGCCCAGCTCAGACACTGTCTGGGCTGGGCTTAGAAAGAGCCGCCTTCGGGATTCGAACCCGAGACCTACGCATTACGAGACCATGAGCGTTCGTGTTGCCTGGTACCTCGTCGTGCTGCGTGGTGACGTTTTTCCTGATCAGAGCACGTGCGGCAGGTTGGCCTGTGCCGCGCTGTGTTGCACCGTCCAAAGGCGTCTGTCCACCGGCTGTCCACCGGTGGAGCTGCCAGCGGCCCACCGGCGCGACCTCAGTTGAGCTGGCTGCGCCAGGTCACCCCGTTCCAAGCGACGAGCACCGGTCGCTGTCGGACCTCTACAAGCCGTTTCACCACCATTGCTGAGCACCCTGACCACCCCGGGTTCCAACATGCACCGTGAACGGGTGATCGCAGGTTACTCCGGCCGGCGCTGCGCGGTCAGAGCATTAGTCGTGGACCGTAGCGCCGCTGAACCATTGCCGTGCCACTGCTTCGCTGGGCGGGCTGAGCGGAGTCACGAAGACGACCGCTAGGCGCCTGACGGCCCGGGAGCAGCAGACGTAGAAGAGGTTGCGGGAGCGGGAGGCTCGTTCCTTGCGGTGGTCGTCTCCGGTGAGCATGCGGTCGACGTTGAACTGGTTCCATGCGCTGTCGTCGATCATGACCACGACGTTCTCGAACTCGTCGCCCTTAACGCCGTGCTGGGTGGAGAAGGGGGTGAGCTCGTTGCGGTACTCGGTGAGACGGACAACCTCCTGGTATTTGATAGCGCGCAGGCCAGCCGCGAAGTCGGCGTCTCTTTGGGCACGTTCGTCGAGGCCCTCCGCGCCGATGGTGCGTTCAATGGATTTGACCCTGCCCGGCGGAGTGATCAGCTTGGCGCGGGTAACGGCGTCAAGGACGTCGCCAACGGTGCCCGTGGCCCGGACGGCGGTGATCTCCTGGAGTATGCCGTTGATCCTGGCTTTGTCCGAGTGCTTGCGGATGGTGAGAGGCCCTGTGCCGAGCAGGGAAGTGAGGTGGGCGTACTCCTGGGCTTCGTAGGCGGCGCACAGCTCCTCGATGCTCTTCATGAACTGGGCGTAAGGCTCGGTTCCCTCCAGAAGGTCGTCCCTCCCGTGGCTCCCTCGTTTGCTGTAAAGCTGGAGGAGGTTGGGGTAGCCATGAGCGGCTGCGATGCTGCGGTGCGTCAGGCTCAGGTACTTGACCCCCGTCGCAGGCCAGCCGCAGGTGTCGAGCACTGTCCGGGCCCGCTGGACCGGGTTCTCGTCCTCAGCGCCGGGCAGCTTGAGGATCAGGCGGACCTCGCCTGCAGTTTTGTCGGGGTCCGGTTGCTGGATCAAGTCGGGTCGGATCTTGTTCAGGACGTCGACGATCGGCTTCGCGCAGCGGTGGTTGCCATGCATGGTGAGCGTGATCAGGTCGTCCCGCTCCAGGGCGCCGACGCCGGTGTTGTAGATCTTCTGCATGGAGTCGCCGAAGAAGCCGACGGTGCAGGCGGGTCCGGTCGCCGTGGCGATGTGGTCCAAGAGGAGGGTGACGGTGGCAGAGAAGGTGTCCTGGTACTCGTCGACGAAGACCACCGGGTAGCGGTGGGCGATGATCCTCGCGAGTTTGGAGTGAGAGCCGATCAGTGCGGATGCGAGCGCGAGGACCTCGTCGTGGGAGATTTTCCCGTCGGCGAAGCGCCGGCCCCGATCTTGGTACTCGATCCGGAGGCCGGAAGCGAGTTCTGCCATGTCCTGGGGGCGCGGCAAGCCTTGGTTGTACTCGATGAGAGCGTCCAGCAGTTCGCGCTGATGATCTTGGATCAGACTCCACAGGAACTCGTGGATCGTGCCGACGTACACCAGGGGGTCGTCAGCGATGCGCTGCTTGATCTGGTGCTTGGCCACGTTGGTGTAGGTGATGCAGGCGATCTGCTTACCGGCCTGTTCCAGGGCGGACCGCCGGGTGTTGAGCAGGTAGAGAAGGGCTTCCACCAGGGCCGTGGTCTTGCCGGCGCCGGCCCCGGCTTCCACGAGGAAGTTGCTCCGGGCGTCGAGGGCGGCGCGGATACCTTCGCGGACTTCTACCTCATCAGCCACTGCAGGCCTTCCCGGATATAGCGGGGGACCGTCCAGCCCTCCGTGAGGACCATGTCGAACGCGAAGTCGGTTTTCTTGCGGCTCAGTCGCTCGGCGATGGGGAAGGCGGCGGCAGCGATGGCCTCGGGGCTCGGCATGATGCCGACCTCGCTGGTGAAGGCGTTCTTGAGGGCCAGGGTGCCCAGGTTGCGGGCGAACATGTCAGCGTTGGCAATGATCATGGCGTCCTCGAAGCTGCGCCCGCACGGCCCCCCGTCCGCTTCCGGCATCTCGTAGGCGACGCGTACGTTCCCGCAGACTTTCGCCTCTGCCGGGGCCTGCAGGAGCGCCTTGACCTCACTGAGCTTCGGCACCCAATCCTTGAGGGTGGCATTGGAGGTGAGAGCACCGCCGGTGTCGGGCGCGCAGCGTTTTTTGGTGGCGGGGTCTACCGAGTCGAGGTCGGTGATTACCAGCGCCGGGACGCCGAGGAACTCCAGGAGAGTCTTGAACCGGGCGGCGTATGCATCGCCGACCTCAATGATCGAGATGTACTGGTTTGCCAGTTCAGGCGCACACTTGCTGATCATGGCGCGGAGGAGGAGCCGTTCAGCGGTTCCCTCGATCAAGATGATGCGGTCGGCGAAGAACATGTCGCAGCGGTGCGTGTGCATGTACTGGGCGAGGAACTGAAGGGTCGTCTTCCCGTTGGTCTGCTGCTTGGTGGTGTGCTCGAAGTCGGAGAGGTCCTTGACCTTGAGGGCGGGACCGTTGCAGTCGAAGTAGCGCACGGCACCAAAACCGCTACTCGCGACAATGTGCGAGGAATGGGTGGTCAGGACCGCCTGGACGGCCCACTCTTCCCTCTCCAAGAGGCGGTTGATGTTGCTGATGAAGACTTCCTGCATCTGGGGGTGCAGGTGGGCTTCGGGTTCCTCGATGAAGAGCAGTTGTAGGGCCGGTCGGGGCTTCAAGCGCAGGTAGGCGTGGTAAAAGCCGATGACCTGGACCACAGTGCTGATGAGCTTGCTGTAGCCGAGGCCGTTGTGCCCCTCAGGCAGCGGATGGTCGCTCCCAGGTGAGGCGTACTGGATGCGGGTGCTGCCGCGGAGAATATCCCCGGACTCGATCAGCGAGATGATCTCCGGCGTTTGCAGCGGAGCGATAGTGCCCACACCGAAGGTCCGCAGTTCGTCGAGGATGGGTCGGAACAACAGGCCGTAGCTGACGTCGATGTCCTTTGAAGCGACGGCCAGCGCCTGCTCGATGCCCTCAATGTTCTGATTGCGTTCCTCGTCGGCGCTGTTCGCCTTGTAGAAGCTCTCGAAGGTCTTGGACAACGTGCGGGCCCGGTCTGCGGGGACGTCGTCGATACGGGGCTGGGCGTGGATGGACTTTACCGACAGCACCCTGCGCGCCGCAGCCGGCGTGATCTCCCGGCGGACGTTCGGGTCCAGGGCAGAGACCGCCCAGTAGGAAGGGGCGTAGAAGGTGGAAAAGTTCTTGCGGAGGAACTTGCCCCAGTCAAAGGCCGGGCCTTGCCGGGTCAGGGCAGCGTCCACTTGCTCGAGAAGGTCGCGCGGCCGCTTCACACTCAGGACCGCTTCGAGCCGGGCCTCCAGGCAATCCTCGTCCAGGTCCAGGATGATCCCGGACAACAAGGCGAGGTCGTCCTCCACGGTGTAGGCGATGACGACCTGCAGACTGATGGCAGGGATGAGCTCTTCCGCTGCCTTCAACTGCTCTTCGCGGGTCTCGCTGCTGTCCTCCGGAACGGCCCGGGCGGTGCGGTAGGCCTCCACGGCCGACTTGATCCCCTTGATCTTGCTGACGGACAGGTCCTCCAGTACAAACTTGCTGTCGTCGCTGCCGAAGAACTTGTCGAAGAGGTTGGCAAAGGACGTCTTGCCGCTGTTGTTCCGGCCCACTACGAGCGTGGCCTTCTTGTCGATCTTCACCTCTACGTCCTGCAGCGCGCGGAAGTTCGTCACTTTGGCACAGGTCAGCTGCACTGGCTCTCCCGAGCTGTTCCACCCCTAGCCTGCCGCACCGACCCAGCAGGCGCACCGATTTGATGCAGTATCAGGCACACCATGAGCCCAGATCCGCGCTTCCCCAAAAGTGGATCATATGTTCGACGGCTAGGGTGACTGGCCCCGCCCGAAAATCGCCGGGCGCGGGTTTCCCAGGCACTGCGGACGGCTCGCCGTGACAGAAGAGGGAAGTCCAGGACACCGAGAGTGGCCGGGGCGCAGTACGGCGCGGCTCCCCCGGCTGTGGATTTGGCTGGGCGAAGGTCGAGAGGGCCCGGAGGCAGCTGAAACAGCGGCGGCCGAGATCCCCGACAGTCCTTGCTCCAATCAGCACGACCGCCCGGCACCACAGGGAACGCGGGAGTCGAGATCGTCCCCGACAAGATCACTTGGCAGGCGTTCCATGCCTCATAAAATTGCCAGCCACACCCGGCCTCTCGGCCTCCCGAGCCTACGAATGACCGGGACCGATCCCACCAACCAGCTAGAGATTCAGTAGCGCCCCCGGATGAAGGACTCCTCCAATGATCCGCTCCCCGTCCGAAGTCGTCGTCGACGAGCACGGTACCGTCGCCCTGCCCATGAGCATCCTCGCCGAGGCCGGAATCAATCCTGGTGAGACCCTGCTGGCGTTCAGCGAGGGTGACGGCAGGATCGTCCTTCGACGTCTGGAGGACAGCATCACGGACCTACTCAGCGGCCGGCCGCTGTAGCACCCCGCCGGACTCCGGCGGCTCGCCACCGCCGGAGCTGTTGCTCGATCTCGTCTGCGGCCCGGGTCGGATCTTCGTGCTCCCAGACTCGGATCACTCTCCACCCAGCTGCGAGCAACTTCTCGTTGGTCTCGGCGTCTCTGGCCCGGTTGCCGTCGATCTTCTCTCGCCAGAAGTCCGCGTTCTTGACCGCCGGGCGGTAGTGGTCGGGGCAGCCATGCCAGAAACAGCCGTCGACGAAGACCGCGACGCGGTCACCGGGAAAGACCAAGTCCGCCTTGCGGCGGATCTCGACGAGCGGCCTGGCGTTGACTCGATAGCGCAGTCCGCGCTGATAGAGCAGCTTCCGCAACGCCAGCTCGGGGCCAGTGTCCTTGCCGCGGTTAGCACGCATGGCAGCCCGGACCTCAGGCGAGGAGGCGGTTGACTCGGGCGGGAGTGTCTCCACCGCCAACAGTCCTCTGTCCTTCGCGCGTTGCCACGCCTCCGCCAGATTCTCGCCTCTGGACGCGTGCTCAACCTCGCAGACGTACCTCTCTTGAGTCTTGCCATCCTTCGACCAGCGCAGATACGCCCGGATGCGCCGCGTCCGCCGGTACAACCGCAAGCTGATCGAAGCCCGCGCGAGGCGGCCGTCCCCTAGCGCGACATTGCGTCGGGCGCGACCTCCGGCCGCGCGGTCCTGCTCCACCGCTGGTGCCACGGCACCAGCGCGCCGCTTGTACGCCCGCTCCGGGGGAAGTTGTTCCTTCCAGTGCCCCCCGGCCCGTTGTTCCTGCATGACCTCAGTGTCCAGCCGCTGAAAGGGCGTCGGCGACGGCGTTGGCGAAGAACTCACCGAGAACGACCGGGACGGCGTTGCCGAGCTGGCGCATCTGCTCCCCGCGGGGGCCGGAGCCCAGCCATTCATCGGGGAATGTCATCGCCCGAGCCGTCTCCCGAACCGTCATGTAGCGGTGATGATGGGTCCACCCGTCCGGTGATGTGCGGTCCGCATAACCAGTGTCGAGCAGCACGACGGACTCTCCACCGGGCACACCGTGCACGCCGGCCTTGACCGTCTTGGCGGGCCTGTCGAGCTCGTTCGGTGTGTGCCCCTGGTAGATACGCGCGCCCGGCCAGCCGATGTGGTCGACGACGCCGATCTCCTTGCCGAAGTCGAACTTCTCGTCGAGACGGGTGAGGTCCACTGGCGGAAGCGCCGGGAGTTTGACATCGGTGCCGTAGCCCTGGATGGCGTCACGCAGCGTGCGCCATGGCCTGATCTTGGGGTCTTCTTCCTTGGTCGGCTTCGGCAGCTTGGCCCGAGCCCACGCACGCGCCCGTTCTTTCGCTCGCGGAGTCACGTCCGAGTGGCGCCGCCAGTACGGTCCGTCCTCATCGAGCATCGAGCGCCACAGGGCGGTGTCCGAGAACTGAGGCGTGTTGACGTACTTCTCGAATGCCTCGATATCAACCGGAATGTCGGCACGGAAGGCCACGAGCACGATGCGGTTACGGATCTGGGGCACCCCGTAGTCCGCCGCGTTCACAGGCACCATCACGACCTTGTAATGGTCGGGATCGGTGTCGTTCTCGGGGAGCCCGCCGATGATGCCCTGCAGGTGCTCATTGTGCGATTCCCAGCTGACCTCGTCGTCCCGCTTCTCGAAGGGGAGCGTCAGTTCGTTCTGGATGTACTGGAAGTAGTCCGCGAAGGATGGCCGCCGCAGACCGCGGACGTTCTCGCAGATGACTGCCTTGGGCCGGATCTCACGGACGGCCTTGAACATGGCCGGGAACATGTTGCGCTTGTCCTCGTCGCCCTTGGCGACGCCGCCGGCGCTGAACGGCTGGCACGGCGGGCCGCCGGCCAGGACATCCACCTTCCCCTGGAATGCCGTCATGTCAAGGTCCCGGACGTCCCCGGGGTAAAGCGGCGCGGGCCGCCCGGGCCTGGGAGGCTCGGGCTTCGTATCCTCGACGCGTTCGACCCCGTCCGCGCCCAGCGTCTTCCGGGCGCTCGCCACGAGCGTCTCGCACGCGCGCTTGTTGAACTCGTTGAACAGGAGCGGGCGGAAGCCCGCCTGGTGGACCGCCATGGCAAGGCCACCCCCGCCCGCGAACAGCTCAACACTCGTCCGCGGCTTCTTCGTCTTTTTGGGCTGGTCAACCATGCGAGAACCATACCGCGGAGTTGGTGATCATGGGACTGTTTCACTCGAATGAGTCGCCAGAGAGTGAGCAAGACCATAGGGTTCGTGGTGATCCATCACCCCGAAGGAGCAGGGCGAATGTCTTTCGGCGTTGAAGGCTGCCAGCCCGATTCGCAGCCGCGCCAGAGCAGCGACGGCCCCTCCGGCACAAACACGCCCTTGTAGATCAGGAAGCCATGTCCTCCGAGTACACGCCCGCTTCGTTCGACCCGCTGTCGACCGAACAAATCGCGAACACCGTCTGCGAGACCTTCGAGCGCCAGCCCCTGGTTTCCATGACTACGGAGATCCCGAGGTTCGAGGGATCCGGGCTGTACGCGCTCTACTACCGTGGGGTCGACGTAGCCCTGTACCTGCCCCTAGCGGGCCTTCAGATCCCCGTGTACGTAGGGCAAGCCACTAGCAACAGCGCCACCGGGGCAAGGGTCCGGGAGCGGTTTCCTCTCCATAGCCGCCTCAAGCAGCACCGGATCTCGATCATCGAAGGCGGCCTCCCCATCGATGAGTTCCGGTTCCGGGCGCTGCTGCTGCCGGACGTGCACGCGAATCTGGGTGAGAACGGCCTGCGCGTCGGCTACCAGCCGGTGTGGAACAGCATCCTCACCGGGTTCGGCAGCAAGGAGCAGGGGGCGACGACCCGGCAGAGCCGGAAGAGCAAGTGGGACACAGTGCATGATGGGCGCCGGCGCACCCACGGGGGCGTCGTCCATGACGTCGAAGCCCTCGTCTTGACGGTCAAGGCACACATCGAGCGGCGGGTCGACGGATATGACGCTCTTCCGTGGTTGCACCCGAGCACCGAGACGTTCCTGGACCTCGACGCCCCCTGAGAGCGGCGTTCTTCGGCGGTGATCAACGGCTGAGTTGGCTCCGAGCCACGAGGCCGCCCTGGATGACCTCGTCCACGATGCCTCAGAGAAGGTCGCCCAGCCTCGTGCCGCCATCGCGGCTGTATCTGGCTGCTGTCCCCAGACTGCCCCCGCACATCTGCGGGGTGCGCCAGCCGCGGCGTCGGGCTGACGCGGCCCGCAACAGGGCACACCCGACGCCCCTCAGGCGTGGCGGCAAGAGGCCCCGGGTCGAGCGACGCGTCGCCCCTGGTTCCTCCCCCTGTCGAGGGGCCCTACTAGTGCCGCGAATTCGAGGCTCGACAACGCCGTTCGCTGTGATCACCGGGCCGCTGACCAGGCGCTTGGTGCTGGACGCGCGCTCACGAGGTGGGGCGGACAATCGAACCCGGCTCTCTAGGCGCGATGCGTGGCACATCGGTCGCCATGGCGTGAGGGCTCTCGGCCCCCGGGTGGCGAGGAGCCTCATCGCCACCGCGCTCCCCCCTGACTGTCCGGATCAGGAGGGGAACCGCCCTCGATTGTCAGTGCCGTGGTGTAAGCCTTGGTTGAGCTGACAGATACCCGCTGGATCATGCTGGCGAATTTATCGAGGAGGAACACTTTGTCGACCGACGCCGAGCGGGCGCCCCTTGAGGAGATCGACCTCACGCCCTCGCCGCAGTTGCTGGAGGCGTTGGGGGACATCCCCTACAAGCCCTGGCAGTGCATGGCTGAGCTGATCGACAACTCTTTCGATGACTTCCTGACCGACCCGGACCTCACACGCGGAGAGCCCCGGGAGGTCTGGATCACTCTTCCGAAGCCGACCGACGAAGACCTCTTCGTTAGCGTGATCGACAACGGTCGCGGTATGAGCCGCGAGATGCTCCAGAACGCGCTCCGAGCCGGCTACAGCGGCAAGCGCCGCTACGGCAGCCTGGGGCTGTTCGGCATGGGCTTCAACATCGCCACCGCGCGGCTTGGGAATCTGACCGAGGTACGGACGACCCGCGCGGGAGACCCCGACTGGCTGGTTGTGGAGATCGACCTGCGGCGGCTCGCCCGCAACGACAGCTACAAGTCGCCTCTTCGCCGTGAGCCGAAGGACGATCCCGCGCTGCACGGCACGGAGGTCGTCGTCCGCCGCCTCCGGGACGAGATCGCCGAAGACCTCAAGCGCCCCCGCCGGCACGCGGCGATCCGCGCCGACCTCGGACGCGTGTACTCCTACCTGCTCCGTAGTGAGAACCCCGTGCCCGGAGTCCCCGACGGCCCCATGGCTGGGCGCGGCTTCAAGCTCAAGGTCAACGGCAAGAACGTGTCGCCCCGGCTCCCCTGCGTATGGTCGGCATCACGAACAGTCACCAGGCAGGGCCGCGAGATCCCGGCGATCAAACCCGTCGACGTCCGTCTGGCGCCCGCCCTCGCCTGCATGGACTGTGGTCACTGGCAGAACCCGGACCTCGAGTTCGACCGTTGCGTTCAGTGCGAGAGCGAAGACCTGCAGCTGCGCGAGCGACGTATCCACGGCTGGATCGGCGTCCAGCGGTACCTTCACGAGAGCGACTTCGGCATCGACTTCCTTCGCAACGGCAGGAAGATCCGGGTCGGGGACCGCTCTTTGTTCTCGTGGGAGAACCCGGACGACGGCACCCTCGTCCCGGAGTACCCGGTGGAGGTTCCGGCCAACCAGGGACGCATCGTAGGCGAGATCCACCTCGACCATGTTCCGGTGGGCTATCAGAAGCTGGACTTCAACCGTGAGAGCCGCGAGTGGCGGTACGCGGTGACAGCCCTGCGAGGTGAGGGCCCGATGCGCCCGAAGAAGGCCGCCGCGCTTGGCTACCCGCCAAACACCTCCCACCTCGGCGAGATCTTCAAGGGGTATCAGGAGAACCGCCCCGGCACGGATTGCCTCATCCCTGGCGACGGAAGCAAGGCGACGCACGAGGCGGCCCGCGACTGGGGCGCGAAGTTCCACGCTGGCCAGGCCGAGTACCTCTCGGACGAGATCTGGTTCACGGCCGTACTCGCCCACGACGAGGCTCGCGATAACGGTGGCCGAGCCCCGAGCCCGACCCCCGGCGCCACCGGGCCTCGCGGCTCGTTGTCCGGGCGCACGGGCTTGACTCCTCTGGGCGCTGGGGGCCAGACGGATGCCGACAGTGAGGTGCAGCCCGTCCCTCCCGTGGCTGAGCCCGAGCCACAGCCGGTGGAGACGGAGGAGCAGCGGTTCGCCCGGTACCGTGCTGACTCGACCCGGCTGTTCGACCTCGCGGGCGAGGTGAGCCTTCCTCGCTTGGGGCGGCGGATCGTGACGGTCTTTGATACCCACGTGCCCCTCCTTGATGATCAGGAACGTCAGGTTCCTTCCCTGGCCCGGATGGGGCGCGGAACCAGCCTGGAGGTCTACGTCTACAGCGAGCACCCGGTGTTCCGGGAGTACGGGCGCGACCCGCGTGACTACGCGCTGGTGGAGATCGCGCAGACACTACACGCCTTCGAACCCGATGGGCAGAAGGTGACGGCGGTCCTCGCTGACGTCACCCGGCAGTTTCCGGACCAGCGGGTCACCGAGTCCGCGCTGCGTGAGAGGGCCGAGGCCATGACCGGCCGAGTCCGGGGCCTGATGGAGCCGATCGTCCCGCTGAAGGCAGCCGAGTTGTGGGCTGCCCTCCCTGAGGACGCTCGCCTCCGCGCCGAGCGTGAAGCGGGTCGGGCCGACGCCTCCCTCGACTGGCCGACGGTGGTCAAGGAGGGCGCGTTCGTGGCGTACCTCGACACGGCCGGCATCGCGGCGCTCGTACGAGTTTTCCCGGGCGATTTCCTCGACGGCGCGGTGTTCAAGACCTCCTGGGCCGGCTGGTCAGACAACGAGATCAAGGACCGCCAGGTGGCGCAGGCTGTGCGACCGCTTGAGGTCGTGAGTGAGTTCCTGGCCGAACCGGGGACGAAGACCCGGCTGGAGCTGGCGCTGGCCAGGATCACCTTCGACATGCTCGACCACAACATCGTCCGCTCGGAGTGAATCTGTGACGACCTCCTTCATGGCCCCGGATTTCCTGCGCGCCCTTGGGCCGTCGGGATTCACTCGCCAGGTGGAGCGCCTCGCGCTCCACCTGGGTTTCACCGACGTGGTCAACATCGACGGGTCCTACGACCAAGGAGGGGACGTCCTCGCGCTCCGGGAGGGAAAGCGCTGGGTCTTCCAGGCGAAGTGGAAGGCGGGGGCGGCCGTGCCGCCCGGCGCGATCGACGAGGTGCTCCACGCCAAGGCTTACTACGGCGCGGACCACGCCGTAGTCGTGACGAACAGCCGCTTCGGACCTACCACCCGCAAGCGCCGCGAGAGTCTCGCGGCAGCCGGGATGCGCGTGGAGCTGTGGTCTGGTCACGAACTCATGGACTTGTACGCGGACGACGGGTTCGCCGCCCGGCGCCTTCCGCCCCATACCCTGCGGGCTTACCAGGAGCAGGCGCTCCAGGCCGTCCTCGACGACCTCGACAGCTCGGACCGCGCACTGCTCGTGTTGGCCACCGGCCTGGGGAAGACGGTGGTCGGCGGCGAGGTGATCGCTCACCATCTCAGTCAGAATCCCCGCGACAAGGTCCTGGTCGTCGCCCCGGCCAAGGACCTGGTGGACCAGCTGGAACGCGCGCTCTGGCAGCACCTGCCCAAGGAAGTCCGCACGCAACTCCTGACCGGAGATCACCGCCCCGACGACCTGCGAGGGGTGACGTGCGCCACTGTGGCGAGCGCCCTCGGTTACGCGCGGGCCGGCTACAGGCCCGCTCTGGTGATGGTCGATGAGGCCCACCACGTGGCCGAGGACGGGCAGCTCGCCGAGCTGCTCGACGTCCTCTCTGCCAGCCGCCAATTCGGAGTGACGGCGACGCCGTGGCGGGGCGACCGCTTCGACATTCGCCATCGGTTCGGCGAGCCGAGCTTCACTCTCGGCATCGAGGACGGCATGCGACTCGGCTACCTGTCCGAAGTGCGGTACAGGCTCTACGCCGACAGCATCGACTGGGAGTTCGTCCGCTCGGCCAGCGAGCACAGCTACTCGATCAAGGACCTGAACGCTCGCCTCTTCCTGCCCGAACGGGACGAAGCCGTCCGCGAACAACTCATGACCGTCTGGGAGCGAACACCCCAGCCGCGTGCGATCGTGTTCTGCCGCACCGTCGAGCACGCCGAGCAGATGGCCGCCCTGCTCGGAGAAGTCCCCCAGTGGCGCGGAGCGCTCGCGGTCCACGCCCGACTGGACCGGCGCGAGCGGCAGGCGCGGCTGATGCGCTTCCGCAGCGGGCAGACGCCGATCCTCACGGCGGTCGACATCCTTAACGAGGGAGTCGACGTTCCGGACGTCAACATCCTCTGCTTCGCGCGAGTCACGCACAGCCGTAGGATCTTCGTGCAACAGCTCGGGAGAGGCTTGAGGTTGCGCACCGGGAAGACGCACGTGGAGGTTCTGGACTTCGTCAGCGACATCCGTCGCGTCGCGGCCATCATGAACATTCGCCAACAGGTCGCGGAGGACGAGCTGGAAATCCTGCGGCTGACGCAGCGCGGCACCAGCTTCGAGTTCGCGGACCAGCGCGCCGAAAGCCTGATGCGTGAATGGATCAAGGACGCGGCCAGCCTGGAGACCGCGCTCGACGAGAGTCGTTTGCAGTTCCCCAACCCCGCCGTTTTTGGAGGTTAAACCCGGATGAGCGAGATCGACGAGGAGATCCGGGGGGAGGTCCTCTCCGAGGTCTACCGCCAGATCGAGGAACTCGACTGGGACGGGCTGTCCTCGCGTGAGCGCTCACGCTGTTACGAGCGGTGGGTCAACGACCCGTTGATCGGCGACAAGCTAGCCCGGTTCATTCCCCGGGAGAAGGTCCGGGTGTGGATAAAGGACGGGCCAGTCAAGGAACTACCGCGAGTGCGCAACGGCATCGGCCCTAACGCGAAGTACGCCTTCAGCCGTTACCCGACGGCCGATCAGATCGCCCGGCAAGTCCTGGGCCCGGACTGGCGAGCCGACCTCGACACGCTCGATATCAAGCCCACCCAGTGCGTCATCAAGGGGCCCGGCTCCGAGCGGCTCATGATGTGGGCACCGCCTCAGAACCTCCAGGACCTCGTCTGGGCCGGCATCAACGCCAAGGTGGACAATCGACCCGAGCCTCTCCTCATCATCGGGCTGACGCAGGGGCAGCGGCTCGGCGAAGGCGAGCAGGCGAGGCAACGCCATGTCGCAGGGGTCGCCGGGCTTGAGCTGAGACACACCACACTGAGACTGATGCGCGTCTCTCCCCACTGACCTTTCAGCAGTGGCTCACCGCGCCAGCGAGCAGGCACCGCGATGGCGGCCCCCAGCCTGGAATACCTCTGTGACGGTTTCGATTGGTCCCCTTGTACAGATCACACGAGGGGGACGTTGGTGACCGACCTGAAGCTGTTCCGGCTCGATGCCGACGGCCGGGACGTCGAGCTGCGCGGCTCCACCGTGACGCTGGAGGTGGAGCTGCAACGGCGGATGGAGGCAGGCATGGAGGCCATGCTCGGCATCCGCTTCCTGGCGTCGGAGTACCCGACGGGGCCTTGGCACCGGGGCCGGATCGACTCGCTCGGTCTGGACGAGAACGGCACACCTGCGCTGATCGAGTACAAGAAGGGCGCCGACAGCGGTGTCCTGTCGCAGGCTGTCTCCTACCTGTCGTGGTTGGACTCCGCACGCCATGAGTTCGAGGCACTGGTCAAGGAGAAGCTGGGCTCCGAGGCCGCCGAGTCGATCGACTGGCGGAACCCTCGGATGGTCTGCATCGCCGCCGGCTTCTCGCACCACGACCGAGTCGCGGTGCACCGTCTGCGCGAGCGGATCGACCTGGTGCGCTACCGCGTCTTCGAGGGTGGGCTGCTGAGCCTGCTGCTGATCGAGTCCACGCCCGGATCTGCGAGACCGATCTCGAATCGGCGCCAGAGCCGCGAGCGGGAGGTCACGGCTGGTGCCGCCAGCAAAGACGGGAAGACGTCCGCTCAGGCGACCGCTACCGCGGGTGCGATTCCTGGCTGCCTGCAGGACCTGTACGCCGAGCTGGACGAGGCCCTCACCGCATGGGGCGAGGTCGAGGTGGCTCAACTTCGGCATTACATCGCGTACCGCCGGATGGTGAACGTCGCCTCCGTCATCTTCCGTCCGAAGCACGAGGCGATCCTGGTCTACCTCAAGGTCGACCCGGACACGGTCGAGCTGGAGGAGGGCTTCTCGCGCGACATGCGCGGTATCGGCCACCTCGGGACCGGCGACCTAGAGGTGCGTATCGCCTCGGCAGCCGACCTGGAGAAGGCTGGACCGCTGATCCGGCGGGCGTTCGAGGCGGCCTGACGCAAGAGGAAGGGCGGCTGGTGCGTCGGATTCTCGATGCACCAGCCGCCCTCATCCGTCTGCGGTCCGTCGGCCCCGGGCCGGTCACTCTCACGCTCATGCCTCCGGTCCTGCCAGGACGAAGTCGTCCTGGGTCAGCTCCGCTCGGAGCCTCGCCTCGGCGACGTCGGCGTAATGCGAGGAGAGCTCGACCCCCACGAACTGCCGGCCCTCGCGCAAGGCGGCGACGCCTGTGGAACCGCTGCCGGTGAAGGGATCGAGGACGGTGCCGCCTTCGGGGCAGATCTGCACGAGCTGCTGCATGATCTCGACCGGCTTCTGGGTGATGTGGACCCGGTCCTTGCGGGGCTGGGAGGCGATGAAGTGGCCGGGCAGATAGAGGTCCCGGTCCTTTTCGAGGCTGCCCTTGACGCCCCAGACGATGAACTCTGCCGACTGCTTGAACCCGCCCTTGCGGGGCCGGCTGGCGGGCTTGATCCAGGGGATCGTGCCGCTCCAGGTCCAGCCCGCCATCTGCAGGGCGTCGGTTGTGGTGGGCTCCTGGCGCCAGTCGGAGAAGACCATGGCGACGGAGTGCTCGGTCGCGGCCCGGTACGCCTCGGTGAGCAGTGCGGTCAGCCAGCTTCGATAGCTCCGCTGGTCCCGGTTCTCGCCGGGGAAGTTCTGCAGGTCGTGCGCCGATCCGGCCGTGACGTACTTGGCGCGGGCGGTGCGGCCGGTGCGGTCCGAGCTGGTGCGTCCGCCGGAGTTGTACGGGGGATCGGTGATGACGGCGTTGACGCTCTCGTCCGGGAGGGTCTTCAGCACGGTGAGGGCGTCGCCTCGGTGCAGCGTGTAGCTCATGTGCGGGGCCTCTTTCAGGGCACGACGGGACTGGGCCCGCCCCGGACGGCGGTCAACGGCGGCCGTTCGGAGCGGGATTGCGCCGGAGGTTAGCCGCGATTTCCGGCCGCGCCTAACGAGCCGGTGCCGTGGTTCGGGCCCGGTTCGGCGGTCGTTTGGTACGGCCGGAATCCCGGTCTACTGTCTCGCCACGTCACCGAGGCGGAGTCCGGCTCCACCCCTGCTGACCTGTGCTGATCCGTGTTTCCGCGCCCAAGGACGCGGGCCGGGCGGCACGTTGACTCCCCGTTCCCGAAGCCGTGAGGAGACCCGGTGCACCGCCTGAGATTACGAGCGCGGCTGGCTGCCGCGCATGACCTGAACCCGGTGTCCAGGAGCTACCAACTCCCCTGACCCGGGCCCGCCCTGAGAGGCGGATTCACATCGGCGCGGTGCCGGCGGCTTTGCACGAGAAGTCGGCACCGCGCCTCCTACGAACCACGAGGAGCCGCTGCGATGCAGCACGCCCTGATACGCCCACGCCCTGACCCAACACCGCTGCCCGGCCGGGTTCTCCGCCCCGGCGAACGGCGGCATCAATGAAGAAGACCACCGGAGCAGTCGTCGGTCTCTTCGCCTCCGGTCCGCTCCTGCTGGCCGTTCCGATCCTCGCCGTCGGGGCCGGGACTGCTACGGCCTCCTGCTCGACCGGCGGTCCACAGGCTGTGGATACCTCGGCCGTCGCCGCTCAAGTGAAGGCGATCCTGGACGGCGGCAGCAAGGGCACGGTCTCCGTGCCGGGCCTGGCCGACCCGGACGAGCAGATCCCCAACGCCAAGACCATCCAGGCCACCGGCGTCGCGATGAACATCCCGGCCCGGGGCCAGATCGTGGCTCTGGCGACCGCGCTGCAGGAGAGTGGCCTGCGGAACCTCACCTACGGCGACCGCGACTCACTGGGCCTGTTCCAGCAGCGGCCGTCGCAGGGCTGGGGCACCGCGAACGAGATCCTCGACCCGGTGCACGCCTCGACGAAGTTCTACGAGGCGTTGGAAAAGGTCTCGGGCTGGCAGTCCCTGTCCGTCACCCAGGCTGCCCAGGCGGTGCAGAGGTCCGGCTTCCCCGAGGCTTACGCGAAGTGGGAGCCCTTGGCCACCGCCTTGCAGCAGGCGATCGAGCCGCTGCTGTCGAAGGCCGGCGGCACGTCGCCGAGCCCTTCCCCGTCCGGCTCGGACAGCACGGCCAGTGCCGCGTCAAGTACCGCGGGCGGCTGTACGGCCGACGGGGACGGCACCGACTTCGGAACCATCCCGCCCGGCGCGGTGCCGACCGGGTACAAGATCCCGGCAGACGCTCCGCCCAAGGTCCAGACGGCGATCCGCTGGGCGCTCGGCCAGCTCGGCACCCCGTACCAGTGGGGTGGGAGCTGCACCGACTCCCACGGGAGCGACCCCATGGGCCGCTGCGACTGCTCCTCGCTGATGCAGCAGGCGTACGCGGCCGCCGGGGTCACCCTCACGCGGACGACGTACACGCAGGTCAAGGAGGGCAAGCCGGTATCGGTCGACGCTCTCCGGCCCGGCGACCTCGTCTTCACCGAAGGGGCGGCCAAAGTCCCCGAACACGTCGGGATGGTCGTCGGCCAAGGCCTGATCGTGCACGCCCCGCGCACCGGCGACGTGGTCCGCCTCGCGACCCTCGCGTCCTGGAAGTCGCAGATTCTCGCGGCCCGCCGAGTCGTCTGACCGGCGCTTCTCCCCCTCCCCTCCTGCACTTGCGCTTCGCCCCCTCGGGCTTTGGCGTGCACTAAATCGAACTGGAGTTCACAATATGTACCTCGTCGACAAGGTCGTCCAGCTCGCCTACGACCCCGGGATCAAGCCGAACGAGGGCGGGCTGCCGGGTCTGTCGGTCCTCAAGCAGGTGATGGGCTCGATCAACCTCTTCGGGATCATCGCCGTGGTCGGCGCGCTCGCCGTCAGTGCGGGCGTGTGGGCCTGGGGCCACCACTCCGGCGGCCACCAGGCCGAGGCCAACGGCAAGAAGGGCGTGCTGGTCAGCGCCGGCGCGGCTCTCCTGCTGGGCGCCGCGAACGGTGTGGTGGCGTTCTTCAGCACGCTGGGGAGCCAGGTCCGCTGATGTCTTCCCGCTCCACGAACCCCGGCGGCGCTTCTCGCGTGCGCCGCCGGGCGCTGCTCGGCACCGCTGTCCTGGTAGTGCTCGTCGCCCTCGCCGGCCTGGCCGCCTACGTCACCCGCGACGGCAGGACCTCATCCAAGGTTCCTACGACGCAGGTGAGTTCGGCTTCCCCATCCTCCCCGACCGGTTCTGCTTCCGCCTCGTCACGACCGCACGGCAGCCGCGGCGACCTCCCCGTTCCCCCGTCTACGCACGACCCGATCGCCTTCGGCAAGGCGGCAGCCGCGGCGCTGTGGTCGTACGACACCCGCGCCTACTCCCAGCGCGAGCTGCTGACCGCCCTGCGCGGGTGGCTGACCAGCGAGAAGAAGTACGCCGACACCGCCTCGGTCGACGCGCTCGTCCCCTCGCGCGCGCTGTGGAAGCAGATGGCCGCCAACGGCCAGTTCGCCACCGCCAAGGTGAACGAGGCGCACTTCCCCGACTCGTTCACCCAGGCCCTCCAAGCGGACCCCGGGGCGATCACCACCGCGTACGTCTACGCCGTGACGGTCTTTGGCAAACAGTCGATCGCATGGAAAGGCTCGTCGCACGGCGGCGCCGAGAACCGCGTCACCACCCTCGCGGTCCAGTGCCGTCCCTCCCAGCCCTGCGCCCTGGCCGGTGTCCTGTCGGCCGTCGCTCCCTGACCCCCACCCCAGAAAGGAGGTACCCCCATGGGAGTCTGCGACTTTCCGCTGATGGACAAGGTCTGCGGCGCCGTCGACTTCGCCACCAACCCCGCCGGGACCGTCACCGACGGCATCGGGGCCTGGATCGCGAAGTCAGCTGGTGAGCTGGCCGCCAGCGCGGCCGATCTCGCCGCCAGGGCCGTCAACGAGACCACCGCCATCGATCTCAACGCCGGTTGGTTCCGGGACAACTACGAGCTGCTGCTGCCCATCGGTCTCGCCCTGACCGTCGGCACGTTCTGCATCCAGTTGATGCTCGCGGCCTGGCGACGGGACGAACGCGCACTCGCCCAAGCCGCGATCGGCACGATGACCGGCGTCCTCTTCTCCTTCTGCGCCGTCGCCTTCACCTCCGTCGCCATCACGGTGGTCGACGCCCTGTCCGACGGCCTGTTCCAAGCGGCCAACAGCTCGGTGGACGACGCGATCCGCCGCGTCATCAAGGTCAACCAGTTGGGGCCGATGTACGCCCTCGGCTGGACCATCCCATCCCTGGTCGCCTTCGGCTGCGCGATCGGCGCGTTCATGTACTGGGGCGTCATGGTCGCCCGCAAGGTCGGCGTCCTGATCATGGTCGCTCTCGCGGTCTTCGCCGGAGCCGGTGGCGGCTGGGAGGTCGCCAAGCGCTGGCGGCGGGGTTGGATCGAGGCCACCGCCACCCTGGTCGTCTCGAAACTGCTGATGACCGTGGTCTTCCTGATCGGCGTCTCGGCGATGGGCAAGTCCGATGCCACGGACGGCATGGCCGCCTTGTCCGATGCGATGGCCGGCATCGTCGTGATGGTCCTGGTCCTGCTCTGCCCGTACGCGACCTACAAGTTCGTCCACTGGGCGAGCGACGGAGGCGGACACGACGACCTGCACCGTACCGGCGTCGCCGGCATGGCGGTCGCCGCAGGCGCGGCGAAGACCGCGGGCAGCCTCGCGATGCAGGCCAGCACCGGCACTCCCGCTCCGCAGGGGCCGAGCAAGGTCCCCGGCGCGGGCAGCGACGGTGTCGCCTCCGGCATCAACCCCACCGGCGGAAACCTGAGCAAGGAGGGCATCGACGCCGGACCTCCGAAGCCGCAGACCCGCTTCCGGTACGGCGAGGACCCGAACGCCTCCGGCGACAAGGGCCGCGCCCTGATCCAGCGCCCCGGCATCCCCGCTCTGATCACACGGCCTGCCGACAGCGAAGCAGGAGGCTCCGAGGGCGCTCCCTCCGCCCCTCAGCCCGCTGGCGCGTCGATTCCGGGCGGCAGCTTGACCCGCGTAGGTGCCGCTCCGCCTGGCGGTCCCGCCGCACCGCCGCCGCCCTCCACCGGTCCGTCGGCGACCGGCTCCCCGACTCCGACGAGCTGGGTCTACCCCGACCAGCCGCCGTCGGGGTCCTGAGACCCACGACCACCGAGGGGGCGGGCTGCCCTCCAGCCCGCCCCTTCCCCCCCGAACACCCCGAAAAAGAGTCCGGTCATGACCTCCAGAAGAGCGCGCCGCGCCTTCCGCCCCTTTCCGCCCGCTCCCACTGTCTGGAACCGCCATGTCTGACAACCGCCAGGCCGAAGCCACCACGGCCACCGTGAAGTTCCCGCACCGCAGCAGGCGCGGCATCCTGCTCGGCCTCACCGCCCCACAGCTGATCGTCGTGAGCCTCACCGGCCTGCTCCTGCTCGTCGTGATCCTCGCCCGTGGCGTGGTCGGCGCTCTCGAACTCGTCCCGCTGTGGGCCGCCATCGCCCTGCTTGTCTTCGTCCGCTACCGAGGCCGGGCCCTGGCCGACTGGGCGCCGATCGTCACCCGGTACGCGCTCCGCCGGATGCGGGGCCAGTTGATCTGGCTCGTCCGGCCCTCTCGCCGACCGGTCCGCGAAGGACTCCTCCACCTGCCCGGTACCGCCGCCAGCCTGCGCGTGGTCACCGCACCCGACCGCCGGTACGGCGCGGTCCACGACCCCCACGCCAGCACGCTGACCGCCGTCGTCAAGGTGTCCTCCCGCGCCTACGCGCTGCTCGACCCGGGCACCCAGAACGCCAACGTCAACGGCTGGGGCCGTGCCCTCGCCGCGCTGGCCCGCACCGGCCAGGTCGCCCGGATCCAGGTGATCGAGCGCACCGTGCCGGACTCCGGCGACGCCCTTCGCCGGTACTGGGAGGAGCACGGCCGACCCGACGCCCCGGTGGCCGGCCAGGTCTACAGCGAGCTGATCCAGAGCGCCGGCCCCGCCGCTGCTCCGCACGAGGCATACGTCGCGGTCTCGCTGGACGCCAAGGCCGCGCGACGCCTGATCAACCAGGCCGGTGGCGGTCTGACCGGGTCATTCAGCGTCCTGGCGCAATTGACCTCGACCTTCGACCAGGCCGCGCGCACCGCCGGGCTCAACCCCACCGGCTGGCTCACCGCCCGCGAGATCGCGGCAGTCGTACGAACGGCGTACGACCCCAAGGCCCTGTCCGCACTGGACCGTTGGTCCTCTTCCGGGCGCCCCGAGGCCGACGCGGCCGCCGCGGGCCCGGTCGTGGTCGTCGAGAAGTCGGACCACATCGCGACCGACTCCGCCGTCCACTGCACGTACTGGGTGGAGAACTGGCCCCGCACCGAGACGTCGGCGGGCTTCCTGCACCAGCTGCTGTTCACCGCCGGAGTGCGGCGGACCCTGTCACTGTCGTACGAGCCGAAGGGGCTGGACGCCGCACTGCGTGATGTCCAGCGCAAGAAGGCCAGCGTGATCGCGGACGCCGCCGAGCGGGCGCGGCGCGGCCAGGTCGACTCCGAAGCGGACTCCATCGAGTACCAGGACATCAAGTCCCGTGAGCGCCAGCTCATCGCCGGCCACGCGGATGTCGCCCTGACCGGCCTGCTGACCGTCTCGGCCGACTCCGAGGAGGAGCTTCGTTCCGCCTGCGCGGTCGTGGAGACCGCGGCGGTCGGCGCCCAGCTCGACCTCCGGCCGCTCACCTGGCAGCAGGCCGAGGCGTTCACCGCCGCCGCCATGCCGCTCGCCCTCGCCGTCTGATGCCGGCCCTCCTCCCTTCCGAAAGAGCACCGCCATGTCCCGCACCGCCAGCCCGACCGCGCAGGACTTCGTGCCCTTCGCCACCGCCGCGCTCGACTTCCACCGCGCGCTCAACGTGCCAGGCGGTCCTCTCGTCACCACCCGCGCCGAACTGGACATCCTGCACGCCCATCTCGTCTCGCTGCACGGCCTGCTCGATGCCCACGCCGCCCGCACGGGCCGTCTCACGCCGATCGAGGGCGACCAGCTCAGCGCCGCCCGCACCCGGGTCTGGCAGGCCGCCGACCACGTCCACGCCGCCTATCACGCGGCCCCCCGGCCCGGCTCCGGTGAGGTACCCGACCGCGAGGCGTGCCAGGCCGGCCTGCCGGAAGGCGCACCGGAGCTGACCATCTGCCAGCGCCACCAGCGCACCGCGCACCTGGTCCGACGCCGTACCACCCCGGCCGACCTCCACGCCCCGTTCACCGGCCTCGTCCGCCACTGACATCCCTGTCTTCCGTCTGGAGAATCGTTCATGCCCCGTACTCGCGCCAGCGCCTCCCCCTTGTTCGTTCCCCGCAAGTCGTCGCGGGCCGAGCAGCGCGCCGCCCGCGCCGGTTTCGCCGAGGCCCGGCGCCAGGCCCGCCTCGCCGGAACCCCGCCAAAGCGCCACGACGAGGAGACCCTCGCCCCGGAGCTGCGGCCGACCTATCCGCCGTCCGGACGCCCCGGCCCGGCCTCGGCACGCGGTGGCAAGCTCAACCTGCCCGCCCACCGGATGACCACCGCCACCGTGTCCGGGGCCTACCCCTTCCTCGCCGAGGGCGGACTGGGCGCGGAGGGCATCTTCATCGGCCGCGACGTCCACGCGGAGGCCGCGTTCTGCTACGACCCGTTCTCGCTGTACAGCAGCGGCCGGGTCGAGGGCTTCACCAACCCCAACGCGGTCTTGGCCGGGATCATCGGCATGGGCAAGTCCGCGCTGGCCAAGTCCATTGCCACCCGGGCGATCGCCCACGGTTACCGGGTCTACGTGCCCTGCGACCCCAAGGGCGAGTGGACGGCCGTCGCGCAGGCTCTCGGCGGCTACAGCATCGCTCTGGGGCCGGGGCTCCCGGGCAGGCTGAACCCCCTGGATGCCCCGGCCCGGCCCGCCTCGGTGAGCGAGGACGACTGGTCGACCGAGGTCCGCAAGCGCCGCCTCCTGCTCTTGGCCGGCCTCGCGCGCACCGTACTGAAGCGCGATCTCCAGCCGATGGAACACACGGCCCTCGATCTCGCGCTGGACCTGGTCGTCACCGAAGCCGAGGCAGGCGGCACCGTTCCCCTGCTCGGCAAGATCGCGCACACCCTCGGCTCACCCGAGCACCTTGACCGGGCTCTCGGCGACGAGGCCGGTCGCATGGGGGCCGCAGCGCAGGACCTCGCGCATGCTCTGCGCCGTCTGGTCCACGGCGACTTGAGCGGCATGTTCGACGCGCCCTCGACCGTGGCCTTCGACCCGACCACCCCGATGCTGTCCATCGACCTCTCCCGCCTCGGCGGCTCGGGCGACGACACCGCGCTGGTCCTCGCGATGACCTGCGCGAGCGCCTGGATGGAGTCCGCGCTCGCCGACCCGGACGGCGGCCGACGCTGGGTGATCTACGACGAGGCATGGCGCGTGATGAGGCACGTCGGCCTGCTGGAGCGCATGCAGAGCCAGTGGAAGCTCAGCCGAGGGCTCGGCATCGCCAACCTGATGGTCATCCACCGCCTCAGCGATCTACTGAGCGCGGGCGACGCCGGCTCACGCGGCCGGGTACTTGCCGAGGGCCTCCTCGCCGACTGCTCCACCCGCATCATCTACCGCCAGGAGCCCGACCAGCTCGCCGCCGCCGCGTCCCTGCTCGGCCTGACCGGTATCGAAACCCAGGCCGTGTCCGCCCTGACCAAGGGCCGGGGCCTGTGGAAAGTCGCAGGTCGGAGCTTCATCACGCAGCACATCCTGCATCCGGCCGAGCGCGAACTGTTCGACACGGACGCCCGGATGCAGGCAGACCCCCGCGAGTTCACCGCGCCTGACGGGCCCTCAGTTCCTGGACCGAGCAGGGAGGCGCGGCAGTGAGCCCTCGTGAGGTCTCGGGTTCCCGGTCCGGGCCCGGTCTCCGGTTCGGTGCGGTCGACGACGCCTCCCCTCTCCAGCGCCACCCGTCGACCGGCCCGGTCACGAGTCCAGACAGCGGCCCACCGGCAACTGACGGGAACGACCGCCTCACCGCAGCCCGGACCGAGGAGTTCACCGACCTGTTCCGCGAGGCCGTCACGGAGGACTTCGGCGCGGTGGCCCGCCTGCACCAGATGCTCGAGACCGCCTCCGAGTGGTATTGCGCCAACGCGGTCCGTCATATCTCCGCATATCTACGCGAGCGTCCAACGACGTCGGCGAACGTGATGTCGCCCCCCATGATGTTGGCAAGGCCGTCGCCGATGCGCACCGACGGTCGGCTACCTGCTGTCGGAGGCTTGTTCTTGCCCCAGGCAGGGTTGGTGTTGCCCAGGGTGGGGGTTGCTCCCACCGTGTCGGTAGTCGGGCCCATCGTCAGTGGTCGTACATGGTGTCGCCGTCGTATTCGCGGGTGCCCCGAATGGCGTCCGGATCGTCTTCCTCGCCAGTCCGCCACACGCAGACGCGCACCCCAACGCGGGCGAGGGCGACGTCGAGGCGGTCGCCGAGGATCTGGTGGGCGACGCTGTCGGCCGGCTCGGTGGTGTCGAGAGTGCCGGATTCGACCGCTTCCCATGAGTCGTCGCCGGTGGCGCGATACAGGGTCCACGCCGCTGCCCATGGGTTGCAGCGTACGACCCGGTGCACGTAGGAAGCGGTCATGCCAAGCTCTGCGGCGATGTCAGCGGCGGATCCCCCGTCGATGCGGGCTTCAACGATCATGCCCGGCAGGGCGGGCTCGATGGCCTTCGCGGTGCGACGGATGAGCCCCGCCTCGGTGAGGGAAAGCGACGGCCCGATCCGCTCGGCGAGGGCAGCGCGAGCCTTGGCCGTGGTCGATCGGGCGTACTCCTCGACGAGGCGTGTGAGACCGGACGATTCGGCGGCCTCGTGCTGGCGCTCCTCGGCCTCACACTCCTGCTCGAACTGATCGAAAACGGCGAGCAGTCGTGTGCGCAACCTTCCTGCGGGCGTCTCGTCGAGCTGCTCGTTACTCATGGTTCCTGCTCCTGGTGGCGCGGTCAGGCCCGGCCTCAGGCGAGGCTGGGCGGGGCGGTCAGGCGACGAACAAGGCGCACTGCTCGTGCGGGCGCGGCATGCCGTCGAGGGCGAGCTGTTCGGCGCGGCGCGTTTCGCGCGGGCGAGGCGGTCACCAGCATGCCGGCCGGCTCGACGACCTCGCTCCGCCATGCGGCGGCCACGGCCTCGGCCTCGGAGCGGTCGCGCGCCTCGGCCCGTACGCACCGCTTGCGCAGGTGCCACCCGCGCACGACGGCGAGGATGCCGTTGGGCCCGCCCGCGCAGGGCGCCCCCGCACGGTCGGTCAGGCGCGGGCGTCGAGGATGTGCGCGCGGGCGTCGAGGGCGGCCGTCTCGACGAACCGCCACTCGCCGTCGAGGTCGTCGAACCCGCCCCCCTCGGCCCTCGCGATGGACACCTTGATGGGGCGGTCCGGGGAGATACGGGCGCGCACCTCCCCGTTCTCGAACAGGACGGCATACCCATCGGTCGACCAGGTGCAGACCCACCCGTCGGCGGTCAGGGGCGGGCGCTCCTCGGCCCCACGCTCCTCGCGCGGCTCCGTGATCGAGTTGAAGCGGCGCGGCATGAACTTGATCAGGCGGGTGGGCCGCAGCTTCTCGACGGCGAGGACGAACGCGTTGTCGCGAGTCGAGATGCCCGCGAGCAGATAGTCGCGGCTTGGCAGGGGCGAGCCCTCGGTGGGGACCTTGGCAACGGCCCAGTACCCGTCAACGGTCTTGTCTGCAGTGTTGAACACGACGTACTCGGCGCCGTCGAACTGGAACGTGGATCGGCCTTGGTCGTCGGCATCGGCGAGCTGAGGCTCGGCAGCAGCCTCGCGGCGGTGTTCGCCGTCGCACTTCTCTCCGCGCTTGACGCAGTCGCACGGGCAACCGCAGTCCTCGACGGCCTGTACGAAGAAGGTGAACGCGTCGATGTGGTGCTCGCCGACGATCTCGGCGCCGTTGAGGCGGTTGAGGAACGCGTCGAACGGGCTCGGGTCCTCGACGTCCTCGGCGACGGCCTCGACGTCGGCGCGCAGCCACTCGCGGGCCTCATCGACGGTGCCGACGCACTCGACGCGATACTCGACGTCGAGGCCGATCTCGCGGCTTCCGGCGTGGTAGCGCGTCCGCTTTGTGCTGGTCACAGGGGCGCTCCATTGGTCTGGCCGGGTGAAGTCCGGCGGCATGGCCCCCACACTAGACGGAATGAACCCAGTACACAAATGATGATGTACTGAGTTCATCTCTCGTGTGGGGTGTGGTTTCGGCCCGCTTGAGGGCGGGCTGGCGACCATGTCGGCCCCCGCCACTCGCCACGGCGGCGGCCGTCCTCGCCGGGCGCGGTGCGTCGTCGTGCGCCCGTCCAGGCGCGGTGGCGGGTGTCCGACGCGACATACCCGCTGGCCAGCGGCCTTGGCCTGGGGAACTTCCCCTGGCCAGCAGAGCGACTCTCCTGCTCCCGTCTCCCCGTCCACCGCGCGTTCGCGGTGAGGCACCCCCATACAGAAACGAGGAAGACCCATGCCAACCTCCCCCGGATCCCCGGCCAACCCCGACCGCCAGCCGCAAGCTGCTAGCGAGCAGACGGTATGGCAGGAACGTGTCTATGCCCTGGCCTCCGCCGCCGACGGCATCAGGCAGGCGTCGGACCAGTGGGACGCGGTCTCCGACTCGTACTGCGACGAGGACGGCTGGCCCGTCGACGAGACCGGCTACGCCGACGGCAAGGTGGCCCGGGACGCCGCCGCCTGGGAGCACGTCGAGACCTTCCTGGCCCACGGCCCCGAAGTCCTCGCCAGTGTCCGGGCCGCCGCGGAACCAGCCGACTACGTGGACGGCCCGATCAGCGCCGACTTGCTGCGCCTGCGGGGGATCGACTCCGTACTGGAGCGAGCGGGCGAGATCCGCCGCGAGTGGGATCAGGTCATCGCGCTCATGGAGGGGTCGATGCCCGGGTCGCGGGAGCTCTATGAGGAGCGAGCCCGCGAGATCCGCAACTCCGAAGGCTGGCACTACGCCGACGAACTCAGCTACAGCGGAGCGGCGTTGGCCAGGGCTGCCGATCACCTGGCCGACCGGATCGGCGATGGCCAGTCCGCGCACACCGCGCGTGTCCAGGCAGCCCTGACCCGATCCGCCTCCGGCCAACGCGGCGTCTCTCCCACCTCGCCGCCCGCTGCGGCGGCGTCAGACCCCCCTGCCGCGCGCCGTTCGCGCTGACGCCTCTAGCACCGATTTCCGGCGAGGCCAAACCCCCATAGCGCCGCATCCTCGACGAACGCCACTACCCCTACAAGTCCCCGCCCGGCTGCGGCTTCCCGCCGCCGTCGACCGCTGGGGACGGCCGACCACGGAGAAGCCCACATGCGCCCCGATCAGACCCTGGTCACCCTCCAGCGGGAGGGCACACGCATCACGGCGCGCACCAGCAAACCCTTCATCCAGGAAGCCACCGCTGGCACGTCGGAGCATGACCACCCGTACAGCCACCTGACCACGCCGCTTCGACAACGCGGACTGTCCTGCACCGTCGAGTACGGCCTCAGCGACCACATCGTCCACGCCGAACTTCCCGACGGCAGCGCCCTGATCATCTCTCCGCCCCAGGAACCCCCCACCGACCACCCACCCGGGTATCCGGAGAGCTGGTTGGTGACCCGCGGGCATCCCGACGACTCCACGCTCCACGAAGTGATCTACGACTCGGAGCCCGACGGTCCCCACGCCCGACACGGCGGCAGCATCCCCCGCCTGCTCGACGCCATCGACACTCGCCTGGACCAGCTCGGCCTGCCACCCCGACCGGAACCGCGGCGACCTGCCCAAGAGAGCGGCGCCGACGCGGTGCTCCACCGTGCGGGCTTCGTCCCCGTCGTGCTGTTCCGCGAACGCTTCCACCGGCTGCCCTCCGCCATGACCGACGTGGTCGAGCAGCGGCAGATGGTGACCCGGGCCGTCGACATGCTTCAGGCTGAGGGCTTCGACGTCTCGTGCGATCCCGGCCTGCTCGACCCCAGCCTGCCGTCTCCTGGCCATCAGGGGCTCAGCCTCGGCGACCGGCTCGGCCAACTGACCCAGTCCATCCAGTCGGCAGCGCACACGGGTGAAGTCATCGCCGCGCTGAGCGAGCTGACCGCTCCCGGTGACGGCGTTCTGCAACGCGTCGTGGAGTCCCTCAACACGACGGCCGACTGGTGGGAGGGCCTGGGCGAACCCGCCGATCCCCACTACGCGAACCGGCTGCGTTACATAGCCCAGAAGCTCGACTCCTACGCGTTGGACATTCGGTCCATGCGTGGCGTGCTGGCCGACCGGCACACCGACCACCCCGGCAGGCTCCAGGACCGGGCGGACCAGGTTGCCCCGGAGGAACCGGCGGCGTCCCGGGTCGCCGCCGCTCTCGCGGTCTCGCCGACCGCACGGCGCACGGCCCCAGCCGCGCTGCCGTCAGCTTCAGCCGCACCTGCCTCCCTGCCTCCCGCCCGGCCCTCGTCCGCGCCGGGTCGCTGACCGCTGCCCAGCTTGGAGCCCGCCATGTCCCGCACCAGCAGAACCGTCCCCGCCCTCGACCGCCCCGCACCCCCTGCGCCCATCGGATGGATCCGCCATGCCCACCCCCGAGTACGACCCGCTTCCCGACATCGCGGTCGGCCGCCACCCCGACTTCGGCATCGTCGCCGCCAACCCCAAGCAACTGGCGGCAAGCACCTGGATGTTGAAGGGATTCGACTTCCACCCTGTCCCCGACCACCCCAACCTGTACGCGCTGGCCAACCAGCAGCGTGACGGTCAGGGCCGCACCACCCGGGCCATCGCGCTACTACGCAAAGCCGGCTACCGGGTCGACGTGGACGCCGCGTTCGACCCCTCGCCGACCTCCGGACCAGCGCCCGCCCCCGACCGGCCCCCGCGCCTCGAGCCGGACGTCGCGTTCGCCGAACACCCGCAGCTCGGCGTGGTCGCCGCCACCGCCGACAGTTCCTCCGCTCTCGGCGGCCCGCTCATCCTGGAAGAGCACGGCTGGCGGCACAACCTGGGCCTGGACATCTACACGCTGCCTATCACCACGCACCGCAGCGAGGCGCTCGACAAGGTCGCCACTGCCACGCTGGCGATGCAACGGGCCGACCTCCAGGTGGCCGTGCAGCCCCTCCTCGCCCAGGACATTGCCGCGCGCCACTCACCCGCGCCCACGACGGCAGCGCGCCACCGGCGCGATCAGGGCTTCACCACTCAGAAGCTCCCCATGAGCGCCGCCGCACTCGCCTTCAGTCCCGCCCGCGCTGGCCTGCCCGGTAAGGCGCCGGTGGCCGTGCCCGCCGCCTCCGGCCCGGCGGCCCGCCCGGTGGACCCACGCATCGCGTTCTCCCGTAACCGCTGACCCAACTCCCTGAAGGAGCAGTTCCCGTGGCCGTGAAAACTCTTTGGCAGATCACCCATTCCTGTGGGCACCAGGCTGAGCGAGACCTGTCCGACCGGGCGGCCGACCGTCGCGCCGGATTCGCCGAGTGGCTCGCCAAGCAGGAGTGCACCGATTGCTGGCGGGCCGCGAGGGAGGACGACGAGCAGGACAAGGCCGCCTGGCTGAAGGCCAAGCGCGCCGAAGAGCAGGCCGCGTCCGAAGCCTGGTCGGAACAGTACCGAATGCCGCCCCTCGAAGGCCGCGAGCGCGCCGTCGCCTGGGGCGTGCGCTGCCGCCACCAGGTCCTGGCCGCCGCGTACACCGCTCTGGTCCTCGAAGGCGAGACCAGCGAGGCGGAGTGGGAGGAGATCGAGGAGGCGGCTCGCACGATCACCCGCGCTGGCTGGTGGATTGATCAACGCTCCTCCGAGCCCGGCGACATGACCGAGCTGCTCGAAGCGGCCACCGGCGCCGACCGGCCCACCGAAAACCCCCACTTCTGACGCCCGGTGCCCCGCTTCGGCGGGGCACCGATCGCTCCGCCTGCGCGGACTCCGCCTACGACCAGGGCCTCGACGAGCCGCAGTGAATCAGGCGTCTACCACCCATCTCCGGCCGGGCCAAATCACGGATTCCGCGGATCCTCTCTCCCCGACGGCCCGACCACCCGGGCTCCCGTTCACCACTCCCCTTCGAGGTAGACGCCGTGATCGCCCACCTGCAGCGTGCCAGCCATACCGTCGGCCTCCTTGAGTACCTGTACGGGCCAGGCGAGCGCGGCAACCACACCAACCCCCGCCTGATCGCGGGGGACGGCCACGGTGCCCCGATCGAGATGCTCGCCCAGACCGACGCGCCGGCGCACCTGGCCCACGCCCTCGACGCACCCGCCGAGCGCCTCGGGACCCGAGCTCCCGAGCGGCCAGTGTGGGTCTGCTCGGTCCGCTCCGATCCCCGGCACCCCGACCCGACCGACGCGCAGTGGGCCGAGGTGGCCCGCCGGATCGTGGCGGCCACCGGCATCGCCCCGGAGGGCGATCCGGACGCCTGCCGGTGGATCGCCGTGCGCAACCAAGCACGACAAGTGCACATCGTGGCCACCCTCGCCCGCGAGGACGGCAGCCTCCACAACACCTACCGCGACGCCTTCCGTCTCCAGACCGAGTGCCACCGCATCGCCACCGAACTCGGCCACCTGCCCCCGACCCCGCGCCCGACACCCCGTGCCCAGGAGAACCACGTGCCTGCCCCCTACATCACCATCAGCGCAGAGCCCAGCGGCAGCGTCTCGGCGAAGGGCGCCAGCGACGACCTGTCCGCCACGCTCCTCAAGCACGCCGGTTTCCAGCAGATCGAGGACTGGTACGGCCGCCGCCACCGCCTGGCGACCACCACCCCGCAGGCTGAGCTCGTCGCCATCGCCTCCCACGCAGCCGAGATGCTCCGCGCCGCCCGGTACAGCGTCGATCTGGACCCCGACCTCGACACGAGCCGGTTGACCAGCCCGGCCAACCCTCTCGGGCTCTACACCGCCGGAGCCGAAGTCCTGCGGCTGACCGACCAGATCAGGGCCGCCGAGAACGGTGCCGACCTTGCCCAGGCGGTCGGTCACCTCCTTCATCCCGAACACGGCGTCCTGGAACGCCTCCGGGAAGCTCTGGAGACGGCAGGCGAACAGATCACCGACCTCGACGACGAGTCGTACGCGCTCGCCGACCGGTTCGGCTTCGCCGCGGAGTTCGTCAGCGCGGCGCAATCGGAACTCGTCGGAGCGGGACGCGAACTGCACCGTGTCAGCGGCTCGCGCCAGGACCACACCGGGGCACAGACGCAGTCCCCAGCCCCGCCCGACGCACGAAACGCGGCTCTCGCCACGTCACCCGCAGCGGACAGGGCCAAGGCGTCTTCGGCGCTCGGAACTCCGTCGCCGGAGGTCGGTACAGCCGTAAGTGCGCCGCAGGTCACAAGCCCTCGGACCCGTTAAACCGGCCAAGGTCCGAGGGATCTGTCCAACCCACCCGGCACCGACCCAACACCCCGCCCAAGGAGGAACAGTGCCCGAGTTCTACCCGAGCATCGGCGACGCCGTAGGCGCCGCGATGCAGCACAACATCCGGCTTGCCTACAGCGGCAAGGCGCCCGGCTCCGACACGCCCCCGCAGGTCCGACACCTGCCCCACCCGTCGGCCGACCCGTACTCCGTCCCGGGGATGACAGCCCGGCTCACGGAGACAGCAACTCCCCATGAGGTCGCCGGAATCATCGAGGAGGTCAACGGAGCCCTCGGGGCGCTCCCCCAGCTGACCGAACTCGTGGCCACAGCGGCCGACTGGACCCGAGCCCGTCTGACCTTCGAGAGCCCGCACCACAACCCGACCTTCGAGACGTGGACACGGCTGGCCGCCGCCACCCGCATGCTGCGGGACGTCCAGGAGGAGCTGGAGGTCGCCGGGGACATGATCGCCGCGTGCCCTGTTCAACTCAGCGACCCCAAGTACCACGACGAGGTGCCTGCACTGCGGACCAGGGAGCCGCTCAGCGATGTCGTCGGCAACGACGCAGTCGCGGACAACGAGCCGCCCGCCTCCCGGAACCCGGAAGCGGACCGATGCCAAGCCGCCCGCGCCTCCTCCCCACACGCTGGCACTCAGCGGACCGCGCCCTCCGTCGGCGCGGCATCCGAACCACCCACCAGCGCCCTACCGCCCCGGTCGCCACGCACCCGATGACCTCGGCTTGACCCCCAACTGCCGTCCCCTGCCCCGACAGGAGTTGCCCCGATGCCCAGCAGAAGAGCGCCGCGCGCCCCGCCTCGCCTTGTCCGCTCTCACTCCTTGGACCCGCCATGCCCGCCCCGCGTACCAGCGCGCCCTCGACCACCACCGGCTCCGACGCGCTCCTCTGCCTCCTGTTCGGCGTCCTCGGCGCCGCCATCGCCTTCGGCTCACTCGCCTGGCTGACCGGCAACCTCACCAACGCTCTCGTCGGCACCGGCCCCTGGGCGCCCTTCGAGGCCACCAACGCGCTGTTGCACCCCGACGCGCTGTGGCCGCACCTGAGCCCCACCGCCCTGCTGGTCGGCGCCCGGCTCGTTCCCGGGCTGCTCTCCGTCGTCCTCACCGTCACCGGCCTGGTTGTGTGGCTGCGGCTGCGCGGCGGTGCGAAGAACGGCCTCGCCCGCAGGCGGGATCTCGCCCCTCTGATGAACAAGGAGATCGCCGCCAAGGCGAAGAGCCTGCGGCCGAGTCTGTCCGGCCTCAAACCGACGGAGGTCGCTCCCGCGGACCGCGGGATCCTCGTCGGCACGCATTCCCCGGGCCGGGCCGAGGTCCGTGCCTCCTGGGAGGACGTGATCGTCGCGATCATGGCCCCGCGCTCCGGCAAGACGTCCGGGCTGGCGATCCCCGCAATCCTCGCCGCTCCCGGCCCGGTACTGCTGACCTCGAACAAGGCGGCGAACGACGCCTTCACCACGACGGTGGACGCCCGTGCCGAGGTCGGCACGATCTGGACGCTCGACCCGCAGCAGATCGCCCACCACCCGCGCGAGATGTGGTGGGACATCCTGGCCGACGCCCGTGACCTGGCTGGGGCGAAACGTTTGGCCGGGCACTTCGTCGCCGCAAGTGTCGACGAGTCCAGCGGTGCCGACTTCTGGTCCACCGCCGCGAGCAACACGCTGGGCGCGTTGTTCCTGGCCGCCGCGAGCCATCGGCGCCCGATCACCGATGTCCTGGCCTGGCTCGCCTCCCCCGCCGACCGCACGCCGGTGGACCTGCTCACCGATGCCGGACACGAGGCGGTCGCCGCCCAGCTCCAGGGCACCGTCAGCGGGGCCACCGAAACGCGGGACGGCATCTACGAGACCGCTCGGCAGTACGCGAGCTGTCTGCTCGACCCAGACATCGCCGCCTGGGTCACACCCGACAAGCGCCTTCCCGAGTTCAAGCCCTCCGCGTTCGCCACCTCCCGCGACACGTTGTACCTGCTCAGCAAGGACGGCGGCGGCTCGGCATCGGCGATCATCGCGGCGGCGGCCGACGCGGTGATGCGCGCGGCCGTGGTCGTCGCCGAGCGCTCCGGCGGGCGGCTCGACCCGCCCGCCCTGTGCGTCCTCGACGAGGCCGCCAACGTGTGCAAGATCTCCGATCTCCCCGACCTGTACAGCCACCTGGGCTCACGGGGCGTGATCCCGATGACGATCCTGCAGTCCTACCGGCAGGGCCAGCGGTGCTGGGGCGAGGCCGGCATGGACGCACTCTGGAGCGCCGCCACGGTCAAGATCGTCGGCTCCGGCATCGACGACATCGACTTCGCCGACAAGCTGAGCCGCGCGATCGGGGAGCACGAGGTACGGACCGTCTCCGTCTCCCACTCCGACAGCGGCAAGTCGACCTCCGTGTCCATGCGCACCGAGCGGATCCTCGCCCCCGACGCGATCCGTGCGCTGCCCAAGGGCAAGGCACTCCTCCTGGCCACCGGCCTACGCATCGCGCTGCTCGACCTCAAGCCCTGGTACAAGGAGCCGTCGGCGAAGACCATCGCGCCTGCCTCCGCCGCCGCCACGGCCACCATCACCGACCGCGCACTCGCGAAGGCGAACACCTCCGGCTTCGGGCGGGCGGCATGAGCGGGGTCTGGGACGTCCCCGCCGTTGAACGCGTCGCCGCCCTCCGGCGCGAAGCAGCCCACCACCCCGAGTCCGGAGCGCGGGAACTGTCGGATCTGGAACTCCTCAACCGGGCCTACGAGTCCGCCGTCCGCGACCGGATCGACACCCACGACGCCTACATGCGCCTCCTCACCGATCTACGCCACCACGACGACCGGGTCCGCGCCGGGGCCGTGGCCGGCTTCCGCCCCCAGATCGACCGCATCGCCCGCCACGTCGTCAACGAACACCTCAAGCCCTACTGGCAGTTGGTCCACCGCGTCGAACACCTGCCGGAACGGCTCTCCGCCAGGGACATCGAATCGCTGCGGTCCCAGGCGGCGTCGGTGCGGCACTGGCTACGCCAGGACGGGCCCGCCGAGGACCGGCTCGACCCCGGCGACGCCCGGGAACACCTCAGCACCCTGCGCACCGTCCTCGCCGCGCTCAAGGGACGCCAGGACGTCTCCACGGACGACGCGCTGCGGCTCATGGACGCGGCTCTCAACGACGGACCGCTGCTCGACCTGTTCGAGGTCGGCACACCCGAACCGCTGCCCGAGCCGGCCCCACCCGTCTTCGCCGGACCCGGCTGGACTGTCCACGCCCACGTGTGGACCTACCAGCCGGCGCCCGACGACGGCTTCGTCACCGCCGTCCGGCTCGGCGACGAATGGCGTATCGACCTGTGGTCCCCCGCCGGCCCCCTCCTCGCCTGCGGCACCGCACCCGAGAACGACGTCGCCGCCCTCGCCGAAGCCCTCGTCGCCCGAGCCCCGGTCTGGACCGCGGACCGCTCCGACTACGCCTGGCGCCGCTTCACCGACACCGCCAACGCCCTCCGGCACACCGACGGCACCTCCCCACGAGTCCGAGCCGCCACCGCACGCACCACGACACCCCGCCCCACACCGCACACCCCACCGCCCACCACGTCGTCCCTCCCGGCGTCCGCGCAGACGGCCCTCGACCGCGGCCGTCGCCGCTGACGGAGGGCACGCCGCTACTCGGCCCGGCGTATCCGCACCGCAGTCGTCGGCCTCTGGACCAGGCACCGATCGACCGGGTCACCGCCCACACGAGTGGTCCGGATGTCAGGGCGACATCTCCGACGCGCTCACGGGCGCCGAACCGGAAAGCGGCCATCCGGGCGGCTTCCTGCCTGGTCCTGCCGCTCCGGCACCCCCGTCCGGGCCGACATCGACCTCACGGCCTGCCCCTCCCCTCTACCTGCTCAGGAGTCCCCTCGTGTCCTCGCACACTCCGTCCCCTCCTCCGTCGCGTTCCGAACGCCTCGCCCGGTCACCGGTCGTCCGACGCGGTGGCCAGTGGTGGCTGGTCACCGGTTCCGGATCGATCCTCGCCACCGATCCGACGTTCACCGGCGAGCTGGACCGCTTCGCCGACGCGATGACCGCCGCCGACCAGGCCGTCGCCGATCTCCGCTCGCAGCAGGACGACCCGCCGACTCCCCGCCCCGGGCGGCGGCGATGAACCCGCTGCTGAGTGCCGAGCAGGCGGTGCTCGGCTCGGTGCTGCTCGACCCCGGCCAGCTCGCGCACCTGGACTGGCTCGCGCCGGATCACTTCTACCGGCCCATCCACCAGGCTCTGTTCGCCGCCTTGCGCAAGCTCCGGACCGAGAGCCATCCCGCCGTGGCGACCGGAGAACGCGTGCCGCTGTCCTGGGTGACGGACGCCGTCGCCGAGGCCAGCAACCACGTCCGAGGGCTGACCGCCGTGTATCCCCACATCCTGATTTCGGCCTGCCCGCGACCCGAGCACGCCCCGGTGTACGGCCGGATGGTGCTGGAGGGAGCGATCCACCGCAGCGTGACCGCGCACGCGATCCGCCTCCACCAGGCAGCCCGCGCCGACGCCCTCCGCAGTGAGGTGGAAGGAGCGCTGCACCATGCGGACGTCCTGGCCGGGGTGCTCGAAGACCTCGCGCGCCGCTGGGGGTCCGAACCGCGCCCAGTCGCCCCGACGACACCGCCCCCCACAGCTCCCGTCGCGCCGCCGTCGGTACGAGCGGAACAGGTCGCCGAGGACGAGCAGATCCTGCTGGCGGTCCTGGTCGAGCGGCCGAAGGCGATGGACGAAGTCGTCGGCTGGCTGCGACCCGGCGACTTCGCCGACCCCGCCCACGGCCAGCTCTACCGCTGCCTGGGAGCGCTGCACCACCGCGGCGAACCCATCGACCGGATCACCGTGCTGTGGGAAGCCCAGCGGCGCGGTCTGCTCGCCGACGGCACGCTGACCACCGAACAGCTCACCGCCATCTGCGACGGCGTCGGCGCCGGCAGCGCCGAGTGGCTCGGCGAACAGATCATGCGCTCTTCCGTCGCCCGTACGGCCGCCGCCTCCGCCCGCGCCATCCTCACCCTGGCCGAGAACGAGACCCTGGCCCCCGGACGGCTCATCAGCCACGCCCTGCACGCGCTCGGGCCGCTCGACAACGTGCGCGCCCGCTGGCAGACCGCGAACGGCCACCCCGCTCCGGCGCCGCCCCCCGCGCCGCCGACCGAGGGGCCCCCGACGGCGCAGGTCCACGCCGCCCTCGCTCGCAGCACAGCGCGACCGGCCGCACGGCCCTCGGAACGCCCAGGCTCTGCCTCCACACCATCAGCCGCACGACCGCCCTCGCGCGCCCACGGCTGAGCCGTCCTCACCCACCCACCAACCCAGCCCATCCGAACCGTCCCCACCTTGGAACGCCCCGTGGACAACACCCCACTCTCCGACGCCCTGGCCCTGCGCGCCACGGCCTCCGCCTTCGACGCCCAGCGCGGCAAGCTGCCGGTGCCGGGAGACCCACACCGCTCACCCGACGTCGTCGCCGTCGCCCGCCAGATCTCCGAACTAGGAAAGCTGGTCACCGCTCTGGGCGACGAGGTCCTCTTCCGCGCCGCCGACCAAAACCAGGCGCCCCACACCGCTCGCGTGATCACCAACTTCGCCGCCGCCGTCGAGCCCGCGGGCGAAGCGGCTTCCGCCCTGGGAGCGGTAGCCCACCAGCTCGCCTTCCTGAACCAGAGCGAGAGTCTGCGCGACCAGCCCGACGCCAGGGATGCCCGGGAGGCAGCAGTACGGGTGATGGAGGAAGCACTCGCCACCGCCGGCGCGGCACTGCACGACGGAGCCAACTCCCTGTACGCCGCATCGGCAACGGTCTCTCCCCCGTCCGCGCGGCTCCAGGCTGCCCGCAGCCGGTCCGCGACCACCGCGCGCTCTCCGGGGCCTCCGCCGCCCAACGTCACCACGGCCCCGGCGGCCCCCTCGGACCGAATCACACGTGGCCGGTGACATGGAACCCACCACCGCGCGAACGCCGTTGATCGGCTCGCTCTGCTCGGGTTACGGCGGTCTGGACCTCGGGGTCCAGACCGCGCTCGGCGGCACCGTGGCCTGGCACGCCGAGATCAACCCCGACGCCGCGCGCATCCTGGCCCGGCACTGGCCCGGCGTGCCCAACCTGCAGGACATCACCGCCGTCAACTGGGCCGATGTGCCTCGGGTGTGCGTCCTGACAGCCGGCTTCCCCTGTCAAAGACGTCTCCGTCGCCGGCCGCCGAGCCGGACTCAACCCCCACACCCGCTCGGGGCTGTGGCTGCACGTCGCCCGTGCGGTCGAAGCCCTCCGCCCCTGCTTGGTGGTGATCGAGAATGTCCGCGGACTCCTCACCTCGCCCGCCGGTTCCCCTGGCGACGTGGAATTCTGCCCGTGGTGTCTGGGAGACGACCCAACCCAGCCTCCTGTGCGGGCACTTGGTGCCGTACTCGGCTCCCTGGCCGATCTCCGGTACGACGCGAGGTGGCTCGTGCTTCGTGCCTCCGACGTCGGAGCCCCCCATCGTCGCGAGCGCACCTTCCTCGCCGCCTGGCCCACCGAGCACCCTGCTCAAGACCCCCACGAGCAACATCGGCAAGAACGGCGGCTCCCAGCATCCGTCGAAGAGGAAGAGCGGCGGCCACGGCCCGAACCTGGCCGACGAGGTGGAGTGGCTGCTGCCCACGCCGAAGGCGTCGGACGGGACCAAGGGCTCGCCGAACCAGCGGCACGGCAACGGGGACATGACGCTGCCGAGCGCGGCAGCGTCGCTGCTGCCCACCCCGAAGGCGAGCGACACCGGCACCCCGGGCCGCCGTCCGGGCAAGGACTGGCGCCAGCCCCTGTCGGCAGTGGTCCTGCCGCTGTGGGCGGAGGCAGCCACGGAAGCGGAGGTACCGACGAGCGATGGGGAGCGTACGCCTCCGCCATCGCCCGATGGGAGAACCTCACCCGCCCCGCGCCGCCGCCCACCGACGCCGCCGGACGCCTGCGCGCCGACTTCGTGGAGTGGATGCAGGGCCTGGCCTCCGGCTGGGTGACCGCCACTCCGGGACTCGGCCGACCGGCTCAACTCACCGCACTCGGCAACGGCGTGGTCCCCCAACAGGCGTCCCGAGCCGTGCAGTTGCTGGCACCGCCCTTGCCGGACTGCCCCCGCTGCACCGCGCCGTAGCGCCCCGTTACCCGGTTTCCCCGGCCGCACCAAATCGCGGAATCTCCGCATCCTCTTGCCCACGCCGACCTGCGAAGGGAGCACCGCCGTGACCTCCAGAAGAGCGCGCCGCGCTTCGCCCCCGCCCTGCTCGCTCACTCCCTTGGATCCGCCATGTCCGACCCCAGCAAGGCCACCCCCGAGCCCGAGCCGTTCCGCGTTCCCGACGGCGACCTCGACGATCTCGCCAGCACCCTCGCCAAGACCATGGCGGAGGTGCGCCAGCACGGCGTCATCCTCGACCGCCTCGGCTCCGAGCCCGTCTCCACCCCTCAACCCACCGCGGACACCTCCACCGCAGGTGCCGTCGGCGCCGACAAGGCCGACGCCCCGGCCTCGGTGTTCATCCTCGCCTTGGGCGGCGAGGCGTACGCCGTCGAGCTGGCCGCGCTCAGCGACTGGGTGAACCACCTGTTCCTGCCCGTCTACGGACGGGAGATCAGCACCACCCGACCGTGGTGCGACCAGTGGCACGAGCACCCCGAGGCCGTTGCCCGGCTGCACGCGCTCTGGCTCGCGTGGCAGCAGCTCACCGACGCCGAGGCCGGCCTGTCCGGTCCCTCGACGTGGCACCGAGACCACCTCGACCAGACCCTGGTTCATCTCCGTGCCCCCGACGGCCCCTTCGCCGCATGCACGACGAGCCCGACCCGGCCCAACCACCGCGTGCTGGCCACCCCGGCGCCCGAGCTGACGGGAGCCACCCAGTGATCGCCGAACCCGACTTCCGTCTCGCCGACTTCGAGCCTGCCGACGCCGCCTCCGAACTCGCCGAGAGCAGCATCTGGGCCGGAGACCTGACCGTGCTGGCCGAGCACCACACCACCCCGGAGGGGACGCACAGCTACCTCGTCGCCCACGACAGGTCGATGACCTGGGGCGTCCCCGGTGATCCGGCGCTCGTCGCCATCAAGATCACGCGGGACCTGCGCGAGCGCACGTTCACCTTCGAGACCGCGAACCACGCCAGCCTGGCGTTCGCCCAGAACTGGCTGATCGAGCATGGCTGCCCGCCCGAGCGGATCGCCCAGGCCAAGGGGGACTCCCTGAAGCCCGCCGACGATCTCACCCTCTGGGTCGAGCGGCAGATCCGGGAGTCAGGCTCTCGTTACAAGGTCCTCGACAGCTGGACCTCGGACTTCGCCCCGTCCGAGACGTGGACGTTGACCCGTGACTCCAGCGCCGCTCAGGCACCGATTCGTGTCTTTCTCGAAGAGGGGAACCCCGACGCCCACACATACACGATGCGCGAGGGCGCCTTCGCCGACGAGGCCGCCGCCCGCCACTGGCTGGAAGACCGCGGCAGTCCGCTGCCGCAGCCTCCGGACTACCGAGGTGAGGCCGCCGCCCGGCTGACCCGCGCCGCCCTCACCCGGTCATCGGGTGCCTCCGCGATCCCGAAAGCCGGCCTCGACACGGGCAACACGCCGTCGGCAGGAACGGGGCAGCGCCCGACCCCCCGGAGGCCGATGTGAGCCGCGCCCGCTTCGCCTTCGCCGCCCACCCGGACGCCATCGCGGACCTGCGTCAACTCCCCGACGAGATCCGCGACCTGGCGCTGCTGGAACTGCAGAACCTGGTCCACGGCAGCGACGACTGCCTGCCGCTGACCGGCCGCCTCGCGGGCTTCCACAAGGTCTACGTCGACCCGGGCGTCTCCTACCGGATGGTCATCCAGTTCCGCCCGGCCCCGCCCACCTCGACCCACAAACGCGAGATCTACCTCGTCGCGGCCGGTGCCCGGGAGGACTACGCGGTCTACCGCACGGCCCAGCTCCGCACCAACCGCACCGGCCTCAACCGGCACGAAGACACCGACGCGGCGGCCGAGGCCCGGGTCCAGGCGGCCCGGTCCCGGTCCCCCCACGCAATCGACCCGACCGCGTCCCTCCCGACCACCGCACCGGCGGCAGCCAGCCCCGCCACCCCGGCCGCCTCCCGAAAGGCCTCCATCCGATGACCGCCGACCGTGCGTCCCTCGACCGCACCGAACTGGCCGGGCTGCTCACCGACGCCGCGCGGAGCGTCTCGGAGGTCCTGACGACCGAGTACCCCACCTCCGCCGGCCGCTCCTACCTGCATCCCGTCCTCGGAGCGCTGTCCGCCGGTCCCCGGGTTGTCCGCGAACTGAACGACCGACTCGAAGAGTTCGTCGTCGAGGAGCCACTGCCTTCCACCCCCGCCGGCCTGTTCACCCTGGCGTCCTACGCCTCCGCGCTCGGCTGGCTCACCGAGTCCCTCGCCGAGCTGACCGCCTCCGTCGACCAGATCTGCACGCGCGTCGGCATCCCCGCCGAGCCGCCGGACCCGGCCTTCGCCGCGCCCTCGCCAACGGACCAGGACGACGAGTTCGACTTCGCGTTCAGCGCACTGGAGTTGGCCGCCATCCGCACAGCCGCCAAGGCTGCCGACCTCAGCCCCGGCGACTACGTCGAGGTGCTCTCTCGGTCCCTGCTCGCCGCCTCCCGGATCACCGACGCCTGCATGGAGATCTCCAGCGGCCTCCTCGAAGACGCCGCGTACGTCCTCAGTGAGGCAACCGATCACGTCCGAATTGGCGAGGGCCCCGACAGCCTGCCCACCCTGGTGCGCTCCCTGCTCGCCCGGATGGACGCTGCCGAATGAACCCCCACGACAGGGCGAAGCGGCCCGGCGCGCACCTGGTCGCCGAGAAGTTCTGCGTCGAGGCCCCTTGGCGCTGAGCGACGACCGTCCACCCCGCGACCCGCGTTCCCCCGCCGGCCCGACCGCCAAGCCCTCCCGCTCCCGCTCCCGCTGAAATCCTCAGGAGGAAGACCCCCATGTCCACCGTGATCTACACCCGCCACCTGGTCGAGCACCGGTACGGCCGACCGCTGGAGGACCTCCAGCGCCACAGCGCGCATGGCGGTTCGGGAGATCCCGTTCTGCCCATCGTGCTGCGGCGGCTCGACGGCCTGGCCACTACGAACGCCCATGCCCGTGCCGCCCGCCGCAATCTCGACGCGGCCTGGCAGCGCTGCCGCTCCGGCCAACACGCCCTCGACGACCTCGTGCTGCGGTACGCGGCCGAAGTCGTGGACCTCGAACGCCGCGAGCAGTCGGAAGCCGAGGCAGTCTGGGACCTGCTGGACGTTCGCCTCCTCCTGGACCAGCCTGCCGCCCGCCGGCCTTCGACCGCCCGGCGAACCGGCCCCGCGCCGGGCGATGAGGACCTCATAGCCGTAGCCCGCCAGGTCGCCGCCCGTCTGCCCCGGCTCAACCGCGAAGCCCTGCGCCAGGGCCTGCGCGCCCGCGGCATCCACGTCAGCAACCGCCGCCTCGGCACGGTGCTCCAGCGTCTCCGCGCCGAGCGCGACCTCCACTGATCCGCACCCCGCCGCCCGATTCCCCTTCGCCCTAACGGAGTTACCGCCATGTCCACCCCCACACAACCCGCAACCTCCCAGATCGGCTCCGTCGACGCCCAGCGCGTCGAGGACGCACTGTCCCTCATAGCGCCGAAGTGGACCACCTGGTCGGCACAGACCCTGGCCCAGCAGGGCGGCCCCATGCGTGTGCGTGATGTCGCCGCCCGCCTCCCCTTCGTCAGCGAGCAGTTCGTCGGCAAGCGGCTGGCCCAGATGCACGATGACGGGCTGGTGATCCGAGCCGGGGATCGCCACGGTGCCCCGTACCAGCTCAGTGGGTTCGGCAACTCCCTGTCCTCGGTACACCGTGCGCTGTCCGACTGGTCCCACGCGCACCTGTCGCTCGGCAAGGTGGCCGGTGCCGAGCGCGTCGAGGACGCCGTGCGCCGGCTGCACCTTCGCCACTCGACCGCCGTGATCCAGGCCCTCGACGCGGGCGGGCCCATGCGGTTCGTCCACATCGCCGAACAGGCAGGACTGGACAACAGCTTCACCCAGCAGCGCCTGATCCGGCTTCAGCTCGACGGCCTGGTCACCCGCACCGGACCGCGCCACGGCAATCCGTACGTCCTGACCGCAGCCGGGCGGGCGCTCGGCCCGGTCTACGCAGCCATCGAGCACTGGAGCAACCCCGTCGCCGCACCACGTCCCGCCCCTGTCCGGGTCGCGGCGGCCACGCGCACCCACACGGGCATCCCGCCAGGGTCGGACGGCATCCGTACCTCAGCGGCCCTGCGGCGGAGCACCGCCGCGCCCAGCTCCCTGTTCAGCCACGCCCCGCAGCCACAACCGCGGGTACCGGTGTCCGTGGCCGCTCAGTCGGCCTCCTCCCGGGGCCGGTGATCCGGGTGGCACTGAGAGCCAGCCGCTTCACGCCGTTGCCACGGCGCCCCCGTGCAGTCCAGCCGTTCGTTCCTCCGCGCACGCGGGCGCGTTCCCCTCCTACACCTCGGAGTCCCGACTGTGAACACCCAGCCCTACGACCAGCATCCCTATCAAGAGGTACTGGTCAGCCCCATGTACCTGGCCGGCTCCAACGGGACCGGGGACGCCGGCTTCGCCCCTGTCAGTCACTGGCCGCACCACTATCTCGACGAGGGCCCCTGCCAGCTCCTCGTCACCTCGCCCGACCAGCGAATACGGATCGGCTGGTTCGGCGACGACTTCGAACTGTGGAAGATCAACGCCGCCGAGGACGCCGTCTCCGCACCCCGCTGGACGGCAACCTTCAACCACGTCACCCCGGCCGAGATCGTCGCCGGGCTCACCAGCGCTCTGGCCCACGACTACGCCGAAGCCGAGGCCACCGAAGGCAACGCGCGCTTCTTGACGAGCCCGTCGTTGTACTGGGCTGGTGCCGTCCGGCCGCTGACCAATGCCGGCTGGACCCGCGACGGGGCGGCCGAGCGCGGCACTGTCGAGATCATCGCCCCCGACGGACAAGCAGGCGTTCTGATCGACAACCGCCTCTCTGACTGGGACGACGAAACCGTCAGGCTGTGGGCCGGTCCTCCGGGTTGGGGCACGCGCGCGGAAGCGGTCTTCACAGCCCGCACCCCGACCCACCTGATCGCGGCGACCGCAGCCGCCATGTCGGACTCAGCCCCGGCGATTCGTGAGCGGCACCAGATCAACCGCAAGGTGGAGCACCTGGTCACACTGACCCCGGTCGGCCAAGCCGCCGATCCTCAGATCTCTCGTGCTCCGACCCCACTCGACGTGCGCCGCACCGCTGTCGCCCAGGCCGTACACCGCGCCGCACGCGCCCCGCAGACAGCAGCCGACCTCCGCGTGGTGGCCGCTCGCAGTCGCACCGCGACTTCGACACAGAATCTGTCGGGCAACCCCGCACACGCAGCCGCGGCCAGGCCGCCGGCCAGCCCGTCGGCCCCACGGCACAGCCGCTGACTCCCGCCCCCAGCCCCTCCGAGACGTCGCCTCTGACCGAAGCAGCACCTCCGAATACCGGGAGTTCCGCCATGCCCGACGCCACCGCACTCGACCAGGCCGACGCGATGATCGAGAAAGCCTGGGGCCGCCCCATCGAGGCGCTGGAAACCCTCGCGGTCCGCCGCCCCGTCGAGGATCCGCTCCTGCGCTCGGCGATGCATATCCGTTCGAGCCTCGTCGTCTCGAACAACGCGGTCGCCGTCCACCAGGACCGCCTGCACGCCCTCACCCGGCCCGATCATGTGCCGGCCTTCCACGACCTGGAGCGGATCACCAGCTCGGCGGTGGACCTGCGCGTCACGCAGGCCGAAAGCCGCATAGCCCTGCAGGCGATCAGCCACGTGATCGAGGCCCGCGAAGCCGCCGTGACCACGGACCGGGCACCGTCGCTCAGCCTGGCCCAGGCCGCTGTCGCCCGCTCCGCGCACGCGCCGCGTACCCTGGGCCAACCACCGGACCAGCCCGCCCCGTCGGCCGCTGTCCGCCCCACGGTGGCCACGACCGGGCCCGGAAGGTAACCGGTCAGCGGGAGTCTTCGTCGCGATGGGCCACGCCGGACCAGGAGTCCATCGCGCGGGCCAGCTCCACCAACGTCAGCTCGACGCGCCGCCCATCCGCGATCCGACTCTCCACCACGGCTTCCCCGCCACGCTGCCTCCCGGCCTGGATGCCCACGGCCCACTGCCTGTCGGCCACCATCGCTATGTCGCCCACCGTCCACGGCCGCCCGGCGCCACGGATCTTGCGCTCCAGCCCGGCACCGTCCCAGTGTCTGCTCGACTCCGCCATGGCCTGCCCCTTCTGCTCCGTACGGCCCCGCGCCGCAACCCGGTTACGACAACCGGTCGCGCCGATCCATTCCCCGGCCCGCCGGCCTCCGCTCTCCTCGACGGCCAGTTCGCCCACGGCAGACCTCACCTTCCGGGAAACAACTACGTACTTCGGCACACCGCATGTCAACGTACGGACGTCGGGAAAACCCGCAGGTCAACGAAGGGACGCCCACTCGTGAACGCCTCCAGCACCCTCCTGCCAGCCGTCGTCCGCCCCGCCGTGGAGGAACGCGCCTGGCTCTCCAGCGACCACTGTGCGAGCCCGGTCCTCGAACTGCTCGGCGGGCTCGGCTGGGCGATCGTCGACACCCCGGAGGCCAATGTGCACTGCACCAGCCCGGACGGCCGCGTCTACGTCGGTTGGCTCCCCGAGGACACCACCGCTTGGAAGCGCGGCATCGTCTGGCAGGTCCAGGTCCACCCCTCCGACGCCGAGCCCTGGATCCAGGAGTTCGGCCCCGACACCCCTTCCGAGGGCGTGGCCGGTTTCCTCGCCGCGCTCATCGCCGCACTTCCCCGGACCTCTCAGTAACGACGGCCAGGCCGCCGCACTGCCGTCCGGCCCGACCTCGCGAAGGAGTCATCGTGGCCCGCATGCTCGGCGCTACCCGCCCCAACTACCGCCGGACCTGCCGATACGCACGGAGAGGCTGCACTTGCTACCTCTACCCCTCCACCATCGGATCGAAGGCGAAGGTCCTGCGCCGCCGCGCACAACGGCACGCAGAGAAGCGACGACTCCGCACCTTCTGACCTCGTCAAGCAAGCCCCCCACCAGCGCAGACCCGTTGCACATGTGCACGGTGACCTGCTCCGCCTCGACGCCTGGTGACCATCCACCAGCCGCACCGCTTCACCCTCTATCTCGCTCTCGGAGATCTCCCGTGCCCCAGTGCCTGACCGTCGGCCACCTGCTCCGCCAACTTCAGAACCTCGACCCCGACCTGCCGATCCGCCTGGCCGTCAACCCCGACTGGCCCTTCGCCCACTACGTCGGCACCGACGTCGTCGTGGGCGACGGCATGGCGTTCATCGCCGAAAACGGCCAAGAGGGCTACCTCCCGGCATCGGTCCGCAACGCCCTCGCCTGGGCCTGACCCGCCGTACGGACCTGTCCAGGAGGCCCCGATCTCACCGCGACACCGCCCTTCCACCGCCCACCCTCTGCACGCCCTCGCCGTGCGGCCCATGCCGCCGGGAGCGAGCGGCGCACTGGTCCAGCGCGTCTCCGCCCTCCCGGAGGGACCGCTCGACGCCTCCTGGCTCCCGGCGGACACCCATGAACTCCCGCTCGGCCGTATCCGTCTGCACTGGGAGCCCGCCTCCCGCGCGGGCTGGGACGTCACCGCCCACCTCGGCCTGGCCACCACCGAGGTCCTCCTCGCCTCCTGGCCCGCCGCCCCCGACGACTGGCCGCGCCTGGTCCGCCCCACCATCCACGAGGTGACCGGCCTGTGCGCCGCCCTCGCCGTCGCCACCAGCGCCCTGGACCTCTCCAACCGCCTCGCCGAGGTCTGACCGCCACCCGCAGAAGGCCGCCCCCGCCCACGGCAGGGGCGGCCTCCGCCGTACACCCGTCCGGATGGTGCGTACGCTCATCACCGGCGAGCGAGTAGACAGGACGGCCAACGACCAACGGCCTGGGGTATCCGGAGGTGCCGCCCACCTTGGCATCCGCGTCCGGGCAGCCCGCAGCCGCCACAGCGACCTGCACGGCACCGCCCGACCCGACGGCACGGCATCCGGCTGACCGGCAGTCGGTCCCACCCATAGGCTGCGGCCATGACGACCGACTCGCCGATGCCGTCCCCGCCGTTTCCCTCGCCAGACAGCACCGTGCTCCGGCTGATTGTCGGCAACGCCATCGCCTCGGTCCGCAGCGGCGAAGCCTCGGTAGAGGAGGCGATCCTCCACGCAGCCGTCCACGGCTGGTACGAGGGCCATGTCCAGGGCGAGGACGAGTGCCCCGGCTGCGACTTCCGGGGCGAGCTGCCCAAGCACAGCAACCGCGGTTGAGCGCGGCTAGATTCCGGAGCCGGCAGCTCGGCCAAGCGTTCGCGCCACCCGCCGCACCAGTGTGGTCGGCTTCAGGTTCCGTTCCACTCTGAGCAGGTAGCTGACCGGAGAGCCAGCGAGCTGAGCGTCGCGTGCCTCCGCCGTGGCCTGGCGCAGGGTCGCGGCGGCGATCGCGAGACTTCCTCCGGCGATCGGCACGTTGCCTGCCCAGCCGCTCGCCGCCGCGGCGAGGGCGGGCACTTCGAACTTGTAGTTCAGCGCGCTGTAGAAGGTTTTGAGGTTGAGGCCGCTCATAGCCTTCCGCAGGTCCTCAAGTGGCTGGGCGATGCTCTCGTCGAATGTCATCCGGAGGTGGTGTTCGAAGGCTGCGCGGTCTTCGATGCCTCCCACCTGCTCCCGCAGGTCTGCCGCAGCCTTGTCGACTGCTCGCCTGAAGGCACTGAATTCTGCCTTGTAGTCGTTCCGCAGTTGGATGATCTTCGCCACCGGCACCGAGCGCAGGCCGTCCGGGAGGACGCACTGCACGGCCATCAGCCCGAGTCGTGTTGTCTCGCCGGAGCTTGCCGGTCGGGGCGGCTCGCCCAACATGGCGGCAGCGATCCGGTCGCTGTCCCAGCCGTCCGTGGCGCTGTGGGCCGCGACCTGGTCGGTGATCGGCGCGTAGCGCGTACGGCGGGCCAGCTCCTCGGTGAGCACGCACTTGTAGATCCAGGCCAGGACCGGGTCCATGGCCAGCCACGTCACGTCCGCGGATCTGGCGATGCGCGACCGCATGGCTGGCACGGCGAGACCGGCACCGCGTAGGGCGCCGGCAAGCCCTGGGTCTACCTCGTGCGGGTAGAGGCCGGCGAGGGGGCGTTCGTCGCGCGGAAGCGTTCGCAGGTCGTCAGGCGAGGTCGGCTCGGCGTTGATGATGCGCTCTCCCATCAACAGCTCAGGCCGGTTCCCCTGATGCGTGTGGAAGGGTCGTGTGTCGGCCGTTGCCAGAAAGCGCTGCCTCAGTTCGGTGCCGTGGTCCTCGACAGCCTTCAGGAAGGCTGGGGCGACAGCGGCTGCCGCCTCCCTGGGGTCCACGTCGGTGAGGAAGTTGTCCAGCCCGTCGCGCAGGGCCTTGACCAGGTCCGGGTCGTTGACACGAAAACCGCGTGGTACGACTCGGGCCAGACCCGGCCAGTAGAGGGCGGCGGCCTTGATCCACTGCTCCTTGCGGAAGTGCACGTACGGGTAGTAGAGGCCGATCCGCTGCACTGCTGCCCTTTCACCGCGTCATGTCGGCCTCACCGGATGCGTCCGGGGGCCGACAGCATGCTACGCAAGCGGTGTTCGCTGCTGGTGCAGGGAGCGGAACCGCGCTGCCCTACTCCAGGTAGGTGCCGGCGAACGCGCCGTCGAAGCCGAGTGCGATCAGGCCCTGTCCGACGCTGGGGTACGTCGTCCCGTCCGGGATGGCGATCATGGCGTCAAAGTCGGCGCGGCTGATCTCGGGCTCGAGCCACTGGTTGCCGCAGCGGCAGCGGACCCAGACATTGCGGCCGTGGTTGATGAGCAGCCAGTCGCGCCGGGCCCGGCAGGCCGAGCACAGCACGGGGATGCCGCGCAGGGCCAGCTCCGGCGGGTGGCTGAGGCATCGCGTCGTTCCGGGTCCGCTGGGCGGCTGCGTCTCGTACTGGAGTTGCAGCAGCGGATCACTTCCGGCGGGCAGGACGGGGGCCGTCTCTACGTGGTTGTCGGTCGTTCTGAGCACGAGCGTCGTCTCCCGGTCGAGGTCCTTCTCTTCATCCGTAACAGCCGGTGGAGCGGGTTGTCCAGGTGTTTCGCGCAGTCCGGCAGGATGGTGGCGGGCTTGCCGGACTGCTGGTCAGCGACGCGGCGGGCGGCTGTGCGGGTCCGGTGCGGCGGGCCTCGGCGAGGCCGGGGGCGCGGTCCGGACGCTGGCCGGGTTGGCGGGAGGCGTGGCGCGACCGGTGCCGGCCTGCGGGCGTCGAGTGGCTTCGCCCGGGTGGGCGGGGAGCTGGGCGAGGCGGCGCAGTCGCCAGACCAGGACATCGTTCACGTCCTCGGCCGTGTCGAGTTCGCGCATGGCGATGGCCTCCTGCAGGAGGGCCTTCGGGTCGTGGCCTGCCTGCTCGGCCTGAGCCAGGGTGGCGGCCAAGGCGTCGTTCTTCGTGCTCGTGCGGGGTCGGGTGCGGTTCTCGGGCAGGGCGGCGCGGATGGTGGTCTCGTAGGTGCGGCGCTGGGCTTCGGGCAAGGCTCGGCCCTGGTCGCGCAGGGCCTGCATGGGTGCGGCGGCGGCATGGCGGTAGGCGGCGCGAAGGTGCTCGGCGGCCTGTCGGGAGGCTTCGGCCTGCTGGGCGTGACCGCGTGCGGAGTGCCAGCGTGCTGCGGCCAGCGCCACCAGGACCAGGGTGGAGACGAGCATGGCGGTGGTGCCGCCGTCTTCTCCCCGGCCGAGCGCGCCACCGGCCTGGATGATGCCCCGGGCCGCCGAGCGGATCGCCCGGGTGTCGGCGCGTTCGGCTCGGACGTGGCTGCGGGTGGCGCGTTCGAAGGAGCGGGCGGCAGCGCCGAGTTCGGCGCGGGTGGCGGCCGGGGAGGTCTGGGCGACGGCGTCCAGGAGTTCACCGACTCCGACGAGTTGGGCTGCGGCTTCGTCGTCGTCGCTGTCCAGGAGGACTGCGGCGCGCTCGGCGATCCCGGTCGCGGTGCGTCGCCCCCGTGCGGACGGCGACCAGTCCAAGCGGACGCTGTCGGCTTCCAGCAGCGGGCCCGTCTCGGGGGTTCCGTCGGCAAGGCGGCGCTGGATCCTGGGATAGGAGAGGTCGGGGGCCAGGGTCGAGCCCGCGAACCAGACCGGCTCGCGATCACGGTTGCGGTCTCCGGGCAGCGCGACCGTGTAGCCGAGGACGGCCCCGGAAGGCGCGTGCCGCAGCTTGACGCGCAGGCCCGCCTCGCGAAGGCGGGTGAAGAACTCGGCCTCGCTGGCAGCTCCGGCGACGGCCTGACGGACGGCTTCGCGCAGCGTCTCGCGCGCTGTCTCGGGTCGGCCGACCCGCTCGGCCTTGAAGCGCTCGGCGCTGGTGGGCGTCTTGGCTCCAGTGCCGTCGCCGGGCTTGAGCCGACGCAGGCCCATCTCCTGTTCGATACGACGGCATTCGGCCTGGGCCTTCTTGAAGTCGTAGTTCATCCTCGGGCGGCGCAGGTCGCCTCGGACCATGGTGGCGAGGATGTGGATGTGGTCGTCGGCGTGGCGCACCGCGACCCAGCGGCAGCCGTCAGGATCGCCTTCGGGGGCGAGGTTGACCGCGTGGACCAGGCGGCGGGCGACGGTGTTCCACTCGTCGTCGGTCAGGGTCCGGTCGCCGGGGTCGGTGCGGACCGAGCAGTGCCAGACGTGCTGGGTCGGCGCCTTGTCGCCAGCCTGCTTGACCCGCAGGTCCAGGGCGGCGGCGAGCCGGGCGAGGGTGACCTTGGGGTCGGGGTCGGGGCTGGTGTCGCGACCGGGGTCGGGGGCGAAGCCGTCCCAACTGCCGACGAGGTGGGGGTCGGTGTGCTCGTCGCGCTTGCCGGGGCCGTACAGGTAGACGAGCAGGCCATGGGTGCGCGAGCCGCGTCGGATCTTGGGGACCATCAGAGGCGCTTCTTCACCAGGGTGTCTGCCGCGTCGTCCACGCGGGTCAGGACGCGGTTCACGGTCGTCAGGGCGCGGTCGAGTTCGCCGGGGAGGGGCTGTCCTCCGGCGTTGTAGACGAAGGCGATCTGGTTGATGTTGTTGCCGACACGGGAGATGGCGGTGCGCAGGGCGGCCAGCTCGTCGATGGCGGCGTCGAGCTGTTCGTTGGTGTGCACGGTGGTCGAACCGCGGGCGACGGCGAGGCCGGCGGCGGCGAGGAAACGGGCGACGGTGACGGCGCGCTGCTTGGCGGCGGCAGTGATCTCGCTCTTCTCGGTGTCGGACAGGCGGGTGGTCGTCTTGTGGGTGCGCTGGCTCGGGTTGCGGGTGCGTCGGCGCGGCTTGCGGTCGGGGAACGCGGGTTGGCTCGGGCTCTGCTGCTCGCGCGGGGCGCGGTCGTCTGCTTCTCCTCCCACGACCGGCGCCCCCTGGTGCCGGGAGTCCGGCTGGTCACCGTGCGCCCTCGCTCGGGGACCAGCCGGACTTCCCCCGCTCCCCTGGGCGGGGGCAAGTGCGTACGACGGGCCGTAGGACCGTCGTACGCGACAACTTGCTCCGCCTGGAGCCGAGTTAGGGTCACGCTGCGGTCCGGACGTGGTGGCCGCCGGGTCGTTGGCGGTCACCGGCCAGTCTCCGCGTCCTGCTGGTGGATGTCGCGGACGACGTCCTCGATCCAGTCCATGGCCAGGACCGGGTGGTGCAGGGTCCAGGGGCGGCTGTGTCGGCACCGTTGCACGGTCCAGGTGTTGTCGGGACCGGATTCGGCGCGGTGGAGGTGGCCGCGCTGGTGCAGGACAGTCAGCCAGGTGTCCACCTCGGCGGGTGTCGCGGGTTTCGTGCGCATGGCGATGCTCTCCGGTTCACGGGAGGACGTCGTGGGACGGGCTGTCCGGGGCGGGTGACCGGCCGAGGTGTCCGGCTCGGTCACCGCCCCATGGGGTGTGCGGTCAGTTCCGGGGGGTGGTGACCGACTGGCCGTGCTGCTGACGCAGTTGGACCATCAGGGCGGTCAGCGTGTCGCTGGAGAGCGGGATCTGCTGACCGCGGATCGCCTGGGCGACCACCTTGCGGGTCAGTTTGTCCTCGGCCCTGACCGCTGACCGGGCGATCTCCAGCAGTTCCTCGGTGTCCGGGTCAGGTCGCCGACCACCGGTTGCTCGGGATGTGCCGTCAGTGACCGGTGGCGGAGTGACCGGCCGGTCAGTCACCGACGGGAGGTTGTCCGGGTGACCGTTGACCGGCTCGGTGACGGTCTGTCGGTCACTGACCGCCGGGGTAGTGTCCGACTGTCCACCCAGGTCAGCAGCCTTGGGCTCCTTGTCACGCTGGCTGCTGACCGGGCTGCCGCTGTCCGCCGGGGCACTGTCCCCGGCCAGTGTCGGGGCAGCCGGGGTCTGCTTGTCCAGGGACGGACGGGGCCGGTCGGTCAGGGCGGTGGCCGGCTGTCCGGCGCTGACCTGACCGGGCGGCGGCTGCTGGCGGCCGGCCCGGTCAGTCCGAGTGACCGGGAGACGCTCGGGCTGACCGGGGTGACCGGCCTGAGCGAGGTCATCGCGGTCACTTCGGTCGCTGGCCTTGACCGCCCCCCGGGCGATGAGGATGTACAGGTGCACCGCTCCGGCCAGGGCCAGCGGGGCGATGGTGGACAGCACCGCGACCACCGTGTCTCCGAGCCGCAGCCCGGTGGCCGATGTGTTCTCTTCGTTCAGCCTGACCGCGTGCAACGCGTTGGCCCAGATGCTGGCGGCGGTGGCCGTGCCGAAGAGCGTCCAGACGTAGAGCCGGGCGCGCAGCGGTGCGTCGCGCAGGACCAGCAGAGCGCGGATGCCGTACGCGATGAACCCGTCGATCACCAGAGGGAAGAGGTAGGTCAGCAGACCCCGGACGTGGATGGCGACGGCCATCTGCTGCAGGGCGTCGTACGACAGGGCGCATCCCGCACCACCGAGGGCGATGACGACCGCGCGGTCCCACCCGGTGACATGCGCCGTGCTCGGCGCGCTCGCGATGGTCACGCCGCCGTCCCGAAGTCGTCGCGGCCCAGCTGCTTGCCGTCGGTCTCAGGGGGTGGGGTGTTCTGCGTGGTCTGCTCCAGGTCTCGGTTGCGCAGGGCTCGGCGGGTTTCGCGGTAGAGCTTCTGGGCGTGCTCCTCGCTGATCTTCAGGAGCCAGGCCAGGCGCTGTTCGGTGAGGCCGTGGCGGTAGGCGGCACGGACGACCGCGCGGCGCTCGGCCCTGGTGAGGTGGACGTCGCGCCCGGCGACGGTGGCGTTGACCCGGCTGTAGTCGAGGCGGCCGGCGAGGTTCTCGTGCAGCGGCTCGCGCTCCTCCTCGGTCATCCCGCCCCGTATGCCGTGGGTGTCGCCGCCTTCCAGGGCGGCGTCCAGGCAGGTGCGGCGGACCGGGCACTGGCCGCACAGCGACTTCGCCGCAGCGATCTTGGCGGTCTCGTCGGGCTCGGGGAAGAACGTGTCGGGGTCCACCGGGTTGTACTCGGTGCTCTGGCAGACGGCCTGGTCCTGCCAGGTGTGGTCACCGAGCGACCGGTGGCGGGCAGGGCTGATCGTCGTGGTGGTCATGCGGGTTGCTCCGATCGCTCTCCGCGCGCAGGGGCGTCGGCGGAGGGGTGCGCTGGGTCGGGAGGTGCATGGGGCGGCGCGCTGGAGGCGCGGCCCGGCGGTACGGTCGGCGGTGGGTCAGGCGGCGGGACGGTGGCGTCTGCGGTCGACCGGCTCGAACTCGACCCGGGTGGTCATCTGCGCAAGTCGGGAGGTGACGCGGTCGCCGAGGTAGGCCCGGAGGTCCTTGATCGCCAGGTTGGTGGTGATCAGCGTCGGGAGCATGTGGTTGTACCGGCGGTTGATCAGCCGGTACGTCACTTCCTCGACCCACTCGGACGCCTTGGCCGCGCCGAGGTCGTCGATGATCAGCAGCGGGCACCGGCTGACGGCCGCCAGCTCCCGCTCGCTGTCCGCCCCGGGGCGAGGGCGCAGGTCGGCGTACAGGTCGGCGGCCGTGGTCGCGCGCCACCGCACGCCCACCCCGGTCCGCACCAGCTGTCGGACCGCCCCGTACGCCTGGTGGGTCTTGCCCGCGCCGACCACCCCGGCCATCAGCAGACTCGGGCCGGTGGCGACCTGCCGCCGGGCTCCCATGCTGGGCGCGACGGCCTGCTGGGCGACGTCCCGGACCCAGTCCAGGACCTGCGGATGGTCGGCGACCGCGCCCTGGTAGCGCGGGGGCATCGCGGCCAGCAGAGCGTCCAGCGGGGAGAAGGACTCGGGCTCGTCGACCAGGGCGGCGACGGCTGCCGGGTCGATGTTGCGGGCGGCCAGGATCCGGGCCATCCGGTCCAGGGTGCCTGCGCCGCCGAGCGTCTGCGGGTCGCGGGTACGGGTGCGCATCACAGCTCCTCGGCGTAGGCGGCGGCAGCGTCGACCGGGTTGGTCCACGCCTGGTGAGCGGGCACGTTAGGCCGGTTTCCCGGCCGCGCCAAACCGGCCGCCCGTGCGTTCATGGCGTCGTTGACCAGGCTCGGCAGGCGGCTGGGGTGGCCCTGGATCTCCGCGAAGCGCTTCAGTCCGGCGCGGACGTGCTCCGGGGCGATCGCCTCGCCGAGGAGTTTCTTGGCGATGCGGCCGAGGTGTCCGATCACGTCGCTGGGCGGACGCTCGTCGCACGCGGCGACGTACTCGCCGATCAGGTCGTTGACCGAGACGGTGGTGGCGGGCGCTGTGCGCCCCGTAGGGAATGAAGATCCAGGATCCAAGATCCTGGATCCAGGCGCCGAGCCCTCTCCGACGCTTCGGGGAGGCTTCGGGAAGCCCTCGGCGAATGCCTCCCGACCTGCGGCTTTCTCGTCACTGAGATCAGGGGTGCCGTCGAGGCCGACCAAGGGGTCCTGCCGTGCGGCCGGGGCCCCGCTCGGGGGGATGGGAGGCGGCGGGGCGGGCTGCGCGGACGGATCGAGGGTTCGGGGAGTGTTCTGCGAAGTCTCGCCGAGTCCTCGGGTAGGGGTGGGCGACGCTTCGGAGTGCCGGGTGCAGGTCCCCTTGCAAGGACCGCACCGGGCTGCCGCGTGGTGCTGCGGGCAGGAGGGCAGTCGGGACTGGCTGGCCTTGTCGATCTTCTGGTGCTCGGACCAGGTCACGACATGGAGGTAGCGGCGGCCGTCGCAGCCGGTGTACCGGCAGAGCAGGCCGGCGTTGGCGAGTTGCTGGAGGTCGTCCTCGACGTGGACCGACGTGTGCTCGGCCCGCAGGGGCCAGAGCAGCCCCGCGATGATCGCGGCGTTGTCGCGATGGCGGCCGTGGTCGTCGGCCTGGGTGAGGAGGCCGAAGAACGTCCGCTCCGCCTCGACACTCACCTCGGCGAGCGACTCGGAGAAGAACGCCTCCGGCTTGATGGTCCGGATCCGTGCCATGTCAGCGGCCTCGACCGACGAGATCGCTGCGGGTGAGGGTCGCGGTGGTGAGGTCGAGGGTGTGAGGGCGGGCCCAGTTCACGTCCGGCCAGACCCGCATGATCCAGCGTGCCGCGACCCTGGCGGTCGTCCGGCTCAGCTCGACCGTTGCCCCACCCGCGTCCTTAGCGACGGTGTGCGGGTGGGGCCACGTCTGCGCGGGGTCGGTGAGGCTGACGCGGATGGTGGCCACCCCGGGGATCATGTCGGCGAGCTGGGCCGCGAGGCGGTGCTGGCGGGCCGTGTCCGGGCATGCCGGGGTTTCGCTCGGCATGGCGAGCATGTGATACTCCGTTGTTCGTAGGAGTGCGGTGCGGCGGTTCTCGTGCAAAAGCCCCGCTGCCCGCGAGATGTGAATCGGCGCCTTCGGGGTGCCAGCCCGGCGTCCAGGAGTTGGTAGCTCCCGGGCGCCGGTGCAGTTTTCCGGGCTTACCCTGCCCGGTCGGTCTGCCCGTCTCGTATACGTGCCTCCTTCTTGCCGTCGCCCCCCAGGCGGGCTGCCCGGCGAGCGACGACGAACATATGCGCAGGTCGCGCCAAGATCCAGCCCTATCTAGAGGCGCCACAGAGAGGCCGAAGTCGAAGATCGAGCAGGGGTGCGGAGCACCCCGTCTTTCGCTAGGCTGAAGCTATTCCGACTCAACGAAAAAGTCAACGCATCGACGTTCCTTCGGTTTGACGAAAAACGAGGTTGAGATGTCTGCTCGCCACTTCGACCGACATCGTGTGCGCACGGTGCGGCGAGCTGCCGAGATCTCGCAGGCCGAGGTGGCCGCGGCCCTCGGCGTGGCCGACTCGACGGTCGCCGGCTGGGAATCCGGGGACGCGGTCCCCGACGCGGAGAAGCTGCCCGCGCTGGCCCGTGTCCTCAACCGGGGGCTGGACGGCCTCTTTCCGCGTACCGGACTGCCTGATCTGACGGACCTGCGGTGCGATGCCGGCTACTACCAGTACGAAACGGCAACTCTGATCGGAACCAAGAGCGCCGGTCCGGTGGCGGGAGCCGAACGCGGGGAGCGGCGGCTCAAGGACAAGTACGTCCCGGCCCTGGCGGCGGCGTACCGGGTGAGCGAGGAGGAGCTGCGGCGGGCAGAGGACCGGTCGATCGCCAAGACCCAGGAGACACAAGCCGGCCAGTCCGCCGAGGATGGCGGCACCGTCCCGGTCTCCTCGGGGCCACCCGGCACACTGGGCGAGAAGATCACTCTGATCCTGGAGCGCTCGTACCCCGGGCAGCAGGGGCCGCCGACGGACCCGGAGATCGCCGACGCCGTCAATGCTCATGCCGGGTCGAAGGTCATCACCGGGGAGGGCGTCCGGGATCTCCGGACCGGTGTCGCGGAAACGGCTTCGCCCGTCGTTCTTGAGGGCCTGGCCGCCTTCTTCGGTGTGTCCCCGATGTACTTCCAGCCGGACGATGCCGTGGCCCGTCAGGTCTACGAGGGCCTCCGGCTCCTGTCAGCGTCAAGGAGCGGGGCCGTGGGCCGGGTCAGGGGTCGGGGGACGGGCTCCCAGGGATTGCCGGCGAACGTCATGGAATTCGTCAACGACCTGGTCACGGAGCTGGAGCAGAGAGAACCGGAGGCGAACGAGTAGCACCCTGTCCGGGACTCCGAAGAGCCCCGGACGTGCTGTCACCTACGGCTGTGCGGTCGTCTCGCGCGGCTCGTGCCGCTGCCCTGCTGCCACCACCGTCCGGACCGCCTGCAACGCGGTGAGGTCCTCAAGGGGATCTCCGTCGACCACCAGCAGGTCCGCCCGGAACCCGGGAGCGATTCGCCCCGTCGTGTCGCCCAGCCCCAGCGCACCAGCCGCGTCGGCGGTCGCCATATCGAGGATCTTGCTGTTCGGCAGGCCCAGGTGCGCGTAGAACGACAGGGCGGGCACCAGTCCGTCGAACCCCGTGCGCTGGACCCCGGCGTCGGTTCCGGCGATGAGCTTTGCGCCGGCCTCCGCCATCTGCCGTACGAGGTCGAACATGGCAGCCGCCCGTTCCTCGCCGAAGAAGCGGGGGAGCATCTGCCAGTGAGGGCTGACGGCAGGGCAGACGGCGATGCCCCGGTCGATGATCTGCTTCAGGACGTCCTGGCGAAGGTCGAAGCCGTCGTTCGTCATCCACGTGCAGTGCTCGATCGTGTCGACGCCTGCTGCCACGGCGGCGACGATGCCGTCCGTACCGTGAGCGTGGGCTGCCACCGGCACTCCGGTCTGATGGGCCTCGTCCACCAGGGCCTGGAGTTCCTCCAGGGTGAACTGGCTCTGCCAGCTCTTCGGCCCGTCCTTGGTCAGACCGCCTCCGGTAACCATCGCCTTGATCACCCCGGCGCCCGCCGAGATGTTGTACCGCACGAGGTCACGGACCTCAGCCACACCGGAAACCTCACCTCCGAGGAAGTGGCAGTGCCCGCCGGGAGGCGTCGCGGGCGTACCCGCGGACACGATCCGCGGGCCCGGCCTGCCGCCACGGGCGATCTCCTCGTCCAAGCGCAGGGCAAGGCCGTCACGGTCGCCCAGGTCACGGACCGTCGTCACACCGCTGCGCAGGAGCTGCTCCGCGCGAAGCCGCATGTCACTCAGCAGGGTCTCGTCGCTGGACGCCTGGAGCACGGCCACGGGGTCCGCGCCTCCGTCGAACGCGAGGTGGACGTGGGCGTCGATGAGACCGGGCACGATCGTTCCCGTGGGGAACGCGAGCCGCGCCACGTCCGTGCCGACCCGCTCCGCAAGCTGCGCGCGTGGTCCCACCGCCGTGATCGAGTCTCCCTCGACGAGGATGGCGCCGTCATCCAGGTACTTCCCGGAGCTGACAAGAACCCGTCCTGCGGTGATCAGCATCTGGTCCCTCCTTGATCTTCGGTGCGGTCAGGCAGACAGGCGCAGCGCGTCCGACACGGCTATCAGCTGACGAACGTCCGCTTCTCGGTTGTCCTCCTCGGGCACTGCCAGCCGTACCGCCGGACGGGGGACGAGCGTGCCCTTCCCCATCGTGTCCACAGCGCGCCGAAGGCGGTCCGCCAACACGGCCGGAGGGAGAGCGAGCACTTCGATGTCCTCCGACGCGTCGACCAGGTGTGGGCTGACATCGACCAGTCCGTCACGGCACTCCACTATCCGTCGGTGGTAGCGACGGTGCACACCGCGCGCCCGCCACCGGTCCCACAGCCCGGACGAAGCGGGCCGCAGCACGTTCTCGGGGTACGCCTCGGCGAGCAGCTGCCACAGCGGAGCCAGCCGACGGTGGTCACGGCGACGCCGCAGCCAGAGCCGCGCCGACGTGACCCTCGCGCGGGCCCCCGGGTAGGTGACGCCCACGAAGAAGAGCAGGATGGACACCACGAGCAGGAACGCGACACCTGCCATGAGCGGCTGTGGCACGGTCCCGCCGCTCCACCGGATGGCGACGAAGACCGCTCGGACCGCGCAGGCCACCGCCATCGCGCTGAGGCCGACGGCGGCCATCCACAGGCCCGTGGCGTGCGGTCGCCGTGACATTCGGGCATAGCGTCGGGTCCAGCGACCGGCGGCGCCGAGGGCGTACATGAGGTACAGGCCGGCGCCGCCGTAGAAGAAGGCGATCTGGGGAATCGTCATGTCCGCCGTGCTGAAGGAACCGGCGAACACGTCGTGCGGGACCGACAGCGCGGCGACCGTGATCGCCAATGCCACGGCCGCGACGAGGAGTGCTTCCCGCCTGGCACGGAGCCGACCGGCCTGCCCGTCGGCCGAGTACAGGTAGAAGCACATCAGGAAGTAGACCGTCAGCAGGAGCAGCACGTTCTGCACCAGCTTCGCGGTGCCGTGCCCGGCCACGGTGTCGACGCCCGAGGCGCCGCCAGGCATGGCCAGCGGATACGACAGCGCGGCGCTCAGCAGGCACAACGTGACGGAACGAAGCGGCGCGTCATGAGGCGCTCGGGACCACTGGTACAGCTTCCAGACGACCGCGACCGCGAGGCCCAGGAGGATCACTTCGGTCACGGGTCAGAGCCACCCTCGCCGGTCACCCAGCGCCGCCTGAACCCGTCGGACCGAGGGGTCCTCGGAGAGCGGGGTGACGTGGTCGAGCACCGACGACCACTCCAGGATGATCGTGGCCGCGAGTTCGACGGCGCACTCTTCCCCGTCGTCGTACGAGCACCGGCGGGCCACACGCCGGATCAGGGCGGGATCAAGCACCGGGATCATCGTGGCCCAGCCTTCGACGAAGTCGTCCGGAGCTTCCTGCTCCTCCTCGACCGGCTCTTCCTCGGCCACGATGATGTGGAACACCTCGTGCAGGATGATGTGGTCCTGATGCAGAGGAGTCGTTTCCTGCTGGTAGAGGACCACGTCCATCTGTGGTGTGTCGACCCACAGCCCCGACGGTCCGGGTTTCTCCAGCGGGAAGGGCCGCAGGACGATCGGGCGTCCACGCCTCTCGCCGAGTGCCCGACAGAGTTCCTTCACGTCCAGCGGCGGCTGGATACCGAGGCTCTGTAGCTCGCTCCGTAGTCGGCGGTGCAGGTCTCGCTCCACCGTTCGCTTCTGAGCCGTGCGCCACCGCCCCAGCCGCCGGCGGCTCGCTCCGCCCAGCGCGGGCAACTTGGGCTGAGCCGCATCGCGGTCTCTTCTTCCAGGCCACATCGGTGATCCCTCCGTACCAGCCGTGGATGGCTCCGAGACAGAGCCGAGCGACGGCCGCGCCCGTTTCGACGATGTCCAGTCCCCGCCACACCGACGCAACCGAAGTGATCACGGGCATCGAGAGCAGTTCGTCGTGCCGCGAACGCCCCGGTCCGTGGTCCACACGGGTACGCGCCCCCCAGACCCACCTGCTACCGAACGTCGCTGGCGTGAACGATCGGTGACAGATCGCAAAGCACCTGCGGCGGGCTTTGGGAACTGCATCGGAGGCTACGCGAAGCCCACACGAGGACCTGGCCGAAAGCGACCCATGAAGCCGCACCAACAACGACCCAACAAATCACACCAAATTAACGCACGTGACTGTAGATCATGCTTTTGAGCTGGCAATTCACGTAAGCGACGCGTCCACGCCAAACAGGCCAGGGGGCGCCCGCTTCGTTATCAATCCGAGATTTTTTCACAGTTCACAAATCGTGCAACTAGCCTCATAAAGCACCGAAATCCCCAGCTCGCGCGACGGACCAGAGCTGTGGCCATGACCACTTTCAGCCAGTCGACGCGTGATTCGCCATTACGCTTCAGGCCATGCGCAGCGAGATACACAGCCAAGGCGACGACTACCTGGAGTTCTGGAGTGAGTACCATCTGTGCACTCTGACGACACTCCGTCCGGACGGCCGCCCGCATGTCGTGCCGGTTGGGGTCACCGTGGACGCCGACGCCGGTATCGCTCGGGTTATCACCCGCAAATCGAGCAGGAAAGTCGCCAACGTTCTGGCGGCGCCTCCCGGCCAGGCACGCGTAGCCGTCTGCCAAGTGGACGGAGGGCGCTGGGCGACGCTGGAAGGCACAGCCGAAGTTCGCACCCACCCAGTCGCCGTGGAGGACGCTGTGGCGCGCTACGGGGAGCGGTACGGACGGACGCCGACTCCGGATCCGGAGCGCGTGGTCATCGAGATCACGATCGACCGGGCCATGGGCCAGGTCGGTGCGGCGAAGCCCACGACGACAAACGTTGCGGCCTGACGGCGCCATGGACCAGCGGTAGGACGATCTGGCCTCCTCGGAGGTTGGGCAGAGACCCGTCCAGGTCGTGACCAACGAACCGTTCAGAATAGGGCGGCCTGGTTCGGTGAGGCGTTCTCGTCGGAGTTGGTCGGGGCTGGTACGCGCCCTGTGCGCTCGTTCTGCAGATCCCACAGTTCACGGAACAAGCCGTCCTGTTGAGCGAGCAGCTCCTCGGGGGTGCCGTGCTGGATAACCCGGCCTTTGTCCAAAACGACGATGCGGTCGGCGATGGTCACGTTGGTGAGCCTGTGCGTGACCAGGACGACGGCGCGGTCGGCGGCGAGCCGGCGCAGCCCGGTGAAGATGCGGTGCTCGGCCCTTGGGTCGAGGGCCGCGGTCGGTTCGTCCAGGACGAGCAGCCCGGCCGGCCGATGGAAGGCGCGGGCGAGCGCGATCCTCTGCCACTGTCCGCCGGACAGTTCCTGCCCACCCCACCACTCCTTGGCCAGCAGGGTGTTCAGCCCGCTGCGCAACCCGTCGATGACCTCGTCGGCGCCTGCGGCTTGCGCCGCGGCGAGCACTGCGGTGTCCCCTTGCTCGGTGGCCTGGCCGAGGGTGATGTTCTCTCTCGCCGACAGAGGCCAGCACGCGTAGGACTGCGGTACGACGGCGACACGCTTCCAGGTGGCATGCGCGTCCAACTCCCGAGTGTCGGTTCCGTCCCAGGAGACGGCTCCCTGATCGGGCAGGTACAGAGCCGAAAGGATCTTGCTGAGGGTGGTCTTGCCGGAGCCGTTCTCGCCCACCAGCGCGACGACTTCGCCGCGCCGGACCTCCAAGGAGACGTCGTCGAGGGCGGGCCGGTCGGCGCTGGGGTACTGGAAGGTGATGTTCTCGGCGCGTACGACGGTGGGGGCGGCCGGCGTCTGAGAGCCGCGGTCGATGCGATGCCCGCCGGCTTCGTCGATGAAGTCCGCCCAGTCGTCCAAGTACATTCCGGTGCGGAAGAGTTGGGCCCCGTAGCCGACGATCCCGTCCAGCCCCGCGCTGACCCGGCCCAGTGCGAGGAACGCGGTGCCGACGGCGGCGACCGAGATCTGCCCGGCGAACACCAGTAGCGCTAGGGCCACCCACACCACCGCGTGGGCGAGTCCTCCCGCAACCCCGCCCAGCAGGGAGATCCTGGCCGAGCGCCAGGTGGCCTGGTCGGTGGTCCTGTCGATCCGCGCCCCGGCCGTGCGGTACTTGTCGAGCAGGAACGACGCCATGGTGCCGGAGCGGACCTGGTCGGCGGTCTGTTTGTCGACCATGTACCAGCGCAGCATGCCCAGCAGCCGCCGGTCCTTCGTCGTGGCGAGCGAGGCGATGTAGCTGATGCGCGCCGCCCGCACGCTGGCCACGCCCTTCGGCAGGGCCGCCAAGAGGAGCAGAGGCAGAAGGATCGGGTGCACGGCGGTCAGGACAAACGCCGAGGCGATCAGCGATGCCGATGCGGCGAGGATGTACTGGGCTTCGGTGAGGAGGTCCCTGGAGACCTCCACTCCGCGGTCGGCCGCGTCCCAGCGGTCGTTGTATCCCGGGTTGTCGTACGCGGCGAGTTCCGCCTTGGTCGCCGCGTCGAGGAGCTCCAGCTCGGCCTCCCGGGCGATACGCGGGGCCAGCCGGGCCGACAGCGCGGTGGAGGCGATGCCCAGCAGGGCGCGCAGACCGATGGCCCCCGACAGAACGGCAAGGGAAGGTACGGCGGAGCGGAGCTGATCGCCGCTGATGTGCTGCGAGGCGATCAGCGGCTTGATAACCCCGGTGGTGGCCATCAGCCCGAACGCTTCCAGCACCCCCGAGAGGAGCTGCACGCCCAGCAGGGCGATGACCGCAGCGCGGTCGACCTGCCAGCCCAGTGCGAGGGACCGGCGGATCAGTTGGGGCAGTCGTCGGGCCATCGCACGGGTCGTGATCGCGTTGGCGGCCTCGATACGGCGGTCGCCGGGGATGACGAACCTCAGTTCCTCGTCCGAGACCTCCGCCTCGCCGGTCGGCGCGGTTGTCGCGGTGGGCTTCGGGATGGTTGTCATCGGCTCCAGCCCTCCGCCGACACGCGGTGCCCGGCCAGGGAGTGCGTAAGGAGTCCCAGCGGATCACGCTGTTCGCGGATGAGTACCAGGTGCGGACCGATCACGGTTTGATACGCCAAGACGTCCCCCTGTGTGCCGTTGGTGGTTGAGGCTGTCGCTTGCCAGCCGTTTCGTTCAGCGCGGTCGGAAGGTGCTGGATGGTCACGACGTGCCTCCGCTCGCCTCAAGGCCGTTGAGCTCGTCTTCGAGGCCCTCAAGGTCACTGAGCAGGCGGCGGATGGCGATCTGTCGCTCGCGCCAGTGCCGTTGAAGATCTGCCTCCGCCTCCCCCGGCAGGTCGTACTCGGCGGTGGTGGCGCCGTAGAAGCTGAACAGCATGTACAGCAGCGCGATCCGGGCGCATGCCCGCACCTCCCGCATCGGGAGGCTGGGGTGCTCCGAGCGGTAGGCCCTGGCCATCGCCAGGGCGCAAGCGGCCCACTCGGTGCTGGTGGCGACGGTGCGCGGGTCGAACGCCGCCCGCCCCAACTCCCAGGTCGGCATCGCGCTAGCGCAGCGGAAGTCGATGACGCCGGTGACGGCATCGGCGAGGGTGATCAGGTTGGTGCGGCTGAGATCCGCGTGCAGCGCCTGTTCCGCCAGGGTCTCGGGCAGATGTTCCCGCAACTGGTGGACGTGGGCCCGCAGGTCCTCACGCCGCTGGTCGAGGTCGACGCGCAGTTGGTCGAGACGGTCGTGGCCTTGGCTCGTGGCTCTGGCCAGCACGGCGTCGCATTTCGCTGCGGCGTCCTCGACGGGCTCGGTCCGCCAGCGGGTCTGCTGCACGCGCTTCGGCAGCGGGTACGCGGCGAGCGCACGGTGCATGCGTCCCATGACGACGCCGATGTGCTCGGCGAGGGGGACCGTCATCGCCGAGGGGTTCACCCGACCGGGAGCCTCGTCGACCACGGCCCACGCACTGCCTCCCGCGATGGTGACCAGATTGTCGTTGGCGTCAGGCCACACCCGCGGAACGGGGAGCTTCGCGGCCCGGCAGTATTCCGCCATGTCCCACGCGTTGCGCGCCTCGTCCAGGTCGGCCATCGACGGGTACTGCTTGACGTACAGCCGCAGCCCGTCGTCCGTCAGGATTCGCCGGTTGATGGTGTCCGTTCCCATGTGCACCGGTTCGACGATGTCGGCGACAAGCCCGTACCGGTCTTCCAGCACGTCAGCGGTCAACGTCTCGCCCCAGCCTGTTTCGTCCATACAGATCACCGACCTTCGTGTGCGGAGGGACGGCATGCCGTGAGGAGGGTGAAGGCGTAGTCCTCCGTGGGCACTTGCCTGTCGACGAAGGGGGTGAGGGTGCTGGTGACGGTCAGTTCGAAGTCATCGCGACGAACGCCGAACAGGTGCGGAGCCGCAGACGTTCGAGCGCAGACGTTCATGTACGCCTCCCGCCCCACACCTGCTTGCGGGTCTCCAGGCGCAGGTTCTCCAGCATGATGTGCGCCTCGTCGACCAGGCCGACGTCGCGGTGCCTGATCCCCCAGTGCAGCGAGTCCAGGGCGTCCAGTGCCCCGTACGCCCGGCATGCGACAAGTTCCTCCGTGGTGAGGGGGCGGCCGTATCCGTGGTGGAAGGCGGCGTTGAGGTCGGGGCGGTGGCTCAGGATCCGGTAGCGCAGCCGGCTCAGGTCCCGGTAGGCGGCGGACCGAAACTCGGCCCTTTCGAAGTCGATGACCCGCAGACGCTGCTCGGTCTCGTCCCACATCCAGTTCTTGGGCATGTAGTCGCCGTGCTGGGATACCTGAGGCAGGCTCGGCGGAGCTTCCTCGGCAAGCGTGCGCACCATCGCGAGGTCGTGCTCCGGCGCGTACGCCGCCGTACGGTCCAGCAGTTGGGCGACTGCCTCGTCCCACGCCTCCTCCGTTGCTTCCGGCGTCGGCTCGTCGGCTGCCACGGTGTGGAAGCGGGCGAGCAGTTCGCCGGCCTGCTCGTAGGCGGCCCGTTCCTGCTCGGCCGGCAGACGCAGCGTGTCGAGACCGCGTCCGGGCACGGCGGTGACCAAAACAGTGCGCGTCTGCGTGTCTGCGGCGACCAGCTCGGGGGCACGGCCGACGCCCATAGCCACGGTCCACTTCTGGTACGCGGTCACCTCGCGGTGGTGGAGCTTCGGGCCCGCGTGGACCTTCCCGAACCACCTGTCGCCATCAGGCCCGTTGATCTCCCAGACGGAAGGTCGGATGTCGCCGGGCCGGGGGTGCTCGGCGACCACCGTGTACGTGTCGGTCACCGACTCCACCAAGTGGTGTAGTGCGCTGGGCATGTCGGTCACGGTGTGCCCTTCCGCTCGCCGAGTCCTCCGACCGCGCCACAATGGGTGATAGGTCGGATGCGCTCAGTGTCCTGTTTTGGGTGGGTAGCTTGCCAGGGGGCACTGACAATGCGGCCTGAGCTGGTCATCTGGGGGTGGGAACGCGGAGGACGGTCCCGGAGGCCATCTCGGTCAGGGACTCGTCGAGCACCTCACAGCTCCAGCCGAGCGTCACGAGGTGCGGGTCGTTCTCGGCCTTGACACGCTCCCGCAGGGCCCTGACCCGGGCCAGCGCGCTGTCACGGCTGATGCGGGCCCGGTCCGCGAACTCCTGTGACGTCGCACCGATCGCGACCATCCGCCATGTCTCGATCTCCGTTTCCGAGAAGGCCTCCGGGAAGGCGGCCGTCTCGGGACGCGGGAGTTGCCCGGTGACGAAGCAGGCGTGGACGACGGCGGCCCGGCCTCTCACGCCGAGCTTCTGTCCGCAGTGCTTCAGCTGCACGTTGATCGTGCCGACGGTGATGGACAGCTCGGAGGCGATCGCGTGGGTGTTCTCGCCTTCCGCGACCTTCTGGGCGATCCGAAGCTGTGCGGGTGTCAGCGGAAGCGTCGCGGGCGGGCGGGTCGGGCGGGCACTCACGGTTGTGCGGCCTTTCTGCGGGGCGGGGCGTGTCAGGCGCGAGCCAGCCATCGCTGACGCTCGGTGTCGGTGACGAGGTGTTCGTCGTGGGCGAGTTCCAGGCGGGCGAGACGGGCATAGTGCTCGACCACGCCAGCGCCGAAGGCTTTCTGCGCGAAGACGCTGTTCTCGAAGGCGGTCAGAGCCGGTCCGAGGGCGGCTGGCACGGGGATCCCACCTGCGCGATAGGCGTTGCCAGTCGCTTCGGGACCGGGGGTGAGCTTCCGCTCAAGACCGTGGTCGATGGCCGCCAGTACCGCCGACAGCGCCAGGTACGGGTTGGCGTCCGCGCCCGGCACACGGATCTCCAGGTGCAGCCCTTCACCGCGGCCGACGACGCGCACTGCGCAGGTGCGGTTGTCGCGGCCCCATGTGAACGTCGTCGGCGCGAACGAGCCGGGCGTGAACCGCTTGTAGGAGTTGACGTTGGGTGCGTAGAACGGGCCCAACTCGGGCAGGCCGACGAGCAGACCCGCGATGGCGTGCTGACCGATCTGGGACAGTCCGTACTCGCTGCCGGGCTCGTTGAGTTGGCTGACGGCCTTCGACCACAGCGAGATGTGCAGGTGCAGGCCGTTGGCCCGGCCGGTTTCCGGGGCTGCCATGAACGTGGGTGCCAGACCGGCGCGCAGACCCAGGGTGCGTACGGCGTGCTTGAAGAGGGGGTGCCGGTCGCACGCGGTGAGCGCGCCACCGTACGGGAAGGTCACCTCGACCTGGCCGGGACCGGCCTCGGTCTTGATCGCTTCCACGGGCATCCCCGCGCCGGCGAGCGCCCGCTGAAGACGGCGTAGGAACCGGTCGGACACGGGGTCGTGGTCGAGGGCGTAGTCCAGGTTCTCCGTCGTCAGCGGCCGTAGGCCCTGATAGTTGGCCTGTTCCGCGTCCTCGTACGTGCCCTTGTAGAGGACGAACTCGGTCTCGATCCCCGCCTTGGGGTGCAGACCGTGCCGCGACAGCCGGGTCAGCTGCTGGTGGAGGATCTGGCGGGGCGCGATGTCGATCGGCGTTCCGTCGTGGTGGACGGCATCGCCGAGTACGACAACGGTGCGCGGCAGCCACGGCACCGGGCTCAGAGTCGACAGGGCCGGTTGCACGGACAGGTCCTGGTAGCCGGTCTCCCACGAGGTGAGAGCGAAGCCGTCCGCCGGGCTCATGTCGATGTCGGTGGCCAGGACGTAGGCACACACCTCGGCGCCGTGATGCGCGACGCGCTTGAGGAAGTGGTCCGCGTCGTAACGCTTCCCCTTCAGTCTCCCCTGCAGATCGGGGACGGCGAGCAGCACCGTGTCGATGGCGCCCGCCTTGACGAGGCTCCGCAGGTCGGACAGGGAGAACGCCTTCTCGGAGCGCCCGCCCTGCTCGGGGACGGACGCGGCGGTCAGGCGTGCCACGGTGCCGTTGCCGCTCGTGGTTCTCGTCATCAGACGACCTCGTCTTCGTACGTGGCCGCCGAGCGGTCGAAGTTCTGGGTCGGCACCTCGTACGAGCTTCCCTGCTTCCGCCACCACGCCCATGCCAGCGCGAGGACGACGAGCAGGGCGACCGGCGCGTAGTTGAAGGTCTCCACGGACACCAGGCCGCCGTCGGCGGGGCGGGTCTGCGGCAGACAGAACAGCACCGTCACGAACACCACCCAGACAACGGCGATCGTGCCGACGGCCACGCCCCAGTTGCCGAGGTTCCATGGGCCGGGTCGGAAGCGGTCCCGGTTCTTGATGCGCAGGTAGATCGGGATCGCGTATGCCGGGGTGATGCCGACCACGTTGATGCTGGTGATCGCCGCGTACGCGACGGGGCTGTACAGGCTCGGCAGGGCCAGGACGGCTGCGCACACGACGGCCAGCAGCACGGCCATGCGCGGAGTGCCGGTGCGGCGGTCGACCTGCCGCCACAGGTGCGAGCCCGGCAGTGCCCCGTCACGCGAGAACGCGAACACCATCCGGCTGGCCGCGGCGGTCTCGGCATTGCCACAGCACAACTGCGCGATGATCACCACCAGGAGCAGTGCCTTCGCCCCCGCCACACCCAGAGCGTCCAGGAAGATCTGCGCCGGCGGCACCCCCGTCGCCGTGCCCACGGTGCCCGCGTAGTCCTGGATCGCGAACGTGAGCCCGGCGAGCAGGACGAACCCGGCCAGCCACGACCAGCCGATCGCGTGGATGATCCCGCGGGACGCGGACACCTGGGCGTCGGTCGTCTCCTCCGACAGGTGCGCGGAGGCGTCGTATCCGCAGAACGTGTACTGGGCCAGCAGCAGACCGAGCACCGCCGCGTAGAGGGGGCTCCAGCCGGTGTTGTTGACGAACTCGCCGAACACGAAGTCCGAGGACTGGTGGTGGGAGGGGACGATCGCCAGAGCGCCGACGATCACCGTGACGCCGCCGAGGTGCCACCAGACGCTGATGCTGTTGAGGATGCTGACCAGCCGGACCCCGAACAGGTTCAGGGCGAGGTGCAGGGCGAGGATGCACAGGAAGATCACCATGATCTTGCCCGGCGTCGGCTCGAACCCCCACTGCAGGTTGAACAGGGCACCCGTGAACAGCGCGGCCCCGTAGTCGATGCCGGCGATCGCCCCGAGCAGGCCCAGCAGGTTCAGCCAGCCCGTGTACCAGCCCCACTTCCGGCCACCGAGCTGCTCCGCCTGGTAGTACAGGGCCCCGGAGGTCGGATAGGCGGAGGTCACCTCGGCGAGGGCGGCACCGATGAACATCACCATGGCCCCGACGACGAGCCAGCCCCACAGCATCACCGACGGGCCGCCGGTGTTCAGGCCGAAGCCGTACAGGGTCATACAGCCGGACAGGACGCTGATGACGCTGAAAGAGATCGCGAAGTTTCCGAACGGCCCCATGCGCCGGGTCAGCACGGGCTCGTAGCCGAGCTCCCGCAGGTATGCGTCATCGGACTTCCGGGACGACGCACGGTGGTTCGGACTCAAGCGAGACACAGGTCAGTCTCCAAGCTCAGAGAGAAACAAAATGGGCAGGTTCATGCCAATGCGGCTTCGTGGGAAACGGATTCCGGTTATGGGTGCGGCCCGGCGCGCGGCCTACGGGTACGGGCGTAGGAAAGGGACTCGGCGCGCGCTCGAAGGAGCAGCGCCTCACCCGGGTCTGGCCCTACGGCCCCTTCATGCACCGACGCCCACGGCTCGCGGGCCGCGTACGGGCCCATCGCTTCGAACACCTCGGCGGCTTCCAGGTACTTGTGGCCTGCCCACAACGCGTAGGCAAGAAGGCTCAGGTCAGCCACTGAGCGCCGCTCGCCGTGCGTCTTGTGGAACCAGTCGTGGAACGCGGTCAGCGTGTAGTCGAGCGTCGACTCCTGTGCCCACTGTCGCCGCCACAGCGGATCGACGCGCGATCGCCGTCGGAGCTCGACCTGCGCGTACGCGGGCAGAAGCAGCAGTGCCGATCCGACGGGCCGCTGCGAGGCGACGGCCCGACCGAAGTCGACGACCGCGGCCAGGGAGGCACCCGGCGGGCCCTCCAGGGAAAGCATGAACTGCAGCACCCGGTGGTAGGCCTCCCGGTTGTACGGGTCACGCCGGTTGACCTCGTACAACAGCCCCCACGGACCGCTGGGCAACATCGGCTCGCCGGCATCCACGCGGTGTTCCTGGCGCAGCTGCCGGGTGTCGATCTGCGCCAGAGCCAGGAGGCACACCCAGGGCACGGGATCATGCGGCGCGCGACGCGCCGCCAGCAGCGCGTCACGCCGAGCCCTGAACTCGAACTCCAGCGTCTGCGGATGCTGTTGCCTGTGCGCGCGCAGCGCCCGCTCGACGGCCACGCGGGCACCCATCAACTGCGCGTCGTAGCTGCCGGGCTCTTCGTCGAGCCACACGCCCACCACATCGGACCGGGCGGCTGCCACCGCCAGCAGCTGGGTGCGTGACGTTCGCAGTGCCCAATGCGTGGCCGTGGCCAGCAGCAGTTGCCGTGCCGTTCTCCAGCGGCCGGCCTGCAGCTCAACCAGGGCCACGCCCAGGTCGTCGTCGTGGCCGGCGGGGTGATACACGAGGCGCATCAGAGTCCCCCGCCGTGAACGGGACGGTGGCGCAACGCGAGTTCGAGGCCGCTCGTCCGCCGTGTTCGAACTGTGCGAGGTGGCGTCGTGCGCTCTGGGTTGAAGGTCAATGTCATCGGGGGCCTCAGGCGAGTTGGGGGGTGGGGCCGCGAAGTTGGTGGTGCACCGCCGCTGGGAGGCGAAGCGGTGCCCGAGTCGGGCACCGGGTCGGGCTGCCTAGAAGCGAATCTGGCCGATCATGTCCGCGATGCTGGTCATGAACCGGTTGATGCTCGGGGCCATCGACGTGCTCGACAGGAAGAACCCGAAGAGCGCGCAGACGATCGCGGGTCCGGGTTTCACGGCCTTGCTGCGGATCAGAACGACCACGACGATGCCGAGCAACAGCACGAACGAGATGCTCAGAGCCATCAGGAGGCCGCTTCCTCCGCGGACCCCCATCGCTCCCTGCGAGCCTGGCTCAGCGCGCGGCGCAGAGCATCGGCCCGGGTCAGCGATCGCGGGGCCTGGGGGAAGACGTGCCAGTGCATCCCCGGAGGCGTCGTGCTCTCGGCGGACGGCACGACGACGTGGCACTTCTGTCCCAGCGCAACGGTCCCCGGTTCCTCCCAGCGGACCGCGGTGCCTACCGGAACCAGGAAGTACAGCCGGGGCTCCGGACCCTCGTGGTCCAGGATCACCGGGCCGACCGGTTCGCCGCCCTCTCCGAGGATCTCGATCGCGCGCCGGCCCACGGCCTCCACGGCGCGTACGGCATCCCACCACTCGCCGGCCGAGCACAGCTCCGGCTCCTCGCCGATGGGCATCCAGCGCGGCGGGACCGCGCGAGCTGCGGGATTGTCGTCGGACATGGAAAAGGCCTCCTCACCACTGGGTGTGAGGAGACCATTCCATTCAGCAAGCTATTGTGCGCGGACAGACTGTCCGTGGGGATCTCCCACCAAGGCCCTTGACACAAGCTCAGGTTGTGCTAAGTCCCGTCCAACTGCCGAACGCGGACAGCTCGTTGGAAGGATGGGCGTCCATCCTGAGCAGCGCCGCAGTCGTCTCGCGAACGGACGGGTGGAACCGCGTGTGGTTCGGCGCGACCTTCCGCGCGCGCTTGAGATCCGCGAAGGCACCCGCCCGATCGCCCACAGCGAGCTTCGCGGAGGCCACGTCGATGAAGTGGTGGCTCGACCGCTCGCCGACGGTCGTAGTGGGCGGCGCCCACTCGCCGCCGGAAACCGGAGACCATTCGGTGAGGCGGGCGAGAGCCTGCTCGGTGTCACCCATGTCGATCATCGCGTGCACCTCGTGGATGCGGATGTTCGTCGGGCCGAACGACATCTCGTACGCAAGGGAGTCGCGGTTGCCTGCCATGCCCGCGACCTGCTCCGCCTCCCGCAGGTACGCGTCGGCGCGATCGGAGTTGTTCTCACGGGCTTCGAGAACGGCCAGCTTCAGCAGCAGCGCACCGTCGACGGCGAGCGCGTCCTGCGTGAAGGAGCGTTCCGGTTGGAACCGCTCCAGCTCGGTCCTCAGCGCGAGGAGCTTGCGACGTGCCGGCGAGTACGCGCCCTGGCGGAGCATCGCTCCCGCGACGAGGTAACCGGCCGTGAACTGCATCAGGGGGTCGCCGGAGCGGTCTGCCGCCCAACGGACGCGTTCCAGCGCCGTGTTCGACAGGTCGTGGTGACCCATCTTGTGGGCCAGGGAGTTCACGGCACGATAGGCGCGCGCCAGGTGCCAGAACGCCTTGCTCTGGTCGCCGTTGCCGCCGCCAAGGGCCACGTGCGTCAACTCGGTGATGATCGGCGGCAGCAGGGGGCCCATCGGCGCGTAGCGGGCGTCACGGCGCAGGGCCGCCACCTGGTCGACTTCCGAGGCGAGCACGGGAAGCGCACGGGGTGCGATCTCCAGGTCGTCGGGGCTGTCGTAGCAGAGCAGGAGGCGGCGCAGTTCAGGGATGACGGCGTGGACGCCGTCTTCGGCTTCCGGCTCACCGTAGTACGGCTGGCCGGTCAGGACCTCGGGGCCGAAGCGCAGCGCCTTCGCGAGTGCCAGCACCAGCGACGGTGAAGCCTTCCGCGCACCGGACTCCAACTTCTGCACGTAGCTCGGGGAGACTGCGACCTTCTGTGCCAGTTGAGCAGCAGACAGCTTCCGTGTCCTGCGTGCTGTACGGAGACGATCTCCCAGCGTCAGGTTTTCACTCATCGGTGGATCTGTCCCTTCGCGATGGAGCACTCGCCTCAGGGTACGGAAAACGCCCCAACTCGCGCCCCTGGTCACCAAGTGTTAACGGAGCTGGCAGCGGGGCGCCCACGGGGTGAAGTCCCTTGGCATCGCGCCCGAGACCCCCAGCACAATTTGAGGAACTTACGTAAACACGGGCAAGGAGGAGGAAAATGGTCCAGATTTGAGTGCCCTTGCAACTCGGCCGTCAAGGGCTGTGGGGCAATTGCTTACGGACAGATTGTCCGCGCCTCTCTTCGACTGCTGCGATCAACAAGGCGTACCCCGTTACGGACAGTGGTTACTCATTTCGCGCGACGGGACTACCTGAGCGTGTTGCCTCATTCTCTCGTGAAGTACGGCACGCGTGCTATCTCGTGCGAGGAAGGAGGCGAGAGTGGCTGAGACTGGATGCCGGTACGCCACGCGTCTCCATGGCAGCCGACTCCGCACTGAGTACTGCCTCGGCGAATCCGCGTGTGCTCATCGCAGTCCACGATCACGGCCTTATCGTTCCGCGAGGGCATCACTCCGGAGGGCCGAAAGTGAGCAGTGGCACGTCGTACAGCTCGGGGTTTCGGGGCCGAGTCATGGCCGGTGAGATCACTTCCACGACGAAGAGCTCGCTGAGGAACTGGACCTTGGCGCTCAGGAGGTGGCTGGTACGGCCGTCGGCCGACTGTGCCTTCAGCCCGGCGGCGACGTGGATATGCGGCAGGATGCCTCCCATCTCCGGATCGTGGGCGATTGTCCCAGCACCGAAGGCTTCGACGTTGGTGACATACGTCCTGGCCCAGACCGGGGCGTCCGGGTCTTCGAGTTTCTCGCAGGCGCCGACGATCTCCGCTTCGGCGAACGCACCGATGAACGAGGGAATGTAGCCCTGCCGCACTCCTTGGTCACGGCAGAACGCGGAGAGCGCGTCGAAGAAGTCCTCGCCGTGGTCGAAGGTGACGCCGAACGTCCGGCCGGTGGTCAGTTCATGGGCACGCATGCGGGTCCTCTCGGGCGTGGCTGACGTGCGGGATCAGCGCGCGAAAACAGCGAACTTCTCAGCGATGCTCTCGCGGGCCACGTCCTGGGCGAGCAACGCCTGGAGCAGGAGGCGGGCCTGGTACGGGCCGAGGTCGCCGGCCGGGATGAGCCCCCGGCTGATCAAGTCCTTCTCCGACCCGGGGAAACCGTATGTTCCGGTCAGGACCGGGCCGTTGCCGATGCGCGAGGCGAGGACCACGGGAACACGTACGGCGAGCCGTTCGAGGCTCTCGACGAGTCGCTGTGGGACGTGTCCCACGCCGAAGGCAGCGACGACGAGCCCGTCGCACTGGCCGGACCAGGCTTCGAGCAGCGTCCCGTCGTCGCCGAGACTGACCGTGTAAAGGCCCACGCGTGGGTCACGGACGGCCGGTGCCAGGGGAACGAATCGATCGGGCAACGGGGAAGCCAGCCGTACCCGGTCCTCCGCGATCCGGCCGATGGGTCCGGCGCCGGGTGACGCGAAGGCGGCAGGGCTGGTGGTGTGCGCCTTACGGACATGCCGTGCCGCGTGGATCTCGTCATTCATAACGACCAGCACCCCGGCTCCACGCAGTTGCGGGTCGGCTGCCGCGACGACGGCCGCGTACAGGTTGGCCGGTCCGTCAGGGCCGGCCATGGTGGGGTTGCGCATGGCACCGGTAACGACGACCGGCTGGTTGTGACCGTGACGGAGGTCGAGGAAGAACGCCGTCTCCTCGATGGTGTCGGTGCCCTGTGTGATCACGATCCCGTCGACGTCGCCGCCGTCGAGGACCTTGTCGATCTCGGTGCCGAGCTCCGAGAGGTCGTCGAAGGTGAGCGAGGCACCGGGCACCCGGCGGAAGTCGTGCACGCGCAGGTCGATGCCGTGGCCATCCAGGCCGGGGACAGCCGCCAGAAGGTCATGGGCGGAGAGAGCCGGCACGACTCCCCCGGTCGCCGGGTCGGTGGTCATGGCGATGGTGCCGCCGAGAGAGTAGACAGCCACCGTTCGTGTCACGCCTGCCATCGCCCCAACTTCCGATCTACGCAGCCTGGTTGGATCTCGTCCTCGGAGATCTTTCCGTGCAGGCTATCGGGTCGCTCCCCCAGGGTCACCGGCCTCGGACCGCAACTCGGCCGCCACGTACGCGCAGGCCCGGTCCAAGGCATCAAGGCTGAGGTGGCGGCTTCGTGGCCGGGCGAGGCCGGTGGTTCCCACAGCGGCAAGCTGTCCGCAGCGGTGGGTCAACCACTCTCGGTCAAGGCCGAGATAGTCCGAAGTCGCCGCCAAGCGCTCCCCGGAGGTCGATCCCATGGTGACGCTATGTGCTCGCGCGTGGCCCGTGATGCCCGCGAAGGCCCGCAGGGATCGCGCCCCGGAAGTCAGAGCGGTCTGGGGCGCGGATTCAGCGCGTACCCAGGTCGCTATGGCGGCCCGGTGACCAGGAACTAGCGCGAAGCCCTCCGTCTGCTGGAGGTCCGTCTCGTCGGTCACCCAGGTCGTGATGCCGTACGACTCCATCAGCGCGATCGCGAGGAACAGCAGCACGCGCTCGTACATGGGCGAGGCGGCGACCTCTTGGTGGGGAACGCAGAAGGCTCGTCCGACGCCGTCGTGTGCTCGCGCGGGAGCCATCAGCTCAAGGTAGCGGTGTTTGTGCTCGAAGAGCAGCCAGGTCGCGGCTTCCTCCCCTCGCTGTTCGCGGGTCCAGAAGACCGGATCGCCGGCCAGTTGGTCGCGCTGGTCGAGGATGAACCGGGCGCATGCCCGCGAGCCGACGAGCATCTGGGAGCCGTCGGTGAGGCCGTCGAGAGTGACCGACTGACGGCCTACTCCTGGCAAGTCCTGTGACGGAAGGCCCAGTTCTCCGTAAAGCGCCGCGTCGTCGCCAAGGATGGCGGAGTCGAACCCTGCCGCAGCCCAGAGGATCCCCAAGGTGAAGTCGTCGAACTCGTAGGCCATGGGAATGGCGAAGGGGCTTCCGGCTTCGTCACGGACGCCCCCGCGCGCGTCCGTGACGAAGTACCGCTGTGTTCCGTCTCCGCTGTGGTGCACGGCGAGCAGGGCCCTGAGCGGCATCCGACTCCATGCCTCGGCCTCCCCGCTCGACGCGAGAAGCAGAGCGTCGCCCTGTAAGGAGGCGACTGGCCCTGTCAGCGTGGGAAGCGCCGTAGGCGGCAGGTTCCGCCCGGCGGGCAGCAGGAGCTGCCCGTGTCCGTCAGGAAGCGTCAGGTGGTTGCCCGAGCTGTCCGCCATCGACGACGGCCGGTCGGCATCCGGTAACGGTCCCAGGAGGCCGTCAGGCACTCCAAGGGCCTCGCTCCACTGTGCGAGCTGGCGACGGTCGCGGATCTTCTTCCGGCCGCGCTCCAGCCGACTCACTTCGGCTTGGTCGATGTTGACGAGCCGGGCGACCGATGCCTGTGAGAGGCCGGTGTGTTGCCGGAAGAGCCTCACGACCACACCGAGATCCCAGGCACGGATCGCTGCCACGACTGCGGGTTCCACCCAGAACTCACGTCCGACTCGGGGTGCTGCACCACCCCCCTGGCAGGGCCCACACCGCAGTCCTACGTTGAATCGGCTGAGCGTCGCACGGCACACCGAACAGTGCCGTTCCACCCCGCGAGCCATCCCGGTCTCACCCCTAGGTGATCAGGCGTATCCCCCAGCTGCCGAACTTTTCACAGGACTACTTTGCCGCGTCGGCCGATCACCCAAACACGGCAGCGGAAGCTCGGTAGCAAGGTGGCCGGTCCCTTGAAAGCCCTTCTTCGGGTTCCTGAACCGACCCCTCAACTGCGCTCCGAATCCACGCAGTTGGTTCGCCGCCCGTTAGCACAACCTGCTGATCCGTCAACTCTCCTCGCTCCGGGAACCTGCGGACAACCTGTCCGCTCACGATGTGTGCGAACTGGAAGGGTCTTCACCACGAGATGCCGGTCATCCGAGCGCCCCCGACCAGATCGGTCGGCGCAGCCGCGCGGGGCCCGCCGAGTCTCCGCGATCAACTGCACGGCGGGTGCCAACCGGCCTTGGGAGTCAGTCCCGAGGGATTCCCGGCACACGTTCCAAGACCACTTCCGCCAGACGAGAGGAGTTCAGCGTGACCGCTGTCCAGACCCCCGAGAGGACCGAGCTGGGCAAGTTCTTCCAGGTCTCGGTCCGGCAGTTCGACGCCGGCCAGGTCGCGCCCGAGATGTTCTCGGCCGCCATCGACGCCGAGTGGCACCAGCTCCTGGGCAAGCCCGAGTACGCGGAGTTCTGCGCGCAGAGCGCCGGCCGACTGATCAACCACGTGGAGAACACCGGCTACGGCCGGATCTCCTGGGTCGACGCCTACGTGGAGATGTTCGGCCCGCTGCCCGAGGTGTGGTTCACCGGCGCGGACGGGGTGCTCGACGAGCGGGCCATGGCGCGCTACCGCGAGACCGGCGAGGTGTGGGCGGAGTGGGACTGCAGCCCCATCCCGGGCGACGGCGGCGACGTCGCACCGAAGATCTCGGCACTCGCGGCCGGATGACGACCGGCCCTCTGACCGGAGCGTCCTGGTCCCGTGCCAGGGCGCTCCGCCTGGTCGAGGCACGTACCACGGCTCCGCGGACCGTGGACATCACGGGCTACATCGACCGTGTGTCCGCGCACTGCCCCTACCTCGCGCCTTCCCTTCGACACGGTCTGACGGCCTGGACGGTGTACGAGATCGCAAGCAGCGATCCCGAGTCCGTGGAAGCTGGTCTGTTCCATGCGGGAGTGCAGGCCGCGGAGTGGGTTCGTCCACTCGCGGCTCGCCCGAGAGGCGCTCTCGTTTGTGAGAACGTCGTCATCCTTGGGGACGTCCAAGGAGTCGAACACCGTGAGTTGATGGCGTGGCCGCACTGGGCGCTGAAGAACCTGTACGGCCCTGTCGGTGTCATGTTCGGGAAGTTCCAGGGAGGCGAGCAGCGGCTCGACAGATCAAGCCGCCCGATCCCGCCTCCCCCGTGTTCGTTCCTCCCTGTTCGCCCCGCCGTGAGAGCCCGCGACCCTCAGTTCCTGAAGGACACCCCTGATCTCGCGGATGCCCTCTCGGTCGCGGTAGACGATGGGAGCGATGTCCTCGAGCGAATCTCACACGATTGGCAGGCGGTAAAGGCATGGTCGCGTTCCCTCCCTGTCCCCCGGAAGCCCTCGCAGCCGCGGAAGCCGCCTGCGGCGGCACTGTCGACCTGAAGGAGCTGACCAACCGGCGTGGCTCCGCGGTCTGGAAGGCCGCCGGCCCCGAGGGCACGGTCGCGGTGAAAATCGGATACGACGACGGTGTGGCCGCCACTCTGCGAGAGGCAACCACCCTGGCGGCTATGGGCGTTGCCGAATACGAGGCGGTCTCCGGTTCGTACGACAGCGGCTCGTGGCTCGTCACGCCCTGGTTCACCGGTCCCTCCACCTGGGCGGTCTTCACCCCTACTCGCGAGGGCACGGGCGGACGTGAGGCCGCTCTCCGAGGTGGCGCTGATCTGTGCCGGTCAGTCGCCGACCTGCACGCCTCCGGTTGGATCCACGCCGACCTCCAGCCTTCCCACGGCATCCACACCCCGGCGGGCGTCCGCCTGATCGACTTCGCCTGGTCCTGGCGTGAGGGCGTGGAGCCGGTCAGCGGCTTCAGTGGTGGCATCGTGCATCTCATGGCACCGGAACTCGCTGCCGCCGTCGCACGCGGAGACGGTCCGGTGACGCCGACGCGCGCCAGCGACACGTACGCCCTCGCTGGTGTCCTGTGGACGTGCGCCTCGGGAGGCTGGCCGCTCGACTACAGGGCCGCGGGTATCGACCGGAAGGCCGCGGGCCCGGACGGGGTTCGCGACGCGATCGCCACTGGCCGTCTGCCGTTCGCACCGGCTGTGTGGCCCGAGCTCCAGGACGCCCTCCGCCCCGCGCTCGCTGCCGTACCCGAGGACAGGCCCACGGCCGGCGAGCTGGCGGAGCTCCTGCTCAAGGTTGAGCCGTGATCTCGCTCCGCGAGGTGGCCCTGACCGACGCACCCGCGGTCCGCCGCATCTACAGCGCCGCTTCCGTGAGGTACCTGCCGCGAGCACCCCTGACCGCTGAGGACGCCGCTACTTGGGTGACCGATCGCATCGCCGAGAGTCGTGCGACGCCACGGATGCTGTACTGCTTCGGCATCGAACACGCTGACGACCTGGTCGGCGTGATCAAGCTACGCCCCGCCCGTACCTCGGCGGCGCTCAGCTACATCCTTCGAGACGACGCATGGGGTCACGGGTACGCCACCGCGGCGGTGGCGCTCGTGCTCGACTTCGCCTCCACCACGCTGGGCCTGGCCTCCGTTGACGCCAAGCACCACCCCGACAACCACGCTTCGGGGCGAGTGCTGATCAAGTCCGGGTTCACCTGCACCGGCCGCTCCGCGGAGGCCATCACGTACATAAGGAACCTCGCCCCGGGGACCAGGAGCGCGGTCCACGTGCGCGAACGCCTGTCGGACGGGGCGACGGCAGCACGCTCATAAACACTCATAAGCAGGAGGGCTGTTCACCGTCATTGTGGAGTGCGGGCCAACCGCGCGTGCTCCGCATCTCGCGGTGGCTCCCCATGGAGGTGAAGCCGTGCGTAGGCAAGGGACCACGTCTGGCAAGGGCCAGATGATGACCTTGACGCTCAACACCAGGCAGTCCACAAGGACGCCTCGGCTCCGGTGCTCTCTGGCGGCCGAACCGGTCGCTGCCGGCGTGGCACGCCGCATCGTCCACCGCTGCTTCAGCGGATGGTCGGGCCCGCATGTCGTCAAGGACGACGGCGTGGTCACAGGCCGAACTCGTCGCCGACGCCGATAGAACCACAGGGGACTCCGGCGCGACGGGGTGAAGTCTGGTAGGCCGATGACGATGTCGTCGTCGAAGTGATTGACCAGGCTGTCGCCGAACCCGCTGAGGGACAACGGCGAAATCTCCGAGGCCGACCGGAGCCTGCTCCCGGTCGCGCTCACCGGGCACTGCGGCTGCACGCCGGCCCTGCCGAACGCCGCTGAGCTCGTCGTACTTCTCGCCACACCTGCTGTGTGGCACAGCCATGCCAACTTTCGTTCACATTGTGAGGAATGAGGCGCTATGAGTACCTCTTTACGGAGGCACCGCCCGGATTCGAACCGGGCCCCCTTCCGCCGCGTGGTCGTCACCGGCGGCTGTGGATTCGTCGGTTCACACCTGTGCGACCTGCTGCTCGACAGCGGTGTCGAGGTGGTGTGCGTGGACAACCTCCTTACGGGCACGGAGGACAACGTCGTACACCGTCAGCTGGACGACCGGTTCGAGTTGATGGTCCACGACGTCACCGACCCGATCCCGATACCCGGGGAAGTCGATCTCGTACTCCACCTCGCCTCGCCGGCCTCTCCGCAGGACTACCTGCGTCTGCCGGTCCAGACGCTTCAGGCCGGTTCCCTGGGAACCTTCAGCGCCCTGGAGTTGGCCAGAGTGAAGAAGGCCCGCTTCGTACTCGCCTCCACCTCCGAGGTGTACGGCGACCCGCTGGAGCACCCTCAGCGGGAGTCGTACTGGGGCAACGTCAACCCGGTGGGGCCGCGCAGCGTGTACGACGAGGCGAAGAGGTTCGCGGAGGCGGCGACCACCGCCTACCGCACCGAGCACGGTGTCGACACCGCGATCGTACGGATCTTCAACACGTTCGGGCCGCGGATGCGCGCGGAGGACGGGCGAGCGGTACCGAACTTCATCCGCCAGGCGCTGGCGGGCGAGCCACTGACCGTCACCGGCGACGGCTCGCAGACGCGGTCCCTGTGCTACGTCAGCGACACGGTCAGGGGCATCCTCGCCGTCGCCGCGGGCAGCCACCCCGGCCCCGTCAACCTGGGCAATCCCGCCGAGACCACGGTCTTGGAACTCGCACACCTGGTGCGTGAAGTGACCGGGTCCGCCGCGCCCGTCGAGTTCGTCGACCGCCCGGTCGACGACCCGGAGCGCCGCAGACCCGACATCACCCTCGCCTGGGAGCAGTTCGGCTGGAAGCCGGAGACCGATCCCCGCAAGGGCCTGAGCACCACCATCGACTGGTTCGCCGCGCAGCTCAACGACACCGCAGTGAGGGAACGATGACGCGACACGCACCACGAGGGACGGAGTCCGCCGAGGCCCTGTCGCACAGGCAACAGCTCGGCGACGGGTTTCTCCAGGACTTCCGCGCGGACGGCTACGCGGTCTTATCCCAAAAGATCGCGGGAGAGTCCCTCGAAGCCCTCCGCACGGAGGCTGATGCCCTGGTCCGGCGCTTCACCCGGGACGGGTACCGCTCAGACGACTACTGGCACTTCACCCCCGCAGGCACGGACGCACCCGTTCTCTACCGCATCCACAACCTGGAGAACCAGGGCTCCCCGGCGGCTACACGCCTCTACGCCGACGACGGCCCGCTGCACCCGATGGCCGTCGCCATCCTCGGCAGACCCCTACGCGCCACCGCCTGCGCAATGATCGTCAAACTGCCGGGAGTGGCCGCCCCCGTGCCCTGGCACCGAGACCGGACCAATGTTCCTCCGCACACCGTGTGCAACCTCAGCGTCTTCCTCGACGACTCCGACGTGGGCAACGGATGCCTCGAGTTCGTTCCTGGCTCCCACCTGACGCCCGACGCGGAAGAGGCCGAGGCGCTCCGGGCGCGGGGCCCGGTCCGCGCGCTCCCGCTCTCGGCCGGTGACATCGCCGTACACGACGTCCGCATCGCCCACGCCTCGCGCCGCAACACCTCTCCGAGGATCCGGCGCAGCATCGTCGTCGAGTTCGCTCCCGCCGACCGGGAGCTGCCGTGATCATCCCCAACCCCACTGGCGAGAGTCCCAGGGTGCAGGTGGCCACCATCACGGTGGGCACCAACGAAATCCGCTGGCTGGAGCCTTGCTTCGCCACGCTCCTGGACAGCGACGTCCCCGGGGTCGACCTGACGGTCTGGTACGTCGACAACGACTCCCACGACGGCAGCACGGCCTTCGTCCAGGACCGTTTTCCCGAGGTGCGGGTCATCCGGAACGAGAGCAACGTCGGCTTCGCCCGCGCCAACAACATCGGGATGCGTGCGGCCCTCGCCGAGGGCGCCGACTATGTCTTCCTCGTCAACCCGGACACCCAGACCCCGAAGTCGCTGGTACGCGACCTGGCCGAGTTCATGGAGACCTGGACCGACTACGGCGTGGTCGGCCCCATGCAGTACGAGTACGACGAGACGGGCAGCACCGCTCTGGGCGCGTACAACGACTGGTCGAAGTCCGCTCTGCGCTGGGGCGAGCAGCACGCCTTCGCCGGCGACTGGCCGAACCACCCCTCGCCGGCCAGCCCACCCGAAGGCCGGGCCCCGAACACCCTGGAGCACGCGTACGTCCAGGGCTCCGCCTTCTTCGTGCGTGCCGCGCTGCTGCGCACCGTCGGACTCCTCGACGAGGTCTTCCACACGTACTACGAGGAGACCGACCTGTGCCGCCGCGCCCGCTGGGCCGGATGGCGCGTCGCGCTCCTGCTCGACGTCGGCATACAGCACTTCGGCGGTGGAGGAACGGCTGGCAGCAGCTACCGGCGCGTCCAGATGCGCCGCAACCGCTACTACTACCTCCTCACCGACATCGACTGGCGCCCACTGAACATGCTGCGACTGGCGACCCGGTGGCTGAGGGACGATCTGCGCGGACGTGGCGTGGGCGGAGTGACCACCTGGTGGCGCGGGACCTGGGAAACCGCGAAAGCCGTGTGCTGGCTCGTGCGCCACGCACCTCTGATCCGGGCCCGGCGACGTGCTCACCGCCGGCTCGGCTCGCCGACGGGCAGCCACGCTCAACCGCAGGCAAGGGGTGCGCGATGACCAGACCCCGGATTCTGTTCGCCGGCGTCTTCCACTGGAACGCGGGCTCCAGCCACATGATCGCCGAGTACGCCCGGGTCGCCTCGGCATCCGGATGCGAGGTCGGCGTCTCAAGCCAACTGTCGCGCCTGGACGGCATGGTGAACGGCCACCTGCCGCTCGTGGACGACATCAGCTGGGCCACCCACCTGGTCCTCGTCTTCGAGAGCAGGCAGTTCCTCTCGACCCGGCAGCGTGAACTCTGCGAGGCCGTGCCGCGGCAGCGGCGCATCATCGTGGATCCCGACGGTCACTGGGGCCCGCACGTCACCGCTGGCGTGGACGACAACGCGGGTGCGGACACCGTCGAGTCCTGGCACAAGCTGTATGCCGACCTCAGCGATCTGATCCTGCAGCCGCGCATGAACGAACTTCCCGACGGGGCCGAGTTCTTCAGCTACTTCGGCATGCCGGACATCCACCAGCTCGCCAGCGACCTCCCGCACCCGCGGGCACTGCCGTACGAGCTGCAGTACGTCGGCGCGAACTGGTGGCGCTGGAACGAGATGACCAGCCTCATCCGGGCCGCAGCCGCCGCCCAGCCGCCGATCCGACGCATCCGCGTGTGCGGACGCTGGTGGAACGGCGACCCGCACCCCGACCACCCGACCGCCACCGCCAACGTGTCTGGCTGGATGCGGGATCACGGTGTCGAGGTGGCGCCACCCGTTCCGTTCGGGCACGTGGTCTCCACCATGTCCCAGGCGGCGATCACGCCGGTGCTGGCTCGTCCGCTGCTCGCGCGGATGGAGCTGTTGACCCCCCGCATGTTCGAAACCCTCGCCTCGGGCAGCATCCCCGCGCTCTGGCCGGACCTGGGCTACCTGTCCGCGCTCTACGGCGACGACGTGGAGCTCTTTCTGCTCGACGACGATCCGGCCGACAGCCTCGCCCGGATGATCCGTGAGCCGATCCGGTACCGCGAGCGGCTGGCGACCATCCAGCGCCGAGTACACGAACGCTTCAACTACCGCGCGGTTCTGGCGGAACTCATCCGGTTCACCCGATGATCCCTGAGAGGTCTGCTGTGTCCAACGTCCTGATCACCGGCATCACCAGCTGTGAGAGTCGCGGCGTCGAGGCCCTGGCCCGCTCCATCATCGAGCAGCTGAACACCGAAGGCCCCGGGGGAGGCGACAACGTCACCGTCCTCACCCAGACCCCGGTGCTCGACGCGGAATCCCTCGCCCCCACCAGCGCCCGTTGCGTGGCCGACCCGTTCGTCGTCTCCCGCTCCTGGCAGCAGATGCGCCCCCAGGAGAGCCCCGCCGAACTGGCCGAACGCCGCGAACAGCTCCTCGCCCAAACCGATCTGGTCATCGCGACCGGGGGCGACCTGCATACCTCGGACTACGGGGTCTCCACGCCGTACCTCCGGGTCCTCACCGCCGCGCAACAGCGGGACATCCCGACGGCCATGATCGGCCAGTCCGTCGGCCCCTTCGACGACCCGGCCGATGCCGAGGCATGGCTCGCGGTCGCCACCCGGTGCGATCTCCTCACCGTCCGGGAGAGCGTCTCCCTCGACTACCTCGTGGGCAAGCTCGGCCTTCCCGAACACCGTGTGCGGCTGTCCTCCGACCCCGCCTTCCTGCTGCCGGCCGCTACCGGCGAGCGAACAGCGGCCGTGCTCGGGCCTCTGGGGCTCGCCCCCGAAGACCCCTACCTCTGCCTCGCCCCCAGCCAGGGCATCACCCGCTTCAGCACCCTGGAGGAGTCCCAGCACGCGGCAGCACTGACGCGACTCGCCACCTCCCTCGTCCGCACCCGGAAGATGCCGGTCGTCCTCGTCCCGCACTGCCACGACTCCCGCCCGCACAACGACGACCGGATCCTCGCCGCCCGTATCGCCGAAGCCGCCGACCTGCCCGAGGTCATGGCGCTGCCGGGCGCGCTGACGGCATCCGACTACAAGGCCGTGCTGTCACAGGCCGAACTCGTCATCTCCGAGCGCCTGCACGCCGCGATCGGCGCACTGTCCGGCGGCGCCCCGGCGATCGCGATCGGCCACTCCCACAAGTTCAACGGGGTGCTCGCCGAAACCTACGGTCACACGGTCGACGTCGACGGCATCCACGCGGACGTCCGCGCCTTCGCCCAAAACGCCACGGTCATCGACCGGCTCGTCAACGACACCGACGCGACCGCGCTGCGCACCACCCTGCGTCAGCGGCTCCCGCTGATCACGGACCGCGCCCGCAGCGACTTCGCTCAGATCAACAAGCTCCTCGGAGCCTGAACCACCAGTCGCACAGGCGGTCCGCCTGCCCGCACCGCATCGCGCACGACCCGCTGCGGCCCAGTCCAGGGCCGCGGCGGGACCCACTCACGCCAAGGGAGACACGCCATGCCCACACATCTGGTGACCGGCGGCGCCGGCTTCATCGGGTCCCACCTTGCCGCGTCCTTGATCGAGCGCGGCGACGACGCCGTCGTCCTGGACAACCTCGACGGCGGCAAGACCGAGAACGTGCCCGACGGCGCGACCCTCGTCGTCGGCTCGGTCGCCGACCAGGCCACGGTCGCAGAACTCTTCGCCTCGTACCGCTTCGACGGTGTCTACCACCTGGCCGCCTTCGCCGCCGAAGGCATCAGCCACGCCGTCAAGCACCACAACTACTCCGTCAACCTGCTCGGCAGCATCAACCTGATCAACGCCTCGCTGGCCGCCAAGGTCAGGTTCTTCGGCTTCGCCTCGTCGGTCGCCGTGTACGGCCACGGACACGTCCCCATGCGCGAGGACGAGCGGCCCCTCCCCGCCGACAGCTACGGCAACGCGAAACTCGCCGTGGAGCGCGAACTCGCCGTCACCATGCAGCTGCAGGGCCTGCCGTACTTCGCCCTGCGCATGCACAACGTCTACGGCGAGCGGCAGAACATGGGCGACCCGTACCGCAACGCCGTCGCCATCTTCCTCAACCAGATCATGCGCGACGAGCCGATCAGCGTGTACGGAGACGGCAGCCAGATCCGCGCCTTCACCTACGCCCCGGACATCGTCGGCACCTTCCTCGCCGCCGCCGACCAGCCGGCCGCCTGGGGGCAGGTCTTCAACGTCGGCTCCTCGCACACGAGCACCGTGCTGGACATGGCGCACGCCGTGCGCACCGCCATGGGCGTACCCGACCACCCCATCAAGCACCTGGCGGCCCGCGACGAGGTCCACGCCGCGTACACCGACAACGGCCTTGCCCGTAAGACGCTCGGCGACTGGGCCGACACCCCGCTCGACGAAGGTCTGCGACGTACTGCGGCCTGGGCCCGTGAGCACGGCCCCGTGGTACCCGCGACCTCCCTCAGCATCAAGAACGACACCGCGGACCAGCCCGAGTGGTTCACCTGGGCCGCCGGACGGGCGGCCACGTCATGACGCGCCGCACCCTGGCCGTCGACGTCGGTGGCGTCCTCTACTACGACGAGCCCTTCGACCTCGCCTGGCTCCAGGGCGTCTGGGAGCTCACGCGCGCGGACGATCCCACCTTCACCATGGACGCCTTTCTCCAGGCCATGCGCGACTTCTACCAGGGCCGCGCGCCCGGATCACCCCCGCCCAGCCTGTTCCCGCCCAATGGCACGAAGAGCTGGCAGGGCGTCCGCGAGCGATGGCCCTCGTTGGTCCAGCCCGTTCCCGGAGCCGTCGACGCTCTCAGCCACTTCACCGAGGAGTACGAGGTGTGCATCGTCGCAAACCAGCCCCCGGAATGCCTCGCCGCCCTGCACACCCTCGGAATCGAGCAGCAAGTCCAACTCGTCGCGCTCGACTCCCTCGTCGGCTACGCCAAACCCGACCCCCGCCTCTTCAAGTGGGCCATGGACCGGCTGAGCTGGAAGCCCGAACACACCACGGTTATCGGCGACCGGCCCGACCACGACGCCGCTCCGTCACTCGCTCTCGGCTGCTCGGCAGCGATCGTCCACGTCGACAGCGGCTGGAGCGCGCCGGCCGGAGTCGCTCCCGAGATCGTGACCGCATACCGGGAGCTGAAAATCCAACGCGTCCACACAGCCGAGGGAAGCACGGAGCACTGGGCCATCGGCTCCCTCGGAGAGCTGGCCGATGTGCTGCGGAGCATCAGCCACCAAGAGCGCAGCCCACGCCCCCGCCAGGAGGTGTGACCATGACCCTCGGCACCGACTTACCCCTCACCATCGTCATCTGCAGCAACCGCCCCGGCAGCCTGCCGGCGGCTGTCGCCCGCACGGCCGCGGCCATGGGCCCCAGGGACCGCCTCCTGGTCATCGCGGACATGCCCGCCCAGCACCTGCCCACGCTGCCCACAGACGCCTCGCCGCCTCCGACCCGCGTCCGCGTCATCTGCAACGAGGGGAACCAGGGCCTCGCCCACAGCCGCAACAAGGCCATGAAGGAGGCCACGACGCAGCACATCGTCTTCCTCGACGACGACATCGTCCCCACCACCGAGGCACTGACCCGGATACGCGAGGCCCTGACCGTCGGCGCACACGTCACCGGGACGAGGATCACCGCCCACCTTCAAGGGCACCGCCGCCCGTGGTTCCTCACCTCGGGACAGCTGCACTACCTCGGCTCCCACGCGCCGGCTCAGCCGGCGTCGATCTGGGGCGGCAGTTTCGCCATCGACGTCGAGCACGCCCGCTTGCTGGGAGTCGGCTTCGACGAGCGCCTCGGCCGGATCGGTGGCTCCCTCATCTCCGCTGAGGACACCACCTTCGTACGGGAGATGACCGCGCGCGGTGCCACCGCCACGATCCTGCACGACGCCGAGGTGCAACACCTCATCCCCGCCCACCGGCTGACCCTGTCCTACCTGCTGCGCCGCGCCTTCTGGCAGGGCCGCAGCGAAGCACGGCGTAACGACGCGCAGCGAGGCATCACCAAGGAATGGAACCGCAACCGCTCGGGAGACGGCACCCGTCCGGTGCGGGCCGCCCTCGCCCTGCTCTACACCTCCAGCGTTCTTCTCGGAGTGTTCCGGGAGGCCATCACACGGAGCCGGACCAGCGCCGCAGACGCCGAAACCAGGAGCGACCGATGAAGGTAGCCATGGTCATTCCGCCGTACCGCTACGGCGCCGACCCCAGCCAGTGGATCACTGTGCCGCCCCAGGGCTACGGCGGCATCCAGTGGGTCGTCGCCACGCTCATGGACGGACTGCTGGAGGCCGGGTGCGAGATCCTCCTCCTCGGAGCCCCAGGAAGCCCGGTCCAGGACGGCGTCACGGTGTCCGATGCAGTGGAGACGGCCGACATCCACGCCTCCATCGAAGCCTTCGGCCCGGACATCGTCCACGACCACTCGAACACCACCGCACTGCCGGCCAACAACCACAGACCCACGGTGAGCACACACCACCTCAACAGCGTGCCGGAGCTCCAGACCAACGGCATCTACCTCTCCCACGCGCAACGCACTGCCGCAGGGTCCGTCTCCGCCCCGGTGATCCGGCTACCGGTCAACCCCGCACGCTGTCAGTTCCAGGAGGCGAAGGACGACTATCTCCTCTTCCTCGGCCGGGTCTCCGCGCACAAGGGCGTGCGCGAGGCAGCGGCGTTCGCGCACGCCGCCGGCGTGCCGCTGACGGTCGCCGGACCGGCCTGGGAGAAGGACTACCTGGACGCGCTGCTGGCCGACTTCCCGCACACCGTCCGCTATGTGGGCGAGGTCGGCGGCAGCGCCCGTACCCGGCTGATCGCACACGCCCGAGCGCAGCTCGTGCTGTCCCAGCCGTGGGGAGGACCGTTCGGCGGACGATGGATCGAGCCCGGCGCCACCGTGGTCTCGGAGGCCGCCGCCAGCGGCACCCCGGTGATCGCCACCGACAACGGATGCCTGCCGGAGATCGTCCCCGGCGTCGGAACGGTGCTGCCGATCGGGCGGGAGATCACACCCAGAGACGCGAAGGCGGTGCTGGCGTCGCTTCCCACGGCCCAGGTCGTGCGCGAAACAGCGGTGGACCGATGGGGCCACCACACCATCGCCCGCCAGTACCTGGCGGTCTACAAGAGGGCGGTCAGCGGCGAAGCCTGGACGTGACCTCGGAAGGTCACGCCGTGCGCTGCTTCGCCAGGCGCTGACGGCGCGCTTCGTAGAGAACGACGGATGCGGCGTTCGACGCGTTCAGGGAGCTGGCCGAGCCCGTCATCGGAATGCTGATCACGTGGTCACAGAGCTCGCGCCAGGCCGCGCTGAGACCAGCGGTCTCATTGCCGATGAGCAGCAGGACCGGCTGAGTCAGATCGAATTCCGAGACCTCGGCATCGCCGTCCTCGTCCGTGCCGACGACGGCAACCGGCCGCCCCTGAGCGCGCTCCTTCTCCAGCCACTCCATGACCTCGTGGTGCGACTGGCTCCGCACCACGGGCACGGCGAAGAACGATCCCGTGGAGGCACGTACCGACTTGGGGTCGTAGGGGTCCGCCGCGTGCCCCGTCACGATGAGCCCGCTCGCGCCGAAGGCGTCGGCCGATCGCACGATGCTTCCGATGTTGCCGGGCTGCGTCGGCCGGTCGAAGACCAGACCAAGGAAGTCGTCGCGAACCTTGATCCGCGACAGGCTGTCCGGCGCCATCTCGACCACCGCCAGGACCTCTGCGGCCCCGTCGGCCTTCTCACTCAGCTCGGCGAGCAACTGCGGCGCCATCGCCACGCGCTCGGCGCCGACACCGCGCAGTAGATCCTCGGCCCATCGGGAGAGCGGGCGGCTGGCGTCGTAGAGCAGGGACCGAACGGTCCAGCCGTGCTCCACCGCCATCGTGATCGGCCGCACGCCCTGAACGAGGAACTCCTTGGCACGCCCTCGCTTGGTGCGGTTGTTGAGCAGCGTCTGCAGCTGCTGGAAACGGGCATTGCGGGTCGTGATCCGCTGCACTGCCACCCGTCCTCCAAGCCGAAGATGATCGTTGCGAACCCGGTTGTCCCAGGCGGAACACGGCACCGGGCACCCAGCAGGTTACACGGACTGGATCGTGACTGTACGTGTCCATCCGTCGTGCAGGCGTCTCGGCTTCGGGCGGCAGCGCAGACGAGGTCGCCCTGTTGGCGACGGCTACGGCCTCGCCGGGAACGGCCAGCTGACTTCCGACGACTCCTCTACGACCGGACCATCCTCAACCCGCGTGCGGTTCGGCCACAGGCCGTTCCGTCTCGCGGCCCCCGGGACGACCGCTTTGGATCACAGCCTCAGGCAGCCTGATGTCGCTTCCCAGCAGTTGCTGCGCCGAACGACGACCGCGAGTCGGCCGGCAAGGCCCTACGAGCGTCACACTCGGCTCGTCGGACGGCAGCGTCACCCGCGTGAGGTGAAGGCAGTGCATCCGCACGGTAGTCGCCCGTGTCCTCGGCCCAGGGCTCCGACGTGATCTCGAACCATGTCGTCTTGCCCGAGGGTTCCGGTTGCATCCCCCAGTCGGCCGCCAAGGCGCTCACGAGCAGGAGACCCCGACCGTTCTCGTCGTTCGGCCCTGCCTCAACACTTCTTGGCAACGACGCATCCGTGTCCGTGACTTCAACGCGAAGCCGCTCGTCGGCCCGCGTCACGGAGACGTCGCACGGAGCGTCTGTGTACAGGACAGCGTTGGCGATCACCTCGCCGGCCAGCAACTCGACGGTCTCCAGTGTCTGGTCCGACAGGGGAAGCCCCAGATCCCGGGCTAGCGAAACAACTTGGCGGCGTGCGGCCGGGACAGCGTCGACAGCAGCCGCAACCGTGAATCCGTACGTCGGACGTTCGGGACTGCGACGCGCCATGACGACAACCTCACCTGGTAGTGGCCTCAGTGACAAAGAAGCCTTCCACCCGACAAGGGCTGTGGGAGGACAGTCTGTCCGTAGGCACGCCCGGCAAGACGCCTTGACGCTTCGACGTGTTGTGGTACGGGCCGGCTTCTGTTGAGGCCGCGAACACCGGAAACGCACGTCGCGTAGACCGTACCCCTGCGCACCTCACCTCAGACCACCACTCTTGGAGGCCGTGGACGAGCAGTAATGCGCCATCACGCTCGTGTCACTGTCCGGCGCAGCCATCCCCTGTCCGTATCGCAACTGAATCGGGCGCCCTTGGCGGTCGTCCCCACAGGCAGGCCTCACGGACCGGTTGGAGAGAGTTGGCCGTGTGGGCAGCCAGGAAGCCGGTGGGCGGGTCGTCGAGTACGCCTCGCAGCTGCAGGACCAGGCCAAGGTCGATCATAGGCGTCGCCCTACGCCGACAAGCGGCGATTTTGGGATGCGAACGCTTCTACGCACACAGGCTGTGCTGCTCGCCGACGGCTTCGGGACCGCCGTCCGGCTGCCGGCGCTCCAGCCCGAGCAGCCTCAGCAGCTCGGCAGTCACTACTCGGTACGCATTTCCGAGCCGCAGCACCTTGACGGGGTACGCCCCTTGCTTGGCGAGCCCGTATCCGGTGGAGCGGCCGATCATCAGAGCCCGGTTCGCGGTGTCGAGGTCGATGACCGCCGGAAGAGCGAGCAGCTCGTCACTCGTCAGCCCTCGCACTTCACGGGAAGAAGCGGGTGCCTTCATGATGCCCTCCGGATGCCTTCAGGTGCCGCAACGTTGAGCCCAGGTGTATCACGCGGTTGCGGCAGCACTATCCAGCACCTTAAAGTGCGGCCATGAAACCTGATCACTGGCCAGCGGCGTTCACCGCCCGGATCGCCCAAGAGATGCGCGAGGCGCGCAAGGCCGCCGGCCTCACCATGGGCGAGGTCGCCCAGGGGTGTGCCGACCGCGGACTGACGGAGATCACCGAGCAGTCCGTGAAGAACCTGGAGTCCGGCCGCAAGGCGAGCATGACCATCGCCGACTTCGTCGTGCTGGCTGACGTCCTCGGCGTCCCGCCCGTGACCCTCCTCTTCCCACTCGGTACCTCCGCCACGGTGGAGGTCCTGCCGGGTCAGGAGGTCTCCACCTGGGACGCGCTCGCGTGGTTCACCGGCGAGACCCCCATGGACCAGCCCGCCCCCGAGGGCACCGCCCGCGATGTCCTCGACGTCTTCCGCAACCACGGTGACCTGGTGTCCGCCGCGACAGCCTCCACCGCCCTGGCCAAGGAAAGGCGGCGCGCGGCGAGCACCACCTTGGACCGGGCTCGCAGAGCCACGCTCCTGGAGCGCGCTGAGGGCTACGAGGAGCATGCCTTCGAGGACTGCCAGGAGCTGCGCGCGTTCCGAGGCCGGATGCGTGAACGCGGCCTCGTACCTCCGGCCCTGCCCGACGAACTGGCCTTCGTCGACCAGCCCGACATACCGAACCATCCGGAGGACGGCGAGTGAAGAACGGCACCATCACCCGGCGGTGCCGGTGCACCGATCCCGCGACCGGCAAGGACTACGGGGCCTCATGTCCCAAGCTCAAGTCGCGGCGACACGGCGTCTGGAGTGTGTTCCAGGAGCTGGACCCCGCTCAGGACGGCCGCCGTCGCCGGTTCCGTCGCGGCGGCTTCGAAAGCTCGTCCAAGGCCCAGGAGGAGCTGGACAAGGTCCGCGCTCTCATGGCCATACCCGAGGAGGACGACGCCTGGGGCAGGACCCAGATCAGCGACCTCATCGAGAGCTGCCTCAAGGAGAAGGAGCCGCTCCCGGACTACGACGAGACCCGTCGCCGCTTCCAGACCGGGCAGACCCTCAACTCGAAGACCACCGTTGCCGAGTGGCTCGACACCTGGCTCGCCGGGCGCAAACGCCTGCGTCGCGGCGGGGCGGCGCGCTACGAGTGCGACATCCGCGTCCACCTCAAGCCGCACTTGGGCCACCTGCGGCTGGACAAGCTCCGCGTGCACCACGTCAACACGATGTTCGACGCGATCAACGAGCGCAACATCGAGATCCAGGAGCAGAACGCCCAGCGGCGCGCGGTGCGCGACGAACTCAAGGCGACGCCGTGGAAAGGCGCTGAGAACCGGGCCCGTCGCAAGTGGCTGCAGGCGCAGCTCGACGCCATGCCGCCGTTCCGGCGCGTCACCGGCCTCAACACCCAGCCGCATATCCGCGACACCCTGCGGGCCGCGCTGAACGTCGCTATCGCCCAGCAGGTGATGCCCGCCTTCAACCCGGCCGCCCACGTCGAGCTGCTGCCCGGCACCAAGCCGAAGGCCCTCATCTGGACCGACGAGCGGATCGCCCACTGGCAGGAGACCGGCGAGAAGCCATCCCCGGTCATGGTCTGGACACCCGAACAGACGGGTCAGTTCCTCGACTTCGTCGCCGAGGACCGGCTGTATCCGCTGTGGCGGCTCATCGCCTTCCGGGGAACACGACGCGGCGAGGCTTGTGGCGTCCGCTGGGTGGATCACTCGGCCGCCGCGCAGTCCCTGGCCATCGCCACCCAACTCGTCCAGGACGGCTGGGAGATCCACGAAGGTGCCCCCAAGACCGACAGCGGCATCCGCCTGATCGCCCTCGACGACGAGACGCATCAGGTCCTGCTCAGGCACAAGGCCGGCCAAGAGCAGGAACGGGAGGCGTGGGGCGATGGCTGGCATGACACCGGCCGCATCTTCACCCAGGAGGACGGTTCCCTTCTCCACCCCGGCAAGGTCTCCGACCTCTTCGAGCGTCTGGTCGCCGCTGCCGGCCTGCCTCCGATCCGGCTCCACGACCTGCGCCATGTCTCCGCGACGCTCATGCTCGCGGCCGGAGTCGACATCAAGGTCGTCTCCGAGACCCTCGGGCACTCGGACACCCGTATCACCCGCGACATCTACCAGGCTGTCCTGGACGATCTCGCCCGCGACGCCGCCGAGAAGGTCGTGCAACTCGTGCCTCGGGCGCGGAAGCCCCTCACGGTGGTCAAGGACACCGAGGCTGCGGCCCCCAGCCGCAGGCCGACGATGACTCCGCCCCGGAAGGCCAAGGGGGTGTCGGCGGAGGAGCGCTCCGCCTGAGTGAGCGATGAAGAGGAGCCCCGGTCAGCTCGAATCTGACCGGGGCTCCGGCATGTTGCCGCGACGGTACCGAGGCCGTCTAGTGGTCCATTCGCTGGGCCGGTCAGACCTGCAGGATCAGCGCTTCTACCTGTTCGAGCGTCGTCACACTGGCCTGGGCCGCGGCCCGGACCTTCGTCAGCTTCTCCATCCACTCGATCCGCTGCTCGGCCGGGAGCGCGTCCTCTCCGAGCTGTACTCGCAGGCGGTGCGCCTCCTCGAAATCCGTCATCAGGTTGTGGGCGGAGTCCACTGCCTGCTGGTAGCCGCCCTCGACGAGTTCCACACGGGCGGGCAGCTCCCTGCGCAGCGCGGCCAGTTGGTCGTGCGGGTCGGCAGGCGGAGCGCCGTGCGCGGTGGTGGCAGTTGGACTCGTGCTGGTTCCGGCCGTGGGGGAAGTGGTGGTGTTTCCGGGGCCGCCCGGGGCCGGGTGACCGAGTTCCACCGGGAAGGTCTCGTCGAACCATGCCTTGTCTGCGACGTAGTGGGTGGGCCGGCCCTCGGTGTCAGGAGCAATCACCATCCCCGCAGTGATCGGCGTCCGGCCCTCAAGCCAGTGCTGCTCGCCGTAACAGATCAGAGACTTACCGTCTTCCGCCTCGGGCGGCTGTGTTGCGTCCGGGTGCTCCACCACGGCCTTCGCGAACGCGAGGAGAAGGGCCCGGCTGACGCCCGGGGCGCTGGTTGCCGTGTACGCCAGGGTGAGGGCGGCGAGGGCGCTCTTGGGGGTGCGCCGCACACCCTTGCGACCGTCGCCTGCCTCGCTGCCCTGACCAGCGGTGATGAACGGCTGCGGAGCGTGGATCAGCGCCGGTGCCATGCGCTGAACGAGGGCGGCCCAGGCGGTCGCGTCGCCGGCCTCTGCCCCGAGGAGGAGCACTTTGAGCGACCGCGGGTCCTGCCCGGCGCCCTTCGCGGTCTCCGGGACGCCGAAGAAGCCGAGGGCGGAGAGGATGTTGCCCCTGTGCAGGAACAGCTGGGCGATGGCGGCGGACCACAGGCGGGTGCGTGCCTCTGCCGTCCTGGCCTTGGTCTGGCTCCACGCCGGCTCCTGCAGCGTCCCCCTGACGATCGGCCAGAAGCGCCCCGTGTCCCGGACGGTGCGAGCGTTCGTCCGCTTCGGGGCCTCGGGCGGGATCTCGGGGAACACGAGCGCGGTGATAGCGCGAACCGCGATGTCGCGGAGCACAGCCGCTGAGACGTCGTCGCCCGCAGGCACGAGCGGCACCAGCGGGTCGAGCGGCCCATTGGCAGTCAACGCGTCGCGCACCCCCGCCAAGTCGAGGAGATCCGCGCCTCGCGCGTCGGGGAACGCCTCGGCGAGCGCGTCCGCGAGGAGCGATTCCCTGGCGTAGGCGTCGACGAGCGTCGCGAACAGGGCGATCAAGCGCGCATCCTCGTCGTAGGGCTGGATGCCGCGCAGGTGGTCGTTGACGTTCAGCGTCCGCAGGACGTGCTCCAGCGCCGCCGGCTTGGTGCAGCCGATCACGATCTCCGCGGAGACCGTGGCGATCTTCCCGGCCCTGACCGACGGGTCGGTCGCCTCCGTCTCCGGCTTGGCGGCGGCCTCGTTGAGCCGGTCGGAGAGCCTGTTCAGGATCTCCCGCTGACTCAGCAGCAGCAGCTCGGGATCGGCCTTCTTGCCCTTCGGCATGGGCAGCAGGGACTGGGGCATCCCCGTGACCAGGTGTTCCGGACGCACACGGAAGATGTTGAGACGGGCCAGTGCACGGTTGTTCCCGGTCACGGCGGCCAGCCGCCACAGCTTCGACACCGTGCCGTCGGGGCGGGTGATCTGCCACTGCTGCAGGACGTTCATACCCTTGGAGAGCTGGCCCGCGTCCACGAGGGACTCGGCCAGGTCGTAGCCGCGTGTCTTCCCAGCGCGCTCCAGATTCTCGGCGGCGTACCGCTGCATGTGGACGGCCACGTCGTACGACTGCTCGGCGAGAGTGAGCGCTGCCTTCGGCTCCCCGTCCTCCTCCGCCGCCCGGACCACAGGACGCGGCCGCCGGCCACCGAGGGCGGTGAGGAGAGCCTGGCGCTCGCCTTCCAGTTCCCCGACATGGCGCTCGGCGTCCTTGTGCTTCTGCGTGGCCGCCGCCAGGGCCTGCGCGGCGTATGTGTCGTCACCGGCCGCGCGGCGGCAGCTTTCCCGCTCCTTCTCAGCGGTCTTCGCGGTCTTCCTGGCTTCGTGCAGCGCCAGCTCGGCGGCGATGAGGTCCTTGACGCGCTGGCTGGCCTCAGCAACGGGCGGAGACCAGCAGCTGACGGTGCGGTCGTTGAGATCCCACGGGACCACCGCAGCACCATGGACGTCACACATCAGCAGGAGCACCTGCTCGTCGCCGGCCTGCACAAGACGGTAGGCCGAGGGCTTGAGCACCTTCTTGTTGCTCCGGCTGGCGATCAGGCCCTTGATCTCGGTGTCCGGAAGAGCGGTGGCCAGCCCCTCGGTGATCGCCTGCCGGGGAGGGGGTACGACCCCGTGTTCCGCGCAGGTGTTCTCGATGGCGTCCGCGAGGTTACGGCCCCAGGTGTCGGTGCCGATGCGTGGGAAAATGCCGTCAGGTCGTTTCGCGACCATGATGTTGTCCTTCCACCCGGGGTGTGCCGGGCGAACACAGAAGCTCCCGTCTCTCGGGAGCGTGTCACGCGCCCGAGCGCCGAAGCCTCGTGCCGGCGAGGAACGGGCCCACACCCTGCAGAAGGGAGTGCGGCGGTTCTCGCCCCGTACTGCCCACCTGCCAACGCCCGAAGAACGATCATCCCCAACAACGCCTCGGTGGCGTCTGGACGTCTCGCAGCTTGCTCCTGCTCCGCCGACGGCGGCATGAGGCGGACGCCGGTGATGAGCCACCGACGTGCACCACGGAATCTGCCACCCGCTCCCGCGCAATGCCGAACTAGGACGGCGGAGTTCATTAGATCAGGTGAACCAACAACCAACCGTGCCGCCCGCAGGTCGATTTGAGGTAAAGCACGATGGCAACGCCCGGTACGCGCGGCAGCCCGGTAGCTGGTGGGCATGTCGATGGCCACCTTCCATAAGATTGCCCCTGATGCGCGGCCAACGAGGAGGCTTGGGTGGGCAATCTGGGGGGATACCAGACGATGACGACGCTAGCGAAGAAGGTGGGCGGCCCCGGGGCGCTGGCTGTCGTCATTGCCGTGGGTGGGTGGGCCATCGTCCGGGGTGCTGAAGCTGGCGGGAAGAACGCATTCAGGGCCGTCAAGGCTGCGGCCAAGAAGCGGAACGCCCCGTGCTCGACGAAGGGCCAGGTCTTCGACGTCGTGTCCGACGGCGAGGACGGCAAGGGCCTCGTGCTCCGGGCAGGCGACCAGTACCGAGTCATGGAGTGCGACGGGGAAGCGATCCTCATCGAGGCGCTCGGTGGCACGAACAATCCCTACTTCACGTCAGCGCAGTTCCTGGCGTCGGTGTCGGGCTTCCCCCACGGCGGAGAAGATTAATGGGTCTTCAAAGTTCGGCGAGAACGCTCAACCCTTCGACGACACCGGACAGCGTGATCTGGGATTGCAGTGCGCAACCCCACCCACAGAATCGAACGCATGAACGAATTCGAGTGTCTCGCGCCAGCGGCTGCTTCCTTTCCTGGCGTCTCCAGGAAGGGGACCTGACGCGCACCCACCGGGGAATCGCTGACGAAGAGCGTCGGGCAGCGGGGAACCAGGTCCGCCGGCCACGGAGCGGCTGATCGAAGTGGGACTTGCTCCTACTCCAGGGCGTCGCGATGCCCACTATTTAGGCACGGTTCTCATTTCGCTACAGGACCGTATTGCCATCCGTGTTTCTCGGCTTTATCGCGCAACTTGCTGGCCCGCCGCTGCTGGTCACCCTTACTCTGCACCGACTTGAAATCAACATACGCGTGCGCTGGGGGACGCTCATCCTCGTCGTCGACCTGGGAGTCGTCGACCACCCGCAACCCCACTTCTTGCACTTCAGCGACATCCACGTAGTACACGCCTGCTGATGCGTAGCCCATCACCTCGGTATGATGGCGGTGCGATTCCTCAGGCGTGACAAGCGAGGATCTTGTGACCGACACTTCACCAGTGTCTTTAGGGGTGGGTCGAAAGAGCTGGCTACTGACCCGTCCGTCATGAACCCAACCCGGGTTTACTTGACGCCACAGTTTTTCTTCCTGGTTCGTTATTTCGTTCTCGCCAGGTCGAAGGCTGGGCCCGTCAGTCGCCATGCCGATTGATCCCCCCGGTTACAAATTCTGCGATCTCTTCAAGCTGCCGCCAGTGAAACAGCTTTTCGCTTTCCTCGTCTTCTTCTTTCGAGAAAGCGTAAGCCTCTACCTTATCGTCAGGCAGGACGATCACCGTCACTTCGCCTCTTACGAAAGGCCACTCAAGCTGCACACCGCCTTCTTCCGTAGGGAAGATGTACGGGCGCTCAACCTGCGAGTCTAGGAATTCAAGCAGTAGAGACTCAACCTCACGCAGTAGCTTGCGGCTCACCTCCTTACCTACGCCGTCCAGCCAGCCCTTCTCAAGGGTTTGCAGCTCTACCAAGCGTTCGGACCATTCAGCCGGGAGGACCGGTTCAATGGATAGAACATCCTGGATCTCGATAGTCTCACCAGTGATCGACTGAATGGCTACCACGTTAATGGCGACCGTGGGCGCCATTGTTGAGCGATCTAGATACTGCCTGAGGTCTGGAACAATGTCATCTGAGGAGAACCGCCCTGGAACCGATTTTCCACCGGTTAGACGAAATCCAAAAGTTCCTTTTTCAGCGTCGACACTCACCACCTGACCCGTGGCGAGCGTCTCAATCTCAAATCGCTCCAGACGCGCCTGCTCATGAATCAATCGGCGGACAGCCTGTGAATAGATGGCGGCGGATGGGGAGCCGCCGTCAAATTCGATAAATTCTCCATCTTGTAGACTTCGACCAAATCGAGAGAATTCGCGGAGCGCGTGCGGGGGGAAGGTTCGGGGAATTCCCGTGCCGGATTTAATCGAGCGCAAAGTATCCTGAATCAGAAGGCGCGCTTCATCGAAGATGCTTGTATCGATGTCGTCGAATAGGGCATCGGAATCGGTTACGGCTCGCTCAAGTACAGGGACCACACTTCCCGTTTGGATATCGGAAAGGCGAAGAGAGAACGACGAAGCGAATCCCCGCGGGACACGTTGCCGTGCAGCATGGCGCTGCTTCCACAAGCCGCGCGCAACGTCGATGACAAGACGCTCGTACCTCGCGAACTCAGCCAAGACCTCGACAGGTAGCCCCTGCTGCTCGTATCGGCCGCCACGCAGGCGCCATGATCCAAAGGCTCGACTATCCGTCCCCATGCCCCCACCCTACTGAGACGGCATCTACATGCATGTTGCCAACTCCAATGGAACAAGTTTCCCCATTGGTGGCTCTTGATGCAATCGAACAGCGACGGAGCCTTCACGGATCACTCCTGACGGCGACCGGCGGACCGAGAGCGTTGATCTGATGGATCCAGCGGCTCCTGGCAACGCTGAAGTGCAGGACCTCCTTAGTGTTACCGGGGTAGCCGGTTGCCTGAGGCAGCGCCCCTGTCCCCTCCAGCTTTATGCGTAGGTCTCCGTCGCGGGCCTCGTTGATCGCATGGAGCTGGGCGGCGGTAAGCGGGACCTTCAGGGTGCGGCGCCCGATGCCGATCTCGGGCGTGAACGGCAGCATCTCCGTTACTCGGCCGAGGAGCGTTCGCTGGTACAACGCATGATGCCGTAGAGGTCAACCTGAAGCGCCAGGAACCTGCCGTCTCGGCTACCCCGAGTTATGGGAACCCCCCAACAGCACTGCTTCCGGCAGCCCGGCACACCAGGCCCGGCAGCCCCATCGCCTCTGGCACGTCAGTCCGGTTCTCGCACACCGGGTCGTCCACCGCTCTGCACGCTCGCTGCACGCTTGTCCACCGGTTGTCCACCGGCGCCCCCGAGCGGCGATCCTCGGGCCGGCCAGACGCAGCGAGACTCGTTCACAGAAAGTAAAAGGACCAGGTCAGATGGGGTCTGACTTGGTCCTAGAAAGAGCCGCCTTCGGGATTCGAACCCGAGACCTACGCATTACGAGTGCGTTGCTCTGGCCATCTGAGCTAAGGCGGCGCGCCGTCCGCACCATGGTGCGATCAGCAACGTCGGTAAGTCTACACAGTTTCCGGGGGTGCTCCGCACCACCCCCGGAGGGGGTCGTTCCGGGGGTGGGGGCGGGGCTAGGAGCAGCGCTTCTTCGGTGCCGGGGGTGTGCCGTGGAGGAGGTAGGTGTCGATCGCGGAGTCGATGCACCGGCTGCCGCGGCCGTAGGCGGTGTGGCCGTCGCCGACGTAGGTGAGGAGGCGGGCGGAGGAGAGCTGGCCCGCCAGGGACCGGGCCCAGCGGTAGGGGGTCGCCGGGTCGCGGGTGGTGCCGACGACGACGATCGGCGCGGCGCCCTTCGCCGTGATGCGGTGTGGCCGGCCCGTGGGCTCCACCGGCCAGTACGCGCAGTTCAGGGAGGTCCAGGCGAGGCCCTCGCCGAAGACCGGGGAGGCCTTCTCGAAGGACGGCAGGGACTGCTCCACCTGCTCGGGCGTGGCGAAGGAGGCGGGCAGGTCGAGGCAGTTCACGGCCGCGTTGGCGGACATCAGGTTCGCGTAGCGGCCGTCGGGGTCGCGCTGGTAGTAGCTGTCGGACAGGGCGAGCAGACCTGCGCCGTCCTTGTCGTCGATCGCCGCGGTCAGCGCGGAGCGCAACTGCTCCCAGCTCGTCTCGTCGTACATCGCCGCGATCACCCCGGTCGTGGCGAGCGCCTCACCGAGCCTGCGGCCGTCGGGGTCGCCGGTGGGCAGGGGGTGGCTGTCCAGGGCGCGGAAGAGCGCCTCCAGGCGCGGGCCGATCGCGCTCTGCCGTCGGCCGAGGGGGCAGTCCCGGCGCCGCGCGCAGTCCTTCGCGAACGACTGGAACGCCGTCTCGAAGCCCTCCGTCTGCTCCAGGTTCATCCGGCGCGCGGACAGCGACGGGTCCAGCGCGCCGTCGAGGACCAGCCGCCCCACCCGGTCCGGGAAGAGCCCCGCGTACGTCGCCCCGAGCATCGTCCCGTACGACGCCCCCACATACGTCAGCCGCCGGTCCCCGAGCACCGCCCGCACGATGTCCATGTCACGGGCCGCCTCGACGGTGGAGACATGGCGGAGCAGCCGGGCCGCGTGCGCACCGCAGGCCTCGGCGAACCCCTTCTGCGCCTCGACGAGCGCGTCCGTCTCCCGCCGGTCGTCGGGGGTCGTGTCGATCTGCGTGTACACATCCATCCGGTGACCGTCGAGACACTGCACGGGCTCGCTGCGGGCCACGCCACGGGGGTCGACGGCGACCAGGTCGTAGCGGGCGCGGATCCCGGCCGGGTAGCCGATGCCGACGTACGACTGGAGGTAGCCGACGGCCGAGGCGCCCGGTCCGCCCGGGTTGACCAGGAGCGACCCGAGCCGCTTGCCGGGGCCCGTCGCCTTCTTGCGGGACACCGCGAGGCGGACGTCACCCCCGTCCGGGTGGGCGTAGTCCAGCGGTGCCTTGATCGTGGCGCACTGGAAGTCGGGGACGTCGCAGGAGTGCCAGGCCGGCTTCTGCCCGTAGTACGGCGCGAGCGCCGACGGCGTCACCTTCGGCAGTGCCGCCAGCTCCGCCCGCGCCGCGGGGCCGGCGGTGCTCGTCGAGTGCCCGGAGGAACAGGCGGAGACGGCGAGCAGTGCCGCGAGGGGGAGGGCGAGGACACGGAGGGCGAGGCCGGTGCGGGTCCTGCGGGGCTTCCGGGGCCTGCGGGGACAGCTCCTGATGTGCATCCAGCGAGCCTAACTCTGCGCTACGGGACGAGTGCTGTACGTGCGCGAACCGCCACGGACGAGCTACACCGTCAACCGGCGGCCGGCGTTCACCCGCCCCTCTCCGGGTGCCCCGGCTCCCGCCGGTCAGCCCGCTCTCAGCGCCATCGTCATCGCCTCCACCGCCAGCAGCGGGGCCACATTGCGGTCGAGGGCCTCGCGGCACGCGCCGATGGCCTCGATCCGGCGCAGGGTGGACTCGGGCGTGGTGCCACGGGCGAGGCGCTGCAGGGTGTCCTCGGCGTCCGCGTTGGCGAGCGCGATGCGGGAGCCGAACTGAAGGGCGAGGACGTCGCGGTAGAAGGCGGTGAGGTCGGTCAGCGCGAGGTCGAGGCTGTCGCGCTGGGTCCGGGTGCGCCGGCGCTTCTGTTTGTCCTCCAGGTCCTTCATCACGCCGGCCGTACCGCGCGGCATCCGGCCGCCCTGGGCCGCGCCCAGGGCGGCCTTCAGCTCCTCGGTCTCCTTGCCGTCCCGCTCCTCGGCGAGCACCTTCGCGTCCTCGGCCGCCGCGTCCACCAGCTCCTGGGCGGCCTTCAGGCAGCCCCCGACGTCCTCGATCCGCAGCGGCAGCTTCAGCACGGACGCCCGGCGCTCGCGGGCGGCCGGGTCGGTGGCCAGCCGGCGCGCCCGGTCCACATGCCCCTGGGTGGCATGGGCGGCCGCCGCAGCCACCGCGGGCTCGATGCCCTCGCGCCGGACGAGCATGTCCGCGACGGCGTCGACGGACGGCGTCCGCAGGTTCAGATGGCGGCAGCGGGAGCGGATGGTGGGCAGCACGTCCTCCAGGGACGGCGCGCACAGCAGCCAGACCGTCCGGGGGGCCGGCTCCTCGACCGCCTTGAGGACGGCGTTCGCCGATTTCTCGTTCAGCCGCTCGGCGTCCTCGACGAGGATCACCTGCCAGCGGCCGGTGGCCGGTGAGGTGTACGACTTGCGGACCGTGTCCCGCATGTCCTCGGCGAGGATCTGCGTGCCCACGGCGGCCACGGTGGTGACGTCGGCGTGGGTGCCGATCAGCGCCGTATGACAGCCGTCGCAGAAGCCGCAGCCGGGGGCTCCGCCGAGCGCGCGGTCGGGGCTCACGCACTGCAGCGCGGCGGCGAACGCCCGCGCCACCTGGGTCCGGCCGGCGCCGGGCGGGCCCGTGAACAGCCAGGCGTGGGTCATCTTCGACGCCTCGGGCGGCGGGGTGCCGGAGACGGCCGCGGTGACGAACGCGTCGGCGTCGCGCGCGGCGGCGGTGAGCTGCTCGCTCACCTTCTCCTGCCCGACGAGGTCGTCCCACACGCTCATGGGTCACGCCGCCCTTCCGTCCCATTCGGCTTCCGTCACCGGCGGCTTGGGTCGCATTCGCCGCCGGTCTCCATTGTGCGGCCCCCCACTGACAACGGGGGCCACCGGCCGAAGCGGCCAGGTGACCCCCGTGATGCTCAGCCCTGCGGGACGCTCAGCGCCGTCGGCCCCGTCCGCGGCCCCCGCCCTGGTCCTCGTCGAAGTCGTCGTCCCGGTGCGGGCCCAGCAGTTCGTCCGCGAGGGACGGCAGGTCGTCCAGCGGGGTCTCCTCGGCCCAGTCCGACCGCGGCCGCCGTCGGGGCGCGCCCGCCTCGTCGACCTGGGGCAGCTCGCGCGTACGGCTCTCGGAGCCGTCGGGTGCGGCCTCCCGCTCGTCGCGGAAGAACCCCGGCGGCATCCGGTCCGCGGGAGCGTCCTGCCGTACCGGCGGCAGGACGGCCGTCTCGTCCACGGCGCCGCCGTCCCGCACCGGCGGCAGTACGGCGGTCTCGTCGGCGGCCCCGGGAGGTGCGACGGGCGGCAGTACGGCCGTCTCGTCGGCGGCCCCGGGAGGTGCGACGGGCGGCAGTACGGCCGTCTCGTCGGCGGGGCCGACGGTGGGCGCCGGGGGCTGGGGCAGCTCCGCCGTCACCTCGGCGTCGGAGCCCTTACCCGCCGCCCCCGCGTCCCGCGCGGGCTCCGGCTCCTTGTCCATACGGATCCTGGGCAGCGGAGTGGTGTCCTCCACCGGCCTCCTGCCCGCAACGGGCCGCTGGTCCTCCACCGGCTTCTTCTCCATCACCGGCTTCTTGCGCATCGGCACCCGCGGCAGGACCGCCGTCTCCTCCACCGGCCCGCCCGACGCGTTCGTCGGGGTGACCACCGGCGTCGGCACGGTCGCCGCCTCCGGGGCCACGGGGCCGGCGGGGGCGGCCGGCGGCCTGGACCGGGGGCCGCTCTGGGCCGCCGCCGCGGCCTGCTCCGCCGCGCGGCGCGCCTCCTCGGCCCGCAGCAGGGCCTCCTCGGCCTTGCGCTGCTTCTCCAGCCGCGCGGCCTCGGCCCTGCGCTGCTCCTCCTGGCGGGCCGCCTCGGCCTCCGCGCGGCGCCGGGCCTCCTCCTCGGCCAGCTTGCGCTGCCGCTCCTCCTCGGCCCTGCGCCGCTCCTCCTCGACCTTGCGGCGGGCCTCGGCCTCGGCGCGGGCCTTCTCCTCGGCGAGGAGCCGCTGACGCTCCTCCTCCGCTCGCCTGCGGGCCTCCTCGGCGCGCAGCCGGGCCTCCTCGGCCTGACGCTCGGCCTCGCGGCGCTGCGCCTCCTCCAGCTCGCGCCGCTTGCGCTCCTCCTCCTCGGCGCGCAGCTTGGCGAGCTGCTCCTGGCGCTCCCGCTCCAGGCGCTCCTCCTCGGCCTTGCGGGCGGCCTCTTCCTCGGCCTTGCGGCGGGCCTCCTCCTCGGCCTTCTTGCGCGCCTCCTCCTGGGCCTTGATCTCGGCCTCGGACAGCGGCAGCATCCGGTCGAGCCGGTGGCGTACGACGGTGGTGACGGCCTCGGGCTCCTGGGCCGCGTCGACCACCAGGTAGCGGCCGGGGTCGGCGGCGGCGAGCGTGAGGAAGCCGGAGCGCACGCGCGCGTGGAACTCGGCGGGCTCCGACTCCAGACGGTCCGGCGCCTCGGTGAAGCGTTCGCGGGCGGCCTCCGGGGAGACGTCCAGCAGCACCGTCAGATGCGGCACCAGGCCGTCCGTCGCCCAGCGCGAGATGCGGGCGATCTCGGTCGGGGACAGATCGCGGCCGGCGCCCTGGTAGGCGACGGACGAGTCGATGTACCGGTCGCTGATGACGACCGCGCCGCGCTCCAGGGCGGGCCGGACGACCGTGTCGACGTGCTCCGCGCGGTCCGCCGCGTACAGCAGGGCCTCCGCGCGGTGCGACAGACCGGCGCTCGAGACGTCGAGGAGGATCGAGCGCAGCCGCTTGCCGACCGGCGTGGCGCCCGGCTCGCGGGTGAGGACGACCTCGTGTCCCTTGGCCCTGATCCATTCGGCGAGCGCCTCGGCCTGGGTGGACTTGCCGGCGCCGTCGCCGCCCTCCAGGGCGATGAAGAAGCCGCTCGCGGCCGGGGCCACCGCCGGGTCGTCGCCGCCGAGCAGCGCGTCCCGCAGATCGAGGCGCAGCGGCACTCCGGAGCGGTCGTCGACCTTGGCCAGCACCAGCGCGGCCACCGGCAGCAGCAGCGCTCCGACCAGCATCAGGGTGAACGCGGCGCCGCCGTGCGCGAACACGAACTTGCCGTTCTCCAGGCGGTGCGGTCCGATCAGCGCGGCGAGCAGGGGGGCGCCGACCGCGGCCAGCGCCACGCAGACCCGCACCACCGCGTGCAGGTGTTCCGTCGTGCGGGTACGGCGGCTCTCCTCGGTCTCCTGGTCGAGCAGCGCGTGCCCGGTGTTCGCCGCGACCCCCGCGCCGACTCCGGCCAGACCCGTGATCAGCAGCACGCTGGTGACATCGGGGACCAGTCCGGCGGCCAGCAGGGCCACGCCGGTGAAGGCGATCGCCAGCGCGAGGAGCCGGCGCCGCGACAGCGTCACCAGCACCCTCGGCGCCGTACGGATGCCGAGGGCGACCCCTCCGGTCAGGGCGAGCACCAGCAGCCCGTAGAGCACGGGGCCGCCGCCCAGGTCCTTGGCGTGCAGCACGGCGACGGCGACGGCGGCGGCGATGGAGGCGGCGACGGCGGCGCAGGCGAGGACCAGCAGCGGGATCACGCCCGTGCGGCCGGTGTCGACGCCCGTGGCGGTCTTCGGGCGGCGCAGCCCCTCCAGCGGGGACCGCGCGCGCGGGGTGCGCACCGACGGCAGTTCCAGGAAGACGACGACCGACAGGGACCCGGCGAAGAGTCCTCCGGCGACGTAGGAGGCGAGGGCCGCCTGGTGCTGGGCGAACCAGGCGATCCCGGCGCCCAGCAGATTGTTGAACAATGCGGCGACGACGAGGGTGACTGCGCCCAGCGGGATCGCCACGAAGCCGGTGCGCAGCGACAGCCGGCGCAGGGCCTCCATGTGGTCCGGCAGCGGCCGTACCGTCGCGCCCTCCAGCGGCGGGGCGGGCAGCAGGGCGGGGGCCGCGCTCTCCCGGGCGACCGTCCAGAACCGTTCGGCGACACCGGTGACGAACACGGTGACGAGCAGGAAGGCCAGTGCGTCGTCGGGCGTCCAGTCGATCCACAGTGGCGCGACGAGCAGCAGCGCGGCACGCAGCCCGTCCGCGCCGACCATGGTCCAGCGGCGGTCGAGCGGGCCCTCCGGGGAGGTGAGCGAGGTCAGCGGGCCGAGGAGGACCGCGCCGAAGAGCAGGGTGGCCAGAATCCGCACCGCGAACACGGTCGCCACCGCGAACGCCACGCCGCGGTAGCCGCCCCCGAACGAGCCCTCGGCGATGGCCGCCTGGAGGACGAGGAGGACGAACACCAGGACGGCCAGGGCGTCCGCGACGCCGCCCACCAACTGCGCGCTCCACAGCCGCTTGAGCTGGGGCTCGCGCAACAGGGCGCGCACGGCGCGCTCGCGGGAGTCCGCCACCAGGGCGTCGTCCGGTGCCGGCGGGAGGGCCGTTGGCTGCTCGGCTCGCGTCATGCTTTCAGCCTATCGGCAGCGACTGACAGCCAGGGGTGCCCGTCCTGGTGTACGACCACCCCGACACCAAAGTGATGCCGGGGCGTTCGCGTCGTGAAGCCGCTGTGGGGAAATCGTGACCGGACCCGACCTGTTAGGTCCGCCCGGCCGACGGTCCGTCAGCCGGCTCAGTCCTCCGTCGTCGTCCGCGAGGCCGTCGTCTTCTTGGCGGCCGTCTTCTTCGCCGTCGCAGCCGTCGTGGTCTTCTTCGCGGCGGTCTTCTTGGCGGCCGTCTTCTTCGCCGGAGCCGCCTTCTTGGCCGTGGTCGCGGTCTTCTTCGCGGGCGCCTTCTTCGCCGTCTTCTTGGCGGGCCCCTTCGCGCGCTTCTCGGCGAGCAGCTCGAAGCCGCGCTCCGGGGTGATCTCCTCGACGCTGTCGCCGGAGCGCAGGGTCGCGTTGGTCTCCCCGTCGGTGACGTACGCCCCGAAGCGGCCGTCCTTGACGACGACCGGCTTCTTGCTGACCGGGTCCTCGCCGAGCTCCTTCAGCGGCGGCTTCGCGGCGGCGCGGCCGCGCTGCTTGGGCTGGGCGTAGATCGCCAGCGCCTCTTCCAGGGTGATCGTGAAGAGCTGGTCCTCGGTCTGGAGCGACCGTGAGTCCGTGCCCTTCTTCAGGTACGGCCCGTAGCGCCCGTTCTGCGCGGTGATCTCCTGGCCCTCCGCGTCCGCGCCGACCACACGCGGCAGGGACATCAGCTTGAGGGCGTCCTCCAGGGTGACCGTGTCGAGGGACATCGACTTGAACAGCGAGGCCGTACGCGGCTTGACGGCGTTCTTGCCGGTCTTCGGGGTGCCCTCGGGGAGCACCTCGGTGACGTACGGGCCGTAGCGGCCGGCCTTGGCGACGATGGGGTGGCCGGTCTCGGGGTCGGCGCCCAGCTCGAAGTCACCGCTCGGCTTGGCGAGCAGTTCCTCGGCCAGCTCGACGGAGAGCTCGTCGGGCGCCAGGTCCTCGGGGATGTCGGCGCGCTGGTGGCCCTCGCTGTCCTTCTCCCCGCGCTCGATGTACGGCCCGAAGCGGCCGACCCGCAGGACGATGCCGTTGCCCACGGGGAACGACGACACCTCGCGCGCGTCGATCGCGCCCAGGTCGGTGACGAGCTCCTTGAGGCCGCCGAGGTGGTCCCCGTCGCCGTTGCCGGCGTCGGCGGCGCCGCCCTCGCCACCGCCCTCGCCGAAGTAGAAGCGCTTCAGCCACGGCACGGACTGGGCCTCGCCGCGCGCGATGCGGTCGAGGTCGTCCTCCATCTTGGCGGTGAAGTCGTAGTCGACGAGCCGGCCGAAGTGCTTCTCCAGGAGGTTGACCACGGCGAAGGACAGGAAGGACGGGACGAGCGCGGTGCCCTTCTTGAACACATAGCCGCGGTCGAGGATCGTGCCGATGATCGACGCGTACGTCGACGGGCGGCCGATCTCGCGCTCTTCGAGCTCCTTGACCAGGCTGGCCTCGGTGTAGCGGGCCGGGGGCTTGGTGGCGTGCCCGTCGACCGTGATCTCCTCGGCGCTGAGCGCGTCGCCCTCGGCGACCTGCGGCAGCCGGCGCTCGCGGTCGTCCAGCTCGGCGTTCGGGTCGTCGGCGCCCTCGACGTACGCCTTCAGGAAGCCGTGGAAGGTGATCGTCTTGCCGGAGGCGCTGAACTCGACGTCCCGGCCGTCGGCGGCGGTGCCGCCGATCTTCACGGTCACGCTGTTACCGGTCGCGTCCTTCATCTGGGAGGCGACGGTCCGCTTCCAGATCAGCTCGTAGAGCTTGAACTGGTCGCCGGTGAGCCCGGTCTCGGCGGGGGTGCGGAAACGATCACCCGAGGGGCGGATCGCCTCGTGCGCCTCCTGCGCGTTCTTGACCTTCCCGGCGTACGTGCGCGGCTGGGCCGGCAGGTAGTCGGCGCCGTAGAGCTGGGTGACCTGGGCGCGGGCGGCGGCCACGGCGGTCTCGCTGAGCGTCGTGGAGTCCGTACGCATGTACGTGATGTAGCCGTTCTCGTACAGCTTCTGCGCGACCTGCATGGTGGCCTTGGCGCCGAAGCCGAGCTTGCGGCTGGCCTCCTGCTGGAGCGTCGTCGTACGGAACGGGGCGTACGGCGAGCGGCGGTACGGCTTGGACTCGACGGACCGCACGGAGAACCGCGTGTTCTCCAGGGCGGCGGCGAGGGCGCGGGCGGTCGCCTCGTCGAGGTGGAGGGTGTTCTCGCCCTTGAGCTGCCCGAGGGAGTCGAAGTCACGGCCCTGCGCGATCCGCCGGCCGTCGACGGTCTGCAGACGGGCGACGAGCGTCGACGGGTCGGAGGGGTCTCCCGCGCGGCCGGTGGCGAAGGTGCCGGTCAGGTCCCAGTACTCGGCGGAACGGAACGCGATGCGCTCGCGTTCCCGCTGCACGACGAGCCGGGTCGCGACGGACTGGACACGGCCGGCCGACAGGCGCGGCATGACCTTCTTCCACAGGACCGGCGAGACCTCGTAGCCGTAGAGGCGGTCGAGGATGCGGCGGGTCTCCTGGGCGTCGACGAGCTTCTGGTTGAGCTGGCGCGGGTTGGCGACGGCGGCCCGGATCGCGTCCTTGGTGATCTCGTGGAAGACCATCCGCTTGACGGGGATCTTCGGCTTGAGGACCTCCTGGAGGTGCCAGGCGATCGCCTCGCCCTCGCGGTCCTCATCGGTGGCGAGGAAGAGCTCGTCGGACTCCTTGAGCAGGTCCTTGAGCTTCTTGACCTGCGCCCGCTTGTCGGCGTTGACCACATAGATGGGCTGGAAGTCGTGTTCGACGTCCACGCCGAGGCGGCGGACCTCTCCGGTGTAGGTCTCCGGCACCTCCGCGGCGCCGTTCGGAAGGTCGCGGATGTGCCCGACGCTGGCCTCGACGATGTAGCCGGGGCCGAGGTAACCCTTGATCGTCTTCGCCTTGGCAGGCGACTCGACGATGACGAGTCGGCGGCCGCCCTTCGCGGTCTCGCTGGTCGGGGACAACTTCGCTCTTCTCTCCGGTCGACGCTGGGGCCTCCCCAGGCCTTGCTCCCGGGGTCGGGTCATGGTGACGCTGCGGAGTGTGACGGTACATCCCGCCCCCGTGTCAAACGGGAAAAGCCCGCAACGGCCACTCGAACGGTAACCCGACTACCGCCATTCCTGCCGCCCGGAGTGCCGACCGGTCCTTTTCCGCCGGAGCGGAACCCGTCCTCTCCTTTACCGGCATGACCGCGCTTACGCGGTTCAAACACGGGACGGTGCAGGATCCTCGGCATCGGTTCGACCGGCGGATTCAGAGGCGGGTGAAGCACCACGCCCCGACGGCCAGCGCGACGACGGCGGCGAGGGTCGCGAGGGTCGCCGATGCGACGGGGCTCACACCCTGGGCGACGGGTTCGCGATGCCGTGCCCGGACCGCGGTCCACACCAGCAGCGCGCCTCCGAACAGGGCGAACACCGTCCCCGCGAAGATCGCCGGCCCGCTCTCCATGATCGCCCCGCCCCCTTCTCTCCCACCCGCGCGTGCAGCGCCCCGGGAAGGCTGACACGCGTGGGCGGCGCCCGGGCGAACCCGAGGTGAACGGGAGACCCCCGGGCGGGGTCGGAGGGCCGCCGACGGGGCGCGCGGCCGGCCCGCCGGCGGCCTCCTGCGGCACCCGGCGGAGGCGGATCCGGCTGCGACGGGCCTCACACCGAACCCGGCACGGGTGTTTTCCGGTCGTCTTCGCGTTGTCGGCCCGGCCCACCGTGCGCGCAATCCGTGAGGAGCGCCTTGCAGCCCTCTTCCAGATCCTCGTGGATCCAGTAGTCACCGACGCTCATCCGTCCGACCCACAGTCGACACCGGCGTCCCGGAACCGGCCCATCTGCCCGCCGATCGCCGTATGGCGGCCCCGTACGAGACATGCCGTACCGCTGTCGGCCGCCTCGAGGCCGGGGTGCCCGGGCCAACTCCCCGTCGTACGCCGGCCGGACGCGGCCCGTGCCGCCCGCGCCCGGCGTGCGTCGCAGGCGGGTACCGGCCGCCCACGATCCGGCCCGCACCCCCGTCCGGCGTCTCCCCCGAGGGGGTGCCGGGAGCCGCGTCCCGTCTCAGGCGGGGCGGGCGGCGGGCGGGTTCACCGCGCCGGTTCCAGGAAGCCCTGCTCCACCAGGAGCCGGATCTGGGCGGGCGTACGGTCGCGCAGCGACACCGGGTCCTCGCCCACCAGTTGGGCGATGGCGTCCAGGATGCGGCCCGCGCTCAGGGAGCCGTCGCACACGCCCGCGAAGCCCGCGCCGACCGTGTCCACCTTGGTGGCGCGGCGCATCCCGCGGTGCTGGCGCAGCACGACGTGCTCCGGGTCCTCGGCACCGGGCATGCCGACCTGCTCCTGGACGATCTCCCCGGCGAGCCTGAAGTGCCCGGCGAGCAGGGCCGCGTCGTCGTGCGCGCGCAGGTAGTCGAGCCGTTCGAAGTGCGCGCGGACGGCGTCGCCGAGCGGCTGTTCGACCGGGTGGGGCCACTCCTCCACGGTGACGACGGGCTCGGCGGCCGACGTCCTGCGCAGGGTGATCCAGCCGAAGCCGACGGCCTTCACCTTGCGCGCCTCGAACTCGTCCAGCCACGCGTCGTACCGCGCCTGGTACTCGGCCGGGTCGCCCCGGTGGTCACCGGCGTCCCTGAGCCACAGCTCGGCGTACTGCGTGACGTCCTGGACCTCGCGCTGGACGATCCAGGCGTCGCAGCCGCGCGGCACCCACGACCGGAGCCGGTCCTGCCAGTCCTCCCCCTCCACGTGCTGCCAGTTGGCGAGAAACTGCGCGAACCCGCCCTCGGTCAGCCGTTCCCCCGCTCCCTGAACGAGCGAGCGGCACAGATCGTCCCCGCCCATCCCGCCGTCGCGGTACGTCAGCCGTGCGCCCGGCGAGATCACGAACGGGGGGTTGGACACGACGAGGTCGTACCGCTCGTCGTGGCGGACCGGCTCGAAGAGGGAGCCCTCGCGCAGATCGGCGGCGGGGGCGCCGGACAGGGCCAGGGTGAGCGCGGTGACGTGCAGGGCGCGCGGGTTGAGGTCGGTCGCGGTCACGCGCGTCGCGTGCCGGGCGGCGTGCAGCGCCTGGATGCCGGAGCCGGTGCCGAGGTCGAGGGCGGACGAGACGGGCGTACGGACGGTGATCCCGGCGAGGGTCGTGGAGGCGCCGCCGACGCCGAGGACGACTCCCTCGTCGCGGCTGCCGATGCCGCCGGCGCCGCCGACCGCGCAGCCCAGGTCGGAGACGATGAACCAGTCCTCGCCGTCCGGGCCGCCGTACGGGCGCACGTCCACGGTCGCGGCGACCTCGTCGGCGCCGGTGTGCACCAGCCAGCCGCTCTCCACGCACGCGCGGAGCGGCAGGAATTCCTCCACGCGCGCGTGCGGCACGGGCTGCTGGAGCAGGAAGAGGCGGACGAGTGTCTCCAGCGGCGTGTCTCCGCGGGTGGCCCTCAGGGCGGGCACGGTCTCGCTGCGCGCCAGGGCCGCGTACGCGGGGGCGCCGAGCAGGTCGAGCAGGCCGTCGGCGGTGAAGGAGGCCGCGAGCAGGGCCTCACGCAGCCGCGCGGCCACCTCGGGACGGTCGGCGGAGGGCAGGGGGGACAGGGTGGCGTCACTCACGCCCCCCATTGTCCCCGCTCCCCCGCGACTTGTCCCCGGCCCCGCTCGGCCACCCGGCCGGGTGGAGTGGTGGCGGAGCTCGATGGCGGGGCTCAGCTCGTGGTCGGCTCAGCTCGTGGTCGCGCGGGCCGAAGCCGACGCGGCGACCTTCTTGCAGCTGTCCTGTTGGGCCATGGCGTCCTTGACGTCGCCCTGTTCCAGGTTCTTCAGCGCGGTGTTGCCGGTCTTGCTGAGGGTGCCGAGCTGGGTGGCGATGTCCGCGAGGCCGTCGGCGAACTTGGCCTGGTCCTTGGTGTCCAGCGCGTCGACCTGCTTCTTCAGGTCCGCGTAGGAGGTGGAGAGCGTGTTGAGCGCCGCGACGGCGTCCGTCTGCTTCTTCGCACCGCCCTCGACGCCGGGCGGCGTGCCGGCGTTCTTGACGGCCAGGGCGAGCGCCGCGTACGCGTCGGACATGTCCTGGAAGGCCTGCGAGTCGGTCTTCTGGACGTTCGCCGGGGCGTTGTTGTCCGTGGCGGCCTGCTTGATGGCGGCGTTGGCGGCGTCGACCTTGGCGTCCTGCGCCGGCAGCGCGTCGCAGACCTTCTTGGCCCAGGCGTCGAGCTCCTTGTTGCCTTCGTCGCTGCTGCATCCGGACAGCGCCAGTACCAGTACCGCACCGCCGGACAGTGCGGCCGCGAGCTTCTTGTTCACCGGTTTGGTCCCTTCCATGGCCCTCGGCCCCGGAACATACACGCCCACCGGCCGACAACCCCAGGCCGAATGCCCGCTCCATATGGGTTTGGGGCCATTTGCACCAAGAGAGAGAAGGCTCACCACCTCCGCACACCCACGGCACAGCGGGCGGGCGACGCGTCAACGCGCGTCTCCCGCCCGCCCTTTGAGCTGGGCCCCGACGGCCGTACTACGAAACCACCGCCGGATCGGCCGACTTGGACGATCTGTCGGCGTTGTCCTCGTCACCCATGGCGATCCCACGCCGCTTGGAGACGTACACCGCGCCGACGATCACGGCGAGGGCGAGCATCGCGATCAGGATCCGTACCCCGATGTTCTTGTCGTCGCCGTAGCTGAACTTGATCACGGCCGGCGCGATCAGCAGCGCGACCAGGTTCATGACCTTGAGCAGCGGGTTGATCGCGGGTCCGGCGGTGTCCTTGAAGGGGTCGCCGACGGTGTCGCCGATCACGGTGGCCGCGTGGGCCTCACTGCCCTTGCCGCCGTGGTGGCCGTCCTCGACGAGCTTCTTGGCGTTGTCCCAGGCGCCGCCGGAGTTGGCGAGGAACACCGCCATCAACGTGCCCGCGCCGATCGCGCCGGCGAGATACGCGCCGAGCGCGCCCACACCGAGCGTGAACCCGATGAAGATCGGCGCCAGGACGGCGAGCAGTCCGGGCGTGGCGAGCTCCCGCAGGGCGTCCCGGGTGCAGATGTCGACGACCTTGCCGTACTCCGGTGTCTCGGTGTGGTCCATGATCCCGGGGTGCTCGCGGAACTGCCGGCGCACCTCGAACACCACCGAGCCCGCCGACCGCGAGACCGCGTTGATCGCAAGTCCGGAGAAGAGGAAGACGACCGCCGCGCCCGCGATGAGGCCGACCAGGTTGTTGGGCTGGGAGATGTCCATCATCAGGCTCATCGGCGCGCCCTCCCCGGAGAGCTTCTCGCCGACGTCGTTCGCGCCGGTCGTGATCGCGTCACGGTACGACCCGAAGAGCGCCGACGCCGCGAGGACCGCGGTGGCGATGGCGATGCCCTTGGTGATGGCCTTGGTGGTGTTGCCGACCGCGTCGAGGTTGGTGAGCACCTGCGCGCCCGCGCCCTCGACGTCGCCGGACATCTCGGCGATGCCCTGGGCGTTGTCGGAGACCGGCCCGAAGGTGTCCATGGCGACGATCACGCCGACCGTGGTGAGCAGGCCGGTGCCGGCCAGCGCGACCGCGAACAGGGCCAGCATGATCGAGGTACCGCCGAGCAGGAACGCCCCGTACACGCCGAGGCCGATCAGCAGGGCGGTGTAGACGGCCGATTCGAGGCCGACGGAGATACCGGCCAGGACGACCGTGGCGGGGCCCGTCAGGGACGTCTTGCCGATGTCCCGGACCGGGCGCCGGGTGGTCTCGGTGAAGTAGCCGGTGAGCTGCTGGATGACGGCGGCCAGGAGGATGCCGATCGCCACCGCGACGAGGGCGAGGATCCGCGGGTCGCCGTCCTTGCCGGTGATCGCCGTGTCGGTGACGCCGTCGAGGTCCGCGTACGTGCCGGGCAGATAGACGAAGACGGCGACGGCCACCAGCACCAGCGAGATCACCGCGGAGACGAAGAAACCCCGGTTGATCGCGGACATGCCACTGCGGTCCGTACGGCGCGGAGCGACCGCGAAGATGCCGACCATGGCCGTGAGCACGCCGATGGCGGGCACGAGCAGCGGGAACGCCAGCCCGAAGTCGCCGAAGGCCGCCTTGCCGAGGATCAGCGCGGCCACCAGGGTCACGGCATACGACTCGAAGAGGTCGGCGGCCATGCCCGCGCAGTCGCCGACGTTGTCGCCCACGTTGTCGGCGATGGTCGCGGCATTGCGCGGATCGTCCTCCGGGATGCCCTGTTCGACCTTGCCGACCAGGTCGGCGCCGACGTCGGCGGCCTTGGTGAAGATGCCGCCGCCGACCCTCATGAACATCGCGATGAGGGCCGCGCCGAGGCCGAAGCCCTCCAGCACCTTGGGCGCGTCGGCCGCGTACACCAGCACCACGCAGGAGGCGCCGAACAGCCCGAGCCCCACGGTGAACATGCCGACGACGCCGCCCGTGCGGAACGCGATCTTCATGGCCTTGTGCGAGACGGCGGTGAGATCCTTTTCCGGTTCACCGGGCGCCGGGGTGGCTTCGCGGGCCGCCGCGGCGACGCGCACGTTGCTCCGCACCGCGAGCCACATGCCGATATAGCCGGTCGCCGCCGAGAACGCGGCGCCGATCAAGAAGAACAATGATCGTCCGGCGCGCTGATTCCAGTCGTCCGCGGGCAGCAACATCAACAGGAAGAACACCACGACGGCGAATACGCCGAGGGTGCGCAGTTGTCGGGCCAGATACGCGTTGGCGCCTTCCTGGACCGCTGCCGCGATCTTCTTCATGCTGTCGGTACCCTCGCCGGCCGCGAGCACCTGCCGCAGCAGGACGCCCGCGACCACGAGCGCAGCCAGTGCGACGAGCCCGATGACCACCACGAGCAGGCGGTTGCCGTCGGTCAGCACTGCGGCCGCGAAGGTTGTCGGGTGGTCCAACCGATGAGGGGTAGAAAGCCCCGCCATTCGTCCTCCTTGACGTTTGGGCTGAGCTCAAGATTGTGGACGGATTGTAGGTACCGGAACCTGATCAAAACAGTGCGCGGTAAACAGAATTCGCCTACACGTCCAGTAATGCCTTCGGGGCATTCTCCGATCATTGATCGTTTCATTGATCGCCTATTGACCGCCTCATTGATCGTGAATTGCTTCACGAAATGCAGGGGCGATTCACCGGCTCATGATTCACTTCATGGACCTGGGACAACTCTAAGCACGAGTACCCGGGTGGGCGCATGCCAAAGGGCCCCACCGGAGTGGGGCCCTTCGGGTACGGCTACGGCCGGAACGGCTCAGGCGGGCGTCGCCGCCGCCGGAGTCCTCGGCCAGGTCATACGGATCAGTCCGCCGTGCTCGCCGGCGCTGACCTCCACGTCGTCGACGAGGCCGCTGATGACCGCGAGGCCCATCTCGTCCTCCTCGGCGTCCACGTCGTCCGCGCCGGAGCCGGGCGCCCGGTCGCCCGGGACGGAGCGCGGCGCCTCGTCGCCGACCTCGATGGAGAACTGCTTCTCCTCCTCGATCAGCGCCACCTTCACCGGAGCGGTGATTCCGCCACTCTGGTGAAGGCCCACGGCACGGGTGCAGGCCTCACCGACGGCGAGCCGCACCTCGTCGAGGACGGCCTCGTCCACTCCGGCTCTGCGCGCCACCGCTGCCGCCACCAGCCGGGCGGTCCTGACGTGCTCGGGCAGCGCGCTGAAGCGGAGTTCAACGGTGGCCATGCGTCCCCCTCGGAACTTCGGGCGTGCTGTCGGGGGGCCGGGCTGCCGAAAAGCCCGGTCCCCCGGAGTACAACTGGGCCGTCCGGGTCACCGGACCCGGACGGACGGGTCAGTCGGTGGCCGCGACCGCGTCCTCGACCGAGGTGTGAATGGGGAACACCTTGGTCAGACCGGTGATGCGGAAGATCTTCAGAATGCGCTCCTGGTTGCAGACCAGGCGCAGCGAGCCCTCATGGGCACGGACGCGCTTCAGGCCTCCGACCAGCACGCCGAGCCCGGTGGAGTCGAGGAAGTCCACGCCCTCCATGTCCACGACGAGGTGGAAATTCCCGTCGTTCACCAGCTCGACCAGCTGCTCGCGCAGCTTGGGCGCGGTATATACGTCGATTTCGCCACCGACCTTGACGATCGTGCGATCGCCGACGGTCTCGGTCGACAGGGACAGGTCCACGGATCCTCCAGCACCTTGCTATCGAGCGGTCGCCCCTCGGGACACCTCGGCAGAGCCCCCTGGACGGTTCGCCAGCCGCGATGGCATTCAATCACTTACCGGCAGGCGTGCACGACGCCTTGGCTCCATTGTCCGTCACGCCAGTGACACACTCGGTGCCGATGGCCAAGAATCACCGATCCGATCGATCCTCGGCACAGCCCGCGCCCCGCCTGTCGCCGGGCGCGCTCCTGAACCGGCTCGCCCCGGGCCCGAGCCGGGCTTCGCGCATCACTCATACGGAGCACTTGCCCCCGCGCGCGGGCCGCCATGCCGTCTGGCCTGACCGGATTCGCCCGGAGGTGATCGCGGCGGTCCGGGCCTGCGGAATCGATCATCCCTGGGCCCACCAGGCGCTCGCCGCCGAGCACGCCCTGGACGGCGACTCGGTGGTCGTCGCCACGGGCACGGCCTCCGGCAAGTCCCTGGCGTATCTCGTGCCCGTGCTGTCCACCCTTCTGGACGGTTCCGAGGCCCCGAACGGGCGCGGCGCGACCGCCCTGTACCTCGCCCCCACCAAGGCCCTCGCCGCCGATCAGCGCCGCTCTGTGAAAGAACTCTCACACCCGCTGGGCAACGCCGTACGCCCGGCCGTGTACGACGGCGACACGCCGTTCGAAGAACGCGAATGGGTGCGTCAGTACGCCAACTACGTCCTGACCAACCCGGACATGCTGCACCGCGGGATCCTCCCCTCCCACCCCCGCTGGTCCTCCTTCCTGAAGTCGCTGAAGTACGTCGTCATCGACGAGTGCCACACCTACCGCGGTGTCTTCGGCTCCCATGTCGCCCAGGTCCTGCGCAGGCTGCGCCGCCTGTGCGCCCGCTACGGCGCCTCGCCGGTCTTCCTGCTGGCCTCCGCGACGGCCGCCGAGCCCGCGGTCGCCGCCGGCCGGCTGACCGGCCTGCCGGTCGTGGAGGTCGCCGACGACGCCTCACCCCGCGGTGAACTGGTGTTCGCCCTGTGGGAGCCGCCGCTCACCGAGCTGCAGGGCGAGAAGGGCGCCCCCGTCCGGCGTACCGCCACCGCCGAGACCGCCGACCTCCTCACCGACCTCGCCGTCCAGGGCGTGCGCACGGTCGCCTTCATCCGCTCCCGGCGCGGCGCAGAGCTGATCTCGGTCATCGCCCAGGAACGGCTCGCCGAGGTGGACCGCTCGCTCGCCCGGCGTGTCGCGGCATACCGGGGCGGCTATCTCCCCGAGGAGCGCCGCGCCCTCGAACAGGCGCTCCACTCCGGCGAGCTCCTCGGTCTCGCCGCCACCACCGCCCTCGAACTCGGCATCGACGTCTCCGGCCTCGACGCCGTCCTGATCGCCGGCTACCCGGGCACCCGCGCCTCCCTGTGGCAGCAGGCCGGCCGGGCCGGGCGCTCCGGGCAGGGCGCGCTGGCGGTGCTGGTCGCCCGCGACGATCCGCTGGACACCTTCCTCGTCCACCACCCGGAGGCCCTCTTCGACCGCCCGGTGGAGTCGACGGTCCTCGACCCCGACAACCCCTACGTCCTCGCCCCCCACCTGTGCGCGGCGGCCGCGGAACTCCCGCTGACGGACGAGGACCTCGCGCTCTTCGGCCCGGAGACCGAGGCCCTGCTCCCCCAGCTGGAGGCCGCCAAGCTGCTGCGCCGCCGCACGAAGGCCTGGCACTGGACGCGCCGGGAGCGCGCCGCCGACCTCACCGACATCCGCGGCGAGGGCGGCCGGCCGGTGCAGATCGTCGAGGAGGGCACGGGCCGGCTGCTCGGCACCGTCGACGCGGGCTCCGCCCACACCACCGTCCACGAGGGCGCCGTCCACCTCCACCAGGGCCGTACCTACCTCGTCCGGTCCCTGGACCTCGACGACTCGGTCGCCCTGGTCGAGGAGGCCACGCCGCCCTACTCGACGGTGGCCCGCGACACCACCTCCATCGCCGTCCTGGAGACGGACGTCGAAGTCCCCTGGGGCCAAGGGCGTCTGTGCTACGGCTCCGTCGAAGTCACCAACCAGGTCGTCTCCTTCCTGCGCCGGCGCGTCATCACCGGTGAAGTCCTGGGCGAGTCGAAGCTCGACCTCCCTCCTCGTACGCTGCGCACCCGCGCGGTGTGGTGGACGGTCACCGAGGACCAGCTCGACGCCGCCCGCGTCAACCCCGAGATCCTCGGCGGCGCGCTGCACGCCGCCGAGCACGCCTCCATCGGCCTCCTCCCTCTCTTCGCGACCTGCGACCGCTGGGACATCGGCGGTGTGTCGGTCCCGCTGCACCCCGACACGCTCCTGCCGACGGTCTTCGTCTACGACGGCCATCCCGGCGGCGCGGGCTTCGCCGAGCGGGCCTTCCACACCGCCCGCGCCTGGCTCGCCGCCACCCGGGAGGCCATCGCCTCCTGCGAGTGCGACGCCGGCTGCCCGTCCTGCATCCAGTCCCCCAAGTGCGGCAACGGCAACGACCCCCTGCACAAGCGGGGCGCCGTACGCCTCCTCACGGAGCTGCTTCGGGGGGCCCCGGAGGAACCTCCGAGCCCCGCGGCCCAGGCGAGGGCGGGCGCGACGGCTCAGACTGGTCCGGGGGCTGCGACTCAGACTGCTCCGGGGGCTGCGACTCAGACTGGTCCGGGGACTGCGGCCCAGACTGGTCCGGGGACTGCGGCTCGGGCGGACCAGAGGGCTGCGACCCAGGCGGAACCGGGGGCTGCGACGCCGGATCCGGAGGGCCCGCGCGTGCCCTGACCTCGGCCGTGAAGGGGCCCAGGCCCGACGCCGCGGTCACGTCCGAGATCTCCCCCTCGACCGCGCACCGCACCAGCCGTACGCCCTGCGACAGGGCCACCCGGCCCGCCCGGGCGCAGGCGCGCTCCTCACCGTCCGTCCAGTGGTCCGCCGCCGCGAGCGCCGCGAGGTCCGCGCCCCCGGCGGCCCGGTGCCGGACCACCACGGCCTGGCCCAGGGCGAGCACGGCACCGAAGACCACGCACAGTACGGCGATCGCCCCGAGGCTCCACACGGTGGCCGAGCCCCGGTCACCTCTCCGCCGCAGCCACGCCGCGACGGCACGGGCCGCCTTCACGGCCCACCTCCCTCGCTGTCCCGCCCGGACCCGACGACCTCCTCGGCCGCCGCCACCGCCTCCTCCCGCACCTCGAAGGGCAGCCCCCGCAGCAGCGGCGGACTGGCCACGACCACCACACGGACCTGGTCGCCCTCCCTGCCGACCGTCACCCGCGCCCCACTCGGGGCCGCCGCACGGGCCAGGGCGAGGACCGCTCCGGCGGGGTCCTGCCGGGCCGCCGCACGGGCGCCGGTCCTGGCCGCGTCCAGGCACTGGATCCGGGTGGCCACCGCGAGCAGCCCCCAGACCAACACCATCGCGAACGCGACCAGCACCGGGAGCACCACGGCCGACTCCGCCGTCACGAAGCCCCGGTCCCCGCCGAGCCGCCGGCGCTCACATCGCCCCACTGAGCGCCCGCCTCACGATGTCCTGCAACTGTGTGCTGACGGCGTCGCTCGTCACCACCTGGTAGAGGAGCACGGCGAACCCGACGGCCGCCACGATCCCCATCGCGTACTCGGACGTCACCATCCCCGCGTCCCGTCGCGCGCCCCGCATCCCGCACACCAGGGCGCGCAGCCGCGCCCGCACCGCCTTGTACATCTCAACCCCCGTGAGGTTCGGCCCTGTCGGCCTTCGACTGTCTGTTCGGTCGTTTGCTCGTCGTCCTGCGTGGCGCCCCCTGGGCGCCGTACCGGCACCTCAGCGCCCCGTCATCGCCCACCCCCTCCCAGCACACCGCCGGCGAGCCCGATCACGACCGGTACGACCCCGACCGCGATGAAGGCGGGCAGGAAACACAGCCCCACCGGCGCGGTGACGAGGACACCGGCGCGGCGGGCCCTCGCCGTCGCGGCCCGCGTCCACTCGGCGCGGGCGTCCCCGGCGAGCCGGGCCACGGGCCCGGCCGCCGGAATCCCGGTCACGTCGGCCCGCTCCAGCAACCGAGCCAGGGCCGCCGCCCCCGGCACGGACGCCAACCGCCGCCACGCCGTGGCCGGTTCACCGCCCAGCCGCACCTCGGCGGCACCGCGCGCCAGTCCTTCTCCCACCGGTCCGCCCAGCGCCTCCCCCACGGCCTGCGCTGCGATCACCGGGCCGGCGCCCGCCGCAATGCAGGCGACCAGGAGATCGGCGGCGAGCGGGAGTTGTCCCGCGGCGAGCCGCGCGTCCGCCGCACGCACGGCTTCCGCGGCCTGCTGCCGACCACGCCACCGCCACAGCCCGACCGCGCCGGCCACCCCGGCCACGGCACCCGGGACCCCGCCGATCACCACCCATCCGGCGCCCACGACCGCCACCGCCGGCAGCCAGGTCCGTACGGCGGCCCGCGGCCCCGCGCCCGGAGCGTCCGGCGCCCGTTCCCGCCCCAGCAGCTCGGCGACCCGCCGTCGGGCTCCGCGGGCGCGCCGCACCCTCTCCAGCCACCACAGCGGCCAGCCGAGCACCAGCACGATCCCCACGGCCGCCCCCAGCCTGTGGACAACCTCCGCACTCATGACGCCTCCCTTCTCATCAGCCGCCCCACAGTCACCTCACGCCCTCTCCGCCTCGCCGTTCGCGTGCCGCCCGCCTCCGCGCGGTCACCCATCGCCCACCGCCTCCGCGCTCCGCACGATCCACAGCACCCAGCCCACCCCCGCGCCCTGCAGCAGCCCGCCGACCAGCAGGCAGCCCAGGCCCGACGCCGTGTGCAGCAGGACGTGCAGCGGGTCGGCGCCGAGTGCGGCCCCCAGGAGGAGCCCCAGGGCCGGCAGGCAGGCCAGCATCACCGCGGTGGTGCGCGGCCCCGCCAACTGGGCGCGCAGGTCCTCTCGTTGGTCGCGCTCGGCACGCAACGCGCCCTCCAGACGGTCGAGACCGGCCGCGAGGCCCGCCCCTTGGTCCACGGCCACCCGCCAGCACGCCGCCAGTCCCAGCAGCCCGCCGGCCCCCGGTTGCCGTGCGGCGACCGCGAGGGCCCGGGGCACGTCCCCGCCGAACCGCGCCGCCGCCAGCACCGCCGCCCGCGCCTCGCCCAGCCCGCCGGAGTCCCGTGCGGCCCGCTGCAACGCCTCCCCGGGCTGCCGTCCCGCCCGCACCTCCCCGGCGAGCGACGCGCACAGCGCGATCACGGCGTCGCCCCGGCGTTCCCCGGCCCGGCGGGCCTCGGCGGCCCGGCGCATCCGGCGCAGCAGGGGCACCGCGGCCGCCCCCACGACGACCGGCAGCACCGACGCCCCCAGCACCGCCAGAGCCACCCCGGCGACCGGCGCCCACCACTCGGGCCGCCACCGCGCGCGGAGCCCGCGCAGTGCCAGCGCCAGGTCCTGCCAGGCCGGTGGCCCGATGCCGACCACCCCGCCTCCGGCGAGCAGCAGATGCGCCCGCCGCGCCCCGGAGTACGGCCCGCCCGAGAACCACGCCGCGGCTCCGGCACAGGCGACGGCCGCCGCCGTCGACAGGTCACCCGTCGCGTACATCGCCCCGGCCCTCCCCGTCGCCCGTTTCGCGATCGCGGCCGCCCAGCAGCTCCCGCAGCCGCGCCCAGCCCCGCTCCCGCGCGAAGGCGTCCGGCTGCCAGCGCAGTGCCGGCACCGTCCGCACCAGTCCCGTCGGGTCCCGTTCCAGTACATGCACCTCCGCGATCCGTCGTCGTCCGGCCGGGTCGCGGACGAGGTGCAGGACCACGGAGAGCGCGGCCGCCACCTGGCTGTGCAGAGCGGCCCGGTCGAGCCCGGCCGCCGTGCCGAGCGCCTCCAGCCGGGCGGGTACGTCCGCGGCGGCGTTGGCGTGGACGGTTCCGCAGCCGCCCTCGTGGCCGGTGTTCAGGGCGGCCAGCAGATCGACCACCTCCCGTCCGCGCACCTCGCCCACGACGAGCCGGTCCGGCCGCATCCGCAGGGCCTGCCGCACGAGGTCCTCGAGGGTGACGAGCCCGGCGCCCTCCTGGTTGGCGGGTCGGGTCTCCAGGCGGACGACGTGCGGGTGGTCCGGCCGCAGCTCCGCGGAGTCCTCGGCGAGAACGATCCGCTCACCGGGCCCGACCAGGCCGAGCAGTGCGCTCAGCAGGGTCGTCTTGCCGCTGCCGGTACCGCCGCTGACCAGGAAGGACAGCCGCGCCCGCAGCAGGGCCCGCAGCACCCGGTCCCCGCCCGGCGGCACGGTGCCCGCGGCCACCAGTTCGTCGAGCGTGAACGCCCTCGGCCGTACGACCCTGAGCGACAGACAGGTGCAGCCGACGGCCACCGGGGGCAGCACCGCGTGCAGCCGGGTCCCGTCGGGCAGCCGGGCGTCGGCCCAGGGCCGGGCGTCGTCCAGGCGCCGTCCGGCCACCGCGGCCAGACGCTGGGCGAGGCGCCGTACGGCCGCGGCGTCCGGGAAGGAGACGGCGGTCAGCTCCAGGCCGCCGCCCCGGTCGACCCAGACCCGGTCGGGGGCGGAGACCAGCACGTCGGTCACCGAGGGGTCGGCGAGCAGAAGCTCCAGCGGCCCGCTGCCGATGAGCTCGGACCTCAGGTGCTCGGCCGTGCCGAGGATCTCGGCGTCCCCGAGGACCCGCCCCTGCTCCCGCAGCGCCTGCGCCACACGCGCGGGCGTCGGCTCGGCCCCGCTGGCGGCGAGCCACTGCCGTACGCCGTCCAGGAGTGCGCCCTCCGGCGGCGGTGCCGTGGTCATGAGCCACCCGCCTCGATGAGGGCCCGCTCCCAGAACTGCTTGCAGAAGCGGGCGAGCGGCCCGCGCGCGGCGGCGCCCGGGGGTGCCTTGCCGCCGTCGGGGCGGAGCAGGGCCTGTTCGACGGGCACCTCGCCGGCCAGGGGCAGCCGGAGCAGTCCGGCCACCTCGCGGTCGTCGAGACCGGGTGCGTAGGGGCCCCGTACCGCCACCCTGAGGTCGCGCAGGACCATCCCGGCCGCGGCGGCCACCCGGCCGGCGGCTGCGACGGCGCGCAGTTCGGCGGGGACGACGAGGAGCCCGAGGTCGACCTGGGCGAGGGCCTCGGCGACTCCGTCGTCGATGCGGCGCGGCAGGTCCACGACGACCGTGCCGCCCCGGCGGCGGGCCGCGGCGAGGACCGCGCGCACGGCCTGCGGCGGCACGGCGACGCAGTCGCCGCGGTCCCAGCTGAGCACCCGCAGCGCGTGCAGTTCGGGCAGGGACTCCTCCAGGGCGCCGCCGCCGACCCGTCCGCGCGAGGCGGCGAACGCGGGCCAGCGCAGCCCTTGCGTGGTCTCACCGCCGAGCAGGACGTCGAGTCCGCCGCCCAGCGGATCGGCGTCCACCAGGAGGGTGCGCAGGCCTTCGCGTGCGGAGGTGACGGCGAGGGCGCACGCGAGCGTGGACGCTCCGGCGCCTCCGCGGCCGCCGATGACGCCGACGGTGAGCGCGGGCCGGCCGACGCCCTCGGCGACGTCGGCGATGCGGTCGACCAGCCACTGTTCGCCGTCGGGCAGCATCAGGACGTGGTCGGCGCCGATCTCGACGGCGCGCTGCCAGACACCGGAGTCGTCCTGGTCGCGTCCGACGAGGACCACCCCTCGTCTGCGGGCGGCCCCCCGCACCCGGCGTGCCGCGTCGTCGCCGACCAAGACGAGCGGCGCGGCCTCCCAGCTTCCGCGGCGCTCCGGCACCGAGGGGTGCACCTCGGGTGTGGCGCCGGCCGCGGCGCACAGGCGCAGAAGGTCGTCGAGGAGGATGGCGTCCTCCGTGACGATCAGCGGTGTGCCCTGCCGGTGGGAAGCGGCGGGCGGCGGGTCGTGTGTGACGGCTCCGGCCATGGTTTCGTCCCCCTTTGTCGCGGGTCGCGGAGTCGCTGTGGCCCCGCGATTCCCAAACGTGTGAAGAACCGGGCAACCGGTCTCCCTTTGAACGGCCGACGGAAACCGGCCGCGCGCACCGGCAAACGGAACCGGTCATGAGTCCCGGCCCGAGCGGATGTGCCGGAATCACGGTGCGACGAACCCGGAAATCTTGTGGATCTTGGTGGAAATCTGTGGACGGGTGGCCGGTTGTGAATATCGCCATCACCCATACCGGTGACGGCGGCACCCTCACCTGTGCGACTCCCGCAGAACCGTCCGACACTACCCAGCGTGACGAATCACGGACATGCCGAAGAGGCGGCCTCAGCCGCCTCGCAGACGCGGACCGACCGCGTACAGAACGGGAAAACCCACCCGGACATGCGACGACCCCCGCCGGGGGGGAGAGCGGGGGTCGTCTCCACGGCCGACTCGGGGGGGGAGGAGCCGGACCGGGTTAGCACGGTCGCGAACGATCCGTGACTTCCATGGTGTACCCGAGAGCCCTCTCAGGCAAACCCACACGCCCACCTTACGCCGAATGGGCTGCCCCTATGCTCTTGGTTGTGGAAAACCACTCCTTGCCCCGCACAGCCGCCTTCTTTGACCTGGACAAGACGGTCATTGCGAAGTCGAGCACGCTCACCTTCAGCAAGTCCTTCTACCAGGGCGGGCTGATCAACCGCAGGGCCGCCTTGCGGACCGCATATGCCCAGTTCGTCTTCCTCGTGGGCGGTATGGACCACGACCAGATGGAGCGGACCCGCACGTACCTCTCCGGCATGGTGCGCGGCTGGAACGTCCAGCAGGTGAAGGAGATCGTCGCCGAGACCCTTCACGACCTGATCGACCCGCTCATCTACGACGAGGCGGCCTCCCTCATCGAGGAGCACCACACGGCCGGCCGTGATGTCGTGATCGTGTCCACGTCGGGCGCCGAGGTGGTCGAGCCGATCGGCGAACTGCTGGGCGCCGACCGCGTGGTGGCGACCCGGATGGTGGTGGGCGAGGACGGCTGCTACACCGGCGAGGTGGAGTACTACGCCTACGGTCCGACGAAGGCGGAGGCGATCAAGGAGCTGGCCGCCTCCGAGGGGTACGACCTGGAGCGCTGCTTCGCCTACAGCGACTCGGCGACCGATCTGCCGATGCTCCAGGCGGTCGGCCGCCCGCACGCCGTGAACCCGGACCGGGCCCTGCGACGTGAGGCTCTCGCGCGCGGGTGGCCGATTCTCGACTTCCACCGGCCCGTACGGCTCAAGCAGCGGCTCCCCTCGTTCTCCGTACCGCCCCGCCCGGCACTCGTCGCGGCGGCCGCCATAGGCGCGGCGGCGGCGACCGCGGGCCTGGTCTGGTACGCGAGCCGGCGCCGAGCGGCGACCGTCTGAGCTGCGAAGACCGATTCCCACCCATTCGGCCGCAAAAGTAAAGAACTGGCGGCGGGGGTTCCGCTTGCCCTGGTCCTGGAGTAGAAAGGACTCAACGGCCCGCGAGACCAAGGACATCCGAAAGGATCACCTTAAACAACGCATTTGGCCCCACGGACCGATGCATGAACATCGAGCACCCACGCGACGTCGACCCGTCGATTACGGGCCAGCCGCACCAGGTGAGGGCAAAGATCCCGACCTGATGGGCACCATATCGAGGACGCTTGGTAACCCGGTGAACATGCCAGCGGCGGTACGAACTCTCGTACCGCCGCAACCCTTGTGAGCGGACTTCTCGCGCCCTACGCCGCCCCGCGCTGCAGCGCCTCGCACACCGCCGTCGACTCGCGGGCGCCCAGCTCGACCGCCCTGCCGCAGTGCGCGATCCACGCCGCCACGCCCTCCGGGGTGCCGGAGACATAGCCGTCCAGGGCCGCCAGATAGGCCGCCCGGCCTAGTTCGGCATGGCCCACCTCGGCGGGGCAGACCGATTTGGGGTCCAGACCGCTCCCGATCAGCACGATGCGCTCGGCGGCGCGCGCCACCAGGCCGTTGCACGAGGTGAAGGGGCGCAGGGCGAGGAGTTCGCCGTGCACCACGGCCGCCGTCACCAGGGCGGGCGCCGAACTCCCCGCGATGATCAGCCCGGAGAGCCCCTCCAGCCGGCCGGCCACTTCGTCGGCACCGGGCAGCGCCAGCTCGACGAGCGGTTCGTCGACCCGCTCCCCGGCCTGGCGCGGGCGTCCGATCTCGTCGCCGCCGCCCGCCGCGGCCACCAGGTGCAGCCGGGCCAGCACCCGCAGCGGAGACTGCCGCCAGATGGACAGCAGCTGCCCCGCCTCGGCGGTCAGCCGCAGCGCGCCGCCCATGATCCGCGCCTCGTCGTCGACACCGAAGTCGCTGCGCCGGCGCACCTCCTCCAGGGCCCAGTCCGCACCGGACAGCGCCGCCGAGCCGCGGGCGCCGCGCAGGGCGGCCTCGGAGGTGATCTCGTTGCTGCGGCGCCGCATGACCCGGTGCCCGTAGACCCGGTCCACGGCCTTGCGCACGGATTCCACGGACTCGGCCACACCGGGCAACGAGCCCAGGGCCGCGAGCGGATCGGCGGACGCGCCTGTCGTACTCATGGGTACGACATTACGCACCCCGGGGCCACACCCCTCGAAGGAGTGGTCTTCTTCACGCACCGCCGCCACGCACGGCTATCACCACACTACTCTTGGTGAACATGAAAATTGCTTTCGTCGGGAAGGGCGGCAGCGGCAAGACCACGTTGTCCTCCCTGTTCATCCGCCATCTCGCCGCCCTCGGCGCCCCCGTGATCGCCGTGGACGCGGACATCAACCAGCATCTGGGACCCGCTCTCGGCCTCGACGAGCCGGAGGCCGCCGCCCTGCCCGCGCTGGGCGAGCACCTGCCGTTGATCAAGGAGTATCTGCGCGGCACCAACCCGCGCATCGCCTCCTCCGAGACGATGATCAAGACGACCCCGCCCGGCCGGGGCTCGAGGCTGCTGCGGGTGCGCGAGGACAATCCGGTCTACGACGCCTGCGCCCGGCCGGTGGAACTCGACGGCGGCGCCGTCCGTTTGATGGTCACCGGCCCCTTCACCGACGCCGACCTGGGGGTCGCCTGCTACCACTCCAAGACGGGAGCGGTGGAGCTCTGCCTGAACCACCTGGTGGACGGCCGTGACGAATACGTCGTGGTCGACATGACGGCGGGTTCGGACTCCTTCGCCTCCGGGATGTTCACCCGCTTCGACGTCACGTTCCTCGTGGCCGAGCCGACCCGGAAGGGGGTCTCCGTCTATCGCCAGTACAAGGAGTACGCCCGCGACTTCGGCGTCGAGCTGAAGGTCGTCGGCAACAAGGTGCAAGGGCAGGACGACATCGACTTCCTCCGCGCCGAAGTCGGCGACGACCTGCTCGTCACGGTCGGGCACTCGGACTGGGTGCGCGCCATGGAGAAGGGCCGCCCGCCCCGGTTCGACCTCCTGGACGCGGCCGACCGTGACGCCCTGCGCCTGTTGTGGACGACCGTCGACACCGCCCACGAGCGGCGCGACCGGGACCGCTACACCCGCCAGATGGTCCACTTCCACCTGAAGAACGCCCAGTCCTGGGGCAACGAACGGACCGGGGCCGACCTGGCCGCACAGGTCGACCCCGATTTCGTCCTCGGCGAGAGCGTGGCCGCCGCCGTGTAGCCCCCGCCTAGTGGCGGGCCGCCGGCACTTCGGGTGCGCCCTTGGGGGCCGGGGCGGGGCGGCCGGACAGGAAGGACGCCCAGCCCTGCTTCGGGGGCTCGCTGACGCCCAGCGAGCGCAGCTTGGCCAGCGTCTGCGGGTCCTGGGCGTCCAGCCAGTCCGCCAGCTGACGGAAGGACACACAGCGCACGTCCGGCTGGTTGCAGACCGTCTCGACGACCTCCTCGACGGCGCGCATGTACGTGCCGCCGTTCCAGGACTCGAAGTGGTTGCCGATGATCAGCGGAGCGCGGTTGCCGTTGTAGGCGCGATGGAAGCCCCGGAGCAGGCCGTCACGCATCTGCTCGCCCCAGTACGCGTACTTGGCGGGGTTGCCCTGGGTCCTGGTGCCGGACTGGTTGACCATGAAGTTGTAGTCCATGGTGAGCTGCTCGTAGGTGTGGCCGGGGAAGGGCACGAGCTGCATCGACAGGTCCCACAGGCCCATGCGCTTGCGGGGCCAGACCTGCTCGTTGACGCCGCTGCTGTCATAGCGGAAGCCCAGTCGGCTCGCGGCCCGCATGAAGTTCTTCTGCCCTTCGAGGCAGGGCGTGCGGGCGCCGATCAGCTCCTTGTCGTAGTCGAAGGGCAGCGGCGCCGCCTTCGTCATGCCGGTGTTGGTCTTCCAGGTCTTCACGAACCGCTTGGCCTGGGTGATCTCGTCCTTCCACTCGGCCGGCGACCATTGGCCGACGCCGTTCCTGCCGCAGAAGTGGCCGTTGAAGTGGGTGCCGATCTCATTGCCCTCGAGCCACGCCAGCCGCAGTTGCCGCACGGTGTCGGCGATGCCCTGCTCGTCGTTGAAGCCGATGTCGGAGCGGCCCGGCGAGTGCTGTGGGGGCCGGTAGAGGTCGGCCTTGTCCTCCGGCAGCATGTACACACCGCTGAGGAAGTACGTCATGGTGGCGTGGTTGGCCTTGGACACCTTGCGGAAGTGGGAGAACAGCTTCTGGCTGTCCTCGCCGGCGCCGTCCCAGGAGAACACCACGAACTGCGGCGGCTTCTGACCGGGCCTCAGTCGCTCGGGTCTGGGCAGGTGCGGTTGCGGCCCGGTGTACGCGGTGGAGCCGTCGCCGATCAGCCGGACCTCGTGCTTGGGCGCCGGGGCACCCTTGCGCGCGGTCTGCGTTCCCGTCTTCGAGGCGTCGGTTCCCGTCGCACAACCGGCGAGTGATGCGGCGGCCGTCGCGGCGACCACGACGGCCGCGGCGATTCTCTGGGTGGCGGCCATGTTCCGCCCACCTTCTTCCTTCTCTCGGCCCACGCCGACCAGGGCGTTCTGTCGGCGGCGTACCGGGGCGAGCCGGCAGCGCGGTCAAGGTCGCACGGGGGCGAGAAGGAATTAATACGACAAGCCGATGAAATGCTCACTTCATCCAAGAGGGTGATTCATTGCCCTATTTGCCACATAAATCCATGCCTGACCTTTACTCTGCATTACGATCGTTTTACCGAGTGTTGATGCTTCATCCCGCCGCTGTACGCCGTGACCCACGGCCGCGACCACCCCCGCCCCAGACGGGGGGACCACCAGTTCCGCGACCGCGCTGCCCCGGAGGAGACGGGAACATGTCCGCCTGCGTCCCCACCCGTACGTCCGACTCGTCGCGCTCCCAGAGCGCCCACCCGCCGCACAGCCCCCCAGGGGGCCCGCACCGGCGCCTCCGCATCGCGGGCGCCGACGTGTCCGCCTCGATCGCGGTCTTCCTGATCGCCCTCCCCCTGTCCCTGGGCATCGCCCTGGCCACCGGAGCACCCCTCCAGGCCGGCCTCGTCGCCGCCGCCGTCGGCGGGATCGTCGCCGGCCGGGTCGGCGGCTCCCCGCTCCAGGTCAGCGGCCCCGCCGCCGGGCTCACCGTGGTCACCGCCGACCTGATCCAGCGCTACGGCTGGCGGACGACCTGCGCCATCACCGTCCTCGCCGGACTCGCCCAACTCGGCCTCGGCTGCCTGCGCGTGGCGCGCACCGCGCTCGCCGTCAGCCCCGCCATCGTGCACGGCATGCTGGCCGGCATCGGCGTCACCATCGCCGTCGCCCAACTGCACATCGTCCTCGGCGGCACCCCGCAGAGCTCCGTCCTGGCCAACCTCCGCGCCCTGCCCGCCCAGCTCGCCGGGCTGCAACCGGCCGCGGTCGCCGTGAGCGTCCTCACCCTGAGCCTGCTGCTCCTGTGGCCGCGCATCCCCGGCCGGACGGGCGACCTGCTGCGCAAGGTGCCCGCCGCGCTCGTCGCCGTCGCCGGGGCCACGGCGGTCGCCGCCCTCACCGGCCTCTCCCTGCCCAAGGTCGACCTGCCCTCCTGGCGCAGCCACGCCCTGGCCGGGCTGCCCGAGGGGCCGGCGCTCGGCGTCGCCGCCGCCGTCCTCACCACCACCCTGGTGTGCAGCGTGCAGTCGCTGCTCGGCGCGGTCGCCGTCGACAAGCTCATCGCCTCCCGGCAGGACCTCATCTCCTCCCCCACCGGTCGCGCCCCACGCGTCGGCCGCTCCGACCTCGACCGCGAGCTGCTCGGTCAGGGAGCCGCCAACATCGTCTCCGGCACGCTCGGCGGACTGCCGGTCGCGGGGGTGGCGGTGCGCAGTTCGGCGAACGTCCACTCGGGTGCCGTGAGCCGGAACTCCACGATGCTGCACGGCGTTCTCGTAGTGATCGCCGCGCTGCTGATGGTCCCGATCCTGGAGCTCATCCCGCTCGCCTCGCTCGCCGCCCTGGTGATGGCCGTCGGCATCCAGATGGTGTCCCTGCACCACATTCGCACGGTGACCCGCCACCGAGAGGTGCTGGTGTACGCCGTCACCACCCTCGGCGTGGTGGTCCTCGGCGTCCTGGAGGGCGTGCTGCTGGGCATCGCCGTGGCCGTCGCCGTCGCCCTGAACCGCCTCACCCACACCCGTATCACCCACGACGAGCAGGAGGGAGTCCATCACGTCCACGTACGAGGCCAGTTGACGTTCCTCGCGGTGCCACGGCTCAGCCGGGCCCTGCATCACGTGCCCCACGGCACGCCCGTCGTGGTCGAGCTGGACGGCTCCTTCATGGACCACGCGGCGTACGAGGCCCTGCAGGACTGGCAGAAGACCCACACCGCGCAGGGCGGCACCGTGGAACTGACCGGCCGCAGACTGGCCACGGGAGCCACGGCTCCGGCACACACCGGCGCGGACACCGGCGCAGGCACAGGCACCGGCACCGGCACCGGCACCGACTGCCGCTGTCGGCCCTGGACCCCTTGGCGCAACCACCAGTGCGAGCTCCCGCGCTCCGCGGGCGCCAGGAGCTCCGGAGCACCGGCCGAGCCGAGCGAGCCGTCGCCCCCGCACGGGGCGGGCGAAGCAACCGGGTCGGCGGAGACCCGGGCCACGGGAATCGCCTCGAAGAGGGCCGGGGCCCACAGTCATCCGCTGGTGCGCGGTATCAGCGCCTTCCAGCGGAACACCGCCCCGCTGGTGCGCGGTGAGCTGGCGCGGCTGGCCCGGGAGGGGCAGCAGCCGACGCAGTTGTTCCTCACGTGCGCCGACTCGCGACTGGTCACCTCGATGATCACTTCCAGTGGTCCGGGCGATCTGTTCGTGGTGCGGAACGTGGGGAACCTGGTGCCCCCGCCGGGCACGGAGAGCGGGGACGACTCGGTGGGGGCGGCGATCGAGTACGCGGTGGACGTGCTGAACGTACGGTCCATCACGGTGTGCGGGCACTCCGGGTGCGGGGCCATGCAGGCGCTGCTCGGCTCCGAACCGGGTGGTGAGCAGACCCCGTTGAAGCGGTGGCTGCGGCACGGGCTGCCGAGCCTGGAGCGGATGGGCGACGACAGCCGCCCCTGGACCCGGCTGGCCGGACGGGCGCCTGTGGACGCGGTCGAGCAGCTGTGTCTGACGAACGTGGTCCAGCAGTTGGAGCATCTGAGGGCCCACGAGTCGGTGGCGCGCGCCCTGCGGGCCGGGGCGCTGGAGCTGCACGGGCTGTATTTTCACGTCGGTGAGGCGCAGACGTATCTGCTCACCGGGGGCGACGGAAGCGAGCTGTTCGATCATGTGGGTCAAAGAGTGTGAAGGGCATGACACCGGATGAACTCCCTCCGGCCCCCGTCCGTGGGTACGGATGACCCGACCCGAGACCCCCGGCCACCGGACCCCGATAGGTCTAAACCAATTTTCTGTCGGGCCTTGTCACCGGCCCCCCGGTCTGATGAGCTGTGGCCTGGGACACAACGGACACCCTTCGAGAGGGAGATGTCGTGAGCAACGAGAGCCTGGCCAACCTGCTCAAGGAAGAGCGCAGGTTCGCGCCGCCCGCCGACCTGGCCGCGAACGCCAACGTCACGGCGGAGGCGTACGAACAGGCCAAGGCTGACAGGCTCGGCTTCTGGGCCGAGCAGGCCCGTCGGCTGACCTGGGCCAAGGAGCCGACGGAGACGCTGGACTGGTCGAACCCGCCGTTCGCGAAGTGGTTCGACGACGGCGAGCTCAACGTCGCGTACAACTGCGTCGACCGGCATGTGGAGGCCGGGCACGGCGACCGGGTCGCGATCCACTTCGAGGGCGAGCCGGGCGACAGCCGCGCCCTCACCTACGCCGAGCTCAAGGACGAGGTGTCGAAGGCGGCCAACGCGCTGCTGGAGCTGGGCGTCCGCAAGGGCGACCGGGTCGCGGTGTACATGCCGATGATCCCGGAGACGGCGATCGCGATGCTGGCGTGCGCCCGTATCGGCGCCGCGCACTCCGTCGTCTTCGGCGGCTTCAGCGCGGACGCGCTGGCGACCCGCATCCAGGACGCCGACGCCAAGATCGTCATCACGGCCGACGGCGGGTACCGGCGCGGCAAGCCGTCCGCGCTCAAGCCGGCCGTCGACGAGGCGATCGGCAAGGTCGACAACGTCGAGCATGTGCTGGTGGTCCGCCGTACCGGTCAGGAGGTCGCCTGGGACGCCGGCCGGGACGTGTGGTGGGACGAGATCGTCGAGCGGCAGTCCGCCGAGCACACGCCCGAGGCGTTCGGCGCGGAGCAGCCGCTGTTCATCCTCTACACGTCCGGGACGACGGGTAAGCCGAAGGGCATCCTGCACACCTCCGGCGGCTACCTGACGCAGGCGGCGTACACGCACCACGCGGTCTTCGACCTCAAGCCGGAGACCGACGTGTACTGGTGCACCGCCGACGTCGGCTGGGTCACCGGCCACTCGTACATCGTCTACGGGCCGCTGGCGAACGGCGCGACGCAGGTGATGTACGAGGGCACGCCGGACACCCCGCACCAGGGCCGCTTCTGGGAGATCGTGCAGAAGTACGGGGTGACGATCCTGTACACGGCGCCGACCGCGATCCGCACCTTCATGAAGTGGGGCGACGACATCCCCGCGAAGTTCGACCTGTCCTCCCTGCGCGTCCTCGGCTCGGTCGGTGAGCCCATCAACCCCGAGGCGTGGATCTGGTACCGCAAGCACATCGGCGCGGACCGGACCCCGATCGTGGACACCTGGTGGCAGACCGAGACCGGCGCGATGATGATCTCGCCGCTGCCGGGCGTCACCGCCACCAAGCCCGGGTCGGCGCAGACCCCGCTGCCCGGCATCTCCGCGACCGTCGTCGACGACGAGGCGAACGAGGTGCCGAACGGCGGCGGTGGCTATCTGGTCCTGACCGAGCCGTGGCCGTCGATGCTGCGCACCATCTGGGGCGACGACCAGCGCTTCCTCGACACGTACTGGTCGCGCTTCGAGGGCAAGTACTTCGCGGGCGACGGTGCGAAGAAGGACGACGACGGCGACATCTGGCTGCTGGGCCGGGTCGACGACGTCATGCTCGTCTCCGGGCACAACATCTCGACCACCGAGGTCGAGTCGGCGCTCGTGTCGCACCCGTCGGTCGCCGAGGCGGCCGTGGTCGGCGCCGCGGACGAGACGACCGGGCAGGCGATCGTCGCGTTCGTCATCCTGCGCGGGACCGCGGCCGAGTCCGAGGACCTGGTCACCGAGCTGCGCAACCACGTCGGCGCGACCCTCGGTCCGATCGCGAAGCCGAAGCGGATCCTGCCGGTGCAGGAGCTGCCCAAGACCCGTTCCGGCAAGATCATGCGCCGTCTGCTGCGGGACGTCGCCGAGAACCGTCAGCTCGGTGACGTGACCACCCTGACCGACTCCACGGTCATGGACCTCATCCAGGCGAAGCTCCCGGCGGCGCCGAGCGAGGACTGACCCCAGAAGGACGTCACGGGCACCCGGCCGACCGCGCCGGGTGCCCGTTGCGCCCACCTTAGGTAAACTAAGCAAAACAGGTGTGCCGGGAAGTCTGGTCGGCAGGTGATCCGTGCTGTCCACCCACCGGAGGTCTCCCCCGTGACCGCCCCCCGCACCCCCACCCCCACCGCCCGCAAGGTCTTCGGACGGCTCTCCCTGCCCGAGCGGACGTACGTCACGGACGCCCTGCGGACCGAGACGGTCGGCGGAGTGCTGCTGCTCGTCGCCGCCGTGGCCGCGCTGATCTGGGCGAACGCCCCCGCGCTGCACGACAGCTACGAGACGGTCAGCCACTACCACCTGGGCCCCGCAGCCCTGGGGCTGCGTCTGTCGGTCGAGCACTGGGCGGCCGACGGCCTCCTCGCGGTCTTCTTCTTCGTCGCCGGCATCGAACTCAAGCGCGAACTGGTCGCCGGCGAACTGCGGGACCCCAGGGCCGCCGCGCTGCCCGTCGCGGCCGCGCTGTGCGGCATGGCCGTCCCCGCGCTCGTGTACACCCTCACCAGCCTCACCGGGGGCGGCGACGAAGGCGGCTGGGCGGTGCCCACCGCCACCGACATCGCGTTCGCGCTCGCCGTGCTCGCCGTCATCGGCACCTCGCTGCCGAGCGCGCTGCGCGCCTTCCTGCTCACCCTCGCCGTCGTCGACGACCTGTTCGCGATCCTGATCATCGCGGTCTTCTTCACCGACACGATCAACTTCGCCGCCCTCGGCGGCGCGGTCCTCGGCCTCGCCGCCTTCTGGGTGCTGCTGCGCCGGGGCGTACACGGCTGGTACGTGTACGTGCCGCTCGCGCTGGTGATCTGGGCGCTGATGTACAACAGCGGCGTCCACGCGACCATCGCGGGGGTCGCCATGGGCCTGATGCTGCGCTGCACCACCCGCGAGGGTGAGGAACACTCCCCCGGCGAGCACATCGAGCACCTCGTGCGCCCCCTCTCCGCAGGGCTCGCCGTACCGCTGTTCGCGCTGTTCAGCGCCGGGGTGGTGGTCTCGGGCGGCGCGCTGGCCGAGGTCTTCACCCGGCCGGAGACCCTAGGGGTCGTGCTCGGTCTCGTCATCGGAAAGACCGTCGGCATCTTCGGCGGGACCTGGCTGACCGCCCGCTTCACCCGGGCCTCCCTCAGCGAGGACCTGGCCTGGGCGGACGTCTTCGCCGTCGCCTCGCTGGCCGGCATCGGCTTCACCGTGTCGCTGCTCATCGGCGAACTGGCCTTCGAGGGCGACCCGTCCCTGACCGACGAGGTCAAGGCATCCGTACTCGTCGGCTCCCTGATCGCGGCGACCTGCGCGACCGTCCTGCTGAAGCTGCGCAACGCCCGCTACCGCCGGCTCTCCGAGGCCGAGGAGCGCGACGAGGACAGCGACGGCATCCCGGACGTCTACGAACAGGACGACCCGGCTTACCACCTGCGGATGGCCGAGATCCACGACCGCAAGGCCGCCGAGCACCGCCGTATCGCGGCGGAGATCGCCCGGGAGGGGAAGGCCCCGGCGACGGACACCGGGCCCCGCACGGCGGCCGAAGTACCGGGCGGGGCGGGCGAGGACGGCCACGGTCCGGCATGATCTGACGGGACGGTACAAAAGAAGTCGGACCGTCCCGTCGGACGGACCAGCAACACAGAGCAGCAGAAGAGGGAGACCGCGATGAGCGCACCCGACGGCAGCCCGGTCGGCGCCGAAGCCAGCATCGGTCAGCTGTTCGCCTCGGCGACGACCGAGATGTCGGCCCTGGTGCACGACGAGATCGCGCTGGCGAAGGCCCAGCTCCGGCAGGACGTCAAGCGCGGCGCGACGAGCGGCGGGGCGTTCACGGTGGCCGGCGCGGTCCTGCTGTTCTCGCTGCCGATGCTGAACTTCGCCCTGGCGTACGGCATTCGGACCTGGAGCGACTGGAATCTCGCGGTCTGCTTCCTGCTGTCCTTCGCGGCGAACGTGCTCCTGGCGCTCGTCCTGGTGCTGATCGGCGTGGTGTTCGCGAAGAAGGCCAAGAAGAGCCAGGGTCCGCAGAAGGTGGCCGCGTCGATGAAGGAGAGCGCGGGCGTCCTGCAGAACGCCAAGCCGCATCCGCGTCCGGAGCTGGTGCAGGACCGGGTCCCGGAGGCCATCGAGGCTGTGGCACGCTCGTCGTCATGACGGACCCCGCCACCCCTTCGGCGCAGCCCACCTCGGTCGTACGGCCGGAATACGCCGAGGGCACCCAGGTGACCCACCGTGAGGTGGCCGCGAACGGCGCCCGCTTCCACATCGCGGAGGCCGGTGACGGGCCGCTGGTCATGCTGGTCCACGGTTTCCCGCAGTTCTGGTGGACCTGGCGGCACCAGCTCGGCGCGCTCGCCGACGCGGGCTTCCGGGCCGTCGCCATGGACCTGCGGGGCGTGGGCGGCAGCGACCGTACGCCCCGCGGCTACGACCCGGCCAACCTCGCCCTCGACATCACCGGCGTGATCCGCTCCCTCGGCGAGCCGGACGCCGCGCTCGTCGGTCACGACCTGGGCGGCTATCTGGCGTGGACGGCGGCCGTGATGCGCCCCAAGCTGGTCCGGCGGCTCGCGGTGGCCTCGATGCCGCATCCGCGGCGCTGGCGCTCGGCGATGCTCGCGGATGTCCGGCAGTCGACGGCGAGCTCCCACATCTGGGGGTTCCAGCGGCCGTGGATCCCCGAGCGGCAGCTCACGGCCGACGACGGGGAGCTGGTGGGCCGGCTGATCCGGGAGTGGTCCGGGCCGCGGCCGCCGGAGGACGAGGTGCTGGAGACGTACCGGCGCGCGATGTGCATCCCCTCCACCGCGCACTGCTCCGTCGAGCCGTACCGCTGGCTGGTGCGCTCGATGGCCCGGCCGGACGGCGTCCAGTTCTACCGGCGCATGAAGCGGCCCGTGCGCGTCCCCACGCTCCACTTGCACGGGTCGCTCGACCCCGTGATGCGCACGCGCAGCGCGGCGGGCTCCGGCGAGTACGTCGAGGCGCCGTACCGCTGGCGGCTGTTCGACGGGCTGGGGCACTTCCCGCACGAGGAGGATCCGGTCGCTTTCACCACCGAACTGGTCAACTGGCTGAAGGATCCCGAACCGGATCGGTGACGGATCGATCGCGGCCGGTGCCGGTCGCCGTACGACCGCATGAAACGCCTGTACGACAAGCGGCCACTTGCCCGACGCATAGGCCAATTGGCGGGCTCCGGGGCGGTTATCGACCTTGGGGCGGGGGCAGACGTCGGGGTATGGGCTGGACGCACGACTACAGTGACGCAGCACGCAACCGCCGCTCGGCCGCTGGCCTGAGCTCCCACCAACGAGGCCCCGACCCGCAACTGACGGGCTCGGACCTCCGGGTGGGCATTCCGCGCATCCTGCGCCGCCGGGCCCGCTGGGTCTCGGTACGCCTGCGTCACCCTCGAGGCTGACGCCCACGGCCGTCCTGCCCGGCTGACGACATCTGCGCCCGCGCCCGCCTCCGAGGGCTAGAGGGCGCAGCTGTCGCTGTCGACCTGCTGTCCGGCGCTGCGTCCTTCGAGGATGTCCTGCCGGATCTCGTCCGCGGTGAGCGCGTACCCGGTGTCGGCGTCGTCGAGCGACTTCGCGAAGACCACGCCGTACACCCGGCCGTCGGGGGTGAGCAGCGGGCCGCCGGAGTTGCCCTGGCGGACGATCGTGTAGAGCGAGTACACATCACGGCGCACGGTGCCGCGGTGATAGATGTCCGGGCCGTTGGCCGTGATGCGGCCGCGCACCCGGGCGGCACGGACGTCGTACGACCCGTTCTCCGGGAACCCGGCGACGATCGCGTCGGCACCGGTGGTCGCGTCGTCGGTGGTGAACTTCAGCACGGGCGCGTCGAGGTCGGGTACGTCGAGCACGGCGATGTCGCGCTTCCAGTCGTACAGCACGACCGTGGCGTCGTACTTGCGGCCCTCGCCGCCGATCTGGACGGTCGGCTCGTCGACGCCGCCGACGACATGCGCGTTGGTCATGACGCGGCGCTCGCCGAAGACGAACCCGGTGCCCTCCAGGACCTTGCCGCAGCTCTCGGCGGTGCCCATCACCTTGACGATGGAGCGCTGCGCGCGCGTGGCGACGGCGCTGCCCGCGAGGGCCGGGTCGGGGGGCTGGACGTCGGTGATCGGCTCGTTGGCGAACGGGCTGAAGACCTGGGGGAAGCCGTTCTGCGCGAGGACGGAGGAGAAGTCGGCGAACCAGGTGTCCGCCTGGGCGGGCAGCGCCCGGGACACCCCCTGGAGCACCGTGGAGTTGCGGACCTCCTTGCCGAGGGTCGGCAGGGTGGTGCCGGCCAGGGCGGAGCCGATCAGCCAGGCCACCAGCAGCATGGCGACGACGTTCACCAGCGCGCCGCCCGTGGCGTCCAGGGCGCGGGCCGGGGACCAGGTGATGTACCGGCGCAGCTTGTTGCCGAGATGGGTGGTCAGGGCCTGTCCGACCGAGGCGCAGACGATCACGACGACGACGGCGACGACCGCGGCCGTGGTGCTGACCTGGGCGTTGTCGGTGAGCCAGTCCCAGATGAGCGGGAGCAGGTAGACGGCGACCAGACCGCCGCCCAGGAAGCCGATCACCGACAGGATGCCGACGACGAAGCCCTGGCGGAAGCCGACCACCGCGAACCAGACGGCCGCGACCAGCAACAGGATGTCCAGCACGTTCACGGGGTTCACCCTGTCATGACCGCCAGTCGAGCGGGACCTGCTTCTCCCGGTCCCAGGGCCGCTCCCAGCCCGCGAAGTGCAGCAGCCGGTCGATGATCCCGGCCGTGAAGCCCCACACGAGGGCCGATTCGACCAGGAATGCCGGACCTCGGTGGCCGCTCGGGTGGACGGTGGTGGCGCGGTTGGCCGGGTCCGTGAGATCGGCCACGGGGACCGTGAAGACCCGGGCCGTCTCGTTCGGGTCGACGACCCCCACCGGGCTCGGCTCGCGCCACCAGCCCAGGACCGTCGTCACGACGAAGCCGCTGACCGGGATGTACAGCTTGGGCAGGACGCCGAAGAGCTGGACGCCCGAGGGGTCGAGTCCGGTCTCCTCCTCGGCCTCGCGCAGCGCCGCCCTGAGCGGTCCGTCGCCCTGCGGATCGCCGTCTTCCGGATCGAGCGCGCCGCCCGGGAACGAGGGCTGTCCCGCGTGCGAGCGCAGGGAGCCGGCACGCTCCATCAGCAGCAGCTCGGGGCCCCGCTCGCCCTCGCCGAACAGGACCAGGACCGCCGACTGCCGCCCCGCGCCGTCCTCCGGCGGCAGAAAGCGGCTGAGCTGACGCGGCCGGACCGTCTCCACGGCACGCACGACCGGGTCCAGCCAGCCGGGCAGGCCCTGCGTACGCAGCCGCACCGGGGTGCCCCCGGCACCGGCCGTACCGCTCGCCGCCTCGCTCGCCGTACGGCTCGTCGTATCGCTTGTTGTGTCACTCACCCGTGTCATCACCACACCACCCCCCGTTCTGCCGGGTCCAACGCGCGAGGACCCGTAGATCGTTCCGCCGGGACGCTCCCGCGTCGCCGCCCGCTCGTCCGGCTCATCCGGCCCCCAGCGGCGGGGCCGGCCGCCCGCCCGCGTCGAGGTAGGCCTGCGGCGGGTTCAGCCGCTGGCCGGGGAAGCCGCCCTTCTCGTACTTCAGGAGCTTCCTGGCCTTCTCGGGGTCGGTCTCGCCCTCCCCGTACGCCGGGCAGAGCGGGGCGATGGGGCAGGCGCCGCAGGCGGGCTTGCGGGCGTGGCAGATCCGGCGGCCGTGCCAGATGACGTGGTGGGAGAGGTCCGTCCAGTCGCTCTTGGGGAAGAGCGTGCCGATCGCCGCCTCGATCTTGTCGGCGTCGGTCTCCTCGGTCCACCGCCAGCGCCGTACGAGCCGCTGGAAGTGGGTGTCCACGGTGATGCCGGGGCGCCCGAAGGCGTTGCCCAGGACGACGAAGGCGGTCTTGCGGCCCACGCCGGGCAGCTTGACCAGGTCCTCCAGACGGCCGGGGACCTCACCGTCGAACTCCTCCACCAGGCCCTTGGAGAGCCCTATGACCGAGCGCGTCTTGGCGCGGAAGAACCCACAGGGGCGGAGGATCTCCTCCACCTCCTCGGGGTCCGCCGCGGCCAGGTCCTCGGGCGTGGGGTACTTGGCGAAGAGACCGGGGGTCGTCTGGTTGACCCTGAGGTCGGTGGTCTGCGCGGACAGGACCGTGGCGACCAGGAGCTGGAAGGGGTTCTCGAAGTCCAGCTCGGGGTGGGCGTAGGGGTAGACCTCGGCGAGCTCGCGGTTGATACGGCGGGCGCGGCGGACGAGCGCGGTGCGCGACTCGGGTTTCCCCGTTACCGTCTGTTTGACACCAGAAGCCTTTTTCGTCACCTTTGCCGATTTCCTACCCTCGCCGGGCTCCTGTTCGCCCACAGCGGAATCGCGACGTACAACCACCCGCCCAGCCCCCTTGGCCTGTGCTCTCACCGGCGATTTGGACACCCGGCCAGCCTAAAGCCCGGCACCGACATCCGCCTCGGACCCCGAAGATCGGCCCCCAATTGGACCCCTGCCGCTTACCTCGGGACATGTGTGCGGCATCCTTGTGACAGATCACACTGTTTGGACCGTCCGGCAAAATGGGGAACCAGGTCCCCTGGTAAGCGGGGGACAAGATCCCCTGAGCAGGTCGACAAGGAGAGAACTCGTGGACGACGTTCTGCGGCGCAACCCGCTCTTCGCGGCTCTCGACGACGAGCAGGCCGCGGAGCTGCGCGCCTCCATGAGTGAGGTGACGCTCGCCCGTGGTGACTCCCTCTTCCACGAGGGCGATCCGGGCGACCGGCTCTACGTCGTCACCGAGGGCAAGGTCAAGCTCCACCGCACGTCCCCCGACGGCCGCGAGAACATGCTGGCCGTGGTGGGCCCCGGTGAGCTGATCGGCGAGCTGTCGCTGTTCGACCCGGGCCCGCGGACGGCGACGGCGACCGCCCTCACCGAGGTCAAGCTCCTCGGCCTCGGTCACGGCGACCTCCAGCCCTGGCTGAACGCCCGCCCCGAGGTGGCCGCCGCGCTCCTGCGCGCCGTCGCCCGGCGTCTGCGCAAGACCAACGACGCCATGTCCGACCTGGTCTTCTCGGACGTCCCGGGCCGCGTCGCGCGCGCCCTGCTGGACCTCTCCCGCCGCTTCGGCGTGCAGTCCGAGGAGGGCATCCACGTCGTCCACGACCTCACGCAGGAGGAGCTGGCCCAGCTCGTCGGCGCCTCGCGCGAGACGGTCAACAAGGCGCTCGCCGACTTCGCCCAGCGCGGGTGGCTGCGGCTGGAGGCGCGGGCGGTCATCCTGCTGGACGTGGAGCGGCTCGCCAAGCGGTCGCGGTAAGGGCACCGCAGGCGATCGCAGGTAAGGGCACCGGGGCGCCGCCCCGGGCCCCCGTTTCGGCCTGCGCGGCCCTGTCCTCGAACGCCGGACCGGCCGAGGTCGGCACAGTGGCCCCATGGCTGAAACGGTTCCCCGTCGGGGGCTCGACCCCCAGGGATACATCGCCCGCGAAGGCTCCCTCGCGCGCGTGCCGCACGATTTCCGGCCGGTCGTCGCGACCGCCCGGGACGGCATCCTGGATCTCTTCGGCGCGCGGCTGCACAGCGCGTACCTCTACGGGTCGATCCCCCGCGGCACCGCGCGCGTGGGGCGCAGCGATCTGGACCTGCTGGTCGTCCTGTACGACGAGCCGGCCGAGGCGGACCGGTCCGGCGGGCGGGCCCTGCTCGAGGCCCTCGACACGAGGTTCCCGCAGACCGACGGCGGCGGCGTGCTGCTCTCCGACCGCACCCGGGTGCTGAGCGACCTGGAGCGGTACGACCTGGGTTTCTTCGTCGCCTGTCTGTGCACCCCGCTGCTCGGGGAGGACCTCGCCGAGTACCTGCCCCGCTACCGCCCCGACTCGCTCCTCGCGCGCGAGACGAACGGCGACCTCGCCCTGGTGCTGCCCCGCTGGCGTGCGCGGATCGCGGAGACGGCCCACACGGAGGAGGCGCTTCGGCCCCTCGTCCGGCTCATGTCACGCCGCCTGGTGCGCACCGCGTTCACCCTGGTCATGCCGCGCTGGAACGGCTGGACCAGCGATCTTCACGAGATGGCCGAGGCGTTCGCCGGCTTCTACCCCGACCGGGCCGGGCAGGTCCGCGGGGCCGCGGTCCTCGGCTACGAGCCGACGGGCGACGCGGCCGTCCTCACCTCGTACGTCGACGACCTCGGGCCGTGGCTCGCGGACGAGTACGCGCGCGTGCACGGCATCAAGGCCCCCCGGCCCGAGGACACCCCACCGGTTACGGGAACGGCACCTAGATGAGCCCGTGGTCCTGCAGATACTCCATCTGAGCCCGCACGGAGAGTTCCGCCGCCGGCCACAGGGAACGGTCGACGTCGGCGTACACATGGGCGACGACGTCCGCGGAACTGCTGAAGCCGTCCTCGACGGCCGTCTCGACCTGGGCGAGGCGGTGGGCGCGGTGGGCGAGGTAGAACTCGACGGCGCCCTGGGCGTCCTCCAGGACGGGGCCGTGGCCCGGGAGGACCGTGTGGACGCCGTCGTCGACCGTGAGGGACCTCAGGCGCCTCAGCGAGTCCAGATAGTCGCCCAGACGGCCGTCGGGGTGCGCCACGACCGTCGTGCCGCGGCCCAGGATCGTGTCACCGGTCAGGACGGCCCCGTCGGCCGGCAGGTGGAAGCAGAGCGAGTCGGCGGTGTGGCCGGGCGTGGGCACGACCCGCAGCTCCAGACCGCCCAGCGTGATCACGTCCCCGGCGGCCAGGCCCTCGTCGCCCAGCCGCAGCGCCGGGTCCAGGGCACGCACGCGCGTACCGGTCAGTTCGGCGAAGCGGACGGCGCCCTCGGCGTGGTCCGGGTGGCCGTGGGTCAGCAGGGTCAGGCCGACACGCTTGCCGGCCTGCTCGGCGGTGTCGAGGACCGCCCGCAGATGGCCCTCGTCCAGCGGGCCCGGGTCGATCACGACCGCCAGCTCGGAGTCGGGCTCGGAGACGATCCAGGTGTTGGTGCCGTCCAGGGTCATCGCGGAGGCGTTGGGCGCGAGGACGTTGACCGCGCGCGCGGTGGCCGGTCCGCTCAGGTCACCGCCGCGGGGCTGGCCGGGGAGGGCTGCTGCGTCAGTCATGCGGGGCCTCCACCGGCGGGGATCGGGATGTGCTTGGTGAACTCACCGTGGCCCGGCCAGGTCAGGACGATCTCGTCGCCGGTGAGCCGTGCCTCGGCCAGGACGGGGGCCAGATCGCGGCCGGGAGCGGCGGCGAGCGCCTCGGCTGCGGTGGCGTACGGCATGAGCTGGCGCAGGGTCGCGATCGTGGGCGGCATCATCGTCAGCTCGCCCCGGTCGTACCCGGCGGCCGCCTCCTGCGGGCGGATCCACACCGTGCGGTCCGCCTCCGTGGAGGCGTTGCGGGTGCGCTGGCCCTCGGGGAGCGCGGCCACGAAGAACCAGGTGTCGTAGCGGCGCGACTCGAACTCGGGGGTGATCCAGCGGGTCCAGGCGCCGAGCAGGTCGGAGCGCAGGACGAGCCCGCGGCGGTCCAGGAACTCGGCGAAGGACAGTTCACGGGCGGCCACGGCGGCGCGGTCCGCCTCCCAGTCGGCGCCGGTCGTGTCACCGACGACCGACACCGGGTCCGGCCCCGCGAGCAGGACGCCCGCCTCCTCGTACGTCTCCCGTACGGCCGCGCAGACGATCGCCTGGGCCGCCGCCTCGTCGACGCCGAGCCGCTTGGCCCACCACGCGCGCGTGGGGCCCGCCCAGCGCACCAGACGCTCGTCGTCACGCGGGTCGACACCGCCGCCGGGATACGCGTACGCGCCTCCGGCGAAGGCCATGGAGGCGCGTCTGCGCAGCATGTGGACGAAGGGGCCGGCCGCGCCGTCCTTCACGAGCATGACGGTGGCCGCGCGCCGGGGCGTCACGGGCGTGAGCGTCCCGTCCGCGAGCGCGCGGATGCGTTCCGGCCAGTCCGAGGGGAACCACTGCCCATTCGCCATGGGCGCGAGGCTATCCCCTGGTGAGCGAATGTTCGAGAGGTGCCCGGCGCCGGGCACCCCGCCGCGGGCGTTACGGAACGAGCTCGACCTGGATCTCGACCTCGACCGGGGCGTCCAGCGGCAGCACCGCGACACCGACCGCGCTGCGCGCGTGCACGCCCTTGTCGCCGAGGACCTCGCCGAGCAGCTCGCTCGCGCCGTTGAGGACGGCGGGCTGGCCGGTGAAGTCCGACGCCGAGGCGACGAAGCCGACGACCTTCACCACGCGCGCGACGCGGTCCAGATCACCCGCCACCGACTTCACGGCGGCCAGGGCGTTCAGGGCGCACGTACGAGCCAGCTCCTTGGCCTCCTCGGGGGTGACCTCGGCGCCGACCTTGCCGGTGACCGGCAGCTTGCCGTCCACCATGGGCAGCTGACCTGCGGTGAACACGTACGGCCCCGACTGCACGGCCGGCTGGTAGGCCGCGAGCGGCGGCACCACGGCCGGCAGGGTCAGGCCCAGCTCGGCGAGGCGCGCCTCGACCGCGCTCACGCCTTGGCCCGCTTCAGGTAGGCCACGAGCTGCTCGGGGTTGTTCGGCCCGGGCACGACCTGGACGAGCTCCCAGCCGTCCTCGCCCCAGGTGTCCAGAATCTGCTTCGTGGCATGGACGAGCAGCGGCACGGTTGCGTATTCCCACTTGGTCATGGGGCGACTGTATCCGCTGTCGCCGGAGGGGCTCCCGCACCGGTCGGCCGACCGGTTCCGGCCCGGTTGTCCACAGGCCATGTGGCCGATACCGCTCCCCGTTGTCCACAGCCTCCCGATTGGCTCGCGCACGGACTGGTTACGCTCGAAGACGTGAGCAGGCTCCAGGTCGTCAGCGGCAAGGGCGGGACCGGCAAGACCACGGTCGCCGCCGCCCTCGCGCTGGCCCTCGCCACGGCAGGGAAGCGGACGCTTCTCGTCGAGGTGGAGGGCCGGCAGGGCATCGCGCAGCTCTTCGAGACGGAGGCGTTGCCCTATGAGGAACGCAAGATCGCCGTCGCGCCGGGCGGTGGTGAGGTGTACGCCCTCGCCATCGATCCCGAACTGGCCCTTCTGGACTACCTCCAGATGTTCTACAAACTGGGGGGCGCCGGACGGGCCCTGAAGAAGCTGGGCGCCATCGACTTCGCCACCACCATCGCGCCCGGCCTGAGGGACGTGCTCCTCACCGGCAAGGCGTGCGAGGCGGTCCGGCGCAAGGACAGGAGCGGACGGTTCGTGTACGACTACGTCGTCATGGACGCGCCGCCCACGGGCCGGGTCACCCGCTTCCTCAACGTCAACGACGAGGTCGCGGGGCTGGCCAAGATCGGCCCGATACACAATCAGGCACAGGCCGTGATGAGGGTGCTGAAGTCACCGGAGACGGCCGTGCACCTGGTGACGCTGCTGGAGGAGATGCCGGTCCAGGAGACCGCGGACGGCATCGCCGAGCTGCGGGCGGCGAAGCTGCCGGTCGGCCGGGTCGTCGTCAACATGGTGCGGCCCGAGGTGTTGGACGCGGACGGGCTGGAACTCGTACGAACCGTGACACGTTCGTCCATTGCGCGGTCGCTGTCCGCGGCCGGGCTGGGCGGGGCGCGGCGCGGCGGACACGCCGAGCGGCTGGTGGACCCGCTCCTGCAGCAGGCCGAGGAGTACGCCGAGCGGCACGCGCTGGAGCAGGAGCAGCGCGCGGTCCTGGGCCAGCTGGGCCTGCCGTTGCACGAACTGCCGCTGCTCGCCGAGGGAATGGATCTGGCGGGCCTGTACCAACTCGCCACCGAGCTGCGTGAGCAGCAGATCGCATGAGGGGGACCGTATGAGTCGGGACCAGGGCCAGGCACAGCACCGGCTCTCCCCCGCGCGCGTGCTCGATCTCGACCCGCTGCTGGACGACCCGGCGACGCGGATCGTGGTGTGCTGCGGTTCGGGCGGCGTCGGCAAGACGACGACGGCGGCGGCGCTCGGCCTGCGGGCGGCCGAGCGGGGCCGCAAGGTGGTGGTGCTCACCATCGACCCGGCGCGCCGGCTCGCCCAGTCCATGGGCATCGACTCCCTCGACAACACTCCGCGCCGGGTGAAGGGCGTCGAGGGGGACGGCGGCGAACTGCACGCGATGATGCTCGACATGAAGCGCACGTTCGACGAGATCGTCGAGGCGCACGCGGATCCGGAGCGGGCGGCGGCGATCCTGTCGAACCCCTTCTACCAGTCGCTCTCCGCCGGTTTCGCCGGCACGCAGGAGTACATGGCGATGGAGAAGTTGGGCCAGCTCCGTGCCCGGGACGAGTGGGACCTGATCGTCGTCGACACGCCTCCGTCCCGTTCCGCGCTGGACTTCCTGGACGCGCCGAAGCGGCTCGGTTCGTTCCTGGACGGCAAGCTGATCCGTGTGCTGCTGGCACCCGCGAAGGTCGGCGGGCGCGCGGGGATGAAGTTCCTGAACGTCGGGATGTCGATGATGACCGGCGCGCTCGGCAAGCTGCTGGGCGGGCAACTGCTGAAGGACGTGCAGACGTTCGTGGCGGCGATGGACTCGATGTTCGGCGGGTTCCGCACACGCGCGGACGCCACGTACAAACTGCTCCAGGCGCCGGGGACGGCGTTCCTGGTGGTGGCGGCTCCCGAGCGGGACGCACTGCGGGAGGCCGCGTACTTCGTGGAGCGGCTGGCCGCGGAGAGCATGCCGCTGGCCGGCCTGGTGCTCAACCGGGTCCACGGCAGCGGCGCCGCCCAGCTCTCCGCCGAGCGGGCGCTGGCCGCAGCGGAGAATCTCGACCTGGCCGACGGCCCGGACGACACCCCGGTCGATCCCCCCGCGGTGGAAAATCTTGGAGAGCCCCGCATTGTGGATCAGGACGGCGGGAAAGCTGGACTTCGTAACTCTCCCGACACGTACGGCAGTTCTGAACCTCCAGCAACCGATCCCGGGTCCGGCTCCCCCGACGCCGATCAGCTCACCGCAGGCCTGCTCCGGCTGCACGCCGAGCGGATGCACCTGCTCTCCCGGGAGCAACGCACGCGCGACCGCTTCACCGCGCTCCACCCGGAGGTCGCGGTGGCCGAAGTGGCGGCGCTGCCGGGCGACGTACACGATCTGACGGGACTGCGCGACATTGGCAGTCGGCTCGCGGCCAACCGACCGGAGCTGCCCGAGACCACCGACGTCTGAGCGACCGACGGCGGACACCGCCGTGGCGACTTGAGCCGCGGGCCTCTCGGCCGAGGGCGCCCGCCAGCAGACGCCGACCGTCGCACGGCGACGGCTCCTTGCCGGAGGGTGCCCGCCGAGCGGAGACGGCGCGGCGCGCTTCCCGGGGAGGGCGTCGGCGGCACGGACAGTGGCCACCGGGCGTAAGCAGCCTTCCCAGCGGAGGTTGCCCACCGGGCGTAAGCCCTCCCCAGCGGAGGTTGCCCACCGGGCGTAAGGCCTCCCCAGCGGAGGTTGCCCACCGGGCGTAAGGCCTCCCCAGCGGAGATTGCCCACCGGGCGTAAGGCCTCCCCAGCGGAGGTTGGCCACCGGGCGTAAGCAGTTTCCCCGGCGGAGGTTGGCCACCAGCCGAGACGGCATCCCCGGCGGAGTTGCCCGCGAGGCCGAGACACCATCCCCGGCAAAGGGTGCCTGCCGAGCGCAGCGAGTCTCCCGAGCGGTGAGAGCTCTCTGAGCAGCGGCGATCCCTTGAGCGGGGACGGTCCCCTGAGAGAAGAGGTCCTCCCTGGGCGCAGATCCTCTGAGCCGAGGCGCTCCGCTGGGCGCCGATGCCCTGAGCGAAGGCGTTCCCCTGAGCGGAGGGGTCCCCTGAGCGGAGGGGTCCCTGGGGGCAGATCCCCTGAGCCGAGGCGTTCCTCTGAGCCGAAGCACTGCCCTGAGCCGACGTGTTGCCCTGAGCCGACGTGTTGCCCTGAGCCGACGTGTTGCCCTGAGCCGACGTGTTGCCCTGAGCCGACGTGTTGCCCTGAGCCGACGTGTTGCCCTGCGCCGAGGCGTTCCCCCAGTCGCGTGGGCCCCCAAGTCGCGTGGGCCCCCTGAGCGGTGAGGGTCCTTCGGACGGAGGGGGTCTGCTCAGCTCACCGCCGCGTAGTTCTCGTACATCTCGTCGTCGTCGAGCGACACGATGCCCGCGCCGCGCTCGTACTCCGACCGCGCGGTCTCAAGGAGCCGGCGCCACGAGGTGACGGTCGGCCGCCTGCGCAGCAGGGCGCGGCGCTCGCGCTCCGTCATGCCTCCCCACACGCCGAACTCGACGCGGTTGTCGAGCGCGTCGGCCAGACATTCGGTGCGTACCGGGCATCCGGTGCACACCGCCTTGGCCCTGTTCTGCGCTGCTCCCTGAACGAACAGTTCATCCGGATCGGTAGTGCGGCAGGCGGCCTGCGCACTCCAGTCGGTAACCCAGCCCATACCGGCGCCGTCCTCTCCCGAATCGAGGCTCCCCCACGGCGGCAGCGGCATATTCACCGCCGCCAGTTGAGGACGTTACGGAAGGTGGGCACAGCGCAACACCCCCTTCGGGCCCAATCTTGAATGGCCCGAACGGACTATGGGTAAGCGGCAGATCACCCGGGGGAGTGAGCCTGCGACATACGTGACCTTTCCCGCAAACGGGACAGTTCACTTGGGTCACAACGGGCGCCGGATGACACACAAGGCGGATTCGGGCACGCCCCCACCAAAAAAGTTGGGGAACCTCCAGAACGATTCGGGGTCGCCGGACGTATTGATACGTGGCCCTACTGCTGTGACAGTTGGGAGCAGCTTAGGCCAAGGCATATACGCGTGTCCGGCGAATGAGAACGTAGGCTGCCCTCATGCCAAACAAGCGCTCGGGCGGTGGCCTGTCCGCCACGCAGCAGGCCGCCAAGTTCCTCGGTGTCAGTGTGCTCTCCGGAGCCGTGCTGGCGGGCATCGCGCTGCCCGCCTTCGGCGCCCTGGGGCTGGCCGCCAAGGGGTCGGTCGAGTCGTTCGACGAGCTCCCGGCCAACCTGAAGACACCGCCGCTGAGCCAGCGCACCACGATCCTGGACGCCAAGGGCTCCCAGATCGCCCAGGTCTACTCCCGTGACCGCACGGTCGTCGACCTCAAGAACGTCTCGCCGTACATGCAGAAGGCGATCGTCGCGATCGAGGACTCGCGCTTCTACCAGCACGGCGCGATCGACCTGAAGGGCGTCCTGCGCGCCCTCAACAAGAACGTGCAGAGCAGCGGCGTCTCCCAGGGCGCCTCGACGCTCACACAGCAGTATGTGAAGAACGTCTTCGTGGAGGAGGCCGGCGACGACCCGACGAAGGTCGCGCAGGCCACCCAGCAGACCATCGGCCGCAAGATCAAGGAGCTGAAGTACGCGATCCAGGTCGAGGAGGAGCTCGGCAAGAAGAAGATCCTCGAGAACTACCTGAACATCACGTTCTTCGGCGAGCAGGCCTACGGCGTCGAGGCGGCCTCGCAGCGCTACTTCTCCAAGCACGCCAAGGACCTCACCCTCCCCCAGGCGGCGCTGCTGGCCGGCATCGTCCAGTCCCCGAGCCGCTACGACCCGGTCAACGACGCGACCGAGGCCACCAAGCGCCGTAACACCGTGCTCCAGCGCATGGCCGAGGTCGGCGACATCTCCGAGGCCGAGGCGGCCAAGGCGCAGAAGACCCCGTTGGGCCTGAAGGTCACCCAGCCGAAGAACGGCTGCATCACCGCCGTCCGCGGCGCCAGCTTCTTCTGCAAGTACGTCGAGCGCGTCTTCCTCAGCGACCCGGTCTTCGGCAAGACGAAGGAGGCACGGGCCAAGCTCTGGAACCAGGGCGGTCTGACCATCCGGACCACCCTCGACCCGCAGTCCCAGAAGTCCGTGCAGGACAGCCTGAAGAAGCACGTCTACAAGTCGGACAAGGTCGCCGCCGCCGCCACGCTCGTCGAGCCCGGCACCGGCAAGATCCTCGGAATGGGCCAGTCCAAGCCGTACGGCTACGGCAAGAACGAGACCGAGTACAACTACTCCGTCAACGCCTCCATGGGCGGCTCGAACTTCGGCTTCCCGACCGGTTCGACGTTCAAGCCGTTCGTGGCCGCCGCAGCGATCGAGGAGGGCCGCCCGGCCAACCAGACGTACTCGGCGCCGTACGAGATGCAGTACCCGGCCACGGTCCAGACCTGCAGCGGCAGCCCCTGGAGGAACGACGGCGGCTACAAGCTGGAGAACGAGAGCGAGTCCGAGAAGGGCCCGTACGACCTGCAGACCGCCATGGCGAAGTCGGTCAACACCTACTTCGTGCAGATGCTCGCCGACATCGGCATGTGCCCCGTGGTGAAGATGACCAACGCGCTCGGCGTGGTCCAGGGCAACGGCGACAAGGTCCCCGAGGTGCCGTCGTCGATGACCCTCGGTTCGACCGGTCTCTCCCCTCTCACCATGGCCAGCGCGTACGCCGCCTTCGCCAGCCGGGGCATGTACTGCACCCCGATCGCCATCGAGTCGATCGCCCAGACCGTCAACGGCAAGAAGAAGTCGCTGGAGGTCCCGAAGTCGACCTGCTCGCGGGCGATGAGCGAGAAGACCGCGGACACCATCAACACCCTGCTCAGCGGTGTGATCGACTCCGGTACGGGCCAGCAGGCCGGCCTCTCCGGCCGCGCCAACGCCGGTAAGACCGGTACGACGGACTCCCGCAAGAACGCCTGGTTCGTCGGCTACACCCCGAACCTCTCGGGCGCCGTCTGGGTCGGCAGCGCCACCCAGAAGGTCCAGATGACCAACATCTACATCGGTGGCGTCTACCACCCCCAGGTGTACGGCGGTGACACCCCCGGCCCGATCTGGCGCGACGCGATGAACGGCGCCCTGGAGAACAAGGACGCCCCGAACTTCAACATCGTCTCCATCCCGCGCAGCAACCAGGACCGGGGCGACGACAACGACGACAACGGGGACGACAACAACAACGGGAACGACGGCGGCAACAACGGCTTCATCGGCGGCCTCTTCGACGGCGGCACGTCCAACGGCACGTCGACCGACGGCGGCTCCTCGTCGACCGGCGGCGACACCTCGACGGACTTCGGCAACCTGTTCCAGGGGAACGGCAACGGGAACGGGAACGGGGGCGGAAGGGGCTGAGAGCCGCTCCGCCGCTGGGCGCGTACCAGTAGTCATGTACCGGTAGCCACGTACCGGTGGGCACGTACCGGTAGCGACGTACCGGTAGGCACGTACCGGTGACACACAGGGGACGGCCCCTGCTTCTCGTACCGCCCTGTGAGGGGTACGAGAAGCAGGGGCCGTTTCGCTGGTACGGCGCCCGGCGCCCGGCGTCGGCCTGGGGCCCGGCTCAGCCCGCGAGCAGCTTCTTCACGATCGCGGCGACGCGGCCGCCCTCCGCCTGCCCCGCCACCTTCGGGTTCACGATCTTCATGACGGCGCCCATGGCCCGCGGCCCCTCGGCGCCCGCCGCCTTCGCCTCCTCGACGGCCTGCGCGACGATGTCGTTCAGCTCGTCGTCGCCGAGCTGCTTCGGCAGGTACCCGGCGAGCACCTCGCCCTCCGCCTTCTCCCGCTCGGCGGACTCGGCGCGACCGCCCTGCGCGAAGGCATCGGCCGCCTCCCGGCGCTTCTTCGCCTCACGGGTGATCACCTTCTGCACCTCGTCGTCGGAGAGCTCGCGCTTCTCCTTGCCCGCGACCTCCTCCTTGGTGATCGCGGCGAGCGTCAGCCGTAGCGTCGAGGAGCGGAGCTCGTCGCGCTCCTTGATCGCGGCGTTGAGGTCTTCCTGCAGCTTCGACTTGAGCGTGGTCATGGGTGTGATTGTCGCAGGTGTGGCAAGCCCGACGCCCGTTCATTTAAGGGCCGACGGCCGACGGGGTGTCAGCCTGCCCCAACGGGTCTGAGACGATGGAGGCATGCGCGCGCGATACGGAGTACCCCTGTCCATCGCGGCGGCTGGCGCCGCCGGTCTGGTGTACGCGGCGGGTGTCGAGCCCCGCCTCTTCCGCCTGCGACGGGTGACGGTCCCCGTCCTCCCTTCCGGAATGCGCCCCCTGCGCGTGCTGCAGGTCTCCGACATCCACATGGTCGGCGGCCAGCGCAAGAAGCAGCGCTGGCTGCGCTCGCTGGCCGGTCTGCGCCCCGACTTCGTGATCAACACGGGCGACAACCTCTCCGACCCCGAGGGCATCCCGGAGACGCTGGACGCGCTCGGCCCCCTGATGGAGTTCCCGGGCGCGTACGTCTTCGGCTCGAACGACTACTACGGCCCCAAGCTGCGCAACCCCGCCCGCTACCTGCTGGAGAAGGTGCAGGGCCGCCACGGCCTGAACGGCAACGCCCCCGCCGTCGACGTCGTCCACAACCCGTGGGAGGACCTGCGGGACGGTTTCGACGGCGCGGGCTGGCTGAACCTGACGAACACCCGCGGTGTCCTGAAGATCGACGGCATGGCGATCGAGCTGACCGGCGTGGACGACCCGCACATCAAGCGGGACCGCTACGCCCAGGTGTCCGGCGGCCCCTCGGCCTCCGCGGACTTCTCGATGGGCGTCGTCCACGCGCCGTACCTCCGCGTCCTCGACGCGTACACGGCGGACGACTACCCGCTGATCCTCGCCGGTCACACCCACGGCGGCCAGCTCTGCATCCCCTTCTACGGCGCCCTCGTCACCAACTGCGACCTCGACACGGACCGCGTGAAGGGCCTGTCCACGCACACGGCGGAGGGACGGACGTCCTACCTGCACGTCTCGGCCGGCTGCGGGGCGAGCCGCTACACACCCGTACGGTTCGCCTGCCCGCCGGAGGTGACGTTGTTGACGTTGGTGGGACGGGAGTGAAGCGGGCGCCGGCTGCTCGGCACTGAGGCCGGTGTCGGCTGGTCGGCACTGTGGCCGGTGTCGGCTGGTCGGCACTGTGGCCGGTGTCGGCTGGTCGGCACTGTGGCCGGTGTCGGCTGGTCGGCACTGTGGCCGGTGTCGGCTGGTCGGCACTGTGGCCGGTGTCGGCTGGTCGGCACTGTGGCCGGTGTCGGCTGGTCGGCACTGAAGGCCCGCGCCAGCTGCTCAGCACTGAAGGGGGCGTCCGGGGGTTCCTCCCCCATCCAGCCCACCCACATCGCCCCCTTTCCCCCATATGCCTACGTTGGGGGCATGACCGCGCCGATACCCAGGGACATCCCGGACCTGCCCGCGATTCCGCGGACCCACGCGCTCCTGCCCTCCTTCGTCCCCGCGTCCGCGGTGGTACCCCCCGTACGCCGCCCCTTGGCCGCCGCCCTCCGCCTGCTGCTGGCCGGTACGGCGGCCGCCGGCGTGATCCTCGCGCTCATGACGACCGACGACGTCCTGCGAACGCTGAGCCACTTCTCCCTCCAGAGCAACGCCCTGCTGGCCGTGGTCACCCTCGCCTCGGCCGGCCGCGCCTGGTCGGCCCGTGCCCCTCTCTCCTCCGCCCTGACCGGTGCCGCACTGCTCTACATCACGATCACGGGCCTGGTGTACCACCTGCTCCTGACGGACACGGCGCCCCCGTTCTCGGTTACGGACCCCACCACCGCCCCCACCGGCTGGGCGGCAGTGGCCCAGCTCCTCCTCCACAAGGTCACCCCGACAGCGGCCGCCCTCGACTGGCTGCTCCTGACCCCTCCGGCCCGCCTCCGCCTGCGCCTGGCGGCGACATGGATGCTCTACCCCGCGGCCTACCTGCTCTTCTTCCTCCTCAGAGCGGCCCTGATCACCCCCGGCGCCCCGGCCCGCTACCTCTACCCCTTCCTCGACGCCGAGACCCACGGCTTCCGGCACGCCCTGGCCAACGCCCTCCTCCTCGGCCTCTCCTTCTACGCCCTCGCCCTCCTCCTCGTGACCCTCGACCGCATCCGCCCCAACCCGATCCGCCACCGCGCCAAAACCGGATTTCGTCTCCAGCCACCAGTGGGCTAAAGTAAACGACGTCGCCGCGACAAGCAGGACAGCAGCGACATCGGGGTGTAGCGCAGCTTGGCAGCGCGCTTCGTTCGGGACGAAGAGGTCGTGGGTTCAAATCCCGCCACCCCGACAGTTAAGTAGCAGATCAGAGGGCCTTTACCGGATCGGTAAGGGCCCTCTGGCGTTGCTGCGCGTCTAATTGCGCGGGACTATCGATTCTCTTCCACCCCGTGAGACCGCCCGCAGAACAGCTCCTCGCAACCCTGGAACCGTCTCGGACGTAGGGGCGTGCAGACACGGGGGGCGCCTGGGATAGCGTGCCGCATCGGGGCAGGCCCGCATGAGCCGACAAATGGATACGGGTACGGACCACATGGATTCGATCCACGACGATGTAGCGGAGTTCGCGTTACTGCTGACGCGTCTGAAGGAGCGCACCGGCCGCAGTTACGCGGCACTGGCCCGTCGGCTGGACGTGCACGCCTCCACCCTGCACCGCTACTGCTCCGGAGAAGCGGTCCCGCAGGACTTCGCTGGAATCGAGCGGTTCGCCGCGCTCTGCGGTGCCTCCCCCGAAGAACGCACGGAGTTGCACCGCCGGTGGATCGTGGCCGCCGCCGCGCGGCAACGACCACGCCCATCCGATACCCGGCAGGCACCGGCGTCCCACACCGCCACGAACGCAGTCGCAAGCGATGCCGCATCGGCCGTCTCCGCGGGCGGCAGCAGCCCGGTCGGCCCGGTCGTGGAGGCGCCCGGGCCCGTCTCACCGGCCGGCCAGCGGGCCGAGTCAGCCTCACCGCCCTGGCCGCGGCTCCACGGCGGGCGTCTTCGACGGCGACCCGTACGGTCGATGGCACTGGCGGCCTCGCTCGTCGCCGCGCTCCTCGGCCTCACCGCTTCCGCCGCCGCACCCCCCGCCGGGTCGGCCACCCGCAACGGACCGAACCAGGCAAGCGCCGGCACGGCCTCACCGGTGGCCCCTCTCACCTGGACCGCCAACTCCCACACACTCGGACTCAACGGTTGCGGCGAAGAGTACGTCGTCGCCAAGCCACCGCAGGAGGTCCCGCCGCCGCCCCACCCGGAGGACATCGCAGCGTGGGCCGCCTCCCAGCAGGCGGTGCACGGGGGTCCCACCGGCGTGCAGATCACGGTGCAGGGGCGAGGCTCCGCCGCCGTCGTCCTGGAGGCCCTGCATGTGCGCGTGGTCAATCGCGTCACCCCCGCCGCCGACCGGGGCATCGTCTACTCCTTGAGCCCCGGCTGCGGCGCCGGCATCATCCCCCGCTTCTTCGACGTGAACCTCGACGCGGACCAGCCACTGGCCCGTTCGGTTCCCGGCGACGACGGGGCGGGCACGCCGATCCCCGCGATCGCCTTCCCCTACCTGGTGTCCCTGCAGGAGCCCGAAGTCCTGGTGGTCTCCACCCTCAACGAGTCCTGCACCTGCGACTGGTACCTCGACCTCGTCTGGTCCTCACAGGGCCGCACCGGCACGGTCCGCATCGACGACCACGGCCGCCCTTTCCGCACCACCAGCACCAAGGGGCTGCCGGGCTACCGGTACGACCGCGTCTCTCACCACCCCGGCCGCTGGGTCCCGGTCCCCGCCGCCGACGTGGCGGAAACCGGCGACTGACGAAGCAATGGGCCGTGTAGCCCCCGAGGGCCGCCGGTGGGTCATCGGCGCTGCCGGTCCCGCCCCCGGCCGAAGCCGGAAGGGGACCAGGCGGAGCGGCTGCGTGGTCAGCGGGCGCTCGTGGTGCGGATGTCGGTGACGTCGCCGGACACCGGCTCCAGCTTCACGACGAGCTTGGTCGTCGTCGTCGGCGACTCCCCGCCGCCGAAGCCCAGGGTGACGACGACCTCGAGGCCGTTGCCGCCTTCGGTCACCGTCCAGTCCACCGGGACGTTCCGGGCCCGCAGGAGACCGTCCACCTTGTTCTTCTTCTCCCAGGCCGCCAGCCGCTTGGCGAAGTCGGGCGTCAGGTAGTGCGCGCGCAGCGCCTTGAGCAGTGCGGTGTCCGGGCCCGTGGCGTCCTCCTTCGCGTCGACGTACGCGCCGTAGAAGTCGGCGACCTGGGTCACCAGGTCACCGTTGAAGCCACTGACCGACCGCACCGCGGTGGACGTCTTCGCGGATGCCTTCGCGGGGGCGGGGACGGCGGCCTGTGCGGCTACCTGCGTCGACACACCGAGCCCGACGGCCAGGACGAGACCGGCAGCGACGGCCGCACGGCGGCCCTGACGACGAAGGGCGTGCGTGTTCCTGATCATGTCTGTCTTCCTTCTTGGTAAGTGGTCCGTAGGGTGTCGCTGCCGGCCGGCGCCGCAGGGTCTCGATGACGGCCGAACGCCGCGCCTCCGGCGCCCGGGCACACGGATGCCCGGTACGCGGGGACAAGGCGGGAGTCGTCACAAGGCTGCTGACGGGGCCTCAAGTCAGCCCGGCCGGTGCGACACCCACAGCTTCAAAGACACCGAGGACCCACCGCAACCACCACCGCCCAACCCGCGACGACGCAACCATCCCACCCACTCTGACCTGCGCAGACGAGCAGTGCCTGAGACGCCGTCCTGGGATGCCGTGGGTGCCACTTGCGTGCCGCGCCCGGGCCTGAGCGGCTCCGGTGTTCCCTCAAGAGTCGGTGAGTACCCACTGACGCACATTGTGGACGTTCGTGCCGTACCAGTAGTGGGGCAGTCCTTTGATGCTGGTGGTGCGGAAGGGGCGGCCGTGGTCGTCGATGCGGACCGTGCCGGTGCGGCCCTGCGAGGACCAGTCGAGTTCCAGGTACCAGCTGCAGTCGTAGGCCTCGGTCGTCGCGGTGACCTGCAGCACCTCCGGGTCCTCGGCGGAGACGCGGTAGGGGAACCGCACTGCGGGGGACGGCTTTCCGCTGTCGTTGCCGGGGCGTGCGTGGGCGATCGGGCGGTTGACGTCCAGGTTCACGGAGAAGTTACGGGGCGGCAGATCGCTGCCGCAGCCCTGGCCCATGGCGTACGCGTTACCGGTGACCGGGGCGCCGCGGCTGACGACGCGGACCCGGAGGGCCTCCAGGACCACGGCCGTGGACGACTTGCCCTGCACCGAGATCTGCACGATCATCTGCCGCCCGGGCACCGCCTGCTGCGTCGCCGCCCACACCTCGGCGTCCTGCTGGACCGGCGGCGGGGGCACCTGGGTCGGCTTTTTCCCGATGACGTAGTCGTGGCCGCAACCACCGTCCCAGATCTGTGAGTCGGCGGTCCAGGCGAGCGGCACACCGCTCGGCGCGGGGGCGTCGCCCTTCGGGTCCGACGACGGTCCGCCCTTCGACTCGGGGCTCCCCGGAGCCCGTACTCCTGCGGAGGGTGAGGCCGACGAACGGCTGGGGGCGGTGCTGTGCGCAGGGGCCGAGGGGTGGGGTGACGTACCCGTTCCTGTCGTACGGGACTGGCCGTGGGCCTTCGCGGAGTTGTCGTGGGACCAGTCGGCCGACAGCGCCGACACACTGCCCAGCGTCACCAGCAGTACGGTCGCCGCAGCGGCGCCGACGACGGTGCGGCGACGGCGGTACCAGGGCCGTCCGGTCGAACGGGCCGCATCCGACTGGGTCGACGACTCGGGACTGCCCGGTGGTCCGGGAGCGTCGGAAGTGGGCGGCCCGGCGTCGGGCGCGGGCAGCCCCGCGTCGGGCGCGGCCGCGTCGGGTCGCGACGGTGAACCGCTCGTGCCGCCCCCGTCACCGCGAGCAGCCACAGGCGGTGCAGTTCGAGACGTTCCTCCGGTGTCGCCCCGCAGAAGGCGGCCAGACGCTCCACCGGGGCGTAGTCCTGCGGGACCGCCTCGCCCGCGCAGTAGCGGTGCAGCGTGGAGGTGTTCATGGCGAGACGGCGGGCCAGGGAGCCGTAGCTCCTGTCCGTGCGGTTCTTCAGCCGGCGCAGCAGCGCCGCGAACTGCTCGACGTCGTCCTCGCTCGACACCGTTCCCCGTCCTCCTTCGTGTCCCCGTATCTCAGGCGGTCCATATACCTGCACGTCAGATGGGCTGGGATGGTTCCACCCCGGCCGGACGGGCGTTCGGCGTTGCGCTGGGCCGCCATGACGGCTGATGCTCTTGGTGTCGCACCGACCAGGGCCGGACCGACCAGTCGGCGACGGGCGACACATGACACCCACACACTCATCCACGGGGGACACCCATGCCCGAGCGCACCCGAGCAGGCCCGCGCCTCGCACTCGCCGTCAGGGGCTCACACTCGGCGCGACGCTCGCCGCACCGGCAGACGTCGCGGCCGAGGCGCCGGCTTCCTCGCGGCGGCCGACCTTCCGCCGCATGCGCTTCCCGCGGCTGAACAAGGACATCGACGGTCGAGGAGCGGACGCGCCGGTGAAGGCCTTCTGGAAGACGGCCGTCACGGCCGCGAAACAAGCTCCGCTGACCGCGCGACTGGTGGCCGCCCTCCGCCACGGGGGTGGGGAGGGCGGCCAACCGACCGTCGACAGGGCCATGCGGCGCGATGCAGCTGGACTCGGTCCCGGCACAGCCGAAGTGGCCTGCGCGTGGCCTTGTTCACGCGTTCCAGCAGCAGCAGTTCACGACTCCGGGAGGCGCCCGCCGTCCGGAGAGGGCGACAGCCACACGACGGCTCCGGGGCGAAGACACCGGGCCGGCATCAACCACGTATGGATCGGAAAAGGAAGACGCACATGAACAGGAAGTCCCCCACCCACCGTCGTCCGGGCCGCCGCGCGGCCGTCGCCGCCGGCCTCGTCCTGGCAGTCGGGCTCGGTGTCTCCACACAGGTGTCGGCACAGGCGTCCGTCCATGCCCCCGCAAAGGCGTCCACCGCCGCGGCGCAGTCGGTCAGCGGCACGCACGGCCAGGCACTGACCAGGGTCGCCGACTTCTACGGCGCGTACATCGACGCCAAGGGCGACTACCCGGACCCGGACGCCACGCTGGCCAAGGCGCTCCGCAAGCACTACCTGACGCCCGACTTCGCCAAGCGGCTGGCGGCCTGGGAGAGGAGGAACGGGGCGGACGGCGTCCTGCGTGCCCAGAACGTCCCGGTGAAGTGGACGCTGACCGACAACGGAGCCATAGGTCACGCCCATGAGGTCATCGTCACCCTGACCTTCGGCGGCGGAGAGACGACCCGGAAGATCAAGCTCTTCGTGCTGGTGGAGCGGTACAACCACATCTCCGACATCGGCACCACGAGCAGCCGCTGACGACGGAGCCGCTCTGCCCGGGGCTCTTCAAGGTCAGGGAGCCGGGCCGTGAGACGGAGTCCCGAGGGGAGCCCGGTGGCTGATCTCTGCAGAGGTGCGGATCGGCAGGCTTCTGACATCCCGGGCTGACATCAACGACGCCGGACGCGGGCGCACCCAGCGTCTGTGTCCGACCGTCGCACCGGTCGCCGACGGCAGGTGGAGCGGGATGGGATCGAACTCCTGAAGCGGTGCTCCCTCGCGGCCGACGTCGCGCCGATCTGCGGCCTCCACGGTCTGTGCATGGGCCCCAAGCTCAGTGTGCGGACGGTGCTGACGCGGACGATGCCCTCCGATACCGTGCCGAGCCATGTCGAATGGCAACGGTGTGCCGGAGAAGGTGGCGTGGATCCTGGTTCGGGACGACCGGGTGTTGGTGACGCGCAGTCACGGTAGAGATCGCTTCTACTTCCCGGGCGGTCATCGCGAGCCGGGCGAGTCCGACAGCGAGACGTTGGTGCGGGAGATCGACGAGGAACTGCGGGCGGCTATCGATCCCGATTCCATGGTGCTCTTCGGCACCTTCGAGATCGGCGAGGGCCATCCGGAGCACGGCCCCTTCCGGATGATCTGTTACACCGCCGATCACCACGGTGAGCTGACCCCTTCGAGGGAGATCGCCGAAAAGGCGTGGTTCCGCCATGCCGATCGGGACCGAGTCTCGGCCGTCGACGGGCTGGCTTTCGACGCACTACACCAGGCCGGGCGGCTTCCCTGATCCCGAGACCGCTGTACAGCCAACCGCCAACAACCGTCGATGGCCGACCGGGGCATCGAGTCCGGGGGCCGGCTCGTCCCCGGTGTCGGATGGTTCCACGTGGTGCCATCCGGTGCCATTGGTCGACGTACGGCTGCGCGGGGTGGACCCCACCAGCCATGGACATGACCGCCGGCATCATCGCCCGCTTCCGCACGATGGCGTCCCTCGCGGATCGGTTTCACGCGATGCCGAGCTGGTTCCAGCCGGTCGCCGAGTACCAGCCGTTCACCCGGCCATCGAGCCCCCGCGCGGCCTGCTGCTCGGCACGCACATCGGCCACAACGGGCGGATCGCCGTCGCCTGGTGCGCGGGCCTCGCGGTGCTCGGGTACGTCTGGTCGACCGCGAGGTTCCACCGCGACCTGACGTGAGTGACGCGGAAACCGAGGGCCTGGTGCGTGCGTCGCGCCAGGCCCTACGGCCGGTTCCGGCTCCCCCTGGACGCTGTCAGCGGGGAGCCGTGTCCGGTTCGTCCGTCGCCGAGGGGTGGATGTGTCTGCCCCGGTCGTCGCCCCGGAGGAAGGGGGTGAACCAGTCGCCGAAGGGGACGGGCGAGGTTTCCAGGGATGTCTCGTCGTAGAGGCGGTCGTGGGCCGTGTCCTCGTACAGGTGGTCGGCCAGCGCGTCCAGGGCGGCCGAGACGTCGTCGTCGAGGAGGTCGTGCAGTTCCAGGATCATGGTGGTCTGGCCGAGGAGGAGGCGCAGGGCGAGTTCCTCGGCCACACAGCTCAGCCGCTGGAAGCTGCCGTCGGTGAAGCGGGTGGTCAGGGCTATGACGGTGACCAGGAAGCGGCGGGCGAAGTGGGCGTCGTACTCCAGGGCGTAGCGGTCCGGGAGGCGCTCCAGGTGCCACAGGGGACCTTCGCACTCCGCGACGGTGGCGTCCTCCTGGGTCAGCACCTGGAGGTCCTCGAACAGCTCGTCCACCAGGACGTCCGTCGCGTGGACGAGGGCGCCGGCGGCGAGTCTGGCGCTCTCGGCGGGAACGGCGTGGCCGTCCTCGTCCTCGAAGACGCCGAACATGGCCGGGGCGAGGGCGAGCAGGTCGTCCGCGAGCTCCAGCATCCGGCTGCGTACGGTCGCGGCTCGGCCCTCGGCGTCGTGGCCCGCGCCGGTGACGTCGTCCGTCGGGCCCTCGGAGTGGCGGGCCTTGCGCGCGACGGGGTCGTCGGGCGGTGCGTCGGGGCCGTCGGCGGCCTCCAGGCTCGCCATGGCGAGGTCCTGGTGGAGTTCGACCTCGCAGCGCTCGATCTCCCAGTCGGCCAGCAGCTCGGTGCGCTCCAGGAGTTCGTCGACGAGCACCCGTACCGAGTCCTCGGCGAACTCGAGGGCGGGAGCGTCGACGACGACCTTCAGAAGGGCTCCGCCGGGGTGGACGGCCACGATGGTGTCGAGGACGTCCACTTCCAGACCGTCGGGCCCTTCGACGGCCCGCACGGAGTCGAATCCGTCCTCGATGAGCGCCACCGCGCCGGCGCGCTGCAGGGGGTCCATCTCCGGAGTGCCCTCCGGGATGCAGGTCTCCACGGTCACTACGTACGTCACGCGTCCGAGCCTTACAGCAGGAGCCGCCCGGCGCGAGGGTCCGGACGCATCCACGCGGTTAATTCGATCTGTCCGCGCCGGGTGTCCCCCGGGGCTCGCACCCCGGGGCGCGTTCGGCGGGCTCGGCGAGGAGGCGGCGCAGGGCTGCGGGTGACCCGTGTGACCTGTGTGACCCGTGTGCCCCGTGCCGCCGGGGGCCGCGCACACGCCCCTTCCGTCTCGCCGCCTCCCCCGACGGCGGCTGACGGACGGTTCCCCGCCCCCGCCCGTTCAGTTGAACGCGAAACCGGCACCTTGGCTACGCTGGGCATCATGCACCCATTACGGGCAATGCACGCATAAAGGACGATACGTGCATCAATAGTGATAGACGTGATTCCGGGCAGCGGTCCAAGAGGCCGGGGTGGAGGCTGATGGGGCGTGGGTCGTTGGCCGTCGCCGTCGTCGCCGCCCTGAGCCTCGTCGGGGCGTGCGGCGGGGGCGGGGGCGGTGACGGGAGCGGCAAGGACGGCGACCTCACCGTCGGCCTCCTGCTCCCGGGCGGCGGCGCCTCGCGGTTCGGGCAGTTCGACCGGCCCCTGATCGAGAAGAAGCTCAAGGAGCTGTGTCCGTCCTGCCCGGCGGTCTCGGTCGCCGCCACGCCCGATCCGGCGGTCCAGCGGCAGCAGCTCGAGGCCATGATCACCCGGGGTGTGGACGTCCTGATCGTGGCCGCCGTCGACCCCAAGCTGCTGCGGCCGTCGGTCGTGGCGGCGGACCGGGCCGGCATCCCGGTGGTCGCCTACGACCGGCTCGCGCAGGGTCCGATCTCGGGGTACGTCACCTTCGACGGCGCCGAGGTCGGCCGGCTCCAGGGCGAGGGGCTGCTGAAGGCGATGGGCGCGAAGGCGGACGGCGGGCAGATCGTCATGATGAACGGCGCCACGACCGACCCGAACGCCGACTGGTTCAAACAGGGCTCCCTCTCCGTCCTCCAGGGCAAGGTGAAGATCGGAAAGTCGTACGACACGGTCGGCTGGCGTCCGGAGAACGCCTTCGTCAACATGCGCGGCGCCATCGCCGCCCTGGGCGCGAACAGGATCGACGGCGTCCTGGCCGCCAACGACAGCCTCGCCGGCGCCGTGATCTCCGCCCTCAACGCCACCGAGGTCAGGCCGCTGCCACCGGTCACCGGACAGGACGCCGACCTCCTGGCCGTACGGCGCATCGTCAAGGGCGACCAGTACATGACCGTGTACAAGCCCTACAAGTCCGCGGCCGACGCCGCCGTCGAGATGGCGGTCGCCCTGGGGCGCGGTGAGCCGGTCGAGTCGATCGCCACCTCCACCGTGGACAACGCCACCACGAAGGACATCCCGGCGACCCTCCTGCCCTCCGTGTCGGTGACCGTCGGCACCATCAAGGACACTCTGATAAAGGATGGTTTGTACACCATCGATCAGATCTGCACCCCTGAGCTCCGGGCCGCGTGTGCCAAGGCGGGGATCACCGGATGAACCCGGGGAAGGAGGTGAGCAGTGCCGGTACAGCCCCTGCTGGCCTTGCGCGGTGTCTCCAAGCGGTTCGCCGCCGTCCAGGCGCTGGTGGACGTCGAGCTGGAGATCGGGGCCGGGGAGGTGGTCGCCCTGATGGGCGACAACGCCGCCGGGAAGTCCACCCTGGTGAAAGTGATCTCGGGGGCGGGTCCCGCCGACAAGGGCGTCATCGAGTGGCAGGGCAGCGCCATCTCCATCAAACGCCCCCAGGACGCCCGGCTGCTGGGGATCGCGACCGTCTACCAGGACCTCGCGATGTGCGACAACCTGGACGTCGTCGGCAATCTCTTCCTCGGCCGGGAGATCCACCGGCTCGGCATCCTCGACGAGGTCGAGATGGAGCGCCGCACCCGCGATCTGCTGCACACCCTCTCCATCCGCATCCCCGACGTCCGGGTGCCGGTCGCCGCGCTCTCCGGCGGTCAGCGGCAGGTCGTCGCGATCACCCGTTCGCTCCTCGGCGCACCCCGGCTGCTCCTGCTCGACGAGCCCACCGCCTCCCTGGGCGTCGAGCAGACCGGCCAGCTCCTCGACCTCATAGAGGAGCTGCGCGACCGGGGCCTCGGGGTGCTGCTGATCAGCCACAACATGGGTGACATCAAGGCCGTCGCCGACCGGGTCGCCGTCCTGCGCCTCGGACGCAACAACGGCGTCTTCGACGTGAACACCTCCTCCCAGGAGCAGATCATCTCCTCCATCACCGGCGCGGCCGACAACGCCTCCGCCCACCGCCCGACCCACCCCGAGGAGACCTGGCCGTGAGGGAGCCCACCCCGGAAGGCGGCACCGACGCGAAGGGCGGCACCCCGGACGGCCACGGCCGGTACGCCGCCCAGCTCACGGCGTACGCCCAGGCCGTCCGGCACCGACTGCGCGAGCGCGACCTCGGCCCCGCCCCCGTCCTCCTCGCCCTCGCGCTGACCTGGATCGTCTTCCAGGCGCTCAACCCCAACTTCCTCTCGCCGCGCAACCTCTCCCTCCTCAGCGTGGACATCGTCGGGACCGGCATGGTCGCCGTCGGTATCGTCTTCGTGCTGCTGATCGGCGAGATCGATCTGTCGGTGGGCTCGCTCGCGGGCCTCGCCGGAGCCGTGTTCGCGTCGCTGAACGTGAACCTCGGGATGCCCGAGTGGCTCGCCGTGATCATCGCGGTGGTCTGCGGTACGGCAGCCGGGGCCCTGCACGGCTTCTCCTTCGCCAGGATCGGCGTACCGGCGTTCGTCGTCACCCTCGCGGGTCTGCTGGCCTGGAACGGGCTGATGCTCGACCTGCTGGGCACGGAGACCTCCATCAGCTTCAGCGACGAGGGCCTGGTCGCCCAGCTCACCAGCCGCTACTTCGGCGCCGCCGCCGTCGGCTACGGCCTGGCCGGGCTCGCCACGGCCGGGTACCTCGGCTTCTGCCTCCATGACCGCAGACGCCGCGCCGCCGCCGGGATGCCGAACCGGCCGGTGGCCGACACCGGGATCCGTACGGCCCTGCTCGCGGCGGCCCTGTTCACCTCCGTCCATGTCCTGAACCAGTTCGAGGGGCTGCCGCTGGCGCTGGTGATCTTCCTCGCGGTGGTCGTCGTCTCGGACCTCTTCCTGCGCCGCACCCCGTACGGCCGGCAGATCCTCGCGCTCGGCGGCGGGGTGGAGGCGGCGCGGCGGGCCGGGGTCGACGTGACGTGGGTGCGGATCGCGGTGTTCATGGTGTCGGGGACCCTGGCGGCGGTCGGGGGGCTGTTCGTCGCGTCGCGGCTCACCTCGGCGAGCCAGGTCCCGGGCTCGGGGATGCTGCTGATCAACGCCATCGCCGCCGCCGTCATCGGCGGTACGAGCCTGTTCGGCGGCCGTGGGTCGACCTGGTCGGCGTTGCTCGGGGTGCTGATCATCCAGTCGATCGCCTCGGGCATGGCGCTGCTGGGGGTGGGCTCGCCGGTCCAGTTCATGATCACCGGTGGGGTGCTGTACACGGCGGTGGTGCTGGACTCCCTGACCCGCCGCTCGGCGCGGACCCACGGGAGAGCGTGAGGGCACGGAAAGCGTGTAGGCGGACCCGCGCGAGGCCACACACCTCTACACTGCTGTAGAAGCAAGCGTCCGCTGCATCAGCACACGCACGTGAAGGAGTGAACGCCACGATGGTGTTCAAACGACTGCTCGGCTCGCTCGGTGTGGGTGGTCCCACGGTCGACACGGTCCTCGATCCCGCGCCGGTCCGGCCCGGCGGGACGCTCACCGGGCAGGTCCATCTCCAGGGCGGCACCGCCGACCACGACATCGAGCACCTCACCCTGGAGCTGGTGGCCCGGGTCGAGGCGGAGCACGGGGACGGGGAGAGCGAGGGGGCCGTCGCCTTCGAGCGGGTCACGGTCGCCGGCGGCTTCCGGCTCGGCGCCGGCGAACGGCGCGGTGTGCCCTTCGGGGTGACCCTGCCGTGGGAGACGCCGGTCACCGAGCTGTACGGGCAGGCCCTCGGCATCGTCCTCGGGGTGCGCACCGAGCTGTCGGTGGCCGGCTCCCGCGACAAGGGCGACCTCGACCCGCTCACCGTCGCCCCCCTGGCGGCCCAGGAGCACATCCTGGAGGCGCTCGGGCAGCTCGGCTTCGGCTTCCGGTCGGCGGACCTGGAGTACGGCCGGATCGGCGGCACCGGCCAGCAGCTCCCCTTCTACCAGGAGATCGAGCTGACCCCGGCCCCGCAGTACGCCCAGCAGATCAACGAGGTCGAGCTGACCTTCCTCGCGCACCCCGGTGGCCTGGAGGTCGTCCTGGAGGCCGACAAGCGGGGCGGATTCCTCGCCGAGGGCCAGGACGTGCTCACCCGCTTCACCGTCGGGCATCACGACGTACGGGACTGGAACACGGAAGTCGACGGCTGGATCCGGCAGTTGGCCGAGCACCGGGCGTCGTACAGCTCGCCGTACACCGAGGAGCACCGCTCCTCCGGTCCCGGCCTCGGGACGGCCGTCGCGGCGGGCGCCGCCGGGCTCGCCGTCGGTGTGGTCGGCGGCCTGGTGGCGGCCGAGGTCGTCGACGAGGTGGGGGACTTCTTCGAAGGGGACGAAGAAGAGGGCTGACCCGGCCCGCTACAGGGCCTCGCGGTGCGTGAGCGCCGCCTCCAGGCGGTCGTTGCAGCGGGCGCCGGCGCCGGCGAGGGTGTCCGGCCGCTCCTGGTGGGCCCGCAGGGCGGCGCTCATCAGGGTCTTCAGCAGGCTCACGTCCGACTCGCACTCCAGGCGTACGGTCACCCAGTGCGAGCCGGGCACCAGCCGGATCGCGGTCGAGCGCCGCAGGTCACGCTCGTAGCGGCGGATCGCGCGGGCCGTGAGGAGCAGGTCGACGCTGCGGTCGGAGTGGAAGTGGGCGATCTCGCCGCCGGCCGTGCCGAGCGCCCGGCCGGTGCCGCAACTGGACGGGACCTCCGTGAGGTCGGGCCAACTCACCAGCTCCGCCAGGGCATGCCAGGCCGTCGTCATACGCCCATCATGGGGCGCTCACCGCACGGACACCAGGGTTTGAGGGAGACGTAACCGCGGCGTAGCGCCGGGCGCGCGCGTCCACGTACACGCCGAGGGTGAGCGCCATGGCCGGCAGGGTGCGACGCAGCAGTACGCCGAGGGTCACGCCCAGGACGAACGCGAAGGCGGCACTGCCGACCGGGACGATCCCGCGGGCGGCGAAGACCAGGGGATGGAGCCGGGGGAAGAACGGCTCGACGCCCTCGCTGCCGCCCGTCGCCGCGGCCCGGTCGATCGGCCCCGACCACCAGGTCAGCGCGAGGGAGCCGAGCCCGGCGACGGTCACGGCGGCGAGCGCGGTGAGGGAGAGCCGGGTGAGGAGCCGGCGGGTGCGGGTGACGGACTGGTTCCAGGCCAGGCGGTGGGTGCCGGTCTCCAGTTCGCGGGCGATCAGCGGGGCGCCCCAGAACATGCCGATCAGGGCGGGCAGGACGAGGACGAGGACCAGTCCGCCGTAGTACAGCGCCTGCTCGGTGGTCGTGGTCCGGGCGACGAGTCCCGCGGGGTCGCCGAGACCGGCCAGGTGGGGGCCGGTGGCCGCGAGGACGGCGGCAAGTACGGCGAGACAGGCGCCCCAGGTTCTGAGGAACAAAGGGGTTGAGCGGACCAAGGCGCTGATCTGAACGCCCGACGACCGCCCCCCGTACCCCTGAGGGACCGATCTCCACCCGCAGGGAGTCCCGATGCGCCGTCCCGTCCGTCGTCTGCTCGGTGTTCCGGTGTGCGCCCTCACCGCGGCGCTGCTGCTCGCCGGATGCGGTGGCGGTTCCGGGGACGGGGACGAGGAGCGGACGGCGGCCTCCAAGAGCGCGGCGCCGAGCGCGCGACCGATGACGCTGGAGGCGCTGGGCAAGGCCGTCGACTGCACGACGGCACCGAAGGAGGCGGGCAAGACGCTCGACTTCCGGCAGGGCGTCTGCAAGTCGGCGGACGCCGAGTACGTACTGCTGACCTTCGACACCGCCGAGGGCCAGCGCGGCTGGCTCGACACGGCGCAGATGTACGGCGGCGTCTACCTCGTCGGCAACCGCTGGGTGCTGTCGGCCGACCCGCGCGCGGCGATGGAGAAGGCCCGCGCCGAACTCGGCGGCACCATCGAGGACGCCCGCGCGAACGGCCTGAACGGCGCGTCCCCCTCGGCTTCCTGACTCTGTCATCGGCGTGCCCCTACGTGCCCGAATGAATCAGTTTGAGTGAATAACTGGCAAATGCCGTAGGCCGGTTGCGGCCGCCCCTACTGTCCATCCAGTCGCCGCCATCACCGAGCAGAGGAGGCCGACTGTGGTTCAAGTACGGGTCAACGAAGGTGTGCTGTGGGTGGAAGGAGAGGCCTACCCGCTGCGCAACATCTCCCATGTCGGCCAACGGGTGCTGGAGGTCGACCGGCGCGCGGCCTGGAAGACGTTCATCCAGCGCAGCCTGATCTGGCTGTTCGTCGGCGGATTCCTCGCGTCCTTCGGCGTCGCCGCGATGCTGATCTGGCTCGCGGTGCACGGCTTCCTGATCTGGCAGCTCGTCAAGGTCCTCAACCGGCCGACGCTGTACGGCCTCGTCCTCAACACCTCCGGCACCCAGCGCGACGCCGTGTGGTCCACGGAGCGGGACGAGATCACCTTCCTGGTCGGCGAGATCACCAAGGCGATCGGCCACCCGGACATCGCGCAGATCACCTACAACGTGCAGCACGCCGTGCAGGGCGACATCATCAACCAGTACGGCGACCACAACGTCGGCAAGAACCAGCACAGCGGCTCCGGGAACATCGTGGGGTCGCGATGAGCGGCGACCACATCCAGCAGTACGGCTCCGGCAACCTCGGCAAGGTCGTCCACAGCGGTTCCGGTGACATCGTGACCGGCGGCAAGCACCTGGCCACCGCCCCGGACGCCCACGCGGCCGCCCTCGACACCCTCCTCACCGAACTCCGGGCCCTGCGCCACCACCTGGACCCGGGGCGCCGCGCCGAGGTCGACGCGGCCGTACGGGAGATCGGCGCCAACCCGTCCGGTGAGGGCTTGCGCGGGGTCCTGGAGAGGATCGCCGGTATCGCCGCCGTCCTCGGCGCGGTGGGCACCCCGGTCGTCACCGCCGTCATGGCCCTGATGGGCACGTCCTGAGGCGACCGGATCAGCTCGGGGCGCGGCCCCGGTCCCATGCCTCGCGTATCAGTTTCTGGTCGAGCTGCGGTGCCTGGACGGCCATGGCCGCACCCGGCGGGTCCTGGCACAGGACGACCCGCCCCGTCGGCATCACCACCCCGCCCTGACGGCCGCCGAGGAAGAGGGCCGTTTGCGGGCCGCGACGGAACACGCCTCGCGGGTGAGGAGCGGATGACCGCCGAACTCCTGGTGTGCAAATGGGTGGTTTTGGCCGGGAGGTGACGGCGGACGGCCCGATCAGTTGTTGTACGACTCGTCGTACGGGTCCCGGGGTTCGGGTGTCGGCTTGGCGGACGTCACCCGGAGGTAGGGGATGGGGCCGTTGTTGACGGGGTCATGGGTGCGGCGGGCGGTGTAGGTGCCGGTGACGGTCAGCCAGGTGTCGGGCTGGAGGACCGGCGGGATGGCGCCGGTGAGGGCGACCTTGACCGGCTGGGCGTCCGCGGCGCAGCAGTTGAGGGCCATACGGACCAGGTAGGGGGTGCCGTCGTGGTCCAGGGCGATGAAACCGGTGAGCTCGACGCGGCGGCCTTCGAGGGAACGGCCGTGGTCGTAGACGGCGCGGCCCGCGTAGTCGACGAGGCCGAGGGGCAGCGGGTCGGTGGCCGGGAGGGCCGGATAGGCGAGTGGTTCCTGCAGGGCCGTACCGGTGCGGGTCGCGCTGTAGGAGCCCAGGGCCGGCGGGGCGACGAGGATCAGGGCGAGGAGGGGGAGGATCAGCAGCCAGGAGATCCGGGGTTCGGGGTGGGTGTGCTGCTCGCGGTGCGTCCCGTCGGGGGCATCGGCCTGCCCCTCCTTCCCCCTGCGGCGCTCGTACCACGCCGTCGCCAGCGCCGCGACGATCAGGATCGCGCCGGACGCCAGCAGCAGCGGCCGCAGGCCCGCCTTGACGTAACGGAGGTAGAGGTCGGTGGTGCCTGCGTGCAGGAGGGCCGCGCCGAGGAGGAAGAGCACGGCCGCCTGGGACTGTCGGTTCACAGCAGGACCGCTCCCGTCAGTACGGCCGACACGACGGCCAGGGCGAAGGTCATGGGCGCGAAGCGGAGCGCGAAGCCGCGGCCGAAGGTGCCGGCCTGCATCGCGAACAGCTTGAGGTCGATCATCGGGCCGACGACCAGGAACGCGAGCCGGGCCGTCAGGGAGAACTGGGTCAGGGACGCGGCCACGAAGGCGTCCGCCTCCGAGCAGATGGACAGGATCACCGCGAGCAGCGCGAGGGCCAGGACCGCGACGAACGGGTTGCCGGCCGCCGTACGCAGCCAGCTCTCCGGCGCGACCGCCTTCAGGGTCGCCGCCGCCATCGCGCCCACCACCAGGAAGCCGCCCGCGTGCATCACGTCGTGCCGCACCGAGTCCCAGAACGCGGCGCCCCTGGTCTGCCCCTCGTGATGGGTGTGCGCAGGGGGCCGCATCCAGTCCGTGCGGCCCACCCGCTGCCACAGCCACCCCATCGCACACGCCACCAGCAGGCTCGCGACGAACCGGGCCAGGACCATCTCCGGGTTCCGGGGGAAGGCCACGGCCGTCGCCGTGAGCACGATCGGGTTGATGGCGGGGGCGGAGAGCAGGAAGGCGAGGGCCGCCGCCGGGGTCACCCCCCGGCGCACCAGCGCCCCCGCGACCGGCACCGAGGCGCACTCGCAGCCCGGCAGCACCGCCCCCGCCATCCCGGCGACCGGCACGGCCAGCGCGGGGCGGGAGGGCAGGGCGCGGGCGAAGAACGACGGGGGCACGTACACCGCGATCGCCGCCGACAGCAGCACGCCGAGCACCAGGAACGGCAGGGCCTGGATCACCACCGCCACGAACACCGTCGTCCAGCTCTGCATCACCGGCGCGGACAGGGCCCGCCGGACGGGGCTCTGGAGCAGCACGAGGAGCAGCAGGAGCAGGGTCAGGGCGAGGGGCGAGGTCAGCCGGCGGGGCTCCTCGGGGGGCACGGGGGCGGTGTCCCGGCGGGTGTCCCCGTCCTGCGGGGCCGCTTTGGTGATGGCCACGGGTCGGGCACCTCCGGGTTCCGGTTCCGGCTTATCCCTTGTCCCCCCCTTCATACGGCAGGCGTGCGCGGCACGTTCACCGGGCCTGTGGAACCTTCCGTCCCGGTACGGCAGTCTTCTTCCTCGTGGGGAGTCACGCGGGGAGCGTTCCGGGTCAGGGCAGGGCGACGGGTGCCATCGGCGCGCACATGGTGGTGTGCGGCGACGACGGGCTCGCGCACCGGCTCGCCGCCGAACTCCGGGGCGTCTACGAGGAGCAGGTCACGCTCGTCGTACCGCCCGCCGAGCGCTCGGTGCGGCCGCCGGTCGTCGGGCGGGCCCGCGCGGTGTCGGCGGCGCTGCTCGACCGGGTGGTGAGCGCGGCGGTCAGCCGGGCCGCCGGCAACGGCCCCGCCCCCGCCCCCGCCCCCGCCCCCGGTGAACCCTCCACCGGGCAGCGGACGTTGGAGGCCGTCGAGCCCACCGAGGCCGTGCTCGCCGAGGCGGGCGTGGAGCGGGCCGCCGCCCTCGCGCTCGTGTACGAGGACGACGAGACCAACATCCGCGCCGCCCTCACCGCCCGTCGGCTCAACCCGCGGCTCCGGCTGGTCCTGCGGCTGTACAACCGACGGCTGGGCCTGCACATCGAGGAACTCCTCGACCAGGCGGCCGCGTTGGCCGCCGGCGGCAACCCCTCGGCCGGGGGTGACGCCTCGACCACCGTGCTGTCCGACGCCGACACCGCCGCGCCCGCGCTGGCCGCGTCCGCCGTCGCCGGCACCACCAAGGTCGTCCAGACGGACGGGCTGATGCTGCGCGCGGTCGAACGCCCACCGGGTGAGCCCGCCGGTGGCCGCCCCACGCTCGCGCTGCTGTCGGCGAACACGGCCGACCCCGCCTTCGCGGACGGTTCCGAGAGCAGTGGGGACCAGGGGCCGCTGCTGCTGCCGGACGCGGAGACGGTACGGGAGGCGGCCGGGCGGCGCGGCGCGGTGGAGCTGGAGCAGGTGTCGTACTCGACCCGTCCCGCCCCGCAGACGGGCCGGGGCCTCGGGACCGTGGCCCCCTTCGCCACCCTGTTCTCCCGCCGGCTGCGGCTGTCGCTGGCCGGCCTCGTGGCGTGTGTGCTCGCGCTGGCGGTGGCGCTGTGGGTGGTGACCGGGATCCATCCGCTGGGCGCGCTGTATCTGACCCTGCTGGACCTGTTCGCCATCAACGATCCGGCGATCGGGGCGAGTACGGCCCGTCAGGTGCTGCAACTGCTGTCCGGGCTGATGGGGTTGCTGCTGCTGCCGGTGCTGCTGGCGGCGGTGCTGGAGGCGCTCGGGACGTTCCGCGGGGCGGGGTCGCTGCGGCGGCCGCCGCGCGGGCTCGGCGGACATGTCGTCCTGCTCGGGGTGGGGAAGATCGGCACCCGGGTGCTGACCCGGCTGCGGGAGCTGAACATCCCCGTGGTGTGCGTGGAGGCGGGGCCCGAGGCACGCGGGCTCGCGGTGGCGCGGCGGCTGCGGGTGCCGGTGGTGCTGGGGGACGTCACGCAGGAGGGGGTGCTGGAGGCGGCGAAGATCCACCGGGCGCACGCGCTGCTCGCGGTGACCAGCTCCGACACGACGAACCTGGAGGCCGCGCTGTACGCCCGGACGCTGCGGCCCGATCTGCGGGTGGTGCTGCGGCTGTACGACGACGACTTCGCGACCGCCGTGTACCGCACCCTGCGGGCCGCGCATCCGCAGGCGCTGACCCGGAGCCGGAGCGTGTCGCATCTGGCGGCGCCCTCGTTCGCCGGGGCGATGATGGGGCGGCAGATCCTGGGGGCGATCCCGGTGGAGCGGCGGGTGCTGCTGTTCGCCGCCCTGCGGGTCGGGGAGTGCGCACAGCTCACGGGCCGGACGGTCGGGGAGGCCTTCCGGGCGGGGCTGTGGCGGGTGCTGGCACTGGACACCGGTGAGGGCGGGGACGGCTTGGTGTGGGACCTCCCGGACACGTATGTCCTGCGGGACTCGGACCGGGTGGTGCTGGCGGCGACACGGAGGGGGTTGGCGGAACTGCTGGGCAGGCGGGGCAGGGCGTCAGGCCGGTAGGGGGCAGCGGGACTGCGACTCCCCAGGGGCGCGGGGAACTGCGCGATCAGCTCCCACGCGCCCGCGCCCGACACCGCGCCCCTTACTTCAGGTACCTCTCCGCGAACTCCAGTTCCAGCCGGACCTGCTTGATCCGCTCGTCGACGACCAGTGACCCGTGCCCGGCGTCGTAGCGGTACACCTCGTGCACGGCCCCCCGGGCCTCCAGCCGCTTCACATAGTTGTCGATCTGGCGGATGGGGCAGCGCGGGTCGTTCACCCCCGCAGAGATGTAGACCGGCGCCTTGACGTCGTCGACGTACGTCAGGGGCGACGAGGCCTCGAAGCGGTCCGGCACCTCCTCCGGGGTGCCCCCGAGCAGCGTCCGGTCCATCGCCTTCAGCGCCTCCATCTCGTCGTGGTACGCCGTGACGTAGTCCGCGACCGGCACCGCCGCGATCCCCAGCGTCCACGCGTCCGGCTGGGTGCCGAGCCCGAGGAGGGTGAGGTAGCCGCCCCAGGAGCCGCCGGTGAGGATCAGCCGGGCGGGGTCGGCGAGACCCGACGACACGGCCCACTCCCGGACCGCCTCGATGTCCTCCAGCTCGATCAGACCGACCCGCACCTTCAGCGCGTCCGTCCAGGCCCGCCCGTACCCCGTGGAGCCGCGGTAGTTGACGCGGATCACCGCGTACCCGTGGTCCACCCAGGCCGCCGGCGCCGCCGCGAAGGCGTCGCTGTCGTGCCAGGTCGGACCGCCGTGGATGTCGAAGACGGTCGGCAGCGGCCCGCTCGCCCCCGCCGGCTTCTGGACCAGCGCGTGGATCCGGCCGCCGGGGCCCTCCACCCACACGTCCTCCACGGCGACCGAGCCCGGGGACTTCATCCCGGGCGGGTCGAGGACGACCTGCCCGGTCGTCGAGCGGACCACCGGCGGCTCGGCGGCCGAGGACCACAGGTACTCCACGCTGCCGTCCGGCCGCGCCGTCGCCCCCGAGACCGTGCCCCGCGGGGTCGGCACCCGCTCGAGACCGCCGCCCGCCAGGTCGTAGCGGAAGAGTTCGCTGCGCGCCTCGAAGCTGTGCGCGATGAGCAGCCCGGAGCCGTCCGGGTACCACTCGGCGCTGACGTCACCCGGCAGGTCCAGCGCCAGGTCGGTCTCCTCGCCCGTGGCCACGTCCCACACGAGCGGTTCCCAGCGGCCGCGCCGCTGGTGTCCGATCAGCAGCCGGGTGTCGCCGTCCACCGGGGCGAAGCCCAGGACCTCCAGGCCCAGCTCCTCCTTGCCGCCGTCGGTGTCGTCCAGCTCGGCGACCCGCGTGCCGTCCGGGCGCACCACCCGCAGCGCGGAGTGCATCGCGTCGCCGTGCTCGGTGTGCTCGATCGCGATCAGCGTGCCGTCGTGGGAGAGGTCCCCGACGCCCGCCGACTCCCGGTGGCGGTACAGCTCGAAGGGCGCCTCGCCGACCCGTGCCACATGGATCGTCGTCCCCTCCTCGTCGGTCGAACGGCCCACCACCGCCGTCCGTCCGTCGCGGCCGAGCGCGAGGCCCGCCGGGTACGACGGGTCGAGGCCGGGGGTGGCCAGCTCGTCCTCGCCGCCCTCGAACGGCTGCCGGCGCCAGACGCCGAACTCGTCGCCGTCCTTGTCGTCGAACCACCAGATCCACGCGCCGTCCGGGGAGAGCACGCCGTCCGTCGTGCCGTTCGCCCGTTGCGTCACCTGCCGCTGCTCGCCGGTGGCCCGGTCCCAGGCGTACAGCTCATACGTACCCGTCGCATTGGAGACGAACAGGGAACGGTCGGGCGTGTCCTCCGCCCAGTCCGGCAATGACACCCTGGGCGCCCTGAAGCGCTTCTCCCAGTCCGGCGTCTCCTCGTGCCGCCCCGGCGCGGCGGACCCGTAGCTCTCAGTCATGGACCCATACTGCCCGCCCTCGGCGACAAACGACCTCCGCTGGGCGCGGCCTGTGGATAACCTTTACATCCGCGCAGGTCAGACGATTTTCTGTGGTGACTGCAACAACTGGCGACCGAGGCGTGCCGACCCCGCGCCCGGGCACCTCGGCCGTGCCACGTACCGTGGTGGCGTGTACCGGTTCCTGCTGACGCCCCGCTGGTGGGGGATCAACGTCTTCGTGCTGCTGGCGATCCCCTTCTGTGTGTTCATGGGGTCCTGGCAGCTCAGCCGGTTCGAGGCGCGGGTCGACGACCACCGGACGGCGAAGGCCCGGGCCGAGACCGACCGTGAGGAGGCGGCCCGGCCGCTCGCGGAGCTGCTGCCCGTGGACAAGGCGACCTCCGGCAAGCAGGTCACCGCCGTCGGCCGGTACGGAAGGCAGTTGCTGGTGCCCGGCCGTGAGCTGGACGGCAGGAACGGCTTCTATGTGCTGACCCTGCTGCGCACCGACGGCGGCAAGGCCCTGCCCGTCGTCCGCGGCTGGCTGCCCGGCACGGCGGACGCCGCGAAGGCGCCCGCGCCGCCCTCCGGCGAGGTCACCGTGACCGGCGCGCTCCAGGCCTCCGAGCAGCCGGGTGACAACGGCGTGAGCGCCGAGGGCGGCCTGCCGTCCGGGCAGACCGCGGCGATCAGCGCCGCCTCCCTGGTCAACCTCGTGCCGTACGACGTCTACGACGCGTGGGTCACCCTCGACCGCGCCGACAGCGGCATGAGGACGGTGCCGGTGAGCGCGGCCCCGAACACGGGGCTGGATCTGAAGGCGTTCCAGAACCTGGGCTACACCGGCGAGTGGTTCGTCTTCGCCGGGTTCGTGGTGTTCATGTGGTTCCGGCTGCTGCGCCGCGAGGTGGAGTTCGCACGGGACGCGGCCCTCGGGATCGCTCCCGAGGGGTCCGAGGCGGTGGTGGCTCAGGAGGACGCCAGCACGCCCGTCCGGTAGACCGTCCCCGCGCAGGCGTTCGGCACGGTCGCCGAGACGGTCGTGGAGCCGTCGTCCGCGGTGTAGGCCACGACCACGCTGCCGTCGGCGGTGCCGTCCTCGGTGAGCAGCTGGCTGCTGACGCCCGTGGAGGTGTCACCCGTGGTGCTCGACTGCTCGGTCGGCGACGGGGAGGGCGAGGTCTCGCCTCCGGTGCTGCCGCCGCTGGTGCTCGTGGTCGGACAGGTCTCGGTCGGCTGCCAGGCGAACTTCACCTCGTACGCGGACCCCGGCGCGAGGACGTACTGGGTGACGTAGAGGGAGGGGTCGGGCAGGCCGGCCGCCGCGTCGCCGGAGGCGTGCTGCACAACGGTGATCTTCGTCGGGTCGGCGGCGCCCTGGGCGGCCGGGGTGAGGGTGACGGCACCGGCGACGGTGCAGGCCGAGTCGGAGACGTTGGCGACGCGGAAGGTGCCGTAGACGATCCCGGCGGAGTCGGCGCCGGCCACGTTCGCGGAGGTGGAGCCGAGCTGGGAGGCGGTGCAGGCGGCGGCGGAGTCGGCGGCGGTCGAGGAGGACGCGCTGCCGCTGGAGGCGCCGGTGCTGCCGGTGCCCTTGCTCTCGCCGGTCTCGGTGCTGCCGCCCTTGCCCTGCTCGTCGGTCTTGCCGGAGGAGTCGCCGACCTTGCCGCCGGTGGTCCCGTCGGGGCCCTTGCCCTGACTGGTGCCGCCCTGGGCCTGGGAGGCCTGGCCGGCGATGGCGGGGTTGGCGTCGGAGCCGCCGGCGGCGGAGACGTGCAGGACGGCGGGGACGGCGGTGCCGACGAAGAGCGCCGCGGCGGCCATGCCGACGGCGGCCTGCCGCTTGCGGGCGCGGCGGGCGGGGACGGCCCGGCGCAGATGGTCCAGGCTCCCCTCGCGCGGCTCCATCTCCTGGACCGCCTGGTGCAGCATCCGGCGCAGTGCCAGCTCGTCCGAGTCGAGCCCGCCCCGGCCCTGGTCGTCGAGGTGGTGGTTCACGGTTTCGTTCCCAGCGTGCGATTGCTTCGGGTCGTCTGTGTCCGGCCGCATCGGCTCGTGCCACGCGTACGGTTCGTGGCGCTCGTGCGAGTCGCGGCCCTCGGCCTCGTCGTTCACGCCGACGCCTCCATCGAGATGCGCAGGGCGGCTATGCCGCGTGAGCCGTAGGCCTTGACCGACCCCAGGGAGATGCCGAGGGTCTCGGCGACCTGGGCCTCGGTCATGTCGGCGAAGTAGCGCAGCACGAGGACCTCGCGCTGGCGGCGCTGGAGGCCCTTCATCGCCTTGATGAGCGAGTCGCGCTCGAGCTGGTCGTAGGCGCCCTCCTCCGCGCTGGCCATGTCCGGCATCGGCTTGGACAGCAGCTTCAGTCCGAGGATGCGGCGGCGCAGGGCGGAGCGGGAGAGGTTGACGACGGTCTGGCGCAGATAGGCGAGGGTCTTCTCCGGGTCGCGGACGCGTTTGCGCGCGGAGTGGACGCGGATGAAGGCCTCCTGGACGACGTCCTCGCAGGAGGCGGTGTCGTCGAGGAGGAGGGCGGCGAGACCGAGCAGCGAGCGGTAGTGGGCCCGGTAGGTCTCGGTGAGGTGGTCGACGGTGGTACCGGCGGCCACGGTGTTCTCGGCGGAGGCGGACTGGTCGGCGCCGTCACGCTGGCTGGGGATGCGGGTGGGCCGCGCTGCGGGCATGGGCGCGATCACCGGCATGCCGCCGGGTGCCCCGGCGACACGGGGTCGCAGGACGGCACGTGTCCTGGGAAGTTCGAGTACCTCTGCCACGCCAGTTGGACACACGTCCCCCCGTGGAGGTTGTACGTGCCGGGCGTCACTTTTCCGTCGGACGAGGCCACGCCTACCCGTCTCATGTGTCCCGCTCTTCCCTTGTATCCCATATGAACGGGCGTCCCCACGCCCGGATCACGGCGTCCCCACGCCGGGACCGCAAAGACGCTCCCCGCCCTGCGCGCGGTTGCGCAGAACGGGGAGGAAGTCTTAGGACAATCTTCAAACGACAACGCTGTCCGAAACAAGTGGTCCGAACCATCGACCGGCTCACACTTTGGCATGGCCCTGGCCAGCGCATTTGCGCACAGGCCCCGACCCGGCGCCGTCTCTCGCTCCTGACCGACGAGTCAGTTCCGCTCGGCCGCCACCAGCTCCGCGATCTGGGCGGTGTTGAGCGCGGCCCCTTTGCGCAGATTGTCCCCGCAGACGAACAGTTCCAGGGCGGTCGGATCGTCCAGGGCCCGCCGGACCCGGCCCACCCAGGTCGGATCGGTGCCGACGACGTCGGCGGGCGTGGGGAACTCCCCCGCCTCCGGGTTGTCGAACAGCACGACCCCGGGCGCGGTGGCGATGATCTCGCGGGCGCCGTCCACGGTGACCGTGTCCTGGAAGCGGGCGTGGACGGTGAGGGAGTGCGTGGTGACGACCGGCACCCGGACACAGGTCACGGCCACCGGAAGCTTCGGCAGTCCGAGGATCTTGCGGGACTCGTCCCGCACCTTCATCTCCTCCGACGACCAGCCGTCCTCGCGCAGCGACCCGGCCCACGGCACGACGTTCAGCGCGACCGGCTCCGGGAAGGGCCCGGTGTTCTCCCCGACCGCCCGGCGTACGTCACCGGGGCAGGTCCCCAGCTCGGTGCCGGCCACCAGCGACATCTGCTGCCGGAGCGTCTCCACCCCGGCCCGCCCGGCCCCGCTGACCGCCTGGTACGAGGACACCACCAGCTCGCGCAGCCCGTACGCGGCGTGCAGCGCGCCCAGGGCGACGATCATCGACAGGGTGGTGCAGTTGGGGTTGGCGACGATCCCGCGCGGCCGGATGTGCACGGCGTGCGGATTGACCTCGGGGACGACCAGCGGCACGTCCGGGTCCATCCGGAAGGCGGCGGAGTTGTCCACGACGACCACGCCCCGGGCGGCGGCGATCGGCGCCCAACGCGCGGCGATCTCGTCCGGGACGTCGAACAGGGCGATGTCGACCCCGTCGAAGGCGTCCTCCGACAGGGCCACGACCTCGGTCTCCGCACCGCGCACGGCCAGCTTGCGGCCGGCCGAGCGCGGCGAGGCGACGAGACGGATCTCGCCCCAGATGTCCGCCCGCTGGGACAGGATCTGGAGCATGACGGTGCCGACGGCCCCGGTCGCCCCCACGACCGCGAGCGTCGGCCGATGTGTCCCGGGCATCAGCGCCCGGTGCCTCCGTAGACGACGGCCTCGTCGCTGTCGGAGTCGAGCCCGAAGGCGCTGTGCACGGCGCGGACCGCCTCGTTGACGTCGTCGGCGCGGGTGACGACCGAGATACGGATCTCGGAGGTCGAGATCAGCTCGATGTTCACCCCCGCGTCGGACAGCGCGGTGAAGAAGTCGGCGGTGACGCCGGGGTTGGTCTTCATGCCCGCGCCGACCAGCGAGATCTTGCCGATCTGGTCGTCGTAGCGCAGCGAGTCGAAGCCGATGCCGGACTTGTTCTTCTCCAGGGCGTCGATGGCCTTGCGGCCCTCGGCCTTGGGGAGCGTGAAGGAGATGTCCGTCAGGCCGGTCGACGCGGCGGACACGTTCTGCACGATCATGTCGATGTTGATCTCGGCGTCGGAGATCGTCCGGAAGATCGCGGCGGCCTCGCCCGGCTTGTCCGGCACACCGACGACCGTGATCTTGGCCTCGGAGGTGTCGTGCGCGACACCGGAGATGATGGCCTGCTCCACCTTCTGGTCCCCAATCGGCTCACTGCTGACCCAGGTGCCCTGAAGTCCGCTGAAGCTGGACCGGACATGGATCGGGATGTTGTAGCGGCGGGCGTACTCCACACAGCGGTGGAGCAGCACCTTGGAGCCGGAGGCCGCGAGCTCCAGCATGTCCTCGAAGGCGATCCAGTCGATCTTCCGGGCCTTCTTCACCACGCGCGGGTCGGCGGTGAACACACCGTCGACGTCGGTGTAGATCTCGCAGACCTCGGCGTCGAGCGCGGCGGCGAGGGCGACGGCGGTCGTGTCGGAGCCACCGCGACCCAGGGTCGTGATGTCCTTCTTGTCCTGGCTGACACCCTGGAACCCGGCGACGATGGCGATGTTGCCCTTGTCGAGGGACTCCCGGATACGGCCCGGCGTGACATCGATGATCCGGGCTTTGTTGTGGACCGAGTCGGTGATGACGCCTGCCTGGCTTCCGGTGAAGCTCTGGGCCTCGTGACCCAGGTTTTTGATCGCCATGGCCAACAGGGCCATGGAGATCCGCTCTCCGGCGGTCAGCAGCATGTCGAACTCACGCCCGGCAGGCATCGGTGACACCTGCTCGGCGAGATCGATCAGCTCGTCCGTCGTGTCGCCCATCGCGGAAACGACGACGACCACCTGGTGGCCGTTCTTCTTCGCTTCCACGATCCGCTTGGCGACGCGCTTGATGCCCTCGGCATCGGCTACGGAGGAGCCTCCGTACTTCTGCACGACAAGGCCCACGTGCGCTCCTCGCTCAGTTTGTCTTCATTCCGCACATACGCCCTTGTACTGCGGTCGGCTCAGTCTAACGAGCGCCCGAAACTCACCCCCCGAGTACCGCATCGTGAGATGTGATCGCGGTGCGCCGGACACCCGTTCGCAGGCTTCCCTTCCCACTGAAACGAAAGTGATAGCTGTGAATTAAGTTTCAAGCAGTTCGCTCGCACTATCGTGCGACTGTGCATGTACTCCTGGTGGAAGACGACGAGCCGGTCGCCGAGTCGTTGCGGCGCGGACTGAGGCGCTACGGCTTCGAGGTCGACTGGGTCACCACGGGCGCCGCCGCCCTCGCCCACGCCGGCCCCTACGACGTCGTCCTCCTCGACCTGGGCCTGCCCGACACCGACGGCCTCGACGTGTGCAAGGCGCTGCGCGAGCGCGGGAACGTGCCGATCATCGTGATCAGCGCCCGCAGCGACGAGACGGACCGGGTGGTGGGCCTGGAGCTCGGCGCGGACGACTACGTCTCGAAGCCCTTCGGAGTCCGGGAGGTCATCGCGCGGATACGGGCCGTGATGCGGCGCGCGCAGCCCCGTACGGCCGCCGAGAGCGGTCCCGACCGCTACGGCGCACGGCTGACGATCGACCGCAAGGCGGCCCGGGTGCACGTGGACGGCGCGGAGGTCGCCCTCGCGCCCAAGGAGTACGACCTGCTGGCGTTCCTCACCGAGGAGCCGGGCGCGCTGATGTCCCGCGAGCAGATCATGGAAGCGGTCTGGGACGCGAACTGGTTCGGCCCGACCAAGACGCTCGACGTCCATGTGGCGGCGCTGCGGCGCAAACTCGCGGGGGTCGTCACCATCGAGGCGGTGCGCGGGGTCGGCTTCCGGCTGGAGCTCACGACGTGAACCGCCAGCTCATCCGCAGCTACATCCTGCTCGTCGCGGTCGCCATCCTGCTGTTCACGGTGCCGGTCGCCTTCACCCTCACCAAGCAGCTCCGCGACGACACCGAGCTGTCCGTCCAGCGCGAGGCCGCCACCATGGCCCTGCTGCTCGGAGGGGGCGACACCATCTCCTGCGAGGCCCTGACCGAGGTGGCCGAGGCATACGGCCAGGAGACCCCCGGCGACGTCCAGGTCACCCCGACCAGCAGCTGCACCCCCGACCTGCACCGACCCGCCGAGGACGCGGCGCTGGCCCGGGCCGTGCAGAAGAACGAGCCGACCACCGACTGGGGCTCCGACTTCATCTGGGGCGAGCAGCTCACCGTGACCGTCCCCGCCCAGGGGGACGCGGCCGTGCGGATCGTCTACTCGACCTCGGACATGACCCGCCGCCTGTGGCAGATCTGGGGCTTCCGGGCCGGGCTCGCTGTGCTCGTCCTGGCGGCGGCCGCCGCGATCGGCGCCTACGCCGCCCGCCGGATCACCGCACCCTTGCGCGAACTCAACTCCATGGCCAGCAAGTTCAGCGACGGCGATCTGACCGCGCGCTCCCCGGTGACGGGCCCCGCGGAGACGCAGACCCTCGCCCGCACCCTCAACCAGGGCGCCGAACGCCTGGACACGCTGGTCGCCTCGCAGCGCATCTTCGTCGCGGACGCCTCCCACCAACTGCGGACCCCGCTCACGGCGTTGCGGCTGTCGCTGGACAACATCGCGGACGGCGTGGACGACGAGTTCGTCAGGGAGGATGTGGAGCAGGCGACCGCCGAGGTCGTCCGGATGAGCCGGCTGGTGAACGGCCTGCTGGTACTGGCCCGGGCCGAGGCGAAGGTGACGGACGCGGAGCCGCTGCCGCTGATGGACATCGTGGACGAACGCCTCACGGTGTGGAGACCGGCCGCCGACGAGCGCGGAGTCACCATCGCGCTCAGGGGGAGTGGTGTCGACGGCCGGCCGTCTGTGCTGGCCAGCCCCGGTCATCTGGACCAGGTGCTGGACAACGTGCTCTCGAACGCGCTGGAGGTCTCGCCGGACGGCGGGACGATCACCGTACGGCTGGAGCCCGGATCCGGTGCGCGGGAGGTGGTCCTCTCCGTCGCGGACGGGGGACCGGGCATGTCGGACGCGGAGAAGTCCCGCGCCTTCGACCGCTTCTGGCGCGGTCAGGGCCTGACCGGGCGGTCCGGCTCCGGTCTCGGCCTCGCCGTCGTCAGACAGCTGGTGACCGACGACGGCGGGACGGTGGCCCTGACGGACGCGCCGGGCGGGGGCCTGTGCGTGAGGATCACGCTACGGGCCGCACCGCGCACCGGGTGAACCCGAAAGGACCGCTCAGCTCTCGGGCATCGCGGACGAGTGGTGGTTCACGATGAGCCACTTGCCGCCGCGCTTCTCGTACTCGTAGGTGTAACGGGCCTCGACGGCACGCTTCTTGCCGGTGGCGGGGTCGGTGAGCGTGAACTCGTAGACGCCGGAGTCGAGGGCGGAGTTGCCGTCGAGGACGTTGATGTGCGTCTCGATCTTCCTGCCGACCGGCTTGTTCTGGAGGAAGTGCTCCATGTAGTCGACGATGCCGGCGCGGTCCGTGCGGACCTTGTTGGAGAGGGTGGGCAGCAGCACCGCGTCCTTGGCGTAGCGGTCGGCGACCTTCTCCGGGTCGCCGGTCCGCAGCGCGGCGTTCCAGCCGTCGAAGAGGGCGGCGATCTGCTTCTTGCTGGGCTTGTGCGTCGTGTGGGCCTTCTCGGAGCCGGCCGCGCTGACTCCCGCCGTCACCGTGGCGGCGGTGACGAGGGCGGTGGCGGTGACGAGGGCGGCGCGTATGCGGGTCTTGCGGGTCATCGCAACTCCTGTGCGGCTGGTGCCTGTTGGGATGACTCAAGACTCGCGTCCGGCCGGTTAGGGCCCGTGCAGCGGACGTACAGCGGACGTCCAGGGGGCGTCCAATTCTCAGGCGGCGGCCCGTCGGCCCCGGAGCAGGCCGACGCCGGCCCCGAGCGAGACGACGCCCATCCCCACCGCGGTCAGCACACCCTGCGATCCGTCCGCCACGAACGGTGCGGCGGCGGCGACGACCAGGTTGAACAGGAAGAGGAACCACAGGACGGGACGGGAGGAGAGGAGCGACTTCATGGCGGGAGTCCTTGGGGATCGATGGCCTTCTCGCTGACGAGAACCACGATCCCGGCTCCGACCTGCGCAAAGGAGAGAGCACACTCCCGAACCGATGGTGTAGTCAGCTACACCGTCGGACCGCTTCCTCCATGGATCAGCCGGTCGGGCGGCCCAGGCCCAGCTTTTCCGCGATCTCCTCCTCCATCACCCGGCCCGCCTCGAACTCCAGGGTGTCGTCGCCGACGCCCTGGTCGGTGTCCAGGCCGTCGAGCTCCTGGAGGGGCTGGTCGAGGCGGATGTGGGCGAGGACGGAGTGCAGGGCGCGCAGGGTGGCGGAGGCGGTGGAGCCCCAGTTGGAGAAGTAGGAGAACTGCCACCACCACAGGGCCTCCGTGGTGCGGCCGGCGCGGTAGTGGGCCATGCCGTGACGGAGGTCGGTGATGACGTCGGCGAGGTCGTCGGAGATCCGGGCCGGGACGGGCGCCTTGCGGGGCTCGTAGGGGTCGAAGACCTCGGAGTAGATGTCGACCGGGTCGAGGAGGCGCGCGAGGTTCTCGCGGAGCTCGTCCACGTCGGCGTCCGGGCCCGTGTCGGGCTCGTAGCGCTCGTCGGGGACGATGTCCTCGTGCGCGCCGAGACGGCCGCCCGCGAGGAGGAGCTGGGAGACCTCCAGGAGCAGGAAGGGAACGGCTGAGCCCGGCTCGTCGCCCTTGGCCACTTCCGTGACGGCCACCAGGAAGCTCTCCACCTGGTCCGCGATCTGGACCGCGAAGTCGTCCGGGTTCTGGTCGGTCGCGTGCAGCGTGGCGTCAGACATCTAGGAGTCGTCTCCCCTCGAAGGCGCGGCCGAGGGTGACCTCGTCCGCGTATTCCAGGTCGCCACCCACCGGGAGGCCGCTGGCCAGGCGGGTGACCTTCAGGCCCATGGGCTTGATCATGCGGGCGAGGTAGGTGGCGGTCGCCTCGCCCTCCAGGTTGGGGTCGGTGGCGAGGATCAGTTCCGTGACCGTGCCGTCCGCGAGACGGGCCAGCAGTTCCCTGATGCGCAGATCGTCGGGGCCGACGCCCTCGATCGGGCTGATCGCTCCGCCCAGGACGTGGTACCGGCCCCGGAACTCACGGGTCCGCTCGATCGCCACCACGTCCTTGGGCTCCTCCACGACGCAGATGACCGTCGGATCGCGGCGGGCGTCGCGGCAGATGCCGCACAGCTCCTCCTGCGCCACGTTCCCGCAGGTCGCGCAGAAGCGGACCTTCGCCTTGACCTCCATGAGGGCCTGCGCGAGCCGCCGTACGTCCGTCGGTTCCGCCTGCAGGATGTGGAAGGCGATCCGCTGCGCGCTCTTGGGACCGACGCCGGGCAGCCGCCCCAGCTCGTCGATGAGGTCCTGGACCACGCCTTCGTACAACGGACTGCCGTCCTTCCTGGGGTTCCTTGCAGTACGTACGGTAGTTGGCCGGGGCCCGTCTTAGAAAGGCAGCCCGGGGATGCCGCTGCCGCCGCCCAGACCCTGGGCCAGCGGGCCGAGCTTCTGCTGCTGGAGCGTCTGCGCGTTCTGGTTGGCCGCCTGGACGGCCGCCACGATCAGGTCGGCGAGGGTCTCCGTGTCCTCCGGGTCCACCGCCTTCGGGTCGATCCTCAGCGCCCGCAGCTCGCCGGAGCCCGTCACCGTCGCCTTCACCAGGCCGCCGCCCGCCTGCCCGTCGACCTCGGTGTTCGCGAGCTCCTCCTGGGCACGGGCCAGGTCCTGCTGCATCTTCTGGGCCTGCTGGAGCAACTGCTGCATATTGGGCTGGCCACCACCGGGAATCACGATCAGCTCCTGTCTGCGTTGTGCTTTCCTGCACGAGCCTACGTGCTCCGGTAGCGCATCGCCCCGCCACTCTTTCGAGTGAGTCTGCCCAGCGGCGTATACCTGATCAAGCCCCACTTCCGGGCGGAAAAGCGACGAAAGCTTCCCCTTCGCCACCCATAGGGAGGTAGGAAGGGGCCGGCACATCAGCATCAGACGTTACGCGGAGTCACTGAGTCATAAGGGAGTGCCGTGGGTCAGCCGGAGATGCAGCCCGAGGGTCCGCCTCAGGACGGGCGGGGCGAGGGTGCGGCCGGGCTGCGGCCGGGCGATCTGACCGGGCGGACGCTCCCGCTCGGGGACTGGGGCGAGCCGGCGGAGCGGCTGGACGAGCTGTACCGGTGGGTGGAGCGGGGGGCGCTGCAGACGGCGGCCTGGTATCTCGCGGACCGGGTGTGGAAGCGGCGGGGGGCGCGGGTGCTGCGCGGCGGTGCGGCGACCGGGGCGGTCGCGGGGGCGGGGCTGCCGTTGCTCGATCTCACCGGGGTGGTGGGCGGGGTGGCGCCCTGGGGGTATCTGGCGCTGCTGCTCGCGGCGGCGTGCGTGGTGGTGGACCGGTTCTTCGGGGTGACGTCCGGGTGGATAAGGGATGTGGCGACGGCGCAGGCGGTGCAGCGGCGGTTGCAGGTGCTGCAGTTCGACTGGGCGAGCGAGAGTGTGCGGGAGGTGCTGGGGCCCGCGGACGGGACGGCGAGTGAGGCGGCGGAGCGGTGTCTGGCGGTGCTGCGGCGGTTCTCGGAGGACGTGATGGAGCTGGTGCGGGCGGAGACGGCGGACTGGATGGTGGAGTTCCGGACGGGACCGGCGCCGTTGGGGATCCAGTCGGCGGTGGTGTCCGGGGGGCGGCAGGACGCGGGGGTCCAGGGACGGTTCCCGATGCCTCCCGGCGCCAATTCCCGGCCGAACATGCCACGTCAGCGGCCGCCGGAGCCGCGGTGAGGTGCCCAGGGCACTCCTCTTGACGGAAGGGGATTCCAACCCGGGTGGGTGACATTCACGGACGTTCGCCGGACGTTCATCCGCGGCGGTACGTCAGCTTCTCCCCCGTGTCGGCGTTGATTCGTTGCAGCCTGCCGTCGGACAGGAGCGTGACCTCGGTGGCCGCACCCGGTGTGCAGGACGAACGGGGCTGTCCCGAGGTGACGGTGGACGGACCGATCTCCAACGGGCCCTTGCCGTCCGGGCGTTCGGAGAGCTCGGCGGTGAACTCGCAGTGGTACGAGTCCCCGTCGGCGACGAGCGAGAGCACCGCGTCCCCGACCTTGCCCTGCTTGATGACCAGCCGACGGGTGTTCTTGCCGGTCTCGTTGTCGATCGTGGTGGTCCAGGTGCCGAGGTAGCCGGTCGGGATCGCGCCGCCGCCCGTCGCGGACGCGGACGGCGAGGGGGAGGACGACTCGTCCTCGGAGGGGGTGGAGTCGGACGGCCCGGTGCCGGCCGTACGGCTCGGCGACGGGCCCGCCTTGTCGTCCGAGGAGCCGCCACCGCTCATCAGCCCGTACACGGACCCTCCCGCCGCGAGCGCGACGACCAGCGCGATCGTCGTCAGCAGCACGGTCGTACGGCGACTGCGGCGCGACGGCTCGGGCTCGTCGTCGTAGGAGTCGTAAGAGGAGTCGTGAGAGGTGTGGGGGGTGTGCGGGGCGTACGGCGGTGGCGCCCCCACGGAAGACTCGGCACCGTACGGCGAGGGGCTGTACGGAGAGGACCCCTGGGTCCCGCCGAAGTCGCCCGAGTACGGGTTGTACGGCGCCTGATGGCCGTAGCCGGCCTGCGGGTGCTGCTGGGTGTGCCCGTACGCCGGGTGCGGTACGGCGGCGGGGGCGGGCGGCGGCGGGGCGGCGCCGGGACCCCCGGCCGACGGGCGGGTTACGGCCCCGGGCGCGCCCTGGCCGTAACTCTGCCGTCCGCTGTGCTCCGGGGCCCCCTCCGGGTCCTCCACCTCCAGCAGCCGTACGGCGTGCTGCCCGAGCTGGGCCACCAGGGCGCCCGGCAGCCAGGGCTCTCGGGAGTGGCCGTCGACGAGGGTGTCCCCGGTGCCGGTGCGTTCCAGGATCCAGGCCAGGGAGGGGCGGGCCGCGGGGTCCTTGCGCAGACAGGCACGGACCAGGTCGGCCATGCCCTCGGGCACCCCGGTGAGGTCGGGTTCATCCTCCGCGATGCGGAACATCAGGGCGTGCGCCCCGCCCTCGGTGCCGCCGAAGGGGAGGGCGCCGGTGGTCGCGTAGGCGAGGACGGAGCCGAGGCAGAAGACGTCGCTGGCGGGCGTGATCGGCTCGCCGCGCACCTGCTCGGGGGCCATGAAGCCGGGTGAGCCGACGACCGCGCCGGTCCGGGTGAGGCCGCTGTCGCTGACCGACTCCAGCGCCCGCGCGACCCCGAAGTCGATCACGCGGGGTCCCTCGATGGTGACCATCACATTGGACGGCTTCAGATCGCGGTGGACGATCCCGGCGGCGTGGATGTTGGTGAGCGCGTGCGCGAGACCGGCGGCGAGGATGCGGACCGACCGCTCGGGCAGCGGGCCGTGGTCCTGCGAGACGACCTGCTGGAGGCTGGGCCCGGCGACATAGCCGGTGGCGACCCAGGGCACGGCGGCCTCGGTGTCGGCGTCGAGGACGGGCGCGGTCCAGAAGCCCCCGACCCGCTGCGCGTTGCGCACCTCCTGCCGGAACCGCGCCCGGAACTCCTCGCGGGCGGCCAGCTCGGGCTTGACCAGCTTGACCGCGACGGTCCGCCCCCGGTCGGAACGGGCCAGGTAGACCCGCCCCATCCCGCCGGCGCCCAGCCGTGCGAGCAGCCGGTAGGCCCCGATGCGCTGTGGATCCTCCGGACCCAGCTTCTCCATGGTCGCCTCACCTTCCCCCCACACTTGCGATCGAGCCGAGGATAAACCGGCCCTTCGGGGAGTCGTGTGGCGCGATGTCTACGGTTCCGTAACGGGGGGTTCGAGTCCGTCCAGCACCTCGGCCAGCCGCTCCAGCACCCGGACGGCCTCGGCGAGCTCCGCCGCCCCGTAGGCCGCCGCCAGCCGGTCGGCGAAGGCCGCGTGCCCGGGGTCGATCCGGGCGACGGCCGCCAGTCCCTCCGGGGTGGGCGCCAGCAGCTTGGCCCGGCGGTGGGCCGGGTTGGGGCGGTATTCGGCCAGCCCCTTGCCGACCAGCAGATCGGCGATGCGCTGCACGCTCTGCCGGGTGATGCCCATGACCCGGGCGATCCCCGCCACCGGCAGCGGCTCCTTCAGCACCGCGCCCAGCACCTGCCACCAGGCGGCGCTGATCCCGGCGGGCCGGGCGAGTTCCTCGGCGACGGCGAGGAACTGCCCGTTCAGCCGGAACACCCCGAGGGCGCCGCGGCTGAGCAGTTCCTGGTGCGGGTCGCTCACCGGTCGGCCGTCGCCTTCTCCAGCACGGCGTAGGCCGACGGGTCGGAGTCGTGGAACAGCCGGTACCAGGCGTCCAGCACCTCGCCCTCGTACACCCCGAGGAGTCCGAGGACCTCCCGGGCGAAGGCGACGGGCTCGGTCGGCCCGGCGGTGATCAGTCCGCCGTCGGTCACGGCATCGGCTTCGACGTACCGCTCGCCGCCGCCGTAGCCCGTCGCGGCCAGATAGAAGGAGACGGCGCTGGTGTGGGCGCGGTCGTCGAGCAGGCCCTCGCGGGCGAGTCCGGCGGTGGCGCCGCAGATCGCGGCGACGGGGGTGCCGGCGGCGAGGAACTCGCGGGCCTTGCGGGCGAAGGGCGCGAGGTCGTCGGTGGTGTCCCAGAGGTCGGCGCCCGGCAGGATCAGCAGGCCGCTGTCCTCGGGCCGTACGGCGTCCAGGGCCAGGTCGGGCAGGACGCGCAGTCCGCCGATGCTCACCACCGGCTCCTCGGAGGGACCGACCGTGCGGATCTCGTACCCGGCGCGGGCGAGGTACGCGGTCGCGTGCCCCGTCTCCCAGTCGGCGAGCGTGTCGTACACGGCGAGATGCACAGGCTTTCCAGTCATGACAACAGGCTGTCACTTAGACAGCATGCTGTCAAATACCCCCGGCTCCCCTCCCCACTCCCGACAACCTGTCGTGGAATCCCCTCCCGCACGGAACGAAACGCCGATACCGCCGCCCCGCACCCCCCTCCTACGCTCCCGGCCATGACCCCTCAGACCGACTCCCGGACCGGCGCCGCCGTGAAGGCCGCGGACCGTGCGCACGTCTTCCACTCCTGGTCAGCGCAGGAGCTCATCGACCCGCTCGCCGTGGCCGGCGCGGAGGGGTCGTACTTCTGGGACTACGACGGCAAGCGCTACCTCGACCTCACCAGCGGGCTCGTCTACGCCAACATCGGCTACCAGCATCCGAAGGTCGTCGCCGCGATCCAGGAGCAGGCGGCCCGGATGACCACCTTCGCGCCCGCCTTCGCCGTCGAGGCCCGTTCCGAGGCGGCCCGGCTGATCGCCGAGCGCACCCCGGGCGACCTGGACAAGATCTTCTTCACCAACGGCGGCGCGGACGCCGTCGAGCACGCCCTGCGGATGGCCCGCCTGCACACGGGCCGCCCGAAGGTCCTCTCCGCCTACCGCTCCTACCACGGCGGCACCCAGCAGGCGATCAACCTCACCGGCGACCCGCGCCGCTGGGCCTCCGACAGCGCCTCCGCCGGAGTCGTGCACTTCTGGGCGCCCTTCCTCTACCGCTCCCGCTTCTACTCCGAGACCGAGGAGCAGGAGTGCGCGCGGGCCCTGGAGCACCTGGAGACGACGATCGCCTTCGAGGGGCCGGCGACGATCGCCGCGATCGTCCTGGAGACCGTCCCGGGCACGGCCGGGATCATGGTCCCGCCGCCCGGCTATCTCGCCGGCGTCCGCGAGATCTGCGACACGTACGGGATCGTCTTCGTCCTGGACGAGGTGATGGCCGGGTTCGGGCGCACCGGTGAGTGGTTCGCCGCCGACCTGTTCGGGGTCGTCCCCGACCTGATGACCTTCGCCAAGGGCGTGAACAGCGGCTATGTCCCGCTCGGCGGGGTCGCGATCTCCGGCGCCATCGCCGAGACCTTCGGCAGGCGCCCCTACCCGGGCGGGCTGACGTACTCCGGGCATCCGCTGGCCTGTGCCGCCGCCGTCGCCACCCTCGAGGTGATGGCGCAGGAGGGGATCGTCGAGAACGCGCGCGACCTCGGCGCGTCCGTCGTCGAGCCGGGGCTGCGGGCGCTGGCCGAGCGGCACCCGAGCGTCGGCGACGTACGGGGCGTGGGCATGTTCTGGGCCCTGGAGCTGGTGAAGGACCGCGAGACCCGCGAACCGCTCGTCCCGTACAACGCGGCCGGCGAGGCGAACGCGGCGATGGCGGCCTTCGGCGCGGCCGCGAAGAAGGCCGGGGTGTGGCCCTTCCTGAACATGAACCGGACGCATTTCGTGCCCCCGCTGAACGTCTCGGAGTCCGAGGTGAAGGAGGGCCTCGCGGCCCTTGACCAGGCCCTTTCGGTCGCCGACGAGTACACCGGGTAGGCACAGGGCGGGGACAGCGGACGCACGCTACGCGTGTAGGGGCTTGAAATCTCCGAACGCGTAAGGTGGCGTGCTCGTACATAACGACGAGCACGCCACTTTCCGTCCGTACGCCCGTAGGGAGACGCCCCGAAGATGCCCGGCAGCAGCGGCAACGGCGCCGTGACGCGCAGCACCCTGCGGCAGCAGATCGCCGACGCGCTCCGCGACGAGGTGCTGGCGGGCCGGCTGCAACCCGGGCAGGAGTTCACGGTCAAGGAGATCGCCGAGCAGTACGGCGTCTCGGCGACCCCGGTCCGCGAGGCGCTGGTGGACCTCTCGGCGCAGGGGCTGCTGGACGCCGACCAGCACCGGGGGTTCCGCGTCCACGAGTACTCCGTGGAGGACTACCGGGGCATGATCGAGGCGCGCTCGCTGATCATCGAGGGGATGTTCCTGCGGCTGGAGGAGGGCCGGGAGTCCGTCCGTGAGTCGGGCTCCCCGGAGCGGGTCGCCGCCGCCATCAACGGGGTACGGCGACGCGGCGAGGAGGCCCAGCGGGCCGCGGCCGCCGGTGACCTCACCGTCCTCATCGGCTACGACCTGCGCTTCTGGCGTGAGCTCAGCGACTTCTTCGGCAACCCCCATCTCGCCGACTTCCTGCACCGGCTGCGGCTGCAGAGCTGGGTGTGCGCGGTCCAGCATCTGCGACGGCTGACCGATCTGCGCGGACATCTGTGGTCGGGCCACACGGATCTCGTGGATGCCCTGTATCGGCGCGACACCGTCACGGCCCGCAGGATGCTCGCCGAGTACAACGCCGACTCCGTCGCCCTCATCGAGCGACTGGCGGCGGAATGACGGCGCCCGCCGCCGACCGGGAGACCGAGACCGGCACCGGGACCGTCGAGCTGTCCGTGGTCGTCCCGGCCCGGGACGAGGAGCGGCGGCTGGGGCCCACTCTGGACGCCCTGGTGGACCACCTCGAACAGAACCGTCACGACGCCGGGGCCGGCTGGGAGATCGTCGTCGTCGACGACGGTTCCACGGACGCCACCGCCGATCTGGTCGCCGCCCGCCGCGACCCGCGCGTCCGGGCCGTCACCGGCGAGGGCCGGGGCAAGGGCCACGCCCTCCGGCTCGGTGTCGCCGCCACCCGGGGCCGCCGGATCCTCATGACCGACGCCGATCTCGCCACTCCCGTGGCCGAGCTGGCCCGTCTGGAACGCGCGCTCGCCGAGGGTCACGCGGCGGCCGTCGGCTCCCGTGCCGTGCCCGGCGCCACCCTGGGCGACCGCCAGCACCGCGCCCGGGAACTCCTCGGCAAGACCGGCAACCTGCTCATACGGGCCACCGCCGTGCGCGGGATCCGCGACACCCAGTGCGGGTTCAAACTGTTCGACGGCGACAAGGCCCGCGCCGCCTTCGCCGCCTCCCGGCTCGACGGCTGGGCCATCGACGTCGAGGTGCTGCGGCACTTCCAGCGGGCCGCCTGGCCGGTGGCCGAGGTGCCGGTGCACTGGTCGCACCGGCCCGGCTCGAAGGTCCGCCCGCCCGACTACCTGCGCTTCCTGCGCGACCTGGCCCGTCTGCGCCGCGTCGACCTCCTGGCGGCCCTGCTCTTCCTGGCCTTCTCCGCCGCCCTCTACTCGGGCCGCGTCCTCGACCCCGCGCACCGCTATCTCACCGACTCCCTCCAGGACCAGAACCAGTGGGAGTGGTTCTTCGCGGTCACGGCGGACAACGTGGCCCATCTGCGCAACCCGCTCTTCAGCGACCTCCAGGGCTTCCCCGACGGGGTGAACCTGATGGCCAACACGGCCATGCCGGGCCTCTCGGTGCCGCTGACCCCGGTGACGCTGCTGTGCGGTCCGGCCGTCACGCTCAGCCTGGTGATGACCCTGGGCCTCGCCGCGACCGCCACCGCCTGGTACCGGCTGATCGCGCACCGCCTCACCCCGCACCGGGGCGCGGCCTTCGCCGGAGCCGCCCTGGCCGCTTTCGCGCCGCCGTTCGTCAGCCACGCCAACGCGCACCCCAACTTCGTCGTCCTCTTCATGATCCCGCTGATCGTCGACCGCGCCCTGCGCCTGTGCACGGGCACCCGGACGGGCCGGGACGCGGTGGTGCTGGGCCTGATGGCGGCGTACCAGTTCTTCCTCGGTGAGGAACCGCTGCTGCTGGCCGCGCTGGGCATGCTCCTGTTCGCGCTCTCCTACACGGCCGTACGCCCGAGCGAGGCGGCGACGGCCGTACGCCCCCTGCTGCGCGGCCTGGCGATCGCCGCCGCCGTCGCCCTCCCCCTCGTCGTCTATCCGCTGGCCTGGCAGTTCTCCGGCCCGCAGTCCTACGACGGCATCGACCACGGCACGGCCCCCGGCACCGCCAACTCCCTGCGCGCCCTGCTGACCTTCGCCGAACGCTCCCTGCTCGCGGGCGACACCGAGGCCACCCGGGCCCTCTCCCTGAACGCCACCGAGCAGAACGCCTTCTACGGCTGGCCGCTCGCCCTGCTGGCCCTGGCGATCACCGTCCTGCTGTGGCGCCGGCGCCCCGTCGTACGGGCCCTGGCGGCCACGGTCCTCGCGGCGGCCGTCCTGTCGATGGGCCCCCGCATCGGCGGCGCGCCCGGCCCCTGGGCGCTCCTCGACGGGCTTCCCCTCTTCGAGTCGGTGATCGAGAGCCGGGTGGCGATGATCTGCGCCCCGGCGCTCGGCATGCTGGTGGCGCTCGCCATCGCGGAGCCGAGGGGGCCGCGGCCGGTGGTCCGCTACGCCGGACCGGCCGCCGTGGCCCTGGCCCTGCTCCCTCTCCTCCCCGCTCCCCTGCGGTCGGAGCCCCGCGCCGAGGTGCCGGCCTTCTTCACGGACGGGACCTGGAAGGCGTACGTCCGCGACGGCGAGACGCTGGTCCCCGTGCCGCTCGCCGAGCCCGGCGCCGCCGAGGCCCTGCACTGGCAGACCGCCGCCGGTCTCGGCTTCCGGATGCCGGGCGGCTACTTCAACGGACCGTACGGCGACGGGGACCGCACCGGTGTCTACGGGGTCCCTCTCCGCTTCACGGCGAGTCTGCTCCAGGACACGCGGTTCACGGGGGTGGCCCCGGTGATCGACACGGCGGCGCGGGAGGCGGCGGCGCAGGACCTGGCGTACTGGCGGGCGGGGGCGCTGGTTCTGGCCCCGCAGCCCCACGCGGACGTCCTGCGTGAGACTGTGGACAAACTGGTGGGCCGACCCGGTAGGCGGGTGGACGGTGTGTGGGTATGGGACCTGCACGACTAACGACCGGAGGAGCTCTCTTGGCCTGTGACCTGTGGCTGGTACCGCTCGTCGACGTGTTGTGCCACACCCCCGACAACCCGTTCGCCGACGAACTCGCGCAGTACAACAAGGTGCTGGCGGAGGCGGGGCTGCCGCCGGTGCCGGTGTACCAGTACATGCCGGGCCTGTCCGGTGAGGTCGCACCGGTCGCCGGCTTCGACTACGACGCGCTGCATTTCCTGCGCCGCGCCTATCTGCTCCAGGTGTGCGGGCTGCCGGTGACCCCGGTCGACGAACTGGGCGGCGACTACGAACAGCTCCTGGAGATGTTCGAGTCCACGGCCCAGCAGTCGCATCTGGTCTGGCACTACGACCACGCGGGCGCGTACGTCCCGGTCGACTTCCCGCACCCCCTGTCGAACGACGACCTCCTCGCCGGGGGCGGCCCCTTGGGCTCCGCCCAGTCGCTGCTCCGGGAGCTGGAGTTCGTCGCCCCGTCGATCGGCATCGACCCGGGGAACCCGCCCGCCCCGCCCCAGGCCCCCACCGCGCCCACGGAACTGGAGGAACCGGCCGTCCCCGCGCCGTACGATCCCAGCCCCTTCGCCCGTGAGCGGCACGTGTGGCTGGGGCTGCACGCTGCGGCGACCCGGAGCCTGGCGCAGGGGTCGATGATCGTGTTCAGCTGACGCCGGGGGTCAACGGCCGAGCCGGGAGAGCCCCTTCTGGACGTCCTCCCTGTTCATCACCGGCGTGTAGCTGATGTCGGCGCCCAGTTCCAGGAAGAACGGCTCGCTGATCACCGGCATGTCGGAGGGGTCCGCCATGTCGAAGAATATGTAGGCGGTCCGGCGGCCCGCGTCCGCGGTGAAGTAGGCCGCCTCGGGCTTGATCTGCTCCATCGACTCCTGGATCAGCTTCCCGAGGGTCCCGTTCCGGATGAGCTCGTTGGCCTTCTCCGTGTCCATGGACGCCCTCATCATCATGCGCATCGCGGTCACCTTCTTCTGGGTCGTTGGTCGACGCGCGCGGGTGGTGTTTTCAGGATATGCCCAGCCTGAGGGGGGCGCCCCCTGCCGAGGGCGCCCCTTGATTCACGCCTGCTCGACGATGCGGATGGTCCGAATACCGGTTCCCCGATAGCGGGTCGGCGTCCTGGTCAGGACGGGACGGCCGTGCGGCCACTCCACGGTCGGCAGCGCCAGGTGCAGCACATGGGCGCCGCTCCAGTCGTCCTCGGTCTTACCTTCCGGATCCTCGCCCTCCGAGGTCGCCGTCCGCAGCCGCTTGCCGACGGAGGTGGCCGCCGCGAAGTCGAGGGCCTCGATGTTCACGGACGGCAACGCGCCCACCCTGACGCGTCTGCGGATCCTGCCGCACCACCCGCCGCAGATACCGGGATTCCTCCAGCTCATGCAGAGCGGAGGCGATCCTCGCCCGCCCTTCCTTGCGCTGCTCGGCGAGGGTTCGAATCGTGGCGCGGGCGCCGTTCGGGAGGCTGAGGAGGTACGTCAGTACGCCTACCGCACACCAGGAGAGACTCCGGTCGCGAAGAAGGGCGTTCGAGAAGACGGAAAAGGCGCGCGTGGGCGTCGTACGATGAATGCGCATTGGGAGCTCCGCTTTCTCTGGTGGATCTGGCGCTCCTGTTGTCGAGCCCCCGGGTGTTGGCGCACCGCGGGGGCGTTTCTGTTGGCGTGACTCTATGGGTACGCAAAGCGACGAACGCAAGCTGGAAGTGGCTTTTCCTGGGCTGGAGTTCTCGCTTTTCACTCGGCGGAGTGAAGTGCGGTGCGCAGGAGCAGGGTGTGGACGAAACGGTCGGGGGCCGTGGGGCGGTAGCGCCAGGCGAACGGCCAGGTCATGTCGTCCAGGGCCGGGATCGGGATGAACCACTCCTTGTCCGGGCCGCTGGTCAGGCGGGTGACTTCCGGGGCCAGGCCAGGTGGGCCGTACTTCCGGGCGGGACCAGGAAGTACACGCACCGGCGTCCGCTCGCCGTCTCGATCACCGGCCCCGGATCACCCCCGGTCATCCTCGCCAACCGGTCGGCCACCTCCCGACCCCAGTCGCCGTCCAGCCGTACGGCATCGAACCGCACGCCCGCCTTACGGACTTGAACCCCGGATTCCGGAAGCCAGTCCAGGTCACTTTGTGTATTCACCGGGCCAGTTTCCGGAGTCCGACCTACCGTCTTCCATAACGCGCTGTCGACCATCCGCAACAGTCGGGAGGCGGCTCGAATCGCTGGTGACCGGTTGAGTCCGGTTGAGTTCGGGGGTGACCGCAATGGCGCGGGCTGAGAACAAGGTGGAAGCGGGCGGTACGGCCCAGGTGGTGGCCGCGCTGGCGAAGGCCCTGCGGGAGCAACAGGAGTTGACGCAGGAGGAGCTGGGCAAGCGGATCGGTTACACCGGTTCGGCCGTCAGCGCGATGGAGACTTGCGCGCAGCCCGCGAGCGACAAGATGCTGGTCAAGTTGGAGGAGTCCATCGGGGGCGGGCTGGGGGTCTTCGAGAAGGCCCGCAAATACATGCTGCTGGACAAGTACCCGCCCCAGTTCAAGAACTTCGCGCTGATGGAGGCGGAGGCGGTCTCGTTGTCCTCGTATCAGACATTCGTGGTCGACGGTCTGTTCCAGACGCCTGAGTACGCCCGGGCGTTGATCGGCGGTGGCTTCCCCAAGCTTCCCGAGGCGAAGGTGGAGGAACTGGTCGAGGCTCGGATCGCGCGTCGGGCGCTCTTCGACCGCACGGACCCGCAGCCCATGACCGAGCTGATCCTGGACGAGTCGGTGCTGCAACGGCCCATCGGGGGCTGGGAGGTACTGCGCGGCCAACTACGTTCGCTGGCCGAGGACGCCGAACGGGACACCGTCAGCCTCCAGGTGATGCCCATGGACCGGGGGCTGCGGGGAAGCCACGCCGGCACCCGAGGCGACATGGTCCTGGTGGTGACCAAGGAGCACCACCACGTGGTCTACATGGAGATCGAGGACGAGAGTGTGCTGGTCAGCGATCCCGTAAAGGTCGCCGGCCTCACCCACCGGTATGCGAAGATCCGATCACAGGCCTTGAGTCCGGACGACTCGCTGAGCCTCATCCGGAAGTTGGCGGCAGAGGAGCGGACATGACCAGCACCCTGCGGTGGTTCAAGTCGAGCTACAGCAACGACAGCGGCGGCCAGTGCGTCGAAATCGCCCCCTCCCCCGCCCTCACCCACATCCGCGACTCCAAGAACCCCGGCGGCCCGACCCTCCGCGTCTCCACGGAGTCCTGGGCCGCCTTCGTACAGCAGGTACGCGCTCAGTACGTCAGGTAGCAGCTCTTCAGGACGCCGTAGAGGGGGTCGACGCCGAAGACCGCCGCCTTGCAGGTGGTGCCGCCGGAAAGGGTCTTGTACACGTACCGGCCCTTCGCGCCGTAGGCGACGGTCCGTTTTCCGGTGAAGGCGCACGTGCCGCCCTGGGAGGCGCAGGCGGTCGTCTTGTAGCCCGCCGGGGCGGCGGGACCCGTGTAGCAGGACTTCGTCTCGTTGCCGATCGGGTCGCCGCCGAAGGACGCGGTCGTACAGGCGGTGTTGCCGGTGGCGACGGCCGTGTTGAAGGAGCCGTACGCGCCGTACATCACGGGCTGGCCGGCGACGGCCGCGCAGGTGCCGCCCTCGGCCGAGCACTTGGTCCAGCCGGCCGGGGCGCCGTTGGGCGCGAGGTAGCAGGACTTGAGGACGTTGGCCGCCGGGTCGCCGCCGAACTTGGCGCTGGTGCAGGCGACGCCGCCCTTGGTGACCAGGTGCTTGAAGTTGCCGTTGGCGCCGAACACGACGTCACGGTTGTAGCCGGGGACCGAGCAGGTGCCGCCCTCGCTCGCGCACTTGGTGTAGCCGTAGGGGCCGCCCGCGCTCGCGATGTAGCAGGTCTTGACGATGTCGGCGGCCGGGTCGCCGCCGAAGGCGGAGCTGGTGCAGGGGATGCTGCCGGTCGCCGTCTTGTAGGCGTACGCCCCCGAGCCGAACGCCACCGCGCGGGTGCCGCTGAAGGTGCAGGTGCCGCCCTCGCTCGCACATCGCGTGTACCCGGCGGGGAGGGGGCCACTGGTGCCGATCATGTACTTCACCAGGGACGCCACGGCCTTCATGCCGGCCTCGTTGGGGTGGTAGGTGGCCCGGCCGGAGGCGGGCTTGTACTTCTCCACCCAGGGAGTGGACGCGCACGCGTCGTGGCCGTGGCTGGCGGCGGCGACGTTGACCAGGGTCGCCCCGGTGACGGTCGCCGCGGCGGCGGTCGCGTCGGCCAGCCGGGAGGCGACGGTGCGCTCGTACGCCAGCTGGCTCGCGGTGAGCGGCACACCGGTGCAGGTACCCGAGTCGGGCAGGACGGTCATGTAGTTCACCAGGAGGACCCGCGCCTGCGGAGAGATCTTGTGGACGGCCTTCACGACGTTCTGGATCCGCCCGCTCACCGCGCCGAGGGCCGTGTCGATCGCGGACGTGCTCACGGTCCCGCAGTTGGCCTCGCCCTTGTTCTGGCAGGAGTACGAGACGACGCTGCCCAGGTAGTTGACGTCGTTGCCGCCGATGGTGACCGTGACCAGCCGGGTCGTGCTCTTCACGGCGTTGATCTGCGCCGACTGCCCGCCCTGGCTCGCGGTGAGGACGTTCGCCGTGGTGGCGCCACTGCAGGTGACGTCCGTCAGCTTCGCCCCGGTGTCACGGGCCACGATGCTGGCGTAGTTGTTGTTCGACCGGCTGCACGCCGCCGCCACGCTCCCCTCCTTCACCGGGGGGATGCTCGGGCCGGCGGCGAACGAACTGCCCATCGCGACGTACTCGACCCCGGCGGCCGAGGCGGTGGTGACGGAGGAGGACGCGGCGGAGGAGGACGCCGCGGAGAGGGACTCCCTGGCCGCCGAGTCCACGGGCGAGGGGTCGGCCCCGGGGCTCCCTCCGAGGTTCGCGCACCCGGTCGCGAACCCGACGGACAGGACCAGCCCGAGCATTCCCGTCCGCCGGCGGTGCCGCTGCTTGATGTTCGCCATGCGTGCTTCCTCCGTGGCGCAGTGTCGACACTTCAGCCGTCGACCATCCCTCAACTTGAGGGGCTGCCCTCTTACACGGAGGAGTTGACCGGTCGGTTGCAGCGAAGATCGACAATCTGTCGACAACAATGGGACAACACGTAGGTACGCCCGGCCCGGAGATGAGTACGGGCACTCAGGCGCCCGTCGCCCGCCGAACGCCATCGTGGAGATCACACCGAAGCACCGCACCCGCTCTCCAGGAGGCACCCATGAACGGCTACCGCTCGCTCGTCTCGGCCCTGCGCACCCCCGCCGCCCTCGGCTATCTGCTCCTCGTGGGCGTGCTCACGGCATGGGTCGCGGTGGACACGCTGTTCATCTCGCACGCGGACGCGTCCTTGGCCGGGATGTGGCTGTTCTTCGCCACCGCCCCCACCTCGCTGCTGTTCCTGGTGGTGCCCGGCCAGCTCGCGCTGATCGGGGTGCCGATCGGGGCGGTGGTCCAGGCGGCCCTGCTCGGCGCCGCCTACCAGGGACTCACCCGGACCCGCCCCGTGACCGCCGGCTAGTGCCGGGGCACTAGAAGACCGGCGTGCCGTCCTGGGTCAGCCTCCAGTTGGTGACGGCGAAGTCCGCCGGGTTCAGGGTGCCCTTGGCCGTCACGTAGTCGATCATCAGCTGGCGGATCTCGTTGGTCGAGCTGTACGCGATGGCGGCGGAGGCGATGTGCGGGTAGCCGGAGCCGCCGTTGGCCCGGTAGTTGTTGACCGCGACGACGAAGACCTGGTCGTCGGTGACCGCGGCCCCGTCGTAGGTGAGGTTCTTGATCCGGGAGCCCTCCGCCGCGGCGATGTCGATCTCGTAGTCGACGCCCGCCGCCGTGTCGTACATGTAGTCCCAGAAGCTGTTGGCGTTGGTGAGGGTGGCGGTGTCCACGGCCGTGCCGGCCGGCACCTGGTGGTAGTACTTCGCCGCGTACTCCAGGTAGTCCCTGAGCTGGGCGCCCGTGAGCTTCTTGCCGTAGAGGGTGTTGTCGTAGATGTAGAGCCCGGCGATGTCCTTGATGGTCACGTCCCCCGCGGGGATGTCCGCCGTACGGCTGAAGGGCGCGGCGACCGAGATGAGCGGGAGGGCCGCGTCCGCCGCCGAGAGACCCGCCTTGACCGTCCGCGTCTGGACCTCGTGGATGAAGTCCATGATCGGGACGTCCTTCCAGCAGGACTCCGCCGCCGAGAGGTCGGCCGTGCAGGTGCCGACCGCGGTGTTGACGTACTTGACGACGAGTTCGTGATCGGCCTCCAGGAGCTTCTTGATCTCCGGGTCCTCGTCGACGGTGTTGGGGTTGAGTGTCTGGGCGGTCTTGCCGACGACCTTCCAGCGGCCGTGCTCCAGCTCCACCTCGAAGTCGAAGACGCTGAGCCGGTACCCCCAGCAGTACGGCTCGGACAGCAGCACCTCCTCCCCCGTCTCCGCGTTCTTCACGGTGTACGACGGCACCTCGACGTGCGTGTGGCCGACGAGGATCGCGTCGATGCCGGGGACCTGCTCCGCGACCAGGTTCGAGGCGTTCTCGACGTACGGGAGCTCGTCGCCGTAGGACGACGAACCGTCGAGCCCCGAGTGGTCGGTCAGGAAGACCACGTCACAGCCCAGCGCGCGCAGCCTCGGCACGTACTTCTTCGCCTGCTCGACCAGCCCGGGGAAGACCATCCTCCCGCTGACGTTGTCCTTGTCCCAGATCGCGATGCCCGGGTTGGTGAGGCCGAGGATGCCGACCTTGATGTCCGGGGCGCCGGGGACGCGGATCTTCTTCACGGTGTACGGCGGGAACGCCGGCCGCAGGGTCTTCGCGTCCAGCGCGTTCGCGCCGAGCAGCGGGAAGCGGCACTGCTTCTCGAACTTGCGCAGCACCTCGATGCCGTAGTTGAACTCGTGGTTGCCGAGGGCGGCGGCGTCGTAGCGCATGTGGTTCATGGCGACGGCCATCGGGTGCCGGACGCCGTTCGTGATCGGCTCGACCCGGGCGAAGTAGTACGCCAGTGACGTGCCCTGGATGATGTCGCCGGCGTCGACGAGCAGGACGTGGTCCTCGCCCTTCGCCTTCCGCTGCTGCTCGATGAGCGTGGCGACGCGCGCGACGCCGACGGAGTTGCCCTTGCTGTCGCTGTAGGCGGCGTCCTTGTAGTAGTCCCAGTCGAAGACGTGGCTGTGCAGGTCGGTGGTGCCCAGGATGGAGAAGGTCCAGGTGCGGGGGGCTTTGGGGGGCTTGTGGTCGGCGGCTTCGGCGGTACCGGCGCCGACGGTCCCGGCGACGGCCACCGCCGCACCGGCCACGGCCGACTTCTGCACGAACTCACGACGGTTCAGGGGAGGTACGGGGCTGACGGGCATGCGGAGCTCCTGGAACGGGGGAGGAAGGGGCAACGGCAGCTACTCGCGTAGATGCTTGCCTTCCGCCCGTTACCGGCGTAACCGCGAACAGGCCATGGGCCGGTCAAGGATGTCCAAGACCGGCCCAAGTCAGCCTGCTGTCACATGACTTGCATGGCCTGCATGGCCTGCATGACTCACGTGACGCGCCTGTTTACAGGAAGGAGTTGATCTCGATCGTCTCGTCGCGGCCCGGGCCCACGCCGATCGCGGAGATCGGGGCGCCGGACATCTCCTCCAGGGCCTTGACGTAGGCCTGCGCGTTCTTCGGGAGGTCGGAGAACGACTTGGCCTTGGTGATGTCCTCGGACCAGCCGGGGAGGGTCTCGTAGATGGGCTTCGCGTGGTGGAAGTCCGACTGGGAGTACGGGAGTTCCTCGACGCGCTTGCCGTCGATCTCATAGGCGACGCAGACCGGGATCTGCTCCCAGCCCGTGAGGACGTCGAGCTTGGTGAGGAAGAAGTCGGTCAGGCCGTTCACGCGGGTCGCGTAGCGGGCGATGACCGCGTCGAACCAGCCGCAGCGGCGGTCACGGCCGGTGGTGACGCCCCGCTCGCCGCCGATGCGCCGCAGCGCCTCGCCGTCCTCGTCGAAGAGCTCGGTGGGGAAGGGGCCGGCGCCGACGCGGGTGGTGTACGCCTTGAGGATGCCGATCACGCGGCTGATCTTCGTCGGGCCGACTCCCGCGCCGGTGCAGGCGCCGCCCGCAGTCGGGTTGGAGGAGGTGACGAAGGGGTACGTGCCGTGGTCGATGTCGAGGAGCGTGCCCTGGCCGCCCTCGAACAGCACGACCTTGTTCTCCTCCAGGGCCTGGTTGAGGACCAGGACGGTGTCGGCGACGTACGGGGCCAGCTTCTCCGCGTACTCCAGCAGCTCGCCCACGACCTGGTCGACGGCGATCGCGCGGCGGTTGTACAGCTTGGTCAGGAGCTGGTTCTTGACGTCGAGGGCCGCCTCCACCTTCTGCGTGAGGATCGACTCGTCGTAGAGGTCCTGGACCCGGATGCCCACCCGGTTGATCTTGTCGGCATATGTCGGACCGATACCGCGCCCGGTCGTGCCGATCTTGCGCTTTCCGAGGAAGCGTTCCGTCACCTTGTCGACAGTGACGTTGTAGGGGGTGATGATGTGCGCGTTGCCGCTGATCAGGAGCTTCGACGTGTCGACGCCGCGCTCGTTCAGACCGCTCAGCTCGGAGAGCAGGACCGACGGGTCGACGACGACGCCGTTTCCGATGACCGGCGTACAGCCGGGGGACAGGATTCCGGAAGGGAGGAGGTGGAGTGCGTACTTCTGGTCACCCACGACGACCGTGTGGCCGGCGTTGTTGCCGCCCTGGTAGCGCACTACGTAGTCCACCGAGCCGCCGAGTAGATCGGTGGCCTTTCCCTTGCCTTCGTCACCCCACTGAGCACCGAGCAGCACAAGTGCGGGCACGCGCGTACACCCCTTCCGGGTGGGGCATGTCCAAGGTCAGGGGCGTACGCGAAGGCTCTTTCCACCACCGCGTGCACCGCGACCGTCGTTGGCCGCAGTTCCGCGACCGTCGTCGGTCGCACACCGTCGGACCCGGATGCCCCGGAATAGACGAAGCCCCTGGCGCAATAGCGCAAGGGGCTCTTGCACAAAGATGCTACCCGAGGAAGCGAGGCAGGACCGAGGTGGCGACTTTCGCGACGCCGGACCAGCTGCTGGTGATCATCGATCCGATTGCCCTGAGGGCCGACGGGGAGTCCGTACGGATCGCGAAAGACGTGCTCAGCGCGGGTGCGGCGAGTACGAAGGTGTGTCTTCCGGAGGGCCCGGAGGAATTCGCCCGGGTGCTGGCCCGGCGGGGTTCGCGGCGGCCGGTTGTGATCGGTGACGACCGTGCGCTGACCCGGACGGTGGCGCTGCTGCACCGGCAGCGGGAACTGGCCGGATGTGCGCTGTCGATGGTGCCGGTGGGGACCGCGCTGGGCGTGGCGCACGCCCTGGGAATCCCCACGGGGGCCGTGGCGGCGGCGCGGGCCGTCCTCGACGGCGCCGAGCGGCGGCTGGACCTGCTGGTGGACGACAGCGACGGAGTGGTGCTGGGGGCGCTGCGGATCCCGCCGCTGGAGCAGCTCGGCGCGCAGGAGGAGTCCGCGGAGGCCGCCGGCCGGCCCTGGCTGCAGTCCCTCGTCCGCACCCTCGTGCCCCCGCGGGCGCCGCGCCCCGTCTCCACGCCTGCCCCGCCGGGTCCGGCCCGGCTGCGGGTCGAGGTGGACGGGGTGACCCTGGTCGACCTCGACCAGCCGGTGGAGGCGGTGTCGGTCACCCCGGGCACGGTGTCCGGGGCGGCCGAGGTGGTCGTCCGCCCGCTGTCGGTCGGCGCGGAGGCGGCTCCCCTGGAGGCCCGGGGCCACACGGTCACCGTCTCCGGCGCGGACTTCCGCTACCGCGCGGACGCGTCGGTGACGGGCCCGGTGCGCAGACGGACGTGGACGGTGCGGGAGGGGGCACTGGGGCTGGTGTTGCCGACGGTGGGGTGAGTCAGGCCCCGTCGTCCGCCGTCGGCCCAGGGAACCCCGCCGGGTCGCTCCGTCATGAGCCGAGCGCGCCATCCGAGTCGCTGTCGTCCTTCAGCCCGACCCCCGAACTCCCCAGCTGACGGGCCCTCTCCAGCAACCCCGCCAGCTTTTCCGCAGCCAGGTCGTACGACAGGCCCAGGGGCGGCCTGATGTTGGACAGGCAGTTGCGGTCGGCGTCCGTGGTCGCGCCCGGTACCGGGCGGTGGGTCAGGTACGCGCCCAGGGAGTCCGCCGCCGACATGCCGGGACGCTCGCCGACGAGGACGACCACCGCCGTCGCGCCCATCGCCGCCGCCACGTCGTCGCCGAGGGCCACCCGGGCCTGTTCCGCGAGGACGACGGGGGCCAGGTGCCATCCCGGCAGCCGGGCAGCCGTCGCCCGGATCATCGGCGCCGCGTGTTCGTGCACCGCCCGGCTGGAGAGCCCGTCGGCGACCACGAACACGACGTCCCACGCGCCGCCCGGGAGGTGCGCACGGTCCACGGCGTCCAGGCGGCGGCCCAGGTCGGGGCGCTGGAGGTAGGTGAGCCGGTCGGGGGCGGCGCTGCGGACCCGTACCGTCGGCATGCCGGGCAGTTCCGCCGCGACCCGGTCCGGGGCGAACGGCGAGTGCACCGCGTCCCGGGCCGCCGCGTGCGCGGCCTGGAGCTCCAGCCGGTGGCGGGTGGGCAGCGCGGTGCCGGCCCGGCCGAGACCGATGCGCGCCTGGGTGCGGCGGCGCAGCGCCGGCCACAGATCGTCGTTCGGCACGGACACCTCGGTCACTTCTCTCACCTCGGTCACCTCTCCCACCTCCGTCATGCCGCGAGCCTCCGTCATGCCGCGAGCTCCCGGCCGATGGCCGTCAGGGGATGGGTCGTACCGGCGATCTCGCGGATGCCGCCGCGGTCGTCCAGGAGGCCCACCGAGCCCAGCCACGCCTCGAACTCGGGGGCCGGGCGCAGACCGAGCACCTCCCGCAGGTAGAGCGCGTCGTGGTACGAGGCCGACTGGTAGTTGAGCATGATGTCGTCGCCGCCCGGGGTGCAGATCACGAAGGACGCCCCGGCCACGCCCAGCACGGTCAGCATGGTGGCGATGTCGTCGTCATCGGCGTCGGCGTGGTTGGTGTAGCAGATGTCGAGGCCCATGGGCAGGCCGAGCAGCTTGCCGCAGAAGTGGTCCTCCAGGGCGGCGCGCAGGATCTGCCGGCCGTCGTAGAGGTACTCCGGGCCGATGAAGCCGACGACCGTGTTGACCAGCAGCGGGTCGTAGCGGCGGGCCACCGCGTACGCCCGTGCCTCCACCGTCTGCTGGTCCACCCCGTGGTGCGCGTCGGCGGAGAGGGCGCTGCCCTGCCCGGTCTCGAAGTACATGACGTTACGGCCGACCGTGCCCCGGTCGAGGGCGAGGGCGGCCTCGTACGCCTCGTCGAGCAGGCCGAGGGTCACCCCGAAGGAGGCGTTCGCGGCCTGGGTGCCCGCGATGGACTGGAAGACGAGGTCGACGGGGGCGTCCTTCGCCATCAGGTCGACGGCCGTGGTGACATGGCACAGCACGCAGGACTGCGTGGGGATGGAGTAGCGGCCGATCACCCCGTCCAGGAGCTCCAGCAGGTCCCGTACGGCCTTGGGGCTGTCGGTGGCCGGGTTGATGCCGATCACCGCGTCACCGGAGCCCAGCAGCAGCCCGTCGAGCAGGGCGGCGGCCACGCCGGCCGGGTCGTCGGTGGGGTGGTTGGGCTGCAGCCGGGTCGCGAGGCGGCCGGGCAGGCCGATCGTGGAACGGAAGGCGGTCACCACCCGCACCTTGCGCGCCACCGCCACCAGATCCGCGTTCCCCATCAGCTTCGACACGGCCGCGGCCATCTCCGGGGTCAGGCCCGGCGCCAGCGCGGCCAGCGCCGCCGGGTCCGCCGCCTCCGACAGCAGCCACTCCCGCAGCTCCCCCACCGTCATCGACGCCACCGGCGCGAAGGCCGCCCGCTGGTGCGTGTCGAGGATGAGCCGGGTGACGTCGTCGTCCTCGTAGGGGATCAGGGGCTCGGTGAGGAAGTCGGTCAGGGGGACGTCCGCGAGCGCCCAGCGTGCCGCGATCCGCTCCCGGGCCGTGCGGGCCGCGAGGCCGGCCAGTCGGTCGCCGGAGCGTTCGGGGCTCGCGGCGGCGAGGAGGCGGGCGAGGGAGCCGAAGCGGTGCCGCTCGCCGCCGAGGGTGGACGTGTAGACGCTCATGGCGGCGACCGTACGAGCCCGGTGTTTCTCTCAGATTTCTAAAGGTCTGGTTGACAAACATTTAACGCCCCGAGACCCTTGCTCGACTCATTCGGGCAAGAGAGTTCCCGTCCAGCACGCAGTGGACGAGCAAGGAGAGGGGCCACCCGATGGCAGTGGACGAGGGCGTCGCCCCGGCGGCGCGGACGAGTGACGCAGGCACGGTTCACCGACTCAAGCCCAACGCAGTGGGCCTGCTGGGCGTGGTCTTCATGGCCGTCGCGACGGCCGCGCCGATCACCGCGATGACGGGCAACGTCCCCTTCATGGTGTCGGCCGGGAACGGCATCGGCGCCCCGGCGAGCTACCTCGTCGCAATGGTCGTACTGGCAATCTTTTCCGTCGGCTTCACCTCGATGGCGAAGCACATCACGTCCACGGGCGCCTTCTACGGCTTCATCTCCTACGGCCTCGGCCGCTCGGTCGGCCTCGCCTCGGGGCTGCTCGCGACCTTCGCCTACGTCGTGTTCGAGCCGGCGCTGATCGGCATCTTCTCGACCTTCGCCACGACGACCCTGAAGGACCAGACGGGGCTGGACGTCCCGTGGTGGGCGTTCGCGGTCCTGATGCTGGCGATCAACGCGACCGGCACCTGGTTCGGTGTGTCCGTCGCCGAGAAGCTGCTGGTCGTGCTGCTGGCCACCGAGGTGACGATCCTCGCCGCGATGGCGGTCTCGGTCGCCCTCCACGGCGGCGGCCCCGACGGCTTCGGCCTCGACCCGGTGAACCCGGTGAACGCCTTCAAGGGCACCTCGGCGGGTCTCGGCCTGTTCTTCGCCTTCTGGTCCTGGGTCGGCTTCGAGTCGACGGCGATGTACGGCGAGGAGTCCCGCAACCCGAAGAAGATCATCCCCAAGGCGACGATGATCTCCGTGCTCGGCGTCGGCGTCTTCTACGTCTTCGTCTCCTGGATGGCGATCACCGGCACGGGCGAGTCGCAGGCCGTGAAGGTCGCGACCGACGACCCGCTCGGCCTGTTCTTCAACCCCACCGAGCGGTACGTCGGCCACTGGGCGGTCGACGTCATGCAGTGGCTGATGATCACCGGCTCGCTGGCCTGCGGCATGGCCTTCCACAACTGCGCCGCCCGTTACATGTACGCGCTGGGCAGGGAAGGCGTCCTGCCCTCCCTCAAGGACACCGTCGGCCGCACCCACGCCCGGCACGGCTCCCCGCACATCGCGGGCCTCGTCCAGACGATCGTCTCGGCGGTCCTGATCGGCGCGTTCTGGGCCGCCGGCAAGGACCCGTACACCGGCACGTACGTCCTGCTCGCGATCCTCGGCACGATGGCGATCCTGGTCGTACAGGCGGTGTGCTCGTTCGCGGTCCTGGTGTACTTCCGCTCCCACCACCCCGAGAGCCGGCACTGGTTCAGGACCTTCGCCGCGCCGCTGACCGGCGGGGTCGCGATGCTCGCGGTGGTGGCGCTGCTGGTGTCCAACATGGGCGTCGCGGCCGGACCGGAGTCGGGCTCACTGGTGCTGAAGGCGACCCCGTGGATCGTCGCCCTGATCGCGGTGGCGGGCCTCGGCTACGCGCAGTACCTCAAGCGGCGCTCACCCGAGCGGTATCTCCTGCTGGGGCGGACGGTCCTGGAGGAGACCCGGGAGCGGTAGCGCTACGACAGGCGCTGGGCGCCGAAGAGCTGTTCGCGGTGGACCCGCCACCGCTCCATCATGGCCGAGAGCTCACCCTCGACGAACTCGAAGAAGGCGAGCGTCTCGGCCATGCGCCGTCCGGCCGGGGTGTCGGGGCCGAGGCTGTCGACGCCATCGCGCAGGGCGCCCTCCCAGCGCCGGATGACCGCGTCCCGGTTGGTCAGGGCCGCGTACCACTGGTCGCCGTGCACCCGGTAGCGCTCCCGGCGCGAGCCCGGCTCCCGCTCGCGCGCCACCATGTGCGCCTGGGACAGGTAGCGCACCGCGCCGGAGACTCCGGCGGGGCTGATCCTGAGCTGTTCGGCGAGTTCGACGGAGGACATCGCGCCCTCGTCGGAGGACAGGAGCGCGGCGAAGACCCGGGCGGCCATCCGCTGCATCCCGGCCTCGACGAGCTGCGCCGCGAACGTCTCCACGAACCTCGACACGGCCTCCGGGTCCCGGGCTGTTTCGCTCATGCGCTCCATCGTAACGTCATTTCACTCTCTTCTTTAACTTCACAAATTTCTGAAAGAAGCGTACGTTCGGGGGCATGACCAAGGCCATCACGGTGTCCGGACTCCACAAGTCCTTCGGCCGCACCCACGCCCTCGACGGTCTCGACCTGGAGGTCGACCGGGGCGAGGTGCACGGCTTCCTCGGTCCCAACGGCTCCGGCAAGTCCACCACCATCCGCGTCCTGCTCGGCCTGCTGCGCGCCGACGCGGGCACCGCGCGGCTCCTCGGCCGCGACCCGTGGACGGACGCCGTCGAGGTGCACCGCCGGATCGCGTACGTCCCCGGCGACGTCACCCTCTGGCGCGACCTGTCGGGCGGCGAGGTCATCGACCTGTACGGCAGGCTGCGCGGCGGACTCGACCCGCGTCGGCGCGCCGAGCTGATCGACCGCTTCGAGCTGGACCCCACCAAGAAGGGCCGCACCTACTCAAAGGGCAACCGGCAGAAGGTCGCCCTGGTCGCCGCGTTCGCCTCGGACGTCGACCTGCTCATCCTGGACGAGCCGACCTCCGGACTGGACCCGCTGATGGAGGAGGTCTTCCAGCGCTGTGTGGAGGAGGAGCGGGACCGGGGACGCACGGTCCTGCTGTCCTCCCACATCCTCAGCGAGGTGGAGGAGTTGTGCGACCGGGTCAGCATCATCCGCAAGGGCCGCACGGTGGAGAGCGGCTCGCTCGCCGACCTGCGCCATCTGACCCGGACCAGCGTCACGGCCGAACTCGCCGGTCCGCCCAACGGGTTGGCCGCCCTCCCCGGCGTCCACGACCTCGACGTCCAGGGCAGACGGGTCCGACTCCAGGTCGACACCGACAAACTCGACGCCGTGCTGCGGTCGTTGACGGACTCGGGCGTACGGTCGCTGACCTCGACGCCGCCGACCCTGGAGGAGCTCTTCCTGCGCCACTACCAGGAAGACCAGGGGGGCCGGGGAGATCAGGAAGGCGCGGCCGGCGAGGTGGCGGCCCGATGAGCACGCTCGCCGGCACCGGCGTCCTGACGCGGTTCGCACTGCGCCGCGACCGGGTGCTGATCCCCGTCTGGGTGGCCGTGAACACCCTGATGGTCCTCACCATGCCGAACACCCTGAAGAGCCTGTACGGCACCCCCGCCGACCGGGCCGACCTGCTCCACCAGCTCGACACCAACGCCTCCCTGCGCGCCCTGATCGGCCCCGTCTTCGACGACTCCCTCGGCGCGCTCACCGCCTGGCGGGTCGGCGTGTACGCGGGTGCGCTCGCCGCCGTGACCGGCCTGCTGGTCGTCGTACGGCACACCCGGGACGAGGAGGAGAGCGGGCGGCAGGAACTGATCGCGTCCGGGGCGGTGGGGCGGCGGGCCTCACTGACGGCGGCACTGCTGGCGGCGGGGGTTGCCAACGGCGTGCTCGCCCTGCTGGTGACGGTGGGGCTGGCCGGGCAGGGGGCGGCGGGGGCCGTGGCGTTCGGACTCGGGCTGGCCGGGGTCGGGATGGTGTTCGCGACCCTGGCGGCGATCGTCGCGCAGCTCACCGAGAGCGCGCGGCTGGCCCGGGGCCTGACGGCGGCGGCGCTGGGCGCGGCCTTCGTGCTGCGGGCGGCCGGCGACTCCGCCACGGATGGGGGCTCGTCGGTGCTGACCTGGCTGTCCCCGCTGGGCTGGCTGGAGAACCTTCGGGCGTTCGCCGACGAACGGTGGTGGGTGCTGGGCCTGTTCACGGTGGCGGTCGCCGTCCAGGCCGCCGCGGCCTACGGGCTGGCCGGCCGCCGGGACGTCGGGATGAGCTTCCTGCCGACCCGGCCGGGACCCGCCACCGGCCGCCTGGCCTCGGCGGGCGCGCTGGCCCGGCGGTTGCAGCGGGGCGCGGTGCTGGGCTGGAGCGTCGGCTTCTTCCTCGCCGGGGTCGTCTACGGCGGCCTGGCGGACGGGGCGGCCGACCTCGTCGCCGACAACGACAAGGCACGCGAGATCTTCGAACGCATGGGCGGACAGTCGGGGCTCACCGACGCCTTCCTCGCGGCCATGGCCGGCATGCTGGGCCTGATCGCCTCGCTGTACGTGGTGGCCTCGGTGCTGCGGCTGCACGGCGAGGAGACCTCGGGCCGGGCGGAGCCGGTCCTGGCGAACGCGGTCGGGCGGCTGCGCTGGGCCGCCGGCCATCTGCTGATCGCCTTCGGCGGCGCGGCCCTGATCATGCTGCTGGCCGGCCTCGGTCTCCTCGCCGGTCACGGCGAGGCGGCGGGCCCCCTCCTGGCCGCGTGCCTGGTGCAGCTCCCGGCGGTGTGGGTCGTCGGCGGCATCGCGGTCCTGCTGTACGGCTGGGCGCCCCGGCCGGCGCCCGCCGCGTGGGGTGTGGCGGGCGCGGTCCTGCTCGTCGGCTGGATCGGCCCGGCCCTGGACGCCCCACAGTTCGTCCTGGACCTCTCCCCCTTCGCCCACCTCCCCAAGCTGCCCGGCGGAGAGATGAACTGGGGGCCGATCGGGCTCCTGACCCTCCTGGCGGGGGCGCTGGTGACCGGTGGCCTGACGGGCCTGCACCGCCGCGACCTGACGACCTGAGGCCACCCGGAACGGACGGACGCAGGCGGGAGCCTGCGCGGCCGCGAGGCCGGGACACGACCCGAGGACGGCCCGGAAACCCGGCGGGGCTTGAGGTAGGTCGGCGCAGGTCAGAGGGTGACGGTCAGGCCCTCCAGCCCCCGGATCACGAAGTTCGGCTTCCGGCGGGGCTCCGCCGCGAGGGTCAGCGTCGGGGCCCTCTCCAGGAGTGCCGTCATCGAGGCCGCCAGCTCGATACGGGCCAGCGGCGCGCCGATGCAGTAGTGGATGCCGGCGGAGAACGAGATGTGCGGGTTCTCCGTGCGGGTGAGGTCCAGGAGCTCGGGGTGCTCGAACACCTCGGGGTCGTGGTTGGCGGACCCGAAGAGCAGGGCGACCTCGGCGCCCCGGGGGATCGTCGTCCCGTCGATCTCGATCTCGTCCAGCACCCACCGCTCGAAGAGCTGGAGCGGGGTGTCGTACCGCATGAGCTCCTCGACGGCGGCGGGGACGAGCGTGTGGTCGGCGCGCAGGGCGGCTAGCTGCTCCGGGTGGCGGAAGAGGGCCGACCAGCCGTTGACGGTGGCGTTGACGGTCGCCTCGTGCCCGGCGTTCAGCAGCAGCACGGCGGTCGAGATCATCTCCTGCTCGGTGAGCCGGTCGCCCTCGTCGTGCGCGGCGATGAGCCCGGAGATGAGGTCGTCGCCGGGCTCCTTGCGCCGGGCGGCGATCAGCTCGCGCAGGTACTCCGAGAACTCGACGGAGGCCCGTACGGCCTTCGTCGCCGTCTCCTGCGAGGGATTCAGTTCGTACATCCCGCAGATGTCCGCCGACCAGGGCCGCAGCGGCGCACGGTCGGCCTCCGGGATGCCGAGCATCTCGGCGATCACCGCGACCGGCAACGGCTCGGCGACCTCGCTCAGCAGATCGCCCCCGCCCGCTTCCACCAGCCGGTCCACCAGCTCCTCCGCGAGCTGCCGTACGTACGGCTTGAGCTGCTCGACCGTGCGCGGGGTGAACGCCTTCGACACCAGACGCCGGATCCGGGTGTGGTCCGGCGGCTCCAGGTCCAGCATCCCGTGGTCGTTGAGCGTGTGGAACGGCTCGTGCGCGGCAGGGGGAGCCGTCCGCCCGAAGTCCTCGTGCGAGAACCGGTGCTGATACGTCCGTCCCAGCCGCCGGTCCCGCAGCAGCGCCGACACGTCCGCGTGATGCGGCACCAGCCACTGGTCGGTCGGCGCGTAGTGGATCACCCGCCCGCGCTCCCGCAGCTCGGCGTAGGCGGGGTAGGGGTCGGCGAGGAACGCCGGGTCCCAGGGGTCGAAACGAAGGTCGTCAGCTACTGCCATGAACGGACGCTAGCCGCTGATCGGGCTGCTGACCAGGGGGGTCTCGCTCCCCCGCGGGTCAGCGGGCGGGCGGCTGCGCCACGGCCGGCCCGCCCCGGTGGACCGTGGGCACGTGGTGGGCCGCCGGGGCGGGCAGGGCGTCGACGCAGGCCTGGGAGCAGGCGTCGACCAGGAGGGGGAGGACGTCCGTGGCGACGCCGAGGGAGATCCACACCTGCCGCGGGCCCGCCGGCGGCAGCGGGCCGGCGCAGACAGCACACTCCCGGCCGGGCAGGACCGGCTCGTGGAGCGCGGGGAACGGCATCCGGTTCTTGAAGTTGCCGTACAGGGCCCGCGTACTGACCGTGCTCTCGCGCAGCTTCCGGCAGCGGGTCAGCGCGTACGGGAACCAGTGCAGCCGGTAGGAGGTGTACGGGGTGAACACCTCCAGGTTCTCCATCGCGCCGATCTCCGGCGGGATCCGGACCAGATTGCTGCCGTAGAGCATCAGATGCCGTACGGCCGTCAGCCGGGCGATGGTCGGCGGGAGGGTGACGATCTGCTGCCGCTCCTCGAAGGGCATTCCGCGCAGCGGTGCGAACTCCTCGCGCCCGTCGGCGGCCGCCTCCTCGATCAGGTCGAGCAGCCGCAGCCAGCCCGGCGCCGACGTGTCCTGCTGTTCGGTGTGGATCCGGGTCCCGGCCGGCGGCGGCACGTCCGTCCGCGCCCACTCGCATCCGCACCACTGCCGCGCCCGCACTTCCCCGCACTCGGTCATGCCGCACAACCTAGTGCCCCGGCAGGAGCGAGCGGCGGGTGCCGGGACCACGGGAAAAACCGGGCCGGGTTGATGACGGGAGCCCGGCCCGGTGGTCATGCGGGAGAGGTCACCGGTGGTGCGGGGACGTCAGGTAGTGCTGGCGGAGCAGTTCCTTGCCGTAGTCGTTGCCGTTGGGCGTGCGGATGATCGAGTGGACGTGCTTCTGGGTGGCACCGCTGCCCTGGGTCGCGCCGTACGCGCCGGCGAGCGGGCCGGGGGCCTGGCAGTCGACCTCGATCCAGACGACGGGGCTGTGGACGCGGACGTAGAAGGCGTCGTCGTCGCCGGTGCCGCCGGCCCAGGTGACGTAGGTGTCGTCGAGGTGCTTGCGGATCTCCGCCATGCGCGCCTTCGCGGCATCGGCCTTGGCGCGGCCCACGAACGCCTCGGCGATCCCGAGGAGCTTCTTCCGCTGGGCGGCGGTGAGCGCCCTGCCGCGGATGCCGGTGTACTCCTGGACGGTGTTGTCGGAGAACGCCCCGGCGTTCATGGACTCGTTGGACTTGGTCGCCGACTCGATGGCGACGGCCTGCTGGGCCTCGGTGAGGGTGTTGATGAACGCGAGCGAGGCCACGACCTCCTCGTGGCAGACGGTCACCGTCTCGCCGTCGATCTCCATCGAGGTCGGCTCCGAGCCCCAGAAGCAGGGGCTCATGACGACCTGGTCGCCGAGCACGAAGTAGTTGACGACCAGGTGGTGGCCGTCGAACTGGAAGCCCCAGGGCTCGGTGTCCGAGGGCGTGCCCATGACGGTCCAGTAGTAGGCGTCCTCGTTGAAGGAGTTCGTGTTGCCGATCGCCTCGCCCGCCGCCTGGTTGATCTTCCGGATCTTCTCCGTCGTCTCCAGTCCGTCCGCGCTCAGGGCCGCCTTCAGCAGGGCCGTGCCCAGGGCCTTCTGGTCGTCGCTGAGGTCGGCGAGGGAGACGCCCTGGCGCTCGTAGGAGTCGATGTTGCTCCACAGCCGCCACTCGGTGGCGTGGATCGTGAACTGCGTCGAGGTCCTCTGGGTGTCGGTGAGGCCGGCCAGGAAGGCGTTCGCCGCGGAGATCACCGGAGCGGTGGCCACGCCGGTGGAGTGGATCGTGAAGAGGTCGTCGATCCGCTTGCCGTCGGTGGTGAGACCGAAGAAGTCCTCGGTGATCGACTGGTTCCCCGGGCCGCCGGCACCGCCTCCGGGGCCGCCGCTGGGAGCACCGCTCGGGACGGCGGAGGCGTCGGCGGTGGGGGTGGCGGTGGCGTCGTCGGCCATCGCGGCCCAGGCTCCGGCGCCACCCATGGTCGCGACGGCCGTGGCGCCGGACGCGAAGAACACCTTGCGCATGAAGGTGCGGCGGCTCGCGTGAGCACGGCCGCCGGCTTCGGACTGCGGCTCGCGGGCCGTCTGCTCACCGGTGTCGGGCTCGGTCATCGTCCCTGATCCCCTTCGACTTGAGCCCGTCCCCACTGGACCGGCCGCCTGCCGAAGACTCTGGAGCAGCCAACTTAGGCAGGCCTTAAGCATCGGGGACAAGCCCGTCGAAAGGGACCGGCGGGAGGCGGCTGAACAGGCCCCGACCTGGGGTTCTGTGAGAGTCCTTAGACTCCTCCGCCGAGCGGGAGGGTCACCGAGAACTCCGTGCGGCCCGGTTCACTCGTCACCTCGACACGGCCGCCGTGCGCCTGTGTGATGGCGGCGGCGATGGCCAGCCCGAGCCCCGAACCGCCCGCCTCTGCGGCCGCCCGTGAGCGGGAGGCGTCGGCGCGGGTGAAGCGCTCGAAGACGGTGGGAAGAAGCTCGGGCGGGATGCCGGGGCCGTTGTCCCGGACCCGGACGACACAGTGCGGCCCATCCGGCCCCGCCTCCGCCGTCTCCACGATCACCGTGACCCTCGTGCCGGCCGGGGTGTGCACCCGGGCGTTGGCCAGCAGGTTGGCGACGACCTGATGCAGCCGGGACGGGTCGGCGACGACCGTCACCGGGGTGTCCAGGCGCAGCGCGAGCCGCCACTCGTGGGTGCCGCCCGCGGCCTGCGCGTCCCACACGGCCTCGGCCACCAGCGTCGCGATGTTCACCTCGGCCCGCCTGAGCGGCCGTCCCTCGTCGAGCCGGGCGAGCAGCAGCAAGTCCTCGACGAGGTCGGTCATCCGCGCCGACTGGGCGGAGACCCGGTGCCAGGCCAGCTCCGGCTCGATGGTCGTGCTGCCGCCGTTCATGAACTCGGCGTAGCCGGCGATCGAGGCGAGGGGGGTGCGCAGTTCATGGCTGGCGTCGGTGAGGAAACGGCGCATGCGCTGCTCGGTGCGCTGACGTTCGGCCAGCGAGGCCTCGACGTGGTCGATCAGCCGGTTGAGCACGGCACCGACCTGCCCGGCCTCGGTACCGGGGTCGGTGTCCGCCGCGCCGACCCGGGCGAGGCACGCGACCTCGCCGCGGTTCAGCGGCACCCGGGCCACCTCGGCGGCGGTGGCCGCGACCCGGCCGAGCGGACGGAGCTGGCGCCGGATGACCACCGCGCAGATACAGGCGGCGACGGCCATGCCCACGCCCGCGATCACCGTCTCCAGCACCACCAGCCGGTCGATCACCCGCTGGATGTCGTCCATCGGGAGCCCGGCCAGTACGGGGACGCCGTCGCCGCCGATCGCGGTCAGCCGGTAGGTGCCCAGGCCCGGGATCGTGCGGGTGTGCAGCGAACCGTCCGGGCTGATCCCCTTCAGCGCGGCCCGCTGGCCGGCGCCGAGCACGTCCTGCCGGCCGTCCTCGGTCACCACCTCGGCGGCGATGACCTCGCCGTCCGCGAACCGCGCCGCCACGGTGCCGGTCGGCTGCCCGCGTTCGTTGAGGAACCCCAGGTCCGTCGCCCCGCCCGGCCGGCGCTGCAGCCCGCCCTGACTGCGCTCCGCCGCGTCCGTGACCCGCTGGTCAAGCTCCTGGAGCAGATGGACGCGCTGCACGTAGACCGTGGTGAGCGCCATCGCCGCGCACACCACCGCCAGGGTCACCGACACGAACAGCACCAGCCGCACCCGCAGCGAGCGCCACCCCGGACGGGCGCCGGTGTCCGCCCCGCGCCTGGGGAGCCTCATGTCCGGTCGTCCGCGGCCCGGATCGCGTACCCCACTCCGCGGACCGTGCGGATCATCGGGGCCCGCCCCTTGTCGATCTTCGCCCGCAGTCCGTGGATGTAGACCTCGACCAGGTTCCCCTCGCCGTCGAACGAGGCGTTCCACACATGGTCGAGGATCTGCGCCTTGCTCAGCACCTGATGCGGATGGCTCATCAGGAACCGCAGCAGGTCGAACTCCTTCGTCGTCAGCGCGATCGGTGTCCCCCCGCGCTGCACCTCACGCGTCCGCTCGGCCAGCACGAGGTCCCCCAGCGTGCGCACCGACCCGTCGGCCGCCTCGTCGGGCAGCCCGGCCCGGCGCATCAGCCCGCGCAGCCGCAGCATGACCTCCTCCAGCGAGAACGGCTTGGTGATGTAGTCGTCCGCCCCGGACGACAGCCCGTCCAGCCGGTGCTCCAGCGCGTCACGGGCGGTGAGCATCAGCACGGGCAGTCGCGCGTTCTCGCCGCGCAGCCGACGCAGCACCTGGATGCCGTCCAGGTCCGGCAGCATGCCGTCGAGGATCACCACATGCGGGGAGCAGTCGCGGGCCAGCCGCAGCGCGCCGCGTCCGTCGCCCGCCGCGAAGGGACGCCAGCCCGCCTCCGTCACGGCCGCGGACAGCAGCTCCGTGAGCTCGGGCTCGTCGTCGACGATCAGTACGCGCACGGTGCCGCCACGCGTCTCGGAAGCGCCGGACATGCGGTGCCCTTCTCTCGGCCGGTCGACCGGGGCCATCGTAACGAGCGAACCCGTGCGTCCCCCGGGGACGACCACCCGGCCCCCGCCTCCGCCCCGCCCGGCCTCAGCCCGGCGTCACCAGTCTCGCCTCGTACGCGAACACCGCCGCCTGGGTCCGGTCCCGCAGCCCCAGTTTGACCAGGATCCTGCTCACATGGGTCTTGATCGTGGACTCCGCGACCACCAGCCGGCCGGCTATCTCGACGTTCGACAGGCCCTGTGCGATCAGGACCAGGACCTCCGTCTCCCGGTCGGTGAGGTCGCCGTAGGCGGCCTGGGCGGCGCGGGGCAGGACGGGGGTGTTCGAGAGCTTGGAGAACTCGGTGATCAGGCGCCGGGTGACGGACGGGGCGAGCAGGGCCTCCCCGGCCGCCACCACCCGGACCCCGTCCGCGAGCTGGCGGGCCGAGGCGTCCTTGAGGAGGAAGCCGGAGGCTCCCGCCCGCAGCGCCTGGTACACGTACTCGTCGAGGTCGAAGGTGGTCAGTACCAGGACCTTCGCCGTACCGTCCGCCGCCACGATCTCCCGGGTCGCCTCGATGCCGTTCAGCTCGGGCATCCGGATGTCCATCAGGACGACGTCGGGGGACAGCTCACGGACCCGGTCCACCGCCTGACGGCCGTTGACCGCCTCGCCCACGACCTCGATGTCCGGCATCGCGTTCAGCAGGACCGAGAAGCCCTCGCGCACCATCATCTGGTCGTCGGCTATCAGCACACGGATCGTCATGCTCCACTCTCGCTCGCGGCCGGTACGGGCAGGAACACCGTCACCTCGTAGCCCCCTGCCGGCGTGGGCTCCGCCGTCATCTCGCCGTTCAGCATGGTCACCCGCTCGCGCATCCCCGTGATGCCGTGCCCGGCGCCGGGCGAGGGCTTGATCAGGGCGGGGTTCGGCGGCGGGTCGTTGACTATGCGCAGTCCCAGGCCGCCGAGCACATACCCGATCTCCACGCGGGCGCCCGCCCCGGGGGCGTGCCGCAGGGTGTTGCTCAGCGCCTCCTGGACGATCCGGTACGCCGACAGTTCCACGCCCTGCGGGAGTTCGCGGGCCGCGCCCGTGATCACCTTCTCGACGTCCAGGCCGGTCTCGCGCACATTGGCGAGGAGCGCCTCCAGGTCGGCGAGGGTGGGCTGGGGGGCGTCCGGTGCCTCGTAGTCCTCGGCGCGGACCACGCCGAGGACCCGGCGCAGTTCGGTGAGGGCCGCCACCGCGTTCTCCCGGATCGTCGCGAAGGCCTTCTCCAGCTCCTCCGGCGGGTTCTCCACCCGGTAGGGGGCCGCCTCCGCCTGGATGGCGACCACCGACATGTGGTGGGCGACCACGTCGTGCAGCTCGCGGGCGATCGTGGTGCGCTCCTCCAGGAGGGTGCGCCGCGAGCGCTCGTGCGCGGTCACGGTCTGCTGGGCCGTCACCTCCTGCTCGGCCTGCCGGCGTATGTGCCAGACGGTGACCGCGAGGAGGACGATCGCGGAGAAGACCAGCATGGGCGCGACGTTCGTGATGTCGTGGCTCCAGCTGAAGACGGTCTCGGAGAGGAAGCCGTAGGCGGCGGTGAGCAACCACATCCAGGCCGCGGTACGCGGGCGGGTGCGGATCGCGACGACCGTCAGCACCACCAGGTGCGAGATGAAACTCGGCGGCAGCCAGGGCCAGTTGCCGAACGACGAACCGAGCACGGCGACCGCCGTGGTCGACGCGAGCGACGCCCAGAACGCGGCGGCCGGCCGGACCAGCGTCAGCAGCACCGGGACCGCGGCGAGCAGGCCCATGAGCAGATCCGCCGAGCCGTTCCCGCCCGGCAGCGACGCCGCGAGGAACGCCACCATGGCGGCCGCGCCCACCAGCGCGTGCCGCGACCAGGTCGCGTACTCCCGCTTACGGCCCGTCAGCCGGCGGGTGAGAACACCGGTGGGCTCCCTCGGCGGCAGCGGGCGATAGGCGAAGGCGTCGTCGATCAGGTCCTGCCGCAGTCCGCGCAGGGCGTCCAGGGCGGCCCGGATCTCCGGGCTCTTCGGCTGATGAGCGCCGGACGGGCGATCCTGCGGTGTCATGTGCGTCTGCGTCATCTCGGTCACGTTCAAAACGGTAGGCGGGAAGGGGGGTCGGGGTCGTCACCATGGAGAGGGGTTCCGGCGGGTCCGTCTCAAGTACTACGGGTCCGCCCCTGAGTCCGCCCAGGAATGCCGGCCCGGTGCTCAGTACCCGGCCGGCCGCACCAGACCCGACTCGTAGGCGAACACCGCCGCCTGGGTCAGGTCCCGCAGGCCCAGCTTCACCAGGATGCGGCCCACATGGGTCTTCACGGTCTGCTCGGCGACCACGAGATGACGGGCGATCTCCGCGTTGGACAGCCCCTGCGCGATCAGGGTGAGCACCTCCGTCTCCCGCTCGGTGAGATCGCCGACGCGCTCCTTCAGCGGAGACCTCGGGGTGTCGTCCAGCCGGGAGAACTCGGCGATCAGTTTGCGCGTGATGCCGGGCGCGAGCAGCGCGTCGCCCGCCGCCACGACCCGGACCGCCTCCGCGAGCTGGTCCGCCGAGGCGTCCTTCAGCAGAAAGCCGGACGCCCCGGCGCGCAGCGCGTCGTACACGTACTCGTCGAGGTCGAAGGTGGTGAGCACCAGCACCTTGATGGCGGGGTGCTTGAGGGTGATGCGACGCGTGGCCTCGATGCCGCCCACGTCGGGCATGCGGATGTCCATCAGGACGACGTCCGGGTCGAGTTCCGCGACCTGGACGATGGCGTCCAGGCCGTCCACCGCCTGCCCGACCACCTCGATGCCGGGGTGGGCGTCGAGCAGCACGGTGAAGCCCTGCCGGACCATCTGCTGGTCGTCGGCGATCAGTACGCGGATGGTGCCGCCGCTGGTCATGGTGTCTCTTCTCCTGTGGGGGACGGATCGTCTCCTGTCGGGGACGGATCGTCCGGGAAGACGATTTCCAGGCCTTCGAAGATCCGGGGCTCCGGCCTCGGGGGCGCGACGCCGTCCCTGGGGAGGAACGCCAGGACCGAGAAGCCGCCCTGCAGCGTCGGATGGGCCACCACGTGGCCGCCGAGCATCGCCGCCCGCTCCCGCATGCCGAGCAGGCCGTGCCCCGCGCCGGGCGAGGGCCGCACGGGGCCGCTCGGGCGGCTGTTGGTGACGTCAAGGGTCAGGCCCCGGGCCTGGTGGAGGATCTGCACCCGCACATGGGAACCCGGCGCGTGCCGCAGGGCGTTGCTCAGTGCCTCCTGGACTATCCGGTAGGCCGAGAGCTGCACGCCCGGCGAGTAGGCGGGCGGCTCGCCCTCGACGGTGGCTCTGACCACCAGCCCGGCCGCCCGGGTGTTCTCCAGGAGGGCGTCGAGGCGGTCGAGGGTGGGCTGCGGGGTGTCGGGGGCGCTGCCGGTGCCGGCCGCGCCGAGGCCGTAGGGGTCCTCGGGGTTCTCCGAGCGCAGCACGCCGAGCACCCGGCGCAGTTCGGTGAGGGCCTCCAGCGCGTTCTTCCGGATGCCGGCGAGGTTCTCCTTCAGCTCCTCGGAGGGGTTCTCCACCAGATGCGGGGCCACCTGAGCCTGGATGGAGATCACCGACATGTGATGGGCGACCACGTCGTGCAGCTCGCGCGCGATGCGGTTGCGTTCTTCGAGGAGGGTGCGGCGGGCGCGTTCCTCGGCGGTGATGCCGGCCTGCTCGACGAGCTGGGTGCGGGCCACGCGCCGGCCGCGCAGGGCGGTGCCGAGGAGGACGACAGCGGCGAACAGGGTCACCGCCAGCGCTCCGGTCGGCGTGTAGCTCGCGCCGCCGAGCACCCCCTGGACGAGGTAGGTGGCCAGGGCCGTCAGGGTCAGTGCCCCGACGGCGGCTCTGGTGGGCACCCGGAGCGCGAGCAGCAGCAGCACCAGACAGTGCGCGACCAGACCGGGCGGGCCCCACGGCCAGCCGGGGAGGTCGGGGGCGGGGGCCGGACGGGGCGCGCCCAACGGCCATTGCCGGGCGTCGAAGTGGAGGTCGGCGAGCATCTCGCCCCGGGCGCCCAGCGCGGCCACCACCGTGACCACCAGGGACAGCCACCACGCGGGCACCGGCCGCCACAGCGCCAGCACCACCGCCGCTCCCTCCAGGAGCGCGCACACCGTGCCGTACTGCACGCCGAGTTGGTAGCGGTCGATCATCTGGTCGAAGTTGGCGACCGTGGTGCCGAACGCGACGAGCCAGACCAGGCCGTGGGGCAGCCAGCGCAGCCAGACGGACGGCGGAAGCGGGTCGGCCCGGGTCGTCCACAGGTCGTCGCGCAGCGTCCGCAGACCGCGGACCACCCACTTCTGCACCCTGGTCAGCAACCTCTCCACCCCGTTCGTCCGCACCACCCTAGACACGGCGGGCCGCCCGCAGGGCCGAAGGCCGCGGCAGCCCTCCGACCCGCACCACACGCGTCCGCCGGCGCCCTGGTCGTCCCCCGGCGGCCTCGAATCCGTGGAACGCCGCCCAGCACACCCCCAGGACCAGGGCGAACACCGGCAGCCACAGCAGCCGGGCAGCGACCCAGTCCAGACCGTCGGGCGGGGTGTGCAGACCGGGCAGCCGGCCGGCCGCCAGGCCCGTCGCGGTGGTCGCCATCATCGCCGTCTGATGCCACAGGAACACCGTCATCGCCGAGAGGTTCACCAGCGCGACCGCCGCCCACGCCGTCGGACGCGCCATGGCGCCGCGCAGCCGGTCCCGCAGCAGCAGGGCCAGCCCGCACTGGGCGAGACCGAAGGTGACGGCGGCCAGGGTCGGCGGGTTCAGGTTGGAGACCGCCGCGCCGGGCACGCCCACCATCGACGCCGGGTAGCCGGCGAGGCCCACCAGGACCGCGGTCGTCACCGCACCGCCGACGAGCAGGGTCCAGCCCGCGCGCGGACGCTCCAGTTCGCCCCGGGTCCAGGCCGCGCCCAGGGTGTACGGCACCAGCCAGCCGGCCGCCAGGTTCACCCAGCCGAGCCACGGGGGACCGCCGAGGCCGAAGCACACCAGGTCCACATGGAGGACGACCGCGAGCGGCCACAGCGGGTTGAGCCGGGCCAGCAGCGGGGTCGCGGCCGTCAGCGCGGCGAACACCAGCAGGAACCACAGGGGGGACAGCGCCAGCTTCACCACGGTGTGCACGGTGACGAACGAGGCGCCGCCCAGCAGCAGACCCGCCGCGGCCACCGCCCACACCGCGAGGACGGCCGCCACCGGCCGGAACAGCCGGACCAGACGCGCCCGCAGCCAGGCCCCGTAGGTCGTGCCCCGCGCACGGGCCGAGGCGAGGCCACGGGTCGCCACATGACCGCCCACCATGAAGAACACCGCGAGCGTCTGGAACACCCAGGACACCGGTGCCAGCCAGGGCATGGTGCCGAGGGGGCTCGCCGCGCGCAGCGTGCCGCCGTCGGCGACCAGGGCGGTCACCAGCCAGTGGCCGAGGACCACACCGAGGATCGCGAAGGCGCGCAGCGCGTCCACGGCACGGTCCCGCCGCGGGGGCGTCGCCTCGTGGACACGGGCCGCGGCACGCCGTATGCCCGAGGGTGCGAGGATGTCAGTCACGGGTCACCTCCGTCGTCTCGCCGAGCACGATCCGGGCGAGGTTGGCCAGGGAGGCCGAGCCCGGGGAGAAGTAGTCGCTGTGGCCGCCCCCGCCGGCGGCGAAGACACGGGCGCCGAAGGCCGGGGAGACCGGGTCGGTGCCGAAGCCGACCGTCGTGCCGAACAGGTCGGCGCTGACATGCGGGACGTTCGCCACCCAGTCGTCGGCGCCCCGGGCCGCCCAGATCCGCGCGCGGGTGTGCAGACCGGCCGCCGTGTCCGCGCCCGTGCCGGGGCTGCCGAGCAGGACGATGTCGTCCACGCCCAGGCGGGCAGCGGCGCGGCCGCACACGACCGAGCCGTACGAGTGGCACAGCAGCGAGACGTGGGCAGCCGGGCCGGTGACGGAGCTCAGCTCGCGCAGGAACTCCCCGAGCCGCGGGGCCGCTTCCTCGGCGCGGGTCGGGGTCAGCACCGTGGTGCTCACCGTGCCCGGGGTGGTGTAGCCGAGCCAGGCCACCACCGCCGTACGGCTGCCCCCGCCGGTCTCCTGGGTGAGCCGCTGCTGTAGGGCCGACGCGCCCGCGCGGAAGCGGCCGTAGGTGTCCAGGGTGGTGTCGGAGCCCGGTACCAGGACCGCGATCCGGTCGGCGTGGGCGAGATCCCCGAACACCTCCGTGGCCCGCCCCTCGCCGCGGCCGTCGAAGGCGAGAAGCCTGCGGGAGGGGGCGGCCATGTCCCGGTCGGCCGCCGCGCGGTGGTGGTCGCCGTGAGCCGTGGCCATCCGGGACGCGAGCGCGGCGTTGGCCCGGTTCGCGGCGTACGCCTCGTCGAGCGTCGCCGCCGTCAGCGGGGCGAGGTGCGCCGGAGCGGGGGCGGGGACGGCGGGCCGGGCCGCGGCGGTGAGCGGGACGACCACGGCGGCGGTGACCAGCACAGCCGGCACCAGCCGCAACCGCCGCCGACGCCGCCCCCGGGCCACTCCCCCGTCACGCCGAGCCGCGTCCCCCTCAGCACGCGGCCCCGCCACTCCGCCAACACGCCGTCCCGCGACTCCCTGTTCACGCCGGAGCGCTCTTCCCGCCCGCCGAAGCCCACGGAATCCGCCCCCGTCGGTCACGGCCGCCCAGGCCTTCCCCACCCTCCCGCGCATGTCCGATGCCCGCCCCTCCGCGCCCGTTGGCCCGTCATCGGGCCTTCCAGGACGGGAAGTTACGGATCGGCGCGCGTCGTTCGCGTCCCGCTGAGGAGCTGTCCTCCCGGGTAGCTCTCAGGTACTACGGGTACGACGGGTACGCCTCAGGGCGGCCGGTGGCCTCACCAGGCGAGCTGCGCGATCTCCTCCGCCACCACCGCGCACGCGTCCGCCAGCGGATCGATCAGCGGGAAGTGGCCGACGTCCTCCAGCAGGGTCATCCCCACCACCTCCCCCGCCTTGGCCGCCGCGTCCGCGTACGCGTCGGCGACCGCCTGCGGCACGACCAGGTCCGTACGGCCCTGGACCAGGGTCGTCGCGATGCCCGTCGGCAGCAGCAGGGCGGGGTCGGCGTACGGCTGCCGCTCAGCGAACAGCTCCTCACCGCCGAGGAGTTGCCGCGAGGCGCCCCCGCACACGTCCAGCTTCTCCGCGACCGTGAAGTCAGCGATCGGGGCGAGGGCGACGACCCCCCGCAGCGTGGCGGGCCCGGCGGTGCGCCAGGCGGCGTCGGCGGGCAGGACGTGCCGGGCGGCGGCCCACAGCGCGAGGTGGCCGCCCGCGGAATGGCCGGTGAGCACGGTCCGGCGGGGGTCGGCCTGCGGCAGCGACCGCCGGACGAGCGCGGGGAGCGCGTCGAGGGCCGCGGCGATGTCGTCGAACGTGTCGGGCCAGCGCCCCGCGACCGGGGGCGTACCGGCACCGGCCGCGCCGTCCGCGCCCCGCCGGTACTCCACGTTGGCGACGGCGAAGCCGCGTCGCGCCAGGAAGTCGGCGAACGGCGTGATGTGCCGCCGGTCGTACGGCGCCCGCCACGCACCCCCGTGCACCACCACGACCAGGGGCGCGGAGCCGCCCGGACCGACCTCGCTCTTCGGGGCGTAGAAGTCGATCACCTGGTCGGGGTGGTCGCCGTACGCGGCGGTGGCGTCGGGGTCGACGGGCGGATGCGAGAAGGCCGACTTCTCCTCGGCAACGGCCCGGGCAGCGACGACGTCGTCCGGCATGCTCCAACCTCTCAGCGACGAAACGGTTTTGGACGGTGCGGGGTGGCGGACCAGGTGAGAATTTCGGCCGTTGGCGGGGACGGTATCAGGCCCGTGACGTGCGCGGACACGCGGATGTCACGCTCGGTGAGGGTAAACGGTTCCGCATCCGCCGGTCCCCCGTTCCCCGAGCTGCCCACACCCTCATACGCAGCCATACGCAGCCGACCACCGGCAGCACTCAGCTCACCGGTGGTCGGAACAGGGTTCGAGGCCGGTCAGCCCAGGATCTCCCCCAGGACCCGGGCCGCCCGCTCCACGTCGGCGAAGCCGACGTACAGCGGCGTGAACCCGAATCGCAGCACGTCAGGGTGGCGGAAGTCCCCGACGACCCCCCGCTCGATCAGCTTGCGCATGACCGCGCCGGCGTCCGGACAGCGCAGTGCCACCTGGCTGCCCCGCTCCTCGTGGCGCACCGGAGTCAGCGACTCCACGCGCCCCTCGGGGACGTACGCCGCGACGCACTGCAGGAAGAAGTCGGTCAGGGCGAGGGACTTGGCCCGGACCGCCTCGATCGAGACCCCCTCCCAGACGTCGAGGGCCGCTTCGAGGGCGAGCATGGACAGGATGTCGGGCGTGCCGACCCGGCCCCGAAGCGCACCGGTCGCCGGCTCGTAGGCGGCGCGCATCCCGAACGGCTCGGCGTGCGAGTTCCAGCCGGGCAGCGGGGAGTCGAAGCGGTCCTGGAGTTCGCCGCGCACATAGAGGTACGCCGGTGAACCGGGTCCGCCGTTCAGGTACTTGTAGGTGCAGCCGACCGCGAGGTCCACGCCGTGCTCGTCGAGGCCGACCGGCAGGGCGCCCGCGCTGTGGCACAGGTCCCAGACGGAGACCGCGCCCGCGTCCCGGACGGCGGCGGTGAGCACGGGCAGGTCGTGCAGCCGGCCGGTGCGGTAGTCGACGTGGTTGAGCAGGACGGCCGCCGTACGGTCCGACAGCGCGTCCGGCACCTGCGCCGGGGTCACCGGCCGCAGCGTCCGGCCGGTCATCCGGGCCGCCGACTCGGCGAGGTAGCCGTCCGTGGGGAAGGTCGTCGCGTCGACGAGGATCTCGTCGCGCCCCTCCCCCGCGATCCGCACCGCGCCCACCAGCGCCTTGAAGACGTTGACGCTGGTCGAGTCGCCCACGACGATCCGTCCGGCCGCCGCGCCCACCAGCGGGGCGATCCGGTCGCCGATCCGCTCGGGCGCGGTCCACCAGCCGCTCTCGTCCCAGGAGCGGATGCGCAGCTCGCCCCACTGCCGTCGGACCACGTCCTCGAGACGTCCGGGGACGGAGACGGGCAGGGCGCCGAGCGAGTTGCCGTCGAGATAGACCACCTCGTCGAGGACGAACTCGGCGCGCTTGTCCGCCAGTTGGTCGCCGGAGTCCAGCTCCCGTGCCTTGAAGCCGAGGTCAGACATACGACCTCGCCGTCCACAGCTCGGGGAAGACGTTCTTCTGGGCGCGCTTCTCCAGCCAGGCCACCCCGGCCGAGCCGCCGGTGCCGCTCTTGGCGCCCATCGCACGCCGGGTCGCGACCAGATGGTCGTTGCGCCAGCGCCACACCAGCTCGGCGACGTCCGTCAACGCCTCGCCGAGACGGGCGAGTTCGTCGGCGTCGTCACCGGCGTACAGGGCGGTCCACACGGCCTCGACCTCCGCGGACGGCTCGTAGCGTTGCGAGACGTCACGCGTCAGGACGGCGTCCGGGACCGGGTGACCGCGCCGGGCCAGCAGCCGCAGCACCTCGTCGTACAGGCTGGGCTCGTGCAGCGCCTTCTCCAGCTCGGCGTGGACGCGGGGCGCGCCGCGGTGCGGGACCAGCATGGACGCGGACTTCTCGCCGAGCAGGAACTCCATGCGCCGGTACATCGCCGACTGGAAGCCGGAGCCCTCGCCGAGGGCGCCCCGGTAGGAGTTGAACTGGGCGGGCGTGAGCTGGCCGAGCGGCCGCCAGGAGGCGTTGAGCGCGTCCAGCTCCCGTACGGAACGCTTCAGCGCGTCGATCGCGACCTGCACGTCGTCCGCGCGCAGCGCGCGGGCCGCCGTCTCCCACTCGTGGACGATGACGGTGAACCACAGCTCCATGACCTGGGTCGTGACCAGGAAGACCATCTCTCCGGGATCGTCGGAGAGGGTGTGCTGGAGGTGGGTGAGAACGTCTGCCTTGACGTAGTCCTCGTACGGCGTGGTGCCGTCGAAGTCGAGATGCGGGGTCTCGGGCTCCTGCGATTCCTGAGCCTCGTGGGACATCGCTGTCTCCTGTTGTACTCCGGGTAGCGGTCCGCCCCTGCCGATGCCGACACGGGGGCCCCGGTCCCCACCCGCATCTTCCGCATCGGGCGCCGATCCCGCAAGGCCCGCCCGCATCACGGACGGGCCCACGCACCGGGAGGTGACTACTGGCCCAGGGTCTGGGCCGCCGTCGGGGAGGAGTCCTTCAGGAACTGGGAGCAGCGCTGGTACTCCTCCTGCTCGCCGATCGACTGCGCGGCGCGGGCGAGGGCGTGCAGGGCGCGCAGGAAGCCGCGGTTCGGCTCGTGCTCCCAGGGGACCGGGCCGTGGCCCTTCCAGCCGTTGCGCCGCAGGGCGTCCAGACCGCGGTGGTAGCCCGTACGGGCGTACGCGTACGACTCCACCACACTGCCCCGCTCGAAGGCGTCGTCGGCGAGCTGGGCCCAGGCCAGCGAGGACGTCGGGTGCTTCGCGGCGACGTCGGCGGGCGCGGTGCCGCTCGCGAGGAGGTCGCGGGGCTCCGGGTCGTCGGGCAGATGGGTCGGGGGCGGGCCCCCGAGGAGGTTTTCGTGAAGGGACATGCCTCCAGTCTCGCTCACCCGAGCTCGCGGGGTGCCCGCCTCTCCCCCTCCAGCGGCGGAGCCGTCACACAGCAGTGGGTCCGGCATTCCGGATGGTCGCAGTCCGGCGGGGGCCGGCGGACCAGGGTGAAGGCGAGGGCCGAGCCCGCGACCAGGACGGCCGCGCACCACAGCATCGCGCGCCGGAACGGCCCCTCGAAGGCCTCCGCCGAGCGGTAGGACTCCGGGCCCATGCCGGTCAGCAGGGGCAGGGCGGCGACCGCGATGAGCCCGGCCGCCCGGGCCGCCGCGTTGTTGATGCCGCTGGCCAGCCCGGCCCGGGCCACGTCCACCGAGGCCAGGACGGTCGCGGTCAGCGGCGCGACCAGGGCGACCAGGCCGACCCCGAGCACCAGGACGGCGGGCAGGACGTCGGCGACGTACGAGGCGTCCTCGCCGACCCGCAGCATCAGCAGCATCCCCGCCGCGCACAGCAGCGGCCCCGCCGTGAGCGGGATGCGCGGCCCGATCCGCTCCCCGAGCTCACCGGAGCGCGAGGAGAGCAGCAGCATCAGCACGGTCGTCGGCAGCAGGGCCGTACCGGCGCCGAGCGCGGAGTACCCGGCGACCACCTGGAGCTGGACCACGGAGAGGAAGAAGAAGCCGCCGAGGGCCGCGTACACGCACAGGGTGACCAGGTTGACGGCCGTGAACTGGCGGGAGGCGAAGATGTCCGGCGGCATCATCGGATCGGGCCGGCGCCGCTCCACCACCACGAAGGCCACCCCGGCCGCGATCCCCGCGACGGCCGCCGCGACCACGAGGAACGAGCCCTCGTCCGCCTCGATCAGCGCGTACGTGACCAGGCCCAGCGCGAGGGCGCCCAGGGCCGCCCCGAGGACGTCGAACCGTCCGTGGGCGAGCGTGTCCCGGGACTCGGGGACGTGCCGCAGCGCCACCGGGACGCACACCACCGCCAGCGGCACGTTCAGCAGGAACACCCAGCGCCAGCCCGGCCCGTCCACCAGCCAGCCGCCGACGAAGGGCCCCACGGCCGCCCCGATGCCCCCGAAACCGGACCACAGGCCGACGGCCCGGCCCCGGTCGTCGTGGTGGAAGGAGGCCTGGATCAGGGCGAGCGAGCCGGGGGTCAGCAGGGCGCCCCCGATCCCCTGCAGGGCACGGGCCGCGACCAGCACGCCCGCGTTCGGCGCGAGCCCGCACAGCAGGGAGGCGGTGGCGAACCACACCACGCCCACCACGAACACCTTCCGGCGCCCGTAGCGGTCCCCGAGGGAGCCGCCCAGCAGGATCAGACCGGCCAGCGTCAGCATGTACGCGTTGACGGTCCACTGGAGCGCGGCGAGATCGGCGTCCAGGTCCTCCCCGATGCGGGGCAGGGCCACGTTGACGACGGTCGAGTCCAGCAGGGCCATGCTGGATCCGAGGACCGTGGTGAACACGATCCACTTGCCCTGGGGGGAGGCCAACCGGACATCGGGCATGCCCCCAGGTATACAGCGAGCCCGGCGCCGTGGCACCGGGCTCGACCGCGTACGCCGGGTTACTTGATCTTCTGGCCCGCCGAGCGCAGGTTCTGGGTGGCCTCGACGACCCGCGCGGCCATGCTGGCCTCGGCGAGCTTGCCCCAGGTCCGCGGGTCGTAGGTCTTCTTGTCGCCGACCTCGCCGTCGACCTTCAGGACGCCGTCGTAGTTCTTGAACATGTGGGCGGCCACGGGACGCGTGAAGGCGTACTGGGTGTCCGTGTCGATGTTCATCTTGACGACGCCGTTCTCCAGCGCGGTCGCGATCTCCTGCTCGGTGGAGCCGGAGCCGCCGTGGAAGACGAAGTCGAACGGGGACTGCTTGCCGAACTTGGCGGCGACGCCGTCGTTCAGCTCCTTCAGCAGCTCGGGACGGAGGACGACGTTGCCCGGCTTGTACACGCCGTGGACGTTGCCGAAGGACGCGGCCAGCAGGTAGCGGCCCTTCTCGCCCAGGCCGAGCGCCTCGACGGTGCGGATCGCGTCCTCGACCGTGGTGTACAGCGAGTCGTTGATCTCGTGGGAGACACCGTCCTCCTCGCCGCCGGTCGGGGTGATCTCCACCTCGAGGATGATCTTCGCGGCGGCGGCGCGGGCCAGCAGCTCCTGCGCGATCGCGAGGTTGTCGGCGAGGGTCTCGGCGGAGCCGTCCCACATGTGCGACTGGAACAGCGGGTTGCGGCCGGCCTTCACACGCTCCTCGGAGACCGCGAGCAGCGGACGTACGTACCCGTCGAGCTTGTCCTTCGGGCAGTGGTCGGTGTGCAGGGCGACGGTGACCGGGTACTTCTCGGCGACGATGTGCGCGAACTCGGCGAGGGCCACGGAGCCCGTCACCATGTCCTTGCTGTACTGGCCGCCCAGGAACTCGGCGCCACCCGTGGAGATCTGGACGATGCCGTCGCTCTCCGCCTCGGCGAAGCCGCGCAGCGCCGCGTGCAGGGTCTGGGTCGAGGTGACGTTGATGGCCGGGTAGGCGAACTTGCCTGCCTTCGCCCGGTCGAGCATCTCGTTGTAGACCTCGGGGGTTGCGATGGGCATCTGTCCGCTCCTTGGTATGTGCGGGTTGGCGATGTGCGTACACGCGTACGCGCAGTACTTACGGCCCTGACCTGGACCTTGGGTGCGACGTCATCGTCGTCCCCATCTTTCCAGAGATGCGCGGATGGTCCATGCCTGGTCCACGCGCTGGTCAGTCCAGACCCAGCTCGTCCTTCGAGAAGGCGAACAGATAGGGCACGCCCGCGCCCTCACGGATCTTCTCGTCGGCGCCGGTCGCCCGGTCCACGATCGTCGCGACGGCGACGACCTCGGCGCCCGCCTCGCGCACGGCCTCCACGGCGGTCAGCGGCGAGCCGCCGGTGGTGGAGGTGTCCTCGACGACCAGGACCCGGCGGCCCTTGATCTCGGGGCCCTCGACACGCCGCTGGAGCCCGTGCGCCTTCGCCGCCTTCCGTACGACGAAGGCGTCCAGCCGGCGGCCCCGCGCGGCGGCCGCGTGCAGCATGCTCGCGGCGACCGGGTCGGCGCCCATGGTGAGCCCGCCGACGGCGTCGAACTCCAGGTCGGCGGTGAGGTCGAGCAGCACCTGCCCGACCAGGGGGGCGGCCTCGCCGTCGAGGGTGATACGGCGGAGGTCGACGTAGTAGTCCGCCTCCAGACCCGACGACAGGGTCACCTTGCCGTGCACCACGGCCTTGTCCTTGATCTGCTGCAGCAGCGCGCCGCGTACATCCACGTCCGTCATGCCGAACAGCTTAGAGGCGGGTCCAGGACCAGGTGGTCGTGGCCTCCAGCGGCTCCAGGGGGGTGACCAGGCGCGGGAGGGTGTTCAGCCCGTTGGGCGGCCCGGTCTGCGGCTCCACGCACACGGCGGCCTCCTGCTCGTCGTAGACGACGACCCACTCCTCGGGGCTGGTCACCCGCACGGCCAGCCGCCCCGGCCAGGTGAGGGTGACGTCCACGCCCCCGGGCATCCCGAAGCAGTCGTCCCAGGGGCCGGGCCGCGGCTCGACACGGTCGCCGGTCGGCAGGTGGTCCTCGCCGCGCTCCTCCTGCCAGGCGGGCTCGAAGGCGACCTGGACGTCCTGACCGCCCAGCGTGCGGTTGAACCAGGGGTGCCAGCCGATCTGCGCCGGGAAGGACGAGCCGTGCGTCTCCACGCCCATGCTGAGCGTGAGGGAGTCCTCGGTCAGCCGGACGATCTGGGTGATGCGGCCGGGGTGCGGCCAGGGCTCCACCAGGTCGTACGTCAGCACGGCCTCGTCCGCCGTGACCCGGGCGACCTTCCAGGCGCCGTCGCGGGCGGTGCCGTGGATGGCGTGCGGCGGGGCGTTCAGCGGCATCTGGCGGACGGTCGCGCCGTCGAGGAACCGGCCGTCGCGGATCCGGCCGCACCAGGGGACCATCGGGAAGCAGCCGAACCGCTCCCCCTGCCGCAGCAGCTCCAGCCCGCCGACGCGCAGCCCACCGACCCGGCCGCCGTTGCCGGGCTGCACGGTCGCCTCCGCGTCGCCCGCGGTCAGCGTGATGTCTTCGTCACTCACGGGACGACCCTACTGGGGTGATCGCGCCGCGGGGGACTCACCGGCGTCTGCGCAACGCCCGCCCCACGACGATCGCCGACGCCACGACCAGCGCGGCGGCGGGGGCCGCCCAGCGCAGGGTGCTGTTCGGCGCGACCGTCTGCGGCGCGGGAACCGGCGCGTACCGCCCACGCGGCGGCGCGTGATCGACCTCCTCCGCACTCCGCCCGATCATCGTCCGCCGGGCATGAGCAGCCTCAGCGGGCGGCTCACCGGGGGCGAGGGGGTCACCGGCTTCGAGGGGCTCACCGGGCTCGAGCGGGTCACCGGCTTCGAGGGGCTCACCGGGGTCGGCAGACTCGGCGGGTTCGGCGGACTCTGGGGGTCCGGCAGGTTCGGCGGACTCTGGGGGTCCGGCAGGTTCGGCGGACCCGGTGGGCCTTTCGGTCTGCTCGGGGTCCTCGAGTTCCTCGGTCCCCTCGGGCTTTGCCTCCCGTACGGCGTCCTCGGCCGCCCCCGCCCCCGCCCCCAGGCTCTCCGCGAAGCGGTTGAGGAGGCGGGTCGTCGTCGAGGTCACCTGGTCCGCGGGGAGCTCGGTGAGCCGGCCGGTCGCCGAGACTGTGCCCGAGAAGTGGAGGGTCGTGCCGGTGCCGGTCTCCCGGAGGCGGAGCAGCAGCGTGAGCTTCACGGTTCCGCCGCCGCGGGCCTCGGTGGCGTCGCCCTCCACGGCGTACGCCCCGTCCGCGCGCGTCAGGACCCGTACCGCCCCCCGGTAGGTGATGGTGTGGCCGCCGATCCGGACCCTCAGCCGCCCGGCGACGGGTTCGGTGCCGGCGTCCTGCTGGAGTCCGGGCACCGCGCGGGCCACCTGGGCGGGGTCGGCGAGGGCCGCCCTGAGCCGCTCGGCGGGGACGGGGACGAACACCTCTTGCTCCATAGGGCCGGAGCCTACCCAGCACCCGCCGCACCGCACCCGGCGAAACAGGGATTCCCCCGCGCCACCCCGTCCGCACCGCCTCAGTACCGCGGATGCACCAGCGTGGAGGGCGGCACCCCGGCGACCCGGGTCCGCTGGGCCGCCCGCGCGTCGGCGATGAGGCCCGCCTGGGTGAGGGTGTGCAGAGGTTCGTCGGGATCGAGGCGCAGGGCCGGGCGGGTGCCGGGGGCGGCCAGGACGAAACCCCAGTCGCGGGGCGCGCGCTCGCGGCGGCGGGGGTCACGGACGTCGACACGGTAGGCGACCGTGTGCAGTCCGGCGGCCCGCAGGGTGGCCTCCACCGTCCAGAACGCCCGGTGCCGCCCGGTCACCGGCCCGGCGTGCACGGCGAGCCGCCCGCCGGGGGCCAGGGCGCGCCGGGCGAGCCCGTAGAACTCCTGGGAGTACAGCTTGCCGCTCGCGGTGACGTCCGGGTCGGGCAGGTCCGCGAGCACGACGTCGTACGCCGCCGTGGGCGCCCCGCGCAGCCAGTGGAAGGCGTCGGCCGTGACGACGTGGACGCGGGGGTCGTCGTAGACGTGGGCGTTGAGACGGGCCAGGGCGGGGTCGGTGCGGGCGAGACGGACCAGGCCCGCGTCGACCTCGACGACGTCGACGCGGCGCACCCCGGGCAGGGTGAGGGCCTCGCGGGCGGCGAGGCCGTCACCGCCGCCGAGGACGAGCACGCGCGCGTGGGGGCCGTTCATCGCGGGGTGGACGAGCGCCTCGTGGTAGCGGCGCTGGTCACCCCCGACCCGCAGCCGGCCGTCGAGGTAGAGGTCGAGGGGGCGGCCGTGGGTGCCGCCGGTGAGGACGACCTCCTGGACGCCGGTCCGCAGCGCGACCCGGACCTCCCCGCCGTAGACCGCCTGGCGCGCGGCCCGCTCGAAGTCGTCGGCTAGCGCGGCGGCCGAGGCGAGGACGCCGATCACGGTGACGCCGGCGACCGGCAGCAGCCAGCGGGCCCGGCGGCCGAGGTCACGGCGGAACAGTCCGAGGACGAGGGCGCCCCCGGCGAGGACGTTGACGGCGCCGGTCAGCAGGGAGCTGGTGAGCTGGCCGCAGAACGGCAGCAGCAGGAAGGGGAAGGCGAGGCCGCCGACGAGCCCGCCGACGTAGTCCGCGGCGAACAGGTCGGCGACGGCGCCGCCCGCTTCCTGGCGGCGGACGCGCTGGATGAGCTCCATGAGGAGGGGGACCTCGGCGCCGATGAGCAGACCGATGGCGAGGGAGAAGACGACGAGGAGGATGCGCGGCCCGTCGGCCCACAGCCCGCCCCAGTCACCCGTCCAGGCGAACACCGCGTACAGCACCATCGCGCTGCAGCCGCCGACCAGGGCGAGCACCGCCTCCAGGGCGCCGAAGCCGGCCGCGGCGAACCGGCGGAACCGTTTGGCCGCGAGGGAGCCGATGCCCATCGCGAAGACCATCACGGACAGCACCACGGAGGCCTGGGTGACCGAGTCGCCCATCAGGTAGGAGGCGAGGGCGACCAGTTCCAGCTCGTAGACGAGACCGCAGGCCGCGCAGACGAACACGCACGCGAGGACCAGGAACCGCCCGACGTCCGGCCGGACGGGCAGCCGCGCGGAGCCGCGCCAGGGCGATGGGGCGCCGGGCGGGGCGGGTGCGTGCGGTTCGATCACGGTGCGACGTTACGTCACCGGCAGGGGACGCAACGTCACCCACACGTGTGGAAGATGGCGTTCAAACCTCACGGTCGCGGTTGACGCGTCAGAAGTCCGCCGGGCCGGTCCGGTCGGTCTTCGCCCGCACCCCCACGCGGGTCCTCGTCGCCACCAGCTGCCCGTCCTGCGGGTACGCGTGCCAGGTCCGCCACTGGACGTGGTCCTCGTGGCGCTGGGCGAGCAGGGCGGTGAAGGCGTGCGGGCTGCCCGGGAACACACCGGCCAGGCCGTTGGGGTGGTCGGAGACGAGGGCGAGGAGTTCCTGGGCGCGGCCCGCGAACTGGCCCGGCGTCAGCACCTCGACGCGCGCCGCGAACTCGTACTCCCAGTCGCCCACGCGTTTGGCCACCCCCAGCGGGAGCGGGGTGCTGCTGCCGGGGATGCAGGCCACCGTCTCCGAACAACAGCCCTGCTGCTCCTCCAACAGCACCTGGTGCGAGGCACCCAGCAGTCTCAACTGGAGCTTCGCTCCGGACAGTTCGAGGTCGAGCGTGGCGAGGGCGGGCAGGGGCTCACGCCCCAGGGCCCAGGCCAGATCGGCCGCGCGCGTGTCGGTGTAGGAGGTGTTCAGGGTCGTGAGCATGGATCGGCTCCGCGAAGACGCAAGGAGGGAGGGCAGGTGGCGCACCCCGTAGACCCGGTAGACACCGGGTGATCGGCCCCGGCCGGCCCGGTCCGGGAAAGGCGCCCGCGCTGGACGTCCGTGGGGGTCCGAGGGGCTGCGTTGGTGGTTTAGAGGGAATCATGAACGGTGGTGACGCCACAGCGTTTTTACCCAACTTCGTGGGGTTTCCATCCCTCAGGGGGCTCCACAGCTCAACTGTTCAACCAGTCGCACGCCCGACGGCCCGTATATGACTCCGCGCGCCCCGCGTGAAAGACGCGTCGCCGGGTACACGCTGTGGCCCCTGCACGGCGTACGACCGCGGGGCGCCCTGGTCAGGAGCGACCCCCGCGGTCCGGATGCGGCTCCCCCTCGGGGAGCCCAGCTGCCCCGTGTCAGCTGCCTCCACCGCATCCGCCACCTCCGCCGCACCCGCCGCCGCCCCCGCAGGACGACCCGCCGCCGCACGACGAACCGCCCCCGCAGGAGTGACCCGAGTGGCCGCCGGAGTCACCCGAGTGGCCGGAGTGGCCCGAGTGGTGGCCGGACGACGATCCGCTGTCGCTGCCGAACACCCACCAGCTCGCGGCGGCCGTGTCGGCCCCGCTGCCCGAGCCGGAGGAACTGCTCGTCCTGCTGCCGGAGTGGCCGCGGCTCGCCGAGCCGCCGCCGTACGACCGCACCGGGCGGCCGTAGAGGTGCTTGCTGCTCCTGCGGCGGGCGTTGATGACGAGCACCGCCACCAGGAGCACCGCGATCACCGCCAGGATGATGCCCACGATCATGGCGTCACCCTCCTTCCGAATCCCCCGAAGCGGCCCCCCGTGGGCGCCTCGCGCAGCGCCGGAGCGGCTGCGTGAACGGGGGATGCCCGCCCGTCTCACCTGCCAAAGCACACTTGAGGAACTTCAGAGGGTTGTCCCGAGGAAAAAGCCCCTGACCTGCAAAGAAAAGCAGGTCGGGGGCCTGGGCTGCCGTATGCGACGGCGGGGTCGCAGGCAACGCGGCGCCGGCCCGCTCCGGCGAGTTCGAGCGGACCGACGCGTGCGGTGCGGACGCCTGGTCAGGTTCCGCGGCGGTCGTCGCCCTCGACGCCTTCGGTGTCGATGCGCTCCTTGCGTACCTTGCCGTGCACCGTCTCCTCGTCGGTGTGTTCCTGCGTCGACATCCGTACCCGTTCCACCGGAACCGTCTCGGTCGCCACCACGGGACGCTCTTCGTGCAGGATGACCTCGTGCTCGTCCTCGCTGATGTCGGGCCCTGCCATGGCGTCATCGCGGTTGGCATCGGTGATCGGCTCGCGCTCGACGCGGACCTCCTCCCGGCGCACGGGAACCGTCTTCTGCACTTCCTCGGTGACGACGTACTTGCGCAGCCGGGCCCGGCCGGCCTCGCGGCGCTCGGTGCCGACGTGCATGCGTTCCTCCGAGCGCGTCATGGCGTCCTCACCGCGCCTCGCCTGGTCGGTGCCGGCCTGTGCCAAGCCGCCCTCGCCGGGGGCATCGGCCTGCTGCCACGATGCGTCCCAGTCGATGCCGTAGTGCTCGTACAGGCGGTGTTCCTCGGCCTCGGAGAGGTGCCCGCCGGCATCGACGTCGACGTTGGGCGCGTCCTTGACCGTGTTCTTGGCGTAGGGGACCTTCAAGTGGTCCTCGACCACGGAGGCGTCGTGGATGGGCACGAACGATTCGCTGGTGCCGAACAGGCCGGTCTTGACGCTCACCCACTCCGGCTGGCCGCTGACGTCGTCCAAGAAGACGTGCTTGGCCTCGCCGATCTTGTTGTCGTCCGCATCGTAGACCGGATGATCGAGCACGGTCGGGATCTGCTCATGGGCGATCACTGGATTTCACCCTGCTTCCTTGTCTCGCGTTTTATTCGCAGGTTTGCCCGGTTAACCACCACAAAAGGAACAAAACACCTTATATGCGAGTTCCGGGCAGCCCTTGCTCCGCGCCTCCCCTGCCGGGCCGTCTGTGGGCCGTCCGAGGGTGCCCGACGACGACAGATGCCGACAGACGACGACGGCTCTCGCCCAGCTCAGAGACGGTGTCTCGGATGCTGTCGCAGGTCCCGATCCGTGAACGTCGGTTGAGGAACTCCAGAGCTTCGACGCAGGATGGCCGGCATGACCTCCAGCGCACGCCCCTTCCTCAACCGCCGCCTCGCCGAGTTCGGGACGACGATCTTCGCCGAGATGTCCGCTCTGGCCGCGGCGACCGGGTCGATCAACCTGGGCCAGGGCTTCCCCGACACGGACGGCCCCGAGGAGATCAGGGAGGCCGCCGTACGGGCGCTGCGGGACGGCCGCGGCAACCAGTACCCGCCGGGCCCGGGCGTCCCCGAACTGCGCACGGCGATCGCCGCGCACCAGGAACGCCGTTACGGCCTGTCCCACGACCCCGACACCGAGGTCCTGGTCACCGCGGGCGCCACGGAGGCCATCGCCGCCGCCCTGCTGGCGCTGCTGGAGCCCGGCGACGAGGTGGTGGCCCTGGAGCCCTACTACGACTCCTACGCGGCCTGCATCGCCATGGCGGGCGCCACGCGCGTGCCGGTCACCCTGCGCCCGGACCCCGAGCAGGCCCGCTTCCGCCTCGACCTGGACGAACTGCGCGACGCGGTCACCGACCGCACCCGTCTGCTGCTGATCAACACCCCGCACAACCCGACCGGCACGGTCCTCACCCGTGAGGAGCTCTCCGCGATCGCGGCGCTGGCGGTGGAGCGGGACCTGCTGGTCGTCACGGACGAGGTGTACGAGCACCTGGTGTTCGACGAGGCGGAACACATCCCGCTGGCCACCCTCCCCGGCATGCGCGAGCGCACGGTGACGATCGGCTCCGCCGGGAAGACGTTCTCCTTCACCGGCTGGAAGGTCGGCTGGGTCACGGCGGCCCCCGGCCTGGTCACGGCGGTGCGCTCGGCGAAGCAGTTCCTGACGTACGTGTCGTCCGGCCCCTTCCAGTACGCGGTGGCCGAGGCCCTCGCCCTGCCCGACGCCTACTTCGACGCCTTCCGCGCCGACATGCTGGCCAAGCGCGACCTGCTGGCGGCGGGCCTGACGGACGCCGGCTTCGCGGTCTTCCGCCCCGCCGGCACGTACTTCGTCACCACCGACATCCGGCCCCTCGGCGAGAGCGACGGCTTCGCGTTCTGCCGCTCCCTGCCGGAGCGCGCGGGCGTGGTCGCCATCCCCAACGCCGTCTTCTACGACCACCGCGAGGCGGGCGCGCCGTTCGTACGGTTCGCGTTCTGCAAGCGGGTGAGCGTGCTGGAGGAGGCGGTGACCCGCCTGAAGGCGCTCGCGGGCTGAGAAAACGGGCCGAGAAAGACGCGGTCGGGGCGGTGTCCACAGTCTGTGGACACCGCCCCGACCGACGGACGGACCGGTCCTGCGACCTATTCGTCGCCCTCCCCGGGCTCGCCGTCCGTGCCGTCGACGTCCTTCTCCAGGCCGAGCTGCTCCACCAGCCACTTGTCGAACTCGATGGCCGCGCGGACCCAGCTCACCGTGGAGGAGACGAACAACTCGATGTTCACCCCGGCGCCGATCAGCAGCTGCGCCTCGCCGATGAGGCGGACGGTGCCGTCGTCGTGGGTGTGCGTGTAGACCTTGGGCCACAGGGTGCGCCGGTTCCAGTCGTCGATCGCCTCCAGCAGCGGCTGCTTGTCGTCGATCTGGTGGGGCCGGTCGTAGAACGTCCGCACCGAGTAGACCGCCTGGTCACCCTCGCCGCGGAACATGAAGTACGTACGGAACTCCTCCCACGGCGCCGCGAGGTCACCCTCGTCGTCGACGACGTACTTCAGCTCCATCTGGTCGAGAAGCTGCTTCACGAGGTCCTGATCCGGGACTACGGGGCCCGCCGGTCCCTGGGGCTGCGGCTCGGGCTGCTGGCCCCCGAAGTTCGGAATCGAGGACGGGTCGATGGACATACTTGAAGACTCCTGCGGTCGTCTGGCTCGCCGGCCGTCACTGCGACCGCGCGTGTACGTCCACCCTCTCTCTCTTGGCCCCTGGGCGGCAACCTTCCCCGGCGGCGGGCCGGACGCTCCGTGACGGATCAACGACGCGTGCTCCAGAAAGAACCGCGTGCGGTCCAGTTGTTCGGACTGGACCGCCTTGCGGTACTTCATTCCCGCAGGCATCCGCCCGTCTTCCGAGTGGATGTCGAACGTGGGATCACCGAGGGCCTCGATGTCTCCCGGCCGGAGGGACGAGCTGACCCGCCGGGAGGTTACGTCGAACATCATCTGTCGACTCGATACTCACCCTGCGGCAATCCGCCCAGGGTCACAGCGTCTTACCTCTCGCCGACCCGGTCGCAGGGCCCACGAGCAGGCCCTCGCCGAAGGCGTCCACGCGGACCGTGTCGCCGTCCTTGACCTCGCCGGAGAGGATCTCCTTGGCGAGGCGGTCGCCGATGGCGGTCTGGACCAGGCGGCGCAGGGGGCGGGCGCCGTAGGCGGGGTCGTTGCCCTCGTCGGCGAGCCAGGCGAGGGCCGCGTCGGTGACCTCCAGGGTGAGGCGGCGGTCGGCGAGGCGGCGGGCGAGGCGGTCGATCTGGAGGCGGGCGATCCGGCCGAGCTCGTCCTTGGACAGGGCCGAGAAGACCACCAGGTCGTCCAGGCGGTTGAGGAACTCGGGCTTGAAGGACGCCCGGACCACCTCCAGGACCTGCTCCTTCTTCTCCGCCTCCGTCGTGACCGGGTCGACCAGGTACTGGCTGCCCAGGTTCGAGGTCAGCACGAGGATCGCGTTGCGGAAGTCGACCGTGCGGCCCTGGCCGTCGGTGAGGCGGCCGTCGTCGAGGACCTGCAGGAGGACGTCGAAGACCTCGGGGTGGGCCTTCTCCACCTCGTCCAGCAGGACAACGCTGTACGGGCGGCGGCGCACCGCCTCGGTGAGCTGGCCGCCCTCCTCGTAGCCGACGTAGCCGGGGGGCGCGCCGACGAGGCGGGCGACGCTGTGCTTCTCGCCGTACTCCGACATGTCGATGCGGATCATGGCCCGCTCGTCGTCGAAGAGGAAGTCGGCGAGGGCCTTGGCGAGCTCCGTCTTGCCGACGCCGGTCGGGCCGAGGAAGAGGAACGAGCCGGTCGGGCGGTCGGGGTCGGCAATGCCCGCGCGGGAGCGGCGTACGGCGTCCGAGACGGCCTGCACCGCCTCCGTCTGGCCGATCAGACGGCGGCCCAGCTCCTCCTCCATGCGGAGCAGCTTCTGCGTCTCGCCCTCCAGGAGGCGGCCCGCCGGGATGCCGGTCCAGGCGGCGACGACGTCGGCGATGTCGTCGGAGCCGACCTCGTCCTTGACCATGGTGCCCCTGGCGGCCTCCTCCTCGGCCTCGGTGGCGGCCTCCAGATCGCGCTCCAGGGCGGGGATCTCGCCGTACAGCAGCTTGCCGGCGGTGTCGAAGTCGGCCTCGCGCTGGGCGCGCTCGGCCTGGCCGCGCAGTTCGTCGAGCTTCTCCTTGAGCTCGCCGACCCGGTTGAGGGACTGCTTCTCCTTCTCCCAGCGGGCGGTCAGGCCGCGCAGCTCCTCCTCCTTGTCGGCGAGGTCGCGGCGCAGCTTCTCCAGGCGTTCGCGGGAGGCGGCGTCGGTCTCCTTGCCGATGGCCAGCTCCTCCATCTTCAGCCGGTCCACGGACCGCTGGAGCTCGTCGATCTCGACGGGCGAGGAGTCGATCTCCATCCGGAGCCGGGAGGCGGCCTCGTCGACCAGGTCGATGGCCTTGTCGGGCAGGAAGCGGGAGGTGATGTACCGGTCGGAGAGGGTCGCGGCCGCGACCAGCGCGCTGTCGGCGATCTGGACCTTGTGGTGGGCCTCGTAGCGGCCCTTCAGTCCGCGCAGGATGGCGATGGTGTCCTCGACGGTGGGCTCCGCGACCAGCACCTGCTGGAAGCGGCGCTCCAGGGCGGGGTCCTTCTCGATGCGCTCGCGGTACTCGTCGAGCGTGGTCGCGCCGACCATGCGCAGCTCACCGCGGGCGAGCATCGGCTTGAGCATGTTGCCGGCGTCCATGGCGGAGTCGCCGCCCGCGCCCGCGCCGACGACGGTGTGCAGCTCGTCGATGAACGTGATGATCTGGCCGTCGCTCTCCTTGATCTCGGCGAGGACCGTCTTCAGGCGCTCCTCGAACTCACCGCGGTACTTCGCGCCGGCGACCATCGCGCCGAGGTCGAGGGAGACGAGCCGCTTGTCCTTCAGCGACTCCGGGACGTCGCCCTTCACGATCCGCTGGGCGAGGCCCTCGACGACGGCGGTCTTGCCGACGCCGGGCTCGCCGATGAGGACGGGGTTGTTCTTCGTACGGCGCGAGAGGACCTGGACGACCCGGCGGATCTCCTGGTCGCGGCCGATGACCGGGTCGAGCTTGCCGTCGCGGGCGGCGGCGGTGAAGTCGGTGCCGAACTTCTCGAGGGCCTTGTACTGGCCCTCGGGGTCGGCGGTGGTGACGCGGCGGCCGCCGCGGGCCTTGCGGAAGGCGTCCTGCAGCTTCTCCGGGCCGGCGCCGTGGCGGCCGAGCACCTCGGCGGCCTGGCCGCCCTTCGCGGCGACGCCGATCAGCAGGTGCTCGGTGGAGAGGAACTCGTCGCCGAGGTCCTTGGCGCGCGCCTGCGCGTCGGCGATCACGGCGAGCAGCTCGCGGTTGGGCTGCGGGGGCGCCACGGTGGAGCCGGTCACGCTGGGCAGACCGGCGAGTACGTGTTCGGCCCCCGCGCGGACGGCCGCCTGGTCGGCGCCGACCGCGGCCAGGAGGTCGACGATGTTCTCGTTGTCCTGGCCCTGGAGCAGCGCGAGCAGCAGATGGGCGGGGGTGAGGTCGGGATGTCCTCCCGACACGGCACGGTTGCTGGCCGCGTTGATCGCGTCCCGGCTCCGGTTGGTCAGCTCGGCGTCCACGTTCGCTGTCTCCTCCTGGCGTCAGCCTTCTCCCTTGTCTGACTGTGTCAGCGTACACAAAGTTGAGTCTATTCCGCTCAAGGTAAGAGGGATGAGTGCGAAGCTTGGGGCGAGGAGCGCTAGATTCCGGGCACATGACGATCGATCCTCGGCTTCTCGACGCCGCCTACCTCGCCTTCTGGCGCGAACGCCACCTGTGCACGCTGACCACACCCCGGCCGGACGGCGGCCCGCACGTGGTGCCCGTCGGAGTGACATACGACCCGGAGCGCGGACTGGCTCGGGTGATCGCGGACAAGGCCAGCAGAAAGGTGCGCAACGTCCTCGCGGCGGAGCCCGGGGGCGCCCGGGTCGCGGTGTGCCAGGTGGACGGCCGCCGCTGGGCCACGCTGGAGGGGCGGGCCCACGTCCACGCCGAGCCGGACCGGGTCGCGGAGGCGGAGCGACGCTACGCCGAGCGCTACGGCAGGACCCCACGGGTGAACCCGAACCGCGTGGTGATCGAGATCGAGGTGACCCGCGCACTGGGCCACGGCTGACCCCTTCCGCCCCGCCTCACGCGCCACGGCGGTCCCAAACCCGGACCCCGTGCGGTACGGCGTTTTCCGGCCACGGCGCAAGCGGTCCGATAGGCGGCGATACAGGGAAATGTCCCCCGAAAACTGCAGCGGCGTCACCGTGTTCAGGTCACGGTGACGCCGCTGCGGGGGGAAGCACCTGAGGCGATCTGTTACGACGGGGGAATCGCGTCAGGCACTGCGGGGGGTGGCTGAGATGGTTCGCGGGGCGGCCTGGGGCGCCGGCTCCGTCAGTTGGTGGTCGCGCCGGTCCAGGTTCACGAAGATCATTCCGTACCGGATCGCGCACCGTACGGGCTGCGGCGCCCCCCGGGGCCGCCGCAGGCACCGATAGGCCCGTACGTCGTCCTCCTCGTCCCGCGTGACGACCACCGGTTCTCCGAACACGGTCACCATCAACGAGTCACCACTGTGGGGGATGGCGGTGACCAGGTCGATGAAGTGCCAGCCGGAGCGGTAGGCGGTGGCCATCTCGCGACGGAAGGAGCGGTCGTCGGGTGGTGTACTCACGTCAGCTCCACGCGGTGTCTGCCGGGTAGACAGAAGCGTCGTCATCGCCGCCGGCCGCGGCCGACCATGCCGTGTCGTGCTGAGGCTCGCTGTTCCCGCCGGAGAGGCCGGTCAGCGCTCCGAAGGCCACGACGGCGGAGAAGGCGGCGACAAGCACTGAGCGAAGCATTTTATTCCGCATATTCGGCTTCGTCCTCACTTGAAGTTCCCCTTTCCCCCGTCGAGTAAGACGATGGCTCATTCGGGCACGTCATGGCCACACGATCGGTGCATCATGTTCCTGCATGTTCAGGACCCTGGGGGGTGGAGATTTGGCAACGAATCGAATAAAAGGGACACATCCCCATGCCATGACCGACCTGTGCGAGGAAGGAAGCCGCCTATACGCGGACGCACTCCGCACCGGACGCATCGCCCGCGTGGACGTGGAACCCGCCCCCTGCCTGATGGAGCTGGCTCTGCTCTACCCCGACGCGGATGACGCCAACTGGCTCCGTCCGGTTCCCGCGTCGGTCGCCCTCGCCCAGCGGCTCAACCCCATCGAACGCGAGATCACCGAGCGCAGACGGCTCTCGGTCCAGCTCGCCGAGGCGTTCGAGCCGTTCATGTCGCTCAGCGCCCCGCAGACGACGTCCACCCCCTCCATCACCGTCCTCGAGGGCCTCGACCACATCAACGCGGCACTGGACCTGGCCGCGTCGCAGTGCCGCAACGAGGTGCTCTCGATCCAGCCGAGCCACCGCCACCCGGAGCGCCGGCTCATCGAGGCACTGGAACGCGACCGGCCGCTGATCGAACGCGGCGTGCGGATCCGGACCCTCTACCAGCACACCGCCCGCTACAGCCCGGAGCGGCTCGCCTGGGTGGACCAGTTCGCCGACGGCAAGGCCGAGTACCGCACCATCGACGAACTCGTGGAGCGGCTGATCATCTGCGACGAGACCGTGGCGTTCATCCCCATCCGCGACGACCGCCAGGTCGCCCTGGAGATCCGCCACGCCGGACTGGTCAGCTACCTCATCAAGGTGTTCGAGTTCATCTGGAACCGGGCGGTGCCGCTGAGCGCCGGCGCGCCCTACGAGACCGCCCCCGACGGCCTCACCGACATCCAGCACTCCATCGCCAAACTCCTCGTCGAGGGCCATGTCGACGAGGCCATCGCCCGCCGGCTGGGGATGAACGTACGGACCTGCCGCGCCCACATCGCCAAACTCGCCACCGCCCTGGGCAGCGGCAGCCGGGCCCAACTGGGCTACCTCATCGCGCAGTCCGGGATCCTGGACCGCGACCAGTGAGGTGACGGGCTTGCGAAGAGGAAGCGGATGACGAGCGGGGCGCACCGGCACGCCCAGGAGGTGTGCGAGCCGGGACTGAGTCTCTACGCCCGCGCGCTGCGCGAGGGCCGGGTGGCCCGGGCCGCGGCCGAGGAGACACCCTGCCTGCTCACCGCGGGGCTGCTGACGCCGGACCCCGACGACCCCGGCCTGCTGGAACCCGTACCGCCCGCCGTCGCCCTGCACCGCGGACTGCGGTCCCTCGCGGACCGCGTGGCGGACGAACGAGGGCACGCGGCACGGCTGGTGGAGACGTTCGAACCGTTCCTGCGGCTCACCCCCCACCCCACCGCCGCACCGGAGTCGCCCGCCATCGGCGTCCTGAGCGGCCCGGCCCGCATCAACGAGGCCATCACCTCGGCGATGGCCGAGGCCCGGCGGGAGATGCTGTGCATCCAGCCGTACACCGCCCCCGCCGACCGCCCGCCGACCGTGCACCTCCTGCCCATGGAACGCGACCAGGCCTTCCTGGACCGGGGCTGCCGGATCCGCACCCTCTACCAGCACACGCTGCGGCACGCGCCGACCATCGCGGCACGCTACGAGCAGATCCGCGGCGACGTCGAGGCCCGCACCCTCGACGAGGTCACCGACCGGCTCATCCTGCTCGACCGCACCGTCGCCTTCGTCCCGGCCAACAAGGAGCGCAGCCTCGCCCTGGAGGTCCGCCACCCCGCGCTGACCGCGTACTTCGCCACCACCTTCGAACGCCTCTGGGAGCTGGCCACCCCCATGTACCCCGAGGCCGTACGGCAGCCCACCCTGAACGGGGTCACCCCGCGCCAGCGGGCCGTCGCCACCCTCCTGGTGGAGGGCCACACCGACGCGGTGATCGCCGACCGCCTCGGCATGAACGTCCGCACCACCCGCGTCCACATCGCCCGACTCGCCGCCGGCCTCGGCAGCGAGAGCCGCGCCCAGCTCGGCTACCTCATCGCACGCTCAGGAATCCTCGACCAGGAAAGAGACCCGACGTGAACGCGCCGCCGCATCCCCACCACGGCGTGGCAGAACTCTGCACCCCGGGCAGACAGCTCTACGAACGCGCCCTGCGCGAGGGGCATCTCGCGGCCGGCGACGCCGAGACGGCCCCCTGCCTGCTCGACCTGGGCCTCCTCCACCCGGCGGTCGACGATCTGCGCCGGCTGGAGCCCGTGGCCCCCGCCGTCGCCCTGCACCGCCAGCTCAACGCCACCGCGGCCCGCATCGCCGACGCCCGGCGCCACGAGGAGGAGCTGGCCACCCTCTTCGAACCCCTCATGCGCCTCACCGGCAGCCGCACCGCCCCCGCGGAGTCCGCCTCCCTGCGCATCCTCAGCGGCAACGAGCAGATCAACCGGGCCATCACCGAGGCCATGGACGAGATGCGCGAGGAACTGCTGTGCATCCAGCCGAGGACCGGCCTCGACACCGAGATGGCCGCCGGCGCCATCGAGATCGCCCGCCGCCGCGACCAGGCCGTACTCGACCGCGGCTGCCGCATCCGCACCCTCTACCAGCACACCACCCGGCACATCCAGATGGTCATCGGCCACTACGAGCTGCTGAGCGGCGACGCCGAGGCACGCGGCCTCGACGAGGTCACCGACCGGCTGCTCGTCGTCGACCGCACGGTGGCCTTCCTGCCCGCCAACGAGGACGGCACCCTCGCCCTGGAAGTCCGCCACCCCGCCCTGATCACCTTCCTGGCCACGGCCTTCGACCGCTTCTGGCGGCTGGCCACCCCCATGTACCCCGAGGCGGTGCAGCGGCCCTCCCTCAACGGGGTGACCCCCCGTCAGCGGGCCATCGCCACCCTCCTCGTCGAAGGCCACACCGACGCCGTGATCGCCGCGCGCCTCGGCATGAACATCCGCACCGCCCGCGTCCACATCGCCAAGCTCGCCGCCGGCCTCGGCAGCGAGAGCCGCGCCCAACTCGGTTATCTCATCGGCCGGTCCGGGATCCTCGACCAGGAAGAACATCAGGAAGGGCGTCCGGGACCGCGCCGGTGATCCGGCCCTCCGGCACATGCGCCCCGGCGGGTCCGAGCCCGCCCACCTCGACCGGTCCGTCCAGCCCCACCTGCGCGATCCGCACCCCCAACTGGGTCCGGCTCGCCGCCCCGAGGGTCTCCGAGAGCCGTGCGATATGGGCCCGGCAGGTACGGACGCTGATGCCGAGGCGCTCGGCGATCACCGCGTCCTGGTGGCCCTCCGCCAGCAGCGCGGCGATGGACTGCTCGCGGTGCGAGATGCCCTCGATACGGGTCTCCGGGAGCGGGGCGGTCAGCGGGATCGCGAGCCGCCACAGCCGCTCGAAGACCGTCACCAGATAGGCGATCAGGGCGGGGTGGCGCAGCTCCAGCGCCATCGTGCGATCGGCGTTCGCCGGGATGAAGGCCACCTTGCGGTCGAAGAGGATCAGCCGGTCGACGACCTCGTCCAGGGTGCGGGCCTCCACCGCGTCGCCCATCAGCTCCAGGTAGTTCAGCAACCCCTGCCCGTGCCGGGCCACATGGTTGTACAGGTCGCGCATCCGCACGCCCCGGCCACGCAGTTCCAGCGCCCGGTGCAGGCCCTCCGACAGCTCGTGCTCGCGCCGGATGCCGCCCGGCTGCACCGTCAGCACCTCCGTCGTACAGGCCTCGGTCGCCTGGTCCAGGGCCGCCTGGATGCGCGAGGAGCCGTCCAGGACACGGATCGCGGCGCCCTCCTGGGCCCGCGCGCCGAGCCCCGGGCCGCCGAGACCGGCGTACCACTCGAAGGCGGCGACGGCCGAGCCCACCCGCCGCTGGCTCGCGCTCACCTCGTCGTGCAGACCGCGCAGCAGCCGGGTCATGACCTCCTGCGGGGAGGTCGGCACCAGCCACTCCATGTCGTCGGGGTCGGGATGCAGCAGGGCCAGCTCCAGCAGACAGGGAACCGGCTCGGCGTCGCCGCGCGGCACGCGTCCCCGCCGTACGGCCCGGGAATACACGCGATCCCCGGCCCCGCACAGTCGGTCAGCACCGTGTGGATGCTCCTCCGTCCCGTGCCCGGCCATCGCCCATCCCACCCCCGCCTGACACCTCTCCGACGCGCCTTCCGCGACGCAACTATGCGCGGCGCGGACCGGCTCCGCAACACGGCTCCCCCGGCCACGGCAGCGGAAAACCACTCATATACCCGGGTTTCTCCCGGCCTCCGCCCCTCGCATTGCAACAAGCTGATGGTGGTGCGCGCCGACCGGGCCGGGCATGGTTGATTCCACTTCCCCCCGGGTGCTCCGCACCCGGGTCGGTCCGGCCGGACGACGGGGGAGCCCGGCCGGACCCGGGGAACGTCTTGCGGAGGCGTGCGTTCCCGGAAACCGCCGGGTGATCGCCCTGTTACGTCCCGCACTTACCTTCTGGCCATGGCGGACATATTCGACGCATACGCGTTGGCCGATGCATGGGACGAGATGTTCGAACGGCCGGGTGAGGTCAGGACCGCCTATGAGCCGGTACTGGCGGCGCTCCAGCCGATCGAACCAGGTGAATTGCGCTTCCGGGCGGACCAGATGGCCCGTTCGTTCACCGACCGCGGCGTGACCTACGCCTTCGCGGGCGAGGAGCGGCCCTGGCCGCTGGATCTCGTGCCGAGGATCCTCGACGCCCTCGAGTGGGATTTCATACAACGCGGGGTCGGGCAGAGAGTCAGGGCCCTGGAGGCCTACCTCGCCGACGCCTACGGGCCCTGCCGGGCCTTCGAGGACGGTGTCGTCCCCTGGCGGCTGCTGCTGACCTCCCCGCACTTCCACCGCGCGGCCCACGGGGTGGAGCCCCCGAACGGGGTCCGCATCCATGTCGCCGGAATCGACCTGGTGCGCGACGAGGCCGGGGACTTCCGGGTGCTCGAGGACAACGTGCGGGTGCCCAGCGGGGTGTCGTACGTCATCGAGAACCGGCGCGCCATGACCCGGGTGTTCCCCTCGCTCTTCGACGGCCAGCACGTCGTGCCGGTCGACGGCTACCCGGCGCGGCTGCTGGCCGCGCTGCGGGCCGCGGCCCCGGAGCGGACCACCGACCCCCGGGTCGTCGTCCTCACCCCGGGTCCCAGTAACGCCGCGTACTTCGAACACGCGCTGCTGGCACGGCTGATGGGCGTGCAACTGGTCGAGGGGCACGACCTCGTCTGCCGCAACAACCGGGTGTGGATGCGCACCACCCGGGGCGAGGTGCCCGTCCACGTCGTCTACCGGCGGCTCGACGACGACTTCCTCGACCCGCTGCACTTCCGCCCCGACTCGGTGATCGGCTGCCCCGGCATCCTGAGCGCCGCCGTGGCCGGGAACGTCACCCTCGCCAACGCGGTCGGCAACGGCGTCGCCGACGACAAGCTGCTCTACACCTACGTCCCGGACCTGATCCGCTACTACCTCGGCGAGGAACCGATTCTCCCCAACGTCGAGTCGTACCGCCCCGACGAGCCGGGCCAGCTCGAGGCCGTCCTCGACCAGATCGACCGGCTGGTCGTCAAGCCGGTCGACGGCGCGGGCGGACAGGGCATCGTGATCGGCCCGAAGGCCGACGCGAAGACCCTGGAGAGGACCCGCAGGGCGGTCGCCGCCGACCCCCGCGGTTTCATCGCCCAACGGCCCGTCGCCCTGTCCACGTCCCCCACCCTCGCGGGCGAACGCATGGCACCCCGCCACATCGACCTGCGCCCCTTCGCCGTCAACGACGGAGGCGACGTCTGGGTGCTGCCGGGCGGCCTGACCCGGGTCGCCCTCCAGGAGGGCAACCTGATCGTCAACTCCAGCCAGGGCGGCGGCTCCAAGGACACCTGGGTGCTCGCCGAAGGCCCCGTCGAGGGCCCCTCCCGCGACGCCGGCGACGGCACGCTCCCGTCCGTCGTCCCCCGCCAGCTCGGCCCCGACGGGACCCCCACCCTCGTACCGGAAGGGGCGCAGCAGCAGTGAACGACGTGATCCTCTCCCGCATAGCGGAGTCGCTGACCTGGACCGGCCGCTATGTCGAACGGGCCGACGCCACCGCACGGATCCTCGACGCCTACCTCCACCGCATGCTGGAGGACCCCTGGCGCGACGAGGACGCGGCCTGCCGGTCGCTGTACGCGATCCTCGGCATGGACGCGGGCCGCGCACCGGTCGACATGCAGCAGGTCCTCGACCAGCTCGCCTTCGACGCCCGCTCGACGGGCTCGATCGAGGGCGCGCTGGGCGCGGCCCGGCTCAACGCGCGAAGCGCCCGCGAGGCGGTGTCGTCCGCCATGTGGGAGTGCCTGAACGCCACCTGGCACGCCCTCGCCGACCAGCGCCGCGCCGCCCGCCGCACCGGTCCGTACGCCTATCTGGAACTGGTCCGCAGCCGCGCCGCGCTCTTCTTCGGCCTGGCCGACTCCACGATGAGCCGGGACGACTCCTGGCGGTTCGTCGTCCTCGGGCGGAGCCTGGAGCGGGTGGACATGACCGTACGGCTGCTGTCGGTGCGGGTCCTGGACGCCGTGCACGCGCCGGACTGGCCGACGCTGCTCAGCGCGTCGGGCGCCGACGAGGCGTTCGCACGGGTGTACGGCGGTTTCGGGGACACCGCGCGTGTCGCCGAGTTCCTGCTGCTCGACCGGGACTTCCCGCGCTCGGCGCTGCACGCGCTGACCACGGCGGAGGAGTGTCTGTCCGCGCTCGGCCGGCCCCGCCAGGATCCGGCGCGCCGCCCGATCGGCCGGCTGCGCACCCGCCTGGAGTACCTCGACACCCAGGCGTTGGAGGACCAGTTGCCGCTGCTCCTGCGGGACCTTCAGACGGCCTGCATGGCCTCGGCTGAGGCGGTCGCCGAGCGGTTCTTCCCGTACCAGGGGCCCGTCGTGTGGGCCCAGGAAGGAGCGTGAGCGCGATGACCCGCAGGCTCCGCATCCAGCACACGACCCGCGTCTCCTACGCGCAGGCCGCGGTCTCCTCCCACAACGAGGTCCGGATGACCCCCCTGACGCTGCCCCGGCAGACCACGCTGGATTCCCGGGTGACCATCCGCCCGGCGGCCACCACCTGGTCGTACTGGGACTACTGGGGCACCCAGGTCACCGCCTTCGAGCTGATGGACCCGCACGCCGATCTCACGATCACGGCCTCCAGCCTGGTCGAGACGGCCCCGCCGGGCGAGCTCCCCCCGGCCCCCGGCTGGCCGGAGATCGCCGGCCGTGTCGCCGGCTCCCGGCTGCTGGAGTTCGCCGCCCCGACGGTCCGTACGACGGTCCCGGCGAAGCTGCTGAAGAAGGCGCGCAAGGCCGCCGCGGGCCTGGACCCCCACGAGACGGCGGTGGCGGTGTCCTCCCTGGTCGCCGACCGGGTCGCCTACCTGCCCGGCGCCACCGGGGTGAACACCTCGGCGGCGGAGGCCTGGGAGCAGGGCGCGGGCGTCTGCCAGGACCTCGCCCATCTGACGATCGCGCTGCTGCGCGGCCTCGGGCTCCCGACCCGGTACGTCTCCGGCTACCTCCATCCCGAACGGGAGGCCGAGCTGCACCGCCCGGTGGCCGGGCAGAGCCACGCCTGGATCGAGTACTGGGCGGGCGACTGGCACGGCTACGACCCCACCAACCGCACCCGCGCGGACGAGTCGCACGTCGTCGTCGGCCGGGGACGCGACTACGACGACGTCACCCCGCACAAGGGCGTCTACCGCGGCGTCGCCGGCGGCCCGCCGGAGGTGACGGTGGAGTTCACCCGGGTGGCGTGAGGGGCGCGCGGCGGGGATCTCCTCTCGCGGAGGTGCCCGCCGGGCCCTGTGGACGCGCCTACTTCAGACCGATGGCGTCGCAGGCCTGCTTGAACTTCGGGGTGCAGATGTCGGACACCTTGTAGATGCCGTCCGCGACGACGGTCGACTTGATGTTGCTCTTGGTGAGCGCGACCACGGTGACCAGCTTGGCCGGGATGTCCTTGGTGGTGGGGCTGTCGACCTTGTCACGGGTGAGCGCCTCGAACTGCAGCTCACGGCCCTGGACCTTGGCGACGGCCGCCTCGGCCGCGGCCTCCGCCTCACCGGCGTACGGCTTGTAGACGGTCATGTACTGCTCGCCGGTGACGATCCGCTGCACCGCCGGGAGCTCGGCGTCCTGGCCGGTGATGGGCGGCAGGTCGCTGTCGCTGACGCCCGCGGCCTCCAGGGCCTTGATGATGCCGCCGGCCATGGCGTCGTTGGCCGAGTAGACCGCCGCGATGTTGCTCTTGCCGATCTTCTCGATCGCCTTGGTCATGCTGGCCTGGGCGATGGTCGGCTTCCAGCCGTCGGTGTCGTAGGTCGCGGCGATGGTCACACGGCCGTTGAGCTCGTTCATCGCCCCTGCCTTGAACTGGGCGGCGTTCGGGTCGGTGGGCGAGCCGTTGATCATGACGATCTGGTCGGAGGTGTCGGCCGAGCCCAGCGCCTCGGTGATCGCGCGGCCCTGCACCTCGCCGACGAGTTCGTTGTCGAAGGAGACGTACGCGTCGATCGGGCCCTCGGCGAGCCGGTCGTAGGCGATGACCGGGATGTTCGCCTCCTTGGCCTTCTGGACCATGGGCGCGATCTTGTGGGAGTCCACGGCGTCGAGCAGGATGCAGTCGACCTTGTCGTCGATCATCTTCTGCATCTGGGCGTTCTGCTTCTTGACGCTGGAAGCCGCGTTGGCGTAGTCCGTCTTGCCCTTGTTGCCGGTGAGGGAGGCGATCTTCCTCTTGATGATCGGGTAGTCGAACTCCGCGTACCGGGTGTTCGTCGTCTCCGGCATGAGCACACCGACGGTGATGTCGTTGGTGCGCTTCACTGTCGTGTCGCTGCTGTCCTCCGAGGCCCCCAGCATCCCGCACCCGGCGAGCGAGAGGGACATCGTGGAGGCGACCACAGCTATGGCGATACGACGCATTCGGGGGCTCACTTCAGGTGCGTTCCGGTACTTGGGTTGCGATATCTCGACCCAGTTGTCTCAAAAGCCAACGCGGCGGCAGCCACCGGAGTCAAGCCGAACCACTTAACGAAGTAACAACATCACCGTCCGCTGAGCAAGTGAAGACGCATGGAGACGGAGCGAAGAGGGTACGGACCACTGTTTACGATCCCTCCCCACGACGGGGTCGGCATCGAGCAAAGTTCGTACAACCAAGGCGTGTTCTCACGAGTCGTGATCATGGTGGGCCATCTCTCGCACAGGCCCGCCCTTCCCGACCAGAGGATCGAATGAACCCAGCCAGACTCGCGACGGCCCTCGTGCTCGCCACGACCGGTGGTCTCCTCACCGCCGCGCCCGCCTCGGCCGCGACCACCTGCACATCTCCGGTGTACAAGCGTCAATTCTTCGCGAACACCACCTTTTCGGGCACTCCGAAGAAGACCGACTGCGACACGGCCGTCAGCGAGAGCTGGGGCACGAGGGCCCCGGCATCCGGCCTCCCCACGAACAACTTCGGCGTGCGCTGGACGGTGACCCGCGACTTCGGCTCCGGCGGTCCCTTCACCTTCTCGGTGTCGGCCCAGGACGGCGTCCGCGTCTACCTCGACGGCGTCCGCAAGGTGGACGTCTGGAAGAACGTCTCCACGACGGTGACCAAGAGCGTGAACCTCACGGTCCCCAAGGGCAGGCACACCGTCCGCGTGGACTACGTGAACTGGACCGGCGGCGCGAACGTCACGTTCACCTACACGCCCCGCACCTCGGCGACGTACGACAAGGTCCCCCCGCTCACGCCGACGGGCCACGCGCTCTCCTACGACGGCGTGACCGGCCGGGCGAAGCTCACCTGGGCGAAGAACCAGGAGGTGGACCTCGCCGGCTACCGCGTCTACCGGCGCCCCGCCGACGGCTCCACCTGGACCCTCCTGGCCTCCACCGTCTCCACCGCCCACACCGACACCACGCTCCCGGTGACCGGCGCGGCCTACGCCTACGAGCTGCGCGCCTACGACGTGGCGGGCAACGAGTCGGCGGGCACCGCGGCCAGGACGGTCACCACGGTGGACCGGACGGCCCCGGCCGCGCCCGTCCTGCGCCCCACCGCCAGCGAACCGGAGGGGCTTCGGGTCTCCTGGGGCGAGGTGACGGGGGCGGTGTCGTACCGCGTGTACCGGGCGACGAGCCGCAGCGGCACCTACACCTCGATCGGCACGAGCGACGGGACGTCGTACCTGGACACCACCGCGGTCATGGGCACCGGCCTCCACTACAAGGTGTCCGCGCTGGACGCGGCGGGCAACGAGTCCGCGCAGTCCACCGCCGTGGTCGGCACGCTCCGGGACGTCACCCCGCCGTCCGCCGTCACCGGAGTGACGGTCACTCCCACCACGTACGGCTTCGAGGTGCACTGGGACGCCAACCCCGCCCCCGACCTGGCGAGTTACACGGTCCGCCGGGGCGAACTCTGGGGCGACGAGGGGGACGAGCGGGTCTGCTCCCTGTACCCGGGCTACTCCGTGCCCGCCGGCACCACCTCGTACGCGTACACCACCGTCCCCGACGGCGAGGAGTCCTGCTTCATCGTCGACGCCCTCGACGACGCCACGAACTCCTCGTTCGCCATGACGGGCGAGGCGCAGATCGTGATCGCCACCGAGCTCGACATGACGCCGACCGTGGCCACGCCCGAGGGCTCGCCGCTGACGCTCACGGCCGAGGCCGCCGAGGGCGACGAGGGCAACCGGCTGACCTGGCACGGCCTTGCCGACTCGGCTCCGGAACAGGCCGGCGGCTACCGCGTCTACCGCTGGGACCCGCACACGTCCGCGTACGAGCGGATCGCCGACCTCGCGAGCGGGGCCGTCGAGTACGTCGACACGGAGGTGCCGCGCGGCACCACGTCCTTCTACTGGGTGACGGCGGTCGCCGCCGACGGCACGGAAACCGCGCCGGCGGCCGACTCCACGGTCACCGCTCCCTAGGCGGTCCCCGGAGGGACGACGAAGGGGCCCGGGGGATCAGGTGATCCTCCGGGCCCCTTCGTACGACGCCCCTCTGACGGGGCCGTCGGTCAGTCCTTGGCCTTCTTCGGGCGCCACACCACCAGCGCGCTGGTCTGCTGGACCTCCTGGTACGGGACGAGGTCCCGGCGGTAGGAGGCGTGGACCGCCGCCTCGCGCTGCTGCATCGCCGCCGCCGCTCCCTCCAGGGCGTCCTGGAGTTCGGCGACCCGGGACTGCAGGGCGGCGACCTGGTTCTCCAGCTCGATGATCCGCTTGATGCCGGCCAGGTTGATGCCCTCGTCCTGCGACAACTGCTGGACGGTGCGCAGCAGTTCGATGTCGCGGGCCGAGTAACGGCGGCCCCGGCCCGCGGTGCGGTCCGGGGAGACCAGGCCGAGCCGGTCGTACTGGCGCAGCGTCTGCGGGTGCAGGCCGGAGAGCTGGGCCGCCACCGAGATGACGTAGACCGGGGTCTCCTCGGTCAGTTCGTACGGCCCACGGAAACTGTCACTGCGTCGACGGCCGTCCATCACTCTCAGGCTCCCTTCGCGGCCTCGAACAGCTCCGCCCGCGGATCCTCGTCCGCGGTCGCCTCGCGATACGCCTCGAGCGCGTCACGAGCCTTCCCCGACACGTCCTTCGGCACACTCACCTCGACGGTGACCAGCAGGTCCCCGCGGGTGCCGTCCTTGCGGACCGCGCCCTTGCCCCGCGCCCGCATGGTGCGGCCGTTGGGGGTGCCGGGCGGCAGCTTCAGGGTCAGGGACGGGCCGCCGAGGGTGGGGACCTTGATCTCCCCGCCCAGGGCCGCCTCGGCGAACGTCACCGGCACCGTCACCGTCAGGTTGTCGTCCTTGCGGCCGAACACCGGGTGGGCGCCGACATGGACGACGACGTAGAGATCGCCGGCCGGACCGCCCCGCTCGCCCGGCGCGCCCTTGCCGCGCAGCCGGATGCGCTGGTTGTCCGTGACCCCGGCCGGGATACGGACCTGCATGGTCCGGGACGACTTGGCGCGGCCGCTGCCCTTGCACTCCAGACAGGGGTGCTCGGCGATCAGACCGCGGCCCTTGCAGTCCGGGCAGGGGTCGGTGAGGGAGAACCCTCCGCCGGAGCCCCTGGCCACCTGGCCGGTGCCGACGCAGGTCGGGCACACGCGCGGTGTGCCGTTCTTGTCGCCGGTGCCGGAACAGGCCTTGCACGGGGACTGCGAGGACATGCGCAGCGGAACCGTCGCGCCCTCGATGGCCTCCGTGAAGGTCAGGGTGACCTCGGTGTCGATGTCCTGGCCACGCCGGGGCTGGGTGCGGGTCGTACCGCCCCCGCCCCGGTTGAACAGGCCGCCGAAGACGTCCCCGATGCCGCCGCCGAAGCCGCCGGAGCCCCCGGCCTGGGCGCCGCCCCCGAAGAGGTCGCCCAGGTCGAAGTTGAAGTTGCCGCCGGCGCCCGGCCCGGGGCGGAAGCCGCCGTTGCCGAACAGGGCGCGTGCCTCGTCGTACTCCTTGCGCTTCTTGGGATCACCGAGGACGTCGTTCGCCTCGGAGATCTCCTTGAAGCGCTCCTCCGCCTTGGTGTTGCCCTTGTTGGCGTCCGGGTGGAACTCGCGGGCGAGCTTGCGGTACGCCTTCTTGATCTCGGCCTCGGTGGCGTCCTTGGGGACGCCGAGGACCTTGTAGTAGTCCTTCTCGATGAAGTCCTTGGTGCTCATCCTCGACGCGCCCCCTTTCCGGTGATCCGCTCCGTGTCTACGTCAGCCCTCCTCAGGGCCGTTGTCCTTCTCGTCCGCCGCCTCGGCCGGGGCCGCGTCCGAGGACTCGGCCTTGGCCGCCTGGGCGCCGGGCTGGGGCTCGGCGACGGCCACCCGCGCGGGGCGGATGGTGCGCTCGCCGATCCGATACCCGGGCTGCAGAATCGCCACGCACGTCGTCTCGGTGACATCGGGCGCGTACGAGTGCATCAGGGCTTCGTGGATCGTCGGGTCGAAGGGCTCGCCCTCCTTGCCGAACTGCTGGAGGCCCATCTTGGCGGCGACGGTCTCCAGCGACTCGCCCACGGACTTGAAGCCGCCGACGAACTCGCCGTGTTCCCGCGCGCGGCCGATGTCGTCGAGCACGGGCAGGAGCTCGGTCAGGAGGTTCGCGATGGCGATCTCCTTGACCGCGATCCGGTCGCGCTCGACCCGGCGGCGGTAGTTCTGGTACTCGGCCTGGAGGCGCTGGAGGTCCGCGGTGCGCTCACCGAGCGCGGTGCGCACCTGGTCCAGCTGGGCCACCAGTCCGGCGGTCTGGTTCGCGTCCCCGGCCGGGGCCGCCCCCTCCTCGGAGGCGGCGGCCTTCGGCTCGGCGTCGTCGGGGGTGGCGCCGGAGGGGACGTCGGGCTTCTCCTCGAAGCCCGGGGTCTCCTCCGTCACGCGGCACCGTCCTTGCGCTCGTCGTCCACGATCTCGGCGTCGACGACGTCGTCGTCGGCCTTGGCCTCACCGGCACCGCCGGCGGTGGCCTGGGCGCCCTGGGCGTCGGCGTACATGGCCTGGCCGAGCTTCTGGGAGACCGCCGCGACCTTCTCGGTGGCGGTGCGGATCTCGGCGGTGTCCTCGCCCTTGAGCTTCTCCTTCAGCTCGGCGACGGCACCCTCGACCTCGGTCTTGATCTCGCCGGGGACCTTGTCCTCGTTGTCCTTGAGGAACTTCTCCGTCTGGTAGACGAGCTGCTCGCCCTGGTTGCGGGCCTCGGCGGCCTCGCGGCGGCGGTGGTCCTCGTCCGCGTACTGCTCGGCCTCCTGGCGCATGCGGTCGACCTCGTCCTTCGGCAGCGAGGAGCCGCCGGTGACGGTCATCTTCTGCTCCTTGCCCGTGCCCAGGTCCTTGGCGGTCACGTGCATGATGCCGTTGGCGTCGATGTCGAAGGAGACCTCGATCTGCGGGACACCGCGCGGGGCCGGCGGCAGACCGGTCAGCTCGAACATGCCGAGCTTCTTGTTGTACGCCGCGATCTCGCGCTCGCCCTGGTAGACCTGGATCTGCACGGACGGCTGGTTGTCCTCGGCCGTGGTGAAGATCTCGGACCGCTTGGTCGGGATCGTGGTGTTGCGCTCGATGAGCTTGGTCATGATGCCGCCCTTGGTCTCGATACCGAGGGACAGCGGGGTGACGTCGAGCAGCAGGACGTCCTTGACCTCGCCCTTGAGGACACCGGCCTGGAGGGACGCGCCGATGGCGACGACCTCGTCCGGGTTCACGCCCTTGTTGGCGTCCTTGCCGCCGGTCAGCTCCTTGACGAGCTCGGCGACGGCGGGCATACGGGTCGAGCCGCCGACGAGGACGACGTGGTCGATCTCGGCGAGCGAGATGCCGGCGTCCTTGATGACGTTGTGGAACGGGGTCTTGCAGCGCTCGAGCAGGTCCGCGGTGAGCTGCTGGAACTGGGCGCGGGTGAGCTTCTCGTCCAGGTGCAGCGGGCCCTCGGCGGACGCCGTGATGTACGGCAGGTTGATCGAGGTCTCGGTGGACGAGGACAGCTCGATCTTCGCCTTCTCGGCGGCCTCGCGCAGACGCTGCAGCGCCATCTTGTCCTTGGCGAGGTCCACGCCGTGGCCCGCCTTGAACTGCTGCACCAGGTAGTCGACGACACGCTGGTCCCAGTCGTCACCACCGAGGTGGTTGTCACCGTTGGTGGCCTTCACCTCGACGACGCCGTCGCCGATCTCCAGGAGGGACACGTCGAAGGTGCCGCCACCGAGGTCGAAGACGAGGATGATCTGCTCGTCCTTGTCGAGGCCGTAGGCGAGCGCGGCGGCGGTGGGCTCGTTGACGATGCGCAGGACGTTGAGGCCCGCGATCTCACCGGCCTCCTTGGTGGCCTGGCGCTCGGAGTCGTTGAAGTAGGCCGGGACGGTGATGACCGCGTCGGTCACCTTCTCGCCCAGGTAGGCCTCGGCGTCGCGCTTGAGCTTCTGCAGGATGAACGCGGAGATCTGCTGCGGGTTGAAGGGCTTCCCGTCGAGCTCGATCTTCCAGTCGGTGCCCATGTGGCGCTTCACCGAGCGGATGGTGCGGTCCACGTTGGTGACCGCCTGACGCTTGGCGACCTCGCCGACGAGGACCTCGCCGTTCTTGGCGAAGGCGACGACGGACGGCGTGGTCCTGGCGCCCTCTGCGTTGGTGATGACGGTGGGCTCGCCGCCTTCAAGAACGCTGACGACGGAGTTAGTCGTGCCCAGGTCGATGCCGACCGCACGTGCCATGGTGATCTTCCTCCAGCTGACTTGAGTGGAACGGACTCAAGTGTGCACGAGCCTCACCGCTCGGTCAACAGACCTGAGTCACACCGGCTCAACTCTTATCCGTTCCTTACACGCAAGAAGCCGTTGACCTGCACAGACGCATCGCCACCACCTCGACGATCACCCGATTCAGGGGGGAGCACAGCGGACTCGGATTGACGCCGGGGGCCGTACACCGCCGCCCGCCGGGCCCCCTGCCGGGGTCCGGGACGCGGTTCGGGACGCGGCCCCGGGCGAGCACCGGTCCGGGGAACCCGCCGAGCGGCACGCGCGCGTACGGCGCCGTACACCTCCCCACGCGCGCGTACGGCGTCGTACGCACCCCTGCGCGCGCGTGGCGGCCCGTACACCGGCACCCGCAGCAGTCCGAGCACGACGGCCAGGACCCCGCCGGCCACCCACCACACCGCCCGCGGCCCCATCCACCCCGTGTGCGCGAGCGCCCCGACGAGCACCCCGGCGCAGGCCGCCGCACCGATCACCACGACCGCGCCCTGCGCGGTGAGCCCGAGCCTGCGCAGCCGGTGCGCGAGATGGTCGGGACCGCCGCGCAGCAGGGGCCGCCCGGCCAGCCGCCGCGCCACGGCGACGAGGACGGCGTCGGCCGCGGCGACCGCCGTGAGGGCGAACAGCACGCCCGCCCCCTCGCCCGCGCCGCCGCCCGCGCGGACCGTGACCGCGGCGGCGGCGAGCACGAACCCCGCGAACAGCGAGCCGCACGCGCCGAGCGCCACGCGCGCGGGGGGCCAGTTGTGCATCAGGAAGCCCGTGAGCGCGGCGGCGAGCACACTCAGCAGGACGGCCACCCCGTCCAGCACCTCCACCGCCGCGCAGGCGGCCGCCCCGAAGGCGGTGACGACCCCGACCGTGCCGGCCACCCCGTCCGCGTGGTCGAGGGACCGGAACGCGAGTGCCACACAGGTGATCCACCCGACGGCGAGCGCCCCGGCCCAGGGCCCGGTGTCGCCGTAGGGGACGACGAAGGCCGCCGCCACCGCCGTACCGAGCACGAGGAAGCGGGCCTTGAGCCGCCACACGTCCGCGACCAGCCCCAGCCCCGCCAGGGCGCCCGCGGCGGGGAGCAGCGCGCCGATGCCGTCGCCGAGCGGGGCGTACCCCCAGCGGTCCCCGGCGAGGACGACGAGGCAGGTGGTGAGGACGACGGCGAGCCCCCCGGACAGCGGAACCCGCCGCTGTCGCTGCCGCCGCTCGACCAGCCCGAGACGCAGGGCGGGCACGCGCAGCAGTGCGGCGAGCACGGCGGAGAGCAGCAGGGCGGCGGTGGCGGCGGCGATCCCGTAGAGCACGGATATAAGTTAGTAACAAATGTACCAATTTGTTGCGAATAACACGGTCAGACTCTGAGGTGACCCTCAGCGATCCAGATCACCTCACCGCCCGCTACAGTGCGGCGCAGGATAGGGGTAGTCTCAGACGGACTGCATAAGTTACCGCTTAGTAATTTCGGGAAGCCGTTTCCCGAAGTCGTTCCCGAAGACCCCTCGCAGGCCCGAGGAGCCCCCTCATGCAACTCGCCGCGATCATCGTGTCGCTGGTCCTGACCGTGGTCGGCGTCGCGCTGCTCGCACGCGCCATCGGTCAGTTCGTCCGGTACTTCAAACTGGGCCAGCCGGTTCCGGCCGGCGCCCGGACCGACAACCCCTACGCGCGCAGCGTCACGCTCGTGAAGGAGTTCCTCGGCCACACGCGGATGAACCGCTGGGGCATCGTGGGCTTCGCCCACTGGTTCGTGGCCATCGGCTTCCTGACGCTGCCGCCGACCCTGGCGCAGGCCTTCGGCCAGCTCTTCCAGGCCGACTGGACGCTCCCCGTCATCGGCGGCTTCCTGCCGTTCGAGCTCTACATCGAGTTCATCGGCGTGATGACGATCCTCGGCATCGCCGTCCTCATCGCGATCCGCCTGCTGAACCTGCCCTCGCGCCCGGGCCGCAAGTCCCGCTTCGCCGGCTCCAAGGCGGGCCAGGCGTACTTCGTCGAGTACGTCATCCTCACCATCGGCCTCGCCATCTACACCCTGCGCGGCCTCGAGGGCGCGATCCACCACGTGGAGCACTACGAGGCCGCGTACTTCGCCTCGTACCCGCTGGTCCTGGCCTTCAAGGGCCTCGGCGTCACCACGCTCCAGAACCTGATCTACCTCACCGCGACGGTGAAGATCAGCACCTCGTTCATCTGGATGATCGTGGTCTCGCTCAACACCAACATGGGCGTGGCCTGGCACCGCTTCCTGGCGTTCCCGAACATCTGGTTCAAGCGCGAGGCCACCGGCGGCACGGCCCTCGGCGGCCTTCAGCCGATGACCTCCGGCGGCAAGCCCATCGACTTCACCGACCCCGGTGACGACGACGTCTTCGGCGTCTCCCAGGTCGAGCAGTTCTCCTGGAAGGGCCTGCTCGACTTCTCCACCTGCACCGAGTGCGGACGCTGCCAGTCGCAGTGCCCGGCCTGGAACACCGGCAAGCCCCTCTCCCCCAAGCTGCTGATCATGTCCCTGCGGGACCACGCCCACGCCAAGGCGCCGTACCTGCTCGCGGGCGGCGGCAAGACCGTGGAGGGCGAGGAGAAGGCGTCCGAGGAGCAGCTCGCCGGAGTGCCCGCGGCAGCGCTGGCCGAGGCCGAGCGCCCGCTGATCGGCACCGCCGAGGAGAACGGCGTCATCGACCCGGACGTCCTGTGGTCCTGCACCACCTGCGGCGCCTGCGTCGAGCAGTGCCCGGTGGACATCGAGCACGTCGACCACATCGTCGACATGCGCCGCTACCAGGTCATGATCGAGTCCAGCTTCCCCTCCGAGGCGGGCACGATGCTCAAGAACCTGGAGAAGAAGGGCAACCCCTGGGGCCTGGCCAAGAAGCAGCGCCTGGAGTGGACCAAGGAGGTCGACTTCGAGATCCCGGTCGTCGGCCGGGACATCGAGGACCTCTCCGAGGTCGAGTACCTCTACTGGGTCGGCTGCGCCGGCGCCCTGGAGGACCGCGCCAAGAAGACCACCAAGGCCTTCGCCGAGCTGCTGCACATCGCGGGCGTCAAGTTCGCGATCATGGGCGGCGACGAGAAGTGCACCGGTGACTCCGCCCGCCGCCTCGGCAACGAGCCCCTGTTCCAGGAGCTCGGCATGGAGAACGTGGCCGCGCTGAACATGGCCTTCGGCGAGGACGACGAGGACCCCGCGACCAAGAAGCCGAAGTCGGCCAAGAAGATCGTCGCGACCTGCCCGCACTGCCTCAACACCATCGGCAACGAGTACCCCCAGCTCGGCGGCGACTACGAGGTCATCCACCACACCCAGCTGCTCCAGCACCTCGTCGACGAGGGCAAGCTGATCCCGGTGACCCCGGTCGAGGGCATCATCACCTACCACGACCCCTGCTACCTGGGCCGCCACAACAAGATCTACACGCCCCCGCGCGAGATCATGACCGCCGTCCCGGGCCTGCGCCAGCAGGAGATGCACCGCCACAAGGAGCGCGGCTTCTGCTGCGGCGCCGGCGGCGCGCGGATGTGGATGGAGGAGCGGATCGGCAAGCGCATCAACAACGAGCGCGTCGACGAGGCCCTGTCCCTGAACCCCGACATCGTCTCCACGGCCTGCCCGTTCTGCCTGGTCATGCTCACCGACTCGGTCAACGGCAAGAAGAACGACGGCAAGGCCAAGGAGTCCATCCAGGTCGTGGACGTCGCCCAGCTGCTGCTGGAGTCCGTCAAGACCCCCGTCACCGACGACGAGCCCCCGGCGGGCGAGGCGGAGACGGAGAACGAACCGGAGCCGGCCCCGGTGAAGTGATTCCGGCATCGGTCACGAGCGTGCGGCGCCCCCAGGCCCTTCCCGGCCCGGGGGCGCCGCCGTTTCCGTACACCTGGTCGGTGCCGCGGGCGGACTCCCCCTACCCCCCAGGGGGTTGCCCGGGTGCCCCGGACGAACCACTGACACAGCTTCCTCACATCCCTTAGGGGATGTCACAGCTCGGCAGCAAAGGGAGGCCCCGGAGGCCCGCCCCGGCACGTCACCCTCCGAGACCAGGTACGTTCGACGACGTGGCTGGATTCAGGATCGGACGTGGCGGCCGTGATGGCCGCGCCCCCCAAGCGCGACCGCAGCACCCTCCGTACGGGCAGCAGGTGCCGCAGGGGCAACCCTCGACGCCGTCGTACGGCTACCCGCAGCCGGCGCGGCAGCCGAACCCCCCGCAGTACCGCAGCGGCCAGCAGCCGCCGTACGGCGGTGGAAGCGGGGGCGGCCAGTGGCCGCCGCACGGCAACGGCGACGGCCGTGACGAGCCGGAGTACTTCGGCGGCGGCGCGCCGCACGACCCGTACGCGGCGAACAACCCCGGGCACACGCAGGCGTTCTCGGTCGACGACCACCAGCAGTACAGCCAGGGCGAGACCTACCACGCCGGTGCCGCCGCCCCCTCGGGCCCGGTCGGCCCGCGTCTGCACTGGAAGGACCTGCTGCGGGGGATCGTCCTGTCCCCCAACCAGACCTTCCTCCAGATGCGGGACTACACGATGTGGGGCCCCGCCCTCATCGTGACCTTCCTCTACGGCCTCCTCGCGGTCTTCGGCTTCGACGACACCCGCTCGGACGCCATAAACGCCACGCTCTCCAACGCGATCCCGATCGTCCTGACGACGGCGGTGGCGATGGTGCTGAGCGCCTTCATCCTGGGCGTGGTCACCCACACCCTGGCGCGCCAGCTCGGCGGCGACGGGGCGTGGCAGCCCACGGTCGGCCTCTCCATGCTGATCATGTCCCTGACGGACGCGCCGCGTCTGGTCGTGGCGATGTTCTTCGGCGGCGACGCGTCGTTCGTCCAGCTCCTGGGCTGGGCCACCTGGGTGGCGGCCGGCGCCCTGCTGACCCTGATGGTCAGCCGCTCCCACGACCTGCCCTGGCCCAAGGCGCTGGGCGCGTCCGCGATCCAGCTCGTCGCACTGCTGTCGATCGTGAAGCTGGGCACGTTCTGAGCTGCGACGGCGACGCCGACCGCGGCTGAGAGACACGAGGGGCTCCCGTCCGGGCGGACGGGAGCCCTCTTCTTTCCTGCTCGCTTCCCCATGGCCTCTGTCGCTCCTACGGCTCGAGGATGTGCCGCAGATAGGCGTGCGGGTCGGCGAGATAGCGGCGCCAGTGATCCACGATCCCGAGCTCCCGCCATTCGACCCTCCGCAGGCCGTGTTCGCCGACCTCGACGATGTCCGCGCCCGGCAGGGCCGTCAGCAGCGGGGAGTGCGTGGCACAGATGACCTGGCCGCCCTGCTGGGCCAACCGGTGGATGTGGCCGACCAGCTCAAGGCAGGAGGAGAAGGAGAGGGCCGCCTCCGGCTCGTCGAGCACATAGAGCCCGGCGTGCAGGAACTTGCCGCGGAACGCCGCGAGAAAGCCCTCGCCGTGACTGACGGAGTCCGGCGCGAACCCCTCCCGGTCGAGGGCGTCCAGGGCGGTCTCGGCCCGCAGGAAGAAGCCCTTGCGCGCCGACCAGCTGGTGAGCATACGGCGCCCCCGCGGGCCGGCGTCGAAGCGCATCCGCTCGCCGAGCACCGACTTGCCCCGCGGGGAGGCGTAGCGCCAGTCGTGGGAGCCGCCGTAGGAGTCCAGACCGAAGCCCTCGGCCAGCGCCTCGACCAGGGTCGACTTCCCGGACCCGTTCTCGCCGACCAGGAAGGTCACCGCAGCGGTGAAACGCAGCCCTTCACCGAGGAGCTGCCGGACGCAGGGCACCGACCAGGGCCAGGTGTCGCCGTCGTGGCCGGGGGCATGGGCATACGCACGTTCGATGATCACCGGGCCTCGGGGGACGGAGTGACCGGCTCCCCCGCCTTGCGCACCACCGGCAGGACACTCCACGGGAAGTTGATCCAGGCGTCGGTGCGCTTCCAGACGTACTCGCACTTCACCAGGGACTGCGGCTTCTCGTAGATGACGGCGGACCGCACCTCGGCGACATGGTCGAGGCAGAAGTCGTGCACGAGCTTGAGCGTCTTGCCGGTGTCGGCGACGTCGTCGGCGATCAGCACCTTCTTGTCGGTGAAGTCGATCACGTTGGGCACGGGAGCCAGCATGACGGGCATGTCGAGCGTCTCCCCCACACCGGTATAGAACTCGACGTTGACGAGATGAATGTTCTTGCAGTCGAGCGCATAGGCGAGCCCGCCGGCGACGAAGACCCCGCCACGGGCGATGCTGAGCACGACGTCCGGCTCGTACCCGTCGTCGGCGACGGCCTGCGCGAGCTCACGCACGGCGACGCCGAACTGCTCGTAGCTGAGGTTCTCCCGGCCCACCGCGTCGCTCATCCCCTCCTCCTCAGACCTGGGTCCGATGGAAGTTGAGGAAGGACCGCGAGGCGGTGGGCCCGCGCTGGCCCTGGTAACGGGAGCCGTACTGCTCACTGCCGTACGGGTGCTCGGCCGGCGAGCTGAGCCGGAACATACACAGCTGTCCGATCTTCATACCGGGCCAGAGCTTGATGGGGAGCGTGGCGAGGTTGGACAGCTCGAGGGTGACGTGCCCGCTGAACCCCGGGTCGATGAACCCGGCGGTGGAGTGCGTGACCAGCCCGAGCCGCCCGAGGGAACTCTTCCCCTCCAGTCGCGAGGCGAGATCGTCGGGGAGGGTGATGACCTCGTAGGTCGACGCGAGCACGAACTCACCGGGATGGAGGATGAACGGCTCGTCCCCCTCCGGCTCCACGAGCCGGGTCAGATCCGCCTGCTCGACGGAGGGGTCGATATGGGGGTACCGGTGGTTCTCGAACACCCGGAAGAAACGGTCCAGCCGTACGTCGATGCTCGACGGCTGCACCATGGATGCGTCGTAGGGATCGATCCGTACCCGCCCGGCGTCGATCTCGGCCCGGATGTCCTTGTCTGAGAGAAGCACTCCCCGAGGATACGCAAGACGCGCGGAGCCCTGGTCATCAGGACTCCGCGCGTCAGACCGCTGCTGTGCGAACCGCTAACGCTTCTCGAGAACCACCGGCACCGCACTGCGGAGCCGGGCACACCGGGGACACCGGACGAGCCGCCCGGGGCCGAGCCGGTCGGCCTGCTGCATCGGGAACGAAGCGGTGCTGAACACGTGCCCATCGGCACAACGGACGACGGTGCGCTCCATCAAGTCCTGAAGTCCCTTCCCCAAAGAACCGCGTCCGGCTGCTGCTCGCCGGACAACGAAAGCCACATTACGGGACGAACGGGAAGACCCTCCAGGCGGCACTCCGACCCCGCCCGACCCCACTTCGGCACCCCCACCGTACGCCCCAACTCCGGCCACCCGCAGCCGGATCCCACCCCCTGAAACACACACGGACCCCTCGGCTTCAGCGCCGGGGGCCCGGGATGTTGTACAGTGACGGGGCAATCGGACACCGGCCCTGACCGGCGTCTTACGCGGGTGTAGTTTAATGGTAGAACATCAGCTTCCCAAGCTGAGAGCGCGAGTTCGATTCTCGTCACCCGCTCCACGCAGAAGGCCCGGGTCAGTGACCCGGGCCTCGTTGGCTGCCGAGAGTTTTGGCGGCTGACTGGCGGCAAACGTCTCAGGCGACGGTGTACTCCGCATCCCCGAAGTCTGCGACTACGCGCAGGCGACCGCCGAGTGCTTCCACGTAGGCACGCAGGGTCGCGACTTCCGCACGATCCAGCTCACCATGCTCGATCGCGGAGACCCGAGGTGCTGAGACCCCCATCGATGCGGCCACCTGGCGCTGAGTCAGCGCCTGCTCACGCCGGACCTCCGCGAGCTTGTGAGCGCGCACTTCCGCGGTCAGCCTGTTCATGGCCGCCTGCTTTTCCTGATCCGACCGCACCGGCAGCCCAGCGGCCGCACGCCGCTCGCGCGCCTTGCGCTTGGTCTCCTCCCAGCCGACAGTGCTCATTCGTACTCCCTGCTTTCAAGATCAGCCAGATGTGCCTGGTATCTCTGCTCGGCGATCGGGATGTTGATGTCGTACCAGCGTTGCCAGTTTCCGGCCTTGTCGCCGGCCACCAAGAGCACTGCCCGGCGCACCGGATCGAAGGCGAAGAGGATCCGGATCTCGCTGCTTCGGGATGATCCGGGCCTCAGCTCCTTCAGGTGATGGTTCTCGGCACCCTTGATCCGGTCGACGAGCGGACGGCCAAGCGTTGGGCCCGTGGCCGCCAGCATGTCGATGGCGTCCTCTACCTGTTCAGCGCTGTCCCAGTCCTCTTCTGCCAGTGCCTCGAACCATGCCGCGACCTCCCCGACGAGAACCACTTCCCATTGAGCCACGGGAGCCATGTTAATGCAAGCGTTAACATGGCCCGGGTGGCCGGCCAGGCCGACGGCCGACCTGGGCGGGCACGAGGCTGGAGATGGCGTTCGCCGGGTTGTCAGGGTCGGGTATCGACGAGACACAGGCCCGGTGCACCACAGGCGCACCAGATCGAGCGGGGAACAGCGGGGAATCACGGGGAAAGCGGCCGAACCCGAAGAGGCCCCAGTTCTACCGTTCGCCCAGGTCAGATCCGCAACGGCCCCCAAATGCCCGCAGCTTCCCAAGCTGAGAGCGCGAGTTCGATTCTCGTCACCCGCTCCAGCAGAAACCCCCAGGTCAGAGGCCCGGGGGTTCTTTGTTGTCTAGACCGGTGTGCGGTTGGCCTTGAGGTGCTTCGCACGCTCGTAACGGACCATGTCGTCGAGCCCGGCCGCCACGTCACGCTGCCGCTCCTCGTCGGAGTGCTGATAGATCAGTAACTCATGACTCGTGGCACCGGGCCTGGCGGTGATGGATGACTGGCTCCAGCAGTCGTACGTCACGGCCGTCTGCCACGAAGCGCCATCCGACGCGCGCCTCTACCCCGCCTTCCGACCCGACCGCGACGGCTGAATGCTCGACACCCGGCAATGGCCCGGCACCGTCACCGAGTACGCCGACCAGTTGCTGACGTTGACCTCAACCCCGCTGTCCGACCCACGCCACTTCTTCCGCTCGTACTCCGCAGGCGAGATCGGCCGCCTGATCGCCGCACCAGCACCCAGGAGCGTTCCCGCCCCATGACCGAAGCCACCAGCCGTCTCCGTGAACTCAACCTCCGCCGCCGGTACTTCGACCTCGTCGCCGCCGGTACCAAGACCATCGAGGTACGGGTGAAATACCCCCACCTCGCCGATCTCACAGCCGGAGACACCATCCGCTTCCGCATCAAGGGCACCGACGAGACCTGCGAGGTCGCGGTCAAGCGGGTCACGCAGTACCCCGACTTCGAGACCCTGCTCGACGGCGAAGGACCAGCCGACATCGACCCCACCGCCACCCGCGACGAGCAGCTTGCCAACATCCGGGCCATCTACCCGGCGGACAAGGAAGCCCTGGGCGCGCTCGCCATCGAGATCGGGCGTCTCGGCTGACGCCGAACCAGCCGAGGTTTTTCGCTCCCGACCCACTCGGCGAAGTCGGTTTCGATCAGCACCACCGCCGGCCTTTGGCCGGTGAGTGAGGCTCGTACAAGCTGCGGCGGTCAAGGCGAAAAAAGTCGGTGGCTCTTGGCGGCAACCCTTTTCGGCCTCTCGGACCACTCAGTGGTGTCCGGCCAAGTGGTCCGGTCAGATGCAATAGCTGAAAGAGAGCACAGACATGTCCCCGGAACGAGAGCACAGACATGTCCCCGGTCCACCCACGTCATCGGTGGCGTCCCACGGCGGCGGCCACCGTGCCGACGGCGGCGCGCGCGGTGGTCGCCCGAAGCATCGTGGCCGTCGGTTGCTCGCGCGTCGGGGTCTCTGGGCGGGTCTCGCCATGGTGGTCGTGGCCGGCTCGGCTGTCGTGGTCAGCCAGGCTTCGGCGCAGCAGAAAACCCTGGATCCGAAGAAGTGGTACGTGCTGGTCAACCGCAACAGCGGCAAGGTGCTGGACGACCGCGGCTCCGCCAAGAACGACGGCGCGGCGGTGGTGCAGTGGGCGCGCCACGGCGGGGCCAACCAGCAGTGGCGGTTCATCGAGGCGGGTGACGGGTACTACCGGCTGCAGAACCGCACCTCCGGCAAGGTGCTGGACGACCTCGGCTGGTCGAAGACCGCCGGCTCCGCCATCGTGCAGTGGAAAGACCTGAACGCCACCAACCAGCAGTTCGAACTGGCCAAGTCGTCGAACGGCTACGTGCGTCTGGTCAATCGCTTCAGCGGCATGGCTGTCGGTGTCCACAAGGCCGCCAAGGCCAACGGGGGCAACGTCGTCCAGAACCGCGACCGGGGCGGTGCCGATCAGCAGTGGAAGCTCGTCCCGGCCGGGAGTGTCGGCGGCGCCGGTACGCCCACCGCGCCGGGCAGCGGCGTTCCCGCAAGCCAGGCTCCGAGCGACACGCGACCGTCGCCTTCGTCCTCGTCTTCGTCGCCCGCGGCCGGTGGCGGCAGCTCGACGCAGCGTTTCATGGGCAGTGACAAGGTGCTCATCGGCGGCTCGATGTCCGACGCCTCCGCGGCCGCCGCGCCGTTCGACATGCGCTACGCCTATGTGCACAGCCAGCCCGCGCCTTCGTCGGAGTACTACACGGCAGCGCGCTGCAAGGACGGGTGGTCGGGCTGGTGGAGCTGCTGGAACGGCAGCACCACGGCGCCCGGCACGTACGTGACCTGGCGGGACGACGTGGCGGCCCACGCGACGTACAAGGGCGGCTCGCGTCCGCAGAAGATGCTCTGGACCTGGTACTCGTTGCGCGACCTCGGGGACGCGGCAGGCGAGGGCGACGGTCCGGGCGAGGTCAAGGCCATCAACAGGCGTGACCTGCTCACCCGGTACCTGAACGACTACCGTTTCTTCCTCCAGAAGATCGGCACGTCGCACGACGCGATCGACCTTGAGCCCGACTTCTGGGGCTTCGCCCGGTCGCTCGGCAATCTGCACCAGGTTCCCGCGCAGGTCTCGGCCGCCAATCCGACCGATTGCGGATCGCAGGAGGACAGCGCCGCCGGACTCGCCCAGTGCCTGATGCAGATGACGCGCAAGTACGCGCCGAACGCCGGCGTGGGGCTGCACCTCTCCTGCTTCGACTGGGAGAGCAACCTCCAGAAGTGCGTCAAGGACTACACGGACCTCGGGGCACGGAACGCCGACTTCCTGGTCAGTGATGTGTCGGACCGCGACGCGGGCTGGTACGCGCAGTCGGCCCACGGCGGCCTCGACAAGTTCTGGAACGACCAGAAGGCCGCCGCCGCGCTGAAGTTCTACAAGACGATGGCCGAGTCCGTCGGCAAGCCGGTGGTCCTGTGGCAGATCCCCGTGGGCAACATGGCGCAGAACAACACCCGCAACCACTACAAGGACGACAAGGTGGACTGGTTCTTCGCCCACATGGACCAGGTCGCGAACGCCCACGTCGCCGGCCTGTTCTTCGGTCCGGGGCAGGACGAACAGACCACAGTCGAGTCCGACGGCGGAAACCTGATCAACAAGACGATCGCCTACCACAACGCGGGCGGTACACCGCTCAAGTAGCGGCAGACAAAAGACAGCGAAAGGCGCCCCCATCTCGTCGATGGGGGCGCCTTTCGTCATCCTCGTCGGGCTGAGCGTCAGCGCTTCAGGGTGAGGAGGCCGGGGCGGTACGGCAGGCTGTCGTAGGAGGTGCCCGGCGGGGTGTTCGGGGTCTTGCCCTGGTAGAGGAACCGCAGGTCGCAGGGGTCGATGGTCATGGTCTGGTCGGGGTTGGCGCGGACCAGGTCGCCGTGGCTGATGTCGTTGGTCCAGGTGGCGCCGCTGTTGGCCTTGCCGGCGAAGGGGTTGGACTCGGTGGCGGCCTGCGGAGTCCACGGACCGTTCAGGCTGGTGGCGGTGAAGGAGCGGAAGTAGCGCTGCTCGCTCGCACCGCGAGCCTCGACGATCATGAGGTACTGGTTCTGGCCCTGGACCTTGTAGACCTGCGGTGCCTCGAACAGATTCTTCACCGTGTCGCTCATGACGGTCGTGTACGACGAGCCGAAGCTGCCGGGGAAGTCACCGATCGGCATGGACGCCTTGTAGATCTTGCCGTTGTCACCGGCGAAGAACAGGTACATGTTCTTGTCGTCGGCGATCAGGGTCTGGTCGATCGGGCCGGTGGCGGAGTCGGTGCGGGGGATGCTGCCGGTGAACAGCGGCTGCGGCGCGGACCAGCCGCCCGGGTCGGCGGGGTCGCTGGAGGTGCGGTAGCTGAAGGGCCACGGACCCCACTGGTACGCCAGCACCCAGATCTTCTTGGGCGCGAAGTAGAACAGCGTGGGTGCGACCGCCTTCTGGCTCATGCCGGTCTGGCGGGCCGACGCCATGTCCGACCAGTTCGTGAAGGGGCTGAACGCCATCGAGCCGTAGGCCGATCCCGAGTAGTTCGACCCGTAGACCAGGTGCTTGCCGTTGTAGGTCACGGTGGTGAAGTCCTTCAGCGAGGCCCACCCGTTCGCCGGCTGCGCCAGCGCGTCCGTCGAGGTCCACCGGTATGTCGACGGAAGGGCACACGTGTCGCTCTTCGGCGCCGCGGTCGTGTCGCTCTTCGGCGCCGCGGTCGGCCGGAAGTTCCAGCGCTGGTTGGCGCCGCCGCCGTTGGTGTCCCAGATCTGGACGGGAGTGCCGTTGGCGGTTCGGCCGCCGGGGAGCTCCAGCGCCCGGCCGCTGGCGACGTTGGTCAGCGTGTAGGTGCCGTCGCTGTTCCGGTGGGCCTTCCAGTGCTGGTGGGCGCCGCCGTTGGAGTCCCAGACGATCGTTCTCGTCCCGTTGGCCGTCCGGTTGGCCGGCTCGTCCAGTACCCGGCCGCTGGCGACGTTGGCCAGCGTGTAGGTGCCGTCGCTGTTCCGGTTGGCCCGCCACTGCTGGTTGGCGGCGCCGCTGGCATCCCACACCTGGAGCGGGGTGCCGTTGTCGTTCTGTCCCGCGGGCTCGTCGAGAACGCGTCCGGCGGCCGCGTTGGAGAGCGTGTAGACGGTGCCGGAGGTGATGCCCCCGGCCTGTGTGCCGCCGCCGCCGGTGCCGCCCAGGGCGGTGAGCACGGCGCTGTAGGCGGGCTTCTTGTTGCCGCCCGCGTCGAACAGCAGCGCGTTCTCACCGGTGCGCCAGGAGTCGCTGTCGCGGATGCCCCACACCGTGATGCCCGTGCAGCGAGCGACGTTCATGCACGCCTGGACGGCGTTGGTGTACGCGGTGGCGGACGCCTGGGCGATGTCGAGCTCGGTGATCTGCACGTCCACGCCGAGCGCGGCGAAGTTGGACAGGGTGGTCTGGAAGCCGGCGGGCGGGCCGCCGGCGGCGAAGTGGCTCTGGAAGCCGACGCAGTCGACGGGCACGCCGCGGGACTTGAAGTCCTTGACCATCTTGTAGACGCCCTGGGTCTTGGCGTCGGACCAGTTCTCGATGTTGTAGTCGTTGTAGCAGAGCTTGGCGGCGGGGTCGGCGGTCCGGGCGGTGCGGAAGGCCTCCTCGATGAAGCCGTCGCCCAGCACGTCCTGGAACACGGAGCTGCGGTGCCGGCCGCTGCCGCCGTCGGCGAAGGCCTCGTTGACCACGTCCCAGGCGTAGATCTTGCCCTTGTAGTGGGTCATCTCCTGGGTGATGTGGTTCTTCAGCACCGCGCGCAGGGTGCCGGCGTCGGTGATGGACTTGACCCAGTCGGGCAGTTGGGAGTGCCACACCAGGGTGTGGCCGCGCAGGCGCTGGCCGTGCGCGGAGGCGTGGTCGGCGATCCGGTCGGCGGCCTTGAAGGTGAAGGTGCCGCGGGAGGGTTCGACGGCGTCCCACTTCATCTCGTTCTCCGGGGTGATCATCTTGAATTCCCGGTCGAGAACGGCGGAGTACGTCGAGTCGCCGAGCTTGCCCGCGGCCACTGCCGTGCCGAAGTAACGGCCGCTGCCGGCCGCCGCGTCGGCCGCCGTGGTCGGTGTGGGGGCCTCCGGCGTGCGTGCGGCCAGGGCGACCAGTGGTACGGCGGCGCCCGCGGCGGCGAGGACCGCGGCGGCGGCGATCACGCGGCGGGTCGCCGGGCGGCGACGATGAGAACGGTTCTGATCTGACAACGGCATGTCCTTCTGGCGCAGCGGAACGTGATCCGGTCCCGGTCACCCACCAGTTGCCGCCAGGCACCCGGAAGTTGCCGCGATCAAGGGAAGCATTCGCACGGCCGCCGTCATCGCCCTGCCGCACAGCGGCGTTCACCGCGTCGGGACGAACCCTCCCCGGACCGACGTGGAGCCGCCCGAACCCTGTGCGTCGACGCGGTAGCCGTCGCCCGCGGCACTGCGCACGCCGTCGCCGTCGCCGTTGTTGAACTGCGCGGCGAACTCATGGTTCCCGGCCGGCACGGTCAGGCCCGGCTTGAGGACCCAGCGGTAGACCAGCGCGCCGCCGGCCTCCTGGACGGTGACGGTGAAGTCATCACCCGGCAGGGTCTGCCAGGTGCCGGTGTTCTTCGCCCCGCCGGTCTGCACGATCCGGATCTCGACCGTGAGCGAGGTGAGCGGCTGCGTCGTCTTGAGGACGAGGTTGCTCTGCGTCCAGTAGACGGTGCTCTTCGGATCCAGCGAGCCGGCCGAGCGCAGCGGCCCGTTCTGGCTCTCGTCGGCGGTCGGCGAGGGACTGGTACCGGTGGCCGAAGGGGTCGGGCGCGAGCTGCCCGGGGTGGTGGCCGGGGGTGGCGCGGCGGGGGTCGGGCGGGCCGTTGTCGGGTGCGGGGAGCCGGCGGTCGGGGACGGGGTGGCGGGCGTGGTCACGGTGGGCGGCGTCGACGGGGTGGCGACGATCGCGGCGACGGCGAGGCCGCCGGTCGTCAGGATGCCGCCGGCGGCGAGCCCGGCGAGAACGACCCTGGTCCCGGACCTCGCGAACGGTCGCGCGCGGTGACGGACGGCGGGGCCGGCCATGCCGCGTTCCACCCGGGCCAGCATCCGCGCGCGGTCGGGCCGGTGGGCCTCGGCGGCCTCGCGCAGCCGACGGTCGATTTCCTCGTTCACCGGTTCCTCCTCCCTGGCACCAGGTCCCCGGCCGCTCGTGCGCCCAGTATCCTTTCCAGCTCGGCCATTCCCTTCGAGGTCTGGCTCTTCACCGTTCCGACCGATATGCCCAGCGCGGCCGCCGTGTCCTTCTCCGACAGGTCGAGGGCGTGTCGCAGGACCACGCAGGCGCGCTTGCGGAACGGCAGCCGGGCGAGCGCCGCGCGGACGTCCAGCACGGCCGCCGTGTCCGGCCCCTCCACCTTCTCGGGGCTTCGGGACCAGAACAGCGTGGTCCGGCGTCGCTCCCGGACCGTGCTGCGGATCCGGCCCCGCGCCAGGTTGGCCACCACACCGCGGGCGTAGGCGAGCGGGTGGTCGGCCTGCCGCAACCGGTCCCAGCGCTGCCACAGGGCGAGCAGGGCGTCCGCCGCGAGGTCGTCCGCCGCGTCGGTCTCGCCGGTCAGGAGGTGTGCCAGACGGGCGAGTTCGGCATAGTGGCGTTCGAAGAATTCGTGGAACTCCGCGGACGCGTCATCGAGGACCATCCCCCGGTTCGCCCTCTCCTTGCCATGATGTGCGCATTAGTTGCGTGTTTAACAACAACGGGGGGCGCAGCCTAACAGTGCTCCGTCCGGGATTCGAACAGTGGTCGTGATCGGTTGCGGGGCGGTGAAGGCTGACCTGCGAGCTGGTCGATGCCGGGCGAACCGGACGCCGGTCGGCTGCCGATGTCCGGCTGCACGGCGGTGCCGTCGACGGTCAGCCGCTCCCTGTGGATGTCGGTGGTCCTTCACCGGTTCCGCTCCCGGGGGACGGCACGCCAGCACACCGACGACCAGCAGCGCAAGGGAATGCCCTTGACCAGTCCGCGCCTGCGCCACCGGTTGCGGCGCGGCGCGCTTCGTTGCCCTCATGCCCGTCCATCCGGTAGTTCGACGCGGCCTTCCTGCTCCCAGTCGCCGCAGAGGACGAGAAGGTTGCCGCCCCGACGCTGTTTTCTCCGCTCGCCGCGGTGATCGGGCAGTTCCGGTCACGTCATCCCCGGGTCCGGGTCCGCGTCACCTCGGCCGAGCGCCCGGAAGAAGTCGGTGAGGCGGTCCGCTCCGGCGCCGTCGAACTCGGCCTGACCGACCGTCTCGACCCCACGGAACGCGACTGGTGGAGTTCCGCCGGGGCGGGCTGCGCGGGGACGGCCGGGCGCGGCATGCCGGAAGGTGCCGACCTGCGGGTGGTAGCCCACTCGCGGGGGCTTCGGCGTCGGTGAGGAACAGCGCCTGCGTCTCACGCGCGGTGGCGCCGATGACGACCTGGGCGCGGCCAGGGTGCTTGGTGGCCCAGGGGGCGGGACGGATCTCGGGGCGAGCTCTCCTGATTCATGCGAGGAGCCGGTCCGGAGTCGAAGCTCCGGACCGGCCGTCCCAGGGTTGCGTCGTGCGCGTCAGCCGATGGCAGGCACCGGGGCGGGGGCCGGCGCCGTCTTCGGGGCGTCGGCCTCGGCGGCGGGGGTGTAGGGGCTCTCCCCGCGCAGGACGGCCTTGGCGCGGTCCTCGTCGAGCCGGCCCTCCCAGCGCGCCACGGCGATGGTGGCGACGCCGTACCCGACGGTGCTGGTCAGGGCGCGGGCCTCGGACATGAAGCGGTCGATGCCGAAGATCAGTGCCAGCGCGGAGACCGGCATGTGCGGGATCGCGCTGAGGCTCGCGGCCAGGGCGACGAATCCGGAGCCGGTGACGCCGGCGGCGCCCTTGGAGGTGAGGAGCATGACGGCGAGCATGGTCAGCTGCTGGCCGAGGCTGAGGTCGAAGCCATGGTCGCGGCCGGCATCGGGGTCGCGCCGGCCCCGGCCCTGGCCCTGGAGGGCCTCCGCTTTGGCGTCAGCGTCCTGCCCCTGCGGCCGCCCGCCCCGGTCCGCCGCATCCTGCTGGTCCGCATGGCCGACCACGCTCTCACGCCCGCCGCCCAGACCTTCGCGGGCCTGCTGCGCGAGAGTGCCGCGGTGCGGACCGCCTGAGCGTCCCGTACACGCGCCCGGGCCGCCCAGGCGGCGACCGCGAAACTTGTCTGCCGGACCATGGCCGGTGACCAGATCGACGCGGCTGTCGGCGCACGGCTGCCGCCACCCCGCCCCCGCTCACCCTCGAGGTCGCACTGCGGGTCAGCGACGAGCCGACCGCCCGCGCCGAGGAAGCCGAACGGCTCCGCGCCGCCGGCGTCGACGCGCACGTCACCGAGCCGACCTCGCCAGGCGCCGCTGTCTGGCCGGCGGCCCCGCCAACCGGCTGGTCGCCGACGTCACCCGTACGCCGATCAACGCCTACCGCACCACCAGGTGACCGAAGAAAGCTCCCGGCTCGAGGCAACCCTTTGCGGGGCCTGTGACCACAAGGGATCGGATCCAGCCAGTTCCGGCGTCTGGATCCGCTACCTCTGGTGAACGGCACACAAGGAGAACACCTCTCTCATGAACAACCCCACGCACGGCAGGCGCCGCGGGCGTCATCGCCGTCGCTGGACCGCCACTGCAGTGCTGCTCGGCGTGCCCGCCGCCGTCGTGCCGTATCTCCTGTTCGCGCAGGACGACTCGCAGGCCGCGACGGTCGACGGCGACGCCTACTACCGGCTGGTGTCGGTGCGCAGCGCCAAGGTGCTGGACGTCAACGGCTACTCCACCGCCGACGGCACCCGTATCCAGCAGTGGACCGACCAGAACACCGCCAACCAGCAGTGGAAGCTGAAGTCCACCGGCGACGGCTACTACGAGCTCGTGAACCGCAACAGCGGCAAAGTGCTGGGCATAGCGGGTGATTCGACCGCGCAGAGCGCCGCCGCCGAGCAGCAGACCGACAGCTCCGCCGCCTCCCAGGAGTGGAAGATCAGCGAGGTGAGCGGTTCCGACGCCGTCACCCTCACCTCCCGCAAGAGCGGCCAGGTCCTGGACGTCCGCGGGGGCTCCACGGCCAACGGCGCGGCAGTCATCCAGTACCCGGGCAGGGGCAGCACCAACCAGCAGTGGAAGCTGGTGAAGTCGGCCGAGGCCCCGGCGTCCGGGACCGGCGGCGCGCAGACCACGGCCGCGGCCGGACCGTATGTGTGGAAGAACGCCCAGGTGGCGGGCGGCGGTTATGTCACCGGGCTGGTGTTCAACCCTCGGGAGAAGGGTCTGCTGTACGCGCGCACCGACATGGGCGGCGCCTACCGCTGGGACACCGGGGCCGAGCAGTGGATCCCGCTGACCGACTGGGTCGGCGAGAAGGACTGGAACCTGCTGGGCATCGACTCGATCGCCACCGACCCCGTCGACCCCGAGCGGCTCTACCTCGCGGCGGGCACCTACACCAACAACTGGGCCGGCAACGGCGCGATGCTGCGCTCCACCGACCAAGGCCGGACCTTCAAGCGCACCGAGCTGCCCTTCAAGCTGGGCGCCAACGAGGACGGGCGCGGGGCGGGCGAACGGCTGGTGATCGACCCGGCGGACCACGGCACCCTGCTGCTGGGCACCCGCAAGAACGGCCTGTGGCGCAGCACCGACTACGGCGCGACGTGGAATCAGGTCTCCTCGTTCCCCGTCAAGGACGGGGCGGGCAGCGGCGGGGGCATCTCCTTCGTGACGTACGGCCCGGCCGGCAGCAAGACGCTCTACGTCGGTGTCGCCGACAAGTCCGCCCCCCTGTACCGCTCCACCGACGGCGGCAGTACCTGGCAGGCCGTCCCCGGGCAGCCCACCGGCCAGATGCCGCAGCACGGCGTGCTCTCCGGCGACGGCTCGCTGTACCTGACGTACACCGACGCCCTCGGCCCCAACGGCGTGACGGCGGGGTCGGTGTGGAAGTACACGCCGGCCGGCGGGACGTGGAAGAACGTCTCCCCGTCCAACGGCGGCTACGGGTTCTCCGGTCTGGCCGTCGACCCGCGGAAGCCGTCCACGGTGATGGTCACCACCCTCGACCGCTGGTGGCCCGAGGACGAGATCTACCGGACCACCGACGGCGGTGGGACCTGGAAGGCACTGGCCGACAAGTCGGTGCGCAACGCCTCCGCAGCTCCTTACGTCGGTACCGGCATCGGCCACTGGATGACCGCCCTGGCCATCGATCCCTTCGACTCCGGGCACGTGCTGTACGGCACCGGCAACGGCATCTGGCGCAGCAAGGACGCCAACGCCGGCGACAACGGCGGCACCAGCCACTGGACCGGTGGGGCCCGGGGGCTGGAGGAGACCGCGCTGGCGGACGCGATCGCCCCGCCCGGCGGCGCCACCGTCATCACCTCCATGGGCGACCAGGGCGGTTTCCGCCACGACTCCCTGACCGAGCTGCCCGCCGGGCGGATGAAGAACCCGCTGATGAGCAGCAGCACCGACATCGATTTCGCCCAGTCCAACCCCTCGATGATGGTCCGCGTCGGCCGTGGCGGCGAGCAGGACGGCGCCTACTCCGCCGACGGCGGCACCAGCTGGAACGGCTTCAAGGCCGAGCCGGTCAGCAGCTCCCAGATGGGCCATGTCGCGCTTGCGGCGGACGGCTCCACCATCGTCTGGACCGAGGACGGTCAGGTCCCGTACCGCTCGACGGACAAGGGCTCGAGCTGGTCGAGGGTCACCGGTCTGGGCACCGACGCGGAGGTCGTCGCCGACCGCTCGTCGGCCACCACCTTCTACTCCCTGTCCGGCGGCACCCTCTACGCCAGCACCGACCGCGGCGCGACCTTCACCGCCCGGGCCGGCAACCTCCCCTCCGGCCGGCTCACGGCCGTCCCCGGCATCGCCGGGGACCTGTGGATCTCCGGCGGCGGCAAGGGGCTGCTGCACTCCACGGACGGTGGCCGCACCTTCACCACGCTCGGCTCGGTGCAGTCCGCCTCCGCCCTCGGCTTCGGCAAGGCGGCATCCGGCGCCTCCTACCAGGCGCTGTACCTGATCGGCACCGTCAAGGACGTCACCGGGGTCTTCCGCTCCACCGACAAGGGCGCCACCTGGCTCCGCATCAACGACGACGCCCACCAGTGGGGCGCCATCGGCAGCCTCGGCATCATCACCGGCGACCCCGACACCTACGGCCGCGTCTACATCGGCACCAACGGACGCGGTCTCCAGTACGGCGACCCGTCCTGACCCCGACACCCGAGCGGGGCCGCGGCCACAACGAGCTGCGGCCCCGCCAAGGCTGAGGGACCTCGGGGAGGCGTGGGCCGTCGCAACGAGGGAGGACGCCGGTCCGGTGACCGGCCTGACGTGGCCCCGACCACCCGCGTGGCACGATCACCCGCCCGTCCGGATCGGATCACCGTGTGAAGTCGGCCGCCTTGGTGTCCAGCGTCGTGTCGCCGTCCTCGGAGGTGGTCAGGACAGCCACGTGCCACAGACCCCGCGGGGACCCGTCGGCATCGGCGCGGGTGACGGTGACCTCATAGGTGCACCGCTCGGTGTCCCCACCCGAGGGCTTGCAGACGGCCGACTCGGCGGAGGCCATGTCCTTGGCCGTCAGCCCCTTCTTCGCGAAGGACGAGTTCGCCGGCCACGCCAGCACCTTCACGCTCTTGACATCGGAGGACTGCGTGACGTCCGTGGTGAAGGTCAACGAGCCGTCGCGGTCACCGTCGGGAGCGGTGTAGCGGGCCGTGCTGTGCGCCAGCGCCGGAGGCTGGTCCCCGGCGTAGGCGAGGGCGAAGGCACCGGCACCTCCGAGGGCGACGACACCGGCAGCCACGGACAGAACGACACGACGCGACATGAGAGATTCCCCTGACAGGCTCGGCTGGATCACACCGGCGCTCTCGGCGGCGCCGTGCACCCATCCTGGCCGCGCGGCGGGCGCCGGGTATGAGCACGCGTACTCATCTCCGGCCTGAGTGGGGTGGGTACCTTGCTGATGTGCGTGGGTGGGCGAGTGAACTCGATGCTGCGCACGGACGGTTCGTGCACCGGTTCAGCCGGTTGGAGCAGTCGGCGCTACATGTGCAGCAGCCCGACGGTGATCAGCCCCAGGACGAGAAACAGGACGCCGCAGCCGAGCAGGACGTCACGCACGACGGCTCGCCGGCCCTGCGGGGTGTCGGTCCGCCATCGGGGATCGACGGACACCTTGCCGTTGTCGAGGTTCTCCGCGAGGCGCTGCGCATCCCCCAGGTGGTACACCACGTAGCTGGTCTCCGATGTGCTGACGGACGTCTTGCGCTCTTTGCTGCGCACTCCATGAGCGGCGGCGACCGCACGGACATGCTTCGGCCGCACTCGCCACAGCGGGGCTATGTGCCAGCCTCTCAGCCAGATCTCGTCATCAGGCGTCATCCGTCGTGACTCTACGGCGCGTCAGGCTGCCCGGGAATAGGGAACTCGTCGGAGGCGAGCGGCGAAGGAGAGGTGAAAGCCCGGCCTTCACAGAATGTCTCTTGAACGAGAGGAGCCCCGATGACCGTCGAGCCAGGCGTCCGCGCGGGGGCGGAGAGCGATGCCTCGGTGATTGCGCGGTCCAGGGACGAGCCCGAAGCGTTCGCCGTGCTCTTCGACCGGTACGCGGATGACGTACATCGCTATCTGGCCCGCAGGCTCGGTGGCGAGCCGGCCGACGACCTCATGGCAGAGACCTTCACCACCGCTTTCCAGCACCGGCACCGGTACAACCCCTCGCGGGCCACGGGCGACGGTGCCCGGCCCTGGCTGTTCGGTATAGCGACCAACCTGGTCGGCCGGCACCGGCGGGCCGAGGGCCGCCGCTTCAAAGCCATGGCCCGCGTCCCGGCCCCGGCCGATCACGAGGAGCCGCTGGCCGAGCGTGCCGCGGCCCGGGTGGGGGCACAGGCCGTACGGCGCGAGCTGGCAGCGGCACTGGCCGCCCTGCCCGCACGGCACCGGGACGTGCTCCTGCTGGTGGCGTGGGGCGGTCTCGGCTACGAGGAGGTGGCCCAGGCCCTCGGTGTCCCCGTCGGCACGGTCAGATCCCGGCTGCACCGGGCTCGCAGCAAGCTGCGGGAAGCGTTGGGTGGCTCCGATCCGACGACACTGCGAGAGGTACCCGGCCATGACTGACGAACTCGAACTCCTGCGGGACTGGGACCCGGACGCCGCCCCGCTCACCGACCCGACCAGGGCGAAGGCCCGCTACCGGCTGCTCCGTGCGATTGCGCGCGCGCAGCAGCACCCCGACGCGGCCCCCAGCCGCCGCCACGCGCTCCGCCTCGCGACCGCCGCGGTGGTCGCCGTGGCGGTTACGGGAACGGCGGTACTGATCTCCGAGGGCGGCACCGACGAGGGCGATCACCCGGACCGTGCCGACCGTGTGTCGGGCACGGCGACCCCGAGGATGGGCAACGTCAGCGCCGTGACCGTGCTGAACGGGGCGGCGGCGAAGACGGGCACGGACGAGAAGCCCGTGGCGCCGCGCGGCGACCAGTTCATCTACTCCAAGCGGATCATCAAGGAGACGGAACGCGGGACCGGCGCGGTCAAGACCTACGAGGACGAGAACTGGGAGTCGGTGGACGGCTCCAAGCGCTCCCTGACCATGGAACTCGGCCGGGTGATCTGGGAGGAGCCCTTGCGGAAGGGCGAGAGCGTGTGGCCGCCTCGGGAGTGGAGCAAGCTGAAGAAGCTGCCCACCGACCCGAGGGAACTCATTCCGTACATCGCGGGCGGCGGACCGTCCAGCATGTCGATCGGTGACTTCACCGCACAAGAATGGTTCCACGCCTACTTCATGCTCGGTGAGCTCCTGAAATGGCCGTTGCTGCCCCAGGGGTTGCGTCCCGCCGCGTACGAGGCGCTGGCCCTGGTGCCCGGAGTCGAGGCGGTTCGGGGAGTGAAGGACTCCGGCGGGCGCACCGGGGTGGGGATCTCCTACCCCGAGAGCCCGTTCGCGCAGGGCAAGTACCTCATCTTCGACCCGGAATCCTATGAATTCCTGGGCTTCCGCGACGAACGGACGTCGGCGTCCGGCGACAAGACGTACATCCAGCTGTCACACGTGGTGGACTGGGCGATCGTCGACCGGGTGAGGCAGCGCCCCTAGCGGATCCTGTTCGGTTCGCGACGGGGCGAACGGTGCCTGCCGGGGCCCTGGCCGCCCGTTGCCGGTGATCAGACAGCCGCCGACGCGGCCGTAGTAGGCGTACTCGCCCCGGGGGTTGAGGAGGGAGGAGCAGGCGTAGAGGCGTTCGGCGCGCATGTCCTTACGGAGTCATGACGTACGGGCGCGGCCCCGGGGTGCGGCGCCGGTGCGGATCTAGCGTGGCCCCATGCGTGTACTGGTCACCGGCAGTGCCGGGTTCATCGGGTCCCACGTCGTGGACGCCCTGCGGGAGCGCGGGCACGAGGCGCTCGTGTACGACGTCCGGGACGATCCCGGCGCCGACGTACGGGACCCGGCGGCCGTCCGCCGTGCCCTGTCCGGGGTGGACGCCGTGAGTCACCAGGCCGCGATGGTCGGGCTCGGGAACGGGGTCGCCGACGCGGCGGAGTACGTCTCGCGCAACGACCTGGGGACCGCGGTGCTGCTCGCCGCCATGGCCGAGGCGGGGGTACGGCATCTCGTGCTGGCCGGGTCGATGGTCGTCTACGGCGAGGGGCGGTACACGTGCCCGGGGCGCCACGGGGTCGTACGGCCGGGTCCGCGGGCCGTCGCCGATCTCGACGCGGGCCGGTTCGAGCCCCTCTGTCCGGTGTGCGGGGACGCCCTCGCGCCCGGGCCGGTGGGCGAGGACGCCCCTGCCGATCCCCGCAACGTCTACGCCGCGACCAAGCTCGCCCAGGAGCACCTGGCCGCCGCCTGGGCGCGGTCGACGGGCGGGTCGGCCCTCTCGCTGCGCTACCACAACGTGTACGGGCCCCGGATGCCCCGCGACACCCCGTACGCCGGTGTCGCCTCCTTCTTCCGCTCGGCACTCGCCCGGGGCGAGGCCCCGCGGGTCTTCGAGGACGGGCGGCAGCGGAGGGACTTCGTGCATGTGAGGGACGTGGCGGCCGCCAATGCGGCCGCGCTGGAGGCGGGGGCCGAGCCGGGTGCGCTCACCGCGTACAACACCGGCAGCGGCGAGCCGCACACCGTCGGGGAGATGGCGCGGGCGCTGGCGACCGCGTGCGGCGGGCCCGGGCCGGTCGTCACCGGGGAGTACCGGCTGGGCGACGTCCGGCACATCACGGCGGACTCGTCGCGGCTGCGGGCCGCGCTGGGGTGGAAGCCGCAGGTCGGATTCGAGGAGGGCATGGCGGAGTTCGCGCAGACCGGGACGCGCGGCGCGTAGGACCCGCCGGTGGACCGGTGGTGCTGTCCGCGTTCATGAAGCCGCGGCGGGCAGCACCACCTCGAAGCGGCAGCCGCCGGGGATGTTGCGTACGGTGGCCCGGCCCTGGTGGGCCTCGACGATCCCCCGGACGATGGCGAGGCCGAGGCCGGCGCCGGCCGGGGGTGTCCGGGCGTGGGTGCCGCGCCAGCCGGTGTCGAAGACGCGCGGCAGATCCTCCTCGGGGATGCCGCCACAGCCGTCCGTCACCGACAGCACGACACCCTCGCGGGCCCGCTCCGCGGCGATCGCGACCGTGCCGTCCGCCGGGGTCCGGCGGATGGCGTTGACCAGCAGGTTGCCCAGGACCCGGCTCATCTCCTTGCCGTCGACCTCCACCGGGACCGGTTCGATCCGGCCTCCCACCAGCCGCACCCCGTGCTCCCGGGCGAGCGGGTCGGCTCCCGCGAGCGCGTCGCCGACCAAGTCGTAGAGGGAGATCCGGGCGTACGACAGCGGCAGGGTGCCCGCGTGGATGCGGGAGAGTTCGAAGAGGTCGCCGACCATGTCGTTGAGGCGTTCGACCTCGGTGCGGATCTGCCGCAGATAGCGGTCGGGGTCGGTGGCGACGCCGTCCTCCAGGGCCTCGGACATGGCGCGCAGTCCGGCCAGCGGGGTGCGCAGGTCGTGCGAGATCCAGGCGACGAGTTCGCGCCGGGAGGACTCCAACGCGCGTTCCCGCTGCCGGGATTCGGCGAGGCGGGCGCTGGTGGCGGCCAACTCCCTTCCGAGGGTCTCCAGTTCGGCGGTCGTCGGGCCGTCAGGCGCGGCGAAGTCCCCGCCGTCGCCGAAGGAGCGTGCGGCGACGGCGAGTTCACGGCTGCGGGCGACGACCCAGCGGCCCAGCAGCAGCGCGGTGGCCAGCGACACGACGGCCGCCATGGCGACGACGGTCGTGACGACGGTCAGGTCGTGCGGCGAGAGGAACATCGCCCAGGCCACGGCGAGCGTGCCCGCGAGCATGGCGACGACGCCGACCGCCGCGACCACGGCGAGCGAGGCGGTGAGCGAGCGGCGGCGGATCGGCCTGAGGACGGCCGCTCCGGCCAGCCCGGTGACGGCGGCGCCCGCGAAGGCGTACAGGACGATGAGCGCGGTGTCCCTCATGGTCGCCCCCCGCCCGGTTCGAAGCGGTAGCCCACGCCCCACACGGTCTGGATCAGTCGGGGCCGGGCCGGGTCGTCCTCGACCTTGCCGCGCAGGCGGCGGACATGGACCGTGACCGTCGACAGGTCGCCGAAGTCCCAGCCCCACACCTCGCGCATCAGGTCCTCCCTGCCGTACGCCCGTCCCTGATGCCTCAGGAAGAACGAGAGCAGGTCGAACTCGCGGAGGGTGAGGGCGAGTTCGGTGCCGTTCTTGGTGGCGCGGCGGGCGGCGGGGTCGACGGTCAGCCCCGCCGCGCCCAGCGGCCCCCCGGCGGGCGCGGGTCCGGTGCGACGCAGTACGGACTCCACGCGCAGGACGAGTTCGCGCGGGCTGAAGGGTTTGGTGACGTAGTCGTCGGCGCCGACCTCCAGGCCCAGGATGCGGTCGTCCTCGTCGCCGCGGGCGGTGAGCATGATGACCGGCACGGGCCCGCGGCCCCGCATCCGGCGGCACACCTCCAGGCCGTCCATGCCGGGCAGCATCAGGTCGAGGACCACCAGGTCGGGGCGGTGCGCGGCGGCCCGGGTGAGGGCGGTCGGGCCGTCGTCGGCACGGTCGACCGTGTAACCGGCGCGGCCGAGGTAGCCGGCGACGACCTCGGCGACGGTCGGGTCGTCGTCGACGACCAGGATGCGGGGCGACCCGTTCGCGGCCTCCCCTGGCTGATACGGCTGCTGCATGCCTCCAGCCTGGCACCGCGCCGCCGAAGGGGCGGTGCCCGGACCCCGCACCGGCCCTCGACGTCCGCGTTTCGTAAGGAGCGTCGGTCCGTTATGCCCGATTCGCGTTCGTAGGGTGAGACCGTGACGACCACTCCTTCGGACGTCGACGTGGTGCTGCCCTGCCTGAACGAGGCCGAGGCCCTCCCCTGGGTCCTCGAACGGATCCCGCCGGGCTGGCGCGCACTCGTCGTCGACAACGGTTCCACCGACGGCTCCGCCCGGATCGCCCACGCGCTCGGCGCGACCGTCGTGCACGAGCCGCGCCGGGGCTTCGGCGCCGCCTGCCACGCCGGGCTGACCGCCGCCACCGCCGACGTGGTGTGCTTCTGCGACTGCGACGCCTCCCTCGACCCCTCGCTCCTCGTCCCCTTCGTGCGCGAGGTGCGCGGCGGCGAGGCCGACCTGGTGCTCGGCCGACGGCGTCCGCGGGGACGGGGCGCGTGGCCCGTGCACGCCCGCGCCGGCAACCTCGCGCTGGCGCGGATGCTTCGCCACCGCACCGGCCTGCCCCTGCACGACCTCGGGCCCCTGCGCGCCGCCCGCCGCGAGCCGCTGCTCGGCCTCGGCCTCACCGACCGGCGCAGCGGCTATCCGCTCCAGATGGTGGTGCGGGCGGCGGACGCGGGCTGGCGGATCGCCGAGCACGACGTGCCGTATCTGCCGCGCACCGGGGTCTCGAAGGTGACGGGCACCTGGCGCGGCACCTGGCAGGCGGTACGGGACATGAGCCGCGTCCTGGCCACCGCGGAGGACGCCGGGGCCCCCGGCACCAGGGCCTCCGACGCCGGCGGGAGGGCCGTACGGTGACCACGCTCCTCGTCATCGCCAAGGAACCGGTGCCGGGGCGGGTGAAGACCCGGCTCACCCCGCCGTTCACTCCGGTTGAGGCCGCCGAGCTGGCCGAGGCGGCCCTCGCGGACACCCTGCGGACCGTGGCGGCCACACCCGCCGACCGGCGCGTCCTGGTCCTCGACGGGAGCCCCGGCCCCTGGCTGCCGCCCGGTTTCGACGTCGTACGGCAGTGCGCGGGCGGGCTGGACGAGCGGCTGGCGGACGCGTTCGCGCGCTGCGGCGGCCCGGCCCTGCTCATCGGCATGGACACCCCGCAGGTGACGCCGGAGTTGCTCGGGGTGGACTTCGCGGACTGTGACGCGTACCTCGGGCCGGCCGAGGACGGGGGTTTCTGGGCGCTCGGGCTGGCCCGTCCCGATCCCGGTCTGCTGCGGGGCGTGCCCATGTCGACGCCGGTGACGGGGGCCGTGCAGCGGGAGCGGCTGGTCGCGGCCGGGCTGCGGGTGCGCGAGCTGCCCCGGCTGCGGGACGTGGACACCGCCGCGGACGCCCACGCCGTCGCCGCCCTCGCCCCGCACGGCCGGTTCGCCGCGCGGCTGGCCCGGAGCGCGGCGGTCACCGGGCCGGAGCGGCGGTGAGCACCGCCCCCGCGCTCGCCTGGGCGACCGCCGACCCCTACGCCGCCGCCCTGCGCACCGGTCACGGCCCGCTGTTCCTGCGCCGAAGCGACGGCTGGCTGCTGCCGCTGGAGGTGGAACGCTGGTGCGCCCGGGCCGACGCGGTCGACCGGGACGTACTCGACCGGTGCGAGGGAACCGTCCTCGACGTGGGGTGCGGGCCGGGGCGGCTGGTGGCGGAACTCGCCGCGCGGGGCCGGGCCGTCCTCGGTGTCGACGTCAGCGAGGCCGCCGTCGACCACACCGTCCGGCTCGGCGGCCAGGCGCTACGGCGCTCGGTCTTCGAGCCGCTGCCCGCCGAGGGACGCTGGGGAACCGTCCTGCTGATGGACGGCAACATCGGCATCGGCGGCGATCCCCGCGCTCTGCTGCGACGGGTGGCCGGCCTGCTGCGGCCCGGGGGCCTGCTGATCGCCGAGACCGCGCCGGTGGACGTCGACGAACGCGTGCACGTCCGCATCACCGACGCCCGCTCGGCCGTGGGCGCCCCTTTCCCCTGGGCCCGCCTGGGCACCCCGGCCCTGCTCGGACACGCACGGGGCTGGCGGCCCGCCGCTCAGTGGACGGCCGGCGGACGCCGCTTCGCCGCCCTGCGCACCCGCGGCAGCCGTAGCGCGAGCAGCAGCGCCGAGCCGCCGAAGAGGACGGCGGTGATCAGCAGCCAGCGGACGGGGAAGCCGTCCGGGGACAGTCCGGTGGCCGACCGGTAACGGCGGTCCACCATGCCGCTGATCAGCGGGAACCACACGAGCAGGAGCAGCCCCGAGAGCGCGGCCGGTACCCGGACGTACATCACCCACGCCCGGTGACCGGCCGCGCCGAGCCCCCGTACGACCGCCCGGTCCGCGACGCCGTACAGCGGCAGCAGGACGAGGTCGTGCAGCAGCGCGGCCCCCACGAGCCACAGCGCCACGCCGAACCAGTCGTCGGCGAGGAGACGTACGCCCGCGTAGGCGGCGACGGCGAACGAGCAGACGAGCAGGAGCAGGGGGAGAGGGCTCCCGACGGGGATCCGCGGCCGGCGCGTCACAGGTCTCCGAACGTCATCCGGGCCACCCACTTGGTGTTCAGCACACCGGGCGCCGCGGGCACGATGATCCGCGCCGGGTAGCCGTGGTCGGGGGACAGGTCCTCGCCGTTGACATGGAGGGCGAGCAGGGACCGCGGGTCGGCCACCTGGTTGGCGCGCAGGGCCGCCTTCCTGAACGCCCCGTGGGCCTGGAGGGACTCGACGAAGACGTCCGGCGGGTCGTCGTACCCGACGAGCGCCGCGAGATCCCGCAGCCGTACGCCCCGCCACCACTGGTCCGACGTCGACCAGCCCTCCACGCAGGCGATCGGCAACGACGCACTGTGCAGGGGGAGTTGGGCGAGCCGGGCGCGGCTGAGGCGGACGGTTCCCGTGCGGCCCGTGACGACGAGCCGCCACGCGTCCTCGTCCGTCTCGGCGGCGTCGATGCCGGCGTACGCGGCGGTCTTGTTGATCTGGAAGCCGTTCGGGCCGGTGCCGGGGTCGGCTCCGCCGTGCGGGGCGAGGAGGGCGGTGCGGCGCAGGCCGTCGAAGTCCTGTCCCACCGTGGTCAGGAACAGCAGCAGGGAACCGCCCCCGACGAACCACAGGGCACCCCGTCGGGAGACGGTCGGCTCCAGCGGGTCCGGGGACACGAGGTCGTTCCTCTCCTCCCGCCCCTGCCTCAGGTTGCGCAGCGCCGTCGGCGTCTTCAGCGCCGCGTGGGCGACGAAGGCGGCGAAGAAGACCCAGGCGCCGTAGAAGTGGAGGGGGTAGAAGGAGCCGGGGAAGACGTAGTTCAACTGAACGTTGAACACACCCGTCACGAACTCGAAGAGTCCGCCCCCGACCAGCAGCAGCAGCGAGATCCGCTCCAGGGCGTGCGCGAGCGAGCGGGCCGGCGGCAGCGTGAACAGGCGCGGCACCACCGACCAGAGCTTGGCGAGCAGGACGGGGATCAGGGTGAGGCCGAGGGTGACGTGGACGCCCTGGTTGAACCGGTACAGCCAGTGCGGGTCCGTCGGCCAGGAGAAGAGGTAGAAGCCGAGGATGCCCTTGTCGGGTGTCTTGTCGTTCACCGGCGACAGGTCCGGGTTGTAGGCGGCGTACGAGACCAGGCCCGTCACGAACAGCACGGTGATGCCGACGAGCAGGACGAGTCCGAGCACCGAGGTGAACCGGGGGCCGCGCACGGGGCTGCGCCAGAAGCGGGGTGAGGTGGGCGATACGGGGAGCCGCATGCCCCGACCGTAGGCCGGAACACCCCTGGTGGAGGGCGTGCGACTGATGACGAAACGCTGACGTCCGGCCCGGACGGCGGTACGGCGTCGGCCGCGCGGCCTAGCGTTCCGCTGTGACCCGCGCCCCGCTCCGCCCGCGACTTCGCGATCTGTACGCCGCCCTGGCCGCGGCCCTCCTCGTCCTCACGGCCGTGCTGGTCGGCCGCGGCATCGAGGAGACCCACCACACCCTGCGGGTGAACTGGCCGCCGCTGCTGGCCACCTGGGGCCCGCACACGGGACCGGGCACCTGGGCCGCCGTGGCGGTGGCGGCGGCCGTGGTGGCGTACGGCCCCGCAGTGGCCGTACGCCTGCCCTGGCGGGCCCTGCTCGCCACGGCCTGGGGCTCGGCGACGGCGTGGATCCTCTCCCTCGCCCTGATCGACGGATGGCACCGGGGCATCGCCGTCCGGCTCACCACCCGCCACGAGTACCTCCAGGTCGTCGGCCGCTTCCACGACGTCCCGGCGACCCTGCGCGACTTCACCCACCACATCCTTCTCCACTCCCCCGACAACTGGCCCGCCCATGTCGCCGGCCACCCGCCCGCCGCCACGCTCACCTTCGTCCTGCTCGACCGGATCGGGCTGCGGGGCGGGGGCTGGGCCGGGATGTGGTGCGTCACCGTCGGGGCGACGGCCTGTGTGGCCGTCCTCGTCACGGTCCGCGCCCTGGCCGACGAGGGGCTCGCGCGGCGGGCGGCCCCCTTCCTGGTCCTCGCCCCGGCGGCGGTGTGGATGGGCACCTCCGCCGACGCGTACTTCGCGGCGGTGGCCGCGTGGGCTGTGGCGCTGCTGGCGCAGTCCGTCACCCGGGGCTCCCCGCTCGCGGCCGGAGCGTCCGGCCTGCTGTTCGGTCTGACCTGCTACCTCTCCTACGGCCTGACCCTCTTCCTCCTCGTCGGCGCCGCGGTGGCCTGGCTCGGCCGGCACCGGGTCCGCCGACGGCCGTTCCCGCTCCTCGCGTTCCTCGCGGGGCTGGCGGTCGTTCCGACGGTGTTCACCCTGGCGGGCTTCGACTGGTGGGAGGCGTACCGGCTGCTGGTGACGCGCTACCACCAGGGCGCGGGCGGTGTGCGGCCCTACGGCTACTGGGTGTGGGCGAATCTCGCGTGCGCGGTGCTGATCACCGGCCCGGCGACGGCGGCGGGGCTCCGGCGGACGGCCGCCGTACTGCTCCGACGGCACACCGAGCCGCAGGGCGACGTCCGTCTGGCGTTTGTGGTGACCACCGCCCTGCTCGCCCTCCTCGTCGCGGACCTGTCCGGCATGAGCAAGGCCGAGACGGAACGCATCTGGCTCCCCTTCGCGGTGTGGCTGCTCCCGTCCTGCGCGTTCCTGCCCCGCCCTCGCGCCTGGCTCACCGCCCAGGCGGTGCTGGCCCTGCTCCTCAACCACCTGCTGCGCACCGGGTGGTGACCGCCCGGGGTGCCGGGCGGTCACCGGGTTCAGCGGTGGGAGCCGCTCCCCTTCAGGTGGCGGTCCAGGAAGCGGCAGCCGTCCTCCAGTTCGAACCAGGGGGTGCCGGTGTGGCCGCCCGGATTGGCGTGCAGGGTCTTCTCTCTGCTGCCGAAGGCGTCGAACAGGTCCAGGGCCCGTTGCCGGGGGTTCCCCTCGTCGTCCCATTGCAGCAGGAACAGCAGCGGAACGGTGACCTGCCGGGCCTCCTCGCGCTGGGCACGGGGCACGTACCCCCCGGCGAAGAAGCCCGCGGCCGCGATGCGCGGCTCGGCCACCGCCAGCCTGATGCCGAGGGCGGTCCACCCTCCGGAGTAGCCGACCGGCCCGTCGATCCCGGGCAGTTCGAGGAGGGCGTCCAGCGTGGTCCGCCATTCCGGGACCGCGTTCTCGACCAGCGGGCCGACGAGGGACTCGAAGATCTCGTCGACCGGCTCGCCGGCCCGCATCGCCCGGCGGAGGTCGGCACGGGCCTGCTCGTCGGCGGCGGAACGGGGGCGGTCACCGCACCCGGCGGCGTCGATGGTGGCCACCGCGTAGCCGCGCGCCGCGGTGTAGCGGGCCCGGGCCACCAGCCGGGGATCGGCCTTGGGCAGGCCGTTGTTGTGGGCCATCAGGACCAGTGGGGCAGGGGCGGATCCGGGCGTCCACAGGGTGCCGGGGATCTCGCCGAGGGTGAACTCGCGTGCGAGGACACCGTCGTCGAGGTGCTGTTCGGAAGTGAAGTGCACGGTCGTGCCTTTCGGGAGGGCTCGCGAACGGCGCTCCCGGACGACCTATCGCCCGGCCGTGACCCCGGAGGGGAGCACCCATGTCGATACGTTCACGGGTACCACCTCCTCGTTCTCCGGCACGGCTTCCGGAACGCTAGCAGCGGTCGCCGTGGTCCGCCAACGGATTCTCGCGGGGGCCTCGGCGCGGCGGTTGCGGTTCCAGGAGGACGGACTACGGAGACAGCCCGGCAGACGGAGAGCGGCACCCCGGAAGACCGCCGGTCCTTCGCCTCACGTCCCGGAGCCGAGGAGGCGCATACTGGGGGCAATGACAAAGCCCGATGCACCGAAGCGTCATCTGCCCACCAGCCCCTTCAAGGCCCCGGTCACCTCGGCTCCCAAGCATTTCGCCCTGGGTGACCAGGTCACGCACGACATGTATGGTCTCGGCCGGGTGATCGGCATCGAGGACGGAATCGCGGCGCTCGTGGATTTCGGCTCGGCGCAGGTACGCGTGTTGAGCCCGTACACCAAGATGATCAAGCTGTAGGACCACTGAGCCCGGTCACGGGACGCCAGGTCCCCTCACGGACCTGCACAAAAGGGAGCCCTCTCATCGATTCGACGTCGCTGTTCTCCGCCCTGGAAGGGCAACCCCGCTCTTCCGCGGCGGCACCGCCGCCGCCGGCGACCAATCCCTTCCAGGCCCCGGACTTCGGGGTGGACGAGCCCGTACCGGACGAGGAGGCACAGGAGGCCGCCTGACCCGGCTGACGGACGGCCGCAGGAGTAGCGTGGACGGGGAGGAGAGGGCCGGGAGAACGTCTCCGGGCCCGGTCCGATCTGCACGCCGGGGGCGGAGTCACGGAGCAGGCATGATCCACGCGGCCGATGTCCGGGAGTGGCGCGAACACGACGTGATCGACCCCAGGGGACGGAAGATCGGCACGCTGGAGGCCGTCTATGTGGACACGGCCACCGACGAACCGGCCATGGTCACCGTCCGTACGGGGCTGCCCACCCGTCAGCGCCTGGTCTTCGTCCCGCTCGACGAGGCGGTCCTGGGGCCCGGCTACGTCAGGGTCCCCCACGCCAAGGGGACGGTACGGAAGGCACCTTCCATCGGGACGGACGACGTCCTGCCCGCCGAGCGGGAGGAAACGATCTTCCGCTACTACGACATGACGTACCGGCCGGGCGTGCACGGCGAACGCCAACTCGCACGGCGCTGACCCTGCCCGGAGGTGGTCGGTTTGTGGGTGACCTTTCTGCTGCTTCTCCTGGTGGCCGTCGTGCTGGGAATCATCGGCACGACCGCGGACGACCTGGGCTATCTGCTGGCCGTAGGAGTCGTGCTCTTCGTGGCCGACGTGGCCTGGGCCGTGACGACGGGCTCCCGCCGCGCCCGCCGACGTCCGGTTCGCTGACCGCACCGGAGCCCGACCGTTCGACGCCGGAGGGCCCGGGTCCTGCTGCCTGGGCCGCGAGCGTGGGCACGCCCTGGTGGGCCGGCTCGGCGCCCCGGGCGTGGACCCGGCCGCCGACCGCACCGACCGAATCGTGTGATCATTCCACTGGCCGAGGTCTTCACTCCGCACGGCCGGGTACTCGGTGCCTCCGACAGGACGACCTGACGAGGAGGATCCGATGAGCACGGTCAAGGAAGCGGTCGACGTGGACGTCCCGCTCCGTGCGGCGTACGGCCAGTGGACGCAGTTCGAGGAGTTTCCCCGCTTCATGGAGGGCGTCGAGGAGGTCCGGCAACTCGACGACCGGCACAACCACTGGACCACCGTCATCGGCGGGGTGCGGCGTGAGTTCGACACGGAGATCGTCGACCAGCTCCCCGACGACCGGATCACCTGGCGGACCGTCACCGGGGAGACGCAGCAGCGCGGATCGGTCCGGTTCGAGCGGATCGACGACATGCACACGCGCGTGGAGCTCACGATGGAGGTCGAACCCAGCGGTCTGGCCGAGAAGGGCGCGGACGCGCTGGGCATGATCGACCGACGGGTGAAGGGCGATCTGCGCCGCTTCAAGGACTACGTCGAGGGCAGCGGCGGCGACGCCGGCTGGCGCGGCCGTATCCAGCCCGGTGACCCCGGCCGGACTCTCTGACGGCCCGGCACCACCTCCGGCCGGCTCGGCGGGCGATCAGCCCCGAGCCGGCCGGAGCCGTACCGGCGCGGGGGCCGGGGAGGTCCCGTCGGGGGAAGACCGCCTCGAAGGGTGCTCGGCCCAGGCACGGCCGCGCAGTTCCGGGTCCCCGAGGACGTCCAGGCCCGTGCAGGCCAGTGCCTCCACGACCGCCGTCAGCACCTCGCGGGCCCGTGCGGAGGCGCCCGCCCTGGCGAACCGAGGGGTGTGGTCGCCGCCGTCGGCGTCCATGATCGCGACGAAGGGATGGATGGCCGGCACCCGGCCGCTGACGTTGCCGATGTCCGAGGAGCCCAGCCGGACCCCCGGGGCGGGCGGGGTGAGGGTGATGCCGGCCCTGGTCAGATGACCGGCGAAGTGCTCGGAGAGCACATGGTTGTCCCGGAAGTGCTCGTAGCGGACGCTCGCCCGCTCGACCTCGAAGGACGTGCCGGTCGCGCGCGCGACCCCCTCCGCGCAGACGCGCAACCGCCCGGCCAGGTCGTCCAGGGCGCCGGTGGTCGCGGCCCGCAGCCCGAAGCGGCCCTCGGCGTGGTCGGGGACGATGTTGGTCGCCGTACCGCCGTGCGTGACGATCCCCTGGATGTGAGAGCCCTCCGGCAGCCGGCGGCCGAGCGCCGACAGCACGTTGAACAGCTCGACCAGGGCCGCGAGGGCGTCGACGCCCTCGGTCGGGTTGCCGGTGGGATGCGCGGCCCGGCCCCGGAAGGCGACCCGGTACTGCTCCTGCGCGGTCAGCGGCGCCCGTACCCAGTCGTGGACGCCGGGATGGAACATCAGCGCCGCGTCGACCTCGTCGAACACCCCGGCCCGCACCTCCAGCGCCTTGCCGCCGCCGCCCTCCTCGGCAGGTGTGCCCACCGCCAGCACCGACCCGTCGACACCGTCCCGCACCGCGTCCACCACCAGCGCGGCCCCGAGGCCGGCGGCGGCGATCAGATGATGGCCGCACGCGTGCCCGAGGCCGGGCAGGGCGTCGTACTCCAGGAGGAACGCCACGGTGGGCCGTCCGCGGCCCGAGCGCGCCGTGAACGCCGTGGGCAGGTCGGCCACGTTCCGCCGTACCGCGAACCCCGCCCGTTCCAGCTCGCCGGTGAGCAGGGCCACCGCGTGGTGCTCGGCGAAGGCGGTCTCGGGGTCCGCGTGCAGCGCCGCCGCCACGTCCCACAGCGCATCCGCCCGTCGGCGCACCTCGTCGCGGACCCGGCCGTACGGGGGTGGCGAGCTGGACATCCGGGTCCTCCTGTGGGTCGACGGCGGTTTCCCGCGGCCCGGGTTCCCCCGAACGCCCCCGGGCAGACCCCGGGCGTTTCCGGCCGGGCGCAGCGGACACTCGGGGAAGGCGGCAACAGCGGGACAGCAGGAACGACGGGGCGACCGACGGCACGGCGGAGCCCCGGAGGCCGGATGCGAGAAGACGCGACTTGGGCCGTCGCGCCGGCGGGCGGACCGCGGCCGACGGTCGGCTCCCTGTGCCAAGATCGGACGCAGCCGTGGTACGGAGTGGCCGTGGGGAGGTGATGGTCATGGCCGGTGACGACCTGCTCGGCGGCGGAGACGCCGAACCGGAGACAGAGGCCCAACGCGCCCGCATCGCCCATGAACTCGTGGCCGCCGTACGCGGCCTCCCCCCTGCCGCCGTGCCCGAGGCGCTGTGCCGGACCTGCGTCACGCTGCTCCCCGCGGTGTCGGGGCTGTCGGTCTCGGTACTGGGGGAGGGCTCGGACACCGGCGTGGTGCTGTGCGCCAGCGACGGGGTCGCCGCACGGCTGGCGGAGATCCAGTACACCCTCGGCGAAGGGCCGTGCCGAGAAGCGGTCCGGCTGCGCGCCCCCGTCCTCGCGACCGATCTGACCCGCGCCCCCGACACCCGCCGCTGGCCGCTGTTCTCCGTCCAGGCGGCCAGGGCCGGGGCCGAGGCGGCGTTCTCGCTGCCCCTGGGGAGCGTGGGCAGCTCGCTGGGCACCCTGGACCTGTACAACGAGAACGCCGGCTCGCTCACCGCCGATCATCTGCGGACCGCGCTGCTGGTGGCCGATGCGGTCACCCTGGCCGTCATCGCCCTTGATCACGCTTCCCCGGCCCCCGAAGGAGTCGTAACGTGGCTGGCAGGAGCGGAAGCCGACCGGGAGGAGGTGCACCAGGCCACCGGGATGATCATGATCCAGCTCGGAGTGAGCGCCGAGGAGGCGCTGCTGCGTCTGCGGGCGCGGGCCTTCACCCAGGGCCGCACCTCCACCGACGTGGCCCGGGCGATCATCGACCGCACCGTGGACCTCCGCGATGACTGAACGGCCGGTAGACGTGAACGAGCAGCCCGGGGAGGCGACCATGAACCGCGAGCGGGAGCTGGCGCAGGCGTTCGTCGCCCTGTCGGACACGTATGCGGCCGAATTCGATCCACTGCAACTCTTCCACCATCTGGTCCAGGCCTGCCGTGATCTGCTGGACGTGGACGCGGCCGCCGTGATGGTCGCCGACGCCCGCGGCCGACTGAAGACGATGGCGATGACCGACGAGGACGCCGCCGTCGCCGAACTGCTCCAGGTGCAGAGCGGCCGGGGCCCCTGCATGGACTGCTTCCGCACCGGCCGGCCCGTGAGCGTCCCCGACATCGCCGCCGAGCACCAGCGCTGGCCCCAGCTGGTCACCGCGATGATCGAGGCCGGGTACGACGCCCTCCAGGCGGTTCCGGTACGGGTGCACGAACGCCCCCTGGGCAGCCTGACCCTGCTGCGCCGACGTGCCGGGCACCTGACCGACGACGACGTCCATCTCGCGCAGGCCCTCGCCGATTCCGCCGCGCTCGGCCTGATGCACTGGTCCATGGAGCCGAACCGCGTCGACGACGTCGTCACGCGGGTGCAGAGCGTCATCGCGGCCAAGGCCACCCTGGAGATCGCCAAGGGCATGATCGCCGAGCACGCGGGCACCAGCATCGGCGAGGCCGCCCGCCTCCTCGACTGCTACGTCAGCGAGCGCCACCTCCGCCTCACCGAGACGGCGTACGCCCTGGTCACCCGCACCATGCCACCGACCGCCGTCGTCGAGGCCCGCCCCCGGCGGTGACCCCCCGCGATGCCCCGGCCGGCCTTGCCGGGGTAGCTGAACAGGACGGTGCCCGACCGGCGGCCCGATTACCGGCCGCGCCGCGTGGGGGAACGGTCGTCGAGGGGTACTCGGAGGGCCGAGAAAGGAGCGTGCACGATGACGACTCCCGACCCCGAGCCGAGGCGCACCCCTGGACTCGAACCGGGCGGCGGGGTGGCACCGGGCGAGACGCCACCCGCCGAAGGCGGCATCTACGGCATCTCGCATCCGGAGCCTCCCGAGCTGCGCAAGGGATGGGGGGCGATGCCGCTCGTCCTCATCATGGCCGTGGTCGCGCTGGTGGCGGTCGGGCTGATCGCCATGGTGGTGGCCCTGATCGCGTAAGGCGCCCGCCACCGCAACGGCCGCGACATCCACGGGATGTGGACGGCGAGAGTTCACCCCACCGGGCGGCGCGCAGACACCGCCCTCAGAACAGGCAGGTCGAACCCATGACGAAGAAGCCACGCCCGTCCGAGCCCGCACACGGTGAGGGCCCGAGCCGCCACCGGGGCACCGGCCAGCACGGCTGGTCCCCCGACGTGGACGAGACACGACAGCAGGAGAACCCGAGCGCCCGACGCTCGTTCCGGACCGAGGAGTACGGCGGCGACCGGGGCCCGGGCCGGACGAAGTCCAAGGAGGAGACACGGCCGGTCCCGGGCGACACGGTGAGGAGCGACAGCACCCGCGGTGAGGAGTACGGCGACTCCGGCCAGAAGGGCCACCGGTCCACCGGGCGCAAAGGTCGCTCCGGGCGTCCCAGCGGCACCAGGGACGCCTCCGGAGTGACCGGCGTGGACCCGCAGGACTCGCAGAACCCGTAGGACCCGCGGTCCGGACGCCGACCGGCCGGCATGGCGAACCCCCGAACGCGGCCTCACAGGACGATGCAGGTCCCTGGCGGTTCGGGGGTTCGTCTGCCGTGGGCGGCGTGGCGTGGCTTGGCCGCCTTGGGCGAGACCTGGCCGACGATCTCCCAGAAACACACCAGCGCGGTGATCGGCGGAATTCCGAAGATGACCAGTGAGAGCAGGGAATGCGAGGCGTGGGTGATGCACAGGCTGACCGCCATCGCCGAGGCGCCCAGCAGAACGCACCACGATCCCCGCGCACTCCGCCCCTGAACGGTTGCCCGCAGTACGGACAGGGCCGCCACCAACCACGGCCCGTACACCGTCAGCGGCCACCACTGCGCCAGCCTCGGCGGCAGCACGGCGGACGCCGTTCCACGGAGCTGGGCATACGAATAGGAAAACGACCAGCCCAGCATGCAGACCGCGCACACGGAGATCATCGCGATGAGGATCGTGACGGGTGCGTTCCGCTCGCTCTCCGGCTGTCGGCCGGACTCGGCCTGCAGCTGCCTCCGCATCTTCCGGTGCCCCGCCCTGCCGGTCGGCCGGTGTCCGCTGCCTGCGGGGCGCGTCGGGTCGGGGCCGGTCACGGAGGCCCCGGAGCCCCCGGACAGCATCTGGGCCAGCTCTTCGGCCGGGTCCCACTGAAGGTCGATCGTGTCGAACGTGGGATCATAGGAGATCTCCGCGTTGTAAAATCCATCCATCACACAGGTCCTACAGCCGTTCCATCGCCTGTCGATATTCACTTTCCAACCGATTCATGCTTCTCAGAAAATCGGCGAGAAGATCCGAAGAATCGTCGACGAAGACTTCCGCTTCATCCGACTTCACATAAAACGTGAAGATGGAGCGACGATTTCCGGCGGTAAGCGTTTCCGTGTGTGTCACGGCCGTCTAACGAGGTACGGCGGAGTCCCAGATGCCGGTTGTTCGGGTATTCGCGTCCCCCTTAAGAGGTACCCGAGGGAACCATGGGGAAAAATGTGGGCATCCGGATTTGCTTATGAACGTTACATGGGACGCTGGAGCCGGGTCGTCGCGCGGTCCTTCGTGACATGGCTCGACCGGCCGGCCGGTCTGCGCTGGCTCGACGTGGGATGCGGCACCGGTGTGCTGTCGACCGTGGTGAGCGGGGCGGGCCGGCCGCGGCTCGTACTGGGGATCGACCGGTCCGAGGCGTTCGTGCGGACGGCGGCTGCCCGCGCCGGCGCCGATGCTCCGGTGCGGTTCCTGGTGGGCGACGCGATGGCGCTGCCGCTGCGCGCCGCGTCCTGGGACGTGGCCGTGAGCGGTCTCGCGCTGAACTTCCTGCCCGATCCGGCCGAGGCCGTGGCCGGGATGGCGCGTGCCGTCCGGCCGGGCGGTCCGGTCGCGGCCTATGTGTGGGACTACGCCGGGGACATGGGCCTGCTGCGCCGCTTCTGGGACGCGGCCGTCGCGGTGGATCCCTCGGCCGCCCCGTGGGACGAGGGCCGTCGCTTCCCCCTCTGCCGGCCGGAACCGTTGCGTGCGGTGTGGGCCGAGGCGGGCCTCGTCGGCGTGGAGGTCACCTCGATCGAGGCGCCCACCGTGTTCACCGGCTTCGCCGATCTGTGGGAGCCGTTCCTCGCGGGACAGGGACCCGCCCCTGCCTACGTCGCCGCCCTCTCCCCCGGCCACCGGAACAGGCTGCGGGACGCGCTCGAGGCGGCGGTGCCCAGGGCGGCGGACGGAACCATCACACTCGGCGCACGGGCCTGGGCGGTACGGGGACACACCCCGGACCGCGCCCACGCGTCCGGTCCCCGACCTCCTGCCCGGTGACCGCACCCCGGGCGAGTCGCTCGACTCCTGTCCGCCGCCTACCGCCCCCGCAGGACCGGCGGCCGGCCCTCGTGGAACCGACCGCCGAGGGCCGTACGACGTTCCCGCGCGCCGCGACCGTGCACGCCGGGGTCGTGGAGGCGTACTTCGTCGAACCGCTGACGCCCGCCGACCACACCCGGCTGACCGGCGCCCTGGGCGAGATCGACAGGACACTGCGCGCGGACGGCGCCCGGGCAGGTGTGCCGACGGGCGTCCGGCTGGGTCACGGCCGGTAGGCGGCGCGGTTGTGGTAGGTGACCTTGCCGACGGGCAGCGTGGCCGGGGCGAAGAGCTGGTCGACGGTCACGAAGTGGAAGCCGCGCGCCGTGAGGGCCCTGATGATGCCGGGCACCGCGTCGACCGTCGTCCGGTGGATGTCGTGCAGGAGGACGATGTCCCCGGGCCTGGTGTTCGCGTTGACGACCCGGATGATCCTCGCGGTGTCGCGGTACTTCCAGTCCAGGGTGTCGACGCTCCAGTGCACCAGGGGCCGGGCGGCGGCCGCGCGGACCGTCGCGTTGTGGGCGCCGTAGGGGGCGCGCACGGTGGTCGGCTTCTTGCCGGTCGCCTGCTTGATCGCGGCGTCCGTACGGGAGAACTGCGACCTGACCGCCGCGGCGCTGAGCCTGGTCAGGTCGGCGTGATCCCAACTGTGGTTGCCTATCTGGTGGCCGGCGCGCGCCGCGTCGCGCGCCGTCGACGGGTACCTCTGGACGTTCTTGCCGACCAGGTAGAAGGTCGCGCTGACGCCGCGGTCCTTCAGGATGCGCAGCAGCCGCTGGGTGTCGGCGACCGGCCCGTCGTCGAAGGTGAGGGCGACGCACTTGACCCTGCGGCAGTCGACGGTCGCGGCGGTGGTGGTGGCGGAGGCGGACGTGGCGGTGCCGGCCAGCGTGCTGCCGCACAGGGCGGCGGTGACGGCCGAGATGACGAGGCGTCGGTGCATCGGGACCCTCCAGGCGCGGTGAACTGCCCTTGCGGACAGTTGACTTGCCCAGTTGGACAGCCGTGGGGGGCACTTGGATGCCGATGCGATTCGGCCACTTCCCCCACCGCGCCCGACGCCTGGCACGACGAGGAGCACCGCCCGACGGCCCACGCCGGCTGCGGCGCGTCACCGGGCCGGGGCGTCGTCCATGTCGAACTGCCGGGGACACGCGGATCGAGCTGGGCGGGGTCCCCGCCGGGCGGCAGATCGTCGCGCCGACCGCGCAGGGCACCGGGAAGGGCCCGACATCCCCGGCTGAGCGGGGAGACGACCGTCGGGTGCGGGTCCGCTACAGGTAGTCCTCCAGGGCGGCGACCGTGAAGCCCTGCTGGTGGATGTGGCGGAGCAGGTTGGCCGTCATCTCGGTGATCGTCGTGCCCTTGAGCTCGGAAGGGCCGCGGAAGTGGGCCAGGACGATGTCGCCCGGCTTGAGCTTCCCGGTGGGCGACTGGTACTGCATGTTCTTGATCTGCATGGACTCGCGCCACAGGACGATCGCCTGCAGTCCGCAGGAGGCCGCGGCGGCACGGGTGTCCTCGTTCCAGTTGCCGTAGGGCGGCCGCAGCAGCCGGGGGGCGGTGCCGTACTCGTCCTTCAGCCTGCTCTGCTGGCCGCAGATCTCCTGCTTCTGGGCGGAGGCTCCGAGGGTGCGCAGGTCGGGGTGGGTCAGGGTGTGGTTCTGGACGCCGTTGCCGAGGGCCTGGAGCTTCTTGAAGTAGCCGTAGTCGGAGCGGATGGCGGCGTCCGTCAGGAACATCGTGAAGGGGATCCTCAGCTCGCGCATCATCGTCACGAACTTCGGGTCCTTCTCCGCCCCGTCGTCGAACGTCAGGAAGACGATCTTCTTCTCGGTGGGTATCTCGCTGATCACCGGCACCGTGCCGGCGCCGGTCCGCAGCCGCAGCGGCTTGCCGGCGGGCGGGGCGGGCGGCGCGGCGAGCGGCTGGAGGCCCCACTTGCGGTAGGCGGCCTCGACGGCCGCCCGCGCGTCGCCCTCGCCGCCGCGGGACGGCTCGGAGCGGGGCGTGCGGGAACCCGGTGCGGTGGAGGAGGGCGCGGCCGGACGGGCGTCCGCGTCCCCCGTGGACCCGGCCGTGCAGCCCGTCGTGGCACCCGTCGCGAGAAGGGCGCAGGCCAGCGCCGCTCCCCTGATCCACCTGCGCACCGTGCCGCCCCTGTCGTCCGCCCGCGCCCCGCTCTGTCCCCCTGCTTGATGTCGAACACGGGTCCGAGGTTCCGACACGATGCCGGATGTGGCTGCTACCGGGTGAATCCGGGCGGGCGGGGAGGACGGCGCGGGCGTCGGCGGGAAGGGCACTGTGCGTACCGGACAAGCGAGGGTCAGGGAGCGTCCCGATGCCGAAGTTCCTCATCCAGGCGACCTACACGCAGGAGGGCGCCAAGGGGCTGCTCAGGGAGGGCGGGAGCGGGCGGCGTGCCGCCGTCGAGCAGGTCGTGGGCGACCTCGGCGGCTCGGTCGACGCCATCTACTACGCCTTCGGGGAGGCGGACGCCATCCTCATCGTGGACTTCCCCGACCGGGTCGACATGGCCGCCGTCGCCCTCGCCGTGAAGGCCAGCGGCGGTCTGCAGACCCGCGCCACACCGCTCCTCACCACGGAGGAGATCGACGAGGCCGCCCGCCGCCAGGTCGCCTTCCGGGCGCCGGGGGCATAACCCGGCCGCCCCACCGCCCCACCGCCCCACCGCCCCACCGGCCGCCCGGGATCAGGCCGTACGGCCGCGCCCCACTCCCGCCCGCCGCCACAGGCTCTGCGCCTCCTCCGCCGCGGCCGGGGCCGCGAGCAGCAGGGGCTCGTCGTAGGCGGGGAGGCCGGGCAGGGCGATCGCGCCCGCCTCCTGGGCGATCAGCAGGGCCGGGAGGCCGTCGACGTGGTGGAACTCGCCGATCGCCGCCGCGGTCGCCCGGCCCGCCGCCACCTGGACCAGGGACAGGGCCGTGGAGCCCATCACCCGGACCGTGCAGTGGCGGGCGGAGAGCTCGGTGAGCAGGGCGTCCATGCCGGGCCAGTGGGCGTGGGCCGCCCACTCGGTCAGGAAGAGATGCCCGGTGAGGGTGGTGTGGTCGGCGGCCCGGACCGGGACGCCGTCGACGTGGGCGCCGCCGCCGCGGACCGCGGTGAAGGTCTCGCCCCGCCAGGGGTCCGCGACCACGCCGAGCAGCGGCGTGCCGTCGGGGGCGGCGAGGCCCAGCGAGAAGGAGCACCAGCCGATGCCGTGCGCGAAGTTGGACGTACCGTCGACGGGGTCGACCACCCAGGTCGGGGCGGAGCCGGCGCCTTCGGTGGTGCCGTACTCCTCGCCGACGATCCCGTACCCGGGGAACGCCTCGCCGAGCACCGCGCGGACGTGCCGCTCCACGGCCTCGTCGGTGTCGGTGACGAGGTCCGCGGGGCTCGCCTTCCGCCGTACGGCGGTGGTGCGGGCGCCCCGGATCGTCTCCGAGGCCCACGCCGCCAGCTCGGTCGCCACCCGCAGGGCGCGGTCCAGGTCCGGTGTCGTCTCCACGGGGTGACGGTAGCCGGGACGGACGTCGGGGCGCGGTCGCCGAGGACAAGCGCACGACAACGCCTGTGCAACGGCTCGTTGGTTGACTGCTGCCCCGACAGATCAGGAGTCTGCGATGAGCACCAAGACGGGCCCTCAACGCTACCCGGGCGCGAGCCGGGCGAACTGGTACCAGGACGACTTCGGCGGTGACGCCATGCAGGTCGACGTGGTCGTCCTGCACACCACCGAGGGCTACACGCTGCCCGGCTACGACGGTGGCTCCACCGCGCCGAACCTGACGGCGGTCCCGGACCTCGCCGCCAAGAAGCTGAAGTGGTACCAGCACTTCGACATCGAGACCTCCTCCCGGGCCCTCGTGAACCTGCGCGGCGGCGTCGAGACGAACACCCTGAACGTCTGCCAGGTCGAACTGGCCGGCACCTGCGACCCGAAGACCCACGCCCAGTGGCAGGCCGCGGGCCACGCGCACGTCTACTGGCCGGACGCCCCCGACTGGGCGCTGCAGGGCGTCGCCCGCTTCCTGGCCTGGATGCACGAGGAGCACGGCGTCGCGCTGGCCGGCCCGAAGAGCTGGCCCGCGTACCCGACGTCGTACGCCAACGGCGGCGGCCAGCGGATGACGGGCGCTCAGTGGTCGGACTTCAAGGGCGTGTGCGGGCACATGCACGTGCCGGAGAACGTCCACGGCGACCCCGGCGCGATCGACTTCGCGAGGATCCTGAAGTACGCGAAGGCCGACCTGGACGTCGGCGACGACGACACCGCGCAGCCGACCACCCCCGCCAAGCCGAAGGTGCCCGCGTTCCCGGGGCGCAAGTACTTCGTCGCCGGCGCCACGAACGCGCACGTCCTGCGGCTCGGCAAGCAGCTGGTGAAGCGGGGCTTCGGCGACCACTACAAGGTCGGCCCGAGCAGAACCTGGGGCGAGGCGGACCGGCTGAACGTCCGTGACTTCCAGAAGTCCCGCAAGGAACTGCGCGGCGACGCCGACGGCACCCCCGGCCCGCTGACCTGGCGCCTGCTGTTCTCCTGACACGACGCGCCGACCCGACGCCGGACACACGACGAACCCCCGGGCCGCTTCCCGGGGGTTCGTCCGTCTCGCGTCCGGCCCCGGGTCAGCCGGTGACCTCGTTGAGCCGCGCGTCGTAGCCCGCCAGGTAACCCATCAGGGTGGGGTGGAAGACCGCGGTCCCGGCGTTCAGGTCGTTGATCCACGGGTCGGAGCCGCACGCGCCGTGGCCCTTGAACGAGTCGCGCATGTCGATGAACTGGACCGGCTCCTTGGCCGCGGCGGCCTTGGTGCCCTCGGCCAGCGCGTCGGCCAGCTGGTTCATGGCGGTGCGCTTGGCGGAGCTGAGGTCGATCAGGGGGCAGGTCCCGGTCGGGGAGACCGTCTGCGGATAGCCGAGGACGACGACCCGGGCGTTCGGCGCCTTGGCCTTGATGTCCTTGTACAGCCCGGCGAGCGATGTCACCAACTGGCCCTTGGCGTACGACGACATGTACAGCGTGGCCGAGTCGCACCAGCTGTCGCCCTGGGTGAGGCAGCCCTGGGCCACGGTGGAGAACTGGGCGTCGTTGCCGCCCACCGTGAGCGTGACGAGATCGGTGTCGGCGCTCAGCGCGGACAGCTGCTTGTCCCGCACGTCCGCGATCTTCGCACCGCTGCAGGAGACGTCCTTCAGCGTGTAGTCCCCGTGCGCCGCGGCCCACAGCGCCGGGTAGTCGACGGTGCTGCGCTTGCAGTCGCCGCTGGCGCCGTCGTAGTAGTCCGCGCCTACCCCGGAGGCGTACGAATCACCCAGGGCCACGTACTCCAGGCCCGTCGCCGCCTGCGCCGGCGTGCTCATCATCCCGGCCATTCCGGCGAAAGCCATCACCGCGCTGGCGACGGCCGACGTCAATTTACGCATGAGTTCCTTCTGGATCGGGGAGCTGGATCGGGGAGCAGGATCGGGAGCTGGATCGGGAAGTCCGGATCCATGCGAGGAATGAGGATCGTACAGGCGTCGGCGAAGCCCTCAACTCCTGTTTGTTGCACAGGAATTGTCCACCCATTGACTACGACCTGAGTCGTAGTCACGGCCTCTATCTCCGGTTGCAGACGGACCGGGGAGAGATCCGATTCCGAGTCGATGTTCCGCCCCGTGCGGCGCCCGACAATTTCCCGTGTGCAAGAAAACAACAGGGCCAATCCGTAGCAGGACACCGCAGCCCGGTGCCACCCGCGACAACACACGGACAACAGTCGAGCAACGAGCCATTGATTGACTCCATCGCGTACCCTGCATGCCCCGATGCCGTGTTCGGCGAGGCCCCTTCACATCCAGCGCCGCCCAGGAGGGCCCACCCGGTGAACTCACGACAGGAGCTGCGGTTCGGCGTGCTCGGACCCGTCGAGGTACTCAAGGGCAACGTTTCCCTCGATCTGGGCCCCCGGCAGCGCCGACTGCTGCTCATCCGTCTGCTCCTGGAGGACGGCCGTCCCGTCTCCCAGGACACCCTCTGCCGCGATCTGTGGCCGACCGACCGGCCGACGGGTGCCGCGTCCTCCGTCCGCGCGCACATCAGCCGGCTGCGCGCGGTCCTGGACCCGGTCCGGCAGGGCCGCTCCACCGTGCTGGTCAGCGGCCCGGCCGGCTACGCCCTGAAGGTGCCGGCCGGGGCCCGGGACACCACCCTCTTCGAGGAGTCCGTGAGCCGGGCCCGCGAAGCCCTGCGGAACGGCCGGCTCACCGCCGCCCGGCAGGAGATCGACGCCGCCCTCGCGCTGTGGCGCGGCGAGGCCCTGGCCGAGGCCACCGAGCACGCCTTCGCGATACGTGAGCGCACGCGGCTCGACGGCACCCTCCAGGACGCCAGGGAACTGCAGGCCGCGATCCTCGTCCAGCAGGGCGAGACGGAACCGGCGATCGGCGTCGCGGAGGGCCTCGTCCTCAAGGCCCCGCTCCGCGAGACGTCCTGGGCGCTGCTGATGCGCGCGCTGTACGCCGCCGGCCGGCCCGTGGAGGCGCTGCGCCAGTACGAGCGGTTCCGCGACATGCTCGCCACCGACCTGGGCCTGGACCCCAGCCCCCAGCTCAGGGATCTGCACACCGCGATCCTGCGGCACGACGTCGTGGTCCTCGGCACCCCGCCCCCGGCCGACTCCGTCACGGCCGCCTCGACCGCGCCCCTCACCCCGGGCCTCGAGTTCACCACCGTCTGCACGCACCCGGACCCCCGGAACACCGACGCCGCTCCCTTCGTGGGCCGGCACGAGGAGAAGAAGCAGCTCGCCGCCCTGCTGTCGGCCGCGACCGCGGGCCGCCCCCGCTGGGCCGTGATCACCGGCGAGCAGGGCTCGGGCAAGACCCGGATCACGGACGAGCTGTCGGCCTGGGCCGTGTCGGCCGGGTTCACCGTCGCCCGCACCCGGGCCGGTCAGGCGCTCAGCGGCAACCGCGGGATCTCCCAGACCTGTCCGACCGTCCAGCTCCTGGACGCGCTGCGGCAGGACGGCAAGGACTCCGCCGAGGACGAGGAGGCGCGGAAGGACCCGCTCGCCACGGTCGTCGACGAGCTCACCCAGGGACCCACGCTGGTCGTCGTCGACGACCTCGACCAGGCACCGCAGGGCTTCCACCGGCTGCTGCGGCGGCTCGCCAAGGTGCTGCGCGAGGCCCCGGTCGTCTTCGTGTGCACCCTGCGCAACCCCGACGCCCCCGTCTCCAGCATGCTCCTCGCCGACCTGGCCCTGATCGGGGCGACCTGGCTGACCCTGGACCCGCTGACCGCCGACGACGTCGCCGAACTGCTCACGGCGCGCGGCGAGGACGCCGGCCCGGCCGCGGCGCAGGCGCTGCACCGGCGCTGCGAGGGGCACCCCTTCGCGCTGGCCGAGCTGCTGGAACTGCCTCCCGAGCGGCGCACCGGCCCCGAGGCGCAGGTGCCGGCGGCCGTACGCAACATCCTCCACGCACGCCTCGTCGAACTGCCCGACCCGGCGCGGACCATGCTCACCTATGCCGCCGCCGACGGCGAGTGGCTGGACCTCGGTCTCCTCGCGGACGTCCAGGGCCTGGCCCCGGACCAGCTGCTGCCGCTGATCGACGCGGCCGTCACCGCCCGGATCCTGGTCTGGGACGGGGAACCCGGCACGGGCGGCACCGGCCGCTACCGGCTGCCCGAGCTGCCCCGCGACGTCGTGCTCGGCACCCTGACCCCGTCCTCCCGGCAGATCCGGCACGCCGCGTTCGCCCGGGAACTGGCGGCCCGCCCAGGTGCCGACCCGGCGCGGCTGGCCCGGCACCTGCGCGCGGCGGGACCGATGGCACCGGCGGCGGCACAGCGGTGAAGTCCACTTGAAACAGGCGTTGTTGGTCTTATCTTTACCAACCCCGCTCACTACGATCGGTGGATGACACAACCGACGCAACCCGGCCCCCCGGTGCCCCCGCCCGTCCCGTACGGCAGACCCCCCGGCCCCCCGCCGGACCCGGGCGCGGCCGCCGACCGGGTCTCCGGCGGGCTGCTGCTGCTCGGCGCCGTCGTCACCGTCACCGGTTCGTTCACCACGCTGGACGAGTCGGCCCAGACGATGGAGGGCGGCAGTGACGACACGGTGTACCGGATCGTCGCGAAGGCGTGGTCCTACTCCACCCGCTTCCAGGGGGAGGACCAGGAGTCGGTCACGCAGTTCCACGGGGTCCCCCTGCTCGTGGCCGCCCTCCTCGCGGTCGTCGCGGGCGTCCTGCTGCTGACCCGTTCCGGCGGGCGGCTGCCGCTCGCCCGGGTGCTCGGGGTGGCGGGCGCGGTGCTGCTGTTCGGGACGACGCTGACCGTGGCGATCTCGGCGGTCGGGGACGCCCAGTGGGACTCGGACACCCGGTCCACGACCTTCGGCCCCGGCTTCTACCTGCTGACCGCGGCCTGTGTGCTGGCGCTCGTCGCGACCGTCCTCACGGTCCTCACCACCCGCCGCCCCGCCGTCGCCCTCACCGGCCCCGGCACACCCCCGCAGCCCTGGCCGGCCGGCCCGGCCCCTCAGCCGTACCCGCAGGCCTACCCGCAGCCGTACCCACAGCCCCAGCCGTATCCACAGCCCCAGCCGTACCAGGCGGCACAGTCCTACCCGCCGGCCCAGCAGCCCCCGCAGGCCGCCCAGGAGCCCCCGCAGGCCGCTCAGCAGCCCGCACCGGCCCCCCAGCCCCCGTCGGCCCCCCAGCCCCCGCAGCCGTACCCGCCCCAGCCGCCCTCGCCCCCGTCCGCGAGCTGACGCGGGATCCCCGCACAGGGGACGCCGTACGTCACTCCTCGACGACCCCCGACCGCCAGGCCCACGCCGCGATCTCCACCCGGTTGCGGGCGGAGAGCTTGCTCTGGACGTTGCCCAGGTGGGTCTTCACCGTGCCGACGGAGATGGACAGCCGGGCGGCGATCTCCGCGTTGGTGAGGCCGGTGGCCACGAGCCGTACGACGTCCGTCTCCCGGGCGGACAGCCCCGGGTCCGGGCCCCGGCGGGCTCGGTCGGCCGCGGCACGGCCCGGTGCGCCCCGCAGCAGACGCAGGGTGATGGAGGGGCTGACCAGGGCCTCCCCAAAGGCCGCGGCGCGGATCGCCTCGACCAGCAGGGTGGGGCCGGAGTCCTTGAGGAGGAAGCCGCAGGCGCCGTCACGCAGGGCGCGGTGGACGTACTCGTCGTCGTCGAAGGTCGTGGCCACCACGACCTTCGGCGGGTCGACCAGGCCGGGACGGGTGAGCCGGCGCAGGGCCTCCAGGCCGTCCAGCCTGGGCATGCGGATGTCCATCAGCACCACGTCGGGCCGGTGCCGTTCGGCGAGTTCCACCGCCTGAAGACCGTCCGCCGCCTGCCCGACGACCTCGATGTCGTCCTCGGCGGCCAGGATCATCTCGAAGCCAGTGCGGACCATGGCCTGGTCGTCGGCGATCAGCACACGGATCGTCCCCGGGCCCGTCACGCGGCGCTCCCCACGACCCGACCCGGTTCCGCGCCCCCGCCGACCGGCAGCGTCGCCTCGATCCGCCAGCCCCCGCCCGCGGCGGGCCCCGCCTCGACCCTGCCGCCGACCATGCCCACCCGCTCGACCAGCCCCTTCAGCCCGAAGCCGCCACCCAGCGCCGGGAGCGCCTGGTGCCCGGCGCGCGGGCGGCCGTCGTCGCTCACCGTCACGGTGACCCGCGTCCCGGACCGCACCAGGCGGACCTCCACCTCGGTGACGTCGCGGGCGTGCTTGCGTATGTTGGTCAGCGCCTCCATCACCACCCGGTGCAGGGTGGTCACCACCTCCACCGGCAGCTCCTCGAACTCCCCCTCCGTCCGCAGCACCGCCCGGGCTCCGCCGACCGGGGCGAACTCCTCGACGAGGGCCCGCACTTCTGCCATACCGGCCAGCGGCGCCAGAGCCACGTCCCGCTCCCGTGGCTCCCGTGGATCCCGCGACTCCCCTGGATCCCGCGACTCCCGCGTATCCGTCTCGCGCAGCATCCCCACCATCGCCCGCATCGACTTCAGCGCCTCCGCGCCCGCGTGCTCGATCCGTTCCAGCGCGGGCGGCACCAGGTCGGGCCGTCGTACGGCGACGGAACGGGCGCCCTGCGCCTGGATGACGATGCCGGTGACATGGTGGGCGACGAAGTCGTGCAGGTCACGGGCGAACTCCGCGCGCTGCTCCAGCCGTACGGCGCTCTCCCGGCGCCGCCGGTCCGCGACGACCAGCCGTACGGTCAGGCCGATCGCCAGGGCCGCCGTCGCGGCCAGGGTCAAGAAGAACGCCAGGACCACGCTGCCCAGGTCGATCTCGACGGCCAGCGGGCGCAGGACGACCGCCGCCATGGCCGCCGGTACGGCGCCCGCCGCCGCCTTCGGCGCGCCGCGCCACGCGGTCAGCGTCACCAGCCCCAGCAGCGCGGCCGGTTCGGTGAGGGCGACCACCGATTGCACGGGGGAGTAGGAGTCCAGCCGGTGCGCGAGCCCCGCGACGACGTGGACGGCGGCCGTCGTGGCGAGCGACAGCGCCGCCGCGCCGGCCGTCACGAGCGGCAGGCCGCGCACGCCGAGGCGGGGCCAGAGCAGCAGGGCGACGCACGACAGCAGCCCGCAGATCAGCACCAGCGGACCGGCCGTGCTCGCGTCCGCCTGCTCGAACGCGTGACCGAGCCGCCCGAACGCGCCCACCCGGTAGTCGAAGGCACCGAGGACGAGGAGCAGCACCGCGACCGCGGGCCACACCGCCGCCCGCAGCCGGGCCACCCGCCGGGACCGTTCCCCGGTCCATCGCCAGGACTTCATGCCGGGAGCGTAGCCGGGGGGTCGGCCGAAAGTCGTAGAGCTCCGCCGAAGATCGGTCTTTCGTCAGAGCCGTCGCCCGGGCGCGCGGGGCGAGAGTGGGCCCCGCAACCACCCGCCCCCGCCGAGGAGTTCACCATGGGCAACGTCCACTTCGAGATCGGTGCCACGACCGTGCTGGGGCCGCTGCTGGCCGCGTTCGGCGTGCTGGTGGCCCTGCGCGCACGGCGGGGCCGGGCCGGCTGGACCGGGCGGCACGCGGTGACCCGGCTGCTGGCCGCCGCGTACGCCGCCGGCGTGCTGGCCCTCACGCTCTTCCCGGTCGTCGTGACCTACGGCGAGTACGCCAACCTGATGCCCTGGACCAACCAGATCAACTGGGTCCCGGCGCCCAGCCCCGACCCGAGCATCGTCGCCAACGTGATCCTGACGGTCCCGCTCGGCATGCTGCTGCCGCTGACGACCGCCCGGATCGGCTCCAAGGGGCGGGTCACCGCCGTCACGGCCGGGGTGAGCCTCGCCATCGAGGTGTCCCAGCTCCTGATGTACGTCGTGGTCAACAACGCCCGGCTGACGGACACCACCGACCTCCTCGTCAACACCCTGGGCGGTTACCTCGGTTGTGTGGTCCTGTACCGGGCGGCCCGCGTCCCGGCCGTGGCCCGTCTGCTCGGCACGCTTGCCCTGCCGGGCTCCGCGTTCGCGTCGAAGGGGCACACCTTCGCCCGTCCCGCGACGCGTTCCGCCGACGAGCCCACTGCCGCCCGTTCCTGACCGTCCTCCCTGCCGGCACCCCGCCCGACGGTCGCGGCGGACGGCAGGGCCGCCCCCGAGGACATGTTCCAGGCGATCCACCGCGCCCACCGCACCACCGAGCAGCCCACGCCTCCTCAGCCCACCGCTCGCCTGATGAGCGCGGCGATCAGCTCCTCGTCGGCGGCGGTCGGCTCCGTCAGGGCGAACGCGGTGGGCCACAGACCGCCCTCGTCGAGGTGCGCCGCGTCGCTGAAGCCGAGCGTGGCGTACCTCGACTTGAACTTCTGCGCGCTCTGGAAGAAGCAGACGACCTTGCCGTCCCTGGCGTACGCCGGCATCCCGTACCAGAGCTTCGGTACAAGACCGGGTGCCTCCGCCCTGACGAGGGCGTGGATCCGCTCGGCGAGGGCGCGGTCCGCGTCCGGCATCTCGGCGATCTTCGCGAGGACCTCGCCCTCCGTGTCCGCCTTGGCCCCGCGGCGCGTGGAGGCCCTCACCTCCTTCGCGCGCTCCTTCATCGCGGCGCGTTCCTCTTCGGTGAACGCCTCGTGCTGCCGGGTCCCGCTCATGACCGGTCTCCTCTCCCGGGCCCGTGGACGAGCCCGGCGATCCTCGCGCGCTCGGCGCGACGCTTCAGCAGATAGGTGTACGGCGAGGCGCCGTAGGCGAGCGTGAACGCGCGGCTGAGCTGCCGGGCCGGCAGGTCCGCGGCCGCGGCGAGCGCCAGCACGTCCAGCGGGCGCGCGTACTCCCGGTCGATCCGGTCACGTACCCTGCGCAGCCGCGCGAGGTCGTGCAGGTGCCGCGCCCCCATGAGCGCGCGCCGCCAGCCCGGGTGACACATGGCGGACCCCCCCTTCTCGCCGGTACGGCTCAGCGCAGTTCCTGGATGCGGACGAGATTGCCCGCGGGATCGCGGAAGGCGCAGTCACGGATGCCGTACGGCTGCTCGGTGGGCTCCTGGACGACCTCGGCGTCCTGGGCGGTGACCTTCTCGAAGGTGCCGTCGAGGTCCGGGGTGGCCAGCAGGATCCAGCCGTAGGTGCCCTTGGCCATCATCTCGGCGATGGTGCGGCGCTCGTCCTCGGTGATGCCGGGGTCGGTGGCCGGCGGGGCCAGCAGGATGGACGTTCCGGGCTGCCCGGCCGGGCCGACCGTGATCCAGCGCATCCTGCCCTGTCCCACGTCGCTGCGGACCTCGAAGCCGAGGACGTCTCGGTAGAAGGCCAGGGACGCCTCCGGGTCGTCGTGCGGGAGGAAGGTCGTGTGAATGGTGATGTCCATGGCTTTCACGCTAGCCGCGGCCCGGTGCGGGGCGCTTCTCCAAACCTGACCGGTTGCGCCGCCCCCTGTACGAAGGCGCGGCCGCCGGTACGCGCCGGCCACCGAGGAGGTGCGCCGGCTGATCACCTCGGGTGCGTGACGCCGGTCGCCCGGAACGGGCAGTCGACGACCAAGTGACCGACAGACCCGGCGCCGTCAGGCCTTCGCCGCGTCGTACTCCTCGCGTGCCTTCTCGATGGCCGCCATCCGGACGTCCGTCCACAGCGCGAGGGCGCGGACCTGCTCGGCGGCCTCGCGGCCGAGGTCCGTGAGGGAGTAGTCCACGCGGGGCGGGATCACCGGCTTGGCGTCGCGGTGGACCATGCCGTCGCGCTCCAGCGTCTGCAGGGTCTGCGTCAGCATCTTCTCGCTCACCCTGCCGATCTCCCGGCGCAGTTCGCTGAAGCGGTACGGGCGGTCGAGCAGCGCGATGAGGACGAGGGTGCCCCAGCGGCTGGTGAGGTGCTCCAGCGCCCCGCGCTGCGGGCACATCGCGTCCCCCACGGCGAGCCGTATCCGCTCTCCGGGTGCCGTCTCGGTTGCTGCCATGCCCCCACCTTACGGCGGGGCCGGCGTTTCCCGGCAGTGGCCGCGGTCCGGCCTCCTGGCACCCGCCCACCTCGATCGGACCAGCGGGAATCGGCGCCGGGCTTGCGCCGCGACAGGACTCGGACACGAACGGACCCGGGCCGGGTGGGCCGTCCGCAGCGATCGGACGGGGACTCGCCGTCCCCCTTTTTCGACCCGGCCGTCGGCCTCCGCGCTGCGCGAGTACGCGACCTACGCCGACCGGGTCGACCCCGACTACCGGCAGGTCTCCGGCGGCTTCACGACCGCGGTCCACGCCCTCGAGGGCGCCCACGGCAAGCCGCTGGAGACCGTCCCCTGGGTGGTGAACACCGCGAACGCGGCCCGCACGGTGGCCGGCCGGCACGTGGACGGCATGACGAGCGACCTGCCCGACGTGATCGACCGGGCCCTCGACCGACCCTCACCGGGGCCCGTCTCACACCCCGCGAGCCGCCTTCACGAAGGCTGTGATGAGGGACGGGTCCTTGACGCCCCGGCTGCTTTCGACGCCGCTGGAGACGTCGACGCCCCACGGGCGGGTGGCGGTGACGGCCTCGTGGACGTTGGCCGGGGTGAGGCCGCCGGCGAGCAGCCACTTCTCCCCGGTGCCGGCCGGGGTCCCGCGGGACCAGTCCCAGGCGACCCCGGACCCCGGCACCGGGGCGTCGAGGAGCAGCATGTCCTCGCCCAGCTCCCCGCAGCGCGGCACGGAGTCCCCGAAGGCGGCGGCACGGATCAGCGTCCAGCCGCCCGCGGCCAGTTCGTCGTAGTAGTCCCGGTCATCCGGGCCGTGCAGCTGGACGGCCCGGATCCCCGACTCGGCGGCCAGGGTCCGTACGTCGTCGAGGGGTTCGGCACGGAACACGCCGACCGTCAGCACATGCACGGGCACCCGCCGGGCGAGCCGCGCGGCCGTGGCGGCGTCGATACGGCGCGGGCTGGCCGAGAACACGAACCCGATCGCGTCGGCCCCCGCCTCCACGGCCGTGTCGACGTCCTGCTCGGTCTTCAGCCCGCAGATCTTGACGAAGAGGGAGTCACTGGAGTTGCTCACGCACCCAAGCCTGCCGCATCGGGAGCGACAACCCTCCCCCCAGGATGTGATGCAGGTCACATCCTGCCCGCCGATGACTTCCCCGCCGCGCCCGGGTCCACCCGTACGACACCACCACCACCGACGGGAGCGCCACCGCCCTCGCCGCCGACACGCTCGCGGAGCGCTAGGCTCCGCACCGTGACCATTTGTACCGTTTGACCACCTTTGAACCCCCTTCGCTCCCCAGGAGGTTGCGATGGCCTCGCGACTCAACCCCTATCTCAGCTTCAACGGTGACGCCCGGGCGGCCCTGGAGCACTACAAGGAGGTCTTCGGCGGCACGCTGACGCTGAGCACCTTCGGCGAGTTCGGCCAGGCGGACAGCCCGCAGGCGGACCAGATCATGCACGGGATGCTGGAGGCCCCGAACGGATTCACCCTCATGGGAGCCGACACCCCGCCGGGGATGGAGTACAGCCCCAGCGGCAACGTCTCCGTGAGCGTCAGCGGCGACGACGACGCCGAACTGCGCGGCTACTGGGAGAAGCTGTCCGCCGGGGCCCAGGTGTCCGTCCCGCTGGACAAGCAGATGTGGGGCGATGTCTTCGGCATGTGCACGGACCGCTTCGGCATCACCTGGCTGGTCAACATCGCCCAGCAGCAGGGCTAGACCTCGTACCGGCCGACCTCCAGGAAGTGGCGCAGCTCCTCCGGCGTGCCGTCGATCGCCTCCTGCGCCGCCGCGCGCAGGGCGTCGCTGATGTCGGTCCTGGCGAGGATCCTGGCGATGGCGACCCGGTCGTCCTCGGCCTGGGCGAGCCGGTAGCCGGTCGCCAGGAAGGCCACCCGGTCCTCGGGGGTCCCGTCGAGGGCCTCCGACGCCTCCCGGTGGACGGCCCTGCCGCTGTCGGGGTCGGCGAGGAGCCGGGCGATCGCCACCTTGTTGTCCTCGTCCCGGGCGAGCGCGAGACCCGTCTTCAGGAAGGCGCGCATGTCGTCGGCGGTGCCGTCGAGCGCCTTCTGGGCCTCCCTGAGCACCGCCCTGCCCGCGCTCTCGTCGGCGAGGACGCGCGCGATCTCGATCCGGAGTTCCTCCTCCGTCATCGAGTCGTACGGCGACTGCGCGTCGGCGGCCGTGTCCCCGGCCGTCGTGGCGGACGCCGTGACGGCCGGGGAGTGCGAGGCGGCGGCCGCGAAGGACGGCGAGGCGAGCAGCAGGGCCGGGGTCAGCGCGCCCACGGCCACGGCGAGCGCCACACGCGAAGCTCTCATTGTCGTTCCCCCATGATTGATTGGTTAGGTGCCGGCGGGACGATCTTCCACGACCGAACACCGCCGCGCACTGTGCGGACCGGGCAGTCCTGACCGCCGGTTCGTTGCCGGAACACGAAACGCGGGGGGCGCGCGGTGGCGGGGGAGATTCCCGAGGAGTACCTGGACGGCTACATCCGGCTGCTGACGGAGGTCGCCGCCACCGGCCGGCGGCTCACCCGGGAGGAACTGGAGTCCCGGCGCGCCCTCGGCGAACGGGCCGCCGACGCCGGTCACGGCCTGCGCGCCCTGGTCAGCGCTCATCTGGCCGCCGCCCGCTCGGTCCGGCCCGGCACCACCGGCACCGCGGGCTCCGCCGACGGCACGCTGGCCGCCGTCCACCAGGTGATAGACGCCCTGGCCGAGGGACACGAACGGGCCCAGCGGCTGGCCGTACGGCGGGAGGAGGCGGCCCGGCGGGAGTTCATCGACGATCTGCTCTACGGCCGCAGCGACCTCGGCCGCCTCGCCCAGCGCGCCGAACGCTTCGGTGTGCGCCTGTCGCACACGCACGCCGTCGCCGTCGCCCGGGGCCCCGCCGCCTACGACGAGGGCGACCCGGTGCCCCGTCAGGTGGAGCAGGCGCTGCTCGCCCGGTTCGGCGACCGCGAGGTGCTGCTGACCACCAAGGACGGTCTGCTGGTGTGTGTCGCCCCCGGGCACCGTGACGAGATCCTGCCCGTGTTCACCCGGCAGGCACGGGCCGCGACCGGCGGCGGCCGGGTGGCGATCGGCCGGCCGCAGCCCGGCCCCGGCGGGGTCGTCCAGTCCTACGAGGAGGCACGGGGCGCCCTCGAACTCGCCGAGCGGCTGGGCCTGGACGACCCGGTGCTGCGCGCCGCCGACCTGCTCGTCTACCCCGTCCTGACCCGCGACCGGCAGGCGATGGCCGACCTCGTGCAGGCCGTCCTCGGCCCGCTGACCACCGCCCGCGGCGGCGCCGAGCCCCAACTGGCCACGCTCGCCGCGTACTTCGACGCGGGCTGTGTCGCCGCGCAGACCGCCCGCCGGCTCTCCCTGAGCGTGCGGGCCCTGACGTACCGGCTGGAACGCATCCATCAGCTCACCGGCGTCGACCCCACCGACCCCGCGCACCGCTACACCCTGCAGACCGCCGTCATCGGCGCCCGCCTCCTCGACTGGCCGGCCCAGCCCCTCTGACCCTCCCCCCCCACAGCGCACCCACGAAAACGACAGGAACGGTTCACATCCTGTCCACATCCGGCGGGTTGAGGGGAAAGGAACCGGCCATTGACTCTCTCCGCGCGCCTCGATCACGAAGCCGTATGGGGAGAAACCGTTTCCTTAGGGGGACAGCAGTGGCGTCCGCAGTGGAGGTTTCCCGCGCGCCGGAGCCCGACAGACCCGTTCCTCGACGGCTGCACACGGCCCGTGGCCTCGGTGACCGGATCTTCCGGTACCAGCTCACGGCGACCGGCGTCACCGTCCTCGCCATCATGGCGGCCGTGGGGCTGCCGCCTTCTTCCTCGCCGAGCAGGGCACCCCGGGCGGGATCGTCGAGGCGGGCCCCACCGAGGACATCTTCGGCTCCCCGCAGGACCGGCGGACCGCGGACTACGTGGCGGGCCGCTTCGGCTGATCCCGCCGGCCGGAGGCGGGCGTGACGGAAAATCGTCGGTATGAGGATCTCGCAGCGCGCCCAGGCCATAGCCCCCTTCTACGCGATGGAGTTCGGCAAGCAGGCAGCCGAACTGGAGGCGGCGGGGCACCACGTCGTCAAACTCAGCCTGGGCGAGCCCGACTTCGGGGCGCCGCCCGCCGTCCTCGCGGCGATGCGCGAGGCCATGGACGGGCGCCCCATGGCCTACACGGCGGCGCTCGGCCTGCCCGCCCTGCGCCGGGCGATCGCCCGCTTCTACGCCGACCGGCACGGCGTCGAGGTCGACCCGGCCCGCGTGGCGGTGACCGCGGGCGCCTCCGCCGCGCTGGTGCTGGGCGCCGCCGCCCTCGTCGACCCCGGCGACGAGGTGCTGATCGCCGACCCCTCCTACCCCTGCAACCGGCAGATCATGGAGAGCTTCGGCGCCCGCGTCACCCTCGTCCCGACGAGCCCCGCCTCCCGCTTCCAGCTCGACACGGCGTCCGTACGGTCGCACTGGTCGCCGGACACCCGCGGGGTCATGATCGCCACGCCCTCGAACCCCACCGGCACCTCGGTCCCGGCGGACGAGCTGGCCGCGCTGTGCGCCCTCGCCCGGGAGCGCGGGGCCTGGCGGCTGGTCGACGAGATCTACCTGGACCTGAGCGACCACGACGACCTCGGCCGCCCGCCGGTCAGCGCCCTCGCGCACGACCCCGACGCGGTCGTCGTCAACAGCTTCTCGAAGTACTTCGGCATGACCGGCTGGCGGCTCGGCTGGTGCGTGGTCCCCGAGGCCCTCGTCCCCGCGCTGGAGCGCCTGGCCCAGAACTACTTCCTGTGCGCCTCGGCCCCGGCCCAGCACGCCGCCCTGGCCTGCTTCACCCCGGAGTCCCTGGCCGTGGCCGAGGCCCGCCGGGTGGAGTTCGCGCAGCGGCGCGCGCTCGTCCTGGACGGCCTCGACCGCATCGGCCTGCCCGTCCCCGTCCCGCCCGACGGCGGGTTCTACGCCTACTTCGACGTCAGCGCCACCGGCCTGACGTCCTGGGACTTCTGCGCCCGCGCCCTGCGGGAGGCGCATGTGGCGCTCACCCCCGGCCGCGACTTCGGCGTGAGCACGGCCGAGACCCACGTACGGCTGTCGTACGCGGCGTCCGCCGAGGAGCTGACGGAGGGCATCGCCCGCCTGGGCAAGTTCACGGCCGGCCTGTAGAGCGGTTCCGGGGCTGCGGAGAGCCCTTCGAGGAGCCCGTGTCAGCGCGGGGACCGTCGCAGCAGCAGGCGCGGGGTCGCGCGGACCAGGCCCGCCGAGGCGAGGCCGAGCGCGGCGCCCGCCGCGACGTCGGCCGGGTAGTGCGCCCCGCTGTGCAGCCGCTGCCCGGCCACCAGGGCCGCGGCGGCCCCACAGACGGCACCGGGCGCCGGCCACACCGATGTGACGGCTCCCGCGAAGGCGCACCCGGCGGCCGTGTGCCCGGAGGGGAAGGACGAGCTCTCGGGGCGGTCCCGCAGCTCCGGTTCCGGCACCCACTCCCCGGGCGGGCGGCGGCGCCGGTACAGCCGCTTGACGACCCCCGCGGACAGCGCCTCGGCGACGGACATGGCCCCGATCCCGGCGACCGCGGCCGCCCGGCCCCGCCAGCCTCCGCAGGCGGCCATCGCGACGGCGGCCGCCCACCACAGCTTGGTGTGCTCGGCCGCCTCCTCCCACGCGGGCGCGACCCGCCGCAGCCACGGCGGCCCCCAGGCGATCGCCCGCCTGGCCAGCCGCCGGTCCGCCTCCCGCAGAGCCCCCGTCACCCGCACGGCCGGACCTCAGGAACCGAGCCGCCGACGGTCGTCCTCGTCCCATTTCCGCGTGTCGCGCGGCTCGACGTACGGCTCCTCGTCGGCCGGGTGGCCCCCCTCGACGGCGCGCCGCCTGACCAGTTCCGCGTCGAACTCCAGGCCGAGCAGGATCGCCAGGTTGGTGATCCACAGCCACACCAGGAAGACGATGACGCCCGCGAGCGTGCCGTAGGTCTTGTTGTACGAGGCGAAGGCGGCCACGTAGAGCGCGAATCCGGCGGAGGCGATCATCCAGATCACCAGTGCGAGCGCGCTGCCCGGCGTGATCCAGCGGAAGCCGCGCACGCGGGCGTTGGGAGTCGCCCAGTACAGGATCGCGATCATGATCATGACCAGCACCGCGAGCACCGGCCACTTCGCGATCGACCAGGCCGTCAGGCCCGCGTCACCGACGCCGAGGGCGGTGCCCGCCTGCCGCGCCAGACCGCCGGTGAACACCACGATCAGCGCACTGATCACGGCGATCACCATCAGCACCACGGTCACCCCGACCCGCACCGGCAGCACCTTCCACACCGGACGGCCCTCGGGGATGTCGTAGACCGCGTTGGCGCTCCGGATGAACGCGGCGACGTAACCGGACGCCGACCACACCGCCAGCAGCACACCCACGACGGCCATGACCGAGCCGAGGCCGGCCCGGCCCTGCATCTGCTGGACCGCGTTGCGCAGGATGTCCTGCGCGGGTCCGGGGGCGAGCTTCTGGATGTTGTCCAGCACCGCCCGCGTCGCCGACTGTCCGACGATGCCCAGCACCGAGACCAGGGCCAGCAGGGCGGGGAACAGCGCCAGGATCGCGTAGTACGTGAGCGCCGCCGCCCGGTCCGTCAGCTCGTCCTTCTTGAACTCCTTCAGCGTGCCTCTGAGCGCCGCTCCCCAGGAGCGCCCGGCCAGCTCCGTCGGTTTGTCCGGCGCCCGCCGCTCCACCTGCTCGTCCGGGCCCGCTTGCCTTCCGTTCCGCTTCAATGTCCGCGCCATGGGACCCGGGTAACCGGCCCGGCATCACCTATGCACACAAGGGATTATTAGTACAGAAAGGGCAAAGAAACCGTGCGGGTCACCCTCCCTCCACCCCCGTGGCCCCGTGCGCCGCCCCCACCGGCTTCGACTCCGGGGAGCCGCGCTGGCGCAGATAGATGGAGAGCACGGCCATCGAGGCGACGGCGAGCAGTTCGGACTGCCAGTTCTGCAGCGTCCGGTTCCAGAAGTCCGCCGCGCCGAGGTAGTCGTACCAGCTCAGCGGAGCCTGCAGCTGTCGCAGCCGCTGTTCGTTGTAGGCCGCCGCGCCGGTGATCGACTGGACCAGCCAGGACAGCAGGAAGATCGTCCCCATCACCAGCAGCAGGGAGTTCGAGTACACCGTGCGCCGCCACCCGCCGGCCCTCGCCCACCGGGGCGAGCCCTCCCCGGCGTGCGCGCCGACGAGCTGCGCCCGGTCCGACTCCCGGCCGGCCTTGTGCAGCTCCTTGGACTCCGGCGAACCGCGCTGGAGCAGCCAGACCGTCACCCCGATGTACAGGAAGAACTGGAGGTACTCCGACTGCCAGTTCTCCGACACGTCGACGGCGAAGTCGGACGAGGTGACGTACTCCCCGAAGGACACCTCCCGAAGCCGGTCGGCGATCATCTGGTCGTTGAAGTCGGCCTGTCCGGCGAACGCCTGCCCGAGCAGGGCCGCCAGGAACGAGACGAGGAAGAACAGCCCGAGCCCGTTGTCCCGGGCGAAGCCGCGCAGCCCCCGGCTCCTCGGCGGGGCGGTCCGCGGCGAGTCCTCGGTCATCGGTGCATCACCCCCAGGGCCGTCAGGAAGACCAGACCCACCACGATGATCGCGAGGACCGCGGTGAACATCGTTCTCACACCTCACCCGCCCTTGACCTGGCACTGGTACGGCTCCGGCGGCCGCGGCGCGCAACCCGCGGCCACCACCTTCCAGCCGCCGCCGAACCGGGACAGGAACAGCGTGTCCCCGGACAGCACCGCCCGCGCCTGGTTCCCGTACACGTCCGTCCGTCGTACGGCACCGCCCCGCGGCAGCGACTCCTCGCCCAGCGCCTGCGCGCACGGCGCCTCGGCCGACTGCTCCAGCTCCGCCACGGTGGGCGGCGCGAGGACGGCGCACCCGTGGTCGTACGCACCCGCGGCCAGGGCGTCCTCGAACAGGGCCGCGGCGTCCCGCACCTGGTCCTCCCGCTCCCGCAGCGTGCCGCACCCGCCGGCGAGACCGGCGGCCAGCACGACGGCGACCGTCGCACCCCACGCCCGCCAGGCCATCCACTCACCTCCACCGGCAGTACACACCGCCCGACCGCCGCCGCCCGGCCACGGCACCCCAGGGGTCCCCCGGCCGGTCGATCGCCCGTACGCCGCCCGTAATCCCCCTGCGCACGTCGGCGGGGCGTTGAAGAATGCGCCCCATGGCACCCACACACGACTCCCCGCACCTCACCCACATAGCCGCGCCGGAGGGCGTCGCGCCCGGCACCGGCTACACGCACGTCGTCCTGGGGACCGGGCGGCTGGTGGCGGTCTCGGGGCAGATCGCCCTCGACGCCGACGGGAAGGTGGTCGGGGAGGGCGACCCGGCCGCGCAGGCCGCGCAGGTCTTCGAGAACCTCCGCCGTTGTCTGGCCGCGGCGGGCGCCGGCTTCGAGAACGTCGTGAAGTTCACCTTCTACGTCACCGACGTCGCCCATCTGCCCGCCGTACGCGCGGCACGCGACCGGTACATCGACGTGGAGCGCCCGCCCGCCAGTACCGCCGTCCAGGTGGCCGCCCTGTTCCGGCCCGAACTGCTGCTGGAGGTCGAGGCGTTGGCCCTGCTCCCCGAGTAGCGCGGACCCGTGCGGCCGTCGCTGCCCGAACGGGCAGCGACTCTGCCCGGCCGCCCCTTTCCCCGACCGCCCCGGCACGGGTAGACCCGAGGGACAGCGGCTACGACCGTGGGCCACGGCTACAGAAAGAACCCAGCATGCGCGCGCACCGCCCCGCGAGGAAGGCCGGCCCCGGCGAGGTGAGGGCGGCCGCCCGTGGCGCCTCGGCCCCACCGCGGCCGGCGCCCCCGCTGTCCCCGACCGGTCTCCTCGCCCTGCAGCGTGCCGCCGGCAACGCGGCCGTCACCCGCACCGTCCAGCAGGCCCGCGACAGCGACCGGCACCGGCACGGCCCCGGCTGCGGCCACACCACCGGCACCGCCCCGGTGCAGCGCTCGGCCGTCGACACCGTGCTCTCCTCCCCCGGCCGGCCGCTCGCGGCCCCGCTGCGGGCGGAGATGGAGGCCCGGCTCGACGCCGACTTCTCCGACGTGCGCCTGCACACCGACTCCGCGGCCCGCCGCTCCGCCGCCGACCTCGGCGCCCGCGCCTACACCTCCGGCCACCATGTCGTCATCGGGGACGGCGGCGGCGACAAGCACACCCTCGCCCATGAGCTCACCCATGTCATCCAGCAGCGCCGGGGCCCCGTCGCCGGCACGGACGACGGGACGGGACTGCGGGTCAGCGACCCGTCCGACCGCTTCGAGCGGGCCGCCGAGGAGAACGCGACCCGGGTGCTGAGCGGCCCGGCACCGGTACGGGAGCGCGCCGCCGAAGGGGTGACGGGTCAGACCGCCGCCGGCCGTCACGTCCAGCGGATGATCCATCAGGAGCCCAGCTACGTGGCGTCGGCGGGCGGCAAGACGTCCCTCACCAACCGCGGTGACATCGACGTCGAGGAGCACCAGGGCGAGACGTTCGTCCGCGTCTACCAGACGGTGTACGCGCCGGTCATGACCGGTGGCTCCCACAAGGACATCCACCAGGGCGCGGACGGCTCGGTCGACTTCCGCGGCCAACGGGACTCCGCCTGGCTGAACATGGGCCGCCCGTGGCGGTCGATGCACTACATGCGCACCTACCAGGACCAGAAGAACCGCGGCGACGCGAACCGCTTCGCCACCCCCACGGCCGCGACCACCCCGCTGGTGCGGTCTTTCCTCGTCCCCCTGGAGACCTACCGCCGGGCGACCGGCAACGCGGTCAGCGAGAAGCAGATCAACTCCTCCTACGACCGGGACAACATCAGTCAGAGCACCGACAAGGCCAAGGACTCCGACCAGTACGAGATCCGCGGCCAGTGGATGACCGAGGTGGTCGGTACGGCGGTGCCGAACTCCCTCGTCACCTACGCCCCGGACGGGCTCGTCGAGGAGATCCGGCAGGACGCCCGGCACGGCACGGTCCAGCCGATGAGCGCCCTGCTGGGCCGGCTGAGCATGCCGGACTTCCAGGACTTCCCCGAGTACCGGCCCGCCGACCGGCGCGGCGACGGGCTGGTCCTGCCGCTCGACGACAAGGGCCGGATGCCGAAGGCCAAGGCGCAGGAGCAGCACATCGACCGCCTCGCCGCGCTCCTCACCGACGCGTATCCGAAGAACGGCGACACCACCACGCGCCGCGCGAAGAACGCCCGTACCGAGCTCAAGGAGCTCTGCGGTCTCGCGGGCGTCAAGAACCGCGACATCGACTGGGACGAGCTCCGCGAGCGCGTCAGGCGGGCGATGAACTACGCGGGCATGCCCGCCGTCCTCGACGAGGTCTACACGGAGGCCAAGGAGAAGGCCTCCCGCCCGGACGGCGGCGGCTTCCCGATCCGCAACTTCGGCACCGCGTGAGACACCAGGTCATCCGTGGTCGAGGTCCGGATACCAGTCGCCGCGGCCGCCCGGGGTGAGGTCGAGGAGGTGCCAGACGGGGGTGAGCAGGTCGATGCCGCGTTCGGCGATGTCGTCGGCCATGCGGGGGTGCGCGGAGTAGAAGTGGCGGACCGTGCCGTCGGCGTCGCGGGTGAAGACGGAGACGGTGGAGTCCTGGCCGCCCTCCTCGTCCTCGCTGCCGAGGTCGTACTTGAAGGTGCTGTCGCCGCAGCTCAGCAGGCGGAGCCGGGACCAGCGGCGGGCGCGGGCGTGTGCGCGGGCGCCGCCGGGCCCGCAGGACGAACGGCAGCAGTCGGGCCGCGCTCCGAGGCTGCCGGTGCCGGGCTGCTTCGCCGGGTCCTCGGCCCGGGTCGTGGCCCCGGCCCGGGCCGCCACCGCACCGGTGGTGAGCCCGCCGTACCCGCTCTCGGCCGGCGTGGTCTCCAGCAGGGCGCGGTCCCGTCCGGCGTCCCGTGGACGGCCAACCCGCTCTCGGCCGGCGTGGTCTCCAGCAGGGCGCGGTCCCGTCCGGCGTCCCGTGGACGGCCCCGCCGCGGGGCTGCCGCCCGGGCCTCACGCATCGGCCGCCCCTGGCAGATGCTCGGCCAGGTGCATGGCGTGCAGCCGCTCGTACTGCGCGTGCGTGCAGCGGCCGTACGCCGGGTGGAGCGGGTGCGGCCCGGTGTGGGCGGTGAAGAGGGCGACCGCGTCCACGAGCTGTGCCGCCGCCTCGGCGGCCGGGAGCGTGGGGTCGAGGGGCGGGGCGCCGTCGAGTTCCGCGTCCAGGGAGTGCCGGGTGGCGCCCCGGCGCAGGAAGAGGTGCTTGGCGAGGGTCCCGGCGGTGGCCCGGAAGAGGGCCGGCTTCAGCCGGGGGTATCCGGTCACCGAGTAGCGGACGGTCTGGGCGCAGTGCTGCAGCGTCTGGGAGAGGTTCCAGGAGCCGTCCGGCGCGAGGAGCTCGCTCTCGGGCCGGGTGAGGGACGCGCCGAGCTGCTCGGCGAGCCGGGTGAGGGGGGCGGGGGCGATGGGCATGCCCCCAGTATAGTCAATACGAAACGAACGACTTTCGTTTCGCATATCGTGCGCGCCCTGACCCGGGGTTCCTCCGCCCCACCGGCTCCGTTGCGCTCTAGCATCACCCCATGCGCTTACGACGGAGTCATGACAAGGCTGCCGCCCTCCTCGCCGCCCTCCCCCGCGATCCCCGGGCCGACGCGTACCCCATGCCGACCGTGCCGTACGGCTGGTACGCCGTGCTGCGCTCCGCCGAACTGCGCCCCGGCACGGTCCGCAGCCTGCACTACTTCGGCCGGGCGCTGATCGCCTTCCGCGGGAGCGACGGGCAGGCGGCCGTGCGGGACGCCCACTGCCCCCACTACGGCGCCCACCTGGGCGCCGGCGGGAAGGTGGTCGACGGCACGGTGGAGTGCCCCTTCCACGGCTGGCGGTTCGGGACCGACGGCCACTGCGTCGAGGCCCCCTTCGCGCGCCGTACCCCCAAGGTCTCCCTCGGCGGTCTCCCCGTGCGCGAGCACAGCGGGCTCGTCTTCGTGTACGTCGGCCCCGACGCCCCCGCCTGGGAGGTCCCCGGGATCCCCGAGACGACCTCGCCGGCCTTCTCCACCCCCGTCGACGACATCTGCCGGGCCCGCGTCCACATCCAGGAGATGCGCGAGAACATCGTCGACGAGTCCCACTTCCACTTCATCCACGGTCAGGCCGAACCCCCGGTGCAGGACTGGCGGGTGGACGGCCCGTTCGCCGAGGTGCGCGGCCGGATCCGGCGGCGCGTCCTCGGCCGGGACATCGACAACACCTTCGACGCGTTCATGTACGGCCCCGGCGTGATGGTCGTCCGCACCCACGGCCCGGTCCTCTCCGTGACAGCGGTGGCCCTGAGCACCCCCGTCGACGACCACACCAGCGAACTGCGCATGCTCTACTACCTGCGCAAACCACCCCGCGCCCGGTTCCTGACCCCCGCCCTCAAACTCGTCTTCCGCGCGGAGGCCCTCGGCGAGGTCCGCGAGGAGGTCCACATCTGGGACCACAAGATCCACCAGCCCCGCCCGGTCCTGCTCCCCCATGAACAGGGCATCCGGCACCTGCGGCGCTGGTACGCCCAGTTCTACCCCGCCGGGACGGCTGCGCCTCCGGCATCCGCACGACCACCACACCCCCGTCGAGATCCACGGCCGTCCGGCGCGGCGGGGCCCCGTCCTCCTCGTCGTCCCGCAGCACCAGGGCCGACTGCCGCTCCTTGAGCTCGTTCTGCTTGCCGGGCGGGAAACTCGCGTGCAGTTGCTCGACGGCGAATCCCGTGTGCCCAGGATGGGCGGCGCGGCCCCCGCGCGGAAGGCCCGGGCCCGGAAACCGGCCGCCCGGGCCTTCCTGGTGCGACGGCTACAGCGTGACCTTGGTGCCTCCCAGGGTCACGACCAGCTTGCCGTCCGAGGCGAAGGACCAGGCGAGGGCCCCGCCGTACGAGGAGGCGCAGCGGGAACCGTTCGTCCCCGTCCAGAACTGGTTCGTGCTGTCGGCGTCGCCGACCGTCTTGTCGTTGGAGCCGCTGACGTTGTAGCGGCAGGAGGTGTTGGAGCGGAAGACCGACGTGCCCGCGTCCCAGGAGTAGTTGCGCTGGGCGTTGTCGATGCTGAGGTTGTTCGACACGGCCATGGAGCCCGGGTTGCTGTTGTACGTGAACCCGTGCTTGCCGTTGTGGTAGGCGATGCTGCGCCGCACGACGTGGTTGACGGCGATGTCGTCGCCGCCGAGCTTGTAGCCGTTGCGGTCGCCGTTGGAGTTCACGGTCCCGTCGGAGAGGGTGCCGTTGTTGTAGGACAGGGAGTCCTCGATCGTCACCGGGCCGATCGCGCCGGTGTCCGTCTTGGTGTACAGGTCCCAGCCGTCGTCGATGTTGTTGTGGGAGACGGCGTACCGGAACACGTTCCCGGTGCCGGTCGTCAGCTTCGCGGCGAAGCCGTCCGCGTCCTCGCCGTCGGAGTCGGCGTTGTCGTGCGACTCGGCGCTCAGGATCAGGTTGTCCGAGGGCCAGTCGGCGCTGGCGGTCGAGGAGGCGATCCGGCCGAGCTGGAGCCCGGTGTCGCGGTTGTAGCGGGTGACGGTGCGCTCGATGACGTTGTGGCTGCCGCCGACGTAGATGCCGTTGTCCCCGGCGCGTTCGACGACGACGCCGTAGACCTTCCAGTACGAGCCGAAGAGCTGGAGCCCGCGGTTGGAGGAACTCTCGCTCTGCGCGGAGAAGTTGAGGACGGGGGTCTCACCGGGGTAGGCGGACAGGGTGGTGCGGGCGCTCGCGGTGCCGCTGGTGGTCTGCGGGATCGTCACCGTGGAGCTGTAGTTGTACGTCCCTCCGCGCAGGTAGATCGTGCCGCCGGCGGTGACCCGACTGATCGCCGAGGTGAGGGTGGTGGGCGCGGAGGAGGTGCCGGCCGCGCCGTCGGTGCCGCTGGGCGAGACGTAGATCGCGCCGCCGGTGGGGGGTGTGGTGCCGTCGGTCGTCGTCGCCTCGACGTAGTCGACGTTGGGCAGGCCCTCGGCGGTGGTGGGGTTGAGGCGGATGGTGTTGCTGCCCGCCGTGAGGGTCACGGTGAGCGTCTTGGTGACCCAGGTCGACCAGGCGCCGGTGGCCTCGAAGGACGGCGTCTGCACGGTCGTCCCGTTGACGACGAGGGAGGCGGGGCGGGCGGTGGTGGTGCCGTTGGCGAAGCGGACGTTGAGGGTGGCCGTGCCGGCGGTGGCCGCGTTCACGGTGAACTGGGCGTAGGCGCCGGTGGCGTTGGTGCCGTTGCAGAATCCGCTGCCGGAGTAGCCGGCCCAGTCGGAGTCGAGGCTGCCGGTGCAGACCGCCGGGGAGGTCTCGGCCTCGTAGCGGACGGTCGCGGCCTGGGCGGGGGTGGTGCCGGCGAGCGCGACGAGCGCGCCCGCCAGCAGGCCGGTGCAGGCCAGGGTGGAGCGCAGTACAGGTCTCATGTGACGCATCGTTGATCTCCATGTCCAGAACGGGCGGGTGCGGGAGCGGATGGAGAAAGCGCTTTCCACGGCACGCTAGAAGCGTGGCGTGGACTCGTCAATGGACCTGTACATGATTTCTGTTCAGATAGATGGACACCCTCGGTCCCGGCTCGGCCTCGGGGCTTTCCGGGGAGCCGAGTGTCAGTGGCGGCTGGAAGACTGGCCGCCATGACCGAACCGAACCCGAAAGCGGACCTCCAGCGGTACCTCCAGGGCGCACGGGACACCCTGCTGTGGAAACTCGAAGGGCTCTCGGAGTACGACGTCCGACGCCCCCTCACTCCCACCGGGACGAACCTGTTGGGCCTGGTCAAACATGCCGCCGGGGTGGAACTGGGATACTTCGCCGACGTGTTCGGCCGGCCGTTCTTCGACGAGGGGCCGCCGCCCTCGTGGTACGGGGAGGACGCGGAGGCCAACGCGGACATGTGGGCCACCGCGGACGAGTCGCGCGAGGAGATCGTCGGTCTGTACCGCCGGGTGTGGGAGCACTCCGACGCCACGATCGCGGCGCTGGGCCTGGACGCGACCGGTCGGGTCCCGTGGTGGCCGCAGGACCGGCGGGAGGTGACCCTGCACCGCGTCCTGGTGCACGTGATCTCCGACATCCAGCGGCACGCCGGGCACGCCGACATCGTGCGTGAGCTCCTCGACGGAAGCGCCGGGTTCCTGCGGGGGAACGACAACCTGCCCCCGCAGGATCAGGAGGGGTGGGAAAGCCACCGGCGCAGGCTCGAGCGCGTGGCGCGGGAAGCCGGCGGCAGCTGAATCCCGCCCGGCGGCAGCCACCGCGGTCCTGCGCGAGGCACCCCCTGACAACGCGTCGGGCCCCGGCCGTGGAGCCGGGGCCCGAGAGGGTGGGGAGCGGTCAGCGGACGTCGACGTAGTCGGCGGCCGAGGTCGCCGCTTCCGTGCTCGACGAACCGGTGAACACATAACGCCAGTAACCGTCCACCGTGGCCTTCACCGTGGTCCTCACGGCGCCGGCGCTGTCGGCCGTGACCGTCTTGACCAGGCTGTAGGCGGTCGCGCCCTTCTTGCGGAACTGGAGCTGCACCTTCATGCCGGAGTAGCCGTGGTAGCCGCCCAGGGTCTCCCAGTCCGCGCGGGTGAGCTTGCCCGTGACGGTGAGGGTGCCGCCCTTGGCGACCGGCTCCGGCGTGGCGTTGGCGGTGAGGGCCGCGTCGCGGACGACCGGCACCGTCTTGATCGCGTGCACGTCCCTGACCCCCGTACCGTCGGCGGACTCGGCCCAGACGGCCACCTTCCAGGAACCGGCGAAGGCGTTGCGGCCCAGCGTCGAGCGCGGGTGGACGTACGCGAACTGCGCCTCACAGGTGGAGGTGGTCTCCGTCGCCTTGGTGCAGGTCGCCGGCCACGTCTCGTAGAGGACGGCGTCGGGGGTGTCGTAGGAGCCCCGGTAGAGCTGGATGCCGGCGGTCGCGACGCCCGCCGGGTCGTTCACCGTGAACTTCGCCGTGAACTGCTGCAGCGGCTCGGGGGTCAGCACCACCGGCTTGCCCCCGTTGACCACGACCCCGGAGACGCCGGTCGCGCCGGCCCGCTCGTCGCCCTGGGGCGCGGGGCCCGCGAACGCCCGCCGCAGCGTGCGGGTGAGGCTGCCGCCGAGGTCGTCGGCGGCGGTGAGGCGCAGGGAGACGAAGGAGGCGCCGGCGGGGACGTCGAGGGTCGCCGAGCCGTCGTCGGCGAGCGTCAGACCGGTCCAGGTCGCGCCGTCGTCCGTCGAGTAGGCGAGGGCCGTGACCTTGGTGTTCGCCTCGGCCGCGGGCCGGTTGCGGGTGGTGGCGGTGGGGTCGATCCGGACCGTCCCGGCGGCCGCGCGACCGTACCCGTCCAGTCCGCCGACCGTCGCCCGGGCGTCGATCAGCGGGAGTTCCTGGCCCGACTGGTACGCCGAGCGGAACGTCCACAGGCTGTGGACATCCGTGGAGAGCCGGGAGTACGGCACCCTGCGGTGGACGGTCTGGTCCAGGGTGTAGGTCTGCTGGGCCGACGGCAGCGCCGCCGAGGTCACCGTGTCGTACGCGTCGAGGCCGGACGCCTGGGCGTAGGTCACACCGTCGGCGCCGGTCAGCCTGTAGGTGTACGCCGCCCGGCCGTCGAGGCCCGCGTGCCCTGCGGTGTCACCGTGGGCGAACGGCTCGTACAGCCAGATCTTCCCGGCGTTGCGCTGCGAGCCGCCCCACTCCCGGCGCACCGGCTGGGCCGGTCCCGCGCCGAGTACCTCGCCCTCGGCGGTGCCGGCCGACAGGGTGCGGTCGGGCAGGTTCAGGGTCAGGTCGCCGGTGCCGTAGTGCAGCAGCCGGCTGTAGGTGATCCCGGGTGTGGCGTACTCGGTGACGGAGGCGGCCACCGGGACCGGGCTGCCGATGTACACGCCCGTCCACTCGCCGAAGCCGGGGACGCTCAGCAGGTCGGCGGGCGTGCGCGTGCCCGGGGCCCGCACCGTCGTGACGGTCTTCGCCAGGTCGGCCCTGCGGACCGTCCGCACGGGCGTGGCCGGCACGGTCGTGGTCCAGGTGTGCGTGAGGTCGTACCTGGTCGGGCTCGGCACGGCCGCCGAGGACCCCTTCGCGCCGAGCACGTCGTGCAGCCGCAGGGAGACGCCCTGCTGGGTGAACGGGGTCACGTACACCTTGTCGGTGCCGCTGCCCGCGAAGCCCGCCAGGTCACCGCCCGGGACGCTGATCCACGCGGCGGAGGACATCCGGGTCGCGGTGGTGTCGTCCGTGCGGATCGCGGTCTCCTTGGCCAGCCGCTGGTCGAAGGAGACCGTGGTGGCGGCCGAACCGACCGTGAAGGTCCGGGTCAGCAGATAACTCGGCTGCTGCCAGTCGCTGTGCAGCGCGATCGAGAAGTAGTCGCCCGGCGGGAGCTTCACGGTCGCCGACGGACCGATGGCGTCGCTGTTCACGGCGTACGACGTCCAGGTCGTGCGGTTCCAGACGTAGAACAGCTTCGAGTTGACGGCGGCGTGGGTGATGTTCAGCTTCACCGTGTACGTCGCCGCCGCCACGTACCTCTCGCGTTCCGCGCCGGCGCGCGTGCCGGTCGCCGCCGACGACAGCCGCGTCGCCTCGGACTCCCCGGCCGGACGCACCGACACCGCCCCGTCCACCGCGCCGATCGCGTACCGGGACGTCCCGCCCGCGGCACCCTCCGCGTCCGGCGTGATCCGTACGTTCCGTCCGTCGACCAGCTCGGCGCGCGCGCCGTCCGCCAGCTCTGCCCCGGCCGTGCTCCCCCGGCCCGACACCTCGGAGACCGTGCCGACCGGGACGGGTCCGCCGCCTTCCGAGGCCACCGCCGTCACGGCGCTCACCGGTGCGAGCACCGCGGTGGCGGTCACCACCGCCCAGACGGATCTTCGTATCCGGCCGCGCTTCCATCCGGACATCGCATGCCCCCCTCATCGATTTCCACAACTCCGGCCCACCTTAAGGGGGGAGGCCGACACTCAGCAGACCGGTTTCTCCGGCCCTCACGGCACGGCGTACCCGGGGACGGACGGCCATCGGACGGTCAGGACGACCGACTCCTCCTCCGCGTACCAGGAGTGGTCGACGCCCCGCCCCCAGACGATGTAGTCGCCCTGCTCGGCCAGCACCACACTGCGCCCGGGCAGCTCGACCCGGAACCGCCCGCTGATCAGCACCAACAGGGCGGTGCGCGCCTCCCCGGTCACCCATCGCGCCCGCTCGTCGCCCTTCGGATGGACGCCCCACTTGATCTCGACCTGCTCGCTGTGCCGGGGATCGGAGGCGTCCTTGAAGTGCCCGAGCAGCCAGCCCCGGTCCAGTGCCGCGTCGCTGCCCGCGTTGCCGACGTACACGCTGTCGCTCATGACCACGGAAGGTAGCAAGGTCCCCCGGGGCCGACCGAGGCGGTCGGACCTCGCCGCGGCGGGAGGCGCACCTCGTCACCGCCCCAGCAGCCCCAGCTCGTGCAGGAAGGACTCCGCGAGGAGCTCCGCGTCCTCGGCGCCCGAGTTGGTGGCGACGCCGAGGGTGTGGCCGCGGGCGCAGCCGCCGAGGGTGAAGGTGACCGTGTCGTCCGGGGGCACCATGGGGACGGCGGTGACCCGCCGCAGGGGCCGCCCGGCGAGGGTGCGGCCGCCCTCGCGCAGGTGGACGTAGGAGCAGGCCGCGGGGGCGTACTCGGGGGCGAAGAGCCGGCCCCGGGCCAGCGCCTGCCCCGCTGCGGGGAACGCCCCGGCGACCCCTTCGAGCAGCCGTTCCGCCGTACGGCGGGGACGGACCACGGTGGTCAGCAGCCCGGCGCAGGCGGCGAGCCGGGCCGCCGGATCGGCCAGGCCCACCGGCGCGGGCACCCGCGCATTGCCGAAGGCGTTGCCGAGGAAGTCCCCGTGTCCGGGCGGCCGTTGGTCGACGGGCACCGACAGCCAGACCCGCCCGGCCGGCCCCGGGACCCCCGCGGACCCGAGCAGACAGGACCGCAGCACCCCCGAGGCGGCCGCCAGGAACACCTCGTTGGTGGTGACCCGCCGCCCCGGCACCGCCCTGCGCGCCCCGCGCAGCAGCTCGGCGGGCAACCGCACCACGGTGAACGCGGGCCGCCGCTCGCCCTTGCCCGGCAGCGGCACCGCCAGCCCCGCCGTCAGCAGGCCCGGCCCGCCGACGGCCGTCCGCCGACGGGTGCGCGGCTCGGCACGGGCGGCGGGGGCGTCCACCGGCGGGGCACCGTCGAGGAGGGCCCGCAGCAGGGTGGTGAGGGAGCACCCGTCGAGCAGGCTGTGGTGCATCCGGAACAGCAGCCCGAACTCCCCGTCGGCCGCCCCGCGCAGGACGTGCAGCCTCCACGGCGGCCGCCCCTCCGCGAAGGGCGTGTGGAACCACCCCGCCACCGCCTCCCGCAAAGTGTCGTCCTCCCGGCCCACCTGCCCGGCGGGGTCGCCGCCGTCCCCCGTCACCCAGCAGTGCCGACGCGGCCCGGGCAGCAGACGCCAGCCCAGCCGGGGCAGTCCCGCCCAGCGCTCGGCGACGAGCGCCCGCAGCTCGGCGGTCGTCGGCGGGGTGCCGGTGAAGTCCAGACAGACCCCGGCGTTGGGCGGGCCGAACGGCCACCGGGCCATCCCCTCCTCCATGAAGGGCAGAGGCATCGATCGGGGCATGGGGCTGCTCCTGTCGTGGGAGTCGGGTCGTGGTACCCCAACGGGCCGACGCCACCCCCGGTCACGCCGTCAACACCCCACCACCCCCACTCCTCGATCGAGTGATCCTCCGCGACGGAGGGGTCACGGACGGCGCCGCGGGTTCGTTGGGCAGAACCGCGCATCGCCCGCCGACAGGACAGGACCACGCCCGTGCCCGGAACCCGCCCCGCTCACATCGCCGTCGTCAACCTGCCGATGCTCGGCCACGTCAACCCGACCCTCGGTGTCGTTCAGGAACTGGTCCGCCGGGGCCACCGGGTGACGTACGCGATCAGCGAGCACTTCGTCCACCATGTGAAGGCGGCCGGCGCGGAACCCGTCCTCTACCCGGTCGACGCGGAAGACGGCTCACAACCCCCCGAGCGTCTCTCCGAGGGCTTCGCCCGCGCCGTCCACGTCTCCCTCGGCGCCCTCCCCACCCTCATCCGCGCCTACTCCGCCGACCGCCCCGACCTGATCCTCCACGACGTCTACGGCTTCGCGGGCCTGGTCCTCGCCGCCCAGTGGCAGCTCCCCACGGTCCTCTTCTCCCCCACCCACCTCTCCTACGACGGCGTCATCCCGGAACTCTTCGACGGCATCCCCGAGATCCCCGCCCTCCCCGCCTTCCCGGACCTCGCCGCCGCCTTCACCTCACGGGGCCTGGACCCCGCACGCCTCCTGAAGGTCGCGTCCCCCGCCTACGCGATCGCCGCCCTGCCCCGCGCCTTCCAGCGCCGCCCGGACACGGTCACCGCCGGCCGCGTCGCCTACACCGGCCCCCTCCTCGGCGACCGCTCCCACCAGGGCACCTGGCGGCCCCCGCGCGCCGACGCCCGCGTCCTGCTCATCTCCCTGGGCTCGCAGTTCACGCGCCGCCACGACTTCTACCGCGCCTGCGTCGAGGCGTTCGCGGACACCGAGCACCACGTGGTGATGCCGGTGGGCTTCGAGGTCGACCCGTCCGACCTCGGCCCGATCCCCGCGAACGTCGAGATCCACGCCCACGTCCCCCAACTGTCCGTCCTCTCCCACGCGGAGGCCTTCATCACCCACGCCGGCATGGGCGGCACGATGGAGGCGGTGGCCCACGGCGTCCCGATGGTCGCGGTCCCCCAGATGGCCGAGCAGCGCGTGAACGCGGCCCAGATCGAACACCTCCGCCTGGGCGTCCACCTCCCACGCGAGCAGGCGACCCCGGAGGCGCTGCGCGCGGCGGTGGCGGAGGTGATCGCGTCCCCGGAGATCCGCGAAGGCCTCCGCTCCCTCCGCGCGGAACTCGCCACGGCCGGGGGAGCGGCGGCGGCAGCCGACCTGATCGAGGAGGCCCTCGCCTGCGGATCCCACGAGCCGCGATGAGTCCCGCGCCGTCCGGCGGTCCTACTGTCGAACCCTGCACCGAGGAGGACGTCCGATGCGCAGCGTGACCTATTCGATGAACGTCTCACTCGACGGCTACATCGTCGACCCGGACGGCGGTATCGACTGGACGGTGCCCGACGACAACGTCTTCCGCTTCTGGATCGACGAGATCCGAGACGTCGGCGTCCACCTGCTGGGACGGCGGCTGTACGAGACGATGCTGTACTGGGAGACCGCCGACCAGGAACGCGCGCTCGACGACGCGGAACGCGAGTGGGCCGCACTCTGGAATCCGCTCCCGAAGGTGGTCTTCTCGACCTCCCTCTCCTCGGTGCGGGGCAACGCCCGCCTGGCCTCGGGCGGCCTGGCGGAGGAGATCGGGCGATTGCGGGCCGAGCCGGGTCCGGGCGACATCGCGATCGGCGGCGCGACCCTCGCCGCCGAGGCGGCCGCGGCGGGCCTCATCGACGAGTACCGGACCGTGGTCTACCCGGTGCTGGTCGGCGGCGGCATCCCGTTCTTCCCCCACCACGAGCGCCGGGTGGACCTCGAACTCGTCGAGACCCGCACCTTCGACTCGGGAGTCGTGTACCTGCGCCACCGCGTGAGGCGGTAGTGCCGGGGCCCTAGTTGCAGTACTAGGTCGCCGGCTGGAGCCGATGCGGCATGTTCCACCCTTCGGCGAGTCTCGAGGGATGGACGGTGCGTCCGCCGCCGAAGAACTCGCAGAACTTCATGATGAGCGGATCCCAGCCGCGGGGATCCACATGGTGCGTTCCCGGGATGACCAGCTCCTCCTCGACATGGGCCCGAAGGACCTCGACCTGGAAGGCGGTGGCATAGGCAGCCGGGCTGCCGAACGGATGGGACGAGACGACCCCGCACTCCAGCTGGATCGGACATTCCGCGACCCGCGGCGCCTGGACCAGCTCCGATTTCTGCTCGGTCAGCCCCGCGGCCGGGAACTTGTCCGGTTCGTGCCGGTAGCCCTGCTTCGCCTTGTGGTCCGGCACGGCCCGTTTCCCCGTGGTGAGCGCGATCCGGTCCACGGTGTCGACCATCGCCGACGAGGGCAGGTTGAGCACGCACTCGCCCTCGCGGAGCAGATTCGCGGTCGTCTGGCTGCTGTTGTCGAGACCGAGCATGCAGGACTGGCCCAGCCACCACGCGGAGGACATCGGCGCGAGGTTCGCGGTGCCGTCCTCGTTGCGTGAGCTGATCAGTACCACGGGAGTCCCGAAGTACAGCACCTTGAGCCCGGGGTCCACATGCATGCGTTTGCCTCTCGCGGGGTGTGGGTCGAACGGACTCACGATCAGGACCGCGAGCCGTCACCGACTCTCCCGAAAGAAGGCCAACCCCGCTGGCGGGAATCCGACCTCGCGTTCCGGCGGCAAGGACTTCCTCTACGGCGAGGACGTCACCATCGCCGAGTGGACCATCTCCACCGAGGGGCTGCCCCTCTACGGCTCCTGAGCAGCCGGGAAGCGGGCCCTGACCTCCCAGCCGGTGCCCGAGTGCCCCGGGCCCGCCCGTAGCTCGCCGCCCAGCGCCGTGACCCGTTCCGTCAGGCCGACCAGGCCGAAGCCGCCGCCGTGGGCCTCGGCGGGGAGTTGGGTGCCGCCCCGGCCGTCGTCGCGGATCGTGACCTCCAGGTGGCCCGCGGAGTGACGGAGGCGGACGGTGATCGTCGTGGCGTCGGCCGCGTGACGGCGTACGTTCGTCAACGACTCCTGGACCACCCGGAAGGCGGCGGCCTGCACCTCGTGGGGGAGGTCGGCAGGGAGCATCGGGTCACGGTCGAGGAGGACCCTCTGGGCGGGGGACGCGAAACCCTCCGTCAGGCCCGGGATCCCGGCCAGATCGCCCACCGGACGCCGGTCCGCCCCGCCGTCCGTGTCCCGTAGGACGCCCACCGTGCGGCGCATGGAGGCGAGGGCCTCCGTCGCGGCGCGTTCGATGCCCGCCAGGACCGGGTCCAGGCCCTGCGGTTCGCTCGTCGCCATCATGCGGGCCACCTGGGCCTGGACCAGGATCCCCGTCACATGGTGGGCCACGAAGTCGTGCAGGTCGGCCGCGATCGCCAGCCGCTCCTCGCGACGGGTGTCGGCGACGGCGACCGTGCGGCGGTAGTCGAGGGAGCGGAGGTAGGCGGCCAGCCCGGCGACCATGCCGATCAGGATCAGGCCCACGAGGGTGAACCCCAGCGCCCCGTCCGACGGCAGCGTCCCGTAATAGCGCGACGGCGTCGCGAGCAGCGCCCCCGCGTCCAGCGCCGCGCACGCCACCGACCAGCGCGGTGGGCAGTGTCGTACGGCGACGAAGAGGAGGCAGAGGAGGATCGCCAGCTCGCCGGGGCCGGAGGGGGCCGTGTGGTCCGGGAGGTGGGCGGAGGCCGTGTAGGCGAGGGAGAGCAGCGCCGGGACCGTGGTGCGCAGTTGCGGGGTGAGCCAGGCCGGGCGGCGGGCCGCCGGCCACAGGACCGCGGTCAGGCCCACCGCCAGCACCACCGCCGGACGCCACAGCGGGTAGTCGAGGTCGGCCGCGGCTGCCAGGTCGATGAGCGCCGCCGTGAAGAGCGCCCCGACGGCGGCGCCGCGCGCGGCTCCCTTGAGCCAACCGGATTTCATGCAGGCCACGGTAGGCGCGGGCGGCGATCCCGGTATCGGCCGAATGGTCGAGGCGGCGGCGGATCGGCGGCTGGTACGGTCCCGGCATGCCCGACAGCAGGTTCCTGGTCGGCTTCGCGGGCGGCGCCGCCGCCGTCCTCGCCCTGGTCGGCGTCACCACCCCGTTCGTCACCCGCACCGAGTCCACCACCACCCTCGACCGGTACGACACCGTCCTGGTCGACGGGAGAAGGCTCTCGCCCCGGACATCGTCGCCGGGCGGGTGGAGGGTCTCTATCACCCGCTTCCCTGGGTCGGCACCGAGGAGGAGAGCCTCGCGCAGTTCCGCCGGGTCCTCGACGTCAACCTTCAAGGGGCGTGGCTCGGCATGCGCACGGTGGCGCCCTCGCTGCGCCGGGCCGGTGGCGGGGTGATCGTGAACATGTCCTCGCTCGCGGGGCTGACCGGGTACGCGGGCGTCGGCGCGTACGTGGCCAGTAAGTGGGGGCTGCGCGGTCTGACCAAGACGGCCGCGCTGGAGCTCGCCCCGCACGGTGTCCGCGTGTGTTCGGTGCACCCCGGAGCCATCCGTACGACGATGACGGCGGGCTTCGACGAGCGGTTCGTCGCGGGCCAGGCGCTCCCCCGCTTCGGCACCCCCGAGGAGGTCGCCCGCATGGTCCTGTTCATCGTCACCGAGGCCACCTTCTCCACCGGCAGCGAGTTCGTCCTCGACGGCGGGGTCCTCGCCGGCGCCCCCGTCGTCCTCGACCCGACCGCCGACGCCTCCTAGTCCCCGTCCCCGTCCTGGTGCCGGGCCTGCTGGAGGGCCGTGCGCACGCCGTCCCCGAGGACGTGGTGGACGGTCGTGCCCGGGAGGGTGGGCAGGGCCGCCCAGTGGGTGACGGGCTCGTCGCAGGGGCGGCCGTGGGGAAGGCGGACGACCTTGTCGGAGTCGACGAAGCAGTCGTGGTGCTCGGTGCCGTCCTCGGCGAAGTGGAGGGTGGTGAAGTGCATGGGCAGCACCAGCCAGAACTCCTCCCCGTCCGGGTAGCGGCCCGTCGTCGCGGCCGCCACCGGCGTCCCGGACCGCGGCAGCCGCTCGCGTACGTCCACCCACTCCACCGTTGTGTCCATGTCCCCTCCCGATACGGAGCCGATACGCGGTCTGCCGGTCACTGTTCCAGTGCCGCCCGCAGCTCACCCCGCCTCCTGATGCCCAACTTCCGGTAGGCGCTGGTGAGATGGGTCTCCACCGTACGGCGGGCCACATGCAGGAGCGCGGCGATCTCCGTGTTGGTGCGGCCCTGCACCGCCAGCTCCGCGATCCGGCGTTCGCTGCCGGTGAGGGACCCGGAGCCGGTGTGGGCGGGGGTGGTGCGGCGGGCGCCCGCGGTGCGCAGGGCCTGGTTGGCGTGGGCGAGGAGCCGCTCGCTGCCCAGGCGTTCGGCGCGCTCGGCGGCCTCGCGGAGGTGGTCGCGGCCCCGGGCGCGTTCGCCGGACGCGGTGAGCTGGAAGCCCTGGGCGAGGAGGGAGGCGATCAGTTCGGCCTCGGCGGGGGAGTCACGGAGGACCGTCACCGCCTCCTCGCCGAGTTCCAGACCGCGCCGGCCCCGGGTGGCGCGGCCCAGGACCCGCAGGGCCCGGCCCACCGTGCGGGGGGTGTTCCAGACCCGGGCCAGCCGGAGTTCCTCCTCCGCGAGGGCCAGCGCCTCCCGGGGGTTGCCCAGGGCCAGTCGGCACTCCGCGGCCGCCGTACGCCACGGGGTGACGACCGGGCTGAGGACGGCGCGGGCGGACTGCCGGCGGCCGCACTCCAGGAAGTCGTGCAGGGCGCCCGCCACGTCCCCCTCGGTGAAACGGAGGACTCCCCGCGCGTAGAGGAAACGGTTGAGCTCCCAGGAGTCGGGGGTGTCCCGCAGGTCGAAGCCGTCCGCGAGCGCGCGGGCCTCGGCCGTGCGGCCGGTCTCCACCAGCGCGGTCAGGGCGTGCGCGTCCGCGTTCCCGGGGACGCCGCGACGGCGGACGCGGGCCTGTCCCGGATGTCCGGCGAGGACCGTGTCGTAGGCGCCGCGGGCCGCCGCGATGTCACAGCGGGTGTCCAGCAGTGCCTGTTCCATGGGGTGCAGCAGGGAGGGGCGCTGGGAGGCCAGGCCGCGTTCCACCAGGCGTTCCGCCTCGTCGAGTTCGTCGGCCCACTGGGCCACCGCCGCCGCCGTACCCAGCAGGAAGGGCTCGGCGAGCGGGTCGGCGGGTTCCTCCAGGAGGGTGCGCAGCCGGCGCATCGCCTCGGCCGCCGAGATGTCCCCGGCGGTCGCCGCGTAGCGGACCAGCAGGGCCTCGCCGGAGGCGCCGACCAGTTCGGGGGAGCGGTCGGCGGCCTCCGCGAGCCAGCGGTAGGCGTCCTGGCGGACGGTCTGGTCCTGGTCGGACAGCAGCGCGGACGCGGTCTGCAGGGTGCGGGTGAGGTCGGGGTGGCCGGGGAGCAGGGACTCCGTGCGGCGCAGCACCTCCACCGCCGTACGGACCTCCCCGCGGCCCGCGAGTGCCGTGCCCAGGGCGATCGCCGTACGGACCCGGTCGCGGGGTTCGGCCGGCAGGGCCAGGGCCTCCACGAGGCGGGGGATGCCGACCGGGGTGTCCGCGGAGGTGTACTCCAGGGAGCCCAGTTCGGTCAGCAGCCGCTGCCGCAGGTCGTCGGGGAGGGGTTCGGCGAGGGCACGGCGCAGGTAGCCGACGGCGTCGTCGGGGCGGCCGGCGCGCAGGGCGACGGTGACCGCGTCGCGCAGCACGCGCAGCGCCCACGGTTCGCCGACCCGTGCGCTGCCGAGCAGTTGCCGGGCCACGTTCTCCACGCCGTCGCCCCGGCGCAGCATCGCCTCGGCGACGGCCCGGTGCGCCTCCTGCCGGCGCCCGGCGGACCAGCCGGCGAGGACGGCGTCCCGCAGCAGGGGGTGCGCGTAGCGGGGACGCCCCGCGTCGTCCTCCCGCAGCAGGCCCAGCCGGGTCATCGCGGTCAGCCAGCCGGACACCCGGGCCGGATCACCGGCACAGGCGTCCGCGAGGAGCGCGGCGAGCCCGGCGGCGGTCTCCGGGGAGACGGACTCCTCCCGCGTCTGTTCCAGTGCCGCCAGGGTGCGGGCCACCTCCGCCGTCGCCTCACCGGCGGTCTCCAGCCACCAGGAGACGGCGGCCGGGTAGGAGCCGGGGTAGAGCGCGGCGCACGTGTGCGGCACGGGGGTGGACGGGGGAGCGCCGGCGAGGTCGTCGAGGAGGGCGTGCAGCAGCAGGGGGCTGCCCGCCGCGGCGGCGACGCAGTCCGCCGTCCACCCCGGCGAGGCCGCCGGGAAGGCGGCACGGAACAGCTCCGCGGACGCCTCGTCGGAGAGCGGGGCGAGGGTGTGGGTACGGATCAGGGAGGGGGTGAGGGCGTGCGTGATACCTGTCGGCCGGGGATCGATGTCGTACTGGCTGCGCTCGGTGGCCACGAGCAGCAGCGGTAATCGGTCGACGCGCCGCGCCGCCTCCATCAGCCAGCGCCGCGAGGCGTCGTCGGCGAGGTCGACGTCGTCGACCGCGACCATCACCGGGCCCTGGGCGGCGTACGACCGCAGCAGCCGCCACAGCCGGGCCGCGCTCCCCCGGTCGTCCTCGCCGGGGCCCACCTCCTCGCCCGCGAACTCCGGTACGGGGCCGAGGAGATGCAGGACGCAGGAGAAGGGCAGGGCGGTGTCCTCGGGCGAGCAGCGGGCCCGCAGCACCCGCAGGCCCCGCGCCGCCGCGTGCGCCACGGCGGACTCCAGCAGCGCGGAGCGGCCGGTGCCGCTGGCCCCGCGCAGCAGGACCAGCCGGCCCGCGCCGGCCCGGGCGCGCTCGACCTCGGCCGCGAGCAGCGCGTGCGCGTCGTCGCGTTCCCGCAAGGGTCCGCTCATCCCTGTCTCCTGCCAGTCGGTACGGCCGTCGGACGCGGTACGTCGGACGGACGCGGCTGCCCACGACGTCGTACGGCCGTTGTGGCGAGGCTCACGACGAACCTCCCTCACGACCATCGAACCCCCGTTGACCTGCAGTGATGTTCGCATCTTGTGGTTGCTTCCCCGTTGCTCTCGTGGTGCGGCTCGTGGTGCTCCACGATTGCGCCCGCCCCGGGGACCCCAGAAGTCTTGACCGGACCCAGCCGCCACCGGTGCCCGCCGGCCGCGGGCCCGTGACCATGGGGGACAGGTTGCTCAGCTCACCCCGGACAGCAGATGCCCGGACTTCCGACGCCCGGACGCCGGAGACCGGTACGCCGAACGCGAGACGGCGCATACCCGTCGCCGTCCTCGCCCCCGACCCGATCTCCCGGGAGGGCGCCGCGAGCCAGCTGCGGGGCCGGCCGGAGATCGAGGTCCGCGAGGAGCCCTCGCCCGCGCCCGGCACGGTCGCGCTGCTCGTCGAGGACACCCTCGACGACACGGCGCTGGCCCGGCTGCGGCGGATCACCCGTACCGAGGGCACCCGGGTGGTGCTCGTGGTGGGCACGATCCGTGAGACCGAGCTGCTCGACGTCATCGAGTGCGGGGTGGGGGCGATCGTCTGGCGCCGTGAGGCCACCGCGCACCGGCTGGTGCAGGCGGTCCTGGCGGCCGCGCGCGGTGACGGCGACCTGCCGTCCGATCTGCTGGGCAGGCTGATCAGCCAGGTCGGCACCCTGCACCGGGGCGCGGCGGGGCGCCCGGGCGCGCCCTCGCTGGGGCTCGCGCCACGGGAGGTGGACGTCCTGCGGCTGGTCGCCGAGGGCCTCGACACCGGAGAGATCGCCAGCAAGCTGTCCTACTCCGAACGAACCGTCAAGAACGTGATGCACGGACTCACGACGCGCCTGCATCTGCGGAACCGGGCCCATGCGGTGGCATATGCCCTCCGGGAAGGCTACATCTGACCGAACGGGCACTCGAAGGCGAACACGCGGGCAGCGTGTCGTGCCCGGCCGCCGACCCCGGCGCGCCTGCGCCCGCGTGGGCCTCCGGGAGACGATCGGCACCAGGCGGCCGACGTACGGTGAGGGAGAGGCGCGAGGGTGATCCACGAGGTCGACGAGGTCCTCAAGGGCCTGCTCGGCGGGGGTGCGCTGACCGGGTCCGGCATCGACGTCTCCTTCGAGGCACCCACCCGTGACTGGGCGGCCCGGCGCAACTCGCCCGTGGTGAACGCCTACTTGTACGACATCCGGGAGGATGTGGCCCGCCGCCAGCGCGGGCAGGTCGCGGTGCGCGACGAGCGGGACGTCGTGGTGAAACGACGTCAGCCGCCGCGCTGGTTCCGGCTTTCCTACCTCGTCACCGCCTGGACGAAAACCCCGCAGGACGAACACCGGCTGCTTTCCGCCGTGTTGGCGAATCTCATCCCCCGCGAGATCCTCTCCGCCGACGAACTGCCCGGCGCACTGGGTGCCTTGGGGCTCGCGGTGCCCGTCAACGTGGCCGGGGTGCAGACCGAGTCCCGTTCCCTCGCCGAGATCTGGTCCGCGCTGGGCGGCGAACTCAAGCCCTCCCTGGACCTGGTGGTGACGGCCCCCTTCCCGGCCTATCCCGAGTACGACGCCGGACCGCCGGTCACCGAGGGCGCCCTCGTCCGCGTCGCCGGCCTCGACGGCGACCCCCCGCAGGACGCCGGCCGCGCCCACCGCCCCCACCAGGTGGCGGCGGCCCGCGCGGCCCGCGAGGGCACGGAGGAGGGCGGCCGATGAGCACGCCGGTGACGGCGCCCGGGAATCCGACGGACCGTACGGACGCCGCGCCGGCCGACGGGACGACCGCCCTGCTCGCGCGTCTCACCGCCCTGCGGGAGCGAGTGGCGCTGCTCGTCGACCGGCGGGCCGTGGGGGATCCCACGGCCGCCGATCCGCTGCGCGGGCTGTATCTGTCCGAGGAGGCGGTACGGCACCTGCTGGACCGTGGGCCGGTCCCCCCGGTGGAGCTACCGGCGGACGGGCCCGCCGACCGCCTCACCGCGCTCGCCGACCGCCTCCCCCTCACCGCTCTCGACCTCGCCGTCCTGCTCGTGGCGCTCGCGCCCGATCTGGACCGGACGTTCGAGCCGCTCTACGGCTACCTCAACGACGACGTCAGCAGGCGCCGGGCCACGGTCGGGCTCGCCCTGGAACTGTGCGGGGCGCCCGCGCACCTCGCCGAGGCCCGCGCCCGCTTCCACGCCTCGGCACCGCTCGGCGCCCTGGGCCTGCTGGAGACCGAGGAGCCCGAACGCCCCTTCCTGACCCGCTCCTTGCGCGTCCCGGACCGGCTCCTCGCGCACCTCCTCGGGGACGACACCCCGGACGCCTCCCTGCGGGGCCTGCTGCATCCGCTGCCCCGCGCGCTGCCCACCGAGGGCCTCACCGGCCTGCTCGCCGACCGGCTGCGGCGCGCCCCCCTCACCGCGTACCTGCGGGAGCACCGCGAGGGCGACGGCCTGGCCGCCGTCGCCGGCGCCCTGCACACGGCCGGCCTCGACGCCCTGCGCTTCACCGGTCCCGTCGACCACGTCCCCGCCCTGCTGCGCGAGGCCCGGCTGACCGGGCGGGCGATCGTGGTGACCGGGCTCCCCGAGAAGCCGGCCCCGCTCGTCGCCGCGCTGACCGCCGCACCGGACGTCACCGTCCTCCTCGCCGACCCCCGCCCCTACGACCCCCACTGGTCCCCCACCGACCCCCTGGTCCTGGACGCCCCCCGCCGCAGGGCGGGCGGCACCGCCGTATGGGAGACGGAACTGGGCGCGGCGGGAAGGGAGCCCGAGCAGGCTGCTTTCCATCGGGGCGCGGGAAGCGGGGCGTTGGAGAACGCCGGTTCCGATCTGCGCCCGGGAAAGGCGACGTTCGAGGAGGCCGGTCTCGATCCGGGCCGAAGGGACGGGGAGTTCGAGGAGCCCGGCTTCGATCCGGGCCGAGGGAACGGGGAGTTCGAGGAGCCCGGCTTCGATCTGGCCGCGACCGTCGCCCCGTACCGCCTCGGTGGCGACCGGGTCGCCCGGGCCGCGCGGGCCGCCCGCGCCCTCGCCGCCTTCGAGGGCCGGCCGCTCACCGCCGACCACGTCCGGCTCGCCGCCCGTCAGCAGTCCGCCTCCGGGCTGGAGCGGCACGCCCGCCGTATCCGCCCCGACGTCGGCTGGACGGACCTGGTCCTGCCCGACCGCCCCCTCGCCCAGCTCCATGAACTCGCCCTGCGCGCCCGCCACCGCGACCGCGTCCTCGGCGACTGGCGGCTCAGCGCGGGCGGCGGCCGGGGCAGAGGGGTGCTCGGCCTGTTCGCGGGGGAGTCGGGCACCGGCAAGACCCTGTCCGCCGAGGTCGTCGCCGCCGAACTCGGCCTCGACCTGTACGTCGTCCAGCTGTCCTCGGTCGTCGACAAGTACGTCGGCGAGACCGAGAAGAACCTGGAACGCATCTTCACCGAGGCCGACCGCACCGACGCCGTACTGCTCTTCGACGAGGCCGACGCCGTCTTCGGCAAGCGCTCCGAGGTGAAGGACTCCCACGACCGGTACGCCAACATGGAGAGCGCCTATCTGCTGCAGCGCCTGGAGTCCTTCGACGGGATCGCGCTGCTCACCACCAATCTGCGGGCCAACATCGACGAGGCGTTCACCCGTCGGCTGGACCTGGTGGTCGACTTCCCGTTCCCGGACCGGGAGCAGCGGCTCGCGCTGTGGCGGCACGGCCTCGCCCATGTGCCGTGCGCGGACGACGTCGACCCGGCCCCGCTGGCCCGTGACTTCGAACTCGCCGGAGGGTCGATCCGCAGCGCCGTGGTCACCGCCGCCTATCTCGCCGCCGGACGCGGCGAGCCGGTCGGCGACGGCGACCTGCTGGAGGGGGCCCGCCGCGAGTACCGCAAGGCGGGTCGCCTGGTGCCGGGCGAGGCCAACTGGTAGGCCCGGCGGGCCCTTTGGGAGCGGGTGCCCCTACTCCACGCGCCACTTCTGGTTGGGCGTCCCCGAGCAGGTCCACTGCTGGAGCTTCGCCCCGTTGCCGGTCCCGTTGTCCTTGACGTCCACGCATTTGTTCGACTGCGGGTTGACGAGGTCACCGGCGTCGCTCAGCACGAACTGCTGGGCCGGGTTGCCGCTGCAGTTGGCGAGCTGGATGACCGCGCCGTCGTCCTTCGAACCCCACGCGACGTCCATGCACAGGCCGAGCGCGCGGACCGTGCCGTCGCTGCGGAAGTCCCACTTCTGGTTGGCGGAGCCCGCGCAGTCCCAGATCTGCAGCGGCGTGCCGTCCTTGCCCTTGCCGTTCTGGGCGTCGGTGACGTCGACGCAGCGGTTGGAGGCCCGCCCGATGATGAGCTGCCCGGCCGCCTCGGTCTGCTCGTCCGAGTCGTCGGATCCGCCACCGCCGCCGCCCGACCCCGAGGACCCGCCCGAACCGCCGCCGGACCCCGACCCGGAGCCCGACCCCGAGCCGCCGCCGTCACCGTTCTGCGCCGGGGCGGAGGCGGCCGGCTGGTCCGCCGGCGCCTGCGCGGAGGAGTCGGTCTTCGGCACGGACGGCGCCGCCACGGAGGGGCTCGGCAGCGCGGAGCCGTTCACCTCCACCATCTTCTCCGAGGCGAGGGAGCGCACCTGCGGCTTGTACGTCAGCCAGATCATCACGAACGCGATCGTCAGCGCCATCGCGATGCTCAGCGTCGTCGCCAGCCAGCGCGGCAGGAACCCGCGCTGCACGAACGTCCCGTCCACCGAGAGCGGCACCGCCCCCGAGCGCTGCACGCTCAGCGCGTACGGCCGCTGCTCCTTGCCGCCGAACCAGATGATCTGCCGGGGCCGCAGCGTGGTGTCCACGAACGCGGCACGGCCCGGCTCGATCTGCACGTTCGACGGCCGGAACTCGTACGACAGGGTGTCACCGATGTCCGCCCCCGCGACGGACGCGGTGACCCTGCTGTTGCCGAGGTTGTCGATCGCGAGCCGGGGCCGCCCCCGGAACCGCCCCTTCACGGTCGGCGGGACCAGCTCGGCCCGCACCTCCGTGAACGGGGTGATCGTCAGATTCCCCTCCGGCACGGTGGTCGCGTCCGGGTGCTCGGTCGGGGTGATCCGCACCGCGTACGGGTTCGGCCCCGCCGTCGCGTCCGGGGTGCGCGGCGGCGCGAACGTCAGCTCGACCGTGCCGGTCGTGCCCGGATAGAGCCGCAGCGTCTGCGGCTCCACCGTCGTCCAGGGCGCGACGGCCCCGACGGGCTCGAAACGGTACTCGTCGACCACGTCACCGGTGTTGCGCACCCTGAGTCTGACGGTCGTACTGCTGCCGGGGTCGACGGTCGCGGCCGCCGGCTCAAGAGAAGTCCACAGAGTCACCCTCACGGGCCCTTTCGACGGTTTCCTGCACGATGAGGCGCCGGAGCGACAGCCTCAAAGAGTGAAGCGGACCGCCTCCAGCTGGAGCTTCCAGTCCATGGAGCTGCCGCCGTAGATCCACTTGTCCTTGGCGTTGGGGTCCGAGCAGCCGACGCCACGCCAGCCCTTGTCCTTGATGTGCGCGTTCTGACAGACCGAACTGCCGTCCCCCAGACCGATGGTGAAGCCCTGGAGCGGCGAGACGGCCTCCTTGAGGCTGCCGATGTACATGTCGGCGCCGTCGGCCGCGCTCGACCACTTGGAGCCGGTCAGCCAGCCCTCGGTCACATGGGCGCCGTTGCCGTTGACGCCCTTGGTGCCCACCGTGGCGATGTTCAGCTCCTTGATGGGCAGGCTCTTGCCGGTCGTACCGGCGATCGCGCCGTCGCACACCGGGTCCTGCCAGCCGCGGTCGGCGACATAGGCGCGGTAGCAGATGTGCCGGCCGTCGCTGCGCGCCGCCAGGGCCTGCACCGCGTCGGCGGCGGTCTGCTTCTTCGGCTTGGTGGTCGTGCTCGACGACCCCCCGCCGCTCCCGCTGCCACTCCCACTGCCGCTACCGCTGCCGCTCCCGGCGGCCGCCGTGTCCCCGCCGGTGTTCGCGGGGACCTCCGGGGCGGCGGGCGCGCTGGTCTCGGCCGCGGGCGGCGCGCTCTCGATGGGCGCCGAGGGGCTGGGCAGCGCGGTGGCGCCGGCCTCCGCGAGCTTCTCCGTGGCGAGGGAGCGCACCTGCGGCTTGTACGCCAGCCAGATCATCACGAACGCGATCGCCAGGGCCATCGTGACGCTCAGCGCGGTCGCCAGCCAGCGCGGCAGGAACCCGCGCTGCACGAACGTCCCGTCGACCTCCAGGGGCTGCGCCCCCGACCGGCGTACGGCCAGCCGGTAGGGCTGCTCCTCCTTCGACCCGAACCAGATGATCTGCCGGGGCCGCAGGGTGGTGTCCACGAACACCGCGCGGCCGGGTTCGATCTGCACGTTGGCGGGCTGGAGCTCGTACTGGAGCCGGTCGCCGTTGTCGCCGCCGCTGAGGGAGGCGGTCACCTTGGTGTTGCCGAGGTTGTCGATCGCGAGCCGGGGCCGGCCCTTGAAGCGCCCCTTCACGGTCGGCGGGACCAGCTCGGCCCGCACCTCCGTGAACGGGGTGATCGTCAGATTCCCCTCCGGCACGGTCACCGCGTCCGGGTGCTCGGTGGGCGTGATCCGCACCGCGTACGGGTTCGGCCCCGCCGTCGCGTCCGAGGTACGGGGCGGAGCGAACGTCAGCTCGACCGTGCCGGTCGTCCCCGGGTACAGCCGCAGAGTCTGCGGCTCCACCGTCGTCCAGGGCGCGACGTCTCCGACGGGCTCGAAACGGTACTCGTCGACGACGTCACCGGTGTTGCGCACCCGCAGCCGGACGGTCGCCCGGCTGCCGGGGTCGACGGTGACGGAGGCGGGTTCGAGAGAAGTCCACAGGCTCACGCGGCGACGCTACGGTGTGGCCGGTGACCGAGGTCAGAGGCCACGGGGCAGAGCGGATGCCCGGCAGGACCGCACCGGCTGCCCTCCCGGCCGGGCAGGCCCCCAGGTCCGTCCCCGGCCCGCCCCCGGAGCCCCTCGGACGCCACCCGCCCCGGGGCGGCACCGAGGTCGCCCCCGAGCCGCCGATTGCCCCGCCGGGCAGCAAGCATGCCCCCGGACGTGCACGGAAGGACGTTTCGAGTGACGCGCTTCGCGCGTGAGGTTGGAAACGTCCTGACGCGTACCCCGAGGAGAGCACAGCATGCCGTCCTACCTGTCGCCCGGCGTATACGTCGAGGAGGTGGCCAGCGGCTCCCGCCCGATCGAGGGGGTGGGCACCTCGGTGGCGGCCTTCGTCGGGCTCGCCCCGACCGGCCCGCTCAACGAGCCGACGCTGGTGACCAACTGGACCCAGTACGTGGCGGCGTTCGGTGACTTCACCGACGGGTACTACCTGGCGCACTCCGTATACGGCTTCTTCAACAACGGCGGTTCGGCGGCGTACGTCGTCCGGGTCGGCGGCTCCCCGGCGGGTGTGGCCGGCGAGGCCGCCTCCCCCGCCGCCGTCGCCGGTGCGGCCGCCCCGGCCGCGCTGCCCGCCGGTGAGCCGAAGCAGCTCGGCACCTTCACCGTGACCGCGACCGGCCCGGGCAACCTGAGCGTCGAGGTCGCGGACGCGGAGGGCGAGGGCCCCGCCGAGCGGTTCAAGCTGATCGTCAAGGACGGCGACCAGCCGGTCGAGACGTTCGACGTGTCGGCGAAGAAGGGCAACCGCGCCTACGTCGTCACCCAGGTCAAGGAGCGGTCCCGGCTCATCACCGTGGCCGAGGCCGCGCCGGCCGCGCAGCTCGCCCGCCCCGAGAACCAGACGGTGGCGCTGCCCTCCGTCTCCGTCTCCGCCGCCGCCCCCGCCGTCCCGGCCACCGAGGAGCCGGCGTCCGTGGGTCCCGCCCAGTACCTGGGCGACAGCGCCGACCGCACCGGCTTCGGCGGCCTGGAGGCCGTCGACGAGATCTCCATGGTGGCGGTGCCCGACCTGATGGCCGCCTACCAGCGCGGCGCGATCGACCTGGAGCAGGTCAAGGCCGTCCAGCTCGGTCTGATCGCGCACTGCGAGCTGATGGGCGACCGCGTCGCGATCATCGACCCGCCGCCCGGTCTCAACGCCCGCCAGATCCGCGTCTGGCGCCAGGAGACGGCCGGCTACGACTCCAAGTACGCCGCCCTGTACTACCCCTGGATCAAGTCCTTCGACCCGGCCTCCGGCCAGTCCCGGCTGATCCCGCCGAGCGGCCATGTCGCCGGCGTGTGGGCCCGCAACGACTCCGAGCGCGGTGTGCACAAGGCCCCCGCGAACGAGGTCGTGCGCGGCGCGGTGGACCTGGAGATCCAGATCACGCGGGGCGAGCAGGACCTGCTCAACCCGATCGGTGTGAACTGCATCCGCGCGTTCCCGGGCCGGGGCATCCGCATCTGGGGCGCCCGCACCCTGTCCTCGGACCCGGCCTGGCGCTACCTCAACGTCCGCCGGTACTTCAACTACCTGGAGGAGTCGATCCTGATCGGCACCCAGTGGGTGGTGTTCGAGCCGAACGACCACGCGCTGTGGGCCCGGATCCGGCGCAACGTCTCGGCGTTCCTGGTCAACGAGTGGCGCAGCGGCGCCCTGTTCGGCGCGAAGCCCGAGGACGCGTACTACGTCAAGTGCGACGAGGAGACCAACCCGCCGGAGTCGGTCGACGTCGGCCGGGTGGTGTGCGAGATCGGCATCGCGCCGGTCAAGCCGGCCGAGTTCGTGATCTTCCGGCTCGCGCAGTTCTCGAGCGGCAACGGGGAGCTGGAGGAGTAGGTCCGTCCGCTCTCTCCTCGTAGCCCTCTCCTCAACCCCCTTAGAAGGAACCGAAGATGAGTCTCCAGCCGGGTGACGCCCTTACTTCGCACAATTTCGGCCTGCAGATCGACGGCGTGATGGTGGAGTACCTCGCCGAGGTCAGCGGCCTCAGCCTCGAACAGGACGTCATCGAGTACCAGCAGGTCTCCGCGCAGGGCAAGCCGGTCACCAAGAAGCTGCCGGGCGTGAAGAAGGCGGGCACCTGCACGGTCGTGCGCGGTATGACGCAGTCCGCCGCGTTCAACCAGTGGATCACCGAGTCGATCAACGGCTCGATGGGCTCCGCCCGCAAGAACGCCACGATCATGGTGATGGACTACATGAACAACCCGGTCAAGCGGTACAACATGCGCAACGCGTGGTGCAGCAAGATCGACACCAGCACCGTGAAGGCGGGCGAGGCGTCGGCGCTGACCGAGACCGTGACGATCACGTTCGAAGAACTGGTCATCGAGTAATGCGGCGTACGGCGGTGCGGGCGCCGCGGCCGGAGACGGAGCAGCCCTCCCAGGACTCCCCGGAGTTCCAGGAGGCGGCCCCCCTCCCGCCCTCGGCACCCGCGCCGGCCCCGGTGCAGCGACAGACGCTCCAGACGGAGTTCGCCTTCGAACTGCCGCGCGGCTACGTCGACGAGGCGGGCACGGTCCACCGCGAGGGCGTCATGCGGCTGTCGACGGCACGGGACGAACTCGTCCCGCTCCGGGACATCCGCGTCCAGGAGAACCCGGCCTACCTGTCCGTCGTCCTCCTGGGCCGGGTCATCACCCGCCTGGGCACGCTCCCCCTCGTCCACGACGGCGTGGTGGAGAACATGTTCGCCTCCGACCTGGCCTTCCTCCAGGACTTCTACCGCCAGATCAACGCCGAGGGACACACCCGCGCCACGGTGGAGTGCCCGCACTGCGCGGAGCCCTTCGAGGTGGAACTGGGCGGGAGCCGCCTGGGGGAATCGTGACGTACGCGACCGACCGACTGCACGAGGAGATCGCGTACGTCGCCTACCACTTCCACTGGTCCCTGGACGACATCCTCGACCTGGAACACCACGACCGCCGCCGCTGGACGAACCACATCGGCTCCCTGGTGACCCGGGGCGGAACGGAGAGCTGAGCGGTGGGTCTTCTGGATCGATTCCGGGGCGGAAGCCGACGGGGCACGGGGACACCGGCCCCGGACCCGGGCTCGGGGGCCGGGGCTTCGGACTCCGGGGCGGGCGGTGGTGCTGGTACGTCCGCTGCGGGGGGCGGGGTTTTCGAGGGGGGCGGACCCGTGGTGGCCGCGTCCTGGACCCAGCTGCCTCCGATCCAGCGAGCCGTGGCGTCCGGTACGGCGGCGGGAGTCGCCGACTCCGGGTTCGGCGGGCGGCTGGCCACCTGGCAGAACCCGGCCTTCACCGGCGTACGCCCACTGACGGTCCTGGACGGCAACCCGGGCGGGTTGCTGAGCGGGGTGGCGGGGACCGCTGCGGCGGGACCGGGTACGCCTGCTGCGCCGACGGGTTCGGGGCCGGGAGCGGGGGCGGGGGTCGGTCCCGGGACGGGTTCGGGTCTTGGGCCGGCGCCGGTGCCGGTACAGACGGCAGCGCTGCCGGGGCTACCGGGACTGCCGGGACTGCCGGGAGCGGCAGGGGGTCTGCCGGGGGCTGTGCCGGGACGGCCGGGAGCGGCGCCCGGGCTGCCGGGGGCTGTGCCGGGACGGCCGGGAGCGGCGCCCGGGCTGCCGGGGGCTGTGCCGGGACGGCCGGGAGCGGCGCCCGGGTTGCCGGGAGCGGCGCCGGGACTGTCGACGGCTGTGCCCGGGCTGCCGAGGGCCGTACCGGGCGGGCAGCGGGCCGTTCCCGTCGTACAGCGAGCTGTTCCGGGCGCGGGGCAGGCGGCTTCGGGGGCGGCGGGGGGTCGCTCCGGCCTGCCCGGAAGCGGGTCCGGTACGCCGGGGACCGCGCCGAGCCGGGCCGCGTCCGTGCGTTCGCCGATACGTCCAGGTGCCGTGGCTCCACGGCCAGGTGCGGGACGGACGCCCCCGGTTGCGGGACCCGGCGTCCCCGCTCCGGGATCCATGATCCAGCGCGCCACACCCGCTCTTCTGGGTGTCGGGCCCACGCTCCCCGGCACGGGCCCGGCCGTCCCGGGCGCCGCATCCGCGCGGCCCGGGAGCGGGCTTACGCACCCCGGTGGCGCGTCTGCGCAACCCGGTGCCGCACCCGCGCCCTCCGGTGGCGGGTCGGCCCTGCCCGGCGCCTCGTCCGCCCTGTCCGGTGCGGGACCCGTCCCCCCGGGACAGTCGTCGCCCGCACCCACGCGCGCGTACCCGAACCGCCCCGGCACCGCACCCGCCCCGCCGGTCGTGCCGGTCGTTCAGCGGGCCTCGGCAGCAGCGTCGGGATCCTCCCCGGTGGCCCCGGTGGCCGTGTCGAGGCGTACCGGTGACGTGTCGTCCCCGTCCGCCCCGGCCCCCGCGCCGGTCCCCGGGGTCTCGGCGGGCTCGCCTGCGCGCCCGGTGCCGTCGGCTGCCCCGGCCCGCCCCGGCGCGGTATCGCCGACCGCGCCGCCCCCGATCGGGGCGCCGCACCGGCCCGACGTCCCGCCCTCGTCGCCCTCGGCTTCCCCCGCCCCGGTCCCGGTCTTCCAACGGCACCCCGTACGCCCCGCGAACCCACCGTCGGCCACCCCGGCACGGGGCATCCGGGTGTCCCCGGCGGCACCGCGTCCGGCGGCGTCCGCCATCCCCCTGACCAGGTCGGCCCCGGCCCCGGTGCAGCGGCGTACGCTGCCCGCCCGGCTCCCGTCCGCCCCTGCCGCGCCCCGGGGCAGGAGCACGGACGGCGGCCGTCCGGCGGCCGGAAAGGAACCCGCGCCGGGCCCGGGCCCGTCGACGGTGGCTGCCCCGGTTCCCCCGCCGGCGGCGGCCGACGGGGTGCCCGCCCCTTCCGGCGGCGGGCATCCCGTACGAGGCCCTGTCCCCGGCCCCGCCGCCCCGCCTGCGGCGGACCTCCCCGTCCAGCGGGGGGTTTCGCCCATGCCCGAGGGCTCCTCCGCACCGGACGACCGACAAGCCGTACCCCCGAGTGCCCCGCGTCCAGCCGACCCGCTCCTCCAGCAGACGGCTTCACCCGCGCCCGAGAGCTCCACCACGGCCCCTTCGGCGAACGGCCCGGTCCAGCGCGCGGCTTCACCCTCCACCAACCTCTCCGTCCAGCGCGCGGCATCACCCGAAACCTCCCCCACGACCCCGAGTACGCCCACGGCGGCCCTCAACCCCCAACGGCCCGGCCCTGAGCCCGCCGTCCAGCGGGCCGTATCCCCGGCCCCGGTCGCCGACGTACCCGCACCCGCCCTCCGGCGCGAGGACGGCCGTACCCCCACAGTGACGGAAGGCGGCCGGCCACCGTCCGGCACGCCCGTCCGCCCGGGGGCCCCACGCCCGGTCCAGCGAGCGGCGACCGCACCCACGCCCGCTCCCCGGGCACCGCAAGCCGCACCCGCCACCGCCCCGACCGAAGCACCTGCCATCCAGCGAGCCGCAGCCCATCCGCCTCACCCGCAGAACGGGCCCGGCCGTCCAGGTAGCGCCGCCGCCCGGCCCGGCACGCCCACGCCACCCGCCACCGCCTCCCGCCCCCGCACCGGCCTCGGCGCTCCCCTCCCGGCGTCCACCAACTCACCTGGCCCCGCGGCCGTTTCGCGCACCCCACAGCCACCCACCACCACACCCCCGGCCGTGCAGCGCGCCACCAAGCCCTCCCCCCTCGGCGCCCCCCTCCCGGCGTCCACCAACTCACCTGGCCCCGCGGCCGTTTCGCGCACCCCACAGCCACCGACCACCACACCCCCGGCAGTGCAGCGCGCCACCAAGCCCTCCCCCCTCGGCGCCCCCCTCCCGGCATCCATCAACTCCCCCCGCCCTGAAGCTGGTTCACGCACCTCACAGCCACCGACCACCACACCCCCGGCCGTACAGCGCGCCACCAAGCCCTCCCCCCTCGGCGCCCCCCTCCCCGCCCGCCCGGCCGCCCCCGCTCCCACCACGCCGACACTCTCCAAGGGCTCCACCGCCCCCACGCCGATCACCCCTGTCCCGGAGGCGATCCAGCGCGCCCTGGCCCCCACCGAGCCACCGGCACACCCCGCACCCCCCACCACCCACCCACCGGCCACGCCCGTCCCGACGGACATCCAGCGGCTCCTGGCCCCCCGTCAGTCACCGGCACACCCCACACCGACCACCCCCGTTCCGGAAGCGATCCAGCGCGCCCTGGCCCCCAGCATCCAGCCACCGGCCCCGCTCACCGGCACACCGACCGCCCGCCCCACCACGCCGTACGCGACCTCCGGTCCCCGTGTCCAGCGCCGCCCGGTCGCCGCTCCCGTACCCCTCCGCCGCCCCACCCCCGGCACCGACCGCGTCCCCGTGGTCCAGCCGCGTGCCGCCTCCTTCACCACCCCGTCCCTCCCGGCACCACCCGCCCCCACCCCGCAGCCGCCCCTTCCCGCGCCCGCACCCGCGCCGCCCACCGCCCTCACCCCGCCGCCCACCTCCGCCGTCCAGCGGCGCGCAGCTCTCACACCCCCTCCGGCCGCCGCCCGAACCCCGGTCACACCGCCCCCCGGCCCGCGTCAGGGAGCCGGCGTCGAGCCCGCCGAAACCCGCACCACCCCCCAGCCCCCCGCCTTCGACCCCCGCGCCCTCACCGACTTCCAGCTGGACGAACTGACCCACCGCCTCACCGGCCGCATCACCCGCCTCCTGCGCACCGAACTCCGCCTGGACCGCGAACGGATCGGCAGACTCCGCGACCCCCGCCACTGACCACCACGGACCCCACCGACCGCCTCCGCCCCCAGAAAGGCCAGACCCCTCGATGTCCCGCGATCTCGACCCGGGCTCCACCATCTTCTTCACCCTGACCATCGACGGCGAGAGCCTCGGTTACTTCAACGGGTGCGAGGGCCTGTCCTCCCAGGTGGAGATCGAGCACCGCCAGGAAGGCGGGAACAACGGCTTCGTCTGGGCGCTGCCCTCCCGCGTCACCTTCTCCACCATCCGCCTCACCCGCCCCCTCACCCCGGACACCGCCAAGGTGGCCAAGTGGATCTCCTCGATCACCACCGGTGTGACCCGGCCGACCGCGCAGATCGCGGCGCTGCGGGCGGACGGTTCGGAGGTGGCCAAGTGGGGGCTCATCGACGTGCTCCCGGTCAGCTGGCAGGGCCCCTCCCTGGACCCCGCGAACCCGGGCGTCGCCACGGAGGTCCTGGAGATCACGCACCACGGTTTCACCGACTAGGACGGGAAGGGGACCCGACAACATGGCCAAGGGCAGCAGGAGCGGGGCGGGCAAGAGCCTGGTCCGCGCGACCCTCTCCATCCACGAACCGCCGGTCGGCACCAGCACCACCCCGGGCGGGCTGCGCAAGTCGTTCGAGTTCGAGTTCAATCCGGCGCAGTTGCAGGTGGCGCGGCGGGCGTTGTGGAAGGTGACGCCGACGGCGGCCGTCCGGGACGGTTCGAAGCCGGAGTTCATGGGGCCGGAGCCGCGCGAGATGAGCGTGGAGATCTTCCTGGACTCCTCCGACCAGCCGGACAGCAACACGGTGATGCAGAAGGTGGAGTCGCTGTTCGACTGCTGCGAGGTCACCAGCGGCAGCATCGCCGCGAACCAGCCCTCGCCGCCGTGGGTGGTGTTCCAGTGGGGGTCGTTCTCGACCGTGCACTTCACGGCGTACGTCAGCAGTGTCGACGTGTCGTACACCCTGTTCGGTACGACCGGGGTTCCGATCCGCGCCACCTGTCAGGTCCGGCTGCACGAGATCCCCAGCAAGACCAAGGGGCAGAACCCGACCTCGGGGGCGCTGACCGCGCAGCGGGTGCACCGGGTCGTGGCGGGCGACTCGCTGCAGTCGCTGGCGTGGCGGGAGTACGGCGACACGGCCGCCTGGCGGGACATCGCCGAGGCCAACGGCATCGACGACCCGACCCGGCTGCCCACCGGCATCGAGCTGATCCTGCCGTCCGCCGGGGAGGTGCGTTCCTGATGGTGGCGACCGCGTTCTCCAACATCATCAAGGTCACCCTGGGCGGCAGCCCCCTGCCGCCCGACTTCGCTCCGCTGCTGGTGGAGGGCTGGGTGGACCAGGGGCTCGGGGTGCCCGCCTCCTTCCGGCTGACGTTCCGCGACCCGTACCGGCTCGTCCTCGGCAAGCTGGGCGTGAAGTTCGGGACGCCGGTGGTGCTGACGCCGATCGCGGACGGGCAGGGGGCCGGGGATCCGCTGCTCACGGGTGAGGTGTGCGGGCTGGAGGCCGACTACGACGGCACCGGGTCCTTCACCGTCATCCGGGGGTACGACGCCGGCCACCGCCTGATGCGTCAGCGCCGGATCGCCGCGTACCGCAACCAGAGCGCCTCCGACATCGCCCGCAAGCTGGCCGCGCAGGCCGGGGTGCCCGTGGGGAGGATCCAGTCGACGAAGACGGTCTACGAGTTCATCAGCCAGGCCAACGTCACCGACTGGGACTTCCTCGCCCGTCTCGCCGACGAGAACGAGATGGTGATGTCGGTCGACTCCAAGGGGAAGTTCCAGTTCGTCAAGCCCGACCCCGCCTCCGGGGCGCCGCCGACCTCGACCCCGGGTGAGAAGAGCCCGTACGTCCTGGAGGCCGGCACCGACATCCTGCGGCTGCGGGCCGCCGTCACCTCCGCCGAGCAGGTCGCCACCGTCGAGGCGCGCGGCTGGGACGTGACGACGAAGAAGAAGCTCACCGCGACCGCGCCCGCCACCACCAACCCCGGCATCAGCATCGGGACGACCCCGGGTGAGGCGGCCGCCAAGTTCAAGCCGACCAAACTGGTCGACGCGCAGACGCCGTACGACCGGCAGTCGGAGGTGAAGTTCGCCGCCGAGGCCCTCGCCGACGACGTCACCGGGTCCTTCGCCGAGCTGGAGGTCATCGCGCGCGGCACGCCGAAGCTGCGGCCCGGTCTGCCCGTCACCCTCGCCGACGTGGGCGCGCCCTTCGAGGGCAAGTACACGGCCACGTCCGTACGGCACGTCTTCGGCGACGGCAAGCACTACGAGGCGTGGGTGACCGTCAGCGGGCGTCAGTGGCGGTCGCTGTACGGGCTCGCCTCCGGCGGCGGGGGCGCCGCCTCGCACAACGGCCTCCACCTTCCCGGTACGACGAACGCGCTGGTGACGGACGTACAGGATCCGCTGAAGCAGGGGCGGGTGAAGCTCCAGTTCCCCTGGCTGGACGACGTGTACGTCTCCGACTGGACGCGGGTCGCGCAGTGGGGCGGCAAGGACGGCGGGTCGATCTTCCCGCTCGACGTCGGCGACGAGGTGCTGGTCGCCTTCGACCGGGGCGCCCTCGACCACCCGTACGTCATCGGCGGCCTCTACAACGGCAAGGACAAGCCGACGCCCGTGAAGGACGTGCCCCTGCACGACGGGGCGCGGCGGCGCGCCGCCCGGCACACCCTCTCCGACCGCGACGGCAACCGCGTCGACCTGCTCAGCCAGAAGACCGGCGGCCGCAAGCAGGGCGTCAGGGTGACGTCCGGGGACGACCGGCTCGTCATCAACCTGGACCGTACGAAGACCGAGATCACCGTCGACAGCAAGGGCACCGTCAAGATCACGGGCACCCGGTCGGTGTCCGTCGAGGCCGGCACCGACCTCACGCTGAGCGCGGGCCGCAAACTCACCATCAAGAGCGGCGGACTGCTCGACATCCGCGGCACAGGCGCGGTCAACCTCAAGTCGCTGACCAGCGTCGTCGCCGTGGACGCACTGGGCGCGCTCAGCCTCAAGGCGGGCGGCGCGGCCACCGTCACCGCGGGCGGCACCGTCCAGGTCAACGCCACCGCCAACGTGGGCATCCGGGCCGCCACGCTCCTGCTGCAGGGCGTCGTGATGGTCAACAACAAGCCGTATCCGATCCCGTGAGAGCCGGGCGTTCCCCCAGAAGGGTGGCCGACTGATGGCCGAACAATTCGTCGGGTCGGGCTGGGCGTTCCCCCTGCGGATCGGTCCCACCGGAGGCATCGCCCTGGTCAGCGGCGAGCGCGAGATCGAGGAGGCGATCCGGCTGATCCTCGCCACCGCGCCGGGCGAGCGCCCCATGCGCCCGGAGTTCGGCTGCGCCATCCACGACCTGGTGTTCGCGCCGGTCAACGAGGCGACGGCCGGCCGCATCCAGCACGAGGTGTACACCAGCCTGGACCGCTGGGAGCCGCGCATCGAGGTCAACGACGTCGAGGTGACGGCCGGCGCCGAGCAGGGCGTCCTGTGGATCGACGTCCGCTACTCCATCCGCGGGACCAACAACCCGCGCAGTCTCGTCTTCCCCTTCTACGTCATTCCGTCCCACGAAGAGCCGGGCCTGCCCGGTCCCTCCGGTACGGCTTCCGAAAGCGACCGCTGATGGCCCTGCCCTCCCCCAACCTGGACGACCGCCGCTTCCAGCAGTTCGTCGACGACGCCAAGCGCTACATCCAGCAGCGTGCGCCGGAGTGGACCGACCACAACGTCTCCGACCCGGGCGTCACGCTCGTCGAGACGGTCGCCCACATGGCCGACCAGATCGTCTACCGCCTCAACCGGGTCCCCGACAAGAACCATCTGGCCTTCCTGGACCTGGTCGGCATCCGGCTCTTCCCGCCGTCGGCGGCCCGCACCGAGGTCACCTTCTGGCTGTCGGCGCCCCAGGAGGAGCCGGTGCTGCTGCCGACCGGCACCGAGGTGGCGACGGTCCGCACGGAGAGCGAGGAGGCCGTCGTCTTCGCGACGGAACGCGAACTGTCCGTCGTGCCGTCCGCGTTGTCCCACCTGGTCGTCCAGCACCAGGGCGAGCCGGTCACCGACCGGACCACCGACCTCACCGAGGGCAAGGACGTGCTGTGCTTCGCCGAGGCCCCGCGCCCCGGCGACTGCATGCTGCTCGGCCTGAGCGCGGCCGTCCCGCACTGCGCGGTCGCCCTGGAACTCGACAGCCGCGTCGACGGTGTCGGCGTCGACCCCCGTCAGCCCCCGCTGGTCTGGGAGGCGTGGACGGAGGACGGCTGGCAGCCCTGCGAGGTCGACCGCGACGGCACCGGCGGCCTCAACCGGCCCGGCGAGGTCGTCCTGCACATCCCGGGCGGCCACGTCCTGTCCCGCTCCGGCGGCCAGGAGGCCGGCTGGCTGCGCTGCCGCGTCACCGAACCCCTGCCCGGTCAGCCCTTCTACACCCTCTCCCCCACCGTCCGCTCCGTCGAGGCCTTCACCGTCGGCGGCACGGCACCCGCCGTCCACGCCGAGACGGTGTACGACGAGGTGCTCGGCGAGTCGACGGGCCTGCCCGGCCAGCGACTGCGCCTGGCGAACGCCCCGGTCGTCGGCGACGACCCACCGGTCCTGCTCCAGACCGCCGAGCACGAGGGCTGGGTGGACTGGCAGGTCGTCCCCCACTTCGCCGCGTCCGGCGCGGACGACCGCCACATCACCCTCGACGCCGCCACCGGTGAGATCGCCTTCGGCCCGTCCGTCCGCGAACCCGACGGCTCCCTGCGCCAGTACGGCGCCGTCGCCCCCAAGGGCGCGTTCGTCCGCGCCCGCCGCTACCGCACGGGCGGCGGCCGGGCCGGCAACGTGGCCCGCGGCGCCGTCCGGGTGCTGCGCACCTCCGTGCCGTATGTGTCCGAGGTCGTCAACCGGGAGGCCGCGCGCGGCGGCGTCGACGGCGAGACGGTCGAGGAGGCGAAACTCCGCGCCCCGATCACGCTGCGCGCCCAGGAGCGCGCCGTCACCCTGCGGGACTACGAGGAGCTGGCGCGCCGGGCCGCCCCCGAGACCGCCCGCATCACCTGCCTGGAGGGCGAGCCCGACGAGCACGGCTCCTACGCGGTCCGGGTCCTGGTGGTCCCCCAGGCGGTCCCGGACCCCGGTGGCCGCCTGCGCTTCGAGCAACTCGTCCCCGGTGACGCCCTGTTGGACCGCATCATGCGGCACCTGGACGAACGCCGCCTCATCGGCACCCGGCTGGCGGTCGGCCCGCCGTACTACCAGGGCATCACGGTCGTCGCGACGGTCCACGCCTTCCGCGGCGTCGACACCGACCGCGTCCGCCGCCAGGCCCACGACGCGCTCTACCGCCACCTCGACCCGCTCACCGGCGGCGCGGACGGCAAGGGCTGGCCGTTCGGGCGTCCGGTGCAGTCCGGCGAGGTCTTCGCGGTGCTCCAGCGGGTCCCGGGAGTGGAGCTGGTCGACCAGGTCACCCTGCACCCCGCCGACCCCCTGACCGGCAAGCGCGGCGACGCGACCGACCGCATCGACCTGGCGGCACCGGCGCTGGTGTTCTCGTACGACCACCGGGTGCGTGTGATCGGGGACGGTTCGTGAGGGCCCCGCTGGAGAAGGGCGGGTCGCGGAGGGGGTCGGTCGACGGGCTCGGCTCCTCCGCGCCGATCGGGGCCATGTTGCCCGCCGTCTTCGCCGACGACGACCTCGCACAGCGCTTCGTCGGCGGCCTGGACGACGTGCTCGCCCCCATCCTCAACGTCCTCGACTGCCTGCCCGCCTACTTCGACCCGGCCCTCGCGCCGGTCGACTTCACCCGCTGGCTGGCCGGCTGGGTCGGCGCTGAGACCGACGGCACGGAACCGGAGGCGCGACTGCGGGCCGCCGTCGCCGCGGCCGCGTATCTGCACCGGGTGCGCGGCACCCGCCGGGGCCTCGCCGAGGCCGTCCGGCTGGCGTTCGGGGTGGACCCGGAGATCGAGGAGAGCGGCGGCTCGGCCTGGAGCGCCCGCCCCCTCGGCCCGTTCCCCGGCGACGCCCGCCCCCACCTCCACGTCACGGTCCGCCTGCCCGACCCCGGCCCGGCGGACGAACACCGCCTGGACGCCCTCGTGGCCGCCGCCCGCCCCGCCCACATGCCCTACACGGTCAAGGTGACCGTCGCCGAAAGGACCCCGGAGAGAAGATGACCACCCAGAACTGCGCCGAGTGCGGCACCCGGGCGGAACCCGGCCAGTCCTTCTGCGACGCGTGCGGGGCCGTGCTGAGCTGGACCGACCGCGACCGTGACCGGACCCCGGCGAGGGCCGCAACAGCGGCTTCCGCGACGGCGTCCCCGGCATCCTCCGACGCGGGCGCCCCCCGCGCCGCCACCTCCACCACGACGGCTGCGGCGCCGAACACGTCGACGCGCACCCGGGACGAGGACGAGGACGACGCGGAGGCCGAGGTCGAGGGCCCCTCCCCGGCCCCCCGGCCGGCCGACGCCCGGAACACCACGGCCGGGTCCGACGACCCGACCGACGCCGACGCGTCCGAGGACGACGAGGACACGACGGAAACCCCCCTGCCGGCCCTCCCCCCGGAGACGGCACCCGCCGACGGAACGGCCCCCACCACACGCGAAGACGCAACGGCCCCCACCCCCGCCCTGGGCGACACGATGGCGGCCCGGGCTCGCTCCCTGCTCGTCCCCGTCGCCGATCCGGAGGAGCCCGCGCCCGCCGCGCCCCCGTCCGTGGCGCCGGTGCTGCCGGGCGTGCCGGTGGCTGACCGGCCGCAGGTCCGCGCGCCGGGCCCGGTGCAGGGTGAGGCGGGCGGCATCGCCTGCCCCTGGTGCGCCACACCGAACCGCCCCGACCGGCACTACTGCACGCGCTGTGCGATGCCCATGACCCTGGAGGACCGTTCCTCGGTCCGGCTGCCGTGGTGGCGGCGGCTGTTCGGGCGGGGCGGGGAGACGCCGTGGGCCGGGGACCGCCCGCGTCTGCGCCGTACGTTCGACCGGATCGTGACGTGGGTGACGGCCGCGGTCGTGATCACCCTGCTGATCATCGCCGGGATGAAGGCCCCGGACGCCGTCCAGGCGACCAAGGACCACTTCGCGAAGCGGGCGGCGGTGGCGCCGGACACGTTCGCGGCGTCCCGCTCGTACCCGGGACACAAGCCCGACCTGGCCTTCGACAAGATCAACAACACCTGGTGGGGTCCGGGCGTCTCGCAGTCGGGCGAGGGCGAGTGGATCGAGGCCCGCTTCAACGAGCCGACCCGGCTGCTGGACCTGGTCATCACGCCGGGCACCTCGACCCGCGCCGAGCAGCTCACCGAGTCGGCCCTGCCGCACCGCGTGAAGGCGACGATCACACTGAAGGACGGCACCACGGCGACCCGCGAACTGGTCCTCGACCAGCAGGCGGGCGGCCAGCGCCGCGCCTTCCGCGTCGGCGAGGTCACCAAGGTCCGCTTCACGATCGAGTCGGCGTACGGGGCGTCGGCGAGCAAGCAGGTGTCGATAGCGGAGATCGAGTTCTTCGGCCCGTCGAGCGCGAACGCGTCGTAGTCGTAGGAGCAGAGGTGGGAGGAAGGGGCCGGCCGCGAGGAACCCATCCGCGACCGGCCCCTTTTCGTGCATCAGGCTTCCCGGCGTCGACGTGGGCCGGGTCGCTGATCAGCGGGCGAACTTTTCGACGGCCGCCGGGGTGACGGGGGTGAAGAAGTTGACGAGGTTGCCGTCGGGGTCGCGGAACAGCAGCGACCGGTTGCCCCAGGGCATCGTGGTGGGCCCGTTGACGAAGTCCGTGACGAAGCCCTTCAGGTCCCGGTGAACGCGGTCCACGTCGTCGACGAGGAACTCGGTGATCACACTGTGGTTGTCCGCGGGGCGGGCGGAGCCCGGGGCGAACAGCGGGACCGTGCGGGTGCCGGCGATCGCGAGGGTGGCGCCCGCGGTCCTGAGCTCGGCGAAGTCCTCGGTGGCCCACGTCGCCCGTGCCCCGGTGGCGCGCTCGTAGAACGCGACGAGGCGCGCCACGTCGCCGGTGACGATGCGGATCGAGACGAAGTCCATGGGGATCTCCTTGGCTGTGCTGGAGGCGTGCTCGTCGCAGGCTAGGAGAAATAGTGGACAGAATCGGTCCTCTATTCGCGTTAGGCTGCGGACATGCCTCGACCCACCGGCCGCGTGCTGACCCTGCTGGAGCTGCTCCAGTCGGGCGGCACCCGGACGGTGGCCGAGCTCGCCGACCGGCTCGGTGTCGAGGGGCGCACCGTGCGGCGGTACGTGGACCAGCTGATCGACCTCGACGTGCCCGTGGAGTCGGTGCGCGGCCGCTACGGCGGCTACCGGCTCGCCCCCGGGTACCGCTTGCCTCCGCTCATGCTCAGCGACGACGAGGCGCTGGCCGTGCTGCTCGGTCTGGTCGCCGGACGCCGGGCCGGGCTGACGACGACGGAGCGCACGGCGAACGAGACGGCGTCGGCGAAGATCCGGCGGGTGCTGCCCCGGCACATCGCCCACCGGCTCGACGCCCTCCTGGAAGCTCTCGCCTTCACGGACCGGCCAGGCGAGTGGGACCACCCGGACGCCGGGCTCCTGCTCACCCTCGCCGACGCGGTGCGCCACCGCCGGCCGGTCTCGATCCGCTACACCGACCGGGACGGACGGCGCAGCGAACGCACGCTGCACGCGTACGGGATCGTCGCCCATGGCGGCCGGTGGTACGTCACGGGCGAGGACGCCCGGATCGGCGAGGACCGAACCTTCCGGCTCGATCGCGTCGCGGACGCGCGGACCCTGCCGGGCTCGTTCGAAGCGCCCGCCGGTCCCGGCCCGGCACAGCGCGTGGTGTCGGGATTCGCCACGGCCGAGTACCGGCACGAGGTGACCTTGCGGATCCACGGGACGGTCGAGCAGATCCGCGCCCACCTCCCCGCCGGCGTCGCGAGCGTGGAGGAGCACGAACCCGCGGCCGGCCAGGACCCGGCGGCCGAGCGCTGGCTGCGCGTCGAGCTGCGGGCGGAGCGGCTCGACTGGTTGCCTCCGGTACTCGCCTCGCTCGACCGGCCGTTCGTCATCGAGCGCCCCGCCGAACTGCGCGACCTCGTCATCGCGCTCGCCGAACGCCTCACGTCCTCCGCCCGCCGAGCCTGATCGCAGGCCCCCGACCACCCCCACGACGAACCGCCCGAACCGCACCCCGTCCTGGGACCGCCCGTTGGTCCCGGTCACCGGGTGACGAGCGTCAACGCCTCCCCCAGCAGCGCCAGCAGCTCGTCCACGATCGGCGGTCGGGGACCCGGGCGGCTCACCGCCAGCACCTCGCGGTGGAGGGGGGCGGCTTCCGGGGGGAGGGTGACCCGTCGCACCCTCGGGTCGTCGGTGTGCTCGCCGAGGAGTGTGGCCGGGATGAGGCCCACCGCCAGACCGGCCCGGATCATGGCCAGCATGCTGTGCAGGTCCTCGGTCTCCAGGGTGACCTCGGGGGAGATGCCCAGCTCTCCGGCCCAGCGGTGCAGCAGCCGTCGGTCGGGGCTGCGGGCGTGGCCCGAGGTCCATTCCATGGTGAGGCAGTCGGTCAGCTCCCAGGGGCGGGCGTCCGGGCGGGGGCCCGCGACGAGGAACAGGGGCTCGTGGCCGACGGAGGTGACGTTCCAGTCGGCGGACGGGGCCGGTGGGTCCTCGGGCAGATAGCGGTACGCGATGAGCAGGTCGAGGTCTCCTGAGGTGACCCTCGGCAGCCCCGCGTGCGTCTCGACGATGACGAGACGGATGCGGGCGCCCCGGCTGCGGGGCCGGAGCGCGGCCAGCACCCCGGGGAACAGATGGCTCATCGCGCTGGGGTAGGCGCCGACGCGCAGTTCGGCGATCTCCCGGTCCGCGATCCGGGCGGCGGCGTCCTGGAAGCGCGCCGTCGCCTCGAAGAGCGTCCCCGCCGCCTGCGCGAGGGAGCGGCCGGCCGCGGTCAGGATCAGCCGGCTGCCCGGACGGCGTACCAGCAGCTCGACGCCCATGTCCCGCTCCAGGGCGGCGATGTGCTGGGACACGGCGGAAGGGACGTAGCCGAGGGCGGCCGCGGCTTCCGCCATGGAGCCCCGGTCGACCACGGACAGGAAGGTCGACAGCAGCTTCAGATCCGGCTGGGGCTTCATGAACCGTGAACTCTCCCTTCTCGATCCATCGCTTTACGTGTCCTGCGACCGAGTGTCAGAGTCGGGAAAGCCCGCTGTCCAGCCCGCTCTCCGAAGCCCCCGTCTCCCGAAAGCCGAGGCCATGGCCATCGACCTGACCGCCCTCCGGGCCCACTTCCCCTCCCTCGACGGGGGCCTCGCCTTCTTCGACGGTCCGGGCGGCACCCAGACGCCCCGCCCCGTCGCCGACGCCATCACCGCGACACTCACCGGGCCGCTCTCCAACCGGGGGACCGTCAGCCCGTCCGAGCTCAACGCCGAGCGCGCCGTCGCGGAGTTCCGCGCCGCCTACGCCGACCTGCTCGGCGTACCCGCGAACGGTGTCGTCCACGGGCGCAGCGCCACCCAGCTGACGTACGACTTCTCCCGCCATCTGGCCAAGGACTGGCGGGCCGGCGACGAGATCGTCCTCAGCCGGCTGGACCACGACTGCAACGTCCGCCCCTGGATCCAGGCGGCCGAGCGGGCCGGGGTGACCGTCCGCTGGATCGAGATCGACGGCGGGACGGCGGAGCTGGACCTCGGCTCGTACGAGCGGGCGCTGTCGGCCCGGACGCGGCTGGTCGCGGTCACGGCGGCCTCGAACGTGCTGGGCACCAAGCCGCCCGTCCGCCGGATCGCCGACCTCGCGCACGAGGCGGGTGCCCTGGTGTACGTCGACGGCGTGCACTACGCCGCGCACCACCTGGTGGACGTGCCCGCGCTCGGCGCCGACTTCTTCGTCTGCTCGCCGTACAAGTTCCTCGGACCGCACTGCGGGGTGCTCGCGGGAGCGCCCGACGTGCTGGAGACCCTCCGCCCGGACAAGCTCCTGCCCTCCCCCGACACCGTCCCGGAGCGCTTCGAGTTCGGCACGCTGCCCTATGAGGTCCTGGCGGGCGCCACCGCCGCCGTGGACTTCCTCGCCACGCTCGACCCGGGGCCGGGGGCCACGCGCAGGGAGCGGCTCGCGCACTCCCTGGACGCTCTCCACCAGCACGAGCAGGTGCTGCGCACCCGGCTGGAGGACGGTCTGCGGGATCTGGGGAACGCCGTCACCGTGCACTCGACGGCGGCCGACCGCACCCCGACCCTCCTGATGACCCTGGAAGGCCATGACGCCCGCGAGGCCCAGCTCCACCTGGCCGCCCGGGACGTCCTGGCCCCCGCCGGCTCCTTCTACGCCCACGAGCCCTTCACCGCCCTGAAGCTCCCGAACCCCGCCCTCCGCGTCGGCCTGGCCCCCTACAACACCACCGACGAGGTGAACCGCCTCCTGGACGGCCTCGCGTCCTTCCTCGGCGAGGGGTGACGCGACGCTCCCGCCCCGGCGGGTCAGTCGCCCTCCACCGGTGCCTCCGCGTGCGTCACGAAGTCCCTCACCAGTCGCTCGAACAGGGAGGCCAGGTGGTGGAGGTCCTCCGGTTCCCAGTCCGTGAGGGCCGCCTGCATGCCGCGCAGGCCCGCCTCGCGGATGCGGTGGACCGCGGTGCGGCCGCTGTCGGTGAGGTGGATGAGTTGCGCGCGGCGGTCCTCCGGGTCGGGGACCCGGCTGACGTAGCCGGCCTGCTCCAGGTGCCTGAGCTGGCGGGTGACATGGGAGGCCTCGACGGAGAGGCGGACGGCCAGGACGCCGGGGCGGAGCATCTCGTCCTCGGCGAGGTGGCGCAGGATCGCCACGGCCGCGCGGTCGAGGGGCAATCCGGCGAGGGCCATCAGCCGTTCGTGCTGGCGGGCGCGGCCGGCCAGGTAGGTGATGCGGGTCAGGGACTGCTCGATCGCGACCACGTCGGTGGAGACCGGGAGCGGGGGTGGGGAGGGGGAGGTCGGCATTACCCCACAGTACTAATACTTGCCTGACTCAAGCAAGATCTCGTTTCAGGGAACCCCCGCCCCCTGGTGGGCCCGGTGTCCTCCTCGCCGCCGTCGCCTGCGCCCTGTACTCGCTGGCCGCCGCCACCGACCGCCGGACCGCGAACACCTTCACCCTCGTCGCCGTCGCGCTGCTGATCGGCACCGGACCACCGACAGGACCGGCCGGCGAACCCCTGCTCCTCAAGCTGGTGGGACCCGTCGCCTGACTGCTGCTGCCGACCTCGCTCGGCACGGTGAACCGGCTGCGCGCCGCCTGTCTGGACGCCGTGCAGGCCCGCGCCGAGCACGCCGAGCGGACCGGGAGGAGGAGGCGCGGCGCCGGGTCGCCGAGGAGGGGAGGCAGCCGGTCGCCGCCGGTGGCGGGTACGGGCTCATCGGGATGCGGGAGCGGGCCCGTTCGGCGGGCGGCCGGGTGCGGACGGGGCACCGGCCCGACGGCGGTTTCGAGGTCGTCACCGAACTGCCCCTGGACGACGGCACAACGAACGAGTCCCACCCCGCCTGACACGGGATGGGACTCGTCATCGGAGCGCCGGGCAGGCCTTGCACCTGCATTTCCCCGCAGGAAGCGGGGCGTCTTTCCTTGGACCACCAACGCAGAGGTCGTTCACCGTTTCTTGTTTCCCGGTGACCGGCTCAAGATCAACCTTACAGCATTTCCTGAGCACGCACGACCACCGATGATCAAGGCGTGATCACCCGCATCGTCAAGCGACGTTCTCCACCTTCAGATCCGGTCCTACGACGACCGTGACCACGCCCGCCGTCGCCGAGGCGTCCCGCACCGGACGGGCGCCCGGGATCCGGGACGCGAGTGCGGCGGCCTGGCGTTCCAGTCCCGCCGGGTAGGTGACGGTGGTCTTCGTGACCGTCGACGGGGCGTTGCCGGTGGAGGCGAGGCTGTAGCCGGCCTCGGTGAGCCGCTCGGCGACGGCCGCCGCCCGGCCGCCCACGCCGGTGCCGTTGAGGACCTGGAACTTCACCGAGGACGCGTACACCACGTCCTTCTTCGCGGCCTCCACCTGCGCCTTGGTGACCTCCTTGTCGTTGGCCAGGGAGGTGAACAGGTCGGCGGCCTGCGGGTACTGCCAGACGACGTTGGCCTTGTCGGTGGGCTGGTCGGCCTCCCGCCCGTAGTTGGGCACGGTGACGAAGGCCAGGCGGTCGCTGTCGATGCCCTTCAGCTCGTTCGCCAGACCGTAGAGCGGCTCGATGCCGGCCAGATCGGGGTCGGCGGTGAGGGACTTGGTGACGGACTGCAGGAAGCCGTACATCGCGTCGGCGTCCGTGAGCTTGGACTTGGCCTTCTTCGCCATGGCGTCCATGAACTCCTGCTGGCGGCCGATGCGGCCGATGTCGGAGCCGTCGCCCACGCTGTAGCGGGTGCGGACGTAACCGAGGGCCTTCTCGCCCTTGATCGTCTGGCAGCCCGCCTCCAGGTCCAGATGGGCCTTCTCGTCGTGGATGGCCGCCTCCGGACAGACCTCGATGCCCTCCAGCGCGTCGACCATCCCCTTGAAGCCGGAGAAGTCGATCGACATGAAGTGGTCGATGCGCAGACCCGTGTTGGCCTCGATGGTCTTGATGCTGCACGCGGCGGCCCCGGCGACCTCGCCGCCGCTGCCGCCGATCGCGAACGCCTCGTTGATCTTGAAGTGGTGCGGGGAGGACGTACCGCCGTCGCCCTTCTCGCAGGAAGGTATCTCCACCCAGGAGTCACGCGGGAAGGAGACGACCGAGGCCCACTCGCGGCTGGCGGGGATGTGCAGCACCATCAGCGTGTCCGACTGCATGGTGGTCAGGTCCTTGCCGTACTTGGCGTTGGCGCCGTCACGGCTGTCGGACCCGACGAGCAGGATGTTCTTCGAGCCGGGGCTGAGGTTCTCCGGCCGGTTCCCGCCCAGCTTGTCGTCGACGTCGGCCCGCTGGATGTTGTTGTTGAGGTCCTGGTAGATCCAGGCGCCGACACCGCCGACACCGAGGACGACCAGCGCGGTCACCCCGCCGCCCCAGGCGACGATCCGCCCACGCCGCGTCAGCCGCGTACCGCCGCCGCCCCGGCCGCTGTTCCCCCGGCCGGCCGACTCCATCGGAGTACGTCCACGCCTTCTCGTTCCGCTCACGGGCGTTGTCCCTCCGCATCGGCCGTTCCACCCCGTACACCGTGCTCGGGTCGCCGGCGTGGTCACCGCCGAACGCCGGAACACTACACGCAGGTAGGAATACGTCCGGCGAGCACAGACGTCTCAGGAGACTCACACAACCGCCCGACGGTTGCCCCCTCGCGCGGATCAAACCGCCGGTCAGGGCGCCCCCGCCCGCCCCGAACCGCCCTCGCACGCACTCCGTTTGCCGGGCGCCGCAACCGTGCGCCGAGTGCAGGGGTGACCGGCATCCACGGCGACACCAGCGGGTTCGTCGGAAGGTCTGCCCCGGGTCCGCACCCGCTCCCCCGGACCACTCCGCTTCCGGTTGATCCCTCGTCCACCCCCATTGGCTCGCCGAGGCCGACCATGCCGGCCTGGGCTGAGCACCCACGGGGTGGGGCGACCGGCACCGGTCCGGTCCCGGTCGCCCCACCCCACCGGTGACCTCAGCCGAACATGCCCGGCTGGTAGTCGCCCGCCGGCTGCTGGACGACGACGTTGAGACGGTTGTACGCGTTGATCAGGGCGATCAGCGAGACGAGGGCGGCGAGCTGGTCCTCGTCGTAGTGCTTGGCGGCGTTCTCCCAGGCCTCGTCCGTGACACCGCCCGCCGCGTCGGCGATCCGGGTGCCCTGCTCGGTCAGCTCCAGGGCGGCCCGCTCGGCCTCGGTGAAGACCTTGGCCTCCCGCCAGGCCGCGACGAGGTACAGGCGCTGGGCGGTCTCGCCGGCGTGCGCGGCGTCCTTGCTGTGCATGTCGGTGCAGAAGCCGCAGCCGTTGATCTGGCTGGCGCGGAGCTTCACCAGTTCCTGGGTCGCCGCCGGCAGGGTGGAGTCGGCGATCACCTTGCCGGCCGAGTTGATGTACCGGGTGAACTTGCCGGCGACCGGGTTGGCGAAGAGGTTGAGGCGCGCGTCCATGGTGATCTCCCTCGTGGGCTTGCTCTCTGCTGGTTACACCTCTCTGACGGAACGGCCGGGACGAGTGTGACCGGCCTGGATGTGACCTGCGTCACCTGGACTGGAGGGGGCCCGCGACGCGCTCGACGTCCGGGCGGACGGCGGGGCGGGCCATGTCCGTGAAGGCGGACACGTACGGCCACATCACCTGCTCACGGCGGTGGAGAACGGGGGTGGCGACCCAGACGACGACACCGTGACGGTCGGTCCAGTGCGGCCAGTAGGGGGCCGCGCCCCGGGCCAGGTCGGCGTTTCCGGGCCCGCGAAGAGGGCCACCCCGTAGGAGGGGAGAGGGTGGGAGCCCGGGTGGGCCTCGACGGTCGGGGCACCTCCCGGCTCGAGCGAAGCCGAGAGCCGGGGGCCGCTGAAGAGGAAGTGGGCGAGCGCGGTCAGCCAGGCCGGCGGGACGCTCGCCGGGGGACGGACCGGGGGGTGGCCGCCGACGCCGAAGGCGGGCCGGCCCGTCGGTGCGGGCCGGGTCGGTGCGGACGCGGTAGGGCGGCCGGTCGTAGGGGTCGGCGGCGGGCGGTCCGGATGAGGCGCTCCTGACGACCTCATCCTGACATGTCCGCCACCAACCCCCCAGTGGTTACGGCGCGTTGATGAGGTCGTACGGCGGGACCTTCACCGTACGGTGGCCGGGCGTGCCGCCCAGGACGACCTTGCGGTACGAGATGTTGTTGTTGACGTTGGTCTCCTTCAGGCGCTTGGCCGGGTTGGCGACCACCTGGATGTAGTACGTCCCGTTGGCCAGGTCGGTGACGTCGAAGGACTGGCCCGGACGGTACTGGGTGTAGGTGTCACCGGAGCCGACGTCGAGGACCTCGCGCACCGAGATGGAGCTCTTCTCGCCGCAGGCCGTGGACAGGTCGGTGTTGTACGGGTGCCAGTTGGCGTTCTTCACCGTGTAGTCGACCGCGTCGGTGTTGGCGAGGCAGAAGGCCTCCTTGCCGCTCTTGACGATGTCGGTCTTGTCGGCGGAGAGCAGGTGGTAGCTGGCGAAGTCGGTGAAGTGCCAGTGCTCGTGGCCGATCCGCGGGTCCCACTCCATGGTGCCGGCGGGGGCGTAGCCGATCTGCTTGCCCTTGGCGTCGTAGAAGTACTGGTACGAGTCCATCAGGTCGGCGCCCGGCTTGCGGAAGCCGTCCACGACGAGCGGGGCGGGTCCGGCGTTCCAGACGTTGGCGCTGAAGGCGAGGTAGTCGCGGCCTGCGGCGTCGCCGTCCTCGCCGTCGGTGATGGCGATGTCCCAGGCGGGCAGCGACCGCAGGTCCGGCTTCGGCGCGTTGGCGGGGACGGCCGCGCGTCCGCTCGGCCGCTGGCTGTTGGCCTTCAGCGCGGGCGCGATGCGCGAGCCGTCGGTGTGCCCGGCGCCGTCACCGAGGTGGTGGGCGAGACCGCGGTCCTCCAGGGCGTGGGAGAGGGCGGACGGCACGGGCGCGTCGGCGCCGCGCGGCCCGTAGTGGTGCCCGGCACCCCCCATGTCCATCCCGGCCATCCCGCTGTGGTCCATCCCGGCCATGTCGTGCGACATGGACCCGCGGGTGAGCCCGACCCCGCCGCCTTCCCCGCCGCCCTCGCTGATCTGGCGGACGGTCACCTTGATGGTCGGCGCGTTGTTGGGAATGCCGAACAGGTCCCGGTACTTCTTCGCGATCGACACCTTGGCCGTGTACTCGCCGGGCGCCAGGTCCACCGGGTGGTCGTAGTCCTGGGTGGTGGTGTTGGCGGCCCAGCCCTTCTCCACACCCCACACCGAGCCCAGCGTGAACGGGTTGGTGGGGCAGCTCTCCGGGTAGTGCGAGGTGGCGGGCGCGTCGGGACGCAGCCGTCCGGAGGCGTTGTTCGGGCAGAAGGTGCTCTTGATCTTCTTCACCTCCGCCCCGGCGCTGTTCTTGACGGAGATCTCCAGGAAGTCCGGCAGCCCCTTGAAGTCCTTGACGAGCCCGGCGGGCAGCTTCTTCGTCGTCACCTTCGACCCGTTGCGCAGGATCTGCTGCACGACGACCGGGTCCTTGTACGACTTGCGCGTGGTCTTGAACTCCAGCGGCGCGTTGTCGACGGTCAGATAGGTGCCGAGGTCGAAGTCGAGCTGGAATCCCCCGTCCCACTCGTACCGGTCGAGCGTCACGGCGTTCGACGCGGCGATCAGCTTCAGCTTCGGCTTCCCTGCGGTGCTCTGCGGCGCCGCACCGGCGCCGGGAGCGGCCCCGGCGACGGCGACGACGGTGAGCGCGGCTCCCGCGGCGAACGCGCCGCGCTTGAGGCCCTTGCGGTGTTGCGGTCTGGTCATCGGTTCCTCGTCTGCGAGTGCCATGGTCACTGGCATCGGACAGGCCAGCCCACACCCCGGCCATCACCCACGGGCACACCCCACGCACCCGCCGACCGAGAACTGTGAGCACCCTGTGAGAGAGGTAAAGGCCGGGTGGGGGTTGCCTGTTGAAGAGAAAAGCGTGAAATTCAACCGGCCCCGACGGACTCCGCCGGAGCGGTACGGCGCGGAGCCGGCCGGTCCAGATGCACCGGTTCGGGGCGGAGCCGCTCCAGCGCGCCCCGCGGCCTTCCCGCGCGGTCCTCGACCAGGGCCATTCGGCGGTCACGGAAAAAACCCGTCGTAGCATCGCCGCATGGCTGAGTGGAGGACGCGGCAGGCGACCGAGGTGGATGTGGAGGCCGTCGCCGAGGTGCGGGCGGCGGCGCTGCGGGGGGATCTGGAGCGGCTCGGGCGGTACGACGAGCACCGGGTGCGGCAGCGGCTGCGGGACGGGTGGGTGCCCGGGAACACGCTGGTCGTCGAGGAGGGTGGGGCGGTGGTGGGCTGTGTCGCGCTGCGGCCGGCCGAGGACGGCCACTGGCTGGAGCACTTCTATCTCGCCCCGAGGGCGCAGGGGCGGGGCATCGGGACCGCCCTGTTGCGGGAGCTGCTGGAGACCGCCGACCGCGAGGGGTGGCGGGTGCGGCTGAACGTGCTGCAGGGCAGCGCGGCCCGTCGGCTGTACGAGCGGCACGGGTTCGTGTTCGAGAAGGAGGACGCCGTGGATGTCTTCCTGGTGCGGGAACCGCGTCCCCAGTACGGGTGGTTCGAGGGCGAGTCCGGCTTGCCGGTGGGGGGCGCGCGGTCATCATGAACCGGTGCTCCAGTCGGCGATCCGCACCCTTCGCTCCGTTCGGCCTGTTCGGCATGTTCGACCGGTTCGACCTGTACGTCCGGCCCTGACGCTCCTTCTGGTCGTCCTCGTCCTCCTCGCCGGGTCCGCCTGCGTCCCCGACGAGGAGTGGGCGGCGGGGGTGCCGGACGGGAAGACGGCCGGCGGGCCCCCGCCCGCGCCCTTCGGGGCCTACGTCGGCTACGGCTCGGAGGGCGTGCAGCGGATCTCCGGGCTCGACGGCTGGCTCGGACCGGCCACCCCCAGGGTCGGGCACGCCTATCTGGAGGGGGACCGTTGGGGCCACATCGAGGGGGAGCCCGGGGATCTCCACCACTGGGCGCAGTGGCGCCGGGCCCGCGCCGACCGGCTGTTCGTGCTGAACGTGCCGATGCTGGACCGCGCGGAGGCGCATCTGCCGGACCGTACGGTGCGCAGACTGCTGCGCAACGGGGCCGACGGCGACTACGACGGGCACTTCCGGACGCTGGCCCGGCGGCTGGTGTCGCTGGGCATCCCGGACACCGTGCTGGTGGTGGGCTGGGAGATGAACGGGATCACCTACACCCACCGGTGCGGCCCCGACCCCGAGGCCTGGAAGGCGTTCTGGGTGCGGATCGTGGAGACCATGCGGTCGGTGCAGGGGCAGCGGTTCCGGTTCGAGTTCACACCGAACCGGGGGCGGGACGCCGTCCCGTGGCCCTCCTGCTACCCGGGTGACCGGTACGTCGACGTGTTCGGCATGGACGCCTACGACCAGCCGCACGGCATGTCCTTCGACGAACAGGTCCATGAGCCGTACGGCCTCGCCGAGCACGTGCGGTTCGCGCGGGCGCACCGCAAGCCGTTCTCGTACCCGGAGTGGGGGCTGTTCCGCAACGGCGACAACCCGGCGTACGTACGCGGCATGCTCACCTGGTTCGCGCGGCAGCGGCCGCTGTACCAGACCATCAGCGACTACTGTCCGCACGGTGTGTGGCAGTGTCCGGAGAATCCGAGGTCGTCGCAGGTGTACCGGAGGCTGATGGCGGAGCCGTTCGACTGAAATCGGGCGTGTGCCGGGCGGTGTGCCCCGCCCCCTCCCCTTGCCGGTCCGATGATCACACAATGCGACGAGAACCCTCCCTCGCAACGGCGACCACCGTGCTGTCCGTCCTCCTGGTCCTGCTCACCGCCGTCCCCTCCGGCGCCGGAAGCGACGACCACGGAAGTGACGGCAAGGGCAGCGGCGGCGATCCGGTCGTGGTGGACCCCTCGGGGCGCGCCGGGCACTGCCCCGTCGGCCGGCGCGGCCGCGAACCCCACCACCGCACCGGCGGCCCCTGGACCGCGCCCACCCGCGACTACTGGCTCTCCGCCGGTTACGCCGCCAAGGGCGACCGCTGGGCCCACCGCCACACCGGGCAGGACTTCGCCGTGGCCACCGGGACCCCCGTGTACGCCGTGGGACCGGGCGCCGTCGAGGCCACCACCTGCGGCGACGGCTTCGGCAACCAGGTCGTCGTGCGCCACCCCGGCGGCTTCTTCACCCAGTACGCCCACCTCTCCCGGATCGACGTCCGCCGCGGCGACCGCGTCTTCCCGGGCACCCGCCTCGGCCTCGCCGGCGCCACCGGCAACGTCACCGGCCCCCATCTGCACTTCGAGGTGCGGACGACCCCGTACATGGGCTCGGCGGTGCCGCCGCTGCCGTGGCTGCGCACCAAGGACGTGGACGTACGACCCGGCAGATGAAACGCCGTGGACGGGGCGCCCGCCCCTGGCCCATGCTCGGCTCATGATCCGAACCGCGACCGTCGACGACGTCCCCGAGATCCTTGCCATGATCAACGAACTCGCCGCCTACCACCGGGAGCCGGACCAGGCCCGCGCCACCGAGGAGCAGCTCCACGAGGCGCTGTTCGGCACCGTGCCCGCCGCCCACGCGCTGATGGCGGAGGACGAGGAGACGGGCGAGGCGGTGGGGTTCGCGCTGTGGTTCCCGAGCTTCTCCACCTGGACCGGGGTGCGCGGGATGCACCTGGAGGACCTCTTCGTCCGCCCGGCGGCGCGGGGCGCCGGACATGGCACGGCCCTGCTCGCCGCCCTCGCCGCGATCTGCGTCGACAGCGGATTCGAGCGCTTCGAGTGGTGTGTGCTGGCCTGGAACGAGCCGACGATCACCTTCTACAAGTCGATCGGCGCGCGGATCATCGACGACTGGAGAGTGGTCCACCTCACCGGGGAGCCGCTGGCGGCACTCGCAGCCCGCTGAGCTTCTCCGGACCGACCTGGATACGGACGTTCCGTCCGCCGTCTCCGTCTCCTCGGCCGGTGCGTCGGGTGCGGATCACATCAGGATCACTGGAGGGGGCTGCCCCGCCGACCAGGGGCAGCCCCGCGTGCCGCCGGGGGCGGGTCCGGGGCCGGACGCCTGCCATGACAGCGCCGACCGAGGGTTCGGCCTGTCGGCCCCCGGCCCGTCCCTGCCCCGGGCGGCACCACCAGGCTGCCGCGCCCGCCGCGCCGCCGCACACCGGTGCCCGGAAGATCCGTACACCTAGCCCACAGGAGACCGCCGCCGTTCTACCTACGCACCCCTGGGTCGTGTCCGCGGGGCAGGCGGGACCGTGCGGACACGGCCTACGGCCCCGTCACCGTCGCCGGGATCTCCGTGCGGGAGGCGATGCCCAGCTTGGCGAGGATGTGCTCCACATGGGCGTCGACCGTGCGCTTGGAGATGACGAGCCGTTCGGCGATCTCCCGGTTGGACAGCCCGCGCGCGACGAGCGCGGCGACCTCCCTCTCCCGCCGGGTGAGGGAGTCGGCCGGACGGGAGGCGCCCCGGGGAGCGGGCGGCCGTACGACGGGCGCGGGGCCCTCCGGCGCCTCCGCGTCCGCCCGCACCGCCTCCAGCACCTCCAGCCCCGACATCCGCGCCCCCGTCTCCCGCCACCGCTCGAACGCCTCCGGGCCCAGCGCCGCCCGCACCGCCCGCCGCACCTCCTCCTGCTCCTCGACCAGCCGGGGCAGCAGCGCCACCGGATCCCCGCTCAGCCGGCGCGCGTTCTCGGCGTACCCGAGCAGCCAGCACGCCCGCGCGTACCGGCCGCTCCGGGCCGCGTGCCAGGCCAGGCCCAGCGCGGCCAGCGCCGCCACCAGCACCTCCCCGATCTCGCTCACCGCCTCCAGGCCCCGCCGCAGACACGCCTCGCCCTCGGCGTCCTCACCGGCCAGCAGGTGGATGACGCCCTTCGTCGTCACCGTCGACGCGTAGAGCTGCCGCTCGCCCCACCCCTCCAGATGGGCGAGGCCCGTCGCGCACAGCTCCAGCGCGCCCGCCGGGTCCCCGAACACGGCCCGCAGCAGGGCCGCCTCGTAGTGCACGACCCCGATCCCCAGCCGGTCCCCCGAGGCGATGATCCGCAGCCGGGCCGACTCCACCTCCGCGAGCCCCCGCTCCACCGACCCGCGGAACGCCGTCATGGCCCCGAGATACGCCTCCGCCGACAGCTCCACCCGCGACTCCCCGACCCGGCGCGCCACCTCGTGCGCCCGCGGTAAACGCTCCGACGCCGTCTCCAGGTCCGCCGTCCACACCCCGAAGATCCCGGTCATGAGCAGCGCCCAGGCCCGCTCGGGGCAGTCCTCCGTGACCGGCTCCAGCGCCTTGTCGATCCAGTGCCGGCCCTCCGACAGGGCGCCCGCCGCCCGCCAGTACGGCCCGAGCCGCGTCGCCAGCCACAGCGCGTCCACCGCCCGCCCCGGCGCCGCGCACCCGTACTCCAGGGCGGCCCGCACATCGGCGATCTCCTCCCGCACGGCCCGGTGCAGCGCGACCTGCGCGGGGCTCAGGAACTCGTCCCAGAACCGCCCCACCAGCCGCTGGTAGTGCGCGAAATGGCGCTCCCGTACGGCGTCGGCGGCGCCCTCCGCCCCGGCCGGCCGCCCGGCGCCGTACTCCCGGAACGTGTCCGGCAGCCGGTAGCGCCCGCCGCCCTCCCCGACGCGCCGCACCACGGACTTGTCGACGAGCCCGATCAGCGCGCCCACCACCTCGGCCCGGGGTAACTCCCCTCCCCCGCACACCGCTTCGGCCGCCGACAGCTCGAAGGAGTCCGCGAACACCGTCAGCCGCGCCCACAGCAGCCGTTCCTGCGCGGTGCACAGGTCGTAGGACCAGTCGATGGCCGTCCGCAGCGTCCGGTGCCGGGTGAGCGCGGTACGGCGGCCCCCCGTCAGCACCTCGAACCGCCGGCCCAGCCGCGCCACCAGCTCCGCGAGCGGCACCGCGCGCAGCCGCACGGCGGCGAGCTCCAGGGCGAGCGGCATACCGTCGAGGCGGTCCACGAGCGCGAGGGTGCGATGCCGGTCGTCCTCGGTCAGGGTGGCGACGGCACTGGCCCGGCACAGAAACAGCTCCAGGGCGTCGTCCCTGCTCAGCGGGGCGATCGGCACACAGTGCTCGCCGGGAACGTCGAGCGGCTGCCGGCTGGTGGCCAGCACCGTCAGCCCCGGCGCCTCCCGCAGCAGGATGTCGCAGAGCATCGCGCAGGCGTCGACCAGATGCTCACAGGTGTCCAGCACCAGAAGCATCCGCCGCCCCCGCAGATGCTCCACCACCGCGTCCAGCGGGGTCGTCCCCGGCTGCTCGGGCAGCTCCAGCACCCCGGCGAGGGTGGCCGGCAGCAGTTCCGGGTCGTGCAGCGCGGACAGCTCCACCAGCCGGACGCCGTCCCCGAACCGGGCCGCCGCGGCCCCGGCCGCCCTGAGCGCCGTACGGCTCTTGCCGACCCCGCCCGGACCGACCAGCGTGACGAGCCGGAAGCGCCCCACCGCGTCCTTGATCAGAGCGAGTTCCTCGGCTCTGCCCACGAAACTGGTGATCTCCACGGGAAGTCGCCCGCCGCGCCGCTGCCCGAAGCCGAATCCCATGCCACTCCCGCACGCGCTCTCCACCGATCCACCCATCAATCATCACAGCGTAAGCACATGATCGCCGAGCGTGAGACGTGCGTAGGTGTCACCGGGGAGGACGACGGGCCTCGAAAATCCGCGCGAGGGATGAACGCGGCGGAGCACACTGCTGATGCCACGCAGGGGGGACCGCTCAGGGGAGGGACACGCGGGTGAGCGGACGGCGTTATGTCGCCCGGGGTGTGCCGGGCGGCTATCGCATCTGGGACAACCGGCGCCGCGGCTACTGGGGCGACTTCTACGAGCTGTGCCCGGACGACCTGCTGACCGCGCTGAACGAGGGCGCCGAGCAGGCCCGGATCGTGGAGCTGATGCGCCGGTACAAGACGGCGAGACGCTGATCCCCCGGCGGAATCTGCCCGGCGGCCGGTGATCCTCTGCCATCCGTCCGGGTGACCCGGCGTGCGCGGCGGCCCGGCCGCGCCTTCACTGGAGGGAGTCCCGGGACACCTCAGGAGGCGAGATGCCGCGCACCAAGGGCGTGCTGCTGACGGCGGTGGCGGTGTGCTGCGCCGTCGGTCTGACCGGCTGCTCGGACGACGACACGCCCTCGTCGGTGTCGTCCGCCGCGAGCAAGGCCGCCAGTGCCGCGGCCTCCGCGGCGGAGTCGCTGGGCAGCGAGGCCTCGGCGGCCGCGTCCTCCCTCGCCTCCGCGGCGGAGTCGGCGCTCGCGTCGGCCACGGCCGAGGCGGGCCGGGAACTGGACGAGATCAAGAACGGCGTCGACGTGAAGTCCGACGTCTCCCTCGGCTCCATCGGCGACCAGGACGGCCGTGCCACGGTCGACGTCACCGTCACCAACACCGCCGACTCCACGAAGACCTTCGCGGTCCAGGTCGACTTCACCGACAGCGGCGGCAACCGCCTCGACACGGTCGTCGTCACCGTCTCCGACGTGGCCGCCGGCAAGACCGGCACGGCGACGGCCCGCAGCAACCGGGACCTGTCCGGGACCGTGAAGGCGAAGGTCGCCCGGGCGGTGCGCTACTGAGGCGCCGTCACCCGCCCGGCATGCGGGCCCGCGCGCACGGGCGCAGAATGGGAGGCATGGGACTCGTTCGGCCCGCGTGAGCAACGCGGCCCCGGCTCCGGGTCCCCGCACCGGGGACCCGAGGGCCCACCACCACCTTTGTCAGCCCTCTCCCCCGGAGGGACCCCATGCGCCCCACGCGCCGCGTCTGCGGCATCCTGCCGCCGTTCATCCTCGAGAGACTCACCGAGGCCGACAACCCGCACGTCCGGGAAGCCGCCCACGACACACTGGCCCTCGACGCCGACTTCCGGCGGAACCGGATCGAGACGCCCAGTCTGGTCTCGCCCGCCGCGCCCACGGAGTTCGTCCTCGACCGGACGCTGTACGACACCCACCACACCACCGCGCTCCCCGGCGACACGGTCCGCCCGGAGGGCGGCGACCCGTCCCTGGACGGCACGGTCAACCGCGCCTACGAGAGCCTCGGTCTGACCTTCCGGTTCTTCCAGGAGGCCTACGGCCGGCACTCGATCGACGACGCCAATCTGCCGCTGGACGCGACGGTCCACTACCGTCGCCGTTTCAACAACGCCTTCTGGGACGGCGAGCGGATGGTCTTCGGCGACGGTGACGCCCGCGTGTTCAACGACTTCACCATCTCGCCCGACATCATCGGCCACGAACTCACCCACGGGGTCACGCAGTACACCGCCGGTCTCGTCTACCGGGACCAGTCCGGCGCGCTCAACGAGTCGATCTCGGACGTGTTCGGTTCGCTGGTCAAGCAGTACGACCGGCACCAGACCGCCGACCAGGCCGACTGGCTGATCGGCGCGGGTCTGTTCACCCCGCAGATCCGCGGGCAGGCGCTGCGGTCGATGCGGGAACCGGGGACCGGGTTCGACGACCCGCTGCTGGGCGGCAAGGACCCGCAGCCCAGCCATATGACCCACTACGTGGAGGGCGAGGGCGACAACGGCGGGGTGCACATCAACTCCGGCATCCCCAACCACGCCTTCTATCTGACCGCGGTCGCCATCGGCGGCTTCGCCTGGGAGCGGGCGGGCCGGATCTGGTACGAGACGATCACCGCGGGCGGGCTCTCCGAGACCTGCGACTTCCAGGAGTTCGCGCAGGCGACGAGGGACGCGGCGGAGCGGCTGTACGGCACCCGGCTGGAGCTGGAGTCGGTGGTCAAGGCCTGGTCCGACGTGGGTCTGAGCGTCCACTGAGCCGGCGGCGCCATGCGGATCCGGCTGATCAGGAGCGGGGGACTGCTCGGTGTGCCCCGTCGGGCCGAGGCGGACACCACCGCCCGGCCCGACGGGACCGCGCTGGAGGGGCTCGTGCACGAGGTCCTCGCCGAGGCGGACGGGCCGCCCCCGCCCGGGCCCGGCGTGCCCGACGCCTACCACTACAGGCTGGCCGTCGACGACCGGCCGCCGGTGGAGTTCACCGACCCCGGGCTGACCGACGCCCAACTCCGGCTGGTGGAACGGGTCCTGGGGGAGGGGTTCTGAGAAGGTGGTGGCTGAGTGGCGCAGTCAAGCGACGGCTAGTGGATCGTCACGCTTCCCGAGGGGCGGTGAGCAGGAGTTTTCCACCGGACCATCCAATAGACCGTCCCTTGACCGCGATTGACGACCCGTTGACCACTTCTCTCCCCACTCCGGGGGAAATCGCGGGCGAGCCCTGACGGACCCCCGGCCTAGATTCGCTTCATGTCCATGCCACAGCCGAGGCCGGCCGCGGCCCTCCCCGTCCTGCCCTACCGCAAGCCCACCAGGGGCCGTGACTACTGGGTGCTGGACGACGTCTTCCCCGAGGCCGACATCGCGGCGATCCGTGAGCGGTGCCTGGCGAAGGACGACTGGGTCAAGGGCCACCCGTACACCTCGGAGAGCTGGCCGGGGCTGCGGACCATGCCCGGTCTGGAGCCCGGCGAACTCGCCCGGGTGGAACGGCTGGTGCGCAAGGCCACCGGCGCCCAGCGGCTCTGGGTGCAGCGGGCGCCCGGCGGCGGCACCCTCAACCACAACTGCGTCCAGGTCGTCGGCGAGGGCGAGAGCAGCCCCCGCCCGCACTCCGACTCACGCGCGCTGTGCCGGTACGCGGCCGTGCTGTACCTCAACCCCGGGGTGCCGAAGGGCTGCGGGACCAGCTTCTACCGCCAGTCGCTGCCGGGCGGCCGGCTCGGCGGCAATGTGGTCCAGGCCCCGCACACCAACCTGGTCGAGGCCCTCGGCACCCGGTTCGTCGCCCCCGACGCCTTCGAGGAGGACGTACAGGTCCCGCACCGGTACAACCGGCTGCTGCTCTACCACGCCAACCTCGTGCACAGCGCGACCGGTTACTGCGGGACGACGCTGGAGGAGAAGCGGATGACGGCGGTGTTCTTCTGGATGGCGTGAGCCCGGCCGGGTGCGTCAGGTGACCACCCCGAGGGCGGGGTCGGCGCCGCCCAGCCGGCGGACGCCGTCCGCCGTGCACACCACCGTGTCCCCGAGCCGCACCCCGAGCCGGCCGGACAGCAGGACCCCGGCCTCCACCTGGACGCACATGCCGGGCGCGAGAAGCCGGGTGCCGCCCGGGACGAGGTACGGCGGCTCGTACGGGGTGACGCCGAGACCGTGCCCGGTGCCGGGGAGGGCGTGCGCACCGTGCCCGGCGTCCGCGAGGACCGCGCGGGCCGCCCGGTCCGCCTCCGCGCACGGCACCCCGGGGAGCATCGCCGCCAGGGCCGCCTCCTGGGCCGTACGGACGATCGTGTGCAGCCCGCGCACCGGGTCCGGGGGCGGCCCCACCTGGACCGTGCGGACGAGGGCGCCGGCGTAGCCGTCCCGGCGGCCCGCGAGGTCCAGGACCACCGTGTCGCCGGTCTCGATCCTGCGCTCGCCGGGCCGGTGGCGGGGGTCCGCGCCGTGGGCGCCCGCCGCGACCCCGGCCCGGTCGACCCGGTCGTGGCCGTGGGCGCGCAGCAGACCCGCGAGGTCGGCGGCCACCTCGGACTCGCGGCGACCGGTGAAGCGCAGGGCGAGGGCGGCCTCGTAGGCGGCGTCCACGGCGGCGGCCGCGGCGGTGAGCCGGACCGTCTCGTCCTCGTCCTTGACCGCCCGGAACAGGGGCAGGGCGGTGGACAGGGGCCGGTAGGTGGTGAGGGGCAGGGCCTCCTCCAGACCGAGGAGATGGACCGACCAGGTGGCGTCGGTGACGCCGTAGTGGCCGTGCGGGAGGAGCAGGCCGGCCGCCGCGGCGTACGGGTCCTGGCCGTCCTCCCAGGTGGTGAGCCGGACGGCACCGGCGGCGGGGCCCGCCGAGGCGTCCGCGAGGTCACGGGCCGGGACCAGCAGGTGGGGCTCGGCCTCCGGGGTGAGGACGAGGAGGGTGAGCCGGTCCGGGGCGGCGCCCGGCCAGTGGCCGCACAGCCAGGTCAGATCGTGGCCCGGGGTGACGAGCAGCCCGGTCAGCCGGGCGGCGGCGGCCTGACCGGCGGCCCGGTGCAGACGCCCGGCGTGGACGCGCCGGGAGAAGGGAGCGGGCGCACCGCTGTCCGTCCCGCACTCGTCGCGGCTCATGCCTCCATTCGAACCGGTGAACGGCGGGGAGGACGGGTGGGGAGGGCCGTACGGGTGGAGACGCTCACCTCGACTCCGCCGTCACCTCGTCCCCCACCGCGATCCGCCCCGGCCTGCGCACCGCGAAGTACGCGCCGAAGACCACCCCTCCCGCGCCGTCCGCCCGGCGGTGGCCGGCGAGGGTGCGCAGCGGTTCCGGGCCGGCCCGGCGGCCGGTGGACTGGTCGACCATGGTGACCGCGCAGCGGACCGTGAGCTCGGTGAGGGCCAGTTCGACGCCGGCGACGGTGAGACGGGGGGTGTCGTCCTCGGTGTGGGGGGTGGTCCAGCCGTCGACGACGAGGTTGGGGCGGAAGCGGTTCATGGGCAGCCGGTGGGCGCCGCGGGCGGCGATGCGCCGGTTCAGGGCGTCGAGGCTGGCCCGGGAGACCACATGGAGCCGGGAGGCGTTCCCGGCGGACGCGCGGACCAGGCGGCTCGGCCGGCCCAGCACCCGGGTGAGCCAGGCGTCGGCCTCGGGCCCGCTGTCCGTGACGGTCAGCGGCTCGGTCTCCGGCGCCCGCAGGGTCAGCCCGCCGTCCCCCAGCAGCGGGGCGATCACGGCGAGCCGGGGATCCGCGCCCTGCCAGCGGGGTTCGCCCTCCTCGTCGACGACCTCCCAGGCACGGTCGTCGAGGAGCCCCTGCGGGGTCACCGTCGCCTCCGTGAGCTCGACCCCCGCGCACCCCTTCACGGGGTAGTACGTGATCCCCACGACGTTCGCTCCCATGGACTCCCCCTCGCAGTCGCCCGGTTCCCGCGTCAGTTTCTGATGGGAACTCATACGCCGTAAAGATTTTACGAACCCCATAGAGTCGCGGCGGCTCGGCTTGCGTACTCCTGTGCGTCCGACCCCGCCGCAGACCCACCGCGGCGGATCCCCGACCGGGCAGGAGGAAAAGTGCCACTCTCGCGGAACGCGATGGGAACCATCTTCGTGGGCGGAGCTCTGACGCTGACCCTGGGCGCCCTCGCCTACCCCTCCATGCTGGGGTTGGACACGGTGTCGACCACGACGGACAGGGTCATCGCGAACACCCAGTGGGGTCCGCTGACCGAGGGCGACCGCGACTTCGTGGTGAAGGTGCGGGCCGCCGGTCTGTGGGAGTACCCGGTGGGCCAGATCGGTCTGCAGAAGGGGACGAGCAAGGCCGTCCTGACCGCGAGCGAGCACCTCATCGACGGACACGCCGCCCTCGACATCACCTGCCGCAAGATCGCGCCGATGCTGAACATCACGCTGCCCAACGTGGCGAGCCCCCAGCAGGAGGGCTTCGTGACCCAGCTCAAGGGCGATTCCGGCGCGCAGTTCGACAAGGACTTCGCCAACATCCTGCGCATGACGCACGGTTCCATCTTCAACACCGTGGCGAAGATCCGGTCGACGACGAAGAACTCCCTGGTGCGCGCCCTGGCCGACCAGGCCAACGACACCGTCCTCGACCACATCACGGTGATGGAGAAGACCGGTCTGGTCGACTTCGACTCGACGCTCTTCCAGCAGACCACCGCGCCCAAGCTGCCCAAGTCGGACCTGACCCCGCCCGCCCCGGCAGCCGGCGCACCCCAGGTCGTCCTCACTCCGCCGCCGAACGCCACGTCCACCCCGGTGGACGTCGACGGCATCGCGGGCGGCGCGGCCAACTCGACGGCCGGCGCCGCCGCGAACGCGGGCACGGGCGGCTGAGCCACGCCCTAGGCGAGCCACACCGTGGTGTCCGGCGGCAGGGGGCCCGGCCCGGTGCCGTCGGGCATCGGCGTGCTGCTCAGCAGGATCTCGCCCGGCGGCAGCGGTGCGTGGGTGTCCGAGAGATTGGTGACGCAGCGCCAGCCGGCGGAGCGGGCGAAGGCCAGCACGCCCGGCGGGGTGTCCGGGAGCCAGCTCAGCTCCTCGCCGTCGAGCAGCTTGCGGCGCAGACGCAGGGCCGTGCGGTAGAGCTCCAGCGTGGAGCCCGCCGCCCCGTCCTGCGCCTCGGCCGCGTACCGCGCGAACCACGGCGGCTGCGGCAGCCAGGCGCCACCCGCGCCGAAGCCGTACGACGGCCCGGTGGCCGTCCAGGGGAGCGGGACCCGGCAGCCGTCGCGTCCCTTGCGGGTCCGGCCCGTCTGCTCCCACAGCGGGTCCTGGAGCACCTCCGGCGGGAGTCCGGCGACCTCGGGCAGGCCCAGTTCCTCGCCCTGGTAGAGGTACGACGATCCGGGCAGCGCCAGCATCAGCAGCGTGGCCGCCCGGGCCCGGCGCAACCCGTGTGCCTCGTCCACGGCGGGCGTGGTGCCGCCCGACAGCAGCCAGGCGTTCTCGTCGGTGCCGGGCGGGAGCAGCAGCCGGGAGGGGTGGCGTACGACGTCGTGGTTGGAGAGCACCCAGGTGGCGGAGGCGCCGACGGCGCGGGCCGTGGCGAGGGAACCGGTGATCACGTGACGGATCGCGTCCGCGTCCCACGGGGCTTGCAGGTACTCGAAGTTGAAGGCCTGGTTCAGTTCGTCCGGGCGGGCGTACAGGGCGCGTCGGGCGCCCGGTACCCAGGCCTCGGCGACCGCCGTGCGGGGCGGGGAGTAGGAGTCGAGGACGCGGCGCCAGTCGCGGTAGATCTCGTGGACCTCGTCGCGGTCGTAGAAGGGGTGGGTGCCCGGGGGCAGGTGCGCGAGGGCCTCCTCGCCGCTCAGCTGCGCTGCGCCGAGGTCGCGGAGGGGCTCGGTGAGGTCCTTGGCGAGGGCGTGGGCCACGTCCACGCGGAAGCCGTCCACGCCCCGGTCGGACCAGAAGCGCAGGGTGGTGCGGAAGTCCTCGCGGACCTCCTCGTGGCTCCAGTCGAGGTCGGGCTGCTGACGGGCGAAGAGATGCAGGTACCACTGGCCGTCCGGGACGCGCTCCCAGGCGCTGCCGCCGAACACCGACTGCCAGTCGGTGGGCGGGAGTTCCCCGTGCGCGCCCCGGCCCTCGCGGAAGACGTAACGGGCCCGGGCCGGGGAGCCGGGCCCCGCGGCCAGGGCCTCCTGGAACCAGGCGTGCCGGTGCGAGGTGTGGTTGGGGACGAGGTCGACGATCACCTTCAGCCCGAGCCGGTGGGCCTCGGCGGTCAGCGCGTCGAAGTCGGCGAGGGTGCCGAGGCGCGGGTCGACGTCCCGGTGGTCCTCGACGTCGTAGCCGCCGTCGGCGAGCTCGGAGGGGTAGAAGGGGCTCAGCCAGAGGGCGTCGACACCGAGGGCCGCGAGATGGGGCAGCCGGCCGGTGACACCTCTCAGGTCGCCGAGGCCGTCCCCGTCGGCGTCGGCGAAACTGCGCGGGTACACCTGGTAGACGACTGCCTGGCGCCACCAGTCGGGATTGCGGGCGGAGAAGTCGGTCACGCACGGAATTCTGTCCAGGTTGCCGGGAAAGCGAACCCACGGGCGGTCCGGAGGGGATCGTTCCACACGTGATGAAGTCGTGACGGAAATTTGAACTCCCCAGTGTTTATCCCAGGTTGACAGCGATCTGGCAGGCGAACGACGATGGACGGACACTGTGGCGCCTGTGACCAGAGGGCCCGGTGTTTCTTCCTTTTCCTGATCTGACCAGTCAGCCCTGGCATTGCCCTGGCATTCGCCATGAACCGGCATCCGCCAAGAAATGGATTCGCATGTCCATAGCGAGACGTGTCACCGCGCGCCGCCTGCTGGGGACGGGCGCCGCCACGCTCACCCTCTGCGCCGCCTCCGTGGCCGCAGCCTCCGGTGCCTTCGCCCAGTCCGGGTCGGACGGCGGCGACGGCTGGAAGTCCGGCGGGCACTATCAGCCCGGCACCGGCGCGGGTACCGAGACGGGGACCGACCGCTGCCAGTTCTCGCTCGACGGCAAGAACTTCTTCGACTCGGTGCGGGTAGACGACCAGAACCTCAGGCCGACCCAGGACGGCAAGGTGCACATCTCCGTCCGCACGGCGGGCGACGCGAGCACCTGCACCGCCTCCCTGGCCTCCTACCTCGCCCACGGCGCCACCTTCGGCACCTCCGGTGAGCAGGTCTTCGTCGACTTCGACACCGTGACGGTCAAGCCCGGCCAGACCGACACCCTCGACATCGCCGTCCCCGACGCGGGCTGCTACGCCCAGATCGACCTCTACCGCGGCGCGGTGAAGTTCGACGGCAAGCTCGACGCGAAGGACGGCTTCGTCCACGGCGACCTGCCCAAGGGCCCGGACCGCCCCGTCATCAAGGACAAGCTGATCGCGGCCTGGAACGGCGGCACGAAGGACTGCACGTCCAGCGAGCAGCCCCCGTCCTCCCCCTCCCCGTCGGCCCCGGCCGGGGGCGGCGACTCCTCGCCGTCGCCGTCGACGTCCGCCTCCACCCCGTCGGACGACTCCTCCGAGAGCGCCTCGCCCTCGCCCTCCGCCTCGGAGTCCACGTCGACCGAGTCGGCCACGCCGACCCCGTCCGCCTCCGAGTCGACCGGCACGCCCGTCACCGGCGGCAGCACCGGCGGTGGCGGCGACCTCGCCGAGACCGGCGCCAGCAGCAACACCCCGCTCATCGCGGGCGGGGCCGCCGCGCTCCTGGCCGGCGGCGCCGCGATCGTCGTGGCCACCCGCCGCCGCAAGGCGACCCGCGCCTGACGCAGGCCTCTCCGGCTTCTCCGGTACGTCCGCCCCGGCACCCTTGTGGCGCCGGGGCGGACGTGCGTACGTAGTCCGCTACGTGGTTCCCACGATGTCCCGACGCGACCGACCGGGGGAGGATGCGTACCCGCGCCCCCGTCCGGAGCGAAAGGACATCGACTTCCATGCTTCCGTGGATCATCTGGTCGGTCATCATCCTGGCGCCGTTCGTCGTCGGCGGGACCCTCGCGTTCCGCACCCTGCGCCGGGTGCGCAAGGCGGACCGGGCGATGACCGCCCTGGCCGGAGATCCCGGCTGGAGCCGACTGGAACGGGGCCCGGACGGCGCGGAATGGGCGGGGTACGCGGGCCACTTCCCCTGGCTGCTGCGCACCCGGCACGGCACCGGCGCGACCGGCCCGCTCGGCGAGCACCGGGTCACCGTCGCCCGGCGCTGGGAGCCCTCCGGGCGCAGGGACGTACGGCACTGGCTGATCGTGAGCTTCGAGGTGCCCGGCGACCGCCCCGCCCTGCGTCTCGAACGCGCCTGGAGCGCGGCGAAGCTCGGCCTGCGCTCCCCCGACGGTGTCCCGTACCTCCCGATGAGCGCGGACTCCGCGGGGACGGCCGAGCGGTTCCACGCCTCCGACCTGCCCCAGCGGCTGGTCCGGTTCGCGGGACCCGCGGTCTCGGTCTCGGCGGACGGCGTGTGCTTCGTCTACCCGATGCCCGACGTGACGAGTTTGGACCGGCTCCTGGAGGAACTGGCCGCCCTGATCCCGGACCTCACCGCCCTCGCCCGCGCCTCGACCGGTCCAGAGGGCCAGGACCAGGACCAGGACCAGGGCCGGCCCTAGGTGTATTGATCACAAGCGTTGTTGACACTCGCCGGTGCTTGATCATGGCGAAGACCTCCGGTGTGGTGGAGCTGTCTAGGACTGCACCGCACGGAGGTCTTCGTGTCCCACCGTAATGCCCGGTTGACCGTTCACGGCAGGCGGCTGCTCGTCGAACGTGTCTGCGGTGGCCGCCCGGTCGCGCATGTCGCGGCGGAAATGGGCATCTCGCGGGCCACGGCCCACAAGTGGATCCGCCGCTGGCGGGCGGAGGGCGAGCTGGGGCTGCACGACCGCCCCAGCCGTCCGCTGACGACACCCCACCGCACGGCGGCAGCGGTAGAGGCCCGCGTGTGCCGGCTGCGCCAGGACCGAAAACTGGGCCCCGCCCGCCTCGGCCCGGTCCTGGGCCTGCCCCCGTCGACCGTGCACCGCATCCTCACCCGCCACGGCCTCAACCGGCTTGCGCACCTGGACCGGCCCACCGGACAGCTCATCCGCCGCTACGAACGCGACCGGCCCGGCGAACTCATCCACGTCGACGTCAAGAAACTCGGCCGCATCCCCGACGGCGGCGGCCACAAGGTCCTGGGCCGTCAAGCGGGCCGGGCCACTCGCAGCGGGATGGGCTTCGACTACATCCACTCCGCCGTCGACGACCACAGCCGCCTCGCCTACAGCGAGATCCACGCGGACGAGAAGGCCGCCACCTGCGCAGACTTCCTCCGCCGGGCCGCGGCCTTCTTCCAGACCACGGGCATCGACCGCATCGAGCGGGTCCTGACCGACAACGCCTGGCCCTACCGCAAGAGCTTCGCCTGGCAGCAGGCGCTTGCCGACCTCGGCGCGGCCGGCAAGCTGACCCGCGCCTACCGGCCGCAGACTAACGGCAAGGTCGAACGCTTCAACCGCACCCTGCTCGACGAGTGGGCCTACCTCAAGCCCTACACGAACAACGGCGAGCGGACCGCGGCCCTGGCAGACTTTCTGCACACCTACAACCACCACCGCTGCCACACCGCACTCGGCGGTCAGCCACCGATCAGCCGTGTGAACAACGCTGCGGGTCAATACACCTAGGGCCCTTCTGACGGATCTCCGTGGGTGAAGGAGCGGCGTTCGGTGCGCGCGCTCGGCGTGCGGCGTGGAGGGTCATGTGGCGGAGCCACCTGGCCCTTCGCGCCGTGCGGCGAGCGGGCGTGCCGGGCGTCGCGACGCCGCGGAGATCCGTCAGAAGGGCCCTAGTCCCGCTCCACGGTCCCCAGGTACAGGCGGGCGTACCGCTCGACGTCCACGTCCAGGCCCACGTCCACCAGGGCCTGCTCCCGTAGGCCGTCGTGCGTCCCGGACCCGGTGGGCGGCGGCGGGCGCCGGTCGACGATCGTCTGGCCCCGGGTCGGGCCGGGGGCCAGGCACACCTCCACGGGGAGCAGCCGGGTGGTGAGGCCGGCCGGGTCCACCACCGCGCACACCGCGCCCGCGTCACCGAGCCCCCCGGCGTCCTCGTCGGCGTCCGCCCCGGGCGCGGGCGGACGGTGGGCCAGCAGATCGCCGGCCAGGCGGGTGCCCGGTTCCGCGCTCGCCCGCAGCCGTCGTACGTCCCTGCCCGGGACCACCACCCGCCGGAACACGTCCAGCCCGTACATGGTGATCGGCACCCCGGCCGTGAGCAGGATCGCGGCCGCCTCCGGGTCGTGCCACACGTTGAACTCCGCGACGGGCGTGGCGTTGCCGACGGACACCGCGCCGCCCATGAACACGATCCGCTCGAGGTTGCGGGTGACCTCGGGGTGGGTGCGCAGCAGCAGCGCGATGTTGGTCAGGGGCGCGGTGGGGATCAGCGTGACCGGGCGGGGCGAGGCGAGGATCTCGCGGCGCAGCAGAGTGACCGCGTCCACGTCGACGGCGGTACGGGCCGGGGCGGGCAGACCGGCGATGTCGCCCATGCCGTCCTTGCCGTGCACGGTCGCCGAACGGGCGGGCTCGATCAGCGGCCGCTCGGCGCCCCGCGCGACCGGGACGTCCCCGGCGCCCGCCACGTCCAGCACGGTCAGGGTGTTGCGGACCACGCCGTCGACGTCCGTGTTCCCGGCGACACAGGTCACCGCCCGCAGATCCAGTCCGGGATGCCGTACGGCGAACAGCAGCGCGAGGGCGTCGTCGACCCCCGTGTCGCAGTCGATGATCACGGGGACGGGTCGACGCTCGATCATCCTCCACTCCTTCCCGACCGAGCCCGGTGGAACCACAGCTTCCACCGGGGAGGGTCCCGGGGGCGCACAGGACGGTCGCGAGGGCGACGAGCGCGGCTCCCGAGGACGGCGTACACGGACGCGCGCACGACGACCCCGTCGCCGGTGTCGCCGGTGCGGTGCTGCCGGGCTGCGAGTGCGCCTCCGTACCCGTGGCGGGGAGCCTGATGCGGCGTGGGGTCGCCCCGGCCGCCGCCCTCGCCTTCCTGCTCTCCGCCCCCGCGACACCGGCGAGGTCGAGATCCTGGGCGCCGACGACGACGCCCCGCCCACCGACGGGTCACCGTCACCGTCACCGGCACCTGGCGCCCCGAGGGAACCCTGGGCTCCGACGCGGCCTGGCCACCGGTGCTGAAGGCGGCCGGGGTGACCCGGGTGAAGCAGCCCGCGGATCCGTGCGAGAAGCCGTGGGACGCGTTGCGGAAGTGCCGGTTCCGCAGGGGGGCGGGGGGTACCCGGCGGACGTGGGGAGTCGACCGACCGACCCCTTGCGCGGAGGTGGTCGTCGTGTCCGACCGGGGCCGTGAGCGCATAGCGGCAGTACTCGCCGACGCGGTGCGCGATGCCGAACCCTCCGAGGTGCCCGAGCGGCTGTGCGCCGCCGCCGTGCGGCTGCTGCCGGTGAGCGGGGCGGGCGTGGCGCTGTGGGGCGAGGGGATACCCGTACCGTTGAGCGCGAGCAGCGCCCGGGCCGAGCAGCTCATGGAGATGCAGGCGACCCTGGGCGACGGGCCCTGTCTGCGGGCCGCCGAGACCGGTGCGGCCGTGTACGCCTCCGATCTGACGGCGGGCCGGGACGCCGTCCGCTGGCCCGTCTTCGCCCAGCAGGCCGCGGCGGCCGGGGTGCGCGCGGTGTACGCGCTGCCGCTCGGCGGCCACATGTCCTGCGTGGGGACCCTCGACCTCTACCGGGACGTCCCCGGTGAACTGGCCGGTGACGAGGTGCGGACGGCCCAGCTCGTGGCGGACGTGCTGACGGCGGCGCTGATGGCGCTGCCGCTCGGGGAGGACGACGGTCTGCGCCCGCCCGGTGAGGAGCCCTGGCTGAGCGCCCTCGCCACCGATCACGACGTCGTCCACCAGGCCGTGGGGATGGTCATGGCCCAGCTCGGCATCGACGCCGGGGAGGCGCTGGCCCGGCTGCGGGCCCACGCCTTCGCACAGGGTCGCACGGTCCTCGACGAGGGCCGTGAGGTGGTCGGCCGGCGCACCCGTCTCGACGACCGCGACTGAGGGCCGACCGCCTGCGCGGGGTGCGGTCAGACCTGCACCCGCCCCTGCTTGCGCACATCCGCCAACCGCCGCACCCCGAGCTGCACCGCCGCCTGCGTCGCCTCGTTCGGTACGTCGCCCAGACCGCCGTTGGTCAGGGCCAACCCGTCCTCGCCCGCCCGGACGGCCGCCACGTCCAGCGCGAGGACGCTCGGCTGACCGTCGGCGTTGTCCCCGGCGGTCCCCCACAGCGTGAACGTCACCCGCAGCCCCTGCCGCGCGTCCCCCACCGCCGGCAGCGGCAGATCGGTCACCTGCACGTCCTCCACGGTGTCCCGGCCGGCCGTGGCCGTGAACCGGGCGCACTTCTGCGGCAGCGACCTCAGCCAGGCCAGCGTCCGGTCCATGTCCGCCGGGCTTCTGCCGGTGAGCTGGTAGCGGAGCTGGGCGGCGGCGTCGGGGTCGTCGAGCCCCACGACCGCGCGGGCCGGGGCACCGAACAACTCGTCGCTGTAGAGCGCGTCGAGCAGCTTCTGGCACTCGGCGACGGGCGTGCTCGCCTTCAGCAGGCCGTCCCGCCAGGTGGCCGCGCCCCCGGTCGGGAGCCAGGGCGCCCCGAGGTCCTCGGGGGTGATGAGCGCCGCCTGCGCCTGGCTGTCGCTGAGGACGCGCGGGTCGGCCGACGCGGCGGGCTTGCTGGTCGACGCCTGGACGGTCGGGTCGGCGGGGGCGGCGGTCGGCGGGTGCTCCAGGCCGAGGGCGGCGCACCCGGTGACCGTCGTCAGCAGCAGGGCGGAGGCGAGGAGGGCGCGGCGGGTCATCGGGGACTGCCTCCTGACGTGGGGATACGTGCGCGTGGCGGGGTGCCTCCTCTCACGGCAGCACCGCCCGCGCGGCCCGACCAGCGCGGCGGGCCGTACGGGTGACGGGCGTTGCTGCGCGCGGTGGAAAAAGGGGGCCGGACGACGGCGGCCGGGCTGCGCGCGGAACTCGCCGGCGAGGGAAGCCTCGGAGCGTGGATCCGGGCGGCGCGGCGGATGCCGTACCTGGCGGTGATCGGCGCGCGGGAGGCACGGGACGGCCCGGCCGCCGTACGCCTGCGGGACGGCCGCCGCCCCGGCCCCCTGCCCACCGGCGAACTGATCCGCCGCGTCGGGGAACGGGTGGCGGCCCGCGGAAGGGATCCGTGGGAGTGAGCGGACAGGTCGGCCGGGCTACAGCGGGGGCTGGGCCGGGGCGGGTCCCAGGGTGGTGGTACCGGGGGCCGTGCGGTGGCCCAGGCCGGTGCGGTAGGCGTCCAGGGCAGCCTCGACGCGGCCTGTGCGGCGGAGCAGGTCTCCCAGGAGGCGGCACAGGTCGGCGAGGTCGCCGGCCGCTCCCGCGCGTTCCAGGAGGCTCAGGGCGCGGACGTAGTGCTCCTCGGCCGCCTCCGTGTCCCGTGCGTCCTCCGCGATGATGCCGAGGAGGCGGTGCGCGGCGGCGGAGTGGACGGCGCCGCGCTCGGAGGAGAGGTCGCCGAGGACGCCGTGCAGCAGGGCGGCTGCCTCCTGGGAACGGCCCCTGCGGTGCAGTACGTCGGCCAGCTCGACGGCGACCTGACTGCCGTAGAGGGTGGCGCGCTGGGCGGCGAGCATGGCCTGGGCCTGCTTCAACTCCTCCTCGGCGCGCTCCAGTTCGCCGTTCTGGGCGTAGACGTACCCGCGCATCCAGTGGCAGTTGGCGAGTTCGGTGCGCAGTTGGAGCTGGCGGTACAGCTCGGCGGCCTTGGCGAGGGAGGCGTCCGCCTCGGCGAGACGGCCCTCGGCGAGGAGGGTGCGGGCGACGGAGCGGTGCATCCGGGCGACCAGCGCGGGGTCGGCGACCTGCGGGGCGAGGGCGAGCGCGAACTCGGCGGCCTGAGCGGCGCGGGCCTGCGCGCCCATGTCCATGTACGGGCCGATCACGGAGGCGTAGAGGAGGAGCAGCGCGTCGGGGTCGTGCAGTCCGCCCCGGTTGAGCTCGTCGAGGGTGGACTCCAGCAGATAGACGGCGTACCGGAGTTCCCCGGCGAGATAGTGGGCGACGGCGCGCCCGCGCAGGGCGGGGACACGGACCGGCAGCGGGGCGTCGGCCAGGCACGCCTCGGCCCGTTCGAAGTACTGGCGGGCCTTCTCCAGGTCACCGGTGGAGATCTCGCACTCGCCGAGCCCGAGCAGCGCGCCGGCCTGTTCCTCGGCGAGCCCGTGCTCCTCGGCCTCGGTGAGCAGGACGGCGTACTGGGCGGCGGCCTCCTGGGCCTCACCGGTGGCCAGGGCCCGCTGGGCCTCGGTGAGACGGAGCCGCAGATCGGTGACGAGGCGGGCGGAACGCCCGGTCGCCAGTTCCTGGAAGTCCACACCGAGCCGCTCGGCGATGTGCCGCAGCGCCTCGTCGGAGGGCCGCACCCGGCCGGCCTCCAGCGTGGAGACATAGGCGGGCGTGTACGTAGGCTCCGCCAACTGTCTCTGGGTCAGCCCGCGTTCGACGCGCAACCGCTGCACGCGCCGCCCGATGACCTCCGGTTCGTCCCGTTCTCCCACGTCCTGTTTACCCCCAACTCCCCCTGCGCCTCTTGCCGTTGGAGTGTCGCAGCCCCTAGGTTAAACGGCGAATTAAGCATGCTTAACACATGAGTGTCGTCAGCCGTAGTCCGCCGATGTTGTGAGGTTGCCGTGCCCGGACCCACATCCCCCCACCCCGGACACCGCTACGTCAGGGCCCTCGCCGCCGCGGTCCTGGCCGCCGCCACCCTGATCACCGCCGCCAACGCCGTCCCTGCCAGAGCGACCCCCACCCCCCCGACGGCCCAGGAACAGCCCGGGGGCCGCTAGGGGGTGTTTCGAAAGTCCCGCATGTCCTTCGGTACGGCACGTCCGGGACGTAGGTCCGCCACTCCTCTCTCGTCAGGGCAGCCGCCCGCTGCGCGGCCGTCCTGCGCAACGTCTTCCCCGCCGCCCTCGGCGACAACGCCCCCGAAGCGGTCAGCGCCCTCGCCCTCGGCCCCGACGGCCACACCCGCGCCGTCGGCGGCGACGGGGGCACCCTCCAGCTCTGGGACACGACCACCCAGCGGCCCGGGCGGCCCTCTCCCGACGGCCGGCGAACCCCTCACCTCCCTCGCCTTCACCGCCGACGGCACGACCCTCCACACGACCGGCCTCCATGTCCCCCTCCACCCCTACGACCTGGACCCGGCACGGGTGACCGCGCACATCTGCGTGCGGGACGGGCCCGGCGGGCAGGCGCAGCACCCCGCGTCAGGACTGGAGCTGCAGCTGCTGGAGCTGGCGCTGGACGTGGTCCAGGGCGCCCTCGCGGCGGCCCGGGACGCGGGTGCGCAGGTCGGCGAGGGCGGGGCCGAGGGCGCGGGCGCGGGCCGAGTCGGCTATCCGGCCCCACTGGTGGTGCGCCCGGTCCACGGCCGCCTCGACGGCGGGCGCGTCGGCCGCCTGCCCGGCGGTGAGCCGGGCGGCGGCGACCGCCATCCAGGTGCGGCAGCTGCGCTCGGCGTCCCCCGCGAACATCGCCAGATCGGCCCGCACCTCGGCCCAGTGCAACGCCTCCTCCGACCCCGCCCCGTGCGAGACGGCTGCCGCCCGCTCCCACCGCGCGGCCAGCGCGTCGGCATCGGCGTGCCGCCCGGCCTGGACGGCGGTGGAGATGGCGGCGTGCGGGTCGGATCCGGTGACTTCTGCGGGCGGGGGGACGACGTCCAGCCCGTCTGGGAGTCCCCCCTCTGCGGGAGTGTGACGACGAGGCCCGTTCAGGACCGGAACGGGGGTCTGGGGGCGGTAGCCCCCGGGAACGGGCTGCGCGGGAACGGGCAGCGCAGGAACGGGGCCCAGGACGAGATCCCCCACCTCCCCCTCCCCCGCGATCCGGGCCAACGCCGTCTGATGCAACTGCTCGACCGCCGGACGGCCCCCGCTGCGCAGTATCGTCGCGACCGCCTTCATGTACGTCGGTGAGGCCACCGTCCGCCGTCCCGGCGGCGGCGCGACCCTCCCGTAGACCGCGGCCGTCGGCCCGCACTCCAGCGCGTGCCCCCGCAGCCACCCCCACGTCTCGGCGTCGGCGTGCAGATCGAGCACCACGGTCGTCGTCCCCGCCGCCCGCAACCGCAGCTCCTCCCGGAACCAGTGCCAGGGGAACCCGGTGTACCGCACGGTGGACGGTGTCGTCCGCGCGAGGGCGAGATGCGGCAGGTGCTGACGCCGGTCGAGCTGGAGCTGCCCGGTGACGAACACGGTCAGCGGCCCGGGCGCCGCCGCGGCGGCCCGCAGCCGGGTCAGCACGGCCTGCGGCTCCAGCGGATCGGCCAGCTCGACGACGTTGGCGGTGTCGGTGCCGGCCAGCACGGCGGGCGGCACGGCCGCGAGCACGGGGAGGACGGACGCCGCGTCCACCAGACACCCCTTGCCCACGGGCGACGCCGCGAGCAGCAGCACGGTTCCGGGCATTGGTCCCTCCCCCTGTCGATCAGTACCTCAGCACCGTAACCGCTGCTGCTGCAAAGGTCTGCCTCAGGCGGACAAACGTCCCCCAACGGGGCCTTCGTCGCCCGGCGTCGCCCTGCGCACCGCGAAGATCGTGGTGTCGTCCGCGAGCCGTCCCCCGCAGTGCCGCAGCGTGCGCTCCCGGACGAAGGCCACCAGAGGCCCGGGCCGGGCCGTGCGCGCGTCCCGCCGTACCGCCGCGGTGACCTCGTCGGCCAGCGGATAGAACTCCCCGCCGACGTCCCGCGCCTCCGTCACCCCGTCCGTGACCAGCAGCAAGGTCTCCCCTGCGGCGACCGCCACCCGCAGCACCGCCGCGCCGCCCGCCCCGACCGTCCGCCGGCCCGCGCCCGCGAGGTCCCCGAGGCCCAGCGGCAGCCCGTCCCCGCACGCCAGCGGTCGCACCCCCGCCCCGCTCACCACGAGCGGCGGCTCATGGCCGAAGCCGACCACCTCGACCACCCCGCGTTCCCGCGCGGGAAACCCGATGAGGACGGCCGTGGCGAACCGGTCCCCCTCCTCCCGGCCCAGCGCCGCCGTGTGCAGCCGGTGCCGCAGCATCCGGGTCTCCAGGCGCGCGGCGACCACCGCCAGGTCCGCCTCGTGGTACGCCGCCTCACGGAACGTGCCGAGCAGCGCGGCCGCCGCCTCCACCGCGCCCAGTCCCTTGCCCTGGACGTCCCCGAGGAGGATCCGGGTGCCGTGCGGGCCGGGCTGGATGTCGTAGAAGTCGCCGCCCACGCGGGCGTCGGCGTCGGCGGCGAGATACACGGCCGCGTGGTCCAGGCCCCCGAAGAGCGGCGGCAGCGGGCGCAGCACCGTGCGCCGGGTCGTCTCCGCGATGTCCATCATGTGCAGCATCCGCCGCTCGCCGCGCACCCGGACCGAGGAGGCGAGCACCGACAGCACCCCGCCGACGAGGACGAGCACGAAGTCGGCCGGGCCCTCCCGGTACTCGCTGGGCCAGGCGGTGTCGCTGACGACGTAGACGACGAGGGCGAGGACCGCGAAGAGGGCCGTCGTCCACACCCCGCACAGGGCGGAGGCGATCGCGGAGACGAACACGCACCACGACACGATCCGGAACTCACCGGTGGAGTTGTAGTCGGCGAGGCTGATGGCGACGAGCACCGCCAGCGGCACCAGCCAGGTGACGCTGCGCCCCCGGACCTGCAGCAACTGATGACGTTGCAGGACGTCCCGGCGCCGGGCCCGGGCAGGGCGGGTGTCCCGCTCCATGAGGTCAGCGAAACACGCGGTGGCACAGCCCGCATCCTGACCCCCGGCACGGGTACCCGACGCATCCGACTTGCCACCGCCCGCGCCCAGGTGTGCTCTGGAAGGCGGGGGCGAGGAGAGAGAGGAGCGCTCTCATGGCTCATGCGGCACCCCCGGTGCGGACCGCGGCCCGGCCGGCCAGGACACCGGACATCTTCAGCGCACAGACCCACCGGATCGCGCGGTGGGCGGTCCCGGTGGCATTGGGACTCGTCTACGGCTACTGGGTGGCGGCCAACAACCGCGACGGCGGCCCCATCACCGGCTGGAACGTCCTTCTCGGCTTCGTGAGCGCGATCATGTTCGCGGTGCTGTGGAGGGGCGTGATGGCTCTGGCCCCGCGGATGATGCGTGAACTGCACGCCGTGCTGTGGGCGGTGTTCTCGGGCTGTGCGTTCGGCTTCCTGATCGCGCAGACCTACGCGAGCCTTTTGCAGTCCGTGTGGCTGGGTCTGGTGATCGGCGCGACGACGTTCGCCGTGCTGTTCTACCGCTACTACACCCACGAGGACGCGGAGGGGCACCGCATTCGGTAGGGCAACGCAACCCGCACATGGGCCCCGGCGGTTCGCGCCGGGGCCCATGTGTTTCCCTCATCCCTCCACTCACCGGCCGACCGGGATCCACTCCCAGCCACCCGACGAGGTCTGTGACGTTCCGGAGACGCTGAAGCTCCAGGAGCCCGAGAAGCTGAACGAGCCGGAGCCCGAGACGCTGGACGAACTGTTGGTGAAGGGGGCGTCCCAGTTGGTCCAGTCCCCGTTCTTCCACTGCGGGCACGGGTCGGCGCAGGCCGGTACGCGCGCGCCGCGGACGTCCACGAACGAGGCGTTGGCCCAGCCCTGGGCGTCGTAGAGCCAGTACCAGTACGGGTTGCCGTTGACGCTCTGCCCCTTGACGCGGCACTGCACCAGGTCGTGGGTGCCGGGTTCGAGGCTGGTGACGACGGCGGAGTGCGTGGTGGGCTGCTGTCGCACGTTCAGGTCGGTGCGGGAGACGACGGTACCCACGACGGGTCCGCCGCTGTCGCCGGTCGGCGGGGCTGCCGCCGCCGAGGTTCCCGCCGCGGTCGCGGCGAGGGTGCCACCGGTGAGCAGGGCCGCGGCCAGAGTCCGCAGGGCCGGAGTGGTGCGCATGATCCGCCTCCTTCTCCCCAGAACCAGGAAACACCCGTTCGGGTGAACCCTCCACCGGAGGCACCACAGGCCCCATGGATCCCTGCGTTCCCAAGGGCACCCGTACGGCGTCGTCCGCACGGCCCAGGGGGCACCCGTACGGCGCAGGCCCGCTGGCGTAGGCCGTCCCCGGACCGTTGCCTGGGAGGGTGTCCCGAAGCCTGCGGACCGCCCTCTCGGCCGTCCTGATCGCGCTGTCCTGCCTGCTCGTGCCGTTCGGCGCGCTCGCGGCGTGGGCGGCGTACGGCCTCACGGACACCCGCAGCTATGTCACCGCGATGGCGCCGCTGGCCTCCGATCCCGCCGTACGGGACGCCGTCGCGGACACGGTGGGCGACGGGGTGGCCCGCGAGTCGGGGATGAGCCCGCTGTTCCTGCGGGACGCGGTGCGCTCGTTCACCGCGACCCGCGCCTACCGCACGGCGTGGGACGCGGGCAACGAGGCCGCGCACACGGCCGTGATGAGGGCGCTGACCGACGACCGCGCCGGCCCCGACGACGCACCCGTCACGGTGGACCTTGCGACGGTCACGACTTCGCTGAAGCACCAGATGACGCTCGACCATGTGCCGTTCGCGGAGCGCATCCCGATCGAGCACACCCGGGTGGCCCTGCTCCCGCCCGCTGAACTCGCCACCCTCCGGAAGGGCTATCACGTGCTCGACGTCGCCGGTTTCTGGCTGCCGTTGGCGGCCGTCGTCTTCGCCGCGGCCGGTATCGCCGTCGCCGCCTGCCGGCGCCGCGCGATCACCGCGACGGCTCTCGGCACCGCGCTCGGCGGCGCGTTCCTCGGTCTCGCCGTCGCCATCGGCCGCCGGCTCACCCTCGCCGACCTGCCCGACCCGGCCCATCGGCCGGCCGCCGCCGCGGTCTACGACGCCCTCACCACGACCCTGCGCACCGCCGCCTGGCTGCTGCTCGCGCTCGGTCTGACGGTGGCCGGGGCGACCTGGCTCACCGGTCAGTGGCGGGCGGCCCGGCTGCTGCGACTGCGGCGAGCGTCCGCAGCGCCCGCCGCAACTCCGCCTGCGGAGCCGACGCGAGCCCGAGCCTGACCGCGTCCGGGGTGCGGCGCGGGTCCACGGAGAAGGCGGTGCCCGGGGTGACGGCGATGCCGTGCGCGGCCGCGACGGCCGTGAAGGTGTCCGCGCGCCACGGGGCGGGCAGCTCCCACCAGGCGAAATAGGCGCGCGGGTCGGTTCGTGCGCGGAACCCCGCGAGCGTCTCGGCGAGGAGCGCCTGCCGTTGGGCCGCGTCCGCCCTCTTCTCCTCGACGAGCCGCTCGACGATCCCCTCCTCCACCCACCGCACGGCCGCCTCCACCGCGAACCGCCCCGCGCTCCACCCGCCGGACCGCACGGCGGCCCCCACGGCCTCCACCCGCCCGTGCGGTACGACGAGGAAGCCGACGGTGAGCCCCGGCGCGACCCGTTTGGACAGCCCGTCGACGACATGGGTGAGGGCGGGCGCGTGGGCGGCGAAGGGGACGGCGTCGGGGTGGAGGAAGGACCAGATGCGGTCCTCCACCACGGGAACCCCCAAGTCGCCGACCGTCACGGCGAGTTCGTGCTTGCGTGCCTCGGTCGTGGTGGCCGAGGTCGGGTTGTGCAGGGTCGGCTGGAGGTAGAGCGCGGACAGGGGCGCGGCGCGATGGGCGGCGCGCAGCGCGTCGGGCCGCACCCCGCCCTCGTCGTCCCCGGCCAGCGGCACCAGCACCACGCCGAGCCGTCCGGCGATCTCCTTGACCAGCGGATACGTCAGCTCCTCCACCCCGACCCGGCCGCCGGGCCGCACAAGGGAGGCCAGGGCGGCGGCGATGGCCTGCCGGGCGTTGCCGGTGAACAGGAACCGGTCGGGTGCGGGCCGCCAGCCGGGCAGGGCGAGCAGCCGGGCGGCGGCCTCCCGGGCGGCGGCGGTCCCGGTGGCGGCGACCGCCCGCGAGGCCTCCGTCAGCACATCGGGCCGCAGCAGGGGCGCGAGAGCGGGTGCGAGCAGCTCGGACTGGCCCGGGACAAGGGGGTAGTTGAGCTCCAGATCGACGGGGGCGCCGGCACCCCGGGTCCGGGGTTCGGTGAGGGCCCGCCCCTGCTCCGCCTCCGGTGCGGCGCGGACGAAGGTGCCCCGCCCGACCTCGCCCACGACCAGTCCGCGCCGCACGAGTTCGCCGTAGATCCGCCCCGCGGTGGACGGCGCGATGCGGTGCCGGCGCGCGAACCACCGCTGTGGGGGCAGTTGTTGGCCCGGCCGCAGCCGTCCCGAGGCGATGTCCCCGGCGATCCGGTCGGCGATGTCCCGGAAGTCCCCCATCCGACCTGCCCCCTTGGATCACCTCGCGATTGCACCGAGGGCAAAGATCTTATTGCACCGAGCGGTGGAGCCCTCCTAGGGTCGCCGACATGACCCCCTTCCTCGCATACGAGGACAAAGGTGACGCCCATTCCCCGCGGCTGCCCCTCGTCCTCGTCCACGGCCATCCCTTCGACCGCACGATGTGGGCCCCGCAGATTGAGGCGTTCGCCCCAAGCCGCCGGGTGATCGCCCCCGATCTGCGCGGCTACGGCGCCTCCCCGGTCGTCCCCGGCACCACCCTGCTCTCCGACTTCACCGAGGACATCGCCGCGCTGCTGGACGAGCTGAAGGTGGAGGAGTTCGTGCTGGCGGGCCTGTCGATGGGCGGCCAGATCGCGCTGGACTGCTACGGGCGGTTCCCCGACCGCGTCCGGGGCCTGGTGCTCGCCGACACCTTCCCCGACCCCGAGACGCCCGCCGGCCGGCTCGCCCGCAACGAGACGGCCGACCGCCTCCTCGCCGAGGGCCTGCGCGGTTACGCCGACGAGGTCCTGGAGCGGATGGTCGCCCCCTACGCCGACGCGCCCGTCAAGGCGCACGTCCACCGCATGATGACCGGCACCTCCCCCGAGGGCGCCGCGGCGGCCCTGCGCGGCCGGGCCGAACGCCCCGACTACCGCCCCCTCCTGCCCCGCGTCACCGCCCCCGCCCTGGTCGTGGTGGGTGCCGACGACACGTACACCCCCGTGACGGACGCGCGGGCGATGCACGCGGCCCTCCCCGACGCGGTCCTGCACGTCGTCGAGGGCGCGGCCCACCTGCCGAACCTGGAACGCCCCGAGGAGTTCAACAGGGCCCTGGCGGCCTTCCTGGACCGGATCGACGCGGCGTAATCCCTTGGCCGGGGGCCCGGCCGCCCGGCTAGCGTGCCCGTCCATGAACACCGTGCCGAAGAAGGCCACGACGCCGAACAGGACGACCACTCTCTGGCGCCCCACCGGGCCCGAGGAGCTGGCGCTCGTGGAGGCGTCCGGGTGGACGGCGTGGCCGCCCCGGCTGCCCGAGCAGCCGATCTTCTACCCGGTGCTGAACGAGGACTACGCGGTGCGGATCGCCCGGGACTGGAACGTGCCCGCCTCCGGCCGCGGATACGTCACGCGGTTCGAGGTCGACACGGAGTTCCTGCGGAGGTACCCGGTGCGGCAGGCCGGGGGAGAGACCATCCTGGAGCTGTGGGTACCCGCGGAGGAGCTCGATGACTTCAACGCGCACATCGTCGGGCGCATCGAGGTCGTCCGGGAGTTCGGCTGACCTGTTCCCCGACCTGTTGCCCGACCTGTTCCCCGACCGGTTCCCACCCCTGTTCGCCGCGGGGACGAGGTGGCGGGCCCTCGGCGCCCGGGGCGCGGGAGCGGTGCTCGCCGGGGTGAGCGGGGTCGTGGCGTGCCGGGCCCTCGACACCGACGCCGTCACCCCCGTACCGCAGCTCCTGGCGTTTCTGCCCTGGCTGCTCGTGCCTGCGGGCGGCGCGGCCGGGGTCGCCGTGCTCGCGCGGTGGTGGCCCGGGGCGGTGTGGGCAGGCGTGGCGCTCGGGCTGCTGGCCTGGTACCTCCAGCCGTACGGGGGCGGGGACGGGCCCGGGGGGACGCCCGTCGCGGAGGTGCGGGTGCTCACCTCCAACGTCGAGTTCGGGTGGGCGACCGGCTCGCTGATCCCGGTGGTGCGACGGGAGAAGCCGGACGTCGTGTTCGTGCAGGAGTGCCCCTTGGCCTGTCAGGCGGCGGTGCGCGAGGAGTTGGGGACCTCGCACCCGTACCGGGCCGCCGTGCCGGGGGAGGGGTCCGCGGGGTCGCTGATCCTCAGCCGGTTCCCGCTCACGCCCGTCGAGGGGGTGGCCGGGAACATGGGGATGCCGGGGGCCGTGGCCGAGGTCGACGGGCATCCCGTACGGCTCCAGCTCGCGCACCCCGAGCCACCGCTGCCCCGGCAGATCGGGCTGTGGAAGCGGGAACTGGGGCGGCTGCGGGACTTCGCCGCCCGCGCCCGGCGGGAGGGCGGTCCGCTCGTGCTCGCGGGGGACTTCAACGCCACCCGGGACCACGCCGCCTTCCGCCGCGTCCTGGACACGGGGCTGCGGGACGCCGCCCGGTCGGCCGGAGCCGGCCGCGCTCCGAGCTGGCCGAGCCGGACGGCACCCGTGTTCGGCGCGCAGATCGACCATGTGCTGGTGTCGAAGGAGTTCTCCGCCCGCCGCGCCCGCTTCCTCCACCTCGACGGCACCGACCACCGCGCCCTGCTCGTGGATCTCACCCTCCACCGGCCCTGACGGGCCCGCGCGACCGGCCTTGAGGCACCGCCGAGACCGGCCTTGAGGCACCGGCGAGACCGGCCCTGAGGCACCGGCGAGACCGGCCTTGAGGCACCCGCGAGACCGGCCCTCATGCCCCGCCGAGACCGGCCCTCATGCCCCCGCACGGCCGTGCCCATAATGAGCCCATGTCCCGCGAGTTCCCCATCGGCCTCACGCCTCCCGACTGGCTGGTGCGGAACCTTCGGCCCCAGCCCGCCCCCGTCAACCGGGCCGCCGTGGCCCGCGCCGCCGTCGCCATGACCCTCCCCCTCGCGATCGGCCTGGCGGTGGGGCAGCCCGCGTACGGGGCCCTCGCGTCGATGGGCGCCCTGTCGGGCGTCATCGGCGACACCGCCGACGCCTACCGCATGCGGATCCTCAACATCGCGATCCCCCAGCTGTTCGGCGCCGTCGGCATCACGCTCGGCGCGGCCGTGTACGGCCAGGGGTGGCTGGCCGTCGTCGCCGTCACCGGCGTCGCCCTGGTCTCCGGGATGATCTCGACGATCGGGGCGGTGGCGTCCGTCTCCGGGCTGCTCCTCCTGCTGAACTCCGTCGTCGGGGCCGGGCTGCCGATGCCCGGCGCGTGGTGGCTGGCTCCGCTGCTCATGTCCGGCGGCGGACTGCTCGTCCTCCTCCTCGCCCTGCTGGCCTGGCCGCTGCGCTCCGGGGTGCCGGAACGCACCGCCGTCGCGGCCACCTACCGCACGGTCGCCGATCTGCTGGCCGCCTGCGGCAGCCCCGTCCCGGGCGCGTACGAGGACGCCCGCCACACCGTCACCCAGTCGCTGAACCAGTCGTACGACCTCGTCCTCGCCCGGCGCGCCCGCCACCACGGCCGCAGCCCCGAACTCGCCCGGCTGCTCGCCCAGTTGAACGCCATCACCCCGGTCGTCGAGGCCGCACCCGCCGCCCATCTCCACGGCAGGCCGCTGCCGCCGGAGGTCCCGGCGGCCGTGCACCACCTGGCGCGGGCGATCGAGACCGGCTTCAGCGGCCCCCTCGCCCTCACACTCCCCGTGCCCGGCTCGGAGACCGGCCGGGCCGTCGACCACGCGCTCCGGCACGCCGCCGAGGTGGTGACCGCACCCGGCATCGACCCTCCCCACGGACCCGAGGACGACCGCCTGGGCCGCCCGGCCCGCCTCGGCACCCGCACCGCCCGGGCCGCCCGCAACGTCGCCCTCTCCGCCGCCTCCTGGCGGTACGGGCTGCGGCTCGCCCTGTGCATCGGCCTGGCCCAGGTGCTGGTGTCGACCGTCCCGGTCCCCCGCTCCTACTGGGTGGCCCTGACCATCACCTTCGTCCTCAAGCCCGACTTCGGCTCGGTGTTCTCCCGGGCCCTACTGCGCGCGCTCGGCACGGTCGCCGGCCTGGTGGTCGCGGCCGCGGTCCTCTCCCAGGTGCCGCGCGGCTGGTGGGACGTACCCGTGATGCTGGTCCTCGCGCCGCTCATCCCCGCCCTCACCCCGCGCGGCTACGGCTACCAGACGGCCGCGATCACCCCGGTGATCCTGCTCCTGTCGGACGTCCTCAACCACCAGGGCACCGGCCTGCTGCTCCCCCGCCTGGTCGACTCGCTGATCGGCTGCGGCATCGCGCTGGTCGCCGGCTACCTCCTCTGGCCGGAGAGCTGGCACACCCGGGTGGGCGACAAACTGGCCGACGCGGTCGCGGACACCGCGCGGTACGTCGACGCGGCCTTCGGCCCGGACGTCGACCCGGCCGCCCGCGCCCGGATGCGCCGCCGGCTCTACCGCGATCTGTCCGTCGTCCGTACGGAGTTCCAGCGGGCCCTGACCGAGCCGCCGCCCACCGGCAGCCGGGCCGCCGCCTGGTGGCCGCTGGTCGTCGCGGTGGAACGGATCGTGGACGCGACGACGGCGGCCCGGGTCCGTGTGAAACACGGAGCCGAACCGCCGTCGGGGCCGGAACTCGCCCAGGTCACGCTCCAGCTGCGGGAACTGGCGCGGGGGCTACGGGACACCGAGACCCTCTATCCCGTCCGCACCGACCTCACCGGCCCGGCGGACAGCGTCCTGGAACCGTTGCGCCAGGAGGTCGCCGCGGCGAGGGCGATCACCTCACCCTCGGGCTGATCAGGCGCCGATGTCGCAGCCGTCCGCGCGCCACACCGCCACGACCGCCGGACGGACGATCTTCCCGGGCCCGTCGGGCCAGGTGCTGGCCGGCTTCTCGACGGACGCCCCGTCGATCTCGCCCGGGTGCTGCACGGCGACCAGGACGCGCCGGTCCTGGATGACGGGACCGCAGGTCTCCGCACCGGTCGGCACCGTCAGGAACTGCTTGAGCTCACCGCGCCGCGCACCACGCGTGGCCACGCCGAAGAGGCCGTCGTGGGAGCCGAGCTGGTTGCCGTCGGTGGAGATCCACAGGTTGCCGTGCGGGTCGAAGGCCACGTTGTCCGGGCAGGAGATCGGGCTGACGTCGTCCTTGGGGAACCCGGCGAAGTAGGTCGCGGGGTCGTCGGGGTCACCCGCGACGAGGAACAGCGACCAGGCGAACGAGGTGCTCTCCGGGCGGTTCCGGCGCTCGGTCAGCTCCAGGATGTGCCCGTGCTTGTTGGCGTTGCGCGGGTTGGCCTCGTCGGCCTTGGCGTTCGCGCCGACACCGCGGTTGGAGTTGTTGGTGAGGGCGACGTACACCTTGCCGGAGACCGGCGAGGGCTGGATGTCCTCGGGACGGTCCATCTTCGTGGCGCCCACCTTGTCGCCGGCGAGCCGCGTGAAGACGAAGACCTCCTCCGCGCTCATCCCCTCGACGTGCGAGACGGCGCCCTTCGCGGTGGCGGTGGCCAGCGGGATCCACTCGCCGCTGCCGTCGAACTCGCCGTCGGCGGGGAGCCGGCCCGTGCCGTCGATCTCGATGGCCGGGGAGTCGCCGGTGAGCTTGGCGACGTACAGGGTGCCCTCGTCGAGCAGCGACAGGTTGTGCTCGCGCACGGCCCTGCTCGACCCCTTCTTCATGCGCTTGCTGCCGACGAACTTGTAGAAGTAGTCGAAGCGCTCGTCGTCACCGGAGTAGACGACCGGCCGCCCGTCCTCGGTGAGCCGCACGGTCGCGGCCTCGTGCTTGAACCGCCCGAGGGCGGTGCGCTTGCGCGGCGTGGAGGTCGGGTCGTACGGATCGAACTCCACGACATACCCGAACCGATGCACCTCGTTCGGCTCCTGGGCGACGTCGAACCGCTTGTCGAACCGCTCCCACTTGCGCTCGGTGGCGCCGGTGCCGATGCCGTACCGCTTGTCGGTGGCGCGGGAGGAGTGGGCGAAGTACTGGTTGAAGTTCTCCTCGCCGTGCAGGGTCGTCCCCCATGGGGTGGTGCCGCCCGAGCAGTTGTTGAGGGTGCCGAGGACCTTGGTGCCGGTCGGGTCGACGGAGGTCTTCAGCAGGTCGGACCCGGCGGCGGGCCCCGTGAGCCGGAACTCGGTCGTGGCGGTGACGCGCCGGTTCAGCGGGTGCCGGGACACGGCCGTGAGCGCCCCCGTCCTCCGGTCCTCCTCCACGACGACGGCGGCGAGGCCGTGCGCGGCCCAGGCGACCTCCACCTGCTGCCGGGTCGGGTTGGCGGCGTCGTACCCCCGGAACATGAGCACTTCATCCGTGTACTCGTGGTTGGCCACGAGAAGCTGCCGCCGGTGCTCGCCCGGGAGGGGCAGCAGGGCGAGGAAGTCGTTGTTGTAGCCGAACTGGCCGGCCTGCGCCGCCGCCGTCTGGTTCTCCGGGTCGAAGGCGGGCGCGCCGCGCAGGATGGGCTCGCCCCAGCGGATCACGACGTTCTGCCGGTACCCGTCCGGGACGGTGACGGCGTCGGCGGTGTTCGGCGGGACCGGCGTGAAGCGGAGGCCACGGGCGCCGGTGGCCGGTTTCTTCTTCTCGGCGGCCTGCGCGGGCGCGGCGGCGGCGGGCAGCGCGCCGGCCGCTCCCGCGGTGGCGGCGACGGTCACGACGGCGGCGGCGCGCATCATGCCGCGGCGGCTCAGGGCCCGGGCGATGACGTCACCGACGTACTCGTTGGCGCTGGTGTTGGGCACCTCGTGGAAACAGGCGTCACCACACCGGAAACGGCAGGTCATGGCGGAACGTCCACCGGGGTGGGACTGGGACGGCGTTCCGATCAGCGGCAGCAGCTTGCGCACCTTTACTCTCCCCTTGCGTGCCCTTGGTGTGAGCGTGACGGTAGGGGCACGTATGTGCGCAGGCGCGGCGGCGGGGTGAACGGGTGGTGAATCCCCGGTGGCGTCGGGGGAGTTGGGGCGGGCCGACGGATGGCCGGGAGGCGGTGTTGACACACCCCGCTTCCCCTCACTCACCCCTGCCCAAGATCGCCACTTCGGGCCGCTAACCTTACGTGTCCGTCCTGGCCAGGGATTGACGGGCTTCAACTCACGCGAAGGGTTGCGCGCATGGGCATTCTCACTCGCCTTCGGAACGCATTCGGCCGCTCACGCAAGGGGCGTACCGCCGAGGCGGAGGGTGCGGAACAGGTTCCCTCGCAGGAACCCGCTTCTTCCCGGGAGGAGGGGCGGGCCGAGGAACCGGCGTCCCCCCCTGCCCCCGCCCCGGAGTCCAGCCCTGCCCCGGCCCCGGCGGTCGCCACGATCCCCGAGCCCCGCCCGGCAACCGACTCGGAGCACGAACTCGTCTCGGCGGCCTTCGACAACGTCACGGTGCCTCGACCGACCCGCTCGGGGGAGACCGGGGGGTCGGAGACGGCTCCGTCCGAGACGACGCCTTCGGCTGAGGAGAAGCCGTCCTCCGGGGCGGAGCCCGAGGTCGGGGGCGCGAGCGAGGCCGAGGCCGAGGCTGACGAGAAGTCTTCCGGCGAAGCGAACGTCGAGGGCGAGGCCGAGGCTGAGCCGTCGGCCGAGGCGGGGGCGGGGGCGGAGGTAGCTGACGCCGGGGCCGCCGCCACGGAGGCGGAGCCCGAGGCCGAGGCCGAAGAGCCGGTGGCGGAGGCCGCCGCGGTGGCGTCGGAGGACACCGAAACCATCGAGGAGGCCGACGCCGCCCCTGAGGCCAACGGCGACGACCTCTCCGAGGGCAAGCCGGAGGCTGACGCGGAGACCGAGGAGCCGAAGGCGGAGGTGGCTGACGCCGGGGCCGCCGCCACGGAGGCGGAGCCCGAGGCCGAGGCCGAAGAGCCGGTGGCGGAGGCTGCCGCTGTGGAGTCGGCGGACACCGAAACCACCGAGGAGGCCGACGCCGCCCCTGAGGCCAACGACGACGACCTCTCCGAGGGCAAGCCGGAGGCTGACGCGGAGACCGAGGGCGAGCCTGAGGCCGCTGTGGTGGAGTCGGCGGACGCCGACACCGCCGAGGCGCCGACGGAAGCGTCCCCCGAGGAGCCGGTGGCCGAGGCCACGGACGCCGCGACCACCGCGGAGACCCCGGCCGAGGAAGAGCCCGCGGCCGCCGCCGACGCGCAGGCACCGGCAGAGGCGACGGACGCTCCCGCAGGGACGGACACCGAGACGCCCGAGGCGGCTCCGGAGCCGGAGGCCCAGGCCGAGACGTCCACCGGGACCGTGGCCCCCACCACCGACACTCCCGAGGCGAAGGTCGACGCGGACGCCCAGGTCGAAGCCGTAGCCGAGCCGGAGGCCCAGACCGAGACGCCCACCGGGACCGTGGCCCCCACCACCGACACTCCCGAGGCGAAGGTCGACGCGGACGCCCAGGTCGAAGCCGTAGCCGAGCCGGAGGCCGAGGCCGAGGCGGCCACCGACGCCCCCGCCGAGCCCGACGCCGAGACCCCGGCCCCCACCGCCGACGCCCCCGAGCCGGAGGCAGAGGCGGACGCCGAGCCGAAGCCCGAGGCCGAAGCGAAGCCCGAGCCGGAGGCTCAGGCTGCCGCCGAAGCCGAGCCGGAGGCAGCGGCGGAGGCAGAGGTTCCGGAGGAGACGGCCGCCCCCGAGCCCGCCGCCACCACCGAGACGGACACCCCGGAGCCCGCCACCGCCGCGGAGGCCACCGCCGCCGGCGACGACGACGAAGCCGTCGTCACCCCCGTGGCCGGTGACGCCGCCGGGCTCGCTCTCGCCAAGGCCGGTCTCACCGCCGCCCGGGCCAGCGTGTACCTCGTCCTCGACCGCTCCGCGAGCATGCGCCCGTACTACAAGGACGGCTCCGCCGCGGCCCTCGCCGACCAGACGCTCGCCCTCGCCACCCACCTCACCCCCGACGCCCCCACGGTCCACGTCGTCTTCTTCTCGACCGAACTCGACGGCACCACCGACCTCACCCCCGCCTCCCCCGAGAACGCGATCGACGAGGCGCACGCGGGCCTCGGCCGGATGGGCCGTACCAGCTACCACGCCGCCGTCGCCGCCGTACTCGCCCACTACGACGAGAACGCCACCCCCGGCACCCCCGCCCTGGTCGTCTTCCAGACGGACGGCGCCCCGGACGCCAAGACCCCGGCCACCCAGTCCCTCACCGACGCCGCGAAGAGCCACCCCTCGGTGTTCTTCTCCTTCGTCGCCTTCGGTGAGCACGACAACAAGGCCTTCGACTACCTCCGCAAGCTGAAGACCGGGAACACGGCCTTCTTCCACGCGGGCCCGACCCCCCTGGAGCTCACCGACGCGGAGCTCTACGACGGCGTCCTCATCGACTGGCGCCCGTAGCACCACGGCCCGATCCGCACCACTCCGTATGCCGCCCGCTTCTCACCCCGTAAAACGGGAAGCGGGCGGCATACACATGTCGGCTACGATTTCAAGGTTCGCAATAGCAGCAACAAACCGACCTGGGAGCAGCCCCCGATGGCTCGACACCTCATCACCAGCGCCCTTCCGTACATCAACGGAATCAAGCACCTGGGCAACATGGTGGGGTCCATGCTCCCGGCGGACGTGTACTCCCGGTACCTCCGCCAGCGCGGCCACGACGTCCTGTACATCTGCGCCACGGACGAGCACGGCACCCCCGCCGAGCTGGCCGCGAAGGAGCAGGGCATCCCGGTCGCCGAGTTCTGCGCCCAGGCCCACGACGCGCAGAAGGCGGTCTACGACGGCTTCGCGCTGGCGTTCGACTACTTCGGCCGCAGCTCCAGCCCCCAGAACGTCGAGATCACCCAGCACTTCGCCCGCCGCCTCAACGAGAACGGCTTCATCGAGGAGCGGGCGATCCGCCAGGTCTACAGCCCCGCCGACGGCCGTTTCCTCCCGGACCGCTATGTCGAGGGCACCTGCCCCCACTGCGGCTACGACAAGGCCCGCGGCGACCAGTGCGAGAACTGCACCCGGGTGCTCGACCCCACCGACCTGATCAACCCCCGCTCGGCGATCTCCGGCTCCACGGACCTCGAGGTCCGTGAGACCAAGCACCTCTTCCTCCTCCAGTCCAAGCTCCAGCACGAGGTCGAGGAGTGGGTCTCCCGGCACGAGGGCGACTGGCCGCAGCTCGCCTCCTCCATCGCCCGCAAGTGGCTGAACGAGGGCCTGCACGACCGTGCCATCACCCGTGACCTGGACTGGGGCGTCCCCGTCCCGGCCGACACCTGGCCGGAGCTGGCCGCCGAGGGCAAGGTCTTCTACGTCTGGTTCGACGCGCCGATCGAGTACATCGGCGCGACGAAGGAGTGGTCGGACCTCGACCCGGAGAACCGGGACTGGAAGTCCTGGTGGTACGAGGCGGACGCGAGCGTCCGCTACACCGAGTTCATGGCCAAGGACAACGTCCCCTTCCACACGGTGATGTTCCCGGCCACCGAGCTGGGCGTGCGCGAGCCGTGGAAGAAGGTCGACTACGTCAAGGCCTTCAACTGGCTGACGTACTACGGCGGGAAGTTCTCCACGAGCCAGAAGCGGGGCGTCTTCACCGACCAGGCCCTGGACATCCTCCCGGCCGACTACTGGCGCTACTTCCTCATCGCCAACGCCCCCGAGTCGGACGACTCGTCCTTCACCTGGGAGCACTTCACGGCCACGGTGAACAAGGACCTCGCCGACACCCTGGGCAACTTCGTCAACCGCGTCCTGTCCTTCTCCCGGAAGCGCTTCGGCGACGAGGTCCCGGCGGGCAGCGCCCCCGGCGAGGCGGAGACCCGCCTCGGCGACCAGATCGCCGACCTGCTCGCCGAGTACGAGGCGCAGATGGAGGCCCTCCAGTTCCGCAAGGCGGCCGCCGCCCTGCGCGCCCTGTGGTCCGCGGGCAACTCCTACCTGGAGGAGAAGGCCCCCTGGCTGGAGATCAAGACCGACAAGGACGGCGCGGCCCTCACCCTGCGGACGGCGATGAACCTGATCCACCTCTACTCGGTGGTCTCGGAGCCCTTCATCCCGACGACGGCGAAGACCATGCGCGAGGCGTTCTCCCTCACCTCCGACACGGCCACCTGGGTCACCCCCGACGAGGCCCGCGCCCTCACCACGGTCCCCGCCGGCACCCCCTTCACCGTCCCCCCGGTCCTCTTCGCCAAGCTCACGGACGACGACCTGGCGGCCTACAAGGAGCGCTTCGGCGGCGAACCGACCGCGTAATCGCACGGAAAGCGCGTTCGAAAGGACGAGCCCGCAGGCATACTCCCCTCGACACCAGTTCAACGGTACGGGGGGCGTACGCACGGTGGACTTCACGTCCTGGGGGGACTGGCTGCGCGCCTGCTTGGGCGCGGCGGTCACCTTCCTCCTGATCATTCCGGGGTGGCGGCTGGTCGCGCGGGCGGCCGCCTTCGGTGATCCGCACCGGCACACGGGGCGCCGTATCGGCCTGGTCCCACGCCGCGCGATCCGGCCGCGCGCGGACGCCCTCCGCCCCCGACTGCGCGGGGCACGGGCGCTCCGCCGCTACTACGGCACGGCCGCCACGACACCGTTCGACGAGCAACTGGACCGGTTGGCGGAGGCGGACCGCTCGGCCCGCGTGCTGGTGGTGGGGCGCCGGGTGTGGTGTGGCGCCGTACCGCTGGCGCTGCTGCTGTCCGGCGCTCTGCTCGGGGCGTGGATCGTCGTCGGCGAGTACGTCGCAGGACCCTTCGTCGACGTCTACGGCCCCTCCACGTACCTCCCGCAGATTTTCGGTACCGACGGCTGGTACGTCCAGGGCGACGACGCCTGCGCCTCCTGGTCCCTGCTGACCGGGTGCGAGGCGGATGCCTGGCCGTGGTGGCACGGTGCCGAGAGGGGGCTGCTGTTCGGCATGGCCCTGGCGTGCGTCGGATCCGCGTGGCTCCTGCGGCGGGCGGCGCTGCGGAGCTTCGCCGTCTGGGCACGCCAGGAGCCGCCCCTGCTCGCCTGCCTGGACGCGCTCACGGCCGCCCGGGACGCCCTGCGCCTGCCGAGCCCGGAGGCGACCGTGCTCGATGAGAAGGTCGCCGAACTGCGCGTCCGGCTGCTGGACTTCGCCCGGGAGAGCCTTCCCCTCGACACGGACCGCCGTGCCGACCTGGAGGAACACTCCCGACGCGTCACCGACGCGTTGAAGGAGGCCACCGGCCGGTTCCTGAGCGACGGGACCACGGCCCTGCCCGACCTGGTGGAGTTGCTCGCCACCCTTCAGGACCGGCTGCACGCCTCCCGTTGGTTCGCCCTGCTCGACCCGGCCCAGATGGCTCCCGTGCCGTCTCCCGGCCCGCCACCCGCCCCCGCCCCGGCGGCGGCCGCCGGCCCCGCGGCCGACACCGGCCGCTGGCAGCGCTACATGTGGGTGGCCACCGCGATGCCGACCGTCCCCGCCCTGCTGGCCCTCGCGTTCACGGCGGTGACGATCAGCCAGGCCGACGAGAACCTGGGCCTCACCAGGCGTGACCAGGTGGCCACCACGTACAGCGAGGCCGTCGACGGCCTGGGCGACGACTCGATCGATGTCAGAACCAGCAACATCCTGCTCCTGCAGGGCATCATGCGCGAATCGCCGGGCGAGCAGCCGGCGATCGTCAAGATACTGAGCGGCTACATAAGGAATCGCGCGAAGATGCCCGCGAAGGCGACGGCCGACCGCCTGCGCAAGAACACCAAGACCCGCCCCGCCGCCGATGTGCAGGCAGCCCTGGACGCCCTGGGTTCACGGCTGCAGAACGTGGAAGCGGACCCGTACATCGACCTGCGCGACACCTTCCTGGTGGGTGCGGATCTCACCGGGGCCCAGTTCGCCGGCGCGGACCTGCGGGGCGCCGATCTGAGCCGTGCCTTCCTGACGCAGGGCGAGTTCAGCTATGCCCTCTTCAACAACGCCCGCATGGAGGGCGCCGAGCTGAGCGACGGCAACTTCTACGACGCCGACCTCACCTCGACCGATCTCACCGGGGCCTGGCTGGACGGAACGAATCTCGTCGACGCGGACCTCACGAGCGCCAGGCTCACCAAGGCCATCGGTGTGTACGAAGGGGACAGCGTGTACCTCGTCGACGCGGACCTGACCGCCGCCGATCTGTCGGAGGCGGATCTGAGGGGGGCGGATCTGTCGAACGCCGACCTCGGCAGGGACGACCGCCAGGGTCTCCCGGCGGCGGACGTCACCGGCACGAACTTCATCGGCGCCGACCTGGACGGCACCCGGCTGGTCGGCGTGGACCGTGCCAAGGCCCTCTGGGGGAAGCCCGCCCCGCAGGACACGGCGTAGAGGGGCCGAGGGGCCGGGGACCGAGCGCCCCGGGCCCCTCGCACCCGCCTTACTTCCCCCGGCGTCGCCGCCTGGCTGGAACGAGGAGATGCAGGCCACGAAGGACGCGGCCTTCGCGAAGGCCGTGGAGTGGCAGTCCCTGAGCCCGGTGCAGATCGGAGCCGAGGAAGCCGCCCGCACCGCTCCCGCCGACTTCCTCGCCATATGCCGCAGCGACTCCTCGTGGAGAAAGGAACCGTAGACCGTCGCCTCACGGGGACTGGCGTCCCAGTGCAACTTGGTCACACCACCCCGTGCAGGACCGCCCGTTCTTCCCGGCCCAGCCGCTCGCGCAGGTCCTTCGCCACCGCCTCCAGCGCCTGCGCGTGGCGAGGACTGAAGGCGACCGGCGGTGAGGGCTGCTCGACAGGCATCTCGGACCGTCCGCTGGCTTCTGGCCCCTGAGAACGAGGTCGTGCGGCTCGCCTGACCTCATGGGGCACGCGCAACCCCTCTGTTTTCCACCGCGTCTCCGACTACGACATCCACCAAGGGGGTACTCCATGGCGCTGTTCGGGAACGCGCACACGATCGACTCGGCGATCGCCCAGCAGGACTACGCGCGGCTGCTGGGACAGGGTGAGCAGGTGCATGCCGCGTACCTGCTGATCCGGGACACGATCCTGTTCACGGACCGGCGGCTGCTGCTGGTCGACAAGCAGGGGATCACCGGCAAGAAGGTGGAGTACCACTCCGTCCCGTACCGCAGCATCACGCACTTCGCGGTCGAGACCGCCGGCACCTTCGACCTCGACGCCGAGCTGAAGATCTGGGTGTCCGGGACGTCCATGCCGATCCAGAAGACGTTCACCAAGGGCGTGGACATCTACGAGGTGCAGGCGATCCTCACGCAGTTCGTCGCCAAGTAGCACACGCGAAGGTGGCCGGGCGGGACGCGGCTCGTGGTCCGCTCCCGCCCGGCCACCGTCTTCCGCACGGCCACCGAGTCCCTCCACCCGGTGCCGTGCCGCTGCACCGGTCGCGCCGCCGGCTTCCCCGCGGCGCTCGAACGGGGCAGGTCTGGGGCAGCCGGTTACTTCAGGACGCCCGCGCCCGTCGTCGTCGGCAGGGACGTCGGGAGGTTCTTCGCCGAGGACTCCAGGCCCGCGGTCAGGGTCGGGGTCCAGTTGACCGTCGTCTTGAGGTCCTTGGACGACGCGGCGTTGTAGGCGGCGACGAGGTCGGTCGCCGTGCCGTTGACCAGGTTGCCGGATCCCTTGATCGCGCCGGTGCCGTCGCCGCTGAGGAGCTTGGCGACCTTCACGGACGACGGGACCTTCCAGTAGTTGTCCTCGGCGACGACCTGGGCCTTGGCGCGGGAGTTGATGCTGTACAGGGGCGCGTAGCCGTTGAGGGTCGTGACGTCGTAGTAGTTGTTGTAGATGTGCACCTGGCCGACGCGGGTCAGCGGGGCGCGCTGGACGATGCCCTTCCACACGTTGTGGTGGATGGAGACGCGCAGCTTGCCGCCCGGCTCGCTGTCGCTGCTGCCGACCAGCATCGTCTTGTCGTGGCTGGTGAACTGGTTGCGCGAGACCGTCACGAGGTCGGAGCTCTTGGTGATGTCGAGCTCGCCGTCGTGGATCTGGTACTCGCGGCCGTAGTACTTGGGGTTGGCGCCGTCCAGGTGGGGCGTGTCGGTGAAGCTGTTGTGGTCGGCCCAGACATGGGTGGCGCCGCGCAGGGTCACCGAGTCGTAGTTGGAGTTCCAGTTGCCGTCGTCGCCGTCGGTCGGGTCCCACTGCGGGAAGCAGTCCTCGGTGGCGGAGAAGGCCAGGTTGCGGACGATGACGTTGTCCACGTTCTGGATCTGCAGCATGCCGCCGGTGAGGCCGGCGTTGGTGCCGGGGACGCCCACCAGCGTGGTGTTGGCGGGCACCCTGAAGACGATGTTCTTCGCCTGCTTGGTCTGGGCGGCCGCGCGGGCCTTCTCCTGGGTGCCGGAGGGGAGCTTGGAGCGGCCGTAGGTGGCGGGATCGTAGGCCTTCAGGTACGCCGAGAGGGAGTAGCCGGTGCCCGAGGCGTAGTCGGAGCAGGTCAGCTTCTTGCCCGAGTCGTCGGTGTTGGCGTCGATGGTGCCCTTGATCTTGATGATCCGGGGGGTGGTGTCGGACGCGGAGCCCAGCGCCTTCACGAGCTGGGCGCGGGTGGAGACGGTGAAGGTGTGCGCGGCGTCGGCCTTGGTGCCACCGGTGGTGCCCGTGCCGGAGGAGGCCCAGCCGTCCTTCGCGGCGAGCGTCTGGTGGTACAGGTCCACGGTCCCGGCGTTCGCGCTCATCACGATCGCACCGGCGCCGACACCGGCCGCGACGAGGGCGGCGGAGACGACGAGGGTGCGGCGGGTGCGGAGGGACCGGCGGTGGGTAGCAGCTGCCACGGGGGATCCTTACGGGGAGGAACGGGGGTTACGCCCTGTCAGTGGTCGCCGGTACGTGAAGAGTTGCCGCGCGTCCGAGAATTTTTTCCGGACCCTCGTCCGCCACTTGATCAGACTCCTCCACCCTTCGCTCACATGCCGCCTAAGGTGCCCGTCGGGGGGCGAACGGCCCCTACGGGGAGGGGAACCACACACATGGCCAGATCCGTGCTGCCGCGCCGCCGTCGCGCCGCGGCCACCGCGCTCGCCACCGTCTCGCTCGTCCTCACGGCCACCGCGCTCCCGGCCGCACCGGCCGCCGCGGCGACCGCGCTGCCGCCGTGGAGCAGCACGGCGTACCTCGCCTCCGTGAAGGCGGACGTCCAGGACGTCGTCGTCACCGGGGACGGCACCGCCGTGGCGCTCTGGGAGGAGGGGACCTCCGGCGACCTCTACGCGTCGGTGCGCCCCGCGCACAGCGACACCTGGGGCGGCAGGGTCCAGCTCGGTGACACCGTCCGCGAGGGGGCGCGCCTCGAGGTCCGGCCGGACGGATCGGTGGTCGCGTTGTGGACCACCCTCCGACAGGTCGCCTCCGCGACCCTGGGCGCCGGGCAGACGTCCTGGTCGCAGCCCACGGTGATCGCGACGGACCAGAGCAGGGACCTCGACTACCCCGAACTCGCCGTGGGGCCGGGCGGAACGGTCGCCGCCGTGTGGGTCCAGCGGGTGGGGTCCTCCGGCAGGAGCGAGGCGTACGTCGCCACCTTGACCGGAGAGAACACCTGGTCCACTCCGGCGCAGGTCAGCAACGCCGCCACCTACGCGGGCCCGACCGGTTACGGGATGGTCGCGGCGCCGCGGATCGCGTACGACGCGCAGGGCGGTCTCGTCGTGTCGTACTGGATGAAGTACGGCGAGATCTACCGGGTGATGAGCAACGCCCGGCCGTTCGACACCTCCACCTGGCCGACCCCGCAGCTCGTCGGCTCCTCCCGGGAGCTGCCCACGCTGGCCTCCGGCGCCGACGGCTCGGTCCGTCTGGTGTGGCAGGACCTGGACGGCACCTTCCAGACCGTACGGCGAACCGACGCGGCCTCCGCGTGGAGCGCGCCGCAGACCGCCGCGACCGCCGTCGGCGACCCCGCCAGGACCCCGGATCCGCTGGTCGGGCCGGACGGCGACATCACCCTCGTCTGGTACGACCGGGCCACGGGCGCCAACGACGTCCGCACCACCACCTTCGACAGCGCCGCCGGCACCTGGTCGGCGTCGAGGACCCTGAACTCCGCCGACGCCGAGTACTCCCCGGACGCGGCCATCGCCCCCGACGGCTCGGTCCATGTGCTGTGGCCCGAGCTCGACGCCGGCCAGACGACGGCGACCAGCCTCTACGAGGCCACCCTCGTCGACGGTGCGTGGACGTCGGCCCGCCGGGTGGGCGGCGGCTCTCCGTCGGTGCGCGGCGAGATCGCGGCGAACTCGGCGGGCGACGCCACCGCCGTGTGGGGCCGGGCGAGCAGCCTGTCGGCCTACGCGTACGTGAACGCCTCCCGCACCGTCTGGCCCACGCTCGCGGTGACCGACAGGTCCGTCCCGGCCACCGTGCCGCTCAAGGGCACCACCTCCTCCAGCGCCGCCTGGAAACCGGCCTGGACGACGAACTCCCCGGTCGCCTCCTGGACGCTCACCCTCAGCGACACCGCGGGCAGGACGGTGCGCACGCTCACCGGCAGCGCCGACCCGGCCACCGGCAGCACGACGCTCGCCCCCGTCTGGAACGGCCGGACGAGCACCGGCGCGGTGGCCGTCAACGGCCGGTACACGTGGACGCTGAAGGCCGTCCAGTGGGGCTCCGGCACCGCGTCGGGCCTCGGGACCGGCACCGTCACCGTGAACGGCGGCAGCCCGGCGTTCCGTGACTTCGGCGGTCACGACGTCCCCACGGACGGCCTCGGCGATCTGCTCCACCTCGACTCCTCCGGCCGGCTCCAGTGGGCCCTCGGCGACGGCACCGGCGAGCTCGAGACGGGCGCGTCCGCCGCCGGCTGGTCGACGGGCGTCAAGGCCGTGCCGTTCGGCGACCTCAACGGCGAGCGCTGCAACGACGTCCTCGTCCGGGTCGGCGACGCCCTGCGCGCGTACCGTCCGGCCTGCGGGACCGCGCCGAAGCCGTCGACGACGTACAAGACGATCTCCACCACCGGCTGGAAGCAGTACGACGTCCTGACCTACCCGGGTGACGTCACCGACGACGGCCGGCCCGACCTGATCGCCCGCAACGCCTCCACCGGCGCGGTGTACCTGTACAAGGGCACCAGCACGGCGACCCTGTCGTCCCGGGTGAAGCTGTACGACAACTGGAAGACGTACAAGAAGGTCGTCGGTGCCGGGGACCTCAACGGCGACGGCGTCGGCGATCTGATCGCGCAGGACACGTCGAACAACCTGTACCGCTACTACGGCAAGGGCAACGGCACCTTCTCCGCGCGGGTGAAGATCTTCTCCGCCTGGGGGTCCTCGTACAACGTGGTCGTCGGGGTCGGCGATCTCAACCGTGACGGGCGGTCCGACCTTCTCGCGCGGGACTCCGCGGGCAACCTCTACCGCCAGCTGGGCAACGGAAGGGGTTCGTACGGCAGCCGCGTCAAGATCGGTGGAGGGTACGCCGGCTTCAAGGGACTGTTCTGAGACGACGCCCGGCCTCGCCGGTCAGCGGCGGCCCCCGCCCGGGCCGCCGCCCCCGCCGAACCCGCCGCCCTGCGGCGCGTCCCCGGCCGTGACCGCGGCGATCTCCTCGGCCGAGCCCAGCGTCCCGGCCCGGGTGTAGAGGCCGCCCGTGCCGTCGGTGGCGGAGGTCGAGCCGCCTGAGTAGATCCGGTAGGTCGCCCCGGACGTGATCGCGGACGACGAGTAGACGACGTTCTGGATCTGCTTGGCCGTGATGTACGTGGCGACGACCGCGCCGTCGGCGTCGACGACGTGCAGGGTCGTGCCCGCGGGGACGGAGGAGTCGAGGGTGGCCGACAGCCAGCCCTGCCCGGAGTCCTCGTCGGGGGCGACGGCCATGCCCGCGCTGCCGGCCGCGAGCAGGGTGCCGCCGCTGACGGTGAGGGAGCCGTTGACGTCGAGGGCGCCGTTGCCGCCCTGCTGGGGGCCGTTGACGACCACGGTGCCGCCCGTGATCTCGGCCGTGCCGTTGGAGTCGAGGCCGTCGCCCTCGGAGTCGACGACGAGGGAACCGCCGCTGACGGTCACCGTGAAGTCGCCGACGCCCTCCCCGCCGCCCCGGCCGCCCTCTGGGGAACTCCCGCTGCCGCCACTGGCGTTGATGCCGTCGTCGCTCGCCACGATCGACACCGAGCCGCCCGCCACGACGATGTCCTTGCCCTCCAGGCCCTCCTCCGCCCTGGTGACCTTCACCGTGCCGTCGTCGAGGACGAGGTCGCCCTCCGCGTGCACCCCGTCGTCCCCGCTCGCTGCGGTCACGGTGGCCCCGGCGAAGTGGACCGCGCCGTCGCTGTGCACCGCGTCGTCGGCGGAGTCGACCGCGATCGTGCCTTCCTCCAGGACGGCGATCACCCCGGCCTTCACCCCCTTCGCGGAGGTGTCGTCGGCGGGCCGCGCACCGCTTCCGCCGCCGGCGGCGACGGTCAGCCGGCCGCCGGTGACGACGAGGTCGGTGGCCGCGGCGACCCCGTCGCCCCGCGCGGTGACGTCGACGGCGCCGCCCGCCAGGGACACGTACCCGGAGTCCTCGTCGTCCTCGTTGTCGGAGGTGAGCCCGTCGCCGCCCGCCTCGACGGTGAGCTCGCCGTCCTCGACGACCAGGTAGTCCTTGCCCCGCACCCCGTCGTCGGCGGCGGTGACGCGGATCGTCCCGGAGGCGAGGACCAGCCCGTCTCTGCTCGCGATGCCGTCGCCGCCGTTCCCCTTCACCGTGAGCGTGCCACCGCCCCCGACGGTCAGATCACCGGCGCTGAACAGGGCCGCGTTCACCTCGGCGTCCTCGGCGTGGGACGGGGCGTCGGAGAGGGTGTTCGTGGTGCCGTCGGCGAGGACGACGACGAGCTCGTCCACGTCGGTGGCCGCGAGGGCCGCCCCGGTGGAGCTGGAGATCCTCGCCCCGTCCAGCACGAGCCGTACGGTCGCGTCGGGCGCGTCGACGACGACCTGCCCGTCGGTGAGGGTGCCGGTGATCCGGTAGGTGCCGCCGGAGGTGATCGTCACGGTCGCCCCGCTCGCCTCGGCCCCGTCGCCCCGCACGCTCGCCGAGTCCCCGTCGAGCGCGATGTCCACGGCGTCGGAGGCGTCCTCGGTGAGGTCCGCGTCATGGGCCTCCTTGTCGGCGGCGAGGACCGTGGCGGCGCTCTGCGCGCCCTCCACCGCGGTCCCCGCCGAGGCCGACTCCGAGCCGCCGGCCGTCTCCTCGGTGGCGTCAAAGGAGCAGCCGGTCAGGGCCGCCGCGGCGAGCGCGGCACAGGCGAGGGCGGCGGCGAACCTGCGCCGTACCGTGGTTCCGATGCTCATGCGGGGCTCCCGTCGAGTGCGGTGGGGAAGTGCCGGCGCAGGACCGGCAGCCAGCGGTGGGCGGGGAGTTCGGGGCGCAGGGCGGCGAGGCCGGTGCCGTACTTGGAGACCGTGCAGGGCCGGTGGCCCAGCGACCACAGCAGCCGGTCGGCGCCGGACCCGGCCCGCCCGGCCTTCGTCTCGACGACCGCCCGGTCCCCGGCGGACAGCACCCGCGCCCCGTCCGGCAGCGCCCAGACCAGCCCGGTGTCGAGCGTCATCCGGCTGCCGTCGCCGGGCAGCAAGAGGGTCGTGCGGCGGTACGTCGTCGTCAGCGCGGGCGAGAAGCGCAGGTCCCGCGGGTCGATGCGGGCCGCGGTGAGGACGGCGTCGACGAAGGCGCGCCCGGCGGGGTCGAGCAGGCGGTCGTCGCCGTCGTAGGGGATCCGCTGTTTCACGGTGGTGCCGCGCGGGCCCCGTGTCTTGACCTCCAGGAAGTCCAGCTCCGCGTCGACATAGCTGCGGACGCGGAGCTTGAAGCGGCGCCGGCGGGCGCGGGCGGCGCCCAGGTAGGCGTCGAGGCGCGGGGTGTCGTGGTAGAGCGAGCGGTAGCCGAAGTCCCGTCCGCCGTCGATCTCCAGGACCCGTACGTCACCGCCGAGGCCGCCGAGCAGGAAGGGCAGGTCGGCGAGCGGCAGCACGTACTTGCGGTCCACACGGGTCAGCAGCTCGGCGCGGGCGACGAGTTCGTCCAGGCTCACGGGGCGCAGGGCGCCGACGGCGGCGCCGAGCGAGTCGAGGGCCCTCACGCCGGGACCTTGCCGCGCGGTGCCCGTACCTCGTCGTCGACGACGTACCGGACCTCGACCTGGGTGGTGTCGTTGACGAGGTCGACGCCCTTGACCGACAGGTTCACCACCCGCCCGCCGAGCAGCACCTCCAGGTGGGCGCGCAGGGCGCTCTCGTCGGTGTGCGCGGAGTCCAGCCGCAGGCTGCGGGTGCGGTGCCGGGCGAAGAGGCGGGGGTGGTCGGCGACGTAGAGCGTGCCGACGAGCAGCGCCGTCAGCGCGACCGGCAGCCCGGACGTCTCCTCGGGGACGCCGTTGAGCAGGCCGATCGCGAGGGCCGCGAAGTAATAGGCGATCTCGTGCTGGGCGATCTCGTACGACCGCAGCCGGATGATCGACAGCACCCCGAACAGGCCCATGCCGAGTCCGATCCCCACCGCGGCCTGACTCAGCGTCATCGCGACGGCGAGGACCCCCACGTTGATCCCGAGGAACGCGGTGACCAGGTCCCGTCGGTGATGGCGGGGGAAGTACACGGCGAAGGCGAGGACGGCGATGGCGGCCAGGTCCGTGGCGACGAGGAGCGGTCGGGTGCTCATGTCACGACGATCGGGGCGCCGGCTGTGAAGCGGCTTTGAACTCCGTTAAGCGACGTTGAGAAGTGCCGGGAAAGAACGGGCAACCTGCCGACAAAGCACGGGAAAAGCCCTGCTAAAGTCCGCTCACTTGGGCGAGGGCAGGGGGCCCTCGTGGGGAGGACCAGCACGTGGGCATGCACGCCCGGAGAACGGGCGGCGTGACCGCCGCCGTCTCCGCCCTCGCGGTCGCCGTCGCGACCGTCGTCACCGCCGTCGGCGGCGGCACCGCCGTGGCGACGGGATCCGGTGACACCACCGAGATCACGCTCACCGACCCGGCATCGGCCGAACCGCGCACCGAGCGGCCGCTGGTCGCCGGGGAGACGGGCTATCTGCACCGGCAGAGCGGCGTCGACGGCCTGCTGTGGACCGACGCCACCACCGGCGCCACGGTCACCGTGTCGACCGGGGACGGCGTCTACGCGCCGTCCCTGCCCTGCGCCACCGTCACCAGTGTGTGCCGCACGGCCTGGTACGGCTCCGACGGCGACCTCGTCGCCCTGCCGACGGCCCTCTCCTCGAAGTCCGTCACCCTGTGGGACCCGGCGACACGTACGACGTCCACCGTGACCTCGTCGTACTCCTACCGGGCACTGGCGGGCGAGACGGTCGTGACGGGCCGTACCCTCATCGACTTCCCGGGCGGGGAGCGGCGGGAGCGGACGATCACCGGCGACGACGCGTCCACCATCCAGGACAACACGGTGGCCGCCGCCGACTCCCACGGCGTGCTGATCAAGGTCGGCAGCGCCACTTCCGTGATCTCCTACGTCGACATCGACACGGCCGTCGAGACGCGTGCCTTCGAGGACGTCCCCACCGGCGCGTACGGCGTCCTGGGCGACGAGCGGTTCGGCTGGTACGACCCCGACAGCGGCGATCTGCACCTGAAGTCCCGCACCGATCCGGCCGGCGAGGAGCAGGTGTACGACCTGCCCCACCTCGGTGACCTCAGAGGCGTCCCCGTCCTCGTCGGCGATCGTCTGGTGCTGTCCGTCACCGGGGGGAGCAGCCTGACGGCCGTGTCCCTCACCGACGGCACCTCGCAGACGCTGCTCACCGCCTCCGGCGACTACGCGCTGCCCGTGTCCGGCACCGCGCTGGTCAGCGGCGGCACCGGGGCCGACGACTGGTGGCTCCAGCGTGTCGAGGCGGGCGAGGACGGTACGCCCGCGCTGACGAAGGTGGCGCGGATCCCGGCCGTGGAGAACGCCAAGACGGGCCTCGCCCTCAGCCGGGGCACCCTGCGCGTGGTGGAGAGCGGCGGTACCACCTCGGTCCGCACCCTCACCACCGACGGCGGCACCTCGCTGGAGTCCTCCGCCGCCACCGGCAGCGTGACGGTCAGCCCCGCCTGCCCCTACCCGGGCGTCCGCTGCGCCCCCCTGTGGGGCAACCTGACCTACGAGTCGCGCGACGTGTACCTCACGACCTACGCCGGTGCCACCGATCAGCGGCTCGACCGGATCAAGGTCACGGGCTCCTCCAACCCGATCGAGTTCGGCACCTCCGGCGGCACACTCGTCGACGTGTCCGACGACTACGTGGTCTACCAGTCGGGCGGCACCTCGCCCGCCCAGTACGTCTGGGAGATCGACCAGGGCCAGAAGCTGAAGCGCGGCGGCCGCGCCGCCGCCCTGAACGGCTCCACCCTCTGGAGCGCCACGTCCACCGCCGGCCAGGTCACCTCGTACAGCCTCACCGACGAGAAGACGCTCGGCACGGTCACCCTCCCCGGCGCCGGCTGCGTCCCCACCGAGCTCCAGGCCGCCGGCCACTGGCTGTACTGGGCGTGCGGCACGTCGTCGGCGGGTGTCTACGACACCGGGGCGGGCACGTCGGTCGCGGTCGCCCCGGGCGATGTCCTGCTGGGCGACGGTTTCACCGTCCGCCACGACCACTCCACCGACGAACTGGTCCTCACCGAGGCCGCCTCCGGCACCACCCGCACGCTGGCCTCCGGCATCCCCGAGACCGGCGTCGACGCCGACCGCCGCTTCCGCTGGACGGTGGACGAGAACACGGGCCTGGTCGCCTGGTTCGACGGCTATGAGCGCACGCACGTCGCCACGACCGGGGTGACCCCGTCGGCACCGACCGCGTTCCGGACGGAGATCGACGACTACTCGGCCGTCCTGGGCTCCGCCCGCTACTGGACCGCCACCTGGCTGCTGTCCCGCCCGGTCACCTCCTGGTCCCTGACCTTCGCCTCCGTGCAGAGCGGCCCCACCGGCAAGGCCACCCGCACGCTCACCGGCGGCCCGGCCGCCGCGTACCTCGACGCCACCTGGAACGGCCTGACCTCGGCCGGCGTCCGCTTCCCCAACGGCACCTACAAGTGGACCCTGCGCGCGACCGGTCCGGGCGGCTCCACGGCGGCCACGGTGGCGAGCGGCAGCCGCTTCGTCCACGAGGGCGCACCGGTCCGCCACGACTACGGCAGCGTCGACGGCCCCGACGGCATCGGCGACCTGCTCACCCTCAGCACCACGGGCACGCTCACCGTCCACCAGAACACGGGCGGCGGGAAGTTCGCCGAGAAGCGCATCGGCACCGGCTGGCCCAGGACCATCACGGCCGTCCCCTTCGGCGACCTCAGCGGCGACCGCTGCAACGACGTCCTCGTACGGCTCGGCAGTGGCGCCCTGCGCCTGTACAAGCCGCGCTGCAACGGGGACATCACACCCTCGACGAAGTACACCACCCTCGCCACCAGCGGCTGGAACCAGTACGACGTCCTCACCTCGCCCGGTGACCTCACCGGCGACGGCCGCCCCGACCTGGTCGCCCGAGCCGCCTCCACCGGCACGCTGTACCTGTTCAAGGGCACCAGCACCGGCAAGCTGACCTCGCGGGTGAAGCTGTACGACGACCTGAGGACGTACAAGAGGATCGTGGGCGCCGGGGACCTGGACGGGGACGGCATCGGGGATCTGCTCGCCCAGGACAAGGCCAACACCCTCTACCGGTACTCCGGCACCGGGAAGGGCACCTTCTCCGCCCGCGTGAAGCTGTTCGCGAACTGGGGCTCCTCCTACAACGCCGTCGTCGGCGTCGGTGACCTCAACGGCGACGGCCGCTGCGACCTCGTCGCCCGCGACACCGCCGGGAAGCTGTACCGGCAGTACGGCGACGGCAAGGGCTCGTTCGGTTCGCGGACGCTGTTCGGGTCCGGCTGGGGCGGGTACAAGGCGCTCTTCTGACGCGGGCACGTGACAGGGCGTCACCCGGCCGGGTGGTCCGCGCAGGACAGCCCGGCCGGGCCGTGCTCCGCTGGACGTGTGCAGCTGCTCCCCGTGCCCGTCCGCCGGCTCGCCGCCTGGTGTGCGGTGATCCTGCTGGTCGCGGGCGTGGCGTACGTCGGGATCCGGCTGTGCGCGACGTTCCGTACGGCCGTGACGCCGGTGCTGCTCGCGCTGCTCGGGACCGCGCTGCTGCGCCCCCTGTACAAGCGGCTGGTGAGGGCGCGGATGCCGCGCTCGATCGCGGCGGCGCTGACCTGTGTGGCCGTCGTCGCGGTCGTCGGCGGCGCGGTGTACGTGGTGGTCGCCGCGCTGATCGACACCGGGGACCAGATCGTGGACTCCCTCAAGGACGCGGCGCGGAGCGTCGCCGAGCACTTCGGGGCGGCCGGGACCTCGCTGGACGACCTCGCGTCCAACTCCCGGGACCTGCTGACGAAGTTCGGCGGGACGGCGGCCTCCAATGTGATCAGCGGGGTCAGCGTGGTCGGCGAGACCATCGCGATGGCCGTCCTCGCGCTGCTGCTGGTCTTCTTCTTCCTCCGGGACTCCGACCGCGCCGCCGAGGCCCTGCGCTCGGTGGCCCCGGGCGGCACCGGGGACACCCTGGAGGCGATGAGCCGGCGGGCCTTCGCGGCGGTGGAGGGCTTCATGCGGGGGACGACCCTGATCGCCCTCATCGACGCCGTGTGCATCACCGTCGGCCTGCTCGTCCTCGACGTCCCGGGCGCCCCGGGCCTCGGCGCCCTCGTCTTCGTCGGCGCGTACATCCCCTACCTGGGCGCCTTCCTCTCCGGCGCGGTCGCCGTCCTCGTCGCCCTCGCCGACCGGGGGTTCGTCATCGCGCTGTGGGCCCTGGGGGTCGTCCTCGCCGTACAGGTCCTGGAGGGCCATGTCCTGCAGCCCGCCATCCAGAGCCGCACCGTCCAGATGCACCCCGCCGCCGTCATGCTCGCCATCACCGCCGGCGCCTCCGTGGCCGGCATCCTCGGCATGCTCCTCGCGGTCCCCGTGACGGCGGCGGGATTCGGGGTGCTGAGCGAGCTGCGGACGCGCTACGGCGCCGAGGGGCCGTCGGAGCCGCCCGGGCCGCCGGCCTCGTAGAGCTCGAACCAGATCGTCTTGCCCTCGCCCCGCGGTGCCACCCCCCAGGTGTCCGCGAGGAGTTCGATGAGGACCAGGCCCCGGCCCGAGGAGGCGAGTTCGCCGGGGCGCCGGCGGTGGGGGAGGTCGTCGCCGGCGTCGGTGACCTCGACGCGGATACGGCGTTCGCCGGGGGTGCCGGTGACCTCGGCGACCAGGAGGGCGTCGGCGTCCGTATGGACGAGGACGTTGGTGAGGGTCTCGGACAGGAGCAGCACCGCCGAGTCGACCTGGTCCGCGCTCGGCCAGTCGTGGAGGAGTTCGCGGAGCTGCTGCCGGCCCACCGCGATCCGTTCGGGCTCGGCCTGGGCCACGGTCAGCATGGTGCGGCGGACCGGCGTGCGCGGCGGCGCCTGGGCGGCCGGGCCGCAGTCCGGCCCTCCGTGGCGGCACAGGAGCAGGACGGCGATGTCGTCGCCCCGGCGGTCGGCGAGCGGGCCGGGGGTGTGGTGGGAGGAGGGGCCGTGCACGGCCTGGACGAGCGCGTCGGCCAGTTCCTCGAGGTCTCCCTCGTGGCTCTCCAAAATCGTCCGGACGCGGCTCCAGCCGGTGTCGAGGTCGTGGCCGCCGGTCTCCAGCAGGCCGTCGGTGCACAGCATCAGCGACTCGCCGGGCTCCAGGGCGAGCCGGGTGGTGGGGTAGTCGGCGGTGGGGTCGACGCCGAGGGGGAGGCCACCGGCGGTGGCGCGGACCATGACCGTGCCGTCGGCCATCCGCACGGCCGGGTCGAGATGCCCGGCCCGGGCCGTCTCCAGCACACCGGTCACCGGGTCGACCTCGATGTAGAGACAGGTCGCGAAGCGCAGGTCGGTGTCGTCGCCGGCCTGGTTGATGCCGTGCAGGAAGCCGGAGGCGCGGGAGAGGACGGCATCGGGGCGGTGGCCCTCGGCGGCGTAGGCGCGCAGGGCGATCCGCAGCTGGCCCATGAGCCCGGCGGCCCGCACGTCGTGCCCCTGGACGTCCCCGATGACCAGCGCGAAGCGGCCGCTGGGAAGGGGGATCATGTCGTACCAGTCGCCGCCGACCTGGAGGCCGCCGCCGGTCGGTATGTAGCGGGCGGCCAGGGTCATGCCGGGTATCTCGGGGCCGAGCGTGGGCAGCATCGACCGCTGGAGGCCGTCGGTCAGCTCGCGCTGGGTCTCGGCGGCGCCCGCGCGGGTCAGGGCCTGGGCGAGCATCCGGGCGACGGTGGTGAGGACGGACCGCTCGTCCGGGGTGAAGGCCACGGGATGGGTGAAGGCGGCCATCCAGGCGCCCATGGTCCGCCCGGCCACCGTCAGCGGCACGAACGCCCATGACTCCCGGCCGAAGTGCGCGGCCATCGGCCAGGTGAGCGGGTAGCGCTCCTTGTACTGCCCGGGGGAGGAGAGATAGACGGCCCGGCCGGTGCGCACGACCTCGGCGGCGGGGTAGTCCGTGTCCACGGGCATATGGGTGAAGGGGCCCTCGTCACCGGGCTGCTGCCCATGGTGGCCGATGATCGTCAGCCGGTCCCCGTCGACCCCGAAGACGGCGAGCCCGTCCGGCGAGAACCCGGGCATCGCCAGGCCCGCCGCGACCCGCAGCACCTCCTCCGTGGACCGCGCCTCCGCCAGCGCCCGGCCCGCATCCAGCAGGAACGCCTCCCGTGAACGCCGCCAGTCACCGGTGACGGCGGTGCGCCCGGCGGGGGTGCCCGGACGGGGCTCGGTGACCTCCTGGAGGGTGCCGATCAGCTCGTAGGCCCGCTTCTCCGGGTCGTACGACGGCTTCGAGCGGCTGCGGACCACCCGTACGACCCGCCCCTGCTCGTCCATGATCCGGATCCGCACCTCGGCGAGCGTGCCCTCGGCCACGGCGAGCTGGACCACTCCGGTGATCTCGTTCCAGTCGACGGGGTGCAGCCGGGCCCTGGTCTGGGCCTCGCTGAGGACCGCCCCCTCGGGGGGCAGCCCGAGCAGCCGGGCGGCCTCGGCGTCGACCGTGACCTGCCCGGTGGCCGTGCTCCAGTGCCAGAGGCCGGTCGCGAGGGAGGCGAGGACCTCTCCCACGGCGGGCAGGGACTCGCCAGCGCGCATTGCCCCACTTTAAGAAGACGGGGTCGAAAGGTGCCACCGATGGACGGATCGAAACCCGAGGGTGATCATCACCGAGGCTATTGAGGGGAGGCGATCTCGGGCTGCCCGGTACTCTGGGGTTTGTTTCACGTGAAACGTGCCCCCTATCCGCGAAGGCTGGATGAACGACGATGCATCGGTACAGGTCCCACACCTGCGGCGAGCTCCGCTCCTCTGACGTCGGCACCGACGTCCGGCTGAGTGGCTGGCTGCACAATCGGCGCGACCTGGGCGGCATCCTCTTCATCGATCTGCGCGACCACTACGGCATCACGCAGCTGGTCGCCCGTCCCGGCACGCCCGCCTACGAGGCCCTGGACAAGGTCAGCAAGGAGTCCACGGTCCGCGTCGACGGCAAGGTCGTCTCGCGCGGCTCGGAGAACGTGAACCCGGACCTGCCCACCGGTGAGATCGAGGTCGAGGTCGGCGAGGTCGAGCTGCTCGGCGCCGCCCAGCCGCTGCCGTTCACGATCAACACCGAGGACGGGGTCAACGAGGAGCGGCGCCTGGAGTACCGCTTCCTCGACCTGCGCCGCGAGCGCATGCACCGCAACATCATGCTGCGTACGGCGGTCATCTCCGCGATCCGGCACAAGATGACGGCGCTGGGCTTCAACGAGATGGCGACCCCGATCCTGTCGGCGACCTCCCCCGAGGGCGCCCGTGACTTCGTGGTCCCCTCCCGTCTGAACCCGGGCAGGTTCTACGCGCTCCCGCAGGCGCCGCAGCAGTTCAAGCAGCTGCTGATGATCTCCGGCTTCGACCGCTACTTCCAGATCGCGCCCTGCTTCCGTGACGAGGACGCGCGCGCGGACCGTTCGCCGGGCGAGTTCTACCAGCTCGACGTCGAGATGAGCTTCGTCGAGCAGGAGGACGTCTTCCAGCCGATCGAGCAGCTCATGACGGAGCTGTTCGAGGAGTTCGGCGGCGGCCGCCATGTCACCTCGCCGTTCCCGCGGATCCCCTTCCGCGAGGCGATGCTGAAGTACGGCTCCGACAAGCCGGACCTGCGGGCCCAGCTGGAGCTGGTGGACATCACCGACGTCTTCGAGGGCTCGGAGTTCAAGGCCTTCGCCGGCAAGCACGTACGCGCGCTGCCCGTGCCGGACGTCTCCGCCCAGCCGCGGAAGTTCTTCGACCAGCTCGGTGACTTCGCCGTCACGCTGGGCGCGAAGGGCCTCGCCTGGGTGCGCGTCGGCGAGGACGGCACGCTGACCGGCCCGATCGCGAAGTTCCTCACCGAGGAGAACGTGGCGGAGCTGACCAAGCGGCTCTCGCTGGCCCCCGGCCACGCGATCTTCTTCGGCGCGGGCGAGTTCGACGAGGTCTCGAAGATCATGGGCGCGGTCCGCGTCGAGGCCGCCAAGCGGGCCGGCCACTTCGAGGAGGGCGTCTTCCGCTTCTGCTGGATCGTCGACTTCCCGATGTACGAGAAGGACGAGGACACCGGCGCGATCGACTTCTCGCACAACCCGTTCTCCATGCCGCAGGGCGGCCTGGAGGCGCTGCAGACCCAGGACCCGCTGGACATCCTGGGCTGGCAGTACGACATCGTCTGCAACGGCGTCGAGCTGTCCTCCGGCGCGATCCGGAACCACGAGCCGGAGATCATGCTGAAGGCGTTCGAGATCGCCGGCTACGACCGGGAGACCGTCGAGGAGAAGTTCGCGGGCATGCTGCGCGCGTTCCGCTTCGGCGCCCCGCCGCACGGCGGTATCGCCCCCGGCGTGGACCGTATCGTCATGCTCCTCGCGGACGAGCCGAACATCCGGGAGACCATCGCGTTCCCGCTCAACGGCAACGCCCAGGACCTGATGATGGGCGCGCCGACGGAGCTGGAGGAGGCCCGGCTGAAGGAGCTGCACCTGTCGGTGCGCAAGCCGCAGCCGAAGTAGCCTGGCCGAAAAGGGGCGGGAACCGGGTTCGGTTTCCCGCCCCTTTTCCCTTTCCGGTGGCCGAAGACTTCAGGTTTCTCAGCGACGCCGAAAAGATCCGCCGGGACGTCACGGAGGACCGTGAGGGCATCCCCCCTCCTCAGCCTCGTGATCGACTCCGAGACCTGCCGGCCCATCCGGAACGCGGCCGTCCGCATCCACAGGGCGTCGACCCCACCGCCACCCACGACGGCCAGGACGCCCCCCCCCGACCGACCGCCTCGGCGACCCCGTCGGCGACCTGACGCCCCGCGTTCCGCCCTTCTTGTCCACCCCCTTGGAAACCTCACCGCCGTCACACAGGAATCCCGGGGGGTGATCACAGCGGCCTGTCTTCTCATGGAGGAGGAGAAAGCCGACAGGGATCGGCGCACAAGGGAGGAACGGGCCATGGTTTTCGCGACAGTGCTCTCGGTACTGCTGATCGTCGGCGCCGCGGCGGGCGTCCTGGCCCAACGCCGCTCCCACCGCGACCGCCCCCCGTCCGACCTGGACGCGGAGGCCGAGGCCAACCACGCCCTCGTCCACCTGACGAGCGGCCTGGTCCCACCGGACGCCCGCGCCTGGTCGACGGCGAGGAAGGAGGCGGGCGAGGCGCTGACGAGGGCGGCGGAATGCCAACGCGAGGCCCGCACCCGCCTGACCACGGCCCGCACGGCGACGGAGTACGCGGAGGTGACCCGCTTGGCCAGGGAGGGCCTGAACCACCTACGGGCGGCAAGGACCGACCTGGGCCTCCATCCGACACCTGCTCCGCCCGCGACCTTCGCGACCACGTCCCACTAGGGAAACACCCCTTAGGGCCCTTCTGACGGATCTCTGTGGGTGAAGGAGCGGCGTTGATCCGTCAGAAGGGCCTGGAAGGGGCTCACCTGACGTCGGCCCAGGCCGGAGTCTCCTCGCAGGCCTCCCGCCAAGCCGGCGGGACGGACCCGGTGCCCGTGCGGGCGGCAACCACTCCGCCCGCGATCGCGCACGTGGTGTCCCGGTCGCCCCAGCCCCCGACCGTCCGCCAGAGCGCCTCGGGCAGGTCGTCCAGGTGGCCGGCCGCCGACCACAGGGCGAACGGGACCGTGTCCTGGGCCGAGAGACCGGTCCCCGTGCCCAGGACCGACGCCGCGTGGCGGATCGACGTCCGCGCGGGAAGGTCCGCCGCCAACCGCAGCCCCGAGCGGACCTCGCTCTCCGGCACGTAGCGCATGACCTGCCTCAGGAAGTCCTCCCGAGGCGGCGCCTCGCTCTGCGCGCCGCCCGCCGCCAGCGACGCGGCGACCGCCACCGCGACCGCTCCGGCGACGGCCTCACGGTGGGAATGCGTGGTCAGCGCGGACAGCCACGCCTGTGACGCCGCGAGCGCCGGCCGGTCGTAGAACCAGGCCCCCAGCGGAGCCACCCGCATCGCCGCCCCGTTCCCGTGCGAGCCCACCCCGCCGAACTGGCCCGTGGTCACCTCACGCCAGTGCTCGCCCTCCCCGATCCGCCGCAGCACCCGGTGCATCGACGGGCCGTACCCCCGGTCCGGGTCACGCGCGTACGCCGCGGCGAACTCCCGCGCCAGTTCGTCCTCCCGTACCTCCCCGTGCTTGGCCACGTGCGCGCACAACACCAGCGCCATCGCCGAGTCGTCCGTCCAGAGCCAGGGCGCCGGGCGCACCTCCCGCGCCGCCCACAGCCCCTCCGCGTCCTCCCCGGCGCGCAGGAACCAGCCGTCCCCGAACGCGTCCCCGAGGACCAGCCCTTCCAGGCTCCTGGCCATGAGACCCAGGCGTACGGCACTCACGGATCTCCCCTTCCCTCCCAGCGGGTGGCACCCACACGAAAGAGCATCCTCATGCGCCTACGGCACCCTGTCACCGCCTTTTGCCGAGCGGCCGGCCGCCGGCGGATACGGCCCGTTCCACCGGGATCCACAGTTCCGCGTCCGCACGGGTGCGGTCGTGCGACAGGCTCACCCGCAGGATCTCGGGCCCCGGCCTGCTCTCGTACGGGTTCGAGGGGAACCACTGGGTGAACACGTCCCGCCACAGATGCTGGAGCGCGTGCGGGAACGGGCCGGAGTTCGCGAAGACGGCCCACACCCCGGCCGGGACGGCGAGGACGTCCAGGTCCTCGGGCGCCTCGGCGCACGTCACCACACCGTGGTAGTAGTCGAGTTCGGTCCCTTCCGCCCGGCTGGGATCGAGCTGGTCGCTCACCCCGACGATGCCCTTCGGCTCCTGGTCGGAGAGGGCCGAGACGCGGCCCAGGGTCTCGGGTCCGATGCCCCGGATGAACTCGGCGATCGCCGGGTTGACCCCCTCATGGACGAGCGGGACGCGGGCCTTCCTGCCGACCACACGGAACTCTCCCTTGTCCACGATCCTGTAGCGCATACCGCTGCTCCCTTCGATGACGAGTCGGAAGGACAGCCGGGGCTGGGAGTACAGCGCCGCACCGGTCCGCCGGGCCTCGCCCGGACCCACGCCGTGGACGGCGCGGAACGCACGGGCGAAGGCCTCTCCCGAGCCGTAGCCGTACCGCACGGCGACCTCCAGCAGCGTCCGCTCTCCGGCGAGCACCTCGGCGCCCGCCAGGGTCAGCCGTCTGCGGCGGACGTACTCCGACAGCGGCATGCCCGCGAGCGCGGAGAACAGCCGGCGGAAGTGGTACTCCGACGTCACCGCGAGGCGCGCGAGATCGGCCACGTCGATCGGCTGGTCCAGATGCGCCTCGATGTGCTCCATGGCCTGGTTCAGCCGCTCCAGCATCCCGGCCCCCCTTCCCTTTCGCCCACTCACGTTAGGAGGGGTCCACCCTGCCCGACCCGACATCCTGTGCCCCCTTCGGTCGGGTGCGACGGCGGCCGGCGGCAGCGGACGCGGAAGGGGCCCGTCCGCATCCGGACGGGCCCCTTCCCCACGTGTCGCTGCCGAGCGTCAGGCGTCAGGCCTCCTCGGGCCCCGCCTCCGTCATCCCGTGAACCGCCGGGATCGTCCCCAGGCGGCCCTTCTGGAAGTCCTCGAAGGCCTGCATCAGTTCGTCCTTGGTGTTCATGACGAACGGGCCGTAGTGGACCATCGGTTCCCGGATCGGCCGGCCGCCGAGGAGGACGACCTCCATGTCCGGGGTGTGGGAGTCCTGCTTGTCGTCCGCGCGGACGGTCAGCGAGGAGCCCGCGCCGAAGACGGCGGTCTGGCCGAGGTGGATCGGGCGGCGTTCGGCGCCGACCGAGCCCTTGCCCGCGAGGACGTACGCCAGCCCGTTGAAGTCCTCCCGCCAGGGGAGGGTGAGCTCGGCGCCCGCGGCGAGCGTCGCGTGGATCATGGTGATGGGGGTGTGGGTGATGCCCGGGCCCGCGTGGCCGTCCAGCTCGCCCGCGATGACCCTGAGCAGCGCGCCGCCGTCCGGGGTCGTCAGGAGCTGGACGTGGCCGCCGCGGATGTCCTGGTACCGCGGCGCCATCATCTTGTCCGCGGCCGGGAGGTTCACCCAGAGCTGGAGGCCGTGGAAGAGGCCGCCGGACATGACGAGGTGCTCCGGCGGCGCCTCGATGTGGAGGAGGCCCGAGCCGGCCGTCATCCACTGGGTGTCGCCGTTGGTGATGGTGCCGCCGCCGCCGTTGCTGTCCTGGTGGTCGAAGATCCCGTCGATGATGTAGGTGACGGTCTCGAAGCCGCGGTGCGGGTGCCAGGGGGTGCCCTTGGGCTCGCCCGGCGCGTAGTCCACCTCGCCCATCTGGTCCATCATGATGAACGGGTCGAGGTGACGGTAGTGGATCCCCGCGAACGCCCGGCGCACCGGGAAGCCCTCGCCCTCGAAACCGCTCGGCGCGGTCGTGACGCCGAGCACGGGACGCGCCACGGCCTCGGCCGACGCGGCGACACGCGGCAGCGTCAGCGGGTTCTCGACGGTCACTGCAGGCATGGTCCCCTACCTCCTTGGGCGACGTGCGTCCGACTGCGTCCGACGTGCGTCCCACTTTAGTTGAGCGTTGAACTTTCTGCCACCCTGAACGACGAAAGCCCGGAGGACATTCCCTCCGGGCCGGGTCGTCCCTCGAACGAGGGATCAGTTGCTGAAGTACAGGTACTTCCAGGCGCCGTACGTCGTGGAGTTCACGCTGTCACCGGACGAGCCGTTGACGTACACCGAGCGCATCCGGGCCCGGACGCCCGACTCACCGGGTGCCTCGAGGGTGACGGCCGACTTCCCGTTCGTACCGACGGGGAAGTACTCCGAGTCCAGGGAGTACCACGAACCCTGGTAGTAGACCTGGAGGTCGAAGCGCTGCTGACGGCCCGGGTAGTAGGTCATCGTGGTGGTGAGCAGCGGGTCGGTGTTCTTGTGGAACCAGTAGTACGACGTGGAGCCGATCTTCCCCGTCCGGTAGTGCCGGGAGACGGCGGTGGAGACCTTGACCCGCGCGAAGGCCGTGACCTTCACGGTCCTCGGCTTGTAGCGGGAGTCGCCCTTGAAGACCACGCTGACGGTCGTGTCGCGGGTCATGTCGACCGTCGCGACGAGGTTGCCGCTGGAGTTGACCGTGCCCTTCTTGATCAGCTTCTTGGGCTTGTCGGAGCCGAAGGGGTCCGCCCAGATCTCGACCGTGCGGTTCTTGTAGGTCGAGCCGAGGTGCGCCGTGAACTTCACGTCGGCGCCGTAGTTGTACAGCTTGCCGTTGTTGTTCAGGCTCAGGCTCGTCGCGGCGCGGGACACCGCGACCTTGTCGGAGGCGGAGATCCCGGTGTGCTCGGCGTCGCCCGCGTAGGTGACCTTGTACGTGACGGTGCCGCCGGCCGGCGGGGCGTCCGTGAAGGAGTACGTGCCGTCCGCCTTGACCGTGACGGCGGCGAGCGCCTTGCCGCTCGGGCTGTCGAGGTCGGTCCGCGTGACGGAGAGCTTGACGCCCACGGGCAGCGGGACCGTCGCCGAGATCTTGCCGGTGACGGTGAGCTTCTTGGCGCGGGTCGCGGAGCTCGGCGCGTTCACCGTGAGGGTGGGGACGTTCAGCGTCGGCTGGGTGAGGGCCGCGAGGGTGAGGTTGCCTTCGAAGTCCCGTACGAGCCCGAAGATCCGCGAGGCGTCCGGCGCCCAGCGCACCGGTCCGCCGGAGAGGTCGTAGAAGGATCGCAGAGGCTGAGTGGAGTTCGGCCGGTAGACGGCGACCTCGTCGCCCTTCACCTGCGCGACCAGCCCGTTCGGCGCGATGTCGGCGCCCTGCCCGGAGGGGTAGGCGCCGGCCTTGGAGAACGTCCCGTTCGCGTAGGCGTCCCGGTCCCCGCCGTTGACCAGCACCTCGTCGGCGCCAGGGACGAGATCGATGTCCCCGATGCCGTTGTTCAGGCTGTAGTCGCCGAAGTACCAGGCGGTGGCCTTGGGAGTGCCGGCCGACACGTCGAGGACGGCCATGGAGTCGGTGGAGATGCCGGTCTGGCCGACGGCCAGCACGCCCGGCCGGTTCGGGTCGGTGTCCAGCAGCGCCTGGCCCCAGAGACCGACCGAGGTGCCCTCCGTCGGGAACTGCGCCATCGCCACCGGGTCGGTCCCGCTCGCCGGGTCCACCGTCGGGTCGATGGAGCCGATGTCGCCGTCCCACTGGTCGCCGTACGAGAACCACGCCTTGCCGCCGGTGAAGGCCAGGTGGCGCGGGCCGGTGTCGGTCGGGATCGCGTACGTCTGCTTGACGTCCAGGGTGGCCGGGTCGAGCGCGAGGATCTGGTGCGTGAGGGGCAGGGCCGCGTACAGGGTGGTGCCGTCGTCGGACAGGGCCAGGTCGCTGACGCTGCCGAAGCCCGCGTTCAGGTCGACGAGGGTGCCGCTGTAGTCGGCGGCGAGGATCCGGCCGTCCGCCGAGTCGCCGACGAACACGCGCTGGAGCGCGCCGTCCACGACGAGACCGCCGGCGGCGGCGACGGTGGTTTCGGCGGCCGAGGCGGTCCCCGCCGCCACGACGCTCAGCGCCGCCGAGCCGAAGAGGACCGCGAGTGCCGTCGCGGCCGCAGTGCTGCGCATGCGCACAGTGATGAACCCCCAGTGAAAACCCGGGTTCGCCGGGTAGATGAGAGCGCCGCGCGGCACCCGAACACGACCGCGGAAGAGCGGTGGCGCACGGGGCGCGGCTGCCTGAGGGCATGCTATGGCATGGCTGTGACAACCCGGCAACGGGTTTCCGCGCCGACGCCGGAGCGGAGGCCTCCGCTCAGCCCCGCGTCCGGCTCAGCCGTACATCCTGCGCATCGCGAACTCCACCATCTGCTCGACCGCCTTCGCGTCGAACACCATCCGGTGCTCGCCCTCCATGTCGAGGACGAAGCCGTAGCCGGTGGGGAGGAGGTCGATGACCTCGGCGCCGGTGATGACGAAGTACTTGGACTCCTTGCCCGCGTAGCGGCGCAGCTCCTTGAGCGAGGTGAACATCGGGATGACCGGCTGCTGGGTGTTGTGCAGGGCGAGGAAGCCGGGGTTGTCGCCGCGCGGGCAGTAGACCTTGGAGGTCGCGAAGACCTGCTGGAAGTCCTCCGCGGCCAGCTGGCCCGTGGTGAAGGCACGGACGGCGTCGGCGAGGGAGGGCGGGGACGGCTCGGGGTACAGGGGCGCCTGCTGCCCGTACCCGCCGGGCATCTGCTGGTTCGGCGGCGGGGCGTACTGCTGCTGCTGAGCAGCACCCATGTCCATGGGCTGGCCGTATCCGTACATGGGCGCAAGCGTACCCAGCGCGCCGGTGTGAACCGTCACAGATGACCGGATCGGGGTTGCGACTTATTACCGACGGGTAGCATCATCGGGAGCTACTAGTTGGTAAGTGAACTGGCGCGAGGATCAAGTGCCTCGCCGATCTCTCTACGGAGCCGTCGCCATGGGGCACTACAAGTCGAATCTCCGCGACATCGAGTTCAACCTCTTCGAAGTACTGGGACGCGACAAGCTGTACGGCACCGGCCCGTTCGAGGAGATGGACACCGAGACCGCGAAGAGCATCCTCGAGGAGCTCACCCGCCTCGCCGAGAACGAGCTCGCGGAGTCCTTCGCCGACGCCGACCGCAACCCGCCGGTCTTCGACCCGGAGACCAACACCGCCCCGGTCACGCCGTCCTTCAAGAAGTCGTACAAGGCCTTCATGGAGTCGGAGTACTGGCGCCTGGGCCTGCCCGAGGCGATCGGCGGCACCACCGCCCCGCCGTCGCTGATCTGGTCGTACGCGGAGCTGATCCTCGGCTCGAACCCGGCCGTGTGGATGTACTCCTCCGGCCCGGCGTTCGCCGGCATCCTCTACGACGAGGGCAACGACGTACAGAAGAAGATCGCCCAGCTCGCCGTGGAGAGGACCTGGGGCTCCACCATGGTGCTGACCGAGCCCGACGCGGGTTCGGACGTCGGCGCCGGGCGGACGAAGGCGGTCCCGCAGGAGGACGGCTCCTGGCACATCGAGGGCGTGAAGCGGTTCATCACCTCCGGTGAGCACGACATGGAGGAGAACATCCTCCACTACGTGCTCGCGCGGCCCGAGGGCGCCGGCCCCGGCACCAAGGGGCTGTCCCTGTTCCTCGTCCCGAAGTACCTCTTCGACGTCGAGACCGGCGAGCTGGGCGAGCGCAACGGCGTCTACGCCACGAACGTCGAGCACAAGATGGGCCTGAAGGCCTCCAACACCTGCGAGATGACCTTCGGCGACCGGCACCCCGCCAAGGGCTGGCTGATCGGCGACAAGCACGACGGCATCCGCCAGATGTTCCGGATCATCGAGTTCGCCCGGATGATGGTCGGCACGAAGGCCATCTCGACCCTGTCGACCGGCTACCTCAACGCGCTGGAGTACGCCAAGGAGCGCGTCCAGGGTCCCGACCTCGCGAACTTCATGGACAAGTCCGCGCCCAAGGTCACCATCACCCACCACCCCGACGTGCGCCGCTCGCTGATCACGCAGAAGGCGTACGCCGAGGGCATGCGCGCCCTGGTGCTGTACACGGCGTCGGTGCAGGACGCGATCGCGGTCAAGGAGGCGGCCGGCGAGGACGCCAAGGCCGAGCACGCGCTGAACGACCTGCTCCTGCCCATCGTCAAGGGCTACGGCTCCGAGAAGGGCTACGAGCAGCTCGCCCAGTCCCTGCAGACCTTCGGCGGCTCCGGGTTCCTCCAGGAGTACCCGATCGAGCAGTACATCCGCGACGCCAAGATCGACACCCTGTACGAGGGCACCACCGCGATCCAGGGCCAGGACTACTTCTTCCGGAAGATCGTCCGCAACCAGGGCGCCGCGCTGAACTCGCTCGCCGAGGACATCAAGAAGTTCCTGGCGCTGGGGACCGGCGGCGAGGAGCTGGCCGGTGCCCGCGAGCACCTCGCCAAGGCCGCCGTCGAGCTGGAGGCCATCGTCGGCCTGATGCTGACCGACCTCGCGGCCACCGAGCAGGACGTCAAGAACATCTACAAGGTGGGCCTGAACACCACCCGCCTGCTGCTCGCCTCCGGCGATGTGATCGTCGGCTACCTGCTGCTCAAGGGTGCCGCGGTCGCCGCCGAGAAGCTGGAGACCGCCTCCGGGAAGGACACGCCCTTCTACACCGGCAAGATCGCGGCGGCGAAGTTCTTCGCGGCCAACGTCCTGCCCGGCGTCACCCTGGCCCGCAAGATCGCCGAGGGTGTCGAGCTGGACCTGATGGAGCTGGACGAGGCCGCGTTCTGATGTTCTGAGCCGTCCCGGCCCGGGATCCGGCGCGGCATGCTAGAAATGCGGCGCCGGTCCCCCACCCGGCCCACGTTCCCGCACGGGAGCCGCCGGGCAGGGCCTGTCCCTCCACATCGTCCTCATGAGGGCCCGTTCCCGTGACCGGGAGCGGGCCCTCGTACGTCGTTAAGGTGAACCCCATGAGCGCACCCGCCCGCTTCGACCGCGGCCACACCGACGACCTGATGTCCTTCCTCACGGTGAGCCCGTCGCCGTACCACGCCGTCGCGAACGCGGCCGCGCGGCTGGAGAAGGCAGGTTTCAGGCAGGTCGCCGAGACGGACGCCTGGGACGGGACGTCCGGCGGGAAGTACGTCCTGCGCGGGGGCGCGATCGTGGCCTGGTACGTCCCCGAGGGCGCCGCGCCGCACACCCCCTTCCGGATCGTCGGCGCCCACACCGACTCCCCGAACCTGCGCGTCAAGCCGCTGCCCGACACCGGCGCGCACGGCTGGCGCCAGGTGGCCGTGGAGATCTACGGCGGGCCCCTGCTGAACTCCTGGCTCGACCGCGACCTCGGCATCGCGGGCCGGCTCACCCTGCGGGACGGCTCGACCCGGCTGGTGAACGTGGGCCGCCCGCTGCTGCGGGTCCCCCAGCTCGCCATCCACCTCGACCGCGCGGTCAACACCGACGGCCTCAAGCTCGACAAGCAGCGCCACCTCCAGCCGGTCTGGGGCCTCGGGCACGATGTGCGCGACGGCGACCTGATCGCCTTCCTGGAGGAGGAGGCGGGCGTTCCCGCGGGCGAGGTCACCGGCTGGGACCTGATGACCCACTCCGTGGAGCCGCCCGCCTACCTGGGCCGCGACCAGGAGCTGGTGGCCGGGCCGCGCATGGACAACCTGCTGTCCGTGCACGCCGCTACGGCGGCCCTGACGGCCGTCGCGACGAGCGGCGCCGACCTGCCGTACATCCCGGTGCTCGCCGCCTTCGACCACGAGGAGAACGGCTCGCAGTCCGACACCGGCGCCGACGGACCGCTGCTCGGCACCGTGCTGGAACGTTCCGTTCTGGCGCGCGGAGGGTCGTACGAGGACCGGGCCAGGGCCTTCGCGGGCACGGTGTGTCTGTCCTCCGACACCGGTCACGCGGTCCACCCCAACTACGCGGAGCGGCACGACCCGACGCACCACCCGCGCGTCAACGGCGGCCCCATCCTCAAGGTCAACGTCAACAACCGCTACGCCACGGACGGCACCGGCCGCGCCGTGTTCGCCGCCGCCTGCGAGAAGGCGGGCGTGCCGTTCCAGTCGTTCGTCTCCAACAACTCCATGCCCTGCGGCACGACCATCGGCCCCATCACCGCTGCCCGGCACGGGATCCGGACCGTCGACATCGGCGTGGCCATCCTGTCCATGCACAGCGCCCGGGAGTTGTGCGGCGACGCCGACCCGTACCTGCTGACGAACGCGCTGGTGGCGTTCCTGGAGGGCTAGACCGCGCCTAGTTCACGAGGGAGGGGGTACCCGCAGGCGGTGGCCGGAAGGGCCGGCCGCGCTACAGGGGAGGCGACACTCATGGGCCTCGGCGGGTGCATCATCCTCATCGCCGTGGGAGCGATCCTGACCTTCGCGACCGACTGGGACATGCAGGGGGTCAACCTCGACCTGGTCGGCGTCATCCTGATGATCGTGGGGCTGATCGGCGTGACCACGTTCAGCAGCATCGCCCGGCGCCGGCGGGTGGTGGTCCCGCCGCCCACCACCGTCATCGAGGGCGACCGGCGCAGGGAACCCCCTTTCTGACATCCCCCTTCTGACACACCCTCGTGGCCCCCACCTTCCTGACAGCTCGTCACGAACGGGATTCACAGCCGGCCCCACGCCCGCGCCGCCGCTGCGCGCGGCCCGCCCGGAGGCCTACTGGTCGGGGTCCGTCCCGGCCAGGACCAACGGCAGCCGGTCCGCCGCGCCTTCGGTGACGCGGACCGGAACTCCCCAGTCCTGCTGGTGGACATGGCAGGCGGGATACTCGGTCGCCGGGTCGTCGTCGCAGGAGGCGGCCATGGCCGACACGTGCAACACGCCTTCCCCGACCGCCGGATCGAGCTCCAGCGTGCGGGAGAGGCCGGTGTCCGCGCCCCCGCCCTTCAGCAGCAGCTCCGGCGGCGTCGAGGAGACCAGCAGCCGGGTCGACGGCCCGATGGGGGTACCCCCGCGCGCGTCGGTTCGAGCGCGGGGGAGGGTGTCCAGCTTCTGCCCGGCGGGCGCCTGGAAGATCACGTCCAGCCGTAGCGTGCCCGGCGCGACCTCCGTCGCCGCCCGCCTGGTCCGGTGCGCGACGGAGTCCACCCGTATCGCCTCCTCGGGCAGCCGCAGCCGGGTCAGCCGGTGCCGGGCCGACTCCACCACCACGATGTCGTCCCCGGCGAGCACGGCGTCGCTGGGCTCCCTCAGGTCCGTGGCGAGGGTGGTGACCTCGCCGGTCGCCGGGTCGTAGCGGCGCAGGGCGTGGTTGTAGGTGTCGCTGACGGCGACCGACCCGTCGGGCAGCACGGTGACACCCAGCGGATGCTGGAGCAGCGCCTGCCCGGCCGCCCCGTCCCGGTGCCCGAAGTCGAACAGCCCGGTGCCGACGGCGGTGTGCACGACCCCCTCCCGGTCCACCCAGCGCAGCGCGGACGTCTCGGAGTCGGCGAGCCACAGCCGGTCCGGGGTGGCGGCCAGCCCCGACGGCTGCGCGAACCAGGCCTCGGCGACCGGCCCGTCCACCAGCCCCTCGTTGGTGGTGCCGGCGGCGACGGCCACCGTCCCGTCGGCCGGGTCGTAGGCCCAGAGCTGGTGGACGCCCGCCATGGCGATCCACACCCGCCCGTCGAAGACGGCCACGTCCCACGGCGAGGACAGATCGATGTCCCGGGCGGGCCCCGCCGTCGGCGACCCCTGCCACCACTGCTTCCCGGTCCCCGCGAGGGTGGTCACGTCCCCAGTCGTGAGGTCGAGGCGGCGCAGCGCGTGGTTGACGGTGTCGGCGACGACCACGGTGGAGTCGTCGAGGAGCGCGAGGCCCTGGGGCTCGTTGAACGCCGCCGTCGCCGCCGTCCCGTCCGCCAACCCCCGCACCCCGGACCCGATCCGCCGCACGACGCCCTCCCCGTCGGCGGCCAGTTCCACGAGCTGATGCCGGGTGGTGTCACTGACCAGGAAGGTCCCGCCGGGCAGCACCAGCGCCTTGCCCGGGAACCGCAGAGCCGTCGGCTCCGGCTCGGGCGCCACATACGGCCCGTCGCCGCGCCGCAGCGTCCCCTTCGCCCCGTGCTCGGCCTCCAGCTCCGTCACCAGCCGCTCGATCGCGTGCACATGCCCCTCACCGGCGTGCTGCGCGACCACATAGCCCTCCGGGTCGATCACGACCAGCGTCGGCCACGCCCGCACCGCGTACTGCTTCCAGGTGGCGAGCTCGGGATCGTCCAGCACCGGATGCGTCACCCCGTACCGCTCCACGGCGTCCACCACGGCCCGGTGCTCGGCCTCGTGCACGAACTTCGGCGAGTGCACCCCGACCACGACGACCGTGTCCCGGTGCTTCTCCTCCAGCTCGCGCAGCTCGTCGAGGACATGCAGACAGTTGATGCAGCAGAAGGTCCAGAAGTCGAGGACGACGATACGTCCGCGCAGGTCGGCCAGGCTGTACCGCTCCCCGCCCGTGTTCAGCCAGCCACCCTCGCCGACCAGCTCGGGAGCGCGGACACGGACACGACGGGGCGCGGGCGCGGGGGTGGGCACGGGGACGGAATCCTTCATGCTGCCAAGCTTGCCACCCGGGTACGACAGCGGGATCCGATGCGGGTACGGGAGGGGGCGACGGGTGTCCGGGGACGAGAGCGGGAGCGGGACGGCGCCGGAGGAACGGGTGTTCATGGCGCTGCCGGGAAACGCGGAGGACCGGCGGGCGGTGTTCGAGGCGCGCCTGATGGACGTGGTGCGCGGTCTCGGGCTCCAGGTCGGTCCCGCATCGGAGGGCGGGGAGGGGTGGACCCGGGTGCATCGGGCCCGGACGGCGTTGCGCACGGCGTGCCGCCGGGGTCTGACCCTTTCCGAGGAGTCCTTCGACGTACTGCTCGAGGCGGCCGTGCACGATCCCGACCCGAGCTTCAACCGCCAGTTCGTCGAGCCGGCGCTGAACGCGTTCGGGTACACGCGCGTGCGGGGCGCGCTGCTCCGGTACCTGACGACGGGCACGGACCATGAGCGCGCGGGAGCAGCGCGGGCCTGGTACTGGACCGCCCTGCGCCTGCGGATGCCCCAGGTGCGGGCGGAGCACCCCGGCGGCGACGGCGCGGACCGGCCCGGCGACCGCTCGGCCCTGGTGGCCGAGTGGCACGAGGCCGCTCTGCGCGCGTTCGTGAGCAGCGAGGACGTGCACGTGCAGCGCTGCATCCTCCCGATCCTGCCGCTCCGCAGGTCGGCCCACCAGGACCACCTGCACGCTCTGGTGGACCGGGCGGTGGCGCTGGCCCGGGCCCACCCGGACGCCTACATCCGGCACCGGGTGGAACTCCAGGCCGGCGACTGACGGTCAGCCCGTGAGGGGGTGGCCCGTCGTCGCGTCCACGTGGGACGGGATCGTGGCGTGGCGGTCTCCGACGGTGGAGGTGCCGGTCGGTTCGAGGAGGAGGATCTCGGTGGGGACGGGGGCGTACGGCTTGTGCTCGGTGCCGCGCGGGACCGTGAAGACGGAGCTTTTCGGGAGGACGACCGTGCGCTCGCCGGCCGGTTCGCGCAGCGCGACCACGGCGCGGAGATCGCCGACGCGGTGTCCCGGCGGCTGGTGTTCGCCGCACACCGGGACGGCGGGCAGCGGCAGTTCGTGGAGCGGCCCCTGCCGGACGTGCCGGACGAGTCGCTGGCACCGCTGCTGGAGTGGGCCCGGGCGCGGCTCGCCGAACCCCTGACGGTGGCCGCTCTCGCGGCCCGTGCCGCGGTCTCCCCCGCCACCCTGCACCGCCGCTTCCGCGCCCAGCTCGGCACCACCCCCCTCACCTGGCTGACCGGCGAACGGGTGGCGCTCGCCTGCCGGCTCATCGAGCGGGGCGAGGAACGGCTCGACGTCGTCGCGGCGAGGAGCGGCCTGGGCACGGCAGCGAACCTACGCGCGCGTGTACGCCGTGAGACCGGCCTCAGCCCGTCGGCGTACCGGAGGCGGTTCGGTCCGGCGGGCGGGGTTCCCTCGCTTGCTTGAGCCATGCCCGCCACACGGCTTTCGGAACGGTCTTCAGCAGTCCGTCCTCCCGGGTGAAGGCGAGCCCCCGGGCGTAACCGCCACCGCCGCAGCCGTCGGACTGGTGGAGGAGGCGTACGTCGACGGACTCGTCGATGACGGGGGTGGCGGCGCCCGCGCGGGTGACCCGGAAACGGACCGGGGCGGAGCCGGGGTCGACGTCGTCCGGCAGCGGGAGGCCGATCTGGCTGATGCGCTCCGGGTCCAGCGTGCCCTGCTCGCACTTTCCCCGGGTGCACAGCTCGTAGGCGGCCCCCGTGAGGTCGCCGTATCCGTCCTGCACGAAGAACACACCGACCTGGGACACCACCCCCACACCGGCGCACACCGCGGGGTCGGCGCATCCCGACAGGCCCGCCAGCAGCGCCCCCGCACCGGCGGCCGACGGCCACAGCCGGTTCATCCGTCCGATCATTTCCCGCCCCCTCCCGAAAAGATCCTCTCAGCCGGGGGAAGCAGTACCGACATGAGATTCCTCGTACGCGACCGGCTCCTGGCCTTCGGTGACGACTACTGGATCGAGGACGACCAGGGCAACAGGGTGTTCCTCGTCGACGGCAAGGCGATGCGGCTGCGGGACACCTTCGAGCTGAAGGACACCCAGGGGCGGGTCCTGATCGACATCCGCCAGAAGATGTTCGCCCTGCGGGACACGATGGTGATCGAGCGGGACGGCGAGCCGCTGGCCACCGTCCGCCGCAAACGGCTGTCGCTGCTGCGCAACCACTACCGGGTGTCCCTGGCGGACGGGCAGACCGTGCTCGACGTCAGCGGGAAGATCCTCGACCGGGAGTTCGCCGTCGAGTACGAGGGTGAGCTCCTCGCCGTCGTCTCCCGGCGGTGGCTGCACATCCGGGAGACGTACGGCGTCGACGTCGTCCGGGAGGACGCGGACCCGGCGCTGCTGATCGCGGTGACGGTGTGCGTGATCCACCTGGCCGAGAAGGACCGGGAAGGCGACTAGGTCGTTCCTGATCCGTCAGAAGGGCCCTAAGGCCGCTCGAGGCCCAGCACGCGGTCCTTCAGGGCCGGGAACTGCTCACGGGTCGTGGCGACCTTCGCCGGGTCGAGGTCGACGGTGAGGATCTCCTCGCCGGGGCCGGCCTGGCCCAGCACCTCGCCCCACGGATCCACCACGATCGAGTGACCCGCCTGGGGAACTCCGGCGTGCGTCCCGGCCGTTCCACACGCGAGCACGAACGCCTGGTTCTCGACCGCCCGCGCCTGGGCCAGCAGCGTCCAGTGCGCCCGGCGGCGCTCCGGCCAGCCCGCGGAGACGACGAGGGTCTCGGCGCCGGCGTCGACGAGACCGCGGAAGAGTTCGGGGAAACGGAGGTCGTAGCAGGTGGCGAGACCGACGGTCGTCTCCGGGAGACGGACCGTCACCAGCTCCCGGCCCGCTCCCATCAGCACGGCCTCGCCCTTGTCGAAGCCGAAGCGGTGGATCTTGCGGTAGGCGGCGGCGAGCTCACCCGAGGGGGAGAAGACGAGGGACGTGTTGTAGAGGGGGCCCTCGGGGTCACGCTCGGGGATCGAGCCCGCGTGCAGCCACACACCCGCGTCACTCGCGGCCTTGGCCATCGCCTCGTACGTGGGCCCCTCCAGGGGCTCGGCCTCGCTGCCGAACTCCTCGTAGGCGAAGGCCCCGGTCGTCCACAGCTCCGGCAGCACCACGAGATCCGCGGCCCCGGCCTGCTCCCGCACCAGCGAGGCGACCCGTGCCCGCCGCGATTCGACCGATTCGCCCTCATCCACGGCGATCTGGATCAGAGAGGCGCGCACACTACCACCGTCCTGGCATTCGAGTAGTCCACACGGGCCTACGATCGTCACACGAAAGCACTGCCGGGGTGCCTCACAGCAGCGTAACTTAGCGTTTCACGACACCCGCCGACAGCCGCCGCCCGTACGCCGCCTCCCGCTGGCAACGCCGCCACCCGACGTCACCAATCTGCCCGTGTACCGACCGCCGAGGGGTCCCGTTCCGTGAGTCTGCATCCCACCCTCCAGCCCTACGCCGACGCCTGGACCCACTCCATCGAAGCGATATCCGAGCTGGTGCAGCCGCTCGTGGAGGGCGAGTGGAACTGGCGGACCCCGTGCCCCGGCTGGTCGGTCCGCGATGTGGTCTCGCATGTCATCGGCCTCGACAGTGAGATGTACGGCGACCCCCGCCCGATCCACTCACTGCCCCGGGACCTTTTCCACGTCACCACCGATCTCCAGCGGTACATGGAGATGCAGGTCGACGTGCGCCGGCACCACACCGCGCCCGAGATGACCTCCGAGCTGGAGCTGATGATCATCCGGCGAAACCGCCAGCTGCGCAACGAGTCCCGCCAGCCGGGGACGGTCGTCCGCGGACCCCTCGGTGCGGAGCTGACGCTGGAGGAGTCCATGCGCGGCCACGCGTTCAACGTGTGGGTGCACGAGCAGGACCTGCGCGCCGCCCTCGGCCGCCCGGGCAACCTGGACTCCCCCGGCGCGCACATCGCCCGTGACGTGCTCCTCGGCGAGCTGCCGGCCGTCGTCGCCGAGCGCGCCGACGCGCCGCGCAGCTCCGCCGTCGTCTTCGACGTGCACGGTCCGATCGAGTTCCTGCGCACCGTCCGGGTCGACATGCAGGGCCGCGGCACCCTGGAGACCGCCCCGGCGCTCGGCCCCGCCGCCTCCTTCGCCCTCGACTGGGAGACGTACGTCCGGCTGGCCTGCGGCCGGGTGACGGCGGAGGCCGTCGCGGACCGGGTGAAGGCGGAGGGGGAGCCGGCGCTGACGGCGGCGATCCTGCGGAACTTCGCGGTGACCAGGTAGCGTTCCCCGCCGCTGTCGGTGGTGCTCGGTACGGTCGGCGTATGAGAGCCGACGGAACCTTCAGCGTGCAGTCGTTCACCCCGACGGAACTGACCCCCGAGCCGGCGGTGGCCACGGCCCTGCCGGTCGGCGTCGCGACCATGGAGAAGCGGTACGAGGGGGAGGTCACCGGGCGTTCGGCGACCCTGTTCACGGCCGCCTTCGACCAGACCACCGGGGTCGGCACCTATGTGGCCATGGAGTCGTTCGAGGGCTCGCTGAACGGCCTGGAGGGCGCCTTCAACTTCGTGCACTCGGCGACCACGTCGGGCAGCGACCGCAGCGCGGAGTTCTTCACCGTCGTCCCGTCCAGCGGCACCGGCGCGCTGGCCGGAATCACGGGCACCGGGGGCCTGGCCGTGGAGGCCGACGGGACGCACCGGGTGTGGTTCGAGTACGAGATCGGCTGAGGGGCGCGGGACGACGGAACGGGCCCGCCGTGATCCCCACGGCGGGCCCGTTCCGTAGTACCTGCGAACGTCAGCTGATCTTGGCGTAGCCGTAGTTGATCAGCTTCTTCACGTCGGCCGTGCGGCTCGCGGCGTCGGGGGCCGTGAGGACGGCGCCCATGACCGACTCGCCGTTGAGCGTGGCCGCGAAGATGAGGCAGTACTTGGCCTCAGTACCGGAGCCGGTCTTCACGCCGAGCGTGCCGTTCCAGCCGAGCAGCGTGTTGGTGTTGACCCAGGGATCCATCCTGCGCGTGGTGCCAGTCTTGGTGATCGTCTTCGCCGTGTACGACTTGGTCTTCACGACGGCCTTGAACGTGGAGTTCTTCATCACGCTGCGGGCGAGCAGCGTCAGGTCCCGCGGCGTCGAGGCGTTGGCGCCGTTGCTGAGGCCGTCGAACGAGTCGAACTTCGTGTGATTCATGCCCAGGCTCTTGGCCATGGTGTTCATCTTGGCGATGAAGTTCTTGGTGCGGGCCGCGACCGTCGAGCCGGTACCGAACTTGTCGGCGAGGGCCATCGCCGCGTCGCAGCCGGACGGCAGCATCATCCCGTACAGCAGCTGGCGGACGGTGACCTTGTCGCCGACGATCAGCCGGGCCGACGACGGGTAGCCCTCGCGGACCATGTAGTCGCTGACCGCCTGCTTGATGGTGACCTTGGTGTCCAGGTTCAGGTTCGCCTGGGAGAGCACGACCTTCGCGGTCATGACCTTCGTGGTGGAGGCCGTGAGCCTAGGCGTGTCGGCGGCCTTGGTGAACAGCGTCTTGCCCGTCGCGCTGTTCATCAGGAACCCGCCCTTGGCGGTGATGGTGGGCGTCGTGACGGCCTGCGCGGGAGCCGCGGTGAGGACTCCTCCGGCGAGCACTGCACTGGCCGTGGCGACGACGGCGGCGGCTCGAACTCGGATGCCCTTGGTGGCGGTTATCAACTGAAATACCCCGATTATGTTGAATGCCCCTGAGTGCGGCCGAGTTGGCATGGGGAAAGTTGGTGGGGCCGCACGTGTGTGACACGTAAGTAGCACAGAAGGTTGTGCGCCCGCTGGGACGAATTTCTGACTACCCGAGGCGCGGTCCCGCATGGTGGACGGCCGCTGCGATGCGTACGTGTTGTATCTATTCTGTGGACATGCCACCCTCAGCCCCGCCCGCCCCCGTCTCCCTCAAGCGACCGCCCGCCGCCGACCGCGTCTACACCCACGTCAAACAGGGTGTCCTGGACCGCCGTTACGAGGGCGGCACCCTCCTCACCGAGGGCGAACTGGCCGAAGCGGTCGGGGTCTCCCGAACGCCCGTGCGCGAGGCCCTGCTCCGGCTGGAGGTCGAGGGCCTGATCAAGCTGTACCCGAAGAAGGGCGCCCTGGTCCTGCCGGTCTCCGCCCAGGAGATCGCGGACGTCGTGGAGACCCGGCTGCTGGTCGAGGAGCACGCGGCGCGCAAGGCGGTCCCCGCGCCGCCCGGCCTCGTCGAGCGCCTGGAGGAACTGCTCGCGAAGCAGAAGGAGCAGGCCGCGGCCGGCGATCTCGCCGCGGCCGCGGTCACGGACCGCTGCTTCCACGCGGAGATCGTCCGCAGCGGCGGCAACGAGATCCTCTCCCGCCTCTACGACCAGCTCCGCGACCGTCAGCTGCGCATGGGCGTCGCCGTCCTGCACTCCCACCCCGACCGCATCGCGAAGACACTGACGGAGCACGAGGAGATCCTCCGGGCACTGCGCGCGGGCGACGCGGAGGCGGCCGTGGCCATCGTCCACCGGCACGTCGGCTGGTTCTCCCACCTGGCCCGGGGCGAAGTCCGATGAGCGTCAACCGCGGTGGATCCCACTCCACTCTTCCGGGTGATCCCCCCGGGGGACGGCGCGCGGTAGCCGTGTGGGGGATCGGGGTCGCGGTCTACTTCGTCGCCGTCATCTTCCGTACGTCGCTGGGGGTCGCCGGCCTCGACGCGGCCGACCGCTTCCATGTGAACGCCTCGGCCCTGTCGACCTTCTCGATCCTCCAGCTCCTGGTCTACGCCGGCATGCAGATACCCGTCGGCCTGCTGGTGGACCGCCTCGGCACCAAGCGGGTGCTGACGATCGGCGTGGTGCTGTTCACCGCCGGTCAACTGGGCTTCGCCTTCTCCCCGTCGTACGGCACGGCGCTCGCCTCGCGGGCGCTGCTCGGCTGCGGGGACGCGATGACGTTCATCAGCGTGCTGCGCCTCGGCAGCCGCTGGTTCCCGGCCCGCCGCGGCCCCCTGGTCGCCCAGTTCGCCGGTCTCGCCGGCATGGCGGGCAACCTGGTCTCCACCCTGCTGCTGGCCCGGCTGCTGCACGGGATCGGCTGGACGGCGGCGTTCGCGGGCAGCGCGCTCGCGGGTGTGGTCGTCCTCGTCCTGCTCGTCCTGTTCCTCAAGGACCACCCCGAGGGCCACGAGCCCGAGCCGTTCCCGCACCACGGCGCCGCGTACGTGCGGCGCCAGATCGCCGCGTCCTGGCGGGAGCCGGGGACGCGGCTCGGCCTGTGGGTGCACTTCACGACCCAGTTCCCGGCGATGGTGTTCCTGCTGCTGTGGGGCCTGCCGTTCCTCGTGGAGGCGCAGGGACTGTCCCGGGCGACGGCCGGTGAACTGCTGACGCTGGTGGTGCTCTGCAACATGGTCGTGGGTCTGGTCTACGGCCAGATCGTCGCCCGGCACCACGGCGCGCGGCTCCCGCTGGCGCTGGGCACGGTGGGCGCGACGGCCCTGGTGTGGGCGGCGACCCTGGCCCACCCCGGCGACCACGCGCCGATGTGGCTGCTCGTCGTCCTCTGCGCGGTCCTCGGCGCCTGTGGCCCCGCCTCGATGCTGGGCTTCGACTTCGCACGCCCCGCGAACCCGCCCGAGCGTCAGGGCACCGCCTCCGGCATCACCAACATGGGTGGTTTCACGGCCTCCATGACGACCCTGTTCGCGATCGGTGTCCTGCTGGACGCCACCGGTGACGACTACACCATCGCCTTCTCCTCGGTGTTCGTCCTCCAGGCGCTGGGCGTCAGCCAGATCCTGCGGCTGCGCCGGAAGGCGGCCCGCCGCGAACGCGAACGGCTGGTGGCGAGCCGGGTGGAGACGGTCCACGTGCCGGCGCAGGGCGTCGGGTAGGGCACGAGCCTACGGGCGCACGCGCCTACGGGCGCACGGGCATACGGGCGCACGGGCATACGGGCGCACGCGCCTACGCGCCCACGGGCCTACGGGCCTACGGGTGCATGGGGATACGTGCGCAGGGGCCACGGGCGTACGGGGGACCGGGGAAACCCGGTTGTCCGCACGCCCGTTCGGCCCATAGCGTCGGCGTCATCGACGTGTAGCTCAGTCAGCCAGAGCGCCGGGCTGCAAACCCGGAGGGCGCGGGGGCGGAACCCGCCACGTCGGCCGATCGACGTGTAGCTCAACAGCAGAGCGCCGGGCTCGAGACCCGGAGGGAGCGGGGGCGGCACCCGCCACGTCGGCTTATGAACAGCGACGCTGACCAGCAGCACCTCGCCCAGGCCGACCCGGCGTACGCCGCCGGGGAACTGGCCAGGGCGCTCAGGACCGCGCTCACCCACGCCGACCCCGCCACCCGCCGCCGCGCCGAGGACCGGGGCCGCTCCTGGCGGTCCGTGCTCGCCGGCATGGCGGAGGGCGTCCTCACGATCGGCTCCCGCACACCCGTCGCCGGCCTGCCCGCGTGGGTGACGCCGGAGGTCCTGCGCGGCGGCTTCGCCACCGGCGAGCCCAGCGCCTCCGGGCCCCTGACGGAGTACGAGACCGAGGCGGCTCGCCGGGCCGGGGTGCCGCGCGAGCGGCAGGCCCTGTTCACGTACTGGCTGTCCGCCGACGGCCTGGGCCGGCTCTACGACCTCCTGGACAGCGGACACTACGAGGTGACCGTGCCGGAGGAGGCCGCTCTGCTCACCGTGGCCTGGCTGGCCCGCGCAGGACAGCCCGAGGCGGCGGCGGCCCTCGTCGCGGAACTCGCCCCCTTCGCCGGACGGCTGCGGTTCACCCCCCGGCCGGCGACCCGGCCCGTGCCCGAGGCGGACGCCGTGCACCGGCAGACCGTCGCCGACGCCGGTCGGACCCTCGCGCGGCGCCGGCCCAGCAAGGCCGTGGAGACCCAGCGGGAGGCACTGACCGTGTGGCAGCCGTTCGGCGACGCACTCCTCGCGCACTGGCTGGAGACCGCCGACGACGAGGGTGTCGTCCACGTCCCGGAGCGGGCCGCCCACCTGGACTGGTACGTGCGCGCAGGCGATCTGCTGTGGCGCTACCGCGAGCTGGCCCGCCGTCACACGCACTGCACCAAACACCTGGACCACAAGCAGAATCTGGCGATCCTGCGGGACGGGCTGGACCAGGCCGTCACCGGCCGGGGGCCGGACCCGCGCCAGCTCGGGCTGCTGCGGCACGCCGTCACCTCGATGGTGCGGCGGCGCGGACGGCCCGGTTCCGCCCCGCACACGGCACTGCGCCGGGAGCAGGCCGCGCAGGCGGCGCTGCCCTCCCACCACGCGCTGGCCCAGCTGGTGCTGCGCCGGCTGGCCGGGCTGGAGCAGTCGGTGGGCGTGGCCGATCCCGCGCCGCTGCTCGTCCCGGTGACCGAGGCGGAGGCACGGGAGACCGGGCTGCCCGTGGGCGCGGTGATCCCGGCCGGTGTCCGCCGGCCCGTCGAGGGCGCGCTGAGCGCCGCCCCGGAGACGCTGGTGGAACGCGGTCTGGTGCCGTCGGCGGAGGTGCTGGCCGAGCTCGTCCCGCAGCTCGTCGCGGTCACCGCCGCCGAGGCCTACCCGGACGGCGCCCTGCGCACGCTGGCCGTCGCGCACCACCGCGCGTTCGCGGGCCGCCGTTCGCTGCTCCTGCTGGGCCTTCAGCAGCAGGTGCGGATCGAGGAGCTGCCGTGGGTGCGGGCCGTGGCCGGGCAGCGGGCCGAGCGCGGGGCGGGCGAGCCGGCGGCGGTCGCGCTGCGGCGGCTGGGCGAGCTGGCCGTGCAGGCGTTCCCCGGGACGATCCTGCCGAACCCGCTGGTCCGCGAACTGGCCGTGCTGGCCCGTCAGGCCGAACTCGGGGCGCCCCTGGTCGAGGAGCTGGCCAACGACCTCTTCGCCGGCGCGTTCGGCCCCAAGTTCCTCGCGGCGGCACGGGTGGCGGCGGAACTGCTCGGCGGCGGTTCGCTCTACGAGCGCTACTACGGGATCGACTACGCGGCGGTGCGCAACCTCGCGATCGTGGAGGCCGCCGAGGCGCGGACCCGGCCGCCCGGGCCGCGGACCTCGCCGGGGTTCGGGCGGTTGTGCGTGGACCGTGCGGAGGCGTTCTCGGCGGGGTCCTGGTCCCGGTCCTCCGGCTGGTCGGTGGCCGGGAACGGCAAGGTGATCGAGCAGGCGCAGATCCTCACCACGCACAACCTGGCCACCCTGGTCCACCGGGTCGGCATCGCCCCGGCCCCGGGCTGGGAGGACCTGGCGCGCCGGAGCTTCGTCACCGTGTGCCGACTGACCGCCCGGGTGCACGGCCAGGCGTTCCCCCTGGCCACGATCAAGGACGCGGCCTACGCCTGGCGGCAGATGGTCTTCCAGCTCTCCCTGTGCACGGCGCGGGAGCGGGCCCGGACCCTCGGCTGGCTGTCCGAGGAGGCCGCTCGCCACCCGGGCCGTGCCGGCGCCCGGCTCGCCCCGGCCGTGACCGGTCTGCGCCAGGTCGCGGAGGGCGGCCACGCCGACGACGGCGTCGGCCGCCTCCTGCTGGCCTGGACGACGAACGGCCACTGGCTCCAGGAGGAGCCGCGGCCCTAGGGGGCGCTCACGCCCAGGTGATCAGCCGCTTCGGCTCCTCCAGGATCGCCGCCACGTCGGCCAGCACCTTGGAGCCCAGCTCCCCGTCCACCAGCCGGTGGTCGAAGGACAGCGCCAGGGTGGTCACCTGGCGGGGCTTCACCTTGCCCTTGTGGACCCACGGCTGGAGCTTGATCGCGCCGACCGCGAGGATCGCCGACTCGCCGGGGTTGAGGATCGGGGTGCCGGTGTCGACGCCGAAGACGCCGACGTTGGTGATCGTCACCGTGCCGCCCTGCATGGCGGCGGGGGACGTCCTGCCCTCGCGGGCGGTGGAGACCAGCTCGCTCAGGGACTCGGCAAGCTGCGGCAGCGTCTTGGCGTGCGCGTCCTTGATGTTCGGCACGAGCAGCCCGCGCGGGGTGGCCGCCGCGATGCCCAGGTTGACGTAGTGCTTGACCACGATCTCCTGGGCCGCCTCGTCCCAGGAGGCGTTGATCTCCGGGTGGCGCCGGATCGCGACCAGCAGGGCCTTGGCGATCAGCAGCAGCGGGTTGATCCGCAGCCCCCGCATGTCGTACGTGTCGGGGGACTGCTTGATCTCCTCGATCAGCTTGAGCGTGCGCGTCACGTCGACCGTGATGAACTCGGTGACATGCGGAGCGGTGAACGCCGAGCCGACCATCGCCGCCGCCGTCGCCTTGCGGACGCCCTTGACCGGGACACGGGTCTCGCGCACCGCGTCGTACGAGGCGACGGGCGCCGGCAAGGGAGCCGTGACCGGTGCCGGGGCCGGGGTGACCGGCGCGGGCGCCTGGGCCGGTGCCGCCGCCGTGGCCTGCGGGGCCGCCGCCGCGTGCACGTCGTCCCGCGTGATGATGCCGTCCGGGCCGGTCGGGACCACCGTCGTGAGGTCCACGCCCAGGTCCTTGGCCAGCTTGCGCACCGGCGGCTTGGCCAGCGGGCGCTCCGTGCCGGCCGGGGCGGGCACCGCCGGGGCGCCGCCATGGCCGTTCAGCTCGGACTGCACGGCCGCGGCCGCGGGCTCCTGGGCCGGGATCGCGCTGCTCTTGCGGGGGCGGCGCCTGGTGGAGGAGGCGGCCACGCCGTACCCGACGAGCACCGGCTGGCGGCCGGAACCCACCGGCTTCTTCTCCTCGGCGGCGGGGGCGGCCGGGGCTGCGGCCGCCTGGGCGGGCGCCGGTGCCTCGGCGGGCGCCGCGCCGCCCGTCACGTCCACCGCGATGATCGACGTGCCCACGTCCACCGTGGTGCCCTCGGGGAAGTGGAGCGCGCGGACCACACCGTCGTAGGGGATGGGCAGTTCGACGGCGGCCTTGGCCGTCTCGACCTCGCACACCACCTGGCCGTCGGTGACGGTGTCACCGGGCTGGACGTACCACTTGAGGATCTCGGCCTCGGTGAGGCCCTCGCCCACGTCCGGCATCTTGAACTCGCGTACGGACGCTTCCGTCATCGTCGTCACGACCCTCTCCTCAGTACGCCAGGGCACGGTCGACGGCGTCGAGCACCCGGTCCAGGCCCGGCAGGTACTCCTCCTCCAGGCGGGCCGGCGGGTACGGGGCGTGGTAGCCGCCGACCCGGAGCACCGGGGCCTCCAGGTGGTAGAAGCAGCGCTCGGTGATCCGGGCGGCGATCTCCGCGCCGGAGCCGAAGAACACCGGGGCCTCGTGGACCACGACCAGACGGCGGGTCTTCTCGACGGAGGCCTGGACGGAGTCGAAGTCGAGCGGCGAGACCGAGCGCAGGTCCAGGACCTCCAGGTTCTTGCCCTCCTCGGCGGCCGCGTCGGCGGCCTCCAGGCAGAGCTTCACCATCGGGCCGTAGGCGGCGAGCGTGAGGTCGGTGCCGGGGCGGACGACCTGGGCCTTGTGCAGCTCGCCCGGGATGGCCTCGGTGTTGACCTCGCCCTTGTCCCAGTAGCGGCGCTTGGGCTCGAAGAAGATCACCGGGTCGTCGCTCTGGATGGCCTGCTGCATCATCCAGTACGCGTCGGAGGCGTTGGAGGGGGAGACCACCTTCAAGCCCGCGACGTGCGCGAACAGTGACTCCGGGGACTCGGAGTGGTGCTCGACCGCGCCGATGCCGCCGCCGTAGGGGATGCGGACGACGACCGGCATCTTCACCTTGCCCAGGGAACGGGCGTGCATCTTGGCGAGCTGGGTGACGATCTGGTCGTAGGCCGGGAAGACGAAGCCGTCGAACTGGATCTCCACCACCGGGCGGTAGCCGCGCAGGGCCAGGCCGATGGCGGTGCCGACGATGCCGGACTCGGCGAGCGGGGTGTCGATGACCCGGCTCTCGCCGAAGTCCTTCTGCAGGCCGTCCGTCACCCGGAAGACACCGCCGAGCTTGCCGACGTCCTCGCCCATGACGAGGACCTTCGGGTCGGTCTCCAGGGCGTGCCGCAGCGATTCGTTGATCGCCTTGGCCAGGGCCATGGTCCTGGCTGTCGTGGTCTGCGCCATCTCACTTACCCCCGTCTTCGTCCGCGAACGACGCCTGGTAGGCGGCGAACTGCGCCCGCTCCTCGTCGACGAGCGCGTGCCCGTCCGCGTACACGTTCTCGAAGATGGCGAAGTGGTCCGGGTCCGGCATGGCACGGACCGCTTCGCGCACTCGCCTGCCCAACGCCTCGCTCTCGGCCTCGAGTTCCGCGAAGAATCCCTCGTCCGTGTGGTTTGAGGCCTCCAGGTGGCGGCGCAGCCGCAGGAGCGGGTCCTTCGCCTCCCACGCCAGCCGCTCCTCGTCGCCGCGGTAGCGGGTCGGGTCGTCGGAGGTGGTGTGGGCGCCCATGCGGTAGGTGTACGCCTCGACGAGGGTGGGGCCCTCGCCGTTGCGGGCCCGCTCCAGGGCCCAGCGGGTGACCGCGAGGCAGGCCAGCACGTCGTTGCCGTCGACGCGGACGCCGGGGAAGCCGAAGCCCTGGGCGCGCTGGTAGAGCGGGACGCGGGTCTGCTTCTCGGTCGGCTCGGAGATCGCCCACTGGTTGTTCTGGCAGAAGAACACCACCGGCGCGTTGTAGACGGCGGAGAAGGTGAAGGACTCGGCCACGTCGCCCTGGCTGGACGCGCCGTCGCCGAAGTAGGCGATCACCGCGCTGTCCGCGCCGTCCTTGGCGATGCCCATCGCGTACCCGGTCGCGTGGAGCGTCTGGGAGCCGATGACGATCGTGTAGAGGTGGAAGTTGTTGCCGTTGGGGTCCCAGCCTCCGTTGTTCACCCCGCGGAACATGCCGAGCAGGTTGGTCGGGTCGACCCCGCGGCACCAGGCGACGCCGTGCTCGCGGTAGGTGGGGAAGACGTAGTCGTCGTCGCGCAGGGCGCGGCCCGAACCGATCTGGGCGGCCTCCTGGCCGAGCAGTGAGGCCCACAGGCCGAGCTCGCCCTGGCGCTGCAGGGAGGTGGCCTCGGCGTCGAAGCGACGGGTGAGCACCATGTCGCGGTACAGGCCGCGGAGGTCTTCGGGGGTGACGCCGGATACGTACTTGTCGTACGCGGCGTTCTTGACGCGCTCGCCCTCGGGCGTCAGCAGCTGTACGAGCTCGGGGTCCGTGCCTGGCGCGTTCCTTGCGGTCGTGCGCTTGCCGGCCGTGCTCTTGGTTCCGGCGCTGCGTCGCGGTTTGCGCGCGGCAGTGCTCTCCACGGTCACGTGTGCTCCTCCGTCGGTCCGGCATCCCGGGTTCGCCGGGTGCCAGTGCGGCTCACCTGTGTCTTTGCGGCCGCACAGGTGTGGGTGCGGCCAAAACGGCACAGGCGTGACAGGTGCCCCGGCGAGCGCCCTGCAACAGGCACGTTACCCAGTGCTCCACATTTCTGTGAAACCCCTCCTGACCTGCGTTTTTACTTGGATTTCCAAGCAAATCGCGAAATCGGGAAGTCTCCCTGGTCACAGCCTTGCAGGGGGCCGGAACAAGGGCACGTTATCCCGGTGACCCAGGTCACGGGAAGAGTCCCCCGAATGCACTACGCGCGCGTGCCGCCCCGGAAAGGGCTTCACGCGCGCGTGGCTGAAAAGAGGGGGGGCCGGTCGGTCAGCCGCCGACGGCGCCGAGGGTGGTGTTCCCCTGAGTGGTCCCCTGGGTGGTGCCCGTGTCGGTGCCGCCGTCGCCGGTACCGCCGTCACCGGTACCGCCGTCAGCGGTGCCGTCGGTCTCCGAGCCCGTCGGCTCCTCGGAGGCCCCCGGGTCGGTCTGCGTGTCGGTCGGCTCGCTGGTGGCCGTCTCGGAGGGCGTGTACGACGGGGTGTACGAGGGCGTGTACGAGGGGGTGTAGTTCGAACCGGAGTCCGAGCCGGTGCTGTCGTCGGAGGTGTCGTCCGAGGACTCCTCGGTCGCCTCGTCGGACGGCGACTCGCTGGCCTTGGAGGTCTGCGACTGGGTGACGCTGGGCGACTCGGTGGTCTCGTTGTCGCCGCTGTTCGTGCCCTTGTTGTTCAGGGCGAGGGCGACACCCGCCGCGATGGCGATCACCGCGAGGACGGCCAGGATCCACAGCTTGCCGCGGCCGCTGCCCCGGTTGCCGTGCCCCTCGAAGCCGCCGTCGTCGCCGCTGCCGTAGCCCGTGGGCAGGATCGGCTGCGGGATCTGCGAGGTCATCGAGCCGTCGTGCTGGGGCATCACGGCGGTGCCCGCGAAGGGCGCGGCCGCGCCCCGGCCGTCGTGCACCGTGACCGGGCCGGTGTTCCAGGTGCCGGTGTGGCCGCCCTGGTCGTACAGCATCTGCAGCGCGTACTGGACGAGCCCGCGCATCTCCTCGGCCGTCTGGAAACGGTCGTCGGGCTCCTTGGCGAGCGAGCGCATGACGAGTCCGTCGAGCTCCGGCGGGCACTCGCCCTCGGAGGTCTGCGACGGCGGCACCGGGATGTCCTGGACGTGCTGGTAGACCACCGACAGCGGGGTCTCGCCGATGAACGGCGGGCGCAGCGCGAGCAGTTCGTAGAGGAGGCAGCCGGTCGCGTACAGGTCGGAGCGGTAGTCGACGGCCTTGCCGAGCGCCTGCTCCGGGGAGAGGTACTGCGGGGTGCCCATGACCATGCCGGTCTGCGTCATCGTGGTGGACGCGCCGTGCAGGGCGCGCGCGATGCCGAAGTCCATGACCTTGACGGCGCCGTTGTGCGTGATGATCACGTTCGCCGGCTTGATGTCGCGGTGCACGATGCCGTGCTGGTGCGAGTAGGCGAGCGCCTCCAGCACCCCGGAGACGATGATCAGGGCCTGCTCGGGCCCGGGCGCCTCGGCGTTGAGGAGCAGGTCGCGGATCGTGCGCCCCTCGACGATCTCCATCACGATGTACGGCACGCTCTGGCCGCCGACGAAGTCCTCGCCGGAGTCGTACACGGCGACGATCGCGTGGTGGTTGAGGCCGGCCACCGACTGGGCCTCGCGCGTGAAGCGGGCCTTGGAGGTCGGGTCCTCGGCGAGGTCGGCGCGCAGCAGTTTGACCGCGACGGTGCGGCCGAGTCGTACGTCCTCGGCCGCGAACACCTCGGCCATACCGCCCCGGCCGAGTCTGCGGGTCAGCCGATAACGGCCGTCGCCGACCAGCCCGCCGTTGCCCCAGTTCTCCGGCGCGTCTGCCATACCGCCGCCAGTCGCCTCGGGGTCGGACGGGCCCTGGGGCTGCTGCTGTGCCATCAGTCCTCGCCGTCGTTTCTGCCCGCGGTGCGCGCGGTGTTGTTACGGTCTCCGTCGGCCACGCTACAGCCTCCGGGCAAGCCTCCGGTCCTGGATGAGCCCCTGCCGGGCTCGCCTCCGGTCCGGGACGGACCGGTCATCAAACCCGTGCCCCCTGCCGGCGTGCAAATTCTGTGTACCGGCCGCGAGCCACCTGTAACGCTTCCGCGACGCTTCTTTCTCGTAGGGTCACGGAACGGGCACCGAGCTTGACGTGTCAGTGCCCTGCGGCAGACTTGGCCGGGAATAGCACTTTCGATCAACGGCAGTCAACGGCACGGAGACAGCCGGTGGCGGACGACGGCGCCTTGAAGGGCCTACGGGGGACGCGGAACATGAGCCAGGACGGCGCACAGGGCGCGCATGCGGGGCGGGCGCTGGCCAATGGCCGGTATCAGCTGCGCGATCTGCTCGGCCAGGGCGGCATGGCCTCGGTGCACCTCGCCTACGACTCGGTGCTGGACCGCCAGGTCGCGGTCAAGACGCTCCACACCGAACTCGGTCGTGAGCAGGCCTTTCGTGAGCGTTTCCGTCGTGAGGCCCAGGCGGTGGCCAAGCTCACGCACACCAACATCGTCTCGGTGTTCGACACCGGCGAGGACGAGATGGGCGGCCTGACGACGCCGTACATCGTCATGGAGTACGTCGAGGGCCGCCCGCTCGGCTCCGTGCTCGACGAGGACGTGCGGCAGCAGGGCGCGATGCCCGCCGACAAGGCGCTGAAGATCACCGCGGATGTGCTGGCGGCGCTGGAGATCAGCCACGAGATGGGGCTGGTCCACCGCGACATCAAGCCGGGCAACGTGATGATGACCAAGCGCGGCGTCGTCAAGGTGATGGACTTCGGCATCGCGCGCGCGATGCAGTCCGGGGTGACGTCGATGACGCAGACCGGCATGGTCGTCGGCACCCCGCAGTACCTCTCGCCCGAACAGGCCCTCGGACGGGGCGTGGACGCCCGCTCCGACCTGTACTCGGTCGGCATCATGCTGTTCCAACTGGTCACCGGGCGGCTGCCGTTCGACGCGGACTCGCCGCTGGCGATCGCGTACGCGCATGTGCAGGAGGAGCCGGTCGCGCCCTCCTCGATCAACCGTTCGCTGCCGCCGGCCGTGGACGCGCTGGTCGCCCGCGCGCTGAAGAAGAACCCGAACGAACGCTTCCCGACCGCCGTCGCCATGCGCGACGAGTGCCTGCGCATCGCCGCCTCGCTCCAGCCGGCCCCGCCGAGCATCGTCCCGGGCACCCCCGTGCAGAGCGGTTCGGGCGTCGGCTCCGCGGTGTTCCCGCCGGTCGGCCAGAACACGCCCCAGCCGCCCGTCGGCCCCGTGCAGACGCCGTACCGGCCCGCGCACACCCCGAACCCGTACGGCGCCCCGACCCCGCCGTCCTACGGCTACCCGCAGCAGCCCGGCTACCAGACGCCTGCCCCGGCCTACGGTCACCAGCAGGGACCGCCCACGCCGCCGGCGTACAACCTCAGCCCTCAGCCCTCGACCCCGCTGCCCTCGGGCGGCGGCAAGGGCAACAAGCCGGTGGTGATCGGGTCGGCCCTGGTCGCGGTGGTGGTGGTGGGCGCGTTCCTCATGAGCCTCGCGTTCAACGGCGGCGACGACGAGGGCGGCAGCGGTGGCTCCAGCGCCTCCCCCTCGGCGACGAAGGCGGCGGACTACCGCGGCCCGGACACCTCCAAGACGATCGAGTCGACCGAGTGCTCCGAGCCGGATGAGTCGTACAACGACCCCGACAAGGTCCGGGTGCCGGACTTCAAGTTCAAGTACATCCAGTCGGTCAAGTCCTGCTTCCAGGCGGCCGGCTGGAAGATGAAGATCAAGTACGTGGACGAGAACACCTACGGCGACGGGGCGGTCATGGACCAGTTCCCCTCCGCCGGCACGGATGTCGACCCGTCGGACATGCCGGAGATCGAGCTGAGCGTGTCGACGGGCAACCCGGCGTCCTGACGCGCATGAGAGAGGGCCCGGCGTCGCGCCGGGCCCTGTGTCGTCTGAGCTGTTCTTAGAGGTACGGGCCCTGGAGATACGGCCTTAGAGGTACGGTCCGCCCGAACGGCCGCCCGTGCGGGGGTCGTCGCCACCCTCGTGACCGCCCACGCCCGGCGGGAGCGCCCGGCGCATCTGCTCCAACTGCGCGCGGGCCGCCATCTGCTGGGCGAACAGCGTGGTCTGGATGCCGTGGAAGAGTCCCTCCAGCCAACCGACCAACTGGGCCTGCGCGATCCGCAGTTCCGCGTCGCTGGGAGTGGAGTCCTCGTTGAACGGCAGGGAGAGCCGTTCCAGTTCCTCGACGAGCTCCGGCGCCAGACCGTCCTCCAGCTCCTTCACCGAGCTGGAGTGGATCTCCTTCAGCCGGGCCCGGCTCGCCTCGTCCAGGGGAGCCGCGCGCACCTCCTCCAGCAGCTGCTTGATCATGCTGCCGATCCGCATGACCTTCGCCGGCTGCTCGACCTGCTCCGTCACCGGGATCTCACGGGAGTCCTCGTCGGCGTCGACGCCATCGAGTGCCATCCCGTCCTGACCCACGACCAGGATCTTCTGGGCGGTCTCCGGCGACCTTTCGTTCCTCGGCATCTCCATGCCGCCATTCTCTCGCACGCCTACACCTCATCATCGTGGTGCCCCCCATGGAGGAAGATCCACCGTTTCCGCGGGGCACGCGTTCGGTGGAGTCCGGTATGCGGGGATTCACCGGGAGTGTGAGTCTTGGGTGCGTGACTCGATTGCGGCGGGGGTTGTGCGCGGTGGGGGTACTGGTGCTGCCGTACGGGGCCGTTTCGTCGTACGGAGCCGTATCGACGTACGCGGCCGTATCGACGTACGGGAGCGTCTCGTCGTATGGGAGCGTATCGACGTACGGGAGCGTATCGACGTACGGCCGGAGCTCGACGGACGACAGAGGTGTGACGGACGACAGTGGTCGTACCGACGACAGTGGCCGTACCGACGACGGAGGTCGTACGGACCACGGTGGTCGTACGGACGGCCGGAGCCGGACGCGGGACAGAGGCTCGGCGCAGGGCAGGCGTCCGGTGGCGGTCGGCTCTCCCTCCCCCTCCGCTTCCTCCTCCCGCGAACCCGACCGGGCCGGGAGCAGGGCCGGCGAGGGGCGGGCGCGGCCCGGGCGGCCGGACGAGGAGAAGGGCACGGCGGAGGACGAGGACGGCACGGGCCAGGAGACCGGTGACGGCGAGGACGGGACCGACGGCACCGGTACCGGCGACGGCTCCGGCTCGGGTGACTCCGGTGACTCCGACAGCCCGGGTGACTCCGACGGCTCGGGTGACGCGGCGGACGAGAACGAGGGGGTGCCGGACGCGGGCGCCGGCGAGGAGTCGGCGCCGGCGGCCGCCGTCGTGCCGGAGGCCTCCGCACCGCAGGCCGCCGCGCCGGGGGCGGCGGCCGAGGGGCCCGTGCTGCGGATCCTGCCGCTGGGCAGCGGACTGGTCCTCATCGGGCTCGGGCTGGGTCTCGGCCTGGCCGCGCTCCGGCTGCGACGGTCCTGAGCGGCGCGCTACGGCACGACCAGCAGCACCTTGCCCACGTGGCCGCTCTCCTCGACGACCCGGTGTGCCGCGGCGGCCTCGCTCATCGGGAGCTCGCGGTCGACGACGGGGCGGACACGACCCTCCGCGAGCAGGGGCCAGACATGTTCGCGTACGGCCGCGACGATGGCCGCCTTCTCGGCGAGCGGGCGGGCCCGCAGAGAGGTCGCGCTGATCGCGGCCCGCTTGGTGAGGAGCGCCGCGATGTTCAGCTCGGCCTTGATGCCGCCCTGCATACCGATGATCGCGAGCCGGCCGTTGACGGCGAGGCTCTGGACGTTGCGGTCCAGGTACTTCGCGCCCATGTTGTCGAGGATCACGTCGGCGCCCGCGCCGCCGGTGGCCGCCTTCAGCTCGGCGACGAAGTCCTGCTCGCGGTAGTCGATCAGGATGTCCGCGCCCAGCTCGGCGCAGCGCTCCAGCTTCTCCTTGGTGCCCGCCGTGACCGCGACCCTCGCGCCGACGGCCTTGGCGAGCTGGATCGCCATGGTGCCGATGCCGCTGGAGCCGCCGTGCACGAGCAGCGTCTCGCCGGGGCGCAGCTGGGCGACCATGAACACGTTCGACCAGACCGTGCAGGTCACCTCGGGCAGCGCGGCGGCCTGCCGGAGATCCACGCCCTCGGGCACGGGCAGGAGCTGCCCGGCCGGAACGGCGACCTTCTCGGCGTATCCGCCGCCGGAGAGCAGTGCGCACACCTCGTCACCGACGGCCCAGCCGTCGACGCCGGGGCCGAGCGCGGCGATCCGGCCGGAGCACTCCAGGCCGGGATGGGGGGAGGCGCCGGGCGGCGGGTCGTAGAAGCCCTGCCGCTGCAGGATGTCGGCGCGGTTGACCGCGCCGGCCACCACCTCGACCAGGACCTCGCCCTCGGCGGGTACGGGATCGGGGACCTCGTCCCACACCAGCGCCTCGGGACCACCAGGTTCGGGAATCGTGATCGCATGCATGAGGGGGACGCTACCCCTCGCCCCCGAAGGCACCCAGGCCACGGCGTCCCCCGGGAAAACGGCGTGCGATCACCGATGAGTTCGGCGGACAGTAAAGGTCTCCCCATGCGTAGCCCATGTACGCGGAAGGACACCCCATGAGTCGGCACACCGCAGACCTGGCCATCGAGACCGCGGGCCTGGTGAAGACGTTCGGCACGACCAGGGCCGTGGACGGCGTCGACCTCGCCGTGCCGGCCGGCACGGTCTACGGCGTCCTCGGGCCCAACGGCGCCGGGAAGACGACCACGGTGAAGATGCTCGCCACCCTGCTGCGTCCCGACGGCGGCGAGGCCCATGTCTTCGGCCACGACGTGGTCCGCGAGGCCGACGAGGTGCGTGGCCTGGTGAGTCTCACCGGGCAGTACGCGTCCGTGGACGAGGACCTCACCGGCACCGAGAACCTCGTGCTGCTGGGCCGGCTCCTCGGGCACGGCAAGAAGGCGGCCCGGGAACGGTCCGCGCGGCTCCTGGCCGCGTTCGGGCTGGTGGACGCGGCCGGAAAGCAGGTCAAGCACTACTCGGGCGGCATGCGGCGCCGTATCGACATCGCCGCCTCCATCCTCAGCACCCCTGACCTGCTGTTCCTGGACGAGCCGACCACCGGTCTGGACCCGCGCAGCCGCAACCAGGTCTGGGACATCGTGCGGGCGGTGGTCGCGCAGGGCACGACCGTGCTGCTCACCACGCAGTACCTCGACGAGGCCGATCAGCTCGCCTCCCGGATCGCCGTCATCGACCACGGCCGGGTGATCGCCGAGGGCACGAAGGGCGACCTGAAGGCGTCCGTGGGCGCGGGCTCCGTGCATCTGCGGCTGCGGGACCCCGCACAGCGGCCGGAGGCCGAGCGGATGCTGCGGCTGGCCCTGGACGCCGAGGTCCAGCAGGACCCCGATCCGGTGGCGCTGACCGCCCGGCTCGCCGCGGCGACCGGCGACACGGCCGCCGAGCAGGCCTCCCGCGCCCTCGGCGAACTCGCCCGGGCCGGGATCACCGTCGACGACTTCTCCCTCGGCCAGCCCAGCCTCGACGAGGTGTTCCTGGCCCTCACCGGACACGACACGACCGTGAACTCCACCAAGGACGAGGTGGCGGCATGAGCACCGCGACGACCACGGACACCCAGGAACTCACCCCGGTGAGCGCCGAGTCGCTGACCGCGCTGCTCGTGGCCGGTGAACGGCCGGCGCGCCCGAGTGCCTGGTCGACGTCGCTGACCTTCGGCTGGCGGGCGATCCTCAAGATCAAGCACGTGCCGGAGCAGCTCTTCGACGTCACCGCGTTCCCGATCATGATGGTGCTGATGTACACGTACCTGTTCGGGGGCGCCCTGGCCGGCTCCCCGCAGGAGTACATCCAGTTCCTGCTGCCGGGCATCCTGGTGATGTCGGTCGTGATGATCACGATGTACACGGGTGTCTCGGTGAACACCGACATCGAGAAGGGCGTCTTCGACCGGTTCCGCTCGCTGCCGATCTGGCGGCCGGCGACGATGGTCGGCTATCTCCTCGGCGACGCCCTGCGCTACACGATCGCCTCCGTCGTGATGCTGACCGTCGGGCTCGTCCTCGGCTACCGCCCGGACGGCGGTGTCGGCGGCGTGCTCGCGGGCATCGCCCTGCTGGTCGTCTTCTCGTTCGCCTTCTCGTGGATCTGGACCATGTTCGGGCTGCTGCTGCGCACCGAGAAGTCGGTGATGGGCGTCAGCATGATGGTGATCTTCCCGCTCACCTTCCTGTCGAACGTGTTCGTCGACCCGCACACCATGCCGGGCTGGCTGCAGGCCTTCGTCAACAACAGCCCGGTGACCCATCTGGCGACGGCGGTACGGGGCCTGATGGCCGGGGACTGGCCGGGTGCCGAGATCGCCTGGTCGCTGGGGTGGGCCGCGCTGTTCGTGCTGGTCTTCGGGCCGATCACGATGCGGCTCTACAACCGCAAGTAGCGGCTCAGTCCACCCGGACGATCGTGATCAGCCGGTCCGTCAGCTCCAGCGGGCCGATGGCGGGATCGTCGTAGGCGAGGACCCGGTGGCCGCGGACGACGCTGACCACCAGGTCGTCCGTCTCACGCGGACCGCGGCCCGCCTCCGCCTTGGTGACGGTCCGCTCGACGAGGTCCAGCCCGCTGCCCTGCTGTATCAGGTCCTCCATCACCAGCCCGGCGGACGGGCTGAGCACGGACAGGCCCAGCAGCCGTCCGGCCGCTCCGGCGCTGGTGATGACCTCGTCGGCGCCGGACTGTTTCAGCAGCGGCGCGTTCTCCTCCTCGCGCGCGGCGGCCACGATCTTCGCGTCCGGGTTGAGCTGGCGGGCCGTCAGGGCCACCAGGACGGCCGTGTCGTCGCGCTGGGTCGCGATGATGATCCGCCCGGCCCGCTGCACCTCCGCCCGCCGCAGCACATCGCTGCGGGTGGCGTCCCCCACCACGCCCTCGTAGCCCTCGGCGGTCGCCGTGTCGATCGCCTTGCCGCTGGGGTCGATCACCACCACCTGGTCCTTGCGCAGCCCCGAGGCGCAGGCCGTCCGGATCGCGGACCTCCCCTTCGTGCCGAAACCGACGACGACAATGTGGTCGCGCAAGGGGACCTCCGGAGCGGGAACGTACGGGGCGGAAGGGACGGACGCGGGTCCATGGACCGTGTTGCTTCATGACGGGCAGGAACCCGCCGGGAACCATGGTGCCCATCGATCGGATCACGGCCACAGGGGGCACGCGATGAAGGACCAGGAACGACAGCCCACCGGGCCGGTGCGGCTCTCCCTCGTCAGGTCCCTCTGGTACCGCTCCCGCCGGGAGGCCCGCGACGACGCCGAGGCCGGGCGGTCCATCACCATGCCGGTGAACGTGGGCGCGCCCCCGCTCCAGCAGGTGCTGCGTCGCCTCGCCATGGCCCTGCTGGTGCTGGCCCTGACCACTTTGATCGTCTACGCCGACCACGAGGGCTACAACGACAACTCCGACGGCTCCGTGGACTTCCTCGACTCCGCCTACTACGCCACGGTCACCCTCTCCACCACCGGCTACGGCGACATCACCCCCGTCAGCGACACCGCCCGGCTGGTCAACATCCTCGTCATCACCCCGCTGCGCGTGCTGTTCCTGATCATCCTGGTCGGCACCACCCTGGAGGTCCTCACCGAGCGCACCCGGCAGCAGGTCCGCATCCACCGCTGGCGCATGCGCACCCGTGATCACGTCGTGGTCGTCGGATACGGCACGAAGGGCCGGCACGCGGTGGAGACGCTGGTCGGGCAGGGCATCGCCAAGGAACGGATCGTGGTCGTGGACAGCCAGCGCAAGGCCTCCGAAGCGGCCGGCGACGACGGGCTGGTGGCGATCACCGGGGACGCCACCCGCAGCGAGGTACTGCGGCGCGCCGAGGTCCCGCACGCCTCCCGGGTGATCGTCGCCCCGCAACGCGACGACACGGCCGCCCTGGTCACCCTGACGGCCCGGCAGCTCAACCGGCGCGCCACGATCGTGGTGGCCGCCCGGGAGGACGAGAACGTGCCCCTGCTTCGGCAGTCCGGTGCGAACACCGTGGTCACCAGCTCGTCCTCGGCCGGTCGGCTGCTCGGTGTCTCGATGGTCAGCCCGACCGTGGCGAAGACCCTGGAGGACCTGATGACCCTCGGCAGCGGGCTGACCCTCGTGGAACGCCCCGTCGCCGCGGGGGAGGAAGGACAGTCGCCCCGCAGCTCCGCGGACCTGGTCGTGGCCGTCGTCCGGGGCCGACAGCTTCTCGACTACGCCGACCCCCGGCTCACCCTGCTCCAGCAGGGGGACCGGGTGATCACGGTCCGCCGAGCCGTTCCGGCGGCCGAACAGGTGTGACGAGGTCCGCCATGCGGGTGTTTCACGTGAAACAGGCGGTTTGTTTCACGTGAAACACGTGCAGGCGCGCCCCGACCGTATGTTTCACGTGAAACAGCCAGTGACCCCGGCCGTCGCCCACGGCAGGTCGAGGAGTTCCGTCGGTTGACCCGCCCGGGCACCACCCGGCGGTACGACGGCCAGCGCATCGGCCGCCGCGACGCCCCGGAGCATCGCCGGACCGTTGTAGTGCAGCGGCAGGACATGGTCGCCGCGCAGCACCACCGGGACGAGCCGGGTGTCGTACGGATGCCCGTGCACCTCGTCCCGCAGAGGCAGCGCGTACCGCTCCTGGGCGGGTCGGGCGGACAGGGTTGCGAGCAGGGGCTCGGCGAGCGTGAGGAGGCCGGAGACGGCCGCGAGGGGGTTGCCGGGCAGCCCGACGAGGTGCTGGTCCTCCTTGGTGCGGGCCAGCAGCATGGGGTGGCCGGGGCGCACCTGGACACCGTCGACGAGGAGTTCGGCGTCGACGCGGCGCAGGACGGGGTGGACATGGTCGACGGGTCCCGAGGCGGTGCCGCCGGTGGTGACGATCAGGTCCGCGGAGGACCGGCTGACGGCCCGGTGCAGGGCCTTCTCGTCGTCGCCGATCCGCCGCACCGCGACGACCTCGGCGCCGAGGGCCCGCAGCCACGGCGGCAGCATCGGACCGAGCGCGTCCCGGATCAGACCGTCGTGCGGACGGCCCTCGGTGAGCAGTTCGTCGCCCAGGACGAACACCTCGGCGCGGGGCCGCGGTACGGCGGCCAGGGTGTCGTAGCCGGCGGCCGCGGCGAGGCCGAGGACGGCCGGGGTCACCACCGCGCCGGCGGGCAGCAACTGATCGCCGCTGCGGCACTCCTGGCCGCGGGGGCGGATGTCCTGGCCGTGGCTCATGTCCCGGGTCGGGTGCAGCCGGCCCTGGGCGTCGGTGCGGCCGTGTTCGCTGCGCAGGACCGCCGTGGTGTCCGGGGGGATCCGGGCGCCGGTGGCGATCCCGACGGCCTCGCCGTCGGCGAGGCGCTCGGGGGTGGTGCTGCCGGCCAGCACACCCTCGTCCCGGACCCGCCAGGGGCCCGGGCCCGCGACCGCCCAGCCGTCCATGGCGGAGGTGTCGAAGGAGGGCAGGTCGGTGAGGGCGGTCAGCGGCGCGGCGAGGACGAGACCGAGGGCGTCGCCGAGGGTCACGGAGACGGGGGCGCGGCGGGCAGCCTGGGACCGGGCGGCCCGGGCGGCGATGGTCCGGGCCTCGGGCCAGGGGGTGGCGTGGTGCCGGGGGGCGTGGCGGTCACCCGGAGAGGGCGTGGAGACTGCGCGGTGGGTGCCGCCGGTGGGACCGGCTCCGCCGTCTCCGGGGCGTGGGGCGGCCGGCCCGGGCTCGGAGTCGCCGGCCGGGCGGGCGGGGCCCTTGCCGTCGTTCACGAGGGCGAGCACCTCCTCGACGTCGAAGCCCTCGGCATCGGGGGCCTTCTCGTCCCGGCCCGTACGGATGCCGCGGCGGGTCATCCCGCGTCCGGTGCCGGGTCGCCGGGCTGTGCGGCGGTGGAGCCGTCGGAGGCCGTCGAGCCCGGCTCCTCCGCCTCCTTGGCCCAGCGCAGAGCCAGGGCCGCGGCCCTGTGGGCGGCCTCGGCGACGGCCTCCGGGCCTCCCTCGGCCCGGGCCGCCGCATAGCCGACCAGGAAGGTCGTCAGCGGCGCGGCGGGCCGCGCCACACCGTGGGCGGCGTCCCGGGCGAGATCGAGGAGCACGCCGGTGTCGACGTCGAGGTCGATGCCCAGCTCGTCCTTGACTGCGGAAATCCATTCGTCCAACACGTGGTCATGCTCCCTGATGCGTGCCCTGGCGGTGGCGATGTCGTCCCAGGTGTCGCAGTCGAAGGACGCGACGGGGTCGGGGACGCGAGTGAGGTGGAGGCCGGCGGTCAGCCGGCGCAGAGGCAGCCCCGTGAGGCCGCCGGGGGCCGCGCCGAGCGGCGCCAGCTCGCGGCGCAGGGCGGCCGTGCGGTAGGCGGCGACGAGCGGCTGGTCGCGCCCGTCGGCGTCGGTGAGCAGCGCTCCGTCGGCGGTGCCCGCGCGCAGGGCGGTCAGCAGCCGCCGTACGGTGCCGGCGGCGAGGAAGGGCAGGTCGGCGGAGAGGACGAGGACGTCGTCGGCCGTGGTGCGGCGCAGCCCGGCGTCGAGCGCGGCCACGGGACCCGCGCCCGGCGGCTCCTCGCGCGCCCAGCGCACGGGCCGGACGGTGGGCCGGGGATCGGCGACCACGACGGTGGCGGACGCGTCGGCGCAGGCGGCGAGCACCCGGTCGAGCAGCGCCCGTCCGCCCACCCGCACACCGGGCTTGTCGGCGCCGCCGAGCCGCCGGGCGCCGCCGCCGGCGAGCACGACGGCGTCGTACGCGACGGCGGTCCGCCCCGGCGGACGGCCGGCGGGGGTGCCGGAGTGCTCGAACGAGGTCACCCCCTGAGTATGCGGGCCTCCTCGATCACAGGGAACGCGGGGACCGCGTGATCACAGCGTGCGCAGGAGCACCGCCGGCTGTTCCACGCAGTCCGCGACGTACCGCAGGAAGCCTCCGGCGGTGCCGCCGTCGCAGACCCGGTGGTCGAAGGTCAGCGAGAGCTGGACGACCTGGCGCACGGCCAGCTCGCCCTCGTGCACCCACGGCCGGGGGACGATCCGGCCGACGCCGAGCATGGCCGCCTCGGGATGGTTGATGATCGGCGTGGAGCCGTCGACACCGAAGACGCCGTAGTTGTTGAGCGTGAAGGTCCCGCCGGTCAGCTCACCGGGGGTGAGACGGCCGTCCCTGGCCACCTCGGTGAGCCGGGCGAACTCGGCGGTGAGCCCCTCGGCGTCCCGGGCCTGGGCGTCGCGCACGACGGGCACGACCAGTCCCCGCTCGGTCTGCGCGGCGAAACCCAGGTGCACCTGGTCGAACCGGACGATCTCACGCGCCTCCTGGTCGACGGTGGAGTTCAGCTCCGGGAAACGGGCCAGGGCGGCGGTGCAGATACGGGCGAGCAGCGCGAGGAGGGAGATCTTCGGGCCGCCGGCGGCGTTCATCGCGGCCCGGGCGCGCATCAGCTCGGTCGCGTCGGCGTCCACCCAGCAGGTCGCGTCGGGGATCTCCCGACGGCTGCGGGAGAGCTTGTCCGCGACGGCGCCCCGGACCCCCTTGAGAGGGACGCGGTGGCCGCCGGTGAGGGAGACGGGAGGGGCCACGGAGAGGGGGGTGGGTTCGGGAGCGGTCGCGGCCGCCCTGAGGGCGTTCTCCACGTCCGCGCGCAGGATCAGCCCGTCCCGGCCGGAGCCCGTCAGCTCCCGCAGGTCCAGCCCGTTCTCGCGGGCGAGCCGACGCACCAGCGGGGAGATCACCGGAACCGGGCCCTCGGAGCGCCCGGGACGAGCGGAAGGCGTGGCAGGCGCGGGAGTCACGGCCGGGGCGGGAGCGGCCGGGGCCGGTTGCGCGGACCGCACCCGCCTGCGTCGCGCCGGTGCCTCCGAGGTGCCGTATCCCACCAGCACGTTGCCCGAGCCCTCCGGTGAACCGCCGGAGGCCGGCGCTCCGACGGCGACCGTGATCAGGGGGGCGCCGACGGGCAGTTCGGTGCCCTCCTCGCCGAAGCGGGCGGTGACCACACCGCCGTAGGGGCAGGGCACCTCGACCATCGCCTTGGCCGTCTCGACCTCGACGACCGGCTGGTCCACGACGACGACGTCGCCGACCTGGACGAGCCAGCGCACGATCTCCGCCTCGGTGAGCCCCTCACCGAGGTCGGGGAGCTTGAACTCCAGCACCTGTGCCATCAGTTCCCGGCCTCCCACTGCAGCCGTGCCACGGCGTCCAGGATGCGGTCGACGCCGGGCAGGTGGTGGCGCTCCAGCATCGGCGGCGGGTAGGGGATGTCGAAGCCGGCGACCCGGAGCACCGGTGCCTCCAGGTGGTGGAAGCAGCGTTCCGTGACGCGGGCCGCGATCTCCCCGCCGGGGCCGCCGTAGGAGCCCGACTCGTGGACGACGACCGCGCGCCCGGTACGACGGACCGAGGCGGCGACCGTCTCGTCGTCGAAGGGCACCAGGGAGCGCAGGTCGACGACTTCCAGGTCCCAGCCCTCGGCGCGGGCCGCCTCGGCGGCTTCGAGGCAGACGGGGACCGACGGGCCGTACGTGATCAGGGTCGCGCTGCGGCCGGAGCGGCGCACGACGGCGCGTCCGATCGGGTCGACGGGCTGCGGCTCCTCGGGGTTCCAGGTGTCCTTGGACCAGTACAGCCGCTTGGGTTCGAGGACGACCACGGGGTCGTCGGAGGCGATGGCTGCGCGCAGCAGGCCGTAGGCGTCGGCGACGGTGGCGGGGGTGACGACGTGGAGCCCCGGGGTGGCCATGTAGTAGGCCTCGGAGGAGTCGCTGTGGTGCTCGACGCCGCCGATGCCGCCGCCGTAGGGGACGCGGATCGTGATCGGCAGGGGCATCCGGCCGCGGGTGCGGTTGCGCATCCGGGCGACATGGCTGATGAGCTGCTCGAACGCCGGGTAGGCGAAGGCGTCGAACTGCATCTCGACGACCGGGCGCAGTCCGTACATGGCCATGCCGACGGCGGTGCCGAGGATGCCGGCCTCGGCGAGCGGGGTGTCGGTGCAGCGGTCCTCGCCGAACTCCTTGGCGAGTCCGTCGGTGACCCGGAAGACACCGCCGAGGGCGCCCACGTCCTCGCCCAGGACGTGCACGGACGGGTCGGCGGCCATCGCGTCGCGCAGCGCGCGCGTGAGGGCCTGCGCCATGGTGGCGGGCTTGAGGGCGACGGTGGTCATCGGTCGGCGCCTTCCTGCTCCGCCGCGAGTTCGGCCTCCAGCAGGGCGCGTTGTTCGCGCAACTGGGGCGTGTCCTCGGCGTACACGTGGGCGAAGAGGTCCCGGGGGTCGAGGACCGGGTCCTGGTTCATGCGGGCGCGCAGATCGGCGGCCATCGTCTCGGCGGCGTCCCGCGCGGCCTGCCGGGCCTGGTCGTCGAGCTCACCGCGCGCGGTGAGCTCGCGCTCCAGCAGCAGGATCGGGTCGTGCTCGCGCCAGGCCTCGACCTCGGCGTCGCCCCGGTAGCGGGTGGCGTCGTCGGCGTTGGTGTGCGCCTCGATGCGGTACGTGACGGCCTCGACGAGGGTCGGGCCACCGCCCTCGCGCGCGTGCCGTACGGCGTCGGTGAGGACCTCGTGCACGGCGGCCGCGTCGTTGCCGTCGACCAGGCGGCCCGGCATGCCGTAGCCGACGGCCTTGTGGGCGAGGGAGGGGGCGGCGGTCTGCTTGGCGAGCGGAACGGAGATCGCGAAGCCGTTGTTCTGGACGAGGAAGACGACCGGGGCCTGCCACACGGCGGCGAAGTTCAGCGCCTCGTGGAAGTCGCCCTCGCTGGTGCCGCCGTCGCCGACCATGGCGAGCGCGACCACGTCGTCGCCCTTGAGGCGGGCGGCGTGCGCGAGGCCCACGGCGTGCGGGAGCTGGGTGGCGAGCGGGGTGCACAGGGGGGCCACGCGGTGCTCGTACGGGTCGTAGCCGGTGTGCCAGTCGCCGCGCAGCAGGGTGAGCGCCTCGACGGGGTCGACACCGCGGGCGACGACCGCGAGGGTGTCGCGGTAGCTGGGGAAGAGCCAGTCGCGGTCCTTCAGGGCCAGCGCGGCGGCGACCTCGCAGGCCTCCTGACCGGTGCTGGAGGGGTAGACGGCGAGCCGCCCCTGCTTGGTGAGGGCGGTGGCCTGGGCGTTGTAGCGGCGGCCCAGCACCAGATGGGCGTACAGCCGCCGCAGCAGCTCCGGATCGGCCTTCGCGGCCTGCTCGGTGCCGAGGACGCGGTAGGGCTCCGCGTCCGGCAGCAGCGGCGCGGGGTCGGTGCGGGGCTGCCAGGCGGGCGGCGGGGTCGGCCGGTACGCGCCCCGCTGCTCCATGACCGTCATGACGGCACCTCCTCGTGGGAGCGGCTCAGGGAGACGGGTCGGCTTGTGACCCGCCTCACCTACCGATTGTTCGGTCGTCGGCACATTTTGGCTACAGGCCCCCTCAGGCTGTGGACAAACGGTTCTCCACAACCTGAGATGGACGCAGTACGTCCATGGCGGAGAGGCGGGGGGACATGGCACCTGAACAAATGGCCGAGTACCCGGAGACCGGGGAGAGCGCGCAGGAGCCGCCGCCGGCGCGTCCGCTCGACGCCATCGACCGGGACATCCTGCAGATGCTCCAGGCGGACGGCCGGGCCTCGATACGGTCGGTCGCCGAACGGGTGCACGTCTCGCGGGCCAACGCCTACGCGCGGATCAACCGGCTCGTCGAGGACGGCGTCATCCGGGGCTTCGGCGCCCGGGTGAACCATGAGCGCGCCGGGCAGGGGACCAGCGCGTACATCACGCTCAAGATCGTGCAGAACACCTGGCGGACCGTGCGCGAGCAGCTCAGACAGCTGCCCGGCGCCTCCCACATCGCCCTGGTCGGGGGCGATTTCGATGTGCTGCTCCTGGTGCACACGCCCGACAACAGGGCGCTGCGCGAGGTCGTGCTGACCCGGCTCCAGGCCATCCCCGAGGTGCTCAGCACCCGCACGCTGCTGGTGTTCGAGGAGGAGGACCTGGAGCCGCAGGGGTAGGGCGTCGGCGCGCGTCAGTGCTCGGTGCGCAGGCCGGCGAAGACCAGCCGTACCACCGCGTCGGCCACATCGCCCTCGGCCATCCCGCGGCCGCCCGGCCGGTACCACTCGACGATGGAGTTGATCATCCCGAAGACCAGCCGGGTGGCGAGCCGCACCTCCACGTCGCCGCGCACGTCCCCGTCGGCGGCGGCCGCCTTGAGCAGCTCGGCGACCCGGTGGTCGAAGTCCCGGCGCCGTTCCAGGGCCCACCGCTCGGTGTCGGTGTTGCCGCGCACGCGCAGCAGCAGCGTGACGTACGGCAGCTCGCCGATGAGGACCTCGACCATGCGCCGTACGACGTACTCCAGGCGCTCCACGGCCCGCCCCACGCGCGCGTGCTCCTCCTCCATGATCCCGAACAGCTCGTCCAGGGCCCGGCTGACGGCCCGGCGCAGCAGCTCCTCCTTGCCGGCCACATGGTGGTAGATCGACGACTTGGAGATGCCCGCCGCACGGGAGAGGTGCTCCATGGAGGTGCCGTCGTAGCCGCGCTCGTTGAAGACCTGGACGGCGACGGAGAGCAGGGTCTCCGGGGTGTACGTGTCGCGCTTGGCGGTGGTCACGAGGCGCCCTCCCTCTTCTCGGTGGCGAAGGAGTGCCGGTACAGCGCGAGGGAGGGCGCGTAGCGGCCGGAGGGGTCGCGCTCGTGCAGGTCGTCCAGGAGGGAGAACGCCCACATACGGCCCAGGCGGCGGCTCCACTCGAAGGGGCCGAGGGGGTAGTTCACGCCGAGGCGCATCGCGGTGTCGATGTCCTCCTCGGTGGCGACACCCTTGGCGACGGCGTCGTGCGCGAGGTCGACGATCCGGGCGACCGTGCGGGCGACGATCATGCCGGGGACGTCGCCGATGACGCTGACGTCCTTGCCGAGCGCCTGGAACAGGCCGATCGCCTCGGACAGGGTCTGCGGCGAGGTGTCCTGGGAGGCGGACAGGGCGATCCGGGTGGCCTTGCGGTAGTCGAGCGCGAGGTCGAAGTAGACGACGTCGCGGAACTCCACGGAGGTCTGGCCGTCGGCGAGGGCGAGCTGGCCTCCGCCGGGCAGCACCAGCCGGGTGCCGTGGTCCTCCTCGTCCTCGCGGACCTGGATGCCCGCCTCGCGGATCAGCGCGAGCAACTCGGAGGCGGGGCCCAGGTCGCCCTCGGCGAGGACGTAGGCGGGCGCCTGCTGCTTCTCGGCGGTGTGCGGCTCGGCGCGCTCCGCCTCGTCCCGGTAGTCGTACCAGCCCTGGCCGGTCTTGCGGCCGAGGCGGCCGGACTCGACGAGGCGGCGCTGGGAGAGCGAGGGGGTGAAGCGGACGTCCTGGAAGAAGGACTGCCACACCGAGTGCGTGACGGACTCGTTGACGTCCTGCCCGATCAGGTCGGTCAGTTCGAAGGCGCCCATCCGGAAGCCGCCGGACTCGCGCAGCACCGCGTCGATGGTGGCCGGGTCGGCGCCCTGCGCCTCGTGGACGGCGAAGGCCTCGGCGTAGAAGGGCCGCGCGATGCGGTTGACGATGAACCCGGGGGTGTCGGCGCAGGCGACCGGGGTCTTGCCCCAGGAGCGTGCCGTCTCGTACGCGCGCGTGGCCGAGGTGACGTCGGTGGCGTACCCGGAGACGACCTCGACCAGCGGCAGCACCGGCGCCGGGTTGAAGAAGTGCAGGCCCACGAAACGGCCGGCGTTGCGCAGGGCGCCGCCGATGGCCGTCACCGACAGGGAGGACGTGTTGGTCGCGAGCAGACAGTGCTCGCCGACCACCTCCTCCAGTTGGCGGAAGAGCTCCTGTTTGACGTCCAGGCGCTCCAGGACGGCCTCCACGACCAGTCCGCAGTCCGCGAGGTCGTCGAGGCTGTCCGCGGCCACCAGACGGGCGCGGGCGATGTCCCGGTCGGAGGCGGCGAGACGGTTCTTCTCCACCAGCCGGTCGAGGCGGGCGCCGATCGCGGCGGCCGCGTCCCGTGCCCGGCCGGGCACGGCGTCGTACAGCCGCACGGGGTGTCCGGCGACCAGCGCGACCTGGGCGATGCCCTGGCCCATGGTGCCGGTGCCGACGACGGCCACGGGGCTGCTGAGGTCGAGTGCTGTCATGTGCGCGATCCTCCCGCACGGGGTTTTCCACAGATGCGGCAGGCCCCCTTGTCCCGACCGATCGTTCGGTTACTCTAGCTCTCACGGGCGGGTCCTGCCCAGGTTTCCGCCAGGTCATGAGCTCGACGGAGAGTTCTGAAGACGAGGAGTTGGTCCCGCATGGCCGCCGCCGAACCGACCACGCACGATCTGATCGCCCAGCACCGGCCCACGCTCGACCAGGCCCTGGAAGCGATCCGCACCCGCGCGTACTGGTCCCCCCACCCCGAGCACCCCAAGGCCTACGGGGAGAACGGCAGCCTGGACGCGGCCGCCGGCAAGGCCGCCTTCGACGCCCTGCTGAACACCCGCCTCGACCTCGGCCAGCCCGGCACCGACGACTGGGTGGGCGACGAGACCTCCCCGTACGGCCTGCCCCTGGGCGTGACCTACCCGCACGCGGACGTGGACGTGCTGCTGCCCGCCATGACGGCCGGACAGCGCGCCTGGCGCGAGGCGGGCGCGGAGGTCCGCGCGGTGGTCTGCCTGGAGATCCTCCGGCGGATCGCAGGCCGGACGCACGAGTTCGCCCACGCGGTCATGCACACCTCCGGGCAGGCGTTCATGATGGCGTTCCAGGCGGGCGGCCCGCACGCGCAGGACCGCGGCCTGGAGGCGGTGGCCTACGCGTACGCCGAGCAGGTCCGCACGCCCGGCACGGCGGAGTGGAGCAAGCCCCAGGGCAAGCGCGACCCGCTCGCGATGACCAAGACCTTCACCGCCGTCCCGCGCGGCATCGCCCTGCTGATCGGCTGCAACACCTTCCCGACGTGGAACGGCTACCCGGGCCTGTTCGCCTCCCTGGCCACCGGAAACGCGGTCCTGGTCAAGCCGCACCCGCGCGCGGTGCTGCCGCTCGCGCTGACGGTCCAGGTCGCGCGCGAGGTCCTCGCCGAGGCCGGCTTCGACGCGAACCTGGTCGCCCTGGCCGCCGAGCGCCCCGGCGAGGGCATCGCCAAGACCCTGGCGACCCGCCCCGAGATCAAGATCATCGACTACACGGGCTCGACCTCCTTCGGCGACTGGCTGGAGGCCAACGCCCGGCAGGCGCAGGTCTACACGGAGAAGGCCGGCGTCAACACGGTCGTGGTCGAGTCCACCGGCGACTACAAGGGCATGCTCGCCAACCTGGCGTTCTCGCTGTCCCTGTACAGCGGCCAGATGTGCACCACCCCGCAGAACCTGCTGATCCCCCGCGACGGCATCCGCACCGACGAGGGCCCGAAGACCTACGACGAGGTCGTCGCCGACCTCGCCCGCTCCGTCGACGGCCTGCTCGGCGACGACGCCCGCGCGAACGCGCTGCTCGGCGCGATCGTCAACCCCGACGTCAAGGCCCGGCTGGAGGCCGCCGCCGGTCTGGGCGAGGTCGCCCTCGCCTCCCGCGAGGTGACCAACCCCGAGTTCCCCGAAGCGGTCGTGCGCACGCCGGTGATCGTGAAGCTGGACGGCGCCAAGCCCGACGACGAGGCCGCCTACATGAGCGAGTGCTTCGGTCCGGTCTCCTTCGCCGTCGCCGTCGACTCCGCCGCGGACGCGACCGAACTGCTGCGGCGGACGGTGCGGGAGAAGGGCGCGATGACCGTCGGGGCCTACACGACCGACCCGGTGGTCGAGCGGGAGATCGAGGAGGTGTGTCTGGAGGAGGCGGCCCAGTTGTCGCTCAACCTCACCGGTGGGGTGTACGTCAACCAGACGGCCGCGTTCTCCGACTTCCACGGCTCGGGCGGGAATCCGGCGGCCAACTCCGCGCTGTGTGACGGGGCCTTCGTGGCCAACCGGTTCCGGGTCGTCGAGGTGCGCCGGGACGCCTAGAGAACGCTGCGCCTCCCTCCCGTCATGCTCCAGTGGTACAGCGTCATCGCCACGCTCGTCGCCAGGTTGTAGCTGGAGACCTGGGGGCGCATCGGGAGGGACAGCAGGTGGTCGGCGCGGGCGCGCAGGTCCGCGGAGAGGCCGGTGCGTTCGGAGCCGAAGGCCAGGAGGGCGTCGTCGGGGAGCTCGACGCCCCGCAGGTCCTCGCCCTCCGGGTCCAGGGCGAACACCGGCCCGGCGGGCAGGTCGAACACGGCCAGCCGCTCCACGGCGGTCGCGAAGTGCAGTCCCGCGCCGCCGCGTACGACGGTCGGGTGCCAGGGGTCGAGCGTGCCGGTGGTGACCACACCGGTCACCCCGAAGCCGGCGGCCAGCCGGATCACCGCCCCCGCGTTGCCGAGGTTGCGCGGGTTGTCGAGGACCACGACCGGCGCGGTGCGGGGCGTGTGCGCCAGCCTCGCCAGCCGGGCCGCGCGGGAGGGCCGTACGGCCAGGGCGGCCACGCCCGTGGGGTGCGGGCGCGGCACCAGCGCGGCGTACGTCGTCTCCGGGACCTCCGTCAGGAGGGCGTCCAGCGTGTCCCGTACGTCCGGGGCGAGGTCGTCGGCGAGGGCGAGCGCCGCCTGCCGGTCGGCGGCGAGCGCGACCGGCACCTCCGCCCCGAAGCGCACGGCGTGCTTGAGGGCGTGGAAGCCGTCCAGCAGGACGTGCGAGTCGGCCAGGCGGTGCCAGTCGCTCACGGGGTCGGTCATCGGGCGCTCACGGGGTCGGGCGGCGGTCGGTCGTCTCGGGGAGCCTACGTCGGGGAGCCCACGTGGGTGGCCTCGGAGCTCTCCGGGGTGCGCTGGCGCGGCACGGCGGCGCGGCCGTCGCGCGAGAAGACGAGGACACGCGCGCGTACCGCCCAGGCGCCCAGCCGGTGCAGGAACGGCGTCGGCAGGAAGACCGCGTCCGCCGCGATCATCGCCAGCGAGAAGAACGGCAGGCCGAGGATCACGGCGATCGCGGCGTGCTCGGTCATCATCACCGCCAGCAGCACGTTCTTCACCCGGCGGTTGAACAGCGTGAACGGGAAGGCGACCTGCACGACGACCGTGCCGTACGTCACCAGCATCACCATCGTGCCGCTGCTCGACAGCAGGTCGCCGAGGGCGGGCCAGGGCGAGAAGTAGTCCAGGTGCAGCGGGTAGTAGACGGCGGTGCCGTCCTGCCAGCGCGAGCCCTGGATCTTGTACCAGCCGGCCGTCGCGTAGATCAGGCAGGCCTCGGCCATGATCACGACGAGGGCGCCGTTGTGCAGGATGTTGGCGATCACGTCGAGCAGGATCCGGGGCTCCGCGGACCTGGCGCGGCGCCCCACGAGCCACCACAGGGCCTGCGCGGCCCACGCCGTCCACAGGAGCGCCGGGATCGTCCACTGGCTGTGGAACCGGCCCAGCGCCGTCACCGTGATCAGCACCGCCCCGAGGACCACCCAGAGGGCGGGCCCGACCCGGTCGGTGACCCGCTCCCCCCGCGCGCGTGCCTCCTCGGCGCGGCGCGCCCGGCGGGCGTCCAGCGACCAGACGCGGCCGCAGCGGGTGAACACCAGGTAGATCGCCATCAGGTGCAGGACGTTGTCGCCGCCGTCCCCCATGAAGACGCTGCGGTTCTGCAGCGAGAGCACGCCGACCATGAACAGCACGGACATCGTGCGGGTCCGCCAGCCGACCAGCAGCAGGGCGCTCGCGAGCACGGCGAGGGCGTACACGATCTCGAACCAGACCCGCCCGTCCGACCACATCAGGGCCGTGAAGGCGCCGTTGGTGTCGATGAGCTGCCGGGCCAGGACCCAGCTCCAGGGTCCGTCGGGGCCGTAGAGCTCCTCGCGGTGGGGGAGCTCGCGCAGCAGGAACATCAGCCAGGTCGCGCTGAAGCCGATCCGGACCACGGCGCTCTGGTACGTACCGAGCGCCTCGGTGACCCGCGCGATGGCGGCGGACACCGTCAGGGTGAACCGGTTCACCGCACACCTCCCGCGGCCTCGGCGTCCGGCACCGTCCACCAGGGCAGCACCCGGTACACCGGCGTCGACGACACCTTCTCGCTGCTCCACTTCGGCGGGGTCACGTTGACGGTCCGGGAGCGGACCTGGACCCGCTCGAGCGCTTCGCCCTCGCCTGCGGCGCCGCCGCGCTCCAGGCGCAGCTCGACGATCCGGCGCAGATAGGTCTCGGAGAGGTCGCCGCGCAGCCCGACGGGGCGGTTGTCGGAGCCGTGGGTGCCGGTGAAGAAGTCCCAGGCGCGGCGCAGCTCGTTCTGCTGGGTGTGGCTCGGCACGATGTTGCGGTCGATGTCACGGCCGTCCTGTGCGGACAGGTCGTACCAGCCGGTGGTGCGCAGGCCGCCGTCCGCGGTGCTGATCCGGGCGCGGACCTGGACCGCGATGTTCTGCTGGAGCGGGTTCGGCGCGAACAGCTTCCAGTTCTGTTCGAACTCGGGGTAGACCCAGTCGTCGATCGCCCTGCCGTGCGTCTTCGTCACCGTGTTCGACGGCGCGACATGCAGGAACACCATTCCCAGGTGCACACAGACGGCGACGGCGACGACGGCGAGCGCCAGGGCCGCGCCTATCTGGTAGCGGGGGGAGAGCGCGGCCACTCCGGTACGGGGTTCGGGCGCGGGCGCGCCGGTACGGGGTGCGGGCGCGGCCACGCCGGTACGGGGTTCGGGCGCGGGCGCGTCGGTACGGGGTGCGGGCGCGGGCGCGTCGTCGGCGGGCGGACCGCTCGGGGGCGTGGCGCCCGCCGGCCCGGCGCTCGTGGGCGGAGTCTCCGGCCCCGCCTGCTCGGGCGTCCCCGGCTCCCGTGAGGTGCCGGGCCCTCCGTCGTACGCGTCCATTCCGCCCCGTTCCCCGATCCGGTCGACTTGCCGTTCCTGCTGCGTCGCGCAATCGCGAACGGTACTCAGCCCCACCCGTTCGGCGCAGCCCCTCCCCGCCCACGGGTTATCCACAGCGGTTGACACCTTACGACGGCCGTCGCACCATGGAATCGCACAGACCGAACGATCGGTCGGGAGCGATCCGGAAAGGATCGGACGACAGAGGGGGACCTCATGGCGACAGCTACCGCGCCCCGCACCGCGGACGACGAGGCGTACCAGCGCACTTTCGACGCCGCGGTGGCCGCCGACGAGCGCATCGAGCCCCGCGACTGGATGCCCGACGCGTACCGCGCGACGCTGGTGCGGCAGATCGCCCAGCACGCCCACTCCGAGATCATCGGCATGCAGCCGGAGGCCAACTGGATCACGCGCGCGCCCTCCCTGCGCCGCAAGGCCATCCTGATGGCCAAGGTCCAGGACGAGGCCGGCCACGGCCTCTACCTCTACAGCGCCGCCGAAACCCTCGGCGTCGGCCGCGAGGAACTGCTCGACAAGCTCCACAGCGGCCGCCAGAAGTACTCCTCGATCTTCAACTACCCCACGCTGACCTGGGCGGACGTCGGAGCCATCGGCTGGCTCGTGGACGGCGCCGCGATCACCAACCAGGTCCCCCTGTGCCGCTGCTCCTACGGCCCGTACGCGCGCGCGATGGTCCGTATCTGCAAGGAGGAGTCCTTCCACCAGCGCCAGGGATACGAACTGCTGCTGGCCCTCAGCCGGGGCACCCCCGAGCAGCACGCGATGGCCCAGGACGCGGTGGACCGCTGGTGGTGGCCGTCCCTGATGATGTTCGGCCCGCCCGACGACGAGTCCGCGCACTCCGCGCAGTCCACGGCCTGGAAGATCAAGCGCCACTCCAACGACGAGCTGCGCCAGCGCTTCGTCGACATCTGCGTCCCGCAGGCGGAGTCGCTCGGCCTCACCCTGCCCGACCCGGACCTCCGGTGGAACGAGGAGCGGGGGCAGCACGACTTCGGCCCGATCGACTGGACGGAGTTCAAGGAGGTCCTCAAGGGCAACGGGCCGTGCAACGAGCAGCGGATCACCCAGCGCCGCCGCGCCCATGACGAGGGCGCATGGGTCAGGGAGGCCGCCGCGGCCCACGCGGCCAAACACACCGGCGACCGGGCCGGACACACAGGCGACCGGCAGGAAAGGGAAGTGGGACACGCATGACGCACACCGACTGGCCGCTGTGGGAGGTCTTCGTACGCTCCCGGCGCGGCCTCTCGCACACCCACGCCGGCAGCCTGCACGCGCCGGACGCGGAGTTCGCCCTGCGCAACGCCCGCGACCTGTACACCCGGCGCGGCGAGGGCGTCTCCATCTGGGTCGTGCCGTCCTCGGCGGTCACCGCCTCCTCGCCGGACGAGAAGGACCCGTTCTTCGAGCCGTCCGCCGACAAGCCCTACCGCCACCCGACCTTCTACGAGATCCCGGAGGGGGTGCAGCACCTGTGACCACGACCGTTGCGGTGACCGCCGCCCTCGCCCTCGGCGACGACGCCCTGGTGCTCTCCCACCGCCTCGGGGAGTGGATGGGCCACGCGCCCGTCCTCGAGGAGGAGGTCGCCCTCGCCAACATCGCCCTCGATCTGCTCGGCCAGGCCCGCGTCCTGCTGTCCATGGCCGGCGACGAGGACGACCTGGCCTATCTGCGGGAGGAGCGCGCCTTCCGCAACCTCCAGCTCGTCGAGCAGCCGAACGGCGACTTCGCCCACACCATCGCCCGCCAGCTGTACTTCTCCACCTACCAGCATCTGCTGTACGCGGAACTGGCCGCCGGGGACGGTCCGTTCGCCGGGCTCGCCGCCAAGGCCGTCAAGGAGACCGCCTACCACCGCGACCACGCCGAGCAGTGGACGCTGCGGCTCGGCGACGGCACCGACCTCAGCCATGAGCGGATGCGGACGGCGTGCACCGCGCTGTGGCGCTACACCGGCGAGATGTTCCAGCCGGTGGAGGGGCTCGACGTCGACGTCGAGGCGCTGCGGGCCGACTGGCTTGAGGCCGTCGGCGCGGTGCTGAGCAGGGCCGGTCTGACGCTTCCCGAAGGGCCGCGGTCCGGTGCCTGGACGGCCGGCGCGGGCCGGCAGGGTGTGCACACCGAGCCCTTCGGCCGGATGCTCGCCGAGATGCAGCATCTGCACCGCAGCCACCCGGGGGCGTCGTGGTGACGGCCACCGCCCTGGAGGCGGAGCTGCTCGCGCTGGCCGGTGCGGTGCCGGACCCGGAGCTGCCGGTGCTGACGCTGAGCGAGCTGGGCGTGGTGCGCGGGGTGCGTGTCCAGGACGCCGGCGCGGTCGAGGTCGAGCTGACCCCGACGTACACCGGCTGCCCGGCGATCGAGACGATGGCCGCGGACATCCGTCAGGTGCTGCGCGAGCGCGGCGTCCAGGACGTCACCGTGCGCACGGTGCTGGCCCCGGCCTGGTCGACGGACGACATCACGGCCGAAGGGCGCCGCAAGCTCCGGGAGTTCGGCATAGCGCCGCCCCGGACGGCGCGGGAGACCGGCCCGGTCGCGCTCACCCTGGGCGCCACCAGGACGCTCGACGAGGACCCGGTGCGCTGCCCGCACTGCGGATCCGCCGACACCGAGCTGCTCAGCCGGTTCTCCTCCACCGCCTGCAAGGCGCTGCGCCGCTGTCTGGCCTGCCGTGAACCCTTCGACCACTTCAAGGAGTTGTGATGGCCCGAGCCGTGACGGCCCGCTTCCACCCGCTCCGTGTGGCCGCGGTGGACCGGCTCACCGACGACTCCGTCGCCCTCACCCTCACCGTCCCCGAGGCCCTGCGCGAGGAGTACCGGCACGCGCCCGGACAGCATCTCGCCCTGCGGCGGGTGACCGAGGGCACCGAGATCCGGCGGACGTACTCGATCTGCTCGCCCGCCCCCGACCCCGCCGGCGAGGGGCCGCGCACCCTGCGGGTGGGCGTGCGGCTGGTCGACGGCGGCGCCTTCTCGACGTACGCGCTGAAGGAGATCGCCGTCGGCGACGAGCTGGAGGTGATGACCCCGGCGGGCCGGTTCACGCTCGACCCGGCGCCCGGGCTGTACGCGGCGATCGTCGGCGGCAGCGGCATCACCCCGGTGCTGTCGATCGTGGCGACCCTGCTGGCCCGTGAACCCGGCGCCCGGTTCTGTCTGATACGCGGTGACCGTACGGCCGCGTCGACGATGTTCCTGGAGGAGGTCGCCGACCTCAAGGACCGCTTTCCCGAGCGGCTTCAGCTCGTGACCGTGCTCTCCCGGGAGGAGCAGCAGGCGGGGCTGCCGTCCGGCCGGCTGGACCGGGAGCGGCTGACCGGGCTGCTGCCGGCGCTGCTGCCGGTGGCGGACGTGGCGGGCTGGTTCCTGTGCGGGCCGTTCGGACTGGTGCAGGGCGCCGAGCGGGCCCTGCGCGAGCTGGGGGTCGCCCGTGCGCGGATCCACGAGGAGATCTTCCACGTCGACGGCGTGGCGCACCCGACGCCCGCGGCGGCTCCCGCGCACGCGACGGTGACGGCCCGGCTCGACGGCCGGGGCGGCAGCTGGCCCGTGCGGGACGGGGAGTCGGTGCTGGACACGGTGCTGCGCAACCGGCCCGACGCGCCCTACGCCTGCAAGGGCGGGGTGTGCGGGACCTGCCGGGCCTTCCTGGTCTCCGGCGAGGTGCGCATGGACCGCAACTTCGCGCTGGAACCGGAGGAGACGGAGGCCGGGTACGTCCTGGCGTGCCAGTCGCATCCGGTGACGGAGGCCGTGGAGGTGGACTTCGACCGGTGACATTCCCTTCTTCTAGAACCTGTTCTATCTTGACGGACCGTCAGATCCAGGCGGGATACCGCCGGATCAGCCGACCCGTCGGAGAGGACAGGCCGTGGACTTCACCTTCAGCGAGGAGCAGCAGGCGGCGGCCGAGGCGGCCCGCGGGGTGTTCGCCGGGGTCGCACCCGACGCGGTGCCGAGCCCCGCGCTCACCCAGGGCCGCCCGGTGGCCGACACCTTCGACCGGGCCCTGTGGGGCAGGCTCGCCGCGGCGGACCTGCTGAGCCTGCTGCTCGACGAGGAGCACGGCGGGGCCGGGCTGGACGCGGTCGCCCTGTGCCTGGTGCTGCGCGAGGCCGGGAAGGTGCTGGCGCGGGTGCCCCTGCTGGAGAGCGGCGCCGCAGCAGCGGCCGTACAGGCGTACGGCGGGCCGGAGTTGAGGTCGGAGTTGCTCGCGCGCTCGGGGCGGGGCGAGGTCGTGCTGACCGTCGCGCCGCACGGCCGTACCGGGCACGACGCGGCCGAACTCGCCGTGACGGCACGGCAGGAAGGTGAGGGCGACTGGATCCTGGACGGGGTGCAGACTGCGGTGCCCTGGGCCCATGAGGCCGACCACGTCCTCGTACCGGCGCGCACCGGCGACGACCGGAGCGTCCTCGCCGTGGTCGCGCGGGAGCGGGAGGGAGTCGTCCTCGCCGAGCAGATCTCCACCACCGGCGAGCGGCTCGGCGAACTGCGGCTGGAGTCGGCGCGGATCCCGTCCCGGTACGTCCTCACCGCCGAAGGCGCCTGGGAGTGGCTCCGGCAGGTGCTGACCATCGGGACCTGTGCGCTGGCGCTCGGCGTGGGGGACCGGGTGCTGGCGATGACCAGCGACTACGCGAGCAAGCGGGAGCAGTTCGGGCACCCCATCGCCACGTTCCAGGCCGTCGCCGTCCAGGCCGCCGACCGCTACATCGACCTGCGGGCGATGGAGGTCACCCTGTGGCAGGCCGCCTGGCGGATCGCCGCCGGGGCCCCGGGCCCGCTGCCCGCGTCCGGCGATGTCGCCGTGGCCAAGATCTGGGCCTCGGAGGGGGTACGGCGGATCGTGCAGACGGCACAGCATCTGCACGGCGGGTTCGGTGCCGACGTCGACTATCCGCTGCACCGCTTCCACGCCTGGGCCAAGCAGCTGGAGCTGTCGCTCGGCCCCGCCGCGGCGCACGAGGAGGCCCTGGGCGACCTGCTGGCCGCCCACCCCCTCGGCTGACCGCCGAGCTACACGACGGAGCCGGGCCGGCCCTCGTCCGTCACCACGGGACGACCCAGCGCCTGCCAGAACTGCATCCCGCCGTCGACGTTCACGGCGTCGATGCCCTGCTGGACGAGGTACATGGTGACCTGGGCCGAGCGGCCGCCGGAGCGGCAGATCACATGGACCCGTCCGTCCTGCGGGGCCGCCTCGGTCAGCTCGCCGTAGCGGGCGACGAACTCACTGATGGGAATGTGCAGCGCGCCTTCGGCGTGACCCGCCTGCCACTCGTCGTCCTCGCGGACGTCCAGCAGGAAGTCGCCGTCCTTGACCGCGCCGACCTCGACCGTGGGCACCCCAGCTCCAAAACTCATGCCCCCGACGCTACCGGACGCCGCGAGCGGCACGGCGGGCCCGGCTACCCCACGAGCTCGGCGAGCTCCGCCTCCTTCTTGGCGACATCGGCCAGGAGCTGCTCGGCGATCTCGTCCAGGAGGCGGTCGGGGTCGTCCGGGGCCATCTTCAGCATGGAGCCGATGGCGCTGGCCTCCAGATTGCGGGCGACCAGCGCGAGCAGTTCCTTGCGCTCCGCGAGCCACTCCAGCCGGGCGTAGAGCTCCTCGCTGGGCGTCGGGCGGCGCTCGGCGGGCGGCGGGCCCGCCGCCCACTCGTCGGCGAGCTCGCGCAGCGCGGCCTCGTCGCCGCGGGCGTAGGCCGCGTTGACCCGGGTGATGAACTCCTCGCGGCGCGCCCGTTCCTCGTCCTGCTGCGCCAGGTCGGGGTGGGCCTTGCGGGCCAGCTCCCGGTAGAGCTTGCGGGCCTCCTCGCTGGGCCGGACCCGCTCCGGGGGCCGCACCGGCTGGTCCGTGAGCATCGCCACGGCCTCCGGGAACAGTCCCTCGCTGTCCATCCAGCCGTGGAACAGCTCCTCGACCCCCGGCATCGGCAGCACCCGGGCCCGGGCCTCCTGCGCGGCGCGCAGGTCCTCCGGGTCGCCGGTGCGGGCCGCCCTGGCCTCGGCTATCAGGGCGTCCAGCTCGTCGAGCCGGGTGTACATGGGGCCGAGTTTCTGGTGGTGGAGCCGGGAGAAGTTCTCGACCTCGACGCGGAAGGTCTCCACCGCGATCTCGAACTCGATCAACGCCTGCTCGGCGGCCCGCACGGCCTGCTCCAGCCGCTCCTCGGGCCGCGACTGCTCAGCTTCGGGGGTCGTCACCCGACCAGCGTAGGCCAAGCCCGCACGACCGGGGGCAGCTCACGGTCCCGGCCGTCCACGTCAGGGACAGCAGGTGGTCCGTAAGCCTAGATCCCCGTCTCCGCGGCGATCCTCCCCGCCCGTACCGCCGTCACGAGGTCCGTGTGGTCGGCCTCCGTGCGGTCGGCGTAGCTGACGGCGAAGGCGGCGATCGCCTCGTCGAGTTCCTCGTTCTTGCCGCAGTAGCCGGCGATCAGGCGCGGGTCGGCGCTGTGGGAGTGGGCACGGGCCAGCAGGGCGCCGGTCATCCGGCCGTAGTCGTCGACCTGGTCGGCGGCGAGCGCGGCCGGGTCGACGCTGCCCTTGCGGTTGCGGAACTGCCGTACCTGGAAGGGCCGCCCGTCGACGGTCGTCCAGCCCAGCAGGATGTCGCTGACGACCTGCATCCGCTTCTGGCCGAGGACCACCCGGCGGCCCTCGTGGTCCTCGTCCGGCGTCTCGAAGCCGGCCGTCCGCAGATGCGGCACCAGGGCCGAGGCGCGCGCCTCCTTCACCTGGAGGATCAGCGGCTCACCCCGGTGGTCCAGGAGCAGGACGACGTAGGAGCGGGTGCCCACGCTGCCCGTGCCGACGACACGGAAGGCGACGTCGTGCACCGCGTGCCGGGACAGCAGGGGGTGGCGGTCCTCGGAGAGGGTGGCCAGGTACGGCTCCAGCGAGAGCGCCACCGCCGCGGCCTCCTCGTCCGGGACCCGGCGCAGCACCGGCGGGGCGTCGACGAAGCGGCGGCCGCCGTCCTCGGTACGGGCGGTCGACTTCGCCGCGAACCGCCCGCTGGTGTTGGCCCGCGCCTTCTCCGAGACCCGCTCGAGCGTGCCCACCAGATCATGGGCGTCGGTGTGGGAGACGAGCTCCTCGTCGGCGATCGCGTTCCACGCGTCGAGCACCGGGAGCTTGGCCAGCAGTCGCATGGTGCGCCGGTAGGAGCCGGCCGCGCCGTGGGCGGCCTGGCGGCAGGTGTCCTCGTCGGCGCCGGCCTCCCGGCCCGCGAGCACCAGGGAGGCGGCGAGCCGCTTGAGGTCCCACTCCCAGGGGCCGTGGACCGTCTCGTCGAAGTCGTTGAGGTCGATGACGAGACCGCCGCGGGCGTCGCCGTACAGGCCGAAGTTGGCCGCGTGGGCGTCACCGCAGATCTGGGCGCCGATCCGGGTCATCGGGGTGCGGGCGAGATCATGGGCCATGAGACCGGCCGAGCCACGCAGGAAGGCGAACGGGGTGGCCGCCATCCGGCCGACCCTTATGGGCGTCAGCTCCGGGATACGGCCCTGGTTGGACTCCTCCACCGCCGTCACCGCGTCCGGGCGGGAGGGGTCCAGGTCGAGCACGGCGTGCGAGGACCGCGCCACCGCGTCCCGCAGTGCCTTGCCCCGCTCCTTCGGCGCGAGATCCCCGGCACCGGCACCGGCCCCGGCCCCCGCTCCCGCCCCGGCCTGCGCCGTGAAGCGCCCGGCGAATCCGCGCACGTGCGGCAGTCTGCGCGCCTCGCCCGCCGCTGCCCCTGCCTCGACCTCGGTCACGGCGACCGCCTCCCCCGCACATCCATCACTGTCGATCAATTCGAGCCGACCGTACAGCCCGTGGCCTGCATCACGGCAGCCCTGTTTCACGTGAAACCAAGGGATCGAGAGCCTGAGACGTTCCTCACACGCTGTGAGCACACCCGGACAACGCGGAAGCCCCCAGGTCCGAGACCTGGGGGCTTCCGGCTGGTGCGCGAGGGGGGAGTTGAACCCCCACGCCCTTGCGGGCACTGGAACCTGAATCCAGCGCGTCTGCCTATTCCGCCACCCGCGCATTGGGTGTGTCTTCCGGCTTCGGGCTTTTCGTCCCGGCGCCTTCCGACATGCAGAACACTAGCACGGTGAACAGGGTGCGTTCACATCCCTTATCCGGGGCACAGGTCCCGTGGAGGGACCCTGGAGAGGCCGACGGCAACCTCTTACGTCTCGGCGGTGACTGGTTCACGTATCAACCTCGTACCTATGGCGGTTGTCTCCCCCTGAGCCGGGCGAGGTCCACAGTCAGGTGCGGGACACTGGTCGTCGGCCGCCTCTACGATCCTGGGCAGAAAACAGGTACGGAAGCGGGTGCGGAAGAGGTGTCGACGCCGCGTCGACGGGGCCGACAGGGGGAACCAGCCGATTCACCGGCGCGTGGATACGATCAGTAAGCAGTACCAGGTAGGCAGCAGGACACGGGACGCAGGTCACGACGGAGGAGGTGCCCCATGGGAGTCCTGAAGAAGTTCGAGCAGCGTCTCGAGGGTCTGGTCAACGGCACCTTCGCCAAGGTCTTCAAGTCCGAGGTCCAGCCCGTGGAGATCGCCGGAGCGCTGCAGCGCGAGTGCGACAACAACGCGACGATCTGGAACCGCGACCGGACCGTCGTCCCCAATGACTTCATCGTGGAGCTGAGCGCGCCGGACTACGAGCGCCTCAGCCCCTACTCAGGCCAGCTCGGCGACGAGCTCGCCGGCATGGTGCGCGACTACGCCAAGCAGCAGCGCTACACCTTCATGGGGCCCATCAAGGTCAACCTGGAGAAGGCCGACGACCTCGACACCGGCCTGTACCGGGTGCGCAGCCGTACGCTCGCCTCCTCCAGCAGCCAGGCCGCCGCGGGCGCACCCGTCGGCGGGGCGGCCCAGCGCCCCGGCTACCCGCCGGCCGGCGCCACCGCCGCTCCTCCCATGCCGTCCGCGCCGCCGCCCGGCGCCGGCCGCCCCGGCGGATACGGCTATCCGCCCGCCGCCGGCGGCCAGCGCGCCGGAGGCGGACTGGCCGGAGCCCCCCAGCCCGGCTCGCGCACCCGCCACTGGATCGAGATCAACGGCACCCGCCACCAGATCTCCCGCGACACCCTCGTGCTGGGCCGCTCCACCGAGGCCGACGTGCGGATCGACGACCCCGGCGTCTCGCGCCGGCACTGCGAGATCCGGACCGGTTCGCCCTCGACGATCCAGGATCTCGGTTCCACCAACGGCATCGTGGTGGACGGGCAGCACACCACCCGCGCTACGCTCCGCGACGGCTCGCGGATCGTCGTGGGCAGCACCACCGTTATCTATAGGCAAGCCGAAGGGTGAAGCGGGGGCAATGTCAGAGCTGACCCTCACGGTCATGCGGCTGGGTTTCCTGGCCGTACTGTGGCTGTTCGTGATCGTGGCCGTGCAGGTCATCCGCAGCGACCTGTTCGGTACGCGCGTCACTCAGCGCGGCTCACGACGGGAAGCCGGACGACCGCAGCAGGCACAGCGCCAGCAGGCGCCCCCGCAGCAGCGCCAGCAGCCCGCCGCCTCCGGCGGTGGCGGCCGTCGGGGCCGCAACGCCCCGACCAAGCTCGTCGTGTCCGAGGGCACCCTCACCGGCACGACCGTCGCGCTGCAGGGCCAGACCATCACCCTGGGCCGCGCGCACGACAGCACGATCGTGCTGGACGACGACTACGCCTCCAGCCGTCATGCCAGGATCTACCCGGACCGCGACGGCCAGTGGATCGTCGAGGACCTGGGCTCCACCAATGGCACGTATCTCGACCGAACGCGGTTGACGACCCCCACGCCGATCCCGCTGGGCTCGCCGATCCGTATCGGCAAGACCGTCATCGAGCTGCGGAAGTAGTGCTACATCATGACTGAGCGCGAGCGGAGCGAGCACGCCAAAGGGGCCGGCACCCCGGTCCTCGGCGCGCTCCCGACCGGAGGGTGGGCAGTGTGGCTCGACACGACCGGCTGTACCCGGGGCCGACGGGCGAGGTGGGCATGAGTCTGTCACTGCGTTTCGCCGCCGGATCGCACAAGGGCATGATCCGCGAGGGCAACGAGGACTCCGGATACGCCGGTCCCCGGCTGCTCGCCATCGCCGACGGCATGGGCGGCGCCGCCGCCGGTGAGGTCGCCTCCTCCGAGGCCATCTCCACCATCGTCGCCCTCGACGACGACGTGCCCGGCTCCGACGTCCTCACCTCCCTCGGCACCTACGTCCAGCGCGCCAACGACCAACTGCGCTCCCTGGTCGAGGAGGACCCCCAGCTCGAAGGCATGGGGACCACCCTGACCGCCCTGCTGTGGACGGGCCAGCGCCTCGGTCTGGTGCACGTCGGCGACTCGCGCGCCTACCTGCTCCGGGACGGCGTACTGACCCAGATCACCCAGGACCACACCTGGGTGCAGCGGCTCGTCGACGAGGGCCGCATCACCGAGGAAGAAGCCACCACCCACCCCCAGCGCTCCCTGCTGATGCGGGCGCTCGGCAGCGGCGAGCACGTCGAACCCGATCTGTCGATCCGCGAGGTCCGGGCCGGCGACCGCTATCTGATCTGCTCCGACGGCCTGTCCGGAGTGGTCTCCCACCAGACCCTCGAGGACACCCTCGCCAGCTACCAGGGCCCGCAGGAGACCGTGCAGGAGCTGATCCAGCTCGCCCTGCGCGGCGGCGGCCCCGACAACATCACCGTCATCGTCGCCGACGTCCTCGACCTCGACACCGGCGACACCCTCGCCGGACAGCTCTCCGACACCCCGGTCGTGGTCGGCGCCGTCGCCGAGACCCAGCACCAGCTCCACGACAACGGCATCATGCAGACCCCGGCCGGCCGTGCCTCGAACCTCGGCCGCAGGCGCCACGCGGGCGGCGGGGGCGGCGAGTTCGGCCCGCCCGGCTCCGGCGGCGACATCACCGGCTTCATCCCCACCGACGGCTTCGGGCAGTACACCGACGACGACTTCGTCAAGCCGCGCAAGGGCCGCAGGTGGCTGAAGAGATCGTTCTACAGCGTCCTCACCCTCGCCGTCATCGGCGGCGGTCTCTACGGCGGCTGGCGCTGGACGCAGACCCAGTACTACGTCGGCACCAACGGCGAACACCTCGCGCTGTACCGGGGCATCAGCCAGGACCTGGCCTGGGTCTCGCTCTCGAAGGTGGAGAAGGACCACCCCGAGATCGAACTCAAGTACCTCCCGGAGTACCAGCAGAAGCAGGTCCAGGCCACCATCCCCGAGGGCAACCTGAACAGCGCCCAGAAGAAGATCGAGGAACTGTCGGTCCAGGCGTCGGCGTGCCAGAAGCAGGCGCAGGCCGGCACGGCCAAGACCACGGCCGGTTCGAAGACCGGCTCCGGCCAGGCCACCGGCGGCACGGGAACCACCCCCGCGTCCCTCACGTCCAAGGCTTCACCGAGCCCGACCTCGACCCCGAACCCGGGCAAGCCCTCGGGTTCGTCGTCCCCGTCCCCGTCCGCGACCGCCACTCCCAGCCCCGGCCCCACTCTCTCGGAGGAAGAGCAGAAGGTCGTCTCGCGGTGCGGTGAGCAGTAGGCAAGCCGTGAGAGGCCCTGTCACATCATGAGCAGTACTACTAATTCGCCGACGCATCACACGTCCACGATCGGCTCGATCGGCACCCCGAGCCGGCGCAACACCGAGCTCGCGCTGCTGGTGTTCGCCGTCGTGATCCCGGTCTTCGCCTACGCCAACGTGGGCCTCGCGATCAACGACCAGGTGCCGTCCGGCCTGCTGGCCTACGGCCTGGGCCTCGGCCTGCTGGCCGGCGTCGCCCATCTCGTCGTACGCAAGTTCGCGCCGTACGCCGACCCGCTGCTGCTGCCGCTGGCCACCCTGCTGAACGGCCTCGGACTCGTCGCCATCTGGAGACTGGACCAGTCGAAGCTGCTCCAGCAGATCAAGCAGGCCGGCACGGCCGCGCCCCGGCAGCTCATGTACACGGCGATGGGCATCGCGCTCTTCATCGTGGTGCTGATCTTCCTCAAGGACCACCGCGTCCTGCAGCGCTACACCTACATCTCCATGGTCGGCGCGCTCTTCCTGCTGCTGCTCCCGCTCGTCCCCGGCCTCGGCCAGAACATCTACGGCGCCAAGATCTGGATCTCGGTCGCCGGCTTCTCCATCCAGCCGGGTGAGTTCGCGAAGATCGTGCTGGCGATCTTCTTCGCCGGCTATCTGATGGTGAAGCGCGACGCGCTCGCCCTCGCCAGCCGCCGCGTCCTCGGCCTGTACCTGCCGCGCGGCCGCGACCTCGGCCCGATCATCGTGGTCTGGCTGATCTCGATCCTCATCCTGGTCTTCGAGACGGACCTCGGCACCTCGCTGCTGTTCTTCGGAATGTTCGTCATCATGCTGTACGTCGCCACCGAGCGGACCAGCTGGATCGTCTTCGGTCTGCTGATGTCCTCGGTCGGCGCGGTCGGCGTGGCCCAGTTCGAGAGCCACGTCCAGCAGCGCGTCCAGGCCTGGCTCGACCCGATGAACGAGTTCAAGCTCTCGCAGAAGGGCGTGGTCGGCCACTCCGAGCAGGCCATGCAGGCGCTGTGGGCGTTCGGCTCCGGCGGCACCCTCGGCACCGGCTGGGGCCAGGGCCACTCCGAGCTGATCAAGTTCGCCGCCAACTCCGACTTCATCCTCGCCACCTTCGGTGAGGAGCTGGGCCTCGCCGGCATCATGGCGCTGCTCCTGCTGTACGGCCTGATCGTGGAGCGCGGCGTGCGCACCGCACTCGCCGCCCGCGACCCGTTCGGCAAGCTGCTCGCCATCGGCCTCTCCGGCGCGTTCGCCCTCCAGGTGTTCGTCGTCGCCGGCGGTGTGATGGGCCTCATCCCGCTCACCGGTATGACGATGCCCTTCCTGGCGTACGGCGGTTCGTCCGTCATCGCCAACTGGGCCCTGATCGGCATCCTGATCCGGATCAGCGACACCGCGCGCCGCCCGGCCCCGGCCCCCGCCTCCAACCCCGACGCCGAGATGACCCAGGTGGTCCGCCCGTCATGAACAAGCCCCTGCGCCGGATCGCGATCTTCTGCGGCCTTCTCGTGCTGACCCTGCTGCTGCGGGACAACTACCTGCAGTACGTCAAGGCGGACACCCTGGCGAGCGACACCAAGAACCGCCGCGTCAACATCACGCGCTACTCCACCCCGCGCGGAGACATCATCGTCGACGGCAAGGCCATCACCGGCTCGGTCGAGACCACCGGCGACTACAAGTACAAGCGCACCTGGAAGAACGGTGCCATGTGGGCGCCGGTCACCGGCTTCTCCTCGCAGGCCTTCGGCGCCAACCAGCTCGAGAAGCTCGAGGACGGCATCCTCTCCGGCAACGACGACCGGCTCTTCTTCCGCAACACCCTGGACATGATCACGGGCAAGGAGAAGGAGGGCGGCAGCGTCGTCACCACCCTCAACTCCGCCGCACAGAAGGCCGCCTACAACGGCCTCGGCGGCAAGAAGGGCGCCGTCGCCGCGATCGAGCCGTCCACCGGCAAGATCCTGGCCCTGGTCTCCACGCCGTCGTACGACCCCTCGAAGTTCGCCGGGTCCTCCAGCAAGGACCAGGAGGCCTGGCTGGCCGTCCAGAAGAAGAACGACCCCGACGACCCGATGCTCAACCGCGCGCTGCGCGAGACCTACCCGGCAGGCTCCACGTTCAAGGTGGTCACCGGCGCGGCCGCGCTGGAGAACGGCGTGGTGTCGGGCATCGACGACACGACCAAGACCCCGGACCCCTACCAGCTGCCGCAGTCCACCACGCCCCTCACCAACGAGCACGGCGACTGCGAGAACGCCACCCTGCGCGAGGCGCTGCGGGTCTCCTGCAACACCGTCTTCGCGAAGATGGCCGACAACGTCGGCAACGAGAAGATGATCGAGCAGGCGGAGAAGTTCGGCTTCAACAACGCCACGCTGGACACCCCGGTGCGCGCCGCGGAGAGCGTCTACCCCGAGGACAACCGGCCGCAGAACGCGCTCGACGGCATCGGCCAGGGCTCCATGCGGGCCACCCCGCTGCAGATGGCCATGGTCGCCTCGGCGGTCGCCAACGACGGCAAGCTGATGAAGCCGTACATGGTCGACGAGCTCAAGGCCCCGAACCTGGACACCCTGGAGACGACCAAGCCGCAGGAGCTGTCCCAGGCGGTCTCCGCGGAAACCGCCCAGAAGCTCCAGGACATGATGGAGACGGTCGTCAAGAGCGGTACCGGTACCGCCGCGAAGATCGACAACGCCATCGTGGGCGGCAAGACCGGTACCGCCCAGCACGGCATCAAGAACAGCGAGAAGCCGTACGCCTGGTTCATCTCGTACGCCAAGCTGTCCGACGGCAGTGCGCCGGTCGCCGTGGCCGTGGTCGTGGAGGACGGCGCCGCCAACCGTGACGACATCACCGGCGGCGGTCTCGCCGCACCGATCGCGAGGAGCGTGATGAAGGCAGTCATCGACAGCAAGAAGTGACCCCCATCACGTTGCCTGCACATCGGTGCACGTTGCGATACCGGTCCTGCATCGGGTGACGGGCTTGGCCAGGTCACAGACCGCCGTCCGGGTACGGTATGCCCGGACGGCAGCCTTCGACCGCACACGTGTGCCGGTCGGGACCGACGGAGAGGGCTGGTAGGTAGCTATGGAAGAGCCGCGTCGCCTCGGCGGCCGGTACGAGCTGGGCCATGTGCTCGGTCGTGGTGGCATGGCGGAGGTCTATCTCGCGCATGACACCCGCCTCGGCCGCACCGTGGCGGTGAAGACGCTGCGCGTGGACCTCGCGCGCGACCCTTCCTTCCAGGCCCGGTTCCGCCGGGAGGCCCAGTCGGCCGCCTCGCTGAACCACCCCGCCATCGTCGCGGTCTACGACACCGGCGAGGACTACATCGACGGGGTCTCGATCCCGTACATCGTCATGGAGTACGTCGACGGCTCCACGCTGCGCGAGCTGCTCCACTCCGGCCGCAAGCTCCTGCCGGAGCGGACGCTGGAGATGACGATCGGCATCCTCCAGGGCCTGGAGTACGCCCACCGCAGCGGCATCGTGCACCGGGACATCAAGCCGGCGAACGTCATGCTGACGCGCAACGGCCAGGTCAAGGTCATGGACTTCGGCATCGCCCGCGCGATGGGCGACTCCGGCATGACGATGACGCAGACCGCGGCCGTGATCGGCACCGCCCAGTACCTCTCGCCGGAGCAGGCGAAGGGCGAGCAGGTCGACGCGCGCTCGGACCTGTACTCGACGGGTTGCCTCCTGTACGAGCTGTTGACGGTACGGCCGCCCTTCGTGGGCGACTCCCCGGTGGCCGTCGCCTACCAGCACGTCCGTGAGGAGCCGCAGCCCCCGTCGGTCTTCGACCCCGAGATCACCCCCGAGATGGACGCGATCGTCCTGAAGGCGCTGGTCAAGGACCCGAACTACCGCTACCAGTCGGCCGACGAGATGCGTGCCGACATCGAGGCCTGCCTCGACGGCCAGCCGGTCGCGGCCACGGCGGCGATGGGCTCCGTCGGCTACGGCTACGGCGACGACCAGGCCACGACGGCGCTGCGCTCCGCGGACGCCGGCGCCACGTCGATGATGCCGCCGATGAACCCGGACGACGGGGGCTACGGCTTCGGCACCTACGACGACCGCCCGGACCGCCGCCGCCAGAAGAAGTCGAACACCTCGACGATCCTGCTGGTGGTGGCCGCGGTCCTGGTGCTGGTCGGCGCGATCCTGATCGGGAAGTGGGCGTTCAGCGGCAAGGACGCGGCCAGCGAGACGGTGCCGGTGCCCAGCCTGATCGGGCAGACCGAGGCCAACGCGAAACAGCAGTTGCTCAACGTGGACCTCAAGGTCGGCACGGTCACCCAGAAGGCGTGCGAGAACCAGCCCAAGGGCCAGATCTGCGACCAGGACCCCGATCCCAAGGCCGAGGTCAAGAAGGACACCACGGTCAACCTCGTGGTCTCGACCGGCGCGCCGAAGGTGGCGGTGCCGAACGTGATCGACAAGGACGTCGACACGGCGACGAGCCAGCTCGAGGACAAGGGCTTCGAGGTCGAGACCAAGCAGACGGAGTCCTCCCAGGAGGCGGGCACCGTCCTCAGTCAGGACCCCGATCCGGGCACCGAGCTGGAGAAGGGCTCGACGGTGACCCTGGAGGTCGCCAAGGCCGCGGAGAAGTCCACCGTCCCCGACGTCTCCGGCCAGACCTGTGAAGCCGCCAAGGCCCAGATGCAGGCCAACAACCTGACCGGCAACTGCGTCGAGGTCGACACCCAGGACCAGAACCAGGTCGGCAAGGTCATCTCGACCAACCCGTCCATCGGCTCCCAGGTCGACAAGGGCTCCACGGTGACGATCCAGGTCGGCAAGAGCAGCCAGACCCAGGTGCCGTCCGACCTCCAGGGCAAGACCCTGAAGGACGCCAAGCAGGCGCTGCAGGACGCCGGTCTGAACGTCGGCAGCATCTCCGGCTCCCAGGACGACAACGCCCAGGTCATCAGCTCCGACCCGAGCCCCGGCAGCACGGTCAACCGGGGCACGACCGTCAACCTGGTCGCCATAAACACCGGGAACAACAACGGCGGCAACAACGGCGGATTCCTCAACGGCGGAAACGGCGGTTAGCCGCTGAGCCGGTAAGGCAAGCGAGAGGGGCCCGGTACTCGGACGAGTACCGGGCCCCTGGTCGTGGGCTCAGCCGCGCAGTTCCTTCGGCGGCGTCCGGTCCGCGTTGACCTTCTCCACCCGCTCCAGTTCGCCCCACACCACGTACCGGTAGCGCGAGGTGTACACCGGTGTGCAGGTCGTCAGGGTGATGTAGTGGCCGGCCTTCTTCTTGCCGGACTCCTCGGGGATCCGGCCGAGGACCTCGACGTTGTACTTCGAGGTCTCGGGAAGGACCGCGTAGACCTTGTAGACGTACCAGTCGTCCCGCGTCTCGAAGACGATCGGGTCGCCCTTCCTCAGCTTGTCGATGTTGTGGAACTTCGCGCCGTGGCCGTCGCGGTGCGCGGCGAGGGTGAAGTTGCCCTCCTTGCCGCTGCTGGGGAGCGTGGCCTTGACGGGGTCGGTGTAGTAGCCGGCGACGCCCTCGTTGAGGACGTCCGTCGAGGTGCCCTTCTCGACCAGGACCTCGCCGTTCTTCATGGCGGGCACATGCAGGAAGCCGATGCCGTCCTTGGTGTCGAGGGCGCCCGGCCCGGTGTCCCGCTGGGCCCAGTTGTCCCGGACCTTGTCCGCCTGTCTGTCGGCGTGCCGGTCGGCGACGACGTTCGTCCACCACAGGGAGTAGACGACGAACAGGCCGAGGACCAGGCCCGCCGTGATGAGGAGTTCACCGAAGACACTGACGGCGAGGGCGATCCGCCCCCGCCGCGGCGGCCCCGCCGACGAGTCCGTCCCCGGATCCCGTACCTGCTCGGTGTCGCCGGTGGTCGCTGCCACGTTCATCTGCCCCTACTCGACTAGCGCATCCGGCTTGCCCTTGCTGCGCGGCCGTTCCTCGACCATCTTGCCCCAGACGATCAACCGGTACTTGCTGGTGAACTCCGGCGTACAGGTGGTGAGGGTGATGTAACGCCCCGGACCGGTGAACCCGGACTGCGGCGGCACGGCGTCCAGGACGCTGGTGTTGCTGGGCGAGGTGACCGGCAGCGAGGACGTCATCTTGTAGACGAAGTACTCGTCCTGCGTCTCCACGACGATGTCGTCGCCCGCGCTGAGCCGGTTGATGTACCGGAACGGTTCGCCGTGCGTGTTGCGGTGCCCCGCGAGCCCGAAGTTGCCGGTCTTGTCCTCGGGCATGGCCGTCTTCAGCGTGCCCTCGCCGTAGTGCCCCACCATGCCCTTGTCGAGCACCTTCTTGTTGCTGACACCCTCGGCGATCGGCACGACCACGTCCAGCTTGGGAATGTGCAGGATCGCGAAGCCCTGTCCGGGGGAGAAGGTGCCCGGGTTGCGCTTGCCGTTCGCCCAGTCGTCCTGGAGGCTGTCGGCCTCCTTGCTGGCCTGCGCGTGCGCCCGCACGTTCGTCCACCAGAGCTGATAGCTGACGAACAGCAGCATCAGCACGCCCGTGGTGATGAACACCTCGCCGACCGCCCGGCTGGCGACCACCGCCGCGCTGGGCTTGCGCGCCTTGGCCTGCCGGCGGGCCTCGACCCGCGACAGCGGCCGCTCGTCCTGCGAGGGCGCGATCGCCGGATCGGCGGCGTCGACGGACCCGGTGCCGGAGCCGCCATGGCGCCCGTGACGGCCCTTGGCGGCCTTTCTGCGGGCCGCCCGGCCACCCGCCGGGGTTCCAGGGGCGGGAGAGGCTGCTGTGACGCCAGAGGCCGATGTGGCGCCGAAGGGGTCGGTGTCGGCCGGCGGTGGCTCCGGGATCCGCAGCGCCACCGTCTCCTCGTCGATGCGCGGAAGCCGCTGGGTGAACGCCTCCGCGCCCCCCGCCGCGCCGCCCCTCGGTTCGGCGCCCGGAGCCGCCTTCCGCCGCCGCCCGGTGCCGGGCCGAGGATCGCCGACGTACGGCTGGGCACCCGGCGGCCGCTCCCCCGCATACGCGTCCACGCCGAAGGACTCGTACGACGCGGTGCCGTACGAGTCCTCTCGCTCGGGGCGCAGCGCGGTCACGCCGTGGCCCTGCCCACCACCGGCGCGAGCCCCGCCGACCTCGCCACCGCGCCCTGGTCGCCGCACTCCACGAGCCAGTTGGCCAGCATGCGGTGGCCGTGCTCGGTCAGCACCGACTCCGGGTGGAACTGCACGCCTTCGACGGGCAGTTCACGGTGGCGCAGGCCCATGACGATCCCGTCGTGGGTGCGGGCGGTGACCTCCAGCTCGGCCGGGACGGTGGCCGGCTCGGCGGCGAGGGAGTGGTAGCGGGTCGCGGTGAAGGGGGTGGGGAGCCCGGCGAAGACGCCCTTGCCCCCGTGTTCCACGAGCGAGGTCTTCCCGTGCAGCAGTTCCGGGGCCCGGTCGACGACACCGCCGTACGCCACCTGCATCGACTGCATGCCCAGGCAGACCCCGAAGACCGGCACGCCGGTGGCCGCGCAGTGGCGGACCATCTCGACGCAGACGCCGGCCTCCTCGGGGGTGCCGGGGCCGGGGGACAGCAGCACACCGTCGAAGCCGTCCTGGGCGTGGGAGGTGGAGACCTCGTCGTTGCGCAGGACCTCGCACTCGGCGCCCAGTTGGTACAGGTACTGGACGAGGTTGAAGACGAAGCTGTCGTAGTTGTCGACGACGAGAATGCGCGCGCTCACTGGTTGTCCACCGTCACATCGTTGAAGGGAAGCAGCGGTTCGGCCCACGGAAAGACATACTGGAACAGGGCGTAGACGACAGCCAGGATCAGCACGATCGAGATCAGCGCCTTCACCCACGCGTTTCCCGGCAGATGCCGCCAGATCCAGCCGTACATCCCGTCCCTTCCGTCGCACCACGGCACCTGACTCACGCCGTACGCCACCAGACTAGGGCCTGTCCGGCGGATCAGGTCGCAGGAAAGCAGCGGTGACTGATCAGCGCAGCTGACCCCGCGTCTGCGGCATGATCCGCCGGACAGGCCCTAGCGGCGCAGGGCCTTGGGTTCGCCTGCGTCCACGGGCTGGGTGGAGTCGAGGTGTGCCCAGACGATGAGTCGATGGCTGTGCCCCCATTCCGGATCGCACGTGGTCAGCGTGAGATACCGGCCCGGGCGCGTATACCCCGACTTACGTGGCACAGCGTCGATCACCTCGATGTCCGAGGGCACGGTTTTGTAAGGGCCTTTGTCGATCCGATACGTGAACCAGGTCGTACCGTCGGTGAGCACCACCGCGTCCCCGCGCCGCAGCTTCGGGAAGTCCTTGAAGGGGTCGCCGTAGGTCCGCCGGTGGCCGGCGACGGAGAAGTTCCCGGTCTGTCCGAGCCGCGCCGTGCCCGCGTAGTGGCCCAGCCCCTTCTTCAGGGTGCCGGTCGCGGTGCCTTCGAGCACCGGCTTGTTCCACGTGAAACCAAGACGCGGGATGTACATGACCGCGAAGGGCCGTCCGCTCCTGTACGGCGCCGGCGGTGCGGGCGTGCTCGCCGGCGGGGTCGGCTGCCGGGTGGCCCACTGGTCGTGCAGGTCGTCGATCTGGGCACCCATGGCCCGGTCGGCGCGGACGCCGGTCCAGAAGAGCACGTAGACGACGAAGAGGACGATGACGGCACCGACGGTGATGCACAGCTCACTGACCGTCCTGACGATCACCCGTAACGACACAGGCGCCCCCGCCGGTTGCTACTCCACAGGCTTCGCGTAGTGCAGATCCACTGTGCCGGAGTACCCCGGAAGAGTCACCGTCCCGTCCTCGGTGACTTTCCAGCCGAGGCCGTAGACATTCACGTAGACCATGTAGTTCTGGATCGCGGGCGAGTCCGCGAGCGCCTTCTGCAGCTTCTCGGGGTCGCCGACCGCCTGGATCCTGTACGGCGGTGAGTAGACGCGGCCCTGCAGGATCAGGGTGTTGCCGACACAGCGCACGGCGCTGGTGGAGATCAACCGCTGGTCCATGACCTTGATGCCGTCGGCGCCGCCCTTCCACAGGGCGTTCACCACGGCCTGGAGGTCCTGCTGGTGGATGACCAGGTAGTCGGGCTGCGGCTCGGGATAGCCGGGGAGCTTGGCGGTGGCGTTGGGCGGGGCGTCGTTGAGGGTGACCGTGATCGCCCTGCCCTTGAGCTTGCGGGTGCCGGCGTTCTTCTCCAGGGCCGTGAGTTTCTCGTCCTCGGCGCTGGTGCTGCCGTCGTCGGCCTCGGCGAGGGACTCGACCCGGGAGCGCAGGGCCCCGTTGGCCTCGTCCAGCTCGCCGTTCTTGCGGCTGTGCTCCTGGATCAGGTCGGAGAGCTTCAGCAGGGAGGCGTCCGTACGGATGTTCGTGCCCTTGGCCGTGTTGAAGCTGGTGATGAAGAGAAGTCCGGCGAGGGCGAAGACACCCGCGGTGAGCATCCGCACGGGGCGGAAACGGGGCGTTGAACCCGTCCGGGGGGAGTCGGCAGAATTGCTCAACGTACCCTTATCTCCTTCGGCGCCGTAGAAGCACTACGCTAACGGACGCCCGGGGGAGCCCCTCAGTCCCCTAGTACGAAGCCCCCGAGCCCGACCAGCACCTGCGCGGCCACGCAGCGCATCGACAGGAGAGACCCTCGTGCCGAAGTCACGTATCCGCAAGAAGGCTGATTACACGCCGCCGCCGGCGAAGCAGGCGACCGCGATCAAGCTGACCAACCGCGCCTGGGTCGCCCCGGTGATGTTGGCCATGTTCCTGATCGGGCTGGCCTGGATCGTCGTCTTCTACGTGACCGACGGCACGCTGCCGATCGACAGCCTGAACAACTGGAACATCGTGGTGGGCTTCGGCTTCATCGCGGCCGGGTTCGGCGTCTCCACGCAGTGGAAGTAGCCACGGCCGCACTGAGTTATCCACAGGCCTGAGCCTTCTGTCCACAGAGTGGGGAAAAGAAACGACGATCTGTGGATAACTCACCGGAGGTTGACGCCGGTATGACCTAACTACCGGCAGTCACCACCACTCGAAAACGCGTTCGCCCCCTGCCTGACCTGCACCGACGTAGGTCACCCGCAGGGGGCGTCGTCGTCCCCGCACGTTGTGCACAAGATTCGCCACCCACTGTGGACAACAGGACGCTCAGGTGAGCTGGGCGGTCCTCAGGAGCGTCAACACGACGACCGCGACCAGCACCACCGCACACGTTCCGTACTGCACCAGCGCCCGGTGCTCACGCGGGGCGTGGACCATGCCGTATCCGATGACCACGCCCGCGACGAGACCACCGATGTGGGCCTCCCAGGCGATGTTGCTCCACCCGAAGGTGAAGATCAGGTTGATCACCAGCAGGGCGATGATCGGCCGCATGTCGTAGCGCATCCGGCGCATCAGGACGGCCGTGGCCCCGAAGAGACCGAAGATGGCACCGGAGGCGCCGAGCGACGGCTGGTTCGGCTCGGCGATCAGATAGGTCAGCGCGCTGCCCGCGAGGCCCGAGACGAAGTAGAGCGCCAGATAGCGGGCTCTGCCGAGCGCCTGTTCGAGCGGGCCGCCGAGCCACCAGAGGCTGAGCATGTTGAACAGGATGTGGACGACGCCGCCGTGCAGGAACATCGGGGTCAGCAGCCGGTACCACTGACCCTCCGCGATGCCTTCGACACCCCCGAGGACCGGCACGTAGGCCCGGCCGAGCAACTCGAAGCTGGTGGTGAACCGGTCACCGACGGCCATCTGGACCAGATAGACAGCCACGCACAGCCCGATCAGGATCTTGGTGACCAGGCGCGGATCGTCCCTGAGGGAGCCCCCGGCGAGGGTGCGCGGCTGTGCGGCCGCCGGCGGATGCCCCGTGCCCGAGCCCTCACGGACGCAGCTGGGGCACTGGAACCCGACGGAGGCGCTGACCATGCACTCCGGGCAGATCGGCCGCTCACAGCGCGTGCACCGGATGCCGGTCTCCCGGCCGGGGTGCCGGTAGCAGGACGGCAGCCCGCTGTGGGTGCCGTCCGGCCGGCTGCCTGGCGCCTGGTCCATGAGCTCCCCCAGTTCGTCGTCGAGCGGGACGGGGCATGCGGGCCGCGTCCCTGCTCAACCTTACGGACGAGCGGGGCAAATGGTTCCTGGCGCGGACGGCGCTACCGCGTTTCGACGACCACCGACTCGATGACGACGTCCCGCAGCGGACGGTGGGTACGCGGGTTGGTCTCGGTGGCCGCGATGTCGTCCACGACCTTCTGGCCGGCCTTGTCGACGACCTCCCCGAAGATCGTGTGCTTGCGGTTGAGCCAGGCCGTCGGGGCGACGGTGATGAAGAACTGCGAGCCGTTGGTGCCCGGGCCCGCGTTCGCCATGGCCAGCAGGTACGGCCGGTCGAAGCGCAGCTCCGGGTGGAACTCGTCGGGGAACTGGTAGCCGGGGTCGCCGGTGCCGTTGCCCAGCGGGTCGCCGCCCTGGATCATGAAACCGCTCATCACCCGGTGGAAGACCGTCCCGTCGTACAGAGGAGCCGTGGACCGCTCGCCGGTGGCGGGGTGGACCCACTCGCGCGCGCCGGTGGCGAGTTCGACGAAGTTGGCGACCGTCTTCGGGGCGAAGTCCCGGAAGAGCCGGATCTCGATGTCGCCCCTGGTGGTCCTCAGGGTGGCGTAGAGCTGCTCTGCCACGATCCTGCCTTCCGTTGTGCTCGTGTGATCCCCCGATCCTCGCACGGACGGGAGCGGGCGGCGCCGATCCGTGGCATTGTCGACGACAAGGTCCCGTTGCCCGTATTCATCCCCTATGGCACTCGCCCGGTCCCCTGTCACAGCCGCCCGGCACCCGGATGCCCGTCCGCGGGTGCCGTGACGGCCACCGGCAGGCATGATCCGTAAAAGGGTGGAAAGTCGAAATACCGTACGCCACCGAGGAGGAGGAACCCGTGACCCGCATCGACAGCGTGCGCGCCGCGACCGGCTCGGCGAAGGACAGCGTGCTGCACGCCGCGGAAGTGGTGGCGCCCTACGCCGACACGGCCAAGGAAAGGGCCGCGCAGTACGCGCTGGAGGCCCGAGAACGACTCGCGCCCAAGGTGTCGCTGGCCGCCGAGCAGGCCCGCGCCCAGTACGACACCCATGTCGCGCCCCGGCTGGAACTGGCGCGGACGCATGTACCGCCGAAGGTCGACCAGGCCGCTCAGGACGCGGCCCTGCGCGCCCGGATCGCCGCTCGGCAGGCCGCCGAGTACTCGCGGCAGGCCGCCGAGTACTCACGACCGAAGATCGAACAGGCGGTCGCCGCGGCCGGCCCTGTGAGGAACGAGGCCACCGCCCGTGGCATCGCGGCGGTCGCCGCGCTGCGGGGCCAGGTGACCCCGAGGGACATCGAACGGCTCGTGCGCAAGCACCGGCGGCGGGCCCGGGCCGGGAAGACGGCCCGGATCGTCCTCGTGGTCGGCGCGGTCGCCGGCGGAGCCTTCGCGGCCTGGAAGTGGTGGGACAAGCAGGCCAACCCCGACTGGCTGGTCGAACCGCCCGCCCCCACGGAGGTACCCGCCTCCGGCGGCCTGACCTCGGTGGACGGCAGCGGCGCCGCGCTCGACCCGGAGGTCCAGGCCAAGCAAGCCGAAGAGGAGGCAGCCCACCGCGACGACGACCGCGGCTGATCCCCACACCATCCCCCACCGGGGCGGAGCCGTACGGCTCCGCCCCGGTGGGGTGCCTGGCACCGCGGGTCCCGAGCCCGAGCCGCACGCCGTCGGCTGCGGAGGCCACCGGGGCCCGAGCCCGCGCCGGGCGCTGTCGGTTGGGGGCCTTCGTGCGGAACGGGGCCCCGAGTGGGCCGAGTTCGTCGGGGTGGGTGCGCTCGCGGTGGGGGCGGGTGTGCTCGGGGCAGGGAGGGTGTGCGCTCGGGGTGTGTCCTTTTGGACAGGGCGTGGGGGCCCGGCGATCGGGCGGGTGGGGCCGGGTGTCGGGGGGTGGGCGCTGTCCGAGGGCCCGGTACGCCGCAGTCCGTCGGCGCGCGAAAAAGCCCCTCCGCCTGCGTTTCCGCAGGTCAGAGGGGCTTTCCGGATGTGGAGCCTAGGGGAGTCGAACCCCTGACATCTGCCATGCAAAGACAGCGCTCTACCAACTGAGCTAAGGCCCCGGAAGGGACGCCCGGCCGAGAGCTCGTCCCGACGGCCGCCGCAGACCAGAGTACCGGGTCACCGGGGGTATCTCGCAAAAAGATTGGGGGTCCCCGTGAATGACCACTCTCCGTAAGATGCTCGACGTGGTTCGCTACAGCGAACCGTGGATGTTCTGGGGAAGCGATGGGGAGACGCAATGGACGCCGCACAACAGGAAGCGACCGCGAGAGCGCGGGAGCTTCAGCGGAACTGGTACGGAGAGCCACTGGGGGCGCTCTTCCGTAAGCTCATCGACGATCTTGGCCTCAACCAGGCTCGTCTCGCGGGGGTCCTGGGACTGTCCGCGCCGATGCTGTCCCAGCTGATGAGCGGTCAGCGGGCGAAGATCGGGAACCCGGCCGTGGTGCAGCGCGTACAGCTGCTGCAGGAGCTGGCCGGACAGGTCGCGGACGGCAGCGTCAGCGCCGCCGAGGCCACCGAGCGGATGGACGAGATCAAGCGGTCGCAAGGGGGCTCCGTGCTCAGCAACACCACCACCACGACGAGCAGTTCGGGCGCGCCCACGGTCAAGCGGGTGGTCCGCGAGATCCAGTCGTTGCTGCGCTCGGTGGCCGCCGCCGGCGACATCATCGACGCCGCCGACACCCTCGCCCCGAGCCACCCCGAACTGGCAGAGTTCCTCCGCGTGTACGGCGCCGGCCGCACCTCGGACGCCGTCACGCACTACCAGTCCCACCAGAGCTGAGCCGTCGGACCGGTCGCTGAAGGGGGTTCGGCACCGGAACGCACGCGCCTGGCCGCCAGGGGCGGCCACGGGGGACACGGGGGAGACGGACACCGGGTACGGGGTACTCGGGGGACAAGTACGGGGGCACGGGGGACATACCCGCAGGGCCTTGGGGACCCGACCGAAGGACCGCGGGGGCACGGGAGCACGGGGGCACGGGGGTCTCAGCGCTCGTCGTGGAGGGCGAGGGCGCAGCAGGGGGACAGCCGAGGGGGAGGAGCGACGCACTGCCATGGGTGAGGTCTTCGCCGGACGGTACGAACTGGCCGACCCGATCGGGCGCGGAGGGGTCGGTGCGGTCTGGCGTGCCTGGGACCACCGCCGCCGCCGGTACGTGGCCGCGAAGGTGCTCCAGCAGCGGGACGCCCACTCCCTGCTGAGGTTCGTCCGTGAACAGGGACTGCGCATCGACCACCCGCATGTGCTCGCGCCCGCGAGCTGGGCCGCCGACGACGACAAGGTGCTGTTCACCATGGACCTGGTGGCCGGCGGTTCGCTGGTCAACCTCGTCAACGACTACGGTCCCCTGCCGCCCGCGTTCGTCTGCACCCTGCTCGACCAACTCCTGTCCGGGCTCGCCGCCGTGCACGCCGAGGGCGTCGTCCACCGTGACATCAAACCGGCGAACGTGCTCCTCGAAGCCACCGGCACCGCCCGCCCCCGCCTCCGGCTGTCCGACTTCGGCATCGCGATGCGGCTGGGCGAACCGCGCCTGACCGAGACCAACCTCGTGGTGGGAACGCCCGGTTACCTCGCCCCCGAGCAGATGCTCGGCGCCGAACCCGACTTCCCCGCCGACCTGTTCGCCGTTGGCCTGGTCGCGCTGTACCTCCTGGAGGGCGCCAAGCCCGACGCCAAGGCCCTCGTGCAGTACTTCGCCGAGCACGGAACTCCCGGCGCCCCCAAGGGGATTCCGGATCCGCTGTGGCAGGTCGTCGCCCTGCTGCTCCAGCCCGATCCCGAAGCGCGTTTCCGTACGGCGACGGGGGCGCGCAAGGCCCTGGCGGCGGCCGTGGAACTCCTCCCCGAGCCCGGTCCCGACGACGAGATCATCGAGATCTTCAACCAACTCGGGCCGCTCCCGGAGGGGTTCGCCCCCGAAGGGCCCCTGAAACCGCTCCCGAGGAAGACCCCTTCCGGGGCTCCCGACCCGGGCCGCACCAGGAAGCCTCTCGTGCCCGCCCCGCCGACCACACCCCCGGGAACGGGGTCCTGGTCCTTCCCCGCCCGGCCCCTCGCACCCCCCGGCCCGACCGGTGGGACCGGTCCAGGCGAAACGTCCCCTCACACGTCTTCGTCCCTGAACCCGCCCCCGACGCCGACGCCGACGCCGACCCCCACCCCGACCCCGTCCCACGCCGGTCCCGTCCCCCCTCAGCCGACCGCCGCTCCCCCCACGGCCCCGCACACCCCGCCGAGCGCCCCGAGCCTCCCCCCGCATCCCCCGACGGTCACCCCGACACCGACCCCCACCCCTACCCCCACTCCGACCCCCACCCCCTCCATGTCGGACACCGGCAGCTTCCATCTGCCACCCCCTCTGCCGGCGGTCACCGCCACCTCCACCCCTCACCCGTACCTCACCCCCACCCACGACTCCACGTTCGCCCTGGCCCGCTCCAGCACCGCCACCGCCTCCTACACCGCTCAGGACCCGGTGCCGGAGGCTCCGCGGCCGCGGGGGCACCGGGCCGTGCGGCAGCGGCGGCCGGGGCCGTCCGCCAAGGTCGCGGTGCCCCTGCTGCTGCTCGCGCTGGCCTGTTACGCCGTCGGGTTCTGGGCGCTGGCGCGGATCTGAGCGGAGGCCCGGCGGCGGGCGGTGAGGGTCCAGCCGCCGAGGAACAGCAGCAACGCGCTCCCGGTGCCGAGACCGGCCACCGCGACCGCCCGCATCACGGGATCGTCCCCGGCCGTCGTGGCTCCATCGGTCCGGAGCTCTCCCGTGTCGGCGCCGAAGATCCCGCTGGGCACGGCCCGTCCCAGGTACCCCGGCCCGGACTCCGGGGTTCCGCCGAGGCGGACGCGCAGGGTCACCTCGTAGGGGCCGTCCCCGAACTCCTCGGCGACCTGCGTGGAGAGATGGACGACGAGGAAGTAGGAGCCGGCGAATCGCAGGCTGTTCCGGGGGTCGGTGGGCGCGTACCGGTTGGCGTACCGGACGGGCGGGACCGGGTCGAGGGCGGCCGACTTCTGAGTGCCGCCGTAGCCGGTGCCCCGGGCCACCACCTTGGCGCGCACCGGGTTGTAGAGGGTCAGCTCCAGCGCGTCGACCACGTACCCGGACCCGGCCCCGACCCCGACCCCGGACCCTGAAGCGCTGCTCGTGGTGCCGCCGGCCAGGTCGGCCTCGGCGTAGAGCTGCTGTCCCCAGTCGACGGGCACCCGGTAGAAGACGGTCTCGCCGGGGACCACCTCGTCGCTCCAGACGCCCTGCCCGACGGCGGTCGCCACGGTGAAACCCGCGCCTCCGGGGCGCCCGACCGGCTCCCCGGCCTGCGGGGCGGGGGTCGCGGAGTCCCAGGCCTCGGGCGTGCTCGTGGTGCCGGCCCGGGCGAGGGGCGGCTCGCTGACGGGCGCGAGTTCCAGCTCCCAGGGGTCCTGGGCCGTTTCACCGGTGCCGGTGTCCGACCGCTCGACGACCACGTAGTACGTGCCCGCCTTCTGGCACAGCCCCTTCCCGGGCCGGATCTCCCGTGCGCCCCAGGCCGTCACCGGCTGCGGGCTGCGCGCCGCGCCGATCGTCGCGGACTCGTAGGAGCAGCTCCCGCTGTCGGCGTCCTGCACCGAGACCGTGATGCCGTCGCCGACGGCGGGGGTGGTCCCGGCGCGGGGGATCGCGGTGACGGCGACGTACGTGGTGGACACGTCGTCGAGCTCGAGGCGGTAGTACGCCTTCCCGCCCCCGTCGAGGGTGCTCTTGTACGTCGCTCCGGCCTCCAGGCGCACGGCCCCGGAGGCGCCGGTCGCGGCGCGGGCCTCGCGGACGTCGTCGGCGAAGGCGTACGACGGGATGTCGGGCGCGGCGACGGCGGCCGGCGCCGGGACCGCCCAGCACAGCAGCACGCCCATGACCACGGCGCGCAGCCCCGTCGCCGCGCGCCCCGTACGCCCCCTACGCCGGGCCATCAGAACCCGCCCCCTCGCCTTGGTCCGAACGTGGCTCATCCTGCCCCGCCGCCCCGGCGTCCACCCCCCACTTCCCCGCGACCGCCCGGAACGCCCGCCTCTATCCGCAAACCGGAGCCCTCGCAACCGGAGAGGACCGGCGAACGGGTGGCAACGCAAAACCCCGACCGCTGCGGCGGCCGGGGTCTGATGTCGATCTCAGTCTGGTGTCGGTACTCAGGAACCCGTGGGCACGGAGTCAGTCGCCTCCGTCCACAGGTCCTGCTCGGCGCGATCCGCCTGGATCTGGCGGTACACGAGGAGACCGCCGATGGCGGCCAGTGCGACCAGGAGCAGCTTCTTCACCGCGCGACCTCGTCTTTCCTTGACGTAGGGGACCTCTGGCGCCCGACTATACACACCGACCGATATCGATCGGTGACCTGCGTCGGCCCGTCAACTCCCCTGCCAGGCCCAGCTGAGACCCGTTGCCCCCGGTGCGTCCATACGAGTGGTGTTCATCGGAACATCGCCTCGTCGTGTGCGTCGGTCCCCCGGTTCGCGCTCGCTCTACACATCATGAGCAAAGTACGCAAATCGCCCAACCTGAAGGTGAGGGGCATGACCGTGAACCGGGTCATGAAGCTGTGGACCGCCATCGTCACCGCGTTCCTCGCGGTGTGCACGGCGCTCGGCTTCGTCGCTTCGACCGCCGCGACCGCGACGGCACAGACGGGGCCGAAGCACACCGGCGGCGAGAAGGCCACCGGCGGCGAGGGAAACCCGCACGGCGCGGGGATCCCCGAGACGGGCATCGGGGGTGAGAGCACGCGCGGTGAGAGCTTTGGTGGTGGGGCCCTCAGCAGTGAGGACTTCAGCGGCGAGCATGTCAGCCGGGACGGCTTCCGGGACGAGAGCTTGGGGGACGAGGGCTTCCGGGACGAGAGCTTCGGCGACGGGGGCTTCGAGCGTGCGGGCTTCGACCGTGCGGGCTCCGAGCGTGCGGGCTCCGAGCGTGCGGGCTCCGAGCGTGCGGGCTTCGGTGACGAACGCTTCACCAGCGAGAGCTTCGGCAGCGAGAGCTTCGGCCGTGAAGTCCTCGCCCAGGACGGCCCCGCCGTGGAAGTGCCTGCCCTCGACGGGCCGGCCCATGCCGTGCCCGCTCCTCGTGGCGTGCCGGCCCGTGGGATCACCGGCGATGCGCGTCCCTCCGGCCCCTCCGGCCCGGTCACCGGTGGTGTGCCGGTCGCGTCGCCGGCCGCCGCCTCCTCCTGGGACTGGTTCCACTCCCGCTCCCTGCCTCCCACGATGAAGCAGCGCATCCTCGCCGAGGCCCATGGCAAGTCCCCGAACTGCCGCCACCTCCCCCTCACCGACGCGGAAGCGGCCGAGCAGGCCTGCGACCTGGAGGACGAGGACGAGGAGGAGGCCGAGCCCTCGATCCCGCTGCAGCGTTGACCCGTACAAGCGTCGAACCCGTACAGCGTGAACCCGTACGGCGTGAACCCGTACAGCGTTGAACCCGTACAAGCTCAGCTCAGATCCACCCCTACGTGACGGCGACCTGCGTACAGACCGCACGATGCAGGCCCGGCGGCTCCCCCGAGCGACCGGGCCTTCGCCGCATGTACACATCACCCGGCTACCCTGACGCCCGTGCCCCAGGTCCACGAACGAAGCCGCCGCATAGTCGTCCTCACCGCCGTGCACGCGCCCTCGGCCCGGTATCTGCCCGAGGCCTGGAAGTCGCTGCGCGAGCAGGAGCTGCCCGAGGACTGGGAGTGGCACTGGGTGATCCAGGAGGACGGTACGACGGACGCGGTCCGACCGTACGTCCCCGACGACTCCCGGGTGACCTTCCGGCAGGGACGCCCCGGCGGGCCCGGTGTCGCGCGGACGATCGCGCTGGCGTACTGCGACGGGTCGTACGTGAAGGTCCTGGACGCCGACGACCTGCTCACGCCCGGTGCGCTCGCCCGGGACTTAGCCGCCCTGGAGCGCGATCCCGACCTCGGCTGGGCCACCTCACGGGTTCTGGACCTCCTCCCCGACGGCTCCACCGTCGGCTTCCCCGGCGATCCCACCGGCGGCCCCCTCGAACGCGGTGTCGTCCTGGCCCACTGGAAGGCGCACGACCACCGCGCCCAGGTGCACCCGGCCTCCCTGTTCGTACGCCGCGATCTGCTGACCTCGCTCGGTGGCTGGATGGCGTTGCCGGCCTCCGAGGACACCGGGTTGCTGCTGGCGCTGAACGCGGTGAGCCGAGGCTGGTTCACCCCGGAGGCGGGGCTGTTCTACCGCAAGTGGGCAGGCCAGGCCACGGGTCAGGCCTCGCACGTCGACCCCGCGGAGCGTGTGGCACGCATGGCGGTCGCGGAGGCCAGGGCGCGCGCGCTGGCCTCCTTCGGCTGGACCTACCCGGCGGGCTGACCCGCGGCGACGGCCAGCCAGTGGGCCACCTGGCGCAGCGTGGTCTCGTCGGCCCGGTCCACCAGGGTCCGTACGGCCGTGACGTCGTCGGCGGTGAGGTCGTACAGGCCCGCCTTGCTCAGCCCGGCCATGATCACCTGATGCCGGCGGTCCTCCATACGCTCGGCGAGCTTGCTGGGAGCGGCGCCACCCGGGCCCTCGGCGCCATGTGGGCCCTCGGCACCACCCGGACCCTCGGCACCACCCGGACCCTCGGCACCACCCGGGCTCTCGGCGCCATGTGGGCCCTCGGCACCACCCGGACCCTCGGCACCACCCGGGCCCTCGGCGCCATGTGGGCCCTCGGCGACTTCCGGGTCCGCGGTCGGTGCGCCGACCGGCTCGAAGAGGTGCCACGCGCCGTCCTTCGGGCCCCAGAGGGCGACCGTCGCCGCGTCCCCCCTCGCCCGTTTGACCTGGGTCATCTCACCCATCGCGTACAGCACCGGGGTGCGGTCGGGGGATTCGGCGGCGGGCCGCCAGGAATCCGAGACCGGGTCGTGGAACATCGCGACCCAGCGCGGATCCCCCGGCGGCTGCGGGCTCGGGGGACCGCCCGGTCCGCCCTCTCGGCTCTCTCGGCTCTCTCGGCTCCGGCTCTCCATGGCGCTCGCCCCTTCCGTATCGCCGTATCGGCACGGTGTGGGCGACGATATCTGACGGGTCGTCAGCTATCCATATCTCCGGAGCCGCTTCGGACGGGACTCGCCTGCTGCGCCGCCGCGATCGCCGCCCGCGCCCGGGCCCGGAACGCCTCCAGCTTGTCCACCGGCTCCGTCAGTTTGATCAGGATCAGATCGTCCCGTTGCATGTCAGTGCCTCCAGCACGCCCTGCTGGATCCGCACTCTCGGGGTTTGAAAACTTCATTCTCACCAGACGCGAATCAAGCATTCGGACGGCGGGCATTGCCCCTGCGGCGGGACGGGAGGGCCCAGGTCTCGGCCAAAGGTGATCGGGAACCAGCCCGGGAAGTGGATCAATGCGTGAGGGCCGGGGGCCCGGGGTAGCTCAACCCGGTTCGGGAACCGAGGAGCGGAAAGTGACCGGTGCGCACTGCCCACGCCATCGCGCGCGCCGCACCGTTCGGCACCGGTCCCTCCCCTCGTGCGGACCGCTGCCGAACGGTGCGGGTGACGTCCGGTTGCCCTTCGGATCCTGCCAGCTACGGCTCGCGGCGAGGAGGGTACCGACCTCCGGTCGCCCTCGTCGCCGCAGGTCAGCCGTATAAAGTGAGTTTTCCGGTCCGGATTCCAGGTGCGGGGGAAGTAAAGGGGTGGAGGCCTTGAGTTCCGACTCGGGGGCGCGTACAGCCTTCGCGGAACGTCTCGCGCTGCTGTACAAGGAGGCCGGCAACCCGCCCCTCAAACGCGTGTCCGAGGCGGTTGCCCGGCTGCAGCGGGTCGACGATCGCGGGCGGCCGGTGCGGGTGTCCGCCCAGCGGATCAGCGACTGGCGCCGCGCCAGGAACGTCCCCGCCCACTTCGCCGCCCTCGCCGCCGTCCTCCATGTGCTGATACCCGACGCACGCCGCGCCAGGCCCGCGCCCGTCTCTCCCGGCCTGTACGACATGCCCCAGTGGCAGCGGCTCTGGGAGCGCGCCCTGGCCGACCCGGTCGCGACCGGCGAGGGCGCCGTACCGGCCGAGGAGACGCGGAAGGAGCAGAGCACCTCGGCCTCCGCCGCGGGCGAGTCCGCCGTTCCGGGGAGTGTGTGCCCCTACCGGGGCCTGGCCTCCTACCGCCGGCAGGACGCCCGCTGGTTCTTCGGCCGGGAGCGCAGCACCGAGGCCCTGGTCGCCCAGTTGCGCGCGGCCCGGAGCACCGGCGGCCTGGTGATGCTGGTGGGAGCCTCGGGCGCGGGCAAGTCCTCCCTGCTCAGCGCGGGCCTGGTACCCGCCCTGCGGGAGGGGGCGCTCGCCGACGGCGAGAAGGACGCGGGGGACGCCGCAGCCCAGGGCGACGCACGGCGGGGAGACGCACGGCCGGGAAACCCTCGGCAGGAAGACCTGCGGGCGGGAGACCAGCGCGCGGGAGACCAGCGCGCGGGAGACCAGCGCGCGGGAGACCTGCGGCAGGGCGACGCACGGCCGGGAGATCAGCGGCAGGGCGACGCACGGCCGGGAAACCCCTGGCAGGAAGACCTGCGGCCGGGGGACCTGCGGCACGGCGGCGCACAGCATGGACACCCGCCCCAGGCCGACCGCCCGCAGGGAGAAGCCCCGCAAGGAACCGGCCCGGAGGGAACGGCTCCGCTAGGAGCAGCCCCGCAACGAACGGCCCCTCAAGGAACCGCCCCGCAGGGAACGGCCCCGCTAGGAGCAGCCCCCCAGGGCAAGACCCCGCAGGGAACGGTCCCCCAAGGAACCACCCCCCACGCAGAAGTCCTCCACCTCGTCCCCGGTGCCGATCCGCTCGGTGAGCTGGCCGCCCGGATCCCCGGGCTGGCGCCCCTCGTGCAGGACGCCCGCGCGCACGGCGACCCCGTCTCGCCGTGGTTCGCGCGGTCCGTGCGGGAGGCCGTCGCCGACTGGGCGCGGGGGGCGGCGCCCGGGCCCGGCCCCGCCGTCGTGATCGTGGACCAGTTCGAGGAGGTCTTCACCCTCTGCGCCGACGAGGCGGGCCGACGCCTCTTCGTACAGCTGCTGCACGCCGCTGCCACGCCCGCCGGGGCGGGGGAGCGGGCCCCGGCCCTTGTCGTGCTCGGCATCCGCGCCGACTTCTACGAGCAGTGCCTCGCCCACCCCGAACTGGCCGACGCCCTCCAGCACCGGCACATGGTCCTCGGCCCGCTGACCACGACGGAGCTGCGCGAGGCGGTCACCGGCCCCGCGAAGGCCGTGGGCCTCGAGCTCGAACCCGGCCTCGCCGAGCTCATCGTCCGCGAGGTCAGCGCCGACGGCCCGCGCGGCGCGCACGACGCCGGTGTGCTGCCGCTGCTCTCGCACGCCCTGCTCGCCACCTGGCAGCGCCGCAAGGCCGGCAGGCTGACCCTGGCCGGCTACCGCGCGGCCGGCGGTATCCAGGGCGCGGTCGCCGCGACCGCCGAACGCGCCTGGTCCGGCCTCGACCCCGCCGCCCGCACGGCCGCGCGGCTGCTGCTGCTGCGGCTGGTCCGGCTCGGCGAGGACACCCAGGCCACCCGCCGCCGCGGCACCCGCCGTCAGCTGGCGCAGGAGTCCACCGACCCCGGCGCGACGGAGGAGTCCCTGGAGGCGCTGGTGCGCGCCCGGCTGGTGACGCTGGACGCGGAGTCCGTGGAGATCACCCACGAGGCGCTGCTGACGGCGTGGCCGCGCCTGCGCGAGTGGATCGACGAGGACCGCAGCGACCATCTGCTGCGCCAGCGCCTGGAGGAGGACGGCCGGGCCTGGGAGGGCTCGCACCGCGACTCCTCGCTGCTCTACCGGGGCTCCCGCCTCGAACAGGCCCACACCTGGGCGAAGTCCGCCGGTGACACCTTCCTCACCCGCAGCGCGGTGGACTTCCTCGCCGCGTCGGTCCGGCTGCGCCGGCGCACGGTCCGGATCAGCCGCGCCGCGGTGTCGGCCCTGGTGGTGCTGGCCGTGCTGGCGGTCGGCGCGGCGGTCGTCGCCTGGCAGCAGCGCAACGACGCCGTGTTCGAACAGGTGGTCGCCGAGGCGGACCGGGTGCAGTACACGGACCCGTCGCTGTCGGCGCAGCTCGACCTGGTCGCCCACCGGCTGCGGCCCGACGACGAGGGCGCCCGCAACCGCCTGATCTCCATCGTCAACGCGCCCCTGGCCACCCCGCTCCTCGGCCACACCGGCGCCGTCTACCTGACCTCCTTCAGCCCGGACGGCAAACTGCTCGCAACCGCCAGCTACGACCGCACGGTCCGCCTGTGGAGCCTGGCCGACCCCTCCCGGCCCGAGCCGCTGGGCAAGCCCCTCACCGGCCACACGAGCTGGGTGAGCAGCGCGGTCTTCAGCCCCGACGGCCGCACCCTCGCCAGCGCGGGCGACGACGGCACGATCCGCCTGTGGGACATGAGCCGGCCCGCCGCTCCCCGGCCCCTCGGAAAGCCGCTCCAGGCGCACGGCGGCACCGTCTACCTGGTCGCCTTCAGCCCCGACGGCCACACCCTGGCCTCCGCCAACGAGGACAGCGGGGTCCGCCTGTGGAACGTGGCCGACCCGGCCGCGCCGAAGGCCCTCGCCACCCTCACCGGCCACACCGCCGCGGTGCGTTCCGTGGCGTTCAGCCCCGACGGCCGGACCCTCGCGACCGGCGGCGACGACAACGCCGTACGCCTGTGGAACACGGCCGACCCGAGCCGGCCGCGTCTCCTCGGCAAGCCGCTGACCGGCCATGACGGCACGATCCACTCCGTGGCGTTCAGCCCCGACGGCCGTACCCTCGCCAGCGGCAGCGCGGACGACACCGTACGGCTGTGGCGGGTGTCGGACCCCGCCCGCCCGGCCGCCCTCGGCGCCCCGCTCACCGGTCACACCGGTCCCGTCTGGTCCGTGTCCTTCTCCCCGGACGGCTCCCTGCTCGCCGCCGCCAGCGCGGACAGCACGGCCATCCTGTGGAACGTCAGCGACCCGAAGTACCCCTCCCAGCTCGGCGAGCCCCTCGCGGGCAGCAGCGGCGAGATGTACGCGCTGGGCTTCAGCCCGGACGGCACCACCCTCGCCACTGGCAGCGGGGACACCAAGGTCCGGCTGTGGTCGGTCCCCACCGCGGACATGATCGGCAGCACCGGCGCGTTCCGTCCGGACGGGCGGGTGCTCGGCACGGCGGCCCGCGACGGACGCATCCGCCTGTGGAACGTGGCCCGGCCCGGGCGGCCGGAGCCGCTCGGCGAGCCGTTCATGGCGGCCGACGGTGGCTACCGCTCGCTGGCCTTCTCCCCCGACGGCCACACCCTCGCGATCCTCACCGACAACCGCGCGGTCCATCTCTACGACGTCACCGATCCGGCCCGTCCCGTCTCCCACGGCGCCCCGATCACCCTGCGCACCCGCTTCACGGGCCCGGACGCGCTCGCGTACAGCCCCGACGGACGGACCCTGGCCACGGGCTACGACGACCGCACGATCCAGCTCTGGAACGTGGCCGACCCGTCCCACGTCACCCGGCTGGGCGCCCCGCTCACCGGGCATCGCGGCTACGTCAACTCCCTCGCCTTCAGCCCCGACGGGAAGACCCTGGCCTCCGGCAGCGCGGACGCCACCATCCGCCTGTGGAACGTGACCGACCCGGGCCGTACGACGCCCGTCGGCACCCCTCTCAAGGGCCACTCGGGTCCGGTCAACGCCCTCGCCTTCAGCCCCGACGGGAAAACCCTGGCCTCCGGCAGCGACGACGACACGGTCCGCCTGTGGAACATCGCGGACCTCTCCCGGGCGGGCCGCCTCGGCTCCCCCCTCACCGGCCACACCGAGGCGGTCGTCTCCCTGACCTACAGCAAGGACGGCGGCACGCTCGCCAGCGGCGGCAACGACAACACGGTCCGCCTCTGGAACGTCCGCGTCCCCTCCGACGCCTCCCCCATCGGCCAGTCGATGAGCCCCAACGCCAAGACCGGCAACTTCCTGTCGTTCAGCCCCAACAGCCGCATGCTGGGCGTCTCCAGCGGCGCCGACACGGTCCGGCTGTGGAACCTCGACGTCGACCGGGCCATCACCCACATCTGCGCCACCACCCGCAACGTCCTCACCGCCGAGAAGTGGCACGAGTACCTCCCCCGCCTCTCGTACGATCCTCCGTGCCCCACCTGACCTCAAAGTGATCCCGGTCACAACTCCCCCCTCCGCCCGACCAGTCGCCTCCCGTTGATCAACCACCCTTGTTAGCCTTGGCCCAAGCCCGGTCGCTGGTGCATCCCCCGTCGCCAGCGACCGGGCCTTTTCATGCCCTCGCCCCCCTCAGCGGGTCGGGGCGGTCCGACGGTCGGAGCAATCCCCACACGACGCACAAGCCGGCTCCGGCCGGGACCTGGACGGCAGCGCCAAGGACGAGGCCCCCTCCCCTTCGCCGCCGGACCGAGGCGGTGGCGAGCCCACCGCGTCGGACCAGGAGCCGAAGCCGCCGTCCTGCCGGGCGATGATCAGTGACTGATGTCAAAAGACCCCCGGACCAATGATCCGGGGGTCTTTTCGCTGGTGGGGCTAACAGGATTTGAACCTGTGGCCTCATCCTTATCAGGGATGCGCTCTAACCAACTGAGCTATAGCCCCGCCGCGCTCTGCGGTGTATGTCCCGCGCGCTGACTCCTGAAGATTAGCGCACGACGTGGGCAGTCCCAAAATCGGTTGTCGGGGGACCGCCCACGGCGGTTTCAGCGGCAGCTCACTCGTCCTCGGCGAGCGTCAGCTCCACGCCGCCGACGAAGCCGGCGGAGAGGTTGTAGATGAACGCGCCGAGGGTCGCGAGGGCCGTCGCCAGGACGACGTCGATGACCGCGATGATCGTCGTGAACATCAGGACGTGGGGGAGGGACAGGAAGGACTGCAGGTCGAAGCCGTTGGACTCGTTGGAGCCGGTGGCCTCGGAGATGGTGCCGCCGACCGTCGAGAAGACGCCCATCGCGTCCATGACCATCCACAGCACCGCCGCCGCGACGATCGTGCAGATGCCGAGCGCGATCGACAGCAGGAAGCTGACCTTCATCACCGACCACGGGTCGGCCTTCGCGACCCGCAGCCGCGCCTTGCGGACCCGCGGCACGGTGCGCGCTCCGGCGCCGGTGCGCGGACGGCGTACCGTACCCGGCGGCGTCGCCTGGGTCGGGTAGGCCTGCGGCGGGTGGTACGGCGCCGCGGCAGGCTGCTGGGCCTGCCGGTCGGCGGGCAGCGGTGAGGCCGGCTGCTGGGCCTGCGGACCTCTGGTGTCCGTCACGGTTCCCCCCTGGGATCCCTTGGATCCTTGCGTGTCGGGCGAGGGGGAGGGCGCGTCGGCGGTCGGCTTGATCGCCTTCAGCTGGGTCGTGTGCGTGTCCTGCTCACGTCCCTCCGCGCCCCGCGCGCTGGTCGTGCGCGCGTCCCCCTCCGGCGCGGCGGAGCCACGGCCGCCGCCGTTCTTGTCCGTGCCGGCAGACGTACCGGCGCCCGTGGCTCCGCTCACGATGACTCACTCCTCGTGCCTACTCGGCCGAGGGCGCCTCACCCTCGTCCGTGCCGGTGGTCGCGGCGGCTTCGGCGGTCTCGTCCACGGCCTCGTCGCCGTCGACCTCCTCCGCCTCGCGCCCCGCCTCGGCGTTACGTGCGATACCTACGACGGCATCGCGCTTGCCCAGGTTGATCAGTTGGACGCCCATGGTGTCACGGCCCGTCTCCCTGACCTCGTTGACTCGCGTACGAATCACACCACCCGACAACGTGATGGCGAGGATCTCGTCGGTCTCCTCGACCACCAGCGCGCCGACGAGCGAACCGCGGTCCTCCACGATCTTGGCGGCCTTGATGCCGAGGCCGCCGCGGCCCTGGACGCGGTACTCGTCGACGGCGGTCCGCTTCGCGTACCCGCCGTCTGTGGCAGTGAACACGAACGTACCGGGTCGAACAACATTCATCGAGAGGAGCTGGTCCCCCTCGCGGAAGCTCATGCCCTTGACACCCGAGGTGGCGCGGCCCATGGGGCGGAGCGTTTCGTCCGTGGCCGTGAAACGGATCGACTGCGCCTTCTTGCTGATCAGCAGCAGATCGTCGTCGGCCGAGACGAGTTCGGCACCGATCAGTTCGTCGTCGGAACCGTCCTCCGTCTCCCGGAGGTTGATGGCGATGACACCGCCGGAACGGGGCGAATCGTAATCCTTCAGCGGCGTCTTCTTGACCAGGCCGCCCTTGGTGGCGAGCACCAGGTAGGGCGCCGCCTCGTAGTCGCGGATGGCGAGGATCTCGGCGATCGCCTCGTCCGGCTGGAAGGCGAGCAGGTTCGCCACGTGCTGGCCGCGCGCGTCCCGGCCGGCGTCGGGCAGCTCGTACGCCTTCGCGCGGTACACCCGGCCCTTGTTGGTGAAGAACAGCAGCCAGTGGTGCGTGGTGGAGACGAAGAAGTGGTCGACGATGTCGTCTTCCTTCAGCTTCGTGCCCCGCACGCCCTTGCCGCCGCGCTTCTGGGCGCGGTAGTCGACGGTCTTGGTCCGCTTGACGTACCCGCCGCGCGAGACCGTGACGACGATGTCCTCCTCGGCGATCAGGTCCTCGATGGACATGTCACCGTCGTAGGGCACCAGCATGGTCTTGCGGTCGTCGCCGAACTTCTCGACGATCGCGGCGAGTTCCGCGCTGACGATGCCGCGCTGGCGGACCGGCGAGGCGAGGATCTGGTTGTACTCGTTGATCTTCGCCTGGAGCTCGTCGTGCTCCTGGACGATCTTCTGGCGCTCCAGGGCGGCCAGTCGGCGCAGCTGCATCTCGAGGATGGCGTTCGCCTGGATCTCGTCGATCTCCAGGAGCTCCATCAGGCCCGTACGCGCGACGTCGACGGTCTCACTGCCCCGGATGAGGGCGATGACCTCGTCGATGGCGTCCAGGGCCTTCAGCAGGCCGCGCAGGATGTGCGCGCGCTCCTCCGCCTTGCGCAGACGGAAGCGCGTACGGCGGACGATGACCTCGATCTGGTGCGTCACCCAGTGGCGGATGAAGGCGTCCAGGGAGAGGGTGCGCGGGACGCCGTCGACCAGGGCCAGCATGTTGGCGCCGAAGTTCGACTGCAGGTCCGTGTGCTTGTAGAGGTTGTTCAGGACGACCTTGGCGACCGCGTCCCGCTTCAGCACGATGACCAGGCGCTGGCCCGTGCGCGAGCTCGTCTCGTCGCGGACGTCCGCGATGCCGCCGATCTTGCCGTCCTTCACCAGGTCGGCGATCTTCTGCGCGAGGTTGTCCGGGTTGACCTGGTACGGCAGTTCCGTGACCACCAGGCACTGGCGGTTCTGGATCTCCTCGACCTCGACGACCGCGCGCATGGTGATCGAGCCGCGGCCCGTGCGGTACGCCTCCTCGATGCCCTTGCGGCCGACGACCAGGGCGCCGGTCGGGAAGTCGGGGCCCTTGATGCGCTCGATGAGAGCGTCCAGGAGCTCCTCGTGCGTGGCCTCCGGGTTCTCCAGGTACCACTGGGCGCCGGCCGCGACCTCGCGCAGGTTGTGCGGCGGGATGTTGGTCGCCATGCCGACCGCGATCCCGGCGGAGCCGTTGATCAGCAGGTTCGGGAAGCGGGCGGGCAGGACGGTCGGCTCCTGGGAGCGGCCGTCGTAGTTGTCCGTGAAGTCGACGGTCTCCTCGTCGATGTCACGGACCATCTCCATCGACAGCGGCGCCAGCTTGCACTCGGTGTAGCGCATCGCCGCCGCCGGGTCGTTGCCCGGGGAGCCGAAGTTGCCGTTGGAGTCCACCAGCGGCATCCGCATCGACCAGGGCTGGGCGAGGCGGACCAGGGCGTCGTAGATCGAGGAGTCGCCGTGGGGGTGGTAGTTGCCCATGACGTCGCCGACGACGCGGGCGCACTTGTAGAAGCCGCGCTCGGGGCGGTAGCCGCCGTCGTACATGGCGTACAGGACGCGGCGGTGGACGGGCTTGAGACCGTCACGGACGTCGGGCAGCGCACGGGACACGATGACGGACATCGCGTAGTCCAGGTACGAGCGCTGCATCTCCGTCTCGAGCCCGACGGGCTCGACGCGCATCGCGACTTCGCCCTCTTCAGGGGTGACGGGAGTGTTCTCGTCGGCCATTGCTGGTGAAGATCCTTCCTGATGCGGTCAGCTGAGACCGACTCAGATGTCGAGGAAGCGGACGTCCTTGGCGTTGCGCTGGATGAACTGGCGGCGGGCCTCGACGTCCTCGCCCATGAGGACCGAGAACAGGTCGTCGGCCTGGGCGGCGTCGTCCAGGGTGACCTGGCCGAGGACCCGGTGCTCCTGGTCCATCGTGGTCACGCGCAGCTCCTCGGCGTTCATCTCGCCGAGGCCCTTGAAGCGCTGGATCGAGTCCTCGCGGACGCGCTTGCCCCGCTGCCGGCCCATCTCGATCAGCGCGTCGCGCTCGCGGTCCGAGTAGGCGTACTCGATGTCGTCCCGGCCCCACTTGATCTTGTAGAGCGGGGGGCGGGAGAGGTAGACGTGCCCGGCCTCGACCAGCGGCCGCATGAAGCGGAACAGGAAGGTCAGCAGCAGGGTGCTGATGTGCTGGCCGTCGACGTCGGCGTCCGCCATCAGGATGATCTTGTGATAGCGGAGCTTCTCAATGTCGAAGTCCTCGTGCACGCCCGTGCCGAAGGCGGAGATCAGCGCCTGGATCTCCTGGTTCTGCAGGATCTTGTCGATCCTGGCCTTCTCGACGTTGAGGATCTTGCCGCGGATCGGGAGGATCGCCTGGTACTGCGGGTTGCGGCCGGACTTGGCCGAGCCGCCGGCGGAGTCACCCTCGACGATGAAGATCTCGCACTTGGTGGGGTCGTTCGACTGGCAGTCGGAGAGCTTGCCCGGGAGCGAGGCGCTCTCCAGCAGGCCCTTGCGGCGGGTCAGGTCGCGGGCCTTGCGGGCCGCCACGCGCGCGGTGGCCGCCTGGATGCCCTTGCGGACGATGTCCGCCGCCTCGACGGGGTTGCGGTCCAGCCAGTCCTGCAGGTGCTCGTAGACCGCCTTCTGGACGAAGGTCTTGGCCTCCGTGTTGCCCAGCTTGGTCTTCGTCTGGCCCTCGAACTGCGGCTCGCTCAGCTTGACGGAGATGATCGCGGTCAGACCCTCGCGGATGTCGTCGCCCGTGAGGTTGTCGTCCTTCTCGCGCAGCAGCTTCTTGTCGCGCGCGTACTTGTTGACCAGGTTGGTCAGGGCCGCGCGGAAGCCCTCCTCGTGGGTGCCGCCCTCGTGCGTGTGGATGATGTTGGCGAAGGAGTACACGCCCTCGCTGTAACCGCTGTTCCACTGCATCGCGACCTCGAGGGAGAGGGCGCGCTCCTTGTCCTCGGCCTCGAGGTCGATCACCGTCGGGTGCACCAGGTCTCCCTTGCGGGAGTTGAGGTACTTCACGAAGTCGACGATGCCGCCGTCGTAGTGGTACGTGACGCTCTTGACCTCGGACTTCTCGTCGGCGCCCGCCTCGTCCGCACCGGTGACGGCCTTCGCCGACTCGCGCTCGTCCGTGAGTTTGATCGTCAAACCCTTGTTGAGGAACGCCATCTCCTGGAAGCGCCGGGAGAGCGTCTCGAACGAGTACTCGGTGGTCTCGAAGATGTCCGGGTCGGCCCAGAAGGTGACCGAGGTGCCGGTCTCCATGATGGCCTCGTGCTGGGCGAGGGGCGCCGTGGGGACGCCCATCTTGTAGTCCTGCGTCCAGCGGTGGCCGTCGGTGCGCACCTCGACGGCGACCTTCGACGACAGGGCGTTCACGACGGAGACGCCGACGCCGTGCAGACCGCCGGAGACCGCGTAGCCGCCGCCCCCGAACTTGCCGCCCGCGTGCAGCACGGTGAGCACGACCTCGACGGCCGGCTTGCCCTCGGACGGCACGATGCCGACCGGGATGCCGCGGCCGTTGTCGATGACGCGCACGCCGCCGTCGGCCAGGATCGTCACGTCGATCGTGTCGGCGTGACCGGCCAGCGCCTCGTCGACCGAGTTGTCGACGACCTCGTACACGAGGTGGTGCAGACCACGCTCGCCCGTGGAGCCGATGTACATACCGGGGCGCTTGCGGACCGCGTCCAGGCCCTCGAGGACGGTGATGGCGCTGGCGTCGTACGAGGCGGTGACCTCGCCGTTGGCGCCGGCGTCGGTGGACGGGTTGTTCTCGTTGGGGTTGCCGGAATCGGCCACGAAGCGCCCTTTCTGGCACAGCACGAGCCAGGCTCCTCGGCGGATCGCCGGAGCGGCTGCGGCATGTTGCGTTGGTAAGCCTTGATCAGCGTTGCTCAGCTTGTCCCGGGCGGTCCCCACGTTTGGGGCGGGATTGGCTTCCAGTCTACCGGTAGCACTGACAGTGATGGGGGTTTGCCGGTACCTGAGTCCTGATGTGCCGCCCTCAACCGGTCTCCGACGGGTCCCGATATACGGAAGGGGGCTTCAAGGGGCTCACGGAGGCACTCAGCGCTTCCGGGTGTCAACCCTTGGCTACCGACGGGTCAGGTCGGAAATCGCGGGAAATCGCCCCCGCCTGCGGGCCCTTCCGGGGCCGTCCACAGGCTGTGGGCGAAGAACGGCGCGCCCCCCGCGGAGCTTGTGCCGGACACACGTGAGGACGGCCGGGGCGGTACGCGCGTGCCAACCCGGCCGTCCTCACGTGACGCAGATCACCCGTATGTGTCGCCGGGGCCGGTGCTCCCGGGGGCGCGCAGCGGGCCGTAGCGGCGGACCGGGCCGCCGGGACCCTGCACCTTGATCTGTCTGACCCGGCCGTGTCCGAGGTCCTCGTTGAGCCGGGCGACCAGCGTCGGGGCCAGCAGCCGCAAATTCGTCGCCCAGGCCGTGGAGTCGCAGCGCACCACCAGGACCCGCTCGTCCTCGTCGTACCGCTCCGGCACGCAGTGCTTGGCCACGTCCTCGCCGACGATCTCGGGCCAGCGCCCCATCACCCCGCCCACGGCGGCCGGCGCCTCCCAGCCGCGCTCGTTCAGCAGCCGGTTGATCGCCGCGCCGAGCGCCATGGGATCGCGCCCGTCCGCCCGCGCGCCGGAGCGCAGGCCACCGCCGCGGCGCGCCTGCTTCTTCTGCTGCGCGGCGTCCCCCCGCGCGCGTGCCTGCTCGCGCGCCGCACGCAGCGCCACGCGCGCGAGGTCGACGCCGGAGGGCTCGGGCGTCCTGGGGCGGCCGTCGGGGGGCCCGGGGGTCACGGGGGGCTCCTGCTCGCTCATACGCGCTCCACCGTCCCGTCCGCCACGGTGTACCGCGCCCCGCTCAGCACATGCGGTACGTCGTCGTCGACGGCCGCCGTCACCAGCACCTGCTCCCCGGGCGCGACCAGTTCGGCCAGCCGCTCCCGCCGGCGCGCGTCCAGTTCGGCGAAGACGTCGTCCAGCACCAGCACCGGCTCGTTGCCCTCGGCCCGCAGCAGGTCGTAGGAGGCCAGCCGCAGCGCGAGCGCGTAGGACCAGGACTCGCCGTGGGAGGCGTACCCCTTGGCCGGCAACTGACCGAGTTTGAGCACCACATCGTCCCGATGAGGTCCTACGAGGGTGACGCCCCGCTCGATCTCCTGCTTGCGGGCGTCCGCGAGCGCCGCCATCAGCTGGGCGTGGAGATCCTCGCGCGTGTGCGCCTCGCCGGGCGCCGACGGCCGGTACTCCAGGGCCAGCGGCCCCCCGCCGGGCGCGAGTTGCTCGTACGCCTTGTCGGCGAGCGGCTGGAGGGCCGCGACCAGGTCGAGCCGCTGCGCGAGCAACTCGGCCCCCGCCCGCGCGAGGTGCTGGTCCCACACGTCGAGCGTCGACAGGTCCATGGACCGTCCGCCGTGCCGCCGCGCGAGAGCCGCGGACTTCAGGAGGGTGTTGCGCTGCTTGAGGACCCGCTCGTAGTCCGACCGCACCCCCGCCATCCGCGGCGAACGGGCCGTGATCAGCTCGTCCAGGAACCGCCGCCGCTCCCCGGGATCCCCCTTGACCAGCGCGAGGTCCTCGGGCGCGAACAGCACGGTCCGTACGATGCCCAGCACGTCGCGGGGTCTGACCTGCGAGGACCGGTTGATGCGGGCGCGGTTGGCCTTGCCGGGGTTGAGCTCCAGCTCGACGAGCTGCTGCCGCTCGCCCTGTCTGACCTGGGCCCGGATGATCGCGCGGTCGGCGCCCATGCGAACCAGGGGCGCGTCGGAGGCGACCCGGTGGCTGCCGAGGGTGGCGAGATAGCCGACGGCCTCGACGAGGTTCGTCTTGCCCTGGCCGTTGGGGCCGACGAAGGCGGTGACGCCCGGGTCGAGGGGGACCTCGGCCCGGGCGTAGGAGCGGAAGTCGGCCAGCGACAGATGCGTGACGTGCATGGTCGTTCGCCGACCTCCCCCAGGGTTGTGGATCGCGGGGCGACCCTGTGGATTACTTCTTCTCGACCGCGTGGCCGCCGAACTGGTTGCGCAGCGCCGCGATCATCTTCATCTGCGGGGAGTCCTCCTGGCGGGAGGAGAACCGCGCGAACAGCGAGGCCGTGATCGCGGGCAGCGGCACGGCGTGGTCGATGGCGGCCTCCACGGTCCAGCGGCCCTCGCCGGAGTCCTGGGCGAAGCCCTTCAGCCTGTCGAGGTGCTCGTCCTCGTCGAGGGCGTTGACCGCGAGGTCGAGCAGCCAGGACCGGATGACCGTGCCCTCCTGCCAGGAGCGGAAGACCTCGCGCACGTCGGTGACGGAGTCGACCTTCTCCAGGAGCTCCCAGCCCTCGGCGTAGGCCTGCATCATGGCGTACTCGATGCCGTTGTGGACCATCTTGGCGAAGTGGCCCGCGCCCACCTTGCCGGCGTGCACCGCGCCGAAGTCGCCCTCGGGCCGCAGCGCGTCGAAGACCGGCTGCACCTTGGCGACGTTCTCCTCGGTGCCGCCGTACATCAGCGCGTAGCCGTTCTCCAGGCCCCAGACGCCACCGGAGACTCCGCAGTCGACGAAGCCGATGCCCTGGGCGGCCAGCTCCTCGGCGTGCTTCTCGTCGTCCGTCCAGCGGGAGTTGCCGCCGTCCACGACGACATCGCCCGGCTCCAGCAGCTCGGCCAGCTCGTCGATCGTCGACTGGGTGGCGGCACCGGCCGGGACCATCACCCACACCACGCGCGGGGCCTCGAGCTTGCCCACGAGTTCTTCGAGGCTGTGGACATCGGCGAGGTCCGGGTTGCGGTCGTATCCGACGACGGTGTGGCCCGCGCGGCGGATCCGCTCGCGCATGTTGCCGCCCATCTTGCCGAGGCCGACGAGACCGAGCTCCATCAGTTGTTCCTTAGGTCGCTGTGTGGCGTGTGGGGCACCTTCGTACCCATGTCCGAGCCTAAACCCGGACGCTCACGCACACCTGTGGGCATACGCGCTCAGACGTGGGGGCCCACATACAGGCTCACCTGCGGGTTTGCCCACAGGCCGGGAGGTGGTTCTCCACGGCCTGTGGACAACGTCGGGCGGCTCAGCCGCTCAGTCGCACCGGCATGATCAGGTACTTGTAGGCGTCGTCCGCCTCGGCGTCCATGGCCGGCTTGCCGCTGAGCAGCGCGGGCTTGGTGGACGTCGTGAAGGAGAGCTGGGCGACGGGGGAGTCGATCGCGCTCAGGCCGTCCAGCAGGAAGGTCGGGTTGAAGGCGATCGAGATGTCGTCGCCCTCGAGCTGGGCGTCGACCCTTTCCACAGCCTGTGCGTCGTCGCTGGAGCCGGCCTCCAGGATGAGCACGCCCTGCTCGAAGCTGAGCCGCACCGGGGTGTTGCGCTCGGCGACCAGGGCCACACGCTTGACGGCCTCCACGAAGGGGGCGGTCTCGATCACGGCGACGGAGTTGAACTCGGTCGGGAACAGCGTGCGGTACTTCGGCAGGTCGCCCTCGAGGAGACGGGTGGTCGTCCGGCGGCCGGCGCCCTCGAAACCGATCAGGCCCTCGCCGGAGCCCGAGCCGGAGAGCGCCAGGATGACGCTGTCGCCGCTCGTGAGGGCCTTGGCGGTGTCCAGGAGCGTCTTGGCGGGGACCAGGGCGACCGCGGAGGCGTCCGGGTTCTCCGGCTTCCACAGGAACTCGCGGACCGCGAAGCGGTAGCGGTCGGTGGAGGCGAGGGTGACGGTGTCGCCCTCGATCTCGATGCGCACACCGGTGAGGACGGGGAGCGTGTCGTCACGGCCGGCGGCGATCGCCACCTGGGCGGCGGCGGAGGCGAAGACCTCGCCGGGGACGGTGCCCGTCGCGTTCGGCATCTGGGGCAGCGACGGGTACTCCTCCACAGGCAGTGTGTGGAGGGTGAACCGCGAGGAGCCGCAGACCACGGTCGCCCGTACACCGTCTGTGGAAATCTCCACCGGCCGGTTGGGGAGCGCGCGGCAGATGTCCGCGAGCAGACGGCCGGAGACGAGGACCGTGCCCTCCTCCTCGACCTCGGCCTCCACGGACACGCGCGCGGAGACCTCGTAGTCGAAGCTGGAGAGGCTCAGGGCGCCGTCCTCGGCCTTCAGCAGCAGGCCCGCGAGGACAGGCGCCGGCGGACGGGCCGGGAGGCTGCGCGCCGCCCAGGCCACTGCCTCCGCGAGTACGTCGCGTTCCACCCGGATCTTCACTCTTGCCGCCTCCTGCTGTTGCCGGCGCTTCTCGGCCTGCCTGGCTTCGTCTGTCTGGTGTCGGTTGGTCGGCCCCTGTGAGGGGAAGGACCACCGGGGACCAGTCTGACGCACCGCACTGACAGTAGGTGCCTCTCGGGGTCAAGTCGTGACGAGGGGCAGCCGGGCACCGGAGAGCGAGTTGTGCACAGGACCCACTTCGAAACGGATTCCTGGCTCTCTCTAGTTGTCAGTAGTAGTAGGGCCTGTGGATACCGTGGATAACCCTGTTTTCGCAGCTCAGAGGCTGTTTTTTATCCACTGGCCCTGTGGGCGGAGGCGGTGGACAACCGGGCCCGTCTGTGGAGAACAGAAAGTTCTGCACACTCCGTGCACAGGGAGGGGCGACTTCTCCCCAGCGTCGTCCCCAGCTTTACCCGTCTTTCCCACAGCCCAACCCGGCAACTTCGTGTGACGCCTTTCACTCGACACAGTGAGAAGACGCGTCGGCTTGCCGAACAGTGGACAGAGATGTGGAGAAACCGCTGATCGCTGGGGACAACCGGCCGCAGCCTGTGGGTTGCCGGTGGACAACTTCGTGCACAGCCTGTGGACCGACTTTTTGTCCACAGCCTGTGGACGGTCTTTGTCCACGAATCCACAACCTGTTGACCTGGCTCGATGCTCCTCCCACAGGCTCGCCTGTGGATACAGTCTGGACAACTTCCGGGTCCCCAGGGTGTGGACGGGAAAAAGTCACCAAATCTGTGGAGGGCGGCCGTAACCCGGCCTGGAATCGAACACCGGATGACGAGCGGCCGGGACACGACGACAGCCCTCCACACACGAAGGGCGCCCCGGGATGGCTCCCGAGGCGCCCTCCACGGCGTCGTACGGCGGTCAGCCGGCCTTGATGCGGTTGGTCAGCTCGGTCACCTGGTTGTAGATGGAGCGCCGCTCGGCCATCAGATTGCGGATCTTGCGGTCGGCGTGCATGACCGTGGTGTGGTCGCGGCCGCCGAACAGCGCGCCGATCTTCGGCAGCGAGAGGTCCGTCAGCTCACGGCACAGATACATGGCGATCTGCCGGGCCGTCACCAGCGCCCGCCCGCGCGAGGTCCCGCACAGGTCCTCGACCGTGAGGCCGAAGTAGTCGGCGGTGGCGCTCATGATGGCCGTGGAGGTGATCTCGGGCGCCGAGTCCTCGCCGCCGGGGATCAGGTCCTTCAGGACGATCTCCGTCAGCCCCAGGTCCACCGGCTGCCGGTTGAGCGAGGCGAAGGCGGTCACCCGGATCAGCGCGCCCTCCAGCTCCCGGATGTTGCGCGAGATCCGCGAGGCGATGAACTCCAGTACCTCCGGCGGGGCGTTGAGCTGCTCCTGCACCGCCTTCTTGCGCAGGATCGCGATCCGCGTCTCCAGCTCGGGCGGCTGGACGTCGGTGATCAGACCCCACTCGAAACGGTTCCGCAGCCGGTCCTCCAGCGTCACGAGCTGCTTGGGCGGCCGGTCACTGGACAGCACGATCTGCTTGTTCGCGTTGTGGAGCGTGTTGAAGGTGTGGAAGAACTCCTCCTGCGTCGACTCCTTGTCCGCCAGGAACTGGATGTCGTCGACGAGCAGGATGTCCATCTCCCGGTACCGCTTGCGGAAGCTGTCGCCCTTGCCGTCGCGGATGGAGTTGATGAACTCGTTGGTGAACTCCTCCGAGCTGACGTACCGCACGCGCGTGCCGGGGTACAGGCTCCGCGCGTAGTGTCCGATCGCGTGCAGCAGGTGCGTCTTGCCCAGCCCCGACTCGCCGTAGATGAAGAGGGGGTTGTACGCCTTCGCGGGCGCCTCCGCGACGGCGACCGCGGCCGCGTGCGCGAAGCGGTTGGACGCGCCGATGACGAACGTGTCGAAGAGGTACTTCGGGTTCAGCCGTGCGGTCGGCTCCCCCGGTCCGCCCGTCGAGGGCGACGGCGCGGCCGACCCGGGCATCCCCGGTGCGCCGGGCCGCTGCGGCGGACCCGAACCGGACGGAGGTTCGGGCAGCTCACGCCGGCCGGCGTCCCGCTGGTCGTACTCGGGCCGCTTCTGCTCATAGGGAGCGGGGTCGTACGGCGGCCGCTCCATCGACTGCGGCCGGTAGTCCTGCGACGGCTGACCGTAGGAGTCCTGGGAGTAGGAGTCCGCGGACGGGGACGCGTAGGGGTCCTTGGCCGGGGAGCCGTAGGAGTCCTGGGACGGCGAGGCGTACGGATCGCGCTCCGGGAAGCCCAGCCGCTGCTGCTGCCAGCCGTAGTCGTCCTGCTGGGGCCGCGGCCAGGCGCCGGGCTCCGGGCGCTGGTACTCCGAGGGATACGCGGGCCGCGCGGTCGGGAGCTGGTCCCCGCGCTGACCCTCGCCGGAGGGACCCGGGAGCTGCTCGGCGCGGTGCCGGCCGTAGCCGCCGTCATAAGGGCTGTCGTAGGAGTTGTCGTACGTGCTGTCGTAGCGGCCCTTGGGCTCGTCGTACGGGCGGTCGTACGGGCCGGACGGGAGTTCGGGCTCCTCGTAGCGCGGCTGCGGCTGCTGCTGGACCGGGGGCGCCGGCGGGGCCGGGGGCTCGCCCACGGAGTCGTCCACGGTGATCGCGATACGGATCGGGCGGCCGCACTCACGGCTCAGCGTCTCGCTGACGATGGGGGCCAGCCGGCCCTCCAGTACGCCCTTGGCGAACTCGTTCGGTACGGCGAGCAGCGCGGTGTCGGCGACCAGCGCGAGCGGCTGGCAGCGCCGGATCCAGTGCTCGTCCTTCGCCTCGACACCCTGGCCACGGCCCTCACCGAGGAGCTGCTCCAGTACGCGTGGCCACACTGCGGCAAGATCGGCAGGTACGTCAGCCACAGGGCACGCTCTCTCGTGGGGGGGTCCCACGAACGTGTGGTTGCGGGACGGGTCGTCATGCAGTTCGGCGGGAGCCGAGTACTCGCGGTCGGGAAGCAGGGGTCAAAGGAACGAATCGGAGTCCAGCCACGGTAGTCAGGGCGACGGGTGCGGTTCAAGTTGTTGTCCCCAGGCTGTGGATAGTGTCTCCCGGTGACCCCTGGTTTGACCGGATGGCGCAGCCGCGCGTACCGTAACCAGGTCGAGTTGTCGATGGCTGCTGCCGCCTGCCTCCGATGGGCACAGATCGCGTCAGGTGATCGGGAAGCGGTGCACTCGGGCGTAACGAGAGCTACTCGTGGGCGCACGGTGACAGCCAGGACGGCACCCGCCACACCGATTTGATTTCTGGAGCCCCCGAGTGAGCAAGCGCACCTTCCAGCCGAACAACCGTCGTCGCGCCAAGACCCACGGCTTCCGCCTGCGGATGCGCACCCGTGCCGGCCGCGCGATTCTCGCGAACCGCCGCAGCAAGGGTCGCGCGAACCTGTCCGCCTGAGCCTGATCAGGTCATGACGTCGTGCTGCCTACCGAGCATCGGCTGAGGCGGCGCGAGGACTTCGCGACCGCGGTACGACGGGGCCGCCGGGCCGGACGCCCGACGCTCGTCGTCCACCTTCGAAGCGGTGCCACGGACCCGCACGCGCCTGGGGAGAGCGCTCCCCCGACGCGTGCGGGTTTCGTCGTGAGCAAGGCCGTGGGTGGAGCGGTCGTGCGCAACAAGGTGAAGCGCAGACTTCGCCATCTGATGCGCGACCGAGTCGTTCTGTTGCCCCCCGGTAGCCTGGTAGTCGTACGGGCGCTGCCCGGTGCGGGTGACGCCGACCACGCACAGCTGACCCAAGACCTTGATGCCGCCCTTCAAAGGCTGCTGGGAGGGGGCGCGCGATGAAGTACCCGCTGCTGGCCCTGATCAAGCTCTACCAGTGGACGATCAGTCCACTGCTGGGTCCGGTCTGCAAGTACTACCCTTCGTGCTCCCACTACGGCTACACGGCCGTCGACCGGCACGGCGCGATCAAGGGAACGGCACTCACCGCCTGGCGCATCCTGCGGTGCAACCCGTGGTCGCTGGGGGGTGTGGACCATGTCCCGCCGCGGAAGCGCCCGCGGTGGCACGAAATGCTGCGCGACGCCTGGCGTGCACGCAGGGGCGGGACCTCCGCCGCCGAAACGGCCACCGAGCATTCCTCGAGCCCGGCCGCAGAGACCCCGTCCCATGCCCAAGGAGCATGATTAGTGGACACGATTGCCAGCCTCTTCAGCTTCATCACGACACCCGTTTCCTGGGTCATCGTCCAGTTCCACACGGTGTACGGCAAGATCTTCGGCCCTGACACCGGATGGGCCTGGGGCCTGTCGATCGTGTCTCTGGTGATCCTGATCCGCATCTGCCTGATCCCGCTCTTCGTGAAGCAGATCAAGGCGACCCGGGCCATGCAGACGCTCCAGCCCGAGATGAAGAAGATCCAGGAGCGCTACAAGAACGACAAGCAGCGTCAGTCCGAAGAGATGATGAAGCTGTACAAGGAGACGGGCACCAACCCGCTCTCCTCGTGCCTTCCCATCCTGGCGCAGTCCCCGTTCTTCTTCGCCCTCTACCACGTGCTCAACGGCATCGCGAACGGTGACACCATCGGCGTGATCAACCAGAGCCTGCTGGAGAGCGCGCAGAAGGCGCACATCTTCGGCGCTCCGCTGGCCGCGAAGTTCACCGACAGCGCGTCGGAGGCCTCGGCCCTCGGAGCCTCGCTCACGGACGTCCGGGTCGTCACCGCGATCATGATCGTCCTGATGTCGGCCTCGCAGTTCTTCACCCAGCGCCAGCTGATGACGAAGAACGTCGACACCTCGGTGAAGACGCCGTTCATGCAGCAGCAGAAGATGCTGATGTACGTCTTCCCGGTGATGTTCGCCGTCTTCGGCATCAACTTCCCGGTCGGTGTCCTCGTCTACTGGCTGACCACCAACGTGTGGACCATGGGCCAGCAGATGTACGTCATCCACAACAACCCGACCCCGGGTTCCAAGGCCCAGGCCGCGTACTTGGAGCGCCTGTACAAGCACGTGACGCACGCCGGCAAGACCCGCCGCCGCAGCGAGAAGACGATCATCAAGGCCATCGTCGCCAAGGGCCGTGACCGCAACGAGGCCGAGCGCAAGTTCATCAACGGACTGACCAAGGCGGGTCTCGCGGCCCAGGCCGACGGCACCGTGGTGAAGAGCGACGCCCAGACCGTCGTGGAGACCGAGGACGGCACCACCACGAGCGCGGCCGCCGCCAAGCGCCAGCAGCCGAAGCGGCAGTCCAAGTCGCAGCGCCAGTCCGGCGGCCCGAAGGCGGCCGGTGAGACCACCTCGCTGAGCAAGTCCGACGAGCCCGAGGACGACAAGCCCTCCGACGCCGCCCCGCGGACCGCCCCCAAGGCCACTACGGGGGGCGGACGCAGCAAGGCCCAGTCCGGGCAGCGCAAGGGCGGCCCGCAGCGCCCCAAGTCCCCCTCCAAGAAGTAAGAAGGAGCCCATCCCGTGACGGAAGGCACCACCTCCGCTGCCGAGGGTGCAGACACCCTGACCCGCCTGGAGCAGGAGGGCGAGATCGCGGCGGACTACCTCGAGGGTCTGCTGGACATCGCCGATCTCGACGGCGACATCGACATGGACGTCGAGGCCGACCGCGCCTCTGTGTCGATCATCAGCGACTCGGGCGCCCGTGATCTGCAGAAGCTGGTCGGCCGGGACGGCGAGGTGCTGGAGGCACTGCAGGAGCTGACGCGCCTGGCCGTGCACCGGGAGACCGGCGACCGCAGCCGGCTGATGCTGGACATCGCGGGCTACCGCGCCAAGAAGCGTGCCGAGCTCTCCGAGCTGGGCGCCAAGGCCGCGACCGACGCCAAGAACAGCGGCGAGCCCGTGAAGCTGAAGCCCATGACGCCCTTCGAGCGCAAGGTCGTCCATGACGCGGTCAAGGCCGCGGGTCTGCGCAGCGAGTCCGAGGGCGAGGAGCCGCAGCGCTTCGTCGTCGTGCTTCCCAACTAGTTTCGGTACGTGCGTCACCCCGGCCCCGTCTGTAGCGCAGGCGGGGCCGGTCTTTGTCAGCCTGGTGTTTCTGGTGGTCGGCGCAGGACGCCGATGCGGTACGGAAGGACGGTCCCCGTGACGGAGGCAGCGGAGCTCCCCCCTGCGCCCGAGGTGGCACGCGAGGTATTCGGTGATCGCTTCGCGGATGCGGTCCGGTACGCCGAGCTCCTGGCCGAGGCAGGCGTACAGCGCGGCCTCATCGGCCCGCGCGAGGTGCCCCGCCTGTGGGAGCGGCACATCCTCAACTGCGCGGTGCTCTCCGAGGTCGTGCCCGAGGGCGTGACCGTGTGCGATGTGGGCTCGGGTGCCGGGCTGCCCGGTATCCCCCTGGCGCTGGTGCGCGAGGACCTGAAGATCACTCTTCTGGAGCCGCTGCTGCGGCGCACGAACTTCCTCACCGAGGTCGTCGAGCTCCTCGGCCTGGACCATGTCACCGTGGTCCGTGGCCGCGCCGAGGAGGTCATGGGCAAGCTTCCGCCCGTGCATGTGGTGACCGCCCGTGCCGTGGCTCCCCTGGACCGTCTGGCGACCTGGGGCATCCCGCTGCTGCGCCCCTACGGTGAGATGCTCGCGCTCAAGGGCGACACCGCCGAGGAGGAGCTGAAGAGCGCGGCCACGGCTCTGAGCAAGCTGGGCGCGGTCGGCACCTCGATCCTCCAGGTCGGCGAGGACGTCGTCGACCCGCTCTCCACGGTGGTGCGGGTCGAGGTCGGGGAGAGCCCCGGAGGCGTGCGGTTCGCGGCCAAGCGGGCGAAGGCGGCCCGGACGGGGCGTGTCCGCCGCCGACGGTGAGCCGTCGTTGAGGTGACGGGGTGGGAGTGTCGCGTCCATTCGGCCGTAGGTAGTGGGCATCGTGTTTCACGTGAAACGTCGCTCCCTGCTCCACGGCATCATCAGCCGCGGCCGCGCCGCTGCCGAACCCCGCGACCGTAAGTCCTTCGGCTCGCTGGACAAGCCTCTCGGTTCACTCGATGCGGGCGTGGAGTTGTCCACAGAGGTGGATTTCTCCACAGAACAACAGGCCTCACTGGTTCGCGACCCCGAAGACATGGCAGGCTCTGTTCATTGCGAGCTTGAAGTCGAGGAGAGTGAATCCTTGCGGTCCGACGCCAACATCGCGGGACCGATGGCCGATCCGGTCCCCGGTCCCCGTACCGAGTCCTTGGGGGAGGATGTTTCACGTGAAACACCGCCCCCGATGGACGACACTCCGATCGGTCGTGCTGCCCAACTGGCGGTGGAGGCACTGGGCCGCGCCGGCGAGGGTCTGCCACGTCCGGAGCAGACCCGGATCATCGTGGTCGCCAACCAGAAGGGCGGGGTCGGCAAGACCACGACGACCGTGAACCTTGCCGCTTCCCTGGCCCTGCACGGCGGCCGGGTCCTCGTCGTCGACCTCGACCCGCAGGGCAACGCGTCCACTGCCCTGGGAATCGACCATCACGCCGAGGTTCCGTCCATCTATGACGTGCTGGTCGAGAGCCGCCCGCTCGCGGAGGTCGTCCAGCCGGTCCCCGATGTCGAAGGCCTCTTCTGCGCTCCCGCCACGATCGATCTCGCCGGTGCGGAGATCGAGCTGGTATCCCTGGTGGCACGGGAGAGCCGGCTGCAGCGGGCCATCCAGGCCTATGAGCAGCCGCTGGACTACATCCTCATCGACTGCCCGCCCTCGCTCGGCCTGCTGACGGTCAACGCGCTCGTGGCGGGTGCCGAGGTCCTGATCCCGATCCAGTGCGAGTACTACGCACTGGAAGGACTGGGCCAGCTCCTGCGCAACGTCGACCTGGTACGGGGGCATCTCAACCCCGCTCTGCATGTGTCGACCATTCTGCTCACCATGTACGACGGCCGGACGCGCCTGGCGTCCCAGGTCGCCGAGGAGGTGCGCACCCACTTCGGAGACGAGGTCCTGCGGACGAGCATTCCTCGCTCGGTCCGTATCTCCGAAGCACCGAGCTATGGGCAGACGGTGTTGACCTACGATCCAGGATCGAGCGGTGCCCTCTCCTATCTTGAGGCGGCCCGAGAGATCGCGCTGAAGGGTGTCGGGATCAGCTATGACGCCACCCACGCCCATATCGGCGCACAGAACAATCCGAGCATGGTGGAGGGGATCCAGTGAATGAGCGACGGAGGGGGTTGGGCCGTGGTCTCGCCGCACTGATCCCTGCCGCCCCGACGGAGAAGACGCCGGCGCAGACCGCGGTGACGGGCTCCCCGTCCCCGGCGGGCGGACCGGGTCTGAACTCCGACCGCGGGGTGGCCGCGGCGAAGGTGGCCACACTGCCGACTGTTTCACGTGAAACAGCGGATCTGTCGGCCTACGACGCGGAGGAGACGCCCGCACCGCCCATCGGTGCCTACTTCGCCGAGATCCCCCTCGACGCGATCACGCCGAACCCGCAGCAGCCCCGCGTGGTCTTCGACGAGTACGCGCTGGAAGAACTCGTCATCTCCATCAAGGAGGTCGGTCTCCTCCAGCCGGTCGTCGTACGGCAGCTCGGTCCCGGGCGCTATGAGCTCATCATGGGTGAGCGGCGCTGGCGGGCCTGCCGCGAGGCGGGTCTGGAGGCGATCCCGGCGATCGTGCGGGCCACGGACGACGAGAAGCTTCTGCTGGACGCCCTCCTGGAGAACCTTCACCGGGCGCAGCTGAACCCGCTGGAAGAGGCTGCCGCCTACGACCAGTTGCTGAAGGACTTCAACTGCACGCACGACCAGCTCGCGGACCGCATCGGCCGGTCCCGCCCGCAGGTCTCCAACACGCTGCGTCTGCTGAAGCTCTCGCCGGCCGTGCAGAACCGGGTGGCGGCGGGGGTGCTCTCCGCCGGGCACGCTCGCGCGCTGCTCTCCGTGGAGGACGCGGAGGAGCAGGAGCGGCTGGCCCACCGGATCGTGGCCGAGGGACTCTCGGTGCGAAACGTCGAAGAGATCGTGACCCTCATGGGTTCCCGGCCGCAGACGGCCCAGCGTTCCCGGAAGCCGCGTGCCGGGGCTCTGGTCTCCCCGGCGTTGTCCGAGCTCGCCACCCGGCTCTCGGACCGCTTCGAGACCCGGGTGAAGGTCGACCTGGGGCAGAAGAAGGGCAAGATCACCGTCGAGTTCGCCTCCGTCGATGACCTGGAGCGGATCCTCGGCACCTTGGCCCCCGGCGAGGGGTTCGCCCTGCAGAAGGGGCTCGGCGAGGAGGACGACTCCGAGGAAGCGGACGACTGAGCCACAGGTCGGCCCTGCGACGGTCTGAGCGAGCCGTGTCCGGTGTGTCCGGGACACGGCTCGCTCTTTGCGTTCAGTCGGTATCGACGGGAATCGCAACGTGGATACGATGCGAGGGGATAGGGCGCATCCACCAGGCAGCACCTCGACGTGGGAGGCGGGGGCCATGCGAACGATGAGCCGGACGGGACTGGTGAGCGCGGGGCTGGGACTGGGCGCGGTCGGCGGCTTCGTCGGCAGTCTGCTCAGGGAACGCAGCGCTCTGACAGCCGCTCGCGACGCTGCGGGCGAAGGAAGCGAGGAACAGCCTTCATGGGGCGTCGGCTTGTACCGCTCACGCTGGACAACCTTCAGGACCTTCCCAAGCGCTGCCGCTCGTGTGTCTTCTGGGAACTCGACCCCGTCAGGGGTGCGGCCGCGCTGAAGGCGGGAACGGCTGCGCTGGAGAAGGAGTCCTGGATCTCCGCCGTCCTGCTGGACTGGGGATCCTGCGGCCGGGTGGTGTACGTCGACGATCGTCCCGTGGGATTCGTCCTCTACGCACCGCCCGCCTATGTGCCCCGCTCGACGGCGTTTCCCACGAGTCCCGCGGCACCGGACGCCGTGCAGCTGATGACCTCGTTCATCATGCCGGGGTACCAGGGGCAGGGGCTCGGCCGGGTGATGGTGCAGACCGTCGCGAAGGATCTGCTGAGGCGCGGCTTCAAAGCGATCGAGGCGTTCGGCGACGCGCGGTGGAAGGAACCGGGCTGTCTGCTCCCCGCCGATCATCTACTGGCCGTGGGCTTCAAGACGGTACGACCGCATCCCCGCCACCCGCGGCTGCGACTGGAGCTGCGGACCACGCTCTCCTGGAAGGAAGACGTGGAGATGGCCCTGGACCGGTTGCTGGGGGCCGTACAGAAGGAGCCGGCGCTGCGACCGCTGTAGGCATGACGAAGGGGCCGGTCCTCGCGGACCGGCCCCACGTCTGTTCCACGTTGCTGTTTCACGCACTGTTTCACGTGAAACGGTGCGTCACTCGGAGATGAAGGTCTCCAGGTCGCGGACGAGCGCGGCCTTCGGCTTGGCGCCGACGATGGTCTTGGCGACCTCGCCGTCCTGGTAGACGTTCAGCGTCGGGATCGACATGACGCCGTACTTCGCCGCCGTGTTCGGGTTCTCGTCGATGTTGAGCTTGACGATCTCGATCTTGTCGCCGTGCTCGGCGGCGATGGCCTCGAGGGACGGAGCGATCTGGCGGCACGGGCCGCACCACTCGGCCCAGAAGTCCACCAGAACGGGCTTGTCGCTCTTGAGGACGACCTCATCGAAGTCGGCGTCGGTCACATTCTTCAGGGTGCCGGCCACAGGGGGCTCCTTCATTCCTTGTGCGGTGGGGCGGGAGAGGGGGGTCAGACAGCAGTCTTCTCGGGCTCGGCCTGCTCCTCGTCCGCGAGGGCGGCGAGGAAGCGCTCGGCGTCGAGAGCGGAGGAGCAGCCGGTGCCGGCCGCGGTGATCGCCTGGCGGTAGGTGTGGTCCACCACGTCACCAGCCGCGAAGACACCGGTCAGGTTCGTCCGGGTCGAGGGCGCGGCGACCTTGAGGTAGCCCTCCTCGTCCAGGTCGAGCTGGCCCTTGAAGAGCTCGGTGCGCGGGTCGTGGCCGATGGCGATGAACAGACCGGTGACCGCCAGGTCGGAGAGCTCTCCGGTCTTGAGGTTGCGCAGCTTCAGACCGGCCAGCTTCGGGTCGCCCTGGATCTCGGCGACCTCGCTGTCCCAGACGAACTTGATCTTCGGGTCGGCGAAGGCGCGCTCCTGCATCGCCTTGGAGGCGCGCAGGGTGTCACGGCGGTGGACGATCGTGACGGACTTGGCGAAGCGGGAGAGGAAGGTGGCTTCCTCCATCGCGGTGTCGCCGCCGCCGATCACGGCGATGTCCTGGTCCTTGAAGAAGAACCCGTCACACGTGGCACACCAGGAGACGCCGCGGCCGGAGAGGGCGTCCTCGTTCGGCAGGCCGAGCTTGCGGTGCTGGGAGCCGGTGGCGACGATGACGGCCTTGGCGTGGTGAACCGTGCCGGCCGTGTCCGTGACGGTCTTGATCTCACCGGTGAGGTCGACGGAGACGATGTCGTCCGCGATGAGCTCGGCACCGAAGCGCTCGGCCTGGGCGCGCATGTTGTCCATGAGCTCGGGGCCCATGATGCCGTCCTGGAAGCCAGGGAAGTTCTCCACCTCGGTGGTGTTCATCAGAGCACCGCCCGCGGTGACGGCGCCTTCGAACACCAGCGGCTTCAGCGACGCACGCGCGGTGTAGAGCGCGGCGGTGTAGCCGGCGGGCCCGGAGCCGATGATGATCACGTTACGGACGTCGCTCACGGCTTAGTTCCTCGTCTCTGGTCTGCGTCGTTCGACCGGTGGGAGCTGCTCTGAACTCTCACCCCACCCAACGGATCCTAAGGGGCGCGCATTCCCGGTGTGTCCGGGCACACGGAGTAAGGACCCCTTGGGGAGAACAGCCGAGGACGGAGCCGCAGGTGGGCCGTCAGTGACGGGTGAAGGAGTCCTTGAGAAGGATCTTGGCCGGGCCCGACGAGGGATGCGTGACGCAGGTCCTGTCCATGAGGTAGGCGTCGACCTTGGTGCTGTCGGAGGTGTCGGGCAGCACGACGAGAAGCGCGTCCGTGCTCTTGTAGACGCCTTCCTCGGTGGCGAGGGCGGCGTCGGTGCGGCCGATGCCCTTCTGGACGCAGTCGGGGACCGTGGGCTCCTTGAAGACCTTGGTGCTCGGGCTGCCGCTGACACCGTCGATGCCGACGCTGTTCGGCGCCTTCGATCCCTGGGCCTCGCCGAGGAGCTCCGTGACCCTCTGCTCCAGGGTGCCCTGGGCGAAGGTGTCCGAGGCGGTGGAGTGCGCCTGCGGGGAGCTACCCGGTTCCCCGTCTCCCGTCAGGGACGACATCAGGACGCCCCCGAGCCCCAGGGCGGCGGCACCGAGGACGGCGCCCAGGACGGCGATCCTTCGGCGCCCGCCCCGCTTGCCGCTCTTGCGGCCCGGACCGGTGGTGGAGGTGCGGGCATGTCCCGAGGGGCGGTCCGTGGCGGTCGCTGTTTCACGTGAAACATGGGCTGCCGTGGAGGCACCGCGGGACACCGTGCCTCCGACGGCTGCGGCGTCGCGCTCGGCGGCGAGGGCGCCCTCGATGCGGTGGGCTATGTCGTCCGGCATCGGAGGCGCTTCGGGGAACGTGCCGAGCAGATCGCGGATCTCCTCGAGTGACGCGTGGACGTCGGCGCAGAGTGCGCAGCCGTCGAGGTGCCGGCGTACATCGGCGCTGCGGGAAGGGGCGAGCAGGCCCTCGGTGAGGTCGGAGATCTCCGCGACGTCCGGGTGTCCGGTCGTGTCCGTCGTCGATGTCACGCTCGCCCACCTCCGCCCTTCACCGCTGTTGAATCCCCTGACCCGGCACCGCCCGACCCGTCGTCGGGAGGGTCCGCTGCCGGTGGGACGGATGTCCCCTGCGCCCGGTTCCGTCCACCGCCGCTTTCCTCGGCGTCCCCGGTGTTCTCCGGTCGCAGATGGGTGAGCAGGGGCAGGAGCCTGGCTCTGCCCCGGGCACAGCGGCTCTTCACCGTCCCGGTCGGCACATCGAGGACGCGGGCGGCTTCGGCGACGGGGTACCCCTGCATGTCGACCAGGACGAGCGCCGCTCGCTGGTCGGGCGGGAGGGTGCCGAGGGCTTCGAGGAGCTGGCGGTGCACGTCCTTGCGTTCCGCGGGGGCGGCGGCCGACTCATGGGGTTCGAGCAGGTGCTCCAGACGCTCGGTGTCGTCGACCGGCGAGGTCTTGCGGGAGGCCGCCTTGCGGGCCCGGTCCAGACAGGCGTTCACGGTGATGCGGTGCAGCCAGGTCGTGACGGCGGACTGGCCGCGGAAGGTGTGGGCGGCGCGGTAGGCCGACACCAGGGCGTCCTGGACGGCGTCAGCGGCCTCCTCGCGGTCCCCCAGCGTCCGCAGGGCAACCGCCCAGAGCCGATCCCGGTGGCGCCGTACAAGCTCACCGAAGGCGTCGGGGTCGCCCTCCACATGCCGGGCGAGGAGGTCCTGGTCGCTCGCCGCGTCGTAGCCGCCGCTTTGCGCCATCGGACCCCCTTCCTCTCCGGTGAGTCATCACCCCGTGAACTTCACGTCGGTGATGGCCTGCTTGTAGCCGTCCCCGCTGTAGGCGTCCGTCCCCGAGTACGGGGCCGCCGTGATCCATACGAGAACGTACCGCGTCTTCACCGGCGTCTTGGCGGAGATCTCCAACTCCTTGCCGGTGGTCTTGGCGTCGGCGATCTTCGTCATGGAGCTGAGCGACGCCGACGACGAGAGGGAATCGGCCGCGTACAGCGTGGCGGCCGTGTAGTTCCCGCCGTAGAGGAGCCCTATCGAAGCGGCCGACAGACTCTGCTCGGACCCCAGGTCGTAGACGATGCCCACGCCCTGCTTGTACGGGGCGAGCACGGGTCCTCCGGTGAAGGACTTGGACCGCCAGTACGTGGAGCTGTCGTTGTCGTAGGTCAGCTTCACGTCCTGGGGGTGCTGGGCCGCCCCGTCGGGGTAGTACTCGGCGGCGCCATGGATCTTCAGCGTGATGACCGGCTTCGGCGACGCGCTGTTCTTGTCACCGTCGTCCGTCGTCTGGGTCTTCTTGGTGTCGTCGGACTTGTCCTGGTTCATCAGGACGTCCGCCAGCTGCCAGCTGCCCAGGCCGAGCGCGGCGATCAGCAGGGCCGAGACCGCCCACTTCAGCACCCGCCCGGTGCGGCTCTGCAGCGGGGGCGGCGGGGTCGGGACCGGCTGGGTGGCGCCCGGGTGGGGCGCGGGGCGGCCGTAGGTGCCCTGCTGGTACGTCGTGCGCTGGTACTCCGGCGGCGCGGTGAACACGGGCTCCGGCGGGCGGATGCGGGGCATCTCCCCGATCGCCTTCACCAGCTCCTCGGGAGTGGTGCACGCGGCCTCGTGCCGGGACGCCGTCGCCCCGTCGTTGGCCAGCGCCCGCATGGCCAGCTCGGACAGCCCCCGGTGGACGCCGGCGCGGACCTGGTCGGGTGCGATCAGACCGACGTCCTTCGGCAGCCCGGACAGACCGTAGGCGTCGTTCTCGTACGGCCAGCGCTGGGTGAGCGCCGTGTAGAGCAGGGCGCCGATCGCCTCCGTGTCGGTGCGCTGCGGGGTGTCCGAGGTGATGCCGCGCAGAGCGGCGTTCACCGCGAGCCCGCGGATGCGCCACTGGCCGGTGGAGGTGCGCAGCACGGCGTTGGGGTTCAGCCGCAGATGTGACAGCCCCTCGCGGTGCGCCGCCGCCATCGCCGAGGAGATCTGACTGACCATCTGGTACGCGTCGTGCGGCTCCAGCGGGCCGGACGCGAGCAGCGTCGTCAGTTCGGTCGCGTCGGGCAGCCATTCGTGGACGACGTAGACGAGGTCGTTCTCCTCGACGGCGTCCAGGACCTGCACGAAGCGAGGGTCGCCGAGCAGCGCCGAGGAACGGGCCGCGGCCAGCACCGAGCGCGCCCGGGCGTGGTCCGCGGGCAGTACGTGCACCCCCACGGCACGGCGGAGTTTCTCGTCCACCGCACGCCAACTGCTGAAACCGTCCAGACGGGTGACGCACTCCTCGAGGCGGTACCGTCTGGCGAGTTTGTGGCCGCTGTGCAGTTCAGGCGGTGAGGCCTTCCCGGGATGTTCTGTCCCGCCACTCCCCTGTGCCTCGTCGCTGTCCGTGTCCCGCTCCCGGTTCTTGGCCACCCCGTCGGCCGTGGACTGGTCCGCCTGTGCGGTCAGCGGCTCGTCGCCGCTGTTGTCTGCCACGTCGACGGCAGCCGTACTCCGTTCCGCCACCGTCGTTCCTGCCTCCCCATCCCATGCGCGCCGCCGACCTCGTGCGCGCCGTCCGACGCCGGATCCAATTGTGCCCACAGTCCGCCGCTATGCACGACACGCGGCGGCCAACGATGGTTGTGCGACTACCCCCTCGTTCAGCGCCCCAGGCGCCCGCGGACCATGCCGACGAGGGAGTTGAGCTCCTCGATGCGCATGCGGCGGGCGGCGACGAAGAAGATGCCGAGCAGCAGCGCTCCGCCGACCAGCAGGGCGGCGAGCGAGCCGAGGACGCCCTGGCCCAGGGTCTGGGCGATGCCGTAGCAGGCCGCGCCGGCGATCAGGGCCGCCGGCACGGAGGCGATGCACAGTCTGGCGTACGTGCGCAGGACGTGGGAGCCGTCGAGATCTCCGCCGAGCCGCTTGCGCAGCCGGTTCCAGGCGACGCCGACACCGATCGCGTAGGCCAGGCCGTACGCGGCGGCCATGCCCGCGACCGCCCAGCGGGCCGGCAGGACGAAGTAACAGACCGCCGAGGCGCTCGCGTTGACCGCGGCCACGATGACGGTGTTGTAGAAGGGGGTGCGGGTGTCCTCGTAGGCGTAGAAGGCGCGCAGGACGACGTACTGCACCGAGTAGGGGATCAGGCCGAGGCCGAAGGCCATCAGCATGAAGCCCATGTTGGTGGCCTCGCCGGTGCCGGAGGAGCCGAAGATCAGGGTGCACATCGGGATGCCGAGTGCGAGGAAGCCGAACGCGATCGGCACGATCGCGACGGCCGTGGTGCGCAGGCCCTGCGAGATGTCGTCGCGGACCGCGCCGCCGTCGCCCTCGGCCGCCGAGCGGGAGATGCGCGGCAGCAGGGCGGCCATCAGCGAGACGGTGATGATGGCCTGCGGCAAGCCCCAGATGAGCTGGGCGTTGGCGTAGGCGGCGAAGCCGGTGCCGTCGACGGGCGAGGCCTTGCCGGCCGCGGTCGACAGCTGGGAGACGACGATCGCGCCGGCCTGGTTGGCGAGGACGAACAGGAACGTCCACTTGGCGAGCGTCACGGCCTTGCCGAGCCCGTGGCCGCGCCAGTCGAAGCGCAGCCGCAGCCGGAAGCCGGTCTCCCGCAGGTAGGGGATCATCGCGAGCGCCTGCACGACCAGGCCCAGCAGGACGCCGATGCCGAGGAGCCGCTGGCCCTCCGGCGGGATGGTCGTGACCTTCATGCCGGAGTCGGCGGCGGTGCCGTAGACCCAGATGAAGGTGCCCAGCGTCACGATGATGACGATGTTGTTCAGGACCGGCGTCCACATCATCGCGCCGAACTTGCCGCGCGCGTTGAGGATCTGACCCATCACGACGTGGACGCCCATGAAGAAGATCGAGGGAAGGAAGTAGCGGACGAAGGTGATGCCGACCTCGTTGGCCGCCGGGTCGCTGGCGACCGGGTCGGACAGCGCCCGGATCAGCAGCGGGGCGCCGGCGACCGCGGCGACGGTGAGCACGCCGAGCGCCACCATCACCAGCGTCAGCAGCCGGTTGGCGTAGGACTCGCCGCCGTCGTCGTCCTCCTTCATGGCCCGTACGAGCTGCGGCACGAACACGGAGTTGAGGCCGCCGCCGACGGTCAGGATGTAGATCATCGTCGGAAGCTGGTAGGCGACCTGGAAGGTGTCGCCGAGCAGGCCGACGCCGAGCGCGGAGACGATCAGCGCCGAACGGACGAAGCCGGTGAGGCGGGAGACCATCGTGCCCGCGGCCATCACGGCGCTGGACTTCAGCAGCCCGGCCGCCTTGCCGCCCTTCTTCGCGGCCGGCGCGGCGGGCTCGGGAGCCGGTGCCTCGACCACGGGGGCCGCGCTGCCCAGGTTCATGGTGCGGTCGTCCACGGGCGGCACGGACGCCGCAGCCTGGTGGCGCGGCACGGGCCCCTGGCCGCCGGGAGCCACGGCCGGGCCCGGCACCGCCGGGGACTCGACCGGCGGACGGGTACCGCCCTGCTGCTGGTCCTTGAAGAGGTGCGCGAACGCGTCGGGCTGGTGCTGCTCCTCGCCGGAGTGCGACACCAGGTCGTCCACGCCCACGAACTGGGTCGTGCGGGGGTCGTCACCGTAGGGCAGGTACTGGCTGGGGCCCTCCGGCTCGGGCGCCGGGGGCTGGGCCCACACCTGCGGGTCGGGCGCGTACGGGGACTGCGCCGGGCGGCCGTAGAGCGGCTGCTGCGGCTGGTACGGGCCCGGGGGCGGCGGGGGGTGCGCGGCACGGTCGTAGAGCGCCTCGGCGACCGGATCCTGCGCGGTGAGGTCCTGGGACCGGTAGGGGTCCTGGTCGTAGGCGTCCTGGAGGTACATGTCCGCGGCGTGCTGCGGCGGCACCTGGCCGTGCTCGGGCGGCGGGCCCTCGGGGTGACCCGAGCTGCCCGCGGCCTGGCCGCGGTCACCCTCGTACGGCGCGTTCATGGTTTACCCCACCTCATCGTCCCGGGCCCACCGGCCACGACATCCTCAACGGTCCACTCTCTCACCCGTCCCCGAGGGGGCCGTGCTTTCCGCTGCGGTGTCCGCTGTCCCGTCACTCGCCTGCTCCGGGTCGTCTGCCCCGGACCGGGAGGCCGATTCTCCCTCGGTACGGTCCGCCGAGTTCTCGGGGTCCTCCGGGTTCTCCGGGGCCGCAGGAGTCCCGGAGGCGCCGTCGACCTCCGAGGCCTCGCCCTCCGGGGCGGCCTCGGTGTCCTCGGTGTCCGCCTGCTGGGCCTCACGCGCCGCCGCCCGCTTGCGCTGGGTGTACATACGGAAGCCGGCCAGCACGAGCAGCAGCACACCGCCGCCGATGACCAGCATCACGGTGGCCGTGATCTCGGTGACCTTCACATCGAAGCGGACCGGGGCGCCGTACGCCTGGCCGTCCTCGGTGTAGAGCTGGGCGGTCACCGTGGTCTGGCCGTTCACATTGGCCGACGTGGTGAACTTCACCGTCGTGCTGTGCCCGCCGGAGACCTCGATGAACTGCTCGTCGGAGTCGTGGCCGCCGATCTCCAGGCGGGTGTCGTTGCTCGAGCTGAGCCGCAGGACCAGGTGGTGGACGCCCTGCACCAGGTTGTTCTGCACGGTCACGGGGATCGTGGCGCTGCGCCCCGAGAGCTTGGTCTCCGACTTGTCGATCAGCTTGACCTGGTCGGTGAGGGTCTCGAGGTAGCTCTGCACGCCCTGGCGGAAGGTGCTCGCCGAGGTGGAGCGGCCCCGCCACGACGTGGACATCTCCCGGTTCGTGGCCCGCCCGAAGGGGGTCACCACCCGCGACTTGTCGGTGAGGATCACCTTGAAGTTGTCGAGCTTGTCCTGGGTGGCCGCGATCTGCTCGAAGGCCGACTTCGGCAGCTCCTGCTTGCGCAGCGAGGAGGGGTACGAGGACCGCGAGGGCACCTTGGTGGTGGCGCCGCCGTCGGGCTTGGTCTCGGCGGCCGCGGTGAGGTCCTGGGACTGCGACCAGCCGGAGTTCTGCAGGGCCGTGACGGCCGCCGCCATCGCCTGCGCCTGGCCGGCGGTCGGTGTGCGCTGCGGGGCGACGACGATGCTGCGCTGCTTGTGCGTCTGCAGGTTCAGGGCCAGGCTCTGGGCGAGGAACTGCTGCACCGCCAGCGTGGACGCGGAGGCGTTGGTCAGGTCGCCCTGGAACGTCTTGGACAGGCGGGCGTCGGCGACCACCGCCGTGGTCCCGCCGCCGATGGCCCGGGCTGCGGAGGGCGTGTAGGACAGGCTGCCGGTCTCCGCCAGGCTGTCGCTGCGCGCGATCACCTTGTCGGCGCCGGCGGAGGTGGCGACCTTCACGATCGAGGGGTCGACGGCACCGTCCACCGGCCAGGCGAAGTCGGTGCTCGGCGTCACGTGGAGGATCGTCTCCACCGTGGTCGCGGCGACGTCGGTGGCCGCCTTGAGCTGGCTCAGCGAGCCCGCGACCCCGGTGCCGTTGTGGGCGAGGGAGGCCAGGTCCGGGTCGGCGAAGGGGAGGGCGACGACCTCTTTGTCGGCCACGGCGTCCTGCAGCTCGGCCAGCCACTCCTTGGCGACCGCCTGGTGGGTGCCGGCCGTGGTGGTGTCACCGTCGGCGCGGACCCGGTAGCTGCCGGTCATCGCGTCGACGGACGCGAGCAGGTCCGGGTCGATCACCCAGGTGACGTCGAGTTCCTTGCCGAGGCTCAGCAACTGGTCCAGGCGGCCGCCGGGGGCGATCTCCTCGGCGAGGTCGTCATTGAGGAAGACGGGCGTCTGGCTCGCGTTCGAGCCGGTCTCGGCGGTCATGTGCACGGTGGAGACCAGCGGCCACAGGACCGTCGTCCGCGTCGCCGTGTCCGCCCCGTCGGGCTGCCACGGCAGGAAGGTCCGCTGGATGCCCAGCACCTGCTCCCACGACTGCGCGGACGTCTCGCCCGAGAGCGTGACCCCGAGCGGGTAGACGCCGTCGGCGCCGAGGTCCAGCTCGTCGACCGGTACGGAGATGCTGAAGTGCTCGGCGACGCCGGGGGTGAGCTTGGCGAACTCGGCGACGTACTTGCCGCCCACCTCGGAGCCGTAGCCGGAGGAGAGGCCGGCGGCGTCCTCTGCGGCGTCGGCGACCGCCGAGCGGGTGGTGAGCGCGGAGCCCACCCGCAGGCCGACGTGGGCGTCGGTGACGGCCTGCTTGCCCTTGTTGGTCACGGTGCCGGAGACGGTCACGGTGTCGCCGTCGGTGGGGACGGCCGGGCTGAGGGAGTCGACGGCCACGGAGACCGAGCCCTTGTCGGAGGCTTCCTTGACGCCTGTCGCGGCGTCGGCGTGCGCGGGGAGAGCGGGCAGCTGCAGCAGCCCGGCCAGCAGGGGCGCCCCGGCGAGCAGTGCTCCGGTGCGCCGCAGCCACCGGCGGGCAGGTGAGGGACTCATCCCCGGGAAGTCTGCCGCCTCGGCCACGCGTTCGCCCGTCTCTCGTCGTCGTCAGTGGTCGTCGGAATGTGCGTCCACGCATGGTAACGATGTGCGCGGAGGTGAAGTGCCGCGGACCGGTCCACAAGATCGGGCGGGGCCTTCCTCCTGTCCTCTATCGTCGCGTATGGAGGGGAGCGTCGGTGAAGAAGCTCTACGGCAGGCCTTCAGCCTCTATCGCCCGAGCTGTCCCTGCCCCGTGACGAGCGGCCCCCGCCCTTAATCGGGGCGCCCCGCGCCCGCACGGCCACGTACCCTTTCCTGTTGTGCCGAACGCCAACGAAGACACTCCCAGCGCCCTGAGCCAGGTGCAGCACCGCGCGGTGACCGAACTGCTGCGGGTCGCTCCTGTCGCCGACGACCTCGCCCGCCGCTTCCAGGAGGCCGGCTTCTCGCTCGCCCTGGTCGGCGGCTCGGTCAGGGACGCGCTGCTCGGCCGGCTCGGCAACGACCTCGACTTCACCACGGACGCCCGTCCCGAGGACGTCCTGAAGATCGTGCGGCCGTGGGCGGACGCGGTGTGGGAGGTCGGCATCGCCTTCGGGACCGTCGGGGTCCAGAAGGACGGCTACCTCATCGAGGTGACGACGTACCGCTCCGAGGCGTACGACCGCACCTCCCGCAAGCCCGAGGTCTCCTACGGCGACTCCATCGAGCAGGACCTCGTCCGCCGGGACTTCACAGTGAACGCGATGGCGGTGGCGCTTCCGCAGAAGGAGTTCATCGACCCGCACGGCGGCCTCGACGACCTCGCGGCGCGGGTGCTGCGCACCCCGGGCACGCCCGAGGAGTCCTTCTCCGACGACCCGCTGCGCATGATGCGTGCCGCCCGGTTCGCCGCCCAGCTCGACTTCGAGGTCGCCCCCGAGGTCGTCACCGCGATGAAGGAGATGTCCGAGCGCCTCGACATCGTCTCCGCGGAGCGGGTGCGGGACGAGCTGAACAAGCTGATCCTCTCCGCCCACCCGCGCAAGGGCCTGAGCCTGCTGGTCGACACCGGCCTCGCCGGCCGTGTTCTGCCGGAGCTGCCCGCCCTGCGGCTGGAGCGCGACGAGCACCACCGGCACAAGGACGTCTACGACCACACGCTGATCGTTCTGGAGCAGGCGATCGCGCTGGAGGAGAGCGGCCCCGACCTCACCTTGCGGCTCGCGGCGCTGCTCCATGACATCGGCAAGCCGCGCACCCGGCGGTTCGAGCAGGACGGCAGGGTCTCGTTCCACCACCACGAGATGGTCGGCGCGAAGATGACCAAGAAGCGCATGACCGCGCTGAAGTACTCCAACGATCTGGTGAAGGACGTCTCCCGGCTGGTCGAGCTGCACCTACGCTTCCACGGCTACGGCACCGGGGAGTGGACCGACTCCGCCGTTCGCCGTTACGTCCGTGACGCCGGCCCGCTCCTGGAACGCCTCCACAAGCTGACCCGGTCGGACTGCACGACCCGCAACAAGCGCAAGGCCGCCGCGCTCTCCCGGGCCTACGACGGCCTGGAGGAGCGCATCGCCCAGCTCCAGGAGCAGGAGGAGCTCGACGCGATCCGCCCCGATCTGGACGGCAACCAGATCATGGAGATCCTCGGCGTCGGCCCCGGCCCCGTCATCGGCCAGGCGTACAAGTTCCTGCTGGAGCTGCGCCTGGAGAACGGGCCGATGGAGTACGACGCGGCGGTGGCGGCGCTGAAGGAGTGGTGGGCCGAGCAGAGCTGAACAGTGAAACGGGGCGATGTTTCACGTGAAACATCGCCCCGTTTCACTGCTCGGGAACGCCCTGTACGCACTGAGGGCCGGTGTTTCACGTGAAACACCGGCCCTCAGTCATGGCAGCTGTTGCTGCTACTTGACTTCCTTCATGCACAGAACCACGTCGTGACCGCCGCCGTACTGGACATAGGAGATCGTCGCCTCGGTGACGGCCTCGCACTTGCTCTCGTCACTGGAGCCGTCGAACTTCTGGACGACCTTGTACTGCGCCTTGCTGTCGGAGCAGTCGACCTCGTTGAGGTCCGCGCTGGTGTCCGTGCCCTCGTTGTGCATGCAGGCGCCGACCGAGGTCGTCTCCGCGTCGTCGCGCGTCAGGAACCAGCCCGCGCCGAACTTGAGGATGCCGATGATGACGGCGACGACGATGGCACCGATGATGCGTATGGCCTTCTTGCCCATGCGCTTGCCGGCCGGGGCGGGCGGCGGCGGAACCGGAGCGCCGCCCTGGTTCGGGAACGGGGCGTACGGCTGCTGCGGCGGGACCCCGGGCTGACCGGGCTGCTGCCCCATGGGCGCGGTGGGCTGGGCGTACGGGTTCTGGCCCTGCGGAGGCGGCGGAGTGGTCATGCTGGGGTCCCCCTAGAACGTGGGTGCGCAAGAACATGTGCGCGTGGCGCGAAATAAGACCCACGTAAAGTACCGGCCACCACTGACAGCGCCCGACCTCAGGGGAACTCTGTGTCTTTGATGTGACACTTACCGACGCTCAAAGCGGGCCATAGCCCCAGCAATTGCTCCGTAGATAACGGCGACCGTTACCACCAGTCCGGCTGAGCGGCCGTCAGGCGGCAGCATCAGGGCGGCCACTCCGGCGGCGGCGACGAAGGCGACGTTGAACAGGACGTCGTAGAGGGAGAAGATCCGGCCGCGGAAGCCGTCCGCCACGGACGACTGCACGATGGTGTCGGTGGCGATCTTCGCGCCCTGGGTGACCAGGCCGAGGACGAACGCCGCGACGAAAGTGGTGGCTTGGGCGAAGGGGAGCATCAGGCCTAGTTCCAGCACGGCGGCCGCGGCCGAGCAGACGACGATCCAGCGGCCCGGGCCCAGTCGCCCGGCCGCCCACGGGGTCACCAGGGCCGCGACGAAGAAGCCGACGCCCGAGATGGCCACGGCCACACCGAGCAGCGCCAGCCCGTCGCCGGTGTCGGTGGACCAGGCGTACCGGCACAGCATCAGCACCATGACGGTCAGGGCGCCGTAGCAGAACCGCATCAGGGTGATCGAGCCGAGCGCCCAGGCGGCCCGCCTGCGCCCCGGCCCGGCCAGATGGCGGACTCCGGAGGCGAGCCCGCGGGCCGTACCCCTCAGGGCGCTCGCCAATCCGGCCGCGAGCGGGGCGCGTTCGGGGCCGAGCAGATCCGCGGCCATGGTCAGGGACATGAGCGCCGAGCACAGATACAGGGCGCTGCCGAGCAGGACCACCGCGGCATCGGTGTCCGCGATCGCGAGGCGTACGACGAAGGCGAGACCGGCGCCCGCGATCGCGGCGAGTGTTCCGGCGGTCGGCGAGAGGGAGTTGGCGAGGACCAGGCGCTCGGCGTCGACCACCCGCGGCAGGGCGGCCGACAGCCCCGCGAGGACGAAGCGGTTGACGGCGGTGACGCACAGGGCGGAGACGTAGAAGAGCCAGTCCGGGACCTGGCTGAGCATCAGGACGGCCGTCGCGCACGCCAGCAGGGCGCGCAGCAGGTTGCCGTAGAGGAAGACCTGGCGGCGCCGCCAGCGGTCCAGCAGGACGCCGGCGAAGGGACCGACGAGGGAGTAGGGCAGCAGCAGGACCGCCATCGCGGAGGCGATGGCCCCGGCGGAGGTCTGCTTCTCCGGGGAGAAGACGACGTAGGTGGCGAGCGCGACCTGGTAGACGCCGTCGGCGCACTGGGACAACAGCCGTACCGCGAGCAGGCGCCGGAAGGTGCCGAAGCGCAGCAGGACGCGCAGATCACGGACGACGGCCATGGGGCCCAGCCTCACATACGGGAAGGTCCCCGGGTCATGCGACCCGGGGACCGTCTCAGCCCTGGCAGGAGCGAATTTCAGCGGGTGGCGCGCCGGGCGCGCCGGGGGTGTCGAGTTAGCGCTCGACCTCGCCGCGGATGAACTTCTCGACGTTCTCGCGGGCCTCGTCGTCGAAGTACTGGACCGGCGGGGACTTCATGAAGTAGCTGGAGGCCGACAGGATCGGGCCGCCGATGCCGCGGTCCTTGGCGATCTTCGCGGCGCGCAGGGCGTCGATGATGACACCCGCGGAGTTCGGGGAGTCCCAGACCTCGAGCTTGTACTCCAGGTTCAGCGGGACGTCACCGAAGGCGCGGCCCTCGAGGCGGACGTACGCCCACTTGCGGTCGTCGAGCCAGGCGACGTAGTCGGACGGGCCGATGTGGACGTTCTTCTCGCCGAGCTCCCGGTCGGGGATCTGGGAGGTGACGGCCTGCGTCTTGGAGATCTTCTTGGACTCGAGGCGGTCGCGCTCGAGCATGTTCTTGAAGTCCATGTTGCCGCCGACGTTCAGCTGCATGGTGCGGTCCAGGACGACACCCCGGTCCTCGAACAGCTTCGCCATGACGCGGTGCGTGATGGTGGCGCCGACCTGGGACTTGATGTCGTCGCCGACGATCGGGACGCCCGCCTCGGTGAACTTGTCCGCCCACTCCTTGGTGCCGGCGATGAAGACCGGGAGGGCGTTGACGAAGGCGACCTTGGCGTCGATGGCGCACTGGGCGTAGAACTTCGCCGCGTCCTCGGAGCCGACGGGCAGGTAGCAGACGAGGACGTCGACCTGCTTGTCTTTGAGGATCTGGACGACGTCGACCGGCTCCTCGGCCGACTCCTCGATGGTCAGGCGGTAGTACTTGCCGAGACCGTCGAGGGTGTGGCCGCGCTGCACGGTGACACCGGTGTGGGGCACGTCGCAGATCTTGATGGTGTTGTTCTCGGACGCGCCGATGGCGTCCGAGAGGTCCAGGCCGACCTTCTTGGCGTCCACGTCGAACGCGGCGACGAACTCGACGTCACGGACGTGGTAGTCGCCGAACTGGACGTGCATCAGGCCCGGGACCTTGGACGCCGGGTCGGCGTCCTTGTAGTACTCGACGCCCTGCACCAGCGATGCGGCGCAGTTGCCCACACCGACGATGGCTACGCGAACCGAACCCATTCCGGTTGCTCCCTGTGTGTACGAGTGAGGCCCTGGCTGGGCGCTCACGGGGTGGTGTCGCCGGGCGTATCCGTCCCGGGGGTGTCCCCGGGACGGGGCAGGACGCCCGGCGCTCCATTGGTGTTCTGCTGAGCGGACCCCCCGGAAGCGGAACCCTTCAGGTCCCGTCCGGCCCGCTCGCTCTCGATGAGCTCGTTCAGCCAGCGCACTTCGCGCTCCACGGACTCCATCCCGTGGCGCTGGAGCTCAAGCGTGTAGTCGTCGAGGCGCTCCCGTGTGCGCGCCAGCGAGGCGCGCATCTTCTCCAGCCGCTCCTCCAGCCGGCTGCGGCGGCCCTCCAGGACGCGCATGCGCACATCGCGCGACGTCTGCCCGAAGAAGGCGAAACGGGCGGCGAAGTGCTCGTCCTCGTACGCGTCGGGGCCGGTCTGCGAGAGCAGCTCCTCGAAGTGTTCCTTACCTTCCGCCGTCAACCGGTAGACGATCTTGGCGCGACGCCCCGCGAGTGGCGTGGCGAGGGCGTCCTCGGGGGTGTTCCCCGGTTCCTCGATCAACCAGCCGTTGGCGACCAGCGTCTTGAGGCAGGGGTACAGCGTCCCGTAGCTGAAGGCACGGAACACACCCAGTGACGTATTGAGTCGTTTGCGCAGCTCATAGCCGTGCATCGGGGATTCGCGGAGCAGGCCGAGCACGGCGAACTCGAGGATGCCGGAACGTCGGCTCATCGTCGCCCCTCTCGTCCGCCGCGCGCTTATCTCGCTCTGATGTATCGACTCGATACATCACGACGATAGAACGGCCTTCCGGATGCGACAAGAGGGGCGATGGTGAACGGGATCACATCACCGTTTCTTCGCAGGCGACTTGCCTGATTTGGGGTGAACCTTGGGACTGGTCAGGTTTTGACGGTGCGTAGTCTGTGCGCCATGCAGACCACCGGGACCCACGAGACGCCGGGGGGCGTCGAGGCCCCCGGTGCCGTACGGGTGAATGCGCAGCCGACCGCATCCGTACTTCGGGGGGACAGGAAACCAGCCGCCCTTTTCAGGCGCGCACGGATGCGCCTGCCCTAGGAGTAATCGTTCGATGAGCGAGCACCGTCGCAAACCGCCGCAGCCGCAGGGAGGCGGACGTGCCGCGGCCCGACGCGGCCAGTCCGGGCCGTCCTCCGGTCGCCGCGCACCGCGAGGCGCCACCGGATCTCCTTCCGACTACGGGTTGGGCCAGGTGTCGGGGAGTCCGGAGCAGGCGTACGGCAGCCGCGCCGAGGCCCGACGCGCCGCCCAGAGAGGCCCGGGCGGCCGGCGCAGAGGGGTCGAGCCGGGAGGGTCCTTCGCAGGCCCCCACGGCCCCGGCAGGGGCAGAGGGCGCTCGGCGCCCGGCAGGAAGCGCCTGATCGACTATCCGCGCGCCGACAAGTACGGCTGGCAGCGCTGGATGCCGTCCTGGAAGCTCGTCGCCGGTCTGTTCATCGGCTTCGTCGGCAGCCTGGTGGCCGTGGCGGGCATCGGCTACGCCATGGTGGGCGTGCCCGACGTCGCGAAGACGGCGACGGCCCAGAACAACGTCTACTACTGGAAAGACGGCTCCCAGATGGTGGCCACCGGTGGTGAGACGAACCGTCAGACCATCTCGCTCTCGCAGATCCCGCAGGAGATGCGCTACGCGGTCATCTCCCAGGAGAACAAGACCTTCTACGAGGACAGCGGCATCGACCCCAAGGGCATCGCCCGGGCGCTGTTCAACATGGCCCGGGGCGGCCAGACGCAGGGTGGTTCGACGATCACCCAGCAGTACGTCAAGAACGCGATGCTGAACGACCAGTCGCAGACGATCTCCCGCAAGTTCAAGGAGATCTTCGTGTCGATAAAGGTGGGCGCCGAGGTCGACAAGGACACGATCATGGCCGGCTACCTGAACTCCGCGTACTACGGACGCAACGCGTACGGGATCCAGGCCGCCGCCCGCGCCTACTTCAACAAGGACGCGATCAAGCTCAACCCGGGTGAGTGCGCCTTCCTGGCCGCGATGCTGAAGGGCGCCACGTACTACGACCCGGCGGGCGCGACCTCGATCGACCCGGTCGGAGCCACGCCCGAGAAGAACAGCAGGCGGGCCCTGCTCCAGATGCAGGACACCCTCGACAAGATGGTCGAGTACGGCCATCTCGACGCCTCGGTCCGGGCCAAGTACACCAAGCTCCCCGTTGTGAAGAACCCGCGGTCGAACACCCAGCTCAGCGGTCAGATCGGCTACCTCGTCGACCTCGCCAACGGGTACCTCGTCACCCACAGCAAGGAGACGGGGATCACCCAGAACCTGCTGCAGCAGGGCGGCTACTCGATCTACACGACCTTCGACAAGAAGAAGGTCCAGCAGCTCACGGACGCGGTGACCAAGGTCCAGAAGGCCAACATCAAGCCGAAGGAACGCCCGGAGACCGACACCCACGTTCAGTTCGGCGGGGCGTCCGTGGAGCCGGACACCGGTGCCATCCGGGCCATCTACGGCGGTGAGGACGCCACCAAGCACTTCACCGACAACGCCGACGAGACCGGTGCCCAGGTCGGCTCGACCTTCAAGCCGTTCGTGCTGGCGGCCGCGATGACCTGGGGCGTGCGCAATCCCGACCTGGGGTCCTCGCAGGCACAGGACGAGCGCACCATCGTCTCTCCGGAGAGCCTGTTCAGCGGCAAGAACAAGCTGAAGATCCAGGACTACAACCGCACGGTCTGGAAGAACGAGAAGGGCGAGGAGTGGCTGCAGACCAATGACGGCAACGAGTCGTACGGTTCTCCGCCCGACTTCAAGATCGACCTGCGCGAGGCGATGCGCGAGTCGGTGAACTCCGCCTTCGTGCAGCTCGGCATGGATGTCGGTCTGGACAAGGTCAAGGACTCCGCCATCAGCGCCGGCCTGCGGGAGAGCAGCCTCGCCGGTACGACCTTCCCCTCGTTCTCGATCGGCATCTCCGACCCGAGCGCGATCCGCATGGCGGGCTCGTACGCCACCTTCGCCGCGAGCGGCAAGCAGCGCGACCCGTACTCCGTGGAGAAGGTCACCAGCGAGGAAGGCCAGATCTTCACGCACAAGGACGAGGCGCAGCAGGCCTTCACCTCGAAGGTCGCCGACAACGTCACGGATGTCCTGAAGACCGTGGTCGAGCGGGGCACCGGCACCAACGCGCAGCTGCCCGGCCGGGAGGTGGCCGGCAAGACCGGTACCACCGACGGCAACAAGTCGGCCTGGTTCGTGGGCTACACGCCTCAGCTGTCGACGGCGATCAGCATGTTCCGTCTCGACGACGACGAGAAGAACAAGAACCGCACGTTCCTGAAGATGTTCGGAACGGGTGGCCAGAAGAAGATCCACGGTGCGTCGTTCCCGGCACAGATCTGGCACGACTACATGGAAGACGCGCTGGAGGGCACGCAGCCGGAGGACTTCCCGGAGCCCGAGCCCATCGGTGAGGTCGTCAACGCGGAACCGTCGGCGGCGCCGACCCCGACCGCCACCGAGACCGAGGAAACGGAGCCGTCCCCCACCCCGACCGCCACGGAGACGCAGATCCAGCCTTCGCCCACGGCGACGGCGACCTGCGGCAACTTCTTCGAGTGCAACACCGGTGGCACGGACAACGGCAACCAGAACGGTGGCTCGGACGGGGGCTTCTCGCCGACACCGACCGCGACCGAGACGGACAGCACGAGAGGCAACCAGAACGGAGGCCTCTTCGGAGGGGCGGGCGGTTAACCGCCCTCTTGCCCCGCACGGGCGTTTCACGTGAAACATGGTGATGTTGAAACGAGAGCCGCCCCACCGCACCAGGTGGGGCGGCTCTCGGCTTTTTCCTAAGTCGGTACGGCAGGATGTGGCCCATGCCCAGTGCAGAATCGACGCCCGCGCGCGTGCACGAGCCGGAGCCGGTGCCGCCGACCAGGAACGACAAGGTGGCCTCGGCCGGCAGCGAGCTGATCGGCGGCCCCCTAGGACAGCGAGCCCTGACCGGGGCGTCCTGGTGGACGCCCGTACGGGTCGTCGTGCTCGTGGCGATCGGCATGTTCGCCCTCGGCCTGATCCAGAAGGTGCCGTGCTACGACGGAGGCTGGTTCTTCGGCGCCAGCACCCAGTACACCCACGCCTGCTACTCGGACATCCCCCACCTCTACCAGGGGCGCGGCTTCGCCGACGGGCTGGTGCCGTACTTCGACAAGCTCCCCGGCGACATGGACTACCTCGAATACCCGGTGCTCACCGGAGTGTTCATGGAGGTCGCCGCCTGGCTGACCCCGGGCAGCGGCACCATCCAGCACCAGGAGCAGTGGTACTGGATGGTCAACGCCGGCATGCTGATGGCCTGCGCGGCCGTCATCGCCGTCTGTGTCTCCCGTACCCACGCCCGGCGCCCCTGGGACGGTCTGCTGGTGGCCCTGGCACCCGCCTTCGCGCTGACCGCCACCATCAACTGGGACCTGCTGGCCGTCGCCCTGACGGCCGCGGCGATGATGATGTGGTCGCGGGGACGCGCCCTCGCCTTCGGTGTGCTGCTGGGGCTCGCCACGGCCGCGAAGCTCTATCCCGTGTTTCTGCTCGGACCGCTGTTCGTGCTCTGCTGGCGCGCGGGGAAGTGGCGGGACTACGGCAAGGCCTTCGGCGGGGCGGCCGTCGCCTGGCTGGTGGTCAACCTGCCGGTGATGCTCTTCGCGTTCGAGGGCTGGTCGAAGTTCTACCGGTTCAGCCAGGAGCGCGGCGTCGACTTCGGATCCTTCTGGTTGATCCTGGCCCAGAACTCCAGTGATCCCCTCGCCACCGACAGCGTCAACACCCTCGCCACTCTCTTGGTGGTGGTGTGCTTCGCGGGCATCGTCTGGCTGACGCTGACCGCGCCGCGCCGCCCCCGGTTCACCCAGCTCGCCTTCCTGGTGGTGGCCGCGTTCATCGTCACCAACAAGGTCTACTCGCCGCAGTACGTGCTGTGGCTGGTGCCGCTGGCCGTGCTGGCCCGGCCGAAGTGGCGGGACTTCCTGATCTGGCAGGCCTGCGAGGTGGCGTACTTCCTGGGCATCTGGCTGTACCTCGCGTACACGACCAGCGGAGACGCGCACAAGGGACTGCCGACCGACGGCTACCACTGGGCCATCGGGGTGCATCTGCTGGGCACGCTCTACCTGTGCGCCGTTGTCGTGCGCGACATCCTGATGCCCGAGCGGGACGTGGTGCGCCAGCACGGTGACGACGACCCCTCGGGCGGGGTGCTCGACGGGGCGGAGGACGTCTTCGTCCTCGGTTCCGCCGCTCATCGGCCCCGGCATGCCTCTTCCTTCGAGGGGCCGCAGGTCGACTGGGGCACTCAGGGCGAAGTGGAGTGGGGACGGCAGGGCACCGCCGACGGTTCGCTCTGAGCGAACAGAGGGCCGTACAGACGGAGAAGAGGCCGTACACGGCGTCGTGTACGGCCTCCTCCGTGTCCTGGATCCCTCAGCGGTCCACGATCCGGTCGAACTGCGTCGTGGTGTGGCGCAGATGGGCCACCAGCTCGTCGCCGACGCTGGGCTCCGGCGCGTCCGAGGGGACGAAGAGGATCGACACCTGCATGTGCGGCGGCTCGGCGAACCAGCGCTGCTTGCCGCCCCAGACGAACGGGGAGAGATTCCGGTTCACCGTGGCGAGGCCGGCCCGGGCGACGCCCTTGGCACGCGGCATGACGCCGTGCAGGGCCTTGGGGGCCTCCAGGCCCACCCCGTGCGAGGTACCGCCCGCCACGACCACCAGGAAGCCGTCGGAGGCCGCCTTCTGCTGGCGGTAGCCGAAGCGGTCGCCCTTGGCGACACGCGTGACGTCCAGGACCGCCCCGCGGTACTCGGTGGCCTCGTGGTCCCCGAGCCACAGCCGCGTGCCGATCCGGGCGCGGAAACGGGTCTGCGGGAACTGCTGCTGCAGCCGGGCCAGCTCGTCGGCCTTGAGATGGCTGACGAACATGGTGTGCAGCGGCAGCCGGGCCGCCCGGAGCCGGTCCATCCAGCCGATGACCTCCTCGACGGCGTCGGAGCCGTCGGTGCGGTCCAGCGGCAGATGGATGGCGAAGCCCTCCAGCCGGACGTTCTCGATCGCGGAGTGGAGCTGCGGCAGGTCCTGCTCGCTGATGCCGTGCCGCTTCATCGACGACATCACCTCGATGACCACCCGTGCGCCCACGAGGCCGTACACACCGTCCACCGACGACACCGAGCGCACCACCCGGTCGGGCAGCGGCACGGGCTCCTCGCCGCGCCGGTACGGCGTCAGCACCAGCAGGTCGCCGCCGAAGAAGTCCTTGATGCGCGCGGCCTCGTACGTCGTTCCGACGGCGAGGATGTCCGAGCCCAGCCGGGTGGCCTCCTCCGCCAGTCGCTCGTGCCCAAAGCCGTAGCCGTTGCCCTTGCAGACCGGGACGAGCCCCGGGAACTGCTCCTGCACGTGCTTGTGGTGCGCCCGCCAGCGCGCGGTGTCGACGTAGAGCGTGAGCGCCATGGCCGGACCTGGGACCTTTCTCGTGGCTGGGAAGGAGGGGAGGTGTGACGTCAGCGGCGCGACATGTAGATGTCGAGCGCCTTGTGGAGCAGCTTGTTCAGCGGGAAGTCCCACTCGCCGAGGTACTCGGCCGCCTGGCCGCCCGTGCCGACCTTGAACTGGATCAGGCCGAAGAGGTGGTCGGTCTCGTCCAGCGAGTCGGAGATGCCGCGCAGGTCGTAGACGGTGGCGCCGAGCGCGTAGGCGTCGCGCAGCATCCGCCACTGCATGGCGTTCGACGGACGGAACTCACGGCCGATGTTGTCGGAGGCGCCGTAGGAGTACCAGACGTGCCCGCCGACGATCAGCATCGTCGCCGCCGACAGGTTCACCCCGTTGTGGCGGGCGAAGTACAGCCGCATGCGGTTGGGGTCCTCGGTGTTGAGGGCCGTCCACATGCGCTGGAAGTACGACAGCGGGCGCGGCCGGAAGTGGTCGCGCACAGCCGTGATCTCGTACAGCCGCTGCCATTCCTCGAGGTCGTGGTAGCCGCCCTGGACGACCTCCACGCCGGCCTTCTCGGCCTTCTTGATGTTGCGGCGCCAGAGCTGGTTGAAGTTCTTGTGGACCTCTTCCAGGGAACGGTTCGCCAGCGGCACCTGGTAGACGTAGCGCGGCTGGACGTCGCCGAAGCCGGCGCCGCCGTCCTCGCCCTGCTGCCAGCCCATCCGGCGCAGCTTGTCGGCCACCTCGAAGGCGCGCGGCTCGATGAAGTCGGCCTCGATGTCGCGCAGCCGCTTCACGTCGGGGTTCTGGATGCCCGCCTTGATGGACGTGGCCTCCCAGCGCCGGATGATCACCGGCGGGCCCATCTTGACCGAGAACGCGCCCTGCTGCTTGAGGTGGGCGAGCATCGGTTCCAGCCACTCGGTCAGATTCGGCGCGTACCAGTTGATGACCGGGCCCTCGGGCAGATAGGCGAGGTAGCGCTTGATCTTGGGGAGCTGGCGGTAGAGGACGAGACCCGCGCCGACCAGCTCGCCGGTCCGCTCGTCGAACCAGCCGAGGTTCTCCGAACGCCACTCCGCCTTGACGTCGGCCCAGGCCGGAACCTGCATGTGGCTCGCCGCCGGCAGGCTCTGGATGTATGCCAGATGCTGCTCGCGGCTGATCGTCCTCAGGGTCAGGCTCATTCGGGGCGCTCCTCGGGCTGGTGTGTCCCCATGGGTACAGGGGCTCCGGCTCTCGGCGAAGCCTACTGCGCCGTGCGCCAGGCCCGACTGGGCGTAGGGCACCTTCGCCCCGGCCGATTGGGGGGCCGGGGCGTTACGTCAGGGTTCGTAGGTGTCCTACGTGTCCCGCGGCGGGGACGGTGTGCGTGGTGCGGTGCTCGCTCGGCCGGACGGGTCACCCCGGCGCCGAACGGGGTCGGTCAGGTCACCACAGTCCGCCGAAGAGGCCGCCGTGCGCCATGCCGAGGAAGAAGCCGACGCCGGAGGCGCCGAGACCCAGGATCAGACCGAAGCGCTGGCGGGTGGTCTCGGAGATCCACTGGCCGTACGCGCCGGTCCCGATCCCCACCAGACCGGTCCAGGAACTGAGCAGATGGAGGCTGTCGAACTGCGCCGTGACGAAGGACACGACTCCCAGGACCAGGGTCACCACCATGAGGGTGTCCTGGACCGGATGGGACTTTCCGTCGGTGGCGAAGAGGGAACCGACTCCGGTGTTGGGTCGCAATGCCTGTGCCATAGGGCACCTCCTGCGGAAGGCGGCGCATCGTAGCGCCATACACACCCGATGTGTACAGATTGGCTGCCCGCGCGGCCGGATTTCAACCGGAAGCGGGTGTGCGGGTAGTCTGTACCGTCTGCACCGGTGTCTGCCCAGACACAGCCAGGGACTCCGCCCAGATCAGAGCGGGGACGTCGGCATCCGACCCCCGATTGTCAGTGGCGGCCGATACCGTTGCGTACGCATCACAACCCTCCTGCCACGGAACGACCGTGGCCGCTGAGTCCAAAGGAGGTGGGTTCCACATGCGTCACTACGAGGTGATGGTCATCCTCGACCCCGATCTGGAGGAGCGCGCTGTCGCCCCCCTGATCGAGAACTTCCTCTCCGTCGTCCGTGAGGGCAACGGCAAGGTCGAGAAGGTCGACACCTGGGGCCGTCGTCGTCTCTCGTACGAGATCAAGAAGAAGCCCGAGGGCATCTACTCGGTCATCGACCTGCAGGCCGAGCCTGCGGTCGTCAAGGAGCTCGACCGCCAGCTCAACCTGAACGAGTCGGTCCTCCGGACCAAGGTCCTCCGCCCCGAGACCCACTGAGCCTCCCGCTCAGTCGATCCCGGGACTCTGAGTAGCAGCACAAGCAGCCAGCAGCAGCAAACCCGCCGAGAGGTTCCCCCATGGCAGGCGAGACCGTCATCACGGTCGTCGGCAACCTTGTCGATGACCCCGAGCTGCGCTTCACCCCCTCGGGTGCGGCGGTCGCGAAGTTCCGTGTCGCGTCCACCCCCCGCACCTTCGACCGTCAGACGAACGAGTGGAAGGACGGCGAGAGCCTGTTCCTGACCTGCTCGGTCTGGCGTCAGGCGGCGGAGAACGTCGCCGAGTCGCTCCAGCGAGGCATGCGCGTCGTCGTGCAGGGCCGGCTGAAGCAGCGGTCCTACGAGGACCGTGAGGGTGTCAAGCGCACGGTCTTCGAGCTGGACGTCGAGGAAGTCGGCCCCAGCCTGCGCAACGCCACGGCCAAGGTCACCAAGACCAGCGGTGGTGGCGGTGGCGGACGCGGTGGCCAGGGCGGTTACGGCGGCGGTGGCGGCCAGGGTGGCGGCGGCTGGGGCGGCGGCCCCGGCGGCGGTCAGCAGGGCGGCGGCGCTCCCGCCGACGACCCGTGGGCGACCGGCGCTCCCGCCGGTGGCAGCCAGGGCGGCGGCGGTGGCTGGGGTGGAAACTCCGGCGGCAGCGGCGGCGGCTACTCGGACGAGCCCCCCTTCTAGGGCTCGCATCCCCACTTCTTGATCACACAGGAGAAACACCATGGCGAAGCCGCCTGTGCGCAAGCCGAAGAAGAAGGTCTGCGCTTTCTGCAAGGACAAGGTCACGTACGTGGACTACAAGGACACGAACATGCTGCGGAAGTTCATTTCCGACCGCGGCAAGATCCGTGCCCGCCGCGTGACCGGCAACTGCACGCAGCACCAGCGTGACGTCGCCACGGCCGTCAAGAACAGCCGTGAGATGGCGCTGCTGCCCTACACGTCCACCGCGCGCTAAGGGAAGGGTGACCGACACATGAAGATCATCCTCACCCACGAGGTCTCCGGCCTCGGTGCCGCCGGCGAGGTCGTCGACGTCAAGGACGGGTACGCCCGTAACTACCTGATCCCGCGGAAGTTCGCGATCCGCTGGACCAAGGGTGGCGAGAAGGACGTCGAGCAGATCCGTCGTGCTCGCAAGATCCACGAGATCCAGACCATCGAGCAGGCCAACCAGGTGAAGGCCCAGCTCGAGGGCGTCAAGGTCCGCCTGGCCGTCCGCTCGGGCGACGCCGGCCGTCTCTTCGGTTCCGTCACCCCGGCCGACGTCGCTTCCGCGATCAAGGCTGCCGGTGGCCCCGACGTCGACAAGCGCCGCATCGAGCTCGGCACGCCGATCAAGACCCTGGGCGCCCACGAGACGTCCGTGCGTCTGCACCCCGAGGTTGCCGCCAAGGTCAACATCGAGGTCGTCGCGGCCTGATCGCGCGTCCGGCGTGGACATCTGATCGCGCATCCGGCGTGAACAGCTGAGAAGGGGCCGCACCCAGCAGGGTGCGGCCCCTTCGTCGTGTCTCACGTTTCACGTGAAACGGTCAGCGGGTGGGGCCCGTGACGATCCAACGGCCCGATCGAGCCCGCAGCCACAGCGTCAGCAGGCGGACCGTCATCATCAGCGTCATCGCCCCCCAGAGCGCGGTGAGGCCGCCCCCGAGGACCGGAACCATCAGCGCCACGGGAGTGAAGACCGCGAGGGTGGCCACCATCGCCCAGGCGAGATACGGTCCGTCGCCCGCGCCCATCAGTACGCCGTCCAGGACGAAGACGATGCCGCAGACCGGCTGGGACAGCGCCACCACGAGCAGGGCGGGCAGCGCGGCCTCCTTCACCCCGGCGTCGCCGGTGAAGAGTGGCAGGAAGGCGGGCCGGGCCGTGATGACCAGGAGCCCGAGCAGCAGGCCGACGACGATGCCCCACTGCACCATGCGACGGCAGGTGTCCCGGGCGCCCTGGGCGTCGCCCGCTCCGAGGTACCTGCCGATGATGGCCTGTCCGGCGATCGCGATGGCGTCGAGCGCGAAGGCGAGCAGGCTCCACAGGGACAGCGCGATCTGGTGCGCCGCGATGTCGGCGTCGCCCATCCGGGCCGCGACGGCGGTGGCGATCATCAGGATCGCCCGCAGGGACAGCGTACGGACCAGCAGGGGCACACCGGCCTGTGCGGATGCCCTGATGCCGGCCGCGTCGGGCTGTAGTGAGGCGCCATGGCGGCGGGCTCCCCGGATCACCACGGCCAGGTAGACCGCGGCCATGCCGCACTGGGCGATGACCGTCCCCCAGGCGGAGCCCGCGATACCGAGACCGGCGCCGTAGACCAGACCGGCGTTCAGGGCGGCGTTGGCGACGAAGCCCGCGATCGCGACATACAGAGGGGTCTTCGTGTCCTGCAGTCCGCGCAGTACTCCGGTCGCGGCGAGCACGACGAGCATGGCCGGTATGCCGGCCACGGAGATCCGCAGATAGGTGGTCGCGTAGGGGGCGGCGGTGTCCGAGGCACCGAAGAGTTCCACGAGCGCCGGGGCGGTGGGCAGGACGGCGGCGATCACGGCGACGCCGAGCAGCAGGGCCAGCCAGATGCCGTCCATGCCCTGCCGGATGGCCGCGGTGAGATCACCGGCTCCCACTCGGCGAGCGACGGCGGCCGTGGTGGCGTAGGCGAGGAAGACGAAGACACTGACGGCCGTCGTGAGGAGGGCGGAGGCGATGCCCAGTCCGGCGAGCTGGGCGGTGCCGAGGTGGCCGACGATCGCGCTGTCGGCCAGGACGAAGAGAGGCTCGGCGACGAGTGCGCCGAAGGCCGGGACGGCCAGGGCGACGATCTCGCGATCGTGCCGGCGCCGGGTGGCCCTGGGGGGCGCGGGAGCCTGTGTCATGGGCATCAATCTAATCGTCCACAGGTAAGAGATGCAATTGCAGTGTGACCCTTACCTCTCGTTGCGTTGCGTGTCGTTTCCCCCAGCGGTCGAGGCGATCTTGCGCTGACTGGGGAAGTTTTTCTTCTGCACAGCCGGTGGATGGGAAAAGTGCAGGTCAGTGGTGGTCGACAGGAAAAGAAGAGGGCTTGTTCACAGGGCTGTCCACCGGGTCGTGCACAGGTTTTGCGGAGTTGTCCACAGCATCCGGGCGGTCGTCCACATGGCCTGTGGATAACCAGATTGGCTGACGGTGCCCGCGGGCCTACCGTGGTCCGGCGCCCGTTCCGTCCACCTGCCGGTGGAACCGTCACAAAACCGACGTGCCTGAACCGGAGTTGGGCCTCTCAATTGTCAGTGCCGTGCCGTAGAACTGAGGTCACGGCGAGGTCCGCTCGGCGGACGGGAGGAGGTGGCTCGGTGAGCATTTCCGAGCCCTTGGACGACCCGTGGGCCGACAGCGGACCCAGTGATCTTCTGCCCCCCGCCCGCCGCCGCGGAGACGGTGGCCGCAGCCGCGACGAACAGCACGAACGGGGCCGGGACACCGGTGAGTGGGAGGGCGGCTCCACCTTCGAGCGGGTCCCGCCGCAGGACCTCGACGCGGAGCAGTCCGTCCTCGGCGGCATGCTCCTGTCCAAGGACGCCATCGCCGACGTCGTCGAGATCCTCAAGGGCCACGACTTCTACAAGCCCGCGCACGAGACGATCTACCAGGCGATCCTCGATGTCTATGCCAAGGGCGAACCGGCCGACCCCATCACGATCGCCGCCGAGCTGACCAAGCGCGGCGAGATCAACAAGGTGGGCGGCGCCTCCTATCTGCACACGCTGGTCCAGACGGTGCCCACGGCGGCCAACGCCGAGTACTACGCCGAGATCGTGCACGAGCGGGCCGTCCTGCGCCGCCTGGTCGAGGCGGGCACCCGCATCACCCAGATGGGATACGCGGGCGACGACGACGTCGACGAGATCGTCAACCGCGCCCAGGCCGAGATCTACGCGGTCACCGAGCAGCGCACCAGCGAGGACTACCTCCCGCTCGGCGACATCATGGAGGGTGCCCTCGACGAGATCGAGGCGATCGGCTCCCGCAGCGGCGAGATGACCGGTGTGCCCACCGGCTTCACGGACCTCGACTCGCTCACCAACGGTCTGCACCCGGGCCAGATGATCGTCATCGCCGCCCGTCCCGCCATGGGCAAGTCGACGCTCGCGCTGGACTTCGCGCGGGCCGCGTCGATCAAGAACAACCTGCCCAGCGTCATCTTCTCCCTGGAAATGGGCCGCAACGAGATCGCGATGCGTCTGCTGTCCGCCGAGGCCCGGGTCGCCCTGCACCACATGCGCTCCGGCACCATGACGGACGAGGACTGGACGCGGCTGGCCCGCCGTATGCCCGAGGTGTCGTCCGCGCCGCTCTTCATCGACGACTCCCCGAACCTGTCGATGATGGAGATCCGCGCGAAGTGCCGCCGGCTCAAGCAGCGCAACGACATCAGACTCGTCATCATCGACTACCTCCAGCTCATGCAGTCCGGCGGCAAGCGTTCCGAGAGCCGCCAGCAGGAGGTCTCCGACATGTCCCGAAACCTCAAGCTCCTGGCGAAGGAGCTCGAGGTCCCGGTGATCGCGCTCTCTCAGCTCAACCGTGGCCCCGAGCAGCGGACGGACAAGAAGCCGATGGTCTCCGACCTTCGTGAGTCCGGGTCCATCGAGCAGGACGCCGACATGGTGATCCTTCTGCACCGCGAGGACGCCTACGAGAAGGAGTCGCCGCGCGCGGGCGAGGCCGACATCATCGTGGGCAAGCACCGTAACGGCCCGACGGCCACCATCACCGTCGCCTTCCAGGGCCACTACTCCCGCTTCGTGGACATGGCCCAGACCTGAGCCGCCTGAGCCGCGGAGCCGTCCGCGGCGCGAACCCGATCCGCCCCGGGTGAAATGAACTCGACGCCGGCGGTACGGGCGGGTGGACTGTGCCCCATGACGACACCCCAGGAAGAGCTGCTCCCCGGCACCCGGCGTGCGCTGCTGCACCGGATCGCCGTGGCCCAGACCGACGGCCGGGCCCCGTCGCTCGTCGCCGCCGTCGTACGGGACGGGCAGGCCGTGTGGCACGGGGCGCGGACCTCGGTCGACGGGCATGCGCCGGACGAGAACGTGCAGTACCGGATCGGCTCGATCACCAAGACCTTCACCGCGGTTCTCGTGCTGCGGCTGCGCGACGAGGGCGCGCTCGACCTCGGGGACCCGCTGGAGAGACATCTGCCCGGCACCGGGGCGGGCGAGCTCACGATCGCTCACCTCCTCGCCCACACAGGCGGGTTGGCGGCCGAGACGCCCGGTCCGTGGTGGGAACGGACTCCGGGGTCGCTGCGGCCGGAGCTCGCCGATGTCCTCGGCGAGGGGACAGCCCTGCATCCGGCGGGCCGCCGTCACCACTACTCGAATCCCGGCTACGCCGTCCTGGGCTCCCTCGTCGAGAAGCTGCGCGGAGCGTCCTGGGAGGAGGCACTCCGGCGCGAAGTGCTCGAACCCCTGGGCCTCCATCGCACGAGCATGCGACCGCAGGCTCCTGCCGCGGGCGGCTGGGCGGTACATCCCTGGGCGGACGCGATGCAGCCCGAACCCGTCGAGGAGTACGGGCCGATGGCCCCGGCCGGCCAGCTCTGGTCCACCACCGGGGACCTCGCGCGGTTCGCCGCCTTCCTGATGCGCGGGGACGAGCGGGTGCTGAGCGAGGAGACCCTGCGCGAGATGCGGACGCCCGCGGCGCCGGCCGAGGTCACCGATCTCGCCGAGGGAGCCACCTATGGCCTCGGGATGCAGGTCCAGTACCGCGAGGGTCGGCTGCTCGCAGGCCACTCCGGCTCGGTTCCGGGCTTCCTGGCCAACCTCACGATCGCCGCGGCGGACGACGTCGCGGCCGTGGTCCTCGCCAACTGCACCTCCGGCCCGCTGCTGGGGCAGGTGGGCGCCGATCTCGTACGCCTTGTCGCGGAGGCGGAGCCACGGATCCCGCAGCCGTGGCGGCCGCTGCGGGAAGTCGACCGTTCCGTGCTGGACCTGGCCGGCCCGTGGTACTGGGGGACCAGCCCCAGCGTCCTGCGGGTCACGGCCGACGGGCTGATCGCCCTGGGACCGCTGGCCGGTGGCGGCCGCCGTTCGCGGTTCCGGGCGAACGGAGACGGCACCTGGACGGGCCTCGAGGGCTATTTCGCCGGAGAGGTCCTGCGGGCCGTACGGCGGCCGGACGGGACCGTGGACCACCTGGACCTCGGGACGTTCGTGTTCACGCGCCAGCCGTACGAGGAAGGCGCCGCTGTGCCCGGCGGGGTGGACCCGGAGGGGTGGCGGGGGATCGGCTGATCGTTCCCACGGAGGGGGTGCCGTGTTTCACGTGAAACACGGCACCCCCTCCTGGTTCCTCAGAGCTGCAACTTGAAGCCCACGTGCGAGGCCACGAACCCCAGCCGTTCGTAGAAGCGGTGCGCTTCCGTGCGGGTGACGTCGGAGGTGAGCTGCACCAACTGGCAGTCCTCGCGGCGGGATTCCTCGATCGCCCACTCGATGAACCGCGTGCCCAGTCCGCTGCCCCGCTCGTCGGCGTGCACCCGCACGCCCTCGATGACCGACCTGGTCGCACCCCGACGGGACAGCCCGGGAATGATCGTCAGCTGGAGGGTGCCGACGACGCGCCCCTCGCGTACGGCGACGACGAGACGCTGGTTCGGATCGGCGCGGAGCCGCTCCAGTGCGCTGCGGTACGGCGCGAGGTCGTCCGGCGACTCGCGCCGCGCGCCCAGCGGATCGTCCGCGAGCATGCCGACGATCGCGGGGATGTCCTCGGTGACGGCGGGTCGGATGTCGAGATCTCCCATGGCCGCACCCTACGCAGCCACGCCGAGCGCGTTAAGCGGCGGCCGGTGCCTTCAGGGACTCCACGACCCTCACCAGCGGCGCCAGTTCAGGGTTCTCGGCGGCTTCGTCGAGGGCCTCGCGCAGGGCGGCGTCATTGGTCGGCCGGGCCTCGGCGAGCAGTGCGAGGCCCGCTTCGGTGACGTTGGTGTAGATGCCCCGGCGGTCGGTTGGGCAGAGGTAGCGCTCCAGAAGGCCGCGGTCCTCGAGGCGGGTGACGAGCCGGGTGGTGGCGCTCTGGCTGAGGACGACCACGTCGGCGACCTGCTTCATCTGCAGATGGCCGCCCTCGCCGTCGTGCTGTCGGCTGAGCACGTCGAGCAGGGAGTACTCGCGCACGCTCAGGTCGTGCCCGGTCTGCAGGGCGCGCTCGATGTGGGCCTCGATCCTCCCGTGCAGCAGGGAGAGGGCACACCAGCCCTGGGCCAGGGCGGTGAGCGCGGGGTCCGTCGCGGTCATGGGCGTTCTCCTCGGTCCCGGAGCGGCTGACACCAGGATAGAGCAGGACTGCAAAAGTCAGCGATTGCATATAGCCCGCGTCTGCAATTATTGTCAGCGCACGTAAAGCGCACCTGCAATCGTCCGGGAAGGTCCACCCCCATGCCTCTCGCGCTTCTGGCCCTCGCGATCGGGGCCTTCGGCATCGGAACCACCGAGTTCGTGATGATGGGCCTGCTGCCCGAGGTCGCGGACGACTTCGGGGTCTCGGTCCCCACGGCCGGCTTCCTCGTGACCGGCTACGCGCTCGGCGTCATGGTCGGCGCCCCCCTGATGACCGTCCTCGGCACCAAGGTCTCCCGCAAGCGGATGCTGATGCTGCTGATGGTCCTGTTCATCGCCGGCAACCTGCTCTCCGCCGTCGCCCCGGTCTTCGCCGTGATGCTGATCGGCCGGGTCGTCGCCTCGCTCGCCCACGGCGCCTTCTTCGGCATCGGGTCGGTCGTCGCGGCCGATCTGGTCGCCCCGGACAGGAAGGCCGGAGCCATCGCCATGATGTTCACCGGTCTGACCGTCGCCAACGTGGTCGGCGTCCCGCTGGGCACACTCGTCGGGCAGACCGTCGGCTGGAGGGTCACGTTCGGCGTCGTCGCCGTCCTCGGCGTGATCGGTCTGGCCGGCATCGCCCGGCTGGTCCCCGAGATGCCGCGCGCCCAGGGGGTGCGGCTGCGCCACGAGCTCGCCGCCTTCCGGAACGCCCAGGTGCTGCTCGCCATGGCGATGACCGTCCTCGGCTTCGGCGGGGTCTTCGCGGCCCTCACCTACATCGCGCCGATGACGACCCACGTGACCGGCTTCGCCGACGGCTCCGTCACCTGGCTGCTGGTCCTCTTCGGGCTCGGCATGGTCGGCGGCAACCTCGTCGGCGGCCGGTACGCCGACCGCGCACTGATGCCGATGCTCTACGTCTCTCTCGGCGCCCTGGCGGTCGTCCTGGCCCTGTTCACGGTCACCGCCCACCACAAGGTCCTCGCGGCCCTCACGATCGCCCTGATCGGTGCCCTGGGCTTCGCCACCGTGCCGCCGCTGCAGAAGCGCGTCCTCGACCAGGCGCACGGCGCCCCGACGCTGGCCTCGGCCGTGAACATCGGCGCCTTCAACCTCGGCAACGCGCTGTCCGCCTGGCTCGGCGGCCTCGTCATCGCCGCCGGACTCGGCTACACCGCCCCGAACTGGGTCGGTGCCGCCCTCGCCGCGGCCGCCCTGGCCCTCGCCCTCGTCTCGTCCGCGCTGGAACGCCGCGGCCACGGCACTTTCGGCACGGTCGTCACCGGTGACGCACCCGCCGCACAGCCGGCCGGCGCGCAGCGGCCCGCCGTCCACCACTGAGCCCCGTCGCTCCGCGCTGCGTCAGCCCCACACCGAGGAGAAACCCCCGCATGAGCACGACCACCGCCGTCGCCCCGCTCCCCATCGCCGACGCCGAGGCCCTGGTCACCGCCGCCCGTCGGGCCGCCGAGGCGGCCGGAGCCAGGGTCGGCGTCACCGTCCTGGACCCGGGCGGTCATCTGCTTGCCTTCCGGCGGGACGACCGGGCCGTCCTGATCTCCGGCGAGACGAGCACACGCAAGGCGTACACCGCGCTGCAGCTGGACGCCCCCACCGCCGCCCTCGTCGACGCCGTGCAGCCCGGGGGTCCCTTCCATACCCCGCCCACCGCGCTCGACCGCCCTTTGCCGTTCATCGCGGGCGGGATTCCGGTCCACCGCGACGCCGTCTCGTCGGCGCGATCGGTGTCGGCGGCGGAGCCCCGGAGCAGGACCACACCTTCGCGACGGCCGCCGTGGAAACAGTGGCCTGACGCCGGCCGACAGAGGGCGCAGGCCCGCGCCTCAGCCGGCGGCCACCGTCAGCGGCGCGAACCGTCGGCGCCAGTCACCGGGCAACTCGGCGATGCCGTGGTTCATCACGGCGTTGAAGGCGACGGACTCCAGGCCCCGGGACTTCACCCACGCCAGCAGTTCCTCGTGCCGTACGTCGATGTCCGTCCGCAGAGGCCGGTCGGTATGGGCCGCGAGGGAGGCCAGCAGGGCTTTCGCGGTCTCCGTGTCACGGGCGATCAGTGGCCCCACCACGTGGGTGTCCATGTTCGGCCAGGCGGCCGCGTACCCGATGATCCGGCCGCCGTCCTCGGCGACCCGCAGCCGGTCGGCGAAGGCGGGCAGCCGCGTGATCATGTGCGTGCGATCGGCGCCGAACACCTCCTCGTCGAGCCGCAGGATCGCGGGCAGGTCCTCGGCCGTGGCCGCGCGGGTGACGGCGTCCGACGGCGAGCGGTCCGGGGTCAAGCGCCCCCGCACCATCTCAGCCCGGGCCGTGGTCTTGAAGCCGAGCTCCTCGTACAGCGGACGCCCGTTCGGGGTGGCGTGCAGGGTCAGCGGGGTCGGACCCATGGTGGCGACGACATGTCGCATGAGTCGGCGGCCGACACCCTGCCGGGCGTGCCGATCGGCGACCAGCACCATCCCGATGGCCGCGAGCGAGGGACGGTCGGCCGAGCCGTACTCCGTGACGACGCAGGCGGCGACCAGCCCTCCGGCGGGGTCGTCGATGCCGTAGCCCTGACCGGCGGAGAGGAGGAGGCCCCACTTGCGCTCCTCGCGTGGCCACCCCCGGTCCTCGGACAAGTCGGCGCAGGCGGTGAGATCGCGGTGCGTCAGGCGGCGAATGGGCAGAGCGGCGAGGGAAGGAGTCGGCACGCGGGCCAGGCTGTCCGACCGGCGCCCCCGGCGTCCACCTGTTTCCCCCGAGACGTACGCGCTTTTGGCCATGGCGCAGTCCACCCTGCCGCTGTTTCACGTGAAACAGCGGCGACCTGTCCCGGTTAGCCTCGCCCCATGGCGAGACTGCATCTCTTCGACCTCGACGGCACCCTGCTGCACGGAACATCCGCGCCACGGGAGATCTCACGCCAACTCGGCCTGGAGGCCGAGGCGGTGGCGCTGGACCTGGCGGCGTCCGCGGGGCGGATCCAGCCGCCGCAGTACGCGCATCAGGTGCACGCCCTGTGGGGGAGCCTCACCGAGGAGCATGTGGTGGCGGCGTTCGAGGGGGCTCCGTGGCTGGCCCGTATCCGTGAGGTGTGGGCGGAGATCGGCAGCCGGGGGGAGTACTGCGCCGTCGTGTCGCTCTCGCCCTCCTTCTTTGTGGAAAAACTCACGGGCTGGGGCGCTCACGCGGCCTATGGATCCCGTTTTCCCGCCCTTCCTTTCAGCGAGCCGGTCGATCCGGCGGGAGTGCTCAACGCCGCGGCGAAGGTGATGATCGCCGATCGGCTGTGCGAGCAGTTCGGGGTGAAGCGGGACGACTGTGTCGCGTATGGCGACTCGCTCTCCGACAAAGACCTGTTCGGAGCCGTTCCCGTCTCCGTGGCGGTCAACGCGGACCATCATCTGGCGAGCCTCGCGACCCATTCCTACACGGGGAAGGATCTGTGGGACGCCTATGAATTGGTGCGTCACTCCCGGTAGTTGAGGGAAGCGACCGTTCACGCCCCGGGCGTTCTCCAGGGGAGGGAAGGGGGGACTTGTGCGGCCCACCGCGGCCGGTAGGGTCGACTCCGGTTCGCCTGCGGAGTGCGGTGCGCGGGGCTTGGTGCACCCCTTGCGAGCGGGCCGAGAACGGGGCAATGCAGCCTAACGGGACGGAGAGATCGAAGACTCGCATTTCCGGGTGCGGGACGTGGTGTCCTCAGGGGATGGGATGCTGCGGCGAGAGCGCTGCGGACCAGGTCGCACTCTCGTCCTGAACCGAACGGAAAAGCGATCCGTCTGCGGGGGAAGCGGGCATCTTCCGAGCCAGGAAGTGCGCAGACCGACCGAAAGATGTTCGAGGCGAGGCACACCATGGACGCTCCGACCACCAAGTCGGCCGACAACGGCACGTCCGGCGGCGGGGACGGATGGTTCACGCCGCGCAAACAGCCCGAGCCGGCTGCGGGGGGCGAGCAGGGCACGTCGGACGGCCGCCGCCTGGCCGCACTGCGCCCGGTCGGCCGCGGCACGCCCCTGGCCGACGCGGACCCCCGCCGGGCTTTCGGGGGTGCGCCCCAGGGCGTCTCCCCGGACACCGGCCAGGGTGGAGAGACGGACGCGGGGCACCGGCCGGAAACGGGGCCACAGAGCCCCTACGGCCCGTCAGACGCCCTCGCCGCGCCGCTGGGTCCCTCACCGACGACCGCGGGCGCCGACGCCCTCGGACCGCCTCCCGCGCCGCAGGAACCCCAGCCGCCCGCCGAGCCTCGCGTACCCGTCCAGGCGCCCCAGCCCGTCACGGCGCGCGAGGGCACCCCGGCCGAGGCGTCCCCACAGCCCGCCCCCTCCCCGTCCGGGCTGGTGGAAGCCCCCGAGGCCCCGGCGGCGCGGCCCTCCGCCCCCACCGCGGCGGCGCTGCCCTCCCTGCTCACCGATCCTGTGGTCCCGGCCCAGCGGCCCGTCCCCAGCCCCGACCGGGAGGCCTCCCCGGACGCCGTCCTGATCCGCCGGACCATGGCCGAGGTGGGCCCGGTGGCCGACAAGGTCACCTCGTACTTCTACGCCCTGCTGTTCGTCCGCCACCCCGGCCTGCGCCCGCTCTTCCCGCCCGCGATGGACGCCCAGCGCGACCGGCTGCTCAAGGCCCTGCTGACCGCGGCCGAGCACATCGACAACACACCCGTCCTCGTCGAGTACCTGCAGAACCTCGGCCGCGGCCACCGCAAGTACGGCACCCGCGCCGAGCACTACCCGGCCGTCGGCGAGTGCCTCATCGGCGCGCTGAACAAGTACGCCGACGCCGTCTGGGACGCCGAGACCGAAGCCGCCTGGGTCCGGGCGTACACCACCATCTCGCAGGTCATGATCGACGCGGCGGCCGCGGACGAGCTGCGCGCTCCGCCCTGGTGGCAGGCGGAGATCGTCTCCCACGACCTCAGAACTCCGGACGTCGCCGTCCTCACCCTCCGCCCCGACCAGCCCTACCCCTTCCGCGCCGGGCAGTACGCGAGCCTCGAGACACCGTGGTGGCCGCGGATCTGGCGGCATTATTCGTTCGCCTCGGCGCCCCGGTCCGACGGGCTTCTGGCCTTCCATGTGAAGGCCGTTCCGGCCGGCTGGGTCTCCAACGCCCTGGTGCACCGCGCCCGGCCCGGCGACGTCGTACGGCTCGGTCCCCCGGCCGGTTCGATGACCGTCGACCACACCCGCGACAGCGGTCTGCTCTGCCTGGGCGGCGGCACCGGCATAGCCCCCATCAAGGCGCTCGTCGAGGATGTCGCCGAACACGGCGCCCGCCGCCCCGTCGAGGTGTTCTACGGCGCCCGCACCGACCACGACCTGTACGACATCGACACGATGCTCAGGCTCCAGCAGACGCACTCCTGGCTGGAGGTCCATCCGGTGGTCGACCGGAACGGTCTGCTCCAGCTGCCCGATGCCATACGGACTTTCGGGCCCTGGACCGAGTACGACGCCTATGTGTCCGGCCCGCCCGGCATGATCCGCAGCGGAGTGGACGCCCTGCGCGGGGTCGGCTTCCCCGCGGAGCGCATACGGCACGACTCGGTCGAGGAACTTGTCGCCGCCGGCAGCTGACGCCGGAGCCGGTTCCTACGGGTCACCCCAGGTCGGGGGCGTGCATGGCCCGTACGCCCTCGATGTTGCCGTCGAGGTAGTGGCGCAGCGACAGCGGGACGAGATGGACGGACGCGATACCCACCCGGGTGAACGGCACCCAGACGATCTCGTACTCCCCGGCGGGCTCGTCGATCTCGGGGCCGTGCCGCAGGGAGAGATCCATGGACTCCAGGCGGCAGACGAAGAAGTGCTGCACCTTCACGCCGGTCGCGCCGCCGTCCTCGCCGATGTGCTCGACGGTGTCGACGAAGCAGGGAACCACATCGGTGATCTTCGCGCCGAGTTCCTCGTGGACCTCGCGGTGCAGGGCGTCGACGACGGTCGTGTCATCCGGCTCGACGCCGCCACCGGGCGTGACCCAGTACGGGTCCACACCGGGCTTGGTGCGCTTGATCAGGATGAGGTCGTCGCCGTCCAGCAGAACGGCACGGGCGGTGCGCTTGACCACAGGTCGGACGGTCATGGGAGAAATGTGGCCCCGCATGTTCCACGTGAAACATCGCGAAAGGTCACCACAGGAGCGCACCCGGTGACGGCGCCGGGGAATCCGCCCCCGAACCGCTCAACACCACCCGGCAGCCGCTCCCAGCAGCCACTCATGGGCGCGGGCGACGTGCGGCATCGCCAGGGTGCCGGTGCGCACCACCAGCACATAGGTCCTCAGCGGCGGCACCGCCGGCTCGTGCGGGGCGACGACGTCACCGCGCTCGAGGGCGGCCTCGCACAGATAGCGGGGCAGCACCGCGAACCCGGCGCCCGCCGTGGCGCAGGCGAGCACCGCGCGCAGGTCGGGGACGATGACCGTGCCGGAGAAAGCGGGCCGGGAGTCGAAGACGGAGGCCCAGTAGCGGGAGACCAGAGGCAGTGACTCGTGCACCTCGACGACGGGGAGGTTCTCCAGCGCCGCGGCGCCCTTGCGGCGCAACTTCCCGGCGTCGATCCGCTCGGCCCACTGCGGGGCGGCGATCAGGACGTGCTCCTCGTCGCACAGCGGAGTGGCCGTGAGCAGGGCGCCGCGGGGTCGTGCCGTGCTGATGGCGAGGTCGTGGTGCCCGGCCGAGAGCCCCTCCAGGACCCCCTCCGCGGTACCGAAGGAGACGCGCAGGGCAAGCCCCTGGCCACTGTCGTCGGTCAGCCCGGTGAGCGCGGGAAGGGCCCGTTCGGCGGTGAACTCGGGCGGCCCGGCGAGGTGCAGGGACCGTAGCGAGGACTCGTCGTCGCGGCCGGTCTCGGTGATCTCCACCAGGGCGTCGAGGTGCGGGGCGGCCTTGTGGGCGAGCTCGTCCCCGATGGTCGTGGGGGTCACCCCGCGCGCCTGGCGCAGGAACAGGGGACGGCCCAGCTGGCGCTCCAGCGTGCGGATCTGTGAGGTGACGGCCGGCTGGGACAGGCCCAGCAGGGCGGCGGCACGGGTGAAGGAGCCGGCCCGGTGCACGGTCACGAAGGTGCGCAGCAAGGCCAGATCCACGGTGTGTCCTCCTGCCTTCCCCCGACTTCCTCCCGGCTCGGGGAGGTCCAACCATAAATATGTCGATAGGTCCCTGTCGTTACTGTGATTGGACACTGACACAGAGTCAACTAGCCTGGTTCGCGCGGTTCTTCGCGCGCGGAACCGAGGACGGTCCGAGCCACGAGGGGGGAGGCTCGGACCGTCCGTCGTACGTGGGGGTACACCGCCGGAGCGTCCGTAAACCGCTCATGGCGCCGACTCCTCCAGCGCACGCAGCACATCCGCCACCAGGTCCTCGGGGTCCTCGGCGCCGACCGACAGCCGGATGAACCCCTCCGGCACCGCGTCGCCGCCCCAGCGCCCCCGCCGCTCGGCGGTGGAACGGACCCCGCCGAAGCTGGTCGCGTCGTCCACCAGCCGCAGCGCCTCCAGGAAACGCTCGGCACGCGCACGCGTGGGCAGCGTGAACGACACCACGCACCCGAAGCGCCGCATCTGCCGGGCGGCCACCTCGTGGGAGGGGTCGCCGGGCAGCCCGGGATGGCGCAGCCCGGTCACCTCCGGCCGGTCCCGCAGCGCTTCGGCGACGGCCAGGGCGGTGGCGGCCTGCCGGTCGACCCGGAGCTGGAGCGTGGCGAGCGAACGGTGCGCCAGCCAGGCCTCCATCGGGCCGGGGATCGCCCCGGCGATCTTCCGCCACCGACGTACGGCGGTCATCGCCTCGCCGGCCCGTCCGGTGACGTATCCGAGGAGGATGTCACCGTGTCCCGTGAGCTGCTTGGTACCGCTGGCCACGGAGAAGTCGGCGCCGAGTTCCAGCGGGCGCTGTCCCAGCGGGGTCGCGAGGGTGTTGTCGACGGCCACGAGAGCGCCACGCGCGTGTGCCGCCTCGACGAGCCGCCGGATGTCGCAGACGTCGAGGCCGGGGTTGGACGGCGACTCGATCCACAGCAGCCGGGCGCCGTCGAGGGCGTCGAGCTGGGCGTCGCCGCCGGTCGGGGCGGTCCGCACCTCGACGCCGTACACCTGCAGTTGCTCACGCAGCAGAGACAGCGCCTGGTAGCCGTCGTCGGGCAGGACGACGGTGTCGCCGGAGCGCAGCCGGGAGAAGAGCAGCGCCGAGATCGCGGCCATGCCGGAGGCGAAGGCCAGCGTCTCGACGTCGTCCCGCCCCGGTGCCTCCAGTTCGCCGATGGCCAGCTCCAGACGGCTCCAGGTGGGGTTCTCGTCGCGGCCGTAGGTGTACGGCCCGGTCGGCTCCCCGGGCAGGTGGTAGTGCGCGGCGAACACCGGTCCCGGAAGGGTCGGTTCGTACTTCACCGGCTCCGGCAGCCCGGCCCGTACCGCGCGCGTGCCCTCACCGGCGTCCCGGGGGAGGGCGCGGGCCCCGGGGGAGTCGCTCATGGCGTCCGTCCTTCCAGGTCCTCGCTCACGGCGTCCAGCAGCCCGGCGGACGCCGCCTCCACCATCTCGAGGCACTCCTCGAAGCCGTCCCGGCCGCCGTAGTAGGGGTCGGGGACGTCGAGGTCGTCCCGTGCGGCGGGGTCGTAGGAGCGCAGCAGACGGACCTTCCCGGCGTCCTCGGCGGTGGGCGCCATGCGGCGCAGGGCCTTGAGGTGTCCGGCGTCCAGGGCGATCACGAGGTCCAGGCGGGCGAACCAGGACGGCTCGAACACCCGGGCCGTGTGAGCGAGGGCGTAACCGTTCTGCTCCAGGACGGAGAGGGTGCGCGGGTCGGCGCCCTCGCCCTCGTGCCAGTCGCCCGTACCGGCGCTGTCGACCTCTACCAGCCCGTCGAGGCCGGCGTCCGCCACGCGCGCGCGGAAGACCGATTCGGCCATCGGTGAGCGGCAGATGTTGCCGGTGCAGACGAAACAGACGCGGTAGGTCATCGCGGGTTCAGTCCCCGTCCGGCAGAACGACGTTGAGCGCCCAGGAGACGACGGAGACGATCAGGCCGCCGCCGACCGCAGTCCAGAAGCCGTCGACGTGGAAGCTGAGATCGAACACGCCAGCCAGCCAGGAGGTCAGCAACAGCATCAGGGCGTTGACGATCAGGGTGATCAGACCGAGGGTCAGGATGAACAGCGGGAAGGTCAGCACCTTCACGATCGGCTTGACCAGGAAGTTCACCAGGCCGAAGAGCAGGGCGACGAGCAGGAGGGTGAAGATCTCCTTGCCCTTGTTGTCACCGGACAGGGTTATGCCGGACAGCGCCCAGACGGCGACCGCCAGGGCACCCGCGTTGGCGATCGTCTTGACTACGAAATTCTTCATGTGTCTGATCGTGGCAGAGAGATCGGCAACGGGCACCGGGCGAGGGCGGACCAAGTAGATGAAGGCATTCCGGTTGGATGAACTGGAGGCGGAGCGAGCCTCCAACGACGGCGCGTACCTGCAGTTCCTGCGGGAGCGGAACATGTCGGTGGGCCTGTACGCGCTCAACGCCGGGGAACACGATCCGCAGAACCCGCACCAACAGGACGAGGTGTACTTCGTCGTGAGCGGCCGGGCGTCGATCACCGTCGGGCTGGAGACCACCCAGGTCGCGCGCGGCAGCGTGGTGTACGTCCCGGCCGGGGTCGCCCACAAGTTCCACCACATCAGCGAGGACCTGCGGGTCCTGGTGGTGTTCTCTCCGCCCGAGGCCTGACCCGGGACTCCGGGTTCCCTAGGGGATCGATCAGGGGAGGACAAGGGGCGCCGGGCCCCCGCCGGCCCCCCTCGCGGTCCTAGCATCGACGGCAGGACATCGGAAGCATCCGGACTCACGGGAGTTCCGGCCGGACGAGGACAAGGACGAGGGCGATGCGAGAGATCTTCGCGGGACTGCCGTGGTGGGTGAAGTGGGTGGCGGTGCCGGTCATCGCCCTGGTCGTCTTCGGCGGCCTGATAGCCAGCGTCGTGGGCTTCCTGGTCTGGCTCCTGTTCAAGGTGCTGATCTTCGTCGCCCTGGTCGGCGGACTGGTCTACGTCGTGCGGAAGTTCATGGCGGGTTCCTCCTCGCGCGGCGACTGGTGAGTGGTGCGGGAGACCACTGAGCGGTAACAGGAATCACCTGTTCCCTCGGCTGGGGGAAGTTTCCCGCCGGGCCGGTCCGCGGGCGGTGGTGGAGGGTTAAAGTCCACAACTCCTCGCGGGGAAGAACCCCGCGAGCGGCTCACACCCCCCTCCCGTGTCTCCCCGCACGGGCCGCCCCCTCGCGCTTCGGGAGTGACCCCTTGACCCTGGTCGACACCGCATCCCCGGAACCCCTCGCACCCCCCGCCCGGCGTCCCCCGACGCCCCCGCTCCAGCGCCCTCCGGGCACGGGACTCCCCGAGCAACCCCGTTCCGCGACGACGCAGCCGAACCCCGCCATGACCCTCATCGGGTCGGTGCAGCGCGCGATGCGTCTGCTGGAGTCCGTCGCCGAGCACGAGTACGGAGCCCCGGCCAAGCAACTGGCGAGGGAGACCGGCCTCGCGCTCCCCACGGCCTACCACCTGCTGCGCACCCTCGTGTACGAGGGCTATCTACGGCGGGACAAAGGGCTGTTCTTCCTCGGCGAGGCGGCCGAGCGGCTGGCCGGCAGCGGAGCCGCGCAGAAACGTCGCAGCACCGTCGCGGACACCCTCGCCGGGTGGCGCGATTCGATCGGTGTCCCCGTGTACTACGCCCGGTACCGCGACGGCGAGATCGAGGTCATGTGCGTCTCCGACACCCCGGGCAATCCGGCGGTGCAGGAGTGGGCCGACTTCCGCGAGACCGGGCACGCGCACGCCATCGGGCAGTGTCTGCTGTCCCAGATGGACGAGGACGCCCGCCGCGACCACCTGGACCGTCACCCCGTTCAGGCGATCACTCCGTACACCGTGCGTGACGATCACACCCTGCTGCGACGCCTGGAGCGGACGCGGCGCATGGAACCGGTCGTGGAGAGGCAGGAATACGCACTGGGGACGGTGTGTGCCGCGATCCCGATCACCGTCGGCACCACGGTGGCGACGATGGCCATCTCCCTGCCCGCCCGTCGGGCCGACCGGCTGCTTCCGGCGGCACGACAGTTGCAGAGCGAGATCGGGAGCAATTTGGGGTCAATCGCGATCTCTATCAGTATGTGAAAACTCACTCCTTGTGATCTGTTGTGCACGTTCAGCAAGATGCGGTGCAGTGTCAGGGGTTGATTACCGGCCATTCGACGGCAAATGACGGGGTAACGCGATGCGCGAGTCCGTACAGGCAGTTCAGGCAGAAGTCATGATGAGTTTCCTCGTGTCCGAGGAGCTCTCGTTCCGCATCCCGGTGGAACTGGGCTATGAGTCGCGCGATCCCTATGCCGTACGGCTCACCTTCCATCTGCCCGGCGACGCCCCGGTGACCTGGGCCTTCGGGCGCGAGCTGCTCATCGACGGGGTGGGCAGGCCGTGCGGGGAGGGGGACGTACGAGTCTCGCCCGTGGACCCCGACGCGCTCGGCGAGGTGCTGATCCGGCTTCAGGTGGGCGGTGACCAGGCGCTGTTCCGGTCGTCGACGGCTCCCCTGGTGGCCTTCCTGGACCGTACCGACAAGCTGGTCCCGCTGGGCCAGGAGGGTGCGCTCGCCGACTTCGACGCCCATCTCGACGAGGCGCTCGACCGGATCCTCGCCGAGGAACAGAGCGCCGGCTGACCGGCCGACGGCTGGCGGAGGCGGAACGCTTCGCCAGGGGGTGGGGCCTTGCAGGAACGCTTCTCCTTCAGGGGTGTGGGCGCCTCTCGGGCGCCCACACCCCGTTGTACGTCCCGGTGCATCCGGGCGGCCCCGCCGGCGTCCGCGCCCCATCGCCCGGCCTCACTGCTCGCGGGGCCTCAGTGCTTGCGCCGTCTCCCCCGGCCACCGCGGGGCTGGGCCGCGGGGGCGGCCGTCGGCGCTCCCGCCGGAGCCGGTTCCGGTGCCGGTGCGGTCGCGGTCGTCGTGCCCGGTTCGGGGCGGTCGGCCGCGACGACGAGGGCCGCGAGGGCCGTGGTGACCGGCACCGACGCCACCAGACCGATCGAACCCACGAGGGTGCGCACGATCTCCTCGGCGACCAGCTCGCTGTTGGCGACCGTGCCGACGCTGCTCTGCGCGATCGAGAAGAGCAGCAGCAGCGGCAGGGCGGCACCGGCGTAGGCGAGGACGAGCGTGTTCACCACGGACGCGATGTGGTCGCGGCCGATGCGGATGCCGGCCCGGTACAGCCCACGCCAGCCCATCGCCGGGTTGGCCTCGTGGAGTTCCCAGACGGCGGAGGTCTGGGTCACCGTCACGTCGTCGAGGACACCGAGCGAGCCGATGATGATGCCGGCGAGCAGCAGACCGCTCATGTCGATCGACGGGTACAGACCGTGGATCAGGCCGGTGTTGTCGTCCGTGTTGCCGGTGAGCGCCGCCCAGTCGACGAACCAGGAGCCGAGGAAGCCGATCAGCATCAGCGAGATGAGCGTGCCGAGCACGGCGACGGAGGTACGCGCCGACAGTCCGTGGCACAGATACAGGGCGATCAGCATGATGGCGCTGGACCCCACCACGGCCACGAGCAGCGGATTCGAGCCCTGCAGGATCGCGGGCAGGATGAAGAAGTTCAGGATGAGGAAGCTCGCGGCGAGCGCCACCAGTGCCATGACACCGCGCAGCCGGCCGACGACCACGACGGCGACCGCGAAGATGACGGCCAGCACGGTCAGCGGGATACGGCGGTTCACATCGGTGACCGAGTACTGCAGGTCCTTCGGCGCGGAGGGCTCGTAGGCCACCACGACCTTCTCGCCCTGCTCCAGCTGCCGTGACTGGTCCGGCTGGACGATCTCGGTGAACGTCCGGCCCTTGTCGTCGCCGGTGTCCACCCGGATCGTCGCCTTCTTGCAGGTGGCGTTCGCCTGCTGCGCGGCGGAGGAGCCCCCGGCGGTGGAGGTGTCACCGGTCGACGTGCCACCGGAGGCGTTCACCGACTGGCAGCTGACCTTGACGACCTTGGTGACCGTGGCGTGCTGCGTCTGGCGGTCGAAGCCGACGCCGGTGCGCTGATGCGACGGGGCACCACCGGGCCACAGCACGACGAGCCCGACAAGCACCGCTGCGGCGAACGGGATGAGGACGGCCCCGATGACCTTGCGCAGATGCTTGGAGACGGGGGCGGCGGGACCGTGGTTGTGGCTGTGCCCATGCCCGTGGCCCTGCCCGTGTCCATTCCCGCCTCCGGGGCTGCTGCCCCGGCCGCCGGTGTGACCGTCGTCGGGGCCGTGCCCATGACCTCCGCCGCCACCTGGACCCGGTCCGTGCGGCTGGTTCGGCGCCGGTCCGGCGCCACGGTGGTGCTCGTGCCCTGAGTGGTGCTCGTGCCCTGAGTGGTGCTCAGGCCCCTGCCCATAGCCGCGCCCAACATCGTGCCCCCGGTCGAACCCGCCGTCGAAGCCGCCGTCGAAGCCGAAGTCCCGGCTGTCCTCGCGCCCCGGCCCACGTCCGAAGTGATCGCCGGGACCGCCGGTGGGACCCCCGCCAGGGCCGCCGGTGGCGCCGGGCCTGCGGGGGGGCTCGCCGGGCGGGTACGGGGGCTGGTGTGTCGTGGTCACCGCCCGATCATCGCAAGAACGGCACCGGCCCACTGTTCACCGCGCCACACATGACGCTAGCGTGGAGCCACCTTTGCACACGCGGGAGCTCGGAGCACCGGGCTGAGAGGGCGCTGACCTCCGTCTTCGCGATGTTTCACGTGGAACGTCACCAGAGCGAGTGATGTTTCACATGAAACGTCGGCAGACGGTAGCCGCTGCGTCGACCGCCGAACCTGTTACCGGGTAATGCCGGCGTAGGGAGTAGGTCTCATGACCAACAAGGACGCACGCACGCCTGCCTTCACGCAGAACGTGGCCGACGGAGACGCGGCCGACGTGACCAGCGAGAAGACCGGGAAGTCCATCGGCTGGCACAAGGGATACCTCGAGGGCGCCCGCCCCGACCTGCGTGTGCCGGTCCGCCAGGTGCATCTGACCAACGGGCAGTCGGTCACCCTGTACGACACCTCCGGCCCGTACACCGACCCGCTCGTCGACACCGATGTCCGCAGGGGGCTGGCGCCGCTGCGCGAAAGCTGGATCATCGCCCGTGGCGACACGGAGGAGTACGCCGGTCGTCCGGTCCGTCCGGAGGACGACGGCATCAAGCACACCTCGCCGCGCGGTGGACTGCGCAACCTGGACGCGGTGTTCCCGGGCCGGCCCCGGCTGCCGAGGCGCAGCCGCGACGGCAAGGCGGTCACCCAGCTCGCGTACGCGCGCCGGGGGGAGATCACGCCGGAGATGGAGTTCGTGGCCCTCCGAGAGAACGTTTCTCCCGAGGTGGTCCGCGAGGAGATCGCGGCGGGCCGTGCGGTGCTGCCGGCCAACGTCAACCACCCGGAGATCGAGCCGATGATCATCGGCAAGCGGTTCCTGGTGAAGGTCAACGCCAACATCGGGAACTCGGCGGTGACGTCCTCCATCGAGGAGGAGGTCGAGAAGATGACGTGGGCGACCCGCTGGGGCGCCGACACGGTCATGGACCTCTCCACCGGCCGCAACATCCACACCACCCGTGAGTGGGTGCTGCGCAACTCCCCCGTCCCCATCGGCACCGTGCCGCTGTACCAGGCCCTGGAGAAGGTCGACGGCAGGGCCGAGGAACTGACCTGGGAGATCTACAAGGACACGGTCATCGAGCAGGCCGAACAGGGCGTGGACTACATGACGGTCCACGCGGGCGTGCGCCTCCCGTACGTCCCGCTCACCGCCAACCGCAAGACCGGCATCGTCTCGCGCGGCGGCTCGATCATGGCGGCCTGGTGCCTGGCGCACCACAAGGAATCGTTCCTGTACGAGAACTTCGAGGAACTCTGCGAGATCCTCGCCGCCTACGACGTCACGTACTCCCTCGGCGACGGTCTGCGCCCCGGCTCGATCGCGGACGCCAACGACGAGGCCCAGTTCGCGGAACTGCGCACGCTCGGGGAACTCAACACGATCGCCAAGCGTTTTCACGTACAGACCATGATCGAGGGCCCGGGACATGTCCCGATGCACAAGATCAAGGAGAACATCGACCTTCAGCAGGAGATCTGCGATGAAGCTCCGTTCTATACGCTCGGCCCGCTGACGACGGACGTCGCTCCGGCCTACGACCACATCACGTCCGGCATCGGTGCCGCGATGATCGCCTGGTGGGGCACGGCGATGCTCTGCTACGTCACCCCCAAGGAACACCTGGGCCTGCCGAACCGCGACGACGTCAAGACCGGCGTCATCACCTACAAGATCGCCGCCCACGCGGCCGACCTCGCCAAGGGACACCCCGGTGCGCAGGAGTGGGACGACGCGCTGTCCGACGCCCGTTTCGAGTTCCGGTGGGAGGACCAGTTCAACCTGGCCCTCGACCCGGACACGGCACGGGAGTTCCACGACGAGACCCTCCCCGCCGAGCCGGCCAAGACGGCTCACTTCTGCTCGATGTGCGGGCCGAAGTTCTGCTCGATGAAGATCAGCCAGAGCATCACCGAGCGATTCGGCGGCGCCGCGGCCGAGGGGGCGTCTCCCGACGAGATCGCGGAGGGAATGCTCCAGAAGTCGAAGGAGTTCGCGGCCTCGGGCAACCGGGTCTATCTCCCGCTGGCGGACTGACGCCCGCCTGGTCGTCGTACTGCTCTCGGGAGGTGGGCGGGGCCTCCCGGAGCGGCGACGTGCGGAGCATCCGCGTCTGAGGCGTGATCCAAACGACAGGCGCTCGTGACCAATACACCTAGGCGTCCTGCGGGTACCAGCGCAGTTCCACGGTGTTGCCGTCCGGGTCCGCGACGTAGACCGACGTGGCGACGCCGCGTGCGCCGTAGCGCGGTACGGGGCCTTCGAGGACCGTGAAGGTCTTCGAGGCGATCAACTCGTCCCAGTCCAGGGGGTCGACGGTGAGGCATATGTGGTCGACGTTCGACTCGCCGCGCGGCCGGGCGACCAGGTCGACGATGGTGTCGGGGGTGATCCGCACCGACGGGAAGGGCACCGCGCCTGCCCGCCAGTCGGCGACGCGGACCGGTTCCAGGCCGAGGAGTCCGGCGTAGAAGTCCAGGGACCGCTCGACGTCGTCGACGTTGAGGACCAGGTGGTCGAAGGCCTTCACACGGAGAGAGGTCATGGGGGCTTCCTCGGCTGGTGGTGTGGGATGCGGTGGACGCTTTCCACGATCCGCCGACGCGGAGGGGGCATCAAGACGGGATCTGCATACGATCGTTGAGTGTGGCTGAAGAACGGGGGGACGATGCTGGAACGGGTGGAGCTGGAGACCTTCCTGACGCTGGCCGAGGAGCTGCACTTCGGCCGTACCGCCGAGCGTCTGCGGGTCACGACGGGGCGGGTCAGCCAGGTGATCAAGAAGCTGGAGCGGCGGATCGGGGGCGCGCTGTTCGAGCGGACCAGCAGAACCGTGCGGCTCACGCCCGTCGGGCGGCGGTTGGCGGATCAGCTCCGCCCCCTGGTGGCCGGGATGGAGGAGGCGCTGCGCCGGGCCGCCGACGCGAGCCGCGGTGTCACCGGGGAACTGCGGGTCGCCTTCCTGGGCGAGGGGACGGCCCCCGCGCTCCTGAGAGCGGTGGCCCTCTTCGGTGAACGGCACCCCGAGTGCCGGGTCGAGATCCGGGAGGTCCAGCTGGCCAACTCCCGTGCGAGCCTCCTCGACGGCTCGATCGACGTGCTCATCGCCTCGTACCCCTTCGACGGCATGGCCCGTGGGCCGGCCCTGCTGACCGAACAGCGGATGCTCGCGGTCGCCGCCGGGCATCCGCTCGCCGGCGAGGAGTCGGTGTCCGTCGAGGTGCTGGCCGACCATCCCGTCGTGCAGTACCCGGAGGTGACCTCGGTGGGGTTCAAACGGGACCGCACCCCGGACCGCACCCCCTCGGGCAGATTGGTGCCGAAGGGGCCGGCCGGAGGGTCCTTCTCCGAGATGCTCACGCTGGTGGCGATGGGCCGAGGCGTCCTTCCCGTCGGGGAACACGCCCGGCGCTACTACCCCCGGCCTGACGTGTCGTACGTGCACCTGTACGACGCACCGCTGATCGAACGGGGACCGGTCTGGCGGGAGAGGAACACCACACGGCGCGTCCGAGCCTTCGTACGGGCCGCCGCGGACGTCGCGGAGAAGCCGTCGCCCCGCCTTGCCGCCGTAGGAGGGGGTGTCGGTGCTTGACTGATTCCATGAACGCGCGATCCATGAGCAAGGGCGCGAACCTGCCGGTCGACGCTCCGGCCGTGAGGGCGGAGCTGAGCTGGTCCGAGGGGGCCGCAGGGCCGGACGTCGACGCCTCGGCGCTGCTGCTGACCGCCGCCGGACGGGTGCGTGACGACGGTGACTTCGTCTTCTACAACCAGCCGCGCCATGCGTCCGGCGCCGTCACCCACCTCGGTAAACAGCGGGCCGACGGGGTCATGACCGACACCGTCCAGGTGGACCTCGGCTCGCTGGAGAGCGCCGTCACTCGGGTGGTGCTGGGCGCGTCGGCCGACGGCGGCACCTTCGGACAGGTGGCAGGGCTGACGCTACGGCTGCTCGGCCCCGACGGGCGGTCGGAACTGGCACGCTTCGAGATGCGGGCCGAGACGGAGACGGCGTTCATCTGCGGCGAGCTGTATCTGCGCGAGGGGCGCTGGAAGTTCCGCGCGGTCGGCCAGGGGTACGCCTCCGGACTCGCGGGACTGGCCACGGACTTCGGGATCACGGTCGACGAGGAACAGCCCGACCCGGCCATCGCGGCGCAACCCCTACCGCCCACCCCACTCCCTCCGCCCGTCACGCCCACCCCGCCCCCTCCACCCCCTCCACCCACCCCCCTCGCGTCCGCTCCCCCCAGTCCCCCGGCGTCCGGCACCCGGCTGGTCAAGGGCGAGGAGCGGCTCCCCGTGGACATGCGCAAGCGGCTCTCCCTGCGCAAGGAGCAGGTCGCCGTCAGTCTGAGCAAGCGGGGCGCCGCGGGTGTTCGGGCGCGGATCGTGCTCGTGCTGGACGCCTCCGGCTCCATGGCGTTCCTGTACTCGCGTGGGGTCGTGGCCGATGTCGTGGAGCGCATGGCGGCGGTGGCGGCGCAGCTCGACGACGACGGCGAGATGCAGGCGTGGACGTTCGCCAGCAACCCCGCCCGCCTCCCGGATCTCCGTCTGGCCGAACTCCCCGAGTGGCTGAGGCTGCATGTCCGGGTGGGGGAGATCAGTCTGTTCCGCCGGGGCAGGAAACCCCGCAAGGGGCTGGAGGCCGGGCAGGTGGACATGCGGACGGTCGGCATCCAGAACGAGGAGCAGAAGGCGATCGCCGAGGTCAGGGCCTACGTCCGGGAGAATCCCACACCCCTGCCCACCCTTGTGCTGTTCTTCTCCGACGGAGGCGTCTACCGCGACGCGGCGATCGAGCAGGAGCTGCGCGCGGCGGTGGAGGAGCCGGTCTTCTGGCAGTTCGTGGGGCTCGGCCGGTCCAACTACGGCGTCCTGGAGCGGTTCGACACCCTCCCCGGCCGACGCGTGGACAACGTCGGCTTCTTCGCCGTGGACGACATCAGCTCCGTACCGGATCAGGAGCTCTACGACCGGCTGCTGTCGGAGTTCCCGTCCTGGATCACGGCGGCCGGACACGCCGGCATCCTCTGACCCACCCGCCGCACCCCCGCGCTCGCCACTCCGCACCACCCCACCGATCGGCTTGCGCTCCCCGACCCCAGGTATGCGGGGGCGCAAGCCGAGAGGCTATTCCGGCTGGTGCTCCGGGCCGCCGAAGTCCGGGCTCGTGTAGTCCGGGCTGGTGAAGCTCGGGCGGGGGCCGGCCGCGGGGCCGTCGTCCGGGCTGGTGAAGCCCGGACGGTCGTATCCGATCTTCGGCAGACGCCCGGTGGGGGCGGGCGGGGCCGGTTCGGGGGACAGGACGGCCGTGCTCTGGTCGACGAGGGCCTCCCGCAGGAACGGCAGGATGCCCCGCTCCAGCAGGGCTTCCCGCCAGGCGTCCCTCGCCCGGCCGACCTCGTCGCTCAGCTCGCCGTACGGTCCCGCCTCCAGGGAGGGACGGTTGCGCAGGGCGGTGAGCAGCAGCCCGACGGTGGCGACGAGGATCGCCAGCGCGGCGATCGCTCCGAACGTCCATCCGACGTTGAGCATGGCGTGGGCGGCCGTACGGTCGGGGTCGACCGCCCGGAGGAGGAAGCCGACCAGCAGGAAGATCACCGCGGCGGTGCCGGCGAGGACGGGGGTGAGCACGGCGGCGACGGCCACGGCGCCCGCTCCGGCGGCCTCGGCGGCCTGCGCCGCGTCCCCCATGGTGGTGGCGAGCCCCATCGCGCCCGCGCCCGGTTCCCCCGAACCGGACTCACGCGGGGACGAGGGGGTGGACGGCGCCGGGTGGCGCAGTTCCTCGCGGACCTTTATGTAGTGCTGGTACTCGGTCGCCGCGGCCGCCGTGATGAGCGCGGAGGCGTTGAGCGCCATGGTGCGCAGCTGTTCGGGGTTGAGCCGCTGTCCCACAGCGGCCAGTTCCGGGTGGTGTGGTGCGGAGCGCAGCGCCTCGTCGAGGACCCGCTCGTACTCCTGGCGGTCCTCACTGTGCAGGTGCTGCGGAACGCTGTTCATGTGCATCCCCCGATGCTCCGTAGGGCTTGGGGCTCGCATGCCAACGAGCCGTCGGGCAGAAACGGAGGGGAGCCTGCTACGGATAAGCCGATGGTAGAGCGGCGACGGCCCGCGGTGACAGGGGGTTTGCTGAAATTGGCCCCTGGCCTGCGCCGCCGCCGACCTCCTCGCGACGGGGTGCGCCCGCCGAGCGAGCGCTTGCACATTCGTCCCTGAACGCTCAGTCGTCCAGCGGCAGTTGCTGGACCAGCAGCTTTCCGGCCATCGTCACGCCGCCGTCCATCGCGATGGCCAGTCCGTCGGCGTAGACGTGCGGTCCCTCGACGTGCGGACCGCGGCCGTCCTCGTCCTCCTCCTCGGAGCCGACCTCGCCCAGCAGATACGGGATCGGGCTGTGTCCGTGAACGATACGGGTGCCCCCGTACGTATCGAGCAGGGAACGGACGGCGTCGGCTCCACCTTCGTCCCGGAAGGAGAAGCGCTTGGTGAACTTGCGGAAGAGGTCCCACACCTCGTCCGCGTCGTTGCGGGTGATCGTCTCGCGGACGGTGTCGTTGACCGCCTCGATCGAGTCGCCGTAGTCGAGGTAGGCGGTGGTGTCGGAGTGGACGAGAAGATGGCCGTCGACCTCCTCGACGGCGTCGAGCCGGGCCATCCACTGCAGGTGGTGGTCCTGGAGGCGGTCCATGTCGTTCTTCTGGCCGCCGTTGAGCAGCCAGGCCGCCTGGAAGGTGGCGGTGCCCGCGCCGGAGTTGACGGGGGTGTCGCCGAACCGCTTGGCGCCCAGCAGGAGCAGCTCGTGATTGCCCATGAGCGCCTTGCAGTAGCCGCCGGCGGCCGCGGCCTCGGCCGACAGCCGCATGACGAGGTCGATCACGCCGATGCCGTCCGGGCCGCGGTCGGTGAAGTCACCGAGGAACCACAGCCGGGCGGTGCCCGCGCACCAGTTGCCGGCCGTGTCGATCAGACCCTTCTCCTGCAGCGCGGCCAGCAGTTCGTCGAGGTAGCCGTGCACGTCGCCGACGACGAACAGGGGCCCCGGGCCGGTCGAGGGCTGCGGTGCGGCGGCGGGCGCCGGGTCCACGGGCACCTGGAGGGTGTCGCCGCGGTTGATGACCGGCAGGTCGCGCTGTGTGGGCGTGTAGCCCTCCGGATGCTCCAGGGCGTCCTCCAGGGGCGGCGCGGTATCGCCGGGATGGGTGCTCTGGTCGTACGGACCGGTCTCGTGCACGTACGCGGGTACCCGGAAGTCGCGCAACGTCGCCGTCCGCTCCGCCTCGGGTCCCTGACCGGCCCCCTGAGTCATCAGACCCCTCCACCATCGCGCCGCATCTGCACTCTGCGGGCTGCTTGGTCTCACGGCCCGCGGTGCCGTGCGCCCATCATAGGAATGCGAATCGAGCCGTGTGATGACCCAGGGGTGGTGAATCGGAGCGAGGCTCCAGTCCATCGCGGCTTTCGCCCCGATTGGGTCGGTCTTCGGCAGTCCGCACGCACCCGGCGCACACCACACTCATACGCGCCGGGCCCCGCCGAGGGGACGGGGAACGGGTTCCCCGGGGCGGCGCCGGATGGCCGGGCGGCCCGCCCGTACGGACACGGCCGTGGGGCGGCGGTACGAGGCGTTCGCCCCCGCCGCATCTCCCGCGCCGCTGCCGCCGCCCACGCCCTCCTGCGGCCTCTCCGCGTCTCCTGCCGCCCACGCCCGGCTGCCGCCTCTCCGCTTCTTTAGCCGCCCCGTTCGGCTGCCGCCGCCGTCCTGCCGGGCTGCCGCCGTCCCGCCGCGCCGCTGCCGCCGCCGGGCTGCCGCCGCCCCGCTTGGCAGCCGCCCCCTCGGCCCCCCGCTCCCCCTACTCCGGTGTCCGGGGCGGGCTGACCGTCGTCCGGGGTGGGCGTCGCTGAGAAGAGGTACGGATGATCAGTTCGGTCGGTATCACCTGTTCGACCGGTGAATCCGACTGCACGCCCTCGATCGCGTCGATGAGGAGCTGGACCACCGCCGTGCCGATGCGGCGGGGCTTCAGGGAGAGCGTGGTGATGGGCGGCTCGGTGCTGGCGTACACGGTGGATTCGCTGCAGCACACGAGCAGCAGGTCCTCCGGCACCCGCAGCCCGTAGCGGCGGGCGGCGGCGAGCAGATCGGTGCCGTTGGGGTCGAAGAGCCCGTAGACCGCGTCGGGGCGGTCCGGCCGGGCGAGCAGCCGGTCGGCGGCGACGGCGCCCGCGCAGGGGTCGTGTGCGGGGTACGCCTCGTACACCGGGTCCTGTCCGACCCGCTCGCACCAGCGCAGATAGGCGGTGGTGGAAAGGTGCGTGTACGTGTCCGTCGTGGTCCCCGTCAGCAGGCCGATACGGCGGGCGCCGGCGTCGGCCAGGTGGTCGAGGATGTCGAGTACGGCGGCCTCGTGGTCGTTGTCGACCCAGGCGGTCACAGGGAGCACGCCGACCGGGCGCCCGTCGGAGACCACCGGTAAACCCTGGCGCACGAGCTCGCTGACCACCGGATCCTGGTCGGACGGGTCGATGACGACCGTGCCGTCCAGCGCGACGTTCGACCACACGTCGTGGCGCGAGGTCGCGGGGAGGATGACGAGCGCGTAGCCGCGGGCGAGCGCGGCCGAGGTGGCGGCGCGCGCCATCTCCGCGAAGTACGCGAACTCGGTGAAGGTGAAAGGTTCATCCCCGTACGTCGTCACGGTCAGACCGATGAGGCCCGACTTGCCGGTACGGAGGGTTCGGGCCGCGGCCGAGGGGCGGTAGCCCAGTCGGTCGGCGACCTCGCGGACATGGCGTCGGGTGGCGTCGGGGAGCCTTCCCTTGCCGTTGAGGGCGTCGGAGACGGTCGTGATGGACACTCCGGCGGCGGCGGCCACGTCCCTGATGCCCGCCCGGCCCGGCCGGTTGCCTCGGCGTGAGGTTTCCGCGCGGCTCACCTGGTGCTTCCCTGCTGCTGTCATGGCGAGCCGATAGTAGGGCTCATCCGGTGGGGTAGGGCGGACGCATATGCACGCGTTGACAGGCACGTTTCTGCATGGCGAATAGCCCCCAATTGCCTTAGAAACCAAGTCAGTTGGGCGCTCGCATCCCAGGACGTGACGTGTTGGCACGCATGAGCCTGCCAACGCACCGATGTCTCGAAGAGGTCTCAACTCACCTGCACGAGGGATGCGCGCCACGGCGTGAGCCACCGGCGCATAGATATATGTAGGGCGCGCCCCCTGAGGTGTACGCCTTCGTGCGGCTTCGTCCGCAGAGGTCGCGGAGATCCGTACGCACCTGTACGCGCCCGCGCCGAATCCTCATAAGGTGAGCAGTATTAAGCCGGGAGCCGGTGGTGGTCACGAGGAGGACTGCGGTGAGCGAGACGAGCCCCAAGCTGCGTGCCGAGCTGGAGGGGATTCCCACCTACAAGCCGGGCAAGCCCGCCGCGGCCGGCGGTCCCGTGGCCTACAAGCTGTCCTCCAACGAGAACCCCTACCCCCCGCTGCCCGGCGTGATGGAGGCCGTGACGGCCGCCGCCGCCACCTTCAACCGTTACCCGGACCTGGCGTGCACGGGTCTGGTGGACGAGCTCTCCGGCTGCTTCGGCGTGCCCGCCTCCCACATCGCCACCGGCACCGGCTCGGTCGGCGTCGCCCAGCAGCTCGTCCAGTCGACCGCGGGCCCCGGCGACGAGGTGATCTACGCCTGGCGCTCCTTCGAGGCGTACCCGATCATCGCCCAGATCAGCGGGGCCACCTCGGTGCGGGTGCCGCTGACCTCCGGGGACGTCCACGACCTGGACGCGATGGCCGACGCGATCACCGACCGGACCCGGCTGATCTTCGTCTGCAACCCCAACAACCCCACCGGCACGGTCGTACGGCGGGCCGAGCTGGAGCGGTTCCTCGACCGGGTGCCGGGCGAGGTGCTGGTCGTGCTCGACGAGGCCTACCGGGAGTTCATCCGCGACCCCGAGGTGCCGGACGGCGTCGAGCTCTACCGGAACCGGCCCAACGTCTGTGTTCTGCGGACGTTCTCGAAGGCGTACGGTCTCGCCGGTCTGCGGGTCGGCTTCGCGATCGCGCACGAGCCGGTCGCGGAGGCGCTGCGCAAGACGGCGGTGCCGTTCGGGGTGAGCCAGCTCGCGCAGGAGGCGGCGGTGGCCTCGCTGCGCGCCGAGGACGAGCTGTTCGGCCGGGTCGGTTCGCTGGTGGGCGAGCGCACCCGGGTGGTCGAGGGGTTGCGCGCGCAGGGCTGGACGGTGCCCGAGAGCCAGGCCAACTTCGTGTGGCTGCGGCTGGGGGAGCGCACGGCGGCGTTCGCGGCGGAGTGCGAGCGGCACGGGGTCGTGGTCCGGCCGTTCCCCGGCGAGGGGGTCCGGGTGACGGTGGGCGAGACCGAGGCGAACGACATCTTCCTGAAGGCGGCGGAGGGCTTCCGCAAGGAGATGTAGGCCACACCAGTACGTTTGCGCTGGTCAGAAGGTTCGTGGAGGGGGTTCCTCGCGGTAAGCGGGACCCCCTTTCCCTTGTCCGGAAGCTGTTTGTCATACTAGCTTGTGAATGTGAACGCTTTCACAAGCATCGGGTGAGGGCGTGTTCCACAAGCCTGAGTAAGGAGCGGCGACGTGGACCTGGCTTTGGCGCCGGAGACCCTGGCGCGCTGGCAGTTCGGCATCACGACCGTCTACCACTTCCTGTTCGTCCCCCTGACGATCTCCCTCGCGGCCCTCACCGCGGGACTCCAGACCGCCTGGGTGCGCACGGAGAAGGAGAAGTACCTCAGGGCGACCAAGTTCTGGGGCAAGCTCTTCCTGATCAACATCGCGATGGGCGTCGTCACCGGCATCGTGCAGGAGTTCCAGTTCGGTATGAACTGGTCCGACTACTCACGCTTCGTCGGTGATGTCTTCGGCGCCCCGCTGGCCTTCGAGGCCCTGATCGCCTTCTTCTTCGAGTCCACCTTCATCGGCCTGTGGATCTTCGGCTGGGACAGGCTGCCGAAGAGGATCCACCTGGCCTGCATCTGGATGGTCTCGATCGGCACGATCCTGTCGGCCTACTTCATCCTCGCGGCCAACTCCTGGATGCAGCACCCGGTCGGCTACCGGATCAACAAGGAGAAGGGCCGCGCCGAGCTCACCGACTTCTGGGCCGTGCTGACCCAGAACACCGCGCTCAGCCAGGTCTTCCACACGATGTCGGCGGCCTTCCTGACCGGCGGCGCCTTCATGGTGGGCATCGCCGCCTTCCACCTGTTCCGCAAGAAGCACGTCTCCGTGATGAAGACCTCGCTGCGGCTGGGTCTGGTCACCGTCGTCATCGCGGGCCTGCTCACCGCGATCAGCGGTGACGTCCTCGGCAAGGTGATGTTCAAGCAGCAGCCGATGAAGATGGCCGCCGCCGAGGCCCTGTGGGACGGCGAGGACTCCGCGCCGTTCTCGATCTTCGCCTACGGCGATGTGGAGAAGGGCCACAACAGCGTGGCCATCGAGATCCCCGGCCTGCTGTCGTTCCTCGCCAACGACGACTTCACCTCGTACGTCCCCGGCATCAACGACGTCAACAAGGCCGAGCAGGAGAAGTACGGCCCCGGCGACTACCGCCCCAACATCCCGGTCACCTTCTGGGGCTTCCGCTGGATGATCGGCTTCGGCATGGCCTCCTTCGCCATCGGCCTCGCCGGACTCTGGCTCACCCGCAAGAAGTTCATGCTCCCGCAGCATCTGAGGGTCGGCGACGACGAGGTGCCCCATCTGGTCCTCTTCCGCACCAAGGCCCTCAGCCCCAAGCTCTCCCGGCTGTACTGGCTGGTCGCGATCTGGACCCTCGGCTTCCCGCTGATCGCCAACTCCTGGGGGTGGATCTTCACCGAGATGGGCCGCCAGCCCTGGGTGGTCTACGGCGTCCTGCAGACCCGTGACGCGGTCTCCCCCGGCGTCTCCCAGGCCGAGGTCCTCACCTCGATGATCGTCTTCACCGCCCTGTACGCCGTCCTCGCCGTCGTCGAGGTCAAGCTGCTGGTGAAGTACGTGAAGGCCGGCCCGCCCGAGCTCACCGAGGCCGACCTGAACCCGCCCACGAAGATCGGCGGCGACCCCCGTGACGCCGACAAGCCGATGGCCTTCTCCTACTAGGCCGAGGGAGCTGCACAGTCATGGAACTGCACGACGTCTGGTTCGTCCTGATCGCCGTCCTGTGGACCGGGTACTTCTTCCTGGAGGGCTTCGACTTCGGGGTCGGCATCCTCACCCGGCTGCTCGCCCGTGACCGGCCCGAGCGGCGGGTGCTGATCAACACCATCGGCCCCGTCTGGGACGGCAACGAGGTGTGGCTGCTCACGGCCGGCGGTGCCACCTTCGCCGCCTTCCCCGAGTGGTACGCCACGCTCTTCTCCGGCTTCTACCTGCCCCTGCTGCTCATCCTGGTCTGCCTGATCGTCCGGGGCGTCGCCTTCGAGTACCGGGCGAAGCGGCCCGAGGAGAACTGGCAGCGCAACTGGGAGACCGCGATCTTCTGGACCTCACTCCTCCCCGCGTTCCTGTGGGGCGTCGCCTTCGGCAACATCGTGCGCGGCGTGAAGATCGACCGGCACTTCGAGTACGTGGGGAACGTCTGGGACCTGCTCAACCCGTACGCCCTGCTCGGCGGTCTGGTGACCCTGACGCTGTTCACCTTCCACGGCGCGGTGTTCACGGCCCTCAAGACCGTCGGTGAGATCCGGGAGCGGGCGCGGAAGCTGGCCCTGTACGTCGGACTCGTCACGGCCGCGCTCGCACTGGTCTTCCTGCTGTGGACCCAGGTCGACAGCGGAGACGGCAAGAGCCTGGTCGCGCTGGTCGTGGCGGTCGCCGCCCTGGTCGCGGCGCTGGTGGCCAACCAGGCGGGGCGTGAGGGCTGGTCGTTCACCTTCTCCGGCGTCACCATCGTGGCCGCCGTGGCGATGCTGTTCCTGACGCTCTTCCCGAACGTCATGCCCTCCACGCTCGACGCGGACTGGAGCCTGACCGTCACCAACGCCTCGTCGAGCCCCTACACCCTGAAGATCATGACCTGGCTGGCGGCGATCGCCACCCCGCTGGTGCTGCTCTACCAGGGCTGGACGTACTGGGTCTTCCGCAAGCGGATCGGTACACAGCACATCGCCGAGACCGTGCACTGAGGTGTGTTTCACGTGAAACCAATCGATCCGCGTCTGCTGCGATACGCCCGGGCCACCCGGTTCTTCCTGATGGCCGTGGTCGGCCTGGGCGCCGTGGGGGCGCTGCTGGTCATCGCCCAGGCGATGCTCATCGCCGAGGTGGTGGTCGGCGCGTTCCAGCACGGACTGGGCGTCTCCGGCCTGCGCACTCCCCTGCTGCTGTTGACGGCGGTCGCGGGCGGGCGCGCGGTGGTCGCCTGGCTCACCGAACTCGCCGCCCACCGGGCGAGCGCGGCGGTGAAGTCGGAGCTGCGGGGACGGCTCCTGGAGCGGGCCACCGCTCTCGGTCCCGGCTGGCTGAGCGGACAGCGCACCGGCTCCCTGGTCGCCCTGGCCACCCGGGGGGTCGACGCCCTCGACGACTACTTCGCGCGCTATCTCCCCCAACTGGGACTCGCGGTGGTCGTGCCGGTCGCGGTGCTCGCGCGGATCGTCACCGAGGACTGGGTGTCGGCCGCGATCATCGTCGCCACCCTGCCCCTCATCCCCGTCTTCATGGTGCTGATCGGCTGGGCCACCCAGTCACGGATGGACCGTCAATGGCGGCTGCTGTCCCGGCTCTCCGGGCACTTCCTGGACGTCGTCGCCGGACTGCCCACGCTGAAGGTCTTCGGCCGGGCCAGGGCACAGGCCGAGTCCATCCGGCGGATCACCGGCGAGTACCGCCGGGCGACCATGCGGACCCTGCGGATCGCCTTCATCTCCTCCTTCGCGCTGGAGCTCCTGTCGACCCTCTCGGTGGCGCTGGTCGCCGTGACGATCGGCATGCGGCTCGTGCACGGGGAGATGGACCTGTACATCGGGCTGGTCATCCTGGTGCTGGCCCCCGAGGCGTATCTGCCGCTGCGCCAGGTCGGCGCCCAGTACCACGCGGCCGCCGAGGGACTCGCGGCCGCCGAGGAGATCTTCGCCGTGCTGGAGACACCGGTCCCGGCCGTGGGCACGGCGGCGGTCCCGAACGGTCCGCTGGCCTTCGAGGGCGTGACGGTCCGCCACCCCGGCCGCACGGCGGACGCCGTCACCGACGTGTCGTTCACCGTCGCACCGGGGGAGACCGTCGCGCTCGTGGGCCCGAGCGGCGCGGGCAAGTCGACCCTGCTGCACGCCCTGCTGGGCTTCGTACGGCCCACCGAGGGCCGGGTACGGATCGGGGGAGCCGATCTCGCCGACCTCGACCCGGAGCAGTGGCGGTCGCGCATCGCCTGGGTGCCTCAGCGCCCCCACCTGTACGCCGGGACCATCGCCGAGAACGTACGGCTGGCGCGTCCCGACGCCGACGAGTCCGCCGTACGGAGGGCGCTGGCGGACGCGGGGGCGCTGGACTTCGTGGACGCGCTGCCCGAGGGCGCGGCCACGGTCCTCGGCGAGGACGGGGCCGGGCTGTCGGCGGGACAGCGGCAACGGCTCGCGCTGGCCCGGGCGTTCCTCGCGGACCGTCCCGTGCTGCTGCTGGACGAGCCGACGGCCGCGCTCGACGGGGAGACCGAGGCGGAGGTCGTGGCGGCCGTACGGCGGCTCGCGGCCGGGCGGACGGTCCTGCTGGTGGTGCACCGGCCGGCCCTGCTGGGGGTGGCTGACCGGGTCGTACGGCTGGCGGAGCCCGCCGAGGCCGGCCCGCGACGGCCCGCCGCCGCGGCCACGCGGGTCACCACCCCGCCGGAGGTGCCGGCACCCACGACATCGGCCTCCCCCGAGACCACCCCGGCCGCCTCCGGACTCGGGGTGCTCGCCCGGGTCCGGGACATGGCGGGCGCCCGCCGCGGCCGGCTCGCCCTCGCGCTGCTGCTCGGCAGTCTCGCCCTCGGCAGCGCCGTCGGGCTCATGGCCACCTCCGGGTGGCTGATCTCGCGGGCCTCGCAGCAGCCGCCGGTGCTGTACCTGATGGTGGCGGTGACGGCGACCCGCGCCTTCGGCATCGGCCGGGCCGTGTTCCGGTACGCGGAGCGGCTCGTGTCCCACGACGCCGTGCTGCGGATGCTGGCCGACACCCGGGTCGCGGTGTTCCGCCGCCTGGAGCGGCTCGCGCCCGCCGGGCTGCGCGCGACCCGGCGGGGCGATCTGCTGACGCGGCTGGTCGCCGACGTGGACGCCCTCCAGGACTACTGGCTGCGCTGGCTGCTGCCCGCCGGTGCCGCCGTCGTCGTGTCGGCGGGCTCGGTGGCCTTCACCGCATGGCTGCTGCCCGAGGCGGGCGCGGTGCTGGCGGCCGGGCTGCTGGCGGCCGGAGCGGGCGTCCCGCTGATCACCGGTGCGGTGGCCCGGCGGGCCGAACGCCGGCTCGCCCCCGCCCGAGGGGTGCTCGCCACCCGCACGGCCGACCTGCTCACCGGCACCGCCGAGCTGACCGTGGCGGGCGCCCTGCCCGCGCGTACCGCCGAGGTGCGGTCCGCCGACGGTGTGCTCACCCGGATCGCCTCGCGGGCCGCCACGGCCACCGCGCTGGGCGACGGGCTGACCGCGCTCGTCTCCGGGCTGACGGTGGCCGCCGCCGCGCTCGTCGGCGCCCAGGCGGTCGCCGCAGGGCGACTGGACGGCGTGACCATGGCGGTGGTGGTCCTCACCCCGCTGGCCGCCTTCGAGGCCGTCCTGGGGCTGCCGCTGGCCGTGCAGTACCGCCAGCGGGTCCGCAGGAGCGCCGAGCGGGTGTACGAGGTGCTGGACTCCCCCGATCCGGTGCGCGAGCCGGAGCGGCCCTGGCAGGCGCCCGCGTCGCCGTTCCCGGTCGTCGTCAGGGGCCTCACCGCCCGGCACGCCGGGCAGGGCCGGGACGCGCTCGCCGGAGTCGACCTCACCCTGACGCGGGGGCGCAGGATCGCCGTCGTGGGGCCCTCCGGCTCCGGCAAGACGACCCTCGCCCAGGTGCTGCTGCGCTTCCTGGACGCCGACGCGGGCGCGTACACCCTCGGCGGGGTGGACGCCGGTGCTCTCGACGGCGACGACGTACGGCGGTTGGTCGGGCTGTGCGCCCAGGACGCGCACCTCTTCGACAGCTCGGTGCGGGAGAACCTGCTGCTGGCGCGGAAGAGCGCGGACGAGGACGAGTTGCGCGACGCGCTCGCACGGGCCCGGCTGCTGGAGTGGGCGGACGGGCTGCCCGACGGGCTCGACACGCTCGTCGGCGAGCACGGGGCCCTGCTCTCCGGCGGCCAGCGGCAGCGCCTCGCGCTCGCCCGCGCGCTGCTCGCCGACTTCCCCGTGCTGGTGCTCGACGAGCCCGCCGAGCATCTCGACCTGCCGACCGCCGACGCGCTCACGGCGGATCTGCTCGCCGCCACCGAGGGTCGCACCACCCTGCTCATCACCCACCGGCTGGCCGGGCTGGACGCGGTGGACGAGGTGGTCGTCCTGGACGCGGGCCGGATCGTGCAGCGCGGGTCGTACGAGGAACTGACGGCGGTGCAGGGGCCGTTGCGGAGCATGGTCGAGCGGGAGGCGGCGGCGGACCTGCTGGTGGGGGCGTAGCCCGGCGCGTTGCGCCATCCGGGGTGCGGCGTCCCCCGGGCGTACGACCCCAACAGGACCGGAGCCGTCGGCCGCGTCACGATCGCTGACATGCGCTCACTTCGCCGTCCCTGTCGGCTCGTCGTGGTCCTGCTGTGCGGTGTCACTGTGCTCGCGACCGGGTCCACGGTCGCCGACGGGGAGCCCGGTGACGGCACGGACTCCGGGCTGAGCACCCAGGTGGCGCGGCTGTACGAGGACGCGTACGTGGCCAGCCGGCGGTACGAGACGGGGCGGCGCGAGGCGGAGGCGAAGCAGGGCGAGGTGGCGCGGCTGGAGGAACTGCTGGGCCGTGAACGGCGGGAGACCGCGGTGCTGCGCGAGGACCTGGGCCGTATCGCCCGCGCCCAGTACCGCGGCGGAGGCGGGCTGCCGGTGGTCGCGCAGATGCTGCTGGCGGCCGATCCGGAGCGGCTGATGCGTGGTCAGCATCTGTTCTCCCAGGCGAATCTGTCCGTGGACAACGCGATGGAGAAGAGCCGCAGGGCCGAGGCCCGACTGGCCGCCGACGAGGCGAAGGCCGTCGCGGTGTGGCAGGAGGTCGAGCAGAAACGCGTGGAACTCGCCGCCCTGAAGAAGGGCATCGAGGACCGGCTCGAACAGGCCCGGTGGGAGTTGCAGGGGCGGGCGGACGCCTCGGTGGCGGCGGGCGCGTGCCGGGGTGCCGTACGGCTCGACCAGCCGCCCGCCCCTGTCACGGGCGAGTGGGTCACCCCGGTCGAGACGTACACCCTGTCCGCGGGCTTCGGCAGCGGCGGTGAGCGGTGGGTCAACCGGCACACCGGGCAGGACTTCGCGGTGCCGATCGGGACGCCGGTGCGGGCGGTCGGCGCGGGGCGCGTGGTGCGGGTGGCGTGCGGGGGAGCGTTCGGCATCCAGGTGGTGATCCGGCACCCCGACGGTTACTGCACCCAGTACGCCCATCTCGCGGCCCTGGCGGTCGACCAGGGCGACCGGGTGACGCCCGGACAGTGGATCGGCCAGTCCGGCACCTCCGGCAACTCCACCGGCCCGCATCTGCACTTCGAGGTGCGGATCACTCCCGAGCCGGGCTCGTCGATCGACCCGGTGCCCTGGCTCGCGGAACGCGGGGTGCCGGTCGCCCAGGGGCCCTTCTGAAGGGCTCCAGCGGGCTTCGCCGGCTAGAGCCGCTCGGCGACCAACCGCTCGATGACGACGGCCACCCCGTCCTCGTTGTTGGCGACCGTCTGGCCGGAGGCGGCCGCGATCACGTCCGGATGCGCGTTGCCCATGGCGTACGAACGGCCCGCCCAGGTCAGCATCTCGACGTCGTTGGGCATGTCCCCGAACGCGACGACCTCCTCGTGCGAGATGCCGCGCTCGGCACAGCACAGGGCGAGCGTGCTGGCCTTGGAGACGTCCGGACCGCTGATCTCCAGCAGGGCGCTGGGGCTGGACCGGGTGACGTTGGCACGGTCGCCGATGGCGAGCCGGGCCAGGGTGAGGAAGGCGTCCGGGTCGAGCGTGGGGTGGAACGCGAGGATCTTCAGCACCGGCTCCCCGGCGGCGAGGCCGTCGGGCGCCAGCAGCTCCTCGGCGGGCGCGAGGTGGTCCGGGACCTCCATGTGCATCTTCGGGTACTCCGGCTCCTGGTGGAAGCCGTACGTCTGCTCGATGGCGTACATCGTGCCGGGCGCCGCCTCGCGCAGCAGCCGTACGGCGTCCAGCGCGTTGTCGCGCTCCAGCTCGCGCACCTTCACGAACCGGTGGGTGCCGGGTCCGCCGTGCAGGTCGACCACGGCGGCGCCGTTGCCGCAGATCGCCAGGCCGTGGCCATGGACGTGCTCGCTGACGACATCCATCCAGCGGGCCGGGCGGCCGGTGACGAAGAAGACCTCGATGCCCGCCTCTTCGGCTGCGGCGAGGGCGGCGACCGTGCGCGGCGACACCGACTTGTCGTCGCGCAGCAGGGTGCCGTCGAGATCGGTGGCGATCAGCCGCGGCGGGAGGGCGGGGGCCGGGGTCTCTGGCTGTCGAGTCGCTGAGGTCACCCGGCCATTCTCGCGCATATGCCCGCACGGCCGTGCGAGAGCCCGCACACATGAGGCACCGCAAGGGCACGGACGGCCGGTCTTCGCGGTCGGCGACCGGCCCGGGCGTCAGCCGAGTTGGGCCGGCGCCTCCATGGCGATCTGTTCGAAGACCTTGTGGTCCGCGGCGAAGTCGGAGTCCGGGATGGGCCAGTGGAGCACCAGCTCGGTGAAGCCGAGCTCCTGGTACCGGCCCGCGAAGTCCACGAAGGCGTCCAGGGACTCCAGCGGACGGCCGCGGTCCGGGGTGAACCCGGTGAGCAGGATCTTGTCCAGCTCGTTCACGTCCCGCCCCTGGGCCGCGCAGACGTCGGTGAGCTTCTCGACCTGACCGCGTATGGCCTGAACCGACTGCTCCGGGGTGCCGTTCTCGTAGAGCTTGGGGTCTCCGGTGGTCACCCACGCCTGACCGTGCCGGGCCGCGAGCCGCAGCCCGCGCGGACCGGTCGCCGCGACGGCGAACGGCAGCCGGGGGCGCTGGACACAGCCGGGGATGTTGCGGGCCTCGTGCGCCGAGTAGAAGGCGCCCTCGTGCGACACGGAGTCCTCGGTGAGCAGCCGGTCGAGCAGCGGAACGAACTCGGCGAACCGGTCGGCCCGCTCACGCGGGGTCCACGGCTCCTGGCCGAGGGCGGTCGCGTCGAAACCGGTGCCCCCCGCGCCGATGCCGAGGGTCACCCGGCCCCCGGAGATGTCGTCCAGGGAGATCAGTTCCTTGGCGAGGGTCACGGGGTGCCGGAAGTTGGGCGAGGTCACCAGGGTACCCAGGCGGAGCCGGTCGGTGACGGCCGCGGCGGCGGTGAGCGTGGGGATCGCGCCGAACCAGGGGCCGTCGCGGAAGCTGCGCCAGGACAGATGGTCGTAGGTGTACGCCGTGTGGAAACCGAGCTGCTCGGCACGCGTCCATGCCGCACGGCCCCCTTCGTTCCAGCGGCGGTACGGGAGGATCACGGTGCTCAGGCGCAGACTCATGTCATCGAGCGTATGCGGCCGACCGTGTTTCACGTGAAACGGTCACCGTACGCGATCGGCCAGCCACGGACTGAGGTGCATCCCGATGAATTCCTTGTGCACCCGGTCGCCCGGCAGCGGCACCATCAGGGTGTGGCTCGGTGGGAAGCGGCGCGCCTTGACCCAGGCGTGCCCCTCGTAGAGGGCGCGGAGGAAGGCGGGGACGTCGTCGCGGTCCACGTCGGGGCATTCCACGCCGTCGACGGTGATCAGGGCGTCGTCGTCCGGGTAGAGCCGTACCCGCACACCGGGCCGGCCGCCCAGCTCGACATGCGCCTCGTGGGGCAGCGATCCGTCCGGGTCGGTGGTGACGCCGACGCCCGCGGCCGTGCGGCGTGAGGTCCGGTCGGCGCCGATGTCGTGGGTGACCTCGATGGCGAGGCCGTAGGTGTCGGCGATCGCACGGAGCGCGGTGACGGCGGCCTCGGTGGTGGGGAGATGGTCCATGGCGCCGATCATGCAGGGTCAGTGCTTCTCGGGGAACCGCAGATACCGCGGCGGTACGGCCTGCGTCAGCCACACTCCGTTGGCACTGACGTGGAAGACATGGCCGTCCCGGTGCATGGCGCCGGCGTCCACGGAGAGGACGACGGGGCGGCCCCGGCGGGCACCGACCCGGGTCGCGGTCTCGCGGTCGGCCGAGAGGTGCACGTCGTGCCGGTTCATCGGCCGCAGCCCCTCGGCACGGATCGCCTCCAGTGAACGGGCCACGGTCCCGTGGTAGAGGTACGGCGGCGGGGTCGCCGGGGGCAGACCGAGATCCACGTCGATGCTGTGGCCCTGACTGGCGCGGATCCGGGTGCCCTCGATCGCGAAGCGCTTCTTGTCGTTGGCGGCGACGACATGGTCCAGCTCGTCCCGGGTGAAGCGGAAGCCATGGGCGGCGCACGCCGCGATCAGCTCGTCGATCTCGACCCAGCCGGCCTCGTCGAGGGTGAGCCCGATGCGCTCGGGCTGGTGGCGCAGATGCTTGGAGAGGTACTTCGACACCTTCACGGTGCGTCTGTCGTCCATGCCCTGCTCATGTGGGTCCTTCGTGTTCATTCCCTCAGCATGACGGGGGAGACGTGGATCACGCATTTTGTTTTGGACCCGAGGTTTGATCCACAAGCAACGAGGGTTATCCACAGGCCAGTTGGCGTTTCTGTGGACAACTGGCGTTCCAGCTCGGGTCTTTCTCCAAACTCGCCCGGAAGAAAGCGGCTTGGGGCCCGGCGGTCCAAGGTGCCTCACACCGGCGGCCGCACCCGTGCCAGCGCCCTCAACACCCTTGGCGCGAAGCGCGACAGGACATGCGCTCCGCGCGCCTCCGGCGTCACGGGAACGACGGCCTCGTTACGGGCCACGGCGCGCAGGATCGCCTCCGCGACCTTCTCCGGCGGGTAGTTGCGCAGCCCGTACACGCGCGTGGCACGCTCCTGGCGGCGCCTCTCCTCCGCCGTGTCGACCCCCACGAAGGTGGCCGTGGCCGTGATGTTGGTGTTCACCAGCCCGGGGCAGATCGCCGTAACACCGATGCCCCGCCCGGCCAGTTCGGCCCGCAGGCACTCGCTCAGCATCAGCACGGCCGCCTTGGACGTGCTGTAGGCGGGCAGAACCCTGGACGGCTGAAAGGCCGCTGCGGAAGCGATGTTGACGATGTGGCCGCCCTGCCCGCGCTCGGCCATCCGCCCGCCGAAGAGCCGGCATCCGTGGATGACCCCCCACAGGTTGACGTCCAGCACGCGGCGCCAGTCCTCGGACGTCGTGTCGAAGAAGGAACCCGTCAGTCCCACCCCGGCGTTGTTCACCAGGACGTCCAACACCCCGTATTCGGTGTGCACCTTGTCCGCGAGTTTCCCCATCTCCTGTTCGTCGGACACGTCCACGGTCTCCGCCCAGGTCTCGGGAGCGCCGACCAGCCGTGCCATGTCGGCGGTGCGAGCGACACTCCCGGCGTCCCGGTCGACGGCGATCACGCGCGCCCCTGCCTCGGCGAACGCGAGCGCCGTGGCCCGTCCGATGCCGCTGCCCGCACCCGTCACCAGCACCAACTGCCCGCCGAAACGGTCCGCGTGGCGCCCGGTGGCCTGCGGCGCCGGCTCCCCGGTGGCCTCGACGGACATGACGAACTCCGAGATCCAGGAGGCGACCCGGTCGGGGCGCGTCCGGGGGATCCAGTGCTTCGCGGGAAGCGTGCGCCGCACCAACGTCGGCGCCCACCGCTCCAGTTCGTCGTACAGCCGCTCCGACAGGAACGCGTCGCCCAGAGGCGTGATGAGCTGCACGGGCACGTGCGCGTGCGCGTCGGGACGCGGGCGGCGCAGCCGGTTCCGTACGTTGTCCCGGTACAACCAGGCGCCGTTGGCCGCGTCCGACGGCAGGGACGAGGTCGGGTAGCCGTCGCCCGGCACCTTCTCCACGCGGGCCAGGATCGCCGGCCAGCGCTTGCCGAGCGGGCCGCGCCAGGCCAGTTCGGGCAGTGCGGGGGTGTGCAGCAGGTACACGTACCAGGACTTGGCCCCCTGGCCCAGGAGTTGACCGACCCGGCGCGGAGTGGGCCTGGTGAGGCGCTGGTTGATCCAGTGGCCGAAGTGGTCGAGGGACGGCCCGGACATCGAGGTGAAGGACGCGATCCGGCCCCGGGTGCGCTCCACGGTCACGAACTCCCAGGACTGCACCGACCCCCAGTCGTGCCCCACCAGATGCACCGGCCGGTCCGGGCTGACCGTGTCCACCACCGCCAGGAAGTCGTCCGTCAGCTTCTCCAGGGTGAACCCGCCCCGCAGCGGCCTCGGCGCGCTGGACCGGCCGTGGCCCCGGACGTCGTAGAGCACCACGTGGAACCGGTCGGCGAGCCGGACCGCGACCTCGGACCACACCTCCTTGCTGTCCGGGTAGCCGTGCACCAGCACGACCACCGGCCGCCCGGGTTCCCCCAGCTCGGCCACGCACAGCTCTATCCCGCCGGTCCGCACCCACCGCTCGCGCGCGCTCTGGAGCACCGTCACTTCCCCTCCGCTTTCGCCGCCGTCCTCGCATCCCTCCAGTACGGGCGCCGTGTCCGGGATGTACGGCATCCCGGCTCCGGCCGGGCCGACTGCGGTACGCGTCCGTAACGTGACCACGCCGAATCTGACACTTGTTAGAGAAAGCGTCAATAGGGCGGTCCGCGACCGGGAGACGGGCGGCCCCGTAACTCTCAAGAAGGGTGTCCCCCTACGGGCCCGTACATCTGAGGTCTGAGGCGAAGACGGCTCTGAGGTCTGACGATGTCCGTGGCGTGCGTCACTACATTCGAAGCTGTGACTGTGATCGCGACCGAAAGCCTGAGCAAGCGGTTCCCCCGGGTGACCGCGCTCGACCGGCTGTCCGTGGACATCGGAGCCGGTGTGACCGGACTCGTCGGAGCCAACGGCGCCGGCAAGTCCACGCTCATCAAGATCCTGCTGGGTCTCTCGCCCGCCACCGAGGGCCGCGCCGAGGTGCTCGGCCTCGACGTGGCCACCAAGGGCGCCGCCATCCGCGAGCGGGTCGGCTACATGCCGGAACACGACTGCCTGCCGCCCGACGTCTCGGCCACCGAGTTCGTCGTGCACATGGCCCGTATGTCCGGCCTGCCGCCCGCCGCCGCGCGCGAGCGCACCGCGGACACCCTGCGCCACGTCGGGCTGTACGAGGAGCGCTACCGCCCCATCGGCGGCTACTCCACGGGCATGAAACAGCGCGTCAAACTCGCCCAGGCCCTGGTGCACGACCCGCAGCTCGTCTTCCTCGACGAGCCGACCAACGGTCTCGACCCGGTCGGCCGCGACGAGATGCTCGGCCTCATCCGCCGCATCCACACCGACTTCGGCATCTCGGTCCTGGTCACCTCCCACCTCCTGGGCGAACTGGAGCGCACCTGCGACCACGTCGTGGTCGTCGACGGCGGCAAGCTCCTGCGCTCCAGCTCCACCACCGACTTCACCCAGACCACCACCACGCTGGCGATCGAGGTCACCGACACCGACGACCACCCCGACGGCACCCGCGCGGTCCGCGACGCGCTCCACGCGCGCGGGGTGGAGATCGTGGAGTCCGGCGCGGGCCTGCCCGGTGCCGGCCACATCCTCCTGCTGACCGCCCAGGGCGAGGACACCTACGACCTCGTCCGCGACGTGGTCGCCGACCTCGGCCTCGGCCTGGTCCGCATGGAGCAGCGCCGGCACCACATCTCCGAGGTCTTCACCGACACCGCGGACAGCCGGACGACAGACGGCGACACCACCAGGAAGGAGGCCGTCGGCCATGGCGGTTGACCAGCCCGTCACCACCCCCGCGGGTGACCAGACCCGCATCCACAACATCGGCTACCGCAGCTACGACGGCCCCCGCCTCGGCCGCGCCTACGCCCGCCGCTCCCTGTACTCGCAGTCCCTGCGCGGCGCCTACGGCCTCGGCCGCTCGGTGAAGTCCAAGGTGCTGCCGATGCTGCTGTTCGTGGTGATGTGCGTGCCCGCGGCCATCATGGTCGCCGTCGCGGTCGCCACGAAGGCCAAGGAACTCCCCGTCGACTACCCGCGCTACGCGATCATCATGCAGGCCGTCATCAGCCTGTACGTCGCCTCGCAGGCGCCCCAGTCCGTCTCCCGCGACCTGCGCTTCAAGACCGTCCCGCTGTACTTCTCCCGGCCCATCGAGACCGCGGACTACGTACGCGCCAAGTACGCGGCACTGGCCTCGGCGCTGTTCATCCTCACCGCCGCCCCGCTGCTCGTGCTCTACATCGGCGCGCTGCTGGCCAAGCTCGACTTCGCCGACCAGACCAAGGGATTCGCTCAGGGACTCGTCTCCGTGGCACTGCTCTCACTGCTCTTCGCCGGCATCGGCCTCGTCATCGCCTCGGTGACCCCCCGCCGCGGCTTCGGCATCGCGGCCGTCATCGCCGTCCTGACCATCTCCTACGGCGCCGTCTCCACCCTCCAGGCCATCGCCGACTCCCAGAACAGCACCGACGCCGTCCCCTGGATCGGACTGTTCTCGCCGGTCACGCTCATCGACGGCGTCCAGTCCGCGTTCCTCGGCGCCGCCTCGGCCTACCCCGGCGCCGCGGGCCCGAGCACCGGTGAGGGCGTCGTCTTCGTCCTCGCCGTCCTCGGTCTGATCGCCGCCAGCTACGGCCTCCTGATGCGCCGCTACCGGAAGGTGGGCCTGTGACCACGCTCCACATCGACCATGTCTCCCGCTGGTTCGGCAACGTGGTCGCCGTCAACGACATCACCATGACCATCGGCCCCGGAGTCACCGGTCTGCTCGGTCCCAACGGCGCCGGAAAGTCCACCCTCATCAACATGATGGGCGGCTTCCTCGCCCCCTCCACCGGCACCGTCACCCTCGACGGACAGCAGGTCTGGCGCAACGAGGACATCTACCGGCACATCGGCATCGTCCCCGAGCGCGAGGCGATGTACGACTTCCTCACCGGCCGCGAGTTCGTCGTCGCCAACGCCGAACTGCACGGCCTCGGCGACAAGGCCGCCCAACGGGCCCTGGCCACCGTCGAGATGGAGTACGCGCAGGACCGCAGGATCGCGACCTACTCCAAGGGCATGCGGCAGCGCGTGAAGATGGCGAGCGCCCTCGTCCACGACCCCTCGCTGCTCCTGCTCGACGAGCCCTTCAACGGCATGGACCCCCGCCAGCGCATGCAGCTCATGGACCTGCTGCGGCGCATGGGCGACGAGGGCCGCACGGTGCTGTTCTCCTCGCACATCCTCGAAGAGGTCGAACAGCTCGCCTGGCACATCGAGGTCGTCGTCGCCGGACGGCACGCGGCCAGCGGTGACTTCCGCAAGATCCGCCGCCTGATGACCGACCGCCCGCACCGCTATCTGGTGCGCTCCAGCGACGACCGCGCCCTCGCGGCCGCGCTGATCGCCGACCCGTCGACCTCCGGTATCGAGGTGGACCTGGCGGAGGGCGCGCTGCGCGTCCAGGCCGTCGACTTCGGCCGCTTCACGACCCTGCTGCCGAAGGTCGCCAGGGACCACGGCATCCGGCTGCTGACGGTCTCGCCGTCCGACGAGTCCCTTGAGTCCGTGTTCTCGTACCTGGTCGCGGCGTAGGAGGCCGAAGATGTACGACCCCACAGTCGCCCGGCTCACCTACCGGGCCCTGCTCGGCCGCCGTCGGGCCCTCATCCTGGGCGCCCTGCCCCTGCTGCTGATCGCGATCTCCGTGGTCGTCCGGGCCCTGACCGGCGCCGACGACCAGACGGCCGCCGACCTGCTGGGCGGTCTCGGGCTGGCCACGATGGTGCCGATCATCGGTGTCATCGCCGGCACCGGCGCGATCGGCCCGGAGATCGACGACGGCTCCGTGGTCTACCTGCTGTCCAAGCCCATCAAACGGCCGACGATCATCTTCACCAAGCTGATCGTGGCGATCGCGGTGACGATGGTGTTCTCGGCCCTGCCGACGCTGATCGCCGGTTTCATCCTCAACGGCAACGGCCAGCAGATCGCCGTGGCCTACACGGTCGCGGCCCTGGTCTCCTCCATCGCCTACGCGGCCCTGTTCCTGCTGCTGGGCACGGTGTCCCGGCACGCGGTGGTCTTCGGGCTCGTCTACGCCCTGGTGTGGGAGGCCCTGTTCGGCTCCCTGGTGCCGGGCGCGCGCACCCTCAGCGTCCAGCAGTGGTCGCTGGCCGTCGCCCACAAGGTGGCCGGCGGTGACCTGGTCACCTCGGACGTCGGACTGACGACGGCGACGGTGCTGCTGGTCGTGGTGACCGTCCTGGCCACCTGGTACGCGGGACAGAAGCTGCGGGCGCTGACCCTGGCGGGCGAGGAGTAGAAGGGGAGGGGCGTGGAGCCGCCGTCGCTCTTGACGGGGGCTTCACCTCCCTCCGGGCACACTGGGCCGAAGGATTACGGCCCATCAGGAGGGCAGGAGGCCGGGGATGGCAGACCAGACGTCACAGCGCGGCGGGCGCGAGGAATCGGGCGACGAGGCCTGGGACGACCTCGTCCTGGACGAGGACTTCGTCCGGGCCGCCGAGACGTCCGAGCCGTCCGCGCGGGCCCGGATGCTCGCCGCACGCTGGCGGGCCCAGGAGCCCGAGCCGCAGCCGTGGCGCTCCGACGAGCCGCCCGCCGGCTGGTTCTTCAGCAAGGCCCGGCGCCGCAGGTGGCGCCGCCGGTAGCACACCTGTTTTATTCGGTGGCGCCCAACTCCTCCGCCGGGCAGAGTGGTTGTCGTCCACCACGAGCTGGGAGAGGAGCGGGGCGATGTCCATGCACGGCAGTACGTCCTGCTCCCGACAGGGCAGCCGGCGACGGGCTTCGGAGTAGTTACCCCTCCATGAAGCCCCGGTCGCACGGGGAGCTGCCCGGGGCGGCCGCTTCGAGCACGCGATGTCGCTCTCGCGTGGGCCGCCCACCCGGAGGATTGGCCGAGTGGTAAGGCACCGGTTTGCTAAACCGCGGTCGGGGGTCATACCCCGCGCACGTTCGATCCGTGCATCCTCCGCAAGACATTGAACACAGGACGAGTGGACCCACCCAGGGGCGCGGGGCTGTATCGATTTGCGGCTCCGCCGCGTGGGCGCGACCGGCCACGACGGCCCCGCACCCGAACCCCGACCTCAGCCCAGCAGACGCTCCAGCACCACCGCGACGCCGTCCTCGTCGTGGGAGGACGTCACCTCGTCGGCGACGGCCTTCAGCTCCTCATGGGCGTTGGCCATGGCCACCCCCCGCGAGGCCCAGGCGAACAGGGGAATGTCGTTGGGCATGTCGCCGAAGGCGATGGTCTCGGCGGCCTTCACGCCCAGTCGGCGGGCCGCCAGGGAGAGCCCCGTCGCCTTGGACAGCCCCAGGGGCAGCAGCTCCACGATGCCCGCACCGGCCATCGCCACGGTCACGAAGCCGCCCGCGGCCCGGCGGGCGGCATCCGCCAGCTCGTCGTCCGTGAGCGTCGGATGCTGGATGTAGATCTTGCTGAGCGGGGCGACCCACAGATCGGACGCGTCCGTGAACGGGGTCGAGGGCAGTTTGCCGGTGACCGAGTAGCCGGGCCCGACCAGCACATCGCCGTCCAGCCCGTCCCGGCTCGCCGCCAGATACAGCGGGCCGACCTCCGACTCGATCTTCGCGAGGGCCACTCCGGCGAGCTGCCGGTCCAGGGTCACGGAGGTCAGCAGGCGGTGCGCACCGGCGTCGTACACCTGTGCGCCCTGGCCGCAGACCGCGAGGCCCTCGTAGCCGAGGTCGTCGAGGATGTGCCGGGTCCAGGGGACCCCGCGCCCGGTGACGACGATGTGCGCCGCGCCCGCCGCGGTGGCGGCGGCGAGCGCGTCACGGGTGCGTCGTGAGACGGACTCGTCGGAGCGCAGGAGCGTTCCGTCGAGGTCGGTCGCGATCAACCGGTAGGGGAACCCCCCGGAGAAGGACGCGGTGCTCACTTGGCGGTCGGCTCCAGGACCTCTCGGCCGCCGAGGTAGGGGCGCAGCACCTCGGGCACCCGCACCGAACCGTCGGCCTGCTGGTGGTTCTCCAGGATCGCGACGATCGTGCGCGGGACGGCGCACAGGGTGCCGTTCAGCGTGGCCAGCGGACGGACCTGCTTGCCCTCGCGGACGCGGATCGACAGCCGGCGGGACTGGAACTCGGTGCAGTCCGAGGTCGAGGTCAGCTCGCGGTACTTGCCCTGGGTCGGGATCCAGGCCTCGCAGTCGAACTTGCGGGCCGCCGAGGCACCGAGGTCACCCGTGGCGACGTCGATCACCCGGAACGGCAGCTCCAGCGAGGTCAGCCACTGCTTCTCCCACTCCAGCAGACGCTGGTGCTCGGCCTGCGAGTCCTCGGGGGAGACGTAGGAGAACATCTCGACCTTGTCGAACTGGTGGACCCGGAAGATGCCCTTGGTGTCCTTGCCGTGCGAACCGGCCTCGCGGCGGAAGCAGGGCGAGAAACCGGCGTAGCGCAGCGGGAGGCGCTCGGCGTCGATGATCTCGTCCATGTGGTACGCGGCGAGCGGCACCTCGGAGGTCCCGACCAGGTAGAGGTCGTCCTTGTCGAGGTGGTAGACGTCCTGGGCCGCCTGGCCGAGGAAGCCGGTGCCCGCCATCGACTGGGGGCGGACCAGGGCCGGGGTGAGCATCGGGGTGAAGCCGGCCGCCGTGGCCTGGGCGATCGCCGCGTTGACCAGGGCCAGCTCCAGCAGGGCGCCGACGCCGGTCAGGAAGTAGAAGCGGGAGCCGGAGACCTTCGCGCCGCGCTCGACGTCGATCGCGCCGAGGATCTGGCCGAGCTCCAGGTGGTCCTTGGGCTCGAAGCCCTCGGCGTCGAAGTCGCGGATCGTGCCGTGCGTCTCGAGGGTGACGAAGTCCTCCTCGCCGCCGACGGGCACGCCGGGGTGGACGAGGTTGCCGAGCCTGAGCAGCAGTTCCTGGGTCTCGGCGTCCGCCGCGTCCCGGTCGGCGTCGGCCGCCTTGACGTCGGTCTTGAGCTGCTCGGCGCGCTTCAGCAGCTCGGCCTTCTCCTCGGGGGAGGCCTTGGGGATCAGCTTGCCGAGCGACTTCTGCTCGTTGCGCAGTTCGTCGAAGCGGACGCCGGACGACCTGCGCCGCTCGTCGGCGGACAGGAGAGCGTCGACGAGCGCGACGTCCTCTCCACGGGCGCGCTGGGACGCGCGCACACGGTCGGGGTCCTCACGGAGCAGGCGAAGGTCAATCACGCGGTCAAGGCTACCGGTGTGTGGTTGCGGCTCACGACTCGCTATTCCGAACCGCGCGCCGTACGTTCCGAATCGTGGCTTACGTTCCGTTGTGGGGTAATTGCCGAGCGTGTCAAGGAAAAGTGTCTCATTCCCTGGGACGGGGCAGGTGGTGGGCGTCGCGTTGACTCGACTTCCTTGTGCGGGCCCGAACTTGGGGGCGGAGTGGGGAGCGGAGTTGTCCACAGGGATCCACACCCCGAGTGAGTTATCCACAGGGTGTGCGAAAGGTCTGTGGACATCGGAATGGATCATTCCAAGTCGCCTCGGTGATACGAGGAATTCCCGTTCCCGGTGCCCTTCGCCCCCACTTTCGAGTGGAAATGGGTCGCCCCAAAGGATTGATCGAAGGAAACGGGTGGACGAAGGGTGATGTGTGCGGCTGTGGGCGCGCTTAAGCGCTCCAGGGCGATTTGTCGACTGGATGACGCTTCGATGTCGACTTGTCCCCAGGTCGAGAAGCCCACCTGTGGATAACTTCTGTGGATAACAGGGCGGGGCTAGAAGCGGCCGTCCTGGCAGCGCGCCACCCAGTCCGCCGCCGCCACGAACTCCCCGTCCGAGGTGCCCGTCAGCGGAGCCGGTACGTCCGCCACGGTCACGTCCGCCCGCGGGTACGAACCGAGGAAGCGCACATCGCGGCAGATCCGCTTCAGCCCCATCAGCGCGTCCGCCACCCGGCGGTCGGTGATGTGCCCCTCCGCGTCGATGCAGAAGCAGTAGTTGCCGATGCCCGCGCCCGTCGGCCGGGACTGCAGCACCATGAGGTTGACGCCACGGGTGGCGAACTCGCCCAGCAGATCGCGCAGCCCGCCGGGGTGGTCGTCGCGCTGCCACAGCACGACCGACGTCTTGTCCGCGCCCGTCGGCGCCGCGGGCCGGGCGGGCCGGCCGACGAGCACGAACCGGGTCTGGGCGTTCTCGGCGTCGTGGATCCCGGTCTCCAGGGCCACCAGGCCATAACGGGCGGCCGCGAACTCGCCCGCGAACGCCGCGTCGTAACGGCCCTCCTGGACCAGCCGTGCGGCGTCCGCGTTCGAGGCGGCGGACTCCCAGACGGCGTCGGGGAGGTTCGCCCGCAGCCAGTTGCGCACCTGCGGCTGGGCGGCCGGATGCGCGGAGACCGTCTTGATGTCCGACAGTGAGGTGCCCGGCCGGACCAGCAGCGCGAAGGTGATCGACAGCAGCACCTCGCGGTAGATCATCAGCGGCTCGCCCGCGACCAGCTCGTCCAGGGTGGTGGTGATGCCGCCCTCGACCGAGTTCTCGATCGGCACGAACGCGGCCTCGGCCTCACCGCCGCGCACCGCGTCGAGCGCGGACTGCACGGACACGTACGGGACAAGCTGCCGGGTGGCGGTCTCCGGAAGCGTACGCAGGGCGACCTCCGTGAAGGTGCCCTCGGGGCCGAGATACGCATAGCTCGCTGGCATGACCTCACCCTAATGGCCCTCGCGACCCCGGCGGCCCCGGAGCGGACCGTCTCACCCTTCCAGCAGGGCCTGTCCCACGTACTCCCCCTCCGCCGCACCGCCCGGCACCGCGAAGAGGCCGCTGGACTCATGGCGGATGTACTTCGACAGCGCGTCCCCGCGGTCCAGCTTCCGCTGGACGGTGACGAAACCGCGCAGCGGGTCCGCCTGCCAGCAGACGAACAGCAGACCCGCGTCGGGAGTGCCGTCCGCGTCGATGCCGTCGTGGTACGAGAAGGGCCGCCGCAGCATGGCCGCCCCGCCGTTCTGGTCGGGCCGGGTGATCCGGGCGTGCGCGTTCAGCGGGACGACCAGATCGCCCTTCGCGTCGGTCTTCTCCAGGTCCATCGCGGTGGTCTCGTCGCCCCCCGTCAGCGGCGCCCCGTTGGACTTGCGCCGCCCGATCACCTGCTCCTGCGCCGTCAGCGAGAGCTTCTCCCAGTCGTCGAGCAGCATGCGGATACGGCGTACGACGGCGTAGGAGCCGTTCGCCATCCAGGCGGGGTCCTTGGCGCTCTTCGCCGGGACGAAGACGCGGGTGTCGAAGTCGGACTCGGTCGGCTTGGGATTGCGGGTGCCGTCCATCTGGCCCATCAGGTTCCGGGCCGTCATGGGATGCGCGGTGGCGCCCGGCGTGCGGTTGAAGCCGTTCATCTGCCAGCGGACCTTCGCCGCGCTGCCCGCGTCCTTCTGGACCGCGCGCAGGGCGTGGAAGGCCACCAGGGCGTCGTCCGCACCGATCTGCACCCACAGATCCCCGTTGCTGCGGGCCTTGTCGAGGTGGTCGGAGGAGAAGTCGGGCAGCGGGTCCAGGGCGACCGGGCGCTGTTTCTCCAGACCGGTGCGGGCGAAGAAGCTGTTGCCGAAGCCGAAGGTGATCGTCAGCGAGGACGGCCCCGCGTCCCGGGCGATGTCCGTGTCGTCGTGCGGGGCCGCCTCGCCCGCCATCAGCCGGCGGGCCGTCTCCGACCAGCGGCGCAGCAGCGCGGCGGCCTCCTTGCGGCCCGCACCGGCCGCCAGGTCGAAGGCCACCAGATGCCCGCGCGCCTGGAGGCCCTGAGTGATGCCGGGCTGATGTTTCACGTGAAACGGGACATGCCCGGCGCCGATCGAGGACAGCGGGGTCGCCGCGGACGGCGCTGCCGCGTAGCCGGCGGTGGCCCCCGCCGTACCGAGCACCAGCCCGGTGGCCCCTGCGGTGCCGAGCAGTCGGCGTCGGGTCAGCCGGGCGGCCCCCTCCTGCGAGGAGGTGACCTCCGGCTCCTGGACTTCGGTGGTGGACTGGTCAGGCATGGTGCGGTTCAGCCGATCTGCGCGTTCTTGGAGACGGTCACCTGGTCGATGTCGGAGGTCCGCACGGTGACGGAGACCTTCCATTCGCCGGCCATCGGGATCTGCACCCCGTTCGCCGCCCAGTGGCCGGTGGTGATGTGGTCGGGGACGACGGGCAGCGGCCCGATGCTCTTCGCTTCGAGGGTGAAGGCGACCTTCACCTCGGGGACGTCGAAGCCGCGGCCGTTGGGCCTGGTCACATAGACGTGCATCTCGTTGGCGCCCGCCCGGGCGGGGTTGAGATCCACGCTGACGACGCCCTTGCCGTCGGCGCCCCCGGTGTCGAAGGACATGTCCAGCGTCAGGGCACCCGAGGTGGAGTCCGACGAGGCGGCCGAGGAGGCGGACGAGGTGGCCTTGGCGGCCTCCTGCTCCGTACGGCCGGGTTCGGTCGAGGTCAGCGCGGTGGTGACGGCGAGGAGCACGAGGGCGACACCGGTCTCGGCGAGGACCGAGCGGCGCAGCCTGAAGCGGTTCGGGTCGCCGTTCCGCAGCCGCTTCTCCCGCGCGGTGTCCACGGCGGCGCGCTGCCGGGCGAGCTGCGCGGCACGCCGGGAGTCACCGGAGTCCTCCACGTCACCGGCCCCCTTGGAGCCCGTGGCCGCCTCCGAGCCCTTGGCTCCCGCCGGCGCGGTCACGGGGTCCTTCGCGGGCAGCTCCTTCTCGATTCCCTCACCGACGACCGCCGTGTCCCCCAGCCGTGCCGTCCACCGCCGGGAGATCCAGGCGATGCCGACGAGCACCGCCACCAGGCAGATCTTCACCAGGAGCAGTTGGCCGTAGCGGGTGTCCGTGAAGGCCGACCAGGAGCCGAGCTGCCGCCAGGACTGATAGACGCCGGTCGCGACCAGGGCGATGACACTGCCGAAGGCGACCTGGGAGAAGCGGCGGACCGCGCCGGCCTCGACGGGCCGGTCCGCGGGCGCCCGGTAGAGGGCGACGAGCAGCGCGGAGAGTCCGCCCAGCCAGGCGGCGACCGCCAGCAGGTGCAGGATGTCGACGGGCATCGCGATGCCCGGCTGCAGCCCGGTCGAGGCGTGCTCGGCCATGGCCCAGCTCGCGGCGAGCCCGGCGGCCACCACCGTGCCGCCGACCGCCAGCCCGAAGGTGAGGTCCCGCTTCTCCTCGTCCTCCCGCTTGTCGTACGCGCCGAACAGGACGGCGATGAACAGCGCGGCAGCGGCGAGCAGCAGCAGCCGGGAGACGAGGGCCGCACCCGTCTTGGTCTGCAGGACCTGTCCGAGCAGCTCCAGGTCGAAGACGTCGCCGACCTTCCCGGAGCCGGTGTAGGAGCCGCGCAGGAGCAGCAGGAACAGCGTGGCCGCGGTCATCACGAGCCAGCCGGAGACCACCAGCCGCTGCAGGGCCCGTACCCCGGTGCCGCGCTGCCAGCAGGCCAGCACGAAGGCGGCCCCGCCGACCATCACGATGAACCCGGCGTACGACATGTACCGGCCGAACCCGTAGAGCCCGCCGACGACCCCGCCGCCGGCCGCGGTGTCGGAGACCGAGACGCTGGTCTTCGAGGGGGAGCCGATGGAGAAGGTGTAGGCGCCGGCGACGGGATGGCTGTCGGCGGACACCACCTGGTACGTCACGGTGTACGTGCCGTCCGGCAGCCCCGAGTGGAGCTGCACGGCGTACGAGGTGCCGCTGACGTTGGACGGCTTGCCCTCGTCGACCTCGGCGCCCTTGGGGTCGAGGACGTGCAGCGAGTCGTCGTTCATGGAGACGGTCTCGGAGAAGGTCAGCGTCACCTGGGTGGGTGCCTTGTCGACCACCACCCCCTGCGCGGGGTCGCTGCCCGTCAGCGCGGCGTGCGCGGAGGCCGGTCCGGCGCCGGCGAGAAGCGCGCCGGTGACCGCCAGGAACAGCAGCACGATCATCCGGACGCGGGGGGCGATGGTCTGCCTCACGGTGGTCCTTCCCTCAGTGTCCGGTCTTGGGGCTGTACACGGCCGACTCCACCGGGATCTCGACCTTCAGCGGGCCGGACTCGGCGAAGTGCAGTTCGACGTCGACCGTCTCGCCCTGCACCGGCTTGCGCTTCAGCTTCTCGAACATCAGATGGTTCCCGCCGCTCTTGAACACGAGTTGACCGTGCGCGGGCACCTCCAGCGAGGTGACCTCCTCCATCGAGGACCCGACGGTCTCGTGGAGGGTGACGCTGCCCGCGACGGCACTCGTGACGGAGGTCAGTTCGTCCTTCGCGTCACCCTTGTTGACGACGGTCAGGAAACCGGCGGCCATCGTGTCCGAGACGGGCTGCGGTATGTAGGCGGCGTCCACGGACAGATCGGCCTTGCCGTCGGAGCCGCAGCCCGCGAGCAGGAACGCTCCGGCGATCACCGCGGAGGTGGCCGCCGCGCGGTACCTCACGGGTTCTGCCCCTTCATGATCTTGGGCAGGTCCTTGGTGTAGTCGTCGACCGTGGCGTCCTCGCCGTACAGCAGATAGCCGCCGTTCGTCTTCGGCGAGAAGGCGATGACCTGGGTGCCGTGGGTGGAGACCATCTTGCCGTTCTTGTCCTTGTGCGGCGGCTCGACGGAGATCCCGACGGTCCGGGCGGCGGCCTGGATGGTGGCGAACTTGCCGGTGAGGCCCACGACCTGCGGGTCGATGCCCTTGAGCCACTTGCCGAGCGCGGCCGGGGTGTCCCGGTCCGGGTCGGTGGTGACGAACACCACGCGCAGCTCGTCCTGGTCGGCCCGGGAGAGCTGCTTCTTGGCGACGGCGATGTTGCTCATCGTCAGCGGACAGACGTCCGGGCAGTTGGTGTAGCCGAAGTAGATCAGCGTGGGGTGGCCGTCGGTCTCCTCGCGGAGGTCGTAGGCCTTGCCCTGGGTGTCGGTGAGGACCAGGTCCGGCTTGGTGAAGGGCTGGTCCAGCACGGTCGCGGCCTGCTGCTTGCCGTTCTCCTCGGAGACGGCGGCGACGGAGGTGTCGGCGCTGTCCCCGCTGCCGCAGGCGGACAGGGTGAGAGTGGCGGCGGCGAGCAGCGCGGCTGCGGCGAACGTCTTCTTGCGCATAGAGAAATGTCCCAGATGTAGGAACTCCGGCACGCACCGGGGCCGTGCGTCAGTGCGGCGGCACGGCCCCGGGTGCGTACGGCAGTACGACGGTACGGCGACAAGGCGGTACGGGTACTGCGGTGGAGCGGGGTCGGTCAGGCGTCGGACGTCGTACGGCGGCGGCCGGCGAGCACGCCGTACGCCACTCCGGCGGCGCCGACGACGATGCCGACCACGCCGAGCACACGGGCGGTGGTGTCGCTCCCGCCGGAGGAGTCGTCGGCGGCCTCGGTGGTGGCGGAGGCGGCCTTGGCGTCCTCGGACTCGTCGGAGGCGTCCTCGGCGGTCGCGCCGCCGTGATGGTCGTCCTCGGAGGCGGCGGACAGGGCGAGCACGGGCGCCGGGTTCTCCGGCTCCTCGGCGCCGTCCTCCTGGACCTCGATCCAGCGCACGACCTCGCCGCCCGAGTAGGTCTGGACGGCCTTGAAGACCAGTTCGTCCGTGTCCTCGGGCAGGGCGCCCATGGAGACCGGGAACCGCTGGATGTAGCCGGGTTCGATGCCCTTGCCGTCGGCGGTCCAGGTGACCTTGGAGACCGCCTCGTTGATCTTCTGGCCGTGCACCTCGAGCGGCTTGGCGAGCTTGGTCCTGGTGACCGTGGCCTTCCAGCCGGCGATCTTCTCCGGCATCACGGAGGCCAGCGGGTGGTCGGTCGGGAAGCTGACCTCGAGCTTGGTGGTCGAGGCGTCGTCCCGCTCGTTGGGGACGCGGAAGTTGACCAGGGCGTAGCCGCCCTTGGCGGCCGTGCCGTCCGGCTGCACGCTGACGTGGGCGAACGCGGGCGAGGACAGCACGAGGACGGCGGAACCGGCGACGGCAGCGGCGGCGGCGATACGAGAGGCCTGCATGATGACGAGCACTCCACTGTGAGTGAGGTCCGATGGTGGGAGGCGTACGCGACGGGCCGGCCGGGACCGGCGAAAGCGCGCACACGCGCGTGCCGCACGACGGCGGCCACCTCCCACGGAGTGTCGGAGTGCTGGTCGCGTCGCGTCAGGCAGCGAGGACGAGAACGGACTCGGTGGGCGGGCCGCGCCGGATCACCGTGTGCTGGAGTGCGGTGGTACGGGGCCGAGGGGGCGTGAGAAGCGCGGTGCGCGCGGTGCACGGACCCGTTCCCAGGGTGGTCGGCAGCCCCGCGAGCAGGGCACGCACCAGCGCGAGCGCCCCGCGCAGGGACCGTACGAGCGCCCCCTCGGCGACCCCGTGCGCCGACAGTTCGATCAGCCGCCGCACGGCGGAGTCGCCGCGCCGCAGCAGCCAACCGGCGGCGAGGGCCGCGAGGAGATGTCCGAGCACCATGGGCAACGACGGCAGCAGGGACATGGACGAGCCGACGCCGGACAGGGCGTCGGCCGGATGGTGCATGGACCCCATGCCGCCCATCCCGCTCATCGCGGCCGCGTCCGTACCGCCGGTGCCGCTGGAGAGCCGCGCGTCGACGAGGATCTTCTGGGCCTGCGCCGGACTGATCGCCGCCGCCGTCGCCCCGCACACCAGCCGGGCCGCCCGCGCGACGAGTTCGGCGTCGGACGCCGACATCGTGCCGGTGGTGGAGGCGGCGGCGGCGGTGGCCTGCCCGAGGCCGAACAGCGTGTGCAGCACGGTCTGTCCGACGGCGAGCAGCGCCACGACGCCCGGCAGCGAGCGCTCGCGCCCGGCGAGCGGCACCACGACCGCGAGGGCGCCCAGGAACCCGGCGCCCAGCGTCCACAGCGGGAGGGAGGCGCAGGAGGCCATGGTGTGCCCCGCGGCGGCCAGCACGACACAGACCGCGGTGAAGACCGCGGCCCGCAGCAGGCGGACCTCGTGGGGGGCAGTCATGGCGGGCTCATCATCGCACTGGCCTCACGGCCGCCATACGCCAGGTCCGCAAGACGCGGTACGGCTCCCTGTGATCCGGAAGATCACCTTCTGGAAAGACTGATACGACTGATGCCCCCTGCGTCCCACATACACCGATTCTTGTCATCCGTGCATCCCCCATATGGGCGGCATCACGCGGAATTCGCGCTTACATACCCGCCCGGGCGGCAATACGTATCGGTATGTCGAGCCGCGGCCAGGAGGCTGGAGCATGAGCATCTGGTGGTCACTCCATCTGCGGCGCGAAGCCGCGAGTGTTCCGCTCGCCCGCCGTCTGCTGCTCGGCACGATGGAGACGGCCGGGGTCGATCCCGACGTGAGCTACGACCTCTCGGTCGCGCTGAGCGAGGCCTGTGCGAACGCCGTCGAGCACGGCGGCGAGTACGCGCGCGGCGGCCCTTCGGAGGCCTACCGCGTCACCGCGTACCTCGACGGCGAGAAGTGCCGGATCGAGGTCGCCGACTCAGGCCCCGGCTTCACCGGCGAGCGCCCCGCGCCCGCGCCGGTCCGCATGAGCGCGGACGCCGAACAGGGCAGAGGCCTCTTCCTCATCCAAGAGCTCGCCGACCACGTCCACATCGGCAACACGCCGGGACGCGGCGGGGCGGTGGTCAGCTTCGACAAGATCCTCAAGTGGCGCAAGGACGCCCCGTTGATGGCCGTATGACGTCTCCTCAGATTTCCTGCGCGGCACGGAACTTAAGGTTCCTCAGCACTCACAGGCTCCCCTCAGCGTTCTTCCAGCCCGCTGATGGACTGCGTTCCTAATTTCCTGGTCATGACGGGAAACCACAAAGACACCAGCATCACCCGGCGCCGCGCTCTCGTGGTGACGGGTGGCACGGTCGCGGCCGGCGGACTCGCCGTCGCGGGCTACCAGTCGGCGTTCGCCGACACCACCACGGACACCGGGACGACCGCGGACGCCACCGCGACCGGCAGCGAGTGCATGACGCTGATGAGCAGCGTCACGGAAGGGCCCTACTACCTCGACGGTGCCTTGGTGCGCAAGGACATCACCGAGGGCAAGAGCGGCGTACCGCTGACCCTGCGGCTCACGGTCGTCGACGCCACCGACGGCTGTACCCCGGTCAAGGGCGCCGCCGTCGAGATCTGGCACTGCGACGCCTGGGGCTACTACTCCGGCTACACCACCGCCAACCCCGGCGGCTCGGCCCCCGCCGAGAGCGAGGACGGCTCCACCGCCAACGACGGCACCTATCTGCGCGGTTACCAGATCGCCAACGCCAACGGGGTCGTCAAGTTCGAGACGATCTTCCCCGGCTGGTACACGCCCCGCACCTGCCACATCCACGTCAAGGTGCACACCGGCGGCGAGAAGGAGGACGGCACCTACGAGGGCGGCAAGGTCAACTACACCGGCCAGCTCTTCTTCGACGACACGATCGCCGAGGAGATCTTCACCCTGGAGCCGTACTCGAAGCACTCCGGCAGCTACACCACCCTCGACAACGACATGGTGTACGACGGCGGCGGCGCCTCCAGCGGCCTGCTGACCCTCAAGGCCGTCCACAAGACGGACCCCTCCAAGGGCTACAAGGGGTTCCTGACCCTCGGCATCGACCCGGACGCCGAGAACACCGGTGCCGGCAGCGGAGGGGGCGGCGGCACCCCGCCGAGCGACGCCCCCACGGGCACCCCGCCGAGCGACGCGCCCACCGACTCCGCCACCACGTCCTCGTAGGGCGGGGTCATGACCAGCCGTGAGGACGACGTGCTCGCGCAGGCCGCCGTGGCCGCGCTGACCGGTCAGCTCGCCCTGGCTCCCAAGCCGGGCCTGCCCGACCCCCGTGACCTGGACGCCCGTGTCACCCGCAGGGACCACTGCGGGCTGCGCTGGTCGGCCAAGGCGCTCGCACCTGGCCTTGCGGCGATGGCCGCCGCCGCCCGCCGCACCGGCGAACCCACCCCCCGGCTCCGCGCGGAGCTCGGCGCCATAGGCCGCTGCACCGAACACTCGGTGGGTCTGGCGGGCGGCGGACACCGGGGAGCCCTGTGGACGCTGGGACTGCTGGTCGCCGCGGCCGCCCTCAACCCCCGCGCGCGGGGAGCCGAGGTCGCCCAGGCAGCCAAGCGGATCGCCGCGCACCCCGACCGGGGCGCACCACGGCGGCCGTCGCGTGGTTCGACGGTCTCGGCGAAGTACGGCGCGGCAGGCGCCCGGGGCGAGGCACGCGCCGGGTTCCCTCATGTACGGCGGGCACTGGACGCCCTGGCCAAGGCACGCTCCGCCGGCGCGGGCGAGGCCGAGGCCCGGCTGGACGCCCTGCTCACCGTGATGTCCACCCTCCAGGACTCCGAACTCCTGTACACGGCCGGTCCCTTGGGCCTACGCCACGTCCAGGCGGGCGCCCGAGGAGTCCTGGAGGCGGGCGGCACGCACACGGACGGGGGCCGAGAGGCCCTGACGTCCTTCGACGCGGACCTCCACGAACGGGGCTGGAGCCCGAGAGGAAGCGCAGGGCTGCTGGCCGGGGCCCTGTTCGTGGACTCCTTGCCGAACGTGACAGCCACCCCCTAAGGGCGTGGGGAACCGCGCGGCAAGCCCCCACGCACCCGCACACCGCAACGACGGCCGGGCACCCCACCGGGCACCCGGCCATCAGACCCGGCCTCAGCCCTTCAGCGAAGCCATCCAGCTCTCGACGTCGTCGGACCGCCGCGGCAACCCCTCCGACAGATTCCGGTTCCCGGACTCCGTCACCAGGATGTCGTCCTCGATCCGCACCCCGATCCCCCGGTACTCCTCCGGCACGGTCAGATCGTCGGCCTGGAAGTACAGCCCGGGCTCGACGGTCAGGACCATCCCCGGCTCCAGCGTCCCGTCCACGTACGACTCCACCCGCGCGGCAGCGCAGTCGTGGACGTCCATGCCGAGCATGTGCCCGGTCCCGTGCAGCGTCCAGCGCCGCTGAAGCCCCAGCTCCAGCACCCGCTCCACCGGCCCCTCGACCAGCCCCCACTCGACGAGCCTCTCGGCCAGCACCCGCTGCGCCGCGTCATGGAAGTCGCGGTACTTCGCCCCCGGCACGACCGCCGCGATACCGGCCTCCTGGGCCTCGTACACCGCGTCGTAGATCTTCTTCTGGATCTCGGTGTACCGCCCGCCGACCGGCAGCGTGCGCGTGACGTCCGCGGTGTAGTACGTGTGCGTCTCGACGCCCGCGTCCAGCAGCAGCAGATCGCCCGAGCGCACGGGCCCGTCGTTGCGGACCCAGTGCAGCGTGCACGCGTGCGGCCCGGCCGCGGCGATCGTGCCGTACCCGACGTCGTTGCCCTCGACGCGCGCACGGAGGAAGAACGTCCCCTCGATGTACCGCTCGCTGGTGGCCTCGGCCTTGTCCAGGACCCGTACGACGTCCTCGAAGCCGCGCACGGTGGAGTCGACGGCCTTCTGCAGCTCGCCGATCTCGAACGCGTCCTTCACCAGTCGCGCCTCGGACAGGAAGACCCGCAGCTCCTCGTCGCGCTCGCCGGTGACCTTGTCGGTCAGGGCGGCCTCGATCCCGGCGTCGTACCCGCGGACGACCCGCACCGGCCCGGTGGCCTCGCGCAGGCTGCCGGCGAGCTCACGCACATCGGCGGCCGGGATGCCGTACAGCTTCTCCGCCTCGCTCAGCGAGTGACGCCGGCCGACCCACAGCTCGCCCTGGCCGGAGAGCCAGAACTCGCCGTTCTCCCGGTCGGAGCGCGGCAGCAGATAGATCGTCGCCTCGTGGCCCTCGCCCTTGGGCTCCAGGACCAGGACGCCGTCCTCGGTCTGGTTTCCGGTGAGGTACGCGTACTCGACGGAGGCGCGGAACGGGTAGTCCGTGTCGTTGGACCGGGTCTTCAGCCCGCCCGCGGGGATCACCAGGCGCTCGCCGGGGAAACGCGCGGAGAGCGCGGCGCGCCGGGCGGCGGTCTCGGCGGCCTGGGCGATCGGCTCCAGGTCGCGCAGTTCCGTGTCGGCCCAGCCGGACTTCATGTTCTCGGCGAGCTCGTCGGACACGCCCGGGTACAGGCCGTTCTTGCGCTGCTTGATGGGCTCCTCTTCGGCAGTCTCCGGGGTCTCCGTGAGTTCCTCTGCCACGGTCATCCTCCTCGATACGGCACTGGACCCCGTCCATCGTACGGTCGGACGTAAGGGGACCCGCAGGGAAGAGACCTCGTACGGCCGCTACTCGAAGCGCGCCGCCAGCAGGACCACGTCCTCCTCGCTGTCCTGCTCGGCCAGACCGTCGGGGAGGACCGTGCGCAGCACGTGGTCGGCGACCGCGCCGGGGTCGCCCCGCAGGGGCTTCGGCACCCCGGCGGCGGCCGCGTGCAGCCGGGCGAAGGCGCGGTCGACGGGGTCGCCGGTCCGGTGCAGGAGACCGTCGGTGTAGAGCAGAACCGTCTCGCCCGGCTCCGGATCCAGCTCCACGCTCGGCGCCTCCCAGCAGGTCAGCATGCCCAGCGGAGCGGAGACGGAGGTCTCCACGAACTCCGTGCGCCGCTCTCCGACGAGCAGCGGCGGGCAGTGTCCTGCCCCGGCCAGGGTGATCTTGCGCAGCGAGGGTTCGCAGTAGGCGAACAGGGCGGTGGCGGAGCGGGCGGGCTCGGTCAGCCGCAGCAGCAGCTCCAGGTCGGACAGGACGGCGACCGGGTCCTCGCCCTCCATCACGGCGTACGCCCGCAGGGAGGCGCGCAGCCGGCCCATCGCGGCGATCGCGCTCGGCCCGGAGCCGGTGACCGATCCGACGGCGAGGCCGAGTGCGGCGTCCGGCAGGGGCAGCGCGTCGTACCAGTCGCCGCCGCCGCGCGGGCCGCTGCTGCGGCGGGCCGCGAGCTGGACGCCGGGCACCCTGGGCAGCCGGGACGGCAGGAGTTCCTCGGCCATGGTGGCCATGGACGCGCGGGTGCGCTCGACCTCGACGAGCCGGGCCAGGTGCTCGGCGGCGGTGCGGACGTACAGACCGATCAGATGGCGCTGGCGCTCACGGGGCTCGGCGGGCTCGTCGTAGAGCCAGACGGCGGCGCCGACGCGGCCCTCGGGGCCCCCGGCGACCAGGGGCAGGGCGTAGCTGGCGGCGTAGCCGAGACGGGCGGCCACCTCGCGGTGGCGGGGGTCGAGGCCGTCCTCGGCGAACAGGTCGGGCTCGGCGATCTCGCCGTCGGCGCCCGGCAGCCCGTCGAGGATCCGGCCGTAGGAGATGGCGCTGCGGGGCACGGTCTCGATGTGGCCGAGGTCCGCGCGGCCGAGCCCGAGGCCGATGGTGGTGTCGGGGCCGAGGCCGCTGGCCGGCTCCAGGACGACGAGACCGCGTCGGGCGCCCACGAGGGCGGCTCCGGCGCGCAGCAGTTCGGTCAGGGCGTCGCCGAGTGCGTCCGTGCGGGCCAGACGTTCGGTCAGTTCATGGAGGGTCGTGAGATCGGAGACCCAGCCGGCGAGCCGGTCCGTCAGCAGGGCGCCCGGGTCGGCGGGGGACGACGGGGCGTCCGGGGAGGCGTGCGCGGGCGCGACAGTGTGTGCGGGCGCGGGAACCGTTGAATCGATTCCAGCCACTTTCGGAGCGTGAGGGGCGTTCATGGCGTCCGGCTCTCGGACCGGAGCATATTGCTCAAAAGCATCGCAAACCCCCATGTCAATCTGCGCCGCTAGCAGTGTCTCCACATGTACACGCACTCGTGAGGGGATGTCCAGCATTGTCCTGCTGGGATTAGTGGTGTCCATGAGGCCTTTGGGGGGAATCGGACATGGTTCTTCCGACCCCCTTGTCGAATAGCAAAAATGGCTTAAAACTGACTCGGGTTACGGTTGTTTGCGGTCGACTGGCCTTGCTCCACGGAGCGTCACAGCGGTCGTGATGGGTACGTACTCGGTAAGGACCAGGGGTCGTCGGGGGCCACCCGGAACCTGGTGACCGAACCGAGCGTCATAGCCACCGACGACCGTGCCCCATCCTCCCGTGGCGGAGGCCGAGAGAAATACGGCGAGCGGTAAAACGCCAGACTTCGCCACCCCACGCCACGCCAGTCTTTAGATGGACGCAAGTCGGCGGAGCGGTCGCGGAAGCGGCCGGAGCTCGGCCCCCAGGGGTTCCCCTTGTCGAGGACAGGGGTGTGATGCGCCAACAGGTACGCCCAGTGAAGTGATCGACACATGGTGTGATGTGGCCCACGGTGTTGCCAGCGGTGCAACGGAAAGGAACGAGCGCTCATGCGCGAGATCCTCGGAAGGCGACGCAGGCTCCTGTCCCAGTCCAGCGACAAGGCGCCTGAGCTGATCGACGCGGCTCTGACCTTCGCGACGGAGTGGCAGTGGCCCGTCCTCCCCGGAGTTTCGGCCGACCCTCGCGGCACCTCGCGGTGCGGCTGCCCCGACCCGGAGTGTGTGCTGCCCGGCGCCCATCCCTTCGACCCCGGCCTGCTCGCGGCCACCACCGACGCCCGCATGGTGCGCTGGTGGTGGACCAACCGGCCGGCCGCGCCGATCGTCCTCGCGACCGGGGGCCAGGCCCCGTGCGCGGTCAGCCTCCCCGCACTCGCCGCCTCCCGCGCGCTCGTGGCGCTGGACCGGCAGGGCATGCGGCTCGGCCCGGTGGTCGCCTCGCCCACCCGCTGGGCGATCCTGGTGCGCCCCTACTCCATGGAGCAGCTCGGCGAACTGCTGTACGCCAAGGACTTCGTCCCCGGCTCCCTGCGCTTCCACAGCGAGGGCGGCTATCTCGCCCTGCCGCCCTCCGAGACCGGCCGCGGCGACATCCGCTGGGAGCGCGCGCCGCTGCCCGGTTCGGCCTCCCCCTGGGTGCCCGATGTCGAGGCCGTGGTGGACGCGGTCGTGGACGCCCTCACTCGTACGGGTGTGAGCGCGCCCGAGTTGTAGGGGTGTCGGGCGCGCGCCGACCGGGGCGCCCGGGTTCGCCCCCTATCTTCCCCCTATGAACCTTCGTCTTCTCGCCCTCGGCGGAGCCGTGGCCTGCGCGGTCACCCTGCCCCTGGCCATGGCTTCGGCGGGGCAGGGCGGAGACGAAGGGCACTCCGCGATGCCCCCGCGGACCCTCTTCGGTGGCGATACGGACCCGAAGGCGCCCTCCGCCGTCCCGGCCCCGCCCCCGTCCGCCCCCTCCTCCCCGCTGCTGCTCGGCCTGGGCCTGGCCACCGCCGCCCGCTGCGGGCCCGCGCTCACCTCGCCCGAGGGGGTGGAGGCGCAGACCTGCGTCATGACCCAGGGCGAGGACACCTGGGCGCGCACCTACTACCGCAATGCCACGGGACGGGCCCTGGACGCCGTCCTGAGCCTCATGGGGCCCGAGGGGCGTGCGGTGCAGATGCGCTGTGCCGTCGGCGCCGAGGACGAGCCGGAGACCTGCGAGACGCCCCGTGAGCGGACGCGGGGCGGTCAGGGCGCGTACACCGCCGTGACCGAGTTCTCGGCGGCCGCCGGGGCGGCGGGCGAGGGGCCGCTGCTGCTGCGCTCCGGGAGCAACTCCACCATGGACGGCGGCAGTTGACGGACAGGTCCGTTCTGCCCGGATCGCGCGGGCATGCAAAGACCCGGTTGCTGGCGACGGGGGATGCACCAGCAACCGGGCTATTGGAACGGTAACAAGAGATCGGCTCCAGGCAAATTCGATCTCTTGTTTTCATCGGGCTTTCGGACACCCGCCGATCGGCTTTATCTGGCGCCGACTCCCCTTGCGCACACGGGAGTTGTGAGCGGAGTCACGCCTTCCGCCCGTTCGGCCCGGCTGACCGACCGGTCAGCCGGACCCCTGTGCGGCGGCCGTGTATCAGCTCAGCGTCACCTGACGGTTGGTGAGCCCGCCGCGTGCCCGGCGCTCCTCGGGAGTCAGCGGATCCTGTGACGCCAGGGCGCCCGCGAGCCGCTCCGCGAACTCGGCGGCCGGCTTCTCCACGTCGTCCGCCGAGACCCCGCTCGGCAGGTCCCAGACCGGCACCGTCAGGCCGTGCGCCCGGAAGGAGCCCACCAGACGCGTGCCCTCGCCGAGGCTGGAACGCCCCGCCGCGTGCAGCCGCGCGAGAGCGTCCAGGAGCTGCTCCTCCGGGTGCGGCATGACCCACCGCAGATGGTTCTTGTCCGGCGTCTCGCACCAGTACGCGGCGTCCACACCGGTCAGCTTCACCGTCGGGATCGCCGCCGCGTTCGCTCGCTCCAGGGAGGCGGACACGTCCGGGGAGGCGTTCTCCGGGTCCGGCACCCAGAACTCGAAACCGTCGTGCACAACTGGCTCGAACGCGCCTTCGGCGTCGAGCAGGTCCTGCATCCGGGGACCGTCCGCCGGGGCACGCCGGGCCTGCACGGGAGTACCCGGCTTGGCCTCGAGGGCCCGCTGGAGGGTGTCCGCCAGGTCACGGCTGATGTCGCCGGACGGCGTGTCGTTCTGCAGGCCGAGCAGCACCGAGCCGTCGTCGCGGCGCAGGGCGGGCCACGCCATCGGCAGGACCGTGGCGAGCGTGACCGAGGGCACGCCCTCGGGCAGACCGTCCTTCAGCGGCAGCTCGACCGTGGCGGCCGGCACCAGTTCCCGCAGCGCCACCCAGTCGCACTCGCCCGGCAACCCCTCGAAGGGCCGCTGCACCAGCTCGGTCACGGCATGCGCCGCGGCCCGGCCGTGACAGGCCTTGTAGCGGCGGCCGCTGCCGCACGGGCAGGGTTCCCGGGCGCCGACGACCGGGACCTCCCCGTCCGTGAGCTGCGGCCGGCCGGCCTTCGTCTGGGGTCGCTTCTTGGCCACTGGGTGTCTCCCGGGTACGGCTCGTCTGGTACGGGCGGAGCCTAGCCGCTCGCACCCGAGACCACGGGAACCTGTGGACAACGCGGCGGTTGTGGACGACGCGGGTTGGTTCTCCAGAGGGCCGGGCTGGGGTCAGTCCAGGTCGTCGAACGCGTCGGCGAAGCCCAGTCCGGGCATCGACGACACCGAGGGCGCGCCGACCCGCGACGCGAAGTCGTCGCGGCGACAGCCGGCGTCGGGGTCGAAGGCGTCGGCGTGGACCAGGACCCACACCGTGACCTCGCCGCGGGCGTCGTCCCGTACACCCCAGTCGTCGGACAGGGCCGAGATGATGTTCAGCCCCCGCCCGCCGTGCGCCGTGACGGAGGGGGTGGCGGGCGAGGGCCGGGTCGGGCCTCCGCCGTCGGTCACCTCGACGACCAGCCGGCCGCCCGGATCGACCCGCCATGCGGCCCGCACGTCGCCGTCCCCGGCCAGGGCGTCACCCAGGGGCCGACCGTGTTTGCACGCGTTGCTCAAAAGTTCGGAAAGGATCAGTACGGCATCGTCGATGACCGTCTCCGACACCCCACCGCTGCGCAGCTGATCGCGCATACGGTGTCGCGCCTCCCCCACGCCCGCAGGGCCATGGGGTACGGCCATGCTCGACGACGTGGGCACCTCCTGTGCCACCACCAACGCCACCCCCGAGACCTCCTTCGCCCCACGCCACGGTGTGGATGCCCCATTGGCCTGTACCGGAAACCGGCCAATCCATGTCCTCAGACGCATTCGCAACGATCGAACACGGAGCGAACGCGCCGGAGCACTCCCCGTGAGCACATGGCTGAATTTCGACGGAGTGGCCGATTTGGAGGATGAGGGAGGGTTGGCGTGGGGTCAAGGGGACGTGAGGTATCTGTGAGGTGTGAGTGACCTGCGGGACGTCAGAGACCACTCGGTGCGAGCGCTCAGCGCCCCAGCCGGTGCAGCACCGCGCGCGGGCGGTTGGTGATGATCGCGTCGATGCCCAGCTCGACACAGAGGTCCACGTCCTCCGGCTCGTTGACCGTCCACACGTGCACCTGGTGACCGGCCTGCTTCAGACGTTCGACGTACACCGGGTGATTGCGCACGATCCGGATCGAGGGCCCCGCTATCCCCACCCCCAGGGGCAGCCGCCCGTCGCGCAGCCGGGGCGAGACGAACTGCGACAGATAGACGGTCGGCAGCGTCGGCGCCGCCGCACGCACGCGATGCAGCGACCGCGCCGAGAAGCTCATGACGCGCACCGGCGACTCGGCCGCCGAGCCCGGCGCCTCCAGACCGAACCGCTTCAGCAGCGTCAGCAGCCGCTCCTCGACCTGCCCGGCCCACCGCGTCGGATGCTTCGTCTCGATGGCAAGCTCCACCCGGCGGCCGGCGTCGGAGACCAGCTCCAGCAGCCGCTCCAGGGTCAGCACGGACGTCTCCTCGCGGTCCTCCGGCCGGACCTCCCAGTCCGGGTCCTCCACGCGCGCGTGCCAGGCCTCCCGCGCCTCCCTCGTCTTCCAGGAACCGAAGTCCAGCGCCGCGAGATCGGCGAGCTCCAGCGCGGAGACGGCTCCGCGCCCGTTGGACGTACGGTTGACTCGTCGGTCGTGCACGCAGACGAGATGTCCGTCCGCGGTCAGCCGTACATCGCACTCGAGGGCGTCCGCACCGTCCTCGATCGCCTTCTTGTACGCGGCCAGGGTGTGCTCGGGGGCCTCCTCGGAGGCTCCGCGGTGAGCGACGACTTGAATGTGGTGCTGCCGTGCGTGGGTCACCGCGTCATGGTGCCACCGTACGCATCTGAGAACAGTCTGAGATGTTTCGAAGATGCGCACTTAGTGCACGGAACGTCCCTTATAAAGAATGCCCACGGACCCACAGCCAGCGCTTATGGTGCTCTGACGGCCCGTGGGAAAAGCTGAGCAGTACGAAAGCACACGCACAGCTACCGCCGCGCCGGGTCGACGACAAGCGTGAACGGGCGAGACCTAGTGCGACCGACGACAACAGCCGTGGATCGAGGAGAAGAGCTGTGAGCACCGAGAACGAGGGCACGAACGAGGGCACCCCGGTCCCCCCGGCGCCGTCCGCACCCCCCGTGCCGGTGGAGTCTTCCTCGGCCGCCGCCCCCCAGCCGCCCGCGCCGGACGCCGGCGCCCCCACCACACCGCTCCCGCCGACCCCGCCCGCGGCCGCCCCGGCGGCCCCCGTGGGTGACTGGCCGCCGCCCACCGCCCCGCAGCCGGCACCGACCGCCCCCGAGGGCGACTGGCCCCCGCCGACCGCCCCCCAAGGCGCCCCCGCCGCTCCCGCGCCGGCCACGGCCGCGACGGACGGCTGGCAGAACCCGCCCGCCACCCCCCTCTACGCCGAAGCCGGCGCCGGCACGCACGCGTACGGCGAGGCCAACGCGGCCGGAGTGGGCGGCGCCGGCACGCACGCGTACGGCGAGGCCAACGCGGCCGGCGTGGGCGGCGCCGGAGGCGCGGGCGCGGGCGGAGCCGACGGCCTCGCCTGGGGCGCCTCGTACCAGCAGCCCGCGCCCAAGTCCGGGCGTGGCGGCCGGGGCGGGCTCGTCGCCGCGGTCCTCGTCGCCGCGCTCGTCGCGGGCGGCCTGGGCGGCGGACTCGGCTACACCCTCGCCAAGAACGACGACAACACGGGCTCGACGACCGTCTCGGCCGCCACCAGCGGTGGCGACGTGAAGCGCGCGGCGGGCTCGGTCGCGGCCGTGGCCCAAACGGCCCTGCCCTCCACGGTCACCATCGAGGCCGAGTCCAGCAACGGCGAGGGCGGCACCGGCACCGGGTTCGTCTTCGACACCCAGGGCCACATCGTCACCAACAACCACGTCGTCGCGGACGCCGTCGACGGCGGCAAGGTGACGGCCACCTTCCCGAACGGCAAGAAGTACGACGCCGAGGTCGTCGGCCACGCCCAGGGCTACGACGTCGCCGTCATCAAGCTGAAGAACGCCCCGTCGGACCTCAAGCCGCTCACCCTCGGCGACTCCGACAAGGTCGCGGTCGGCGACTCGACGATCGCCATCGGCGCCCCCTTCGGCCTCTCCAACACGGTGACCACGGGCATCATCAGCGCCAAGAACCGCCCGGTGGCCTCCTCGGACGGCAGCGGCAGTTCCTCGTCCTACATGAGCGCCCTGCAGACCGACGCGTCGATCAACCCGGGCAACTCCGGCGGCCCGCTGCTCGACGCCCAGGGCAACGTCATCGGCATCAACTCCGCGATCCAGTCCACCGGCAGCGGCGGACTGGGCGGCACCGCCCAGTCCGGCTCGATCGGCCTCGGCTTCGCCATCCCGATCAACCAGGCCAAGTACGTCGCCCAGCAGCTGATCAAGACCGGTGAGCCGGTGTACGCGAAGATCGGCGCGTCCGTCTCCCTGGAGGACTCCGGCAACGGCGCGAAGATCACCGACCAGGGCTCGGGCGGCGCCTCCGCCGTCGAGTCGGGCGGCCCCGCCGCCAAGGCCGGCCTCAAGCCCGGCGACGTCATCACCAAGCTCGACGACACGGTGATCGACTCCGGCCCGACCCTCATCGGCGAGATCTGGACCCACCAGCCCGGCGACAAGGTCACGATCACCTACGAGCGCGACGGCAAGACCCATACCGTCGAACTCACCCTCGGCTCCCGCACGGGCGACAACTGAGCGCACGCGCGCGTACCTCCCCGGCTCAGCACCGACTGACCCCCACGCGCGCGTGTCCACCCGTTACCCTTATCCCCGCGCCGCCGATCAAGCGGCGCGGGGAGACGTGCCCGAGCGGCCTAAGGGAACGGTCTTGAAAACCGTCGTGGCAGCGATGTCACCGTGGGTTCAAATCCCACCGTCTCCGCGCAGGTCATAGATGTTGCAGGTCAGAAGGGGTGCCTCTCGCTGAGGGGCACCCCTTCCGCATGGGCCCTGTCTCACTCCGATCCGGCTATGTCGCGTTGTGGATCACTGCGTGTGGACCAGGCGTGGACCACTGCCCGGCGGAAAGAGGGCCATATATCTGCTGGTCAGTGGCACTTTCGTGGTCCGGAGCGTGGACCGTGACCGAGCGTGGCCGCCGGAACGCCGGGCAGCATGACAGTCCCTACGTGTAATCAATTGGTAACTTTGAGTAGTGAGGGGGGCTCGAACCTCAGTAAAGGGACGACATGAGCGACCAGGAAGTCATCTTCTACACCCGAACCAACCTCTCGGGCGACGCCCACCCCTACAGGGTCGGAGCCGACGAAAACCTGTACCCGGGCCAGCTCAACGACAGGTTCAAGTCCGTCAAGGTCGGCACGAAGGCCAAGATCCTGGCCTGGCAGCACGCCAACCAGACCGGCAAGTACCGAGAATGGGACCTCGACCAGGCGGACATCTCCGACATCGGCGGGCTGACCCGGTTCAAGGTCGTCGACAGCACCACTCTGCCCATCGCGGTCCGGCTCGAAGACCTCACCGGCGCACCGGACGGGCGGTTCAGCCTGAAGATTGACTCCTACGACGTGGGGACCATCATCGTCCACTCCGGCGACCCCGAGTACGGCCTTGTTGGCGTCATGCCAGAAGACGGCCCGCCGGTCACCACCGCCATCTACGTCCGCAACGAGCAGAGCGGCGAATACGTCGCCACAGGCGCCATCCACTTCGTCTGGAACGCCGGCACCAAGTCGATCGACGTTGCCGACGCCACGAACTTCCCCGAGAACATGGAGTACTCGCGGGACGGCCGCAACCGGTTCATCTTCAAGCTCAAGTCCGTCTAGCCGCCACCGGCACCAGGGCCGGAGATCTCGTGTTCCGGCCCAGGGGGCGTGACGGCGAAACGCGGTCCAGAAACACGAGGAGGCGCCATCCTCACCCACTGTGGCGTGAGGATGGCGCCTGCCGTGCGGACAAAGCCAGAGCGAGACGCCCGCGTGGCGCAGAGAGCACGGCACGTCAGCCAGTGGTGAGCGGTACGCGGAGTATTCATCAAGACGGACAGGCCTTGCATGCGGTACGAACGCGGCGAAGTCGATCTCAGACATCAACAACGTCGGCCAACGTGCCAGATGCGTGCCAGATCATGCGGGGAACCACGGGGAATCGCGGGGCACAGCTCGTCGGCCAAGCGGACCCCGTAGCCGCTCAGCCGCAGGTCAGCCAAGCTACCGCCCGTCGGAGACCCAGGCTTCCCAAGCTGAGGGCGCCCGCCGCCAGCCCAGGCTCCTCGAAGAGTCAGTGAAGGTCCCGCCAGAAGGGGGCCGTCGCTCGCGGGTTCCAGCTGTCGTCGACCTCGCCCCGCGCCTCGTCGAACTCCTGGTGCATGTAGTCGGCCAGGTCCAGGCCGTAATAGATGATGTCGGTCTGCCACATCGAGAGCACCGGATGCCCGAAGCTTCCTCGGCCGGCAGGCAGGTATCGGTGGGCATACACGGGCACCATCACCGGCGACTCCGCCAGATGACGCCGCGCCGTATCCAGTGCCGCCGTTGCGTCGGCTGGACGCTCACCCCAACCCTCGTACCAGAACGCGTTGTGCTCAACGTCGAGCAGAACACCCTCGACCGGCCAGTCGAGCTGTCGACGCAAGCTGTCCAAATCACCGCCGCGCCACTCCGGCCAGGGCCTGGACCAGGTCTGCCCGTCCTCGGTAGGGACGTTGATCGGTAGCCCGGCCGCAAGGAATGCTCGGTGATCGTCCGCGAACTCGAAGCCGTACTCGCGCTCGATGCGCGTGAACTCGGCCTCCGTCAGCCCCGCCTCGAACTCATAGAGGCCCGTCTGTGCCAGGCGATGTGCGGCCTCGGCACCCAGCCGTACTCCCTCATTGCTGATCACCGCCGCACGCTAGCGCCGACCGCAGCCAACCGTCACCCCAGTTATGCGCGCGCTCCGTCTCAGTTTCCGTCTCGTTCAGCCCCGTTCACGGCCGTTCAGGCGAGACCGCGAGTCGGCTGCAACCCACGAGCGGGCCGCCCATGAACGCAGGTGAACGCCCCTGCACGCGCCCCAACACCCCACCACCACAGTTGGAAAGCGTGCACTGCGACGGCACTGTCGGTGCCTGGGCTTACGGTCCAGGTATGGCAATCAGACCATCAGCACGTTGGCGGGCCCGCGTGGACGAAGAGGCGGCCGAGCTCGCTGCTGGGACACGAGCCCTGAGCGATGCCTTCATGTCGGAGCTCTTCCCGGAGTCGCTGCTGGCGGCGACTGATAGGGCGTTGCACGCGTTCGAGTCGGATGTGGCCAAGCTTCGGGACCAGGACGACGAGCAGGTCTTCGAGGTGATCAAGCGTGTTGTCCTGGCGCTGAATGGGATCAACGAGGACCACGACGGCGCCGGCTATGAGACCGAAGAGCGCGAGGAGTTGTGCCTCTACATCGATCAGACCTTGGCGGAGCACGGCATTGACGTCCTTACTCTGGCAGCCAGGCGAGGGATCAGCCGCACCGAGATCACGGATGATTGGCGAGACTGGTAGCTGCTGCTGTACAGCGACGAGCCGCGGGCGACTGGTGAGGACGCGAGTGGGGGAGGTGGACCGACCCGATCCGACGGGTGGCCCAGGCGCTGGAAGAGCCAGTGGACCCTGTGTGGACCACAGCCTCCGTGGATCATTGGTCAGGGGCCGTCGTGTTACGAGGTGCCCGCACGGCACCCTGATTCACCGCAGTTCCCCGATGGGCCGGGCACGGATGGGGCACGACCTTTGGTACGGATCGGCGGCTCAGCTCTCCGGGTCGTACATGATCTCGCGCACTTCCTGGGCGCACCGGCACGCCTCGGCGATCTTCGCAGCCCACATCAGCGCGTCCGCGCGCGACGGGACCTCGATGATCGAGAAGCCGCCGACGACCGCCTTCGTCTCGGGGAACGGTCCGTCCGTGACCGTGCCGTCGGTGGCCACGATGCTCGCCTGCTGACGCTCCACTCCGGCGCCGAAGATCCAGACACCTGCGTCCTTGGCCTCCTGGACCACCCGGTGGGACGCCTCGGCGACCGCAGGGAGGTCCTCCGCGGGGAAGTTCATCGATCCGTCGTCGAACGAGATCAGGTAGCGCGCCATCCTGTCCGCCTCCTTGTCCAGCGGCCACCTGGCCGCCTCGATGCCGCTCTCGGTCAGACGGACTGCGTGTCAGCTTCTCATCGGTCGTCTCGCCCGCTTCACCGCCCCACGCCCGGAGCCCGTCACACCCGTCTTCGCCCCGTGACAGCTGTGTCCCGGCTGTGTGACGCAAGGGCTTGCTGGTCTCCCCTCCGACCAGGGACGTTGTTAGCGTCCCGCCTCGGGTGCGGCCGGCTGGGTCGCCCGTGAACAGGGGGATGTCGCAGATGAAGGTCAACCGGCTCAGACCCGTCGTCGGTGCGTTCATGGCTGTCGCCGCGCTGACCGCCGTACTCACCGGGTGCGAGAAGGGCGGCGACGCCGCGAGTGCGGGCGGGGCCGCCAAGAGTTCCAGCCCCGCTGCCGGTGCCACCGCCGAGCCCGCCGGGTCGGTCGCCACCGGCGCGTCCGCCGGGGCGTCCGCCGGGGCGTCCGCGGGTGGTTCCAAGGGCAAGCCCTCCGCCGTCGCCACGGCCACGGCCACGCCACCGGTCGCCGCCGGATCCGCCTCCGCCTGTGCCGACAAGCCCCCCACCCCCGACGACTACGACCCCGACGAGTTCGCGCTGTTCCGGGTCGAGGAGCTGCCCGCCGACACGGGCAAGGTGAACCTCGTCATCCAGCACGGGGCCTGGGGGTGCCCCGACAAGGACACCGACGGCGCCCCGTTCGTCGTCTCCGGGGAGGACAGCCGCTGGGCGCTGGACCAGGCCGCGTACGTCACCGCCGTCACGCCGATCACCGACAGCACCGAGAACCGGCGCATCGGGGTGCAGGAGCTGATCGACTGGGTCGACGCGCACCCCGACTCCGGGCTGGTCTTCCGGTACGAGACCGGTGACGACGGCGCCATCCACCGGCTGGAGCAGGTCTTCACGCCGTAGGGCGGGACATCCGCGCCGCCGACGCGACCGTCGAGCGAGCCTCGCGTTCCGTGAGGCCGGTGCGGACCGCGGCCGCCACGAGCGCGTCGGTGAGCGCCTCGCCGATGCCGTTCTGGTAGGCCCGGCAGGCCGCCCAGAACAGCCGGGTGTTGCGCTGGCCCTCGTGTGCCGCCAGGACGAACTGGAGCAGTCCTCGGCCGTGGGTGCCTCCTGGCCCGGTGGATGCGCGGCCGGCCGGAGCTCCGGTCCCGGGCGGGGTCTCCCGGGTCCGGGTGGCCCCCGCGGTCAGCAGTCTGACCAGTGCCCGTGGGCAGGGCGCCGGTGCCAGCCGGTCCGTGCCCGGGGCGGTGCGGTACGCCCCGTGGGCCGTGCGGGAACCGGGGCCGACCAGATAGCCGCCGGCGCCCCGGATGTCGATGCCGGGGGCGAGGCGGCCGGCCGAGTTGGGGATCACGACGTCCGGTGGGCCGGTGAGCCAGAGGTGCCGGCCGCCGGACGGGGTGACGACCACCACCGTGGGCGGGATGGTGAAGAGGTGGCGCAGCGCCAGCTCGCGCAGGGCGCCCGTGGCGTCCGTGCCGGACTTGGTGTCCAGGTCGACGCCGATCAGATGGTGCGGGGGCAGACCGCACGCGATGCCGTAGCCGGTGGCCCAGGGGGCGGCGGCGAAGAGCGCGCGGATGCGGGCCGCGTCGGTCGAGGCGTCGTACACCCCGTGGCCGAAACGGCCGCAGGTGCCGTGGCACGGAGGGTCTTCGGGGCGGTGGGGGGAGCGCAGGGCCGGGAGTTTGGTCCGGGACAGGGGGATGACGGCCAGGCCGCGCTCGGCGGCCGACAGGGCGTGGGCGAGGGCCAGGGTGGCGGCCTGCCGGGGGTGCCGGTCCGGACGGCGGTCCGGGTCCCGGGCGCTGTGCCGGTCGATGGTGGCCATGCACCCAGTGTCGTACTGGCGTTCGAAAAAGGGAAGGGCGGGCCGCTGTGACGCGCCCGGGAACCGCAGGGCCGGCCGGACAGTTGGCGGAACGCTTCCTCCCTTGCGGGGCCTGCGGGAGAGCTGTCCGACCTGGCAGGGGTTGGGGTGTCCGGGGCGGGAAAAGCGCGGCCAGGGGTTTATCGACTTGTCATCACGCTTGCGTGCGAATCGGGTCTTCCGAGGTGGTTCCGAGTGATCCGGTGGGCAACTCTGGTCTCGCGACGTCGTCACCGCACCGGCCGGTCGGCCAACCGGCCTGGTGAAAGCCGCAGTTCGAGCCAGCTCAGGGCTTCGTACTGCACAGTCCGATGGTTCTGGAGGACCAACATGGCAAGCATCCGTACCGCCCGCGTCATCGCCGCCGTCTCCGCCCTTCCGCTCGCCGCCGCGCTCTTCACCGGCGTCGCGGTGGCGGACAACGGCGGCTTCGCGGACGACGGATCGAACGCGGGTGTCGCGAGCGTCGTCGGCAGCGGTGTCGGACACGACAACAACGGCAACTCCTCGACCACCCAGCAGAACGCCGTCGGCTCGGGCGCCTCGAACCAGAGCAACACCGGCCAGGTCAACGGCGCCGCCTACACGGCCCTCAACCAGGGCAACAGGAACATCGCGGTCTCCTTCGCCCCGCTCTTCAGGTGAGCCGGGGAGGCAGGGGAGGCCGCAGGGACCGGGGGCGGGGGATCGGAGGGGCCAGGGGGAGAAGCCGGAGGGATCGGAGGGGGCAGGGGAGGGGCCGGAGGGACGGGACGGGGCAGGGGGAGAAGCCGGAGGGACGGGAGGGGGCAGGGGGAGAAGCCGGAGGGACGGGAGGGGCCAGGGGGAGAAGCCGGAGGGACGGGAGGGGGCAGGGGGAGAAGCCGGAGGGATCGGAGGGGCCAGGGGGAGGGACCGGGGGGACCGGTGAGGCTCCGGAGCCGGCCCGGTCTCCGGTCGGGATGTGCTCCGTGGGGGTGTGACAGCGTCTGCGCGGCGGTGCTCGGGTGCCGCCGCGCAGGCGTGTTCGAGCTCCCTCCGCATCCCGACCTTGACAGCCCTCCGTATCTGACGGACAGTCAGAAACCTGCCCGAGCGGTGATTTCCCGGAGGGAGCGGCGACCGTGGACGACGACGGGCTCTACGCCACGCTGAAGGCCTACGAGGGCCGGCCCGCCGCCGTCGCCGGCACCGGCCGGGACCCCGTCAACCTGCCCATGATCCGGCACTGGTGCGAGGCCATGGGCGACCGGAACCCCGCCTACACCGGGCCCGACGCGATCGCCCCGCCCACCATGCTCCAGGCCTGGATCATGGGCGGCCTCGGCGGTCACGCGGGCCGCGCCCCGGCCTACGAGGAGCTGCTCGCCGTACTCGACGAGGCGGGCTGCACGGCGGTCGTGGCCACCGACTGCGAGCAGGAGTACGTCCGTCCCCTGCGCCCGGGCGACGAGGTCGCGTTCGACACGGTGATCGAGTCGGTGTCGGAGCGCAAGACCACCAAGCTGGGCTCCGGCCACTTCGTCACGACCCGCACGGACGTCAGGGTCGGCCCCGACCTCGTCGGCACCCACCGCTTCCGCGTCCTCAAGTACGCACCCGCCCGCCGGAAACAGGCGCCGCGCGAGCGCCGGCCCCGGCCGGTCGTCAACCGCGACAACGCCGGCTTCTGGGAGGGCGTGCGCGAGCACCGCCTCCTCCTGCAGCGCTGCACCGCCTGCGCCGCCCTCCGTTTCCCGTGGCTGCCCGGCTGCCAGGCCTGCGGCGGCCCCGAGTGGGACACCGTCGAGGCGTCCGGCGAGGGGACCGTCTTCTCGTACGTCGTCCTGCACCACCCGCCGTTCCCGGCCTTCGAGCCGCCGTACGCGGTCGTGCTGGTGGAGCTCGCCGAGGGGGTGCGGATCGTGAGCGACGTGGTGGGAGTGCCGTACGACAAGGTGCGGATCGGGATGCCGGTACGGCTGGAGTTCCGACGGTACGACGAGGAGCTGACGCTTCCCGTGTTCCGTGGGGTGACGGTGTGAACGCCGGAGACGCCCTGCCGCCGCTGGAGATCGAGATCACCCGGACGCTGATCGTGGCCGGGGCGCTCGCCTCGCGGGACTACCAGGACGTGCACCACGATCCCGAGGCGGCCCGGGCCAAGGGCTCCCCGGACGTCTTCATGAACATCCTCACCACCAACGGCCTGGTCGGCCGCTATCTCACCGACCACTTCGGGCCCACGGCCGTGCTGCGCAAGGTCGCCATCCGGCTCGGGGCGCCCAACTACCCGGGGGACACGATGGTGTTGCGAGGGGTGGTCGAGGAGGTCGACGGGGACACGGTGGTGGTGCGGGTGACCGGCGACAACGGCATCGGCCGGCATGTCAGCGGCAGGGTCACCGTCCAGGCGGGGGGCGCGCGGTGAGCGTACGGGCGCGGGACGGTCTCGGCGGACGCGCCGCGATCGTCGGCATCGGGGCGACCGAGTTCTCCAAGGACTCGGGGCGCAGTGAGCTGAGGCTGGCCGCGGAGGCGGTACGGGCGGCGCTCGACGACGCGGGGCTGACGGCGGCCGACGTGGACGGGCTGGTGACGTTCACCATGGACACCAGCCCGGAGATCACCGTGGCGCAGGCCTGCGGGATGGGCGAGCTGTCGTTCTTCTCGCGGGTGCACTACGGCGGCGGGGCGGCCTGTGCGACCGTGCAGCAGGCGGCGCTCGCGATCGCGGCGGGCGTGGCCGAGGTGGTGGTCTGCTACCGGGCCTTCAACGAGCGTTCGGGGCGCCGCTTCGGCTCGGGCGTACGGCACCGGGAGCCCACGGCGGAGGGGACGGCGCTGGGCTGGGTGATGCCGTTCGGGCTGCTCACGCCGGCCTCCTGGGTGGCGATGGCGGCCCAGCGGTATCTGCACACCTACGGGCTGACCCCCGAGGAGGCCTTCGGGCCGGTCGCGGTCACGGCCCGGCGGCACGCGGCGGTGAATCCGGCGGCGTACTTCCACGGCCGCCCGATCACGCTCGACGACCACGCCTCCTCCCGCTGGATCGCCGAGCCGCTGCGGCTGCTGGACTGCTGCCAGGAGACGGACGGCGGCCAGGCGCTCGTCGTCACCTCGGTGGAGCGGGCCCGTGATCTGCCGCATCCTCCCGCCGTGGTCGCGGCGGCCGCGCAGGGCGCGGGGCGGGCCCAGGAGCAGATGACCAGCTTCTACCGCGACGACCTGACCGGGCTGCCGGAGATGGCCGTGGTGGCCCGTCAGCTCTGGCGCACCTCCGGGCTCGCGCCCGCCGACGTCGACGCGGCGGTGGTGTACGACCACTTCACGCCGTTCGTGCTGATGCAGCTGGAGGAGTTCGGCTTCTGCGCGCCCGGCGAGGCGGCCGGTTTCGTCGCGGAGGGCCGGCTGCCGCTCAACACCCATGGGGGGCAGCTCGGGGAGGCGTACCTCCACGGTATGAACGGGGTGGCGGAAGCCGTACGGCAACTGCGCGGCACCTCCGTCAACCAGGTGCCGGGCGCGGCACGGACCCTGGTGACGGCGGGGACGGGAGTGCCCACGTCCGGCCTGGTCCTGACCGCCGACGGCTGAGCCCGGCCGGTACGTCTCAGGGGTCGACCCGTAGTACTCGGCGTACCGCGCTCCACCTACAGGAGGTGGAGTCAGCACCACCCCTACAACCTGAGGCGGACCCGTCTTCGGCACCTGCGGGCGATCCGGATTACACGGGCTCACTCCTAGCGTGGAGCCATGACCACACCCGTCTGCACCAGCGCCTCCCACGGCAAGAGGCGGCCGTCTCCGTACCCGTCCTTCGCGTCGTACGTCAGAGCCCGCCAGCCGGTGCTGCTGCGCACCGCCCGGTCGCTCACGGCCAACCCGAGCGACGCCGAGGACCTGTTGCAGACCGCGCTCACCAAGACGTACGTCGCGTGGGAGCGGATCGAGGACCACCGGGCGCTCGACGGCTACGTCCGCCGCGCCCTGCTGAACACCCGCACCTCGCAGTGGCGCAAGCGCAAGGTCGACGAGTACGTCTGCGACGAGCTGCCCGAGCCGGAGCCCGCGCCCGGCGAGGAGGACCAGGCCGAGCGGCAGGCGCTGCACGACGCCATGTGGCGGGCGATCATGAAGCTGCCGGACCGGCAGCGGGCGATGGTGGTCCTGCGGTACTACGAGGACCTCAGCGAGGCCCAGACGGCCGACGTCCTCGGGGTCTCGGTGGGCACGGTGAAGTCGGCGGTGTCCCGGGCCCTCGGCAAGCTCCGCGAGGACCCTGAACTGGGGCTTGTGCGCTAGCGTGCCGACGTGGTGGTTTTACCGTGGCTTTAGGTGAGGTGATCGATCATCGCTACCTAGTGACATACCGCGCGGTATGTGCGCAGAATCAGCGCAACCGTTACCACCGCGTAGGCAATGTCGCCGCTCTGGGAGGACGCCGTGCTGAGCACCATGCAGGACGTACCGCTGCTGATCTCGAGGATCCTGACCCACGGGACGAAGATCCACGGCTCGTCGCGGGTGACCACCTGGACGGGCGAGGGCGCCCCGCAGCGCCGCACCTTCGCCGAGATCGGCGCCCGCACCGCCCAGCTGGCCCACGCCCTGCGCGAGGACCTCGGCGTCGAGGGCGACGACCGGGTCGCGACCCTCATGTGGAACAACGGCGAGCACGTCGAGGCGTACTTCGCGATCCCCTCCATGGGCGCGGTCCTGCACACCCTCAACCTGCGTCTCCCGGCCGAACAGCTCGTCTGGATCGTCAACCACGCGGCGGACAAGGTCGTCATCGCCAACGGCTCCCTGCTGCCCCTGCTGGCCCCGCTGCTCCCGCACCTGCCGACGGTCGAGCACGTGGTCGTCTCCGGCCCCGGCGACCGCTCCCTCCTCGCGGACGTCCGCCCCCAGGTCCACGAGTACGAGGACCTCCTCGCCGGGAAGCCCACCGACTACGACTGGCCCGAGCTGGACGAGCGCGCCGCCGCCTCCATGTGCTACACCTCCGGCACCACCGGCGACCCCAAGGGCGTCGTCTACAGCCACCGCTCGATCTACCTGCACTCCATGCAGGTCAACATGGCCCAGTCGATGGGCCTGACCGACGAGGACACCTCGCTCGTCGTGGTCCCCCAGTTCCACGTGAACGCCTGGGGCCTGCCGCACGCCACCTTCATGACCGGCGTCAACATGCTGATGCCGGACCGCTTCCTGCAGCCCGGCCCGCTCGCCGAGATGATCGAGAGCGAGAAGCCGACCCACGCGGCCGCCGTCCCCACCATCTGGCAGGGCCTGCTCGCCGAACTCACCGTCAAGCCGCGGGACGTCACCTCCCTCACCCAGGTGACCATCGGCGGCTCGGCCTGTCCGCCCTCCCTGATGTCGGCCTTCGACGACCTCGGCATGCGGGTCTGCCACGCCTGGGGCATGACGGAGACCTCCCCGCTCGGCACCATCGCCCGTCCGCCGGCCCATGCCGTCGGTCTGCCGGAGGAGTTCGCCTACCGCCTCACCCAGGGCCGCTTCCCGGCCGGCGTCGAGGCCCGCCTGACCGGCCCCGGCGGCGAACGCCTCCCCTGGGACGGCGAGTCGGCCGGCGAGCTGGAGGTGCGCGGCCCCTGGATCGCGGGCGCCTACTACAACGGCCCCGACGGCGAACCCCTGCGGCCCGCCGACAAGTTCAGTGAGGACGGCTGGCTGAAGACCGGTGACGTCGGCACGATCAGCCCCGACGGCTTCCTCACGCTCACCGACCGAGCCAAGGACGTCATCAAGTCCGGCGGCGAGTGGATCTCCTCGGTGGAGCTGGAGAACGCGCTGATGGCGCATCCGGCCGTCGCCGAGGCGGCCGTCGTCGCCGTCCCCGACGACAAGTGGGGCGAGCGCCCCCTGGCCACCGTCGTCCTCAAGGAGGGCGCCACCGCCGACTTCGACACCCTGCGCGCCTTCCTCGCCGAGGAGGGGAAGATCGCCAAGTGGCAGCTCCCGGAGCGCTGGACGATCATCGAGGCGGTCCCGAAGACGAGCGTCGGCAAGTTCGACAAGAAGGTGCTGCGCCGGCAGTACGCCGAGGGCGCCCTGGACATCACCCGGCTCTGAGCACGGGCTCCGCGTACGGGCCCTGAACACGGGCTCCGTGTACGGGCTCTGAGTACGGGCTCCCTGGACGGGCTCTGAGCACGGGCCCCCTGGACGGGCTCTGAGTACGGTGGAGGCGCACGCCGGGCAGGTCACCTCGCGGCACCTGCCCGGCGTGCGCCGGTTTCAGCGTCGTACGGCTGCGGTGGTGCGGTTCAACGCCGTACGGCCGTCGTGCTCCACCCCGCCACCAGCCACACCCCCGCCACCGTGACCACGCCGCCCCAGCCGAAGTGGTCGAAGGCGAGGCCCGCCAGGGCCGACGCGGTGGCGCCGCCGGCGAAGCCCGCGACCACGTAGGCGCTGTTGGCGGTGGCCGGGGCCGAGGTGGTGGTCAGGGCGAGGGTCTGGTTGGCGACATGGGAGGCGACCAGGGCCGCGTGGATCGCGACGGCGGCCACGAAGAGTGCCGGGAGGACCCGGCCGCCCAGCCAGAAGAGCGGGACGGAGACGGCGGCCAGGACGTAGGCGTTGCGGACCACCTTGGCGGCGCCGAAGCGGTCGACCAGACCGCCCGCCAGCGGGGCCACCACGCTCGCCGCGAGCCCGAAGAGCCCGAACAGGCCCGCCGTCGCGGTGGACAGCCGGTACGGCTCCCCCGTCAGCAGCAGCGCCAGCGAGGTCCACAGGGCGCTCCACGCGCCGTACATGCCGGCCTGCCGCACGCAGGCCCGCCACAGGTCCGGGGAGCGGCGGACCAGTCCCGGCATGGTGCGCAGCCCGGTGAGGAGACCGCCCTCCGTGGGGCGACGGGGTTCGGCAGGCAGAGCGGCGGAGGTCAGCAGACCGAGGGCCGCGGTGAGCACGGCCGCGCCCACGAACACCGCCCGCCAGCCGAAGGCCTGCCCGGCGAGTCCGCCGAGGACCCGGGCCGCGACGATCCCGGTGAACAGTCCCGCGATGACGGCGGCGACATGACGCGCCCGGTGGTGGGCGGGGGCGCGTGCGGCCACCAGCGGCACCAGGAGCTGCGGGACGACCGTCGCGGCGGACGCGACGAGGACGGCGGCGGCGAGTCCTGCCGTACCGGTGGCGGCGGCGCCGGCGGTCAACGCCGCAGCGGTGACCAGGGAGAGGACGGCGACCAGGCGGCGCCGGTTCACGCGGTCGCCGAGCGGGGCGAAGAAGAGCAGACCGGCCGCGTAGCCGAACTGCGCGACGGAGGCGATCCACGCCACGCCCGAGGGCGCCGAGCCGAAGTCGTGGGCGATGAGGGGGAGCAGCGGGGCCGCCACGTAGATGTTGGCGGCGGTGACGGCCGTGCAGAGCGCGATGAGGACGAGGAGGAGGTCCCCGCGGCGGCGGGTGGGTGCGGGGGCCCGTCCGGTGCGCTGCGGGACGGTGGCTGCGGACGGCATGGCGGAGTGCTCCTTCGAGCCGACTCTAGTAACTAACCAGTTGGTTGGACCGTGGGTGCAACAGTCTGTGCCTGTGGGGCATTCCCGTCAACCAACTAGTTGGTTAGGTGGGTGGCTACCATGACCGCATGGCAACCACCCGGGACCCCGAAGCCACCAGAGCGCGGATCTTCGATGCCGCCGTCACCGAGTTCGCGCGCTACGGCATCGCGGGCGCCCGTATCGACCGCATCGCCGCCGAGGCCAAGGCGAACAAGCAGCTCATCTACGCCTACTTCGGCAACAAGGCGGAGCTGTTCACCCAGGTGCTGCAGAAGACCATGCTCGACCTCGCGGTCTCCGTCCCCGTCGACGCGGACGACCTCGAGGGCTGGATCGACCGCGTGATGGACTACCACGCCGCCCACCCCGAGGTGCTGCGCCTGCTCTTCTGGGAGGGCATGGAGTACGGCGTCACCGAGCTCCCCGACGAGGCCGAGCGCCAGGCGCACTACCGCGAGAAGATCTCCGTCGTCCAGGACGGCCAGGACCGGGGTGTCATCAGCGACGCGATCCCCGCCGCCGACCTGCTCTTCCTGCTCATCGCCCTGGCCAACTGGACGGCCGTCGTCCCCCAGATGCGCCGGATCGTGGTGGGCGGCGAGGACGACGACCGCGAACGCCTGCGCGCCTCCGTCAAGGAGGCGGTACGCAGGGTGATCAGGCCCTGACCCCCCAGGGGTGGCCGGTCAGTTGACGCCGATACGGGACAGCAGGTCCACGATCCTGACCTGCACCTCGGGGCTGGTCGACCGCTCGGCCAGGAACAGCACCGTCTCCCCCGACGCCAGCCGGGGCAGGTCCGCCTGGTCAACCGCGGCGGTGTAGACGACCAGCGGGGTGCGGTTGAGCTGGCCGTTCACCCGCAGCCAGTCGATGATCCCGGCGAATCCGGCCTGCCGCCGATGCACCTGCATCAGGTCCATCACCACGAGGTTCGGCCGGAGCTGGCCCGCGAGCGTCACGGCGTCCGCGTCACTCGCCGCCCGCGCCACCTGCATCCCGCGCCGCTCCAGCGTCGCGGTCAGCGCCAGCGCGATCTCCGCGTGCTCCTCGATGAGCAGTACCCGCGGCGGGTGCTGCTCACTGTCCCGCGGCGCGAGCGCCTTCAGCAGGACGGCGGGATCGGCGCCGTACGCCGCCTCCCGCGTCGCCTGCCCCAGCCCGGCCGTGACCAGGACCGGGACCTCCGCGGCCACGGCCGCCTGCCGCAGCGACTGCAGCGCGGTACGCGTGATCGGCCCGGTCAGGGGGTCCACGAACAGCGCGGCCGGGAACGCGGCGATCTGCGCGTCGACCTCCTCGCGCGAGTGCACGATCACCGGCCGGTAGCCGCGGTCGCTCAGCGCCTGCTGGGTGGAGACGTCCGGCGCGGGCCACACCAGCAGCCGGCGCGGGTTGTCCAGCGGCTCCGGCGGCAGCTCGTCGTCCATCGGCATCGGCCGCGGCGGATCCGCGACCTCGACGGCCCCACCGGGACCGTCCAGCGGCTCCGGGCCCTCGGCGGCGTTCTCGTCCGGGGCCCCTATGGCGTACGACCGTCCCGCCCCGTCGGTCGCCCCGGGCACGAGCCGCGCCTGACCGGCCAGGGAGGGCTGAGCCAGAGACGGCTGGGACAGAGACGGCTGGGACAGCGAGGGCTGCGGGGTGGCCGGCGGTTGTCCCGCGAGCGAGGGCTGCGCGGGCAGGGGCGCCTGGCCCGCGACGGGCTGCTCGGCCGACGGATGCGGACGCGCCGTCTGCTCCGGACGGGAGGCCGGGTCCGGCGGGGTGCCCAGCTTGCGGCGCCGCCCGGAACCGCCCGGCGCGTGCGGGGCGGGAGTGGCCGTGGCCTGCGCGGCGGGCTGCGCCTGCTGCACCTGGGCGGCCTGCCGGGTGAAGGGGACGCCCTGCCCCAGCGTCCGCACACTGATCGCCCGGCCCTGCGTCGAGTTCGGGTCCAGGGGCAGCGCCGCCGCCTCGGCGGGCAGCGGCTGCGCCACGGGCGCGACCGGGGGCACGGGGGCCTCGGGCGGGAGCGGGGTCCCCGTGCTGGGGGTCGCGGTCGGCGGGGTGGGGATCCGGGGCTGCGCGGGGGCCGCTCCGGTGGCTGCTCCGATCGGTGCGCCGGTCGCGGCGGAAGCCGCCGGGGCGGTGCCGGGGGCGGCTTCGGCGGGGAGCGGCCGGCCCGGTGCCGGGGCCGCGGCGGCCGCTGCCCGGGAGGGAGCCTGGGCGGGGAGGGGCTGCCCGGCACCCTCCTGCGGAGGAACCGTGGCCCGGACCGGAACACCCCCCGCTTCCGCGAGACCCGCCGCTTCCGCGGGTTGTCCGATGGCACGACGACGGCGACCTGTGGGCGCGGCCGTGGGGTGCGGCTGCGGCGGAGTGTGATCGTCGGCCTGGTCGGGTCCTACGGCGTCATGGCGGCCGTGGTCGATGAGGGCGTCCTCGGAGGAGCCCTGGGCGGGAATCTGGGCCACCGGAGCCTGACCGGGCACGGGAACCTGACCGGGCACGGGAGCCTGACCGGGCACCGGAACTTGACCGGGCACGGGAACCTGACCGGGCACCGGAGCCTGACCGGGCACCGGGACCTGACCGGGCACGGGAACCTGACCGGGCACCGGAACTTGACCGGGCACGGGAGCCTGACCGGGCACCGGAACTTGACCGGGCACCGGAGCCTGACCGGGCACGGGAGCCTGACCGGCCACCGGGACCTGACCGGGCACGGGAACCTGACCGGGCACGGGAGCCTGACCGGCCACCGGCACCGTCATGGGATCAGGAACCGTCATGGGATCAGGAACCGGAACCGGAACCGGCCCGGCCTCCTGTCCTTGAGCGGGCACGGCCGCGCCGTCGGGCACCCGGTCCGCCTCGGCCGGCGGCAGGGCGAACACCGTACGCGGCCCAGCCTCCTGCGCGGCGGCGCGCTCGGACGCCGCGGCGAGGGCACGCCGCCTGCGCCCGGTCGGCTCGGCGTCCTCGTCCGGTGCACCGGCGACCGCGGGCAGGGCGGCCGGCAGGGCGTTCTGCTGTCCTTCGTCGGCGCGCCGCGCCCGTCGTCCGCCGGGCGGCGCGGGCACGCCCTGCGGCGGAACGGTCCCGCCCAGTCCCGTGCCCACGGCGGCGGTACCGGCCGCGCTCTCGGCGGCGGTCACGACCGCACCCTCCGCCACACCCGCACCGGCTCCGCCGTCCTCGGCGGGACGCCCTCGCCGCCGCCCGGAACCGCCGGAGTGGTCCTCGGCCGCCTCCGGCAGCTCACCGGGCGTCTCGTTGGCGGCCGGACCACGCCGGCGTCGGCGTCCGGTGGGCGGCGCGTTCTCCCCTTCGGCGCCCTCGGCCGAGCCAGGGACGTCGCCGTCCAGGAAGGCGTCCACGGAGGACCTGCGGGCGCGGCGGCGCCCATGCACCTGCTCATGAGCCTGCTCGGCGGGCGGCTCGCCGTCGTCGGGGGCGCTCTGGACCGCGGGCAGTGCGGCGGGCAGCGCCGCGGGCGCCGGAGGGGCGACGGCCCCCGCCCCGCCCCCGAGGGGGACCTCGAGGACGTAGGCACTGCCGCTCATGCCCGGCACCTCGTGCGTCTGCAGGACGCCGCCGTGGGCGCGCACGATCCCGCGCACGATCGGCTCGTGCACCGGGTCGCCCCCGGAGTACGGCCCGCGCACCTCGATCCGTACGACCTCGCCCCGCTGGGCGGCCGCGACGACGACCGTGTTGTCCATGTAACCGCCCGCCGAGACGGGCGCGTTGCCGGTGGCGTCGACACCCGCGACATCGGCGACGAGATGGGCGAGCGCGGTCGCGAGGAGCCGGGCGTCGACCTCCGCCTCGATGGGCGGCGCGTGCACGGCGAACTGCACCCGTCCGGGCCCGATGAGCTCGACGGCCCCGTCGACACCGGCGGCGACGACCGCGTCCAGCATCACCTTCGTACGGGCGATCACCTCGCCGCCCGCGTCGAGGCGCTGGTAGCCGAGGACGTTGTCGATGAGGGTGGTGATGCGCGAGTAACCGGCGGACAGGTGGTGCAGGACCTGGTTGGCCTCGGGCCAGAGCTGCCCGGCGTCGTCGGCGGCGAGCGCGGCCAGCTCACGGCGCAGTTCGTCGAGGGGCCCGCGCAGGGAGATCGCGAGGAGGGTGAGCAGTTGGTCGTACCGCCCGGCGAGGGCGTCGTACCGGTCCTTCTCCCGCTCGCCGAGGGCCGCGTAGCGCTCCTCGGCGTCGGCGATGTCCTCCGCGTGCTGCTCGCGCAGCTCCTCCAGCTCGGTGACGTGCCGCTGGCGGAGCGCGGTGAGATCGGAGGCGTGCTCCTCGGAGAGCCGCTCCAGTTCGTCCGCGTGCCGCTTCTCGACGTCCTCCTTCTCCGCGGCGAGGTCGTCGTACGGCCGCCGGTCCGTGAACGTCATCACGGCGCCGACGAGCTGGTCGCCGTCGCGCACGGGGGCGGTGGTCAGGTCGACGGACACCTTCTCCCCGCCCTTGGACCACAGCACCTGCCCGCGCACCCGGTGCTTGCGCCCGGAGCGCAGGGTGTCGGCGAGCGGCGACTCGTCGTACGGGAAGGGCGAGCCGTCGGCGCGCGAGTGCACGACGAGGGTGTGCAGCTCCTTGCCGCCGAGATCGCTGGCCCGGTACCCGAGGATCTGCGCGGCGGCCGGGTTGACGAGCACGATCCGCCCGTCGGTGTCGGTGCCGACGACCCCCTCCGACGCGGCCCGCAGGATCATCTCGGTCTGCCGCTGCGACCGCGCCAGCTCGGCCTCGGTGTCCACGGTCCCGGTCAGATCCCGTACGACGAGCATCAGCAGCTCGTCGCCGCTGTAGCCGTAGCCGTCGTAGGCCTGCTGCCCGTTCTCCAGGTTGGCGCTGGTGACCTCGACCGGGAACTCCGTCCCGTCGGTCCGCCGGGCGATCATCCGGGTGGGCTTGGTCCGCCCGCGCGGGTCCATGTGATCGGGCCGCCGCATGGACCCCGGGATCAGCTTGGAGTCGAACTGCGGAAGCAGATCGAGCAGCCCCCGCCCCACCAGAGCCGTACCAGGCGTCTCGAAGGCCTCGAGCGCGATGGTGTTCGCGTTGACGACTGTCCCGTTTGCGTTGACGAGCACCAACGCGTCGGGAAGCGCGTCGAGTATGGCTGCGAGGCGAGCAGCGCCTCGGGATGGCCTGCTGCTCACGAGTCGCTTCCTCCCTGTTACCGCACCTTGCCGACCGCTCGGGCCATATTGCCAACCGGCCCGCAGCGTGTCACGCGAGGGAGTCTAAGGGCTGGGGTCCCGTCACAGCCCCCGGATGAGAGGCAGCTCGCACGACGAAGTGACACAGACGGTCTGACGGTCGCATGACCTTCGCGGGAGTTTTACGGAACGGGTGAATCCGCGGTGCGGCGCCTGTGGGAGACGGCCCGGCCGGGGACGGCGGCCCGGGAACGGAACCCGGGCTACCGCCCTCGGGGAGGCTGTGATGAGGCTGCGGGGAGGGCGTGGGAAGGCCGTGGGAAGGCCGTGATGAGGCCGCCGGGAGGCCGTGGGAAGCCACGGGGGAAGGTCGTGCGGAGGCCGCGGGGAGAGTTCAGGAGGTGGGGGGCGGGCAGACGGTCGGAAAGGGCGGGCAGCAGGGGCACCATCCGATCACACCGCTCGATCGCGCACCCGTTGCGGCGGTCGTACGTCGTGTCGACGGGTCGTCCGGCCCAGCGGCCGCTGACATGGGCGGTGGCCGGCCCGCCGTACCGCATGGTGCACAGGACGCCGCTCGGCACCGGGGCGAAGGGGTCCCGTCCCCAGCGGGTGTTCCGCTCGACGGCCCGGCAGGCGCCCGACACGTCCGGGTGACGGCCGCCGCCGGGACGACACCACACCTCGAACACCCCGTCGGCCCGTCCACCGGCGCGCCGGACGGTGACGACGAGGTGATCCTGATCGGCCCGGTCCTCGTCCCGGACGGGCGGCGGCGCGAGCGGGGTGACGGCGGAGGCGGAGGAGGGGAGAAGGGCGGCGAGGGCTCCGAGGGCGGCGAGGGAGACGGACAGGGCGAGGACGCCCTCCAGCCGTCGACGGCGACGGGCTCGGCGGCTGGGGGCGAGGGGCGAGATGGCGGTGACCTGCGACATGCCCGGACCAACGCGGCGCCACGCCGGACGTTGCGCACGGGGAAGCCCTTTGCCCTGTGACCCGACTCCCTAGTACCGTGGACGTCGATTGGTGACAGCACGCTCGACTGTGTCATCATCTGCACGCACCACTCGCACCCACGCGAGAGGTTGTGCTGGAGGCGTCGCCTAGTCCGGTCTATGGCGCCGCACTGCTAATGCGGTTTGGGCCTTAAAGCCCATCGAGGGTTCAAATCCCTCCGCCTCCGCCAGATCACCGAAGCCCCGGTCCGTACACGGCCCGGGGCTTCGCCGTTCCCGCGCCCCCTCCCGATCCCCCTCTGAGGTCGTTTTCGCAGGTCACAAGGGGTGCGCTAAACGGATTTCACATGTCGGCGGCAGTCATGTAATGTTCTTCCTGTCGCCGAGAGCGGCCCGGAAGGGCAAGGATCGAAGACAGAAAAACCGAATAACAAGCACTCGTAGCTTAACGGATAGAGCATCTGACTACGGATCAGAAGGTTGCAGGTTCGAATCCTGCCGAGTGCACACAGGTGAGAGGCCCCGGAGAGATCCGGGGCCTCTTGCGTTTCGGGGTGTACGGCAGTGAAGTACGGCGTGGAAGCGAGTGAACGTCTCCTCGTACGCGGCGACTTCAGTCGCTCACTCGTAGCCCGTCGGCTACGGCCCGCTGTTGAAGAAGCCGGACCTCAGGTCTGTGACGATGGCGTCGAGGGGATGTCCGCTGACGATGAACGGTCCGCTCCAGGCCGCGGTGAGGGCCAAGAGCAGTGCCAGGCTCAGGCCGACCACGCTTCCGAGGCCCACGACCAGCAGGGACGTGCGCAGGCTGCTGCGGAAGACCAGGGCGCCGGCGTTCACGATCAGGGCCAGTCCGCTGACCACGAGCGTGATGACGTAGAGGACCGGAACGTCGCGGGAGGCGGCGGCGATGCGGGCGCGACGGCTGCTGGTGACGCCGTCCAGGGAGACCACCAGCTCCGTGCCGGTCGTGGTGCCGACCTCGGGGCGGGCCGCCTCGGTGCGCACGGTCCGCTCCAGCCGTGCGATCGCGCGAGCGGTGGCCGCGTCGTCGCCGGACGCCGCCGCCGCGCCCTCCCATTCCCTGGCGCGCGTGGTCCGCAGGTAGTTCAGCAGTGCCTGATGGATCGGCTCCGACTGGACCCGTGGACTGGTCGCCGCCCAGGCCAGACGGGAGGACGCGGCTGCCTCGTCGCTCACCAGCGCCTCCGCCGCGCGCAGGTAGCCGGCCTCGCTGGCCAGTGAGAGTGCCGCGAAGATCGCGAAGGCGGCGCCGAGTGAGGACATCAGGGGCATGGCGATCTGGGGCACATGGTCCCGTTCCCCGGCCGGTACGAGGGCGCGGACGCCGACCCGTGCCACCGCCGTGGCCAGGAGGGCGAAGAAGAGTCCGCCCACGACCAGCGCCACCGCCGGCAGCGAAGTCAGCCAGTTCACCAGATCACCCACAGATCGCTTCCGAGGAACGCTTCATGGTCACAGGTGGAGGACCTGGGATGCCCGCGACGCCCGGCACGGCGGCGCGCTTCGTGGGCCGAACAGCCGAATGCGGCTGATCGATCCGCGCACGCTGTACCTGAAGGACCTCTGCGGACTTCCTCACCAAGCGGCCGGAGAACGGTCAGCGGGGTGCGTAGGCCACGTGCGCGAACGGCCACTCGTGGTGCAGCCAGGTGCTGACGACCCGGTGGAGTTCGGGGTCGAGGGAGGCGTGGTCGGCTCTGACCCAGGAGCGGACGTCGGTGACGCCTGGGGTGTCACGGGAGCCGTAGATGTAGACGCAGCCGATCACGTCCTCGTCCGGGAGTGACAGGACGGTGTAGGTGAAGCCGGTCCGGTCGGTGAAGTCCTCTGCGTGTCGGCGCAGGTCTTCGAGGTTGGCCTCCGGGGTCATGCCTTCCGGCGGTGGCCAGGAGCGGCCGACGAAGCCGGGGGTCGCACGGATGTGGGCGATGCTGGAGGTCCAGGCCGCGTGGTCGGCGGCGTTGTGCTGCGGGCCGAGGGGCTCCAGCCGGAACGTGTCCGTGGCGGGCGGGGCCGGTACGTCGAAGTCCGGGGGGACGAGGGGCGCACGAGGGGGCTGCGGGGTGTGCGGCGGGGTGTCGGATGACGTCACGTCGGGAGCGTAGCGCCGGGGCCACGGCCGTATCGGGGTCCGGGCGGGCGGGGTCGAAGCAATGCCGCGACAACAATCGTGGGGTTGGATGCGTGTCCAACCCCGGTACGATCGGCGGCCCGCTGCCGTCGGATGCGTTCGGCGTAGCTCTCGTGGAAGGACGCCCCAACAGTGCAGGGTCCGCTGCCGCGCCGGTCCAAAGGGCCGTCGGCGATCGCTGCGGCGTCCGGTCGGGGCGCCGACAAGGGGACCGGGGAGGGGACCGGAGAGGGCGCCCCAGGTGACTCCGGTTCCCGGGGGGAGGCCGGGGGCGAGCCGGAGGCGGCTGACGCCCCGGCGGTGATGTCCTCGGCCGCCGAGTCGTTCGTCGCGGAGCTCAGCGATACGGCGGCGGCGGGTTCGGGGAGCGCCGGTTCGGCGAAGACCGGGTCCGCGCAGGCCGGTCCGGTCAAGGTGAAGAGCGGTGCGGCGGGGGCCGCCCGGCCGGGTGCGGGTGGGGAGCTCCCGGCGGGTGGTCGCTCCGCCAAGAGCGCAGGGTCCCCGAAGGCCCCGGCCCCGGCCCCGGCCTCCGCCCCGGCCCCGGCCTCCGCCCCGGCCCCGGCCCGGTCCGAGGCCCAGGCCCAGGCCCCGGCCGTGCGGCGGCGGTTACGGCGCCCCGTGCTGCTGGCCGCTGTCGGTCTCGTCGTTGTCGCGCTGATCGCCGGGGTGTTCCTCGTTCGTGGCGGTGGGGACGGGCGGTCCTCGGCGGCGGTGCCGGGTGCCGGGCCCGACCACACGCAGGGGGGCGGGCCGTACGGCAGGCCGCCCAGCGTGCCCGAGTCGGCCTCGGCGTCCGCGTCGGTGTCGGCCTCGCCGTCGGCGGACACGACGAGCACGTCCTCGAAGGCGTCGGCCAAGGAGTCGGCCACCGCCGGCACCTCCGGTACCGCAGGCACCTCCCGCACGGACGACCAGGACGAGCCCGCCGCCACCTCGACGGCCGTCGCCAAGCAGGGCGGCACGGGGTCGGGCGGCAGTGGCAACGGCAGTTCCTGCTCCTCCGGCTCGGGCTCGGTCTCCGACACCGTCGGCGCCTACTCCGTCTGCGTGTCCTCCGGAACCGTCACCTTCCGGGCGGCCTTCCGCGCCTCGGAGCGCTACTACCACGTCTTCATCGACGTCGACGGCGACACCTCCACCGGCTACCGGCTCCCCTACCCCTCGCCCTCCGCCCTCGGCGCCGACTACATGATCGAGAACGGCGGCCTCTACAAAAGCCGGTCGACGGAGTGGAGTTGGAGCGAGCTGGGGTCCGGCCTCTCGACGTCGGTCAGCGGCTCCACCCGGACCTGGACGCTGTCCCTGGGGGCCATCGGCTCGCCGGGCGGGACCCAGAGGATGGAGTTCCACGCCGGTTCCGACTACACCTCGGTCGTCTCCTTCACTCCGTAGCCGGTTCGTCCGCCCGGCGTTCCTCGCGGTACGCGTTCGCCAGTGCGGTCGCCCGTGTGAACCAGTCCGTGAGGACCGCGATCTCCTCGGCGGAGTAGTCCGCGAAGAGCTCGTTCAGACGGTCGTAGTACGGCTGGTAGAGCGCGTACGCCCGGGCCACGGCGGAGGGTACGGCGGCCACGCGGACCCTGCGGCGGTCCTGCGGGTCGGGGCGGCGGATGACGTAACCGGCGCGCTCCAGACGGTTGAGGATGCCGGTGACCGCGCCGGTGGTGACATGGACGCGGGTCGCCAACTCGCCCGCCGTCAGCAGGTTCTCGCCCGCCTGGAGGACGTAGGCGAAGCAGGTCAGGTCGGTGACGTTCAGACCGAGGCGCTGGGCCATCTCCTGCTGGCCGATCATGCTCGCCGCGATGAGGTCGTCCATGGCCGAGAGCGCCTGGGCGGGGGTCGCCGCGGGGCGTGGGCGGGGTTGCTGGGCTGTCATCGCGGGGGAGATTCCTCTCGGAGGTTTCGTGCTGGGTCCTTGTTATCCGCTTTCGGTTTCTCTTACCTTGTAAGAGGTTAAGAACATCAACCTCTTAGATTGTGAGGGAGTGGCGTGGCGGGTCATCTGTACGACGAGGGGCACACGGTCGCCGGCTGGACCGGCTTCGGCATCGCGACCGTCGGGACCGCCGTGATGGGGGTGGGGGTGTGCGCCGTCTCCCCCGTTCTGCTGGTCGGCGGCGGTGCCGTGGTGATCGTGAGCCTGCTGGTCACATGGGCGCTGCACCTGACCGGGTGGGGCAAGCCGCCGGGCGTGCGGCCCCGGGCGGAGTGGGGGATGCGGGTGCGGGACGCGTCGGCCCGCGGCGGTCACCCGGGGTGCGTCGGATGCCTGCTCGCCGGGCGGAGCGCCGGGCGCGAAGCCGCAGGTCGGGGAGCGTTGTCAGAGGTGGGGGCTAGCGTGGTGGGCGATGGCACAGGCATGGAAGTGCGCGGGGCTGCGGTGGTCGACTGAGGGTCCCGTGCTGCTGTGGGACGGGGGGCGGCGCAGCCCGCTGTCCTGGGGGAAACGGGTGGCCTTCGCGGTCGCGGAAGGGGGTGTACGGGGGTGCGTGGGAGCTCGCGGGCACGCGTGCCCGGTGCGGGCGCCGGTGTCGGGGAGGAGCACGGGGGCGCGGTGTGAGGAGTGCGCGCGGCTGGACCGGGCGCATTCCGTCGCCGCGGACGGGATCGCCGACGATCCCCGGCCCTACCGGGTCTATCTGGCGTGGTTCGGGCCCGGGCTGGTCAAGGTCGGGATCACGGCCGTCGAGCGGGGGTCGGCGCGGTTGCTGGAGCAGGGGGCGGTCTGCTTCTGCTGGCTGGGCAGCGGGCCGCTGATGGCCGCCCGCCGGACCGAGGAGCTGTTGCGGGCGGCGCTGCGGGTGCCGGACCGGATTCCGTACGCCGAGAAGCGGGCGGTGCGGGGTGCTCTGCCGGGGGACGAGGAGGAGCGGCTGTGTGAGATACGGGAGGTGCACGGACGGGCCGTCGAACTGGCCGAGTGGCCGGAGTCGTTGACGCGGGCGCCCTTCGAAGGTGTCGACCATCTGGCGGTGTTCGGACTCGACGCGGCGCCCGCCGCCCGGGGGGAGATCGGCGAGCTGGTCGCCGGGGGCGCGGTGAGCGGGGAGCTGGTGGCGGCGGCCGGGCCCGATCTTCATCTGGTGAGCGGGGAGGAGGTGATCGTGCTGGACACACGGTTGATGAGGGGGTGGGAGCTGGTGCCGGTCGGCGCCGGGCCGGGTGTGGACATGCGGTTCCCCGTACGGGAGTTCAAGGAAGGCGGGCATTTGCAGGACGGCCTGTTCTGAGCGGAGCCGCGCGGGCCGGCCCTCGCTGAAGAAGCCCCGCTGAAGAGCCGCGCCTCGCTGAAGAAGCCTCGCTGGAGAGCCGCTCCCCGCTGAAGAAGCCTGGGTAAAGAGCCGCTCCCCGCTGAAGAGCCGCGCCTCGGTAAAGACTTGGATCCCGGACGGATCCCGTTCGGCAAGGTCTCTGGACCCGTGGCGGCCCCCGGCCGATCGTGGGTGACATGAGCGAACAGCGGATCGCACCTGTCCCCGCACATCAACCGCCGTACTACGCCGTCGTCTTCACTTCCCTGCGCACCGAGCCGGACGCGGGATACGGCGAGACGGCCGAGCGGCTAGGGGAGTTGGTGAAGGACGTCCCGGGGTTCCTGGGAGAGGACTCGGCCCGTACACCGGGAGGACTCGGCATCACCGTCGCCTACTTCCGGGACCTGGCCGGCATCGAGCGATGGCGGGCGCACGAGGAGCATCGGGCGGCCAAGGAGCACGGGAGGGCGCACTGGTACGAGCGCTACTCCCTGCACATCGCCAAGGTGGAACACAGCCACGGGTTCGAACGGCCCGCACCCGGCTGATCGGGGATGATGTGCGGTGACCAGGGCCGCAGCCGCCCGAGATCAACTCCGCGTCAGGGGTTGCCAGGCATTGCCTGAGAGGCTCCTGTGAGTTTCTCAGGGAAATCACAGGTTGTCGAAAGAGTGCTCTAAGAGGACACCGACAAGGTGTTCCCCATGACCACGACCTCGCCCCAGGGGCGCACCGAACTGCTGAGGCCGGACGGGAGCCCCGTCCGAGTGCTTGTGGTGGACGACGAGCTGTCGATCACCGAACTGCTCTCCATGGCCCTGCGCTACGAGGGATGGCAGATCCGGAGTGCGGGAGACGGCACCGGTGCCATCCAGACCGCCCGGGAGTTCCGTCCCGACGCCGTCGTCCTCGACATGATGCTGCCCGACATGGACGGGCTGACCGTCCTGGGCCGGCTGCGCCGTGAGCTGCCGGACGTCCCCGTCCTGTTCCTCACCGCGAAGGACGCCGTCGAGGACCGTATCGCCGGGCTCACCGCCGGTGGCGACGACTACGTCACCAAGCCGTTCAGCCTGGAAGAGGTCGTGGCCCGGCTGCGTGGGCTCATCCGGCGTTCCGGTGCCGCCGACCGGCGCTCCGACTCCGTCCTCGTCGTCGGTGACCTCACCCTGGACGAGGACAGCCACGAGGTCTCGCGGGCCGGGGAGAACATCCACCTCACCGCCACCGAGTTCGAGCTGCTGCGCTTCCTGATGCGCAACCCGCGGCGCGTGCTGAGCAAGGCGCAGATCCTGGACCGGGTGTGGTCGTACGACTTCGGCGGCCAGGCCAACGTGGTCGAGCTGTACATCTCCTACCTGCGCCGCAAGATAGACGCCGGCCGTGAGCCGATGATCCACACCCGGCGTGGGGCCGGTTACCTGATCAAGCCCGCCGCGTCATGAGCGGGCGACGACGGCCACGTCCGCAGAAGCGACGAGCGGGAAAGCCGCGCACCCTGCGGACCCGGCTCGTCGTCGTGTCCGTGACACTGATCGCCGTGGTGTGCGCGGTGATCGGCACCGTCACCACGCTGGTGCTGCGGGACCATCTCTACGGGCAGTTGGACGGCTCCCTGAAGGAAAGCACCATGCGGGTCTCCGGTGGGCCCCTCGGAGGGGGACCCGGGGCAAAGAACAACAACGGCACCGCGGGCAACAGCGACAGCAATGCGCCCAAGCAGCAGTCGACCGACGTCATCACCGACTTCGTCAGCCGGGCCCCGGGACCGCAGAGGTCCCTCGCGGCCAAGATCGAGAACGGCTCGATCAGCTACGGCAAGGTCGGCGCCAAGAAGAACGACGACAACAACATCCCGCAGATGAACGCCGAGACCCTCACCGAGGCCCAGCTCAAGGTGCTCGGCTCGGTCACGCAGGACGGGAAGCGGCACACCGTCGACATCCCCGACCTCGGCACCTACCGGGTCCAGTACGTCAAAGGCAACAACGGCTCCTTCTACGTCGGCATCCCCACCTCCGACGTGGACGGCACCATCAACACCCTGATCATCGTGGAGATCAGCCTCACCGTCGCCGGTCTCGTCGCCGCCGGTCTCGCCGGGACCGTCATGGTCAACGTCGCCACCCGCCCCCTCCGCAAGGTCGCCGCCACCGCGACCCGAGTCTCCGAGCTGCCCCTGCACACCGGTGAGGTCAACCTCAGCGAGCGGGTGCCCGAGTCGGAGACGGATCCGCACACCGAGGTCGGGCAGGTCGGCGCCGCGCTGAACCGGATGCTGAACCATGTCCACGGCGCCCTGCACGCCCGCCAGGAGAGCGAGATGCGGGTCCGGCAGTTCGTCGCGGACGCCAGCCACGAGCTCCGTACCCCCCTCGCGTCGATCCGCGGATACGCCGAGCTCACCCGCCGCGGACGCGAACAGGTCGGCCCCGACACCAAGCACGCCCTCGGCCGGATCGAGTCCGAGGCCGGCCGGATGACCCTCCTCGTCGAGGACCTGCTCCTGCTCGCCCGGCTCGACGCCGGCCGCCCGCTGCAGTTCGAGCAGACCGACCTCGTCCCGCTGGTCATCGACACCATCAGCGACGCCCGCGCGGCCGGACGCGACCATGTGTGGCGGCTGGAGCTGCCCGAGGAGCCCGCGCTCGTCTCCGCCGACTCGGCCCGTCTCCAGCAGGTGCTCGTCAACCTGCTGGCCAACGCCCGTACCCACACCCCGCCCGGGACGACCGTCGTCGCACGGGTGCAGCGGCGCGGACCGTGGCTGTGCGTCGACGTCCAGGACAACGGGCAGGGCATCCCGCCCGACCTGCTCCCCCATGTCTTCGAGCGGTTCGCCCGGGGTGACTCGGCCCGTTCCCGTACCACCGGCTCCACCGGCCTCGGCCTCGCCATCGTGCAGGCCGTGGCGACCGCGCACGGCGGTGCCGTGACGGTGGACAGCGTGCCCGGGCAGACCATCTTCACGGTGCATCTGCCCGCTCTCGCCCCCGCCGTCCCCCAGCCCGCGCCCGAAACGAACTGGCAACTGGACTCACAGGTCGAACACAGTGCCACCACATGGGTGCAACAGGGCGCTTGACGAAAGTCGTTGGCATGCGAACCGACTCTTCTCCCGGCACCCTGCCGGCGCGGGAGCACCTCCCGGCCGCCACAGCCGGTACGCCTGTCCTGGACGTAGTGATCCCCGTCTACAACGAGGAGAAGGACCTCCAGCCGTGCGTCGAGAGACTGCACGACCACCTGACGCGTACGTTCCCGTACCCGTTCCGCATCACGATCGCGGACAACGCGTCGATCGACACCACCCCCGAGGTGGCGTGCCGGCTGGAGGCGCGGATCCCGGAGGTCAAGAACTTCCGGCTGGAGCAGAAGGGCCGCGGCCGTGCGCTGCGGACCGTCTGGTCGGCCTCGGACGCCCCGATCCTCGCGTACATGGACGTGGACCTGTCCACCGACCTCAACGCGCTGCTGCCGCTGGTGGCCCCGCTGATCTCCGGTCACTCCGACCTGGCGATCGGCTCCCGGCTCTCCCGCAGCTCGCGCGTGGTGCGCGGCCCGAAGAGGGAGTTCATCAGCCGCGCCTACAACCTGATCCTGCGCGGCTCGCTCCAGGCCCGCTTCTCGGACGCCCAGTGCGGTTTCAAGGCGATCCGCCGTGATGTGGCCCAGGTGCTCCTGCCCCTGGTGGAGGACACCGGCTGGTTCTTCGACACCGAGATGCTGGTGCTCGCCGAGCGTGCCGGTCTCCGGATCCACGAGGTGCCGGTCGACTGGGTCGACGACCCGGACTCCACGGTGCACATCGTGAAGACGGCCACCGAGGACCTCAAGGGCGTCTGGCGCGTGGGCAAGGCCCTGGCCACCGGATCCCTGTCGCTGGACCGGCTCACCCGCCCCTTCGGCGACGACCCGCGCGACCGTGAGATCCAGGACGTGCCCAAGGGGCTGGCCCGCCAGCTCGTCGGCTTCTGCGTCGTGGGCGGTCTGTCCACCCTGTTCTATCTGCTGCTCTACAGCGGCTTCCGCCAGCTCGGCGGCTCGCAGTCCGCCAACGCGCTCGCCCTGCTGGTGTCCGCGGTCGCCAACACCGCCGCCAACCGACGGCTGACCTTCGGGGTCCGCGGCCGCGGCGGGGCCGTCAAGCACCAGGCGCAGGGCCTGGTCGTCTTCGGCATCGGCCTGGCGCTGACCAGCGGCTCCCTCGTCGCCCTGAACGCGGCGACCACCGAGCCCGCGCACTCCACCGAACTCGCGGTGCTCATCGCCGCCAACCTCGCGGCGACGATCCTGCGCTTCCTGCTCTTCCGCGCGTGGGTGTTCTCGGACCGACGGGACGACGACGAGGACGACGCCCCCGCGTCGACCGTCGTCGCCGCCCACCTCCCGGCGCAGCCGACGCCGTACGCGTCGCCGTACCCGGCCGCACCGTCGTACGGGCCGCAGCACCCGGCCCGTCCGACCGAGCCGGCGTACGCCTCGCCGTACCGGAACACCACCGCCACCCAAGAGACCACCCAGTTCCGCGCCGGCGAAGCCGCGGACGGCACCTGGAGGGACGCCACCACGCGACTGCAGCCGGTGCGCCCTCACGACACCGACCCGGGGGACCCCCGATGACCACCCATCTCGACCAGCCGACGGCCTGGGGCCCGCCTCCGAGCGCCCCTCCCACGAGAGAGCCGGAGCAGCCGGCCACCCCGGCCCCCGAGTCGGGCGAGCCGAACCAGCCCCTGCACCGCAGGCTGTGGCGCGGCCGCCCCGAGGACGCCCGCTGGGTCCGCCCCGCGTTCCTCGGTCTCCTCCTCGCCACCCTCCTCCTCTACCTCTACAACCTGAGCGCCTCCGGGTACGCCAACTCCTTCTACTCGGCGGCCGTCCAGGCGGGCAGCCAGTCCTGGAAGGCGTTCTTCTTCGGCTCGCTGGACGCGGGCAACGCCATCACCGTCGACAAGCCCCCGGCCTCCCTGTGGCCGATGGCCCTGTCGGTCCGGATCTTCGGTCTGAACTCGTGGGCGATCCTCGCTCCCGAGGTGTTGATGGGCGTCGGCACGGTCGCCGTCGTCTACGCCTCGGTGCGCCGCCGGTTCAGCGCCGCGGCCGGCCTGATCGCGGGCGCCGTGCTCGCGCTCACCCCCGTCGCCGCGCTGATGTTCCGGTTCAACAACCCGGACGCGATGCTGGCCCTGCTCATGGCCGTGGCCTGCTACTTCACCGCCCGCGCGGTGGAGGACGGCCGCACCAAGTGGCTGGTGTGGGCCGGGGTCGCGATCGGCTTCGCGTTCCTCGCGAAGACGCTCCAGGCGTTCCTGATCCTCCCGCCGCTCGCGATCGTCTACGCGGTCTGCGCGCCGGTGAGCGTGAAGAAGCGGTTCGGACAGCTCGCCCTGGCCACCGGTGCGCTGATCGCGTCCGGCGGCTGGTGGGTCGCGATCGTCGAACTGTGGCCCGCCTCCTCCCGCCCCTACATCGGCGGCTCGCAGAACAACTCCTTCCTGGAGCTGACCTTCGGCTACAACGGTCTCGGCCGCCTCAACGGCGAGGAGACCGGCAGCGTCGGCGGCGGTGGCGGCAACAGCGGCGGCCAGTGGGGCGAGACCGGCTGGGACCGGATGTTCAACTCCGAGATCGGCGGACAGATCTCCTGGCTGCTGCCGGCCGCGCTGATCCTGCTGGTCGCCGGTCTGGTGGCCACGCGCACACTGAGGCGCACCTCGGCCACCCGCGGTCTGTTCCTCGTCTGGGGCGGCTCGCTGCTCATCACCATGGTCGTCTTCAGCTACATGGCGGGCATCTTCCACCAGTACTACACGGTGGCCCTCGCCCCGTACATGGCGGCCGTGATCGGTATGGGCGCCGGTCTGCTGTGGGAGAAGCGGTCCGAGCTGTGGGCCTCGATCACCCTCGCGGCCTCGGTCGTGGCGGCGGCCTCCTGGTCGTACGTCCTGCTCAACCGCACCTCGGACTACCTGCCGTGGCTGAAGTGGCTGGTCCTGATCGGCGGTCTCGCCGCCGCGCTCGGCCTGGTCTTCGCGGGCCGGATCAACCGGCAGCTGGCCCTCGCGGCGGCCTCCGTCGGCCTGGTCGCCTCCCTGGCCGGCCCGACGGCGTACACGATCAGCACCCTGCAGACGGGCCACACCGGCTCCATCGTCACGGCGGGCCCGGCGGGCGCGTCCATGATGGGCGGCGGTCCGGGCGGTGGCGGCGGCCGGGGCGGCTTCGGCGGCGGTATGCCGGGCCGGCAGGGCCAGAACCAGCAGGGCCAGCAGAACGGCAACGGTACCTCCCAGAACGGCAACGGCTTCCCCGGCGGCGGCTTCCCGGGCGGCGGCCAGAACCAGCAGAACGGCAACGGCAACACCCAGAACCAGGGCCAGAACCAGCAGGGCGGCCCCGGCGGCCAGACCGGTGACGGCGGCGGCATGGGCGGCGGCGGTGGCGTCGGCGGCCTGCTGAACGGCGCGAGCGTCTCCGACGAGGCCAAGAAGCTGCTGGAGACCGACTCCGGCACGTACACCTGGGTCGCGGCGGCGATCGGCGCGCAGAACGCGGCGAGCTACCAGCTCTCCACCGGCGAGGCGGTCATGGCGATCGGCGGCTTCAACGGCACCGACCCGTCCCCGACGCTGGCGCAGTTCAAGGAGTACGTGGCGGACGGCAAGATCCACTACTTCATCTCCAGCGGCACCGGCGGCGGCATGGGCGGCAGCAGCAGCGGCACGTCCTCGCAGATCACCTCCTGGGTCGAGGCCAACTTCAAGAAGGTGACGGTGGGTTCGTCCACCTTCTACGACCTGACGCAGAAGGCGAGCAGCTCCGACAGCTGAGGCGGCGCAAGCGGGTGAAGGGCGGTGGCCGGCGGCCACCGCCCTTCCTCGCACCTCAGTTGTACGCCGTATGGGAAGTCTTCCGCGGTGTACGGCATGGCTACCTCCCCGTGACGTCGGGCCGGTCGCTGTCGGCCGGGCTGGACGCGGGGCCCGCTGGTGGGAGCGGTTGCCGCACTGGGCGGAGGACTGGTGGCGGCGGGGCCGCTGCGCAGGGCGGGCCAGGTGAAACAGGGAGCTCTGGTGTGAGCTGTGCCACATGCTGTCACAGTCGGCGGGGCCCCGGTGTCTTGTGGCCGAACCCTCTGGAACCCGAGGAGCCACCGTGAGCGAGAACACCGTGAGCGAGAACACCGAGATCGTCGTGATCGGCGGGGGATACGCCGGCGTGATCGCGGCGAACCGTCTGACCCGGCGCGACGACCTGAACGTGACGCTGATCAACCCGCGCCCGGACTTCGTCGAGCGGATCCGCCTGCACCAGCTGGTCGCCGGAACCCATGACGCCGTCGTCGACTACCGGAAGATCCTGGGCGGGGGCGTCCGGCTGGTCGTCGACACCGTGACCCGGATCGACGCGGCCGGACGCGGCCTGACGCTGGCGAGCGGCGCCACCGTCCGCTACGACCACCTGATCTACGCGGTGGGCAGCGGCAGCGCCGACCCGCGGGTGCCCGGAGCGGCCGAGTTCGCCCACCCGATCGCCACCCTGGAGGACGCCCGGCGGCTGCGGCCGGTCGTCGACGCCGCGTCCGCGAAGGCCCCGCTGACCGTCGTCGGAGCCGGCCCGACCGGCATCGAGACCGCGGCCGAGCTGGCCGAGCAGGGCCGCACGGTGACCCTGGTCTGCGGCGGAGTCCTCGGCCCGTACCTGCACCCGCGGGGCCGGCGCTCGGTCGCCGGACGCCTGGCCGCGCTCGGGGTGACCGTCCTCGACGGCCCCGGCACGAAGGTGACCGCGGTGACCCGCGACGCCGTACAGCTCGCCGACGGCCGCACGCTGCCCAGCGAGGTGACCGTCTGGACCGCCGGCTTCGGGGTCCCGGACCTGGCCGCGCGCAGCGGCCTGAGCACCGACGCCCTCGGCCGTCTCCTCACCGACGAGACGCTGACCAGCGTCGACGACCCGCACATCGTCGCGGCCGGGGACTCGGCCGCGCCCTCGGGCCTGCCCCTGCGGATGAGCTGCCAGGCCGCGATCCCGCTGGGCGCGCGGGCCGCCGACACGGTGCTCAGCCGGATCGCCGGTGAGCGGCCCGCGACCCTGAACCAGGTGTTCGCCGGCCAGTGCATCAGCCTGGGCCGGGACGCGGGCATCTTCCAGTTCGCCCACCGCTACGACGTCGCGGTCGGGTTCCACATCGGCGGTCGTCCCGGTGCGAAGCTCAAGGAGTTCGTGTGCAAGGGCATCATCGAGCACCTGGCGGGCGAGGCACGCAAGCCCGGTGCGTACCGCCTGCACAAGGTCTCGGGAGGATCCAGGCGGCAGCAGCAGCTCCAGCGGAGCGAGCACGCCGAGCACCCGGCCGTCGTCGAACGCGTGGTCTGAGCCGCGCCCGGACGGGGGAGGGACCCTGACATGGACGATCACACCGCCGACCCGGCGACAGAGGCGTTCGTCGCCCACCGCAACCTGCTCTTCACCGTCGCCTACGAGATGCTCGGCTCGGCCGCCGACGCCGAGGACGTGCTGCAGGAGACCTGGCTGCGGTGGGTGGACACCGACCTGGCCGAGGTGCGCGACCCGCGCGCCTACCTGGTCCGCATCACCACCCGCCAGGCCCTCAACCGGCTGCGCACCCTGACCCGCCGCAAGGAGGCGTACGTCGGCCCCTGGCTGCCCGAGCCGCTGCTCACCACCCCGGACGTGGCCCAGGACGTCGAGCTCGCCGAGAGCGTGTCGATGGCTCTGATGCTCGTCCTCGAGACCCTGTCCCCCACCGAGCGGGCCGTCTTCGTGCTGCGCGAGGTCTTCGACGTCGGCTACGACGAGATCGCCGCCGCCGTCGACAAGAGCCCCGCGGCGGTCCGTCAGATCGCGCACCGCGCCCGCCGGCACGTCGACGCCCGCCGCCCGCGCGAGGTGGTCTCCGAGAGCAGGACCCGCGCGGCCCTGGAGTCGTTCCGGCGGGCGCTCGCCACCGGGGACCTCCAGGGCTTCCTCGACGTGCTCGCCCCCGACGTCGTCCTGATGAGCGACGGCGGCGGACTCCGGCAGGCCGCACCCCGGCCGATCAGCGGCGCCGACAAGGTGGCCCGCTTCATCGTCGGCGGTTCCCGCCGCCACCGGGCGACGCTCACCAGCGAGTTCACCATGGTCAACGGCGGCCCGGCGCTCGTGCTGCGCGTGGACGGCGAGATCGACGGTGTCGTCGCCATCCGCTTCGAGGACGACCGCATCACTGGTCTGTACTACGTCCGCAACCCGGAGAAACTGACCCGGGTCGACTACGAGACCCCGCTCACCCTGCGCTGAACACCGGCCGCCCCGGGCAGGCCCAGGAAGGGCCCTAGCATCTTCCCCAGTACCGGAACACAGTTCTCCGTACCGGACGAAGAGGAAGGTGCCCTGCCATGGCCGAGACCGCCAAGGACGCCCCGCACCGCAGTGTGTGGCTGGAGGGCAAGGCACGGCGGCGCGGCCGGGGCGGCGGCCAGCCCTCCGGGCTCGACCGGACCCGGATCACCCAGGTGACCGTCCGGCTGCTGGACGCGGAGGGGCTGGCGAAGTTCTCCATGCGGCGGCTGGCGGCCGAGCTGAACGTGACGGCGATGTCCGTGTACTGGTACGTCGACACCAAGGACGACCTCCTCGAACTCGCCCTGGACGCCGCCTTCGAGGGCCTGGAGCTGCCCGATCCGGCCCGGCACGACGAGGACTGGCGCGACCAGCTCCGCGCCCTGGCCCGCGCCTACCGCGGCCTGCTGGTCCGCCACCCCTGGCTGTCGCCGCTGGCGGGCACCTTCCTCAACATCGGCCCGAACAACCTGGCGTTCTCCCGTACCGTCCAGCAGGTGATCCGCCGCACCGGGCTGCCGACGCACGGGCTGGCGGCGGCCATCTCCTCCGTCTTCCAGTTCGTGTACGGCTTCGGCACGATCGAGGGCCACTTCATCGCCCGCTCCACGGCCGTCGGCCTGACGCCCGACGAGTACTTCCGCGAATCCCTGGCCACGGTCACCGAGGCACCCCAGGCCGCCGACGTCATCAGGGAGAGCGAGGACATCATGGCGGCCCGAGGCGGCGACACGGTCGAGGAGATGTGGGAACGCGACTTCGCATACGCCTTGGACTTGCTGATCGCAGGCATCGAAGCCATGACACAAAGGTCCAGGCAGACCCCCTAGGGGCGCGGGGCCGCATCAATACGCGGCTCCGCCGCGTGGGCGCGACAAGCCACATACGACCCGCACCCGCAAGACGACAAGGCGCCCGGAGTCAGCAGCCGTCAGTCCACTGAAACAAGCCGAGCCGGGAAACCGCCGGTCGCGACCGGCCCCCACCGCACCGGGGTGATCCGGATGATCGACTTCCCCTGCCGCACCATCGCCGCCCGGTACTCCTCCCAGTCCGGGTGCTCCCCCGCGATGTTCCGGAAGTACTCCACCAGCGGCTCGACGGACTCCGGCACGTCGAGCACCTCCGCCGTCCCGTCGATCTGCACCCACGGCCCGTCCCAGTCGTCGCTGAGCACGAGCACGCTCACCCGCTCGTCCCGCTTGGCGTTGCGCGTCTTGGCCCGCTCGGGGTAGGTGGAGACGACGATCCGCCCGGAGTCGTCGACGCCGCAGGTCAGGGGCGACCCCTGGGGCCCGCCGTCACCGCGCCGGGTCAGCAGGATCGCGCGGTGACGGGGTCGTACGAAGTCCAGCAGCTCATCGAGCGAGACGGCCGTGTTGGTCGCGATGTTCGGTGCCATGCGGTCAGCCTAGGCGGCCGGAGGGCCGCCCTGGGTGACCCTGCCGGTCCTACGCCCCGGGCAGCGACTCGCCCCGCACCGCCTGGATGTCCAGTTCCACCCGCAGGGTCGTGCCGATCGCGGCGACGCCCGCCTGGAGGACCTGGTTGTAGGTCATCGCGAAGTCCTCGCGGTGCAGTTCCGCCGTCGCGCGGAAGGCGACCCGGGTGCCGCCCCACGGGTCGGCGCCGGTGCCGAGGAGGGCGAGGTCCAGGTCGACGGGCCGTACGACTCCCCGCAGGGACAGCTCACCGTGGACGGTCCAGCGGTCGGGGCCCGCGACCGTCAGACCGGTCGAGCGGTAGGTGATCTCGGGGTGCTTCTCGACGTCCAGGAAGTCCGCCGAGCGCAGATGCGTGTCGCGCGTGCCGTTGCCGGTGTCGATGGAGGCCGCCCGGATCACCGCCTCCACCCGGGACGTGGTGACGTCGTCCGGGGCGATCTCGATCGTCGCCGAGAAGTCGGTGAACCGGCCGCGCACACTGGAGATGCCCAGGTGCCGGGCGACCGCGCCGACCGTGGAGTGCGCCGGGTCGACGGTCCAGCGCCCGGGCGGCGGCAGCTCGGCCCCGCCCTGCCGGGCCAGGGTCACCGTGCCCACGTCCACCCGGCCGCTCGCGGTGACGAGCGCGGTGGAGGCGACGGGCCCGTGTCCGACCGCCGTGACGATCACGGTGTACGGCCCCGGCGCGAGGTCGGTCGCCTCGCGTACGGCGCCCTCCTCGTCCGCCTCCGCCCGCAGCACCTGCGTACCGGTCATGTCGGTCACCGTGACGACCGCGTGCGACACGGCCCATCCGTCGCGGGTGCGGATCCTCGCGGTCAGTGCCATCTCAGGTAACTCCTCGTGGGAAGAACGGGGCGGGGGCGGTGGGGCACCCCCCACCGCCCCCGCCCGCGGTCGTGCTACTCGCCCGGGTGGGCGAGCTCGATGTCATGGCCGTCGACGCCGGCCCCGGTCACCGTCAGCGCGGTGGCCACCGGCGGATAACCGGTCGCGATGACCGTGTACTCGCCGCCGTCGAGATCCGCGAAGGCGTACGCCCCGTCCGCGCCGGTCGTCGCCGTGCGCAGGACGTTGCCCGCCGCGTCCACGAGCGTCACCCGCGCGTCGGCCAGCGGCCCGTGCGGCGCCCGCACGACTCCCCGGAGCCGCGCGCCCGCGTCGAGCGCGACCTCCACCCGGGTCACCCCGGTCCCGCCGACCTCGACGGGCAGTGCCCGCGGCCGGAACCCGGCGGCGTTCACCGCGACGGTCACGGCACCCGGCACCAGCTCGCCGACGGCGAACTCGCCCTGGTCGCCGGTGGCCGCGGTGGCCACCAGCTCGCCGCGCACATCAGTGACGACGACCATCGCGTCCTTGACGCCCTCACCCGACGCGGAGGCCCGCACGAACCCGCTGAGCCCGCTGGTCCCGCTGAGCAGGATGTCGTACGCGAGCGGCTCGCCGTCGACGACGATCGTGGACGCCTGCGGCTGGAACCCGTCCGCCGAGGCGATCAGGACGTACGACCCCGTCCCGGGCGCGTCCAGCGCGTAGGCGCCGTCGGCCTGCGCGACCGACCGGCCCAGCTGCCGTCCGGCCAGGGAGATCAGGGTGACGGCGGCCTGCGGGACCGGCGCGCTCTCGGCGCCCCGGACGAAACCGTGGACCGGGACACCGGAACCGGACTCCTGGACGGCGGTGTCGGCGACCGCCCAGCCGGGCGTGTGCTGCTCGGCCGGCGCGGGAGCCGGGGTCTGCGCCTCGGCCGGGGTCTGCGCCTCGGCCTCCGCCTCGGCCGCGTGGGCCAGGGCGCCCTTGGTCCGCAGCGGGACCTCCTTGATGAACAGGGTGATCAGGAAGGCGAGCAGCGCCAGACCTGAGGCGATCAGGAAGACGTCCGCGATGCCGTGGCCGTACGCGTCCTCCATGACCGTGCGCAGCGGCGCCGGCAGCTTGTCCATGTCCGGGATCGTGCTGGAGGAGCTGGAACCGGACGCGAGCGCGGCGTACTTCGGGCCGAGCCCGGCGATGCCGTCCTTGGCGTAGTCGGTGATGCGGTTGGCCATGACGGCACCGAGCGCCGAGACGCCCATCGCACCGCCGAGGGAGCGGAAGAAGGTGACGGTCGAGCTGGCCGAGCCGAGGTCCTTCGGCTCCACCTGGTTCTGCGTGGACAGGACCAGGTTCTGCATCATCATGCCGACGCCGAGACCCAGCAGCGCCATGAAGACCGCGGTCTTCCAGTAGTCCGTGTCGTAGCGGACGGTGCCGAGCAGACCGAGGCCCGCCGTGATGAGCACACCGCCGCTGACCAGCCACGCCTTCCACTTGCCGGTGCGGGTGATGAACTGTCCGGAGACGGTGGAGGAGACGAACAGACCGCCGATCATCGGGATGGTCAGCACCCCGGACATGGTCGGGGACTCGTCGCGCGCCAGCTGGAAGTACTGGGCGAAGAACACCGTGCCGGAGAACATCGCCACGCCCACGAACATCGAGGCGATGGAGGAGAGGGTGATGGTCCGGTTGCGGAACAGCCGCAGCGGGATGATCGGCTCGCTCGCCCTCGACTCGACGAAGACGAAGACCAGCCCGAGCAGGACCGAACCGGCGACCATCGTGTACGTCTGCCAGGACAGCCAGTCGTACTTGTCACCCGCGAAGGTGACCCAGACGAGCAGCAGGGAGACGGCGGCCGAGATGAAGAACGCGCCGGCCCAGTCGACCTTCACGTCCCGCTTCACGACCGGCAGGTGCAGGGTCTTCTGCAGCACGATCAGCGCGATGACGGCGAAGGGGACGCCGACGTAGAAGCACCAGCGCCAGCCCAGCCAGGAGGTGTCGGTGATGACACCGCCGAGCAGCGGGCCGCCGACGGTGGCGACGGCGAAGGTGGCGCCGAGGTAGCCGGAGTAACGGCCGCGCTCCCGCGGCGAGATCATCGCGGCCATCACGATCTGCGCGAGGGCGGACAGGCCGCCGACGCCGACGCCCTGGACGACGCGGCAGGCGATCAGCATGCCGGGGTTCTGCGAGAGCCCGGCCGCCGCCGATCCGAGGACGTAGATGACGAGCGCTGTCTGGACGAGCGCCTTCTTGTCGTAGAGGTCGGCGAGCTTGCCCCACAGCGGGGTGGTCGCCGTCATCGCCAGCAGGGTGGCGGTCACGACCCAGGTGTAGGCGGACTGGCCGCCGCCGAGGTCACCGATGATCTCCGGGAGGGCGTTGGAGACGATCGTGGACGACAGGATCGCCACGAACATGCCGAGCAGAAGGCCGGACAGGGCCTCCATGATCTGCCGGTGCGTCATCGGGGCGTGGGCGTCGTGCCCGCCCCCGTGCTTGCCGTGGGCCCGCACACCGGCCGGTGTGGTCGTTGCCATGGACTTCCTTCTCTTACGCGGGTGTACGGGTGGTCTGGTGGAACGGGGGAGGCGGTGGCGGCTGGGGTGGCGGCTGCCGGTGCGGGGTGGTCCGGCAGTCGCCGAAGCTGGCGCGCAGCCGGGTCATCAGCCCGATGAGCTGGCCGATCTCGTCGTCGGACCAGTCACCGAGGCGCTCCGCCAGCAGGGCGACACTGCGCCGGGACAGCTCGGCGAGCACCGCGCGGCCCTCGGGGGTGAGGTGCAGGATGCGCGAGCGCTTGTCCGCCGGGTCCGCGGAACGGTCGATCCAGCCGCGTTCGGCGAGGTGCGCCACGTGCCGGCTGGTCACCGACATGTCGACCGCGAGCAGCTCGGAGAGATTGCTCATGCGCATGTCTCCGTGGCGGCCGAGGAGGGTGAGCACGGCGGCGGAGCCGGGCGAGCACTCGGCCGGCATGATCCGCCCGAGGTCCCGCTTCACGACGCCGAAGGCACTGAGCTGACGCGCCAGCTCCTCGTACTGCGTCTGCGCGGCCACCACACCTCCCTGTTCGTTGCTTGGGGCAACCATAAGACTGGTTGGTTGCTGCAGGCAAATAAAACGGCCGAGGGGCGCCGCAAAAAGTTGGCAAAGGCAAGTATTGCGAGGGTAAATGTGCAGGTCAGGACAGTCCGGCCGGGCGTGCGTCGCGTGACCCGAGGATCGAACCCACTCGCCGAACCGGCCGGAGGCGGGCTCCTCGCGGGACCGCCGATGGGCGTCCTTGCGGGACCCCCACTTGGGACGCCGCCGCCGTTTTCGCTAGTGTCTCGGCCCATGGCTAACACCCAGGGCCCGCAGGGCAACTACGACCCCGCCGGCAGCACCCAGATGTTCCGCGCGTTCGTCGACGAGGGCGGCCCCCAGGCCACCTCTCGTCAGGCCCCCGCGCCGGCCGGCCCCCGCATCGGCCTGATCATCGGCATCGTCGCCGCGGTGGCGATCGTGGCGGCCGTCGCCTGGCTGGCGCTGAAGTAACCGACGCCGCCCCCCGCCGCGACCGCTACTCCCACCGCACGGACACGTCCCGCGTCTCGATCCGCATCCCCAGCGGTACGCGCCAGGCGTCCACGCACACCGTCCAGGTCCGTTCCTTGCGGGCGCCGGGCGCGATCGGCGTGGGCAGCGCCTCCGTCGACTCGACGGTGGACCAGTCGATGCCGAGGGCGTCGATGACGTGCGTCCCGAAGGTGACCGTGCCCGAACGCACCGGTCTGCCGCCCGGGTTGCGGAAGGTCAGCGTCACGTCCTCGCACCAGCGGTGGTCGGTGGGGGTGCGCACGGGGTCGCTCGCGACCAGGGCGGCCGGAGCGGCCGACGGAGGTGACGGGGTGGCCGTCGGGGGAGCGGAGCCCGAGGGCCGGGGCGGTGTGTGCGTGACCTCCGCCGGTGAGTCGGTTCCCGACGGGGGCGGCTCGACCACCGACTTCCCGGAGCCGCCCGGGGTTCCCCGGGCCACGGAACGTCCCTCGGCCCCGTCCCCGATCCCGGCCCCGTCCGCGCCGCTGCCCGTCGGATCGTCGAGCGGTACCAGTCGTACGCCTTCCGTGGGGCCCGCCCCCGGTGATCTCTCTCCCGGTGCGCTCTCCCCCGCGGCGCCGACCGCGGCGTAGTCGCCGCCGTGCCCGCCTCCGCCGTACGCCCCGAGGATGCCCGCCGCTCCCGCCACGACGGCGACGGCCGCCGACAGGCCCCACAGGGCGCGCCGACGGCCGCGTGACCGTGCTGGGGTCCCGTCCCGTGTCGTGCGCATCGCGTCAGTGTGGCTGACGGTGCGTCAGGAAGGAACCCCGCGGGCTCAGTCCGAGATCAGGCCCTCCCGCAACTGGGCCAGGGTCCGGGTCAGGAGACGGGAGACGTGCATCTGGGAGATGCCGACCTCCTCGCCGATCTGGGACTGCGTCATGTTGGCGAAGAAGCGCAGCATGATGATGCGGCGCTCGCGCGGCGGGAGCTTCGCGAGCAGGGGCTTCAGCGACTCCCGGTACTCCACGCCCTCCAGGGCCGTGTCCTCGTAGCCGAGGCGGTCGGCCAGGGAGCCCTCGCCGCCGTCGTCCTCGGGGGCCGGGGAGTCCAGCGAGGACGCCGTGTACGCGTTGCCGACGGCCAGGCCGTCGACCACGTCCTCCTCCGAGACGCCGAGGACCGCGGCCAGTTCGGCGACCGTGGGCGAGCGGTCCAGCTTCTGGGAGAGCTCGTCGCTGGCCTTGGTGAGGGCCAGGCGCAGCTCCTGGAGCCGGCGCGGGACGCGGACGGACCACGAGGTGTCGCGGAAGAACCGCTTGATCTCGCCCACGACCGTCGGCATCGCGAACGTCGGGAACTCCACGCCCCGTTCGCAGTCGAAGCGGTCGATGGCCTTGATGAGGCCGATGGTGCCGACCTGGACGATGTCCTCCATCGGCTCGTTCCGCGAGCGGAAGCGCGCGGCGGCGTAGCGGACGAGGGGGAGGTTGAGCTCGATGAGGGTGTCCCGGACGTAGACCCGTTCGGGGCTGTTCTCGTCGAGTGCGGCCAGTCGCAGGAACAGGGAGCGGGACAGGGTGCGGGTGTCGATGGCACCGGTGGACGGGAGGGCCGGAGCCGGTGCGGCCTCGAGGGCCACGTCGTCGAGCACGTCGGGCTCGACAGGCGCGACGGGCTCGGTCTCGCTCTTCGTGAGCGTGAGCACCTTCGAGCTGCCCTGGTCTGCGGACATGCCACCCCCTTTGGGTCGCGGGACGGTCGCGGCGTTCGCTCTCCGCCGTGGAGAACGTCAGCCTCCACCTGAATACCGGAGCCGAAGCCCTGGCAAACGCGCTTCCAGGAGAATGTCACATGTCGGCAACACGCTGTAGTGACATGTCGACATCACAGTGACGAATCGGCCCTGGAAACAGAGGGTGTGACGGTTTTTCAGGGGAGTTGTGTCGGGAAGTGTCGAGGTGGGGGATTCGCTCTCACCGGTGACTTCTCGCTCTTGCTTGCGATACCCCATCGGATGACGTAACCAGAGCCGTGCGCCCTATGCGTGCGCCCCATCTGTGCGCCTGTGCATACGGCCGTGCTCCCGCGTCCTCACGTCGTGTCAGGCCTCGATGCGGTTCGCGGAACGCAGTCGCTGGAAGCTACGCGCGAGTAGCCGGGAGACGTGCATTTGCGAGACGCCGAGTTCCGCGCTGATCTGAGACTGCGTGAGATTGCTGTAGTAGCGCAGCAGGAGAATTCTCTGTTCGCGTTCCGGGAGCTGGACGAGGAGATGGCGGACGAGGTCGCGGTGTTCGACGCCGTCGAGGGCCGGGTCCTCGTAGCCGAGGCGGTCGAGCAGACCCGGCAGTCCGTCGCCCTCCTGCGCCGCTTCCAGGGAGGTCGCGTGGTACGACCGCCCCGCCTCGATGCAGGACAGGACCTCGTCCTCGCCGATGCGCAGCCGCTCGGCGATCTCGGCGGTCGTCGGCGTGCGGCCGAAGGAGGTCGTGAGGTCCTCGGTCGCGCTGTTCACCTGCACCCACAGCTCGTGCAGCCGGCGCGGCACGTGGACGGTGCGGACGTTGTCCCGGAAGTAGCGCTTGATCTCGCCGACGACGGTCGGCATCGCGAAGGTCGGGAACTGCACGCCGCGGTCCGGGTCGAAGCGGTCGATGGCGTTGATCAGCCCGATGGTGCCGACCTGGACGACATCCTCCATCGGCTCGTTGCGGGAGCGGAAGCGGGCGGCCGCGTAGCGCACGAGCGGGAGGTTGGCCTCGATGAGCGCCCCGCGCACGCGGTGGTGTTCCGGGGTGCCGGGCTGCAGCTCCTTGAGTTCGGCGAAGAGCACCTGGGTGAGCGCCCGGGTGTCGGCGCCCCGGCGCCGCTCGGGGCCCGGGGCCGGTGCCTCTTCCTGAGGCGGCGCAGTACTGGCCGACACGGTCACGCCACCTCTTCATCAGGTCAACAACATCGGTCAACTCATCCATCAAAAGCGGTCATAGCATCACAAGACATGTGCACTGTGTGCAAGCACCCCATAACACCGTGTTGGGGAAGAAGTTGGGGCATAGGACACGCGAGAGCCCCCCGCCGTTCGGCGGGGGGCTCCTTTGTTCTGCGGGTGCGGCTCATGTTCTGCGGGTGCGGCTCAGAACGCGTAGTCGGCGACCACCCAGGTGGCGAACTCCCGCCACAGCGCGACGCCCGCCTGGTGCGCCGGGTGCTCGAGGTACCGCTTCAGGGCGTCCGCGTCCTCGACCGCCGAGTTGATCGCGAAGTCGTAGGCGATGGGCCGCTCGCTGATGTTCCAGCCCAGTTCCCAGAAGGCCAGCTCCTCGATCTGCCCGCCGAGCGCCCGGAAGGCCTCTTCGCCCCGGACGACCCGGGGGTCGTCGCGCTCGACGCCCTCGTTCAGCTTGAACAGGACCAGATGGCGGATCATGGGCACTCCCGGTGCGTGCTGCTGGGCTCGCCGTCAGTGGGCCCCGTTGGCGAGCCAGGTGAAGAAGTCGCCGATGGCCTTGGCGGCGTCCGATATGCCCTCGAAGCCTATCTGGACGTAGTCCGCCGCTCTGGACGGGTCCGTGATGATCACATAGAGCGCGAAGACCACGAGTACGTAGACGGCGATCTTCTTGGCGTTCACCGCCACCTGGCCTCCCCTGTCGTGGCCGTGAGGCCCCTGTTGACGGCGGCGAGTGTAACCGTAAGTGCGATTTACGCACCGCCTTTGAGCGTCTGCGGCGCGCCCGTGAACGAATCCGCCCGCGCCGCGCCCGCCCCGCGCTCGCCCCGCGCTCGCCCCGCGAACCGATCAGAAAATTCGTGAGCCGATCCGTGAACCGATCGGGAGGCCTCGTCCGATGAGGGGGTGAAGGCCGGACGGAAGCGAGCCCGCGCAAGGGCCCGACCAAGGGAGAAGACGAATGCTGCACATGATGGACCTGCCGATCTTCGTGCTGATCGCCCTGGTGGCCGTCTTCACGATCTGGGCGCTGATCGACTGCATCCGCACCCCCGGGGAGCGCGTCCGGATCCTGCCCAAGCTGCTGTGGCTGCTCATCCTGCTCCACGGCTCGGTCGTCGCCGCCCTCGCCTGGACCTACTTCGGCAAGAAGCCGATAGCGGACACGACGAAGGGCCCGGTCCAGCGGACCGAGCCCTTCGCTCAAGCGCGGTAGCGGAGGGATTTGAACCCTCGGTGACTTGCGCCACACTCGCTTTCGAGGCGAGCTCCTTCGGCCGCTCGGACACGCTACCGAGGGAGACCTTACAGCACACGGGGGCGTGGTTTGAAATCGGTATTCGGGGAGGTCGGCGGCGACGTCGTCAGCGTGCGCGGAAGAACTCCGTGAGGAGCCCCGCGCACTCCTGCGCCAGGACGCCCTCGACGACCTCGGGCCGGTGGTTGAGCCGCCGGTCTCGGACGACGTCCCACAGGGAGCCGGCCGCGCCCGCCTTGTCGTCGCGGGCGCCGTAGACGACCCGGTCCAGCCGGGACTGCACGAGCGCGCCCGCGCACATCGTGCAGGGTTCCAGCGTGACGACGAGTGTGCAGCCGGTCAGCCGCCACTCGCCGAGCCGCGCGGCCGCCCGCCGGATGGCGAGCACCTCCGCGTGGGCCGTCGGATCGCCGCCGGCCTCGCGTTCGTTGTGACCGGCCGCGAGGACGGTCGTGCCGTCCGGAGCCAGCACCACGGCGCCGACCGGGACGTCCCCGCCCCGGACGGCCAGCCGGGCCTCGTCCAGGGCGAGCCGCATGGCGGCCCGCCACGGGTCGCGTACGGGGTCCGGCGGTGCCCCGGCTGCGGTCAGCGGACGGTCTCCAGGACCTCCGAGGCGCCCAGGGCGTCGGCGATCTCGCTGAGGGCGTCCTCGGACAGCGCCTTCAGCTCCTTCTCGCTGACGCCGAGGTCGTCGAGGATGCCGGGGTCGCCGACCGGGCCGTGCGGCACCGCCTCGGCGGAACCGGAGGCGCCGCCCTCGTCGTCGTCCTCGTCCTCCCGGTCCTCCCCGTCCTCGGTCCCGTCGAGGTCGAGGGCATCGAGGACATCGTCGTCACCCGGCTCCCTTCCGAGCAGTTCGTCGGTGAGCAGGAGCTCGCCGTAGGAACTGCGGGCGGCGGCAGCGGCGTCGGAGACGTAGATGCGAGGGTCCTCCTCACCATCGATGCGGACGACACCGAACCAGGAGTCCTCCTGCTCGATGAGCACGAGCACCGTGTCCTCGTCAGGAGAGGCTTCCCGGGCCAGGTCGGCCAGATCCGACAGGGTTTCCACATCGTCGAGCTCTGTGTCGCTCGCTTCCCACCCGTCTTCGGTGCGCGCGAGCAGTGCGGCGAAGTACACCGTGACTCTCCCACTGGTCATAGGCGTGCCGGTTGGGGGTCCCCCCGGCGGAGGTTACGGGCGGAGAGAGCTGTGCTCCGAGCCCCACCCACTCGGAATCGTGGCAGAAACAAGGCGTTCAGGGGACGTCTTCGGCTCCCTGTGTCCGGTGGTTTTGATCGCACGTCCGTGAGTACGTCCGCAGGCAACTCACCAGCACACTCGTTGCGGCCACTGCGGATCGTACGCGGCTTTCCCGTGCGCCCACGCACGCCCACCCCCCGCCGCCACCCGTGGCGGTGGCGATCTTCACCGAACGTCCCAAGTGCCGTACGGGCACAAGGGGATCGTTCGGCTACCAGCGGAACGTGCGCATACGCATCGCGTGGCGCAGGCGGGCGCTCTTGGCGCGTCGCGGCTGGACCCGGTCGCGCAGTTCGCGGGCCTCGGCGAGCTCGCGCAGGAAGCGGTCACGGCGCCGGCGGCGCTCGGCCTCGGTCTCCCGCGGTACGCCCGAGCGCTCGGTCGGCTCCGGCGCGTCGCGCTCTGGCAGGTCAGGCATAGGCTTCACCACCCCGGGTCCGTCTTCACCACTTTCCCTCGCCCGGGCGGTTTGATGCCAGCGAACGGCCCAAGCGGTTCGGCGCGTCCGCGGGCCGCCGGACCAGGGAGTGGGGGGGCGCCGGGCCGGTCCCGCCCGGCTACTGTTGTGGACATGCGTCTCCACGTCGTCGACCACCCCCTGGTCGCCCACAAGCTCACCACGCTGCGCGACCAGCGCACGGACTCCGCGACCTTCCGCCGCCTGGCCGACGAACTGGTCACCCTGCTCGCCTACGAGGCCACGCGTGACGTGCGCACCGAACAGGTCGACATCACCACGCCGGTCGCCCGGACCACCGGGGTGAAGCTCTCCCACCCGCGTCCGCTGGTCGTGCCGATCCTGCGGGCGGGCCTCGGCATGCTGGACGGCATGGTCCGCCTGCTGCCGACCGCCGAGGTGGGCTTCCTGGGCATGATCCGCAACGAGGAGACGCTGGAGGCGTCCACGTACGCCACGCGCATGCCGGAGGACCTCTCCGGCCGCCAGGTGTACGTCCTCGACCCGATGCTGGCCACGGGCGGCACCCTGGTCGCGGCGATCCACGAGCTGATCAAGCGGGGCGCCGACGACGTGACCGCTGTGGTCCTGCTGGCCGCCCCCGAGGGCGTCGAGCTCATGGAACGCGAACTCGCCGGCACCCCGGTGACGGTCGTGACGGCGGCCGTCGACGACCACCTCAACGAGCACGGCTACATCGTCCCCGGCCTGGGCGACGCGGGCGACCGCCTCTACGGCGCGGCGGAGTAGGGCTGGAGCAGCTGGGTGGGGAGTGGCGAGGCCGTAGGCCTGCTACTCCTGCGCCCAGGAGACGGACCCGACGACCGGCGAAGCCCGCGGACGGCCTTCTCCTCTCAGCAGGCCTTCTTGGTGGCGGCCGTCGGCTGGGGCGACACCAGCGCGGTCAGCGCCTTCGTCGCCTCCCCCTCACTGCTGAGCGCCTTGAACGCGTTGCCGATGATCAGGTCCACCTCGGCGCCCTTGCGCCCCGCCTCGGCCCGCCGTTCGGCACCGCCGACCTGGGTGGACAGCACCGAGAGCGAGGTGTTCAGCGCGGACGCCGGGCCGAGGAGCAGCGCGGCGCCGTCGACCTTCTTGTCGAACTCCTTCGGCGCGTTGCCCACCTCGCCGATCTTGAAGCCGCGTTTCTCCAGCTCGTCGGCGGTGGACTTGGCGAGACCGCTGCGGGTGGTGGCGTTGAGGACGTTGACCGTGATCTGGGCGGGCTTGGGCAGCGCGGCCGGAGAGGCGGACGCCGACGGGCTCGCCTTCGCCGACTTCACCGCGCAGGAGGCCTTGGAACCGGCCGCGGAGGCCGTCCCTCCGCCCCCGGTGAAGACATCGATGAGCTGCAGGGTGCCCCAGCCGGCCACGCCGAGCGCGGCACCGCAGGCGACGACCACGACGACCAGCCTGCCGCGCCGTCGGCGGCGGCGCATACGGGGGTACTTGTCCCCCGTGATCCGGTATTTGCCGCCCATGCCGGGGGGAGTCAGCATGCTCATGGGCGCAGCGTAGTGCGCCCGGGCGGCCGTGACTAATAAACGATCATCCGACATCGCTCGGGGGTGTGGGAAAGAACCCGAAAGGGCCAACACCGCACCGTCGGGGAGCGGCGGAGCGGCGCCTCAGTCCAGCTCGAGGACACGCGCGTGCAGCACCTGGCGCTGCTGGAGCGCCGCCCGCACCGCGCGGTGCAGCCCGTCTTCCAGGTACAGGTCGCCCTGCCACTTCACCACGTGCGCGAAGAGGTCGCCGTAGAAGGTCGAGTCCTCGGCGAGCAGGGTTTCCAGGTCGAGCTGCTGCTTGGTGGTCACCAGCTGATCGAGGCGGACCGGGCGCGGTGCGACGTCCGCCCACTGCCGGGTGCTTTCCCGGCCGTGGTCGGGGTACGGCCGGCCGTTTCCGATGCGCTTGAAGATCACACGGAAAGCCTACCGGCCCAGACCTTCCGGGCGCAGCCATGGCGGCCGAGTGCGGCGCCGGAAAAGCCATGATGAACAGGGGCAAAACGGGAGGGAGGGGTCGGTCGGTGCGGGGTGCCGACGGGATCGCCACCGGGTGCCCCTTCATCGGCGTCCACCCGGGACGTCCGGCTGATTCGCCCGAAAGGGGTCGGCGTGTTCTTCGTCACGCGGACTTCGGACCGGACGGTGCGGAAGCCGCCGCCGCGCGAGCGCTGTACACAGGGTGTGGACAGAGATTCGGGGTTCTCACGGGCGCCGCCCGGCGGAGGCGGTGGCCCACGGGACGCCTGCCGGGCGTCCGCGGGCCCCCGCCGCCTGCCGGTCAGCGGTTCTGTTTCACCACGGCCGGCCGCTCCTGCTCGGTCTTCCTCGGCCGAGACTGAGGCCGAGGCCGAGGCTGAGACTGAGGCTGCGACTTGGGCTGCGACTTGGGCTGCGACTGAGGCAGGGGCTTCGGCGCGGCGCTGCGGGCGGCCTCCGCGCGCAGCAGGGCGCGCAGGACCGCGTACGGGTCGGTGGGCATGGCTGTGCTCCTTGCGTCGTGCTGACTGACCTGGTGCGGGCGTCGGTCAGCAGCGCAGGACCACGGTGAGCAGGATGTGGGGGGCGTACGGCGTCCCGGGCGGGGCGGGCAGCGGGCGTGCGGCCGGTTCGCCCGGCGCGGGGGCCGGCCGGGGCGCGGGGAGTGGTGGGGCGGCGGGCCGAGGGGCGCAGGGGGCGGGCCGGAACGCGGTGGCGTCGGCGTCGTACTCGATGATCTCGCCGACGACGACGGGTGCGGCGGACACCTCGGCGGGTGCGCCCGGCAGGAGCAGGGCGAGCACCAGCACGAGCACCCGCAGCCAGGCGCGGCTGCGGGGGAGGCGTGCTGCGGTGCTCATGGAGGGTCATCTGCCCGCGACACGCCCACGGTTCAGCACGCGGGACGCCGGATGCACCCGTTCGGCCGACGGCGCGTTTCCCGCGCCGCGCGCCCCCGGGGGCCCGGGGCCCCTACTTCTTGGCCGCTTTCGCCGCCGCCTTCATCTCCTGCTTGTGCGCCCGTACCTTCGTCAGCGACTCCGGGCCGGTGATGTCGGCGACGGACCGGAAGGACTTCGGTTCGCCGTACGAGCCCGCGGCCTCCCGCCAGCCCTCCGGCCGCACACCGAGCTGCTTGCCGAGCAGGGCCAGGAAGATCTGGGCCTTCTGCTTGCCGAAGCCGGGCAGCTCCTGCAGCCGCTTCACCAGCTCCTTGCCGGTGGCGGCGTCCTTCCAGAGGGCCTCGGGATCACCGTCGTAGTGTTCGACGAGGTACTGGCAGAGCTGCTGGATGCGCTTGGCCATGGAGCCCGGGTAGCGGTGCACGGCCGGCTTCTCGGAGAGCAGCGCGGAGAAGGCCTCCGGGTCCTGGGCGGCGATGTCGTGCGCGTCGAGGTCGTCGGCGCCGAGGCGGTCGGCGATCGTGCGGGGGCCCTTGAACGCCCACTCCATCGGGACCTGCTGGTCCAGCAGCATCCCGACCAGCGCGGCCAGCGGGGAACGGCCGAGCAACTCGTCGGCCTCGGGGTCCTGGGCGAGGTGAAGGGTGACGTCCATGCGTCGATGATCCCGCGCGGGCCCGCGCCCCGCGCGCCGGTACCCCCGGTTCCCGCCTCGCTCAGCCCGCGCGCCAATAGCCCAGCGCGTGCAGCCGTTCCCTGGGGACGCCCAGCTCCTTGCGGGCGTACGACGCAAGCGTGCGGGTGGTGCGGGTGTCGCAGGCGATCCAGACGTACGGGTGTTCGGTGGCCGCGAGGAGGGCGGGCAGCTCGGCGCGGACCCGTTCGACCAGCTCCGCGCGCGGGACGTGCCGCAGTTCGTGCCGGCCCGGGTCGGTGCGGAAGGGGAGGCCGTCCGCCGCGCCCTCGAACCAGACGGTGGCCGGGGTCTGGCCCAGCGCGTCGAGCAGGGAGTTGATCGCGGGCAGGGAGGCCGGGTCGCCGATCGCGAGGACATGGCCCGGCGCGGGCGCGGGCTGCTCGAACGCGCTGCCCTGGACGGTCGCCTCGATGGTGTCGCCGGGCCGGGCCGCGCGCGCCCAGTCGCTGGCCGCGCCCTCGTGCAGGGCGAACTCCAAGGAGAAGGCGCCGCCCGCCGGATCGGGGTCGACGAGGGTGTACGCCCGCTGGTGCGGCTTGCCGGCGTTGTCGAACCACAGCCGCACCCACATCGTCGGATGGACGCCGGTCGCGGCGAGCAGCCCGCCGTCGGTGAGACGCACCCGGCGGAAACGCGGGGTGACGTCCTGCGCCTCGGTCACGGTCAGCGTGAAGTCCTTCGCCCGCATCAGCCTGAGGACAGCCCCCTCCCAGCCCCGCCCCTGCGCCATGACCTCTTCACCCCTCGCGTACGATTCCTGAACCGATTGATTAGGTAAGGCTAACCTAAAGGTAAATGCATGCGGGCCATAGCCTGCCATGGAAGGGCCACAGGGTGACGACGTGACGACCGAGATCCACAGGGACGCGTGGGGCGTCCCGCATCTGCGGGCGGCCGACGCCCGGGAGCTCGCCCGCGCCCAGGGCCTGGTCACGGCCCGCGACCGCGCCTGGCAGCTCGAGGTCGAACGCCACCGCGCCCAGGGCACCTCCGCCTCCTTCCTCGGCCCCGAGGCCGTGGCCTGGGACGTCCTCGTCCGCCGCGCCCGCCTCGCCGACACCGCCCGCCGCTGCTTCGACCGGCTGGAGCGGCGTGATCCGGAGACCGCCGCGTGGGTACGGGCGTACGTCGACGGCGTCAACGAAGGGCTCCACCTCACCCCCGAGTTCACCCGGGTCGGGCTCGCCCCGGGGCGCTGGGAGCCCTGGACGCCCCTCGCCGTCTGGCTCTCCGCGCACCTCCTGTTCGCCGGATTCCCCGCCAAGCTGTGGCGCGAGGAGGCCGTACGGCACCTCGGCCCGGGCGCGGTCGGGCTGTTCGCCACCGACGGGCCCGGCACCTCCGGCAGCAACGGCTGGCTGGTCGGCGGCGCCCGGACCGTCACCGGTCAGGCGGTCATCGCCGGCGATCCGCACCGGTTCATCGAGGACCCCGGCGTCTACCAGCAGATCCGTCTCGCGTGCGACGAGTTCGACGTCGTCGGGCTCGCCGTGCCCGGCGTCCCCGGCATCGCCCACTTCGGGCACACCGGCACGGTCGCCTGGGCCATCACCAACGCCATGGCCGACTACCAGGACCTCTACCGCGAACGTCTGCGCCGCACCGGCGCCGGCATCGAGGCCCTCGGCCCGGACGGCGAGTGGCACCGCGCCGCCCGGCACACCGAGACCGTCGAGGTGGCCGGGGAGGAGCCGGTCGAGGTGGAGGTGATCGAGACGGACCGGGGGCCGGTGATCGCCGGGGGGCCGGAGGGGCTGGAGAGCGGGGTGCCGCACCCTGCGGAAGATACGTTTCCCTCTCTCGACGGGGTCGACGGGGTCGACGGGGCCGACAGGGCCGACAGGGCCGACGGGATCAACGGGATCAACGGGATCGACGAGGTCGACGGGACTGACGGGGTTGAGCCGATCGAGCCCGCCGGAATCGCCGGAACCGCCATCCCCTTGGCCCTCGCCCTCCGTCACCCGCCCCGCGTCACCGAGGACCTCGGCTTCGGTGCCCTCCTCCCCCTCCTGCGGGCCCGCCGCGTCGCCGATGTGGACGCCGCCTTCGACGTCTGGGCCGAGCCGGTCAACGTGGTCCAGGCCGCCGACACCGAGGGCGGGTCGCTGCACCGGGTCGCGGGCCGGGTCCCCGTCCGCGCCGAGGCCAACGGCATCCGGCTGGTCCCCGCCTGGGAACCCGGCCACGAGTGGACCGGCTGGCACGAGATGCCCCGCGCCGGTCTCACCCACGGCGTCGCGGTCATGGCCAACCAGCGCGGCCCGGCCGCCCCCCTGGGCGTCGAGTTCGCCCCGCCGCACCGCGCCGACCGCATCCGCGCCCTGCTGGCCGAGAAGGACGCCTGGTCCGCCTCCGACATGCCCGCGATCCACACGGACACGCACCTCGCCTCCGCCGGCCCCCTCCTCGACCACCTCGCCGCCCTCGGCGACCTCACCGGCCCCGCCGCCGAACTGCGCGCACGCCTGCTGCGCTGGAACCGCCGTATGGACGCCGACAGCGAGGACGCGGCCCGGTACGCGGCCCTGCGCACCGCCGTCGTCCGCCGGCTCGCCGCACACCCGGCCTTCGCCGCCCTCGCCACCCCGCCCGCCTACCCCGAGGTCCTCCAGCCCTGGCTCGCCCTGCTGCCGCGCATCGGCTTCGCCCTCGAACACCTCCTGCGCGCCGAGGACCTCTACGGCGTCGACCGCCCCCGGCTGGTCCGGGAGGCCGTCGAGGAGGTCGCCGTACAGCCGCCCGCCCGCTGGGGCGACACCCACCGCCTCGCCCCCTGGCGGGCCCTGCCCGACCCGACGTACGAGGCACCGGCGCTCTCGGGCGACCACGACTGCGTGCTGTGCACCACGGCCGTGCCCGGCTGGACCGACCTCGCCGCGCGCGGCCCCGCGGCCCGTTACGTCTGGGACCTGGCCCGCCGCGAGGACAGCCGGTGGGTCGTCCCGCTCGGCGCCTCGGGCGACCCCGACAGCCCCCACCACCACGACCAGCTGCCCCTGTGGCTCAAGGGCGAGCTGGCCCCGGTCGTCACCGACTGGGACCAGTTGACGAAGGAGAGCGATGTCTGACCGGCACGTCCACGCACCCGTCCATACCGAGCACGCCGAAGGGTTCGGCACCATCGGCCTGCGTCCCCTGGACGCCGAGGGCGACGCGGACGTCGTGCACGGCTGGGTGCGCGAGGAACGGGCCGCGTTCTGGGGCATGAACGGTCTGACGCGGGACCAGGTCGCCGAGATCTACGCCCACCTGGCCGGCCTCGACACCCACCACGCGTTCCTCGTCGAACTGGACGGCACGCCGGTCGGCCTGCTCCAGACGTACGAGCCCGCCGAGGACCGGGTCGGGGAGTGCTACGAGGTGGAGCCCGGCGACATCGGCGTCCATGTGCTGCTCGCGCCCGCCGGCCCGCGGGGAGCGCGTCCCGGCTGGTCGGCCGCGCTGATGCGGGCCTTCGCCGCGTACGTGCTGCTGGGTCTCGACCGGCGGCGGGTCGTGGTCGACCCGGACGTGCGCAACGAAAGGGCGATCGCCCGCTTCCTGCGCCAGGGCTTCGACGTCGGCCCCCTGGTCACCCTGCCGGAGATCGACCTGCCGGACGTGTACCTGCCGGAGAAGAAGGCCCAACTGGCGTTCCTCCGCCGCGAGGTGCTGTTCCCGTAGCCCTAGAGGTGCTGTTCCCGTAGCCCGCGCTCTTCTCGTAGCCTTCCGGGGTGAGCGTCCCGCTGACCCCGGAAGATCTCGTCGCGCACTACCGGCTGGAGCCGATCCCCCGCGAGGGCGGCCTCTTCCGCCGCACCTGGGCGGGGCCCGAGGCGCCCGACGGCCGACCGGCCGGCTCGGCGATCGTCGCGCTGCTCGCCGCGGGCGACTTCTCGGCCCTGCACCGGCTGCCCACCGACGAGGTCTGGCACCACTACCTCGGCGACCCGCTGGAGCTGCTGCTCCTCGCCCCCGACGGCACCTCCCGTACAGCTGTGCTCGGCCCGGACGTCCTCGGCGGACAGCATCCGCAGTTCACGGTCCCCGCCCGCACCTGGATGGGGGCGCGGACCGGGGGCGCCTGGACCTTCTTCGGCTGCACCATGGCCCCCGGTTTCACGTACGAGGACTACGAGCACGGGGACGCGGCCGTCCTGACGGCGCGTCATCCGGACCGGGCCGCGCTGATCGCGGGACTGTGCCGTCCATGACGTTGCTGACGGGCCAGGTGGCCCTGATCACGGGAGCGGGCGGCGGGATCGGCCGGGGCGTCGCGCGCCGGTTCGCCCGGGAGGGCGCGGCGGTGGCCCTGCACTGCCGTACGAGCACCGAGGCGGCACAGGCGCTCGCCGAGGAGATCACCGAGGAGTTCGGCGCGCGCGCCGTGGTGCTGCCGGGCGCCGATCTCACCGTCGAGGACGCGTGCCGCGAGGTGGTGGCGCGGGCCGCCGACTGGGGCGGCGGACGACTCGACGCGCTGGTGAACAACGCGGGCGTCCAGCCGGTGCGGGCCCTGCCCGGGATGCCGGTGGCGGACTGGCGGGCGGTCGTCGACACCAACCTGACCAGTGTGTTCGCCGTCACGCAGGCCGCGGCGGAGGTGATGCGGGAGCGGGGCGGCGGGACCGTCACGCACATCGCCTCGGTGGAGGCCCGGATGCCCGCGGTGGGCCACGCCCACTACGCCGCCGCCAAGGCCGCCGTGGTGATGCACGCGCGCGCGGCGGCGCTGGAGTACGGCCCCCACGGCATCCGCGTCAACACGGTCTCGCCCGGTCTGATCGACCGAGAGGGACTTGTCGAGGCCTGGCCGGAGGGGGTACGGCGCTGGCGGGAGGCGGTCGCGATCGGCCGGCTGGGCCGCCCGGAGGACGTCGGTGACGCCTGTGTGTTCCTGGCCTCGCGGCTGGCGTCCTGGGTGACCGGCCACGACCTGGTGGTGGACGGCGGGGTATCGTCCCGGCCGACCTGGTAGAGGGCCTACCTGGGGAAGCGCCTACCTGGTGGAGGGCCGAGCGGGTGAGAAGGATGCCGTGTCCATCCGTACACATCCCCGAGCACACGAGACTCGAGTCCCGGGCAGTCCGGGTGGTTCGGAGCGGTGACGTGAGCGAAGGGCGCGATGACGGACGACGCGGCAGTGCGCGAAGGCGACTTCAGGGGCTGGTGCTGCTGGGCACCGTGCTGGTCCTGCTCCTCCTCGGCGGCGGACCCGCCTCGGCGCACGCGGCCCTCCGCTCCACCGACCCCGTCGACGGAAGCGTCGTCAAGAAGAGCCCTCGGAGCATCACCCTCACCTTCACCGAGTCCGTAGGCCTGATCGACGACTCCTTCCGCCTCCTCGACCCCGACAACCAGCGGGTGAAACTGGGTGAGTCGGGGCACGTGGAGGGCCGTTCGGACTCCGTCCGGGTCGAGCTGCCGACGAAGCTCGGCACCGGCACCTTCACGGTGGCCTGGCGGGTCGTCTCGGCCGACAGCCACCCGGTGTCCGGCGCCTTCACCTTCTCCGTGGGCAAGGCCTCCCCGACCCTGGCCGTCCTGCCCTCCGACGCCACCGAGGACCCGGCGACCGACGGCCTCTACAACATCGGCCGCTACCTCGCGTACGTCGCGGCGGCCCTCCTCGTCGGCACGGCGGCCTTCGTCGCCGTCTGCCGCCCGCCGGACACCCGCCCGCTGCGCCGGCCGCTGCTGATCGGCGGCTGGACACTGGCCGGTTCGACGGCGTTCCTGTTCTTCCTGCGCGCCCCCTACGAAGCGGGCACCGGCCCGTCCGGCGCGCTCGACCCCTCCGGCCTCCTGCGCACCCTGGAGGGCCGCCCCGGCCTGGCCCTGGTGGCCCGCATGCTGCTCCTCGCGGCGGCGGTGGCCCTGCTGCTACGGCAGCGGGGGCGCCCCGAGCCGTCGAAGGCGGCCCTCGTGCTCGGCGCGGCCCTCGCGGTGGGCCTCGCACTGACCTGGGCGGGCGCCGAACACGCCTCGGCGGGCATCCAGGTCCCGCTGGCGATGACCTCCTCGGTCCTGCACCTGCTCGCCATGGCGGTGTGGCTGGGGGGCCTGGTCGCCCTGCTCACCCTGCTGCCCCGCGCGTCCGTCCCCTCGCGGGTGGTCACCCGGTTCTCCCGGCTGGCGGGCATCTCGGTGACCGTCCTCGTGGTGACGGGCGTCTACCAGTCCTGGCGCGGCCTCGGCTCCGTCGCGGCGCTGACGGACACGACGTACGGCAGGGTCCTCCTCGCCAAGCTGGCCGCGGTGGCGGTCCTGCTGGCGGCCGGGGCGTGGTCGAGGGCGACGGTGACGAGACAGATGACGGTGGCGAGGGAGAAGACGGGGGAGAGGAAGGCACAGGCCGAACAGACAGTGGGGACGGAGGAAGCCGTGACGGACGAAGCCGTGACGGAGAAGGCGGTGACGGAGAAGGCGGTGACGGAGAAGGCGGTGACGGAGAAGGCGGTGACGGAGAAGGCGGTGACGGAGAAGGCGGTGACGGAGAAGGCGGTGTCGGTGGAGAACAAGGTCGTGGCGGCCAAGGTTCTCGAGAAGGCGACGGTGGGCGGAACGCCGGCGCGGGAGTCCGCCGATGAGCCGTCGCGGGAGTCCGCCGGTCAGCCGGTGGCGGAGTCCCCGGAGCGTTCGGTGCCGGAGTCGAAGCAGCCGTCGTCCCCGGCCCCCCGTCTCACCCCGGCCGAGTCCGCGCACAGCCGCGCACTGCGCCGGTCGGTGCTCCTGGAGGTGGCCGTCTCCGTCGTCGTACTCGTCCTGACGACGATCCTGACGGGCACCCTGCCGGGCCGGGCGGCGGCCGAGGCGGCGACGACCCAGCAGTCCGGCGGGCTGCCGGTCGCCTCCGTGACGATCGTCCCCTTCGACCTCGGCAAGCCCGGTCTGCGCGGCAAGGTGCAGGTCACCCTCGACCCCGGCACGGTCGGCGACAACACCCTTCAGGCCGTGGTCTACGGCCCCGACGGAGGCTTCGTCACCGTTCCCGAGCTGCGGATCTCCTTCACCCTCCCCAGCCAGGACATCGGCCCGCTCGACGCCAAACTGGTCGACAAGGGCGGCTACTGGGCCTCCGCCAAGGTCAGCCTGCCCATCGAGGGCACCTGGGAGATGAAGACGACGATCCGGGCGACGGACATCGACCAGGTGAGCGTGACGAAGGACGTGCAGATCGTCCGCTGACCGCAGGGTGTCTACGGCGCAACGACATCGGCGACATCGGTGATGTCGGCGATGCGCACCGGCCCCCCGCTGGTCACCGACCGCACGGCGGCGAGGGCCACGGTCAGCGCGGCGCGGGCGTCCCGGCCGGTGACGCGGGGGGTGCGCCCGGTGCGGACGCTGTCGGTGAAGTCGGCGAGTTCGGCGACGTAGGCCTCATGGAAGAGGTCCTGGTCGTACGTGGTGCAGTCGGCGGTGATGCCGTCGGGGCCGTAGGCGGTGAGGTGGGTGCGGCGGATGTCTCCGAGGGTGAGCATGCCGTTCGAGCCGAAGACCTCGCCGCGGACGTCGTAGCCGTAGACCGCCTGGAAGCTGGCCTCGGCGGTGGCGAGGGCGCCGTTGTCGAAGCGGATGGTGACCACCGCCGTGTCGAGGAGCCCCCGGTCCTTGAAGTCGGGGCGGACCAGGGCGTCGGCCATCGCGAAGACCTCGACGGGTTCGGCGCCGGGGTTCAGGTGGCGCAGGGCGTCGAAGTCGTGGATCAGGGTTTCCAGGAAGATGGTCCACGGCGGGATCGGCGACGGATCGGCCAGTCGGGGATCGCGGGTGAGCGAGCGCAGCAGCTGCGGGGTGCCGATGACACCGGCCGTGATCTTGTCGTGGGCGGCGCGGAAACCGGCGTCGTAGCGGCGGTTGAAGCCGACCTGGAGCGGTACGCCCGCCTTGTCGGCGGCGGCGATGGCCCGGTCGGCGTCGGCGAGGGTGATCGCCATGGGCTTCTCGCAGTAGACCGCCTTGCCCGCCAGGGCCGCGGCCTCGACCAGGTCGGCGTGGGTACGGGCCGGGGTGGCGATCACGACCGCGTCGATCCGCGGGTCCGCGAGCAGCTCGGCGACGTCCGTGTGGGCGGTGGAGCAGCCCAGTCGTTCGCCGAGCCGCCGAGCGGCGCCCGGGGCGGGGTCGGCGAGGCCGGCGAGCCGCACGCCGGGCAGCCGCCACGCGAGCGTCTCGGCATGGAAGGAGCCCATACGGCCGGTGCCGATCAGGCCCACGGCCAGGGGCGGGGAGCTGGACATGAGGATTCTCCGTATGTAGGGGCGTAGGGGGCGTAGGGGGTCTACGGGGCCGGGGGCTTTGGGGCTGGGGTCTACGGGGCTACGGGGCCGGGGGCTTTGGGGCTGGGGCCTACGGGGCTACGGGGCCGGGGGCTTTGGGGCTGGGGCCTACGGGGCTACGGGGCCGGGGGCTTTGGGGGCTGGGGCCCACGGGGCTATGGGCTACGGGCTACGGGCCTTGTGGGACCTGCGGGGCGACGGGGCAGGGGGCTTTGGGGGCTGGGGCCTACGGGGCTATGGGCTACGGGCTACGGGCCTTGTGGGACCTGCGGGGCGACGGGGCCTGGGGCCACGGGGGCTGGGGCCTACGGGGCTACAGAGCTACGGGTCTTACGGGGCTACGGGTCCTGCGGGACCTGTGGGCCTACGGGTCTTGCGGGTCTACGGCCCCTGCGGGACTACGGGTCGTGCGGGACTACGGGTCGTGCGGGCAGCGTCCCGCGGGACTACGGGTCGTGCGGGCAGCGTCCCGCGGGACTACGGGTCGTGCGGGGCGTGTGTCCTGCGGGCAGCGTCCGCGAGGAAGCGCGGGCGGTGTCAGACGGTGAACGCGGTGCGGAAGCGGCGCAGGGCGCTCTCACTGTCCTGGGAGGCCCAGGCCTCCATGGCGATCGTGCCGTCGTAGCCGAGGTCGGCGAGGGCGCGGGCGACGGCGGGGTAGTTGATCTCACCGGTGCCCGGTTCGCAACGGCCCGGCACATCGGCCACCTGGATCTCGCCGATCAGCCCCTGGCCATGGGCCCGGCGGACCAGCTCGATCAGGTTCCCCTCGCCGATCTGCGCGTGGTACAGGTCCAGGTTCATGCGCAGACCGGGCCGGTCCACGGCGGCGACCAGCGCCAGCGTGTCGGCCGCCTTCGCGAACGGCACCCCGGGGTGATCGACGGCCGTGTTGAGGTTCTCCAGGCAGAAGACGACACCGGCCCGCTCGCCCAACTCGGCGACCCGGCCCAGGGTTTCCCGGGCGGCGGCCCACATCGCCTCGGTCGGCTCGCCCTTCACGGGCACCACCGGCAGCCCCTCGCCGTCCAGACCGGTGCCGTGCAGGTTGAGCCGGGGGCAGCCGAGTTGCTCGGCCGCGTCGATCGACTCCCGGGCGGTGCGCAGCAGTTCGGCCACGCCGTCCGGGTCGGTGAGGTTCCCGCGTATGTAACCGGTCATCGAGGAGAACTCGGCCGGGGTGCGGGCCAGCGCGTCGAGGTCGTGCCGGGTCCAGTCCCAGATCTCGACCTGGAAACCCGCGTCGTGGATACGTCGTGCCCGCTCGTCGACGGGCAGGTCCCGGAAGACCATCTCGGCGCAGACCGCCAGCGTGAACATCGTCGTTCGCCCCTCTCAGAGACTAGAACGTTCTAGAAGTCTGCGGTCAGTACGCCAGCCCAGGAGGGCCATGTCAAGACATCCGGTCTAGAACGTTGCAGTACACCTGACCAGAGAGTTCGTCCTCGTCTACGATCGTCGGCGGTACGGGAGCCGGCCCCCGCAGGCGCCGTCGGTCGGCCGCCGCACCCAGTGACCACGTACTCGACCAGGGAGGACCGCCGTGCCACCGTCCCCCGGGGCCCCCGACGGCCGTCGGCCGACACTCGCCGACGTCGCCGCACGCGCCGGTGTGTCCACGGCGCTGGTCTCCATCGTGATGCGCGGAGCCAAGGGCGCGAGCCCGGCCACCCGCGAGCGTGTCCTCGAAGCCGCCCGCGGGATCGGCTACCGCCCCGACTCCCGCGCCCGGCTGCTGCGCAGCAACCGCACCCACTTGATCGGCGTGCAGTTCGAGATCCAGGAGCCGTTCCACACCGACCTGGTCGAACAGCTCTACGCCGCCGCGGAGTCCGTCGGCTACCAGATCGCCCTCAGCCCCGTCGCCGCCGGCCGCAGCGAGCGCCAGGCGGTCGAGTCACTGCTCGGCGACCGCTGCGAAGCGCTGATCCTGCTCGGGCCCCGGGCCCCCGCCGCGCGCCTCGCCGAACTCGCCGCCCTCCTGCCGCTGGTCTCCGTGGCCCGGCGACTGCGCCCGGCGATCGAGGGCGTCCACGTCGTCCGCACGGCCGACGACGAGGGCGCCCGCCAGGCCGTCGACCACCTGGTGGCGCTCGGCCACCGCGACATCGCCCACATCGACGGCGGCCGGGCACCGGGCGCGGCCGAACGCCGCCGCGGCTACCGCACCGCCATGAACCGTCACGGCCTCGCCGACCGCATCCGTGTCCTGCCCGGAGGACTCGCCGCCGAGGACGGCGCCGCCGCGGCCACCGCCCTCCTCGCCACCACCCCCCGGCCCGGCGCCCTCCTGGCCTTCAACGACGCGTGCGCCACCGGCGCGCTCCACACCCTCTTCCGCGCGGGTGTCCCGGTCCCCGGCGAGATCTCGGTGGTCGGCTTCGACGACAGCCGTCTGGCCCGCCTGCCCCACGTCGACCTCACGACCGTGGCCCAGGACATTCCCCGCATGGCCGAACTCGCGGTCACCCATGTCACGGCCCGCCTGGAGGCGAGCGACACCCCGGCCGGGGAGGAGGTCGTCGCACCCCGCCTGGTGACCCGCGGCACGACGGCGTCGGCGGGCTGATCGAGCCGCCGTACAGCACCCCGGCCCCCTGCCCTCATCCCCCGGTACGATCGGCCGGGTGAACACCTACTGGCACGTCGTTCTGCCGCCCCTCTGCGCCTGACGGGCGCGGACACCGGCGGTTGATCTCCCCGGCCCCCACCGAGCGAACTCGGTCAGGGGCTGTTGTCGTGCGCCCGTTGCGGATCCAGTCCCCGACGCATGCGACAACGAAGGTTCACGACTGTGCCGAACCGCACCACCCCCCTGACCCCCGCGCGCGCATCCGACGCCGCCCCGCGCCCCTCTCGCACCGCCGGCCTCCTCAGCGGCCCCGCCCCCATCCTGATCGCGGCCGTGATGTGGGGCACGACCGGAACCGCCGGCTCCCTGGCACCCGCCGACGCGCCCGCCGCGGCCATCGGCTCCGCCGGACTGGCCCTCGGCGGTCTCCTGCTGTTCCTCACCTCCCGGGGCGCCCGTTCCCTGCCCGCCGCCTGCACCCGCGGCGAACGCCGACTGCTCGCCCTGGGCGCGCTCGCGGTGGCCGGGTACCCCGTCACGTTCTACCCGGCCGTGGCCCGGACCGGGGTGGCGGTCGCCACCGTGATCGCGCTCGGCAGCGCGCCGGTCTTCGCCGGTCTGCTGTCCTGGCTCACCGGACAGGCCCGCCCGACCGCACGCTGGACCGGCGCCACCGCGGCGGCCGTCCTCGGCTGCACGCTCCTGGTCCTCGGGCCCGAGCTCAGCGGCGAGGCCACCCCGATCGACCTGACCGGCGTGGCGCTCGCCGCCTGCGGGGGACTGTCCTACGCCGTCTACTCCCTGATCGGCGGCCGTCTGATCACCCGCGGACACTCCTCGGACGCGGTGATGGGCGTGCTGTTCGGCGCGGCCGGGCTGCTCGTCCTGCCCCTGCTGGGTTCCATGGACCTGCGCTGGATCGCCACGCCCCGGGGCGCGGCGGTGACGGTGTACCTCGCCCTGTTCACCGTCTACCTGGCCTACCGCCTCTTCGGCCACGGGCTGCGCCGTACGTCCGCGTCGGCGGCCACGTCCCTGACCCTGGCCGAACCGGCGGTGGCCGCCGTCCTGGGCGTCACGGTCCTCGCCGAACGCCTCCCCGCCACCTCCTGGGCGGGCCTGGCCGTCCTCACCCTGTCCCTGACCCTCCTGACCTTCCCCACCCCCCGCCGCCGCTAGCGGTCCGGCCACTCGGCCCGCGCGGCCTGGTGCGCCAGGGGGCCTGACCACCGCCCCCGACGGCGTCCCGGTCAGGCCCCCTCCGCGGGGAACACCTCGTCGACGGCTCGGCGCAGTGTCTCGCGGACGACCGCGGGGTCGCCGAGTTCCGCTGCCTGGAACGCGCCGTCGTGCAGCAGGACGAGTACGCGCGCGGCATACCCGGGGTCCGGGTGGCCCAGATCGGCGGAGAGATCGCGGAGCACCTCGAACAGCCACGTGCGCTGGTCGTCGATGACCGCGCGCACGGGGTGGGTGCGGTCGGGGTATTCGGCGGCGGCGTTGAGGAACTGGCAGCCACGGAAGCCGTCTTCCAGGGTGGAGTCGCCGAGTACAGCCATCACCGCGCGGACCGCGTCATGCGGCCGGCTTGCCGGCTCGCGCCCGGCCGACCGCGTCCCGGATCCCCTCGGCCGTGGTCGTCAGGTAGGCGGAGACCAAGTCGTCCTTGCTGGGGTAGTGCCGGTAGAAGGTGGCGCGCGTGACCTTGGCCTCGGTGATGAGGCGTTCCACGCCGACGGCGTGGATGCCCTCGGCGTGGAACAGGCGGGACGCCGTGCGCAGCAGCCGGTCCTTGGGGTGGAGCTCCGGGGCAGTGGTCCACGGCGCCTTCGGCGACTCCGGCATGTGGAAGGGAGTCGTCGCCAAGCTCCAGGCACAGGGCTGCACCACCCTCGCCGTACCGAACCCGCTGCGCGGCCTGGAGTCCGACGCCCAGGTGGCGCGACTCTTCTCTGGGTCTTGTGGCGCCCGCTGCCCGGAAAGCGGCGACTGGTGGTACCGCTCGCTCCGGTACCGACTGCCATGCCAGCTTGCTTACGCCTGGCCGTAGAGGCTTGTCAGGTCGACGAGTCGAATGCTCGGTGAGGTCTCAGTAGCGGCGTGTGCCTTGTCATGGAAGCCTGCTCCGCTGAAGCACAGCAAGCGAGTGCGCGTGGTGTCGTAGCGGCCGGCCTGGGCGATGAGCTCGCGGATGTGCTTGAGGCGTTCGATGTGGGCGACGCCCATGGTGTTGTTCCACTTGGCTTCGCCGATGGCCAGCAGCGGGGGCTTGGCGTGTCCGTCAGCGATGCCCACAACGGCCACGTCGACCTCGTGGCCGGTGCGGGCTTTGGGGTCGTGGACCACTCCATGGCCGACGCGGGCGGGCAGGCCACCGAGTACATCGGCGTCGGCATGATGCAGGGCCCAGTCGCGGCAGACCTGCTCGAAATGGGGACCCATGACGTTGCTGACGAAACGGCGACGGCTGGCCTGCCAGACCCGGGCAGCGCTGCCGGGGCGCTCCAGCTGGTCCCATACCGGGCGCATGATGGCGTGGTAGAAGCCGATCAGTGGTTCGGCGATGCGGTAGGTGGGGCGGTTGTCGCGGAAGGCGTCGGCGTCCCGGTACAGCAGACCGGCGTCCTCGAGGACGTTGATGGGGTGTGCGATGTCGGTGGCCTTGCGCTCCAGATACCCGGCCATGCCTCCACGCGTGGCGTTGCCGTCGGCCACGGCCGCCAGAACGGACAGGTACAGGGCGGTGTCACGCAGGTCTGGTTCCTCGGCCAGCAGGTACCGAGCCTCGCGAAAGAGGGGCGTCTCGGGATTGAGGACCGTACGTACGACCCAATCGTCGAAGTCCTCCAGCCCGGCTGGACTGTCACCTCGGGCGAACTCACGCCGATAGGCGGGAGTACCGCCGACGATCGAGTTGACCTGCAGTGCAAGACGGGGATCCGTGATGTTCCAGAACTCGGCGGCGAGACGGTGGTCGAGGGGGCGTACGACGAGTTCGAGTCCCGCCCGGCCGCGCAGAGGAGCGTTGCCTGACAGCAGCCGGCCCATGAAGGACAAGGCCGACCCGCACAGCAGCAACCGGGTCCGGGAGCCGGTGCGCTGGTCACGCAGAGGACGCAGGGCCTCCTGGATGATCGAGGGGAGCTCCGGGTTGGCCTTGGCGAGGTACGGAAACTCGTCGATCACAACGGGGACGGGGCGCTCGGAGCCGAGGGCGAGCAGAGCGTCGACGGCCTCCGACCAGTTGGCGAAGTGGTACGGGCTGGCGGGGCGGACGTGAGCGGTCAGCGCGGAGCTGATCCGGCGGAGCGACTCGGCGTCGGCTGCTTCGGTCGCGCCGAAATAGAACCCACCGGCGGCACGGCAGACGGCGTCCAACAAGAATGTCTTGCCCTGGCGGCGACGTCCGGAGACCACCCCGAGGGTCGCGCCTGGCTGCGGATCGGTGATGAACCGGCTCAGCGCTGACCACTCGTAGTCCCGGTCGAACATCTCGGCAGGCTTGTCCATGCCTCGTCCTTAGACATAGAAGTACAGCTACATAAAACATACTCCTATATCTGTCGCATGCTGGACTGTGCAGACGTAAGCAGGAGGCAGGCCGATGGACGCCGCCCGCGGGCGCACCCCTTGAGTCCGAGCCGTATCCCGAGGGTTCGCCGGAAATAAGTGAGATCGAAACTGAGACCAGGGCACGCCGAAGACCCCGGCCGCTGAGCGGTCCGGGGTCTTCGTTTCGCCTGTTCAGGCGGCTGCGGAGGATACGAGATTCGAACTCGTGAGGGGTTGCCCCCAACACGCTTTCCAAATGTTCGTCCGGGGGTTCTGGGGCGTACGGGAACGTCCTGACCTGCGGTGCAGCGGGTACGGGCGGAGCTTCTGAACGGTGCTGTACGCCGGTGAATGCAACCAGAACTGCAACCACGGAAGCGGGGCGGCGTGAGTGTGTCCAGCTTCTGCTCGTGGTTCCTGGTCGGCGGGGAATCGCCTCCTTACTCCCCCTTCTGCGACCAGGCTGAGGTGAGCGCGGTGACCGGGTCGCTGTCGGCTGGTGCCGCGGGCCACCATTCGCCGTCGTCGTCCTGGAGGTAGGGGTGCCAGCGGGCGTCGGGGCCCAGACGCAGCTGGATGCCGTGGTGGGTGAGGGTGAGGCGGTTGCGCCAGGTTCTGAGGTGTGTGGGGGAGTCGGTCATGTCGGCGAGGGCCGCATCCAGGGCGGTTCGGGTGGCCTTCATCACCGTTGGGTCGGGGGTGTACGGCTGTTCGGCGACGGTGATGCCCGTGGGGCCGCCGTGGCGCCAGGCGCGGGTGAGGCGTGCGAAGGCAGTGGGGTTGGTGCCAGTGTTCTGGATCAGGTGGTGGAACCACTCGGGTCCGGGGTTGCCTGCGGCGATGCGGACGGCGTCCTGGTGCTGGGTCATGTTCAGGTCGGTGGTGTCGCCCGCGAGGAGCCGGGCGGCGCGCGCGGTGGCGTCGGCCATGAGGCGTTCCAGGTCCGCGGCGGCCAGGCCGCTGCCGGGTGGCGGGGCGACGGGCAGTGCTGTGGTGTGGGCGGCGGGTTCCGGGAGTTCGGGCAGTTCGGGGGGCTCTTCGGCCCAGTGGGCGTACGCGGCGGCGGCCGGGATGCCGGCCGGTGCCGGCGGGGCGGCAGTCTCCTGTGCTGCCGTACGGAGTGCGCGCAGCTGGGCGAAGACCTCCTCGCGACCGCGGCCGCGCAGTGCGAAGAGCACGAACGGGTCGGTGTCGATGGTGGCGGCGATGGCGTAGCAGAGCGCGGCGGCGTGCTTGCAGGGGTATCCCCAGTCGGGACAGGAGCACTCCGGATCAAGCTCGGTGGGCAGTGGGAGCAGTGGGACGCCTGCGTGCCGGGCGTCGTCCACGAGTTCGGCGGGCATCTCGTCGTCGAGAAGTGCCGCGAGATGCCCGGCGCGGGCCGCGATCGTGTCGAGCAGGGTGTCCCACTGAGGGTCGGTGAGGACGGGCAGGTGGACCGAGGAGCGGTACGGGCGCGGGCGGCTGCCCTGGACAGCGGCGTTGACCTGGCCCGGAGCGACGGTGACTGGGCCGACCATGCCTGTGCGGGCATAGGTGCGTCCGCGCGAGAGCCTTCCGGCGTCCAGGGTGGAGTCCTCCAGGGCGGCCACCCATGCCTGGCCCCACCAGGTCGTGGCGAAGGCTCGCTTGCCGCGGGCGGGCGCACGGCGCGGGCCGGGGACGGCGGGGCTCATGACTGCCTTCCCAGGGCGACGAGTTCGGCGAGTTCGGCGTCGGACAGTTCGGTGAGGGCTGCCTCGCCGGAGCCGACGACGGCGTCGGCGAGCGCGCGCTTGGCTTCGAGCAGCTTCGCCACCTTGTCCTCCACGGTTCCCTCCGCGAGGAGCTTGTGTACCTGGACGGGTCTGTCCTGGCCGATGCGGTAGGCACGGTCGGTGGCCTGGTCCTCGACGGCCGGGTTCCACCAGCGGTCGTAGTGCACGACGTGGCTGGCGCGGGTGAGGTTGAGTCCGGTGCCCGCCGCTTTCAACGACAGCAGGAACACCGGCACTTCACCACGCTGGAAGCGGTCCACCATCTCCTCGCGCCGCGCGACGGGGGTGCCGCCGTGCAGGAAGAGAGCGGGGACGCCGCGCTCGGCCAGATGCTTCTCCAGCAGAGCCGCCATCTGTTTGTACTGCGTGAAGACCAGCACGGATTCGCCTTCGGCGGTGATGGTGTCGAGAAGCTCGTCGAGCAGGTCGAGCTTGCCGGAGCGGCCCCGCAGGGGAGTGGACTGGCGCAGGCTGTGCTCTTTCAGATACTGGGCGGGGTGGTTGCAGATCTGCTTCAGCGCGGTGAGCAGCTTGAGCACCAGACCACGCCGGGCGATGCCCTCCGACTCCGCGATCTTCGCCATGGTCTCGCGGACCTGTGCCTCGTACAGGATGGTCTGCTCGGCCGTCAGCGGGACGACGCGGTCGGTCTCGGTCTTGGGCGGCAGTTCGGGCGCGATGCCGGGGTCGGACTTCTTGCGGCGCAACAGGAAGGGACGTACGAGACGGGACAGGCGCTCGGCTGCCTCGGGATCCTCGCCCGCCTCGACGGCGCGGGCATGCCGGTCACGGAAGGCGGTGAGCGTGCCGAGGAGCCCGGGGGTGGTCCAGTCGAGCAGTGCCCACAGCTCCGAGAGGTTGTTCTCCACGGGGGTCCCGGTGAGAGCGACGCGGGCGCGGGCGGGCAGGGCGCGCAGTTCGCGGGCGGTGACGGCGTAGGGGTTCTTGACGTGCTGGGCCTCGTCGGCGGCCACCAGCGACCAGGCGGTCTCGGCGAGCACTTGGCGGTCACGGCGCAGCACCCCGTAGGTGACCAGGACGATCTCGTCGCCGGCCAGGTCCCCCAGGTGGCGGTCGCCGCCGTGATAGCGGCGTACGGGGGTGGACGGTGCGAATCTGGCGGCCTCGCGCTGCCAGTTGCCGAGCAGAGAGGCCGGGCAGACGACAAGGGTGGGGCCCGCGGTGGAGGGGTCGGTCTGGCGGTGCAGGTGCAGAGCGAGCAAGGTGATGGTCTTGCCCAGGCCCATGTCGTCGGCGAGACAGCCGCCGAGGCCGAGTGCGCACATCTCGGCCAGCCAGGCCAGACCTCGCTTCTGGTACTCGCGCAACGTGGCGTTGAGGGCGGCGGGCTGGGGCACGGGGGTGCGGGACTCGGGATCGCGGATACGAGCGACCAGGTCGCCGAGTGCACCGACCGCCGCACAGGGGACCCGGTCACCGTCTTGCTCGGTCTCGCCGGTCAGCGCGGCGCTCAACGCCTCCATGGGGGTGAGCGGTTCCATCCGGCGGCGCTTGGCGCGGGCCACCAGCTTCGGGTCGGCGACCACCCACTGGTCGCGAAGCCGGACGAGGGGACGGCGGGACTCTGCGAGGGCATCCATCTCGGCTTCGGTGAGCGGCTCGCCGCCGAGGGAGACCTGCCAGCGGAAGTCGAGGAGGGCCTCGGTGTCCAGCAGGCCGCCCGCGGCGGAACCGGGGGCGGTGCGCTGCCCGATCTCCGCGGTCGCGGTGAGCGCCTTGACCAGTTCGCGCGGCCAGTGCACGTCGACACCGGCCGCGCGCAGCGCGTCCGTGGCGTCCCCGAGGAGCTCGAAGGCTTCGTCGTCGGTCAACCTGAGCTGATCGGGAGCGGCATCGTCGAGCATTCTCCGCAGCGGGGGCCAGGCACGGGCGCCGCGACGCAGGGCGAGCAGGGTCTCGGTCTCGGCGCGCGGGCCGAGCAGCCGCTCCACTTCGGTCGGCTCGCTCCACAGCCGCGCGGCCTCGATGACGAGCGCCGGGTCCGCCGCGGTGTGCAGTTGCAGGACGGCCCGGAACTGCCGTCGGCGTCCTTCGGGTACGTCGACGCGCAGGGAGACACTGACCTCGGAGGTGAGCGCCGCCTGGGTTTCCTCGGCCCATTCACGCAAGGCGGGCACGGCATGGGCCTCGCGCCAGGCGTACGGCAGCGCTCCCATGGCGAGCGGCGCGGCCGGCGTACGGACCAGATCATCGGCGACCGCGTCGCAGAACTGGCGTACCAGTGCGGCCGGTTCGGTGATCCGTACCGGCGCAGGGCCTGGCTCGGGCAGGCAGTGGGCGTGTGGCGGGAAGGCGGCGGCCAGGGCGTCCAGCGTCTGGCGCTGGGCGGCGGTAAAAGGACCCACCTGCCAGGTGTCGTAACCGGCGGGAGTGAGGGCCGGGTGCAGACGGCCGTCAGCGAGCAGCCGCAGCGCGAACCAGGCGGCGGCCTGCCAGGCGGCGCTGGAAGGATGCGTCGGCTCCGCATCGGCCAGGGCGGAGACGGCGACGGCGACAGGCAGCGCGTAACCCTCGACCTTGCGCCGCCTGACCGAGCGGCCGTGCGGCAGGACCAGCTCCACCGCCTCGGTCTCAAGGCCGGTGGGTTCCATGCTGTCTTCGGCTGCTGCCCCGGTCGGCTTCCACAGCAGTAGCCGCCCGAGGCGGGCGGGCTCACCGGCCAGGAACACCGCCGCCCAGCCGGCGCCGAGCAGTTCCCTCACGAAGGCGGATGTTTCCCGCCGGGCCAGCGGCGGTGCGTTCCTCGCGCCCGTACTCGGCTCTCGTACGACGACTCGTGCCACTCTCTTCCGCCCTGTTCGCTTGCCGGACGCTCCCCTGGCCTGCTCACCACCGAACCCCACCAGGCAACCTCACACGCTGGCAACCGCAGGCCCTGGCTTGACTGCTGGCGACGGCGCGCGGCGGATATGCCGCTGCTGAACACACCGGTCCTCAACCGTACGGTGCGGCGCTACGGTGAGGCCATGAGCACCTGGGACCCAGCCGTGCTGGAGGCGTTGATCGAAGAGGTCACCGTCGACGCCTACGGCGAGGATGAGCAGCTCACCGCCTTCTTCACGATGATCGAGGAGAGCCTTGCCGTACCGTTCGCCACGACTGTTCTCGGCGTCGAGGTGAACGTGGTCGGTGTCGATCTGGCCGAGGACGGGCGCGTGGTCGCACGCTGCGTCCGGGGGCCGGTCCGACAGGACATCGGAATTCTGGACCTGCCGCTGCCCGAGCCCGCCCCGGAGGGCTCGCAATGGATCGAGGCACACCGCTACTGGGCCCGCTGAACTGACGCGCCGCACAACTGCACAGCTGAGCCCGTGCTCGAACCGACCTGAGCCCGTGCTCGAACGGGCGGCCGCCCCGATTGCAGCTGACCGGACCGACCGCGGTAAACAGAGAGCACATAGCACGCATACCGCAGTATGCTTACCGCTATGGCTGACACCACGCGCATCACGGTGACACTCCCCACCGAGCAGGTGGCGGAGCTGAAGAAGATCACGGACAACATCTCCGGCTACGTGGCCGAAGCGGTTGCCAGACAGATCCGGCACCAGCTTCTGGGGGCCGACCTGCGCAGCCACGCAGACGAGCACGGGGCCTTCAGTGAGGAAGAGCTGGCCGAGGCGCGGGCGCGGATCTTCGGTACGACGCAGGCCGCCGGTGGCGCGAGCGCTGCGTGAGCGGGCACATCGAGACTGTCGTCCTGGACAGCGAGGGGTTGTCGGCCTGGGTGGCGCAGGATCGGAAGGTTCTGGCGATGTTCCAGGTGTTCCACGACATGGGAGCGGACCTTGTCGTCAGCGCCAACACCATCGTGGAGGTGAGCCACACCAGGGTGAACCTGCCCCGACTGCAATGGGCGCTCTCCCGGGTCAAGGTGGAGCCGGTCACCGAGGCGACGGCCAAGGCGGCGGCACAACTGCTCAAGAGCGTCGGCCTGCACGGACACAAGTACGCGATCGACGCCACCGTCGCCGAAGCGGCCTTGCGTCAGCCTGGCCCGGTCGCCATTCTCACGTCGGATATCGATGACATGACCCGGCTGTGCGGCGGCAAGGTCCGGATGATCGGGCTATGACGGCTGCCGTGACTCCGTCGTCAGTCGCCCCACGGATGCGAGCGTGCGTCTTTCTGCCTGGCAGGTATGTCCCGAATGTTGCCTATAAACGCAACCGAAACTGCAACCAGGGCATGCCGAAGAGCCGGACCGCACTAAGCGGTCCGGCTCTTCGTTTCGCCTGTTCAGGCGGCTGCGGAGGATACGAGATTCGAACTCGTGAGGGGTTGCCCCCAACACGCTTTCCAAGCGTGCGCCCTAGGCCTCTAGGCGAATCCTCCGCCGGAAACATTACATGACCGAGAGGAGTGCTCGCGAACTCGTTCCTCGACGGTCCGGCGGGGTCGTTCCTGGCCGTCGGCATCGGGTACTGTTTGGGCAGCCCCTCACGCGGCGCTATCTGACTGAACTCCCCCAGGGCCGGAAGGCAGCAAGGGTAGGTTGGCTCTGGCGGGTGCGTGGGGGGCGCTCGCGTGTCCGGGGGCGGGCCGTTTCAAGGGCCGCGTTTCCGTGAGTGGCCCGGGATCGTGCGCGGGGCCGGATGTCAGTGGGCGCCTATAACCTCGTATGCGTGTCGTCTCTCGCGCTGTACCGCCGCTATCGCCCGGAGTCGTTCGCCGAGGTCATCGGGCAGGAGCATGTCACCGACCCGCTGCAGCAGGCGCTGCGGAACAACCGGGTCAATCACGCGTACCTGTTCAGCGGGCCGCGTGGGTGCGGGAAGACCACCAGCGCGCGCATCCTGGCCCGCTGTCTGAACTGCGAGAAGGGCCCGACGCCGACTCCCTGCGGGGAGTGCGACTCCTGCCGCGACCTCGCGCGCAACGGCCCGGGTTCGATCGACGTCATCGAGATCGACGCCGCTTCGCACGGTGGTGTGGACGACGCCCGTGACCTGCGCGAGAAGGCCTTCTTCGGGCCCGCCCGCAGCCGCTACAAGATCTACATCATCGACGAGGCCCACATGGTCACGTCGGCCGGTTTCAACGCGCTCCTCAAGGTCGTCGAGGAGCCCCCGGAGCATCTGAAGTTCATCTTCGCCACCACCGAGCCCGAGAAGGTCATCGGGACGATCCGGTCGCGTACGCACCACTACCCGTTCCGGCTCGTCCCGCCCGGCACCCTCCGGGAGTACCTCGGCGAGGTGTGCCAGAAGGAGGACATCCCGGTCGAGGAAGGCGTGCTGCCGCTCGTCGTGCGCGCGGGCGCCGGTTCCGTGCGTGACTCCATGTCCGTCATGGACCAGCTCCTCGCGGGCGCGAGCGACGCCGGTGTGACGTACGCCATGGCCACCTCCCTCCTCGGCTACACGGACGGCACGCTGCTCGACTCGGTCGTCGAGGCCTTCGCCACGGGTGACGGGGCGGCCGCCTTCGAGGTCGTGGACCGGATCATCGAGGGGGGCAACGACCCACGGCGGTTCGTCGCCGACCTCCTGGAGCGGCTGCGTGACCTCGTCATCCTCGCCGCCGTCCCGGACGCCGCCGAGAAGGGGCTCTTCGACGCCCCCGCCGACGTCCTGGAGCGCATGCAGGCCCAGGCCGGTGTCTTCGGCGCCGCCGAGCTCAGCCGTGCCGCCGACCTCGTCAACGAGGGCCTCACCGAGATGCGCGGCGCCACCTCGCCCCGCCTCCAGCTCGAGCTGATCTGTGCGCGCGTGCTGCTTCCCGCCGCCTACGGCGACGAGCGCTCCGTCATGGCCCGCCTCGACCGCATCGAGCGCGGCGTGAACTTCTCCGCCGGTGGCGTCCAGGGCATGCCCCCCGTGGGGTACGTGCCCGGCCCCGAGGCCCACGGCGCTCCCGCCGCGACCGGCGGCGCCCCGATCCCGCCGGGAGGCGGAGCGGCCGCCGCCCGTGCGGCGGTGCGGGGCGGCGCGGGCGCCGGAGCAGCCGGTCCGGCCCCCTACGCCGGGCAGGCCCCGGCCCAGGGGCAGCCGCAGTCTCAGCCTTCCGGCCCGCCGGTTGGGCAGCCCCCCGCCCAGGCCCCGGCGCAGCCCTCCGCCACGCCCCCCGCCGCCGCGGCCTCCGCCCCGCCCGCAGGGCCCTCCGCGCCTCCCGCCCCGGAAGCCGGTCCCGCGCAGCCGCCCTCCCAGCCCCCCGCCGCCGGGGCCTGGCCCACCGCCACCGCCGCGGGCAGCGGACGCCGGCCGGGCGGCTGGCCCACGGCCACCCCCGCGGGTGGTGGAGCGGTACGTCCCCCAGCGGCATCCCCCGCCGCCCAGGCTCCGCAGCCCGCCCAGGCCCCTGCCCGGCCCCCCGCCTCCGCGGCCCCGCCAGCCGCCGGCGCACCGGCCGCCGGCGCCTACGCACCCACCGCCGGTGGCCTCGATCCCCGCATGCTGTGGCCCAACATCCTGGAGGCGGTCAAGAACCGACGCCGCTTCACCTGGATCCTCCTCAGCCAGAACGCCCATGTCGCCGGCTTCGACGGCACCACCCTCCAGCTCGGCTTCGTCAACGCCGGCGCCCGTGACAACTTCGCGAGCAGCGGCAGCGAGGACGTGCTGCGCCAGGCCCTGGCCGAGCAGTTCAACGTCCAGTGGAAGATCGAGGCGGTCATCGACCCGTCGGGTGGACCGGCCCCCGCGCCGACCGGCGGTCACGGCGCTCCGGGCGGCGGCGGTGGTGCGCAGGGCGGATACGGCGCCTCCTCCTCCTACGGCGCTCCGGGCGGCGGCTACGGCGGCAGCGCCCCGTCCCCCCAGCCCCCGGCCTCCGCCGGTCCCGCCCCGCACACCCCGTCCCCCTCCACCTCTGCGCCCGCGTCCCCCAGCGGTCCCGCGGTGGCCCCCGCCCCTGCCCAGGCCCCTGCCCCGGAGCCGGTGGCCCCCGAGGACGACATTCCCGAGGACGACGACCCCGACCTCAACGAGTCGGCTCTCTCCGGCCACGAACTGATCGTGCGCGAGCTGGGGGCCACGGTGGTGGAGGAGTACACCAACGAGTAGGCGCCGCGGTCCCGGCCCGGCCCCCGGGAGCAGAGAGCTCGGCGCCGGGCGGAGCAGAGAGCTCGGCGCCCACCGGCCTGATCACCGCACCGCACCCCGCGCGACACGGCCCTCCTTCGGATAAACCTACGAACGCCCGACCCCCCCGTCCCTCAGCCTCCCGCACAAAGGGAACCCGCCCCCTCCCGTTAGGCTGACCCCTGTGAACGTCCTCGTCATCGGCAGCGGCGCCCGCGAACACGCCCTGTGCCGCTCACTGTCCCTCGACCCCGCGGTCACCGCCCTGCACTGCGCCCCCGGCAACGCCGGCATCGCCGAGGTCGCCGAGCTGCACGCGGTCGACGCCCTGGACGGCGACGCCGTGGCCGCGCTGGCGCGGGAGCTCGGCGCCGAGCTGGTCGTCGTAGGCCCGGAGGCGCCACTGGTGGCCGGGGTCGCCGACGCCGTACGGGAGGCGGGGATCCCGGTCTTCGGGCCGTCCCGGGAGGCCGCGCAGCTCGAGGGGTCGAAGGCCTTCGCCAAGGAGGTCATGGCCGGGGCCGCGGTCCCGACCGCCCGTTCGTACGTCTGCACGACCGCCGAGGAGGCCGCCGAGGCCCTCGACGCGTTCGGTGCGCCGTACGTCGTGAAGGACGACGGTCTCGCGGCCGGCAAGGGTGTCGTCGTGACCGCCGACCTCGAGGTGGCCAAGGCGCATGCCGCGGCCTGCGAGCGCGTGGTCATCGAGGAGTTCCTCGACGGCCCCGAGGTCTCCCTCTTCGCGATCACCGACGGCGAGACGGTCCTCCCGCTCCAGCCCGCCCAGGACTTCAAGCGCGCGCTCGACGGCGACGAGGGCCCGAACACCGGCGGCATGGGCGCGTACTCCCCGCTGCCGTGGGCCGACCCGAAGCTGGTCGAGGAGGTCCTGACGACCGTCCTCCAGCCGACCGTCGACGAGATGCGCCGCCGCGGCACCCCGTTCTCCGGGCTGCTCTACGCCGGCCTCGCGATCACCTCCCGCGGGGTGCGCGTCATCGAGTTCAACGCCCGGTTCGGCGACCCTGAGACACAGGTCGTCCTGGCCCGGCTGAGGACCCCGCTCGCGGGTGTCCTGCTCGCGGCGGCCACCGGCACCCTCGCCGACCTGGAGCCGCTGCGCTGGAGCGACGACGCGGCCGTCACCGTCGTCATCGCCTCGCACAACTACCCCGGCACCCCCCGCACCGGCGACCCGATCACCGGTCTCGCCGAGGTGGCCGCCGAGGACGCCCCGCACGCCTACGTGCTGCACGCGGGGACGAAGAAGGACGGCGAGACGGTCGTCAGCGCCGGTGGCCGCGTCCTGTCCGTCACCGCGACCGGCACGGACCTGACCGAGGCCCGCGAGCGGGCGTACGACGCCGTCGCGCGCATCGGTCTCGACGGTTCCCAGCACCGTACGGACATCGCCGCGAAGGCCGCGGCGGGCGCGTAGCAGCCCGCGCGCACCCCGCGAAGAGCCAGGATCCGCCCAGCGCGGCCCCTGTGCGTCACCGACGCACCACCTGCGTACCTCAGGCCCCGGGCCCTGTGGGAGCCCCTCGCGGACTCCCGCGAAACCCGGGGCCTGATCGTTGCCCACCGTCCCGCACCTTTCCCCAAAGCCATTCCATCGAGTGAGCGCTGAGCTATCCGGCTGACGGAGACCGGAGCGCCAACTAGGGTGCGGCGCAAGCATTCCGGCACTTGGCCCACTTGCATTGCGATGTCAGTGGCGGGTGCCACAGTGGGGGAGTGAGCAAGAGCAGGCGAGCGAGGACCGCGAGACGGCGAGGGGGTGAGTTCCGGTCGTGACCGGCATGGGTGTGGAGGCGGGCACGCAGAGCGCGCGGGCCCGGGCGCTGGCCGTGCTGCGCATCCGCAGCCGGGCGCTCGCCGTCGCGCTGCTGCCCGCGGCCGCCGCCGTGATCCTGCTCGCCGGTGGCTCCACCGGGCACTTCATGGGCCCGGGCTGGGACGGCGCCCGCTGGGTGGTGGGCGTGGTCGCGCTGGTCGTGCTGCTCGCCGCGGGTGTCGTGGGCCTGGTCGTGGCCCGTGCCCGCCCCGCCGTCAGCCCCACGGTCGCCGTCGCCGAGGAGGCGGCACCCGATCTGTACCGGCTGGTGCGCGACCTCGCCGACCGTCTCGACGTCCCCGCGCCCTCCGCCATAGCGCTCACCCCGGACTGCGACAGCTGGCTGGAGGACCGCACCCATCCGGCCCACGGCCCGCCCGCGCCCCGCGTCGGCGACGAGATAGCCGGTGCCGGCCCGAGCCGCCACCACCTGCCCCGTCGTACGGCGACGGCGCCGGTCCTCGTCATCGGCTCCCCCTTCCTGTGGTGGATGCGCGTCGGCGAACTGCGCGCCGTCCTCGCCCCGGTCGTCGCCGGTACGGGCCCCTCGGCGCACCCCGACATAGCGGCGGCCCGGCGTTTCGTACGGGGACTGGACGCCGCCGTGGCCGTCTCCGCCGACCGTGGGCGCTGTCCCGCCTCCCGCCTCGTCTGTGCCGGGATCGAGTGGGTCAGCCGGCTGATGCTGCGGAACTGCCAGGTGCACGCCGCCGAGATGGAGCGGGGCGTGGCCGCGGCGGCGGCCGAGCGCGCACAGGCCGTGGACTACGGGCTGCGGATCGTCGCCCAGGAGCAGGTGGGCCTCGCGTACGCGGGCTGGGACCGGCTGCTGACCCGGGTCGCCCTGCCGGCCTGGCGGATGGGCCGCTGGCCCTCCCGGCTCGACGCGGGTGTGGTGGCGGCCCTGACGGAGCTCTCCCGCCGGGACCGCCTGGCCGAGGGTTTCGCCTCCCGCCTCGGGGAGCGGCCGGCCTGTGACCTTCTCGAAGAACCCGGCGCCGTCGACGAGGCCGCCTCCCTGCTCGCCGCCCGCCTCTTCCACGGCGGCCCCGCGGAGCCCGGCCCGGACTGGTCCCCGGTGGACTGGCAGGAGTACCCGGAGGAAGTCGTCGACCGTAAATGGCGCACCGATGCGGCCCGCCTCCACCGCGTCCTCGACGCGCTCGTCGTCCGCCCCACCCCCGGCCCCCCGTCCCACCACCAGGCCGGCCCCACCCTGGCCCGCGTCCTGGACCACCTGACGACCGACCCGACGGACCCGACCGACCCGACGGACCCGACAGACCCGACGGACCCGACCGGCCCGACAGACCCGACGGACCCGACCGGCCCGACAGAGCCCGACTCACCGTCGAACGCGGGTGCCGCCCCGACGGCCTCCATGGCTCCCGTCGACCCCACAGGCTCCGTGGAGTCCACCCCCGCCCCGACCCCACCCCCCACCCTGGACGACGACTACGACGAGGACGAGCTCCCCGCCCCCAACCCCCACAGCACGGCCCTTGCCGCGCGGCTCGGTGTCGAGGTGGTGCGCGAGGAGGCGGCGACCCCGGCCGTGCCCAGCGGCGGTCAGGGCGGCCCCGACGGCCCGCTCTGGGAGGACGGCGCGCTCCCCCTTTTCCCGCTCCAGCCCCCGCGCACCGACCGCGAACTGCTCGCCGACCACGTCACGGCGATGGTCTGCTGCGCCGCGATGGACACCGTCGGCGCGACCCCCGGTCTCGACTGGCTCGACGGCCCCACCCTCCTCGTCGACGGCGAACGCGTGGCCGATCTCGCTCCCCGTGTCCTCAGTCTCGTCGAGGAAGGCGACGCGGCCCCCCTGCGCGCCTGGCTGGTGGAACTGGGCATACGTCCGGAGAAGCCGGTGCGACTCGGCTGACCGGCGCATCGGCCCGCCCCGCGCCCCCGGAAGGCCCCGAAGCGCCGAGCCCCGCAGAACCCCGCCCGGAACGGACCCCCTGGTTCCACTTTCGGCCAATTCGCAACGAATAGTGACTGTCTGCGCGCGTTATGTGATGTGCTGGGACCGATCGCGCCCATGGCATGGGCGTGCGACATAGGACAGCCGTCAGCCGGCGGACCGGCCGGCGCGCACCGCGTAGCGACCGCACCGCCGGATCACGGGGGCACCAGGGAGGGGAGCGCCATGGCACCGGGACCCGAGCACATCCGCCGCTGGGAGTCGGGAGCACTGGCCCACGCCGTGACGGATCCCTTCGGCCAGGGCCCCGTCCCCTGGCTGCGCGGCAGCGAGACGTACTTCGACGACACGGGCCAGGTCGTCCCCTGGTACGTCGACCAGGCCCCCGCGCGCAGGCCGGGCGGCACGGACCGCCCCAGGGTCCCGGGGCCCCGTACCGCACCCGGCCCGGCATCCGCGTCCGGCGTCCCCCGCTCCGCCGACGACGTCCGCCGCCAGATCAAGGGCTTCACCTCCACCGGCGCGGTCGCCCCCGGCGAGGCCGTCGACTTCCACATCACGGTCGACCCGCCGCAGGAGTTCAGCGTCGACATCTACCGCATCGGCCACTACGACGGCGCCGGCGCCGCCAAGATCACCACCAGCCCCCGGCTCTCCGGCATCGTCCAGCCCCCGCCGCTGACCGCCGACCGCACGGTCTCCTGCCACCACTGGTGGCTCTCCTGGCGGCTGCAGATCCCCTCGTACTGGCGTGTCGGCGCGTACGTCGCCGTCCTCACCACCGTCGACGGCTACCGCTCCCACGTCCCCTTCACCGTCCGCGACCAGCACCCCGCCGACCTGCTGCTGCTCCTGCCCGACGTCACCTGGCAGGCCTACAACCTCTACCCCGAGGACGGCCGCACCGGCGCCAGTTTCTACCACGCCTGGGACAGGAACGGCCGGCTCCTCGGCGAGGCCGACGCCGCGACCACGGTCTCCTTCGACCGGCCGTACGCGGGCGCGGGCCTGCCCCTGCACGTCGGCCACGCCTACGACGTCATCCGCTGGGCCGAGCGCTACGGCTACGACCTCGCCTACGCCGACGCCCGCGATCTGCACTCCGGACAGGTCGACCCCACCCGCTACCGAGGTCTGGTCTTCCCCGGCCACGACGAGTACTGGTCGACGACCATGCGCCGCACGGTCGAGCTCGCCCGGGACAGCGGCACCTCCCTCGTCTTCCTCTCCGCCAACACTCTGTACTGGCAGGTGGAGCTGGGCCCGTCCCCGTCCGGAGTCCCCGCCCGGCTGCTCACCTGCCGCAAACGCAAGGGCCCCGGCAAATCGGTCCTCTGGCGCGAGATCGACCGCGCCGAGCAGCAGCTCGTCGGCATCCAGTACGCGGGCAGGGTCCCCGAGCCGCATCCGCTGATCGTGCGCAACGCCGACCACTGGCTGTGGGAGGCCACCGGAACCCATGAGGGCGAGGGCATCGAGGGCCTGGTCGCGGGCGAGGCCGACCGCTACTTCCCCCGCACCCCGCTCCCGCCCCACGAGGAACGCATCCTCCTCGCCCACTCCCCGTACAGCGACCACGAGGGTGTCCTGCGCCACCAGGAGACCTCGCTCTACCGCGCCCCCTCCGGCGCCCTGGTCTTCGCCTCCGGCACCTTCGCCTGGTCCCCCGCCCTGGACCGCCCCGGCCATGTCGACCCCCGGATCCAGCGCGCCACCGCCAACCTCCTCGACCGCATCTGCAAGCGCGACTGACGCCTCCCCCGTGGTCGACGGACCCTCCGTCCTTGATCAATCCCGATGTACGGGACAATCAAGGCCTAGGACAGAACCACGGGGAGGAACCGTGTCCGGATTCGTAGAAAAGCCCGAGCCCCTTCAGGTGCCGGGCCTGGTGCATCTGCACACCGGCAAGGTGCGCGAGCTGTACCAGAACGAGGCGGGCGACCTCGTGATGGTCGCCAGCGACCGTATGTCCGCCTACGACTGGGTGCTGCCGACGGAGATCCCCGACAAGGGCCGTGTCCTCACCCAGCTCTCCCTGTGGTGGTTCGACCAGCTCGCCGATCTGATCCCCAACCACGTCCTCAGCACGGAACTGCCCGTCGGCGCCCCCGCCGACTGGGCCGGCCGCACCCTGATCTGCAAGTCCCTGCGGATGCTGCCCGTCGAGTGCGTGGCCCGCGGCTACCTCACCGGCTCCGGACTCGTCGAGTACGACGCGTCCCGCACGGTCTGCGGTCTCGCCCTCCCCGAAGGCCTGGTCGACGGCAGCGAACTCCCCGCCCCGATCTTCACCCCGGCCACCAAGGCCGCCGTCGGCGAACACGACGAGAACGTCTCCTACGAGGAAGTCGCCCGTCAGGTCGGCGCCGACACCGCCGCCCAGCTCCGCCAGGCCACCCTCGCCGTCTACGGCCGCGCCCGCGACATCGCCCGCGACCGGGGCATCCTCCTCGCCGACACCAAGTTCGAGTTCGGCTTCGACGGCGACACCCTTGTCATCGCCGACGAGGTCCTCACCCCGGACTCCTCCCGCTTCTGGCCGGCCGACCAGTGGCAGCCGGGCCGTGCCCAGCCGTCGTACGACAAGCAGTTCGTCCGCGACTGGCTCACCTCGCCCGCGTCCGGCTGGGACCGCAAGAGCGAGCAGCCCCCGCCGCGGCTTCCCCAGGAGATCGTCGACGCGACCCGCGCCAAGTACATCGAGGCGTACGAACTCCTCACCGGCACCCGCTGGTCCTGACCCGCACGGCGCGAACGGCCCCTGGGCAACCGGGGGCCGCCCCGCCCTGCCGAGCCCCGGCCCACGCAAAAACCCCGGTCCACCGGACCGGGGTTTCACTGGAGCGGACGACGAGGCTCGAACTCGCGACCTCAACCTTGGCAAGGTTGCGCTCTACCAACTGAGCTACGTCCGCAGTGCGCCGTGGCGCGAGGCCAACTATACCCAACCCCGCTCCCGTGCGAGACGCACCGCCGCGTGCCGGTTCTCCGCGCCCAGCTTGGACACGGCCGACGACAGATAGTTCCGCACGGTCCCCTGCGACAGCCCCGCCCGCTCGGCGATCTCCATGACCGGCGCCCCCTCGGCGGCGAGTTCGAGCACCTCGGCCTCCCGCGCGGTCAGCGGCGAGTCCCCGGCCGCTATGGCGTCGGCGGCCAAGTCCGGGTCGACGTAACGGTTTCCGGAGTACACGGTCCGTATGATCTCCGCGAGCCGCTGGGCGCTCACCGTCTTCGGGACGAACCCGCGCACACCCGCCGCAAGCGCCCGCTTCAGATGGCCCGGCCGACCATGGCTGGTCACGATCAGCACCCGGCAGTCGGGCAGTTCGGTCCGCAACGATGTGGCGACCTTCACACCGTCCGCCCCGGGCATCTGAAGATCCAGCACGGCCACATCCGGTTCATGCGCCCGCGCCATCGCCAGCGCCTCCGGTCCGGTGGCCGCCTCGGCGACGATCACCAGATCGTCCTCCAGGGAGAGCAGCGCCGCCAGCGCACCCCGGATGAGGTGCTCGTCGTCGGCGAGCAGTACCCGCACCGTCATGAAGTGACCTCGCTCACAATGCCCGTCCTGTTCAGCGGCACCTCGGCCACCACCCGGAACACCCCGGGCCCCGTGAACCCGGCCTCCAACGTCCCGTCCACCCGCCGCAGTCGCTCTCGCAACCCGGCGAGCCCCGATCCGCCACCGCGGTCGCCGTCCCGTCCGGCCTCGGCCCCGTCGTTCTCCACGGTCAGCACCACGCGTCCCTCCGCGACCAGCAGCCCCACCGTGCACCGCCCGGCGTCCCCGTGCCGCAGCACGTTCGTCGTCGTCTCCCGCACCACCCAGCCGAGCGTCGACTGCACCTCGTCGGGCAGCCCCTCCGCCTCCCCGCTCATCTCGCAGGCGATCCCGGCGGCCGTCAACACCCCCTGGGCGCCCGCCAGTTCCACCGCGAGATCGGCCTCCCGGTACCCCCGTACGACCTCCCGCACCTCCCGCTGCGAGTCCTGCGCTATCCGCTGCACCTCGATCATCTGCTCCACCGCCTCGGGCCGCTCACGCCGGGCGAGTTGCACCGCCAGCTCGGCCTTCAGCGCTATCACCGCCAGGTTGCGCCCCATCACATCGTGCAGATCCCGCCCGAACCGCAGCCGCTCCTCGGCGACGGCGAGCCGCGCCCGGGTCTCGCGGGCCTCGTCGAGCCGGTACACCGCGTCCAGCAGCCACACGGAGAAGACGGAGGTGAAGGCGAGAAACCCACCGCCGACCACGACCGCCGTCATCGCCATGAGCGTGGCGAGCCCGTCCTGGGTGATCGAGTAGGCCATCAGTCCGCCGACGACGGCGAAGGCATGGACGACTCCGAACACCCGGCGCCGCTCCCGTATGCCGAGCGCGGTGACGCCGGCTCCGAAGATCAGGGAGATTCCGAACACCGCGCCAGCGGCGGCTTTGACGTCCTCCCGGTCCGGTCCGTGCTGCGAGATCCAGAGCGCTGCCGCGGCGACGGCCGCGGTGGCGGCGGCGAGGGCCCACAGCAGTCGCACGGGACGGGGGCGGCGCCCTCGCGTCCAGTCCAGCGCTCGCGATGCCGTCAGACCGGAGAGCGTGGAGTGCACGAGCATCATCCCCGGCAGCCAGAGCGTGGACCTGGTCCACAACGCCGCGCCCGTGAAGGGCAGCCCCACCGCGGCGAGCTCGGCCACCGCGAAGAAGTGGAACGACCACCGCGTGTAGGTCTCGACCTTCGCCGGTGTGCTCTTGCGTCGCCACCAGCCTCCCGGCCTGCGCATCCTCGTGTCTCCCCCGTCCCCCGGCAGGTCAGCGCCGGGGCTCCCACCGGAACCATCGCCGTACAGCAAACACCGCCAGCACTGTCCAGGCCAGGCCTGTGGATATCGCCCCCAGTGCCTCGTAGGCCGAGAGGTCGGCGGTCCATCCACCGCGTATCAGGGTGATCACCGGGGACAGCGGCAGCAGGGCGCAGAGCGTGGCGGCCCGGTCCGGCAGCATCTCCAGCGGGAAGGTCACTCCGGAGCCCATCATCGAGACCATCACGAACGGCGCGGTGGTGACCTGGGCGCTCTCCACACTCCGGGTCAGGGCCGCAGTGACCGCCCCCAGCGCCGCGCACATCACCAGACCCAACAGCAGTCCCACGGCGGCCAGCTGGGGCACCTTCGGCGCGGGGATGTCCAGCACCACCGTGGAGGCCGCGACCAGGACCAGGGACTGGACCAGCGCCGTGGTCAGCACCGGCAGTGCGGAACCGCCCAGGATCTCGCCGTCCCGCAACTCGCCGATCCGCAGCCGCTTCAGGACCAGTTCCTCGCGCCTGGCGGTGTAGATGGCGGTCAGCGCCGAGTACACCCCGAAGAGCAGGGAGAAGCCGATCGCCGCCGGCACCAGCACCAGACCGGTCGTCAGACCGATGTCCTCGACGTCCATGTCGTCGATCACGTTGGCGAAACTGAGCGGCAGCACGAGCGGTATCAGCACCGCTGTGACCAGCGTGCTCTTGCTGCGCCCCAGGAGGGTCAGCTCGGCCCGCGCGAGTGCGGCCATCCGGCTCGCCGGGCTCGTCACCGCGCCCCTGACCCCGCTCGCCGCCCCCACGGTCCCGCTGTTCACGATGTCCCCGCTCATGCCGCCGCAGCTCCCTCGGTCTCCGTACGCTCCGACGCCTCCCGGGCGATTCCCAGGAACGCCTCCTCCAGCGAGGCCGACCGGACGTCCAGCCCCCGCAACTCCACCCGCGCCCGCTCGGCCCACACCAGCAGCCCGGTGGCCGCCCGCTGCAACTCCCGGGTGCGCAGCCGGACCACGCGTCCCTCGACCTCGTGACCGCACACACCCAGCTCGCCCAGCGGGGGGAGATCGCCGACGAAGTACCCCTCGGGCAGCTCGAAGGCGATCCGTGACGGCTGGGCCGCCGTCACCTCGCCGGGCGTCCCGGAGGCGGCTATGCGCCCCTGGTGCAGAATGGCCAGCCGGTCGGCGAGCTGCTCGGCCTCCTCCAGGTAGTGCGTGGTCAGCAGCACCGTCGTACCGGATGCGCGCAGGGCGCGGACCAGATCCCAGGTGTCGCGGCGCCCCTCGGCGTCCAGACCGGTCGTCGGCTCGTCGAGGAAGAGCACTTCGGGATCGCCGAGCAGGGCGAGCGCCAGGTCGAGGCGGCGCCGCTCGCCGCCGGAGAGCTGCTTGATCCGTACGTCCGCCCGGCCGGCGAGCCCGACCAGGCTCAGCGCCTCTCCTAGGGGACGGGAGCCGCTCACGCAGCCGCCCCACATCTTCGCGGTCTCCGCGACGGTCAGCTCGGAGGGGAAGCCGCCCTCCTGCAGCATCACGCCGGTGCGCGGCCGGACCGCGGCCCGCTCGGCGTACGGGTCGTGGCCGAGGACACGGATGTCTCCGGCGTCGGGGCGCGCGAGCCCCTCCAGCAGTTCGACGGTCGATGTCTTGCCGGCGCCGTTGGTACCGAGCAGCGCGAAGATCTCACCGCGGTCGACGTGGAAGGAGATTCCACGGACCGCCTCGAACCCGCCCCCGTACACACGCCGGAGGTCGGTGACCTCAATCACGTGTTCATTCGTGTCCATGCCTCAAGGCTCCCGTCGGGCGCGGGCCGACGGCAGTGCGAGGTGTCATCACTCCGTATGACAAATGTCAGGTGATGGCCGCACCCGAGCGGGTACGCACGAAAAAACCCCGGTCCACTGGACCGGGGCTTCTCTGGAGCGGACGACGAGGCTCGAACTCGCGACCTCAACCTTGGCAAGGTTGCGCTCTACCAACTGAGCTACGTCCGCATTGCCTCCGACCGGCTTTCACCGATCGGCGCGAGCACCAGCCTACCTGATCCACAAGTGTGGTCGGGACGGCGGTGCAGAGCGGGTGACAGGGATCGCACACTGCGCCTTCCCCCTGGAAGGGGGATGTTCTGCTACTGAACTACACCCGCGTGGCCTCCGTGAGCTGGGCTTTTCGGCCCCGCCCGGCGGCGTGCTCCAGACATTAGCCGACCATGTGGGGGGTAACGCAAGTCGGTTGCCCCCGGGGTCCGCTGACGGACCCCGGGGCCGACCGGAGACTCACCCGAGTCCGGAGGGCGTACGGCTCACTGCGCCTCGGCGAACGCCTCGTAGACCTTCTTGGGGATGCGGCCGCGGGCGGGCACCTCCATCTTGTTGGCCTGGGCCCAGGCGCGGACGGCCGCCGGGTCGGGCGCGACCTCCGTCTGCTTGTAGGCCCTGCCGGACTTCGACCGCTTGCGGCCGGCCTCCACGTAGGGCGCGAGCGCCTTACGCAGTTTCTTGGCATTGGCTTCATTCAGGTCGATCTCGTACGACTTGCCGTCGAGTCCGAAGGCGATCGTTTCCGCCGCTTCCGAGCCGTCGATGTCGTCAAAGAGAGTGACCACGACCTTCTGCGCCACGAATATCGGTCCCTTCGTGCGACAGCTCTGCGATGACGTGCCAAGACGCCACGGAGATGTCGACTGTCCGCCAGTTATGGGGCAAAGTATCGGCTATTGCCAATTCATTTGTACAGTGCCCGGCAATCGAATGTGAAGCCCGACTAAATCTGCCCGCGTGTCCCAGCGCAATAGGGAACACGGGTGCACCCCGGATCTTTCCCTGAACTTTTCGTGAAGGCACTGGTCCGATACCTGATCGTGATGACGCTCACGTAGATTCCTACAACTCTACCCGCGTAGAAATTTTGTGCGGGTAGTCTGAAGGTGCCTGTCGGAGACACCTGCAGGAACCTGCTCAGCACCACACACCGGGAGTGCCAGTGGCACGCGTCGTAGTCGACGTCATGCTCAAGCCGGAGATCCTCGACCCCCAGGGCCAGGCGGTGCAGCGCGCACTGCCGCGTCTGGGTTTCGAAGGCATCTCCGACGTACGTCAGGGAAAGCGATTCGAACTGGAAGTTGACGGCCCGGTCGACGAGGCCGCCCTCGCCCGCATCCACGATCTTGCGGAATCCTTCCTCGCCAACACCGTGATCGAGGACTTCACCGTCAAGGTGGAGGAAGTCGCGGAGGCCGTGAAGTGACCGCTCGTATTGGCGTCGTCACTTTCCCGGGCAGCCTCGACGACCGGGACACACAGCGCGCGATCCGCCTCGCGGGCGCGGAACCGGTCGCCCTCTGGCACAAGGACAAGAACCTCCACCAGGTCGACGCGGTCGTCCTGCCCGGCGGTTTCTCCTACGGCGACTATCTGCGCGCCGGAGCCATCTCCCGCTTCTCGCCGGTGATGGAGACCGTCATCGAGCAGGCGAAGGCCGGCCTGCCGGTCCTCGGCATCTGCAACGGCTTCCAGGTCCTCACCGAGGCGCATCTGCTGCCCGGCGGGATGCTCGGCAACGACCACCTCCACTTCATCTGCCGCGACCAGAAGCTGCGGGTGGAGAACGCGGACACCGCCTGGACCGTCGACTACGCGTCCGGCCAGGAGATCCACATCCCGCTGAAGAACATGGACGGCCGCTACGTCGCCGACCAGTACACGCTGGACAAGCTCGAGGCCGAGGGCCGCGTGACCTTCCGCTACCTCGACTTCAACCCGAACGGCTCGCTCAACGACATCGCCGGCATCACCAACGAGGCCGGCAACGTCGTGGGCCTCATGCCGCACCCGGAGCACGCCGTCGAGCCCCTCATCGGGTCCGGCCGCACCGACGGTCTCCCCTTCTTCACCTCGATCCTCAAGAAGCTGGTCAACGCATGAGCCGGACGCCTCTGGACACGGTCGAGCACGCGGCCGCGACCCCCGACGTCGAGCTGCCCTGGGCCGAACTCGGCCTGAAGAAGGACGAGTACGAGCGGGTGGTGGAGATCCTCGGCCGCCGCCCCACGGGCGCCGAGCTCGCCATGTACTCCGTCATGTGGTCCGAGCACTGCTCCTACAAGTCGTCGAAGGTGCACCTGCGCCAGTTCGGCGAGAAGGCCCCGCAGTCCGACGCCCTGCTCGTCGGCATCGGCGAGAACGCGGGCGTCGTCGACGTCGGCCAGGGCTACGCGGTCACCTTCAAGGTGGAGTCGCACAACCACCCCTCCTACGTCGAGCCCTACCAGGGCGCGGCCACCGGCGTCGGCGGCATCGTCCGCGACATCATCGCGATGGGCGCCCGCCCGGTCGCGGTCGTGGACCCGCTGCGCTTCGGCGCCGCCGACCACCCCGACACCAAGCGCGTCCTGCCGGGCGTCGTCGCGGGCATCGGCGGCTACGGCAACTGCCTGGGCCTGCCCAACATCGGCGGCGAGGTCGTCTTCGACTCCTGCTACCAGGGCAACCCGCTGGTCAACGCCGGTGCCATCGGCGTCATGCGGCACGAGGACATCCACCTCGCCAAGGCGTCCGGCGCCGGCAACAAGGTCATCCTCTACGGCGCCCGCACCGGCGGCGACGGCATCGGCGGCGCGTCGATCCTGGCGAGTGAGACCTTCGACGACGCCAAGCCGTCGAAGCGCCCCGCCGTCCAGGTCGGCGACCCCTTCCAGGAGAAGCTCCTCATCGAGTGCACCCTGGAGGCCTTCCAGGAGAAGCTGGTCGTCGGCATCCAGGACCTCGGCGCCGCCGGTCTGTCCTGCGCCACTTCCGAGCTCGCCTCCAACGGCTCCGGCGGTATGCGGGTCACCCTCGACGACGTCCCGCTGCGTGACTCGACGCTCTCGCCCGAGGAAATCCTCATGAGCGAGTCGCAGGAACGCATGTGCGCGGTCGTCGAGCCGGAGAAGGTCGACCGGTTCCTCGAGATCTGCGACAAGTGGGACGTCATCGCCACCGTCATCGGCGAGGTGACCGACGGCGACCGCCTGGAGATCTTCTGGCACGGCGGCAAGATCGTCGACGTCGACCCGCGCACGGTCGCCCACGACGGCCCGGTCTACGAGCGCCCCTACGCCCGCCCGGACTGGCAGGACGCCCTCCAGGCCGACGACGCGAACAAGCTGCCGAGGCCGCGGACGAGCGAGGAGCTCAAGGGCCAGGTCCTCAGGCTGGTCTCGTCTCCCAACCAGGCCTCCAAGAAGTGGATCACCTCCCAGTACGACCACTTCGTCCAGGGCAACACCGTCCTCGCCCAGCCCGAGGACTCCGGCATGATCCGGATCGACGAGAAGTCCGGCCTCGGCGTCGCCATCGCGACCGACGGCAACGGCCGGTACGCCAAGCTCGACCCGTACCACGGCGCCCAGCTCGCGCTCGCCGAGGCGTACCGCAACGTCGCCACGACCGGCGCCAAGCCGCTCGCCGTCTCCGACTGCCTGAACTTCGGCTCGCCCGAGGACCCGGCCGTCATGTGGCAGTTCGCGGAGGCCGTCCGCGGTCTGGCGGACGCCTGCCAGGAGCTCGGCACCCCGGTGACCGGCGGCAACGTCTCCCTCTACAACCAGACGGGCGAGGTCGCCATCCACCCGACGCCGGTGGTCGCGGTCCTCGGCGTCATCGACGACGTCGCGCGCCGCACGCCGGTCGCCTTCCAGGAGGAGGGCCAGCTTCTCTACCTCCTCGGCGACACCCGTGAGGAGTTCGGCGGTTCTGCCTGGTCGCAGGTGGTCCACGACCACCTCGGCGGTCTGCCCCCGAAGGTCGACCTGGAGCGCGAGCGCCTGCTGGCGGAGATCCTGATCTCCGCCTCCCGCGACGGCATGATCGACTCCGCCCACGACCTGTCCGACGGCGGTCTGATCCAGGCGGTCGTGGAGTCGGCGCTGCTCGGCGGCAAGGGCGCGCGTCTTGTCGTGCCGGACGGGCTCGACGCCTTCACCTTCCTGCTCTCCGAGTCGGCCGGCCGCGCCGTCGTCGCGGTTCCCCGCTCGGAGGAGGTCCGCTTCAACGACATGTGCGGCGCCCGGGGCCTCCCGGCCACCCGCATCGGTGTCGTCGACGGCGACACGGTGGACGTCCAGGGCGAGTTCGCGCTCTCCCTGGAGGAGCTGCGCACGGCGCACGAGGAGACGATCCCGGCGCTGCTCGCGTAGCCGACTCCGTACGCCGGCGCCGACGTCCGTGCGACGGCGCAGTACGCCGGTGAAGGCCCCGCCCGCTGAGACGGCCGGGGCCTTCGCCGTACCCGCCTTGTCCCGGGCCGCCTCTTCGCTACACCGCGACCGGTTCGCCCACCGGCTCGGGTGAGCCCTCGGCCGGGCGGGGCCGGGGCAGCAGCAGGGCGAAGACCAGGCACAGGGCCATGACGCCCGCCCCGCACAGGAACACCGAGTCCATCGCGGAGACGTAGGACTCGATGCCCGCCGTCCGTGCCGCGCCCGACAGGGAGGCCAGGGGGCCGGGGCCGTCGTACAACCTGGTGATGAACGTCCCGAAGAGGGCCGCGCCGAGTGCTGTCCCCAGGGTCTGGAAGAAGCGGATGGCGGTGGTCGCGACACCGAGCTGAGGGCGTGGGGCCGCTTCCTGGACGAGCTGGATGAGCTGGCCGAGCAGCAGTCCGAAGCCCATGCCGACCAGGAGGAGTTCGCCGCGCAGGAGCCAGAGCGAGGTGTGGGCGCCGAGGGTGGACAGCAGCAGGAAGGCCGTGGTGGCGATCGCCGAGCCCGCGACGACGAAGGTCCGCTCGGGCAGGCCCCGCTCGGCGAGTCCGGCGGAGACGATCCCCACGGCCGTCATGCCGATCGCCATGGGGATGAGGTACAGCCCCGCCGAGGAACTGGCGACTCCCCGCGCGACCTGCAGGTACACCATCACGTAGTACATCGCGCCCACCATCGCCGCACCCATCAGCCCCTGTATCGCGAAGCCCAGGCGCAGTTCCGGCACCCGGAACAGGGACAGCGGCAGGATCGGCTCGGCGGCGGTGACCTGGCGCCACAGGAACAGGGCGAGGGCGGCGAGCGCGGCCAGGGTCAGCGAGACGATCTGCGGCGACGACCAGGCGTACTGCTTGCCGCCCCACTCGGTGACCAGCAGCAACGCGGCGGAGAAGGCCGCGGCGAGGGCCGCGCCGAGGAAGTCGACGCGGTGCCGCTCGGTGTGCCGGGGCAGTTTCAGCACGAGGGCGCCCAGGGCCAGGACGGCGAGGCCGAGCGGCAGATTGACGTAAAAGATCCAGCGCCAGCTCGCGCGGTCGGCGAGCAGGCCGCCGATCCAGGGGCCGACCGCCATGCCGCCTCCGGCAACGATCCCGCCCATGCCGGCGCCCTTGGCGTCCTTCGTGCCGGGCCCCTTGAGCTGGGCGATCACCACCATGGTGACGCTCATCAGACCGCCGGCCCCGACGCCCTGCACGGCCCTCGCGGCGATGAGCTGGCCGATCGACTGCGCCGCGCCGCACAGCGCGGAGCCGAGCAGGAACGAACCCACGGCGCCCAGGAACACGTGCTTCGCGCCGAGGACGTCGCACAGCTTGCCGTACAGCGGGAGCACGGCGGCCGAGGCCAGGGCGAAGGCGCTGACCAGCCAGGGGATCTTGTCGATGCCGTGGTCGGGATCGAGGTCGCGGACGATCGGGACGGTGGCCGCGGACACGATCTGCATGTCCAGGACGGCCAGGACGATCGTGACGAGGCAGACGAGGAAGCCGATTTTTCGCTGGGTCTCGGTCATGCCACCACCATGGACCTGAGTTGTGTACCCGGTCAATGTTTTTTCCGGGATTATTTTTGTTCCCGAGCGAAAGTTCTGCCGGGACTATTTTTGTCCTTGGTACAGTGGAGGCATGGGTGCTGAGGCGACGATGGGTCTGCGGGAGCGCAAGAAGCTGCAGACCGCGATGCGGATCTACCGGACGGCGGTGGAGCTGTTCCTGGAGAGGAGCTTCGACGCGGTGTCCGTGCAGGAGATCGCGGACGCCTCCGAGGTCTCGAAGATGACGGTCTTCAACTACTTCGGCACCAAGGAGGACCTGGTCTTCCGGCCGATGGAGGAGCACTTCTTCGACGCCGCCCGGGCCGTGCGTGAGCGCCCGTCGGGCGAGTCCGCCGTGGAAGCGGTCCGCCGGCAGTTCCTGGACATGGTGGAGAACCGGGACCCGGCGGTCGGTCTGCACGGCGAGCCCTTCGCCCGCCGGATCCGCTCCGTCATCATGGCCACTCCGGTCCTGCGGGAACGTGCCTACCTCCTGGCGGAGAAGGGCGCCCGCGAACTCGCCGACCTGCTCACCGAGGAGACCGGCGACGCCACCCTCGCCGTGATCGCCGCGTCCACGATCACCGCCGCCCGCAACGCCCTCATCGAGGAGCACCACCGCCGTATCGACGCCGGCGAGAGCGTCGACGCGGTCGCCGCCGATGCGGCCGACCGCGCCCGCGGCGCCTTCGCCCTGGTGGAGGGCGGCCTGCGGGACTTCGCCCGCCGACCATAGTCCGCACATGACCGGCCGCTAGGCTCACCGCCATGCCCCCGGCCAAGAAGCGCGCACGGACCTATGACCCCGCCAGGACCCGGGCGGCGGTTCTCGCTCAGTTCCGGGAGGTGCGGGAGGCGGTCGCCCGGCTGGAGGAGGGACAGCTCGCGTTGCCGACGCGGCTCGGGGAGTGGAGTGTGCGGGAGCTGGTCGCGCACATCGGGATGGCGCTCACCGCCATCGAGCGCGCCCTCGCGCTGCCGGAGCCGCCGAAGCAGGACGCCGTGCTGCTCGACTGGCCGTTCGCGACCTCCGCCAGCTCCTCGGCCATCGACGACTTCACCCGGCGGCTGACCGAGGAGCACCCCGATCTCGACGGCTACCTGGCCGCCATCGAGCGCGACCTCGTCGCACAGCTCGACACCCACCCCGGGACCCGGCTGCTGCAGACCAACGCGGGGGCCCTGCCGCTCGCCGACTACCTCGTCACCCGGACCGTCGAGCTGGTCGTCCACACCGACGACCTCAACGCCGCCGTCCCCGGCCTCGCCGTCCCCCTCGACCGGCAGGCCCTGGCCGCCGCCACCCGCCTCCTCGCGGACGCGCTCGCCGCCAAGGCGCCCGGTGGCGCGACGGAGGTGCGTGTCCCGCCGTACGCCGTCGTGCAGTGCGTCGAAGGCCCGCGGCACACCCGTGGCACCCCGCCCAACGTCGTCGAGACCGATCCGCTGACCTGGATCCGTCTGGCGACCGGCCGGCTGACGTGGGCCGATGCCAGGGACGCGGCGAAGGTGAGTGCGAGCGGCGAGCGGGCGGACCTGGGAGCGCTCCTGCCCCTGATGTCCTGACCCGGCCCACGCCGAATGGTGTGCGACACCTCACTCGTGTCTACGGAACGCGACCACCCGTGCTCGTCCCGGTGGCGTTCCGGTTGGCCGCCGTATCGCCGTATAGCCGGTCTGACCTGCGTAAACAAGTGGATCATGGGTCGATCGCAGTAATCAAGATCCAGTTACCGGCAGGTATCCCCAATTCGGACCAGTGGTCGATCTCGCCTACACTCGATGGCGTGCCACGTGGTGACGGTCGACTCAATCACGATCTGCTTCCCGGCGAGAAGGGCCCCCAGGACGCTTGTGGCGTCTTCGGTGTCTGGGCTCCGGGCGAAGAGGTCGCAAAGCTCACGTACTTCGGGCTCTACGCCCTCCAGCATCGGGGCCAGGAATCCGCGGGTATCGCGGTCAGCAACGGCTCCCAGATCCTCGTCTTCAAGGACATGGGCCTCGTCTCCCAGGTCTTCGACGAGACCTCGCTCGGTTCGCTCCAGGGTCACATCGCGGTCGGACACGCCCGCTACTCGACCACCGGCGCCTCCGTGTGGGAGAACGCCCAGCCGACGTTCCGCGCCACCGCGCACGGCTCGATCGCGCTCGGCCACAACGGCAACCTCGTCAACACCGCCCAGCTCGCCGAGATGGTCGCCGACCTGCCCAAGCAGGAAGGCCGCACTCCGCGCGTCGCGGCGACCAACGACACCGACCTGCTGACCGCGCTGCTCGCGGCCCAGGTCGACGAGGACGGCAAGCCGCTCACCATCGAGGAAGCGGCCCACACGATCCTCCCGAAGGTCCGGGGCGCCTTCAGCCTCGTCTTCATGGACGAGCACACCCTCTACGCCGGCCGTGACCCCCAGGGCATCCGTCCGCTGGTCCTCGGCCGCCTCGAGCGCGGCTGGGTCGTCGCCTCCGAGAGCGCCGCCCTCGACATCTGCGGCGCCAGCTTCGTCCGCGAGATCGAGCCGGGCGAGTTCGTGGCGATCGACGAGAACGGCCTCCGTACCTCTCGATTCGCGGACGCGAAGCCCAAGGGCTGTGTCTTCGAGTACGTGTACCTGGCCCGCCCCGACACCGACATCGCCGGCCGGAACGTGTACCTCTCCCGCGTGGAGATGGGCCGCAAGCTCGCCAAGGAAGCCCCCGTCGAGGCCGACCTGGTCATAGCGACCCCGGAGTCCGGCACCCCCGCCGCCATCGGCTACGCGGAGGCCTCCGGCATCCCCTTCGGCGCGGGTCTCGTGAAGAACGCGTACGTCGGCCGTACGTTCATCCAGCCCTCGCAGACCATCCGCCAGCTCGGTATCCGCCTCAAGCTGAACCCGCTGAAGGAAGTCATCAAGGGCAAGCGCCTGGTCGTCGTCGACGACTCGATCGTGCGCGGCAACACCCAGCGCGCGCTGGTGCGGATGCTGCGCGAGGCCGGCGCCGCCGAGGTCCACATCCGGATCTCCTCCCCGCCCGTGAAGTGGCCCTGCTTCTTCGGCATCGACTTCGCCACGCGCGCGGAGCTGATCGCCAACGGCATGACCATCGACGAGATCGGCACCTCGCTCGGCGCCGACTCCCTGGCGTACATCTCCATCGACGGCATGATCGAGGCGACCACCATCGCCAAGCCGAACCTCTGCCGTGCCTGCTTCGACGGCGAGTACCCGATGGAGCTCCCCGACCCCGAGCTGCTCGGCAAGCAGCTCCTGGAGACGGAGCTGGCCGCAGGCCCGGCCGCCACGGCCGCCGCCGACGCGATCCGCCGCCCGTAGACGGCCCGTCACACCTGCCGTACGACACGAAAGTTCTCACTAGCCATGTCTGAGACACCTCTTGCCGGGGGCGGCGCCAGCTACGCAGCCGCGGGCGTCGACATCGAGGCGGGCGACCGCGCCGTCGAGCTGATGAAGGAGTGGGTGAAGAAGACGCAGCGCCCCGAGGTCCTCGGCGGCCTCGGCGGCTTCGCCGGCCTCTTCGACGCCTCCGCCCTCAAGCGCTACGAGCGGCCGCTGCTCGCCTCCGCCACGGACGGGGTGGGCACGAAGGTCGACATCGCCCGCCAGCTGGGCGTCTACGACACGATCGGCCACGACCTGGTCGCCATGGTCATGGACGACATCGTGGTGTGCGGCGCCGAGCCGCTGTTCATGACCGACTACATCTGCGTCGGCAAGGTCCACCCCGAGCGCGTCGCCGCCATCGTCAAGGGCATCGCCGAGGGCTGTGTGCTGGCAGGCTGCGCCCTGGTCGGTGGTGAGACGGCCGAACACCCGGGCCTGCTCGGTGAGGACGACTTCGACGTCGCCGGCGCCGGTACGGGCGTCGTGGAGGCCGACCGGCTGCTCGGCGCGGATCGTATCCGCACGGGTGACACGGTGATCGCCATGGCGTCCTCCGGCCTTCACTCGAACGGGTACTCGCTGGTCCGGCACGTTCTGCTGAACCAGGCGGGTCTCGCCCTCGACGCGCGGATCGACGACCTCGGCCGCACCCTCGGCGAGGAGCTCCTGGAGCCCACCAAGATCTACTCGCTGGACTGCCTGGCCCTGACCCGCACGACGGATGTGCACGCGTTCTCGCACATCACCGGCGGTGGACTCGCGGCCAATCTGGCCCGCGTCATCCCCGACGGACTGCACGCGACGGTCGACCGCTCCACCTGGACCCCGGCCCCGGTCTTCGACCTCGTCGGCAGGACCGGCTCGGTCGAGCGCCTGGAGCTGGAGAAGACCCTGAACATGGGCGTCGGCATGATGGCGATCGTGCCCCAGGAGTCGACGGACGTGGCCCTGGCCACCCTGGCGGACCGGGGTGTCGAGGCATGGGTCGCCGGCGAGATCACCGAACGCGGTGAGCACACCACCGGAGCCGAACTCGTCGGGAACTACGCGAGCTGAGCCCCGCGGGGCAGCACAAGACCCGGTCGGTGACCGAAGTCACCGACCGGGTGAGTGCTCAATGCGAGGTCAAGCGCCGCGACGATGTTGGTGGGACGAGTCCTCGTCCTCGTCGTCCTCGTCGTCCCCGTACAGATCGGCGTACCGTGCGTACGGGTCGTCGTCTTGCTCATCGTCATCGTCCTCGAACGGCTCGCTATTCGGCGGCATGTTCGATGGCGATGCGCCCAGCTCTTCGGCCAGGCGTGAGAGATCCGTCCCGCCGCTGTTGTACTTCAGCTGGCGGGCGACCTTCGCTTGCTTGGCCTTGGCCCGGCCGCGCCCCATGGCTCGACCCCCTCAACGACGGGGCTCGCTGGCCCCAGGTTGACACGCGTTCATGATCCAGAACGGCCTCTCCTCGGAGAGCCCGCCGTAGGGCTCCCACGGTACCTGAGCCCACGCCCGTACGGTACGTCGCCCGTAGCACGCGCGTGTGCGCAGGACCTGTGAGACGCCCCGTCCTCGCTGGTCAGTGGCGATTTTAACCACTTATTGGCGGCCGACCCGCCGGGAAGAGTGAGAGTTCTCTCTAACTTTCCACCCGGCGGTACCGACCAAACCCTCGGGGCGCCCGGGGCGGACCCCCTACCGGAACCTCACCATCCGCGCGCCTGGGCCGCCTCGTGCATCCGCTGCTCGGCGATCCGGTCGGCCGCCGCGGCCGGCGGAATCCCGTCCTCCTTCGCACGTGCGAAGATCGCGAGCGTGGTGTCGAAGATCTTCGACGCCTTGGCCTTGCACCGGTCGAAATCGAACCCGTGGAGCTCGTCGGCGACCTGGATGACCCCGCCGGCGTTCACCACGTAGTCCGGCGCGTAGAGGATCCCGCGGTCGGCGAGATCCTTCTCGACGCCCGGGTGGGCGAGCTGGTTGTTGGCCGCGCCGCAGACGATTCCCGCCGTGAGCACCGGGACCGAGGCGTCGTTCAGCGCGCCGCCGAGGGCGCAGGGGGCGTAGATGTCGAGCCCTTCGGTCCTGATCAGGGCCTCGGTGTCGGCGACGGCCGTCACGCCCTGCGGGTGCCGGTCGAGGATGCGGCGTACGGCGTCCTCGCGGACGTCCGTGACGACGACCTCGGCGCCCTCGGCCCGCAGATGCTCCACCAGGTGGTGGCCGACCTTGCCGACGCCCGCGACGCCGACCCGGCGGCCGCGCAGCGAGGGGTCGCCCCAGGTGTGCTGGGCCGAGGCCCGCATGCCCTGGTAGACGCCGAAGGCGGTCAGCACCGACGAGTCGCCGGCGCCGCCGTTCTCCGGCGAGCGCCCGGTCGTCCAGCGGCACTCCCGGGCCACGACGTCCATGTCGGCGACATACGTGCCGACGTCGCAGGCGGTCACGTACCGGCCGCCGAGCGAGGCCACGAAACGGCCGTAGGCGAGCAGCAGCTGTTCGGTCTTGATCGTGTCGGGATTGCCGATGATCACGGCCTTCCCGCCGCCGTGGTCCAGACCGGCCATGGCGTTCTTGTACGACATCCCGCGCGCGAGGTTGAGCGCGTCGGCGACGGCCTCCGCCTCGGTCGCGTAGGGGTAGAACCGGGTTCCGCCGAGCGCGGGGCCCAGCGCGGTGGAGTGGAGGGCGATGACGGCCTTGAGGCCGCTCTTGCGGTCCTGACAGAGCACGACTTGCTCGTGACCCCCCTGCTCCGAGTGGAACAGGGTGTGCAGGACGCCGTTGTCTACGTCGGTCACGGTGGTGACTCCTGGGTAACTGGCGGCGGTTGGGACGCAGGCGCCCAAGGGGTGGCGGGGCCTGTGGGGAGAGCGTAGAGCCTGCACGGCCCGCCGAACGCGCGCCGGTGCGGATCACCCTCTTCCGGATGCCGGATCACCTCCGCCCGGAGTACGTCCGTGCGACGATCAGCGGGCTTTTCCGGTGTCCCCGCGCGCGGGTCGATCAGGTTTCCCGGCCGGGTGGCGGGGGAGGGAGCAGGCGTGCCCAAGGTGTCCTCGGTGATCGTCCCCTACGCGGCCTACCTGCGCGTGTACGAGCCGCTGGCCGCCTTCCCCGAGCCCGAGCGCACCCACTGGGCGCGGTACGCCCGTCGCGGCGACCGCCCCTCCTACCAGGACGAGCTGCGCCGCTCGCTGGCCGACCTGCTGCCCACCCCGCCGGTCGCGGTGCCGGTGCACGAGAGCGGCGAGGCGTTCGTCGCCGAGGTGGACGGGGTGCTGCACATCTGTCCGTGGCGCACCCGGCTGCGCGGCTGGCAGGCGCTGTCCGAGCTGGGCGAGGAACTGCCCCGGTCGGTTCTGGAGGCGGTGCTTCCGGAGGTCGTGCGGGCGCAGGCGGCGAAGGACTACGAGCGCTGGCGGGAGCGCAATCCCGACGCGCGGCCCTGGATCCGCACGGCGACCTGGCAGGTGCCGCTGAACTGGTTCGTGCTGGTCTCCGACGAGGAGCGGGTGTTCGACAAGGGGAGCGGCGAGTCGGCGCCCGTGCTGCGCTACCGGACGCCGATGGTCCAGGCGCGGCGCCGGACGGCCCGGGGGCTGCGCACGCTCAAGGAGTCCATGGACGAGGGACCGCTCATCGAGGGTCTGCTGGACGTGGGGCGCTGGCTCGAGGAGTTCCATCCGCGTTCGCTGGTGGAACTGGATTACGGCGGCCTGGTGCACACCCTGCCGGCCGGGCATCTGGAGGACGATCACTCGGCGGCGGACGTCGCCGAGGGCATCGAGGCGCTGCGGGTGGGCGACGGGGCGGCGGCGGGCGAGGCGTACGGGCGGCTCGTGGAGCGGTGGCGGGCGGTCCGGGACCGTCGTTCGGCCAATTAGGGGACCCCGTCGCACAGGTGTCGGACCAGGCATGCTGTGATCTGACGATGTGACAGTTGCGACAGCGCTTTCATAAGTGATCTGCGTCACGGCCGAAACGGGTCGAACGGCGTACGGTCAACCGCACTTCACGGAACTGACGGGACGTAGGTCCCCGATCCGGGCTTATGTCGCAAGGGTGACGGACCGCACGTACAGGGCCCTTGCGCCGCTTGCCCCTCCTCGTGCCAAAATAGGACAAGGAGTCCGGGGAGGGCTCCTCCGCCTACTTATGCTCCATCGTGGGGGGAATCTCAGCATTGCACGCTTTGGGGGGTCTGGTGACTCCTGAGCGCCCCTGTGACTGATCGTCACAGTGACGTGACTGTCCGCTATGGCATGGTCCATCGGCTTCCGTCGCCGATGAACACCTGGGGGGCAATTCCATCGGTTTGGCCGACGCGGCTGGACAGATGGTGTAGTTGTAGTGCCGAGGACAAGCCGTTCGTCCTATAACCGACTCGACTCGCGTCCGCCATTTCGGGCAACGCGGGTCAAGGTGCAGAATTTAGAGGAAAGAACCGAGAAGGTTCGGTTCTCCCGAGGAGGCCGCTCATGACCGCTCGCACCCCTGATGCTGAGCCGCTGCTGACCCCGGCTGAGGTCGCCACCATGTTCCGCGTGGACCCGAAGACGGTCACGCGGTGGGCGAAAGCCGGCAAGCTCACGTCGATCCGTACGCTCGGCGGACACCGCCGTTACCGCGAGGCCGAGGTCCGCGCCCTGCTGGCGGGCATTCCGCAGCAGCGCAGCGAGGCCTGAACAACTGAATAACCGGGCAATACGTCAGGTCCCCCAACCTGTGCGGACGCCCGAAACCTAGCTCCAAGCGACGTGGGTCCTGCCCCAACAGGCCCCTCGCCCATCGGGAACGTCGTCGATCGCGCTGGACTCCGCCGGGTCCAGCGCGATCTTTTTTGTGCGCTTGAGGGCGCTCGCGGGTGGCCGTGGGGCCGTATCGGGTCGGTCTGTGATCGACACTGTCGGACTCTGGGGAGGGTCTGCGGGGGTTCCTCGAAGCACCTGCGGGGCATCCCTCCGGGCATCCCGGGGACTTCCTCCGCAGTGGTGCAATTGCACATATTAAATTGACCAGTTGTAGGAGACGGGTAAGAACGCCCGGTTCCAAAACTTATTCCGTGACACCTGTCACATGCCACTGGCCTTGTTGGTGCGCGCTTCCCTGCGCTAGAGGAGGCGGTGGCCAACTACCCCTGTCGACGCCGCCGTTGGTCACGCGGCCGGGGAGCCGCCGTCCCCCGGGGTCTCCGCGGGGGTCTGTACGCCCCGTGGAGCGCCGTCCATGGCCAGCCGCAGCAGGCGGTGGCAGATCGGACAGTGGCGGGTCAGATGCCGATACGACGACGCGGCCGACAGATGCGCGCGGAGTAAGGCCCGCGTCTCGTGCCTAGCCGATGCCGCCATACGCCACCTCCAGGAGGGCCACACGGGGAACGTGCCCTGAGTTCTGGGGTACCGAGCGAATGTGACGCCGTCAAGGGCGCCCGGACGCACGCGAAGAAGCCCGGATCCGAAGATCCGGGCTTCTCGCACTGCGGTCCTGACGGGATTTGAACCCGCGGCCTCCACCTTGACAGGGTGGCGAGCACTCCAAACTGCTCCACAGGACCAGGTTTCGCGGCACTTTGTCTTGCGCTGTGCTGCGAGAAGGACTGTACAGGAGGGTGAGCCCCTTGGTCGAACTCACCCTCCGTGCGTCTCCCGTCACGGAGCGGCCGCGTCGATCGCCTTCACGATCCGCTTGTCCGAGACCGGGTAGGCCGTGCCCAGCGCGTGGGCGAAATAGCTGACCCGGAGCTCCTCGATCATCCAGCGGATGTCCAGCACGGAGGAGGGGACGGGCCGGCCCGGCGGGAGCTGCTCCAGCAGCCAGGCGTACTCGTCCTGCATCTCGTGCACCTTCTCCATGCGCGTGGTGTCCCGCTGGACGCCCGTGGGCATCTGCTGCAGACGCCGGTCGGCGGCCACCAGGTAGCGCATGAGGTCCGGCAGCCGGCGCAGGCCCGCCCATGTCACGAAGCCCGGCTTCACCAGGGCGTCGAGCTGCTTGCGCACGTCCGTCAGGTTCGCGAGCAGCGCGGGGCTGCGTACGCCCTTCAGACGGCGCTCACAGGCCTGCCAGGCGGCCAGCACCTGCTGCACCTGCCCGACGGTCCGCACGGTCGTGTAGACGATCTCCGCGCGCACCTTGTCGTACAGCTTCCGGTACGACTCCTCGTCCCACACCGGTCCGCCGAAGTCGGCGATCAGCTTGTCCGCCGCCGCCATCGCGCAGTCGTCGAACAGGGCCTGGATCGAACCGTGCGGATTGGCCGACAGAGCGAGCTTCTGAGCGTTGGTGAGCTTTTCGGACGCGAACTTCGCCGGATTGACCGGGATGTTGCGCAGGATGAGCCGCCGGGTGCCCTTCCACATCGCCTCCGCCTGCTCCTCCTCCGTGTCGAAGAGCCGTACGGAGACGGTGTCGCCGTCGTCGACCAGGGCCGGGTACGCCTTCACCGGCTGCCCCGCGCGCCGCGTCTCGAACACACGTGTGAGGGAGCCGATCGACCAGTCCGTCAGCCCCTTGCGCTCCAGGGACTCGCCGCCCTGCCGTACGGCGGTGGCGGCGGCCGCCTGCGAGATGGCCTGGCGCGCCTTCGGCTTCAGCCGCAGCTTCAGCGTCTGCAGGTCCTTGTCCTCGGCCAGCTTGCGGCGCCGCTCGTCGACGATCCGGAAGGTGATCTTCAGATGGTCGGGGACCTTCGACCAGTCGAAGTCCTCGGCCTCGAAGGGGACCCCGACCATGCGCTTGAGATCGCGGGCCATCGCCGTGGCCAGCGGGTCCTGGAGGGGGACCACCTGGTCCAGGAAGCGCTTCGCGAAGTTCGGCGCCGGCACGTAGTTGCGGCGGATCGGCTTCGGCAGGGAGCGGATCAACTCCGTGACGACCTCTTCCCGCAGGCCCGGGATCTGCCACTCGAAGCCGTCGTCCGTGACCTGGTTGAGGACCTGCAGCGGGATGTGGACCGTCACACCGTCCGCGTCCGCACCCGGCTCGAACTGGTACGTCACCCGGAACTTCAGCCGGCCCTGGTGCCAGGAGTCGGGATAGTCGGCCTTGGTGACGGCCTCCGCCGACTCCCGGATGAGCATCTCCCGCTCGAAGTCCAGGAAGTCGGGCTGCTCCTGCCGCTTGCGCTTCCACCAGGAGTCGAAGTGGGCCCCGGAGACGACGTGCTCGGGCACCCGCTGGTCGTAGAAGTCGAACAGCGTCTCGTCGTCGACGACGATGTCCCGGCGCCGGGCCCGGTTCTCCAGCTCCTCGACCTCGCTGAGGAGCTTGCGGTTGTCGGCGTAGAACTTGTGGTGCGTGCGCCAGTCGCCCTCGACGAGCGCGTTGCGGATGAAAAGCTCACGGCTCGTCTCGGGGTCGATCCGGCCGTAGTTGACCTTCCGTTGGGCGATGATCGGTACGCCGTACAGCGTGACCTTCTCGAACGCCATCACGGCCGCCATGTCCTTCTCCCAGTGCGGCTCGCTGTACGTCCGCTTCAGGAGGTGCTCGGCGAGCGGCTCGACCCACTCCGGCTCGATCTTCGCGTTGACGCGCGCCCAGAGCCGGGAGGTCTCGACCAGCTCGGCCGACATGACGAAACGGGGCGTCTTCTTGAAGAGCGCCGAACCGGGGAAGATCGCGAACTTGGCGCTGCGCGCGCCCAGGTACTCGTTCTTCGCGCCGTCCTTCACGTCCTTCATGCCGATGTGCGACAGAAGGCCGGCGAGGAGGGAGACATGGATGCCGTCGCCCGAGGCGTCCTGCTCGTTGAGATGGATGCCCATCTGCTTGGCGACCGTTCGCAGCTGCGTATAGATGTCCTGCCACTCACGGATGCGCAGGAAGTTCAGGTACTCCTGCTTGCACATCCGGCGGAAGGACGACGAGCCGCGCTCGCGCTGCTGCTCACGGACGTACCGCCACAGATTGAGGTACGCCAGGAAATCGCTGGTCTCGTCCTTGAAGCGGGCGTGCTGCTGGTCGGCCTGGGTCTGTTTGTCGGCCGGGCGCTCGCGCGGGTCCTGGATGGACAGCGCGGCGGCTATGACCATGACCTCACGGACGCAGCCGTTCTTGTCGGCCTCCAGGACCATCCGGGCCAGACGCGGGTCGACGGGGAGCTGGGCCAGCTTGCGTCCGGTCTGCGTCAGCCGCTTGCGCAGGTCCTTCTCGGCCGGGTCGAGGGCGCCCAGCTCCTGCAGCAGTTGGACGCCGTCGCGGATGTTGCGGTGGTCCGGCGGGTCGATGAAGGGGAACTTCTCGATGTCGCCGAGGCCGGCCGCGGTCATCTGCAGGATGACGGAGGCGAGGTTCGTACGGAGGATCTCGGCGTCCGTGAACTCCGGCCGGGTGAGGAAGTCCTCCTCCGAGTACAGCCGGATGCAGACACCGTCGCTGGTGCGTCCGCAGCGGCCCTTGCGCTGGTTGGCGCTGGCCTGGCTGATCGGCTCGATCGGCAGGCGCTGCACCTTGGTGCGGTGGCTGTAGCGGGAGATGCGGGCGAAGCCGGGGTCGATGACGTACTTGATGCCGGGGACGGTCAGCGAGGTCTCGGCGACGTTGGTCGCCAGAACGATCCTGCGGCCGGTGTGCGGCTGGAAGACACGGTGCTGCTCGGCGTGCGACAGCCGTGCGTACAGCGGCAGCACTTCCGTGAACCGGTACTGCTTCTTCTCCAGCGCGTCCGCGGTGTCCCGGATCTCCCGCTCACCGGACAGGAAGACGAGGATGTCGCCCCCGCCCTCGGCCTGGAGCTCCTCGACGGCGTCGCAGATGGCGGTGATCTGGTCCCGGTCGGCGTCCTCGGAGTCCTCCTCCAGGAGGGGCCGGTAGCGCACCTCGACCGGGTACGTCCGTCCGCTGACCTCGATGATCGGGGCGTCGCCGAAGTGCCGGGAGAAGCGCTCGGGATCGATGGTCGCCGAGGTGATGACGACCTTCAGATCGGGCCGCCTGGGCAGCAGTTGCGCCAGATACCCCAGCAGGAAGTCGATGTTCAGGGACCGCTCGTGGGCCTCGTCGATGATGATCGTGTCGTAGGCGCGCAGCTCGCGGTCCGTCTGGATCTCGGCGAGAAGGATGCCGTCCGTCATCAGCTTCACGAACGTGGCGTCCGGGTTCACCTGGTCGGTGAAGCGGACCTTCCAGCCGACGGCCTCACCGAGCGGGGTCCGCAGCTCCTCGGCGACGCGCTCGGCGACGGTGCGGGCGGCGATCCGGCGGGGCTGGGTGTGCCCGATCATCCCGCGCACCCCCCGCCCGAGCTCCAGGCAGATCTTCGGGATCTGGGTGGTCTTCCCGGAGCCGGTCTCACCGGCGACGATGACGACCTGGTGATCACGGATGGCGGCCGCGATCTCGTCCTTCTTCTGGCTGACCGGGAGCTGCTCGGGGTACGTGACGGCCGGGACGCGGCCGCGCCGCAGGACCATCCGTTCCTCGACCTGTGCGACGTCCGCCTCGATCTCGGCGAGGACGGCGGCACGGGCCTCCGGCTTGCGGATCTTGCGCGCGCCTTCGAGCCTGCGCCCGAGCCGGTGCGCGTCGCGCAGGGACAGCTCGGCCAGGCGGGGGGCGAGGGCGCCGAGGGCGGGGGCAGGGTGCGTAGACATACGCGATCCAGGATCTCATCCCGGCCAAATTCGTGGCGAACCCTTTTGCTCGGCGCGCACGAGGCCGCGCCGGGCCGCTCAGGCGGCTCAGGAGCCGCGCTGGGCCGGGGGCGAGGGCGGTGAGGTGTCCGCGGACGAGACGGTCGGCGTCGCAGCCGCCGGGGCCGCCGGTGCCGGTGCCGGTGTCGAGGTCGCCGTGGCTGCCGCTGCTGCGAGGGCGGCGGCCTCGGCGCGGCGCTGGGGCTCCGCGAGGGCGATGGACTTCGCCGTGTTGGAGACGGCCTTGATGCCCAGATACGCGGTGGTCGTGCTGCTCACGGCCGTGAAGGCGGCGGTCAGCACCCCGACGATCACCGACCGGTCCCCGTCCAGCTGCCAGACACCGAAGGCGGCGATCCCGGCGACCGCGAGATTGCTGACGATCACCGCCATCAGCCCGTACCGCGCCCGGTCCTTCTCCAGTGCGACGCTCCCGCTCACGCGCTCCCCGCCCCTCCACAACACGCCGACGGGCACGAACGTACCGGATGGGAAAGACCCCCGCCGGGGTATCCCGACGGGGGTCTTTCTACGGTGGCTGGGGCCGGGGTCGAACCGGCGACCTTCCGCTTTTCAGGCGGACGCTCGTACCAACTGAGCTACCCAGCCACGAGGTTTCACGTGAAACCTCAGCGGTCCTGACGGGATTTGAACCCGCGGCCTCCACCTTGACAGGGTGGCGAGCACTCCAAACTGCTCCACAGGACCAAGCTGTTGTGTACGACAGTGTCGCACACGGTGTTGCGTGCCCCCAACGGGATTCGAACCCGTGCTACCGCCTTGAAAGGGCGGCGTCCTAGGCCGCTAGACGATGAGGGCTATCGGCCCGCCTGCGCGCTTCTCAGCGCGTCGGGGACGTGAGAAGCATATGGGATGGCGGGAGGGATCGCCAAAACGGTTTACGGGGAGGGGCTGGAAGGGGGCGGGGAGGAGCCGGCGGGAGGCGGGGAGGAGGGCGGGCTCGGGGAGGCCCCGGGCTGGTTCTCCTTCGGGAGGTGGCGGCTGACCTCGGCCGTGGTCAGGCCCAGGCCGCCCAGTTTGATCTCGTCCCACGCCTGGAGGCGCTTGGTGCCGCGGTCGAAGTAGAGGATCGACGCCTCGATGGGGTCGGGGTACTCGCCCTCGACGGCCCTCAGGCCGCTGCCGCCCGTGGAGCCCTCCACGCGCAGACGGGTGCCGTTCTTCAAGATCTCCGTCTGCTCGTGGTGGAGATGGCCGGAGAGGACCAGGGGGACCGTGCCGTCCGTACGGCGGGCCGCGGACGGTTCGTGGACCACGGCCACGTCGACCGGGGTGCCGTCGGCCGTCTCGGTGCGCAGCGCCTGCGCCAGGCGGTCGCCCGCCGCCTCCTGGGACGCCCCGGCGCCCGGCACCGTGGAGCGGTCGGGGGTGAACTGGGGATCGCCCATGCCAGCGAAACGCAGCCCGGCGATGGTCTCGGCCCGGCCGTCGTCGAGGACGTGCACGTTCCTGATGCGTTCCAGGTAGCTCTGGGTGACGCGGGAGTCGTGGTTGCCGCGGACCCAGACGTACGGCGCGCCCAGGTCGGCGACGGGGTCGAGGAAGCCGTTCTCGGCGGATGTGCCGTGGTCCATGGTGTCCCCGGAGTCGACGATCACGTTCACCTTGTACTGGTCCACCAGCGAGGCGATGATCTTCCAGCTCGCGGGGTTGAGATGGATGTCGGAGACGTGCAGGACGCGGACCGTGGTGGGGTCGGGCTGGTAGGCCGGGAGCGTCGAGGTGACGTCGTAGAGCTTGGTCACGTTCGTCACCAGCCGGGCCAGTTCCTGCTGGTAGACGTCGAACTCGGTGACGATGCTGCGGGCGTTGCCGACGAGGGAGGGCGCGGAGGAGAGCAGGCCGGAGAAGCGGGGTTCGAGGACCGATTTGGGGTTCCAGGTGGCGTACGCGGTGGCGCCGCAGGCCGCGAGCAGGGTCAGGGCGAGGCCGCCGGCGGCGAGGGCGCGGCGCGGGCGGCGGTAGACGGCGAGGCCGAGGGCGGTGGCGCCGGAGACGACGGCGACGCAGGAGCGTACGGCGAGGTCGAGGGTGCCGTGTTCGACGTCGTGGGCGACCTCGTCCTGAAGGCCGGACAGGCGCTCGGGGTGGTCGACCAGGGCCTGGGAGCGGGCCGGGTCGAGCTGGTCGACGTTGACGTCGAGGCGGACCGGGGCGGTGTGGCTGTCGAGGGAGAGCGCGCCGAGCGGGGAGACGTTGATCTTCGTGCCACCGGTGAGGGAGGGGCGCAGGGTCATCGTCGTGTTCATGGGGCCGACCGGTACGCGTACGTTCCCGACGACCAGCAGGCCCAGCCAGGCGCCCAGCAGCACGACCGCGACGAGGCCGGCGGCGCGGGACCAGGGGTGGGGGCGGTGGGCGAGTTCGAGGGTGGGGGCGGTGGCGGAGGGCGTGCGGGGGACACGGACACGGACGCGAGCCATTGGTGCCGTATGCCCGGGTGTGCGTCCCGGTATGCGGCCGGTTTGCGCGGTGGCGTGGTGCCCCTCCCGGTCGGCGGCCCGCGCCGACCGGTTCTCCTCCGAGGACGGTGGTGTACCCGACAATGGGTCTGTGCTGGAGATGACGCGCGAGGAGTTCGAGGAACTGGTCGCCGAGGCGCTGGACCGGATTCCGCCGGAGTTGACGCGGCTGATGGACAACGTCGCCGTGTTCGTCGAGGACGAGCCGCCGGCGGAGGATCCCGAGCTGCTCGGGCTGTACGAGGGGACTCCGCTCACGGACCGCGGGGAGTGGTACGCGGGGGTCCTGCCGGACCGGATCACGATCTACCGGGGGCCGACGCTGCGGATGTGCGCGACGCGGGAGGAGGTCGTCGAGGAGACCGAGGTGACGGTGGTGCACGAGATCGCCCACCACTTCGGCATCGACGACGCCCGGCTGCACGCCCTCGGCTACGGCTGACGGGCCCGTGAAGGGGGCGCGTGTCCTCTTGTGGGCGGTGGGAGTTGGTGAGGTTGACTCACTTGCGCCTGCACCGGAGGTGGCCCCGTGCGCCCCATTCGTGTCCCCGTTCGCCTGGCCGCCACCGTCCTGGCCGTCGCCGCCGTCTCGGGCTGTATGAGCGTCGGGGACGACGCGGGCGGGCCGGCCAGGCCGTCGCACTCGGCGGGGCGGCCCGGCGGTGTCGAACCCGACGGGGGGCCGGCGGGTGTGGGCGGCGGCTACCTGGGCGCCGGGGGCGGGGACGGCAAGCACGGGCACGGGAAGGGCCGCGGCAGGCACGGGGCGAGTGCCTCGGCGTCCGGCTCCGCCTCGCCGTCCGAGGGCGGCAGCGCGTCGGCGTCGGCCGGGCCCGCCCAGCCGGGGCGGACCGTGAAGCCGGGGGAGCCGACGCCGACGAAGGCGCAGCCGACGTCGCCCGGTCCGGCCGTCCCCGAGCCTCCGGCGCCGTCCCCCGAGCCGCCGTCGCCCGTGCCGGACCCGACGGTCGCGGAGCCGTCGTCCTCCGCGCACGAGGAGACCGGCGGCGGGACGGGCGCCCAGCTCACCCTGCGGGAGCCGGCACCGGAGGCGGGGGCGCCGGTGTAGTTCCGGCGGAGGCTGTGGCGCGCGGGGTACGTGACGAGGGTCTCGTCCCTCTCACCGGGACTTGATTTGCCTTCGGTGGGGCAGGGTGCGTATGGTGGTAGATCGTTTGATCCCATTTGCCCGGCGCCACCGCAGAGCGCGCCGTGTGGCGCGTACTCTCCCTTGCCGTGGCGGACCGCATTGAGGCGGTCGTAATGCGAACACGGAGTTGACGGGCGCGTGCCGACGAGACTCCGGAAGGTTTCGCTTACGCATGTCCATTTTCAGTGCCGATCACGCCGTCCTGCCCGAGGACACCCAGGCCGTCGAGAACGAGAGCATCGTCGACGTCGAGCTTGACGTCGAGCTTGACGACGAGATCGTCGAGACCGTCGAGGTCGACGACGTCGTCGAGGTCTCCGACGAGACCCCCGAGATCACCTTCGCCGACCTGGGCCTGCCCGAGGGCGTCGTGCGCAAGCTCGCGCAGAACGGTGTGACGGTCCCCTTCCCGATCCAGGCCGCGACCATCCCGGACGCCCTGGCCGGCAAGGACATCCTCGGCCGTGGCCGCACCGGCTCCGGCAAGACCCTCTCCTTCGGTCTGCCGACCCTGACCACCCTGGCCGGCGGGCACACCGCGAAGCACAAGCCGCGCGCCGTCATCCTCACCCCGACCCGTGAGCTCGCGATGCAGGTCGCGGACGCCCTCCAGCCGTACGGCGACGTCCTCGGCCTGAAGATGAAGGTCGTCTGCGGCGGTACGTCGATGGGCAACCAGATCTACGCCCTGGAGCGCGGCGTCGACATCCTCGTCGCCACCCCGGGCCGGCTGCGCGACATCATCAACCGCGGCGCCTGCTCGCTGGAGGACGTGCAGATCGCCGTCCTGGACGAAGCCGACCAGATGTCCGACCTGGGCTTCCTGCCCGAGGTCACCGAGCTGCTCGACCAGGTGCCGGCCGGCGGCCAGCGCATGCTCTTCTCCGCGACCATGGAGAACGAGATCAAGACCCTCGTCGACCGCTACCTGAACAAGCCGGTCTCGCACGAGGTCGACGCCGCGCAGGGCGCCGTCACGACCATGTCCCACCACATCCTGATCGTGAAGCCCAAGGACAAGGCGCCGGTCACCGCCGCGATCGCCTCCCGCAAGGGCCGCACCATCATCTTCGTCCGCACCCAGCTGGGCGCCGACCGTGTCGCCGAGCAGCTCCGCGAGGCGGGCGTGAAGGCGGACGCGCTGCACGGCGGCATGACCCAGGGCGCCCGGACCCGCACGCTGGCCGACTTCAAGGACGGGTACGTCAACGTCCTGGTCGCGACCGACGTCGCCGCCCGAGGCATCCACGTCGACGGCATCGACCTGGTCCTCAACGTGGACCCGGCCGGCGACCACAAGGACTACCTGCACCGGGCCGGCCGCACGGCGCGCGCGGGCCGCACAGGCACGGTCGTGTCCCTGTCCCTGCCGCACCAGCGCCGTCAGATCTTCCGGCTGATGGAGGACGCCGGCGTCGACGCCGCGCGCCACATCATCCAGGGCGGTGCCGCCTTCGACCCGGAGGTCGCCGAGATCACCGGCGCCCGCTCGATGACCGAGGTCCAGGCGGAGTCCGCGGGCAACGCGGCCCAGCAGGCCGAGCGCGAGGTCGCCCACCTCACCAAGCAGCTCGAGCGGGCGCAGCGCCGCGCGAGCGAGCTGCGCGAGGAGGCCGACCGGCTGGTCGCCCGGGTCGCCCGTGAGCGCGGCGAGGACCCCGAGGCGGCGGTGGCCGAGGCGCAGGAGCAGGCCGAGGCCGAGGTGCAGGCGGCGGTCGAGGCGGCCGCCTCCGTCCCCGAGCAGCCGGCCGCGCGGGACGTCGACCGGATCGCCGAGCGGGGCGCGCGCGAGGAGCGCACGCCGTCCGCGTCGTCGTACGAGCGCCGTGAGCGCCGTGACGACCGTGGTGGCCGCTCCTTCGAGCGCCGCGACGACCGTGGCGGCCGTTCGTTCGAGCGTCGTGACGACCGGGGCGGCTTCCGCCGTGACGACCGGGGCGACCGCGACAACCGTGGGTTCAACCGGGGCGACCGCGACAACCGCGGTTTCAACCGCGACAACCGCGACCGCGACGACCGCGGTGGCCGTTCGTTCGAGCGTCGTGACGACCGCGGTGGCTTCCGCCGTGACGACCGGGGCGACCGCGACAACCGTGGGTTCAACCGCGACAACCGCGACAACCGCGACCGCGACGACCGTGGTGGCCGTTCGTTCGAGCGTCGTGACGACCGGGGCGGCTTCCGCCGTGACGACCGGGGCGACCGCGACAACCGCGGGTTCAACCGCGACAACCGCGACCGCGACGACCGCGGTGGCCGTTCGTTCGAGCGCCGTGACGACCGCGGTGGCTTCCGCCGTGACGACCGCGCCGGTCACCGGGGCAGCGACCGCCCGTTCAACCGTGACCGCCGCGACGACCGCCCGGGCTTCCGCTCCGCCGGTCACGACCGCCCGTTCGGCCGCCGCGACGACCACCGCGGTGACCACCGGGGCAGCGGTTCCTTCGGCCGCCGCGACGACAAGCCGCGCTGGAAGCGCAACGGCTGACCCGGCCAAGTCCCCCTGAGTGAAGGGCCCGTACGACTCCCGTCGTACGGGCCCTTTTTTTGTGCGCCGACCTGATCGCCCAGGACCGGGCGAACCACCTGTACCGGTACTACGGCAGGGGCGACGGCACCTTCTCCGCGCGGGCGCGGATCGCGACCGGCTGGGGGGCGTCGTACGACGTCGTCGTGGGTGCCGGGGACATCACCGGGGACGGGAAGGCGGACCTCGTGGCGCGGGACACCGCGGGCGTGCTGTACCGGCTGCCGGGGAACGGCGCGGGGGCCTTCGGCGCCCGGGTGAAGATCAGCAGCGGCTGGAAGGGCCACAAGGGCATTTTCTAGCCAAGTTGTGACGTGTGTCACGCCCTCGGTGCGGGCATTGCTGGGGGCATGACAGATGACGCCATAGGGAGTGGGCTGTCGGACGAAGAGCGGCTGGCCCAGCTCGGTTACACGCAGGTTCTCGCCCGCCGCATGTCGGCGTTCTCCAACTACGCGGTCTCCTTCACGATCATCTCGGTCCTCTCCGGCTGTCTCACCCTCTACCTCTTCGGGATGAACACCGGCGGCCCCGCGGTGATCACCTGGGGCTGGGTGGCCGTGGGCCTCATGACCCTCTTCGTGGGTCTGTCGATGGCCGAGATCTGTTCGGCCTACCCGACGTCCGCGGGCCTGTACTTCTGGGCCCACCGCCTCGCCCCGCCCCGTACGGCCGCCGCGTGGGCGTGGTTCACGGGCTGGTTCAACGTGCTCGGCCAGGTCGCCGTCACCGCGGGCATCGACTTCGGCGCGGCCTCGTTCCTCGGGGCGTACCTCAACCTCCAGTTCGACTTCGAGGTCACCCCTGGCCGGACGGTCCTCCTCTTCGCCGCGATCCTTCTCCTGCACGGTCTGCTGAACACCTTCGGCGTGCGGATCGTGGCGCTGCTGAACAGCGTGAGCGTGTGGTGGCACGTGCTCGGCGTCGCGGTGATCGTCGGCGCGCTGGCCTTCGTACCGGACCACCACCAGTCCGCGTCCTTCGTGTTCGGCGAGTTCGTCAACCACACGGGCTGGGGAAGCGGCTTCTACGTGGTGCTGCTGGGCCTCCTGATGGCGCAGTACACCTTCACCGGCTACGACGCCTCCGCCCATATGACCGAGGAGACGCACGACGCCTCCACGGCCGGACCCAAGGGCATCGTCCAGTCCATCTGGACCTCCTGGATCGCCGGCTTCGTCCTGCTGCTCGGCTTCACCTTCGCCATCCAGTCCTACGACGGCGCCCGCACGTCCGCGACCGGCGCACCGCCCGCCCAGATCCTCCTCGACGCCCTCGGCGCCACGGCGGGCAAGCTGCTGCTCCTGGTGGTGATCGGCGCCCAGCTCTTCTGCGGGATGGCCTCCGTGACCGCCAACAGCCGTATGATCTACGCCTTTTCCCGGGACGGCGCACTGCCCTGGTCGCACGTCTGGCACACGGTCAGCCCCCGCACCCGGACCCCGGTGGCCGCGGTCTGGCTGGCGGCGGGCGCCGCCCTGCTCCTCGGCCTGCCGTATCTGATCAACCTCACGGCCTACGCGGCGGTGACCTCCATCGCCGTGATCGGCCTCTACATCGCCTACGTCATCCCGACGCTCCTGCGGGTCCGCAGGGGCGAGGCGTTCGAGCGGGGCCCCCGGCACCTGGGCCGCTGGTCGCAGGTGATCGGCGTGGTGTCGGTGGCGTGGGTCGTGGTGATCACGGTGCTGTTCATGCTGCCGCAGGTCGCCCCGGTCACCTGGGAGACCTTCAACTACGCCCCGGTCGCCGTCCTGGTCGTCCTCGGCTTCGCGGGCGCGTGGTGGCTGGCCTCGGCCCGGAAGTGGTTCCTCAACCCCGACCATGAACGGACCGTCGCCCGTGAGGCGGCCCGGGCGGCGAAAACCCCGTAACGGCCGATCTTCACCGCTTCGCACCCCGCGACGCGGCCGCGTCGCCAATACCCGATCGGAGACGCGGCCGGGTCCGGCTATGCTCGTGGAGGCAACATCGCCTGGGCCCTTAGCTCAATTGGCAGAGCAGTGGACTTTTAATCCATTGGTTGTGGGTTCGAGTCCCACAGGGCCTACGGACGGTGGTCGGGGGATATGGCCTCCGACCTGCTGTGCGGCGCCCGGATCGGCTTCGGCCGGTGCGGGCGCCGCTGTGTTTCACGCCCGTCGGCGGGCGGCCGGCAGGGCGATGCCGTCCTCGACCATGGTCCGGCGTTTCCCCCGGGGGCTGTCCTGCCGATCCGTCAGTTGCCCGGCCCCCGGCGCCGACACCGGGGGTGCGGCGGCCGGGGGCCGGGACATCATCGTCGTGGGGCTGCCGTTCAGACGGCGCTGAGCTGGGCCAGCGGCAGGGTGTGCTGGGTCTGCAGGACCTTCGCGCGCAGGTAGCGGACGTTGTGCGGGGTGGTGAACACACCCGTGGGGACCCGGTCGTGGACGTCGATGCCGAGCGCCCGGAGCTGGTCGGCCTTGTCGGGGTTGTTGGAGAGCAGGTCCAGGCTGGTGACGCCGAGGGCGCTCAGCATCTGGGCGGCGGCGGTGTAGTCGCGGCCGTCCTCGGGCAGTCCGAGGGCGGCGTTCGCCTCGTAGGTGTCCAGGCCCTGGTCCTGGAGGGCGTACGCGTCGAGCTTGTTGTAGAGGCCGATGCCGCGGCCTTCCTGGCGCAGGTAGAGCAGGATGCCGCCGGTCTCGGCTATCCGCTCGACGGCCTCGCGGAGCTGCGGGCCGCAGTCGCAGCGGGCGGAGCCGAAGACATCCCCGGTGAGGCACTCGGAGTGCAGCCGCACCAGCGGGACGGTGCCGGTCGCGGGCTCGCCGAGGACGACGGCGACGTGCTCCTGCCCGTCGGCCAGACCGTGGAAGGTGACCAGCTCGGCGTCGACGGAGTAGCCGTCGTGGAAGCGCAGCGGAACCCGGACGCGGGCGCGCTGGGTGGCGGCGGGGGTGTCGGGCATGCGGGTCTCCCGGGGCGAGTGCGGTCGGTACGGACATCTGCTTCAGATTTGAAGCAGTGTGCCGGGTGAGACCCTACCCCATGCTTGAAATTTGAAGCAACGGGATTGTGGCCGGACTCACGAACCTCCGGAACACCCGGATGAACGCCGCCGCCACGGCAGTTCTTCCGGCGCCGCCTCGCCGTCGTCCTGGAAGCCGCCCACCACCTGCGTGAAGATGTCCTCCAGTTGGCGCACCTGCTCGGGGGTGAGCCGGTCGAACAGGCCGGTGCGGACCGTCTCCACATGACCGGGGGCCAGTCGTTCCAGGACCGCCATGCCCTCGTCCGTCAGCACCGCGACACTGCCGCGCTTGTCCCAGCGGCAGTTCTCGCGCCGCAACAGCCCGTCCTTCTCCAGCCGGGTCACCGCGTACGTCAGCCGACTGCGCGTGATCTTCAGCGACTCCGCGAGATCGGTCATCCGCAGCCGCCGCTCCGGCGTCTCGGAGAGGTTCGCGAGGATGGAGTAGTACAGATGGGGCATGCCGGCCTCCTGCTGGAGCTGCCGGTCGATGGCGTCCTCCAGAAGGAGGTAGCCGGCGACGTACGCGCGCCAGGCGCGCTGCTCCTCGGGGGTGAGCCAGCGGGTCGTCATGCGTCCAGTGTAGTTTTGTTTCAAACTTGAACCAAGACCCGCCTTGCATCCAAGGGGAGCCGCGCCGATGCCGTACCCGTACGTCCTGCTGTCCGCCGCCGTCTCCCTCGACGGCTACCTGGACGACACCAGCCCCGAGCGCCTGCTGCTCTCCAGCCCCGCCGACTTCGACCGAGTCGACGAGGTACGGGCCTCGGTCGACGCGATCCTCATCGGCGCCGGCACCATCCGCGCGGACAACCCGCGCCTGCTGGTGTACTCCGCCGAGCGCCGCCACGCGCGCGTGGCCGCCGGACAGCCGGAATACCCCCTCAAGGTCACCGTCAGCGGCTCCGGAGACCTCGACCCGGCCGCGAACTTCTGGCACACCGGCGGCGAGAAGGTCGTCTATACGACGGACAAGGGCGCCCGGCGGACCCAGGCGCTCGGCATCGCGGCGGACGTCGTCCCGCTCGGCCCCGACCTGGACTGGCGCCGGCTCCTGACGCATCTCCACGACGAGCGCGGGGTACGGCGGCTCATGGTCGAGGGCGGCGGCACGATCCACACCCAGCTCCTCCAGCAGGGCCTCGCCGACGAACTCCAGCTCGTCCTCGCCCCCCTCCTCGTCGGCGACCCGGACGCGCCCCGCCTCTTCGGCCCCGGCGCCTACCAGGGCGGACGCCTCAGACTGACCGAAACCCGGCGGATCGAGGACGTCGTCCTCATGCGCTACGAGCCCACCGCCCCCGGCACCGGCCCGCTCCCCTCCGCCGCCGACCGCCGCTGGCTGGCCCTGGCCTGCGAACTCGCCGCGCAGTGCCCGCCCTCCGAGACCGCCTTCAGCGTCGGCGCGGTGATCGTGGCCGCCGACGGCACGGAACTGGCCCGCGGCCACTCCCGCGAGGCCGGCGACCCGGTCGTGCACGCCGAGGAGGCCGCCCTCGCGAAACTCGACCCCGCCGATCCGCGTCTGGCCACCGCCACCGTCTACAGCAGCCTCGAACCCTGCGCCCGCCGCGCCTCCCGCCCCAAGCCCTGCGCCCGTCTCATCCTCGACGCGGGGGTACGACGGGTGGTCACCGCCTGGCGGGAGCCCGACACCTTCGTGACGGCGGCCGACGGAAACGGCCTGCTCGCGGCCGAGGGCGTCGACGTCGTCGTCCTCCCGGAGTACGCCGAGCGGGCCCAGGCGCCGAACCTGCACCTGACCGGGTGATACAGTGGTGTCACCGACGCGGGGTGGAGCAGCTCGGTAGCTCGCTGGGCTCATAACCCAGAGGTCGCAGGTTCAAATCCTGTCCCCGCTACTGAAGGCCGAGGGCCGGAATCCGAAAGGGTTCCGGCCCTCGGTGTGTTTCCCGGTGCTGTCGGGCGATGGCTGTGTCCGACCTGTGAATTCCGGCAACTCGCCCGTTTTTCACCGGGCATGGCCCGAAAGTCCAGGCCAAAAAAGGTTGTTGATCAAGCCGAAGAGCTTGGAAAGCTACGTCCGGGTCTATTAACGTTCGATAACGCAGCGCGGTCGTCCCAGCCGTCACAAGAGTCGGCTCCGTGCGCACGCGCCGAATCCCGTAAGGGAACCGGGGAACCACCACCCTGGGGTGAATCACGCGGAAGCCGCCGTGAACTCGCAGAGTCACGAACGGTTTACGCGCGTAGGAGACCTTCCCGCTCCGAACCCGTCAGCTAACCCGGTAGGCGACGGAAGGAAAGGAGTGCGCCCGCGTGGCGTCCAATCGGCCTGCTCCCGAAGCCCCCTTCGTGCCGAGCCAGCGTTCCTCTTCCGACACCTTCGGCTACGGCGGACACCCCAGCGACGAGGGCCCCTGGGAGGAGTGGAATCCCACCGCGGAGTCCATCGCCCCGGTCCGGGGCAAGCACCGGGTCGCCAAGCAGCGCGGCGGCGGCGGGTTCGCCCGCAGCTCCACCGTCCTCGGCGTCGGCGTCATCGCCGCGTTCAGCGCCGGCGGCATGGCCAGCGCCAACACCGGCAAGCCCCCGGTCTCCATCTCCATGCCGGATCTGCCCTCCGTGGGCTCCCTGATCTCCGACGAGGACTCCGGCCAGGACGCCGGGCCCGCCCTCGCCGGCTTCGGCTCCGAGGCCCCCGACGCGACCGACCCCGGCGGTGCCGCCGACGCCGGAGAGGCGCTGCGCAACCGGATCATGGCGCAGGCCGAGTCGCAGCAGACCCAGGTCGCCGACCGCGCCCAGGCCGCAGCCGAGGCCGCCGCGGCCAAGGCGGAGGCGGCCGCCGTCGCCAAGGCCGAGAAGCAGGCCAAGGCCGAGGCCGCCGCCGCGAAGGAGAAGGCCGAGCAGGCCGCCAAGGAGAAGGCCGAGGCCGCCCGCCTGGCCGAGCTCGCCAAGCAGTACACGCTGCCGACCTCCTCGTACACGCTCACCGCGACCTTCGGTCAGGCCGGCGCCTACTGGTCCTCCGGCTACCACACCGGCCTGGACTTCGCCGCCCCCACCGGCACCCTCATCAAGGCCGTCCACAGCGGCACCATCACCGAGGCCGGCTGGGCGGGCTCCTACGGCTACCGCACCATCCTCACCCTCGACGACGGCACCGAGCTGTGGTTCTGCCACCAGTCCTCGATCAGCGTCAGCGCCGGCCAGAAGGTCTCCACCGGCGATGTCATCGGGCGCGTCGGCGCCACCGGCAACGTCACCGGCGCCCACCTCCACCTGGAGGTCCACCCGGACGGCGCCGCCAACGGCATCGACCCGATGGCCTGGCTGCACAGCAAGGGCCTCAACCCGTAAGGGTGCCGTCCTCACCGGAGTCGTCCTCCTCGGAGCGGTCCTGTTCACATGTTCTTCGTACGCTTCGGCGCGGCGGACGGAATGGGCCGCTCCGACACCGTTGTTGACGTAGGACATGACTTCTCTGCGCAAGCTCGGCTCCTCGGACCTCGAGGTCTTCCCCCTCACCCTCGGCGGCAACGTCTTCGGCTGGACCGCCGACGAGGCGGCCTCCTTCGCCGTCCTGGACGCCTACACCGCCGCCGGCGGCAACTTCGTCGACACCGCCGACTCCTACTCCGCCTGGGTCGACGGCAACAGCGGCGGCGAGTCCGAGACCCTCATCGGCAGGTGGGTGGCCGAGCGCGGCAACCGCGACGACGTCGTCATCGCCACCAAGGTCAGCCAGCACCCCGACTTCCCGGGCCTGACCGCCGCCAACATCAAGGCCGCCGCCGACGCCTCCCTCACCCGCCTCGGCACCGACCACATCGACCTCTACTACACCCACTTCGACAAGCCCGAGGTGCCGGTCGAGGAGATCATCGGCGCGCTCGACGAACTGGTGAAGGCGGGCAAGGTGCGGCACATCGCCGCCTCCAACATCTCCGCCGAACGCCTCCGGGAGTCCCTGGAGTTCTCCGACCGCGAGGGCCTCGCCCGGTACGTCGCCCTCCAGCCGCACTACAACCTGGTCTCCCGCGACACCTACGAGGGCGGCCTGCAGGACCTCGCGGCCCGCTCCGGCCTCGCCGCCGTCCCCTACTTCGCCCTGGCCTCCGGCTTCCTCACCGGCAAGTACCGCGCCGGTACGACGGTGGAGAGCCCGCGCGCCGAGGGCGCCGCCCAGCACCTCGCGTCCGAGCGGGGCCAGAAGGTCCTCACCGCCCTCGACGAGATCGCCCGGGCCCATGACACCGAGGTCGCCACGGTCGCCCTGGCCTGGCTCGCCGCCCGGCCGACGGTCGTCGCCCCCATCGCCTCGGCCCGGACCCCGGAGCAGCTTCCGGCCCTGCTGGCGGTGGCGGACCTGGAGCTGACGGACGAGGACCTCACGAGGCTGACGACGGCCTCGGCGTAGGCACCCACCCCTCGTTCCGGCGGCGCCGAACCGCCCCGGCCCCTAGGACCGATAGGGGTTCTGCACGGGATACGGCCCCGCCGGATATCCGTACCCCTGGTACCCGTAGTACCCCTGCGGGCCGCCGTACCCGTACCCCTGCGGGCCGCCGTGCCCGTATCCCGGCGCGGCGCCGTGCCCGTATCCCGGCGCGGCGCCGTACCCGTACACCGGCCCGGGCGCCGCGGGCGCCGTCATGCGCGCCGCGTGGTCCAGCGCGGGCCGGGCCACCTCCCGGCGCCGCCACAGCTCGTTCAGCAACTCCCTCTCCCGTACGACGAAGTCGGCACCCGCGCGCCCACCCCGCCCCCGGTGCCGCAGGAACGCCAGCGAGGTCGCGTAGGCCTCGTATTCGGCGACCGCCCGCGCGGCCGGCCGGCCCAGGTGCCGCTTGGCGTACTCACGGGCCAGTCGCCGCGCCCGCATCGAGCCGAGCGCGTACGGCTCGGCCGGGGTGAGCCAGCCGGCCGCCGTGTACGCCGGCAGCTCCTCGCGGACCGTGCGCAGCTCCCGCTGACGGGTCCACACCGCCAGCCAGGTGAGCAGCCCGAACGCGGGCACCATGAAGGACGCGTAGACCGCGAAGAACCCCAGCTCGCCGAAGGTCGAGGAGCCGTTCCACAGGGCGTGCATGCCCATCGCGAGGAGCAGCCCGGCCATCGGCACGAGGACCCGCCGTACATGCTGGCGGTCCCCGGCGCGCGCCGCGAACCCGAAGCCGAGGCCGGTCAGCACGGTGAACAGGGGATGCGCGAACGGCGACATGACGATCCGCACGAAGAAGGTCGCGGCCGTGACGGAGGCGATACCGCTGTCACCGCTGAGCTGGTCGGTGCCGAACGCGGTGCCCAGGTAGAGGATGTTCTCGGTGAAGGCGAAGCCGGTGGCCGTGATCCCGGCGATGACCACCCCGTCGACGAGCCCGGTGAAGTCGCGTCTGCGGAAGAGGAACACGAGGAGGATCGCGGCGGCCTTGGCGGACTCCTCGACGACGGGTGCTATCACCGTCGCCCCGAGGGTGTCCGCGCCGGACGGATCGGCCGTCGCCGTGGCTATCCACCGGGTGGCGAAGCTGTTGGCGACGATCGCGATCAGCGCGGCCGCGCACGCGCCCCAGGCGAAGGCGAACACCAGGTTCCGCCAGGGCCCGGGCTCCACCCGGTCCAGCCAGCGGAAGGCGGCCGTCAGCAGGGGCACCGGCAGCACCGCGAGCCCCAGACCGACCAGGAACCCCTCGGTGCCGGTCTGCTCCCGCACCAGCGCCAGGATCACCAGCCCGGACAGCGTGAGCAGCGTGATGAGCGCCCCGTACCGGACCGATCTCCTCCGCCACCAGTGCACTCGCCTGCGCCCGGCGTCCTCGGCGGGGCCGCCCGGATGCGGGGGGTACGGCGGATACGGGGGACTGATGGCCACGGCATCGACCCTAACGAGGGAGGGGACTGTGGTGGACGGGCTGTCGGTCAGCGATCGCCGTGCTGTACGCGACGGAAGAGGAGGTCGTTCACCGCATGCCCCTTGTCCAGCCCCTGGCCCTCGAAACGGGTCAGCGGCCGGAACGCGGGCCGGGGCGCGAACCCGCCGTCGGCCTGCGTGTTCTCGAAGTCGGGGTGCGCGGTGAGGACGTCCAGCATCTGTTCCGCGTACGGCTCCCAGTCGGTCGCGCAGTGCACGATCGCCCCCGGCCGCAGCCGCGTCGCGGCCAGGTCGAGGAACTCCGGCTGGATGAGGCGCCGCTTGTGGTGGCGCTTCTTGGGCCAGGGGTCGGGGAAGTAGACGCGCAGCCCGGCGAGCGAGTCGGGCTTCAGCATCTCCCGCAGCAGGATGATCGCGTCGCCGTTGGCGACCCGGACGTTGTCCAGCCCGCCCTGGTCCGCGAGGTTGAGCAGATTGCCCTGGCCGGGGGTGTGCACATCCACGGCGAGGAGGTTGGTGTCCGGGTCGGCGGCCGCCATCTGCGCGGTGGCCTCGCCCATCCCGAACCCGATCTCCAGCACCACGGGTCCGTCGTTCCCGAACAGCTCGGCGAGGTCGACGGCGTGCCCGTCGATGTCGAGGCCCCACCGCGACCACAGCCGCTGCAGGGCGTCGGCCTGTCCGGCCGTCACCCGGCTGCGCCGCGGCTGGAAGCTCCTGATCCGCCGCTCGAAGTGCGACCCGGCCGGGTCGGCCTTGGGGCCGTCGGGGAAGCGCGGCTCCCCCTTGGCCCGGGTATGCCGGACGGACTGGCCCGGGTGGTGCTCGCCGGGAGCGGGGCTGGGGACTTCGGGGGTGTTCACGGAATCAGACACAGTGGGGTCGATTTTACTGCCGCGCACCGGGCTCACCAGGTTCACCGGGTGCCGAGCACCTCCAGGGCCCGTCGGGCCACCTCCCGGCCGATCGGCAGCGAGGCCGTCGCCGCCGGTGAGGGCGCGTTCAGCACATGGACCGCCCGGGCGCCCTCCCGGATCAGGAAGTCGTCCACGAGGCCTCCGTCCCGCAGGACGGCCTGCGCCCGCACCCCCGCCGTCGTCGGCACGAGGTCCTCCTCCCGCACCGCAGGCAACAACCGCCGCACCGCCTGCACGAACGCCCCCTTGGACACCGACCGCCGCAGCTCGCCCGCCCCGTACCGCCAGTGCCGGCGCCCCATTCGCCACACCCCGGGCCACGCCGCCGTCGCCAGTACCTCCCGGGGCCGTACGACCGACCAGTCGTACCCCTCCCGGGCCAGCGCCGGCACGGCATTGGGGCCCACGTGCACCCCGCCGTCGACACCCCTGGTCAGATGCACCCCGAGGAACGGGAACGCCGGGTCCGGCACCGGATACACCAGTCCCCGCACCAGCTCCGGTCGCGCCAGCTCGTAGTACTCGCCGCGGAACGGGACGATCCGCACGCCCGGCTCGTCCCCGGTCATCCGGGCGATTCCGTCGCAGTACAGCCCGGCGCAGTTCACCAGCACCCGGCCCCGCACGACGTCCCCGCGCGCGGTGAGCACGGCCACCCCCCGCTCGGGCCGCCGGTCGATCCGCACCACCTCGGCGCCGTACCGGATCTCCGCCCCGGACGCCTGCCCGAGCTGCCGGGCGACCGCCGTGAAGTCGCAGATCCCGGTCGTCCCGACGTGGATCGCCGCGAGACCCCGCACCTCCGGCTCGTACTCCGCGATCTGGGGGCCGCCCAGCTCGCGCACCGGTATCCCGTTCTCCCGGCCGCGCTGCACGAGCGCGTGCAGCCGCGGCAGCTCGTCCCGCTCGGTGGCGACGATCAGCTTGCCGGTGACGTCGTGCGCGATGCCGTACTCCGCGCAGAACTTGGTCATCTCCGCGGCACCGCGCACCGCGTACCGTGCCTTCAGCGACCCGGGCCGGTAGTAGATCCCGCTGTGGATCACCCCGCTGTTCCGCCCGGTCTGATGCCGGGCCGGTCCCAGCTCCTTCTCCAGCACGGTCACCCGGGTCCCCGGCGCACTCCGCGTGATCGCATACGCCGTGGACAGCCCGACGATGCCCCCGCCGACGACGAGCACATCACAGTCGTACGCCACCACCTGCACCACCTCCGCCTCCGATAGTGCACTGCACCACTGACAGTCACTTCAAACGCGGGCCGGCACAGCCCACCCAAGGGGCGCCGGGGCCGTGCTCGACATGAGGCTTGCCGCAGGGGCGCGAGAACCCACGACGCACCGCGCTCGCACGACCACAGCCCAAGGCGGACGAGAGGCGAAGATCCCTACGCCGGAGCCATCAGCAAGGGCCGAGCCCGCTCCCGCAGCTCCACCACCCGCGGCTCGTCCCCATACGGCTCGAGCCGATGCAGCAGATCCTTCACGTACTCCGTGGTCCGCGCGGACGAGATCCGCCCCGCGACCTCCACGGCCCGCACCCCCTGCTCGCACGCCGCGTCGAGATTCCCCGACTCCAGCTCGGCCACCGCCGACACGACCAGCCTGAGCCCGTGCGACCGCACGAACTCCTCCGTCGGCTGGGACAGCGCCTGCTCGGTGAAGCGCCGCACCTGCCGAGGCGCCTTCAGATCCCGGTAGCACTCGGCCGCGTCGGCGGCGAACCGGTCGTAGGAGTAGAACCCGAGCCACGAAGGATCGTGATCGCCCTCCCGCGCCCGCTCCAGCCAGCTCTCCGCCGCCTTCAGCGCCGCGCCCGCGGCCTGCGCGTCCCCCGCGCGGGCATGCGCGCGTGCCTCGACGAGCCGGAAGAAGCTCATCGTGCGGGCGGTCGCCAGCCCCCGGTTGCGCTCCAGGGCCGCCTGGGCGAGGTCGACGCCCTCGTCGCCGAAGCCCCGGTACGTCGCCTGAAGCGACATCGATGCCAGCACATACCCCCCGAGCGGCACGTCCGCCGCCGCGCGGGCGAGCCGCAGCGCCTGGATGTAGTACCGCTGGGCGGCCTCCTGCTGACCGGTGTCGAAGGCCATCCACCCGGCCAGCCGGGTCAGTTCGGCGCTCGCCCCGAACAGGGCCCGCCCGACCTCGTCGGAGTACGAGCCGAGCAGCAGCGGCGCGGCCTCCACCCGCAGGCACTCCGGCACCATCGACGAACGCCAGTCGCCGCCCCCGTACTTGGAGTCCCACCGCCTGGCGTCCTCGGCGGCCTCCCGCAGCTTCTGCACATCACTGTGGCCGACTTTGAGCGGTGCGCCGGTCCCCTCCAGGGAGTGGGCCTCCCGCGCCACCGAACTGTCGGCCGGGGTTATCAGCCAGCGTGACGCGGGCGTTGCGTATGCGCTTACTGCGAATGATCCGGCCAGGGACTGCCAGATGCCCCCCGAACCGGCCCGGCGGCCGGCGAGGTCGAGGCGGTACAGCTCCGTCGCCGAGCGCACGGCCTGGGCGACGTCCCTGGGGAAGGCGAGGCCCACTTCGGGCGCGGGGTCGGCGTCCGCCAGGCCGATCTCGTGGAGCGGCACGGGGCGGCCGAGCTTCTGCCCGATGGCGGCCGCGATGAGGTGCGGCGCGGCGCCCTGCGGCACCATGCCCTTCGACACCCAGCGCGCCACGGACGTCTTGTCGTAGCGAAGAGTCAACCCGCGTTGAGCGCCAAGGTCGTTGACGCGTCGCGCGAGTCCTGCGTTGCTGATTCCCGCGAGGGCGAGAACGGCGCCGAGCTTTTCGTTCGGCCCGCGTTGCTCCCTGGACATTGCGCCACCCCTCGACACATCCGGCTGCCGCTCTGGCATAACCACGCGGCATTCGTAAACCCAGCGTAGTTCGCCGCATCCCAAGCGTTAAGGGGCATTCTGCCGGTTGGCGGGATTGTGGTCCGTACTGCAGTACGGGCCTCGGTACGGTCCGTCGCCGCGTGCTCCCGCTGTGTGGCCGTGCGCCCGTGCGTGCGCTCTTCTCCGGCCACCGTGGGGAGCGGTTCCATGGGCGGTGCGTGGGTCGGCCCGCTGTACTGGATCCAGTGGGCTGGGGGACACCGCCGCCTTCATCCCCGCGGGCGGCGGAGCGGTCCGGGGGGCGTGTTCCGCCTCCCGGGCCGGCGCGGCTCGTGACGGGCACGCGCGTGTGTACGGAGCGTGTGCGGAGCCTGCGCGCGGCTGGGCCAACGCCGGCTGCCCGTGCCGGATTTGGCCGAAAATCGACCCTGCGTTCCATGGGCGACAACGCCTCCGACCATGGAAATCGAGGGCGCACAGGGCGTCTTGAGGGAGCGTACCGGGGGCGCATTCATGCCGCAGACCCCGGGGTGCCCCCGGCCGCCCAGGCCGGCGCCGACGCGTTCGCACGGGCGCACTCCCCGGATCACAAGCGGCGTCGCCTCCCTCTGTGGCGCGTTCTTCGTGGCAGCATGGTGAACCGTTCGTACGGTGCACTCGTTTGTCCACAGCCCGTGGAGGCGTCGATGCGGTGGTTGGTGGGATGGAGCAGCACCGCCGCGGGTGCGTGGGGCGGAGCCGTGGGACACGGCGGCCGCGACGAAGGCCGTTACGACGACGGCGACACCTACGGCGGCCGAGTCGGCTACGACGGCGAGACCTTGCAGCCCGTCGGCTCCCAACTCCTGTGGGGCGACCCCGATCCGCTCTGGGCGGTCGGCGACTGGCGCCCCGACGAGGTGCGGGTCGTGAAGGCCGACGCCCGGACCCGGATCGCGGTCCTCGGCACCTGCGGGGCGAGCGACGAGCAGCTCCGCGTCGGACTGTTCGCCGCGCGCGGGGGCGCACTGCGCCATCTGACCGCCTGGCCGGGCAGCTACACCGCGGTCGTCCAGGTCGGCCGGCGCATCACCGTGTGCGGCGACCTCGCGGGCGCCCGGCCGGTGTTCCACACCCCCTGGGCAGGGGGAACCGCCTACGCCACGGCCGCGCTCCCGCTCGCCGACCTCATCGAGGCCAACCTCGACTTCGGCCACCTCGCCGCGCTCCTGGCCGCACCCGACGTCCCGGCCGCCCTCCACGACTCCACCCCGTACGACGGCGTGCGGCGCGTTCCGCCGGGGCATGCGCTGATCCTGCGCGCCGGGGCGCGTGAGATCGCCGGCTACGACCCGGTCGCGTCCCTCGCCGTGGCGGCACCGCCGGCCGACCCGGACAGCGCGGTCGACGCGGTGCGCGACGCGCTCGTAGACGCCGTACGCGCGCGTCTGTCCGCGCCCAGACACGTGCCCGACATCGATCCCGGTCCCGTGCCCGGAATGGGCCCCGCCGAGCGGCGCGCCGCCCGCGGGATGCCGGTGCCGGGCATCGGCGCCGACCTCTCCGGCGGCCCGGCCTCCGGCACGCTCGCCCTGCTGGCGGCCGGCCTGCCCGGTATGCCGGGCACCGTCCTGGGCCACGGCACGGGCGCGGGGGAGCGGCTGCTGGCGGTCACCTTCAACGACCTGACGACACGCGCGCGTGAGGAGGAACTGCAGCGGGCCGGCGCCCTGGCGGCCAACCCGCGTCTGCACCACGTCGTCGTCACCGGCGCCGAGGAGAGCCTGCCGTACGCCGATCTGGACGGCCCGCTGACCGACGAGCCCGGCCCCAGCCTGGTCACCGCCGCCCGCCACCGCGCGCGTCTCGCGGCCGGCAGCGCCGACCACTTCACCGGCTACGGCGCCCGTCAGGTCCTGGACGCCCACCCCGCGCGCCTCGCGGACCTCCTGATGGACCGCAAGCGCCGGCACCTGGTCCGCCCGGTCGCCGCCCTCACCAAGGCCGACGGCTCGGTCCTCGTCCCCGCGCGCGTGTACGGCGCGGCCCGAAGACTCGCCCGTACGCCGTACCGCCAGGGCGTCGAGAACCTCGCCGACCGTCTTCTGCACCGCAGTTTCGAGGACGACCCGGGAGGCGCGGTCGGCGCCTCGCTCGCGGCACTGACCTGGGCCGGACCCGGCCCGGCGGCGCGCTGGCTGACGGGCGAGGCCCTGGCTGAAGTATCGGTTCTTCTGCAGAATTCGGCCCATCGCGCCGGGGTCGGCCCGGGCCAGCGCCCAGGCGACTACCGCGCGCGTGCCGCCCTCACCCGGCACGCGGCCGACCTGCGCATCCTCGAACAGGCCGCCGAGATCCGCTCCCAGCGCCTGCACGCGCCCTTCCTCGACAACCAGGTCGTCCGCGCGTGCCGTGCGCTGCCCGAGACGCTGCGTGTGCAGCCCGGCGCGCGGGCCGCGATCCTGCGGACCGTCCTCAAGGGCGCCGGCATCACCGAGCTGCCGCCCGGCTGGGGTGCGCCCGCCCACGGCACCGCGGCCACGACCGTCCGCAACGGTCTCCGCCTCGCCATCGATCCCCTTCTCACCCTCTTCGAGGCGCCCCTCCTCGCGGAGGCGGGCCTGATCGAGGCCCGTGTCGTCCGCAAGGCGGTCCGCGCGGCGGCCTCCGGCGAGCCCCTCCCCCTGGACGGCATCGCCGACCTCATCTCCCTCGAACTCTGGCTGCACCGCCTCCTCTCCCGCCGAGGCACCTGCTGGACCGGCACCCCGGCCCGCGCCCGCGCGGTACCGGGGGGTATCGCGCCCCAACGCCGAGCGGTGTCCTCCGGAGGCTGAGCGCGGGGGTCGGGGAAGCCCACGTCTCCTTTTCCGCTGCGGCGCTGTCCTTGCCGCTGCGGGCCGTCCTTCGGGTGCGGGTCCGCGTGGGCCGTTCGCGCAGTTCCCGCGCCCCTGGGGGTTGCGGTCCCCCTGCCCGGCCAGTGGCCGTGACGCGGTCTCGCAGGTCGGGCGGGCGTGGCGTTGGGGCGGCACCCCGGCAGCACGGTGAGCGGAGACCAGACCCGGTCGGCGCCGACGCGGGGGCGAGAAGCCGACGTTCGGCAGCGCAACACCCCACACGCCACAAACCCCGTGCCCCCACCCCGCCCCCCGGCGACAATGACCCCGTGCGGTTCAACATCCTGGGCGTCACCCAGACCGAGGACGACCACGGCACCCCCATACGCCTCACCGCCCCCCGCCTCCGCACCCTCCTCACCGCCCTCGCCCTCCGCTCGGGCCACCCCACGCCCCCGGAAACCCTCATCGACGAGATCTGGCCCGACACCCCGCCCCGGGACGCCCCCGCCGCCCTCCAGGCCCTCGTCGGCCGTCTCCGCCGCGCCCTCGGCAAGGACGCCGTCACCTCCACCCCGGGCGGCTACCTCCTCGCCGCCACCGAGGACGACGTCGACCTCCACGTCTTCGAACGCCTCGTACGCCGGGCCACCGCCACCCTCCAGCGGGGCGGCGACCCCGAAACCGCCGCCCGCACCCTGGACGAGGCCCTCGCCCTGTGGCGCGGACCCGCCCTCGCCGACCTCCCCGACCGCACCGCGGCCGTCCGCCCCGAGGCCCTCCACCTCGAAGCCACCCGCGCCCGCGCCGAGGCCGACCTCCTCCTCGGCCGCGCCCACGAAGCCGTACCCCGCCTCAGAGAACTCGTCACCGCACACCCGTACGACGAACCCCTGCACGCCCTCCTCATCCGCGCCCTGCGCGACACGGGCCGCTCCGCAGACGCCCTCGCCGCGTACGAGACCGCCCGCCGCACCCTCGCCGACACCCTCGGCACCGATCCGGGCCCGGAACTGCGCGCCCTCCACACCGAGCTCCTCGACCCCCCGCCGCCCCGACCCAGGCCCCGGACGGCCCCCCTCGCACCGCCCCCGCCCCCCGCCCGACACGGCAACATCCGTCCGCGTCTTACCTCTTTCGTGGGCCGGGAACCCGAGCTCGCCGCCATCCGTTCCGATCTGCACAGGGCCCGCCTCGTCACCCTCACCGGACCGGGCGGCTCCGGAAAGACCCGTCTCGCCGAGGAAGCCGCCGCCGGGCTTGCGCAGGCATGGCTGGTCGAGCTGGCGCGGCTCGACCGACCGGAGGCGGTACCGGGCGCGGTGGTCAGCGCCCTCGGTCTGCGCGAGACCGTCCTGATGGCCACCGACCTGACGACCCCGCAGGACGACCCGGTCGCCCTGCTCGTCGAGCACTGCGCCCCGCGCAGCCAGCTCCTGATCCTCGACAACTGCGAGCACGTCATCGGCGCGGCCGCCGCCCTCGCCGAAACCCTCCTCACCCACTGCCCCGGCCTCACGATCCTCGCCACCAGCCGTGAACCCCTGGGCGTCCCCGGCGAGTCGGTCCGCCCGGTCGAACCCCTCCGGCCCGACCAGGCGCACCGCCTCTTCAGGGAGCGTGCCGCGGCCGTACGCCCCACCCCGGCCGCCGCCCCGCAGGACCGGGACGAGGAGACGGTCGCGGAGATCTGCCGCCGGCTCGACGGTCTGCCCCTGGCCATCGAGCTGGCCGCGGCCCGGCTCCGCCTGCTCACCCCCCGGCAGATCGCCGACCGCCTCGACGACCGCTTCCGCCTCCTCACCTCCGGCAGCCGTACGGCCCTGCCCCGCCAGCAGACCCTGCGGGCCGTCGTCGACTGGTCCTGGGACCTGCTCGACGAACCGGAGCGGACCCTCCTGCGCGAGCTGTCCGTCTTCGCGGGCGGCTGGGACCTGGAGGCCGCCGAGGCCGTGTGCACCGGACCGGTCGCCGACCTCGTCGGAGCGCTCGTCGACAAGTCACTGGTGGTGGCGGCGCCGTACGCGCCCGCCGACGGGGACGGCGGCGAGGACATGCGCTACCGCATGCTGGAGACGATCCACGAGTACGCCGCGGAGCGCGCCGCCGAGGACCCGCCGGCGCGCGAGGCGGCCGAGCTTCGGCACCGCGCGTGGGTGCGCGCGCTCGTCGAGCGGGCCGACCCCCTGCTCCGCTCCGCCGAGCAACTCCCGTGGATCTCCCGCCTGGAGAACGAGCTGGACAACATCCGGGTGGCGATGCAGCGCGCGATCACCACGGCCGACGAGGAGGAGGCCACCGCCCTCTGCCTCGCCATGGGCTGGTTCTGGTGGCTGCGCAACTACCGCCAGGAGGGCGCCGCCTGGGCCGACCGCGTCCTGCGCCTGGGCGCCGCCCTGGACACGCTCCCCGGCCCGCCGTCGGACACCACCCCCAGCACGGCTCCCGCCCTCGTCTGCCGCTCCCTCCCCGTCCCCAGGGACCTCGCCGCACGCATGGCCGCCGTGGACCCCGTCGAGGCCCTCTTCGCCGAGCCGGCCGACGAGGACGGACCCGGTGCCCACCCCAGGCGCGCACAGCGGTCGGACCTGCTGATGCTGCATGTGTTCCTGCTCTCCGAGTCCGAGCCCGGGGTGGTCGAGGGCGACCTCCGTCACCGGTCCTCCCTCGCGCGCCTCCGGGCCTGGTTCGAGCCCGGGGGTCCCCGAGCGGCCCGCATGCCCGGGCTGGTCTGGCCGGTGGCGGCGGCCTTCCATCTGCAAAGCAGGTCCGACGTCCGCCGCATCCTGGACGCGGCCGTCGCCAACTGCCGGGCCCACGGCGGAGAGTGGGAGCTGGGCTGCACGCTGATGTTCCGTACGCACATGGTCGTCGACTCCTCCGGCGGGCTGGCCGGTGTGGACGACGACCTGGCGGAGCTGCGCGCGATCAGCCGACGGGTCGGCGACCGCTGGATGCGGGCCCAGGTGTGCGGCGCCGCAGCCGAGGCGGAGTTGGCGCGGGGCCGGTTCGCACAGGCGGAGGCGGAGTACCGGGAGGCGCTGCGGCTCGCCTACGAGGTCGGCGCGTACACGGAGGCGCCGTTCCTGATGGCCCGGCTCGCGCAGATCGCCTACCGCTCGGGCGATCTCCCCGGTGCGATGGCCGTCCTGGACGAGGCGAGCAGCGCCGCCGACGAGTACGGGGCGCTGGACGCCCAGTCCTTCGTGATCATGCTGCGCGCCTGCTTCGCGCTGGAGGTGGGCGACGTCGTCCGCGCGCGCGAGCTGTGCGACGTATCCCTCGACGCGGCGCGGCGGGGGACTCCGCCGCCGCAGTTCGTGGTGGAGCTGACCCTGCTCGACGCACAGGTCACCGCCGAGGAGTCCGGCCCGGAACCCGCTCTGCCGATGCTCGCCGAAGGGCTGCGCAGCGCGGTGGCCGAGCAGTGTGCCGAGGCGATCACCTCGGCGGTCGTGGACGGCGCGGCGGACCTGCTGGCCCGGCTCGGGGACCCACCCCGTGCGGTCAGGCTGCTGGCGGCGGCCGACCGGCTGCGCGGCCCCCACGCCCGCCCCGCCGTGCAGCAGCGGCGCGCCGAGCGCGCGGAGTCCGAGGCCCGCCGGGCCCTGGGCGCCGAGCGTCACGCCGCCGAGCGTGCCCGGGGCGCGGAGTTGACGATGACCGATGTCCTGGAGGAACTCGCCGAGGCCGTACGAGAGCACCCGGCGCAGGCCAGCGGCCCGTCCGCCGCTACGAACAGGTGAACGTGGACTCGGCCCAGTCCGCGAGGGCCACCCCGTCGAAGTGGCTGTGTGGCTCGACCACCAGGCGGACGGTTTTCCGGCCACCGAGGTCCACATGGACGGGCACGGCGGGGTCGCCGCCCTTGACCGTCCCCGAAGTCCACAGACGAGCCCCGTCGGCGTAGACGGAGAAGGTCACCTTGCCGAGCTTCAGCGTCAGGTCGTCGAGGCCGACGAACGCGTCGTAGGAGGTGCAGGCGCGGTTGAGGTCGACGGTGACGGAGGACCGGCCGTGCACGGTCACCCCGCGCGCGTACGGCCGGTCGGCGACGGACACCTCGTGGCGCTGCCACACCCAGCTGCTGCCGCCGAGACGGATCTCGGGGCCGGTGCCGTCGCCGTCGACGTCGAAGGACAGCTCGTTCAGCGGGTAGACGGCCGGCGGGGCCGGGGGAGTGGGTGCCGACGTCCGGGTGGGCGTGGGCGTGGGTGTCGGAGTCGGTGTCGGGGTGGGTGGCGGTGTGGGGGTCGGCGCCGGTGTCGTCGGCCGCCGCTCGGCGGGGGTCGGTGCCGAGGTCGGGGCCGCGGCCGGGACGATCACCGGCGGTTCCTCCGGCTCGGGCGACTTCGTCGTACGTGTGGGGGTGGGCGTGGGGTCCTGGGGGCGCACCGCGGGCGCGGAGGCTGCGGGAGCCGCCGTGGGGGGCTTTGCGGGGCTCTCGTCGCCGACGAGGGCGAGCGCCACCGCGGCGGCCGCGACCGCGACCACCCCGGCGGCGATCCCCGCCTTCACGGACGCGCCCAGCCCCTCCGAGGCCGCAGCGCTCGCACCGCCACCGGCGCCTCCGGACGCGCCGCCACCGGCAGCGGCACCGTTTCCCGCCGCCCCGCCCGAGGCGCCCGTCGCAGCGGCACCGTTTCCCGCCGCCCCGCCCGAGGCGCCCGTCGCAGCGGCTGCGGCACCCGCCGTCCCGGCCCCGGCCCCGGCGGCGAGGAGCCCGAGCGCCTTGGCGTACCCGGCGGCGCCGAACCAGCCGATGACCGCGACCGGTACGACGGCGGGAATACTGCTCGCCACTTCCTCGATCTGGAGGGCGGCAAGTCGGCACCGGGCGCACTCCTCCAGGTGCTTGCGCAGCCCGCGTTCGGCCCGGGTGCGCAGTCGCCGGCGGGCGTAGGTGCCGAGCTGGTCGGCGTAGCGGGCGCACTCCTCGTCGCTGGTGAGGGTGGCGCTGACGTGGGCCTGGAGATAGGCCTGCTTGAGGCCCTCGCGGGCACGGCTGGCGAGCACGCGTGTGCCGTTGGCGTCGAGGCCGAAGAGCATCGCGACCTCGCTCGGAGACTCGTCCTCGACCTCGGTGTGCCACAGCACGGCCTGCCAGCGTTCGGGCAGCGAACGGAAGGCCCGCATGGCCAGGGACTGTTCGGCCTCGTGCATCGCCCGCACATCGGCACCGAGGTCCACGCCCCCGCCGAAGGCGCCCGAGGACGCCGTGTCGTCGGACCCCTCCGGGGAGCGGCCGGTCCGGGCGGCGAACACCGCGAAGTCGTCGACGAGCTGCTCGCGCTTCGCCGACCGCGTCCAGCCCGCGGCGACCCGCCGGACGGAGGTGAGGAGATAGGCGCGGACGGCGTACTCGGGCCCGGAACCGCCGCGTACGGCCTGGAGCATGCGGGCGAAGACCTCGGCGGTGAGGTCGTCGGCCGTGTGGGCGTCCCGGCAGCAGGTGCGCGCGTAGCGGCGCACGGCGTCGGCATGGCGCCGGTACAGCTCCTCGTACGCCGTGTCGTCGCCCCCGCGCATGCGGGCGATCAGGTCGGCGTCGGCGGGCGGCAGATCCCGGGCCGGTGGCAGGACGCCGTCGTCGGAGCGCTCCCACTGTGCGGGGACGCCGCTCTTCCGCGCGTGGATACGCCTGCCCTGGCTCGGTACCTGCTCGTCCCGCCTGTCAACGCCCATCGCGGAAAGCCCCCGCCGCCTGCCCTACCGGTCCCGACACCGGGTCAGAGTGCCATATTGGCTTTTGGTCAGAACCGGACGGCGGAGGGGCATCCACTCGTCCGTGGGGACTTGTCGCATTCCAGTACTAACCTTCACCCGTACGGGGAAGGTTCAACTCTCGTGTCATGGGCAGAAATTGGGCCGTCGGGGTGAAATGTCCCGAACCCCTGAGCGGTTCAGGCCCTGGTTCGGGTCGTGGTTCGGGTCGTGGTGCGGGCCGGGGTGAGAGCGGTGACGCGCCCCCACCCCGTTCACCCCTTCGAGTGAGCGTGGCCCGTTCTCAGGAGGCCGGCCGGGAACGCAGCCCCTCCAGCAGGATGTCCAGCAGTCGCGCCGACGCGGCCGCCTGCTGCGCCGGGTCCGGCAGTGAGGGCGCCGCCGTCGCGATGACCAGCAGCACGTCCGACACCGACACGTCCGGCCGAAGCTCGCCCGCCGCCCGAGCCCGCTCCACGAGCTGGCCCACGACGTCGAGCAGCGCCGCCGCCCCGGCGTCATCACCCACCGAGCCCACCGAGCCCACGGAGCCCACGGAGCCGACCGAGCCCACCGAGGGGCCCGTCGTCGCACCGCCCTCGGAGACCAGCCGCAGCTCACCGCCGCCCGGCTGGGTCCGCTGCTGCGGCACCCTCGCCTCACCGGCCGCCGCGCCCTCCGCACCGTCCTCGGCGAAAGCGCCGACCCGCAGCACCTGCGGCGGCAGCAACCGCCCGGCACCCGAGGCCACCGACGTCCGAAGGAAGCGAGACAGCGCCGACCACGGCTCGTCCTCCTGGCCGAGCGCGGCCCGCGCCTGCTCGGTCAGCCGGGACGTCTCCTCCTCGGCTATCCGCCGGACCAGGACGTCCTTGCTCGGGAACCGCCGGTACACGGTCCCCACACCCACCCGCGCGCGCCGCGCCACGTCCTCCATCGGCGCGCCGTAACCCAGCTCGCCGAACACCTCGCGCGCCGCCCGCAGGACGTGCTCCAGATTGCGCTGTGCGTCCACGCGCAGCGGCGTGGTCCGCGGGCCGTCCCCGCGTCCGTTGCCCACCGCCGCGCTCACGCCGCCGCCGTGCGCGAGCGCGGAGGCGGACGACCAATGCGTGTCCTGAATGTGCATGATTAATCCCCCGGTAATGACGTCTCCCCCCGGAGACACTCCCCGCCATCGAATTCCGGGGCGCATGGAACAGGGGACCGCTTCCCGGGACCCGCCCGTCGCGGACCCGTGAGGCGCTTCCCCCTGACACCCCGTCGACACGAACATAGTTGAGAGGCAGTCAATTCAGAAGGGGCAGGTTCCGCACGGAGCGCCCCCCGATCGGAGTACGGGTCGTTTACATCCCGATTGCACCCCTTCCCGTACCCCGGCGCGCACCCTCTGACCTGCGCACCTGCCCCGCACGCCGGTGTTTCGGCCAACCCCGCGCCCGCTCGACTCGCGGTCACACAAATGGTCGGGGCTGTGGACAAACTCCGGCGCCGGGTGCGTCATGGGATGGTGAAGGAACGTGCGCGCATTCTCGTTGTCGGCGGCGGCTACGTCGGGATGTACACGGCACTGCGGCTCCAGCGGAATCTGAAACAGGAACTCGCCCGGGGAGACGCGGAGATCACCGTTGTCACCCCCGAGCCGTACATGACCTATCAGCCGTTCCTCCCCGAGGCCGCCGCCGGCGCGGTCTCCCCACGCCATGTCGTCGTCCCCCTGCGTCGCGTCCTGCCGCACTGCCGGGTCCTCGTCGGCGAGGTCACCGCCGTCGACCACGCCAAACGCACGGCCACCCTCACCACCCTCGCCACCGAGGAGGAGGGCACCGGAGCCCAGCAGCTCACGTACGACGAACTCGTCCTCGCGCCCGGCTCCGTCGCCCGCACCCTCCCCATCCCCGGCCTCGCCGACCACGCCATCGGCTTCAAGACCGTCGAGGAGGCCATCGGACTGCGCAACCACGTCATCGAACAGATGGACATCGCCTCCTCCACCCGCGACCCCGCCATCCGCGACGCCGCTCTCACCTTCGTCTTCGTCGGCGGCGGCTTCGCAGGCGTGGAGGCCCTCGGCGAACTGGAGGACATGGCCCGCTACACCACGCGCTACTACCACAACGTCAAGCCCGAGGACCTGAAGTGGGTCCTCGTCGAGGCCTCCGACCGGATCCTGCCGGAGGTCGGCGAGGACATGGGCCGCTACACCGTGAGTGAACTGCGCCGCCGCAACATCGACGTCCGCCTGAACACCCGCCTGGAGTCCTGCGCCGACCGCATCGCCGTCCTCAGCGACGGCGCCCGCTTCCCGACCCGTACGGTCGTGTGGACCGCCGGCGTAAAACCGCACCCCGTGCTCGCCGCGACCGACCTCCCCCGCACCGAACGAGGTCGGCTGAAATGCACCCCCGAGCTGACCGTCGACGGCGTCACGCACGCGTGGGCCGCCGGAGACGCGGCCGCCGTCCCCGACGTCACGGCCGCCCGACCCGGTACGGAGACCGCCCCGAACGCCCAGCACGCCGTCCGCCAGGCCAAGGTCCTCGGCGACAACATCGCGCGCTCCCTGCGCGGCGAACCCCTCCAGACGTACTCCCACAAGTACGTCGGCTCGGTTGCCTCGCTCGGCCTCCACAAGGGCGTCGCCCACGTCTACGGACGCAAACTCAAGGGCTACCCCGCCTGGTTCATGCACCGCGCCTACCACCTCAGCCGCGTGCCCACCTTCAACCGCAAGGCGCGCGTGCTCGCCGAATGGATCCTCGCCGGGCTCTTCAAACGCGAGATCGTCTCCCTGGGATCCCTCGAACATCCTCGCGCCGAGTTCGAACTCGCTGCCGGTGGAAAGCCTTCTGACGCGTCGCCCGACGACCCGAAGGGGTCGTCCTGACCCGATACAGGAACTCCCCCGACCGCCCCCACGTCTGACGAATGTCGGCCCGGACCGCGGCCACCCTGCCAGACTGCTCCCTGCTCATCGCCCAACCCCCGAGGCTGTTCCCCAGTGCTCCACACCCCGGCTGCTGCGACAATGTGCGGCCACCGCCGCGCGGCCCCCGGAGCCCAGGCCGGGCCCGGAGCCGGCCGACGACGACTACACGAGGCAAGGATTCGTGAACTTCACGCGCTGGAGCGCCCGGCTCCCCGGAACTCAGCGCCGCGCCGCCGCGCGGGCCGAGCACACGGTCACCACCACGGACCGGCGGAGCGAGGGCTCCGTACCCGCGGCCCGCGCCGAACAACTCACCGACGAACCACCGCCCGTGCCCGCCGTCGACGAACTCCCGGTCCGTGAGGTCCTCGACCGCGTCCCGGCCCTCGTCGCCCTCGTCCACGGCCCCGACCACCGCCTCGCCTACGTCAACGACGCCTACACGGCCGCCTTCGGCGCACGCCCCTGCGGCGAACCCGCCGCCGAGGCCCTCCCCGAACTCCGCGACCTCGGCCTCATGCCCCTCCTCGACCAGGCCCTGCGCAGCGGCAAACCCCGCACCCTGAAGTCCCGCAAGGCCCCCGACGGCCGCCACTACACCTTCACCTGCACCCCCGTGGCCGAGGACCACGAGGACGGCACGGGCAGCGCCGACAGAGCCGACAGAGCCGTCCTCGTCTTCGCCACCGACGTCACCGACCACGCCGAGGCCGCCGAACGCCTGCGCGCGAGCGAACGCCGCCAGCGCGAGACCGCCGTCACCCTCCAGCGCTCCCTCCTCCCCCAGGAACTCGAACAACCGGACGACCTGCGCATCGCCGCCACCTACCAGCCCGGCGGCACCGAGGCCGCCGTCGGCGGCGACTGGTACGACGTCATCACCCTCGGCGGCGGCCGCACCGCCCTCGTCATCGGCGACGTCATGGGACGCGGCGTCCGCGCGGCGGCCGTCATGGGCCAGCTCCGCACCGCCGTCCGCGCCTACGCCCGCCTCGACCTCCCCCCGCACGAGGTCCTCAACCTCCTCGACGGCCTCGCCACCGAGATCGACGCCAACCAGATCGCCACCTGCGTGTACGCCGTCCACGACCCCAACGAGGGCCGCCTGGTGTACGCCTCGGCCGGCCACCTCCCCATCCTCGTCCGCGACGACACCGGACACGTCCAGCGCGCCGACGAACCCACCGGCCCGCCCCTCGGCACCGGCGGCTGGATGCACGCCTCCGGCTCCATCCCCCTCGGCCCCGGCTCCACCGCCGTCCTCTACACCGACGGCCTGGTCGAGCGCCGCGACGAGGACCTCGACGAGGGCATCGCGGCCCTGGAGCGCGCCCTGGCCGGCGCCACCGGCACCCCCCAGGTCGTCTGCGACCGCCTGGTCCGCTCGGCCGGTGTCACCGCCGACCACGACGACGACGTCGCCGTCCTGGTCCTCCAGCACCCCGCCCGCACCGGCGCCGACAGCGAACTCTTCCGCAACGCCGCCCTCGAACTCCTCGGCGGCGTCGAAGCAGCCCCACGCGCGCGTGCCTTCGCCTCCGGAGTCCTCACGAGCTGGCGCTTCCCCAGCGACCTCCACGACGCCGGCGTCCTCGCCACCAGCGAACTCGTCGCCAACTCCCTCCAGCACGGCACCCCGCCCATGCGGCTGCGCCTGCGCCGCACCGACCGTCGCCTGATCATCGAGGTCACCGACGGCGACGACCACCTCCCGCGCCGCCGCCGCGCCGAACCGGGCGACGAGTCGGGCCGCGGCATCGCGATCGTCGCCACCATCGCCTCCCACTGGGGCAGCCGGCGCACCCCGGGCGGCGGAAAGGCGGTGTGGTGCGAGTTCGTCCTGCCGACCACCTAGGCGAATCCGCCTCCCGGTGCTAATTGCTTCCGAATGGCAGACGCAACGGGCTTTCACCTCAAGGAAAGCGCCCCCGAGCGCTACGAACGCTACGTCGCGCCCCTCATGGCGCCCTTCGTCACCGCACTGGTGGACGCCGCGGACCTCTATCCCGGCGCCACCGTCCTCGACCTCGCCTGCGGCACCGGCTTCGCCGCCCGTGCCGCGGCCGCCCAGGCCGGCCCCACCGGCCGGGTCACCGGCGTGGACATCCACGAGGGCATGCTCAAGATCGCCGAAGCGTGCCACCCCCGTCTCTACCCGGACATCGAGTTCACCCGCGCCCCCGCGGACGACCTCCCCCACCCCGACGCGGCCTTCGACGCCGTTCTCTGTCAACAGGGCGCCCAGTTCTTCCCCGACCTCGACGCGGTCCTTCGGGAAACGGCCCGTGTCACCCGCCCCGGAGGCCGCTTCGCCGCCACCGTCTGGTCCCACCTCGCCGACTCCCCGTACTTCGTCGCCGTCCGCGAGGCCATCGAGCAGCACGACGGCCCGCAGTCGACGACGGCCTACGAGGCGGCCTTCCAGGGAGCCGACCGCCTGACCACCGCCGTCGACCGCGCCGGCTTCCACGACACGACCCGCCGCACCCTCACCTTCACCATCGCCCTCCCCCCACTGGAGACCTACGTCCCCGGCCACCTCTCCGCCACCGGCTGGGGCCAGACCGTCGCGGAGACCGGCGACGACTCGATCTTCACCCGGACCGCCCGCACCGTCATCGACCGACTCCCCCCGGACACGACGGCCTTCCCCTTCACGGCCACCCTGGTTTCCGCCGTCCGCTGACAGCACGAAGGCGGCCGCCGTCCCACCGGGACGACGACCGCCTTCATTCGTCTCACGCCTCCGCGGCCACCGGCTCCACAGCGGGGCCACCCTGGGCCACCACCCGGTTCCGCACCAGCCACGGCTGATCCTGTACGGCGGTCAGCTGCCGCCCCAGCCGCAGCGCGAGGAAGCTGATCCCCAGCGAGAACAGCAGGAACGTCACGATGTACGGCGCGTGCAGCGAGGCCCCCATCGGTCCGCCCACGGCCGGCCCCACGGCCAGCGCGAGCTGCTTCACCAGGGCGAACGCCGAGTTGTACTGCCCCGCCATCCCGCTCGGCGCGAGATCGGCCACCAGCGGGGCGACCGTCGGCGACAGCATCGCCTCACCCAGCCCGAACAGCGCGTACGTCGACACGAACGCCGCCGTCGCCATCTCCTGGCTCCCATGCCCCAGCCCGGCGTACCCGGCCACGACCCACGCCACCGCCCAGATCAGCCCCACGGCCGCGATCACCCGCGACCGCTTCTGCCGCTCGACGAACCTCAGCACGGCGAACTGTGCGACGACGATCATGGCGGTGTTGGCGGCCAGCGCCGTACCGAGCGCCGACGTCGAGATTCCGGCGGCCTCGATCCCGTACGCGCTCAGCCCCGACTCGAACTGCCCGTAACAGGCGAAGAACAGCACGAAGCCCAGCACGGAGAGCTGCACCATGGCCCGGTTGCCGAGCAGCTCCCGCCAGCTTCCCCGGGCGGCCTGCCGGGGCGCGCCCCCCAACCGCGGCGCGGACGGCACCCGCACCGTCGCCATCACTACGGCCAGCAGCAGGAACATCGCCGCCTCGATCGCGAACAGCAGCGTGAACGACGACACGCGCGTGGCGTCGACGAGATGCCCACCGATCAGCCCACCGATGCCCAGCCCGAGGTTCTGCAGGAAGAACTGCATGGCGAACGCACGGGAGCGCGTCTGTGTCGTCGAGCAGTCCACGATCATCGTCGCCAGCGCCGGCTGCATCACGGCCTGCCCGGCGCCGAGCGCGGCCGACGCGGTCAGTACGGCGGTGGCGGTGCCGGCCAGTCCCAGGCCCAGCGCACCGACGGCAGCGGTGACCAGGGCGGCCAGCAGGACCGGCAGTGGACCGCGCCGCACGATCGCCCGTCCGGCGACCGGCAGCACGATCAGCGCGGCCACGGCGAAGACGGCGAGCACCGACCCCGCCGTCATGGCCCCCAGTCCCCGCACCTGCGCCACATAGACGTACAGGTAGGGGACCGTGAAGCCGAGCCCGAACGCGCTGAGTGCGTTGCCCACGTGGATCCGGCGCATCGCTGCGCCCTTGGCCCTGGTCACGTTCACCTCTCTCACTAGTTAGGAGTGAAGACTTCAAACCTAAAGTTCGAAGCTAAACAGTACAGATCGAAGGACTTCAAGGCAAAGGATGTGCGTGCGATACTGCGCACATGGCCGAGACCCCCGGCGTCACCGAGCCGACGCTCGAAGAACAGATCGCCGCCTACCAGCGTGAGTTCCGGGGCCTCGACCCCCAGGTCGAGAAGATCGTCTCGGCGCTCTCCCGGCTCAACCGCCGGATGAACGTCGCCTACGGCCGCCAGACCGCCGAGCTCGGCATCAGCAACGCCGAGTGGGAGGTTCTCAAGGCCCTCGTACTCTCCGGCGTCCCCTATCGCCTGGGCCCGAGCGACCTGGCCAAGCGCCTCGGCCTCACGCCGGCCGCGATGACCCACCGGATCGACCGCATGGTCACCGAAGGACTGGTGACCCGGGAACGGGACGAGTCCAACCGCGTGCGCGTCATCGTGGAGCTGACGCCGGAGGGGAGGGAGAAGTGGCTGGAGGCGATGCGCCTGGCCACCGTCTTCGAGGAGGACCTGCTCCAGGACCTCTCACCCGAGGAGCGCTTGACTCTCGGAGACGTCCTGACCAGGCTCCTGCGCCGCGTGGAACACGCCCAGCCGGACGCCGGCGGACGGCTCAGCGACCTCGACTGAAAAGATCTTGACAGGGGACGCTTGACACGCCTCTGCAGGGTGCGTAGAGTTCTTCGGGTTGTCGGGGAGCCGGAACGGTTCTTCGATGACACTCCCGCCGCAGCAGCGGCACCTCAAACCACAGCACGATCTCCCAACGGGGTCGAATTCGGTGTGCCCGAATTCAATTCGATTGGGGTCGGCGGCTCGATTAGGAACTGCCGGGCGGATCCGCTAAGGTTTGAGACGTCGGAACGGCCGAAGGGCCGGGAAGACAACCCCCACTGACTGGGAATCAGACGCCGAAAGGATCTGATAGAGTCGGAACCGCCGGAAAGGAAACCGCGAAACAAAAGCGGGAACCTGGAAAGCACCGAGGAAATCGGATCGAGAAAAGATCTGATAGAGTCGGAAACGCAAGACCGAAGGGAAGCCCGGAGGAAAGCCCGAGAGACTCGGGTGAGTACAAAGGAAGCTTTCGTTCCTTGAGAACTCAACAGCGTGCCAAAAATCAACGCCAGATTAGTTGATACCCCGTCCCCGGCAGTGATAGCCGAGGATGAGGTTCCTTTGAAAAAACACAGCGAGGACGCTGTGAGCCGGGAGGACTATTCCTCCTCCTGGTTCCGCTCTCGTGGTGTTCATCCCGATTACGGGAAAACATTCACGGAGAGTTTGATCCTGGCTCAGGACGAACGCTGGCGGCGTGCTTAACACATGCAAGTCGAACGATGAAGCCCTTCGGGGTGGATTAGTGGCGAACGGGTGAGTAACACGTGGGCAATCTGCCCTTCACTCTGGGACAAGCCCTGGAAACGGGGTCTAATACCGGATATCACTCTCGCAGGCATCTGTGAGGGTCGAAAGCTCCGGCGGTGAAGGATGAGCCCGCGGCCTATCAGCTTGTTGGTGAGGTAACGGCTCACCAAGGCGACGACGGGTAGCCGGCCTGAGAGGGCGACCGGCCACACTGGGACTGAGACACGGCCCAGACTCCTACGGGAGGCAGCAGTGGGGAATATTGCACAATGGGCGAAAGCCTGATGCAGCGACGCCGCGTGAGGGATGACGGCCTTCGGGTTGTAAACCTCTTTCAGCAGGGAAGAAGCGAAAGTGACGGTACCTGCAGAAGAAGCGCCGGCTAACTACGTGCCAGCAGCCGCGGTAATACGTAGGGCGCAAGCGTTGTCCGGAATTATTGGGCGTAAAGAGCTCGTAGGCGGCTTGTCACGTCGGGTGTGAAAGCCCGGGGCTTAACCCCGGGTCTGCATTCGATACGGGCTAGCTAGAGTGTGGTAGGGGAGATCGGAATTCCTGGTGTAGCGGTGAAATGCGCAGATATCAGGAGGAACACCGGTGGCGAAGGCGGATCTCTGGGCCATTACTGACGCTGAGGAGCGAAAGCGTGGGGAGCGAACAGGATTAGATACCCTGGTAGTCCACGCCGTAAACGGTGGGAACTAGGTGTTGGCGACATTCCACGTCGTCGGTGCCGCAGCTAACGCATTAAGTTCCCCGCCTGGGGAGTACGGCCGCAAGGCTAAAACTCAAAGGAATTGACGGGGGCCCGCACAAGCAGCGGAGCATGTGGCTTAATTCGACGCAACGCGAAGAACCTTACCAAGGCTTGACATACACCGGAAACGGCCAGAGATGGTCGCCCCCTTGTGGTCGGTGTACAGGTGGTGCATGGCTGTCGTCAGCTCGTGTCGTGAGATGTTGGGTTAAGTCCCGCAACGAGCGCAACCCTTGTCCTGTGTTGCCAGCATGCCCTTCGGGGTGATGGGGACTCACAGGAGACCGCCGGGGTCAACTCGGAGGAAGGTGGGGACGACGTCAAGTCATCATGCCCCTTATGTCTTGGGCTGCACACGTGCTACAATGGCAGGTACAAAGAGCTGCGAAACCGTGAGGTGGAGCGAATCTCAAAAAGCCTGTCTCAGTTCGGATTGGGGTCTGCAACTCGACCCCATGAAGTCGGAGTTGCTAGTAATCGCAGATCAGCATTGCTGCGGTGAATACGTTCCCGGGCCTTGTACACACCGCCCGTCACGTCACGAAAGTCGGTAACACCCGAAGCCGGTGGCCCAACCCCTTGTGGGAGGGAGCTGTCGAAGGTGGGACTGGCGATTGGGACGAAGTCGTAACAAGGTAGCCGTACCGGAAGGTGCGGCTGGATCACCTCCTTTCTAAGGAGCACTTCTAGGCCGCCTAGGCGGTCCAGAGGCCAGTACATCAGCGAACGTCTGATGCTGGTTGCTCATGGGTGGAACGTTGATTATTCGGCCGGGTTCACGGGTCGGAGGCTGTCAGTACTGCTCTTAGGAGCGTGGAAAGCATGATCTCCGGACGGGATCGGGTCGGGCACGCTGTTGGGTGTCTGAGGGAATGAACCCTCGGATGCCGGCCCCAGTGAACTCCGGCCTTTGGGTTGGGGGTGATGGGTGGCTGGTCGTTGTTTGAGAACTGCACAGTGGACGCGAGCATCTGTGGCCAAGTTTTTAAGGGCGCACGGTGGATGCCTTGGCACCAGGAACCGATGAAGGACGTGGGAGGCCACGATAGTCCCCGGGGAGTCGTCAACCAGACTTTGATCCGGGGGTTTCCGAATGGGGAAACCCGGCAGTCGTCATGGGCTGTCACCCGCTGCTGAACACATAGGCAGTGTGGAGGGAACGAGGGGAAGTGAAACATCTCAGTACCCTCAGGAAGAGAAAACAACCGTGATTCCGGGAGTAGTGGCGAGCGAAACCGGATGAGGCCAAACCGTATGCGTGTGAGACCCGGCAGGGGTTGCGCATACGGGGTTGTGGGATTTCTCTTGATCAGTCTGCCGGCTGGTCGGCGAGTCAGAAACCGTATGGATAGGCGAAGGACATGCGAAAGGTCCGGCGTAGAGGGTAAGACCCCCGTAGCTGAAATCTGTACGGCTCGCTTGAGAAACACCCAAGTAGCACGGGGCCCGAGAAATCCCGTGTGAATCTGGCGGGACCACCCGCTAAGCCTAAATATTCCCTGGTGACCGATAGCGGATAGTACCGTGAGGGAATGGTGAAAAGTACCCCGGGAGGGGAGTGAAATAGTACCTGAAACCGTGTGCCTACAAGCCGTGGGAGCGTCGGAACGAGGCTTGCCTTGTTCTCGTGACTGCGTGCCTTTTGAAGAATGAGCCTGCGAGTTTGCGGTGTGTTGCGAGGTTAACCCGGGTGGGGTAGCCGTAGCGAAAGCGAGTCCGAATAGGGCGTTTCAGTAGCACGCTCAAGACCCGAAGCGGAGTGATCTAGCCATGGGCAGGTTGAAGCGGAGGTAAGACTTCGTGGAGGACCGAACCCACCAGGGTTGAAAACCTGGGGGATGACCTGTGGTTAGGGGTGAAAGGCCAATCAAACTCCGTGATAGCTGGTTCTCCCCGAAATGCATTTAGGTGCAGCGTCGTGTGTTTCTTGCCGGAGGTAGAGCACTGGATAGGCGATGGGCCCTACCGGGTTACTGACCTTAGCCAAACTCCGAATGCCGGTAAGTGAGAGCACGGCAGTGAGACTGTGGGGGATAAGCTCCATGGTCGAGAGGGAAACAGCCCAGAGCATCGACTAAGGCCCCTAAGCGTACGCTAAGTGGGAAAGGATGTGGAGTCGCAGAGACAACCAGGAGGTTGGCTTAGAAGCAGCCACCCTTGAAAGAGTGCGTAATAGCTCACTGGTCTAGTGATTCCGCGCCGACAATGTAGCGGGGCTCAAGCGTACCGCCGAAGTCGTGTCATTGCAGCTTATAGCCCCAACGGGTGCTGTGATGGGTAGGGGAGCGTCGTCTGCCGGGTGAAGCAGCACCGGAAGGTAGTTGTGGACGGTTGACGAGTGAGAATGCAGGCATGAGTAGCGATTCACACGTGAGAAACGTGTGCGCCGATTGACTAAGGGTTCCTGGGTCAAGCTGATCTGCCCAGGGTAAGTCGGGACCTAAGGCGAGGCCGACAGGCGTAGTCGATGGATAACCGGTTGATATTCCGGTACCCGCTGTGAAGCGTCAAACATCGAACCAGGCGATGCTAAGTCCGTGAAGCCGCCCCGGAGCCTTCGGGCAAAGGGGAGTGGTGGAGCCGACGGACCAGACTTGTAGTAGGTGAGTGATGGGGTGACGCAGGAAGGTAGTCCAGCCCGGGCGGTGGTTGTCCCGGGGTAAGGGTGTAGGCCGTGCGGTAGGTAAATCCGTCGCACATGAGGCTGAGACCTGATGCCGAGCCGATTGTGGTGAAGTGGATGATCCTATGCTGTCGAGAAAAGCCTCTAGCGAGTTTCATGGCGGCCCGTACCCTAAACCGACTCAGGTGGTCAGGTAGAGAATACCGAGGCGTTCGGGTGAACTATGGTTAAGGAACTCGGCAAAATGCCCCCGTAACTTCGGGAGAAGGGGGGCCACGCCTGGTGAGGGGACTTGCTTCCCGAGCTGGGGGTGGCCGCAGAGACCAGCGAGAAGCGACTGTTTACTAAAAACACAGGTCCGTGCGAAGCCGTAAGGCGATGTATACGGACTGACGCCTGCCCGGTGCTGGAACGTTAAGGGGACCGGTTAGTCGAGATTCGTCTCGGCGAAGCTGAGAACTTAAGCGCCAGTAAACGGCGGTGGTAACTATAACCATCCTAAGGTAGCGAAATTCCTTGTCGGGTAAGTTCCGACCTGCACGAATGGCGTAACGACTTCTCGACTGTCTCAACCATAGGCCCGGTGAAATTGCACTACGAGTAAAGATGCTCGTTTCGCGCAGCAGGACGGAAAGACCCCGGGACCTTTACTACAGTTTGATATTGGTGTTCGGTTCGGCTTGTGTAGGATAGGTGGGAGACTGTGAAGCTTGGACGCCAGTTCAGGTGGAGTCGTCGTTGAAATACCACTCTGGTCGTGCTGGATGTCTAACCTGGGTCCGTGATCCGGATCAGGGACAGTGTCTGATGGGTAGTTTAACTGGGGCGGTTGCCTCCTAAAGGGTAACGGAGGCGCCCAAAGGTTCCCTCAGCCTGGTTGGCAATCAGGTGTTGAGTGTAAGTGCACAAGGGAGCTTGACTGTGAGACTGACGGGTCGAGCAGGGACGAAAGTCGGGACTAGTGATCCGGCGGTGGCTTGTGGAAGCGCCGTCGCTCAACGGATAAAAGGTACCCCGGGGATAACAGGCTGATCTTCCCCAAGAGTCCATATCGACGGGATGGTTTGGCACCTCGATGTCGGCTCGTCGCATCCTGGGGCTGGAGTCGGTCCCAAGGGTTGGGCTGTTCGCCCATTAAAGCGGTACGCGAGCTGGGTTTAGAACGTCGTGAGACAGTTCGGTCCCTATCCGCTGTGCGCGTAGGAGTCTTGAGAAGGGCTGTCCCTAGTACGAGAGGACCGGGACGGACGAACCTCTGGTGTGCCAGTTGTTCTGCCAAGGGCATGGCTGGTTGGCTACGTTCGGGAGGGATAACCGCTGAAAGCATCTAAGCGGGAAGCCTGCTTCGAGATGAGGACTCCCACCCACTTGATGGGGTAAGGCTCCCAGTAGACGACTGGGTTGATAGGCCGGATCTGGAAGCACAGTAATGTGTGGAGGTGACCGGTACTAATAGGCCGAGGGCTTGTCCTCAGTTGCTCGCGTCCACTGTGTTGGTTCTGAAACCACGAACGGCCCCGTATGGCCACATACGGGGCGGCTGACAGTTTCATAGTGTTTCGGTGGTCATAGCGTGAGGGAAACGCCCGGTTACATTCCGAACCCGGAAGCTAAGCCTTACAGCGCCGATGGTACTGCAGGGGGGACCCTGTGGGAGAGTAGGACACCGCCGAACAATCATTCTGGGAGACCCCCGCACCGTATGGTGCGGGGGTTTTCTGCGTTTAGGGTGGCTCGTATGAATGACTTTGTGGTGCGGGGTATACGAGCCGAAGAGTGGCGCCAGGCAAAGGCGTTGCGGTTGGAGGCGCTCAAGGATTCCGCCGCGAGCATCGCTTTTCTCGAGACGTATGAGGATGCCGCGGCGCGGCCTGACTCCTTCTGGCAGGAGCGGGCCCTCGGGGCAGGGGAAGCGGCCGGCGGGGCGCGGCAGTTCGTCGCCGAGGCGGACGGACGGGAGTGGGTCGGGTCCGTCACTGTGCTCGTGGAGGAGGCCGGGAGTCTCGACTGGGCCGGGATGCCCGTCGAGCGGCGGCAAGGGCATGTGGTGGCCGTGTATGTGCGGCCCGAGTGGCGTGGGGGCGCCGTGACGCGGCAGCTGTTCGAAGCCGGGGTGGAGTGGGCCTGGGAGGCTGGGCTGGAGCGCGTGCGGCTGCTGGTCCACCAGGACAATCTGCGGGCGCAGGGGGCCTATCGGAAGGTGGGGTTCGTGCCGAGCGGGGTGAAGGTACCCGTAGGGGAGGGGTTCGGGGACTTCTCCGGGGAGGTCGAGCTCGAGTTCGTGCGTGAGCGTGGGTAGATCTTTGTCAGACCGGTAGTTCGTGGTGGGGCCAGCGGGCCCTGGCCTGTTCGCGGGAGCGGAGCAGGGCCAGGGTCGGCAGGCCGCGGTCCGCACCGGTCGACAGAAGATCCGGGAGTTGGGGGAGAGGAGCCACAGCGGCGATGTCGTCCAGGATCAGGGTCAGTGGTGGGTCGAGGCGACCGGAGGATGACCGTACGGCCATGCGCCGGCCGCGCTCGACCACGCTTGAGACGAGGGCCGTGAGGAGAGGCATGGCGCCTGGGTTTGTCCTGGGGTCCTCGAGGGATTCGCCGACCACATAAAGTGTTCCCCCTTCATTCACGAAGGAATCCAAGGCGAGGGCATCAGTTCGGTTGGGAGTGCATGCCTCGCGGATGTTGATCGTGGAGAGCGCGGAGAGGGCTCGGGAGGTGAGTTCCTGGGCGATGTCGCGGCGTTCGGGGTGGGCGGTGAGGGCGGCTTCCAGTTCGCCCGCGGAGCCCGGGGCGGCCTTCGGGTTCGTGCGGAGGGTGCGGACCGCTTCCTGGATGCCGGTGCCCTGGGACCAGCGGTGGACGTGGCGGATGGTGCGGCCGTCGATGGCGGCGGCGTGGAGGTAGCTGCGGAGGAGGGTTTCGGCGGTGTCGGCGAGGGCCTGGTCGAGGCGGGCTGTGGGGCGTACGGGGGAGAGGAGGGCGGTTGCCCGGTGGGCTGCCGTTCCCTTGTCCTCGCAGCCTGTGGTGGGGGACCAGTGGAGGCGGGCGGGGGTGTCGCAGAGGTGGGTGGGGTCGTAGAGGTGGACCGGGCCCAGTTTGGCTCTGGCGTCCTTGGTGTCCTGCCAGAGGGTGGGGTTGGAGGTGAGGACGAGGGCTGCGCCCTCGGCGTCTCGGAGGGCTTGGGTGGCGGTGGCTTTTCGGGTGTCCGGTGGGGCGTAGAGGACCGCGCCTTCGGCGCGGGTGCTTTCCCACCCACCCACCCGTTCGCCCGGCAACAGAGAAGCGGACGTCCAGGGCGTCTGTGGGCCCGGAGAGGAGGGAAGCGGCTCGGGGCGGGGCAGGTCCGGGCGAGGCACGTCCGTGCGGGGCGGCTCCCCGTAAGGCTGCTCCGTGCTGGGCAGGCCTGTGTGGCGTGGCTCCCCGTAAGGCTGCTCCGTGCCGGGCAGGCCTGTGTGGCGTGGCTCCCCGCGAGGCGGCTCCGTGCCGGGCAAGCCTGTGTGGCGTGGCTCCCCGCGAGGCGGCTCCGTGCCGGGCGAGTGCGTGTGGGGCGAGTCCGTGTGGGACGAGTGCGTGCCGGGCGGCTCTGTCTGGGGGAGATGGGGGTGAGGCGGTGCCGGGTGGGGTGGTGCCGTCGGGGGGAGTGTTCCCGTGCCGGGGATCGGGGCCTCGTGCGGCTGGGGGTTGGGCTTGGGGGTTGCTCTTCGGCGGGCTCGTACCGTGCGCCAGCGGGCCACCGTTCCTATGGCGAACACCGTGAGGACGAAGAGGATCATCAGCTGGCCGATGAAGAGACCCCAGAAGAGGCCGTAGCCGGAGAGGGAGGTCGCGGGGGCGGCGGGCCAGGCGCCGGCGATGTCGTGGGGCTGGGCGACGAGGTGGCGCATCGCCAGGGGGGTGCGGGTGAAGGTGACGCCGGCGGGCCAGGAGCCGTGGGTGAAGAGGGCGGCCAGGCCGGTGGCCGTCCACACCAGCAGGGTCATGCCCAGGAGGAAGGCGAGCAGGCCCACCAGGAGGCCGTCGGGGATGCCGCCCGCCTGGCCGCCTTCGCGGCCGGGGGCGCGCTCTTCGCCGGGTCTCATGGCAACCCCCTGCCGCTAGGCCACCGTCGACTCGGACGAGTCGTCCAAGTCGGCCAGATGCTGTTCCATGAAGGCCGCCGCTCGCCGTTCCTGTTCGAGTTCGGCGGCGTGCAGGGCGTCCTCGGGGGCCAGGTGGTCTGCCGAGGACTCCGTCATCGCGCGGTCGGTGAAGACCAGGGGGCGTTCGGTCTCGGTGACCAGGTGTTTGACGACCTGCACGTTGCCGTTGACGTCCCAGACGGCGATACCGGGGGTCAGGGTGGGGATGATCTCCACCGCCCAGCGGGGGAGGCCCAGGACGCGGCCGGTCGCCCTCGCCTCGTCGGCCTTCTGGGCGTAGATCGTCCGGGTGGAGGCCATTTTCAGGATCGCCGCCGCTTCCTTCGCGGCGGCTCCGTCGACCACGTCGGACAGGTGGTGGACCACCGCCACGAAGGACAGACCGAGGCGGCGGCCGAACTTCAGCAGGCGCTGGAACAGCTGGGCCACGAAGGGGCTGTTGATGATGTGCCAGGCCTCCTCGACCAGGAAGATGCGCTTCTTCCGGTCGGGGCGGATCCAGGTGTGCTCCAGCCAGACGCCGACGATCGCCATGAGGATCGGCATGGCGATGGAGTTGCGGTCGATGTGGGAGAGGTCGAAGACGATCAGGGGGGCGTCGAGGTCGATGCCGACCGTCGTGGGGCCGTCGAACATGCCGCGCAGGTCGCCGTCGACCAGGCGGTCCAGGACGAGGGCGACGTCCAGGCCCCAGGCGCGGACGTCGTCTATGGCGACGTTCATCGCCTCCGCCGATTCCGGTTCGGGGTGGCGGAGCTGTTCGACGATGTCGGAGAGGACCGGCTGGCGTTCGATGATCGTCTCGTTGACGTAGGCGTGGGCGACCTTGAGGGCGAAGCCGGAGCGTTCGTCCAGGCCGTGGCCCATCGCCACCTCGATGATCGTGCGCAGCAGGGCGAGCTGGCCCGTCGTCGTGATGGACGGGTCCAGGGGGTTCAGGCGGATGCCGTGGTCCAGGGCGGCCATCGGGTCCAGGCGGATGGGGGTTATGCCGAGGGCCTGCGCGATGAGGTTCCATTCGCCGACGCCGTCCTCGCCCTGGGCGTCGAGGACGACGACCTGACGGTCGCGGAAGCGGAGCTGGCGCAGGACGTAGGTCTTCTCCAGCGCCGACTTGCCGTTGCCGGACTCGCCGAGGACCAGCCAGTGCGGGGCGGGGAGCTGCTGGCCGTAGAGCTGGAAGGGGTCGTAGATGTAGCCCTTCCCGGAGTAGACCTCGCGGCCGATGATGACGCCGGAGTCGCCGAGGCCGGGGGCGGCGGTCGGGAGGTAGACCGCCTGGGCCTGGCCGGTGGAGGTGCGGACGGGCAGGCGGGTGGTCTCGACCTTGCCGAAGAGGAAGGACGTGAAGGCGTCGGTGAGGACGGACAGCGGGTCCCGCATGTGATGCCCCTACCTTCGGATGCCGGTGGCGAACGGGAGTGTGTTCACGAACGCGCGGTGGTGCTCGCGGTCGCACCACTCCAGCTTCAGGTACGACTTGCCCGCGGACGCCCTTATCGTGCGCTTGTCGCGGGCGAGGGCCTCGGGGGTCCGGGAGGAGACGGTGATGTAGCCGACCAGGTTGACGCCGGCGGCGCCGGACGCCAGGTCCTCGCCCCGCTGGTCGAGGCGGGAGTGGGCGGCGACGTCGCGGGGGTCGACGGTGCGGTTCATCTTGGCGGCGCGGCTCGCCTCCGCCTCGTCGTTGGTCTTCTCGGTGAGCATGCGTTCGATGGCGACCTCGGTGGGTTCGAGGTCCATCGTGACGGCGACGGTGCGGATGACGTCCGGGGTGTGGACGAGGAGGGGGGCCAGGAAGTTGACGCCCACGGGGGTCATCGGCCACTCCTTCACCCAGGCGGTGGCGTGGCACCAGGGGGCGCGGGTGGTCGACTCGCGGGTCTTGGCCTGGAGGAACGTGGGCTCCATGGCGTCGAGCTCGGCCGGCCAGGCGTTGCGGCGGGTCATCGCCTGGATGTGGTCGATGGGGTGGTCCGGGTCGTACATGGAGTGGATCAGGGAGGACAGCCGGCCCTGGCCGAGGGGCTGGCGGACGCGGATGTCCGCTTCCTGGAGGCGGGAGCAGATGTCGGTGAGCTCGCGGGCCATGACGACGGCGAGGCCGGCGTCGCGGTCCAGCTTGCGGCCGGAGGTGGGGCGGGCGGCGCGGGCCATGGCGTGGGCCTCGGCGGCCAGCTCACGGGTGTAGTGCATACAGGCGACGAGGTAGGCGCGGTGCTGCTCGCTGCTGGTGGACACCATGGACTGGAGCTGGTCGTAGGACTGGGCGAGCCAGCCGGGGGCCTTCTCGTCGCCGCGCTGGGCGACGTCCTTGGCGTGGGCGTCGGGGTCGGCGGGGAGGGTGCGGGCAAGCATCTGCAGGCGGGTGACGAAGCCGTCTCCGTTGGCGACGTGCTTGAGGAGGGTGCCGAAGCGGTCGACGAGGGCCTCCTGGTCCTCGCTGTCGCGCAGGCCGACGCCGGGGCCCTCGATCTCGATGGCGGCGGTGACGGTACGGCGGTCCGCGTGGAGCAGTACGGCGATCTCGTCGGGGCCGAAGGGGGCGGCCAGCCAGCTGATGCGGCCGATGCCCGGGGGCGGGCCGACCTCGACCTCCTGGCCGTCGATGCGGGTGCCGGCCTCCATGGCGCCGGAGCGGTACGTGGTGCCCTGGCGGAGGGTGCGCTTGTAGCTGCGGTTGATCTCGAACCACTTGTAGAACGTGCGGTGCTTGTACGGCACGTAGACCGCGGCGAGGGCGATCATCGGGAAGCCGGCGAGCAGCACGATGCGCAGGGGGAGGAGGGGGACGAGGAGTCCGCACATCATGCCGAGGAAGGCGCCGACGACGATGAGCGCGATCTCGCCGGTCTCACGGTTGCGGCCGACGATGGCGTTCGGTCGGGCGCGGCCGATGAGATATGTGCGGCGGGGCGTGACCAGGTGGGACAGGTGGGACTCGGTCGTCAACGCCCTTCACCTCCTGTGCGGTTGTTGCGGGTGTTGCCGGCGTGCGGGGTGTTCACCGCGCTGCTCGGGCGGGGTGCGGGTGCGGCGGAGGGGACAGATCCGCCGCCTCCGTTCGAGGGGCGCGAGCTGTGCGCGGCGACGCCGCCGGAGGCGGGGTTGGAGGGGCGGGGGCCGGAGGAGGACTGGCCTGCTCCGCCGCCGTTGTTGTCGGCGCGGGTGCTGTGGGTCTTGATGCCCTGGGCGACGAGGGTCGCGGGGGAGCTGATGACGGCGGCGGCCTTGCCTTCGGCGCCCTGCATGATGCGGTTGCTGCGGGAGTTCGCGATCTCGTCGCCGAAGCCGGGGACGAAGCGGTAGATCATCGCGCTGGCGAAGATGGCGAGCAGGATGATGGCGAGGCCGGAGACGACGGCGGAGAAGGCGTCGGGGCCGTCGTCGGAGGAGAGGGCGCCGGCGAGGCCGAGGACGATCACGATGACCGGTTTGACCAGGATGACGGCGATCATGATGCCGGCCCAGCGGCGGACGTGGCTCCACAGGTTCTTGTCGACGAGGCCGGCGTAGACGACGGTGCCGAGGAGGGCGCCGACGTAGAGCAGGGCGGCTCGGATGACGAGCTCCAGCCAGAGGACGCCGGCGGCGAGGATGGAGACGAGGGAGACCACGATCAGCATGATCGGGCCGCCGCCGATGTTCTCGCCCTTGGCGAGGGCGGCGGAGAAGGTGCCGAAGAAGGTGTCGGTCTGGTCGCCGGTGGTTTTGGCGAGGACTTCGGTGATGCCGTCGGTGGCGGAGACGACGGTGTAGAGGATCAGGGGGGTGAAGGCGGAGGCGAGGACGGTGAGCCAGAGGAAGCCCACGGCTTCGCCGATGGCGGTGGTGAGGGGGACGCCGCGGACGGCTCGCTTGGCCACGGCCAGGAGCCACAGGACGAGGGTGAGGACGGTGGAGGCGGCGAAGACGACGGCGTACTGCTGGAGGAACTTGGTGTTCGTGAAGTCGACGTTGGCGGTCTCCTTCACGGCTTCGCTGAGCTTGTCGACGGTCCAGGAGGCGGCGTCGGCACAGCCCTTGGCGAGGGAGGAGAGGGGGTCGAGGGTGTCGGAGACGCCGGGGTTGGTGGCGGTGCTGCCGGAGGTGTTGTTGCCGCGTTCGCAGTATTTCTTGGCTTCGCCCGAGATGAGGCTGCAGTCGAGGGAGCCGCTGGGCGAGGGGGACGCCGATCCCGACGGGGACGGTGAGGGGCTCGGCGACGGGGCGGCGACGGCGCGGGTGGCCAGCAGGACGGCGCTCGTCTGGACTGCCGTCACGACTCCGGCGAGCCTGAGCAGGCGGTGCGGGTTACCGGGCATACGTGAACCCTCCGTACTCCTCGATGGCCTTGCTGATCTCGTCGGAGGTGGCGGCGGTGTCGTCGCCGGGGACCGGGGCGGGGCCGTTCTTCTGGCTGTCGGTGCTGATCTTCCAGTCGTCGTCGGCCCAGCTCAGGTCGAAGGTCCAGGTCTTCCACGACGAGGTGACGGGGTCGGTCGAGTCCGTGCCGGACATGCCGATGAGGCCGAGGTACCAGACGGCGACCCGGGCGGTGGTGTCCGAGTGGTTCTGGACCGTCGTTCCGACGGGGACCACGCGGGAGACGAAGGTGTTGCCCTTGGGGGCGTTGCCGTCCGCGTCGAGGCCCATCTTGGCGAGGAAGTCCGCCGAGTAGGCCTGGTCCATGGCGCTCTGCAGCTTGGCCGCGGAGTCCTTGGTGTAGAGGGTGTCGACGAGGGTGTGTCTGGTGTCCTTCTGGAACATGCCGGTCGAGCCGAGCGCCACCGCGTAGTTGGCCGCGGCCGACTGGGCGCCCTGCTCGGTGTGTGCGAAGCCCGAGGGGATCCCGGCCGTCTTGCTCTCCACCGGCTTCGTCCCGCTAGCCGCGGTGGACGTCGTCTTCGGTTTGTTGCCGTTGGCGGTGGTGTCGGAGGAGGGGGTGTCGTCGTGGCCGCGGTTCGCGAAGGCGATGGCCGCGATCAGGAGGACGACGACGCCGACCACCGTGACCAGGCTGCGGGAGGAGGAGCGGGCGGGGCGGCGGGCGCCGCCGTAGGGGTCGGCCTCGGGCAGGCGGACGCGGGTGCCCGCGGGCTCGCCGTAGTCGTGGTCGTCGCCGGGAGTCATGCCGCGTTCGCCCCCTCGTTGCCGTACTGAAATGCGTAGAAGTACGACGGTAGCCGTGCTGGTTCCCGCGCGGGCGCGGTGTGGTGACTCGACATCAGGGAAACGCAACCTCAGCCGGTGGGCACGACGGGTGGGTGGGGAGGAGGGGCACCGCCGGGACGGGCGGCTATACGGCCATGCCGTACACGATCGTGAACAGTGTGCCGAGGGAGCCGATGATGAAGACGCCCGTGAGTCCGGCGATGATGAGGCCCTTGCCCTGTTCCGCACTGAAGGTGTCCCTCAGGGCCGTGGCGCCGATGCGCTGTTTGGCCGCACCCCAGACGGCGATGCCGAGGCAGAGGAGGATGGCGACCGCCATCACGACCTCGATCATCACCTTCGCCTCGTTGCCCAGGCTGCCGAAGGGCCCCCAGTCCGGAGCGATTCCGCCGATGATGGTGTTGATGTCGCCCTTGTCGGCCGCGAACAGCATGTAAGTCACCGCCCCTGGTGGGTAGTTCCGCGTGCCCCCTGCGGAGTGCAGAGGTCAGAACTCATTGTCGCCGACGATGCCGCCGTCGTATGTCGACTTGGCGTCATTGCCGGGTGGGATTCGTATGAATGGTTGGTACGGTCACTCTGTGTATCACGGCAGGTCACGCCGGGCAATGAGGCCGGAGCGGAACCTGGGTGTGGTTCCGTCGTTGACCCACTTCACGGCTGTGTGCCGTTTCTGACGGCTGGTCGGGTGAGTGTACGTTTCGATGTTCTCATGTCCGGCTTGAACGCATGGCGAACGGGCCGCGGCTGGATGCCGCGGCCCGTTCGCCCTTGCCACGGTGGCCCCCACGGTCCACTGCGGCTGCCTTGCGGGGTGGTGAGGGGATGTCAGCCGGTGAAGGCGTCGATGCCCTCCGGGGTGCCCACGCCGGTGGGGCCGTCGTAGCCCGACTTGGCGGTGCACAGGTAGGCGGCGCTGGAGGAGCAGGTGCCGTTGCTGCCGCTGGTGACGTCGTTGAGGGACGAGGTGCCGAGGTGGGCGTAGGGGTACGACGCGGGGTAGTCGCCGCTGCCGGGGGTGCCGGCGAGGGCGTAGACCGCGGCGATGATCGGCGCGGAGGCGCTGGTGCCGCCGAAGGTGTACCAGCCGGCGGTGACGCCGTAGGAGTCGTAGACGGAGACGCCGGTGGCGGGGTCGGCGACGGCCGAGACGTCGGAGATGGTGCGCTTGGAGCAGCCGGTGTCGGTCTGCCAGCTGGGCTTGGCGTCGTAGGAGGAGCAGCCGGAGCCGGTGCCCTCGGTGCTCGACGTGTTCCAGACCTTCTCGGTCCAGCCGCGGGTGGTGGAGGAGGACGACAGGGCGGTGCCGCCCACCGAGGTCACGTACTTGGACGCGGCCGGGTATTCGGCGCCGTAGCCCTCGTCGCCGGCGCTGACGGTGATGGCGACGCCCGCGTGGTTGAAGTAGGAGGAGTCGTAGCCGGTGTCCGAGGAGGACTCGGAGCCGCCGTAGCTGTTGGAGACGTACTTCGCGCCGAGGGTGACGGCGCGGTTCACGGCGGTGCCGAGGTTGGCCATGGTGGCGGACTTGGCCTCGACGAGCGTGATGTTGCAGTTGGGGCAGACCGCGCTCGCCATGTCGAGGTCGAGGGAGATCTCCTCGGCCCAGCCGCTGTCGGCGGAGGGGAGTGAGGTGGTGGAGCCGGTCTGGCTGACCTTCTTGAAGCAGCCGTTGGCGGTGGTGCAGGCGGAGAGGCCGTAGTAGGAGCGGTACTTCGCGAGGTCGGCCTCGGCGTTCGGGTCGTCGTACGCGTCGACGATCGCGATGGTCTCGCCGTCGCCGTTGGCGGAGGCGGCACCGGTCAGGCCGTAGGCGTCCTGGAGGTCGGAGGGGCCGTAGCCGGTGGGGGCTGCGGCGGCGGCCTTGGGGGTGACCTTCGCGGGGGCGCCGGTCTCCTTGGCGCGCGCCTTCTGGAAGGCGGTGGTGCCGCCGGTGACGCGGTAGGAGTCGCAGGCGAGTTCGCCCTGGTGCCGGGGGGTGGCGCAGGGGGTGGCCGTCCAGGTGACCTTCGCGGTCGTGGGGGTGGGGGTGGCGCTCGCGTGGGCCGCGGTGCCGAGGCCGGCGAGCACGAGGGCCGCGGTGCCGAGGGCGGCGGTGCCGACGCGGCGCCATCTGCCGGGGGCGGCAGGGGGGTTGGGGGAAGTCGTCGTACGCAACGGACAGCTCCTGAATGTGGGTGACAGGGGCGGTGCGGGTGGGGGGTGATGCGTTGCCGCCGGTGCGTGGTCCCCGGCGGCGGGCGGCGGCCCGCGACGACTGTGCGCTTGTTGAGTACGCGACAACAAGAAGGTTGCGGAGTTCTGACTTCCGCCTTACTCGGGCGGGTGGGGGGATTGCCCGCGGATGGTCGGCGGATGGGCGGGGGGTGGCCGGAGCTTGACTCCGCTCACAGGCGGGACACAGGGGGTGTGCCGGTCCGTCAGTGGCGGATCAGGCCGTGCAGGGTGCGGTGGACCAGGTCGGCGGTGTCCGCGAGGACCGACTCCCGGGTGAGCATCTCGTTCGCCGCGAACGAGGCGTAGCCGTGCAGGGTGGCGCCCAGGAACAGCGTCAGTGCGGCCGGGTCGCCCTCGACGATCTCGCCGCGCCGCTGTCCGTCGGCGATCAGCCGCTCCAGTGTCCCGACCGTACGGTCCATGGCGGCGGCCATGTCGCTCGCGACGTCCGTGGTGTCGGGGGCGTGCTTGCGGGCGTACATCAGCTCCAGCAGGGCGGCGTTGTCGAGGGCGAAGCCGAGGTAGGCGCGGGCGAGCGCGGTGAGCCGGGGTTCCAGCGGGAGGGCCGGGTCGTCGGCGGCCTCCAGGGTCTCGGCCATCCGGCCGAAGCCGGCGAGCGCGAGGGCGTCCAGCAGGGACTGCTTGTCCTTGAAGTGCCGGCCGGGCGCGGCATGGCTCACGCCGATCTCGCGGGCCAGTTCCCGCAGGGAGAGGGCGGCGGCGCCCTTGTCGCGCAGGGTGCGTTCGGCGGTGGCGAGGAGGGCGGAGCGGAGGTCGCCGTGGTGGTAGGGGCGGCTCTGGGTGGACGACGACGGCATGCGGACCATCGTATCCCGGTGTTGACGGTGTCGACATTGTTGTCGGTGTCAGCTTTGTTGGCGTCGCCATCTTTGTTGTCATTGACAGCATTGTTGGCGGCGCCTACATTGACGGTATGGCTGAGAAGAAGACCTGGAGTTCTGCGGACCTGCCCGACCTCACCGGCCGCACGGTGATCGTCACGGGTGCCAACAGCGGTATCGGGTTCACCGCGGCCGACGCGCTGGCGCGGGCGGGGGTGCATGTCGTCCTCGCCGTGCGGGACCCGGAGCGCGGGCGGGCCGCCGCGGCCCGCGTGGCCGGCAGTACCGAGGTGCGGCGGCTCGACCTCGCCGACCTGGCGTCCGTGCGGGCGTTCGCGGCGGAGTGGGCCGGGGCGCCGGTGCACACGCTGATCAACAACGCCGGGGTGATGATGCTGCCCCGGGAATCGACCGTGGACGGCTTCGAGCGGCAGTTCGGCACGAACCATCTGGGCCACTTCGCCCTGACGAACCTGCTGCTGCCGTCCGTCACCGACCGGGTCGTCACCGTCTCCTCGGGGGCGCACCGATGGGGCGGCGCGGTGATCCACTTCGACGACACGAACCTCACGACGGGCTACACCCCGCAGCGCGCCTACGCCCAGTCCAAGCTGGCGAACCTGCTGTTCACGCTGGAGCTGCAGCGCCGGCTCACCGCGTCCGGCTCGTCCGTGCGCGCCCTGGCGGCGCACCCCGGGTACTCGGCGACCAACCTGCAGAGCCACGCCGCCAGTCCGCTCGCCCGGGTCTTCATGCGCGTCGGCAACGCCGTATTCGCCCAGGACGACCGGGCGGGCGCCCTGCCCACCCTGTACGCCGCCACCCAGGACCTGCCCGGCGCCAGCTATGTCGGACCGGACGGGCTGGGCGAGATGCGCGGCGCGCCCACGCTGGTGGGGCGGTCGGCGGCGGCGAGCGACGCGGAGGCGGCGCGCCGGCTGTGGACGCTGTCGGAGGAGCTGACGGGCGTGCGGTCGGGGGTCGGGGTGGGGTGAGCGTCGGGGCTCGGTGCGGGGCGGGTGCCGGGCCTCGGGTCGGGACAGGGCTCGGGCTCGGCGGGCGCCGGGTGGGGCGGTGCGCTCGGGTCAGCCCGGGTCGAGGGTCCATATCGAGAGGGTGGTGTGGTCCGCGCTGTGCGTGTACCAGTGGCCGGCGCCGAGGGGGGCCGGAGGGCTGGTGACCGGGCCCGGGTAGACGAGCGGCTCCGGACGGGGCGCGTCCCGCGCGACCAGCCAGTGCCGCCCTTCCCCCCACTCCTCGTCCTGCCATACGGTCCCGGCGACCACCGTCGAGTCGTCGAGGAAGCCGCCGGCCCAGTCCCAGGCGGGCCACACCTCGTCGTTCTCCGGATCGGCGTCCGGGTGCCGGGGCACGGACTTCTCCACGTTCCACTCCGCGACCTGCGTCCCGCTCGCGGTCTCGTACAGGGCGAGCTGGTCCTGGTCGTGAGAGACGGTCATGAAGTGCGCGCCGGACGGGCTCACGTCCAGCAGGGCCAGGTCCAGCCCCTCGAAGTAGTCCACCGTCAGCCGCTCGCCGTCCCAGCGGCCCCAGCGCATCGGCGAGCCGTCCTGGCCCTCGCCGATGCTCAGGCCCATCCGGCGGGGGTCCGGGTGCGGGACGTGGTCGCTGCCCGCGGCGGCCGCCCGCGCGTCGACGCGTGCGAGCACCCGGCCGTCCCCGGGGGCGAGCAGCAGCCACTCGTCCCCAGGCTGTGCGCCCGTCTCGCCGCCCTCCACGAGGGGGCCGCGGATGTGGGCCCACAGCAGCGAGCCGTCCACGGAGAAGCCGGCGGAGCCGCCCTCGGGGTACCGGTGCCGGGCGTCGGACGCGTACTCCTCGAACGACGTGTGCGTCTGGCCACAGCCCCAGCAGCCGTGCCGTATCTCCCACAGGGTGGCGCCGCTCGTGTGCACCGCGCGCAGGGCGTGGGTGCCCGCGAAGACGACGACGTCGGCGTCCGGGGAAAGGGCGCAGGTGCCGAAGCGCCCGGTCCACGGGGCCGGGAAACGCAGGGACTCTTCCGGCCGGAAGGCGTCGTCCAGGGGCTGTACGACCACCTCGTCGTCGCTCCGCCGCACCAGGGCCGGACGGCCCGCGCGCAGCCGGACCAGCTCCACGGTGGCGGCGTCCGGGTCCGGGAGCGGGGTGTCGAGCGTGGCGACCAGGCGCGCGGTTCGGGTCATGGCTCGAACGTACGGCACACCACTGACAGCCAGTGCCGCGCAGGCAACGCTTGCCCCGTCGACGCGCCAACGTTGCCTGCCGCGGCGTTAGAACTCCAGCTCGACGCCCTCCACGAAGTGGTCGAACTCCCCTGCCCGGACGCCGAGGACGAAGGCGTCCCACTTGCGGCGGTTGGTGGTGACCACGGTGTCCGGCGCGCCGGTCTCGCGGAGGTAGACGGGCGCCTCGCCGTCGTCCTCCCCGTCTCCTTCCCCGAAGGCGATCTCGATCCAGGGGCCGGGTCCCGTCGCCTCCGGCGGGGCGGCGCGGATCCACGTGAGGCCGGCGGGGATGTCAGACATGGGGGCTTCCGTCCTGGAGGGATGGGGGCCGGCCCACCGTAACCCCGGGGCGACGCGCGCGTGCCGGCCGGACTCACTCGAATGGCCGAACTCCCGGCGGGCGGGCCGCTCGCCGACCCGCGCCGCCCCTTCCGCCCCGCGGACGCGCCCGGGACCGGCGAAACGGGCGGGCGCATCTGACGCTTCTCTCACCTTCGTGGGACACAGTGGGTCCGGTGAAGCCGGTGAAGCGAAACGCTCTGCTCGGTGCGGTCGTGCTGCTTGCCGTGGCCGTCACCTCCGCCTCCGAGGCGGCCGCCGACGGCGGGCCCGGTCCCCTGGGGGTGACCACCGTGGCCGCGGCGACGACCGACTCCGCGCGCGTGGGCGCCCTGTTCGACGCGGAGGACGCGGGCCGGCTCGCGGGCGCCCATTTCTGCACCGCCTCCGTGGTCCACTCCCCCCACCACAACCTCCTGGTCACGGCCGCGCACTGTCTCGGCGGGGGCGGCGACCTCGTGTTCGTGCCGGGATACCGGGACGGGAAGGCGCCGTACGGCGTCTGGACGGTCGCCCGGGTGTTCCTGCCCGACGGGTGGGCGAAGGGGCAGCACGAGGACAGTGACGTGGCGTTCGCGACGCTGCGGGAGCGGGACGGCAAGGAGGTCGAGGACGTCGTGGGGGCCAACCGGCTCGCCACCCGGACGGCCACCGGGGCCACCGCCGTGACCGTCACCGGGTACCCCGACTCCCGCGAGGTGCCGGTCCGCTGCGTCAACCGGCCCACCGCGCACAGCTCCACCCAACAGCGCATCGAATGCCCGGACTTCACGGGCGGCACCAGCGGCAGCCCCTGGGTGAACGGGGACGACCAGGTCGTGGGTGTCCTCGGCGGGCACGAGCAGGGCGGGGCGACGGCGGACATCTCGTACAGCGTGGTCCTGGGCTCGGAGGCCGCGGAGTTCTACGAGGACGCGGCCTGCGACCCGTGAGGGAGGGCCACCGGACTACGCGCTGGACCGGGTGGGCGGTCGGCTCGTAGCGGGCGCCGCGCCGAGGGCTGGACCGCCGGGTCGTGCCCGGTGGCTGGTTTACCGGATTCCGCCCTGCGCATGATCACCGCGAGGGGCGGGCCCGCCTCTACACTGGCCGGGGTGGACTCCCGGGCGGCGAGGGGCGGTTGACGGTGCGTAAGGCATGGATCCTGGCGACCGCTGCCGTCGGTGCCGGTGCCGCCTTCATGATGGTGCTCGTCGTCGGCGTGTACATCGTCGCCGGGAACATGGTGAACGGCGTGGGCGGCAGCACCAAGTCGCTGGCCAAGGGCGCCGTGCCGGCCGCCTACAGCGCGATCGTGCAGAAGTGGGGCAATCTCTGCTCCGCCATCAATCCCGCGCTGCTCGCCGCACAGCTCTATCAGGAGAGCGGATTCAACCCGCGCGCGCAGAGCGCCGCCGCCGCGCAGGGGATAGCGCAATTCATTCCGGGAACCTGGGCCACGCACGGCATCGACGGCGACGGCGACGGCGACCGCGACGTATGGGATCCGAATGACGCGATTCCGTCGGCCGCCTCCTACGACTGCCAGCTCGCCTCGTACGTGAAGGACGTTCCCGGGGACATCACGAAGAACATGCTCGCCGCCTACAACGCGGGGGCGTACGCGGTCATCAAGTACGGCGGAGTGCCGCCGTACAAGGAGACCCAGAACTACGTGAAGACGATCACGACGCTGGAGGAGTCGTTCGCCGCCCCCGTCACCCGGGTCGATCCCTCCCAGCAGGCCGCCGGGGCCATTTACTACGCGCAGAAGAAGCTGGGGACGCCCTATCTGTGGGGCGGGAACGGGACCGCTGATCAGGGCGGACGGTTCGACTGCTCCGGGCTGACCAAGGCGGCTTACGCGAGTGTGGGGATCACTCTGCCGCGCGTGGCCAACGATCAGTACAACGCCGGACCGCATCCGAAGCGCAGTGAGTTGTTGCCCGGTGATCTGGTCTTCTTCTCCAATGACTTGGGCAACTCCCGGGCCATCCACCACGTGGGAATCTATGTGGGCGGCGGGTACATGATCGACGCTCCTTACACCGGTGCCGTCATCCGGTTTGATCCCATCGACACGGCTGACTACTTTGGTGCCACCCGCGTCACCGAAGATGGCGCGAAAGCGCTCCCCACGAACGTGTGACCGGTCTTTGGACCCAGCCCCTGAGCTGCGGCGATGTATCTCTCTTCGATAACGTCTGCGTGATCATTCAGTGGAGAGTGGAACGTATCAACCGGGGCCGTGCGTTCCTGTTGAGGCGTGCGCACGAGAGATGCGCTGGGCAGAACATGACGAAGGGGCCGCAGCACCATGGCTGGACTCGCCGATTCCGGGTCGAACCCCGACGTCGACCTGCTCTATGACATCAACGGGCTCGCCAAGGACGCTCCGCACTGGTTCGACCGGCTGGTCGAGTTCGTCGGGGAGTACGGGCTGCTCCTGGCCATGGTGCTGCTGATCCTGTGGTGCTGGGCCAGCGGTCGGCGCAGGGTCCGGGGGGCCGACGAGGCCGCCTCCTCCGTCGCCGCGCTCGTGTGGGCGCCGCTCGCCGCCGCCGTCGCGGTGCTCGTGAACGTGCCCATACGGGGGTTCGTGGAGCGGCCCCGGCCGTTTCTCGATCACCAGGGGCTCGAGGTCCTGGTCTCCGGCAAGACCGACTACTCCTTCGTCAGCGACCACGCGACCCTGACCATGGCCATGGGCGTCGGACTGTTCGTCGCCCACCGCAGGTTCGGGCTCGTCGGGATCGGGATCGCGCTGCTCGAAGGGTTCTGCCGGGTCTACATGGGCGTGCACTACCCGACGGACGTGGTCGGCGGGTTCGCGCTCGGGACCGCCGTCGCGCTGCTGCTGTCGCCGCTCGCCTCGCTGGCGCTCACCCCGCTGATGAAGGCCGTCGAGCGGTCGCCACGGGCGGGCTGGATCGTGCGGAGCAGGGCCGCGCGGGAGCGGGACCGGGACGCCTTCATCCCGGGGGCCCGCTCCGGGGCCGTCACCGAGGAGCGGGATCTCGCCGCGTGATGCGAACGGCCGCGTGATGCGAACGACGGGTCCTACAGGGCCTGGGGGTACGTGAAGAAGCCCGTCGGGTCGTACTGCTTCTTGAGCTGGGTCAGCCGCGGGAGCGCGTCGCCGTAGTACGCCTTGCGCCAGTTGGTGAGGGTCGGGTCGGCGTAGTTCTGGTAGGCGGCGCCCGAGGCGTACGGCCCCATCGCCCTGTGCGCCGTGTTCAGCCAGGACTGGGCCGTCGAGCCCGTCGTCCCCGCCCTCCACGACACGATGTACTGGGCCAGCATGCGGGAGCGGCGGTGGACGAAGGCCGTGGCCGTCGGGGAGACACGGTTGACCGCGCCGCCGAGGGCGGTGAGCGCGATGCTGCCGGCGCCGCCCTGGACCGACGTGATCTGCTTCAGCAGCGTCTGTATGCCCGCCGAGGACAGCGAGCGGTCGAAGAAGTCGCTGCGGGCGGTGTACGTCTCGCGGCCCAGCCGGCCCTGCGGGGAGCGGCCCGGGGTGGAGCCGGGCAGATGGCACTGGGCGTCGGTGGTGAAGGAGGAGCAGCCCGCGTACGCCTCCATGGCCTCCTCGTAGCCCTTGCGGCGCAGGGACACCGAGCTCGCGGGGGCGCCCACCGTGTCGGCGAGGCGGTCGACCGCGTTCTGCAGCTGGCCGTAGGTGCCGATGCAGAACGCGGCGACGGCGACCCGGGGGGTGCCGCCCGCCGATTTTTCCAGGTGCAGGGACGACCAGATCTCGTCCGGCTGGGACGGGCCCCACTCCTGCCAGGCCTTGATCACCGCGGCCGCCTTCGCCCAGGGCCAGGTGAGATAGCCGGTGACGGCCTGCGGGGCGGTGTGGGTCTTGAAGTGGAGTTCGGTGACGATGCCGAAGTTGCCGTTGCCCGCGCCGCGCAGCGCCCAGAACAGGTCCTTGTTGTGGGTGGCGTTGGTGACGAGCTGCCTGCCGTCGGCGGTGATGATCGTGGCCTGGGTGAGGCTGTCGCAGGTCAGGCCGTAGGCGCGGGAGACCACTCCATGGCCGCCGCCGAGGACCAGACCCGAGACGCCCACCGTCGGGCAGGAGCCGGCCGGGATGGTGACGCCCTTCGCGGCGAGCGCGCGGTAGACGTCTATCAGCTTGGCGCCCGCTCCGACGACCGCCGAGCCACCGCTCGCGCGGACCGTCTTCAGCCTCGACACGTCGACGATCAGCCGGCCGTCGCCGGAGGACCAGCCGCCGTAGGAGTGGCCGCCGTTGCGGATCGCGACCTTGGTGTGGTGCGCGCGGGCGTAGGAGAGGACCGTGCGGATGTCGTCGGCGTGCGAGACGTACGCCACGGCCGCCGGCTTGAGGTTGTCGAAGCGGGTGTTGTAGAGCCGGCGGGCCGTCGTCCAGTTGGCGTCGCCGGGGCGGACCAGGGTGCCGTCCAGGTCGCGGGCGAGCGCGGCCCAGTCGGCGGGGGAGGAGCCGGCGGTGGCGGTGAGGGCGGTGATGCCGGTGGCGCTCTGGTCGCCGGAGGCGCTCGCCGCGTTGCCCTTCGATGTGCTGCAGGCCGCCGTCGCGACCGCCGCGACCGCGGCCGTGCCGCCTGCGATGAACGTACGCCGTTCCATGTTCCGTGCCTTCCGTCGGCCTGCCGGCATCCTTCGGCCGGTCGGCATCTCCCGGCCCGCCGGTCTCTCGGCCGGCTTCATCGTGCGAGACGGGGCCCCGAGGGTACGGGTTCCCGTGGGCGGCGGCGGTGACGGAACGGTGACGTCAGCCGCGGGCGTGGCCCTCGGCGTCCGATCTGGCCAGGCTTCTCGCTCTGCGGGCCGGACCGCGCCATCCGCAGGTACAACGGGCCAGGCAGAACCGGCCCTGTTCGACGGTCGTGGTGATGTGTTCCCCGTCGGTGCGGGGAGCGGCCGAGCCGTCCTGCTGCGTCACGCAGACAACGTTACCCAGGAACCGTGAAGGACACGTGTTCCGCGGGCACGGCACCCGTTCGGCGGTCGCGCGGGGGGTGGGGCGCGTGACGGCGTCCCGTGCGTGTCGTTAGGCGGAACGACGGCCCGTGACGGACGTACCGGCTGGGGGTAGACAGGCGATGGCGGAGCGGTGGCACAGGCGGCGCGGGTGGAGCGGTGCGGTGGTCGCCGCCGCCGGGCTGGTGGCCGGGTGTTCGGGGGCGGGGGCCGTCGGCGGGGCGGCCGGGGGCGGGGACGCGCGGGGCGGCGACGCGGTGAGGCTGCTGCACGGGGCGGCCGACGCGCTGCGGGAGGCGGGCAGTTCGAAGGCGCGGACGTCGATGGAGATGGCCACCGGCGGGACCCGGGTGACCATCCGCGGTGAGGGGGTCTACGACTACCGGCGGCAGCGGGGGCGGTTGAAGGTGATGCTGCCGCAGGATCCGGCGGGGACGAGCGAGCACCGGCCGATCACCGAACTGCTCGCGCCCGGCGCGCTGTTCATGAAGCACCGGGGGGCCGGGGTCCCGGACGACAAATGGGTGCGGGTGGAGACGGCGACGCTGTCCGACGGGAACCTGGTGACGGGCGGGGCCACGGATCCGTTCGCCGCGGCGGAGGTGCTGCGGGGGGCGCGTACGGCGACGTATGTGGGGCGGACCGAGGTCGCCGGGACGGCGGTGCGGCACTACCGGGGGACCGCCGATCTGGCGGTGGCGGCCGAGGGGGCGACGGCGGGGAGCAGGGGGGCGCTGGCGGCGGCGGCGAGAGGGTTCGCCACGGCGCGGGTGCCGTTCGACGTGTATCTGGACGACGAGGGGCGGATCCGGAAGGTCAGGCACCGGTTCAGCTTTGTCAACGGGCGCCAGGAGGAGGCCGTGGCGGTGGCGTCGACGACGCTGCTGTTCGACTTCGGGGCCCCCGTCGACGTACGGCTGCCGGCGGATCGTGACATCTACGCGGGGCGGATCGCGGAGGACTGACCTCGCGCGGCCCGCGCAAGGACTAGCCCGTCCGTGCCATGCGCGCCGTGTGCACCGCTCCCTACTCTAGGAAGCCGGTGACGGCAGAGACGAGGTGATGCGCGTGGCTCCGGTCGGCGGTACGGCAGTTCAGGACCACGTGGCCCTCGCCGAGATCGAGCTGTGCGGGGAGCTGATCATCGCGGCTTCGGCTGCCGGGGAGGAACGGCTCAGCCTGGAGAGCATCGACCAGGTGCTGCGGGTGGGCGAGGAGCGGGACGGGGGCGGGGCCGCGCCGGGTGGCTCGTCAGGTGCGCAGTAGCCGCCCGATCGCCTTGGTCGCTTCCTCCACCTTCGCGTCGATCTCGTCGCCGCCCTTGAGGGCCGCGTCGGCGACGCAGTGGCGCAGGTGTTCCTCCAGGAGCTGCAGGGCGAAGGACTGCAGGGCCTTGGTGGAGGCGGACACCTGGGTGAGTATGTCGATGCAGTAGGTGTCCTCGTCGACCATGCGCTGCAGGCCCCGGATCTGGCCCTCGATGCGGCGCAGGCGCTTGAGGTGTTCTTCCTTCTGTTTGTGGTAGCCGTGCGTGGCGTGCGGTACGGCCTCGGCGGCCTCCGTCGTCGTCATCTCGCCCTCCCGTTCCGGACATATACCCCTGGCGGGTATATCGTAACGAACTTTGCGGGGTACAGGAGTCTTGAAGTGCCCCTGTGCTGATCAGTCTGTCCGATGGGTGACACTGGGGGACGGCCCGATAGCCATGTCCGGATGGTGCGCTTAGCATCACCCTGGCCACCGGCTTGACCGAAACCGATGCATCCCGAGGACCCCAAGTGCGCTTTCGTCTGACCCCCAGGGAGACGAGCTTCTACGACATGTTCGCCGCGTCCGCGGACAACATCGTCACGGGCTCGAAACTCCTGATGGAACTGCTCGGGGCGGACACCGCCGGCCGGGCCGAGATCGCAGAGCGTATGCGGGCCGCGGAACACGCCGGTGACGATGCGACGCACGCGATCTTCCACCAGCTGAACTCCTCGTTCATCACGCCGTTCGACCGTGAGGACATCTACTCCCTCGCGTCCTCCCTCGACGACATCATGGACTTCATGGAGGAGGCCGTCGACCTGGTCGTCCTCTACAACGTCGAGGAACTGCCCAAGGGGGTCGAGCAGCAGATCGAGGTGCTGTCGCGGGCGGCCGAGCTGACGGCCGAGGCGATGCCGAACCTGCGGACCATGGAGAACCTCACCGAGTACTGGATCGAGGTCAACCGGCTGGAGAACCAGGCGGACCAGATCCACCGGAAGCTGCTGGCCCATCTCTTCAACGGCAAGTACGACGCGATCGAGGTGCTGAAGCTCAAGCAGATCGTGGACGTGCTGGAGGAAGCCGCCGACGCGTTCGAGCATGTGGCGAACACGGTGGAGACCATCGCCGTCAAGGAGTCCTGAGCTTTTCATGGACACCTTTGCTCTGGTCGTGACCATTTGTGTCGCGCTCGGTTTCACGTACACGAACGGCTTCCACGACTCGGCGAACGCGATCGCCACCTCGGTGTCGACGCGGGCGCTCACGCCGCGGGCCGCGCTGGCGATGGCCGCGGTGATGAACCTCGCCGGGGCCTTTCTGGGCAGTGGGGTCGCTCACACCGTCAGCAGTGGCCTGATCGAGACGCCCGAGGGGTCGAAGGGGATGGGGATCCTCTTCGCGGCACTGGTCGGGGCGATCGTCTGGAACCTGGTCACCTGGTACTTCGGGCTCCCCTCGTCGTCCTCGCACGCGTTGTTCGGCGGCATGGTGGGGGCGGCGCTGGCCGGGGGGACCGAGGTCATCTGGTCCGGGGTGCTCGACAAGGTCGTCATTCCGATGTTCGTCTCGCCGGTGGTGGGGCTCCTCGTCGGCTATCTGGTGATGTGCGCCATCCTGTGGATCTTCCGACGGGCCAATCCGCACAAGGCCAAGCGGGGCTTCCGGATAGCACAGACGGTCTCCGCGGCGGCGATGGCGCTGGGGCACGGTCTGCAGGACGCGCAGAAGACGATGGGCGTCGTCGTGATGGCGCTGGTCATCGGGGATGTGCAGGGGGCCGACGACCCGATTCCGGTGTGGGTGAAGGTCGTCTGCGCGGTGATGTTGTCCGCGGGGACGTACGCGGGCGGATGGCGCATCATGCGGACGCTCGGACGGAAGATCATCGAACTGGATCCGCCGCAGGGCTTCGCCGCGGAGACGACCGGCGCGTCGATCATGTTCACCACGGCGTTCCTGTTCAAGGCGCCGATTTCCACGACGCATGTGATCACGTCGGCGATCATGGGCGTGGGAGCCACCAAGCGGGTCAACGCGGTGCGGTGGGGTGTCGCCAAGAACATCGTGCTGGGGTGGTTCATCACGATGCCGGCGGCGGCCCTGGTCGCCGCGGCGAGTTTCTGGGTCGTGAACCTGGCCTTCCTGTAGTCGCCGCGGAACGCGCACGGGCCCGCCCCCTTGGAGGGGGCGGGCCCTTTGCGTCCTCGCGATGGCACCGCCATGCAGCATCGCGAGGGGTCTGTCGGCGGCTCAGCCGAAGCGGCCCGAGATGTAGTCCTCGGTGGCCTGGACCGACGGGTTGGAGAAGATGCGCTCCGTGTCGTCGATCTCGATCAGCTTGCCGGGCTGGCCGACGGCGGCGAGGTTGAAGAAGGCCGTGCGGTCGGAGACACGGGCCGCCTGCTGCATGTTGTGCGTCACGATGACGATCGTGAAGCGCTCCTTCAGCTCGCCGATCAGGTCCTCGATCGCCAGGGTCGAGATGGGGTCCAGGGCCGAGCAGGGCTCGTCCATGAGGAGGACCTTCGGCTCCACCGCGATCGCCCGCGCGATGCACAGACGCTGCTGCTGGCCGCCGGACAGGCCCGAGCCCGGCTTGTTCAGACGGTCCTTGACCTCGTTCCAGAGGTTCGCGCCCTTCAGGGACTTCTCCACGACGTCCGACAGCTCGGACTTCTTGAAGTTGCCGTTGAGGCGCAGCCCCGCCGCCACGTTGTCGAAGATGGACATCGTGGGGAACGGGTTCGGGCGCTGGAAGACCATGCCGACCTCGCGGCGGACCGCCACCGGGTCGACCCCCGGGCCGTACAGGTCCTCGTCGTCGAGCAGGACCTTGCCCTCGACCCGGCCGCCCGACGTCACCTCGTGCATACGGTTCAGCGTGCGCAGGAACGTCGACTTGCCGCAGCCGGAGGGGCCGATGAAGGCCGTCACCGTGCGCGGCTCGACCGTCATCGAGATGTCCTCGATCGCCTTGTGGGTGCCGTAGTAGGCGGTGAGCCCGCTTACATCGATTCGCTTGGACATGGTTGCTACTTCACTTCCGTCTCGGTCGCCGAGCTGTCGGGCCGCGTCAGCGACCGGTCTTCGGGGCCTTCCAGCGGGCGATCGCCCGGGCCACCATGTTGAGGATCATCACGAAGGCGATCAGCGTGAGCGAGGCCGCCCAGGCACGGTCGTACGCCGCCGTGGAACCGGCACTCTGCGAGTACTGCTGGTAGATGTACAGCGGCAGAGACGCCTGCGCACCCTCGAAGGGGTTGTTGTTGATGAAGGGGTTGCCGAAGACCAGCAGCAGGACCGGGGCCGTCTCGCCCGCGATACGGGCGATCGCCAGCATGATGCCGGTGATGATGCCGCCGATCGAGGTGGGGACGACCACCTTCAGAATGGTGCGCCACTTCGGGACGCCGAGCGCGAGGCTCGCCTCACGCAGCTCGTTCGGGACGAGCTTCAGCATCTCCTCGGTCGAGCGGACGACGACCGGCATCATCAGGATCGCCAGCGCGAGGGAGCCCGCGAAGCCGAAGGGCTGCATGTCGAACATCAGCATGAGGCTGAGGATGAACAGGCCCGCGACGATGGACGGGATGCCCGTCATGACGTCGACGAAGAACGTGACCGCCTTGGCCAGGCTCCCGCGGCCGTACTCGACGAGGTAGATCGCCGTCAGGATGCCGATCGGGGCGCCGATCAGGGTGGCGAGGCCCACCTGCTCCAGGGTGCCGATGATCGCGTGGTAGATACCGCCGCCCGGCTCGGAGTCGGCGACCACGCCCATGGAGTGGGTGAGGAAGTAGATGTCCAGGACCTTGACGCCCCGGACGACCGTCGTCCAGATCAGGGAGACCAGCGGGACCACGGCGAGGAGGAAGGCGACCCAGACGAGACCGGTGGCGATGCGGTCCTTCGCCTGGCGGCGGCCCTCGACCCTGGCGGCGATGCCGTACGTGCCGACGAGGAAGACGATGCCCGCGATCAGGCCCCACTGGACCTTGCTGTCGAGGCCGGCCGCCAGGCCGATCCCGACGGCGACCACGACCGACCCGGCGGCGATCGCCCACGGGGACCAGCTCGGGAGGCTCGCGCCGCGCAGGGTGCTGGGGCGCTTGTCGGCGACTGCTGTTGCGTGGCTCATGCGTTGGCCCCCGAGTACTCCTTGCGGCGGGCGATGATCATGCGGGCCGCGCCGTTGACCAGCAGGGTGATGACGAAGAGGACCAGACCCGAGGCGATCAGCGCGTCACGGCCGTACTCGGTCGCCTCGTTGAACTTGCTGGCGATGTTCTGGGCGAAGGTGCCGCCGCCGGGGTTCAGCAGGCTGGCGTGGATGTCGAAGTCCGGGGAGAGGACGGTGGCGACGGCCATCGTCTCGCCGAGCGCGCGGCCGAGGCCGAGCATGGAGGCCGAGATGACACCGGAGCGGCCGAAGGGGATCACCGCCATGCGGATGACCTCCCAGCGGGTGGCGCCGAGCGCCAGGGCCGCCTCCTCGTGCATCTGTGGGACCTGCCGGAAGACCTCGCGGCTGACGTTGGTGATGATCGGCAGGATCATGATCGCCAGGAGGACGCCGACCGTCAGCATGGAGCGCGGCGCGCCCTCGTCCCAGGAGAAGATCCCGGTCCAGCCGAGGTAGTCGTTGAGCCAGCCGAAGAGCCCGTCCATGTGCGGCACCAGGACGAGGGCGCCCCAGAGGCCGTAGACGATGGAGGGGACGGCGGCGAGCAGGTCGATCACGTACGCGATGGGGCCGCTCATGCGGCGCGGGGCGTAGTGCGTGATGAACAGGGCGATCGCCACGGCGATCGGGACCGCGATCGCCATCGCGATGATCGACGACACGATGGTGCCGAAGGCGAGGACCGCGATGCCGAACTTCGGCGGGACGAGGTTGGTGTTCCACTCGAACGTGGTGAGGAAGTTGGCCTCGTCCTTGCTGATGGCGAGGTAGGCGCGGTAGGCCAGGAAGACCGCGATCGCCGCCATGATCACCAGCAGCAGGATGCCCGACCCGCGGGAAAGACCGAGGAAGATCCGGTCGCCGGGTCGGGTGGCGCCGCGGGCCGCACGCTTCTGCTCGGCGCTCGCGGGGGTCGTGGGGGGAGTGGAGTCGTGGGGCGGGGGCGCGTCCTCGGCCCCGCCTGTCTTCTGCGTCGATATGTCCATGGGGATCTCCGGTCTGCGGAGTCGCCGCGGGTGTCGGCGGCTCCGGCGGGGCCGGCCCTCGGGCGGCCCCAGGCGGCGGTGCACCGGACGGGGTGCGGTCCGGTCCGGGTCTCCCCGGTGCCGGACCGCACCTTCAGATCAGCTCAGGCCGTCGATCGTGGTACGGACCTTGGAGATGATCGCGTCGGGGATCGGCGCGTAGTCGATGCCCGAGAGGATGCCCTGGCCCTCGGTGGAGGCGATGTAGGTCAGGAACGCCTTGGTGGCGGGCAGGGTGGCGGCCTTGTTGCCCTTGTCGCAGACGATCTCGTACGTCACCAGGGTGATCGGGTAGGCGCCGTCGGCCTTGGTGGTGTAGTCGAGCTGGAGCGACAGGTCGCTGCCGGTGCCGACGACCTTGGCGGCCGCGACGGCCTTGGTGGCACCGTCGGAGGACGCCGCGACCGGGGCGGAGGCGCCGGTGTCGATCGAGACGACACCGAGGCCGTCCTTGGCGTACGACAGCTCCATGTAGCCGATCGCGCCGTTGGTCTGCTTCACACCCTGGGCGACACCGGAGGAACCGGCGGCGGACTGGCCGCCCTTGGCCTGCCAGGCCTTGCCACCGGAGTACTTCCAGTCGCTCGGGGCGGCGGCGATCAGGTACTTGGTGAAGTTGTCCGTCGTGCCCGACTCGTCGGAGCGGTGGTACGGCTGGATCTTCAGGTCGGGAAGCTTCGCGCTGGGGTTCAGCTTCTTGATCGCGGCGTCGTTCCAGTTGGTGATCCTGCCGTCGAAGATCTTGGCGATCGTGGACGCGTCGAGCACCAGGTTGTCCACGCCGGAGACGTTGTACGCGACGGCGATCGGGCCGGCGACCATCGGGAGGTCGATGCCCTGGCCGCCGGAGCAGACCGACTTGGAGGCGGTGACCTCTTCGGGCTTCAGCGCGGAGTCCGAACCCGCGAAGGCGACCTGGCCCTGGGTGAACGCGGTGACGCCGGCGCCCGAGCCGGAGCCCTTGTAGTTCACCTGGACACCGGAGCAGGCCTGCGTGAAGTTCTTCACCCAGGCGTCGATCGCGTTCTTCTGTGCGGAGGAGCCGTCGGCCAGGAGCTGGCCCTTGGCGTCGTCACACTTGATCGAGCCGGCGGCGGCGGTCGCGGACGAGCTGCTGCTGCTGTTGCCGCTGGAGCCCGTGTCGTCGGAACCGCACGCCGTGAGGGCCAGGGCGCCGGAGACGGCGAGAGCACCGAGGGTGAGGGCCCGCCGGTTCATGCGCTGAAGCTTCACTTGAGGGAGATCCTTCCAGTAGCCGCCGTCCTGAATTCGGCGGCGTGCGAAAGTCATGGGTGGCACGGACGAGGTCGTCGAACCGCGCACCGCACCGGGTAAGGCCGAAATTAGGCAGATGAGGTGAAGGCGCCTACGGGCACGAGTGAACGGCGGGTGAACCCATGGGGAAGGCCCGGTTAGGTCACGGAACGCTTACGTTGAGGACACGGCGGGGTCCCGGGTCAGGCGAGGCGCATGGTGTTCAGGAGGGCGTCGACGAGGTCGCGGTCGCGGGGCTGGGTGAGACGGGTGCGGGCCGTCGTCGGGGGCAGCCACAGGAGGCGGTCTACCTCGTCGTTCGGGCTGAAACCGCCGGACACGGCCTCCGCCGCCCAGTACCGGACCTCCTTGGGCCGCCCGTTCGCGTGGTAGCTGACGGTCGGGAGCGCCGCACCGGGCGCGGCCCTGTACCCCGTCTCCTCCTCGACCTCGCGCAGGGCACCGGCCAGCGGGTCCTCCCCCCGCTTGAGCTTGCCCTTCGGGTGTGACCAGTCGTCGTACTTCGGTCGGTGGACGAGGCACACCTCCAGTTCACCGCCACTCCGCGCGCGGCGCCACAGGACGCAGCCCGCGGCCTGTACGGGGGTCTGCGAGGGGGTCCGGTTCGGGGAACTCACTGGTCCTCACCGCCTGGCTTTCCGACGTTCCGTGGTCCTGGCCCGATGTCTTCCCGGCCGCCTGTCCTCCTGTTTACGGGCTGCTGTCCCGCGCCTTACGGCGAGGTGTCCGTGACGTGCCGACCTCTGCTGTTCTACGACACGATGTCCGCGGCGCGCACCTCGGCACCGTCGCTACGGCGTCCCCACGCTCTGCTTCTGCCAGCAGTGCTGGAACGCGTACCGCGCCGCCTCCACCTCATGCCGCTGGTCGGCGTGCAGCACACCGAGCGCGTACGCGGTGGCCGGCGCGATCCGGGGCGTACGGGCCGCCTGGGCCGCGGCGCCCGCCGCCTCCGACGCGTCCCGGTGCCGGTCGAGGGCCTGGCCCGCGGTGATCAGCCGCACGTCCAAGGGGGCCCCGGCGCCGTGCAGGACCTCGCAGCCGTACCGGTGCAGCCGCAGCAGCAGACGGACCTGGTGCCAGGGGGCGTCCTGGGGGTGTGGGGCCGGGTCCGGGGAGAGGCCGTGGATCAGGGCCTCCGCGTTGTAGGGGCTGCCCGCGGTGAGGAGGGGGAGGGCGGCGACGGCGTCCGCGAGGCGTTCCTCGGCGGCGGCGGCCAGGGGGCGCAGGTCGGTGGCGGTGGCGGCGGGGGTGAGCGGGACCTCGCTGGCCAGCACGGCGACCTGGTCGGCGACCGCGTGGAAGCGGGAGGAGCCGAGGGCCTGGAGGGCGGTGCTGTGGGCGCGGGTGCGGGCGAGGGTGAGCTGGCGGTCGAGGAGGGCGCCTGCCTTGGCGGCGCCGACCGTGAGGTTGCCGCGGTCGGGGGCCGCGAGGGTGGTGCGGGTGGCGGCCGCCGCTCGCTGCGGGACGGATGCCGCCCCGGCGGCGCGACCGCCCGCGGCCGCGCCGGTGTCCGGGGTGCCCGCTGTCTGGGACGGGACCGGCGTCGACCCCGACAGGCGGTGCAGGGCGAGCAGCAGGCGCTCCAGACGGGCCTCGTACGCGTGTTCAAGGGCGAGCGTGCCGGAGAGCCAGGCCAGTTCCGGGCGGATCTTCTCCGACCACTCGGGGTCGAGGAGCGGGCGGAAGGTGTGCAGGCTGCCACTGATGCGGCGGGCCGTGCGGCGCAGGGAGCGCGCCGCGTCGACGGCGGCCTGGACGCCGCCCGCCGCACCGGGGGACGCGGGTCCGGCGGCCGACGCCGCACCCGCCGCCGTACCGCCTCCCGTCTCCCGGTGCAGCCGCAGCGCGCGCAGGAAGTCCGTGGCCTGGGCCCGCAGATAGCCCGCCAGGGCGTCCCCGGTCACAGGACCGGGGACAGAACCGGGGACGGGCCGGGCGGCGGGGTCCGTCAGGTCATGGTGTTGCTGTGCCACGCCGGCGCCTCCGGGCGTCTATGAGCATCTCCTGGACGTTGCGCAGGGGTTGGCCGTCCGGGTCGGTCGCGTGCCGGGTCCACTCGCCGTCCGGACCGAGGTGCCAGGACGCGGTGGAGTCGGACATGCCGGTCTCCAGCAGCCGGTTCAGGGCCGCCCGGTGGGCCGGGTCCACGACCCTGACCATGGCCTCGATACGGCGGTCGAGGTTGCGGTGCATCATGTCGGCGCTGCCGATCCACACCTCGGGCTCGCCGCCGTTGCCGAAGGCGAAGACCCGGGAGTGCTCCAGGAAGCGGCCGAGGATCGAGCGGACCTTGACGTTCTCCGACAGGCCGGGCACGCCCGGGCGCACCGCGCAGATGCCGCGCACCCACACGTCGACGGGCACGCCCGCCTGGCTGGCCCGGTACAGGGAGTCGACCAGGGCCTCGTCGACGATCGAGTTGACCTTGATGCGGACGTACGCCGGACGCCCCGCGCGGTGGTGCTGGATCTCCTTCTCCACCCGGGAGATCAGGCCGTCGCGCAGCGACTTGGGTGCGACGAGGAGACGGCGGTAGGTCTCGCGGCGCGAGTAGCCGGAGAGCCGGTTGAACAGGTCCGAGAGGTCAGCGCCGACCTGCGGGTCCGCAGTGAGCAGCCCGAGGTCCTCGTAGAGCCGGGCCGTCTTCGGGTGGTAGTTGCCGGTGCCCACGTGGCTGTAACGCCGTAGCGTCTCGCCCTCCTGACGGACCACCAGGGACAGCTTGCAGTGCGTCTTCAGGCCGACGAGGCCGTAGACGACATGGCAGCCGGCCTCCTCCAGCTTGCGCGCCCACTTGATGTTGGCGTGCTCGTCGAAGCGGGCCTTGATTTCGACCAGGACGAGGACCTGCTTGCCGGACTCGGCCGCGTCGATCAGCGCGTCCACTATCGGGGAGTCGCCGGAGGTCCGGTACAGGGTCTGCTTGATCGCGAGGACGTCCGGGTCGGCCGCCGCCTGCTCCAGGAACGCCTGCACGGAGGTGGAGAAGCTGTCGTACGGGTGGTGCAGCAGCACGTCGCGGCTGCGCAGCGCGCCGAAGATGTCAGGGGGGGAGGCGGACTCCACCTCGGCGAGGTCACGGTGCGTGCCGGCGATGAACTTCTTGTACTTCAGCTCCGGCCGGTCGAGGCCGTGGATGCGGAAGAGACCGGTGAGGTCGAGCGGGCCGGGCAGCGGGTAGACCTCCGCCTCGGAGATCTTCAGCTCGCGCACCAGCAGGTCGAGCACCTTGCGGTCGATGGACTCCTCGACCTCCAGGCGCACCGGCGGGCCGAACCGGCGCCGCATGAGCTCCTTCTCCAGGGCCTGGAGCAGGTTCTCGGCGTCGTCCTCCTCGACCTCCAGGTCCTCGTTGCGGGTGAGCCGGAACGCGTGGTGCTCCAGCACCTCCATGCCCGGGAACAGCTCCTCCAGATGGGCGCCGATGACGTCCTCGATGGGGACGAACCGGCCCGGGGAGGCCTCCAGGAAGCGGGACAGCAGCGGCGGCACCTTGACGCGCGCGAAGTGGTCGTGACCGCTCACGGGGTTGCGTACGACGACCGCGAGGTTCAGGGAGAGACCCGAGATGTACGGGAACGGGTGCGCGGGGTCGACGGCCAGCGGGGTGAGGACCGGGAAGATCTGGTGCCGGAAGAGCGTGAACAGGCGCGCCTGCTCCTTCTCGGTCAGCTCGTTCCAGCGGACCAGGTGGATGCCCTCCTCCGCGAGCGCGGGGGCGACGTCCTCGTGGTAGGTCGCGGCGTGCCGGGCCATGAGCTCGCGCGAGCGGGCCCAGATCATCTCCAGCACCTCGCGCGGCTGCAGCCCGGACGCGGAGCGGGTCGCCACGCCCGTCGCGATACGGCGCTTCAATCCGGCCACCCGGACCATGAAGAACTCGTCCAGGTTGCTGGCGAAGATGGCGAGGAAGTTCGCCCGTTCGAGCAGCGGTGTGTTCGGGTCCTCGGCGAGTTCGAGCACCCGCTCGTTGAACGCGAGCCAGCTGCGCTCCCGGTCGAGGAAGCGGCCCTGCGGGAGCTGGACCCCGTCGGCCTGCGCTTCCTCGTACGCGTCGAGGTCGGCGTCGATGTCGGGTTCCAGATCGGAGACCGCGGCCGCGACGGTGTGCGGGCGGTGCGCGGCTATGGAGCCCACGGAGGGCTGCGCGTGCTGGACATCGGCCTGAGGGGCGTGTGACTGGCTCATGTACCCATTCTTCCGCGCCAGCAGCGATACGGGCGCGTCAGAACGTGCCGGCGGGAGCAGGGCGGGCTGCCCGTCGGGGTCGTTCCCCTCGGAGGGCGGCGAGGCCTCGGGTACGGCGGGCTTCATTCACCGAGCGTCGCAAGGTCGTCTGAACCGGTGGTTACGGAGACATGGCGTGCGGGATATCGGGGAGCGGCTCGCGGGGGTCGGTGCCGGCGCGGGGGCCGCGGGCGGTGCCGGGGGGCGGGGGTGCGTACGGCCGTCTCCCCCGCGGAGGGACGTACGCACCCCCGGGCTCGGGGTGGCTCAGGCCGTGCGGCGGCGCAGCAGCCAGTGGACGGCGGCGGTGGCGAGGGCGGTGACGGCGAGGAGGATCCCGGTCTCGACCAGGTGGATCGGCCAGTAATGGGACTCGGGGTGGTAGGAGGCGTAGTAGCCGGTGACGCCCAGGTCGTCGAGGCAGCGCCGCGTCTCGGCGGCCCCGCTGTCGCACCGCCAGTACGCGAAGTTCGCGACGGGCCGGCCGTGGACCAGCGCGCCGTTCTCCACCTGCCACGCGCCGTCGGGGATGGAGGGGCCGCCGATCGTCTTCGAGGTGCTGGTCACGGTGGGCCACAGATCCTCGCGGAACTGCGCCAGCGCGAAGCCGAGCGCCCAGGTCACGCCGACGGCGGCGGCGAGGGCGGGCAGCGTGCGGCGGAGCAGGAACGCGCTGAGCGCGCCGACCGCGAGCGCGCAGAGGACGTACGCGACGGCCCCCGGACCGCGGCCGGGGTAGGCGTCGCCCATCCACTGGTAGGACAGCAGATCCTGGTTGTCGGCCCAGATCCAGCTGTACAGCAGGACCAGGCCGCCGGTGCTCGTGGTCAGCACCAGCGCGGGGACGCCGAGCTTGGCGGTGAGCCAGCGCAGGGGCGTGACGCCCTGCGTCCACGCGAGGTGCGCGGTGCCGTTCTCCAGCTCGCGGCCGATCAGCGCGCCGCCGGCGAAGGCGGCCACGGCGAGGAAGGAGTACCTGAGGAACAGGCCGATCAGGCTCATGCCGTTCTCGAAGCCCCTGCCTCCGGTGATCGTCATGCCGCACAGGCGCCGGCCCGCGCCGCCGCAGGCCTCCAGCGCCGCGCGCTCGTCGCCGGCGGCGACCGTGCCCAGCCACACCAGGCAGCCGCCCGCGCCCACGACGACGAGCGTCCAGACGACGAGCGCGGTGCGGTGAAGCCGCAGGACCGTGCGGACGGTGCCCCAGGAGACGCCATGGCCCGAGGCCTCGGCGGAGGCCTGCGGGGCGCTGGGCCTCGGGTGGACTACGACGGTCATACGGCGGCCTCCTGGGCGGGGGACGGGGAGAGATCGGCGGGGGCGGGGCGCCGGGGTGAGCCGGGCGGGCCCGGTGTGTGTGGGGAGGGGGAGAGATGGGCGGGGGTGGGGCGCCGGGGCGGGCCGGGTGAGCCGGGTGTGCGTGGGGACGGGGAGAGAGCGGCTGGGGTGGGGCGCCGGGGCGGGCCGGGTGTGTGGGGGGAGGGGGAGAGAGGGGCGGGGGCGGGGCGCCGGGGCGGGCCGGGTGTGTGGGGGGAGGGGGAGAGAGGGGCGGGGCGTGGCGCCCGGGCGGCCCGGGTATGCGGGGGCGGGGTCACGCCAGGGCCACGCGGTGCCGGGGACCGACCGGCTCCCGGAAAATTTGTGGGCCGGATCGTGAACCGATCGGCGGGGCCGGACCGATGAGGGGTTGTGAGCGAAACGAGAAGCGACGGGGATCTGCTGCGGGCCATCGCGGCGGACGCGGACCGTCACGCCTTCGAGGAGCTGTACCGGCGGTACGCGCCGTGGCTGACCGCGCGGATGCGCGGCCGCTGCGCCGACGCCGGGATAGTCGACGACGTCGTACAGGAGACGTTCCTCGCGGTGTGGCGGGGCAGCGCCCACTACCGCGAGGAGGGCGACGTGGCGGGCTGGCTGTGGCGCATCGCCGCCCGCCGGCTGGTCGACGCCCTGCGCGGCGACGGCGCCCGCGGCCGGTTGCGCCAGGCCCTGTCGCGCCTGCGCCACCGCGACGAGGTCTCGGCGGAGGAGCGCGTGCTCGCGGGGGTGGAGCACGGCGATCTCGCCGGGGCCCTCACCCGCCTCTCGCCGGAGTTGCGGGCCGTCCTGCAGGCCACCGTCATCGACGGGCTCACCACCAGGGAGGCCGCGGTCCTGCTCGGCATCCCGCCCGGCACGGTCAAGACGCGGGCCCTGCGCGCCCGCAAGCAACTGCGGGAGGCGCTGGCATGAGGCGGATCGTGGACGGGTCGCGCGTCGGCCGCGCACCCCGGCGGCGTACCGGCCGCACCGGCTGTGCGGCCCCGCGCCGCTACGCGCAGACGGAGGCCGCCGCCCGCGCGGGAGACCGTGCGCGATGGCACCGCGCCGAGCAGCCGGGCACGCACGCGGCAGCGGCCGACGGCTCGTACGCCGCTGCTGCCGACACCCATCCGGGCGTGGGCAGCGACGGCTCGTACGCCGCTGCTGCCGACGCCCACCCGGGCGTGGGCATCGAAGAGCACCAGCCGAGGGAGGCACAGGCATGAGCGAGGGAGGCACAGGCATGACGTGGCATGTGGCGGAGGAGGATCTGCGCGCCTACGCCCTCGGCGAGCTGGCGCCGCCCCTGCTGTGGTCCGCCGACACGCACCTCACCCGGTGCGCCGAGTGCAGGGCCCGGCTCGCGGCCGCTGCCGACCCGGTGGCGCTGGACGCCGCCTGGGAGCGGCTGGACGCCGAACTGGACGCGCCCCGGCCGAGCCCGACCGAGCGGCTGCTGGTGCGCATCGGCGTGGCCGACCACACCGCGCGGCTGCTGACGGCCACCCCGGTCCTGCGCCGCTCCTGGCTGCTGTCGGTGCTGTTCCTGCTGGTCATGACGGTCCTGGCGGTGCGGGTCGCGGATGTGCCCGCGCTGTTCCTCGCCCTCGCGCCGCTGCTCCCGCTGGCCGGCGTCGCCCTGTCCTACGGCCCCGCCCTCGACCCGACGTACGAGATGGCCGTCGTCGCCCCGCTGCACGGCTTCCGCCTGCTGATGATCCGCACGGTCGCGGTCCTCACCGCGGGCCTCGCCCTCAACGGCCTGGCGACGCTCGCCCTGCCGGGGTACGGGCTGATGGCGCTGGCCTGGCTGCTGCCCGCGCTCGCCCTGACCACCACGGGCCTCGCGCTCTCCGCCCGGCTGGGCCCGGTCCTCGCGCCCGCCCTGGTCGGCGGCGCCTGGCTGACCCTGCTGCTCGTGGCGCACGCCCAGGCGCAGAGCCCCACCAGCACCCTCGCCCCCTTCACCGCCGTCGGCCAGTCCGCCGCGGCCGGGGTGACGGTCCTCGCCGCCCTGCTGCTCTACCGGACCCGGGACCGCTTCGACGCCCGTCCGCTGGCCGGCTTCGCGGACGGAGGCACGGCATGACCCGCCGGGAGGACCCCGCTCCTCCGCAGCCCCTTCTCTCCCTCCTTCCAGGCGGCAGGCGCCTTCATTCGCCCCACCCGGACGGCAGGCGCGGCCCGACACCGCCCCGTCCCTCGCCCCCCGCCCCGCCTTCCCACCGCACTCTCAGGAGCCCCGCGTGACGATCGACCCCCTGACCGAGCCCAGCACTCTGCGGGCCGACGGGCTGGCGCTGCGTTTCGGCGGCACCCGTGCCCTCGACGGCGTCTCCCTGCGGCTGACGCGCGGTGTCACCGGGCTGCTCGGTCCCAACGGCGCCGGAAAGACGACGCTGCTGCGGGTGCTGGCCACGGCCGTACCGGCCGACGAGGGCCGGTTCACCGCCCTCGGCCATGACCCCCGCACCGCCGCCGGCCGGCTCGCCCTGCGCCGCGATCTCGGCTACCTCCCCCAGACCCCCGGCTTCCACCCGGACTTCACCGCCTTCGAGTTCGTCGACTACGTGGCGATCCTCAAGGAGCTGACCGACCGAGGAGCCCGCCACCGCGAGGTGCGCCGCGTCCTGGACGCCGTCGACCTCTCGGAGGTGCGCGGCAAGCGCCTCAAGCGGCTCTCCGGCGGGATGCGGCAGCGCGTCGCCCTCGCCGCCGCGCTGGTCGGCGACCCCGGTTTCCTCGTCCTGGACGAGCCGACCGTCGGCCTGGACCCCGAGCAGCGCATGCGCTTCCGGGAACTGATCGCCCAGGCGGGCGAGGGGCGCACGGTCCTGCTGTCCACGCATCAGACGGAGGACGTGGCGATGCTCTGCCACCGCGTCATCGTCCTGGCCCGGGGCCGCGTCCGCTTCGAGGGCACCCCCGCCGAGCTGACGTCCCGCGCGCAGGGCCGGGTCTGGAGCAGCACGGAACGCCATCCCGGCGCGCTGGCGGGCTGGCGCACCGGCCTGGGCACCTTCCGCAACATCGGCGACCCGCCCGCCGGAGCCGACCTGCTCGAACCCACCCTGGAGGACGGCTATCTCCTCGCCCTGGACGGCGAGAGCGCGGAGGTGACGGCATGAGCCGCCCCCCGGCCACCCCGGCTCCCCCGGAGACCCCGACCGGCCCTGCGGCCATCCCGCTCGACGAGCCGCCCGCCACCGACTCCGGACAGCCGGGCGAGGGCAACCGTCTGCGCGCGGTCCTCGCCCTGGCCCGCTTCGAGGTCCGCGAGCTGCTGTTCCAGATCCAGATCGTGTTCTTCTTCCTGCTCTACCTGGGTCTGGTCGTCGTGGGCCTGATCCCCCGGGACGGCATGGACGCCTACCCCGTCCTCAACACCGTCGACCGGGGCACCCAGTCCGCGCCGCTGCTGTTCGCGATCTCCGTCCTCGTCTGCACCAACGCGGCCGCGCTGCGCTCGCGGAAGCACTCCACGGTCCAGCAGTTCGACGTGCTCCCCGTGGAGCCCTGGCGGCGCACGCTCGCCCATGTGCTCTCGGTGGTCCCGTTCGCGGCGCTCACTGGGCTCGTGGCCGTCGGCGCGTACACCTGGGAGGCGCTGAAGCCCGGCGCGATCGGCCATGGCTCGGTCGGGGAGCTGGCCGTCGCCCCGCTGACGGTCCTGCTGGCCGGAGCCACGGGCGTCCTGCTGGCCCGCGTCGTGCCCACCCCCTTCGCGCCCATACTGTTCGTGATCGCCTACTACCTGGTCTTTTTCATGGTCGCCTCCGGCACCGAGGGCGAGTGGCCGAGCTGGCTCTCGCCGGTCATGTACGCCAACATCGGCGGCGATCCCGTCCCCTCCGACCTCCTCGGCCGCCCCGCCACCGCGCACGCCGTGTACCTGCTGGGCCTGTGCGGGATCGTGATCTGTGCGGCACTGCTGCGCGCCGGTGGGCGGACCCGGGCCGTCAAGACGGCGACCGCGCTCGCCCTCGCCACCACCGTGGCCGGCGCGATCGGACAACTGCCGTACGACTCGGCGGAGCTGGCGGCAGCTCGCAGAACGGCGACCGAGACGCCGGAGAAGGTCCAGTCCTGCGTCGAGCGCGACGGCTCGACGTACTGCTCCTTCCCCGAGTGGAACGGCGTACGGCCCGGATGGGCCGAGGTCGTGGGCCGCGTGCAGGCCCTGGCGGGCGGTGCGGCGGCGAAGGCCTCGCTGACCGTCCGCCAGCGCGTCGACACCGGCTCGGGTGTCGAGACCGACTCCTACCTCGTGCCCTTGAGCGCCGCCCACCAGGTCACCGTCGGCACCCGCTGGGGCGGTAACCGCGTCCCCGAGTTCGCGGTCGGTGTGGCCACGGTCCTGGTGATGGGCTCGGAGGAGGCGGCGGTCGAGCGGGAGATGTGCGACGCCCGACCGGTGACGGTCATGTGGCTGGCCCTCGGGGCCGACCGCGATCCGTCGGCCACCTTCCAGGACCTGCGGGTGGACGACAGCACCGAGGGCGGCGGGACGGTTCTGGCCCCCACGAACCCCCTGAATGTGACGGCCGACCAGAGCACGGTCGTCCGGGAACTCCTCGACCGACCCAGGGCCGAGATCACGGCCCGGGTGAAGGCCCACTGGGCGGAGCTCACCTCGGCCCGGACGACGACGGCGGAGGCCGCGAAGCTGCTGGGGGTTCCCGTGCCGAAGGAGGCGGAGCAGTGCGACGAGTAGAGGAGACACCGGCGGTGGAAGCCACCGAAACAGCGGGAACGAGGAGCGTCAGAGCGGCCCAGCTCCGCTCGCTGGTCGTACCGGTGTGGCGCACCCTGCCCCGGCGGGCGCTGACGGCCGCCGGCGCGGTGGGCCTGCTGCTCGCGGCGAGCACCCGGCTCCCGGACCACGCCCCGGACACCGAACTGGGCCTGTTCGTCCTGCGTCTCACGGCATTCGCCGGCGCCCTGGGCCTGGCGTTCCTCCTGGACGACCCGGCCCGCAACACCAGCGCGACCACCCCGATGGCCCGCCCGGCCCGCACGGTCCTCCGGCTGGCGATGGTGATCCCCCTGACCGTCCTCTGGTGGACGACGGCCCTGCTCCTGATACCGTCCCCGACCCGCCCCCCGCTCCTCCCGGTCACCCTGCAAGCGGCGGCCATGATCGCGGCGGCCCTCGCGCTCGCCACGGCCGCCGTCCGCTTCACGGACTCCCCCGAGGTGGGCCGGAGCACGGCGACATGCCTGCTCACGGCCGCCGTGGTGGCGGTCCTGACCCCCAACCGCTGGGGGCTGCTGGCCACTCCGGGCGACCCCTGGTGGGAGCCGACGCAGCTGCGATGGGCGGCGGTGCTCGGGGTGACGCTGGCGGTGGGCGCGTGGTGGACGCCGGAGCCGCTCGGGCCGGGGCGGGGGTTCAGGCGGCCAGGGTTCCCTGGTGGAAGTAGAGCCGCCAGCCCGTCGCGGTGAGACGCCACAGGGAGCTCCGCCACACCCGGCGGCCCTCGTGGTCGGAGAAGTAGGTGAGGTGGACGAGGCCGGGGGCGAGGACGGTCCCGGTCATGTCACTGACCTCGACCGGCGAGGTGGCGGAGATGCCGCCGCCACCGGTCACGGTGAGGATCGTCTCCACGTCCCACCAGCGCCCGGAGGCGCCGATCTCCCTGAACTCCGGGTCCAGCAGCTCCAGCACCCGCTCGGTGGAGGCCCGCACCTCGGGCTCGAGCAGCCTCAACTCGCCGTCGACGGCGGCCTGCACGGCCTGTTCTTGATCGTCCATCATGCGAGCACCTTAGGCAGCCCGGTGACGGCGCCTCACGTCTCCGTCCGGTACATGAGGTCCGTCTCGTGCGTGGCGAACCCCAACCCCTCGTAGACCGCCACCGCCGCCTTGTTGTCGGCGTCGACGTACAGCATGGCCGTGGGCAGCCCCTGCGCCGCGAGATGCCGCAGGCCGATCGTGGTGAGGGACTTGCCGAGGCCGCCGCCCTGGGCGCCCGGGGCGACGCCGAGGACGTACACCTCACCGAGCTGTTCCTCCGCGTGGACCTTGGTCCAGTGGAAGCCGATGAGTTCCTCGCCGCGGAAGGCGAGGAAGAAGCCGGCGGGGTCGAACCAGGCCTGTGCCTTGCGGTCGTCGAGGTCGCGCTGGACGAGGGAGCCCTGCTCGGGGTGGTGCGCGAAGGACGCGGAGTTGACGGCGAGCCAGGCGGCGTCGTCCCGGCCGGGCTCGAAGGTGCGGACGATGACCCCCTCGGGCAGCACCGGGTCGGGCAGCGCCAGGTCGGTCAACGGCCTGCGCATCTGGCGCAGTTCGCGGAAGAGGGTCAGCCCGAGGACCTGGGCGAGATGGCGGGCGGCGGAATGCCCGCCGTGGGCCCAGACCCGCAGCCGCTTGCCGGAGGCGGCGAGCAGGGCGGCACCGAGGGCGCGGCCGTGTCCATGGCCGCGGTGGGAGGGGTGGACGACCAGTTCGGCGGCCGGCGCCTCGATCGGGTCGGTGTCCTCCAACTGGGCGTAGCCGACGAGTTCGCCGCCGACGGTGAGGACCAGATGGGAGACGCCTTCGCGGGGACCTCCCCGCAGCTGAAGCCGGCCCTGCTCGGACACCGCCTGCTGGCCGTCCGCGCGGGCGGCCTCCGCGAGCAGGTCGAGGACGGCATCGGTCTGTTCGGGGGAGAGCTCGGTGAGGGTCTCGATGGATCGGGAGCCGTGGGGCCGTGCGATGTCGTCGCTGGTCATGCGTACGAGGGTAAGGGGAGGGCGCCGCAAAGTGGGGGCAAAGGGGAGGGCAAAGGGAAACCAGGATGTAACCCGTAACCCCCTGTCGCGCTACGCGCGTTGACTCTAGGCTGCGCCGGACGGGCCACCTACCTCAGCCGATTCACAGGGGGGCGCATGCCAGCCACATCCCAGCCGGACCCCAGTCGCAGACGTCGTACGTACCGGATGCTCGCGGCCGCCGCCACGCTCGCCACCACGGGCGCGCTGGCCGCCGCTCTCCCGGCGGACGCCCACGACGCGCACCACGGCAAGCCGCTGCCGAGCCGCTACCAGGACGTGCAGTTGCTGTCCTTCAACGACCTGCACGGCAACCTGGAACCGCCGTCGGGCTCGTCCGGCCGTGTGACGGAACTGCAGGCGGACGGCACGACGAAGACGATCGACGCGGGCGGTGTCGAGTACCTCGCCACGCATCTGCGGGAGGCCCGCAAGGGCAACGCCTACTCGATCACCGCGGCCGGCGGTGACATGGTCGGCGCGTCCCCGCTGATCTCGGGCCTGTTCCACGACGAGCCCACCATCGAGGCGCTCAACAAGCTGGACCTGGACGTCACCTCCGTCGGCAACCACGAGTTCGACGAGGGCGCGAAGGAACTGGCCCGGCTCCAGTACGGCGGCTGTCACCCGACGGCCGGCTGCTACACGGACAAGAAGTTCAAGGGCGCCGACTTCCCGTACCTGGCGGCCAACGTGCTGAGCGAGAAGACCGGCAAGCCGATCCTCGCGCCGTACTGGGTGTGGAAGAAGAAGGACGTCAAGATCGGCTTCATCGGGGTGACCCTGGAGGACACGCCGGGCGTCGTCTCCGCCGAGGGCGTCAAGGGCCTGAAGTTCAAGGACGAGGTCGAGACGATCAACAAGTACGCCAAGGTGCTGCAGCGCCAGGGCGTGAAGTCGATCGTGGCGCTGATCCACGAGGGCGGACAGCCGGCGTCGGGCGCGTACAACTACAACTGCGACTCCCCGGGCGCCGGTGACGGGATCTCCGGCCCGATCGTGGACATCGCGAAGAACATCTCCCCGTCGGTGGACGCGCTGGTCACGGGCCACACGCACGCCGCGTACGTCTGCACGATCCCGGACCCGGCGGGCAACCCGCGCATGGTCACCTCGGCCGCGTCCTTCGGCCGTCTCTACACGGACACCACGCTGACGTACGACCGGTTCACCGGCGACATCGCGCGGACGTCCGTGAAGTCGGCGAACCACGTGGTCACCCGGACCGTCGCCAAGGCGCCGGACATGACCGAGCTGATCGGCAAGTGGAACACCCTCGCGGCGCCCATCGGCAACCGTGCCATCGGCTACATCTCGGCCGACGTGCCGAACACGGGCACCGAGTCCCCGATGGGCGACCTGATCGCGGACGCGCAGCTCGCGTACGGCAAGAGCCTCGACGCCGAGACCGACCTCGCGCTGATGAACCCGGGCGGTGTCCGGGCCGGTCTCACCTACGCGGCCAAGGGCAGCGAGGGCGACGGCGTGGTGACGTACGCCGAGGGCTTCACGGTCCAGCCGTTCTCCAACACCGTGAATCTGCAGGACTTCACCGGCGCCCAGCTCATCCAGGTCCTCAAGGAGCAGGTCAGCGGCAGCAACGCGAGCGCGCCGAAGATCCTCCAGCCGTCGGCGAACCTGACGTACACCCTGGATCTGACGAAGAGCGGCGCCGACCGGGTCGTCACCGACTCCATCAAGCTGAACGGCGCGGCCGTCGACCCGTCGGCCACCTACCGCATCGCCACCAACAGCTTCCTGGCGGGCGGCGGCGACGGCTTCACCACCCTCGGCCAGGGCACGAACGACCTCGTCGGCACGGACGACCTCACCGCCCTCGAGCAGTACCTGACCGCCAACTCCTCCGCCACCGGCCCGATCACCCCGCCGGTGGCGAACCGGATCACGATCGTGCAGTAACCCGAGCCTTCTCGTTCGACGAGGCCGCCGCGTCACCGACGCGGCGGCCTCGTCGTGTGTGAGGACCTGTGGCGTAACTCTTGTTTTAAAACCTGTGTAAGTCCCCGGGTGGTTCCCGATTCCATCTGAAAACTTGTCTCAGCCGCAATTCATCGAGGTCTCAGCGGAATTGGCTTTTTCTCCGCCCGGCGTCCCGTAGTGTTTTCCATGTCGAAAGCGAACGACGCGAAAGCGAAGAGCGCGAACACTGTGAACGGAGAACGTCATGAGCTTCCACAAGATCGCCCCGGTCAAGAAGACCCGCAAGGCCGCTCCGGCCCCGGCTCCGAAGCCCGCCGCCAAGAAGAAGGCCGTGAAGCAGGTGACTCCGAGGCGCCGCCCGGTGTCCCATAAGGACTGACACCGCACCCGGAACTGTTGCAAATCTGCGACAAATAAAAACCACCTAATACCCGCCTGGCAATAAGAGAGGTAATTCCCATGAGCTTCCACAAGATCGCCCCGGTCGCCAAGAAGAAGACCGAGAAGAAGGACTGCAAGCCCGCCGCCAAGAAGAAGGCCGCCGCCCAGCCCGCGCCGAAGCGCCGCCCGGTCGCGCACCAGGGCTGACGGGTCGCCACGAGGCGGGGCCACCCCCGGGTGGTGGCCCCGCCTCGGGCATGCACCGAACCCGCACGGAAGGAGAGCCGTCGATGTTGAGGGAAGCCCGTGAGGCCTTCCGCCGCTTCTGGCCGCTGACCCGCGGCGACCGCAGGTGGATGCTGGCGATCGTGGCCTGCGTGGTGGTCTCCGCGCTCGCCGAGACCGCCTCCATCCTGCTGTTCGCCCAGCTCACCGACAACGCCCTGAAGGAGGGCTCGCTCTCCGCGTTCTGGGAACCGGCCGGCGCCTGGCTGGGCGTGGCCGCCCTCGGCGCCCTCGTCGGCTACCTGGGCAACTCACTGGCGACCTGGACCGCCGAACGCTTCGTGCTGCGCCTGCGCGCCCGCACCTTCGCCCATGTCCAGGGCCTGCCCCCGCACTTCTTCCAGAGGCACCGCCAGGGCGACCTGGTCGAACGCCTGACCGGAGACGTGGAGGCGATCGAACAACTCGTGGTGTCCGGCGTGGTGGGCACGGTCTCCGCCGCCTTCTCGGCGCTCTTCTACTCGGCCGCCGCCCTGTACATGCGCTGGGACCTGGCCCTCGCCACCTTCCTCCTCGCCCCCCTCTTCCTCCTGGCCGCCCGCCGCTTCTCCGGCCGGATCAAGCAGGCCTCGCGGGACGAACGGGTCGCCGACGGCGCGATCACCTCGGTGGTGGAGGAGTCCCTCGGCAACGTCGTCCTGACCCAGGCGTACAACCGCCGCGCCGACGAGGAGCGACGCCTGGACCGCGAGGCCCGCGCCTGGATGCGGGCGAGCGTGCGCGGGGCGCGGCTGAGCGAGATGTACGAGCAGTTCGTCGAGGTAGTCGAGACCCTCTGCGTCCTCGCGGTGATCGGCCTGGGCGTCTGGGAGATCTCGGCGGGCCGGATGACCCTCGGCACCCTCCTCGCCTTCGCCGCGTTCATCGGCTACCTCTATCCGCCGGTCCGCAGCCTCGGCCGACTCGGCCTGACGGTGACCGCGGCGACCGCCGGCGCGGACCGCATCGCCGAGATCCTGGACGCGCGCCCCGCCGTCGAGGACCCGGCCGCCCCCGTCCCCACCTGGCCCGTCCACGGCCACATCGCCTTCCACGGCGTCGGCTTCACCTACCCCGACACCCCTCGCCCCTCCCTGACGGACATGACCTTCACCGCCTCCCCCGGAGAACTGATCCTGGTCACGGGCGCGAGCGGAGCCGGCAAGTCCACCCTCGCCAAGCTCCTCACCCGCTTCTACGACCCCGACGCGGGCGTGATCACCCTGGACGGCGTCCCCCTCACCGACGTACCCCTGGAGTTCCTCCGCGAGAACGTGGCCCTGCTCCCCCAGCAGACCCTCGTCCTCAACGGCACGATCCGCGAGAACATCGAGTGCGGCCGCCCCGGCGCGACGGACCGGGAGATCGAGGACGCGGCCCGGGCGGCGGCGGCCCACGCCTTCATCACCGCCCTCCCCGAGGGCTATGCCACCCCCCTCGCCCCCGGCACGGCAGCCCTCTCCGGCGGCCAGCTGCAACGCATCGCCATCGCCCGCGCCATGCTCCGCGCGGCCCCGGTCCTCGTCCTCGACGAACCCACCGCCGGCCTCGACTCGGTGGCCGCCCGCCAGATCGTCCAGCCCCTGCGCCGCCTGATGTCCGGCCGTACGACGATCATGATCACCCACGACCTCAGCCTCGCCCCCGAAGCCGACCGCATCCTCCTGATCGACCACGGCCGCCTCCTGGCCACCGGCCCCCACAACGACCTGATCACCCACTGCCCCGCCTACGCCCACCTCACCGAACCCTGGCCGACATCCCCCACCACCGCCCCCCACCTGGCGGAGGACACGTTGGTCCTGCGCCTCTGACCGTCGAACCGGTTTGCGTCAGCCCCCGTCCAGGAGTCTCCCCTGACGGGGGCATATTCAGGGTTTGATCACTCTTCGTAGTGATGGGGACGGTGTGCGACGGGATTGTCGCCCTGTATGAAGGGGGCCCACTCGGCCCCACAGGAGACGACCCGCATGAGCGCGTTCCCGACCAAGCACGGATCGGCCACCGTCCTGGCCGCACTGGCCCTCGTCCTCTCGGCGACGCCGACCCACGCGACCTCGGCCGCCACCACCGTGGGCCTGCCGGGCGGCAACAAGATCGCGATCAACGCCTGGCACTGCGCCGTCTACGTGAACGCCTGTGACTGGCGGGCGTCCACGACGATGTCCGGCCTGAACCCCAGGAAGGCGCAGTGGATCCAGAACCGTGCCGAGTTGGAGGCGCACGGCGTCGGAGGCTCCCTCCAGATCTCCCAGAACCCCGGGGCCACGCTGACGGTGATCAGCAAGGCGCTGGCCGAGGTGCGCTGGAAGAACACCAACGCGAGCATCGCCGACACCTGGGGGCAGGTGCGCCCCAGCAAGACCACGATGTACGTCTCGACCCGCAGTTGCGGCACCGCCCAGGTGACCGGCGCGATCAAGGTCAGCGAGAAGTGCGCCTACGCGGGCGCCTCTTGAGCTGTGCCGGGGCGGTCGTGTCCGCGGCCCTGCTGGGCTCGTGCGTTCCCCCCGCCGAGCCCGGGGCGCCGCGGTCCACGGTCGCCCGGCAGCTCGATCTGCTGGTCAGCAGCGCCAACGGCTATCACTATCCCCCCTTTCTGCGCGAGCAGCCGGCCGCCCCCGAGCAGCAGTTCTACGCCCTGCGGACGCTGAGCGACCTGGGGCGGGAGCCCAGGATGCGGGTGTCCGCACAGCGGGTCGCGGAGCTGCGCCGGGAGGCGCTCGCCTCCTCTCCGCTGTGGGGCCGCGCATGGCTGGTCCCACTGCTGCGGGCGGGCGCCGGGGAAGCGCTCGGCGCGGGCGATGCGCAAGCCGTAGGGAAGCTGAGGGCCAAGGGCGGCTGGTACGTCGACACCGCGCTCGGCCGGGACGGGGACGCGGCCCTGCTGGGCGCGACCTGGGCCGCCGTCGAGGTCCTCGACGCCCTCGGCCCGGAGGCCGCGCCCTCGCGCGCGGACCGGTCCTCGACCGTCCGCTGGCTGCGGTCACTCGCCCGCACGCCCCGACCGCTCGACCAGAGTGCCGCGCTGGCCGGCGCCCTGCGGTTGCTGGGCTCACCCGTGCCCACCGCGCTCACCACGACCGCCCCGCCCCGAACGGACGACTGGGCGACCCTGACCCCCGAGACCCGCGCGCAGCGGCTGGCCGACACCTACTACCACGTCCTGGTCCAGGAGGCGGCGGGCCGTCGCCCCTTGCTCGACCGCGGGATCTGGGAAGCGGTCCTGAGGGACGGCGCGGCGACCCTGCCGTACGAACACCTGTACTACGTGGTCCATGTGCTGAGGGCCGCAGGGGCGGAGGACGCTGTGTTCGCGCCGGTGGTCCGGCGGCTGGAGGGAGCACGGCTCGAGGACGGGACCGTCCGCGACCCCGCCGCCTACCTGGGCAATCCCGACGCCTCCCTCTTCGTGGAACGTCTGCGGACGCTCGCGGGCCGACCGCGAAAGGATCAGCGGCTCCTCGCGGCACTCGACCGTGACGAGAGGTCCGGCCGGGCGAGTCAGGAGCCTGCCGAACGGCTGGCCCGTGCCGCCCTGCGCGCCGTGGCGGCGGGCGGCGACCCCGCGGGCGAAGAGGCGCGACGGCTCTGTGCCGACCCGGCCGTGCTGCCCGCCACCGTGACCGAGCACAACGCGACCCTGTGGCACCGCACCCGGCTCAACTGTCACGACGCGGGCGTGCGAAGCCGCCTCCCGGCAGTCCACCGCTGGGCCACGGACACGTCGCAGGGCGTGGTCGCGGCCGCCACCGTCGCCGTGGGCTTCGCGGACTCGGGCGCCCGCGACGCCGTACCGCAGTGGATCACGGCCGAGAGCCTGAAGCGGTGGGTCCGCACCCCCGAACGGTTCGTCTCCGTCTACGACTACGTCCTCGTCGTACGGGCGCACGCACTGCTCGGCGGGGTGACGGACGCCGCTCTGCGCGAGGCGCTCGGGCGCGGGGTCACGCCGTACCGGGGCTGTCCCGGCCTGCCCGATCTCTTCCAGGTCGGCCGGGGCGACCGGGCCTGTGACCTCAAGACCACCTGGGGAGTGTGGAGTCTGGACCACCGGTTGCACGACGCCATGGGCTGGACGCCGGCCCGCATCCCCGCGACGACGGAGCACACGGAGTGAGAGGGAGCGCGATGGGTGAACTGCTGCGGGCGCGGGGCGTGAGCAAGTCGTACGCCCTGCGCGGACGTCACGTCGACGTCCTGCGCGAGGTCGATCTCGACGTCCGAGGAGGGCAGGTCACGGCACTCGTCGGCCGTTCCGGATCGGGCAAGACCACCCTGCTGCACATCCTCGGTCTGCTGACGACGCCGGACCGGGGCACGGTGTTCGTGCAGGACGTCGACACCTCCGGGCTCGGCGACGGCGCCCTCGCCGACCTGCGCCGCTCCCGACTCGGCTTCGTCTTCCAGTCGTACAACCTGCTGCCCCAGCACTCTGCCCTGCGCAACGTCCTCCTGCCGTACACCGGCCGCCGCTCCGCGGGGGAGGCACGCGCGCGTGCGCTGCTCGCCCGGGTCGGTCTCGCCGAGCGGGCCGGGCATCTGCCCGGTGAGCTGTCCGGCGGCGAGCAGCAACGCGTCGCCCTGGCCCGCGCCCTGGTCAACGACCCGCCCGTCGTCCTGGCCGACGAGCCGACCGGGAACCTCGACGAGGCGAGCGAGGACGTACTGCTCGGCCTGTTCCGCGAACTCGCGGACGAGGGCCGGGCGATCGTGCTCGTGACGCACAATCCGGTCGTCTCGCAGGCGGCGGACGTGGTGCACCGGCTGGGCGAGGGCGCGACGGCCACCGAGAGGAGCACCGCGTGAACGTCTTCGCCCTGGCCGTGGCCAACGTCCGTGCGCTGCGGCGGCGGTTGTACGGGCTGGTCGCGCTGGTCTCCGTCACCGGTGCCGTCTGCCTCGGCGCGCTGGGTATCGCCGACCGGGCGCAGGGCGCCGCCGACTCGGGGGTCAAGGAGAGCGCCGCCAACCGCAGCATCACCGTCGACCGGCCCGACGGCCGCCCCGGCACCCCGCAGTTGACCGATGCCACGGCCGCACGACTGGCAGAGCTTCCCCATGTGGAGTCGGTGCAGCACCGCGCGCAGGTCTCGTTCAGCGTGCGGACGGAGACCGGGGACGCGATCCTCCTGTACGCGACCACACATCGGGCGGCCCTGCCGCCGCCCGTCACCGGGTCCGTGCGCAAGGCCCTCTTCCCGCTCCGGCCGGGCGAGATCGTCGTACCGGCGACATCCCAGGGCGCCGACCTGGGCCAAAGGCTCGGCCAGGACATCGAGATCGAGACCACCCGTTACGTACGGCCCGGTGAGGGCGTCGGTGTCACCCGGCACGCGCGTCTCGTCGGTGTCTACGACCCGGCCTGGCAGCTCGACGGCCCGGACGCCGCGTACGCCGCCGACCCGGACGTCGTGACCTGGGCGGCGGACCGGGCGGGGGAGCCGGCCGACCGGTACCTGAGCACCGTCGGCTACGACCAGCTCACCGTCGTCGCGCGGGCGGCGGCCGACGTCCCCGGCGTCATGAAGTCGGTCCAAAGCCTCGGCTATCCGGCGGTCACCCTGCGCCAGCAGCTCGACGCGCTGCCCGGCGTGCTCCACCTGGTGGAGTTGGCCGGCCAGGTCCTGCTCGGTGTTCTCGGAGTGCTGGCGTTCGCGGGCGCGGTGACGGTGACGGGTGCGCTGGCGCGGCAGCGGGCCCAGGAGATCGGCGTCCTCAAGGCGGTCGGGTTCCGTACCAGGAGTGTGCTGATCCTGCTGGTCACGGAGATGGCCCTCGCCGGTGCGGTCGCCGCCCTGGCCGGCACGGCCCTCGGGGCCCTGTTCGGCGCCGTCGGCGCGGCCCTGCTGCGGCGCAGCGCGGACCTCGCCCCGTACACGACCGGCCGGGTACCGCTGCCGACGGCCGGAACCCTGCTCACCCTCGTGGTGCTCACGGTGCTGGTCGTGGCGGGCGGTGCCCTGGGGCCGGCCCGCAGAGCCGCGCGGATGTCCCCGACGGACGCGATGAAGGACTGGTGAGAGCGGTGGCGGCGGAAGCGCGGGCCCAGCGGCCTCGGCCGTGTACGGGACGGAGAAGGACGGCCGGTCTTCTCTCCGCGCTCGGTCTTCTCGCGATGGTCGGTCCGGTCGCGGCGTGCTCCGGGCCGGGCGGGGTGGAGCTGGGCCACGACTGGGCGGGGGCCTCGACGTTCGCGCTGGTCAGGGTGGACGGGCTGGTGACGGTGGTGGGGATCGACGGGGAGCGGGCGAGGGCGGAGAGCCTCGCGGTCGTACCGCAGCAGGCCGACGACACCGACGCGGTCGCTCCGCGGCTGGTCCGGCTCGGGGACGGGCGCTGGCTGGTGACCGTGCCCCGCCGGAGCGGCGGGCCGGACCGGCGGTACCTGGTGAACCGTACCGATCACGTCCTCGACGGGATGGCGGGGGACACCCGGCTGCGGCTGGTGCTGCCCGCCCGGACGCGGGTGGCCGAGGTGGCCGGGCTGCCGGACCTTCCCGGCGGGCACTCGAGCGTGCTGGTCAGGGACCCCGGGGACTGGTCCGTGCGACGGAGGTTGAGCGTGGCCGGCACCGTCGGGCTCGTCGCCTCCGACACCGGCTCCGACACGGTCTGCCTGGGCGGTGAGGCCGGGGTGACCGTCGCGGATCTGCGGAGTGGTCGGGTGCGGGCCGTGGCCGGCTCGGCGGGGCCGGACGTCACGGGGCTCGCCTGCCCGGGCGGCCGTCCGGTGGTCGTGCGGGCCCGGCCCTCGGACGGGGGCGCCGTCCGGGCCGCCGTGACCCGGACCGCCGGCGCGACGACGGTCTCCGTCACCGGTGGGCGGGTGGACGCAGTGGCCGCCCGTGGCACGACGGTGGTGATCGCCGTGGCAGCCGGGGGCGACACCGAACTCGTCGAGATCGACACCGTCGGCGGCGGTGAGCGGCGCCGTGCCCGGATCGGGGGCCTGGCCGCGTCGCAGGCGCTCGCAGCCGATCCGGCCGGGTGGCTGCTCTTCTCCGAGTCCACGGTGACCAGGGTGGATCTCGGCACGGGCGGACGTCGGCGGTTCGCCCTGCCGGGAACTCTGCTCGCCCCCTGAACCGGTCCGCACCCGGCGGCCGTTCATCCCTCGCGCAGTATGTACCCCAGCCCCCGTACCGTCTGGATCAGGCGGGGGTGGCCGGTGGTTTCCAGTTTTCGGCGGAGGTACATGACGTAGACGTCGAGGGTGTTGGAGGTGGGTTCGAAGTCGAAGCCCCAGACGTCGTGGAGGATCTGGGCGCGGGTGAGGACCTTCGCGGGGTTGCGGAGGAGGTATTCGAGCAGGGTGTACTCGGTGCGGGTGAGGTCCAGGGGGTGGCCCGCGCGGGTGACCGTGCGGGTGGAGTGGGTCATGACGACGTCGTGGAAGACGAGGGTGTCGGGGGGAGAGGGGGGCGGTGGGGAAGGGGTGCGGCGGGTGGCCCGGCGCAGGAGGGCGCGGACGCGGGCGAGGAGTTCCTCCACGGCGAAGGGTTTCATCAGGTAGTCGTCGGCGCCGTTGTCCAGGGCGACGATCCGGTCGCCGACCGCGTCCCGGCCGGTGATCATGAGGATCGGGACCGTGGAGCCGGAGGCACGGATGCGGCGGGTGGCGGCCAGGCCGTCGAGGCCCGGCATGGTGACGTCCATCAGGACCAGGTCGGGTGCGCCGCCGGGGGCCGCGATCAGGTCGAGGGCGAGCCGTCCGTCGTCGGCGAGGACGGTCTCGTAGCCCTCGAACCTGAGCAGTCTGCCGATGCCCTCCCTGATGTCCGCGTCGTCGTCGGCGAGCAGGATCCTGCCCGCCGCGTTCGTCGTCGTGCCCGCTTCCGTTCCCCTCACCGTCTGATGCACCATTCCTTCACGGTGGGGCGGAGGGCTGTGGCTGAGCTGGCAGAGGGGTGTGGCTGGGCTGGGATCAGGAGGCCGACGGCGTCCAGTCGCCGAGCCAGTCGGAAACCTCCTGGTCGGCGGCCTGGGCATCGGTCAGCTGCGGACGGTTGCTGCTCGCGGCGCCCGCGCCGGCGCCGGTGTTCTTGTACTCGGCGAAGCGGTCGTCCTTCCAGGAGAAGCCGCCCATGTCGGACCAGGGGGTGGACTTGATCGCCGCGCCGAGGGTGGTGTTGCGGACCGTGGTCTGCGGGTCGACCGTGGTGTCGCCGCCCGGGTGCCAGTTGCGGCCGAGGAAGAAGGAGACCGAGGTCACGTCTCCGTTGACGGTCGAGCGGTTGATCAGGATGCCCTTGCGGCCCGCGGCGGTGCTGGGGGCCGTGACATAGCCGGCGCTCGTGCCGTTCCAGCGCTTCTTCAGCGTGATGACGGACTTGTCGATGACGGCGGTGGCCCGGCCGAAGATGAAGTCGACGTTGCCGGTGATGTAGGAGTTGCTGATGTAGACCCGGCCGACCTTGTCCTTGGCGGCGCTCTCCATCTCCAGGGTGTCCTGGTCGCCGTTGACGATGACCCCGTCGAGCACGATCCGGTCGGCCTGGGTGAGCAGGGCCACCGCCTGGTTGGCGATGTCCTGGTGCTTGGACTCGTCGAAGTCGTTGGTGACGGTGAGGTTGCGGACCTGGGAGTCGTCCGAGAGGACGGAGACGGTGGCGCTGCCGGGGGTGCCGTACGTCCCCGAACCGTCGGGCCTGGTCATGCCGGCCGCGTTGCCGTAGACGATCGTGGTGTCCTTGCGGCTGCCGCCGCTGCCCTGGATGGTGACGTGCGGCTTGTTCGCGGGGACCTTCACGACCTCGCGGTACGTCCCCGGCTTCACGGAGATGACGACCCGCGAGGTGTTGTTCGCCGGTACGGCGTCCACGGCGGCCTGGACCGTCCTGTACTGGCCGGTGCCGTCGGCGGCGACGGTGAGGGTCGTGGCCGCCGCCGACTTGACGGTGCCCGTGCTCGTGGCCGTGGTCGTCCCGAGGGTGCTGCGGGGGCCGGCGCCGGACCTGAGGAGCGAGGGGACGTCGGCCGTCTTGTCCAGGGTGTACGCGTAGTACTTCCTGGGGTCCCAGGCCGCGCCCGAACCGCCGCTCTCGTTCTTGCCCGTCGTCCCGGAGAACACGTTGCCGCGCTGGACGAGGGTGGCGGTGGCGTCGCGGACGACGGGGTTGGTCAGGCCCTGGAAGGAGGAGTTCTCCAGGATCATGTTGGTCCTGCCGCGCGCGTAGTTGCCGTACGACGACTTGATCTCCGTGCCCGCCACGTCCTCCAGGAAGTTGTTGTAGAGGTGCGCGTGGGCGACGTTGTCCGTGGACGGGTTGCGCTGCTCGGTCTCGCGGATCCAGTTGTGGTGGATGGTGATGTCCGCGGTGACGTTGTCCGTCCAGCCGATGCCGAAGGCCTTGTTCTCCTGGCTGAGCCTGTTCCAGGAGACGGTCAGGTAGGTGGTGTCCTTGCGGCTGTCGATCAGACCGTCAGCCATGTGACGGATGTCGTTGTGGTCGATCCAGACGTGGTGGGCGCCGTCCATCTGGATGCCGTCGTAGTCGTGTTCCTTGTCGTTCCAGACACCCTGGTACGCGTCCCGGATCGTCAGGTTCCGGATGATCACGTTGTGGACGCCCTGGCCGAGGAAGAAGCCGCCGCCGACGATCTGCCCCGCCGTCCCGGAGCCGATGATCGTCTTGTTCGACTGGACCTTGATCTCCTTGCCGACCGGGTCCATGTTGATCGTCGCGGCGACGACGATGACGTACGGCTCGGTGGCGGTCGCGTACTTCTCCAGGTCGGCGAGGGTCTTCACGGTGACCGTCTTGCCGTCCCGGCCGCCGTACGTCCCCTTCTGGCCCAGCGCGTCGACCGAGGCGAAACCGTCGGCGGTGGCGGTGGCCCAGGCGGGCGCGGTGGTGGCCGCCGACGCCTTGGTCTGCGCGTCGGCGCCGAACAGGCCCAGGTCCGTGCCGTACGCGAGGGTGCCGGCCGCGGTCAGCGCGAGCGGGATGCCCGCGGCGAGTGCGGTCCGGCGCTTGCGGTGACGGGGCTGTGAGCCGGTGCGGGGCGCGCGGCGGGCTTCACTCATCTGCGGTGTCCGTTCCAGGAGGGGACCACCCGTGGGGGGTGCGGGTCGCGGGTTGGTCGCCGCCTGGGACGGAAAGGTTGCCGTACGGAGGGAAATTCGCGGAGCAGGGCCGCTGCCTACGGCGTCTCGTGTGCCTCGGGGGGAGGTGTCGGGGCGCCCGGCAGGCGTACGGTCGCCACCGTGCCGCCGCCGTGGGCGCGGGCCAGGGTGACGTTGCCGCCGGCCTGTTCGACCGTGCGGGCGACGATGGAGAGGCCGAGACCGGAGCCGGGGAGGGCGCGGGCGCTGGGGGAGCGCCAGAAGCGGTCGAAGACGTGGGGGAGTTCGTCCTCGGGGATGCCGGGGCCGTGGTCGCGGACGGTCAGTTTGCCGTGCGTCAGCTGGACGTCGATCGTGCCGCCCTCGGGGCTGAACTTCACCGCGTTGTCCAGGATGTTGACGACCGCACGCTCCAGCGCGGCGGGCTCCGCCCGGGTGAACCAGGGCTCCAGGTGGGCGTTGATCGTCAGCTCGGGGCCGCGCAGGCGTGCGCGGCGCAGGGCCGCCTCGACCGTGTCCTCCAGGGCGACCACCTGGACGCGTTCGCCGCGCTGGCCCTCCGAGCGGGAGAGCTCCTGGAGGTCGCCGATGAGGGAGGCGAGCTCCGTCATCTGCGCCTTCACACTCGCGAGCAGCGCCTTTCGGTCGGCGGCGGGGATGGGGCGGCCGGTCTCCTCGCTGCGGGTGAGGAGCTCTATGTTCGTGCGGAGTGAGGTGAGGGGGGTGCGGAGTTCGTGTCCGGCGTCCGCGATCAGCTGCTGCTGGAGCTCGCGGGAGTTGGCGAGGGAGGCGGTCATCGAGTTGAAGGAACGGGAGAGCCGGGCGATCTCGTCCTCGGCGTCGTCCTCTACGGGGATACGGGTGCTCAAGTCGTCGGTGCGGGCGACGTGTTCGACGGCCTCGGTGAGCTTGTCGACGGGGCGGAGACCTGCGCGGGCTACGGCGAGACCGGCTGCGCCTGCGCCGAGCACTCCGACGCCGGAGACGAGGAGGAGGATCAGGGCGAGTTCGTTGAGGGTGGACTGGGTGCTCTTCAGCGGGATGGCGACCTGGAGGGCGACGTTGTTGACGACCCCCGCGCCGTTGTCGCTGTTCACCACGAGGGCGGTGGTCACGATGCGGACCGCGTTGCCGTCGCTGTCCACGCCGTTGCGGAAGTACAGGGTGCCGGGCTCGCCGTTCTTGGCCACGGTCTTGTCGTTGCCGGCGACCTTCACGAGGGATTCGGAGCTGCCGTAGATGCAGGCCTTGCCGCTCGACTGGACCAGTTGGGAGTAGCCCTTGAAACGCGGGCCGAAGGGAAAAGCGTCGGACTGCGACTGGGCACACGTGTCGAGGGCGGCGAACACCTGGTTCGCGGGCTGCGCGCGCTCGACACTCGACTTCAGATCGGCGTTCAGCTCCTCGTACAACTTCCCCTGCACGATGAACCAGCACGTCACCGAAACCGCCGCCACCGCGAACGCCACAGCGGCAGCGACCAGCATGGACAGCCGGGCCCGAATGGGAAGGGTCCGGAACCGTCGCACCAGCTTGTTCACTCCGCGCCGCCCTGTCGGAGCACGTACCCGACACCGCGCACGGTGTGCACGAGGCGCGGCTCGCCGGCCGCCTCGGTCTTGCGGCGCAGGTACATGACGTACACGTCCAGGGAGTTGGACGACGGCTCGAAGTCGAAGCCCCAGACCGCCTTCAGGATCTGCTCACGGGTGAGGACCTGGCGCGGATGCGCCATGAACATCTCCAGGAGGGTGAACTCCGTACGGGTCAGCTCCACAGGCCGCCCGCCCCGGGTGACCTCCCGGGTCGCGAGGTCCATCCGCAGGTCGCCGAAGGTGAGCGCCTCGTCCTCCTCCACGGCCGCCGCGCCGGCCGCCGCCGCGTAGGAGCTGCGGCGCAGCAGCGCGCGGACGCGGGCGAACAGCTCGTCCAGTTCGAACGGCTTGACCAGGTAGTCGTCGGCGCCCGCGTCCAGGCCGGTGACACGGTCGCCGACCGTGTCGCGGGCCGTGAGCATGAGGATGGGGGTGGTGTCGCCGGCACCCCGGATGCGGCGGGCGGCGGTGAGGCCGTCCATGCGGGGCATCTGGATGTCGAGGACGACCAGGTCGGGGCGGTAGGCCGTCGCCTTGTCCAGGGCGTCGGCGCCGTCGACGGCGACCTCCGTGTCGTAGCCCTCGAAGGCGAGGCTGCGCTGGAGTGCTTCGCGCACCGCCGGCTCGTCGTCGACGATCAGGATGCGCTGGGTGTCACGGTCGCCTTCGGCGGGGCTCATGGGCGTGGATCCTCGGGTGCGGTGGGACGGGCGGGAGACAGCGGCTTCAGCCTCGCATGCTTCCCGGTCCGTGCGTAAAGAGTGGGGCTGCGTGAGGTCAGCCGCGCATCGCCGTGAGGCGGTTCAGCGGGACCTTGCGGCGGTGCGGGCGGGTGGCGGGGGTGCGCAGGCCCATCATCTGCGGGGCCGCCACCTCGGGGGCCCGGACGACCGTCTGCTCCACCGGCTCGTGCAGCTCGTACGCCACGTCGAGGGCCAGGGCGAGGTCGGCCGCGCCGACGCCGGTCACCGTGTGCGAAACCTGCTTGATCATGACGTGCTCCCTACTGGCTCGGTGGATGTTCAGCTGTCGGAGCCGCCGGCCCGCAGGGCGGCCAGGTCGGACTTGACGGTGTTGATCGGGATGGCGAAGCCGAGGCCGACGCTGCCGGCGTCCGAGGAGGAGGACGAGGCCGCGGAGTACATCGCGGAGTTGATGCCGACGATGTTGCCGCGCGCGTCGATGAGCGCGCCGCCGGAGTTGCCGGGGTTGAGGGAGGCGTCCGTCTGGAGCGCCTTGTAGGTGGTGGTCGAGGAGCCGGTGTCGCCGTTGAACTGCTGGCCGCCGAACTCGAACGGCCACTGCCCGCTGCCGCCGCCCTGTTGCTGCTGTTGCTGGCTCTCGTCCGTCGAGACGGTCACGTCACGGTTGAGCGCGGAGACGATACCGCTGGTCACCGTGCCGGTCAGGCCCTCGGGGGAGCCGATCGCCACGACCTCGTCGCCGACCTGGACCCCGTCGGAGTCGCCGAGGGTCGCCGCCTTGAGGCCGGAGGCGTTCTCCAGCTTGATCAGCGCGAGGTCCTTCTTGCTGTCGGTGCCGACGACCTTCGCGGTGTAGGTCTTGCCGTCGCTGGTCGTCACCTTGATCGAGTCCGCGCCGGAGATGACGTGGTTGTTGGTGACGATCTCGCCGTCGCCGGTGATGATCACGCCGGAGCCGGTGGAGGTGCCGTTGCTGAGGGTGGCGTTGATCTCGACCACGCTCGGGCTGACCGCGGCGGCTATCGAGGCGACGTCACCGGTCTTGCTGGAGGGCACCACGCTGGTCGTGGTGGAGGAGGAGACCACCTCGTTCTTGCCGGTCAGCTCCTGGATGCCGTACGCCGTGCCGCCTCCGATGGCCGCGGCGACGATCGCGACGGCGGCGAGGAGGGCCAGCGGGCCGCGGGTGCGCCTCTTCTTCGCGGCGGGGGCGTCGGGCGCGGGCTCGGCGGCCACGGGGGTGAGGAGAGCGGTTCCGCCGCCGCTGCCGTCCCCGCCGGCGGAGGCCTGCGCCGGCGTCTGCCACACCGCGGTGGGCTCGACGACCGGCTGCTGGTACGCGCCCTGAGGCACGGGCTGCCGCACCGGCTCGTACGCCGGCGGGGGCGGCCACTCCGGGTTGACGGGGGAGGAAGCGTGCTGCTGGGCGCCCTGGTAAGGGGTGTCGAAGTTCTCGTACTCGCCGCTGCGGCGGATGCTCTCGGTCATGGAAAGAAGCTTGTCCCGCGACCATGAGAGCTCCCTGAGTGCTCCCTGAGAAGGCCGCCAGAACCTCGTATGCCCGATATAAAGCGGGAACAGGCAGCCGGCGCGGGTCTCTCAGAGACCTCTCATACTCCTCAGGCGCAGCCGCAGGAGCGCCTGGTCACCAGGCGGGACGGGAACTGCTTGAGGCGTTCCCGGCGGGTGCCCGTCACGCGGACGCCGTCGTCCAGGACCAGGTCCACCGCCGCGCGGGCCATCGCCGAGCGGTCCGAAGCGATCGTTGTCATGGGCGGGTCGGCGAGGGCGGCTTCCTTGATGTCGTCGAAGCCGATGACGGCCAGCTCGCCGGGTACGTCGATGCGCAGCTCGCGGGCCGCGCGCAGCAGGCCGATCGCCTGGTCGTCGGTGGAGCAGAAGATCGCGGGCGGCCGGTCGGGGCCGGAGAGCAGATCCAGGGCGACGCGGTAGGCGTCGTAGCGGTTGTACGGCGCCTCGAACAGCCGGCCCTCGGTGCTGATGCCGGCCTCGGCCATGGCCTGCCGCCAGCCCTCGACGTGGTCGGAGACCGGGTCGCCGACGGAGGGGGTCTCGGCGGTGCCGCCCATGCAGGCGACGTAGGGGTAGCCGTGCTCCAGGAGGTGCCGGACGGCGATCCGGGCGCCGCCCAGGTCGTCGGTGACGACGGCGACGTCGTCGATCGCCTCGGGCCGCTCGTGCAGCAGCACCACCCGGGCGTCCCAGGCCTCGATCTCGGCGGCGGCCAGGTCGTTGAGCGCGTGGCTGACGAGGATCAGCCCGGAGACCCGCATCCCGAGGAACGCCCGCAGATAGTGGACCTCGCGCTCGGCGACGTAGTCGGTGTTGCCGACGAGGACCATCTTGCCGCGCTCGGAGGCGGCCTGCTCGACCGCGTGTGCCATCTCGCCGAAGAAGGGCTGACGGGCGTCCGGGATGATCAGGCCTATGAGGTCCGTGCGCCGGGACGCCATCGCCTGGGCGACCCGGTCGGGCCGGTACCCCAGTTCCTTGATCGCGGCGAGGACACGCTCGCGCGTGGCCGGGGCGACCGGCCGGGGTCCGTTGTTGATGACGTAGCTGACGACGGCGGTGGAGGTCCCCGCCAGTCGTGCGACGTCGTCCCGAGTCACCTTGGCCACGCGCGGAGTCTACGCGGATGGACCCGCTCTGGGCAGGGCGTACGTCACGTCCCTGTGCGGAAGCGATGCCTCCGCCGAGCGGATCCGGGCCGGTACCGATGGGTAACCGAACGGTACCGGCGAGTACTACACGTCCGCCGCGACCTCTTCGGCGTCCATGGCGTCCGCGTTGTCCGAATCATCCGCGTTTACCCGACCGGCCTTGGCCTTCGCGTCGTCACCACCACGCTCAGCCTTCTCAGGCGTAACGAATCGATAACCCACGTTCCGGACGGTGCCGATCAGCGACTCGTGCTCCGGCCCGAGCTTGGCGCGGAGCCGTCGTACGTGCACATCGACGGTACGGGTGCCACCGAAGTAGTCGTATCCCCACACCTCCTGGAGGAGCTGTGCGCGCGTGAACACCCGGCCGGGGTGCTGCGCCAGGTATTTCAGCAGCTCGAACTCCTTGAAGGTCAGGTCGAGGACCCGACCCTTCAGCTTCGCGCTGTACGTCGCCTCGTCCACCGACAGATCGCCGTTGCGGATCTCCATCGGGGAGTCGTCGGCGACGATCTGCTGCCGGCCCATGGCGAGCCGCAGCCGGGCCTCCACCTCCGCCGGGCCGGCGGTGTCGAGGAGGACGTCGTCGATGCCCCAGTCGGCGGTGACGGCGGCGAGGCCGCCCTCGGTGACGACGAGGATCAGCGGACAGCCCGGGCCGGTCGAGCGCAGCAGCTGGCACAGGCTGCGCACCTGCGGCAGGTCCCGGCGGCCGTCGATCAGGATGACGTCGGCGCCGGGGGTGTCGACGAGCGCGGGTCCTTCCGCCGGTGCCACGCGCACGTTGTGCAGCAGCAGGCCGAGGGCCGGCAGCACTTCTGTCGAGGGCTGGAGGGCATTGGTCAGGAGCAGCAGAGAACTCATACGTCTGGTTCCTCCTCGGTCCCTGCGAGGACATGGGTGCAGTACGGCACTGCTCTGCGATCCCGAAGGCCCCGTACACCGGCGGTCACCTGTAGTTTCCCGCTTCGTATACAACGCTTCCGAAAGCACAAAAGGACCCGGGGGCTACGCTGCCCGAGTCCTCTGCCCAGCAGAATAGCCCACATGAGCAACAGCGGGGCAGGTCATGTGGCGCGTTCCACCGTTCGTCCGAACTGCGAGACGGGCACCCGCACACCTTTGCGGACGTTTCTGCCCACCGTCGACGGTATTCCGATCGATTCCGTATACAACCCGGGAGCGGTCGTATACAACGGTTCGCCGTCATCCGGTGTTCACCCCGTGTTCGTGATCGCGCACGGCTTCACCGGCGACGCCGACCGCCCGCACGTCCGCCGGGTGGCGGACGCCTTCGCGCGGTACGGGGCCGTCGTCACCTTCTCCTTCCGCGGCCACGGACGCTCCGGCGGGCGTTCGACGGTCGGCGACAAGGAGGTGCTGGACCTCGAGGCCGCCGTGGAGTGGGCCCGCTCGCTCGGGCACACGCGTGTGGTGACCGTCGGCTTCTCCATGGGCGGCTCGGTCGTGCTCCGGCACGCGGCCCTGCACAAGGGGGTGGACGCCGTCGTCTCCGTCAGCGCGCCCGCCCGCTGGTACTACCGGGGCACCGTCCCGATGCGCCGGGTGCACTGGCTGATCACCCGTCCCGAGGGCCGGCTGCTCGGCCGCTGGGGCTTCCGCACCCGGATCCACCACCGTGACTGGGACCCCATACCCCTGTCTCCGACCGAGGCGGTCCCGGGGATCGCGCCCGTGCCGCTGCTGATCGTCCACGGCGACCGCGACGGCTACTTCCCCCTCGACCATCCCCGGATGCTCGCGGAGGCCGCCGGTGAGCACGGCGAACTCTGGCTGGAACCCGGCATGGGCCACGCCGAACACGCGGCCGACGACACCCTGCTGGCCCGGATCGGGGACTGGGCGGTGGCACGGGCGGGCTAGCCTGAACCATACGAATCGATCGAACACAACCGATCCGAGAAGGAACGCGAATGCCAAAGGTCACGGTGCGCTACTGGGCGGCCGCGAAGGCCGCGGCGGGGGTCGACGAGGAGCCGTTCGACGCGGACACCCTCGCCGACGCCCTCGACGCCGCGCGTGCGCGACACCCCGGCGAACTCGTGCGTGTGCTGCGGCGGTGCTCGTTCCTGATCGACGGTGATCCCGTGGGCACCCGCGCACATGAGACGGTACGGCTGGCCGACGGCGGCACGGTCGAGGTGCTCCCGCCGTTCGCAGGAGGGTGAGGATGACCGACCAGCAGCCGTATCAGCAGTACCCCGGGTACGAGGGGTACGACCAGCAGGGCTGGCCCGCGCAGCAGCAGGGGTACGAGGATCCGCAGGCGCACCTTCAGTACACGCAGCAGTGGCAGGGGCAGACCTGGGAAACCAGCGTGCAGCCGCCGGTCACCGCGAACCCGGCGTATCCGGCACCCGGTGCCGGTGCCGTGAACCCCGGTTACCCGGCGCCCGGTGCTGTTGCCGGTGCCGGTGCCGTGAACCCCGGCTACCCGGCGCCCGGTGCTGCGGGCCTTGCCCACCCCTCCGGCCCCGGCGGGACGACTGCCCAAGGCGGCGTTGCGCCCGGTGAGGCCCCCTCCTACGGGCCCGCCACCCTCGCCGGGAACGCACGGATCACCGATGCCCAGCGGGCCCGGCTCGAGGGGCGTTCGCCGGTCATCGAGCCCGGGATGCAGCCCGCCGCGCTCACCGCGCTGCTCGGGCTGCTGCTGTCCGGCGCGGCGGCCGTCGGGGAGTTCGCCCTGCTCGTGCCGCTCGTCCTCCTTCAGGCCGTGACGGCGGCGGGCTGGTTCCGGCTGAACGGCATGTGGCCGGCCCGGCAGGGCATCGCGCTCGCCTTCCTCGGCGCGCTCGTCTCGGACGCGGCGCTGCTCGTCGCCGGCCGGGAGAACGCGCCCGCCGCGATCCTCGGCACGCTGGGCGTCTGGGTGCTGCTCTGCCTGGTCCTCCAGCTCCGCTCGCACGCCGACCCCGACGAGCGGATGTACGGCCTGATGGCCACCGTCGCCTCCGCCGCGCTGGCGATCCTCGCGACCGGCCACCTCGGCGCGGATCCCGACGCGGTGACCGTGGGCACCGCGGCCGTCGCGGTCGCCGTCCTGGCCCGCGCCCTGCCGCTGCCGACCCCGGCCTCCGTCGTCGTGTCCCTGCTCGCCGCCGCGGGCGCGGGCATCGCCGTCGGCGGGATGACCGGGATGGGCGCCCAGGGCGCGCTGCTCGGCGCCGGCGCCGCGGGGTGCGCGCTGATCGGCCACCGGGTCGCCAGTTACGACTACCCCTCCCGCTTCGTCCACTTCACGGCGGGCGTCGCCCTGCCGCTCGCGGCCTCCGCCCCGGCGGTGTACGTGCTGGGGCGGGCCCTCGGGTAGTAGTCGGGGGAGGCTTGTCACAGCCGATCGACAATTGCGGGGATCCTGTTGTCCCCAGGGTTACGGTGGGCGGAAAGCGACCGGAACCCGGGGGACATCTTCATGCGAGCGCTCCGAATACTGCTGATCCTCGTCGTCGTGCTCGGCGGCCTGTTCGTCCTCGCGGACCGTCTGGCCGTCCACTTCGCCGAGGGTGAGGCCGCGGACAAGCTGAAGACCACCGAGGGCCTCGCGACCACCCCGGACGTGTCCATCAAGGGCTTCCCCTTCCTCACCCAGCTGGCCGGCGGCTCGCTGGACGACGTCGAGGTCGGCATGAAGGACTACGAGGCCGACACGGGCACCAACGGCGGGACCATCCGCATCGACGACCTCAAGGCCGACATGAAGGGCGTCGAGTTCTCCGGCGACTACAGCTCCGCCACCGCCACCACGGCCTCCGGTACGGCGTCCATCGCCTACGACGAGCTGCTGAAGACCGCCAAGTCCGAGGAGACCCGGGTCGCGCCCGGCCTCACCGCCAAGGTCATCGGGCTGTCCGACGGGGGCGGCGGCAAGATCAAGGTCACCGTGGAGGCGACCGTCCTGGGCGTGAAGCTGAAGGAGCCCGTCTCGGTGCTGAGCACGGTCGCCGTCGAGGGCGACACCGTGCGGGTGCACGCCGACTCGCTGCCCGACTTCCGCGGGGTGACGGCCGCCGAGAACGAGGTCCGCACCGTCACCGACTTCCAGCAGAAGATCGAGGGGCTGCCCGGCGGTATCCAGCTCGACAGGGTGCAGGCGGGGAAGAACGGTGTGGAGATCACCGTGAAGGGTTCGAACGTCCGTCTTGCGGGGTAATACCCCTCCGGCCGCGCGGGCGCACCCCCGGTGCCGCACACCCCCTGTCCGACAGGCGAGACGCCGCCGTCCGTACCGTAGATGTGACGACGGCTACCCGGGCCCGGAAGTCCGCCCGGGCGGCCCGGGCTGTGCTTCCGTCTCGAAATCCGGACGATCGCATCTCACCATCCGGCCCACTGGTGACACGCCCGCCTGTGCGTCCCTACGATCGACCGCATGATGAAGCGACAGGCGGATCTCACGAAGCGGCGGGCAGTCGACCTGTGCCGCGTCGCCGCCATGCTCTGTCGCACTCTCTGACAGCGGAAGCGCCGCCGGCCTTCCGCGCCTCCCGGCGCCCTCGAACCGAGGGCATCCGTGCGCCGGCCGCCGGCGAGACCCGGCCGCGCACCCCTCTTTCTTGCACACCCCCGCCGCAACTGCCCCGGAGGAGAACGAGCATGAGCCGCAGCGACGTCCTGGTCGACGCCGACTGGGTCGAGGCCAATCTCGACAACGCCGACATCGCCATCGTCGAGGTCGACGAGGACACGTCGGCCTACGAGAAGAACCACATCCGCAACGCCATCCGGATCGACTGGACCAAGGACCTCCAGGACCCGGTCCGCCGTGACTTCATCGACCAGGAGGGCTTCGAGAAGCTCCTCTCGGCGAAGGGCATCGGCAACGACACCCTGGTGATCCTCTACGGCGGCAACAACAACTGGTTCGCGTCGTACGCGTACTGGTACTTCAAGCTGTACGGCCACGAGAACGTCAAGCTTCTCGACGGCGGCCGCAAGAAGTGGGAGCTGGACGCCCGCGAGCTGGTCGAGGAGGTCCCGGTGCGCGCCGAGACCACCTACACCGCCAAGCCGCAGAACACGGCCATCCGTGCCTTCCGTGACGACGTCGTCGCCGCGATCGGCTCGCAGAACCTGGTCGACGTCCGCTCGCCCGACGAGTTCTCCGGCAAGCTGCTCGCCCCGGCCCACCTGCCGCAGGAGCAGTCGCAGCGTCCGGGTCACGTCCCGAGCGCCCGCAACATCCCGTGGTCGAAGAACGCCAACGACGACGGCACCTTCAAGTCGGACGACGAGCTCAAGGAGCTCTACGCCGAGGAGCAGGTCGACCTCGCCAAGGACACCATCGCCTACTGCCGTATCGGCGAGCGCTCGGCCCTGACCTGGTTCGTCCTGCACGAGCTGCTCGGTGTCGAGAACGTCAAGAACTACGACGGCTCCTGGACCGAGTACGGCTCCCTGGTCGGCGTGCCGATCGAGCTCGGCGCCAACAAGTAACCCACCCAGCCCGCAAACCCGACCGACCGGCCTTCCTTCCGTCCGGTCAGACCCCGATGGAGAAAGACATGTGTGGAGCGAAGGCCGGCGGCCCGGACGCCTCGACGATCAAGCCCGGTGAGACCACGATCCAGGGCCAGGTGACCCGCGACGGCGAGCCGGTGGTCGGATACGTCCGTCTGCTCGACTCGACCGGTGAGTTCACCGCGGAGGTCCCCACCTCCGCCACGGGCCAGTTCCGCTTCTACGCGGCCGAGGGCACCTGGACCGTCCGCGCCCTCGTTCCCGGCGCCACCGCCGACCGCACGGTCGTCGCCCAGCAGGGCGGGCTCGCGGAGGTCGCGATCGCGGTCTGATCCGCCGGTCTGATCCGCGGCCGTATCGCGGTCCGCAGCGCGGTCGGAGGACCGCTGGGCTCGGGCGGTCTGTGACGGACGCCTTCCACGGCCGAGGGCCGTACCCCGGGGCACTCCCGAGGTACGGCCCTCAGCCGTTTCCGGACCTACGCTGGAGGCATGTACGCACGCCGGCGTCACGTCTACTTCGCCATGATGGGCACCTGCATCGGCCTGTTCGTCCTGGCCTGGGGAGTGGTGCGCATCTGGTCGGTGCCCGCGGCGGTCGGCATGTGCCTGGTGGCCATGGTCATCCCACCGCTCGCCGCGATGGTCGCCAACCGGCGCGGCCCGGAGGACCGTTGGTGGGACGATCCGTCGGGCGACCCGAAGTCCGACGAGTGGTGGGACGAACTGGACGGCAAGAAGCGCCGCCCTTAGCCGTCAGCAGCCATCAGTAGCATCAGCAGGTATCAGTGGGCATCAGTAGACGAGGGCCTGGGTGTCGTCGGCCAGCGCCTCCTGGACGAACACCTGCGCGCCCGCGATCCGTACGCCGTCGAGGACGTCCTTCTCCGTGATGTCGCGCCGGGCCGCGCACTGCGTGCACAGCGTGAGTCGCCCGCCGGCCAGCACGGACTCGATCAGGTCGGGCAGCGGGGCGGCGTGCGGCAACTCGAACTCGGCCGCCCTGCCCGGCAGCGCGAACCACGCGGATTCCCCGGTCAGCCACAGCGACACCTCGACCCCACTGGCCACGGCCACCGCCGCGACCGTGAACGCCTGCGAGCACCGCTCGGGGGCATCGGCCCCCGCGGTCACCTTGATCACGAGCTTCTTCGCCATGCCCGAATCGTAATCAACTCCTTTACAACTACCTGTGCTGACCATGGGTCTCCTGTGAAGCGCTTACGGAAGGCGCGCTTCACGTTCTGAGGGGGACGTTGTGGGAGAACGCGTGGAGGGTGCGGTGCCCGACGGACCGCAGGTGCCCGCGCGGCGGCGAGGGCGTACGACGCTGCTGATCGCCGGGGCGGTGGTGCTCGGTCTGGTGGCCGGGACCTGCGCCGGCTACCTGATCCAGGCCGACCGGGAGCCGACGAAGCTGCCCTCGCTGTCGCAGCCGACGATGCCGCAGGCCAAGGGGCCCGCGCCGGAGCCGCTGTCGGCGGCGCGGGACCGTCAGGTGAGGACCGACGGCGACCTGCGCAAGCTGCTGCTGACGAAGCCGAAGGGCGCCAAGGACGGCGACTGGCTGGAGGGCCAGGACGGCTGGCTGGACCTGGCCGCCTACGCCGACTCCTACGAGAAGCCGGAGGAGATCTTCGGCGACCTCGTCGGCAACGAGTTCCGCCGGGTCGCCGTCACCGGCTGGGAAGAGGGCAGCGCGTACACGGTGGAGCTGCGGCTCGTGCAGTTCCGGCAGGAGGAGACGGTCGCGGCAGCCGACTACTGCGACAACGGCCAGTACTGGGCGGAGAAGGAGGGCTCCACCGACAGCTGGCCGATCGCCGGTACCGGTACGGGCATGGCGTACGTCCACCACAAGCCGAAGACCGAGGCCGGGTACCTGCCGCTCTACAGCGCGGAGGCGCACGCCTGGCGCGGTGACGTCGCCATGGAGATCTGGGTCTACGGGTCCAGGTCGATCTCCAAGAAGAAGATCATGGACCTGGCCGAGCGGCAGATGGAGCGGCTGTGAGCGAGCAGGAGTACGAGGCCGGGACGGCCGGGACGGCCGGCTCGGTGGGCCCCGTGGAACCGGTCGGCCCGGAACTGATCACGGCCCCTGTCGAGCCGGTCGACCCTGTCGCGCGGCGCAGGCGCCGGCGGCGGGCCGTGGCCGTCGCGGGTTCCCTGGTGCTGGCCGGGGCGCTGGTGGCGGGGGTCGGCCTCACGGTCGTCACCGTGCGGGACGCCGACCGGGACGCCGGGGCGCCGGTCTGGAAGTTCCCGAAGGAGACGCCGGACGCGGACCGGTCGCAGGGGCCGGGCGGGAGCGGCGGTGGACTCGCCGGGATGCTCGTCCCGTACGGCACGGAGGGGTTCACCCGGGGGCCGGACATCGGCGAGTTCGGGGCGGACGCCCAGCTCAGCGGGGCGCGGGCGGCCGGGTTGCGCAAGGAGGCGCTGAAGGATCTGCCGCGCTCGCAGCGCAAGCGGCTGGAGCAGCAGATCGACAAGCAGCGCATCAAGGGCATGGCGATGCGCAGCTACCTCAGCGAGGAGACCAGCGCCCTCGACACCAACGAGGGCGTCTACTCCGTCGGCATCACGCTGTCCCAGATGGACAACAAGGCGGCGGTGCGCGACATCGCGACCTTCCAGGGCGAGTTCCTCGACGCCCTCGACGTCTTCCGCAAGGGTCCGGCGATCAAGGGCCACAAGAACGCGAAGTGCTTCCTGCCGCCCAAGGACGCCGACTCCGACCTCGAGGGCATGTTCTGCTCGGCGTACGTCGGCGAGGTCCTCGTCAGCCTGACCGCCGAGGCCGTCAAACCACTCGACACCAAGGGAGTCGCCTTGCTCCTTGGCGAACAACTCGACCGCATCGCGGAACCGGGGGAGACGGTATGACCGACGACCAGACCCCAAGACCCCCGGCTTCGACCACCGCACCGGCGGAGACTGTGGAGAGCGCGGAGATCCCGGAGGCGGCGAAGATCGCCGGGTCGGCGGAGAGCGCGGAGATCCCGGAGGCGGCGAAGATCGCCGGGTCGGCGGAGAGCGCGGAGGCCGCGGCGCCCGGTGAGGCGGCGGAGAGCGCGGAGGCCGCGGCGCCCGGTGAGGCGGCGGACAGCGCGGAGGTCGCGGCGCCCGCGGAGACCATGGAGATCCTGGAGACGGTGGAGAGCCCTCAGATCGCGGAGGCGGCGGACATCGCGGCGCCCGGTGAGGCCGCGGAGGCGGCGGACAGCGCGGAGGCCGCGGCGCCCGTGGAGACCAAGGAGATCCGGGAGACGGTGGAGAGCGCGCAGATCTCGGAGGCGGCGGAGGCCGCGGCGCCGGGTGAGGCCGCGGTGTCGGCGGACATCGCGGCGCCCGGTGAGGCCGCGGAGGCGGCGGACAGCGCGGAGGCCGCGGCGCCCGTGGAGACCAAGGAGATCCGGGAGACGGTGGAGAGCGCGGCGGCGGAGACCGCCGATGCCGGGGAGTCCTCGGGTGGCGTGGGGCCGGCCGGTGACGGGGTCGGCGTCGCGGAGTCGGCTGCCCCCGACGCGGCGCCGGTTCCGGGAACCCCGACACCGGTCACCACGGCGAAGCCGACCGTGTCGATGTCCAAGGCCCCGGAGACGGCGGAGACGGCGGAGGCCGGGGTTCCCTCGGATGCGGGGGGCGTCCCCGGGGAGGCGGCGGCGCGGGCCGGGGTCGGTTCTGGTGCCGTGGGCGCCACCGGGGAGGCGGCTGCGTCGCAGGCGGCGGATTCGCCTGACGCGGCGGCCCACGCGCCAGCCACCAGGGCTGAAGGTGCGGTTGGCCAGGCGGCGGCGGAGCCGTACGCGGTTGCGGTCGCCGGTGCGCCGCTGGGAGCACCCACGTCCGACGACGGCGCCCGTGACGGCGCGGCCCCGGGTGGGCCCGGGGCGCGGCGTCCCCTGCTGCGGGCCGCCCTGCGGTGGACAGCCGCCGTGGCCGTCTTCGCGGCGGTCGGTGCGTCGACGGCGTACGGCATCGCGGCGATGGAGCGCACGGACGTACCGGGTCTGCAGACGGAGTCGGACGGCCGCTGGGCGTACCCCACGCTCACCAGGCCGCCCCTGCCCTCCGGCAGCCCCGCCCCCTTCGCCAAGGCGAACCACTCGGGGGCCCACTACGCCGACCTGCGCGCCCTCGTCCTGCCCGCCCCCGTCGGCGCGAAGGAGGACAAGGCGCTGGCCGGCTCCGACGGCTGGCTGGCGACGAAGGACTTCCTGAAGGAGTTCGAGGACACCCGTCGCGGCGACATCGAGGACAAGCTCGTCGACGCCGGCCTGCGCCACATCGCGGCCCGCGGCTGGACCACCCCCGACGGCACCAGCACCCGCGTCTACCTGCTGAGATTCGGCTCGGTCGCCGTCACCGAACAGGTCCTCGACGACGTCTTCACCACCTACGACGCCCCGGTCTACCCGGTACGCGGCGCCGAGGCCTACGAACGGGACGAGGACTTCCCGCTGGCCCCGCAGTCGAAGAACATCACGCTGACCCCGTACACGGAGACGAAGCCGTACGGCGGCGAGCAGGTCCGTCTCGCGTACCTGAGCGCGGGTGACGTCCTCGCGATGATCGTGCAGACGGGGAAGGGCACCATGCCCGCGATCCCCCACCAGCAGACGGTGGTCCTCCAGAGCCAGCTCCTGGAGTGAGGGTCCACCTCACACCGAGGGCCGGTCCCCGGCCGCGTAAGCTTGGGGACCGGCCTTGTGTACGTACGGAACCAACCCCGCTCATCCGAGGAGCACCCCGTGGAGATCTTCTTCGAAACCCTGCTGGTCCTGGTCTGTGTCGGTGTCCTCGCCTTCGCCGCCCTGACCGTGAAGAAGCTGTACCAGGGCCAGCGCTGACCGACCGATCCAGGAACTGTCAACCATGATCGAGATCCCGTCCGACCTCCACAAGGACCTCGTCCCGCTCGCCTTCCTGCTGGGCACGTGGGCGGGCGCCGGCGTGCACGACTTCCCCGGTGCGCAGAAGTGCAACTTCGGGCAGGAGGTCACCTTCACCCACGACGGCCGTGACTTCCTGGAGTACCGGTCCCACACCTGGGTCCTCGACAACGACGGCAACAAGGTCCGTCCCCTGGAGTCCGAGTCCGGCTTCTGGCGGATCGACGACTCCCGCAAGGTCGAGGTGACGATGACCCGCGACGACGGCGTCATCGAGATCTGGTACGGCGAGATGGCGGACAAGAAGCCGCAGATCGACCTGGTCACGGACGCCGTCGCCCGCACGTCCGCCTCCCGCCCCTACAGCGGCGGCAAGCGGCTCTACGGCTACGTCAAGAGCGACCTGATGTGGGTCGGCGAGAAGCAGACCCCCGAGGTCGAGCTGCGCCCCTACATGTCGGCCCACCTGAAGAAGGTCGTCACCCCGGAGGAGGTCGAGCGCTGGGCCAAGGCCCTCCCGGACGATCTCCCGGACGACGGCATCGCCTTCTTCAAGTAGGTCTCCGCCAGGCCCGCGCGCTTCTCCGTGGTTCTAGACTTCCAGTGTGGTGAGCACCGACTGGAAGAGCGACCTCAGGCAGCGCGGCTACCGGCTGACGCCGCAGCGGCAACTCGTGCTGGAAGCCGTGGACACCCTTGAGCACGCGACCCCCGACGACATCCTCACGGAAGTGAAGAAGACGGCGTCGGGGGTCAACATTTCCACCGTCTACCGGACCCTGGAGCTCCTGGAGGAGCTGGGCCTGGTCAGCCACGCCCATCTCGGGCACGGCGCGCCGACGTATCACCTCGCCGACCGGCACCACCACATCCACCTGGTCTGCCGGGACTGCGAGAACGTCATCGAGGCGGATGTGAAGGTGGCCGCCGAGTTCACGGCCAAGCTGCGGGACACCTTCGGCTTCGAGACGGACATGAAGCATTTCGCGATCTTCGGCCGCTGCAAGGACTGCTCGACCGCCAAGAGTTCAATTACCGAGTCGTAGGCTTAGCGTATGAAGAGCCCTCTGCTGACCCTGCCCGGCGCCGTCCCCGCCGAGGGCGTGGACGAAGGTGTCGCCGCCCACTACGGTGACCTGTTCCGCGAGCAGCGCGCCCTCGCCGACGGCACCGGCTTCGTCGACCTCTCGCACCGCGGAGTCGTCACCGTCACCGGTGACGACCGCCTGAGCTGGCTGCACCTCCTGCTCACCCAGCACGTCACCGACCTCCCGGCCGGCCAGGCCACCGAGGCGCTGATCCTCTCCGCGCACGGCCACATCGAGCACGCGCTGTACCTCGTCGACGACGGCACCACGGTCTGGGCCCATGTCGAGCCGGGCACCCAGGAGGCGCTGCTCGCCTACCTGGAGTCGATGAAGTTCTTCTACCGGGTCGAGGTCGCCGACCGCACCGCCGACACCGCCGTCGTCCACCTCCCCGCGGGCTCGATCACCGAGGTGCCGGACGGCGTCGTCGTACGCGAGACCCCGTACGGCCGTGACCTCTTCCTCCCGCGCGAGGACCTCGAGGCGTACGCGGAGAAGGCGGGCCCCGCGGCCGGCATCCTGGCGCACGAGGCGCTGCGCGTCGAGCAGCACCGCCCCCGCGTCGGCTTCGAGACCGACCACCGCACCATCCCGCACGAGCTGGGCTGGATCGGTACGGCGGTGCATCTCCAGAAGGGCTGCTACCGCGGTCAGGAGACGGTCGCCCGCGTCCAGAACCTGGGCAAGCCGCCCCGCCGGCTGGTCTTCCTCCACCTCGACGGCAGTGAGGTCCACCTCCCGCCCCACGGCACCGAGCTCCGGGTCGCCGACGAGGCGGCCGACGGCCGCAAGATCGGCTTCATCACCACCTCGGTACGCCACCACGAACTGGGCCCGGTGGCCCTGGCCCTGGTCAAGCGGAACGTCCCGCTGGACGCCCCGCTGATGGCGGACACGACGGCGGCGGCCCAGGAAATCGTGGTCGAGCCCTAGGCCGTCGGGGCCTGTACCCCGATGCCCCAGACCTCGAAGCCCCAGACCTCGATGTCCCAGACCTCGATGTCCCAGACCTCGAAGCCCCAGACCTCGATGTCCTAGACCTCGATGAGGACGGTGAAGGGTCCGTCGTTCGTCAGGGACACCCGCATCCGCGCGCCGAACCGTCCCGTCGCGACCGTGGCACCGAGCCCCCGCAGCTGTGCCACGACCTCCTCGACGAGGGGCTCGGCGACCGGCCCGGGCGCGGCGGCGTTCCAGGTCGGCCGCCTGCCCTTGCGCGCGTCGCCGTACAGGGTGAACTGACTGATCACCAGCAGCGGGGCGTCGATGTCGCTGCACGACTTCTCGTCGTGCAGCATCCGGACCGACCACAGTTTGCGGGCGAGCTGGGCGGCCTTCTCCTCGGTGTCGTCGTGCGTCACCCCCACCAGCACGCACAGCCCCTCGCCGGTGATCTCCCCGACCGTCTCCCCGTCGACGACGACACTCGCGCCGTCCACCCTCTGCACCACAGCTCGCATACGGACCATCATGCCGGGTACCCCGCACGCTCCCGCAAAGGGCCCATTTTTGATCCTTTAGGCCCTGTCTGGGGCCGTTCGGGGGGACTCGGTCACAACGCGGCGACTTGGGGTGGCACGATGCTTTCCACCACACGCCGGTCGAGGGGACGGTAGAGGGACATGAGCACACCGAGTACCGAGCGGCTGGAGGCACACCGGCCGCCCTTCCAGCGCGGCGACAGCCCCGGGCCGGCCGCGGACCCACCGGAGCACGACCTGGCCCGGCTGAGCCTGCCCGAGCTGCGCACCGTGCGCCAGGGCGCCCAACGCGACGAGGCGGACCTGAGCTACGTACGGCGGCTGTTGCAGGGCCGTATCGACATCCTCCGCGCGGAGTTGGCCCGCCGCTCACCGTCGGGCGCGGCCTCCGTCGTCGAGCGCCTCCCGGAGATTCTCACCGACGCCCCGGCCCGCCAGCGCTCCTCGGCCCGCCATGTCACCCTGGGCACACCGCACAGTGAGGAGTACGGCCGCCTGGCCGCCGACATGCTCGCCGACGTCGAACTCTCCGACCTCGACGCCCGCACCGATCCCGAGCTCCACGCGGCCATGGCCCGTCTCGTCGCCTACGAACAGCAGGTCTCCCGCCGCCGCCAGCACCTCCAGCGCACGGCCGACGACTGCGGAGCGGAGATCACCCGCCGCTACCGGGAGGGCGAGGCCCAGGTGGACGACCTGCTGGTGTGAGAAGGCGGAGACGGCACGGGACGGACGGGGACGGGACAGGCGGGCGCGGGGGCGAAAACCCGGCGACACCCGCCCCCGCCCCTGCCTACCGTGACCGCATGGACGTCCGCACCGTCACCGACAACGAACTCCCCGCCTGGATGCGCGCCCTGAACACGGGCTTCCTGCGCCCCCCGGTCGTCACCGAACAGGCCCTGGCCGCCCGCCGGGCCACCCTCGGCGACTCCCGGCTGACCGGCGCCTTCGAGGCCGACACCTGCGTGGCCACGTTCCGCTCCTTCCCCCAGGAAGTCACCACCCCGGGCGGCACCCCCGTCCCCGCCGACGCCATCTCCAACGTCACCGTCCTGCCCACCCATCGCCGCCGAGGTCTCCTCACCCGCCTGATGGCCGACGACCTCACGGCGGCGAAGGACCGCGGTGACGTCGTGGCGACCCTCACCGCCGCCGAGTACCGCATCTACGGCCGTTACGGCTTCGGTCCCGCCACCACCATGACCGAGTGGACGATCGACATACCGCGGGCCGGTTTCGACCCCCGCCATCCGGTCCCCCTGGCGGGCGGCGGTGTCGACCTGATCCACGGCGAGGAGGTCCGCAAGCTCGGCCCCCTCCTGCACGAGCGCCTGCGCCGCACCCAGCCGGGCGCCGTCAGCCGCCACGAGCACTGGTGGGACATGAACACGGGCGTGATCCACCTGCACGGCGAACCCGACTGGACCGAGCCGTTCTACGCCGTGTACCGCTCGGCGGACGGAGAGGTCGACGGACTGGTCTCGTACCAGGCGGACGAGAACTGGACCGACGCCAAGCAGCCGCAGAACACCGCCTCCGTGAACTGGCTGCTCTCGGTGACCCCGGACGCCTCCCGCGCCCTGTGGCACTACCTGTGCTCCATCGACTGGATCCCACCCGTGTGAAGTCGGGCTGGCGTTCCCCGGACGACCTGCTGCCCCTGTTCCTGCCAGACCCGCGTGCGGCGAGCATCACGACCCAGGCGGACTGGCTGTGGGTGCGGATCCTGGACGTCGTACGGGCCCTGGAGGCGCGGACGTACGACACGGCGGGCGCCCTGGTCCTGGAGGTGGTCGACCGGTCCGGCCTGGCCGGGGGGCGCTTCCTGCTGGACGCGACCCCCGACGGTGCCTCCTGCACCCCGACGAGCCGCGACGCCGATCTCACCCTGGACGTGGCCGAGCTGGCGTCCCTGTGGCTCGGCGACGAGTCGGCGCTACGGCTCGCGGCGCTGGGCCGGCTCCGGGAAGAACGAGCGGGCGCCGCCCGGGGGGCCGACGCCCTGCTGCGTACGCCCGGGCGACCGTGGTGCCCGGACCTGTTCTGAGTCTCCTCTCGACGGTCTGGTGACGTGCTGGGGAAGGGAACTGTGCATCCGTAGCTGTTCAGTTGTGGCTGTGCGCGCGATGTTCGGTTGTGGCTGTGCGGCGATCTGCAGTTGTGGCTGTGCTGAGGTGCCGACCCTTCGGGCTCCCGGCTCCCCTCCGGAAGGGAGTCCGACCGGCCAACCGTCTGAAAGTTTGACCATGTTGTTGAAGTTGGCAGCCAACTTCACTGTACTTATGTCCGCTTGGAAGCGTCCTATAACCATCTCTCTTTGAACTGCCACAAGATGGCGGGAAGTTGTACTGTTCCACCGTGGAGCCGGAACATGCCCCCGTCAACGGACGGGGGAGGACGGGGCGGCCCCAGCCCTCGCACCGCGAGGTGGCCGACGCGCTGCGCACCCGGATCAGGACCGGAGTGCTGCGGCCGGGCGAACGCATGCCCACGCAGGCCAAGCTGGCGGACGAGTTCGGGGTGGAGCGGGGCGCCGTACGCCAGGCCCTGCGCATCCTGCAGTCGGAGCACCTGCTCACCAACGTCTCCAAGGGAAGCCCGGCCACGGTCGCCCCACCGCCGGGCGCGGCCGGCCCGCTGATCGGCCCGGAGGCGACCCCGCAGCCGTCCATGGTGGCCCTTCCCCCGAGGATGACCGAGGCTTTCGCGGCCGAGCACGTCCAGGTCGACGCCCTCTGTCTCACCGCGGTCTCCCTGACCGCCGCGATCGGCGAACCGCTGCGCCGGATCCACGCCGGACAGCTGAAACCGGCCAAGATCGACGTCCGGGTCCTGCTGCCCTCCCGGAACATCGACCTCGCCTTCCCGGCGGCGGTGGACACCTCGGCCACCGAGCGGCTCCAGCGCCACTGGCTGGCCCACCGCAACGCGCAGGGCCAGGTACTGCGGCACAACCTGCTGACGCTGCGCTCCACGCACGGCATCGAGGTGGACGTGACGTTCCGCGCGCTGCCGTTCACCCCGCCCGTGAAGCTGTATCTCCTCAACGGCGCTGAGGCGCTGTTCGCGTACTACACCGTGCGGCTTCGTGAACAGACGATCGATCAGGAACATCTGGAGATGTACGACGCCGAGGGCACGCGGTCGGTCCTGTTCGCCTTCGAGCAGGGGGCCGGGCCGCGCGACTCGGCGTTCGTGGAACAGTCCCAGCTGTGGTTCGACGCACTCTGGGAGACGATCAGCTCGGAACTGCTGCTCACGAGCTGACGGCGGGTCCGGTGGCCACGAGGGCGAGGACCACGGCGCCGACCGAGCTGATGGCCGGGCTCCTGACCTTGATGCCGATGCTGAGCAGCAGCAGTCCCACGGCGCCGGTGGTGCCGTACTTCCACTGGATGGTCTGCTCGACGCCGACGACGACGGCGGCGGAGACGAGAGCGAGGACAGGCATGGTGTTCCCCCCTTCGAAAGGGCAAACCATTTGCCAACTCGATCGAGTTGGCAACCAACTCTTATAAGGTTGTCCCCACTTGGTCCCAACCCTTAAACAACTTCCAGGCAACTCCCCATAGATGGATCTAAGTTGTAGCGTTTGGTCGTGACCCAGGAGAACGTGGCGGAGAACGTGGCAGTGAACGGCAGCAGAAAGTCGCCCCAGGAGATCGCCGACGCCCTGCGGAAACGCATCCGTGCCGGTGACCTCAAGGCGGGCGACCGCCTGCCCACCCAGGCCGAGCTCGCCGACGAGTTCGGGGTGGAGCGCGGCGCCGTACGGCAGGCCCTGCGGGAACTCCAGCTCGACGGACTCCTCACCAACGTCAGCAAGGGCAGCCCGCCGCGCATCGCCGAACCGCCGCCGCCCGGCCACGACGAGCCCCAGCCCACCATGGTGGGCCTCGCCCCCCGCCTCACCGAGGCCTTCTCCGCCCCGCACGTCCGCATCGACGCGGCCTGTCTCACGGCCGAGAGCCTGATCCCCGCGCTGGGCGAGCCGCTGCGCCTCATCCACGCCGGCGTGATCCACCCCCAGCGGATCGACGTCCGTATCCTCCTGCCCTCGCGCCGCATCAACCTCGCCTTCCCCGTCCCGGTCGAGGGCCGCGGCGACGACGACCCGGTCCACCAGCGCTGGCTGGCCATGCGCAACGCCCAGGGCCACGTCCTGCGCCACAACCTCCAGACCCTGCGCTCCCACGGCATCGACGTCGACATCACCTTCCGCGCCCTGCCCTTCACCCCACCGGTGAAGCTGTACCTCCTCAACGGCACGGAAGCCCTGATGGCGTACTACATGGTCGAGCGGCGGGAGGAGCCCACGGACGCCGGAACGCTGGACATGTACGACGTCATGGGCACCGAGTCCCTCCTCTTCCACTTCGAGGCGTCGGCCGGGCAGCGCGACGCCGCGTTCGTCGAGGAATCCCAGAAGTGGTTCAACGCCCTCTGGGAAACCATCACGACGGACCTGACACTCTCCTAGTGACTTCTCATACGACGCAGACTGAACAGGTGGCAGCCGACACCGACAACACCCAGGGAAACGGAACCGCGGATCTGCGGGAGCTGATCGCGCGTACGAGGGTCGTCCTGTGGGACTTCGACGGCCCCATCTGCCGGCTCTTCGCCGGCCACTCGGCGGAGGACGTGGCCGACGGGCTGGTGGACTGGCTCGAAGGCCGCGGCCTGCACCACCTGCTGACGGAGTCCGAGCGGGAGTCGCTGGACCCGCATGTCGTCCTGCGTGCCGTGGACCGCCTGCGCCCCGGCAGCGACCTGGTCGCGGAGCTGGAGGAACGTCTCACCCAGGAGGAACTCAGGGCCGCCTCCTCGGCGATGCCCACGGCGTGGGCGGACCCCCTGATACGCACCTGGACCGCCCTGGGCCTGCGCCTCGCGATCACGACCAACAACTCCCCCCGCGTGGTCGCCAAGTACCTCACCGGCCGCGACCTGGCCGCCTGCTTCGCCCCCCACATCTACGGCCGCACCCAGGACCTCCACCTCCTCAAGCCCGACCCCCACTGCCTCCACCGCGCCCTGCGCGCGATGGGCTCCGCCCCCGACACCGCCCTGATGATCGGCGACACCCCGTCCGACTTCCTGGCCGCCCACGAGGCCGGCGTCCCCTTCCTCGGCTACGCGCGCAACCACCGCAAGGAGAAGCTCCTGCGGGGCGCCGGGGCGACGACGGTGGTGAACTCGCTGGAGACGGTCCTGAGGACGGTCAGGGAACGGTCCTGAGCATCAGGGCCACGAGCACACAGACCGCCACGAGGGTGAGCCCCTCGGCCTTGGCCTTCCGGCCGATCGCGACGGTGAGCATCAGCATCACCCCCAGCGCGCCCAATTTGGCCTGCACCGCCAGGCCGGCACAGTACGCGAGCAGTTCCAGGACCGTCGATATCAGGAGCACGGCCTTCCACCTACCTGCCAGTGTCGGTGAAGCCTTCAAGTCTCGGTCCAATTGGACTGCTTGAGGTTTCCCCTGGCCGATTGATCCTTAATCAACTGACCTGTCTGAGAAGTGACCGATGGTGGTTTGACACTGGACCGAAGGCGGTACGGTCGCCCTGTGGACGCGCAACAGAGCGGTGACGTCGGCGGCCGGGAGTTCCATCGAGTCGCCGACGACCTGCGCGCCCGCATGGCGAACGGGACGTATCCGCTGAAGTCCTATCTGCCGTCCCAGCGGGACCTCGCCGAGGAGTACGGGGTCTCCCGGGACACGGTCCAGCGGGTGCTGCGGGAGCTGGCCAACGAGGGCTGGATCGAGTCCCGCCAGGGCAGCGGGTCCCGCGTGGTCAAGACGCAGCGGATCCAGTCGTCGACCCCCAGGGGCACCCGAGTGCGCCATGGGGCCACCCTGGGGCCGCTGCTCAGCGAGGCCTTCGAGCAGCCCGACGTCACCCTGGACGTGTATACGCTGACCTCGGAGTCGCTGGACGCGCACATCCGGCTGCAGGCCGAGCGGATCCACGGCGGCTCGATAGCTCCCCAGCACATCGGTCTGCGGATGATCCTGCCGTCGGAGGAGCTGAACCTGCCCTATCCGCAGCTCAAGGGCAACAAGGACGACGACCGCATGAGGAGCCGTCTGCAGGACATCACCAACCGTCACACCGCGTCCCTGCGCAGTGTGCTGAAGGACCTGAGGACCGAGAAACTCGTGCCGTCCGTCGACGTCCAGATCCGCCATGCCCCGCTGACGCCGACCTTCAAGCTCTACGTCTTCAACGGTACGGAGGCGCTGCACGGTCCGTACGAGGTGATCCAGCGCCAGATCGAGCTGGACGACGGCGAAGAGGTCACCGCCGTGGACGTCCTCGGACTGGGAGCCACCCTCACCCACCAGGTGAAGGACGGCGATCCGAACTCACCGGGGACCGTCTTCGTCGACACCTGGCAGGCCTGGTTCGAATCGGTCTGGACTCATCTCGCCGAATAGCTCAGGCGTGTGCGCTAGTATCCCCGGCATCGCGCGCGAGTAATCCTCTCCTGTCGTACGTATTCCCTCCTGTGCTCACCCCACCGGACACCCCGGTCGTGCGGCGCACCACACGGCACTCGACGATTGCCGTACCCATCCCGCGCAACCCACCGGAGCGGCCAGTGGTCGACCACTTTGTTCCCTCCCGGAACCTCGGGGAACGAGCCGCTGCGGACGGCGCCCTTCGAGCCTTCGTCTGGGCCGCGGAATCGACTCAGGAGTCCACCAGCGGGCACCACAACCGCAACTATGTGCTCCCTCTGACCGAGGATGTGGCCCGACTGCTGGGCCGCGAGGCCGGCATCTCCGTGACGGTGCGTGTCCGGCGCTCCGACGCGCTGCCCGTGGTGATCAGGACCTGGCACGACGAGGCGGCGATCCTCGGTGCTCTGCGGGGCGTCCTGCCCCACGCGCCAGAATGCCTGGCCAAGGTGGACGGGCACTCCATCCACAGCTTCGTGAAGGGCGTCCCGCTCTCCACCATCTGCGGAAACGGTAAGCCTGTCGACACCCTGCTGGTCAAGGCGCTGGCCCGCTTGCTGGCGCAGATGACCCAGGTGCGCCGAGCGGCGCTGCCGCCCCTGCCCGCGTCCTGGCCCGCCAAGCTCACCGACAGCCAGGCCTTCCTGAAGACCCTGGCCCGTCTCGCGGACGAGCAGATCCGTAAGCCCAACTGGGACAAGTTCGGCGGACTGTTCAAGGCGCTGGGCATCCCCGACGACGCGTTGCTGCGGCTGGCCGAGCGGGTTCCCTCCATGGCCCGGCGGCCGTACAGCCTGCTCCACGGCGATCTGCACCGGGACAACCTGATCGTCTCGTACGACGGCAGCCCGCCTCTCATCTGTGTGGACTGGGAACTCGCGACCTACGGTGATCCGCTGCACGACCTGGCGGTGCATCTGGTCCGAATGCAGTACCCGAGTCACCAGTGGCGTGAGGTCATCGACGCGTGGGCCGGGGAGATGCGGCAGTTCCGGCCCGGCGCGGCCAACGGCGTGGCCAGGGATCTGCGCCATTACGTCGACTTCGAGCGGGCGCAGTCGGTCTACCCGGACATCATGCGTGCCGCCCGGTCGCTGGAGGAGTCGTACACGCAGAGGCGCCTCGACGAGGCGACGCAGGACGTGCGCAGGGCGCTGAAGGCTGCGGCCGAGCCGCTTCGGCTCGGTGACGTGCCCAAGCGCGACGAGATCGAGAAGGCCCTCGTCCGCTGGTTGACCTCGCGTGGCGGTGGCAGTGTGGACGGCGGATGGCTGGCCAACGCCTGCGCTTGGCGGCCGGACCCGCGCTTTCCCGAGAACCCCGGCTTTCCGGCGTCCGCCGTACGGGACGCCCTGATGGCCGAGGGAGCGGCTCCCGCGGACCGCGTGTTCAAGGGGACCGCTCATCTCAACACCGTCGTCTGGGTCAGGGAGCTGAGCGATCCCGTGGTCGTCCGGCGCACGCTCCCCAACGTCTCCCGCAGGGAGCCCCGGTACCTCAGCGAGCACGCCGTTCTGCGCGCGATCCAGGAGTCGGGCGTCCGGGTGGCGGCTCCCCGGGTCCTCGCCCTGGGCGAGAGCTACCGCGACGATCGCTTCGCCATCCACACGTATGTCGGACCGCGCAGCGGTCCCCCCAGCCATCCGGTGAACGGCCTGCGCCCGCGCGAGGCCGACGGCCTTGTCGACCAGCTGTGCGCGCTGACACGGGTGGACCACGGGTGGATCGACCCGACCGGGGGTGAGGTCGACTTCCACGCGTGGCTGCGGGATCAACTCGTCGCCCTGGTCAGGGAGTTGCCGGGGGAGTCGCAGCAACTGGCCCGCCTGCTCGGACTGCCCGACCCGGGCCGTCTGGCGGAGATCCTGAGCAGACACAAGGTCAGCCGTCGTGAGCCGAGTCTGCTGCACGGAGACCTCAACCCCTGGAACCTGGTCCGTCGGGACGACCACTTGGCGCTGACCATCATCGACTGGGAGATGGCTCTCGTGGGGGACCCCCTCTACGACCTGGTGCGGCACATGCACCTCACCCCGACCCGGCCGGAGATCAGAGAGCGCATGTTCCGGCGCTGGGAGCGCGGTCTGCCCTCCAGGTACACCGTGAACTGGAGCGCGGACTGGCGCGTCTACAGCTGGATCGAGCAGGTTCGCTCCGCCTATGTCGACCTCGATCGCCTGGTGACCGGCTCCGGCCTGGACGCCCCCAACGTCCGCCGGGCCGTGAACTCGTACGCGGGCACCCTGGCGGCGGGCATCGCCGCGCTGGGCCTCCCCGTGCCTTCGACGGCGAACCCCTATCTTGCCCGCGCCCTTGCCTAGGCCGTGTCTGACAATTCCCGTCGTCGCCCGGAGGGCGGCCTGGCGGCGTCAGGTGCGTGCTCTCGGCGTGCCGGGCGTAGACCCTCGTACTGGGCGTACTAGGGTCTGCGCCCGGTGCGCCGAGAGTGCGTGCATGGCGTCGCGAGGCAGACGGGAATTGTCAGACACGGCCTAGGGAGACCATGTCCCCGCCGCGGGCGGGTCTCCGCCCACTGTGAGTACCGCCTCTACCCAGGCATACCGCGAGACAAGATCTGCCTCTTCAACCGTGAGCTGGTCCTCCACGGCCTCTACGACGTCACGGCGCGCACCGGGCTGCGCGGCGCAGCCCCCGAGTACGACGACCCCAAGGGCTACCGCACCGACCTCAATGTCTGGTCCCTGGAGGGTTCCGAGGACTCCAAGGCGCTCATCGCCACCTGGAACCGGCACCCCGACAACCTCTGGAGCCTGGCCGCGTCCCCGCCCTGGCGCGGTACCACCCCCTGAACCGGCCGTACCCTCACCCCATGAGCGACCCCGGGCTGCGTGAGCGGAAGAAGCGGCGGATGTATCAGGCCGTGTCGGACATCGCCGTGACGATGTTCCTGGAGCGGGGGTTCGACGCGGTGTCCGTCGCGGAGGTCGCGGCGGCGGCCGAGATCTCCAAGCCGACCCTCTTCCGGTACTTCCCGGCCAAGGAGGACCTGGTCCTGCACCGGATCGCCGACCATGAGCGGGAAGCCGCCCGGGTGGTCGAGGCCGGGCGTGTCGAGGGGGTCGCGCCCCTGCCCGCGCTGCGCCGGCACTTCCTGGAGGGGATCGCCGCCCTCGACCCCGTCACCGGCCTCAACGACCACCCCGCCGTCCGCGCCTTCTACGACCTCCTCTACGGCACCCCCTCCCTGGTCGCCCGTCTCCACGCCCACCTGGAGCGTTCCGAGGCCGCCCTCGCCGAGGTCCTCGGCGGTGATCTCGGCGCCCGGCTCGCCGCGGGCCAGATCATCGCCGTACGACGGATCCTCGCCGAGGAGAACTGGCGGCGGATCTCGGCGGGGGAGCCGGTGGAGGACGTACGGCAGGAGGCGGTCGGGGCGGCCGAGCGGGCGTTCGCGGCGCTGGAGGCGGGGCTGCCGTATCTCGCAGTGAGCATTACTCAGTAAAATATTTAACTCGGTTACGTCATTCGCTATCCTCGGCGCATGACGCCTGCCGAGCCTGCCGCAAAGGGACACGACCGCGACCTCGACACCGCCCTCCACCACGAACGCGCCCACCACGACACCTGCCGCGCCGCCCTCGCCGCCATGGTCGAGGGCGCCGACCGGCAGGTCGTCACCGGCGAGGACGTCTCCGCGTCCGGCGCCGACGCCGAAGTCCTCGGCTACGGGCTGCGCAGCCGCGCCAAGGCCCTGCACGAACTGCCCGAGGGCCCGCTGTTCTTCGGCCGCATCGACCTCGTGCAAGGCGGTGGGCACCACATCGGCCGGCTGCGGATCAGCGAGCACCCCGCCGCCCCGCCCCTCGTCGTCGACTGGCGCGCCCCCGTCTCCCGCGCCTTCTACCAGGCGAGCGCCCGCGATCCGCAGGGCGTGACCGTACGGCGGCGGTTCGGCTGGGCCCCCGGCAGCCGCGGCGACTCCGCCGACCTGACCGGCCTGGAGGACGAACACCTCGGGGGCGGCGAGCCCGCGGCGGGCCCCGGAGGTCTCCTCCTGCGCGAACTCGAACGCCCCCGCGTCGGCCCCATGCGGGACATCGCCGCCACCATCCAGCCCGAACAGGACGACCTCGTACGGGGCGGACTCGCCGACTCGGTCTGTGTGCAGGGCGCACCCGGCACCGGCAAGACCGCCGTGGGCCTGCACCGGGCCGCCTACCTCCTCTACACCCACCCGCAGCGCGTGAAGCGCGGCGGTCTGCTGATCCTCGGCCCCAACCGCACCTTCCTCTCCTACATCGCCGAGGTCCTGCCCTCCCTCGGCGAGACCGGCGTACGGCAGTCGACGCTCCAGGACGAGATCGCCCGGCACCGGGTGACCGGGACCGACACCGACCGGGCCGCCGCCCTCAAGCACGACGCCCGGATGGCCGAGGTACTGCGCCGCGCGGTGTACGGGCGGGTGACGGCCGCTCACGCCGAGGACCTGGCCGTACCGGACGGGTCGTACCGGTGGCGGATCGCGGGCCACCACCTCACGGAGATCGTGAACGCGGTGCTCGCCGAGGAGCCGCCGTACGAGGTCGGACGGGAACGGGTCCGCAGCCGGATCGTGCGCCGGATCCTGACGCGGGCGGAGCGGCGCGGCGGCCCGCCCCCGGCCGCCTGGCTGCGGCGGATCGAGCGGGCGCGGGCGGTGAGCGCGTGCGTGGAGGCGCTGTGGCCGAGGCTGCGGCCGGAGGAGGTGCTGGCCGGGCTGCTGAGCGACCGGCAGACGCTGGCCGGGGCGGCCGACGGGCTGCTGGAGCCGGCCGAGCAGGACGCCCTGCTGTGGGCCAGGCCGCCGCGGTCACCGAGGTCCGCGCGCTGGTCGGCCGCCGACCTCGTCCTGCTCGACGAGGTCGCGGGGCTCCTCGAACACCCCGGGGGGTACGGCCATGTCGTCGTCGACGAGGCCCAGGACCTCTCCCCGATGGAGTGCCGGGCCATCGCCCGCCGGGTCCCCTTCGGCTCCCTCACGGTCCTCGGCGACCTCGCCCAGGGCACCACGCCGTGGGCGGCGCGTTCCTGGCGGGTCCAGATGACCCACCTGGGCAAGCCCGAGGCGACGATCGTCCCGCTGACCACCGGCTTCCGGGTCCCCGGCGCGGTCCTCGACCTCGCGGGCCGCCTCCTCGCCCGCCTCGACGCGGACGTGCCTGCGGCCCGCTCCCTGCGCCACGACGGCGAACTGCGCGTCCGCCGCGCCCAAGGCGGCGACCCGGCGCCCCTCGTCGTCGCCGCCGTGCGCGACGCCCTCACCCACGAGGGATCGGTGGGCGTGATCACCCCGGACGCCGAGACCGGCCGGATCGAGGAGGCCCTCACCAGGGCCGGCCTGGCCCCCGCCGCCGGCCGCGTCACGGTCATCGGCGCCACCCGCGTCAAAGGCCTCGAATACGACCACGTCATCGCCGTGGAACCGACAGCGATCACCGAGGCGGAGCCCCGCGGCCTCAACCGCCTGTACGTCGTCCTGACCCGAGCGGTGTCCCGCCTGGACGTCGTCCACACCCGGGAGCTGCCCTGGGCCTGACAGGGCTCATCCTGGGGTGATGCTGCTCTTCCTCGACGTCGACGGGACGCTGATCCCCTTCGGGGGACCCGACCCCTACAGGGAGTACGGCCCCTCGCCCCACCCTCTGCTGCCGCGTCTGGACCCGGCCCTGGGGCCCCGGTTGCTGGCGCTCGGCTGTACGCCGGTGTGGGCCACGACCTGGTCGGACGACGCCAACGCCCTTCTCTCCCCCTGGCTGGGACTGCCCGCTCTGCCCGTCGTCGAGTGGCCGCAGGACGACGAGGCGCCTCCCGCTGCCGGTCTCCACTGGAAGACGCGGCCGTTGGTCGCGTGGGCCGCCGGCCGGGCGTTCGTCTGGCTCGATGACGAGATCAGCGGGACCGATCGGGCGTGGGTGGGTGCGCATCATCCGGGCCCGGCGTTGTTGCGTCGCGTCGATCATCGGCGGGGGCTCGGGGACGAGGACTTCGCGGCCGTTCAGGCGTGGGTCGGGGGAGTGCCGTAGGGGCCGGGCTCCGTTGGTTTCCGGGGCCAGGTCCGCAGTGCCTCGCGGGTCGCCTCGTAGCCCCGTTCTATGAGGGACGGGACGTCCGTGGGGGACCAGGGGGAGTGGCCCGCGGTGTCGATGGTGATGGTGAGGTCGGGGAGGCGGCCCTGGGCGGGGTGGGCCGGGCGGGACTCGAACCAGCGGCGCCAGCGGGTGGTGCCGCGGCCGAAGCCGACCGCTATGACCCGGCCGGCGCCGAGGCGGTGCGCGGCCCACACCGGCAGCGGTGACACCACGGCCCCGTCGACGCACAGCGCCCCGCCGTCCTCCAGCCGCACCGGAGGGAACAGTCCGGGCACGGCGCTGCTCGCGCGCAGGGCGGCCGTGAAGGAGCCGGAGGTCACCAGCCGGGGCGTGGTGGAGCCCAGTTCGGTGACCACCGCGCCGAAACGGGTCGGCAGGTCCTCGATCAGCAGGTCACCGACCATGTCCTCGATGTTCCGGGCCAGCGGGGAGGTGTCCAGCAGGCCCAGGCGCGGACTGATCGCGGCCCTGCCGAAGTCCGCCCACTGGGCACGCAGCAGCCGCTCGGTGAGACGCGCGCTGTCCACCCCGGCCGCCCAGGCCCCGCCGATCAGCGCCCCCGCACTCGTACCCGCCACCGCCGACACCGCGATCCCCGCCTCCTCCACGGCCCGCAGCACCCCGGCGTGCGCGGCCCCTAGCGCCGCCCCGCTGGACAGGACCAGGCCCACCGAGAGGGGAGGGGAGGAGGCGGACGTCGACGAGGTCACTGGGCATGCTCCTTCCGGGCGCGCCGCCCGCACGGCCGGGCACGACGAATGAGCCCGAGCATGACAGGTTTCGCCGGCCCGCCACTTCCTAGGTGTATTGATCACGAGCGTTGTTGACACTGGCGGGTCTTGAACATGGCGAAGACCTCCGATGTGGTGGAGCTGTCTAAGAACACACCGCACGGAGGTCTTCGTGTCCCACCGTAATGCCCGGCTGACCGTTCACGGCAGGCGGCTGCTCGTCGAGCGTGTCCGTTCGGGCCGCCCCGTCGCGCATGTCGCGGCCGAGATGGGCATCTCACGTGTCACGGCCCACAAGTGGATGCGCCGCTGGCAAGCGGAGGGCGAACAGGGGCTGCACGACCGCCCCAGCCGTCCACTGACGACACCCCACCGCACGGCGGCAGCCGTGGAGGCCCGGGTGTGCCGGCTGCGCCAGGACCGCAAACTCGGCCCCGCCCGCCTCGGCCCCGTCCTGGGACTGCCCGCCTCGACCGTGCACCGCATCCTGGTCCGCCACGGCCTGAACCGGCTTGCCTTCCTCGACCGGCCCACCGGCCAGGTCATCCGCCGCTACGAACGCGACCGACCCGGCGAACTCATCCACGTCGACGTCAAGAAACTCGGCCGCATCCCCGACGGCGGCGGCCACAAGGTCCTGGGCCGCCAGGCCGGCCGCGCCCGCCGCAGCAGCGTGGGCTTCGACTACGTCCACTCAGCCATCGACGACCACAGCCGCCTCGCCTACAGCGAGATCCACCGCGACGAGAAAGTCGCCACCTGCGCCGGCTTCCTCACCCGCGCGGCCGCCTTCTTCCACGCCCACGGCATCACCCGCATCGAACGCGTGCTCACCGACAACGCCTGGGCCTACCGCAAGGGCCTGGCCTGGAAGCAGGTGCTCATCGAGATCGGCGCGACCGGCAAGCTGACTCGCGCCTACCGCCCGCAGACCAACGGCAAGGTCGAACGCTTCAACCGCACCCTGCTCGACGAGTGGGCCTACCTGCGGCCTTTCACCAGCAACGACGAACGCACCGCAGCCCTGGCCGACTTCCTCCACACCTACAACTACCATCGCTGCCACACCGCACTCGGAGGCCAGCCACCCATCACCCGAGTCAACAACCCTGCGGGTCAATACACCTAGGCCGTGTCTGACAATTCCCGTCGTCGCCCGGAGGGCGGCCTGGCGACGCCATGCACGCACTCTCGGCGCACCGGGCGCAGACCCTAGTACGCCCAGTACGAGGGTCTACGCCCGGCACGCCGAGAGCACGCACCTGACGCCGCCAGGCCGCCCTCCGGGCGACGACGGGAATTGTCAGACACGGCCTAGGAGCGCAGAGCGTCCACCGGCTCCATGCGGGAGGCCCGCAGCGACGGGTAGAGACCGGCCAGGAGTCCGACGAGCGCGCCGACGACCGGGGCTCCGAAGGCGAGACGGACGTCCAGGACCGGAGTCCAGTCCCTGACGGCCGACACGGCCACCACGACGACCATGCCCAGGGCGGCGCCGATGACCCCGCCGAGCAGTCCGATGGTCGTCGACTCCACCAAAAACTGGCCGGCGATCTGCCGTCGGGAGGCGCCGAGGGCGCGGCGCAGTCCGATCTCCCCGATCCGTTCCATGACCGTCACCAGCGTCACGTTGGCGATACCGATGGCTCCGACCACCAGCGACACCAGTCCGAGGACCAGGAACAGTCCGTTGACGTCGCCCTGCACGCCGGTGCGTGCCTTGACCGGGTCGGACGGCGCCGTGACGGCGAGGGCGCTCTCGGCACCGGGAGCCAGCGCGATCGGTGCCTGGTGGGCCACCTGCTTCGCCGCACCGAGCGCGGTGTTGATCAGCACCCGGGTCACCTCCCCCAGACCTAGGTGGTCCTCGGCCGTCGTGGGCGGCAGGATCACCGCGGTGGAGAGCTGCTGCTCCCGCTCGGCCTCACCGAGAATCCCGATCACGGTGTACGACTGGCCCTTCAGGAAGACGGCGGGGGAGCCCTGGACCGAGCTGATGCCGAGGAGCCGTGCGGCCTGGTCGCCGAGCACCGCCACCCGGTCGTGCCGGGCGATGTTGCCGCCGTCGAAGAAACGCCCGACGGTCATCGTGCCGCGCACCGCGGCGGGCAGCGTGGGGGACGCGGCGAAGACGGCCACGGTCTGGCCGCTGACGTCCCCCGGGGCCACCACGTCGTTCGCACGCACCTGGACGCTCGCGGTGTCGGTGGAGGAGGCGAGCGCCGCCACCGAATCGACCCCGGCCAGCCGCCGTACCGCGTCGACCCCCGACCAGTCGACGAGCGGGACCGAATCGGCCGACGGGGGTACCACCACCGTGACCGAGGTGGCGGTGAGGGCGTCGAACCGGCCGACGATCTGGTTGCCGGCCGTGGCCGACACCCCGATGGTGATGACCAGGGTGGTGATGCCCAGCACCGTTCCCAGCGTGGTCAGGGCGGAGCGCATCGGACGGGCGAGCACCCCCGCCAGCGCCTCGGTCCACAGGTCCCGGAAGTCCATCCAGGGACGCTCCGTGCCCCCAGCCGACAGCTCCGCCGCTTCCGCAGCCCTCATCGGCCCTCCTCGGTGAGCCGTCCGTCGCTGATCCTCACCCGACGGTCGGCCCGCCTGCTGACCGCCTCCTCATGGGTGATCACGACCAAGGTCATGCCCTGCTCGGACAACTGGTCGAAGAGGCCCAGAACCGACTCGGTGTTCTCACTGTCGAGATTGCCGGTGGGCTCGTCGCAGAGCAGCAGGGCGGGTTCGCTCATCAGCGCCCGGGCGATGGCCACCCGCTGTCTCTCCCCACCGGAGAGCCTGTCCGGACGGAAGCCGAACCGGTGCCCCAGGCCCACCCGTTCCAGCGCCTGCTCGGCCCTGGCGCGGCGGTCGGCCCGGCCGCGTCCGGGGCGCGGCCGGCGGTAGGCCTCGGCCAGCATGACGTTCTCGTCCACCGTCCGGTAGGGCAGCAGATGGAAGGACTGGAAGACGAATCCGATCCGGCTGCCGCGCAGCGCGGTGCGTTCCAGGTCCCCGAGCGTGTTGGTCTCCACCCCGTCGAGCCAGTAGGCGCCCGAGGTGGGGCGGTCCAGCAGGCCCAGGGTGTTGAGGAGTGTCGACTTGCCGGAACCGGACGGGCCGACGACCGACAGGTGCTCGCCGCGCCGGACGGCCAGGTTCACGTCCCGCAGGGCATGGACCGGCGGTTCGGAGTCGAAGGTCCGGTCGACGGACACCAGTTGGATGACCGTGTCCGGGGCGGGTACGGCGGACACCGGCGGGCCGGCCGTCGCCCGGTCACCACGGTTCATTGCCCGGTCACCACGGATCATTGGCCGATCACCACTTGGTCGCCCGCCTTCAGGGCGGCACCGGACGGTGTGACCTCGACCTGCCCCTCCGCGGAGAGTCCCGCCTTGACGGAGACGTCCACCACGGTGCCGCCGCGCCGGACCTGCACCGTGGCCTGCCCGTCGGCCGAGGTGTGGAGCGCGGCGATGGGCACCGTCAACGCCTTGCCGGCCGACGATCCCACCTTGATGGTCACCTTCGCGGAACCGCCCGCGTTCTTCGCCAGCTTCCCCGCGGGGAGGGAGATCTGCACCGGTACGGGAGCCGACGCGTCGTCACTCCCGCCGCCCGACGCCCCCTGCGCGGTCGTGCCGTCCGCCGAACCCGTCTTCGGCACATCGTCGCCGAGTGCCACCAGTTCCCCCTCCACCTTCTTGCCGTCGGTGGTCTCCACCTCCGCCGTCATGCCCTCGTGGAGCAACTTGGCGTCGCTGCCCTGCACCACGGCCTGCACCACGACCTTTGAGCTGGTCACCGTGCCGATCGGTCCGGTCGGGGTGTCACCGACCTTCACCGACACCTTGTCCAACCGGGCGGGAAGATCCGGCAGGAAGACCACCTCGCCCGCGGGGATCTTGGTTCCGTAGCCGGCCTGGAAGGCGGAGAGCGCGGTGTTGGCCGCGTCCAACTGCTGCTGGGCCGCCTTGAGCTGGAGCCTCGCTGCTTTGCCACTGGTGCCGCTGCCGCTGGTGCCCCCCTTGCCGGCGGCCCCCGTGCCACTGGTCTCCGTGCTACCGGTCCCCGAGCCGCTGGTGTCCGTGGCACTGCTGCCCGTGTCCCCGCTGCCCGTGCCGCCGCTCGGGTCCTGGGCCGAGAGGAGGCCCTGCTGTGCGGCGGTCACGGCCGCCTCCAACGTCCCCAGCTGCTGCTTGTCCGCGATGCTGGGCTCCTGCGCCTGGAAACCCTTGCTCTTGTACCAGCGGCTCACCGCGGTGGCGACCCCCTGCCCGTACTGCCCGGTGGCCGCACCCGAGTTGAAGCCGAGCCGGGTCAGAGCCCGCTGGAGCTGCTTGACATCGTCTCCGGACGTGCCGGGACCCAGGGTGCGGTACATGGGGACGGATCCGCGCAGCACCAGCACCGGTCGTCCGCTCAGCTGCATCAGCACATCGCCCTCCTTCACCTCCGACCCGGCGACCGGTGCCTTGGTGACCCGCTGGGCGACGGGGTCGGAGGACCCGGAATCGGGGGCGCCCACGGGCCCCGCCAGGGCCAGACTCTGCGGTGAGTCGAACTCGATCGAGCCCTGGGCCACCACGCTCGCCGTCAGCGACCGCTGCTCGACCGCGACGGTGACCGGTCCGGCCTTCGGTGGCTTGCGGGCGGCGGCCGCGTCCGCCGGGGACTGCATCTGCGATCCGGCGAACCATCCGCCCACTCCCACCAGCGCCACCGCCGTGACGATGATCCCCAGCTGTCTGGGACGGCTGCTCCCACCTTTTTGGCGCTGCATGCTCTTCCTTCGCTCGCGGGAGGGGCGGTGCACAGTCGGCTCGGGTGCCGGCTCACCCGGCACCGGTGGACCCCGGGGCCTTGAAGAACTTCGGGAAATAGGCGGCCCGGAAGTCCTTGCCGCACGCCAGGTCCTTCATCGCCAGCTCGATCTCCTTGGTGAGCAGCGGCAGCGCCTCGTCCTTGCTCATGGTTTCCGGGGTGGCGTCGCCCTCCGGCTTCTCGCCGTTCGCGCCTGCCTCCACCGAGGCGGTGCCACCGGCGCCGGCGGGAGCGGACTCGGCCGCCTGGAGCTTCACCATTTCCCCGATGCTGGTCGGCTGCGTGGTCGTGACGGTGATGCCTTCCTTCTTCAGGCACGAGGCGTACGACTGCGCCAGGCCGACCAGCTCCTGGTCACCGTTGAGTGCCTGCGCGTTCGCCTGGTTCTCGGAGGTGGAGGCGGCGCTGCGGTCCTCGACGGACTCGCCGCCGTAGACCTCCTTGTCGGCCGTTCCCATGCACCCGGTCCAGTCCTTCTGGCCGACCTTCGGGTCCGGGGGACTGCCCAGCGCCTTCTCGAAGGCCGTCTTCTGCGCGGGAGTGAGCGTGTCCATGTACTTCGCGTTGGCCGAGGGCTCGTTCGCGGCCTTGCGCGACACCTGGGGATCGTCGGGGTAGACCGCGACCGCGGTGTAGCCGAAGCCGTACTTCTGCCGGAACTTCTTGGTGAGTCCGTAGTCCGCCCCGTCGGTGGCCCAGCCGGTCCTGAAGTCCTCGGGCGCCTCGGGGGTGTAGGTGAACCCCTGCTTCTTCATGCAGACCGCGATCGCGTTCTCCACGAGGTACTGCTTCTTGAGTTCGGCGCTGGCGTCCGCGGGGATGTCGAGCTGCCCCGACGACCCGGCGGAGGTCTTCCCGCCGGCCGCGGAGGTGCCGCTCCCGTCGCCCGCCGAGGAGGACGAGGACGACTCGCCGCCGCCGCAAGCCGCCAGCAGCGGCAGCAGGGTCACTGCCACGGCCAGTTTCCGAACAGCGCGGGATCCAGACATGTATCCATCCGATCGAGAGGAATCGTGGGGACTGAGCGCCACTGTGGTCTCCGCAGTTGATGACCATGGGCGCGGATCATGACCAAGCTGTAACTGCGGGCCCGCTACGCGGGCGGTCCGGTGACGAGGTCACCGTTCCTGTCGTACGGCCAGGCGTTGGCGACGCATCCGTGCAGGCCCTTGATCTGCTGCATCATCACGGGGGCGAGCTGCCCGGGACCCGCACAGGTCTGGTGCGTGTAGTCCAGGAAGTGCCCCATCTCGTGGTTCACGATCAGGGCCCGGTACTCGTGGATCGGACCGTCGAACGTGGGCGAGCCCTTCACCCAGCGCTTGAGGTTCACCACCACCCCGTCGGGAATCTCGCAGTTGTACTCGCCGTGCGTGTCCTGGTGGATGCCCGCCCAGCACAGGGCGTCGGCCGTTCCCGGCGTCGCGATCTTCACCATGAGGTCATAGGGCTGCCCCGCGCCCACCAGCTGGAACGAGGAGACCCCGTTCCGGGCCCAGCCCCGGGGAGCGGCGAGGATGTCGGCCATCTCGTTCGCCGCCCGGTCCGGCGAGATGTCGAGGCCGGTCTCGACCTGCACCGCATAGCGGAGCAGACGGGTCCCCCGACCGACCTTCGCGCCACCGGCCCGCGCGGTGACGAACGTGCCGGGGCCCGTCGCGGGAACGTCGATCCTCGTGGAGGTCGGGGTCGAGGTCGGGGCCGGACTGCTCGGCGGCGGGGTCGGCGTCGGGCTCGAGGGTGGGGTGCGGCTCGGTGCGGGGGTGGGGGTCGGGCTGGTACGCACGGTGCCGCGCGGGTGCGGCGCTGCGCCCGTCGTGTCGCCCCGTCCGCCGTCCAGGAAGAACGCCGCGGAGCCCAGCAGACCGACCGTCACCAGCCCGGCGACCAGGGCGGTCCGGCCCCGGCGGCGCGGACGTTCCCGGCGGTGGGAGGACCGGTGGCGGCCGCCGGTGGGCGGTGCGGATTCCCGCTCTCGTACCGAATGCATGGCAGCTCAAGCTGGTCGTCCCAAGTGATCGCGCCGAGCTCAAACTGTCACGAGAGGGTAACGATGGATCTTCCGATGGGCCCTGTGGCGCGACACACTATTGCAAGCAGGTGCTTGCAATAGTTAGCGGCGCTGGTGCACAGTGGAGACATGGCATCGCTCAACGTCGGCAATCTCGGTGACTACCTGCGCGAGCAGCGGCGCAACGCCAAGCTCTCGCTCCGGCAGCTCGCCGACGCCGCCGGGGTGTCCAATCCCTATCTGAGCCAGATCGAGCGCGGGCTGCGCAAGCCGAGCGCGGAGGTGCTGCAGCAGGTCGCCAAGGCCCTGCGGATCTCCGCGGAGACGCTGTACGTGCGCGCCGGCATCCTCGACGCGGAGCGGGACCGGGACGAGGTCGAGACCCGTGCGGTCATCCTCGCCGATCCCACCCTGACGGAGGCGCAGAAGCAGGCACTGCTGCAGATCTACGAGTCCTTCCGCAAGGAGAACGGATTCGAGACCGCGCGGGAGAGCCGGCCGGGGGACGAGGGCGACGCCGACCCGCAGCAGACGGCCAGTTGACCGGACCAGGGGACCGGCCGCCGACTGCGGACCCGTACGACCCTCAGCCGAAGACGACGAACGACGCACGACGAACCACGACGAACGTGAATCCGGGAGGATCTACAACCATGGCCATCACCGACGACCTGCGCAAGACCTTCAGCGACCCGACCCCGCTCTACTTCGCCGCAGGCACCGCCGACCTGGCCCTCCAGCAGGCGAGGAAGGTGCCGGCTCTGGTGGAGCAGCTGCGCGCCGAGGCGCCGGCCCGTATCGAGGCCGTGCGCAACACCGACCCCAAGGCCGTGCAGGAGAAGGCCGCCGCCCGTGCCAAGGAGGCCGGTGCCAAGGCCAAGGAGGCGCAGGAGACCTTCCAGTCGAAGGTCAACGAGTTCATCTCCACCCTCGACGGCGACATCAAGAAGCTCGGCACCACGCTCGACGCCGACCTGAAGAAGCTCGGCGAGTCCGCCCAGGACCTCGCGCTGCGCGGTGTCGGTGTCGCCGCCGAGTACGCCGTCAAGGCCCGCGAGACCTACGAGAAGGTCGCCGAGCACGGCGAGCAGGCCGTGAAGACCTGGCGTGGCGAGGCCGCCGAGGAGATCGAGGAGCTGGCGATCGTCGTCGAGGGCAAGGACGAGCCCAAGGACGAGCCGAAGGCCGCGACCCTCACCGAGGTCAAGGACGAGCCGAAGCCCGCCCCGGCCGCCGAGGCCAAGGCCGAGCCCGCTGCCGCGAAGAAGCCGGCCGCCAAGAAGGCCCCGGCCCCGCGCCGGACCACCGCGAAGAAGACGACGCCTCCGGCGAAGTGAGACGCACGGCCGGCGCCGCAGCCGCCGGGGACGGCAACGCGGACATAAGGTCACGGGCCGGGCACTGATACGGTGCCCGGTCCGTTGTACGGGTGACGACAGCGCGGTTGCGGGTACGGTGACCGCGTAAGGACGAGCCGGGTCGTGCCGAATCGGGTGGTGGACATAGTGCTGATGCAGGGGTTCGCAGGGTTCATGTCACTGCTGAGCCTGGCCCTGATCGTGTTCAGCGGCTTCGCTCTGATCGACGCGGCCATCCGCCGCGAGGACGGCTACCGCGCCGCCGACAAGCAGACCAAGCCCTTCTGGATGATCATCCTGGGGATCGCCTTCGTGGTGAACCTGATCTTCCCGATCCTGTCGTTCCTGCCGGTCATCGGCCTGGTCGCGACGATCGTCTACATGGTCGACGTCCGCCCGGCCCTGCGCGCCCTCCCTGGCGGCGGCCGCACCCACCGAGGCGGCGGCTCCAGCAGCGACGGCCCGTACGGCCCCTATAACGGCGGACGGTAAGGGCAACCCCCCCCAGGGGCGCGGGGCCGCCGTATCGACAGGCGGCTCCGCCGCGTGGGCGCGACCGGCCACACCGCACCCGCACCGGCAGGTCACCCCCGCCCCCACGGCGAAGCCCTACGGGACCCGGTCCAACAGAACAACCGCGACGTCGTCCGTCAGCTCACCCCCGTTGAGCTCCCGCACCTCACTCACCGCCGCCCGCAACAGCTCCTCCCCGCTCAACCCCTCACCGAGCTGCCGACGGATCATCTCCACCATCCCGTCCTGCCCGAGCCGCTCGTTGCGCCCCGCACCGACCCGCCCCTCGATCAGCCCGTCGGTGTAGAGCATCAGACTCCACGCCGCCCCCAGCTCCACCTGCATCCGGGGCCAGCGAGCGCCGGGCACCAGCCCCAGCGCGGGCCCGTTGTTCTCCTGCGGCAGCAGCCGCGCGGGCCGTCCGGGCACGGCGACCAGCGGTGCCGGATGCCCGGCCAGGCACAGCCCGGCCCGCCGGCCGTCCGGCGCGATGTCCACCGTGCACAGCGTCGCGAAGATCTCGTCGTCGTCCCGCTCGTGCTCCAGCACCTGCTGCAGCGTCCCCAGCAGTTCGTCCCCGCACAGCCCCGCCAGGGTCAGCGCCCGCCAGGCGATGCGCAGCTCCACGCCGAGCGCCGCCTCGTCGGGGCCGTGCCCGCAGACGTCGCCGATCATCGCGTGGACCGTGCCGTCGGGCGTGCGGACGGTGTCGTAGAAGTCACCGCCGAGCAGCGCGCGCGAGCGGCCGGGGCGGTAGCGGGCGGCGAAGCGCAGCGGGGAGCCCTCCAGGAGGGGCGTGGGCAGCAGCCCGCGCTCCAGCCGGGCGTTCTCCTGGGCGCGCAGCTTGCCCTCGGCGAGCCTCCGCTCGGCCGTGTCGGAACGTTTCCTCTCAACGGCGTAGCGGATCGCGCGGCTCAGCAGCCGGCCGTCCAGCTCGTCCCGGAAGAGATAGTCCTGGGCGCCGACGCGCACGGCTTCGGCGCCGCGCTCGGCGTCGCCGGAGGCGGTGAGCGCGAGCACGGCGTGCCGGGGCGCGAGTCGCAGGACGTGCCGCAGGACGGCGAGTTCCTCGTCGGTCTCGCCGGGCTTGGCGGCCCGGCCCGGCGCGGGCAGCGCCAGGTCGAGCAGGATGCAGTGCACGTCGTCGGTGAGCAGCCGCTCGGCCTCGGTGAGGTTGCGGGCGGTGCGGACGCGGATCCGCTTGCCGTCCGAGTCCAGCAGATCGGGGACGATCGGCGCGGCCGTGGGGTCGTCCTCGATCAGCAGCAGGGTGAGCGTGGTGTGCGCGGTGTCGTGGTCGGCCGTCGCGGTGTCGCGCACGGTCTCGTCCTTGCGGGCGGCTTCCCGCCGGGGCGGGTCTACGTCATTGGAGGGGCCGCCTGGTGCGGGTACGGCCTGCGCCTGACCACACTCCGCGGCCGGGATCGCTCTCTGCCGCGGTACGGGTGCGGGCATGGTGTCGGGTTCCTTCCCTCCCCCCGAGGGCACGGCGGGGACGAGGGACCTCGACCCACCGACGGGGACCATAGCGGCAGAAGGCGCCGCAGCGGAATGGTGTGCGGCACGCGGTTTGATCTCAGGCCAGTGTCATATGCCGCGTTCCCTACCGCAGTTGGGCAGGTCGGGACGAGGGTGGGGATGACGAAGGTCACGTCCGCACGGGGTTTGGCGAGTCCGGGGAGGTGCCGTGCGTCACGTGCCGCGGGTCACGGGCAAGGCTGTTGAACCCTTTTGGGGCTTTCGCCTCATGCGTCCGGTCGCACCACCGCGAGGATCGGCATCGTCCCCGCCCCGGCGAGGGTGACGGTGCGGCCGGGGCGCGGGGCGTGGATGATCGAGCCGTCGCCCACATAGAGCGCCACATGGCTCGCGTCGCCGAAGTAGATGATCAGGTCGCCGGGGCGCATGTCCTCGACGGGCACGTGCGGGAGCTGCTTCCACTGCTCCTGCGAGGTCCGCGGGATCGACCGCCCGGCGCTCTTCCAGGCCTCGGAGGTCAGCCCGGAGCAGTCGAAGGAGTCCGGGCCCTCGGCGCCCCACACGTACGGCTTCCCGATCTGGGCGGTCGCGTAGGCGATGGCCTTCTTGCCCGCCGCGCTCGCCTTGCCGTCGATCTCGTCGAGGATGCCGGTGTCCAGCCAGGCGGTCTGCGCCTTCTGGTCGGCCTGTTCCTGGAGCTTGGCGAGGCGTTCCTGCTCGGCCTTCTGCAGCTGGGACTCCAGCTTCTCGGCCGCCGTGATCTGCTTCTCGATCCGCTTCTGGGCCGCCGCCTTGGCCTTGCGGTTGGCCTCCAGCTTGGACCACTGCGCGGAGGCGTCCGCGGAGTACTGCTCCAAGTCCTCCTGGGTGCGGGTCACTTCCGCGATCAGGCCCTTGGTCGCGCGCTGGCCCTGGAGCACCCGGCCGGCCCCGTCGAGGAACTCGCTCGGGTCGTCGCTCAGCATCAGCTGGGCCTCGTCGGGCAGTCCGCCCGTGCGGTACTGGGAGCGGGCGGCGGCACCGGCCCGGTCCTTCAACTCCGCGAGCCGCTCCTGGCCTTCGACGATCTTCTGGGCGAGGGCGACGATCTCGGCGGACTGCTTCTTCGCCGCCTCCTCGGCCGCGTTGTAGGCGTCGGTGGCGACCGCGGCGTCGTGGTAGAGCGTCTCCAGCTTCTCGCGGACCTCTTCCAGGTCCCTGCTGGGCGGGAGGGTCAGATCGGGGGCGGTCGTCGCCGTCGGGGACGGCGTGGGGCTGCTCGGGCGGTCGGGGCTCGCGAACGCCGCGCCGGGTGCTCCCAGCACGGTCACCGCGCAGACGACCGCCACCGCGACCGCGAACAGGCCGCGCTTGCCCGGACCCATACCTCGTCCCCCAAACTGATTTCCCGTCAGTAACTTACGGTGCTCGGGGGATCGTGCCACGTCACGGCCGAAAGTGACAGAGTCAGGCCCGGAACCGACAGGTACCGAACAGCTATGCCCTTCCAGTCGACAGGTGGAGCCCTTCCCCCGTCACCCTCCCGCACTCCCCGGAATGATGATCGCCCCGCCGATGTGACGAACGACTCACGGGGATCGTTCCCGGGAGCCACGAAAGGGTTAACGGTCAGCGAACCGGCGCCAAGGCCCGCCAGCCCACCGTCACTTCGCCCTGCCTCCAGCGCGCCGGGCCGTCCGTCACCGGCCAGTCCGCCGTGAGCGCGCGGACCGCGCGGATCCAGCGCTGGCGGGCGCCGTACGACGCGTAGGGGGCCGCGGCGGCCCAGGCCCGGTCGAAGTCGCGCAGGAACGCGTGCACCGGCTCACCCGGCACATTGCGGTGGATCAGCGCCTTGGGTAGCCGCTCCGCCAGATCCGAGGGCCGCTCCAGGGACCCCAGCCGGGCCGCGAAGGTGACCGTGCGCGGCCCCTCCGGCCCGAGCGCGACCCACACGTGCCGCCGCCCTATCTCGTCGCAGGTCCCCTCCACGAGCAGCCCGCCCGCCGAGACCCCGCCGGCCGGCGCGAGCCGGGCGCACAGCCGCTCCCAGACCCCCGCGACCTGGTCCTCGTCGTACTGCCGCAGCACGTTGGCCGCGCGCACCAGGTGCGGCCGCTGCGGGAGGGGCAGCTCGAACCCGCCGTGCCGGAAGGCCAGCCCCTCGCGCTCGTACGGCTTCGCGGCGGCGACCCGCGCGGGTTCGATCTCGACGCCCACGACCCGCGCGCGGGGCGCGACGCGGCGCAGCCGGCCGAGCAGTTCGACGGCCGTCCAGGGCGCCGCCCCGTACCCGAGGTCGACGGCCACGGGGTCCTCGGCCCGCCGCAGCTCGGCGCCGTGCGTCGCGGCGATCCAGCGGTCCATGCGGCGCAGCCGGTTGGGGTTGGTGGTCCCGCGCGTGACGGTGCCCACGACGGGGGTCCCCCCGCTCGAACGCATCCGAGAGCGGGGGAGGGGGGCGCGGGAGGTCATGGCATATGAGGGTAGGCGGAGTGCGGGGAGCCCGGAGGAGTCCGGGGATCCGGCGGGGGACGCCCCCGAGGCTCGAACGGTTGAGCGACCCGGGTAACGCTCAGGCAAAAATCCCCTCCCCCGCGGCCCCGCCAGGAATGGGAACACCTCCCTCCGGCGTTCCAGCCCCCTGGGAGGCTTCCGCCCCCTCCGTCCGGCATGCCCGCAGCAAGGAGGAACGCCACGTGAGCCACTACGCCAGCAGGCTCGGGCGTCGCTCTGCGGCAACGCCCCCGCGGCTCAGGCTCCACCGCCGCCCCCGCCGTGTCGCGATGCTCTCCGTGCACACCTCACCGCTCCACCAGCCCGGCACCGGCGACGCCGGCGGCATGAACGTCTACATCGTGGAGCTCGCCCAGCGCCTCGCCGCGATCAACATCGAGGTGGAGATCTTCACGCGCGCGACCGCCGCCGCGCTCCCCCCGAAGGTGGAGATGGCCCCCGGCGTCCTCGTCCGCCACATCGACGCCGGCCCCTACGAGGGACTCAACAAGGAGGACCTCCCCGCCCAGCTCTGCGCCTTCACCCACGGCGTGATGCAGGCCTGGGCCGGCCACCGCCCCGGCCACTACGACCTCGTCCACTCCCACTACTGGCTCTCCGGCCACGTCGGCTGGCTCGCCGCCCAGCGCTGGGGCGCCCCCCTGGTGCACGCCATGCACACCATGGCCAAGGTCAAGAACGCCAACCTCGCCGACGGCGACACCCCCGAGCCCGCCGCCCGGGTCATCGGCGAGACCCAGATCGTCGACGCCGCCGACCGGCTCATCGCCAACACGGCGGAGGAGGCCGACGAACTCGTCCGGCACTACAGCGCCGACCCCGGCAAGGTCGCCGTCGTCCACCCGGGCGTCAACCTCGACCGCTTCTCCCCGGCCGACGGTCGCGCCGCCGCCCGGGCCCGCCTGGACCTCCCGCAGGACGCGCTGGTCCCCCTCTTCGCGGGCCGCATCCAGCCCCTGAAGGCCCCGGACATCCTCCTGCGCGCCGTCGCCGCCCTCCTCGACACCCGCCCCGACCTGCGCTCCCGGATCGTCGTACCGATCGTCGGCGGCCCCAGCGGCAGCGGCCTCGCCAAGCCGGAGGGCCTGCAGAAACTGGCCGCCCGTCTCGGTATCGCGGACGTCGTGCGCTTCCGTCCGCCGGTCGGCCAGGAGCAGCTCGCGGACTGGTTCCGGGCCGCCTCCCTCCTCGTCGTGCCCTCCTACAGCGAATCCTTCGGCCTGGTCGCCATAGAGGCCCAGGCGGCGGGCACCCCCGTCCTCGCGGCCTCGGTCGGCGGCCTCCCCGTGGCCGTGCGCGACGGCGAGACCGGCTTCCTGGTCCAGGGCCACGACCCGGTCGCGTACGCGCGCGTGCTGGAACGCTTCGCCGACACCCCCGAACTGCCCGCCCGCATGGGCACGGCCGCCGCCGCCCACGCCCAGTCCTTCGGCTGGGACACGGCCGCGGCCGCCACCGCCGACGTCTACACGGCGGCGACCCAGGCCCACCGCCGTCACGTACGCTCCCCCCATGGGTGACGCTCAGAAGAGTGCGGCGCAGGTCATCGAGGCGTACGCGGAGGACGCGGAGCTGGAGTGGGAGAGCCCCCGCCCCGGCTCCTACGTCATCCAGCTCCCCGGCACCCGCAAGCTGAAGACGACGGTCTCCTTCCTGGTCGGCCGGCACTCGCTCTCCCTCAACGCGTTCGTCATCCGCCACCCCGACGAGAACGAGCCCGGCGTCCACCGCTGGCTCCTGGAACGCAATCTCAAGCTGTACGGCGTGAGTTACGCCGTCGACCAGCTGGGCGACGTCTACGTCACCGCCCGGCTGCCCCTGTCGTCGGTGACCCCGGACGAGGTGGACCGGCTGCTCGGCCAGGTCCTGGAGGCGGCGGACGGCGCCTTCAACACCCTGCTGGAGCTGGGTTTCGCCTCAGCGATCCGCAGGGAGTACGCCTGGCGCGTCTCCCGGGGCGAGCCGACCCGCAACCTGGACGCCTTCGCGCATCTGACGCAGCGGCCGGCCGACTGACCCGGGAGGGCCGGTTCTCCGGTTCTCAGGGGTGCGGCCGGTCGAGCCGGTCGGCGAACGCGCGCAGGGCGTCCGCCGGCCCCTTCCCGGTCGGCAACCGGTCGACTTCGGCGTCGAGTCCGTCGATGCGCCGGTTCAGTTCCTCGGGGTGCTTCCCGTACCCCCTGGTGATCACCGGACGGAGGACTTCCGCGCGTACCGTCCCGGTGTGACCCCCACCGACTTCCGGAAGTGCCGCGTGAGATGGGACTGGTCGAAGAAACCGGCCGCCGCGGCCACCTCGCCGGCCGGCATCCCGTCGAGCAGCAGCCGCCGGGCGCGCTCGACCCGGCGGGAGGTGAGGTACTGGTGGGGTGCGATGCCGTACGCGCCGCTGAACGCCCGTACGAGATGCGCCGGATGGGCCCGCAGGACCCGCGCCGCCTCCTCCAGGCCGACGCCCCGGACGACGGACGCGTCGAGGAGCTCGCGCAGCCGCCGGGCGAGGTCCGGGCCGGGACGCGGGGGCCCGGGCACGGCGGCCGACGGCCGCAGATGCGTGCGCAGCCGCTCGCCGACGAACGCCAGCCTGCTCTCCGCCTCCAGTTCGTCCCCGGAGCGCGCGAGCGCGGTGTGCAACCGGCCGACCCGGTCCCTCAGCACGGGATCACGCAGATCGGGCCGGTCGACGGCGGCCCCGATGAGGTCCTCGCCGAGACGTGTGCCGTCGAGGTACAGGACCCGTTTGCGGAAGCCGTGCGGGGTGGCGGAGGAGCCGTTGTGCGGCACGTGCGGAGGGAGCAGGGTGACCGTGTCGTGCGGGGTGCCGTGCCGGTGCCGGTCGAGGTCGTACCGTACGGCCCCGTCGTCCACGATGAGCAGCGTCCACACGTCGTGCACGTGCATCGGGTACGCGTGCTCGGTGAAGTGGGCGTGGAAGACCTCCACGACGCCGGGGACGGCCGGGCGCCAGGCGGAGACTTCCTGCCGGGGGACCATGCAAAGAACGTACAAGACGGGGTCGTACGACGCCCGGCAGTCTCGGAGCATGAGCGACGACGCACCCCTCGAACCCCTCGCACCCCTCCGCTTCGACACGAAGATCGCCGTCCTGCTGCGCGAGGACCTGGAGACCTGGCAGCGCCTCAACGTCACCGCCTTCCTCGTCAGCGGCCTGGGCACCCAGGTCCCCGAGGTGATCGGCGAGCCGTACGAGGACGGCGACGGCGTGCCCTCCCTGCCGATGTTCCGCCAGCCGGTGCTGGTCTTCGAGGGCACGAAGGAGACGCTGGCCGCGGCCCACGCGCGCGTGCTGTCCCGTTCCCTCCCGCGCGCGGTGTTCACCGGCGATCTCTTCGCCACCGGCAACGACCGCGACAACCGCGCCGCGGTACGGGCCGTGCGGACGGCGGACCTGGATCTGGTGGGGCTCGCGGTGTACGGGCCGCGGAACGCGGTGGACAAGGTGATGAAGGGGGCGCGGATGCATCCGTGAGGGTGTCCGCGCCCGCGACGGGATCAGGCGCCGGTGCCGGTGCTAGTACCGCTACCGCTACCGCTACCGCTACCGGTGCCGGTCCGGACGGCCCCCTTACGCTCGTCGGCCCTGCTCCCGTTCCCGTTCCCGCTCCCTCTGCCCGTCCCGCTTCCACCGCCGTCGACGGCGGGCTCCTCGGCCGGCAGACGCCGCATCAGCACGGCGTACCCGGCCCCCGCGACCGTCCCCACGACCGCGCACGTCCCCCACAGCCACTCCGCCCCGAACCGGTCGATGACGAATCCGGACATCACCGGCGCGACAAGCGAGGCGACGGCCCAGGACAGGGTGTACATGCCCTGGTAGCGCCCGCGGCCGTGCGTGGGGGAGAGGGTGACGACGAGACCGGTCTGGGTCGGCGCGTTGACGATCTCGGCGAGGGTCCACACACAGACGGTGAGCGCGAAGACGCCGACCGATCCGGCGAAGGCGGTGAGCCCGAAGCCGTACCCCGCGAGGACGGAGGAGATCACGAGCAGCCGCCGCGGATCCCGGTGCTCGATGAACCGGGTCACGGGGATCTGCAGGACGACGATCAGCACACCGTTGACCGCGATGGCCAGACCGTAGTCGGCGGGCGTGAACCCGGCGGCGCCCATCGCCACCGGCAGCCCCACGGACCCCTGCTGGAAGACGAGCGCGACGAGGAAGGACAGCCCGACGACACTCATGAACCGCAGGTCGCGCAGCACGGTTCCGAGCCCGACGGATTCCTCGTGAACGGCCTTGGCCTCCTGGGCCGGCCGTGACTCGGGCAGCTTGAGGAAGATGACGAGGGCGCACACGAAGGTCATCCCGGCCTCGAGCAGGAACCCGGCGCGGTAGCTGACCTCGGCGATGAACCCCGCCGCCATGGAGGAGACGGCGAAACCGAGGTTGATCGCCCAGTAGTTGAGGGAGAACGCCCGCACCCGGTCCTCGGGCCGCACGATGTCGGCCATCATCGCCTGCACGGCGGGCCGCGAGGCGTTGGACGCGGCACCGACGACGAAGGCGACACCGGCGATGGCGACGGGATCCGTGACGAACCCGAGCACGGCGACGGACACGGCGGTGGCGGTCTGCGACAGCAGCAGGGTGGGCCGCCGTCCCATCCGGTCGGCCATCACGCCACCGCCGAGGGACGACACGACCCCGCCCAGCCCGTGCAGGGAGGCGACGAGCCCGGCGTAGGAGGCGGAGTACCCGCGGTCGAGGGTCAGATACAGCGCCATGAAGGTGGCGACGAACCCGCCGAGCCGGTTGACGAGCGTGCTCGTCCACAGCCACCAGAACTCTCGGGGCAGCCCGGAGAGCGTTTCGCGGGCGGCACGTCTGAGCGCGGTGACGGACATGGCGGAGCCCCCGTAGGTAAGTGTCGTAAGCGATGCTCAGAACTTACGAAGCCGGAGCCCGCGGAGGCGAGCCGATTAACAGAACCAGTCAACCGTCCGAGGAACGAGCAGGGGCGCACCGCATCAGGACGGTGGATTACGCTCATAGCCATGGCCGACGCACCGTACAAGCTGATCCTCCTCCGCCACGGCGAGAGCGAATGGAACGCGAAGAACCTGTTCACCGGCTGGGTGGACGTCAACCTCAACGAGAAGGGCGAGAAGGAGGCGGTCCGCGGCGGTGAGCTCCTGAAGGACGCCGACCTCCTGCCCGACGTGGTCCACACGTCCCTCCAGAAGCGCGCCATCCGCACCGCGCAGCTCGCCCTCGAGGCGGCGGACCGCCACTGGATCCCGGTCCACCGCTCCTGGCGCCTGAACGAGCGCCACTACGGCGCCCTCCAGGGCAAGGACAAGGCCCAGACGTTGGCCGAGTTCGGCGAGGAGCAGTTCATGCTCTGGCGCCGCTCCTACGACACCCCGCCCCCGCCGCTCGCCGACGACTCGGAGTTCTCCCAGGCCTCCGACGCCCGCTACGCCTCCATCCCCCCGGAGCTGCGTCCGCGCACGGAGTGCCTGAAGGACGTCGTCGTCCGTATGCTCCCCTACTGGTACGACGGCATCGTCCCCGACCTCCTGGCCGGCCGCACGGTCCTGGTCGCGGCCCACGGCAACAGCCTCCGCGCGCTGGTCAAGCACCTCGACGGCATCTCCGACGCCGACATCGCGGGCCTGAACATCCCGACGGGCATCCCCCTCTCTTACGAACTCGACGCCGACTTCAAGCCCCTGACCCCGGGCGGCACCTACCTCGACCCCGAGGCGGCCGCAGCGGCGATCGAGGCGGTCAAGAACCAGGGCAAGAAGAAGTAAGCCCGTACGAAGAAGCCCCCTACCTGCGGTTTTCCCGCTGGTAGGGGGCTTGTCGTCGTCAGGTGTCGCTGGTGCTGAGGTGCCGGGATGATCTGCCTGAGCACATTGCGGATGCGCCTTTCGATTCGTTGCGAGCGGTGACGCGACGTCAGCGGGGCTTGGTGCAGAGGGCCGTGTCCGCTGCTGACTGGAGGTGGTGGAGGCTCGGGCCCTGGGCTGCCCATGTGGTCGTGTAGATCGTCACCGTGCCTCGGCCGCCCGTGGCGCGGCCGCCGGTGACCGAGTCGCCGGGGAGGTCGCCGCCGTGGCCCCAGTAGACGCCGCCGCAGGTGAGGGGGGTGGAGGCGATGCCGTAGCCGTAGCGGCTGCCGGCGGGGTAGGTGTCGCGGTTGCCGACGTCGGTGGTGTCCCGGGTCATGAGGCGCAGGGCCCAGCGGGGCAGGAGGCGGTTCTCGAAGAGGGCGTTCCAGAAGGTGTTCAGGTCCCGTGGCGTGGAGACCAGACCGCCCGACGCGCCGAACTCGTAACCGGGCAGCTCCGTCACATCCACCCGGCCCGCCTCCGGGTGCGCCGGGTGGACGCCGTAGTTGCGGGCGTGGGGGCCGCGCAGCGCCAGTTCGCCGGGGGCGGGCCAGTAGGTGTCGTCCAGGTGCAGCGGGCGCAGGATCACGCGTTCGACGTACGTGCGGAAGTCGACCCCGGACACCTTGTCGATCACCATGCCGAGGACCAGGTAGTTGGTGTTGGAGTAGCCCCAGTCGGACCCCGGGGTGAAGACGGGCGGCTGGGACAGGGCGAGGGCCAGATAGTCCTCCGGTGTGCCCGGGCTGTTCCAGTCGACCAGCGTCGCGTACTCCGGCAGCCCGCTCCTCTGCTTGAGCAACTGGCGTACGGTGATGGACTGTTCGGCGAGCTGCGGGACGTACGCACCGGCGCGGTCGTCGAGCCGTATCCGCCCGTCCGCCACCAGACGCATCACGGCCGTCGCGGTGAACGCCTTGGTGTCGCTGGCCAGTCGGAACCGGCCCCGGGCGTCGACCATCGGGCGGCCCGAGTCGAGGTCGGCGACACCGGCCGTGCGGGTCACACGGCCGTCGTAGGCGAGCGCGCCCGGTACCCCGTCGCGGGACACCAGCAGGTCCAGTTGGTGTTGCACCGGGTCGCGTCGGTCGGCCGCCGCGAGGGGGGCCGATGCCCCGACGAGGGTGGCGGCGAGCAGGACGGCGGCGGCGAGGCGGGTACGGTGCATGGTCTCCCCCTGGGTGGTCGGCCGGGCGGCTTCGCCCGCCGTCGACCCTGCCAGCCGCCCGGTGCCGGATCACTGCGACGCACCCCCGGAGTCGGGGTGGGGGCAGCACCACCCGTGGCGCTACAGCAGCCCCAGGTCTCCCAGTTCCTTGTGCAGGTCGGCCCGCGGATGACCGGCGGGAGCGGACGAGCCGGACGAGCCGGATGTGCCCGACGAGCCCGTCCGGGCCGGGGGAGTGCCGGTCGGGCGCTTACGGCGGTCGCGGTCGCGGAACAACCAGGCGCCCAGCAGCCCGCCGATGAGGCCGCCGAGATGGGCCAGCCAGCTGACGCCGGGCGTACCGGGCACGGCGACCGTCAGCATGTAGGCGAAGGACGCCGCCATCACGACGCCGATGAGGGTGTCTATGAGATGCCGGTCGAAGAGGCCGCGGACGACGACGTACCCGAAGTAGCCGAAGATCAGGCCGCTCGCGCCGACCGTCTCCACCCTCCCGCCCTCGAAGAACCAGACCGCCAGGCCGCTCGTCACCGCCACCAGCAGGCTCAGCCCCAGGAAACGCAGCACCCCCCGGTACGCGGCCAGGAACCCGAAGATGAACAGCGGCCCGGAGTTGCTCTCGATGTGGGCCCAACTCCAGTGCAGGAAGGGCGCGGTGAGGATGTGCGGCAGTGTGCCGAGGTCACCGGAGACCACACCGTACTCACGGGCCGGGGTGTAGTCGTCCGCGAAGTTCGCGAGCTGCACCAGCCAGACCAGCACCAGGAACCCGAACATCACGAAGAACGCCTTGCGCGCCTCCGCGACCGTCAATTGCGCGTCGGACGTCGGCCTGTCCATGGTGAGTCCCCCTCCATGTCCCCCGCCACCTGCCGGACCTCCATCATGCAGGATTCCCCCCGGCGCACAATGATCCGCTCACACCTGGAGCGGAACCGGGTGGACCTCGTCGGCCTTGTGGCCCGTGCGTTCGTGGATGCGCTGGACCGCCTCCGCGGACGGGGCCTCGGAGAGGCAGTAGACGACGCCGGAGTCGGGGTCGGCCCAGGCGGACTCGAAGTGGACGCCCTCGTCCCCTTCTATGGCGAGGTCGTCCTGGTGGGCCTGGAGGAGCTGCTCCCGGGTGATGCCCTTCATGTCGTGGTGGACGTCCATGAACTTGGGCATGGTGTCCACCCCCTTTCCGCCGTCCGGCTCGCGTTCCTGTTCGTCCCTTCCATGCTGCGCCCGGCCCGGCCCTCCCGCGACAAGAGGGCGGGGCCCGGTGTGGTCACCGGGCCCCGCCCTCGTACGTACGACGACCGCGCTCAGCCGCACTGGCACGGGCTGCCCGACTGGCACCCGCAGCCGCACCCCGAGCCGCACCCGCACGCGCCGATCAGCATCAGGTTCCTGATCTCGGCGGGCTGCTCGGTGGGGCGTTCCTGGGTGGGGTCGGGCTGCGGGGTGCTGGGGGACTCTGCCATGGGTTCCTCCCGGAGGCGTAGGGCCTGTGCCCATTTCATGCCCGTCCTGCCGGGCGCATCAACGGCGCACAGTGGCGCCCGCACGCCCTCCGGAAGCCCATCGCTCTCCTCCCCGGCGGAGCTACGCCCCCTCGATCCCGGTCGCCGGCTGGATGTCCGGCTGGATGTCGGGCTGCAGCTCGTCCGCGTGCTCACCCGTCACCAGGAACACCACACGCTTGGCGACCGCCACCGCGTGGTCGGCGAACCGCTCGTAGTAGCGGCCCAGCAGGGTCACGTCGACGGCCGTCTCGATGCCGTGCTTCCAGCGGTCGTCGATCAGGTGCTGGAACAGCGTGCGGTGCAGCAGGTCCATCGCGTCGTCGTCGGCCTCGAGCTGGAGTGCCAGGTCGACGTCCTTGGTGATGATGCACTCCGCCGCCTTCGCCATCAGGCGCTGCGCGAGCTGGCCCATCTCCAGGATCGTGGCGTGCAGGTCGCGCGGCACCGCCCGGTTCGGGAAGCGCAGCCGGGCGAGCTTCGCCACGTGCTGGGCGAGGTCGCCCGAGCGCTCCAGGTCGGCCGACATCCGCAGTGAGGTGACGACTATCCGCAGGTCGGTGGCGACGGGCTGCTGGCGGGCGAGCAGCGCGATGGCCTTCGCCTCCAGGTCGTGCTGCAGCTCGTCGACCTTCTGGTCGTTCTCGATGACGCTCTCGGCCAGCTTCAGGTCGGAGTCGAGGATGGCGGTCGTGGCGCGCCCGATCGCCGACCCGACCAGCCGGGCCATCTCCACCAGGCTGTCGCCTATCGAGTCAAGTTCCTCGTGGTACGCGTCCCGCATCAGGATTCCCTCTCGTACGTACGTATGCTCCGGGGCGAACCCCACGGTGCCACGGTCCGCCCGCTACGCGTCGGATTCAGTCACCTCAAATGAACCACTACTGGCTCCAAGGTGAACTCTGGGCGACGAGTGTTCGAGGTCGCACCTGCATGGCTGTGGCCACCCGGGATCCCGTGCCTAACCTGGACGCATGGACGTGAACGCGGCGGTCGCCGCAGCGGCAGCGATCGCCGGGGTGCTCACCGGTGTCATCGCCATGCTGGCGTTCCGCTGGAGCGAACGCGACCAGGCGCGCCCCACCCGCACCTCCCTGCACACCGATCCCGTGCTCCCGCCCGGCGTGGACACGGTCCTGTCGGTGCTGCGTTCGTCGGCCGTCGTCCTGGACGAGGCCGACGCCGTCGTCAAGGCGAGTTCCGCGGCGTACGCCCTGGGACTCGTCCGTGGCGGAAAACTGGCGATCGAGCCGATGCTCAAGATGGCCCGGGACACCCGGCGCGACGGCGAGATACGCCAGGTCGAGCTGGACCTGCCCCGGCGCGGCACCGGGCGCGGCGAGGCCCTCGCGGTCTCCGCGCGGGTGGCGCCGCTGGGTTCCCGGCTCGTGCTGCTCCTCGTCGAGGACCTCACCGAGGCCCGCCGGATCGAGGCGGTACGACGGGACTTCGTCGCCAACGTCAGCCATGAGCTGAAGACGCCGGTCGGCGCGCTCTCCCTGCTCTCCGAGGCGGTCATGGACGCCGCCGACGACCCGGAGGCGGTGGAGCGGTTCGCCGGGCGGATGCAGATCGAGGCCACCCGGCTGACGAACCTGGTGCAGGAGCTGATCGACCTCTCGCGGGTGCAGAACGACGACCCGCTGGAGGACGCCGAACCGGTCGGCGTGGACGAGCTGGTCGCCGAGGCCGTCGACCGCTGCCGGCACCAGGCCGGCACCAAGCAGATCACCATGGCCGCCGGCGGCACGGCCGGCCTGCGGGTCTGGGGCAACCGCGGCCAGCTCGCCGCGGCCCTCGGCAACCTGGTCGAGAACGCCGTCAACTACTCACCCGCCCGCACCCGTGTCGGCATAGCCGCCCGCCGGGTGACCGCGCCCGGCGCGGACCTGATCGAGATCTCGGTGACCGACCAGGGCATCGGGATCTCCGACAAGGACAAGGAGCGCATCTTCGAGCGCTTCTACCGAGTCGACCCGGCCCGTTCCCGCCAGACGGGCGGTACGGGCCTCGGGCTCGCGATCGTCAAGCATGTGGCCGCCTCGCACGGCGGGGAGGTCACGGTGTGGAGTGCCGAGGGACAGGGCTCCACGTTCACGCTGCGGCTGCCCGAGGCGGCGACCGCGGCCCGCGACCGCGATCGCGCGCACCAGCATCCGGATCCCGACGACCCGGAAGGCCTCGAGGGGCTTGACACCCTCGACGACCTGGACGACCTCAATGACGAGGACGGGCAGGCCGGCGGCATCTCCCCCACCCCCTCCCGCACACCGTCCCGCCGCTCATCCCCCGATTCGACCGCGTACCAGACGCTTTCCGCCCCGGAGGTCCTTCCGTGACCCGAGTGCTCGTCGTCGAGGACGAGGAGTCCTTCTCCGACGCCCTGTCGTACATGCTCCGCAAGGAGGGCTTCGAGGTCGCCGTCGCGACCACCGGGCCCGACGGACTCGACGAGTTCGACCGCAACGGCGCCGACCTCGTCCTCCTCGACCTGATGCTGCCGGGTCTGCCCGGCACGGAGGTGTGCCGTCAGCTGCGCGGCCGCTCCAACGTCCCCGTGATCATGGTGACCGCCAAGGACAGCGAGATCGACAAGGTCGTCGGGCTGGAGATAGGAGCCGACGACTACGTCACCAAGCCGTTCTCCTCGCGTGAGCTGGTCGCCCGGATCCGCGCCGTCCTGCGGCGCCGCGGTGAGCCGGAGGAGGTCACCCCGGCGGCGCTGGAGGCCGGCCCGGTCCGGATGGACGTCGACCGTCACGTCGTCACCGTCTCCGGCTCCAAGGTCGACCTGCCCCTCAAGGAGTTCGACCTCCTGGAGATGCTCCTGCGCAACGCCGGCCGCGTCCTGACCCGGATGCAGCTCATCGACCGCGTCTGGGGCGCGGACTACGTGGGTGACACCAAGACCCTCGACGTCCACGTCAAGCGCCTCCGCGCCAAGATCGAACCCGACCCGGGCGCGCCGCGGTACCTGGTGACGGTGCGCGGCCTGGGCTACAAGTTCGAGCCGTAAGTCGTTCTTCCGCGGCTACGGCGTTCGTACCTACGCCAAGGGCGGCACCCCCGGTGAGGGTGCCGCCCTTGGCGTGTGTACGGGGGCTCAGTGGCCGGCCGGGGACTCCGAGGACGTGGTGGAGGCCGAGGGGGACTCCGTGGTGCCCGCGGCCGGGGACTCCGTGGCCGTGGCGGTCGCGGCGGGGCTCTCGGTGGGGGACTCCGTCGCCGCGCTCGGGATGTCGCTGGGGCCCCAGCTCGAGAAGTAGCCCTTGGCCGGGACGACGAAGGCCGCCAGGCTCACCGCGCCCGTGTCGCTGAGGGTGAAGGTGGTCTTCTGGGCGTTGCCGTCGATCGATTCCTCGGCCGGGTGCTCCAGGACGGCCGAGGCGTTGCCCTCGCCGCCGATGACGACGACACCGCCGGCCGGGACGGTCAGCTCCTTCTCCCCCTTGGCGGGCGACAGCTTCGCGGTGCCGAGACCCTCGACGTCGATCGACTCGATGGTCTGGGCCTCCTTGCCGGAGTTGAAGACGGTCGCGGAGACGGCGACCGGGCCCCCCTCGGCGGGGTCGGGCTGGGTGATGACGACAGCGTTCTGGATCTTGATGTCGCCCACGCTGGTGGCGGCGTTGTCCGGCCGGATCTCCAGCGTCTGGCTGTTGTTGCCGGCGCCGCAGGCGGCGAGCGTGGCGATCGAGAACGCGAGGGCGGATGCGGCGAGGGCGCCGCGTCGAAGGCTGCTGCTCACGGCGGCGGCAACTCCTTGAACGCACACGGGCAGCTCACCTGGTGATAAAGCCGCCCTAAGGGTCTGTCAGCGGCCTTAGGTTACCGAGCCGTTCCCGCGCCGCCGCACCCGACCCGCCTCTAAGGCCTCCGGCGGGCGCCGCACGCCCCGATCTCCCTGGTCATCACACCCGTCCCGACGCTCTCGCGCGACCCACCGGTCACTCCAACTTCATCCTGGCTCTTCCTGCTCGTACGTCATTCACATATCCGCGCACGGCCCCCGGTTAAGCGCCGACGCGCTCCGCTCGCAAATTTTCCGTGAAGGAATGCGCGACCGTCCGGGAAATTGATCACGGGCCCGCGCGAAGACCCGGTGATCAATTCCGGAAACGACTCGTATCCGGCCACGGGCACCGAACGGAGTAGCGCAAGTCGCACATCTGGAAGCAGACATATGCGGACATCCGGCCGCCCGGAGTGTGCTCCGGACGTGTGTGACGTCCATGTTTCACCCCCCTCGAACAGCCGCTCCGACCTGCGAATACCTGCTTCCGTGAGCGGCCCGCAGCACGTTCCTGTTGCAGTTGTCAAGCCCCGAGATATGCCCTGACCTGCGAAAACGCCATTCAGGAACCGCAGTTTCCGTGTTACCCTGGATAGCCACGGAAGGGGTACCTGTCACATGACGTTCAAGGTTGGCGACACCGTGGTCTATCCCCATCACGGGGCCGCGCTGATCGAGGCCATCGAAACTCGCCAGATCAAAGGCGTGGACAAGACCTACTTGGTGCTGAAGGTCGCCCAGGGTGACCTGACGGTGCGTGTGCCAGCGGACAATGCGGAGTTCGTCGGCGTGCGTGATGTGGTCGGTCAGGACGGGCTGGACCGGGTCTTCGAGGTGCTGCGCGCGCCGTACGCCGAGGAGCCCACGAACTGGTCGCGTCGCTACAAGGCAAATCTGGAGAAGCTCGCCTCCGGCGATGTCATCAAGGTCGCGGAAGTCGTACGTGACCTGTGGCGTCGTGAGCGCGAGCGCGGACTCTCCGCCGGTGAGAAGCGCATGCTCGCCAAGGCGCGCCAGATCCTGGTGAGCGAGCTCGCCCTCGCGGAGAACACCAACGAGGACAAGGCCGAGGCCCTGCTCGACGAGGTTCTCGCGTCCTGACGCCGGCGAAGGCCGACGCCGACGCACACCGTTGAACACCGAAATGCCGCGGTGCCCGATGACGTATTTCCCGTCGCCGGGCGCTGCGGCATGTTCGCGTCCGGATGCCGTGCGCCCACCTACGGGCGGTCCCGCCTCCGGGTCGTCCCCCTCGGCGAAACCCGGGGAAACCCGCTGCGGACCCACTTCGGGGAAACCCCGATACTTTGCGTGCCGAGCCCGGGCAGCGCTCGACCGGCGCGTCACGGAAGGGTCCGGTCAAGGCGTCGCGCCCGGCACGCTGTCTCCGTACCCAACTAGGCCGAGCACACAAACCTGACAGGAACCGATGTCTGACGATTCGCGTCCCTCGCCCGCGCCCGCCCGTACGGCCGCGGTGATTCCGGCCGCCGGCCGGGGCGTACGCCTCGGCCCGGGCGCCCCCAAGGCGCTCCGCGCGCTGAACGGCACGCCCATGCTGATCCACGCCGTGCGCGCCCTCGCCGCCTCCCGGTCCGTCTCCCTGGTGGTCGTCGTGGCCCCGCCGGACGGCGCCGCCGAGGTCAAGTCGCTGCTCGACGCGCACGCGCTGCCCGACCGCACCGACTTCCTCGTCGTCCCCGGCGGCGACACCCGCCAGGAGTCCGTGCGCCTCGGCCTGGACGCCCTGCCGCCCGAGTACGACATCGTCCTCGTCCACGACGCCGCCCGGCCCCTGGTCCCCGTGGACACCGTGGACGCCGTCATCGAGGCCGTCCGCGAGGGCGCCCCCGCCGTCGTCCCGGCGCTGCCGCTCGCCGACACCGTCAAGGAGGTCGAGCCGGCCCGGGTCACCGGAGACCCCGAGCCGGTCGTCGCCACCCCGGTCCGCGCCCGGCTGCGCGCCGTCCAGACCCCCCAGGGCTTCGACCGGGCCACCCTGGTCCGCGCCCACGAGACGGTCACCGGGGACGTCACCGACGACGCGAGCATGGTCGAGCAGCTCGGGCCGACCGTGGTGGTCGTCCCCGGCCACGAGGAGGCCTTCAAGGTCACCCGCCCCCTCGACCTGGTCCTCGCCGAGGCGGTCCTGGCCCGCAGGAGGCTCAACGATGGCTTCTGACCTCCCCCCGCTGCCCCTGGTCGGCATCGGCACCGACATCCACGCCTTCGAGGAGGGCCGCGAGCTGTGGTGCGCGGGCCTGAAGTGGGAGAACGAGGGCCCGGGCCTGGCCGGCCACTCCGACGCCGACGTCGTCGCCCACGCCGCCTGCAACGCGCTCTTCTCCGCCGCCGGCCTCGGCGACCTCGGACAGCACTTCGGCACCGGCCGCCCCGAGTGGTCCGGCGCCTCGGGAGTGACCCTGCTGACGGAGGCGGCGCGCATCGTCCGCGAGGCCGGTTTCACCGTCGGGAACATCGCCGTACAGGTCGTGGGGCCGCGGCCGAAGATCGGCAAGCGGCGGGCGGAGGCGCAGAAGATCCTGTCGGAGGCGGCCGGGGCCCCGGTGTCGGTGTCGGGGGCGACCACGGACGGCCTGGGGTTCCCGGGGCGGGAGGAAGGCCTGATGGCCGTGGCGACCGCTTTGGTGGTCAGACTGGGGTGAGGAGAGCACCTGCCGCCCACTACCCTAGGCAGCGTGACTATTCGCCTGTACGACACCAGCGCCCGGCAGATCCGTGACTTCACCCCGCTCCAGCCGGGCTGTGTCTCGATCTACCTCTGTGGCGCCACCGTGCAGGCGGCCCCGCACATCGGCCACATCCGTTCCGGCCTGAACTTCGACATCATGCGCCGCTGGTTCGAGTACCGCGGCTACGACGTCACGTTCATCCGCAACGTCACCGACATCGACGACAAGATCATCACCAAGTCGTACGAGCAGGGCCGTCCCTGGTGGTCCATCGGCTACGACAACGAGCGCGCGTTCAACGACGGCTACCAGGCCCTCGGCTGCCTGCCGCCCACGTACGAGCCGCGTGCCACCGGGCACGTCCCCGAGATGATCGAGATGATGCGCGTCCTCATCGAGCGCGGTCACGCGTACGAGGCCGACGGCAGCGTCTACTTCGACGTGCGCTCCTACCCCGGCTATCTGGCGCTGTCCAACCAGGACATCGACGATCTGCGCCAGCCCACCGAGGAGGGCATCACCGGCAAGCGCGACCCGCGCGACTTCGCCATGTGGAAGGCGACCAAGCCGGGCGAGCCCGACTGGGAGACCCCGTGGGGCCGCGGCCGTCCCGGCTGGCACCTGGAGTGCTCCGCGATGGCCCACAAGTACCTCGGCTCCGCCTTCGACATCCACGGCGGCGGCCTGGACCTGATCTTCCCCCACCACGAGAACGAGATCGCCCAGGCCAAGGCCTACGGCGACGAGTTCGCGCAGTACTGGGTGCACAACGCCTGGGTCACCATGAGCGGCGAGAAGATGTCGAAGTCGCTCGGCAACAGCGTGCTGGTCGGCGAGATGGTCAGGAACTGGCGCCCGATCGTGCTCCGCTACTACCTCGGCACCCCGCACTACCGCTCGATGATCGAGTACAGCGAGGAGTCGCTGCGCGAGGCCGAGTCGGCGTTCGCCCGCATCGAGGGGTTCGTGCAGCGCGTCGTCGAGAAGGCGGGCGGCGCCGTCGAGCCCGCCGCCGAGGTGCCGCCGGCGTTCGCCGAGGCGATGGACGACGACCTGGGCGTCCCGCAGGCCCTCGCCGTCGTGCACACCACCGTCCGCCAGGGCAACAGCGCGCTGGCCGCCGACGACAAGGAAGCGGCCGTGGCCCGGCTCGCCGAGGTCCGCGCCATGCTCGGCGTCCTCGGTCTGGACCCGCTCGACGCGCACTGGGCGGGCGGGGCCGAGAAGGGCGAGGATCTGCACGGCGTGGTCGACAGCCTCGTACGCCTGGTCCTGGACCAGCGGGAGGCGGCCCGCGCCCGCAAGGACTGGGGCACCGCGGACGCGATCCGCGACCAGCTCAACCAGTCCGGGCTGACCATCGAGGACAGCCCGCAGGGACCGCGCTGGACCCTCGGGACCCGGTAGTCCCGCGCAGCCCGTTCCCTTGATCGATTGTGCCGCCCGGCTCCCCGGGCGGCACACTGCATAGACATACGCACACCTCCGCACAGAATCAGGTAGGTCATGGCAGCCAACAACCGCCGCATGTCCGGCAAGAAGGGCGCGCAGGTCGGCAGTGGCGGCCAGCGGCGCCGGGGCCTCGAGGGCAAGGGCCCCACCCCGCCCGCCGAGATGCGCAAGGGGCACAAGAAGAACCGCGTCGCCACCGCCAAGGCGAAGCAGGTCCAGCGGCGTCCCGTGGCGCGCGGGCGGGGCGGCAAGAGCGCCTCCGAGCTGGTCGTCGGCCGCAACCCGGTCGTCGAGGCGCTGCGGGAGGGCGTCCCCGCCTCCACCCTCTACGTCCAGCAGTTCATCGACAACGACGAGCGGGTGCGCGAGGCGCTCCAGCTCGCGGCCGAGCGCGGCGGCATCAACCTCATGGAGGCCCCGCGCCCCGAGCTGGACCGCATGACGAACGGCCTCAACCACCAGGGGCTCGTCCTCCAGGTCCCGCCGTACGAGTACGCCCACCCCGAGGACCTGGTCGACGCCGCCCACGACGAGGGCGAGGACCCGCTGATCGTCGCCCTCGACGGGGTGACCGACCCGCGCAACCTGGGTGCCGTCGTCCGCTCGGTCTCCGCGTTCGGCGGCCACGGCGTGGTCGTCCCCGAGCGCCGCGCGGCCGGGATGACCGCCGGTGCCTGGAAGACCTCGGCGGGCACGGCGGCCCGTACGCCCGTCGCCCGCGCGACCAACCTCACCCGCGCCCTGGAGGCGTACAAGAAGGCCGGTATCGCGGTCGTCGGCCTGGCCGCCGACGGCGAGGCGGAGATCGGCGAGCTGGAGGCGCTGGACGGCCCGGTCGTCATCGTCGTCGGCAGCGAGGGCAAGGGCCTGTCCCGGCTGGTCGGCGAGACCTGCGACTTCCGGGTCCGCATCCCCATGCCGGGCGGCGCGGAATCCCTCAACGCCGGTGTGGCGGCGGGGATCGTGCTGTACGAGGCCGCTCGGCGCCGGGCCTGAACGTCTGTCCGCTCCGTCACCCCGTCGGGTTAAATCCGGCGGGTGGGGCAACCTTGACGGAGTCCGGACAGATCCGGCGGGTCAAAGCAGTGTCCTAACCACACGTCACTCGGTTAGATGAGTGTGGACACCAGAACACCCCGCACACCCACGGGGGGCCGCTCGTCGGGATTCGATTCCGGTTTCGATGACGCTCCCGCGCTGAGCATGGTGAAGGTGCCGAGCGATCCGGCGCAGATCATCGTCAATCACGCGAGCTTCCGCGTGCAGCTGGGCGTGTCGGCGCGGCGGAACCAATCCCCGCGGATCGCCCGGCACATGAGCGCCAACCAGGACACCACGCGTATCCCCGTCGTCGGCGCGGCGGGCCGGGCGGGCGCCGCCACCGGTGCCCGCCGCCGCCCCGTCGTCTGGAGCGGCCAGACCGCCCCGGACGACACCGGCGCCCACCGGCTGCTCCAGGCGGTGCGCGCGGGCAGCGTGGGCCACGGCGCGCCCCCCGGGGCCGACGCCGGAGCCACCCAGGTCATCCCCCGCGTCGGCGGCTACGACGGCGATCTCGCGGCACAGACCCTGGAAACGCCCATCGTAGGCGCCCAGCGCGCCCCGGTGGCCGGCGAGAACCGGCTCCTGCCGCACATGCGCACGGTCGGCAGCGCCTACGACGAACCCCCCTACGACGAACGCCCCTACGACGACGCCGAGTTCGAGGACTTCGGGGAGGCGCTCGCCGAGGCGGTCGAGCCGCGCGGCGGGCGCCACGCCGGCGACCCGGACTCCTCCCGGCACGCCTACTACCCCGGCCGCCGGATGAACCTGGGCGTGGTGCTGCTCCCGCTCAGGGTCTTCCTCGGCTTCATCTCCGTCTACGCCGGCATGGGCAAGCTGTGCGACCCCGTCTACTTCGACGGCGGCAAGCGCGGCTCCATGGTGAAGTGGCTCAACACCCTGCACCCCTGGGAAGTCGCCGAGCCGCTGCGCCAGTTCGCCCTGCACCACCCCGTCGGCTCCGGGCTCGTGATCGCCTTCCTCCAGGTCGTCGTGGGCGTCCTCACCGTCCTGGGCTGCTGGCAGCGCGTCGCGGCGGCCGTCGGCGCCGCGCTCTCGGCGGCGCTCATCGTCACCGTGAGCTGGAAGACCGTCCCGGTCTACGACACCCCCGACATCATCTGCCTCGCCGCCTGGTCCCCGCTGATCATCGCGGGCGCCCCGGTCTACTCCGTCGACGGCCGCCTCGCCGCCGGGGCCTGGCGCCGGCTCGGCCCCCGCTCCGACATCTGGGAGCTGCGCCGGTACGTCCTGCGCCGCGGCGCTCTCGTCACCGCGATCGCCGTCGGTCTCACCCTGCTGATCGGCTCCCTGCTCGGCGGCGCCGTCCGCGACGCCGACCGTGTCGTCGTCCCCGGCCCCGGCGAGGCCCCGCGCAACGAGCTGCCCGGCGCCCCGCTCCCGGAGGAGTCCGGCTCCCGCGAGGCGTCCCGCAGCCCCGAGGCGTCCACCTCGCCCACCCAGGGCGCGACGTCGGCGGCGCCGACGGCCGGCACCGCCGGCACGCCGCCCGCCCGTGACACCGCCACCACGGGTGCGGGTGCGGGCGCGCCCAGCCAGACCCAGGGCACGGCGGGGCAGGCGCCGCCGCGGCAGTCCACCACGACGGGCGGCGGCCAGGCACCGAGCACCAGCTCGGGGCCGACGTCGGGTGGCTCCACGAGTACCTCCGGTGGTTCGACCGGTGGTACGTCGGGTGGATCGTCGTCCTCCGGTCAGCCCGGGCTGGTGGGGGGTTTGCTGGGGTAGCGGTTGCGGTTCGGCTGCGGGCCGGTGGGGGCTGATCGCGCAGTTCCCCGCGCCCCTGGAACAAAGACGTAGCAGGTGCCGTGCGCTCATCAGCGCACGGCACCTGGTGTTCTGCTTTTCAGGGGCGGGGGGAACTGCGCGAACGACCCCCACCGGCCGCACCCGAAGAACGGCCGGACCGTCAGCGACCCAGCGCCGCCAGTTCCTTCGCCGCCTCCGTCAGATCCTTCGCCGTGTCGATGGCCCGCCAGTACGCCCCCTGAGGGATCGGGAAGCCAGCCAGCCGCCGCTCGCGCGCGAGGTGAGGGAACGTCGTCCGCTCGTGATCCCCCCGCTCGGGCAGCAGCCCGGCGAACTCGGGGGAGAAGACGTACACCCCCGCGTTGATCTCGTACGTCGTCGGCGGTGCCTCGATGAAGTCGGTGATGTGCCCGAAGCCGTCGGTCTGCACCGCCCCCCACGGGATGCGCGGCCGCGCCAGCGCGAGGGTGGCGACCGCGTCGCGCTCGGTGTGGAAGTCGGCCATCTCGCGCAGCGAGAAGCGGGTCCAGATGTCGCCGTTGGTGGCGTACCAGGGCCGGTCCGGGTGGGGCAGTCGGGCGGCCGCGTACCTCAGGCCGCCGCCGCGGCCGAGCGGTTCGGTCTCGACGACCGTCGTGACGTTGACCGGCAGGTCGGCGGACTTCAGCCAGTCCTGCAGAACCTCGGCCAGATGGCCGCAGGAGACGACGACGTCGGTGACGCCCTCCTCGGCGAGCCAGGAGAGCTGGTGGCCGATGATCGGGGTTCCCGTGCCGGGGATCTCGACCATGGGCTTGGGCCGGTCGTCGGTGTACGGACGCAGCCGGGACCCCTGGCCACCGGCCAGGACGACGGCTTGCGTGGGGCGCGACGCGGCGTGCGGGTGAGTCATGGGCGGCACTGTACGCGGCGCGGGTGTACGTGCCGTAAGAGGTGCCTGACAGCCGCCTGAGCGGCCCCCCCGTCTCGGGCGGGGGAGCCGCGACCCCGGGTGAGGGGCTAGCTGTGGGCCGCGAGGACGCCCGAGGCGAAGGAGGTGTCGCAGACCGGGCGGGCGTAGGACTGGGCGCGCGAGGGGCCGTAGAGACGGACCGCGGCGCGGCCGAGGGCGCGGGCGATGGAGGTGCAGTGCTTCGCCAGCGACGGCCTGCCGTTCACCGCGGCCTGGAGGTGGGTCAGGGCGGTGCCCGGGTCCTTCTGCTGGAGCTCGGTCAGGAGCTGGTCGCGCAGGACGTCCTGGGGGGCCTGGGGGGCGCCGTGGGAGGTGCGGTGCGCGGTGGAGACGTCGGAGGCGGTGAGCACCGAGTCCGAGGGGTCTCCCGACCAGTTGACCCGGGTGACCGCGAGGGTTCCCGAGAGCACCATGACGACGGGCAGGACGAGGGCGAGCGAGCGGCCGATCCGGCGGGCTGGGCCGCCCTGGCCGCGTCGCGTGCGCTGGGTGGAGTGGTTCGCGGAGTGCTTCACGCGTGTGAGGGTAGCGCCCCGTAATCATTCGGCGACATCTCGTCACTCGGACGGGGGATGAAGTGGTGTCCCTTGTGGGGTAGTGGGTTGACGGTCGTTGGGCCGGGTGGGGTACATGTCCGGTGTGCCGGGGTTTCTGTGCGCTGTCCGAGGCAGCGAGAAGGGCCCCGCAGCAGCCTGCGGGGCCCTTCTCGTCGATCTGGGTGGGTCAGTCGGAGAGGCGCTCGCCCGTGGAGGTGGAGAACACGTGGGTCTCGCCCGCGCGCGGGACGACGTGCAGCGTGCTGCCCTTCTCCGGGACGTCACGGCCGCCGACGCGGACCACGAGGTCCTTGGACTCGCCGCCGACCTTGGCGGTGCCGTAGACGAAGGCGTCGGAGCCGAGCTCCTCGACCACGTTCACGACGACGCCGAGACCGGTGGCGGAGTCGGTGGTGACGTCGAAGTGCTCGGGGCGGACGCCGACGGTGACCGTCTTGTCGGTGGCGGAGGAGAGCGCGTCACGCTGCACCGGCACGACCGAGTTGCCGAACTTCACACCGCCGTCGGCGATCGGCACCTCGACGAGGTTCATCGCGGGGGAGCCGATGAAGCCGGCCACGAACAGGTTGGCGGGCTTGTCGTACATGTTGCGGGGGGTGTCGACCTGCTGGAGCAGACCGTCCTTGAGGACCGCCACGCGGTCGCCCATCGTCAGGGCCTCGACCTGGTCGTGGGTGACGTAGACGGTGGTGATGCCGAGGCGGCGCTGCAGGGACGCGATCTGCGTACGGGTCGAGACACGGAGCTTGGCGTCGAGGTTCGACAGCGGCTCGTCCATGAGGAACACCTGGGGCTCGCGCACGATGGCGCGGCCCATGGCGACACGCTGGCGCTGACCGCCGGAGAGGGCCTTCGGCTTGCGGTCCAGGTACTCGGTGAGGTCGAGGATCTTCGCGGCCTCCTCGACCTTCTGCCGGATCTCCGCCTTGTTGACGCCGGCGATCTTGAGCGCGAAGCCCATGTTGTCGGCGACGGTCATGTGCGGGTAGAGCGCGTAGTTCTGGAACACCATGGCGATGTCCCGGTCCTTGGGCGGCAGGTGGGTGACGTCGCGGTCACCGATGCGGATCGCACCGCCGTTGACGTCCTCGAGACCCGCGAGCATCCGCAGGGAGGTCGACTTGCCGCAGCCGGACGGGCCGACCAGGACGAGGAACTCGCCGTCCGCGATCTCGATGTCGAGGCCGTCGACGGCGGGCTTGGTGGAACCGGGGTAGATCCGGGTCGCCTTGTCGAACGTGACAGTGGCCATGGCTCAGAGGCCCCCTTCTACCGGCAGGAACGTGCCGGACGATCCGTTGTAGGAAGGTGGTTGGTGTAGTCCACACGGGTGAACTGGCTCAGGACGCTACCTCGGCTCCGGCGGATCTGTCAGTACCCGGAGGCATGTGAACTTCGCGGAAATTTTCGACGGGGTCCCTGTTCGCTCAGGTCCTGGCGACACCCGCTTCCAGGGCGTTGTTGACGATCATGCTGAATTCCCCGTCCCGGGGGGCGAAGACGGACAGGTGGCTCTCCGCCCTGCTCACGGCGAGATAGAACTGCGAGTACAACGCGCGCATGGCGCTGCCTCCATGCCCGTACTCGTGCAGCCCGCCGGCCCCGCCCAGCACGACGACATGGGAGAACTGCAGGCCTGCGGCGTACTGGGCGGCCGTGACGATCAGGGCCCGGCGTGAGTACCTCAGCCGGTCGATGTCGTCCCGTCCCTCGATCAGTACCGCCGACTTCTTGGAGAATTCCGGGTCGTCCAAAGCTTTCTTGATCACTTCGAGGTCGCCGGTGCCCACTCCGACGATCGCGACCCTCTGGTCCTCGGCGCTCTGCCTGAGTTGTTCGAAAGCTGCGCGAAGCGCTGTCATGGGCAGTTCGTCCCGCTGGGCGAACGTGATGTGCGGCATGCCCTCCCCGGCTTCACCGCCGGTGCTGGGCAACTGATATTCCCAGTCGTGGCCCATTTCGACCATGTTGGGTACCGAGCTGTGCAGGTACTGGACGAACGCGAACACCTGCGTGGAAAATCTATGCACCTTCTCGAGGTCGATGGAGTCCACGGTCTGATTCCGTTGGAATACCTTTCCTGATCCCCTGCTGAGTTCGTTCTCGGACAGACCGGTCAACAGTACGAAGATCGACTGAAAAGGGTCCATCGCCATGATCAGTCGGGGATGTTCTTCTGCCTCTCGGGTGAGGTGATGCAGCAGGTAGCGCTCCGAGTCACTGAAGAGGTGGAACTCGTCCACGAAAATGAGGTCGTACCCAAGGCTCTCCCGGAGGGCGTGCCAGGTGTACGTCTCCAGGTATCGGCGGAAGTCATCGACGACCTGGTCGGTGGTGAGTTGGTGCTGGTCGATCAGGTCCTTGATGTAGAAGCGGTAGGCGGCGAACGCCAACTCCCGGTCCATGAGAGTGTCCAGCGGGACCATCCAGGATCGCCGGCTCAGGCCCCGGTACTCCTCCAGCGCGTTGAAACTGGGCTTGATCTGGTGGGTGTCGAAGACCTCCGCGTACTCGCGCAGCAAGGCCCAACACAGGCGAAGTCGCTCGGGTTCGTCGGGCTCCGCCTCGACTCCGTCGGCGACCCAGTCGCTCACGTGATCCCGGTAGGACCCCCAGGTGTGTTCCTTGATGCGCGCGACCGCGGTGTCGATGAGCTGCATCTGCTGCTGTTTGCCGTCGAGGCTGTCCTCGCCCAGTACTTCCAACTCGGTGTTCCTGAGCCACTGGCAGAGGAAGGTCAACGGCATGACCTCGATCTGGTCGCACAGTCCCCGCTCGTCGAGTTTGTGGAACGCTTCCTCGACCTGCTGGGCGATGGCCCAGCTGTGGGTGAGGTAAAGGATACGCGGTAGCGGCCCCGCCGTGGAGTCGTCCGCTTGGTACAGCTCTTTGAGGGCTTTGAGCTGGAGTATCAGCGTCTTCCCGGTGCCGGCGGCGCCACGGATCTTCAGGGGGTTCGAGAGATCGCTCGCCAGGATGCCCCTCTGTGTATCGGTCAGATAGGGCATCCACTCGGAGAAGGAGCGGTTTTGTAGCAGTGCGCCGGTGCCGACGCGTTCTAAATCGACCGAGTTCTGCACGCGCTGCGGCTTGGGAGCGCGCCGGAGGAAGGAGGCGCGAGCCGCTTCGAGCGCGGCGGGATATCCCTCCAGGGTCATGTTGGCGGGAGTCAGGTCGCGCTCGGTTCTGAACCGTTGCAGCGACACGCGGTCGTTCCGGCTTGTGATGTCCCAGAAACAGTAGTGGCCGTTGCCGAGCGATTCGGCTATCCAGCGCAACGAATCCGGGTTCATGTTCCTGGGGAGGGCGAAGAAAGCCAGCAGGTTTTCGTAGGAGAACTTGCTCCACCCCGGCGGTAAGGAGACGGGAGGACGGGACATCGCCTGCGCGCCCCGGTCGACGCGCTCCAGGAAGCGAGCCGCTGTGTACTCGGATCCGTCGTGGATCACTTCCCAGGGGAACTCCTCGATGAGGATGAGGCTGCTGGCCTCCGTGTCCTCGCGATGCACATAATAGGTGGATTTGCCAACCTCCTTCATTACGACGTTGTCGGAGACGAATCCGTCCTCGTCCTCGTGATCGGGGTCGGCGTAAAAATTCTGAAGATAAGAGGACAGGCTGGCGCGGGTGAAAGCTTTCAAGTCAGTATTCCCAATTTTCGGAGATCATCGTCAGATGAGTTTCCCGGGCGGCCTCGTAGTCTGCGGGAAGGCCGATGTCCGTGAAAACCTGAGCCATCTGCTGTACGACGCGATGGCAGAACAGGGTGTTCAGTCGGGCCACTCGGCGGGCTTGCGTGGCCGGGGTTTCCTCCAGGGGCCTGACGACGACTGACGCGTCAGGTACGCTGCTGACGAGGCGCAAGAGTGCGACGTAGCCGACAGCGTGGTGCGGGCTGGGCTTGTGGACGTAGAGGAAGTCGCCCGGGAAGCGCTTCAGCCGTTCACGGACGCCGCTGCGAAGGACGTCGACGGCAGCCTTCTTCATCGACTTTGTCGCATCCAGGCGCTTGCAGTGGCCTCGGAGGCAGGGGCAGAAGGTTTCGGTGTGGGAACAGCGCTCGATCTCGTTCTCGGTTTTCTCCAGCGCCAGCAGGCGATGCACCCCGGTGATGAAATTTTCGCGCTTCTTGCCGTTCGGTGAAACGAGTGTCGCGATGGCTTCCGGTTCGTACCCCAGACGCAGCATCTCGAACGCGCGGTCAACCGGGTCCGATGTGCGGGATTCGCTGAAGAAATTTCGGACTGCCTTCTCGGCGTCGGAACGCTGGGCCTGTATCTCTTTGGGGAGAACGAACTGCTTCACGTACGACTCGACCGGAATCGCCGGCACGTAGGTTATGAGGTTCCAGTTCTTCGCATAGGCGAGATCGCAGTTGGCCGTGACGACGAAGCCAAGTGTGCCCCCGGCCCCGAACGGGAACGCGTCTCCCGGTTGCAGGAACTCAAGCACGTCGCCCTGTCTGATGGGCCCGTCCGGGCTTGTGCTTGAGGGTTCGTGTTCCGCGAATAAGCTCGCGGCGATGTTTGTGCCGGCCTGAGCGAGTGTGGTGTCGGTCACGTGCTGATCCTACTCAGGGCGACCGGTTCTGAGGAGAGATCCGTGGTCCTGGAAGGGAGCGACTGTGTAAGGTGGGCGACGCTTCGCGGCGTCGTTGACGTGGCGTGGTTCTGCCGCCTTAGCTCAGTTGGTAGAGCGGTTGCCTTGTAAGCTCCAGGTCGTCGGTTCGATTCCGACAGGCGGCTCTTCCCTGCCCGTCGCTCATAAGCGGCGGGCAGAGTCATGTTCGGCCCAGCAGGCGGCGGCCGATCTCCAGTTCGGCCGGTGACGGCGGGGTGCCGTCCTCTGTCCGCCACAGGGTGTTCTGCAGCAGTCGGCCCAGGGTCCAGGCCCTGGCGCGGTCCCGGTCGAGTCCCATCACGCCGGTCATCGTGTCGAAGCGGCGGCGGACGTCGTCGGGGTCGAAGCGGTTGATCAGGGCCGGCCAGAGCTCGAAGCCGGGGTCGCCCGCGAGTGGCTTCGGGTCGATCGCGAGCCACGGGGCGCGGTCGGCCGCGAGGACGTTGTCGTAGTGGAGGTCCCAGTGCAGGAGCCGGTTGCCGGGCTCGGCCGCGACCTCGCGTACGGCCGCCGCGCAGTCGGCCGTCAGGCGGCGTCCGTCCGGCTCGGGGATCCGGGCGAGCGCGCCCGGCGTGCGCTCCAGCAGGGACCGCGCCACACGGCCCAGCTTCCGCAGGCCCGGCGGCGCGGGGACGGACGTCAGCCGGGCCAGCAGACCGGCGATGACCCGCACGGCCGTGCGGGCGTCCTCGACCCGGGACAGCGGGCGGTGCGCCGCGAGGCGTTCGAGGAGCAGGGTGCCGGTCGGCTCGTCGTGCCGCAGGAGCCGTACCGCGTGGTCGCCGTTCCAGACCCGCAGGGCGACCGGCTCGCCCGCCGTCTCCTCGTCGAGGAGCTGGAGCTTGAGCACGGCCGGGGTGCCGTCGGCGGCTCTCACCGGCAGGACCAGCGCGCACAGTCCGTGCATCGGCGGCCCGTCGATCCGCAGTCCCCAGCGTCGTAGGAAACCGGCCGCCAGGTCCGGCAGCCCCGCGACGAAGGCCCGCCCCGCCTCGCCGTGGATCTTTACCTGTTCTGTCACCAGGGCGCCCGGAATGTCGATCACCTCCGGGACGATACTTGCGGGTGTGAATCGGCTCCCGCGGTTTTCCGGTGTGCGGCGGGCGGTGTGGTCGTACGTCCGCAGCGCACCCGGCACCTACCTGTGGCTGACGGTCCTGTTCTTCACCACGGTCGCGCTGCACCACATGTCCCCGGAGTTCGAACAGGAGTTCCTGCGGCAGCGCTCGACCAACCTCCATGAGCTGTCCCGGCATCCCGTGCGGGTGCTGATCGCGAGTGCGATGTGGATCGACGGCGGCCACTGGCTGCCGTACGCGCTGCTGTACTCCGTCTTCCACGCCCGGGCGGAGCGCTGGCTGGGGACCTGGCGCTGGCTGACGGTGTGCGTGGCGTCGCACGTGCTGGCCACGCTGGTCAGCGAGGGCGCGCTGCTGAAGGCGATCCGGGACGGGATGGCGCCGGAGTCCTCGGTCAACACCTTGGACATCGGGGTGAGTTACGCGCTGGCGGGGGTGGCGGCGGTGCTCGGCTACCGGATCCGCGGGCCATGGCGGTACGTGTATCTCGCGGTCGTCCTCGTCTTCTTCGCGGTGCCGCTGACCGCCGGGCCGACCTTCACCGACCTCGGTCACTTCGTCGCCGTCCTGATCGGGCTCGGCTGCTATCCGCTGGTCAGAGGGCGCGGAAGACTGCGGAATCCGAAGGAGACAGACGCTGTTCCACCGGATAACGTCCGGCCATGAGCACCTCGGCAAGCGATGTCGTGAACGGCGGGATCTCCTTCTGGTACGCGGACGACGGCCTGCCCGCGGTGCGCGAGCCGCTCGGCGGGGACCGCTCCGCCGATGTCGTCGTCGTGGGCGGCGGCTACACCGGCCTGTGGACGGCGTACTACCTGAAGAAGGCCGCCCCCGACCTGCGGATCACCGTCCTGGAGCAGCGGTTCTGCGGCTACGGAGCCTCCGGCCGCAACGGCGGCTGGCTCTACAACGGCGTCGCGGGCCGCGACCGGTACGCCGCCCTGCACGGCCACGAGGCCGCCGTACGGCTCCAGCGCGCCATGAACGACACCGTCGCCGAGGTGGTCCGGGCGCTCGCCGAGGAGGGCGTCGAGGCCGACGTCCACCGCGGCGGGGTCCTGGAGGTGGCCCGCACCCCGGCGCAGCTGGCCCGCCTCAGGGACTTCCACGCGCACGAACTGTCGTACGGGGAGAAGGACCGCGAGCTGTACGGCGCCCGGGAGACCGCCGAGCGGCTGCGGATCGCGGGCGCCGTCGGATCGACGTGGACCCCGCACGGGGCGCGCGTGCACCCGGTGAAGCTGGTCAAGGGGCTCGCGGCGGCCGTCGAGGCGCTGGGCGTCGAGGTGTACGAGTCGACCCCGGTCACCGAGATCCACGCCGGGCGGGCCGTGACCCCGTACGGGACCGTGCGGGCGCCGTACGTCCTGCGCTGCACCGAGGGCTTCACCGCCGCGCTGAGGGGCGAGAAGCGGACCTGGCTCCCCATGAACTCCTCGATGATCGCCACCGAGCCGCTCACCGCCGGGCAGTGGGCGGCCGTCGGGTGGGAGGGCCGGGAGGCGCTCGGGGACATGGCGCACGCCTACATGTACGCCCAGCGCACCGCCGACGGCCGGATCGCGCTCGGCGGGCGCGGGGTGCCGTACCGCTTCGGCTCGCGCACCGACCACGACGGCGGCACCCAGCCCGCCACCGTCGAGGCGCTGCGGGGGATCCTTCTCGCCTTCTTCCCGGCGCTCGCCGGGGTGCGTGTCGAGCACGCCTGGTCCGGTGTCCTCGGCGTACCGCGCGACTGGTGCGCCACGGTCACCCTGGACCGGGCCTCCGGTCTCGGCTGGGCGGGCGGATACGTCGGCTCGGGCGTCGCCACGACCAACCTCGCCGGCCGGACCCTGCGCGACCTGGTGCTGCTGGACTCCGGGCAGGGCGGCAACACCGATCTGACCGTCCTGCCGTGGGTCGGGCACAAGGTCCGCCGCTGGGAGCCGGAGCCGCTGCGCTGGCTGGGCGTCCAGGGCATGTACGCCACCTACCGCACCGCCGACCGGCGCGAGACAAAGACCCACAGCGCCGGCTCCTCACGGCTGGCACGGATCGCGGACCGGGTGGCTGGCCGGCACTAGCCAACGCGGGCGAACATCGCGACCGCGGCCGGCCCCGTGCCGGAGTGCACCGGGGTTCCGTCCGTGGCCTACGGATACGGCCCCGTCACCGGCACGCTCGACGAGGCGCGCTCCACCGTCTGTGCGGTGCTGCCCACCGCCGGGTACGACCGTTTCAACGCCGAGATCACCGACACCACCGGCGCCACCACCACGGCGGTGCCGGCCCTGTACAACAGCGCCTGGAACAAGGGCTGCGTGCTGTACATCCCGACGGGATACCAGTGCGCCGCGGGCGGCTCCTCGTCCGCCGCCGCCCCGTCCGTGTTCGTGCTCGGTCTGCCGGAGAAGGCGTCCACCACCGCCTACAGCGCCAGGCTGAGCTGCACGGCCGCGCTGTGCGGCCCGGACCGGGTGGGCGTCACCGCCCTCGCCCCGGACAGCGGTGCCGCGGGCGGCCGGGTCACGCTCACCGTGACCGGCACCGCGCTGCCGTCGACCGCGACGGTACGGCTGGCGCAGAGCGGCAGGACCCTGACCGCCACCACCGAGTCGGTGTCCGCCGACCGCCGGACGCTGACCGCGACCCTCGACCTGACCGGTGTGTCCCCCGGCACCTGGAGCGTCGGCGTCCTCGCCGGCTGCTGCGAGTTCCCGCGCGGCACCTTCACCGTCACCGAGCGGCCCGCGCTCGCCGGCACCGCCGCCCCCAAGGTGACCGGCACTGCCAAGGTGGGGGCCAGGGTCGCGGCGACGCCGGGCAGCTGGTCGGCGGCCCCGTCCTCGTACACGTACCAGTGGAAGGCCGACGGGACGGCGATCTCCGGGGCCACGGCGGCGACGTACACCGTGCCCGCCGCCCTGGCCGGAAAGAAGCTCACGGTGACCGTCACCGCCGCCCGGAGCGGCTGGACGGGCGCCTCGGCGACCTCGGCGGCGGTGACCGTGGCCAAGGGGGACGCGCCGAAGGCGACCGGGGCGCCGGTGATCAGCGGCACCGCGAAGGTCGGCAGGACGCTCAAGGCCGGCAAGGGGACCTGGAGCCCGGTGGCGACCTCGTACGCGTATCAGTGGTACGCGGGCGGCCGGGCGATCAGCGGGGCGACCACGTCCTCGCTGGTGCTGAAGGCGGCGCAGAAGGGCAAGAGGATCACCGTCAAGGTGATCGCGCACCGGACCGGGCACAAGGACGGATCGGCGATGAGCGCGGCGACCGGGGCGGTCGTGCGCTGAGCCGGTTCCGGCGCGACGGTGAGCGGGGTGGCCTCTGGTCCACCCCGCTCTGTTGTGCCGGGTGCTCAGCCCACCGACTCCGGGACCGCCTCCTGGGACGGGACCTCGTGTTTCGGGGGTTTCGCCGTCACCATCAGGCCCGCGACCAGGCCCGCCAGGAGCATGATCCCGGCGGCCCACCAGATGGCGACGGTGTAGCCGTGGACGATGCCCGCGCGGGTGACCGCGTTCCGCTCGGCGGGGCCGGCGAGGTGGGCCGTGATGTAGGCGGTGCCGCTGGTGGTGGCGATCGTGTTGAGCAGTGCCGTGCCGATGGAGCCGCCCACCTGCTGCGAGGTGTTGACGGTGGCCGAGGTGACACCCGCGTCCTTGGGGGCGACCCCGGCGGTGGCCGTGGCGAAGACCGGCATGAAGGTGAGGCCCATGCCGAGGCCCATGAGCAGCAGCGCGGGCAGGATCTCGCTGGTGTAGGAGGAGTTCACCGTCATCTGGGTGAGGATCACCATGCCGCTCGCGGCGAGGATCATGCCGGGGACCATCAGGGCGCGCGGCGGCACCCGGCTAAGCAGCCGGGCCGAGATCTGGGTGGAGCCGACGATGATCGCGAGGGTGAGCGGCAGGAAGGCGAAGCCGGTCTTCATGGGCGAGTAGCCGAGGATGACCTGGAGGTAGTAGGTCATGAACAGGAACAGGCCGAACATGCCGATGATGGCCAGCATCATGGTCAGCAGGCAGCCCGCGCGGTTGCGGTCCTTGAGGATGTGCAGCGGCAGCAGCGGGCTCGGGGCGCGCGTCTGCCACCACACGAAGGCCGCGAGCAGGGCGGCCCCGCCCGCGAACAGCGACAGCACGAACGCGTCGCTCCAGCCGCGCGACTCGGCCTCGCTGAAGCCGTAGACGATCGCGAACAGACCGCCGCAGCCCAGCACCGCCCCGGGCACGTCGAGGCGGGCGGGGTGGCCGGGGGAGTCGTGCAGCAGGACGGTCGCGCCGAGCACGGCGACGATCGCGATGGGCACGTTGACGTACAGGCACCAGCGCCAGCCCAGGTACTCGGTGAGGACTCCGCCGACGATGAACCCGATCGCGGCGCCGCTGCCGGCGAGGGCGCCGTAGATGCCGAAGGCCTTGCCGCGTTCCCTGGGGTCGGTGAACGTCGTGGTCAGCAGGCTGAGCGCGGAGGGCGCGAGGACGGCGGCGAAGGCCCCTTGCAGGGCGCGGGCGCCGAACAGCATCCCCGCGTCGACGGCCGCCCCGCCCAGCGCGGAGGCGCCGGCGAAGCCGATCAGCCCGATGACGAAGGTGCGTTTGCGGCCCACGAGGTCGGCGATCCGGCCGCCGAGCAGCAGCAGGCCGCCGAAGGAGAGGGTGTAGGCGGTGATGACCCACTGGCGGTTGCCGTCCGACATCCCGAGGGCGCGCTGGGCGGAGGGGAGCGCGATGTTCACGATCGTCGCGTCCAGGACGACCATGAGCTGGGCGAGGGCGATGATCACCAGACCCCACCAGCGGCGGGGGTCGGGCTCCGTCGAGGGTTCACCTGTCCGGGTGACACTCATTTGCCCAGAAGACCATGGATCGGGATGTATTGCATCCCCTTGTGGAGACCTGGGCGGTCAGGGCTCCAGGACCACCTTCCCGACGGTCCCCCGGTTCTCCAGGGCGCGGTGCGCGGCGGCGGCCTCGGCGAGCGGGTAGCGCTGGACGGCGGGGGTGAGCCGGCCGGCGGCGGCCTCGGCCAGGGCGCGCTCCTCCAGGGCGCGCAGGCCTCCGGCCCGTTCCAGCATCGCCGGACCGAGGACCGCCCGGGAGACGCCCTCGACGAAGTGGCCCCTGCCGTCGCGGACGCCCTCGGCGGACCAGCCGAAGACGAGGTGCTGCCCGCCGGGGCGGAGGAGGGCGACGGCCTCGCGGGCGACTTGGCCGCCGACGCCGTCGAGGACCACGGTGACGGCCCGGCCGCCCAGCCCGGCGCGGACCTTCCGCGGCCAGGACGGGTCGTCGTAGTCGACGGCCTGGTCGGCGCCGTTCGCCGCCACCAGGGCCGTCTTGCGGGGCCCGCCGGCGAGACCGACCACCGTGGCGCCGGTGCCGCGGGCGTACTGCACGAGGAGGGTGCCGATGCCTCCGGCGGCCGCCGGGACGAGGACCACCGCGTCCGGCCCCAGCTCGGCGAACTGCAGGATCCCGAGCGCCGTACGCCCCGTGCCGATCATCGCGACGGCCTCGGCGAAGTCCAGGCCCGGCGGGATCGCGTGCAGCCGGTCGGCGTCGGTCACGGCGAGCTCGGCGTACCCTCCCGGCGCGAAGCCGAGGTGGGCGACGACCCGTCGGCCGAGCCAGGACGCGGGCGTGTCCGCGCCGAGCGACTCGACGACTCCGGCGACCTCCCGCCCCGGGACGGTAGGCAGGGAGGCCGGCGCGGGGGCCGGTCCCCGCATCCCCTCGCGCAGGGCCGTGTCCAGGAGATGGACGCCTGCGGCTCGTACGGCGATACGGACCTGGCCGGGGCCCGGGACGGGGCCGTCCACCTCCTCGAGGGTGAGGTTCTCGGCCGGACCGAAGGCGTGCAGTCGGATGGCGTGCATGGGTCCCCCTGGTGTGTGCCGTACGTGCGCCCGGTATGCCGTGCGGTGGGCTGTTCGGGGACCCACTGTTCAACCTCAAGCATGCTTGAGGTCAAGGGTGTTCCGGCCCAGCGCCAGTGACACGGCGGTGAGCGCGCTGTTGAAGGACACCTCGGACAGCACTCCGGGCGCCGCGACCTGGTCCCCCGCGAGATGGACGCCGTCGCCGCGGTCCACGGCGGGCCGGTCGCGCCAGCTCGTGCCCGGCAGGTCCACCGCCCCGGTACGGCCGTTCGCCACGGCCTCCCTCCGCCAGGTGACCCGCTCGCGCCAGCCGTCGAACGCGAGGTCGAGCAACTGCTCGGCGCGGGCCGTGCCGTCGGCCTTCGTCTCGTGCGGGGCGATGGGGATCTGCCCCTGGAGGAGCTGTTCCCCGGCCGGGGCGAGGGTGCGGTCCTGGGCGCCGAAGCGCTCGATCCAGCCGGGGGAGTCCAGGTCGGAGACGGCGAACGCGTCGCCCCGCCGGGTGCGCAGCGCGAGGTCGACGAGGACGGTACGGCCGCTCGGCCAGGTCAGCGAGTCGTCCCGGAGCAGCCGGCGGGCCGCGTCGAGGGAGGTGGCGACGATGACGGGCCCACCGGTGGGGAGGGTGTCGACGCGGGACAGGGTCTCGATCCGCACGCCGAGGTTCCAGGCCCGGGCCGCCATCCGGTCGACGAGGCTCGCCCAGCCGCCGCGCGGACAGCGCGCCTCGGGCGGCAGCTTGGTCGCGCGGCGCAGCCGCTCCTGCACGAAGGCGGCGGACAGGGCGCCGGGGTCGTGGTGGAAGAGGGCGACGGCCGAGTAGTGGGCGGCGGCCTCGGCGCCCTCGGGACCGACCAGCCCGGTGGCCCAGGTACGGAAGTCGACGTCGACGGGGGCGCGGTGCGAGGGGTGCCGCAGCAGCCTGAGCAGCCCGAGCGGCGGGGTGCGGCGCAGCACGCCGTGGTGCCGCAGCCGCAGCCGGGTGACCTCCAGGGGCGGCAGGGGCGCGAGCGCGGGGACCAGGTCGCGGCGGCGGAGCCAGGTCCAGTGCGGGCCGCCGTCGTAGAGGGCGTGCGGTCCCTCGTTGGTGCGGTACGGCCCCTCGGCGGTCCGGGCCCGTCCGCCGAGCGTGTGATGGGCCTCGTGCACGGTGACCTTGGCGCCCGCCTCGGCGGCGGCGATCGCGGCGGTGAGGCCGGCGAAGCCGCCGCCGATGACGGTGAGGGGGTGGCGCATGAGGGGGCTCCTTGGCTCTCGCGGGTTCTGTCTCGTGGGCCTGTCCGGCCGGTCTGTCTCGTGACTGGGACACCTGAGAGGCCCCGGTTTGTGACAACGGCGGTGTCGTCGCAGGTCGGGGGCTTTGTCAGTGGCGGGGTGCACGATGGGGGCATGGCGAGGCGAGCGAGTGGTGGGACCGGCAGGGCCGGTGGGGCGGGAGTGAAGGGGGCGCGGCGGCCCGAGGTGCGGCTGCCCGCGCTGGAGCCGTTCGCGGGAGGGGGACTGGAGCCCGACGGGGACTACGACGGGGTGGAGTTCCGTGAACTCGACCTCGCCGGGCAGGACGGGGCGGGCGCCCGCTTCATGGACTGCGCCCTGACGGAGTGCGCGCTGGACGGCGCGGGGCTCCGGCACGCCCGCGTCCTCGACTCGGTCCTCACCGGCGTACGGGGCGTCGGCACCGATCTCGCGGAGGCGACCCTGCGCGACGTCGAGCTGGCGGAGGCCCGCCTGGGCGGCACCCAGCTCTACGGTGCCGTGCTGGAGCGGGTGCTGATCCGCGGCGGGAAGATCGACTTCCTGAATCTGCGGCAGGCGCGGCTGCGGGACGTCGTGTTCCAGGGCTGTGTGCTCGTCGAACCGGACTTCGGCGGGGCCCGGCTGGAGCGGGTGGAGTTCGTGGACTGCGCGGTGAAGGGGGCGGACTTCACGGCGGCGACCCTGACCGACGTCGATCTGCGCGGCGCGGCCGAGCTGGGTATCGCGGCGGGCGTGGACCGCCTGTCGGGCGCGGTGATCAGCATGTCGCAGCTACTGGATCTGGCGCCGGTGCTGGCGGGGCAGCTGGGGATCAGGGTGGAGGGGTAGGAGGGGGAGCGGGAGAGGCGGAGAGGGGGGAGCGGACGGGCCGGGTCAGCGGAGGCGGGGGAAGCGGGCCTGGAGGGTCCAGATCGCCGGGTTCTCGCCCAGGTCCTCGTGCAGGTCGATCAGATCGGCGAGGAGGTCGTGCAGGAAGTCGCGGGACTCGCGGCGCAGTTCGGTGTGGGAGAAGGTCAGCGGGGGTTCCTCGGCCGGCATCCAGTCGGCCTCGATGTCCACCCAGCCGAAGCGGCGCTCGAAGAGCATGCGGTCGGTGGACTCGGTGAAGTCCAGCTCGGCGTACTGGGGGCGGGAGGCGCGGGAGCCCGCCGGATCCCGGTCGATCCGCTCCACGATGTCGCACAGCGCCCACGCGAAGTCCAGCACCGGCACCCATCCCCAGGCTGTGGACACCTCCCGGTCCGCCTTGGTGTCGGCGAGATAGACGTCACCGCAGAACAGGTCGTGCCGCAGCGCGTGGACGTCGGCGCGGCGGTAGTCGGTCTGCGGCGGGTCCGGGAAGCGGTTGGAGAGGGCGTAGCCGATGTCGAGCACGAGGGTGATGGTGTCATGCCCTCGTAGGATCGCGGGTGTGCCCCGATCCGTGCGTTCCGTCCTCGTGCGTTCCGTCCTCGTGCTGTTCCTCCTCACCGCCTGCTCGGGTGGCGGCGGCCGCGGAGCCGACGGCGCGGCGGGTGTCGGCGACCCGTACTTCCCGAAGGCCGGCAACGGCGGATACGACGTCTCGCACTACGACCTGACGCTCGCCTACGACCCGAAGGGCCGCCCGGCGCTGTCCGGCTCGGCGGCGATCACGGCCCGCGCCGCACAGGACCTCGACTCCTTCCACCTGGACCTGAGGGGCCTGAGCGTCGAGGAGGTCACGGTCGAGGGCGCCCGCGCCGACTGGAGCCGCAGCGGCCAGGAGCTGAGCGTCCGGCCCGCCCACGCTCTCGACAAGGGCGAGACCTTCCGCGTCACGGTCGCCTACTCCGGCACCCCGCGGCCGATCACCGACCCCGACGGCTCCCGGGAGGGCTGGCTGCGCACGGCGGACGGCGCCCTGGCCCTCGGGGAACCGGTCGGTTCCATGGCCTGGTTCCCCGGCAACCACCACCCCTCGGACAAGGCGACGTACGACATCACGGTCACCGTCCCGAAGGACCTGACGGCCGTCTCCAACGGTGAGCCGACCGCGGAGCGCACGGCCGACGGCCGCACGACCTCCACCTGGCACATCGCCGAACCCATGGCGAGCTATCTGGCCACCCTCGCGATCGGCCGCTACACCGTCACCCGCTCGACGACCGAGGACGACCTGCCGGTGTACGTCGCGGTCGACCCGACGCAGGTGTCCGCGAGCCGCGAGGTGCTCGCCCGGCTGCCGGAGATCATGGACTGGGCGCAGAACAACTTCGGCCCCTACCCCTTCTCCTCCACCGGCGCGATCGTCGACCGCCCCGAGGACTCCCGCTACGCCCTGGAGACCCAGAACCGCCCTGTCTTCCCCGGTCCCCCCGACACCGCGACCCTGGTCCACGAGATCGCCCACCAGTGGTTCGGCGACTCCGTCACGCCGAGGACCTGGCGGGACATGTGGCTCAACGAGAGCTTCGCGACGTACGCCGAGTGGCTGTGGGAGGAGGACGAGGGCGGCGCCACGGCGGAGGAGACCTTCACCGACCTCTACGAGAACGGCGAGGAGGACTACCCGGGCCTGTGGGACTTCCCGCCCGGCGACCCCCCGACCGCCGCCGACATCTCGTCCGACCCCGTCTACCAGCGCGGCGCGATGGTCGTCCACCGCATCCGCCGGACCGTCGGCGACGACACCTTCTACGACATCGTCCAGGGCTGGACCGCCGCCCACCGCCACGGCACCGCGGACACCGACGACTTCACGGCGTACGTCGAACGCCAGGCCCCGGACCAGGACTTCGACGAGATCTGGGACGACTGGCTGCACGGCGAGGGCAAGCCGGAACTGCCCTAGGGTCCGCGTCCCAGGGCCGGAGTTCCTTCCGCAGGACCGCGCAGGGGCGCCCCAGTTGCAGGTCGCGCCGGTGTCCGACGACCTCGTAGCCGAGGGCCGTCCAGAAGGCGAGTCCCTTGGGGTTGGCGTCGAGGACGGCGAGCCGTACGGCCGCACGACCGCCGGCGCGGAAGCGTTCCTCGACGCGCTCGGCGATGCGCCGCCCGTACCCCTGCCCGTGCGCCCCCGCGTCGACCATCAGCAGCCCGATCCACGGATCCGGGTCGGCCGGGTCGGGGTGGTGGGCCAGGGTGATCGCCACTCCGACCAGCCGCCCCCCGCTCCTCGCGAGCAGCACCTCCACGTCCGGGTGCGCCAACTCCTCGGCCAGCGCCCGTGCCACCTGCTCCGGCCGGATGTCGTCCGGGTCCGGGAAGTCACCGCTGAGCGCCTGGAACTCGCGGTTCGAGGCGTACAGCGCGGTGAGTTCGGTGAGGACAGGGGAGGGGATGTCGCGGTCGGGGGTGAGCGGGAGGGATTCGAGGATCACCGGGGCAGGCTAGTGCCCCGTACGCACAAGGGGCCCCTGGCGCGAACCGGGGCCCCTCGGTGACTTGATCGGACGCCGGATCAGACGTTGACGCCGAAGTCCTGGGCGATCCCGACCAGGCCGGAGGCGTAACCCTGGCCGACCGCGCGGAACTTCCACTCCGCGCCGTTGCGGTACAGCTCGCCGAAGACCATCGCCGTCTCGGTGGCCGCGTCCTCGGAGAGGTCGTAGCGGGCGATCTCGGCGCCGCCGGCCTGGTTGACGATACGGATGTAGGCGTTGCGGACCTGGCCGAAGTTCTGCGAGCGGTTCTCCGCGTCGTAGATCGAGACCGGGAAGACGATCTTGTCGATGTCGGCGGGGAGGCCGGCCAGGTTGACGTTGATCGCCTCGTCGTCGCCCGCGCCCTCACCGGTGCGGTTGTCGCCGGTGTGGACGATGGTGCTGTCCGGGGTCTGCTTGTTGTTGAAGAAGACGAAGTGGGCGTCGGAGTAGACCTTGCCCTGCGTGTTGACCGCGATCGCGGAGGCGTCGAGGTCGAAGTCCGTGCCGGTGGTGGTGCGGACGTCCCAGCCGAGGCCCACGGTGACGGCGGTCAGGCCCGGAGCCTCCTTGGTGAGCGAGACGTTGCCACCCTTGGACAGGCTTACAGCCATGGTTTGGGACCCTTCCCTCGGTTCAGGTACGGCAGAAAGCTACAGCTACCGGTATGAACGCCAAGAGGGGTACGCAAGGTTCCTGGTCTCTTTGCTTTCTTTACCCGGGAAATCTGGATGACGCGGGCATGCCCGTCGGGCGACCATGGGGGACATGTCCGGTCCCTATCTCATCCGCGGTTCCGTCCCGCTCCCCGAGGCCGAGCTGGCGTGGCGTTTCTCGCGGTCCTCCGGGCCGGGCGGGCAGCACGTCAACACCAGCGACTCGCAGGTGGAGCTCCGCTTCGACCTCGCCCGCACCGAGGCGCTTCCCGAGGTGTGGAAGGCGCGGGCGCTGGAGCGGCTCGCCGGCCGTCTCGTCGACGGCGTGATCGTCGTACGGGCCTCCGAGCACCGCTCCCAGTGGCGCAACCGCGAGACCGCCGCCGTACGCCTCGCGGCGCTGCTCGCCGAGGCCACCGCCCCGCCGCCGAAGCCCCGCCGCCCCACCCGCATCCCCCGCGGCATCAACGAGCGGCGCCTGAGGGAGAAGAAGGCCCGCTCCGACACCAAGCAGGGCAGGTCCGGCCGCAACTGGTCCTGACCCGTCCTGGCCCGTCCTGATACCCGGTACGGCTCTCCCCGCCTCGCCCCCCACCCCCACCGATGTGACATTGGACCGCGGGGGCCGGCAGCGAGGAGCGACAAGATGGCCGTACGGCAGGCGGAGCAGGTCCGGCGGGTCGAACTCGACGGCGGGGACGTCCCCCTGTCCGGTCTCCTCGCGCTTCCCCCCGACGGCGCGCCACCCCGCGCCGTCCTCGTCGCCCTCCACGGCAGCGGGATGGCCGCCGGCTACTTCCACGGCCAGGCCGACGCCTCCACCTCCCTCCTCTCCCTCGCCGCCGGCGCCGGCTACGCCGCCCTGGCCCTCGACCGCCCCGGGTACGGCCTCTCCGCCCGTTCGCTGCCGCACGGCCAGCCTCTCGCCGAGCAGGCCCGGTGTGTGCGGGCGGCGGTACGGGCGTACGCCGACGGACAGGAGACGGGGGCCGGGTTCCTGCTCGTCGGCCACTCGCTCGGCGGCAAGGTCGCGCTCACCGCCGCGGCCACGGCCGGCAAGGACGACCGGCTCCTCGGCGTGGACGTCTCCGGTGTCGGCGCCCGCTGGGCCGTGCCGCCCGACCGGCTGGCCGCCCTGCGCGAGCGTCCCGACGCCCGGCTGCACTGGGGTCCGCTGACCCTCTATCCGCCGGACACCTTCCGCCTCGCGCGCCGCTTCCTCGCGCCCGTCCCGGCGCGGGAGGCCGAGGAGATCCCCGACTGGCCCGGCCGGTACGCGGAGGTGGCCCGTCGGATCCGGGTCCCGGTGCGGTTCACGTTCGCCGAGTACGAGCGTCTGTGGGCCTGGGACCCGCCGGCCCTGCGCGAGCTGACCCGGTCCCTGGCGGCGCCCCTGGTCCGCGTGGACCACGAGCCGGACGCCGGGCACAACATCAGTCTCGGGCGCTCCGCTCGGCGCCATCATCTGCGGCTGCTGGACTTCCTGGAGGAGTGCCGGGGGCGGGCCGCCGCCTGATGCCGCGGGGCCGTCGCGCAGTTCCCCGCGTCCCTCGGGGGCGCTGCCCCGGCCCAACGCCGGGCACTCCACCACCCCGGCCGCGACCGATTGCACCGCGAAACGGCCATGATCCCGGCGCTGCTCCCCGGCCGCGATGGTCGGGCGCCACAGACCTGATCAGGCGAGGCCGGGCGACACCGGGGTGCGATAGGCCTCGGCGGGTGACTTCACCGCGGGTGCGACTGCGAATTCCTGCGCGGGTCCGACCTTCGTCGCGAGAGCCCCGTCGAGATTCACGGAGGTGATTTCTTCGAGCCTGAGAGAAGTCCCCGACGTGTTCGTCATCCGCGGAAAGCAAGTCGGCCGCTCATCCTCCGGCCGCTGAATTCCGTTCAGCCCAACTGCCGGTAGCGGCCCCGGAAATACACCAGCGGACCGCCGCCCGCACTCGGCACCCCCGCCCTCAGCACCCGCCCGATCACGAGCGTGTGGTCGCCCGCCTCCACCCGCTGCTCGGTCCGGCACTCCACGGTCCCGAGCGCACCGCCCACCAGGGGCGCGCCGGTCGCCTCGCCGCGGACGTACGGGATGTCCTCGAAGAGCAGCCGGTCGCTGAGCCGGCCCTTCATCGAGAAGCGGCCCGCGATGTGCCGCTGGCTCTCGGAGAGCACCGACACCGCCCACAGCGGCTGCTCGTCCAGCACGTCGTCCATCCGGGAGCCCGTGCGCAGGCTGACCAGCACCAGGGGCGGGTCCAGGGAGACCGAGAGGAACGCCGTCGCCGTCATGCCGGCGTACTCGCCGGCCGGCGCCCCGGGGTCGTCGGGGTCCAGCGGCGGCTCCTGCGCGGTCACCAGGACCACCCCGCCGGCCAGCCGGGACATCACCGCGCGGAACTCTTCGCTGCTCACTCCCTCAGCATGCCCAAAGGCGGGGACGGGAGGGGTCTTCAGTACGTCGGTAGCCACGCCCGGAACGCTAGTGTCGAAGTCGGGCGCGCCGCATCGGACCTCGGTCCGAGTAGGGTCGTAGGTCCGCGGACCGATTTGTTGTGTGCTCGGTTGTGCACTTGCCGTGTTCAGTAAACACACAGGGAAAACGCAGAAACTCCACTCAAATGTTCAGGTTCGTCTGTGACTTGAGTCACAAGACGCATTAATTGTTGACCCTGTGTACCGAGTGGGCAGCGCGCTGTGATTCAGTGGCGGAGGTGTCACTAGGACATACGCAACGGACTGGAACGACAGAAACGAACGTTACGCCGAAGACAACCCTTGATTCGCTGCGAAGTCTCGGGGGGAGGGCGAAGCATGGAGACCGAGTCGGAGCCGTACGTCCGCCTTGCGTCCCTGCGACAGCTGCACCAGGTCATGGCCGACATGAACACGGCCCGCAGCCTGGCCGACACACTGCAGACCGTCGCCGACGGAGTCGTCAGCGCGCTGGGCTACGAGCTCGCGTGCGTCAACCTCGTGCGCCCCGACGGGGACCTCGTGGTGGCCGCCTTCTCCGGCAACCCCGCCGCCGAGGCCCTGATCACCGGCCGGGTCGGCTCGCGCGCCTCCTGGGAGCGCCGCCTGAGCATGGGCGAGACCTGGGGCGATCTGATCTTCATACCCCACACCGAGGGCTGGATCCTCGACGACGACGACGTCCCGCAGTGGTACACCGACGGGCCCGCCCCCCGCTTCGAGGACGAGTGGCACCCCTCCGACCGGCTCTTCGCCCCCATGTACACCCCGGCCACGCCCGGCAGCGGCGGCACCTGCGGTGAGCTCATAGGCGTCCTGTCCGTGGACCGGCCGCGCAACGGCCGCCGGCCCGGCGCCTGGGGCCGCGAGGCGCTCCAGATGTACGCGTTCCAGGCCGCCATCGCCATCAGCAACGCCCGTCTACGCGCGAATATGCAGCGGGCACTGGTCCGGCTCGAACGGGACCAGCAGGCCCTGCGCGCCAGCGAGGAGTCCTTCCGGCAGGCCTTCGAGTACGCCCCCTCGGGCATGGCCATCGCCGAGATGGGCGGCGACCAGCACGGGCGGATCCTGCGCACCAACGACGCCCTGTGCCGCCTCCTGGGCCGCCCCGCCTCCACGATGCGCCGCTACTCCTTCTCCGACCTCGTCCACCCCGAGGACATAGGCACCCTGCTCCGCACCTCCGCCGAGGGCGGCCGTGCCGAACTCCGCCTCGGCCGCCGCGACGGCACCTACGTCTGGGTCAGCCTGCGCAACTCCGTGGTCGCCGACGCCGCCGACGGGCCCCGCTTCCTGCTCACCCACGTCGAGGACATCGAGGAGCGCAAGCGCCGCGAGCTGCAGCTCGCCCATCGCGCCTCCCACGACTCCCTCACCGGTCTGCCCAACTCGGCCGAACTGCGCTCCCGGCTCTCCGCCCGGATCTGCCAGCGGCCCCAGTCGACCCACCCCGCCGCCGTCGACGCCATGGACCAGACCTACGGCCACCCCGCCTTCGACGCCAACGGCCACGGCTTCGACTACCGCCCCGGCGGCGCCGAGTCCTACGACGGCTACGACCACCACGTGCACACCGCCGCCCCCGAGGACGCCGCCCGCGACGACGGCACCAAGGGGCTCGCGGTCCTCTTCTGCGACCTCGACGGCTTCAAGTCGATCAACGACCGGTTCGGGCACAACGCCGGCGACGCCGTCCTCATCGAGGTCGCCCGGAGGCTGTCGCGGGCCGTCCGCGACGGCGACACCGTCGCCCGGCTCGGCGGCGACGAGTTCGTCATCCTCGCCGACGGCCTCGGCCGGGCCGACGCCGCCGACCTCGCCGTACGCCTGCGCAACGAGATCATCCAGCCGATCCGCGCCGAGGGCCGGGCCGTGCGCGTGGGCGCCAGCTTCGGCATCGGCTGGGCCCACTGCGGGATGACCGCCGACGAAGTCCTGAAGTCCGCCGACGAACGGATGTACGTCGAGAAACGATCTCGTCCCAAACAGCACAGACGTGCGGGGTGAAACACCGACGAACCACCAGGTCGGCCCCCGGGTCGCCGAGCTGATGCGATGCGGGTCACCCGTTCGGGGCAGCTGGACCGGGTAGGCTCGCCATTCGCACCTTGCAACGCATCAGCCCCGCACCTGTTGAGGAGTACGAAGGGATGACGCCCGGCAACAACGGCGCGAGTACGCCCGAGGACGACGACCCGTTCGGCTACCTCTACGCCGACGGCCAGGCCAACGGCGCCCAGCCGCCCTCCGGTGGCTACGGCTACCCGGGCTCGGTCAGCAGAGTGCGTGCGGTCGGTGAGCGCCAGTACGGACAGCCGCAGCAGCAGACCGCGCAGTACGGGCAGTACGGCCAGCCCGGCCCGCCCACGGTGCCCCAGCAGGGCGCCTACGGCCAGCCCCAGCAGAACTACGCCGCGCCCGAGGCCTTCCCCGGCTCCGGCGGCCCCACCGGCCGTCAGCACTCGGCCCAGGGCGGTGGCGGCCGGGGCGGCGGCCCCAACACCAAGGGCCTGCTGATCGGCGCGGTCGCCGTGGTCGCCGCCGTCGTGATCGGCATCGCGGTGGTCATGGCCAACGGCGACTCCGACACCGGCGACAACAACGCGAGCAACCAGGTCTCCCCCTCGGCCTCCGCCTCCGCGAGCGCCTCCCCCAGCGAGTCCTCCACCGGCGAGGCCGCCGAGGAACTGCCGACGGTCGACGCCAAGACCCTCAAACTCGCCGGAGGCGCCGCCCTGGCCTCCGACGTCCAGGGCGCCGAGTCGGACGGCGGGATCTACGTCAACAATCTGAACAACCAGGGCGCGTCGGTGACCTGGACGGTCAACGGGATCCCGTCCGACGGCTCCTACACGCTCTTCGCGCACTACAGCGCCGCCGGTGAGGACCAGTCGATGACGCTCACCGTCAACGGCAAGAAGTTCGGCAGCCCGATGAGCATGAAGAACTACGCGAACGCCGCCGACGGCGACTTCGCCAAGGGCTGGACCACGACGTACTCCTACCCGACGCTCACCAAGGGCACGAACACCATCTCGATCTCCTGCGAGAGCGGCGACAAGTGCAATGTCCTGCTCGACCAGCTGTATCTGAAGGCGGGCCAGGTCAAGAGCTGAGCTCAGGCCGCGGTGGCCTCGCCGGTCACCGTGATGCGGGTCTGCAGGTCCTCGTAGGCGGGGCGGTCGAAGTCGCCGGCCGTCGGGGCGAGGACCGTGGCCGTGGACAGGGCGACCGCCCGGGCCAGGCGGGCCGGCCAGGGCAGGCCCTCCACCAGGGCCGAGAGCAGCCCGGCCGCGACCGAGTCGCCGGCGCCCGTGGGGTTGCCGTGGATCCGGGTGGGCGGGGTGGCGCGCCAGCGGCCCTCCGGGGTCGCCGCGAGCAGGCCCTCGGGGCCCAGTGAGGCCACCACGGCCTGCGCGCCGCGCCGCCGGGCGTCCTGAGTCGCCCTCAGCGGCTCGTGCGAGCCGGTCAGTTCGGCCAGCTCGTCGGCGTTCGGCTTGACGATGTCCGGGCGGGCCGCGACCCCCCGGCGCAGCGGCTCCCCGCTCGTGTCCAGCAGGACCGGCACCCCCGCCGCCCGTGCCGTCCGCACCAGCCCGGCGTACGCCCCCACCGGAACCCCCGGCGGCAGACTCCCGCACAGGGCCACCGCGTCGGCGTCGGCCACCAGATCCTCGTACGCCTCCTGGAAGGCGGACCACTCGGCCGGGCCGATGAGCGGGCCGGGCTCGTTCAGCTGGGTGGTGTCACCGGTGCGGGCGTCGACGACGGCGACCGTGCGGCGGGTGGCGCCGCAGACGGGCAGGAGCGCGTCGCCGACCGACAACGGCAGCAGCTCCCGTAGGACCCGGCCGGTCGCCCCGCCCGCGAAACCGGTGACCGTCACCTCGTGCCCCAGCGCGGCCAGCACCCGCGCCACGTTCAGCCCCTTGCCGCCCGGACGCTCCGTCACCTCCGTCACGCGGTGCGCGGTGTGCGGCCGCAGGGCCGGGACACGGTACGTGAGGTCGAGCGCGGTGTTCAGCGTGACCGTGAGGATCACCTGTGCCGACCTCCCCCGAGTGATACGAGCGCACGCGACGGTTGCCGCGCGGCCCGATCATGCCAAAAGGACGACGACCGGCCCAGACCCCGGGTCGGCCACCGTCCTCGGCGCAGGGACCGTTTCAGGACAGTTGGGGATCGATCACCCAGTCGCCCTTGCGCATCACGCCCTTGACGTCGAAGTTCTCGTCGAGGAGGACCAGGTCGGCGTCCTTGCCGGGTTCGAGGGAGCCCACCGTGTCGTAGAGGCCGAGGACGCGGGCCGGGGTGGCGGACAGCGCGGTGACGGCGTCCTCGACGGACAGGCGGTCGACGGTCACCGCGCGTTTGAAGGCGCGGTCCTGGGTCAGGGTGGAGCCCGCGATCGAGCCGCCCTCCACCAGCCGGGCCACCCCTTCGCTGACCTCGACCTCCAGCGGGCCCAGGAGATAGCGGCCGTCTCCGATGCCGGCCGCGTCCATCGCGTCCGTGATGAACGCCACCCGGTCCGCGCCCGCGTGACGGAACGCCAGCTCCAGGGAGGCGGGGTGGAGGTGGGTGCCGTCGTTGATGAGCTCGACCGTGATCCGCTCGTCCTGGAGGAGGGCGGCGATCGGTCCGGGGGCGCGGTGGCCGAGCGGCGGCATCGCGTTGAAGAGGTGGGTGGCGACCGTGGCGCCCGCGTCGATGGCCTGAACCGTCTGCTCGTACGTCGCGTCCGTGTGCCCCACGGCCGCGATCACGCCGTGTTCGACCAGGAGGCGTACGGAGTCCAGCCCGCCCGGGAGTTCGGTGGCGAGCGTGACCATGCGCGCCGCGCCGCGGGCCGCGTCCAGCAACTTGCGTACGTCCGCCGGGTCGGGGTCGCGCAGCAGCGCCTCGGAGTGGGCGCCCTTGCGGCAGGGCGAGATGAACGGGCCCTCGAAGTGGATGCCGGCCAGATCGCCCTGCTCGGTCAGCTCGCTCAGCAGACCGGCCTGGCGGACCAGGACGTCCATGTCGTCGGTGACGGCGGAGGCGACGAGTGTGGTGGTGCCGTGGCGGCGGTGGGTGCGGATGGCCTTCTGTACGTCGTCCGCCGTGCCGGAGAAGGAGGCTCCGCCTCCGCCGTGGTTGTGCAGGTCGACGAAGCCGGGGATCAGCCAGTGGCCGGATACGTCGATCAGGTGGGCGTTTTCGGGGGCCCTGCCGGTGATGCGGGTGCCCTCGACGGCCACTTGGCCGTCTTCGACGGTTCCTGTGGGCATGACCACGTGGGCACCGGAGAGGATGAGGGGCGCCTTGCCGGATGCGGGCCGCGGGTCGAGTGTGGCCGGTCGCGCGGTTCCCCGCGCCCCTGAGGGGGTTGCCATCAGGTCGATACCTCCATGCCGTCGGTCGTGTTGAGGAGATCCCAGGCCAGGAGGCCCGCGCCGCGGCAGCCCGCGGTGTCGCCGAGGGCCGCTGGGACGATCTCCGGGAGTTTTTGGAAGGTGACCCGGGTGCGGACGGCGTCCCGGAGGGGGGTGAACAGGGTGTCCCCGGCCTCCGCGAGGCCGCCGCCGATGACGAGGGTGCGCGGGTCCAGCAGGGTCAGGGCGGTGACCAGGCCGTCGGCGAGGGCGTCCACCGCCCGCTGCCAGACCCGGACGGCGTTCGGATCGCCGGACGCGACCGCCTTCGCGCAGTCCGCCGCGTCCGCCTCCGGGTCCCCGCAGGCCGCCGCCCATGCCTCGGAGACCGCGGCCGCCGAGGCGAACCGCTCCAGACAGCCGTGCTGCCCACAGGGACACGGGGTGCCGCCGGGCCGTACGACGACATGGCCGATCTCGCCCGCGAAGCCGTGCGCGCCCGCCTCCACCCGGCCGTCGACGCCGATCGCGCCCGCGATGCCGGTGCCCAGGGCCACGAACAGGAAGCGGTCCGCGCCCCGGCCCGCGCCGACGCGGCCCTCGGCGAGTCCGCCGGTGCGGACGTCGTGGCCGAGGGCGACGGGGGTGCCCAGTCGTTCGGCGAGGAGCGCGCGCAGGGGTACGTCACGCCAGCCCAGGTTGGCCGCGTAGGCGGCGACGCCGGCCGCCTCGTCGACGATGCCGGGCACGGCGACACCGGCGGCGGCCGCGGGCTCGCCCAGGTGCTCCACGCCGTACGCGCGCAGGTCGGCGGCGAAGCCGAGGATGGCGGCGACCACCGCGTCGGGGCCGCGCTCCCGGCCGGTGGGCCGGCGGTCCTGGTGCAGGAGGGTGCCGTCGGCGCCGACCAGCGCCGCCTTCATCCCGGTGCCGCCCACGTCGAGGGCGATGACATGTCTCACGGGAACAGTGTGGCCCGAGGACCCGTAAGAGGTCTAGTCCACTTACCCGTCTTGGGGGTACGGTGCCGCCTCATGAGACCCGTAAGAGGTCTAGTCCACCCATATGGTGTAGACCTTGTTCCGGATATCGGACCCATTGGTATGAACAATCAGTTCGGGATTGAGGGGCGACACGTGCGACAGCGCACAGGCAGGTCACTGACGGCGATCGTGGGCGGGCTGTCCACGCTGGGCCTGGCGGCGGTGCTGTCCGGCTGCGGACTCACCCAGGGCTCCGGGCACACCACCCTCACCCTCGTCGCCGCCGACTACGGCGACAGCGCCGCCAACAGCTCCACGAAGTACTGGGACACGCTGGTAGAGGCGTACGAGAAGAAGCACCCCGACGTCACCGTCGACGTCACCGTCTCCTCCTGGAACGACATCGACGCCAAGGTCAAGTCCATGGTCGACGCCGGGAAGGCACCCGACATGGCCCAGATCGGCTCCTACGCCGACTACGCGGCCGCAGACCAGCTCTACCGGGCCGACGACCTGCTCTCCGTCACCACCCAGGCCGACTTCGTGCAGCAGCTCGCCGCCGCCGGCAAGGTCCGGGGCGTCCAGTACGGCCTGCCGTTCGCCTCCTCCACCCGGCTGCTCTTCTACAACAAGACCCTCTTCACCGAGGCCGGCATCACCCCGCCCACCACCTGGGCCCAGCTCGCCGAGGACGCCGCGAAACTCAAGGCCGAGGGAGTGAAATACCCCTACGCACTGCCCCTCGGGCCCGAGGAGGCCCAGGCCGAGACCCTGCAGTGGCTGCTCAGCGGCGGCGGCGCCTACGCGCAGACCGCCGGCGGCTACAGCATCGACTCCACCGAGAACGTCGCGACGTTCGACTGGCTGAAGAACAAACTCGTCGGCAAGGGACTCACCGGACCGGTCGCACCGGGCTCGCTCAACCGCGCGGACGCGTTCGCCGCGTTCGCCGACGGTCAGGTCGGCATGCTCAACGGGCACCCCTCCCTGATGAAGATGGCGCAGAAGACCGGGGTGAAGTTCGGCATGGTGCCGATGCCCGGCGTCGACGGCCCCTCCAAGGTCGCCATGGGCGTCGCCGACTGGATGACCGCCTTCAGGAAGAACGGGCACGCCGAGGAGATCGGCCGGTTCCTCGACTTCGTCTACGACGAGGAGAACGTGCTCCGCTTCTCCCGCGAGTACGACCTGCTGCCGGTCACCGTCTCCGCCTCCCAGATCATGAGCACGGACGCACAGGACGCCGATCTGCGGCCTTTCCTGGAGGAGCTCCCGCTCGCCGAGCTGTACCCCGTTGGGCGGACCTCCTGGGCGCAGGTCAGCGCGGCCGTCAAGAAGCGCATCGGGAAGGCCGTCAGCCCCTCCGCCGACCCCTCCGAGGTCCTGTCCGACCTCCAGGCGACCGCGACGACCGCGGAGAGCGCCGGCCGCGAGTGAGCCGGCTGTCGGTGGGCGGGGTTACGGTGCGGGGTATGCAGGAACAGCTGGAGCCGAGGGAACGGGGCATCCTCGCGCTGGAACGCCGCACCTTCCCCGGCGCCGGCGCCAAGGAACGAGCCATCCGCGAGGAGCTCGCGCTCTCCCCGGTCCACTACTACCAGCTGCTGAACGCGCTCCTGGACGACCCGAGGGCCCTGGCCCACGACCCGGTGACGGTGAACAGACTGAGGAGGGTGAGAGAGGCCAGACGGGCCGACAGATAGGTACTCGCCCATGCTGCCGGGCGCGCGGCTATCGTCACCGTATGGGCACTCACGCACCCACCACCGCAGCCGGCCGTACCGCTCTGGACGCCATCAGCAGCCGCCCCTCCACCACCCTCGTCGCCCTCGACTTCGACGGCACCCTCGCCCCCATCGTCGAGAACCCCGAGGACGCCCGCGCCCACCCCGACGCCCTCCCCGCCCTCACCGCCCTCGCCCCGAAGGTCGCCGCGATCGCCGTCATCACCGGCCGCCCCGCCGAGATCGCCGTACGCAACGGCGGCTTCGAGGGCGCCCGGGGTCTCGACCACCTCACCGTCCTCGGCCACTACGGCGCCGAACGCTGGGAGGCCCGTACGCAGAAGACCACCGCCCCCGCCCCGCACCCCGGCGTCGCCGCCGTCCGCGCCGAACTGCCCGCCGTCCTGGAGACCGCCGGAGGATGGCCGGGCGTGTGGGTGGAGGAGAAGGGCGGCCGGGCCGTCGCCGTGCACACCCGCCGCGCCGCCGAACCCCAGACCGCCTTCGACGCCCTCCGCGAGCCCCTCACCGCCCTCGCCGCCCGCCACGGTCTGATCGTGGAACCCGGCCGGTTGGTGCTGGAGCTGCGCCCGCCCGGCATGGACAAGGGCGTCGCCCTCCTCGACCACGTCCGCGCCACCGGCGCAGAGTCCGTCCTCTACGCCGGCGACGACCTGGGCGACCTGCCCGCCTTCGCCGCCGTCGACAAGCTCCGCCAGGACGGCGTCCCCGGTCTCCTCGTCTGCAGCGGCTCCACCGAGGTCACGGAACTCGCCACCCGCGCCGACCTCGTCGTCGACGGCCCGGCAGGGGTCGTACGGCTTCTGCGGGACCTGGCAGGTCAGCTCGGCTGAAGTTCCTGCAGGGCCGTGAGCTGGTCCAGGAACCACTGGGCCGGAGGCAGCGCCGTCGCGGCCGCCGCGAGACGTTTGGCGCGCTCGGCGCGCTCCTCCGGCTTCATGGACAGGGCCTCGTGCAGGGCGCGGGCCGTCTCCAGGATGTCGTACGGGTTCACGACGAGCGCGTCCTCGCCCAGCTCCCAGTACGCCCCGGCCTCCCGCGACAGCACCAGCGCGCACCCCTGGTCGGAGACCACCGGGACCTCCTTGGCGACCAGGTTCATGCCGTCCCGGATGGGGTTGACCAGCGCCACGTCCGCGAGCCGGTACGCGGCGAGGGAGCGGGCGAAGTCGTCCTCCAGGTTCAGCAGGACCGGGGTCCAGCCCGGGGTGCCGTACCGCTCGTTGATGTCCGCCGACAGCCGCGCCACCTCGGCCATGTAGGCGCGGTAGACGGCCAGGTCCTGGCGGGAGGGGTAGGCGAAGACGATGTGGACGACCTGCTCGCGCCACTCGGGGTGGTCGTCGAGGAGCTGCCGGTACGCCAGCAGGCCGCGCACGATGTTCTTCGACAGCTCGGTGCGGTCGACCCGCACGATCGTCCTGCGGTCGGCACCGCCGATCTCCTCGCGCAGGGCGACGATCCGCTCCTCCACGTCCGGCCGGTGCGAGCGCTCGCGCAGGAAGTCGGCGTCGGCGCCGAGGGAGTGCACGGCGATCCACGTCCGGTGGCCGGGCCCCGCCCAGCCGGCGACGGACTGGAACGACTCGGGAACCCCCGCCTGGCCCATCCGGGCCGCCAGATCGAGGTCCGTCGCCTGCACGCACGCGGAGAAGGCCGCCGCCCACCGATGGGTCAGGAATCCCAGCCGGTCCGCCCCGAGCATGCCCCGGACCAACTGCTCACGGATGTCCCGCGGCAGCAGCCCGAAGTAGTCCACCGGTGCCCACGGCGTGTGCGAGAAGTGGCCGATGCGCAGGTCCGGGCGGAGTTCGCGGAGCATCCCGGGGACCAGACAGAGGTGGTAGTCCTGCACGAGGACCGCCGCGCCGTCCGCCGCCTCCTCCGCCAGCGCCTGTGCGAAGGCGCGGTTGTACGTCTCGTACGACGCCCACTGGCGCCGGAACTCGGCGTCGAAGGCCGGTTCCAGCGGGGTCTGGTAGAGGAGATGGTGGATGAACCACAGGACCGAGTTCGCGATGCCGTTGTAGGCGTCCTCGTGCACGTCGGCCGGAATGGGCAGCATCCGCACGCCCTCCTCGCCGACGCCGCGCCGGACCGCCTCCCGGTCGCCGTCGGACAGGGCCGAGCACACCCACAGCGCGCCCGCGTCGGGGCCGATGGCCGACAGACCGGAGACCAGCCCGCCACCCCCGCGTTTCGAGTGCAGCGAGCCGTCCTCGCCGATCGTGTAGGAGACCGGGCCGCGGTTGGACGCGACCAGCACCTGAGCACCCCGAGAAGCAGTGTCGTGCGTGGAAGCCATACGCCTCAACCTAGCCCGGCGGGGAAACGCTCAAACGTACGGTTGCCCCGTGTAGGCGGGCGGTATCCGGCCGTATATCGCCGTATACGACCCGGCCACGGTGTTACACGAACCCGCTCCGCGCACGTCCTACGCGACCTTCCGGGACCGGTACTCCGCGATCTCCGCCATCGGCGGCCGCTCCTCCGTGTCCACCGAGTACGTGCGCGGCTCGAAACCGTCCGTGCCGCGCTCGAACTGGGTGAGGGACGGACGCACGAGGTGACCGCGGGCCAGGCGGAGCTGGGCGGTGCGGTAGATCGCCGCCGCCATCCGGCCGAGGGCCTGACCGTCCTGGTGGCGGTGCTTGCGCACCCCGAGGTCGACCTGCGCGAGCGCGTCGAGGCCCACCAGGTGCAGGGCGTCGATCAGCATCCCGAGCTCCACGCCGTAGCCCACCGGGAACGGGAGCTGTTCGAGCAGGGAGCGGCGGGCCGCGTACTCCCCGCCGAGCGGCTGCACGAAGCCGGCGAGCTGCGGCCAGTGCATGTTCAGCAGGGGGCGCGCCATCAGTTCGGTGACCCGCCCGCCCTGCCCGGCGGCGCCGCCCAGGGGACGGTCGTACATCCCCTTGACGAGGTCCACGGAGGGCTCGGTGAGCAGGGGGCCGACGAGGCCCGAGACGAAGTCGGAGGAGAACTCCCGCAGGTCGGCGTCGACGAAGCAGACGATGTCGCCGGTCGTGACGAGCAGGGAGCGCCACAGGACCTCGCCCTTGCCGGGCACGGCCGGTATGCGGGGCAGGATCGTGTCGCGGTGGACGACCCGGGCGCCGGCCGCCGCCGCGACCTCCGCCGTGCGGTCGGTCGATCCCGAGTCGACGACCACGAGCTCGTCGACGAGCGGGACCTGCTGCATGAGGTCGTGACGGATGATCGCGACGATGTCGCCGACGGTCTCCTCCTCGTTGAGCGCGGGCAGGACGACACTGACCGTCCGTCCCGAGGACCGTTTGGCGGCCATGATCCGGTGCAGCGGGCGATCGCTCGCGGTCCAGGAGCGGGTAGTCAGCCAGCGCTCGACTTCTTCCAGCACGTGGGCGGCTCCTTCACCTGTGATCCATCTCGCGGTTCGGACGACTATCTCAACTGTCCAGGTTGTCGGTTACAGTCTTGAACAACGCGGGTGACCATCGCATGTCCTCGGTGGCCCGCCCTCCACAACTTCATACCGCTCATCCAGAGGGGCAGAGGGAAACGGCCCGATGAAGCCCCGGCAACCCTCCAGCCGGTCTCGTTCACGCGAGGCTCCCGGCTAGGGAAGGTGCCAAATCCGTCTCACGGCGAGATGCGTCGTGAGGAAGATGAGGAGAAAGGGCCTCGCCTCACATGGCTGCGCAGACTGTTGCAACCGAATCCACCGTAGACCTGGGTCCCGCCTCGGCACTGAGCTGTCGCGAGTGCGGGCATCGCGTACCCCTCGGCCCGGTCTTCGCGTGCGAGGAGTGTTTCGGCCCGCTCGAGATCGCATACGACTTCTCCTCCTACGAACCGGAGGAGCTCCGCAAGCGCATCGAGGCGGGACCCGCGAACATCTGGCGTTACGCGCCGCTGCTGCCCGTCCCCGCGGACGTGGCGGACAAGCCCAACATCAACCCCGGTTGGACCAAGCTCGTCCAGGCCGACAACCTGGCGCGCGAGCTGGGCGTCGAGGCCGGAAAGCTGTTCGTCAAGGACGACTCCGGCAACCCGACCCACTCCTTCAAGGACCGGGTCGTCGCCCAGGCCGTCGAGGCGGCCCGCGCCTTCGGCTACACCACCCTGAGCTGCTCCTCCACCGGCAACCTCGCCGGTGCCGTCGGCGCGGCCGCCGCCCGCGCCGGCTTCCGCTCGTGTGTGTTCATCCCGCACGACCTGGAGCAGGGCAAGGTCGTCATGGCCGCGATCTACGGCGGTGAGCTCGTCGGCATCGAGGGCAACTACGACGACGTCAACCGCTTCTGCTCCGAGCTCATCGGTGACCCGGCGGGCGAGGGCTGGGGCTTCGTCAACGTCAACCTGCGGCCGTACTACGCCGAGGGCTCCAAGACGCTGGCGTACGAGATCGCCGAGCAGCTCGGCTGGGAGCTTCCCGACCAGCTCGTCGTGCCGATCGCCTCGGGCTCCCAGCTCACGAAGATCGACAAGGGTCTGCAGGAGCTGATCAAGCTGGGGCTCGTCGAGGACAAGCCGTACAAGATCTTCGGCGCGCAGGCGGAGGGGTGCAGCCCTGTCTCCGTCGCGTTCAAGGCGGGGCACGACGTCGTCCGGCCGCAGAAGCCCAACACCATCGCCAAGTCCCTCGCCATCGGCAACCCGGCGGACGGGCCGTACGTCCTCGACATCGCGCGCCGCACGGGCGGTGCGGTGGAGGACGTGACCGACGAGCAGGTCGTCGAGGCGATCAAGATCCTCGCCCGGACCGAGGGGATCTTCGCGGAGACCGCCGGCGGGGTGACGGTCGGCGTCACGAAGAAGCTGATCGAGAGCGGGTTGCTGGACCCGACGAAGACGACCGTCGTGCTGAACACCGGTGATGGTCTGAAGACGTTGGACGCGGTGGCCGGGACCGGGCTCACCGCGACGATCCGCCCGAACCTGGAGTCCTTCCACGAGGCTGGGCTCGCGTAGTTCCCCCCGCGCCCTTGAAAGCATGCACCTGACCGGAGGTCACATCGTGAGCGTCACCGTCCGCATCCCCACCATCCTGCGCACCTACACCGGCGGTGCCGCCGAGGTCACCGCCGAAGGGGCCACCCTGGGTGAGGTCATCTCGGACCTGGAGAAGAACCACACCGGGATCGCCGCGCGTGTCCTGGACGACCAGGGCAAGCTGCGCCGGTTCGTGAACGTCTACGTCAACGACGACGACGTCCGGTTCGAGCAGGGGCTGGAGACGGCGACCCCCGACGGGGCGGGCGTGTCGATCATCCCGGCCGTCGCCGGCGGCTGAGCCGTGGTTGACCTTCGGTCAGTACCCACCGGTAGTAACCGTCGGTAACAGTGATTACCGACTGTTCATCGAATTGCCCCCTCCGTGAGAGAAGCGGAGGGGGCAATTCAGTGTGGTTGAGCGCGGTACAGTTGGGGAACCGGGTCGCGGAACCCTGATCCGGAGTCTTTTGTTTCTGCCTGATGCCCGACAAGAAGTAGCCAAAGTGCGTGCCTCTTGTGCGGCATTTGTGGCTTTTGCGGGGCCCGACTTGCCCTGAATTCTGGCGAATTCTCGCCACATTACGGATCCCCTGCGTCCAGAATTCTCGTCCAAGTGACCTGTTGCAGAGGGCAGTTGGACAGATACATTCGGCCGCGGTCGACGCGTTCCGGCGCACGCCCCCAACCAACTGGGGGGTGAGGTCTGACCCGGATCCGCGAAGTGTGGATCTGTGCAAGGGCCAGTAATAGGGGAGTTAGGCATGGCTCAGGGCACCGTCAAGTGGTTCAACGCGGAGAAGGGGTACGGCTTCATCGCGGTCGACGGTGGTGCGGATGTTTTCGTCCACTACAGCGCGATCCAGATGGACGGGTACCGCACCCTGGAAGAGGGCCAGCGGGTCGATTTCGAGATCTCGCAGGGTCAGAAGGGGCCGCAGGCGGACATGGTCCGACTGGCGACCGGCTGAAGCACGCGCCGACTGAAGCGTCGTTCTTCTGTTTCATCTTCGAAGGGCTCGTGCCTCCCGGGGTACGGGCCCTTCGGCATGCCCCGGCACCCCGGTGAACCGGACCCCGGTCCGTGGGAGGCGCTTGCGCCCGCCCGTCACCCGACCACCCCCCTCAACGGGCCCGCTTCGCGGGCGCACCTTGCACTCGGGCATGCCGAGTGCTAATCATTGGCGTTAGCACTCTGAAGGTGAGAGTGACAAAGAAGGACCGGGTCGGTGAGGCCCGCAGGCCAGGTGGGGCAAGGAACCACGAGGCATGCGAGCCGTCCGTCGCGGGCGCGGGCGCGGTCCGAAGGAATCACCCCCAGTCCTGGAGGGACCACTTCACATGGCCAAGATCATCGCGTTCGACGAGGAGGCGCGGCGCGGCCTCGAGCGCGGCATGAACCAGCTCGCGGACGCCGTCAAGGTGACGCTCGGCCCCAAGGGTCGCAACGTCGTCCTCGAGAAGAAGTGGGGCGCCCCCACGATCACCAACGATGGTGTGTCCATCGCCAAGGAGATCGAGCTCGAGGACCCGTACGAGAAGATCGGCGCCGAGCTGGTCAAGGAAGTCGCGAAGAAGACGGACGACGTAGCCGGTGACGGCACGACGACCGCGACCGTCCTGGCCCAGGCCCTGGTGCGCGAGGGTCTGCGCAACGTGGCCGCCGGCGCCAACCCGATGGCTCTGAAGCGCGGTATCGAGAAGGCCGTCGAGGCCGTCTCCGGTGCCCTGCTCGAGCAGGCGAAGGATGTCGAGACCAAGGAGCAGATCGCTTCCACGGCCTCCATCTCCGCCGCCGACACCCAGATCGGCGAGCTCATCGCCGAGGCCATGGACAAGGTCGGCAAGGAAGGCGTCATCACCGTCGAGGAGTCCCAGACCTTCGGTCTGGAGCTGGAGCTCACCGAGGGTATGCGCTTCGACAAGGGCTACATCTCGGCGTACTTCGCCACCGACATGGAGCGTATGGAGGCCGTCCTCGACGACCCGTACATCCTGATCGCGAACTCCAAGATCGCGAACGTCAAGGACCTGCTCCCGCTCCTGGAGAAGGTCATGCAGTCGGGCAAGCCGCTGCTGATCATCGCCGAGGACGTCGAGGGCGAGGCCCTGTCGACCCTGGTCGTCAACAAGATCCGCGGCACCTTCAAGTCCGTCGCGGTCAAGGCCCCGGGCTTCGGCGACCGCCGCAAGGCGATGCTGAACGACATCGCCATCCTCACCGGCGGCGAGGTCATCTCCGAGGAGGTCGGTCTCAAGCTCGAGAACACGACCCTCGACCTGCTGGGCAAGGCCCGCAAGGTCGTCATCACCAAGGACGAGACCACCATCGTCGACGGTGCCGGCTCCTCGGACCAGGTCGCGGGCCGTGTGAACCAGATCCGCGCCGAGATCGAGAACAGCGACTCGGACTACGACCGCGAGAAGCTGCAGGAGCGCCTGGCGAAGCTCGCCGGCGGTGTCGCGGTCATCAAGGCCGGTGCCGCCACCGAGGTGGAGCTCAAGGAGCGCAAGCACCGCATCGAGGACGCCGTCCGCAACGCGAAGGCCGCCGTCGAGGAGGGCATCGTCGCCGGTGGTGGCGTGGCCCTGCTGCAGGCCTCCCAGGTCTTCGAGAAGCTGGAGCTCGAGGGTGACGAGGCGACCGGCGCCAACGCCGTGAAGCTCGCGCTCGAGGCCCCGCTCAAGCAGATCGCCGTCAACGGTGGTCTCGAGGGTGGCGTCGTCGTGGAGAAGGTCCGCAACCTCCAGGTCGGCCACGGCCTGAACGCGGCGACCGGTGAGTACGTCGACATGATCGCCTCCGGCATCATCGACCCGGCGAAGGTGACCCGCTCTGCCCTGCAGAACGCCGCCTCCATCGCCGCGCTCTTCCTCACCACCGAGGCCGTCATCGCCGACAAGCCGGAGAAGGCCGCCGCGCCCGCCGGCGGCGGTATGCCGGGCGGTGACATGGACTTCTGATCGACCTGACGGTTGATCGCCTGTCCTTGGGACCGAGGGCGGTATCCCTGGCTACGGCCGGGGGTACCGCCCTCGGGCGTTTCAGCGGGCGTCCATCGTGTCCCGCGCCGGTACGGCCATGGCCGCTACCGGTAGGGTTTCTGACATGAACACCGGACCGGCCTCGCGCCACACACGGATGGGCGATCCGGTGGAGAGCTGACCGCCCGCGGACCTCCGCAGTGCTCGCGCACCGAGAACCCTTCTTCGTGTCGAGTACAAAGCGAGGTCAGTCGTATGTCAGTCACGTTCAACCACACCATCATCGCCGCCAGGGACCGCAACGAGTCGGCCCGGTTCTTCCGGGAGCTGTTGGAGCTGGCGGAAGCCCCCTCGTGGGGCCCCTTCACCAACATTCAGCTCGACGACGGCGTGCTGCTCCAGTTCGCCGAGCCGCCGGTGGACATCCAGATGCAGCACTACGCCTTTCTCGTCGACGACGACCTGTTCGACCGGGCGTACCGGCGGCTGTGCGAGCGCGGCGTCGTGCACTGGGCCGATCCGCAGATGCGGCGGCCCGGTGAGATCAACAGCGAACACGGCGGCCGGGGCGTCTACTTCAAGGACCCCGCCGGTCACGCCATCGAGCTGATCACCCGTCCGTACCTGTGAGCGTCGGGGTGTAGTGGGAGCCGACGGCCGGCTGGCCCGTGTAGTTGGGGCCGGCCGCCGGGTCGGCGCCCACATAGGTGAGGGGGAGGGCGGTGGTCCGGGCGCCGCGGAGGGTGAGCAGGTGGCGGCGGGGGTCGTAGCCGAAGCCCGCCGCCCGGAGCGCCGCGATCGCCGCCCTGCCCGCGGCCGAGCCGTCGGCCCAGCGGATCGACTCCGGGTCGAAGTGGGCGAGGAGGAGACCGTCCTCGGTCAGCCAGGAGGCGGCCCGGGTCAGCAGTCCGAGCTGGTCGCCCACGTAGTGCAGACCGTGGACGCAGGTGATCAGGTCGTACGGCCGGGTCGGCGCCCAGGTGGAGACCGAGGCGGCGATCTCCTCGAGGGTGGGCGGGGTGGGGAGCGGGACCAGCGGTCCCACCAGGTCCACGGCGGTGAGGACTGCGTCGGCGGGGAGGGCGGAGGCCGCTTCCCGCAGGGCGCGGCCCTCACCGCTGCACAGGTCCAGCCAGGAGGGCGCGGGCCTCGCCAGATGCGCCAGCAGGTCCACGCCCAGCTCGCGGGCGTAGCTGTTCACCCCCGCGAGGCCGCGTTCGCGGTTCATCGTGTTGTTGGCGACCACGGACGACCGCTCCAGCTCGGGCAGGGAGACCAGCGCGCGTCGTTGCCCGGTCATGCGGTCACCCGGCCGTCGACGACCGTCGTGGCGACCGCCGTCACCCAGCCCTCGTGTCCCGTCAGTGTCCCCGGCAGACGCGGATCCCCCGGAGAGCCACCCGTCGCCCACGTCCCCGCCCCCATCGCCTCTCCCATGCCGAAACGCTAACCGATACCACTGACAACGCTCCCGCGTGGCCGGGATCACAGGGCGTTCCGGGGGCCGGCCGGAATGGGACGGACGGCGTGGCGGTTCATCTTGGAGAGTCACTCAATGCATATGCACATACCGACCGGTTTTCCCCGCGCAAAGAACCTCTCACTTCACGAGGAGCCCCCCGACGTGAGCGTCACCGAGCCCACCCCCTCCCGCGCCGCCGAGATCCTCTCCCGGCCGGTGAGCATCAACGGTCTGACCGTCCCGAACCGGATCGCCATGGCGCCGATGACCCGGATGTTCTCCCCGGACGGCATCCCGGGCGAGGACGTGGCGTCGTACTACGCGCGACGCGCCGGCGCCGGTGTCGGTCTGATCGTCACCGAGGGGACGTACATCGGGCACGAGTCGGCCGGGCAGAGCGACCGGGTGCCCCGGTTCCACGGTGAGGAGCAGCTCGCGGGGTGGGCGAAGGTCGCCGAGGGCGTGCACGCGGCGGGCGGGACGATCGTGCCGCAGCTGTGGCACATCGGCATGGTGCGCAAGCAGGGTGAGCCGCCGTTCGCGGACGCTCCGGCCGTCGGTCCGTCCGGGCTGCGGCTCGACGGGACCGAGGGCACGGGCAGGGCGATGACCCAGCGCGACCTGGACGACGTCATCGCCGCGTTCGCCGAGGCGGCGGCCGCCGCCGAGCGCATCGGCTTCGACGGCGTCGAGATCCACGGCGCCCACGGCTACCTCGTCGACCAGTTCCTGTGGGCCGGCACCAACCGCCGTACCGACGCCTACGGCGGTGACGCGGCGGCCCGTACGAAGTTCGCCGCCGAGATCGTCGCGGCCGTCCGGGAGACCGTCTCGGCCGAGTTCCCGGTCATCTTCCGCTACTCGCAGTGGAAGCAGGAGGCCTACAAGGCCCGGCTCGCCGAGACCCCGGAGGAGCTGGAGGCCCTCCTCACGCCGCTGGCCGCCGCCGGTGTCGACGCCTTCCACGCCTCCACCCGCCGCTACTGGATCCCGGAGTTCGAGGGCTCCGACCTCAACCTCGCGGGCTGGACGAAGAAGCTCACCGGCAGGACGACCATCACGGTCGGTTCGGTCGGTCTGGACGGCGACTTCCTGCGGGGCTTCGCGGGCGAGGGCGCCCCGCTCAAGGGCATCGACGACCTCCTCGACAGCCTGGAGCGGGACGAGTTCGACATGGTGGCCGTGGGGCGTGCGCTGCTCCAGGACCCGCAGTGGGCGGCCAAGGTCCTCGCGGGCCGTACGGATGAGCTGCGGGCGTACGACGCCGCCGCCCTGCGCACCCTGAGCTGAGCGCCGGTTCACACGGAAACCGGTGGGTGGGGTCCGGGAGGTGAGGATCCTTCATCTCTCGGACCCGCACATCGGGAGGGACGGCGCGGGCGGCTCCCTGCGGCTGATGCTGGGCGAGCTCCGGCAACCGCGGGACGTGGACGCCGTCGTCGTCACCGGTGACCTCGCCGACGACGGCGCGACGGAGGCGTACGCCACCGTCCGCACGCGCGTCGGCGATTTCGCGCGCCCCCTCGGCGCGCCCGTCTTCCACACCACCGGCGACCACGACGAGCGGTCCGCCTTCGCGAAGGTTCCGGGCAGGGGGCACCCGGAGGGCGCCGTCGCGTTCCCGGGGGAGGAGCGGGCCGCCGTCAGCGAGGTCGGCGGGTGGCGGTTCGTCACGCTCGACTCGCTGGTCCCGGGCCGGGTGGGATCGTCAACCGGATCGATCTGACCACCGCACCCGGGACGGAGCGGGCGGTGCTCGGTGCGTCGGCCTCGCCGGTGGAGCTGGGCGGGGCGGAGGGGCCGATGTTCCGCACGTTCCCCGCTCGGGATCCGCGCGCTCATGAGCTGGTCCATCAGCTGGACGAGGAGCGGACCCGGGAGATCATCGCGCGGCACGGCTGAGAGGGACGCGGTACTGCCGGCGGCACCCTGGGCGATTTCGCTTGCTTAACTCAATCAATCTGCATATGCTTGCTTGAGTCAAGCAGTTCATCGCTGGCTGCTCCCCTTCCTCGTTCCCGCGCATCCGACGGAGGCCCTGTCATGTCCGACGCCCTTGCCCGACCCGCCGCGGCGGGGACATCCGCGCCGCCGAGGTCGAACGCCGTGGTGGCGGTGCTGGCCCTGGCCGGGATCGTCGTCTCGCTGATGCAGACCCTGGTCATCCCGATCGTCCCCGAACTGCCGAAGCTGCTGGACGCGCCGGCGTCCGACACCGCCTGGGCGGTCACCGCCACCCTGCTCGCGGCGTCCGTCGCCACCCCGGTCGTCGGACGGCTCGGCGACATGATCGGCAAGCGGCGGATGCTCGTGGTCAGCATCCTGATGCTGATCTCCGGCTCGCTGGTCTGCGCCCTCGCCGACTCCCTCGTACCGATGATCGTCGGCCGTGCGCTCCAGGGCCTGGCCGCCGCCGTGGTGCCGCTCGGCATCAGCATCCTGCGGGACACCGTGCCCGCCGACAGGCTCGCCGGCTCCACCGCCGTGATGAGCGCCTCGCTCGGCGTCGGCGGTGCGCTCGGGCTGCCCGCCGCCGCGTTCATCGCCGACAACTGGAACTGGCACGTCCTGTTCTGGACCTCCGCCGCCCTCGGCGTCGTCTCCCTCCTGCTCGTGCTGGTCTTCGTGCCCGAGTCGCGGAACCGCTCCGGCGGCCGCTTCGACCTCGTCGGCTCGCTCGGACTGTCGGCCGGTCTGGTCTCGCTGCTGCTGGCCGTGTCCAAGGGGGCCGACTGGGGCTGGACGTCCGGGTCCACCCTGGGCCTCGGTGCCGCCGCCGTCGTGATCCTGGGCGCCTGGGGCTGGTGGGAGCTGAAGGCCGAGCAGCCGCTGGTCGACCTGCGCACCACCGCGAAGAGCCAGGTCCTGTTCACCAACCTCGCCTCGGTCGCCCTCGGCTTCTCGATGTTCGCGATGTCCCTGGTCCTGCCCCAACTGCTCCAGCTTCCCGAGCAGACCGGCTACGGCCTCGGCAGGTCCATGCTGACGGTCGGTCTGGTGCTCGCCCCGCAGGGCTTCGTGATGATGATCATGTCTGCCGTCTCCGCCGGGATCACCAAGGCCAAGGGCCCCAAGGTGACGCTGATGATCGGCGCGCTGATCGTGGCCGCCGGCTACTGCCTGAACATCGTCCTGATGAGCGAGGTCTGGCACCTGGTCCTGGTGTCCTGCGTCATCGGCGCCGGCGTCGGCTTCACCTACGGCGCGATGCCCGCCCTGATCATGGGCGCCGTCGACCCCTCGCAGACCGGTGCGGCCAACAGCCTCAACACCCTGATGCGCTCGCTCGGAACGTCCTTCGCCAGCGCCATCGCCGGTGTGATCCTCGCTCAGATGACCACGGACTTCGGCGGGTACGCCCTCCCCTCGGAGAACGGCTTCAAGGTGATCATGGCGATCGGCGCCGGCGCCGCGCTCCTCGCCTTCTTCCTCGCGAGCTTCATCCCGAAGCGCAGGGCCCCCGCGCAGCTCTCGGTGGTGGGGGAGACCGAGGAGGCCACGCCGGTCAAGTCCTGAACCCCCCCGTTGCCCGCTGGAGGCGGCCGTCACCCACACGAGGGGTGTCGGCCGTCTTCGGCACTTTCGCCGCGCACCGCCCGTTCCACGAACAGCCAGCGAATACAGGAGTGATCGATGACGACAGCCGAGGCAGCCCTCGTCGCACGGACCGCCGCCGGAGCCGTGCGCGGCCGCCGGGAGGACGGTTTGACGGTCTTCCGCGGAATCCCGTTCGCCGCCCCGCCCGTGGGGGAGGCCCGCTTCCAGGCCCCGCGCCCGCCGCGGCCCTGGGACGGAGTGCGCGACGCGTACGCCTTCGGCCCGCCGCCCCTGCAGGAGGCCGGGATCCAGGGGCGCGCGGGCGTGCTGGACGCCCCCATGGGCGACGACTGGCTGACGGTGAACGTGTGGACGCCCGAGGCCGACGAGCAGGCCGGCCGCCCGGTCATGGTCTGGATATACGGCGGCGCGTACAAACTCGGCCACTCCGGCAGCCCTGGCTACGACGCCCAGCACCTCGCCCGCACCGGTGATCTGGTCGTCGTCACCCTCAACTACCGCGTCGGCATAGACGGGTTCGCGCGGATCGAGGGGGCGCCCGCGAACCGGGGGCTGCTGGACCAGGTGGCCGCGCTGGAGTGGGTGCGGGACAACATCACGGCGTTCGGCGGGGATCCGGGCCGGGTGACCGTGTTCGGTGAGTCGGCGGGGGCCGGTTCGGTGGCGTCGCTGCTGGCCATGCCGTCCGCGCGGGGGCTGTTCGGGCGGGCGATCGCACAGAGCGTGCCCGGCACGTTCTTCTCCGACGCACTCGCCCGTGACCTCGCCTCCGCGATCGCCGCCGAGGCGGGCCTGCGCCCGACGGCCGCCGACCTGGCGACGGTCGACCCGCGCGAGCTGCCCGAGGCCGGGGCGGCGCTGAGCGCGACGATGGGGGAGCGGGTCGACCGCTGGGGGCAGGTGGCGCCCACGGTCACCCCGTTCTCCCCGGTGGTGGACGGGGAGGTGCTGCCGGTGACCCCCTGGCAGGCGCTGGCCGCGGGCGCGGGCCGGGACGTCGAGCTGGTGGTGGGGCACAACGCCCAGGAGTACCGGCTGTTTCTGGCCATGGCGGGGATCCTGGGCAAGGTGACGGAGGAGCAGGCCGCCGGAGTGCTCCGGCTGTTCGCGCCGGGCGGTGACGCGGGCGCGCGGGCCTACCGGGAGGCCTATCCGGACGCGGACGCAGGTGAGCTGTTCGAGCGGGTGCAGTCCGACTGGCTGTTCCACATACCCTCCCTGCACCTGGCCGAGGCGCAGGTGGCGGGCGGCGGGCGGGCCCATGTCTACGAGCTGACCTGGGCGGCCCCGGGCATGGGCGGCGTCCTGGGCGCCTGTCACGGCCTGGACATCCCGCTGCTGTTCGGCACCTACCAGGCGGACCTGGGCAATCTGCTGTTCGCCGGGGTGGAGGTGAGCGAGGAGGCCCGCGCGCTGACCGAACGGTTCCAGACGTCCTGGACCTCCTTCGCCCGCTCGGGCGACCCGGGCTGGCCTGCGTACGACCCGGAGCAGCGGCTGGTGCAGGTGCTGGACGTCGAGCCGAAGGTGGTCCCGTACCCGGAGGAGACGTCCCGGCGGCTGTGGCAGGGGCGCGAGTTCCTTCCGCTGCCGTTGCTGGGCGCGTAGGGGAGCCGAGCGGCAAGGGTCCTAGAGGTTGCCCAGGGGTTCGATGTCGACCTTCACCGGGGTGCCCCAGATGCGCAGGACCTCGTAGTCGGTGAACTCGTGGACCAGGCGGTAGGCCATGGCGGGGCGGGAGCCGCGGCGCAGGGCGGCGAGGTACAGCTCGGCCTCGTGGCGGTCGCGGCGCGGGGTCCCGCAGAGCTGCCACTCCTGCCCGTTCCACAGCTCGGGCAGCCAGCGCTGCTGGGGCTGGGGGCGGTCGCCGCGGCTGCCGTAGCGGGAGGGGGCGTGGGAGGCGGGTGCGCTCTGCGGGGCGGGGCCGTTGAACTCGGCCCGGCGCGCGGCGCGGCGGCGGGTCTCGCAGAGCAGGCACAGATCGGGGGCGGCCTCGTCGACCGGGCCGTTCGGGTGCTCGGCGCAGCGGGTGGTGGGTGCGGCGCTGGTGACGCTGTCGTCGAGCAGCTCCAGCGCGCGCTTCAGATCGGCCTTGACCTCGTGCAGCCGGGCGTCGGGGGTGTCGGCGGTCAGGGCCTCGCCGTGCTCCCCGAGCAGGCGGAGGGCACGGCCCAGGGCGGTGGACTGCGCGTGGTTCATGGCTCCCAGGGTAGGGCGGGCGGCGCGGAGGGCGGCTCTCGGCCAACTTGGGACGCGAAGCCCATGATTGTTGACAATTTTGATGACGATTCATGGAGGGCGGTGATAGCAAGGGCTGTCGGGAAGAGCTGCCTACACGAGAGACGGATGTGAAGCGAGTGAAGCGCAGAACTGTGGTCCTGGGGCTGACCGGCGCCGCCGCGGTCCCCGCCGTGGGATTCGCCGGTGCCGCCCGCGCGGCGGGCGGCACCGCGAAGACGGCGGCCGCCGGCTCCTCCCTGGTCTTCGACCCGTCCGCGTACACCGAGCAGACGATCGGCATCACCGACACGACCGGCACCGCCCACAGCGTGACCTACCGGTTCTTCAAGGTCGCCAGCTATGTGGCCGCCCCGGTGAACGCGGCCTACCAGTCCCTCAACGTCAGCGTCCCGGTCGCGATCGACGGGGTCGCCGTGGACGCCTCCGACGCGCCCGTGCTCCTCGCCAACGCCATCGGCGGGTACATGCCCTCGTCCGTGGCGAACGCCACCGGGATCAGCGCGTCCGGCATGGGCGGCGGCACCAGCAGGCAGGCCCTCGCGCTGGCCGCCGGGTACGTCGTCGTGGAGCCGGGGGCGCGCGGCCGGACGCTCGTCGACGCCGACGGCGTGTACTACGGCACCGCGCCCGCCGCGATCGTCGACCTCAAGGCGGCCGTGCGGTACCTGAAGTTCAACCGGGGCCGGGTCCCCGGGAACGTGGACCGGATCGTCTCGTCCGGCGTCAGCGCCGGCGGCGCCCTCTCCGCCCTCCTCGGCGCCTCCGGCGACAGCCCGCTGTACGAGCCCGGTCTGGAGGAGATCGGCGCGGCCGACGCGAGCGACGCCATCTTCGCCAGCGGCGACTGGTGCCCGATCACCGACCTCGAGCACGCCGACGCCGCCTACGAGTGGAACTGGGGCGCCAACCCCCTCGCCTCCGGCGCGACCGTGGACGCCACGATCTCCGCCGACCTCAAGGCCCTGTACACGGACTACCTCGCGTCCCTCAAGCTGCGCGCCCGGGGCTACGGCACGCTCACCACGCGCAACCTGGACACGTACCTCCTGGAGACCTTCCTCCAGCCGTCCGCCACGAAGTACCTGGCGGCCCTGTCGGAGACGGCCCGCGCCGCCTACCTCGCCGCGAACCCCTTCCTCACCTGGTCCGGCGGGAAGGCGACCTTCACCTGGGCCGACTTCCTCACCCATGTCGGCGCACGCAAGAAGAACGCCCCCTCGTTCGACGCGTTCGACCTGTCGACGCCCGAGTGCAACCTCTACGGCACCGGCACCACCCGGGCCCGCCACTTCACGCTCTACAGCCTGCGCCACGAGGCCGGGGACAGCGCCCGCCTGGACGCCGACCTCCCGGCCAAGCTGCGCCTGATGAACCCGATGTACCACCTCGTCGACAAGGTCAACCCGCACCGCGCCAAGCACTGGTGGATACGCGTCGGCACCAAGGACAGCGACACCTCCCTCTCCGTGGCCGCCAACCTCGCCACCCGGCTGACCGACCTCGGTGACGACGTGAACACGGCGTACTACTGGGACGCCGGGCACGGCGCCGACCTCGACCCGGGCGACTTCATCACCTGGATCGGGGAGGTCTCGGGACACCGGAAGCGGAACCCGCGGTAGCCGACGGTTCAGGGCGCGGCCGGCAGCTCCACCCGCCTGCCGCGCCCGATCTCCTCGCCCGGCTCGTCGCTCACGACCGCGAACGCCCCGGCCGGGACCCCCGGCAGGGCCGCCAACCGGGAGGCCACCTCCAGCAGGGCCCGCTCCTCGGCCCCGGTGACGAAGAAGACGTAACGGTCCTCGTCCTCCACGCCCTCGTCGAAGACCTCCGCAGCGCCCTCGTCCTCCACCGCGGCCAGGAAGTCCTCGACGTCGTCGATCCAGGGGAAGGGGTAGGCGCCCTCCGCCGGATCCGGGACGGGGGTCAGCGGTACATGGATCTCTACGACGACCATCCGCCCATCCTCCCCCCGGAACCCGTACGGGACCCGGCGGCCGCCGCCGCCCTGCGTACTCCGCCGAAGGCGTAGGTCGCCGCGAAGCCGACGGCGTAGCCCGTGAGCAGGCCGCCCGCGTAGATCGCGGCCGTGACGCCCAGGCCCCTGTTCCCCGCGAGCAGCGGGAACAGGGCCCACCCCGAGGGGCCGATGGCGGTGGCGCCGACGCGGTCGCCGAGCATCGCGAAGAAGCCGATGAACGCGCCGCCGGCCGCGCCGCCCGCGCAGGCGGTCAGGAAGGGGCGGCCGAGGGGGAGGGAGACGCCGTAGACAAGGGGTTCGCCGACGCCCAGCAGGCCCGCCGGGAGCGCCGATCTGATCGTCGTCCGCAGAGAGGCGCCGAGGGAGGTGTCGTGGCGCAGCCGGACGTACACCGCGACGGCCGCGCCGACCTGGCCCGCGCCCGCCATCGCCAGGACGGGGAGCAGGACCGTGTAGCCCTGCTGGTCGATGAGGGTGGTGTGGAGGGGGATCAGGGCCTGGTGGAGGCCGAGCATCACCAGGGGGAGGAAGAGACCGCCGAGGACCAGGCCCGCGAGGGCGCCCGTGGTGGCCAGCAGCCAGTTCGCCGCCGTACCGATCGCGGAGGAGACCGCGCCGGCCGCGTACATGATCCCGTACAGGGTGCCGAGGCCCGCGACGAGGACGGTGGCCGTGGGGGTGAGGAGGACGTCCAGGGCGTCCGGGACCCTGCCCCGGCACCACCGTTCGACACGGCTCGCGAGGAGGGCCGCGGCCAGTGCGCCGAGCACCCCGCCCTGACCGGGGGAGAGAGGCACCCCGAACGCCGTCACCTTCGCCACCCCGGGGAACACGACGATCGCCGCGACCGCCCCGCCGAGGACGGGCGTGCCGCCGAACTCCTTCGCCGTGTTGTGGCCGACGAACACGGGGATCAACGCCATGAAGGCGGAGGCGACGGCGGCCAGGGCGGGGGTCAGACCGGGCAGCAGACCCGCGTTGACGAGGAGACCGTTGAGGCCGGCGAGGATGCCGCAGCCGATCAGAGCGGGAATCAACGGAACGAAGACAGCGGCCAGCCGCCGCAGCCCGACCTTGAAGAGAGCCGCCCCCCGCCACCGCCGCAACCACCCCGCCCCCACCCCCTCCCCACACCACCCAGCCCCGCGCACCCCCGCCGCGGCCCCCTCACCCGCGGCCCCCTCACCCGCCGCCCCCTCACCCGCCGCCCCCTCGCCCGCCGTCAGCCCCTCGCCCGCTGCGGCCAGCGCCCCGCCCGTCAGCCCCGGGGCAAGGGTCCGCGCCGCGCCCGCTGTCAGCCCCGCGGCAGCGGTCCGCGCCGCGCTCGGCGTCAGTCCCTCGGCTGCGGTCGGTCCTTCGCCCGCTGCCAGCGCCGGCGCCGGCGTCTCGCCCGCTGTCGGCCCCGGGGCAGGGGTCCGCGCCGCGCCCGCTGTCAGCCCCGCGGCAGCGGTCCGCGCCGCGCTCGGCGTCAGCCCCGCGGCAGCGGTCCGCGTCTCGGACGCCGTCAGTCTCTCGACCTGGTCCGTCACTCTCGTGACCACGCCCGGGCCCAGTACCACCTGCCAGGTGTCGTCGGTCGGGACGACGCCGAGTACGCCGGGCAGGGCGCGTAGGGCGTCCTGGTTCGCCAGGGACGGGTCCGTGAGGCGCAGGCGCAGTCGGGTCATGCAGTGGGCGACGGAGGTGATGTTCGCGGGGCCGCCGACCAGGGGGAGGATCGCGGCGGCGAGCTCGGGGGCGCTGTCCTTCGGGAGGCTCACCCACCGAGCGTGCGGCTCAGTCGGCCGCCGCGGCGAGCGCGGCGCGCAGATGACCGCCGGACTCCTCCAGAAGGCGGGCGGCCGTCGGCGCGTCCACCCCGGCGAGCAGCACCAGGACGGCGTGCTTGACCTCGCCGTCGGTGGCCGTGAGCGCCGCCTCGATGTCCCGGTCCCCGGCGCCGGTGGCCAGCGCGACGATGTGCCGTGAGCGGGCGCGCAGCTTGTCGTTGGAGGCCCGGACGTCGACCATCAGGTTCCCGTACGTCTTGCCCAGCCGGATCATCGTGATCGTCGACACCATGTTGAGCACCAGCTTCTGCGCGGTGCCCGCCTTGAGACGGGTGGACCCGGTGAGCAGCTCGGGCCCCACGACCACCTCGATCCCGTGCTCGGCGGCGGCCGCGAGCGCGCTGCCCGCGTTGCAGGACAGCCCCACGGTCAGCGCACCCCGGTCCCGGGCGTACTCCACGGCGCCGATCGCGTAGGGGGTGCGGCCGGAGGCGGAGACGCCGATCACCGAGTCGTCGCGGGTGAGGCCGAGCGCCTCCAGGTCGGCGCGGGCCAGCTCCGGCGAGTCCTCGGCGCCCTCGACCGCCGTCACCATCGCCCGCGGGCCGCCCGCGATGAGCCCGACGACCTGTCCGGGGGCGGTGTTGAAGGTGGGCGGACACTCGGACGCGTCGAGCACCCCGAGCCGCCCGGCGGTTCCGGCGCCGGCGTAGACCAACCGCCCACCGCGGCCCATCCGTTCGGCGACGGCGTCGATGGCGGCGGCGATCCGCGGAAGCTCCACGGCGACGGCGGCGGCCACCGCGGCGTCCTCGCCGTTCATGACCCGGGCGAGGTCGAGCGTGGGCAACCGGTCGATGTCGGCGAGTTCCGGCCGGAAGGCCTCGGTGGTGAGGGAGGAGAGCCGGCGGCGCAGATCGTCGGAGGGCGGGGTGGGTGGGGTGGGTGGGGTGGAGGTCATGGCAGACGGTCTTTCCGATGCGGGGCGTGCGGGTCCAGTGCGACACCTCTACCTGTGCCGGTGCGCCAACGCCTCGTACGACGCGGCCAACGCCGGCCCCGCCACCTCGTACGTCCGCTGGGCGACCCCCACGAACAGACAGTCCACCACCAGCAACTGCCCCGTCCGGGAGGACATCGCGGCCGGCCGCAGCTCGCTCTCCCGCGCCGTCGACGTGGTCAGGACGTGATCGGCGTACTGCGTGACCGGACTGCGCGGCCGCCCCGTGATGGCCACGGTCGTGGCGCCCCGCTCGAACGCCACCCGCAGCGGCTCGATGACGTCCCGGGTCGACCCGGAGTGGGTGATGGCGACGGCGACGTCCCCGGCGCCCAGCTGCACCGCGTTCGTCACCGCGAGGTGTGGGTCGCTGTGGGCGTGGGCCACGCGTCCGATCCGCAGCAGCTTCTGGGTGAGGTCCTGGGCGACCAGCCCGCTCGCGCCGACGCCGTACACGTCGACCCGCCGCGCCCCCGCCGTCGCGGTGACCGCCGCCTCCAGTTGGGCGGTGTCGAGTCCGGCGGCGGTGTCGGCGAGGGTCTGCTGCTCGTCGTAGGCGAGTTTGGCGACGACGTCGGTGAGGGAGTCGTCGACGTCGATGTCCCGGGTGAGGGCGGGAGCGCGGCCGGACTGCTGCTGGGCGGCGAGTCCGGCGAGGGCGAGGCGCAGGTCGCGGTAGCCGGGGTAGCCGAGGACACGGGCGGTGCGGACGACGGTCGCCTCGCTGGTGCCGGTGCGTTCGGCCAGGCCGGTGACGGTGAGGGCGGCGCACCCGGCGGGGTCGCTCGCGACGGCCTCGGCGACGCGCCGCATGGAGCGGGTCAGGGAGGGCGCGAGCGTACGGACCTTGCCGGCGAGCGCGGCGGGCGCCGCACGGAAGGCTTCCGGATCGAAGGTTTCCGCAGGGAAGGTTTCCGGAGGGAAGGTTTCCTTCGCTTCCTGGGTCACAGGGGAAAGGTATTTTCAGCCTGGGGGCGGGTCAAGCTCGCGCACAATAGGACTATGGAGTCCTCCGGTATCCCCGTCGGCGTCCTCGAACAGGCGCTGCACACCGCCCGTGCCCTCGTCCTCGCCGATCTGGCCGCGGGCGAGGTGGCCGCGCCGGACGTGGTGTCGATGGTGGAGGACTCCGTCGTACAACGCCGCTGGTGGGTGGAGCAGTGGCCGGACGGCGTGGCGTATCTGCCCGGGCTGGTCGCCCAGGACGTCCAGGACGCCCTTCTCGAACGGTACGGACGCTGGCCGCTGTGTCCGGTCTGCGGCTCGGGCGATCCGCACGCCCTCGACGTCGAGCCCGAACTGGGCCCCGACCCGCACTGGGTGTGTCACAAGGCGGGCGTGAAGGTCGCTGCGGTCGGCACCCTGGGGTCGGCGACGGGCGGGACGCGCCCCTCATGAGGTCGAGGCCGTTGTGACGATCTACATCGACCCGCCGAACTGGCCGGGCCACGGCCGGATGTGGTCCCACCTCGTCAGCGACGTCTCCTACGACGAACTGCACGCGTTCGCCGAGAAGGCGGGGGTGCCCTCGCGCGCCTTCGAGCGCGACCACTACGACATTCCGTCCCACCGGTACGCCGAGGTGGTGGCGGCCGGCGCGGTCGAGGTGAGCAGCCGTGAGGTGGTGCGGCTGCTGCATGGAGCGGGGCTGCGCCGGCGCAAGGGCGGGCTCAGTCGTTGAACACCGGCTCCATGGTGTGCCACCAGGCGGTCAGGCTGCTCTGGTCGGGGCCGGTGATCTGCACCAGGGCGGGACGGTCGTAGTAGCTGCAGAGGAAGACGTACTGCCCGGTGGTCGACAGGAAGCACACCACATCGCCCGCCGCCTGGCCGGTGTTGTTCTCGGACCAACTGCCGCGCACATTGATCTGGGTCTCGCAGTTCCCTTCGGGGAGGCTGCTCGCGTAGCTCTGGAAGACGGCGTCCCGGTCGGTCTTCGTCTCGTACGTCACGACGCTGGCCTTGCCGGTGCCGGTGACGCCGAACCGGTCGACGGTGGTGACCGTGCAGTACAGCGCGGCCGTGGCGCCCTGCCACACGGTGTGGGAGCAGCTCCCGGGTGACCACTGGTCGGTGTTGAGCGAGTCGCGCAGGTCGTGCTCGGCGGGGGTGAGGCCGTCGTCCTCGCCGCCGGACCGAGGCGTGGGACCGGAGTTGTCCGGGGTGGGCGGGGGCGGATCGCTGCTCGGGCTCTCGCCGGGCGGTGAGCTGACGGGCTCGACGGGCGTGCTGCTGCTTGGGGGCGGCGGGTCGGCGATGTCCCCCTTGGACTGCTGGGCCTGGAAGTAGAGGCTCACCAGGGCGATCACCGTGCTGATCACCACACCGATGATGGTCCAGCGCACCCCCCGGCCGGCATGCGGGTCGGGCAGCGGCGGTCCGGGTGGCCGCGGTGGCGTGGACGGGCCGTACGAACTCATGACGCTCCCCCGCTTCCCCCGGCGTACACGGCCCGTGCGCGGCGTGGCCGTGCCGGAATTATCCGAAGCGCGTGGGGTGGGAGGGGACCCGAAGAACGGAAGATCGCCCCCGGCTACGCCAGGTCCAGGTCAGCCGCGCAGCTCATACGCGTATGTGCCCTCGCCCTCCCAGACCCGGACGAACCCGGTCCGTTCGAGTACGGCGCGGGAGGAGGCGTTGCCCTGTTCGACCGTGGCGAACAGTCGCCGTACGTCGTCCCGGGCGAGCGCCCAGTCGGCCAGCGCGCGCAGCGCCTCGGTGGCGTAGCCCCGGCCACGGGCGTCCCGGACGAGGTCGTAGCCGATCTCGGTCCGTCCGTCCTCGTCGGGCGCGGTGTGGAACCCCATGCTGCCGATCGCCCGCCCGTCCTCCCGCCGTACGAGCACGTACAACCCGAAGTCCGGCCGCAGTACGCCGCTTTCGTGGGCCCGGAACACCATGCCGGCGGCGTCGCGCGTGCCGTCGTAGGGTCCGCCCCCGAGCCAGTCGAAGCCGCCGTCGCCGCCGGACCACAGATCGGCGAGGGCGGTGGGGGAGGCGCTTTCGAGGGTGAGGCGGGGGCCGGGTATGCGGATCACGACGTGAGCAGTTCCAGCTCGGACCGCAGGTTGTAGCGGGCGGTCGCCTCCCACCGGTCCGCCCCGTACGGCGTCCTGAACAGCCTGGGCAGCTCGAGGAGCTGACGCAGGATCGAGGCGCGGCCGGCTCGGAAGGCGTCGCCCGGCACGAAGTGGTACTCCTCGCGGACGGCGGCCGTGTAGGCGGCGTACGCGGAGGGCGGCGCGGCGAGGATCGCGAGGTCGGCGTCGCACAGCACCTGGCCGTCGCGGTCGTCGTCGGCGGGGTCGTGTGTGACGGTCAGCCGCACCAGCCGCGCCACCTCGGCGGTTCTCGCCTCTCCCACCCCCGCCTCGGACAGGGCCCGCTCGGCCAGCCGGGCGGAGCGCTCCTCGTTCTCGGAGCGGTCGGGCAGATAGACGGCGTCGTGGAACCAGGCGGCGAGCCGTACGACGGCCGGGTCGTCCGCGTGCTCCTCCAGGACGTCGATGTGGTCGAGGACCGCGGTGAGGTGGGTGAGCGTGTGGTAGCGGCGCTGGGGCTCCTGCCAGCGGGTGAGGAGGTTCTCGGCGTAGGGCGCGGGGTCGGGGCCGGCCGCGGCCGGGTCCCGGGCGGCCTCCAGGGCGTGGGCGAAGCGGGTGCGCAGGGCGTCGAGGTCGGCCATGGGGTCATTCTCGCGCGCGTGGGTGCGGGTGGGGACCGGGAGGCGAGCGTATGGTGCAATTGGACTAGACAACTGGACTAGACCTGTCGTGATGATTCTCGATGAATGGGGTCCCATGAGCGAGCGTGCAGTGCTGGAGGTGATCGCCCTCGACGCCGAGGACGCGATCGCGGCCCGGGCCGGAGGCGCGGACCGCCTCGAACTGGTCACCGACATGGCGGCGGACGGCCTGACCCCGCCGACGACGACCCTCACCGCCGTCCGGTCCGCCGTGGACATCCCGCTCCGCGTGATGCTGCGCCTGACGGACGGCTTCGCGGCGGGGGACGTGGACCGGCTGGTGCGGGTGGCGGGCGAGCTGCGGGCGGCGGGGGCGGAGGAGTTCGTGCTGGGGTTCCTCGAAGCGGGCGGCGGGGTGGACCTCGGTGCCGTGGAGCGGGTCGTCACCGCGTTGGACGGCTGCCCCTGGACCTTCCACCGGGCCCTCGACCACGCCACCGACCGCGACTCCGTACGCAAGCAGCTGGACGGCCTGCCCGGCCTGGACACCTACCTCACCGCAGGCTCGCCCGCGGGCGTGGACGAGGGCCTCCCGACCCTCCTGTCGGAGGCGTCCCGGGCAGGCGACCAGCAGCTCCTGGTCGGCGGGGGCCTACGCCTGGACCATGTACCGACCCTGAGAAGGGCGGGCGTGACGGCCTTTCACATCGGCGGGGCGGCGAGGCCGGGGGGCTGGAGCAAGCCGGTGTCGGTGGAGGCTGTGCGGGAGTGGCGGAGAGCGCTTGACGCCGGCTGAACGCGCAGCGTCCCCGCCGCACGTCCCTACCGCCGGGTGCATGGCGGGTCGTAGCGCAATTGAGGCATGTACGTGTGCCAGAGCGCGGGTGTCAGGAGTTCTCCCGTCGCCCGGCACACGTAGTCGATGGCAGCCCGGATGGACAGAGGCAGGACGCGTACCGTCTCCTCGCCGTCGCCGATGAACAGGAAACGTCCGTCGGGGGAGAACACGACGGCGTTGACGTAGTCGACGATCCCGGTCACCGCCTCTCCATGGGCCCGTGCGCGGCCCGTGTCATCGACGTCCCACAAGCGGATGGTCTGATCGAAGCTGCCGCTTACCAGCGTGTGTCCATCCGGGCTGAAGGCCAGGGTGTAGACGGTGTCCTTGTGGCCGGTGAGGGCGGAGCCCGCCGGAGCGGGATGCGTGCGGTCGGCGAGGTTCCACAAGCGGATCGTGGCGTCGTTGCCGGAAGCCGCGAGGAAACGGCTGTCTGGGCTGAAGGCGACTGTCTGGAGCGGGTCCGCACTCGCCTGGAGGGGGGAACCTGTGGGAGCGGGCTGCGCCGGCCGGGTGATGTCCCACAATCGGAGGCTGCCCTGGTCCGCCACGGCGGCGAGCGTGCGGCCGTCGGGACTGATGGCCAGACGGTTGATCTGGCCCGCATGGGAGTCCAACGACGGTCCGAGAGCCGAGGGGTGGGACGGATCGGAGACGTCCCACAGCTTGACCGTGCCGTCACCGTTGCCGCCTGCGAGCGTGCGCCCGTCCGGCGTGTACGCGACCGTCAGGAAGTTGTTCCGCGAGCTGTGGAGCGGTTTGCCCAGTGGCGTGGGCCTGGCCGGTCTGGTGACATCCCACAACTGGACATCGGGTCCGGCCGCGACGGCCAGGGCCTTTCCGTCGGGGCTGAAGGTGACCCAGTTGGGGTACGGGGTGTCACCGTGGATCGAAGCGCTGACCGGGTGCGGGTCGGTCGGATGTGCGACGTTCCAGAGGCGGACGGTGTTGTCCTCGGATCCCGAGGCGAGGAGATGCCCGTCAGGACTCAAGGCCACGGTGTCGACGTAACTCGTGTGTCCGGTGAGGATGGTGCGCGGGATGGTCCAGATGCGGACGGAGTGGTCGGCTCCTGCACTGGCCAGCATCCTGCCCCTCGGGTCGAAGGCCAGTGCCAGTACATGCCCACTGTGCCCATTGAGGGCCCCGCTGAAATCCCGGACATGGGTCGGGGCCGTCACATTCTCGAGCCAGATGGTGTTGTCGTCGCCGCCGTAGGCCATCAGAGGGCTAGTGGGGGAGAAAGCGACGGTATTCACCACATTGTTGCTGTATATGCCATCGAGTGGTTTCGGCTCGGCCGGGTTGGTGATGTTCCAGCGATGGGCGTTCTGATCGCTCCCGGCGGCGGCCAGTATGCGGCTGTCCGGGCTGAAGGCCACCGCCTGGGCGGAACCTTCATGCCCGGCGAAGAAGGGAATTCTTTCCGTCCGTCCGATTTCGGAGGGGTGCCGCCGGTCCGTCACCTGCCACAACCGCACCGTCGGATCAGTTCCGCCGGATGCCAGCAACTTGCCGTTCGGGCTGAAAGCCAACCCGTTCACTTCACCCGCCGAAGCCGGAAGCGGCTTTGCGACGAGATGGAGGTGACCTGGGTCGGCGGCGTCCCACAGGCGGATGTCGCCGTCGTGGCCGGCGCCGGCCAGGGTCCGTCCATCCGGGCTGAAGGCAAGTGTCTTCAGGGGCCCGTCGCCCTTGCCGGCCGCGGTGCTCAGAACGTCCGGGCTGGTGGGCCGGCTGAGATCCCACATGCGGACGGTGCCGTCCTCCCCTGTTGCCGCCAGCAGGTTCCCTCTGGGGCTGAAGGCCAAGGCCGATATCGCGCCCTGAGCGCCGCGCAGCGGGTTGCCCAGCGCGGTCGGGTGGTCGGCCCGAACGGTGTTCCACAGCCGGATGGTTCCGTCGCCGCCCCCGCTCGCCAGCAGATGTCCGTCCGGACTGAAGCCCACGGCGTTCACATGGTCCGTGTGGCCGGCCAGCACAGCGGCCAGCGGAATGTTCTGGGCGCTCAGCAGTCGAGTTCCTGTGGACGCGGCCGGAGACATCCGGTGCGCCACCAGATCGAGTTGGGCGGCGAGCGACGGGTTGCTCGCGCGTACCTGGTCGGCCTCGGCCGTGATCTCGCCGAGGATCGCGGTGTTGCGTTCGCGTTGTGCCGTGTCGCGCTGCTGGAAAGCAAGGGCGGCGGAGAGTGCGGCGAGCACGGCCAGTACCGACAGACCGGCAATGACGCCTTGGCGGATCCGGCGTGTGCGGTGACGTTGCCGTGCCGATGCGGTCAGAAAGGCGGACACCGCCGGGCCCAGCGCGCCAGTGCTCTCGTCGTCGGCCAGGGTGCGGGCCTCGTCCAGCCTGTGGCCCCGGTACAACAGCCCGGGGTCGTGGCCGGACTCCTCCCAGGCGTCTGCCGCCTCGTCCAGTCGCTGGCGGACCATGTACTGGGAGCGATGCGCCTCGATCCACTCGCGCAGACGCGGCCAGGCTCGCAACAGCACTTCGTGGGTGATGGTGACCGTCTCCTGCTCACGGGTCAGCAGCCGCCCGCGGGTGAATGCTTCGATGACCTCGGCGACTTCGTGGGAGCGTGCGCCCTCCCCCAGGAGTTCGGTGTACCGCACCGGGCGCCGCGTGTCGTGAGTGCCGTCGCCGAACTTGATCAGCCGTAGGAACACATGCTGTGCCGTCTTCCGCGCTTGGGCGTCCAGTTGGTCGAAGCAGCGGTCCGCTTCGACTGTCACGCTGTGCGCGATGCCTCCGGTTGCCTCGTATCCCTCCACGGTGAGGGCGTGACCCGCCCGGCGCAGCCAGGTGGCCCGCAGGGCGTGGGCGAGGAGTGGCAGTCGTCCGATCTCGTAGGCGTCGGCCTGGTCCGCTTCTTCGGCTTCGTCACCCGGTTCCGGTGTGCCCAGGTCGCGCATCAGGACGGGAACGAGCCCGGGTTCCACGTCCAGCCCGACCGTACGGGAGGGGTGGAGGATCGCTTCGCGCACGCCGGTCCGGGACAGCGGTCCCACGATTACCTGGTTGCGTTCCACAGCGTCCAGAAGGCGGGGATGGGCGGCACATTGGGTGTAGAAATCGGAGCGCAGGCCGAAGACGACCAAGCCGATGGGTGGCTCACCGTTGGGGCCGATGACCGTCAGGCCCAGAACCGCGTCGAGGAAGTTCCTCCGCTCGTGCTCGTCCGCGCACAGGGTGAAAAGTTCCTCCAACTGGTCGACGACCAGTACCAGGGGCCGCTGCGGGGCGGACTCGTTGCCGCCCGCCGCGAGTGCGCGGCGCAACGCGGCCGGCTGCCAGAGGGGACTGTCGGAATCGTTCTCGGAAGTCTTCCGGCCTGAGCCTGTGACGTCCGACAGGCGGCTGCGGAGGGCCGCCAAGGGATGGGCGGTCGGAGTCATCCACACGTGTGGCCAGTGCGCGGAGCCAGGAAGAGCCCCCCGTGCGAGCTCGGCCAGGAGCCCCGCTTTGAGCAGCGAGGACTTCCCGGCCCCAGAGGGCGCGACGACCACCAGTGCCCCGCCCACCGCGAGACAGGCGTCGAGCCGGACCAGCAGCTTGGCGACCAGCCTGTCCCTGCCGAAGAACCACTGGGCCTGTTCGGTGCTGAAGGCGGCCAGACCGGGATACGGGCATTCCTGCGAGATCTCGGCGGTATGCACACGCCGAGCCGATCGCACGCCGTCCTCGTAGTGCAGATGCAGGTCGCGTTCCGAGAGGTAGAGATCACGTCGTGCCTGATAGATCCTCGCCCGATCCGAGGCGTGCGCCTCCAGTCGGACCTTCTCCCGGTGCGGCGGGAGTCTGCCGGCGGCAGTCATGGCCCGTAGATGTGCTGGTCGTGTCCGGCTTGGTACACCCGGCCGTGCCCGGATGCCTCGGCTCGGAAATCGTGCGATTCGCTCCGGGTGCCGTCTGCACGGGGCAGGAGGGGAGCGATCTCCTCGTCGATCAGCCGCCGCAACTCGTCCGCCAGCGAGGGATCATCCTCGAGCAGAGCCGTCAGGCGCGCTCCCCAGGCGTCGACCATGCGGGATTCCGCTTGCCGGTCTCCCCCTCGGCGGGCCGACGTGACCCGGTTCCGGCACTCCACCAGCGCCGCATCCACCCCGTTCGCCTGTTGCGGGCGGATACGACGCCACCATGTGACGAGGGCCGTCCGGGCCTGCGTCCATGCATCCGTGGTCATGGCCCCCACCAAAGCCGTGGCGGCCGAAGATATGAGGGCGTCCATCGCCATCAACCCCGTAAGAACCTGGCTACGGCAATTATACCAATTGCTGGCGTTATGGGGCCTGTTCGTTGAATTGCGAAGAAATCACTCCTGGGTGAGCGCGGACGGCAACGGGCCCCCGTGCGCGACGATCAACCCCGACACCGCCCGGGTCAACGCCACATACAGCCGCCGCAAGCCCGTCCGCTCATCCGGCTCCCCGTCCACGACCGCCCGAGGCTCGTCCAGCACGACGTAGTCGTACTCCAGACCCTTCGCGAGCGACGCAGGAACAAGCGTCAGCCGGGTCTCGGCGGTCGTCTCCTCACCGGGGTTCAGGTACGACAGCCCCACCGACGCCAACGCCTCCGCCAGCGCCGGCACCCGGGCGTCCGCGGCGATCAGCCCCACCGACCCCTCGTGGCGCAGCAACTCCTCACAGGCGGCGACCACTTCCGCGTCCCCCGCCACCGCCCGGAGATCGAAGAAACCGGGGTTCTCCCGCACCGAGGCGACCGGTGTGAGGCCGGGAGCGATGTGCGGGAGCAGCCGGGAGGCGTACGTGATCACGTCCGTCGGGACACGGAAACCGGCCGTCAGCTCCTCGATCACGCCGTCCGACTTGCCGAGGTGGGCCAGCGCCTCGTCCCAACTCCTCGTCGCCCACGGCGTGGTGCCCTGCGCCAGATCGCCGAGGACGGTCGCGGAACCGGTGGTGCAGCGCCGCCCCACCGCCCGGTACTGCATCGGCGACAGATCCTGCGCCTCGTCGAGGACCACATGCCCCAGCGAGTGCGTGCGCTCCACGATGTCCGCCGCCTCGTCGATCAGCACCGCGTCCGCCGCCGACCACTTCGCGGACTTCACCGACCGCGCCGGCTTCGCCCAGAGGATCGTCTTCTGCTCCTCCTCCGTGAGGATCCCGTCCGCGTGCACGGCCAGGAAGTCGGCGTCCGTCAGCAGGCGCAGTACCAGTTTCGCCGGGTCGACGGGCGGCCAGACCTCCTTCACCGCCGCCTTGACCGCGCTGTTGCGGGCCACCGCGTCCTGCACCCGGTCGTCCGGAGCCTCCCCGGACCGCTCCATCTGCACCAGCACGGCATGCGCGATGCGCTGGGGCAGAGCCTCGCGGGCGGCGCCGTAGCGGATGTCCCGCCCGTCGCGGTAGCGACTGGTGTTACTGAGCAACTGGCGGACGATGTCCTCCAGTTCGTACGCCGGGACGCGCCAGCGGCGGGAGCCGCGCACGACGACGACCGGCTCGGTGGGCATCCGGACATGGGAGTAGACCGCCCGCCTCAGGACCTCCGCCATCCTCGCGTCGCCCTTGACGACCGCGGCCGCGGCGTCGTCCGTGCCGCGCACCTCGACCTGCGCGACCAGATCGTCGACGGTGGCCTGACGGACGGTCAACTCACCCAGCGCGGGCAGTACTTGCTCGATGTAGTGGAGGAAGGACCTGTTCGGGCCGATGACGAGGGTGCCGGTGCGGGCCAGTCGCTCCCGGTGGGCGTACAGGAGGTAGGCGACCCGGTGCAGGCCCACGGCGGTCTTCCCGGTGCCCGGCCCGCCCTGGACGCACACGGTCCCGCCCAGCCCGGACCGGACGATCTCGTCCTGCTCGGGCTGGATCGTCGCCACGATGTCCCGCATCGGACCGACACGCGGCCGCTCGATCTCCCGCTGGAGCAGCTTGCTGGTACGGGCCGCCTCCCGCGGGTCGGAGAGGTGCTCGTCCTCGTACGCGGTGAGGTCGCCGCCGGTGTACCCGAAGCGGCGCCGCAGCCCGACGTCCATGGGGTCCTTCTTCGAGGCCCGGTAGAACGGCTGGGAGACCGGGGCGCGCCAGTCGATGACCATGGGGTCGCCGTCGCCGTTGTGCACATGGCGCCGCCCGATGTAGAAGCGCTCGCCCTCCGCGCCCTCCGCCTGCTCGGCGCCCGGGGCGTGCAGATAGTCGAGGCGGCCGAAGAACAGCGGGGTGTCGCTCAGGTCGGCGAGGGCCTTGATGCGTTCGTCGATCTGGCGCGCGAGGACCTCGGCGTTCACCCAGTTCGCGGTGACGTCACGGATGTCGAGCGCCTCGACGTCCTCCCGCATGGCCCGCAGGGCGGCCCGGGAGGAGGTGAGGTGCGCGCGCTCGCGGCCGAGGGGGTCGTCGTGGACGGACGTGGACAAGGGGGTGCCTCCGGGCCTGCTGGAGATGGGCTACGGCGATGCCGTCCGGTTTCCGTCCGGACGACGGCACTCCGTGAAGGGAGGCGGGCAAGAGCGGAGATTTTAATGGGGCGGGGAGAGACAGGCGAACGGTTTTTCCCGCCCCCGTGCCCCGCGCCCCCTACCCCTGGCCCCTCCCCCTAGGGGAGAACGGCCTTTTTCGAGGTACTCAGGTAGTACGCCAAGTGGGGACCTGGGACCGATGCCCCCTTTATGTCTGTCGACGCACCATGGAGACATGAGTGCAGCGACCCTCACCCCAGCCCCCGGTCGCCCGTCCGGCGCGACCCCCCTGTCCGACGCCCACCGTCACCCCTTCGGCGACGCCCTGCACGCGATCAGGGTCTTCGTGGGCGCCGCCTTCGACGTGATCATCCTCGGTGAGTACGGCGAGGAGGCCGGAGTCCGCCGCAGGCGGTGACCCTCAGCCCTCCGCGAGCAGCTCGTCCGCGTCCATGATCCGGTACGCGTACCCCTGCTCCGCCAGGAACCGCTGCCGGTGCGCGGCGAAGTCCTGGTCGATCGTGTCGCGGGCGACGACCGAGTAGAAGTGGGCCTGGTGGCCGTCCGCCTTCGGGCGCAGCACACGGCCCAGACGCTGGGCCTCCTCCTGACGGGAACCGAAGGTGCCGGACACCTGGATGGCGACCGTCGCCTCGGGCAGGTCGATCGAGAAGTTCGCCACCTTCGACACCACCAGCACGCTGATCTCGCCCTCCCGGAACGCGTCGAAGAGCTTCTCGCGCTGAGCGTTGGACGTCTCGCCCTTGATGACCGGCGCCCCGAGGTGCTCGCCCAGCTCGTCCAGCTGGTCGATGTACTGGCCGATGACGAGGATCTGCTGGCCCGCGAAGCGCCGCACGATCGCCTCCGTCACCTTCCGCTTGGTCGCGGTCGTCGCACAGAAGCGGTACTTCTCCTCCGCCTCGGCGGTCGCGTACGCCAGCCGCTCCGAGTCGGTGAGGTTGACCCGTACCTCCACGCAGTCCGCCGGCGCGATGTAGCCCTGCGCCTCGATCTCCTTCCACGGCGCGTCGAACCGCTTGGGGCCGATGAGGGAGAACACGTCCGACTCACGGCCGTCCTCGCGGACCAGCGTCGCGGTCAGACCAAGACGGCGGCGGGCCTGGAGGTCGGCGGTGAACTTGAAGACGGGCGCGGGCAGCAGATGCACCTCGTCGTAGACGATGAGTCCCCAGTCCCGGGAGTCGAACAGCTCCAGGTGCGGGTAGACGCCCTTCCGCCGGGTCGTCAGCACCTGGTAGGTGGCGATGGTGACCGGGCGGATCTCCTTGCGGGTCCCGCTGTACTCGCCGATCTCCTCCTCGGTCAGCGAGGTCCGCTTCACCAGCTCGTGCTTCCACTGCCGCGCCGAGACCGTGTTCGTGACGAGGATCAGCGTGGTCGACTTCGCCTGCGCCATCGACCCCGCGCCGACCAGCGTCTTGCCCGCACCGCAGGGCAGGACCACGACCCCGCTGCCGCCGTGCCAGAAGTTCTCCACCGCCTGCTTCTGGTACGGCCTGAGCGCCCAGCCGTCCTCCGCCAGCTCGATCGGATGCGCCTCGCCGTCCACGTACCCGGCGAGGTCCTCGGCCGGCCAGCCCAGCTTCAGCAGGGTCTGCTTGATCTGCCCGCGCTCCGAGGGGTGCACCACGACGGTGTCCGGGTCGATCCGGGCGCCGACCAGCGGGGTGACCCGCTTGGAGCGCAGGATCTCCTCCAGCACCGGCCGGTCGGTCGTGGTCAGCACCAGGCCGTGCGCCGGGTGCTTGGACAGGGTCAGACGGCCGTAGCGGTCCATCGTCTCCGCGATGTCCACGAGCAGCGCGTGCGGCACCGGGTAGCGGCTGTACTGCACCAGCGCGTCCACCACCTGCTCGGCGTCGTGCCCGGCGGCCCGCGCGTTCCACAGGCCGAGCGGGGTCACCCGGTAGGTGTGGATGTGCTCGGGCGCCCGCTCCAGCTCGGCGAACGGCGCGATGGCGCGACGGCAGTCGTCGGCCTGCTCGTGGTCGACTTCCAGGAGCAGGGTCTTGTCCGACTGGACGATCAGCGGTCCGTTCACGTGGTACGCACATCCTTTCCGAGGCGGCCAAACGTCCAGTGTGCCCCATCACGCGTGCAACCCCGAGTGCGTCTTGACGGTCTTGTCGGGGGGAAGCCGTGCAGCGCGCGCGGCTCGGTGAGGAGCTCGCGGTGACTTCGGTACGCATCTGGGGACCCGGCGTCGGCGCTGTGGTGGTGCTGGTGGCGACCGGGGCGTGGGCGCGGGGGTCGAGCGGTGTGGACGCCGGCCTGTGGGACGCCGTACGGCCCGCGATCGAGGCGCGGCTCGTCGCGCAGGCGCAGGGGGACGGGGCCGGAGAGAGTGAGCCCGCGCTGAAGACGCGGTGGTTCTGCGAGGCGCAGGCGCTGGATCTCCGTCAGGACGGGGAGCACCGGGTGCGGGCCGGGGTCGACACGTTGTGTGTGGAGTACGGGGTGCGGGGTGGGGCGCTTCAGGAGTGTGCGGGGTCGCACGTTCCGCAGGTGATGCGGTTGGAGAGGGACGGCGAGGGTTATCGCGTCGTCGCGCAGGAGGAGGCGCCGGACGGGGCCGGGTACGCGGACTGGGAGAAGGACCACTTCTCGGTGTTCGCCGAGTCGCGGCTGGACGAGGCCGTGAGTTCGGCGGGGTTGGAGAGTGCGGCGCGGGTGCATTTCGGGCTGGGGGCGGATTCGGCGGTGGGGGACTGTTAGCCGTCGTTCGGCTGCGGCTCGGTCGTGGCTGGTCGCGCCCCGCGGCGGAGCCGCATATGGGTACGGCCCCGCGCCCTTGAGGGGCGCTGCTCGACCCGGCGCCTCACTCGTCCGCCAGTTCTGCCACCCCCGTGATCCGGTGCAACGGATAGGTGCGGACCTCGTCCGCCGTGTGGTCGTACGCCGTCACGAAGCCGCCCTCCACCCTCACGGGGGCGATGACGCGCTGGCTGGCGGAGCCCTCGGCGTTGACGTAGCCGATCCACAGGGCCTCGCCCGTCAGGACGGCGGCCTGCATGGTGGCGAGGGTCTCGGCGTTGCTGGTGCGGGGGAGTTCGCCGGGGGCGAGGGGGACGGCCGTGTCCGTGGGCTTGCGGGGGGCCGTGGAGGCGAGGTCGCCCGCGCGGATCGCCCGGACCGCCGCCGTCAGGAGGGTCGCGTCGGGGACCGGGGGGCCCTCGGGGACCGGCTCGGGGGCCGTGCGGGGCGGGGTGCGGTGGGCGTGGGCGCGGGTGATCAGGACGTCGCCCTCGGCGGATTCGGCGGCGGGCGCGTATCCCATCGCGCGCAGCCCGTCGAGCAGGGTGGCCGGGTCGGCCTGGGCGGCCAGCACCGTCGGGGCCAGGCGGCGCAGCCGCAGCGCGCCGGCCCGTTTGTCGGCGAGGATCTCGTTCAGCACGGTGTCGTCGTCGCAGCGGACGTACGCCGAGGCCGCGCCCACCCGCAGATGGCCGTGCCGGCGCGCCACGTCGTCGATCAGATAGGCGAGCGGCTGGGGCACGGGGGTACGGGAGTGCTGGGCGAGGAAGGCGTGCAGGTCGGAGGCGCTGCGGCCGGCGTCCAGGGCGCGGCGTACGGAGCCGGGGGTGAAGCGGTAGACGGTCGCGCCGCCCTTGGACTCCACGTCGGCGAGCACGCCCAGCACGTCGGCGAGCGGGCGTTGGAGGGGGCCCGGGGCCACGGCCGTGAGGTCCGCCTGGAGCAGGACGTGGTCCAGGGGCTCGGGCAGGAGCGGGGCCAGGAGGCGGGTGGCGGCCGCCGCGGCCACCGCCTGCTCGGGCGGGGAGAGAGGGGTGAGCGGGGCGGCCGTACGGTGGTGGTGGACCGGCAGTTTGTCGCCGGGGCCCTGGGGTTCCGGGTGTGCCGCGGGGGCGGCCGGTGAGGCGCCGATCAGGGCGCGGCCCTGGGCGGAGAGCGCGCCGCGGCCGGTCAGGCCGAGCAGTTCGGCCTCGGCGAGCGTCCAGCGGGCCAGGCGGGAGCGGAGATCGTCCTCGGTGGCGGAGGTGCGCGGTCCGCGCAGGGGGCGTTCCCAGCGCAGCCGGGCCAGTACCGCCTCCGGGTCCGGGGCGGCGCCCTCCGGCAGGGCGGCCAGCAGGGCCAGGACCCGGTGGCGCACCTCGGGGGCGGCCGAGCGGTCCAGGCCCGGGCCCAGCGCCGACAGCGCGCGTTCCTTCGCGTCCCGGCCGCCGACCACACCGGAGGTGCGGGTCGCCGCCAGCCAGGCCTCCGCGAGCCGTGTCCAGCGCTCGGCGACGGGGCGCTCCAGCCATGCGTCGTACGCCGGGGTCGCCGCGTACCGCTCGTCGGCCTCACCGTCGGAGGCGATCAGTCCCGCCGCGTACGCCAGCTCCACCCAGAACGCCGCGACCGGCTCCGGGACGTCGAGGGCGACGGCCGTCCGCTTCAGGTCCCGGACGCTCAGTCCGCCGGCCCGCAGCACCGCCGGGCCGCCCTCGTCCCAGTCCTTCAGCAGCTCCTCCACCGTGGCCAGCGCGGTGTACGCCTGTCCGGCCGCCGTGCTGTCCACAACCTGTGGACGGTGGGTGGCGGCCGGCTCCACGGCGGGCGGCAGCGGCTCCGGCGCCCGGTGCGCGCGGCCGGCCCGCAGATGCAGGGCGACCTCGCGGGGCAGGACGACCGTGCCGGGCGCCGTCGGCAGCAGCAGGCCGCGGTCCAGCAGCCAGCGCAGCCGGGGCGCCGGATCGTGCGTGACCTGGCCGTACGGCGGGCCCCACATCAGGCGCTCCAGCACCTCCAGGGACTCCGCCGGGGCCTTGGCCAGCATGGCCTTCATCTTCCTGCGGTGGGTGAAGAGCGCGGTCAGGGCGTCCACGGCCGACACCGAGTCGTGCGTGGACGGCAGGCCCACCGTCGCCACGATCTCCTGGATCCGGCCCGGCGACATCCCCGCCGTGGCCTCCCGCACACTCGGGCCGAGCCCGGTCGGGGAGGGGTGCTGCGGCGACGGGGCGAGCAGTTCACGGGCGGTGCGCACGAGACGGAGGCGGTCGTCGGCGCCCCACACCAGCGCCTGCTCGCGCAGGGCGGCGAGCGCGGCGGGCAGCGCGGCCGAGACCTCCGGGTCGCGGGCGTCCCCGGCCATCAGGCCGAGCAGTTCGTCGTACGACGACGGGTCGGCGGCCACCGCCAGCGCCTCCGCGGTCTGCAGGGCGAACCGGTCGAGCCGCTCCAGGGCGCGGACGACGGACGCGCGGGTGCCGGCGCGGGTGGCGAGCTGGGTGAGGTCGGTGGGGACCGGGGTGATGAGGTCGGGGCGGCTGCGCAGGAGGGCGGCCAGGGAGGCGTCGTCCCTGCCGCGGAGCGCTTCCGCGAGGGACCGGGGGGCCGGGTGGTCCTCGGTGCTCATCTTGCCCACGTTAGCGGGTCACCGTCTTGGGGGGCCGCGCCCCCGGGCCCCCGCGTCGGCCCTGGACGGGCCTCGTCCCGGCGCCGCCGGAGGGGCTGATCGGTGCCGGGCTGGGCCGGATCGTCGGGCTTGCGCGATAGCGTCTTCCCCGTGGGGATCGAGAGCGACCAGGTCGTCTACGAGTATCTGAGCCGCGTCGGTGACATCGCGCAGCAGCAGCAGTTGTCGTCGGCCACGCGGATGCGGCTCGTGTCCGAGTTGCGCAACGAGATCGACCGGCGCCGGTCCAAGGCGCCCGTCGACTCGCCCGCGGCCGTCCGCCGCATCATCGACCGCCTCGGCAGCCCGGACGACGTCGTCGCCGCCGCGGCCGACGGCGGCGGGGGCACGGCCCCGCAGGCGCCGACGCCCTCCGTGCCCGTCCAGCGCGACGACGAGGACCGGCCGCCACCGCCGACGACCCTGCGCAAGGTGCCCGGACCCCGGTCGGGCTCGCTCGCCGACGACGTGCGGGTGCCCGACTGGTGGCGGCGGGAGTCCGACCCCTTCGGGGCGGGCGACGAGGTCCCCGGTTTCGTCGGCGGGGTCGAGATCCCGGAGATGCTGAGGCCCCCGCAGCCGGAGAAGGAGCGGGACAAGGAGAAGGAGCAGGCGGAGCGGGAGGCCGCGGCTCCGGCGGACGAGCCCGCCGCCGAGACCGGCGCGGCGGCGAAAGGACGGCGGCGGTTTCTGCCCGCCCTGCCCGGCGGGGGCGGCTGGAGCAACCCCCTGCTGCTCCTCGCCGCGGCCGCCCTCCTCGTCGGCGCGGTGCTCGGGAAGTTGTTGCTGCTGGTCGTGGGCTGGGCCATCGCCTATCTCTCGCGCCGGCTGACCGACCGGGAGACCAAGCTGGCGGTCATGTGGCTGCCGGGACTGTCCGCCGCCGCCGGGCTGGTGTGGCTGTGGGGCCGCAGCGAGGGCCGCTGGGGCGCGCCGATCGCCGAGGGGCACATGAACGAAGCGATCGCCGGGACCTGGCCGTGGGTGGTGCGGGGCGCGGCCGTGGCGTCGGCGCTGTTCCTGGTGTGGCGCTCGCAGCGGCGGACATAGGTCGCGGGCCGACGCCGCCGACCGGGCACAATGGCCCGCATGACCGTCGCCTCCCCCCGCGCCCGCACCGTCGGCTTCGACCTCGACATGACCCTCATCGACTCCCGGCCCGGCATCCACGCCTGCTGGGTGGAGCTGTCCGCGCGGACGAGGACGTACGTCGACGCCGACCTGGTGGTCACCCGGCTCGGGCCGCCGCTGGAGGAGGAGATCGCCCACTGGTTCCCGGCCGAGGACATACCGGCCGTGGCCGGCCTCTACCGCGAGATCTACCCGGCGTACGCCGTCGCGGGCAGCCTCGCGATGCCCGGCGCGCATGACGCCGTCGAGGCGGTGCGGCGGGCGGGCGGCCGGGCGATCGTCGTCACCGCGAAGTGGGAGCCGAACGCCAGGCTGCACATGGAGCACCTGGGCATGCGGCCCGACGCGGTGATCGGCAATCTGTGGGCGGCGCAGAAGGCGGGGGCGCTGCGCGAGCACGGCGCGTCCGTGTACGTCGGCGACCATGTCGGGGACGTGCGCGGGGCGCGGCTCGCCGGGGCGTTCTCGGTGGCGGTGGCCACGGGGCCGTGCAGCGCGGCGGAGCTGACCGAGGCCGGGGCGGACGTCGTGCTGGACGATCTGACCCGGTTCGGTGAGTGGTTCGCCGGCTACGAGGGCTGACGTCCCGCCCGCGCCTGACGCCGGCCCGCCGCGATCGACCGCAGGACGCCGGCGCCCGCGACGAGGAATCCCACGCCCATGAGCATGCTCAGTCCGAACATGTAGGTCGGAAAAGGCGTCGTGCCGAGAAGCAGCGGGGCGATCGTGACGAGGGTGGCCACGGCGCCGACGAAGAAGACGAGGGCGCCGGCACGGATCAGTCGGTCACCGGGAGCGGCGGAATTCGTTTGGGTTTTGTCACGCACCGGACCAGGGTAGTTCCCAGCGCGAAGGAACAACCGGGGGACGTCTTGTCAGTCGCCCGAAGACCATTAGCCTTGGTACCGGCGGGTCATGGTCGACCCGCCCGAGTGCTATCAAGAGCCGTTCCAGAGCTGTTTTTTCCAGAAGCAAGTTTCCGACGAGTACGAGGACGAGGACAGACGTGCCTACCGGCAAGGTCAAGTGGTTCAACAGCGAGAAGGGCTTCGGCTTTCTCTCCCGTGACGACGGCGGTGACGTCTTCGTCCATTCCTCGGTCCTCCCCGCCGGAGTCGAGACACTGAAGCCGGGCCAGCGAGTGGAGTTCGGCGTCGTCGCCGGACAGCGCGGTGACCAGGCCCTTTCCGTCGTCCTCCTCGACCCGACGCCCTCGGTCGCGGCGGCCCAGCGCAAGAAGCCCGACGAACTGGCCTCCATCGTGCAGGACCTGACCACCCTCCTCGAGAACATCACTCCGATGCTGGAGAAGGGCCGTTACCCCGACAAGGCCTCCGGCAAGAAGATCGCCGGCCTGCTGCGCGCGGTCGCCGACCAGCTGGACGTCTGACCCGAAGGGCCCGCCTCAGGGGAAATCGAGCGCGTTCGGCCCGAGGGGCGGCACCAGCCCCTCGGCCGACGCACGGGTCAGCAGGCCCCTGACGGCCGCGTAGCCGGGCTCGCCCAGGTTCGCCGTGAACTCGTTGACGTACAGGCCGATGTGCTGGTCGGCGACGGCCGGGTCCATTTCCTGGGCGTGGGCCATGACGTACGGGCGGGAGACCTCGGGGGCGTCCCAGGCGGCGTGGACGGAGGCGCGGATGGCCTCCGTCAGGCCCGTCAGCGCGGCGGCGCCCAGGGACCGCTTGGCGATGATCGCGCCCAGCGGGATGGGCAGGCCCGTCGTGGACTCCCAGTGCTCACCCATGTCGGCGAGCTTGTGCAGGCCGTAGTTCTGGTAAGTGAACCGCGCCTCGTGGATGACGAGTCCCGCGTCGACCTTGCCGTCCCGCACGGCGGGCATGATCTCGTGGAACGGCAGGACCACGATCTCGCCGACCCCGCCGGGCAGCGTGTCCGCCGCCCAGAGACGGAACAGCAGGTACGCCGTCGACCTCTCGGAGGGGACCGCGACCGTGCGCCCGGCGAGTCCCCCACTGCCGAAAGCGGGGGAGGTGCCCCCGAGCCCCGCCTCCCGGGTCAGGACCAGCGGGCCGCAGCCCCGGCCCAGCGCGCCCCCGCACGGCAGCAGCGCGTACTCGTCGAGGACGTACGGCAGCACGGCGTACGACACCTTGAGCACGTCGAACTCGCCGCGCTCGGCCATGCCGTTGGTGACGTCGATGTCCGCGAACGTCACGTCGAGCGCGGGCGCGCCCGGCACCCGGCCGTGGGCCAGGGCGTCGAAGACGAACGTGTCGTTCGGGCAGGGGGAGTACGCGATCTTCAGCGGTTCACCGGTCATGTGGCTGCCAACTCTCCAGGGCGGGGGCGAGCTTCCCGAAGGCCTCCGTGAGCGCGGCCAGCGCCTCGCCGATGCGCCAGGCGGCCCGGTCGCGGGGGCCCACGGGGTTGGAGACCGCGCGGATCTCCAGGACGGGCGTGCCGTGCGCGACGGCCGCCTCGGCGACCCCGAAGCCCTCCATGGCCTCGGCGAGCGCACCCGGGTGGCGCTCGTGCAGCGCGGCGGCCCGGGAGGCGGTGCCGGTGACCGTGGAGACGGTCAGGATCTCCCCGGTACGGCCCTGGATGGCGGCCTCGGCGACCCGTACGAGTGACTCCGGCGGACGGTGGGTGACGGTCCCGAAGCCCAGCTCGGTGACCGGCAGGAAACCCTCCGGGGTCTCCGCGCCCAGGTCGGCGGCGGTGATCCGGTCGGCGACGACCACGGAGCCGACGGGGGCCCCGGGGAGGAAACCACCGGCGATACCGGCCGAGACGACCAGGGTGTACGGCGCCCCGCGCAGGGCGGCGGCGGTCAGCGCGGCGGAGACGGACGCGGCGGCGCGCGCGGGACCCACGCCGGCGGCCAGGAGGTCGAAGGCCTCGTCGGGGCGGTGGAGGACCACCCCGGGCAGCGGCACCTCCACCCGGCACGGCTCCACGAACGCCTGTGCCACCGCGTCCCGTTCTGCGGGGACCGCGGTGGCCACGAGGACGCGGGCGGAGAACGTGACTAGTCGTCCTTCTTCAGCTTGAACGACCACAGACCCGTCGCGCTCTGGCTGTCCTTCTTGCCGTCGCCGGCCTTGATGGTGACCAGCGTCGAGTTGCCCTGGGCGCCGTACTGGGCGTTGAAGAACACGCTGCCCGGGATGGTGCGGTACGTCTTGTCGCTGTCCTCGGTGAGCGGCTGACCGTTCATCAGGATCGTCCAGCGCTTGTCCGCGACGTCGGGGTCGACACCGAAGCGGACCGTCTCGTCCGGGTCGACGTCGATGGACTTGATGTCCTTGTCGGCCAGGCACTTCGTCAGGGCCGCGGCGTTCAGCGCCTTGCCCTCGCCGCCACAGGTCGCCTCGGAGCTGACCGAGGAGCGGCCGACGGTGATCGTGGACAGCGGCGTCGGCTTGTCACAGGCCGACAGGACGAGCAGTCCGGCGGAAACGGCGCCGGCGGTGGCGACGGCGCGGCGTCGCACTACGGATTGCAGCGTGGTCATGGGGCGAAGGCTATCGGGCGGGTGCCGCGGTCTCTTTATGCGGGGGGCCATGGCGCTGTGTGTTACGCCACGCGGGCCTTCTGCGCCCCTCCGTGGCGGGCCGAGCCGATCAGACCACGGGCCGTCGTCAGCCAGCCGAGCGCGAGCACCGCGGCGGCCAGGCACAGGCCCGCCGTGCCGTTGAGCGGCATCACGATGCCGATCGCGCCGCCCAGCACCCACGCCATCTGCAGCATGGTCTCCGAGCGGGCGAACGCCGACGTCCGCACCAGTTCGGGCACGTCCCGCTGGATCAGCGCGTCCAGCGACAGCTTCGCCAGCGCCAGACAGAACCCGGTCGTCGCCGTGAGGCACGCCACGAGGAACGCGCCGAAGAACACGGCGGCCGTGATCGCCGTGCCCAGGACCACCGCGAGGACCGTCACGATGATGATCTCCGGCGCGCGGGCCCGCAGCCACGCCCCCACCGCCGTGCCCAGCGCGTTGCCCACGCCCGCCGCGACCGCCACTATCCCCAGCGACACGGCCGCGCTGGACCCGGTCAGCGGATGCTCGCGCAGCAGGAAGGCGAGGAAGAAGGTCAGGAAGCCGGACAGCCAGCGCAGCGCGGCGTTCGCGCCCAGGGCGTGGGTGACCGCGATCCCGACGGTCCGCAGACCCGGGCGCTTGACCGGCTGCCGGTGCGGGCCGTGCAGATGCTCCTCGTCCGCCGCGAGCAGCGCCACGTCCTCGCCCTTCGCCGAGTCCACCTTCGGCGGCAGCGAGAACGACAGGAACGTACCCGCCATGAAGATCACGAAGGCGCCGTAGAGCGGCCAGCGCTCCCCGAGCGCCTGGAGCCCCGCGCCGACCGGCGCCGCCACCCCGGTGGCGAGGAGCCCGCCCAGCGTCACCCGCGAGTTCGCCTTCACCAGGGAGAAGCGGGGCGGCAGGAGGCGGGGGACCACCGCGCTGCGGACCACGCCGTACGCCTTCGACGCGACCAGGACGCCCAGCGCCGCCGGGTACAGCTCCAGACTCCCGCTGGCGACCGCGCCGGAGATGATCAGCGCCAGCAGGGCACGGGCGAGCATCGCGCCCGCCATCGCCGCCCGCCGGCCGTGCGGCAGCTTGTCCAGGAGCGGGCCGATCACCGGCGCGAGGACGGTGAAGGGCGCCATGGTGATGGCGAGGTACAGCGCGACCCGGCCGCGGGCCTCGTCCGTCGGCACCGAGAAGAACACGGTGGAGGCGAGCGCGACGGTGATCATCACGTCGCCCGCGCCGTTCACCGCGTGCAGCTCGATCAGTTTGCCCAGGCCGGACTCCCCGGCGCCGTGCGCGTGCGTGGCCTTTCTGATGCCGCGGGCCGTGCCGGTGAACGGCAGGTGCAGGGCACGGCCGACCGCGCGGACGGACCCGCCGACCCGGCCCGAACCGCCGATCCCGCCTCTCCCCTTCGATCCCCTCGTCCCACCGGTCCCGGTGGCACCTTGGGATGCTTTCGCGGCTGCCACTCCGTCATAGTGCCCCGAGACGGGCGCGCATAGTGCGGTTCGGCACGGATGTCGGCGCTCAGGTCCGGGGAAACGTCCCGTCGGTGTAGGCCGAACGTCCGGGAACAGGTAGCGTGCGTAGCGCGCCGTGGCGATCGTTCTCGGCCGCGCGCCTCCCCGCCATCCAGCAGAATGGATGACAGCAGGTGCGCCCGAGCGCGATCGGGCGCGGACGTAAGACGCGGCCCTTCGGTCCGCTCCGTCCGCACCCGCCGCCTTCAGGCCGGCGCACCCGAGAGACGGCGTAGGAGAGAAGCGATACCTGTGAGCGCAGCGACCACGCGAAGCCGCACCCCCGACCGCCTGTGCGCCGAGGCCGTCGACCTCGCCCGCGCCGCAGCCGAGGAGGCTGCCGCGCCCGGCGTGGTCGGCGAGCACGTAGGCCTGCTCTCCGAGGGTGACCGGGTCGTCACGCACTACTTCGAGTGCAAGGAGCTCGGCTACCGCGGCTGGCGCTGGGCGGCGACCGTGGCCCGCGCCTCCCGCGCCAAGGCCGTCACCCTCGACGAGGTCGTCCTGCTGCCCGGCCCCGACGCCGTCCTCGCCCCCGAGTGGGTGCCCTGGAGCGAGCGGCTGCGCCCCGGCGACATGGGCCCCGGCGACCTCCTGCCCACCGACGCCGAGGACCTCCGGCTGGAGCCCGGCTGGTCCGGTGAGGACGAGCCGGCGGCGAACTCGCCCGTCTCGCACGAGATGGCCGAACTGGTCGAGGCCGAGGACGCCGAGGTCACGGCGGCCCCGCCGGCCGCCCTGCCCACCGTCCCGGCGCGCGGCTCGATCTCCGCGGTCGCCGAGGAGCTGGGCCTGCGCCGCGCCCGCGTCCTGTCCCGCTACGGCCTGCACACCGCCGCCGACCGCTGGGAGGAGTCCTTCGGCGCGAAGACCCCCATGGCCCAGGCGGCCCCCGCGACCTGTGTGAGCTGCGGCTTCCTCTCCCCGATCGGAGGCTCCCTCGGCCAGGCCTTCGGCGTCTGCGCCAACGAGTTCTCCCCGGCGGACGGCCGGGTGGTGTCGCTGGCGTACGGCTGCGGCGGTCACTCGGAGGCCGCGGTCATGCCGAAGGCCCCGCAGCCGGCCCCGCCGGTCGTCGACGAGACCAAGGTGGACCCGTTCCCGCTGCGACCGGCGGCGGACTCGGGTTCCGTACCGGCCGCCCCCGACGAGACGACGGCGGACCTGGGACACGCGTAGCCGGGTACGCGAGCCGTTCCCGTCAGCAGTTCTCGCTGATCACGTCCTCGAGGGTGCTCAGCGAGAGCTCGTCGCTCGCGAGCTGATCCCCACGGTCCGCGAGCTGCCGCTCCAGAGCCGCGATCGCCCGCTGGTCCGGGTGGGCCTGCTGTTTCAGCACGGCGATGTCCTCGGTGAGTTTGTCGATCCGTTTCCGCAGCTGCTTGATCGCCTCGCGGGACTCCTTCGCCGTGCGGCGCATCATGGTGCAGGGATCCTCGTGGTCCACGGGCATCTCGGCGCTCCTCGCTCTCCGGCCCCCCATCACCACCTGGGCCCATCGTGCGGGCCCTGCGGGCCACCCGGCACCCGCTGCGGGCGGTCACTGCTCCGTCCGGGCGGACGCCATGCCGGACCCCGCTGCGCGATACCTTCTCCTCACGCCGACGAGGAGAGTGAACGTGAGCAAGTTCGTGCGGCCGGCACCCGAGGGCGCTGATCCCTTCGGCACGGCCCGCCTGCGCCGCGGAGTCCTGGACGCCTGGGCCACCAGTCCCGCCCGTTTCCGCGAGGACGCCAACGCCGAGGAGGACCTCGTCCTCGGCGGCTACCGTGACCGTCTCGTCGTCGAGCTCGCCCAGAACGCCGCCGACGCGGCCGCCCGGGCCGGGGTGCCCGGCCGGCTGCGGCTGACCCTGCGCGACGGCGTCCTCGTCGCCGCCAACACCGGCGCCCCCCTGGACGCGGCCGGTGTCGAGTCCCTCGCCACCCTGCGCGCCTCCGCCAAGCGCGACACCCAGCAGGTGTCCGTGGGCCGCTTCGGCGTCGGCTTCGCCGCCGTCCTCTCCGTCACCGACGAGCCCGCCGTCGTCGGCCGGCACGGCGGCGTCCGCTGGGACCTCGCCGAGGCCCGCGAGCTGGCCGCCGAGACCGCCCGCCACAGCCCCGGCCTCGGCGACGAGATCCGCCGCCGCGACGGACACGTCCCGCTGCTGCGGCTGCCCTTCGCCGCCCAGGGCACCGCCCCGGACCCGTACGACACCGCCGTCATCCTCCCGCTGCGCGACGCGGCGGCCACCGACCTCGCCGAGCGGCTCCTCACCGCCGTCGACGACGCCCTGCTCCTCGCCCTGCCGGGCCTGGAGGAGGTCGTGATCGAGGTCGGCGGCGACGCGCCCCGCACCCTGCGCCGCCTCGCCGACGGCGCCCTCACCGTCGTGGAGGACTCCCAGGAGGGCACCACCCGCTGGCGTACGGCCGCCGCGCACGGGCCGCTCACGCCCGACCTGCTCGCCGACCGTCCCGTGGAGGAGCGGCAGCGACCGCACTGGTCGGTGACCTGGGCCGTGCCCGTCGACGAACAGGACGCCCCGGCGCACCCCCGCACCAGCCCCGTCGTGCACGCCCCCACCCCCAGCGACGAGCCGCTCGGCGTGCCCGCCCTGCTCATCGCGTCCTTCCCCCTGGACCCCACCCGCCGGCACGCGGCCCCCGGCCCCCTCACCGACCATCTCGTGGAGCGCGCGGCCGACGCCTACGCCGAACTCCTCGCCGAGTGGCGGCCGGTGACCCCCGGCATCATCGACCTCGTGCCCGGCCCGCTCGGCAAGGGCGAGCTGGACGGGGCGCTGCGCCGGGCGATCCTCGAACGGCTGCCGCGCACCGCCTTCCTGCCGCCCGCCGTCGAACCCGCCCAGGACGAGGACGGCCTCCCGGAGGTGCTGCGCCCCCGGGACGCCGAGGTGGTGGAGGGCGCGGGCGCGGACACCGTGGAGGTCCTCGCCGAGGTGCTCCCCACCCTCCTGCCCGCCGGTCTGGAGCGGCGCGTCGAGCTGCGCACCCTCGGCGTGGCCCGGATCCCGCTCGCCGACGCCGTCGACCGGCTCGCCGGGCTGGAGAAGGACCCGGACTGGTGGTACCGGCTCTACGACAGCCTCGCCGGCGTCGACCCGGACCGGCTCTCCGGACTGCCCGTGCCCTTGGCCGACGGCCGGACGACGATCGGCCCCCGCCAGGTGCTGCTGCCCGTCGCGGACGAGGCAGGGGCCGACCCGGAGGTCCTCGCCCGCCTCGGCCTGAAGGTCGCCCACGCGGACGCCGCGCACCCCCTGCTGGAGAAGCTCGGCGCCCTGCCCGCCACGCCCCGCGCGGTGCTCACCACCCCGCAGGTGCGGGCCGCGGTCGCCGCCTCCCTCGACGACGACGGCGGGGCCTGGGACGACCAGGACACCCCCGACGCCGAGGAACTGGCCGACACCGTCCTCACCCTCGTCCGGGACGCCGCCCTGGAACCGGGCGACGAACCCTGGCTGGGCGCGCTCGCCCTGCCCGACGAGGACGGCGAACTCGTCCCCGCGGGTGAACTCGTCCTGCCCGGAAGCCCGTTCGCCTCCGTCATCCGCGAGGACGAACTCGCCTTCGTCGACGCTGAGTTGGCGGAGCGGTGGGGGGAGGGCCCGCTCGCCGCCGTCGGCGTCCTCGCCGGCTTCGCGCTCGTCCGCGCCACGGACGTCGTCCTCGACCCCGACGAACTGGAGCCCCGCGAGGGCGACTTCGCCGAGCCGGACGACGCGGGTCTGCTGGACGCCGTGGACGTCTGGTGCGAGGACATCCTCGACCGCTTCCCCGACTCGCCCGTCCCGCCCGTCGCCACCGAACTCGTCGCCGTCCGCGACCTGGACCTCGTGGACGACGACCGCTGGCCCCAGGCCCTCGCCCTCCTCGCCCAGCCCCCACTGCGGGACGCCCTCACCCAGCCCGTGCGGATCCTGCTCCCCGACGGCACCCACGAGGTCGTACGCCCCTACACGGCCTGGTGGCTGCGCGGCCACCCGGTCCTCGACGGCCGCCGCCCGGCGGGCCTGCTGGCGTCCGGCGGCGACCCGCTCCTGCACGGCCTGTACGACGAGGCCGACGCGACCGGCTTCGACGACGAGCAGGTCCTGCGGGCACTGGGCGTACGGACGTCGGTGGCGGCGCTCCTCGACGAGCCGGGCGGCGCGGCCGAACTCCTCGACCGTCTGGCCGACCCCGACCGCCCCGTCACCCCCGCCCAACTGCACGGCCTCTACGGCGCGCTGGCCGACCTCGACCCCGAGCAGGTGACCCTCCCCGACGAGCTGCGGGCGGTCGTCGACGGCCGGGTGGAGGTCGTGGACGCCGCCGACGCGGTGGTCGTCGACTCCCCCGACCTGCTGCCCTTCACCGAGGGCGTCCCGCTCCTCCCCGTCCGCCCGGCCCGGGCCGCCGACCTGGCCGAGCTCTTCCAGGTACGGCGGCTGAGCGAGTCCGTGACGGGGCGGATCGACTCGGAGGGCGCGGAGCACGACGTACCGGAAGCGGTCCACGTCCTCCTCGGCCCGCGCACGCCGTCCGTCTACGTCGAGCACGAGGAACTCGTCGTCGACGGCGTGGAGATCGACTGGCGCCTCACCGACGACGGCGTCCTGCACGCGGCCACCCTGGAGGGCGTCGCCGCCGGCCTCGCCTGGGCGGCGGGCCAGTGGCCCCGCCGCTTCGAGGTCGCGGCCCTCCTGGAGGACCCCTCCCGGACGGGGGAACTGGCCCGGGACCGCTGGTTCGACTGACCCGAACGCACGGCGGGGGCCGCCCGATCCACTCGGACGGCCCCCGCGCGCTTCTCCTCTCAGTCGGCCTCGGGTTCCAGGAAGTACTCGTACTTCTCCAGATCGAGCGCCAGACCGGTCAGCCGCCGGAAGCGCTCGGCGTGCTCCCGCTTCAGCGGATACACGTCGGCCAGATGCTCCGCCGGCATCCCCAGGAGTTCACCGAAGGCCTCCGCGCCGACCGCGGTGACATCGGTGGACGAGTCGGGGTGGTCCTCGCCCTTGGGGTAGCGGGTGACAAGGAAGCTCAAGGGTCGCCTTTCAGAGGACTTGTGGGTTCAGCCCTGGATGTGTGCGTACATCGCCTCGTGCCGTGTGTACATGCGGCCCAGTTCCCGTGGATTTCCGCGGAGGTCCAGGAATTCCAGGACGAGCGCGAAAAGGTGTGCCACGGCCCGGCTGTGCTCGTCCGGCGTCAGATGCTCCGGGTTCTTCCAGCCCTGGAGACCCCTGTCGGGGAACAGCTCCAGGAGAACGAGCTGGTGCCAGTGGAGGCCGATGCACTCGCCCCGCCGCACGACCAGCCACTCCCTGAAGCCCCGCAGCAGACCACCCGATCTGCCGAGGTCGATGCCCGTCAGGAGCAGGGCGGTCGGGTAGTAGGTGCCGTCGAGGCCGAACCCTTCAGGGGTGTCGCGGATCGCCTCGATGAACGCCTTGTCGTTCACTTTCCTCCTAGAAACCGAAGTCGATCTGGTCCTGCTTTCCCCAGTGCGCCTTGTATGCGGCGATGGTGTCGCCGCCCCGTCCGGTCCAGGCGTCGTAGACGCGGCCGTTGTACACCACCACGACGTGGTGGTACCAACCCGAATCCTTCTTGCGGTAGCTGGGGAGCATCAGACTGGTATTGGGCTTCGGCTTGATGGTGAAGAGCGTGCCGCCCCCGAGGCTCTTCCTGATCTTCTCGGCGCAGGCCTCGCAGCCGAAGGAGTCCGGGATCTCGGACACGTCCCGGGGCAGCCCGGGGACCTTGTGCTCGCCGCACGGCACCCCCCTCGACGCGGCGGCAGCGGCGGTGGTGAAGGAGGCCTTCGTCGCCGTGCGCAGAGGCGCCTTGGAGACGATCTTGCAGCCGCGTTTGAGCAGCTTCAGCTCGTCGTAGACCCGCTCCAGCGCCTTGAGCTTGCCGCCGAGCAGCGCGTCCACCGCGACGCCCTTGCAGTTGTCGAAGTCCTTCTTCTGCAGGCACTGCTCGAACTCGCTGAGTCCGAGGAGTTCCTTCTCGAGGTTCCAGAGGTCCTCCATCGCATCGCCGAACTCCTTGCCGTGCGCCACGATGTCGCAGGCGATCTCCGAGTGCTGGCACCAGCGGGCGAAGCCCTCCGGATCGCACGGGATGTACCCCTGCTGGCAGCGGTACTGCTCGGCCGGGCTCGGCCCGTTCTCCGCCCTCTCCTTCGCCTCGACGGCGGCCTTGCGCCGTTTCTCCTCCTCTTCCCGGTACTTGGTGACCGCGACGGTGAACGCCTCGGTGGCCGCCTTGAGCGCGGCGTCCGCGCTCTTGCCGGCCTCGACGGCCGACCTGCGGGCCTCGTCGGCGTAGTACGCCGCCGTGGTCGCGGAGGCCTGCGCCGACTCGGAGGACAACGTGGCGTCCGCCGCCGACCTCGCGGCGCTCGCCGCGTCGGCGTCCGCGCGGTTCGCGGCGTCCCGGGCCGTCCGTGCGGAGGCCGCCGCCTGGGCCGCCGACGCCTCGGCGTCCTTGGCGTACCGGTCGGCCTGATCGGCGTAGCCCTGCGCCTTGGCCTTGGACTCGTTCGCCTTCTTCGCCCACTCGCTCGCCTCGGCGGCCGCCTTGCGGGCGGTGGCGGCGACCTTCTGCGCGGTCGCGGCGTTCTGCTGGGCGGTGGCCGCGACCTTCGCCGCGTCCGCGATCAGTTTCTGGACCTGGGCCACATGGGTGGCGGCCAGTTGGTCCTTGCGCAGCGCCTTGTACTGCCCGGAGACGACGAAGGCGTGCAGCGCCTGCGGTGAGCCCGCCAAAGCGATCCTGGCCGCCGACCTCACCTCGGGGGTGCCCGCGTCGATGAGCTGTGCCGCCCGCACCCGCTCGTCCTGGGTCCGCGCGTTGTGCTGCGCGGTGACGAGGAACTCGCTGTACTTCTTAGGATCGCCGGAGGCGAGGGCGGCCCGCCCGGTGTCGGTGAGGACCGGTCCGGCGCCGTCGAGGACCCTGGCGATCGCGACACGCATGCCCTGGGCGCCCGCTTGGTACTGCCCGTTCGCGACGAACGCGGAGACGGCCGCGGCGTCGCCGTCCAGCGCCGTCTCGGCCGCGTCGCGCACGGCCTTGTCGGCGCTCTCCTCGGCGAGGCGCTCCACGTAGGATCGCTCGTCCTGCTGCCGGGCGGTCGTCCAGCCGTCGCGGAGGTAGTCGACGACGACCTCGTCCGGGCCGGCCAGGGCCGCCTCGGCGGCGGAGCGGCCCCACGCGGTGCCGTTGTTCATCACCAGCACGGCCAGCGCGCGGCCCCGGTCGGCGACGGCGGCGAGGTCGGCGCCGGGCTTCGCGGCCTCGGCCACCAGCCGGTCCCGCTCGGCGTCCCGGTCCTCGGCGGCCTTCACCCGCGCGGTCCGCGCCTCGGTGCGGGCGTCGGCCTCGGCCTTGTCCTGCTTGGCCAGTTCGATGCCCGCGTTGGTACGGCCGAGGAGTTCCTCGGTCTCGACCTCCCGGGCGAGGGTGAAGATCTGCTGGGCCTTGGTCACGGCCGCGGTGGCCGCGGTGGCCGCGGTGGTCGCGGCGTTCGCGTGCTCCGTCGACCGCGCCGCGGCCTTCGCGGACTCACCGGCGTGCTTGGCCGCGTCCAGGGCGGCGGTGGCGGCGTTCTTCGCGTGGGTGGCCGCCGACCGCGCGGCGTCCCGCGCCTCGCGGGCGGCTGCGGCCGCCTTGCGGGCCAGGGCCTCGGCGGCGTTCGCGGCACGGTTCGCCTCGGCGGCGTGACCCTTCGCGGCGGCAGCGGCGGCGCGTGCCTCGGCGGCAGCGGCGCTCGACTGGCCCGCGTAGGTGCCGGCTTGCGTGGCGGCGTCGGCGGCGGCGTTGGCGTTCGCCCCCGCGCTCGCCGCGAAGTGCGCGGCGTCGCCCGCCGCGTCGGCCGCCTTGGACGCCTGGTCGGCGGCGTCGGCGGCCAGGTCGGCGCCGTCGGCGGCCTTCTGCGCGGCCTCGGCGGCGACCTTCGCCGCATCCGCGTTCTTGGCGTCCACCGCCGCGTCGGCCGCGGCGTTACGGGCCCGCGAGGCGGCCTGGGAGGCACCGGCCGCGGCGGCGGCCGCCTGCGAGGCAGCGTTGGCCGCGACCCGGGCCGAGTTGTTCGCGGCGTTCGCGGCGTCGATCGCCCGCTGAGCCGAACTCGCCGCCTGGGACGCGGCGGTGGCGGCCCGCTTGGCGGCCCGCGCGGCCTTGTCGGTGTCCTCCTTGGCGGCCTTGGCCTCGGCCTCGGCCTCCAGCGCGGCCTCCTTGGCGAGCTGCGAGGCCTGCACCGCCTTGGCGGACTCGGCCTTGGCGGCGGCGGTCTGGGCGGCCGCCTGCCGTCCCGCCTCCTTCGCCTGCTCGGCGAGCTGGGCGACGGTGGCGTGCTCCTGGTCCTTGGCCCGGGCGACGAACTGGCCGACCTCAAGGAACTCCCGGACGTCCGCCGGGCCGCCGTTCAGCGCGATGCGCCCGGCCGCCCGCACATTGGTGCCACCGACGCCGACGATCTGGGCGAGCTGCACCCGCTCGTCCTGCTCGCGCTGGGTGTACTGGACTTCTTGGAGGAACTCCCGTACGTCGTCGGGGCTCCCCTTGAGCGCGGTCCTCCCGGCCTCCTGGACGTTGGGTCCGGCCGTGTCGATGATCTGGGCGACCCGAACCCGGTTGTCCTGCCGCATCGGTGCTTCCCAGCCCCAGCTGACGAAGCTCTCCAGCTCCTCACGGGGCCCGGCGAGCGCCTTGCGGGCCGCGGCGATCAGTTCGGGACCGCCGACGCTCGCGATCTGCGCGGCGGTCACCCGCTCGTCCTGGAAGACCAGGTTGTCCGCGGCGTCGAGGAAGGTCCGTACGTCGTCGTCGCTGCCGGTCAGCGCGGCCTCGGCCGCCGCCCGGACCCCGGGCCCGCCCTCCCGCCAGTAGTCGACGACCAGGCCGCGGTCGGCGGCCGTCACCTCCGCCCCGGCGGCGAGCCGGACACCCGTCTCGGTGCTTGCCGCCGCCGCTGCGGGCGGTGCGCCCAGCAGGCCGACGGCGAGGGCCAGGGGCAGGAGACCCAGAGCCGTTCTGCGTATCACACGTGTGGCTTTCCCGGCGGTATCGAACTGGTCAGTTCTTCGATTCACTGGGTACCTGTCTGTTAATCGGCGACGACCCCCGAAATGCGAGTCGCCGAATGGTCGACGGGTAAGCATAGTCATCGTTCACCGCGTTATGGAGGCCATTCTCCGGCAGGGCACAGATCGGACAATGGGTGCTTCGGGGCAGGTTTCGTCAGGCCTGGCGCGAGGTGGCGAATTATGTGTTGACGTTGACTGGCTCTATGCATACGCTATGCCTTGACTTTGCTTCGGAGGACCGGCCTGACCAGCCGATGTCCCAGCCGGGCTCACATCTTCAGGGGGTTTGAACGGGGACCGGTGGCGCCTGCGCGCACCGGCTTATCAGGGCATTTCTCGCGACCGTGACCGGTTGCCGCCCACGCATGTCCATGTCCAGAAGGGACTTCTCGGTGCCTTTTCGTGCCCGAAATCTCATCGTCTCCGGAATCGTGGTCACGTGCGCCACGCTCACCGGTATTTCCGTGGCCTCCGCCGATGATCCACCGCAATCACCGGAAAACTCGAATCCGCCCGTCGCGGTCGAGGACTACGGTTATCCGGGTGCCGACAAAATCCTGGCGGAAAAAGGAATCAAGCTGAAGAAGGGCGACGGTCGCATCCTGCTGGCCGACTGTGATCCGGCCGCCCCGCAGATCAGGGTCCAGACCATCGGCGACCCGGCCGCCGGCCGCGAGGACACCTACTGCTTCCGGACCATCGGTACGACGGGCCACCTCACGCTGGAACTGCCCCGGGTGTTCGGTCTTGAGGCCGCGGACCATCCGATCAGCGCCGACCTCACGGCGAACGGACAGACCACCTCGGTCGACGTCCCCAAGAACGACTGGAAGTCCGTCGGTGAAGGAACCAGCGGCGGACCGCGCTCGGTGCTCGTCGAGCTCCGCGTCACCGGCTGACCGACTGCCGGCACCACCCCGCCGTACGGCCGGGCAGACACCCCGACCCGGGGATTCGAGATGCGAGATGCGAGGGAAATCGTGAAAGACGTCCGTCCGCGCAGGACGCGCATGGTGTGGGCCACCGGACTCGCCGCCGCCGGTCTGACCAGCGGTCTGCTGGCCGCGGCCCCGGCCCAGTCCGTCGTCGGCGACCAGGTCGTGGACGGCGCCGACCAGTCCACGGTCAAGGTCCATGTCGCCGGCGGCACCGACGACGAACGCGCCTGCTCCGGCGCCCTGGTCGACGCCCAGTGGGTCCTCACCGCGGCGAGCTGCTTCGCCGCCGACCCGCAGCAGGCCACCGCGCTCACCAAGGGCGCCCCGCCGCTGCCCGCCGTGGTGACCGCCGACGGCAACAAGCCCGCCGCGAAGGCACTGCGGGACCAGAAGGTCCAGGAGATCGTCCCCTACCCGGGCCGGGACCTGGTCATGGCCCGCTTCAACCCGGTCTCGGCCGACGACGCGCTCGGCGGACCGTTCCCCGACATCTCGGCCGCTCAGCTCAGCGGGACCGCCCCCGCCCAGGGCGACCAGCTCAGGACGGTCGGTTACGGCCGTACCAAGCTGGAGTGGACCCCCGAGCGCGCCCACACCGGCGCCTTCGGCGTGGACCTCGTCAACCCGACCACCCTCGCGCTCTCACCCACCGCCTCCGGGGCGGCCCTGTGCAAGGGAGACGCGGGCGGACCGGTGCTCAACGCCTCCGGCCGGGTCGTCGGCGTCGTCAGCCGGTCCTGGGACACCGGCTGCCTCAACTCGCAGGAGACCCGTACCGGCGCGGTCGCCACCCGCGTCGACGACATCGCGGACTGGGTCCAGCAGGTGCGGCTCAGCTCCCGCCAGAAGCAGATCACCGACGTCATGACGGCGGGCGACTTCAACGGGGACGGCCGTACGGATGTCGTCTCCCTGATGAAGCCGGGGTACGCCCAGGTGTTCCACGGGCGGGCGGATGGGACGTTGCAGTTCGGGGGCTCCTTGGCCACCGTCGGGCGCAGCAACCAGAAGCGGCTCGTCGCCGGGGACTTCACCGATGCCCGGGGCCTCGAAGTTATCTCGGTCGACGCCGAGGGCGACCTCGTCCTGCACAGCCAGGGCCGCCGTCCCTGGCCGCCGAACCTGTTCGACCGGACCAAGCTGTGGACCGACGCCACCTGGAAGGACGGCCTGCCCGTCGCCAACCTGCGCACCGGCACCGCCGCACGGGACACCCCGCTCTTCCAGTGGCCCGACGGCTCCCTCTACACCTACAAGCGGGACGCCGACGGCAACCTGGTCAACCAGAAGAAGTCGATGTGGCCGGACAAGACGTGGAAGAAGAGGCTCATCGCCACGGCCGACTTCACCGGTGACGGACGCGACGACATCGCCGCCGTCGCGAGCGACGGGGCGCTGCACCTCTACCCGGGCAAGAGCGACGGCACCTTCGACAAGGCCAAGTCGATGTGGCCCGACAAGACCTGGGGCGGTATGCGCGTCGTCCTGGGCGGTGACTTCGACGGCGACGGCAAGGCCGACCTCGCCGCCGTGACGACCGCCGGCGACCTGCGTCTGTACGCCGGTGACGGCAAGGGCGCGCTCGCGGCCGGCAGGACCATGTGGCCGAAGGTCTGACCGAACGAGGGCGACTGGCCGAGGGGGCGTCAGAAAATCTTCTTCACTTCGTACAACTATTCACAACAGTCGCGCATCTGACCCCATGAGCCAACAGGCTTCACCATCACTTGGGCCCTGTGCGAGACGAGCCGTGGGGAACGCCACCGCCAGGGTCCTTTCTTCACCGGGGGATTGCATGCGCATCCGTGCCACCGTGGGCGCCGTCACCGGCGCCCTGGCTCTCTCCGCCCTCGCCGTGCCGGCCGCGCAGGCCGCGGGCGCCGCCCATGGCAAGGCCGACGCCTCCGATGTCGTTCAGGCCGTGCACCAGGCCGCCTCGGGCAGAAGCACTTTCACCGGTACCGCCCCCGCCGCGGACGAGCCCTATCCGCTGGACGTCACGTTCTCCGGTGTGAAGGTCAACAACGGCAAGCCGATCGTGGTCGGCACCACCAACAAGGTGACCGTTCCGGTGACGTACAGCGTCACCCACCCGGCCGACCTGGACCTCAACGCGGACGACGTCTGGATGGACGTCGTCATCTACCGGGGCGCCTTCGGTGACCCGGCCGGCAAGGAACTGATCGGCGACAACTGGCCGACCTGCGCCGCGGTGTCGACGACGGTCGCCAGCTGCAAGGGCACCATCGACATCTACCCGCGCGACGAGCTCAGCAACACCGACGCCACCGGCTGGAAGGCGGGCGGCTACATCATCGACTGGAACGGCCAGGACCCGTTCAGCGACGACATCGACATCACCAAGGTCGGCTACGCCGAGCAGGCGGGCCTCGCCACCACCAAGCTCCAGCGCTACTCCAAGCTGACCGTCAACGCCTCCCCCGAGCCGGTGAAGAAGGGCAGGACCATCACCGTCACGGGCAAGCTGTCCCGCGCCAACTGGGACACCAACAAGTACGCGGGCTACACGGGCCAGCCGGTGAAGCTGCAGTTCCGCAAGAAGGGCAGCTCCACCTACACCACCCTGAAGACCATCAAGACCAGCTCCACCGGCACCCTCAAGACCACGGTCAAGGCGTCGGCGGACGGTTACTTCCGCTACAGCTTCGCGGGCACCTCGACGACCCCGGCGGTCAACGCCGCGGGTGACTTCGTCGACGTCAAGTGAGCAACCCAGTCATCCGTACTTCTCTGCACCAGAGGAACACCAGCATGCGCGTACGCGCCCTCGTCGTCGCCGCCACCGGCGCCGTCGCCCTCTCCGCCCTCGCCGTGCCGGCCGCCCAGGCCGCGCCGACCGTCCCGGCGGGGCCCGCCGTCACCTTCTCCAACGTGAAGATCAACGGCGGCAAGAACGTCGTGGTCGGCCCGACCACGAAGGTCACCGTCTCGGCGAGCTACACCGTCACCAAGTCCGCGAGCCAGAGCGCCGACTCCCTCTTCACCTTCCCCGTCCTCTACCGCGGTGCCGCGCTCACGCTGGACACCCCGGACAAGGACGTGTGGGGCGGCGACGAGCCCGGCACCTGCACGGCTTCCTCCTCGACCGTGCTGAAGTGCACGGCGAAGATCCAGTTCCGGCCGACGGACAACACCGACTACGGCGACCTGACCAACGCCCACGCGGGCGCGTGGAAGATCGGCGGGGCCGCGGTGGACATCGAGACCAGCGGAGTCACCCCGCTGAGCAACCTCGGCAGCATCAAGGTCCAGCGCAAGGCCACCCTCACCACCAACGCCACCCCGGAGCCGGTGAAGAAGGGCAAGACCATCACGGTCACCGGCAAGCTGGCCCGCGCCAACTGGGACACCAACAAGTACGCGGGCTACGCCACCCAGCCGGTGAAGCTGCAGTTCAAGAAGAAGGGCGCCACCGCCTACACGACGGTGAAGACCATCAAGAGCGGCTCCACCGGCGCGCTCAAGACCACGGTCAAGGCGACGGCGGACGGCTACTTCCGCTACGTCTTCGCCGGCACCACCACGACCGCGCCGGTCACCTCCTCCGCCGACTTCATCGACGTGAAGTAAGGCGCGCGGGCAGCGAGAAGGATCAGGGTAAGGAGAGCGGAAGGCATGCCCTTCCCCTCTCCTTACCTTTTTCCGTACAACGCGCCCCATGGGTCACGGATCTCACTCAACGAGTCAACAGACTCCCGAGATCACTTCTCTCCTCATGGGGAACGCACATGCGCATACGCGCCCTCGTCCTCGCCGCCTCCGGCGCCGTGGCCCTGACCGCCCTCGCCGTGCCCGCCGCGCAGGCCGCCCCGGCCGGTCCCGCCGTCACCTTCTCCGCCCTGAAGGTCAACAGCGGCAAGAACATCGTCGTCGGCCCCACGACGACGGTCACCGTCACGGCCACCTACACGCTGACCAAGCCCGCGAGCCTGGACCCGAACACCATCGCGAGCCTGCCGGTGCTCTACCGCGGCGCCACCCTCGGCGACGACTCCGACGGCCTCTCCGGCGACGATGTCGCCACCTGCGCCACGTCCTCCTCGACCGTCCTGAAGTGCACGGCGAAGATCCAGTTCCGCCCGATGTCCTCGGACGCGGAAATCGATCTGACCAATGCCGATGCCGGGAGCTGGAAGCTGGGCGCCCTCGCGGCGAACGCGGCCGGCGGCGTCACCTACCAGGGCGACCTCGGCACCACCAAGCTGCTGCGCAAGGCCACCCTCACCACCGACGCCACCCCGGAGCCGGTGAAGAAGGGCAGGACCATCACGGTCACCGGCAAGCTGGCCCGCGCCAACTGGGACACCAACAAGTACGCGGGCTACGCCACCCAGCCGGTGAAGCTGCAGTTCAAGAAGAAGGGCGCCACCGCCTACACGACGGTGAAGACCATCAAGAGCGGCTCCACCGGCACCCTGAAGACCACGGTCACCGCCTCCGCGGACGGCTACTACCGCTACGTCTTCGCGGGCACGTCCACCACGGCCCCGGTGAACTCGGCCGCGGATTTCATAGACGTCCAGTAACGCGAGCCAAGGGGCGCGGGGAACCGCGTGACAAGCCACAACGCACCCGCGCCCGAACAACGCACCCGCGCTAAACGGAGAAGCGGCGGTCGACCCACCCCCACACGACCTCCAGCCCGACCGCCGCCACTCCCGCGATCCCCACCGCGATCCACGGCATCGTCATCCCCACCAGCCGCAGCGCGAAGAAATCCTGCAGCCAGGGCACCATCAGCACCACCAGGAACCCCGCCCCCATGGAAGCGACCAGCACCACCCGCCACCATGTGTACGGCCGGGCCACGATCGCCAGCACCCACATCGAGATCAGGAACAGGGTGAGCGTGGCGACGCTGGTCTCCGCCTCCAACGCTCCCGCCCCGCTGTAGTAGTGACGGGCGATCAGGTACGACACGAAGGTGGCCACCCCGGCCACCACCCCACCCGGGATCGAGTACCGCATGACCCGCCGCACGAAATGCGGCCGGGCCCGTTCCTTGTTGGGGGCGAGGGCGAGGAAGAACGCCGGAACGCCGATGGTGAGGGTGGACAGGAGCGTCACGTGCCGGGGCAGGAAGGGGTACTCGACCTGCCAGCACACCACCAGCAGCGCCAGCAGCACCGAGTAGACCGTCTTCACCAGGAACAGCGTCGCCACCCGCGTGATGTTGCCGATCACCCGCCGCCCCTCCGCCACCACCGACGGCAGGGTGGCGAAGCTGTTGTTCAGCAGCACGATCTGCGCGACGGCGCGCGTCGCCTCCGAGCCCGAGCCCATCGCCACGCCGATGTCCGCGTCCTTGAGCGCGAGCACGTCGTTGACGCCGTCGCCGGTCATCGCGACCGTGTGCCCCCGGGACTGCAGCGCCCCGACCATGTCCCGCTTCTGCTGCGGGGTGACCCGCCCGAACACCGTGCCCTCGTCGAGGACCGCGCCCATCTCCCCGGGCTCCGCGGGCAGTCGCCGCGCGTCGACCGTACGGCCCTTCAGTCCCAGCTTGGCGGCCACCGCCCCCACCGACACCGCGTTGTCCCCGGAGATCACCTTGGCCCGGACGTCCTGCTCGGCGAAGTAGCGCAGGGTGTCGGCGGCATCGGGCCGCAGGCGTTGTTCCAGTACGACGAGGGCGACGGCCCCCGCCGCCTTGGCGACGTCGGGATCGCCGAGGTCGCGTGGGGTCCGCGCGAGCAGCAGCACCCGTAGGCCCTGTTCGTTGAGCCGTCCGGTCTCGGCGAGGGCGGGGTCGTCGTCGTCCAGGAGGACGTCCGGTGCGCCCAGCAGCCAGGTACTGCTCTCGCCGTCGCCCTCGTGGAAGGTGGCGCCGCTGTACTTGCGGGCGGAGGAGAAGGGGAGGGCCTCGGTGCGGCGCCATTCCTCGGCGCCGGGGTAGGCGTCGATGATCGCCCGCAGGGAGGCGTTCGGGCGGGGGTCGGACTCGCCGAGCGCGCCGAGCACCTTGCGCACGTACGCCTCGTCGGCTCCGTCGAGGGTGCGCAGCTCGGTGACGTCCATGCCGCCCTCGGTGAGGGTGCCGGTCTTGTCGAGGCAGACGGTGTCGACGCGGGCGAGCCCCTCGATGGCGGGCAGTTCCTGCACCAGGCACTGCTGGCGGCCGAGCCGGATCACGCCGATCGCGAAGGCGACGGAGGTGAGCAGGACCAGCCCCTCCGGGACCATCGGGACGATCCCGCCGACGGTCCGGGCGATGGACTCCTTGAGGTCGTTGTTCTTCACGAAGAGCTGGGTGACGACCAGACCGAGCGCGGCCGGGACCATCATCCAGGTGACGTACTTGAGGATGGTGGAGATGCCGGAGCGCAGCTCGGAGTGGACGAGGGTGAACCGGGAGGCCTCCTCGGCGAGCTGGGCGGCGTAGGCCTCGCGGCCCACCCTGGTCGCCCGGAAGGCGCCGCCGCCGGCCACCACGAAGCTGCCGGACATGACCTGGTCCCCGGGGTGCTTGACGACCGGGTCGGCCTCGCCGGTGAGCAGTGACTCGTCGATCTCCAGCCCGTCGGCCTCGACGCACACCCCGTCGACGACGACCTTGTCGCCGGGGCCGATCTCCACGACGTCGTCGAGCACGAGGTCGGCGGTGGCGACCTCGGTCGAGGTGCCGTCGCGGCGCACGGTCGGCCGGACCTCCCCGATGACGGCGAGGGAGTCGAGGGTCTGCTTGGCGCGCCACTCCTGGATGATGCCGATCCCGGTGTTGGCGAGGATGACGAACCCGAAGAGGCCGTCCTGGAAGGGGGCGACGGCGAGGACGATGAGCCACAGGACGCCGATGATGGCGTTGAACCGGGTGAAGACGTTGGCGCGGACGATCTCCCCGACCGACCGGCTGCTGCGCACGGGTACGTCGTTCACCTGACCGCGCGCGACGCGCTCCGCGACCTCGGCGGCGGTGAGCCCGGTCGCCGCCGGCACGGTGGCGGTTGCGTCGATAGGGGGCATGGAATCGACGGTACGTGCGGATTTGGGGGTTCACCCCCCGAAGACGCGGAAGATCCGACCTGGGGAGGACCCGGGTAGTGCGGAGGGTGTACGGCTACTCGGCGGGAGCCTGTTCGGTCTCCTGCTCGGTCGCCCGCGCCGGATCGGCCTCCGCCGCCGCCCGCGCCCGCTTGATCGCCGCGTCCCGTCGGCGGGTGATCCGGATGCCGAGGAGGCCCAGCGCGCCCCCGGCCAGGCAGGTCCACAGCCACCACAGATGGCCGTGGTCGTCGAACCAGCCGTAGAAGGGGAGCTGTGCGAGGAAGAGGACGAACCAGATGATCGTGCCGCCGGTGATGACCGGGACCACGGGCCCTTCGAGGGGCTCCGGAGCCTCATGCTTGGGTGTCCACTTCGCCATGGGGACAGCTTACGAGGTGGTCACATCTACGCGCGGAGATGGCCGATCACATCGTTATATGTTCATACTGAAACGGTTTGCGTCTGACCACTTCTCTTCGTAGGAAACACCAAATAGATGTCCACCTCGGCTCCCGCCAAGGTCCCCGCCCCTGAACAGCCGGGAGCCGGGCCCGTCCACGCACTCGACCGCTACTTCAAGATCTCCGAGCGCGGCAGCACCCTGCCCCGTGAGATCCGCGGCGGTTTCGCCACCTTCTTCGCGATGGCCTACATCATCGTGCTGAACCCGATCATCCTCGGCAGCGCGAAGGACATGTACGGGCATCAGCTCGCCAACGGCCAGCTCGTCACGGCCACCTGTGTGACCGCGGCCTTCACCACGCTCCTCATGGGCGTCATCGGCAATGTGCCGATCGCGCTCGCGGCGGGGCTCGGTGTGAACTCGGTCGTGGCGCTCCAGCTCGCCCCGCGGATGTCCTGGCCGGACGCCATGGGCATGGTGGTGCTGGCCGGTCTCGTCGTCATGCTCCTCGTGGCGACCGGGCTGCGGGAGCGCGTGATGAACGCGGTCCCGTTCGGGCTGCGCAAGGCGATCTCGATCGGTATCGGCCTGTTCATCATGCTGATCGGCCTGGTGGACTCCGGTTTCGTCTCCCGGATCCCGGACGCCGCCCACACCACCGTCCCGCTCCAGCTCGGCGCCGACGGTCATCTGCTCGGCTGGCCGGTCCTGGTGTTCATCCTGGGCGCCCTGCTCACCCTCGCCCTGATCGTCCGCAAGGTCCCGGGCGCGATCCTGATCTCGATCGTCGCCATGACGGTCCTCGCGCTGATCATCAACGCGGTCGCGCACATCCCGTCCTGGGGCCTGACCACCCCCGAGTGGCCGGGCAACCCGGTCGCCACCCCCGACTTCGGACTGATCGGCGACGTCAGCCTGTTCGGCGGCTTCGGCGAGGTCGGTGTGCTGACGGGCGTCCTGTTCGTCTTCACGGTCCTGCTGTCGTGCTTCTTCGACGCGATGGGCACGATCATGGGCGTCTCCGACGAGGCGAAGCTGACCGACGCCAAGGGCGAGATGCCCGGCATCAACAAGGTCCTCTTCGTCGACGGTCTCGCCGTCGCCGCCGGAGGCGCCAGCTCCTCCTCGGCCACCACCGCGTTCGTGGAGTCCACGGCCGGGGTCGGCGAGGGCGCCCGCACCGGTTTCGCGAACCTCGTCACGGGCGGCCTCTTCACCTTCGCGCTGTTCCTCACGCCGGTCGCCACGATGGTCCCGTCCCAGGCCGCCACCCCCGCGCTGCTCGCGGTGGGCTTCATGATCCTGGCGAACTCGGTCAAGGAGATCGACTGGGCCGACTACACGATCGCCGTCCCGGCCTTCATCACGATGGTGATGATGCCGTTCACCTACTCCATCACCAACGGCATCGGCATGGGCTTCATCACCTTCGTGCTGCTGCGCCTGGTGGCGGGCCGGGCCCGTGACATCCCGGTCCCGATGTACGTGGTCTCGGCGGTCTTCACGTTCTACTACCTGATGCCGGCCCTCGGTCTGACCTGACCGACGCCGCGCCCCGGGGTCTCAGGTGAGCCCGTAGAACTTCTCGGTCTCCTCGACGGCCGACTGGAAGCGCTGGTCGAAGTCATCGCGAATGAGCGTCTGGACGACATAGTCCTGGACGCTCATTCCGCGTTTGGCGGCATGCTGCCGGAGCCGTTCGAGCAGCTCCCCGTCTATCCGCAGGCTGAGCACAGTGGTCCCCATGAGACGAGGGTCGCCGCCCCCTGCCGTACGTCAGTGACTTTCCGCGCGCGTCTCACTCGTTCGAGTGATGAAGGGGTTTCCGTGGCCAGGGTCACGGGAATCCTGCCGCGCGCCAGCTTGTTTAGCCAGGGTAATGAGTTACGCTAAAGAGATGCCTGACCTCACCCATGGCGACGACGCGGCCGCCGTGAACTCGCTCCGGTCCGCAGTGATGCGGCTCTCCCGCCGGCTCAAACACCAGCGGGTCGACGAGTCGCTGAGCCCCACCGAGATGTCGGTGCTCGGCACCCTCTCCCTCTGCGGCAGCGCCACCCCGGGCGAGCTCGCCCGCAAGGAGCACGTCCAGCCGCCCTCGATGACCCGCATCGTGGCGCTGCTGGAGGCCAAGGGACTGGTCCGGCTGGAGCCGCACCCCGAGGACCGGCGCCAGAAGGTCGTCACCAAGACCGAGCAGGCCGAGGCCATGCTCGAGGAGTCCCGCCGCAAGCGGAACGCCTTCCTGGCCACCCTGGTCGACGGCCTCGACGAGGACGAGTGGGCGAAACTGCGCGCCGCCGCCCCCGTGCTGGAGAAGCTCGCACACCTGTAAGCCGCGTAACGAGGAGGCGAACCCTGTTGAGTACGGGACCCGGAGCAGACTCCGCCCCCGCACCGACCACCCCCGACACCCCCGCCCCTGCGACCGGATCCTCGATGTTCAGCTCGCTGAGGGTCAGGAACTACCGCCTGTTCTTCGCCGGCCAGGTCGTCTCGAACATCGGCACCTGGATGCAGCGGATAGCGCAGGACTGGCTGGTCCTGAGCCTCACCGGCTCCGCCACGGCCGTCGGCGTCACGACGGCCCTTCAGTTCCTGCCGATGCTGCTCTTCGGCCTCTACGGCGGGGTCCTCGTCGACCGCCTGCCCAAGCGCCGCGCCCTGCTGGTCACCCAGTCCTCGATGGCCCTCACCGGCATCGTGCTCGCCGCCCTCACCCTCTCCGGCCACGTCCAGGTCTGGCACGTCTACCTCGCCGCCTTCGCCGTCGGCCTCGCCACGGTCGTCGACAACCCGGCCCGCCAGTCCTTCGTCTCCGAGATGGTCGGCCCGGACCAGCTCCAGAACGCGGTCAGCCTGAACTCCGCGAACTTCCAGTCCGCCCGTCTCGTCGGCCCGGCCGTCGCCGGCCTGATGATCACCGGCGTCGGCACCGGCTGGGCGTTCCTCTTCAACGGCCTGTCGTTCGTGGCGCCCATAGCGGGCCTGCTGCTGATGCGCGCCCGCGAGCTCCACGTCGTCGAGCGCGCCCCGCGCGGCAAGGGCCAGCTCAGAGAGGGGCTCCACTATGTGGCGGGCCGCCCCGACCTCATCTGGACGATCGTCCTGGTCGGGTTCGTCGGCACCTTCGGCTTCAACTTCCCCGTGTACCTCTCGGCCTTCGCCGACGACGTCTTCCACGCCGGCGCCGGCTCCTACAGCCTCTTCAACACCCTGATGGCGGTCGGCTCCCTCGCCGGCGCCCTGCTCGCCGCCCGGCGCGGCACGTCCAGGATGCGGGTGATGATCGGGGCGGCGGTGCTGTTCGGCGCGATGGAGGTACTCGCCGCGACCGCCCCCTCCCTGTGGCTGTTCGCCCTGCTCATGGCCCCGATCGGCATGTTCGGCATGACGATCAACGTCACCGCCAACACCAGCATCCAGATGGGCACCGACCCCGCCATGCGCGGCCGGGTCATGGCCCTCTACATGATGGTGTTCCTCGGCGGCTCGCCCGTCGGCGCGCCGATAGCGGGCTGGATCACCGACGCGTACGGCGTCCGGGCCGGCCTCGCGGTGGGCGGCGCGATCGCCGCGACGGCCGCGGTCACCATCGGCCTGGTCCTGGCCCGCGTCGGCAACCTCCGGCTGTCGGTCGGCTGGCACCGCGGCCACCCCCGGGTGCGGTTCGTCCCCCGCGAGAACGGGGAGCTGGCCGCCGTGGGGTGACCGGCCCCCCGGGCGCCGGGGTCAGACCCGCCGCTCCAGCAACTGCCCCGGCCACGCGTCCCGCAGGGTGAACGCGTGCGTCGGGGTGAAGCCGTTGGCCTCGTAGTAGGCGACCAGCCCGCGGTCGTCACCGGCGTAGCAGTCCACCCGCAGCAGGGAGACACCCGCGCGCCGGGTCTCCTCGGCCGCGTGCGCCAGCAGGGCACGGCCCACGCCGAGGCCCTTGAAGCGGCGGTCGGAGGCGAGCCAGTGGATGTACCGCTCGGGCTCGCCCGGCGGCGGCAGATGCGCGAGGTAGGCGCCGGGGGCGTCGGTCAGCGTGAGCGTGGCGGCCGGCACCCCGTCGACCTCGGCGATGAACGCCACGCCCTCCTCCATGTACCGGACGACCGATTCCACGGTCCCGGGGCTCTCCGAGAGCGGCCCGGTCCCCCACTGTCCGGTGCGGCCCTGTGAGACGAGCCACTCCACACTGCTGTCGAGCATGCCGAGCATCGCGGGGACGTCGTCGGGGCCGCCGTCCCTGATGGTGATCTCCATGGCACCCCATCATGCGGGCGGACAGCGGCCCCGGCCGGGAAAATCGGGGGCATGAGACTTTTCGCGGCCGTGCTGCCCCCGGATGACGTCGTCGAGGAACTCGCCGTCGAGGTGAGCGAGTTGCGCAGGCTGCCCGGCGCGGAGGGGCTGCGGTGGACCGGGCGGGACGGGTGGCACTTCACGCTCGCGTTCTACGGCGAGGTCGACGACGACGTCGTACCGGCGCTGTCGGCACGGCTGGAGCGGACGGCTCTGCGCGGCGCGCCCTTCGAGCTGGCCGTGCGGGGCGGGGGCCAGTTCGGACACGGGCGGGCGCTGTGGGCGGGGGCGGCGGAAGACGTGCCGGCCCTGCGCCTGCTGGCCGACCGTGCGGAGGCGGCGGCGCGGAAGGCGGGCCTGGACATGGGGGAGCACCGCCGGTACAAGGCCCACCTCACGCTGGCCCGCAGCCGGGACACGGTGGACGTGGAGCCGTACGTCGAGGCGCTGCACGGGTTCCGGGGGCGGACCTGGACCGTGCGGGAGCTGGTCCTGGTCCGCAGCCGTCTGCCGAGGTCCGGCGTGCCGGGGGAGCAGCCCCGCTATGAGCCGGTCGGGCGCTGGGCTCTGGGCGGGGCCGGTTAGGCTCGGTGCGTGGACCCGAAGACCCGGAACCGGATCATGGCCGGTGCGCTTGTGTTGATGTTCGTCGTCGTTGCCCTGGCGGCCGCGCTCGGTAGGTAGGAGTTCGGGGAACCGCACGTGGTCGGTCGGGCGCGGACCGTGGATGGCTGATCGCGCAGTTCCCCTTGCCCCTGAGAACTCCCGGTGTCACCAGGCGAAGGCCTCCGGGGACGGGCCCGGGCCCGGGAAGATCTCGTCCAGGCCCTCCAGGAGTTCCTCGCTCAGCTCCAGTTCCGCCGCGCGGATCGCCGACGCCAGTTGTTCCGCCGTGCGGGGGCCGACGATCGGGCCCGTCACGCCGGGGCGGGTGAGGAGCCAGGCCAGGGCGGCCTCACCGGGTTCGACGCCGTGCTTTTCCAGCAGGTCCTCGTAGGACTGGATCTGCGCGCGTGCGGTGGGGTTGGCGAGGGTGTCGGCGGCCCGTCCGGACGCCCGGCGCCCGCCCTCGGCCTCCTTCTTGATCACGCCGCCGAGCAGGCCGCCGTGCAGCGGAGACCAGGGGATGACCCCGAGCCCGTAGTCCTGCGCGGCCGGGATGACCTCCATCTCGGCGCGGCGCTCGGCGAGGTTGTAGAGGCACTGCTCGCTGACCAGGCCGAAGGAGCCCCGCCGGGCGGCGGTCTCGTTGGCCTGGGCGATCTTGTAGCCGGGGAAGTTGGAGGAGCCGGCGTAGAGGATCTTGCCCTGCTGGACCAGCACGTCGACGGCCTGCCAGATCTCCTCGAAGGGAGTGCTGCGGTCGATGTGGTGGAACTGGTAGAGGTCGATGTAGTCGGTCTGCAGCCGCTTCAGCGACGCGTCGACCGCGCGCCGGATGTTCACGGCGGACAGCTTGTCGTGGTTGGGCCAGGACTCGCCGTCGGCGGCCATGTTGCCGTACACCTTGGTGGCGAGGACGACCTTGTCGCGCCGCTCGCCGCCCTTCGCGAACCAGTTGCCGATGATCGTCTCGGTACGGCCCTTGTTCTCACCCCAGCCGTACACGTTCGCGGTGTCGAAGAGGTTGATGCCCGCGTCCAGGGCCGAGTCCATGATCGTGTGGGAGTCGGCCTCGTCGGTCTGCGGGCCGAAGTTCATGGTGCCGAGGACGAGTCGGCTGACCTTGAGTCCGGTGCGTCCGAGCTGCGTGTACTTCATGGAACTCAAGCCAACGTCTTGGAGTGCGCTCCAGGCAAGGGCGTGGGGGGGGCGAGGAACGTCAAGGGGCGGCAAGGAAGGTTGACATGGACCGCCCCGAGTGATTGCCTGACGAAGCAGAATTTGAATCTTCAAGCTACTTGCTGTGTGCACGCATGAGACGTCTGGAGCGCACCATGCCCCCCACTGTCCCCACCACCCCCGCCCGTAGGGCCGTCGTCGCCTTCCTCGCCGCCGCTACGGTCCTGGGCGCGACCGCCGTACCCGCCGTGGCGGCCCCGCACGGCCCGTCCGCCGGGCACGCGGCGTACGGCCAGGGCGGCTACGGCGATGCCGCCCGCCTCGGCTACCAGAAGACCGTCGCCATCACCGTCACCAAGAGGGTGTTCGAGCGCGGGGACACCGCGGTCGTCGACCGCTTCGTACGGCCGGACTACATCCAGCACAACCCGACCGCGGCCGACGGGTCGGCGGGCCTGAAGGGCCTGGCCACCTCGATCCACCAGCAGTTCCCCGACGCCCGGTACGACGTCAAGCGGGTCATCTCCCAGGGCGACCTCGTGCTGCTCCACTCCAACGTGGTGCTGGTCCCGGGCACCAAGGGCGCGTCGGTCATCGACATCTTCCGCTTCCGGGGCGGGAAGCTGGCCGAGCACTGGGACGTGATCCAGAACGTGCCGGACACCACGGCCAGCGGCAACGACATGTTCTCCACGCTGAGTTCACCGCGGGTCTCGCAGCCCCTGGACCACCGGCTCACCCAGGCCAACCAGGCGCTGGTCACCAAGGCCTTCGACGAGCTCATGGTCCACAAGGACCTGACCGCCCTCGACCGCTACTGGGACCCCGGCTATCTCCAGCACAACCCGCAGATGCAGAGCGGCGTGGCCGCCGCGAAGGCCGGCCTCGGCGGTTACTTCGCCTCGGCACCGCAACTGACGGTCACCCCGAAGCGGATCATCGCCGAGGGCGACCTGGTGGCCGTCCACAGCCACTACGTCAACTATCCGGGAGACCGGGGCGCGGCGATCCTGGACCTGTTCCGGGTGCGCAACGGCAAGATCGTCGAGCACTGGGACATCATCCAGAACGTCCCGGAGACCTCCGCCAACGGCAACGGCATGTTCTAGGGTCTGTCGTCTGGATCACGCCTCAGACGCGTCGATGTGCACGGTGGCGAACACCGCCCGGGCGCGGGTGCCGTCGGCCGCCTCCCAGGCGCCGCTGACGTGGCCGGCCGCCGTACCGGGGCGGGTGTCGGGTGCGGTGGGGTCCAGGACGCGGTGCACGCGCAGGGCCCTGCCGTCCGCGGCGGTCAGGACGGTGCTCCGCTCGTCGTCGGTGACCTCGACGGGCCACGGCGGGGAGGGGAGGGCGGGGCCCGCCCAGGAACGGGTGACCTCGTGGTCGGGGGTGTCCGTGACGCTCTGCGCCTGGGCCTGGGCGCGGCCTTCGACCAGGGCGGTCAGTTCGCCGATCAGCACCGGGTCGTGGCAGCCGTCGTAGGCCCAGCGCGGACCCAGCACACCGTGCTCCATGGTGCCGACGAGGGCGTGTTCCGCGCCGGGGAGCGGGGCGCCGCGGTAGGTGAGGGGGACGTGGTAGGCGACGGGTTCGGGGCCGGAGGTGTCGACGGCCACCATGAACTCGATGCCGACCTCCCCCTCCGGATCATCCAGCCGGAACCCCCCGGCCCTGCTCAGCTCCGGAGCCCCGTCCCCCACGTACCACGGTCGGGTCGGCAGCCAGGCGGTGAGGAGTTCCAGCTTGGTGGGCTTGACGGTGGTGTGGTGGATGATCGCCATGGACCGGATTCTGTCAGTCAGTCACGGGGGAACCCATCCGTTTTCAGGGTGAGGTCCAGGTCCGTGACGGTGAGGTCGACGCAGCTTCCGAAGCCGACCGTGACGAATTCGGCGTCCTGGTGGCTCCAGAGCCCCTTCTCGTCCTTCACGGCGTCCTGGGACACGAGGGTCACATCGGTGGCGAAGCCGTTGAGGTGACCTGGGTCGTCGATCCGCACAGTCGTGGCGCTGCTCCCCGGCTGCCCCACGGACAGGTACAGCCGCGCGGCACAACGGCACGCACGGTGAACAGGACACGCGGAGGGGAACACATGCCCGGTTCCTACCTGCCGTAGGGCTCCCCCACGCCCCACGCCTGGTACATCGCGTCCGCGAAGGCCGCGGCGATCCTGTGTTCGCCGTTCGCGTTCGGGTGGGTGCCGTCGTAGGTGTCGAGGTGGATGTCGTACGACGGTGGCGGCGAGACCAGCAGGAGAGGGGATCGGGGTTCGTCCAGGTCGGCGACCGTCTTGGCCAGCAGCTCGTTGAAGAGGGTGACCTGGGCCGCGAAGGGGGCGTCCTCGGTGGCACGGACGTTCGGGATCACCGGAAGGAACGCCATACGGACACGCGGGTTGGCCGAGCGGGCCGCCGCGACGAAGGCGCGGGTGTTCTCCGCCGTCTGCTCCGCGTTCGTGTAGAAGCCCAGGTCGATGAGGCCGAGGGACACCAGCAGCACATCGGCCCGATGCGCCCGCACCGCATCCCCGATCAGCGGCGCCATGTGCAGCCAGCCCTCGCCCCAGCCGGCCAGGTGGGCGCGGGGGAAGTCGGGATCGGCGTACTCGTACGACGTCGGGGCGTCCAGCGCCTTGTCGTGGAGCGTCTCGCGCGGGCCCACGAGGGTGAAGGGGCGGCCGTATGTGTCGCGGAGGTGCTGCCACATGCGGTAGCGCCACGTGTGTTCGCCCGCGCTGCCGATCGTCATCGAGTCGCCTACGGGCATGAACCTGAGCATCCGCTCATGATGAGGGATCAAGGCGGTCCATGGCGTGTGAGACCGGCCACGGGGACGGAACGCGCGTACGGGATGGCAGGCTTGAGGGCATGCGCCGACCCTTCGCCGCCCGAGCCGGGGCCCTTCTCGCCGCGACCCTCCTCGTGGGCGCCTTCGCCGTACCCGCCTCGGCCGCCGAGGGCGACGACGGCTTCACCATCGAGGACCCGCGCATCACCGAGTCCAGCGGCCTCGCCGCCTCCCACCAGCACCCCGGCATCTACTGGACCCACAACGACAGCGACGACGGCCCCTACCTCTACGCCGTCGACAGCGCGACGGGGAAGACCGTCGCGCGCCTCACCCTCACCGGCATCGGCAGCCCCCGTGACGTCGAGGCCATCTCGATCGGCCCCGACAACAAGATCTACGTCGGCGACATCGGCGACAACCTCGGCGGCAACTGGCCGTACGTCTGGATCTACGAACTGCCCGAGCCCAAGACCCTCGCCGACGCCACCGTCCGCGCCACGCAGTACGTCGTGACGTACGCGGACGGCGCCCGCGACGCCGAGTCGCTGATCGTGCACCCCAAGACCGGCCGGGTCTACATCATCGACAAGAACGAGGACGGCGGACATCTCTACGAGGGCCCGGCGACCCTCTCCACCCGTGGCAAGAACGTCTTCAAGCCGATCGCCACCGTCGACCTGTGGGCCACCGACGCCGCCTTCTCCCCGGACGGCACCCGGCTCGCCGTACGCGGCTACTTCGGCGGCATCCTCTACGACTGGAACGGCGGCGAGATCGAGCGCAAGGGCCGGCTCGACGTGCCGTTGCAGCGGCAGGGGGAGTCCGTCAGCTACTCGGCCGACGGCACCAAGCTGATGTACGGCAGTGAGGGCACCGGGAGTTCGGTGGTCGCGGAGGACGCCCCCGGCGGCGGCTCGTCCGCCAAGTCCCCCTCGGGCAAGGACGGTTCGGACTCCGCCTCCGACTCCTCCGGTTCCTCGGCGGCCACCGGGAACGTCAAGTTCGGCGCCCTCGCCGTCGTCGCCGTCGTCGCCGCCTTCTTCGGCTTCCGGCGGCTGCTGCGCCGCGGCTGATCCTCCTCGCGCCGCGGCGGCGTCACCCGTCCGCGCCGCACCGCGCGACACGGGTGCGGCCGTCCGGTCAGGCTGAGGTGTCCCGCGGGACGGGGGCGGACTCGGAACGCGGTCCCGCCCTCACCCTTTGGAGACCCGATGCGCGGTCCTGCTGTACGTGACGTGAGAAGACGCGTCGCCCGTCGCCTCTGTCCGCTCGTGGCCGCCCTGGCCCTGACGGGACCGGTGACCCTCGCCGGCGCGCAGCCGGCCGGGGCCGCCGCCGTCGCCTTCCCGGCCGTGCACGTGCGCACCGCCACGCTGGCGCTGAGCGGCCGGATCACGGGCGCCCAGGAGAAGATCGACATCACCGGAAGCCTCTTCGTCACCGTCGTCACCCGGACGAACCCGGGCGGCGGGGGCACGGCCCGGATCATCAGCGCCCTGGGCCCCACGACCGGCGTGGGGCAGACGACCGGCGGCCGGTATCTGTTCGTCGGCGCGGACAGCGACGTGGTGTCCTGGCCGCCGGGTCCGATCACGCCGCTGATCGCCTCCCCGACCTTTCTCCAGATCAACCCCTTCTACCCGCCGGGGCCGGTCGTTCCCCCGCACCCGATCGACTTCGTGCGCGTCGGCGTGACCGTCACCGGGGACGGGGAGATCGACGACATCGTCGCCCTGATCAATCTCATCGAGGATCCCGACAATCCCTGACCCGTCGTCCGAGACAACGCGGCGGCACCCGCACCAGGTGCCGCCGCGCTTCTTGACGCGCTCATGCAGCGTCAGTTTCCTGGGTGGTGCGCGGTGTATGGGAGCGCTCCCATCAGTTCCGGGCCCGCGCCGCCCCCGAGAGGAAGCAACGCCATGTTCCGCAACCTCCGCAGAGCGCTGTGCGCCGCCGTCGCGGCCCTGCTGCTCCCCCTGGCGGCGGGCGCGCAGTCCGCCCAGGCGGCACCGACGGCCGCCGCCGCCGGTGCAGGCTACTGGCACACCAGTGGCCGGCAGATCCTGGACGCGGCCGGGCAGCCCGTCCGGATCGCCGGGATCAACTGGTTCGGCTTCGAGACCGGCAACTACGTCGTCCACGGCCTGTGGTCCCGTGACTACAAGAGCATGATCGACCAGATGAAGTCGCTGGGCTACAACACGATCCGCATCCCGTACAGCGACGACATCTTCAAGAGCGCGACCGTCCCCAACAGCATCGACTTCAGCAGCGGCAAGAACGCCGATCTGCAGGGGCTGAGCTCCCTGGGCGTCCTCGACCGGATCGTCTCGTACGCCGGTCAGGACGGCCTGAAGGTGATCCTCGACCGGCACCGCCCGGACGCCGGCGGCCAGTCCGCCCTCTGGTACACCTCCGCCGTCCCCGAGTCGACGTGGATCGCCAACCTCAAGGCGCTGGCGGGCCGTTACGCCGGTCAGTCCACGGTCGTCGGCATCGACCTGCACAACGAGCCCCACGATCCGGCCTGTTGGGGATGCGGCGACACCGCGACCGACTGGCGCCTGGCCGCCCAGCGGGCCGGCAACGCCGTCCTGTCGGTCAACCCCGAGCTGCTGATCTTCGTCGAGGGCGTGCAGACCGTCAACGGCGTCTCCGGCTGGTGGGGCGGGAACCTGATGGGGGTCGCCCAGTACCCGGTGCAGCTCAGTGTCGCGAACCGGGTCGTGTACTCGGCGCACGACTACGCCACCAGCGTGGCCCAGCAGAGCTGGTTCAGCGACCCGACGTTCCCCGCCAACATGCCGGGGATCTGGGACAGGTACTGGGGCTACATCTTCAAGCAGAACATCGCGCCCGTGTGGGTGGGCGAGTTCGGCACGACGCTCCAGGCGACCGTCGACCAGCGGTGGCTGGCGGCGCTGGTGAGTTATCTGCGGCCGACGGCGACGTACGGCGCCGACTCCTTCCACTGGACGTTCTGGTCCTGGAACCCCAACTCCGGTGACACGGGCGGGATCCTCAAGGACGACTGGCAGACGGTGGACACCGTGAAGGACGGCTACCTGGCGAGCGTCAAGGCGCCGGGCTTCCCCGGCACCGGCGGTGGCGGCGGGGGAGGGGGAGGCGGCGGGACCACGGCGACCTGCTCCGCCGCCTACACCGTCACCAGCGACTGGGGCAGCGGCTTCAACGCCGAGGTGAAGGTGACCAACACCGGGACGACGGCGATCGGTTCCTGGAAGGTGACGTGGACCTGGAGCGGCTCCCAGCAGATCACCAGCATGTGGAACGCCTCGTACACCCAGGGCGGCACCACCGTGACCGCGGCGAACGCCTCCCACAACGGCGCGATCGCGGCGGGCGCCTCGACGAGCTTCGGCTTCGGGGGCGCGCCCGGGGGAGGGACGGCTCCGGCTCTGAGCTGCACGGCGACCTGAACACCCGGCGCCCGGTCGTGCACGGGGTGCGCGACCGGGCGCCGTCCGCCCCGGCCCTGACGTGGTGACAGCTGTCCCGGGGCTGTGAGGCGCCTCTGAGCCAAATGAGTTCCAAATTTTTGGGCGAAAAGCTTCTTGTGGCCGTGCTTCTTCGGAAAGATCCCGCCAGGATCGTGAATCTTGCGGTCCTGTCGAACCCCCCATGGTGTGAAGGAACTTCATGAGAAGAAGCACAGCCGTGCTGTGTGGCGCGACCGTCGTGCTCGCCGGGTCGCTCACGGCGGTCCCGGCCGAGGCCGCGTCGTCGCAGTCCGCCCAGACAGCAGCCCAGGCGGCGAAGGTCACCTGGAAGAAGTGCGCGACGGAGGACTACCCGACGCTCCAGTGCGCGTCGGTGAAGGTGCCGCTCGACTACGCCAAGCCGCAGGGCCGGAAAATAACCCTCGCCCTGTCGCGCGTCCCGCACACCGCGCGGAAGTACCAGGGCCCCCTGCTGGTGAACCCCGGCGGCCCCGGTGGCAGCGGGCTGACCCTCGCCGGGTTCGTCGCGTCCTCGCTGCCCAAGGCGGTCGCGTCCCAGTACGACGTCATCGGCTTCGACCCGCGCGGCGTGGGCAAGAGCAAGCCCGCCCTCGACTGCAAGCCGGGCTACTTCAACCCGGTCCGCCCGGACTCCGTGCCCAGCACCGCCGCGATCGAGAAGGCCAACCTCGCGCGCGCCAAGTCCTTCGCCAAGGCCTGCGGCACGAAGTACGCGGACGTCCTGCCGTACATCAACACGGTCAACGCCGTGAAGGACATGGACCAGATCCGCAAGGCGCTCGGCGCCAAGAAGATCAACTACTTCGGCTACTCGTACGGCACCTACCTGGGCCAGGTCTACGCCAAGCTCTTCCCGACCCGGGTGCGCCGCCTGGTCCTGGACTCGATCGTCGACCCGAACGGGGTCTGGTACGACGCCAACATCTCCCAGGACTACGCCTTCGACGCCCGCCAGAAGGCGCTGATGGCGTGGATCGCCAAGTACAACGGCACGTACAAGCTCGGCACCGACCCGGCCGCGATCGAGGCCAAGTGGTACGCGATGCGGGCCGAGCTCGCCGCGAAGCCGGCCGGCGGCGAGGTGGGCGCCTCCGAGCTGGAGGACACCTTCATCCCCGGCGGCTACTACAACGGCTACTGGCCGATCCTCGCCTCGGCGTTCGCGGCCCACGTGAACGACAAGAACGACGCCCCGCTGATCAAGGCCTACGAGGGCATCGCGGCCATCGACGCCTCCGGCGACAACGGCTACAGCGTCTACACCGCCGTGCAGTGCCGTGACGTCTCCTGGCCGCGCGACTGGAACCAGTGGCGCAAGGACAACTGGGCCGTGTACGAGAAGGCCCCGTTCATGGCCTGGAACAACGCCTGGTACAACGCGCCCTGCGCGTACTGGCCCACCAAGTCGCTGAAGCCGGTGAACGTCGCCAACAGCAAGCTCCCGCCGGTCCTGCTGTTCCAGGCGACGAACGACGCGGCCACCCCGTACCAGGGCGGTGTCACCGTGCACCGTCTGCTCAAGCACTCCAGCCTGGTCGTCGAGCAGGGCGGCGGCAACCACGGCATCACGCTGAGCGGCAACACCTGCCTGGACAAGTACCTGGCCAAGTACCTCACCGACGGCACGGTCCCGCGCGGCAGCGGTGTCGCCGACGCGACCTGCAAGAAGACCGCGGACCCCGTCCCGACCGCCACGGCGACCACCGCCCTGACCACGCAGCAGCCGGCCGCCACCGACACCCTGCACGGGCTGGTCGGCTTCCGCGGCTGAGCGATCTGTCACCTGCATGGCGGACCGGGGTGCCGGAAATGTCGGGTTCAGCGCATCCCTGGGGTGAGGCTGGTTCCGATCGCACCCCGACCGCCGAAGGAGCAGACATGGCTCAGGTGCCCACCCACCTCCGCTACACCGAAGAGCACGAATGGGTCGAGAGCGGGACCGACGGCACCGCGACCGTCGGCATCACCGACTTCGCCCAGAAGAACCTCGGCGACATCGTCTTCTTCGAGCTGCCCGAGGTGGGCAGGGAGGTCGAGGTCGGGGACCCCGTCGGCACGGTGGAGTCGGTCAAGTCGGTGTCCGAGCTGTACAGCCCGCTCACCGGCGTGATCGTCGAGATCAACGAGGAGGTCACCGACAGCCCGGACGAGGTCAACTCCGACCCGTACGGGATGTGGCTCTTCAGGATCAGGAACAAGGGTGCGGCGTCCTCCAACGGGCTGCTCGACGCCACGGCGTACGAGAAGCTCATCAGCGAGGGCTGACCGACAGCACGAGGGGCGCCCGGTGGATCACCGGGCGCCCCTCAGTGCCGTACAGAAGCGCTGATCAGAGCTTCTCGATCACGTAGTTGACGCACCGCGTGAGCGCCTCGACGTCCGCCGGGTCGATCGCCGGGAACATCGCGACGCGCAGCTGGTTGCGGCCCAGCTTGCGGTACGGCTCGGTGTCGACGATCCCGTTGGCGCGCAGCACCTTGGCGATCGCGGCGGCGTCGATCTCGTCCGCGAAGTCGATCGTGCCGATGACCTGGGAACGCTTGGCCGGGTCGGCGACGAACGGCGTCGCGTGCTTCGACTCCTCCGCCCAGCTGTACAGGCGGGTCGAGGAGTCCTTGGTCCGGCCGGTGGAGAAGGCCAGACCGCCCTGGCCGTTGATCCACTCGAGCTGCTCGTTCAGCAGGAAGAGCGTGGCGAGGGCCGGGGTGTTGTACGTCTGGTTCTTGCGCGAGTTGTCGATCGCCGTCGGCAGGCTGAAGAACTCGGGGATGTGCCGGCCGGACGCGTGGATCCGCTCCGCGCGCTCGATCGCCGCCGGCGAGAACACGCCGATCCACAGGCCGCCGTCGGAGGCGAAGGACTTCTGCGGGGCGAAGTAGTAGACGTCCGTCTCGGCGATGTCGACCGGCAGACCGCCGGCGCCGGAGGTGGCGTCCACCAGGACCAGCGCGCCCTCGTCGGCGCCCGCGACACGCTTCAGCGGGGCCGCGACACCCGTCGAGGTCTCGTTGTGCGTGAACGCGTACACGTCCACGCCCGCCTCGGCCTGCGGCTCGGGGTGCGTGCCCGGGTCGGAGGAGACGACCGTGGGCTCCGCCAGCCAGGGGGCGAGCTTGGCGGCCTTCGCGAACTTCGAGCTGAACTCGCCGAACGTGAGGTGCTGCGACTTGTTCTCGATCAGACCGTGGGTCGCGACGTCCCAGAACGCGGTCGAGCCGCCGTTGCCGAGGATCACCTCGTAGCCCTCGGGGAGGGAGAACAGCTCGGAGATGCCCTCGCGCACCTTGCCGACCAGGTTCTTCACCGGAGCCTGGCGGTGGGAGGTGCCGAGGAGAGAGGTGCCGGTGGCGGCGAGGGCGTCCAGCGCCTCCGTCCGCACCTTGGAGGGGCCCGCGCCGAAACGTCCGTCGGCGGGCTTGATGTCAGAGGGAATCTGGATCTCAGCCACGCAGGGAGGTTATCGGGTGGGGGAAACCTCGGCGAAACCTCGTCCGTCGGGTGAGACGGTGTTCCGACAGGTGGCCGATTCCGGCTGATGGGTGGACGTCATGACAGAGCTGGAAGCCGAGCTGCGCAGGGTCGTCCGAGGTGACGTGGGCTTCGACGCCATGTCCCGGGCGCTGGTCACCATGGACGCGTCCAACTACCGGCGGGTCCCGCTGGGTGTCGTCGCCCCCCGGGACGCCGACGACGTGACCGCCGTCCTGGAGGTGTGCCGGACGCACGGCGTGCCCGTCGTCGCGCGCGGCGGGGGCACCTCGATCGCCGGGCAGGCGACCGGTACGGGCGTGGTGCTGGACTTCACCCGGCACATGAACCGGGTGCTCGCCCTGGACCCACGGGAGCGGACCGCCGTCGTCCAGCCCGGGCTGGTCCTCGACCGGCTCCAGGAGGCCGCCGCCCCGCACGGGCTGCGCTTCGGGCCCGACCCGGCCACGCACAGCCGCTGCACGCTCGGCGGCATGATCGGCAACAACTCCTGCGGCTCCCACTCGGTGGCCTGGGGGACGACCGCGGACAGCGTGCGTGAGCTGGAGGTCGTCACGGCGCGCGGGCACCGGCTGCGGCTCGGGCGGGGCTGGGCCGGGGCGCCCGAGGGGCTGCGGGAACTGGTGGACGGGGACCTCGCGCGGCTGCGGACCGGTTTCCCCGAGCTGCCCCGCCGGATCTCCGGGTACGCCCTGGACGCGCTGCTGCCCGAGAAGGGCGCCGACGTCGCCCGCTCCTTCTGCGGCTCGGAGGGCACGCTCGGCGTACTGACGGAAGCGGTCGTACGGCTCGTCGAGGCCCCCCGCGCGCGTGCGCTCGCGGTGCTCGGGTACGGCGACGAGGGTGCTGCGGCCGAGGCGGCGGTCGGTCTGCTGCCGTACGGGCCGCTGACGGTGGAGGGGATGGCGGCCGACCTGGTGCCGACGGCGGCGGGGCTGCCCAGGGGCGGTGCCTGGCTGTTCGTGGAGGCCGGCGGCGCGTCGGAGAGTGCGGCACGCGCGCGTGCGGAGGCGATCGTGCGGGGCGCCTCGGACGGCACCGTGGACTCCCTGGTCGTGACCGACCCGGCGGCCCAGCGGGCCCTGTGGCGCATCCGCGAGGACGCCGCCGGCACCGCGACGCGGATGCCCGACGGTTCGGAGGCCTGGCCCGGCTGGGAGGACTGCGCGGTGCCGCCCGCCCGGCTCGGCGCCTACCTGCGGGACTTCCGCGCGCTGCTCCTCACGCACGGGCTGCGCGGGACGCCGTACGGCCATTTCGGCGACGGCTGCGTCCACGTCCGTATCGACTTCGATCTGCTGACCGGGCCGGGCGTGGCGCGCTTCCGCCGTTTCTCCGAGGAGCTCGCCGAGCTGGTCGTCGCCCACGGCGGCTCGCTGTCCGGGGAGCACGGCGACGGGCGGGCGCGGGCCGAGCTGCTGCCGAAGATGTACGGCCCGGAACTGATCGCCCTGTTCGAGCGGGCGAAGGGCGTGTGGGACCCCGACGATCTGCTCAACCCCGGCATGCTGGTGCGCCCGGCGCCCCTGGACTTCGGGCTGCGCTTCTCCGTGCTGCCCCGTGAACCGCTGCCGGTCATCTTCGGCTACCCGTCCGACGGCGGTGACTTCTCGGCGGCCGTACGCCGCTGTGTGGGCGTCGCCAAGTGCCGTACGACGGCGGCGGCCGGGTCCGCCGTGATGTGCCCGTCGTTCCGCGCGACGGGCGAGGAGGCGCACTCCACGCGCGGGCGTGCCCGTCTGCTGCACGAGATGCTCGCCGGCGAGGTGGTGACCGACGGCTGGCGGTCGACGGAGGTCCGGGACGCCCTGGACCTGTGTCTGTCCTGCAAGGGCTGCCGCTCCGACTGCCCGGTCGGCGTCGACATGGCCACCTACAAGGCGGAGTTCCTGCACCACCACTACGCGGGCCGGCGCCGCCCCGCCGCCCACTACGCGCTGGGCCGGCTGCCGCAGTGGCTGCGCTGGGCGTCCCGCACGCGCGCGTCCCGGCTCCTGAACGTCCTCGCGCGCGTGCGGCCCCTGGCGTGGGCGGCGAAACGGGCGGCCGGGCTCGCGCCGGAGCGGGCGATCCCGCCGCTGGCCCCGGAGACGTTCGGCCGGTGGTGGGGGAGGCGGCTGGTGGCCCGGGCCCGGGCGGAGGCGCGTGGGGAACGGCGACCGGGCGGGCCCCGGCAGGCGGTCTTCCTGTGGCCGGACACCTTCACGGAGCACCTCTCCCCGTCCGTCGGCAAGGCGGCCGTACGGGTCCTGGAGGCGGCGGGCCTGGACGTCCTCACCCCGCCCACGCACCGCTGGACGAGGGCGGCCGTCGGCGACGGGGTGTCGTACACCTTCAACCCGCTCACGGCCAGGCGTGGCCGGGTGTGCTGCGGACTGACGTACGTCTCGACGGGCCAGCTCGACCGGGCGCGGGAGGTCATGCGGCGCACCCTGGATCTCCTGGAGCCCTTCGTGCGGGAGGACGAACCACGGGAGGACGAACCACGGGAGGACGAACCACGGGAGGGCACCCCCGAAGAGCCCCCCTTCGTCGTCCTGGAGCCGAGCTGTGCCGCCGCCCTGCGCACGGACCTCCCGGAGCTGCTGCCCGACGACCCGCGCGCGCGGCGCCTCGCGGCACGCGTGACGACCTTCGCGGAGGCGCTGGAGCGGTACGCGCCCGGCTGGGCGCCGCCCCGGCTGGACCGTCCGGTCGTCGGCCAGACGCACTGCCATCAGCACGCGGTGCTCGGTGACGCCCCCGACCGCCGACTGCGCGCGGCCGCCGGGCTCACCGGCGAGCTCAGCGGCGGCTGCTGTGGACTGGCCGGCAACTTCGGCTTCGAGACGGGCCACTTCGAGGTGTCGGCCGCCTGCGCGGAGGAGCAACTGCTGCCCGCCGTACGGCAGTCCACGCCCGACACGGTCGTCCTCGCCGACGGCTACTCGTGCCGTACCCAGCTCGACCACCTGGCCGGCGTACGGGCCCGGCATCTCGCGGAGGTGCTGGCGGACGCGCTCGGCGAGGATTAGGAATCCACGGCTTGCTCAAGCAACTGCCGGCTTCTCCCAGGGTATTCACAGCGGGTGCTGCTGGACGGCGTGCCGGTGCGGGACTTCCCGCCGGCGCGGCTGCGCGCATAGGTGACCCTGCTGCCGCAGGAGACGCTCGTCCTGCACGACACCGTCCGCGCGAACATCGCCTGCGGACGGCCCGGCGCGAGCGACCAGGCCATCGAGGAGGCGTTCAGACGGGTGCGGACGGCCACACCGGTGGGGCCGGACGCGACGAACGGCGCGGCGATGCCCCGCAGCGCACCCACCCCGCCACCCCCGCCCGGCCCGACTCGGATACCCCCACTCACCCGAGTGCTCTTGAACGCACTGCGACGGCAGCAGTTCCAAACCCCTACCAGCCGTACCAGCCGTACCAGCCATACCAGCCGTACCACCCGTACCACACGAACAACCCGTCGTACTGGCCCGGCATCTGAACGTCGTCTCACGGCGCGAGACAGAGGCATCAGCGGTTTACGCCCCTGTCTCGGTTCACTACTCTGGACTTGACAGTTCAGCAGGATGAACATACGAGCCCTTGGACCACCCGTGACGACCACCTCGGACACCTCCGCCCCCGCTCTCCCCGCCCCCGCTCTCCCCGCCCCCGCCTCCCCGCGCCGCTCCGGCTCCCTCGGCCCCGTCGGCCTCGTCCTCGCCGGCGGCGTCTCGGTGCAGTTCGGCGGCGCGCTGGCGGTGACGCTGATGCCGAGGGCGGGCGCGCTCGGGGTGGTCGCGCTGCGGCTGGCGGTCGCGGCGGTGGTCCTGCTCGTCGTCTGCCGCCCCCGGCTGCGCGGCCACTCCCGCGCCGACTGGGGCACGGTCACCGTCTTCGGCGTCACCATGGCCGCGATGAACGGCCTCTTCTACCAGGCCGTCGACCGCATTCCGCTGGGCCCGGCGGTGACCCTGGAGGTCCTCGGCCCCCTCGCCCTCTCCGTCATCGCCTCCCGCCGCGCCGTCAACCTGGTCTGGGCGGGGCTCGCCCTCGCCGGGGTCTTCCTGCTCGGCGGCGGAGGGTTCGGCGACCTCGACCCCGTGGGGATCGCGTTCGCTCTGGGGGCGGGTGCGATGTGGGCGGCGTACATCGTGTTCAGCGCGCGGACCGGCCGACGGTTCCCGCAGGCGGACGGCCTGGCGCTGGCGATGGCGGTGGGCGCGCTGCTGTTCCTCCCGCTGGGCCTCGCGCAGTCCGGCGCCGAACTGGCCGACCCGGTGACGCTGGGGCTGGGCGCGGCGGTGGCGCTGCTCTCCTCCGTGCTGCCGTACACCCTGGAACTCCTGGCCCTGCGCCGGCTGCCCGCCTCCACCTTCGCGATCCTCATGAGCCTGGAACCGGCCATCGCCGCCACCGCCGGTCTCCTCGTCCTCGGCCAGTCCCTCTCCCTGCCCGAGGCGGCCGCGATCGCCCTGGTCGTCGCGGCGAGCTTGGGCGCGGTGCGCACCCAGGTGGGCCGCGCCAGGACGGCCGTACCGGAGAGCTGAGGCGCTCTCGCGCGCGGCACCCGGAAATTAATGCAAGCATGCTTGCTTGTTTCTGGGGGCCCTGCCATGCTCCACCCCATGGCCGACCCGACGCCCGTGATCGACGACCTGTGTGCCGAAAGCGACGAACTCGATTCCCTCGTCGCCGAGTTGGAGCCGGAGCAGTGGACGCTTCCGACCCCCGCCCCCGGCTGGACCGTCGCCCACCAGATCGCCCACCTCGCCTGGACCGACCACTCCTCCCTGCTCGCGGTGACCGACCGGAGCGCCTTCGCCCGTGAGGTCGAGGCCGCGCTGACCGAGCCCGGGGACTTCGTGGACAACGGCGCCACGGACGGCGCGCGCAAGCCGCCCGCACGGCTCCTCGCGGACTGGCGCACCGGCCGCGCGGCCCTCGCGGACGCCCTGCGCACCGCCCCCGAGGGCGCCCGCTTCCCCTGGTACGGGCCGCCCATGTCGACCGCCTCCATGGCCACCGCCCGGCTGATGGAGACCTGGGCCCACGGCCTGGACGTCGCCGACGCCCTCAAAGTCGCCCGCACCCCCACCGACCGCGTGCGGCACATCGTCCGCCTCGGCGTCCGCACCCGCGACTACGCCTTCGGCGTGCACGGACTCACCCCGCCGTTCGAGGACTTCCGCGTCGAACTCACCGCCCCCTCCGGCGAGACCTGGGCGTACGGCCCCGACGACGCCGACGACCGCGTCACCGGCCCCGCCCTCGACTTCTGTCTCCTCGTCACCCAGCGCGCCCACCGCGCCGACCTCGCGCTGCGCGCCGAGGGCGCCGACGCCGACCGCTGGCTGGACATCGCCCAGGCCTTCGCGGGCCCGCCCGGCAAGGGCCGCGCCCCGCGAGGGGAGTCCGGGTGACACCCCCGCCGCCCCTGCGCGTCGGCAACTTCTCCGGCTTCTACGGCGACCGCGCCGACGCCCTGCGCGAGATGCTCACCGGCGGTGACCTCGACGTCCTCACCGGCGACTACCTCGCCGAACTGACCATGCTGATCCTCGGCCGCGACCGGCTGAAGGACCCCTCCGCCGGATACGCCCGCACCTTCCCCCGCCAGCTGGAGGAGTGCCTCGGGCTCGCCCGGGAGCGGGGCGTGCGGATCGTCACCAACGCCGGCGGCCTGAACCCGGCCGGACTCGCCGACGCCCTCCGCACCCTCGCCGAGCGGCTCGGCGTCCCCGTACGCGTCGCGCACGTGGAGGGCGACGACCTCGGCCACCGGTTCCCCGGCGCCCTCACCGCCCACGCCTATCTCGGCGGCTTCGGCATCGCGGCCTGTCTGCGCGAGGGCGCGGACATCGTCGTCACCGGGCGGGTCACGGACGCGGCCCTGGTCACCGGGCCCGCCGCAGCCCACTTCGGCTGGGAGCCGCACGCCTACGACCGGCTCGCGGGCGCGGTCGTCGCCGGGCACGTCCTGGAGTGCGGAACGCAGGCCACCGGCGGCAACTACGCCTTCTTCCGGGAGGCGGACGTCCGCCGGCCCGGCTTCCCGCTCGCCGAGATCCACGCCGACGGCAGCAGCGTCGTCACCAAGCACCCCGGCACCGGCGGACTCGTCGACGTCGGCACCGTCACCGCGCAACTGCTGTACGAGACGACGGGCGCCCGCTACGCCGGACCGGACGTCACCGCCCGCCTCGACACCGTACGGCTCACCCAGGAGGGCCCCGACCGCGTCCGTATCGACGGCGTCCGCGGCGAGGCCCCGCCGCCCACCCTCAAGGTCGGCCGCACCCGGCTCGGCGGCTTCCGCAACGAGGTCGTCTTCGTGCTCACCGGCCTCGACATCGAGGCCAAGGCGGAGCTGGTCCGCGAACAGCTGGCCCCCTCGCTGACGAAGGCCGCCGAGGCGCGCTGGGACCTCGTCCGCACCGACCGCCCCGACGCCGACACCGAGGAGGCCGCGAGCGCCCTGCTGCGGCTCGTCGTCCGCGACCCCGACCAGGCCGTCGTGGGCCGCGCCCTGAGCGGCGCCGCCGTGGAGCTGGCCCTCGGCAGCTATCCCGGCTTCCACGTCCTCGCCCCACCCGGCAAGGGCGCCCCCTACGGGGTGTTCGAGGCCGCGTACGTCCCCCGGGGCGAGGTCCCGCACACCGCCGTCCTCGACGACGGACGCCGGATCCCCGTGCCCCCGGCCGCCGACAGCCTCGTACCGAGGGACGTGGCGTCACCCGAGCTGCCCGAGCCCCTGCCGTCCGGACCCGTGCGCCGGGCCCCCCTCGGCCTCGTCGCCGGTGCCCGCAGCGGCGACAAGGGCGGGGACGCCAACGTCGGCGTGTGGGTCCGCACCGACGAGGCCTGGCGCTGGCTCGCCCACACCCTGACCGTCGACCGCTTCCGCGCCCTGCTCCCGGAGACCGCCGAGCTGACGGTCACCCGGCACGTCCTGCCCCGGCTGCGCGCCCTGAACTTCGTCGTCGAGGGCGTCCTCGGCGCCGGGGTCGCCGCGCAGCACCGCTTCGACCCCCAGGCCAAGGCGCTCGGCGAATGGCTGCGCTCCCGTCGTCTGGACATCCCGGAGGCACTGCTGTGACCGTCCTGCCGTCGGCGCTGGACACCACCGGCCCCGACCACCGCGCCCACCGCGAGGCCATGCTCGCCAAGCTCGCCGAGCTGGACGCCGAGCACGCCAAGGCCCTCGCGGGCGGCGGCCCGAAGTACGTCGAACGGCACCGCGCCCGAGGCAAGCTCCTCGCCCGCGAACGCGTCGAGCTGCTCCTCGACCCCGACACCCCGTTCCTGGAGCTGTCCCCGCTCGCCGCCTGGGGCAGCGACTACGCGGTCGGCGCCTCCCTCGTCACCGGCATCGGGGTCGTCGAGGGTGTCGAGTGCCTGATCACGGCCAACGACCCCACCGTGCGCGGCGGCGCCAGCAACCCCTGGTCGCTGAGGAAGGCCCTGCGCGCCAACGACATCGCCCTCGCCAACCGGCTGCCCTGCATCAGCCTGGTGGAGTCCGGCGGCGCCGATCTGCCGTCCCAGAAGGAGATCTTCATCCCGGGCGGCGCCGTCTTCCGCGACCTGACCCGGCTCTCCGCCGCCGGCATCCCGACCGTCGCCGTCGTCTTCGGCAACTCCACGGCCGGCGGCGCCTACGTCCCCGGCATGTCCGACCACGTGATCATGGTCAAGGAGCGGGCCAAGGTGTTCCTCGGCGGGCCGCCGCTGGTCAAGATGGCCACCGGCGAGGAGAGCGACGACGAGTCGCTCGGCGGCGCCGAGATGCACGCGCGTGTGTCGGGTCTCGCCGACTACTTCGCCGTCGACGAGCGGGACGCCCTGCGCCAGGCCCGCCGGGTCGTGGCCCGCCTCAATCACCGCAAGGCCCACGCCGACCCCGGCCCCGCCGAGCCCCCCAAGTACGACCCGGAGGACCTGCTCGGCATCGTCCCCGGCGACCTCAAGATCCCCTTCGACCCGCGCGAGGTGATCGCCCGGATCGTCGACGGCTCCGACTTCGACGAGTTCAAGCCCCTGTACGGGACGAGCCTCGCCACCGGCTGGGCCTCGCTGCACGGCTATCCGCTCGGCGTCCTCGCCAACGCCCAGGGCGTCCTGTTCAGCGCCGAGTCCCAGAAGGCCGCCCAGTTCATCCAGCTCGCCAACCAGCGGAACATCCCGCTCCTCTTCCTCCACAACACCACCGGCTACATGGTCGGCAAGGAGTACGAGCAGGGCGGCATCATCAAACACGGCGCGATGATGATCAACGCGGTGAGCAACAGCCGCGTCCCGCACCTGTCCGTCCTCATGGGCGCCTCCTACGGCGCCGGCCACTACGGCATGTGCGGCCGCGCCTACGACCCCCGCTTCCTCTTCGCCTGGCCCAGCGCCAAGTCGGCCGTCATGGGCCCCCAGCAGCTCGCCGGCGTCCTGTCGATCGTCGCCCGCCAGTCGGCCGCCGCGAAGGGCCACCCCTACGACGAGGACGCCGACGCCGCCCTGCGCGCCATGGTCGAACAGCAGATCGAGTCCGAGTCCCTGCCGATGTTCCTGTCCGGGCGGCTCTACGACGACGGCGTCATCGACCCCCGCGACACCCGCACGGTCCTCGGCCTGTGCCTGTCCGCGATCCACACGGCGCCGTACGAGGGTGCGCGCGGCGGCTTCGGCGTCTTCCGGATGTGAGGCTCATGATTACTTCTGTCCTGGTCGCGAACCGCGGCGAGATCGCCTGCCGGATCGTCCGCACCTGCGGTGAGTTGGGAATCCGGACGGTCGCCGTGCACTCGGACGCCGACGAGAACGCCCTCCACGCGCGCGTGGCCGACACGGCCGTACGACTGCCGGGCGCGGCCCCCGCCGACACCTACCTCCGCGCCGACCTGGTCGTGAAGGCCGCCGTCGCGGCCGGCGCGGACGCCGTGCACCCCGGTTACGGCTTCCTCTCCGAGAACGCCGACTTCGCCCGCGCCGTCCTGGACGCGGGACTCGTCTGGATCGGCCCGCCGCCCCGGGCCATCGAGGCGATGGCGTCCAAGACGCGCGCGAAGCAGCTCATGGGACTCGCGCCCCTGGCGGACGTGACGGAGTCCGACCTGCCGGTGCTGGTGAAGGCGGCGGCGGGCGGCGGAGGGCGCGGCATGCGCGTCGTACGCCGTCTGGCGGAGCTGCCCGCCGCCCTGGAGGCCGCCCGCGCGGAGGCGGCGAGCGCCTTCGGCGACGGCGAGGTGTTCGTCGAGCCGTACGTCGAGAACGGCCGCCATGTCGAGGTCCAGATCCTCGCCGACACCCACGGCACGGTGTGGGCGCTCGGCACCCGCGACTGCTCCCTCCAGCGACGCCACCAGAAGGTGATCGAGGAGGCGCCGGCACCCGGACTCCCCGCGGCCCTGGACGAGGAACTGCGGGAGCTGGCCGTACGCGCCGCGCACGCCGTCTCCTACGTCGGCGCGGGCACCGTCGAGTTCCTGGTGGCCGACGGCCGGGCGCACTTCCTGGAGATGAACACCCGCCTCCAGGTCGAACACCCCGTCACGGAGGCCGTCTTCGGCCTCGACCTCGTCGCCGAACAGATCCGCGTCGCGGAGGGCGCCGCCCTCGCCCCCGAACCGCCACGCGCGCGTGGCCACGCCGTCGAGGCCCGCCTCTACGCCGAGGACCCCGCGACCGACTGGACCCCGCAGACCGGCACCCTGCACCGGCTGACCGTCCCGGACGGCGTCCGCCTGGACACCGGCTACGGCGACGGCGACGAGATCGGCGTCCACTACGACCCGATGCTCGCGAAGATCGTCGCCCACGCCCCCACGCGCGCGGAGGCCCTGCGGAAACTGTCGGGCGCCCTGGAGCACACCGTCCTCCACGGCCCGCCCACCAACCGCGACCTCCTCATCCGTTCCCTGCGGCACGAGGAGTTCACGTCGGCCCGGATGACGACGGGCTTCTACGACCGCCACCTCACCTCCCTGACCGCTCCGGCCCCCGACCCGCACGCCCCCCTCGCCGCCGCGCTCGCGGAGGCAAGCACGGGCTCCCGCTTCGGCGGCTGGCGCAACCTGCCCTCCCAACCGCAGACGAAGCGGTACGCGGTGGACGGCGAGGAGACCGAGGTCGCCTACACACACGGCCGGTCCGGCCTCACGGCCGAGGGCGTCCAGGTGGTCCACGCCGCCCCGACCCTGGTCGTCCTGGAGATCGACGGCGTACGCCACCGCTACGAGGTGGCCCGTCACGGCGACCGCGTCCACGTCAACTCCACCACCCTGACGGCCCTCCCGCGCTTTCCGGCCCCCGAGACCCGGCACGCCCCCGGCTCCCTCCTGGCCCCCATGCCGGGCACGGTCGTCAAGCTCGCGCCCACCCTCATCACCGGATCGAGCGTCGAGGCGGGCGAACCGCTGGTGTGGCTCGAAGCGATGAAGATGCAGCACGTCCTCTCGTCCCCGGCGGCGGGAACGGTGACGGCGGTCCAGGTGACGGAAGGACAGCAGGTGCGGGTCGGCGCGCTCTTGGCGGTCGTGGAGAGCGACTGACCCCAGGGGCGCGGGGAACCGCGCGACCAGCCACACACAACCCGCGGCCAAAGGAGCCACAGTGACGACCTTGATCGAGTCCGACGAACACAAGGCACTCCGCGCCGCGGTAGCCTCCTTCGCCAAAGCCCACCCGCACGACTCCCGTTCCCTGTGGCAAGCGGCAGCCGAACTCGGCTACATCGGCGTCAACCTCCCCGAAACCCACGGAGGAGGAGGCGGCGGCATCACCGAACTCTCCCTCGTCCTCGAAGAGATGGGCGCCGCGGGCAACCCCCTCCTCATGATGATCGTCTCCCCGGCGATCTGCGGCACGGTCATCGCCCGCTTCGGCACCGAGGCCCAGAAACAGGAGTGGCTGCCCGCCCTCGCGGACGGCACCCGCCTCATGGCCTTCGGCATCACCGAACCCGACGCCGGCTCCAACAGCCACCGCATCACCACCACGGCCCGCCGCGACGGCACCGACTGGCTGCTCACCGGCCGCAAGGTCTTCGTCTCCGGCGTGGACATCGCCGACGCCACCCTGATCGTCGGCCGCACCGAGGACGCCCGCACCGGCAGCCTCAAACCCTGCCTGTTCATCGTCCCGCGCGACGCCCCCGGCTTCACCCGCCACAGGATCGACATGGAACTGCACAGCGTGGAGAAGCAGTTCGAGCTGGTCCTGGACGACGTCCGGCTCCCCGCCGAGGCACTCGTCGGCGACGAGGACGCCGGCCTCCTCCAGCTGTTCGCCGGCCTCAACCCGGAGCGGATCATGACGGCCGCCTTCGCGATCGGCATGGGCCGCCACGCCCTCGCGAAGGCCGTCGAGTACGCCCGTGAGCGCACGGTCTGGAAAACACCCATCGGCGCCCACCAGGCCATCGCCCACCCCCTCGCCCAGGCGCACATCGAACTCGAACTCGCCCGCCTGATGATGCAGAAGGCCGCCCACCTCTACGACGCGGGCGACGACGTCGGCGCGGGCGAGGCGGCCAACATGGCCAAATACGCGGCGGGGGAAGCCTGCGTGCGGGCCGTAGACCAGGCAGTGCAGACCCTCGGCGGCAACGGCCTCACCACCGAGTTCGGCCTCGCGAAGCTGATCACGGCCTCCCGCGTGGCTCGTATCGCCCCGGTGAGCCGGGAGATGATTCTCAACTACGTCTCCCACCAGACCCTGGGCCTGCCCAAGTCGTACTGAACCGTCTTGGAGGAACCGTGTTCCGCAGCGTGTACGCAGACGTCCCGCCCGTAGAGCTCCCCATCCACGACGCCGTCCTCGGCCGCGCCGCCGCCTTCGGCGAGCAGCCCGCGCTGATCGACGGCACGGACGGCACCACGCTCACCTACGAACAGGTGGACCGGTTCCATCGGCGCGTCGCCGCCGCCCTCGCCGAGGCCGGGGTCCGCAAGGGCGACGTACTGGCCCTGCACAGCCCCAACACCGTCGCCTTCCCGATCGCCTTCTACGGGGCCACGCGCGCGGGTGCCTCCGTCACCACCGTGCACCCGCTCGCCACCGCCGAGGAGTTCGCCAAACAGCTCGGCGACTGCCGGGCCCGCTGGATCGTCACCGTCTCGCCGTTCCTGCAGACGGCGCGCCGGGCCGCCGAACTCGCGGGCGGCGTCCAGGAGATCATCGTCTGCGACAGCGCGCCCGGACACCGCTCCCTGATCGACATGCTCGCCTCCGCCGCCCCCGAGCCCAGGATCGACATCGACCCGGTCGAGGACGTGGCCGCCCTGCCGTACTCCTCCGGCACGACCGGCGTCCCCAAGGGCGTCATGCTCACCCACCGGCAGATCGCCACCAACCTCGCCCAGCTCGAACCGTCCGTGCCGGCCGGCCCCGGCGACCGCATCCTCGCCGTCCTGCCCTTCTTCCACATCTACGGCCTCACCGCCCTGATGAACGCGCCCCTCCGGCAGGGCGCCACCGTCGTCGTCCTGCCCCGCTTCGACCTGGAGACCTTCCTCGCCGCCATCCAGACCCACCGCATCACCGGCCTCTACGTCGCCCCGCCGATCGTCCTGGCCCTCGCCAAGCACCCGGCGGTCGCCCAGTACGACCTGTCGTCCCTGCGGTACGTCATCAGCGCCGCCGCACCCCTGGACGCCGACCTCGCCGCCGCCTGCGCCGACCGCCTGAACCTGCCGCCGGTCGGCCAGGCGTACGGCATGACGGAACTGTCCCCCGGCACCCATGTCGTCCCCCTGGACGCCATGCGCGACGCCCCCGCCGGAACCGTCGGCAGACTCGTCGCCGGCACCGAGATGCGGATCGTCTCCCTCGACGACCCCACCAAGGACCTCGGCGCGGGCGAGGACGGCGAGATCCTCATCCGCGGACCCCAGGTCATGAAGGGCTACCTCGGCCGCCCCGACGCCACCGCCGACATGATCGACCCCGACGGCTGGCTGCACACCGGTGACATCGGCCGCGTCGACGACGACGGCTGGCTCTTCGTCGTCGACCGCGTCAAGGAGCTCATCAAGTACAAGGGCTTCCAGGTCGCCCCCGCCGAACTCGAAGCCCTCCTGCTCACCCACCCCGCCGTCGCCGACGCCGCCGTCATCGGCGTCTACAACGACGAGGGCAACGAAGTCCCGCACGCCTTCGTCGTCCGCCAGCCCACCTCCCCCGACCTCTCCGAGGGAGAGATCGCGATGTACGTCGCCGAACGGGTCGCCCCCTACAAGCGCGTCCGCCACGTCACCTTCATCGAGGCCGTACCCCGCGCCGCCTCCGGAAAGATCCTCCGCCGACAGCTCAGGGAGACCCCGTGACCCTCGTCGGCCGCAGCCGCGCCCGCGGCATCGAGACCCTCAGCCTCGACGCACCGGCCACCCGCAACGCCCTGTCCGCCGCCCTCGTCGGCGCCCTCATCGACGCGCTCACCGACTGCGCCGAGGACCCCGACGTCCGCGCCGTCGTCCTCACCCACACCGGAAACACCTTCAGCGCCGGCGCCGACCTGCGCGACCCGCCCGCCCCCGACGCGTTCGTGGCCCTGCTCCGGCAGATCGTCGAACTGCCCCGGCCCGTCGTCGCCCGCGTCACCGGCCAGGTCCGCGCCGGCGGCCTCGGCCTGCTCGCGGCCTGCGACATCACCGCCGCCGCCACCGGAGCCGGCTTCGCCTTCACCGAGGTACGCGTCGGCGTGGCCCCCGCCGTCATCTCCCTGCCCCTGCTGCCCCGCACCGACCCCCGCGCCCTCACCCGCTACTACCTCACCGGAGAACGCTTCGACGCCCCCGAAGCCGCCCGCATCGGCCTGCTCACCGCCACCGGCGACGACGTCGACGCCGTCCTCGCACCCGTCCTCGACGGACTGCGCCGATCCGCCCCCCAGGCCCTCACCGAGACGAAACGGCTGCTCACGGCTAGGGTGCTGGAGACATTCGACCGGGACGCGGCCCACCTCACCGCGCTCTCGGCCCGGCTGTTCTCCTCCGCTGCGGCCCGCGAGGGCATGACGGCCTTCCTCGAACGACGGGATCCCGCATGGGTGCTGTGACCACGCCCGACCGGGCGTCCGGCGACCGCGTCCCCAAGCAGGACCGCAGCCGGGCCACCCGCCGGCGCCTCCTGGAAGCGGCCGTGGCCTGCCTCGCCGAACACGGCTGGACGGGCTCCACGGTCTCCGTCGTCGCCGAACGCGCGGGCGTCTCCCGTGGCGCGGCCCAGCACCACTTCCCCACCCGCGAGGACCTGTTCACCGCCGCCGTCGAGTACGTCGCGGAGGAACGGTCGACGGCGATCCGCGCCCTGTTCCCGCAAGGCCCCGCGGGCGACCGGCGCGCGGTCGTCTCCGCCCTGGTCGACCTCTACACGGGCCCGTTGTTCCGGGCGGCCCTCCACCTCTGGGTGGCCGCCTCCAACGAGGAACAGCTGCGCCCCCGCGTCACCGAGCTGGAGGCCCGCGTCGGCCGGGAGACCCACCGCATCGCCGTGGAACTCCTCGGCGCCGACGAGTCCGTCACCGGCGTCCGCGAAACCGTCCAGGGCCTCCTCGACATGGCCCGCGGCCTCGGCCTCGCCAACCTCCTCACCGACGACACCGACCGCCGCGCCCGCGTGGTGGCACAGTGGGCGGGACTTCTGGACGGTCTGCTCGACACGAGGGAGCGCTGATCGATTCCAGGTGATCGTGGCCCCGGACGTGCGTGAGCGGGACGCTCCCGCTCTCGCGCAACGGCTGGTCGACCGGCTCGTCGCCGACGGCATCGTCCTCGCCGACCGCGGGGACCACGTCCTGGGCGCCCGCCCGCCCGGCCCGAACCGGCACCGCGCCGCAGCCGCGGACGGGGACCGGGAACCCCCTGCGGACTCGCCGTGCACCTCGGCCGCGGCGTCTTCCCCAGCGGCGCCGACACCCCCGAGCACGCCGTCTGCCCGCACTGCCGCGCCCACACCCCCTGGACACCGACGGCTGGGCCCGCGTCGGCGCGGCCGTCCAGGCCTGGAGCGAGACCGGCGCCGCCGACCTCCCCTGCCCGCACTGCGCCACGGCCACCCCGATACCCGACTGGACCTGGGCCGACGCCCCGTCCGCCTTCGGCCACCTCGGCCTGAGGTTCTGGAGCGGCCCGACCTCGGCGAGGAGTTCCAGGCCCGCCTCACCGGCCTCCTGGACGGCCACCGCACGGCGTACCTCCGGGGAAGGCTCTGAGCGCGTGGCCCGTCAGGGGCTGAGCCGCTCCACCGACCAGCCGCCGTCCGTCCTGACCACGTACCGCAGCCGGTCGTGCAGCCGGTTCTCCCGGCCCTGCCAGAACTCCACCGACTCCGGCATCACCCGGAAGCCGCCCCAGTGCGGCGGCACCGGCACCTGCTCGCCCTCCGGATACCGGGCCGTCAGCTCGGCGTAGGAGGCGTCGAGCTCGGCACGGCCGGCGATCACCGACGACTGACCGCTCGCCCACGCCCCGAGCTGCGAGCCGTGCGGCCGGGTCCGGAAGTACGCCGCCGTCTCGTCCCGTCCGGTCCGCCGCGCCACCCCGCGGACGACGACCTGCCGGGCCATCGGATGCCACGGGAAGAGCAACGACACATACGGGTTCTCGGCGAGGTCACGGGCCTTGCGGGACTCGTAGTTCGTGTAGAAGACGAACCCCCGCTCGTCGAACTGCTTCAGCAGCACCGTTCGTGAACTGGGCCGCCCCTCGGCGTCCGCCGTGGACACGACCATGGCGTTCGGCTCGAAGAGATGCGCCTCGATGGCCGCCTCCTTGAACCAGCGCGCGAACTGTTCCACGGGCGTGGCGGCCAGCTCCGCCTCGTCGAGCCCCTCCGCCCGGTACTGCTTGCGCATGGCGGCGGGGTCGGGCACGGGGCCGGAGTAGAGGGAGTCCGCGTCGGTCACATGGTCATCCTGCCGCATGGAACACCCCTACGGGACGGAACACCCCTGCGAGCCACATGGCACTCAGTGCCGCACCACTCCCCAAAGGTGACACTCGGGGATATGGTGCAGATGCCACGACGAGTGCCGTACCGGCACTGTGGAGCCGTCGGCGCCACAACCCGCCGCACACCTCACGAGGAGCCGCCTGATGTCCGATTTCGTACCCGGACTCGAGGGAGTCGTCGCGTTCGAGACGGAGATCGCCGAACCGGACAAGGAAGGCGGCGCCCTGCGATACCGGGGCGTCGACATCGAGGACCTGGTCGGCCATGTCTCGTTCGGCAACGTCTGGGGCCTGCTCGTGGACGGCGCCTTCAACCCCGGGCTGCCGCCCGCCGAGCCCTTCCCGATCCCCGTCCACTCCGGCGACATCCGCGTCGACGTCCAGTCCGCGCTCGCCATGCTCGCGCCCGTCTGGGGCCTCAAACCGCTCCTCGACATCGATGCCGAGCAGGCTCGTGAGGACCTCGCCCGCGCCGCCGTCATGGCCCTGTCCTACGTCGCCCAGTCCGCCCGCGGCCAGGGCCGCCCCATGGTCCCGCAGCGCGAGATCGACAAGGCCCACTCCGTCGTCGAACGCTTCATGATCCGCTGGCGCGGCGAGCCCGACCCCAAGCACGTCAAGGCCGTCGACGCCTACTGGACCTCCGCCGCCGAACACGGCATGAACGCCTCCACCTTCACCGCCCGGGTCATCGCCTCCACCGGCGCCGACGTGGCCGCCGCCCTCTCCGGGGCCGTGGGCGCCATGTCGGGCCCGCTCCACGGCGGCGCCCCCTCCCGCGTCCTGCACATGATCGAGGAGATCGAACGCACCGGCGACGCCGAGGCCTACGTCAAGCAGGCCCTCGACAAGGGCGAACGCCTCATGGGCTTCGGCCATCGCGTCTACCGCGCCGAGGACCCCCGCGCCCGCGTCCTGCGCCGCACCGCCCGCGAACTCGGCGCACCGCGCTTCGAGATCGCCGAGGCCCTGGAGAAGGCCGCCCTCGCCGAACTCCACGCCCGCCGCCCCGACCGTGTCCTCGCCACCAACGTGGAGTTCTGGGCGGCGATCATCCTCGACTTCGCCGAGGTGCCCGCGCACATGTTCACCTCGATGTTCACCTGCGCCCGCACCGCCGGCTGGTCGGCCCACATCCTGGAGCAGAAGCGCACCGGCCGCCTGGTCCGCCCCTCCGCCCGCTACATCGGCCCGGGCGTCCGCGGCCCCCGAGAGATCGAGGGCTACGAGGACATCGCGCACTGAGCCGTACGCGGCGTGCTCACGCGGGGCTGAGCAGCTCCGCGTGATGCCGCTCGGCCACCAGCGGATGGGCGCGCAGCTTCCCCTTCAGCTCATTGAAGCCGTACTCCGCGAACAGCGGATTCGCCGGATCGTCGCTCACCCCCGGAGCGGTGGAGGCGTAGGGGAAGACCAGCGGCTCCACGCGCGCGTCCAGCCGGGGGTTGTAGAAGAACGGCACGGAGAACCGCTCGACGGCCCCCGGCGGGGAGACGACCCGATGGTTGGTGGCGACGAGGTACCCGTTGGTCGCCACCTCCAGCAACTCCCCGAGGTTCACCACGAACGCGCCCTCCACCGGCGGCACCTCGTGGAACAGGCCGTCCTCCCGCTGCACCTGGAGCCCGCCGACCCGGTCCTGGAGCAGCAGCGTCAGGAACCCGTAGTCCTTGTGGGCCCCCACTCCCTGCCCGGCCCCGTCCCCCGAGCTCCCCGGGTACCGCACCAGCTTCAGATGCGGATGCGCCCGCTCCCCGAAGGCGGAGTCGTAGAAGCCGGGATCGGCGCCGATGGACACGAGCAGCTCCCGCAGCAGCCGCTCGGCGACCCCGCTCAGCCGGTCGATCCAGGAGAGCGCGGCCTCCCGCAGCTCGGGCAGCGCGTCCGGCCACTGGTTGGGCCCTTGCAGCCACCAGTACGAGGGCTCACCGGGGCCGGGCGCCCGAGCGGGCCGTTCGGCCCCGATGTCGAGCTGGTCCCGCCAGTCCTGCCGGCCCCCGGTCCGCTCGTCCCCGGTGCGCGTGTAGCCCCGGAAGTGCGGCGAGTTCACGTTGTCGAGGGCGAGCCGCTCCGCCTCGGGCAGCCGGAAGAAGGCGTGCATGGCCCCGACCAGCCGATCGGTCTCCTCCTTGCCGACCCCGTGCCCGACGAGCTGGAAGAAGCCCACGTCGTGGGCGGCGCTGTGGAGCTGCGCATGCAGCAGCGCACGCGCCTGGGGGCCGCGGTCGGCGGCCGACAGATCGATGAGGGGGAGCCGGTCGTACGACGGTGTCGTCGCGTGGTGCGTCATGGGATGCGTCCGCGGGGTGTACGGGGCACGGGCGGCCGCCGAGGGTGGGGCGGAGCCCAGCTGCCGGAAGGGGAGAAGCGAAGAAGGGGGCTGGGTCAGGCGGAGCGCCGACAGCCCATGCTCGTGACGCGGACGAAGTCCACGTGGCGGCGTCGAACGAGCGAAAGCATGTTCCCCAGAGTACTGCCTGCGAAATTTTTCCCCGTGAGGGCGTTCCCGCACCGGAGAACACGGCCGGAGAACGCAGACGACCCGCGAGCCTGGTCCTCCCGGAGGGAGGGGCCGGCCGGACGTACCGGCGGCTCGCGGGTCGGGTGACTGCGTTGGATTGGCCGGCCGCGTGCGTCTCGCACACGCTGGTCCGGCACCGCACAGGGTGTGGTGGCGGGCCGCTAGCCCGCAGCCACCTCGCGCGTCCGGTTGTCATGCATCTACCGGTCACCTCCTTTCTGCGATGCTCGCCACCTTAAGAAGCCGTGCCGAGCCGCTCAAGTCTTTTTCTCCACGCATTGACGCGCGCGTGGGGGAGCGGTTCGCTGGTCATGTGAATGATCTTCGGGTCGAGGCGGTCTCCGGCGGGGCCGCGCTGGAGCAGTGGCGGCACGTCCACAACGTGATCGTGCCGCCGGCCGCGCTGTCCCTGGACGAGGTACGGGAGCGGGCGGGGCGCAACCGGCTGGAGAACGCCTACGTCGGTGAGACGCTCGTCGGCTGCTCCACCGTGCGGCCGCCGACGGACGACGCGGTGGTGACGGTCGTCGCGCGCGTCCTGCCGGAGTTCCGTCGGCGGGGGTACGGGGCGGCTCTCTACGATCATGTTCTCGCGCACGCGCGCGTGCTGGGCGCCCGTGCGGTCGAGACGTGTGTGCTGGCCGTCAACGAGGACGGGCTGCGTTTCGCACGCGCGCGTGGCTTCACCGAGGTCGAGCGCTATGTGCTGGACGGCGGGACGGCGGAATGGGTCGACCTGCGGCTGATGCCCGTTCCGGTGTGACGGCGGCGACGGCGGCCGTACAACGATTCCCCTGCAATCTTGCGGGAACCATATGTGGGCTGCGTCACGTTCGAGTTGAATGAGGGCAAGTGAGCGAACCTGCAGGGGGTCCAGGTGAGTGCTTCCCGGCGTAGTGGGACCACCGACGAGCTGGGCCCGGACGAGCCCGAGCAGCCGGACGGGCGCGAGCGCCCGGAGAACCCCGGCGGCCCCGACGGCGCGGACCTCCTCGCCGCGCTGCTCGACGGCATGGACGCGGCCCTGTGCGCCTTCGACGCCGACGGTGTCGTCACCCACTGGAACCGCGAGGCGGAGCGCATCCTCGGCTGGAGCGCGACGGAGGCCGTGGGGCGGCAGGGTTTCGCCGGGTGGGCGGTGCGTGAGGCGGACGCCGAGGAGGTCGAGTCGCGGCTGATGTCGGCGATGCACGCGTCGGGCCGCCAGGTGCACGAGTTCGCGCTGCTGACGAAGGACGGCGGCCGGGTGCTCGTGCGCACCCAGTCGGCCGCGGTGCGCGGACCGGACGGCAAGCCGGCCGGGCTGTACTGCGCGTTCAGCGAGGTGCACGCCCAGATCGACCTGGAGCGGTCCATCGCGCTCAGCGAGGCGCTGTTCGACGACGCCTCCTGGGGGGTCGTCCTCGTCGACGCGGATCTGCGGCCCGCCGTGGTCAACGCGCACGCCGCCCGCGCGCTCGGCACGGGCCGTACGGCGGTGCTGGGCCGTCCGCTGGGCGAGCTGCTGACCCAGGGCGTGGAGGAGCTGGAGAACGCGCTGACGCATGTCCTCGCCGAGGGCGCCCCGCCCGCTCCGGCGGAGGTGTGGGTGGGGGTGCGCACCCCGGAGGGGGAGCGCCGGCGCTGCTGGCGGAGCGGTTTTCTGCGGCTGGCCTCGCCGCTGGCGGAGGAGCCGGTGCCGCTGGGGGTCGGCTGGCTGTTCCAGGACGTCACGGAGGCCAAGCAGGGCGAGCAGGAGGCGTCCCTGCTGCGGTTCCGCACGAACCAGGTGCACCGGGCCGCGCGCGCGGCGGCCGAGTGCGAGGATCCGGCGGAGGCGGCGACGGTCCATCTCGACTTCGCGCTGGCGGGGTTCGCCGACCATGCGCTGGTCGACCGGGTCGCGGGCGGTGCGGCGGCGGACGGGGAGCCGGCGGCGGTGCCGTTGCGGCTGGTCCGGGTCGCGGCCACCCCCTCGGGGGGGCCGGGCCCCAGCGTGCTCACCGGTCACGCGGGACTGCCGGTCCGGTACGCCGAGGGGCATCCGGCGTTGCAGTGCGTGGCGCGGGCCGGATCGGTGCGGGCGGGCGCGGGGAGCGTGCCGCCGGAGGAGACCCGGGAGTGGGCGCGGGCACGGCAGTGGCCCGAGGACACCGTGCACGCGTTGTGCGCGGTGCTGCGCAGCCGGGGGCGCACGCTGGGCGTGGTGACGTTTCTGCGCGGTGCGGGCCGCACACCCTTCGAGCGCTCCGACGCGACCTACGCCGAGGACGTCGCCGTACGGATGGCGGCGGCGCTGGACCTGGCCGACCTGGTGGAGCGGGCCGAGGACGCCTGACCCGCGTTCCCGCGGGGTCAGTGCCGGTAGAAGATCCGGTCCCCGTACTCCTCCATCACGCGCCGGTTCCAGTCGTGGCCGCCGTCGACGTTGCCGGAGCGCAGCAGCGGGGGTTCGATGCCGCGGTCGGCGAGGGAGCCGGCGGCGGTGGCCATGACGGCCTGCAGGAGGGCCGAGGTGACGACGGTGGAGGCGGGGGCGAAGGGCGCGGGGACGCCGTCGAGGGTGAGCTCGGCGTCCCCGACGGCGATCTTGGAGTCGAGGACGACGTCGCAGTGGTCCTTGAGGAAGGTGCCCGAGGGGTTGCGGGGCTCGGTCTCCGCGGCGTAGGCGACCGAGGTCACGCCGATGACCTTCACGCCGCGGGCGCGTGCCTCGAGGGCCATCTCGACGGGCAGGGCGTTGCGGCCGGACAGGGAGATGATCACGAGGGCGTCGCCCGCGCGGAGCGGGGAGGTGGCGAGGGCGGCGCTCGCGAGGCCGTCGACGCGTTCCAGGGCGGAGCCCAGGGGGGCGGGCCTGACGTCGACGCCGACGAGGCCGGGGAGGGCGAACAGGTTCATCAGGGCGAGGCCGCCCGCGCGGTAGACGAGGTCCTGGGCGGGGAGGGAGGAGTGGCCGGCGCCGAAGGCGAAGAGCCTGCCGCCGGCGGCGACGGTGTCGGCGAGGAGCGTGCCGGCGGACCGCACGGCGTCGGCCTCCTCGTCGCGGACCCGCTCCAAGAGGCCGATCGCGGCGTCGAAGAACCGTGCGGCGAGCTCGTGGTCGCTGCGGTCGCTCATCCGAGGGGGCTCCTTCGCCGGCCGGGGTCCGTGTCGCGGCTCACTGTGTGGTCTGGACCAGTGCCGTGTCAATACGGCCGACGGCGGCTCGCGGAGGCCGGGACGGCGGGCGCGGGGCCTCTCGTCTCCGCCTCGTCGCAACGGCGCGGCACGGTTGTCAGTGGTATCCGGCAGAATTGGAGCCAGGGCCAGCGCACGCGCCGGAGAGCCGTCGAGCCTTCGGCAGATCTCATCGAGGGGCACACGAATGTCCGGACTGATCGACACCACGGAGATGTATCTCCGCACCATCCTCGAGCTGGAGGAGGAGGGTGTGGTCCCCATGCGTGCCCGGATCGCCGAGCGCCTCGACCAGAGCGGGCCCACGGTGAGCCAGACGGTGGCGCGCATGGAGCGCGACGGTCTGGTCTCCGTGGCCAGTGACCGGCATCTGGAGCTGACGGACGAGGGCCGCCGTCTGGCCACGCGCGTGATGCGCAAGCACCGTCTCGCGGAGTGTCTGCTCGTCGATGTGATCGGCCTGGAGTGGGAGCAGGTCCACGCCGAGGCCTGTCGCTGGGAGCATGTGATGAGCGAGGCCGTGGAGCGCCGCGTCCTGGAGCTGCTGCGGCACCCCACCGAGTCGCCGTACGGCAATCCGATCCCGGGTCTGGAGGAGCTGGGCGAGAAGGACGGCGCCGATCCCTTCCTCGACGAGGGCATGGTCTCGCTGGCCGACCTCGACCCGGGCACGGAGGGCAAGACGGTCGTGGTGCGCCGGATCGGCGAGCCGATCCAGACGGACGCCCAGCTCATGTACACGCTGCGCCGGGCGGGCGTGCAGCCCGGTTCGGTGGTGAGCGTGACGGAGTCGGCGGGCGGTGTGCTGGTCGGCAGCGGCGGCGAGGCGGCCGAGCTGGAGTCGGACGTCGCGTCGCATGTGTTCGTCGCCAAGCGCTGAGCGCCCGTCGCCACTCCCGATAAGCTGAATGGTGTTCAACTCCTGGTGCCACTGGGGTGGTTGAGGCGATCCGGCGATGTTGTCGAATCGCAGATTCCCTGTGTCGAATGGCAGCGCGCGGGCGCTCGCCGTGCCACGCTGTCGCGTGAGGCATATGACCTGAGGGGGCGGGGATGATGTGCCGCAGAACAGTGGAGGGCCCCGGTGCCGTTCGGCACCGGGGCCTGTCCTCCCCTGTTTCGACCCGGAGCCCCGAGCTCTCAGGGTCGTTCCCCTCGGACCGTTTTCCCCGAGCGGTCCGCCTCCCGATGAAGGTCTCCCCTCGTCCGTGGCGATCATTCCTTGAGAGAGGTCACTCGAACGAGGGGTGTTGGTCGCGGAGAGTGCATTTCTCGAAAGAGCATTCGATAGCCTGCGGGTGATCGACGGCAGATCGAGGACAGATCGAAGGCAGCACTAGGGCATCGGCAGCACAGCGGTACGACGGCTAGGGGGGTGCCAGGATCCATGGCGCGACGCATCGACGTGACCGGGGCGGGCGGCGTACGCCTGGCGGCCTGGGAGTTCGGCGACCCTCCCAAGGGCGACCCGCCCAGGAGCGGGACGGACGCCATGATCCCGGCCCAGTCCACCGGCGAGCGCGACGGTCACGTCGTCCCGGGGGCGCCGCCCGGTTCGGTGAACGGCTCCGGGACCGAGCGGACCCCCGGCGTCCTGTTACTGCACGGGCTGATGGGCCGCGCCTCGCACTGGGCGTCCACGGCCCGCTGGCTCTCCGAGCGGCACCGCGCGGTCGCCCTCGACCAGCGGGGCCACGGCCAGAGCGAGAAACCCCCCGAGGCCGCCTTCACCCGTGAGGCGTACGTCGAGGACGCCGAGGCCGCGCTGGAACAGCTCGGCCTCGCCCCGGCCGTCCTCGTCGGCCATGCCATGGGAGCCCTCACCGCCTGGCAGCTCGCCGCGAAACGCCCCGACCTCGTGCGCGGTGTGATCATCTGCGACATGCGGGCCTCCGCGCTCGGCTCGGCCTCGCAGCGCGAGTGGGCCGACTGGTTCAAGTCCTGGCCCCTCCCCTTCGCCACCCTCGCCGACGTCCGCAAGTGGTTCGGCGAGGACGACCCCTGGGTGGAGCGGCCGAACCCCTCCCGCGGTGAGTTCTACGCCGAGGTGATGCAGGAGTCCCCCGACGGCTGGCGGCCCGTCTTCGAACCCGAGCAGATGCTGAAGTCCCGCGAGACCTGGGTCTACGACGCCCACTGGGAGGAGCTCACCCAGGTGCGGTGCCCCGCGCTCGTCGTGCGCGGCCTGGACGGCGAGCTCGGCCGGGCCGAAGCCCAGGAGATGGTCCGGGTCCTGCCCCACGGGGAGTACGCGGAGGTCGCCGACGCCGGCCACCTCGTCCACTACGACCAGCCCGAGGCCTGGCGGGCGGCGATCGAACCCTTCCTGGACGCCGTACTCACCACACCGTGAGGAGCACGACCGCACGACCGCAAGGAGCACGACGGTAAGGAGCACCACGGTAAGGAGCACCACGGTAAGGAGCACCCCTCCAGGAGTGAGCCCCTTACCCCCGCACAACCCGCTCAGCCCTTGCTCACCGCCGCCAGGATCTCCGGCAGCCGGTCCGCCACCCGGGGGGCCGCCAGCCGCAGCCCCAGCAGGGTGATCGCCGTCCCGTACACCGCGCCCACCGGCAGCAGCACCCAACTCCACATCGCGCCGTCCCCCGTGACGTTCAGCCAGATCGTCACCGCGATGACCGGCGCGCACAGCAGGGCCGCCGCGACCATCCCGCCGACGATGGAGATCCAGGCGAGCCCGGTCTGACCGGGAGCCACGTTCTTGTGGCCCTCCTGCGGGATCGAGTAGGGGAAGCGGGCCGACGTCCAGGCACCGGTCGTCAGCATCGCGCCCAGCAGCGCCAGCGACAGCCCCAGCACCTCGGGGAGCCTCGGCCAGTCCCCGAGCAGCGCGGTCGTCACCACGGTCACCAGCGTGGCGTACGGCAGAGTGATCACCAGCAGCGCGAGCGCACGCGCGCGGAGTTCGACGTAGGCGTCCCGCGGCGAGGAGATCGTCAACGCGACCATCCAGAACGCCGAGGTGTCCTGCCCGAACTGGTTGTACATCTGGACCCCGAGCATCCCGGCGGCGAAACAGGCGAAGTAGATCGAGCCGGTGCCCTGCAGCGCGTTGAACACCGGCACGATCAGCCCGATCGCCAGCGAGGTCACCCAGGCCGTCTTCGTCTTCGGATCACGCCAGACATAGCGCAGGCTGCGCTCCATGACGGTCCCGGTCCGTCCGCCCGGCAGCAGCCGCGCCCACCCGGCTCCGCTCGGCCGCTCCCGGGCGTCCCGCTCCGCGGACCACAGCGTCGACCCGTCCGGCGCCGTCATCAGCCGGTCCAGACTCCGCGCCCACACCCAGACGAGCCCCGCCAGCACCGCCACGCCGAGCGCGAGCTGCCCGGCGGCCCTCCCGTACGCCCCCTCGCTCACCGAGTCGACCGCGCCCACCACGGACGCCGGCGGCAGCCACCGCAGTACGTCCGCCACGGGATCGAGCTGCCCCAGCCCGGCCGTCCCCAGCTTCTGCGCCCCGAAGTTGACGACCTGTACGCCCACCGCGATCACCAGCCCGCTCAGCACCGCGAGATCGCGCCCCCTGCGGCTGGACAGCAGCCGGACGTTCGCGGCGGCGACGGCCCGCGCCAGCGCCACGCACACCAGCAGCCCCAGGACGACGGCGACGACCGCGACGACGTACGCCGCCGCCCCGTGCGCGACCGCGACCACCGACCCCACCAGCATCAGCACGGTGAACAGCGGCCCGATCCCGACCAGCGAGGCCGCCAGCAACGCCCGGACCAGCGGACGGGGCCGCAGCGGCAGCATCACCAGCCGCGTCGGATCCAGCGTCTCGTCCCCGCCGGGGAAGAACAGCGGCATCACCGCCCACCCCAGCCCCAGCACCGCCACCAGCAGCACCACCAGCGCGTCGGCGTGCGCATGCCCCCGCAGCGCGATCAGCCCGATCAGCTGCAGCACCGCGAACACCAGCGTGACCACGGCGGACGCCACATACGCGGCCCGCCGCCCACCGGACTGCCGCAGCCCGTTCCGCAGCAGCGACAGCTTCAGCCGTACGACGGTGGCGGTCGGCGCGGTCACCGGAGCGCCCCGCCGCCGCCCAGCCAGTCGAGATCCGACCCGGCGTCCCGCCCCCCGGCGCCGACCAGCTCCAGGAACGCCCTCTGCAGCGAGGGCGCCGACCCGCGCACCTCCTGAAGCGTCCCGTGCGCCCGGATCCGCCCCGCCGCCATCACGGCCACCCAGTCGCACAGCGACTCGACGAGTTCCATCACGTGCGAGGAGAAGACGACGGTGGCGCCGGAGGCGGTGTACCGCTCCAGCACCCCGCGGATGGTCTGCGCCGACACCGGATCGACTCCCTCGAAGGGCTCGTCCAGGAAGAGAACCTCGGGATTGTGCAGCAGCGCGGCGGCGAGCCCGATCTTCTTGCGCATACCGGTCGAGTAGTCGACGACGAGCTTGTGCTGGGCCCCGGCGAGATCGAGGACGTCCAGCAGTTGGGCGGCCCGCCGGTCGACCTCCGCCCCGGGCAGCCCGCGCAGCCGCCCGTTGTACCCCAGCAGCTCCCGCCCCGACAGCCGATCGAACAGCCGCAGCCCCTCCGGCAGCACCCCGATCCGCGCCTTCACCGCCACGGGATCCCGCCACACATCCTGCCCGCCCACCTCGACGGACCCCTGATCGGGCCGCAACAGCCCGGTCACCATGGAGAGCGTGGTCGTCTTCCCGGCCCCGTTGGGCCCGACGAGCCCGATGAACTTCCCGGCCGGCAGATCAAGATCGATCCCGGCCACCGCAACCTGCTGCCCAAACCGCTTCCAGAGCCCACACACGCGCACGGCAGACGTCATACCCGAAGCCTACGGGCGGCTGACCCGCTTTCAGGGGAGCGGGGAACTGCGCGAGGACCCACCACACGCCCGCACCCGACAACGGCGCTGAACGGCTACCGATCCCTGCCGCACGCATAGGCGAGCGGTGAGATCAACTCCTCCGCGTCCGGCAGCCACCGGTTGGCCGCGGTCGGCCGGCAGGCCCACTGCACGGCCCCCCGCGACCCGAACCGCGTGGGCGGAGCGGCCACATACGCCCCCTCGCCGAGGGTCACGAGGTCCAACGACCCCAGGGACCAGCCCAGTTTGCGCACCAGGTCGGGCACCTTGGCCGACGCGCCCGGCAGCACGAAGAACTGCATCCGCCGGTCCGGCGTCAACGTCACCGGGCCCAGCGTCAGTTCCATCCGCTCCATCCGCGCCAGCGCGAGAAACCCGGCCGTCTCCGGAACGGACAGCGCGTCGAACGTACGCCCGGTGGGGAGCAGGATCGAGGCGGACGGCTGCTTCTGCCACATCCGGCGGGCGACGGTCGCACTCCCCGTCGCCTGCGTCGACCAGTCCGACCGCGAGGGATGCGCCCCCGGTGCCGCACACGCCGTGTCGCCGCAGGAGCAGCGCTGCACACCGTCGACGGCTTCCAGCCAGGTGCCGGGGAAGACGTCCCAGTGACGTTCCTCGGCGTAGCGAACAGCTGTCTCGAGCAGCGATTCCCCGCGCTGCTTCGGGATTTGAGTGGCGTCGGCGCCCGCGATGGTCTCTTCCACGATGAGCACAACTCTAGCGGTCACCAGGGGTTACGCACGCCACAATGCGCGGGGGAGGAGCACCGATTCCGCGTCCGGGGCGCATGGGTGCATGCCGGGGGGCGCGTGGAAGGAACGGGCGCGGGAGCGGGTAGGCACGGGTGGGGGCGGGCTTCCGCCGATATCCCGGCAATTCTTGTGCAATCAGCACATGCCTCGCATTTTCACCGTATCCATGGGGCATTGATCTTCTCGGCCGGAACTTTTCGGTGCGGAACTCCACAGGGGGGTAGTGCCAATGGCCGCAAGGCCTCTCGTCGCGCGGCAGCCGAACGAACGGCTGCAGGCGCTCATCCAGGAGGCGGGGTGCTCGAACGCCGGGCTCGCCCGCCGGGTCAACATGTGTGGCGCCGAGCACGGTCTCGACCTGCGCTACGACAAGACGTCCGTGGCCCGTTGGCTGCGCGGACAGCAGCCGCGGGGCCGCGCCCCGGCGATCATCGCCGAGGCTCTGGGCCGCAAGCTCGGCCGTACGGTCACGATCGACGAGATCGGCATGGCCAACGGCAAGAACCTCGCCTCGGGCGTGGGTCTCCAGTTCTCGCCGACGGTACTGGGGGCCATCGAGCAGGTCTGCGAGCTGTGGCGCAGCGACGTGGGCCGGCGCGACTTCCTCTCCGGGTCGTCCGTCGCCGCCTCGGCGCTGGTCGAGCCCAGCCGCGACTGGCTGATCTCGTCGCCCGACGCCCAGGTGGCGCGGTCGGCGGGACCGCGGGTGGGCCTGTCCGACGTGGCGGCCGTGAAGGCGATGACCCAGGCCCTGGTCGACCTGGACCACCAGTACGGCAGCGGGCATGTCCGCCCGGTGGTCGTCCACTACCTCAACAGCGTCGTCTCGGGGCTGCTGGCCGGCTCCTACCGGGAGGCGGTGGGCCGTGAACTCTTCGCCGCGGTGGCCCGGTTGACGGAGCTCGCCGGGTACATGGCCGTCGACACCGGCCAACCGGGCCTGGCCCAGCGGTACTACATCCAGTCCCTGCGGCTCGCCCAGGCGGCGGGCGACCGCGGTTACGGCGGGTACGTCCTCGCCGCGTCCATGAGCCATCTCGCCGCCCAGCTCGGAAACCCGCGCGAGATCGCCCAGTTGGCGCGTGCCGCGCAGGAAGGGGCGCGGGGGCGGGTCACTCCGCGCGCGGAGGCGATGTTCCACGCGGCGGAGGCCCGGGGGCACGCGCTGCTGGGCGACGTACGGTCGGCCCAGCTCGCGGCCGGCCGGGCGGTGTCGGCGCTGGAGGGCGCCGATCCGTCCACGGGCGACGACCCGGCGTGGATCGCGCACTTCGACGAGGCCTATCTGGCCGACGAGTTGGCGCACTGCCACCGCGACCTGGGCCAGGCGGAGGCGGCGGCGCGGTGTGCCGAGCAGTCGCTGGCCGGGCATCCGGAGAGCCGGGCGCGCCGCCGTGCCATCGGGTACGTCCTCCTCGCCACCGCGCAGGTGCAGCAGCGCGAGGTCGAGCAGGCGTGCACCACCGGTCTGAAGGCGGTGGAGCTCCTGGAGAATCTGCGCTCGAACCGGGGCGCGGAGTATCTGGAGGACCTCCAGCAGCGGCTGGAGCCCTTCCGGGAGGAGCCGGTGGTACGGGAGTTCGGGGCGCGGCTGGAGTTGCAGGCCGCGGCGTGAACGGACGGGGCGCCGTTGCGTGAACGTACGGGAAACGGACGGACCCCGTACAGGAGGCGACGGGCACAGCGCGCGGCGCTCCGGATCTGTTACGGACGTCACTGGGAGGCAGATCACGTCCTGAGCTGCGTGGCACGGGGTTCCGGGGACCCGGTAGCGTGAGCCGACGATTCCGACAGTCCCCCGTTCGTAGGAGTCCCGGTGACGCAGAGTGGACAGGGCGAGGAGCCCTCGGCGCGGCCCGCGCGCGAAGGCATCGTGCTGCCCTCCGACGGTGGTGAGCCCCTCATTCCGGGGCTGACGGACGCCGGCGGGCCGCAGCCGGGGCGGCATGCGGGCGGGCAGCCCGGTCCGTACGGGGCTCAGCCGTACGGGCAGCAGCAGCCGCCCGCGCAGCCGCAGCCGCCCGCGCAGCCGCCGTCCGGCGGTCAGACCTGGGGTCAGCCGTGGGGGCCCGACCAGCAGGCGCCGGCGGCGCAGCAGGAGCAGGGCTGGCCGCTGCCCGCGGACCAGCAGTCCCAGCAGTGGGGCGGCGCGCAGCCCGACGCGTGGGGCGCGGGCCCGCTCCCGCCCGAGGGCGCCCCGGCCCCGACGTACGGTCACCACCCGCAGGCGCCGCCGCAGCCGTCGTACGACCAGAGCCCGCAGGACCCCTACGCCTACGGCCGGAACCCGCAGGTGTCGGCCTCCCCGCCGACCTACCCGCCGGGCGGGTCCGGGGTGCCGCTGCCGCCGTTCGCCGACGGCGCCGAGGGGGCCACCCAGTACATCCCGCCGGTCCCGGCGGGTCCGGTCGACGACGGCCGTACCCAGGTGCTGCCGCCCGTGCCCGCCTCCGGGCCCGTGCCGGGCGGCGACGAGGGCGCGACGCAGTACATCCCGCCGGTCCGGCCGGGCGCGCTGCCGCCCGAGACGCCGGGCGAGTCGACGCACTTCCTGGGCACCGCAGGCGGGCACGGCGCGGGCCCGATGCCGGGCGCGGGGCACTCCGACGCCGAGGCCACGCAGTACATATCGCCCGTGCCCGGGCAGGGGTATCCGCCGGCCGGTGCGGGCGCGCAGCCGCCGGCCGGGTTCGAGAACCTCTTCCGCGACGGGCCGGGCGGCGGTCCGGGTGCCGCGCCCCCCGCCGGGGCCACCCAGCAGCTTCCGCGCATCACCGAGCCGGAGACCCCCGGCTACGGCGGCGGCCCCCAGGGCTACGGCGCGGGACCCGCCGCGCGCGCCCCTCAGCCCACCTATGTGCCGCCCGTACGCCCCGACGACCACGGGGACGAGCGGGGCCGCGGCGGCCGTACCGGCTCCCGGCTCCCGCTGTTCGCGGCGATCGGTGTCGCGCTCGCCGTCGTCGGCGTCGGCGCGGGCGCGCTGCTCGGCGGCGGAGGCGGCGACGACGACAAGAGCGACGACGGCAAGACCGTCGCCGCGTCCGCCTCCGCGAGCGAACCGTCGGCCTCCTCCGGCGACGCGGCGAAGCAGCAGGCGACCGCCCTGGACAAGCTGCTCGCGGACAGCGGCAGCAGCCGGGCCAGCGTGATCGCCGCGGTGGCGAACGTGAAGGCGTGCAACAACCTCGACCAGGCCGCCTCGGATCTGCGGGCCGCCGCCGGCCAGCGCACCGGGCTGGTCACGAAGCTGGCCGCGCTCGACGTCGACAAGCTGCCCGACCACGCGGCGCTCACCGGCGCCCTCACCAAGGCGTGGCAGGCGTCCGCGGCCGCCGACAACCACTACGCGGACTGGGCCGACGAGGTCGCCGGCAACAAGCGGAAGGCCTGCAAGAAGGGCGGCGCCCGCACCACGGCCGCCACCGCGCAGGGCAACCGGGAGAGCGGCACCGCGAGCGCCCAGAAGAACCAGGCCGCCGGGCTGTGGAACGCGATCGCCCGGACGTACGGACTGACCCAGCGCCAGCCCACCCAGCTCTGAGCCGGGCGGGCCGCGGCGCGGCGGGGTGCGAGTGCGGCGGGCCTCAGCCGAGGTCCGCGTTCTCCATGGTCTCCGTCACGTCGACGAAGCCCTTCCGCGCGGCCACCAGCCGGCCCTTGCGTACCTGCTGCACGGTCACCTCGGCGTTGGACAGCCGGGGGAAGCCGACGGCGGCGAGCCGGTTGGTGAACTTCCAGCGCAGGGTGGGGGTGAGCCCGCCAGTGGTGAACTTCCCGCCGCCGTTGAGGGCGCCGCGGACCGTGTCGGCGCTCACCTCGCCGTCGCCCAGCGACTCCACGGCCTGCCGGAGCACGTTGTAGGCGATCCAGGTGGTCTGCACACCGGTGTCGGAGGGGTCGATGCTGGTGTCCGAGAAGGCGGACTCGCTGATCACCTTCTTCATCCCGTCCCACCGCTTGTCGCTCGCCACCGGGTACCAGCCGGTGACGTACGCCCCCTCGTACGGGCCGGAGGCGCCGCCGCTGGCGTCGATGACGGTCTGGTCGACGCTGCCCAGCACGCTTCCGGTGTTCACCGAGGGATAGTCCGCGCGGCTGCGGCGGAAGGAGTCCATGAAGGTGCCGTTGCGGTCGCCCAGCGCGGGGACCACACAGCCCTTGCGGCTGCTGCCCGCCGTACCGCCGGTGGCGGCCCGCAGGGCCTTGTCGGCCTGCGCGGAGTACTCGGTGGAGTCCTCCGCGGCCCGCTGGTCCTCGGCCCGGTCGTGGCCGCGCGCCTTCAGGCCCGCGTCCAGCATCGGCGGCAGGGCGTCGCCCGCGATGGTGTCGGGGCGCACGAGCGCCACCGGCCCGGTGCAGGAGTCCGCCAGCATCGTGCCGAGGCCGGCGAGCAGCGCGGGCTGGCCGCCGTTGACCGGGTAGGACAGCGGGCTGGTGAACTCGGGTGTGGTGACGCCGAAGCCGCCGATGTAGGGGATGCCGGCGCCCTCCAGATGCGGGAAGAACGCGTCGGAGTGCTGGCTGTAGGAGCCGACGACGGCGACCGCCTTCTCCTTGACCGCGCGCCGGGCACAGGCCGCCGCGGACACCGCGTCGTTGTGGTCGTTGCAGGTCAGGACGGTGAGCTTATGGCCGCTGATGCCGCCCTTGGCGTTGACCCAGCGGGCGTAGGCACGGGCGAAGGCGGGCATTCCGGGCTTGTTGGTGGCGGCCGTGCCCACCGGCGCCCAGGTCATCACGACGATCGGGTCGTCCCCGGAACCCCCCGTGACTCCGGGGACGACCCCGCATCCGGCGGTCAGCGACGCGACGGCGGTCAGGGCACCCGCCGCGAGGGCGGCCGCTCTGACGTGTCCGGTGCTGCGGAGAAACCTGGGGAGGAAGGTACTTCGCTGGAGCGTGCGTCGCCTGCCGGTCATGAACACGCACCATTCCGTCACATGACCAACCTGGGAGTGACCCACGGTCAACGGGGGGTGACGCGAGGGTGAATTACCGGGGGCGGTGAGGTCCCCGGGACGGGAAAACGTACGATCGATGACCGTGCAAGGTTCGGAGAACTCTTCCCGTCGCGGCCGTCGCTCCTCCACCATGGGCGGCATGCCACTCAACGACATGCCGTGGTGGCGCTGGCGCAGCAATGTGCGCTCCGCGCTGCACATGCTCTCCGACCCGGTGTTCCAGCAGAACGTCTGGCTGTCCGGCGCCGACGGCTACGGCGACGTCACCGACGCCGTCTACCGTCTGGTCGAGGACACCTGGCTCGACAACTGGTCCGCCGAGAAGTACGTCGGCACGATCTTCCGCGACTCGCAGGAGGCGGCCCTCGTCGACAGCGCCGTGCTGCGCGTCCTGCGGATCATGCACCAGGTCGGCCCGGACGCGCCCGTCTCCACCTATGTCTCCCACCCCGGCTGGCCCGAGGCCGTGCACGCGGCACGGGACGCGCACGTCCGGATGGCGGTGGCCGACGGCGAGGACCCGGACGCGCCGCCGCGCACGCTGGAAGTACTGCGGATCATGACGAGGTCCGCGTAGCGGACGGCCTGCCGTCGCGCCCGGTGGACGTGAGACCCTGTGCTGCATGAGTGAGCAGTCCGCCCGAGCCGCGGCGACCCCCGCCGACCAGTACGTCCTCACCCTCTCCTGCCCGGACAAGCAGGGCATCGTGCACGCCGTGTCGAGCTACCTGTTCATGACCGGTTGCAACATCGAGGACAGCCAGCAGTTCGGCGACCACGACACGGGTCTGTTCTTCATGCGCGTCCACTTCTCGGCCGAGTCGCCGCAGACCGTGGACAAGCTGCGCGCGAGCTTCGCGGCGATCGGCGACTCCTTCCACATGGACTGGCAGATCAACCGGGCCGACGAGAAGATGCGCGTCGTCCTGATGGTCAGCAAGTTCGGCCACTGCCTGAACGACCTGCTGTTCCGCGCCCGGATCGGCGCGCTGCCGGTGGAGATCGCGGCGGTGGTGTCCAACCACACCGACTTCGCCGAGCTGGTGGGCTCGTACGACCTTCCCTTCCACCACATCCCGGTGACGAGGGAGACCAAGGCCGAGGCCGAGGCGAAGCTGCTCGAGATCGTGCGGGAGCAGGACGTCGAGCTGGTCGTCCTCGCCCGCTACATGCAGGTGCTCTCGGACGATCTGTGCAAGCAGCTCAGCGGGCGGATCATCAACATCCACCACTCGTTCCTGCCGAGCTTCAAGGGCGCGAAGCCGTACCACCAGGCGCACACACGGGGCGTGAAGCTGATCGGCGCGACGGCGCACTATGTGACCGCCGATCTCGACGAGGGGCCGATCATCGAGCAGGAGGTCGAGCGGGTGGGGCACGACGTCACGCCGGACCAGCTCGTGGCGGTCGGCCGTGACGTGGAGTGCCAGGCGCTGGCGCGGGCCGTGAAGTGGCACGCGGAGCGCAGGATTCTCCTCAACGGGCGCCGGACGGTCGTGTTCGCCTAGGGAGGCGGGGGGTTGCGTCTCGGGGGCGGGTGCGGGTCGTCCGTGGTCGCTCGCGCGGTTCCCGGCGCCCCTGGAACGTCACGCCGGCTGTACAGGGGCGCGGGGAACTGCGCGAACAACCCCCACGCACCCGCACCGGCCGACGGACCCCAACCAGCCCCTACATCCGGCTCAGCGACGCGGCGGCGAACAGCACGTCCCTGATCGCCTCCCGATCCCCCAGCTGCCCCGCCGCAGCCTCCTCCGGCCGCACATGCCCCGCCGCCAGTCGGCAGAACTCCACGTCGTCCAGCGCCACGTGCGCCACCTCGTGATCGGCGGAGCCCACCGCTCCGGGTGAGTCCAGGGGGATCAGCCACTGGCCGCCGCCGTCGCCCTCGATCTCCAGCCGCAGGCTGCGGCCCGGGCTGCCGGCGCTCACCAGATGGCGCGCGGCGCTCGGCGCGGGCGCGGCCAGACCCGCGCGCCGGCGCGCCGCGAGGGCCTGCGGCAGCATCCGCGCCGCCAGGTCGATCATGCCGCGCAGATGGCGGGGCGCGGGCGGCGCGTACGGATAGTCGACCGCCTCCGCGATGTCCTCCGCGTGCACCCAGCACTCGAACGCCCGGTCCAGCATCGCGTCGCGCAGGGGCAGCTCGAAGTCCCCGTACGAGATCGGCAGGGTCCCGGGACCCGCGCCGGTGAAGGAGACCGTGCGCACGAGCGCGTGGCTCTGTTCGCGCCAGGGGCCGCGCACCGAGCGGGTGGGCGGGAAGTGGGAGGCCTCCCAGAACGCCTCGGTGCGCTCGGCCGGGCCGCGCAGCCGGTCGGTCTCGGCCTTGACGTCGTCGCCGAGCGGGTCCTCCAGACCGAGGGCCACCGCGATCAGGCCGTCCACCGCGAGGAGATGGGCGATCACCCCGGCGACGGTGGTCCGGCGGCTGGTCTCGCCGTCGCCGCGGAACCAGCGCAGCCGTACGGGCGCGTGCCACTCGGCGTCGCCGAAGTCCTGGAGCAAAGCGTCCAGTCGCGCGGTCTCGGCGTCGTACGAGGCCGCCCACGCCGGTACCGGTATGCGCGGCGGGCGGAGGTCGAGGCAGGCCTCCAGGACGCGGGTGCGCAGGCCGGGGTCGAGGTCGAGGCTCTCGGGGCGCTGGAGCAGCCCCACCGCCTCGCGCAGCCGCCTGGCCTCGTCCGCGCAGGGGCCGCAGTCGCCGAGGTGGTCCTCGACGGCCGCCGTCTCCTCGGCCGAGCAGGCCGCCAGCGCCCATGCCCCCAGCAGGGACTTCAGTACGGGGTGCTCCAGCCGGAGCGGTTCCGTGACGGTGGGCGCCTCCAGCGCGGGCAGCGGCAGCCCGCTGTCCTCGACGGAGGCCCGGGGGAGCGGGATCCGGGGCGGACGCGCCGTGGCGCCCTCGGGGGGCGCGGGGCGGTCGGCGGTGCCGTCGTCCGCGATGTCGCCGTTCGTGGCCGGGAACTCCTTCTCCTCGTCGTCCTCGCTCTCGCCGTCGTACGCCTCGAATCCGTCCGTGCCGCTCACGCCGCACCCCCGTATTCGGGCGGGACCCCGGGGGAGGGGGCGTCGTGGGCGGTGGACAGCAGTTGCAGGCCGAGGCGGAGCCGACGGCGGGCCTCGTCCTCGGTGACGCCCAGGTCGGCCGCGGTCTGGCGGTAGTCGCGGCGCTGGAAGTAGGCCAGCTCCAGGGCGGCGCGCAGCGGGGTGGGCATGGCCTGGACGATGTAGTCGGCGCGGGCGGCGACCGAGGCGTGCCGCACCGTGTGCTCCAGGTCGTCGGCGGTGCCGGGGCCGCCCTCGGCCAGCGCGGCGGTCCCGGCGGCGCGCAGCCGCTGCACGGCGAGCCGGTGGGTCAACGCGGCGATCCAGGTGCGCAGGGGGCTCTGCCGGGGGTCGTAGGCGTCGGGGTGCTGCCAGACATGGACGAACACCTCACGGGTGACACAGTCGGCCGCGTGTTCGTCTTTGAGCACACGATGGGCGAGGCCGTGCACGAGCGAAGCGAAACGGTCGTAGAGCTCACCGAGGGCGGCCGCCTCACCGCGCGCGAGTCGCTGCTGCATCCTGCGGTCCCAGCGGGGCGGTGCGTCCTTCTTCGCCATGCGGCCCCCTCACCCGTGCCCGTGTCCCGGCCCAGCCTGCGTCCACCGTCACCTCGAATGTAGTCGGCACGTACGACAACGCACGCCCCTTTGTTTCAATGTGCGCCCCTGAGCGGCCGGGCGATGGTATAGGGCGGCGCCTACCCCGACTCATCCTGACCAATCAGGATCAAGTGTGTTCTGTTTCTGATTGGTGTGGACCGATGCAGATCGAACAGGACTGGATACGACGGAATCAAGCCTCTACCCCCGCGTAGCTGTTTTTCGCCAGGTGTTTCGGGGCAACGCCGCTGGGCAGCCGCGCTGCAAGGAAGCGTAGGGACGGCTTCCGTTTACGGCGAGGGAAAGGCGTGGTGGTGGCCTTCAAAGTGACCGGCGGCGAGCGGGGCGGTTGGGCCGTGCTCCAGGTGTCGGGCGAACTGGACCTGGTGACGTCGCCGCTGCTGCGACAGCGGGTGCACGACGAGGTGGCCGAGGGCCGCCACAGCCTCGTCCTGGACCTCTCCGAGGTGTACTTCTGCGACTCCAGCGGCGTCGGCGTGCTCATCGCGGCCCGTAGGCTCATCCGCTCCTGCCGGGGCCGGCTGCGGCTGATCCTGCCCGCGCGCGGGGCCGCGGAGGACTCCCACGTCAACCGCGTCCTGGGCGCGCTCGGCGTGCGGCGCCTCTTCGACGTGTACGGCGACCTCGCGGAGGCCGTGGCCGAGGACGGCCCGGAGCCGCTGTCGGCGTGAGCCGGGCTCAGGTCAGTCCGAGCGTGCCCTTGGCGGTGGTCACGAAGTCCTTGATCAGTTCCCGGGTGATGTCCCGGCACCGGTCGAAGTCCTCAGGGTCCGCCGCCTTGTGCACCCGGTCGATCTGCAGGAGCACCTCCCAGGCCCGCTGCACGAGCGTCTCGTCCGGCGACAGCATCTGCACCCGGAACAGCGCCTCCTGGGCGACGGAGCGCAGCTCGTAGCCCGCCATGCGGTTCTCCGTGACCTCCTCGGGGGAGCCGCCCTCGTGCTCACGGAACCAGCGGTGCACCAGCGCGCGCCGGTAGTTCACGAGTGCCCCGGCGTACGAGCCGTAGGCGTCCATGCGTTCCTGGCGCAGCCTCTCGTCGCGGGTGAACCGCTCGGTGCGCTCCACCGCCCGCACCTGGAACCGATGGGTGAGACCCGCGCCCAGCAGGGTCCCCAGCACCGCTATGACACTCGCCGCCACTGCTTCCACACCGGACAGTCGATCACATCCTCGGTCTGCCACAAGGGTGTCCCGAAATTCCCCCGGTCCGGGCACAGACCCCGCTTCCGCACCGCCCCGGCACCTTCGGCGTCGTACGCTCCCTGGCGGAAGCACCCCGACATCAGGACGTACGGCGGCCCGGAGGACACATGGTCAGCAGCGAGTACGAACGCAGGATCGCCGACCGGTTCGCCACCTTCGACCAGGACGGCAACGGCTACATCGACCGCGAGGACTTCGGCGCGGCCGCCAAGGCCCTGCTCGCCGAGTTCGGCACCGCGGCCCGCTCCGACAGGGGCCAGGCGCTGTACGCGGGCGCGGAGGCCTTCTGGCAGGGCATGGCGGGCATCGCGGACCGGGACGGCGACCAGCGCATCACCCGGGACGAGTTCGTCGGCGGCGCGGTCAAGCGCCTGCACGACAACCCCGGCCGCTTCGCCGAGATCGCCCGCCCCTTCCTGCACGCCGCCCTGGACATCGCCGACGCCGACGGCGACGGCCTGGTCACGGTCGAGGACACCGCGCGCGTGCTGCGCGTCCTGGGCGTCCCCGAGGACCTCGCCCGCACGGTCGCCGCCGGCCTCGACACCGACACCGACGGCCGGATCGGCGAGCCGGACGTCGTCCCCGCGTTCGCGCGCTACTTCACCGTCTCCGAGTAGCGCTCGCGCAGCCGGTACTTGAGGACCTTGCGGAGCGTGTCGTTGCGCGGCAGGGCGTCCACCACCTCCAGCTGCTCCGGCAGCTTGTGCACGGACAGTCCCGCCGCGCGCAGATACGACGTCAGCTCCTCGAGCGTGGGATCCTGCGCGCCCGCCGCCCGCTCCACCACCGCGCACACCCGCTCCCCGCGCTCGGTGTCCGGCAGCCCGATCACCGCCACGTCCCCGACGTCCGGGCGGGCGGCCAGCAGGTCCTCGATCTCCTTGGCGGAGATGTTCTCGCCCTTGCGGATGATGACGTCCTTCAGCCGCCCGGTGAGCACCAGATGCCCGCTCGCGGTGACCCGCCCGAGGTCACCGGTGCGCAGGAAGCCGTCCTCGTCGAAGGCCTCCGCGGTCTGCGCCGGGTCCAGATAGCCCCGGCACACGGCCTCCCCGCGCAGCCGCACCTCCCCGCCCTCCGCGATCCGTATCTCCATGCCCTCCGGCGGCCGGCCCTCGGTCGTCGCGAGGTTCTCCACGGTGTCGTCCGGCGACCCCATGGTGATCATCGGTACCTCGGTCATGCCGTAGCCGTGCGTGAGCTGCACGCCCATCTCCCGGACGACCGCGTGGTACACCTCGGGCGGCTTCGGCGCCCCGCCCCCGGCGAGCAGCCGCAGCGAGGGGATCACCGGGACGCCCGGCTGCTTGCGCTGCTCGGCCAGGAACATCGAGTAGAACGCCGTCGACCCGCCCGCCACCGTCACCCCGTGCCGGCGGTACTCGTCGAGCGCGTCCGGCAGCGCGAACTGCTCGAACATCACCGCGGGGAAGCCGTACAGCAGGAGCATGACCGTGTAGTCGGGCCCGGCGATGTGCGCGTACGGGAAGGCCATCGAGCCCACGTCGTCGGAGGTCAGCCGCAGCGCGTGCGCGAGACAGGAGCCGCCCGCGATGAGGGAGCGGTCGGTGTGCAGGACGCCCTTGGGGTCGGAGGTCGTGCCGGAGGTCCAGTAGATCCAGCGGACCGCGGTGCCGTCGGTGGGCGGCGGGGGCAGTATCGCCGGATCGCCCTCGGGCAGGTCGTCGTAGGCGTCGAACACGCCTTTCGCACCGAGCCGCAGTGCCATCTCGCCGTGGTCGAAACCGCGCCAGACGCCCGGTACGGCGAAGAACTCCGCCCGTGACTCCCTGAGCGCGAAGCCGACCTCGCGGTCCCGGTAGAACGGGATGACGGGGCTCTGCACGGCACCCAGGCGGGCCAGCGCGAAGGACAGCACCGCCGTCTCGATCCGGGTGGGCAGCTGCCAGGCGACGACCGTGCCGGGGCGCACCCCCATGCCGTACAGCCCGGCCGCCGTCCGTTCGGCACGCGCGCGTAGCCCGTCGAACGTCAGCGCGCGGTCGCCCTGCAGCAGGACGGGCCGGTCGGGGGTGAGGTCGGCGCGCCGGGCGACCAGGTCCCACAGGGTGCGGGAGGAACTCAGGGAGTGCGGGGTGTCGTTCATGGCTGCCCCCAGCTTGGCTGACGACTCGTCAGGTGCCATGCTATCTGACGGGTCATCAGATAAGTACCGTCCGGCGGAGGGGAACCCATGGCCACCGAACTGCCCCGCATCATCAGCGTCGACGACCATGTGATCGAACCCGCGCACCTCTTCGCGACCTGGCTGCCGCAGAAGTACCGCGACCGCGGGCCGCAGCCCCTCACCGCCGGGATCGGCGAGCTGGCCTACGTCGCCGGGAAGTACCAGATCACCATGGACCCCGACGGCCAGCCCACCGACTGGTGGATCTACGAGGACCTGAAGTTCCCGTACAAGCGCAACATCGCCGCCGTCGGCTTCGACCGGGACGAGATGACCCTGGAGGGCATCACCCGCGAGGAGATGCGGCGCGGCTGCTGGGACCCGAAGGCCCGGCTCGAGGACATGGACCTCAACCACGTCGAGGCCTCCCTGTGCTTCCCGTCCTTCCCGCGCTTCTGCGGACAGACCTTCGCCGAGGCGCACGACAAGGAGGTCGCGCACGCGTGCGTGCGTGCCTACAACGACTGGATGGTCGAGGAGTGGTGCGGCGACAGCGGCGGCCGCCTCATCCCGCTCTGCCTGATCCCGCTGTGGGACATCGACCTGGCCGTCGCCGAGATCCGGCGCAACGCCGCCCGCGGGGTGCGCGCGGTCACCTTCTCCGAGATCCCCACCCACCTCGGGCTGCCGTCCATCCACTCCGGCCACTGGGACCCGTTCTTCGCCGTGTGCGAGGAGACCGGGACGGTCGTCAACATGCACATCGGCTCGTCCTCGCAGATGCCGGCCGCGTCCCCGGACGCGCCCCCCGCCGTCCAGGCGTCCCTGTCGTTCAACAACGCGATGGCCTCGATGATGGACTACCTGTTCAGCGGGGTCCTGGTGAAGTTCCCGACGCTCAAACTGGCCTACTCCGAGGGCCAGATGGGCTGGATCCCGTACGCCCTGGAGCGCGCCGACGACGTCTGGGAGGAGCACCGGGCCTGGGGCGGGGTGCGCGACCTGATCCCCGAACCGCCCTCGAATTACTACTACCGGCAGATGTACTGCTGCTTCTTCCGCGACAAGCACGGGGTGGCCTCCCTGGATGTCGTCGGCCGCGACAACGCCACCTTCGAGACCGACTACCCCCACGTCGACTCGACCTTCCCGCACACCAGGGAGGTCGCCCTCGACCACGTTCAGGGCCTCGACGACGAGACGGTCTACAAGCTGATGCGGGGCAACGCGATCCGCATGCTCGACCTGGACTTCGACAAGTGATGGACCTGTCCTACTCGCCCGAGGAGGAGGACTTCCGCGCCCGGCTGCGGGACTGGCTCGGCAAGGCGCTGCCCGCCCTCCCGCCGAAGCCGTCCCCCGACGACTGGCCGGGCCGCCGCGCCTGGGACCTCGGGTGGCAGCGCATGCTGTACGACGCCGGGTACGCGCACGTGCACTGGGACGCCGAGCCGACGACCCGGCTGATCTTCCTGGAGGAGACGGAGAAGGCCGGCGCGCCCTATGTGGGCGCCAACTTCGTCGGACTGCTGCACGCGGGGCCGACGATCGCCGCCGAGGGCACGGACGCCCAGCGCGCGCGCTGGCTGGAGCCGATCCTGCGCGGCGAGGAGGTCTGGTGCCAGGGCTTCAGCGAACCCGACGCCGGCTCCGACCTCGCGGCGCTGCGCACCCGCGCGTGGCGCGACGGGGACGACTACGTGGTGAGCGGGTCCAAGATCTGGACCTCGCACGCCGAAGTCGCCGACTGGTGCGAACTGTTGGTGCGGACCGATCCCACGGCGGCGAAACACCGGGGCATCACCTGGCTGGCCATGCCCATGGACGCCCCCGGGATCACCGTACGGCCGCTGCGGACGCTCGCCGGGTCCGCCGAGTTCGCCGAGGTGTTCCTCGACGAGGTACGGGTGCCGGCGGCCCACCGCGTCGGCGAGGAGAACGACGGCTGGCGGGTCACCATGGTCACGCTGTCCTTCGAGCGCGGCACCGCGTTCGTCGGCGAGGTCGTCGCCTGCCGGCGCGTCCTCGGCGAACTGGCCCGCGCGGCCCATGCCGACGGCCGCTGGGACGACCCCGTCCTGCGGCGCCGGCTGGCCCTGCTGGAGGCCGAGTTCCGGGCGCTGTGGCGGCTGACGCAGTGGAACGTGAGCGAGGCCTCGGCCGGCGGGGTGCCCGGCGTCGGGGGTTCGATCTTCAAACTGAGGTATTCGCACGCCCGTCAGGAGCTGTACGACACCGCCGCCGACGTCCTGGGCGACGCGGCCCTCGACCTCGACCGGCCCTGGGTGCTCGACCGGCTCTCCTCGCTGTCGTACACCATCGCGGCCGGCACCTCCCAGATCCAGCGCACCATCGTGGCGGAACGGATCCTCGGGCTGCCGAAGGGGCGGTGAGCGGTGAGCTTCTGCTTGCGCGGCCGAAAGGGTGGTGAGACGTCCCCGTGCGTTTTCGACTGACGGACGACCAGCGGGCGTTGCGGCAAGGGGTACGGGACCTGCTCGCCCGGCGCTTCGACCGGGACGCGCTGCGGGCCGCCGTGGAGCGGCCCGGGCTCGACCGGGCGCTGTGGCGGGAGCTGGGCGCCGCCGGCTTCTTCGCGCTGCGGCTGCCGGAGGCGGCGGGCGGGGTCGGACTGGGCCTGCCGGAGGCCGTGTTGGCCTTCGAGGAGGCGGGCCGGGCCCTCCTGCCGGGCCCCCTGGCCGCCACCCACCTCGCGGCGGGCCGGGTGCCCGGGGCGGCCGAGGGGGAGACCGTGGTGACGGCCGTGGACCCCGGCGGGCTGGTGGAGTGGCTGGCGGAGGCGGACGTGGTGGAGGGGGACGCCACGGGTGCCGTGTCGCTGCGGTCGGTGGATCCGTTGACGCCGCTGCACCGGACGGCGGGCGGTTCCGGGCAGCCGGCGGCCGATCACGTCGCCGACCCCGTCGCGGTCCTCCTCACCGCCGCCGAGCAGCTCGGCACCGCCACGCGCGCGTGCGAGCTGGCCGTGCAACACGCGCGGGCGCGCGAACAGTTCGGGCAGCCGATCGGTGCCTTCCAGGCCGTCAAACATCTGTGCGCGGAGCTGCTGGTGCGGGTCGAGGTGGCCCGTGCGGCGGTCTACGCGGCCGCCGTCACCGCCGATCCGGGTGACATCGCCGCCGCCCGCCTCCTCGCGGACGAGGCCGCCGTACGCGGCGCGCGCGACTGTCTCCAGGTGCACGGCGGCATGGGGTTCACCTGGGAGGCGGACGTCCATCTGCTGCTGAAACGCGCCTGGGTGCGCACCCGGCGTGCGGGAGGTGGTACGGAGAGTGAGGAACTGCTCGCGCGGGAACTGCTGACCGCTGCGGGCCGGTAGCGCCGCTGCCTGCGCCGATGACATGAGCGTGGCTCGGACTGCCGTACGGGTGTCGCGGATTGTGGCAATCCGGGTTCACGGAGCGTTGATACCGGGTTGTGTCCGATGCGTGACCCGTCACGGCCCGGAGTCGACCGGCCCCTCCGGTACCTTCTGTGGGATGCGAGTGGTTCCGAGCACGAGCCATGCCGGTGGTGCCCCTGGGGCGGTGCCGAAACCGGCGGTGCATGCCGCTGCTCGCAGGGCGGACGGGCGTCAGGCCCCCGCCTGTTCGACTCCCTGGCGCGGGCGTCGCACAGTATGCCGCACGGGTACTCCTTCGCGCTGGAATATGCCCGAAGCGCTTGTTGAGGTGACTGTACGTCAACCAAGCTGTCTCGTAAGGGATTCACGTTCCGTCACGCTGCCTCTGGCCGTTGTTCTGGCCATGCAGAAAATGGCTACGATCGTGGCCCCCGTCGTCATGGTGCCCGCGCGACTCGCGTGGCTCGCGTGGCGCACGGCCATGTGTCCGCCGGTTCGGATGGTGTGAGCGGTGCAGGTGCTTCAAGTGCAACTGGAGATCCGGCCCGACCCCGCAGAGGTGGGGCGCGCCCGGAGGTGGGCCCGTTCGCGCCTTGCCGGGTGCGGCATAGGGGATGACGAACCGCTCGCCGAGACGTTGATCCTGCTCGTCTCCGAACTGGTCACCAACGCCGTGGTGCACACCGGCCGTCCGGCCGTGGTGCGGCTGTCGCTGCCGGGCGGCGGCCGCGGCGCCGCGGCCGGGGCGGCCACCGTCCGGCTGGAGGTGGCGGACACCAGCGACCGTGCCCCCGTGCCCCGCTGTGTGGGCGACGACGCCACCGGTGGCCGGGGCCTCGCCCTCGTCGACTGCCTCGCGGACCGCTGGGGCTGGAGCGTCGAGGGCGGCGGCAAGCGCATCTGGTGCGAACTCGACCGCTGTGAGCGGCCCGCAGAGGGCGCGGCGGACGGCGAGAGCAGGGGCGAGCGCGGAGCCCTGGCGGGCGGCCTGGAGGTCACGGCCTACCCGGAGCCCGTGTATCCGAAGCCTCCCGTGTACCCGAAGCCGCCGGTCCGTCCGCAGCCCGCGTACGAGGGACGCGCGTTCGAGGCGGTGTGAGTGCCGGGCGATCGGCCGACGGTCCGCGGTGCACGGGTGGAGAAAGCGCTGTCGCCCTGAGTCGGCGCGGTCTCGGTGCGCCGGGATGTGCTTCCGTGTGCGCCCGCTGCAAATAGGGCGTAAGTAACAAATCTCCTGCCAGGTGTTGACGTGACGTGTCCGTTTGATCACGCTTGTGGTCAGCGATTCGCCGCGAGGGGACGGCGAGGGCTTCGGTGACCGCGGCCCTTGTCGAGTGCGGATCGTGATTCGGCGTCGAGTCCCTCAGGGCCGGAGGGGGAGCCGGGGAGGGCACGCCGAGTCGGATGGCGGCGCGCGGTGCCGTGCTCGGGGCGGGCAGCGGCGCGCCGCCATCGGACCTCTTGAGGGACTCAGAGCACGGCCACGGGGGCCACCGGGGTTCCCGTCCCGCCGACGAACGGCTCCGGCATCGCCGACAGCAGGAACGCGTACCGGCCCTCTTCTCCACAGGCTGTGGACAACTCTTCGAGATTCCAGTTCTGGCCCTGCAGCATCCCCATCTCCATCAGATCGAGGGCGTGCACGGGCAGCCACAGGTCCTCGATCTCCGGCGGGAAGATCTCGAAGGTCATCGTGTCGTTGGCGACGGCCGCCACATCGCGCGCGTGGAACCACTCGGGCGTGCGCACCGACAGCCCCGGCGACGGGAACGCGTACGCGTGCTTGTCGCCGGACAGATAGAGCCGGACCTGCCCGGTCCGTACGAGCACGATGTCGCCGGCCCGCACGCGCGTGCCCGCCAGTTCCTCCGCCGCCTCCAGGTCCTCCGGGGTGACCGGGTGTCCGCCCTCCAGCCGGTCGACGCCACGCGCGCGTGCCACGTCCAGCAGCACCCCGCGCGAGACGAGGTGCCGCACCTTGTCGATCCCGCTGAACTCGGCACCCGCGTGCGCGGTGATGCCGGACGCCGGGCGGCCGTTGTAGATCTTGCCCGAGTGCGAGACATGGGTCAGCGCGTCCCAGTGGGTGGCCGCCTGCAGGCCCATCGTCACGGCGTCGTCGCTGCACGCGACCGTGCCGGGCCCGAAGATCTCCTGGTTGATCTGCACCATGGTGTGCATCGGGTTGACCCGCCCCGGGATCATCCCGGTCTGCACCCCGTCCTCGCGCAGGGGGAGGGCCAGCGGCACCCGGCGCCCCGAGCGGATCTCGGCGGCCGCGCCGCGCACCACCTCGTCGGTGATCAGGTTGAGCGTGCCGATCTCGTCGGCCGCCCCCCAGCGCCCCCAGTTGTTGACGCGCTTGGCGATGTCGTGGAACTCCTCCGGCAGTGCCATCCGGTGCCTCCCCGGGGCTTGTCCTCGCCCGTCCGGCGGGACATAAAATCTAACGGACCGTCAGATACGTTCTTCTGAAGCATCTAACCGTCCGTCGGAAAACGCGGGAAGGGGCCGGGCGTGGGGAACTTCTTGACCGGCAAGGTCGTCGCCGTCACAGGAGCGGGGCGGGGCATCGGACGGGCGGTGGCGCTCGCGGCGGCGGCCGAGGGCGCCCTGGTCGTCGTCAACGACTACGGGGTGGGCGTGGACGGCGCGTCGCCCACGAGCGAGGTCGCCGAGGCCGTCGTCAAGGAGATCGAGGCGGCCGGCGGCCAGGCCGTCGCGGTCGCCGACGACATCTCCACGATGGCGGGCGGACAGCGGGTCGTGGACACCGCCCTGGAGGCGTACGGGCGGCTCGACGGGGTCGTCTGCGTGGCCGGGATCCTGCGGGAGCGGATGCTGTTCAACATGTCCGAGGAGGAGTGGGACCCGGTGGTCGCCACCCACCTCAAGGGCACCTTCACGGTCTTCCGGGCCGCCTCCGCCGTCATGCGCCGGCAGGGATCGGGCACGCTGATCGGCTTCACCAGCGGCAACCACCAGGGGTCCGTCTCGCAGGCCAACTACAGCGCGGCGAAGGGCGGGATCATCTCGCTGGTGCGGAGCGCCGCGCTGGGCCTGCACAAGTACGGCGTGACCGCCAACGCGGTCGCGCCGGTCGCACGGACGCGGATGTCGGCGGGCGTGCCGATGGAGCTGGCGGAGATCGGGGAGCCGGAGGATGTCGCCGCGATGGTGATTTTCCTCTTGTCGGACCGCTCGCGGGAGCTTGGGATAACCGGACAGGTCTACACCGTCGCCGGTGCGAAGATCGCTGTGTGGGCGCAGCCGCGGGAGCTGCGGGCCGCGTATGCCGAGGGGGGTTCCTGGACGCCGTCGCGGATCGCGGAGGCGCTGCCGGGGTCGGTGGGGGTGGATCCGATGCCGATGCTGGAGCGGCTGGAGGAGATGCGGCGGGCCGCGGCGGAGGGGGCGCGGCCCAACGGGTGAGTGTCGGTTCGATCGGCGGGTGCGGGTGCGTCGTGGCTGGTCGCGCAGTTCCCCGCGCCCCCTGAGGGGGTGACGGGTGACGTTTCTCGAGGAGGTGCACGTGGATTTCGGGTTTGATCCGGCCGACGACGACTTTCGTGCCGAAGCTCGTGCCTGGCTCGACGAGCATGTGCCGGGGGTTTCCGACCGGCGTGGATGGGAGCGCACACTCGGTGCCGACGGGTGGATCGGGCTCGGGTGGAGCGAGGGCGGGTTCGGCAATCGGACCGCGAGTCTCACCCAGCAGGTCGCCTGGGCCGAGGAGTACACCCGCTCGGGTGCCCCGCCCCGGTCGGGGCACATCGGGGAGAACCTGCTCGCGCCCACGCTCCTCGCCCATGGCACCCCGGAGCAGAGGTCCCGCTTCCTGCCGCCCGTCGCCGCCGGCGCCGAGCTCTGGTGCCAGGGGTACAGCGAGCCGGGCGCCGGCTCCGACCTCGCCGGAGTGCGGACGCGTGCGGAAGCCGACGAGGGCGGGCGGACGTACCGCGTCACCGGGCAGAAGATCTGGACCTCCCTGGCGCACGAGGCCGACTGGTGTTTCGTCCTCGCCCGTACCGATCCCGGCTCGTCCCGTCATCACGGGCTGTCGTTCCTCCTCGTGCCCATGGACCAGCCGGGCCGCATCGAGGTGCGGCCGATCCGGCAGCTCACCGGCACCAGCGAGTTCAACGAGGTCTTCTTCGACGGGGCACAGGCCCGTGCCGAGCATGTCGTCGGAGCCGCGGGCGACGGCTGGCGGGTCGCGATGAGCCTCCTCGGCTTCGAGCGCGGGGTGTCGACGCTCGCCCAGCAGATCGGGTTCGCGGAGGAACTCGGGCGCGTGGTGCGCACGGCGGTCGAGACGGGCGCGGCCGGCGATCCCCTCGTACGCGACCGGCTGGTGCGGCTGTGGGCGGAGCTGCGCACCATGCGGTGGAACGCGCTGCGGACCCTGGGCGGTTCGGGCGGACCGGGGGCGCCCAGTGTGGCCAAGCTGCTGTGGGCGGGCTGGCATCAGCGGCTCGGGGAGGCAGCGGTGCAGGTGCGGGGCGCTGCGGCGAGCGCGGGCCCGTCGGACTGGACGCCCGAGAAGCCGTACGAACTCGACGACGCACAGCACCTGTTCCTGTTCTCCCGGGCCGACACCATCTACGGCGGCTCGGACCAGATCCAGCGCACGATCATCGCCGAGCGCGTGCTCGGCCTGCCCAGAGAGCGCAAGGGGGTCGTCTGATGCGAGGTGTGCTGTTCGACGGGAAGCGGGCGGAGGTCGTCGACGATCTCGACGTACGCGATCCGGGGCCGGGCGAGGTGCTGGTGGCGATCTCGGCGGCCGGGCTGTGCCACAGCGATCTGTCGGTGGTCGACGGGACGATCCCCTTCCCGGCGCCGGTCGTCCTCGGCCATGAGGGAGCGGGGGTGGTGGAGGCGGTCGGGGCCGGCGTCGGTCATGTCGTCCCCGGTGACCATGTGGCCCTGTCCACCCTCGCGAGCTGCGGGACCTGCGCCGAGTGCGACCGGGGGCGGCCGACGATGTGCCGGCAGGCCATCGGGCGGCCCCAGAAGCCGTTCACGCGCGCGGGGCGGGCCGTCTACCAGTTCGCCTCCAACTCCGCCTTCGCCGAGCGGACGGTCGTCAAGGCCGTCCAGGCGGTGCGGATACCGAAGGACATACCGCTGACGTCCGCCGCGCTCATCGGATGCGGGGTGCTGACCGGGGTGGGCGCCGTGCTCAACCGCGCGCGGGTCGGGTACGGCGAGAGTGTCGTCGTCATCGGGACGGGCGGTGTCGGGCTCAACGTCCTCCAGGGCGCGCGGATCGCGGGGGCGCTGCGGATCGTCGCCGTGGACGCCAACCCGGCGAAGGAGACGGTGGCCCGGCGGTTCGGGGCCACCGACTTCCTGACCTCCACGGACGGCGTGCGGGACGTGCTGCCGACCGGCGCGGACCATGTCTTCGAGTGCGTGGGGCGGGTGGAACTGATCCGGGCGGCCGTCGACCTGCTCGACCGGCACGGGCAGGCGGTCCTGCTGGGGGTGCCGCCGGCGACGGCGGAGGCGACCTTCCTGGTCTCCTCCCTCTTCCTGGACAAGTCCATCCTGGGCTGCCGCTACGGCGCCTCGCGCCCCCAGCGGGACATCGCCCTGTACGCCGGCCTGTACCGCGAGGGCCGGCTCCTCCTCGACGAACTCATCACCCAGACCTACCCGGTCGAGGACTTCGAGAAGGCGGCGGCGGACGCGGAGGCGGGACGGGTGGCGCGGGGGGTGCTCACCTTCTAGGAGTCGGCCGACCGGGCGGTCCGGCCGCGCGTGGTCACGGCGAGGGTCAGCAGCGCCTCGACCGTGGAGAAGGCGCCGAAGCGCAGGCTCCAGGCGCCGACGGAGGACTCCGCGACGTCGGCGAGCGCCGGCAGTTCGAGCAGCACGGCGCCGAGCGCGAATCCGACGACGGTTCCGACGACCACGGCCCAGGTCGGCGGTTCGTGGATGACGGTCACGACCACGCCCGCGAGGGCCACGACGGCGCAGAGCGCGACGACCAGCGTGAGATACATGCCCTCAGTGTTGCGGCGGACGACGGCCCTCCCATCGTCTTGCGGGACGAACCCCGTCTGTATCTCCGGATAGACGGGACCGGAGGGGTGTCATGCGTGCGGCGACCGGTCGAGGCCGTGCAGCAGTTCGCGCATGGCGGCGAGAGTCGAGCGGGCCTCGGCCGCGACCTCGTCAAGCCGTCCCGCGCGGGCGAGCTCCACGAGATGCGCCGTGCGGTGCAGGACGGCATCGCTCAGCCGCGCCGCGAGCAGCTGCCGTTCGGCCCCCGCGGACCGGTCGGCCTGCCACGCGGAACTGGCGAGCGCGAAGTCGTTCTGCGCGAGCACCCGCAGCCGGCGCCGGCGGACCAGCAGACCGGCGCCCCAGAGAACGGCGAAGACCGCGCACGCCGACAGGCTCGGCAACACGATCAGCACCGCCCAGTTGAGCCATGAGGGCACGGCCGCCGGCAGACCGCCGTCGGCAGCCGCCGTGGTGATCAGCACACAGGTGCTCACCACGCCCGTCGCCGTCACCCAGGGCCAGGTGCGCGGGCCGCGGTGGCTGTAGGCGCCCAGCGCGTTGACGGCGAGACCTTCGGCGATCAGGCCCACGACGAAGTAGGAGGACAGGTGCGCCAAGGGGGCCGAAGCGGCGGCCACGGGCCAGAGCAGGGAGCTCGCCAGGACGGCCGTCAGCGTGGCCCGGGGCGCGCGGCGCCGCCCCACCAGGGGAAGAGCGTGGAGGGCGAACAGAACGGAGACCAGGACGATTCCGGGGAGGGCCGCGTCCCTGGCTCCCCGGCTCCAGCCCTCGGTTCCGACCAGCACGAAGAAGACCGGCAGCACCGCCGCGGTGAACGCGAGCACGGGGTCGACGAGCAACTGTTCCCGCAGGACGTCCCGCTGCCGGCCGCGCTGTGCCTGAGCGCCACCGGTGTCGGGCAGCACCGCCTCGACCCGCCAGCCGCCCTCTGCCGTGGGACCGGCGTCGAGCTCGCCGCCGACCGCGGCCGCGCGCTGCCTCATGCCCCTGACGCCGTGCCCGGACCCCGGGATGGCGGACGCCTGCGCCGTCCGCGCTCCCGAGGGTCCGTTGGTCACCGACACCAGCAGCCGGCCCTCCTCGCGCCGTACGGCGACCCGGACGGCCGTGCCGGGGGCGTAGCGGACGGCGTTGGTGAGGGCCTCACGGACGATGCCGTGGACGGCCTCGCCCACCGCGCCGGTCAGGTCCGGGGGGAGCTCGGTGGCGATGGGGCGGCCCAGCCGGCCGAATCCCGCGACCAGTTCCTGGATGCGGCCGGTCATCGATTCGGCCTCGCGCGGCTCCGGGTCCCGCAGGAGCCCCACCAGCCGCAGCAGGGACGTCTGTGTCTCCAGGCCGGTGCGTTCCGCGAACTCCAGGGCCTCGGCCGTCAGCTCCGGCCGCGTGTCGCCGAGCCTGCGGGCCGCGTCCACGGTGACGACCACCGAGGTCAGGTGATGGGCGCTCACGTCGTGCAACTCACGGGCCAGGCGCTCCCGTTCGTTCTCCGCGGCGTGCCGTCTGCTCTCCTCGGCCCCCGCCAGAAGACGGGCCGCGGTCAGGCGCCGCGCGTGCCACTGGCGTCGCGCCTCCCCCAGCCCGGCGCAGAGCACGTACAGCAGGGCCGCGACCGCCCATTCCGCGAGGGGCACGGTGTGGAACCCGGACAGGGCGAAGGACAGCAGCCATTCGGCGGCGACGACCGCGGCGACGGCCCGCAGCGTCACGGGAAGCGGACAGCGGACCGCGACCGAGTACAGGGACACCGGAGCCCCCAGGGCGAAGTAGCCGTCCTCCCAGGCGACCAGCCCGACGGTCAGGGTGCCGATCGACCAGGCCAGGGAGGTCACCGGGGCCTGCCGCCGCCGGCCCAGGGCAGCCGTCTCCACCGCGAGCGCGCACCCGACCGCCACGGTCGCGACCGCTCCGCGCGGACCGCCGTCACGCCAGGGGCCCTCGGCCCCCAGCCAGGCGAGCTGCGCCGCCGCCAGCAGCGCGGGCAGCAACCACCGGCGGATCGTCTCTGTCTCAGGCATGACTCTGCTCGTACGTCGGTGAACCGGGAGGCGCCCCGGCGCGAAAGCATCTTGGCATGTCCCTGGAGCGGCGCCGGAACCACCGGCTCCGGCCGGGATCGGCCGGCGGGGTGGGACCCGGTGTGCCGGCCGTTCAGCTCGGGGTGCCGACGCCGCCGTGGCTCCGGTGCTCGCCGATGGGCGTTCCGCCGCCGGCGGTGCGGAAGGTGCGGCGGTACGCGGTCGGTGTGACCCCGAGGGCCGCCTGCAGGTGCTGTCGCATCGACTGGGCGGTGCCGAACCCGGCGTCCCGGGCGACCCGGTCGACGGACCGGTCGGTGGACTCCAGCAGATGGCGGGCGCGTTCGACGCGCTGCTGGGTGAGCCACTGGCCCGGGCTGACGCCGGTCTCCTCCCGGAAGCGGCGGGTGAACGACCGTACGGACATGGCCTCCCGCGCGGCCATGTCCCGCAGTTGGATCGGCTCGTGGAGCCGCCCGAGCGCCCAGGCGCGCGCGGCGGTCGTGCCGGTCTGCTGCGGATCGGGCACGGGCCGTTCGATGTACTGCGCCTGACCGCCGTCGCGGTGCGGCGGTACGACGGTGCGGCGGGCGACGTCGTTGGCGATCGCGGTGCCGTGGTCGCGGCGGACCATGTGCAGGCACAGGTCGATGCCGGCGGCGACCCCGGCGGAGGTGAGGACGTCGCCGTCGTCGATGAACAGGACGTCCGGGTCGACGTCGACCTGCGGGAAGAGCCGTTGCAGATGCTCGGCGTCGGCCCAGTGCGTGGTGGCGGGCCGCCCGTCGAGCAGGCCGGCGGCGGCGAGGACGTACACCCCGGTGCAGATGGAGGCGAGCCGGGTGCCGGGCCGGAGGTGGGCGAGCGCGGCGGCGAGTTCGTCGGTGAGCACACCCTCCTCGAAGACCGGGCCGAGCTCGTACGAGGCGGGGACGACGACGGTGTCGGCGGTGGCGAGGGTCTCCGGCCCGTGCTCCACCATGATCGCGAAGTCGGCGTCCGTCTCGACGGGGCCCGGCGGCCGGATCGAGCAGGTCAGGACCTCGTACAGAGGCCGCCCCGCGGCGTCCTTGGGGCGGCCGAAGATGCGGTGCGGGATGCCCAGCTCGAAGGGGAGGATGCCGTCCAGGGCGAGGACGACGACGCGGTGCGGGCGGAAGTCCGGGCCATCACTCATGGCCCGATCCTAGCGAACGCTGTCCTTCGGGCCAGTGGTGGCGGGGGGTGGGACAGCGGACCCTTAGTGACGTGACCCAGACAAGCGAGGCTCGCGCAGCCGTAGAGGACGAGAAGCCCACCTCCCGTACCCGCCCGCGGCGGAGCCGCATGATCACGCCGCACCGCGCCTGGTTCGTCGCCGCCGTCACCTTCGTCACGATCATCGGCGCGGCCGCCTTCCGCTCGCTGCCCGGTCTGCTCATCGACCCGCTGCACCAGGAGTTCGGCTGGTCACGCGGCACGATCGGCGCGGCCGTCTCGGTCAACCTCGCCCTGTACGGGCTCACCGCGCCCTTCGCCGCCGCGCTGATGGACCGTTTCGGCATCCGCCGGGTGGTCGCGGTCGCCCTGACCGTGATCGCGCTCGGCTCCGGCCTGACGGTGTGGATGACGGCGGCCTGGCAACTCCTGCTCTGCTGGGGACTGCTGGTCGGTCTGGGCTCCGGCTCGATGGCGCTGGCCTTCGCCGCGACGGTCACCAACCGCTGGTTCACCGAGCGCCGCGGCCTGGTCAGCGGCATCCTGACCGCCGCGTCCGCCTCCGGCCAGCTCATCTTCCTGCCGCTGCTGTCCTGGATGATCACCCGCTACGACTGGCGCCCCGCCGCGGTCACGGTGGCCCTGGCCGCCCTCGCCGTCGTCCCCTTCGTCTGGCTGCTGCTGCGCGACCACCCGGCGGACGTGGGGGCGAGCCCGTACGGGTCGAAGGAGTTCGTGCCGAAGCCGGCGCCCGTGCAGGGGGCCGCGAGCCGCACGATCAAGGTCCTGTTCTCCGCCATGCGCACCGGGCCCTTCTGGCTGCTCGCCGGCACCTTCGCGATCTGCGGCGCCTCCACGAACGGCCTGGTCCAGACCCACTTCGTGCCCGCCGCCCACGACCACGGCATGCCGGTCACGGCCGCGGCCTCGCTCCTCGCGGTCGTCGGTGTCTTCGACGTCGTCGGCACGATCGCCTCCGGCTGGTTCACCGACCGCTTCTCGCCGCGCCGCCTGCTGGCGGTCTACTACGCGCTGCGCGGGATCTCCCTCCTCTTCCTGCCCATGCTGCTGGCGCCGACCGTCCATCCGCCGATGATCTTCTTCATCGTCTTCTACGGCCTCGACTGGGTCGCCACCGTCCCGCCCACCCTCGCCCTGTGCCGCGAGCAGTACGGCGACGACAGCGCCATCGTCTTCGGCTGGGTCCTGGCCTCCCACCAGGTCGGCGCGGCCCTGGTCGCCTTCCTCGGCGGCGTCGCCCGCGACACCTTCGGCTCCTACGACGTCGTCTGGTACGCCTCGGGCGCCCTGTGCGCGGCGGCGGCCCTGATGGCCCTGGTCATCCGCCGACGGCCGACGGGGCCGGCCCTGGCGGCGGCCTGACGACGACGCCTCCCGGGCGGGCGGCCAGGCCGTGTCCGGCCTAGGCCGTGTCTGACAATTCCCGTCGTCGCCCGGAGGGCGGCCTGGCGGCGTCAGGTGCGTGCTCTCGGCGTGCCGGGCGTAGACCCTCGTACTGGGCGTACTAGGGTCTGCGCCCGGTGCGCCGAGAGTGCGTGCATGGCGTCGCGAGGCAGACGGGAATTGTCAGACACGGCCTAGGCGCGCGGCGGGAGGAACCGGCCCCTGTGGAACAGCAGGGGCTCTTCCCCGTCCCCGTCGGCGGTCGTCCCCAGGGCGCTCACCCGGCCCACGACGATGAGGTGGTCGCCTCCCGTGTGGACCGCGTGGACGGTGCAGTCGATCCACGCGAGCGTGCCGGTGAGGCGCGGGGAGCCCGTGGCCGGGGCCGCGTCATAGGGCACGCCCGTGAACTTGTCGGCGCCGCTCACCGCGAAGGCGCGGCACAGCGCGGCCTGGCGCGCGGCGAGGACGTTGACGCAGAAGGCGCCCGCGTGGGCGATGCGCGGCCAGGTCGTGGACGTACGGCCGACCATGAAGGCGACCAGGGGCGGGTCGAGGGAGAGGGAGGAGAAGGACTGGCAGGCGAAGCCGGCGGGGCCGTCCGGCGTCGTCGCCGTGACAACGGTCACGCCCGACGCGAAGTTCCCCAGCACCCGCCGGAACTCGCCCGGGTCCACCGGCGCCCGCTCGTCCTCGCGGACGCAGCGCAGTTCGGGACGGGGCAGCGGTTCGACCGGGCCCGCCCTCAAGTAACGGACGGCGGCGGCCGCCATCCCCGCGTGTCCCATCATGTCCTCATTGAAGCTGACGGCATGTCAGATAGGAAGGGGTGTGAGGGCCCCTGACGTGCACACGTACGCTGCCCCCATGGGGCGGGGTGGCATACGCGCGAGAATGGGCCTGAGGAAGACCGACGCCGAGGTGACCGCGGCGGTCGCCGCCGGCGCGGCGCAGCTTCCGGCGGCGTGGCTGCTCTGGTGGGTCACCCGCCTGTCCTGCGACCCGTACGGCCGTGACTACGGCGGTGGCCTCGCACTGGCCTGCGTGTTCCTGTTCGCGCCCCTGTACCTGCCGGTCCTGGGCCTGCTGCAGGCCTGGGCGCAGACCCTGCCCGCCGCCGCCCTCGCCGAGCTCACCCAGGGCCGGCTCCCGGGGCCGCGCCGGGTGCGGCACCTGGCCGCCGCCGTGCTCCTCGGCGTCGTATGGGCCGTACCGGCCGCCGTCTTCCGGGACCGGCCCTTCGTCACCACGGCCCTCGTCCTCGCGGCGCTCGCCGTCCTGCCGGTCCTCGCGATGGCGTACGCGCGCGGCCGGGCGTGGGGCGGCTGGGGCGTCTGGCTGGGGGCCGGCGTCGGGTCCGTCCTGCTGAGCGTGTGCGCCGTCCTGGCCGGGCTGCTCGCCGGAGCCACGGGCCTGATCGAGGAGTACGAGCCTCCCCGGCTGTCGGCCACCGGGGTCACCGGTGTCTGGCACGGCGCGAACGGGGCCGAGCTGCGGCTTCTGCGCGGAGGGCGGGCCGAGTTGACCGCGATGCCGGCGGAGGGCGGGCCCGGGGAGGGGGCGGTGGTGTGCGAGGGCACCGGGACCTGGGTCTTCGAGCGGGACACGTCCTCGAAGTGGGACAGCGTCGTCGTACGCCTCGAAGAGGGCGGCGGCACCGGCAGCACCTGCGGGGACGAGACCTCGTGGACCGTCGGCGGCACCGATCACGCACCCGAACTGTTCCGGTTCGTCGGGGATCCGGACGCCGGAGAGCTACGGATCCTGGAGTCGGCCGACCTGTGATGCGCGGCCCGCTCGTCACCGTCCCCTGAACGCGGCCGCCCGTCGCTCCACGAAGCTGGCCACCCCCTCCTGAGCGTCCGCCGTCGTCATGTTGATCTCCTGCGCGGTGGCCTCGGCGGCGAAGGCGGTGGCCCGGTCGGTGTCGAGGGAGGCGTTGACGAGCTGTTTGGTGAGGGCGAGGGCACGGGTGGGGCCGGCGGCCAGGCGGGCCGCCCACTCCCGGGCCGTCTTCTCCGACGCGCCGTCCGGGACCACCCGGTTGACCAGGCCGAGGCGTTCGGCGTCCGGCGCGGTGAGGGCGTCGCCGAAGAACATCAGCTCCTTGGCCCGCTGCGGGCCGATCAACCGGGGGAGGAGGTAGGCGCCCCCACCGTCGGGGACCAGGCCGCGGCGCACGAACACCTCGATGAACCGGGCCGATTCGGCGGCCAGGACCAGATCGCAGGCGAACGCGAGATGCGCGCCGAGGCCCGCCGCCGTGCCGTTCACCGCCGCTATCACCGGCTTCTCGCAGTCCAGGACGGCCGCGATCAGACGCTGGGCGCCGAGGCGGATCGTGCGGGCCACGTCGCCGGGGACGCGGTCGCCCGTCGCCGCTCCGCCCCGCAGATCCGCTCCCGCGCAGAACCCGCGCCCGGCGCCGGTGAGGACGACGGCCCGCACGGCGGGGTCGGCGGACGCCTCGGAAAAAATCTTTATCAGGTGTTCTCGCAGGTCAGGGGTGATGGCGTTGAGGGCGTCGGGGCGGTTGAGGGTGACGACCAGGACGTGATTGTCAGTGGTGTGCCGTACCCATGACTCAGCGGGAATCTCCGGCTTGCCGGTCGTTCCGGTCGTTCCGGTCGTTCCGGCCTCACGGGGGGAATCAGTCATGTCAGCGACACACCGCCAGCGCGTCCAACGCCACCGCGCCCTGGCCCCGGGGCAGCACCACCAGCGGGTTGATGTCGAGCTCGGCCAGGTCGGAGCCCAGCTCCAGGGCCATGCGCTGGACCCGCAGGACGACTTCGACGAGGGCGTCGACATCGGCCGGCGGGCGGCCCCGGACGCCGTCCAGCAGGGCCCGCCCCCGGAGTTCGGCGAGCATGTCCCTGGCCTGGTCCTCCCCGAAGGGGGGCACGCGTACGGCGGCGTCGCGCAGGACCTCCACCAGCACCCCGCCGAGACCGACCGTGACCGTCGGGCCGAACAGGTCGTCGTGGGTCATCCCGACCACCATCTCCACCCCCCGCTCGACCATCTGGCAGACCAGGACGCCGTCCAGCGAGACGCCCTCGTAGCGGGCGATGTCGGTGAGCTCGCGGTAGGCGTCGCGGACCTGGCTCGCCGAGGTGAGGCCGACCTTGACCAGACCCAGCTCGGTCTTGTGGGCGATCTGCGCGCCGGACGCCTTCATCACCACCGGGTAGCCGACCAGCCCCGCCGCCCGCACGGCCGCCGCCGCACTGGTCACCAACTGCTCGCGCGGGACCCGGATCCCGTACGCCCGAAGCAGCTGCTTCGCCGCGTGCTCGCTGAGCTGCTGGCCCGGGCGCATCAGCAGCTGCGCCTTGCGGAAGGACGGCGACGGGGTGCGCGGGGCCTGGTCGAAGGGCGAGCGGTAGTCGCTCACGAAGCGGTGGTGCTCCAGATGCGCCCGGACCGCCGTGATGCAGTTGCCGAGGGAGCGGAAGGTCGCCACCCGGGAGGAGCCCAGCAGCACCTCGCGGTAGGCCGGTTCGGTGCCCACCGGCGAGCCCCACACCACGCACACCAGCTTGTCCGTCTGCTCCGCCGCGTCCACCAGGTCCTGCACCAGACGATCGCTCAACGGGGGGAACGGGCCGGTGATCGGGCAGATCAGCACCCCCACCTCAGGGTCGTCGAGGATCGCGTCGATGATCTTCCGACCGCGCCAGTCCCCGACCGGATGCCCCCCGTTGTCGACCGGGTTGGCCACGTTCAGGTATTCGGGGATCCACTGGTGCAGCTCGGCCTGCTTGGCGGCCGACAGGGTGGGCAGCCGCAGCCCGGCCGCCGTCGCCAGGTCGGCAGCGTGGGCGCCGGTGCCGCCCGAGATGGAGTAGACGACCACCCCGTCCGCGCTCGGGCGGCGGGCCCGGGCGAGCAGGGCCGCCGTCTCCTGGAGCTCGTCCAGGCCGTCGACCCGGATCACCCCGTACTGCCGCATCGCCGCGTCCACCACCTCGTCCGCGCCGGTCAGCTTGCCGGTGTGGGAGGCGGCGGTGCGCGCGCCGGTCTCGGTGCGGCCCACCTTCACGGCCACCACGGGGACCCCGCGCCGCGCCGCCCGGTCGGCGGCGAGCAGGAAGGCACGGCCGTCCTTCAGGCCCTCCACGTAACAGGCGATGGCGCCGACCTCGGGCCGCTCGGCGAAGTACGACAGGAAGTCGGAGGTCTCCAGATCGGCCTCGTTGCCGGTCGGCGCCCAGTGCGAGAGCCGGATGCCCAGCTCCTGGAGCGCGAAGACCGGGCGGCCCTGGTGACCGGACTGGGTGATCAGCGCGATCGAGGGTCCGGTGAGGTCCTCGCGGAACCGCTCGAAGGCGTTGAGATTGGTGTTGGGGCCGAGCAGCCGGACGCCCGAGCGTTCCACGGCCGCCGCCAGCCGGGACTGCGCCGCGGCCCCCGCCTCGCCCGTCTCCGCGAAACCCGAGGCGAACACGACCGCGAAGCGCACCTTGGCCTCGGCCAGCTGCTCGATCACGGGCAGCGGATCGGCGACCAGGAGCACGGCCAGATCGACCTGCTCCGGCAGGTCGGCGACCGACGCCACGCAGGGGAGGCCGAAGACGGACGCGCGGGTGGGGTGCACGGGGTGCAGCCGCGCCCCCACCCGCTCGGCCCAGCCCACGAGTTGCCGGGTGACACCGGTGTTCGGGCGTCCCTCGGCGTCCGAGGCGCCGATGACCGCCACCGACTCGGGCCGGAAGAACCGGTCCAGATCGGGGACGGTCGCATACAACGGCCGGCCGCTGACGTCGAGGTCGTCGACGTCGGCGGGCCGGCCGTGGACGGCGGGCCCGGGCTGCTCGCCGCACGCGATGACCCGGGCCCGGCGGGAGTCGGTGGTGAGGGTGCCGTGGGTTGATCCAAGCATCGGTCCGCCCGCTCCTGTGTGACTGCCAAGTAACTGACGCACTGTCAGATTACATACCTGACGGGATGTCAGGAATGGGCGTGCAGCGAGAAAGGAGCGGACCTTCGGCGCCACGGCGCTACAGCGCGGCCAGAACCTCCTTCGCCACCCGCTCGCCCGAGCGGACGGCTCCGTCCATGAAGCCCATCCAGTAGGTCGAGGTCTCGGTCCCGGCCCAGTGGATGCCGCCCACCGGCTTGCGCAGGGCGGGACCGTACTGGGTCAGGACGCCGGGCGCGGCGATGGAGACGGGGCCGCCGCGGGTGTAGGCCTCGTTGTTCCAGCGTTGCAGGACGAAGGAGGTGGGGGAGGCCGCTTTCGCGCCGAAGTACGTCACATAGTCCTTCAGCACCGCCGCCTTGACCTCGGCCTCGCTCGCCGCGTCGTACGCCCGGGCCTCGTCGGCCTCGATGAAGCCCATCAGGGCGCCGTAGGAGGCGTCGGGCGGGGAGTTGTCGAAGGTGGAGCTGACCACGCCGGTGTCGCTGACGACCTGGCCGTTGAGGCCGTCGGCCCGCCAGAAGGGGGTGTCGTAGATCGCGATCGCCTTGGCGACCGAGGCCATCGGCAGCCGCTGGGTGAGCTGGTCGCGGCCGGCCGGCAGGAGCGGGTCGTAGGTGATGCGGGCGGCGAGCGGCGGGGGCGCGGCGACGACGACCTTCTTCGCGGTGACGGTGATGCCGTCGGCGGTCACCACGTAGCTGCTGCCGGACTGGGTGATCGTGCGCACCGGGGCGTTCAGCACCACCCGGTCGCCGAGGGTGGCGGCCAGCTTGATCGGCACCTGCTGGGAGCCGCCGACGAAGCGCAGTTCCTGGGCGCCGTTCGCGGTCTCGGTGAGGCGCTCCAGGGTGCCGACGGTGGACTCGTTGCCGGCGGCGGCGATGTAGAAGAGCACGAACAGGAGGGAGAGTTCACGCGGTTCGGCCGAGAAGATCGAGGTGCAGGCCACGTCCAGGAGGAACTTGGCCGAGGGGATCACGGCGTTGGCGCGCAGCCAGGTCTCGAAGGTCTGCCGGTCCCATTCCTCCGCCTTGGCGGCGGTCCAGGGCGCGTCGACCGGGACCGTCTTGGCCATGTCGTCCAGTGAGGCCTGCACGATCGCGGCGTTGGCGAGACCGGCCGCGTCGACCGGCGGCACCGAGCCGAGGAGGCCGTCGGTGGCGTACGGGGTCCTCTTCCCGTCCTTGTAGAGGAGGTTGTTGCCCGTGTTGTAGGTGGCGAAGGTGGCCACGCCGAGGGAGTCGGCGAGCGCCTTGATGCGGTCCTGGGTCGGGCCGATGAACTCGCCGCCGCCCTCGGTCACCCCGCCGTTGGCCAGGGACAGGTTGAGGACCCGGCCGCCGACGCGGCCGCGGGCCTCCAGGACGGCGACCGTCCTGCCGGCCGCGACCAGGTCGCGGGCCGCGGTGAGGCCGGCCAGGCCGGCGCCGACGATCGCGACGTCCACGGTCCGGGTGGTCGCCGCGGAGGCCGTGCCGGCGGCGGTCGCGGTGAGGGCGGTCGCGCCGGCGGCCACCGCGGCGGTGCGGCCGAGCAGGGAGCGGCGGGAGAGGCCGTCGCCGGAGCCGGGGGAGAGCTGTCTTTCACGTGCCACGTGCGTCCTCCGTAGAGAGGGGGCGGAGCGGAAAGGTGAACAGGGCTCACATTCTGGCTCCGCACGAGGGCACACGACAACGCCCTCGCCACATCTGGCACGGGTGTAACAGGCAGAGAAGCAGGGGGAGTTGGAGTTATGGGGAGCTATCGCCCATCCGGCGGGGCGCGCCGCCCCGCGGGGCCCGGTCCCCGGGGCCCGGTGCGTCCTGGACGGTGACGACGATCTTCTTTCCGGCGTGGAGCCCCTTCTCGAGGTGGCGGTGCGCCTCGGCGATGCCGTCGAAGGGGAACACCTTGCCGAGGGCGGGCCGCAGTGTGCCGAGGCGTACACCGGCGTTCAGGAAGGCGGCCATGCGTTTGACCACCACCGGGTCGAGGGTGTGCTCGAAGCTCCGGTAGCCGACGATCGTGAGCGTGCCGGCCGGGTAGGGCGTGGGCCGAGGGTCCAGGAAGCCCGCGGCGACCAGGGTTCCGCCGGGGCGGGCCGCCTTCAGGAGCTCCCGCTGGCCGGGGCCCATGACGACGTCCAGCACGATGTCGGCGCCGGCCCCGCCGGTGTGGTGGCGAACGGCTTCGACGACGTCCTCCCGGTCGGTGGCGACGACCGCGACGGCGCCGGCGGCGAGCAGTTCGTCCTTCTTCGCGGTGTGCCGGGTCAGCGCGAGGGGCACGGCGCCGATCTGACGGGCGATCCGGATCGCCGCCCGGCCGACCCCGCCGGACGCGGCCGTGATGAGGACGTGGTCACCGGGCCGCATGCCCGCCTTCTCGACGAGCGCACCGTAGGCGGTGCTGTACGCGACCCAGATCGCCGCCGCCTCCGTGACCCCGAGCCCGGCGGGCCGGGGGACGACCCGGCTCGCGGGGACCGTGGTGTACTCGGCGTAGCTGCCCCTGACGTGCGCGTCCGGGACGGCCGTGAGGATGACCGGCTCGCCGGTCTCCAGCCCGGTGACCCGGGAGCCCAGCGCGTCGACGACACCGGTTCCCTCGACGCCGAGGCGCGCGTGCGGCAGGGGGACGGGCGTGGGCGAGGTGCCGGACCGCATCATCCGGTCGAGCGGGTTGACGGCGAACGCCTCGATCCTGACCCGTACCTCGTCGGCCGACGGCTCGACGACCGGTTCCTCGACGACGCGCATGACATCCGGCCCGCCGAACTCGTCGAACACAACGACGCGTGGCATGGTGACTCCTTCGTGTCCGGCACGGTTTTCGTGCTCGCACCAGACGCTACGGAGCCCTCGGTTACCTTCTGGTGCCGTCGCTTTTCCTGTGGAACGGGGCCGAGCCGGTCTTCCTCGCCGACTGCCGACCGCCGCCCACCGCCGGCTCACTGCTTCAGGTGGCGGGTCACCGCCTTGGCTATGCGGGGGGCGTCGAGGGCGAGTTCGCGGAGGGTGCCGCTGATGGGCGTGGTGAACCCGGTGAAGTAGAGGCCGGGTGCGTTGGCCGGGGCGTGCGGGCCGTGGGCGAGGGGGTGGCCGCGTTCGTCGAGGACGTCGAGGTGGCCGACCAGGCCCTCCAGGGCGCGGACATAGCCGGTGGCGGCGACGACGGCGTCCGGGGAGATGCGGGTGCCGTCGGCGAGGACGACCTTGCCGCCGTCCTCGAAGGCCTCCACGGCGGCGACGACCTCCACCCGGCCCTTGCGGACCGCGTCGATCAGGCCGACGTCCTGCACCGGGATCGCGCCCTGCCGGGCCCGGGTGTAGAGCCCGGTGTCGGGGCGCGGCAGCCCGTGGGCCGACAGGTCGGGCAGGCTCAGCCCGGCCTGGATCCGGGAGATCCGGTCGACGAGCCCGACGGGGAGGCGGCGGACGAGGATGCCGCTGTACTGGGCGGGCCAGCCGGCGGTGGAGCGGCGGACGATGTGCGGGACCGTGCGCACCGCGAGCCGTACCCGTTCGGCCCCGCTCTCGACGAGGTCGACGGCGATCTCCGCGCCGGTGTTGCCGACGCCGACGACGAGGACGTCCCGGCCGGTGTAGGGCGTGCCGTCGCGATAGGCGCCGGCGTGCGCGAGGTCGCCGGTGAAGGTGTCGCGGCCGGGCCAGTCCGGCAGGAAGGGGGTGTGGTTGTAGCCGGTGGCGACGACGACGGCCGCGCCGGTCAGCTCGCGGCCGCCGGTGGCGTGCAGCAGCCAGCCGGTGCCGTCCGGTGTGCGTTCGATCCGGGAGACCTCGACCCCGGTGACGATCTCCAGTTCATGGACCTCGGCGTACTTCTCCAGGTACCGCACCACGTTGTCGCGGGCCACCCAGCGGCCGAACCGGCGGGGCATCTTCAGTCCGGGCAGGGCGGAGAGGCGGCGGGTGGTGTGCAGATGCAGCCGGTCGTAGTGACGGCTCCAGGACGCACCGACCCGGTCGGCCTTCTCCACGACGACGGCGCGTATCCCCTGGGCGCGCAGGGCGTACGCGGTGGCGAGTCCGCCGGGGCCGCCGCCGATGACGTAGACGGGGCGGTCGGCGGGGTTCGCGGTGGTGATCGCGGGCGGTGCGGAGTCTTCCATGCGCGCGAGCGTAATCACGCACGAGATTGTTGGGTCTCGGTCAAGACCGGAATTGGTTGCGGATCGATCACGCTTGGGGGAGTGGTGCGGGGGACTTGTGGCGTAGGCCACTTCATTGTGAAGACGGGGCCGTACAAGAGTGCGACGCCTGGTCCAGGTGCGCTTGGGCCAGGCGTCGCGGGCGGACGGCGTCAGTAGCTATGACGGGAAACGGACGCCGCCGCGTTCAGGGGTGCCGTACAGCAGGGTACGGATCAGGTCCGGTTCCGGCTCACTTCTTCGCCTTCGCCTGGTGTCCGGTCACCTTGGCGATCCAGGCGATGAAGTCGCCCGGGTCGGTGTTGGCGCCGTGGCCCTCGTCCCAGTAGTAGAGGTGGTTCACGTCGTCGCCGAGGGTGTGGGCGGCGGCGGCGATGTTCGCGGAGACCGTGTGCGAGGTGTCCGAGTCGTTGGTGCCGAGGCGGATCCACCAGTGCTTGGTGCGGCTCTCGTTGGGCTCGTCGACGAGGAAGTGCATCGGGTTCATCAGCCGCAGGACCTCGGGGATGTCGCCGTCGAGGCGCTTGGCGGTGACTCCGGTGGTGTCGTGCTTGAGGCTGTACGCCGTGAAGTGGCGGGTCTCGGTGGTGCCCTTGCCGAAGAGGTTGTTCTCGCCGGCCGACAGGTCGAAGGCGTCGAAGGCCGGGGTGGTCTTCTTGCGGGCGCCGACATGGGTGAGGAAGTCGTCCCAGGAGAAGGAGGCCTTGCCGTTCTTCCAGCTGATGAAGGTGTTCGAGGCGAGGTAGGTCGCCCGGGCGGAGTCGGAGAGGGCGGTGAGGTACCGGGTGGCGGAGGGCTCCAGGTACTGCTCGACCAGGTACGTGTCGTAGTTGCGGGCGGTGAGCCGGGTGCCGTCGAGCCCCTTGAGCCGCAGGCCGGCCTGGTACTCGGCGAACTGCGACCGCAGGGCCTTCGACACGGTCTGGTCGACCTGGGAGCCGGAACTCGTCGCGTTGGAGCCCCAGTTCCACTCGTAGGCGCCGTCGGCGTGCTCCAGGTCGGTGATCGGGCACCAGGCGCCGGTCGCGAAGATCGCGTCGGAGGCGTCGGCGGCGCCGATCTCCTTCAGGAGCTTGTCGTACAGGGGGCTGTCGCCGGACGCGCCGAGCAGGGCGGACAGGGCGCCGCCGGCGCTGGTGCCCGCGGAGACGATCCGGTCGGTGTTGCCGGGGATGCGGCCCTGGTTGGACCGGATGTACCGCACGGCCGCCTTGAGGTCGACGATCGCGGCGGGGGCGACGCCGTAGTAGTCGCCGTCGGAGTTCTTGAGCGTACGGCCGCGGGCTCCGGGCTCGATCACGACGTACCCGGCGGCCAGGGCCAGCAACTGGTTGGAGGAGGTGGCGCCGCCGTTGGCGTTGGTGTTCTCGTTCGCGTTGGGGGCGGCCGAGGAAGTGGGCGCGTCGGAGGGGAGGGTGCCGCCGGGCATACCGCCGCCGCCCCCGCCCGCGCCGACCCCGGTGGCGTCCGCGACCGAGGAGGGCATGTATCCGCCGACGGAGTTCGCCAGCAGGATCGGCGCGTTGCTCGGGTCGACGCTCTCGCCGTCGATCTCGACCGGGGCGCTGACGATCAGCGACTGATAGGTGGCGTCCACCGGATCGGCGACATAGGTGATCGCCTTCCAGAAGTGGTACGTCACGGAGTGCTCGTCGCCGTCGGTGTCGGTGACGGTCGTCGTCAGCTCGCTGTAGGCGTCCGGGTCGAAGACCAGGGAGCCGGACGCCGAAGAGGACGTGTCGGAGGCCTGCGCGCTCAGGGCGATGCCGCCCACCGCGGCGACTCCGGCGGTGGCGCCGATGCCCATGACGACCGACCTGCGCTTGATTGCCCTGTGCTTCACGGTTCGACTCCCTCGGTTTCTCTGCTTGCGGTGTGAACGTACCGAGCGTGCGAACAAAATTGCCAACAATCCCGGGGCATTCATGGGGACCCCATAGCTTCATGGCGGACGCACAGGTTTCACGGTCTTCCCGGATCCGGTTGTCTGACGTACCGTCAGATTCATGGATGCGATCTGGCTCGACGGTGCTCAGTGGCTGGCGGTGCTGCGGATCGGGCTCGGGCTGTGGTGGCTGGAGAGCTGGCGGCACAAGGAGAAGAAGAGCTGGTTCGAGGGCTCCGGCATCGCCTGGGCGGCGGACGTGGCGGCCAAGCACCGCTGGAGCGCCGTACGGTCCGGCTTCGAGGTCGTCGTCAAGCCCCGCCCGCGGGTCATGGCGTACGTCGTCGTCTACGCCGAACTGGCCCTCGGGCTGGGTCTGATCGCGGGCTTCCTGACCCCGATCGCCCTGGTCGCGGGCCTGCTCCTCAATCTGATCTACCTCGTCCTCATGATCCACGACTGGGCCGAGCAGGGCCAGAACGGGATGATGGCCCTGATCTCCGTGGTCGCGCTGGGCGGTATGGCCTGGCAGACCTGGTCCGTGGACGACGCGCTGGGGCTCTTCCTGTGAGCGCGCGGTACGACGTCCCCGAGGCCGACGCCTTCACCCGTACGTACTGGGACGCGGCCGCCGGGGGACGGCTGCTGATCCGCCGCTGCGGAGCCTGCGCACGGGCCCACCACTACCCCCGCGAGTTCTGCCCGTACTGCTGGAGCGAGGACGTGACCTGGGAGGACGCGAGCGGCCGGGGCACGCTGTACACCTGGTCGGTCGTCCATCGCAACGACCTGCCGCCCTTCGGGGAGCGGACCCCGTACGTCGCGGCGGTCGTCGATCTGGCCGAGGGGCCCCGGATGTCCACCGAGGTGGTGGGCGCGGGGGACCTCCGGGCCGGGATGGAACTGGAAGTGACCTTCCGGGACGGCGCCCCGGTGTTCCGGCCGGCCACGCACGGCGCACCGGATCCACAGGCCGGCCGGACACGCCCGTAGACCACCGGTGGGCGGGCCTCCCGACGCCGACGCCGGTGCCGGCGGGGTCCCGGGGGTGCGATTCCCGGTGGTGGGCGGCCGGTGTTGAATGGCCGGATGACTGGCATCCGCGACCCGCACACCGCCCCGGACGCCCCGGAGGTCCACGGCCACGGCCTGACGCTGCGCCTGTGGGACCCGGCATCCGCCACCGATGTGGACGCGTGGCTGCGCGGACACTCCGACCCGGAGTTCCAGCGCTGGAACACCCCCATCAGGACGATCACCGACTCGGCGAGCGCCCGGGAGTCGCTGGAGGCCAAGGCCGCGGACGTGGAGGCCGGGCGCGCGATGACCTTCTGCGTCACCGCCGCCGACGACGGGACGGTCCTCGGCCAGATCTCCGTCAACGCGATCGACCGGGTCATGCGCAACGCCGTGGTCGGCTACTGGGTGCTCCCCGAGGCGCGCGGCCGGCACGTCGCCACCCGCTCCCTGCTGCTCGCGGCGCGCTGGGCGTACGACGAGGCCGGACTGCACCGGCTGGAACTGGGCCACGCCCTCGGCCACGGGGGCTCCTGCCGGGTCGCCGAGCGGTGCGGGTTCCTGTACGAGGGGACCGTGCGCGGCGGGATGTGGGAGGCGGGCCGACGGGACGCCTTCCGCGACGTCCACCTGCACGGCCGCCTGGCCACGGACCCTGAGCCACGGGAGCCCTGAGTTCGGGGGCCGTGGGTGCGGGGGCCGTTGGCATCGCAGCCGTGAGCGCAGGCGCCGTGGGTGGTGCAGTCGGGCGAGCCGGGCGCGTGGGTGGCGCAGCCGTTGGCGCGGGGGCCGTTGGCGTCGCAGCCGTGGGTGCAGGCGCCGTGGGTGGTGCAGTCGGGCGAGCCGGGCGCGTGGGTGGCGCAGCCGTTGGCGCGGGGGCCGTTGGCGTCGCAGCCGTGGGTGCAGGCGCCGTGGGCGACGCAGTCGGGCGAGCCGGGCCTGTGGGTGGGCAGCCGTTGGCGCGGGAGTCGTAGGCATCGCAGCCGTGGGCGCAGGCGCCGTGGGTGGCGTAGCCGGGCGAGCCGGGCCCGTGCTGGCGCAGCCGTTGGCGCGGGGGCCGTTGGCATCGCAGCTGTGGGGCGCGGGAGTCGTGGGAATGCAGCCGTGGGCGCAGGCGCCGTAGGCGGCGCAGTCGGGCGAGCTGGGCCTGTCGGTGGCGTAGCCGTGGGTGGCGTAGCCGGGAGAGCCCGGGTGGGCGTAAATCGCGAGCGGGGAGGGCGGCGGTTGCGCGAGCATGCGGCGCATGCATCAGGACGACTGGCATCTCACCCATGACCTCGACGCCTTCCTGGGCCGCGCCGGCGACTTCCTGGCGTCCAGGCCCGCGCTGCACACCGTCCCGCTGACCGTCCTTCACAACCTGCGCAGCCGGGGAGCGAACGTCTACGGCGAGGAGGCCCCCGTCTTCGGGGTGCTGGAGACGGACGGCCGGGTCGAGGCGGTGTTCTTCCGCACGCCGCCCTACTGGATCAACCTCACCTCCCTCACCGGCGAGCAGGCCGAGGCCCTCGCCGCACGGCTGGCGTCGGACGGGCACCGCCTCCCCGGAGTCTTCGCCGAGCGGGGCACGGCCGACGCCTTCGTCGAGGCGTGGAAGCGCCGCACCGGATCCGAATCCGGCCTCTGGAAGTCCCAACGCCTCTATCGGCTCGGCGAGTTGACGCCCCCGGAGCCCGCGCCCGAGGGCGCCTCGCGGATCGCGGTCTCCGCAGACCGGGCTCAGCTGGTCCGCTGGATCGACGAGTTCGCCGAGAGCATCGGCGAGCACGGCCTCCAGGAGAGCGGCGCCCTCGCCGACGCCCGGATCGCCCACGGCGGTGCCCTCTTGTGGGAGACCCCGGACGGCACCCCCGTCTCCCTGGCCGCTGTCACTCCGGAGGTGGCCGGCCAGGTACGGGTCACCACCGTCTACACCCCCGCCGCACTGCGCGGCCGGGGATACGCGGGCGCCGTGACCGCCGAGGCCAGTCGTGCCGCACGCGCCTCAGGCGCCCGGGAGGTCCTCCTGTTCACCGACCTCGCCAACCCCACCAGCAACGGTCTCTACCAGCGCATCGGCTACCGGCCGGTGGCGGACTTCGCGGTCCACCGGTTCACGCGGTGACCTCAGGGGCCCAGCAGCCGCGCCCTCTCCTCGGCGGTGAGCGGCACGGACGGCGGCCCCGGATCGGTCAGCCTGGCGTGGAGACCGCGGCAGGCCCGGTCCTCGTCGGGGAACCGCTCCAGTACGGTGCGGACGCCGCGCTGTCGTACGCCGACGACCCAGTCGCCCGCGTCCGCGTCCTCCTCCAGGTAGAGGCGGTCCTCCGGCCGGGGGGTGCCGGGCGGGGCGGGGCAGCCGGCGATCTCGTACAGCCCGGCGGGGACACCGGCCGCGCGCAGCGCCTCGCACAGTCCGTGCCGGTCCATGCCCCGCCCCTCCTCGTGTCCGCGTCAGTTGGCGCGTTCCAGGTTGCCGCTGGTGATCAGGGAGCTCACCGTGGCACCGGTCTTCACGTTCGTGCAGTACGTCGCACCCGGCGCCACCGAGGTCACGTACTGCACCCCCTGACCAGGCTGCTCGAAGGCGGGGGCGGTCGGGCCGGCGCAGACCAGCGTCGGCTTCTTCACCCGGTACAGGTGGTAGTTGTACGGGAAGCGCGGGTCCTGGGTGTCGAGGCCGGACGGCGGGATGGAGCGCTCCGCGTACCTCGCGCCGGCCGGAGCGAGGAACTTGCCGAACTCGTTGCCGAAGCGGTCCAGCAACTGCCCGACCGGGAGGGTCGCCTCCGTCGCGATGGGCACGCCCTGCGCGTTGTGGTCGAAGCCGTCGTCCGGGATCGACGCGTACTTCCAGTCGCCGATGCCGTGCTCCAGGTTGGGGTCCCACCACTTGTTGAGGAACTCGACGGGCGTCAGGGTGCCGAACCGGTTGTAGCCCTGCAGGGCCCGGCCGACCAGACCGGAGTCGGGCAGCCGGGCCGGGCCGAACCGCCAGTCGTTGCAGTGGTACGGCGTGTGGGCGTACGGGTAGGGCGACGGCACCAGCCCCAGACAGGACGGCGCCTGCCTGTCCTTGGGCGCCGGGTCCCCGTAGCCCTGGGGCCCCCTGGCCTTGGTGTCCGCCCCCACGACGGCCTTGGTGTCCGCCCCCACGACGGCCTTGGTGTCCGCCCCCACGACGGCCTTGGCGTCGGCCCGTGCGACGGGCAACGGCGCGGTCGCGGGCTGCCGTGCCGTGGGCCGGTCGGCGGCCGCGGCGGACGAGGGTGCGCCGAGCAGCACGGAACCGGCGAGCCCGGCCGTCGTGACCAGGGCCGCACTCCAACGACGGAACGTCACTGATACCTCCGCAAGATTCATCCCGAGGGTCGGAAGACATCCGAAAAGCCAAGAATCATCACAGAGTGTCAGCGAGGGGGCGGCAATCGGGACGGGGCCGAACGGCGCAGCCCCACCCCTCCCCGTTTGTCACCGGCCGACCACAACGTCGTACCGGAGTCGTCCGGACGGGCATCAGACGGGCCCGCGTGCTCTCTGCTCACCCGGGAGGGGTGTGCCGGTGGAACGCCCCCATGAGACCAGGGAGTTGCCGTGCACCTCGACACCACGACCTGCCCGTCGCCGACCAGCGCTCCCGTCGACGCCCCGTTCGCCCCCGCGCTGCCGGAGAACCTCGCGTACAGCTTCACGCTCCCGGCCGCGCCCCGCAGTTCCGGTGTCGCCCGCGCCGCGACCCGCACGATCCTGCGGGCGCACGGCCTGACCGACGTGACGGACGCGGTCGTCCAGGTGGTGAGCGAACTGACCGCCTGCGCCTGCCGGCTGTCCGCCACGCAGGAGGTGTACGTCTCGCTCCGGCACCGGGGCGGCGATCTGCGGATCACCGTCTACGACGGCCATCCCCGGCACACCCGGGCCCGCCTCGGTGCCATCTGCGTCCTGTCCCGCCGGGTGTCGCTGCGGGTCCTGGACGAGGTCGTACGGGCCTGCCACGGAGACTGGGGCATCGGTGGCGACCGGGAGCCGGGCGGCGGCACCCGGATGTGGGCGGTGCTGCCGCGCGCGGGGGCGGCCGGATACCTCGCGGACCCGTCAGGGCCAAAGCAGCTGCCGTGACCAGCCGTCGCCGCCCCCGCGGTACGCCAGCCGTACGTGCCGGCGCCGCTCCTCGCCCTGGAAGAACTCCACCTCCTGCGGCTGGAGCCGGTACAGGGTCCAGGTGGGGGACTCGGCCGTCGGGTCCGCCTGCGCCTGTTCCCAGGCCGCCCGGGACACGGCGGCCAGTTCCTCCGGGGAGGACAGCGGCTCGCTCTGGCGGCCCGTCAGGGCGGCGGCCAGGGCGCCCGTGGAGCGGGCGTGCAGATCGGCCTGTGACACGCCGGAGGGGGCGGAGGTGACCGGGCCGCGGACGCGGACCTGGCGGCCGAGCAGCGGCCAGTAGAAGGTGAGCGACGCGTACGGGCGGGCGGCGAGGTGGCGCCCCTTGCGGCTGGTGGCGTGGGTCGCGAAGGACCAGCCGCTCGCGTCGGCGCCGTGCAGCATCACGATCCGGGCGTCCGGCAGGCCCTCCTCGTCGGCGGTGGCCAGGGTCATGGTGTGCGGCTCCCGCTCACCCGCCGCCACGGCCTCGGCGAACCACTGCGCGAACAGCGCCAGAGGGTCGCCGGGGGCCTTCTCCGTGTCGAACGGCCGTAGTTCCGTCACCTCCGGGTCCCACACCCGCAGCGACTTCAGCAGCTCATGAAGATCCGTGGTCATGCCCCGAGTATCCGGCCCGGACGTCAGTGCCGGGAGAACTGGACCCGCGTCGACTGCACGACGTTCGCCTTCACGGCGATCCCCTCGACCGTGAGCTGCTCGCCGTAGATGTCGGTGAGCCGGATCGCGGCGCCGCAGCCGGTGCCCTGCTCGGAGAGGAAGTAGTTGTACCCGGTGCGCGCCAACCGCTTCCATCCGCCGCTCGTACGGACCTCCAGACGGGCCAGCGGATTGCGGTGGCCGAGGGCCTGGATGCCGCACCAGTACTGGGTGGAGCCCGTCTTGTAGCGGATCGAGATCGTGTCGGACGTGTCGGAGCCGACCAGGTTCCAGCTGATCGGGATCCGGCCCGCCGACAGCGGGGCCAGCTTGGCGAAGGCCTGCCGGCTGAGGTCGAGCTGGCCCGCCTGGCAGGGGGCCGGGCACTCGTTGGTGATCCGTACGGTGATCGACTTGCCGCCCGCGTGGACGGCCACGTACGCGCCGCACGCCTGGGCGGTCTCGTAGTCGGCGGTGTTCATCGCCGCCGTCATCACGTCGGAGGTGGGGCCGAAGGAGCAGGCGCCGTCGCCGTTGCCGACGTCGTAGGAGGTGGCCACGCCCTGATAGGTGACGCCGGGACGGATCCGGCCGGCCAGGGAGCCCGTCGTGGACGTCTTCGGCGGCGCGGCGGTGGTGGCCTTCGCGCGGGCCGACGCGGTGGCCGCGGCGGCCGAACGGGACGCGGAGGCAGGGGCCGTCGGGCTCGCGGAGCTCACGGACGGCTGCGGGGACGCGGAGGCCGACGGCGTCCCGGCCGTCGGCGAGTCGCTGACCCGGGTGCCGGCGACGGGCTTGGCCGCGTCCTGCACGTCGGTGGTCCCGCCGCCCGGGCGGAACGCCACGGCCAGCGACACCACGAGTGCCACGGCGGCCACGGCGACGGCGGAGACGAGCGCGGTGGGGCGCCGGGGGCGGGAGCGGCGGCGGTGCGAAGGGGTGGTCACAGTCGAGTCCTTCGGTCGGGCGAGGCTCCGGTCACAGGGAGCGTCCGCCCTTCAGTCGCCGCGGACCTCCCAAAAGGTTGCCGTGACCCCATACGGCCCCGAGGCCGCCCGGGTTCACCCGTTTCCCACCGGTCCGCTCACGTCACCGTCTCGTACTGGCCCAGGAAGCGTGCCCGCGCCTTCTCGACCCGGTACAGGAACAGCCCGGGCTCCGAGGCCATCTGCAGGGTCGTCCTGTTGAACGACCACTCCTTGCAGATGCCCTGATAGGTGAGGGTCCGCAGTCTCCGCGTCATCCCGCCCCGTTCCACCCCGTCCGGGCCGAGCAGCCGCAGCCCCTCGGCGGCCAGGCCCAGCGCGTCGTAGGCCTCGGCGGCGTACGGGGGCACGTCGTCGACGCCGTAGCGCCTGCGGTACGCCGCCGCGAAGGCGTGCGCCGCCTTCGGCGCGGGCGAGGCCGTGGGATCCACGTAGGTCGTGCCGAACACCCAGCCCTCCGCGGCCTCCCCCGCCTCCGCCAGGAACGTGGACCCCAGGACCGGTTCGAAGGCCGCGCACGAGCCGGTGAACCCGGCCGCACGCGCCGCGCGGGCGCACAGGGCGGCGCGGTGGGCGGAGACGCCGGTGTAGACGAGGGCGTCGGCGTCGGCGGCGATCGCCGCCTTCACGGCCGGGCGGAAGTCGTCGCTGTCGGCGGCCACGGTGTGCACGGTCGTGGTGCCGTCGACGTCCTTGGACGGCGGGAACTCGGTCATCGACCTGACGTTCCGCCAGCCGGTCCGTCCCGCGGCCCGGTCGTCGACCACGGCGGTTCTGAGGGAGGGCTCGACATGGGTGAGATACCAGCCGACCGGTGTCGTCCGGGCGGTGTCGCTGGGCCGGAGCTGGAAGATCGCCGTGTTCGAGGTCGTGGACAGCCGATCGTCCCCGGCGGAGACGATCAGCGCGGGCAGCAGCGCCTTCTGGTACCCGTCCTGGGCGGCGACCGCCGTCGCGTCCGTCGTGGGACCGACCACCGCGTACACCGAGTCGTCCGCCGCGAAGGCGCCGGCGGTCCGCACGGCCCGCTCGGGCTCCCCGCCGTCGTCCCGTACCCGCAGCACGAGGTCGAAGTCCCGGTCCGTACGGGCGTTGTGCCGCTCCACGGCGAGCCGGGCGCCCCGCTCCTGCGCCCGCCCGAGGCTCTTGTGGCCGCCGCTCAGATCGGCGTGCAGCCCGATCGTGTACCGGGGCAGCGGGCTCCGCGTACCCGTCCCTCCCGCGGACCCGCCCGAGCGTCCGGCCACCCACGCCGCCACCCCGCCACCGGCCCCGAGCACCCCCGCGACCGCCCCGAGGGCCAGGAGACGCCGCCGCGACGGGCGTGGCGTCACCCCGGTCCCGTCGAGTTGCCCGAGATGTGGGCCGTCCGGTGGGCCCGGCACCGGCAACTCCAGGACGCGGGCCGCCCGTTCGGCGATCAGGCCGGGCAGGGGCGCGGGCAGCCAGCCGCCCCCGGCCGCCCCACCGGACCCGCCCCCGGCCGTCGTACCGGGATCGAGGGCGGCGCCGACCTCCCGTGCCGTCGGACGGTCGCCGGGTTCCTTCGCCAGGCAGGCGGTCAGCAGCGGCAGCAGCGGTTCCGGTACGCCCACGAGGTCGGGGGCCTCGTGCACCGTGCGGTAGACGACGGCGGCCGGGGTGCCGGTGCCGAAGGCGCGGCGACCGGTCGAGGCGAAGGCGAGGACACAGGCCAGCGAGAACACGTCGCTCGGCGGGCCGACCCGCTCCGCCCGGCCCGCCTGGGCCTGTTCGGGTGAGAGATAGCCCGGGGAGCCGATGACCGCGTCGCTCGCGGTGAGCGCGGTCGCGTCCGCCGAGCGCGCGATGCCGAAGTCGATGAGCCGCGGCCCGTCCAGGGCGAGCAGGACGTTGCCGGGCTTGACGTCCCGGTGCACCAGTGCGGCCGTGTGCACCTCCGCGAGCGCCTCGGCCAGCCGGGCGCCGAGCACCCGTACGCTCGCGGGCGGCAGCGGCCCGTAGCGGGCGACCGCGTCGGTGAGCGGCGGCCCGGGGACGTACGCCGTGGCCAGCCAGGGCTCGCGGGCCTCCGGGTCGGCGGCGGTCACCGGCACCAGCCAGCGCGCCCCGGCACGCCCCGCGCCCTGTTCGCCGAGCCGGACCATCGCCTCCGCCTCGCGCCGGAAACGCACCCGGAACGCGGGGTCGGCGGCGTACTCGGCGCGGATCACCTTGAGCGCGACCAGCGCCCCACCTTGCGTACGGGCCAGATAGACCACGCCCATGCCGCCCGCGCCCAGCCGCCCCAGGAGCCGGTGACCGCCCACGGCCTGCGGGTCCCCCGGACGGAGCGCGGTGACGGGCACGCTCGTACGGCCCTACGCGTCCGACGACGGTACGGGCGCCGGGCCCAGGAAGCGGAACCGGCCGTCCGCCACCAGGTAGCCGAAGACCGCCCCGCCCTCGGGGGCGACGAAGGACCCGGTCTCGGGCACGAAGGCGAACTTCTTGGTCACCCCTTGATGGGTGGTCCGGCGCAGGGCGGCGGTCAGCCGGGCGCGTGTCGGCCGTCCGTCCGCCGTGCGCAGCACGTCCGCGATCATGTTGACGACGTCGTACGCCTCCGCCGCGTAGAAGCCGGGGGCGCTGCCGAACCGCTTGCGGTGGGCGGCGGTGAAGCCGGCCGCCGAGGGCAGGCCGGTCGCGTCGACGCAGGTGCCGGTGATCAGCCAGCCCTCGGCTGCCTCGCCCGCCGCGTCGAGGAACTCCGTGCTCAGCGCGGCCTCCGGGCTGTACCTCGGTCCGTCGAAGCCGGCCGCGGCCAACGCGCGTGCGAAGGCCGCCGCGCCCGCCGCGTAGCCGCCGTAGACGAAGGCGTCGGCGCCCGCCGCCAGCATGTCGGCGACGACGGGCCCGAAGGCCCTGGTGCCGGCCGGGACGACCCGCGGATAGGGCACCCGGCCCCGCCCCCGCACCAGCAGGTTGACGGAGCCGACGGACGCCCAGGCGTAGTCGGCGGCGGTGCGGTCCATGAGCAGACCGGGCCGCCGGGACGGGCCGGTGGCCGCCGTGCCGGACGCGTACTCCCCGCCCACCGCCTTGCCGCCGGCGGTCAGGAACACGGCGATGGGCCCGGTGGCCTCGAGGTCGTTGGGGCGGGCGTGCAGGAAGGAGCGGTTCTCGGTCGTGGTCAGCAGGCTCGTCCCGGCGGACACGGAGACCAACGGGAGCAGGGCCCCGTCGTACACGCCGACGACGGCGCGGGCCGGTTCGTCGGACGTGGGGCCGAGGACGGCGAGCACGTCCCTGTCCTCGACGAAGGCGCGGGCGACGGTCCCGGCCCGCGTCACGTCGCCCCGGTCGTCGGCCACTTTCAGGGTCAGGGTGAAGGGGCGGTCCGCACGGGCGTTGAACTGCTCGACGGCGAGCCGCGCGCCCCGCTCCTGCGCCCGCCCCAGGGCCTTGCCGGGGCCGCTGAGATCCGCCTGTACGCCGATGATCCAGTCCCGGCCGGACGGGGGAGAGGACGTCGTGCGGTCGTCGTCCCCGCGCAGGGCGGCCCAGACCGCCGCCGCGCCGCCCGCCGCCAGTACGGCGCCCGAGGCCGCCGCGATCAGGAACCGCCGTCTACCGGGCGCCGGCCCCGCCCCGGCCGTGTCCGCCTCCGCTCCGGATCCGGCCGTCCCCGCCGCGGATCCGGCCGTCCCGGAGCCCGCCTCGGCCAGCGTCGGCTCGATGTCCGGCAGGGCGAGCATCGCGGCCGAACGCTCGGCGATGATCCGTACGACGTCCTCCGGCAGCCACCCGGCCGGATCCCCCGGGGTGTCCTCGACGATCAGCTCGCGCAGCGCCGCCGCCGTGGGACGGTCGGCCGGGTTCTTCGCCAGGCACGGCCGCAGCAGTCCCGAAAGCCGCTCGTCGACGCCTTCCAGATCGGGCTCGTCGTGCACCGTGCGGTAGAGCAGCGCGTCGACCGCGCCGGTGCCGAAGGGCGGGCGGCCGGTCGCGGCGTACGCCAGCAGACAGCCCAGGGAGAAGACGTCGCTGGGCGGGCCGAGTTCCCCCGCGCGGGCCTCGGCCTGCTCGGGGGAGAGGAAGCCGGGGGTGCCGACGACCATGTCGGCGGAGGTGATCGCCGTGTCGTCGGCGGCCCGCGCGATCCCGAAGTCGATGAGCCGCGGCCCGTCCACGGCGAGCAGGACGTTGCCGGGCTTGACGTCCCGGTGCACCAGTCCGGCCGTGTGCACCTCGGCCAGCGCCCCGGCGAGCATCCGGGCCAGCACGCGCACACTGCGGGCGGGCAGCGGCCCGCACTCGGCGACGGCCTCGGCGAGCGAGGGCCCGGGGACGAACGCGGTGGCGAGCCAGGGCGCGGCGGCGTCCGGGTCGGCGCCGGTGACGGGCACCACCCAGGGGCTGCCGACCCGGCGCGCGGCCTCCGCCTCGCGCCGGAACCGCACCCGGAACTGGGGGTCCTCGGCGTACTCGGCCTGGATCACCTTGATCGCGGCCAGCGCGCCCTCGTCGGTACGGCCGAGGTAGACCACGCCCATGCCGCCGGCGCCGAGCCGTCCGAGCAGCCGGTACCCGGCGAGGGAGGAGGGGTCGGAGGGGAGCAGGGCGCCGGTCACTGCTCCACCTCCAGCTCGTCCTCCAGCCGGACCAGCATGCTGCTCTGCGTCTCGGCCATGGTCTGGCTCAGCTCGGCGTACTCGTGGCCCCGGGAGCCCCGGCCGGTGGCGGCGACGGTGACCTGTCCGATACGGCCCTGGGTCCACACGTAGGCGTAGGGGCCGCCCAGGGTGTCGCTCCGGTACTCGCCGTACTCGAAGAGGGAGTCCTCGGCGTACCCGTTGCCGTTCCTGCCGAACGCCGTGCCGAGGGACTTGAGGCCGGAGATCCGTTCCCCGGCGCGCAGCAGCTGGTCCGGGCAGCGCAGCGCCTCCTCCAGCGTCGACGCCTGCTCCCAGTCGGCGCCGTCCGCGTCCCGGTGGACGGTGACGGTCACGGCGACCCGGACCGGGCCCGTGCCGTCGGCGGCGGGGAGTTCGCTGTAGCGGGTGACGCTGGCGAGCACGTCGTCGGGGACGGGCTCGCGCTGCCAGACGCAGTCGTCGTCGAGGACCGGCCAGCTGCCCGGATCGCTGTCCGGGGCGGAGCGGACATAGCCGGCGCCCCACAGCTCGGGGCCCGCGGCGACCTTCTCGGCGAGGCGCACGGCGTCCGCGCGGGTCGTCGGGGCGCGGGCCGGGTCGGGGGTGAAGTCGAGCGCGGTGGGCTCGGCGGCGGGGGCGTTCGTGGCGGTACCGGTGGCGGTCCGCTCCGATGTTCCGGAGGCCCCGCCGCCACTGGATCCGCCCCCGCCGGAACACGCGCCGACGAGCAGCAGTCCGCTCACCGACACGGTGCATAAGCCCCGCACAAGCCCTCTGTCCACCGCTTCCGCCCCCCGGCTCTCCGCGCTGTCCCGGCCCCGGTCCTCGCCCCGGCCTCACTCAGGCAGGACGAGAGTACGGCGGAATTCAGTTGCGGCCCAGCACCACGGTCCCCGACGAACAGAACCACCCCCCGGTCCCCGAGGCCACCCCCATCCGGGGCAACTCGCCGTCAGAGCACCGCACTTGACGCTCGCCGGCCTCACCGCGCAACTGTCGTACCGCCTCCACCAGCAGGAACAGCCCCCGCATGCCCGGGTGTTGGGCCGACAGCCCGCCCCCGTCGGTGTTCACCGGCAGTTCCCCGTCGACCCTCAGCCGCCCCTTCTCCACGAACGCCCCGCCCTCGCCCTTCGCGCAGAAGCCCAGGTCCTCCAGGGTCACCAGCGTCATGTAGGTGAACGCGTCGTAGATCTCGGCGAAGTCCATCTCCTGCGGCCGCACCCCCGCCCGCCCGAACGCCAGCCGCCCGCTGACCGCCGCCGGGGAGACCGTGAAGTCCTCCCACTCCGACAGACTCGCGTGGGAGACGTGCTCACCCGTGCCGAGGATCCACACGGGGGCGGTGCGGCAGTCCCGTGCGTACTCCTCGGCGGCCAGCAGCACCGCCGCGCCCCCGTCGGAGCGCAGACAGCAGTGCAGCTTGGTGAACGGGTCGGCGATCATCGGCCCGGACAGCACCTCGTCGACCGTGACCGGGGTGCGGAACATCGCCTCCGGGTTCAGCGCCGCGTTCGCCCGCGCCTGGACGGCGACCTCCGCGAGCTGTTCGATCGTCGTGCCGTACTCGACCATGTGGCGGCGGGCCGCCATCGCGTACTTGGCGATCAGGGTGTGGCCGTACGGCACCTCGAACTGGAGCGGGCCGCGTGCGCCGAAGGCGAAGGTTCCGGTGCGGCGGCCCGCCCGGATGTCGGCGCGGGCGGTGGAGCCGTACACCAGCAGGACGGCGTTCGCGTGCCCGGCGGCGATCGCGTCGGCCGCGTGCGCCGCCATGACCTCCCAGGTGGAGCCGCCGACGGAGGTGGAGTCGACCCAGGTGGGGCGAAGGCCCAGGTGGTCGGCCACCTCCACCGGGGCGAGGGTGCCGAGGCCGGCGGAGGCCAGCCCGTCCACCCTCGACCGGTCGAGCCCCGCGTCCGCCAGCGCCCGGCGGGCCGCCTGGGCGTGCAGGGCGTACGGGGTCGCCTCGTCCACCCGGCCGCAGTCCGAGAGCGCGACACCGACGACGGCCACTTTCCGGGTCCCCGCGGTCATGAGGGGCCACCTTCCTCTGGGCATCTCGCACGGTCGCTCCTAATATGACGGACCGTCAGATCCGGAGGGAAGTGCCGGATCAGGAGGGAAGCCGGATCCGGAGGGAACCGCCATGGACCCCCGCCTCACCACCGAACAGGACGAGATACGCCGCACGCTGCGGGAACTGCTCCACAAACGCTGCGGCCCCGAGGAACTGCGGGCCGCCCTCGCCGGTCCCGCCGGACACGACGGCGCCCTGTGGACCGCCCTCGCCGAACAACTCGGCCTGCCCGGCCTCGCCCTCCCCGAGGCGTACGGCGGGATCGGCTGCCCCCGCACCGACCTCGCCCTCGCCGCCGAGGAGACCGGCCGGGCCCTCGCCCCCACCCCCCTCCTCGCCACCTCCGTCCTCGCCGCACCCCTGCTCCTCGCCCTCGGCACCGACAGCCAGCGCGCCCGCCTGCTCCCCCGGATCGCCGACGGCACCCTGACCGCCGCCCTCGCCGTCCCCGCCTCCGCCCTCGCCGGCGCGCTCGCCCTGACCGGGCCGGGCGGCGGCGACTGGTCCGGCGGCGGGCGCGCGGGAGGAGTGCAGGCCCGGCGGACCGGGTACGGCTGGCGGCTCTACGGCGAGACGTCCCAGGTCCTCGACGGGCACAGCGCCGGGCTGCTGGTCGTCGCCGCCCACACCGGGGGGTTCGTACGGTCGCGGACCCTGCTGTTCCTGGTGGCCGGGGACGCCGCGGGGACCGTACGGACCCGGCAGACCGCGCTCGACGCGACCCGGCCGCAGGGACGGTTGCAACTACGGGACGTGGAGGCGGAGTTGCTGGGCGACGACGAGACGGAGGTGGCCGGGCCGCTGGCCCGCACCGGGGACTTCGCCGCCGCCTTCCTCGCCTGCGAGGCCGTCGGGGCCGCCGACCGGGCGCTGGAGCGGACCGTGGAGTACCTCGGACAGCGCGAGCAGTTCGGGCGGGCGATCGGCTCCTTCCAGGCGGTGCAGCACCGGCTGGCGGATGTGTACGTCCAGGTCCAGGCCGCCCGGTCGGCCGCGTACTACGCCGCCTGGGCGACCGGACACGGGGAACGCGTCGGCGGGCTCGCCCTCGCGCAGGCGCTCCAGGCCCTGCGGCTCGCCGCCGCCGAGGGGATCCAGCTGCACGGCGGCATCGGGTTCACCTGGGAGCACGAGGCGCATCTGTACTTCAAACGGGCCGCCGGCGACGAGCTGCTGTTCGGGCCCGTGCACCGGCTGCGCGCCCACGCGGCCGAGGAGTCGGGACTGTTCGCACGGGCCGGACGGCCGGAGGTGGCGGTGTGATCGGCGTCCGCGTGGTGCAGAAGGTGTCCTCGACCCGGGCCTTCGCCCGGTTCGCCCCCCATGTCGTCCCCGCCCTCGACCGGGCCGTGCACCGGCTCACCCGGGGAAAGGTGCTGCTCAGCGCCCAGATGCTGCCCGGGGTGATCCTCACCGCGACCGGCGCCCGCAGCGGACAGCCGCGCCGCACCCCACTGGCCTGCATGCCGGAGCGCGACGGCCGCACCTGGATCCTCGTCGGCTCCAACTTCGGCCGCGCCGGCCACCCCGCCTGGACCGCCAACCTCCTCGCCCACCCCGACGCCGAGATCAGCTGGAAGGGGACCGGCATACCGGTGACCGCCCATCTGCTGACGGGGGAGGAACGGGCGGCGGTCTGGACGGAACTGCTCGCGTTCTGGCCGCCGTACGCGACCTACCAGGCGAGGGTGGAGCGGGAGATCCGGGTGTTCCGGCTGGTGCCCCGGCGCTAGGTGTGTTGTCCCGGGACGTTGGTGACACGCGTGCTGGGTGCTTGAACAGGTGAGGGCCTTCCGGGTTCGGTGTGGATCGCGACATCTGCACCAACGCTCAGGAGGCCCTCGTGTCCCACCGTAATGCGCCGCTGACGCCGACCGGCAGGCTCCGTCTGGCCCGGTGTGTCGTGGACGACGGCTGGCCGCTGCGCCGGGCCGCGGAACGCTTCCAGGTCAGTCACACCACCGCCGCACGCTGGGCGAGCCGCTACCGGCAGCACGGCGAGGCGGGGATGCGGGACCGCTCCAGCCGCCCGCACCGTCAACCGCACCGGACACCGGCGGCGGTGGAAGAACGGGTCGTGCGGCTGCGGCGCGAGCACCGTATCGGCCCACTGCGGCTGGCCGCCCGCACCGGCGTCGCCGCCTCCACCGCCCATCGCATCCTGCGCCGGCACGGCCTGCCCGTCCTGGCCGCCGTCGACCGGGCCACCGGCGAACCCGTCCGCCGTTACGAGCGTGCACGGCCCGGCGAACTGGTCCACATCGACGTCAAGAAGCTGGGGCGGATTCCCGACGGCGGCGGGCACCGCACCCAGGGCCGCGCCGAAGGCCGACGCAACCGCACCGGGACCGGCTACGCCTACCTGCACACCGCCCTGGACGACCACTCCCGCCTGGCCTACACCGAAGACCTGCCCGACGAGACCGCCCCGACCTGCGCCGCCTTCCTCACCCGCGCCACCGCCTGGTTCGCGCAGCAAGGGATCACCGTCGAACGGGTCCTGACCGACAACGCCTGGGCCTACACCAAGAACACCTGGCGTGACACCTGCCTCGACCTGGGGATCAGTCCCCGCTGGACGAGGCCCTGGCGGCCGCAGACGAACGGCAAGGTCGAACGCTTCCACCGCACCCTGCTCGAGGAATGGGCCTACACGCGGCCCTACATGTCAGACAGCGAACGTCAGGCAGCGTTTCCCGACTGGCTGCACTGGTACAACTACCACCGACCCCACACCGGCATCGGCGGCCACCCCCCAGCCAGCCGTGTCACCAACCTGTCCGGTCAGCACAGCTAGGCCGTGTCTGACAATTCCCGTCGTCGCCCGGAGGGCGGCCTGGCGGCGTCAGGTGCGTGCTCTCGGCGTGCCGGGCGTAGACCCTCGTACTGGGCGTACTCGGGTCTGCGCCCGGTGCGCCGAGAGTGCGTGCATGGCGTCGCGAGGCAGACGGGAATTGTCAGACACGGCCTAGAGGGCGTGCTGGAGCAGCAGGAACGTGCCGATGCCCAGCATCGCCGCTCCCGAGGTGCGGGTGACCGCGCGGGCCGCCGCGGGGCGGGCGCCCAGGACCGCCCGGGCCAGGACGCCGACCGCGAGATAGACGGCGGCGCAGCACGCCATGTGCAGCACCCCGAGGGCGGCGGTCTGCGCGGCGACCGGGAGGTGCGAGCCGCCCCCGGTCACCAGGAACTGCGGCAGGATCGACAGATACAGCAGCAGCCCCTTCGGGTTCAGCCCGCTGATCATCGCGCCCTGCGGGAAGACCCGGCCCTCGACCGCCGGCTCGCCCTCCGCCGGCACCCCGGGCCGCCGCAGCACGCCCCAGCCCAGCCACACCAGATACCCCGCCCCCGCCACCGTGAGCGCGGTGAGCAGCGCGGGCGAGCCCGCGACCAGGACGGCCAGGCCCGCCGTCGCCAGCGCCGTGTGCAGGGCGTAGCCGCTCACCAGACCGCCCACCGCCGCGCCCACCGAGCGGCCGCGCAGCCCGGCGGAGATCACATGGGCCCAGTCGGCGCCCGGCACACAGACCAGCAGCAGGTCCAGCGCGAGGAAAGAGATCAGCGTTCCCGTGTCCATACCGGGGACATTAGGCGCGATCCTGCCGAAAGTGTTCCTGTTCTTTTCCGGAAACGCGGGACAATGGGGAAAGATCTGCCCCATGGACGACGTGGACCGGAAGATTCTTGCCGAGCTGCAGCAGGACGGGCGGCTGACCGTGACCGAGCTGGCCGCGCGGGTGCGCCTGAGCGTCTCGCCCTGCCATCGGCGGCTGCGGGAGCTGGAGCGGTCCGGGGCGATCAGCGGCTACCGGGCGGTGGTGGACCCGGCCGCCGTCGGGCTGACCTTCGAGGCGCTGGTCTTCGTGTCCATGCGACAGGAGGACCGGGACACGGTCGCCGAGTTCGAGCGGGCGGTCGGCGAACTGGAACACGTCCTGGACGCCCAGCGGCTCTTCGGGGAGCCCGACTATCTGCTGCGGGTGGCGACGGCCGACCTCGCCGCCTTCCAACGGCTGTACGACGAGCGGCTCGCGACCCTGCCGGGGGTGCAGCGGCTGACGTCCACGCTGGTGATGAAGCACGTGGTCAAGGACCGGCCGTTGCCGGCATAGCGGCACGGGCGGTGGCCCCACCCTCGTGGAACCACCGCCCGCCAGACAGGACTGGAGACTTACTTCGTCGGCTTCTTGCCGGTGATGCCGAGGTGGACCAACAGCGCCAGGTTCGGCTTGAGTTCGGCCTGCTTGACGCCCCAGGACGTGAAGCCCTTCTGGTGCGAGGCGACCGCCGCGAGCATCGCGACCAGCGAACCGGCGATCGCCGCCGGGTTCACGTCCTTGTCGACCCGGCCCTTGGACTGCAGTTCGGCGACGGCGTCCGAGAGGGAGTTGTTCACCGAGTTGAGGATCTTCATCCTCAGCTTGTAGAAGCGCTTGTCGCCCTCGGCCGCGCCGAGGTCGACGACCCTGAGGATCGCGTCGTTCTTCTTCCAGAACTCCAGGAACCCGTCGACGAGTTCCTGCGCCGTCTGCCAGCCGGCCTTGCCGACCCACGAGCGACCCTCCAGCAGCTCCGTCAACGCGGCGCCCTCGGCGGCCATTTGCTCGGCGATCTCCAGGACGGCGCCCTCGACGTCCGGAAAGTACTGGTAAAAGGTCGCGGGCGAAGTGCCCGCCTTCCGGGCCACGTCGATGACCTTGACGTCCCGGTACGGAGAGGAGCTGAGCATCTCGCTGAGGCAGTCCAGCAGCTTCTGCCGCGTCGCCTGCCCGCGCCGGCCGGCCACGCGGCCGTCGACGGTACGCACTTGTCCTGTCATGCCGTCAGCTTACCGAGGGGTGATCGGAGCGCGATTCGGCCGACTGCAAATGGGGTGCGAGAGGCTCGGAGGAAGGGTGCGCTGGTCTGCGCGTTGCGTGAACCGCCGTTAGTTTGGCTGCATGGCCGAAAACAGGGCATCGGTGAACACAGAGGGTGGCGCCGGGGCGGTCCCCGAGGGCGTCCCGTGCTGGGTGGACGCGCAGCTTCCCGACGTGGACGCGGGCAGGCGGTTCTACGGCGAACTCTTCGGATGGACCTTCCAGCAGGCCTACGGCGCCTCCGTGTGGGCCCTGCTGGACGGCCGGCCCGTCGCCGCCCTCGCCCACAAGACGGACGGCCGGATGCCCACCGTCTGGACCGTGTACTTCTCCACCCCCGACGCCGAGGCCACCGTCCGGCGGATCCGGTCGGCCGGCGGACAGGTGGTCATGCCCCCGTTCCCGGTGGACGGACTGGGCTCCGCGGCCCTCGCCGCCGACCCCGAGGGCGCCGTCTTCGGCCTCTGGCAGCCCGGCAGCCACCCCGGCTTCGGCGTCCGGCACATCCCCGGCGCCTTCGCCTGGGCGCAGCTCTACGCCCGGGACACCGAGACCGCCAACACCTTCTACGGCCATCTCTTCCACGAGGCCCTCTTCGGGCCCGGCGCCGCGCCCGACTTCGGGCGGGTGCCGGTCACCGACGTCTTCCCGGAGGTCATGCCACCGCACTTCCTGGTCCACTTCGGGGTCCGGGACTGCGAGGCGGCGCTCGGCGCGGTGAGCCGGCTCGGCGGGCGGGTCACGGCGGGCCCGTTCACCGCCTCGTACGGAATCGTGGCGGTCGTCACGGACAATCAAGGTGCGTCGTTCGCGCTTCTTCAGCGTTGAACCACGTACCGGAGTACCCGCTCACGCCCCGTTCCGCAGGCTGTTTCGCCCCTTTATGAGATGAGACACCCCGATCGCCCCCGGGTTCGCAACCAGCCGCCCGGCCAGGAAGAATCTGGGGTGCGTGCCGCCATGGCGGTGCGGTGGTGAGACGCTGCACTTCGGTCGCGTACACATAGTGGGTGTCGTGGCCCGTACGGGGAGGTGGCAGGCAAGTGGTGGATCAGCTGACGCAGCACGATCCGCGGCGGATCGGGCCGTTCGAGGTGCTGGGACGGCTGGGGGCCGGCGGCATGGGGCTGGTCTATCTGGCGCGCTCGGCGTCGGGCCGGCGCGTGGCGATCAAGACGGTCCGGACCGAGCTCGCCGAGGACCAGCTCTTCCGCGTGCGCTTCACGCGCGAGGTGGAGGCGGCGCGGGCGGTCTCCGGCTTCTACACGGCCGCCGTCGTCGACGCCGACCCGCGCGCCGCCGTGCCCTGGCTCGCCACGGCCTACGTCCCCGCGCCCTCCCTCGAGGAGATAGTGAACGACTGCGGGCCGCTCCCGGCCCAGGCCGTGCGCTGGCTCGCCGCGGGTGTCGCCGAGGCGCTCCAGTCGATCCACGGGGCCGGGCTGGTCCACCGTGACCTCAAGCCCTCCAACGTCCTCGTCGTCGAGGACGGCCCCCGGGTGATCGACTTCGGCATCGCCTCCGGCGTTTCGAACACCCGTTTGACGATGACGAACGTCGCCGTCGGCACCCCCGCCTACATGTCCCCCGAGCAGGCCAAGGACTCCCGCAGCGTCACCGGCGCCAGCGACGTCTTCTCGCTGGGCTCCATGCTCGTCTTCGCCGCCACCGGCCACCCGCCCTTCCACGGCGCCAACCCGGTCGAGACGGTCTTCATGCTCCTGCGCGAGGGCCCGGACCTGGAGGGCCTCCCGGACGAGCTGCGCCCCCTCATCGAGTCCTGTATGCAGATGGAGGCCGCGGCCCGCCCCAACCCGGCCGACCTCCAGGCCCAGCTCGCCCCGCACCTGTTCGGCTCCGGCTCCGACGACAGCGGTACGGCGTCGGCGTGGCTGCCCGAGAAGGCGGTCACCCTCATCGAGACCCGCCGCGGCGGCCGTCCCGCCCCCAAACCGGCACCGGTGAGCCCGCGCGGCCCGCTGCCGCTGCCCCCGCCGCCCTCGCACGACCCCGTGGTGCCCGGGCCCGGCCCGGTGCCCGTCGGGATCGGCGCGCCCGACCCCGGCCCGGTCCACCTGGCCGGTGCGGCCGTGCCGATCGGCCCCGGCCCGCGCGTCGCCGACGTCCGCGCCACCGCCGCCGTCAAGGCACCGCTGCCCGAGCCCGGACTGGTCGCCAACTGGACCCGCGTCCGCCCCGGCGTCGGGGGCGCGGCCGACACCGCCCTCACGGCCCCGCAGACGGCGGCCGCCCCCGACGGCCACCCGGCGGGCTGGCGCCCCTGGCGGTTCCGGATGTCCAACGACGTGTGGGGCACCCCGGCCGTCTTCGGCGACCTCGTCTACGTCACCTCCTTCGAGGTGCACGCCCTCGACGTGGCGACCGGGCGGCGGCGCTTCAAGACCCGGGACGTGGCCTGGTCGATGGCGGTCGCCGACGGCCGTGTCCACGCCTCCGACGGCCCCACGCTGTTCGCCCTGGAGGCCCGCGAGGGCCAGGACCTGTGGCGGCTCCAGACGGACGCCTGGGTCTACTGTCTGCGGGCCGAGCGCGGCACGGTCGTCACCGCCACCCGCGGCGGCGGCGTCCAGGCCTGGGAGGCCTCCACCGGGCAGAAGCTCTGGGAGATCTCCGGCTGCCAGAGCGACTTCGAGTCGCCCGAGGCGGGCCCCGCCCTGCACGACGGCACGGTCTTCGTCTGGCAGGACGCCCGGCTCAGAGCCCTGGACGCCCGAACGGGTGACGAGCGCTGGTCGTACCCCATCGGCGACGCGGCCTCCTGCGGCGGCGTCCCGGTCCGCGTCACCCCCGCCCCCGACGGCCACGTCTACCTCTCGGCCGGCACCCGTGTCATCGCCGTCGACGTGGCGAGCGGCATGGTGCGCTGGCACTTCGAGGCCCCCGCCGTCTTCCTCTCCCCGCCGGCGTTCGTCCCCGGCCCGGCCGTCACCGGCGGTGGCGTCTACCTCGCCGACTACCTCGGCACGGTCTACGCCCTCGACGCCGCCGACGGCCGCGACCGCTGGCGCATCGCCACGGAGGCCCGGGCGTCGATCGACCCGGTACTCGTCGCCGCGGGCCACGTCCACGTCGGCAGCGGCAAGGGCCTCTACACCCTCGACGCGGTCACGGGCACCCCGAAGTGGCGCTTCCAGGCGGGCGGCGACATCGTGGGCTCCCCGGCGGTCGCCGAGGGCCGTATCCACTTCGGTTCCACGGACCACCTGCTCTACACGCTCAAGGCCGACGACGGCCGGCTGCGCTGGAAGCTCGCCACCGGCGGCGAGATCACCGGCTCCCCGGTGGTCCGCGACGGCGTGGTGTACGCGTGCAGCAAGGACCGTTGCGTCTACGCGCTGGACGCGGAGAAGGGAACCGGGACGGCACGGACGGCCTGATCCAGCGGGAGGTCGTCGGGACGGCCGTCGTACCGGCGCCGCACGGAAAGGGTCCGGACGGCGGCCGCCACCGCAGACGCTACGCCGCGTGTCGTCCGGTCGCCAGGCAGTGACATGGCCGTGACAGCCATTGTCTAGGCTGACGGCATGAATCGACGGGGGCACGGAAAGTTCAGGTTCGCGGCGGTGTCGGTGCTGGTGGTGCTGGCACTGACGGGCTTCTCCACGGGGAAGAGCCGCCATCACGGCAGCCACGGCGACAGCGACGGCGGCGGCTGCAGCAGCTCCCGCCAGGACCACGACGGCTCGTCGTCGAGCGGGGGGACGACGACCTCCGGGGGCTCCTCGGAGAGCACGCCGCCGGCGGAGCTCCAGGACGCCACGACGAACCTCGTGAGCTGCGCGACGAAGAAGACGCCGTACGCGACGGTCTCGGTCGGCAACCCCAACGCGGTGGACGCCACCTTCTCCTTCGAGGTCGAGTTCCTGAACGACCAGGCGGACGTGGTCTACCGCAAGGCCACGACGGCGTACGTCTCGGCGAACTCCTCGACGGACGTGTCGGTGAACGTGGACGACACCTCCCTCTTCTCCCGCTTCGACCACTGCCGGGTCGAGCCGTACGCGCCGGTCGTCGACTGACACCGGGGCGCACCTGGTGTGAAGGAGGGGGCGCCCATATCCCGCCACGCGTGCGACACTTCAGGCCAGTCGCGGCGAGGAGGGGGACGGATGTCGACCTGGAACGGCTTCGGCACCACGTATCGGGGCTACAGCCATGTGAATCGTGACGGCAGCCACTACGCCACCCAGTGGGCCGTGCTGTTCTTCCTGCCGGTGATTCCCTTGCGGCGCCACCGGCTGACCGTCGGCGACTCGACCTACACGCAGTACGGCAACGGCAGCACCGAGGTCACCCGGTACGCGGTGCACGAGGAGACGCCGCTCGTCGGTGCGGAGATACTGCGGACCTATCTGTCCTGGTGGGTGGTGGGCCCGCTGATCGTTTTCGGGCCGCCCGCCCTGGCGCTGTGGCTCCTCGGTGACGCCGTGGGATTCGGCGGCTATTTCCTGCTGATGGGCGGCTGTGTCGCCTGGGGCATCTGGGCGGGCGGAGCGCTGGACAAGCGCAACCGCCGGGAACGCGTACTGCCTCCGGCGTAGTCGTCCACGCCGGCGGGCTCCGCCGGTAGGGCTACAACCGATGGTTGTGGCGGGGTGGTCTCGTGGTTGTTTGCTCGCAGGACAGGGTGCTCGCTTTGATGCCTCCGGACGCGGATCGGTTGTGCGGGTGAGTCAGCGAGGGGGTGGCCATGAGGAGGACGCACCGGTTGGGGCGCCCGTTCGGGTGGCTGTGGGCGGCGTACGGGACCAGCGCGCTCGGCACCTGGCTCGCCTTCGGCGCGTTCCCGCTGATCGCCATCCGGGTGCTGCACGCCGGGCCGGCGGAGGTCGCGGCACTGTCCTCCGTGGGGGCGGCGGTCGGCGCGGTGGTGGCGGTGCCGCTCGGGCCGTGGGTGGAGTTCCGGCGCAAGCGGCAGGTGCTGATCGGGATGGACCTGGTGCGGTGCGCGGCGCTGCTGACGGTCCCCGTCGCGTTCGCGCTCGGCGCGCTCACCTTCGTACAGCTCCTGCTGGTCTCGGTCGTCGTCGCGGCGGCCGACATCGCCTTCCGCGCCGCGTCCGGGGCGTATCTGAAGACGCTGCTGCCGGGGGAGGACCTGCTGGCCGCCAACGCCCGGTTGGAGTCGACGTCCTGGACGACGACGATCGTCGGACCGCCGCTGGGCGGGGCCGCGATCGGGCTCCTCGGGCCGGTGGCGACGGTGGTGGCCGACGCGGTCAGCCACCTGCTCTCCGCCGCGGGCATCCGCGCGACGGGCGGCGGTGAGCCGCGGCCCGAGCGGCGGGAGGCCCCGCGCCTGCGGGCCCGGGATCTGCTCGACGGCTGGCGGTACGTCCTCGCCGACACGGCGCTGCGTCCGCTGTTCTTCAACACCGCCCTGTTCAACGGCCTGGTGATGGCGACCCAGCCGCTGCTGGCCGTCCTGATGCTCGGCCGGCTCGGGTTCGCGCCGTGGCAGTACGGTCTGGCCTTCGCCGCACCCGCGATCGGCGGGCTGCTCGGTTCGCGAGTGGCTCCCTCGCTCGTCACCCGGTTCGGACAGCGCCGGGTCCTGGTGCTGTCGGGGGCGCTGCGCGCGCTCTGGCCCGTCGGCCTGGCCTTCCTCGGGCCCGGCACCGCTGGGCTGCTGCTGGTGATGGGCGTCGAACTGGGGCTGATCTTCTGCTGCGGGGTCTTCAACCCCGTCTGCGCCACCTACCGCCTCGAACGCACCCCGACCGACCGGGTCGCCCGCACCCTGACCGCATGGGCGGTGACCACCAGAGCCACGACCGCCCTTCTGACGGCCCTGTGGGGCGCCCTGGCCACCCTTCTGGGCCCTCGCCCGGCCGTGGCCCTGGCAGGCGCCCTCCTCCTGGCGACCCCGCTGCTGCTCCCCCGGCGCCCGGCCCCGCTCCCCTCCGAACCGAAGCCGGCCCCCACCCGCACCTGACAGCCCTCACCGCACCCGAGGCCCCGCCCCCGACCGTCCCGCGAACAGCGCCGCCTGCTGATCGGCGGGCAGGTTGCCCAGGGAGATGAGGTGGGGGGACTGGGCGAAGCCCGCCGCGCGGGCCGCCTCCTTCGCCGACCACAGGGCCCGTACCGTGCCCTGGACGCCGGCCGTCGGATAGCCGGCGACGACGGCGGCGCAGGCGAGGGCGGCTTCCCGTGCCCCGCCGGTGGCGGTGAGTTCGGAGACCAGGCCGATGGCGTGGGCCCGCCGGGCGGAGATCCGTTCGGCGGTGCCCATCAGCATCATCCGCGCGACCTCGCCGTACGGCATCCGCTGCGCCAGCAGCACGGACTCGTACGCGCTGACCATGCCGTAGGTGGTGTGCGGGTCGAAGAAGACGGCGTCGGCGCCCGCGACGAGGAACTCGCACTCACCGAGGAGATAGAAGGCGCCTCCGCAGGCCATGCCCTCCACCGCGGCGATCACCGGTTTCCACAGGTCGTTCGCCTTGGGGCCGATGGTCAGGAGGGGGTCGTCCTGCATGTAGGGGGAGTCGGGCTGCGGGACGACGGAGTCCCGGTCGAGGCCCGTGCTGAACGCCCGCGTCCCCGCCCCGGTGAGGACCACGGCCCGTACGGTGTCGTCGAAGCGCAGGCCCCGCCACACCTCCGAGAGCCGCCGGGCCGTGTCGAGGTCGACGGCGTTGAGCCGGTGCGGCCGGTCGAGGGTGACCACCGCGACGCCGGTGTCCTTGTCGATGTCCAGCAGGACGCTCACGGCCGCTCCAGGACCCACTGCACCAGCCCCTCGGCGGTGAAGACCGCCTGCACCCGGGCGCCGATGCGGACCCGGTCGGGGGGAAACGAGTCGAGGGGCGCCCCCGCGTGCCGCACGAGGTTGCCCACGAGGCGGATCCGGGGCGCGTCGGCGAGTTCGACGAGGATCACGTTGTACGGGGCCCGCGCCGCGTAGTCGGGGAGCAGGGGCGGGTGCGGGACGACGTAGGACCAGATACGGCCCCGGCCCGACATCGGGCGCCACTCGCTCGCGAAGGACTGGCAGTGCGGGCAGCAGGGCCGGGGCGGGAAGCGCGGCTCGGCGCAGTCGGCGCAGGTCTGGACGCGGAGCTCGCCCCGGGCGGCGTACTTCCAGAACGGGGCGCCGTCGGGGTCGGTGACCGGGGTCAGCACGGGGCATCAGCTCCTCAGGAGCAGGGCGGAGGTGGGGACGCCCTCGCCGGCGGTGACGAGGCAGGTGGCGGCGTCCGGGACCTGGGCGGTGCTGGTGCCGCGCAGTTGCCGTACGCCTTCGTTGATGAGGTTGAAGCCGTGCACGTACGCCTCGCTGAGCCCGCCCCCGGCGGTGTTCAGGGGCAGCCGGCCGCCGGTCTCCAGGGCGCCGCCCTCGGTGAACGCGCCGCCCTCGCCCCGGCCGCAGAAGCCGTAGCCCTCCAGGGAGAGGGGCACCAGGGCCGTGAACGCGTCGTAGATCTGGGCGACGTCGACATCCGCCGGGGTGAAGTCGGCGTGTTTCCACAGGTGCCGGGCGGCCGTCCAGGCGGGGCCGGTGAGCGGGTCGTCGTTCCAGTAGTTGACCATGCCGTGGTGCTGGGCGGGCAGGCCCTGGGCGGCGGAGTGGACGTAGACCGGCCGCTGCCGGCAGTCGCGGGCCCGCTCCCGTGCGACGACCACGCAGGCCAGCGCCCCGTCCGTCTCCAGGCAGTTGTCGTAGAGGCACAGGGGCTCGCTGATCCAGCGGGCGGTCATGTACATCTCGCGGGTGAGGGGGCGGTCGTACATGATCGCGGCGGGGTTCTGGTTGGCCCGGTTGCGGCAGGCCAGGGCCACGTTGAACAGGTGGTCCCGGGTCGCGCCGTACTCGTGCATGTAGCGGCGGGCCAGCATGGCTATCTCGTCGGCCGGGCGGAGCAGGCCGTAGGGGCGGGTCCACTGGGCGGGGGTGGGGAGCTGGACGCTCGTGTTGGTCCAGGGGCGCGGTCCGCTGCCCCGCTTGCGCGACCGCCAGGCGACTCCGACCGTGGCCTGCCCGGAGGCGATGGCGGCGGCCAGATGCGCGACGGTGGCACACGAACCCCCGCCCCCGAAGCCGACCTTGCCGAAGAAGGTCAGGTCCCCGAAGCCGACCGCCTTGGCCAGCTCGACCTCGTCGGTCTCCTCCATGGTGTAGGAGGCGAGCGCGTCGACCTCGCCCGGTGCGATCCCGGCGTCGTCGAGCGCGGCGAGGACGGCCCGGCAGGCGAGGGACCTCTCGCTCTCGGGGAGATGCTTGGCGAACCGCGTCTGGCCGATGCCGACGATCGCGGTGGCGTCCTTGAGGGTCACGCTGCACGCACCTCCGCAAGGCAGGTAACAGGGTGTCATCGCGGCTGACAGGCCGTCAGGTTACCGCTAATCTGACGGGTAGTCAGCTACTGGGGAGGTCGTCATGCGCGGTGACATGGAGTGGGGGACGATTCCCGGGCTGGTGCGCCGGGCGGCCGAGCGGTACGCGGACACCGAGGCGGTGGTGGAGGGCCGCACCCGGATCCCGTACGGCGAACTGGGCGCCCGGGTGGAACGGGCGGCGGCGGCCTGCCTGGCGAACGGGGTGCGGGCGGGCGACCGCGTCGGCATCTGGGCCCCCAACTCCCTGGACTGGATGGTCGCGGCGCTCGGCGCGGTGTCGGCGGGCGCGGTGCTGGTGCCGCTCAACACCCGTTTCAAGGGAGCGGAGGCGGCGGATGTGCTGCGCAGGAGCGGGGCCCGGCTGCTGTTCGTGACGGGCACCTTCCTCGGGACCTCGTACGTGGCGTGGCTGCGCCGGGCGGCGGGGGAGGGGCCGTCGGGCGGCCGCGGGCCCCTGCCCGGCCTCCCGGCCCTGGAGCAGGTCGTGGTCCTCTCGGACGACGCCCCGGCGGACTTCCGCACCTGGAAGGACTTCCTGGCGAGCGGGGAGGGGGTGGGCGCGGCGGAGGTCCGCGCACGGGCGGACTCGGTGCGCGGGGACTGGCCCTCGGACCTCGTCTTCACCTCGGGCACGACCGGCCGCCCCAAGGGCGCGGTGATCACCCACGCGCAGACGCTGCGGGCGTACGAGGTGTGGAGCGACCTGGCCGGCCTGCGCCACGGCGACCGCTACCTGATCGTCAACCCCTTCTTCCACACCTTCGGCTACAAGGCGGGCGTGATCGCCTGTCTGATGCGGGGCGCGACGATGATCCCGCAGCCGGTGTTCAACGTGGACACGGTCCTCGCGAACCTGGCGGCGGAGCGGGTCTCGGTGCTGCCCGGCCCGCCCACGCTCCACCAGTCCCTCCTGGACCACGTGTCACGGGACGCCCACGACCTGTCGTCGTTGCGGCTGGTGGTGACGGGCGCGGCGGTGGTGCCGCTCCGGCTGGTCGAACGTCTGCGGGGCGAACTGGGCGTCGAGACGGTCCTCACCGCGTACGGCCTCTCGGAGGCGAGCGGCATCGTGACGATGTGCCGGCGGGGCGACGACCCCACGGTGATCGCCTCGACCTCGGGCCGCGCGATCCCCGGTACGGAGGTACGGGTGGACGCGGCACCGGGGGAGCCCGGGGAGGTCCTGGTCCGCGGCTTCAACGTCATGCGCGGCTACTACGAGGACGAGGCGGCGACCAGGGAGGCGCTCACCCCCGACGGCTGGCTGCGCACGGGCGACATCGGCGTCCTGGACCCGGCCGGCAACCTGCGCATCACCGACCGGCTGAAGGACATGTTCATCGTCGGCGGCTTCAACGCCTACCCGGCGGAGATAGAGCAACTCCTCGGCCTGCACCCCGACGTGACCGACGTCGCGGTCGTCGGCGTCCCGGACCCCCGCCTCGGCGAGGTCGGCAAGGCCTACGTCGTCCGCCGCCGCGACGCGCACCTCACCGCCGACGACCTCATCGCCTGGGCCCGCCGAGAGATGGCGAACTACAAGGTGCCGAGGTCGGTGGAGTTCGTGGGCGAACTGCCGCGCAACGCCGGCGGGAAGGTCCTGAAAGGGGAGTTGCGGGGCCGGGCGTGAAGCCCTGACAGCCCCTGCCCCGGGACGCGCGTCGGCCGCGGTGGCTCCCCCTCCGCGCCACCGCGGCCGCGCTTCCCCGTCCGGGAGCGGTCTGTTACGTCACGGACGCTGGGTCGACGCGTGGGCGTCGAGCGTCGTGATCTCCTCGTCCGCGGCGGTCTTGAGGGGCTCGCTCGACGCGTGGGCGTCCAGCGTGGTGACCTCGTCGGCCGCGGCCCCGGTGGTGTTGAGCGGTTCGCTGGAGGCGTGGGCGTCCAGCGTGGTGAGCTCCTCGCTGGAGGCGTGAGCGTCCGTCGGCTTGAGGCTCTGGCTGGTGTCGGCCATGGCGGACTCCTGAATCAGTCGGTGCAGCGGATGGACCGGCCCGTCCGGCGGCCCCCCCAGGCCGCCGAACGAGCTTCGCAAGGCCGCTCACCTTAGTGGTGCGGCCACAGCCCGACCCGTCTGCCCCCCGACGCGGCGGATCGGTAGGGACGACAGTGCCCTGATGCGATAAACGATTGATGAACGCGGGGACCGCCCCGGCGCCCCCGCACTCTGCCCGCCCGCCCTCGAAACCCCGCCCGCCCGCAGGACCGCTCGCCCGCCCGCCCTTCGGCGGGACCGTCCGTCCGCCCCGGCCGGGACTGCCCGTCCGCCCGTCCGCCGGACCGCTCGTCCGCGGGACGCCGGACCGCCCGCCCGCAGGACCACCGGACCGCCCGCCTGCGGGACCGTCCGTCCGCCCGCCCTCGAAACCCCGCCCGCGGGACCGCTCGCCCGCCCGCCCTTCGGCGGGACCGTCCGTCCGCCCCCGCCGGGACTGCCCGCCCGCCCGCCCGCCTTCGGGACCGTCCGTCCGCCCCCGCCGGACCGCCTGCCCGCCCCTCCGTCCGCCTGTCCCCGGACCTGGCTGCCCGCCCGTCCGTCCGTCGGCGGGACCGTCCGTCCGCCCCCGCCGGACTGCCTGCCCGCCCGTCCGTCCGCCTGTCCGCCGGACCTGCCTGTCCGCCCGCCCGCCGGACATCCGGACCGCCCATCCGCCCCCGGACCGCCCATCCGCCCCCGGACTGCCCGTCCCCCCGTCCGCCCGCCGGACCGCCCCCTACGCCACCGCCGTCGGCTTGAGGAGGGCTTGGACCTCTGCCTCCTCCGGGGAGCCCAGTTCCTTGAAGACCGTGAGGGCGTCCGACCAGCAGGCCTGGGCGCGGCCCGTCTGGCCGATGGCGGCGAGCCCGCGTCCGAGGACGGTGAGGATGTTGGCCCGCCGCCACTCGCCGCCGATGCCGTGCAGCACGGCGAGCGCCTGTTCGGCCTGGGCGGCGGCCTGGGCGGGCTGGCGGTCGGCCAGATGGACCTCGGCCAGCCGGAAGAGGGTCATGCCGTACCAGAACTGCTGCCGGTTCTCCCGGAACGTCTCCAGCGCCTCCGTGAGGACGGTGTGCGCCTGGTCGACCTGACCGGCCCCCGTCAGGGCCAGCCCGAGCGCGTACTTGCCGTTGGCGAGCCGCAGCGCGAGACCGGTGTCGGCCGCCTCGTAGAGGGCGATGCCCTGCCGGGCGAGCTCGACGGCGCTCGCGGTGCGCCCCGTGGCGAGGTGGACCCGCGACAGGTTGCAGAGCGCGGCGGCCTCCCCGGGCTTGTTGTGGTCCGCCCGGAACGCTTCGAGCGCCTGGGTCAGATGCCGTTCGGCGTCGGCGTGCCGGTTCTCGTAGAGGGCGATGATGCCCCGCTGGTTCGGTGCCTGGCCCGACGCCACGGGGTCCTTCGCCGCCAGCCCCAGCTCCAGCGCCCGCCGTGCCTCGGCCTCCGACTCCGCGAACCGCCCGGACAGACTGTGGACGTGCGTCAGCATGGTCCGGGCCCGGGACTCCGCGAGGTTGTCCCCGGCCGACCGGGCGGACTCGCTGACCGCCGTCGCCGCCTGGGTGAACTGGTAGGAGTTGGCGCCGGATTCCCCCAGGTCCACGGCCGCCATCAGCAGATCGGCGGCGCGGCGCAGCATCCCGGGGCCCGCCGACTGACGGGCGCAGGACAGCAGGGTGTCGGCCTCCGTGAACAGCCAGTCGAGCGCGGCCTGCTGGGTGGCGAAGGACAGCCCCTGGTACCGGGTGGTCGCGAAGTGGTCGAGGACGCGCTCCCCGGGCCGCTCCAGCGCGTACACCGCCGCCGCGGACGCCAGATAGAAGTCGAGCAGCCGCGACAGCGCGGCCTCCCGCCCGTCGGCGGGCCGCTCGTCCCGCTCCGCGCAGGCACGCGCGTAGAGCCGTACGAGATCGTGGAACCGGTAGCGCCCGGGCGCCGCCGACTCCAGCAACGACGTGTCGACGAGGCCCTCCAGCAGGTCCTCCGTGTCCTCGGCGGGCAGGTCGAGGACCGCGGCGGCCGCCGCGAGGGAGATGTCGGGACCGTCCGCCAGGCCCAGCAGCCGGAACGCCCGGGCCTGGCCCGGCTCGAGCTGCCCGTAGCCCAGCTCGAACGTGGCCTTCACCGCCAGGTCTCCCGCCTGGAGTTCGTCCAGCCGGCGGCGCTCGTCGCCGAGCTTGGCCGCGAGGACCGCGACCGTCCAGGTACGGCGGGCCGCGAGGCGGGAGGCCGCTATGCGGATCGCGAGCGGCAGGAAGCCGCAGGCCGCCACCACGTCCAGCGCGGCGTCCCGCTCGGAGGCCACCCGCTCCTCGCCGACGATCCTCGTGAACAGCGCGAGCGCCTCGTCGGGGGACATCACGTCCAGGTCGACCAGGTGCGCGCCCGCCAGGTCGACCATCCGGACCCGGGAGGTGACCAGGGCCGCGCAGCCCTCCGTGCCCGGCAGCAGCGGTCGTACCTGGGCCGCGTCCTTCGCGTTGTCGAGCAGCACCAGCACCCGGCGACCGTCCAGCACCGACCGGTACAGCGCCGCGCGGTCCTCCAGGGAGTCCGGGATCTCCGAGTCCGCCGTGCCGAGGGCGCGCAGGAAGGAGCCCAGGACGGTCTCCGGCTCCGCCGCCCGCGCGCCGGCGCCCTGCAGGTCGACGTAGAGCTGCCCGTCGGGGAAGGCCGCGCGGGCCCGGTGGGCCACGTGCACGGCGAGGGTCGTCTTGCCGACGCCCCCGATCCCCGCCAGCGCCGACACCGCCATGACCCGGCCGGCGCCCCCACTCGCGCCGGACTCGGCCAGCACCTCGCTCAGCTCGGTCACGAAGGACGCGCGACCGGTGAAGTCGGGCACGGTCGCCGGGAGCTGCGCGGGACGCACCCGGACGACCCCCGGTTCCGCCGGCGGGGCCGAGGGCTCCGCCAGGTCCGGGTCCGCCTGGAGGATACGGCGCTGGAGCTCCCGCAGACCGGCCCGCGGGTCGACGCCGAGCTCCTCCGCCAGCAGCCGCCGGGTGTCCGCGTACACCGCCAGCGCCTCCGCCTGCCGCCCGCTGCGGTACAGCGCCAGCATCAGCAGTTCCCGCAGCCGTTCGCGCAGCGGATGCGCGGCCGTCAGCGCCGTCAGCTCCGAGACGGCCTCCGTGTGGCAGCCCAGCTCCAGATCCAGGTCGAGCCGGGACTCCAGCAGCCCCAGCCGCCACTCCTCCAGCCGGACCCGCTGCGCCTCCGCGTACGGACCGGGGACCCCGGCCAGCGCCTCCCCGTCCCACAGCCCCAGCACCCGGTTGAGCCCCTCGCGGGCCCGGCCCAGGTCCCCGGCGCTGCGCGCCTTCTCCGCCTCGGCGGCCCACTCCTGGGCCCGCGCGAGGTCCAGCGCGCCCTCGCCGAGCCCGCGGACGGCGTACCCGCCGGACTCGCTCACCAGGACACCCGGGTCCAGCACCTTCCGCAGCCGCGAGGCGTACGTCCGTACCGCCGCCAGGGCCTGCGACGGAGGCTCCTCGCCCCACAGCGCGTCGATCAGCTCACCCGCCGTCGCCGTACGGCCCTCGCGCAGCAGCAGGGCGGCCAGCAGCGCCCGCTGCTGCGGGGAACCGGTGGCGAGCTGCTCCTCGCCACGCCGTGCGCGCACCGGGCCGAGCACGTCGAAGCGGAGGGCCGCCGGTTCCACGGGGGATCCGGCGCGCCGCTGCTCCGGCACGCGCGGGCCGCCGGGTCCTACGCGGTGGTCCATCAGGGCTCCCCTTAGACATCCGAATGACCGGTTCAGTTTGCCTTGTGCGTGCCGTACTCGTCAGCCGCGGACGGCGCCGATTCCGGACGACACGCGTGAGTCCACACAGCCCTCACATCCGGGACGCACACCTCTCCACAGAGTCGATCAACTTCGCCCCCGTCTGATACAGCTGACGGACCGTCAGATCAGCGCTACCGTGCCCCCATGGAGACCACATCCGGCACCACGACTCCTCTCCCGCTGATCATCTCCGTCGACGACCACACCGTCGAACCCCCCACCGTCTGGCAGGACCGGCTCCCGAAGAAGCACCTCGACACCGGTCCGCGCATCGTGCGCGCCCCGCTGAAGGAGATGACCTTCCTCGGCGGCCACTTCAGGCCCGTCATGGGCGGCCCCGGCGACGACGGCCCCCTCGGCGACTGGTGGGTCTACGAGGACCTCAAGCGCCCCCTCACCCGCCTGGACACCGCCGTCGGCTTCAGCCGGGACGAGATCAAGCTGGAGGTCATCACCTACGAGCAGATGCGCCCCGGCTCCTACGACGTCCCCTCCCGTCTCGCCGACATGGACGTCAACCACGTGCAGTCCGCGGTTTGTTTCCCCACCTTCCCCCGCTTCTGCGGCCAGACCTTCACCGAGGCCGCCGACCACGAGCTGGGCCTGCTCTGCGTGCGCGCCTACAACGACTGGATGGTGGAGGAGTGGTGCGGCCCGGACGCACACGGCCGGCTCATCCCGCTCACCCTCATCCCCCTGTGGGACGCCGAACTGGCCGCCGCCGAGGTCCGCCGCAACGCCGCCCGCGGGGTCCGCGCCGTCGCCTTCTCCGAGATACCCCCGCACCTCGGCCTGCCCTCGGTCCACACCGACTACTGGGACCCCTTCCTCGCCGCCTGCGACGAGACCGGCACGGTCGTCGCCATGCACATCGGCTCCAGCAGCCGGATGCCCTCCACCTCGGCGGACGCCCCGCCCGCCGTCGGCTCCACCATCACCTTCGCCAACTGCTGCTTCTCGATGGTCGACTGGCTGATGAGCGGCAAGTTCGAACGCTTCCCGAACCTGAGGGTGATGTACGCGGAGGGCCAGATCGGCTGGATCCCCTACATCCTGGAGCGCGCCGACGTCGTCTGGGAGGAGAACCGGGGCTGGGGCGGCGTCGCCGACAAGGTCCACCGGCCCCCGTCCGAGCTCTTCGCCGACCACGTCTACGGCTGCTTCTTCGACGACGCCTTCGGCCTGCGGAACCTGGACTCCATCGGTCTCGCCAACGTCCTCTACGAGACCGACTACCCCCACTCCGACTCCACCTGGCCCAAGTCCCGCGAGGTCGGCGAGGCCCAGATGGGCCACCTGGACCCGGAGGTCGTCGAGCGGATCGTGCGCGGCAACGCCATCGACCTGCTCGGACTGACCCCCGACGGCCTGTGGAGCCCCCGGTGAGCCTCGACGGGCCCCCGCCGCGCCTCTCCTACGGCATCCAGCTCCCCGTCCAGTCCCAGTCCACGATGTACGCCGAGCCCTGGGAGGCCGACGCGGGCCCGGCCGACCTCGTCGCGCTCGCCCGCGCCGCCGACCGCGCAGGCTTCGCCTACCTCGCCGTCTGCGACCACGTGGCGATCCCGCGCCGCCTCGCGGACGCGATGAGCACGGTCTGGTACGACCCCGTGGCCACCCTCGCCCACCTCGCGGCCGTCACCGAGCACGTCCGGCTGCTCAGCCACGTCGCCGTCGTCGGTCTGCGCCACCCCCTCGTCACGGCCAAGCAGTACGCCACCCTGGACGCGCTCTCCGGCGGCCGGCTGATCCTCGGGGTCGGCGCCGGACACGTACGGGAGGAGTTCGAGGCGCTCGGGGCGGACTTCGAGCACCGGGGCGCCGTCCTGGACGAGACGATCGACGCGCTGCGGGCCGCGCTCGGGCCGGAGGAGTTCCCCGTCCACCACGGCAAGCGGTACGACTTCGAGGGGCTCGGGCAGCGGCCCCGGCCGGCCCAGGCGCGGGTGCCGCTGTGGGTGGGCGGCTCCTCTCCGGCGGCGGTCCGCCGGGCCGCCCTCAAGGGCGACGGCTGGCTGCCCCAGGGCGACCCCAGGGACCGGCTGCCCGCGCAGATCGAACGGATACGGCGGTTGCGGGGCGACCGTGGGACCTCCTTCTCCGTGGGCGCCATCACCGAGCCCCTCTACGTCGGCGCTCCCGCCTGGGACACCGGCCGCCGCACCCTCACCGGGCCCCCCGAGGCCCTCGCCGAGTCCCTCGGCGCCTATGCCGCGCTGGGCGTGGACCAGATCCAGGTCCGCTTCCGCTGCCGCGACCGCGCCGAACTCATCGACCAGATCACGGCGTTCGGGGCCGAGGTGGCCCCCCGGCTGCGAGGAGACTGACATGGGCAAGCCCGACGGAGGACTCGGCGGAAGACTCGACGGACGGGTCGTCCTGGTCACCGGCGCCGCGCGCGGGCAGGGCGAGCAGGAGGCGCGGCTGTTCCGGGAGGAGGGCGCCCGGGTCGTCGTCGCGGACGTCCTCGACGACCGGGGCCGGGCCCTCGCCGAGGAGATCGACGCGCTCTACGTCCACCTCGACGTCGGCCGCGAGGAGGAGTGGACCGCCGCCGTACGGGCCGCCAAGGAGGCGTACGGGCATCTCGACGGGCTGGTCAACAACGCCGGGATCCTGCGCTTCAACGCCCTGGTCGACACCCCCCTCGACGAGTTCATGCAGGTGGTCCAGGTCAACCAGGTCGGCTGCTTCCTCGGCGTGCGCACGGTCGCGCCGCAGCTCGCCGACGGCGGCACCATCGTCAACACCGCCTCCTACACCGGGCTCACCGGCATGGCGGCCGTCGGCGCCTACGCCGCGACCAAGCACGCCGTGCTCGGCCTCACCCGGGTCGCCGCCCTGGAGCTGGCGCCCCGCCGTATCCGCGTCAACGCCGTGTGCCCCGGTGCCATCGACACCGCGATGTCCAATCCGGCCCGGCTGGACCCCGACGCGGACCCCGAGGAGACCACCCGGGCGCTGGACCAGCTCTACCGCAAGCTCGTGCCGCTGGGCCGGATCGGGCGGGCGGAGGAGGTGGCCCGGCTGGCGCTGTTCCTCACCTCGGAGGAGTCCTCGTACATCACCGGGCAGCCGTTCGTGATCGACGGGGGATGGCTCGCCGGGGTCAGTGTCATCTGACGAGCCGTCAGCTATTGACCTTTCTGACGGTACGTCAGAAAGTCGTAGGACTCAGCAGGACCACCTGGACATGGGACGGTGAACCGCGGTGGAATTCGGGCTCTTTGTACAGGGATACGTGGGCAAGCGCGCCGAGACCGACCCCCTCGCCGAGCACAAGGCGCTGATGGAGGAGACCGAGTACGTCATCCAGGCGGACCGTTCCGGCTTCAAGTACGCCTGGGCGTCGGAGCACCACTTCCTGGAGGAGTACTCCCACCTCTCCGCCAACGAGGTGTTCCTCGCCTACCTCGCCCACGCGACGGAACGGATCCACCTCGGATCGGGCATCTTCAACCCCCTTGCCCAGGTCAACCACCCCGTGAAGGTGGCCGAGAAGGTCGCCATGCTCGACCACCTCAGCCAGAACCGCTTCGAGTTCGGCAGCGGGCGGGGCGCCGGGTCGCACGAGATCCTCGGCTTCCTGCCCGGCATCACCGACATGAACTACACCAAGGAGATCTGGGAGGAGACCATCGCCGAGTTCCCCAAGATGTGGCTCCAGGACGAGTACGTCGGCTTCCAGGGCAAGCACTGGCAGCTCCCGCCGAGGAAGGTGCTGCCCAAGCCGTACGGCAAGTCGCATCCGGCGATGTGGTACGCGGCCGGGTCGCCGCCGTCGTACGAGATGGCCGCGAAGAAGGGGCTCGGCGTCCTGGGGTTCAGCATCCAGAAGGTCTCCGACATGGAGTGGGTGCTGGAGAAGTACAAGACCGCGATCGTCGACGCGGAACCCGTCGGGGACTTCGTCAACGACAACGTGATGGTGACGACGACGGCGATCTGCGCGCCCACGCACGACGAGGCCATTCGGATCGCCACGAACGGGGGGCTGCACTATCTGCCCTCGCTGGTGTTCCGGTACCACGACACCTTCCCGCGGCCCGAGGGGTTCCCCGAGTGGCCGGAGACGCTGCCCGAGTACACGCCGGAGTTCGTGGAGCTGCTCGTCGAGGAGGAGCTGCTGATCTGCGGGGATCCGGACGAGGTGCTGCGCCAGTGCAAGCGGTGGGAGCAGGCCGGGGCCGATCAGTTGTCGTTCGGGCTGCCGGTGGGGGTGCCGAAGGAGGAGACGCTGCAGACGATCCGGCTGATCGGGGAGCATGTGATTCCCAAGATCGACACGGATCCGGTCCACCGGACGACCCGGTTCCGTCAAGCCGCTTGATCGCCGTTGCGGGGTGCGGGTGCGTCGTGGCCGGTCGCGCAGTTCCCCGCGCCCCTGAAAGATCCTCATCGCCTCGGAGTTCAGGAGGGGCCGCATGCTCGATCACGTCATCAAAGGTGCGACCGTCGTCGATGGGACCGGGGCTCCGGGGTTCGTCGCCGACGTCGGTATCCGCGACGGTCGTATCGCCGTCATCGGCACGATCACCGAGGAGTCCCGGACGGCCGAGGACGCCACCGGGCTCGTCCTCGCCCCCGGGTTCGTCGATCCGCACACCCACTACGACGCCCAGCTCTTCTGGGACCCGTACGCCACCCCCTCCCTCAACCACGGGGTGACCACGGTCGCCGCCGGGAACTGCGGGTTCACGCTCGCGCCGCTCAACCCCGACCGTCCTGCCGACGCCGACTACACCCGCCGGATGATGTCCAAGGTGGAGGGGATGTCGCTGGTGGCGTTGGAGGAGGGGGCGCCGTGGAGCTGGAGTTCCTTCGGGGAGTATCTGGATGCCCTGGAGGGGCGGATCGCCGTCAACGCCGGGTTCATGGTGGGGCACTGCGCGCTGCGGCGGTATGTGATGGGCGCGGAGGCGGTCGGGGGGCAGCCGAGCGCCGAGCAGCTGGAGGCGATCGTAGGGCTGCTGCACGAGGCCATGGAGGCCGGCGCCTGGGGGTTCTCGACCACGCAGTCGTCCACGCATTCCGACGGGGACGGGCAGCCCGTCGCCTCGCGGCATGCGGGGCCGGAGGAGCTGCTGGCGCTGTCGCGGGCCGTCGGTGAGCACGAGGGGACGCAGATCGAGGCGATCGTCGCCGGGTGTCTGGACCAGTTCAGCGACGCCGAGATCGATCTGTTCGTGGAGATGAGCGCGGCGGCCGGGCGGCCCCTGAACTGGAACGTCCTGACGATCGACTCGGCCGTGCCGGAACGGGTGCCGCGGCAGCTCGTGGCGAGCGAGCGGGCGCGGAAGGCGGGGGGCCGGGTGGTGGCGCTCACCATGCCGATCCTCACGCCGATGAACATGTCCCTCGGCACGTTCTGCGCGCTGAATCTGATCCCCGGGTGGGGAGAGGTCCTGGGGCTGCCCGTGCCGGAGCGGATCGAGCGGCTGCGGGATCCGGACGTGCGGGCCGAGCTGGTGCGGCGGGCCGAGTCCAGGGAGGCGGGCGTCTTCCGGCGGCTGACGAACTTCGGGCGGTACGTCATCGGCGACACCTACAGCGCGGCCAACGAGGGCCTCACCGGGCGGGTCGTCTCGGACATCGCGGCGGAGCGGGGGCTCGATCCCTTCTCCTGCCTGGTGGAGATCTGCGTGGCCGACGACCTGCGGACCGTGCTGTGGCCGATGCCCACCGACAACGACCCCGCCTCCTGGGCCCTGCGGGCCGAGGCCTGGCAGCACGAGGACGTCCTGCTCGGCGGCTCCGACGCCGGCGCGCATCTGGACCGGATGTGCGGGGCGCCGTACACCACCCGCTTCCTGGGCGACTGTCTGCGCGGGCGGAAGCTGACCGGTCTCGAACAGGCGGTGAAGATGCTGACCGACGACCCGGCGCGGCTGTTCGGCCTGCGGGAACGGGGGCGGGTGCGGGAGGGCTGGCATGCGGACCTCGTCCTGTTCGACCCGGAGCGGATCGACGCGGGCAAGGCCACCCTGGTGCACGACCTGCCGGGTGACAGTCCACGGCTGGACTCCAGGGCGGTGGGCGTACGGGCCGTCTGGGTCAACGGCGTCGAGGCCATCCGCGACGACGCGGTGACCGGGGCGGTGCCGGGGCGGGTGCTGCGCTCGGGGCGGGACACCGAGACGGTGAGCACCCGGTGAGTCCGGGCGGCGGCGACGGGCAGCGGTTGTTCGTCGGCGGGGCGTGGGTGGAGCCGGAGGGCGGGCACTACGAGGTGACCGACCCGGCGACCGAGGAGACCGTCGGCGGGGCGCCGGAGGCCTCCCGGGAGCAGGCCCTCGCGGCCTGCGCGGCGGCCCGGGAGGCCTTCGGTCCGTGGTCCCGCACGGCACCCGAGGAGCGGGCGGCGATCCTGGGCCGGGCCGCCGACCTCATCCGCGGCCGTCTGGAGCCGTACGCCCTGCTCGCGCAGGCCGAGACCGGCGCCACGACCGGCACCGCGCGCGGGATGCAGGTCGGGGTGGCCGCGGCCCGTTTTCGCCGGTACGCGCGCGTGGAGCCCGCCGAGTGGGCGATCCCGCCGCAGATCAACGAGGCCGGGCCGATCGGGAGGGCGGGCGTGATGGGCGCGCTCGCCGTGCGGCAGCCGGTCGGGGTGGTCGCCTGCGTCACCTCGTACAACAACCCCTGGGCGAACCCGGCCGGCAAGATCGCCCCGGCGCTGGCCATGGGCAACACGGTGGTCGTGAAGCCCGCCCCGCAGGACCCCCTGTCCGTCTACCGGATGGCGGAGGCGCTGGAGGCGGCCGGGGCGCCGCACGGGGTGGTGAACGTCGTCTCGGGGCGGTCGGTCGCGGTCGGCGAGGCCGTCGTGGAGTCGCCGGATGTGGACATGGTGAGCTTCACGGGATCCACGGCGGTCGGGCAACGCATCGCCGAGGTGTGCGGGCGCGGGATGAAACGCCAGTTGATGGAGCTGGGCGGGAAGGGCGCGGCGCTCGTCTTCGACGACGCCGACCTCGCCTCGGCCGTCGCCGGCATCGGCACCACCTTCTCCTTCTACAGCGGCCAGATCTGCACGGCGCCGACGCGGGTGCTGGCGCAGCGCGGGGTGTACGGCCGGCTGGTGGAGCAACTCGCGGCCTATGCCGCCCGGTTGAAGGTGGGGGACCCCCGCGAGCGGGACACGGTGGTCGGACCGGTGATCTCCGCCGCGCACCGCGACCGCGTGGAGTCGTACGTCGAACTCGGCAGGAAGGAGGGTGCGATGGTCGTCACGGACGCCCAACACCCCTCCCCGGACCGGGGCTTCTACATCGCACCCACCCTGCTCGCGGACTGCACGAACGACATGCGGGTGGCCCGGGAGGAGATCTTCGGACCGGTGGTCGTCGTCATCCCCTTCGACGAGGAGGAGGAGGGCGTGGCCCTCGCCAACGACAGCGACTACGGCCTCATCGACTACGTCTGGTCCGGTGACGTGGCCCGCGCCTTCCGGGTGGCCCGGCGCCTGCGGGCGGGCGGGGTCGGCGTGAACACCGTCGGCCGCAACATGGAGGCCCCCTTCGGCGGCTTCAAGCAGAGCGGTGTGGGCCGTGACGTCGGCTCGTACGCGCTGCACGCCTACAGCGAGGTGCAGGCGATCGTCTGGCCGGGATGAGATGCCCTTTGGCGCCACGAGGGCTGTCCCGGGCGTGCAGACAGGGGGGTTCAGGAGGTCCACATTCGGCCGATCGGCCTGGGAATCCTCCGGTGAGCCCGTAGCGTCCCGGGGCAGGGGACATGGACGGGCTCATTCAGTCTTGTCTACCCCTGAGTAATATTCAGAAACCCTTTCGGAGCGCCGACTTGAAGCACGCCAAGCGTCTCGTCCTCACCACCACGGCCGCCGCCGCCGCGGCCGCCGGCATCTTCCTGGGTACGACGGCGGGCAACGCCGCCGCCTCGGAGCCCGTGGCCGCCGCGGCCACCGTGAAGGCCCCGGCCGCCCTCGCCGTCCCCGACGGCAACAAGCTCACCGGTGTGTACCCCGCCCGTGGCGTACAGACCTACACCTGCACCGACGGCGCCTGGAAGCTCCTGGAGCCCGCCGCCACCCTGTCCGACAGGAGAGGCCGCACGGTCGCCCTGCACTCCCGCGGCCCCGTCTGGGTCTCCACGGTCGACGGCAGCGCGGTGAACGCCTCCTCGATCGCCAACTCGCCCAAGGCCGGCACCATCCCGGAGCTCCTTCTCCAGGCCACCGCCACGCGCGGCACGGGCGCCTTCGCCGGCGTCACCTACATCCAGCGCCTGAACACGACCGGCGGCGTCGCCCCGACGACCGCGTGCACCGGCACCGACCAGGTCGGCGTCCCGTACACGGCGACCTACGCGTTCTACAAGCCCGCCAAGTGACGGGCCGGCCGACAGTGGCCCCCGGTGCGAGGGGGCCACTGAGGCCGTTCTTCAGCCGTCCAGATCCACCCGCACCGTCAGCAGCTGCGTCCCCAGGGCCCGTACGGCCGTGCTGTTGGCCTTCGGCAGGGTGCGCAGCCGGGCCACCGGGTCGTCGTCGGGCAGCAGATGGGCCGTACCCGTGTGCCAGCGCCCCGCTATCCGTACCCGCACGCGGGGATCGGCCTTGATGTTGCGGACGTACTGCGACCGCTCCCCGAACTCCGACACCAGCCAGAAGGTGTCACCGACCCGCCGGCCGCCCAGCGGCGTGCGCCGGGGCCGGCCGGAGACCCGCCCGGTGGTCTCCAGAAGCGTGTGGAACGGCAGACGGCGCATCAGCGGATTGGCGACGTGACGCTGGATCGCGGTGGTCGCGCGGAAGCGGAGGTCGTGGGGTCGGGACATCGGCCGGTGGACTCCTTGGCGTAAGGCTCTGCTGCGGCACTTGCTTCGCTTGCTTCAATGGTCGCCCATGCCGTCGTCGTGACGAGAGCGGGTGCCTGTTCGTGCGCGTGGTGACCTGGAACCTCTGGTGGCGCTTCGGCCCGTGGCGCGAGCGGCAGAAGGCGGTCCTTGCCGTCCTGCGCGACCTGCGCCCCGACGTGGTCGGCCTCCAGGAGGTGTGGGCGGCGGACGGCGAGAACCTCGCGGAGTGGCTGGCCGCCGACCTGGGCCTGCACTGCGCGTGGGCGCCTTCCCCGGCCCCGGAGCGCTGGCGCCGCCGGATCGGCGACGACACGGTGGACATCGGCACCGCGGTCCTGAGCCGCTGGCCGGTGACCGAACAGCGGACCCTGCTCCTCCCGGCCCCGCCCGACCTGGCGGACGGCCGCCAGGCCCTGTACGCCCGCCTGGCGACCCGCTCCCACGACATCCCCTTCTTCACCGTCCACCTCACCTCGGCGCCGGGCGCGTCCGTGGTCCGCTGCGAGCAGGTGCGGGCGCTGGCGGAGTTCGTGTGGTCGTCGTCGGGGGACACCCCGCACCCCCCGGTCGTCACCGGCGACTTCAACGCCGGCCCGGACTCCGACGAGGTCCGCCTCCTCGACGGCCGGCGCACCGCACCGCCCGTCCCCGGCCGGATCCTCTACGACGCCTGGGACTACGCCGACCCGTCGGCCCCGTCGGCGACCTGGACCCCCGAGAACCCCTACGCGGCTCGCGTCCTCGAACCCCCGTCCCGCATCGACCACATCCACGTGGGCCCCCCGGGCCCGTCCGGCGAGGGCCACGTCCGCGCCGTACGGCGGGCGGGCCTGACCCCGGTGGACGGGGTGTGGCCGTCGGACCACGCGGCGGTGGTGGCGGACCTGGCGGAAGGGGACTGACCGGGCTCAGAGGCTCGGGAAGACCAGCGCGAAGAACAGCCACAGCAGCACGGCCCAGAAGACGGCCGCCGCCAGCGACACGAGCAGCGAGCTGCGCCACCTCAGCACCAGGAAGGGGAAGAGGACCAGGGCCGCCCAGTGCCCGGCCACGTCGATCGACATCCGGGCGGCCTCGTTCAGGGTCCTCGCGCCGCCCGTCGCCATCCGGCGCAGCAGCCGCTGGGAGACGAAGCCGTACAGCCCGAGGACGATCGGGAAGAACCACAGCGGGGTGATCGAGACCAGTTCGGACTCGGAGAAGTCGTCGAACGCGAGGAAGTAGATGTAAAAGGCTCCGGCGAGCCCCCCGAGCAGCGCCACCACGTACACGGCGGTCAGCGCGGCGGGCTCGACGGCACTGGCGGGCACGGGGACGGGGGAGGCGTACGGGACGTCGGGCCGCGGGACCCGGACCACCTGGTGGCAGTGGGGACAGCGCACGTCCTGCCCGGCCCGGTCGGCCGGCGCCGAGATCTGGTGCCCGCACGAGGCGTGGAACTCCGTTTGCTGACCCGCGTTCATGTACGGCCCCCTCCACATCGGATCCCCTCAGGGGCGAGGACGCGACGACAGCCCTCCCGGTTTCCGCCCGGCGAGAAGGAGGGCGGCGAAGGCGGCGGGTGTGGTGGTCAGGACGGCGTGGGAGGGGTCGGCGGATTCGGTGAGGTGGATGGTGCGGGGGTGGGGGTCGGCGGATATGTGGACGCACGATTCGCCTTGTCCGCAGTACGACGACTTCTGCCAGGCGTAGGAGGACATCGACTCCCCTTCACAGGTCTTGAATGAGCGCGTGGATGAAGTCGCGGGACTTCGAAGGCGCCATGGCCACGCGCTGCACACGGTCCAGCAGGATGCGGTACATCTCCAACTCTGCCTCGGCGTCGACGAGTACGGGACCATGGGACTGGTCAAGTGAAACGGTGTCGAGCTGGGGGACAGGCCCGGACGCGTAGTGGATGTTCTGCCCGGATCCCGGGTAGGCGCCGATGGCGAAAGGGATCACCTGGATCGTGATGTGTTCGCGTTCGCTCTGCTCCACCAGGTGCTCCAACTGCCGCTTGGCGGCAGCAGCTCCGCCGACGGGCACGCGCAGTGCGGCTTCGTGGATCACCGCGCGGAACGGTGTCGGGTCTTCGCGGTCCAGAAGCCCTTGGCGTTGCAACCGGTGGCTCACGCGGTGCTCGATGTCCGATCGGGAGAATGCGGGGACGACCTGCCGGAAGATCTCCCGGGCGTGGTCCGCTGTCTGGAGCAACCCCGGGATGTGCGCGGTGTTGGCCGAGTGGAGAGCGGTGGCGTGGAACTCCACCTCCGCGATGTTCAGAAGGGCGGGTGGGAGCACCTCCCGGAACGTCTCCCACCAGCCACGCCTCCTGTCAGCCGCCATGGCGACAAGGGCGTCGACGTAGGGCGGGCTCGCGCACGAATACATGGTCGCCATCGCGCGGACCCGCTCGGCACTCACCCCGAACCGGGCCGACTCGACGTTGCTGAGCTGCCCGGAGCTGGTGCCGAGGAGTTTCGCTGCCTCTGTTGACGTCAGACCGGCCCGCTCGCGGAGCTTGCGCAGCTCTGTGGCCAGCCGGATTCGTCGTGCCGTGGGAGCGGGCCGCGTCGTCATGAGCCCTCTTCCACCAGGGAGATCGTCACCCACACGAGGGGAAAGGTGCCGAGATTCTTCGGAATCTCGCAAAGGTACTTTGCAGTGCCCCTACCTTCTTGCACAGGCGCCCCGCCCGGAAGCGCACCGCGGGACGCTGCGGCAATGACACCAGGCACTCGTCCAACTCCCCTCAGTGACCGGAGACTTCCATGGCCACCGTATCCCCGTCCTGGAACTACACCCTGCACCTTCCCCGAGATCCACGCGCACCGGGTATCGCGCGAGGCACCCTCAGACTGATCCTGGCCGCCCATGACCTCCGCGAGCTGACCCCCACGGCGGAGCTGGTCGCGGGCGAACTGCTCGCCAACTCGCACTGCCACACGAAGGGCCCGTACTCCCTACGGGTGCTGTCCCCGCACCCCGGCCGCCTACGGGTCGCCGTATGGGACACGGACCCCAAAGTCCCGCCCGGATTCTCAGCCGACAAGGACCCCGTACCGCCTCCTGACACGGAAGGCGGCCGTGGCCTGCACCTGGTACGTGCGTGTGTCGACGAGATCGGTGTCTCCGTACTGCGAGAACTCGGAGCCTCGAAGGGCGGCAAGCTGCTGTGGGCGGACTGCGGAGGCGAGGCGGCGTGGTGAGTACGCGCTGTCCGGCCCGGTCGGCCGGCGCCATACTGGAAGTGGAGCCATGCCCCGTTCATCAGGAGCAGACCATGAGCGCACAGCCCGAGCAGGACTGGGGAGCGATGCCTCTTCCGGAGATCCGGACGGTGGACGATCTGCGCAGTGCGCTCAGCCGCTACGGCTTCCCGGGTGACCGGGAGCGCTTCGAGCAGGAGCTGGCCGCCGCCATAGGAGCCGCACCGACCAACGACTTCGCGGGCGCGGCGGCAGTGGTACGGGCCTACCGACACCGGATCCTGATCAGGAACTCGCCGGAGATCATGACCGCTCTGGAGGACGCGCGCGGCGGAGGCGGCCGCGCGTGAACGATGTCCCCCTGGAGGAGGCCGAGCCCGCGAGGAAGGCGTTCGGTGAGCTGACCGAAGGGGAGCGGGAGGTCGTCCGGGATGCGCTCCTGGCGATCGGACGCGACCCGGCGGTGGGCCGAGAGATCCCCGGCTGGCGCCCGCCGTCCGTCGAGTACACGTACACGACCCCTCTCGCCCGTGACTCAGCCGAGGCGATCACGGTCGTTTATACGTACACCCAGGGCATGGGAGTGACGATCGTCTACTACTTCCGTGATCCGCAGGTGGTGGACTGAGTCCTCGACGGGCCTACACGCCGACGTCAGGGGCGCTCGAAGAGTTGGAGGACGCCGCCGAGCGAGAAGCAGGCCGCACCCAGAAGTGTCCCCCAGTTGGCGATGTCCCCATTGACGAGGCTGTCGGTGGCGGGGCGGGTGTAGGCGGCCATCGCCGAGACCATGAAGAGGACCGAGCCGAACTGGTTCACGGCGACGATCCACCAGCCGAGACTGCGGCAGCGCAGGCAGGGGCGGTGGGCGTGGCAGATCTCGGAGAAGGCGAGGTGGCCGGAGATCAGGAAGAGGGCGCAGCCGATCACGTCCGGCACCCAGATCAGCCGGTTGACCTGCTGGACGCTCAGGCCCTGGAGGAAGGAGTCCAGCAGGTTGACGCCGAAGACGAGGGTGCCGACGAAGAGGACGAACACGCTCAGCCAGTCGATGCGCGTGGGCTCGTAACTCCACCAGTGCCAGCGGGGGGTGACGAGCCGGCCCTCGCCGCCGGGGACGTGCCGGGGCGCGTTGACGACCTGGAGGAGGGAGACGTAACCGCCGGTGTTGAAGAAGAGGCCGCCCGCGAAGTAGATCGAGGCGCAGGTGGTGGCGTCGCCGGAGCCGAACTGGGCGACACCGGCGCCGAGCGCGAAGAGGGCGCCGCCGATGACGAACGCGGTCGCGGCGATGGCGTTGAGCAGGCGCAGCCGGTGGAGGGCGGCCGCGTCGGCGCTGGTGCGGCTCCCGGCGGGCGCGCCGGGCGCGCGGACGGCGATGACCCCGCGCCGCCGCGCGGGCCGCGACTCCCATACGGCGGTGCCCCCACCGGGAGGCCGCCAGGTGAGCCGGGTCGTGAACGGTCCCGCGCCCTCGGCGCGCTGCTCGGGCTGTCCCACGCGCCGAGAGTAGACGGCCCGCGGCCGACCCGCCCGGTCGCGAGGCCGAACGGGTCGACGGGCGTCATCCGACCGCTCGCGGAGGCGGGACAGGCATCCGGCCACGTGCGGGGTGGCGTGGCCATCCGGCCGTGCGGCGTGGCGTGGTCATCCGGCTGTGCAGGGTGGCACGGTCATCCGGCTGTGCGGGGTGGCGTGGTCATCCGGCCCATCGTCCTGACCATCCGGCGTCGGCTGACGAGCCGTCCCGCGACTGTCATGGCGCGATTGAGGCGTCCGGAGATCACGCTCGGCGGAGGGTTTCGTCGGTCCAGGGCGCGGAGCGCGTCGCGGACCACGTCAGCGGGTTCGCTCAGGCGGGTGCCGCCCGCCGCGTCCAGCGTGCCGACGACGTCGAAGAACTCGGTCCTGGTCGCGCCGGGGGACAGGGCGATGACACGCAGCCCCGTCCCGCGCGACTCGTACCACAGCGCCTCGGTGAAGCTCAGGACGAACGCCTTGGTCGCCCCGTAGACGGCCATATGCGGATCCGGCTGATACGCGGCCATGCTCGCGACGTTGACGAGGACGCCCCGCCCCGCACTCCGCAGCCGCTCGATGAACGCACGGCTGAGGTCGACCACGGCGGTCACGTCGACGGCGATCTCCGCGCGCAGTCGCTCGGAGTCCTCCCGGTGGAAGGGGCCGTACGTCCCGAATCCGGCGTTGTTCACGAGGCTGGTCACCGCCAGCCCCCGCCGCTCGACCTCGGCCGCGAGGGCCTCCCCGGCCAGGGGTTGTGCCAGATCGAAGGGGAGGGCGACGGCCTCGACGCCGTACGTGGGGACGAGCTCCCCCGCCAGCGCCTCCAGCCGCTCACGCCTTCGGCCCACCAGCACCAGATCGGATCCCCGCGCGGCGAGCTGCCGGGCGAACTCCGCCCCGATGCCGGAGCCGGCGCCGGTGATCAGAGTGGTCTGGCCGCGATAGTCGACCTGGGACATGAGGCACCCCTCTCGAGAACTGCTCTTCCTTTCTGGCACCGTACGCCACCCTGGCAGTTACTGCCAGAAAAACCGTGACTGCCCGGAGTGGGCTGCTCGATATCTTGGCCGTATGGGTAATCCGAAGTCGCCGAAGCCGGATCCGTCGACGCCGCCGGCACCTCCGACGCTGTGGGACCGCTCGCGCCAGGTCGCGGTCGCCGCCATTCTGGACACGGCGCTGAAGCTGTTCGCCGAGCGCGGCTACGAGCGGACGACGATCGCCCAGATCGCCCAGGAGGCCGGGATCTCCCAGCGCTCCCTCTTCCGCTACTTCGGTACGAAGGAGGATCTGGTCTGCGGCGACCAGGAGGCCCTGGGAGAGCTGCTCAAGAACACCGTCGACGCCCAGCCCGCCGACGCCTCCCCGTGGGACGCGCTCCGTGCCGGCTTCGAGGCCGTCCTGGTGGCCAACCACACCCCCGACCGGGTCCTTCAGATCAGCACCCTGATCCTCAACACCCCGTCCCTGCGCGCCCGCGCCATCGAGAAGCGGCTCCGCTGGCAGGCCGCCCTCGTCCCCGGCATCGAGACCCGCATGGGCATCCCCCACGGCCCGGTCCCCGACCCGCGCGCCCTGGCGGTCATCACCACGGCCTTCGCCTGCCTCGACACGGCCACCGAACTCTGGGTCCGAACCGCCGGCACCACGGACATCACCCAGACGTACGACCAGGCCCTCACGACTGTCCGCACCACACCCTGACCGCCCCGGGAGACGCCCGTGCCATCGCGACACCCCGAACTCCGCACCGTACGGCTGCGGCTGCGGCAGTGGAGAGACGCCGACCTGGACCCTCTGGCGGAGATGGACGCGGATCCGGAAGTCGTGCGCCACATCGGCGACGGCTCCCCCGCCACCCGTGAGCGGACCGCCGCGGCGCTGGCTCGAGTGCGCACGGGCTGGGACGAGCGCGGCTACGGCCTGTTCGCCGCCGAGGAGACGGCGACCGGCGAGCTGATCGGCTGGGTGGGACTGGCTGTTCTGGCTTACTTCTCCGAGGTCATGCCGACGGTGGAGATCGGCTGGCGGCTGCGACGCCGTTCGTGGGGGGCGGGGCTATGCCACCGAAGCGGCCCGAGAGGTCCTGGCGTTCGCGTTCGGCGAGGTGCGTCTGGACCACGTCGTCAGCATCTGCCATGTCGACAACCACGTCGCTCACTTCACGCAGGGTCCAGTCCAACGCCCCGTCCCAGAACCGGGCCATGGCCCGTGGATCCACACAATCGACCACCACCGCGGCGATCGGCCCGGTGTCCCGGTAGACACCACGCGGTGTTGCGTTCCGCCGGGGACGTCGGGCCGTATCTGGAGCTGCTCCGCACGCCCGACGTGAGGACCGTCCCGGACCGTGTCCATCTCGACCTGCTGCCCTACCCCGGTGACGACAAGGAGGCCGAGGTGGCCCGGCTGCGGGCGCTCGGCGCCACCGACCTCGACCTGGGCCAGGGCGACGTGCCGTGGACGTGCCTGGCCGATCCGGAGGGCCACGAGCTGTGCGTCCTCGCCCCCGTGTGATGCGTACGAGGAACTGGTTGGCGGGGATCGGGTCCGGTGCCCTCGTCGGGGCACGCCACCCTGGGACGCATCCCGACCTGGTGCCGCGGCGCTAGCCGTCCGGCGGCCCAGGCGCCGTGGGCCTCGGGCGGCGCTGCGGATAACGGTGGAGTTCCCAGGCCGTGTAGGTCAGGAGCGGGACGAGGAGGGCCGGAGTGATCCACCACGGGAGACCCCACCACACCGACAGGAGGCCCACCACGGGGCAGGCGATCGAGACGGTGATCAGCAGGGGCTTGCCGAAGCCCCGCCAGGGGAAGGTGCGCGCGCCGGCCAGGCGGGCGGACCCCGTGGCGAGGCCCAGCGCGGAGAGGAGGCCGGCCCAGGTGCCCAGGGCGGCGATCATCTGGGGTTCGTCGCGCGGCTCGTCGGCGGAGCTCTGACGGACGCCGTGGCGGCTGAGCGACATGACGTCGCCGCGCCAGACCGTGCCGGTGACCCGGTCGCCCCGCTCGAGTCGCGACAGCAGAGGGGTCGCGTCGCCGAAGGACAGCACACCGTTCCAGAAGGGCGCTCCGGACAGCGTCGCCTCGTAGACGCTGTTCCTGCCGCCGTCCTTGATCTTCGTCCCCTCGACGGTGAAGGTGGCCTCGCGGAGGCAGTCCTCGTGCTCCCGGGCCGACGTCCCCGCGGCGCAGGGCTCGGCCCGCGCGTAGTCCCGGTAGCGCGCGATGTCCTGCGGGAGCCAGACGGTGAGGACGAAGTAGGCGGCCACGGCCGGGATCAGGGACAGCGGCAGGAGCAGCGCACCCCGGAGTCTTGTCCTCGACACTTTCGGTGTCCCCCGTTTTCGTTGTCGGTGAGGCCCTGCGTCACAGCCTCTCCTCGCCGGAACCAGGAAGACAAGGCGGGCGGTCGGCAGCCGGAAGCCGCCCCTCCTTACCGGGTTCCGGCAATCACCCCCTCCCTCATCTCCCCAGGAACACCGGATTGGTGAACGCGGCCAACGCCCCCGGCAGCGGCCCCGTCGTCGCCTCGTGCCGTACCTCCGCCCGTACGTACGCGGCGGGCGCCGGGGTCGTACGCCACTCCACGACCCCCGCCCCCGACTCCGGCAGCGGGGCGCTCGTGAACACCACCCCCTCGTCCGTAGCCGTACGACACCCTCAGCTCGCGTACGCCCGCCGGCACGTCGACCGGCACGTACGCGAAGTCGGGGGAGCGGGTGGCAGGGTGCCCCGGACCGTCCTGGTCTCCGGCTCCCGGCCCGGCCGTCCCTCGGCGGCGGCGAAGTCCACGTTCCCCAAGGTAAGCGCGGTGGCGGTGCCCGTCGCCAACAAGGTCCGGCGTGCCATCGGGCTGTCCTGCGCGTCCGTCACGACGTCACCCTCCTCCTGTGTCCGAACTGCGATGCCGACCGGTCGGTATGGACACCGGCCTGTTCTCCCGGTACAGATGAACCGGCCCAGATGAACACAGAGGAACCGGTACCGAAAGGCCCGCCATGCGCATCGCCGTAACGATCTTCCTCACCGACGAGACGATCACCCCGACCCGCCTCGCCCGGGAGCTGGAACAGCGCGGGTTCGCCGGGCTCTACGTCCCCGAGCACACGCACATCCCCGTCGAGCGGACCACCCCGTACCCGGCGGGCGGCGACCTGCCCCGCGAGTACGGCCGTACCCTCGACCCCTTCGTCGCCCTCGGCCAGGCCGCCGCCGTCACCGAGCGCCTCGGTCTCGGCACCGGCATCACCCTCGTCGCCCAGCACGACCCGATCGACCTCGCCAAGCAGATCGCCACCGTCGACCACCTCTCCGGCGGCCGGCTCACCCTCGGCCTCGGCTTCGGCTGGAACGTGGAGGAGGCCGCCGACCACGGCGTCGAGTGGCGGACACGGCGCGAGCTGGTGCGGGACCGGATGGCGCTGATGCGCGCCCTGTGGAGCGAGGAGCCGACGGCCTACGAGGGCGTGTTCGGGTCCGTCCGGGCCAGCAGCGCCCATCCCAAGCCCGTGCAGCAGCCGCGCGGGCGGGTCGTCGGGCCGCGCACGCTCATCGGCGGGGCCGCCGGGCCGAAGCTGTTCGCCCACATCTGCGAGTACGCCGACGGCTGGCTGCCGATCGGCGGGCGCGGCCTGTCCGAGACCCTGCCGGTGCTGCGCGCCGCCTGGGCGGACGCCGGGCGCGAACCGGAGGCGCTCCAGGTCGTGCCGTACGCCGTCCACCCCTCCCCGGGCAAGCTCGCGTACTACGCCGACCTCGGCATCGAGGAGGTCGTGCTCCAGCTCCCGCCCGCGGGGGAGAGCGAGATCCTCAAGGCCCTCGACGAGTACGGCGCTCATGTCACCGGTGCCAGTGACACCCTGTAACGACCTGCGGTGAGGGACGAATCGGGCTCCCCCACCAGCCCTGATCAGCCCGAACGTATGCTCAAGAGATGACGACTTCCGCGACCTCCGGAACCGGCCCCGGCCCTCTTCCCGGCCCCACCGAGAACTCCATGCGTCGCGCTCTGAAACGTGCCCGGGACGGCGTCGCGCTCGATGTGAGCGAGGCGGCCGTCCTGCTCCAGGCGCGCGGCGAGGCCCTCGACGACCTCGCCGCGTCCGCCGCCCGGGTGCGCGACGCGGGCCTCGAGGCGGCCGGCCGGCCCGGTGTCATCACCTACTCGAAGAGCGTCTTCATCCCCCTCACCCGGCTGTGCCGGGACAAGTGCCACTACTGCACGTTCGTCACCGTCCCCGGCAAGCTGCGGCGCGCCGGGCACGGGATGTTCATGTCCCCCGACGAGGTGCTCGACGTGGCCCGGCGCGGCGCCGCGCTCGGCTGCAAGGAAGCCCTCATCACCCTCGGCGACAAGCCCGAGGACCGCTGGCCCGAGGCGCGCGAGTGGCTCGACGCGCACGGCTACGACGACACCATCGCCTACGTCCGCGCCGTCTCCGTCCGGATCCTGGAGGAGACCGGGCTGCTCCCGCACCTCAACCCCGGGGTGATGTCCTGGACCGACTTCCAGCGGCTGAAGCCGGTCGCGCCCAGCATGGGCATGATGCTGGAGACGACCGCCACCCGGCTGTGGTCGGAGCCCGGCGGCCCGCACCACGGCTCCCCGGACAAGGAGCCCGCCGTCCGGCTGCGCGTCCTGGAGGACGCCGGCCGCTCCTCCGTCCCCTTCACCTCGGGCATCCTCATCGGGATCGGCGAGACCTACGAGGAGCGGGCCGAGTCGCTGTTCGCCCTGCGCCGGATCTCCCGCGCCCACCACGGCATCCAGGAACTCATCATCCAGAACTTCCGCGCCAAGCCGGACACGGCCATGCGCGGCATGCCGGACGCCGAACTCGACGAGCTGGTCGCGGCGGTGGCCGTCGCCCGCCACCTCATGGGCCCGTCCGCCAACCTCCAGGCCCCGCCCAACCTCGTCGCCGGCGAGTACGAGCGGCTGATCGGGGCCGGCATCGACGACTGGGGCGGGGTCTCCCCGCTGACCATCGACCACGTCAACCCCGAACGCCCCTGGCCGCAGATCGAGGAGCTGGCCGCCCGCTCCGCCGCGGCCGGCTTCGAGCTGCGCGAACGTCTCTGCGTCTACCCCGAGTTCGTCACACGCGGCGAACCCTGGCTGGACCCGCGGCTGCTGCCGCACGTCCGCGCGCTCGCCGACCCGGCCACCGGCCTCGCGCTGCCGGACGCGGTGGTCGAGGGCCGGCCGTGGCAGGAGCCGGAGGAGGTGTTCACGGCGTCCGGCCGGACGGATCTGCACACCGCCATCGACACCGAGGGCCGGACGACCGACCGGCGTGAGGACTTCGACGAGGTGTACGGCGACTGGTCCGCCCTGCGGGAGGCGGCCGCCCCCGGCATGGTGCCCGAGCGCATCGACACGGACGTACGGCAGGCGCTCGCCACGGCCGCCGACGACCCGACGCGGCTCACCGACGCCGAGGCGCTCGCGCTGCTGCACGCCGACGGTCCCGCGCTGGACGCGCTGACCCGGATCGCCGACGACGTCCGCCGCGCCGCGGTCGGCGACGACGTCACCTACATCGTCACCCGGAACATCAACTTCACCAACGTCTGCTACACCGGCTGCCGTTTCTGCGCCTTCGCACAGCGCCGCACCGACGCCGACGCCTACACGCTGTCCCTCGATCAGGTGGCGGACCGCGCCCAGCAGGCCTGGGACGTGGGCGCGGTGGAGGTCTGCATGCAGGGCGGCATCCACCCGGACCTGCCCGGCACCGCGTACTTCGACATCGCGAAGGCGGTGAAGTCCCGGGTCCCCGGCATGCATGTGCACGCCTTCTCGCCGATGGAGGTCGTCAACGGCGCGACCCGCACCGGCCTGTCGATCCGCGAGTGGCTGATCGCCGCCAAGGAGGCGGGCCTGGACTCCATCCCCGGGACCGCCGCCGAGATCCTCGACGACGAGGTCCGCTGGGTCCTCACCAAGGGCAAGCTACCCACGGCCACCTGGATCGAGGTGATCACGACCGCCCACGAGGTCGGCATCCCGTCGACCTCGACGATGATGTACGGCCATGTCGACCAGCCCCGGCACTGGCTCGGCCATCTGCGCACCCTGGCCGGCATCCAGGAACGGACCGGCGGCATCACCGAGTTCGTCACCCTGCCCTTCATCCACACCAACGCCCCCGTCTACCTGGCCGGCATCGCCCGCCCCGGCCCGAGCATGCGCGACAACCGGGCGGTCACGGCGATGGCCCGGCTCCTGCTGCACCCCCACATCCCGAACATCCAGACGAGCTGGGTGAAGCTCGGCACCGAGGGGGCGGCGGAGATGCTGCGCTCCGGGGCGAACGACCTCGGCGGGACCCTCATGGAGGAGACGATCTCCCGCATGGCGGGCTCCTCCTACGGCTCCTACAAGTCCGTCAAGGACCTGATCGCGGTCGCCGAGGCCGCCGGCCGTCCGGCCCGCCCGCGCACCACCCTGTACGGCGAGGTTCCCGAGGAGCGGCAGCGCACCGCCCGGGCCTCGGACGGGCATCTTCCGGAACTCCTGCCCGTGCTGGAGTGAGTACGATGATCCGACCCTCATCGGAGGGTTCTGGAGCTGAGGAGATGGGTGCCCGTGCCTGCCCGACTTCCCTCGTGGGTCTGGGTCACCGGCCTGACGGCCGGCGCGATCGCCGCGGTCGGTGTGCTGACGGTGCAGGCCGAGCGGGGCCCGCATCCGACGGCCGCCGCCGTCCGGCCGAGCGCGTCGGCGTCCGCCGCGCCGGGTGCGCGGGCGTCCGCCTCGCCGAAGGCCTCGGCGTCCCCGGCCGCGACCGGCGTGCCCGAGGCCTCCGGCACCGGCCGCCGGGTCGTCTACGACCTCTCCGCGCACCGGGTCTGGCTGGTCGACGCGGACGACACGGCCCGCCGTACCTTCACGGTCTGGCCGGGCGCGATCGCGCCCGCGCCCGGCACCTACACGATCTCCGTCCGCAAGGACACCACGACGGGCTCCGACGGCGTCGAGATCGAGCACATCATCTACTTCTCGGTCGTCTCCGGCGTCAACATCGCCTTCTCCAACGCCGTCGACGGCTCCTCGCCGCCCCCGGCCGCCGCCGACGCCAGAACCGGCGGCATCCGGATGCCGAAGGCGGACGGGGCGGCCCTGTGGGCGTTCGGGGACCTGGGGACGAAGGTCAGGGTCGTCGAGTAGGCCGTCAGCGGTCAGGCGGTGTCCTGCCGGGCCTCCCGGTGGGCCAGCAGATCGACCAGCAGCACCACCCCGCTGAACACGAACACCCGCGTCGCCGCCTCCAGCCCGTTCCAGGTCTTCGACTGCCACATCGCGAACCACTCCCCGCCGATCGCGATGAACCCGGCGCCGAACAGCAGCATCAGCATCAGCAGGCCGTACGTCGAGAAGGTGTGCGCCCGGGCGAGGTCCCGGCGCGCCCAGAACCACGTCCCGGCGGTCAGCACCACGGCGGCCACCGTCTCCCAGGCGATGATCGCCACGTACGCGGCGTCCTGGAGCCCCTTGCTCGTCACCGCCCGCCACATCAGGTCGTCGTCCTTGAACGTGTCGTCCATCGCGAGGACATGCCGTACGAACTGCTGGTTCGTGCCGAAGTCGGTGATGTTCCCGAACGCCACGAGGGCGATGTAGAGGGCCACCGTCCCGGTGAGGAGCGTGGCCGTGAGCGGAAGGACGCGTGAGGTCTGCGTGATACGTGAGGTGGACGTGGTCATGCCGGTCCCCTACCCCGCCAAGTCCGCCGTGTCCCCTCCGAGTTGACGTACGCCAGAATGGGGCGTCCGGCGTCGGGGGACGTCCGGGGGAAGGGACGTACCGATGGCGCGGACCCAGCGGTCGATGCAGGAGCTGATCGCGCGGCGCAGACGGCAGGGCTTCGTCGGCCGGGGCGCCGAGCGCGCCGCCTTCCGGGAGAACCTGGAGCTGCCGCCGGACGACGAACGGCACCGCTTCCTGTTCCATGTGCACGGCAACGCCGGCGTCGGAAAGACCTTCCTGGTCCGCGAGTTGGAGCAGCTCGCGAGGGAGCGGGGCGCGCCGACCGCGTATCTCGACGAGGGGGTCGGCAGCGTCCCCGAGGCGATGGCCGAGCTGGCGGAGCAGTTCGCCCGGCAGGGCCACCGGTTCAAGGAGCTGGAGCGGCTGCTGGCCGCCCACCGGGAGCGGCGGCACGAGGCGGCGGCGGTCGTGGAGGCGGGGACCGAGCCGGGCGGGCCGTCCGCCGCGAGCATGGCGGCGGCCCGCGCGACCCTGGTGGGGCTCGGCCTGGTGCCGGGCGTCGGCGCCTTCGCCGGGGCCCTCGACCCGGTCCAGCTCGCCCAGGGCGCCGACCGGCTGCGGGCCGGGCTCGGCTCCCGCCTCCGCAACCAGGAGGACCTTCAGCTCCTCCTCGCACCCGAACGGGTCCTCACCCCCGTGCTGTTGCGGGAACTGGCCGAGGTCGCGGCCGAGGCCCCCTGGGTCGTTCTGGTCCTCGACACCTACGAGCGGACCGGGCCGGTCCTCGACGGCTGGCTGCACGAGATGATGACCACCGACCGCTACGGCGCCTCCCTGCCCGAGAACACGGTCGTGGTCACGGCCGGACAGCTCCCCCTCGCCCCGGCGCGCTGGGGCGGCTTCGCGGACTTCGTCGCCCAGGTCCCGCTCGGGCCGTTCACCGAGACCGAGGCGCGCGGACTGCTCGCCGGCAAGGGGGTGGTGGCGGAACCCGTCGTCGAGGAGGTGCTGCGGCTCACCGGCGGGCTGCCCCTGCTGGTGTCGACCCTGGCCGGACAGCGGCCCGCCGACCCCGACGACATCGGGGACCCCAGCGCCACCGCCGTGGAGCGGTTCCTGAAGTGGGAGCAGGACCCGTTGCGCCGGGCGGCCGCCCTGACCTGCGCGCTTCCACGGCGACTGGACGCGGAGGTGTTCCGTTCGGCCGCCGACTGCCCGCAGGAGGGCGCCGACGCGCTGTTCGGCTGGCTGCGAGGCCTGCCCTTCGTGGACGACCGGGGCGCCCAGGTGCGCTATCACGACCTGGTGCGGGAGCCGATGCTACGGCTCCAGCGGCGCCGCTCCCCGCGGAGCTGGACCGAGCGGCACGACCGCCTGGCGGAGGCGTTCCGGCACCGACGCGAGGAGGCGGCCGCCGACCTCGCCACCGACGAGGAGTGGGAGCACGAACCGTGGCGTGAACTGCGGCTGGAGGAGACGTACCACCGGCTGTGCGCCCGCCCGCGTGCCGCGCTCCCCGAAGCCCTGCGCGACGCCGTGGCGGCCTGCCGGGAGAGCGCCGTGATCGGCCGCCGCTGGGCCCGCATGATGGAGGAGGCGGGCGGCTCCGCGGACGCGCCCGCCGTGGCGGCCTGGGGCCGGGACCTGGGCGAGGCGCTCGCGGACGACACGGCCGGGGTGACGGCGGCGGTACGGCTGCTGCTGGACCGGCCGGGCCTCGACGACCGCGGGCGGGCGACGGCGTACGCGCTGTACGGCCGGGAGCTGCGCGCCGACCACCGGAACGAGGCCGCCCTGGCCGCCTACGACCGGGCGCTCGCACTCGATCCGACCCTGGTCAGGGCCCACTACGGCCGGGCGGTCACCCTCCAGATGACGCAGGACTTCACCGAAGCCCTCGCGGCCGTCGACCGGGCGGACCGGCTGGCCCCCGACACCTACTGGATCGTCGCCGAGCGCGCCGAGACCCACCGGCTGGCGGGCCGTTTCGAGGAAGCGGTCGCCGACTTCGACCGGGCCCTCGCCCTCGCCCCGGACTACGACGTCGCCCTGGCCGGCCGGGCGGTGTGCCGGCACGCCCTGGGCCGGTACGACGAGGCCCTCGCGGACTTCGACCGGGCGATCCGCCTCGACGAGGACTACCTGTGGGCGCGGGTGCGCAGGGCGCGGCTACGGCGCTTGCGGGAGGAGTGGGACGAGGCGTTCGCCGACCTGGACCGGGCGGTGGACCTGGCGCCCGACGCCGCCTGGGTGGCCTCCGAGCGCGGCGACACCTACCGGCTGGCGGGCCGTCACGAGGAGGCGGTCACCGAACTCACCCGCGCCCTCGCCCTCGAACCCGACTACGTGTCCGCGCTCGCGAGCCGGGGCGCGGCCCTCCTCGAACTGGGCCGCGCCGAGGAGGCCCTGGCCGATCTGGACCGGGCCGTCGAGCTGTACCCCGACTACATCTGGGCGCTGGTGCGCCGGGCGCAGGCGCGGCGGCGGCTGGACGACCCGGACGGCATGTTCGAGGACCTCCGACGGGTGGAGACACTGGACGGCGAGGACGGCTGGGCGGCCGCCGAACTGGGCGAGGCGTACCGGCTGGCGGACCGGCCCGAGGAGGCGGTGACCGCCCTGCGGCGCGCCGTGGAGCAGGACCCGGAGTACGACTACGCGTGGGCCTCGTTGGGGGCGGCGTACCACGCCCTGAAGGACCATGCGCAGGCCCTGCGCTGTCTGGACCGGGCCCTGGAGCTCGACCCCGACTACCGCTGGGCGCTCGCCCGCCGGGCGCGGGTGGGGATGGCCACCGGGCGTCTGGAGCAGGCGCTGGCCGACGTGGAGCGCTGTGCCGCCCTCGCCCAGGAGGCGGACTGGGCCCGCCGCAGCGCCGTGGAACTGCTGATGCACCAGGAGCGGTGGGAGGAGGCGGCCGCCCGGCTGTCCGGCCCGGACGGGGCCGCGCTGCCGGACGAGGAGGCGGACCTGCTCCGCGCCGAGCTGCACTGGCGGACCGGGGAGTGGGCGGCGGCCCGCGAGGCCGCCGAGCGGGTCCGCGCGACGGACCCGCTCAACGGCGTCTACCTGCTGGCGCTGATGGACGGCCGCACCCGGGGGGTGCGGGCGGCCGAACCCCTCTGGCGGGAGTTCGCACGACTGGTCCCGCAGGACGGCAGACTGACGGCCGGGGAACTCGGTCGGGCACGGTGCATCGCCGCCTGCGCCCTCTCCGACTGGCCCGAGGCCGACCGCCGGCTCGCCGAGGCGCTGGCCGTCGACCAGGACTGGGACGACCTGGCCGGCCTCGCCCAGGCCCTCACCGACCTCCTCGACAGTCCGGGCGCCGACACCACCCGCCTGACCCCCCGACTGGCCCGGGTCGGTGAGGCCCGGGACGCCGTACGGTCCCGTCACACGGACGTGTCGCCGCCACCCGCCTGACACCGGCGCGCCCCGGAGACCTCCACCGGCCCTGCACCACCCCTCCACCCACCACCAGCCCCTGACCCCGTTCGATTACAGTGACGGACGTCGTACGTACGGACGGTGCCCGGTGGCCTTGGGAGGACTTGGTGAGTACGACATCAGGGGCCGTCTGGGGGCGTGCCGAGCAGCAGGACTTCCGCAGCCGGGTGCGCGGCACCCTGCTGGGGTCGGCCGTCGGGGACGCGCTGGGGGCGCCCGTCGACGGGCTGGGCATCGAGGAGATCCGGCAGACGCACGGGCCGGACGGGGTCGTCGACCTCGCCCCCGCCTTCGGGCGGCGCGGCGCCGTCACCCACCACACCCAGCTCGGCCTCTTCACCGTGGACGGACTCATCCGGGCCCAGGTCCGGCGCGACACCGGTGCCTGGCATCCGCCGACCGATCTGCACCGGGCGTATCTGAGATGGGCGGCCACCCAGCGCGACTGGGGCCCCGATCTGCGCCGCAAGGACGACGGCTGGCTGGCTCGCGAGGAGTGGCTGTACGCCCGCCGGGACCCGACCCGCGCCCTCCTGATGGGGCTCGGCGACGACAGGATGGGCACGCTCGACGACCCCAAGAACCCGGCGGCCGACGGGCCCGAGCCGCTGGTCCGCTCCGCGCCCTTCGGGCTGCTCGTCGGCTGGGAGCCGCAGCTCGTCGCCCAGCTCGCCGTCGAGTGCGCGACCCAGACCCACGGCCATCCGTCGGCGTACCTCTCGGCGGGCGCGTACGCCGTCACCGTGCACGCGCTGGCCCGGGGCGAGAGCGTCGACGGCGCGGTGCAGCGGGCGCTCGCCCTGCTGGCGGCGTGGCCCGGGCACGAACCCGTCTCCGAGGCGTTGCAGCGCGCGCTGGGCGCCGTACGGCAGGGGCTGCCGGGGCCGGGACGGGTGGAGGACCTGCTCGGGGAGGGGAGGGCGCCGGGGGTGCTGTCCGCCGCCGTGTACTGCGCGCTCGTCGCGGAGGACGTCAGACACGGGCTGCGCCTCGCGGTGAACCAGGGCGGCCCCTCCGCCCCGACCGCCGGTCTCACCGGCGGGCTGCTCGGTGCCCTGCACGGCGAGACGGCCCTCCCGCCGGCCTGGCTGGCCGAGCTGGAGGGCCGTCCCACGATCCTGGAACTCGCCGACGACTTCGCGATGGAGATGACCCAGGGTCCGGCCCTGCACAACCCGGCGGGCGCGTCACCGGGGTGGCTGGCCCGGTACCCGAGAGGGACCTGACCGGGCCCTTTCGTCAGTCCTTGGCGGGTGCCGGTACGGCGTCCCGCGGGCCCGGGACGGCCGCCGCCGCGCCCGAGGAGTCGCCGTCCGTGTTGATCTTCTCGATGAGGGCGAGCCGCTCCGGGGTGTCCTCCGGCTTGATGAAGCCGACGAGGATGTAGAGGACGAGGGAGACGGCCAGCGGGATCGAGACCTGGTACTGGAGCGGGACCCCGCCGTCCACGCGCTCGTCGATCGGGTAGTTGACCAGGTAGAAGGCCAGCAGCCCCATGGACCAGCTGGCCAGGGCCGCGGTCGGGCCGGAACGGCGGAACGGCCGCAGCAGGCCCAGCATCATCGGGATCGCCATCGGGCCCATGAGCCCGGCCACCCACTTGATGACGACGGTGATGATGTCCTTGAAGGTGGGGGAGTTGACCTGGGTGGCCGCCGCCATGGACAGGCCGAGGAAGACCACGGTCGTGATCCGGGCGACCCGCAGCCCCTGCCCCTGGCTCCAGGTGCGGGCCCGGCGCCACACCACCGGCGCGCAGTCCCGGGTGAACACGGCGGCGATCGCGTTGGCGTCGGAGGAGCACATCGCCATGGTGTGCGAGAAGAAACCGACGACGACCAGGCCCAGCAGACCGTGCGGCAGGAGCTGTTCGGTCATCAGGCCGTAGGAGTCGGAGCCGTCCGGCTTCTGCGCGGTGACCAGCAGCGGTGACATCCACATGGGGAAGAACAGCACGACCGGCCACACCAGCCACAGCACCGCCGAGAGCCGTGCCGACCGCTCGGCCTCCCGGGCGTTGGCGGTGGCCATGTACCGCTGGGCCTGGTTGAGCATGCCGCCGTTGTACTCGAAGAGCTTGATGAAGAGGAAGGCGAGCAGGAAGACCGTGCCGTACGGGCCGACGAGCGGTTTCCCGTGGCCCTGGAGGGCCGGCTCGTCCCAGGCGCCGAAGAACCCGATGCCCTTGTCGTTCAGCTTCAGGACGACCGCCACGAACATCGCGACACCGGCCAGCAACTGGATGACGAACTGGCCGAGTTCGGTGAGCGCGTCCGCCCACAGGCCGCCGATCGTGCAGTACACGGCGGTGATGGCGCCCGTGATGAGGATGCCCTGGTTGAGGGTGATGCCGGTGAAGACGGACAGCAGGGTGGCGATGGCGGCCCACTTGGCGCCCACGTCCACGATCTTCAGCAGCATCCCGGACCAGGCGAGCGCCTGCTGGGTCTTCAGGTCGTAGCGGTTCTTCAGGTACTCGAGCGGGGAAGCGACCCGCAGGCGTGAGCGCAGCCGGTTGATGCGCGGCGCGAACAGCTTGGAGCCGATCGCGATGCCGAGGGCGATGGGGAAGGACCAGGTGACGAAGGAGGTGACGCCGTAGGTGTAGGCGATGCCCGCGTACCCGGTGAACATCACCGCGCTGTAGCCCGACATGTGGTGCGAGATCCCGGACAGCCACCAGGGCATCTTGCCGCCCGCGGTGAAGAAGTCGCTGACGTCGTCGACGCGTTTGTGCGACCAGACGCCGATGGCGATCATCACGCCGAAATAGCCGATGAGCACGGCCCAGTCGAGACCGTTCATATGCGTCCTCCCAGGGTTCGGCCCGGCGCTCATCGTGGGCGCTGTCGCATGAACACGACAAGTAACCGTCAGGTCAAAGGGAGGTAAAGGTATTCGGCATGATGGCCTGAGTTCATCTACATGAACTGGCTGTCATCGTGTCACCGCATCAGCTCCCCAGCGTTGACCAGCAACGACTGCCCGGTGATCGCCCGCGCCCGGTCCGAGGCCAGGAACACCGCCGCGTCCGCGACGTCCCCGTCCGTGGCCAGCTCCGGCAGGGCCATCCGGTCGGTGAGGCGCGCGAGGACCTCGCCCTCCGGTACGCCCTCCGTCGCCGCGGTGAAGTGGACGTAGGCCTGGACCGGAGGACCCCACATCCAGCCGGGCAGGACCGTGTTGACCCGGACGCGGTGCGGGCCGAGCTCCCGCGCCAGCGAGTACATCGCGCTCGTCAGCGCGCCCTTGGAGGCCGCGTACGCCGCCTGCCGCACCTGGGAGGGGGCCGCGACCGCGGACTGCGTGCCGATGAAGACCACCGATCCGCCCCGCGCCTTGAGGCCGGGCAGACAGGCCCGGGTGATCCGCAGCGAGCCCAGCAGGTTCACGTCGAGGACCGACTGCCAGGTCGTGAAGTCCGCGTCCTCGAGTCCGCCGAAGTAGGAGTCCCAGGCGGCGACCTGGATCACCGCGTCGATTCCCCCGAACCGCTCCAGCGCCACCCCCGCCAGCGCCTCGCACTGCCCCTCGTCGGTGATGTCGGTCGCCCGCCACGCGGTGTGCGTCCCGTCCGGATCGATCTCCGCCGCGCTCTTGGCGAGGTTCGCCTCGGTCCGCGCGGCCAGCACGGCGTTCCCCCCGTCCCGTACGACCGCCGCGGCGACCTGGTGGCCCAGGCCCGCCCCGACCCCCGAGACGACGACCGTCCTGTCCGCGAGCAGTGACATCGGGACCTCCCTGACCCTGGCGCATTGTCTGACGGAGCGTCAGAGTATGGTCCGGCCGCCGAGGAAGGGGAAGACGCATGAGCGAGGAGACCCGCAGCGAGACGTACGCCGAGCTGGCCGCCGTAGGCCCCTACGGCGTCCGCCCCGGCCACGCCCTGATCACCATGGTCGAACCGCACCCGGGCCACGAGTACGCCTACAACCGCTGGTACGAGGACGACCACTACTACGCCGGCGCGATGGCCATGCCCTGGATGTACGCCGGACGCAGATGGGTGGCGACCCGGGACCTGCAACTCCTGCGCTCCCCGGAGAAGTCCGCGATCGCCCGGCCCGTCACCGCCGGCTGCTACCTCTCCGTCTACTGGATCACCGCCGGCCGCTACGACGACCACATGAAGTGGACGGTCGCCATCAACAAACGCCTCAACCGGGACGCCCGGGTCTACCAGGACCGCACCCATGTCTTCACGGCGTTCCAGGACCACGAGGCGACCGTCTACCGCGACGGCGCGGCCGGCCCCCGCGACCACCACGCCCTCGACCACCCCTACGCCGGCCTGGTCCTGGAGGTCGTCGACACCGACGGCCCCGGACAGCGCACCGAACTCCTGGAGTGGCTGCGCACCCGCCACCTCCCGGAACACCTCGCCGGCTCCCCGGCGGCCATGGTCACCGTCTTCCGCCCCACCCCCCTCCCCGGCGACCGCATGACCTACGTCAAACAGGTCGAGGGCGTCGACACCCGGCTGACCCTGCTGTGGTTCCTGGAAGGGGACCCGAGGGAGTGCTGGGAGGACCGCTTCACGGGCCTGGAGGCGGAGATCACGGCGTCGGGCCTGGGCCGGCTGGAGCTGCTGGCCCCGTTCGTGCCGACGATTCCGGGAACGGACCGCTATGTGGCGGACCTGAGATGACAACGGCACCCCGGCCCCACCGCGGACGGGTGGTGGGTGGGCATAGGCCGGGGGTCCGGGGGGCGGGAGCCCCCCTGCTACGGCCACCCCGGCTCAGGGTGACTTCAACTCGTCGGGACACGGAGTGCCGCGCGGCAACTGGTACGGCGCGGCAAGCCGGTACACCCCGGCCTTCGGGGCCAGCAGCACCGTCCACTTGTCCCCCTGCGGGTCCTCCTCCGTCTCGTACAGGCACCCGTTCACGTTCGTGTAGGACTTCGGCTCGCCCTCCGCCCGGTGCTTGGACGCCTCCGTCTCCTGCGGAGCCTTCAGGCTCTTGCCCTCCGCGTCGACGACGCTCAGCCACGGCGAGTACGGGATCCGGATCAGGACCCGGCCCGCCTTCTTCACGTCGATCGTCATCTCGCCCTGCTCGGCCCGCTGCACGACCGCGTGGGGCTCGGCGAGCGGCGCCGGGTCGGTGACCTTGAAGAGCTGCCAGTCGGCGTCGCCCCAGATCTGCTCCAGATAGGGCAGCCCCCGCTGGATCAGCTCCCGCTCCCGTTCCCCGCCGTCCCCGTCCAGCGCCTCCTTGGGGACGACGACGTAGTGCACGGCCCACCGCTGGAGCCACTCGTGGTAGTTCGCGGAGTTCAGCGTGTCGTCGTAGAAGAGGGGGTTGCGCTCCATGTCGGCCTGCCGGTTCCAGCCCCGGGCCAGGTTGACGTACGGCGCGAGCGCGGAGGCCTCGCGGTGGGAGCGGGCCGGGACGACCTCGACGCGGCCCTTCTCGGCGCCGACGCCCTGCAGTTCGTTCACGAGCGGCGCCAGCTCACGCGCCCAGGAGGCCGCCGGGGTCGTACGGATGACGTCGTCGACCGACTTGAAGCCGATCCAGCCGACGAACCCGAGCGACGCCACGACGATGACGTACCACTTGCGGCTGCGCGGCACCGCGAACGGCAGCGCGGCCGCCAGCACCACCCCCGAGAACAGCATCGCGAGCCGGGTGATGTTGGACCCGATCTGCGAGCTGATCAACCACACCCCGAGCACCCCGAGGCCGTACACCGCCGCCGTGATCCGTACGGTCTTCCAGTCGTGCGGGACGACGAAGAACACGATCGCCGCGTAGATGAACGGCAGTGACGCCGAGCCGATCGACATCGGCTGGGTGCCGGAGAAGGGGAACAGCCAGGCGGAGACGGCGACGACGGCGGTCGGCGCGAGACCGAGGGCCCAGGCGCCGGGCCGCCGCTTCTGAAGGAACAGCGCGGCCGCGACGATGCCCACGAACAGCCCCGCCACCGGCGAGCCCATCGTGGCGAGCGCGGCGAGCGGGGCCGCGCACAGCGCCTTCGCCCAGCGTTTGTAGCGCCAGCGGTACGGCCAGCAGAACACGACGGCCACGGCGGCGAGCGCGAACATGTTGCCGAGGCCGAAGGTGACCCGCCCGGACGCGGCGTTGCACAGGAGGGCGAAGACCCCGGCGAGCGCCGGCCAGACCGGGTTCTTCACCGGGCGGCAGCGCAGCAGGACGAGTGTGAGCAGGCCGGCCGACAGGGTGCCGGCGATCATCATCGTCGTACGGACGCCGAGGACGGACATCAGATACGGCGAGATGACGCTGTACGACACCGGGTGCATCCCGCCGTACCAGGCGAGGTTGTACGCGGAGTCGGGGTGCCGGCCGACGAACTCCGCCCAGGCGTCCTGCGCCGCGAGATCGCCGCCGCTGTTCGCGAACGTGAAGAACCAGATGAGGTGCACGATCCCGGACAGCGCGGTGACGGAGAGCACCAGGTGCCGGCGCAGGAAGCCGCCGAGGCGGGCGAGCGCGGCGCGCGGCCACGCCTTCGCCGGGTCCTGCGGCGCGGTGGCCTCCGCCGAGGCCTTCGTCGGTGCCGTCACGGCGTCGGGTGGGTCATGGTCGTGGGGGTCATGGTCGTGGGCGGCATGGTCGTGCTCACCGGACTGGGGTGCGGGCACCCGGATGCGCGGGCCGGTGTCCGGGCCCGGACCGGTGTCGTCGGCGCGTGTCGGCTCCGCAGTGGCCACCTGAAGGCACTCCCCGTGTCCCGTCTTCTGTTCTCGGCCGCGTCCTGTTCGCGTCCACTTCACGGCAGCGTCCTTGCGGCCGGCGACCTGTCCCGTTTCGCGACGCTAGCACGCACCCCGCCGGGCGGCTGCCCGGCGGGGTGGCGAGAGGTACGGACGAGGCCGACGGGTCAGCTCAGACGGGTCAGCTTGTCCGGGAGGCCCGGCTCGACGAGATCGCTCTCCAGGGCGACCGGCACCTTCACGGCGCCGCCGGTGCCGTCCCCGACGGTGAGCGTGCCCACCTGGGTGCCGGCCTTCGCGGTGTGCGGGACCTCGTCGGCGGCGAACCTCAGCCGCACGGTCAGACCGGCCCAGCCGACCGCCGTGACGTCCTTGGTGACGACGACCGGGGTGTGGCCGCCGAGCTTGTCGTCCACGTACCCGACGACATCGCCCTTCTTCAGGATCTTCGCCGAGGTCAGCGCGTCCTCCGCGGCGGACAGGGCCGTCTTGCTGACCTCGTTGACCGTCTTGAGGATGGTCGGCTTGTGCTGGCCGAGGATCGCGCCGACGACGGTGACCGTCTCACCGCCGACCTCCTTGCGGGCGGCGAAGAGCAGGTTGCCGCCGGCCGCGGTGGTGGAGCCGGTCTTGATGCCGATCGCGCCCATCTTGAAGGGGAGCTCGTTGTAGTTGGGCCAGTTGGTGCCGGAGGGGTCCGTCCAGCTCGCCGCGCTGGTGATCGCCACGAGCGCCGGGATCTTCACGACCGCGTTGCCGAGCTTCACCTGGTCCTCGGCGGTGGAGACGGTGGTCTCCTTCAGCCCGGAGGGGTCGGTGTACGTCGTGTTCGACATCCCGAGCTCCTTGGCGGCGGCGTTCATCTTCTTGACGAACGCGGCCTCCGTGCCCCCGTCCCAGCGGGCCAGCAGCCGGGCGATGTTGTTGGCGGACGGGATCATGATTGCCGAGAGGGCCTGCTGGAGGGTGAGCTTGTCGCCCTCCTTGACGCTGTCGAGGGTGGACTCGCCGCTCTGGTTGTAGCCGCCCTCCTTCTCGGCGGTGGCGTCGACGGTGATGCTCGGACCGTCGGCGCCCGTCTTGAGGGGGTGGTCCTTGAGGACGACGTACGCGGTCATCGTCTTGGCCACCGAGCCGATGGCGACGGGCGTCTGCTTGCCGAAGCTGTCCATCGTGCCGACGCCGTCGACGTCCATCCAGCCCTGGCCCTCGTCCGGCCACGGCAGGGAGAGCTTGCCGCCCTCGAAGGTGTACGCGTCCTTCGCGGTGAGCGTCAGCGCGGTCGCCGGGAGCGGGCGGACGGCCTGCACGACTGCAAACACGATCGCCAGCAGGATGACCAGCGGCGTCCAGATCTTGACCCGCCGGCCGAGCGTGCGCATCGGGGTCGGAGGGGGCGGCGGGGTGTTGGTCAGCTCCGCCAGCAGGTCCAGCGGCGGCTTCGGCGGCAGCGGCTGCTGGGTCGTCCGCTCGGGGCCGATCTGCGGCACCAGCGCGGTGACGGCCGTGATGTCCCCGGACGCCTTGGGCGGGCGCGGCTCGTCGAGCGGCTTGAGTGCGACGAACTTGCTGGTCCGCTCGGCGGGGGGAGGCGTCTCGGACCTCTCGGCCGCCTTGCCGGAAGCCTTCGGCTCGTCGGCCTTCGGCTCGTCCCGCTCGGTCTCGTCCGGCTTCGGCTTGAGGGCCCCGCCCAGCTTGAGCATGGTGGTCGGCTGGTCGACCGTGGGCTTGGGGCGCGGGGCCTTGAAGATGGCGGTGGGCTGGTCGACGGGGGAGTGGTCGGCCTTGTCGCCGTCCTCCGCCGTCTCCTCCCGCTCGTCGTCCTTGGCGGAACCGGAGGCCCACTTGGGGACGGGCTTGGCGGAAGGAGCGTCGACGGCGTCCGGCTCGGCGTCCGCCTCGCCGTCGCTCTCGTCGACCTCGGGCTCGTCCTCGCTCTCGGGCTCGTCCTCGCTCTCGGGCTCGTCCTCGCTCTCGGGCTCGTCCTCGACCTCGGGTTCGTCCTCGACGTCAGGCTCGTCCTCGACCTCGACCTCGGATTCGGCCTCGGGCTCGGTGTCGGACTCAGCCTCGGCCTCGGAGCCGGCGTCACCGTCCTCGTCCTGAACCTCGTCCTGAACCTCGTCCCGGATCTCGGCCGCGTCCCGGATCTCGTCCTGGATCTCGTCCTGGATCTCGGCTGCGTCTCGGACCTCGTCCTGGATCTCGTCCTGGATCTCGGCGTCCTGGACCTCGTCCTGGACCTCGTCCCGGACCTCACCCCCGGCCGCGTCCTCGAGCTCCTCTGACGCGGAGGTGTCCGGAGTGGAGTCCTCCGCATCTCCCGCGCCGCCGTTCTCGTCGGCGTCGCCCGCGGAGCCCTCCGAGGCGCCCTCGGCGTCCTCGTGGCTCTCGGAGGCGTCGGAGTCGGCCCCGGCGGACCCGGAGCCCCCAGAAGGGCTCTCAGCGCTTTCCGCGGCGCCGTCCACGCCCTCGGCACCGTCGGCCTCGGGAACCGCGTCCTCGACCTCCGGACGAGCGTCCTGAGGGTCCTCGATCTCCAGTTCGCGTACGGAGAAGACCCGAGTCGCCGTGTCCACACCGCCCCGTGAGGCGGCCTCAGAAGCCGGGGCTCCGCTCTCCCGGGCCACGGCGACCCGCGGATCGCGAACCTCGCGGGCCTCGCGTGCCTCGGGAACCGTACCCGCGCTCCCCGACGTCGGTTCCGCCGACGACTCGCGCTGCTTCGACCTGTCGGGGGACTCGCCCGCCACCGATGCCTCCTTGTGCCTGCCGAACCGTGAACGCCCGCCCTGGACCCGCCTCGGGGCGCTGTCCGAACCATGTACCAGTGTCCTGTGTAGAGGGCTTGGCTCCTGCGGTAGACGAGAACGACATACCTACTGGTTCCACTACAAACAGGTCACGCACCCTCGACAGACCAATGTGAGAGGGGTCACCCTGTCATTCATCCACGCGGGGAGGCATGGATGGGCAGGAGCCGCAGAACGATTCCGGAAGAGCTTCTTCTGCTGGCGTTGGACCCGACCACGGGTACCACCGCACAGCCGCAGTCGCTCGACCTTGGTCTGGCCGGAGCACAGCTAGTGGAGCTGGCGCTGGCCGGACGGATAGCCCCGGACGGGGATCGTATCGCCGTGGTGTCCCCACGGCCGACAGGAGATCCAACACTGGACTGCGCGTTGGAGTTGCTGCGAAGGCGTGGCGCTCCGGTACGGGCCGTCCACTGGATCGGCGGGCCGCGTCTCGGGCTTCGCCAGACCTACCTCTCGCATCTGGAGCGGTGCGGCATGGTGCATGCCGTGGCGGGTCAGATGTGCGGGGTGCTGCCGACCACTCGCTACCAGGCGACGGACACCGAGATCAGCCGGGAGATCAGGGCCCGGCTGGACTCCGCGATCCGCACCGGCGTACCGCCGGACCCGCGGACCGCGGCGCTCGCCGCACTGGCGCACGCGGTCGGCCTCGGCAAGCACCTGTACCCGGGGAACGAGGGACGCTCGTCCCGCTCCCGGCTGCGGGACCTGATCAGGCACGACCCCATGGGCGGTCTCGTCGCGCACGCCGTGATGGACGTCCAGAACGGTGCGGCGGCCCAGCCGCGCCGCAGCCCGGCGGCCCCGGCCGGCCGGCAGACCGGACCGGGCGGACGGCCCGTACCGGAACCCGCCCGTGGAGTTCCGGCACAACCGCGCCGCGGCCCGATGGCGCGTGTCGTGGCCCACTGAGCCGCAGTTCCGCGACACACCCGCCGGAGCACCGGCACGCACGACCCGTATGGCCCGTATCACCCGTATGACCCGTTCGGGAGCCGCCGCGGCCCGCGCGGGGTGGTGACGCCGTAGGTCCTTCGTGACACACGGCGTCGCCGCCCCGCGCGGACGCATGTCCGGGCCGTGCCCCGAACTGGCGTGTAGCGGCCGCATATCCACCGTTTTCCAGCGGTACAAAGCACCTTGGTGGCAGTCTGCTCAACAGCAGATACGCAAAGTGTCATGACAGGCATGCAGCCGGAGGTGCGCGTCCCGTGACGTCCAATGTCAATCCCACGGTCAGGCGACGCCGGTTGGGCCAGGAACTGCGCCGGCTCCGTGAGGAGAAGGGCATGACGGCCGAACAGGTCGCCGAGCGCCTGCTCGTGTCCCAGTCGAAGATCAGCCGTCTCGAGAACGGCCGGCGCAGCATCAGCCAGCGTGATGTGCGCGACCTCTGCGGAGTCTACGAGGTCGAGGACCAGCGCATGGTCGAATCGCTGATGGAAATGGCGAAGGACTCCCGGCAGCAGGGCTGGTGGCATGCCTTCGGCGACATTCCCTACAGCGTGTACATCGGCCTGGAGACCGACGCCGAGTCGCTGCGGGTGTACGAACCCCAGACCGTCACCGGCCTGTTGCAGACCCGGGCGTACGCCGAGGCCATCATCCGGGGCGCGTTGCCCGAGCGGCCGGAGGCCGAGGTCGACAAGCGGGTGCAGGTGCGGCTGCGGCGGCAGGAACGAATCACCAACGAGGACGGCCCGCTGCGGCTGTGGGTGGTGCTGGACGAGGCGGCCCTGCGCCGGGTGGTCGGCAGCCGGCTGGTGATGCGTGAGCAACTGGAGCACCTCGCCGAGATGTCGAGGCTTCCGCATGTCACCGTGCAGGTGCTGCCGTTCGAGGTCGGCGCCCATCCCGGCCTCAACGGCCAGTACACGATCCTGGAGTTCGCCGACGCCTCCGACTCCAGCGTGGTCTACATCGAGGGCGTGACGAGCGATCTGTACCTGGAGAAGGCGTACGACGTCCAGCAGTACTCGGTGATGTACGAGCACCTGCGGGCGCAGGCGCTGAACGTGGAGCACTCGCGCCGGGTCATCGACGACCTGGCGAAGGATTACGCGCGATGACCCCCGTGGAACGCGTTCGGAGCGTGCGGCGGGGGAGGGTACACCACTGACACGCTCGACTGGAAGACTCACCCGGAATATGCCATTCGACCGAGTGAATGACTCCTCCGATTAGCGGGGTTGGCGAGTAGCGTCGATCACGCCAACGATCACCGACGTTGGCGCAAAACCGTGACTCGCCAACTGGCTAACGGAGCAATCAATGGCAATTCGTCTGGGCGCCACGGAAACGTGGACGACGTCCTCCTACACCAACGGCAACGGCGCCTGTGTGATGGTCAGGTCGACCATCCTCGAGACGCTGGAGCTCGGGGACACCAAGATCCCCGAGGGTCCCAAGCTGGCCTTCCCGGCCGGCGCGTGGAACGCCTTCGTGGCGTCGGTGAAGGAGTAGGGCGAGGAACGTTCTGAGCAACGCCCCGGTCCGTCTTCGACCATCGCACAGCCACCGACAGAGCCCTCTCGACAAGATCGCCGTCCTTGCCGAGGGGGCTCGGCCTGTTCGGTCCTAACCGCGCCTGACGGGGAACGCCACGTCGCACACCGGGTCCCCGGGCCCGGCCGCGTCCCAGTCGGCGAAGTAGATCTCACGGCACGGGCCGTCGTACTCCCAGCCCTCCCGCCTCATCCACGCCTCCACCGCCTCGAACGCGGCGATGATCTGCGGGTGGGCGACCTGCGCCTTGCTGATCCGGGTGTACGCCAACCGCCGGGCCGGCTCCACCCGGACCTCGGTCCCCCGGGAACGCCCCTGGGCGGCCGCCCAGGCCCGGGCCGCCGCCTCGTCGGCGACCGGCACACAGGACTCCGCCGGTCCGTCGCTCTCCATGGACACCTCGGCGTGATACGCCACGAACGGCGCGCCGGTGGTACCCCCGCACGCGTCCGCCGCCGCCTCCAGCCGGCCGAGGGCGGCGGGGATCCAGGCGGGCAGCTCGTCCGCCAGCACATGCCGCGTCTCGGTGATGATCACCTGCTCGGGCAGGTCGACGATCGCGACCTCGAACTTCTCGTACATCTCGGAGTTCCTCCCCGACAGTCGTCCACGGAGGTACTCGGCGAGCGTGCGCCGGGCGGCGAACCGGGCCTCGGCCTCCGCCCAGTAGGCGGCGAGCCGGTCGGCGCCCTCGGCGCCACCGGTCTCGACCACCTCCGCGATCCGGGCCAGCGGCATGTCGAGCTGCCGCAGCATCGCCACCAGCCGGGCCCGGTCCACCTGGCCGGCGCGGTAGTAGCGGTAGCCGCTGACCTCGTCGACCCGGGCCGGGGCCAACAGGCCGAGGCGGTCGTAGAGACGCAGCGCCTTGGCCGTGAGGCGGGCCCGCGCGGCGAACGCGCCGATGGTCAGCAGTTCGTCGTCGTCGCGTACGTTCACCTGGTCATCCTCCGTCACCGGGCGGTCTGTTCCACCCGGCGACGAGGAGACTCCGCCTTGCCCCAGGGACAAGGTCAAGCGATCCGGGCCGTCAGGCCAGCCGCGCCTCGATCGCGGTGACGACCTCGTCGGACTCCGGCTCGGTCTGCGGCGAGAAGCGGGCCACCACGGACCCGTCCCGGCCGACGAGGAACTTCTCGAAGTTCCAGCGGATGTCACCCGTGTGGCCCTCCGCGTCCGCGAAGCCCACCAGACGCTCGTACAGCGGGTGCCGGCCCTCGCCGTTCACCTCGACCTTCTCGGTCAGCGGGAACGTCACGCCGTACGTCGCCGAGCAGAACTCCGCGATCTCCTCGGCGGTGCCGGGCTCCTGCCCGAGGAACTGGTTGCAGGGCACGCCGAGCACGGTGAAGCCCTGCGCGGCGTACCGCTCCTGGAGCTTCTCCAGCCCGTTGTACTGCGGGGTCAGACCACACTTGGAGGCCACGTTCACGATCAGGACGACCTGGCCCGAGTACTCCGAGAGCTGCGCGGACCCACCCTTGAGCGCACCGATCTCGACGTCGAGGGGGGAGGAAACGGCATCAGTAGTCATGGGCGGATGCTAGCCCCGCGGGGTGCACCCGCCCTCAACCGGGGGCGCTCCCCCTTTCCGTCCGGGGCCGGCCCTGCCTTCCCGGGCCCGCCTCGGGCTGCCCGTCCGCCCACCGCGCGTCACCGGCCGTCCCTCGCCCTCGGCGACCTGGTCGTCGGCTGCGAGGCGCTCGGGGGCGCCGGGGTGCGCGGTGGCCCGGAGGGTGACCGGGGTGGGGGGCATCGGGCGATCGTATGCCGTGCCCTCACGCGAGCAGTCGGCGCTTCTGCTCCTCGAACTCGGCCTCGCTGAGGATGCCCTGGGCCTTCAGGTCGCCGAGCTGCTTGAGCTGGTCGATCTTGTTGGTCATCTCGTCCGCCTGGGACGGGGGCGGCGGGGGCGGGGGTGCCTGGTAGGACTGCTGGTAGCCCTGGGGCTCCTGGTAGGGCTGTTGCTCCGCGGCCTGGGCGGCCCAGCGGCCCTGCTGGCGACGGGAGACTCGGTTGGAAACCGCGGTCGCCGTTCCCGCCACCACCGCGGTGCGGGCGACTCCGCGAAGAAGACCAGGCATGGCGATCCCCTTTTCGTCCGGAACGGTCCCTCCATTGGAGCACGCTTCCCCCTGATCTGCCGGGTGCCGTATTTCGTGGCAGCCTGGATCTGTGTGATCGCCGACTCGAAGGAGCTCGAAATGGCCACACACGGCAGAGGAATGACGGACACCACGGCGCGCGGGGGAATGGCCGTGTCCGGCTGGACGCTCTTCGCCGCGATCATGATGGTGTTCGGCGGCGTCATGGCGATATTCGAGGGAATAGCCGCCATAGCCGAGGACGACGTGTTCATCACCACGCGGAACTACACGTTCCAGTGGAGCCTCACCGGCTGGGGCTGGATGCACCTCGTTCTCGGCATCGTGGTCACGCTGGCGGGCATCGCCCTGTTCAGCGGCGCCCTGTGGGCCCGTGTCGTCGGTATCGTGCTGGTGGGCCTGTCCATGATCGCCAATTTCGCGTGGCTGCCCTGGTACCCGTTCTGGGCGGTCATGCTGATCGTCATCGACGGTTTCGTGCTGTGGGCGCTGTGTGTCGGGCCCAGCAGGGACACCCGGGCGACCTGAGCCGCCGTTCCCGGACCTCGCGCGGAATTGCGCCGTTCGGCCCCGGAGGTCACCCGCACGTGCCGCCGGGGCCCGTTCCGTCGGGCCGACTTCTCCTTCCGGTGTTTTCGTGGGGTGTGGATTTCCCCGGTGACGGGGGCGCACCCGTAGGGAGACATCAGTGGAGACCAGCACCAGCAGCGGCCCGCGCATTCAACCGATCGCCTTTCCTCTCCTCAGGGGACAGAAAGCACTCGTCACGGGCGCGAATTCCGGTATCGGCCGGGCGACCGCCGTCGCGCTCGGCCGGGTGGGCGCCGATGTCGTCGTGAACTACGTCTCCGGCCCGGACGCCGCCGAGGAAGTGGTCCGCGAGATCGAGGGCTTCGGGGTCCGCGCCTACGCGCACGAGGCCGACGTGTCCCAGGAGGACCAGGTCGTCGAGATGGTCGCCCGGATGGTCAGGGAGTTCGGGACCATCGACATCATGGTGGCCAACGCGGGCCTGCAACGGGACGCGCCCATCACCGACATGACCATGGCCCAGTGGCACAAGGTGCTGGACGTCAACCTCACCGGACAGTTCCTGTGCGCCCGCGAGGCCACCAAGGAGTTCCTGCGGCGGGGTGTCGTCCCGGAGGTCTCCCGGTCCGCCGGGAAGATCATCTGCATGAGCTCGGTGCACCAGCTCATCCCGTGGTCCGGGCACGCGAACTACGCCTCGTCCAAGGGCGGGGTGCTGATGCTGATGGCGACGCTCTCCCAGGAGCTCGCCCCGCACCGGATCCGGGTCAACGCCGTCGCCCCCGGCGCGATCCGCACCCCCATCAACCGCAGCGCCTGGGACACCCCGGAAGCGGAGGCCGACCTGCTGCGGCTCATCCCCTACCGCCGGGTCGGCGAGCCCGACGACATCGCCAACACCGTCGCGGTCCTCGCCTCCGACCTGCTCGACTACGTCGTCGGCACCACGATCTACGTCGACGGCGGCATGACGCTGTTCCCCGGCTTCGCCACCGGGGGCTGACATCGACGCCGCCCTCGCCGCCGGCGTCCTCGCGGCCGAGCCGCCCCAGCTGCTGCCCGCCCGCGAGCTGATGGCCTTCACCCTGGCCTCCCACATCCTGCTGGTGCCGTTCGGGGTCGCCCTGCCCGCCCTCACCCTGCTGGTGCACCACCGCGGGCTGCGCAGGGGCGACGAGGCCGCGCTGCGTCTCGCGCGCCGCTGGTCGGCGGTGATGGCCGTGCAGTTCGCCATCGGCATCGTCACCGGCACCGTGCTGTCGTTCGAGTTCGGGCTGCTGTGGCCCGGCATGATGGGCCGCTGGGGCGATGTCTTCGGGCTCGCCTTCGGCATCGAGGGCTGGGCCTTCTTCCTGGAGGCCGTCCTCATCGCCCTCTACCTCTACGGCTGGCGCACCCTGCGCCCCTGGCCGCACTTCTGGGTCGGGGTCCCGCTGTGCGCGTCCGCGCTGCTCGGCGCGTTCGGGATCATCGCCGCGAACTCCTGGATGAACACCCCGCGCGGCTTCACCCTCGACGCGTCCGGCGACCCCGCCACAGTCGACGTACGACGGGCCGTCTTCACCCCGATCTTCGGCCCCGAGTACTGGCACTTCCTGGGCGCCGCCTATCTGACCGCCTCCTACTGCGTGGCCGGCGTGTACGCGGTCGGATGGCTGCGCGGGCGCCGGGACCACTACCACCGGCTCGGCTTCACCGTGCCGTTCACGGTCGCCGCGATCCTCACGCCGATCCAGTTCGTGCTGGGCGACTCGCTGGCCCGGGCCGTCTTCCACCAGCAGCCGGTGAAGTTCTCCGCGATGGAGATCGTCTGGACCACCGGCACCCATGTGCCCGAGTACATGTTCGGAATCCTGCGCTCCGACGGCTCCGTCTCCGGCGGCATCAAGATCCCCCAGCTCGACTCGATCCTGGCCGGCTTCAGCCCCGCCACCCGGGTGCAGGGGCTCACCGCCGTCGCCGCCGACACCCGCCCGACGACCACTCAGGCCACGATCGTGCACTGGGCGTTCGACATCATGGTGACCCTCGGCAGCCTGCTGATCCTGCTCGCCCTCTGGTACGGCTGGGTCTGGCTGCGCCGCCGCGACCTGCCCCGCTCCCGCTGGTTCTTCCGCTGCGCGGCCGCCGCCGGTGCGGCGTGCCTGGTGTGCGTGGAGTGCGGCTGGGTCACCACGGAGGTGGGCCGCCAGCCCTGGATCGTGTACGAGCACATGCGGGTGTCGGAGGCGGTCACCGGTACGCACGCGTACGGGCTGTGGACGATGTTCGGGATCGTGGTCGTCGTCTACGTCTGTGCCTTCGCCGCGTTCCTGGCCGTCGTCCGCAGGATGAGCGCCCGGTGGCAGGCCGGGGACGTCGTACCGGAAGGGCCGGAGGGGCCGGAGGCGCCGGAGAGCGAGATCCCCTACGGGCCGCGGGCCCTGTCCGGTGCCGGGGAGCGCACGGCGGGTTCCGGGCACGGGGACGGGCACGGGGACGGGGACCGCGGATGACCGTCGAGAGTCTCATCGCCTGGGTGCTGCTGATCCTGGTCGCCGCCTACGCCTGCGCCGGGGGCACGGACTACGGGGCCGGGTTCTGGGACCTCGTGGCCGGGGGCGCCGAGCGCGGGAAACGGCCCCGGTGGCTGGTCGACCACGCGATGGCGCCGGTGTGGGAGGCCAACAACGTCTGGCTCGTGTTCATCCTGGTCGTCCTGTGGACGGGCTTCCCGGTCCTGTTCCAGACGGTCTTCACGGCGATGTGGCTCCCGCTCGCCCTCGCCGCGGTGGGCCTCGTCCTGCGGGGCGCCGGGTTCGCCCTGCGCAAGCCGACCCGGCGACTCGCCGGACGCCGGGTCTACGGCGCCGCGTTCGCCGTCTCCTCCCTGCTCACGCCGTTCTTCCTGGGCGCGGTCGTCGGCGGTCTCGCCACCGGCCGTATCGCCCCGGGGACCCCGGCCTCGGCCGACGCCTGGTCCAACAAGACCTCCGTGATCGCGGGCCTGCTCACCGTCGCGGCGACCGCGTTCCTCGGCGCGGTCAACCTCACCGCCGACGCCCGCCGCTTCGGCGCGACCCGGCTCGTCGGCTACTTCCGGCTGCGCGCCTGGGCGAGCCTGGCCGCGGTCGCCGTCCTCGCGTGCGTCGGCCTCGGCATCACCCACGACGACGCCCGGTACGTGTACGACGGCCTGACGAGCGGGACCGGGCTGGTCCTGGTGATCCTCGCCGCTCTGTGCGCGCTCGCCACCGCCGGACTGCTGCTCCTGACGGCCACCGGCTGGGCCCGGCTCACGGCGGCCGCCTCGGTCGCCCTCGTCGTCTTCGCCTGGGGCACCGCCCAGCGGCCGTACCTCATCCCGACCTCGCTGACCGTCTCCCAGGCCGCCGGAGTCCCGACCACCCTGCGCTGGCTCGCCCTCGTCATGCTGATCGCGGTGGTCCTGGTCGGCCCGCCCCTGGTCCTCCTCTACCGCCTCGACACCAAGGGCGCCCTGCAACCCCTCACCGACACCGACCTCCGCCGACCGGGCCCCGGAAAGGGCCCCGAGGGAACGACGTGACCGAAGCCGCCGCGGGGAGGCGCCCAACCGGTGAGCCGGGCGGTCGGGGGCCGGGTGGTTGAGGGGCCCGGGGGAGATTCGGGGCCGGGCGGCTGCGGCCCCGCTGCGGCCGCCGGTGAGCGTCGGGGTGCGGGGCGGTCCGGGTGGTCGTGGGGTGGAGACGTCAGGTGAGGAGGATCGCCACGTCGCCGTTGCGGGGGGTGGGGCCCGTGCGGCGGGTCACGGGCAGGAGGCGGCCGTCGGGGCGGACCAGGAAGAGGAGTTCGGCGCCCCGGGGGAGCGGGCCCGCCACCGGGTGGGCGCCTACCCGGGCGCCCTCGGCACAGCGGCGGGCCAGTTCGGCGCCGGTCAGGTCCGCCCCGAAGAGCACCTCGCCCCCGGAGTACGGGGCGACGACCCCCTCGCTGTCCGCGGGCGGCCCCAGCCGCTGGACCGGGCCCTCGATTTGGCCCGCCAGACGCGTGGCGGCCAGCGCGTTGAAGTCGTCCTCCTCGGTCAGCAGCAGCACCCCGGTGAGGCCTTCCAGCTCGGCGCCGGCCCCGGTGGCCGCCGCGAGCAGCTCCCCCGGGGCCAGACGGAGACCGGCCGCGGTGATCCTCTCCCGCTCCTCCTCCCGGCCCGCCCACAGCACGACCTCCAGCCCCGCCGACCGCAGCGCCAGCCCCAGCTCCACCACCCAGGGGGCACCGCCCACCAGCAGCGGCCGCGAGCGCGCCGTCCGCACCACGCGCAGCCGCCGGGCCACGGGCGCGGCCGTCAGCCCGTACAGCGTCACCGTCGCCACGATCACCACGAACGTGGCGGGCAGGATCCTCGACGCGCCGCCGATCCCGTCGTCCACCAGCGCCGCCGAGAACGTCGACGCGGTGGACGCGGCGACGATGCCCCGGGGCGCCATCCAGCCCACGAACCCCCGCTCCCCGCGCGTCAGATCCGTCCGCAGACCGGAGACCACCGCCACCACGGGCCGGGTCACCAGGACGAGGACGGCGACGATCCCGAGCGCCGGCAGCACCACATGGCGCAGCGACTGCGGGGTGACCGTCGCGGAGATGGAGACGAAGAGCAGACCGATGACCAGGTGGACGAGCGTCTCGAAGAACGGCCTGCGGGTGGAGACGCCGACACCGGGCAGATTCGCGACGGCGAGGCCCATCAGGACGGCCGCGATGAGGCCGGTGTCGTCCCGGGCCACGTCACAGGCGGCGGCGACCCCGACCACCGCCGCGAGCTGCACCGTCGCCCCCAGCACCTCGCCCGGCCGGAGCCGGCGCAGCAGCAGGACCAGGACCGCCGAGCCCACCACGCCCCCCGCCACACCGACCGCCACACTGAGGAGGAACGCCCCCACCCGGCTGCCGAGGCCGTGCTGCTCGCCGGCCGTCACCGCGTGGAAGACCACCGCGCCCAGCAGCCCGCCCACCGGGTCGATCAGGGACCCCTCCCAGACGAGGATCCGCTGGACGCGTTCCGTGGGGCGTACGAACGTCAGCAGCGGGCCGACCACCGTGGGCCCGGACACGACCACGATCGCGCCCAGCATGATCGCCGCGTCGCCGGACATCCCGAGCAGCGGGGCGGCGAGCAGCGCGGCCGACACACAGGTGACCGGCACACCGAACCACAGCAGTCGGCGCACCACCCGGCGGGTGTGCGACACGAACCGCCGTAGATCCAGGCCCAGACCGGCGTCGTACAGGATCACCGCGACGGCCAGGGACACCATGGGGGAGAAGGCGCCGCCCAGCAGCCGCCCCGGGTCGACCTCGTCCGTGAGCGCCCCGGCGGTGAAACCGACCGGCAGCAGCACGATCAGAGCCGGGATCCGCAGCGCCCCCGCCAGCACCTGCGAGCCCACCGCCAGCACGGTGATCAGGGCGAGACCGGTGAGGATCTGGTCGGTCGTCACCGCCGGTGTCCCTTCGGGGGATCGGCGGATTCAGCCGACTGGGCCCGTCCCGGATGACGCGGACCGCAGGTCGCGGCAGCCTGGGCCCAAGAGAGCCCGATGACCTCCCGCAGGGCTTGCCGCACAGACGAGGACCCGTCGCCATGATCTGTCGAAGCCGCGCCGGCCGGCGGGCCGCAGCCGTCGTTCTCGTGTTCGCCGTCGCGGGCTGTACGGGGCACTCCGCCGTGGGCACGATCGAGTACACGACCCCGGGCGACCGGGTGGTGCAGATCCAGAGCCCCTCCCGCGACGGCTGCCACCCGCTGCCCGGCGGCGCCCACCACGTCAGCAACTACACCGACGACGACATCCGGCTGTACGCCAACACGGACTGCGTGCTGACGACGGCGGGGAACGACCAGAGCGGCCGGATCGGCGGTGAGGCGTTCTACCTCGGTACGCAGATGGCCGTCGAGTACACACCCGGTCAGTCCCCGTGGCTGAGCTACTCGGTGGTCGGCGGGGGCGGCTGAGCCCCTCAGGACGCGGCCTCGGCCGCTTCGAGGGAGGCGAGGACCGCCTGGACGTTCAGCCGCCCGGAGGCGACCAGCTGGCCGCCGCCGCGCCGCAGGGCCGCGGCGAACGGCGCCGCCCACAGGTTCTCGTAGACCAGCAGCCCGGCGGAGTTGCCGGGCTCCACCGCCACGGCCGCCTCCTCCAGGTCGTCCTGGCCCAGCACACCGGAGTGGACGCCCTCGAAGACGGTCAGGTCCAGTTCGCCGTCGCCGGTGAGATCGGCGATCTCCAGGGCGGTCACCGAGCCGTCCTCGTCCTTCCTGATGAACATCAGGTCCAGGATGCGGACGATGCCGCGGTCCACCAGATCGACCAGCAGCGGGAAGGCCTCGCCCGTCATCCGGTTGCCGGGGAACTCCACGACCAGGTAGTCGATGGGTCCCATCTCGTCGATTTGCTCGCTCACGGCGGTCACCTCTGGTGCTCGTGGGGTCCCCGACTGCCATTGCAGCACCGGACCCGGGCCGTCGCACCCGCTGCCCGGTTCATCCGGCCGGCCGCATCCCGGAAAGCCGGCTCACCCCTCCGGCCGCTCCCGGCTCGCCCGCCCGCCTCCACCGGGATCTCCTCGGAGGCATGACAGGCAGCGACACACCGCCGCCGGAGCGGCAGCCGGATCGTGAGCCGAACCGCGAGCCCGATCGCGCGCAGGAGCGTGAGCTGGAGGAACTGCATCGCCGCGTACGGGAGCTGGAGAGCGCCCGGCACGAGCCCAGGCACCGGCTGCGGGCGCTCGGCTCGACGCTGCTGATCATCCTGGCGTCGCTGCTGGCCCTGCTCGCGGTGGTCGCCGTCTGGGCCAACAGCATCGTGCGGGACACCGACCGCTATGTCGCCACGGTGGCGCCGCTCGCCTCCGACCCGGACGTCCAGCAGGCGGTGACCACCCGCGTCACCGACGCCGTCATCCGGCAGATCGACGTGGACGGCCTGGTCAAGCAGCTCAGCGACGCGGCGAAGGAGCAGGGTGTGCCGCCGAGGATCGCGGGGCTCGTCGACGACCTGGACGGCCCCATCACCAGCGGTCTGAAGGACCTGATCAGCAGCACGGTGATGCGGGTGGTCTCCAGCCCGGCCTTCGAGACGGCCTGGAAGAACGCCAACCGCCGGGCCCACTCCGCCGTCGACAAGGCGCTGACCGGCAGCTCCGACAGTGTCGTGCAACTGAAGGACGATCAGGTCGCCATCGACGTCGGGCCCGTCGTCGCCCAGGTGAAGGACCGGCTGGTCGACGCGGGACTGACCGTGGCGTCGAAGATCCCGGCCGTCCACACGGACTTCGTGGTGGTCCAGGGCAAGGACGTCGGCAAGATCAAGACATATATGCGGATCCTGGAGATCGTCGGCAACTGGCTGCCGATCATCGCGGTGCTGGTGGCCGCCGCGGGTGTGTTCGTCGCCGCCCACCGGAGGCGGGCGCTGATCGGGGCCGCGATCGGCTTCTTCCTCGCCATGGTGCTGCTGGGCGTGGCCCTGAGCGTCTTCCGCGCGGTGTACCTCGACCATCTGCCGACGGGCACCAACGAGGGTGCCGCGGGCGCGATCTACGACGCGCTGGTGCGGTTCCTGCGCTCCAGCGTGCGGGCGGTCGGGGCGCTGGCCCTGGTCACGGCCATCGGCGCGTTCTTCGTCGGACCCTCGCGGCCCGCCGTGTTCACCCGGCACTTCTTCAGCAGGGGCATCGGCGCGGGCCGGGACGTGGCCCTCGGGGCGGGGCTGCGGCTCGGGCCGGTGGGCCGGTTCGTGCACCGCTTCAAGACGTGGATCGGGGTGGCGATCCTGGCGGTCGCCGCGATCGTCCTGTTCACCTGGAGCTATCCGACCATGGCGGTCGTGATCTGGACGGCCGTGATCGTGCTGGCCGCCTTCGGCATCCGCGAGTTCCTGGACGCCGGCGACAGCGGCGGCACGCGGGATGCCGCGGAAGGCGGGGACGGCGGGCCGCGGGACGAGCCCGCGACGGTCTGACGCTCTGGGTGCGCGGGGCCGGGCCCTGCCGGATGGTGGGAGCATGCGGACCTCCCACGAGCTCGGCGAGGCCGGCTTCCGGTCGCTGTACCGGCGGCTGCTGAGCACGGCCCCCGGCGCCGCCTCCCCGCGCGGCGCCCTGGAGACCCTCACCCCCGACCGGGTGCTGGCCGCCGTACGCGAGGTGCGTTCGGGCCGTACGGTGTCGCTGGCCGCCCCGGTCAACACCGTCGCCGCGGCCGACGATCCACGCCCCGCCGAGCACCGGCTCACCGCACCACCGGGTGGCGTCCCGGCGCCCGGCGGCGCACTGGAGTTCGCCCGGGACCGCTTCGCGATGGACGTCCACGGCGACGTCAACACCCACCTCGACGCCCTGTGCCACGTCCTGTACGACGACACCGTGCACGGCGGTGTCCCGGCCGCCGACGTCCTGACTCCCGAGGGGGCGCGGACCCTCTCCGTCGACCTGGTCCGCGACGGTGTCGTGGGCCGCGCCGTCCTGCTCGACGTACCGGGGCTGCACGGGCTGCCCTGGCTCGAACCGGGGACCTGCGTCACCGCGGCGGACCTGGCGGCCGCCGAGGACCGGCAGGGGGTGCGGGTCGGGCCCGGCGACCTGCTGCTCGTACGGGTGGGGCACCGGCGGCGCCGCGAGGAACTCGGGCCCTGGGACGCCGCCCGGGAGCGGGCCGGGCTGCATCCGGCCGCGCTGGAGTTCCTCGCCGAGCGGAGGGTGGCGGTGCTCGGCAGCGACGGCGACAACGACACCGCACCCAGCCCGGTGCACGGCGTGGACTTCCCGGTCCACGTCCTCGCCGTGCACGCGATGGGGCTCCATCTGCTGGACCATCTGCGGCTGGAGGACGTCCTGCCGGTCTGCGCGCGGGAGGGGCGCTGGTCGTTCCTGTGCGTGGTCGCGCCGGTGCGGCTGCCGGGGGCGACCGGGGCGCCGGTCAATCCGATCGCCGTGCTGTGAGCTGCTCTTGCGGGGTGCGGGCTCAGGACGTCAGTTGATGGATGCTCCGGCCCACCAGGAACAGGCCCGCCACCAGCGACACGGCGACGAGCGCCTGCTCCTGGTGCGTGCGGAACCACGTGTGCAGCCTCCTCAGGCGCAGTCGGGCCGAGTCGGGGGCGAGCAGGGTGTAGATCTCCATCGCCAGCAGGCTGCTCGTGGCGAGGACGCAGTACGCGATCAGGGCCAGGGAGGAGGAGGTGTCCGACAGATCGGCGCCCACCACCGTCGCCGCCCCGGCCGCCACGAGCCCCCATGGCTGCAGCAGCGGCGCCAGTCCGGCGGCGGACCACACGGAGATGCGGTCGAGCCGGCCCGTCATCCCGCCGGAGGACTCGTGCCGGTGGGAGGCCCGCCCGTCCCGCCGCTGTCGCGGCCGACGCCGGTGCAGGCCGTATCCGATCAGACCCACGCCGACGGCCAGCTTGACGGCGGAGGCGGCGGTGGAGGGCGGGGACCTGGGGGCCGGGGGGTCTCCGCCGGTGGTGAGCAGTACGGCGGCCAGGACGACGACGAAGCACCCGAGCCAGGAGACGATGAACGCGAGCCCCTTCCAGGTGCCGCCCCGTGCCGACAGCACCAGCACGAACGCGGTCACCGACAGCGGGAACACGGCGATCGCCACCCCGATGACCACCAGATCAAGCACCATCACACCCCCCGCACACCCGCACCACCCCGGAACCCCGCACACCCATGGCCCCATGGTCACCGCCCCACCGACCCCCCGCATCCCCGCCCCTGCCACCCGGCCGCAACCGCCACCTGCCGTGCCCCACCCCACCCGCCCCGTCACCCGTTCCGCCGTCGCCGCGAGCCGGGAGGGCCGGAGGGCGGCAGGCTGGCTTCATGCAGGCAGGGAGTGGGGCCGGCGGCGGGGGAGGGCGGTGGCGGGCGAAGGGGGCGGCGGCCGGGGGCTGGGCGAAGGGGCTGCGGGGGCGGGCCGAGGCGCGGTTTCCGCTGATCACGCATCTCATGTCGCACCTGATCTCGGTGAACGTCCTCGACTCGGCGACCCGGCTGGCCGCCCAGACCTTCCTCACGGCGATCCCCCTGATGTTCGTGGTGGCCTCGTTCGCCCCGCAGGAACTGCGCGAGCAGTTCCTCGACTCCCTTCACCACGTCTTCGGCCTGTCCGGCAGCGTCGACGACGAGCTGCGCAAGGCCCTCCTGAACACCGGCGACCCCTCCGACGAACTCCGCCAGACCACCGGTTTCGTCAGCGTGCTGATGGTGCTCATCTCCGCCACCGCGTGCAGCCGCGCCATGCAGCGGCTCTGTGAACGCGCCTGGAGCATGCCCGGCGCCAGCGCCCGGGTGGCCGCCTGGCGCTGGCTGGCGTGGCTCGCCGCCTGGCTGCTCATGATCGGCCTCCAGGGAGTCCTGCGCGACGGCTTCGGCCTGGGCCCCTGGCTGGGCGTACCGCTGCTGTTCCTCGCGGAGGTCGGCCTGTGGTGGTGGACCCAGCACCTGCTGCTGACCGCCCGGCTGCCCTGGCTGCCCCTGCTGCCGGGCGCGCTGCTGACCGGGGCCGCCCTGAGCGTCCTGACCGCCACCGCGTCCCTGTACGTGCCCCGGGCCCTCAACCACAGTTTGGACAAGTACGGCTCGCTCGGCGCGGTCTTCACCCTGCTGTCCTGGCTGATCACCCTGTGCGTGGTCGTCACCCTGTGCATCACCGCCGGCGCGGTCGTCGCCCGTGAACCCTGGGCGGCCCGTCGGCTGGGCACACCCGAGCCGAGTCGCCGGGAACACCCTCCGGAGCTACCTTGACAAAAGGGCACCAAGCGCCCCTTTTCCGTCCTCTCCGAGAACGGCGGCCGGTATGCGCGACGCGCGGCACCACGACGTCATCGGCACCGGCGCGGGAGGCGGCACTCTCGCCCATCGGCCGGCACCCAGCGGAAAGAGCGTCCTCATCGAGTTCTACGGTGCCGCCCTGATCCGCCTGCGCCCGAGGAGTTCGGCGAGCTGCGCCACCACGGCGGTCTGTCCACCACGACGGTCTGTCCACCACGACGGTCTGTCCACCACGACCTCGACAACCTCTACGTCGTCGACACGAGCTTCGTCCCGAGCACCGGCGCGGTCAATCCGTCGCTGACGGCCATCGCCAACGCCCCGCGCGTCGGCGACCACTTCGTGGAGCGTCTGCCATGAGCCAGTCCACCCCCACCGGCCACGACCTGCGTCACCGCACCCCGAGGGAGCGCGCCGAGCGCGGGCGGGCCGCGCGGAGCGCCGTACCGAGGTCCTCGCACGCCGAGTACACCCCACCGCCCAAGCGCACCGACCCGGTGGACATCATCGAGGGGCAGTCGGCGAAGCGGGTCCCCGAACTCGTGCCGATCCGCTACGGCAGGATGAGCGAGTCGCCGTTCCGCTTCTACCGGGGCGCCGCCGCCATCATGGCCGCCGACCTGGCCGAGACGCCCCGCACCGGCATCCGGGTGCAGCTCTGCGGGGACGCGCACATGCTGAACTTCCGGCTGCTGGCCTCGCCGGAACGCCGGCTGATGTTCGACATCAACGACTTCGACGAGACCCTGCCGGGCCCCTGGGAGTGGGACGTCAAACGGCTGTCGGCCAGCCTCGTCATCGCGGGCCGGGCGAACGGCTTCGGCACGAAGGAACGGGCCCGTGTGGTGCGGGCGGCCGTACGGTCGTACCGCGGCTGGATGCGCTCCTTCGCCGGGATGGGCAATCTCGCGGTCTACTACACCCGTTTCGAGGCGGACGAGCTGCAGAAGCAGTTCGCCCCCGAGATCGGCGGGAAGAACCGCGAGCGGTGGGACGAGGCCCGGGAGCGGGCCCGCGGCCATGACACCGTGCAGGTCTTCGACAAGCTCACCCATGTCGTCGCAGGCAGGCGGCTGATAGCCAACGACCCGCCGCTGCTGGTCCGCCTCCACGATCTGCTGCCGGGAGCCGAGGGCGGCGTGCTGGAGACGGAGATCAGCCGGCTCGTCGAGCGCTACGGGCAGACCCTCCAGTCCGACCGCCGGTACCTGCTGGAGAGCTACCGGGTCGCCGACGTGGCCCGCAAGGTCGTCGGGGTCGGCAGCGTCGGCACCCGCTGCTGGATCGTGCTGCTGCTCGGCAAGGACGACGAGGACCCGCTGTTCCTCCAGGCGAAGGAGGCCGACGACTCGGTCCTCGCGCCCTACGCGGGCTCCGGCGGGTTCCGCACCCAGGGCGAGCGGGTCGTCAGCGGGCAGCGGCTGATGCAGGCGACCAGCGACATCTTCCTCGGCTGGGAACGCACCACCGGCATCGACGGCCGCCGCCGCGACTTCTACGTCCGCCAACTGCGCGACTGGAAGGGCATCGCGGTGCCCGAGAGCATGTCGCCGAAGCGGATGACCCTGTTCGCGCAGGTCTGCGGAGCGACCCTGGCCCGCGCCCACGCCCGCTCCGGCGACCGCATCGCGATCGCCTCCTACCTGGGCGGCGGCGATGTCTTCGACCGGGCGCTGGCGACCTTCGCCGAGCTGTACGCCGACCAGAACGAGAAGGACCACCAGGCCCTCCTCGACGCCGTGAGGACGGGACGGGTCCTCGCCGAAGCGGCCTGAGAGGGACGGGGGCCACAGGGCCGAGGGGGCCGAGGAGGAACCGCAATGGACCGTTACCCGCCCATCGCCGACCACGGGCTGATCGGCGACCTGCAGACCGCCGCCCTGGTGACCTCCGGAGGGGTCATCGACTGGCTGGCGGCGCCCCGCTTCGACTCGCCCAGCGTCTTCGCGTCCCTACTCGACCACGACGGCGGCGGCCACTTCCTGTTCGCGCCGACCGCCCCCGAGGTGACGCGCCGCCAGTTGTACTACCCGGACAGCGCGGTCGTCGTGACCCGGTTCCTGTCGCCCGACGGGGTCGGCGAGGTCATCGACCACATGCCGGTCATCGAACCCCGGGTCCCCTCCGAGCGGCACACCGTGGTGCGGTTGGTGCGGACCGTGCGCGGCACCGTGCGCTTCGACCTGGACTGCCGGCCCCGCTTCGACTACGGCCGGGCCGGCCACACCCTCGACCTGTCCGACGGGTCCGCCGCCTTCCGCTCCCGCGGGGCGACCGCCCACCTGCAGAGCACGTTCCCGCTGCAACCGCACGGGACGGACGTCCGCGGCTCCGTCACCCTGAACGCAGGACAGTCGGCGGCCGCCGTGTTCACCGTGGGCGGCCCGGCCGACGAGGCGCCCCCGCCGCCGACCGTCGAATCGGCCGAGAAGGACATGTGGGACGTCATCGACTTCTGGCAGCGCTGGGTGCGCACCTCCCGCTACCGGGGCCGCTGGCCGGACATGGTGAACCGCTCGGCCATCACCCTCAAACTGCTCACCTACGCCCCGAGCGGCGCCCCCGTCGCCGCCGCCACGATGGGCCTGCCCGAACAGGTCGGCGGGGAACGCAACTGGGACTACCGCTACACCTGGGTGCGCGACGCCTCGCTGTCCGTACGGGCCCTGCTCGACCTGGGCTTCCTCGACGAGGCAGGCCAGTTCGTGCGCTGGCTCGGCGACCGGCTGCGGGCCCGCGACGGCTCCGGCGGCGAACCGCTGCAGATCATGTACCGGGTCGACGGCGACCCGCTGCTGACCGAGGAGACCCTCGACCACTTCGAGGGCTACCGCGGCTCCAGTCCCGTACGCGCCGGGAACGCCGCCGCCGACCAGCTCCAGCTCGACATCTACGGCGAGCTGTTCTACGCGATGTCCGAGGGCATCGACGAGATCGGCCAGCAGGTCGGCTACCACGGCTGGAAGGGCCTGACCCGGCTGATGGACTGGCTGTCCGACCACTGGGACCGGCCCGACGAGGGCGTGTGGGAGACCCGCGGCGGACGCAAGGACTTCACCTACAGCCGGGTGATGTGCTGGGCCGCCTTCGACAACTGCCTGCGCATGGCCGAGGAGTTCCGCCGCCCCGCGAACACCCAGCGCTGGACCCGGGCCCGCGACGAGATCCTGGAGCAGGTCATGGAGCGCGGCTGGAGCCAGAAGGAGCAGGCACTGGTCCAGCACTACGGCGGTGACGTCCTCGACGCCTCGCTGCTGCTCGCCCCGCGCGTCGGGTTCATCGCCCCGCGCAGCCCCGGCTGGCTGTCCACCCTCGACGCGATCGACCAGCGGCTGGTCTCCGACAGCCTGGTCTACCGCTACGACCCGGCGGCCTCACCCGACGGACTGCGCGGCTCCGAGGGCACGTTCAGCCTGTGCACCTTCCTGTACGTCGACGCGCTCGCCCGCGCCGGCCGGCTCCCGCAGGCCCGCTACACCTTCGAGAAGATGCACACGTACGCCAACCACGTGGGACTGTTCGCGGAGGAGATCGGCCCGAGCGGCGAGCAGCTCGGCAACTTCCCGCAGGCCTTCACCCATCTGTCGCTGATCATGGCCGCGTCGACCCTGGACGACGCCCTCGACCGGACGGCGGCTCGCTGAACGGGGGGATCGCGGGCCCCTGCGGCAGCGTCTCGACCACCACGAAGGAGATCACGGTGGCCAGCACCACCAGCGCCACCGTGTCCACATTGCCCAGCAGCAGCACGACCAGCACCACACTGCTCACCGGCACCCTGAGGGCCGCCGTCAGCGAGGCCGCCATCCCCGCCGCCATCGCCGGCACCAGCCCCAGCCCGGGCAGCGGCGCGAGCAGGACGCCGGCCGCCCCGCCGAGGAACAGCGACGGGAAGACGGGCCCGCCGCGCAGGCCGCCCAGACACAGCGCGTAGGCCAGGGCCTTGAACACCAGCACCGCGACCAGGGTGCCCACCGACCAGGCGTGCGGGTCCTGCGCCAGGCGGGACAGCGCGGCCTCCCCGGACAGCGCGGCCTCCGCGGGCGACCGCCCGGTGGAGACCGCGTACAGGGTGACGCTCACCGCCACGCCGATGCCGCACAGGGTGGTGTGCAGGACCGTGCGGGTCGTGACGAACCCGGCCGTGAACCGTCCGCCCACGAAGATCCCGTGGACGGCGAACGCGATGACCGGCGCCAGCACCAGCACCCACAGCACGTCCGGCCAGTCGAGCGGCGGCGGCTTGGGCAGACCGATGTCCAGGCTGCCCGTCTCGAACCCGGTCCAGTGCACGAACCCGGTGAAGATCAGGTCCCCGACCCCGCTCGCCAGCAGGGCCGGCAGCATCACCGCGAACAGCTGCGGCCCGCCGACCCCGGCCACCTCCATCAGCAGCACCCCGCCCACCAGCGGGTTCCCGAACAGCGCCGAGATGGACGCCGCCGCCCCGGCCGCGCCGAGCAGACCCTTGCTCGCCTCGGTCTGCGGCGCCCGCACGAGGCTCGCGAACAGCAGCGCGAGACCGCCGCCCAGCGCGATCAGCGGCGCCTCGGGACCCAGCACGACCCCGAGCGGCAGCCCGACCATGGCCGCCACCAGGACCCCCGGCAGCGCCTCCTCGGTGACCCCGCCCGCGTGCAGCCCGGCCGCCGGAAGGTGCCCGCCCCGCCCGGGGAACCGGGCGACCACCACACCGACCACGAGCCCCGCCACCGTCAGCAGCGGCAGCCCCCACCACCAGGGGGCCTGCTTCCAGCCCAGGTCCTGCGGCCACTCGGTCCAGATCAGGCGCTCCAGCTTGTTGAGCGCCACGAGGAACCAGAACGCGACCAGCGCCACCGGGATGCCGATCAGTCCGCAGAACACCAGCGCCCTGCGGTACTCCGGCCGGTTCAGCATGGTCCGCAGCACATCGGCTTCCTGGGGCTGGCTGCCCGCCGCAGGCCCGCCCTTGTCTCCACTCGTCACAGGAGTCATAGCAGGAGGAAACCATCCATGACGGTCGACGCCGTCCGCTGCCACGCCGTGGGCGCCCCGCGGCGCCCGGCCCTGTGGGATCGTGGTCCCGTGACGCTGGAGGACCTCGTCCGGCTGCGCCGGGCCCGTGACGCGATGGACCGCCACTACGCCGAGCCGCTCGACGTGCCGGCCCTGGCGCGTCTCGCCCTGATGTCCCCCGGCCACTTCTCCCGCAGCTTCCGCGCCGCCTTCGGGGAGACGCCGTACAGCTATCTCATGACCCGGCGGATCGAGCGCGCCAAGGCGCTGCTGCGACGCGGCGACCTGACGGTCACCGAGGTCTGCTTCGAGGTCGGCTGCACCTCGCTCGGCTCGTTCAGCTCGCGGTTCACCGAGCTCGTCGGCGAGACCCCGAGCGCCTACCGGGCCCGTGAACACGACGAGGGCACCGCCGTCCCCGCCTGCTACGCCAAGATCCACACCAGGCCGGTCAGGAACCCGGGCAGGAACCCCGTCGGCAACCCCGTCGGCAACCCCGTCAGGAATGGAGAAGCGAAAGCGGGGCCCCGCCCGTAGCGTGAGCCGCATGGCCCACACGCTCGCACCGCACCTCGCCGACAGCCACGACCTGATCCGCGTGCACGGAGCACGCGTGAACAACCTCAAGGACGTCAGCGTCGAGATCCCCAAGCGCCGGCTGACGGTGTTCACCGGCATCTCCGGCTCCGGCAAGAGCTCGCTCGTGTTCGGCACCATCGCCGCCGAGTCGCAGCGACTGATCAACGAGACGTACAGCGCGTTCGTGCAGGGCTTCATGCCGACCCTCGCGCGGCCCGAGGTCGACGTGCTCGACGGGCTGACCACCGCGATCATCGTCGACCAGCAGCGGATGGGCGCCGACCCGCGCTCCACCGTCGGCACCGCCACCGACGCCCACGCCATGCTCCGCATCCTCTTCAGCCGGCTCGGCACCCCGCACATCGGCCCGCCCAGCGCCTACTCCTTCAACACCGCCTCGGTCCGCGCGAGCGGCGCGATCACCGTCGAGCGCGGCACGCAGAAGGCGGTGAAGGCGACGTACACCCGCACCGGCGGCATGTGCCCGCGCTGCGAGGGCCGCGGCTCGGTCACCGACATCGACCTGACCCAGCTCTACGACGACTCCAAGTCCCTCAACGAGGGCGCGCTCACGATCCCCGGCTACAGCATGGACGGCTGGTACGGCCGCATCTTCAAGGGCTCCGGCTTCTTCGACCCCGACAAGCCGATCCGCCGCTACACCAAGCGGGAGCTGCACGACCTCCTCCACAGGGAACCGACGAAGATCAAGGTCGAGGGCATCAACCTGACGTACGAGGGGCTGATCCCGAAGATCCAGAAGTCGATGCTCTCCAAGGACGTCGACGCGCTCCAGCCGCACGTACGGGCCTTCGTGGAGCGGGCGATGACGTTCAGCGTCTGCCCCGAGTGCGACGGCACCCGGCTCAGCGAGGGCGCCCGGTCCTCGAAGATCGAGGGGCTGAGCATCGCCGACGTCTGCGCGATGCAGATCAGCGACCTCGCCGCGTGGGTGCGCGGGCTCGCCGAGCCGACGGTGGCGCCGCTGCTCGACGCCCTGCGGCAGACCCTCGACTCCTTCACCGAGATCGGCCTGGGCTATCTCGCCCTCGACCGGCCCGTCGGCACCCTCTCCGGCGGCGAGGCCCAGCGCGTGAAGATGATCCGCCACCTCGGCTCCTCGCTCACCGACGTCACCTACGTCTTCGACGAGCCCACCACCGGTCTGCACCCGCACGACATCCAGCGGATGAACGACCTGCTGCTGCGGCTGCGCGACAAGGGCAACACGGTGCTCGTCGTGGAGCACAAGCCGCAGACCATCGCGATCGCCGACCATGTCGTCGACCTCGGCCCGGGCGCGGGCACCTCCGGCGGCACCGTCTGCTTCGAGGGCGGCGTCGAGGGGCTGCGCGGCAGCGACACCGTCACCGGCCGCCACCTCGACGACCGGGCCGCCGTCAAGGACACCGTGCGCACGCCCACCGGGACGCTGGAGATCCGGGGCGCGACCACGCACAACCTGCGAAGTGTCGACGTCGACATCCCGCTCGGGGTGCTGACCGTCGTCACCGGGGTCGCCGGCTCCGGCAAGAGCTCCCTGATCCACGGCTCGATCCCGGCGGGCGAGGGCGTGATCTCGGTGGACCAGGCGCCGATCCGCGGCTCGCGCCGCAGCAACCCGGCGACGTACACCGGACTGCTCGACCCGATCCGCAAGGCCTTCGCCAAGGCCAACGGCGTCAAGCCCGCCCTGTTCAGCGCCAACTCCGAGGGCGCCTGCCCCACCTGCAACGGCGCCGGGGTCGTCTACACCGACCTGGCGATGATGGCCGGTGTCGCCACCACCTGCGAGGACTGCGAGGGGCGGCGCTTCCATGCGGCGGTCCTCGACCATCACCTCGGCGGCCGGGACATCACCGAGGTGCTGGCGATGTCGGTGGCCGAGGCGGAGGAGTTCTTCGGCGGCGGCGAGGCGCACACCCCGGCCGCGCAGCGGGTCCTCGGCCGGCTCGCCGACGTCGGGCTCGGCTACCTCACGCTCGGCCAGCCCCTCACCACCCTCTCCGGCGGCGAACGCCAGCGACTGAAGCTCGCCACGCACATGGCCGACAAGGGCGGCGTCTACGTCCTCGACGAGCCCACCGCCGGCCTCCACCTGGCCGACGTGGAACAACTCCTCGGTCTCCTCGACCGCCTGGTCGACGCCGGCAAGTCCGTCATCGTCGTCGAACACCACCCGGCGGTCATGGCACACGCCGACTGGATCATCGACCTCGGCCCGGGCGCGGGCCACGACGGCGGCCGGATCGTCTACGAGGGCACCCCGGCGGACCTGGTCACGGCCCGGTCGACACTGACGGGACAGCACCTGGCGGCATACGTGGGCGCCTGACGCCCCTTCACCCGGCCCCTTCACCCGGCCCCTTCACCCGGCCCTTTCGCCCGGCCCGCGGGGCCCGGCGTGCGGGGCCCGGCGTCCCCACCCGGCTCGCGGGGCCCGGTGTCCCCACCCGGCTCGCGGGGCCCGGTGTCCCCACCCGGCTCGCGGGGCCCGGTGTCCCCACCCGGCTCGCGGGGCCCGGTGTCCCCACCCGGCTCGCGGGGCCCGGGCCGTGGACCTGGCGCCCTCACCCGGCCCGCGGACCCGGCCCCCGGGATGGCGCCCGGACCCGGCGCACTCACCCCCGGCGCCCGAACGCCTCCTGCCAGGCCCGCAACAGCGGGCCCACGCCCGGCTCGGCGGGGGCGTCGGCGGTGGCCCCAGGCCCCGGGCTCGGCGCCCGGACCCGGGTCCTGGACCCGGTGCCCGGACCTGGCGCCCTCACCCGGCTCGCGGACCCGGTGCCCGGACCTGGCGCCCTCACCCGGCTCGCGGACCCGGGTCCCGGCGCCGGGGGCCGGGGCCGGACCCGGCCCCCGGCCCCGGCGCCCCGCCCCGGCGCCAGGGCTCGGCGCCCGGGGAGCGGACCCGGCGCCCTCACCCGACCCCGGACCCCGCGCCCTGAGCGGGCTTCGTGACCCGGCTCCGACCCGGCTCCGACCCGGCTCCGACCCGGCCCCGGATGGGGCCCGGACCTGGGGCCCGGACCTGGGGCCCGGACCTGGGGCCCGGCCCCGGCGCCCGGCCCCGGCGCCAGGGCTCGGCGCCCGGGAAGCGGACCCGGCGCCCTCATCCGACCCCGGACCCCGCGCCCTGAGCGGGACTCCTGACCCGGTGTCCTGCCGGGCGCCCTCGCCCGGTGTCGGTCGGCGTTCTCACTCCGGGTCGGCCCCCAGCGCCGTCATCGGGGTGACCCGGGACGCGCGGCGGGCCGGGAGGAGGCCCGCCAGGGCGGTGAGCAGCGTCAGGCCCGTGAAGACGGCCAGGAGTTGTCCCGTCGGCAGTCGCAGCGGGGCTTGGCCGACGGCACCGCGGACGAGCAGCCAGGCGTAGGGGACGCCGAGGGCCAGACCGAGGACGCCGCCCAGGACGCCGTACAACCCGGCCTCCAGGGCGATCGTCCGGCGCAGGGCCCCGCCGCCCAGACCGAGCGCGCGCAACAGCCCGAATTCACGGGTGCGTTCGATCGCGGTCAGGCCGGTGGTCGTGGTGACGCCGACGACCGCCATGAGGACGGTCAGCGCGACGAGCCCGAGCGCGGTGGTGAGCAGGACGTCGAGCGTGCCCCGGTTGTCGTCCCGTACCTCCGCCAGAACCTGCAGACCCGCGTCGTCCGGGTCGGCGACGTGCGCCCGGATCAGGGACTCCAGCGCCCGGTACGCCGCACCCCGCCCGGCGGCACCCCGGTGCGCGGCGTCGGCGAGGACACCGCTCGCGTGGGCGGACGCGCCCAGCCGGTCGAGGTCGCCGGGGGCGACGATCACCCCCGTCCGGAGCGGGCCCTCACCCGACAGCGTGGCGGCGACGGTCAGCCGGAGCCGGCCGTGCCGGGACGCAAGGGTGAAGGTGTCGCCCGCCCGTACACCCAGCGACCCGGCCAGGTCGGCGGCGACCACCGCGCGACCGGGGCCCAGGTCGTCGAGGGAGCCGGTGACGGTGTCGACGTCCTCGCCGGTCGGCAGCGCCTGCGGATCCAGATCGCCGACCTGGATCTCCGAACCGTCCACGGGCACCGGCAGCAGGCGGTACGGGGTGACGTGGACGAGTTCGGGCGACGCGGCGAACGCCCTGACCGCGCCCGCGTCCCAGCCCTCGGCGCCGGCCGTGACCGCGAAGTCGGCCGGGGCGGTGACGGCCGCCTCCCGCTGCAGCTGGCCGCCGAGACAGGCCACGGCGACGAGCGCGCCGGACACCAGCGCGACCCCGAGCGCGACCACCACGGAGACGGCCGCGGCCCGGCGCGGTGTGCCGCCGACCCCGCTGACGGCCAGCCGCCCGGTGGCGCCGAGCCGCCGCAGCGGCCACCCGGCCACGGCCAGCACGGGCCGTACCAGCAGCGGCCCCAGGGCGATGAGCGCCAGGAACGCGCAGCCCGCCGAGACGACGGTGACCGGCATCCCGAACGAGGCGTCGTGGTCCTGCCGCCCCCGCCCCGGCAGCTCGCTGACGAGCAGGGCGGCGAGCCCCGCCGCCAGGGCGGCGAACACGGTCCCGACGGTGAGCCGGGCGGGACCGATCCGGCGTTCCCCCGTGACCGTCCCGGCCGCCCGCAGCGCCTCGAGCGGCGACACCCCGGCCGCCGCCGACGCCGGGGCGAGCACCGCCCCCACGGTCACCAGTACCGCCCCCACGACCACCAGCACGCCGTACGACACCCCGGCCCCCGGCGCCGACAGCTCCCGTCCGGAGAGCAACCGCGCGGCCGCCGGCGCGAGATGCCCGGCGCCGGAGGCGAGCAGCACCCCGGTCGTGCCCGCGACCGCCCCCACCAGGGCGCCCTCCACCGCGAGCGCGGCCACCAGCCGGCGCCGGCCGGCGCCGATGGCCCGCAACAGCGCCAACTGCCGCAGCCGCTGCGCGAAGACGATCCGGAACGTCGAGGTCGCGACCAGGGCCGCCGCCCCCACCGCCACCGCCAGGAACACGGAGATCAGCCGGAACACCTCCCGCAGATCCCCGCCCACGGCGTCGCGTTCCTCCTCGGCGCGCACCGCGGCACCGGTCCTCAGGGACGCACCGGGGGAGTCGTGGTCCAGCACGGCACGCACCCGCCGCGCCAACTCCTCCGGTACGACCCCGTGCCCGGCCCGCACGTCGAGGCGCGGGAAGCCCGGCGACTGGGCGTACGGCAGCAGCCGCGCGTCGGTCGCGTACCCGCCCGCCTGCTGCTCGGCGGTCGTGCCGCTCCTGACCACGCCGGTGACGGTGAGGGGGACCTTGCGGGACTTCTCCGGGTGCGCGGGGTCGGGCAGGAGCAGGGCGGTGCGGGTGCCGGGGGTGAGGAGGAGTTCCTCGGCGGCCTGCCGGTTCACCGCGATCTCGCCTGCGCCGTCGGGGTAGCGGCCCTCGACGAGCTCGACCTGGGACAGCGGTCCGGTGCCGGGGTCGGCGTGGAGCGGCAGATAGCGGTCGAACCGGCCGGAGACCGCCCCGCCGGCGTCCACCCGTCCGACGGCCCCGGCGACCCCCGGCAGCGCCCGGATCCGCCGTAGCGTGGCGGCGGTGAACCCGGACCCCGAGTCCTCGCCAGGGGTCGCGACCAGGCCGACCGCCTCGGAGGTGCCGCGGAAACGGTCGAGGGTGGTGTTCACCGTGATCTGCTGGACCATGACGGTGGCGAAGACGACGACGGCCGCGACCAGCACGGACAGGCCGGTGGTGAGCAGACGGCCGGGGCGGCTGAGGAGCTCGGCGAGTTGCGAACCGAGGACGGTCGCCCGCCAGGAGGGGGCCGGGACAAGGCCCGTCGGACCGCTGGGGCTCAGCGGGCTCACCGGGTGGCCTTCTTCAGGGGCGACGCGGTGTCGTCGGTGAGGCGTCCGTCGGCGAGGACGAGGACCCGGTCCGCGTGGGCGGCGGCCCGCGGGTCGTGCGTCACCATGACGACGGTCTGGCCGAGGTCGCGCACCGAACGGCGCAGCAGGTCGAGGACCTCCGTGCCCGACCGCGTGTCCAGGTTGCCGGTGGGCTCGTCGGCGAAGAGGACGGCGGGCCGGGCCACCAGGGCCCGTGCCAGCGCCACCCGCTGCTGCTGTCCTCCGGAGAGCTCGGCCGGCCGGTGGGACAGCCGGTCGCCGATGCCGAGCACCCCGACGAGATGGTCGAGGAGCTCCCGGTCCGGGCGCCGGCCCGCCAGGCTGACGGGCAGCGCGATGTTCTCCAGCGCGGTGAGCTGGGGCAGAAGATGGAACGACTGGAAGACGAAGCCGACCTTGTCCCGCCGCACCCGGGTCAGCGCGCGGTCGGACAGCCCGGTCAGGTCGGTGCCGTCCAGCACCACCCGGCCCGAGGTCGCCGAGTCGAGCCCGGCCAGACAGTGCATCAGCGTCGACTTGCCCGAGCCGGACGGGCCCGCGATCGCAGTGAACCGGGCCCGGGCGAAACCGACGGACACCCGGTCCAGTGCCCTGATCTCCGTCTCGCCCTGCCGATACGTCTTCACCAGATCCGTGGCGGTGGCGATGTCTTCGAGGGCGGTCGCGCCGACGCCCGTTTCCTTTTCCCGCGTCGTGGCCATGAGCCGCATTCCCCTTTTCCCGCTCGGCGTCAGGGGGCGAGCGGCGGGAAGGTGATCGCGACCTGGGCGTCGGCGCAGTGCTCGTTGGCCTTGTCGGACAACTTCAGCACCTTCGCGTCCGACGGGGGAGTTCCCTCGCCCTTGGCCCGGTCCGCCGCCCACACCTCGTACTGGGCGACACGGAAGCCGAGGTACCCGTCCTTCATCTGCGCCCTGCGCATCCGCATGGTGTCCCGCTCCCACGCCAGGACGGCCGCCTCGTCGGCGGGGAGGTCCTGGGCGTCGTCCACGATCCGCTGGGCCAGCGCGCAGTCGGCCTTCGAGGCCTGGCTGGGCTTCTGGTACTCCTGCCACCGGAGCGCGGCGGCGGTCGCGAGCACGGCGGACAGCGCGAGGGCGAGGGACCCGAAGACGATCGCCTTCGTCCTGCGGGGGCGGGGGGACCCGGCGGAGCGGGTGGGGTCGGTGGGGATGACGGCAGACATACGACTCCTCCGGGAGATGTCCGGGAATTGCTCCGGGGAATTCCGGAGAACATGAGGAAATCCTCGAAGGAACGACGGCCCGGCACATCGGCCGGGAATGCGATGTCCGTACGGCCGGAATGCAACCGGGGTCGGAGGACGGGTCTACGACCGCGGTCGCAGACCCACCCGGTGACGCCCGGTCAGCCCGCCGGGCTCACGAGGCCGGCGTCGTAGGCGAAGATGACGGCCTGCACCCGGTCCCGCAGACCCAGCTTGGTGAGGATCTTGCCGAGATGGGTCTTCACGGTCGCCTCCGCGATGAACAGCCGGCCGGCGATCTCGCCGTTCGACAGCCCCTCGGCGACCAGTCGGAGCACCTCGCGTTCCCGCGCGGTCAGCAGGTCCAGCCGCACGTCGTGCCGGGGCGAGGGCGCGAGCCGGCCCGCGAACCGGTCCAGGAGCTGACGGGTGACGCGCGGCGCCACCACCGACTCACCGGCCGCCACGACCCGGATCGCCGCCACGACCTCCTCGGGCGGGGTGTTCTTCAGCAGAAAGCCGCTCGCCCCGGCCTGCAGCGCCGCGAAGGCGTCCTCGTCGGTGTCGAAGGTGGTGAGCACCAGCACCCGCGGCCCGTCGGGCAGCCGGCTCAGCCGCTCGGTGGCCTCGACGCCGTCCATGACCGGCATCCGGATGTCCATGATGACGACGTCGGCCCCGGTGCGGGCGAGCAGCGCGAGGGCGTCCGCGCCGTTCTCCGCCTCGCCGACGACCTCGATGTCGTCCTGCGCGGCCAGCACCATCGCGAACCCCGCCCGGATCAGCGGCTGGTCGTCCACGACGACCACCCGTATCGCCCCGCTCATCGCGCTCGTCCCACCGTTTCGTCGCCTGGCACCTTGTCGCGCCCCGTCAGGGGCAGTTCCGCTTCGACCTCCCAGCCCGTGCCGAGGCGGGGCCCGGCGGCGAAGGCGCCGCCGGACACCTCCACCCGCTCGCGCATGCCCACGAGCCCGTTGCCACCGCTGCCGCTCGTGCCGCCGCCCCGGTCCACGGCGGCCCGTGCTCCCGCCGGCCGGCCGCCCCCGTCGTCGACCACACCGATCCGTACGGCGTCCGCGCCGAACCGCAGCGAGATCGCCACCGCGGCCCCCGGCCCGGCGTGCCGCAGCACATTGGTCAGGCTCTCCTGGACGACCCGCAGCACGGTCAGCTCGTCCGCCGTGGACAACCCGCCCCGGTCGCCCTCGACGTCCAGCTCGACGCTCAGTCCCGCCGCGCGGGCCCGTTCGGCGACCGTCTCCAGATCGTCCAGCGAGACACGCCGCCGGCCGGCGTCCGCGTCCGCGGCCGCACCGCCCTGACCGGAGTCCGCACGGCCGGCGCGCAGCACCCGCACGATCCGATGCATGTCCTCCAGCGCGTCCCGCCCCGTGTCGGCGATCGCCCTGAGCGCCGTACCGGCCTTGTCGGGATCGGATCTGAGGGCGTATCCGGCGCCGTCGGCCTGAAGGATCATCACCGCCAGACTGTGCGCCACCACGTCGTGCAGCTCCCGGGCGATCTCCGCGCGTTCCTCCGCCGCCGCGAGCCGCACCAGATGCTCCCGCTCCCGCTCGGCGGTGGCGGCCCGCGCCTCGAGGCTCGCCACGTACAGCCGCCGGGTCCGCAGCACCAGGGCGGTCAGCCACAGGGCCGCGCAGACACCGGCGATCGCGACGACGTCACCGAGGGCCTCGCTGTCCTGCTCGCCGAACGGCAGCAGCCCGCCGAACGTCACGACCACCCCCACGAGGACGACCGCGCCCGCCGCGTACACGTGCCGCATCGAGCGGGCGTGCGTGACCACGGACACCATCGCGATGAGCAGCGCCCCGTCGTACGGCATCGGCCCGGCCCCCAGCAGGAACTGGAGCAGCGCGAGGCCCGTGACGACCCCCATCACCGCCGTCGGCCGGCGTCGGCGCCAGAGCAGCGCGAGCGCCATCGCCCCTCCGACGACCTGGTGGAGACCGTCGTCGGAGGAGGAGGTCGCATAGACCACCAGCGCCGCGAGCCCGACGTCGTACGCCGGCTGTACCCACGGCTGAGCCTGCACGCCGCGCACCATGGGCGACAGGCTACGCCGGGCCCGGATGGTCGACCGCCCCCGGACGATCACCCTGCCCGCGCGGGCAACGGGGTGCCCCCGCCGGAAGCGCGCCGGGTGGGGGCCGCGCGCACCCCTCGCCCCCGCCGCACGGCATGATCGGTGGACGGGATCGGCAGGAGACGGAAGGGCGGAGAGGGCGTGGACGAGCAGGCGGAGGAGATCTCCTCGCCGGAGGAGGCCGCGAACAACGCGCTGGTGCTGGCCTTCGGGCGGCTGCAGGGCGCGGCGAACCGGCTGGAGTACATCCTGGGGCGCTCGCTGGAACAGGAGTGCGGCATCACCCATCTGATGTTCGAGGTGCTGCTGATCCTCGGGCGCGCCGGCGGGCCGGGTCTGTCGATGCGGGCCGTGGCGCAGGAGCAGGTGCTCACCACGGGGGGCGCCACCCGCCTGGTGGACCGGATGGAGGCGGCCGGGCTGGTCGAGCGCGCCGAGGACCCCGGCGACCGGCGCGGACGCCTGGTGCGGCTGACCCCCCTCGGCGAGGAGACCGCCGTACGCGCGTCCCGGCTGCACGTGGAGAACATCCGCCGCTACTTCCTCGCCCCCCTGCCCCCCGAGCACCGGGAACGGTTCGCCGAGGACCTGCGCCTGCTGAGCCACTCCGCCCGCGACGAACTGCCCCGACTGCCCTGAAGCACCTGCCCGACCGCCCTCACGGACCGCCCTGAGGGGCTGCCCCCGGAGACGATGTCTTCGGGCCGCCGGGATGTCTTCGGGCCACCGGGATGTCTTCGCGCCACCGGGATGTCTTCGCGCCACCGGGATGTCTTCGCGCCACCGGGATGTCTTCGCGCCGCGCGGAATATCTGACGCGTCAGTTACTGTTCTATCAGATGAACCGCTCGCACCCCGCGGGCGCCGCACCCCGCCGAGGTCCCCTGTGAAGCTCGTCTACGCCTTCGACGCCTACTGCGGCTGGTCGCACGGCTTTTCCGCCACGCTGCGCGAGGTCGTCTCCCGGCACCCCGAACTGCCGGTCGAGGTCGTCTCCGGCGGCCTCTTCACCGGCGCGCGCCGCGTCCCGATCCGCAGCTTCGGATACGTCGCCGGCGCCAACGCCCGGATCGCCGAGCTGACCGGCGCCGAGTTCGGCGAGCCGTACGAGCGGCTGATCGCCGACGGTTCGTTCGTCATGGACTCCGAGGCCGCCGCGCGCGGGCTCGCGGCCCTGCGCGCCGCCGCCCCCGACCGGGCCGCGGACCTCGCCGTCGCCCTGCAGCGCGCCTTCTACGTGGACGGCCTCAGCCTCTCCGAGGCCGCGACCCACCGGAAGGTCGCCGAGGAGGCCGGACTGGACGGCGACGCCGTGGCCGCCGCCTTCGAGGGGCCCGAGGCGCGGGCGGCGGCGGAAGCCGACTTCCGGCGGACCGCCTCGCTGGGCGTCGAGGGCTTCCCCACCCTCCTCGCCGTCGACGGCGAGGACCGCGTCACTGCTCTGGCCCGCGGCCGTGCCGACGCCGACGACATCGACCGGCGCCTGGCCGGCCTGCGCACGACCTGCGCCTTGACCCCCTGACCCCCTGAGCCCCGGCGGGCGCGTGCACTGCCGCGCGCCCGCCGGGGCCGCGCCGCCCTCAGGCCTCTTCCAGGGCCTCGCCGAACTCGCGCAGCATCCGGCTGTGATGGCTGTGGGCGAGCTGGTGGCCGACCGCCAGGACCAGCGCCACCGGCCATTCGAGGATCTCCAGGGCCGCGAGGGTGCCGACGCCCGCGAGAAAGGCGAGCTGCTCGGGAGGGAGCAGTTCGACGCGCGTGCCGAGCACGTCCAAGGTCACGCTGTGGTTCTTGACGGTGCGCGCGGCGGCCTCACCGGCCGACTCCGCGTCCGCGCCCGGGGCGTTCTGCTGGGGCCGTGCGTCCTGTGGGGGGACCGTCGATGCGGACATGGTCGCCATCCGTTCCATCGCCGACCGGGGACCTGGCGACGATGCGTTGTGGCAGGTGTCTCCGCTCTCCACCCTATCCACCGCAGTGACGTGCGTCACATCGGTGCCGGGGAACTCGGCCGGTGACCGGTCCGACTCCTGCAGTGGTGCGGCGCGATACGAGTGACGCCGTACTCCTCCCTGCGCGCAGCGGCACCCTCGCCCGCGCTCTGCGGCTTTCTCCTGCCGCTGGTCCTGATCTTCACGGTGACTCACCGACACGCATCACCGCGCCGGCGGTCCTGCACGACCTCGACCTGGCCGCCCGGCTCTGCGGCCACCTCGGCGTGCTGCACGAGGGTGGCGGGCCCACGCCCTCGCCGACACCGGTGCCTGATCGACGAACGGCCTTTCTGCTGTTAGCGTGCAACTGCACATGACTTGCAATTAGGTCGGAGGACGTTGGACATGGCGGTGTACACGCTCCCGGAGCTTCCGTACGACTACGCGGCGCTCGCCCCGGTCATCAGCCCCGAGATCATCGAGCTGCACCACGACAAGCACCACGCGGCCTATGTGAAGGGCGCCAACGACACCCTGGAGCAGCTCGCGGAGGCACGCGACAAGGAGTCGTGGGGCTCGGTCAACGGCCTGGAGAAGAACCTCGCCTTTCACCTCTCCGGGCACATCCTGCACAGCATCTACTGGCACAACATGACCGGCGAGGGCGGCGGCGAGCCGCTGGAGAAGGACGGCGTGGGCGAGCTCGCGGACGCGATCGCCGAGTCCTTCGGGTCCTTCGCGGGCTTCAAGACGCAGCTCACCAAGGCCGCCGCGACCACCCAGGGCTCCGGCTGGGGTGTCCTCGCCTACGAGCCGCTCTCCGGTCATCTGATCGTCGAGCAGGTCTACGACCACCAGGGCAACGTCGGCCAGGGCTCCACCCCGATCCTCGTCTTCGACGCCTGGGAGCACGCCTTCTACCTGCAGTACAGGAACCAGAAGGTCGACTTCATCGACGCGATGTGGGCCGTCGTCAACTGGCAGGACGTGGCGAAGCGGTACGCCGCCGCCAAGGAGCGCGGCGACAGCCTCCTGCTCGCGCCGTGAGCGCCGTGAGCGCCGTGAGCGCCCTGAGCGCCGTGACGGCGTAGAGCGACCCGTGCGTCCTGCCTCGTGATCGTCTTCTCACCGTTCACCGGCAGGCGGTACAACGGAGGGCTCCCGCGGGCCGGATGCCCGCGGGAGCCCTCCCATGACCGACCGGTGTGCCGCCGAGAGGCCCGAGCCGGCGTCCGAGGACGGCCTCAGCCGTCCGCGCCGTCGGTGGCCGGCAGGAGCGCGGCCAATTCGGTGTCGTCCGGGTGGTGGGCCGCCTCGGCGGCCTTGCGCAGAACGGCACGGTCGACCTTGTCCACGTCCGCGATCAGACGGACCACCACACCGTCCTCGGGCACCGCGTATTCGTGGCTGCCACCTGCCGTGCGGTACCAGGCGTCGCCGTCGCGCTCACAGGTGACCGGCTTGTCCGACACCTCGCCCAGCGGCTGCTCGGGGCAGCTCTCCGCTGTCAACGTGCCGCGACCTACGAAGAGTCCGAACTTGGCGGCCCCCTTCGCGGACCGATACGCGGCGGCGAAACCGCCGTCGTACTCGCCGACCGACTCCTGGAAGACGCTGTACCCGGAGACCTCCGTGACATAGACGAGTTCCGGCGCGACACCCCAGCCGCGCGCGGCGGCGTCGAGGCCGGCGCTGTCGGCGTCCGCCCCGCCGTTCTCGTCCGAGCCGCACCCCGTGAGGAGAACCGGCAACAGGAGAAGAGGGAGCAGTGCTCGCGCGGGTCGCATCATGCGCACATCCTCATGCATGAACATGCCACAGCCATACCGATTTCCGGCCCCCACGCCCACCCGAAAGGGAGTCGCTGTCATGGTCGAAGCCGACGACGCTGGGCAGATGCCAGGGCAGCGTAGGAGAAGGCGTCGTCGGCAGGACGAGGCGCAACGGGCTGCCGCTCGCTTCGCGCCGGAAGCGGGGCCCGGCTGATCCCGGGCCCCGGCCCCCGACACGTGAGGCTCGACTACCGGATGGCGGTGTACCTACAGGCAGTGACCACGTCTCCCGCGTACTCGCACACCTTTATGGAGATGTGACTGGTCTCGCTGAGGTCCTTGGCGAACGTGGCGCAGTTGCCGTCGTTGCTCGGGTCGTTGCCCTTGATGAGGACGGTCCCGTTGCCCGGGTCGCTGCTGGAATTGGGAGTGTAGATGTACCCGCGCACCCCGTATCCGTCCGAGCTCAGGTCGCAGACCGTCAGGGTGTCGCCGTTCTCCGTCCATCCGGCCCAGCCGCCGGCGGTACCGGTGTAAACGCCCGCGTCGGCAGCGTATGAAGTCCCTCCGCCGATCAGGAGGCCGGTTGCCGCCAGGGCAAGAGCCCCGGCCAATCGGTACTTCATGTGTCTCCTCCGTGAGTAGGTCGAGGGCCATCGGGCGCGAGCGGCCGGGACAAGCCCCATCCCAAGGGCGCGCTTTCCGATCGCTCGTCCTGTCCGAGGGCAACGTGTGCCGTCGTCCCGTATGGCCTGCGGTGATCACCACGATGCACCGCAGGCCGCGCGCCTGTCGTTGGCTGAGCGTCGCCACCACTATGCGGAGAGTCGCACGCTTGGGACGGGCGCCCGAGAAGGCTCAAATGCCAAGCCCGGCGCGGGAGATGGAGCTCTGCCGTCGCATCGTGGGGTCACCTGGAGGGCCTGACCGTCAGCGTCCGCCGGTCTCAGGCGGGGGTCGGCATTCCCGCACAGGAGCACGGCCCCCACCAACACCGGGAGACACCGACTCTCCACCCGGAGAATGTGGATTCCACGTGGACTGCAGCCGCAAGGCCGACGGATTCGCGTGCGCGGCTGGGGGGGGCGACGACGCGGGCACAGGCGTGGCCGCGGCCTGGTGCCGCCCATGCCTTGGCGGCCGGATCGCACGACTGTTGACCGTGGCCGCCTCTACGGGCACGCCAAGTGCACTCCGCCAGAAAACACAGGCCCAGGCCCGCGAAGAACGCGTGCCCGTGCCAGGCGATCAACTCGAATCGTGACGGGGACGGTCGGCCGCTTCGTTCGCGGCACGGCGGTACTCGGCGTTGATGCGCTCAGCCTCCTCGAGCTGGTCCTCGAGGATGACGATGCGGCAAGCGGCCTCGATCGGGGTTCCCCTGTCGACGAGCTCGCGGGCACGGGCGGCGATCCGAAGCTGGTAGCGGGAGTAGCGGCGATGTCCGCCCTCCGAGCGCAGCGGAGTGATCAGGCGAGCCTCACCGATGGCTCGGAGGAAGGCCGGGGTGGTGCCGAGCATTTCGGCGGCCCGGCCCATGGTGTATGCGGGGTAGTCGTCGTCGTCCAGACGGCCGTTGAGTGGAGTATCTGCTGCCATGTCACCTCGTTGTGCAACGCGTCGAGGGGCCCTGGTGCCGTACGGCACCAGGGCCCCGAAGGAAATTCAACACCATCTGTCGGCGCTGATGCTCTGCCGACCTTCTGTGTCCGCTACCCGGCCCTGCGAGGGGAGGGGTGCGGGGATCGCGGCTGCGTGACCGGGGACCACCATCCATTCCGGGGTCTTGCGGTACCCGGACCGAGAGCTTCCCCGGCCGGGCGATCCTGATGGCGTCTGCTCCTCCGTCCTTTCTCTTGACCGACCATGTGAACGGGTACTGCGGGTACTGCTCGGCGATGCCTTCGGCAGCCCCTCGACCTGCGGGCTGCCCAGCCCGGCTCTCAGTCCCGTCACCGTTCTGCGAACACCTTGGCTTCGGAACTCCAGAGCCGCACTGACCTGCGAACTTACGTACTGCTACCCGCCAGTTCGTGTCTGCCGGGTCTCACTTGACCGTGTCAACGAGAAAAAGACTAACCGCGCTACGGGGCGATGTCTACTCTGACAAGAGTAGATTTTGGCATTCGGGGGCCACAGGTCTCTCCGCTCGGCCGGGAGCTTCGTACGCGCGGCGTACGACGGTGACGGTCCTTGACACTGTCCTGATCACCCGCGCAGACCAGGACGCGTGCGCGGCGGGAACGGGCCGGCGGCACCACCGCCTGGTGACCACCGTGCCGGTCAACCGGAGCGGCCACGCGGCCATCGTGGACCTGCTCCCAGGTCATCCGCCGGCGACGGACGGAGGTAGCGCTCTCCCGGGTGGCGCCCGTGCCGGAGCTCTTCGTGGGCCACAAGGGCCGTTGTCAGAGGCGATTGGCAAGATTGCGGCCATGGACGTCACTCCTGTCACTCCGCCACGGCCGATCGATGTTGTCGCGGTCTTTCCGCAGCTGGCCCCACTGGCCCGCACGGCGACCCGCCTGCACCCCCGCCCCGGGGCGCCGACGTGGCACGACAGCTCGATCGGCGGGCCGCTGCTGTGGCCTGCCGAGGAGCCGTGGCCGCACTGCGAGGAACCGCATGTGGTGGACGGCATCAACCCGGTCCGGTCCCCGGCGGATCTGCGGCTGGAACGACGGATCTTCGCCGTCTCGCACGGCCGGGATATGACTCCGGAGGAACGGGAGACTCTCGAGCGGATCCGGCCCCCTCGGACGTATCCTCTCGGGCCGGCGGTCGAGTCGTACGACGGCCCCATGGCGATGCTGCCCGTCGCGCAGCTGTACGCACGGGATGTGCCCGATCTGAGCCCGCCGGAGGGCAAGGATCTTCTGCAGGTTCTGTGGTGCCCCTTCGATCATCCGATCATGCCCAGGACCCTGCTCTTCTGGCGTTCGGCAGCCGCCGTCACCGACATCCTCGACACGCCCCCCGAGCCGTCCGCGGTGCAATTCGACGGCTATCTACCGGAGCCGTGCGTGCTCGAACCGGAGCAGATCACCGAGTACCCCGACCATCTGGAGCTGAGCGAGGAACTGCAGGAGCAGCTCAAGCAGTGGAGTGTGCCGCAGGCAGCGGAGGAAGACATGGACCCGGAAACGTACTACGACTGCGTGCTGTCCAACGCACCCGGCTGGAAGGTCGGCGGCTGGCCCGCTTGGAACTCCACCGACCCCAGCCCGCAGCCCTGCTCCGAGTGCGGCACCGGCATGGAGGTCCTGATGACCGTCGCCACGTTCGAGAAAGGGGACGACGCCGGGAACAGCTGGTCTCCGCACCCCCACCCAGGCGCTGGACCGTACCCCGGCCACCGCGGCTACAACGCGACCGGGGTCCAGATAGGCAGCGGCTACCGGCAGCACCTGTTCGTCTGCCCGGCGGAGCCCGAGCATCCGCACATCGAGTTGATGACGTAGCCCGTCCGCAGTGTGCAGCCGGGGCGTCACGGTGCGGGCATGCCGTGAGGCCGGGCGGCCAGAAGACTCAGGGTCCCGGACAACCGACAGAATTCGTCGATCCGTATCAGCGAGACTCCGACGCGTGGAATCCGCGCAGGCGAGCCCGCATTCCGCATGGACGACTTCGCGGACCTGCGACCCGGCGTCCAGGTCGGGGATCGAGAGCGACCAGCGAAGACCCGTGAGAACTGCGCAACGGCGTGGATCTGTCCTTCGGCGCACAGGAGAGGTTGCGGGTGAGCGAGCGGTGACCACCTTCGCCCACCACCCGCCTCGGTTCCCTCCCGTACGGCCTGATGGCCCAGCAACGCAAGCGCAACCCGAACGGCGCGGGCCCCGTCACCAAGCGCAAGGACGGCCGCTACCAGTGCGCGGTCTACCTGCTCCAGCCTGACGGCACCCGCGCCCGGAAGTTCGCCTACGGCAAGACCTGGGCCGAGTGCGACGCCAAGCGCCGCGAACTGCTCGACAAGGTGGACCAGGGCGTACCCGTGCCCACCAAGTCCGCCAAGCTCGCCGAGAGGCTGCCGTACTGGCTCGACAACATCATCAAGCCCGGGCGGAAACTCAGCACCTTCGACAAGTACGAGGCGCATGTCCGGCTCTACCTGGCGCCCCTCCTCGGCGCCAAGCGGCTCGAATCCCTCGGCGTCGCCGATGCCCGCCGGTTCCTCGTCCGCCTGGAGAAGGAGATGACCGCCGCAACCGCCAAGGAATCGCACCGAGTTCTACGCTCGGCGCTGACCTCGGCCTGCCGCGAGGAACCCATCACGCGCAACGTCGCCAAGCTCGTCGAGCCGCCCCGCACGGACACGCCCGAGCTGCACCCCTGGACCCTCGACGAGACGTTGGACTTCCTCGCCGCCTCTCGCAAGGACCCGCTCTGCGCGGCCTTCGTCCTCGCCATTGCCATGGGGCTCCGCCGAGGAGAGATCGTCGGTCTCCGCTGGTAGATGGAAGGACTCCGACTACGTCTTCGCCACCCGAACCGGTCGCCCTGTCGAGCTGCGCAACCTCTACCGCTCCTTCACCCGCGTCGCCGAGTCCGCCGGCCTCCGCGTGATCCGGCTGCACCACACCCGCCACGGCACCGCGACCCTCCTCACGGCGGCCGGAGTCGCGCCCCGCGTCTTGATGGAGACCCTCCGAATCCGTTTCTGGCCGGCTGGCTGCCGGGGCATGGCGAGTCTGGAAAACCGGCGCCCGTGGCACTAGGAGTAGCGTGTAAGGGCGAGGCGAGTCCCGTGATCGCACCGAATCCCGAAGACGGGTGATCCTCATGACCGGCTCCGATGCACGGCCTGTTTCGCGGCATCTGCCCAGCGGCGTTCACGAGGCCGTGCAGCCGGGGTGTGCGCTGCTCCGGCTGGAGACCACGGAGTCGCGCGAAGGCGTCCTGGACGGTGCGTGGTGGCCGCGGTCGCGGGACATCGGTGCCGAGCTGCCCGCACTGCTGAGCGCCCTCACCGGTCATCTCGGCCCCGTCACGCGCGTCGGGCTGGACACCACGGCCTGGGAAGGGCTCCCGACGCGGACCGTCGTCGACGACCGGGTGGTACACATCGACTCCTTTCCGCTGGGCGACGACACCGTGCTGATCACCCGAGGTGACCAGGACATCTTCTCGTTGCTGGTGGTTCCGCCGGACACAGCACCCGAGGCCGCCCGCGCCGCGATGGCTCAGGCCGTCCGGGCCGACAACGTCACCCAGGCGAATCAGATACTCATCGACACCGCGAGCGCGCAGGTGCCGCCGGAGTGAGGTCAGCCGCGCCACTCCACCAGGAGCAGCGTCGCGTCATCCGTGGTGTGTCCGCCCCGCGCACGCTTGAGCGTGTGGGACAGGGAGCGTGCCACCGCCCGGATTCCGCGGCCGGTTCTCTCCAACTGGTTCACCCAGTCGATCAGCTGGTCCTCGCCGAACTCCTCCTCCCCGGCACCGTGCTCCTCGATAAGTCCGTCGGTGAAGCAGAGGAGGCGGTCCCCCGGCTCCAGCTTCATCTCGCTCGTCTGCGGCTCTGGGCCCCCGAGGCCGACAGGGAGGGTCGTCGGACCGGTCAGCCGGAGTGTGACGCGGTGATCACGGACGAGCATCGGTGACGGGTGCCCGGCATTGACCCACTGAAGATGCCCCGTCGTGGTGTCCAGCTGCAGCATCTGCGCGGTGACGAAGTGCTCAGGGCCGAACTGATCCGCCACTGCACGGTCCATGAAGGCGTAGATCTCCGGCAGTCCGATGCCGGCGCGGCGGGCGTGGCGGTAGGCGCCGATGGCCACGGTGGCCATCGTGGCCGCGTCCAGTCCGTGTCCCATCGCGTCGATCATGGCCACGTGGAGGACATCTCCGTTGAGGGCGTAGTCGAAGCTGTCACCCGCCACGTGATAGGCGGGTTCCAGGATCCCGGCCACGGCGACCCGGGGCATGATCATCGCCAGCGGTGGCAGCAGGGCCCACTGGATATCGGCGGCGATGCTCATCGGTTCACCGCGTCGGACACCGAAGAAAAGGTCGGAGTAGCCGTGCTTGGTCACCAAGAGGTCGGCCACCAGGCCGGCGACCCTGCGAAATATGCGGCGGTCGTCGCCATCGATGCTGTCCAGCGTCACCGCCATGACCCCGACCTGGTCGCCGCCGTCCAGCAGCGGCAGGAGGATGCGCACGCCGTCGTCCTCGGGCAGCTCGACGGGGCGAGCGTCGAGAAAGCAGCGGCCTGCCTCGGAGTGGTCGATCACCTGCGGTTCGCCGTCCGTGAGGCCGTCGCCGGGCAGGGGTACGAGCAGTAGTTGGCCGTAGTCCTGTAGCAGCACCTGCGGTCGGCGGCCCCCTAGCCGCTCCACCACGTCGGCGACCAAGGGCCCGATGAGATGGGGCGGCAGTTCATGCGCGCGGTCGAGGACCTCTCCCAGCAGAGCTTCCCCGAAGCTCTCGGAGCGGTCCGCGCGCTGTCCGGCCGTCATCCCCTCACCCGCCATGATCCGAGTCGACTGGAGCGGCGGGCTGGGACGGCGCACGGTCTGCGTGTCATCACTCCGTCGAGGGTCGTAACGTCCTCGGGCGCTGGCCCCGTCACCCGGGCCCGTCCGGATCGGGCCTCTCACCTGAGTCCGGACCCTCCTTCTGACTCCCATGTGTCTTGTCCGTCGAGGCCGCTCTCGGCGAGTGCCAGTAGGCGCGGAGCCGACAGCGCGTTCCCGGGGGCGGCGGCAGCGGCCAGCAGCCGGGTGGCCGCTCCGGCCGGCTCGTCCGGGGGGATCACCAGCAGCTCCCAGCGTCCCACGGTGCCGCAGTCCACAGTGATGGCATGCGCCTCGGCGGCGAGGTCGGTCAGGACCACGTCGATCACATGGCCGGGCGCCATCACCTCCTGCGGGGCATCGGGCCAGGCGGCGGTCTCCACGGTCACGCGGGTGACCGTGCCGATGCTCGGAGCCAGGGAGCCGACCAGCGCGGGCAGCTCCAGTTCCAGTGCGTCGCAGCGCGGCCACCATGCGCCGTCCAGCGGGCCATCGCTGACGTCCGGCGTGAGGCGCAGCCGGGGCAAGGGCATCCGGTAGGAGTGTCCGTCACCTGGCGCCGTACCTTCGGTGGGCTTTGTGATGGCGTTCATCGTGCGATCCCATTCCGGGCGGGTTCCGGCTGCCCGTGTCTGTCACTCGCCGGGAACGGCGCCGCGGTGGTCGTACGCCCGAAAGTTCTCGGTACTTGTCAGGCTACTCCCGGCCGTGGCGGGCGGCGTGGCGCGCAGCCATCGCGTGGATAGGCAGACAGCCATCGCGTCGGGACACGTCCGTACGGCGGACGACAGGTGGTGTGACCGCCCCGGCACCGGTACGACCGTCGGCTCATCGCTCCTCTGCCAAATCATCAGCGCGCCAAGGGCTGCCCCTCGACTGACAGGGTCAACACGCAGGGGGCGACGGGGCCGGGCAGCCCGACGACCTCACCCATGTTCTGCCAGCCCCAGAACGAGAAGGCGGCCTGTCCTGCCTGGTCGCCAGGATGCAGCAGGGTGACCCCGAGGGAGGAGTGCAGGTCTGTGAGCAGACGCTGTTGCAGGCGGCGGGCGATATCGCGGTGCTGAGCGTGCGGATGGGCCACGACCTGGGTGAGGACGACGAACCGTGCGCGGGTGGTGAGCCGCTGGATGGTCTCCTGGAGCGTTCCGCCGAACCCTCGGCTGCCGGAACCGTCAGAGCACACCGGAAAACCAAAGGCGCAACCGACCAGCACCGTCGTCTCGGCGACCAGCAGGGCGAAGCCGGGGCGGTGGGCAGTGACCGCCAAGCGGTGCAGGAAGTCACCGCGGTCGTGGTACGCCTCGCCGGCGGTGCCCGCGACGGACGCCGCAGCCAGGTCCGCGATGTCCTCGCGCATGTCTTCGGCCTGCCAGCGGGACAGCCGGCGAAGGCGGATCCCGTCCTTGAGGACCGGCTGATCCGGCCGACGAGCGGGGTCCTCGGCCGCCTGCGTCGCGGTACTCATGAGGTCGCCGGATGCGGCGGGCGGCACGGAACTCACGGGGGCCGTAAGGAGCAGCGAAGTCGATCCGGTGGCATCGAGGAGCCGGGTGATCTGTGCGCACGGATGGTGCAGCCGCAGGCGAGCGTGGACCCGGCTGGCGCGCCGTGATGCCGACAGGAGGACGTCCAAGCCCCTGGCGTCGCAGGAGCCGACCGTGGTCAGGTCGATGTCGATCATGGTGACACCGTCCAGCAGGCACTGCTCCACTGCGGCCCGCAGCAGCGGCGTCGTGGCCGGCCCGATCTCGCCGGCAAGCGTGACGAGCGTCCGCTCTCCTCGGTTCCGCCGATGGATGTCCAGCCGGGAAAAGGCCATCACGCCTCCCCTCGACGGGGTTGCGGACCCGCACGGGTGGTCAGCGCGGCCCCTGCCACGATGAGCTTGCGCGGAGTTGCTTCGACCGCGGCGGACATGATGCCGACCCGTCTCCGCGCCGACCACTGGGGCGGCCCGGGGTTCTTCTCTCGCCGAGGACGACCCGGCGGGGCGGCCGGAGTACGTGGTGCCCTCGGTACTTCAACCGTACGTCGGCGGCAACCGGAAGCGGCTGCTTCGACGGGCGCGCCGCACGGTGGGGGCCGCATCACCTCACGGGACGTCCCCCGGTTGCCCCGACGACGGGGCGTCTGAAGGATCAGGTCTTGAGGCGGCTGACTGTGACGCGCCGGCCCTTGAGCAGGGGCAGGTTGCGCACGTGGAAGGCGTGGGCGCGCGTGACGTTGCTTGTCTCGTCCAGGATGTGCGGCATGGCTGCGAGGTAGGCGGCCGTGGAGTTCACGATGTACAGCAGGCCGTCCGCGTCCGCTGCCTTCTCCTTGAGGACACGAGCTTCTTGCCTCAGTCTCACTCGCAGGCCCCCACGTTCCAGACGCACCAGACAACCGGTGTCCAGGGTAGAGGTTTCCTGTCATTACGGGCTGATAGATGCTACGACGAGCACCAGACCCGCTCGGTCTCCCCGTCTCTGTGCCCAACCGGTCCCGCCGGACGTGCTCCGAGACTGGGCCCCGAGGGTCAATTCCTGCGCTGCCCGCCTCTTGGGTCAGCGGGTGTCGCGGATCATCACGGTGAGGACCGGTGAGGCCAGTGACGGCTGGCTCTGTCCGATGTCCTCGTATCCCCACGACTTGTAGAGCGCGTGGACCTTTCCGTCCCCGGCGGCAGAGTTGACCATGAGCGTCACGTACGGCTCGTCGCGGACGGCGAGGAGGGCGTCGTGGATACGCCGGGCGGTACCGGTCTTCCGCCAGGTCGGCCGGACGCCGATCTCCTTCAGGGCCACGGCCGGGCGCTCGGTGTACTTCTCCGCCGGCGCCGGGCTGGTGCGCTGCCAGTAGCGGTCGCCGTGCTCGATGGTGTTGCCGTAGGCGTAGCCGACCGGATGTCCGTCCGCGTACGCGAGGACGGCCGTGAACCCCGGCTCGGTGCCGTGTCGGTCCAGGCGTTCGCCGAACGCGGTGACCGCGTAGTTCGGCAGGTGGAGAAGCGGGGCGCGCACTTCGGCGTACACGTCGAGGAGGTCGCTGCGGGCGGTGTCGAGGGTTGTGAACGTGCGCAGTTCGATGGCGGGCGCCGTGGTCATGCGGCCATCCTCCAGGTGGCGGTGTGCTCGGTCCAGGTCTGCACGGTAGAGCTGCCCGGCGCGGTGGCGCGCAGTGCGGCCCCGAACTCCTGCAGCATGCGCGTCACCCGGGCGTGCTGGGTGGCGGCTTCGGCGGGGACCTTCATCGCGGTAGCCGTGGCGGCGTCGGGGGCGCCCTGGGCGAGCTGGGCGTGTGCGAGCCGAGTCGTGGTGATCGCCCGGGAGCGGATCATGTGGGGCCGGAGGGCGGACAGGCATCGGTGGGCGTGGTACTCGGCGGTCGAGTAGTCACCGAGCGCCAAGTGTGCGGAGAGGGCCAGGGAGTCCAGCTCGGCCTGGTCGTAGAAGGCGAGCATCCACATCGGCCGGTAGTCGGCGGGGTCGGCGCGCAGCATGGCGTTCTGCGCCTGCTCGAAGGCCCGGCGCGTGCCGGTGCGGTCCTGTGCCGTGCCGTGGATGGCGCCCTGGCGGGCCAGGCCGGGGGAGGCGAACAGGGGGTCTCGGCGGGTGAGGTGCAGGTTGCGGGCGACGTCGTTGGCGGCGAACGCGTCGGCGGGGCGGCCCATGTGGCGGTACATGGTGCCGGCGTGGCTCCAGATGCGGAACTTGATCGCCTGGTCGCCAGACATCTCGGCGAGGGCCTGGGCCTCGCGCATGTGAGCCTTGGCGACGTCGTAGCGCCGGCCGTCGATGGCGGCCCACATCGCGGAGGATCGGAACGCGGCTGCGGAGGCGTAGAGGTTGCTGCGTACCCGCTGGGTGGCGCTGCCGGCGTTCTGGAGGTTGAGTGCCTCGTCGGGGAGGGCGGCGGCCCGCTGTTCGATGCCGAGTTGTCCGCCGTGGCGGTGGTCGCTGGCGATGATCTCGGCGAAGCGCTTGTTGAGGCGGTTGACGTCGCTCATGCCGATACGGCGCGGCGATGCGGTACCGGGTGCGGCTGCTGCTGCAGCAGCCGCCGCGATGCTGCCGACGAGAGTACGGCGCTTCATGTCGGGGTCCTCCTGCTGCGGTGGGGCCGGGGTGGACGAAGGCCGGCCCCGTGGCACGAACCCTAAAGCGACGGCGGGTAGTCCGGTGACATCCTCAAGTGCCTTGCGGGCAGCTGACTTTGGCCACGAGGCCCGGCCCGCTTTCCATGCCCGGACCGATGAGCCGTCGAGTCCACCAGGGTGCCCGGTCAACCGTTCAATGGCCCTGTTCACGGCCTCGGCGAGGCTGTTGGAGCTGTAACCGTGTTCGGCCATCCACGCCTCAAGAACGGTGTTGCGGGTGATGTCCATGCGGGCACGGTAGCCCGCGCGATCCCCACCCGCCAGGTAAAGGAGAGGTCAAGACGCCCTAGGTCGGTCCGTCGGCTGAGCGCCTGAACGTCCTAACCAACCTGTTGGGAAAGGGAGTTGTCTGGGTGCTGGTCGCCCGCCGCACCCCACCGTGCGGGCGGCTGTTGACGGCTCGGCCCGCTCCTGAGGTTCCCCCGCAGGGGCGGGCTGGGCGCCGAGACGACACGAAGGCTCCACCCCAATGACGAGTCTGAGAACACCAGTTGAGGCCCTCTCCGTCGGTCACCCCACGTACAGCCAGACCTTCCCGTGCGAGCCGTCCGCGGCCGAGCTCGGCCGCGAACTCGTCCGGGACATCCTCGTGGTGTGGCACCTCGACGGCCTCGCCGACCGTGCCGCGCTGATCATCACCGAGCTCATCGCGAACGCCTCCAGGCACACGCCGTGCCCCGAGATTCGCCTCACGGTTGGGCGGCCGAGCGCGACTCGACTGCGTGTCGGGGTCGTGGACCGGGAACCATCGCGTCTTCCCATACTCAGCCAGGCGGCTGACGACGACGAGTCGGGCCGCGGGCTGCTCCTCGTCGACGCTGTCGCCGACCGCTGGGGCTACGACCTGCACGGCTCCGACAGACGCCCTTGGGGCAAAGAGGTCTGGGCGGAACTCCGTACCGAGGGCGGCAAGTGAGCATCCCGGCCACGGAACCCTTGCCCCTTCCGGATCTGGCCCGACTCCGGCCCCGCCAGCAGATGGCCATGGACTGCGCCCTCTGCGCCCGGTTCTATGCGTGCGAGCCGTGCCTCGATCGCCTCAAGGCCCAGGCGCTCACCTACTTCATGGAGCGGCGGCCGACGTCCGCTTGATCAGACTTCCGGCACACGACTTCCCGGCATGAGGCAGGCAGCCCGCGAGGAACCTCCTACGCGGAGCACGCCCCCCTCGTGCCGGGCGGCCAGGAGCCGTCCGCGGAGCAGCCGTGTGGCATCGCTCCCGTGACGGCACCTGGTGGGCACTCCAGCCCAGTAACACCACAACGATTACTAGGAGTTGAAGTATGACGCGCAGCACCGTAGTTCCCGGTCGAACCGAAGTACGCCCGCAGATCCCGGGGGCATCGGACGGTTTCGACCTGGACGTCTCCCTCGTCGAGATCGCCGACCCGGCGGGCCTGGTCAACCTCACCGACGACAACTGCGGGTCCACCTGCGGCGCCTGCACCACCAACGTCGCCTGACCCGGTCCCGAGATCACTCCGGTCTGGTGCCGCCGCGTCTCCGCGCGGCGGCACCAGCCGCCAGCCCCCATACCTACGGAGGTACTTGGTGGTTGCTCCGACTGCAGCGTTCCGCGCCGGTTCCACCGCTCTGGTGCGCGCCGTGGCCCGGCCCTCGCTGCCGTTCCCTCCGTGCCCTGACCTCGATGACCGCTCGCCCAGCGGTTCGTCTGCCCGTCTGACGTGGCTACGCGCGGTGTGGGCGGACAACGACGTCGCCGAGGCACTCCACCACTCCAGCCCGGCCCTGGCCACGCAGGTACGGGCTCTGTGTACGGCCGAGCGCCCCGCCCTCCGTGACGTGCAGCGCACGGCGCTGTCCGTGGCCCGCTACCTGCTGCGGGCCCAGCACCGGGCGACACCCTTCGGCCTGTTCGCCGGCGTGGCCACGGCGGAGTTCGGCCCGCAGGTGCGTGCGAACTGGGGTGAGGAGCACGTGGCCGTCGGCCGCGCCGGGGCAGAGTGGACGCACATCGAAGCTCACCGAGGCGTAGGCAAACGGATGCTCGACGGGCGCCAGGTTGCCGTACTCGCCGCTCTCGTTGAGGGCGACACGGCACGGGCCGCTGTCCTCCTCGCCGACACGATGCCTGGCGATCCGTGGGAGCAAGCTGTTACGGCATGCCTGACCGGCCTGTGCCGCCGCGACGCCGGGCAGACGGGCGACGGCCACCTGGCGGACCTGGCGGCCGCCTATCTTGAGCGCCGGTCTGAACCTGGGATGACTGTCTTCGATGCCCGGCTCGGCCTGACCGTCCTCGACCCGATCGGTTCCGCTGATTCGCCCGCCGCGCACCGCATCGTCGAGGACCTCCACCGCAGGACGACGGAGGCCGAAGACGGCTACGCGGCCCGCGAGAACCTGGCTCACCCTCTGTTCACCGAGATCGCCACGGACCGGCAAGTACAGGACTGCCGTGCACTGGTGCGTTCCTGCGCCCTCGGGACAGGGACCATGTCGGACGAGTTGAAGGGCGAACTGACGGCGGCACTCCGCGCCAGCGACAGCGTGATCCGGGAAAGCCTTGCATGGCCTTCAAATCTCGGACGTGCATGCCCTATGGAGTGAGCCTGATTGACGCACGAACCTGGGAGCTCGTCGAAGGGCTGGAGCTGCGTGGCCCCAGGTTCTCCACAAGGGCGTGATCAGCGCCGTCGTGTGCGCTGCGGTTGCGGGGCTGGGACGGCGGCTGCCGACTGGGCCGGGGCGGTGGGGCGCTGTGCGGTGCTCCGGGCCTGTGCTGCGCGGGCCTGTGCGCTGGGTGCCGGCCTTGCGCTGAGGCGTTGGATGCGCCAGGTCAGGACTCGTGCGGGGCGGCGGGCGTAGTCCAGGGCGCGCTGGTCGGCGATCTGCTGGAGGAGCTGTTCCGGGTCGTGTCCGGCTGCTTCTGCCTCGGCGAGGGCTGTGGTGAGGGCTGCGAAAGCGGGGTCTTGGATGACCCGTTCCACGTGCTCTGGTACGACTTGGCGTAGGCGGCGGATCTGCCGCTCCACGGCCTGCTGGGGCGGCTGGCGCTGTGCGAGAGCGGCCAGGGGTGCGGCGGCTGCTTGGTCGTAGGCGGCCTGGAGGTGGAGCAGTGTCTGCTGGGCGGCGGCGACTTGCTGGTCGTGGTAGCGCAGCTCGTGCCGGCGGGCGGCGGCGATCACGACGAGGAGCGCGGCGTCCAGGAACATCGACAGGATGGCGCCGTCCTTGGTGGCGGGCTCGCGGACCATCGCCCGCACGGCGCGAAGTTGGGGCCGCAGTGCCCGGGGTGCGAGAAGTGGGAGGGCGTCGAGGGCTTCGCCGAAGGCGGAGAGGTGGGCTTGGGAAGCTTCGTCGTCGGCCTGGTCAAGGTGGTCGGGGATGCGTTCGGCTGCGGCGGTGGCCTGGTGCCAGGGGTTGGGCCTGTGTCGGCCTGGCTGCCCGATGGGCTGCCGATCGCTGTTTTCCAGGCGCTTTCGGATCTTGGGGAATGAAGCGGAGGTCGAGCCCGACGACGCGGAGGATCTCGACCCGGAATCCGTGCTGAACGGTGCTGATCCGTTGGGAGAAATTTCGGAGATCAACTCTCCGTCCGCTCACGCACCGCTCACGCAAACGGCCCCGGACGACGAGTCCGAGGCCGAACAGGACCCCTCCCTGGGGGAGAAACCCCAGGTCAGAGCGGCAATGCGTTGTGCCCCCGGCAGGATTCGAACCTGCGACACCCGCTTTAGGAGAAAGCGTGCATCATCCGTGAGTCTCAGTGAGCCTCGGTGAGGCTGCGTGAGCCTCGGTCTGCAAGGGCGTGACCTGCGTAATCAAGTTTCAGTGAGTCTCGGTGAGAATCAGTGAGGGGGTGTTGTGGCATCCATGTGGCATCTGCGTGGCATCCGGCCTCACACCGCCCGCAGCTGTCGAACAGCCGGCGTCTCCGGTGCCATGACCGCGAGCACCTGGGCGGCCACGTCTTCGGCGCTGTGCTGGTAGAGCCACGTCACCTTCGACCCGCGGTCGTGACCCATGACCGTCTGCACGTCCTTCTCCGGGACACCCAAGTCCTTCAGCCGCGTGGCGAAGACATGCCGGAGGTCATGCACCCGCGGCCACCACTCGTCCCGCTTGGTCTCCTCGTTCCGCACCTTCCGTGCCAGCCCAGCAGCCTGGATGGCAGGGATCCACGTCCGGCGAAAGTTGTGCCGAGTCAGGCAACCGCCGAGCGGGCCCCGAAAGACGAGTTCCTCGGGATGCAGGTCCCGGCCGTCGCCGATGGGGGAGACGGCGGTATCCGGCTTGAAGCGGGCCGCCATGATCTCGATCGCTTCCACGGCAGCCGGGGTCAGCGGCACCGTGCGGAAGCCCGCGACCGACTTGGGTGCCGCCTTCCTGAACAGCGTTCCCTTGTCCTCACTGAGCACTTCCTTCACTCTGAGGTGCTTAGCCTCCAGGTCTACGTGGGCCCACCGCAGACCGGTCGCCTCGCCCCACCGCATGCCGGTTTCCTCGAGGAAGGTGACGAGCGGCCGGTACCACAGGGCGACGTGCTCGCGAATGAGCGCGACCTGCTCCCGGGTGGGTGGCCGGGTCTCCTCGGCGTCCTTCTTCGGCGGCGCGTCAAGCTGCACCTCGGCGGCCGGGTTGAACGGGATCCGCTTCCCGTCCCGCACCGCGTCGCGCAGCATCGCAGACAGCAGCTCCAGCACCTTCTTCCGGGTGTGGTGTCCCTTCACGTCCCGCGTGATCCAGGCCTGTAGCTCGATGTACTCCAGGTCACACAACCGCCACTTCCCCCACCGCGGCTCGATGTGGGCGCGCCAGTTGGACAGCTTCCGGTTCGTCGTCGTGACGGCTCGCTGTGGCTGCGCCGGCCACCACATGTCCCACCACTGGGACAGTGTGATCTCACCGCGCTTGGGGTCGGCGTACGTCCGCTTCCGCACCCGGGTGCGCACCTCGTCAAGGAACGCCTCGGCCGCTTTCTTCCCGCCCTCGCTGATCGGGTAGCACTTCTGCCGCTGCCGCCCGTCCGGGTCCCGGTAGCGGGCCTGCCAGCTTCCCTGGCAGTCGCGCCGCCGGTTGCGCTCGCCGTACTCCTCCGGCGGGTACGCCTCCATGCACTTCGGGCAGCCGCAGCTCTTGGCCCGCAGTTGCCGCGGGTTGTTCGAGGCCCTACGCCCCATGTGTCACCACCTGCTCGCTCCTCCTCTGCTGTGGGATGCGGGGTGTCATGTCGACGGTGTCCCCGCACCAGCAGACTGCACCCAACTGGGGCTGGGGGACGACCAGTTCGGTGAGGATGGCTCGGATGAGCGTCACCCTGTGTGTGGGGGAGAGTTCGCGCGGGATGATGATCACGCGCTCATCGGCATCGAAGGCCGGGACGGCGTCGGATGGAGCAAAGCGGACGCGGACGCACATGCATACCCCCGGAAGCGCAGGCAGAACGGGAACCTGTCACCAGTGGGGGAGCACCAGTGCGTGTGACTGACCGTACCCCCATGTGGTCGAATTTGCGACCACTGTTGAACGTGTTGTTGACGCGCGCTAACGGGGAGTGAGCGGGTCCATTTGAGCGGAGACCCGCGAGGCGTGCGGAAGGTTGTACGCCTGCTACTGCCCGGTGCGGTTGAAATCGTTCAGCGCGCGTAGCTCGACTTCCTTGGAGCGCTGCTGGTCAGCGGTCAGTCCGCGCCAGAGTTCGAGGATGCGGGCCTCGGAGTCAGGACTGAGCGGGCCGGGGGTCTCGCGGCCGGCGGCGCGGGAGATCTCGTCCTCGCTGAAGGCGGGGAACTCGCGGGCGAGTGCGGCGATGCTACTGGGGCGTACGCCCCGTTTTCCGCCCCTGGTTCGGTTCGTCCAGCTGTTGACGGTTGCGGGGGCGACGCCGATTCGGCGAGCGATCTCGGACTCGTTGACCCCGTAGTGGTCCTTGAGTCGTGCGAGAAGCTGCGCCAGATCTTCGGTGCGCTCCTGGTCTTCCACGCGCTAAGGGTGCCCTTTGATCTTCTACTTTTGCAAGCCAAAGTAGAAGCATGGCGCGTTCTCTACGCAGCGCGTGACCTCCCCGTCGCGCGCCGTTGTGCACGGCATATGCCGCCACCATAGAACGCGCATTCGAATCGCGCCACACTCACCGAAACTCACTGAGACTCACTTGACCTCACTGACACTGACACAGTAGAAATGTGTCAACGGCACCGCAGGGCGCCGCGCAGATCACGACAGGTGTGAGGCACACGCATGACCGACCTGATCCGCAAGAGCAGAGGCAAGCCGCTCCGCGACGCGATGAAGCGTCGAGGGGTGACGCAGGCCGAACTCGCCGCCCGAACCAGGGAGGTAGACGTACGCGGGCAGGGAGTGAGTGTCGCCACCGTCGCGAAGGTGACGGGCAGCGGTGAGACGGCGGCCGAGAAGTGTCGGCTCCGTACCGCATGGCTTCTCGCCACGGCGCTCGCCGAGCCCCTCCAAGACCACTTCGACATGCCCTCAGTCTCTACTGACACAGTGGAAAGGTGAACCCCCATGGCGACTCAGACCCTCGCTGAGCGCACCGAGACTCTCCGCCCCACCGGACTCTCCCCCCTGCTCACTACGGCTCAGCTCATGGCGCGCTACGGCGTCTCCAACTGGACCGTCAACCAGTGGGTTCAGAGGGGCTGCCCCATCGAGCCCACCGCGTTCCGCGGCCGGCGCTTCGACCCGGAGGCGGTCCGCCGGTGGATGGCCGCGCAGGCCGAGCAGATCGGCGCCTGACCACCCCTGAACGCGCCGAAGGGCCGCTCCGACTTCCCGGCCTGAGCGACCCGACGACCGGCGCCCCTACCCAACAGAGAAAGAGAGGCCACCGATGGCCACATCATTGCAGACCAGCAGCGGGGTGATCCCGCTGCATCAGTCGCCGCAGGCGCGGCCGACCACCCTGCCGCAGACGTACCGGGTCGCGGCCCGCATCCTCGCCGCGAACGGCCTGTACAAGGGCGACTTCGTACCGGACGCCATGGACCGGGAGATGTGCATCCCGCACTTCCTGCGACCGATGTCGATCGTGGCGGCGCTGAAGTGCGCGACGACCGGCGACCCGCACCTGACGTCGCTGCTCGCGGACCAGGCGATTGCCGTGCTGGCGCTGCGGCTGGAGGTCGACGGTGAGGGCCCGCTGTTCGGCGGGATCTTCGACCTGGAGGCGCACGTCGACGCGTGGGGCGACATGGAGGACCGGACGACGGAGTCGGCGGTCGCGGTGCTGGAGGCGGCTGGGGACGCGTCGGAGGTCGCAGCATGAGCACCCTCGACACTGCCCGTCGTGCCGCCGCTGAGCTGCTGCGCGAGTCGACGGGAAGCGACCTCCCGGAGTGGCGCGCCACCTTCGTTGGCGAGGCCCACGCCGCCAACGCCATCGCCCCCATCTGCACGGATGAGGAGCACATCGAGTCTGAGGACCCGTCCGCGCTCGACTGCTGCCCCGAGCCGGTCATCCCGGTTGACCCGCCGTTGGTGGAGTACCTCGTCGCACTGCTGAACGCCGACCGTGAGGGGCGGTGGGCGTGAACACGAAGGCGCTGAACTCGCTGGCGGATGTGATCTGCCGGGCGCAGGAGCAGGACCGGACGCCGATGGGGATCGCGTTCGCGATCGACTCGGCTGGCCGGCACATGTCGCCGGAGACGGCGGCAGAGATGGAGCGGCTCCGGGCGAAGGTGGCCGAGCTGGAGGCCACACCGACCACGGTGTTCCGCGCTCAGCACGACTCGATCGTGATGGGCCTGTACACCACGGCAGCCGAGGCCCGGAAGCACTGCGAGACCGAACTCCTCCGCGAGTACGCCGACAGCACGAAGGTGTCGCTCTGGTGGCGGGAGGACGAGGACACCGTCGACCAGCCGGAAGACGGCGAGGCCGAGCTGTTCGCGCACGTCATCCCGAGGGGCCTGACCGGTCGCGTCTGGCGCACGGGCTACGTCGTCACCCCGCTGGAGGTCGCCGCCAAGTTCGACGAGGGGGCCGACGAGTGAGCGCCACCGAGTGGCTCCTCTGGGCCGCCTCCGTCTGGTCCGTGTTCTTCCTGTACGCCGCGTTCGACGCGCCGACCCTCGTCATCCGCTGGAAGCGGGGCCGCCGATGAGCGCCCACCTGCCCGAGCCCGACGACGAGTTCGAGGCCGACGAGATGGACATCGCCGACGAGGTCGCGTACGCGGACACCGGCCGGCCGTGGGGTGCACGGGTCATCAAACACCCGTCGCACGCCGCGACCCGCCGCCACTTCGAGGCGCACCCGCTGCCGACGCAGCAGGACCGGAGGCCGGCATGAGCGCCCGCGACGACCTGTACCTGTTCGCGATGATCGGCAAGGTCCAGGAGGACGGCAACCGCGCGATGGCTCAGCGCAAGCTGGACGCCCATCACGCGGAGGTGCTGAACGAGGCGGCCGCCGAGGCCGACAAAACCGTCGCGCTCTTCGAGGACAGCGACGAGGGCGCGGCAGCCGCGGGCGCCATGGAGGGGATCGCCCTCCGCTTCCGCCGGATGGCCCGGGAGAAGAGCAGCCCCACCGGGGCCGACGCCACTCCCGACTTCTTCCAGCCCGGCCACCTCTACGCCTACGAGGTCTGGCGCTTCCACTGCGCCACCGTCACCGCCCACCCGACGACCGGCGAACGCACGGCGATCGGCTGGATCCGCATCAGCGACGGCAGTTGGACGACCTACGCCTACTCGGCTGCGGAGTGGGGCGGGTCCTGGACCGACATCACGACCACCGGAAAGGACGGCCGCTCATGACCGGCCCCGAGCACTACCGCGAGGCCGAGCGCCTCACCGAACAGTCCAAGACGTGGGCCAACGCGGACATGGGGCGGAAGGCGCACCTGTCCAGCGAGGAGCGGATCGCGTACCGCATGGCCGACCTCGCCGAGGCGCAGGTGCACGCCACCCTCGCGCAGGCCGCCGCCACCGCCATGAGCGGCACGGAAAGCGGGGGTATGGCCCGCGTCGACTTCAACGCGTGGGACGGCGTCGCCGGTGTGCCGCTGAGCGGAGACGACGACTGATGACGACCGTCGCGCAGGCCGAGGCCACCACGGCCTCGGCCGCCGGCCCCGCCCCCGGCTGGCCCCCGGACTGGGACCGCGTCCTCGACGCCGCCATCCGCACGTGGGGCGGCCGGTGGGACACCGCCCGCGTTCAGCAGCTCTATCTCGTCCGCTACGGCCGCCGCCTCTACCGCGAGGACGCCCGCGCGTTCCTCTCCCGCCGCGCCCACCAGGGCGTGATGCGGCTGCACGACCGGCCCAACGCCCGCTACTACACGCTCCGCCCGCGCGCCACCAAGGGGAACCAGCCGTGACCGAACTGACCAGCAGGCTCACCGACCAGCAGCTGAAGGTGCTGTACTCCGAGCTGCACAAGTCCCGGGTGGGCAAGAACCCCAAGGGCTTCAACCACGTCCAGCAGTGGGACGTTCGCCGCTTCCTCATCCGCGTGTTCGGCTTTGGCGGCTACGACACCGAGCTGAAGTCCATCGAGTGCGTCCGCGAGATCGAGCGTCCCGCTGGCAAGGACGACTACGGCAACCCGAAGTTCCGGTACACCGTGGTCTACCGCGTCCACCAGCGCCTCACCGTGAAGGACATCGCAGGCCGTCCGATCGCCTCGTTCGAGGGCGTGGCCACCGGCGACTCCCGGAATCAGCCGAGCCTCGGTGACGCACACGACGGCGCGGTGAAGGAAGCCGACTCGCAGTCGCTGAAGCGGGCCGCCATCAACCTCGGCGACGCCTTTGGCCTGAGCCTCTACAACGGCGGCAAGACCGAGCCCGTCGTCCTCTGGTCCGCTGCCCACCCCCACCTCAACATCAAGGGCCCCGTGGGTAGCGACGAGGCCAAGCCCGAGGACCCGCCCGTCGAGGCCGAGCCAGGCTCGGTGCCGGGCGAGCCCGACACGGACCCGGCGCCCCCGGCCAACGCGCGGCCGGCCGCCGTGCCCGACCCGACCCCGCCGCCCAGCAGCACCCCGCCGCAGCAGCCGCGCCCCGGGGCCATGCCGGCCGCCGGACCGCAGGAGCGGCAGGCCGCCCTCGACGCCATGTGGGACGCCGCCCGACAGGCCAACTTCACCGAGGGCCTGCCCGACCAGTTCGCCCAGGCCTTCGGTCACCCCATCGAGCAGGGCACCGTCGCCGAGTTCCGGCAGGCCCGCGACCTCATGGTCGGGAGTGCTGCCGCGTGAACCTTCGCGAACTCGCCCTCGAAGAGGCCACGCTGAAGGCGCTGGCCGACCACGTCACCGACCGGCTGAAGGCCGTGCGCGGCGAACTCCAGCAGGGCCTCGACGCCGCCGAGCAGGAGTCCGGCACTCGGCAGATCGTGGCCACCCTGCCCGACGAGAAGCGCACCCCAGTCGCCACCCTCTCCCTCAACGACCCCAAGCCCGAGGCCAAGGTGATCGACCCGGACGCCTTCAAGGCGTGGGTCATGGCCACCTTCCCCGGAGAGATCGAGCGCCGGTTCGTCGCCGAGGTCCGGCCCGCGTTCGTCGACAAGGTGCTCGGCGAGATGACTGCGGCCGGTGTGGCCCGGGTGGTGAACACGGAGACGGGCGAGCTGCACGACGACGTCCCCGGTGTCGCAGTGAAGGCAACCCGGGCGCGCGGTCACTCGCTGCGCTTCAAGCCCGCCGGCAAAGAGGCGATCGCCACGGCGTGGCAGTCCGGCGCGCTGCCCCTGCCGGGGGTGTCGGCGCCCGCCGCGATCGAGGCACCGAAGTACAGCCCGGCGCAGCTCAAAGAGTTGGAGGAGTCGTCTCGACGGCTGGCCGCCCTGGAGGCCGCTGGCGTCGACAACTGGTCCGGCTACGACCACGCGATGGAGATCCTGCGGGGTGAAGCGTGAGCGCCCTCACCTCCCTCTGCCAGCTGGTGCTCCCGGGCAAGGGCCGCCGTCGCGCGGCCCGGCCCCCGGCCAAGCCCGCCGACCCGTACGTGCGGATGCTGCGGCCCGTCGAGGCCATGGCCACCGACATCGCGTACTGCCCGGCCGAGCAGACCGAGACCCTGCACGCGTTCCTGCGGATGGGCGGCCGCATCTGCTGGACATGCCGCACCCTCACCATGGGCCCGACGCCCCCGGGCGGTGTCGAGTGAGCACGCTGTTCGAGCCCGAGGTTCCGGCCGCCACCACGGCGGCCGGGGCCCGGCCCGCCCCGTTCGTCGTTGCTCTGCCCATCGGTCTGCGGTTGATCAACGCCAACTGGCGGATCCACAACCGCGAGGTCGGCAAGCTCACCGGCCGCATTCGCGCGGCCACGCGAGCAGCCGTCGCCGAGTGTCCCGCGCTCATGGACGCACTCGCGGCGGCTGCGCCCGGCCCTCTGTTCAAGCGGGCCCATGTCCTCGGCGTCCTGCACCCGCCGACCGACGGCCGCCGCGACCCCGCCAACTGGTATCCCAGCTTCAAGCCAGCCGTGGACGGACTCGTCGACGCGGGCCTGTTCGAAGACGACGACCACACCCGCGTCGTCGGCCCGGACATGCGCCTCGGCCGGGTCGTGAAGCGCGGGCAGCTCGTCCTCGTCGTCCGGGGCCTGGAGCCCGGTGAAGACCCGCTCGGCTACGAGGCGGTGCGCCGATGAACGTCCGCGCCGACATCGCCGAGCTGCTCCGCGCCGGCGTTCCGCAGGTCCAGATTGCCCGTCGGCTGCACGTGGGCCCCGTCACGGTCCAGCGCACCCGCGAAGCGCTCGGACTGCCGTCACCCGGCAGGGGCCACCGTCCCGCCCCCTCCTTCGAGGACGCGTTCCGCAAGAACACCGAGGCACTCGATGACGGACACGTGCGCTGGACCGGCTACCGGGACAAGGACGGCACGCCCCGCGTCTTCCACCGGAGGCGCCCCATGGCCGCGCCCCGCGCCGCGTTCCTGCTGCACTACGGCCGCGAGCCCGTGGGCAAGCCGCTGCCGACGTGCCGGCTGAAGGGGTGCATCGCGGGCGAGCACCTTGCAGACCGACCGATGCGGGAGGCGAACCAACGGGCTGACGCCCTGTTCGCCGCGATCTTCGAGCAGCCCGCATGACCGGCCGGAAGCAGCACCGCGCTCCGCCGAAGGCCGAGAAGCCGTACGTCCCCGGGACGCTCCTCGACTGGCGCGACGCCTCCGTGCACTGGTCGCACCGAGAGAAGCCCTGCCGGTACTGCGGCTTCCCCACCCAACTCCGTGACTCCCAACGGTCCCCAGCGCACAAGGTCTGCGCGGAGGACGCCCTCGCCATCCAGGCCGCCGAAGCACAGGCCGCCTACCGCACGAAAGGAACCACCTGATGCCCAAGCTCAGCCCCGCCGACGTGCCGGAGATCAAACTCGACTCGGCCGCCGCAGCCGTCGAGGCCTCGATGACCCGCGAGCAGCGCCGCGGCCTCTTCGAGAAGCCCGGCACCGTCGTCTACGCCATCGTCGAACTCTCCTCCAAGTCCTACACCGGGCACGCCGAGGACGAGGACAAGAAGCCGAACGTCAAGCTCCGAGTCACCGGCTGCGAGGTCGCCCGCAGCGACGAGGACGCAAAGGCCCTGATCGAGGCCCGCCGCGCCATGTACCGCGGCCGGCAGATCGACGGCACGTTCGACGAGGTCGGCAAGGGCCCGATCCACCCGGACGACACGCTCGCCGACCTCACCGCGAGCAAGCCGTCCGAGGCCGAGCTGAAGGCGCACAAGGCGGCCGTCGAGGAGCGGCGCCGCCGCGAGTACGTCCGCTGACCCCGGTCCGCCCGGGGCAACCACCGCGCCCCGGGCGGATCAAGCCGGACCGGTTCCGCAACATCACTGAGAGAAGACCGAGTTGAGCACTGACGACCGCGTGCAGTGGGTGAGCACCGCATGGATCAACGCCCTCCGGGACGAGGCCCTGCGCGTCCACACGCCCGAGGTGGCCCGCGTCGTCGGCATCGGCGTATGGATCGCCACCTACGCCGACAAGGACGGGAGCAACGCGTTCCCCTCCCGCGAGACCCTCGCCACCCTGGCGGGCTGCTCGCCGGAGACCGTCACCCGCGCGGTGAAGGTGCTCACCGGGGTCGGCGTCCTCATGCGGAAGCGCCGGCCGAACGCGTCCGCCGTCTACCAGCTGCTCATGCCTCTCGGTCGCCGTCTCGACTGGGCCGCTCACATCCACCACATGACCGAGACCCGGCAGCGGAAGGCGTACGCGAAGAAGAAGGCGGAGGCGTTCGAGGAGGAGCGGACAGCGTCCGTGGACGCGTTCCGGACAGCGACGACTGACGATGTTCCGGACAGCGTCCGTGGCGGGGGTTCCGGACAGCGTCCACTGTCGCGGTCCGAGGTCCCGGACAGCGTCCATGGACGCCCCCGGAAAGCGTCAACGGACGCTTTCCGGACAGCGTCAACTGACGCGCCTACCAAGCCCACCACTACCTCCGGTAGTGACCCCCACACCGACCACACCATGGCTGGCCTTGAACCTCAGCCACAGGTCCGCGCGGGCGAGGCCGGCGAAGACGAGTCGAGTCCGGGTGAAGGCGAGAGGGCAGCCGCCCCCGCCGAGGCGCCGCCCAGCGACGAGCCGACCGCCGTCGCCCGCTGCCAAGGCCCCGACTGCGGACTCCCCCTCATCCGTCCCGGCCGCCGCTACTGCCACGGCTGCGAGACCTACCTCGCCACCGACCACGCGAGGCACACCGCATGACCATCGCCGCCCTACTCCGACTCCTCGACCAGATCGACCACGAAGGCGGCCCCGAAGCCGCCCGCCACAACCGCCTCCACCTCCTCAGCGAAAGGCCGGGCCCTATGACCACCGCACCCACCACCCCGACCACCACCACCTCGCCACTCGCCGCCGTTCCGCAACCCACCGAACAGCCGCAGACCATCCCCGTCGGCCAACTCCTGAAGTGGGGCGACGAGCACCCAGACGCCGACGTCCGCAACCAGGCCGCCCGCGCCCGCCTCGCCCTCACCGGCCTCCGCCGCCGACACGCCGCCGACCAAGAGCTGACAGCCATCACCACCGAGGCCGAGCTGCTCGAGAAGCGCCTCGCCGAACTCCGCGCCCGGGAAGCCGAGCTGGCGCCAGCCAAGCCCAAGCGCAAGACGCCCACGCGGGACTACGACACCCGCACCGTGCGCGCATGGGCCGCCGAGCAGGGCATCGAGTGCCCGCGGGTCGGCCAAATCCCCAAGCGCGTCCTCGATGCCTGGCGCTCCTCCCTGCCACAGAGCGCCTGAGCAGCAGCGCAGCCAACCGCCCCACGACCAACCTCACCTGGGGGAGCCATGACCAGCCTCGCCACCCTCACCGCCAAGACCCCCGGCCTGCCCTGCCGCACCACCGACCCCGAGCTGTGGTTCAGCGGCCGCAGCGAAGACCGCGCCTTGGCCCAAGCCCTCTGCGGCGAGTGCCCGATCCGGAAGGCGTGCACGCAGTACGCCCTCGACAACCCCGAGCTGGCCGGCGTGTGGGGCGGCACCACGGAAGCTGACCGGCGCTCGTTCCGGGACGGCCGGCCGTGGAGGTTCGACGAGCAGGGCCGGATCCGGCTGGTGTGCGGCTCGGAGGACGCCTACCGGCAGCACTTCGGGTACCGGGAGCAGCCGTGCGACGCGTGCCTGCTGGCGCACGAGGCGCACATGGTCGTGGAGCGGCGGGCGCGCCTGGAGGTGGAGCACAAGGTGGGCGGGACCTCGAAGGGGTTTTGGATCCACCGCAGCCTGAGTGAGCCGCCGTGCACGGACTGCCGGGATGCGTATCTGGCGCAGCAGGCGATCAACCGGCAGGCGCGGGCGCGGCGACGGTCTCAGCGGCCCCGCACGCCTCTCGCGGCGCCCGGCCCCTCGGAGATCACGCGGGGCCCGGAGATCGCCACACAGCCCCTCGCCCTGGCCGGCTGATGGCCGCCGTCCTCGCCTCGATCACCCGCCACGCCCGCCGCCACACCCGTGAAGGAGCCACCATGCGGAACCCCGAACTCAACTGCCCTGGCTGCGACGGCCGCCGCACCCCCGCACAGCAGATCTGCAACGCCTGCTGGCGCGCCCTCCCCAACATCACCCGCGGCCGACTCGCCCGCCGCGACTTCCGCACCGGCCTCCGCCTCCACCACCTCCGCCGAGAGCTGAAGGCCGGCACACCCCTCGGCATCATCCGGGTCCCCCGGTGAGGCGCCTCGTCCACGCGCTGCCGGTCGCCTACGCGGCCGGCGCGCTCTACCTCGCCCACTGCGCCCTCGCCAGCCTCCAGCACGGCGCCCCGCCGTACACGGCCGGACTCGCCGCCTGCTCCCTGCTGCTCCTCGCCTCGGCGGCCCACCACTACCTCAGCCGCGCCGAGGTCCGTATCGCCGTCGCGCAGCTGGAGATCGCGGCCCGCCCGTTCACCACCGCCCAAGACACCGCCGTCGCCCGCCTGATGACCACGCCGTGCTGTGAGGCGTGGTGGTCGGCGGTCGGCGGCGAGCACCAGTGCACCCGAAAGGACCAGACCACGTGAGCAACCTGAGCCCCGACGCGAAGGCCGTCGTCGACATCTACCGGCAGCTGACGACGCAGGTCCGACGCATCGCCGACGCCCTGTCGACGCCCGTCGTCGAGGACGCCGAGGCCACCGACGACGACGCGACGACGCCCGACAACGACGCCTGCCGCACCGTCGAAGTCGACGGCGCCGCCGTCCTCGTCCGTGGCAGCGGCCACTTCACCGGGCAGGACGCCGAGTTCTTCGGCGAGGTCGTGCGCGCGGCCAAGCGCCGGTACGCCGCCGAGCACGCCCCGGCCGACGACGCCATGTGCCGGGTCATGGAGACCCGGACCTGCCCGCCGTCCTACTACGGCCCGTGCGGCGACCGGCCCTGCGCCCGCTTCGAGTCCAACGACCCCACGCCCTGGCTCGACGGAGCCGAGGCCCCGGCCGCGCGCTGCGAGCACCGCGGCCCCCACCCCGGGTTCACCTGCGCCGAGGCCGACGCCTCACAGCCGTACTTCAACGTGCGGTGGGAGCAGGAGCAGCAGTCCCCCGCCGCCGAGGACATGACGCGCATCGCTCGCCGCCGGGACTCGCTCCTCAACCTCCTCGATCGCCTCGACCGACACGGCACCCTCAGCGGCGAGGAGCGGGCGCTGCTCCGGCGGCAGGTGCTGGACGAGGGGATCGAGGCCAACACCGTACGGCGCGGAGCCGAGCTGGCCGACGCGGTCACCGCCGAGACGAAGAAGCTGCTGGAGCGCCGCACGACGACGCTGCGCCGCCGCGCTGAGAACGCCGAGACCGAACTGCGCACCCTGCGCACCGGCATCCGAGCCCTCGGCGGCGACCCCACCACGATCCAGAACCTGTGGGCGCAGCTGCGCCTCCGCAACCGGCAGTGGCGAGACACGAAGCGCGAGCTGGAGCAGGCGCAGGCCGACCGCGACGGCGCGTACCGCGAGCGGGCGCAACTCCTTGCGCTGCTTGCCTCCCTGCACCCCTCGGTCATCGCACCCGCACTCGACGTGGAAGAGCCCGAGTGGCAGATCCTCTACCTCCGGATCGGTGGCCAGCAGGCGTCATGGCACATCGCACCCCGAGACGCTGAGCTGTTTGCCCACGTGGAGCACGTCCCCGCTGACGACAGCCGCGCGCAGTGGGACGGGCACACGACGGAGGAGAAGTACGCGCACATCGGCGAGCACGCGACCCGGCTCTACGCGGAGGCACGCGGCCGGGTTGAGAGCCCGGCGGCCTCCGCCGCCCTTGACGGCACCGAGCAGCCCACCACCAAGGAGCAGCGATGACCTGGTCCCTCGTACTCGCCGTCCTCGGCGGAGCCGCGATCGCGTGGGCACTCCGCGACGCCAACCGTTCCGCCGACCGGGCGGAAGCAGCAGCCCGCCGAGCAGAGGCCGCAGCACGCCGTGCCAGCCAGCCCACCACGGAGGCATGACCATGGCCGACTGCATCCACCACCTCAACCTCTGCCCCGACTGCGCAGGCCTCCGCGTTACGCAGCTCGATCGGTTGGAAGGCGTCACCGGCATCAGCCTCGACGGCATCGCGCTCGGCGAGGTCACCGCGGTCTACATCGGGCCTGTGCCCGGCCCCTGCCCGAACCCGCCCGCAGCGGAGCAGCAGACGGACGCCTGACGGAACCGTCTGCCTTGCCCCATGCGTCCCAACCTGCACCACCAGCACGACCAGACCGAGGTGAACATGGCCGACAGCCTGTCCAGCGAGACCGTTGAAGCCCTGTTGAAGGCGATCAAGAAGCATGCCGAAGAGTGGGCGGACGACCCCGCGTCCGTCGGTGCGGCCGGCGCGCTGAAGGATCTTGCCGAGGCGTACGCCTGGATTCAGCGCCCGATCAGGGGCACCGCTCGCTGACGACGCACGTCAACGCCCCGTCGCCCACCCGGACGACGGGGCGTCGTCGCGTCTACGACGCCCGGTTCTTCCCCGCCGCGATCTGGCCGGCCGTCTCCCCAGTCACGCCCATCCGCTCACCGATCGCCCGGTACGTGTGGCCCTGATCCTTCGCCGTGCGAACCGCCTGCTGCCGCACGTCCGCCACCAACCGGTGCAGCTCCGGCCACTCGCGTAGCAGCTCGGCGCACGCCGCCGCCCGGTCCAGGGCATCGGGGATCGCCTCCAGCGCGCGCAGCGCGTCACGCACCCGCTCAACCTCACCAGCCACCACGCCACCTCCCGCCCGGAGCGTAGGGCTGCACAGACGCCAGTCCAAGGGGTACCCTCTGGATTCCAAGGGGTACCCCTTGGGTACGTCTGGACGGGCCGACGACGCCCGACGACGCCCCACAACAGAACGAGCCCCGACGGGACTGCGAATCCACGCCGAGGCTCTGACCACCGGAGAGTGACCTCCATGGCTGAGCAGAAGCCAACCACACCCACGCCACCCCCCGCCACGGGCGGACTCGGCCTCGCCGTCGGCGCCGCCGTCATCATCACCGCCATCACCGGCATCGCCTTCTGGCTGAGCTACCACCACCTGCACGACGTCGCTGCGGGCAACGGGCTCGGCATGGACCCCGCCCGCGCCTGGGCGTGGCCCGCCGTCCTCGATCTGTTCTACCTCGCCGGTGAGCTGCTCATCCTGCGCGCCTCATACCTGCGCACCGTCGACCCATGGGCGATCTGCCTGACCGCGGTCGGTGCCCTCGGCTCCATCAGCCTCAACGTGGCCGGCGTCGGCACCGGCGCCCCCGCGCTCCAGTACGTCGTGGCCGCGGTCCCCCCGGTCGCCGCCCTGCTGGCGTTCGGCGCGCTCATGCGCCAGCTGCACCTGTGGTTCGGCAACCGCACGGTCTCCGCCCCGGCCCCGGTCGCCGTGACCGTGGAGCGCGCCGAGCAGCTGGCGGTGCCCCCGATGCCCGAGCAGGCGCCGGCGCTCCCGGCCGCCGAGGCCCGTGAAGATTTCGCGCCCGAAGTTAAGGCCGAGGAGCAGCGATCGGAGCGACCGGCCATCCGGTACACCGACCCGCGCTGCGCCATCCTGCGCCCCCTGTACGAGTCCGGGTTCCGGCCGACCACGGGCGAGATGAAGACCGCGCTGGAAGCTGCACACCTCGTCGCGCCCGGCCCGTCGACCCTGCGCGGCGTCCTCCGCAAGGAGATCGAGCAGCACGAGCCGCACCTCGCCGAGCTGCCCGCCCGTCCCTCGCCGCTGCACCGCGCTGGCTGAGCCGTGCTGCTCGCCGTGCTCTTCCCGCTCGCGGCCGTCGCCGCCGTCCTCGGCCTCTGCATGGTCGACGTCCGCACCGTCCCGCCCATCACCGGGACCTGCGCCTTCATCCTCACCCTCGCCGCGCTCGGCGTGGCCATGTACCGCTAGGACCCACCGTGACGTACGTGACCATCGGCGGTGTCACCGTCGGCCTCATGATCCTCGCTTGGTTCCTGACCTCTTGGTGGCCCGGCCTCAAGCCCCTCCAGAAAGACCCGGTCCGTCATGCTGCGGCGCTCCTGCCGTTCATCCTCTCGTGGGCGTACGGCGCCCTCACCGTCCTCGGCATCGGCGGGCTGATCGGATGGGCCGCCCGCACCACGGTGTGGATCACCTCGTGGCTCGGTGACGTCGCCCTCGTCTGGGGCGTCGGCACGGACGCAGGACAGCGCGCCGGCGGCATCGTCTACCTGCCCCTCACCCAGACCGGCGGCGCCCTCGTGCTCATCCTCACCGTGATCGTCACGGTGGCCGCGAAGAAGTCCTCGAAGCACGGCTCAGCGATCAGCCGCGGTGCCTGGTGCGGGATGACCCTGGGCACCTCGGCCGGCATCGCCGGGTTCGCCGCAGTGCCGCTCGCCACGGCTGCGAACTGGCTCGGCGGCGCTCTCTACGGAGTCCTGTGATGGCGGCCGAGGAGGAGCCGTCGCGGGCGGCCGGGGCGTGCGTCCTGGTCGTCCTCGGCGGTGTCCTGGTCGCCGTCCTGTTCGCGGTCGACGAGGCGGTGGGTGTCCTCGGTGTGGTGCTCGCCGGGACTGTCGCCCTGTACCGGTCCGCGCGCCGTGTGTCCGATTCGTCCACCCCTCCCCCACCCCCCTCCACGGGCACTGTCCTCGCAGGTGAGACGGGGGAAATCGACCGGATCCAAGAGGGGCCGGGGGAGGGGTTGTTGATCTTGTACCCCGTCCGTGAAGACATCCCCGGCGAGTAACCCACAAGCCCCGGGACGGCCGCCATCCGCCAAGACGTCCGGCCGCCCCGGTCCCATCCCAACGAAGAGACGGAGCGCCCATCATGGCACTCGGATTCCCGAAACCGATCAAGAAGGACGACCCCCGGCTGAAGGGGCACGAGACGGTCTATCAGCCGTCGCGGGGCGGCTGGTTCAAGCCCGAGAAGAAGCCCGTCCCCGGCACGCCGAAGGAGCAGCCGCGCACCTGACCCACCCGACTGTCACACCCCCGTAGCAGACTCGTCACAGGGCCCCGTCGAAAACCCCAGCGGCGGGGCCCCGCCACGTCCCGCTCGTGGCAGCATGCCCCCTTCACCACCATCGTCCAGGGGGGACACCATGCGCACCCGCGCCACCACCACACTCGCCGCCGTCCTGCTGCTCGCCGCCGCCACGGCCTGCTCCTCGTCCAGCGACGACGACAGCAAGCCGCGCACCGCACCCACGACCGCCGAGACGCCGACCGCCACCCCAACCGCCACCCCGACAACGCCCGACGGCGTCGAGCTGGAGCGCGTCGCAGCCACGTACACGGACCTCTACTTCGGCGGGGACGGGGAGGGGGCGTACGTCTTCCTGTCGAAGCGCTGCAAGGGGAAGGCGGACCCGGCCGCATTCGCGGCCACCGTGGAGCAGGCCGCGAAGGACTACGGGCCCGACCACCCGGCGACGGACGTGCACGCCACCGTCTCAGGGGAGATGGGACGCGTCTCGTACAAGGTGAAGGGGCTGCCGAAGTTCGACCAGACCGGGCAGCCGTGGGCGGTGGAGGGCGGCGCCTGGAAGTACGACGCCTGCTGACGGTGGCCGGGTGTAGCCTGCGGGCACTGGACTCCCACTAAGGGGCGGCGCTCAGGGATGGGCGACCGGACCGGCCTACGGGCCCATGAACCGGCAAGGCTGCCGCAAGCCTGAAGAGCGGCCCCTGCCGCCCCGCTCACCGATAGAGGCCCCGTCGCACACCAGCGACGGGGCCTCGTCGTGCCCTGTGGATTGCAGCCCCCAAGATCCTGCGACGCCCGAAATCCGTACCGTCCCAGCAGGGAGGTGACGGAGTGGCGACCAAGAAGAACGAGGACATCGCGCGCATGCGCGAGGACGAGGTCATGCTACTCCGCACCCGCGACCGGCTGGAGTTCCGCGAGATCGCCGAACGCATCGGCGCCGACGTCAAGAACACCTACAACGCCTGGAAGCGCGGCCGGGCCCGCCTCCACCAGGAAGCCACCGAGGCGTTCGGCGCGTACGTCGGCGAGCAGCTCGCCACCTGCCGGCAGGTCATCGACGGACTGATGCCGATGGTCCGCGCCGGAGGCATGCACGCCCCGAAGGCGGGCGAGGCCATCATCCGGGCGATGGACCACGAGGCGAAGCTGCTCGGGCTGTACGCCCCGGTGAAGCACAACGTCACCGTCACCGACGAGATGACCGCCCGCGTGAAGGCGCTCGCCGACGAGCTGGCCGCCCTGGACGACGCATGATCGCGCCCGCCGACCTCGACGCGCGCCTCGCCGGGATGAGCCCGGCCGAGCTGGAGCTGCTTGAGCAGGAACTCGCGGACCGGCTGTGGCAGAAGCGATGGGGGAAGTGGAAGCCGTACCCGTGGCAGGTCGCCCCGGACGAGGTGCCCACCCTCGGCTGGTGGCTCCAGCTCGGCGGGCGCGGCACCGGCAAGACGGACGGCTGCGCCCGGTACATGGTCGCCCACGTCAACGGGCCACCGTGCGACCCGCGGCTGCGCGGCGGCCACCGCATGGCCATCATTGCCCCGACGCAGGGCGACGCTGTGGAGGCCTGCGTCAACGGGCCGTCCGGGCTGAAGGCGCACGACCCGCGCGTCGTCCTCCGCACCACGGTGGGCGGGACGTTCGCCCGCTGGCCGAACGGTGCCGAGGCCAAGCTGTTCGGCAGCCACACACCGGACGACGTCGAACGCCTTCGCGCCGGCGGTAACCGGTGCCTCGTCTGGATGGAAGAGGTCGCCGCGCAGCGCCGGTTGAAGGAAGCCATCACGCACTCCGAGATGGGCCTGCGCCTCGGCGACAACCCGCACTACATCGGCAGCACGACGCCCAAGCCGCGCACCGAGCTGATCGAGCTGACCCGCTCGGACAAGGTCATCGTCACCCGCGGCCGGACCCGCGACGCGATCCACCTGCCCGAGGAGCAGCGCCTCCACCTGATCCGGAAGTACGCAGGCACCCGCACCGAGGCGCAGGAACTCGACGGCGTCCTGCTGGAGGACATCGAGGGCGCCCTCTGGTCCCGGGACGGACTCGACGCCGCCCGCGTCGGCGCCGTCCCCCCGCTGGCCAGCGTCGTCGTCGCCATGGACCCCGCCGCCACCAGCCACGACGAGTCCGACGAGATGGGCATCATCGTGGCCGGCCGGGGCGCCGCGTACATCCCGGACCGCAACGGGTTCGCCCGCCAGCACGGCTACGCCCTCGACGATCTGTCCGGGCGGATGCCGCCCATCGAGGCCGCCCGCACGGCGATCCGGGCGTACCACAAGCACCGGGCCGACGCGATCGTGGCCGAGGTCAACAACGGCGGCGAGTGGATCGGCACCGTCATCAGGCAGATCGACCCCACGGTGAACTACCAGACCGTCACCGCGTCGCGCGGCAAGGTCACCCGGGCCGAGCCCGTCGCCGCCCTCACCGACCAGCGCAGCGCCCACGTCGTCGGCAGCCTGCCCGAGCTGGAGGAGCAGCTCGTCACGTGGGTGCCCGGCGACGACTCCCCGGACCGGCTCGACGCGTACGTGTGGGCCCTCACTCATCTCATGCTCGCGCCCGCGGGCAACCTCGCCGCGGTCGCCTAGGAGGACCAGTGAGCCAGTACAGGAACCGGGCCCTCAGCCGAGCGGCCGAGAAGCGCGCCATCGGCCTCGACACCCTGCGCGACCGCATGCCGATCACCGTGGCCTCGATCGGCGGCCAGCAGTCCCTCACCCTGTCGCTGGACGCCGAGGCCCGCGGGTTCTCCAACAGCGCCGTGGCGTACCGGTGCGTGGACGCCATCGCCAGCAACGCCAGCAGCGTGCCCCTGGAAGTGGCCCGCCCGGACGGCTCGTTCATCGAGGGGCACGACGTCGCCCACCTGTTCAACAAGAAGCCAAACGACAACATGTCGGCCCGCGCCCTCAAGTACCTGCTGTTCATGCAGGCCGAGTTGGCCGGCCAGTCCTTCGTGTGGCAGGACCGTGGAGAGACCGGCCTCGGCGACGTCGCTGAGATGCACCTCGTGTTCGATCAGGTCGACGTCGTGGTCGACAAGCCGATCCGACAGCGGCCGACGACGGCGAACATCGTCGGGTTCATGATCCGGCGCGCGGACGGCACGCAGGTCCCGGTGCTGCCCGAGGAGATGCTCTGGCTCCGCTACCCGCACCCGTTCGATCCGCTCGGCTGCCTCGCCCCGTGGAAGGCCGCCCGGCACGCCGTGGACATGGACGCGTTCGCCCGCGAGTGGCAGCGCCAGTCCTACAAGAACGGGGCCCGTCCGACTGGCGTCGTCTACCTCGGCGACATGGGCGAGCAGGAGTTCACGGCGGTCAAGGCCGCGTGGCGCAGCAGCATGCAGGGCCCGGAGAACGCGGGCAAGACCCTCCTCGTGCGCAGCACCCCGGGCGGCGGCGGGCAGGCCGGCGGGAAGGGCATCGGCTACGAGCGGCTCACCTTCACCGCCGAGGAGATGGAGTACCTGGAGTCGCGCGTGGCCAACGCCGACGAGGTCATGCTCGCCTTCGGCGTCCCCCGGGACTACCTCCTCGGCGGAACCACGTACGAGAACCGGACCGCCGCGAAGGCCACGCTGTGGTCGGACACCATCAAGCCCAAGCTGGAGATGGTGTCCAGCGAGATCGACCTGCGCATGCTGCCCTCGGATGCCGAGGAAGCGACGTTCGATCTGTCCGGGGTGGACGCGCTCCAGGACTCGCAGGACTCCGTCGCCAACCGGACCCGGGCGTCGGTGTACTCGGACACGCTGACGATTGACGAGGCGCGCGCCGAGCTGGGCTACGACCCGCTGCCGAACGGGATCGGCGCGAACACCTTGACCCCGTACCGGGCGCAGTTCGCCCCCGTGCAGGGAGCGGCCGGGACCGACGAGGCACGGTCGTGGGATGTCGACTGGTCCCGTCTTCAGCCGTCGTCGCCGGACGTCGGGGCCGTCGTCGAGCGGGCCGTCGAGGCCGCCCTCGCCCGTCTCCTCGGCGCGGCTCCGACGCAGGCAGACGCCCGTCCAACGCCCCAGCGTACGGAGCTGACGCGCGCCGACGACACCCCGTCGTCGCCCTCGCTCGCCGACATCAACGCTGCGTACGACGAGCTGGAGGGCGTAGGCCGGCGCGCGGTGCAGGCCCTCGCCCGCGAGCAGCGCGACCGCGTGCTGCGGGACTTCGACCGGCTGATGAAGAAGCCCGAGCGGTCGGCCGCATGGATCGCCGAGGTGCGCACCGAGGCGTGCGCCCTCGCCCGCGAGCAGCAGCTCGTCCTCGCCGCGCCCGACCCCGAGCAGGTGCCGGCCGCGCGCCTCACGGACATGGACGTCGCTGCGGGGCCGGAGGGGTGGGAGGAGCGCATCAAGGTGCGGGACCTGTTCGACGGCGGGTACTGGCGGCGCCAGACGGCGAAGGCGCTGCGGCCGTTCGTCGAGCGGGCATGGAAGCGCGGAGGCGCCAGCATCACCGCGGACTTCGACCTCGACGAGCCCACCGTGACGGACGCGCTGGACGCCCGGATCGAGGAGCTGGCCGGGCAGGTGACCGCTACGACCGAGCAGGTACTGCGGTCGCAGATCCTCGCGCACGGCGTCGCCGAGGGCGAGAGCGTGGCCGAGCTGCGGGCCCGACTCCAGCGGGTGTTCACCAACCTCAGCGACTACCGCGCCACAATGATCGCCCGCACCGAGACCGTCGGCGGCTACAACCAGGCCGCGTTCCTCTCCGCGCTGGACGCGGGCGCGACGACGAAGACGTGGCTGGCCACCGCCGACCAGCGGACCCGCGAGACCCACCGGCAGGAGAACGGCCGCTCTGCCGCGATGAACAAGCGGTTCACCCTCACCAAGTCCCGGTGGCCGGCCGATCCGACCGCCCCGGCCGCGCAGTCCATCCAGTGCCGGTGCGCACTCACCTTCGAGTTCGAGGAGTCCTGACCATGCCCCAACCCACCGTGGGCCAGATCGTCCACTACACCAGCCGCGCCACCGGGGAACCGGTCTGCCGAGCAGCGATCATCACCGAGGTCGGCGACTACCCGCCAGGTGTCTCGGAGGGGGCCAAGGCGAACATCGCCGTCCCGGTCGACGTGACCGTCTTCCTGCCCGACACCTCGTTCACCGACCGGGGCATCATGCAGTCCGAGGTCGGCCGCGAGGGCGGCACGTGGCACTGGCCCGAGCGTGAGGAGTCCTGACGATGGCTGCCACCCTGCTGCGCGGCGAGGTTGCGTGCGTCCTCCAGGCCGCCGAGTACCCCCAGTACAAGGACGCGTACCGGCCGCCGGACATCCCGCTGCACGAGGTGCGGCGCGGCCCGTACGACGGGCACCGCGGCGCAGTCCGCCCGGACTCGAACGGCGACCTCCCCAAGACGCTCTCGTTCCCGGCGCACGACCCGCGCGTCACGTACGAGTACGACGGCATGAAGGGGACGACGGCGGTGTACCGCTACGCCCCCAACCTCAGCCCCGCCCACCGGCCGCTGATGGACGCGGTCGCCGAGCAGTACCGCGAGCACGCCGCACAGGAAGCGGCGAAGAAGGGATCCGCGCGATGACCGAGATCGAGTTTCGCGTCTTCGAGACGCACGAGTTTCGAGTCGACGAAGGGCAGGACGGCACCTTCGACGGCGTCGCCTGCCAGTACGGGAAGAAGGACTCGTACGGCACGACGTTCCACCCGGGCGTCTTCAAGCGTGGCATCGACAAGGGTGCGTACGCCTACCTGTGGATGCACTCGCCGTACTCGCCCATCGGCACCTTTCGTGCCGACGAGCAGCCCACCCTGCTCCACATCGCGGGCGCGTACGACGACACCCAGGACGGACGGGACAAGCGGGCGATGGCCCGGTCCGGCAGCGCGCGCGAACTGTCCGTGGGATTCGTGCGCACGGACCTCCCGGACTGGAAGAAGCTGGCCGAGATGGGCGACGAGGACCGCGCGGACGTGCTGGAGAACATCCGGTCGGCGCGCCTCGTCGAGGTCTCGCAGATCACCGCCCGCATGGCGGCCGTTCCGGGCTCCAAGCTGAAGACCGTGCGCACCGCCCTCGGCGCGCTCTACACCGAGACCGGTGAGCCGACCCTTGCCGAGCGACTCGCCGAGTACGACCGTGAGCGCGGCCGGGACTCAGCGCTGGCGCACGAGGTGGAAATGCAGCAGCGGGCCCGCCGTGCCGCACTGCTGCGCCTCCAGACCGCGGGCACCCGCTGACGCGGATTGCAGCCCCCACCCACACGCACACCCCGAGTCGATCTACTCTCCCCCCATCCGGGCCGCACTGACCGGACGTAAAAGCCCAGTGCCTTTGCCGGGCGCGTTCCACCGGCCGTGACAGACGGACGCAGCACCCCATGACGCATGGGCGGCTGCACGCCGTCCACAGGCCGGAAGGAACACCATGGGCAACTTCGCCAAGGTGCGCCCCATCGGTCGCCGCAAGGACGGCCGACCGATCTACCCCATCAAGGGCGGCGCCCCGACCCTGGCCGAGCAGCGGGACGAGATCGCCCGCCTGCTCGCGGATCCCAACTACGACGGTGACGTCGCCGAGCTGCTCCAGCGTGCGGACCAGGTGACCGCGCAGATCGAGCAGGCCAACCAGCGGGACGCCCGGCTCCGCGCCCTCCAGGCCGCGCAGCTTCCCGCCGGTGACCCGGCGCCCGACACCCGCCGCACCGAGCCGGGCATGCAGCCCGACGAGCACGGCAACCCGCACCCGCTGACCGTCGCCGAGGCGTTCGTCCGGTCGCAGGCCCTGGCCACCTTCCGGGCCAACGGCAAACGCGGGCAGTTCAGCGTCGAGGGCGCCGACTTCCGCGCGGCCCCGTCCGGCACGGTCACCACGACCACGCAGCCCCAGCAGAACACCCGGGTCCCGGGGATCATCCCCCAGAACCCCGACTTCCCCCTGCTCATCGCGAACCTGCTCGACAGGCAGACCAGCGACGGCACCACGCTGGAGTACATGCGGGACACGTCCGGCCCTCAGTCCACGTGGAACGCGGCGGCCGTCGTGGCAGAGGGCGGCGACAAGCCCAAGAGCGGGCCGTTCACCTTCGACCTGATCACCACCACCCTCAAGACCGTCGCCCACTGGGTGCCGATCACGAGGCAGGCCGCCGACGACAACAGCCAGCTGATGGGCTACATCAACGGCAGGCTGACGTACGGCCTGGAGTACAAGCTCGACCGGGAGATCCTGACCGGCAACGGCACCACGCAGATGCAGGGGATCCTCACGACCTCCGGCATCGGCACCTACCAGCCGGGTTCGGGTAACACCGACAGCAAGCTGATCACGATCCGCAAGGCGAAGACGCAGGGCGAACTCGCCCTGTACCCGCCGGACGCGATCGTGCTGAACCCGCTCGACTGGCAGGACGTCGAGCTGGACACCGACGCGAACGGCCAGTTCCGGGTCATCACCTCGGTGACCGACTCCGGTGCGCCCATGCGGATCTGGGGTCTGACCGTCGTCACCTCGGTGGCGATGGCGGCCGGCACGGCGCTCCTCGGCGGGTTCCGGGTCGGCGCCACGCTGTGGGAGCGGCAGGGCGTCACGATCCTGATGACCGACAGCCACGCGGACTACTTCACCGCGAACACGCTGGTCATCCTCGCCGAGCGCCGGGCGAACGTCGCGGTGCACACGCCCGCAGCGTTCGTGAAGATCACGTTTGCGGCGCTTCCGTAATGGGCGGCGTCGTCAAGCAGGTCACGTTCACCAAGTCGACGGCCGCCCGCACGGACGGCCAAGACGTCGAGGTGATGCGGGTGGTCGGCAGTGCGCCGGCGCTCATGGACGGGTCGACCAAGCCCGTCATCAACAACCAGTCCGGCAACTTCGCCGACCTCGCGGCCGTCACGGTCGCGTACAACGCGCTGCTTGCCGCGCTGCGGACGCGCGGCGTCATCGGAGGTTCTTGATCATGGTCACTCGCAAGAAGGCGGACGACACCGCCGACGAGCAGCCGAACGCGGCCGTCGTCTCCACCCGCCAGTACGCGGGCGGCGAGGGCTGGGCGGTCGGCCAGCAGGCGCCGGCCGACGTGTTCCGCGCCCTCGACTCCGCGGGCAGTGGTGAGCAGGTCGGCCCGGCGCTGCACGAGCACCCCGGCGGCTACGCCCGGCTGATCGTCGCCAAGGGTGGGCTGATCACCGAGGGCGTGAAGAAGGAGCTGGACGCGGCCGAGGCCGACGAGAGCGCCGAGGGCTGACCCATGGCGTACTGCTCCGACCAGGCTGCGCGAGACGCGGGATGCACTGGCACCGATGCCGAGGTGACCGCGTGGATCGCTGCTGGCCGCGAGCGGATCGACGCCTACACGCAGCAGGTATTCGAGCCAACTGACCTGGTGGTGGTGGCGGATGTCGGCGCGGGGGGATTGGTCATCCTCCCGCGCCGCATCCGAACCGTGACCAGCGTCGTCCCCGTGCTGAACGCCGACGACGGCCCGGTGATCCCGTCGTCTGCGTACCGCGTCACCTCCTCCTCGGTCCTCGGCCAGGTGGACGCGGTGCATCTCGCGTGGGGTGGATACGACGACTTGGTGGTGGGGGCCGAGTCGTACAACGGGGGCTGGAAGGGGCTGTGGTCCCGGTGGGGCGCCGAGCAGGTGAAGGTGTCGGGGTCCTTCGGGTACGACGCTGCGCCGCTGCTGGTGGGGCAGGCGAACGCGATCCTGGCCGCGCACCTCCAGGCGCAGGCCAAGCCGTCGGACGCGGACGCCGAGCAGGACCCCACCATCACGGTCGATGACGAGGGCAACAACGTCGCCATCGAGGACACCGACGACGACCCGTCGGACGTCGTCGCCCCCGCGTCGTCGACCGGATCGACGCAGGCAGACGCCCTACTGGTGACCTACCTGAACCGCGGCCCGTCGCTCATCGGAGGTGTGTGATGGTGCGCGTACGACGGTCGGTGCCGGTGCGGATGAGGACGCAGCTGTCGGCCACGATCAACACCCGCGAGTACGAGCGGGGCCTGCGCCGCTACTTCGGCCGCATGTCGGACGACGTCGCACGGGCCGTGGACCGCACCCGCATGGACGTGCAGAACGAGGCGCGCCGCCGGGCCCCGGTCGACACCGGGCGGCTGCGGTCCTCGATCGTCTCCCGCACTGAGGGCGGCGGCCGGCAGCTCGGCTACGTCGTCGGGACGAACGTGAACTACGCCGCAGCGATCGAGTTCGGCCGTGGCCCGGTGGACATTTTCCCGCGCAAGGACAGCGGGAAGAAGGCGCTGTTCTGGCCGGGCGCCCGCCACCCCGTGCCCAAGGTGCATCAGAAGGCCCGCGCGGCCCGCCCGTTCCTGCGTCCGGCGATCGAGCTGACGCCGATCTACTGGCGGGCGCACGCCTCGCAGATCGGACGGCGCTGATGGCCGCCAGCACCGCGGGCGCCATCAAAGCCCGCATCGAGTCCCTGTCCTTCGGCGTCCCGGTCTTCCGCGACGGGCCGCGCCCCGGGCAGGCCGAGCCGTACATCGTCGTCCAAGAGGGCATCCCCGCCGCCCGCGATCTGCGGGCCAACGGGGACTTCGGCGACCCCGACGCCGAAGTCTCCATCCGCGAGACGGTCATCGTCGACCTCGTGCAGCAGGCCCGGGTGAAGACCGGCGCGACCACCACCAAGGTGACCGAGCGGTACGGGCTCGCCGAGGCGATCGCCCACGGCCTCCACGGCTGCGCGCTGCCCGCCCACCCGGCGAAGGTCACGGCCGTCCTCGTCGGCGACATCGACCGCATCCCCATCGCGGACAACAAGGTCCGGCACTCCATCACCGTCACCGTCCTGCGCCAGCTGCTGCGCGAGGAGGTGACCCCCGCGTGAGGATCACCCACGTCGACATGCAGCGCGAGGACGTCCTCGTCGCCCTCGGCCCGCACTGGCCGGCCGCCCCCGGTGCCGTCGTCACCCGCATCGGCGCGCTCGGCATCGAGCACGGCGCGGTCGCGGTCCACGACACCGATGACCAGCCCGGCACCACCTGGTGGACGGTGGACGGGCTGATCGTCCCGCAGGATGCCGGCCCCGCACCCGTGCTGCCGGGCTGCCCGCAGGAGACCGCGCCCGAGCCGTCTGCCGAGTCCCCGCCCCCGACCCCCGTTCTCGCTCCCCCCGCCTCGTAAGGGCCGGACCCCGGCACCAGGAAGGAACACCCGATGGCCATCTCCCGAGTGACCAAGGTCTACGCGATCAAGGACGCGAAGATCGCGCCGCTGACCGCCGACCCGGCCGGCGGCTCCGCCACGTACGGCACGCTCATCGACGTGCCCGGCATCAAGTCGCTGGAGATCTCCGGCGACGTCGAGACGAAGCAGCTGCGCGGCGACAACACCCTGCTGGCGTCGAACTCCTCGGTGTCCAACATCCAGGTGGCAGTCACGCACGCGAAGCTGTCGCTGGACGTGCTGGCGGCGATCCTCGGCGGCACCGTCACCGACTCCGGCACCGGTTCCACCGAGGTGTCGACGTACGACCTCACCGGCGCGGGCGCCACCCTGCCCCCATTCAAGATCGAGGGCGTCACGCCGACGGGCGGTGTCGACATCGTGGGCGGTGACCTGCACGTCGTGCTGCACAAGCTGACCCTGGCCGGGTTCCCCGACCTCGGTTTCGCCGAAGAGGACTACCGCATCGCCTCGTTCACAGCGAACGCGGAGCCGCTCCTCGCCAACGACAAGTGGCTGTCGATCATCCTCAACGAGACCGCGGCCGCCATCGCCTGATCCCCGGGCGTGGCGCGTCCCGCTCAGCGCGCCCGCCCGGTCCTCCCCTCATCCGCAGGCCGAACCCCGGCACTCACGTAGGGACACCACCATGACCGCAGGACTCGACCTGCTCGCCAGCGGCGCGAGCATCACCCTGACCGACGGCACCACCGTGGCGCTGCGCTACCCGATGCGCTCCATCGCCCTGCTGGAGGCCCGCTACGGGTCCGTCATCGCCGTGCAGAACGCGATCGACATCACCGGCAACGGCGCCGCGTACGGTCCCATCGTCCAGCTCGTTGGCGCCGGCTGCCTCGGCCCCGGCGGATTCGAGCCGCACTTCCGCGAGCACCAGGACGCGAAGGGCGAGCGGAAGGTCTCCGGCGACATCACGTACCGGCGCCGCACGGACGGCGCGGACCTCGCGGACCTGCTCCACCCGGGCCGCCTCGGCGAGTACGTCGACGCCTGGCAGACCGCGTTCACCAAGGCCTTGGAGACCCTGGGAAACGACCAGGCCCCGGAGTCGACCGGGGCGACGGTGGAGACGATTTCCCCTGGTCTCAGCTCTACTACTTCGCCGTCGGTGCCCTCCACATTTCTCCCGACGCCTTCTGGGACATGACGCTCGGCCAGCTGATGACGCTGGCCAACGAGCACCAGGCCGCCCACTCCACCGGCGGCAACCGATCCCAGCCCCAGCCCACGGCAGGACCCGGCCTGCTCGAGATGGCAGCCATGTCCCGCGTCTGACGAGGAGGTGACCCGTGGCCGACGACATCAACCTCCCGAACCTGGTGTCGCACCTCGCGGTCAACCTGGACGGCGTGTCCGGCGCGGTCGCGGACGCGTCCCGGCAGGGCTCCGCCATGGGCTCGGCGCTCGGCAACGGCATCCACCGCCAGCTCGATGACCTGCTGCGCCACCTGCCGCAGGTCACCATCGACGGCGACTCCGACCCGCTGGACCGGGACCTCGCCCGCGTCCACCGCCAGCTTGCGCAACTGGACGCGCAGCGCATCGGCGTGGACATCTCCGTCCCCGACGCGCTGCGCCAGCTGGAGCAGCTGGAGCTGCACCTCCAGCGGATCGGCGACGAGCACCCGAACGTCAACGTCCGCGCAGCCACGGCCGCCGCCGCCCGGCAACTGGAGGAGCTGCGGCAGGCCGCCCGCCGGGTGGACGACACGGACGTCGACATCGACGTGGACGTGGACGAGGACCGCGTCAACCGCCTCGGCCGCTTCACCGGGATCCTCGGCCGCCTCGGCGGGCTGGCCGGATCGCTCGGCGGGGTCGCCGCCATGGGCGGGAAGGTCGCGGCCGGGTTCGGCGCGGCAGTGCCACTGCTCGCCTCGGTGGTGTCGACGCTCCAGAACGTCGCGCCGGCCGCGGGTGTCGCGGTCACGGGCATGGCTGCGGTGCAGCTGGCGTCCGGCACGGTGAAGCTGGCGGCGGTCGGGATGGACGACGCGCTGTCGGCCGCGCTGGACCCCAGCAAGGCCGAGGACTTCTCGAAGGCGCTGGACAAGCTGTCGCCCGAGGCCCGCAAGTTCGCCGAGGCCGTACACGATGCCGCGCCCGCCCTGCGTGAGTTGCAGCAGGACGTGCAGGACGAGGTATTCCGCGGACTCGCCGCCAACCTGGAGCGCACCGGCAAGGTCGTTCTCCCGGTGCTGCGGACGAACCTGCTGAACACAGCTACCGCGTTGGGCGACATGGCGGCCGGCGTGCTCGGCGCGGCCCGGGACCTCGGCGAGTCCGGGACCCTGGGCAAGGCGCTTGGCTCGGCGAGCCGGGGCCTGCGCAACCTGTCCGGGGTGCCGGGCGTCGTGGTCACGGCATTGGGTCAGGTGGCGGCGGCGGCCGGGCCGTCCTTCGAGTCGCTGACGGACGGTGCGGCGCACGCCGCGGCCCGGATCGGTGACAGGCTGGGCAAGGCGTTCGAGTCGGGCGCGATGCAGCAGGCGATCGAGCGGGCGATGGACCTGCTCGGCCAGCTGATGACGGTGGGCTCGAACGTCTTCAAGGTGGTCGGCGGGATCTTCAACGCCGTGCCCGCTGGGGGCGGCGGGCTGATCACCGTGCTGCGGGACATCACCGGCGAGCTGGCGCGGATCGTCAACACCAAAGGCGTGCAGGACGCGCTCCGCACCCTGTTCACCACAATCGGCACCCTCGGCGCCACCGTCGCCCCGCTCGTCGGGCAGGCCCTCGCCGCGATCGGCCCCGTCATCACCGCGCTCGGCCCACCCGTGCAGACCCTCATCAAGGCACTCGGTGACGGACTGCGGCCCATCATCGCCGCGCTCGGCCCGGTGCTCCAGCAGGCGGCCGGCGCAATCGGCGCGCTCGTAACCGCGGGCTCCCCGCTGCTCGTTGTGATCGGTCAGCTGGTGGCGGCGCTGCTGCCCGCACTGACCCCGCTGCTCGACGGCGTGCAGCGGATCTTCGCCTCGCTCGCCCCGGTGGTGCAGCAGGTCTCCACGATCCTCATGTCCGTGCTCGGGCCGATCCTGGCGCAGCTCCCCGGGATCATCCAGCCGCTGGTGGATCTCATCGCAGGCCAGTTCGTCACGGCCTTCACCCTGCTCGGGCAGCTCCTCACGGAGATGGGGCCGTCGCTGGCGACCATGGGCCAGTCCTTCGGGTCGCTCGTGGGGGCGCTCGCCCCGGTCCTTCAGTCCGTCGCCGACCTGGTCCTGAGTCTCATGACCGGCCTGATGCCGATCATCCAGCCGCTCATTGGGCTGATCGGAGGCCTCGCCGGGATCCTCGCCAACGGGCTCGCCCGGTACATCAACAGCATCGTGGTGCCCGCGCTCCAGGTGGTGACGTCCCTGCTGAAGGGCGACTTCTCCGGGGCGTGGAACACAGCGAAGGCGCTGGTGTCCAGCGTGGTCAGCGCCGTCGTGCGGGACGCGCAGCGGCTGGGCACGCAGATCGGGACCGCTGTCGGCACGGCGATCAACTGGCTGAAGGGAATGCCGGGGCGCGCCCTGTCGGCGCTGTCGGGTCTGGCTCCGGCGCTGGCGGGCGCGGCGTCGGCCGGCGGAAGCCGTCTGGTGGCGGCGATCTCCTCGAAGGTGTCCGAGGCTCTGGGCAGGATCCGGGGGCTGCCGGGCGCGGCACAGTCCGCACTGGCCGGGCTGGGCGGTCGGCTCTACTCGGCGGGCGCCAGCCTGATCCAGGGCTTCATCAACGGCATCGAGTCGAAGATCGCCGCCGTGCAGTCCAAGCTCCAGGCCCTCACGTCGAAGCTGACGGACTGGAAGGGCCCGAAGCAGAAGGACGCCAAGATCCTCACCCCGGCCGGTCGGCTCCTGATCGAGGGCTTCATCAAGGGCATCGACCAGACGACGGCCAAGCTGCGGTCCAAGCTGGAGTCCATCACCAAGGCGCTGCCCGCGAACACCAAGACGGGCGTGGGCCGGGCGCTGGCGCAGGCCACGGCTGAACTCCAGAAGGAAGTCACCAAGCGCGACGCGGTCCTCAAGAAGCTGACGGCCGCGCAGAAGAAGCTCGATGACCTGGTCAAAGCCCGGTCCAAGGTGGCGTCCGACATCACCTCGGGGATCCTCTCCGAGGCCAACATCACCACCGGCCATGGCGACGTCAACAGCGTCACCTCCATCACGGTCGGGCTCCAGCAGGCGCTCAAGGCGTCGAAGGCGTTCCAGTCCAACATCGCCACGCTGCGCAAGGCGGGCCTGCGCTCGGACCTGCTTCAGCAGATCGCCGACGCGGGTGTTGAGGGCGGGGCGGCGACGGCGGCCGCGCTCGCGAAGGCCACCCCGGCGCAGCTGAAGCAGATCAACGACCTTCAGGCGCAGCTCGCCAAGTCCGCGACGGCGACCGGCAACACGGTGGGCGACGCCCTGTACTCGGCCGGCATCCAGGCGGCGAAGGGCCTCGTGGCGGGGCTGAAGTCGCAGGAGTCCGCGATCGAGAAGCAGATGAAGAAGATCGCCGAGCAGATGTTGAAGACGGTCAAGTCCGTGCACAAGACGAAGTCCCCGTCTCGTGCGTTCCGCGACATCGGCGTGATGGACATGGAGGGCTGGCGCGGCGGCGTCCTCGCGAACGCCAGCCGGGTGATCGCGGCGGCGCGGGACACGGCGCGCGGTGTCCTCGACGCGGCCTCGGGCGTGGGCGGCGCGCTCGCGTCCACGCCGTCGGCCGGGCAGATCGCCGCCGTCTACGGAGGCGCGGCCGGGCGCGGCGACCAGAACAACACCTTCAACCTGTACGGCAGCGAGGCGAGCCCCGACGGCATCCTGCGGGCGCTGTCGTGGCAGGGCCTGGTAGGGGGCTGAGATGGCGCAGCAGCGGCTCGGCCGCATCCAGTGGGGGGCGCTCACCTTCGGCCCCGGTACGTCATACACCGTCACGGCGATCGAGGGTCTCGATGATCTGCCGGACATCAGGACCGAGGACATCGAGCGGCCCGGCCAGCACGGCGAGTACACCGGCCCCGACTACGTGGGCGCCCGGGTGATCCAGCTGAAGTTGGGGATCCGGGGCAGCAGCCCGGACAACCTGCGGGCGCTGACCCTCGCGGTGCGCACGGCGACGCAGCCGCAGGCCGAACCGGCCGCACTCCAGTTCCTCGATCAGGACACCCTCGTCTACGCGAAGGTCCGCAAGCGGTCGCTGCCGTACGACGCCGAGTACCTGTGGTCGATCGGGGACGCCGCGCTGGAGCTGTACTGCGCGGACCCGTACCTGTACGGGCTGACGGAGAAGACCGCGAGCACGACGGCGTACAGCCCGTCGTCCGGGCGCACGTACCCGTGGACGCACCCGCGGACGTACGGCAGCGCGGGCACGGCCGGCCGCATCAGCGCGTACAACGGCGGCTCCTCGCCCGCGTACCCGGTGCTGCGCCTGGACGGTCCGGTGGCGTCGCCGTCGATCGAGCAGGTCACTACCGGCGGGACGCTCACGATCGACGCCACCCTCAACGTGGGGGAGTACCTGCTGATCGACACCCGGACCCGGGCGGTGCTGCTGATGGGCACCGGTCAGCGCCGCTCGTGGGTGCGGGGCGGCTCGGCGTGGCCGCTGCTCGCGCCCGGCTCCAACGAACTGGCCTACCGCGGCAGTGCCCTGCCGGGCGCGCCCGGCCAGACGTCCACCCTGACCGCTACCTGGCGCGACACCAGCCTGTAGAGAGGAGGCCCACGGTGGCCACGATCAACCCCCCGGCCTGGATGCAGGCGGGCAGCTACCCGGCCCGGAACGACCGGCTGTCGTCCAGCCTGTTCGGCACGTACCCCGGCTTCTCGGCCGACGAGGCATTCCCCCTGCGCACGCGCTCCGGGGTGAAGCCCAGCTACCAGAACCAGCAGCTCAAGGTGCGCGCGGCCGGTACCCCGAACATGACCGTCATCGTGTCCGGCGGCATGGCGTACATCGACTCGCGGGACACCGGCGGCTCCGGCCTGTACGCTTGTGCCAACGACGCGGACGTCACCCTCACCGTGGCCGCTGCGGGCGGCGCAGGCCAGTACCGCAAGGACACGGTCGTCGCCTCGGTGTACGACGCCGAGTACGCAGGCGCCCTGTCTCAGTGGTCCCTGGAGGTGATCCAGGGGCCGTACGCGGCGAGCGCCGGCGCGACGGTGCGGGGCACGCTGCCGACGAACTGTGTCCCGCTGGCGGACCTTGCGATCGCCCCTTCGCAGACGTCCGTGACGAACAGCAACATCACCGACGTGCGGGTGTACACGGTGGCCGAGGGCGGCATCGTGCCCATCACCGCAAGCACGGACATGGCGCGCCCGGCGCCCGGTCAGGTGAGGTACCGGACGGACACCGACACGTTCGTCTACGGCAAGGCCGACGGCACCACGGCCGCGCTGCTCGACTCCTCCGGGCAGGGCATCGGCAGCCAGATGTACAAGGACAAGAACGGCGTGGACGGCACCCGCCAGTCCAACACCCTCGCCCTCGACGCAGACTTGCAGTTCTCCCTCGCGGCAAACGCGAAGTACACCGTCGAGGGGATGCTGTACTGGTCCACCACAGACGCCACCAACTCGGACTTCACGGTCGACTTCCAGATCCCGTCCGGGGCGGTCGGCCGGTGGATCGGGCACGCACAACCCACCAGCGCCACCAGCTCCGAGGGCATCGTCCGGACCATGACGTCCGCCGTCGACGCAGGCCGGGACTACGGGGCCACCACCGACACCGCGAACCCCCTCGGCATGGCGCTGACGGCCGTCATCAGCACGACGTCGGCTGGCACGTACGGCCTGCTGTGGGCGCGCACCGGCGGCTCGGGCATCGTCACCCTGTACGGCTGGTCGTGGATGGCCCTGACGAGGCGCGCATGACCAGCCACGACTACAGCTATCTGTTCTGCGACCTGCGTACGGACACGCTGATCGCAGAGCTGCCGATGTCCGGGGTGTCCTACGGCTACACCCTGAACGGCATCGGCACCCTCAGCGCGACGATCCCGTACGCGGACGAGATCCTGCCGCTGGACCCGGAGACCGCATCCACCCCGGCCCGCACGTCGCTGTACGTACAGCGGGACGGGAAAATCGTGTGGGGCGGGATCGTGTGGACCCGCGACACCGTGGCCGGCGGGAAGTCCATCCAGGCCGCCGAGTTCCTGTCGTACTTCCAGCACCGGTACGTCAAGACCACGCTGTCGACCGACACCAGCCTGCTTACGAACACCGCCTACGTCGGATCCACGGCGGGCGGGCAGCGGCTATACACCGATCAGAAGTACATCTTCTGGTCGCTGCTCAGGTACGCGGCGATGCAGCCGGGCGGGGACATCGGCCTCGACATCAACGCGCTGACCGCGCCCGCGCACGGCATCACCCGCGAGGCCACGTATTTCGGGTTCGAGCGGCCCGAGATCTACAAGGCCATCACCGAACTGGCGGGCGCCGACGATGGGTTCGACTTCGGCATCGACGTGGGATGGTCGCAGGTCACGTCCAACACGGTGCCCACCCGCTACCGCAAGGCGCGCGCCTGGTTCCCGCGGCGCGGCCGCTCGGCCGCAGACTCCGGGCTCGTCTTCAGCAAGGGCGGCGGCGCAGGCTCGATCCTCTCCTACGACTGGCCCGAGGACGGCACCTCGATGGTGACGGAGATGTCGGGGCTCGGCGCCGGCACGGGCGAGGCCCGCATCGTGAAGACGTCGGCCGCGCAGGATCTCCTTGATTCGGGGTGGCCGCTCCTCGAAGGCGTGGCCTCGTACGACGGAGTGATCGACGAGGCGCAGGTGCAGGGCCTGACGAACGCGGACCTCACCACGCTGTCGCAGGCGCAGGTGCAGCCCACGTTCGAGGTGTCCGCCGAGGCGGATCCGCCGTTCGGTTCGTACGAGGTGGGCGACGAGGCGCTGTTCGTCATCGACCCGGACCGGCTGTCGCCGTATGGGCGTGAGGCGGTGCTGCGGATCGTCGGCATCCAGAACACCGCGTCGAACGGGCCCGAGCGCGTCAAGCTGACCTGCGTGGGGGCCTGAGATGCCGAAGGTGCAGACGACCCCGAACATCCTCCAGCGGCTCGCCGCCCTGGAGAAGCAGGTCGCGGACCTGCGGCGCGCGGGCTGGGAGCGCGACGAGCTGCCGTTCTTCGCGACCTCGTACAACAACCTCGCCTTCGAGGACGAGACGACGTTCATCACCCTGTGGGAGACGGTGCTTTCGCCGCGCACCGCGACGCTCGCCCTCGGCATGGTCCTGATCGGCGACGTTGTCTCGAGCACGAACACGGGCGGGGAGTGGCAGGTCGTCTTCAACGACACCACGGTCGCCGCCAGCGGGACGGTCCCCGCCACGTTCTCCTTCACGTTCCCCGCCCTCGCGCTGGACCTCACCCCGTACCGGGGCGACGCGCAGCTGAAGGTGCAGATCCAGGTCCGCCGTACGAGCGGCGCCACCTCCGGCGGCAAGTTCTCCGGCGGCGGCTCGATCGGTGGGTCCCCTACGTACGCACGACTCCTGTGAAAGGCCAGCCCATGACCGAGCCCTGTTGGGTCCCGCAACTGCCCGTCAGCACCCGCGACGTGGTCCCCTCCACACTGCGCGTCGACCTGCCGACGGACACGTACGGGGAGCTGATGCGCGTCGTGGTCCCGGCGGCTGCGGGGGACCGGCTGGACATCACCGCAATGGCCCGGGTGACCAACGACTGCGGATACACCGTCGGCGTCGGCTGGCACCTGTGGTGGTACGACTGCGACCCCGAGCCTGACGCGAACGGCGTCGTGCCGAAGACCGCGGACCGGCCGCGAACGAAGATCTCCCCGTCCATGGGCGACAACGTGCCGGCGTCCCGGCACCACCTGCCCCTGCACATCTCCTCGCTGTACACCGTCCCGGACGACTGGCCCGACGGGCACCGCATGGTGGTCCTGCTACGGGCGGACGCGCACTCCACGGCCTGGCAGGCGGGCGACACCCTCACCGTCGACAAGACGTACGCCGAGCTGATCGTGCGTCGCTGGGCCAAGACCCTCCCCTGAAAGGACACCTCACCCATGGCTGCACCGCTCACCCCGGACAGACTGATCGCGATACTCAAGGCCGAGGGCGTGAAGGTCTCCGAGTACCCCGGCTGGCGCACACGCGAGCGCGACGACGAGACCGGCAAGACCTTCGGCCCCGTCCACATGATCCTCAACCACCACACCGGCGGCCGTGACGCCCTCGACACCGTGGCGAAGAACGGCGTCGCCGGGCTGCCGGGACCGCTCGCGCAGATCTACCTCGCCCGCACCGGCGTCGCCTGGCTGTGCAGCAAGGGACGCGCCAACCACGCCGGCCTGATGGCGGTGAACGCGTACACCTCGTTCCTCAACGAGGCGTCCACGCACCCGGCCCCGTCGAAGGCCTCGGGCACGATCGACGGCAACGACGTCGCGTACGGCATCGAGACGGAGAACCGGGGCGACGGCAAGGACGTGTACCCGCGCGAGCAGTACGACGCGTGGGTGCGGATCAACGCCGCGTTCTGCCGCGAGTACGACTGGTCGGCCGAGTCGTGCGGCTGCCACAAGGAAACGTCCATCGAGGGCAAGCCCGACCCGCTCGGCCCCGTCGAGGGATACGGCACCCGGGGGCAGTTCGCCTTCACCCCGAACCAGTTCCGCAAGGACGTGGCCGAGCGGCTGAAGCACCCGGCTTCCTGGTCCCCGCCGACCACCACCACGCCCACGCCGACCCCGACGCCCACCGTCGAGCAGCGGGTGGCCGCGCTGGAGAAGACCGTCGCCGACCAGGGCAAGCGGCTCGCTGCCCTCGAACCGAAGTGAGGAACCCATGGCTGCACCCGTAGAGAAGAAGGTCACCGCCGCGACAGCGGGAACGTACGTCGCCAGCACGGCGCTCCTCGCCGGGCTGGAGGCCGTCCAGGACCACAACGAGCTGGTGGGCTGGATGCCGTCTGCACTGGCGCCGTTTGTGCTGGCGCTCGTGCCGGCCGCAATCAGCTTCGTGTCCGGCTGGGCCGCGCGGCATACCCCGCGGTTCCCCGGCTCGGCGTCGGGCGTCTGATGCGCGCGGCGGTCCGGCGGCTCACGCTACGTCTGGGCCGCCGCGGTGCGCTCCTCACCCTGAAGGGCACGATCGCCGTCCTCTACGGGTACGGGCAGATCATCTCCCCCTTGAATGACCGGCGTGGGCTATGCCTGCTGCTCAAGGCGTGGCCGCTCACCGTCTGGGCCGGGCTGTGGATCACGGCCGGAGCCGTCGCCCTCGTCTGCGCCTGGCTGCCCCCGCGCCGGGACTGGCCCGGATTCCTCGCCGTATGGGGGATCACCGCCCCCTGGTCCATGGCCTACCTCGTGGCGTGGTGGCCACTCGACGAGTACCCGCGGGGCTGGGTCCCCGCAGCAATCTTCGGCGCGTTCGGCGCTGTCTGCCTGGTGGCGATCGGCTGGGAAGAGGCGCCGCGTGCACGATCGGAGTCCCGGAGTGAGAGCTGAGATGCTGACGGCGCTGAGCGCGCTGGCGGTCGCCACGGTCACCGCGGCCGGGGCCGTCGCTACGGCCGTCGTCGGGCGTCGTCAGCCCCGTGGACAGCGTCGACGCGACGACTTCACCGCCGTGACCGCGCGTCTCGACAAGGACATAGAGCGGCTGGAGAAGCGACTCGGCGAGCAGGAGACGAAGGCCGCCGAGGCTCAGCAGCGGATCACCGCCCAGGACTTCACGATCCGGTACCTCGTCGGCTGGGTCCGGTCCCTCGTCGCGTACACCCGCTCGGCGCAGCTGGAGCCCCCGCCCCCTCCTCAGCCGGTGCCGGCCGAGGTGCAGCCCTACCTTCACGACGTCGGCCTCTGAGGAGTACCGCCATGCCGTTCCCTGCCGGGGTGCAGACCGTCACCCTCACCGGACACCAGACTCTCGCCGATGGCAACGGGCGCCCGCTGCCGGTGCGGATCCGCCCCGTCCCGACGCGCGTCGTCGGCGCGGAGTGGGACGTCGTCGTCGAGCGGGACCCCGTCGTCGTCAAGCCTGACGCCGCTGGTCAGTGGGAGGTGACGCTCGTCGCGACTGACGCGGCGGGGTTCACGCCGACGGGGTGGACGTACCGCGTCGAGACGGGCGGCGACGCCCTGTTCGTGTCCCTGCCGCACACGCTCGGCGAGGTCGACATCTCCGACCTCACCCCGGCGGGGGAGGACAACGGGGAGTACGTCCTCGTGCAGGGGCCGCCCGGCCCGACGGGGCCGCAGGGTCTGGCCGGTCCCACCGGGGCGACGGGCGCGACTGGTCCGGCGGGTGCGCAGGGCGTGCAGGGGCCGGCCGGGGCGACCGGCGCCACAGGCGCCACAGGCGCGACGGGACCGACGGGACCGGCCGGACCGCAGGGAGACCCGGGCCCGAAGGGGGACACGGGCGACACCGGTGCGACGGGTCCGCAGCCGCCGCTCGGCGCGGCCGGGGCTGGTCCCACCATCGCGCTGAAGTCCGACGACCCGACCACCACGAACGCGCGGACACCGACCGCGCACGCCAGCTCCCACGCGAGCGGAGGCAGCGACCCGATCAGCCCGGCCTCGATCGGCGCCTACAGCGCAGCCAACGGCGACACGCTGAACACCTACGTCACCGACCTCCAGAACCGCGTGGGCGGCGAGTTCGGATTGGAGAACCGGGCCACAGCGTTGGAGAACTCCCGGCTCCAGAAGACGCTCAACCTGTCGGATCTCACCAGCGCGTCCACGGCCCGCACGAACCTCGGGCTCGGCGGGGCAGCCACGCTGAGCGTCGGCACCAGCTCGGGCACCGTGGCGGCGGGCAACGACTCGCGGTTCACCGACGCCCGCACGCCGACCGCGCACGCGGCCAGCCACGCCGCAGGCGGATCGGACCCGGTCACCCCGGCCGCCATCGGCGCGCTGAGCCTCGCCTCGTACGGCAACGTGTGGGTGCCCAGCGACCACGGGCTGACGGCGTGGACGTTCGACCCCGCATCGTGCGGCTCGTCCGGCACCACACTCAGCACCGGCTTCATCTACCTGCTGGAGCTGGTCCTGAGGCAGGCCGCCACGATCAACCGGGTGCACGCCGTCATCGGCACGGCGGGCTCGGGGCTGACCAGCAACCAGTGCCTTGCCGGACTGTACGACTCCAGCGGCAACCGCGTGGGTGTGAGCGCCGACCAGTCCTCGGCGTGGACCAGCGTTGGCGCCAAGTCGATCAGCCTGACCGCGCCGTACGCGGCGGCGGCCGGCCGGTACTACGTGGCGCTGCTCGTCAACGGGACGACCTCGCCGAACTTCAGCTGCGGGTCGACGCACGGCAACACCTTCACCCCGGGCAACGCCAACCTGAGCGCGTCCAGCTACCGCTTCTGCCGTTCGGCCAGCGGGCAGACGTCCTTGCCCAGCACGATCACGCTCAGCGGGTACACCCCGGACGCCAACAACGTGTGGGCAGCGGCAAGCTGATCAGTCGTCGAGGTCGATGGCGAAATCAACGATCGTGGTGTCGCCGCGGCGCACGATGGGGTGGGCGACCTCGACGATCCGGCCGGTGTCCGCAATGTGCCGGCGCGTGTAGCGGAGCACGGGGATCCCGGCCCCGATCCGCAGGGTGGCCGCCTCCACCTCGGTGGGCATCGCCGCGGTGAAGGACTCGGTCACCCGCGTCACGCGGATGCCGAGGCTGCCGAGCTGCGCCCTCGTGCCGCCCGGCCACGGCTCGTTGATGGGGTCGGCTACCGGCGTACCGGCGACGTCGGACCAGCGGACGTAGCTTGTCGACATCTGGGTGGGCTGGTCGTTGTCGTAGAACACGAAGTGCCGCGCGAGCAGGCGCTCGCCGGGCTCGCACTCGAAGAGCGCGGCCAACTCGGCATCGGCCTGGACCTTCTCGAACCGCTTGTCCAGCCGGTACTCCGACCAGCCGATGCCCTGGTCCCGGGTGTACGGCGTGGCGCGGGCGCCCCCGGTGTTGCGGTACCGGTCGGCCGCCATCCGGTGGACCGGAGGCCGCGGGCGCACACGGGTGCCAGCGCGGGCCCTGGTCTCGATCAGCCCCTCGTTCCGCAGCAGCCCGAGGGCGTTGCGGATCGTCGTCTCCGACACGCGGTACGCCGAGCACAGCTCGGGCAGCGTGGGGATCTGGTCACCGGGCCCGTACTCGCCGGATGCGATGCGGCGTCGCAGGTCGGCCGCGATCCGTAGGTACTCGGGCTGTGCCACGGCGATGCTCCCACCGTCGATGATCGAGTCAATCTGAGTACACATACTCTCCCCCGCTGCTTGACCTGCGCCAATCCCGCCGACATTCTGAGTACAGATAAGCAGTACCTGAGTACAGATAGCCACCGGTCGTGGGGGACATTCATGTCCGAATCAGGCAGAACGTATCGACGCCCCTTCAAGGGACTCCCCATCGAGGCGTCCGAGGTGCGCGCCTGGACCCGCCTCCGGACCAAGCATCCCGACGCTCCAGCCGTGGCCAACGAGCTGTTCACCGCAGTCCTGGACTCGGGCGCCGACCACGTCGAGGTGGAGCTGTCCACCGCAGGCAGCCGACTGAGGGTCACCGCCACCGGCCCCCACCCCCTGTCCTTACGCCACAGCCACGGGCCCGGCTGGCGCATCGTCGAAGGTCTCTCCCGCTCCACCGGGGTGACGACCGATGAGCACGGCCTATGGGCACAGCTGGAGGAGCAGTGACCACCCGGATACTCCCGGACGCCTGGGACCTTCCCCGTCCCCGGTACTCCGGCTGGGCCTGCGTCTGGTGCGGCGCCTCGCTCATGGCGGGCGGCCAGTCCGCCGGCCGAGCCGAGAGCGCCCAGGGCCCGGAGTACGGCGTCGAGGTATTCGAGTGCCTGCCCGGCAGCGGGTGCAACGAGACTGCCGTTCCCCCCGTCTTGACGGTGACGAGGGAGCGGTACGAGCGGTCGCCCTACGTCCCCCGTCGCGGGGCGGCCGCTCACCCCACCAGCTCGGGCAGCGGGACGCCGAGGGCGTCGGCGAGCAGTAGCAGGTCGTCGAGGTCGGGGATGCGCTGGGCGTACTCCCACCGATGCACCGTCCGGTGGTCACGCCCGATGCGGTTGGCCAGCTCCAGTTGGGAAAGGCCGGCCTTGTGCCGGGCGTCGCGGATACGGGTGCCGATCTGCCGGCGGCGGTCGAGGAGCCAGTCCGGCTTGGGGTCGAGCGGCACCCGCCCAAAGCTGTCGAGATCAGTGGATCTTGTCTTTGCCCAGCCAGGCAAATTTAATGATCAAGGTCGCGGGGAATCCCACAGACACCGCTTGCAGTGCCGCTGACCAGCGCTGCGCGGTACCGAAGCGGCCGACGGTGGCGTACGCGTCTCCGCCGCATTCGGCCGTTAGACGCTAAGACTCGGTCAAGGCGTCCCGCCCCGAAGGCATAGACCTTCGGGGCGGTTTACCTTGTACGCAAGAGGGCCCCCGCCGACGACTGCGGCGGGGGCCTCTGCCTGCCTGTGCTCACTCTCCCCAGCGGCTCCAGGCAGGATCGCGAGAGGCGCGTCTCAGGCGTGCGCGGGGAGACACTCCTGCCCCTCTCGTGGGCGACACTCTACGTGCCTGTTGAACCTAGTCCAGTCCCCCGAACGAGTGATCCACACGCGGGTTCCCGTGGGGATGTGGCATCCATGTGGCATTCGATCATGAAACAGGCCCCCCGTTCGAACAGAACGAGGGGCCTGCAACTCTCTGACCTGCTACGCAGGTTGTGCCCCCGGCAGGATTCGAACCTGCGACACCCGCTTTAGGAGAGCGGTGCTCTATCCCCTGAGCTACGAAGGCGGGGGCTTGTGGAGGGTCCTGAAGAAGACCCGGTGGGTGGGTCTTCGGCAGAGGGACACAAGCCCGTCGGTCGGGCGTAGTGCGAAGCGCCTCGCGGTGTCATCCGCGGAGACGGCGCGTCGTACCAACGACCGACCAGGGACAGCCTAGCGGATGCGGGTCGGTGCGGGTTGGCGGGTTGTTCGTGGGGGAGGAAGGCGGGATGCGCCGGTGCCGGGTGGTGAGCGGTTCGCCGTCGCGCGAGGCCGACGGGGAAGAGTGCGGGGAGGCGCCGGTGCTCTTCGGGCGGGTGGGCCTGCGTGTGTGTGCGGCCCCGGGCTACGCCGTGAGGGAGCCGTCGTCGCCGTTCAGGTCGTGCATGTCCTCGACCTGGCGTACCAGGTCCTCCGCCAGCCACCGCCACATCCCGGCGTATCCCTGCGCGAGGCGGGCCACGGATTCCTTGCAGTGGGCGGGGACCGTTTCGGCGATCTTCTGGCGGTCCTGGGTGATCAGGGTGCAGACGTCGAGCAGGCGCAGGAGGGAGCGGCCCGTGGCGTTGAGGCGCAGGGAAGGGTCGCGGGTCAGCATGCCGGTGATCCTTCGGACGTCCTCCGCGGCCAGCGCCGGAGTCGTCTCGTCGGCGAGGGTGCGGCGCTGTGCGGCCGGCAGCCGGGTGACGGTGGCGCCCGTGACGGGGGCCCGGACCGAGGAACGGGTCGGGAGGGCCTCCGCCGCGGACGTGTGACGGCGGGCGGCGTCCGGGGTCTGGGACAGACGGCCGCGTACGCCGTCCGGTACCGGGCTCTCGCCGCGCTGGATCCGGTTGCGGACGTCCGCGACCGTCGCCGGGGCGAGGCCCACCTCCGCCGCGATCTGCCGCAGGGAGAAGTCGGGGTTCTTCCGGATCAGCTCACCGGCCCGTTCACGTCGGTCCGCGGCGTCGGTGGGCCTGACCCGGCCGTCCCGCCCGACCCGGCCGCCGGACTGCGGCAGCGCCATCTCCTTGCGGAGCCGTGCGACCTTCTTCGGGGAGAGACCGGCGACGGCGGCGACGGCACGGTCGGACCACCGGGGGTGCGAGGTGAAGATCCGCATCGCGGCGGCCGCGCGGTCGGCCGTGGACAGGGGGCGTCCATGGGCGATGTTGGCCGCCACCGCGAGGAGCCGGGCGTCCTCCTGGTCGCCGTCGAAGAACCGCGCCGCGATGCGGTCCTCCCCGAGGAGCTCGACCACCCGCAGCCGGTGGGCGCCGTCGATGACGGTCATGGTCGCCCGGTGCACGAGGATCGGCGGGAGCTCGTCGGCGGTCTCCGCGAGGATCCGGATGTGGTCGGCGTCCTCACCCTGTACCCGTGGGGAGAAGCCGGTCCTGAGAAGTCTCACCGGTACCCGCTCGACGGGCAGGTCTCTCAGGACGGATTGCTGAAGCTTGAGCACGTACTCTGATTCTGCCCGGTCCACCGCCGCTCCCCTCGCCCGCATTCGATTCGATTCACGAGTGACGTCACTGCCAACCGTGATCGTTCTCGGGGTCCGAGAGCGTGACCGAGTCGCCGGCCGTCACCCGGACCGTGTGCGTCGGGGAACCGACCTGCTCGACCTGCACGGCAATTCCGGTCGCCAGGGCGAGAACGCCCGCCAGGACCACGCTGCGAAAGGCATTGCTCGGAATCAGGCGAGACATTGAATTCCCCTTTTTCTTCTCGATGGATCTGGCGCACAGATCTCTTCGACCGGATCTCAACAATCGGATCTCGTCAATCGGATCTCGTCGACCGGATCTCGCTGACATGAACGAGATTGCCGTCAGCGAAGGGAGAAGAAAAGCGGATGGGCGGGAGGTAAACCGGCCATGACCTACTCCGTCCACCCCAGCCCTCGGGCCGGGCCCGTCTCGAGGTCGGGGCGGAACAGGGGGATCTCGGCCCTGACCAGCTCCCAGGCGCGCAGTTCCTCGACGGCCGAGCCGGCGTGGTACCACAGGGACCGGGCCGCCGCCTCGGCCTCCTCCAGCGAGTCGGCGCGCACGTAGAAACCGATGATCAGGTGGGGCGCCGTGGCCGGGTGCACGCTCACATGCTCGAAGCCGTCCCGGCCGGCACAGGACCGGGCGATGGACCGCGCGGCCGAGGACGGTACGGCCGCATCGGGCCGACGCGGCCGGAGAGATACGTGGACGAGAAACATAGATGTCCTTGCCATCCGAATGTCTGGTGCCGGACGATGTCATTCCGCAAAACGTCGGGCTGATCCCGGCCGCCGACTGCGCGCCCTGAACGCACACAGGTAACCAACTGCGCACATTTGAAGCAACTCTGTTCAACTCCGGCAGCTCCTTGCCCTGGTGTAGTTTGATCACATAAACTCAAGCCCCCGTCGGGAATGTCATGCGTACATCGAAGCGGGGGCTGCATGGTTGACATCGAGGCGATACATCCAGGTTCTCTGAGCTCACTCGGCTTGGAGCCGCACATCGAGTCCGTCTACATCGCCCTGCTGGACAGAACGCAGGGAGTAGCCGATATCTGTCGCCGCCTGGACCTGCCGGAGCACGTCGTACGGGCCGCCCTCGACCGCCTGAGCGAGCTGGCCCTCGTACGGACGTCGGTCGACTCCCCTCAGCGGCTGCACGCGGTCAGCCCGCACGTGGGCATGGAGATCCTGATCGCCCAGCAGCGCTCCGAGCTCGCCCGACACCAGCAGCGGCTGGAGGCGGCGCAGGCCGCGGCGGCCAAGTTCATCCTCGACTACGACGGACGTCAGCCCCCCGGTGCCTCGGGCGAAGAGGTCAAGTACCTGGTGGGGCTGGACGCCATCCGCGACCATCTGACGGTCCTCAACGACCAGGTGGCCGAAGAGCTCCTCACCTTCGCGCCCGGCGGCCCGCAGAAACCGGAGAACATGCGGGCGTCCCGGCCGCTCAACCAGCAACTCCTCCGTCGCGGCGTCCAGATGCGCACGGTCTACCTGAACAGCATCCGCAACGACCGGCCGACCATGGACCACGCGCGCTGGCTGACCGAGCAGGGGTGCGAGGTCCGCACCGTCCCGTCCCTGCCGAACCGGATGATCATCTACGACCGCAAGCTCGCGATGATCGCCTCCAACGCCCAGGACACCGCCGCCGGAGCCGTCCAGGTGAGCTCACCGGGGATGGTCACGGCGCTGTACACGCTGTTCGAGAGCGTGTGGCAGTCCGCGGAGCAGTTGGAGGCGCCGGTGCAGCCGGCTCCCGGCGAGCTGACCGGTCAGCAGGCCGAGGCGCTGCGGCTGCTGGCGCTCGGGCACACCGACGAGGCCATCGCCACGCGCCTGGCGGTGTCGCCGCGCACCGCCCGCCGCATCACCTCCAGCCTCATGACCCATCTGGGCGCGCGCAGTCGCTTCCAGGCCGGGGTGCTCGCCATCCAGCAGGGGTTCCTCCCTTCTCCCGCCGAGTGACGCACCCGCGCCCCGCGGACTCCTCCCGCCACCGGACCGGCCCCCTGCGGAAACCTTTCTGCATCGCATCGGGGGCCGGTCCGGCGGCCGTCCAACTGGTTCCGGAACGCGCTTGAACGGCGGGATCGACAGGGGCGGCCGGCCACCGCGTTCTCACGGGGTGCGCACGTGCCGTGAAAACACCTCGCGTTGACACCCCACTTCGCCCATGGTCTGGTGGCTCACGTCACCAAGATCTCCTGCCGACTGCCGTTCTCGCGCCGCGGAGGTCTTTTCCGAACGGAGAGTTCTCTCTTCTCCGACGCTTGCAGACCGCCGCCTCGGACATCATGGGGAGTCGAGCCAGATGCGTGATGCGCTGTCCCTGCACGGGCGATTTCACGAACACGTCCTGCGCGCTCCGCACGCGGTGGCGGTGCGTTCCGCGGGTCGTGAACTGACGTATCAAGAACTGGCGCGGCGCTCCCGTGCCCTCGCGCGGGTGCTCGTCGGCCTCGGGGTGGGCCGGGAGACGCCGGTCGCGGTGCTCACCGACCGCAGTGTGGACGTCATGGTGGCGTTCCTCGGGATCCTCGAGGCCGGCGGCTGTTATGTGCCGCTGCACACCGGCTTCCCGGCCGAGCGCAGGGAATGGATCGTCCGCCGGACGGGCGCGCGGGTCCTGGTGACCGACGCGGTGACGGCCGCCCAGGGGCTTCCCGGGGGCGAGGTCACCGTGGTGCGGGTGGACGACCCGGTGCCCGACGGGGCCGAGTCCGGGCCCGTGGGAGTGGCGTGTGTGCCGGACCAGTTGGCGTACGTGATGTTCACCTCGGGCTCCACCGGCGTGCCCAAGGGGGTCGCCGTCACCCACCGCGACGTGCTGGACCTGGTGGACGACTCGCTGTTCGACACCGGGCACCACGACCGGGTCCTGATGATCGCCCCGTACGCGTTCGACGCCTCCCTGCACGGCCTGTGGATGCCGCTGCTGCGCGGCACCACCTCCGTGATCGCCGGCGCCGACGACGTGTCCCCGCCCCGGCTGCGCGAGCTGTTCGACGCGGAGCGGATCACCAGCGTGGAGATGACCGCAGGCCTGCTGCGGACCGTCGCCGAGGTCGCCCCGGAGACCTTCCGCGGGCTGCGCGAGGTGTCCACCGGTGGGGACGTCGTCTCCCCTGTGGCCGTGCGGCGGATCCTCCGGGCCTGCCCCGGCACGGTGGTGCGCGCCACCTACGGCCCCACCGAGACCACGCTGTTCGCCACCCAGCACGCCTACACCGACGCCGCCCAGATCCCCGACCGCGTCCCCCTGGGCCGCCCGCTGGACGGCATGCGCGCCTACGTCCTGGACGAGCACCTCGCCCCGGTCGCCGTCGGCGTCCCCGGCGAGCTGTACATCGCCGGGGCCGGCCTGGCACGCGGCTATCTGCACCGCCCCGCTCTCACCGCCGAACGCTTCGTCGCCGACCCCCACGGCCCCGCCGGCAGCCGGATGTACCGCACCGGCGACCTCGTGTGCCACACCCCGCAGGGCCTGCTCGAGTTCCTCGGCCGCGCCGACGACCAGGTCAAGATCCGCGGCTTCCGTGTCGAGCCGGGCGAGATCGAGACCGCCCTGTCGACGTTCCCGGGCCTCACCCAGTCCGTGGTCACGGTCCGGGAGGCGGGCGGCGACAAGTGCCTGGTGGCCTACGTCGTCTGCGACCGGCCCCTCGACACCGGCGCGCTGCGCGACCACGCGGCGGCCGCCCTGCCCGAGTACATGGTCCCGGCCGCCTTCGTCCCCCTGGACGCCTTCCCCCTCACCCCGAACGGGAAGGTCGACCACCGCGCCCTGCCCGCCCCCGCGTTCACCGCGACCGCCCCCTACCGCGCCCCACGCACCCCGGACGAGGAGAGGCTCTGCGCGCTGTTCGCACAGGTCCTCGGCGCCGAGCGGGTCGGCACCGACGACAACTTCTTCGACCTCGGCGGCCACTCCCTCCTCGCCGCCCGGCTGATCGGCGAGCTGCGGACCGCCTTCGGCGCGGACGTCTCCGTCCGGCAGTTCTTCGGCGCCCCGACGGTCGCCGCGTTGCTGCCGCGCTTGCGCACACGCAAGCAGGGGGTACGGCGTCCGGTGCTCGCCCGGGCCGTGCGCCCCGCCCGTGTCCCGCTGTCCGCGGCCCAGCACCGGATGTGGTTCCTGGAGCAGTGGGAGGGCCCGTCCCCGCTGTACAACCTGCCCGTCGTCCTGCGGCTCACCGGTGAGCTGGACCGGGACGCGCTCCGGGCGGCCGTCCGGGACGTGATCGTCCGGCACGAGAGCCTGCGCACCGTCGTGGCACAGGCGGGCGGCGAGCCGTACCAGGTGGTGCTCGACCCGGCCGGCCTGGACCTCGCCCTGCCCGAGCGGGTCGTCGACGAGGCGGAGCTCGACGCCGCGGTACGGGAGGCCGGGCGCCGGCCGTTCGACCTGAGGGCCGACCCGTCCCTGCGCGCCGAGCTGTTCGTCCTGGACGAGCGCACGCGGGTGCTGCTGCTGACGTTGCATCACATCGCCTCGGACGGATGGTCCAAGGCGCCGCTCAGCCGGGATCTGGCGACCGCCTACACGGCCCGAAGGGCGGGCACCGCCCCCGACTGGCCCGAACTGCCCGTGCAGTACGCGGACTACACGCTGTGGCAGCACACCCTCCTCGGTGACCCCGGCTCCCCCGGCAGCCTCGCCGGGCGCCAACTGGCGTACTGGAAGGACGCCCTGGACGGCGTGCCGGACGAGCTGGCCCTGCCCTTCGACCGGCCGCGCCCCACGGACGGCACCCGCCGGGGCGCGAGCCTCCCGCTGCTGCTCGACGCCGAACTGCTCACCGGGGTCGTCGCGTTGGCGCGCAGCCACGACGCCACACCCTTCATGGTGCTGCAGGCCGCGCTCGCGACGCTGCTGCACCGACTCGGCGCCGGAGCGGACATCCCCCTGGGCAGCGTGGTGGCCGGGCGCGGCGAGGCGGCGCTCGACGACCTGGTCGGCTTCTTCGTCAACACCGTCGTCCTGCGCACCGATCTGTCCGGCGACCCCTCCTTCGTCGAACTGCTCGCCCGGGTACGGGAGACCGCCCTGGCCGCCTATTCCCATCAGGACGTGCCCTTCGAACAGGTCGTGGGGGCCGTCAATCCGGCCCGCTCGCTGTCCCGGCACCCGCTCTTCCAGGTCATGCTCGTCCTGCAGAACGTCACCGGCTACGAGTTCGCGCTCCCCGGTCTCGACGTCGAGGTGGACGAGGAGTCCACGTCCACCTCGAAATTCGACCTGCTCTTCAGCCTCACCGAGCGGTACGACGACCGACGCCGTCCCGTCGGCGTCACCGGCTACATCGAGTACGACACCGCCCTGTTCGACGCGTCGACGGTCGAGCGGATCGCCGACCGCTTCGCCGCGCTGCTCAGGGCGGTCGTGGCCGATCCCGGCCGACGGGTGTCCGCCGTACCGGTTCCGGCGGACCCCTGCGTCCCGGTGCAGCCGGTGAACCCGTAAAAGCAGTGAGCCGGTAAACCCGGTAAACCCGGTAAACAGGTGGATCAGGAGAAGCGGTAAATCGGTGAACCGCGCACGATAAAGCGGTTCGAGTGCGTGATCAGGCCGGTTGGACGGCATTGGCGAAGCGCTGGTCGTCGTGTGATGCTGAGGCCGTTCGGAATCATCAATTCATGTGCGCCCGGGGGGATTTCATGCCAGGAATCACCATTGCCAGCGACATTGGCTCGCGGGACTGGCTCGACAGGGCGGAGCTGCACGGAAGTGTTTCCGATCCGCTGCTGGACACCATGAATTTCCTCAACGAGGTGACCCATCGCCATCCCGACGCGATCTCGTTCGCGCCGGGCCGGCCGTACGACGGATTCTTCGACACCGAGCAGGTCTTCACCTGCGTCCGCCGGTATCTGGACCACCTGGCGGAACAGGGCGGCTCGACGGAGGACGTCCGCACCGCGCTCTACCAGTACGGGCCGACCGCGGGACTGATCCGCGGCATCATCGCCGACTCGCTGCGGGCGGACGAGGACACCGATGTGCCGGCCGAGTCCGTCGTGGTGACCGTCGGCGCCCAGGAGGCCATGCTGCTGGTGCTGCGCGCCCTCATCACCGGCCCCGACGACGTACTGCTGGTCTCCAGCCCCTGCTACGTCGGGATCACCGGCGCCGCCCGGCTGCTCGACGTGGCGGTCCGTCCCGTGCCGGAGCGCGAGGACGGGTTCAGCGCCGCCGATCTGGAGACCGCGGTGCTGGCGGAGCTGGCGAACGGCCGCCGCCCCAAGGCGTTCTACGTGGTGCCCGACCACTCCAATCCGTCGGGCAACACCATGGGGCCCGAGGCCCGCGAGGAGCTGCTCGACCTCGCCCGGCGGTACGACTTCCTGGTGCTGGAGGACAGCCCGTACCGGCAGGTGAGCCCCGGCACCCCCCTGCCGACCCTGAAGTCCCGGGACCGGGCGCGCCGGGTGGTGCATCTGGGCTCGTACTCCAAGACGGTCTTCCCCGGCGCCCGCGTCGGCTTCGTCGTCGCCGACCAGCGCGTCCGTGACGCCGAGGGCGGCGAGCATCTGCTGGCCGACGAACTCGCGAAGATCAAGAGCATGGTGACGGTCAACACCTCGTCGCTGAGCCAGGCGGCCGTGGCCGGAGCGCTGCTCGGCGCCCGGGGCCGGCTGTCGCAGCTCAACGCCGAGGCGGCCGCCCACTACGGCGCCACCCTGCGGGAGATGCTCCGGCAGCTCGACGCCCGGCTGCCCGCCGACCGCCGCGAGGCCCTCGGCGTGCGCTGGAACGAGCCCACCGGCGGGTTCTTCCTCACCCTGCGGGTCCCGTTCCGGGTGGACGACGCCCTGGTGACCACGTCCGCACAGGACTTCGGCGTGATCTGGACGCCGATGACGCACTTCCATCCCGGCACCGGGGGCCACCACGGCATCCGGCTGTCGATCAGCTATCTGACGCCCGCCGAGATCGAAGAGGGCACCGCGAGGCTCGCGCGCTTCGTCGAGGCGCAGTGCGCGGCGCTCTGACCGGTACTCCGGCCGGCGCGGTTCTCAGCCAGTGCAGTTCCCAGCGAGAGAGGACATGGACGTGTCCGGACTGAGTCGCAGACGACGACCGCGGAGCAAACCGCGTACCTGGGGGTGGACCTTCCGATGACCCTGGCAGCCGAGCTGCGGCCGCGCGCCCTGGGCGTGGGCACGGCGGTGACGCCCACCTCGTACACCCAGCAGGAGGTGCTCGACACCTTCGGCATCACCGACCCGAGGATCCGTTCGGTCTTCCTCAACAGCGCCATAGAGCGCCGCCATCTGACGCTCCCGCCGCCGGACGGCACGGGCGGCCGCGTCCACGAGCCGCAGGGCGACCTCCTCGACAAGCACCGGGCCAAGGCCGTCGAGATGGGCGCCGAGGCCCTGCGCGCCTGCCTCAAGCGGGCCGGAGCCGAACTCTCCGATCTGCGCCACCTGTGCTGCGTGACCTCCACCGGACTCCTCACCCCGGGACTGAGCGCCCTGCTCATCAAGGAACTCGGCATCGACCGGCACTGCAGCCGCTCCGACATCGTGGGCATGGGCTGCAACGCCGGCCTCAACGCCCTGGGCGTGGTCTCCGGCTGGGCCGCCGCCCACCCCGGCCAACTCGCCGTCGTGCTCTGCGCCGAGGCCTGTTCCGCCGCCTACACCATGGACGGCACGATGCGCACCGCCGTGGTCAACAGCCTCTTCGGCGACGGCGCCGCCGCGCTCGCGATCCGCTCGGGAGCCGCCCCGGACGACGCGGCCGTGCCCGAGGGCCCGCACATCCTGAAGTTCGCGAGCTGCATCATCCCGGACGCCGTCGACGCCATGCGCTACGACTGGGACCGGGACCAGGGCCGCTTCAGTTTCTTCCTGGACCCGCACATCCCCTACGTGGTGGGCGCCCACGCCGAGCTGGTCGTGGACCGGCTGCTGGCCGGCACCGGGCTGCGCCGCAGCGACATCGCCCACTGGCTGGTGCACTCCGGCGGCAAGAAGGTCATCGACGCCGTCGTGGTCAACCTCGGGCTGACCCGGCACGACGTCCGGCACACCGTCGGGGTGCTCCGTGACTACGGCAACGTGTCGAGCGGCTCGTTCCTGTTCTCGTACGAACGACTCCTGGACGAGGGAGTCGCCCGGCCCGGTGAGTACGGCGTGCTGATGACCATGGGGCCCGGCTCCACGATCGAAACGGCACTGGTCCAGTGGTGAACGCGGAGGAAGTCGAGGAAGTCATGGAAGACGTGCTGACGCTGGTGATCGACGGCAGCGAGCCGCCGTCGGCGGCGACCGTGCAGGCCGTGCAGTCGGTCTGTGAGGCGGCCGAGGACCGGGCCGGCTCCGGTGTCGTCGCCGTGCGGGTCGGCGGCGCCCCGGCCGAGGGCTGGACCGGCGGCCTCGACGTGATGAAGGTCAGCAAGTGGGAGCGGGCGCTGCGCCGGCTGGAGCGGCTGCCGGCCGCCACCGTGGCGGTGGCGGCCGGCGACTGCGGCGGCGCGGCCCTGGACGCCTTCCTCACCTGCGACATCCGGATCGTCACGCCCGACACCCGGCTGCTGGTGTCCGGCGACGCCACAGCGACCTGGCCCGGCATGGCCGGCTACCGGCTCGCCCGGCTGGCCGGGGCCGCCCGGGTGCGCCGCGCGCTGCTGTTCGGGCGGCCCATCGAGGCCGCCGAGGCGCTGCGGCTCGGCCTCGCCGACGAGATCGCCGACGGGACCGTCGACGACTTGACGGGTGCGCTCGCCGCCGCCGGCCCGGTCGGCGGCCTGGCCGGCAAGGAGATCGCGATCCGTCGGCAGCTGCTCTTCGACGCGGCGACGACCAGCTTCGAGGACGCCCTCGGCCCGCATCTGGCCGCGTGCGACCGGGCGCTGCGCCGGCCCGTGGCGGAGGCGTCGTGACCCCTCGGATCTGGCCCTCGCTCCAGGAGGCGGCCCGCCGCGTCGAGGAACGGGTGGCCGTGTTGCCGCAGCCCGGCGCGCGCACCCCCGAGGAGCGGGCGGAAGTCGCCGCGGCGAAGGACGCCGTACGGACGCTGCGGACGCGCTTCCTGCGGGCGCACGCCGACGACGTGTACGACCGCCTCACCGCCGGCGGCACCGAGGCGCCGCGGATCGACGAACTCCTCGAGGCCGCCGCGGCCGCGTTCCCCGCGCTGGTGCCGACGGCCGCGCAGCTCGCCGCCGACCGCGGGCGGCGGCAGGCGGACAAGGAGGGGTACGAGATCGACCAGGGCATCTTCCTGCGGGCCGTACTGGACTCGCCCCGGGCCGGTGCCCATCTGCTCGACTCGATGCTCCGGCCCACCCCCCGGGCGCTGCGGCTGCTGCCCGAGTTCCTCCGCACGGGCGTCCTCGAGACGGCGTCGGTCCGGCTGGAGCGGCGGGACGGAGCGGCGTATCTCACGATGTGCCGGGACGACTGCCTGAACGCCGAGGACGACCAGCAGGTCGACGACATGGAGACCGTCGTCGACCTGGCGCTCCTCGACCCGGGGGTGGAGGTGGGGGTGCTGCGCGGCGGCACGATGACCCATCCGCGCTACCGGGGCCGACGGGTGTTCAGCGCCGGCATCAACCTCAAGAGCCTGCACGCCGGGGACATCTCGCTCGTCGGGTTCCTGCTGCGGCGCGAACTCGGGTACCTGCACAAGCTCGTGCGGGGGATACGGACCGAGGACGCGCCCTGGCACGCCCGTACGGTCGAGAAGCCGTGGGTGGCGGCGGTCGAGACGTTCGCCATCGGCGGCGGCACCCAGCTGCTGCTGGTCTTCGACCATGTGCTGGCCGCGTCGGACGCCTATCTCAGCCTGCCCGCCGCCCGGGAGGGCATCGTGCCCGGGGCCGGCAACTTCCGGCTCGGCCGGCACACCGGGCCCCGGATCGCCCGGCAGGTCATTCTGCAGGGCCGCCGGATCCGGGCCACCGAGCCGGACGCCCGGCTGCTGATCGACGAGGTGGTGGAGCCGGAGGAGATCGACGCGGCCCTGGACCGCGCCGTCGACCGGCTGCGCGGTCCGGCGGTCGTGCCCAACCGCCGGATGCTCAACCTGACCGAGGAACCGGTGGACGCCTTCCGCCGCTACATGGCCGAGTTCGCGCTGCAACAGGCCTTGCGCCTGTACGGCGAGGACGTGATCGGCAAGGTGGGCCGCTTCGCCGAGAAGGTCTCCTAGGGGGTGTTTCGAAAGTCCTGTGCGGGTGCTGTGCGGGACTTTCAAAACACCCCCTGGGCCCGGCCCGGCGAGGGTGCCGACGGATCCGTGTGAGCAGGGCCGAGGAGAGGCCGCGTGAAGAAGCGGCGAGCCCAGTCGTGACCAAGCCCAGACCAGTGGAGAGAGAGGGCATCGCATGGTGTTGTCGACCGCCGTGGCCGAGGAGGTGGGGCGGGTCCGTGCCCTGACGCATCTCGACGCCCTGGAGTCCGAGGCGGTGCACATCGTCCGTGAGGTGGCGGGGGAGTTCGAGCGGCCGGTGCTGCTGTTCTCCGGCGGCAAGGACTCGATCGTCATGCTGCATCTGGCGTTGAAGGCGTTCACCCCGGCGCCGCTGCCGTTCGGGCTGCTGCACGTGGACACCGGGCACAACTTCCCCGAGGTCATCGAATGCCGGGACCGGGTCGTCGCCGAGCACGGGCTGCGGCTGCACGTCGCGTCCGTGCAGGACCACATCGACCGCGGGGAGCTGCGCGAGCGTCCCGACGGCACCCGCAACCCGCTGCAGACCGTGCCGCTCACCCACACCATCCGCGCGCAGCGGTTCGACGCCGTGTTCGGCGGCGGGCGGCGGGACGAGGAGAAGGCCCGGGCCAAGGAGCGGGTGTTCAGCCTGCGGGACGAGTTCTCGCAGTGGGACCCGCGCCGGCAGCGGCCCGAGCTGTGGAACCTGTACAACGGCCGCCACGCACCCGGCGAGCACGTCCGGGTCTTCCCGCTCTCCGACTGGACCGAACTGGACGTGTGGCAGTACATCGCCCGCGAGGGCATCGACCTGCCGGAGATCTACTTCGCGCACCGCCGCGAGGTGTTCCGGCGGGACGGGATGTGGCTGACGGCCGGCGAGTGGGGCGGCCCGAGGGACACCGAGACCGTCGAGAAACGGCAGGTCAGGTACCGCACCGTGGGGGACATGTCCTGCACCGGAGCGGTCGACTCCGACGCCGACACCATCGAGAAGGTGATCTCCGAGATCGCCGCCTCCCGGCTCACCGAGCGGGGGGCGACACGGGCCGACGACAAGCTGTCCGAGGCCGCGATGGAGGACCGTAAACGCGAAGGGTACTTCTGACGATGACCAGCACCACGGAACACCCGGCGGCGACCACGCTGCTGCGCTTCGCCACCGCGGGCTCCGTCGACGACGGCAAGTCGACGCTGGTGGGCCGGCTGCTCCACGACGCGAAGTCGGTGCCGGCCGACCAGCTCGAGGCCGTCGAGCACGCCTCCCGGAGCAGGGGCCAGGACGCCCCCGACCTGGCGCTGCTCACGGACGGGCTGCGGGCCGAGCGGGAGCAGGGCATCACGATCGACGTCGCCCACCGCTACTTCGCCACGTCCCGGCGGCGGTTCATCCTCGCGGACACCCCCGGGCATGTGCAGTACACCCGCAACATGGTCACCGGCGCCTCGACCGCCGAGCTGACGGTCGTCCTCGTCGACGCCCGCAACGGCGTCGTCGAGCAGACCCGCCGCCACGCCGCGGTCGCCGCGCTGCTGCGGGTGCCGCACGTCGTGCTGGCGGTGAACAAGATGGACCTCGTGGGCTACGCGGAGGAGACCTTCGCCGCGATCGCCGACGAGTTCACCGCGTACGCCACGAAGCTGGGCCTGCCCGAGGTCACCGCGATCCCCGTCTCGGCGCTGCGGGGCGACAACGTCGTGGAGCCCGGCCCGCACATGGACTGGTACGGCGGCCCCACGGTGCTGGAGCATCTGGAGACCGTCCCGGTCGGCCCCGAGCCGGCCGGCCGCCCGGCGCGCTTCCCGGTGCAGTACGTCATCCGCCCGCAGACCTCCGAGCACCCCGACTACCGCGGTTACGCCGGCCAGATCGCCGCCGGCACGTTCCACGTCGGCCAGGACGTCACCGTCCTGCCGTCGGGCCGGACGACCACCGTCACCGGCATCGACCTGCTCGGCGTCGGTGTCGGCGCCGCCCGCGCCCCGCAGTCGGTGACGCTGCGTCTGGCCGACCAACTGGACGTGTCCCGCGGCGATCTGATCGCCCCGACCGGCTGTGCGCCGGCCGTCACCAGGGACATCGAGGCCACCGTCTGCCATGTCGCCGACCGCCCGCTGACGGCCGGTCACCGGGTGCTGATCAAGCACGGCACCCGCACGGTCAAGGCGATCGTCGAGGACATCGCGTCCCGGCTCTCGCTGGACGACCTGACCCGGTGCCCGGTGCCCGGTCCGCTCGTCGCCAACGACATCGGGCAGGTGGTGATCCGCACCGCCGAGCCGCTGCCCGTCGACGGCTACGCCGACTCCCGCCGTACCGGCTCGTTCCTGCTCATCGACCCGGCCGACGGGACCACGCTCACCGCGGGGATGGCCGGGCACGCCTTCACCGGCGCCGCCTTCGCCGGGCAGGCCGGTGACGGGGCGCCGGCGGAGGACGACGCGGGCTGGGACTTCTGACGGCGGCTCCCGCCGCTCAACCCCTCGGCTTCGCCGGGGGGTTGTCCAGTGTGAGGGCGGTGCAGCGGATGCCGCCGCCGCCCTTCGCCAGTTCGGTGGTGCCGAGTTCGACCACCGCGAGACCGCGGTCGCGCAGTGCGGCGGCCAGACGCGGCACGCCCCGGGCCATGGTCACCGTGGTTCCGTCGCTGACGAGGTTCAGCGCGAACCGCGCCGCCTCCTCGGGGGACACCTCGATCAGCTCGATCCCGAGCCCGCGCAGGGTCCGCACGCTCGGCGCGTCGAGGGCCTCGGGGCAGTACGCGAGCGTGTCCGCGTCGACGACCCCGACGGCCAGGTCGAGGTCGTACCAGCGCGGCGACACCGTGCGCAGCGGCACCACCTCGCAGTCCAGTTCCCGGGCGAGCACCGGGAGCATCCGTTCGTCGGTGCGCTGGCCCCACCCCGTCAGCAGCAGATCGCCGCAGGACAGCGCGTCGCCCTGGCCGCTGAACGCGTGGGGCGCCTCGACGACCTCGAACCCCCGGCCGGTCAGCCACTCCTCGACGTAGGGGATCTCGGCCTTCCGCTGGGGCGGCGGGCAGCCCAGGACGGCGCGCCCGCCGCGGACCACGGCGGTGTTGGCGGTGAAGACCATGTCCGGGCACTGGGGAGCGGACGGCAGGGTCTCGACGGTGCGGCCGGCGGCGAGATGCGCGGTCACGATGGCCCGGTGCTCGGCGAGCGTCGCCTCGGTGTCGGGCTGGACCGCGGTGTCCATATAGGGGTTGATCTCGTAGTCGACCCGGAAGTGGCGCGCGTCGGAGACGAGGAGTTCGCTGTTCACAGTGGTTTCCCTGGGCTCGTCGGACCGGTCACGGCAGCGGGACGGACGGCGTGCCCGGGCGGGCGGCCCCGTCGAGTCCGTGGTGGATCACGACCGTTCGCCTCGGGGCCCGTTTTTCGGCGGGGACCACCGTCACCGGCAGCGAGCGCAGGCCGTTGACCACCCATGTGGACTGCCAGCCGGGCGGACCCGCGAGCGCCAGGGAGGCGTCGGCGCGGGTGAGTTCCTCCAGCAGCGTCCGCAGCAGCACCCGGACCAGGGCTGCACCGAGGCAGAAGTGCATGCCGGCGCCGAGGGTCAGATGCGGGTTGGGACGGCGGTCCAGGAGCAGTGCGTCGGGGCGGGCGAAGACGGCGCCGTCGCGGTTGGCGGCGGCGATCCACACCGCGACCGCGTCACCGGCCCGGATCGTGGTGCCCGCGAGGTCGGTGTCGCACACCGCGGTACGCATCAGATGCGTGGCCGGAGCGGTCCAGCGCAGCAGCTCCTCCACGGCGGTGTCGGCACCGACCCGTCCCGCGCGCAGCGCCTCCCAGGCCGCCGGGTGCTCCAGCAGGGCCAGCAGGCTGCCGCTCGCGGCGTGCCCGGCCGTCTGGCTCGCGGCCACCACGATGTTGTCGCACGTGAGCACGATCTCCTCGTCCGACAGCGGCAGACCGCCGGCGCGGGCCGCCAGCAGCGTGCCGATCAGGTCCGGGCCGGCCTGTCCCCGCCGGGCGCCGAGCGCCTTCAGGTAGTACGTCATCACCTCGTGGTGGCCGGCGGCCGCGTCGTCCGCGTCCTCCACGGAGCGGCCCGTGGCGTGCAGGACCATCGGCACATCCTCGGGAGGGATGCCCAGCATCTCGGCCTGGACCAGGAGGGGGAACCTCGCGGCGACCTCGGTGACGAAGTCGCCGCCGCCCCGCTCCCGCAGCTCCGCCAGCAGGGAGCCCGCCACCTCGCGGGCCAGCGCGCCCAGCTGCCGCACGGCCTTCGGCGTGAACAGCCGGGCGACGGCCCTGCGCAGATCGGTGTGCCGGGGCGGATCGGTGAGGACCGGCATCTTGCCGGCGCCGGGGTAGGGAGCGGAGTTGTCGTCCGCGCGCAGCGTGGTGCCGCGGGTGGAGGTGAAGACCTTCCAGTCGGTCAGCACCTGTCGGCCGGCCTCGTGCCCCACCACGGCCCAGAACCGCGAGCCGGTCCTCGCCACCCGGTGGTGCACGGGACCGGCCTCCCGCATGGTCCGCCACACCTCGTACGGGTATCCGTACGCGTACAGCGACGAATCCAACAGGTCGACCGTGGACGGCACAGACAAGGATGCCCCCTGCTCCTCGATGCCCGGATGTTCCGGATACGCAGATGTCTCGGGTGATTCAGATGGCCGCGACGAAGTCCGCGAACCGGGAGTTGTCGAACAGCACCTTCACCGGCGTCGGGGTCCCGTGCCGGTCGTCGAGCATCGCGACGATGCGCAGCGCGGCGAACGACGTGCCGCCCGCGTCGAAGAAGTCGGTGTCGTCGGCCACGTCGGCCCCGAGCACCTCCCGCCAGATCGTCCGGACCGCGCTTTGCAGTTCCTCGCCCGTCATGTCCGGTGCCTCCTCGTAGTCGCGGACAGGAACGACACGACGCCGGTCCTGGTCGATGCGTGGGCCGTGAGCCCGGCGCGGTCGCTGTCGACGCGCAGGGTGGTCAGCTCCCCGTCGGGGAGCCAGTCGCGGTGGTCGGGGTGGTCGCGGGAGAGAACCTGGAGCATCGGCCCGACGGGTTCCCTGGGCAGCGCGCCCCGCGCCGCCAGCAGATAGGCGAGATACGACACGTGCTGCCGGGCGAAGTGCGCGACCGGTCCGGCGATCGTGTCGTCGCCGAGCCCCTGCGCCCGCAGGGCCGTCCGCGCGCGCCGCGTGAGGTCCTCGCGTACGGCCGCCAGGAACGGCTCGGGTGCGGCGGGCAGCTCCCCGACCGGTACCGGCGGCTCGTCGGCCCCCGGCACCTGGGCGACGGCGTCGGCGTAGGCGCGGGCGACGTCGTCGTCGGTGGTCGGCATCGGATCGAGGAGGACCAGGGGGCGCGGCCGCCCGGACCGGCGGGCGAGACGGACCGCGATCGCCGACGCGGCGCAGTACGCCAGGAGGGGACCGGGGCCGTCGTCGAGAAGGGCCGCGTACGCGGGGCCGGTGCCCGCGGCCGGCAGCGGGTCGGTCAGCAGCGGGACCATGCCGTCGAGCCCCAGCGCGGTGACCGGGGCCTCCGGCCGGCGCCCCGGATAGTCCAGGACCAGCACCGTCTCCCGTGGCTCCCGCGCGTCCGGTCCGGCCACGGCGTGCTCGACGTGAGCCGTCACCGCTCGTCCACGAGCCGCGCCACCCGGTCCGCGAAGTCCGCCAGCACCGGGTGGTCGATGAGGAGTTGGACGGTGATGTCCAGCCCCCACTCGCGGCGCACCGTCGCGGTGGCCAGCGCGGCCTGGAAGGAGTCGCCGCCGCCGGAGAAGAAGTGGTGGTCGGCCGCGGTGACCCGGGTGCCGAGCGCGGCCGACCAGAGCTCGGCGATGCGCGGCCCGTACGGCCCGGTGGCCCCGGCCGGGGCGGGCCCGCCCGTGGTGGTGGCGCCGGCGAGCGGTTCGGCCGTCATCGGTCGGCTCCGGTCGCCAGGGACTCGGCGACCGAGTCACGGTCGATCTTGCCGCTCGGGGTCCGCGGCAGCCCGGGCAGCACGGTCACCGACGCGGGCACCGACGCCTCCGGCAGCAGCTCGGCCAGCGCCGCGCGCAGGTCGCCGGGTTCGGTGACGTCCGGGTGCAGGGTGACGGCGGCGCGCAGCTGACGCGAGCCGGGGACCGGCTCCAGGGCCACACAGACCGCGGTGGCGACACCGGGCTGCTGCATCAGACAGGCCTCGATCTCCAGCAGGTTGACCCGGATGCCGCGGATCTTGACGTCGTGGTCCAGCCGGCTGAGGAAGTACACGAGGCCGTCCTCGACGCGCACCAGGTCACCGGTGCGGAAGGCCTCGGTGTGTCCCCGCGGGGTCGGCTCGACGGTGACGAACCGTTCGGCGTTCAGCTCCGGCCGTCCGAGGTAGCCGAGGGACATCGGGGCGCCCGCGACGAGCAGTTCGCCGGTGGTGGGGTCCTCCGGGTCGGCGGGGTCCACCAGCAGCTCACAGCCCGGCAGCGGCCGGCCGATGGGCGGCAGCAACGGCCACACGGCGGGGTCGGCGGGCAGGACGTACGAGCTGACCATCGCGGACTCGCTCTGTCCGTAGTGGTTGCCGAGCCGGGCCCCGGGCAGCGCCTCGAACAGCGCCCGGATCGGCGGCGTGCACAGCAGTTGCTCGCCCGCCGTGTTCACCTCGCGCAGGGCCAGACCGAGCTCGCCGTCCCGGGCCGACGCCGCCACCGCCAGCATGTGGAGGGCGACGTAGGGCAGGAACAGGCGCTCGACGCGATGGTCGGCCAGCCAGGTCAGGAAGGTGAAGGGATCGCGCCGCAGCGTCTCGGGGACGACGACGAGGGTGCCGCCGCCGCACAGCGTGCCGAGGATCTCCTGGAAGCACACGTCGAAGTTCAGGGGCGCGAACTGCGCGGTCCGCAGGTCGGGCCGGACGGAGTCGGTGCGCTGCCAGGTCACCATGTTGTCCAGGCAGCTGTGCTGGATCGTCACGCCCTTGGGCACACCGGTCGATCCGGAGGTGTAGATGACGTACACCGGCAGGTCCGGCCGGCAGGCGACCGGCCGGAAGTCGTCGGCGCCGGCTCCGCGGGGGTCCTCGATGGCGAGGGTCATGACCTCGTCGGCGATCGCCGGCCGGGGGCCGTCGTGCAGCAGGAGGCTCGCGCCGCTGTCGCGCAGCATGAACGTGAGCCGGTTCACCGGGTACGACGCGTCCAGCGGCACATAGGTCGCGCCGACCGCGATCGTGGCGAGCAGCGCCGCGACGGTGCGCGCGCCGCGCCCGCCGGTCACCGCGACCCGGCTGCCGGGGGCGCTGCCGTGCCGGGTGAGGGTCCCAGCGAGTTCGGCGACCCAGGACCACAGCTCCGCGTACGTCAGCCGGGTCTCCCCGTCGACGAGGGCGAGCGCGTCGGGCCGCTCGGCCACGGTGCGGACCAGCCCGTCCAGCAGGCACTCCGGTTGTGCGGACCCGCCCCACAGGGTGGGGCGCCGCGTCGACTCGGGCTGCTGCGTCCGTCCCGTCCGGCACATGTGGACCCCCAGTGCCCGACGGGTCGGATCACCGTCGTCGAGCATGCTCTTGGCGACCCGGGCGCGGATCGCGGGCTTCTTCTCCTGGCTGAGCTTGAACATCGCCTGCCCGGACGTGACGTCGAAGCGGAAGGCGCCGACGCCGCCGATGATGCTGCGGAAGTAGTCGACCGACCCGCCGGACTCCCAGCCCCGGCCGAACCGCTGCTCGAACAGCTCGGCCGTGCGCCGGACCACCGCCAGGGTCTCCTCGCCCTCGGGCAGCGGCACCACCTCACCGGTCAGTTCGGCGGTGACGAAGTTCCAGGTGGGAGCCGCCACCTGGGTGTCGTACAGGGCGGGGGTGACATAGCCGCTCGGGCCGCTGAAGACGAGGCTCGCGGGCGTGCCGCCGGTCAGCGCCCGCCAGTGCGGGTTGGCCCGGTTGAGGTGGCCGAGGAGCGAGAAGCCGGCGAACGTCCCCGGATCCTCGGCGCCCGGCGGATGACTGATCGGCAGCAGGGTCGTGTACGGCGTGGTGGGCCCGTTGCTCACCAGCATGGCCATCGGATGTTGCCGGATGATCTGGTGCAGCTCGGCGGGATCCGTGACCCGGTAGATCGGGGGAACGAACATGGTGTCTCTCCGGATCAGGTCTGGCGGATTATCGATGTCGCGATCTCGCCCGCCCGGACGGCGGTGTTGGAGAGCAGCCCCGCGCTCAGGCCGTGGCTGCCCTCGGTGCCGGCGCCGTGCAGATAGATGCCGCAGCGCAGCACCGACGAGGTGCGGACCCGGTAGTCGCGGTCCAGGTACAGACCGCCGCTCTCGTCCTTCTTGCACTCGTCGGCCAGGTCGCCGAGCAGCGGCAGGGGATCGGCGGGCCGGTAGCCGGTGGCGTAGACGACCCCGTCCACCACCAGTCGCGTCACCTCACCGGTGACCAGCGACTCCACCTCCACCTCGACGCCGTCGGCGGTCTCCGTGCAGGCACGCACCCGTGACACGCGGTGGACGTGCAGCCGTGGCCGGCCCTGCACCTCCTCGAGGTAGACGCGCCGGAACAGCTCCTGGCTCAGATCCAGGTCGACGACCGCGTAGTTGGTGTTGCCGTGGTACCCGAGCAGCGCCTCCTTGGTCTGCTCCGGGGCGTGGAAGAAGTCGTCGACGGCGGCCGGGTCGAAGATGCCGTTCGCGAAGGGGCTGTCGTCGGCGACGCTGTAGCCGTAGCGGGCGTGGACGGTGTGCACGGCCGCGTCGCCGTGGGTGCGGTGCAGGTAGTCGGCGCACTCGGCGGCGCTCTGCCCCGCGCCGACGACCAGGTACCGCCCGTGCCGGGGGGTGCCGAGGCCGTGGGTGAGCAGCTGCGAGCTGTGCCGGATCCGCGCCGAGGGGGTGACGCCCGGCGGCAGGTGGGGGGTCATCCCCGTGCCGAGCACGACGTTGCGTGCCCGCTGGACCTGCCGGGCGCCGTCCGCGTCCCGCGTGACGACCTCGACGAGGTCGACGTGACCGTCCGGGCCCTGCACCGGGCGGATGCCCTCGACCGTCGAGCCGTAGGAGACGTGCGCGTCGAACTGCGCCGCCGACCAGCCCAGGTAGTCGTGGAACTCGACACGGTACGGGTACAGCATCTTGCTGTTGATGAACGCCGGCATCCTGCCGTGGGCGTGCAGATAGGCGAGGAACGTGTGGCGGCTGCCGGGATTGCGCATCGTCGCGAGGTCCTTGAGGAACGAGACCTGCATCGTGGCGCCCTCGATCAGCATGCCGGTGTGCCAGCCGAAGCTCGCCTGCCGCTCGTGGAAGGCCATGGTGGTCGGTGCGTCGGACTCCTCGAGGGCGATCGCCAGGGCGAGGTTCGCGGGTCCGAACCCGACCCCCGCGACATCCACGGTACGGGTGTTCGGCAGAGCGGCGGCTGTCACGGTGGGATCACTTCCAGTCGCGTCCGGTCCGGTTTCGTCGCGGGATCGTATCCACAGCGCCGCCGCTCAGTGAAGGTACGCATGCGCGGCGTGAACACCCGTGCCGCAGCGGGACGGACCTCGTTACCGTCGGGCTGATTCGCCCTCAACACCCTTACGGATCAGGGAGGTTGTCTCGTGCGTTGGAGCGATGTGTACGTGCGGTCCTGTGCGGTGGCGCTGGGGGAGGGGGAGCCGGTGGAGGCCGCGGTGGCGGCCGGACGGTACGACCCGGCGGTCCGTGAGGCACACGGGTACGAGTCGATCGCGGTCGCGGGTGACACCTGCGCCGCGGACCTGGCCGTGGACGCCGCGCGCGTCGCGATCGCCCGGTCCGGCGTCGACCCGGCCGCCATCGGCGTGTTCGTCCACGCGTACGTCGACGAGCAGGGCCCGCAGGGCGTCTCGGAGCCGGCCACCTACGTCCAGGGCATGGCCCACGACGGCCGGGCCCGGGCTCTGGGGCTGCGGCAGGGCTGCAACGGTGCGATCGCCTCGCTGGAGGTCGGCGCGCTGTACGCGTCCGCGGGCACGACGGCCGTGCTGACCTCGGCGGCCAGGTACGCGGGGGAGAACGACCGGTACCGCGACGACCAGGGCGGGGTGCCCGCGGACGGCGCGACCGCGATGGTCCTGGACCGCGGGGACGGCGTCGCACGGCTCCTCGCCACCGAGATCGTCGGTGACGGCCGGTACAGCGCGCTGAGCGCACTCGACCCCGACGCCTTCGGCAGCCGTGAGGAGTTCCGCCGGGCGCAGCGCCGGCGCGTCATGTCGATGATGCGGACGATGACCGAGGCCAGGGGCGACTGCGTGCGGGCCGCGCTCGCCGACGCCGGGGTCCGGGCGGGTGACGTGACGCACTGGCTCCTGCCGTACACCGGGCGGTTCCTGATCGACCGCGAGTTCTGCGCCGAGTTCGGGATCGACGACAAACGCACGACCTGGGACCTGGGACGCACGGTCGGTCATCTGCTCAGCGGCGGTGACTCGGTCGTCGGACTCACCCATCTGCTGCAGACGGGCGGCGCGGCGCCCGGGGACCGGGTCGTGCTGCTGGGCGACTCCACCGGATTCGCCTTCGGCTGCGCCGTGCTGGAGATCCTCACGGAGCCCGCGTGGCAGGCCGGCGCCTGACGCCGGGAAGACCCGCTGACAAACGGCCGGGCTGCCGCCCACAGTGTGAGCGGCAGCCCGGTACGCGTGCGGGGGCGGTCACCCCGCAGGGGTCGGCAGGTGCGCCCGGAGCCGCTCCGTGACCACCGTGCGCACCCCGTCCCAGTGGTCGTCGAGATAGAAGTGCCCGCCGGGAAAGACCCGCAGGTCGAACGGGCCGGTGGTGTGGGCCGCCCACGCGGCCGCGTCGTCGACCGGCACGAAGCCGTCGGCGTCGCCGGTCAGGGACACCACCGGGCACGCCACCGTACGGCCGTCGTACCGGTAGGACTCCAGCGTCCGGTAGTCCGCGCGCAGCGCGGACAGTACGAGCGCCCGCATGTCCGCGTGGTCCAGCAGCCGTGCGTCGGTGCCGTCCAGCGCGGCGAGTTCCGTGATCAGCTCCTCGTCGGTCGCCGCGGGCGAGTGCCCGGGAAGCGGCCGGCCCGGCGACCGCGCCCCCGACGCGAACAGCGCCAGCGGCCCGGCCCCCTCGGCCTCCAGCCGCTTGGCCACCTCGAACGCCAGCAGCGCGCCCATGCTGTGCCCGAACAGCGCCACCGGCCGGTCCCGTGCGCCCCGCAGCGCGGCGAGGGTGCGCTCGGTCAGCTCCGCGAAGTCGGCGACGCCCGGCTCGTTGACGCGGCCCTGCCGGCCGGGATACTGCACGGCCAGCACCTCGGCCACGGGGAACAGCGCCGCCATCGGCCGGTAGTAGCTCGCGGACCCACCGGCGTGCGGGAAGCACACCACCTGCACCGGCGCCTCGGGCGCCGCCCGGTGACGGCGGATCCACTCACTGTGTCCGTCGGTCATGACTCCTCGTTCGTCGTCTCACACATGGGCGGGCTGCTTCGGGACCGGTCCGGTGATACGGCCGTCGGGGGCGCGCCGGACCGCGCGGATGCCGGGCACCAGCGGGGTGAGGGAGCACGGGACGACGATCATCACGGCGGCGATCAGCAGTGTCTCGGCCTGCCCGGCCTGCGACGCCAGCGGCCCCACCAGGGCGAGGCCGGCCGGCGCGGCCACCGTGGAGATCAACCAGTCGTACGACTCGACCCGCGACATCACCTCTTCGGGGATGAGCTGTTGCATCGACGCCTGCCACAGCGCGTCCAGGAACAGGGTCGCCGCACCGCTGAGGAACGCCGCGCCCACCACGACCCACAGGGGCATGGGCACCGCGAGCGCCAGCAGCGGCACCGCGGTCAGGACCAGCGCGAGGTTGCCGACGATCAGCGGCCTGCTCGGCTCCAGCCGCAGCGCGACGAACCCGCCCGTGAGGGCGCCGGCCGCGAAACCCGAGACGATGACGCCCCAGGCGGACGGCCCGCCGAGCGAGGTGTCCGCGATCGCCGGGCCGAGCACGTAGTACGCCGCGACCGCCAGGTTCTGCAGCATGTGCACGATCATGTTGAGCCACAGCCACCGGCGGATCGACAACTCGCGCCAGCCGGTGCCCAGATCGCGCCAGAACGTCTCGGGCGCCGGGATGGTGCGCGGGGCCAGCCGCAGCATCCCCAGCGACACGGCGCTGACGATGAACGTGACGGCGTCCAGGGCCAGCACCAGTCCCGGCCCCCACAACGCGATCACCACACCGGCCAGCGCCGGGCTCAGCACCGTGGAGGCGCTGATGCAGAACGTCATCAGCGCGTTGCCGCGCTGGAGCTGCTCCGGCGGCATGATCTCCGCCATCAGGCCCCGGGAGGCCGGGCCGAAGAACGCCTGGGCGCCGCCGAAGATCGCGGCTCCGGCGGCCAGGTGCCACACCTGGGCCGAACCGTCCAGCAGGAGGACGGCCAGCACGAGCTGGGCGGCCGCGCGGATCAGATCGGACGTCAGCATCAGGACCTGACGCCGCATCCGGTCCGCCCACACGCCGCCGGCCAGCGTGAACAGGACCTGCGTCAGGACCTGAGCGGTCATCACCAGACCGATGTCGGTGACCGAGCCGTCCACCGCCAGCACGGCGAAGATCAGCGCCACCTTGGTCATCCCGCCGCCGGCGGCCGACACGGCCTGCCCGGTCCACAGGATGCGGAACTCCCGTATCGAGAACGGCGCCAGCGCCTCCGACAGGGCGCGCCGCCTGCTGCGGTTCCTCTCCTTCGGCATCAGCGTGCTCCCCCTCGTGCCGGGGCGGGGGAGGGAACGCGAGGCTGGTCGCTGTACTGCGGGGTCACGGGCAGATTCCTGTCTCGGATCACGGGGGGACTGAACAGCGTGGCGCTCATGATCGTGCTCCTGCGGCCCGCCCGAGCACCACACGGACGGACGTCTCGAGGATCTCGAGCCCCTCGGACAGTTCCGCGTCGGACACCGTCAGCGGCGGCAGCAGCTTGACGACCTCGTCCTGCGGACCGGCGGTCTCCACCAGCAGGCCCCGCGCGAACGCCTCGTCGGCCACCGCGTCGGCCGCCCCCGCGCCGACCACCAGACCCTGCAGAAGTCCGCGGCCCCGGGTGGACAGACCCGCCTCGGGGTGGGCGTTGACGATGTCCTGCAGGGCGTTGCGGACCCACTCGCCGCGGGCGCGCGTCGACTTCTCCAGCGCGTCGTCCCGCCAGTAGGCGGCGAGCGCCGCCGTGGCGGTGACGAACGCCGGGTTCACCCCGCGGAACGTGCCGCTGTGGGCGCCCGGCCGCCAGACGTCGAGGTCGGGGCGGACCAGGGTGAGCGCGAGCGGCAGGCCGTAGCCGCCGATGGACTTCGACAGGCAGATCAGGTCGGGCACGATGCCCGCGTCCTCGAAGCTGAAGAACGGGCCGGTCCGTCCGCAGCCCGCCTGGATGTCGTCGACGATCAGCAGGATCTCGTGGCGCCGGCACAGGTCCGCGAGCGCCCGCAGCCACTCGGTGCTCGCCACGTTCACGCCGCCCTCGGCCTGCACGGTCTCCACGATCACCGCGGCCGGCCGGTCCAGCCCGCTGCCCGGGTTGGCCAGCAGCCGCGCCAGGTGCTCCGGGTGGGGGTGCCCGTCGTGGCCGTCGAACGGCACCGGGGTCGCACCCGTGAGCGGCACACCGGCGGAGCGGCGGTGCAGGGGGTTGCCGGTGACCGCGAGCGCGCCGAGCGTCGCGCCGTGGAAGGAGTTGGTGAAGTGCACGACCTCGCTGCGGCCGGTGACCGTGCGGGCCAGCTTCAGGGCCGCCTCGACGGCGTTGGCGCCGCCCGGACCCGGGAAGATCACCTTGTGGTCCAGGCCCCGGGGCTGCAGCAGCACCTCGACGAGCGTCTCCAGCAGGGCGTGCCGCGCGGTGGTGAACATGTCGAGCGCGTGGGTGACGCCGTCGTTGGCGACGTAGTCCAGCAGCGCCCGCTTGAGCACCGGGTTGTTGTGCCCGTAGTTCAGCGAGCCGGCCCCGGCGAAGAAGTCCAGCCAGCTACGGCCCTCCTCGGAGTGCAGGCGGCTGCCGGTGGCGCGGGAGAAGACGACCGGCCAGCGCCTGCTGTAGGACCGCACGCCCGACTCGTGCTGGTCGAAGATGCTCATGGAAGCCCCTTCCCTGTCGGAGGAGTAGCGCGGCCGAAGCCCGGCCTTCGCTACGAGATGCGTGCGCTACGAGATGTAGGAGTAGTAGGAGCGCAGTCCCGGCAGCAGCAGGCCGCGTGGCAGGCCGGCGACGACCCCGAGCGCGAACAGCAGGTTGTACCGCAGGTTCTTCAGCGGCATGCCCTCGCGCACCGCGGCGACGCCGCGCAGTGCGCTCGCGCGGTCGTGCCAGTCGATGTTGAACGAGATCGACGCGCCGGGCGAGGTGACCTTGTGCAGCGTCCCGGGCGGCATGTAGAAGACGTCCCCCGCTTCGACGTCGCACGTCAGCACCGTCGCGTCGGCGAAGAGCGGGTACCGGTCGAGATCCGGCGCCTCCGGATCCACCGCGGCCCAACGCCAGTTGTACGTGTAGCACTTGTCGCGCTCGGCGTCGGCCACCATGACGAACCGCTTGGAGCCCTTGATCTGGAAGAACAGGTTGTGGGTGAGCAGGGTGTCGAAGTGCAGCGGGGTCACCGCGTGCGAGGGCCCCACGAAGAACTGCGTGAACGTCCACCACCGGTCGCGGAAGAACGCCGGGAAGTAGTCGGCGGGGAACGGCTCCAGGTCGCGGCGCAGCGCCGGGATCGTCGACAGCAGCGGCACGTCGTGCAGGTAGCCGGGCGGATCGCCGGCGTCGTCCCCCCGGGCGACCGCGGCGTCCCACGCGGCGAGGTCACGGGCGTAGTCGGCGAGGCGGACGACCGCGGTGCGGCCCGCGGAGACGGTGCCGACCTTGACGCGGACCCGCTGCTCGGGCGCCACCTCGGCGAGACGGGCGGCCGACCAGGTGGACACCGCGGGCATGTGCGCGGCCGCGCCCCGCATCACCACCGGCCTGCGCCCCAGGTACACGGCGCGGAACTCCTCGGGGCTCAGCTCGGTCCGCACGTCCACGGGGACCGGTTGGGCCGTCGTTGTCACTGACATCTCTCCTCACGTCTTCCGCGTCTGCTGCTGTCCAAGTGGAGCGCGGCGTCGGTCGAACAGGGTGCGGTGACCACTCCGGGAACAGCTCGTCGTCTTCCGGACGACGGGACTTATGGGAGCCCTTGTGTCGCGGTCCGAGGATTCCCAGGTGTGGCCATATGGTCAAGGGAGATTGCGGCGTCCGCAGTTGACCACCGGCGTTCCGTGTTTCTTGACACTCGGAAACGGCCTGACCTAGCTTCTAGCCCAGCCGAACAGCGGAGAATGCATTTCCTGACCACCCGGACGGGCGGCAGTTGAATATCCGCGGCCCACTCTGCCGATAGTGCATCCCGCCGCTCTCCGATCGGGAACGACTGTAGGAGACTCTGATCTGATGTTCGACGACGAGAACGCCCAGTACCTCGTGGTGATAAACGGCGAGGAACAGTACTCGATCTGGCCGGCCGTCCGTGAAGTGCCGTCCGGATGGACGGCCTTGGGCGGCCCCCGCCCCCGCCAGGAATGCCTCGACCACATCGAACGGGAATGGACCGACATGCGCCCGAAGAGTGTGCGTGACGCCCTCGAAAATGCCGGATCTCTCATCGCACAAGGAAGTCGAATGGTTCTCTCGCAGCTGGTGGACGCCGATGAACTGAAGGCCATGTCCCCGGAGGAGCTCCGTAATATGCTGGCCAGCCTCGACGACGACCTGATCTACGGCGAGGACGGCGAGGTCATCGAGCACACCCCGGGTTCTGAAACGGCCTAGTCGGTTTCTCTGGGAAAAGTGAAATGACGTCTGCTGCCCAGAATTCCGTGTCCGCCGTCGTCGAGTATGTCTTCCGGCGGTATCCACAGGTCGCCCGGCGGGCGGGCCGGCACGATCTCGACGGCCGGCTGCCCGACGTCGTACCCGACTCCCCGTCCGAGGTGGACGGTCTGCTCACCGCGGTCCGCGCCCCGCTCGACGCGCTGCCCGAGGACGCGGACCCGGAGCTGCGGGCGGACCTCGGCACGGCCCTGCGGGTCCTCACCGACGAACGGTTCCGCATCGTCGGGCTCGGCCGGCCCCACCGCGGGCCCGACCTGTGGCTCGCCGAGACCGACGTCCACAGCTATCTGCGCGGCGCGTACGCCCCCCTGGACGAGCGGGTCGCGGCCCTGACGCGGCACCTGGCCCAGGTGCCGGACTTCCTCGCCGCCGCGGCGGGGACACTCGGCCGCTCGTTGCCGGCGGGCGAACGCATCAGCGGCGTCGAGAACGCCAGGGCCCGCGCGGTGTCGGTTCCGCGCCTCGTGGACCGGCTCCTCGCGCGGCGGCCCGATCTGGCCGACGGCTCCCTGCGGGAACTGGCCGGCTCGGCGGGCGCCGCGTTCGCCGGCTTCGCGGACGCGGTCGCGGCCACCGCGCCGGCCCGCGCGGTGTACGGCCCCGACCGGCTCGCCGCCCACCTCGAGGCGGCCGAGGGGGTCGACACCCCGGTGGAGGAGCTGCTCGCCGAGACCGAGGCGGAGGTACGGCACCTGGTGGCCCGGCTCGACACGCTCGCCGCACGACTGGGCGTGCGCGGCCGGCAGGAGACGTACGACCTGATGAGCGCATGTCTCCCGGCAGGATCGGTGGTCACCGCGCTGTCGGACGTCATCGAGCGGCAACGGGAGTTCTGGGCCGGGCAGGACGTCGTCACCCTCACCAGCCGGCACGGTCTCGACATCCGGCCCGCCCGCGACGCGTCGACCTCGGCGGCGGTCGTCTTCGACCACGCCGGAGCGCTCGAGGCGGTCCCGCAGCCGCATGTGCTGCACGTCCCCGAGCCGGGCGACCCCGCCCTGCTGCGCGACTACCTCAACGAGCCGATGCTCGAGATGATCGCCGTGCACGAGGTCGTCCTCGGCCACTATCTGCACCACGAGGCCACCCCCGAGCACGCCGGTGTGATCCGCAGGTGTGTGCCGTGGTTCCCCGGGACCACCGAGGGCTGGGCCCACTACACCGAGGAACTGGCGATCGAGCGTGGCCTCGCCGAGGGCCGCCCGCTCGTGGAGGTCGCCGCCCTGCGCCATGCGCTGGAGGCCGCCACCCGCCTGCTGGTGTTCCTCTCCGTCCACTCCGGCCGGAGCGGGTTCGGCGCCGCCGCCGCCGAGGCCGCCACCCTGTGCGCGTGGTCGCCCGAGCGCGCGGGCCGCGAGGTGCTGGCCGTGGCCGCCCACCCCGCCGGTGCCATGTACACGCTCGGCAAGCTGCACATCCGTCGGTGGCGCGAGTCGGCCGGCGCGACCGCGTCGGCCGCCGGTCTCAAGGCCTTCCACGACCGGCTGCTGCGCTGTGGCGGCGCGCCCCTGTCCACCGTACGGCGCTACTCCCTCGACGGCCGGCTCGTTCCGACCGCATCCACCACGACGTGACACGACGTAAGGAGAATCCGTGACCGAGGTGACGGCCGAACTGATCCCCGCCGAGGCGTTCCCCGCGGACCACTGGGTCACCGTCCCCGGCGGCCCCTTCACCATGGGCTCCGACGAACTGCGCAAGGACGGCAAGCGCCGGGCGGCCTCGCCCGAACACCAGGTCGACGTGGCCGAGTTCCGCATGGCCCGGTACCCGGTCACCGTCGCGGACTTCCGCCGCTTCGTGGCGGCGACCGGCCATGTGACCGACGCGGAGAAGAAGGGCAGGAGCTGGGTCTGGATCGGCGACCCCGCCGTCGTCGTCCCCGACCAGGACTACCTGTGGAAGGAGATCGACGGCGCGACCTGGCGCACCCCGCGCGGCGAGGGCTCCACCGTGGAGGGCAAGGACGACCACCCGGTCACCCACGTCAGCTACTACGACTGCCTCGCCTACTGCGAGTGGTCCGGCACCCGGCTGCCCACCGAGGCCGAGTGGGAGAAGGCCGCCCGCGGCACCGACGGCCGCGCCTACCCGTGGGGCAACGAGGAGCCCACCGCGCAGCACTGCAACCACACCATGAACGTCGCCGACACCACCGCCGTCGACGCCTACCCGCAGGCGACCGGCCCGTACGGCAACGCGGACCTGACCGGCAACGTCTGGGAGATCACCTCCAGCCGCTTCCACCACTACCCGTACGACGAGAACAAGCCGGGGCGGGTCATCAAGACCCCGGCGGGCTCGATCGAGCTCGGCGTGATCCGCGGCGGCTCCTTCTACAACAACTGTGACCCCCGTGGCTGCCTGGCGTGGGTGCGGATCTACAACCTGCCCGACTACAGCTGCTACGACATGGGCTTCCGTGTCTGCGCACGCTGACCCAGGACGGATCGACCGGCAGCTGCTCGACCGCGTGGACGCGCTCCTGGGCGATCTGCCCAGGACCCGCGTCGTGCGACTGCCGCACCCCGGCATCCGGCTCTACGCCAAGATGGAGTCGGAGAACCGGACGGGCAGTGCGAAGGACCGGGCCGCGATCTGGATCCTCCGGGAGGCGGTCCGGCGCGGCGAGATCACCCGGAGCACCACGGTGGTCGAGTCGTCCTCCGGGAACTTCGCCCTCGCCCTCGCCTCGTTCCTGCACGAGCTGGACGTGCCGTTCGTGCCGGTGCTCGACCCGAACGTGAACGCGGCCACCGAGCGGACGCTGCGGAGGCTGTGCGCACGGGTGGAGAAGGTCACGGAGCCGGACGGCACCGGCGGCTATCTGATGAGCCGGCTCGCCCGGGTCGCCGAGCTCCGCGCGCGGCTCCCGGACGTGTACTGGCCGAACCAGTACACCAACCCGGACGGCGCGCGCGGCCACTACGACCTGACGGCGCGTGAACTGCTCGACGACCTCGGCCGGATCGACTACCTCTTCGTGGGGGTCGGCACCGGCGCGACGATCAACGGGCTCTCGCGCCGGCTCGGCGAGGAACACCCCGACGCCGCCGTGGTCGCCGTGGACGTCGAGGGCTCGGCGATCTTCGGCGCCCCGCCGGCCCGCCGGCGCATCCCGGGCATCGGCTCCAGCATCCGGCCGCCGCTCATCGACGACGCCTGGATCAGGAAGGTCGTCGTGCTGTCCGAGCGGGACGAGGTGGCCGGCTGCCGGGCCCTGCTGCGCGACCACGGCATCTACGCGGGCGGCTCCACCGGCTGCGTCTACGCCGCGATCACCCGCCACTTCGACGGACACACGGGCCCCGAGCCGGTGGTGGCGTTCCTGTGCGCCGACAGCGGCACCCCCTACGCCGACACGGTCTACGCGGACGACTGGGTCGCCCACCACCTCACACCGGTCGCAACCGAGGGAGCATGAGCGTGACGACGAGCGTCTGGACGCCGCCGCCTGCCGACGAGGCGGAGCTGACCGAGTGGCTGCGCGCCCGCGACCCCGTCACCCGCGCCCCGGGTGCCGGAGGCTGGCACGTCTTCGGCTACCCGGAGGTCAAGGAGGTGCTCGCCGACCACGGGGCGTTCTCCAACGCCGTGGTGCGGCCGGTGCCCGACGACTCGCCGATGCGTCTGTACCGCACGGGCAACCTCACCTGGATGGACCCGCCCCGGCACCGGAACCTGCGGGGCCTGGTGAGCCAGGCCTTCACCCCCCGCTGGGTCGCCGGCCTGGAACCGATGATCCGCGAGACGGTCGCGACGTTCCTCGACGGTCTGCGCGGCCGGGCCGAGGCGGACTTCGTACGGGAGTTCGCCTCACCGGTCGTGGCCACGGTCATCGCCCGGATGCTCGGCATCCCCGGCAAGGGGCAGCAGCTCTTCCAGGAGTGGTCCCGCAGCCTCCTGGCGCTCGCCGACCCGAGCGCCGAGGGCAACGGCCTGCAGCAGGTGCTCACCCGCACCCAGATCGCCGAGGCCTATCTGCACCGGTTCGTCGCCAGGCGGCGCGCCGCCCCCACCGACGACCTCACCAGCAAGCTCATCGCCGCAGAGATCGACGGGGAGCGCCTCGGCGACGACGAGATAGCCGGGCTGATCGCGCTGCTGATGTCGACCGGGCAGGCCGCGACCATCACCCTGGTGAACGCGATGATCGTCCTCGGCCGGCACCCGGAGGCCGTCGCCGAGCTGCGGGCCCGGCCCGAACTCCTCGACCCGGCCATCGACGAGGTCATGCGATACCGCTCGGAGACCACCCGGGTGGAACGCAGGACGGTCCGGGACGTCGTGATCGGCGGGCACGAGATCCCGGCCGGGCAGTCGGTGTCCGTGTGGATCGCGGCCGCCAACCGCGACCCCCGGGTCTTCGACGACCCGCACGTGTTCGACGTCGGGCGCGCCCGCAACCCGCACATCGCCTTCGGCCACGGCATCCACTACTGCCTGGGAGCCCCGCTGGCCCGCCTGGAGATCCGCATCGCCTTGCGTGAACTGCTCGACTCCACCCTGGACTTCGCGATCGACCCGGCCGGCACCCGTCTGCTCGACCCGCGGCTCATGTTCGGCGCGAGTGAGGCGACCGTCCGGTTCACATGGAAGGAAAAGCAATGACCGGGTTCGTCCCGGGCGGGCTGATCGCACGGCTCGCCGCCCACGCGCAGGACTCCTCCGAGAAGCCGGCGCTGTCGGTCGCCACGGTCGGCGGCGGCCCGCGGGTCGATCTGACCTACGGGCAGCTCTGGAGCCGGTCGCTGGCCATGGCCCGCGCCCTCACCGAGCGGGTGCGGCCCGGCTCCCGTGTGCTGCTGCTGTTCCCGACCGCGCCGGAGTTCGCCCCCGCCTTCCTCGGCTGCCTCGCCGCCGGCGTGATCGCCGTGCCCGTGCCGCTGCCGATCGACGAGGGCTCCCGGCGCCGGGTGCTCAACGTGGCCCGGGACTGCGAGGTGTCGCTCGTGGTGTCCCTGTCCTTCGTACGGGACCTGGCCGCGGGAAGGGAGGACCCGGAGCTGCGCGCGTTCGCCGCGGCCCACGACTGGCTGCTCGCCGACCTCGTCGAGCCCGCCGCCGCCGACGACGGTACGGGCCTGCCGCTCGCGGCCGCCGACGACGTCGCCTTCCTCCAGTACACCTCCGGCTCCACCAGCGCGCCCCGCGGAGTCGTCGTGACCCACGGTGCGCTGATGCACAACGAGGCCGCCATCCAGCGGTCGTTCGGTGTCACCGCGGACTCCACGATCGTGAGCTGGCTGCCGCTCCACCACGACATGGGTCTCATCGGCGCGATGCTTCAGCCCCTGCACACCGGTGCCCGGGGCGTCCTCCTCGACCCGCTGTCCTTCATCCGGCGCCCGGCGAGCTGGCTGGAGACCATCGCCGCCGAGGGCGCCGACATCAGCGGCGGCCCGAACTTCGCCTACGACCTGTGCGTGCGCAAGGTGACCGAGGAGGAGAAGGCCGGACTCGACCTGTCCCGCTGGCGCGTCGCGTTCAACGGGGCGGCCCAGGTCTACCCGCGCACCCTGCGCGCGTTCACCGAGGCCTTCCGCACCACCGGCTTCCGGTCCGAGGCGCATCTGCCCTGCTACGGCCTCGCCGAGGCGACCCTGCTCGTCACGACCGGCGCCACCGCCGCGTCCGGGACGCCCGCCTCCCGGACCTTCGAAGACGGCCGGGAACTGACCGCCTACCGGCTGCCCGACCACGCCGAGGTCCGGGTGCTCGACCGGGACGACGACACCGAACTCGACGCCGGGCGGATCGGCGAGATCGCCGTCGCCGGCGACAGCAACGGCGTCGGCTACTGGGGCGGCCGGCCCTTCGGCACGTTCCTGCGCACCGGCGACCTCGGCTTCCGCGACGGCGACGAACTGTTCGTGGTGGGCCGCGCCAAGGACCTCGTCGTCCAGCGCGGCCGCAACGTCTACCCCGAGGACCTGGAGGCCGACGCCGGCACCTGCCACCCGGAGGTCCGGCCCGGCCGGTGCGCCGTCTTCGGCGTCGACCACGAGGACGACGAAGCCGTCGTGGTGTGCCAGGAAGTGGGCGCCCACACCCCCGCCGAGCGGTACCCCGAGATCGCCGCCCGCGTACGGGCCACGCTCGCGCGCGTCCACGGTGTCACCGCCCGCACCGTCCTGATCGTGCCGCCCGGCACCATCACCAAGACCTCCAGCGGCAAGGTCCAGCGCTACGCGGCCCGCCACCGCCACCTCGACGGCGCCCTGCCCGTCCTGCTCGACGACACCCTCGACGGGCGCACCTCCTCGCTCCCGCACCTGCTGACCGGCCACTCCCTGACGGACGCCCTGCGCCTGCACATCGGAGCCCTGCTCGGCCTGCCCGAGCCGCCTTCGGCCGACGCCTCCCTCGCCGACCTCGGCGCCGACTCGCTGACCGCGGTGCGACTGCGCCACCACCTGGAGGAGGCCCTCGGCGTCGAACTGGCGCCCACCGCGGCCCTGCGGGCGGAATCGATCGCCTCCCTCGCCGCCGCGGCCACCGCCGCCGCCGCGGCCGCCCCCACCGCGCCCGCCGCCCCCACGGACGGCTATCCCCTCAACCCCGCCCAGCGCGCCCTGTGGTTCCTGCACCGGGCCGTGCCCGACAGCGGCGACTACAACGTGACGCGCGCGTTCCGGGTCACCGGGACCGTCGACCCCGACGCCTTCCACGCCGCACTGCGCGCCGTGGCCGCCCGCCACCCGAGTCTGCGGCTCGCGCTCACCACGCGCGACGGCGCCCCGCACGCCGAGGTGCGCGAGGCGACCGCCCCCGACCTCGAGGTCACCGACGGACGCGCCTGGCCCGCCGAACGGGTGACCGACTGGTACCGCGACCTCGCGACCCGCCCCTTCGACCTCGCCTCCGGCACCCCGCTGCGGGCCGCCCTGCTGCGCCGCGGGACGGACTGGCTGTTCGCGCTGTCCCTGCACCACATCGTGTGCGACGTGTCGTCCTTCGCGATCGTCGTGGCCGACCTGGCCGCCGCCCTGCGCGGCGAGCACACCGCACCCCGCCCGGTGCCCGCGCCGGCCGCGCCCCGCGACCACGCCGACTTCTGGCGGACCGCGCTCGACGGCGAACTGCCCACCCTCACCCTGCCCGACCTCGGCCGGCCCGACGCCGGCGCGCCCCGCGAGTCCCTGGCCTTCCAGGTGCCCGGCGCCCCGCTCGCCGGGTACGCCCGCGCCCACGGACTGACCCTGCACAACCTGCTGCTCGCGGCCTACCAGGTGCTGCTGCACCGACTGTCGGGCCAGCCCGACCTGATCGTCGGCGTGCCCACCGCGGGCCGCGGCGACCGCTCCCTGGCCGACTGGGTCGGCTACCTCGTCAACGTGGTGCCGGTGCGCTCCTCCTACCGGCCCGAGGTGCCGTTCGCCGCGTTCGCCGCCGCCACCCACCGCCACGTCCTCGACGTCCTCGACCACGCGGACACACCGCTGTCGGACATCGTGCGGCTGGTCAACCCCGACCGCGCCACCGCGACGGCCACCATCTTCCAGGCCATGTTCACCTGCTACACGGCCTCCCTGCCCGGCGCGGCCGCCGTCGTGACCGGGGACGAGCGCGCCGAGCTGCCGGCGGGCGCGGTCACCCTGCACGGTCACGCGGTCCCCGACCACACCACCCAGTCCGACCTCGGCCTGAACGTGGCGATCCGCGAGGACCTGCTGGACTTCCAGCTCCAGTACGACTCCGCCCGCGTCTCCCGCGACCAGGCCGAGCTGGTGGCCCGCACCCTTGCGGTGCTGCTCGCCGGGATCGGCGCCGGAGCGCAGGGCCCGCTGCCGCTGCTCGCCGAGGACGAGGCCGCCGCGCTGATCGCCCGGGGGATCGGCCCCCAGGTGCCGCGCCCGGAGAACTACCTCGACTCCTTCGAACGCCAGGTCGACCGCGCGCCCGACGCCATCGCCGTCGACGACGGCCGGGTCCGGCTGACCTACGCCGAGCTGGACGCCCGCGCCAACCACGTGGCCGAACGGCTGCGCGCCGCCGGCGTGAGCACGGACCGTACCGTCGTGATGAGCGCGGACCGGTCCGCCGACTACCTGGTGGCGCTGGTGGGCCTGCACAAGGCCGACGGCGCCTATGTGCCCATCAGCCCCCGCGAGGCGCCCCGGCGCGCCGAGACGATGATCGACGCGGTCGAACCGGCCGCGATCATCGCCGGCCCCTCCGGACGCCATCTCTTCGGCGACCGCGAGGTGTTGGACCTCGCCGAGCTGGTCTCGGGCGCCACCGCCGTCCGCCCGCCGCGGCTCTGCCCCGACCACGCCACCTCGACGATCATCCACACCTCCGGCTCCACCGGCGTCCCCAAGGCCGCCGTCTCCACGAACCACGGCGTCACCAACCACATGTGGCAGATGGCCGAGCACTTCGGGCTCACCGAGCGCGACTGCGTGGCCCAGACCGCCCCGGTCTCCTTCGACATCTCCGTCTGGCAGCTCCTGACCCCGCTGATGCTCGGCGGCCGGGTACGGATCGTGCCCGAGCCGGACTCGCAGTCGCCCGCGAGCCTGCTGAAGGCCGTCGTCGACGGCGGCGTCACCATGCTGGAGCTGGTGCCGTCCAACATCGTGGCGCTGCTCGACGCCGGCTTCGCCGCGACCCCGGGCGCGCTGCGGGTGATGCTGTCCACGGGCGAGACCCTCACCCACGACGTGCTGCGGCGCTGGGTACGGGAGCTGCCCGGCATCCCCGTGCACAACGCCTACGGCCCCGCCGAGTGCACCGACGACGTCACCGCGGGGCTGTGCGCGAGCGGCCCCGGGGCGCCGATGACCACCGCGGTCGGCCGGCCGCTCGCCAACACCACCGTGCACGTCCTCGACGAGCACCTGCGGCCGGTGCCGCCCGGCGTGATCGGCCTGCTGCACGTCGGCGGCGGCGCGGTCGGCCGCGGCTACCGGGGCAACCCGCGGCGGACCGCCGAGATGTTCGTGCCGGACCCCTACGCGGTCACCCCCGGCGGGCGGCTCTACCGCACCGGCGACCTCGGCCGCGTCGACGCCGCCGGCGACCTGGAGTTCCTGGGGCGCGCCGACACCCAGATCAAGATCCGCGGCCAGCGCATCGAGGTCGGCGAGGTCGAGGCCGCGCTGCGCCGCTGCCCCGGAGTCGTCGAGGCCGCGGTGAAGGTCCACCACGGGCCGACGGGCGCCTCCCTCGTCGGGTACGTGTCCCGTCCCGGAGGGCCCGAGGGACCGGCGGCGGTGCTCGGCCTCGACGAGGACGAGCGGTTCCGCGCCGTCCTCGCCGAGCTGCTGCCCCGGCACATGATCCCGACGATCATCGCCGAACTCGGCCGGCTGCCCCGGTCCAAGAACGGCAAGGTCGACCACCGGTCGCTGTCGTTCACGGCGCCGACGGCCGGCCGCACCACGGCCGACCTGGACGACCCGCTCGCCACGACGGTCCGGACCCTGTGGGCGGACCTGCTGGAGCGCGACACGGTCGGCTGGGACGACAGCTTCTTCCAGCTCGGCGGCCACTCCCTGCTCGCGCTCGCCATGATCGACCGCGTCAACGCGCTGCTCGACGTACGGCTGGTGGTCGACGTCGTGTTCGCCCACCCGCGGCTGCGCGACTTCGTCGCCGCCGTGCGCACGGCCGATCCGGCGACCGCCGACCGGCTGCCCGACCGCGCCCCCGCCGACCCGTCCCGGCCGGTCCCCGCCAGCGCCGCACAGCAGCGCTTCTGGTTCCTGCGCGAGATCGACCCCGACTCCCCGACGTACAACATGCCCGGCGTGCTGCGGCTGCGCGGCGACCTGGACGAAGAGGCGCTGGAGGCGGCGCTGCGCGAGACCCTGGCCGCGCACCCGGTGCTGCTGGCCCGGTTCGCCACCGACGGCGGCGAACTCACCTGGACGGCCCGCCCGGTCGAGGAGTTCGACCTCGCCCGCCTGGACCTGCGCGGCCCGGTCGCCGAGCTGGGCGACGCGGTCTTCGACCGGCTGGTCGAGGACGAGGCCGCGGTCGTCACCGACCTGACCCGGGAACTGCCGCTGCGCGCGCTGCTGGCCCGGCTCGGGGAACGGGACTGGGGCCTGTTCGTCACCATCGACCACATCGTGTGCGACGGCTGGTCCGTCTCGGTGTTCCTGCACGAACTGGCCGACCGCTACAACCGGCGCACGCCCCCCGCGGCCGGCTACGGGTTCGCGGACTACTGCCACGACGAACGGGCCTGGCGCGAGGGGCGCGACCGGGGCGAGACGGCGGCGCTGTGGCGGGACGTGGTGGGCCGCCCGGCCCGATGGTCCCCGCTGCCCGACCGGGCCGTACCGGCCGCGCCGCATGAGGAGGCGTCGGCCAAGCACACCGACGTGTACGACGTCGGCCTCACCGCGGCGGTGCGCGACCTCGCCGGCCGCACCGGCACCACCCCCTACCTGGTGTTCGCGACCGCGCTGGCCGCGCTCACCCACGGCGGGGCGGCCGGACCCGAGCAGATCGTGCTCGGCACGCTCATCGCCCAGCGGGACCGGCCCGAGTGGCGGCGGGTCGTCGGGCCGCTGCTCAACGTCTCCGTGCTGGCCGTGGACCTGTCCCCGGCCGACGCGCCGGCCGAGGCGCTGGCCGCCGTCCGCGCGGGTGCCCTGCGGGCCTACCGGTCCGCGAACGTGCCCTTCCAGGAACTGGCGCCGCTGCTCACCCCGGCCGCCGGCGGGGACGGGTCGCCGTTCGACGTGATGCTCGTGATGCAGCCGCCGTCCCGGCCCGTCGCACTGGACGGGCTGGAGGTGGAGAGCACCGACCTGGACACCGCCGCGGCGCCCTACCCGCTGCTCGTCGACATCGAGGAGCGCGGCGACGGCTACCGGGTGACGTACCGCTACCGGACCGGCCGGTTCGACGCGGTGGGCGTCGGGGAGCTGGCCCGCCGGATGCGCGCCACGGTGCGGGCGCTGGCCGCCGGCGACGCCGTGTCCCTGGCCGAACTGCTTCCCGTCAGCGATGTGGTGGAGAGGACCCGATCATGACCGAGCCGATCGTGAGCCCCGTGCTGACCCGGTTCTCCGCGTACCGGCGGGAGCACCCGGACGCGCCCGCGGTGACCGCCGACGGCGTCACGCACTCGTACGCGGAACTCGACGTCCTGGCCCGCCGGCACGCCGGCCGGCTGCGGGCGGCCGGCGCCGGCCCGGAGAGCGTGGTGGCGCTGGTCGCCGACCGCGGCCCCGGCTACGTCGCCCTCGTGCTCGGTGTGCTCCTCGCGGGCGCGGCCTTCGTCCCGGTGGAACCGGGCGTTCCGGTGCGGCGCGCCCGCCGGATGTGCGCCGACGCCGGCGTGCGGGTCCTGCTGGTCGAGCCGGCGCACGAGGAGTTCGCCACCCGGGTCGTGGCCGGGCTGGACCCGGTGCCGGGCGTGCTCGTCGCCGACGCGGAGCCTGCGCGGCGGCCGACGCCGGACCCGGCCCCGGACGCGGACGCGGTGCCGGACCGGTTGCGCGACGGGCTCGCGTACGTGATCTTCACGTCCGGGTCCACGGGGACGCCCAAGGGCGCGATGGTCGCCGACGGCGGCATGGACAACCACATGGCGGCCAAGATCGCGGACCTGGGGCTCGGCCCCGCCGACGTCATCGGCCTCACCGCGCCGCTGTCCTTCGACATCTCGGTGTGGCAGACGCTCACCGCGCTCGCCGTCGGCGCCCGGACCGCGGTGGCCTCGCCCCACAACATCTCCGAACCCGCCGAACTGGTGGCGTGGGTCCGCCGGCACGGGGTGACCGTGCTGGAGATCGTCCCGTCCTTCCTCGCCGTCCTCACCGCGCAGCTCGACGACGACCTGCGGGCCGGGCTGTCGTCGCTGCGGTACCTCGTCGCCACCGGGGAGGCGCTGCCCGGGGCGGTCGCCCGGCGCTGGTACGAGCACCTCCCGGACGTCCCGATCGTCAACGCCTACGGTCCGACCGAGTGCTCCGACGACGTCACCCACCATGTGGTGACCGCGGCCGAGAGCGCCGCCCGGCCCTGGCCCTCGATCGGGCGGGAGATACTCCACACCCGGCTGTACGTCGTGGACGCCGAGGGCCGTGAGGTGCCGGCCGGGACCGAGGGCGAACTGCTCGTCGGCGGGGCCGGCGTCGGGCGCGGCTATATCGGCGACCCCGTGCGCACCGCGCTCACCTTCGTCCCGGACGGCCTGTCGGGGACGCCCGGCGCCCGGCTCTACCGCACCGCCGACCGGGTGAGCCGCGCCGCCGACGGCACCGTCGACTTCCACGGCCGCCGCGACCGCCAGGTCAAGATCCGGGGCCACCGGGTCGAGCTGGGCGATGTGGAGGCCGAGCTGCTGCGGGTGCCCGGGGTGCGGGCGGCCGCCTGCGTTTTCACCGGCGGCCGGCTGCGGGCGTTCGTCACCCTCGACGCCCCGACCGACGTGACCACCGCCGTACGCGCCACCGCCCCGCGCTACCTGGTCCCCCACGAGATCACCGTCCTCGACCGCCTCCCGACCAACACCTCCGGGAAGACGGACCACCGAGCCCTGAGCACCATGTCCACGGAGGCGACACCCCCGCCCCTCACCCCGGGTGCCGGCTCGGCTCCCGCGTCGACGCCCGCGGCCGACCGCGCACCGGATGCCGGCTCGGCCTCATCTTCGACGCCCGCCGCCGACCGCTCCCCGGATGCCGGGCCCGCCCTCGCGCCGGACCGCGCGGCGACCACCGCCCCCGACCCCGCCCGGGCCACCGTCCCCGACTCGGCTTCGGCCGCCGCCGCGGGCCGGGCTCCGGTCACCGCCCTCGACCCCGTTTCGGTCGCTGCCCCGGGCTGGGCTCCGGCCGCCTCGGCCGACCCGGCTTCGGTCGCCGCCCTGGGCTGGGCTCCGGCCGCCTCGGCCAACTCGGCTTCGGTCGCTGCCCCGGGCTGGGCTCCGGCCACCTCGGCCAGCCCGGCTTCGGTCGCCGCCCTGGACCGGGCTCCGGCCACCGTCCCCGACCCGGCTTCGGCCGCCTCGGCCGACCCGGCTTCGGCCGCCGCCCCGGGCCGGGCTCCGGGCACCTCGGCCGACCCCGGCCCGGGTGCCGCACCCGGCCTGGACCGCACCCCGGTCACCGCGTCCGTCCCCTCCCCGTCCGGCCGCTCCGCCCCCGTGCCGGTTCAGCCCCTCGGGATCGGGGCCGTGTGCGAGCTCGTGGGGGAGGTGCTCGGGGTGGGGGGCGTGGGGGCGGACGACGACTTCTTCGGGGCCGGGGGCGACTCGTTGCTGGCGATGACCCTGGTCGCCGGTGCCCGGGTGCGGTTCGGGGCGCCGGGCACCTCCCTGCGGGCGTTCCTGGGCCGCCCGACCCCGCGGGGGCTCCTCGCCGCGATCGAGGAGGCGGAGCCCGTGGCCGCCGCCGGGGAACCGCGCGCGGCGGGCGCCCTGTCGTCCGGGCAGGAGCGGCTGTGGTTCTTCGAGCAGCTCCACCGCCGTAAGGCGCCCAACCTGCTGATCCTCGCGCTCGACCTGTACGGCCCCCTCGACGAGGACGCCCTGCGCCACGCGCTCGCGGCCGTCGTCGCCCGGCACGAACCGCTGCGCACCGTCTTCACCCAGGAACGCGGCGTCCCGAAGGCCGTCGTACGGCCCACGGCCGAACTCGCCCTGGACCAGGGCGCCTCACGAGAGGTCGAGATCTCCGCCCGTACCCCCGAACCCCCGCTCGCGAAGGTGCGGTGGGAGCGCGTCGCCGACGACCACCACGTGCTCACCGTCGCCCTGCACCACCTGGTCGCCGACGGCTGGTCCCTGGAGGTGCTCAAGCGCGACATCGCCGAGCACTACGAACGGGCCCGCGCGGGCGACACCACGGTGACGGCGCCGCGCTCCTCGTACTCCCACTACGTGGCCGCCGAACAGGAGTGGCTCGCGGGCCCGGACGCCGAGGAGTGCACCCGCTACTGGACCGGGCAACTGGCCGGCACCCCCGGCGCGATCGACCTGCCGCTCGACCGCCCCCGCCCGGCCCGACCCGCGTTCGTGACCGACCACGTGGTCACCCACCTCACGGCGGAGGAGACCAAGGCCCTCGCCGAGACCGCCCGGGCCGCCGGCGCGACCCCGTTCATGGCGGTCCTCGCCGCCTCGTACGTCGTCCTGCGCGAGGTGACCGCCACCGACGACCTGGTGCTCGGCATCGACTCGGTGAACCGCTCGTGGCCCGGCAGCGAGGAACTGATCGGCACGTTCGTCAACCAGCTCCCGGTCCGGCTCGCGCCCGGCTCCGCCCCGTCCTTCGGCGACCTGCTCGACCTGGCCCGGCGGCAGGTGCTCGGCGCGCAGGAACACGACCGGCTCCCGTTCCACAAACTGGTCGCGGCGGTGAACCCGCCCCGCGTGGCGGGCAGGTTCCCGCTGTTCCAGGTGAAGGTCACCCATCAGGGCGCCTGGCGCACCGCGACCCGGCTCGGGGACCTGCGCGTCGAGCCGCGCGAGCTCGCGGACCCCGTGATGGACCTCGACCTGACGATCGACGTCTCCGGCGAGACCGACCGGCTGCGGCTGGAGGTCCTGTTCTGGCCGGAGACCCTCGACCGGGCGACCGTCGCGACCTGGACGCGGGCGCTGGCCGACGTGCTGCGCGCCGGCGCGGCCGACCCCGACGCGCTACCGACTTTCGGCGAAAGGTGATGAAGGTGTTGTCGACACAGGATCAGGTCGCCGAGGTCTGGCGCGAACTGCTGGACGTGGACGCGGTCGCAGTCGACCAGGACTTCTTCGAACTGGGCGGGCACTCGATGCTGGCCGTGCAGGTGCTCTACCGGCTCACCGAGGTGACCGGCGTCGACATGGCGCTGGAGGACTTCTTCGAGCTGGGCACCGTCGAGGAGGTCGCCGCCGAGGTGGACCGACTGCGGGCCGGCCGCCCGGTCGCCGAGCCGGTCTTCGAGGGGGAGCTGTGAGCGCGCGGGAGGTGCTGCGCCGCCTGGACGACCTCGGCGTCACCCTGACCCTCGCCGACGGCCGCCTCCGCTACCGCAGCCGGGCCGGGGAACTGCCGTCCGAGCTGCTGGCGGAGATGAAGGAGCACCGGGAGAACCTCGTCGGCCTCGTCGGCCGGCGCGAGCGGCTGACCTGGCCCCCGGCACCCGGCGGGGACACCGGACCGCTGACCGCCGCACAGCGCTCCCTGTGGGCCACGTCGTACTTCGCCGAGGACGGCACCTACAACCTGTGCGGGGCGCTGCGCCTGCGCGGCCCGCTCCAGAGGGACGCGTTCGTCACGGCCCTGCGGGACCTGCACGCCCGGCACCCGTCGCTGCGCACCGTCTTCCCGGTGACGGACGGCGAGCCCCGGCAGCGCATCCTGCCGACGGCGGAGCCCCCGCTGACCCTGGCCGACGCGGCCGACCTCGACAGCTGCCTGGCCGAGTGCGCCCGTCTCACCGACCGGCCGCTGGCCCTGGACACGGCCCCGCCGGTGCTGATGCGCCTGTTCCGGCTCGCGCCGCGGGACCACGTCTTCTTCTTCGTCCTGCACCATGTGATCGCCGACGGTTCGTCGTTCGGCCCGCTCCTGGACGACCTGGCCCGCTGCTACGCCGCCCGGGTCGCGGGGTACGAGCCGCCGCCGCTCGGCGCCGCCGTCCCCGTGGTCGACTACGCCCGCTGGGAGGCCGACCGCATCGCCCACGCCGATCGCGCCGCCGCCCGCCGCTACTGGCGGGACCGGTTCGACGAGGCGTCGCTGGGCGCGCTCCCGCTGCCCCCGCCGCTCGACGGCGCCGACGGCGGGCGGGGCCACGCCCACCGCGTGGTCGTCCCCGCCGGCACCACCGCGGCCGTGCGGCGGATCGCCGAGCGGACCCGCACCGGTGTCTTCACCGTCGTCACCACCGCGGTCGCCGTCGCGCTGTCCCGCTACACCGGGCGCGAGGACCTGGTGGTCGGCATGCCCGTCTCCCGCCGCGACCGCACCGGCCTGGAGCGGGTCGTCGGCCTGCTGCTCGACACCGTGCCGGTCCGCCTCGACGCGGGCCCCGCCCCCTTCGCCGACCTGGTGCGCCGTACCCGCTCGGCGGTCCTCGGCGCCGTCCGGCACGCGCCCGTGCCCGAGGACGTCGCGGCCGCCCGCGCCGCGTTCAACGTCATCGTCACCGACCTCGGGGTCACGCTGCCCGCCCCCCACTTCCCGGGGCTGGCGATCGAGCACGTCGAGGTGGCGCAGGTCGGCGCCAAGTACGACCTGAACTTCCTGGTCCGCGACGAGGGCGACACGCTCGCCCTGTACGTCGAGGCGGACCGCCGGGCCGTGGCCGACGCGGACGTGGAGGCCGTCGCCGGCACCGTCCTCGCCGTGCTGACGGAGGCCGGGGCCGACCCGGCCGCCCCGGTCACCACGCTCGCCGCGGGAGCGTTCGGGGTGGCCGCCCCGGGCGCGGTCGCCGCGCCCGACCGGGTGCCCCGCGCCGACGAGTCGCTGACCGGCCGCCTCGCGGTGACGGCCCGCACGCGCGCGGACGCCGTCGCCGTCACCGCGCCCGAGGGCGTCCTGACGTACCGGGAGCTGTGGAGGCGGGTCGGGGCGACCGCGGGAGCCCTGCGCGCCCGGGGGATCGGCGCGGGGGACGTCGTGGCCGTCTCGCTGCCGCGCGGTCTCGACCTCGTCGTGGCCGTCCTCGGGGTGATGGCCTCGGGCGCGGCTAGCCTGGTGCTGCACGAGTCCTGGCCGACGGCGCGCGTGACCGGCATCCTCACCGACTCGGGCGCCCGGCTCACCGTCACCGACGACGACACGGTGCCGGGGGAGCGGGTCGGCCTCGCCGCACTCGTGGACGCCCCGGTGAAGGCGCCGCTCACCCCCGTGCCGGCGCACGCCGCCGCCTACGTGATCTACACGTCCGGTTCCACCGGCCGGCCCAAGGGCGTGCGGGTCACCCACCACAACGTGCTGAGCCTGCTCGACGCGACCGCCGGCGGTTACGGCCTCGGCCCCGACGACGTGTGGACCCTCTTCCACGCCTGCTCGTTCGACGTGTCGATGTACGAGATGTTCGGCTGTCTGCTGCACGGCGGCCGGCTCGTCGTGGTGCCGCGGCTGACCACGTGGGAGCCGGAGGAGTTCGCCGAGCTGTGCGCCCGCGAGCGGGTGACCGTCCTCAGCCAGACCCCGTCCGCGCTGACCGTGATGCTGCCCGCGCTCGCCGCGCGGCCGGACGCCACCGCGCACCTGCGGTACGTGCTGTTCGCGGGCGAGGCCCTGGACCGGCGGCTCGTCGAGCGCTGGTACGAGGAGGTCGGGCACCGCACCCAGCTCGTCAACATGTACGGGATCACCGAGACGACCGTGCACGCCTCCTGGCGCCTGCTGCGGCCCGAGGACACCCGCACCGCGGAGTCCGACATCGGCACCCCGCTGCCGGGCACCGCGCTGCACGTGCTGCGCGACGACGGCACCCCGGTCGCCGACCGCTGCGTCGGCGAGATCTACGTCGGCGGCCCCCAGGTCAGCGACGGCTACCTCGGCCGGCCGCGCGAGACCGCGCTGCGGTTCCTGCCGGACCCCTTCAGCGGGACACCCGGCGCCCGGATGTACCGCTCCGGCGACCTCGCCCGGCGCAACGGCACGACCCTCGCCTACCTGGGCCGTCGCGACCAGCAGGTGCAGGTCAACGGCTTCCGGGTGGAACTCGCCGAGATCGAGGCGGCGTTCTCCGCCCGCCCCGGCGTCGCCGCGGCCGGCGCGGCGGTCACCGCGGACGACAGCGGCGCCCACCTCGTGGCCGTCGTCGTCCCCGAGGCCGGCGCCACGCCCGAACCGGCCGGACTGCTCGCCGCGGTGCGCTCCACGCTGCCCCGTTACATGGTGCCGCGCACCGTCGTGATGGTGGACGACCTGCCGCTGACCACCAACGGAAAGCTCGACCGCGCCGCCGTGGTCGCCTCCGCTGCCGGCGGTACGCCGGTACGGCCGGCGCCGGCCGCACCGGCCGCGGCCCCGTCCGGCGCACGCGAGACCCTGCTGCTCGAGGTGTTCCGCGAGGTGCTCGGGGACCCCGCCACCGACACGGGCACCGACTTCTTCCAGGCCGGCGGGGACTCGATGCGCGCGATCCGCGTGGTGGGTCTCGCCAAGGACCGGGGCCTCGGCCTGACCGTGCAGGACGTGTACGCCGCGCCGACGGTCGCCGCCCTCGCGCCGCGGGCGACCGGGGCGGACGCCGACCGTGCCGTCCGCGAGCCGTTCGCGGGGCTGCCGGCCGGTGTCGCCTTCCCGCCGGACGTCGTCGACGCCTACCCGATGACCGCCCTGCAGTCCGGGATGATGTACCACCAGGAGATGGCGCCGGACGCCCGCGTCTACCACATCATGCTGAGCTACCGGGTGCGCGGCGTGCTGGACCCGGTCGCGTTCCGGGCGGCCGCGCAGGCCGTCACCGACGCCCATCCGGTGCTGCGCACCAGCTTCGACCTGGCGAACGCGCTCGGACCGGTGCAGCGGGTGCACACCGGTGTCGCCGTGCCGGTCGCCTTCGAGGACCTCACCGGGCTCGACGCCGACGCGCAGGCGGAACGGATCCGGCAGGTCGTCGCGCACGAGACCGCCGAGGACTTCGACCTGTCCCGGCCGGCCCCCTTCCGGCTGGTGGCGCTCACCACGTCCGCGACCGACTACCAGCTCGTCTTCACCCACCACCACGCCATCCTCGACGGCTGGTCGGTGAACGTCTTCTTCGAGGACCTGCACGCCCGGTACCGCGAGCTGCTCGACACGGGCACGGCGGCGGCACCGCGGCCGCTCCCGCGCACCTCCTTCGGCGACTACGTCGCGCTGGAACGGGCGGCGCTCGCCGACGAGGAGCAGGGGACGTTCTGGTCGGGACGCACCGCACGACCGGCCCGGCTGATCGCGCCGGAGCGGTCGGGCGCGCCCGTGATGCGGCAGTTCCACGTGGACCTCACGGGCCGGCTCGGTGCCCTGCGGGAGGCCGCCGCCCGGCTGGGCGTGCCGGTGAAGGCGCTGCTGTGCGCCGCGCATCTGCGGGTCGTGTCCTGGCTGACCGGCTCCGACGAGGTGGCCACCAGCATGGTGTTCGCCTGCCGCCCCGAGGACTCCGACGCCGACCGTGTGCTCGGGCTCTTCCTCAACCAGCTCCCCCTGCGGGTCGCGCTGGGCGAGCGGTCCTGGGCGGAGCTGGCGGTGCGGGTGCACCAGGAGGAACAGGAGATGATGCGGCACCGCTGGTACCCGAGCGCGGCGATCCAGGCCGGGCACGGCGCGGCGCCCCTGTTCGACTCGGGATTCAACTTCACGGACTACCACACCACCCGTCGTATGGTCGGGGACGGCGGTCTGGAGCTGCTGGACGCGCAGGAACTGGAGTCCACGCACTACGCCTACAGCTCGGCCTTCACCGTCGACGTCCGCACCCACGAGCTGCGGCTGCTGATGGAGTACGACGCGGCGGCGCTGCCCGAGAGCACCATGGCGCTGGCGGCGGAGGCGCACCGCAGGGCGCTCGCCGCGATCGTCGAGGACGCCGGGCGCCCCTTGCGCGCCACCCCCCTGCCCGGCATGGCCGACCTGGCCCGCCTGCTGACGTCCCCCCGGCCCGCCGCGCCCGCCGTACCACCGTCCGCCCCGGCCCCGCGGACGCCCGCCGCGCCTCCCGTACGACCCTCCGCGCCCGCCCCGGCCCCGGGATCCGCCGGCGTGGACCTGGAGGCGAGTGTCCGCGAGGTCTGGACCGAGGTGCTCGGCATCACCGACGTCGACGCGGCGACCCCGTTCTTCGACGTCGGCGGTGACTCGCTCACCGCGATGCAGGTGGTCAGCCGGCTCCGGGCCCGCCACGGCGCCCTGTCGATGCGCGCCTTCATGGCGGCGCCCACCGTCGCGGGCCTGGCGGACGCCCTCGCCGGGGCCACCGCGCCGACGCCCCGGACGGCCGTGACACCGGTCGCCGTGGCGCCCGTCGCGTCCGGGACGGCGACCCGCCACCCGCTCTCCCCGGCCCAGCGCCAGATGTGGGAGATCGCCGGCCGGCTGCCCGGCGTCGGGCTGTTCGGCATGGCGGGCGCGCTGCGCGCCGACGGCCCGCTGGAGATCCCCCTCCTGGAACGGACCTTCGCCGAACTCGCGGCCCGGCACGAGGCGCTGCGCACCCGCGTGGAGGCCTCCGGTGACGGCCCCGTCCAGGTGGTCGAACCGCACGTCACGATCACCGTCGACGTCGAGGACCTCACCGCCCACGAGCACCCGGACCGCCACTGCGAGCGGCTCATGGCCGCCGCCTCGCGGGAGGCGCTGCCCCTCGACCGGGCACCGCTCCTGCGGGTCGTCGTGTACCGCCTGGCCGCCGACCGGCACGTGATCTTCCTGAACGTCCATCACCTCGTGTGCGACGGCGGTTCGCTGACGCTGCTGCTGTCCGACGCCTCCCGCATCTACCGCGAGATCGCCGCCGACGGCGCCCCGGCGCCCCGGCCGCTTCCGCGCGGCAGCGGCTGGCTCGCCGACGACCGGACCACGTGGCTCACCACCGACGAGGCGGCGCGGCAGCGGGCGTACTGGCTCGACCGGCTCACCCCGCCCTGGCGCGCGCTCGCCGACACCCCGGGCAGCCGGTTCGCCGAGCTCGGCACGGCGTCGTTCGCCCAGCGGCTGCGGTCGACGGTGACCAGGGCGACGCTCTCCGCCGACGACAGGAGCGCGGTGCGGGCGGCGGCGCGCCGGCACGGCATGACCGACTTCATGCTGGTGCTCGCCGCGTACGCGGCGACCCTGCGGGCGTGGAGCGGCCAGGACGACATCCGGATCGCCACCATGCTCGCCAACCGCGTCGAGCCGGGCCTGGACGAGGTCGTGGGGCTCGTCGCCAACACGGTCGTGCTGCGCATGCGGCTCGGCGACACCGATCCGGTCGCGATCAGCCGGCAGGCGCGCGAGGTCTGTGTCGCCGCCTTCGAGAACCAGGAACTGCCCTTCGAGGACGTGCTCGCCGGGATCCGCGACCGGTACCCCGACACGGGCCCCGTGTTCGAGGCGATGCTCGTCGCGCAGGAGGAGACCGCCACCGTCACCCCCGACGAGGGCCTCGTGTTCGCGCCGTACCGGTCCGCGCGCGACGTGCTCGGCGCCCAGGTCGTCGCCACCGCCTCCGACTTCGTCCTCGGCATCGCGCCGACCGGCGGCGAGCTGCTGTTCGAGCTGCGGTACCGGCCGGCGACGACGCCGAAGGAGCTGGCCGCCGAGCTGCTCGCCGCGATCACCACCGCCGTACGGACCACCGCCGCAGCCCTCCTGGAGACGCCGTGACCACCTGCCCGGCCCACCGTCCGCGCCTGCGCCGTCTGTGGCTGCTGCCGACAGCCCGGGTCGTGGGCACCGCGGGCGCGGCCACCGTCCTGCTCGCGGCCGCCGCGCTCGCGTGGCCGTGGGTGTCGGCGGCCGTCCTCGCCGCGGGCGCCGCCGGCATCGCCGCCCATGTGCACCGCAACTGCGGCCGGGTCGCAGTTGAGCGACGGATGCTGCGCGCCCTGTGGGAGTCGGCGCCCCGCTGCCCCGGCGACGTCGAGGTGCCCACGCTGACCGCGCCGGTGCGGGCCGAGTGCGGCGCCGACGGCGTCACCCGGATCACCGCGGAGACGTACCACGACGCGGTCCGCGCGCTCGGCTACACCATGGGCCGCGACCGCGGCTTCCAGCTGGACCTCGTACGCCGCACCGGAAGCGGCCGGCTCGCGGAGGTGTGGGGCCGCACCGCCCTTCCGCTGGACACCGTGTACCGCGGGCTCGGGCTCGCCACGGCGGCCCGGGCCGCGGCCGAGGAACTCGCCGGGCCGGAGCGGGAGCTGCTGACCGCGTTCGCCGAGGGGGTGAACGCCGCCTTCGCGCACGGGACCCCGTTCGAGTGCCGGTTCCTGTCCTACGAGCCGCAGCCGTGGCGCGTCGAGGACAGCGTGCTCACCGCGCTCGTGCTGTCCCACTCGCTGTCCTGGAACGAGGAGGCCAAGCGGGCGGAGGCGGTCGTGCGCCGCGCGCTGCCCGCGCCCGTCGCCGACTTCCTCCTGCCCGGCGGCGGGATCACGGCCCCGCCCGCCGGCCTGGCGCGCCATCGCGGCGCGACGGGGGCCCCCGACCTCGTCGCCCTCGACGGCGCCGTCCCCGGCTCCAACTGCTGGATCGCCACCGGGGACGAGCCGCTGCTCGCCTGCGACCTGCACCTGGCGTTCGGTGTACCCAACGTCCTCTACGAGGTCGACGTCGCCTGGCCCGGCACCCGGCTGCGCGGCCTGACGAGCCCCGGTCTGCCGGTCGTGCTGACCGGCACCAACGGGCGGATCGCCTGGGGGGTCACCAACCTCACCGCCGACGTGCTCGACCTCGTCCCCGCCGACGGGGACGGCCTGCGCACCAGGACGGAACAGATCCGCATCCGCGGCCGCGGGCCGGTCACCGTGGACGTCACCACCGACGGCACGATGCCCGTCTCGTCGGCCCCGCTGTGCGGCGAGAGGATCGCCGTCCGCTGGACGGGACACGACCCGCGCGCCGCCGACCTGCGGTTCCACCGCCTCGCCCACGCCCGCGACGTCGACGGGGCCATGGCGGTCCTCGACGACGCGCACGGCGTCGCCCTCAACGTCCTCGTCACCGACCGGGAGCGGATGGCGCACCTGGCGACAGGGCTGCTGCCGCGCCGTCCGGCCGGCACCGCGCGCACCGCGCCCGCCGACGGCCACCTCACCGGCTCACAGCGCCCCCGGGCCGTGGATCCCGCCGACGGCATCCTCGTCTCCGCCAACGACGCGGCCCTGTCCGAGGCCGAGTTCCGGATCGGCCTCGATCTGGACCCCGGCCACCGGGCCCGCCGCATCCGCGACGTCCTCGGCGCGTCCGCACGCCACGACGCGGCCGGCATGCACGCCCTGCAGCACGACATCGCCGCCGACCTGTATCTGCCCTACCGCGACCTGGCGGTCGCCGCGCTCGAGCCCACCGACCCCGTGCGCGCCCTGCTGGAGAAGTGGGACGGAACCGCCTCGACGGACTCCCGTGCCTTCGGTGTCCTCGTACGACTGCGCGGCATCCTCGCCCGGCGGGTCCTCGCCCCGTACGTCGCCGTCTGCCGCGAGCACGAGCCCGCGTTCCGCTTCCCCTTCCGCGACCTCGACCGGCCGCTGCTCGCGATCCTCGGGGCCCGCGACCGCGCGCTGCTGCCGGCCGGCACCACCGACGTCGACGGCTTCGTGGCGGACTGTGTGCGCTCCGCGCTGCGCGAACGCCCGAAGAAATGGGGCCGGCTGAACCGGGTCGGCCTGCGGCATCCGCTGGCCGCCCTGGCGCCGTGGGCGGATCCCGTGCTCGGCATCCGCGCCCGTCCGCAGGCCGGGATGCTGCACAGCGTCCGTACCGCCGTTCCGGGGTTCGGCGCGGCCGGCCGGGTCGTGGTCACGGTGGACGACCTCGTCACCGCCGAGCTGCCCGCGGGCCAGTCCGGGCACCCGCTGAGCCCGCACTACGCGGACCGGCACGCCCGCTGGGCGAGCCCGGCCCCCCTGCGGCCACGGTCCCGCCGGGCCGGCTGCGGCCATGTGCTGCGCCCCTCGGCGCCCCGGGACGGAGCCCTGACGGACCGCTGACGGACCGCTGACGGACCCGGCGGCGCGGGGGACCACGGCGGCGCGGCGGGCGGGCGGCCCGGCTCAGGGCCCTTCTGACGGATCTCCGCGGCGTCGCGACGCCCGGCACGCCCGCTCGCCGCACGGCGCGAAGGGCCAGGTGGCTCCGCCACATGACCCTCCACGCCGCACGCCGATCGCGCGCACCGAACGCCGCTCCTTCACCCACGGAGATCCGTCAGAAGGGCCCTAACCGACGGTCTGCTCCCACCGCGCCGGGGTCTCGGCCACCGCGCCGAAGTCGCGGCGGATCTCGGCGAGCAGCGCCGGGGGCGCGGAGAGGAACGCGAAGTGGTCGCCGTCCAGTTCGACGAACCGGGAGTCGGCCGAGGTGTCCCGCCAGCCGCCCATGAGCCCCGAGGGGATCTCGGTGTCCTCGGACCAGCCGAGCGCGGTGACGCCCGCGGGGAGGGTGATCCGGCCGGGGGAGTACCGCTTGTTCGCCTCCAGGTCGTTGACGAGGACCTGGAGGCCCATCTCGACGAGGGGGCCGCTCGGCTGTCCGCCGAGCCGGGTGATGATGTGTCCGAGCTCGGCGCGCAGCCCGTCCCGGTCCAGTTCGAGCAGCCGCCCGTACGGCCCGTCGTGCGGCGCCACCTGCCCCGAGACGAAGACCCTCGTGGGCAGCGGGAGGCCGGCCGCGGCCAGGTGCCGGGTCACCTCGACGCCGGGGAGCGCCCCGCCGCAGTGCCCGAATAACGCGAAGGGCCTGTCCAGGTACGGCCGCAGGTACGCGACGAGATCCCGCGCCATGGTCTCGTACGTCCCGTAGTGCGGTTCGGCGATGCGGTTCTGCCGGGCGGGCGGCTGGATCAGACAGACGTCGATCGCGCCGATCCGGCGCGGCCACGCCTGGTACATCGAGGCGCCGCACCCGGAGTAGGGGAACAGGAAGAGACGGGCCGGCGCGTCGGGGTCGGGGCGGCGCAGGAGCCAGCGCGGGGGCTTCTTCGGACGAGGCTGCGGAGTGGTCATGCGGGCGACCGTAGAGGAGGCCGTCCGAGCGCTTCAAGGAAGCAGTTCCCCGAGCAATCGCCTTGTCCCACCACGGAGTTCACGCCATCTCACACCGAATCCATCACGAGAAGAGGAAGTGCCCATGCACGCTCTGTCCCGGCCGCTGAGGTACCTCGACGGTGCGACCGTCGCGTCGCTGTGCGCGCGGATCGACCCCCTGGAAGCGGTCACCGAGGCGTTCCTCGCGGTCCGCGCCCACCGTTCCGGAGTGGCGACGGAGGCGGCGTTGCGCTGGACCGCCCCGGACGGGGCCGCGGCCCGCAGCCTCGTTCTGCCCGCCTGGCACGAGGGGGTGTACGGATGCAAGATCATCAACGCCAGTCTGGGCAACGCGGAACGCGGACTGCCCCGCGCCGCCGGTCTGATCCTGCTGTACGACGAGGAGACGGCCGAGCCGGTCTGCATCATGGAGGGCGCGTACATCAGCGCCCTGCGCACCGCGGCGGTCTCGGTGGCTGCGCTGCGGGCGGTGCGCCCGCTGTCCACGGTGGACCGGGTGGCGCTGCTCGGGTGCGGTGTCCAGGCGCGGACGCATCTGGGACTGCTGGCGGCCCACGGCGCGGTGAAGTCGGTGATCGTCCACGACCTGTCGCCCTCCCGGTGCCGGGCCTTCGCCGACGACCTGCGCGAGTCGCTGCCGGAGATCGACGTCGAGATCGCCGCGGACGCCGGGGCGGCGGTCCGCTCGGCCCCGGTCGCGCTGGCCACCACGACGACCACGACCTCGTACGTCCCCCTGGCCTGGCTGCCGGAGGGCTCCGTCTTCCTCAACGTGTCCCTGGACGATGCCGCCGAGGACGTGCTCCTGGGCGCCGACCATCTGTTCGTCGACGACTGGCACCTGGTCAGCGAGGACGACACCCGGCTCCTGGGCCGGCTGGCCCGCGCCGGCCGGGCCACCGGCCCCGGCGTCGAGGCCCCGGGAGCCCGCCAGGTGGACGCGGACCTCGCCACGCTCCTGTCCGGCGCCTATCCGCGCCCGATCTCCTCCACCGACCGTACGGTGATCAACCCGTTCGGCATGGGCGTCCACGACGTGGCCCTCGCGACCCGCGTCCACGCCCTCGCCCGCGACACGGAGGCCGGCGTCTTCCTGCCCCGCTGACCCCCGCCGCCAAGTCGCCCGGCAGGGAGGCGAGTTGCCCCCTCCGGCGGGGGCTCTGCGCCCGGTCGGCGTTCAATCGGCCGTTGATTGACCCGTAAAACCCGTCACGCCATGATCTGTGCCTCGGCGGTGCGCTGCACCGCGTTCCGTAAGTCCGGTGAGTGCTCCACGGCGTGACGCCGTGCCCCCGGACGGCGCCATCGGCTCAATCGACCCAGGGTGAGGTGGAAACAGTGGGCGACGACATGTCTGCCGGCTCCCGCGCGGTGCGCGAGGTGGCCGACGCCTACGTCACGGGGCTCGCCGGGGTGGACCCGGGGATCGCCACCTATCTGGGCGCCCCGGTGGGCCGGGAGGAGATGCCCGACCTGTCGCCCGAGGGCCGTGCCCGGATGGACGACCTGTCCCGCGCGACGCTCCGCGACCTGGACCGGGCCGAGCAGGCCGGAGGGCCCCTGGCCGCCGTGGAGCGACGGTGCGGGCGGCTGTTGCGCGAGCGGCTGGGGGCCGACCTGGCCGTCAGCGCCGACGACGAGTACCTGCGGGAGATCGTCAACGTCTTCGGTCTGCAGCAACGTGCCCAGGACATCTTCCAGTTGATGCCGACGGCCACCGCCGACGACTGGGCGGCGGTGGCCCGCCGGATGAACCGGGTGTCCTGGATGCTCGACGGCTTCCGGGAGTCCCTGACCCGCGCGCTGCAGAAGGACGGGTTCGTCGCGGCGCCGCGACAGGTCCGCGTCGTCGCCGACCAGCTCGACGCGTGGATCCGCGACCACGACGGCCGGGGCTGGCACGCCGGCTTCTGCGCGGACGCCGACGTACCGGCGCCGCTACGGGCCGAACTCGACGGGGCGGCGGGCCGGGCCGTCGCCGCGCTGGCCGGGCTGCGGGACTGGCTGCGCGCCGACTACCTCCCGGACGCCGAGGCACAGCCCGACGGCGTGGGCGTCGACCGGTACCGCACCTGGGCCCGGTTCTGGACGGGCGCCGACCTCGATCTGCACGAGACGTACGCGTGGGCCTGGGGCGAGTACCGAAGGATCCGGGCCGAGATGCGCGCCGAGGCCGAGGCCGTGCTGCCCGGGGCCACCCCGCGCGAGGCGATGCGCCACCTCGATCTGCACGGCGAGGCGGTGGACGGGGTGGAGGAGGTCCGGCTGCGGCTGCAGAGCTGGATGGACGAGGCGCTCGACGCACTCGACGGCACCCACTTCGAACTGGCGCCGCCGGTACGGGTCGTGGAGGCCGCGATCGCCCCGGCCGGCACGGGCTCGGCGGCGTACTACACCCCGCCGAGCGTGGACTTCTCGCGCCCCGGCCGGACCTGGCTGCCGACCCAGGGCCGCACCCGGTTCCCGCTGTGGAGCCTGCGCAGCGTCTGGTTCCACGAGGGCGTGCCGGGCCACCATCTGCAACTGGCCCAGTGGCGGCACCTCAAGGACCGGTTGTCGACGTACCAGGCCGGCCTCGGCGCCGTCGACGCCTGCACCGAGGGCTGGGCGATGTACGCGGAGCGGCTGATGGACGAGCTCGGTCATCTGCGCACCCCCGGCGAGCGCCTCGGCTTCCTCGACTGGCAGATGCTGCGCGCCGTACGGGTCCTGATCGACATCGGCGCCCATCTCACCCTCGACCTCCCGAAGGACTCCCCGGTCGGCGCGGGCCTGGCCTGGACGCCGGAGCTCGCGAAGGAGTTCCTCGCCGTCCACAGCGGGCAGTCGGCCGCGTTCGTGGACAGCGAGATCGGACGCTATCTGGGCCTGCCCGGGCAGGCGATCGCCTACAAGCTGGGGGAGCGGGCCTGGCTGGACGGCCGGTCCGCGGCCCGCGCGGCGCACGCGGCGCGCGGCGAGCGGCTGGACCTGAAGTCCTGGCACACGGCCGCGTTGTCGCTCGGCCCGCTCGGACTCGACGACCTCCAGGACGAACTGTCCCGGCTGTAGCCACACGCAGACCACCACTCCCCACCCGCACCGGGACGGAAAGGAAGCACTCGTGAGCAACGGGCCGACGGAGGCGGACGGCAGGTCGCTGCCATGACGCACGCACGGTTCACGACCCTGGCCGTCAGCGGGTCCTACGACCACGCGGAGGCGGCCCGGCACCTCGGGTCCCTGAGCGAGCCCGCCCATCTGGCGACCGCGCAGAGCTTCCCGTCGATGGAGGCCATGCTCGCCGCCACCGCGGAGGACGGCGACGGCTGGGTGTACGCCCGCCGCGGCAACCCGACGGTCCGCCTCCTGGAGCAGACCGTGGCGGCCCTGGAGGGCTACCGGGTCGACGCCGAGGTGAGCGCCGCCCTCACCGCGACCGGGATGGGCGCGATCACCCTCGCCACGATGCCGCTGCTGTCCGCGGCCGCCGGGCCCAAGCCCAACATCGTGGCCTCACCGCAGTGTTACGGCTCCACCACCATGGTCTTCGACAAGCGGTACGGGGAGGAACGGGACGTCGACGTGCGCTGGGTCGGCGACCCGCTGTCCGTCGAGGACTGGGCCGGCCTCGTCGACGACGGGACCCGGTTCCTCTACGCGGAGGTCCCGTCGAACCCGACGGTGCAGCTCGTCGACATCCCGGCGCTGGCGGCGCTGGCCCGGCAGGCCCGGATCCCGCTCATCGTCGACGCGACCCTCGCGACCCCGGCGCTGCTGCGCCCGCTGGCCCTCGGCGCGGACGTCGTGGTGCACTCGCTCACCAAGGCGGCCGGCGCCAGCGGCCGGAGCATGGGCGGGGCGGTGATCGCCCGGCACGGCCTGGGGCTGCGCGGGCAGCCCGAGGAGCTCTCCGCCGACTACGCGGGCCACTTGCGCCGCGGGTCCCTGCGGGACATGGGCGCGGTCCTCAGCCCGTTCAACGCCTGGACCATCCTCGCCGACATCCGGGAACTGCGCGGCCGGGTGGACACCATGTCCCGCACCGCGCACGGGGTGGCCGAGTACCTCGCCCGGCATCCGGGCGTCGTCGAGGTCTTCTACCCGGGGCTGGAGAGCCACCGGTCCCACCACATCGCCCGGCGGGACATGTGGCTGGTCGACAGCGAGCTGGACGGGGGAGAGGCGGAGAACCGGTTCGGATTCCTCGTCTGCTTCCGCCCGGCCGGCGGTGTCCGGGCCGCGCACGAGGTGATGGACCGCCTCGGGCTCGTCTGGCGGGCGAACAACCTCGGCCAGGTCAGGAGCACGGCGACGATTCCCGGGGCCACCACGCACAAGCAGGCCGCGGACGCCGATCCCGCCCGGGCCCCGGTACCGCCCGACATGGTCAGGCTGAGCATCGGGATCGAGCACCTGGACGACATCGTCGGCGACCTCGACCAGGCGCTGCGGGGGCGGTGAGACACCCGTGGGACCTGCGCCGACATCCATGGCGTCGGCCGTGGCCGAGCCGAACCAGCAGGAGGAGACAGTGGAATTGGAAGCCGCGTCGATCCAGGTGTACACACACCGGCTGGCGCTGATATCGCCGCCCCGCACCGGGTCGACCGCCGTGGCGCGCCTGCTGTGGCAGCACCCGTCCGTGACGCACCACTGCCATGAGCCCTACGAGGCCTGCTACTGGGGCGACCAGGGACCGGAATCGGTCAAGAGCGTGCTGTCCCACCCCATGGAGGTCGCGTCGGGCGAGCGGGTCGCCCTGTCCGAGGTGCCGCGCGGCGGCGGCCTGCTGATGAAGGAGATGAGCTTCCAGCTCAGCGACGCCCAGTTCACGCAGTTCGTCGGGCTCGCCACGGCTCCGCCCGTCTTCGTGATCTGCGACCCCCGGCTGTCGACGACGTCCCGGCTGCGGATCGTGCGGGAGCTCAACGGCGCGCGGACCTTCCCGCCCTTCGAGAGCGGATGGCAGTCGCTGCGCGAGCAGGTGGAGCTGTGCCGGGCGCGGGACCTGCCGTACGTGCTGGTCGACTCCGACGACCTGCGGGCCGATCCGGCCGGGGTCACGGCCGCCCTGATCGCGGCGATCGGACTGCCGTCGGTCGACGGACTGGAGAACTGGTCGCCCCGACCGGGCCTGCGACTGGTCTCGCCCGAGGTGGGCGCGCTGATGAGCGACGCCCGCAAGGAGGACGACCCGTTCTACCGCAAGGTCCTCGGCAGCAGCGGGATCCAGCCCCGGGGCGAGGTCCGCTGGGAGCGGGAGGAGGCGGCGATCGCCGCCGCGGGTCTCACCGACGACGTGGCGAAGTGGCGGCACTGGTACGAGGAGATGCGGGCGGACCCGGCACTGATCACCGGCCGGCGCGCGCAACGAGAGAGCAATGCTGACGCGCGATGACGAATGCCGAGGTGCTGCATGACTGATCGAACCACCGCCCGGGCGACCGCGCCGGCCTCCGAACCCGTGGATGTGCTCGGCGTCGGGTTCGGACCCGCGAACCTGTCGCTCGCCATCGCCCTGCAGGAGGACCTCCCGCAGTCGAACGCCTTCTTCCTGGAGGCCGCACACCACCCCGTGTGGCAGGGGGGACTGCTGCTGGACGGTTCCAACATGCAGAACCACCCCAACCGCGATCTCGTCACCCTGCGCAACCCGCGCAGTCGCTACAGCTTCCTCAACTACCTCTTCGAGCAGGGCCGGCTCATCGAGCACCTGAACCTGCCCCTGGAGTTCCCGCTGCGCAAGGAGTACGCGCAGTACATCGACTGGGCCACCCGGCAGTTCCGGCCGCAGGTCGCCTTCGGCGCGCGGGCGACGGACGTCGCCGTGGCCGAGGTCGACGGCACCCCGGAGTACGTGGTGACCTGCGCGGACGGCACACGGCACCGGGCCCGCTCGCTGGTGGTGGGCACCGGACGCACCCCGTTCGTCCCCGCGCCCTTCGCCGGGCTGGACACCCCGCGGGTGTGCCATCTCACCCGGTATCTGCACACCGTGCGAGGGCTCGACCGGCCCCCGAGGTCGATCGCCGTCATCGGCGGCAGCCAGAGCGCCGTCGAGATCGTCCTCGATCTCGCGCACCGCTTCCCGCAGGCCCGCGTCGTCTCCTACGTGCGGAAGTTCGGGCTGCGGCTCAAGGACACCAGCCCGTTCAGCGAGGAGGGCTTCTTCCCCTCGTTCACGGACTACTACTACCGCGCGAGCCGGGCGAGCAAGAACGAGCTCGACGCTTACATGCGCCCCACCAACTACTCGTCGACCGACGCCGACGTCCTGCACCACCTGTACGCGCTGATGTACGAGCAGCGCCTGGACGGCGACCAGCGGGTGTTCGTCCGCGGCAACAGCGAGGTGCGGACCGCGCAGGCGGACGGCACGGGCGTGCGCCTGGAGGTGGAGGAGGTCCACACCGGGGAGGTGTCGACGGACCACGCGGACCTGGTGATCCTCGCGACCGGGTTCCGCGACCTCGGACCGGACCGGCACCAGGAGGCGTACCCGGCGCTGCTCGCCGGTGTGATCGACCGGTTCCGGTTCGACGACGACGGCTATCTGGCCGTCGAGCCGGACTACCAGCTGCGGCCCCGAGCCGACGGCACGCCACCGCTGTTCCTCAACGGGCTGTGCGAGTCGAGCCATGGCATCGGCGACGCGGGATCGTTCAGCCTGCTGTCGCTGCGGGCCGCGACGATTCTCGACGGCCTGCGCAAGCAGGGCATCGCGTGACCACGACAAGGCGGACACCCCATGACCATTGACGACTGGCGGAACGCGACCATCACCGACCTGTTCGACGCAACGGTGCGCCGTCGCCCCGAGGCGACCGCCCTGCGCTTCGACGGCGTCGACATGAGCTACGCGGAGCTCGACCGGCGGGCCGAGCTGCTGGCCCGGCACCTGCGCGCGCTCGGCGTGGGCACGGAGAGCGTGGTCGGCCTGTTCGTCGAGCGCTCGTTCGAGATGATCGTCGCGCTCGTCGGCATCCTGAAGGCGGGCGGCGCCTATCTGCCCGTGCACCAGAACGAACCACCGGAGCGGTTCCGTTACATGCTGGAGCAGGCGGACGCCCGGGTCCTGCTGACCCACGACCGGCTGAGCGACCGGGTGCCCGAGATCGACGGCACCGTGGTCAACCTCGACCACCCGTGGGAGACGGACCCCGTCGAGGGGCCGATCGCACCCGGCACCGGTCCCGACAACCTCGCCTACATCTGCTACACCTCCGGCTCGACCGGGATGCCCAAGGGCGTGGGCGTGCGCCACCGCGGTGTGGTCCGTCTGGTGCAGGACGGCGACTACGCCTCACTGACCTCGGACGAGACGTTCCTGCAGTTCTGCTCGCTGCGCTTCGACCCGTCCGCCTTCGAGATCTGGGGATCGCTGCTCAACGGGGCCAAGCTGGTCGTGTATCCGCCGGGCACGGTGGCGATGCACGAACTGGCCGCGTTCCTGGAGCGGGAGCGGATCACCACGCTGTGGCTGACCACCGGCCTGTTCCACCGGCTGGTCGACGACCATCTCGACAGCATGGCCGGGCTGCGCCAGATGCTCGGCGGCGGGGAGCCGCTGTCCCCCCTGCACATGAACACGCTGCGCCGGGCCTACCCGGAGCTGCTGGTGGTCAACGGCTACGGCCCCACCGAGGACACCTGCTTCACCTCCTGCCATGTGCTGACCGAGGAGGTCGGCGACAGCGTGCCGATCGGCCGCGCGGTCACCGACACCCGGCTGTACGTCCTGGACGAGAGGCTGGAGCCCGTCCCCGAGGGCGAGTGGGGTCTGCTCTACACCGCCGGCAGCGGTGTGGCCCGCGGCTATGTGGGGCGTCCCGCGCTCACCGCCGAGCGGTTCGTCCCCGATCCGTTCGTCCCCGGCGAGCGGATGTACAGCATCGGTGACGTGGTCCGGCTGGGGGCCGACGGCGCCCTGGAGTTCCGCGGCCGGGCCGACGACCAGGTCAAGGTCGACGGCTACCGGATCGAGCCCGGTGAGGTCGCGGCCGCCCTGTCGGGACTGCCGGAGCTGAAGGAGGCCGTCGTACTGGCCCGCGACGACGTCATGCCGGGACGGAAGGTCCTCGTCGCGTACGTCGTGCCGGACGAACCCTCCGAGGGGCTGGTGGCGAGGCTGCGGCTCGCCCTGCACCACAAGCTGCCCCGGTACATGCACCCGTCGGTCGTCGTCGTCATGGACGCGTTCCCGCTGACGCTGGGCTCCAAGACGGACCGGCGGGCGCTGCCGGCCCCTGCGCACCTGCCGCGGACCGTGGATACTCCCTACATGACTCCACGCACCCCCGTAGAGGAACTGCTGGCGGACCTGCTGGCCGACGCGCTCGCCCTGCAGGAGGTCGGTGTCGACGACGAGTTCTTCGAGATGGGCGGCAACTCCCTGCTGGCCATGGACGTCCTCGCCCGCGTCCGGACCCTGCTGCACGTGGACCTGCCGGCGGCCGAGTTCTTCGAGGCCGCCACCGTGGCCGGCATGGCGGATCTGATCGAGCGTCACGCCCCGGGCGCCGCGGCCCTGGTGGGGGCCGGCGCCCCGTCGTCCCCCGTGCGGGTGGGCGCGTCCCTTGGCTGACATGGACTCCTTCCGGAACGCGGCCGTGGCGTGGGCGGCGGGTGGCTCCGGCGACCCGGCGTACGAACTGGCCTCGCTGCTGCCCGTCCGGGGAGCGGTCCTGCTGGAGGGGCCGAGCGATGTCGCCGCGGTCGAGGCGCTGGCGGCGGCCCACGGCCGGGACCTGGCGGCGGAGGGGGTCTGTGTGCTGTCGATGGGCGGCGCGATGAACGTGGCCCGCTTCGTCGACCGCCTCGGGCCGGACGGTCTCGACCTGCGTCTGACGGGTCTGTGCGACGAGCGCGAACGCGGCTACTACGCCCGCGGCTGGCTGCGGGCCGGGCTGCCGCCGGACTTCTTCGTGTGCGAGGCGGACCTGGAGGACGAGCTCATCCGCGCCCTGGGCGTGGAACGGGTGGCGGAACTCATCCGCGAGGAGGGCGACCTGCGGCCGCTGCAGACCTTCCTGTCCCAGCCGGCGCAGCAGGGCCGCAGCCGGGAGCGGCAGTTGCGGCGGTTCCTCGGCACCAAGAAGGGCCGCAAGATCCACTACGGCCGGGTGCTGGTCGAGGCGCTGCCGCCCGACCGGGTGCCCGCGCCGCTGCGGGACCTGCTCGACCTCGTCTGACCCCCGGTACGGCACGGCGGGCGGCCGGTCACTCGTGACCGGCCGCCCGCCGTCGTGCGTCCGCCCGGGGGCGTCGCCTCAACGGGCCGCGAGGACCTCCAGATAGTGCCGGTTGCGCATGATCCCGAGGACGTTGCCGAACGGGTCCACGACCGAGCCGCCCACGAAGCCGTCGCCGAACTCGCGGAGGGGCTCGTGGAGCGTGGCGCCCAGGGCGAGGAGACGGTTCAGGGCCGCCTCGGCGTCGTCCACGTGCCAGTACGTCACCGCACCGCCCGCCGTGTCCGTGTGCCTGCCCAGGTCCGTCACGAACTTGCTGTCCAGCAGCCCGAGTTCGTGCTGGTAGTCGCCGATGCGGAACTCGGCGTACCCGGGGCGCTCGAAGTACGGCTCCACACCGAGGAGTTCGGTGTACCAGCGCTTGGCCGCCTCCAGGTCGGCGGCGTGGAAGCGGACGGTGGTGAGGCCTCGCAGCATGGGAGCTCCCGGGAACGGCGGTGGGGGGATCGGTGCGTACGACAGGACAGTAGGGCCCATCTAGGTCAGGTCGTGTCCTAGTGGGGCGGGTCGCGCGTCCTGGGTAGGCAGTTCGAGAAGGAAGGGTGATCGGGGCGGTCCTGACCGGGGGCTGTTACCTCCGTAATGTTTTTGGAGGTAACAGCCCCCGCTGTCTCACAGCCTCACCGGGAGGGACCACCCGATGATCACCCTTGCCTCGCGCCACTACTACGAGACCCAACTGCCGCTGTCCGAGGACCCGTTGCTGATCGCGGCGAGGCTCGCCGACTCAGGGCTGCACGAGTCCTACGTCGTCTACGAGAACGGGGGGAGCTGGGCCTACGCGGGCGGGGTGCGCGCCGAGCTGACCCTCGACCGGGACGGGGCCCGCCTGACGCAGGACGGGCTGCCCGCGGCCGAACTGCCCTGGAGCGCCGAGCCGCTGAAGCTGGTCTCCGAGCTGCTCTCCCGGGTCGAGGTGCCGTACTGGCGCGCCTACGGCTGGGCCGCCTTCGAGCTGTCGTACGCCAAGGACGGCGACCGCCGGCACCTCGGGGACCAGCGGCTGATGCACCTGATCGTGCCGCGCGCCGAGGTGCGCTTCGGCGAGGGCCACGCCCTGCTGCGCGCCGCCGACCAGGAGACCCTCGACGCGCTCGTCACCACCGTCCTCGACCCCGCCCGGGCCCCCGGCGGGCGGCCCGCGCCGCTCGACGTGTACGCCACCGACGGGACCCGCTACCGGGCCTCCGTGCGCGGCGCGGTCGACGACATCAACGCCGGCGAACTGCACAAGGTCATCCTGTCCAGGGTCGTGGAGGTCCCCGGCGAGACCGATCTCGTCGCCACCTACGTCGCCGGGCGGCGCGGGAACAACCCGGCGCGGTCCTTCATGCTCGACCTCGGCGGCACCGAGGCCATCGGGTTCAGCCCGGAGATCGTCGTCCAGGTCTCCGAGGACGGGCGGGTCGTCAGCCAGCCTCTCGCCGGGACCCGGGCCCTCACCGAGGACATCGTCGTCAACGAGAGCCTGCGCGCCGACCTCTTCGGCTCCCCCAAGGAGGTCTACGAGCACGCCATCTCCGTCAAGGTCGGCGCCGACGAGCTGGTCGACGTGTGCGTCGAGGGGTCGGTGGAAGTACCGGAGTTCATGGCGGTGCGCGAGCGCGGAAGCGTCCAGCACCTCGCCTCGCGGGTGGCCGGGCGGCTCGCTCCCGGCCGCGAGGCCTGGGACGCCTTCGGGGCCGTCTTCCCCGCCGTCACCGCCTCCGGGGTGCCCAAGGCGGCGGCCTACGACTCCATCCGCCGCTACGAGACCGAGACGCGCGGGCTCTACAGCGGCGCCGTGCTCACCGTCGACCACTCCGGCGCGATGGACGCGGCCCTGGTGCTGCGCAGCGCCTACCGGCAGGGCGGCCGCACCTGGCTGCGGGCCGGCGCCGGCATCGTCGGACACTCCACGCCCGAGCGGGAGTTCGAGGAGACCTGCGAGAAGCTCGACAGCGTCGCCCGGTTCCTGGTGCCGGCCCGGCCCGAGGACGGGTCATGAGGGTTCCCGGAGACGTCCATCTGACCGGCCTGGCGAGCTGGCTGCCGGAGCCCGTCACCACCCAGGAGGCCGTGGACCGCGGCTGGTACGCGTTCGCCGACCGCGAGGGCTCCGGCATGCGGGCCGTGCGGGTCGCGGGCGAGGTGCCCGCGCCGGAGATGGCCGTACGGGCCGGGCGGACCGCACTGCGCCGGGCGGCCGCGTCCCACGGGCTCACCGCGGACGACTACGGGGCGCTGCTGCACGCCGCCACCTACCACCAGGGGCCCGACGGGTGGTCCGCGCCGCACTACGTGCTGCGGCACACCCTCGACCGGCCGCTCACCGCCACCCAGATCGGGCCCGGCTGCCTCGGCATGCTCGCCGCGCTGGAACTGGCCGCGCACCGGCTGGCCGCCGACCCGTCCAGGGACGCGGTCCTGATCACCTCCGCCGACAACTTCTCGGCACCCGTCGTCGACCGCTGGAACTCCTCCAGGCTGTTCCTGCTCGCCGACGGCGCGGCGGCCGCCGTGGTCTCCCGGCGCGGCGGGTTCGCCCGGCTGCTGGCGATCGGCTCCGCCTCCGCCCCCGCGCTGGAGGAGCTGCACCGCGCCGGCGAACAGCTCTTCCCGCCCGGCATCACCGTCGGCCGCTCCCTCAACTTCGAGGACCGCGCCGCCCATCTGCGGCGGCAGTGGGAGCAGGGGACCGCCGCGCCCGCCGTGCACTTCGGGGACGTCGTCGCCGACACCGTCGACCGGGTCCTGGAAGAGGCCGGCAGCGGGCTGGAGAAGGTGGCCCGGATCTGTCACACCGGCTACGCCCGGGGCGCCCTGCACAGCATCTACCTCGCCCCGCTGGACATCGAACCCGCGCTCGGAACCTGGGAGTTCACCCGCGACATCGGGCATGTCGGCGCGGCCGACCCGTTCCTCGGCCTGGAGCACCTGTGGAGCCGGGGCGAGGTCGGGCCGGGCGACCAGGTGGTGCTGCTCGCCGCCGGACCCGGCATGGAGGTCGCCTGCGCGGTCGTGGAGATCACCGCCGGACCGGACGGCCCCGCCTCATCACCCACACCGTCACCGACATCGTCCGAGGAGGACCACCGATGATGCTCGAAGGGTGCACGCCCTGGCCCGAGGAGACCGCCCGGCGCTACCGCCGCGAGGGACTGTGGCGGGGCGTCGACCTCGGCGCGCTGCCCCGCGCCTGGGCCGAGGCCCACGGCACCGCCACGGCCCTCGTCGCAGGGACGCGGCGCATCAGCTACGCCGAACTCGCCGACCGGGTCGACCGCAGGGCCGCCGGGTTCGTCCGCGAGGGGGTGCGGCCGGGCGACCGGATCGTGCTCCAGCTGCCCAACGTCCCCGAGTTCGTCGAGGTCGCCTTCGCCCTGTTCCGGGCCGGCGCCAAGCCCGTGTTCTCCCTCACCTCGCACCGGGCGCAGGAGGTCCGGCACCTGTGCGAGCTGTCGGGGGCGTCGGGCTATGTGGTGCCGGGCGTCTTCCGGGGCTTCGACCACACCGCCCTCGGGCGCCGGCTCGCCGCCGAACTTCCCTCGCTGCGGCGGGTGTTCGTCATGGACGGTACGTCCGTCGCCGACGCCGACGACCTCGTCGTACCCCTGGAACGGGTGACCGCGGATCCGCTGCCGCTGCCCGCCAACGACCCTGCCGACGTGGCGTTCTTCCTGCTGTCGGGCGGCACGACCGCGCTGCCGAAGCTCATTCCGCGCACCCACGACGACTACGCCTACCAGACCCGCACGGTGGCGGAGCAGTCCGGGCTCGGGCCGGGGTCGGTGTACCTGGCCGCGCTGCCGGTCGAGTTCAACTTCACCTGGGGCTGCCCCGGCGTCGTCGGGACGCTGTCGTCCGGGGGGACCGTCGTGCTCGCGCCCGATCCGACCGCCGACGACTGCTTCCGGCTGATCGAGACCGAGCGCGTCACCCTCACCTCCGTCGTGCCGACCGTGGCGCGGCTCTGGCTGGAGGAGGCCGCGTGGACGGACGCCGACCTGTCCAGCCTGCGGGTGCTCCAGATCGGCGGCGCCCGGCTCGAACCGGAGCTGGCCGCGCGGATCACCCCGGAGCTCGGCTGCCGGCTCCAGCAGGTGTTCGGGATGGCCGAGGGGCTGCTCACCATGTCCCGCCCGGACGACGACCCGCACGCCGTGCTGCACACCCAGGGCCGGCCAGTGTCGGACGCCGACGAGGTGCGGATCGCCGACCCGGCGACCGGTGCGCCGGTGCCCGTGGGACAGCCCGGCGAACTGCTCACCCGGGGGCCGTACACCCTGCGCGGCTACTACCGGGCGCCCGAGCACAACGCCCGCGCCTTCACCGAGGACGGCTACTACCGCACCGGTGACCTGGCCAGTGTCACCCCCGAGGGACGGCTGGTCGTGGAGGGGCGGATCAAGGACGTGGTCATCCGGGGCGGCGACAAGATCGCCGCCGGTGAGGTCGAGGCCCATCTCCTGGCCGTGCCCGGGATCGCCGCCGCGGCCGTGGTGCCGGTGCCCGACGAGTTCCTCGGCGAGCGGATCTACGCCTTCCTGGTGGGCCGGGGCGAGGACCGGCCGGGGCTCGGCGTGCTCAAGGCGGCCCTGCAGGGGCGCGGGCTCGCCGACTTCAAGCTGCCGGACCGCGTCGAGTACGTCGCGGACCTGCCGCTCACACCGCTCGGAAAGATCGACAAGAAGGTCCTCTCGGCCGCTGCCGCCGACCCGGCACACTCCCGCGCCTGGAGCGCCGCCCAGGACAGCCCGAAAACCCCGGACACCCCCGGGAGTCCCGGGACTCCCGGCCCTTCCCGGGCGCCCGACTCCTCCGGCTCCTCCGGCCCCTTCGACTCCTCCGGCTCCTCAGACGCCCCCGGCACCTCCGGCTCCTCAGACACCTCCGGCGCCCCGGCCACCTCAGGTACCCCTGGCACAACCGAGACCCCCGTCGGCATCCCCGGTACCCCCGGTACCCCCGGCACCCCCGGCACCCCTGGCACCCCCGTCGGCATCCCCGGCACCGCCGGCGCCCCCGGCGCCCGAGCCGGCCGGACCGCCGCTCGGATTTCCGTCGCCGCCGCCCCGACACCCACGAGGTGAATCGTCATGACCGTGTCCACCACGCCCACGACACCCACCACCACCGGCACGCCCGTCGCCAACCCCTCCCGCACGCGTGCCGCCCGCCGTACCACCCCCCTCTCCGCCGACGAGCTGCGCCGCGACGTGGCGACGGCGATCGGGCTGGCGCCCGAGGCGGTCGAGGGCGACGCCCACCTGGTGCACCTCGGGCTCGGCTCCCTGGAGACGATGCTGCTGGTGACCCGCTGGCGCCGGCAGGGCGTCCCCGTCGACTTCGCCGCCCTGACCGCCGCCCCGACCCTGGACGCCTGGTACCGCCACCTCGGCGAGGCCTGGGCCGCGCGGGACGCGGGGGTGGCGTGATGGGCGCCCTGCTGATCAGCGGCGGGGTGCTCTACCCCGCCGACGCCGCCGACCGGGTCGTCCCGGACGGCGCGGTCCTCGCCGTGGACGGCGTGATCGTCGCGGCCGGGCCGCGCGCCGAGGTCGAGGCGGCCGTCGAACCCCACCACCGCGAGGGACTGCGGACCGTCGACGCCCGCGACCGGATGATCCTGCCCGGCTTCGTCAACGCCCACTGGCACGAGATGTTCGCGATGCGCTTCCCCTTCAAGGGCGCGCTGCGCACCGCCTCGGACCGCGACGACAAGCCCGTCTTCATGGCGCTCGGCGGTGACGTGCCGCAGATCTCCGTGGTCTTCGACGCCTTCCACGACCACGTCGACCGCCTCACCCCCGACGAGGCCCTCGCCATCGCCCGCTACTCGATGTGGACCCAGCTCCGCTCCGGCGTCACCACCCTCGGCGACGTCGGCTCCCTGAACAAACCGCAGGCCCTCGCCCGGGCCGCCCGTGACCTCGGGATGCGGCTGACGGTGAGCACCTGGGCCGCCGACACGGTCTGCGCCCCCGGCGACAGCCGCTTCCGCCGCACCCGTGACACCGACCTCGAACTCCAGCGGATCGAGGAGCTCCTCGACGCCTGCGAGGCCGACCCGGACGGGCTCGTACGGGCCTGGCCGACCTCCGTCTACGGCACCAACATGAGCGACGAACTCGCCGCCGGGTTCGCCGAACTGACGGCCCGCTACGACGTCCCCTTCGCCACCCATGTCGGCGCGCTGCGCAACGAGGCCGACGTGATGCTCGCCTACTACGGGTCCACCCCGGTGCGGCGGTTCGCGGACGCCGGGCTGCTGTCGAAGCGGTTCATGGCGGTGCACTGCGGTTTCGCCGACCCCGGCGAGCGGGCGCTGCTCATCGACGCGGGCGCGCACATCAGCCACTCGCCCGCGAAGTACGGTCAGGCCGGCGAGTCCACGGTCTCCGAGACCCGGGCCATCCCCGAGTTCCGGCGGGCCGGGCTGGACGTGTCGGTCTCCACCGACGGGGCCGCGGTACCGCTCGGCGGGATGCCGGAGGCGATGCGGGCGGTGTGGCAGATCTACAACGAGATGTACGCCGACCCGACCGAGGTGCTGCCCACCGACGCCCTGGCGATGGCCACCCGGCTGCCCGCCCGCGGCCTGGACCAGGCGGACCGCATCGGCAGCCTGGAGCCCGGCAAACAGGCCGACCTGCTGCTCGTCCCCGCCGCCGACTGGCGCTATCTGCTCAACCCGCGCCCCCTGGAGGGCTTCCTGGCGCTCGGCGGGTCGATGGACGTGGAGACGGTGATCGTCGGCGGCCGGGTCCTGATCGAGGACGGCCGCTCCACCGCCCTGGACGAGGACGCCCTGGAGGCGGAGTACCTGGAGGCCCTGTCCTCCTTCACCGTGCGCTGCCTGGGCGTGGACGCCGACGCCGTCGCGGCGGGTCTGCGCCGCCGTACCGAGACGGTCGACCGGCGCCGCCGGGCGGCCGCCGCACACCACACCGGATGGAGGGGACAGTCATGAGCGGCGTACTCCCGGCCCCGGCCGGACACCCGGCCCTGGAAGGCCGTACGGCCCTGGTGACCGGCGCCGCGGGCGGTATCGGCGCGGCGGTGGCCCGCCAGGTCGCCGCCGCCGGCGCCCGCGTCGCCGTCCTGGACGCCGACCGGGCCGCGCTGCGGCCGCTGGCGAAGGAACTGGCGGACAAGGGCGCGCGGGTGCTGACGCTCGGCGCGGACGTGCGCTCCAGCGCCGAGGTGGACGCGGCCGTGGACCGCGCCGAGTCCGAACTCGGGCCGCTGGACTGCCTGGTGAACGCGGCCGGGGTGCTGCGCACCGGCGAGGTCACCGGATACAGCGACGAGGACTGGGACGTCACCTTCGCCGTCAACGCCACCGGCGTCTTCCACGTCAGCCGGGCCGTCGTCACCCGGATGGTGCCGCGCCGGCGCGGCGCGGTCGTCACCGTCGCCTCCAACTCGGCGGGCGTGCCCCGCTGGAACATGGCGGCGTACGCGGCGTCCAAGGCCGCGGCCACCAGCTTCACCAGGACCCTGGGCCTGGAGGTGGCCCGCTACGGCATCCGCTGCAACGTCGTGGCGCCCGGCTCCACCGAGACACCCATGCTCACCTCGATGTACCCGGACGGCGACTTCGCGCGGCCCTCCGTCGAGGGCTCGGCCGCCACCTACCGGGTGGGCATCCCGCTCGGCAAGCTCGCCCGGCCCGAGGACATCGCCCACGCGGTGCTGTTCCTGCTGTCCGAGCAGGCCGCCCACATCACCCTGCACGACCTCGTGGTGGACGGCGGCGCCGCGCTCGGCGCGTGATTCCCGACCTCTCTCCCAACCCTCTTTCCACACACCGGAGTTGACCATGGCGATCCCCCTCATCGACCCGTATCCCATGCCCACCGAGGACGAACTCCCGCACAACACCGCCCCCTGGACGGTGGACCCGGCGCGAGCGGTGCTGCTCGTCCACGACCTGCAGAACTACTTCCTCAGCCCCTTCGGCCACGGCGGCCCCGACGCCGGCGGGCGGCAGCCGCTGACCGATCTCCTCGACCACACCGAGGCGCTGCGCGGGGCGTTCGCCGACGCCGGCGCGCCCGTCGTCTACACCGCCCAGCCCGGCGGGATGACGGACGCCCAGCGCGGCCTGCTCAAGGACTTCTGGGGCGCCGGGATGAGCGCCGACGCCGAGCACCGCGCCATCCCGGAGCGGATCGCCCCCGCGCCCGGCGACGAGGTGTTCACCAAGTGGCGGCCCAGCGCCTTCTGCCGCACCGATCTGCTGGGCCTGCTGCGCCGCACCGGCCGCGACCAGCTGGTGATCTGCGGGGTGTACGCCCATGTCGGCATCCTGATGACCGCGCACGAGGGCTTCTCGCACGACATCCAGACCTTCGTGGTCGGCGACGCGATCGCCGACTTCTCGGCCGCCCGCCACCGGGAGACCCTCGACTACGTCGCCACCCGCTGCTCGGTGACCCTGCCGACGCGGGCCGTGCTCGCGGCGATGGACGGGGGCCGGCCATGAGCGTGCACCCGGTCCTCGAGCGCGTCCTCGGCGCCGACCCGCCCCCCTTCGCCCTGCTGCACCGGCCCGACGCCACCGGGCCCGACCGGATCGACGTCCTCATCGGGCGGGTCGCCGTGCACGAGCTGATCGCCGACATCCCGCTGACCGCCGACACGGAGACGACCGGGGACCTCGCCGGGGACGCGGCCGGTGAGCGGCACGAGGTGCTGGCGCTGCTGCCGTACCGCCAGATCCGCGAGCGCGGGTTCGCCTGCCCCGACGACGGGGCGCCGCTGATCGCCCTCGCGGTGGACGAGCAGGCGGTGCTGCCCCTCACGGAGGTCCTCGAGCGGCTGCCCGATCTGCCGATCGCCATGGACGAGGGCCGCTTCGACGCCGACGACGAGGAGTACGCGGCCCGGGTCCGCCGGGTCCTCGCCGAGGAGATCGGGCGGGGCGCGGGCGCCAACTTCGTCCTCAGGCGTACGTTCACGGCGCGCATCGAGGGCTGGTCGGCGCGGACCGCGCTGTCGTTCTTCCGGCGGCTGGCGGGCCGCAGCCCGGGCAGCCACTGGTCGTTCGTGGTGCACACCGGGGACCGCACGTTCGTCGGGGCCTCCCCGGAGCGGCATGTGAGCCTGGACGCCGGCCGGATCGTCATGAACCCGATCAGCGGGACGTACCGCTATCCGGCGGGCGGCCCGGACCCGGCCGAGGTGCTCTCCTTCCTCGCCGACCCGAAGGAGGCCAATGAGCTGTACATGGTCCTCGACGAGGAGCTGAAGATGACCGGCCGGGTCTGCGACCTGGGCGGACGGGTCACGGGGCCGTTCCTGAAGGAGATGGACCGGCTCGCCCACACCGAGTACCTGATCGAGGGGCACAGTTCCCTGGACGTCCGGGAGATCCTGCGCGAGACGCTGCTCGCGCCGACCGTCACCGGCGGCCCGCTGGAGAGCGCCTGCGAGGTGATCAGCCGTCACGAGCCGGAGGGGCGGGGGCACTACGCCGGGGTCGCGGCGCTGATCGGGCGGGACGCGGCGGGGGAGCGGCGGATGGACTCCGCGATCCTCATCCGCACCGCCGAGATCGACACGGCGGGCCGGGTGCGGATCCCGGTGGGAGCCACGCTGGTGCGCGACTCCGACCCGGTGGCCGAGGCCGCGGAGACCCGGGCCAAGGCGGCCGGTCTGATCGAGGCGCTGCGGGCGCCGGCGGGCGCTCCCGCGGGGGCGCCGGGGGAGCGGCAAAGTCCGCTGTCGGCGGATCCGCGGGTGCGGGCCGCGCTGGCCGAGCGCAACGGGCCGCTCGCGGGGTTCTGGTTCCGGGACCCGGGCGAGCGGGTGCGGCCGGACGCGGCGCTGGCGGGGCGCCGGGTGCTGGTGATCGACGCCGAGGACACCTTCACCCACATGGCACGTCATCTGCTCCAGGCGCGCGGTCTGCGCATCGACGTACGCCGGCACGACGAGGACTTCCGGCTCGGCGCGTACGACCTGGTGATCGTGGGGCCGGGGCCCGGTGACCCCCGGGACACCGCCGACCCGAAGATCGCCCGGATGCGCGCGGTGACCGCCGAACTGCTGCGGCGCGGGATCCCGTTCCTCTCCGTCTGCCTGGGCCACCAGGTGCTCAGCACCCTGCTGGGGCTGCCGCTGGTCCGCCGGGAGGTGCCCAGCCAGGGCGTGCAGCGGGTGGTGGACTGCTTCGGGCGCCGTGAACCGGTGGGCTTCTACAACACGTTCGCCGCCCACAGCGCGGCCGAGCTGCTCGACTGCCCCGGCCGCGAGGGCCTGGTGCGGGTGTTCCGGGAGGCGGACGGCGAGGTGCACGCGCTGCGCGGGCCCGGCTTCGCCTCGGTCCAGTTCCATCCCGCGTCGGTGCTGACGCGACGCGGCCCCGAACTGCTCGCGGAGCTGCTCACGGACCTGCTCGGAGAGGTAACGGGCCCTTATCGGGAGGCCGTTGTCCGGGCTGCGATACCGGCATAGCGTTTTTGGTGGTAGCAGAGCCCGGTCGGTTCCGGCCCGGCCGCACCCTGTCTCGTCGCCCCTTTGGAAGGAACCGTCCGATGCGCTTCGACAACATCTGGATCGCCGGCACCGGAGGCACCCTCGGCGCGTTCGAGCCGGTGGCCGACGCGGTCGCCGACGGCCGGTACTCGGCCGAGGCCGCCGAGAGCACCGGCATGGTCAGCTACGCACGGGCCACCCAGGCACCGCCCGAGATGGCGGTCACCGCCGGCCGGCAGGCCGTCAAGGAGGCGCTGGAGAAGGGCGCGCGCGTCGACAGCGACACCGTGCTGCTGCACAGCCACGGCCACTTCCAGGGCATCGACCTGTGGCCCGCCGCCTGCTGGATCGCCCGGGAACTCCTCGGCGAGCACGTCGACTCCACACCCACGACCGTGGGTGCCTGGTCCAACGGCTCCCTGGCCGCCCTCGACGTCGCCGCCTCCACGCTGATCGCCCGCCCCGACGTGCCGTCCGCGCTGATCACCCTCGCCGACCGCTTCGCGCCCCCCACCGACCGCTTCCACACCTCCCCCGGCATGGTCTTCGGCGACGGCGCCGCCGCCGGGGTCGTCACCCGGGACACCGGACGGCTGCGGCTGCGCTCACTGGTGAGCCGTACCGACACCGTGCTGGAGGGCCTCTCCCGGGGCGCCGAGCCGTTCCGCACCGCCCCCGAGGGACAGCCCGACATGCGGCGCAGGACACGGGAGTTCCTCGCCTCCGGCGAGGTCTCGCTGCGCGACGTGCACACCCGGGTCGCCGACTGCACCCGGCAGGTCGTGGCCCGCGCCCTGGACGAGGCCGGCGTCGACGCCGACGGGATCGACTGGTTCCTCACCCCGTTCGTCGGCCGGACCCTCTACCGCGAGAGCTTCGTACGCCCCCTCGGCATCACCCCGCGCAACACCGTCCACGAACTCGGTCTGACCATCGGCCACCTCGGGCCCTGCGACCAGATGTACGGCCTCGACCACCTGCTCAGGAACGACCTGCTCGGCCCCGGCGACCGCATCCTCGTGATCGGCACCGGCATGGGCTTCACCTTCTCGGCGGCGGTCCTGACGGCCGACGGCGTCTGAGCGTCCCCCCGCCCCGCCTCTCACAGAAACGGATCCCGACCATGACTCCCTTTCGTGCCGCGAGCCTCGCCCCCGCTCTGCCCGCCGCCGCGGCGTCCGGTGCCGCCGCGACGCTGCCCAGCCCGGACGCGCTGCGCGCACAGATCCCGCTGTCCGGCCTCGCGAAGAAGACCACCGCCCTGGCCCGCCGGGACATCACCCGCGTCCTGAACGGCCAGGACGACCGCGTGGTCGTCATCACCGGCCCCTGTTCGGTGCACGACCCCGACGCCGCCCTCGGCTACGCGGAGCGGCTGTCCGCGCTGGCCGCCGAGAGCCGCGAGCAGCTCATCGTCGTCATGCGGGTGTACGTCGAGAAGCCGCGCACCCGGCTCGGCTGGAAGGGGCTGCTCAGCGACCCCCGCCTGGACGGTTCCGACGACCTGCCCAGCGGGCTCGGCCTGGCGCGCGGTCTGATGGCCCAGATCGCCGGCACCGGGCTGCCGGTGGCCTGCGAGTTCCTCGACCCGCTCGTCCCGCACTACCTGGCCGACGCGGTCGCCTGGGGCGCGATCGGCGCCCGGACCGTGCAGAGCCAGGTGCACCGCCAGCTCTCCAGCGGGCTCGGCCTGCCCGTCGGCTTCAAGAACACCACCGACGGCGGGGTCCGGGACGCCGTGGACGCCGTCGTCTCCGCCTCCCACCCGCACGTCTACCCCGGCATCGGCGGGGACGGCCGGGCCGCCGTCGTCGCGACCGAGGGCAACCCCGCCGGCCATGTCGTCCTGCGCGGCGGCGCCGACGGCCCCAACTACGGCCCCGACGCGGTCGCCGCCGCCCTCGCCGAACTGGCCGCTGCGGGACTGCCGCAGCAGCTCGTCGTCGACGCCAGCCACGGCAACAGCAACAAGGACCACGAGCGTCAGCCGCTCGTCGTCGCCGACCTCGCCCGCCGGATCGCCGCCGGGGAGCGCGGGGTGGCCGGCGTGATGATCGAGAGCTTCCTCGCGGCGGGCCGCCAGGACCTCGAACTCGGCCGCACCGACCGCCTCGTCTACGGCCAGAGCGTCACCGACGCCTGCGTGGACTGGCCGACCACGGCCCGCATGGTCGACGAACTGGCCGCGGCGGTCGACGCCCGCAGGGCCCTCGTGACCCCGGCGCACTGAACCCACCCCGACATCCCCGCACGAACCCATCCGAGAGGAACCCCTGCCGTGGCCGTCACCACGAGTTCGTCCCTGCCCCTGGCGCGTGTCCTGGACGGCGCCCGCACCGGTGCCCTGCACCGCCGGTCCATCGAGGTCCCCGCGGCCGTCGCCGAGCGGGCCGAGGTGTACGCCACGGCCGCGCTGGCCGCGCTCGTGCACCGCTACACCGGAGAGACCGATCTGCTGACCGGACGCCGGCGCGACCCGGACCGCGTCGAGCCGCTCGCGCTGCGCGTCGACGGCGGCACGACCGCCGCCGAGCTGCTGCGGACCGTGTCCGAGGCGCCCGTGGTCACCGACCCCGGCACCGGCCGCCCCGCCCACGCCGCCGTCGACACCACCGGACCCCTCACCCGGGCGCTCGCGGCGCTCACCCTCTCGGTCACCGCCGAAGGCTTCGAACTCGCCCTGGACGGCGACGAGTTCGACGCGACCGCCGCCGACCAGTACGCCCGTCACCTGGAGCGGGTCCTCGCCGCCCTGGTGGCCGAACCGGACGGCGCCGTACGGGACATCGCCCTGCTCACCGACGAGGAGCTGCACCGCACCCTGGTCGAGTGGAACGACACCGAGGGCCCGGTCGGCCCCGCCTTCTTCCACGAGCTGGTCGCCGAGCACGCCCGCCGCACCCCCGACGCCCTCGCCGTCATCCTGCCGGGCACCCGGCTGACGTACCGCGAACTCGACGGCCGCGCCAACCAGTTGGCGCACCGCCTGACCGCCCGCGGGGTCAGGCCCGGCGACCGGGTCGGGGTCTGCTTCCCCCGGAGCGCGGAGAGCCTGATCGCCCAGCTCGCCTGCTTCAAGCTGGCCTGCGCGGCGATCCTCCTCGACAGCGACTTCCCCGCCGACCGCGTCCGCTACATGGTCCAGGACGCCTCCGCCGCGCTCGTGCTGACCCTCGCCGCCCACGAGGACAAGGTCAGCGGGCTCGCCCCGGTCCTCGCACTGGACACCGACGACTGGCGCACCGAGCCGGACACCGAGGTCGCCGAGCCCGTCGGCGCCGACGACCTGATCCACATCTGCTACACCTCCGGCTCCACCGGCGCCCCCAAGGCCGTCATGGTCCGCTTCGGCGCCGCCCGCAACCTGATCCACAGCATGGCCGAGCTGACCGGCACCACCGGCGCCTCCCAGGGCACCTGGCTGGCCGCCCCCGGCTACGGCATGATCGAGGTCGAGTGCTTCCCGGTGCTCGCCCGCGGCGGCACCGTGCACATCCCCGACGTGTCCGTGGTCTCCTCCGAGCACCGCCTCCAGGAGTGGTTCCTGCGCGAGGGCATCACCACCACCCTGCTGATGAAGCCGATGGCCGAGCGGCTGTGGCGCCTGGAGTGGCCCGAGGACACCCCGCTGGAGAACATCCGCGTCTGCGGCGAGCGCATCCAGTCCTGGCCCCCGGCCGGTCTGCCGTTCCGCCTGATCAACCTGTACGGCTCGGCCGAGGCCACCGTCGTCGCGAGCTGCGACATCACCGCGCTCGGCGAGGAGCTCGGCGCGCGGGGCCGCGCCCGCCGCCTCCCGCCGATCGGCCGCCCGACGACCAACGTCACCACGTACGTCCTCGACGAGGAGCTGCGCCCGCTGCCGCCGGGCCTGGTGGGCGAGCTGTGCATCGCCGGCGTCAGCCTCTCGGCCGGCTATCTGGGCCGCCCGGAGGCCACCGCCGAGAAGTGGATCACCAACCCGATCGACCCGGCCCGCCACCCCGTGATGTACCGCACGGGCGACCTCGCCCGGTACTGGCCGGACGGCAGCATCGAGATCGTCGGCCGCACCGACAACCAGGTCAAGGTGCGCGGCAACCGGGTCCACCTCGGCGAGATCGAGGTCGTCCTGACCACCCTGCCCGGAGTGAACCAGGCCGCGGTCCTCGCCCACCGGGACAGCCTGGGAGACGTCCAGCTCACCGCGTACATCGAGCCGGGCGTCGAGGCGGCTCCCTCGGTACGGGACCTGCGGCGCGGCCTGGCCCAGCGGCTGCCGTCGTTCATGGTGCCGGCGGTGTACGTCATCGGCGGCCTCCCCACCAGCGTCAACGGCAAGATCGACCGGGCCGCGCTGCCCGAGCCGCCCCGCTCGCGCCCCGAGCTGGACACCCCCTACCAGGCGCCCGCCGGCGCGCTGGAGGAGGCACTGCTCGGACTGTGGACCAAGGTCCTGGAGCTCGACGGGGTGGGCGTGCGCGACAACTTCTTCGAGCTGGGCGGCGACTCCCTGCGCGCGGCGCGGCTGACGAACCTGGTGCGCGAGGAGTTCCCGGTGGACATCGAGATCGTCGACCTCTTCGACGAGCCGACCGTGGCGAGGATGGCGGCCCTGGTCGCGGACCGGATCCCGGCGGCGGCCTGAGCCCGGGAAGCGGAAGGCCCCGCCGGACCGTCCGGCGGGGCCTTCGTGTGTACGGGACTGTCGGGCCGTATGGGAGCGGGGGGGCTGGTACGGGGGCAGGGGGCGTACGGGACGGCCGGGTCGTACGGCCTTCACGCGGCCGTGGGCACCGGCTCCGCCAGCCAGCCGTCGACCGCGGCCATGAAGGCGTCGTGGTGGCCGTACCAGGTGAGATGTCCGGCGCCCTCGACCGAGCGGACCTCCACCCCCTGCCCGCTCAGCGTCTCGACGGCCTCCGGCGGGACGAACCGGCTGGGCTCCGGCCGGACCATCAGGGAGGGCACCCCGGCCGGCGGGGCGAACTCCCGGCCCGCCACGGAGGCGAACAGGCTCACCGAGGTGGCCACGTCGAACTGCCCGGCCGCCCGCGCCTCCACCTCCCGGTCCCGCTGCCGCCAGCCGGGTTCCTGCCGGTCGAGGGCGTCGAGGGTACGGCGGGCCTTGGCCTTGGTGTAGACGGCGGTGAGCGTCGGCGGGTCCACGTCGAGCCGGCTCGGGCCGAACGGGGTGTCCACGTACACCACCCGGCGCGGGGCGATCCGTTCCAGCGCGGACGCGAGGACGAAGGCGCCCATCGAGTGGCCGACGGCGAGGTCGGGCGCGGCCGGCACGGACCGTACGAGCGCCTCGACGAAGTCGTCCAGCCCGGCGTCCGGGGCGGCGGGGGAGAGCCCGTGTCCCGGCAGATCCACCGCCACCACCCGGTATCCGCGGCCGGCCAGCGCCGGGCCGATCTCCCACCAGCATTCCGAACTGCTCAGCATTCCGTGGACGAGGACGGCGGTCTTCTCACCCGTGCCCCACCGGCGTATGTGAAGAGTCATGCCGGGAAGGCTAATCGCGCGCAATTCCCCCCGGGCTTCCACGCGGTGACACCTCGTTATGGAAACGAGAAGCCGCCGCCCCGGTGGGGGGCGGCGGCTTCTCGTTCCCGGGAAATCAGCGGGCCGTGCTCTCCAATTGCTGAAGTATTCTCTTCAGTTGGAGTTCCCGGTTCTGTTCGCCCACCGCCTTGAGCAGCGGCAGCATCAGCAGATAGCGGCCGGTGCGGTCGAGCTCCTCGAACCGGGCCGCGGCGTCGGGCCGTTCGGCGAGGGCCGCGGTGAGCCCGGCCGGGACCTCGGCGCGGGCCTGGCCCTCGTAGGCGGCGTCCCAGCGGCCGTCGGCCTGGGCGGCGCGGATCTCGGCGAGGCCCGGCTCACGCATCCGGCCGGCCTCGATCAGCGCCTCCACCTTGCGGATGTTGACCATCGACCAGACGCTGCGGGCCCGGCGGGGGGTGAGTTTCTGGAGGAAGAAGCGCGCGTCGAGGGATTGCCGACGGGCCGGGATCCAGCCGTAGCACAGGGCCACGTCGAGGGCCTGGACCGCGTCGACGGACCGGATCCCGGACCCCTTCTTGGCGATCTTCAGCCATACCCCGTCGGTGTTCCGGTGATTTTCCTCGAACCAGTTCTCCAGCTCGTTCTCGTCGGGAAAGTGGATCGCCCCGGTGCTGTCGTTCGAATCCGTACGCGAGGTCATGCGGGAATGCGCCCCCGTTCAGGTGCCGATGAAATCGGTGGTGCCGTGCAGCCACGCCACCACGTCGTGCAGGTCCTCGGCGGAGTGCCCGGCGAGGAGCGCGTCGCGCTCGGCGGCACGGGCCCCGGCCGGGTGGTAGAGCTCGCTGCCCATCCAGCGGGCGGTGTGGGTGGTGCGGGCGGTGCGCTCACGGCGTACCGCGTTGTACTTCTCCAGGCGCTGCGGCATGTCGGCCGGGTCGCAGCGCAGCAGGGTCGCGAGCGCGACCGCGTCCTCCAGGGCCATGCAGGCGCCCTGGGCGGCGTACTGGAGCATCGGGTGGGCGGCGTCGCCGGTCAGCGCGACGCGGCCGTCCACCCAGGTGTCGACGGGGTCGCGGTCGCACAGCACCCAGATCCGCCAGTCCCGCCCCAGCTCCAGCAGCCGCCGTGCGCCGTCGGCGAGTCGGGCGAACTCGGCGAGGACCTCCTCGCGGCCGGCGGGCGCGCCGGTGATCTCCTCGCGGGCGCCGTCGTCGCGGGTGGCGGCGAGGTTGAGGTGGTCGCCGCCGCCGATCGGATAGTGCACGAAGTGCCATCCCGGGCCGGCCCACAGGGTCACCGCGCGGGTCCTGAGCCGCTCGGGCACCTCGGACATCGGGATGACGGCGCGGTAGATGGTGTGGCCGGAGATCCGCGGGGGACCGTCGCCGACGAGCTGCTCGCGTACGGCGGAACGCAGTCCGTCGGCGCCGATGAGGACGTCGGCGGTGAACCGGTCGCCGGCCGCGGTCAGCGCGGTCGCCCGCCCGGCCCGCTGGGTGTAGCCGGTGACGCGGTGCCCGCCGAGGAGCTCCACGCCGGCGTCGGCACAGCCGTCGAGGAGCGCCCGGTGCAGGTCGGCGCGGTGGACGACGGCGTAGGGGTTGCCGAAGCGGGCGCGGTAGCCGCCGGTCAGCGGCATCGCGGTGATCCGGCGGCCGGTGGTGCCGTCCATGAAACGGAGTTCGTCGATGAAGTCGGCGCGGGCCGCGACCCGCTCGCGGACGCCGAGGACGTCCAGGGCGTGGAAGGCGTTCGGGGCGAGCTGGATGCCCGCGCCGATCTCGCCGAACTCCGGGCGGCTCTCCAGGACGGTCACCCGGTTTCCGTTGCGGGCCTGGCCGAGCGCGACGGCCAGCCCGCCGATGCCGCCGCCCGCGACGAGTATGTGAGTCATGGCTCGTTCCTGATCCTCTCCGCAAACGCGAACCGCGCTCCACGCGAACCGCGATGGTGAACGGCCGGCCCTCGGGGGGTGGGAGGGCCGGCCGTGTCAGGGGTTGCAGGTGCTACTTGGCGGCGGCCGCGGCACCCGCCGGGGCGGTCACCGGCTCCGTCGCCGGGGCCGGCCGGGGGGCGGCCTGGGCGACCGCCGTGCCGCGCAGGCCCAGGACCGAGACGGCGACGATGCCGGCCGACAGGGCGCCGGTGAACCAGAACGCCGACTGGAAGCCGTCGATCGGGATGGCGCGGACCGCGCCGTCGGCGATGCCGGCGAGCGCCACGCCGACCGCGAGGCACAGCCCGACGCCGAGCTGGCGGCCGGAGTTGTACAGGCCGGAGGCGAGACCCATCTGCGGTCCCGCGACCCCGCTGGTCGCGGCGACCGCCGTGGTGATCATCATGACGGTGACACCGAGGCCGAGCAGGACCCCGCCGGGCAGCACCACCAGCAGGTACGAGCTGCTCGCGGTGACCTGGGCGAGCAGCGCCGAACCGGCGGCGAGGAGCAGCCCGCCGATGGTCAGGGTGTGGCGGGCGCCCAGCCGCTCGGTGAGCCGGATCACCGGGACGCTCGCGAGGAAGACCGTGAACGCCTGCGGGAAGAAGGCGAGGCCGGTCTTGACGGCGGAGTAGTGCAGGACCTGCTGGAGGTAGAGGGTGATGAAGAAGGTCGACACCGACATCACACCGCCGGACAGGAACGCGATGCCGTTGCCGGAGGACAGACTGCGGTTGCGGAAGATCGACAGCGGCACGAGCGGGGCCGCGACGCGGGTCTGGACGAACAGGAACGCGAGCAGCAGGACGGTGCCGGCGGTCAGCGAGGCGACGACGGGGGTGGAGCTCCAGCCTTCGTCGGAGGCGACGGTCAGGCCGTAGCTGAAGGCGCACATCGCGGAGGTGACGAGGATCGCGCCCGGGATGTCGAGCTTCGTGGAGCGGGTGGCGTGGTGGTCGGCGGCGAGCTTCCGCGCGGCGAGCACCACCAGGACGATCCCGACGGGCAGGTTGACCAGCATCACCGCACGCCAGCTGATGTACTCGGTGAGCAGCCCGCCGGCCGCGACACCGCCGGAGAAACCGGCCGAGGAGACGGCGCCGAAGACGCCCATCGCCTTCACCCGCTCCTTGCCCTCCGGGAACCCGGCGGCGATCAGCGCGAGCACGGCCGGGGAGACGGCCGCCGCGGCCAGCCCCTGCAGGGCGCGGGCGGCGACCAGGACGAACGGCGCGGTGGCGAGACCGCCGACCAGCGAGGCCAGGGTGAACACGGTGAGCCCGGCGACGAACAGCCGCTTGCGGCCGATGACGTCGCCCGCCCGGCCGCCGAGCAGCAGGAAACCGCCGTAGAAGAGCGCGTAGGCGCCGACGACCCACTGCAGGCCGCTGTCGGTGAAGCCCAGGTCGCGCTGCATGCCGCCGAGGGCGACGTTCACGATGGCGAAGTCGAGGGCGAGCATGAACTGCGCGGTGCACAGCAGGAGGAGCGGCGGTCGCCCGCCGGTGGTGCCGGCCATGGCATTCCTTTCGGATATTCAATGGGGGGGTCGGAAGAGGGAAGTCGGAAGAGGGAAGTCGGAAGAGGGAAGTCGGAAGAGGGAGGTCGGGAGAGGGAGGTCGGGTGATACCGGTCAACGTCGGTGACCGGTAGTGTCTGGGGGATGACAGGAAAAACGCGGGTGCGGCAGCCCGGGGACCGCGAGGTGGCGCCGGGCCGGCTCGCCCTGGTGCAGTCCTTCGTCAACAGCCTCAACGTCGAGTTCGGACCGGACGAGTTCGCCACCGTCGAGGGGTTCACCCGCTGGCTCGGCGCCTACGGCCCACCGGGCGCCGCGAGCGAGGTCACCGAGGCCGACCGCAGGCGCGCGGTCGAACTCCGCGAGGCCCTGCGGGCGTTGCTGCGGGAGAACAACGGCGGTGACCCCGACCCGCAGGCCCGTGCCACCGTCGCCCGGCTCGCCGAGCGGCTCCCGCTGGTCGTGGACGTCGACCCGGCGACCGGACTTCCGGGCCTGCGGCCCGTCCACGACGGGGCCCGGGGCCTGATGGCACAGGTCCTCGGCATCGTCGTGGAGGCCACCGGGGACGGCAGCTGGCAGCGGCTGAAGTCCTGTCACGACCACCGCTGTTCCTGGGCGTTCTACGACCGCGCCCGCAACCGCTCCGGCCGCTGGTGCTCCATGGCCGTGTGCGGCACCCGCTCCAAGATGACCGTGTACCGGCAGGGGCTGAGGACACCCCGGACGACGGCCGCGACGGGCGGCTGACGCGGTCACGGCGCGTACTCCTTGCCCAGGACCAGCCGCGCCACCGTGAGCTTGGTGGCCGCCGCGGTGCCGTCGGCGAGCTGGAGCCCGATGACGTCCCGCAGCCGCTGCGCCACCGGCCCGTCCTCGCTCCAGCCCAGCTGGCCGAGGGTCAGCAGCGCCTGGTGGGTGGCCTCCACGGCCGCCTTCGGCGCCCACCACTTCGCCATGTTCGACGGGATCCGGGGATCCTCGCCCCGGTCCGCCCGGCACAGCGCCTCGTACGCGACGAGCCGCGCCGCGTGCAGCAGCGTGGAGTGCTCCACCAGCGGGAACGTCACCGACTGGAACCGTCCGAGGGGCTGCCCGAACGCGCTGCGGCGGCTCGCGTGGGCGTACGCCTCCGCCAGCGCCGCGTCCCCGACCGCGATCGCCATCAGCGCGATGTACGCCCGGGAGACCCCGAAGCCCCGCATCACGGCCGCGAAGCCGCCGCCCGGCTCGCCGACCAGCTCGTCCCGCCCGACCCGCAGACCGTCCAGCAGGATCCGGCCCCGGCCGCCGGCCTTGCAGCCGAGGTCGGTCAGCCGCTCGCGCCGCACCTCGGGCCCGTCCAGCGGGACGTAGAAGGCGCTGATGCCCCGGGCGCCCTCCCCGCCGGTGCGGGCGAAGACCAGGGCGTGGGTGGCGTGCGCCGCGATCATGATCGAGGTCTTCTCGCCGGTCAGCACCCAGCCGTCCCCGTCCGGCCGCGCGGCCATCCGGATGCCGGCCGCGTCCGTGCCGTGGTCCGGCTCGGTCAGCGCCAGCGCGACCACTGCCTCGCCGCGCGCGATCGGCGGCAGCCAGGCCGCCCGCTGCCCGGAGGTGCCGTTGTCGGCGAGGACCCCGCCGATGAGCGCCGCGTTGAGCACCGGGAAGCACACCGACAGATCGGCAGCCGCCAGCTTCTCCAGCGCGAGACCCGCGCTGACCGCGTCCAGGCCGAGACCGCCGTACTCCACCGGGATCCTGAGCGCGAACAGGTCCGCGGCGGCCAGGTCGGCGATCAGGTCCGGGCGGTAGGTGCCGGAGCGGTCCTGCTCCTGCCGGTGCGGGGCGATCCGGTCGGCGGCGAACTCGGCCACCCGCTTGGCCAGGTCGTTCTGCGGCGCGGTGAACGTGAAGTCCATGGGGCTGTGCTTCCTTCTCTCGGGGCGGGTGTCAGACGGAGGGGCGCTCGCGTTCGGCGCGCAGCAGCTCGCGCAGGGCGAATTTCTGGATCTTTCCGGAGGGGGTGCGCGGCAGCTCCTCCCGCAGCACCACCCGCTCCGGCCAGTACGTCTTCGCCATCCCGAGGCCCACCAGGTGCGCCTGGACCTCGGGGAGTCCGAGGACCTCACCGCCGGTCACCAGGAACGCGCAGGCCCGCTCGCCGAGCCGCTCGTCCGGGTAGCCGACCACCGCGACGTCCTTGACCGCCGGATGCCGCAGCAGCGCGCCCTCGACCTCGACGACCGGGATGTTCTCGGCACCGCGCACGATCATGTCCTTGACCCGCCCGGCGATCCGGATCCCGCCGTGCCCGTCGTCCCGGGCCAGATCACCGGTGTCGAACCAGCCGTCGGCGGTCACCGACGCCGCGTACACCTCGGCCCGGCGGAAGTAGCCCAGGCACTGGGCCGCGCCGCGCACCTGCAGCCGGCCGCCCTCCCCGGGCGGCACCGGGCCGCCGTCCCTGCCGGTGATCCGGACCTCCATGCCCGGGACCGCCGTGCCGTCGCTCTCGGCGGCCCGCAGCGGGGGCTGTCCGGGACGGGTGACGGTGACACAGCCGTTCTCCGTCATGCCCCACAGCGCGTACACCCGGCAGCCGAGCACCGCGTCGGCGTCCTCCACCAGCAGCGGGGCGATCGGCGCGCTGCCGGTGGCGAAGCTGCGCAGCGCCGACAGATCGTGCGGGGTGCGCCGCTGGGCGTCGATCAGGTCGGAGAGGAAGGTCGGCGCCCCCATGAAGAACGTCACCCGCTGCTCCTGGAGGATGTCCAGCATCCGCTCCGGATCCCAGCGGTCCACCTGCACGGCGGTCGCGCCGAGCAGCATCGGCATCACGAAGTTCCACGTGAAACCGGCCTGGTGCGTGGTGGGCGAGCCCATCGCGGTGATCTCGTCGCCGCTCAGCCCCAGCACCTCGGCCTGCGCCTTGTTCATCGCGTACAGGGTGTTGTGGCTGTGCACCACGCCCTTGGGCTCACCGGTGGTGCCGGAGGTGAACATGATCTGGGCGGGGTCGTCGGGTCCGGCCTCCCGCGCGTCGAGCGAGGCGAGCAGCTCCGGGTCGGGCTCGGGGCCGTAGAGGTCCCGGGTGAAGTCCAGGGCGCCGGGGGTGAGGTCGCCGTCGCCGCCGAGGAGGACCCGGTGGCGCAGGGTGGGCACGGCCTCGGCGACCTCGGCGCTCATCGCGTCGTAGGAGAAGCCCCGGACCTCGGCCGCGGCGATGTAGACCGGGCTCCCGGTGAGCCGGGTCATGAACTCCACCTCGCGGCGGCGCATGGTCGGCACCACCGGGCCGGCGACCGCGCCGATCCGGGCGGCGGCGAGACAGAGCGCCACCAGCTCCCAGGAGTTGGGCAGCTGGAGCGTCACCACGTCGTCGCGGCGCACACCGAGCCGCAGCAGTCCGACGGCGAGCCGGTCGACCCGGCGGGCGAGTTCGGCGTACGGCACGGTCTGCGCGGCGGCGCCCGTGTAACAGACCAGCGCGGGGCGGTCGGGCCGCAGCCGGGCCCAGCGGCGCAGATCGTCGAGGATCGTCTCCTCGCGCCACCAGCCGGCCGCGCGCCAGCGTGTCTCCTGCGAGACGTACGGCGGTGCTGTGGCCGCAGGCGCCGTCGTCGTCGGTGCCGTGGTCATCGGGTGCCTCCCTGTGCGGTGTCGAGCGCCCGACGGGCGCGGTCGGCGACGGCGGGCGCGCTCACCCCGCCCTGTTCGAGCAGCAGCCGCTGACTCCCCGCGACCTGGACGAAGGCGTCCGGCATCGCGATCCGGTGCACCTGGACCGGCCGCACCGCGCTCAGCTCCTCGGCGACGGCCGAGCCGAAGCCGCCGGCCGCCCAGTGCTCCTCGACCGTGATCACCGTCCGCTGGTCGCCGAGGGCCTCCAGGAGCGCCGGGGTGTCGAGCGGCTTGACGGTGTGCAGATGCAGGACGTTCGCCTCGATGCCGTCGGCGGCGAGCAGCTCGGCCGCCTCCAGCGCCGCGAGGACCGGGTACGGTCCGCAGGCGGCCAGCGTGATGTCGCCGCCCCGGCGCAGGATCTGCGCCCTGCCCAGGCGGGGCGGTTCGGCGTCGGCCGGCAGCGCGGGCGTGGCGCCCCGGCCGAGCCGGAGGTAGACGGGGCCGCCGCAGGCCAGGGCCTGGCGCAGCAGCTCGGCGGTCTGGGCGGGGTCGCCGGGCACGACGACGGTCATGTGGGGCAGCACCCGCAGCGTCGCCAGATCCTCCAGGGCGTGGTGCGTGGGCCCGAGGTGACCGGCCGACACCCCGGCGTGGGTGGCCGCGATCAGCACCGGCAGGTTGTTCAGCGCGATGTCCAGCTTCACGGCCTCCAGCGCACGGGAGGAGGCGAACGCGGCCATCGTGTGCACCAGCGGGATCCGGCCCTCGCGGGCCAGCCCGGAGGCGGCGCCCATCAGGGTGTGCTCGGCGATCCCCAGGTTGAGGTAGCGGTCGGCGGCGAGACCGAAGTCGACGCCGTTGAACAGCCCGGTGTCGCTGTCGAGGACGACCAGCCGTTCCTCGCGGGGCAGGAGCCGGGCGACGGTGTCGCGGTGGACCTCGCGGGCGGAACGGGTGTCCTCGGCCGCGGGGGCGGCGGGCGGGGGTGCGGTCAGGGTGGTCATCGGCGGGCCTCCGCCTCGGCGCGCAGGGCCTTCAGCAGCTGGAGCTCCTGCCGGCGGCTCAGCTTGGCGTAGTGGCTGCGGGCCTGCCCCTCGATCCGGGGGACGCCCTTGCCCTTGACGGTGTGGGCGATCAGCACGGTCGGCCGGTGCGGGTCCGGGGCGAGGGTGAGCGCGGCGGTCAGCGCCTCGGTGTCATGGCCGTCGGCCTCCAGGACCCGCCAGCCGAACGCGCGCCAGCGGTCGGCCAGCGGCTCCAGCGCTCCGACCATCTCGGTCGAGCCGCTGATCTGCAGACCGTTGCGGTCCACGACCGCGGTGAGCCGGCCGAGCCGGTGCGCGGCGGCGACCGACGCCGCCTCCCACACCGAGCCCTCCTGCAGCTCGCCGTCGCCCATGACCACGAAACAGCGCCGGCCGGACTCGTCCAGCCGGTGCGCGAGGGCGTAGCCGACGCCGACCGCGAGACCGTGGCCGAGGGAGCCGGAGGGCATCTCCACACCGGGGATGCCGGGATGCGGGTGGGCGGTGAGGTGGCTGCCGGGACGGGCGTACCCGGCGAGTTCCCCGGCCGGGAAGTAGCCGGCCTCGCACAGCGTCGCGAACAGGCCGATGCCGCCGTGCCCCTTGCTGAGCAGCAGCACGTCCCGCTCGGGCAGTCCGGGGAAGCACGGATCGTGCCGCAGCACCCGGAAGTAGAGCACCGCGAGGATCTCCACCAGGGACATCGAGCCGCCCAGATGCCCGCCCTCGTCGGAGGCGCACATCCTCACGACGTGCTCCCTGATCCGGGTGACGACCTCGGGCAGGTCCGCTTCCCGGCGGGGGTCGTCGGCGGTCGTTGCGGCCGGCGGCGGGGTGCCGCGCAGCAGGGGCGGGCTGCTCATGCCAGGTCCTTTCGAAGGCGTACGACGGTGAAGGGGTGCGGGGACGTGCTCAGTTGGGGTGCAGGCCGGTGAACTCCAGGCCCCGCTCCTCCGGTTCGCCGAAGCGGATGTTCATGCACTGCACGGCGTTGCCCGCGCCGCCCTTGACGAGGTTGTCCAGGGCCGCGATCACGGTGACGGTGGAGGCGCCCCGGTCCAGCGCGAAGCCCACGTCGCAGAAGTTGGAGCCGGCGAGGATCTTGGCGTCGGGGAACCGGTGCATCCCGCGGCGGGCGGCGACGATCCGCACGAACGGCTCGGCCGCGTACCGGGCCCGGTAGGTGGCGCGGACGGCCCGCTCGTCCACCCCGTCGGCCAGCGCCGCCCGGCACAGCAGCTGCACCCCGCGCACCGCCTCGACGCCGGTCGCCGTCATCCGCACGGTGTGCCCGGTGGCCTGGGCGATCTCGGCCTCGTGCCGGTGCCGGGTCGGCGCGAACACCCGCAGGGCGCCGCTGCGTTCGGCGTGCAGGTTCTCCGAGCCGGCCTTGGCGCCCGAGCCGCTGGACCCGGTGCGGGCGTCCACCGTGATGTCGCCCTCGATCAGCTTGTCGCGGGCGAGCGGCTCCAGCGCGAGGATGCCGGCGTTGGCCATGCAGCCGGGCACGGAGATCCGGTCGGCGGTGGTCAGCCGCTCCCGGTGGAACTCGGGGATCCCCGGGGTGAACCCGTCGATCAGCGCGGGCGCCTCGTGCGGGGCGCCGTAGTAGTCCTCGTAGACGGTGGTGTCGCGCAGCCGGAAGTCGCCGGACAGGTCGATCACGACCCGTGCCGCGGCGAGGTACTCCGGCATCCGCTGCATCGTCTCGCGGTGCGGGGTGGCCAGGAACAGCACATCGGGCTGTCCGAGCTGGTCGTACGACGAGAAGGCGAGCCGGGTGCGGCCGCGCAGGTTGGGGTGGACGCTGTCGACGGGCCGGCCGCGCAGGGTGCGGGAGACGGCGTTGACGACCTCCACCTGGGGGTGGTTGACGAGCAGACGGAGGAGTTCCCCGCCGATGTAGCCGGCCGCGCCGACGACGGCTGCCCGGATCATGCCTGTCCCTCCTTGATCAGCAGGGCGGCCATGGCGTCCGCCGCGTCGATGTCCGTGCCGTGACACTGCTGCAGGCCCCGGAACTCCACCCGGTCGTTGACCTCCAGCACGGTCAGCCGGCCGTCGGGGTCCTGGAGCAGGTCCACCCCGGCGATGTGCGCGCCGACGGTCCGCGCCGCCGCCACGGCGAGCCGGGTGAGCTCGGGGTCGAGGGGGCAGCGCTCGCTGACCGCGCCGCGGGCGACGTTCGTCCGCCACTGGTCGCTGCGGCGGTACGTGGCACCGACGACCCGGCCGTCCACGACCAGGGCGCGGATGTCCCGGTCGGCCTTGGCGACCTCGCGCTGGACGTAGACGACGTGGGACTGCGGGGAGGGCAGCGCGGCCAGGTGCTCCAGGACCGCAGCGGCCATCTCCGGGCCGGTCACCCGGGTCACCAGACGTCCCCAGGACCCGACCAGCGGCTTGATCACGGCCGGGTAGCCGAACCCCTCCAGGGCCTCGAGGGCCGCCTCGGGCGTCAGCGCCAGCACGGTCTCGGGGGTCGGCAGGCCGGCGGCGACCAGGGCCGTCGTCGTCTGCCACTTGTCACCGCAGACGGCGGCCGCGGCGGCCGAGTTGAGGACCTTCACGCCCGCCGACTCCAGGGCGCTCGCCGCGTACAGCGCCCGGTAGTGGCCGACCTCCCGGTTCAGGACGGTCCGCGGGCCGGTCCGGGGGCTGCCCGCCCGGACCGACAGCGCGCGGGGGTCGATCTGCTCGCACGCGACGCCACGCCTCTCAAGCGCTGCCAGGATGGACTTCTCCTCGAAGCGGACCCGCGAGGCGAGTACGCCGAGCCGCGGTGTCGCGGAACTCATCGCTTCGGCCTCCTTTCTTCGTGGGTGGGAATCGTGGGGATTTCGGGAATCGCGGGAATCCGGGAATCGCGGACCGGGTGCGACTACTCGCCCCAGTCCTCCTCGACCTCGGGCGCGAGGACCAGACGGGGCGGCTCGACCGACTCCACCTCGAGTTCGATCGCGCACTCCGGGCACTCGATGATCTCGCCGACCCGCGGGTCGTTCTCCCACGGAACCTCGGCGGCGCATTCGAGACATTCGGTGGCGGTCAGGGTCTGGGACATGGGAATTCCTCTCACTGTGCGGAACGGGTGGAAACCGAAGGAACAACAGGGACTGTATCCCTGGGAATTCGCTCCGTTCGGCCGCTTTTCATGAGGGGCTCGAATGGGAGTGAACGCGGCTGCTTATGCGGGAGAGCGGAAGGACGGTGGGCCCGGCCGGCTCCAGCGGATAGCCCTGCAACGCCTGCCGGAACGCCTTCTCCGCGATCCGCGCGAAGTCCTCCGGGGCGGCGCCCGGCGCCAGCGCCAGGGTCACCGGCAGCGGGGCCGGCGGCTCGGGCAGCCCCGGGTGGACGGTCCTCGCCAGCCCCCACAGCTCGTCGCCGTTGGCGACCAGGCAGGTCATGCCGAGGCCCGCCTTCGCCGCCGAGCGCAGCCCGATCAGCTCCGGGCCCTCGTACGCGATCCGCCAGGCCACCCCCGCCCGGTCGAGGACCTCGCCGACCCCGGCGCGCAGGGTGCAGGGCGTCGGGAACAGGGCCAGCGGCAGCGTGTCGCGCTCGCCGATCGCGGGACGGCCGAACCAGCCCAGCCGCATCCGGCCCAGCTCCGTGGTCCGCGTCCCCGGCTCCGCCGGCCCGGCCTGCAGCAGCAGCGCCGCGTCCAGCTGACCGGTGCCGAGCTGCTGGGCCAGCGCCTCGCTCGCCCCCGTGCGCACCCTGAGCTGCACATGCGGCAGCCCCCGGTTGACGCGGCGCAGGAACTCGGGGAGGACCTCGGCGAGCTGGCTGGTCACCCCGACCGACAGCAGCACCTGGCCGGCCTCGGGCACGAACCGGGCCACGGCCTCGTCGTTGAGGGCCACCATGCGGCGGGCGTACTCGAGCAGTTCCTCGCCCTGCGGGCTGAGCCGCATCTCGCGCCCCGTGGAGGCGAAGACCGGCCGCTTGATCAGGCCGCTGAGCTGGCGGATCTGCTGGCTCACCGCGGGCTGGGTGATGTGCAGGGCCTCCGCGGCCCGCCTGAACCCCCCGTGCTCGACCACCGCCACCAACGCCCTCAGGCGATTTATCTGCAAGTCGTGACGCATTCTCCCACCCCGTCCAAGTCGAATTCCTGGCGCTGACCGCAGCCTAGGACGGAGCGCTTCCGCACGGCCACGGCGCAGCTCACGGGATGGGTATGAGATCTTCATGATCGGCGTGTGCAGATCTCCTGAACGGGCCGGGGGCGGGAATCACCGCACCTTATTCAGGCCATAAAAAACAGGCGCCGCATTACCCCCTGCAATGCATTCGGGAAGCCTACTGTCATTTCAGAACCGAGACCTTGAAGCACGTTCCTTCGAGAGCTACCCAGGGAGCAGACATGCTGGCAGCGACCGCCTCCTCCGCAGTGACGCAGGGCGTCCGGATACAGCTCGCCGACCCCGGTCTGGCCGAGCGCAGCCCGGGCGAGGAGTTCGCCTGGTCGGTGCGCGGGGCCGCGGCCGGCGAGGACCGCGTCGTACCGTTCCGCGCCCATCTCCCGGCGGTGTTCCCGCTGTTCGCGACCCGCCCTCGGTACGCGGTGCGGCACCTGCTGAAGACGGCGTCGGTCGCCGACGCCCCCGTGCCGTACGTGCACGAGCCGGCCGCGCACCTCGCGCCCTCCGGCACCTCCTACCGCACCACCCCCGAGGGCTCCTTCACCTCCCGCGTGGAGCACGCCGCACTGACCGACCTGAAGGTGCGGGTGCCGCTGCCCGCGGGGCTGCTCGACGAGCCGTCGCTGCTCGCCTCCTTCGTCGACTACCGGGTCCTGGTCCGGCTGTCGGTGGTGGAGAACCAGACCCTGCTGCACGGCAGCGACGACAAGGCCGTCACCGGCCTGCTCGCCCTGCCCGGCATCCGCCGCGGCCCGCTCGGCGACGACGTGTACGCGGCGATCACCGAGGCGGCCGCCGAGGTCGAGGAGACCGGCGGCTCCTGCGACGGCATCGTCGTGCACCCCTTCACCTACTGGGAGCTGGTGCACGCCGGCGTCCTCGGGCAGCTCGGAGCGGCCGGCATCACCGTCTCCCGCACCCGCATGATCCCGCGCGACCAGATCCTCCTCGGCGACTTCCGCGCCGCCGTCACCCTCCTCGTCCCCGACGTGGCCTCCCTCGCCCTGCTGCGCGGCCAGGGCCCGGACGGCTCCGACGTCGTCGAGGCCACCACCCGCGTCGGACTCGCCGTCCACCTGCCCCAGCACTTCCTGCTGCTGAGCCGCGACTGACCGCCCGCCCACCGCGACACCGTCCCGTCTCCCGCCGACGAAGGGAACCCCATGTCCGGCCCCCCTGTCCGGGTCCTCTACATCACCGGATGGATGCGCAGCGGCAGCACGCTGCTCGGCAACGTCCTCAACGAGCTGCCCGGTGTACGGCACATCGGCGAACTGCACTTCCTGTGGAAGAACGGCGTCCTCGGCGCCGGCACCAACTCCAGCTGCGGCTGCGGGCAGCCGCTGACCGGGTGCCCGCTGTGGTCCGAGGCGCTGGCCGCGCTGCCCGCCGGCGGCACCGAGGCGACCGCGCACCGCATGCTCGCCCTCCAGCGGAAGCTGATGCGCACCCGGCACACCGGGGCCCGGCTCGCCGAGGCCCGCGGGGCGCGGCCCGTGGACGCGGGCGTCACCGAACTGCTCGACCAGTCGGCCGCCGTCTACCGGGGGACGGCCGCCCACGGCGCCGACCGGCTGGTGGTGGACGGCTCCAAGTGCCCTGCGGAGGCCGCCGCCCTGCTGGGCCGGGGCGACCTCGACGTGAAGGTGCTGCACATCGTGCGCGACCCGAGGGCCACGGCACTGTCGTACCGCAGCGCCAAGGAGTACATCGACCCGATGTCCCCGGCCCGCTCCAGCGGCTACTGGACGGCCTTCAACCTCGCCTCGGAACGCGTGGGCCGGCAGGCACCGGACCGCTACCTCCGCATCCGCCACGAGGACCTCTCCACCCGTCCCCGGGAGACCGTCGCCGAGGTGCTGCGGTTCGCGGGCCTGGACGACGAGGTGCCCGTCGACACCGCGGGCCGCGTCACCCTCGGCGTCAACCACACCGTCACCGGCAACCCGGACCGGCTGCGGCGCGGGGTGACGGCGATCCGCCCCGACGAGCGCTGGCGCACCGCCCTGTCCACCGCCGACATCGCCGCGGCGACGGCCCCGGCCCTGCCCCTGCTCGCCCGCTACGGCTACCCGACGGCCCCCGGCCGGCCCTCCGCCGGCGGCCCGTCCTCCGGTACGCCGTCCTCCGGTACGCCGTCCAGGGCCACGCGTCCCGCCGAGGCGCCCCGCGCCGGCGCCCCGTCCTCCCGCACGGCCGCCCGCGAGACGGGCGTCGTCCGCCCGCTGTGGCCCGGTGAGCTCTGGTGAACCTCGGACTGTCCGGGCGGGCCGCCCTCGTCGCCGCCTCCAGCAGCGGCATCGGACTCGCCGTCGCCAAGGTGCTCGCCGCCGAGGGCGCCGACGTGTCGATCTGCGGCCGTGACCCCGGCCGGCTCGCCGCCGCCCACCGGGAGGTCGACGCGAGCGGGCCCGGCCGGGTGCTCAGCCGGGTGGTGGACCTGCGCGACGAACACGCCGCCGCCGCCTGGGTACGGCACACCGCCGAGGAGTTCGGAGCGCTGCACGTCGTCGTCAGCAACTCCGGCGGGGTGCCCTTCGGGCCCGTACAGGACTTCGAGGTCGCCCAGTACCGGGAGGCCGTCAACGACAACCTGCTGCCGCACGTCTCGCTGTCCCTGGCGGCCGCGCCGTACCTGCGCGCGGCCGGCTGGGGCCGGATCGTGATGATCACCTCCGAGTCGGTGCGGCAGCCCCATCCGGGCAGCGGACTGTCCTCGGTCGCCCGGCTCGGTGTCCTCGGCTTCGCCAAGGGCCTCGTCGAGGCCTTCGGCCCCGCCGGCGTCACCGTCAACGTCCTCGCCCCCGGCTTCCACCGCACGCCCATCCTCGACGTCCAGTACGGCGACCGGGTCGAGGAACGCCTCGCCGAGGTCGCCGCCGGCATCCCCCTCGGCCGCATCGGCCGCGCCGAGGACCTGGGCGCCCTGGTCGCCTTCCTCGCCAGCACCCAGGCCGCCTTCGTCACGGGCACGGTCCTCGTGGCGGACGGCGGCAACACCAGGGCCATCCCCTGACACCCCGCCCCCCGCGCACCACGTCCCGACACCCGAAGGAGTACCGACATGCCCCCGGGATCCGCCCCACCCCTGGGCGAGACGGCCAGCGCCCGCGAACCCGCCCTCCACGTCGTCAAACTCGGCAGCGCCACCCTCACCCACCCCCACGTCTTCGACGAGGTCGCAGCCCTCCGCGCCCGCGGCGCCCGAGTCCTCCTGATCGCGGGCGGCGCCCAGGGCATCGCCGAGCACTACCGACGCACCGGCCGTGAGATCCGCACCCTCCTCTCCCGCGCCGGCGACGAGATCCGCTACTGCCCGCCGGAGGAGATGCGGCACATCGTCGCCGCCTACGAGGAGGTCACCCTCCCCCTCGTCGAGCGGGAGCTGACCCGCCGCGGCCTGTCGGTGTACGCCTCGGTGGCCCGCACCGGCGCCCTGGTGACGGCGGCCCCCAACGGCCCCCTGCGGGTGCGCGACGGCGACCGGCTCCGCCTGGTCCGCGACCACCGCGCCGGCACCGTGCACCGCGTCGACGCCCCCCGCGTCACCGCCCTCCTCGACGCCTTCGACGTGGTCTGTCTCTCCCCGCCGGTCGCCGCCACCGACGACGGCACCCCCCTCAACGTCGACGCCGACGTCCTCGCCGCCACCCTGGCCCGCGCCCTGAACGCCGACCATCTGCGCCTGGTCACCGGCACCGCCGGACTCCTCGCCGACCCCGCCGACCCGACCAGCACGCTGCGCCACCTCGGCCGGGGGGAGGGCGGCCGGTACGCCCGCGGCCGGATGCGGCAGAAGGTGCGCGCCGCCGAGATCGCCATCGACGGCCCCTCCGACACCGCGATCACCGGCCCGCACACCCTGTCCACCACCGGCGCCACCCGCTTCTGGGCGGCCACCCCGCCCGCCGCCGACCTCACCCTGCTCTCCCGCACCGTGCAGATCTCCTCCGTCTCCCGCGACGAACGCGAACTCGCCGTCCTGCTCGCGGACTGGTGCGCCGAGCAGGGCATCAAGAGCGAGATCGACGCCGTCGGCAACCTGGTCGCCACCAAGGGCGCGGGCGAGCGCCGGCTGCTGATGCTCGGTCACCTCGACACCGTGCCCTACCGGTGGCCGGTGCGCTGGGACGGCGAGACGCTCTCCGGGCGCGGCTCGGTCGACGCCAAGGGCAGCCTGGTCGCCTTCCTGGAGACCCTCGCGGCCTACGAACCGCCGGAGGGCGTCGAGCTCCGGGTGGTCGGCGCCGTCGAGGAGGAGATCACCGGAGCCGGCGCCTTCCACGTCCGCGACAGCTACCCGGCCGACGCGGTGATCGTCGGCGAGCCCAGCGGTGCCGCCGCCCTCACCCTCGGCTACTACGGCCTGGTCAAGATCCGCCTGCACACCCGGGAGTGCGTCGGCCACACCGCCGGCGAGGGCGTCCGTACGGCCGGCGACCGGCTGGTGGAGGCGCTCACCGCCGTACGCGCCGCCGTCACCGCCACCGCCCCCGACGCGCTCACCGCGACGCTCGGGGTGCGCGCCCTCAACGAGGGCGACGTCCAGGCGGGGGAGGCCGTGGTCGACGTACGCCTGCCGCCGGGGCACGCGGTCGAGACGCTCCTCGAGGCCCTCGGCGCCGCCGTGTCCGAGCCCGTCCGCCTCGACGTGCTCCGCGCCACGCCCGGCGTGGCCACCCCGCGCACCAGCCCCCTCGTCAAGGCGTTCCAACGCGCCTTCCGCACCGAGGAGTCGAGACCCCGCTACCTGATGAAGAAGGGCAGCAGCGACATGAACACGCTCGCCACCACCTGGCGGGGCGTCCCCATGGTCGCCTACGGCCCCGGCGACGCGAGCCTCGACCACACCCCCGCCGAACACCTGCCCGCGGCCGAGTTCCGGCAGGCCCGGCGTCTGCTGACCGCCGCCGTCCGAGAATGGAGCACGATGTGACCCCGCCGACCACGGCCCTTGGCCCCGGCCTCATCGCCCCGCCGCACCACCCCACCGACCCCGCGCGCCCGACGGCCGCCCCCTCCTTCTGCACCTGCTACCCCGGCGCGACCGTCTGGCTGACCGGCCTGCCCAGCTCCGGCAAGACCACCGTCGCGCAGGCCACCGCCGACGTCCTGACCGCCGCCGGCCGCCGCGCCGAGGTGCTCGACGGCGACGCCCTGCGCCGCACCCTCTCCGACGGCCTCGGCTTCTCCCGTGAGGACCGCCACCGCAACGTGACCCGCATCGGCCATGTCGCGCACGTCCTCGCCCGCAACGGCGTCCTCGCCCTCGTCCCCGTCATCGCCCCCTACGCCGACTCCCGCGCCGCCGTCCGCGACCTGCACCGCGAGAGCCGCACCCCCTACCTGGAGGTGCATGTGGCCGCCCCGGTCGAGGTGTGCTCCGTACGGGACGTCAAGGGCCTGTACGCCCGCCGCGCCGCCGGCCGGCTCAGCGGACTGACCGGTGTCGACGCCCCGTACGAGGAGCCCCTCGCGCCCGACCTGCGGATCGACTCGCACACCGAGTCCGTCGACAGCTCGGTCGCCGCCCTGCTCGCCCTGCTCGCGGAGAGGGGCCTGGCATGACCACCCTGACGACCGACACCAGGACCGAGACCGAGACCTACGCCCTCTCCCACCTCGACACCGTCGAGTCGGAGGCCCTGCACATCTTCCGTGAGGTGGCGGGCGAGTTCGAGCGGCCGGTGCTGCTGTTCTCCGGCGGCAAGGACTCCATCGTCATGCTGCATCTGGCGCTGAAGGCGTTCGCCCCCGCCGCGATCCCCTTCTCCCTGCTGCACGTCGACACCGGCCACAACTTCCCCGAGGTCCTCGCCTACCGGGACCGCGTGGTGGCCCGCCACCACCTCAGGCTGCACGTGGCCCGCGTCCAGGACTACCTCGACGACGGCCGGCTCCGCGAGCGCCCCGACGGCACCCGCAACCCCCTGCAGACCGTCCCGCTGCTCGACGCCCTCACCGCCGGGCGGCACGACGCCGTGTTCGGCGGGGGCCGGCGCGACGAGGAGAAGGCCCGCGCCAAGGAGCGCGTGTTCTCGCTGCGCGACGAGTTCGGCGCCTGGGACCCGCGCCGCCAGCGCCCCGAACTGTGGTCCCTCTACAACGGCCGGCACGCCCCCGGCGAACACGTCCGTGTCTTCCCGCTGTCCAACTGGACCGAGCTCGACGTGTGGCAGTACATCCAGCGCGAGGCCATCGAACTGCCCTCGATCTACTACGCCCACGAGCGGGAGGTCTTCGCCCGCGCCGGCATGTGGCTGGCGCCCGGCGACTGGGGCGGCCCCCGCGAGGGCGAACACCTGCGGACCCGGCGGGTCCGCTACCGCACGGTCGGCGACATGTCCTGCACCGGCGCCGTGGAGTCGACCGCCGGCACCGTCGCCGAGGTGATCGAGGAGATCGCCGCCTCCCGGCTCACCGAGCGGGGCGCCACCCGCGCCGACGACAAGCTCTCCGAAGCCGCCATGGAAGACCGCAAGAGGGAGGGCTACTTCTAGCCATGCAGACCGCCACCCAGCCTCTGAACGCCACCACCCTGCGGTTCGCCACCGCCGGCTCCGTCGACGACGGCAAGTCCACCCTCGTCGGACGGCTGCTGCACGACTCCAAGTCCGTCCTGTCCGACCAGCTCGCCGCCGTCGAGGCCGCGTCGCTGGCCCGCGGCCAGGACGCCCCCGACCTCGCCCTGCTCACCGACGGACTGCGCGCGGAACGCGAACAGGGCATCACCATCGACGTCGCCTACCGCTACTTCGCCACCGCCCGGCGCCGGTTCATCCTCGCCGACACCCCCGGCCATGTGCAGTACACCCGCAACATGGTCACCGGCGCCTCCACCGCCGACCTCGCCCTCGTCCTCGTCGACGCCCGGCACGGGATCGTCGAGCAGACCCGCCGCCATCTCGCCGTGGCCGCGCTGCTGCGCATCCCCCAGGTGACGCTCGTCGTCAACAAGATGGACCTGGCGGGCTGCTCCGAGCAGGTCTTCGCGGACATCGCCGCCGAGTTCGCCGCCTGCGCCCGCGCCCTCGGCGTGCCCCGGGTGACCGCCGTGCCGGTCTCGGCGCTGGACGGCGACAACGTCGTACGCCCCTCCGACCGCATGGACTGGTACGCGGGCCCGACCGTCCTCGAGCACCTGGAGACCGCGCCCACCGGCACCGACCCGCGCACCGAACCGGTCCGGCTGCCCGTCCAGTACGTCATCCGGCCGCAGACCCCCGGCCACCGCGACTACCGCGGCTACGCCGGCCGGCTCGCCTCCGGACTGCTGCGGGTCGGCGACCCGGTCACCGTGCTGCCGTCGGGCCGCACCAGCGTCGTCGAGGCCATCGACACCCCGGCGGGACCGGCCCCGCGGGCGTGGGCGCCGCAGTCGGTGACGGTCCGGCTCGCCGACGACCTCGACATCGCCCGCGGTGACCTGCTGGCCCCCGTGGCCGACGCGCCCCGCCCCACCCGCCGGCTGCACGCGACCGTCTGCCATCTCACCGAACGCCCGCTGCGCGCCGGGCAGCGCGTGCTGCTGCGGCACACCACCCGGACCGTGCGGGCGGTCGTCGAGGAGATCGGCTCCCGGCTCGACCTGCACGACCTGACGGAAGGCCCGGGCCCCGGCACGCTCGAGGTCAACGACATCGGCCGGATCGTGGTGCGCACCGCCGAACCGGTCAGCGTCGACGCCTACGCCGCCCTGCGCGGCACCGGATCCTTCCTGCTCGTCGACCCGGACGACGGCAGCACCCTGACGGCGGGCATGGCCGACGCCCCGGGACCCTCGGAAGGAGTGTGAGAACCCCTCTGGACGATCATGAAAATGTCATGCCGAGCCGGTGACCCCGGCACTGTCGGCCCGTCCCTCGCCCCGGAAGACTTCTCCTCACCGAGAGACACCCACCGCGAGGGAAGGGCCGATCCATGAACCTCAACGCCGCCACCAACGCGTTCCCCACCACCGACGCCCCCGCCGCCGAGGGCCTCGTCATCGAGGACCTCGCCGCGCTGGCCGCCGAGCCGTTCCAGCCGGGCACCTGCATCTGCTGGACGGAGACCTCCGCGCTCGCCGAGTGACCCAGCCGCGCAGACCGCAGCCGATCAGGGGGAATGGGGGGAACGGCAGTGACGAAGCACACGACGGCGACAGACACCGCAGCGACGCACACGGTGGCGATCCAGCAGCACGACGTACGGCCCGGACTGGCCTTCAAGCACCATCTGACCGCCGAAGTGGTCCCGGGTGAGGGGGTGTTCCTGGTGTCCGAACGCGGCGTGACCGTGCTGCGCGGCACCGGTGTCACCGAACTCGCCCCGCTCCTCGACGGCACCCGCACGCTCGACCAGCTCGCCGAGGAGGCGCCCGCCGGACTCTTCCCGGCGCAGGTGCGCAAACTCGTCGCGGACCTCCTCGACAACGGGCTGCTCACCCACCGCCCGCCGGACGCGGGCACCCGCGGCGACGAGGCCTTCTGGAACCTCGCGGGCATGGACGGCCCCGCCGCCGCCCGCCGCACCGCCGGTGCCACCGTCACGGTCGCCTCGGTGGGCACCCACGCCCGCCGCGCCGCCCCCGACATGACCGCCGCGCTCACCGCCGACGGCCTGCGCCTGCACCGGCCCGGCCACGACACCGAACCCCCCGGTCTCGCCGTCGTCCTCTGCGACAGCTACCTCGACCCGGCACTCGCCACCCTCGACGCCCACTACCGCACCGCCGGCACCCCGTGGCTGCTGGTCCGCCTGACGGGCGAACAGCCCTGGATCGGCCCCGTGTTCCGGCCCGCCGGCGCCGGCGCCGACGGCGCCGGCGGGAGCGAGGGCCGGGGCGACGGCCCCTGCTGGCACTGTCTCGCCGAGCCCCTGCGCCGCAACCGCCCCGCCGAGGCGTTCCTGGGCGAGGCCCTCGGCCGCCCCGTGCGCACCCCGCCGTCCGCCCTCGCCGCCGGCCGGGCCGCCGGACTGCACCTGGCCTGCCTGGAGGCCGTGAAGTGGCTCGCCGGACAGCGCCACCCGGGCCAGTCCGCCCTGTGGGCCCTCAACCCGCTGGACCTGACGAGCCGCCACCATCCGGTGCGCCGCCGCCCCCAGTGCCCCTCCTGCGGCGACCCCTCCCTGATGAGACGCCAGGTCGAGGCCCCCTTCACGATCACCTCCCGCCCCAAGACCGCCACCGGCACCGGAGAGCGCGCGCTGTCCCCGGAGCGGATGCTCGAACGCCACGGCCACCTCGTCGACGACCTGACCGGCGTGGTCAAGGAGATCCGCCGCGACCGCCGCGGCCCCGGCTTCCTCAACTGCTTCCACTCCGGCCACAACCCGGCCACCGCCCCCACCGGCCTCGCCGGGATCCGGAACGGACTGCGCACCCACAGCTCCGGCAAGGGCACCACCGAGACCCAGGCGAAGGTCAGCGCCCTGTGCGAGGCCGTGGAGCGGCACAGCGGCTGGTTCCAGGGGGACGAGCCGACCGTACGGGCCGCCTACCGGGACGTCGCCGACCGGGCGGTGCACCCGGACGGCGTGCAGCTGTTCCACCCCCGCCAGTACGAGGGCCGCGAGCGCTGGAACGCCACCCACGGCCCGGCGCACCGCGTGTGCGAGCCCTTCGACGAGAGCGCGCCCGTCGAGTGGACCCCGATGTGGTCCCTGACCGACGGCCGCCACCGTCTCGTGCCCACCGCGATGCTCTACTACAACGCCCCCGGCGACCGCCGCCCGTTCGCCGCCACCTCCAACGGCTCGGCGGCCGGCGGCTCCCGCGAGGACGCCGTCGTGCAGGGCTTCCTGGAACTCGTCGAACGCGACGCGGTCGCCCTGTGGTGGTACAACCGCACCCGGCAGCCCGGCGTCGACCTCGACGCCTTCGGCGACCCGTGGGTCGCGCGGATCCGCGAGGAACACCAAGGGCTCGACCGCCGCCTGTGGGTCCTCGACCTCACCAGCGACCTCGGCGTCCCCGTGTTCGCCGCCCTGTCCGCGCGCACCGACAAACCGGCCCAGGACATCACCCTCGGCTTCGGCGCCCACTTCGACGCCCGGATCGCCCTGCGCCGCGCGGTCGCCGAACTGAACCAGATGCTGCCGCCGGTCGCCCGGGCCCGGGCCGACGGCTCCGGCTACAGCTGCGACGACCCGGCCGTCCTGTCCTGGTGGCGGACCGCCACCACCGACGACCAGCCCTACCTGCTGCCCGCCCCCACCGGGACGCCCCGCACCCCCGAGGACTTCCCGTACACCCCGCGCGCCGACCTGGCCGACGACGTCGCCGAAGCCGTACGGATCGTCCGCGGCCTCGGCAGCGAACTCCTCGTCCTCGACCAGACCCGTCCCGACACCGACGTGCCCGTCGTGAAGGTGGTGGTGCCCGGTCTGCGCACCTTCTGGGCCCGCTTCGGCCCCGGCCGCCTCTACGACGTGCCGGTCCGCCTGGGGCGCCGCTCCACCCCCGTCCGCTACGAGGACCTCAACCCGGTCCCGCTGTTCCTGTGACGCCCCCCACCGTCCCGCCGTCCTTACCGAGGTCTCGCCGATGAATGCCGCCGCCCCGTCCCTGATGCCGCTGTGGTCGCTGCGTGAGGACTGCGGATTCAGGTCCGTGCCCGGCGACCCGGGCGCCGGTGTCGTCAGCACCCCCTGGGAGGAGATCCGCCTCGACGCCCGCACCCCGGCCGTCGGCCGGGCCCTGGAACGCATGACGTACGGCCCGGTCTCCCTCGACAACGTGCTGCCCGGCTTCAGCGAGGGCACCGGGCCGGCCGAGGAACGCCCGCAGTACGACGCCCTGGACGCCGTCCTCGGACGGCTCCAGCACGTCGTGGTGCGCACCCTCGCCCTCGCCGGCGGCACCGACCACGTCACCGTCGTCCCCATCGCCCGCCGCGCCCGGTTCACCCCCCGCCGCCCCGGCGCGCACGCCGTCCACCGCCTGTCCCGGTTCGTCACCCTCACCGCCGGCCCCGAGGGCTGGATCGCTGAGTCCGCGCTCGCCGCGCACCGGGTCGTCCTGCACACCCCGCAGGCCGGCTGGCTGATCAGCTGCTACGCCCGCCCCACCGCCGTCGGCGAGGTGTCCCGGCTGCTCGGCCTGCCGGTCGCCGAGACCTCCCTGGTCGTCGGCTACCTGGAGGCCGCCGGCATGCTCGTCCCCGGCACCCCCCGCGAGCAAGACCCCGGCGGCTACACCTTCGCCGAGGACGAGGACCCGGCGCTGGCCCCCTGGTCGCCGCGGGAACTCCTGGTCCACCAGCGCAGCAGGCCCGGCGCGCACGACGAGCCGGTGGGGGAGTACGACAACGATGGCAGCCCCGTGACCTGGGCGCCCGAGGCCGGCCCCCGGGGGGTCCCCGCCATCCCCCTGCCCGTCCCCGGCGGGTCGGCCCGGCGCGGACCCGGCCTCGGCGAGGTCCTCGCCGCCCGCCGCTCCGAGCGCCCCGACGACGGACGACCCCTCTCCCTCGACCAGCTCGGCGAGCTGCTGCACCGCTCCGCCGCCGAACGCCCCGGCGGCGGCCGCCCCTACCCGAGCCTCGGCTCGCGCTACCCGCTGGAGCTGTACCTCACCGTCAGCGGCGGCGGCGACCTCAAGCGCGGGGTGTACCACTACGACCCGCACGGCCACCGCCTCGCCGCGCTGGACCCGGCGCCCGACCTGGTCGACGACCTGCTCGCCGAGGCCGCCGCGCACGCCGGCCTCAGCCAGGAGCCGTCGGTGCTGATCAGCATGACGGCCCGGTACCGCCGTATCGCCGGCTCCTACCGGGGCACCGCCTACAGCGCCCTGCTCAAGGAGGTCGGCGCCCTCCAGCAGACCCTGTACCTGGTGGCGACCGCGATGGGCCTCGGGCCCTGCGCGCTGGCGTTCGGCGACACCGAGGCGGCGGCCCGCGCCTTCGGCCTGGACTGGCGCGCCGAACCGGGCGTCGGGGAGTTCGTGGTCTCGGCACTCCCTGCGATCGAGGCGGGCGACCCTATGCTGTAGCTCGACCGAAATCGCATTCGAGTGGGGGGTTTCAGTGCGATGGTTCCGTCCTTTGGTGTCCGCCGGGCCGATGCGTGAAAGACCGGTCAGCAACGTCGAACTGGCTCCGAGGATGGCCTCCGCGATCACCACCGTGGTCATCCTCTGCTTCTTCGGGGTGGCCCTGACCTACGCGGCGCGCGGCGGCCTGGGCGCGCTCGGCCTGACCTCGTTCTGTGTGCTGATGGCGCTGCTGCTCGGGCTGCAGTTCTGCCACTCCTTCCCGGCCCGGGCCCCGCGCTGGGCACGCCGTCACCGGTTCACCCTCGCCGCCCAGGCGGTGCTCACCTTCGGGCCGTTCGCGTTCTTCGGCGACGCCTGGCTCGGCATGCCCGGCTTCCTGTGCTCGTCCTGTCTGCTGGTGCTGCGCCCGGCCCTCGCCTGGGCCGCGTTCGGCCTGGTCGTCGCGGCGACGGGCGCGGTGAACTTCCTCGTCGGCTACGGCGTGGGCGAACTGGCGTACAACCTCGTCGCGACCACCCTCACCGGTCTGGTGGTGTACGGGCTGAGCCGGCTGACCGGTCTCATCGCCGAGGTGCAGGCCGCCCGGGACGAACTGGTCCGGGTCACCCTCGCCCAGGAGCGGGTGCGGTTCGCCCGCGATCTGCACGACCTGCTCGGCTTCAGCCTGTCCACCATCACCCTCAAGTGTGAGCTCACGCACCGGCTGGTGCGGGTCGACCCCGAGCGGGCGGAGACCGAGATCACCGAGATCGTGCAGGCGGCCCGGCAGGCGTCCGCGGAGGTGCGCTCGGTGGCGGGCAGCTATCTGCGCATGTGCCTGGACCGGGAACTCCCGGCGGCGTCCTCGCTGTTGCGGGCGGTCGGCATCCACGCCGAGGTGCGGGTGGCCACGGGAGCGGTGTCCCCGGCGGTCGACTCGGTCCTCGCGACCGTGCTGCGCGAGGGCGTCACCAACATCCTGCGGCACAGCAAGGCCCAGAAGTGTGTGATCGAGGCGGGCGCCCGGGACGGCCGGGTGCGGCTGGCCATCGCCAACGACGGGCTGCGCGACGCCCGTTCCGCCCACTTCGCGGACCTGCCCGGCGCCACGGGGTGCGGCGGCAACGGACTGAGCTCTCTGGCGGCCCGCGCCGAGAGCCTCGGCGGCACCCTGACCTCCGGGGAACGCCCCGACGGCTGGTTCGAACTGACCGTCACCGTCCCGGCCGACGCGGGCGGCGACGAGGACTCCCTGGCCACCACCGGGCGCAGCCCGGGCCGCTCCTGACGGCCGCCACCCGCGCCTACAGCCAGCCCGAGTCGCGGGCGATCCGTACCGCGTCCATCCGGTTGCGGGCGTTGAGGCGGGTGACGGCGGCGGTCAGATAGTTGCGGACGGTGCCCGCGGACAGGAACAGGGCGCGGGCGATCGCCGGCACCTCCTCGCCCTGGGCGGCCAGCCGCAGCACCTCGGTCTCCCGGGCACTGAGCGGGCTCTCCCCGGCCTGCAGGGCGCTGAGCGCCAGATCGGGGTCGACGACCCGCCCCCCGGCGGCCACCTCCCGGATCGCCGCCGCGAGCCGGGCGGGCTCGGTGTCCTTCAGCAGGAACCCGGAGGCGTGCGCGGCGAGCGCCCGGCGCAGATTGCCGGGCCGGCCGAGCGTGGTGAGGATCGCCGTACGGCACTCGGGCAGCTTCTCGTGCAGCAGCCCGGCCGCCTCGATGCCGTCGATGCCGGGCATGTCGATGTCGAGCACCGCCACGTCGGGCCGGTGCTCCAGGGCCAGCGGCAGCACCTGGTCGCCGTTCCCCGTCTCGGCGACGACCTCGATGTCGGTCTCCAGCTCCAGCAGCGAGGCCAGAGCCCGGCGGAGCATGACCATGTCCTCCGCGAGCAGCACTCGGATCACTGATTCCCCCCGGTCCAGTGCGATGATCGGTCTGGCGTGAACCTTACGCGGGAACGCGCTTGTCGGGCAGGGCTGTTGCCCTCGTCCACAGCAGGCCGTGACCGGACGGGCACCTGATTCCACCGGCGATCACTCGATGGGCGTTACACCCAAATCCTGGTCAAGCGCGTCCGAAAACAACGGGTGCCCGAGGCAACGGTTCAGGACGGCGGCACGTGCGTGAAGCGGGCGGCCACCCGCAGATCCGCCTCGACGAGCGCCGCGGTCGCCGCCAGCTCGGGCACCAGGTCCCGTACACACTCCCGCGCGGTCCGCCGCGCCGTGTGCGTCGCGACCCCGACCGCCGCGACCACCCGCCCCGTCCGGTCCCGCACGGGCACCGCGACCGACCGCAGCCCCTGCTCCAGTTCCTCGTCGACGAAGGCGGACTCGCCCTCGTAACGCCCCGTCAGCACCCGTCCCGCCGCCGTCAGCCCGGCCGGCCGCCGCGCGCCCACGGTCACGTCCACACTCATCACATGGGGTGCGGCCACCGAGGCCGTGTACTGGATCTCGTCGCCCCCCTCGGTGAGGACCGCGAGCGCCGTCGACTCCTGGACCCGCCGCGCGAGCGCCGCGAGATGCGGGGTGGCGATGCGGGCCAGGGTCGTACGGGACAGGGGCGGGAAGCCGAGGGAGAGGACGCGCGGGGTGAGCGCGAAGGTCCGCTCGGGCCCCCCGGACGTCACAAGGCCCAGGTGCTCGTAGGTGATCAGCGCCCGCCGTGCGGTGGCCCGCGCCAGCCCCGTCGCCCGGGCGACCTCCGCCAGCGTGAGCTCGGCGCGGCCCTCCCCGAACGCGGTCAGGACGGTCAGCCCACGCGCCAGGGACTCGATGAACTCCCGGCCCAGCTCCTGCTTGGACGCGCCCGTCCACAGCGCCAGCCCGGCGGGCGGCGGCCCCGGATCCGCCGCCGGAGCCCGCCGCAGCTCCTCCTCCATCGCCGCGACCGCCGCCCGCAGCCGGGGCAGCAGGGTGTCGCGCAGACCGGCCGCCGTGTGCCGGCTGGTGTGGCTCACCACGTTCGCCACACAAGCCACCCGCCCCGTCCCCGGCGCCCGTACCGGCACCGACACCGCCACCAGGCCCGGCTCGATGAGCTGGTCGTCGAGGGCCCAGCCCTCCTCGGCCGCCCGCTCCGCCCGCCGTACGAAGTCCTCGTCGGGCGCCCGGTGCGGGGCGGCCGGCACAGCGGGGAAGGACCGGTCCTCGGGGTCGGCCGCCCGGCGTTCGCGCCAGCGCTCCCAGTCCGCCTCCGTCCACGAGGCGGCGAACAGCGGGCCCGGCGCGGTGCGTTCGGCGGGCAGCAGATCGCCGATCCGGAAGCTCAGGGACATCGCCCGCCGGCGGGTCGCCTGGTGGATGAAACGGATGCCGTCCCGGTCGGCGACGGCCAGGGACACCGACTCGTCGAGCTCGTCGGCGAGCGCGTCGGCCCGCCCGCCCAGCAGCGCGGGCAGCCGCAGCGCGGCCAGACAGGCGTTGCCCAGCTCCATGACCCGGGGCGTGAGCAGGGCGTCCCGGCCCTCCAGCCGGGCGTACCCCATGCGCACCAGGGTCGCGACGACCCGGTCCACCGTCGACCGGGCGAGCCCCGTGGCGCGCTCCAGCTCGCTCAGCCGCATCGCCCCGCCCGCCCCGGTCAGCTCCCGCAGCACGGCCACCCCGCGCATCAGCGGCACCACGGCCTCCGCGGGAGCGCCCGCCTCGGGGCCGGGGGTGGTGGTCGTCTTCGCGGGCATCGGCTCTCCGGTACGGCGGTCTGGGCAGCCCTACCGTAAACCGGCCGTCCGGGGCGGGGCTCACCGCCGGGTGACCCGCACCCGGTAGTCGCCCTTCAGGTCCGCGCCCGTCACCGTGATGCGGATGCCCCGCGCGCCGTCGGTGAAGGACTCGCCGGGGGCGTAGGGCGCGTCGGAGAGCTCCGCGTGGACGTTCGGACTGCGCGTGCAGCCCCCGCTGTCCTCGGCGGAGTCGTACACCCGGACCGGCCCCATGCCGGTGTCGACGCCCGCGTCCACCCTGTAGACGAGGACGCCCGGCCGGCACACGGTCTCGTCGTTGCCGCCGCGGGTGCGCAGCTCGACGGCGTAGCCGGTACGGGTGTCGACGGGCACGAACACCAGCTTCGGGCCCCCGGCCCGCCACAGCGGGGTCAGCCGGTACTCCGCCGACCCGCGCACCGCCGAGCAGGCGATCTGCCCCGCGTCCAGCCAGCCCAGCTTCCACTTGTGCCAGCCGAGCAGGTCGTTGTTGGCGCCCCAGTCCTCGCTCATGATGTCCCAGTGCCCGACCGCGCCCCCGCCGTCCTGGGTGTAGAGGTCGGGCAGCCCGAAGACGTGCCCGTTCTCGTGCGGCAGGACGCGGTAGCCGGTGCGGCCGTAGGAGCCGGAGCCGTCGTCCTGGCGGGAGTACACGAAGGACGCGTTGGCGACGGTCACCCCGTCGGCGACGGGCGCCTCGGTGTTCCCGGCGAACGTCACCGACAGCACGGTGTCCAGCGCGGAGGGGCCCGCGTTCGGGGTCACCAGCACGTTCAGCAGGTCGTACGAGCGGAAGTCCACGCTCGGATCGGCGGCGGCCACGAGGTCCTGGACGAGCCGGCGGTAGCCGGGGTCGAAGGGCGCGCCGCGCTCTATGCCGTACGCCCGGAACGTCTTCGGCATCCGCAGCCAGTGCCGGATCGGGGTCTCGGAGCGGTAGTCGAGGCGGCCGTAGGACGCGGTGCGGAACCACCGCTCGGTCTGCGGGAAGAACTCGTGGTAGCGGGCGAGCGCGGTGCCCCGGCCGGGGGCGTCGGGGAAGTCGACCATCAGGGTGAGGGCGCGGACGGTGCCGGTGGAGCGGGCGTAGCCGCCGGGTGTGGGCAGGCCCTCGGACATCTGGACGGAGGAGCCGCCCCTGATCATGCAGGGGGCGAGGGAGGCGGTGCGGCCCAGCGAGATCGGGCCCGCCCCCGCCCGGGCCGGCCCCGGGTCGGGGGTGAGGCGCCCGGTGCCGGCCGAGGTGCTGACCGCGAGGGTCAGCGCGGTCACGCAGGTCAGGGCGGCGACGCGGCGCGGGCGTATCCGACGGCGGAGGGGTTCCGGGGCGCTGCGCGCGGGCTGCGGCTGCATGCGGCGGGGCCTTTCGCTCCGGGCAGCCACCCGGTCACCGGCTGCACCCTTTCGATCACCCTGTGCTGCCGAGGGAGCGCACGCGCGCTGAGAACGACCGATCGTGTGCATGTGGTACAGGTCACATAAGAAAACTTCCGGCGGCGGGAAATAACCGGGGACCTCTTCCCCGTTTAGTCAGGTGTCCGAGCGAAACGGGGACAGCTTCCCCGGATCGCCCCGCCCCAGCTTCGAGGAGTACGCCGTGCAGACCGTGACGCCGTCGCGTCCCGCCACGCGCAAGGCACCCCGGCCCCGGGCCGACGCCCTGCGCAACCGGGAGCGGATCGTCACCGCCGCCCGCGAGATGTTCACCGAGCTCGGCCCCGACGTGCCGCTCGACGACATCGCCCGCCGGGCCGGCGTCGGCAACGCCACGGTGTACCGCAACTTCCCCGACCGCGACGCCCTGGTCCGCGAGGTCGTCTGCTCCGTCCTGGACCGCACGGTCCTGGCCGGCCAGGCCGCCCTCGCCGAGACCGGGGACGCCTTCGCGGCACTGGAGCGCTTCGTGCACGCCTCCGCCGCCGAGCGGGTCAGCGCGCTGTGCCCGATGGTCTCCAGCACCTTCGACCAGCACCACCCCGACCTGGAAGCCGCCCGCGTACGCGTCGAGCGGATCATCGAGGAGGTCATGGACCGCGCCAAGGCCGCCGGGCAGCTACGGCACGACGTCGGCGTCGGTGACGTCATGGTCGCCGTCGCCCAGCTCAGCCGTCCGCCGGCCGGCACCGGATGCAGCTACAGCGACCGGTTCGTCCACCGCCACCTCCAACTGCTCCTGGACGGACTGCGGGCCCCGGCCCCCTCCGTCCTGCCGGGCACCCCCGTGACCATGGAGGACCTGCGCCAGGCCTGACCGTCCAGAACATCCCTTGAGAGCTCCTCCCGCGCCCTTCCACGCCCTTTTCACGCTCTTCCACGCTCTTCCACGTTCTTTTCCGTCACGAAGTCCCGAAGTGGGTACCCCCATGTCTGAAACAGCCGTCAAGGCTCCCGGCGTCCCCGACGCCAACCGCTGGAAAGCCCTGGCCTTCATCGCCATCGCCCAGCTGATGGTCGTCCTCGACGCGACCATCGTGAACATCGCGATGCCCTCCGCCCAGCAGGACCTCGGCATCTCCGACGGCAACCGGCAGTGGATCGTCACCGCCTACGCCCTCGCCTTCGGCGGTCTGCTGCTCTTCGGCGGCCGCATCGCCGACCTGTGGGGCCGCAAGCGCGCCTTCGTCACCGGTCTCGCCGGCTTCGCCGCGGCGTCCGCGCTCGGCGGCGCCGCCACCAACGAGGCCATGATGTTCGGCGCCCGCGCGCTCCAGGGCGCCTTCGGCGCACTCCTCGCGCCCGCCGCGCTCTCCCTGCTCGCCGTGATGTTCACCGACGCCAAGGAGCGCGCCAAGGCCTTCGGCATCTACGGCGCGATCGCCGGCGGTGGCGGCGCGGTCGGCCTGATCCTCGGCGGGTTCCTCACCGAGTACCTCGACTGGCGCTGGACGTTCTTCGTCAACATCCCGTTCGCGATCGTCGCCGCGGCCGGCGCGTACTTCGTCATCCGTGAGCCCGAGGGCGGCCGCAACCGCTCCTCGCTCGACATCCCGGGCGTCATCCTGTCCACCCTGGGTCTGGTCTCCCTGGTCTACGGCTTCACCCGCGCCGAGTCCGACGGCTGGAGCGACTCCCTGACCGTCGGCATGTTCGTCGCCTCCGGTGTGCTCCTGCTCGCCTTCGTGATCGTCGAGGCGAAGGTCAAGGCCCCGCTGCTGCCCCTGCGCGTGATCACCGAGCGCAACCGCGGCGGTGTCTACCTCTCCCTCGGCCTCGCGATCATCGCGATGTTCGGCCTGTTCCTGTTCCTGACCTACTACCTTCAGGTCGTCAAGGGATACTCCCCGGTCAAGACCGGCTTCGCGTTCCTGCCGATGATCGCGGGCATGATCACCGGCTCCACCCAGATCGGCACCCGCCTGATGACCCGGGTCGCCCCGCGGCTGCTGATGGGCCCCGGCTTCCTGGTCGCCGCCCTCGGCATGCTGCTGCTGACCCGCCTGGAGATCGGCTCCTCCTACGCGGCCGTCCTGCTCCCGTCGATGCTGCTGCTCGGCCTCGGCATGGGTACGGCGTTCATGCCGGCGATGTCCCTGGCCACGTACGGCATCGAGCCGCGCGACGCCGGTGTCGCCTCCGCGATGGTCAACACCTCGCAGCAGGTGGGCGGCGCGATCGGCACCGCCCTGCTGAACACGATCGCCGCGTCCGCGACGACGTCGTACATCAAGGACCACATCGCGGGCGCCGCCTCCAAGCCCCAGCAGCAGCTCGTCCAGCTCGAGGGCATGGTGCACGGCTACACCAGCGCCATCTGGTTCGCCGTCGGCATCCTGGTCGCCGCCGCCGCGATCGCCCTGACCCTCATCAACGCGGGCAAGCCCGAACTGGGCCCGGCGACGGGCTCGACCGCACAGGACGAGGAGGAGGCCCTCCAGATCCCGGTGGTCGCTCACTGAGGTGAGGAGGAGCGCCCCGGAAGGGGCGCGGGGCTGGATCGGCATGCGGCTCCGCCGCGGGGGCGCCACCGGCCCCCGCGGCCCGCACCCGCACGACTAGCGGAGCCAGGGAAGATCCGCCCCCGCCTCGTCCGGCTGAAGCCCCTCGGCGATGATCTGCATGATCTCGCCGAGGGCTTTCTGCTGCTCCGCGCTGAGCCGGTCGAACACCGCGTGCCGCACCGCGGTGACATGCCCCGGCGCGGACCGCCGCAGCACGTCCAGCCCCTCCTCCGTCAGCACCGCGAACTGCCCGCGCTTGTCGGAGGGGCAGTCCTCACGCCGTACCCAGCCGCTCTTCTCCAGCCGGGCGACGGCGTGCGAGAGCCGCGAGCGGGTGATCTTCGCGTGCATGGCGAGCTCGGTCATCCGCAGCCGGCGCTGCGCGGACTCGGCGAGCTTCACCAGGAGGCCGTAGTAGATGTGCGGCATCCCCGCGTCCTTCTGGAGCTGCCGGTCCATGTGGTCCTCGAGGAGCATGCTCGCGTGGACGTAGGAGCGCCAGACGATCTGTTCCTCGTCGGTGAGCCATCGGGGCTCTTCGGCGGATGTGGATGCCTTCTTCATGGGTTCCACTGTAAGGGCACGCTCCTTGAAAATTAAACCATTCGGGAATATGCTGACGGGGGTTGACGTTTTAGATTTCAAGCAACGGTTCCGGAGGGAGCCGACCGGAAACCGGAGGGAGTAGCCGTCATGTCCGCCGCCACTCAGGAACGCATGCCCGCGCTGTATCTCAGTCATGGCGCTCCGCCGCTCGCGGACGACCCGATCTGGCCGGGCGAGCTCGCCGCCTGGTCCGCGGACCTCCCTCGCCCCAAGGCGATCCTCATGATCTCCGCCCACTGGGAGGAGGCCCCCCTCGCCCTCGGCGCCGTCGACCCGGTACCCCTCGTCTACGACTTCTGGGGCTTCCCCGAGCATTACTACCGGGTGACGTACGACGCACCCGGCGCGCCGGAGCTCGCCGAGAGCGTGCGAAAGCTGCTGCGCGCCCCCGGGATCCCCGTCCAGGACATCCCCGACCGCGGCCTCGACCACGGCGCCTACGTCCCGCTCGTCGAGATGTTCCCCGCCGCCGACATCCCCGTCCTCCAGGTCTCCATGCCGACCCTCGACCCCGTCCGGCTCATGGAGATCGGCCGCAGACTCGCGCCCCTGCGCGACGAGGGCGTCCTGATCGTCGGCTCCGGCTTCTTCACCCACAACCTCGCCGCGCTGCGCCAGGGCGGCATCCCCTCCTGGTCGGTGGAGTTCGACGACTGGGGCCGGCGCGCCATGGAGGCCCGCGACTGGGACTCCCTGCTGGACTTCCTCCACAAGGCCCCGGCCGGCCGCTACGCCCACCCGCGCACCGAGCACTTCGCCCCGCTCTTCGTCACCATGGGCGCCGCCGAGGTCTCCGGCGAACTCGACGCCCAGAGGTCGGTGATCGACGGGTTCTGGATGGGGCTCGCCAAGCGGTCGGTGCAGTTCGGCTAGGACACGGCCCGGGGACCCCGGAGCTCCTTCTCGTACCAGGCCACGTCCCAGTAACGGCCGAACTTGCGGCCCACCTCCCGATAGGTGCCGACGTACCGGAAACCGAAGCGTTCGTGCAGCCGCGTGGACGCTTCGTTCGGCTGCGCGATCCCCGCGTACGCCCGGTGCAGATCCTCCTCGGCGAGCGCCTCGAAGAGCGCCTCGTAGAGCAGCGTGCCGATACCGCGGCGCCCGGCGTGCGGGGCCACGTACACGGTCGTCTCCACCGAGGTCGCGTAGGCGGCCTTCGGCCTGTAAGGGCTGGATGTGGCGTACCCGAGAATCTCCTGTGAGTCCGCGTCCACGGCAACCTTCAGCCGGTACGGGCCGTCTTCAGGGTGGGAGAGCAGCCAGGGGCGGCGCTCCTTCGGAGTGAAGACCGCGGTATCGAATGTGAGAGGCGTCTCACGAACGTAGTGGTTGTAGAGGTCGGTGAGGGCTTCGAGGTCCCCCTCGGCTCCCGGCCTGACCTGCACCTCTGCGTGCTCCGACGCCATCGCATCTCCCCGTGTGGCCCGTCAGTGGCCGGACAGGGTACTGCACGATCAGAAAATTCGGGGTGCGGGTTGGGAATTCTGTCCTGATTCCAGTCGTTGTTTCCATCGGATGCAGGGCACACGAGCAGAGTCCCGAAGCGAGTCCCGGGACCACCGATCGAGTGCCCGGTGTCCACGGACCACCCGCTGACCCCACCATCGCAAGGGAGCACGCATGGCAACCCGTGCCGTCGCCCGTCGTCAGTCCGCCAGCGGCCGGACCGACGCGGCAAGCAGTGTTCGCGCCCATGGCGGCGAGATCGCCGACCGCGACCTGGTCGGCATGTACCTCGACGAGATCGCGCGCACACCGCTGCTCGACGCCGCCAAGGAAGTCGAGCTGTCCCAGATCATCGAGGCGGGTGTGTTCGCGCAGCAGGTCCTCGACGGGTACGAGGAGTCCCGTGCGGACGCCACCCGCGAGGAGCTCCAGGCCCTGGTCGCCGAGAGCGAGCGCGCCAAGGACGTCTTCATCCGCTCCAACCTCCGACTGGTCGTCGCCGTCGCCCGCCGCTACCCGCGCAGCGGACTGCCCCTCCTCGACCTGATCCAGGAGGGCAACGCCGGCCTGGTCCGCGCGGTCGAGAAGTTCGACTACCGCAAGGGCTTCAAGTTCTCGACGTACGCCACCTGGTGGATCCGCCAGGCCATCACCCGCTCGATCGCCGACCAGTCGCGCACGATCCGTCTGCCCGTCCACCTGGTGGAGGAGCTCGGCCGGATCCGCCGCGTCCAGCGCGAGTTCAACCGGGAGCACGGCCGCGACCCCGAGCCCCTGGAGATCGCCGCGGAGCTCGGCTCCACCCCCGAGCGCGTCACCGACGTACTGGACTGGGCCCGCGACCCGGTGTCCCTGAACATGTCGGTGGACGACGAGGGCGAGACCCAGTTCGGCGACCTCCTGGAGGACACCTCGGCGGTGTCTCCCGAGCAGTCGGTCCTCACGCTGCTGCGCAGCGAGGAACTCGACGGCCTGATCGACCGCCTCGACCCGCGGACCGCCTCCATCATCAAGATGCGGTACGGCATCGAGGACGGCCGTGAGCGCACCCTCACCGAGGTCGGCAAGGAGCACGGCCTGACCCGCGAACGCATCCGCCAGATCGAGAAGCACGCCCTGCTGGAACTGAAGAAGCTGGCCCGGGACACCGGGTTCGAGGCAGCGGCCTAGACGACGCCCCACCCGCCGACGCCACACCCGGAGCACGCAGGCACCGCCCGCGTGCGCCGGGTGGCGCACCCTCGCGCGAACATGGCGATACAACGTCGCTTCAACGCGGGAAGCCGCGGGAACAAGACCTCAGGACACGGCAGTCGCAGCCCGGAAGCGGGCCCGGCCGCCGTCCCGAGACACACTCCGAGACCCACCCCGAGACCACGTCCCGACGCACCATCCCCCCGGCGCCGGGACTTTCCCCGAGCCGGGCCTCGGCGCCTTCCCCCGGGCGCCGGGCCCGGCTCGCCCTCGTCACCCCGCCGCGTCACGCGCCCCGCATGCCGAGGTGGGCGGGCCACCCCGTACCTGAACCACGGGGTGGCCCGCCCGGATGGCAGATTGTGCCACATGGGCATAGCCTGACGAGCGTGAGCAGCTCCACCCCCGCCTCGGCCTCCCTGACCGAGCGGCGCAAGGCGGCGACCCGGACGGAGATCGCCAGGGCCGCGGCGGGCCTCTTCGTCGCCCGGGGTCTGCGGGCCACCCGCGCCGAGGACATCGCCCAGGCCGCCGGCATCGCCCCGCGCACCTTCTACCGATATTTCGCCACCAAGGAAGAGGCCGTCGCCCCCCTCTACGCGGCGGGCGCCCAGCGCTGGGTGGAAGCGGTCCGCGAGGCCCCGCCCGCACTCCCGCTCCCCGAGGCCCTGGCCCACGCGGTCCGGCACACCCTGGTCCCGGGCCGAGGCGTCTCCACCGCCTCCTGGGAATGGGTCCGCACCCTGATCCGCCTGGCAGCCGCCAGCCCGGCCCTGGGCAAGGTCTGGGCGGAGACCTGCCGGACCTCGGAGGAAACCCTGGCCCAGGTCCTCGCGGCACGACTCGCGGGGGAGAGCGGTGCCGACGGCGGCGACTTCGGGGACGGCGCTGCGGGGAGCGCCGCCGTGACACCTCACCTGCGTTTCGCGGCCGCCGTGGCGAGCGCCGCGATCCGTGTCGCCGTACAGAACTGGGCCGCGACCGACACCCCCGCCACCGCCCCCGACGGCCCGGCGGCGCTGGCGCTGCGCAATCTGGAGGCGCTGCGGGGATTCCCCTGGGAGACGGAACCCGCCCAAGACCGGCAGCGCCACCCCTCAGCGCGCGACTGACTCACTCGTCGACGGCGCGACCGACCCACCGGCCCTCCCCGCCCGCCCCAGCCGCGCCCCCAACTCCCTTACGTGCTCCACCAGTTCCTGAGGCTCCCGCACGGAGAACTCGTACCCCACCATCGCCAGCCGCACCGCCAGCCACTCCACCGGATCACCGGTCGTCCCCCGCAGCAGGCTCCCGCCCGCCCCGTCCTCCACCGGCCGGCCCAGCCACGCCGGCAGCCGCGCCGCGAGCTCCTCCGGCGACGCCTCGAACGTGACCTCGAACGCGTACGCGTGCGTATGCCCCTGCAGGGAACGCCGCAGATACTCCGCCGCGCTCCCCGTCGGCAGCTCCCGCGGCGCGAACCGGGCCCCGGTCGCGAACGGCTCGCTCACCCGGTCCACCCGGAACGTCCGCCAGTCCGCCCGGTCGACGTCGTACGCCACGAGGTACCAGCGCCGCCCCGTCGACACCAGCCGGTACGGCTCGGTCAGCCGCCGCGACCCCGTCCCGTCCTTCGCCCGGTACGCGAACCGCAGCCGCTCGTGCCCGGCGATCGTCGACGCCATCACGGTCAGTGTCTCCGGCGCGATGCTCGCCCCGTCCCCGCTGGTCAGCGGTGTGGTCGCGGCCTGGAGCGTGGCGACGCGACGGCGCAGCCGGGCCGGCAGCACCTGCTCCAGCTTGGCCAGGGCCCGCACGGACGCCTCGTCGACCCCCTCCACCGCGTGCCCGGCCCCCGCCCGCAGCCCCACCGCGATCGCCACGGCCTCCTCGTCGTCCAGCACCAGCGGCGGCATCGCCTTGCCCGCGACCAGCCGGTACCCGCCGTCCGCGCCCTTGCTCGCCTGCACCGGATACCCCAGCTCCCGCAGCCGGTCGATGTCGCGCCGCACCGTGCGCCGCGACACCCCGAGCCGGTCGGCCAGCTCACCGCCGGGCCATTCACGGGGCGTCTGGAGAAGGGAGAGCAACTGCAGCAGCCGTGCCGGAGTGTCCGTGGTCATGCCCCCGAGCATGCCGCAGAAGTAGGACGGCACCTGGCCTAGTCGGTGCCTTGTGGAACCAGAAGTCCGTTCATGCCCGAATCAAGCCCGAAACTGTTTACTTTCCAGAAATCCGGGCGTAGCCTCGCATCGAAACCACACGTTCGGGCATGAGTGGAAACGAACGGAAGCGAGCGGACATGTACGCACCGGAGCGGCAGCAGGAGATCCTGCGGCTCGCCCGTGAGGGCGGCCGGGTGGACGTCCTGTCGCTGGCCGAGGAGTTCCAGGTCACGGCGGAGACGATCCGCCGCGACCTGAAGGCCCTCGACCGCGCCGGCCTGGTCCGCCGGGTCCACGGCGGCGCCATACCGGCCGGACGCCTCGACTTCGAGCCGGACCTCGCCGAACGCGAGGGCACCTCCACCGACGAGAAGGACCGCATCGCCAAGGCGGCCCTGACGGAACTGCCCTCCGAGGGCACGATGATCCTCGACGCCGGCACCACGGTCGCCCGCCTCGCCGCCGCGCTCCCGCTGGAGGCCGAGCTCACCGTCGTCACCCACAGCCTCCCCATCGCGGCCCGCCTCGCGGACCACCCCGGCATGCAGCTCCACCTCGTCGGGGGGCGCGTACGCCACCGTACGCGCGCCGCCGTGGACGCCTGGGCCCTGCGCGCCTACGGCGAAATCCGGGCTGATGTACTTTTCGTGGCGGCCAACGGATTCTCCGCCGAGCACGGCCTGACCACCCCCGACCTCGCCGAGGCCGCGGTCAAGCGAGCGGCCGTCGCCGCCGCCCGCCGGGTCGTCCTGCTCGCCGACTCCGCCAAGCACGGCCAGGAGCACTTCGCCCGCTTCGGCGACCTGAGCGACGTGGACCTGCTGATCACCGACAGCGGGCTGAGCGACGACGACGCGGCCGCCATCGAGCGCGGCGGCACGGAAGTAGTACGAGCATGAGCGGCACCCTCCCGAGCCCCGGCGGCGTGATCCTCACGGTCACCCCCAACCCGTCCCTGGACCGCACCTACGAGGTGCCCTCCCTCGACCGCGGCGAGGTCATCCGCGCCACCGGCGAACGGATGGACCCCGGCGGCAAGGGCGTCAACGTCTCCCGCGCGGTCGCCGCCGCCGGACGGCGCACGGTCGCCGTCCTGCCCCTCGGAGGTGCGCCCGGCGCCCTCGTCGCCGACCTCCTCGACGCCCAGGGCATCGAGGTCGCCCCCGTCCCGGTCGCCGGAGCCACCCGCTCCAACATCGCGCTCGCCGAGTCCGACGGCGTACTGACCAAGATCAACGCACCCGGTCCCGAACTCTCCCCGGACGAGCAGGAACTCCTCCTGGAGACCGTGCGCGAGCAGTCCCGCGACGCCGACTGGATCGCCTGCTGCGGCAGCCTGCCCCGCGGCCTCGCCCCCTCCTGGTACGCCGAGGTCGTCGCCCGGGCGCACGCCGGCGGCGCACGGATCGCCCTCGACACCTCCGGGCGCGCGCTCCTCGAAGCGCTCCGCGAGCGGCCCGACGTCGTCAAGCCCAACGCCGAGGAACTCGCCGAAGCCGTCGGCCGCCCCCTGGCCACGATCGGCGACGCCGTGAAGGCGGCCGAGGAACTGCGCGAGATGGGCGCCCGTACCGTCCTCGCCAGCCTCGGCGCCGACGGACAGCTCCTCGTGGAGGACGCGGGCACCTGGTTCGCGACCGCCCGCGTCGACGTCGTCCGCAGCAACGTCGGCGCCGGCGACTCCTCCCTCGCCGGGTTCCTCATCGCCGGCGGCCGCGGCCCGGCGGCGCTCGCCTCCGCCGTCGCCCACGGCGCGGCGGCCGTCCGGCTCCCCGGCAGCGTCATGCCGACCCCGGGCGACCTCGACCCGTCGGCGGTGACCGTCACGGCCGAGGTGCCGCTGGACCGCGAACTGAGGGAGCCGACGTCATGACGACCCTCCTGTTACGCGCCGCCCACCCCTCTCCCCACCCCACCCCCACTCCCGTCCCCACCCTCACCCGCGCCCACCCCACGTCCCGGGCGATACGCGTGCGAAGGAGCCCGCGATGAGCGACATGATCACCGCGGACCTGGTCGACCTCGACCTGTCCGCCGACACCAAGGAAGCCGCGGCGCGGTCCCTCGCCGCCCGCATGGTGACCCGGGGCCGGGTGACCGACCTGGAGGGCTTCCTCGCCGACGTGGCCGCCCGCGAGGCCCAGATGCCCACCGGCCTCGACGGCGGCATCGGCATCCCGCACTGCCGCAGCGCACACGTCACCGAGCCGACCCTCGCCTTCGGCCGCAGCGCCACCGGCATCGACTTCGGCGCCGCCGACGGCCCCGCCGACCTCGTCTTCCTGATCGCCGCCCCCGCCGGCGCCGACGACGCCCACCTCACCATCCTGTCGTCCCTCGCCCGCCAGCTGATGAACACCGAGTTCACCGACGCCCTGCGGGCGGTCGCCGACCCGGCGGCCGCGGCGGCCCTGATCCGCGGCGACGAGCCCGCCGCCGAGGCCACCGACGCCTCCGCGGGCTCCGGCGAGGACTCCGTGTCGGTGTCGGCGGCGGCCTCCGCCGACACCGACACGGCCACCCCCGAGACCCCGGCCCGCCCCTTCCGGATCGTCGCCGTCACCTCCTGCCCCACCGGCATCGCCCACACCTACATGGCCGCCGAGTCCCTGGAGAACGCCGGCCGCGAAGCGGGCGTCGAGGTCACCGTCGAGACCCAGGGCTCGGCCGGCTTCACCCGGCTCGACCCGGCCGTCATCGCCGACGCCGACGGCGTGATCTTCGCCCACGACGTCCCCGTACGCGAGAAGGACCGTTTCGCCGGAAAGCCCACCGTCGACGTCGGCGTGAAGGCGGGCATCAACCGCCCCGCCGAACTGATCGCCGAGGTCCGCGGCAAGGCGGAACGCGGCGAGGCCACCGCCGCCGCCGCACCGGGTACGCCGGTGGAACGCGCCGGCGACTCCACCGAGGGCTACGGCACCAAGCTCCGCAAGTGGCTCATGTCCGGCGTCTCGTACATGGTCCCGTTCGTCGCCGCCGGCGGACTGCTGATCGCCCTCGGCTTCGCGATCGGCGGATACAAGATCAACAAGGCGCCGTCGGTCATGGACCACTTCGTGTGGACCCAGGGCGACAGCTGGGCCGCACTGCTCTTCCAGATCGGCGTCGTCTCCTTCGGCTTCCTCGTCCCCGTCCTCGCCGGCTACATCGCCTACGGCATGGCCGACCGCCCGGGACTCGTACCCGGCTTCGTCGGCGGCGCGATCTCCGTCACCATCAACGCGGGCTTCCTCGGCGGCCTCGCGGCCGGCCTGATCGCCGGCGGCGTCGTCCTGTCCATCCAGAAGGTGAAGATCCCACCGGCGGTACGCGGCATCATGCCGGTCGTGGTGATCCCGCTGATCTCCTCGGCGATCGTCGGATTCCTGATGTTCGTCGTCATCGGCAAGCCCATCGCCTCCGCCCAGAAGGGCCTGACCGACTGGCTCAACGGCCTCACCGGCTCCAACGCCGTCCTGCTCGGCGCCCTCCTCGGCCTGATGATGTGCTTCGACCTCGGCGGCCCCGTCAACAAGGTCGCCTACACCTTCGCCACCGCCGGCATCGCCGTCGCCAGCCCCAGCGACTCCGCCATGAAGATCATGGCCGCGGTCATGGCGGCCGGCATGGTCCCGCCCCTGGCCATGGCCCTCGCCACCACCGTCCGCGGCAAGCTCTTCACCGAGACCGAACGCGAGAACGGCAAGGCCGCCTGGGTGCTCGGCGCCTCCTTCATCTCCGAGGGCGCCATCCCGTTCGCCGCGGCCGACCCACTGCGCGTGATCCCCTCCTCGATGGTGGGCGGCGCGGTCACCGGCGCCCTGTCGATGGCCTTCGGCGCCACCCTGCGCGCCCCGCACGGCGGCATCTTCGTGGTCCCGCTGATCGGCAACCCGTTCCTCTACCTGGTCGCCATCGCGGCAGGCGTCTGCGTCACCACGGCCCTGGTCGTCGTCCTCAAGGGCCTGCGCAAGCCGGCCCCCGGCGGCACCCCCACCACGGCGATCCGCGGCGACGCCACCGCCACCCCGACGGAGACCAAGCAGCCCGTCGCGGCCTGACCCACAGACCCCGCGCCACCCACACCAGCGGCCGGCCGCCGCCCCACACAACGGGGCGGCGACCGGCCGCTCCGCCCGCGCCGGACCTCCAGCCGACGGTCAGGAAACCTGCGCCGCCCGCCGCTCCATCGCCTCCCGGGCGTCCGCCTCCGACGGATACACCTCGCACATGTGCCGCCCGTCGGGCGTCGCCGTGTGCTCCACCTCCCACAGGGAGATCTCCCGGCCGTCCCGCAACAAGAACGCGTGCTCGTACAACGAGAAGCCCAGACCCACCCGCCCCGCCCGGCAGGGCCGCCCGAACGCCTGCGTGATCTGGTGCGCGAACGCCGACCTGAGCAGCTCCGCGGTCTCCGCACCGGGCCGGTCGCCGTTCTCCGCGCGACGCAGCAGCCGACGCGCGTGGTCCGCCGAGTCGTCCGGCACATACACATGCCGAGGCGCCGAGACCGGCTCCAACGGCGCCAGCACCGGCAACTCGAAATCCGGCTCGTCCGGCGGCAACGGCAGCCGCGCGGTCGCCGTCCGCAACTCCTCCTCGTCGACGTACACCTCATGCTGCGGCTCACTGCCCGGGGCGGTGTTGTGCACCAGCTCCCACAGCGTCAACGCACACCCGTCGGCCAACAGCCAGGTGTGCCGGTACGTCTCACGGTGCAGGCCCGCGCTGTGATGCGCGGAGTGCAGCGAGCTGTCGTGCGCCAACGCGCAGTCGAGCCGCCGAAGGACATCGTCCGGCAGCTCGAACGAGTTCAGGGCACGACCGAGCAGTCGCGCGAGGTGCTCCTCCGGAGACTCGGGCGACTCGGCTGGTTCGTACGCTGCAGTCTCGTACGGAACGCTCAAGGTTTCTCCCGGCGTTGCTGCATGTCACCTTGTGGGTGCATACCGTAGCCCCTCGGTCCGACATCATGTCCGGGAACCGAGAAACCTACACCGGGGAAAACGCGCGAGCCGCGCGAAAAGTTCCCGCGCGGCCCCACGACCCGTCAGAAACCGCCGGTGAGAGGCCTCCCGCCCCGGAATACCGGCGTCCGTATCGCCCCGCTCAGACCGCGCTCCCCGCCGTCCAGTCGGCCCACGACAGATTCCATCCGTTGAGCCCGTTGTCCGGCGCCACCGTCTTGTCCGGCGAGTTCTTCACGATCACGACATCCCCGATCAGCGAGTTGTCGTAGAACCACTTCGCCGGCGTGTCACCCTGCGCCCCCTGCACATCCGCCAGCCCCACACACCCATGGCTCGTACCCTCGCGGCCGAACGGCGGATTGCCCTTGTTGTACCAGTAGTTGCCGTGGATGAACGTCCCCGACGTCGTCAACCGCATCGCATGCGGCACATCCGGAATGTCGTACTCCCCACCCAGACCGACCGTCTGGCTGTTCATCCGCGTCTGCGTGAACTTCTCCGAGATCACCATCTGCCCGTTGTACGTGGTGTGCTGCGGGCTGCCCGAGGAGACCGGCACCTTCTTCAGCACCTGCCCGTCCCGCACCACGGTCATCATCTCCGTGTCCACGTCCACCGTGGACACCTGAGAACGCCCGATCGTGAAACTCACCGTCTTCTTCTGCACCCCGTAGACGCCGTTCGCGCCCTCGACCCCGTCCAGGTCGATCTTCATCGTCACCTTGGAGCCGGCCTTCCAGTACTCCTCCGGCCGGAAGTCGAGCCGCTGTGCCCCGAACCAGTGCCCCACCACCTGCTGCCCACTGCTCGACGTGACCGTGATGTGCGACTGCACCGCCTTCTTGTCACCGATCACCTTGTCGAACGTGAACGACACCGGCATCCCCACCCCGACCGTCGTCCCGTCGTCCGGCGTGTACGTCCCGATGAAACTGTTGGCCGAGGTGACCGTGGTGAAGATGGAGTTCGCGGCGGCGACCTTCCCGCCCGCGTCCTTCGCGGTCGCCGATATCTCGTACTTCGTCCCCCGCTCCAACTGCTCCTTCGGCTTCCAACTGCTCCCGTCGGACGACAACACCCCCGCCACGGCCTGCCCCGACCCGGCCACCGTCATCTTCACCCCGGTCAGCCGCCCGTCACTGACCTTCACCCCGGTCGTGTTGATCGACGCCCCCGTCGAACCGTCCTTGGCCGAGATGACGATCTTCGCCGTGGACGTCCTGGGCGAGGACCCCCCACCACCCTTGCCGTCGTCACCGCTCTTGGCGTCGGCGCTTCCCCCACAGGCGGTCAGGGTCAGGGCGCCGACCACCAGGACGGCACAGGCTCCCAGTACGCGCCGCGCTGCTATGTCCGCCGTTGTCACGGGCTGCTCCCCCTTCATGCGATGTGCGTGATCCGCTCCAGTACGTGAGAAAGGAGGGCCCGGGCCCCCACCGGGGTTCCCTCCTTGGCCCAATGCACGCCATGACGTGACACAACGAAGACAATCCGCCCCCGCGCGCCCCCCCACCGCCCCTCAACCCCCGTACAACTCCGTGTACGACGGCCACGCCCCGCCCGGCCCCTCCACCGACTCCGCCGCACGCACGGCCCGCACGATCGCCCGCGTCACCACCTCGGCACCCGCCGCGAGCACGTCGTTCAGCGCCAACGGATGCGCCGGCACAAGCGGACGAGCACAGGTCGCCAAGGTGAACACCGTGTCGCCGTCATGCAGCAGATGCACCGGACGCACCGCCCGCGCGATCCCGTCGTGCGCCGTACCGGCCAGCTTCTGCGCCTGCGCCTTCGTCAGATCCGCATCGGTGACGACCACCGCGAGCGTCGTGTTCAGCGGGGGAGGGGCGTTCCGCGCCGCACTCTCCGCCAGACGCCGACGCGCCGCCTCATGCACCCGCGCCTCCGGATACTCCACCCGCCCCCCGAACAACTCCCCGTACAACACCCCCGTCTCCGGATCCGTCACCGACCCCACCGCGTTCGCCACCACCAACGCCGCCACCGTGATCCCCGAGCCGAGGACGACACTCGCACCACCGACCCCACCCTTCATCGCCCCGACCGCCGCACCGGTCCCGGCCCCCACACACCCCTCCGCCACCCGCGCCCCGAGCACGCTCGCCGCGGCCGCCTCGACCGCGGCCCGGCCGAGCGCCGCACCCGGACGGGCCCGGAAGTCCCCACCCCGCCCCAGATCGAAGACACACGCGGCCGGCACCACCGGCACCACATGCGCGGGATCCGGCCCCACCGGCACCCCGCGCCCCCGCTCCTCCAGCCAGGCCATCACCCCCGACGCCGCGTCGAGCCCATAGGCGCTGCCCCCGGTCAGCACGATCGCGTCCACCCGCTGCACCACATTGCGCGGATCCAGGGCATCGGTCTCCTTGGTACCGGGACCGCCACCGCGCACCTCCACAGCGGCCACCGCACCACCCTCCGGCGCCAGCACCACCGTCGTGCCCGTGAGCCAACCGTCGCCGACCCGGCCGGCATGCCCCACCCGCACGCCCACGACATCCGTCACAGCGTCAACTGTCATGCCGGCCAGTCTCGCCCAGCCCACGGCCCCCTGACCGCCACCTCAACCCGTCGGCCCCGACGCGGGCACCCCGCCGTCCCGCCCGGCCGCGCGCGCCGTCAGCGTCGTCCCCGTCGCCACCGCCAGCGCCGACACCAGGCCGGCCGCGAGCACCGCCCAGTCGCCGAGGAAGGTGCAGCCGATCACCAGCAGCGCCGTGCCCGGCAACACCAACTGCTGCGCCACGCCCACCTTGAAGTGACGGGCGTGCAGCGCCCAGACCGTCAGCAGATACAGGGCCGTCGGCAACGTCACCGCCGCCGACGCGGCGAGCGTCGACAGACGCGCCGTACCGACCGCCTGCTCCACCGCCACCTCCAGCCCCGCACCGATCGCCGCGGCAGAGGCGAACACGAAATAGTGACCGTAACCCCACAGGAACGACTGCCGGCTGGACCGCAGATGACTGTGAATCGGCACCACGAAGTAGATCCACCACGCGGCGAACACGATCAGCAGACCACCCACCGCGATCGGCAACAGCTCGCCCAGCGCGTCGCTCTCGTCCACCGCCGACTTCACGGCGACCGTCGCCGCCGCGATCGTCTCGCCCAACACGATGATCGTGAACAGCCCGTACCGCTCCGCGATGTGATGCGGATGCCAGGTCGTCGGATGGTCCTTCTCCGCGTACACCGGCACGCACATCTCGAGCACCGCCATCACCAGGAACAGCCACGCCCGGCCGCCCTCCGGCAGCACCAGCAGCCCCACCCAGCCCACCTGGCACAACAGCACGCCCCCGGCGTAGCGCAGCGCCATCGTCCGCTCCGGGCCTTCGGCCGACCACGCGACGCGCAGCCACTGCCAGCTCAGCGCGAACCTCATGATCGCGTAGCCCAGCCAGACGGCCGCGAACTCGTGGTCCTCGAACGCCCGCGACACCCCCGCCGCCAGCACCAGCACCCCGGCGATCTGCACCAGCGTGACCACCCGGTACAGCACGTCGTCGTTGTCGTACGCCGACGCGAACCACGTGAAGTTCATCCACGCCCACCAGATCGCGAAGAACACCATCGCGTAGTCGAGGATGCCCTCCCCCGCGTGGGACTCGGCCACCGCATGCACCAACTGCATGCCCGCCTGGGCGACGGCAACCACGAAACACAGGTCGAAGAGGAGCTCGAGCGGGGAGGCGACCCGATGCGCCTCCCCGCGCCCCCGCGCGGTGAGCCTGCGCAGGGGTCTCGCACGATCGCGAGCAGTACTGGACGTCATGGGTCACAGCACAGCAGACGAGCGGCGGAAAGTCCTGGTCCTCGGAGCCGTACCCTGGAGGCATGAGCACTCCCTCCGCCCCCGAGCAGCGCGACCCGAAGGCCGCGCTGGTCTTCGACGACCCGCTGGACCAGCAGTCCTCGGACGACACGGACGGCGGCTGGGGCGAGCGGCCGGCCCCGTCCGGCGACAGCGCCGCCGACCTCAGGCGCTTCCTCGACGAGAAGCCGCCGCACCACCTCTGAACAGCGCCGCACCACCTCCGCAGGGCGGCGACTACCGTCCGGAGGGTCCCCGCTGGGCGACCATCACGTCGCGGATCTCCTTCAGCACCTCCAACTCGGTCACCTCGATGACCTCCTGAGTGCCCTCCCGCGCCTTCCTGCGGGCCTCCACCCGCGCCAGGTACTTCGCCATCGGCAGCACCATCAGGAAGTAGACCACCGCCGCGGTGATCACGAAGTTCAGCGCCGCGCCGAGGACGGCGCCCCACAGGATCGGCACACCGCTCGTGACCGTCCCGTCCGCCGCGACCTTGCACGGGGCCTCGAGGCAGGAACTGTAGCTGTCGAGGCTCTTGGTCCCGATCGCCCCGACCAGCGGATTGATGACGCCCTTCACCACCGAGTTCACGATGTTCGTGAAGGCTGCGCCGATCACCACCGCCACGGCCAGATCGACGACGTTCCCTCGCATCAGGAAGGCCTTGAAGCCGTGCCAGATGCTCGGTTCCTTCTTTTTCTCGCTCACCGCGGGAACTCTCCTCGTATGGACGCTTTGTGGCACGCGGGGTGGCACAAGTTGTGGAACGAACAGCTCCGCAACCTACGTCACCCTGAGCCGCGTGCGCCCAATTCGGTGGCTCCCAGGAATGACTTGACCTCTTCTTCACCACACGGTCACCGCCAACCGGGCAGACGCGCTCGCACCCGCCAGGCGGGTCGCCGTGGACCGGGACACCGACAGCACGACCAGCGCGCCACCGTCACCGTCGTCCACGGACGAGTCCGGCGGCTCCGGCACCTTCGTCACGAGCACCCCGCGCGCGACCACCCGGGCCTCCAGGGCCGCCGCCGCAGGGGCGACGGCGGGGACGGCGATGACATCGACCCGGTCACCGGGCCGCAGCAGCCGGACGGTCGCCGCGTCGGCGATCCGCACGGGCGCCGTCACCTTCACCCGCCCGCTCGCCGCACGCCCCCGGACGGGTCCACCCGACGAGGAGTGCGCGCGGACGGGCGGGCCGGAGTCGGGACGCCCGCGCGCCGGAGCGGGGCCACTGCCCCCGGGGCCCGCCGCCACCAGCGCGGCGGCGGTGACGGCGAGGCCGAGTGCCACCGCACGCTGCCGGTTCCGCACCAGCCGACGCAGCAGGCACCACCCGCCCTTCACCCGCACGGGAGCGAACTGCGGCACCTCGCACGGCGGCGGAACGGGAGGCGAGGGAGAGGACGGGGAGGAGGCTGACGGAGAGGAAGGGACGTGGAGCAACGGGACCACCACCTGCGACGAGGGAACGGCTAGCCAGGCCACGATGCCCGCTGCCGCCGATGCCCGCCGGAGCCGGTGGATCATCCACCGGTTGGGGAAAACTCCGTCACCCGAACGACGAGTTCCGCTATGGCAGTTCCGCTACGGCAGCTCGAACCCCGGATCCATCCCGCCCAGCGCCTTCCCGCACGCGCAATCCCGTTCCTCGGTCGCCGGCAGCGCCGCCACCGCGTCGAACAGGACGCCCCGCAGCCGGTCCACGTTCGCCGCGAACACGGTCAGCACCTCCTCGTGCGACACGCCCTCACCGGACTCGGCACCCGCGTCCAGATCGGTGACCAGGGTCAACGACGTGTAGCACAGCTCCAGCTCCCGGGCGAGCGCCGCCTCCGGATGACCTGTCATGCCCACCACGGACCAGCCCTGCGCCTGGTGCCACAACGACTCGGCACGCGTCGAGAACCGGGGCCCCTCGACCACGACCAGCGTCCCGCCGTCCACCGGCTCCCACTCCCGCCCACGCGCCGCCTTCAGCGCGGCCGCGCGCCCGGTGGGGCAGTAGGGGTCGGCCAGCGACACATGCACCACGTTGGGCACCGTACCGTCGGGCAACGGCAGCCCGTCGAAGTAGGTCCCCAGCCGGGACTTCGTACGGTCGACCATCTGGTCGGGCACCAGCAGCGTGCCGGGCCCGTACTCGGCGCGCAGTCCGCCCACCGCACACGGGCCCAGGACCTGGCGCGCCCCCACCGACCGCAGCGCCCACAGATTGGCCCGGTAGTTGATGCGGTGCGGAGGCAGATGGTGCCCGCGCCCGTGACGCGGCAGGAAGGCGACCCGCCGGCCGGCGATCTCGCCGAGGAAGAGGGAGTCGCTGGGCGCCCCGTAGGGGGTGTCCACCTGGATCTCGGTGACGTCGTCGAGGAACGAGTAGAAGCCCGAGCCACCGATGACGCCGATCTCTGCGTTCGCCATGACCAGCACACTAGCCGGAATCGAACACGGTCAGTTCCCGACCATGGAAACACCGAGGACCCCGCCGTCGTACGACGGCAGGGTCCAAGGAGGAGGCGTTACGCGGCGGAGGTGCCCGCCGAGGTCCCCGAGCTCGACTTCGAGTCCGAGGAGGACGACGAAGACGAAGAGGACGAGGCGTCCGAGGAGGAGGTCGAGGAGGTCGACGACTTCGACGACGCCGGCGAGCTGCTCGACGAGGAGCCGCGGCTGTCGTTGCGGTAGAAGCCGGAGCCCTTGAAGACGATACCGACCGCGGAGAACACCTTCTTGAGGCGGCCACCGCAGTTGGGGCACTCGGTCAGGGCGTCGTCCGTGAACTTCTGCACCGCCTCGAGGCCCTCGCCGCACTCGGTGCACTGGTACTGGTAGGTCGGCACTGTCTTCCTCCTGGCACTCTCACTCAATGAGTGCTAACGACGATCCATAGTGACGCATTCCTGAGGATCAGTCCACTGTCACCGGCACGCGGTGACCGACGCCACGTGCGACCGTCCGGCTGCGGGGGTGCCCCACCAGCTGCGATCGCAGCGCCAGAAGGGTGCCCAGGGCGAGCAGTGTGCCGCCCATCGGCACCAGGAATCCGGCACCCTGCCAGAGGCGGTCCTCCAACTGGCCGGCGACCGTGACGGCCGCCGCCTGCCCCAGCGCGACCGCGCCCGTCAGCCAGGTGAACGCCTCGGTGCGCGCCTGGGCCGGGACCAAGCCCTCGACCAGCGTGTAGCCCGTGATCAGCGCCGGTGCGATGCTCATGCCGACCAGCAGGCCCAGGCCCGCCAGCACGAGCACCGAGTGCGCGGCCCACAGGCCGGAGGCCGTCACCGCCAGGGCGGCGTATCCGACGACCAGGCGGTGCTGCGGGGCGGTCCTCCAGGCGAGGGCACCGCAGACCAGGCCGGAGATCATGTTGCCCGCGGCGAACGTGCCGTACAGGACGCCGTTGAGGCCGGGCTCGCCGATCGACTCGGTGAACGCGGCCAGCGAGACCTGCATGCCGCCGAAGACCGAACCGATGCCCAGGAAGGTCACGACCAGCACCCGCACACCCGGGATGCGCAGCGCCGAAGCGTGCTCCACGCGCGTGTGCCCGGCGGCGGTCTGCGGCTGGGTGCTCTTCTGCGCGGCGAACAGCAGACCCCCGAGGAGCGTCAGTGAGGCCTCGGCGATCAGCCCCGCGGCCGGGTTCACCGCCGTGCACAGGGCCGTCGCCAACAGGGGGCCGACGACGAAGGTCAGCTCGTCCGTGACGGACTCGAAGGCCGCCGCAGTGGTCATCAGCGGCGAGCCCTTCAGCTTCACACCCCAGCGGGCCCGCACCATGGGCCCGATCTGCGGCACCGAGGCGCCCGTGGGCACCGCTGCCACGAACAGCGCCCACAGGGGCGCGTCCGCCAGGGCGAGCGCGGTCAGGGTCAGCGCCGACAGGGCGTGCACGAGGACGCCGGGGACCAGCACGGCGCGCTGCCCGTAACGGTCGGCGAGGCGCCCGCCGTAGGGCGCGCACAGCGCCATGGAGACACCGGTGACCGCGGCGGCGGCGCCTGCCGCGCCGTAGGAACCGGTGGTGTGCTGCACGAGCAGCACGATGGAGAGGGTGAGCATCGCGAACGGCTGGCGCGCCGCGAAGCCGGGGAGCAGGAACGTCCATGCGCCACGTGTGCGCAGCAGGTGCCTGTATCCGATGGAGACCGTGGACGCCACGGCCCGTGCCTTTCTGCCGCCTGGTAGCGCGACCCCACTGTGCGGGCGAGGGGCGCCGAGAGCTGTCCTCTTGCGCTACTGCGGTAGATACCGGGCCCGTGAGGGAGGCGTCCCGGCCGCCATACGGTCGCGCCAGCTCTGCGTCAGGCAGAGTTGGTTCGATCAAGGTGCGCGTTCATCGTACCGGCCCTGGCGTGCTGATGGCCTGTGAGAGTGAGCACTGCGAAACGTGCCCTTAATGTGGCGTGGAACCTGCCCGGGCGCGGCGCGGGAGGTTCCTCAGCGGTCTGTGCCCGTGCCCAGCCAGCCGGCCAGCTTGCCCCCGTGTCCGACGGCGCGCAGGCGCTTCTCGGCGGCGTCGCGGACGGGGTCGGTGGCGACGACGAGGAGTTCGTCGCCGTGTCGCAGCACGGTGGTCGGCAGCGGAACGAACGATGTTCCTTCGCGGACGACGAGGGTGACGGCGGCTCCGGCCGGCAGTCGCAGCTCGTTGACCTCGACGCCGTGCATCTTCGACCCGTCGGGGATCGCGACCGACAGCAGATGGCCGCGCAGCCGCTCCAGGGGCGCGGACTCGACCCCGAGGTCGGCGGCCTCGGAGTCCTCGCCCAGGCGCAGCTTGCGGGCGAGCCACGGCAGCGTCGGGCCCTGCACCAGGGTGTAGACGACGACCAGGACGAAGACGATGTTGAAGATGCGACGGCTGGCCTCGATGCCGCTCACCATGGGGATGGTCGCCAGGATGATGGGGACGGCGCCGCGCAGCCCCGCCCAGGACATCAGGGTCTGCTCCTGCCAGGGCACCCGGAACGGCGTCAGGCACAGCATCACGCTCAGCGGACGCGCCACCATGGTCAGCACCAGGCCGATGACGAGCGCGGGCCACACGTCGTCGCCCAGTTCGTGCGGGGTGACCAGCAGGCCGAGCAGGACGAACATGCCGATCTGGGCGATCCAGCCGAGCCCGTCGGCGAACCCCCGCGTGGCGGGCCAGTGCGGCAGCTTCGCGTTGCCCATGACCATGGAAGCGAGGTAGACGGCGAGGAAGCCGCTGCCGTGCGCGAGGGCGCCGGCCGCGTACGCCGTGACGGCGATCGCCATGACGGCGATCGGGTAGAGGCCGGAGGCGGGCAGCGCGACATGCCGTAGGCCCCAGGAGCCGAGCCAGCCCACGGCGAGTCCGACGGCGGCGCCGATGGCCAGCTCCAGGGCTATCTCACCCAACAGCACGTACCAGTGCTCGACGGGGCCGGTCTGGGAGAAGGCGACCACCAGGATGACCACCGGGGCGTCGTTGAACCCGGATTCGGCCTCCAGTGTGCCCGTCACGCGCGCGGGGAGCGGAATCCGGCGCAGGACGGAGAAGACCGCCGCCGCGTCCGTGGAGGACACCACCGCTCCGATGATGAGGGACTGCCGCCATTCCAGTCCGGTGAGAAAGTGCGCGCCGGCCGCGGTGACCCCCACACTCACCGCGACGCCGCCGAGCGCCAGCGCGGAGGCAGCCGGAAGGGCCGGCTCGATCTCCTTCCACTTCGTGCCGAGACCGCCCTCGGCGAGGATCACGACCAGGGCGGCGTAGCCGATGACCTGGGTGAGTTCGGCGTTGTCGAAGCGGATGTCCCCGATGCCGTCCTGACCCATGAGGACGCCGATGCCGAGGTACACGAGCAGGCTGGGCAGCCCGCTGCGCGAGGAGATCCGGACCGCCGCGACGGCGACGAGCAGGACGAGCGAGCAGACGAGCAGGAGCTGGTTGAGGTGGTGGACGGTCAGCGGCGGTTCCCTTCCCTGGCGCGCACGACTCGCGCGCGGGCGCACATGTACATGGGACACGAGGCGGTCCGCCCCGAGCCCAACTACTTCATTACCTTACCTAACTCTTGACGATTTCTTGATGCTCGGCGAGGCAAGATCGAACATCCTTCCGTGCTGGTACCCGACTCCGCGTCAAGTGGCGCAGACCCCTGCGCCTATGGTTGCTCCAGCACTCCAGGACCGCCTGCCGCTCGCGTTAGGACAGCAAGGACAGCGATGCCCCCCAACACCACCGCCACAACGGGTGACAAGCCCGGCAAGTCCGGCAGGAAGAAGGGGCGAAAGGCCCGTCTTATCGTGCTTGTACTGGTGCTGGCCGTCATCGGCGGCATCGCTTTCGGCGCCTACTGGTCCATCAGCACGGTCCGCGCCTCCTTCCCGCAGACCAAGGGTTCGATCACGCTCGACGGCCTGTCCGGGCCCGTCGACGTGAAGCGGGACGGCTACGGCATCCCGCAGATCTACGCGTCCTCCGACGAGGACCTGTTCATGGCGCAGGGCTACGTCCAGGCGCAGGACCGGTTCTACGAGATGGACGTGCGCCGCCACATGACGTCCGGACGCCTGTCGGAGATGTTCGGCAAGAGCCAGGTCGACAACGACGAGTTCCTGCGCACCCTGGGCTGGGACCGGATCGCCAAGGAGGAGTACGACACCACGCTGTCGGACTCCACCAAGAAGTACCTCCAGGCATACGCCAAGGGAGTCAACGCCTACCTCAAGGGCAAGGACGGCGCCGACATCTCCCTGGAGTACGCGGCGCTGGGCTTCACCAACGACTACAAGCCGGCCGAGTGGACCCCGGTCGACTCGATCTCCTGGCTGAAGGCGATGGCCTGGGACCTGCGAGGCAACATGCAGGACGAGATCGACCGCGCCCTGATGACGAGCCGCCTCGGCCCGCAGCAGATCGCCGACCTGTACCCGGATTACCCGTACACGGTCAACGGTGAATCGAACACGATCGTCCAGCAGGGCGAGTACGACGAGCTCACCAAGGCGTTCAAGGACAGCGACAGCGCGAGCAGCGGAACCGGCGACACCTCCACCGGCGGCTCGGCGTCCACGAGCGGCTCCACGGGCACCGGCGGCTCGACGACCGGCTCCGGGACCTCCGCGGACACCACGGGCCTGCAGGGCCAGCTCGAGGGCCTCTACGACGTCCTGGACGACCTGCCCACGGCCGTCGGCGTGAACGGCAACGGCATCGGCTCCAACTCCTGGGTCGTCTCCGGGAAGTACACGATCACGAAGAAGCCGCTGCTGGCCAACGACCCGCACCTGTCGGCCTCGCTGCCGTCGGTCTGGTACCAGATGGGCCTGCACTGCCGCACCGTCTCCAGCGACTGCCAGTACGACGTCACCGGCTACACCTTCGCCGGCATGCCCGGTGTGATCATCGGCCACAACCAGGACATCGCCTGGGGGATGACCAACTCGGGCGTCGACGTCACCGACCTCTACCTGGAGAAGCTCTCCGGCGACGGCTACCTCTACGACGGAAAGACGAAGCCCTTCATCACGCGCACGGAGACCATCAAGGTCGCCGGCGGCAGCCCGAAGAAGATCGTCGTCCGCCAGACCGAGGACCACATGCCCCTGCTGTCCGACCGCAGCAAGGAGCTCGTCAAGGTCGGCCAGAAGGCCACCGTCGACAACGCGGCACCCGACCGCGGCGACGGCTACGGCGTCGCCCTGAAGTGGACCGCGCTGGAGGCCGGCACCACCATGGACGCCGTCTTCGCCATGGACAGGGCCAAGGACTGGGACGACTTCCGCGCCGCGGCCAAGAAGTTCGACGTGCCCTCGCAGAATCTGATCTACGCCGACACCGAGGACAACATCGGCTACCAGCTGCCCGGAAAGATCCCCACGCGCGCGAAGGGCGACGACGGCTCGGTCCCGGTGGCGGGCTGGGACTCCGACAACGCGTGGACCGGCTACATCGACTTCGACGAGCTGCCCTACGAGCTCAACCCGAAGCGCGGCTTCATCGTCACCGCCAATCAGGCCGTGGTCGACCCGGACAAGTACCCCTACACGCTCACCACGGACTGGGGCTACGGCACCCGCAGCCAGCGCATCACCGACCTGATCGAGAACAAGATCAAGGGCGGCGGCAAGATCTCCACCGACGACATGCGCCAGATGCAGATGGACAACAGCAGCGAGATCGCCAAGCTGCTCGTCCCCGTCCTGGTGAAGATCAACATTGACGACCCGGACGTCCGCGAGGCCCAGGACCTGCTCCAGGACTGGAACCGCACCCAGGACGCCGACTCGGCGGCGGCCGCCTACTTCAACGCGGTGTGGCGCAACATCCTCAAGCTCGCCTTCGGCAACAAGCTGCCCAAGGAGCTGCGCGTCGAGGGCCAGTGCCTGTGGGTCGACCCCGCGAACGCCACCCACGCCGTGGACGACACGGCGAAGGTCCGTGAGTGCGGCCAGCGCGAAGCCGACCAGGCGCAGCCGGACGGCGGCGACCGCTGGTTCCAGGTCGTGCGCGACCTCATGGACAAGCAGGACAGCGACTGGTGGACCACGCCCAAGTCGGCCACCGGCCGCGAGGGCGCCGACCACAACCGCGACGACCTGTTCAAGCGCGCCATGATCGACGCGCGCTGGGAGCTCACCGCGAAGCTCGGCAAGGACATCGACACCTGGAGCTGGGGCCGGCTGCACCGCCTGTTCCTGAAGAACCAGACCCTGGGCACGAGCGGCCCCGGCTTCCTGCAGTACATCCTCAACCGCGGCCCCTGGAGGCTCGGCGGCGGCGAGGCGGCGGTCGACGCGACCGGCTGGAACGCGGCCGGCGGCTACGGCGTCGTGTGGGTGCCGTCGATGCGCATGGTGGTCAACCTCGAGGACTTCGACAAGTCGAAGTGGATCAACCTCACCGGTGCCTCCGGACACGCCTTCAGCGCCCACTACACCGACCAGACCGGCAAGTGGGCCAAGGGTGAACTGCTCGACTGGTCCTTCTCGCAGAAGGCGGTCGACAAGAGCACCAGCGACACCCTGGTGCTCAAGCCGTGACCGGCTGAACGCGGCAGCACGAGGGGCCCTTCACGCACGCACGCGTGAAGGGCCCCTTTCTTTTCCTTCTTCCGGCGGAGAGTGCCCGCCCCTCGGCGTGAAGCGCCTACGGGAACCGCCGCACCCCCGACGGCGTCACCACCGCCCGCACCGGCAGATCGTGCGGCTCCTCGGGGACGCGCTCGACGACCTCGTCGTCGTACAGGAGCACCACCAGGGAGGGGTGCGCGCCGGCACGCTCCAGGCGGGCCAGGACGCGGTCGTACGATCCTCCGCCCCGCCCCAGCCGCATCCCGCGCGTGTCGACCGCGAGTCCCGGCAGCAGCACGACGTCCGCGCGCGTGACGGCGTCCGGGCCGAGCCGCTCGCCGACCGGCTCCAGGAGTTCCATCTTCCCGCCGTGCCGGACCGGCGCGAGGGAGTCCCGGCCGTCGTAGGCGCCCCAGTCCAGGTCGTTGTCGGGCAGCAGCGCGGGCAGCAGCACGCGCACGCCCCGGGCGCGCAGGGCGTCCAGGAGCGCGAGGGTGCCGGGTTCGGTGCCCACGGAGACGTACGCAGCCACCACGCGCGCGTGAGCCAACTCGGGCAGCTCCAGGGCGTGCCCGGCCAGCGCGGCCGCCGCCGCGTGCACGTCGTCGGCCGTCAACCTGCTCCTCACGTCGAGGAACCCTCGCCGCAACATAGTTTTGTCAGAGTCCGGTTTGCCGTTGCCCCGGCTCGTGGATCGCACCCGCACTGCTCCAATACGCTCAAATGAACACTTATTAACCGGAGCTACAGATTCCTCTCAAAGCCACCGGATAAGGTTGCGGACATGACTCAGTCTCACCCCAGGATCAGCAAGGCTGTCATCCCCGCAGCAGGCCTCGGCACCCGGTTCCTCCCGGCGACGAAGGCCACTCCCAAGGAGATGCTGCCGGTCGTCGACAAGCCCGCGATCCAGTACGTGGTCGAGGAGGCCGTGTCCGCCGGACTCGACGACGTCCTCATGGTCACCGGACGCAACAAGCGCCCCCTCGAGGACCACTTCGACCGCAACTACGAACTCGAGTCGGCGCTGGAGAAGAAGGGCGACGCCAACCGGCTCGCCAAGGTCCAGGAGTCCAGCGACCTCGCCACCATGCACTACGTCCGCCAGGGCGACCCCAGGGGCCTCGGCCACGCCGTCCTGTGCGCCGCCCCGCACGTCGGGAACGAGCCGTTCGCCGTCCTGCTCGGCGACGACCTCATCGACCCCCGCGACCCGCTGCTGCAGCGGATGATCGAGGTTCAGGAGCTGTACGGCGGCAGCGTCGTCGCGCTCATGGAGGTCGCGCCCGAGCAGATCCACCTCTACGGCTGCGCGGCCGTGGAGGCCACCCCCGACCGCGACGTGGTCAAGGTCTCCGGCCTGGTCGAGAAGCCGGAACCCGCGGACGCCCCGTCGAACTACGCGATCATCGGCCGTTACGTCCTCGACCCCGCCGTCTTCGACGTGCTGCGCGAGACCGAGCCGGGCCGCGGCGGCGAGATTCAGCTCACCGACGCCCTTCAGCTGCTCGCCCAGGACGAGAAGGTCGGCGGCCCGGTGCACGGCGTCGTCTTCAAGGGCCGCCGCTATGACACCGGCGACCGCGGCGACTACCTGCGTGCCATTGTCAGACTCGCGTGCGAACGTGAAGATCTGGGTCCGGACTTCCGGTCCTGGCTTCGCAGTTACGTCACCGAGGAGATGTAGCCACCTTGAGCACCGCCGCGCCCCGCCCCACCGGCCAGGAACACCTGTGGTCGGTGGACGAGCACCTGGAGGACATCCTCGCCACCGTCCGCCCGCTGGAACCCATCGAGCTGCAACTGCCCGACGCCCAGGGCTGCGTCCTGGTCGACGACGTGACGGTCGCGGTCTCCCTGCCGCCGTTCGACAACAGCTCCATGGACGGGTACGCGGTACGGGTCGCGGATGTCGCGGGCGCGAGCGAGGAGTTCCCGGCGGCCCTGGAGGTCGTGGGGGACGTCGCGGCGGGCCAGGCGGCCGACCTGCTGTACGTGGGACCCGGCCAGGCCGCCAGGATCATGACGGGCGCCCCGCTGCCGCACGGCGCCGAGACCGTCGTCCCGGTGGAGTGGACCGACGGAGGCCTCGGCGAGGGCCCGGTCAGCGCAATGCGCGCCCGCAGCCTCGCCCCCGAGCAGGCCTCCGGCCACGTGCGCGTGCACCGTCCCGCCGGGGCACGCGCGCACGTGCGCGCGATGGGCAGCGACGTACAGGCCGGGGACCGGGCCCTCGAAGCGGGTACCGTCCTCGGCCCGCCCCAGATCGCCCTGCTCGCCGCGATCGGCCGCGGCACCGTGCGGGTGCGCCCGCGCCCGCGTGTCGTCGTCCTGTCCACCGGCAGCGAACTCGTCCAGCCCGGCGAGGAACTGGGCGCCGGCCAGATCTACGACTCCAACAGCTTCGCGCTGACCGCCGCCGCGCGCGACGCCGGCGCGATCGCCTACCGGGTGGGCGCGGTCGCCGACGACGCCGAGACCCTGCGCTCCACCATCGAGGACCAGCTCGTCCGCGCCGACCTCCTGGTCACCACCGGCGGCGTGAGCGTCGGGGCGTACGACGTCGTCAAGGAGGCGCTGTCGCACGTCGGCGACGAGGACGAGGCCGGCAGCGGCATCGAGTTCCGCAAGCTCGCCATGCAGCCCGGCAAGCCCCAGGGCTTCGGCTCCATCGGCCCCGACCACATCCCGCTGCTGGCGCTGCCCGGCAACCCGGTCTCGTCGTACGTCTCCTTCGAGCTGTTCGTCCGTCCCGCGATCCGCACCCTCATGGGCCTCGAGGACGTCCACCGGCCCACCACGCGCGCGAGGTTGGTCGCCGACAAGGCGATCGCCTCGCCCAAGGGGCGCCGGCAGTTCCTGCGTGCCACCTGCTCCGACGGCACCGCCCGGCCCGTCGGCGGCGCGGGCTCGCACCTGGTGGCCGCCCTCGCCCACGCCGACGCGCTGATCGTCGTCCCCGAGGACGTGGAGTCCGTGGAACCGGGCACCGACGTCGAGGTGGTCCTGCTCGGCTGAGCACCCCTGGTTGGGGGTACCGTGTCGCGCACAACAGGCCCGGACCGGGAGCGCCGCACGACCATGAGTACGCAGGACCGACTGACGCACATCGACGACGCGGGCGCCGCCCGCATGGTCGACGTATCCGGCAAGGACGTCACCGCGCGCACCGCGCGCGCCAGCGGACGCGTCCTCGTCTCGTCCCGCGTGGTCGAGCTGCTGCGCGGCGAGGGCGTCCCCAAGGGTGACGCGCTCGCCACCGCGCGGATCGCCGGGATCATGGGCGCCAAACGCACCCCGGACCTCATCCCGCTGTGTCACCCGTTGGCGGTGTCCGGTGTGAAACTGGACCTGTCGGTCGCGGACGACGCCGTGGAGATCAGCGCCACGGTGAAGACCACGGACCGCACCGGTGTCGAGATGGAGGCGCTCACCGCGGTGACCGTCGCCGCGCTCACCGTGATCGACATGGTGAAGGCGGTCGACAAGAAAGCGGTCATCACGGACGTGCGCGTGGAGGAGAAGACGGGCGGCAAGTCGGGCGACTGGAGTCGGGCATGACCTTGGACGCGTCGATCGGCGGTGCTCTCCCGGCGCCTTACTGCGCGCTGGTGGTGACCGCCTCCAACCGTGCCGCGGCCGGCGTGTACGAGGACCGGGGCGGCCCGCTGATCGCCGAGGGCCTCAGGGGCTTCGGCTTCGCCGTCGACGGGCCGCAGGTGGTGCCCGACGGCGACCCCGTGGAGGAGGCGCTGCGGGCGGGCGCCGAGGCCGGTTTCGACGTGATCGTCACCACGGGCGGCACGGGCGTCTCGCCCACCGACCGCACCCCCGAGGCGACCCGCCGTGTGATCGACTACGAGGTGCCGGGCATCGCCGAGGCCATCCGCGCGTACGGCCGCGAGAAGGTGCCGACCGCGGTCCTCTCCCGCGGCCTGGCCGGAGTCGCGGGAGGGACCCTGATCGTCAACCTGCCCGGCTCGACCGGCGGTGTGAAGGACGGCCTCACGGTCCTGGAACCCCTCCTGAAGCACGTCGTGGACCAGATCCGCGGCGGGGACCACCCCAGACCGGCCGCCACCACGGGAGGTGCGAGCTGAACGGCGCATCCTGGCCCGTGGAGCTGACGGAGGGCGACATCGTCCTGCGGCCGATAAAGCTGCGCGACCAGCGGGCCTGGCGCGAGGTGAACCGGCGCAACCGGGACTGGCTGCGCCCCTGGGAGGCGACCATCCCTCCGCCCGCGCCCAGCGGGCCGATCGCGCACCGGCCGACCTACCGCCAGATGGTCCGCCATCTGCGCTCCGAGGCGAACGCGGGACGGATGCTGCCGTTCGTCATCGAGTACCGGGGGCAGCTCGTCGGGCAGCTGACCGTCGCCGGGATCACCTGGGGGTCGATGTGCTCCGGGCACATCGGCTACTGGGTGGACGAGGCGGTCGCCGGCCGCGGGGTGATGCCCACGGCGGTGGCGCTGGTCGTCGACCACTGTTTCCGGACCGTCGGGCTGCACCGCATCGAGGTCTGCATTCGCCCCGAGAACGGGCCCAGCCGCCGGGTCGTGGAGAAACTCGGTTTCCGGGAGGAAGGGCTGCGGCCGCGCTATCTCCACATCGACGGCGCCTGGCGCGACCACCTCGTCTTCGCGCTCACGGCGGAGGAAGTGCCGGAGGGGATGCTGGGCCGGTGGCGACGCGCGCGCTCGCAGAACGCCTCCAATTGAATACGACCGTGCCGAAAGCCGGTCCTGAAAGACGCTTCACCCTCCCGCCTCACCTTTCCGAATAAACGTTCGAAAGCGATCGGTTGATCGCACTGGTCGCAAAAAAAGCTCGAAATATCAGCCAGATCGTGCGACACACCGGCCCAATTGGCGGATGGCCTCATGCGAATCCCTCTACCGTGTGAGGCGTGAGCAGCAGCGGCCTCATCTACGCAGTCATCGTCGGGGCCTGGGCCGCCTACTTGGTGCCGATGTGGCTCCGTAGGCAGGACGAGCTGAACGAAGCCCGTCCGACGGAACGCTTCAGCACCGCCATCCGGCTGCTGTCCGGACGGGCGGGCATGGAGCGCCGGTACGCCAGGGACCTGCAGGCCCGCTCCTCCGACGAGGGGGAGCGGGACGCCGACGCCCCGGACGCCGTCACCGACTCGGTGGACGTCCGGGCCTTCGCCATGCCTCCGACCCGCCCGCAGGCGAAGGCCCCGGTGCCGGAACGGGCACCGGAGCGCGGCCCCGCGCGCCCGGACGCGGCACGCGACCCGGGGCGTGATCCCCAGCGCGATCCGGCGCCCAAACCCCCGCGTGACCGCACTTCCGACCCCGCGTCCGGATCCGGCCACGTGCCCGCGCGCGAGGGGGGCGCCGCCCCGGCGGGCCGACGTGTGCCGGCCGCGCGACGCACGCCCGGCGCCCAGGCGTCCGCAGCGCGCGCCCAGCGCTCGAAGGCGCTCGCGCGCCGCAGGCGCACCACGATCCTGCTCTTCGTCGCCTTCACGCTCGGCGCGGTCGTCGCGGCCGTCGGCGGACTCGCGTTCCTGTGGGCGCCCGGCGTGCCCGCCGTCCTGCTCAGCGGGTACATCGCCTACCTGCGTGCCCAGGAGCGCCGGCGCTTCGCCTTCCAGATGGACCGCAGACGCGCGGAGGCCGCCGCGCAGCGGCTCCGTGAGCGCCAGCCCCGCCGCCGCGCCCCCGCCCCGGCCTCGGCCGCCGCGAGCGCCGATACCGCCCCCGACGCGGGCGCAGAGGAGCCGCACGAGGCCCCCGAACCCGAGACCGACCCGGGTCTGCTGGCTCTCGCTGCCGACCGCAGGGCGCTCGTCGAGCAGACCGACCACGCCGAGTGGGTCGATCAGCAGCGCGAACGGCAGCGCCGGCCGGCCCACGGCGACAGCTGGGACCCGGTGCCGGTCCCGCTGCCCACGTACGTGACCGCGCCGGTCGCGCCCCGGGCCACCGCCGACGTGGACCTCGGCGCGCCGGACGCCTGGAGCTCCGCCCGCTCCAGCGCGGTCGTACCGGAGCAGGAGGCGGCGGACGCCACCGTCGCGGACGCGGAGCCGGACGACCCGGACCACGCGGACGGCAGGGCGGGGGACGACGACGAGCGCAGCGACGCGCGACGGGCGGCCTCGGCCCGGCGCTCCCGTGAGCGCGGCCGCACGCCGCTCTTCGACCAGTACGAGGACGGCGAGCGGCCCCGGGCCGCCAACGAGTGACCCGCGCGGGAGCCCTCGGGCCTCCGGCCTCCGGGAACGGATTTTCAAGCAGCCCGATCGGGGTGCTAGAGTTTCACTCGTTGCAAGGGCCTGTGGCGCAGTCCGGTAGCGCACCTCGTTCGCATCGAGGGGGCCAGGGGTTCAAATCCCCTCAGGTCCACGCAGCATGAAGGTCCGCCCCTTTCGAGGGGCGGACCTTCTGCCATGTCCGCGGTGATCCCTTCCCGCGCGGCCGTCCGGCGCCGCCACCCGTATCCGCATCCCGACACGGGTTCGACCGCATATGTCGTACGGGTGACCTGATTTGCTCTCTTTCGGTGTTCGCGGCATGCCTCGCACCTCTCGGGCGTGACACTTTCCCCGCCGAGCAGGTTCGCCAGGTGTAGAAGGAGAGACATACCCATGTGGAACCAGATCTCACCAGCCGTGGGCATCGTGAACGCGCTCGTCGCCGGCGTCGCGCTCTATGTCTGCCTCAAGGCGATCAGACTCGCCTCCGCGAGCGCCGAAACCGCCCGCCGCGCGGCCGAGGACGCCCGGCAGATGCGGCATATGGCGGTACGTCACGGAGCGATGGCGGCGCGCGGGCCCGACCGTGCGCCGGACGCGGCGGAGTGACCCGCCCGGCGGGAAACCGGTGAGTGACCCGGGCCCGGGTGGGTCGTTAGCCCGGCATGAGCCTCGTTCAGCTCGCGGTCGATCTCGTCGACGCAGTGGTCGACTTCGCGCCGACCGCCTCCGCCGTCATCGCCGTCAGGGCCCTCGTGGTCACCGAACGGATGGCGAAGATGACCGCGGAGTCCCAGCGCAGCGCCGAACGAGAGCGCAAGCTGTTCGAGGTCGAATGGGGACCCGGTGAACACCTCCGGCTCCGCAACACCGGCAGCGAATCCCAGAGCGACTTCTCCGTGTTCCTCAAGGACGTCTCCGGATTCCGCGAAGGCCTGCTGCTGCGTACGTCCCTGGAACCGGGGGAGGCCCGACAGATCGACCTCCCCCTTCCCGTCCGGGACTGGCCCGCTCAGATCTGGGTCAGGCTCCGCGACCGGCGCGAGATCGCCGTCCCGATCCCCGGAATGTGACCGGCGGCCGCCGCCGACCACGCCACCGGTACGACCGCCGCACCCACCGCCAGCACCGCACACGCCGCCGTCACCGCACCGAGGGCGGGCCACGGCACCTCGAGCGCCGCCGGAGCCGACACCAGACGCAACGCGCCCCACATCCCCGCCAGGTTGACCACCGTCACCGCCAGGCCCAGCACGGCGCCCACTCCCACCACCGTCAGCGCCTCCGCCGCGGTCAGCCGCAGAATCTGCCCGCCCGTGGCCCCGGCCAGCCGCAGCGCCACCAGCTCCCGCCGCCGTTCCCCGGCCGCCATGACCAGGGTGTTGGCGAGCGAGACACCGGTGTACAGCAGCGCGATGCCCAGGACGAGAAACACCCCCAGCCGGGTCGTCCGGTTGGTCTCGGGAGAGGCCGCCGCCACCCACTGCGCCCGGCTCAGCACCCGCACCCCGCCGACCGCCCGCAACCCCGCCGCGACCACCTCCGGATCCGCCCCCGCACGCACGCGTACGTCGACGCGGTCCACGCCCGCACCACCCGACTCACCCGCGCCGACCCACACACCGCTCTCCCCGGTCCCCGTGGCCAGCACGGCGACGATCCGCAGCGACCGGGACGTACCGTCACCGAGCCACACCCGCACCCGCTGCCCCACCCGGTGCCGCGCCCACTCCTCGGTCACCACGATCGAACCGTCGTCGAGATCCGCGAGCCGGCCCGCCGCCACCGGCAGCCGCACGGCCGCGCCGAGCAGCCCCGGATCGACCGCCCGCGCCTCGGACTTCACCAGCGCCACCCCGTCCTCCAGGGTGTACACGGCGGTCGCCGCACTCGCCGACACCGTGGCACCGGGCACCTGCCGCAGCCGCTCCACGACATCCGCCGACAGCGTCGAACCGTTGCCCGGTGTCACCACGAAGTCCGCCGCCGTCCACTGCCGTACCTCCGCCGTCCGTGTCTGGGCCAGCGTGCCCGTCGCGCCCAACAGGGAGCCCGCCAGCGCCACGGTGACCAGCACGGGCGCGGCCACCGCGGCGGTACGGCGGACCCCGGCGACCGCGTTCTCCCGCACCAGCAGCCCGATCACCCCCGGCAGCCGAGGCACCAGCGGACGCACCAGCGCGGGCGACAGCAGCGCCACCGCCGTGATCAGCAGCAGGGGGCGGCTGATGTACGTCTTGCGGTGCAGCAGATCACCGGGATCGGCCAGCAGGGCGTACGACAGGGTCGCGCACGCCGTGACGAGCAGCGCCGCGCCGCACCACCGGCGCCCGGCCGTCAGCGCGCGCCCGTCGACCGAGACCTCGCGCAACGCCTGCGCCGGCGCGGTCCGCCCGGCGCGAAGACTCGCGGCCAGCGCCCCGCACACGGCGACGGACAGGCCCGTCCAGAGGGCGAGGTGGTACGGCCACACGTGACCGCCGATCGCGTACCAGGCCGGCGCGAGAGAGCCGTCGACCACCAGCTCCGTCAGCCACGGGGCGCCGTACGCGCCCAGCGCACAGCCCGCCGCCGAGGCGAGCACGCCCACCAGCAGCGCCTCCGCCAGGACCGACCGCCTGATCTGACCCGGTGTCGCACCCGCGGTGCGCAGCAGCCCGAACTCGCGGCGCCGGCGCTCCACGGCGAACGCGAACGTCGAGGCCACCACGAACACCGAGACGAACGCCGTCACTCCGCCCGCCGTGCCGAACAGCGCGTTCAGCGCGGTCAGCGCCTCGGCGTCCCGCGCGGGGTCGGCGTCCGCGAACCGGCGCGCGTCCCCCGTGAGCACCCGCGCGCTGTCGCCGACAGCCGCGCGGACCGCCCCCGCGCCCGCCTCGACCACCACCTGCTCCGACCGGGGCTCCAGCCGGGCGGCCCGTGCGTCGGTGTAGAACACGGCGTCCTCGAAGCCACGCGCGCGTGCGGTGGTGCCACGCGCGTGTCTCGTCCCGCCACGCGCGCGTACCGTCCCGACGACCCGCACCGGCCCGGCGCCGGTCTCCAGCAGGTCGCCCACGCTCGCCCAGTCCCCGGTGGTCACCACCTCGCCGACCGCGCGGGGCGGACGGCCCCCGGTCAGCTCGTACGGGGCGAAACGCGCCGTCGACCAGGGGTGGCCGACGAGACCGCCCGGGCCGCCGGTCACCCGGACCGGGAAGGAACGGTCCCGCACGACCGGGCCGAGGGCGCGCAGTGCGGCGACCGTGGCGGCCGGCACCGCGCGCGGGACCGGCAACGCCGCCGTCCGCACCCCGGTCGGGGTCGGCACCCGCAGCGTGTCCAGCCCCCGCACCACCACCGGCGCCGCCGCGAAGCGTTCCGGTGTCCGCACCGGCGCGTCCAGTGAGGCGGCCAGCGCCTGCCCCATCACGGTCAGCAGCCCCACCCCCAGGGCGAGGGCGACGAAACTGCCGACGAAGGACGCCCAGCGCGTGCACAGGGTCCGTACGGCGACGCTCAGCACGGGGCCACCTCCGTCGCACCGCCGGCACGCACCGGCGCGCCCTGGGCGTCGTCCACGGCGAGCCCCGCCGCCGCCCGCGTCGCCGCCCCCGTCTCCAGCCCCGCCATCCGCGCGGCGATCCGTTCCGCGCCCGTGTCCGCGCCGGTCAGTTCGCCGTGGATCCTGCCGTCGACCAGGAACACCACCCGGTCCGCGCAGGAGGCCGCCACCGGGTCGTGGGTGACCATGACGACCGTCTGGCCGTGGCGGTCGACCAGGGCGCGCAGCAGGACGAGCACCTCGCGGCCGGTCGTGGAGTCGAGGGCGCCGGTCGGCTCGTCGCCGAACAGCACCTCCGGGCGGGTGATCAGGGCGCGCGCGAGGGCGGCCCGCTGCTGCTGGCCGCCGGAGAGGGCGGCGGGCCGGTGCCCCGCCCGATCCGCGAGGCCGACGCGCCGCAGCGCCTCGACCACCTCCGCCTTCGCGGGACGGCGGCCGGCCAGCCGCAGCGGGAGGGCGACGTTCTGGGCGGCGGTGAGAGCCGGCAGCAGGTTGTACGACTGGAAGACGAACCCGATGCGCTCCCGCCGCAGCAGGGTGAGCCGGCGCTCGCTCAGCCCGGTCAGCTCGGTGCCGCCGATCCGTACCGATCCCGACGTGGGCCGGTCGAGCCCGGCGGCGCACTGCAGCAGCGTCGACTTACCGGACCCCGACGGGCCCATCACGGCGGTGAAGGAGCCACGGGGGAGGGCGAGGGTGACGTCGTCGAGCGCGTGGACGCCGGCGCCGGCAGCGCCGTAGCGCCGGCTCACGGAGGTCAGTTGGACGGCCTGTGTGGTCATGGCTCCACGAAACCGCGGACGGGGGCTGCCAGTCGGTCGGCCTGGGGCGAGAGTTGGGGTAGGGCAGGCCCTACCCCCGGGACTCGGTCTGCGGGGATGGTCCGCCTCCGAGCAGCCTTCTACGGTGATCCGTATGGACCTCGACCCCCGCCCCGGGAACGTGTGGCAGGCACTGAGCCGCCCGCGCTACCTGCTCTCGCCCTGGCCGTGGCGCGCCGCCGCCTTCCTGCTGGCGGGTGCCGTTCTCGGGGCCGCCCTGCTGGTCGGGCTGGCGGCGTGGGTGGCGGTCGGCGGGGTCCTCGCGATCGTCGTCGTCGGGCTGCCCCTGCTCGCGGCCACCGTCCTCGCCGGACTGCCCGTGGCCGCGCTGGAGCGGCGCAGGCTGCGGTGGGTGGAGGGGGCGCGGGCGGCCGGCGCGCACATCGAGCCGGCCGCCCCCGGTCTGCGTGCCTGGCTGGTCACACGGTTGCGGGAGCGCGCCACGTGGCGGGAGCTCGGGCACACCCTCCTCACCGCCTGCGTCCTCTGGCCGGCCGAGGCGCTCCTGCTCACCGTCGCCCTGCTGTCGCCCCTGGGGATGATCGCGACACCGCTGCTGCTCGTCACGGTCGGCGGCGGGCGGGAGGTGAAGGTCCTGAAGGTGTGGACGGTCACCGGGCTGCCCACGGCGTTCGCCGCCGCCGCGCTCGGGGTGCTGCTGCTGGCGGCCGGGGCGTACGCCATCGGCGTGGCCGCCGGGGCCCGCGCCACCCTGACGCGCCGTCTGATCGCCCCGCCCGAAACCGACACGCGCGCGAGGGTCGTCGAACTGACCCGTTCCCGCGCCCGCCTGGTCGACGCCTTCGAGGCGGAGCGGCGCCGCATCGAACGCGATCTGCACGACGGCGCCCAGCAACGCCTCGTCGCCCTCACGATGACCCTCGGCCTGGCCCGGCTCGACGCCCCGCCCGGCGGCCCGCTCGCCGAACAACTCACGCGCGCGTGCGAGGAGGCGGGCGCGGCCCTCGCCGAACTGCGGGAGCTCATCCACGGCATCCACCCGCAAGTGCTCGTGGACTACGGCCTGGAGGCCGCCGTCGCCGACGCGGCCGACCGTTCGCCGGTCCCCGTGGACGTCGACTTCGCGCCGTCGGTGCCCCGGCTCGCGCAGGCGGTGGAGGCCGCCGCCCACTTCGTGGTCCGTGAGGCACTCGCCAACGTGGCCCGGCACAGCGGGGCGGGGCGCGCCCGGGTCAGGGGCGAGTACGGCGACGGACGGCTGGTCCTTGAGGTGTCGGACGACGGCCGCGGCGGCGCCGACCCGGACCGGGGGAGCGGTCTCACCGGTCTCGCGGACCGGGTGTCAGTGCTCGGTGGAAGACTGTCCGTGACCAGCCCGACGGGCGGACCGACCCTGCTGCGTGTGGAGATCCCTTGCGAGCCGACACCGAAGGACGAACACTGCGCGTGGTCCTCGCCGAGGACGGCGTCCTCCTCCGCGACGGCCTGACGGCCCTGCTCACCCGCTTCGGCCACGAGGTCGTCGCGGCGGTCGGCGACGCCCGCGCCCTCGTCGACGCCGTCGCCGAGCACACCCCCGACGTGGTCGTCACCGACGTCCGCATGCCACCCGCCTTCCAGGACGAGGGCCTGCAGGCGGCGGTCCGGCTGCGCGCCGAGCGCCCCGGCCTGCCCGTGCTCGTCCTCAGCCAGTACGTCCAACGCGCCTACGCCGCCGAACTCCTCGACTCCGGTGACGGCACCGGCGTCGGCTACCTCCTCAAGGACCGCGTCGGGCAGGTCGAGGAGTTCGTGGCCGCGCTGCAGGAGGTCGCCGCCGGCGGCACGGTCGTCGACCCGGACGTCGTACGCCACCTGCTGCGCCGCCGCCGCGATCCGCTGGCCCGGCTGACCCCGCGCGAGCGGGAGGTGCTGGCGCTGGTGGCCGAGGGCAGGTCCAACGGGGCGATCGCCAGAGCGCTCGTGGTCTCGGAGGCGGCCGTCGGCAAGCACATCGGCAGCATCCTCACGAAACTGGACCTGCCCCCGGCGGACGACACCCACCGCCGGGTCCTCGCCGTCCTGGCCTACCTCAGGGCCTGAGCGGCCGCCCTACGACCCGAGCGGCTTGGCGAAGCACCGGCTCGACTCGAACTCCCGGTAGTAGCCGAACTTGGTGCACGGCGCGTATCCGCTGGAGGTGTACAGGGCGATGGCCTCCGGCTGCTCGGTGCCGGTCTCCAGGACCATCCGCACCCGGCCGGCCGTCCGCGCGTCCTCCTCCAGCGCGGTCAGCATCCGCCGCGCCAGCCCGCGTCCGCGCATGTCCCGGATCACGAACATCCGCTTCAGCTCGGCGTCGCCGTCCTCGTTGCCCTCGCCGTTGCTGTCCTGGCTGCGCCAGCCGCCGGTGGCCACGGGGCGGCCGGCTTCGTCGTACGCGATGAGATAAACCCCACGCGGCGGTTCGAAGTGGGAGGGCTCCAGGACCGTGGCGTCGCCGCCGTCGCCGTAGCGCTCGTGGTACTCCGCCTGGACCTCGTCGTTGAGTTTGACGGCATCGGGGTGGTCGAAGGACACGCGGCGTATGTTCATGCGGCTCACAGTACTTCTATGCACAAGCGGGTGGAATCCGATGTCTGGACCTCGTCCAGTGTGCCGGTATCGTGCCCGGGTGCTGACTGTGACCTCCGTCAATGTGAACGGTCTGCGTGCCGCAGCGAAGAAGGGCTTCGTGGAGTGGCTCGCGGACACCTCCGCCGATGTGCTGTGCCTTCAGGAGGTGCGCGCCGAGCCGGAGCAGCTGCCCGAGGCGGTCCGCGCCCCCGACGGCTGGCATGTCACGCACGCGCCCGCCACCGCCAAGGGCCGGGCCGGTGTGTCCCTCTGCACGCGCCGTGAACCGGACGCCGTGCGGATCGGCTTCGGCTCGGCGGAGTTCGACGGCAGTGGCCGCTACGTCGAGGCCGACCTGCCCGGTGTGACGGTCGCCTCCCTCTACCTGCCCTCCGGCGAGGTCGGCACCGACCGCCAGGACGAGAAGGTCCGCTTCATGGACGAGTTCCTGGCGTACCTCAAGGACCTGCGCGAACGCGCCGCGGCCGACGGCCGCGAGGTCCTGGTCTGCGGCGACTGGAACATCGCCCACCAGCAGGCCGACCTGAAGAACTGGCGCTCCAACACGAAGAACTCCGGCTTCCTGCCGGAGGAACGGGAGTGGCTGACCCGGGTCTACGCCCCGGAGGACGGCGGATACGTCGACGTCGTACGCGCCCTGCACCCGGACGTGGAGGGGCCGTACTCGTGGTGGTCGTACCGGGGGCGGGCCTTCCAGAACGATTCCGGTTGGAGGATCGACCTCGCCGTGGCGACTCCCGGGCTCGCGAAGGCGGCGGTGAAGGGGTACGTGGAGCGCGCGGCCAGCTATGAGGAGCGATGGTCCGACCATGCTCTGGTGACGGTGGTTTTCGAGCGGTGAAGGGAAAGGGACGGGGCGCACCGGGTCGGTGTGCCCCGACTCCTCACGGCCGCGGCTGACCGCGGTGGGCCCCTTCGATGGTGAACGTCAGCCGCGAGACGTCCGGGCCGAGGAGCCGGGCCGGGCCCCCGCCCGACCTTCCTTTGGCGACTGTGACACGCACCCCGTCTTTCAGGAGGTGTTCCCGTGTCACATCGCCGGTCATGGCGGTGGCATCCCGATAGCGGCTGAGGGTGTAGTCGTCCAGCCAGCCGGCCCGGATGGAGGCGGGTGCGGGACAGGTCGTGCCGCGGGCAGAAGCACGGCAGACGTAGTCGCCATACGCATAGGCTTTGCGTGCGGCGAAGTACATGCGTCCGTCGCACCCGGCACAGTGTGCGATGCCGATCAACAAGGACGTCTCGCGGCGCTTGGGGTGAATGCCGTTCGAGCGTGCTTCGAGGACGTTCTGGAGAGCTTGGAATTCCTCTTCGGTGAGCAGGGGAGGACCGATCAGCACAGGTGATCCCTCGCCGTCACGGACGGTCTTTCCGCGATGTACTCGGTGCCCCATCAGCGCCGGAGTGCGAAGGATTTTGGAGAGACTGCCGGCTGTCCAGCGGAAGCGCTCGAAGTCACGTCCGTGGCGCCGCCCACCGGTGGGGCGTCCCTGAAGCTGGGCGTGGCGGTCGCGGGGCACCGGAATTCCCGCGGCTTCGAGTCTGGCGGCGATGGCGATCAGCGAGAAGCCCAGGTGTACGTGGTCCACGATCGCGCGGACGATCGCGACCGCGTCCGGGTCGGGCGTGAGACACCACCCCGTGCCGGATGGATGGGCTGCCTTCCTGTACCCGAACGGAACGAGACCGCCGCCGTATCGGCCCGTCGCGCGAAGCACCTCGTGTGCGCCGGTGAGGCGCGCGGAAATGGCACGGGTCTCCTGCTCGGCGCAGTGGGCCAGGTCCATGCAGCGGCGGACGGCGTCGCCATCGGCCCGTGGCGTGACAACGAGCGGCTGATGTTCTTCGGGCATCCCGAAGACAAGCGTCGTCGAGTGCGTTCGGCCCCATGCGATCAGTTGGGACATGTGGGCGACGGACCGCACGGCGCGGTCCACGTGCGACCACACGATGGCCTCGTAAGCGTCGGGGTGCCGCAGCCACGATGACAGTGAAGGCCTTTCGAAGGGGGACAGCTTGCGTGCGGAAACCCCGAGATCCGTGGCTTCGGCGATCACAGTGAAGCCCAGTCGCTCGGCGCACAGGTGAATGGAGGTGCGCTGCCTGACGGGTGAGGTGGTCACTTCGGTCAGACAGCTCAGGCGTACGGCGCCCAGTGCGCGGGGGAATCCGGTGCGAGTCGAAGTCGGCTGCGACGGCTGAAGGCTAGGCTCGGGCATGTCGGCGCTCCGTGAAGTGTCGGCCACACCCCGGGGCTGGTGGCACAGCCGCCGGGGCCTTTCGATCTCACTCTCGGACCGTGAGGCGATTTTCGTCCGTCATGGGGCTGGAAATGCCCCCATGGTGTGAAGACCTGTGGAACCCGGGACGGTGAGGAATCCGGATGCCACAATCCGTCGTCCGCGTCGCCGGCGCTCTATCGGTTCCCGCGCAGCCGCCGGTCCAGTGCCAGTGACAGTTCCGCCTCCACCACGCTTCTCGCCAGGGGGCGCAGGCGCGGGAAATCGGATTCCGTGGCGTGGCGCAGGACGAGGGTGGTGAAGAGGTCGGCGAGGGCGTCGGCGTGTTCGCGGACCCGGGCGCCCGCCGCCAGGACCTCGGCGAGCGGGATGCCCTCGCGGACCAGGGCGGCGGAGACGTCGAGGAGGCGGCGGCTGATGTGGACGATCTCGTCGCCGTCGGTGCCGAGGTAGCCGAGCGCGAGGGCGGCGGCGAGGTTCTCGGGGGTGACCTGGCCCTCGAAGCGGGCGGCGAGTTCCTCGGGGGTGAGCCGGATCGGCTCCTCCTCGGTGGGGCCGCCGACGCCGATCAGGTCGGCCACGTCCCGCCCGTGGTCCAGGGCGTCCGCCAGTTCGGCGATGCCGGTCAGGGTGTGGCCGCGTTCCAGGAGGGCGGCGATCGTGCGCAGCCGGGCCAGGTGATGGTCGTCGTACCAGGCGATACGGCCCTCGCGGCGAGGCGGCGCGAGCAGTTTGCGCTCGCGGTAGAAGCGCAGGGTGCGCACTGTGATGCCGGCCTGCCTGGCCAGCTCCTCCGTCCGGTATTCGCGCTTGTCCGCCACGGCGGAATGCTATGTCGAACCCGCGGTAACTTCCTTCCCCCGGCCCCTACCGCTCAGTAGCGGGCTGTTCTACAGTCCGACCGTGCCAGTGTTCACTGGCGCGGTCGCGAGGAGTCGTCGGGAGTCGGCGCGTCGGGCGTCGTACGGCAGGAGGTGTCGGCATGACCGAACACGTGCGGGTGGCGGTGATCGGGTCCGGGTTCGGCGGGCTGGGGGCCGCGGTGCGGCTGCGCCGCGAGGGGATCACCGACTTCGTCGTCCTGGAGCGGGCGGACGGCGTCGGCGGGACGTGGCGGGACAACAGCTACCCGGGGTGCGCCTGTGACGTGCCCTCCCACCTGTACTCCTTCTCCTTCGCCCCCAACCCCGACTGGCCGCGCGCCTTCTCCGGGCAGGAGCACATCCGCGCCTATCTGGAGCACGTCACGGACACCTTCGGGCTGCGGCCGCACCTGCGGTTCGGCTCCGAGGTGCGGCGGATGACCTGGGACCCGCGGGAACTGCGGTGGGACATCGAGACGAGCGGCGGGCGGTACGCCGCCGACGTCGTCGTGTCCGCGACCGGGCCGCTGTCCGATCCGAGGATCCCGGACGTCCCCGGACTCGACACGTTCCCCGGCAAGGTCTTCCACTCGGCCCGCTGGGACCACGACCACGACCTCACCGGCCTGCGGGTCGCCGTGGTCGGCACGGGCGCCTCCGCCGCCCAGATCGTGCCCGCGATCCAGCCGGACGTCTCCCGGCTGACCCTCTTCCAGCGCACCCCGCCGTGGGTGCTGCCGCGCGTCGACCGCGCCATCAGCGGCGCCGAACGCGCCCTGCACCGGGCGCTGCCCTTCACCGCCCAGGTGCGGCGCGGAGTGCTGTGGGGCATCCGTGAGCTGCAGGTCCAGGCGTTCACCAAGCACCCGAACGAACTCGGCTTCGTCGAGCGGTTCGCCAAGCGCAATCTGGCCCGTTCGATCAAGGACCCGGTCCTGCGCGCCAAGCTCACCCCCGACTACCGCATCGGCTGCAAGCGGATCCTGCTGTCGAGCGCCTACTATCCGGCCCTCGCCCAGCCGAACGTCGACGTCGTCGCGAGCGGGCTGAGCGAGATCCGCGGCTCGACGTTGGTCGGGGCGGACGGCAGCGAGGCCGAGGCCGACGTGATCGTCTTCGGTACGGGGTTCCACGTCACCGACATGCCGATCGCCGAGCGGGTGGTGGGCGCCGACGGGCGGACCCTCGCCGAGAGCTGGAAGGACGGGATGTCCGCCCTGCGCGGGGCCTCCGCGGCCGGCTTCCCGAACTGGATGTCGGTCATCGGGCCGAACACGGGCCTCGGGAACTCCTCGATGATCCTGATGATCGAGTCCCAGCTGAACTACCTGGCCGACTACATGCGGCAGCTGGACGTCCTCGGCCGGCGTGTCGCCCTCGACGCCCGGCCCGGCGCCGTCGACGCCTGGAACGCGCGCGTGCAGGAGCGTATGAAGAGGACCGTGTGGAACACCGGCGGCTGCACGAGCTGGTACCTCGACGCGAACGGCCGCAACACCACCATCTGGCCGGGCACGACCGGCGAGTTCCGGCGTGCGACGCGGCGGGTGGACCTCGCGGAGTACGAGGTGCTGCGGGCGTCCGCCGGTCCGGCGCGGGCCCAGGACGGCGCCCGCAGGGACGAGGTCACCGCATGAGCCCCGCCCGCGAGCTCACCGCCCGCTCCGCCGACGGCACCCCCCTGCACGTCGAGGTGCACGGACCCGAGGACGCTCCCGCGGTCGTCCTCGCCCACGGCTGGACCTGCTCCACCCTCTTCTGGGCGGCCCAGATCCGCGACCTCGCCGCCGACCACCGGGTCGTCGTCTACGACCAGCGCGGCCACGGACGCACCCCGCCGTCGCCGGTGTGCAGCACGGACGTGCTCGCCGACGACCTGGAGGCCGTGCTCGCCGCGACGCTCGCGCCGGGCGAGAAGGCGGTGATCGCCGGGCACTCGATGGGCGGGATGACCGTGCTGGCCGCCGCCGCCCGCCCCCGGGTGCGGGAGCACGCCGGAGCCGTCCTGCTGTGCAGCACCGGCGTCTCGCGGCTGGTCGCCGAGTCCACCGTCGTCCCCCTGCGGCCGGGCCGGCTGCGGACCTGGCTGACCGGACGCGTCCTCGGCTCGCGGGCGCCCCTCGGGCCGGTCACGCCGGTCGCGAAGGCGATCCTCAAGTACGCCACGATGGGCGCCGGTTCGGCCCCGCACCTGGTGGAGACGTGCGCGCGGATCGTGCACGCCTGCCCGCGCGGGGTGCGGCACGCCTGGTCGCGGGTGCTGAGCTCGCTCGATCTCGACCACGCCGTACGGGAGTTGCGGGTGCCGACGGCGGTCCTGGTCGGCACCGGGGACCGGCTGACGCCGCCGGTGCACGCGCACCGGATCGCGGCGCGGCTGCCGCACTCCCTGGGGGTGACCGAGCTGCCCGGGCTCGGTCACATGACGCCCGTCGAGGCGCCCGAGCCGGTCAACGCCAGGATCCGGGAACTCGTCCGCACGTACACGCTGTTGAAGGAGGGCGCATGAGCAGGGTCGGTCTCGAGGGACAGGTCGCCGTCGTCACGGGTGCCGCGCGGGGGGTCGGGGAGCTGCTCGCCCGCAGGCTGTCCGCGCGCGGGGCGAAGGTCGCGCTGGTGGGGCTGGAGCCGGACGCGCTCAAGGAGGTCGCGCAGCGGCTGCACGGCGAGAGCGGCCACTGGTACGCCGACGTCACCGACCACGAGGCGATGACCCGGGTCGCGGCGGAGGTGAGGGAACGCTTCGGCAAGGTGGACGTGGTCGTCGCCAACGCCGGTGTGGCGTCCGGCGGTCCGTTCGTCGACTCCGACCCGGAGGCCTGGCGCCGGGTCATCGAGGTCAACCTGATCGGGTCCGCCGTCACGGCCCGCGCCTTCCTGCCGGCGCTGCTGGAGAGCCGCGGCTATCTGCTCCAGATCGCCTCCCTCGCCGCGATCACGCCCGCGCCGATGATGACCGCGTACTGCGCGTCCAAGTCGGGCGTGGAGGCGTACGCGCACTGCCTGCGCGCCGAGGTCGGCCACCGGGGTGTGCGGGTCGGTGTGGGCTACCTGTCCTGGACCGACACCGACATGGTGCGCGGGGCCGATCAGGAGGAGGTCATGCGGGAGTTGAGGCAGCGGCTGCCGTGGCCGTCGAACAAGACGTACCCGCTGGGCCCCGCGGTCGACCGGATCGTCGCCGGCGTGGAGCGGCGGTCGAGTCATGTGTACGGGCAGGGGTGGCTGCGCGGGATGCAGGGCGTGCGCGGGTTTCTGCCGGGGATCATCGGGACGGTCGGGCAGCGGGAGATGAGGCGGTTCGCGCCCCGGTTGAAGGGGATGCGGACGGGTCTGGTGGGTGCGGGCGGGGCGGCCGACGAGGCGGCCCGTGCTACGCAGCGTAGTTGATCGAAATGCGTGGGTTGTCCTGCCGTGTGAATCTGGTCGAGGCCCCACCACGGGGCCTCGAATCCCCCTCATCTCCCTACAGGAGTGAACCCACATGGGTATGAAGGACAAGATGCAGGACCAGTCCCAGCAGTGGCAGCAGCAGGCCAAGCAGAAGGCCCAGCAGGCCAAGGAGCAGGTCCAGCAGCGTGGCCGCCGCCGTGAGACGGAACCGGAGTCGGAGCGGATGCGGCGCGAGGACGAGGACCGGCTGAACCAGGACTACGACGCCTAGTCGCTGCGCTCGGCTTCGGCCTTGAACGTGGGGTGCGCTTCCTTTCGGGAGGGCACCCTGCGTCTTTTGGGGTGCGTTGTCGGGTGCGTTGTCGGGTGCGGGCGGGTGGGGGCTTGTCGCGCAGTTCCCCGCGCCCCTCACCTCGCGCCCCTCACCTCGCGCCCCTCACCCTGCGCCCCTCACGCCGGCCCCTCATGCTCCCGAGGGGCGGGGTGGGAGTTTGGGGCGGGAGCGGTCCGGGACCGTGCTGTAGTCCGGTGGGGAGGCCGGGGGGTGGGTGTCCAGGAGGTCGAGGGCGAGGCGGACCGCGTCGTCGAGCTGGGCGTAGCGGCCCTCCGCCCAGTCGAGGGGGGTGCGCAGGATCTCCAGGTCGGGCAGGACGCCCCGGTTCTCGATGGACCAGCCGTAGGCGTCGAACCAGGCGGCGTTCATGGGCACGGTGATGACCGTGCCGTCGCCGAGCCGGTGACGGCCGGTCATGCCGACGACTCCGCCCCAGGTGCGCTGGCCCACCACCGGTCCCAGCTTCAGCAGTTTGAACGCGGCGGTGATCATGTCGCCGTCCGAGGAGGTCGCCTCGTCCGCGAGGGCCACCACCGGGCCGCGGGGGGCGTTCGAGGCGTACGACACCGGCTGGGCGTCGCGGGTGAGGTCCCAGCCGAGGATCGTGCGGGTGAGTTTCTCCACGACGAGTTCGCTGATGTGGCCGCCCGCGTTGCCGCGCACGTCGACGATGAGCGCGGGCCGGGACACCTCCATGCGCAGGTCGCGGTTGAACTGGGCCCAGCCGGAGCCGCCCATGTCGGGGATGTGGAGGTAGCCGCACCGGCCGCCGCTCAACTCGCGCACCACCTCGCGCCGTTTGGCGACCCAGTCCTGGTAGCGCAGGGGGCGCTCGTCGACGAGGGGGACGACGGCCACGCGCCGTGCGCGCCCCGCGGTGCCCTCGGCGGGCGTGAACGTCAGCTCCACCGTCGTACCGCCCGCCCCCGCCAGGAGCGGGTAGGGGCCCTGCAACGGGTCGACGGGGCGGCCGTCGACGTGGGTGAGGACCGCGCCCTCACGGATGCCGGTGCCCGCGAGGGGCGAGCGGGCCTTGGAGTCGGAGGAGTCGCCGGCGAGGATGCGCTTGACGGTCCAGCCGCCGTCGCGCCGTACGAGGTTGGCGCCCAGCAGGCCCTGCCGGCGCTGGTAGTGCGGCGGTCCCTCGTTGCGGCGGGCGGGGGTGACGTAGGCGTGCGAGGTGCCGAGTTCGCCGAGGACCTCGCGCAGCAGATCGGCGAACTCGTCGGGGGAGGCGACCCGTTCGACGAGCGGGCGGTACTGGTCGAGGACCGCGTCCCAGTCGATGCCGCACATCCCCGGGTCCCAGAAGTAGGCGCGGATGAGCCGGCCCGCCTCCTCGTACGACTGCCGCCACTCGGCGCCGGGGTCCACCTCGTGCAGGATGCGGCGTACGTCGATCCAGACGGTGGTGTCGAGGTCGCCGGACTCGCTCGACGGCACGGCCCGCAGATCGCCCTCGTCGACGACGACGAGCCGGGAGCCGTCCCCGCTGACGCCGAACCAGTCGAGATGGCCGACGAGTTCGGACTTCTTCGCCTTGCCGATGGTGAAGTGCTCGAGCGTGGGCCGTCCGCTCATGTCGTCCGGGTTGGCGAAGGTCTCGCCCAGCGCGCCCGAGATCGGCCAGCGCAGCCACACCAGCCCGCCGCCCGCGACCGGGTGCAGCGACGAGTACTTGGACGCGGGGACGGGGAAGGGCGTGACCCGGCTCTCCAGGCCCTCGACCTCCACGGTCACGGTCCCGTCGCCGCCCCCGCCCTCGTCCTCCTCCACGGGGTCGAGGCCTCCGGCGGCCGGCCGGCCCTCCGGATTGAGCGCGAAGGGCGAGGGGGTCGCGGAGGACAGCGGGACGAGGTAGGGGCGGCAGCCGAGCGGGAAGGACAGGTCGCCGGTGTGGACGTCGTACACCGGGTCGAAGCCGCGCCAGGAGAGGAAGGCGAGGTAGCGGCCGTCCCGGGTGAACACGGGGTTCTCGTCCTCGAACCGGCCGTTCGTCACGTCGACGATCAGCCGTTCGCCCTGCCCCACGCCAGGGATCCGGGCCATCTTGATCTGCCGCAGCGAGCGGCCGATGCCGGGATGCGACCAGGTCAGCCAGGTGCCGTCGGGGGAGAAGGCGAGGTCGCGGACGGGCCCGTTGACGGACGCGATCAGCTCGGTGACCTCCCCGCCCGAGTCCTCCGTCGCGTCGATGAGCAGGAGCCGTCCGTCGTGGGCGGCGATCGCGAGGCGTTCGCCGTCCGGGTCCGACACCATCTCCAGGACCCGGCCCAGTTCCCCGGAGGCCAGCCGCCGCGGCTCGCGGTCGCCGCTCGCGCGCGGGAGGTAGGCGATCTCGACCGCGTCCTCGCCCTCGGCGTCGGTGACGTAGGCGACCTGTCCGCCCGAGCCGAGCATCTCCGGGAGCCGCACCCGTACCCCGGGCGTGTCGGTGATCGTACGGGCGGGCCCGTCGCGGTGGGTCAGCCAGTACAGGCTGCCGCGCACGACGACCGCGCTGGCCCGGCCGGTCTCGTCGACGGACAGGCCGTCCACGTGCTGGGCCGCCGGGATCTGGTGGCGGCGCCGCCCGGCCCGCGGCCCGCCCATCCGTACGTCGATCCGGCGCGGCTCGGAGCCGGCGGCCAGGTCGTCGACGAGCCACAGGTCGCCGGCGCACTGGTACACCACGCGCGTGCCGTCGGTGGCGGCGTGGCGGGCGTAGAAGGCGTCGTGGTCGGTGTGCCGGCGCAGGTCGGAGCCGTCGTGGGCGCAGGAGTAGAGGTTGCCGACGCCCTCGTGGTCGGAGAGGAAGGCGATCCGGCCGCCGGCGAAGAGCGGGGAGTGCAGGTGGCCGTCGAGGTCCTCCAGGAGCCGCTGTCCGTGCAGCCACAGGCGGCCCGTGGCGCCGCCCCGGTAGCGCTTCCAGGAGGCGGGTTCGTGTGGGGGCGTGCCGGTCAGCAGCAGGGTCATGTGCTCGCCGTCGAGGTCGGCGACCTGGATGTCGGAGACCGGTCCCCAGGGCAGTTTGCTGCCGGGGGAGCCGTCGGTGGGGACCTTGTAGGCCCAGGTGAAGTAGGAGAAGGGCTCGCCGTGGGAGGCGACGGCGAGGATGTCGCCCTCCGGGGTCCAGCCGCACACCTGGGTGTCGGGGCTGCCCCAGTAGGTCAGCCGCCGTCCCGGGCCGCCGTCCACCGGCACCAGGTGGATCTCGGGGACGAGGCTTCGCCAGCTCGTGTACGCGAGGTGGCGGCCGTCGGGGGAGAAGCGGGGGTGTCCCGCCTTCGTACGGTCGACGGTGAGCCGCCAGGCGCGGTCGGGACTGTCCAGCCGGGTCAGCCAGAGGTCGTCCTCGGCCACGAAGCACAGGAGGTCACCGCTGAGATGGGGCAGGCGCAGATAGCTCACCTCCCCATGCTTTTCCCCCGCTGGGGGTCGGGCAACTCGTCGGCTCCGGATGTCCGCTTCCGGGCCGCTCCGGAGCTGCTTCGGGGCCGCTTTGGGGGGTCGTTCTTATGCGCTCTTCACGGACGTGAGTCAGCACACGTACGAAACGGTTTCGTTTCGTTCGGTCTCAGGGTATCTTCATGGGTGTACGAGGACCCCTGGGTGACGGAGCCGGAAGGTGAGTGGGATGACCGAGACCGCAACCGCGCGTCGCAGTCGGATCACACCGGAGCGCGAGGCCGAGCTGTACGGCGCCGTGCTCGATCTGCTCCGTGAGGTCGGCTACGACGCCCTGACCATGGACGCCGTGGCGGCCCGCACCCGCTCCAGCAAGGCCACGCTCTACCGCCAGTGGGGCGGCAAGGCCGAACTGGTGGCGAGGGCGGTCCGGCACAGCAAGCCCGGCGGCGTCGGGCTCTCCGAGATCGACACCGGGTCGCTCAGAGGCGACCTGCACGCCCTCACCCTGCGCTCGGACGACTGCGAGATGGAGCAGAACTCCGCGCTCATGCGAGGGCTCGCCATGGCGATCCACGGCAACCCGGATCTCCTGGACGCGTTCCGGGAACATCTCATCGAGCCCGAGATGGCCGAGTTCCGCACCGTGCTGCAGCGGGCGGTCGACCGGGGCGAGGTCCGCCCGGACAACCCGGCGATCGAGTTCGTGATGCACATGGTGATCGGCGGGTTCGCCGCCCGCACGATGATCGACGAGATGCCGCCGACGCAGTCCTTCCTCCTCTCGTACATCGACGCCGTGGTCCTCCCCGCTCTCGGCGTGCCCACCTCCTGATCATTCCCCGATCACCCACCTTCACCTGACGTCACCGCTCAGTCGTCGGGACGACCACCCCTGCCTCCCCGCCGGTGTGGTCACCCCTGCCCTCGGGCCCGTGCCGGAACCCCGGCCGGGCGCCCACACCCCACGACCTGACCGGGAGTACGCCTCCGTGGCCACGTTCCTCTACCGGCTCGGCCGGTTCTCGTTCCGGCGGCGGCACTTCGTCGCCCTGCTCTGGATAGCCCTGCTGACGCTCGCGGGCGTCGGTGCCGCCTCCGCGCCCGCCGCCGGCTCCTCCTCCTTCTCGATCCCCGGCGTCGAGGCCCAGAAGGCCTTCGACCTGCTGGAACAGCGCTTCCCCGGCTCCAGCGCCGACGGCGCCACCGCACGGGTCGTCTTCAAGGCGCCCGCGGGGGAGAAGATGACCGACGCCGCCAACAAGGCGGCCGTCGAGAAGACCGTCAAGGAACTCGGCGACGGCTCCGAGGTCGTCTCCGTCACCGACCCCTACACGACGAACGCCGTCAGCAAGGACGGCACGGTCGCCTACACCTCCGTGAAGTACGAGGTCGCGTCCGTCGAGCTCGAGGACTCCTCCAAGGAGGCCCTGGAGAGCACCGCCGACAAGGCCAGGGACGCCGGACTGACCGTCGAGATGGGCGGCGACGCGCTCCAGGCCGAACCCGAGCAGGCCGCCACCGGTGAGATCATCGGCCTGGCCCTCGCCGCGATCGTCCTCGTCGTCACCCTCGGCTCCCTCGTCGCCGCCGGACTTCCGCTGCTCACCGCGATCATCGGCGTGGGCATCGGCGTCTCCACCATCACCGCCCTCGCCAGCGCGCTCGACCTCGGCGACACCACCTCCACCCTCGCCCTGATGATCGGACTCGCGGTCGGCATCGACTACGCGCTGTTCATCGTCTCCCGCTACCGGTCCGAACTGGCCGAGGGCCGCAGCCGCGAGGAGGCCGTCGGCCGCGCCACCGGCACCGCGGGCTCCGCCGTCGTCTTCGCCGGCCTCACCGTCGTGATCGCCCTCGCCGGACTCTCCGTCGTCGGCGTCCCGATGCTGACCAAGATGGGCCTCGCCGCGGCCGGCACGGTCGTCGTCGCCGTCCTCATCGCCCTCACCATGGTCCCCGCGCTGCTCGGCTACGCGGGCCGCAAGGTCAAGCCGGCCGACGCGAAGGGCAGGCGGTTCGGCCGCCGCCCCGCGCCGGACACCGAGGGATCGGCCGGACCGGCCAGGCCCAACCTGGGCGCCCGCTGGGCCAGCTTCGTCGTCCGCCGTCCCGTCGCCGTCCTCCTGCTCGGCGTGGTCGGCCTCGGTGCGATCGCCCTCCCCGCCAGCCAACTCGAGCTCGGCCTGCCCGACGACGGCTCCCAGCCCACGTCCACCACCCAGCGCCGCGCCTACGACCTGCTCTCCGAAGGCTTCGGCCCCGGCTTCAACGGCCCGCTCATGCTCGTCGTCGACGCCAAGAACAGCGCCGACCCGCAGGCCGCGGCCACCGCCGTGACCGACGAGGTCAAGGGCCTCGAGGACGTCGTCACCGTCACCCCGGCGACCTTCAACAAGGCCGGCGACACCGCGATGATCACGGTGATCCCGGACTCCAAGCCGTCCTCCACCGACACCGAGGACCTGGTGCACGCCATCCGTGACGCCGGCACCGGCGTCACGGCCGACACCGACGCCAAGGTGCTGGTCACCGGCACCACGGCGATGAACATCGACTTCTCGCAGAAGCTCACCGACGCCCTGATCCCGTACCTGGGCCTCGTGGTGGGCCTCGCCTTCCTCCTCCTGATCGTCGTCTTCCGCTCGATCCTGGTCCCGCTGAAGGCCGCCCTTGGCTTCCTGCTCAGCGTGCTGGCCGCGCTCGGCGCCGTCGTCGCGGTCTTCCAGTGGGGCTGGCTGGCGGGCCTGATCGGCGTCGAGGAGACCGGCCCGATCATGTCGATGATGCCGATCTTCATGGTGGGCGTGGTGTTCGGACTGGCCATGGACTACGAGGTGTTCCTCGTGACCCGGATGCGGGAGGCGTACGTCCACGGCGAGAGCCCGAGCCAGGCCGTGGTGACCGGGTTCCGCTACAGCGCCCGGGTGGTCGCCGCCGCCGCGGTCATCATGATGGCCGTGTTCGCCGGCTTCATCGGCTCCGGCGAGTCGATGATCAAGATGATCGGCTTCGGCCTCGCGATCGCCGTCTTCTTCGACGCGTTCGTCGTCCGCATGGCGATCGTCCCCGCGGTCCTCGCCCTGCTCGGCAAGAAGGCCTGGTGGCTGCCGAAGTGGCTGGACCGCGCCCTGCCCAACGTGGACGTCGAGGGCGAGGGGCTGCGCACCCCCGCCGACGCCAGGGACACCGACCCCGACGAGGACAGGGAGCTCGTACGAGCGTGATCCGACCGCTCGTCAGATGACCGCCGGTGAGGGTTCCGTGGGGACGGGGCGCCCTCACCGGCTTTTTGTTCGCATCGCCCGTTGTGACCCACTTTCGGGTGACGCCCGATCGCCGGGAGGCCTTGCAGGGTAGATCTGACAACGGCCCCTAGCGTTCAGTACATAGATGGACATAGAAGGTTAGTGTCACCGGAATATGGATGATTCGTAACGTGAGGCGTCAATCGGATGCTTGCGGGACGTGTGGTGGTCAAGTGTGGGTTCTGCGGCCGATGCGGTCGTAACTCGCACAAAACTAGGAGACCTTGTGTCCTCTTCCGTTGTATCCGCCCGCCGTCTGGCCGCCGCCACCCTCGCGGCCGCCGCCGTCGTCGGCGCCGTGGCGCTCCCGGCGTCCGCCGCCGGCTTCCCGCGCGCCGAGCGGCCGAAGGTGGAGATCAGCGCCGTCCAGTACGACGCCCCGGGCCGTGACGACCGGTCGAACCGCTCGCTGAACAAGGAGTGGGTCGAGCTCACCAACACCACCCGCCACGCGATCAACCTGGACGGATGGACGCTGGCGAACCGGCGCGGCGACACCTACACCTTCGGCGACTACCGCCTGGCCGCCCGTGCCACCGTCCGGGTCCACACCGGTGAGGGCCGCGACTCCAGCACCGACCTGTTCCAGGACCGCAGCCGCGAGGTGTGGGACAACCGTGCCGACACGGCCACCCTGCGCAACGACCGCAGCCGCTTCGTCGACGACGAGTCCTGGGGCGGCCGCCGCCACGGCTGGGACCGCCACCACGGCGACTACCGCCACGACCGCGGTGACTACCGTCACGACCGCGGCGAGCACCGTCACGACCGCGGCGAGCACCGTCACGACCGCGGCGAGCACCGTCACGACCGCGGCGAGCACCGTCACGACCGCGGCGAGCACCGTCACGACCGCGGTGACCGTCACTGACACACCCTCGTCCGCGGCGCGCCCGACCCCCACTGCCGGGGGGCGGGCGCGCCGTCGTCCGTTCCGCCGCCCCCCGGCGGACGGTGGGCGCCCCGATGGGGGACACCGTCCGTTCCGCCGCCCCCCCGGCGGACGGTGGGCGCCCCGATGGGGCACACTCCGGTCATGCCGACCCACCGCACGCGCCACCCCGGTCCCCGTGTCCACGTCCACCGGGTCCGGCAGGGCGGCGGCGCCGGGGTGCGGGTGATCCGGGCCGCGCCCGCCTCCGTACGGCTGGCGTTGCGGGACGACCGGCACTGGCTGTCGATGTACGCCGACCGGGAGGGCGCGGGCCTGCTCGTCGCGCTGTGGGCGCTGGCCGCGCGGTCCGCGCACTCGCTCGTGTATCTGCCGATCCGCGCCAACCCGGCGCCCGAGGGCGTGGCCGGCGACGGTGAACCGGTCGCGCTGGACCTGGTGCTGCTCCACCACGGCCTCCAGTTCCCCACCGCGTCCTGGAAGGAGGTACGCGGACGGCTCGGGGCCGGAAGGCCGCACACCGTGTCCCTCCCCGACCGGGACTTCCCCGACGAGTCCGCCGTCGACCACGACCGGTGGCGCCACCGGGAGTACCGCGACCACCTCGACTTCCACCTCGCGGCGCACACCCTGTTCGTGGTCGGCAGCGCCACCGCCTTCCGCGCACACGGCGCGGCCCTGCGCGGCCTCGTCGACGAGGCGCCCTCCCACCGGCACCGCCACCCCGCCGGCACGCACCACTGCGTCGAACTGGGCTCCGGTCCCTGGCCGCACGCGAGAACCCGTCGTCACGTACCGGGCCGTCTGCACATCCAGTACTGCGCCACCTGGCGCGTCTGAGGGAGTCCGTCAGTCGAGGATCGCCGTCGCCTCGATCTCCACCAGGTGCTCGGGGATGTGGAGGGCGGCGACGCCCAGCAGGGTGACCGGTGGGGTCGCGGTGACGCCCAGGCGGCCGGCCGCGCGGGTGACGCCCTCCATGAACGCGGGCATCTTCCGCGGGGTCCAGTCGACGACATGGACGGTCAGCCCGGTGACGTCGTCGAAGCCGGCGCCCACCCCGGCGAGAGCGGTGCCGACATTGACGTAGGCCTGCTCGACCTGCGCGGCGAGATCGCCCTCGCCGACCGTGACGCCGTCGGCGTCCCAGGCGACCTGCCCGGCGACGCGGACGAGCCGGGAGCCGGTGGCCACGGACACCTGGCTGTAGGCGTCGGTCCTGGGCAGTCCGGACGGGTTCACGAGGGTGACGGTCATGGGGTGCCTGCCTTCCGTGGGAACGGTCGTGCTCTCTTGTGGTTACTTGGGAACTGTAGGAGAGTGAACGCTGACATGGAAGAACGCACTTTTCGGTGACTGGGGAACCTGATGGTGACCAAGCAGTACACGGGCACGCCCGACGAACAGGCGGACCTGAGGAGGGCCGACTCGCTCGCCCGGGAGATCTTCTCCGACGTGGCCAACAAGTGGGCGCTGCTGATCATCGAGGCGCTCGGGGAACGCACCCTGCGGTTCAGCGGATTGCGCGACGAGGTCGAGGGCGTCAGCCACAAGATGCTCACCCAGAACCTGCGCATGCTGGAGCGCAACGGCCTGGTGGAGCGGACCGTGCACCCGACCGTGCCGCCGCGCGTCGAGTACACCCTGACCCAGGCGGGGCTGGGGCTGCGGGCCACGGTCGACGGGATGTGCGAGTGGACCCACCGGTACCTCGCCCACATCGAGGCCTCCCGCCGCCACTTCGACGGCTGAGCGCGCCCCGCCCGGACAACTCCGTCGCGTGCCCCGTACACCGACCGCTAGCGTGCCGTGCATGACGACCACGACCGGTGCCCATCCCCGTTTCGCCGAGGCCCTGCGCGAGCTCGGGCTCGACGACCTGAACGCCCGGGTCCGCCGTTTCCCGGAGGCGACCCGCACCGCCGCCGAGGCGGCCGCCGCGATCGGGTGCGAGCCGAGCCGGATCTGCAAGTCGCTGATCTTCGCGGCGGACGGGGTGCCGGTGCTGGTGCTGATGGACGGCGCGTCCCGGGTCGACGTGGAGCGGGTGCGGGAGGAACTCGGCGCCGCGAGGGTGACGAGGGCCGACGCGGCCGTCGTGCGCGAGACGACCGGGTACGCCATCGGCGGCGTACCGCCCTTCGGGCACCGCACCCGCACCCGGGTCCTCGCCGACCGCGGTCTCCTCGCGCACGACGTCGTGTGGGCCGCCGCCGGCACCCCGTACACCGTGTTCCCCATGGCCCCGGACGCCCTCGTCGCCCACGCCGCCGCCACCGTCGTGGACGTCCGCGAGCGCACCGCGTGACGCCGCTGGTCACCGCCGCCGTGCTGCTGGCGGCGGTCACCCACGCGAGCTGGAACGCCATCGCCCACCGGATCACCGACAGGCTGGTGGGCTTCACGCTGATCGCGGGCGGCGGCACGCTCATCGGACTGGCCCTCGCGCCGTTCGTCGCGGTCCCGGCCGCGGGGGCCTGGCCGTACCTGCTGGGCTCCGCCGTCGTCCACGTCGCGTACTACGCGCTGCTCATGCGGTCCTTCCGGCTGGGCGACTTCGGGCAGGCGTACCCCCTCGCGCGCGGCTCCGCGCCGCTCGTCGTGACCGTCCTCGCCGCCGTGTTCGCGCACGAGGTGCCCGACGGCTGGGCGGCCGCCGGCATCGCGCTGTCCTGCGCGGGGCTGACCGGCGTCGCCCTGTGGGGGCTGCGTGGACGGCGGCCCGACGGGGCGGCGATCGGCGCCGCGCTGGCGACCGGGCTGACCATCGCGGCGTACACGGTCGTCGACGGCCTCGGAGTGCGCGCCTCCGGCTCCTCCCTCGGCTACATCGCCTGGCTGATGGTCGTTCAGGGCGTGGTGATCCCGGCGTACGCCGTCACCCGCCGACGCGGCGGGACCGTCGCCGACCTACGGCCCTTCGCGGCCCTCGGTCTCCTCGGCTCCGCCCTGTCCGTCGCCGCCTACGCCCTCGTCCTGTGGGCCCAGACCCGAGCCGAACTGGCCCCCGTCGCCGCGCTGCGCGAGTCCTCCATCATCGTCGGCGCGGCCATCGGCGCCGTCTTCTTCAAGGAGCGGTTCGGCGCCCCGCGCATCGCCGCCGCGGGCCTGCTCGTCCTGGGCATCGGGCTGATGCTGCACTCCGGTTGACCGCGGGGGCGTCCCGTGTGCCCCGCGTGGGTGCGGGCGCCCGCCCGGAGGAGCACCCTGGAAGCAGGAGTTCCGGAGGTGACCGACATGATGCACACCGCTGTGGGATGGCACGTCGAGCTGGAGTTCGAGGAGGACGATCAGCACACGAAGGCCGCCGCGCTGGTCCGCCTGCCCGACGGGTCCGAGGTGCGGTCCCGGGGGCACGCCACCCGCCACCGGGTCGACAGCAACCAGCCACGGGTCGGCGAGGAGATAGCGGGTGCCCGCGCCCTCAACGAACTCGCCATGCAGTTGCTGACGAAGGCCCATGAGGAGATCGACGACGCGTCGGGGCGGACGTCCCACTCCATCAACATGTGACGCCCCGTGCGGTCGCCCCCGTGGGGTCGCCCGCGCGGTGGATCACCCGGAGGCGATCGCCGTGCGGAGCGCCCGCAGCAGCGCCTGGGCTCGCGGGTCGGCCGTCACGCTCGTACGGAAACCGTTGGTGACATAGCCGAAGGCGATGCCGGAGCCGGGGTCGGCGAGGCCGAGGGCGCCGCCGCGGCCGGGGTGGCCGAAGGAGGTGGGGGAGAGCAGTGGCGACGCGCCGCCGTGCAGCATGGGGCCGAGGCCGAACCGGGTGGTGACCACCAGCACCCGGTCCGGTCCCGCGGACTGCTCGGAGCGCGCCAGCTCGGCCGTCTCCGGGGTGAACAGCCGTGTGCCGCCGTCGACTTCGCCGATGAGCGAGGCGTAGAAGCGGGCCAGGCCGTCGGCGGTGGCGATGCCGTTGGAGGCGGGCAGGGCGGCCGCGCGGTAGGCGGGGTCGTTCTCGTCGGGCAGCGGGGTGATCGCGGCGAAGGCGCGGCGGGTGAGGGAGCCGGGGTCGGCGTAGGCGTCGGCGACGGAGCGCTTGGGCCGGGTCCGCAGGCCCCCGGCCGGGACGGGTGCGTCGACCTGCCCGACGCGCCCCACGCGCGCGTGGAGCGACGCCGGCAGCCCCAGCCACAGATCGGCTCCGAGCGGCCCGGCGATCTCGTCGGCGATCCACTCCCCGATGGTCCGTCCGGTGACCCTCCGCACCAGCTCCCCGGTCAGCCAGCTGTACGTCTGCGCGTGATAGCCGTGGTCGGTGCCCGGCTCCCAGACGGGTGCCTGCGCCGCGACCGCCGCCGCGCCGAGATCGGGGTCGGCCGCCTCTGCGGGCGTCAGCGGCCGGTCGAGCACGGGCACGCCGGCGCGGTGCGCGAGCAGGTGCCGCACCAGCGTGCGTTCCTTGCCGTTCGCCTTGTACTGCGGCCAGTACGTCCCGACGGGCGCGTCCAGGTCCAGCTCTCCGCGCTGGTGCAGCAGCAGGAGTACGGCGGCGGCGACGCCCTTGGTCGCGGAGCGCACGATCTGCGCGGTGCCGCGCTCCCAGGGAGCCGTGCCGTCGACGTCCCGGGTGCCGCCCCACAGGTCGACGACCTTGCGTCCGTCCCGGTAGACGGCCACCGCCGCGCCCCGTTCCCCGAGCGTCTCGAAGTTCCGTACGAACGCCTCCCGGACCGGCTCGAACCCCTCGGCCACCTCACCGCTCGCGTTCATGTGCACGCCCGGACCCCTTCACTCGCTTGCGACAGTGAGTGAAACACGGAGGCCGGGCCTTGGATTCCTCGGGGCCAGGGGTCTCGGGCGGGTCGTACGAGGGCGCTCACCTCGCGGGGGTGGTGGTCGTAGCGGTGGACCCGGGCGCCGTCGCGGGTGCGCAGCTCCAGTTCCTCGCGCCGGACGCGGTATTCGGACCGGTCCCCCTCGTCGACCCACCAGCCGTGCGTCCTGGCGGTCAACTCCCGCCAGGTGTAGGCCCGGTAGGTGCGGAACCGGCGCAGGACCACGCCCCGCTCGTACCGGTACCCCGACAGGGTGACCGGCATCAGCACGAGGGCGCGCCACCCGGCGAGCGCGGCCGCCCGGCGCGGGACGAGCCGCTGCGCGAGCCGTCGCTCCCAGCGGTCGCCCCTGACACCATCCGTGACACCGTTCGTGACGCCGTCCGTGGACGTGCCCGCAGGACTGCCCGCAGGACTGTCCGTGGGACCCCCCGATCCCGCTCGCCCGCACGGGCGACACCGGCGTTGTACCCGGGGTCAGCCCAGCACGATCGTGACGTCGATGTTGCCGCGGGTGGCGTTGGAGTACGGGCACACCTGGTGCGCCGCGCCGACCAGCTTCTCGGCGAGGCCCTGGTCGAGCACGGGCAGCGAGACGCTGAGGGCGACGGCGAGGCCGTAGCCCTTGGTCCTGTTCGGCCCGATGCCGACCTTCGCCGCGACCGTGGAGCCGGTCAGGTCGTAGCCCGCGCGGTTGCCGACGAGGATCAGCGCGTTGTGGAAGCAGGAGCTGTAGCCGGCCGCGAAGAGCTGTTCCGGGTTCGTGCCCTTGCCGTCGCCGCCCAGCTCCGGCGGCATAGCCACCTTCAGCTCGATATGGCCGTCCTGGCTGGTCACGTACCCGTCGCGACCTCCGTGCGCGGTCGCCTCGGCGACGTACATGATCTTCGTCGGACGGGTGTCGACGGTTTCCACTCCGTCGACGGCGGCACCTTCGCTCACAGCGGGACCCCTCCCCAGAACGCGTTCCCGATTACATCGTGCACAAGGTACCGGCCGGTAGGTCGGTGTGTGCCCACCAGGGGGTAGTAACCGCGGGTAACTTCAGCTCGCGCGGGCTACCGCGCGCGGCTCGCCGCGCCGTGCGCCCGCTCCGCGAGACCCCACAGCTCCTCGCGCAACCGCGCGACCTCCGCCGCCTCCAGACCGGTCGCGGTCATCAGCGCGCCGGGGACGCGCGTCGCGCGCCCCTTCAGTTCCTCGCCGCGCCCGGTGCACGCGACGAGCACCGTGCGCTCGTCGCGCTCCGAGCGCTCCCGGCGCACGAGACCCGCCGCCTCCAGGCGTTTCAGCAGCGGCGACATCGTGCCGTAGTCGAGCCGCAGGGCCGCCGCCAGTTCCTTCACGGTGGTCTCGCCGCGTTCCCACAGGACCAGCAGCACGAGGTACTGCGGGTAGGTGAGCCCGAGCTCGTCCAGGACGGGGCGGTAGGCGGAGGTCACCGCGCGCTGGGCCGCGTACAGCGCGAAGCACAACTGCTCGTCGAGCAGCGGCGTACGCTCGGCCGTCCGGTTCTCGTCGGTCACGTGCCCATTCGTCACGCGCCCATTGTGACGGAGCGCGGGTCGAACCCGAAGGGCAGCTCCAGGCGATGGGCGTTCATCAGGGCCTCGTCGGCGAGCAGGTCCCCCGTGCGGCCGTCCGCGGCGATCACGCCCTCGCTGAGGATCAGCGAGCGCGGGCACAGCTCCAGGGCGTACGGCAGGTCGTGCGTGACCATCAGCACGGTCACGTCCAGCGAGCGCAGGATGTCGGCGAGTTCACGGCGCGAGGCGGGGTCGAGGTTGGAGGACGGCTCGTCCAGGACGAGGATCTCCGGCTCCATCGCCAGCACGGTGGCGACGGCGACCCGGCGGCGCTGGCCGAAGGAGAGGTGGTGCGGCGGGCGGTCCTTGAAGTCCGCCATGCCGACCCGCGCGAGCGCGCGGTCCACACGCTCCTCCAGCTCCGCGCCCTTCAGTCCGGCCGCGGCCGGCCCGAACGCCACGTCCTCACGGACCGTCGGCATGAAGAGCTGGTCGTCCGGGTCCTGGAACACGAGCCCGACCTTGCGGCGGATTTCCGCCATGTGCCGCTTGCCGACGGGCAGTCCGGCGACCGTCACCGTGCCCGCGCCGCCGGTGAGGATGCCGTTGAGATGCAGCACGAGGGTCGTCTTGCCGGCGCCGTTCGGCCCGAGCAGCGCGACCCGCTCCCCGCGCGCGAGGGAGAAGTCCACGCCGAACAGCGCCTGATGGCCGTCGGGGTAGGCGAAGGCGAGGCCACGGACCTCGAGAGAAGCAGTCACAGCACCCATCCCAACACGCAGACGACCAGGGCGGCGACCGGCAGGGCGCACGCGTACGACCACTGCGCGCGGGACGCGGTCACCTCGTCGATCACCGGCATCGCACCGGCGTACCCCCGGCTCACCATCGCCAGGTGCACCCGCTCGCCGCGTTCGTAGGAGCGGATGAACAGCGCGCCCGCCGACTTGGCGAGCACGCCCCAGTGGCGGACGCCCTTTGCCTCGAACCCGCGCGACTCGCGCGCGATCCGCATCCGCCGCATCTCGTCGGTGATGACATCGCCGTAACGGATCATGAAGGACGCGATCTGCACCAGCAGCGGGGGCAGCCGCAGCCGCTGGAGGCCGAGGAGCAGCTCCCGCAGCTCCGTGGTGGCCGCGAGGAGCACGGAGGCGGCGACGCCGAGGGTGCCCTTGGCGAGGACGTTCCAGGCGCCCCACAGGCCGTTCACGCTGAGGGACAGTCCGAGGACGTCCACCCGCTCGCCCTCCGCCACGAACGGCATCAGCACCGCGAACGCGACGAACGGCACCTCGATCAGCAGACGTTTGAGCAGGAAACCGGTGGGCACGCGCGCGTGCCGTGCGACGCAGGCGAGCAGGACGGCGTACAGACCGAACGCCCACATCGCCTCCCTCGGCGTCGACACGACGACGACCACGAAGGCGAACGCGGCGGCGAGCTTGGTGTGCGGCGGCAGGGCGTGCACGGGCGAGTGCCCGTGCCGGTAGAGCCGGTGCGCGTGTCCCGCTCCCATGCCGTCAGACGTTCTCTACGGCGGTGGGGGAGGCGTCCGCCGTACGGCGCCGGCGCACCGCCCAGAAGACCGCGCTGCCCGCGACGACGGTCACGCCCACGCCGATCACGCCCGCGAGGCCGCCGGACAGCCGGGCGTTCGTCACGTCCTCGACGCCGTAGTCGGCGAGCGGGGAGCCGGCGCTCGCGTGCTCCTCGGTCTTCCGGTCGATGCCGTGGTCGGCGGCGACCTTCTCCAGCCCGTCGGGGTTCGCGGAGGCGTAGAAGCTGACGAAACCGGCGAGTACGAGGGAGGTGACCAGGCCGCCCACCCACAGCGTGCGCCGGGAGGTGCGCGCCGCGACGGGCGCCGTGTGCGCCGCGGGCGCGTCGACCAGTTCGCCGTTCACGCGCAGCCGCAGCCTCTGCTGCAGTCCGCGCGCGCCGTACACGAGGTCCGGGCGTACGGCGATCACGGCGCCGACCGTCAGGGCGGTGATGACGGCCTCGCCGAGGCCGATCAGCACATGCACGCCGACCATCGCGCCGGCGACCTTGCCGATCGCCACCTCGGTGGTGCCGCCGACCGCGTACAGCGCCGTGAACGCCACGGCCGCGGCGGGGACGGACAGCAGGGCGGCGACGAAGGACGCGACGGTGACCGAGCGGCGGGTGCGCGGCAGCACCTTCACCAGGCCGCGGAAGACGGCGTAGGCCACGACCGTCGTCACGATCGCCATGTCGGTGATGTTCACGCCGAGCGCGGTCAGCCCGCCGTCGGCGAAGAGGATGCCCTGCATCAGCAGGACCACGGACACGCACAGGACCCCGGTGAAGGGGCCCACGAGGATCGCGGCCAGCGCGCCGCCCAGCAGATGGCCGCTGGTGCCCGCCGCGACGGGGAAGTTCAGCATCTGCACGGCGAAGATGAACGCCGCGACCAGGCCGGCCAGCGGGGCCGTGCGCTCGTCGAGCTCACGGCGCGCGCCGCGCAGGCTCACGGCGATGGCGCCCGCGGCGACGACTCCGGTCACGGCGGAGGTCGGGGCGTTGATGAATCCGTCGGGTACGTGCACCCGTCGATGATAGTGGCTTAATGCGAACGGTTCGCAAGAGCGAGGTGCTCGTGAAGTGGGCCACGGAGTGGGTCCCTGTGCGGTGCAGGTATCGCACATGTGAGATACCTCCGCTCGGAGGAGCGCATTGTGGAAAATATGCGACATTGGAGGGGGAAAGGACCCACAGCTTTCCCCGGGGTCACCCAGCGTGAGAGGGCCGGCCGATGTCCGTAGTCGAGCAGTACGCGCGAGCCCACATCGTCACGGACGCCGACCTGGTCGAGGAGGAACGCGACGCCGTCCCCGTCGTCCTGCGCTACGACCCCGAGGACGATCCCCGGTCCGTGCGGGTGGGGTTGCCCGACCGGCACGAGTGGACGTTCGCCCGGACCCTCCTCGAACAGGGGCTGCGGGCGCCGGCCGGGACCGGGGAGGTGCGGGTGTGGCCGCTCGGGCGGGTGCAGGCCGTCGTCGAGTTCCACTCCTCGCAGGGTGTGTCGGTGGTGCAGTTCGACGCGCAGGCGCTGCTGCGGTTCCTGCGACGGACCTACATGGCGGGCGAGCCGGTCACACGGTGAGGGGCCGGCTCAGCCGCCCATCCTCAGCAGGGCAGCCACGATGGGCCCCGCCGTGTCGCCGCCGTGGCCGCCCGCCTGGACCACTCCCGCCGCCGCCAGGTCGCCCTTGTAGGCCGTGAACCAGCCGTTCGGCTTGGACTGCCCGTCGACCTCCGCGGAGCCCGTCTTCGCGCCGTCGTCGGGGCCGAGGCCGGACATCGCCTCGGCGGCGGTGCCGTAGGCCGCGGTGTAGTTCATCAGCTCCCGCAGCTGGGACAGGGTGGACGCGGACATCGTGCGGGAGGCCGTGGCGAGGGTGCGGTGGTCGACCGACGGGGAGACCAGGTACGGCTGGTGGAAGGTGCCCGACTTCACCGTCGCCGACACCGACGCCATGTTCAGCGGGTTCATCCGCACCCCGCCCTGACCGATCAGCGAGGCCGCCATCTGGGCCGCCGACTGCACCGGCACCGAGCCGTCGAACGACGGGACCCCGATCGCCCAGTTGTTCATCGACAGCCCGAACACCTGCTGCGCCTGCTTGGTCATGCTGTCGTTGCCGAGCTCGCCCGCCTGGCTGACGAAGGCCGTGTTGCAGGAGCGGGCGAAGCTCGCCTTGAAGGTGCCGCCCTTGATCTGGAAGTCGTCGTCGTTGTGGAACTTCCAGCCGCCGTAGGTGAACGTCTTCGGGCAGGGGTGCACCTTGTCCGCCGACGCCAGCCCCTTCTCGATGAGCAGCGACGACACGGCGACCTTCCAGGTGGAGCCGGGCGCGAGGGAACCGTTGAAGGCGGTGTTGAAGCCGTGACTGCTGTTCGCCACGGCGAGGATCTCACCGGTGGAGGGCCGCAGGACGACGACCGACGCGCGCGCGGTCTTCGCGACCTGCTGCTCGGCGGCGGCCTGCAGGGTCGGGCTGAGGGTCGTCCTCACCGTGCCCGGGGTGCCCTTGCTGAATTCCAGGAGCGTCTTGTCGGAGGCCTTCTTCGCCTTCGACGCCTTGCCGCGCACCACCCGCAGCTCGACGCCCGCCGTACCGCCCGCCTTCTTGCCGTACTTCTCGCGCAGCCCGTCCAGCACCGTGCCCAGGGAGGGGTATGCGGCGGCCGTGATCTCGCCGCCGTCCCGGTCGAGCGCCTTGACGGGCGGGTTGCCCGCCTCGCCGGTCACCAGGGTGTCCCCGTCGGACAGGTCGGGGTGGACCACGGACGCGTGCCAGTCGACGGTCGCCCTGCCGTCCTTCGCCCGCCGTACGACGGTCAGCGCGCTGTCGTACGCCAGCGGCTTGCTGACCTTCTTGTACGTCACCGTGCCCGTCACGGAGAAGGCGACCTTGTCGCCCGTGCGCTTGCCGGCGGTGAGGGTGACGTCCGAGACGTGGGCGTCCTCGGTGTAGCCGGAGAGCAGGGCGGCGGCGGCCGTGGCGTCGTCGGTGGCGGCCGCGGCCCTGGCGACCGAGCCCTGCTGCCAGGCCGTGAGGAACGTGCGGGCCGCGGTGGTGACCTCGGTCTCCGACAGGGGGCCGGTCTTGACGACCGGCTTCAGCCTGGCCGCCGTACCGGCGTCGGCCGCCGCGCCGCCGAAGAGGGCGTAGACGCCGATACCGGCACCGCCGACGACGACGGCGACCATGCCGCCGACGACCGCGGGCCGCCGCTTGCTGCGCCGTTCGTCGACGCGCCTTCTCTTGCCCACTGCCTGTGATCCTCCGGATCCCCAGGGGGCTCCCCTCGCCCCAGTGCCCTCGTTGCCCTCACTCACCCCAACGACGGCAACCACCCTAGAGTCCCGTGCCGTGGGGGTGACGTCATGTGTGACGTCAACCACCCACCTGTTACGGAGTTGAACCGGGGGATTCGGCCCTGCGTCACCCGGCGCGCAGCACCTGCGCGACGAGCGGGCCGGACGCGTCCACGCCGTGGCCGCCGTCCTGCACCATGGCCGCCGCGGCCACGTCGTCGCGGTAGCCGGTGAACCAGCTGTTGGACTTGGTCTGCCCGTCGACCTCGGCCGAGCCGGTCTTCGCGCCGATGCGGACACCGAGCCCGGACATCACTTCGGCGGCGGTGCCGCTGGTCGCGGTGCGGTTCATCATGGCGCGCAGCTGCTGCACGGTGCTCGCCGACAGCCCACGCGCGCGTGCCAGCTCGCGGTCGTCGAGGCTCTGCGGCACGATCACCGGCTGCCGGAAGGTGCCCGTCATCGCGGTCGCCGTCACCGAGGCCAGGTTCAGCGGGTTCACCTGGACCTGGCCCTGCCCGATCAGGTTGGCCGCGGTGTCCGGTCCGCCGGAGGCGGGGACCGAGCCGTCGAAGGACGGGATGCCGGTCTTCCAGTCGAGGCCGATCCCGAAGCGGTCCCTGGCCTCGTCGGTGAGGGAGTCGACCTTCACCTCGTCGGCGAACTTCACGAACGCCGTGTTGCAGGAGCGGGCGAAGCTCTCGGAGAGGGTGGCGTTCTCGTCGGCGGGCATGTTCTTGATGTTGTGGAAGGTCTGGCTCTGCCACACGGCCTCGGCGGGGCAGGGCGCGGGCCCGTTCGCCGACGTGATCCCGTTGTCGATGAGGGTGGCGGCGCTGACGATCTTCCAGGTGGAGCCGGGGGCGACCTCGCCGAGGAACGCGGCGTTCCAGCCGTCGGTGCGGTTGTTGGCGACCGCCAGCACCTCGCCGGTGCTCGGCTTGACGGCCACCACCGACGACTCGCGGTACTGGGTGACCGCCTTCTCGGCCGCCGCCTGCACGCGCGCGCTGAGCGTGGTGGGCAGCTTGCCCGCCTTGCCCTCGGAGAGGGTGAGCAGCGGGGTGTCGGCGGTGTCAGGGGCGGCGTGGTGGATCGCCAGCTCGACGCCGGGCGTGCCGCCCGCCTTGTCGCCGTACTTGGCGCGCAGTTCGTCGAGGATCGGCCCGAGCGAGGGGTACGCCTGCTTGGTCAGCACCTTGCCGTCGCGGTCGACGGCCTCGATGGGCGGGGCGGACGCGTCGCCGGTGACCAGGGTGTCGTCCATGTCCTTCAGGTCGGGGTGGACGACGGCCGGCTGCCAGTCCACCAGCGCCTTGCCGGTGGTCAGCCCGCGCACCACGGTCAGCTCGCTCTTGTAGGCGAGCGGTTTGGACTTCCCCTCGTACGACACGGTCGCCTTGACGCTGAACGGCACCGTGGCCCCGCGCGCGGCGCCCGGTGTGATCGTCACACGATCGATGTGGGCGGTCCCGCTGTACGAGGTCAGCAGCGGCTCGGCCTTCTCCGCGTTGTTGGTGAGCGCGGCCGCGGCCGCCGCCTCGCCCTTCTCCCAGGCGGCGAAGAACTTGGTGCTGGTGTCCTTGACCTCGCCGCCGCTCGGCGGCCCGGTCTTCACGGGCGCGGGCCCGCCGCTCCCCGAACCGTCGCCCCCGTTCAGCGCGCTCACGATGTTGAAGGCCCCGTACCCGGCCCCGCCCACCATCACGACGAACACCGAGCCGACTATGGCCGCCTTCGCCCCCTTGCGCATGTGCGAACCCTCCCCCTCGACACCCTCACGGGCGTTTCTGAACGCGTTCAGAAATCTCTGTCCAGGCTCACAGTAAGCCGAAAGGGAGGCGAGTGTGACGGTAGTTTCCGCAATCGTTAGCGGGGGTGCTCAATCACAGGTGTGAACGCCGGCTACACCCACGTATCGATCCACATCCGCGACCGCCACTGTTCGATCGGGATCGCCGTCCCCGTGAACAGGGGCCAGAAGTAGATGAAATCGCGGCTGGCCGAGGTCATATCGGCTCTGACCAGCCGCGATGGTGGTGCTGTGGGGCCGCGTCAGGCGGCTTGGGCCGTCTCTGGGCCGTGATCTTGTGGATCGGCCGCGAGATAGACCCCGTCGACCGCCTTCCGGGTGCGCCCCTCGCTGCTCGGCATGAGGTGCGTGTACGTGCGCAGGGTGAACCCCGGATCGCTGTGTCCCAGGTACTGGCTCAGGGCCCGGATGTTCTCGCCCGCGTCCAGCAGCACGGACGCGTAGAAGTGCCTGAGCGCGTGCATGCCGTCCTCGGGGGCCGACGCGTACCCTTCGCCGCGCTCAGGCTCCGGGATGACTCCGGCGGCCGCCAGAGCGGGTTTCCAGTGGTGAGCGTTGAAGTTGCTCACGCGGACGTGATTGCCCCCGACCCCGGTGAACAACAGCCGCTTCGTCACGGGCGGGCCGTCTGGCGTACGCCAGGGAAGCGTCACGTCCACCGGGGCGAACTCCTTGGAGTGGTCCCGCAGAGCGGCGGCCACGGCCTTAGGGAGCGGCACGTCACGGACCTTGCCGCCCTTCGGCAGAGCGAAGACGTACTTCCCACGGATGCGCTTGAGTTGGTGGTCGACGGTCAACCAACCGCCCTCGTAGTTGAGTTCGTCGACCGACAGGCCGAAGATCTCGCCCTGTCGCAGGCCGCATCCCGCTCCGGGGTCCACGGTGGCCCGGAAGCGCGGTTCGAGGGCGGCCCGTACGGCGAAGACCTGCGCGGCCGTCCACGGCACCACACGCGGCTTGCCGGGCTTCGGGAGCTGCACCGTGCGGGCCCGGCACGGGTTCTTGCTGAGCAGCCCGTCGTCGACCGCCGCGCTCAGCGCAGCCGAGACGGTGCCGACAATGATGCGGCGGTGCGACTCGGCCGGCACGGTGTCTTCGAGCGCCGCGATCCACGCCCGGATGTGCTCCGGCTTGAACGAGCCGAGCGGGCGCGTCCCGATGTGCGGATAGGCGTGCAGCCGAAGACGACGCTCAGCAGCCTCACGGCTGTTGATCTCGCCCGTGTGGGAGTTGACCCACCGTTCCGCGTACTGCCGGAACGTGGTCCGTGCCGTGCGCGGGTCGATGTACTGGCCGCGCGCCATGTCGGCCTCGGTCTGGGCGAGCCACTGTTCGGCGAGGCGCTTTTGACGGTCGGGGAAGCTCTTGCTCTTCTCGGTGCCGTCGGGGCCGACGTACCGGGCCCGGTAGCGCATGCCGGTGCCGTGGCGGTCGGACTTGACGCGTACGGTCCTGCCGGCGGCGTTCGTCTCGGTCTTGAACCAGCGGTCTTGGATGTGGCCTGCCATGTAGGGCGCGGTCCCTTCTGGACATGACGAAGGGATGGGCACGGTGTGCCCATCCCTGGTGGTGTAACGGGGTGTGCTGCGTTGCTGTGTCAGGCGGCGGCCTGGTCGGCGTGTTTGCGGTCGGTGACGTAGGCGTGCACGTCGGCGGGGTCGTAGCGGACGTACTTGCCGATGCGGAACCCGGGCGGGCCGGTGCGCTTCTTGCGCCACTGGTAGACGGTTTCGACGGGTACCTCGAACATCTCGGCGATGTCGTCGGGGGTGAGGTACCGGTCGGGGAGGCCGCCCCGGAGGGTGGCGCGGGGGTCGGTCTTGACGGGGACGGGTGCGCTCACTGAGTCCTCCGCGAGTTGGAAATACATTCCTGTGAGTCGCGACTCATCGGCACTCAGCGGCACTCAGAGTGGTCTTGAGACGCGATGAGTCGCGACTCAGGCAAATGTGGTTCGGACACGTTCACCGTGATTCCCGTGTAGGTGACCACCTGCCGGCCGTAGGCGTCGCGGGGTCGGGAGCGGCTGAGCTGGGGGACAACGGAGAGGAGGTTGCGGCCGAAGATCTGTTTGGTTCCGGGGCGTACGCCGTTGTCCTCGGCCCACTCGCGCCAGACGTTCCACAATGCGTCCACGGGGACGCTGCACGTCGGTCCGGTGGCGCAGCGTTCGCGGACGAACGCGCTGGTGGGTGAGGCGGTGTCCTGCATGGTCGTGACGGCTTCGCGGCTGGACTTCGGTTCCGTGATCCGGCCGGTGCGCTGGAGACGGGCGAGCCCGTCAAGGGCCCAGTTGAGGATTCCGGGCATCTCGGCGGCCAGGCGGTCGGTAAGGGTGGTGTCTTCCTTGCCCAGCCACGACACGCGCATGTTGAGCAGCACGAACCGTTTGGCGATGACGCCGGAGGAGTCGCCGAAGTGCGGCAGTTCGTTGGACAGCAGCATGAGCCGCGTGGGCAGTCTGCCGGTCCACTGCGCGCGGTATTTGCGGTCAACGTCGATGGTGTCCTCACCGGAGATGGTGAGGAGTCGTTCGACCACTTGGCTGCTGTCGTTGCCGGACAGACGGGCATCGGAGATGACTGCGAGCGGCTTGCCGACCAGGGTTGCCAGACCGAAGTTCGTGCCGAGTCCGGCGAGAGTGGGCCCGGCAAGGTTCTCCTTGCCGACCAGCTCTTTGAGGACGCGCGCGATGGTGCCCTTGCCGGAACGGGAGGGACCGACGATGAGCAGGATCTTCTGCTGGTCGGTGCGCCCGGACAGCACGTAGCCGAACCACTCCTGAAGCGCGTTGACGGCGTCGGGGTCGTCGGGCCAGATCTGCGCCAGGAAGCGTTCCCACGTCGGCGCGGCGGCGGTGGGGTCGTAGGCGAACGGGACGGATACGAGGTTGAAGAACCCGGGCCCGTGCGGCAGTAGTGCCCGGTCCCGGATCCTGAGCAGGCCGTTCTCACAGGCCACGATCGGACCGCCGTCCTGCTCGCCGTCGGGGTCGAGCCAGGTGGGGGCGTCAGTGTCGGTGGGCAGCAGGGTGATGGCTCCGAGGGCGTCAAGAAGGTTGCTGATCTTCTGCTTCGTGGGCGCCCACTCCCGCGCTTCCGGCTGTCCGTCCTTCCCGGGGGCGTAGAACACCGCGTGCTCCAGGCGCGTGTACATCGCGGCGCGCATCTGCGCTTCGTCCATCTCGCGCCAGGCGGTGCCGGTCCAGCGCATCCACGATGCGCGCCAGCGACGGCACACAAGCTTGCCGTCCTCGGTCTGCCAGTCCGGCAGGAGACGGCGGGCGACGGCCAGCGGATTGGACGGGGCGGGCAGTTCCTCGCGCTCGGTGCTCTGGTCGCTCATGCGGCCGTCCTCCCTTCCTGGGGGCTGCGGAGTGGGCAGGCGTCGCGGTGGTCGGTGTGGTCCTCGATCAGGGCGAGCACGCGGGCGTGGCCGACGGCGCTTCGGTCCCGTCCGCACAGGCACTTCGAGGTGGCGGTAGGGGTGGTGCCGCGCGGGGCGCTGATGTGCAGCCACGCCACGGGGTACCGGCCGTCACCGGTCTGCGGGTCAGGGCGAAGGGCAGAATGGACGCCCTTGCGGGCGGCGTCCTTCGGCGCGCTACGGCCGGTGGCGGGTTCGGTCGGTTCGGCGGTGCGGGGATGGTCGGCGGTGAGTGTGGTGCTTTTACCTGCGGGGCGGGGCCGTGGGGAGGTCATGCCGTCCTCCGGGGCCAGGCGGTGCGGATGGAGTAGTCCAGTGCCTTGCGGATGGTGTTGCGGCACTCGGCCGGCGGCAGTCCCGCCGACTCGCCCCCGCAGGTAAAAGCCGCTTCGACGGTGGCGCGGTCGAGGTCGCCCCAGGCCACGAACCGGCCCACTGCCCTTACCGCGCGCAGGAGTTCGGCCTGCCGTCCACCCTCGGAAGTGGTGGCCACGGCCGCAACCTCACGTTGCAGGACGGCGGCGGCGTACCGGTCGGTGTCGCGTGCGAGTGTGGGCAGGATCGGGGCCGTGGCGGGCCTCTGAGGGGCCGTCAGAGCCTTTTGGAGCCATTCGGGCAGGTTTGTAACCGGCGAGTTGTCCAGGACCGCGTACGGGCCTTGTGGCGTCTCACTGCCGGGGGCAACGACTTGACCGCCCCATGCGCGGGTGTCGACCTTGGGTGTGAGCGTGCCGGTGGTGTTGGTGAACCGGCTACCGGGCGGGGCGGTGAAGTACAGGTGCTGACCGCCGCTGGGGGTCCGGATGCGATGGGTGGCGGGGACGGCGTGCCCGGCGCGCTCGCAGAGCGCCGCGAAGTTGGCCGCGCCGTCAGGCGTGTCTTTCTCGTCTGTGGGCTTGAGGGTGTCGAGGTCGACGACCAGCAGCCCGGCGGGGCCGGTGGCGATACCGACGTTGAACGGGCCGGTGGCCCAGCAGCGTTCGATGCGGGCGGAGTCGGTGGTGGCGCGCTGCTCGAACGTGCGGTGTCCGTCGGCGCAGTCTCCGGTGCGGGGGCAGCGGCGTTCGCCGTGCAGCGCGGGGACCTTGCTGCGCGGGCGCAGCGGGATGACGGGCCAGCCACGTTCGGCGGCGGCCAGCGCCGCGCGCAGCAGCGCGGGGCGGTGGTCATGGGTCATGCTGGGTGTCTCCAGTTCCTTGAAGGGCGCTGGTGAACAAGGGCGGCCCCGGCTTTGGCGAGACGGGGGCCGCCCTTGGCGGTGTTCTACGCGGCGGCGGTGAGTCGTCGGCGGATGCGGTGGCGAGCAGCAGGCGCAGGGCGTGCACGGCCTGTTGGGGCATGACGCCGTTGCCGAGTGCCTTGAGCTGCGCGCTGCGGGACAGGCCGGGGACGTCGGTGACGTGACCGGACGGTAGGCCCATGAGCCATTCGACGAAGGGCGGGTTCAGCCGTCCCAGAGCGTCAGTTGGCCTGGGAGCGGGGCGCCCAAGGGCGCTTTCCCAGCGCGCGACCGCCGGGCCGTACTCGCCGAAGTCGACGCCGAGGTCGGCAGGCTCGCCACTTCCGCAGCGAGGCACTTGCCGTGCGTCCCGGCTTCCTGCGACGGCGTGCGCTTCGTCTGCCGGTTCTCGTTCTCCGACGCGCGCGGTGTCGGCAGCAGCGAAACGACGTGCCGCAGATTCATCCCGCCCTGGGCCGCGTGTCCGGGCCCGGTGTTCTCCGAGGTCGACGGGGTCGGCAGCAGGGAGGTGACGGCGCTGGGAAGCTGTCCCCTCTGCCCACCGCCGCGCCAGTCCCTGGCCGCCGGTGTCGGCAGGCCACGCGAGGATGAACAGCCGGTTGCGCTGGTGGGCCGCGCCGATGTCGGACGCGCGTACACAGCGCCATTCCGCATCGAACCCGAGGGCGGCAAGGTCGGCGAGCACGGTGTCGAATCCGAGAGAAAGGTGCCCTGCGACGTTCTCAAAGACCGCGAGTCGGGGTCGTAGAACCCCAAGGGCACGCGCGATGTCGGGCCAGATGTGCCGGGCATCCTTGGTTCCCTTCCGTTTGCCGGCGGAGCTGAACGGCTGGCACGGGTAGCCGCCGGTGACGATGTCGACGGAGGCGACGGTCGTCCAGTCGATGGCCGTCAGGTCCCCGAGGTTGGGCACCTGGTAGCGGTGGGCGAGGATGCGGGAGGCTCCGGGGTCGTTGTCCGCGACCCAGGCGAGCGAACCGCCGAAGGTCTGCTGTGCGGCCATGTCCAGGCCGCCGTATCCGGTGCACAGTGAGCCGAGACGCAAGGCGTCGGGTTGGGCCATGCTGGGGGTCTCCAGTTGCCTGAACGGTGCTGGTGAGCAAGGGCGGCCCCGTTTCTTTGGCGAGAGGTGGGGGCCGCCCTTGGCGTAGCTAGTTGTTCCTGGCCCAGTAGACGTACTGCCGACGGACGTAGGCGCGGGCGTCGCAGATCAGGCCGGGCCGGTCCATGTCGAGCAGGAACACGGCCGCCGCTTCGGCGGTGCCGATGGCGTCGCGGTCCCAGGCGCCGGGGTCGTCGAGCAGGGCGATCCGGTCGAGCAGGGCAGCCTTGCGCAGGTAGAACTCACGGCCCAGCTCGGTGAAGCACTCGGCATCGGCCAGGAATCGGGCCGTCCATCCGATCTCGCTGTTGATGCTCGGGGCGTCCGCATACGCCTGCTCCGGGGTCGGCCAGTCCTCCGGAGCGGGGCAGTGGTCGGCGGTGAGGTAGAGGCGGGTGCGCTTGCCGTCGCGGGTCGGGTACCGGCGCACGTCGCCGGTCGTGAACGCGGTCGTCAGTGCGGTGGTGACGCGGTCGGTGTCGTCGGGGTCGCAGATGACGCGGATCTCGAACACTCGGGGCTCCCTGTCAGCCGTTGAAGTGGTTGCGCTTGAACACGGCCTTGCGGATGTGGAAGGTGTTGCCGCCGCTCGTCTCGCTGCGGTGGCCGAAGACCTGGACGGCGATCCATCCGCCGAAGATGACGGCGGCGAGCGTGATGAGCTGGGTGATGAGCGCGGTGAGTGCGGTGATGAAGGTGGTGAGCAGCAGCAGGCCGCCGCACACGGCGAGGAACCCGACGCCCCCGAGGGCGACGTTCACCGCCGCGCGCGAGACGGCGGGCTTGGCCGCGACCGGTTCCGGCTGGACGGGGCTCATGGCGTAGCCGGTGACGACACGGCCGTCCGGGAGGACGACGCTCGCGATCGTCGGCACGCCGTGCGGCTGGACGGGAACGAGCGGCGCCGGGTACGGCGCGGCGGGGGTGATGGGGGTGGGCTGGTGGACTTCCGGGGCCCGTACGGCGGGCGTCCGGTCGGTGTGTTCGGGGTACATGCGGAATCCCTTCCGGTGTCGGTTCAGGGAGGTGGAACCACCCCCTGAGGGGTGGCGTGTGGAGGGGGTTTCGGGGGTGCTGACCTGCGGCCCTCCCTGACTCCCTGACTGATCATTCGTGCAGGTCAGGGCCAGGGAGGCGGGCCAGGGAGGGGTTCAGGGAGGGGTTCAGGGAGTTCTCCCTGACTCCCTGGCCCGGGGAGGGGTCGCCTCCCTCTATCCGTCGGCGGAAGCGGAACCGTCGGAGTCGCGGTTGGCGAGTGCGCGCAGGACGCGTTCGCGGGCGACGACCATGCGGCCGTCGGACTTGTAGGGCTCCGCCCCGTGGGCGTCCAGGACGCGCTTGAGGTCCCCGTTCGTCCACGTCCCGTAGGCGTCCTCGTTCAGCGCGGCGAGCCGCTTGAGGACGTCGGTGGTCGGCACCCGGGACGCGTCGCCGAGGGCGGCGGCGATGTCGGCGAGCGGGTCACGCTCCTGGCCCCGCTCGATCGCGTGCAGCGTGGTGACGCCGTCCCGCAGGGCCTTCGCCCGGTCGGCGATCACGTGCGCGTCGTCGGTGCTGATGTAGTGGGTCCGGACCGTGATGGACGCCTGTCCGGCCGGGATCTCGATGCCGTCGGACGCGACCACGACCGTGCCCTTGTCCAGGCCGGGGCGCAGCAGGTTCGGCGCGGCCCCGCCGTCGACCGCCTTGTCTCCCAGCGCCATGCGGGCCTGAGACTCCGTGCCCAGGGCGAGTGAGGCACGGGTGTGCGCGCCCTCCCGTACGAGCTTGGGGAGGTTCTGGTCGGTGGGGTCCTGTGTGCCCTGCCACATCAGCACGTTGACCGCACGGCCCTGGTTGTGGATCTTGCGGACGGCCATGAAGTAGCGGGACGTGGCCTTCGAGCCGCCGTAGGGCCGCTTCTCGTCGTCCACGGCCGGGCACATGAACGCCTGCTGCGCTTCGTCGACCAGCACGATCAGCGGCGGGAACGCGGTGCCGGGCGGGGCCTGGAGACGGCGGTTCATCTCGTCGACCGCGCCCTCAACCATCTCGGTCACCTCGATCACGTGCTCATCCGTCGGGCCCTGGATCAGCACCGTGGCCAGGCCGTCGAACATGGCCCAGTCGCCGGCGCCCTTCAGGTCACCCATCAGGAACTGAACCGACCGGTCCAAAGCGAGCCACAGCGCGAGCGCCCGCAGCGCGGCGGTCTTGCCCTGGTTGGACAGACCCGTGATCAGGAAGTGCCGCTGATACAGGCTGATCGCGGCGGCATCCCCGCGCAGGTCCTGACCCCACGGCGCGCGGCCCTTGGCGTAGTCGCCGGTCAGCGTCTCGTCGGTGACCAGCGGGGACGGGCCGATCGGCTCATCCAGTGCCCCGGAGTCGGCGACCCACAGCCGCACCGTGCGCGCGGCGGTCGGGATGGTGATGAACACCTCGTGTTCGTGCCGGGAGAGGTTCTCGGCGAGCTTGCGGCGACGCTGCTGGATCTCGTTCGTCGACACCCCCGAAGGGAGGGTGACGTCGACTTCCACGCCGCATCCGGCGATCACGATGGGGGAGAGCATGGAGGCGCCGGCGTCGCCCATCTCCTTGATGGCGTTGCGCATGGCGGGGATGCCGAGGTCGCGCAGGGCCTTGACCACGATGGACGGGGTGATCGGCTCACCCTCGCCGTTGCGGACGTGCGCGGGCATGACCCACGCGGGCGCGGCCTGCTGCTTGCTGCCGACCGCCCACAGGGCGAGCAGGGCGAGGAACGGGCCCAGGGTGACCAGCGGCCCCCACACCACGGACACGATGGTGATCATCAGGCGGATGAACTCGATGACCGCCATGACCGGGGTGATGACGTCGGTGACGTCCTTGTTCGCGATGGCCAGGACGACCCCGAGGGCGACCAGACCGCCTATGCCCATGCCGGTGCCGACCAGGGCGCCCTTGGCGGCGTCCACGGGCGAGTGGAGCAGGTCCATGCGGCGGCGGTGGCGTGCCTCGCGGAAGCGCTGCCCGCGCTCCTCCCACTCCATCGCGGCCTCGTAGTTCCCCGCGGCTTCCGCCGCGCGCATACCGCGCTCGTAGCGGGCAGGGGTGCGGGCGTCCCACGCGCGGCGGGCCACGATCCGCGCCCCGCCGGCCACGTAGAGGGTGTGGCGGGCGGCGGCACGCGCGGCGGTGCGGGTGCGCTCGTGCGTGACCGCCGTCTTCACGGCGCGCCCGGAGCGGACCCACAGCGGGACGGGGGCGGGCGGGGCGGGGTCGGGGACCACGGTCAGCGTGGTCACCGGGGACGGTTCGGCGGAGGTGGTGTCTTTGTGCAGGTGGACGACGGTGTCACCCATGACGGGAGGGTCTCCTGACTGCCCCGGGGCGGGGCGGGAAGTCTGCGAAAGTGCCCCGCCCGGCGATCCGGGCGGGGGTGGCTCAGCGGCCGTGGCGGGCGCGGTTCTCCGCACGGCTGAGCTGGGACGGATCGGTACGCGGCACGTCCTCGTACCAGCAGAACGGGCGGATACCGTCGGCCGCCCTGAACACGCGGACGGCCGTACCGGGCGGGGCGTGCGGGAGGGCGTAGACGCGTGCGCCGTCGAGGGAGGCGAGCAGGCGGGCGCCGTGGTGCTCGCAGCCGTCCGCGCCCGCGTTGAAGCGGTCGAGCACGGTCACCACGGCGGGACCGATGCAGGGGGTGGGGTCGTCCGGGTGTGCGGCCGGGCAACGGCCGTCGGCGGGCGGCACGCTCACCACCACCCGTTCGACTTCTTCGCGGCCTTGGCGGCGGCGTACTCGCGCACGATCCGCTGACGCTCGATGTGCAGCGCGGTGATCTCGGCCGTCAGCCGGGTGACCGCCTGCTCCGAGACGGACTCCAGCCGGTTCTCCTGCCGGGTGGTGCTCTTGCCGCGCAGGACCCGGTACGACCCCCCGGCGAGCGCCCCGAGGACGGCGCGCCGCTCGCTGCTGTTCAGGGGCCACATCTCGCCCCGGCGGACCGCCTCCAGCTTGCGGTTCGTCTTGCTGATCTCGCGGTCGATGCTGCGGGTGTCGGGCTTGCCCATGGCTTCAGGACTCCTCAGACAGTCACGGTGCGGAGCGGGAGGGGTAGGCGACGACGCGCTTCCACGAGGCGCGAAGGCGCATCTCGGATGCGGAGTGGCCGGCCGTGCGGAAGCGGATGGCCATCTCGCGGTAGGACAGAGCGGGTGTCTCGCTGTGCCGGATCTCGTCGACCAGTGCGTCAAGCGCCGTGTCCGAGAGGGCGTTGCCGTCCCCCGGCGGGAGCGCGGCAACCGGCTCCACAGGGCCCCACACGGGCAGCTCCCACGTGGGTGTGACGTCGGGTGTGACGCGGGTCGTCACGCTGGTCAGCGCCCTGCCCGTGTCCTCGCCCCGCCGCGCCGTCTCCAGCGTCGACCACGCGTCGGCGAGGGTTTCGGCGGTCCGGGCCTGGACGCGTGCGACGCGCGCCCCCGCTTGCGTCACGGCCGTCAGCCGGGTCTCTTCGGTGGCCGCTTCGGCGCGCAGGCGGGCACGGGCCACGGCCGCTTCGTCGCGCGCTTCCTGCTGGATGCCCGCGATGGCGTCCAGCGCTACCGGGGTCAGCGCGGTGCGCTCCCACAGACCGTGCACCAGCCACAGCGACTTTGCCGCGACCGGTAGCCACGCCACGGCCAGCCACGCGCCGCGCGAGTGGTCGGCCATCAGCGCGTGCGCGACCAGCACGCCCGTGGCGACTGCCCCGAATGACCAGCCGACGGCGGTCACCGCGCGGCTGTGGTCGCCCTGCGCGGCCAACCGGCGCTCGTAGGCGAGGGTGGCGAGCCATCCGCCGTCGATGCCCAGACCGACGACCAGGGCGACGGGCCACGGCATCGCGGTGCCCAGCCACATCACGACCACGGCGAGGGTGAGCACCATGGACACCGCCGTCATTGCGACGGCGGGCAGCACGGTCCGTGCCTTCACGCCGCACCGCCGGGCGCGTCCGCGCCGGCCGTGCGGTTGGCCAGGTCCCGCCGCGCGGTCAGGACCCGGTTACGGGCCCTGCGGATGCGGCGGGCGTCGACCTCGTTCACGGGGCGGTCGAGGGTCTTGATCTGCGCGTCCAACAGGTCGACCTCCGCCAGGATGACGGGGGACTCCAGCTCGATCGCGTCCAGCTCAGCGCTGGTCGGCTCCATCCAGTCGGCGAACGCGGTAACAGCGTCCTGAACAGTGACGATGTGCTTCATTGGGTCGTGTTCCTCTCACAGGGATGAACGGCCCGTCAGCGGCCCCGGGTGTCCAGACCCGGGGCCGCGCGCCGTTGGAGACCAGAGCTTCCGGCTCCCTGCCACCCCGCCCGTACGGCCAGCACGCGAAGCGCGGTCGGACGGGCGGGGGAGGCAACCGGCCGCAGCGCTAGCTGCTGCGATGGCAGGTAGGGGGCGGACCGGTTCGGCCGTGAGCGCGTGCGCTCCGCTCACTCGCTCGGGTGTTGCACAGGCGCCGTCGGCCGGTCCATCACGGCGACGCCCAAAGGGTTCGTCGAAGCATCGGAACTCCCAGGGTCGAAGGGGCACGGAACATCACTGCAAGGGGGATCACGTCCCCACTCTCCGGCCGTTGCTCGCGGTCGCCGGGCCACCTCCCCAGTACGGGCCGAAACCCTGTTTCACCTGGGCCTTAGCGGGTGGTCTTGCAGCGTTCCCCACCCTGTCGGAGCAGCCCAAAGAAGGCCCCTCCTGTCGCTCCGCTGAACTAGTTCTGCGGTGCGCTGTGATGATTAAGGCACGCTCCGGAGCGGGCGTCAATAGAACTAGTTCAGGAAGTCTGGGGATCGTTCCCCCGGTTGCGGAGAGATCCCGGCTATCTTTGTAGGACTAGTTCTGCAACACTGAGGTCGCGAGTCACACACCAAGGGAGTCAGGCGTGGAAGAGATCAAGGTTCCGAAGGTCCAGCGGGTTGCCGCTGAGCTTCGGGCGAAGATTCTGGAGGGGGTGTATCCCCCGGGTTCTGCGCTGCCCAAGGTTCGGGAGCTTCAGGAATCCGAAGGCGTCGCCTACCAGACCGCGCGCGACGTGTACCGGGTGCTGGAAGACGAGGGTCTGATCATCTCCCGCAGGGGTGAAGGCACGTTCGTCTCTCCCATCCTGGGGAAGATCCACCGGGATGGAACGGGCCGCTACATCAAGTCGGCCCGGGAAGAGGCCGGCGCGCGGGGCGCGTTCGCGGCTGAGATTGCCAGGCTCGGGATGACGTCGAGCGCGTCAACCGTGATCAGCCGGGAGCGCCCACCGAAGCGAGTTGCCCAGATTCTGGGCATCCATCACGCGGCAAAGGCACTCGTCCGAGCGCGGGTCATGCGTGCTGATGCCACCGTCGTGCAGGTGGCGACCTCGTACTTCCCTGGTGACGTGGCGTTCGGTACGCAACTGGAGCAGCAGGACACCGGCGACGGCGGAAGCAAGTCCCGTCTTGCTGAACTCGGCTACCAGCAGACCCGAATCCGCGAGTCCATCGACGTACGGCCTCCGAGCAAGGATGAAGCCGAGTCGCTCGGCATCTCGGCCGACAGGTTGGTCTACGAGATCACCCATGTCGGCCTGACTGAGAGCGGCAAGGCTGTTGAGGTCTGCGTGCACGTTATGCCCATCACCCTGTGGTCACTCAGCTACGAGTGGCCTATCGACAAGCCCGCCGTCTGAGAGGAAAGACCGAAGTGAGCAGCAACACCGCCATCGTCCGTGACGCCACGGAGCGCTACCGCACGGCGCGTCGCGAGGCAGGCGAAAGCCGTGGCGCCTTCGAGACCGAGATCAAGCGACTCGGGGGCACTCCCCGTGTGGAAACCGCGATCCGTCGGGATGTCGCACCCTCTCAGGTCGCGGAACTTCTCGGCATCGCGGCCACCGACCAGACCGTGATCCGTGCCAGGCACATGTACGACGGTGACCGCCTGGTTCAGCTTGCCGACTCGTACGTCCCTGCGGACGTGGCAGAGGCCGCCGGCATCGAGAACCCTGACCCGGGTCTCGGCGGCATCATCAGCCGGATGCGCGACGCGGGATACGAGCAGACCGAAGCCATTGAGGAAGTCACGCTGTATGCGGCGACCTCGGTCGAAGCTGAGGCGTTCGGGGTTGAGGTCGGTAGCAACCTGCTTCAGATCACGCACACCGGTTACACGAAGACTGGTCGCGCTGTTGAGGTCACCGTCCACCGTCCTGGCCCCGGTTGGGTCCTGCGCTACAGCCCGCCGATCAGCTAAGTGCCGTGAATAGCGACGGTCCGCACCGAAGTGCGGGCCGTTGCTATTCCTGCTGCCCGTATGCGTCAGCCTTGCATTGATCTGATCTTATCTGTCTCGGGCGGGATGCGCGGTCCCGGAAGTAACGGGTTCACTCGCCGAGCTGGGGGACCCACTCCATGAACATCTCGGTACCTTGACCCCGGACAGCAAGATGAAAGTCGGGATCCAATAGGCCATCAGGGAATGCTTGCCGCGCCCACGGATTATCCAGACGGATGACTTTCGGGGGTTCTTTTGAAAGCGGCATCCACCCCCGCATCAAGACGAAAACACAACTCAAGCGTCGGACTCGCCCTTCGGGATGTGCTGGCGAAACGCCGAAGATTCCGTTGATCTTTTGGGCCGACTGAGGGGTGTTAGTGCCCTCCCCTTCTAGGGGAATGGCATCGTGCCCATAGATAGTGTCTACGATATCTTCAGTGTCGCAGAGCAGGTCGCGAATGCACATGATCACCGCGAAGGGCCGATTGCGATGGTCGTACTTTGCGCCAACTTTCTGACTCAGCCTGTCGCGAATTCTGCGCTCGTGCTGGAGTATGCCGCCGAGCCAGGGACTCGCCGCGACGATTCGAGCGGATGGGCTAGGTGGTGTTGTGGTCGAGCGCGGAAAGAATGTGAAAGAAAGTTCCGCTTCGGGGGCTGAGTAGGTGGCACGGTGAGTTGCGAGATTTGGTGTGGGCTGAGGAACGCCGAGACTGACGATTGTCTCTTTGATCCATCTCGCGACGTCCTTTGGGCGCGGCTGCTTGGTCCACCTGCGAACCTCGTAGGAGAGGTACCAGTAGGTCAGGGGAACCCTGCGATTGATCTCTAGGGTCAAAGCCTGGTTTCGGGTGGCTTGGGAGCCCAGCGCATTATTGGGGAAGAGTGTGAGTACTTCGGCGCCCGCGACATAGCTGGATGCTTGGTAGAGGCGAAAGTCCGGACTGTCTTCATCTTCTTCATACCGCGCTTCGCATGTCTGCGAGAGGAGGTGATGTGCGTACAGTTCGTCACAGGCTTGAAGGACTGCATTCTCCCCGTCGCCGCACAGGCGACTTCGAAGCATGTTATTGCGGTCGGGAAAATTGGCGTACAGATTATTGATGATCTCCCGTGACGCGCGAGCCTTCGGCGCGCTCGACGAGCGCAGCCACTTCACCCCTTCGTTGAAGGGGTCATCGCTCGGCTTGTCCGGCTCGCTAAAGACTGGCGCGTTCGTCACCCCGCGATGTTATTGGATGCATGACGCGCTGACGCAAGGCGTTTCATGGAGGCACTCAGCCCTCACAGCCCGCGCCCCGCAGGTCAACAGGCAGCGGAGTGCGCTCACTCATCGCGTGGGCTGGGCCGTCTCCGGGCCGTCCGAGGAGGGCCAACGACGACCACTGACGACCAACAACGACCACCATGGCCCGGCGTCGGTCGCCGGGCCATCGGTGCGTTTGCCCAGCTACACCCAGGTATCCAGCCACATCCGCGACCGCCACGAGTCGATCGGAATCGCGGTGCCGGTGTACAGGGGCCAGAAGTAGATGAAGTTCCAGGCGATCAGGAGGACCAGGACGCCCGCACCCGTCGCGCCGGCCACGCGGCGGGTGTCCGTCGAGCCGGGTGGGCCGATGAGCGCGCCGAGCATCATCGCGACCGCGAGGCACAGGAAGGGGAGGAAGACGACGGCGTAGAAGAGGAAGATCGTGCGTTCCTGGTACATGAACCACGGGAGGTAGCCGGCGGCGATGCCGCAGGCGATCGCGCCCGCGCGCCAGTCGCGTCGGAAGAGCCAGCGCCACAGGACGTAGAGGATCGCGAAGCAGGCCGCCCACCACAGCAGCGGGGTGCCGATCGCGAGGACCTCGCGGGCGCACTTCTCGCCCGCGTCGCTGGGGCAGCCGTCCGTGCCGGGGGAGGGGGACTCGTAGAAGTACGAGACGGGGCGGCCGAGGACCAGCCAGCTCCACGGGTTCGACTGGTAGTTGTGCGGCGAGGTGAGGTGCGTGTGGAACTCGTACACCTCGTGCTCGTAGTGCCAAAGGCTCCGCCACCAGTCGGGGAACAGCCAGGTCCAGGCGCCGCCCCTGCCGTCGGTGGCCGCCCAGTTGCGGTAGTAGCCGCCCGAGCCGTCGGCGGGGGAGAGGATCCAGCCCGTCCAGGAGACCAGGTAGGTGACGACGGCGACCGGGATCGTCGCGAGGAAGGTCAGGCCCGTGTCGTGCCGGAGCACCGCCCGGTAGGGGTGACGGGCGCCGGCCACCCGGCGGGAGCCGACGTCCCAGAGGAGGGTCATCAGGAGGAACGCGGCCATGATGTACAGCGCGTTCCACTTGGTGCCGATGGCCAGACCGAACATCAGGCCCGCCGCCCAGCGCCAGGGGCGCAGGCCCAGGCGCGCGGTCTCGGCGATGTGCGCGTCCGGGCGCACCCGGCCGTCCACGTCCGGCGGCAGCGCCGCGGCGAGCCGCGCGCGCGCCCGGTCGCGGTCGATCACCAGACAGCCGAACGCCGCCAGCACGAAGAACATCAGCACCCCGTCGAGCAGCGAGGTACGGCTCATCACGAAGGCCAGCCCGTCCACCGCCATCAGCGTGCCCGCGAGGCAGCCGAGGAACGTGGAGCGGAAGACGCGGCGGCCGATCCGGCACAGCAGCAGCACGGCGAGCGTGCCCAGGAGCGCCGTCATGAAGCGCCAGCCGAACGGATCGAACCCGAAGATCAGCTCGCCCAGCCCGATGACGTACTTCCCGACCGGCGGATGCACGACGTACGCCGCGTCCGTGGGCACGGCGACATGACCGCCCGAGGAGAGGATGAAATCGTTGGCGTTCTTGTCCCAGTTGACCTCGAACCCGCGGTGGACGAGCGCCCACGCGTCCTTGGCGTAGTACGTCTCGTCGAATATCACCTTCCTCGGGTTGCCCAGGTCCCAGAACCGGATGACGCCCGCCAGCAGTGTGACCAGCAGCGGACCGCCCCAGCCCGACCAGCGCGCGATCCGGTCCGCCCACACCGGCGGCAGTCCGAGCGTCTGCCACAGCCGGGGACTGGGCTGCGTGTACGGCGGCACCAGCGTCCGACGGACATCGGCCGCGGGCTCGGCCGTGTACCCGAAGCGGCGCAGCCGCTGCTGCCACGACGACGGCCGCCGGTCGTGCGGGTCGTCGTGCGCGGTCGGTGCGGGCCGGTGGTCAGTGGAGCCCGTGGAGTCCATGGAGGACGCGGTACTGGTCACCGCGCCATCGTAGGGAACGGGGCTGTGTGAGTCCCGTGCATGGGCCCAGTCGGCCGGTCATGCCGGGCGTCGCAGCGGGCACACGGCGCCTGGGAGGATGGGGAACGTGACAGACACGCCCGCTCTCGCGCCCGGAACCCTCGTCCTCGCCGGCACCCCCATCGGCGACGTCTCCGACGCCCCGCCGCGGCTCGCCGAGGAGCTGGCCGGGGCGGATGTCGTCGCCGCCGAGGACACCCGCCGGCTGCGCCGGCTGACCCAGGCCCTCGGGGTCACGCCCAAGGGGCGGATCGTGTCGTACTTCGAGGGCAACGAGTCGGCCCGTACGCCCGAGCTCGTCGAGGACCTGCTGGGCGGCGCGCGGGTGCTGCTGGTCACGGACGCGGGCATGCCGTCGGTCTCCGACCCGGGGTACCGGCTGGTCGCCGCGGCCGTGGAGCGGGACATCCGGGTCACGGCCGTGCCCGGTCCGTCCGCCGTGCTCACCGCGCTCGCGCTGTCCGGGCTGCCCGTCGACCGGTTCTGCTTCGAGGGGTTCCTGCCGAGGAAGGCGGGCGAGCGGCTGTCGCGGCTGCGGGAGGTCGCCGAGGAGCGCCGCACCCTCGTCTACTTCGAGGCCCCGCACCGGCTCGACGACACCCTCGCCGCGATGGCCGAGGTGTTCGGAGCGGACCGGCGGGCCGCCGTCTGCCGTGAGCTGACCAAGACGTACGAGGAGGTCAGGCGCGGTCCGCTCGGCGAGCTGGCCGCGTGGGCGGCCGAGGGCGTACGGGGGGAGATCACCGTCGTCGTCTCCGGGGCGCCCGAGCGCGGTCCCGAGGAGCTCGACGCGGCCGAGCTGGTGCGGCGGGTGCGGGTGCGCGAGGAGGCCGGCGAGCGCCGCAAGGAGGCCATCGCGGCGGTCGCGGCGGAGGCGGGACTGCCCAAGCGCGAGGTGTTCGACGCGGTGGTGGCGGCGAAGAACGCCGGGGGGCTGTGAGGCGGGAGGGGGCCGGGGGTGTGACTCCCGAGCCGTGCGGTGTGACGTACCGCGCATCGCTTCTGTGAACCCGCCCACACCCCCTCTGAGCAGGGCGCATGTCGGATGAGCGTGCGCCCCATGTGCGGGCAAAGGGCGCCGGGGCTTGTGGCAAGGGACGCCCAAATCGGCTTCAACACTGCACAGATCGGGTGCCATTCGGCCGGGGCGAGGCATCCACTGGATGACGGGACGTGACACGTCCCTCCAGCGGACAACAGGAGCTGGCCATGAGTGAGATCACAGGGCAGACCGGCCTTCGCAACGGGGCGACCGCCGTGGTCAACGAGTCCTATTCCTTCGCCTGCATGCGCTGCGGCCACGGCTGGGAGCAGTCGTACGCGATAGAGCACCACATCGACGCCGGCGGACACGAGTTCGTCCAGTACGTGGCGGACGGGCGGATCGTGCCGTCCCCGCTGAGCCGGCCCGCGTGCCAGAACTGCGACGGGCACGTGGTGCGCATCATGCGGGCGGGACAGGTGTCGTCGGTGCAGGGCGCGGCCCGCCGCGCGCGCGTGGTGCCCCCGGCGGGACCGGTGGAGGTGCCCGAGGTGCCGGCGCAGACCGGGGAACCCCACCACTGGCATCTGTCCGACCTGCTGCACCCCTTCCGCAAGGCGGGCTGAGCGCGGCCCGGCCCGCGGGGGCGGACCGCGGGCCGGGGCGGGGCGTGCCCCTTTCGTAGGATCGGGGCATGCCTTCCTCCAGCGACAAGAACGCGGCGCCGCCGCTGCCGGAGCCCCTGCGGGTGCCGGTCGCCGACTCCCACACCCACCTCGACATGCAGTCCGGCACGGTGGAGGAGGGCCTCGCGAAGGCCGCGTCGGTCGGGGTCACCACGGTCGTCCAGGTCGGCTGCGACCTCAAGGGCTCCCGGTGGGCGGCCGAGACGGCGGCGGCCCACGACCACGTCCACGCGGCCGTCGCCCTGCACCCGAACGAGGCCCCGCGGATCGTGCACGGGGACCCCGACGGCTGGTCCCGGCAGGGCGCGCGAGCGCCGGGGGGCGCGGCGGCGCTCGACGAGGCGCTCGCCGAGATCGACCGCCTGGCCGCGCTCGGGCCCGTCAAGGCCGTCGGCGAGACCGGACTGGACTACTTCCGCACCGGCCCCGAGGGCAAGGACGCCCAGGAGCGTTCCTTCCGCGCCCACATCGAGATCGCCAAGCGGCACGGCAAGGCCCTCGTCATCCACGACCGCGACGCCCACGCCGACGTCCTGCGCGTGCTGAAGGAGGAGGGCGCCCCCGAGCGGACCGTCTTCCACTGCTACTCCGGTGACGCCGAGATGGCGGAGATCTGCGCCCGCGCCGGGTACTTCATGTCCTTCGCCGGCAACGTCACCTTCAAGAACGCCCGGCATCTGCGCGACGCCCTCGCCGTCGCCCCGCTGGAGCTGGTCCTCGTGGAGACCGACGCCCCCTTCCTCACCCCGGCGCCCTACCGCGGCCGGCCCAACGCGCCCTATCTGATCCCGGTCACGGTGCGTGCCATGGCCGCCGTGCGGGACCTCGACGAGGACACCCTCGCCTCGGCGCTCGCCGCCAACACCGCACGCGCGTTCGCCTACTGAGCGGACGCGTCACCCGAACGTGACTGCGGGTAGCTGCGCCGCTTTGGAGAGTGACCGCCTCTCCGCTAGGTTCTGGGGGCCCGATCTGGACCCCCAGGACCCCTGGAGCGTGTCGGCGTGAGCAACTCGCAGCAGTACCACGAGCCGTACGGAGGCGGCGACACGTACGTCGACCTGCACAACGCGGAGACCGTCGCCCACGGCGTGTACACGGGGCCGGGGGCCGGTGACGCCCCCTACGGGCCGCCGTGGCCGCCCCACGACGACACCTACCGGCCCGCCTACGAGGTGCCGCGGCCCGTGGACACGCTGGAGCTGCCGGGGCCGTTCCTGCCGCGCCGGGCCGCACCGGTGCCCGCGGGGAGAGCGGGACGGCGGGCCGCGCGCCGGCGCCGGGCGCGGGCGGTCGAGCGCCCCGACTCCGCCGTACGCCGGCTGCTGCCGCAGGCCCTCGTCGTCGCCTTCCTCGCCGGCGGCACCACCGCCTTCGTCGCCCAGGACAAGTCCGTCGAGCTGACCGTCGACGGCAGGACGCGCACCCTGCACACCTTCGCCGACGACGTGACCGAGCTGCTCGCGGACGAGGGCGTGCCGCTCGGCGCGCACGACGTGGTGGCGCCCGGCCCCGGCACCGCCCTCACCAGCGGCGACGAGGTCGAGGTCCACTACGGGCGGCCGGTACGGCTCACCCTCGACGGCCGGCGGCACAAGCTGTGGACGACGGCGCGCACGGTGGAGGAGGCGCTCGAACAGTTCGGGGTGCGCGCGGACGGCGCGTACCTCTCCGTCGCGCGCACCCGGCGCATCGGCCGCGGGGGGCTCGCGCTCGACGTGCGCACCGAGCGCTCCGTGACGGTCCTCGCCGACGGGCGCGCCCGCACCATCCGCACCAACGCGGCGACCGTCCGCGAGGCCGTCGAGGCCGCCGGGATCACCCTGCGCGGCGAGGACACCACCTCCGTCGCGCCCGGCAGCTTCCCGCGCGACGGACAGACGGTGACCGTCCTGCGGATCACCGGCGGCAAGGAGGTGCTCGAGGAGCCCATCCCGTTCGAGGTGCGGCGCACCGAGGACCCCGCCCTCTTCCGGGGCACGGAGGTCGTCGAGCGGGCCGGACGGACGGGGCTGCGCCGGATCACCTACGCCCTGCGCACCGTCAACGGCGTACGGCAGAAGCCGCGGCGGACCAGGACGGAGGTGGTGCGCGAGGCACGCGCGCAGCTCGTGAAGGTCGGCACGAAACCGCTGCCGACGTCCGCCGGGGACGCCGACGGCCTGAACTGGCGGGGGCTCGCGGCGTGCGAGTCCGGGGGACGCCCCGACGCGGTCGACCCCTCCGGGACGTACGGGGGGCTGTACCAGTTCGACACCCGGACCTGGCACAGCCTCGGCGGCAGCGGGCGGCCCCAGGACGCACCGGCCGCCGAACAGACGCTCCGCGCGAAGAAGCTGTACGTACGGCGGGGGGCGAGTCCCTGGCCGCACTGCGGGGCGCGGCTGCACGGGTGAGGGACCGTCCGCCGGCCCCCGTACCCTTGTCCCGTGAGCAGCCCCACCCCCGACGCCCTCCTCGGCCCCGCAGACATCCGTGAACTCGCGGCGGTCCTCGGTGTGCGTCCCACCAAGCAGCGCGGCCAGAACTTCGTGATCGACGCGAACACCGTCCGCCGTATCGTCCGTACCGCGCAGGTCCGCCCCGACGACGTGGTCGTCGAGGTCGGTCCGGGGCTCGGCTCCCTCACGCTCGCCCTGCTGGAGGTCGCCGACCGGGTCACGGCCGTCGAGATCGACGACGTCCTGGCCGCCGCGCTGCCCGCGACGATCACGGCGCGCATGCCGGAGCGCGCGGAGCGGTTCGCGCTGGTGCACTCCGACGCGATGCACGTGACCGAGCTCCCGGGCCCCGCGCCGACCGCGCTGGTCGCGAACCTCCCCTACAACGTGGCCGTCCCCGTCCTGCTGCACATGCTCGACACCTTCCCGGGCATCGAACGCACCCTCGTGATGGTCCAGTCCGAGGTCGCCGACCGCCTCGCCGCCGCGCCCGGCTCCAAGGTGTACGGCGTCCCGTCGGTGAAGGCCAACTGGTACGCCGAGGTCAAGCGGGCCGGAGCCATCGGCCGGACCGTCTTCTGGCCGGCGCCCAACGTCGACAGCGGGCTCGTCTCGCTGGTCCGCCGCACCGAGCCGATCAAGACCACCGCGTCGAAGCGCGAGGTGTTCGCCGTCGTCGACGCGGCCTTCGCCCAGCGGCGCAAGACGCTGCGGGCCGCTCTCGCCGGCTGGGCCGGTTCGGCGGCGGCGGCCGAGGAGGCGCTGGTCGCGGCCGGGGTGTCCCCGCAGGCGCGCGGCGAGTCGCTGACCGTCGAGGAATTCGCCCGCATCGCCGAGAACACACCCCGAAGCCGGCAGGAGAACCCAGCGTGAGCGTCACCGTCCGCGTGCCCGCCAAGGTCAACGTCCAGCTCGCGGTCGGTGCCGCGCGCCCGGACGGCTTCCACGACCTGGCGAACGTGTTCCTCGCGGTCGGCCTGTACGACGAGGTGACCGTCACCCCCGCCGACGCGCTCCGCGTCACCTGCGAGGGCCCCGACGCCGCCCAGGTCCCCCTGGACCGCACCAACCTCGCCGCCCGCGCGGGGCTCGCCCTCGCCGAGCGCTACGACCGCGACCCCCGCGTCCACCTCCACATCGCCAAGGACATCCCGGTGGCCGGCGGCATGGCGGGCGGCAGCGCGGACGGGGCGGCCGCCCTGCTGGCCTGCGACACACTGTGGGGCATCGGGGCGCCCCGCGGTGAACTCCTCGACCTCTGCGCCGACCTGGGCAGCGACGTCCCGTTCAGCCTGGTCGGCGGGGCGGCCCTCGGCACCGGGCGCGGCGAGAAGCTGACACCGCTGGAGGTGGGCGGCACCTTCCACTGGGTGTTCGCGATGGCGGAGCGGGGGCTGTCGACGCCGGCGGTGTTCCGTGAGTTCGACCGTCTCGCCGAGGGGCTCGACATCCCCGAGCCGGTCGCCTCCGAGGCGCTCCTCGACGCCCTGGCCGCCGGCGACCCCGACGCGCTCGCCGCGACGGTCTCCAACGACCTTCAGCCCGCCGCGCTCTCCCTCTTCCCCGAACTGGCCGACACGCTGGCGGCGGGGCGCGGGGCGGGCGCGCTGGCGGCGCTGGTCTCGGGCTCCGGCCCGACGACGGCCTTCCTGGTCCGTGATCCGGGGGCGGCTCGGACGGTGGCCGAGGCCCTGCGCGTCTCCGGCACCTGCCGCACGGTGCGGGTGGCGACGGCGCCGGCGGCGGGGGCGACGGTGCTCTGAGGGGCGGCCGCGGTCGGGAGTTCGTCGATGGCGGTCAGACGGTAGCGGCCCTTCGCCGATCACGTCATCACGAAGAGTGACCGCACCCTCGCGCCCCGCCCCTCACCCGGCAGGCCCTACGCTAGAAGGCTGACCGACCCCCATGCGCAGGAGAGAAATGGCCGTCAACCTGGTCAATGTCGAGAACGTCAGCAAGGTGTACGGCACCCGTACCCTCCTCGACGGCATCTCGCTCGGCGTGTCCGAAGGGGACCGCATCGGGGTCGTCGGCCGCAACGGCGACGGCAAGACCACCCTGATCCGGATGCTCGCCAAGCTGGAGGAGGCCGACTCCGGGCGGGTCACCCACTCCGGCGGGCTGCGCCTGGGCGTCCTCACCCAGCACGACTCGCTCGACCCCGCCGCGACCGTACGGCACGAGGTCATCCGGGACCTCGCCGACCACGAGTGGGCGGGCAACGCCAAGATCAGGGACGTGCTGACGGGACTGTTCGGCGGGCTGGACCTGCCCGGCTTCCCGCAGGGGCTCGACACCGTCATCGGACCGCTCTCCGGCGGTGAGCGCCGCCGTATCGCGCTCGCCAAGCTGCTCATCGACGAGCAGGACATGATCGTCCTCGACGAGCCGACGAACCACCTCGACGTCGAGGGCATCGCCTGGCTCGCCCGCCACCTCCAGGCCCGGCGCTCCGCGCTGGTGTGCGTCACCCACGACCGCTGGTTCCTCGACCAGGTCTGCACGCGCATGTGGGACGTGCAGCGCGGTGACGTCCACGAGTACGAGGGCGGCTACTCCGACTACGTCTTCGCGCGCGCGGAGCGGGAGCGGATCGCCGCGACCGAGGAGGTCAAGCGGCAGAACCTGGTCCGCAAGGAGCTGGCCTGGCTGCGGCGCGGCGCCCCCGCCCGCACGTCGAAGCCGCGCTTCCGCGTCGAGGCCGCCAACGAGCTGATCAAGGACGTGCCGCCGCCCCGGGACACCGGCGAGCTGATGAAGTTCGCCTCGTCGCGGCTGGGCAAGACCGTCTTCGACCTCGAGGACGTCTCCGTGCAGGCCGGCCCGAAGGTGCTGCTCAAGCACGTCACCTGGCAGCTCGGCCCCGGCGACCGCATCGGCCTGGTCGGCGTCAACGGCGCCGGCAAGACCTCCCTGCTGCGGGCCATGGCCGAGGCGTGGCGCACCGAGGCGGAGACCCAGCCCGCGGGCGGCCGGGTCGTCGTCGGCAAGACCGTGAAGCTCGCCTACCTCTCCCAGGAGGTCGGCGAACTCGACCCGAACCTGCGGGTCCTGGAGGCCGTGCAGCGGGTGCGCGAGCGCGTCGACCTCGGCAAGGGGCGCGAGATGACCGCGGGTCAGCTGTGCGAGACGTTCGGCTTCAACAAGGAGAAGCAGTGGACGCCGGTCGGCGACCTCTCCGGCGGCGAGCGGCGGCGCCTGCAGCTCCTGCGGCTCCTCATGGACGAGCCGAACGTCCTCTTCCTCGACGAGCCGACCAACGACCTCGACATCGAGACCCTCACCCAGCTCGAGGACGTCCTCGACGGCTGGCCCGGCTCGATGATCGTCATCTCCCACGACCGGTTCTTCGTCGAGCGCACCACGGACCGGGTGTTCGCGCTGCTCGGTGACGCCACGCTGCGGATGCTGCCGCGCGGCATCGACGAGTACCTGGAGCGCCGGGCGCGCATGGAGGAGGCCGCGGCCTCCTCCGCCCCGGCGGCCGCGCCGAAGCCGGCCACGACCGAGAAGAGCGCCGCCGACCAGCGCGCCGCGAAGAAGGAACTCCAGCGGATCGAGCGGCAGTTGGACAAGATCTCCGAGCGGGAGTCCACGCTGCACACCCGGATCGCCGCCCACGCGACCGACTTCGCGAAGGTCGCCGAACTCGACGCGGAGCTGCGCGGGCTGGCGGGGGAGCGGGAGGATCTGGAGATGCGGTGGCTGGAACTGGCCGAGGACGTCTAGCACGTCGGCGCCCGCGCGTGTGCCCCGTGAAGGGGGCGTGAAGGCGCATAACAAGGGCATCACGGGCCGGTCCTCCCTTGGGAACAGGGGTGGATCCGGCCCGATTTGGTGTCCGGGCCGGGTGATACAAAGGGCTGGCCAAAAAGCAGTGACAAGGGGGAAGACGCTGATGGCCACGCCGCCTGATCAGCCGCCGCAGCAGGGTGGTTTCGGAGCACCGCAGATGCCGCCCCAGCCGCCCGCCCAGCCGGGGTACGGCTATCCGCAGCAGGCCGGACCCTACGGCGCCCCGGCCGCACCGGGGCCGTACGGGCAGCCCCAGCAGCCGGGCGCGTACGGACAGCCGGGCCCCTATGGCCAGCCCGGCCCCTACGGGCAGCAGCCCCAGCCCGGTTACGGCTACCCGTCCGGCCCGCCGCAGTTCCCCGGCACCCCCGGCCCCCCGCCCCCCGGCTCGCGCAACCCCTTCAAGGGGCGCCCGGCGTGGGTCGTGGCCGCCGCGGTGGCCGCCCTGCTGGCGGTCGGCGGGGTCGTGTTCGCGGTCACCGGCGGCGGTGACGACGGCAAGAAGCCGGTCGCCGGCCCGAGCGACGACCACAAGGGCGCGAGCGACGGCCCGGTCAACCCCGGCGACGGCAGCGGCGACGGCGGCGAGGACCCGCAGGACCTCAACGAGGGCCGCAAGGCCGGCGAGGCCAAGGTGCTCTGGTACAAGGAGGCACCGGACGCGCCCGCCGACGGCGCCGAGGCACCCGGCATGTGGATCACGTCGAAGGTCGCGGTGAAGGCGGCGTACAAGGAGGTCGTCGCGTACGGCGTCGCCGACGGAAAGCCGGCCTGGGACCCGATCGCGTTCCCCCAGAAGATCTGCTCGGTCACCCGGGACAGGACCACCGACGACAAGATCGTCGTCGCGTACATGAGCGGCGTCAGCGACCGCGCCCAGTGCAACCAGCTCCAGCAGATCGACCTCGCCACCGGCGCCGAGGGCTGGACCGCGAAGGTCGCGGACGGGCAGCTCTTCGACAGCGTCGGCAGCGGCATCGGGCTGTCCCTCGCCGGGAACACGCTGGTCGTGGGCCGCTCGCAGTCCGGGGTGGCGTACGACGTCCGTACCGGCAAGAAGCTGTACGACATCGAGAAGTACGGCGACTCGTGCTTCCCGAAGGCGTTCGCGGGCGGGGCCCGGCTCGTCATGGTGGCGTCCTGTGCCGCGCTGAAGGCCGACGAGCACGTCGAGCTCCGGGAGCTGGACCCGGCCACCGGCAAGGCGAAGTGGACCCGCAAGCTCGACAAGGGCTGGGAGGTCGAACGGGTGTACTCGCTCGACCCGCTGGTCGTCTACAGCACCAACGACGACAAGAACACCTGGAACATCTCCACGTTCAGGACGGACGGCAGCTTCCGTTCGCAGGTCGGCGTCGACGAGGACTTCGACCCGCAGTGCGGCTGGGCGCTCTTCGACAGCGACCTCACCGGCTGTCTGGGCACGGCGGTCGACGCGAACACGCTCTACCTCCCCACCGACGCGAGCGGCTCCGCCAACGAGATCGTCGCGATCGACCTCTCCACCGGCAAGGAGAGGTGGCGCGTGAAGTCGCCCACCGACGAGCCGATGACGCCGATGACGACCGGGAGCGGCAAGCTCGTGGCCTACGTCGAGCCGTCCTCCGGGGCGGGCGGCCGGGTGGTGTCGGTCCCGACGGCCGGATCCGCGCACACCCCGACGACGCTGCTGCAACTGCCCGCGGGGACGGTCGACATCGAGGACGGCTTCTCCGACGGCGACCGTGCCTGGGTCGACGACCGGCTGTACCTCTCCTCCACCCAGCTCACCGGCGAGGACGACGGGAAGGAGAAGCTGATGCTCGCCTACGGCAAGTGAGCGGATCCCCTCTGCGTCCTTCCCGTCCCGTCGTCCCCAGCGTCCCGCCGAGGAAATCCACACCATGACCCAGCCGCCGCCGCCACCGCCGAACCAGCCCCCGAAGGACCAACCGCCCGGGCGACAGGGTGCCTTCGGGCCACCCGAACCGCCGCAGGACGCGGCACCGCAGGCGGACCAGGGCGCTCGGCCGACGCCGGGGGCTCCTGCGGCACCGCCCGCGGCTCAGCCGCCCCAGCCGCAACCGCAGTACGGCGCACCGCCTCAGCCACAGCCCGGCTACGGCCACCCGCCGGCCCCCCAGCCTCCGCAGCAGCCGCAACCCGGCTACGGCTACCCGGCGGCTCCTCAGCCGCCGCAGCCACAGCCCGGTTACGGATACCCGGCCGCCGCGCCGCAGCCCCCGCAGCCCCAGCCGGGCTACGGATACCCCGGCACCGCCCCGCAGCCGCAGCCGCCGTACGGTGCCGCGGCGCCCTACGGGCAGCAGCCCGGGTACGGATACCCCGGGCAGCCGGTGACCGTCCCCCTGCGGTCGCCGTCCGCGCCCGCGGGCGGGCGGAAGGTGAACGCCTCGACGGTGATCATCGTCGCGGCGGTGGTGGCGATCGCGCTGATCGTCGGCGGCGGGATCTGGTACTCCGGGTCGTCCGGCGGGGGCGGCACGCAGGGCGGCCCCACCGCCTCCGCGGGCCCCACCGGCGGCGACGGCAAGGGCGGGGTCGCCAAGGGCGGCGAGAAGGTGCCCGCCGACCCCGGCGCCAAGCCTCTCTTCCAGGTGCCGATGCCCACCGTCGCCAAGGACGACAGCGTGGCCGTGGACGGCTCCTGGCTGACCGACACGGCGTATGTGAAGAGCGGTGTCGCCGAGATCGTGGGCTACGACCGCGACAAGGGCACCGAGCTGTGGACGGTGAAGCTGCCCGGCCCGGTGTGCGCGGCGAGCCGGCGGACCAACGAGGACGGCCGCACCGCGATCGTCTTCCAGCCGAAGATGCCCCCGAAGGACTCCACGGCCGGCTGCACCCAGGTCGCCGCGATCGACCTGAACGCGGGCAGGCAACTGTGGACGAAGACGGTCAACTCCGGTGACGCGCTGATCGACTTCGACAATGTCACCGTCAGCGCGAACACGGTCGCCGTGGGCAGCACCGACGGCGGCGCCGCCTTCGACATCACCACCGGCAAGGTGCTCTGGTCGCCCAAGACCTCCGACACCTGCTACGACGCCGGCTACGGCGGCGGAGCCAAACTGGTCGCGGTGCGCAAGTGCGGTTCGTACGACGCCCCGCAGCTGCACATCCAGACCATCGACCCGGCCTCCGGGAAGGTGCTCTCCGAGTACAAGATGGCCACCGACATCGAGTACGCCGGCGTGGTCTCGACGGACCCGCTGGTCGTGGCCGCCGACGTCGGCGACAGCGCCGGTGACGGCAGCGGCATCTCGGACTTCTTCTCCATCGACAACAGGACCGGCGAACTGCGCACCCGTATCTCCGCGCCGGGCGACGAGTACGCCGCCGAGTGCGACAGCATCGACACACCCGAGGCGTGCACGGGCCTCGCCGTCGGCAACGACCGGCTGTACATCGCCACCGAGGAACGCGACACCGACAACGGCTCCCGCGGCAACTCGATCGTCGCCTTCGACCTCGGCACCGGCAAACAGACCGGCCAGCGCGCCGACTCCGGTGCCGACTACACGCTCTTCCCGCTGCGGATGGACGGCGGCGACGTGATCGCGTACAAGGAGCCGCCGTACGACAAGGGCGGACAGGTCGTCAGCATCGACGGCGGCTCCTTCAAGGAGACCGAGCTGCTGGAGAACACCGGCTCCGAGGAGGCGCGGGAGATGGAGAGCGCCATGTCCCCCGAGTACTCGGAGATCCTGTACTCCCAGGGCCGGCTGTACATGGCCGGCACGTACGCCGACGCCGACAGCGTCGGCGACAAGGAGTACCTGGCGATCGCTTTCGGCACCTCGGGCTGATCCCTCTCGCACAGACGCGCGGCCCCGCCCCTGCTCAGGGGCGGGGCCGCCTACTTACCGCTCATCACCCTCGCATGCGAGGAATTTCGGCGATCCGGGGCACTTCTCGCCGGTAGGGGAGCGCAACGTCGAACAAGCGTGTAGCTTCCGGGGGCATGAAGGACGGGGTGCCGGGGGGCACCTTTTGTCTGTGGTGACAGTTCTGTTGTGTTCCGTCTGTCGTGTTCCGTGGGGGGACTGGGGGGTTGCCGATGGGAGTGCGGCTGATGGTGGTCGACGACCACCGACTGCTCGCCGAGGCGCTGGCCTCGGCGTTGAAACTGCGGGGGCACCGGGTGCTCGCCGCGGCCGCGCCCGCCGCCGGTGCGGCGGAGCTGGTGATCACCCGGGCGCCGGAGGTGTGCCTGCTGGGGACGGCGGCCCCGGCCGAGCCGGGCGTCTTCGATCCGGTGGTCCGCATCAAACGGGAGCGTCCGCAGGTGGCGGTCCTCGTCCTCGGGCCGGTGCCCAGCCCCCGGGGGATCGCCGCCGCCTTCGCCGCGGGTGCCTCCGGCTATGTACGCCACGACGAGCGCATCGAGGGTGTCGAGCGGGCGATCATGAAGGCGAGGGCGGGTGAGGCGGCGGTGGCCCCGCAGCTCCTCCAGGGTGCCTTCGCCGAACTCCTGAACCCCGCGGCCCAGCCGGACGACGAGGGGCAGCGGCTGCTGCAGATGCTCACCCCGCGCGAGGTCGAGGTCCTGGTCCGGGTCGCCGACGGCGAGGACACCCGGCTCATCGCCGCCGGCATGGGCATCGCCCCCTCCACGGCCCGCACCCACGTCCAGCGCGTCCTGATGAAACTGGGCGTCGGCTCCCGCCTGGAGGCGGCCGCCCTCGCCGCCCGCACGGGCCTCCTGGACCGCGCGGGTCCCCTCGGCTCCCACCACGCGGGCGCGGACCCGAGGCCGTAGCCGCGCCCGGCCTACGGTGGTGCCGAGCCGATCGACGACGTCGTACGCCAGAACCCGCCCGGGAGCCGTGATGACCCTGACCGCCCCGCCGACCGGAGTGATCCCGCCCGTCTGCACCCCCCTGACACCGGACGGCGAGGTGGACGTCCCCTCGCTGCGCCGGCTCGTCGGCCATCTCCTGGACGGCGGCGTGGACGGTTTGTTCGTGCTCGGCTCCACCTCGGAGGTCGCGTTCCTCACCGACCGGCAGCGCCGGCTGGTCACCGAGACCGTCGTCGAGCAGGCCGCGGGTCGGCTGCCGGTGCTGGCCGGGGCGATCGACACGACCACGCCCCGGGTGCTCGACCATGTCCGCGCCGTCGCGGCGGCGGGCGCGGACGCCGTCGTCGTCACCGCCCCCTTCTACACCCGCACCCACCCCGCCGAGATCGCCCGCCACTACCGGCTGACCGCCGACCACGGCACCCTTCCGGTGATCGCCTACGACATCCCGGTCGCCGTGCACACCAAGCTGCCCGCCGGGCTCGTCCTGGAGCTCGCCGCCGAGGGCGTGCTCGCCGGGCTCAAGGACTCCAGCGGCGACCTGGCCGGCTTCCGCGAGGTCGCGGCCGGCGCCCGCGGCCTGCCCGGCTTCAGTGCCCTCACCGGCTCCGAACTGCTCGTCGACGCGGCCCTGGCGCTGGGCGCGGACGGGGTCGTGCCCGGTCTGGGCAACGTCGACCCCCACGGGTACGTCCGTCTCGTGCGCCGGTACCGGTCGGGCGACCTCGCGGGGGCGCGGGCCGAACAGGAACGGCTGTGCGCCCTGTTCGGCATGGTGTCCGTCGGCGACCCGGCCCGGATGGGCGCCGGCTCGGCGGCCCTGGGCGCCTTCAAGACGGCTCTGCACCTGCGGGGCGTCATCGACTGCCCGGCGACCGCCGCACCGCAGATCCCCCTGTCGCCCGAGGAGACCGCGGAGGTCGCCAAGTTCCTGGCGGGGGCGGGCCTGCCGGGGCGCGCACAGGACTTTCGAAACACCCCCTAGGGCTGGTCGCCCTCCTCCGGTGCCGGCAGGGTCGGCGTGGGGTGTGCCGTCGGCCGCAGCCACAGCCACACCAGGAAGAAGAGGCCGAGGGCCAGCATCCCGAGGCCGGTCCAGAGGTTGATGTTGATGCCCTGGGCCTTGTCGATCTCGGCGTCGCTGTCGGTCAGCCCGGTGAGGGTGAGGATGACGCCGTACAGGACGAACAGGCCGCCGATGATGCGGCGCAGGTCGAAGATGCGGGCGGCGGTCGCCGACTTCTCCTCCAGCTCGGTGACCTCCCGCTGGACGTCGGCCTCGGAGTACCCCGCGCGCCGCAGCCGCTCGGCCGCCTCCGCGCGTTCCTCGGGTTCGAAGTGCTCGGACATGGTCTCTCCAGTCTCCCGCGTGCGGAGGCCTCCGCGTGGGGCGGTCCTCCGCGTGGGGCGGTCTTCAGCGTGGGGCGCGCGGGCTCAGAACGAGAACGGGATGTAGCAGGCGGCCGCCAGGATCACGGCTCCCCAGCCCAGCAGGGCGGGCTTGCGGTACCAGGCGTCGTCGCCGGCCGCCGGGGGCTCCGCCATACCGGGGGAGCGGGTGCCGTACACCAGGCCCTGGAGGTCCCGCTCGGGCTTCGGGGCGGTGAACAGGGAGACCGCCACCATGACGACGGCGCCGGCGACGAAGCCGGCGATCGCCGAGACGAAGTTCGCGCCCTGGTCGGTGGGGATGCCGATGACGTCCTGCTTGTAGAGGACGAAGTAGTTGACCATCGCGGCGGTGGTGCCCGCGAGCAGGCCCCAGAAGCCGGACTTCATCGACGCGCGTTTCCAGAACATGCCGACGATGAAGACCACGAACATCGGGACGTTGAAGAAGGAGAACAGCGTCTGCAGGTAGCTCATGATGTTGGAGAAGGAGGAGGCCAGGAAGGCCGTCCCCACCGACGCGGCGACACCGATCGCCGTGATCAGCCGGCCGAAGCGGACGTAGTACCCGTCCTCGCGGCCGCGCACCACGTACCGCGCCCAGATGTCGTTGGTGAACACCGTGTTGAAGGACGAGACGTTGGCCGCCATGCCCGCCATGAAGGCCGCGAGCAGACCGGTCACGGCGATGCCCAGCACCCCGTTGGGCAGCAGGCTCTCCATCAGGTAGGGGATCGCGTCGTTGTACTGGTAGCCCGAGTCCTCGGTGCCGAAGCCGGGCACCAGGGCCGCCGCCACCAGTCCCGGGATCATCACCAGGAACACGATGAAGATCTTTGGGTAGGCGGCGATCAGCGGGGTGCGCTGGGCGGCGGAGAGGTTCTTCGCCGACAGGGCGCGCTGGACCTCGGCGAAGTTCGTCGTCCAGTAGCCGAACGAGAGGACGAAGCCGAGGCCGAGCACGATCGTCAGCCAGTTCGCGCCCAGCGGGTTGTCGCTGCCGATGCCGGTGCCGCCCCAGGCGGTCGTGAAGTTCTCCCCGTGGGTCGCGGTCAGCCTGTCGGTGAGGCCGTCCCAGCCGTTCACCCGCTTCAGCCCCAGCACCGACAGCGGGATCAGCGCCGCCAGGATCACGAAGAACTGGAGCACCTCGTTGTAGATCGCCGAGGACAGCCCGCCCAGGGTGATGTACGCGAGGACGAAGAAGCCGGCGACCACGATCGCCACCCACTGCGGCCAGCCCAGCAGGGCCTCGACGACGATCGCCAGGGCGTACAGGTTGACGCCCGCGATCAGGACCGCCGCGAAGGCGAACAGGGCCGAGCTGAGCAGATGGGCCCCTCTGTCGAAGCGCAGCAGCAGGAACTCGGGCACGGAGCGGACCTTGCTGCCGTAGTAGAACGGCATCATCACCAGGCCCAGGAACACCATCGCGGGGATGGCGCCGATCCAGTACCAGTGGACGGTGTACGCCCCGTACTGGGCGCTGTTCGCGGCCATGCCGAGGATCTCGGTGGCGGCCAGGTTGGCCGAGACGAAGGCGAGGCCGGTGATCCAGGCCGGCAGCGAGCGCCCGGAGAGGAAGAAGTCGAGGCTCGTCCTCACCGACTTGCGGGCCGCGAAGCCGATGCCGAGGACGACGACGAAGTAGATGCCGAGGATCGTGTAGTCGAGCGCGTTCGTGGGGAGCCGCAGCTCGGCTGCCAGGTGCACGGAGTCTGTGGGGGTCTGCATCCGGAGCTCACCTTGTCTGGTGGTCTTTGTTTGGTTGTGGGGGGTTACTTCCCGAGCGTGTTTATGTTTCTATGTGTTCGGTTCTGTTTGAAGTCTTACGTAGCGCTTGCTTGGCACTTACTAGGCACTTACTTGGCAATGGAGAGTCGCGGTGAAGAAGACCTCGACCCGGCTGGCCGACGGTCGTGAGCTGATCTACTACGACCTGCGGGACGACTCGGTGCGCGACGCGGTGGACCGCCGTCCGCTGGAGCCCACGGTCACCACTTCGGAGGTACGCCGGGACCCGCTCCTCGGCGACTCCGTGGCGATCGCCTCGCACCGGCAGGGGCGCACCTACCACCCGCCGGCCGACGAATGCCCCCTGTGTCCCTCCCAGGGCGACCGGCTCAGCGAGATCCCGGACTCGTCGTACGACGCCGTCGTCTTCGAGAACCGTTTCCCCTCCCTGGCCGGCGACTCCGGGCGGTGCGAGGTGGTCTGCTTCACCTCCGACCACAACGCCTCCTTCGCCGACCTCACCGAGGAGCAGGCGCGACTCGTCCTCGACGCGTGGACCGACCGCACGTCCGAGCTGTCGCATCTGCCCTCCGTCGACCAGGTGTTCTGTTTCGAGAACCGGGGTGCCGAAATCGGTGTGACACTGGGTCACCCGCACGGGCAGATCTACGCCTACCCGTTCACCACCCCCCGCACCGCCCTGATGCTGCGTTCGGTCGCCGCGCACAAGGAGGCCACCGGCGGCGAGAACCTTTTCGACGCCGTCCTGGAGCGTGAACTCGCCGGGGAACGGGTCGTCCTGGAGGGTGAACACTGGGTCGCCTTCGTGCCGTACGCGGCGCACTGGCCGTACGAGGTGCACCTGTACCCCAGGCGGCGCGTGCCCGACCTGCTCGCGCTCGACGAGGAGGCCCGCACGGAGTTCCCCCGGGTTTACCTGGAACTCCTGAGGCGCTTCGACCGTATCTTCGGTGAAGGTGAACCGCCCACGCCCTACATCGCCGCCTGGCACCAGGCGCCGTTCGGCGCGCTGGAGGAGTTCGACGGCGTCAACCGCGACGACTTCGCTCTCCACCTCGAGCTTTTCACCATCCGCCGGACGTCCGGCAAGCTGAAGTTCCTCGCGGGCTCCGAATCCGGCATGAACGTCTTCATCAACGACGTGCCGCCGGAGCGCGCGGCCGAGCGACTGCGAGAGGTAGCGAGTTCATGAAGTACCTGGTGACCGGAGGGGCCGGCTACGTCGGCAGCGTCGTCGCCCAGCACCTGCTGGAGGCGGGGCACGAGGTCGTCGTCCTCGACAACCTCTCCACCGGCTTCCGCGAGGGCGTCCCCGCCGGTGCCGCCTTCGTCGAGGGCGACATCCGCGACGCGGCCAAGTGGCTCGACGCCTCCTTCGACGCCGTCCTCCACTTCGCCGCCTCCTCGCAGGTCGGCGAGTCCGTCGTGAAGCCCGAGAAGTACTGGGACAACAACGTCGGCGGCACCATGGCCCTGCTCGCCGCCATGCGCGAGGCCGGCGTGCGCAAGCTCGTCTTCTCCTCCACCGCCGCCACCTACGGCGAGCCCGAGCAGGTCCCGATCGTCGAGACCGCGCCGACGAAGCCCACCAACCCCTACGGCGCCACCAAACTCGCCGTCGACCACATGATCACCGGCGAGGCGGCGGCGCACGGCCTGGGCGCGGTCTCCCTGCGCTACTTCAACGTCGCGGGCGCCTACGGGGCGTACGGCGAGCGCCACGACCCCGAGTCGCACCTCATCCCGCTCGTCCTCCAGGTCGCCCAGGGCCGCCGCGAGGCCATCTCCGTCTACGGCGACGACTACCCGACCCCCGACGGCACCTGCGTCCGCGACTACATCCACGTCGCCGACCTCGCCGAGGCCCACCTCCTCGCCGTCGCCGCCGCCCGGCCCGGCGAGCACCTCATCTGCAACCTGGGCAACGGCAACGGCTTCTCGGTCCGCGAGGTCGTCGAGACCGTCCGCGAGGTCACCGGCCACCCGATCCCCGAGGTCGTGGCCCCCCGCCGCGGCGGCGACCCGGCCGTCCTGGTCGCCTCCGCGGCCACCGCCCGCGAACAGCTGGGCTGGAACCCGTCCCGCGCGGACCTCGCGGGCATCGTCGCGGACGCCTGGGAGTTCGCGCAGCACATCGCAAGGGAGCAGTAGTGGCGGCAGCAGTGGCGGCACAGCAGGTGCGCGAGGCGTTCGTCGGGCTGTACGGAGCCGAGCCCGACGGGGTGTGGGCCGCGCCCGGCCGCGTCAACCTCATCGGTGAGCACACCGACTACAACGACGGCTTCGTGATGCCCTTCGCGCTGCCGCACCAGGCGCTCGCCGCGGTGTCCCGGCGCGAGGACGGCCGGCTGCGCCTGCACTCCTCCGACATCGAGGGCGGCGTCGCCGAGCTCCGCCTCGACGACCTCGTCCCGGAGTCCGACGAGAGCTGGACGGCGTACCCCGCCGGCGTCGTCTGGGCGCTGCGCGAGGCCGGCCACCCGGTCGCCGGCGCCGACATCCACCTCACCTCGACCGTCCCGACCGGCGCCGGCCTGTCCTCGTCGGCGGCGATCGAGGTCGTCGTGGCCCTCGCCCTGAACGACCTGTACGAGCTCGGGCTGCAGGGCTGGCAGCTCGCCCGGCTGTGCCAGCGCGCGGAGAACGTCTACGTCGGCGCCCCCACCGGGATCATGGACCAGACGGCCTCGGCCTGCTGCGAGGAGGGCCACGCCCTCTTCCTCGACACCCGCGACCTGTCCCAGCAGCAGATCCCCCTCGACCTCGCGGCGGAGGGCATGCGGCTGCTGGTCGTGGACACCCAGGTCAAGCACTCCCACAGCACCGGCGAGTACGGCAAGCGCCGCGAGGGCTGCGAGAAGGGTGCCGCCCTGCTCGGCGTCGACGCGCTGCGGGACGTCCCGTACGCCGACCTGGACGCGGCCCTCGCCCGCCTCGGCGACGAGGAGGAGGTCCGCCGCCTGGTCCGCCACGTCGTCACCGAGGACGCGCGCGTCGAACGCGTCGTCGCGCTGCTGCGGGCCGGCGACACCCGCGCGGTCGGCCCGGTCCTCACCGAGGGCCACGCCTCCCTGCGCGACGACTTCCGGGTCTCCTGCCCCGAGCTGGACCTGGTCGTCGACACCGCCGTCGCCCATGGCGCCCTCGGCGCGCGGATGACCGGCGGCGGCTTCGGCGGCTCGGCGATCGTCCTCACCGACGCCGCCGAGGTCGACACCCTCACCAAGGCGATCGAGGAGGCCTTCGCGGCGGCCGGCCACACGGCTCCGCGCGTCTTCGAGGCGGTGCCGTCGGCGGGGGCGCGCCGCCTGATCTGACCCGCTGTCAGGAGCAATGGGGTGGGGCGGGACTCCTCCGCCTCACCCCAGCCGTTTCGTCAGCGTGTACTCCGTGACGCCCGGCGGATAGTCCTCGATCGCGCACACCACCTCGTAACCCAGGCGCTTGTAGAAGTCCGGTGCCTGGAAGTCCCAGGTCTCCAGACGGACGTGGCGGCAGCCCCGTTCCTCGGCGGCGACGCGTTCCGCCTCGCCGAGCAGACGGCTGCCGAGGCCCGTGCCGCGGTGGCGTCCGTCCACCCAGAGCAGGGCCACGTGCAGCCAGGTCGTCCAGGTGTGACCGACCAGCCCGCCCGCCAGTTCACCGCCCTCGTCCGCGGCCCACACGTGCAGCGGGGTCTCGCGCTCGGCGGGGGTGCCGCGCAGCGCCCGCAGGACCGGGGAGGCCGCCGTGTTGGTGTCGCGGAGCCGGGAGCGAAGAAGATCGCGCCTCGTGCTGTCGACTTCTGTCTCAAGACGAAACATGCGGCACACCATAAACGCCCTGGCCAACCAGTTCCGCGTTTTGCCTTCCGCCGCCCGCCCACAGCCCTACCCTGATGAACAGCACCGGTGGGGGCCGGTGCCGATCAGGGGGCGAGACAGTCGGGTACGGCGCCCGGAGTCGGGGTAGCAGTCCCTGCACGGCGGCGGCCGTGCGGTGGCCCGCATCCCCTTGGGGCGTCGTATCCGCGCCGGTCGTCGTTCTCCGTCTTGAACCTTGGGGTATCCCCGGCTTCGGCAAGGAGCCTGGGGAAGGGGGTTTCGTGGTTCGCATCCGAGTCCTGGTCGTCGACGACCACCGTATCTTCGCCGAGTCGCTCGCCGCGGCGCTCGCCGCCGAGCCCGACGTCGACGTCTCCGCGGCCGGCAGCGGCCCCGCGGCACTGCGCAGCCTGGAGCGCGCGGCCGCCGAGGGACGCCGTTACGACGTGCTGCTCGTCGACGCCGACCTGGGTGTCGGCGCGGGAGGTGGTCCGGGCGTCGGCCCCGGCGGTGTGCTGCCGGGCATACGGCCCGCCGCGCCCGTGCACGAGGTCGGTGAGGACGGACTCGTCGACGGGATCTCCCTCGTCACCGGGGTACGCGGCGCCCAGCCCCATGTCCGGGTCGTCGTCCTCGCCGAGAAGGACGACCCGCGCCGCGCCGCCCTCGCCCTGCAGGCCGGGGCCTCGGGCTGGGTGGCCAAGGACTGCTCCCTGTCCCGGCTGCTCACCGTCATCCGCGGGGTGCTGCGCGAGGAGACCCATCTGCCGCCCGCGCTGCTCACCGGCGTCCTGCGCGAGCTCACCGCCGCCCGCAAGCACCGCACCGAGAGCGAGCGGCTCGTCGAGTCCCTCACGCCGCGGGAGCGGGAAGTGCTGCGGTGCATGGTGGCGGGCCTGGGGCGCAAAGCCGTCGCCGAGCGCCTCTTCCTCTCCCCGCACACCGTCCGCACCCATATGCAGAACGTCCTCGGCAAACTGGGCGTCCACTCCACCCTCGCCGCCGTCGCCCTCGCCCGCAGGGCCGGGGTGGGGCCGGTGGACCTGGGGACTGCCGGGCAGATCAGGGCGGAGGAAACCCACAGCGCCTGATCGGCCGACGCGCGTGCCGGACCCCGCGTCTTCGCCCTGATCCGCCCGGTGGGCCCTCAGCCGGGGATGTTGTCGAACGGGGCGGTCAGCTGGCGCAGCAGGGCGGCCAGTTCGCCGCGCTGGGCGTGCGAGAGCTCGGCCAGGATCGCCCGTTCCTGGTCGAGCAGTCCGGCGAGCGCCTGGTCGGCGCGGTCCTTGCCGTCGTCCGTGAGGCGGACGAGCACACCGCGCCGGTCGCTCGGGTCCGGCAGCCGTTCCACCAGGCCCTTCTTCGCGAGCCGGTCGATACGGTTCGTCATCGTGCCCGACGTCACCAGCGTCTGCGTCAGCAACTGGCCCGGCGAGAGCTGGTACGGCGCCCCCGCGCGCCGCAGCGCGGTCAGCACGTCGAACTCCCAGGGCTCGAGCTGATGCTCGGAGAACGCCAGTCGGCGCGCCCGGTCCAGATGCCGGGCCAGTCTGCTCACCCGGCTGAGTACTTCCAGCGGCTCCACGTCGAGGTCCGGGCGCTCCCGGCGCCACGCTGCGACCAGCCGATCGACCTCGTCCTCCATGGCGATCAGTGTAGTGGTTGTGTCGACATGAAGTCTCTTGATGTCGAGTCTCTTGACGTCGAGAGAAAATGCGGGGGAGAGTGGGAGGCATGACGACCAACCCCTCCTGGGACCCCGCCCAGTACCTCCGCCACGCCGGCCACCGCGCCCGCCCCTTCCACGACCTCCTCTCCCGCGTCCCCGACCTGCCCGGCACCCCGCCCCGCATCGCCGACCTCGGCTGCGGCCCCGGCACCCTCACGGCCCACCTCGCCGACCGCTGGCCCACCGCCCGCATCACCGGCTACGACAACTCCGCGCAGATGCTCGCCGACGCCGCCGCCCACGCCGCCGACCGCCTCGACTTCGCCCACGCCGACCTCACCACCTGGACCCCGGACGAGACGTACGACCTGTTGATCTCCAACGCCGCCCTGCACTGGGTCCCCGGCCACCTCGACGCCCTCCCCGCCTGGGTCGACGGCCTCGCCCCCGGGGGCACCCTCGCCTTCCAGGTCCCCCACAACATCGACGCGCCCCTGCACGCCCTCATGCGCGACCTCGCCGGCACCCCCCGCTGGAAGGACCGCCTCGCCCACGTCCTGCGCCTCGAGGACTCCGTCCACGCCCCCGGCGTCTACCTCGACCGCCTCGCCCGCCTCGGCTGCGCCACCGACGTGTGGACGACGACGTACCACCACGTCCTCCAGGGCGAGGACCCCGTCCTCGACTGGGTCAGGGGCACCGGTCTGCGCCCCGCCCTCGACGCCCTCGCCGACGACCCCGACGCGCGGGCCGCCTTCCTCACCGACTACCGCGACCTGCTGCGCGCGGCCTACCCCCGCACCGAGTACGGCACCGTCCTGCCCTTTCGCCGCCTGTTCGCCGTCGCCACCAAGCAGGCGCGATGATCACCGCCCTCGACCACGTCCGACTCGCCGCGCCACCCGGCAACCGAGGACCTCCTGCGCGCCTTCTGCACGGACGTCCTCGGCATGACCGAGATCCCGAAACCGGGCGTGCTCGCCACCCGCGGCGGCTGCTGGTTCCAGGCCGGCGCCGTACAGATCCATGGGGGGACGGAGAAGGCTCCCGGGGACTTCCGCCCCTCGGCCAAGGCCCACCCGGGCCTCCGGGTCACCGCAATCGCCGCCCACGCCGCCCGCCCGGAGGCCCACGGCACCGACGTCACCTGGGACGACGACCTCCCCGGCCACGACCGCTTCCACGCCCACGACCCCGTGGGCAACCGACTGGAGTTCCTCGAACCCCGCGTTTGAACAGCTGTGCGACGGCCACTCGGCAGGAGTTCGGACAACCGAGGAGCGAACCACCATGGCACGCGAGCAGAAGGCCAAGGCCAAGAAGGAACAGCTCAAGGGCAAGGCCAAGGAGGCCACCGGACGGGCGGTGCGGGACCTGCCCCTGGAGGGCGAGGGCCACGCCGAGAAGTCCAAGGGAGACGCCCGCCAGGCCAAGGAGAAGACCAAGGACATCTTCAAGCACTGATCCCGCTTTTCACGCCCTGATCCCGGCAGGCCGCCGCCTGGCCGCGACGGCGCCGCGCCCAGCGGCGCGGCCTGTGCCGCGGCGGCCTACGCCTTGCGGCGGCCTATCAGGTGCGGTTTCGCCTCCAGCCCGTCCAGCCCGTGCCAGGCGAGATTCACCAGATGCGCCGCCACCTCCGCCTTCTTCGGACGACGCACGTCCAGCCACCACTGCCCGGTCAGCGCCACCATCCCCACCAGCGCCTGCGCGTACAGCGGCGCCAGCTTCGGATCGAAGCCGCGGCTCTTGAACTCACGCCCCAGGATGTCCTCCACCTGGGTGGCGATGTCCGAGATCAACGAGGCGAAGGAACCCGTCGACTGCGGAATGGGGGAGTCCCGGACCAGGATCCGGAACCCGTCGGTGTACTCCTCGATGTAGTCCAGGAGCGCGAACGCGGCCTGCTCGCACAGCTCACGAGGGTGCCCGGCGGTCAGCGAACCGGTCACCATGTCCAGCAGCCGCCGCATCTCCCGGTCCACGACGACCGCGTACAGCCCCTCCTTGCCGCCGAAGTGCTCGTACACCACCGGCTTGGAGACCCCGGCCTTCGCCGCGATCTCCTCCACCGACGTGGCCTCGAAACCCTTCGCCGCGAACAGCGTGCGACCGATCTCCAGCAACTGCTGCCGGCGCTCGGCCCCGGTCATACGGGTGCGCCGGACACGCCGCGGCTTCGCTTCGCCGCCGGGACTGGGGGTACTGCTGGAGTCGGTCGCCACGCCGTCAATCATGCCGTCTTCGCCGCCGCCTTCCGGCGCCGGAAGCCGTCCTCATCCGTGTTGCGACGCGAATCGATACGCGAGCGTGACGGCCAGCGCACGTCGTACGCCCACCCGAACACCTCGAACCAGCGGATCAGCCGCGCCGAGGAGTCGATCTGCCCCCGCTCCACACCGTGCCGCGCCGACGTCGGATCCGCGTGGTGCAGGTTGTGCCAGGACTCGCCGCACGACAGCACCGCCAGCCACCACACGTTGCCCGAGCGGTCCCGCGACTTGAACGGCCGCTTGCCCACCGCGTGACAGATCGAGTTGATCGACCACGTGACGTGGTGCAGCAGCGCCACCCGCACGAGGGACCCCCAGAAGAACGCCGTGAACGCGCCCCACCAGGACATCGTCACCAGCCCGCCCACCAGCGGCGGGATCGCGAGGGACACCACCGTCCACAGGATGAACTGCCGCGAGATCGCCCGGATCGCCCCGTCCTTGATCAGATCCGGCGCGTACTTGTCCTGCGGGGTCTGCTCCTCGTCGAACATCCAGCCGATGTGCGCCCACCACAGGCCCTTCATCAGCGCCGGAACCGTCTCCCCGAACCGCCACGGCGAATGCGGGTCGCCCTCCGCGTCCGAGAACTTGTGGTGCTTGCGGTGATCCGCCACCCAGCGCACCAGCGGCCCCTCCACCGCCAGCGACCCCATGATCGCCAGCGCGATCCTCAGCGGCCGCTTCGCCTTGAACGAACCGTGCGTGAAGTAGCGGTGGAAACCGATCGTGATGCCGTGGCACCCGACGTAGTACATGAGGACCAGCAGGCCCAGGTCCAGCCAGCTGACCCCCCAGCCCCACGCCAGCGGCACCGCCGCGAGCAGCGCGAGGAACGGGACGATGATGAAGAGGAGAAGGGTGATCTGCTCCAGCGAGCGCTTCTGCTCGCCACCGAGCGTCGCGGAGGGAAGCGGAGCGCCGTCGTTCGCCTTCGGGGCGTCGTCGATCACATCGGAGCTCGTGGTCATGGGGCGTCCCCTGTGGGGTTCGAGGGTTCTGTGGCAGGTCGCCGGGTCACGGCCACCACGCGCAGGATGCCAGGTACAGCTTCCTACGGTTCCGTAACCTACGGCATCGTAAGTATGTCAGCGCCCTGCTCGGCGGCAAGAGCCCGACCGTCTGCGCGTCCCGTCCGCCACCTATCCTTGGAGACGGTCGGACAGCGCGGTCCGCTCTGTTTTCTTCCCGGATGTCCGGCCCGTATGCGGCACCCGCCGCCAGGACGGCTCCGGGCCCCGTCCCAGACGAGCCTCAGACGAGCTTCACCACTGCAAGGAGCCGCACCTGTGAGCAGTGCCGACGACCAGACCACGACGACGAGTGCAGAGCTGCGCGCCGACATCCGCCGACTGGGTGACCTCCTCGGGGAGACCCTCGTCCGGCAGGAGGGCCCCGAACTGCTCGACCTCGTCGAGAAGGTCCGCCGCCTCACCCGCGAGGACGGCGAGGCCGCCGCCGAGCTGCTGCGCGGAACCGAACTGGAGACCGCCGCCAAGCTGGTCCGCGCCTTCTCCACCTACTTCCACCTCGCGAACGTCACCGAACAGGTCCACCGCGGCCGTGAGCTGCGCGCCAAGCGCGCCGCCGAGGGCGGTCTCCTCGCCCGCACCGCCGACCGCCTCAAGGACGCCGACCCCGAGCACGTCCGCGAGAGCGTCCGCCATCTGAACGTTCGCCCGGTGTTCACCGCACACCCGACCGAAGCCGCGCGCCGGTCGGTACTGAACAAGCTCCGGCGCATCGCCGCGCTTCTGGAGACCCCCGTCATCGAGGCCGACCGCCGGCGCCACGACACGCGCCTCGCCGAGAACATCGACCTCGTCTGGCAGACCGACGAGCTGCGGGTCGTGCGCCCCGAACCCGCCGACGAGGCCCGCAACGCGATCTACTACCTCGACGAGCTGCACGCGAACGCCGTCGGCGACGTCCTGGAGGACCTCACCTCCGAGCTGGAGCGTGTCGGCGTCCGCCTCCCCGACGACACCCGCCCCCTCACCTTCGGCACCTGGATCGGCGGCGACCGCGACGGCAACCCCAACGTCACCCCGCAGGTCACCTGGGACGTCCTCATCCTCCAGCACGAACACGGCATCAACGACGCCCTGGAGACGATCGACGAGCTGCGCGGTTTCCTCTCCAACTCCATCCGCTACACCGGCGCGACCGAGGAGCTCCTGGAGTCACTGCGGACCGACCTCGAACGCCTGCCCGAGATCAGCCCCCGCTACAAGCGCCTCAACGCCGAGGAGCCCTACCGCCTCAAGGCCACCTGCATCCGGCAGAAGCTGGAGAACACCAAGCAGCGCCTCGCCAAGGGCACCCCGCACGAGCCCGGCCGCGACTACCTCGGCACCAGCGAGCTCCTCCAGGACCTCACCCTCGTGCAGACCTCCCTGCGCGCGCACCGCGGCGCCCTCTTCGCCGACGGCCGGATGAACCGCACCATCCGCACCCTCGCCGCCTTCGGCCTCCAGCTCGCCACCATGGACGTCCGCGAACACGCCGACGCCCACCACCACGCCCTCGGCCAGCTCTTCGACCGCCTCGGCGAGGAGTCCTGGCGGTACGTGGACATGCCGCGCGAATACCGTACGAGGCTGCTGGCGAAGGAGCTGCGGTCCAGAAGGCCGCTCGCCCCCACCCCCGCGCCCGTCGACGCGGCCGGCGAGAAGACCCTCGGCGTGTTCGGGACGATCAAGCGGGCGCTCGCCGTCTTCGGCCCCGAGGTCATCGAGTCCTACATCATCTCCATGTGCCAGGGCGCCGACGACGTCTTCGCCGCCGCCGTCCTCGCCCGCGAGGCCGGCCTCATCGACCTGCACGCCGGCTGGGCCAAGATCGGCATCGTGCCCCTGCTGGAGACCACCGACGAGCTCAAGGCCGCCGACACCATCCTCGAGGAGATGCTCTCCGACCCCTCCTACCGGCGCCTCGTCGCCCTGCGCGGAGACGTCCAGGAGGTCATGCTCGGCTACTCCGACTCCTCCAAGTTCGGCGGCATCACCACCTCCCAGTGGGAGATCCACCGGGCGCAGCGCCGCCTGCGCGACGTCGCCCACCGCTACGGCGTACGCCTGCGCCTCTTCCACGGCCGCGGCGGCACCGTCGGCCGCGGCGGCGGCCCCTCCCACGACGCGATCCTCGCGCAGCCCTGGGGTACCCTCGAAGGCGAGATCAAGGTCACCGAACAGGGCGAGGTCATCTCCGACAAGTACCTCATCCCCTCGCTGGCCCGCGAGAACCTGGAACTGACGGTCGCCGCCACCCTCCAGGCCTCCGCCCTGCACACCGCCCCGCGCCAGTCCGTCGAGGCCCTCGCCCGCTGGGACGCGGCCATGGACGTCGTGTCCGACGCGGCGCACGCGGCGTACCGCGCGCTGGTCGAGGACCCCGACCTGCCCGCGTACTTCTTCGCCTCCACCCCCGTCGACCAGCTCGCCGAACTCCACCTCGGCTCCCGGCCCTCGCGCCGCCCCGACTCCGGCGCCGGACTCGACGGACTGCGCGCCATCCCGTGGGTGTTCGGCTGGACCCAGTCCCGGCAGATCGTCCCCGGCTGGTTCGGCGTCGGCTCCGGCCTGAAGGCCCTGCGCGAGGCGGGCCTGGACACCGTGCTCGACGAGATGCACGAACAGTGGCACTTCTTCCGCAACTTCGTCTCCAACGTCGAGATGACCCTCGCCAAGACGGACCTGCGGATCGCCCAGCACTACGTCGACACCCTCGTCCCCGACGACCTCAAGCACGTCTTCGACCGCATCAGGGCCGAACACGCGCTGACCGTCGCCGAGGTCCTCAAGATCACCGGCGAGAGCGAACTGCTGGACGCCACACCGGTGCTGAAGCAGACCTTCACCATCCGCGACGCCTACCTGGACCCCATCTCCTACCTCCAGGTGACCCTGCTCAAGCGCCAGCGCGACGCGGCGGCGGCCGGCGAGGAACCCGACCCGCTGCTCTCCCGCGCCCTGCTCCTGACGGTCAACGGCGTGGCGGCGGGCCTGCGCAACACCGGCTGAGCGCCCGCGGAAGGCCGAAGAGGGGTGCCCCCGAGCCTCGGAGAAGTACGAGGCTCGGGGGCACCCCCGTCTTCATGCGGTACGTCAGGCTCGGCGCCGCCGGGCCACGAGGTAACCGCCGGCGCCCACCAGCGCCGCCGCCATGACCGCGAGGGCGCCGACGGGTGCGCCGTTGCCGGTCTCGGCCAGGCCGCCGCTGCCGCCCTGCGGGGACGCCGAGGACGACGGCTCCGCGGACGCCGAGGAGTCCGGCGAGACCGAGGTGCTCGGCGAGGAGGACGAGGAAGGAGAGGCGGAGGGCGAGGCCGACGACGAGGCCGGGGCGGAGCCCGACGGGGACCCGGACGGCGAACCGGACGGTGAGGAACCGCCGCCGCCGTCCTCCTCGCAGTCCACCTTGAACACCTTGTGCTTCGCGGCCCCCTTCTCGCCGTCGAAGTTCCAGAACAGCTTGTACTGGCCGTCGGGCAGCGACAGGTCCTGGGTCCGGCCGTGACCGTTCGAGTCCAGCGTGAGCGAGCCGGTCCTGACGGTCTCGCCCTTGTCGGCGTCGTTGTCCGCCCAGGCCTCGATGTGCCAGTCGACGCTCTGCAGGCCATCGAAACCGAACGCGTCGAGATAGAACGAGCAGACCTTCGGCTCGTCGCGCTGGTCGAACTCGTCGGTCGTCGACCGGTGGGTCTTCACATCGCCGTTGTCGCCTTTGGCCGCGTGGGCGGCTGGGGCCAGCAGCAGCGTCGCCGAGGAGGCGAGGGCGACGACACCGGCCCGGGTGAGGGTACGCATGGGGCAGTCCATCTTCGAGTGACGAAAGGGAAGATGTGGAGGGGGCGGCTCAGCTTCCTGCGGACACTGACTCTCGGTCAATCACGAACAGGAAACATATGGCCGCCGCACAGAAAAAGTGCGCCTGGAACACGATCAGATCGTGACAAAAGCCGCCGTCAACAACGCCACCCCGGACCCCGCCAGCGCCCACCCCCACCGCGCACGCCCCAGCCCGCCCGCCACCACCACCGACGCGAGCAGCAACGCGCCCCCCATCGGCACCCACGCGTACAGCACCCCGGCCGGACCCGACCGCACCACCTCGTCACCGTCCGGCTTGACCACGACCGTGTAGGTCCGCCCCTTGCGCACCGCCACCGACTTCTCGATCACCACCCGCGACCGCGCCGTCGACCCCTGCGACAACGGCGTGTACGGCCCCGAACAGGTCTGCTCCCCGCACCGCGTCACCTCGACCGTGCCGTGCTCCCGCCCCTTCGTCAGCATCACCTGCTGCGCCGTACCCCACGACCCCCACACCCCGGCGAACAGGATCAGCACCGCCACCACCCCCATCCCCGCGAGCCGCCCGAAACGCAACGCGGTGGCGGAGGCCCGACGGGCCGGGGCAGAGCTGTTCCTCCGGCCAGGACGGCCTCTGCGGCCCTTACGGCGATGGGACGAGACAGCGACGGCAGGCATGGCCGGGATCATTGGCCAAGCCTCAGCGGCCAGTCAACCTCCCCGGGCGACACGTCACGAGTTGTACGTACTCTGCGCCCGCTCCAGCCCCTCGCTCACCAGACACTCCACCGCATCCGCCGCCCGGTCCACGAACCAGTCCAGCTCCTTGCGCTCCGTCGCCGAGAAGTCCTTCAGCACGAAGTCCGCCACCTGCATCCGCCCCGGCGGCCGGCCGATCCCGCACCGCACCCGGTGGTACTCCGCACCCATCGCCTTCGTCATCGACTTCAGACCGTTGTGCCCGTTGTCCCCGCCGCCCAGCTTCAGCCGCAGGGTCCCGTAGTCGATGTCCAGCTCGTCGTGCACGGCCACGATGTTCGCCACCGGCACCTTGTAGAAGTCCCGCAGCGCGTTCACCGGACCACCGGACAGATTCATGAACGACATCGGCTTCGCCAGGACCACCCGCCGGCTCGCCGGCCCCGCCGGCCCGATCCGCCCCTCGACGACCTGGGCCTGCGCCTTCCCCGCCCGCTTGAACCTCCCCCCGATCCGCTCGGCCAGCAGATCGGCCACCATGAAACCGACGTTGTGGCGGTTACCGGCATACTCCGGGCCGGGATTCCCGAGGCCGACGATCAGCCAGGGGGCATTGGCAGGGGTCGTCACGTCATGTCTCCTTACGCAGCAGCCGCTGCTCCCCGAACGAGGGGAACAGCGGCTGGAGCCGATGTACCGCTGCGAAAGCTACGCGGCTCAGGCCTCGGCGACCTCTTCGCCCTCGGCGCCCTCGCCCTCCGGGGCCTCCTCGGCCTGCGCGGCCAGCACCTGCAGGACGACCGCGTCGGCGTCCACGGCCAGCGTGACACCCTTCGGCAGCGTGATGTCCTTCGCCAGGACGGAGGCACCGGCCTCCAGGCCCTCGACGGAGACGGTGACGCCCTCGGGGATGTGGGTGGCCTCGGCCTCGACCGGCAGCGCGTTCAGGACGTGCTCCAGCAGGTTGCCACCGGCGGCCAGCTCACCCTCGGCGTGCACCGGGATCTCGACGGTGACCTTCTCGCCGCGCTTGACCAGCAGCAGGTCGACGTGCTCCAGGAAGCCCTTGATCGCGTCGCGCTGCACGGCCTTCGGGATCGCCAGCTCGCTGGTCTTGCCGTCGATGTCCAGCGAGATCAGCACGTTCGGGGTACGCAGCGCGAGCAGCAGGTCGTGGCCCGGGAGGGTCAGGTGCAGCGGGTCCGAGCCGTGGCCGTACAGGACACCGGGGACCTTGCTGTCACGACGGATACGACGGGCGGCACCCTTGCCGAACTCGGTACGGGTCTGGGCGGAGATCTTGACCTCGGACATGATCACTCCTCGTAGAAACTCGGATCGGACGTGGTCACCCGGCCACGAACGGCCTGCTACGAAGAGCGCGTCGATAACGGAGCGTCGCATCCAAGGACGCGGCCTCCCTCGCCGAGCAACTGCAGAAGTCTACTCGGCGGAGGAGGCCGCAGAAAAATCGATCATCCCGAAGGACGGAGACGGAGAGGGACGAACAGGCTCACTGCTCGTCGAACAGGCTCGTCACCGACCCGTCCTCGAACACCTCACGCACCGCGCTCGCGATCGTGTGCGCGATGGACAGAACCGTGATCTTGTCCAGCTCCAGCTCGCCCGGCGTCGGCAGCGTGTTCGTGAACACGAACTCACTCACCTTCGAGTTCTTCAGACGGTCCGCAGCGGGTCCCGACAGCACACCGTGCGTCGCCGTCACGATGACGTCCTCCGCACCGTGCGCGAACAGCGCGTCGGCCGCGGCGCAGATCGTGCCACCCGTGTCGATCATGTCGTCGACCAGCACACAGACCCGGCCCTTGACCTCGCCCACGACCTCGTGGACCGTCACCTGGTTCGCCACGTCCTTGTCGCGCCGCTTGTGCACGATCGCCAGCGGCGCGCCCAGCCGGTCGCACCAGCGGTCCGCCACCCGTACCCGGCCGGCGTCCGGCGACACCACCGTCAGCTTCGCGCTGTCCACCTTGCTGCCCACGTAGTCCGCCAGCAGCGGCAGCGCGAACAGGTGGTCGACCGGACCGTCGAAGAAGCCCTGGATCTGATCGGTGTGCAGATCCACGGTCAGGATCCGGTCCGCACCCGCCGTCTTCATCAGGTCCGCGATCAGCCGCGCCGAGATCGGCTCACGGCCACGGTGCTTCTTGTCCTGGCGCGCATAGCCGTAGAACGGCACGATCACGGTGATCGAACGGGCCGACGCACGCTTCAGCGCGTCGATCATGATCAACTGCTCCATGATCCACTTGTTGATCGGAGCCGTGTGGCTCTGGATCAGGAAGCAGTCCGCACCACGCGCCGACTCCTGGTAGCGGACATAGATCTCACCGTTGGCGAAGTCGAAGGCCTTCGTCGGGACGACCCCGACACCCAGCTCGTGGGCGACCTCCTCGGCAAGCTCGGGGTGGGCGCGGCCGGAGAAGAACATCAACTTCTTCTCGCCGGTCGTCTTGATCCCGGTCACAGCACTGTCTCCTCAGAGGTCTCTCAGGGGTGCGGGTTCGCACTTATCACGGTACGCCGTGTCCGGCGCACCTGTTTCCGGTCAGTCTTCGCCCTCGCGCTGCTGAGCAGCCGCCTCGGCCGCCTGCGCGGCAGCGCTTCCCGGACGCTTACGGGCCACCCAACCCTCGATATTCCGCTGCTGACCACGGGCCACGGCCAGCGAACCGGGCGGCACATCCTTGGTGATCACGGACCCGGCGGCGGTGTACGCGCCGTCCCCCACCGTGACAGGAGCCACAAACATGTTGTCCGAACCGGTACGACAGTGCGACCCGACGGTGGTGTGGTGCTTCTCCTGCCCGTCGTAGTTCACGAACACGCTGGCCGCACCGATGTTGCTGTACTCACCGATGGTCGCGTCCCCGACATAGGAGAGATGCGGGATCTTCGTCCCCTCCCCGATCGAGGCGTTCTTGGTCTCCACATACGTACCGATCTTGCCCTTCACGCCCAGCCGCGTCCCCGGCCGCAGATAGGCGTACGGCCCGACACTCGCGTGCGCGCCGATGTGCGACGCGTAGGACACCGTGTTGTCGACGCGGGCCCCCGCACCGACGATCGTGTCCGTGAGCCGGCTGTTCGGACCGACCTCCGCGCCCTCACCGAGATGCGTGGCGCCGTGCAGCTGCGTGCCCGGGTGGACGACGGCGTCCTGCTCGAAGGTGACGGTGACGTCGACCCAGGTGGTCGCCGGATCGATCACCGTGACACCCGACAGCATGGCGGCGGTCAGCAGCCGGTCGTTGAGGATCCGACGGGCCTCGCTCAGCTGCACCCGGTTGTTGATACCGGCGATCTCCCGGTGATCGACCGCCACGCAGGCCCCGACCCGGTGCCCGGCCTCCCGCAGGATCCCCAGCACGTCGGTGAGGTACTCCTCACCCTGGCTGTTGTCCGTCCGCACCTTCTTCAGCGCGTCCGCGAGCAGCGCCCCGTCGAACGCGAACACCCCGGAGTTGATCTCACGGATCGCCCGCTGGGCGTCGGAGGCGTCCTTGTGCTCCACGATCGCGGTGACCGCACCCGTCGCCCCGTCCCGCACGATCCGCCCGTACCCGGTCGCGTCCGGCACCTGAGCGGTCAGCACGGTGACCGCGTTGCCGTCACCGTGGTGGGTCGCCGCCAGCGCGGACAGGGTGGCGCCGGTGAGCAGCGGGGTGTCGCCGCACACGACGACGACGGTCCCGTCGAGGGTGCCGCCGAGCTGCTCCAGGGCGATCCGCACGGCGTGCCCGGTGCCGTTCTGCTCCTCCTGGACGGCGGTGCGTACGGCGGCGTCGACCTCGGCGAGGTGGGCCGTGACCTTCTCGCGCGCGTGCCCGACGACGACGACCAGGTTCTCGGGGTCCAACTCACGGGCGGCGGCCAGCACATGCCCGACGAGACTGCGGCCGCAGAGCTCGTGCAGGACCTTGGGTGTGGCCGACTTCATACGGGTGCCCTCACCCGCTGCGAGAACGACGACGGCTGCCGGGCGAATGGCGCTCACGGATGTGCCCTTCGGCTGTGAAGTGAGGTGGGGACATCCGAAGGATACCGGGGCGTTTCCTGGGGGACATGAGAGCGGGCCCTGACCTTGCTGGGTCAGGACCCGAACTCAGTATTTGTGGCTCCCGGAGAAGGATTCGAACCCTCATTCAACGGACCAAAACCGTTTGTCCTGCCCTTAGACGATCCGGGATGATTTGCTCGCTATGTCCGATTCTATTGATCGGCTTGGCGCGCGGACTCCACTATGCCGTACCAGGAGCCCTCGATGCGACGGTACAAGTCGGCGCTCTTGAGTACGTAGATGATCAAGCAGCCGCGATATGCCTCCTCGGTGTTCTTCCGGGTCGTCTTCGGGTTGTGCTTCTTGAGGGTGGGCTTCTGGAATGTGGCGGCCTCCACGCCCACCAGATCGGCCCAGAACTGCTGGGCGGCCGTCACGCTGGCTGATTCGTGGATGCTCACCCGAAAGCGCAGGCGCTCGCGTTCCACGCCGAGTACGTCGAGCCAGCGCAGGAAAAAGATGATGACGTTCGGATCACTGTTGATGAAGTGCAGCCTCTCGCGGCGGCTGTATGACTTGTCCTTGGCGCCTTCCGCCCAGTAAAGGACCACGCCCGCCAGGAAGACCTCTCGGTCGCACAGGTCACCCACTGCTTGCCTGGCAGTCGTCTTCGTGAGCCGGCGTTCCTCCTCTCGGCGTTGCAATGTGGCTTCCCAGCCCCGTCTGGCGATCGCCGACGCCTCCTCGGGGGTCCGCTTCCGCTCCGGCTTCGGCAGATCCCGTACCCACAGCGAGATCGAGCTCTTCGAGCAGCCCAGTTCCAGCTGGATCCGGTCGTACGTCCAGCCCTGGAGCCGTAGCTCGCGCGCCCTCTCGCGGAGATCGTCCTTCGCGTTCGGGCGCTTCGTCCATTCCGGAGGCGGCTCGCCCTCCAGGAGGCGGTTGAGGATGTCGTTGTTGTCGATGTGCAGCCGGTCGCGGATCTGTCGTCGGCTGAGTCCCGCCCGCCGCAGGGCGACCGCCCGCTCCCGCAGGGTCTCGAAGTCCGCGTACTTGCCAGAGGAATGTGCCATGCACATACCGTCCGGGCGGAATGCGGGGTTCCGGGGTCGAACAGGTGGGGTTCACCTGTTCGAGGGAATGGGGGCGGTTTCGGTCGGTGAAAGTCGACGGAAAGGGTGGGGGGCGCGCCCGTAGGCTGGGGGCATGACCACGACGGGGGAAGAGACCGCGGCGGACCTGAGGGGGCCGCTGTGGTGGGCCAGGTGGCGCAGTGCCGCGTTCGACTGTGGTCTGGCCGCCGTGTCGGCCGTGGAGTGCGCGGCGGAGGGCGTGGCGTTCGCGCGGGACGCCGGGATCCCGGTGGCGGTGGGGGTGGTGTTCGGACTGCTCGCCGGTTCCGTGCTGGTGGTGCGGCGCCAGTGGCCGATCGCCGTGGTGCTGGTGGCGATCGCGATCACGCCGGCCCAGATGGGCTTCCTGATGGGTCTGGTCGGTCTGTACACGCTCGCCGCGTCCGAGCTGCCCCGGCGGATCATCGCCTCGCTGGCGGGGATGCAGCTGGTGGGGACGTTGATCGTGACGTTCGTACGGGTGCGGCAGAGCATGGACTCGGGGCGGCTGACGATCGGGGACTGGTTCATTCCGTTCGCGGCGGTCGTGATGTCCCTGGGGCTGACCGCGCCGCCCGTGCTGCTGGGGCTGTACGCCGGTCAGCGGCGCCGGCTGATGGAGAGCCTGCGTGAGCGGGCGGACAGTCTCGAGCGGGAGCTGCAGTTGCTCGCCGAGCGGGCGGAGGAGCGGGCCGAGTGGGCGCGGAGCGAGGAGCGGACGCGGATCGCCCGGGAGATGCACGACGTGGTCGCGCACCGGGTCAGTCTCATGGTCGTCCACGCCGCCGCGCTGCAGGCCGTCGCGCGCAAGGATCCGGAGAAGGCCGTACGGAACGCCGCTCTCGTCGGGGACATGGGGCGGCAGGCGTTGACGGAGTTGCGGGAGATGCTCGGGGTGCTCAGGAGCGGTGGGGAGCGGGAGCGGGCGGCGTCCGCGGTGCCGTTGGCGGCGGTGGGGGTGGCGGCCGCGGCGGCGGCCTCGCGGGCGGTGGTGGAGCAGCAGCACGGTGAGGGGCCGTGTCTGGAGGAGCTGGAGGAGTTGATCGGGCAGTCGGCGGCCGCGGGGATGGTGGTGGATCTGTCGGTGGAGGGGGAGGTGCGGGTGTACGCGGCGGAGATCGAGCAGACGGCGTACCGGGTGGTGCAGGAGGCGTTGACGAACGTGCACAAGCACGCGGCGGGGGCGAAGACGCATGTGCGGCTGGCGCACCGGGTGGCGGAGATCGCGATGCAGGTGGAGAACGAGCCGCCGCCGGAGGTGGGTTCGGCGGGTTCGGCGGGGTTGCCGTCGGGGGGCAACGGTCTGGTGGGGATGAAGGAGCGGGTGGTGGCGCTCGGCGGGGTGTTCGTGTCGGGGCCGACGGAGGCGGGGGGTTTCCGGGTGTCGGCGGTGATCCCCTCGCCGTGAGGGTCAGCCGGCGGTGAGGCGTACGGGTTCGATGCCGGAGACGAGGGCGCCGAGGGCCTGGTCGATGTCGGGGCCGAGGTACCAGTCGCCGGTGTGGTCGAGGGCGTAGACGCGGCCTTCGGCGTCGATGGCGAGGAGGGAGTGGGTGTCGGTCTCGGTGCCGAGGGGGCTGACGTCGGTGTCGAGGGCGCGGCCGAGGTCGGCGAGGGTGCGGGCCATGTGGAGGCCGTGGAGGGGGTCGAGGTGGAGGGGGGTGGGGGCGATCTGGCGGCCGGGGCCGGCGGGGGTGAGGGTGAGGCCGCCGAATTCGGCCCAGGCCTCGACGGCGGCGGGGAAGACGGCGTGGCGGTGGCCGGCGGGGCTGGTGTGGTCGCGGAGGGTGTCGGCCCAGATCTCGGCCTGTTTGATGTCCCAGCGTCCGGGTTGCCAGCCGGCGGCGCGCAGGGCGGCGTCGACGGGGACGGGGAAGCGGGTGGTTGAGGTGCGCGGGTCCGGGTGCATCGGCCTTCGTTCGTCGTACGTTCGTTCGTCGTTCTGCGCTGTTCAACGGGTGGGGGGAGCGGGCTCAGTCGTTCGCTTCGGGGTCGACGATGCGGACGCCGAAGTGGGCGCTGAGGGCGGTGCAGGCGCGGCAGGGTGCGGCGAAGCTGCCGTGGAGGGGGTCGCCGTCCTCGCGGATGCGGCGGGCGGTGAGTTTGGCTTGTTTGAGGACCTTGCGGGCCTCGCCGTTGGTCATGGGTTTGCGGGCGGCGCGTCTGCTGCGGGCGGCGTCGGCGGCGGCGAGGTGGCGGGAGATGAGGAGTGCTTCGGCGCAGCGGCCGGTGAAGCGGTCGCGTTGGGCGCTGCCGAGGGTGTCGAGGAAGTCCTGGACGAGGTGGTGCAGGGCCGGGGGCTGGTCGCCGCGGGCCGCGGTGCCGGTGAGGGTGGCGCCGCGGACGGAGAGGGCGGCGGCGATGGTGGGGAGTATGCCGTCGCGGCGGTGACGGAGTGTGGGGGCGTGGGGGGTCTCGGCGCTGGACCAGCCGATGCGGGGGTCGCCGGATGCGGGCGTTTGCGGCCCGTTGTGCTGCCCCGTTTGCGTTGCGTTCATGATCGTCATCCCCTCCCGAGCATGCCCTCGGACGTCACAGGGTGCCAAATGGCGTGGCGGGTGCGGAAGCTGGGGCGGTGCGACACGCCCGGGTTTGGGCGGTCCGTGAGGGCGGGGTGACGGCTGGTCACGGATGTGGGGGGCCTCGAACGGAGGGCCGGTGACCCGTGTCGTCGTACCGCATAGGCTGTCGGCACCGTGATGCGCGCGGTGGGCGCGTGTTGGAGAACCGTTGGAGACAGTCGATACGGGGCGTGGTGGTCGGGGTCCGCAAGCGGAACCGGTCGTCGCGGGCCGTACCAGAGTGCCGCAGGGGGCAACCGCCATGACGACGAGTCGGCTCGGGCAGAACGCCGCGCCGCCCAACGCGGCCTATGCCGGGCAGGTCGTGCACTTCCCGGATCCGGTGCGGGCGGGACGGCACCCGAGAGGGGTGCGGGTGGACGAGCGCGGCTATCCGGACTTCTCGCCGTACGCGCGTGCGGCGGCGGAGATCGCGGAGCCCCCGGAGGGTTTCGGGGTCGACGAGTTGCGGCTGACGGACTACGTGTCGGCGAACGCGGCGCTCGCGGCGTCGGGGCACGCGTTGTGGGACACGGTGCCGAACGTGGCGACTCCGCACGGCTGGACGTGGCATCACGTGGCGGGTTCGCGGCGGCTGGAGCTGGTTCCGGTCGAGGTGAAGGCGTTGCTGCGGCACCACGGCGGTCTGGCGACGGCTCCGGTGGATCACACGAAGCGCGGGACGCGGCCGTTGCAGGAGACGCGTCCGGCGCATGTGGGGCTGCCGAAGTCGGGTGTGGCGGTGACGGAGGCGCAGGTGCAGGGGGTCGAGGAGGATCTGGGCTACCGGCTGCCGGGGGCGTACCGCTCGTTCCTGAAGGCGGCGGGCGGGTGCGCGCCGGTGGGCGCGGCGCTGGACGCGGAGGTGGGGCTCCTGGTGGACCAGCCGTTCTTCACGGTGCGGGACGAGGCGGCGGTCAACGACCTGGTCTACGTCAACAAGTGTCTGCGGGACCATCTGACGAAGGACTATCTGGGCGTCGGGTTCGTGCAGGGCGGGCTGCTGGCCGTGAAGGTGAAGGGCGAGCGGGTCGGTTCGGTGTGGTTCTGCGCCTACGACGACGTCCGGGACGTGGATCCGTCGTGGCCTCCGGCGGAGCGTACGGCGCGGCTGCTGTTGCCGTGCGGTGAGGATTTCGACGTGTTCCTGTCGCGGCTGGCCGGTAATCCGCCGGAGTTGGAGACGGTGGCGAATCTGATGGTGGACGGCGGGTTCGCGCGTGCGGTGCCCGTGGCGTCCGTCGGTGCGGGGGAGTGAGCTGAGCGATGGTGACGTTCGCGCAGGCGCAGGAGCGCGCCGAGGAGTGGGTCAACGGGGACGTGCCCGCGTACCAGCATCGTGAGGTGCGGGTGCGGGAGTTCGGGCTCGGGTTCGTGGTGTGGGCGGAGGACCGTGCGGAGGGGCCTCGTTCGGACGGGGGTGCGCAGCGGCTGGTGATCGCCCGGGACAGCGGGGAGGCCACGTTGTGGCCGGCGTTGCCGGTGGGGGAGGTGATCCGCCGTTACGAGGAGGAGTACGGCCGTCCGGCCGGTCCCGAGGACGCGGTGCCGGCGCCTGCGGCGCGGGTGGATCTGAACCAGACGTCGTTCCTGCTGTCGCCGCCGGAGTGGTTGCAGGAGGCGGCGGACAGGCTGGGGATCGGGGAGCGGGGGGCGGACAGCGGTGCGGGCGCGGGTGCAGGCGCCGGGGCTGGAGCCGGGTCCGGCGCGGGTTCCGGGGCGGGTGTGTCGGCGGGTTCCGGTGCGGGGGCGGGTGGGGGCGTGACGCCTGATCCCGCGCTGCCGCGGACGCAGGCCGGGGTGCCGGGGAGCGGGCTGCCGCAGACGCAGCCGGGGGTGCCGACGGGGCCCGCGGCCGGTGCGCCCGCGGCGACGCCCGCCGGGGCCACGCCGTGGACGGGTACGGACACCAACGGCGACGCGGGTGACGACCGTTCCGTGCCGCTGCCCGCGACGGTCTTCGCGCCACCGCTGAGCGGTTCCGACGAGCCGGCGCCGCCGCCCGCCGGGCTGCCGGACGCCGAGACGGCCCTGATGAAGGGTGGCAGCCAGCTTCCGCCGACGGCGGTCGCCCCGGCGATGGACGAGCCGGGCAGGGGGGCCGCGGAGGGCCGTCCGGGCCCCACGGGCACACCGGGCGACACGCCGCCGCAGGGACCGGGCGGATCGTCGTACGGCCATCCGCAGGGCCCGGGTGCGGCCGGTGCGGCCGGTGGTTCGGGTGCCGGGCAGCAGGCCACGCCTGTGCCGCCGGCTCCGCCTCAGGGGCCCGGTGGGTCGTCGTACGGCCATCCGCAGGGCGCGGGTGCGGCCGGTGCGCCCGGTGGTCCGGGTGCCGGGCAGCCGGCCACTCCTCCGCTTCCGCCGCCGTCTGTGCCGCAGGGGCCGGGTGCGGCGTCGTACGGGTATCCGCAGGGGCCCGGTGGGCAGGGGGCCGTGCCTGCGCCTGCGCAGGCACGGCCGGGTGTGCCGTCGTACGGGGCCGGTGGCCCCGGTGGGGGTGCGCCAGGGCGGCCGCTCGCGTCGAACGCGAGTGACATCGCCGATGCCGCGACCAGCAAGGCGGCTCCGCCGCCACGTCGTGGTGCGCGCGGTGGGGCCACGCCGCCGCCTCCGCCGAGCGCGCCGGGGGCTCCGGGTGCGCGGCCGGGCGGTACGCCGCCTCCGCCGCCGCCCGGTCCGGGTGCGCCCGGTGCCGCCCCGGGGGGTGGCTATGTGCCCACGCAGTTGGTGTCGGCCCTCGGGCCGGACGGGCCGGCCGGTCCCGGCGGGCCGAACACACCGGGCGGGCCGAACACACCGGGCGGGCCGAACACACCGGGCGGTGCTCCTCCCGGTGGCGTTCACCATGCCGCGACCATGCTGGCCAACCCCGGACCGATGGGTCCCGGTGGCCCAGGTGGTCCCGGTGGTCCCGGTGGTCCCGGGGGCGCGCCGCAGCCTCCGGGCGCCCCCGGTGTGCCGCAGCCTCCGGCGGGTGCGCCCGGCGCTCCCGGGGTTCCCGGTGTGCCTCAGGCATCCGGTGTTCCGGGCGGGCCCGGTGCTCCCGGTGTCCCGGGTGCCCCGCACCAGGCGCCGACCGTGCTGGCCGGACCCCCGGTCGGTGCCCCCGGTGCGCCTCCGCCGCCCGCCCCGGGTGTGCCCGGCGTTCCCGGCGCTGCGGGCATGGCTCCGGGCGCCCCCGGGATGCCTCCGGGTGTTCCCGGGGCCGGGCAGCCGCCGGCGTACGGGTATCCGCAGCAGCCGCCGGGGCAGCCGACGGTCGGTCCGGGCTACCAGGCCGTGCTGCGCTACCGCGCGCAGGACGGGTCGGAGCAGCAGGTGATCCGGCGTTCGGCGCCGGGCACCCCGCACCCGGAGTGGCAGATCTTCCACGAGCTGCGGGCGATGAACGTGCCCCCGGACCAGGTGCTGGAGCTGCACACCGAGCTGGAGTCGTGCGAGCTGCCGGGTGCGTACTGTGCGCGGATGATCCGTGAGCAGTGGCCGCAGGCGCGGCTGGCGAGCATCGCGCCGTACGGCACGGATCACGCGAGCCGGCAGCAGGGCATGCAGCAGCTGTTGGTGCACCAGGGCGAGTTGCACCAGGTGGCCGACGGTCCCGCGCGGCCGGCGCCGGTGCGGGCGCCGTTGCCGCCGGTGCAGCCGGTTCCGCCGATCCCCCCGGAGGGGATCGCGCAGGAGCTGGGCGCGGCGTTCGGGCCGGGTCTGTTCCGGTTCGAGCAGGCCGCGGTGTCCCGGCAGGGTGTGCCGCCGGTGGTGGCGCACACGCTGGTGGTGGCGGGGCTGCCGATGGACATGGGGCCGTTCTTCTGGGCGCAGGCCCAGCCGGGGCGGCCGGTGCCGACGCTGGCGGAGCTGGCGGCGGAGCGGGGGGTGCAGCCGGCGCCGGACGCGGGCTCGTACCTCGTCATGGGCAGTGACTTCGGCAAGGCGATCTGTGTGCAGTACGGGACGGCGAACATCGTCGCGGTGCCGGTGGAGGCGGGGCCGGGCGGCGGGTCGGTGCCGCCGCAGTTCGTCAACACCGGGCTGCCCGAGTTCCAGCGCTGTCTCGCGCTGCTGGGCCGGATGTGGCGGCTGCGGTTCGGGCTGAACCAGGAGCAGGCGGGCCGCTGGACGGTGGACTTCCAGGCGCAGTTGGCCTCGTTGGACCCGGCGGCGCTGGGGTCGCCGGAGAGCTGGTGGTCGGTGCTGCTGGAGCAGATGTGGGACGGGCTGCTGTGAGGCGGGTGTCCCGCTGACACCGGGTGTGTCGAGGGCCGGGCCGGTCGTATGACCGGCCCGGCCCCTTTTCTGTGGGGCGGCTCGTGCGGGCGGCCTGTGCGGACAGCCCGTACCGTGCGCCCGGAGTGTCGCGTTATGAACACTTAAGTCCGATACATCAAGATATGCGGGAAATCATCATTTCGCGTCCGTCTGGTGGAAGGGGCTACAGCATGAGCAGCGCACGGGTGTCATCGCCTGGGTTCGTGACCGTTCTCGGGCGCGGCTACCGGCCCAAAGAAGTCGACATGTTCACCGCCGCGCTCTCCGCCGAACGCGACGCGGCCTGGGAGCGGGTCACCCGGCTCACGGTGCTCGCCAAGGACATGGTCGTGGAGGCCAAGCGGCTGCGCGAGGCGTGCACGGAGATCAAACCGCAGACGTACGACACCCTCGGTGAGCGCGCACGGCGCCTGTGGGAGCTCGCGCAGGAGGAGGCGGCGGACATGGTCGAGCGCGCCCGCAGCGAGGCGCGGGAGGAGGTCGAACAGGCGGAGGAGCACGCCGACACGCTGCGCCGGACGGCGCAGGAGCAGGCGGAGACGATCCGCACGGAGGCCAAGGAGTACGCCCACAAGCGGCTGCTCGCGGCGCGCGCCGAGGCGCAGGGCATCCGGGTCACCGCGCGGCGCAAGGTGAAGGAGTTCCGCGGCGCGGAGCTCGACGCGCTGCGCGACGTACGGCAGCGCACCGCGGGCCTTCTCGTGGAACCGAAGCACGAGCACGCCGAGAAGTGGGCGGCGGCGGACCGCGAGGCGGCCGAGCGGATCGCCGCGCAGGACGCCAACAACGAGCGGGCGGTGGCCCGCGCGGAGGAGGCGCTGGCCGAGGCGCAGCGGGAGTTCGCCGAGGCCCAGGAGATGATCAACCGGCGTGAGGAGGAGGCACGCGCGCGTGCCACGCAGATCCTCGCGGAGGCGCGGCTGAAGGAGGACCGCATCGCCCAGGAGACCGAACGGGTGGTGCGCAAGCATCACGAGCACTGCGAAGAGGTGCGGGCGCACATGGAGCAGGTCCAGGAGAGCCTGAGGGCGCTGACGGGCCGTCCGGCGGAGTGACACCGCCCCGGTGGCGACCGCCGGTCCCCTACGGCGCACTCACGGTGCGTCGTGGGGGACCGGCGGGTCGTCAGGTGCCCTTGCGTGCCTCCGCACCGGCCCCCGCCAGGATCCAGCCCTCCACGGCCTCGTACTGGCGGCGCTGTTCCTCGGCGCCGCGCCGGCCCGAGGCCAGGGTGCCCAGCCAGCCGAAGGCGAAGCCGAGGGGGACGGTGACGATGCCGGTGGTGGTGAACGGGAACCAGTTGAAGTCGGCCTCGGGGAACGCGGCGGCGGGCGATCCGGAGACCAGGTTCGTGCCCGGCATGAGGAGCAGCACGGCGAGGGTGCCGCCGATGAGGGTGCACAGCAGGCCGGTGCGGGTGTAGCGGCGCCAGAAGAGGCTGTAGACGAGGGCGGGGGCGAGCGCGGAGGCGCCCAGGCAGAAGGAGAGCGTGACCAGGGGCTGCAGGCTGCGGTGCTGCACCTGGGTGGCGAGCAGGATCGTCGGTACGCCGACGGCGAGCGCGGACAGCCGGGCGATGAGCATCTCGCGGCGCGGGGTCGTCTCACGCGCGCGTGCCGCGAAGACGTCGTGGGCGAGGGAGTTGGCGCAGGCGAGGATCATGCCGGCGACGGAGGCGAGGACGGTGAGGAAGATCGCCGTGGTGACCGTCGTGAACAGCAGCGTCTCCGCCGCGGACACGTCCGTGCCGAAGGCGGCCCGTGAGCCCAGCAGATAGGCGGTGTTGCCCTGCGGGTCCGCGGCGGCGATCACCGCGCGGCCGATCAGCGCGGTGGCGCCGAGGCCGACGACCGTGATGACGAGGACGAACACGGCGACTCCCGAGACCGCCCAGGACAGCGAGCGGCGCACCTGGCGGGCGCTGGAGGCGGTGTACATGCGCATGGTGATGTGGGGCAGGCAGGCGCCGCCCAGGACCACCGAGAGCTGGGCCGTGATCATGTCGAGGCGGGGGTAGGGGCTGCCGGCGAATTCCAGGCCGGAGCGCAGGAAGGCGTCGCCGACCCCGCTGCCCCGGGCGGCCCCGTCGAACAGGGCGCCCGGGTTCCAGTCGAAGCGGCTGAGGACGACGAGGGCGACGGCCACGCCGGAGCCGAGCAGGGTCACGATCTTCAGGATCTGGATGAGGGCGGTGCCCTTCATGCCGCCGATCGCCGCGTAGCTGATCATCAGGGCGCCCATGACCACGACGCAGCCGGTCTTCACGGAGTCCCCGGAGAACCCCAGGATGAACGCGAGGAGCTGTCCGGTGCCGGCGAGCTGGACCAGCATCATCGGCAGCAGCGCGGCGAGGGTGACGCCGCAGGCGGTGATCCGTACGGCGCGGCCGGGCATCCGGCGGGCCAGGGCGTCGCCCATGGTGAACCGGCCCGCGTTGCGCAGGGGTTCGGCCAGCAGGAACATCAGCAGCATCAGCGACAGGGCGGTGCTGAGGGCGAGGACGACACCGTCGTAGCCGCACAGGGCGATGACGCCGCCGGTGCCGAGGACGGTGGCCGCGGAGATGTAGTCGCCGGCGATGGCGAGGCCGTTGCGCAGCGGGGACAGCGAGCGGTAGCCGGTGTAGAACTCGTCGAGGTCGTCGCGGTCGGGGCCGGTCATCACGCACAGCAGCAGGGTGACGGTGGCGACCGCGGTGAAGGCGGCGAGGGACATGGTCTGCGCGTCGCCGCTGAACTCCGTGACGGAGGCCGCGAGCGGGGTGGCCGCGCGGCTCATCGGGTGGCCCCCCGTCGTGCGTCGATCTCGGCCTGCTCGCGGATGCGGGCGGCGAGCGGGTCGACCCGGCGGCGGGCCGTGTGCTCGTAGACGGCGATCGCCAGCCAGGTGACGGGGAGCTGGATCAGCCCGAGGAGCAGTCCGGCGGGCAGTCCGGTGGTGACGGTGGCCGTCATCACGGACGGCGCGAAGCCGGACAGGACGAGGAACACCACGAAGTAGCCGAGCGCGGTGAGTGTGGCCACGCGGCGCTGGCGGCGGTAGGCGCCGCGCAGGAGCCGCAGGTCGCTGTGGTGGCCCAGCGGGGTGTGGTGGTCCGGCCGGTGGCGCGGGGTCACGGGGGGCGGCGGGGGTGGCGGCTGCCAGGGGTAGGTCAGGTCGGGGCGGGACGGGTCGTGGGACATCCCGTGCTCCTTGCATGGCTCGGGTCCGTGGCGGCGGACCGCAGGGAGGTGGGGTGGGGGTGGCGAGCCACGCACGTTACTCGGGAGTACGGCCGGTGCGAAGTCTTTTCACCAAACTGGCCGGTCGGTACGCGCTTACTATGTCCACCGGCCGCTGACCTGGGGTGTTACCCGCGTTAACCCGCCTCCTTGTGTCTGCTGCTCTCCTATGACCGCTCTTCCGCCGGTTCCTTCGCCGACGGCCGGTCCTCCTGGTCCGCCAGCACCGGGAAGCGGCGCGGCGCCACGGACAGCAGCACCAGGAAGGCGAGCGCGGCAGCGCACGACGCCCCCAGATATACGGCGTGCACGGCGCTCGCGACGGCGCGCCGGACCGACTCGGGCGCCGTACCGGCGTCGAGCGCGCGGGTCACCGAGTCCAGATCGCCCGCCCCGCCCAGCCGCGCCGCCAGCACCCCGTTGGCGACCGCGCCGAACACCGACGCGCCGACCGTCTGCCCGGTCTGCCGGCAGAACAGCACCGACGCGGTCGTCGTGCCCCGCTCCGACCAGCCCACCGTCGACTGCACCCCGACGATCAGCGGCAACTGGAAGAGGCCGAGCGCCGCACCGAGCGCCAGCATCAGCAGCGTCGGCTGCCAGGCCGCTCCGGGATACGGCAGGAACGGGAACGCCAGCAGGATCAGCGCCGCGGCCCCGATGCCGCACAGCGCGGTGTCCCGGAAACCGATCCGCCGGTAGAGGTGCTGGCTCAGCGCCGCGGACACCGGCCAGCTCAGCGTCCACACGGAGAGCACGAAACCGGCCGCCACCGGCCCGAGGCCCAGCACCGACTGCGCGTACGTCGGCAGGAACACCGAGGGCGCCACCATCAGCAGGCCCAGCGCACCGAGCGCCAGATTGACCGCCGCGATCGTACGGCGCCGCCACACCCACCCCGGGATGATCGGCTCCGCCGCCCGCCGCTCCACGACCACCACGACCCCGGCCAGCACCAGCCCCGCAGCGAACAGCCCGAGCGACGGCCCCGACAGCCACGGCCAGGCCACCCCGCCCTGCACCAGAGCGGTCAGCAGCACCCCACCGCACGCGAACACGGCCAGCGCCCCCGCCCAGTCCACACGCGCGCGTGGCGACGATTCCGGCCGGGCCTCCCGTCCCGCACGCGCGCGTGGCGACGACTCCCGCCCGGGTTCGTGCAGATGACGCACGATCAGCCACAACGCGACCGCCCCGATCGGCAGGTTGACCAGGAAGATCCAGCGCCAGTCCGCGTACGCCGCGAGCAGGCCGCCCACGGCGGGACCCGCGACCGCCGACACCGCCCACACCGTGGACAGCTTCGACTGGATCCTCGGCCGCTCCTTCAGCGGGTACAGATCGGCGGCGAGCGTCTGCACCGTGCCCTGCAACGCCCCTCCGCCGAGCCCCTGCACCACCCGGAACGCGATCAGCGCCGCCATGTTCCAGGCGAGCGCGCACAGCAGCGACCCCAGCAGGAACAGCGCGGCGCCCACCACCAGCACCGGCTTGCGGCCGAAGGTGTCGGAGAGCTTGCCGTAGACGGGCAGGGTGACCGTCACCGCGAGCAGATAGCCCGAGAACAGCCAGGAAAACACCGAGAACCCGCCCAGGTCGCCGACGATCTGCGGCACGGCCGTGGAGACGATCGTGGAGTCCAGGGCGGCCAGCGCCATGGAGAGCATCAACGCGGCCACCACCGCGCCCCGCTGGTGCGCCCCCGAGCGCTGCCGTGCCCCCTCGCGCCTCGCGGGTCTCGTGTCCCCCACCGGATGCCCTCCCCGCCGTCTCCCGTGCCCCTTGCACCTGTCTTCCGGACGCCAGCTTCCCATTCACCGCCGGCACCGGAGGAGTCTTGACCCTCACGCGACGGAAGGGTGGAACCGGGCGGGGCCAGAGGGCGGAGCGGCGCGGGGCCGACGGGTGGAGCCGACCCCGAGGGGCTCTCCACCCGGCGGTGGAGAGCCCCTAGGGGTACCTCCGTACAACGTCTCGGGGAGGGTTCGTCCCGGCGGAGGACGAGACCGGCCCGGGTGACTTCTTAACCTGGCTTTACGCCGTCGGGGGTGGCCAGCCCCAGCGGCGGAGGGTGGGGTTAACCCCCCGACAGGACGGGTCCCGGCACCAGCGCGCCGGACCCCCTCCGACCGCCAGACTCTTCGACGCAGCACTCCTCTCCGCACCACCCGGGAACCATCCACCGCGGTGGAGTGCGATCCATTGACTTCCGACATAGGAGACTTACCGTGACTTCGGCTGTGACCATTCCCAGGCACGGGGGCACTGGAGGGCGTACGGCCGTCGCCGCGCGGGCGCGGCAGGTCGTCAAGGCGTACGGGTCCGGCGAGACCCGCGTCGTCGCCCTCGACCACGTCGACGTGGACATCGCGCGGGGCCGGTTCACCGCGATCATGGGCCCCTCGGGGTCCGGCAAGTCCACGCTGATGCACTGCCTCGCCGGTCTCGACACCGTGACGAGCGGTCAGATCTACCTGGACGACACCGAGATCACCGGCCTGAAGGACAAGAAGCTCACCAAGCTGCGCCGGGACCGCATCGGATTCATCTTCCAGGCGTTCAACCTGCTTCCGACGCTCAACGCGATCGAGAACATCACGCTCCCCATGGACATCGCCGGCCGCAAGCCTGACAAGGAGTGGCTCGCGCGCGTGGTCGACACGGTCGGACTTTCCGACCGGCTCAAGCACCGCCCCACGCAGCTCTCCGGCGGTCAGCAGCAGCGCGTCGCCGTGGCGCGCGCCCTGGCGGCCCGCCCCGAGATCATCTTCGGTGACGAGCCGACCGGAAACCTCGACTCGCGCGCGGGCGCCGAGGTCCTCGGCTTCCTGCGCCGCTCCGTCGACGAGCTGGGCCAGACCATCGTGATGGTCACCCACGACCCGGTGGCCGCCTCGTACGCGGACCGGGTGCTGTATCTCGCCGACGGCCGGATCGTCGACGAGATGTTCAAGCCGACCGCGGACTCCGTCCTGGACCGCATGAAGGACTTCGACGCGCGGGGGCGTACGTCATGACCGTCATGAAGACCTCGATGCGCAACTTCTTCGCGCACAAGGGACGCATGGCCCTGTCGGCCGTCGCGGTCCTGCTCTCGGTGGGGTTCGTGTGCGGGACGCTGGTGTTCACCGACACGATGAACACCACCTTCGACAAGCTGTTCGCCGCCACCTCCTCCGATGTCACGGTCAGCGCCAAGAGCGCCTCCGACACCGGTGAGACGACCTCGGACAACGGCAAGCCGCCGGTCATGCCGGCCTCCGTGCTCACCAAGGTGCGCGAGGCCCGGGGCGTGAAGACGGCGCAGGGGACCGTCTTCTCGACCTCGGTGACCGTCGTCGACGCCGACAAGGACAACCTGTCCCCGTCCAGCGGCGCCCCCACCATCGTCGGCAGCTGGAACGCCAACGACGCCCGCACCATGAAGATCACCTCCGGTACGGCGCCCAAGGGCTCCGGCCAGGTCATGGTCGACAAGGACACCGCCGACAAGCACCACCTGAGGCTCGGCGACGAGATCGGCGTGATCAGCGCGATCGGCACGCACACCGCGCGGATCTCCGGCATCGCCGCCTTCCAGGTCACCAACCCCGGCGCCGCGATCTTCTACCTGGACACCAGGACCGCCCAGCAGACGCTGGTCGGCGAGCCGGACGTGTACACGAACGTCAACGTCACGGCGGCGGCCGGCGTGAGCGACGAGCAGCTCAAGAAGAACGTCACGGCGGAACTCGGCACGGCCGGCTACAAGGTGCAGACCGCCAAGGAGACGGCCGACGCCAACCGCGCGGACGTCGGCGACTTCCTGAACGTCATGAAGTACGCCATGCTCGGCTTCGCCGGGATCGCCTTCCTCGTCGGCATCTTCCTGATCATCAACACCTTCTCCATGCTGGTCGCCCAGCGCACCCGCGAGATCGGCCTGATGCGGGCCATCGGCTCCAGCCGCAGGCAGGTCAACCGCTCGGTCCTCGCCGAGGCACTCCTGCTCGGTGGCGTGGGCTCGGTCCTCGGCGTCGGCGCGGGCGTCGGCCTCGCCGTCGGCCTGATGAAGCTCATGGGCATGACCGGCATGAACCTCTCCACCGACGACCTGACGGTGTCCTGGACGACCCCGGTGATCGGCCTCGCCCTCGGGGTGATCGTCACCGTCCTCGCCGCCTACCTGCCCGCCCGCCGCGCGGGCAAGGTCTCCCCGATGGCCGCCCTGCGTGACGCCGGCGCCCCCGCCGACGCCAAGGCCGGTGCCGTACGGGCCGTGCTGGGCCTGCTGCTGACCGGCGCGGGCGGCTACGCCCTGTACCTGGCCTCGGCGGCCGACCAGGCCAAGGAGGGCTCCCTGTGGCTCGGTCTCGGCGTGGTGCTGTCCCTGATCGGCTTCGTCGTCATCGGCCCGCTGCTCGCGGCCGGCGTGGTCCGTGTCCTCGGCGCGGTCCTGCTCAGGGCCTTCGGCCCGGTCGGCCGCATGGCCGAACGCAACGCCCTGCGCAACCCGCGCCGCACCGGTGCCACCGGCGCCGCCCTGATGATCGGCCTCGCGCTCGTCGCCTGCCTCTCGGTCGTCGGCTCGTCCATGGTCGCCTCCGCGACCGACCAGCTCGACAAGACCGTCGGCACCGACTTCATCATCCAGAGCGACAACGGGCAGCTCATCACCCCGCAGGCCGTGGAGGCGGTCAAGGACACGCCGGGCCTCGAGCGGGTCACCGAGTACAAGTGGACCAAGGCCGACTTCACCACGCCCGACGGGAAGACGCTCGACGGTACGGCCATCACCGCGGCCGACCCGAGCTACGCCACGGACCTGCGCACCGAGACGGTCGCCGGCAAGCTCGCCGACGCCTACCGGCCCGACTCGATGTCCGTCCACGAGAAGTTCGCCGAGGACCACGACATCCACCTCGGCTCCAAGATCGCGGTGGCCTTCGACAACGGCTCCACGGCCCGCCTGACGGTCCGCGCGATCACCAGCAGTGACGTCGTCATCGACCAGGGCGCGATGTACACCTCCATCGACACGATGAAGAAGTACGTCCCGGCCGACAAACTCCCGCTCGACCAGCTGGTCTTCGCCTCGGCGAAGGACGGACAGCAAAACGCCGCCTACACGTCCCTCAAGTCCGCCCTGCACGACTACCCGCAGTACAGCGTCCGCGACCAGACCGACTACAAGCAGGCGCTGAAGGACCAGATCGGACAGCTCCTCAACCTGATCTACGGCCTCCTGGCGCTCGCGATCGTCGTCGCGGTCCTGGGCGTGGTGAACACCCTGGCCCTGTCGGTGGTGGAACGCACCCGCGAGATCGGCCTGATGCGCGCCATCGGCCTCTCCCGCCGCCAGCTGCGCCGCATGATCCGCATGGAGTCGGTGGTCATCGCCCTCTTCGGCGCCCTCCTCGGCCTCGGCCTGGGCATGGGCTGGGGCGCCACCGCCCAGCAGCTCCTCGCCCTGGAGGGTCTGAACGTCCTCGAGATCCCCTGGCCGACGATCACCGGTGTGTTCATCGGCTCGGCCTTCGTGGGTCTGTTCGCGGCGTTGATCCCCGCGTTCCGCGCCGGCCGCATGAACGTCCTCAACGCGATCGCGACCGACTAGACGGCGGCGCGGGGCAGCGCCCCGAGGGCGCCAGCGAGGCACCGAGAAGCGCGGGGGGCTTCTCGGTGCCTCCCCCATGGGCGGGACGCAAAGGCGTGGGCGGGACCGTAGGGGCGGCACCCCGGGCAACCCCGGTTGTCCACAGCCCCCGGCGAACGGCAGCCCCCCGTCGTACCCTGGACACCCCCGGCCCGTGACGCGTGTCGGGCCCTTCGCGTTGCCCACCCTCCGACGAAAGCCGCCCCGAATGAGCCTGCACGGTCTGCTCGACGCCGTCGTCAAGGACACCGCCCTCGCCGAAGCGATCCCCGCGGCCGCAGACGGCAACCGCATGCACATCGACCTGGTCGGCCCTCCGGCGGCCCGCCCCTTCGCCATCGCCGCCCTCGCGCGCGAGACCGGCCGTACGGTCCTCGCCGTCACCGCGACCGGCCGCGAGGCCGAGGACCTGGCCGCCGCCCTGCGCTCCCTGCTGCCCTCGGACGCCGTCGCCGAGTACCCCTCCTGGGAGACGCTCCCGCACGAACGCCTCAGCCCCCGCAGCGACACCGTCGGCCGTCGCCTCGCCGTCCTGCGCCGCCTGGCCCACCCCCGCCCCGACGACCCCGAGACGGGCCCGGTCTCGGTGGTCGTGGCACCCGTCCGCTCGGTGCTGCAGCCCCAGGTCAAGGGCCTCGGCGACCTGGAGCCGGTGGCCCTGCGCACCGGGCAGCAGGCCGACCTGAACCAGACGGTCGAGGCGCTCGCGGCGGCGGCGTACGCGCGCGTGGAGCTCGTCGAGAAGCGCGGCGAGTTCGCCGTACGCGGCGGCATCCTCGACGTGTTCCCGCCCACCGAGGAACACCCCCTGCGCGTCGAGTTCTGGGGCGACGACGTCGAGGAGATCCGCTACTTCAAGGTCGCCGACCAGCGGTCCCTGGAGGTCGCCGAACACGGCCTGTGGGCCCCGCCCTGCCGGGAACTGCTGCTGACCGACGACGTCCGCACGCGTGCGCGTGCCCTCGCCGAACAGCACCCCGAACTCGGCGAACTGCTCCACCGGATCGCCGAGGGCATCGCGGTCGAGGGCATGGAGTCCCTCGCCCCCGTCCTCGTCGACGACATGGAGCTGCTGATCGACGTCCTGCCCAAGGGCGCGATGGCCGTCGTGTGCGACCCGGAGCGGGTCCGCACGCGCGCCGCCGACCTGGTGGCGACCTCGCAGGAGTTCCTGCAGGCGTCCTGGGCGGCCACGGCCGGCGGCGGCGAGGCGCCCATCGACGTCGGCGCGGCCTCCCTGTGGTCGATCGCCGACGTCCGTGACCGCGCGCGCGAGCTGGACATGATGTGGTGGTCGGTGTCGCCGTTCGCCGCGGACCTCGAACTCGAGGCGGACACCCTCCAGCTCGGGATGCACGCCCCCGAGACCTACCGCGGCGACACCGCGAAGGCCCTCGCCGACACCAAGGGCTGGCTCGCCGACGGCTGGCGCGTCGTCTTCGTCACCGAGGGCCACGGCCCGGCGTCCCGCACGGTCGAGGTCCTCGGCGGCGAGGGCGTGGCCGCCCGCCTGGACACGGACCTCGCCTCGCTGAGCCCCTCCGTCGTCCATGTGGCGTGCGGCTCCATCGAGTACGGCTTCGTGGACACGGCCCTGAAGCTGGTCGTCCTCACGGAGACCGACCTGTCGGGCCAGAAGGCGGCCGGCAGGGACGGCGCGCGCATGCCCGCGCGCCGCAGGAAGACGATCGACCCGCTCACCCTGGAGGCGGGCGACTACATCGTCCACGAGCAGCACGGCGTCGGCCGTTACATCGAGATGGTGCAGCGCACCGTGCAGGGCGCCACGCGCGAGTACCTGGTCGTCGAGTACGCCCCCGCCAAGCGCGGCCAGCCCGGCGACCGCCTCTACATCCCCACCGACCAGCTGGAGCAGATCACCAAGTACGTCGGCGGCGAGGCACCCACCCTGCACCGCCTCGGCGGCGCCGACTGGACGAAGACCAAGGCGCGCGCGAAGAAGGCCGTCAAGGAGATCGCCGCCGACCTGATCAAGCTGTACAGCGCGCGCATGGCGGCCCCCGGGCACGCCTTCGGCACGGACACGCCGTGGCAGCGCGAGCTGGAGGACGCGTTCCCGTACGCGGAGACCCCCGACCAGCTCACCACCATCGCCGAGGTCAAGGACGACATGGAGAAGACGGTCCCCATGGACCGCCTGATCTGCGGCGACGTCGGCTACGGCAAGACGGAGATCGCGGTCCGCGCCGCCTTCAAGGCCGTCCAGGACGGCAAGCAGGTCGCGGTCCTCGTCCCGACGACGCTGCTCGTGCAGCAGCACTTCGGCACGTTCAGCGAGCGGTACGCGCAGTTCCCCGTCAAGGTGAGGGCGCTGTCCCGCTTCCAGACCGACACCGAGGCCAAGGCGGTCCTGGAGGGGCTGCGCGAGGGCTCCGTGGACGTCGTCATCGGCACCCACCGCCTGTTCTCCTCGGAGACGAAGTTCAAGGACCTCGGCCTCGTCATCGTCGACGAGGAGCAGCGCTTCGGCGTCGAGCACAAGGAGCAGCTGAAGAAGCTCCGCGCGAACGTCGACGTGCTGACGATGTCCGCGACCCCGATCCCGCGCACCCTGGAGATGGCGGTCACCGGCATCCGCGAGATGTCCACGATCACCACCCCGCCGGAGGAGCGCCACCCGGTGCTCACCTTCGTCGGCCCGTACGAGGAGAAGCAGATCGGCGCCGCCGTCCGCCGTGAGCTCCTGCGCGAGGGCCAGGTCTTCTACATCCACAACCGGGTCGAGTCGATCGACCGCGCGGCCGCCCGGCTGCGGGAGATCGTGCCCGAGGCACGGATCGCCACCGCCCACGGCCAGATGTCCGAGACGGCCCTCGAACAGGTCGTCGTCGACTTCTGGGAGAAGAAGTTCGACGTGCTCGTCTCGACGACGATCGTCGAGTCCGGCATCGACATCTCCAACGCCAACACCCTCATCGTGGAGCGCGGCGACACCTTCGGTCTCTCCCAGCTGCACCAGCTCCGGGGCCGGGTGGGCCGGGGCCGGGAGCGCGGGTACGCCTACTTCCTGTACCCGCCGGAGAAGCCCCTGACGGAGACCGCGCACGAGCGGCTCGCCACGATCGCCCAGCACACCGAGATGGGCGCGGGCATGTACGTCGCGATGAAGGACCTGGAGATCCGCGGCGCCGGAAACCTCCTCGGCGGCGAGCAGTCCGGGCACATCGCGGGCGTCGGCTTCGACCTGTACGTCCGGATGGTCGGCGAGGCGGTCGCCGACTACCGGCGTCAGCTGGAGACCGGGGAGATCGAGGAGGAGCCGCCGCTCGAGGTCAAGATCGAGCTGCCGGTCGACGCGCACGTCCCGCACGACTACGCCCCCGGCGAGCGGCTGCGTCTGCAGGCCTACCGTGCCATCGCCTCCGCCAACTCCGAGGAGGACGTCAGGGCCGTACGCGAGGAACTCGTCGACCGCTACGGCAAGCTGCCCGAGCCGGTGGAGAACCTGCTCCTCGTCGCGGGCCTGCGGATGCTGGCACGCGCGTGCGGTGTCGCTGAGATCGTGCTGCAGGGCACCAACATCCGCTTCGCGCCGGTGGAGTTGCGTGAGTCGCAGGAGCTCCGGCTGAAGCGCCTGTACCCCGGCTCCGTCATCAAGCCGGCCGTCCACCAGGTCCTCGTCCCCCGTCCGAAGACGGCGAAGGTCGGCGGCAAGCCGCTGGTCGGGCGGGAACTGCTGGGCTGGGTGGGCGAGTTCCTGGCGTCGGTGCTGGGCTCCTAGGAGGCGGGGGCCGTCAGGCCACCGGCCGGATCCGTCCGCCGGTGGTCTCGGCCAGGGCCGCCGCCAGCCGGTCGCGGACCGCGACCTGGGCCGCGATCCGCTCCTCCATGACCGCGAGCCGCCGCAGCGCGACCTCCAGGGTCCGCCCGGTCGGCGGGGACGCGGTCACGTCCCGGTCCAGGCAGGGCAGGAACACCTGTACGTCGTCCAGGGTGAGCCCCGCCCGTACGAGGCTGCGGATGTTGCGGACGCGGACGGTGACGGCGGGGTCGTAGAGCCGGTAGCCGTTGGCGGCGCGCTCGGAGACGATGAGCCCCGCCTGCTCGTAGTGGCGCAGGGCGCGCACGGAGGCCCCGGTGACCTCGGCGAGCTCGCCGATGCGCAGGCGTGGTCCGGGCGGACCGGGGGCCGTCGTGTCGCCTGGCTGCTGCATGCACGTCAGTCTCATGCGACGACCGCGCCGCCGTCCACCGGAAGGACCACCCCGGTGATGAACGAGGCCTTGGGTGAGGCGAGTCGCGTGATCGCCCAGGCGACCTCCTGCGGGCGGCCGATCCGGCCGAGCGGGGTGTGCGCGAGCTGCCAGGCGCGGATCGCGGCACGCTGTTCGGGCGTCCAGCCGGTGTGGTCGGCGATCGGTGTCTCGATCGCGCCGGGCGCCACCGCGGCGACCCGGATCCCGAGGGGTGCCAGTTCGACCGCCCAACTGCGGGTGAGCACGTCGAGGGCGGCCTTCGCGGCCGCGTACAGGGAGTTGCCCGGCCAGCCGCGCTGTCCGACGGACGTCGTCACGTTCACGACGACACCCCGGCTCTCCGTCAGGGCGGGCAGCGCGGCCTGGGTGAGGAGGAGGGGCGCGACCAGGTTCGTCGCGAGGAGGGGGCGTACCGAGTCGGGGGTGTAGGTGCGCAGGGAGTCGGTGGTGACGACGGCCGCGTTGTTGACGAGGACGTCGATGCGACCGTGGCGTTCCAGGGCGGTGCGGACGACGCCTGACGGGCCGTCCTCGGCCGTGAGGTCGGCGGCGAGCGGGACTATGCGGTCCTCGTCGTGGGCGGCGGTCTCGGCGAGGGGCACCGGGCGGCGGCCCACCGCGATCACCCGGTCGCCCTGTGCGGCGAAGGCGTGGGCGGTGGCGCGGCCGATGCCGGTGCCGGCGCCGGTGACGAGGACGGTTCGGGGGCTGTTCGCTTCGGTCATGCGGGGATCCTCGGACCCTGACGCCGGTGTCAGGGTCAAGCGCCGGCCCGGCGGGGGCGGTTCAGGCGGGCGGGAGCAGGAACAGCGGAAGCTCCCGCAGCACCTCCTCGGGGTCCTCGTCGGCGAGGAGCCGGTCGAGGTTGTGGCCGAGCAGCAGGGTGGCGAAGCCGTGAGCCAGGGACCAGACGGCGATGCGGGTGTGCCGGGTGCGCGGGTCGTCGTCGGCGGGTGCGGCGGTGGCGATCGCGCGGGTCAGGGCCGCGCCGGAGAGCGCGCGGGCCGTGGTCAGCTCCAGGTCGTCGGCGTGCAGCAGGTTCGGCGCGAACATCACCTGGAAGTGCGCCGGGTGCTGGCGGGCGAAGCGGACATAGCGTGCGCCCGCGTCCCGCAGGTCCGTCGCCCCGGCGAGCGCCTCGGCCAGCAGGCCGTGCCCCTCGGCCGCGATCGCCGTCAGCAGACCGGTGCGGTCGCGGAAGTGATGGGCGGGGGCGGCGTGCGAGACGCCGGCGCGGCGGGCCAGGTCGCGCAGGCTCAGGGCGGACGGGCCGTCGGCGGCGATGGCGTCGAGGGCGGTGTCGAGGAGGGCGCGGCGCAGATCGCCGTGGTGGTACGGGCTCATGGGGAGCAGGCTACGTCGAATCTAGGCATTGACAAGTTGTGGGCACACGGGGCAATCTTGTCAGTGTCAAGTTGTGGGGGATGCCGAACACGACGAGGGGGAGACGTCATGTCCGAGAGCGAGTCCGCGAACCAGGTGAACGGGCGGGAGCGACAGGGGCCGCAGACGCCACCGGTGGAGCCGGCCCGGGCTCGCCGGCTCTGGCACCTGCTGGAACCCCTGCACGCGGTCCTGTACTACGCGCCCGAGGTCTTCGAGGAGGCCGCCCGGCTCGGCCTCGACGCCGCGGACCGCTGGCCCAGCTATTTCCCGTTCCGCGCCGCACCCCTGGGTCCGGTCGTCAGCGGGGCCGTGACCTCGGCCTTCTACAGCTTCGCGCCCGGCATGGTCGCCCGGTACGTCGACGAGGCCCGCCGGGTCACCACCCCCGCCGCCGCCCTGAGGGCGAGGCTGCGCGGCGTCGACCGGGCCTACCGAACCCTGCTCGGCGACCGGGTCGACAGCCGTGAGCTGGAGGAGGCGGCCGAACTCGCCCGGCGCGCCGCGCAGGCGGCGGACACCGCGGGCCGCCCGCTCGCCGCCGCCAACGCCGCTCTGGAGTGGCCGGTCGAACCCCACCTCCAGCTCTGGCAGGCGGCCACGATCCTGCGCGAGCACCGCGGCGACGGCCATCTCGCCGCCCTCATGATCGCCGGCCTGGATCCGGCCGAGGCGCTGGTGTCCTTCGCCGCGATAGGCGCCGCGTCGGTCGAGCGCTTCGAGAGCCGCGGCTGGTCGGCCGGCGAGTGGGCGGCGGCCCGCGAGCGCCTGGCCGCCCGAGGACTGGTCCAGCCGGACGGTACGGCGACGGAGGCCGGCCGCGACCTGCGCCGCCGTGTGGAGCAGGACACCGACCGCCTCGCCCTCGGCCCCTGGCAGGCCCTGGGGGCCAAGGACACCGAACGCCTGGCCGACCTCCTCGGCGACTACTGGGTCGCGGTCATCGGCTCCGGCCTGCTGCCCTCGGAGTCGACCCTGGGGATCGGCAAGGTGTGAGGCCCGGCCGGTGGTGCGTGCGAGAAGCCGCCCGCGGGAGGTGAGGCTGCGCGGACGGCTCCTTGTTCACCTGGTGTGCGGGGTCCGGCGCCCGGGCCGGACATTCCTCCGTGGTCTCTTCGGCGGTCGCGTCATCGCCCTGGGGTCCCTCGGGGTCATCGCCTCGCGGGTCACTGCCCCTCGGGCCGGTCGGGCCGTTCGCGGTCCATGCCGAGCGAGCCCTCGATCCTCTGCTGGGCTTCGTCGACCTGACCCTCGTACGTGTTGCCCGTCCTCTCGTTGACCTTCCGTTCGCCGGCGTCGGACATGTCCTTGGCCTTGTCCTGTGCCGTCCGGCTGTGCCTGAACCTGTCGAAGATGCCCATGCAGAGCTCCTTCCGGAGGTGACTCACCCTCGACGATATTCCCGGGATACGAGCAATGCCCACTTGAGACCGTGGTGGTCTGGACCTCCTGTATGCCGCCGAGCGTCCCATCGGTACGGTGTGCACCGACGTCCGCCGGGGAAACCGCCCTGTGCGGGGTGGAAGCGGGCAGACAAGGGGAGGGGCGCACGCGATGCGTCTGAGGGGTGGGGCGGCGACCGCCGCCATGCTGATGAGCGCGGTGACCGTCGCGGCGGTGGCCGGCTGCACCGACCAGACCGCCGGAGGCCTCGGATCGGGGCCGGGTTCCGGGGCGGGGGCGACGACGGGCGGGGGAGCGGCTCTCACGGCCGCCGAGTCGCTTCCCGTGAAGGGGCGCGCACCCAAGACCGGCTACGAACGGGACCGGTTCGGCACCGCGTGGGCGGACACGGACTCCAACGGCTGCGACACCCGTGACGACATCCTCAAGCGCGATCTGAAGGAGGTGAGGTTCACCGGCGGTGCCTGCAAGGTGTCGTACGGCGTGCTGGAGTCCGACCCGTACTCCGGCCAGGACGTGACCTATCGGCGCGGTGCCAGCAAGGTCGACATCGACCATGTCGTCGCCCTGTCCGACGCCTGGCAGAAGGGGGCGAAGTACTGGGACGCGAGCAAGCGCATAGCGCTCGCCAACGACCCGCTGAACCTCTTGGCCGTCGACGCGAGCACCAACCGTTCCAAGGGGGACGGGGACACCGCGACCTGGCTGCCGCCGAACAAGGCCTACCGGTGCACGTATGTCGCGGCGCAGGTGGCCGTGAAGAAGAAGTACGGGCTGTGGGTCACGGCGGCGGAGAAGTCCGCGATGGAGAAGGTGCTCTCCTCCTGCCCCGGCCAGAAGCTCCCCACGGGCGGCAACCCGACGAAGGCACCGGAACGCTTCCACGCGGGCTGACGGCCGCACGGGCTTCGGCCAGTACGGGGGCGTGAACACTCGGTCCGCAGGGATCGATGAGTCGGTAAAGGAGTTCACGGGCGGCAAACGGGCGCCCCGCGGCAAATCGGTCAGGTTCAGCAAGAGCTGGTCAAGGGAGCTGAAAGATCGGTCCGTGGACCTGTCCACAGACTGTTCACAGTAGGCAAGATCGGCGAGCTTCTGTGTCGCTTTCCGATCACTGGTGGGGGTCCAGGTCGTGCTGCGCTTCCGGCTGTCCAGCCGTTCGAGCCGCTTGAGTCGTTCGCGTCGTTCCCGACGGTCGATCGGCGCGTTTCGTTCCCGTCGTGTCCTGCGGGGTCTGTCCGCGCTGCTGCTCACCGCCCTGGCCCTGATGCTGACGACCGACCAGGCCCTCGCGGAGGGACTGGAGTTGGGCCGTGTCGAACTGCCGGGGATGAGCCTGGCGTCCCTCGCGCACTGGTTCACCGACCCGCACTGGGGCAGGCTGCCGCACCAGCAGTCCGGCACCGCGGCCGGGCGCCGGCACCAGGTGTCCGCCGCCGCGACCGCCGCCCACCGCGGCGCGGGCCACGCCCCCGGGAGGGCGAAGGGCGAACTGCCCGCCTACCGGGCCCACAAGCCGGCCACGCCGAAGGGCCGCAGCGCAGGCGCCGCCGGGTACAACGCCAAGACCAGCAAGCGCAGCACCACCAAGTCCAGCCGCACGGAGACCGTCTACGACAACGCCGACGGGTCGGTCACCCGCCGTATCTCGCAGAACCCGGTCAACTACCAGGTCGGCAAGGGCAGATGGGCGCCCATCGACGTGGACGTGCGGGCCGGGCCGGACGGGCGGTGGTACGAGAAGGCCAACTCCCTCGACGTCGACTTCGCGGCCCGGGCCACCGACCCCGCGCTCGCCTCCCTCGCGACCGACACCCGGCACGGCGTGGCCTACGCCCTCAAGGGTGCCGCGCCGGTCGAGGGCACCGCCGACGGCTCGACCGTCACCTACGACCGGGTTCTGCCCGGCACCGACCTGAAGGTGCGGCCCACCGCCACCGGGATGAAGGAGTCCGTAGTCCTCACGGACGCGGGCGCCGGCGCCACCTGGACCTTCCCCCTCACCCTCAAGGGCCTCACGCCCAGCCAGGAAGCGGACGGCTGGATCGACCTCCGGGACTCCTCCGGGACGACCGTCGAGCGCATCCCCCCGGCGTACGCCTACGACTCCAAGGTGAACCCGCGCTCCGGCGACCCGGCCACCACCCACGCCGTCACCACCGAGCTCGTCCACGACACCGACGGCTACGCCCTGCGCCTCACCCTCGACAGCGCCTGGCTGCACGCGAAGAACCGGGTCTTCCCGGTCACCGTCGACCCCACCGTCGAGGACGGCTGGACCACCACCTACGCCGAGTCCGGGTCCGGCAACAACGTGGACCACTCCTACGAGCAGACCGTCAAGGTCGGCTCCTACGACTCCGGCACCCACGCCGCGAACAGCTTCGTCAACCACTGGGACACCGCCTGGGACGGCAGCAACGCCACCGTCACCGCCGCGACCCTGCACCTGTTCGACACCTGGGCCTCCACCTGCACGGCGGAACGTTTCGACGTGGCGCTGGTGACCAGCGCCTGGACCCCGGAGGGCGTCACCGGTTACCCCGGCCCGTCCATGGGGTCGTCGATCGGCAACGCCACCCCGAGCGTGCCGAACGCCTGCGCCAACACCGCCGCGGACCGCACGGTCGGCGACTGGGTGAGCGTCTCGCTGTCCACCTCGGCGATCCAGGGCTGGTTCAGCGGCGCAACCGCCGACCACGGGCTCGGCGTGTACGCCTCCACCGCCGACACCCTGCACTGGAAGCAGTTCGGCTCCTTCAACGACCCGGGCAAGGGCCCCTGGATCGAGGTCACCTACACCGGCAACACCGCCCCGCAGCTGTACGAGCAGTTCCCGGCGGACAACGCGGTCGTCTCCACCACCACCCCCGAGTTCACCGCCTGGGCCGGTGGTGCCAACTCCACCTCCGGCAGCGCCAACCAGTACCTGTTCCGGGTCTACGACGCCGCCGGCACCAAGGTCGCCGACTCGGGCCTTGTCTCCACCGGCGACTGGACCGTCCCCGCCGGCAAGCTCGCCTGGGGCAAGAACTACAGCTGGACCGTCCAGGCGTACGACTCGGCCACGAACCTCTACTCACCGGCCGACCCGTACGAGATCGCGGTCCAGGTCCCGCAGACCGTCATCACCTCGGGGCTCTCGCAGAACAGCAGCGACCACGGCTTCGACGCGTCGATCGGCAACTACACCACCTCCGACACCGACGCCTCGATCTCCACGGTCGGCCCGTCCCTGGACATCGACCGCGACTACAACTCCCGTGACCCGCGCTGGACCGGCGCGTTCGGCGCGGGCTGGTCCAGCATCCTCGACGCCCGGGCCACCGAGCAGTACACGGCGTCCGGCGCGGTCGCCAGCGTCCAGGTCACCTACCCGGACGGCTCGCAGGCGGGCTACGGCAGGAACAGCGACGGCACCTTCACACCCGGCGGCGGACGGTTCGCCACCTTCAAGTCGGTCACCGGCGGCTACACGCTCACCGACAAGGACGACACCCTCTACACCTTCACCCAGTCCCTGGGCTCCGGCGCCTACGGTCTGACCTCGGTGACCGACGCCAACGGGCGCGCCCTCACCCTCACCTGGACGAGCGGCCACATCACGAAGATGACCTCGGCGGTCTCCGGGCGCTCGCTGACCATGACCTGGTCCACCCCGTCCGGCGCGCTCGCCGCCCACGTCCGGACCGTCGTCACCGACCCGGTCACCGCCGGCGACACGAACACGACGCAGACCTGGACGTACGGCTACACCGGCGATCAGCTGACCACCGTCTGCTCGCCGCTGAGCACGACCAAGTGCACGACGTACGGCTACACCACCGGCTCCGGCTACCAGAACGCGGCGCTCGACCTCGACCCGCACACCTTCTGGCCGCTGTCGGAGACCTCCGGCACCAGCGCCAAGGACGCGGTCCTCGCCAACGAGGGGACCACGAACGCGACGTACGAGAACGTCACGCTCGGCCAGAGCGGCCCCCTCACCGGGTCCTCCGCGAAGGCGGCCGGCTTCAACGGCACCTCCTCCGACGTCTCCCTGCCGAAGAACCTCGGCAACGACACCGACTCCGGCGCGCTCTCCCTGTGGTTCAAGACGTCCGCCGGACCGGGGGTGCTGTACTCGTACGCCTCCCAGCCGATCGGCTCCGGGCAGGCGGCCGGCTTCTACACGCCGTCCGTGTACGTCGGCACGGACGGCAAGCTGAACGCCGAGTTCTGGTACAGCGGCGGCATCAACCCGATCGTGTCCTCGGCGTCCGTCGCCGACGGCAAGTGGCACCACGTCGTGCTGTCCGCCGCCGGCAACTCACAGACCCTCTACCTGGACAACGCCAAGGTCGGCTCGCGCACCGGCACCATCTCCATCAAGAGCGCCACCGCCTTCGGCAAGAACCAGTCCTTCAACTACCTCGGCACCGGCTTCCTCGGCGGCGACTGGCCCGACGAGCCGCACGCCTCCACCACCGACGACACCGGCTACGCCACCTACTTCAACGGCTCCATCGCCGACGTCGGCTGGTACAGCCGCCCGCTGGTCGCCGCCGACGTGAACGCCCTGTACACGTACGGCACGCACAGCGAGTCCCTGCTGACCTCGGTCAAGCGGCCGTCCGGCAAGACGTTCGCGGCGATGACCTACAACACCGACTCGACCGTGCTCACCCAGATGACGGACGAGAACGGCGGCACCTGGGCGCTCGGCACCCCGGCCGTCACCGGGTCGAGCGACACCTACCGGGGCGCCGTCCTCGGCGGGGCGCCGAGCCAGTACTTCCGGCTCGGGGAGGCGGCCGGGGCCACGACCGCCGTCGACCAGGTGCGCGGCGGCAACGGCACCTACACCTCCGTCACCCTCGGCGCGTCCGGCCCGTTCAGCGACCAGAAGGCCGCCACCTTCGACGGCTCCACCTCGTACGTCGAGGTCCCGGCCGCCGGGCTGCACTCCGGCAACGACCGCAGCGTCGAGCTGTGGTTCAAGACCGCCAACCAGGGTGTCCTGATCGGTGACCAGTCGGTGGCCCTCGCCGGGGCGAGCACCCCCTCCGGCAGTTGGACGCCGGTGCTGTACGTCGGCAGCGACAACAAGCTGCACGGCCACTTCTGGTCCGGCAGCGGCTCGGGGTCGACGGCGTTCGGCTCGACGGGCACGGTCACCGACAACGCCTGGCACCAGGTCGTGCTCAGCGTCACCGGCTCCACCCAGACGATGTACCTGGACGGCGTCCAGCAGGCCGCCTACAGCGGCGCCCCGAACGACCAGTCCAACAACCACCTCTACATCGGCGCCGGCTTCGCCAAGTCCTGGGTGAATTCGCCCGCCGACATCAGCTACTTCAAGGGCTCCGTCGCCGAGGCCGCCTTCTACCGGACGGGCCTCACGGCGGCGGACGTCGAGGCGCACAGGGAGGCCGCGAAGAACTCCACCGGCCTGCTCCCCGTCGAGACGGTGACGGTCACGGAACCGACCACCAAGACCCTGAAGTACACCTACGACGTCACCAACGGCAACCGCGCCCTGACCGAGACCGACGGCCTCGGCAACAAGACCAGCTTCGGCTACGACTCGGCCGGTTTCGAGCACACGGTCACCGACCCCAACGGCGCGCTCACGATCACCGGTCACGACGTGCGCGGCAACGTGGTCTCCTCCACGTCCTGCCAGGACCAGGCCGCGAACAAGTGCAACACCGAGTACTACACGTACTACCCCGACGACACCACGGCCCAGCTCACCACCGCCGACCCACGCAACGACCAGCTCCTCACCGAGCGGGACGGCAGATCGGCCTCGGCGACCGACACCGCCTACCTGACGTCGTACACCTACGACACGGCCGGCAACCAGACCGCCATCACCGGCCCGGCCGTCCCCGGCTTCCCGAACGGCCGTACGACGAACACCGTCTACAGCGACGGGACCAGCGCCTACCCGTCCGCCGACGGCGGGGTGGTCCCCAAGGGCCTGCCGGTGAAGACCGTCTCGCCGGGCGGGGCCGTCAACCAGGTGGCGTATTTCAAGAACGGCGACGTGGCCTCGACGACCGACGCCCTCGGCCTGGTCACCTCCTACACCTACGACGGCCTCGGCCAGGTCCTCACCGAGAAGGTCGTCTCCGACACCTACCCGAACGGCCTCACCACCAGCTACACCTACGACGCGGCCGGCCAGGTCCTCCAGGAGCACGACCCGCAGCTCACCGACCGCGTCACCGGCGCCACCCACGCCGCCGTCACCACCTCCGTCTACGACGACGACGGCGACGTCCTCTCCCAGACGGTGGCCGACGCGAGCGGCGGCGACCACGCCCGCACCCAGAACTGGACCTACGACGCCTACGACCGCGTCCTGACCGAGGCCGACGCCAACGCGGCCGAGGGCGCCGCCAACGGCAACACGACGACGTACGGCTACGACACCTCGGGCAACAAGACCAAGGAGGTGACGAGCGCCGGCACCGAGACCCGGTACACGTACAACGACAACGGCGACCTGCTCACCCAGGGCCTGATGTACACGGGCGACCCGGTGAACCCGCAGGCGGCGACGCTGCTCACCGAGTCCTCCCGGGCCTACGACCCGGCCGGGCGGCTCGCGTCCGTCACCGACGCGATGGGCAGCACGACCTCGTACACCTACACCGACGACGGTCTGACGGCGACGGTGAAGAGGACCAGCGCCGACGGCACCAGCACCTACACGCTGGAGTCGGACCTCTACGACGCGGCCGGCAACCTCACCCAGCAGACCACCGACAACGGCGAGACGGTCACCAAGTACACGGTCGACGCGGCCTCCCGCACCACGTCCACCGAGCTCGACCCCACCGGCGTGGACCGGGTGACCACGGTGTCGTACACCCCGGACGACCAGGTCGCCTCCGAGAACGACCACGACTCCTCCGGCTACGACCGCACCACCACGAACACCTACGACGACATGGGCAACCTGCTCAGCGAGACGCTGTACGGGGACGCCTCCGGTCATCCGGCGGGCTGGTGGAAGCTGAACCAGACGGCGGGCCGCTCGGTCACCGACACCTCCGGCACCGGCAACACCGCCACCGCGGGCACCGGCGTCACCTGGGCGGACGACGCGGCGAAGTTCGCGGGCACCTCGACCGGCACCGGTGACCTCGTCGCCACCAACAGCCCGGTCCTGGACACCACCGCCTCCTACACGGTCTCCGCGTGGGTGAACCTCGCGGACACCTCCGCCGTCCGCACCTTCGTCGCACAGGGCGGCACCAACCGGGCGTCCTTCTACCTCCAGTACAACAAGACGGCGAACGCCTTCCGCTTCCACGCGGCCAGTGCGGACGCCGCCTCCCCGTCCGCCTTCTACGACGCCCAGGCGAGCACGACCGCCCCGTTGAACACCTGGACTCATCTGGCCGGCGTGTTCGACGCGAGCAACGGCTCGATGAAGCTGTACGTCAACGGCGTCCAGGACGGCACCGCCACGAACACCTCCCCGTGGACCGGCACCGGACCGCTGAGCATCGGCGGCACCAAGACCGCCGGCGGAACGACCTCGGACGTGGTCAACGGCGAGGTCGGGAACGTACAGGTCTACCAGCGGGCGCTGTCGGCGACGGAGGTCTCCTCGCTGTACGGCAAGGGCCGCACCGGCGGCACGGTCGGCTCCTCCGACGCCCAGACCACCAGGTACGCCTACGACAAGCGCGGCCTGCCGACGTCCATGACGGACGCCGAGCAGCACACCACGGACTACGCCTACGACGAGGCGGGCAACCTCGCGGTCACCACCGCGCCCGCCGTCCAGGCCGAGCCCGACGGGACGACGGCCGCCACCGTCCGCCCGGTCACCACCAGCGGCTTCAACACCTTCGGCGAGGCTGTCGAGGAACAGGACCCGAACGGCCTGGTCACGACCACCGTCTACGACGCGGAGGGCGACAAGGTCTCCGAGACGCTCCCGTCGTACACCCCGGCGGGCGGCTCCACCCCCGACGCGGGTACGACGGTCTGGACGTACGACAGCGAGGGCAACCAGACGTCCGTCACCACGCCCGGCGGGAGGACGACCTCCTATCTGTACGACCAGATGGGCGACGTCGCCCGGATCACCGAGCCCGACGGGACCACGACACACGCCGTCTACGACGCCAACGGCGAGCCGCGCTCCGTGACCGACGGCACGGGCGCCCAGACCCAGGCCACCTACGACTTCCTCGGCCGCCAGGTCACGTCGACGACGCTGGAGCGCCGCCCGTCGACGAAGACCCTCACGACCACCACCTCCTACGCGGTGACCACCGGCAACCCCTATGGGGCGCACGCCTCCTCGGTCACCACCCCGGGCGGAGTGAGGACGTCGTACGGCTACGACCGGGCCGGTGAGATCACCTCGGTCACCGACGGCGCGGGCAACACCACCGGCTACACCTACGACTTCCAGGGCGACCCGCAGAGGACGACCCTCGCCGACGGCACCTGGACCCAGACCGACTACAACGCCGACGGCGATCCGGTCGCCACGCGCGCGTACGACAAGAACAACGTCCAGCTGTGGTCGACCTCGCAGCAGTACGACGGTGTCGGCAACCTGGTCGCCGCCACCGACGCGCGACAGCACACGAGCCGTTTCACGTACGACGCGGCCGGGACGATCACCCAGGAGGTCCAGCCGGTCGACGCGTCCACGTCGATCACCACGACCTTCGGCTACGACGCGGCCGGCAACCGCACCCGCTTCACCGACGGCCGCGGCAACTCCTGGCGCTACACGTACACCCCGTGGGGCCAGCAGGAGACGATCGTCGAGCCGACCACGGCCCGGTACGGCTCGGCCGCCGACTCCACGACGACGTTCGCGTATGACGCGGACGGGCAGTTGACGTCGGCGGTTCTCCCCGGTGGCACGACGACGTCGATGACGTACGACGCCGTCGGCCAGTTGGCGTCCATGTCCGGCACGGGCGCCGACGCGGCGACCGCGAGGCGCAGCTTCACCTACGACGCCGACGGCCGCGTGCTGTCCGCCGACACCGACGAGGCGGGCGTCACCGGCGCGGCCGACCACCAGGACGCCACGCACGCCGCGTTCACCTACGACGACCGCGGCGACCTGCTGACGACATCGGGTTCGGCGGGTACGTCGAGCTTCGCCTACAACGACGACGCGGCGGTGACGTCCCGCACGGACGCGGCCGGCACGACGACGTACGGCTACGACACGGCCGGCCGGCCGGCCTCCATGAACGACCCGGCCACGGGCAATCAGCTGACGTACACCTACGACCAGTTGAACGACGTGAAGACGGTCACGTACGGCTCGACGGGCCAGACGCGCACCTTCACCTACGACAGCCGGCACGAGCTGACCAACGACGTCCTCGTGCAGGGCGCGTCGACGGTGGCGAGCTTCGCGTACGGCTACGACGACGACGGCAACCTGACGTCCAAGACGACGACGGGCGTCTCGGGCGCGTCGGCGAACACGTACGCGTACGACTGGGCCAACCGCCTCACGTCCTGGACGAGCGGCTCGACGACGACCTCGTACGCCTACGACGCCTCCGGCAACCGGGTCCGCAACGGCGCGGACGTCTACACGTACGACGAGCGCGACGAGCTGACGTCCGACGGCACGCACAGCTACTCCTACTCGGCGCGCGGCACGATGACGCAGGAGTCGTCGACGGCCGGCGGGACGGTGGCGTACCGGACGGACGCCTTCGGCGGGCAGATCGTCGCGGGCGAGCAGTCGTACACGCTGGACGCGACCGGCCGGAACATCACCGACCGGGACACGACGACGGGGTCGACGCGCACCTTCGCCTACTCCGGCGCCGGCAACACGATCGCCTCGGACGGCGACGACACCTACACCTACGACCCGTCGGGCGGCCTGGTCGGGGTGAAGCCCTCCGGCGGCGGCGCGGTGCTCGCCCTGACCGACCAGCACAACGACGTGGTGGGGTCCTTCACCTCGGGTGCGACGACTCTGGCGGGCTCGGCCTCCTACGACCCGCTGGGCAAGGTGGTCTCCCCGACGGACACGGTGGTCGGCCACCTCGGCTTCCAGTCCGGCTGGACGGAACCCGGCACGGGTGACGTGGGCACGGCGTCCCGCTGGTACGACCCGGCCACCGGCGAGTTCCTCAACAAGGACAGCCTGTCGCTGAACCCGGTGCCGAACTCGGTCTCCGCGAACCCCTTCGCCTACGTCGACGACAACCCGCTGGCCGGCACCGACGACTCGGGCAACTGCTCCTGGTACGACGTGGTGTGCGGGGCGAAGAAGGCCGCGCACAAGGTGAGCCACGCCGTCAAGCACGCGGCGCACAAGGTCTACCACGCGGTCAAGCACGCGGCCCGCAAGGTCGTGCACGCGGTGAAGCACGCCGCCCACAAGGTGGTCCACCACGTGAAGGACGTGTACCGCGCGACGGTGCGGGTGGTGCGACGCGTCTACCACTACACGGCACGGCGTGTGAGACGCGCGTATCACCGTGTGGTCCATGCGGTGCACTCCGCCTACCACAAGGTGTCCCATGCGGTGCATCGCGTGGTGCATGCCGTGAAGAAGGCGGCGAAGAAGGTCACGCACGCCGTGAAGAAGGCGGCGCACGCCGTCGCGCACGCGGCCCGGACCGCGTACCACGCGACCGTGAAGGCGGCGAAGGCGACGGCGACCTTCGCGAAGCACCACGCGGCCGCGATCACCTCCTTCGTGGTCTCCACGGCGGTCTTCGCGGGCTGCGAGGCGTTGACCGCCGGTGTCGGCTCGATCGGCTGCGCGGCGGCCGCGGGCGCGGTCGGCTCCCTCGTGGAGCAGGGCTTCGCCTGCGCGGAGAACGGCGGTGACGACTGCTCCGCGGGCGCCTTCGCGGGCGCCGCGGTGACCGGCGCGGTCGCCGGCGCGCTCGGTGGCGCCCTCGGCAAGATCGGCGGCAAGCTCCTCGCCAAGGCGGCCCCCAAGGCGATGAAGGTCGTCGGCGGCCTGTTCGGCAAGGGCGCCACGGAGGCCGAGGAGACGGCGGCGACCGACGCGACGGAGGCGGCGGCCTCCCGGGCGGATTCGGAGGGGGCGGGCTCTCGGGCCCAGTCGCATTCGGACGAGGCGGGGCCCGGATGCCGGGTTTCCCCGCCGCACAGCTTCACGGGCGCGACCCGCGTGCTGATGGCCGACGGCACCACGAAGGCCATCGACCAGGTGCGGGTGGGCGACGAGATCGCCAACGCGGTGCCCGGAGCGGCAGGCACGCAGGCGCACGTGGTCACCGACGTGATCGTCACGCACACCGACCACGACTTCGTGGACGTGACGGTGAAGGCGCCGGGCAAGGTCGCGGAGGGCGTCGGCGCGAAGAAGTCCGCGGTGAAGTCCCTCGCCGGGAAGGCGGCCCGCAAGGCGGCGTTCGGCCTGGCGGCGTCGGCGGCGCTGCTGGGCGCGCTGTCCGCCGGCCACGGCCACGGCGACGGCACGGCACCGGCGACCCGGCCGGTGGCGGCGGTCGCACCCGGCGCGCACCTGACGACGACCTTCCACCACCCCTTCTACGACGAGACCCGCTCTTCCTTCGTCGAGGCCAAGGACCTCGGGCCCGGCGACGTCCTCCAGACACCGACCGGCACGGCGACGGTCGCGGCGGTCCGGCCGTACCACGCGGACAGCACCACGTACGACCTGACGATCGGCGCCCTGCACACGTACTACGTGCAGGCGGGAACCACGCCGGTGCTCGTCCACAACTGCGACGAGGAGGAGATCGCCGCAGGAGCCAAGCAACTGGCCGACGACATCCACGGCCAGATCAAGAACGGGCTCGCGCGTGACGTCTTCCGGACGACGGCGGTGACCGCCGCGCGCCGAGCCGACGGTTCGCTGGTGCACGTGGTCTCCGCGGCGGGCGCCGGGCTCGAGAAGGCCCAGCTCGACTACATCGCCACCCTGGGGCGTGAGGACATCGAGATCGCCACCAATGTGGCCGGGGCCCACGCCGAGGAGACCGCCGTCAACCACATGGCGACGAACAACCTGACCCCGGTGGCCGGCGGTGTGTCCCGCAACGCCTGCGCACCCGACGGCTGTGAGGACTTCCTGGGCGACGTCGGGGCCGAGATGCTGGGACCCGTTACCCTCGGCACGAAGGCGAAGATACCCGGACAGTCCATGTACGTATGGAGAGACCACGAGGCATGGTCGAACTTCCTGGCGACCATGGGATACCGGTGAGCGGCGATGGGGAGTCCGGTGGACTGGCGTTTCGACGAAGCGTTGACGGCACAGATCGAGCGGATGGACCGGGCCCAGCGGCACCAGGCCATGTTCTTCGCACTGCGCCGGCTGCAGGCACCGGTGTCGGACATCCCGATGCCCGAGGAGTGGGGTGTCGAGCCGGCGGCGGTCGAGGCACTCCTCCGCCACGGCGCGACCAGGCTGGACGGTGAGCCCGACCCCGCCTTCCAGGAGGCCTTCGAACGGGTGAGCCGGGCGCCGCTGTTCGAGTCGGAGATCGACCCGGATCTCGTCGAGAGCTTCCAACTGGAGGCCATCAGCGGATGGATGCTGGTGAGCGAGGCCCTGGGCGAGATGAGTGAGGAGCAGACGGACACCGTCGTCGTCCGCACCCGGGAACTGGCCGACCACCTCGACCAATACCTGGACGACACACTGCACGAGGTGGCGGGGGAGGAGGGTCGTGAGCAGTACCTGGCGCAGGCCGCCGCCCCTCTGCGCGCCTACGGCCTCGGTTACTTCGCCACCAGGAACCTCGAAGTCGAGGGCCGGTGCCACGAGGCGATCCTGGCCGCTGCCGACTCCGATCCGATGGCCTCCGGAAGGGGACGCGAACTGGTGGCCCTCTGCGACGACTACAGCCGCGAGCTGGTGGCGGCGCTCAGTGCCCTGCCGCGCGGCTGAGCGCCGGCGCGGCCGCTCCTCCGGCGAGTCCTACCGACCGTACGGATAGCCCTGCTGGTACGGCTGTCCGCCGTACGCCGGCAGGGGCGGTGTCGTCGGGGTCTTCTTGTCGAACACCCAGAACAGCAGCAGGACGGTCGCGATCAGCAGGGTCACCACCGCGGCGACACCGAGGAAGGGGTCACCGTCGCCGTCGTTCGAGTTCGCCGCCCACGGCAGCGTCACGCACTCGTACAGCACGAACGACGCGCAGGCACCCCAGTCGGAGGGGCGGCCGCGGCGCAGCGCCACATAGAGGAAGGGCACCCACACCAACAGGCCCAGGGAGAACCAGCCCAGGGCGGCCCAGGCCAGCCGCTGGAACCAGCCGCCCTCGAGCCGCTTCTGTGCGCGCGTCGTCGTCACCATGTTCATCCCGCCCCCAGGTCATCAGGGGGCAAGGGTAGGTCATGGCCGATGGTTCCGGGCCTTCGCTTTCTTTACTGTGACATGAGCGAATCTTGTGGCTCCGGGGAACCTGTGTTTCCCGATCGAAGGGCCGACGCACGTTACGGTGCGATCCGTTTCGCACACACATACGCAAGCACCAGAACGGGGTGGGGTGGGGATGGCCGAGCACCGGCAGTCCAGGAAGCGCAGATACATCACATGGGGCGTGGCCGGAGCGGCCGTCGTCGCCGGGGCCGGGATCGCCGCCCAGCAGTCGATGGCGGCCACCACCTGGCCCGCGCAGAAGACCTACACGGGCCGTGCCTTCGACACCTGTGCCGCGCCCTCCCTGTCCGCGATGAAGGCCTGGAAGACCGACGGCTTCTACGGCGCCGCCGCCGTCTACGTCGGCGGCAAGAACCGCGGCTGCAACCAGCCCAACCTCACCGCCTCCTGGGTCAAGTCGGTCAACTCCGTGGGCTGGAAGCTCATCCCGCTCTACGTCGGCGCCCAGCCGCCCTGCCAGACCGGCTCCAGCCCCGAGAAGATCACCGCTTCCACGGCCACCTCCCTGGGTGCCACCGACGCGGCGGACGCCGTCGCCAAGGCCTCCGCGCTCGGCATGAAGACCGGCAGCCCGATCTACCTCGACATGGAGGCGTACGACATCACGAACAAGTCGTGCAACGACGCCGTCCTCGCCTACGTCCGCTCCTTCAGCAAGACCCTGCGCGCCAAGACCTACCGCGCCGGCTACTACGGCTTCAGCAGCTCCAGCGCCAAGGCGATCGCCAACGCCACCGACAAGACGGACCTGCCGGGCAACCTCTGGTACGCGCTGTGGGACAAGAAGAACACCACGACCACCGACTGGCCGTGGGGCGCCACGCAGTTCACCGGGCACAGCCGCGGTCACCAGTACATGGTCAACAGCAAGGAGACCCACGGCGGTTACACCATCACGGTGGACCGCGACGCCTGGGACGCCCCGGTCGCCCTCGTCGGCTGACCCCGGGTACCCGGACACACGCGGAGACGGGCGAGGGGAGAAGGAAGTGCGGGCTGTCAGGGCTGTGCGGGCGGTGAAGGCCGTCGTCGCGCGCGTGCCGGCCGCCGGGCTGCTGCACACACCCGCGGCGCGTATCGGCTTCACCGCGCTGCCCCTCCTCAGCCTGGGGTTGTTGTGCCCCGTCCCCTCCCTCGTCCTCGCCCTGCGCCGCCGCACCCGCGCCGACTGGTGGGCCTTCGCCGCCTTCAGCGCGGTGCTGGCGGCCTGGACGGCCGAACTGGCGCTCACCCCGGTGGACACCCACGGCGCGCTGTTCGGCCTCGACCTGCTGCTGATCGCCCTGTCGACGGCGGCGGCGGCCACGCACGCGTGGCGGGCCTGGCCGCGTCGGCCGGCCGGGGAGTGAGGGAGAGACACGCATGGCCAAGCAGGTGCGACAGGTGTCCCGGGCGCGCCCGGCGCGGTCGGCGCCCGGGGGGCGGGCGACCGTTCTGGGGCGCGCCGTGCTCGGCCGGCTGCGCGCCCTGAGCGGACGCGCCATCGCCCTCACGGCGGGGGCGCTCGCCGTGACGGCCGCGCTGCTGGTCACCGCCGTCCTGTTCTTCTCGCACGACGACCGTCCTCCGGTCCCCGCCACCCGCGCCCGCGCCTACACCGACGTCGACGCCTGCCTCCTCACCGGCGACCGGGGCATCACGGCCGGCACCACCGCGGCGGCGGTCTGGCAGGGCATGCAGGACGCGTCCCTGAAGACGCACGCGCGCGTGAGCTACGCCCCGGTGACCGGCGAGCAGAGCACCGGCAACGCGCGCCCCTTCCTCAACGGCCTCCTCCAGCGCTCCTGCGAGGTCGTCCTGGCCGTGGGCGGGCCGGAGGTCACGGCCGCGCAGGAGACGGCCGCGCACCACGAGAAGGTGTCCTTCGTCCTGGTCGGCGGCACGCGCGCGGGGACGAACGTCAGCACCGTGAGCACCGGGGACGGCCTGCGCGCGGGCGTCGCGCACGCGGTCGAGGACGCGGTGGCCGCGGCGCGGAGCTGATCCCGGGCCACCGGCGGGGCTGACGCCTCGCACCGACGAGCGGGCCGTGTCCGAGCGCGGCGGTGCCGGAAGTCCTGGTGAATCGTTGGTCGAATGGGTTGGCCCCAGGCGCCCCACTGCCTACCATCGATCACCGCAAGACTTTGTGCACCGTCGCACAATCTCCGACCGGGAGGTTCCCTTGCACCGCCGCCGTCGTCGCACCGCGTTCCTGCTGTCCGCCGCGATCATGGCGGCGCCCCTCCTCACCGCCTGCGGGAACGACGCGCATCCCGGCGCGGCGGCCGTCGTCGGCGGTGAGCGGATCACCGTGTCCGAGCTCGAGAACCGCGTGGGCGAGGTGCGCGAGGCCCAGCGGGCGGCCGTCCCCGACGCGGCGCAGTACGCCCAGGTCGTCGCCCAGACCGGCACCCTCACCCGGGACACCCTGCACGGCATGGTCCTGGACGAGGTCCTCGACCGCGCGGCCGAGGACGCGGGCATCACCGTCAGCCGCCACGACGTCCAGCAGGCGCGGGCCGCCCTGGAGCAGCAGTGGGGCGGCGCGCGGGGCCTGGAGACGGCGTGGCTCCAGCAGTACGGCATCCCGCCGCAGCGCCTCGACGACAACCTCCGCCTCCAGCTCCAGGCGCAGAAGCTCGCCTCGCAGCTCGGCACCACCACCAGTGACGCCGCCTTCTGGAGCGCCCTGTCGGAGACGTCGAAGAAGCTCGGCGTCGACCTCAACCCGCGGTACGGCAGCTGGGACGTGAAGAAGGTCAGCCGCGTGGACGCGAAGACGCCGTGGGTGCGTGAGGTCACCGCGGCGAGCACCCGGACGGCGTGACCGTCCCACCCCCTGCCCATCCGCCCGTCGGTACGACGGTATGACCGGCCGCGCCGCCTGTGGACAACCGAGCGGAGCGGCCGGCGGGTGTGGGTTACGTTCGGGGTGTGAACGATGTGACCGCACCCTCCGGCTCCGCACCCTCCGGCTCCGCACCCTCCGGCTCCGCACCCTCCGGCTCCGCACCCTCCGGCTCCGCACCCTCCGGCTCCGCACCCTCCGGCTCCGCACCCTCCGGCTCCGCACCCTCCGGCTCCGCACCCGCCGCCTCCACGACGGGCCGAGTCGTCCTGCTGACCACCAGCCACCGGGTCGCCCCCGGCCTGTTGTCCTGGCCCGCCTGGCAGACCCTGCGCACCGCTGACCGCGTCGTGTGCGCCGACGGTGCCCATCCCCAGCTTCCGTATCTGCGCGAGGCGGGGATACGGGTGGAGGAGTCCTCCCCGACCGCCGAGGACCTGGTCACCGACTGCGCGGGCGGACACACGGTCGTGGTCGTCGCGACCGGCGAGGGCGAACCGGCCCTGACGGACGGACTGGCCCGGCTGGCCGGCTCAGGCCGGGTCGAGATGCCCGAGCTGGAACTGCTCCCCGCCTCCTACGACCTGCCCGGTGCCCGCCTCCTCGATCTGATCCAGGTCATGGACCGGATCCGCCGCGAGTGCCCGTGGTCCTCCCGGCAGACCCACAAGGGCCTCACGAAGTACGGCATCGAGGAGGCGTACGAACTCGTCGAGGCCATCGAGGACGGCGACCGCGACGAACTCCGCGAGGAGCTCGGTGACGTCCTCCTCCAGGTCGTCTTCCACGCCCGGATCGCCGAGGAGGACGAGGACGCCCCCTTCTCCATCGACGACGTGGCCGCCACGATCGTCACCAAGCTCATCCACCGCCACCCCCATGTCTTCGGCGACGCCACGGCGACCACCCCGGAGGAGGTCAAGGCGCACTGGCTGCGCACGAAGGCGGTGGAGAAGCGGCGGGAGTCCGTCACGGACGGCATACCCCTGCACCAGCCCGGCCTGGCGCTGGCGGCGAAGCTGGCGTCGAGAGCCCGCTCGGCCGGCCTCGACGTCCCCCTCCCCGCCGCCGACGGCATCGGCTACGACCTGCTCGCCCTCGCCGCCCGGGCGGAGGCGGACGGCATCGACCCGGAGGCGGCCCTGCGCGCCGCGGCCCGCGTCTACCGGGACGCGATCCGCGAGAGGGAGAACCGGGAGCGGCAGAACCGGGAGCCGGAGAACCGGGAGCGGGAGAAGTAGAGGCGCCGGCGGTCTGGAAACGGAAGCCGTTCGAGAAACAGGAAGCAGTGACCAGTCAGCCCCACCCCCGGGCCGCCACCCCGCCCGCCCCCGAGCTCTTCACCTGGGAGTTCGCCACCGACCCCTACCCCGCCTACGCCTGGCTGCGCGAGCACGCCCCCGTGCACCGGACCCGGCTGCCCAGCGGAGTGGAGGCCTGGCTCGTCACCCGGTACGCCGACGCGAAACAGGCCCTCGCCGACCAGCGGCTCTCCAAGAACCCCGCGCATCACGACGAGCCCGAGCACGCCAGGGGCAAGACCGGCATCCCGGGCGAGCGCAAGGCCGAGCTGATGACGCATCTGCTGAACATCGACCCGCCGGACCACACCCGGCTGCGACGGCTCGTCAGCAAGGCGTTCACGCCGCGCCGGGTCGCCGAGTTCGCCCCCCGGGTGCAGGAGCTGACCGACGACCTCATCGACCGGTTCGCGGACCGGGGCGAGGCCGATCTGATCCACGACTTCGCCTTCCCGCTCCCCATCTACGCGATCTGCGACCTCCTCGGTGTGCCGCGCGAGGACCAGGACGACTTCCGGGACTGGGCGGGCATGATGATCCGTCACGGCGGGGGACCCCGGGGCGGTGTCGCGCGGTCGGTGAAGAAGATGCGCGGCTATCTGCTCGACCTCATCCACCGCAAGCGCGCAGAACTCCCCGAGCGGCCGGAGCCCGGCGAGGACCTCATCTCCGGGCTCATCCGCGCCTCCGACCACGGCGAGCACCTCACCGAGAACGAGGCCGCCGCGATGGCCTTCATCCTTCTCTTCGCCGGCTTCGAGACCACCGTCAACCTCATCGGCAACGGCACCTACGCCCTCCTCACCCACCCCGAGCAGCGCGACCGGCTCCAGTGCTCCCTCTTCCGGGGCGAGCGCGCCCTCCTGGAGACCGGCGTCGAGGAACTCCTGCGTTACGACGGCCCGGTGGAACTCGCCACCTGGCGCTTCGCCACCGAGCCCCTCACCCTCGGCGGGCAGGACATCGCGGCCGGCGATCCCGTCCTCGTCGTCCTCGCCGCCGCCGACCGCGATCCCGCCCGCTTCACCGACCCCGACACCCTCGACCTCTCCCGCCGTGACAACCAACACCTCGGCTACGGCCACGGCATCCACTACTGCCTCGGCGCGCCCCTCGCCCGGCTGGAGGGCCAGACCGCTCTCGCCACCCTCCTCACCCGGCTCCCCGACCTCCGACTCGGCGCGGATCCGGCCGACTTGAGATGGCGCGGCGGGCTCATCATGCGGGGACTGCGCACCCTGCCCGTGGAGTTCACCGCCGTCCGTGACCATCCCGCGGAGCAAAGGTGACCGACCCTCAAGTCTGTGATCTTCACGTGATCTGCGCGGCATTAACTTGTGACAAGTGATCGTCTGCCGATACGTTCACTCGTCAGCGCGGCGAACCCGTGTGTGCTCGCACCGCCCGTCGCGCGGTCACTGCTGTCCAGAGAAAGGCCCCCGCATGCTCTCCGGGAACGGTCGTCACCGTCGCCCCCGTCAGGCCCCGGCCCTCCTCGTCGCGGCCGGAGTGACCGGTTCCGCCATCGCCATCCCGCTGCTCGCCGCCAGTGGCGCCAGCGCCGCCGACGGCACGGTGTGGGACAAGGTGGCGCAGTGCGAGACCGGCGGGTCCTGGAGCGCCAACGAGGGCGACGGCGAGTACGGCGGCCTGAGCCTGAGCCAGGAGGACTGGGAGACGTACGGCGGCCTCGACTACGCGGCCCGCGCCGATCTGGCGAGCCGCAACCAGCAGATAGCCGTGGCCCAGAAGCTTCTCGCCGCCGAGGACATCGGCGCCTGGGGCACCTGCGGGCTGACGTCCGGGCTCACCAAGCTGACCGGCTCGGACGGCGTGGACACCGGGGTGGCCGACGGCGAGTCCGGCTCGTCCGAGTCATCCGGATTGTCCGACCTGTCCAAGGGGTCGGCGTCCGGCTCCGACGACTCCGGTGATTCCGGCGAGGACACGTCCACCCCGTCGGGCGATTCGTCCGCTTCGCCCTCTGATTCCCCTTCGTCCACCGCCTCCTCCCCGGCGAACGACTCCGGCAAGTCCGGCACTTCGGACAGCGATCAGAGTGATGCGCACGGAGCGGACGGTTCCGCGACGACCGATCCCGGCCTGGACGATTCGGGCGACTCGGACAATTCCGTCCAGGACGCCGGGACTTGGAGCCTGGTCGACACGGGCTCGCTCGGCTCGGGCCGTCATCGTGGCACCACGGCCGACGAGGCCGCCGCGGAGGGCGCCTCGACCGCCACCACCGGCCGGCACGCCGCCTCCACCTACACCGTCCGTGAGGGCGACACCCTCGCCTCCATCGCCGACTCCCTTGACCTCGACGGCGGATGGCGCGCCCTTTACGCCGAGAACAAGGACCTCATCGGCTCGGACCCGAGCGACATCACACCCGGTCAGACCCTCGACACGGCGGTGCATTAGGGGAGGAACACCCCCAAAAGCCGCAGGAGTTCACGTCCTGCTTCGCGCCGAATGTCCGGTTTGGTGAAAGTGTGGGATGAGTCTCAGAAGTCGTGATCGTCTTTGAAATTACCCGGATCGGGTGTCTACGGTCAGGACCGCTCGGCAATCCGGGCACCGGCCGCCGCAACGCCGAATCCTGCCAGCGGCTGTCCGGGAACAGTCGTCGCGTCAAGCGCCGTAGGCAGGAGCGGGGGACCCAAGGTAAGTGCCGGGCCCGGCGGTTGACCGCCGGAACCGGCTCGGGGTGAAGTCGCGCACCGTGAGGTGCGCGGCCGGGCAACTCAACCGGCCCGAACCCGACAGCTCACCTCGCAGGCGTCGGTGAGGGGATGAACCATGCTGTTTTCCGGCAAGGGCAAGCACCGTCGTCCGTCCAAAGCCACCCGCGTCGCCGCGCTCGCCGGCGTCACCGGTGTCGCCATCGCCGCCCCGCTGATGGCGACCGGCAGCGCCTCCGCCGCCACCGCCTCCGAGTGGGACGCGGTCGCCCAGTGCGAGTCGGGCGGCAACTGGTCCATCAACACCGGCAACGGCTACTACGGCGGCCTGCAGTTCTCCGCCTCCACCTGGGCCGCGTACGGCGGCACCGCCTACGCCGCGCGGGCCGACCTGGCCAGCAAGGAACAGCAGATCACCATCGCCGAGAAGGTCCTCGCGGGCCAGGGCAAGGGTGCCTGGCCGGTCTGCGGCACCGGCCTGTCGAGCACGCCGTACGGCGGCGGCAGCACCGGCTCCGGCAGCACCGGCTCCTCGTCGAGCTCCAGCGGCTCCAGCGGCTCCACCGGCTCCACCGCCACCCGCTCCACCGAGCAGCAGAGCGCCTCCCGCTCCGCCGAGCGCCCGGCCGCCTCCAAGACGGTCACCACCCCGACCGGCAAGAAGGTGAAGAAGGGTGACGGCGAGTACAAGGTCGTCAAGGGCGACACCCTCAGCTCCATCGCCGAGAAGCACGGGGTCAAGGGCGGCTGGCAGAAGCTGTTCCAGCTCAACAAGGGCATCGTCGAGGACGCCGACCTCATCTACCCGGGCCAGCAGCTGCACCTGAAGTGACACCCGCTTCCCAGCGGGGCCACAGGCCGCTCATCACAGGGCCCCGCACACTGAATGCCTCGTGAGGGTCACCCCCCGTCCTCACGGGCTCCCCGCTCCGGTGCGTGTTCCCCCGTACGCACCGGAGCGGGGTTTTTCTTTGCCCGTGTGTTCGTCCCCGCGCCACCCGCTCTTTGTTCCGATGGGGAACAATGTGTACGGTCATTGTCCACGGGACGGTCGGTCGGCTGCCGACGCCCCGAAGGCGGTTAGGCTCTAGTCGCAAGGCCCACGCGGCCCCGCACAACCAGCGTCACATCCCAAGAAGGAGATGCTCGTGCCGTCCATCGACGTCGTCGTAGCCCGGGAAATCCTGGACTCCCGAGGCAACCCCACGGTCGAGGTCGAGGTCGGCCTCGACGACGGCAGCACGGGTCGTGCCGCCGTTCCGTCCGGCGCCTCCACCGGCGCCTTCGAGGCCATCGAGCTCCGCGACGGTGACCCCAACCGCTACCAGGGCAAGGGTGTCGAGAAGGCCGTCCTCGCCGTCATCGAGCAGATCGGCCCGGAGCTCGTCGGCTACGACGCCACCGAGCAGCGCCTGATCGACCAGGCCATGTTCGACCTGGACGCCACCGACAACAAGGGCTCCCTCGGCGCCAACGCCATCCTCGGCGTCTCGCTCGCCGTCGCCCACGCCGCCTCCGAGGCCAGCGACCTCCCGCTCTTCCGCTACCTGGGCGGCCCCAACGCGCACCTGCTGCCGGTGCCGATGATGAACATCCTGAACGGCGGCTCGCACGCCGACTCCAACGTGGACATCCAGGAGTTCATGATCGCCCCGATCGGCGCCGAGTCCTTCTCCGAGGCCCTGCGCTGGGGCACCGAGGTCTACCACACCCTCAAGAAGGTGCTGAAGACCAAGGGCCTGTCCACCGGTCTCGGCGACGAGGGCGGCTTCGCCCCCAACCTGGACTCCAACCGCGCCGCCCTCGACCTCATCCTCGAGGCGATCAAGGAAGCCGGTTACATCCCGGGCGAGCAGATCGCCCTCGCGCTCGACGTCGCCGCCTCCGAGTTCTACAAGGACGGCAAGTACCTCTTCGAGGGCAAGGAGCGCTCCGCCGCCGAGATGACGGAGTACTACGAGGAGCTCGTCGCGGCCTACCCGCTCGTCTCCATCGAGGACCCGCTGTTCGAGGACGACTGGGCCGGCTGGAAGGTCATCACCGACCGTCTCGGCGACAAGGTGCAGCTCGTCGGCGACGACCTGTTCGTCACCAACCCCGAGCGTCTCGCCCGCGGCATCGAGGAGGGCACCGCCAACGCCCTGCTGGTCAAGGTGAACCAGATCGGCTCGCTCACCGAGACCCTGGACGCCGTCGAGCTGGCCCAGCGCAACGGCTTCAAGTGCATGATGTCCCACCGCTCCGGCGAGACCGAGGACGTCACCATCGCCGACCTGGCCGTCGCCACCAACTGCGGCCAGATCAAGACCGGCGCCCCGGCCCGCTCCGAGCGCGTCGCCAAGTACAACCAGCTCCTGCGCATCGAGGAGATCCTCGACGACGCGGCGGTGTACGCCGGCCGCTCCGCCTTCCCGCGGTTTCGCTCCGCGAACCAGTAGGCACAGCCGCGGCGAGGTCTCCAAGGGCTGACCCCGCCGGCCCCGCCGTGGGCAGGTGACAGCCAGTCGTACGTACGTCCCCGTACTCGGTCCCGTACCGTGTGCGGGGACGTACGCGCGTGTGAGACGTACGCGCGTGTGGGTGAAAGGGGAGGCGCGAAGCCGATGGCCGTGAAGGACCGGGACCGTTTCTCCACCGCGACCAGACTGCGGCTGCTCGGCGAGCAGACCGCGGCCCGCGTCTACCGCTCCCAGACCAAGCGCCAGGCCCGCCGCTCCCGTCTCACCGGCCGCGCGGCCCTGCTCGCGCTGGTCCTGTGCACGCTGATCGTGGCCCTCGCCTACCCGATGCGGCAGTACGTCTCCCAGCGCGCCGACGTCGCCGATCTGGAGCGGGAGAAGGCCGAGGCCACCCGGCGGGTGGAACAGCTCCGCGACCTCAAGGCACGCTGGCAGGACGACGCGTACGCCGAGCAGCAGATCCGGGAGCGGCTGCACTATGTGATGCCGGGGGAGACCGGCTTCATCGTGATCGACCCGGACGCGGCCAAGAAGGCCCGCGCCGATCTCGGGGCGGCCGACCGCCCCTGGTACTCGAACGTCTGGGACGGGGTCGACAAGTCCGACGCCTCCGACCAGTGAACCGACAGAGAGACAGTCCCCGAAGCATGGAAACGCCCCCGCCGACCACCCCGCGCACCGAGCCCACCGACGCCGACGTCGAGGCCTTCAAGCAGCAGCTCGGCCGTCCGCCGCGCGGACTGCGCGCGATCGCGCACCGCTGTCCGTGCGGTCAGCCGGACGTCGTCGAGACGGCGCCGCGGCTGCCCGACGGCACCCCGTTCCCGACGCTGTACTACCTGACGTGCCCCAAGGCTAACTCCGCGATCGGCACGCTCGAGGCGAACGGTGTGATGAAGGAGATGACGGAGCGGCTCCAGAGCGACCCGGAGCTCGCGGCCGCCTACCGTGCCGCGCACGAGGACTACGTCCGGCGCCGGGACGAGATCGAGGAGCTGAAGGGCTTCCCGAGCGCGGGCGGCATGCCGGACCGGGTGAAGTGCCTGCACGTCCTCGTGGCGCACTCCCTGGCGGCGGGCCCCGGTGTGAACCCGCTGGGCGACGAGGCGCTCGCCATGCTGCCGCAGTGGTGGGCCAAGGGGACGTGCGTGACGACGGCTGCCGCCGAGGAGTGACCGTTCCTGCGGTCGACGTTTCCGGGGCTGCCGCCCCCGGCCCCCGCTTCGGCAACGAAAGGGCCTCGTCCTCAACCGCCGGACGGGCCGACTCTGCTTGCGTACGTCTCGAAGGGCACCCCCTATGACCCGTGTCGCCGCCATCGACTGCGGTACGAACTCCATCCGGCTCCTCGTCGCCGACTGCGACCCGGAGACCGGCGAACTGGTCGAACTGGACCGCCGTATGACCATCGTCCGCCTCGGGCAGGGCGTCGACCGGACCGGCCGGCTGGCGCCCGAGGCGCTGGAGCGGACCTTCGCCGCGTGCCGGGAGTACGCGGCGGTGATCAAGGAGCTGGGGGCGGAGCGGCTGCGGTTCGTCGCCACCTCCGCCTCCCGGGACGCCGAGAACCGCGACGACTTCGTGCGGGGCGTGCTGGACATCCTGGGCGTCGAGCCGGAGGTCATCACCGGTGACCAGGAGGCCGAGTTCTCCTTCACGGGCGCCACGAAGGAACTCACGGGCCGCGCGGACCTCACCCGCCCCTACCTGGTGGTGGACATCGGCGGCGGCTCCACGGAGTTCGTCGTCGGCGAGGAGCACGTCCGGGCGGCCCGCTCGGTGGACGTCGGCTGTGTGCGGATGACCGAGCGGCACCTGGTCGCGGACGGGAAGGTGACCGACCCGCCGACCGCGGAGCAGATCGCGGCGATGCGCGCCGACATCGAGGCGGCCCTGGACCTCGCCGAGGAGACGGTGCCGCTGCGCGAGGCGCACACCCTGGTCGGTCTGGCGGGCTCGGTGACGACGGTCTCCGCGATCGCGCAGGAGCTGCCCGCGTACGACTCGGAGGCCATCCACCACTCGCGTGTCTCCCACGACAAGGTCCGGGAGATCACCGAGTGGCTCCTGCGCTCCACCCACGCGCAGCGGGCGGCGATCGGCTCGATGCACCCGGGCCGGGTGGACGTGATCGCGGCGGGCGCCCTCGTCCTTCTGGCGATCATGGAACGGATCGGCGCCCGGGAGGTCGTGGTGAGCGAGCACGACATCCTCGACGGCATCGCCTGGTCGGCGGCGGCGGCCTCCCGCTGACTCCGAACGCTCCCACCCACCCTCTGCTGAGCAGGCAGGACGCCCGTTTGAGCGGTGCCGGGGGCCCGGCCGGGCCCCTCGGCTCCACCCCCGCGGAAAAGTTCGTGAAGTTCTTCACAAGGAATTGGGCCCCGGTGGGGGACGAATGAGGGCCGGTTGACCCTTCCGGGGGGTCAACACCCGTGTGAACGTGTTCAAAAGAGGCGCGCACGGACGTTTCGCGAAGGCCCGCGGGGGGTGTGTTTCCGGCGCCTCACCCCACCCCCGAACCGGCGGAGAGGCAGCTCACGCGGCATTGACAACGCCTTGCCCTGCACGCTGGTTCCCGCTCCGCGCCATGACGTGGATCACGCGGGTGGCGGAGGATAGCACACACCCTCCACAAGCTTGTGAAGGGGCGCACGAGCGACCCCCCTGGGGCGGGTGGATACTCGATGCCATGAGCACCACGGAGCGTCCCAGGATCCTCGTAGTAGGCGGTGGGTACGTAGGCCTGTACGCAGCTCGGCGCATTCTGAAGAAGATGCGCTACGGCGAGGCGACCGTCACGGTCGTCGACCCCCGGTCGTACATGACCTACCAGCCCTTCCTCCCCGAAACCGCCGCCGGCAACATCTCCCCGCGCCACGTCGTCGTCCCGCTGCGACGCGTGCTGCCGAAGGCGGAGGTCCTCACCGGTCGGGTCACCACCATCGACCAGGACCGCAAGGTCGCCACGATCGCCCCGCTGGTCGGCGAGGCGTACGAGCTGCCCTTCGACTACCTGGTGATCGCGCTCGGCGCGGTCTCCCGCACCTTCCCGATCCCCGGCCTCGCCGAGCAGGGCATCGGCATGAAGGGCGTCGAGGAGGCCATCGGCCTGCGCAACCACGTCCTCGAGCAGCTCGACAAGGCCGACTCCACCACCGACGAGGAGATCCGCCGCAAGGCGCTCACCTTCGTCTTCATCGGCGGCGGCTTCGCCGGCGCCGAGACCATCGGTGAGGTCGAGGACATGGCCCGCGACGCGGCCAAGTACTACAAGACCGTCTCCCGCGAGGACATGCGGTTCATCCTCGTCGACGCCGCCGACAAGATCCTTCCCGAGGTCGGCCCCAAGCTCGGCCAGTACGGCAAGGAGCACCTCGAGGCCCGTGGCGTGGAGATCTACCTCTCCACCTCCATGGACTCCTGCGTCGACGGCCACGTCGTGCTGAAGAACGGCCTCGAGGTCGACTCCAACACCATCGTGTGGACCGCCGGCGTCAAGCCGAACCCGGTCCTGGCCCGCTACGGCCTCCCGCTCGGCCCCCGCGGTCACGTCGACACCGCCCCGACCCTCCAGGTCCAGGGCACCGACTACATCTGGGCCGCCGGCGACAACGCCCAGGTCCCCGACGTCGCCGCCCGCAAGGCCGGTGTCGAGAACGCCTGGTGCCCGCCGAACGCCCAGCACGCGCTGCGCCAGGCCAAGGTCCTCGGCGACAACGTGGTCTCCGGTATGCGGGGCTTCCCGCAGAAGGAGTACGCGCACTCCAACAAGGGCGCGGTGGCCGGTCTCGGCCTCCACAAGGGCGTCGCGATGATCGTCATGGGCAAGATGAAGATCAAGCTCAAGGGCCGTCTCGCCTGGTACATGCACCGTGGCTACCACGGTCTGGCGATGCCGACCTGGAACCGCAAGATCCGCGTCTTCGCCGACTGGACCCTCGGCATGTTCCTCAAGCGCGAGGTCGTCGCCCTCGGCGCCCTGGAGTCGCCGCGCGAGGAGTTCTACGAGGCCGCCAAGCCGGCCCCGGCCCCGGCCCCGGTCGCGGCCAAGCCGGAGAACGAGAAGGCCAAGGCCTCCTGATCTCCCCCCGCTGAACGACCCGAAGGGGCCGCCCGCCATCCGTGGTGCGGGCGGCCCCTTCGGCTGTCCTGACGTACCCGCGACGACTGCACCTCTTTTTGCCCGGTCGTACCGGCCGCGCGGGACTGTACTCGGGCACCTTCCGTGTTTACGTGGAATCCGGACAGTCCGGGATCACCGTCACGGAGGTGTGCTCCATGGCCGATGCCGCGCCGCGGCTCCATGCGATCGTCGAACAGCTGCTGGGTACCCCGCTCCCGATGCGCATCCGCGCCTGGGACGGTTCGCAGGCGGGGCCGCCCGAGGCCCCCGCGCTGGTCGTGCGCAATCGCCGAGCCCTGCGCCGTATGGTGTTCAAGCCCGGTGAGCTGGGTCTGGCCCGCGCCTGGGTCGCCGGGGACCTGGAGATCGAGGGCGACCTCTTCGTCGCCATGGATCTGCTCGCGGGGCTGGTCTGGGAGCGCGGGGACGACGCCCGCGGCCTCGCCGAGGCCGTGCGCGACCCCCGGTTCCGCTCGGCCGCGCTGGAGCTGCTGAAGCTGGCCGGACCGCCGCTGCCGCCCGCCCCTCCCCCCGAGGAGGTGCGCCGCGCCCGGCACCACCACACCCGCCGCACCGACCGCCAGGCCATCAGCCACCACTACGACGTCGGCAACGACTTCTACGAGATCGTCCTCGGCCCGTCCATGGTGTACTCCTGCGCCTACTGGCCCCGCCCCGACGGCACCCTCGAGGAGGCCCAGCGCGACAAGCTCGAACTCGTCTGCCGCAAGCTGGCCCTGAGGCCCGGTCAGCGGCTCCTCGACGTCGGCTGCGGCTGGGGCTCCCTGGCCGTCCACGCGGCCCGTGAGCACGGGGTGAGCGTCGTCGGGATCACCCTCTCCGGAGAACAGGCCGCCTACGCCCGCAAGCGCGTCGCCGACGCCGGACTCACCGACCGCGTCGAGATCCGGGTGCAGGACTACCGGGACGTGAGCGACGGGCCGTACGACGCGATCTCCTCCATCGGCATGGCCGAGCACGTCGGCGCGGAGAAGTACCTGCGGTACGCGAACGACCTGCACGCGCTGCTCGTCCCCGGCGGACGCCTGCTCAACCATCAGATCTCCCGGCGCCCCCAGCAGGACGAATCCACCTATCACCTCGACGGGTTCATCGACTCCTACGTCTTCCCGGACGGCGAGCTGGCCCCCGTCGGCACCACCGTCACCCAGCTCGAACGGGCCGGCTTCGAGGTCCGTGACGTCGAGGCGATCCGGGAGCACTACGCGCTCACCCTGCGCCGGTGGGTCGCCCGGCTGGAGGACGACTGGCAGCGCGCGGTACGGCTCACCGGTCCCGGCCGGGCCCGCGTCTGGCGGCTGTACATGGCCGCCTGCGCCGTCGGCTTCGAACGCAACCGGCTCGGCGTCAACCAGGTCCTCGCCGTCCGCACACCGGAGTCCGGCGACTCCGGGATGCCGCTGCGCGCCCGCACCTGGAACTGAGCGCATGAAGGCGAGCGCATGAAGGCGAGCACATGAAGGCGAGCGCATGAAGACGAGCGCATGAAGGCGAGCGCATGAAGAAGGGCCCCGCCGTGTCCACGGCGGGGCCCCTTGCGTACCCCGGTTACTCCGACTTGATCGCCGCCAGCATGTTCAGCCGGGCCGCCCGCCGCGCCGGCCACAGCGCCGCGAGGACGCCCACACCGGCGGCCATCAGCAGGAACACGGCCATCCGGTCCCACGGCAGGACGAGTTCGTACGTCGCCATCCTCGTGCCGACCAGCTCACCGGCCGCCCAGCCGAAGAAGACGCCCAGGCCGATCCCGAGCACCCCGCCGAACAGCGAGATGACGAGGGACTCCAGCCGGACCATCCGCTTGACCGCGCGGCGGTCCAGGCCGATCGCGCGCAGCATGCCGATCTCCTGGGAGCGCTCGAACACCGACATCGCCAGCGTGTTGATCACCCCGAGGACCGCGACGATCACGGCCATGGCCAGCAGGCCGTAGAGCATGTTCAGCATCAGCGTGAACATCTGCGCGATGCTGTCGGACAGGTCCTTCTTGCTCTGCACCTTGATGGCCGGGTTGGAGCCGAGGGCCTTCTCCAGCCGGTCCTTGGTGGCGTCCGAGGCGCCGCCCGAGGTCTTGACCATGACCTGCATGTCGGTCGGGTCCTTCTGGTGCGGGGCGAGCGCGGAGGTGTCGAGCAGGATGCCCCGGATCAGCTCGTTGGCCTCGTACACCCCGGCGACCGTCAGCCGCTGCCTCGCGCCGTCCTCGTAGGAGGCGGTGAAGTCCGAACCGGCCTTCCAGCCGTGCAGCTTCGCGGTCTCCTCGTCCACGACGACCTTGGCGCCGCCCACCGCGAAGGTGCCGTCGTCGACGGGCAGGTCGGTCAGCTTGCCGATGGCGGAGCCGTCGACGCCGGTGAGGTACTCGGTGGTGTCGTCGATCCGGGCGGGGGCGTTGCGCAGCGGGCTGGTGTCGGTGACGCCCTCGGTGGACTTCAGCGTCTTCTCGACGTCCGGGGAGAGTTCGTTGCCGTTCGCCATCGACACCACGTAGTCGGCGCGGATCGCCGAGGCGGCCATCCTGTCGATGGACTTCTGCAGACTGCCCGCCATCACCGTCATCCCGGTGATCAGGGTGAGGCCGATCATCAGCGCCGAGGCGGTGGCGGCCGTACGGCGCGGGTTGCGCACCGAGTTCTGCCGGGCCAGCCGGCCGGAGACACCGAAGACCCGCAGGACCGGCGCCGTGCCCGCGATCAGCGGACGGGACAGCAGCGGCGTCAGGATGAACACGCCGATGATCAGCAGGACCGCGCCGATGCCCATGGGGGCCTGGCCGTCCGAGCCGTCCATCGTCGTCGCGTACAGGACGGTCGCGACGCCCGCAGCCGAGAACAGCGCGCCGAGCGTGTTGCGCAGCACCAGCGACTTGGTGGTGGCCTTGGCGTGGACGCTGCTCATCGCCGCCACCGGCGGGATCTTCGCGGCCCGGCGGCCGGGCAGCCAGGCCGCCAGCATGGTGATGACGACACCGACGGCGAGGGCGGCGGCGACCGTGCCGGGGGAGACGACGAGCGGCCCGTCCGGGACGGTCGCGCCGAGCGTGCCCATGAGCGCGCGCAGCCCGGCGCCGATGCCGATGCCGGCCACCAGACCGGTCACCCCGGCCACCGCGCCCACCACGAACGCCTCGACCAGCACCGACCGCGTCACCTGGCGGCGCGAGGCGCCCACGGCCCGCAGCAGCGCCAGCTCCTTGGTGCGCTGGGCGACCAGCATGGTGAAGGTGTTGGCGATGATGAACGTGCCGACGAACAGCGCGATCCCGGCGAACACCAGCAGGCCCTGCTTCAGACCGCTCATCGAGGAGGAGATCAACCTGGCCTGGGTGTCGGCCAGTTCGCGACCGGTGACGGTGTTCACCTCGTCCCGGGGCAGCGCCGCCTTCAGGGCCGCCTCCAGCGCGGTCTGCGAGGTGCCGGCGGCCGCCTTGACGTCGATCTCGTGGTACTGCCCCGGCTCGCCGAACAGCTTCTGCGCGGTCGCGGTGTCGAACAGGGCGAGGCTGCCGCCGGCCGCGACATTGCCGTCGTCGGTGGTGAAGATCCCGGAGATCCGGGGGGCGAGGACCGGGCCGTCGACCGACAGACGCAGGGTGTCGCCGACCTGGTAGCCGGTGCGCTCGGCGGTCTTCGCGTCGATGGCGACCTGGTCCGCGCCGTGCGGGGCGCTGCCCTGCGTGAGCGGGTAGCGGGGGTCCTTGTCGCCCCAGTAGTTGCCGCCCTGTGACTGGAAACCGCCGCCGACGAGCTTGCCGTCCTTGTCGGCGAGGGCGGTGAAGCCGGTGACGACGCCGATGGCCGACGCGGCGCCCGGCACCTTCGCGCTCCTCTCGCGCAGGGCCTCGGTCAGTGCGGGGGTCTCGGCGATGCGGTCGCTGGTGTCCTCCCGGCTCTCGGCGGTGACGGCGACGTCGACCTGGTCGAAGCCCTTGGCGGAGCTGTTCTGCAGGGCGTTGGAGAGGGTGTTGGTGAAGACGAGGGTCCCGGAGACGAAGGCCACGCCGAGCATCACGGCGAGCACGGTCATCAGGAGCCGGGCCTTGTGCGCGAGGACGTTGCGCAGGGCGGTGCGGAACATCAGCTGGTACGGCCCTTCGCGTCGAACTGCTTCATGAAGTCCAGGACGGTGTCCGCCGTCGGGCGGTGCATCTCGTCGACGATCCGGCCGTCCGCGAGGAACACCACGCGGTCCGCGTACGACGCCGCCACCGGGTCGTGGGTCACCATCACCACCGTCTGGCCCAGTTCCCGCACGGAGTTGCGCAGGAAGCCCAGCACCTCGGCGCCGGAGCGGGAGTCGAGGTTTCCGGTCGGCTCGTCGCCGAAGATGATGTCGGGCCGGGACGCCAGGGCGCGGGCGACCGCGACGCGCTGCTGCTGGCCGCCGGAGAGCTGGGAGGGGCGGTGACCCAGCCGGTCCTTGAGGCCCACCATCCGGATGACCGAGTCCAGCCACTCCTTGTCCGGTTTGCGTCCCGCGATGTCCATCGGGAGGGTGATGTTCTCCAGGGCGGTCAGCGTGGGCAGCAGGTTGAACGCCTGGAAGATGAAGCCGATCTTGTCCCGGCGGAGCTTGGTGAGCTGCTTGTCCTTCAGCGATCCGAGCTCGGTCTCGCCGATGCGCACCGAGCCCGAGGAGAAGGTGTCGAGGCCGGCCACGCAGTGCATCAGCGTGGACTTGCCGGAGCCGGAGGGACCCATGATCGCGGTGAACTCGGCCTGCCGGAAGTCGACGGAGACCCGGTCCAGGGCGACCACCTGGGTCTCGCCCTGCCCGTAGATCTTCGACAGGTCCGTGGCACGGGCGGCCACGGCGGTGGTCCGTTCGGCGAGGGGGCTGGTGGTCACGGGAACGCGCTCCTGTCGGGACGAGGGGGTGGGTGTCCTGGGGACCCGACCCATCGTTCCGGTGCCCGACGGCCGTGTAGTCAGTCGCTGTTCCGGTTCTGAAGGCAGACTCCGGTCGGACCGGGGAGCGCCGTGTCATACCTGGGGATGACCCCGTGGGGGCGGACGATTCGTCAAGAACCGGTGGAGCACCCTCGTTCGGGCGGTGAAATTCCGTCATTCCGCATGCGCAAGCGGTTGCCGCGCGCCAGGCTACTGGCAAGTGCGGATGGCCAGTTCCAGGTGCTGATGCACCCTCAGACGTCAATAAAATAAGACAACATCGGTCCACTCTTCCGCTGTTCGGGGGACGGATCCCGATAGGGTCGGAAGCTCAACGCGGAGCCCAAGGCCTGCCCAGATGGTGGAATGCAGACACGGCGAGCTTAAACCTCGCTGCCCCTTCGCGGGCGTGCCGGTTCAAGTCCGGCTCTGGGCACTTCCGGCACCTCGTCGACGACGGCGCCGTTCATCGAGACGTTGACACCGGGTACCCCCGCGCGCAGACTCACGTACGACAAGAGTGAAGAAAATTTCACTGGACGAACACCTACGTGATCCGCTGTCTGAAGGGAACGCCCGATGCGCACCACCGTCGGCATCATCGGCGCCGGCCCGGCCGGCCTCCTCCTCGCCCGTCTGCTCCACGGCGCCGGCATCGACTCCGTCGTCCTGGAGAGCCGCGACCGGGCCTACGTCGAACACCGCCAGCGCGCCGGGATCCTGGAACAGGGCACGGTCGACGTGCTGCGCGCGGCCGGCGCCGGGGAGCGCATGGACCACGAGGGGCTGCGCCACGACGGGATCGAGCTGCGCTACGACAGGAAGCGCCACCGCGTCGACTTCCCCGCCCTCACCGGTGGCCGGTCCGTGATGGTGTACGCCCAGACCGAGGTCTGCAAGGACCTCATCGCCCTCCAGCTGAAGGAGGGCGGCCCGCTGCTGTTCGAGGCCGAGGCGCTGGCCGTGGAGGGCGCCGACACCGACAGCCCGCGCGTCCGCTTCCGGCACGAGGGCGTCGAGGACGTCCTGGAGTGCGACTACGTCGTCGGCTGCGACGGCTTCTGGGGCGTCGCCCGCAAGGCGATCCCGGCCGAGCTGACCCGGGTCTTCGAACGGACGTACCCCTTCGGCTGGCTCGGCATCCTCGCCGACGTGGCGCCCTCGCACGACGAACTGGTCTACGCCCGCCACGACCGCGGCTTCGCCCTGCTGTCCATGCGCTCGCCCTCCGTGTCCCGCCTCTACCTCCAGGTCCCCGAGGGCACCGACGCCGAGAGCTGGGGCGACGAGGAGATCTGGGACGAGCTGGAGAGGCGCTTCGAGACCGAGGACGGATGGCGGCTGGAACGCGGGCCAATCACCCAGAAGTCCGTCACCCCCATGCGGTCGTACGTCCACGAGCCCATGCGGCACGGCCGGCTGTTCCTGGCGGGCGACGCCGCCCACATCGTGCCGCCGACCGGGGCCAAGGGGCTGAATCTGGCCGTCGGCGACGTCGTCACCTTCGCGCGGGCGCTGTCGCACGAGAAGGAGACCGGGTCGGCCGAGCTGCTCGACGCGTACTCGCGGACCTGTCTGCGGCGCGTCTGGCAGGCCGAGCGGTTCTCCTACGACATGACCACCCTGCTGCACCGGGCCCCGGACGCCACCCCTTTCGAGGACCGGCTCCAGATCGCCCGGCTGGAGCGGATCGCCTCCTCGCGCGCCGCCGAGACCGACCTGGCCGAGGGATACACCGGGTTCCCGTTCGGGTGATCGACCGCACGATCTCCGGCCGGTTCCGGCCAGGTCGCAGGTTGGTCATGAATGAGGGCCTCCACTAGCGGGAATCAGGACGCCACGTAGCGTGTTGCGCAGCACGACGAGGGAAAGATCCTCCCCAAGCAGTAGGGTCAATCCTTTGCCTACCTATTACTCTTGACGCCAAGGCCGCGCACGGCGGCCATGGAGGAGTGAAATGAGGAGCAGAAACCCGGTCTTCTCGCGACGGGGGTTCAGCCGCGACAACGGCTACGCGGGCTTCAACGCGACGCCGCAGGCCGGGGGACCCGCTGTCGGTACACAGGCCAACCCGTACGCGCAGGGCGACCCGTACGCCCAGCAGGCGGGCAACCCCTACGCGCAGAACCCCTACGCCCAGCAGGTGGGCGCCCCGCCGCAGGCCCCGGTCCACCCGGGCGCCATGACCATGGATGACGTCGTCGCGCGCACCGCGACCACGCTCGGCACCGTGGTCGTCACGGCGGTCCTGTCCTGGCTGCTGCTGCCCGTCGACGAGGCCAACCTCGGCAAGTCCTACGGCATCGCCGTCGGCGCCGGCCTGGTCGCGATGGTGCTGGCCCTGATCCAGTCCTTCAAGCGCAAGCCCGCGCCGGCGCTGATCCTGTCGTACGCCGCCCTCGAGGGCGTCTTCCTCGGCGTGATCTCGTCGGCGGTGTCCACGTACATCGCGGACGGCGTGGTCGCCCAGGCGGTGCTCGGCACCATGGCGGTCTTCGCCGGTGTGCTCGTGGCGTACAAGGCGGGCTGGATCCGCGTCAACCGGCGCTTCTACGGCTTCGTCATGGCCGCGGCGCTCGGCTTCGTCCTGCTGATGGCCGTGAACCTGCTGTTCACCGTCTTCGGCGGCGGCGACGGCCTCGGCTTCCGCAGCGGTGGCCTCGGCATCGTCTTCGGCATCATCGGCATCATCCTGGGTGCCTGCTTCCTCGCCCTGGACTTCAAGCAGGTCGAGGACGGCATCGCCTACGGCGCCCCGCGCGAGGAGGCCTGGCTCGCCGCCTTCGGCCTCACGCTGACGCTGGTCTGGATCTACATGGAGTTCCTGCGACTCCTCGCGATCCTCAACAGCAACGACTAGCGGCACCGCGAGCACGGAAGGGCCCCGGTCTTCGGACCGGGGCCCTTCGGCGTCTGCGCGCCCTACAGGAATTTGCGCGCGGCCCTCCTCAGTTCGTACTCGTGGATGATCGCCTTGGCGTGGCCGTACGCGAGATTGTGCTCGTGGCGCAGCCAGCTGACCTTCTCCTCGAAGCGGAGAGCGGGGCCTTCGTCGACGGTGCGCAGCCAGTCGGAGACTTCACGGCCGGTGCAGTGGGGGATGCGGGCGAGCAGATTGCGGTGCGTCTCCTCGGAGAGGACATGGGACATCGGCGCCTCCGGTTGCAAAGGGGATGTAAGCCGGTCCTTCAGGTCACCGTGCCTGAGCGTTCGCCCGTTGGCAACAGTCCGGGTACGACGCGTACGCTCACGGCGTGGTGGATACGACGTCTCTGACCCGTGCGGTGGATCACTTCGCCGATCGTTTGCGTGCCGCTCCGCAGAGCCGGTTGCAGCGGGGCGCTGCCGCTGAGGCGCTGGCGCTGGCCAGGCAGTTGGCTCACTGGGCGCAGACCATCGAGGAGCCGTCGGTGGAGCCTCGCGAGATGCCGGACGCGGGGATGTTCGCCGCGGCTGATCAGATCACCGTGGCGGTGCATGATCTGGCGGTCGTGCTTTCCGATGAGGGCCAGGTCGCTGAAGCCGTGCGGTGGGTGGAGGAGGCACAGAAGCGGGCGGGGGTTTGAGGTGCGTGGGCGACGGGCGGTGCGTGGTGGCCGGTCGCGCAGTTCCCCGCGCCCCTGAGGGGGTTGCGCCTCCCCGCGTCTACAGGCTCGCTATGACCCTGTCCGCCAGGATGTAGACCGTCTCCTCGCCGCACGCGAACGTCAGGGTGTACGCGCCCGAGATGCCCGAGCCGCCCAGGAGGTACGGGGTCTCGCCCGCCGTGAGGGCCGCCGCGAAGCGGTCCGCGGTCTCCCGGTGGCCCGGGGTCATGCACAGGGTCGTGCCGTCGGCGAAGACGTAGACGTCGAGGGTGCCGAGGGGGCCGGGGCGCACGTCGGTCAGTTCGGTGCGGGACGCGGCCAGTTCCTCCAGGGCGGCCACCGTGCGCTCGTGGTCGTTCACCACGGGTGACTGGACGGGGACGAAGTCCGGGTGGGACGGGTGGCGGCGGCGGGCCGCGGCCAGTTCGGGGGAGTCCGCGGCGAACTCGTCGGCGTCCGCGGTCGGCTCGGTCACCGGCTCCAGCGGCTCCAGGCCCACGAAGTCGGTCTGACGGGGCAGGAACAGCTCGCTGTCCGGCAGACCCAGCAGGGAGGGGGCGTCGGAGGCGTCACGGGTCTCCTGGGCGGCCCAGAAGGCGCGTGCCTCGGCCAGTTCCCGCTCCCGCTCCTCGGCGAGGGCCTCGGCCACGGCCGCGCGTATCTCGGCGGTGTCCGTGGTGCTTCGGGCCGCCGGCACGAAGCCCCGCCGCTCAGCGGCGACGTTCTCGGCGAGCTGGGTGTGCAGGGCGGCGACCTGCCGGCGCAGCTGCACGAGGGTGCGCAGGACGGCGACCCCCACGGCGCCCGTGGCGGCCGTGGTGACCAGCAAGGCGATCGGCATGGCGCTCACTGACGTACTCCCGGTTCAAAGTCGACCCCCGACTTCCTACATCAGCTTGAAGGGCGGACTATCCCGCTGTCAGTGCGTAACGTCACGAAACGGACAGGAAATTGACGCCGGGGTTTGCCGCTGAACGGTGCTGAGCTGCGTAAATCCCCGTGAGAGGGAGATAGGTCACATCCTGGGGATGATTGGATCACAGAACGGCCCGGAGTCCAGGGGTTTCCCGGACTCCGGGCCATGACGTGACGGCAGGTGCCGAAACGGTTACGCAGAGACGGTCGTCGGCGCGGTCGTCAGCTGAGGCGCTCGATGACCATCGCCATGCCCTGGCCGCCGCCGACGCACATCGTCTCCAGGCCGAACTGCTTGTCGTGGAACTGGAGGGAGTTGATGAGGGTGCCGGTGATCCGCGCGCCCGTCATGCCGAAGGGGTGGCCGACGGCGATGGCGCCGCCGTTGACGTTCAGCTTGTCGAGGTCGATGCCCAGGTCGCGGTAGGAGGGGATCACCTGTGCGGCGAAAGCCTCGTTGATCTCGACCAGGTCGATGTCGTCGATCGTCAGGCCGGCGCGGCCGAGGGCCTGCTGCGAGGCCTCCACCGGGCCGAGGCCCATGATCTCGGGGGAGAGGCCGGAGACGCCGGTGGAGACGATCCGGGCGAGCGGGGTCAGGCCCAGCTCGCGGGCCTTGGTGTCGGACATGATGACGACCGCGGCGGCGCCGTCGTTCAGCGGGCAGCAGTTGCCGGCCGTGACCAGGCCGTCGGGGCGGAAGACCGGCTTCAGGCCGGACACGGCCTCCAGGGTGACGCCGGCGCGCGGGCCGTCGTCCTTGCTGACCACCGTGCCGTCGGGGAGGGTCACCGGGGTGATCTCGCGCTCCCAGAAGCCGTTCTTGAGGGCTTCCTCGGCGAGGTTCTGCGAGCGGACGCCGAACTCGTCCATGTCCTGGCGGGTGACGCCCTTGGAGCGGGCCAGGTTCTCCGCCGTCTGCCCCATCGCGATGTAGGGGTCGGGGAGCAGGCCGTCCTCGCGCGGGTCGTGCCAGGTGGAGCCCTCGGACGCGGCCGTGGCGGCGGTGCGGGCCTCGGCCTCGGCGAAGAGGGGGTTCTTGGTGTCCGGGAGGCCGTCGGAGCTGCCCTTGGCGTACCGGGAGACCATCTCGACACCGGCCGAGATGAAGACGTCGCCCTCGCCGGCCTTGATGGCGTGCAGGGCCATGCGGGAGGTCTGGAGCGACGAGGAACAGTAGCGGGTGATCGTGCAGCCCGGCAGGTGGTCCATGCCCATCTGCACGGCGACGATCCGGCCCAGGTTGTAGCCCTGCTCGCCGCCGGGGAGGCCACAGCCGAGCATGAGGTCGTCGATGTCCCTCGGGTCCAGCTCGGGGACCTTCGCCAGGGCGGCCTGGATGATCGTGGCGGTGAGGTCGTCCGGGCGCAGGTCCTTCAGAGAGCCCTTGACGGCGCGGCCGATCGGGGAACGGGCGGTCGAGACGATGACGGCTTCGGGCATCACGGCTCCAGTGGCGGAAGGGTTCGTACGGGCACGGCTGCTTGGGAAGTTACCCGTACGTATGGGCTGGGTCACGGTGGTTGCCGTGTGACCCTGGCCGCACTTTCTAAGCGCTTGCTTGGTCTGGTGCCGGCCGGCTCGGCTCGGTCTCCTCGACCCTCCTCCTGCGGCGTCGCTTCAGCAAGGCCCAGGGGCCCCGCGGACCGGTCGGCATCGCCGCCGTGACCTCGGTGCCGGCCTCCGACGCCGCCTCCGCCGCCGCACGGGCCACCGGCAGGAAGCCCTCGCGGCGGGAGACGTCCGGGCGTTCCTCATCGGCCGGCCAGAGGCCGAGCGCGGCGCACACGGTGGGCAGGACGGCCATGGCGGCGGTGGCGTAACCCTCCGCCGAGGGGTGGTAGTGGTCCGGGCCGAACAGCTCGCGCGGGTTCTCCTCGAACTCCGGGCCGAGGAGGTCGCCCAGCGACACCGTGCGGCCGCCCTGCTCGATCACGCCGATCGTCTGGGCGGCCGCGAGCTGGCGGGAGGCCCGGCGGGCGAGCCAGCGCAGGGGCTGCGGGACCGGCTCGATCGTGCCGAGGTCGGGACAGGTGCCGACGACCACCTCCGCGCCGGCGGTGCGCAGCCGTCGTACCGCCGCCGCGAGATGACGGACCGAGCGGGTCGGCGGCATGCGGTTAGTGACGTCGTTCGCGCCGATCATGATCACGCAGATGTCGGGCACCTGGTCGGAGGTGCCGAGGACCAGCGCGACCTGGCGGTCGAGGTCGTCGGACCGGGCGCCGGGCAGGGCGACGTTGCGCAGCACCACCGGGCGTTCCGCGACCGCGGCGAGACCGGAGGCCAGCAGCGCGCCCGGGGTCTGGCCGGAGCGGTGGACGCCCTGGCCGGCCGCGGTGGAGTCGCCCAGCAGGACCAGACGCAGGGGCTCGGCGGCGGGGGCGCCGGGGGCGTCGTACGTCCTGCCGTAGCGGCCGTCCGCGTGCGGGACCCGGATGCGCTCGCCGCCTCCGTTCACATGGCGCCGGGCCAGTCGCGCCTCCGCCAGCAGCAGTCCCACGACCGCCGCCCCGGCCAGGCCGATGCCGCCGCCGCCATAGGCCGCGCCGGCCGCGATGCGCCGGGCCACTCTCGCCCTCGACATGCTCGTCATGCCTCGCCGCCACCTCCTCGTGTCCGTACACCCACTCCTTGCCCCGTACGGACCGTCGGCCAATCTCGACGGGGAGTGAACCTCTCGGACGGGCCGTAGGCTGGCGTAACCACTACGACCACTGTTTTTGCAAGCAACCGGAGACAACGGTGCGATTTCACGACTCGATGATCAGCCTCGTCGGCAACACCCCGCTGGTGAAGCTCAACAGCGTGACCCAGGGCATCCAGGCCACCGTTCTGGCCAAGGTGGAGTACTTCAACCCGGGCGGTTCCGTGAAGGACCGCATCGCCCTGCGCATGATCGAGGCCGCGGAGGAGAGCGGCGCGCTCAAGCCCGGTGGCACGATCGTCGAGCCGACCAGCGGCAACACCGGCGTCGGACTGGCCATCGTGGCCCAGCAGAAGGGGTACAAGTGCATCTTCGTGTGCCCCGACAAGGTGAGCACCGACAAGATCAACGTGCTGCGGGCCTACGGCGCGGAGGTCGTCGTCTGCCCGACCGCCGTGGACCCCGAGCACCCGGACTCGTACTACAACGTCTCCGACCGGCTGGTGCGTGAGACGCCCGGCGCCTGGAAGCCCGACCAGTACTCCAACCCCAACAACCCGCTCTCCCACTACCACTCCACCGGTCCCGAGCTGTGGGAGCAGACGGAGGGGAGGATCACGCACTTCGTGGCGGGCGTGGGCACCGGCGGCACCATCTCCGGCACCGGGCGCTATCTGAAGGACGCCAGCGACGGCCGCGTCCAGGTCGTCGGCGCCGACCCCGAGGGGTCCGTCTACTCCGGCGGCTCCGGGCGGCCGTACCTCGTCGAGGGTGTCGGCGAGGACTTCTGGCCGACCGCCTACGACCGGACCGTCGCCGACGAGATCGTCCCCGTGTCCGACAAGGACTCCTTCCAGATGACCCGCCGGCTGGCCAAGGAGGAGGGGCTCCTCGTGGGCGGCTCCTGCGGCATGGCCGTCGTCGCGGCGCTGCGGGTCGCCGAGCGGCTCGGGCCCGACGACGTGGTCGTCGTGCTGCTGCCGGACAGCGGCCGCGGCTATCTCTCGAAGATCTTCAACGACGAGTGGATGGCCGACTACGGCTTCCTGGAGGACGAGGGCCCGTCCGCCCGCGTCGGTGACGTCCTGAGCGACAAGGAGCACGGCGCCATGCCGTCCCTCGTCCACATGCACCCCGACGAGACGGTCGGTCAGGCCATCGAGGTGCTGCGGGAGTACGGCGTCTCGCAGATGCCGATCGTCAAGCCGGGCGCCGGCCACCCGGACGTCATGGCCGCGGAGGTCGTCGGCTCGGTCGTCGAACGCGAGCTGCTCGACGCGCTGTTCACCCAGCGGGCCTCGCTCTCCGACCCGCTGGAGAAGCACATGTCCGCCCCGCTGCCGCAGGTCGGCTCCGGCGAACCGGTCGGCGACCTGATGTCCGTGCTCGGCACCGCGGACGCCGCGATCGTCCTCGTCGAGGGCAAGCCCACCGGTGTGGTGAGCCGCCAGGACCTGCTGGCCTTCCTGGCCAAGGGCGGTAAGTGACGGCGAACGTCCGGTGAACCGCCGGTGCCGTAGCGGAAGTTCCGTTTACCCACCGAAGCGGTGGACTTCGCGGAAGTGGTACGAGCGCGTCACGTCCACGCAGCACACGCTTAACACGGGTCCGGCACATTAGGGGGTGTCGGCAGGGCGGGAGCGGCTCCCCGCCCCGGCCGACAACCGAACGGCGTCACGGACCTCCGGAGCGGCTCCCGGACCTCCATGGACGCCATGGACGCGCAAGCCCGGCCTGACCCGGCCCGCGTCCCTCGCGGGGACCGCCGTCGTCCCGCCCCCCGGCAACGGGGGTGCGGCGGTCCCCGCGCACAGCTTTTTCCGGGTGGTCCGCCACCGGGTGAGAAGATCGCCGTATGGCGCTGCCCCGACCCGATGACCTGACCTCGCTCGTCCTGCGCACCGACTTCTCCGACGACGCCGCCTGGGACGCGCTGCGCGCCGTGTTCGACGGCGCGGACGGCGGCCCGCACGCCACCTGGGTCAGCGACCCGCGCTACGACGGGGCGGGCATTCCCGCGCTCCTGGAGGAGGACGGCGCGGCGGACGAGGAGGAGCAGCTCACCCATGTCTTCCTCGCCGACGCCAAGGCGCTCGCCGACGGCCCGGAGCGCTTCCTGCTCGCCGTCGACCTCTACGACGAGCCGGGGCGGACGGTCCGGGTGCCGCCGGCGTGGTTCCCCGACCTGTCGGCGAACCTCTCGATCGCCAATCTGGACTTCGCGGACTTCGCCGACTGCGCCGACGCCACGGGCACCTTCCGCGGCTGGGACGGCTGAGTCCGCCGGAGGGCCCTCAGCCCTCCCAGTCGCTGTTCTTCGCGGTGCGGCGACGGGAGCCGAAGAGGCCGGGGTTGCTGCGGGCCGCCTGGACGGCGTTGACGCCGACGATGCCCACCCAGGAGACGATCAGACCGGGCAGATGGGCGGTGCCCGCGCCGATCGCGGACAGCGGGACCGCCAGCACCAGCGAGACGATGCCGAAGCCGAAGCGCTCGCCCCAGGAGTCCGTGGCCCTCGGGGAGCGGGAGTCGCGGGCCGTCGCCGTCTGCGCCTCCGCGAACCCCCGGCGCACCCGGCGCTCCACGGCCGCGTCGATGCGCTGGTCGACCTTCTCCAGGAACGACTCCACCAGCGCGGACTCGTACTCCTCGCCCAGTTCCCTGCGGGTCTGCAGAGTGGCGTCGAGTTCCTTCTTCAGGTCGCTGTCGCGCGCGTCCATGGTGGTCTCCCATCCCGTCATGGACACCCACGGTAGGCAGCGCGGCCGGTCCCCGCACGGGGGATAGCCCCCCTCTTCGGGGTCGGGCCCGCCGGGGCGCGGCCCTGGTCCGACATCGTGTCCGGGCGGTGGCGTCGGCCTTGCCGCAGCCGGACTGGATCATGGGATGTCCCTTGCCTGGCTGTATAACGTCATGCAGAGTTCTTGGTAGCTGAATAACTCGTCAACGGCTCGAGGATTTGAGGTCAATGTCGTCTCGGATCGTGGACGCCTCCGGTGTCGCGCCCAGCGGCCACAGCGGCCACAGCGGCCTCGTCGTTCTCGACGGCGTCGCCCTCGGCGTCCCGGACGTCGTCCGTCTCGCCGACGGCGCCGCCCGGCCGGTGCCCGGGACCGACGCGATGCGGCGGATGACGGAGGTCTGGGACGCCGCCCGGCAGATCGCCGCGACCGGACGTGTCTACGGCCGCTCCACCGGCGTGGGCGCCAACCGCAACGAGGACGTGCCGACCGAGGAGGCCGCCGAGCACGGGCTGCGGCTGCTGCGCAGCCATGCCGGCGCCATCGGCGAGGAACTCCCCGCCCGGCAGGTCCGCGCGATGCTCGCCGTCCGCGCCAACCAGCTCCTCGCCGGCGGAGCGGGACTGCGCCCCGGCGTCGTCACCGCCCTGTGCGAGGCCCTGGAGAGCGGCGCGCACCCGGTCGTCAACGAGTTCGGATCGGTCGGCACCGGAGACCTGGCGGCGCTGGCCCAGGTGGGCCTGGCGCTGGCCGGGGAGCATCCCTGGCGCGGCGACGGCGCCCCCGGGCCCCAGCCCCTCGACAACAACGACGCCCTCGCCCTGATCAGCAGCAACGCCCTCACCCTCGGCCAGTCCGCCCTCGCCCTGCACGAGCTGCGCGGACTCCTCGAAGCCACCCAGGTCGTCGCCGCCCTCTCCCTGCTGGCCGTGGACGGCTCGCACGAGGCGTACGCCGCCCCCGTGCACGCCGCCCGCCCCCACCGCGGCTCGCGCGAGGTCGCCCGCCGGATGCGCGAGCTGACCGGCGCCGAGGACCGGCCCGCCCCTCCGCTCGGCCGCATCCAGGACCCGTACGGCTTCCGCTGCCTGCCCCAGATCCACGGCCCCGCGCACGACGCCGCCGACACCCTGGAGGAGGTCCTCGCCATCGAGATCAACGCCGCCGCCGAGAACCCCCTCATCTCCCCCGAGGACCTGACCGCCTACCACCACGGCGGCTTCTACCAGGCCCAACTCGCCCTCGCCCTCGACCACTTCCGACTCTCACTGACCCAGGTCGCGCGGCTGTCCACCTCCCGGCTCTCCACCCTCAACGAGCCCGCCTACACCCGGCTGCGGCCCTTCCTCGCCGACGACCGGCCCGCCTCCTCCGGCGTGATGATCCTGGAGTACGCCGCCGGAGCCGCCCTCGGCGACCTGCGGGCCTTCTCCGCCCCCGCCTCGCTCGGCCACGCTGTACTCTCCCGAGGCGTCGAGGAACAGGCCAGTTTCGCCTCCCTCGCCGCCCGGCAGACACTGCGCGCCTGCGGCGCGTACCGTCTCGTGGTCGGCTGCGAACTCGTCGCCGCCGTACGGGCGCTGCGCCAGCGCGAGCTGCGGCCCGCGCCGGGGGTTCCGGCCGGGCGTGCGCTGGAGCTCGCCGAGGCGGTGCTCGACGCGGACCAGGCCGACCGGCCGCTCACGGACGACGTGGGCGCGGCGGCCCGGCTGCTGGACCGGTTCACGGACATCTGGAGGGGGAGCGGGGCATGAGCGCGGAGACCGACATGGACGGCAGGGGCGTGGCGGACACACCCGCCGGACGGCTGCAGGCGCTCTTCGAGGGGCACCGGCTGACGCCGACCCAGCGGCGCATCGCCCACAGCATGGTGCGGCGCGCCGCCGACGTGCCGTTCCTCTCCAGCGTCGAACTGGCCGAGCTGGCCGGGGTCAGCCAGCCGTCCGTGACCCGGTTCGCCGTCGCCCTCGGCTTCGACGGCTACCCCGCCCTGCGCAAGCACCTGCGCGAGGTCGCCCCCGCCGAACAGCCCGCCGGCTCGGCGTCGTACAACGAGTACCAGCAGGCCGTCGAGGCCGAGATCGAGAACCTGCGGCACCTCGCCGAACTCCTCGCCGACCCGCGCCCGGTGCACCGCGCGGGCCGGCTGCTGGCCGCCTCCCGGCCCCTGCCGGTGCTGGGCCTGCGGGCCGCCGCCTCCCAGGCGTACGGCTTCGCGTACTTCGCCGCCAAGGTCCACCCGGACGTACGGCTGCTCCACGAGGGCGGCACGATGATCCAGGACCGGATCGACGCCGCCGTACGGGCCGGTGCCACCGCTCTGCTGTGCTTCGCGCTGCCCCGGCATCCGCGCGAGGTCCTGGACACGCTGACCTACGCCAAGCAGGCCGGGCTCACCGTCGTCACGGTCGCCGACTCCGCGTTCGCGCCGGTCGCCAAGGTCTCCGACCTGCTGCTGCCCGCCGCCGTCGGCACCGGGCTCGCCTTCGACACGGCGTGCGCGCCGATGCTGCTGGGCCGGGTCCTGCTGGAGGCGATGTGCGACGACCTGCCCGACGCGCAGGCCCGCCTGGAGGAGTTCGACGCGCGGGCGGCGGCACGGGGGCTGTTCGTCGAGTAGGCCCCGGGTCTTTTTTCGGGGGCCTCTCTCAGACTCGTCTCACCTTCGCTGCCTACCCTGAACGGCCAACGACAACTGTGCCGGAGTGACGAGGAGGCGGACGTGGCACGCGGAGGTCAGGGGCTGGCCCGGGTGGCCGTCGTCGTACGGGCCGGGGCCGCACCGCTGTGGTGGTGCGGGGTGTTCACGGCGGGGGTCGGCGTGCTGCCGCCCGGACTCACCGGCCGCCGGATCGGGGTCATGGCCGGGGCCGCCCTGTTCCTCGTGGCGGCGGCCGTGGTGGCGCTGTACGGCCGCAAGCGCTACACGAAGCTCGCGGGCGGTGCCGCCCGGGCAGGCAAACACGATGTGCTCCAGGACCGGGCGGTCACCGTCCGCACCTGGCGACGCGGCCACCGCTGGTGGCTGCTGCTCGCCTTCGCGGCCGCGCTGGGCAGTTCCTTCGCCGTGCCCGCCGCCGCCGGCATGCTGCTCGCCGGCTGCGGCACCGGGCTCCGGCTGAAGGCCGCCTGGCTCGGGCGGCGCGAGCGGGCCGGGGACGCGCTGCTGTGGGTGCGCGTCGACCGGCTCGGCCGGTACGGCGGCCGTCCGGCCGGAAAGGCCGTCAAGGCGTACCGCAGCACCGGCGTCGGGGCGGGCGACGCGGCCCCGGGCGGGGCCCGCCGCCGTACCGAGATGTACGCGTAGTCAGACCTCCAAATCCTCCTCGATCTTGCGGAGCTGGTGGCGGGCCATCGCGAGGTTGGCCCGCTTGGCGTCCAGGACGAGGTACAGGAAGAGCCCGTTGCCGCCGCGCCCGCTGATCAGACGGATCAGGTGGTACTGGTCGGACAGCGTGATCAGGATGTCCTCGATCTGGGCCTTCAGTCCGAGGTGCTCCATGGTGCGCATCTTGGCGCGCACCACGTCGGTGTTGCCCGCGGCGGCCACGTTGAGGTCGAAGGTCTTGCTGCCCCCCAGCGTGCCCAGCGCCATCCCGCTGGTGTAGTCGACGAGGGCGGCGGCCGACGCCCCCTCGATGGTGGCGAGTGCCTCTTTCAGTGCGGTTTCGGTGTTGGCCATGACGTGTTCCTCGGTTCCTCTCGACTTTCCGTGGTGGTGCGCGCGTCCGTGGAGGTGTCGCGCGCCGATCTGGTCCATAGGGGGGCGGCGGTGGGCTTGGCCGGCGTCCGCACGGGCGGCTGCGCCGGCGGCTTCGCGGGCAGCGCCTTCGGCTCCCGGGCCCGCGCCTCCCGCGCCTTCGCCTCGTAGGTGTCGACGAGCTCCCCGATCCGGGCCCCGGCCCGGCGCCCCTCCAGGTGCAGCCGCCCGACGTTGACGCGGTCCTGCGCGAGCACCGTCAGCACGGCATGGCCGCCCGCCGCGTACGTGGCGACATAGCCGTACCGCCCGCGCACCAGGAGTTCCCGCAGATCGCCCTGGCCGGTGCTGTCCGTCAGCCGTACGGCGACCCCGAGGGCGGCGGCGGTCAGCGCGGCCACCCCCTCCGGCTCCACGCCGGGCGTGTCGTGGGCGAGGACGAGGCCGTCCACCCCGGCCGCCAGCGCGCCCGTGAGCTGCGGCACCCGGGCCCGCAGCCGGCGGAGTTCCTCGAGGATCTCGGGGCCGGCGGCCATCAGCTCGCTCCTCCCGTCGCGCGGTCGCTGCCGCTCAAAGGGCCTCCAGCGCATCTCTGAGCCTCTTCAGCAAGGTGATGTCGGGGTCGTTGACACGGGGCAGGGAGGCGGCGGGCGGGGGGTTGGCGGTGGGGGGCGCCCCGGCGGTGCCGAACCCGTCCGTCCCACCCGGGACCCCCGGCGCTCCCGGGGTCCCCGCGGCCGGCTGCGCCCCGGTCGGCATGCAGGGCGGGGGCGGCGGCGGGAACAGCGCGGTCAGCAGGCCCGCCGCGGCCAGCCGGCGGACGTCCACCAGGGTGTGGAACGCCTGCCGGCCCAGCTCCCGGGCGATGTCCGACGCCGTGCGCACCCCGTCCACCAGTGCCAGGACGGCGCGCTGCCGCGCGGTCGGTGCCGGGGCGGCGAAGGCCTCGGCCCGCACCAGCGGCGCCCCGTCGGCCAGCGGGTCCGGCCACAGCCGGTCCAGCAGCTCGCGGCGGCGCAGCGTCTCGCGCTCCAGCGCTCCCACCGGCACCGGCCGCAGCCCGCCGAGCGGATGCCCGGCGCCGTAGCGGAAGCGGCCCGGGGTGCTGCTGGGCGCGAGCGCGAAGTACGCCGCGTCGTACAGCGCCGCCAGATGGCACAGCTCCAGCGCGCCGCGCGGGATCCGGTCGGCGTCGAGGAGGAGCCGCAGTGCGCCGTGTTCCGCGTCGGCCCGGTCCAGTGCCTGCTGCCAGGTGACGCCGTCGAGCGTGCCGTGGGTCAGGAGGAGCACGTCGAGGCCCGGAGCGAGGGGGCTCTCGGCGTGCACCACCCGGCCCTCGGCGAGGTAGAGCGCGCCGCGCTCGCGTTCCAGGACGCCGGTGGCCCGCTCGGAGGCGAGCCGGGTCAGCATCGGCGACAGCCCGCCCCTGGTCTCCCGGGCCGTCGATCTCTCCCGCACCGGCAGCCGGGGCGGTGGGGTCGTGTTCTGCGGTGTCGTCCCCACGAGCGTCATCCCAGCACCAGCCGTCCGGCCATCTCGCCCAGCCGGATCCTGGCCAGCGCGAGATTGCCGTCCGACCGGCCCAGCCACACATGCAGGAAGACGCTGCTGTCGAAGGACGTCGGTACGAAGCGCAGCAGGTGGTAGCTGTCCCGGTTGCTGATGATCAGGTCCTCCACCGGGGGCTCGGCCGCCGCCTGGGCGTCACCCTCGTGACGGGCGTCGTAGCCCTCGGGGGTGAACGCCCGCTGTTCCGCCGTGAGCCGCGCCACCTCGGCGGCCTCGGCCGCGGCCACCTCGTGGTCGCCGCCCGGGAACTCCCCGACGGCGCCCAGCGCCAGCCCGCTGGTCCAGTCGACCAGCGCTGCTCCCCGGGCCCCGGGCAGCCGCATGGCCTCCAGTAGGCACTCGTCGATTCCGGGCACCGTTCGGCTCTCCTCCCGCCCGCGGTTCGGATGAGTGAGGGAGACGCTACGCAACGTATGCGCGACGGATGAGGGATCTGGCATTTTCCAGCGGAACATGCGACCGAGTGACTAGGGTGGGTCGGCTGGCCCCGTTTAGGAGTGGGACGCCCCATGCGTCCCCATCAACACCCTGACCACGGTTTGCGTCAACGGCGTGCGCGCCGGTCGGGGTGGTGAACCCACGCCGCGCGCCCCTCTTTCGCCTCAAGCGCCCCCTCTTGCGCCCCCACTCCCCTCCCTGTGCGGGCATCGCCCTCGCGCGGAGGTGTTGACTAGTTCTATTCAGAGGGTCAGGATGTGAATAGAGAGAGCAACAGTCCGTCGGGACGGAGACGAACCGTCCGCAAGGAGGCAGACCATGTCAGGACCCCGCCCCGTACGAGCGCCGCGCGGTACGGAACTGAGCGCCCTGGGATGGCAGCAGGAAGCCGCCCTGCGAATGCTGCAGAACAACCTCGACCCCGAGGTCGCCGAGCACCCCGACAAGCTCGTCGTCTACGGCGGCACCGGCAAGGCGGCCCGCGACTGGCGCTCCTTCGACGCCATGGTGCGCACCCTCGAGGGGCTGAAGCAGGACGAGACGATGCTCGTCCAGTCCGGTCGCCCCGTCGGCGTCATGCAGACCCACGAGTGGGCCCCGCGCGTCCTCATCGCCAACTCCAACCTGGTGGGCGACTGGGCCACCTGGGAGGAGTTCCGCCGCCTGGAGGCCCTCGGCCTGACCATGTACGGCCAGATGACCGCCGGTTCCTGGATCTACATCGGCACCCAGGGCATCCTCCAGGGCACCTACGAGACCTTCGCCGCCGTCGCCGCGAAGAAGTTCGGCGGCACCCTCGCCGGCACCATCACCCTCACCGCCGGCCTCGGCGGCATGGGCGGCGCCCAGCCCCTCGCCGTCACCATGAACGACGGCGTCGCGATCTGTGTCGACTGCGACCCGCGCGCCATCGAGCGCCGCATCGAGCACCGCTACCTCGATGTGAAGGCCGACTCCCTCGACCACGCCCTGCAGCTCGCCGTCGAGGCCCGTGACGCCCGCCGCCCGCTGTCCATCGGCGTCCTCGGCAACGCCGCCGACCTCGTCCCGCAGCTCCTCGCGATGGGCGCCCCCATCGACATCGTCACCGACCAGACCTCCGCCCACGACCCGCTGGCCTACCTGCCGGTCGGGGTGGCCTTCGAGGACATGGCGGACGCGGCCGCCAAGGACCCGGCCGGCTTCACCACCCGCGCCCGTGAGTCCATGGCCCGCCACGTCGAGGCCATGGTCGGCTTCATGGACGCCGGCGCCGAGGTCTTCGACTACGGCAACTCCATCCGCGGCGAGGCCCGGCTCGCCGGCTACGACCGGGCGTTCGCCTTCCCCGGCTTCGTCCCCGCCTACATCCGTCCCCTGTTCTGCGAGGGCAAGGGCCCCTTCCGCTGGGCGGCCCTGTCCGGCGACCCCGCCGACATCGCCAAGACCGACAAGGCGATCCTCGACCTCTTCCCCGAGAACGAGTCCCTCGCCCGCTGGATCAAGATGGCCGGCGAACGCGTCCACTTCCAGGGCCTGCCCGCCCGCATCTGCTGGCTCGGCTACGGCGAGCGCGACAAGGCCGGCGAGCGCTTCAACGACATGGTGGCCTCCGGTGAGCTGGCCGCCCCGCTGGCCATCGGCCGCGACCACCTCGACTGCGGCTCCGTCGCCTCCCCCTACCGGGAGACCGAGGCCATGCTCGACGGCTCCGACGCGATCGCCGACTGGCCGCTGCTCAACGCCATGGTCAACGTGGCCTCCGGCGCCTCCTGGGTCTCCCTCCACCACGGCGGCGGCGTCGGCATGGGCCGCTCGATCCACGCCGGCCAGGTCACCGTCGCCGACGGCACCAAGCTGGGCGGCGAGAAGATCCGCCGCGTGCTGACCAACGACCCCGGCATGGGCGTCATCCGCCACGTCGACGCCGGCTACGACATCGCCGAGACCGTCGCCGACGAGCGGGGCGTGCGGGTGCCGATGCGCGAGGGTGACGACGCGTGACGTTCCACAGCATGTGGACGGAGTTGCTGCCCATCGGCCGTGACTCCGTCTCCCGCGGCTACCGCCGTTTCGCCTGGACCCCCGCCGACACCGACTGCCGGGCCTGGTTCCAGGAGCAGGCCGCCTCGCGCGGTCTGGCCTACGAGGTGGACCGCAACGGCAACCAGTGGGCGTGGCTCGGGGACCCGGCCGCCGGGGACGCCGTCGTCACCGGCTCGCACCTCGACTCCGTGCCCGACGGCGGCGCCTTCGACGGCCCCCTCGGGGTGGTGTCGTCCTTCGCCGCCCTCGACGAACTGCGCGCCAGGCAGGCCGAGTTCGCCAGGCCCCTCGCCATCGTCAACTTCGGTGACGAGGAGGGCGCCCGCTTCGGTCTCGCCTGCGTCGGCTCCCGCCTCACCGCCGGAGCGCTCACCGTCGAGCAGGCGCACCGCCTCACCGACGCCGACGGGATCACCCTCCCGCAGGCCATGGAGGCCGCCGGCCACGACCCCGAGGCCCTCGGCCCCGACCCGGAGCGGCTGGCCCGCATCGGCGCCTTCGTGGAGCTGCACGTCGAACAGGGCCGCGCGCTGGACCTGTCCGGCGACCGGGTCGGCATCGCCAGCGCGATCTGGCCGCACGGCCGCTGGCGGTTCGACTTCCGCGGCGAGGCCAACCACGCCGGCACCACCCGTCTCGTCGACCGACGCGACCCGATGCTGTCGTACGCCGAGACGGTCCTCGCCGCCCGCCGCGAGGCCGAACTCGCCGGCGCCGTCGCCACCTTCGGCAAGATCTCCGTCGAGCCGAACGGCGTCAACGCCGTGCCCTCCCTGGTGCGCGGCTGGCTCGACTCCCGCGCCGAGGACCAGACCACCCTCGACACCGTGGTGAGCGGTGTGGAGAAGGCCGCCCGCGCGTACGCCGCCGCGCACGGCGTCGACCTCGACGTGGTCCGGGAGTCCTTCACCCCCGTCGTCGAGTTCGACCACGCCCTGCGCGACGAACTCGCCCGCATCCTCGGCAAGGACACCGACCTCAGGGTCCCCGTCCTCGGCACCGGCGCCGGACACGACGCCGGAATCCTCTCCGGGCGCGTCCCGACCGCCATGCTGTTCGTGCGCAACCCCACGGGCGTCTCGCACTCCCCGGCCGAGTTCGCCGCCGAGGACGACTGCGCGGCCGGGGTGCACGCCCTCGCCGACGTACTGGAAGGACTGGCCTGCAGGTGACCTCCACGCAGCGGACACGGACCTACTGGCTGGAGCACGCCTGGCTCGACCCGCGGGTCGAGCCAGGCGTCGCCCTCGATGTCACGGACGGCCGGATCACCGCCGTCCGCACGGGCGTCGACTCCCCGCCCCCGGGTGCCGAGATCCTGCGCGGCCTCACCCTCCCCGGTCTGGCGAACGCCCACTCGCACGCCTTCCACCGCGCCCTGCGCGGCACCGTCCAGGTCGGCTCGGGCACCTTCTGGACCTGGCGCGAGATCATGTACTCCTTCGCCGACCGGCTGACGCCCGACGCCTACCACGCCCTGGCCCGCGCGGTGTACGCCGAGATGGCGCTGGCCGGGATCACGGCCGTGGGCGAGTTCCACTATGTGCACCACACCCCCGGCGGCACCCCGTACGCCGACCCCAACGCGATGGGCGAGGCCCTGATCGAGGCCGCCGCCGACGCCGGCATCCGCATCACCCTCCTCGACACCGCCTACCTCTCCTCCGGCTTCGGACAGCCCCCCAACTCCCACCAGCTCCGCTTCTCCGACGGCAGCGCGGACGCCTGGGCGGAACGCTGTTCACTTCTCAAGGAACGGGATCACGCACGGATCGGGGCCGCGATCCACTCCGTACGGGCCGTGCCCGCCGAGCAGTTGGCGACCGTGGCGGGCTGGGCCGAGGAGCGCGGGGCGCCGCTGCACGTCCACCTCTCCGAGCAGACCGCCGAGAACGAGGCCTGCCACGAGGTCCACGGCTGCACCCCGACCCAGCTCCTCGCCCTGCACGGGGTTCTCGGACCCCGCACCACCGGCGTCCACAACACCCACCTCACCGCCGAGGACATCTCCCTGCTCGGCGGCAGCGGCACGGGCACCTGTATGTGCCCGACGACCGAGCGGGACCTCGCGGACGGCATCGGCCCGGCCGTCGCCCTCCAGAACGAGGGCTCACCGCTCTCCCTCGGCTCCGACAGCCACGCCGTGATCGACCTCCTGGAGGAGGCCCGCGCGATGGAGCTGAACGAACGCCTGCGCACCCGCACCCGCGGTCACTGGACGGCGGCCGCCCTGCTGCGCGCCGCCTCCGCCGACGGCCACGCGGCCCTCGGCCGCCCCGACGCGGGCACCCTGGAGGCCGGCGCCCCCGCCGACTTCACGACGATCGCCCTCGACTCCGTCAGGACAGCGGGCCCGCTGCCCCGGCTCGGCGCCGAGACCGCCGTATTCGCGGCGACCGCGGCGGACGTACGGCACACGGTCGTCGCGGGCCGGCACGTCGTACGCGACGGGGCCCACACCCTCGTACCGGATGTGCCGCAGGCGCTGGCACGGGCCGTCGAAGCCCTGCGCGCGTGACCCCCGGGCCCGCCCCCGCACCCGCCCCCGTCAGCCACGAGGACACGACGATGAGCACCAGCACCGTCATCACCAACATCGCCACACTGGTCACCAACGACCCCTCCCTCGGTGACGGCTCCCCTCTCGGTGTGGTCCGGGACGCGGCCGTCGTCATCGAGGGCGACCGCGTCGTGTGGACCGGTGACTCAAGCAAAGCACCCGCCACTGACAATCGGGTCGACGCCGACGGCCGGGCGGCCCTCCCCGGCTTCGTCGACTCCCACTCCCACCTGGTCTTCGCGGGCGACCGCACGGAGGAGTTCAACGCCCGCATGTCCGGCCGCGGCTACACGGCGGGCGGCATCCGCACGACCGTGGCGGCGACGCGGGCGGCCGGAGACGAGGAACTCGAGGCGAACCTCACCCGTTACCTCTCCGAGGCCCTCCACCAGGGCACGACCACCTTCGAGACCAAGTCGGGCTACGGCCTGACGGTCGCCGACGAGGCCCGCGCCCTGCGCATCGCCGCCGCCCACACCGACGAGGTCACCTACCTCGGCGCCCACATCGTCTCCCCCGACTACGCCGACGACCCGGCCGCCTACGTCGCCCTCGTCACCGGCGAGATGCTCGACGCCTGCGCCCCGCACGCCCGCTGGATCGACGTCTTCTGCGAGAAGGGCGCCTTCGACGGCGACCAGGCCCGCGCGATCCTCACCGCCGGCAAGGCGAAGGGCCTGCACCCCCGCATCCACGCCAACCAGCTCTCCCACGGCCCCGGCGTCCAGCTCGCGGTCGAACTCGACGCGGCGAGCGCCGACCACTGCACCCACCTCACGGACGCGGACGTCGACGCCCTCGCCAACAGCCGCACCGTGGCCACGCTCCTCCCGGGCGCCGAGTTCTCCACCCGCGCGAAGTGGCCGAACGCCCGCCGTCTCCTGGACGCGGGCGTCACGGTGGCCCTGTCGACGGACTGCAACCCGGGCTCGTCCTTCACCTCCTCCGTCCCCTTCTGCATCGCCCTGGCGGTCCGGGACATGGGCATGACCCCGGACGAGGCGGTCTGGTCGTCGACGGCGGGCGGCGCGGCGGCCCTGCGCCGGGACGACGTCGGCCGCCTCACCCCCGGCGCCCACGCCGACCTGACCCTCCTCGACGCCCCGAGCCACGTCCACCTGGCCTACCGGCCCGGGGTGCCGCTGGTGTCGGGGGTGTGGAAGAGGGGCGTACGGGTGGTCTGAGTGACAACGGCCAAGCATCCCCTCTTCTGGACTCGCAGAGTCTTCCCACTCGGGGACGCCGGGCCAACTGCTTTCTTTCAGAGCGGTCTTCCGCCCGGGTTCCCGACGGACGCGGGCGGGGTCACCGCGCGCCCGCCCGCCACCGCTGGTCCCCGTCCTCGTCCAGCGGCTCCAGCGACACCCCGCCGCCCGGGTCCGCGGTCAGCCCCGTCAGGATCGCGATCCGTGGGCGGATCGTCCCGTCGGCGTCCACGGTGAAGCGGAGGTTGTCGCCGTTGTCGCCCTCCACCGAGGCGCACTGCCAGACACCGACCCCCTTGTCCACCGAGCCCCGGCTGTCCAGGCAGAAGTCGGTGTCGGCGGCCGACTGGAGCACTCCCCGCCCCGCGTCCACCCGCCACCGCTGGCTCGGCGAGGACGTACACGGCACCGTCACCACGTCCGTGCCGTTGTCGAAGTCCCCCGCCACCTCCAGACAGCGGCCCGTCGCGACGTTCACGACCTGGGCGTACGTCCCACCCGGCGCCCGCGTCGGGGACGGGGTGGGGGTCGGGGCCGGCCGGGCGCTCGTGCGGGAGGGGGACGCAGTCGCGCTCGGCGAGGGCGACTCGCTGCTCGGTGCGGGAGTGGGCGCCGGCACCGACACCGTCGCTGTCACCGTCACCTGAGGGGCCGTCGACGGGGCGGCCGCCGCCGCGCCCGTCGGGGCTCCCGTGTCGTCCGAGGGCATCAGGACCAGCCAGAGGGGTATCAGCGCCACGCCTGCCACCACCGAGGCCAGGATCAACGGGCGCGGAAGCCGCCGTGTCGGCTTCCGGACCACCACGCCCGCCGGCTCCCGCTCCTCCCTCACGTACGCCGTCCCGCCCCAGGGCAACAACCCCTCCGCCAGCGCCGTGCGCGGCGCGTCCCGCAGCGCGCGCTGCTCCTCGTACGCCGTCGCGCAGTGCGGGCAGTGCGCCCGGTGGGCCTCCAGATCGGGGCTGCGCCGGGCACCCTCCGGTCGTACGGACTCCTCGATCAGCCGCCGGAAGTCCCCGCAACGCGGGTCGTCGGACACGGCGAGGCGCAGGCGCAGAGCCGCCCCGGCCAGGGAGTGCAGGGCGGGGGCCGTCCCGTACGACACGTCCTCGGGGGTCAGGCCGAGGAGTACGGCGACGCGCGCCGGCGTCTCCCGCTCCACCACCGCGTACCAGATCAGGCCCTGCGCGCGGGGCGGGAGGGAGTGGAAGGCGGTCAGCAGGGGAGGCACCGGTCCGCCGGGGGCCCGAGCCGTGTTGAGGACCAGCAGCAGGCCCGCGTCCAGGCCGCTCGCCCGGTCGTCCCGGGCCCAGTCCGCCGCCACCCGCCCCACCCGCAACAGCAGCCGGTGGAGCCAGGCGCCGCCCGGTTCGCTGCCGCGCGCGGTCTCGCGGGCGGTGAGGGTGAAGGCCTCCGCGGCCAGCCGGCGCGCGGCCGGTTCGCTCGTCGTGCAGAGGCGCGCGTAGGCCAGGACGGCGGGTTCGTGACGGGCACGGAGCGCGCGCAGCGCCGGGTGGGCGCGTGCGGGCGCCCCGCGCAGCAGGTCCGTCAGACGGGCGTCGGAATCACCGCAAGCGGTGGGATCCTCGCCGCTGTCTCCATCCGCACGGACCACGATCCGCCTCCTCGCCGTTGCTGACGTACTGGTCAGTCTGGGGTGGGGGTGACCCTAGTGGCGAGAGGGGCGTCGGGGGAGGGTTTCCGGGGGTAAGGCTCCTGCCCGGTCGTGCCCCGACGTGACCCCCAAGGGCTGTACCCCTGGGGGCCGGCCGCCGTCGACGGGGGAGCTACTCCTCGACCGTCAGGCCCTCCCGCAGCCGCACCAGCGTCCGGGACAGCAGACGGGACACGTGCATCTGCGAGATCCCCAGCTCCTCGCCGATCTCCGACTGGGTCATGCCCGCGACGAAGCGGAGGGAGAGGATCTGGCGTTCGCGCGGCGGGAGTTCGGCGATCAGGGGTTTCAACGACTCGACGTACTCGATGCCTTCGAGCCCGTGGTCCTCGTAGCCGATGCGGTCGGCGAGGGCGCCCTCCGTGTCGTCCTCCTCGGGCTGGGCGTCCAGGGAGGAGGCGGTGTAGGCGTTGGAGGCCGCCATGCCCTCCACGACCTCCTCGTTCGTGATGCCGAGACGTTCCGCCAGCTCTGCCACGGTGGGGGCGCGGTCGAGCTTCTGGGCGAGTTCGTCGCCCGCCTTGGCCAGGTCGAGCCGCAGCTCCTGGAGCCGGCGCGGGACGCGGACGGACCACGACGTGTCGCGGAAGAAACGCTTGATCTCGCCGACGATCGTCGGCATCGCGAACGTGGGGAACTCCACGCCCCGGGACAGGTCGAACCGGTCGATCGCCTTGATCAGGCCGATCGTGCCGACCTGGATGATGTCCTCCATCGGCTCGCTGCGCGAGCGGAAGCGGGAGGCGGCGAACTTCACGAGGGCGAGGTTGAGTTCGACGAGGGTGTTGCGGACGTACGAGAAGGCGTGCGTGCCCTCCTCGAGGGACTCCAGCCGCTCGAACAGCGTCCTGGACAGCGCCCGTGCGTCGACGGCGCCGATCTGTCCGATCTCCTCGTGCGGGGGGATCAGTTCGTCGTACGGAGGGGTCTCGTCGGAGTGACGGGGACCGGGGAGCTCCGCGATGGGATCCAGATGTTCCTGTGCCGGTGGGGGTGTCGACGTCGCAGTCGGGGTACGCGATGCGTCGAGCCGGGGTGACATGGTGTCCTCCATCGTTCTCGGCATAAGGCTGCCGAAGCCAGTGAGCGCACTACGGTGTGCGGCGCCTCCAAAGCCGGCCGTGTCGGTTGCGTGTTCCTTCCTAGCCCTATCGGCTCCGGCGAGCCGTCCGCAAGTGCGAATTGATGGGTTATGTCCGTTTGTGTGTGATTGTTCGGGTGTCGGAGCACGTGACGAAGGCGTAGTGTGCGAGGGCGGCCGGCGGGGAATGCAGCAGGCTGTCCACAGACAATCACCAAGCAGTGAGCGAACCCGGGAGAGAGACGCATGGACCGCGGGACGGTCGGCAGCGCACAGTCGGGCCGGCTTCTGGTCGAGGTGCGGGAAGAGGGCTCCAGCGCCGTCGTGACTCCGGCGGGTGAGCTGGACCACCACACCGCCGATCTGTTGCGCGAGCCACTCGAAGAGTGCCTCTCCAGGGGGCTCAGCAGGCTGGTCGTGGACTGCTCACGGCTGGAGTTCTGCGACTCCACCGGGCTGAACGTCCTCCTCGGTGCCCGGCTGAAGGCCGAGGCGGCCGGGGGAGGGGTCCATCTGGCGGGGATGCAGCCCGTGGTGGCCCGGGTCTTCGAGATCACCGGGGCGGACGCGGTCTTCACCGTGCACGACACCCTCGCGGCGGCGCTCGCCGACGAGGACGGCTGAGACGGCCGGGACGGCTCTCGGGTGGGACGGGGGGTGTTCGGTGGGTTCCGCCGGGCAGGAGACATCCTGGACCTGAACATGTCGGTGGCACGGTCGACGGAAACGCCGACGCGGCACGTACTGATCCCTGTACGGCAGTCTGTGCCGAAGTGAAGTTTCCTTGTGCAGGTAGGCGAACGTGAATTGTGAACCGGTGAATCGGTGAGGTGAAGCGCTGATGAGCACCACCCGGCCCTACTCGCCGGGCGACCGCGGTCCGGAGCAGGAGCCGGAGGCCGGCGGCGCTTCCGGGGCGTCGGCGGGTCCCCAGGTCCGCAGGCTGAGCTTCGACGGCGTGAGCGGGGTCGTCCCTGCGGCCCGCGACTTCGCCCGGCAGGCGCTGTACGCGTGGGGCTGGCTGCCCGCGGCCACCGCCGACCAGCGGGCCGCCGCCGAGGATGTGCTGCTCGTCGTCTCCGAGCTGGTCACCAACGCCTGTCTGCACGCCGAGGGGCCGGAGCGGATGGTGCTGGGCTGCGACAAGAAGGTGATCCGGGTCGAGGTCTCCGACCGCGGCACCGGCCAGCCGGCCCCCCGCACCCCGCACCGCGCGGGGCGCCCCGGCGGCCACGGCATGTTCATCGTCCAGCGCCTCTGCCTCGACTGGGGCGTCGTCCGCACACCGGGCCTGACGGGCAAGACGGTCTGGGCGGAACTGGGCGCCCCGGCCTGAGCGGCGGCTTCACCCTGGGGGCCGGCGTCCCCGCCCCCGAAGTTCCCGGCAACCTGCCCCGACGTCTCCGGCCACCCTGCCTCCGAAGTTCCCGGCGACCCTGCCTCCGAAGGGTTCGGCAACCCTGCCCCTGGCGGGCCCGGCGTCCTCGGCCCCGGTGGGTTCGACGGCCTCGGCCCTGGCGTGCCGGGCACGCTTGGCGTCGGTGGGTTCGGCGTCCTCGGTCCTGGTGGGCTCGGCGTCCTCGGCCCCGGTGGGTTCGACAGCCTCGACCTGGCGTGCCGGGCGCGCTCGCCCTTGGTGAGCTCGGCATCTTCGGCGCCCGCCGAGGTCTCACATCCCCGCCCCATCAGGTCTCACATCCCCGCCCCCTCAGGGTTGGCCTCCTCGCCCCCTCAGGGCTGGCCTCCACACCTCCTCGGTCACCTCCACACCTCCTCGGTCACCTCCTCACCTCCTCGGTCACCTCCTCGCCCCCTCAGGGTTGGCCTCCTCGCCCCCTCAGGGTTGGCCTCCACGCCCCTCGGGGTTCGCCTTCCCGCCCTTGCCGGCCGCATCCCCGAAACCCCCCGACCCCGCCCCCCGGATCGTCACAACTCCGGTCCGTGCCTTCTCTTCCCTCCTCATGCTGCCCGGCGTACCTTGACGGCTCGATCTGATGGCTCGTCAGGAAAATGGCCGGCTGGCGACTGGCAGGAATGAGGGGACCGTGTCGAACCGGAAGCGAAGCGCCGCGCTCGTGACGGCCGCGGCCCTGGCCGGGGCGGCGGTCTGGATGTCCGCCCCCGTGGCCACGGCCGAGGTCGTCGACGTCAACTACTCCTGCAAGACGCCCATCGGTGACAAGAGCGCGGTCTCGCCGATCGACATCAAGGGCGTCAAGAGCGGCAGCGGCTACAAGATCACGATGTCCTGGCAGAAAGGCGTCTCCTCCAGCCCGGTGGAGCTCGGCGCCGGTTCGATGAAACCGAGCGCCACCATCAAGCTGGGCGGCGCCGACAGCGGCACGATGACCGTCACCGGCGCCGCCAACCAGGCCGCGATCCCCGAGAACACCCCCATCAAGATCAACGATCTGAGCGGCACGTACACCCCGAAGAAGACCGGCAAGGTCACCTTCACGGCCGGGATCCTCACCATCAAGGCGCTCGGTACGACCACCACCTGCACCCCCACCAACAGCCCCGGCCCCTCCCTCACCCTCGACGTCACCGCGTCGGGCGGCGGAAGCGGAGGCAGCGGAGGAAGCAGCAGTGACGGCGGCAGCGGTGACGAGCTCCCGCAGACCGGCCCCGAGGACTCGGCGATCGCCCTCGGCACCCTCGGCGGAACCGTCCTGCTCGCGGGCGCGGCAGGCGTCCTGTGGCTGACCCGGCGGAACCAGCGGCCCACCCACTGACCGCCGCCCGCCCACCCCTCGCCACCGGAGCCGCCGATGCCGTACGCCCGCGCCGCCCGAAGCCCGCTGCTGCTCGCGTCCCTGCCCCTGCTGGTGGCCGCCGTTCCCGCCGTCACCCCCGGTGGCTGGTCGGCCGCGCCCCTGGGCGGTGGGCGGCCCTCGTTCTACGCGGAGGGCGCGCCCGGCGCGGTGCTCCAGGACACCGTCGCCGTCACCAACCGCGGCACCCGTCCGCTGGCCGTACGCCTGCGCGGCACCGGCCTCGCCGGACTTCCCCTCGCCTTCGCGCAACCGGCCGTACGGATACCCGCCCGCACCCGCGCCGAGGTGCCGTTCACGGTGACGCTCCCGTCGGACGCGCCCCCGGGCGCCCGCTCCGGCGCGATCGTCGTACGGGCGTCCACGGGGCGGCGGTTCACCGTGCCGCTGCTGGTGCGGGTGGGCGGCCCGAGGCTGTCCGCGCTGACCGTCGAGCACGTGGCCGTGCGCGGCGACCGGATCACGTACGAGCTGGTCAACCGGGGCACGACGGACCTCGTCCCCCGGCTCGCGGTGCGCGCGGACGGCGTCCTCGGCACCGTACTGGACCGTGCCCCGCGCACCCTGTCCGTCCGGCTGGCGCCCGGCCGCCGGCTGAGGCTCGACGAGCCGTGGCCCGACCGCCCGGCCCTGGACGCGGTGACCGTACGCCTCACGGTCACCGCGCCCGGTGCCGCCCGTGCCACCGGCGACGCCGAGGCGAGGTTCGTGCCGTGGGGCGCGTCGGGCGCGGTCGCGGGCGCGCTGTCCGCCGGGGCGGGGGCCCTGGCGGTCGTACGACGTCGTAGGCGCGAGGCCGATGCGAGGGGAGCGGGTACGACGTGAACGGCAGACTCCGGACCGCGGCGGCGGCCCTGGCCCTTGGACTGGCCTTGGCCCTGGCCCTCCTCCTGCTCCCGCTCGCGGGCGCGCCCCCGGCGACGGCGGCCGGGCACCCCGCCGTCACCTCGTCCGCGGCCGGCGAACCCGCCGTCACCCTCTCCACCGCCCAGGCCGGGACCGGCGCCTCGCTCACCGTCAGTGGCAGCGGCTGGCGCCCGCGGACCCTGCTGATGCTGCTGATGTGCGGTCGGGCCAGCCCGGCCCGAGGAGTGATCGGCGGCACCAACTCCTGCGCCAACGCCGACGGCCGGGCCGTCACCACCGACGGCGACGGACGCTTCACCCGCGCGCTGCCGGTGGCCGAGCCGCCCGTGCCCTGCCCCTGCGTGGTGCACGTGGCCACCGCGACCGGTACGAGGACCCAGGCCGACGTCGTCTTCGAGGTGGCCGGGCACGCCGTCGAACCGCTGCCCGCGGCGTCGTCCACCGGACGCCTCGCCCTCCTCACGGACACCCGGCTCGACGGTTCGAGCGGGCTGCTCACCTGGTTCGGCGCGCCGCCCGCCCGCACGCTCGTCGTCACCGTCGGCAACCTCGGCACCACCCCCGTGAAGGACCCGGTGTTCCAGGTCGGCACCGCGCACGGGGTGTTCGCCCCCCAGTGGGACGAGCAGCAGTGGCGCGGCACGATCGCGCCCGGCGGGAAGGCACGCGTGAAGCTGCCCGTCGAGCTGTCCGCCGGCGCGCACGGCGACTACACCGTCTCCCTGAAGTACGGCGGCAAGGTCCTCGCGGAGCAGCCGTGGGGCGTCGGCCGCCCCTGGGGCGTGACCCTCTTCTGGATCCTGCTCTGTCTGGTGGTGCCGGCGGCGGTCTTCCGGATCGGGATGGCGGTGGTGGACCGGGTACGGCCACGCACCCGCCACGGCCGCCGGGCGCCCCGTCGGCACCCGCTCGACGGGGACGGCGACGAGGACCCCTCACGGGTTCCCGCCGGCACCTCCGCGAGCCTGCCGTGGTTCACCCCGGACAGCGGTCCGGCCACGGCGGGCGGCCGGCTCTCCGCACCGCACGACGACCATCCGACGAGTCCTCGACTCCCGGCAGGAAGGGAACCAAGTGAGTGAGAGAGCCGTACCACCCCCGCGCGGGGCCGGGCGCAGGAGTGCCGCGGCGGCGGGCGCCGCCGTCCTGATCGCCGGGGCCGCCGCGCTGCTCGGCGTGACCGCGGGACCGGCCCAGGCCGCCGAGGTGTCCTACGCCACGCACTGTGTGCCGCCCTCGGGCGTGGGCCTGCCCGAGATCGACGGCACCTCCAAGGTCGACATCACCGCGCCGGCCACGGCGAAGGTCGGCGACACCGTCGACATCGTGTGGAAGTTCACGCAGGCCGCGTCGAAGAACCCCGACATCATCGACCTGCCCGCGAACTCGGTGCAGCCGTCCGGCACCCTCAAGGCGGCCGGCGCGCAGAGCGCGGACATCGCGATGACCGGCCCGCGGGAGAACCCGGCGATCCCCAAGGGCGGCGCCATGGTGCTGTCCGACATGAAGGGCACGCTGAAACTGACGGCTCCGGGCCAGGTGACGCTGACCCCGGACGCATACGTCGTCAACGCGCTGGGGACGAACACCACCTGCACGCCGTCGGCGACCGTCCCGTCGGCCGCGACGATCACGGTGACGGCGGGTGAGGGCAGTTCGAGCGCGTCGTCCGACCCGTCGGGCAGCGCGAGCGCCAGCCAGTCCCCGTCCGCCTCCGCCTCCGCGTCGGCGAGCGCCTCCGCGTCCGCGTCCGCGAGCGCCACCGCGTCCGCGTCCGCGAGCGCCACCGGTGACGACGGGCGGACCGACTTCACCGGCAAGGTCGTGGACATCCCGTACACCTGCGACTCACCGCTCGGAGTGAAGAAGGCGACCTCGCCGATCCAGATCAACGCCAAGAAGGACGGCGGGAGCTACGACCTCACCGTGCAGTTCAAGAAGTCGGTGATGGACAGCCCGATCGACATCCCGGCGGGCAAGGTGAAGCCGACCATGCAGGTCGTGCTGGGCGGCGCGGACTCGGGCTCGGTGAAGGTGGAGGGCCCGCTGAACTCCGCGGCCATCCCGCAGGGCGACCCGATCGAGATCCCGGACCTCACCGGCACCTACAAGCCCGGCGCGACCGGCGAGTCCACGCTCTCCCCGGGCGTCCTCACCATCGAGGCGATGGGCACGACCACCACCTGCACCCCGGACAGCACGGCCGTCTCCCTCACCCTGGACACGGCCGAACAGGCGAGCGGAGCGTCCGGCGGCAGCGGCTCGTCCTCGTCGAGTACGTCCACCGGCGGCGGCCTCGCGGAAACGGGCGCCGGCAACCACTCCTCCCTGAAGGCCCTGGGCCTGGTGGCCGGAACGGCGGTCCTCCTGGGCGCGGCGGTCTTCACCTTCATGCCGGGACGCAGGCAGACGCGCTGACCGGTCCCACCCGGGGGGCGCGGGGAACTGCGCGCCCAGCCACCGACGACGGACAGCCGAAACACAAGAGGGCCACCGTGCTCGACAACACGGTGGCCCTCTTCGGAACGACGATCAGTGAACGTCGCCCATCAGTTCCCGCACCCTCTTCCGGTACATCCACACCGCCGCACCGGCGATCAGCGCGAGCACCGCCTGAAGGGCGACGATCCCCGTCCTGTTCAGGTCGACCCCGGCGATGGACAGCAGACCCGTGGTCGCGTCACCCGCGGTGACCGCGAGGAACCAGACACCCATCATCTGCGAGGCATACTTCGCGGGCGCCATCTTCGTGGTGACCGACAGACCCACCGGCGACAGCGTCAGCTCACCCACGGTCTGCACGAAGTAGATCGCCACCAGCCACATCGCGGCCGCCTTGTGACCGCCGTCGGCGATCGCCAGCGGGGCGAGGAACAGGAAGAAGGACGCGCCGATCAGGACCAGGCCCATCGCGAACTTCACCGCGGTGCTCGGCTCCTTGCCGCGCCGCGCCAGCGCCAGCCAGGCCCAGGCGAAGACCGGCGCCAGCGCCATGATCATGACCGGGTTGACCGACTGGTACCAGGAGACCGGGAACTCCCAGCCGAGGACGGTGTTGTCGGCGGAGGAGTCCGCGAACAGGGACACGGTCGAACCGCCCTGGTCGTAGATCATCCAGAACACGGCCGCGGCCACGAAGAACCAGATGTACGCGGACATCTTCGACTGCTCGGCGCGGTCCAGGTCCTTGTCCCGCTTGATACGGCCGATGACCATGACCGGGATGACCAGACCGGCGATGGTGATCGGGACCAGCAGCCAGTTCAGGGTGTAGTGGCCGGAGACGACCACGACCGTGTAGAAGACGGCGGCGACGGCGGCCCACAGACCGGCCTTGCGCAGGGTCGCGGTCTTCTCCGCGGCGCTCATCGGGGTCGGTACGACGTCCGAGTGCGCGCTCAGGTGACGGCTGCCGAGCAGGAACTGGGCGAGACCCAGCGCCATGCCGAGGGCGGCGAGCGCGAACCCCAGGTGCCAGTTGACGTTCTCACCGACGGTGCCGATGACCAGCGGGGCGGCGAAGGCGCCCAGGTTGATGCCGATGTAGAAGACGGTGAAGCCACCGTCGCGGCGCGGGTCGTCCGGGCCCTCGTAGAGGTGGCCGACCATCGTGGAGATGTTGGCCTTCAGCAGACCGGAGCCGACCGCGACGAGCCCGAGGCCCGCGTAGAAGGTGCCGGCGCTGGGCAGGGCCAGGGTGAGGTGGCCGAGCATGATGACCGCGCCGGCGACGGCGACGGTCCTGCGGGGGCCGAGGACACGGTCCGCGAACCAGCCGCCGGGCAGGGCGAGCAGGTACACGAGCGACAGGTACACCGAGTAGATCGCGGTCGCGGTGGCCGCGCTCAGGTGCAGGCCGCCCGGGGCCACCAGGTACAGCGGGAGCAGGGCCTTCATGCCGTAGTAGGAGAAGCGCTCCCACATCTCGGTCATGAAGAGGGTGGCCAGTCCGCGGGGGTGGCCGAAGAAGGTCTTCCCGGAGCCGGGGGTGGCCGGACGGACCGAGTCCTTCGTCAGGCTGGACGCCATGGTCGTTCCTTGCTGGTCGGGACGCGCTGCTTGAGCGGGCTTGCCTGAGCGGTCACGCGCCCGGTGGGGGGCGGCCGGCACCGGCGGGTCGGACCGTCCACCCCACGCCCTCGGGGAGTCCGCCCCGGATCGCGGGGCGGTGGACGGCGACCACCGGGATCCACGCCTCTACGCGCGTTGCGCGAGCAGAGGCCCGGCCAGAGGTCATTCCTTTCACGGCCGGCGGGGGCGTGCCCCGCACCGGCCCGCACACAAAAGAGACCCTCGGCGTCACGTGCGCCAAAGGTCCCCGCGGTGCTACAGGCGTTGTTTCACCATACGTCAGGCAAGTGTCGGAAATGAATACATTTGAGACTCGGATCACAGGTGATCAAGGAACCGCAGGTGGGTTTCGAAGGTCCGTACTATCCTGCCACCCCGCGACCATAGGTCCGTACCAAGATCGCCCCCGGCGTGGCGGGCCGATTGTCCGGCATGTCCCTCGGTAAGAAACAGCGGCGCCGATCACACTTCGGGCCGTGCCCGCCGCGGTCTACCATCAGCTCATGACCCGTGTACTGCTCGCCGAGGACGACGCGTCCATCTCGGAGCCGCTGGCCCGCGCCCTGCGCCGGGAAGGGTACGAGGTCGAGGTGCGTGAGGACGGACCCACCGCGCTCGACGCAGGGATGCAGGGCGGCGTCGACCTGGTCGTACTGGACCTCGGCCTGCCCGGCATGGACGGCCTCGAGGTCGCCCGCCGGCTGCGCTCCGAGGGGCACGCCGTGCCGATCCTCATCCTGACCGCGCGCGCCGACGAGGTGGACACCGTCGTCGGACTCGACGCGGGCGCGGACGACTACGTCACCAAGCCCTTCCGGCTCGCCGAACTCCTCGCCCGGGTACGGGCCCTGCTGCGGCGCGGTGCCGCCGAGCCCGCGCAGCCGCCCGCCACCCACGGGGTGCGCATCGACGTCGAGTCCCACCGTGCCTGGATGGGCGACGAGGAACTCCAGCTGACGGCCAAGGAGTTCGACCTGCTGCGGGTCCTCGTGCGGGACGCGGGCCGGGTCGTCACCCGCGACCAGCTCATGCGCGAGGTCTGGGACACCACGTGGTGGTCGTCCACCAAGACCCTCGACATGCACATCTCCTGGCTGCGCAAGAAGCTCGGCGACGACGCGGCGAACCCCCGCTACATCGCCACCGTGCGCGGTGTGGGCTTCCGCTTCGAGAAGAGCTGAGCGCTTCCCGCCGCGTGGGATGAACCGCTCACGGTCCCCCTGGATATGAGGACATGCGCCGCCGACTGATCCAGTCCACCCTCGCCGTCGTGCTCGTGGTGATCGCCGTCTTCGGCGTGTCCCTCGTGATCGTCGAGAGCCGCACGATCAGCAACAGCGCCCAGGAACGGGTGGATTCCGAGGCGGTGCGGCTCGTCGGCATCGTGGACAGCCGGCTGCTCGGCTCCGAGGACGTCACCGGCGAGATCCTGCGCGACCAGGTCACGCAGGACCGCTACGCCGTGATCAGCATCCCGGGCCGGGAGCCGATCGAGGTCGGCACCCGGCCGAGCGGTGACGTCATCCACGCCGAGGAGCGGGGGGAGGGCGGTGAGACCGTCCGGGTCGAGGAGCCCCGCTCCACGATCACCCGCGAGGTCGGGCGCACGCTGCTGATCATCGGCCTGGTGGCGCTGCTCGCGGTCGTCGCGGCGGTCCTGCTGGCCATCCGCCAGGCCAACAAGCTCGCCTCCCCGCTCACCGACCTCGCGGAGACCGCCGAACGCCTCGGCTCGGGCGACCCGCGCCCCCGCCACAAGCGCTACGGCGTCCCGGAACTCGACCGGGTGGCGGACGTGCTGGACTCCTCCGCGGAACGCATCGGCCGCATGCTCACCGCCGAGCGCCGTCTCGCCGCCGACGCCTCCCACCAGCTCCGCACCCCTTTGACAGCCCTGTCGATGCGGCTGGAGGAGATCACCCTCACCGACGACCCCGACACGGTGAAGGAGGAGGCGACGATCGCGCTGGCGCAGGTGGAACGCCTCACGGACGTCGTGCAGCGCCTGCTGACCAACGCCCGCGACCCGCGCACCGGCTCCGCCGTCTCCTTCGACCTCGACGAGGTCATCCAGCAGCAGCTCGCCGAGTGGCGCCCCGCCTACCGCAGCGCGGGCCGGGCCATCGTCAGCTCCGGCAAGCGCCATCTGCGGGCCGTGGGCACGCCGGGCGCGGTCGCCCAGGTCCTCGCCGCGCTGATCGAGAACTCCCTCATGCACGGCGGCGGCACGGTCGCCCTGCGCACCCGGGTCACCGGCAACCAGGCGGTCATCGAGGTCACCGACGAGGGCCCCGGCGTCCCCGCCGACCTCGGCGCCCGCATCTTCGAACGCACGATCAGCGGCCGCAACTCCACGGGCATCGGCCTCGCGGTGGCCCGCGACCTCGCCGAGGCCGACGGCGGCCGCCTGGAAATGCTCCAGGCCCAACCCCCGGTCTTCGGCCTCTTCCTCTCCCGCACGGCCCCCCAGAAGAGAACCCCCCAGGACGAGGAACCGATGGTCAGGTAGGGCGGCGCGGCGGGACGGCGGGGGCGCCCTGCCGTGGTGGGTGCCCCGCCGGGGCCCCGTGTTCAGCCCACCCGCTGTCGTGGTTTCGGTTTGCGGGACTGTTCGCCGATCAGGGACTCCTCCGTCAGGAAGGACTCGGCGCTGGCCACCGCCTCCTTCGCCGGGAGGGCGCGGAAGACCCAGGTGCGGTACGACCAGAAGCGGAACAACGTCGCGATCCCGATGCCGACGAACTTGAACACGTTGCTCTGCAGCGGACTGTCCCACCCGAAGCCGTACGTCGCCGCGAACAGCAACCCGTTCTCGATGACCAGCCCGACCGCGCTGAATAGCAGGAACAGCGTCAGTTCCTTCGTACGCCCGCTCTTGTCGCGGTCACGGTAGGTGAAGTACCGGAACCCGATGTAGTTGAAGACGATGGACACGACGGTCGCGATGACACTGGCGCGCACCACCTGCAGATCCGTGAGGTGCCGTACGAGGTTGAACACCCCGAGGTTCACCAGCACCCCGGCACCGCCCACAGCCCCGAATTTGACCAGCTCACGGGCCACAGCCCGCAGCCGTCCTTGCCCCGAGGAACCATGCGCCATGGTCGTACAGGCCCCCGTTCGGGTCTCGGTTGTGTCAACTCAGCCATGCTAACCACCACTCTTGTCGGTTTCCTGTGCTCCGCCTCACGGGTCGGAAACAGGTCGGGAAGAACGCGGCAAACGGCTGGTATGAGCCGGGGAAAAGCCCCGTAAGAAGCCGGGGTCCGCGCCCCGGCGGGCTCGGGAGCGGGTCCGGGGGGAGCGGCCGATACCCTTGGGGCGTGACGTTTCCGGTAGTCGGCATGGTCGGCGGAGGCCAGCTCGCTCGTATGACACACGAGGCGGGCATTCCGTTGGGCATCAGGTTCAAGCTCCTCAGTGACACCCCCCAGGACTCCGCGGCGCAGGTCGTGAGCGATGTCGTCATCGGCGACTACCGCGATCTCGACACGCTGCGTGACTTCGCGCGGGGCTGCGATGTGATCACCTTCGATCACGAACACGTACCCACCGAGCACCTCAGGGCGCTGGAGGCGGACGGCATCCCCGTCCGCCCCGGCCCCGACGCGCTGGTGCACGCCCAGGACAAGGGCGCGATGCGCGCGAAGCTCGACGCGATCGGTGTGCCCTGCCCCCGGCACCGGATCGTGAGCGACCCCGAGGACGTGGTCCGCTTCGCGGCCGAGGGCGACGGCTTCCCCGTCGTCCTGAAGACCGTCCGCGGCGGCTACGACGGCAAGGGCGTGTGGGTCGTGGAGACCCCCGAGGAGGCCGCCGAGCCCTTCCGCGCCGGCGTCCCCGTCCTCGCCGAGGAGAAGGTCGACTACGTCCGCGAGCTCGCCGCCAACGTCGTCCGCTCCCCGCACGGCCAGGCCGTCGCCTACCCGGTCGTGGAGTCGCAGCAGGTCAACGGCGTCTGCGACACAGTCATCGCGCCGGCCCCCGACCTGGACCACGTCCTCGCCCTCCAGGCGGAGGAGATGGCGCTGCGCATCGCCAAGGAACTCCGCGTGGTCGGCCACCTCGCGGTCGAGCTCTTCCAGACCCGCGACGGCCGCATCCTCGTCAACGAGCTCGCGATGCGCCCGCACAACTCCGGCCACTGGACCCAGGACGGCGCGATCACCAGCCAGTTCGCCAACCACGTCCGCGCCGTGCTGAACCTCCCCCTCGGCGACCCGCGCCCCCGCGCCCCCTGGACGGTCATGGTCAACGTCCTCGGCGGCGACTTCCCGGACATGTACGCGGCCTATCTGCACTGCATGGCCCGCGACCCCCAGCTCAAGATCCACATGTACGGCAAGGACGTGAAGCCCGGCCGCAAGGTCGGCCACGTCAACACCTACGGCGACGACCTCGACGACGTGCTGGAGCGCGCCCGTCACGCAGCCGGCTACCTGAGAGGCACGATCACCGAATGAGCCCCGTTGTTGGCATCGTCATGGGATCGGACAGCGACTGGCCCGTCATGGAGGCCGCCGCCCAGGCCCTCGACGAGTTCGAGATCGACTACGAGGTCGACGTCGTCTCCGCGCACCGCATGCCCCGCGAGATGATCGCGTACGGCGAGCAGGCGGCCGACCGCGGACTGAAGGTGATCATCGCGGGCGCCGGCGGCGCCGCCCACCTGCCCGGCATGCTCGCCTCGGTGTCCCCGCTCCCGGTGATCGGCGTGCCCGTCCCGCTGAAGTACCTCGACGGCATGGACAGCCTCCTGTCGATCGTGCAGATGCCGGCCGGCGTCCCCGTCGCCACGGTCTCCGTCGGCGGCGCCCGCAACGCGGGCCTCCTCGCCGCCCGGATCCTCGCCACCCACGACGAGGACCTCCTCGCCCGGATGCGCGACTTCCAGCAGGAGCTGAACGACCAGGCCACCGAGAAGGGCAAGCGGCTGCGCGCCAAGGTCGAGGGCACGGCCGGCTTCGGCTTCGGGAAGTGACGGCCTTGAGCTCACTCGAGGCAGCCCGGGAACTCCTCGCCGAGTTCCCGGTCGTCGACGGCCACAACGACCTGCCGTGGGCCCTGCGCGAACAGGTCCGCTACGACCTCGACGCCCGCGACCTCGCCACCTCCCAGGCCGGACATCTGCACACCGACCTCCCCCGGCTGCGCGCGGGCGGCGTCGGCGCGCAGTTCTGGTCGGTGTACGTGCGCGCCGATCTGCCCGACCCGGTCACGGCGACCCTGGAGCAGATCGACTGCGTACGGCAGATCGTCGACCGTCACCCGGCCGACCTGCGCACCGCGCTCACCGCCGCCGACATGGAGGCGGCACGGTCACAGGGCCGTATCGCCTCCCTGATGGGCGCCGAGGGCGGCCACTCCATCGCCAACTCGCTGGGCACCCTGCGCGGCCTGTACGCGCTCGGCGTCCGCTATCTCACCCTCACCCACAACGACAACGTGGACTGGGCGGACTCCGCGACCGACGAGCCGGCGGCGGGCGGCCTCACGGCGTTCGGCCGCGAGGTGGTGCGCGAGATGAACCGGATCGGCATGCTCGTCGACCTCTCGCACGTCGCCGCGACCACCATGCGCGACGCGCTGGACGCCAGCTCCGCGCCGGTGATCTTCTCGCACTCCTCGGCGCGCGCGGTCTGCGACCACCCCCGCAACATCCCGGACGACGTCCTCGAACGCCTCCCCGCCAACGGTGGCGTCGCGATGGTCACGTTCGTCCCGAAGTTCGTGCTGCAGGCGGCCGTCGAATGGACCGCCGCGGCGAGCGCGAACCTGCGGGCGCACGGGTTCTTCGACCTGGACACCACCCCCGAGGCGATGAAGGTCCACCGGGCCTTCGAGCAGGCGCACCCCCGCCCGGTCCCCACGGCCGCGACGGTCGCGGACCACCTCGACCACATGCGCGCGGTGGCCGGCATCGACCACCTGGGCATCGGCGGCGACTACGACGGCACGGCCTTCACCCCCGACGGCCTCAACGACGTCTCCGGCTACCCCAACCTCATCGCGGAACTCCTCGACCGCGGCTGGTCCAGAGCCGACATCGCCAAGCTGACCTGGCAGAACGCGGTGCGGGTGCTGGGCGCGGCGGAGGACGTCTCCCGCGAGCTGCGCACCACACGGGGCCCGTCCAACGCGACGATCGAGTCCCTCGACGGCTGAGCCGTACCCGGTGGGCGGACCGTACCCCCGAACGCCCCGCCCACCAGGAAGCCGTCCCGCCCCCGTGCGACGGTGGCCGTACCGCTGACCGACGTACGGAGACCGCCATGGCCGACCTCCAGGACGAACTGCAGGGCGAGCTGCGGGACGAACGGCAGGACGAACCGCACGACCCGTCCGAGGTCCCCGAACCACCCGTCCCCCGCACGGACCCGTACGCCGCGCCCCCCGACCCCCTGGAGCGGGCGCACGCGCTGCTCGCCCGGCACCCCGTCGCCGACGGCTGCAGCGGGCTGGCGGGGGCGCTGCGGGAGCTGCCCTGGTACGACCTCGAACTCGGCGAGAGCGCCGTCGCCACCGATGTGCCCCGGCTGCGGCGCGGCCGGGTCGGCGCGCTGTTCTGCGCCCTGGAGCCGCCCGAGGGCCACGCCCCCGACCGGGCCCTCGGCGCCACCCTGGAGCAGCTCGACCTCGCCCGCGCGGCGGTCGCCGCCCATCCGCAGGGGCTGCGGCTCGCCCGGACCGCGGGAGAGGTCCTCGACGCCCGCAACTGCGGCCGGGTCGCCGTCGTGCTCGGCCCGGCCGGCGCGGCGGCCCTCGACGGCTCCCTCGCCGTCCTGCGCGTGCTGCGCTCCCTCGGACTGCGTGTCCTCACCCTCGCCGGCACCGCCTGGGCGAGCGAGGCGGGACTGACCCGGTTCGGCGAGGAGGCCGTACGGGAGATGAACCGGCTCGGTGTCCTCGCCGACCTCTCCGGCGCCTCCGACGCCACCCTCGGCCGGGTCCTCACCCTGTCCCGGACGCCGGTGCTGGCGATGCGCTCCGCCTCCCGCGCGCTGCGCCCCCACCCCGACAACCTCCCCGACGGCCTGCTCGCCGAGCTGGGCGCGGCGGGGGGCGTGTGCATGGTGCCGCTGACCGCCGAGCAGACCGGCCCCACGCTGCGGGACGTCGCCGACCACCTCGACCACGTCCGCGCCGTCGCGGGCCCCGGGAGCGTGGGCCTGTCGGGCGCTTACGACACCGGCGCCGCCCCTCCGCAGGGCCTCACCGACCCCTCCGGCTACCCCCACCTCGTCGCGGAGCTCCTCCAAAGGGGCTGGCCGGAGACCGACGTGGCCCTGCTGACCTGGGGCAATGTCCAGCGCGTGCTGCGCAGCGCCGACTTCGCGGCCCGCGCGGCCCAGAAACGGGACCGCCCGAGCGCTTAGGGGTGCTCGATCCGGCAGAGGCAGAACGGGTGGCCCGCCGGATCGGCGTACACCTGGAAATCCTTCTTCTCCCGGTCCTCCAGGTCCAGCGGCCGTGCCCCGAGCGCCAGCGCCCGCTCATGGGCCGCGTCGACCTCCGCCCAGGTGGCGCCGGCGTCGAGGTCGAGGTGGAACTGCTGGGGGTTGCGGTCGGCGCGCGGCCACTCGGGCGGGGTGTACCCCTCGACCTGCTGGAACGCGAGCCGGGGGCCGCCGGGGACCTGGAGGACGTACCAGTCGTCCTCGCCCTCCTCGGCCCAGGGGGTGCCGCCCAGGAGCCCCGCGTAGAACGCGGCGAGGCTGCGCGGCTCGGGACAGTCCAGCACGACGGAGCGGAAACGCACGACGGATGCCATGAGGGACGCCTGCCCGCCCGGCCGTCGTGGGTAACCTCGCGTAACCCGGCGTAACCCACAGGAGATCGACAGCAAGACGCACAGGGGGTTCACCCCGCATACGGCAGCCACGTACGGCAGAATGCACGCAGACGCCGGTTCGGCCGACTGAGCCTCGGCCGAACCGGCGTCACCCTGCGCTCGGCCCGGCACGCTCACGCCGTGGGACGCCCCATGGCCCGGTACGTCCAGCCCGCCTTGCGCCACACCGCCGGGTCGAGCGCGTTGCGCCCGTCGAGGATCAGCCGGGCCGCCGCCACCTCCCCGAGGGCCGCCGCGTCCAGCTCGCGGAACTCACGCCATTCCGTCAGATGCAGGACGACGTCCGCGCCCCGGACCGCCTCCAGGGCCGAGGGGGCGTAGCCGAGCGTCGGGAAGACCCGGCGGGCGTTCTCCATGCCCTTGGGGTCGTAGACGGTCACCTGGCCGCCCTGGAGGTGGATCTGCCCGGCGACGTTGAGCGCGGGCGAGTCCCGGACGTCGTCCGAGTCGGGCTTGAAGGTGGCGCCGAGCACCGCGACCCGGCGGCCCAGGAAGGGGCCCCCGCCGAGGGCCTCCCGGGCCAGCTCCACCATCTGCCCGCGCTGGCGCATGTTGATGGAGTCGATCTCCCGCAGGAAGGTCAGCGCCTGGTCGGCGCCGAGCTCACCGGCGCGGGCCATGAAGGCGCGGATGTCCTTGGGCAGACACCCGCCGCCGAAGCCGATCCCGGCCCGCAGGAACTTCTTGCCGATGCGGTCGTCGTACCCGATGGCCTCGGCGAGCTTGGCGACATCGCCGCCGGCGGCCTCGCACACCTCCGCCATCGCGTTGATGAAGGAGATCTTCGTGGCGAGGAAGGAGTTCGCGGAAGTCTTCACCAGCTCGGCCGTCGGGAAGTCGGTGACGACGAACGGCGAGCCCTCCCTCATCGGCGTGGCGTACACCTTCCGCAGCAGCTTCTCCGCCCGCTCGCTGCGCACGCCGACCACGATCCGGTCGGGGTGCAGGGTGTCCTCGACGGCGAGGCCCTCCCGCAGGAACTCCGGGTTCCAGGCCAGCTCGGCGTCCGCGCCGGCGGGCGCCAGCTCGGCGATCGTCCGGGCGAGCCGCTCGGCGGAGCCGACGGGCACCGTCGACTTGCCGACGACGAGGGCGGGCCGGGCCAGATGCGGGGCGAGCGAGGCGATCGCGGACTCGACGTACGACATGTCGCAGGCGTACTCGCCGTGCTTCTGCGGGGTGTTCACACAGACGAAGTGCACATCGCCGAAGGCGCCGACCTCGGCCCAGTCCATCGTGAAGCGCAGCCGTCCGGTGGAGCCCTCGATCCCCGCGACATGCCGGCGCAGCAGCTCCTCGAGCCCCGGCTCGTACATCGGGGTCTCCCCGCGCTCCAGCTTCTCGATCTTCTCCTTCACCACGTCCAGGGCGAGCACCTCGAAGCCCAGCTCGGCCATGGCGGCCGCGTGCGTGGCCCCGAGATAGCCGGTGCCGATCACGGTGATCTTGAGGCTCATGGAAGCTCCAGACAGTAAGCGGGGGGTGCGCGCGCCCGAGCATATCCGGGCGGGTCGGAGCCCTCACCGGGCGCTTTCCCTCCCCAGGCTTCCTGTTGTTGTCCAGCTCACGTGTCAGACGCGCGGTCGGGCCTCTAAAATTTGAGTTACTTAACGGTAATTAGCGTCGGTAATCGCTAGCGTCTTTGGAGCGTGAGCAACCTTGGCCGGATCGGCTGACTTCGACCTGTACCGCCCGTCCGAGGAGCACGACATGCTCCGGGACACCGTTCGCGCACTGGCCGAGGCGAAGATCGCGCCGTACGCCGCAGCGGTGGACGAAGAGGCCCGGTTCCCGCAGGAGGCCCTGGACGCGCTGGTCGCGAGCGACCTGCACGCGGTGCACGTACCCGAGTCGTTCGGCGGCGCGGGCGCCGACGCCCTGGCGACCGTGATCGTCATCGAGGAGGTGGCCCGCGCCTGTGTGTCCTCCTCCCTCATCCCGGCCGTCAACAAGCTGGGCTCGCTGCCGGTGATCCTGTCCGGCTCCGAGGACCTGAAGAAGAAGTACCTGACGCCGCTCGCCAAGGGCGACGCGATGTTCTCGTACTGCCTCTCGGAGCCGGACGCGGGCTCGGACGCGGCCGGCATGAAGACCAAGGCGGTCCGTGACGGCGACCACTGGATCCTCAACGGTGTGAAGCGCTGGATCACCAACGCGGGCGTCAGCGAGTACTACACCGTCATGGCGGTCACCGACCCCACCAAGCGCTCCAAGGGCATCTCGGCCTTCGTCGTCGAGAAGTCCGACCCCGGTGTCTCCTTCGGCGCCCCGGAGAAGAAGCTCGGCATCAAGGGCTCCCCGACCCGCGAGGTCTACTTCGACAACGTCCGCATCCCCGCGGACCGCATGATCGGCGAGGAGGGCACCGGCTTCGCGACGGCGATGGCGACCCTCGACCACACCCGCATCACCATCGCCGCCCAGGCCCTCGGTGTCGCGCAGGGCGCCTTCGACTACGCCAAGGGCTATGTCCAGGAGCGCAAGCAGTTCGGCAAGCCGATCGCCGACTTCCAGGGCATCCAGTTCATGCTGGCCGACATGGCCATGAAGATCGAGGCCGCCCGCCAGCTCACCTACGCGGCCGCCGCCAAGTCCGAGCGCGGCGACCGCGACCTCACCTTCCAGGGCGCCGCCGCCAAGTGCTTCGCCTCGGACGTGGCGATGGAGGTCACCACGGACGCCGTCCAGCTCCTCGGCGGCTACGGCTACACGCGGGACTACCCGGTCGAGCGGATGATGCGCGACGCCAAGATCACCCAGATTTATGAGGGCACGAACCAAGTTCAGCGGATCGTGATGGCGAGGAACCTGCCTTAGCAGGGTTTTTGCAGGTCAGGAGCTGTTTCGAAGGTCCGGAGAGACGCCCTCGGCTTTCTGCCCGTTGCGGCCCGATCAGGGCCGTTCCTGGGCGTCATGCTGGGGGAATCCTGGGTGGATGCCGGGCTGAAAACAGCCACTGACCTGCACAAACAACGCAGCCCCCGGCGTACTTGCCGGGGGCTGTTGTCGTACGTGGATCAGGCGACCTCTGTCGCCTCCGTGGGGTCGTCCGCGCCGGGCGTCAGCATGGTTGCGATGGCTGCCCGGCCGCGTTGCTCGGCCCCTTCGAAGATGTAGTGGTAGTGCTCCCTGAGCACGTCAGTACTGCTGTGGCCCATCCAGTCGGCCACGTCGTTCTCTGGGACGCCGGCGTACAGCAGCCGCGACCCGTAGTAGTGCCGGAGTGAGTGCGCCTTGCAGTACTTCACCTGTCCCTTGCCCAGAGCCTCCATCCAGATCTTCGGGTAGAAGTACGACGCGTAGAGGTAGCCGGTCCGCGTCACGTTGGGGAAGAGAAGCCGCTCCGGCCCCCATACGCCGTGGTTCTTGATGTGCCGCCGAAGCTCGAAGGCGACGTTCGGCGGGAGGGGGACGGAACGCCCTGGCTCGCCTTCGTCACGCGCCTTGATGTGCCGACGCTAAATCGCGCTGTTCTTCCCCGAAGCGGTGTCTCCGTCCTCCGCAATCTGAAAGTCGACGCGAAGCGTCTCGGCCTTGAAGTCGATTTGATCGCGGGACACCGCCATGGCCTCACCCAACCGCAGGCCGCACCCGGCCATGAGCCACAGCATCGCGCGGTATCGCGGAGGAGCGGCATCGAGCATCGCCAGGACTTCCCGCGTCGTGAGCCGCCGCGCGGTGCTCTTGTGCTCCCGGATCTCCTTGGCGCGGCTGCCCGCGCCCTTGACCTTCTTGCACGGGTTCCGGCCGATGATCTCGTTGACGACAGCCCAGTCCATCATCCCGGAGAAGAACGAGAACCGCTGACGCCGTGTGCGAGCGGAGAGCTTCCGGTCCTGTTCCATCCACAAGAGCCACTGCTCAACGTCAGCGACCTTCAGGGACACGATGGAACGGGCCTTGAAGAACGGCTCAAGAGTCGTCTTCTGGATGGACCGGTACTGCTTCTTGGTGCTGTTCTCCAGCTTCCTTCGATTCGTCCACTGCTCCCACACGGCCGTCACGGGCTGCTTGCCCAACCGGTCGTCCAGGTAGGTCCCGGCGTCGAGTTCCTGTTCCTTGCGCTTGCGCTGGTCGTCGGCTCGCTTCTTGCTCTCGAAGGTCTTCTGCCGCTGCTTGCCGTCTGGGTCGTACCAGTACGTCGTCCACTTCTTCGGGTCGTCCTTCGAACGCGCAACCCAAGCTCTAGCCACGGAGGTGCTGGCCTTTCTGTCCAAGGGGAGTGCTCGATGAGTGCGCCGGGAGCACCTGACCTCAGATTGAGCTTGCCCACCCTGTGTTGTCAACCCTGGGTGGAGCCCTCAGGGTGGTGTATGGTGAGGGTATGCGAGCAGATGAGAGCGGCTTTGAGATCGAGCAGCAGCAAGGGGGGTGGACGGTTCGCATGTGGTGGCCGACAGGACCTGTGACTGGCGGCCCGCGGCGCATCACCATCGAGCCGGCCGCCGACGCGCCCGCACGGGACGTAGCCCGTGGCATCTCCACGACTGTGCTGCGCAGGCTCGACCTTGCTGCGGCTCTGAACCTGGCCAAGATGGCACCGCAGGCTCAGAGCGTCTTGGAGGACACGGCGAAGGCGCTCACCGAATCAGGGGAGACGGCCGGGCTTCTGCTGGCCAACGAGGGTGTTTCGGAGCGCTACTTGGCTGTTCTCTCGTTCACCTACGCGTCCATGGCCGACATGGGAGCCGTGGCCCCCGTGAGGCGATTGGCGAAGCTGATCGGCCGTAAGCCGGAGACCATCAAGGATCACTTGAAGCGGGCTCGGCGTGAAGGCTACTTGGGCACGATCGCTGGAAAGGCCGGGGGAGAGCTGACCGATAAAACGTCGAAGATCATCGAATCTATGGCGGTTTCGAAGGGGTAGCGACCTCCCTCGTAATGCAGAACTTAATAACTCACGGCCCCCGAGGCGACTCGGGGGCCTTCTGTTTCCGGAGGAGCGCTTGGCCAAACTGATGACAGTGGATGACGTAGCCGGGTATCTGAACAAGCCCCGGTCATGGGTACACGGGAACTGGCGTGACGAGAAGATCCCATTCCGAAAGGTGGGTCAGTCCCTCCGCTGCCGACCGGCTGACTTGGAAAAATGGCTGGACGAACAGAACTGAGGAATTGTCAGTATTGCGAGACCCATCAAAAGTCGGCCAAGGCCCGTACGCGGCGTTTTAGGTATGCGGGAATCCAGGTAAGCCGGAACAGGAACCTTGTGTACGACTTCGATGGTCTGACGGAACAAGTTCTGTCGGTCTACCGGGAATGGTGGGGCCGTATCAACACCACAGGGGCGTGACGTGAGGGAAGCCACCTCCGGGCGGCCTCCTCCTGTGTCGCATTAATTCAGAACAGTGGAGGAGCGATCCTCTGGGGGCCATGCACACTCGGCGGTGTTCCTCTGGCACGGCCTGCGGGCTGGGCAGTTCCTAAGTCGTTATGAGGCTCTGCGGACACCTCCCTGTGAGAGGGACAACAGCGGATCGTCATGGCCCGCAACCTCCCGTAACACCCGCCCGGCACGCCGCTCCCGTCCTCCGTCCGTCTCCCGGCCGGAGGGCGGGAGCGTGTGGTGCCCGACGGGAGCCCGGTCCACGATGGAGGGGTGAGCACACCCGGCGAGGGCCTGCTGCTGCGGCTGCGGTGCGTCCTGGACGCACCGCCCGCGGCCGTGTTCCGGGCCCTGACGGAACCGGAGGAGCTCGCCCGGTGGTGGGGCCCCGACGGATTCGGCATCCCGCGGGTGGAGAGCGACCCGAGGCCGGGAGGGACGTACCGCATCGCGATGCGGCCCCCGGAAGGCGCCGTGTTCCACCTGGTGGGGGAGTTCCTCGACGTCGATCCTCCGCGGCTCCTGCGCTGCACCTTCCGCTGGGAGGAGCCCGACCCGGAGGACCGGGAGACGGTCGTGACCCTGTCGCTCCGGGCCCTGCCCGGCACCTCGACCGAACTGACCCTCACCCAGGGAGCCTTCGCCACCGAACGGCGCCGCGCCCTGCACGAGGAGGGCTGGACCCAGTCGTTCGGCAAGCTGGCCCGGCTGCTCTGAGACCCGTCCGGGGGCGGGCCGGGTGCGTCAGTCCTCGTACCCCTCCGCGATCCGCCGCTCCCGGAGCTCGCGGATCGCGCGACGGCGGGCCAGGCGGTGGGTGCGGCGGATCTGGGCCTCCTGGTGGCGGCGGCGGTCGCGGTCGGTCTCCGGCAGGACCGGCGGCACCACCCGCGGCTTGCCGTCGGCGTCCACCGCGGCGAACACCAGATAGGCCGAGCCGACCTGGGTGGGCGGCGCCGACTCGTTCCAGCGCTCCGCCAGGACCCGCACACCGACCTCCATCGAGGTCCGGCCGGTCCAGTTGACCTGCGCCTTGACATGGACGAGGTCGCCCACGCGGACCGGCTCCAGGAACGCCATCTCGTCCATGGACGCGGTGACGGCGGGACCGCCGGAGTGCCGGCCGGCCACGGCGCCCGCCGCGTCGTCGACGAGCTTCATGATCACACCGCCGTGCACCGTCCCGAGGAGGTTGGTGTCGTTGTGGGTCATGATGTGGCTGAGGGTGGTGCGGGACGCGGACGTGGGCTTGCCCGGGATGTCCGGGAGGTCCGAGTCCACTGCGGTGACCTGGTCTGTCATGACCTCCACCTTATGCCGAGGGGGACAAGCCGGAACTTTGTGTCAGCTTGGCAACAGCGGAGCGCTGATTTTCCGACACCCCTTGTGAGGGACACGGCCGCGGCCTGCACACTGTTCCGCATGAACGATTGGCCCGAGGGATGGTCCGGCGACGACCGAGGCTCCCGGTACGGAAACGGCGGCGCGAACGCGCAGCCCGAGAGCGCGCGTGTCATGCGGCAGGTCCGGCGCGGCCCCGCCGCCCCGCCGCAGGGCGCCGGAGTCCCCCAGCAGCCGTCGTACGCCAGCGGCCAGGGACACGGCGACTACACCCACGCCCGGCAGTCCGGCTACGACAGCGGCTACAGCTCGGGCCAGGTCTACGGGTCCCCGGGCGGCCCCGGGCAGCCGGGCGGCCCCGCGGGCGCGTACCCGCAGGGCTCCCGCCCCGCGCCCGACTGGCGCCGCCGGATCAAGTGGACCGCGATCGCCGTCGTGACCGTCCTGGTCGTGACCTCGGTCTCCACCTACTTCTGGGCCGACGGGAAACTGCGCCGCGAGGTCGACCTCTCGAAGGTCATCGACCGCCCCGAGCAGGGCGACGGCACCAACTACCTGATCGTCGGCTCCGACAGCCGTGAGGGCATGTCCGCCGCGGAGAAGAAGGAGCTGCACACCGGCTCCGCCGAGGGCAAGCGCACCGACTCGATGATGATCCTGCACGTCGGGTCCAGCGGCGACACGCTCATCTCCCTGCCGCGCGACTCGGACGTGGAGATCCCGACGTACGTCGGCTCGGAGTCCGGCAAGACCTTCAAGGGCACGGGCCGGCACACCAAGCTGAACGCCGCCTACGCCGAGGACGGCCCGACCCTGCTCGTGCGGACCGTCGAGTACAACACCGGCCTGCACATCGACCACTACGTCGAGATCGGCTTCGCCGGCTTCGCGAACATCGTGGACGCGGTCGGCGGGGTGGACATCACCATCGACAAGGCGTTCAAGGACAAGTACTCGGGCGCCGACTTCAAGGCCGGCAAGCAGACCCTGAACGGCGAGGAGGCGCTCGCCTTCGTCCGGACCCGGCACGCGTTCGCCGCCTCCGACCTGCAGCGCACCAAGAACCAGCAGAAGTTCCTCGCCGCCCTCGCCCACCAGGTGGCCACCCCGTCGACGATCCTCAACCCGTTCAAGTTCTACCCGGTGATGGGCGCGGGCCTGGACTCCCTGATCGTCGACAAGGACATGGGGCTGTACGACCTCGGGTCCATGTTCTTCGCCATGAAGGGCGTCAACGGCGGCGACGGCGTGTCCATGAACATGCCGATCTCCGGCTCCTCCGGCGGCAACCTCGTCTGGGACAAGACGAAGGTCAAGCAGCTCGTGAACGAGCTGAACAACGACGAGAAGGTCACGGTGAGCGGTGACTGACCAGGGTGGGGACAGAGCGGCGTCCGGCCGTCCCTTCGACGCCGTGCTCTGCGACATCGACAACGTGGTACGCCACTTCGACTCCGCCCATCTGGAGGCGCTGGAACGCGCCGCCGGGCTGGCGGAGGGCACCACCAAGAAGGTGGCGTTCTCCCCGGAGGTCGACGGGCCGCTGCTGCTCGGGCAGATCACCGAGCAGGAGTGGGTCGCCGCCATCGCCGAGGGCCTGGCCCCGCTGGTGGAGGACGAGGAGACGGCCTGGTCGCTCGGCACCGCACTGCTGGAGTCGCCCTTCCACGCCGACGACGAGGTGGTCGCCCTGCTGCGCCGCGCCCGCACCCGGGTGCCGCTGGTCCTGGTCAGCAACGCCACGACCGGCCTGGAGGCCGACCTCGCCGCGATGGGGCTGACCGACCTCGCCGACGACGTCGTCAGCAGCGCCCGCGTCGGTCTCGTCAAGCCCGACCCGCGCATCCTGGAACTCGGGGCGGCGCGGGCCGGCGTACGGCCCGAGCGGTGTCTGTTCGTCGACGACACCCCGGAGAACGTGGACGCGGCCGCGGCGCTCGGCATGCGGGCCGTCCACTACCGCGAACCGGCCGACCTGGAGCGGGAACTGGCACCGCTGTTCGACTGAGCGCGCCGACGACGACCAGGGGCACCCCGCAGGGGCGCCCCTGACCGCGTTCAGGCGGGGATCACATCCGGGCGCCCGCCATCGTGCGACACGACTCGGCGCAGCGGCGACACGCCTCGGCGCACCGCATCATCTGCGGATCGTCCGGCATGGACATACACGCCTCGGCGCACATGTCACAGGCCTTGGCGCACATCGCGCACATCTCGGCCGACATGGGCGAGCGCCGCATCATCATGTCGGCGCACATGCGGGTCATCTCCGAGCAGTCCATCAGCGCGCGCATGATCTGCATCTGGGCCTGGCCGCCCATCTGCATGCAGGAGCTCATCGTCTCCTCGCAGATGGTGTGGCAGGACATGCACGCCTGGACGCAGTCCTGCATCTCCTTGCTCATCGCCGTCATGGCCGACTGCTGCTGGGTCATGGCTCCTCCTGGAGGGCTGAGGGGCCCGGGGCAGGCCCCGTGCACTACCGTCCTACGCCCCCACCGCCCCGCCCGCCATCCGAGTGCGTCCCCCGGGTACACGACCCGGTGCCGCGGCAGGCGACGTCTGCCCCGTCGCGACGCCCGGCACGCCCTCTCGCCGCACGGGCGGAAAGCCCCTTGACGGGCAGACGTCGCCTGCCGCGGCCCTAGGCGCAGCCGACCTCGTTGCCGCGTACGACCTCCGGCTCCGGGGCCGCCGGTTCCGTGGCCGGAGGTTCCGGCGCGCGGACCTTGCGCACCTCACGGAAGTCCGTGCCCGCGACGACCTTCAGGGTGGGGCCGAGGCCCGGGGCGGCGCGGAGTTCGCTGCCGGGGAGCGCGGCGGCCAGGGAGCGGGCCGAGCGGTCCCAGCGGGGGTCGTGGACGACGAGCGTGCGCCGTACGCCACGGGTGGGGGAGTCCACCGGGCGGTGCGTGGTGCGGAAGCCCGCCGCGGCGAGGGCGTCGTCGACGCGCCGGCCGAGGCCCTCGGTCGTCGTGCCGTTCTCCACCTGGACCAGGATCCGCTGCGGCGCCACCTCCACCCGCGGGGCCTGCGCGCGCGGGCTCGGCCTCGGCCGCGGCGGCGGGGCCGTCACGAGGGGCCTGTCCTCGCGCAGCGCACGGAAGACCCGCTCCGACTTCACCGGGTCCCACTTCAGCGTCGAACCGATGCCCGGCACCACGAACCCCAGCCGCCCGATCGGCACGGTCGTGAACTCGGAGGAGGCGGGGGAGAAGGTGCGCATCGCCCGCCCCAGATCGAGGAGTTCGTCCGTGCCGAAGCCGCGGTCCGCCCGGACCGACCCGAGCACCGCCCGGGTCACGTCCCGGAACCTCAGCGGGTTCAGCAGGATCCCCGACGACGTCGCCCGGTCCACCAGCGAGGCCAGGAACCCCTGCTGACGCCTCATCCGGCCCAGGTCCGAGGAGGCGTCCGCGTGCCGGGCCCGCACGTACTGCAGCGCCGCCCCGCCTCTCAGCGTGTGCTCGCCCGCGGCGAGGTCGAGGCCCGTGTACGAGTCCCGCAGGGGCCGCGCGGTACAGATCTTCACCCCGCCCAGCACGTCCACGGTCTTCATGAAGCTGGTGAAGTCGACCTCCAGATAGTGGTCGATCTTGACATGCGTCATGTTCTCCACCGTGCGCACGGTGAGCTGCGGCCCGCCCTCCGCGTACGCCGCGTTCAGCTTGAGCGGATGTCCCCGGTGCTCCCGCCCGCTGACCTGGTCGGTGTGCGGGGGCGTCTCGGCGTACGAGTCACGCGGCAGGCTCACCACGCTCGCCCGCTCCCGGTCCTCCGAGATGTGCACGATCATGATCGTGTCGGTGCAGTGGCAGGGCGCCCCGCCGAGCCGGAACCGGCGCCGCTCGGTCTCCGTGACCTTGTCCCGGCCGTCGGTGCCGACCAGCAGCACGTTCATGCCGTGCCCGGCCCGCGGCCGGTTCTTCATGTCCTTGAAGGGGTCGACCCGGACGATGTCCGCGTCGAGGCTCGTGACCAGGGAGTGCCCGATCCCCGCGGAGGCCAGCAGGACCACCGAGAGCGTGGTCGCCGCGCGCAGGCCCCAGCGCGGACGCCCGCGCCGTACGGGGCGCAGCGGGGGGCGCGGCGGACGGCGCCGGGTCCGGGGCGGTGTGGTGGGCATACGGGACACCTCCGGGCGACGGCCGAGGGGCGGGGGGGAAGCCGTGAGTACCGTAGGCCCGTACGATCTGTCGCCCGGTGCAGCGCACCCGGCGGCGCGCACCGGTGTCCCCCGTTCGCGGTAACGTGAGCGTCCTATGAACGCCAAGCCCGACGTGCAGCTCCCCGCCGTGTCCGTCATCATGCCCGTCCTCAACGAGGAGCGGCATCTGCGCGGAGCCGTCCAAGCGATCCTCGCGCAGCGCTACGCCGGCGAGATGGAGGTCGTGATCGCCCTCGGTCCGTCCACGGACCGCACGGACGCGATCGCCGCCGAGCTCGTCGCCGAAGACGCGCGCGTGCACACCGTGCCCAACCCGACCGGCCGTACGCCCGCCGCCCTCAACGCCGCGATCAAGGCCTCCCGCCATCCGATCGTGGTCCGGGTCGACGGGCACGGCATGCTCTCGCCGAACTACATCGACACCGCGGTACGGCTCCTTCAGGAGACCGGTGCGCAGAACGTCGGCGGCATCATGCACGCCGAGGGCGAGAACGACTGGGAGCACGCCGTCGCCGCCGCCATGACCTCGAAGATCGGCGTCGGCAACGCGGCGTTCCACACGGGCGGCCAGGCGGGCCCCGCCGAGACGGTGTACCTCGGTGTGTTCCGCCGCGAGGCCCTCGAGCAACAGGGCGGCTACAACGAGGAGTTCATCCGCGCCCAGGACTGGGAGCTGAACTTCCGCATCCGTGAGGCCGGCGGCCTGATCTGGTTCTCGCCGGAGCTCAGGGTGTCGTACCGCCCGCGGCCGTCGGTGAAGGCGCTCGCCAAGCAGTACAAGGACTACGGCCGTTGGCGGCATGTCGTCGCCCGCTACCACGAGGGCTCCATCAACCTGCGCTACCTCGCCCCGCCCACCGCGGTCTGCGCGATAGCCGCCGGACTGGTCGTGGGCGTCGCGCTCACCCCGCTCGGGTTCGTGGTGCCCGCCGGCTATCTCGCGGCGATCGCCGCCGGGTCCCTGCCGGCCGGCAAGGGGCTGCCGCTCAGGGCACGGCTGCAGATCCCCGTCGCCCTCGCCACCATGCACATGTCGTGGGGGTTCGGCTTCCTCACCAGCCCCCGTGCGCTGGCGAAGCGGGTCATCGCCTCGCGCCGCCCGGCGGTCCTCAGCGGTTCCACGAGCTGAGCACCGCCGGAAGGCGTACGACGGGCCCGGACTACCAGGTGTAGTTCGGGTCCACGTGCATGCACTGCGAGTCGTCGGCGCCGTTCATCGCCTGGGCCGACTCGGGCGTCTTGTCGTCGTCCTCCTTCGCGGACGCCTTGTACGCGCTGCCCGAGCGCCAGTCGCCGCCCACGTAGAGCGTGACCCCGGAGACGTCGGTGGACTGCTTCACCTGGCTCGTCGGGACACCGAGGGCCTTCGCCACCCGCAGGGCGTCGGCCTGGAGGTCGGCGCTCGGGTAGCGGATCACGGTCTTCTCCTCGGAGGTGGCCGCGGAGGTGTCCGCGACGGCCTCGTCGAAGCCCTTGCCCTTCAGTACCTCGGTCACCGCGCTCGCGCGCCCGACGACCGGGGCGAGCGTGCCCGTACGGGTGCTGTTGTGCACCTGCACCGCGATCCTCTCGTCCGCGGCGGCCGTGTCGGTGACCGTCGGCGAGGGGCTCGCGGTGGCCTTCTTCTCGTCCTTGCCGTCGAGGGCGATGTCCTCGCGCACCAGCCGGAACAGCTTGTCGGCGTCCTCGGTGGGCACCACACGGCCCGTCTGGACCGTGTCGTAGGCGTTCGGCATCGTCGTCATCGTGATGCGCTCGGTGGGCACCTTGCGCAGTTCGGTGGCCAGGTCGTACATCTTGGTGATGGTGTCCAGGCCGTCGTCGACGGTGATCGCCTGCGTGGCCGCCTCGGCGAGCTTGCGCAGCTTGTTGGGGTTGGTCAGCTTGGCGTTGGCGCGCAGCTCACGGACCATCGAGTTCATGTACATGTGCTGCGCCTTGGCGCGGGCGAGGTCGGTGTCGTCCTCGAAGCCGTAGCGGGTGCGCAGCCACTGCAGGGCCTGCTTGCCCTTGATGGACGTCGTGCCCTTCTCCAGTTTCAGACCGGAGCCCTTGCCGGTGCTGGTGTGCGAGTGGACGTTGGCGTCCACGCACACCGGGACGCCGCCGATGGCGTCCGCCATCGACACCACTCCCGAGAAGTCGATCATCATGAAGTGGTCGATGTGGATGTCGGTGAGCTTCTCCCAGGTGGCCACCGTGCAGCCCGGGCCGCCGCGGCCCAGCGACTCGTTGGTCATCGACCGGGTGCTCGCCGCGTACGTCTTCTTCGTGTCGGGGTCCGTGCACTTGGGGATGTCGACGAGCGTGTCGCGGGGCATGCTCACCACCGACATGTTGGTGCGGTCCGCCGACACGTGCAGCAGCATCTGGACGTCCGCGAGGGGCAGGCCCCCGTAGGTGTCCTTCGCGCCGCCCAGCTTCTGGTTCTCCGCGCTGTCGCGCGCGTCGGAGCCGATCAGCAGGATGTTCAGCGCGGTCTGACCGGCCGAGTTCGCCTGGGTCTTGGCGGCGCGGTCCTTGGCGTCGCCGAGATTGAGGTCGTCGCTCTTGATGTTGGCGTTCAGGTGCTCGTAGTACAGGTATCCGGCACCCGCGCCGCCGAGTATGACCAGGGCCAGCACCGTCGCCGACCAGCGCAGCACCCGCCGTCTGCGGCGCCCCCTGCCCGTGCCGCGGCCGTCGCCTCTGGCCCCGCCGTCGTCGTCGGACGCGTCCTTGTCCACCGGGGTCAGGGACATCGTGTCCTCGACCGCGGGAACCTCACCCCGCATCCCGCTTGTCGTCGCCAATTCCCCAGCCCCTCCCGGCCGTGCGCCTGACACGGGCCCGTCCCGCGTCCAGTCAGACGCACGACGGGCCCGTAGGGTTACCTACTTCGCGCACTGGACCTTGTCCGCCGTGGACTTCTGGACCGAGTCCGGCACCTTCGTCGTTGCCGTGAGCGAAACGCCCGCGCCCTTGAAGTCCTTGCCCAGCGTCAGCGTCATCGTCGGCAGACCCTGGGCGTTGGTGACGCTCTTCCCCGGCTTCAGCGCGGTGCCCGGCAGCCCCATGATGTCGGCGAGCCTGCGGGCCTGATCGGCCTGGTCGGGGTCGTACTCGAGCGTCGTTTTGCTCAGTTCCTCCGGCGCGTTGCCCGCGTTCTCGGACTTCGTCACGCCCTCATCATTCTGCAGCCAGTTAAGAGTCTCCTGTGCGCTGCCGGCCGGGGCTCCGCCGTTCATGACCTGCACGCGGACCTCGGAGGCGGCGGACTTGGTGCCCTTGAGCCGGGCGGCGGCCTCGGCGGCCGCCGCGCTCTTGGACTCCTTGGCCTTCTGCTTCACCTCGGTGAAGGAGACGTCGTCCTGGATCATCTGGAAGACGGTGGGCGCCGTGGAGGTGTTGACCACGACGGTCGCCTTGACCTTCTCCGCCGGGTTGTCGAGCACCGGAACGGTGGTGAAGGTCAGGTTCTTCACATTGAGCTTGCCCAGCTCCAGGCCCAGATCCTTGAGCTTGGTGATGCTGTCGAGCTTGGAGTCGACGGTCAGCGCCTTGGTACCCGCCTCCGCCAGCTTGATCATCTTGGTGGGGCTGGTGAGGGTGTCGTTCGACTTCAGCTTGCGCATCAGCGAGCCGAGGAACTGCTGCTGGATCTCGATCCGGCTCAGGTCGCCGCCGAAGCCCACCGAGTGCCGGGTCCGCACGAAGGCCAGCGCCTGGTCGCCCTCGATGGTGTGGGTGCCCTTGGACAGCTTCAGATGCGAGTCCGGGTCGTCGATGTCCTTCGCCAGACACACCTCGACGCCGCCGACCGCCGTGGTCAGCGTCTTGACCGCGTTGAAGTCGGCGACCATGAAGTTGTCCGCCTGGATCCCGGTCAGCTCGGTGACCGTGCGCACGGTGCAGCTCGGCGTGCGGTCCTCCTGGCCGAGGCTCGTGTTGAAGCGGACGGCGTCCTCGCCGGGGATGACCTTCTTGGTGCCGTCCTCCATGGTGGTCGGGCAGTCCGGGATGTCCACGATCAGGTCGCGCGGGATGCTGAGCGCGGTCGCGTTCGTACGGTCCTTGGAGACGTGCAGCAGGATCGTGGTGTCCGCGTGCCCGACGCTGCCGGAGTCGCCGTAGCCCTCGTTGCCGGAGCCGGTGCGCTTGTCGGTGCCGATCAGCAGGATGTTGATCGCCTTGTCCTTGCTGAAGCCACCGGTGCTCGCGCCGTCGTCGGAGACGGCCGTGATGTTGTCGTTGAGGTGCTCGAGATACAGATAGGCCGCGGCGGCCGTGCCCACCAGCACGAACGCCATCGTCCCGCCGGTCCACAGCAGGATCTTCTTCGCCTTCGACTTCTTCTTCACCGGCCGGCGGCCGCGCCGGTTCGGGGGCTCCTCCGGTACCCCGCGCCTGCGGCGCGGCCCCGGCACCCGCTCCGGCGCCTCCTCGGGCGCCTTCCGCTCCGGCGCGGCGGTACGACCGCGCGCCCCGCCGGACGCGCCGGCCGGGGCCGTCGTACGGGAGTCGGCCCTACGGGGTCCGGGGACCGCCGATTGCGCTGCGGAAGGGCTCAGTCGCAGTTCGTATTCGCCGGTGTCCGGATTGAGCACCCACTGGTCTGCGGGATCGATATTGTCCGCCCGCCCACGGCCTTGCGCGTCCACGGTTTGTCGAATCCTCCGTCGGGGCCACGCGGCGCCTTTCCCCCTGAAGGCGCTCGGGTCGTCTCGGTCACTCAGTCTCAAGTCGGTCACATCAGTGCACGACCCCGAGACAGACCACGCGGCCGGGTGCACCGGATCGCTCACACTATCCGCCCAGTTCAACGTGGAGCGACGGCCGTGACAAATTCCACGTCCCTACAACCGGGCAATCCGCCCCAATTCCCTGGGCTGCGGTTCCCGTGGGTCCTCGACTTGGCAAGCGCTTTACCCGCAGCCGTCCTCGGCGGCGGTGCTGCCGCGGAACGTAGGGGCCGGTGGCGAGGGGGAGAGGGCCGACACCCCGTACGGTCCGTGTTCACCCGACTCCGCCCCGCCCGAATTCATGGGAAGTTCGTGAGAAACGACGAGCGGACCATCCGTGCGCAGCTGTTCGAAGAGTTTCCCGGCCGCGGGCTCGACCAGTTGGTCGCGATTGGCGTTGTAGACGTACGACTCCCGTGGAACGGTCAGGAATTGCACCCGTTCGGTGGGAATGTCGCCCAGATCGCGCACGAGTTCATAGAGTCCGCGCAGGCTCGCCAGATCCGGGTCGGTGGTCAGCGCGGACGTGGCCGCGTCCAGCAGCGGATACAGCTTCACCGGGTTCAGCAGGACGTCGTTGCTGCGCACCTTGGTGACGAGCGCCGCGAGGAACCGCTGCTGCCGTTCCATCCGCTCGGTGTCGCTGCCGTCCCCCAGGGACTTGCGGGCCCGGACGTACCCGAGCGCCTGCTCCCCGTCGAGCGTCACCTCCCCGGCGGGCAGCCGCAGCTTGGCGGCCTTGTCGACGATGGGCTCGCCGACGCACACCCGCACCCCGCCCACGGCGTCGACCATCTCCTCGAACCCACTGAAGTCGACGACGACGTGATGATCGATCCGCACCCCCGTCAGCTTCTCGACGGTCCGGATGGTGCAGGCCGAGCCTCCGGTCTCGAAGGCGTAGTTGAACATCGCGAACATGGGCCCGTGCCGCGACCCGTCGCGCCGCCGGCAGGCCGGCACGTCGACCATCAGATCCCGGGGCAGCGACACCGCGGTCGCGCTGTGCCGCCCGCCCGACAGATGCAGCAGGATCGTGGTGTCCGACCGCTCGGTGCCCGAGTCCTTCCCGTACCGCCCGTTGTCGTCCCCGGCCCGCGAGTCCGACCCGATCAGCAGCACGTTCTGCGCGTCCTTCACCAGCGAGGCCGGCCGCTCCTTCGCGTACCGGGCGAGCTCGGCCGCGGCGGCCTCGTCGGGCGTGATGTTCCCGTCGAGCTGCGTGTAGAGCACCCACCCCACACCCCCACTCCCCACCACCAGCACCGCGAGCACGCCCACCCCGTACCCCACCCACCGCCGACGCCGCCGCCTCAGCCCCCACCCACCCGCAGAGGACCCACCCACGTCACCCACGTCCGTCTCACCCCTCCCGGGTCGTACGAGAGTGCGGTACCGCTCCTACGACGATGCCGCACCCCACCCGAAGCCGCGGCCGCGGCCGAGTCGAACGGGTGAACGCGGCCACCCCTGCGGCGTCGGTCGGTGTGTTGCAGCCCGTCCGGCGTTTGAGGCGAGGCCCTTTCGGGGCCGACCGGGGGTCCGGGGGGCGGAGCCCCTTGGGGAGGGGAAGGGCAGGGGCGGCGGGGGCGGGATCCCCCCTGGCCGACTACCGAGCCGTCGCCGTCACCCGCTCACTCTCGATCCGCTGAGCCACCGTCTCCTCCCCGGCCAACTCCAGATTCCGGCACAGCACCACGGACCCCCCACTCGCCAACGGCGCGTACAACCCCGCCCGAAGCCCCTCCCACGTGTCGTACGGCAACCCCGACAACAACCGCGACCCGGGCCCGGTCAGCCCCACCCCCGCCGCCCCGGCCCGCGCCCGCTCCACGATCTCCGCCCCGCTGAACTCCGCCCCGGCCACCACCAGCGCCGGCGCCTCGGGATCGACGGGCGCGTACGCCACGAACCGGTCCCCGTACGTCGGCACCTCCACGGCGTAGTCGACGTACCCCTGCGGCGGCCCCGGCACGAACCTCCGCCCGAGCGGCGCGAGCGAGAGCGCGTACCGCTCCCCGCCGCAGGCCAGCCCCGCCTCGAACCGACCCGGCCCCGCCACGACGAAGTCCGCCCGCGCCGGATCCCCGTCCACGTCCGCGACGACCCCCATCGACGCACACGCCAGCAGCCACACCGCCGTCTGCCAGTGCGCGGGCAGCAGCAGCGCGCCCCGGTCACCGGGCTCGGCGGACATCCCGTCCCGCAGCAGGTTCGAGGTCTTGGCCACCCAGTTGGCGAAGGTGGCCACGGACAATTCGACCCGTTCGCCCGTGGCGTCGTCGTAGAAGGTCACCAGGGGACGCGCGGCATCCGCGGCGAGCGCGGAACGCAGCAGGTCGGCAGGGGTGCGATCAGTGGCGTTCACCCGCGCAAGCGTACGCGCCGCCCCACCGCCGCACCCACCACCGCGCCACCGGTTCGGCCGAACGCCCACCCCTGCGGGGGCCACCGGTTCGGCGGAACGCTCCCGACGCCCCGTCACCTCACCGATGGACAGGAATATATGACTATGTCCAAGATCGTCCCCATGCGTGGATTGCTAGCTACTTCGATCGGTGTCACCTGCGCGGCCGCCCTCGCCCTGCCACTGACGTCGCCCGCCACGGCGGCGCCGGTGCGACCGGCGCCGACCGCGGAGGCCGGCGCGGCCCACACCGAATCAACGGAAAGCGCCGAGACGACCGAGACAACCGAAGCGACCCGAACGACCGAAGCCGCCGAAACAGCGGAACCGGCGACCGAATCGGCCGACACCAGGGCCGCCGTCACCCCCTCGTCCCTCCCCGGCACCACCCGGTCCCTGCCCCTCACCCCCCTCACCCGCGACCGCACCCTCGGCCCCGCCGACCAGGGCCTGCGCCGCCGGAACGTGCACCGCTTCTCCCTCCTCGGCGTCGTCTGGAACGACCCGGACGCCGAACTGCACGGCCGCGTCCAGGTCCGCACCCACCCGGTCGGCGGCGACGCCTGGTCCGGCTGGCAGGACGTGGAGACCCACAACGCCGACCACGGCGCGGACCCGGGCACCCCCGAACGGACCTCGGGTCATGTCCGCGGCGCCACCGCCCCCTTGTGGGTCGGCGACTCCGACGGCGTCGAGGTCCGCGTCCACCCCGACACCCGCAGCCGTACCGAGGAGACGGGCCGGGGCGTCCGTACCCTCTCCGCGGCCGCCCCCCTCCCGGCGGGCCTGCACCTGGAACTGGTCGACCCCGGCGCCCCCGCCGCGGCCCCCGTCCATGTCCCGGTGGCACCGCGCAGCCGAGCCCTGCCCCACCCCGCACCCCCGGCCCTGTCCCCCGCAGAACGGGCCGCCTCGGCCGCCAACGCCACCCTGGCCCCCCTGGGCGCCACGAAGATCACGGCCCTGAACCGCGAACAGACGAAGAAACAGGCGGCGAAGCAGCAGCGCCGGGCGAACCCGTACATCGGCCCCCGCCCGAGCATCGTCACCCGCCGAGGCTGGGGCGCGGACGAGAGCATGCGGGAGACGGGCTTCCGCTACACCACCACGGTCAAGGCCGCCTTCGTCCACCACACCGCCACCGGCAACAACTACACCTGCGCACAGGCCCCGTCCGTCATCCGTGGCATCTACCGCTACCACGTCAAGAGCATGGGCTGGCGGGACATCGGCTACAACTTCCTCGTCGACAAGTGCGGAACCATCTACGAGGGCCGCGCCGGCGGTGTCGCGAAGGCGGTCATGGGCGCCCACACCCTCGGCTTCAACACCAACAGCATGGGCGTCGCCGTCCTCGGCACCTTCACCTCCGCGAAGCCGAACTCGGCCACCGTCACGGCGATCGCGCGTCTGACGGCATGGAAGCTCGGCCTCTTCGGCGCCGATCCGAGGGGAAAGACATACCTGAAGTCCGGAGGTGGGAATCTCTACGCCAAGGGAAAGAACGTACGACTGAATGTGATCTCCGGCCACCGTGACGGCTTCGCCACGGAATGCCCGGGCAAGCAGCTCTACGGCAAGCTCGGCACGGCCCGCTCCACCGCGGCGACCTACCAGGGCCGCTGACAGCGGACCACGACCCGGAGTCCGGGGGTCAGGGGAGGCCCCCGGAACCGCCGCACCGGCCCCACCGGCCCGCAGCGAAGCGGAACCGCGTCCGAACAGCCGGAGAACACATCCAGATGGGGGCACATTTCATCAGCCGTCGGGGGGACAGTCCTCTCGGGACTGGGACGGAACACCGCACGGCCTGGAAAGCGCCACACAACGGTCTGCATACACTGGCCGGCCGAATGACAGTTCGGCCGGTCCCGGCAGGAAGCAGAGACGAAGGTGACAGAAGCGATCCTCCTGGTCGGCGGCAAGGGCACCCGGTTGCGCCCGCTCACGGTGCACACGCCCAAGCCCATGGTCAGGGCGGCGGGGGTGCCGTTCCTCACGCACCAGCTCGCGCGGGCGAAGGCGGCGGGCGTGGACCACATCGTCCTCGCGACGAGCTATCTGGCGGAGGTCTTCGAGCCGTACTTCGGCGACGGCTCGTCCCTGGGCCTCCACATCGAGTACGTGACGGAGGAGGAGCCCCTCGGCACGGGCGGCGCCATCCGCAACGTGGCGTCCCGTCTGCACTCGGCGCCCGACGACCCGGTGCTGGTCTTCAACGGCGACATCCTCACGGGCCTGGACATCGGAAGACTGGTGGCCACGCACCGGTCGACGGCGGCGGACGTGTCGCTGCACCTGACGAAGGTGACGGACCCCCGCGCCTACGGCCTGGTCCCCACGGACGAGACGGGCAGGGTCCTGGCGTTCCTCGAGAAGCCGCAGACCCCCGAGGAGATCGTCACCGACCAGATCAACGCGGGCGCGTACGTGTTCCGCCGCTCGGTCATCGACACCATCCCGGCGGGCCGCCCGGTCTCGGTCGAACGCGAGACCTTCCCCGATCTGCTGGCGGCCGGAGCCCACCTTCAGGGCATGGTGGACTCCACCTACTGGCTGGACCTCGGCACCCCCGCGGCCTTCGTACGGGGCTCGGCCGACCTCGTCCTGGGCCGCGCCCCGTCCCCCGCGGTCCCCGGCCGCTGCGGCGACCGTCTGATCCTCCCCACGGCGAGGGTCGCGGCGGACGCCAAGCTGACCGGCGGCACGGTGGTCGGCGAGGGCGCCTTCGTGGCCGAGGGCGCGCGGGTCTTCGGCTCCACGATCCTGCCCGGCGCCGTCATCGAACCCGGCGCCGTCATCACCGACTCCCTCATCGGCACCCGGGCCCGAGTCGGCGAACGCTCCGTCCTCACCGGCACGGTCATCGGCGACGGCGCGATCGTCGGCCCCGACAACGAACTCCGCGAGGGCGCCCGGGTCTGGTGCGACGCCCAGATCCCGGCAGGAGCGGTCCGCTTCTCCTCGGACCAGTAACCCGCACCTCTCGACGCCGGTCGCGGCCTTGCAACCCGCCCGGCGTCCGAGCGAGCCCGTTCAGGGCCGATCGGGGGTCCAGGGGGCGCGGCCCCCTGGAATCGGGGCCGAAGGGGCGGCGCCCCTTCACAGCGCCCCGATGTCCCCCCGCCGCATCCGCGGAGCCCTCCGCTCCGGCACCCGCCCGCTCAACAGGATCAACCGCGCGGCCCGGTGCCGCTGCCCCGCATAGGGCTCCAGCAACTCCAGCATCACCGCGTCGTCCGCCTCCCGGTCCCCCGCCAGCGCCCACCCCACGATGCCCGGCAGATGAAGGTCCCCCACCGTCACCGCGTCCGCCGCCCCATGACTGCGCTGCACGGTCTCCGCCGACGTCCACGGCCCGATCCCCGCCACCACCTCCAGCCGGGCCCGCGCCTCCTCGGCAGACATCCCCACCGCCTCCTCCATCCGCCGCGCCACCCGCACGGCCCGCAGGATCGTCGACGCCCGCTTGTTGTCGACCCCCGCCCGATGCCACTCCCACGACGGGATCAACGCCCACGTCCGCGCCGGCGGCATCACCCACAACCGCCCACCCGCCGCGGGCCCCGGCGCCGGCTCCCCGAACTTCCGCACCAGCGACCGCCACGCCCGATAGGCCTCGTCGGTCGTCACCTTCTGTTCGAGGATCGACGGGATCAGCGACTCCAGCACCAGCCCGGTCCGCGTCAGCCGCAACCCCGGCCGCCGATGCCAGGCCGCCGCCACGACCCGGTGCCGCGGCACGAACACCTCCGGCTCGTCGGCGGCGCCCAGCAGCTCGGGCAACCGCTCCAGCAGCCACTCCGCGCCCGGCCCCCACGCCTCCCCCCGTACGGCACCCGCACCGGCCGCCACCGACACCCGCAACGTCCCCGCCCCGGCGGGCGTCAGACTGGCCCGCCACACCGAACCGTCCGGCATCGCCCGGAACGTGGGATCCCCGGCGCCCCGCCGCAGGGGCCCCAGCACCAGCCCCAGATCGACCGGCCCCCGCGGCACCCACTCCCGGGCCAGCATCCGCGCGGTGCCACCGGCCCCGGCGCCCGCCGGACCACCCGGCCGAGGAACCCCACCGGGCACCCCGACATGCCCGCCGCGCACGGTCGTACGCGTGGGCCGAGGTGCGAAACGTCCTGCCACGATGCCAGTCCCGAATCAAGAGAGCCGAACGAAGCCTTGTCCCCCCACCATCCCCTCTCCGCGTCTCACCTCACCTCGATGAACCCCTCCACCCCCCGCTCCCCCCGCGCCCGGGGCTCCTCCGCCGCATGCCCGACGGCCACGGCCCCCATCGGATCCCACCCCTCGGGCAGCCCCAGCACCTCGCGCACCACGTCCCGGCAGAACATCGTCGACGACACCCACGCCGATCCCAGCCGCTCCCCGGCCAGCGCGACCAGGAAGTTCTGCACCCCGGCCCCGGCCGCGACGACGAACATCTCGCGCTCGGCGCCGTCCCGCCGCGCGTCGCCGTAGGTGTGGGAGCCGTCCATCACCAGACACGGCACCACCAGATACGGCGCGTCGCGCAGGACGTCCCCCCGCCGCACCCGCTTGGCGATCGACTCCTCGGACTTCCCGTCCCGCCGCAGATCCGCGATCCACGCGTCCCGCATCGCGTCCAGCAGCCGCACCCGTGACTCCGCCGACTCCAGCAGCACGAACCGCCACGGCGTCGTGTGGTGCGGCGCCGGCGCCGTCACCGCCGCGGCCACCGCCCGTCGTACCGCCCCGGGATCCACCGGCTCGTCGGTGAAGGCCCGCACGGTCCGCCGCTGCGTCACCGCGAGCCGCACCGCCTCCGAGGTCCCCAGCCGGAACATGTCGTCGCGCGCCCCGCGCACCAGGGCGGCGGCACCGTCCGGCGCGTCCTGGGTCACCACCCGTGCCAGCCCCCGCACCACCGCCACGGGCAGCCCGGCCGCCTTCCCCTTCACCAGGTCCCCGGCCGCCGCCAGCTCGTCAGCCGTCGCGACGACCGTCGCGCTCAGCGGATTGCCGTACGCGTCCGTCCCCCCGCGCAGATCGTCCAGCACCCGCACCCCGGCGGCGCCGATCGCCACATCGGTGAGGCCCGCGCGCCAGGGCCGCCCGAAGGTGTCGGTGACGACGACCCCCACCTCGACACCGAGCGCGTCCCGCAGCCCGTCCCGGATGACCCGCGCGGACGCGTCCGGGTCCTCGGGCAGCAACAGCACCGTCCCGGAAGGGGTGTTGGAGGCGTCGACCCCCGCCGCGGCCATGATCAGCCCCTGCCGGTTCTCGACGATCCGCAGCGTCCCGCGTCGTGCCACGACCCGTACCGTCTCGGCGTCGATCGCGGCCTCGCGGTCGTCGGCGCGGACGATCCGCCCCTCCGCCTTGGACACGATCTTCGACGTCACCAGCAGCACGTCCCCGTCGGCCAGCCCGGGCTCGGCGGCGGCGATCAGCTTGGCGATGTCGTCCCCGTCCTGCACCTCCGGCAGCCCGGCGACGGCCCACACGCGATACCCGTGCTCAGCGCTCACGCCGTCCGCACCTCCTCCGCCAGCTCCAGCGCCTCCCGCGCCATCCGCGCGGTCGCGTCGAGGTCGCTCATCATCAGCGGCACGGCACGGCAGCGGATCCCGGCCGCCTCGATCCGCTCCACGGACCCGGCGTCCACGGTGTCCACGAGCCAGCCGTCGAGCAGCCCCGAGCCGTAGTGCTCGGCGACCGCCGCCGCCGTGGACTCCACGCCGACCGCCGCGAGCACCTTGTCCGCCATGCCCCGCACGGGCGCGTCCCCGACGATGGGGGACAGGCCCACCACCGGGACCCCGGCCTCGGCGATCGCCTCACGGATGCCGGGCACGGCGAGGATGGTGCCGACCGAGACGACCGGGTTCGACGGCGGGAACAGCACGACGTCCGCCGCCGCGATCGCCTCCAGCACCCCCGGCGCCGGCTTCGCCTGCTCGGCGCCGACCGGCACGACCGCGTGCGCCGGCACCGACGCCCGCAGCCGCACCCAGTACTCCTGGAAGTGCACGGCTCTGCGCTCGCCGTCGATCTCGACGGCGACATGCGTCTCGACCCGGTCGTCCGTCATCGGGATCAGCCGCACCCCCGGCCTCCACCGGTCGCACAGCGCCTCCGTCACCGCGCTCAGCGGATATCCGGCGCCGATCATCTGCGTCCGCACGATGTGCGTGGCGAAGTCCCGGTCGCCCAGCCCGAACCACTCCGGCCCGACGCCGTACGCCGCGAGCTCCTCCTTCAGATGGAAGGTCTCGTCGGCGCGGCCCCAGCCCTGTTCCTCGTTGATGCCGCCGCCGAGCGTGTACATCACGGTGTCGAGGTCCGGGCAGACCTTCAGCCCGAAGAGATGGATGTCGTCGCCGGTGTTGCCGATGACGGTGATGTCCGCGTCCGGCACGGCCCGCTTCAGACCGCGCAGGAACCGGGCACCGCCGATGCCGCCTGCCAGAACCACAATGCGCATGGGAGCAGTCTCGCAGGCCCCCCCCGACGACCCGCCGGGCGGTTGGGGACAACCCCCCGCCTGTGGACAACCCGACCACCCGTACGAGCCGCGACCGCCCCTCGCCGGTCACGACCGCCCCGTACCGGCCACGACCGGCCCCGTACCGGCCACGACCGGCCCCGTACCGGCCACGACCGCCCTACGCGCTGACGGCGTCCACCGTGTTGTACGTCTCCCGCGCCGTGCAGGCCGTGTGGTGCATCGGCATCTCGGTCAGCCCCGGGAAGTACACGTGCAGGCTCACCGCCGGCTCCAGCGCGTCGTTGACCACCTCGTGCACGTACCCCGGCGCGAACACCCGCTGCGCGCCCGCCCCCAGCACCCGCTTGCCCCGCTCCGTGCGCTCGGTCAGCTCGCCGTCCAGGACGGTCAGCACCCCCGAGGAGCGGCCGTGGTCGTGCAGCCCGCTGCCCTGTCCGGGCACCCAGGACAGCAGCCACACCTCGTAGCCCGGGCCGGTGCGCAGCCGGTGGTACCAGCGGGTCGTCGCGTCGTAGCGGACGAGGTGCTCCCACTGGGCGCGGTCGGCGGCGATGTCGCGGGCGACGCCGACGAACTCGGCCACGGTGGCGGGGTGCTCGCGCGGGGCCTGGAGAAGGTGCGGGACTTCGAGGATGTCGCCGGCGATCTGGAGGTCGCTGTCGCTGTTCATGGGGTGGGGTGGTTCCTCGGCGGAAGAGTGGGGGGCGGCTGGGTGTCGCGTGCCGTCCACCCGGATCACGGGTGGATCAGGGGTGCCCTGGTGCGGGCCGAAGGGAAACAGCGGCCGGGTCGCGGTGGACCCGGGAGGGGCGGCCGGAGCGCGTTGGGCTCAACAGCCGGAACAGCAACAACAGCTACAGCGAGCACGGGCAGCACCGTGGGACCCGGCGGAGCGGGTCGAGGCGAGTGCCGAGTTCGCGAGCATGCCCACAAGGACATCGGTTCACACCTGTCGGTGTCAACTCGGCGCCCGGTATCTGGGACACGGTTCACCTCATCCGGTGCATCCGAGAAGTGAAAGGTTTGTGCACGCGGCCACCGGGACACACGAGGCACAAGCCGGGCGCGCAAGCTGCTGGCGACCCCGCGATCCGCCTGTGATCCGGTTCGCTTCCGCGCGCGTGTCGCAACGGGATCGAACTCCTGGGCGTCCTTCCCCGTACAAGCACTGCGCGGGGTCCGAGCCCTCCAGGGCCTCATCTGCATGTCAAGGTTTATGGCGATTTGAACACTTACCGCACGGCCTTGGTTCCGCAGAGTGAATAAGGGGCCCAATAGCAGATCTCGGCTTGACTCGCCCGGAGCAGCACACTTGTAATTTCACTCGTGTCGTTCAGCCGGCATCGGTAACGGACCATGGCGCCGACATCGGCAAACGGCCAGGTACACGGGGACGCGAAAGACAGAGCGAGGGGCGCACATGACCGAGCTGGTGCAGCAACTGCTGGTCGACGACGCGGGCGAGGAACTCGGCTGGCAGGAGCGCGCACTGTGCGCCCAGACCGACCCCGAGTCCTTCTTCCCCGAGAAGGGCGGCTCGACCCGCGAGGCCAAGAAGGTCTGTCTCGCCTGCGAGGTCCGCTCCGAATGCCTCGAGTACGCCCTCGCCAACGACGAACGCTTCGGCATCTGGGGCGGCCTGTCCGAGCGCGAGCGCCGCAGGCTGAAGAAGGCCGCGGTCTGAGACCACGCCCCGAGCGGGCGGAACACACCTCGCGGGCACGGGCCCCGCGAGGGCGGACGAGGCGGCGAACGGCCCGTCGCAGGTGGGTTGTCCACAGGCGGCGGGCCGCCGTCCTGCCCAGCCGATAGTGTGGGCGCTCGTCCGAGACACCCCGCCGCCCCCACGCGGCGCAGGCGTCCACCACGTCCACCGAACCGGGGCCCGTACCTCGATGTCCGTGCACAGCCACACGGCAGCCCAGCCAACAGCAGCTGCCACACCTGAGTTCCCGCGTCATGTCGTCACCGCGGTCCTCGTCTCCCACGACGGTGCCCGCTGGCTGCCCGACGCGCTCGCCGGGCTGCTCGGCCAGGAGCGCCCCGTCCAGTCCGTCATGGCCGCCGACACCGGCAGCTCGGACGACTCCGCCCGCCTCGTCACCGAGGCCCTCGGCGACGACCGCGTCCTGCACCTCGCCCGGCGCACCGGCTTCGGCCAGGCCGTCGAGGAGGCCAACCGCACGGCCCCGGTCCTCACCCCCGAGGAACTGCCGTACCTGAAGCGGCCCAGCGGCTGGGACCCCGTCACGCGCACGTGGCGCGACGACGCCTACGACCTGCCGGAGCTCCCGCACGGCGAACCCGTCCAGTGGCTGTGGCTGCTGCACGACGACTGCGCCCCCGAGCCCGACGCCCTGGCCGAACTCCTGCGCGTCGTCGACAACGAACTCGAACTGGGCCGCGACGACGTGGCCGTCGTCGGCCCCAAACTGCGCGGCTGGTACGACCGCCGCCAACTCCTCGAGGTCGGCGTCACCATCGCCTCCTCCGGCCGCCGCTGGACCGGCCTGGACCGCCGCGAGCAGGACCAGGGCCAGCACGACCACGTCCGGCCCGTGCTGTCCGTGTCCACCGCCGGCATGCTCATCCGCCGCGACGTCTTCGAGGAACTCGGCGGCTTCGACCGCCGACTGCCCCTGATGCGCGACGACGTCGACCTGTGCTGGCGCGCCACCGCCGCCGGCCACCGCGTCCTCGTCGCCCCCGAAGCCGTCGTACGGCACGCCGAGGCCGCCTCCCGCGAGCGCCGCGCCGTCGACTGCGCAGGCCGCACCACCGCCTCCCCCCACAAGGTCGACAAGGCCGGCGCCGTCTACACCCTCCTCGTCAACAGCCGTACGGCCCTGCTGCCCTGGATCCTGCTGCGCCTGGTCCTCGGCACCCTGCTGCGCACCGTCGCCTACCTCGTCGGCAAGGTCCCGGGACAGGCCCTCGACGAGATCCGCGGTCTGCTCGGCACCCTCCTGCGACCCGAGCGGATCATCGCCGGACGACGCGGCCGCGGCACCCCCCGGATCGACAAGGACGAACTGCGCGCCCTGTTCCCGCCGCCCGGCGCGACCGTACGGGCCACCGTCGAACAGGTCGCCGGCGACCTCTTCGGCTCCTCCGACACCGAGACCGCCGGCGGCGCCGGACGGCACGGCGGCGGCATGGAGTCCGGCCCCGGCGGCGACGACGCCGACTTCCTCGAGATCGAACAGTTCGCCCGCCTCAAGCGCGTCGCCCGCAAACCCGGCCCGGTGCTCTTCCTGATCCTGCTGCTCGTCTCCCTCGTCGCCTGCCGCGGCCTGCTCGGCGGCGGCGCCCTCGCGGGCGGCGCCCTGCTGCCCGCCCCCGCCGACGCCTCCGAGCTGTGGTCGCGCTACATCGACGCCTGGCACCCGGTCGGCGCGGGCGGCACCCCGTCCGCCCCGCCCTACCTCGCGATCGTCGCGACCCTCTCCACCCTGCTGTTCGGCTCCACCGGCCTCGCCCTCACCCTGCTGCTCGTCTGCTCGGTGCCCCTGGCCGGCTTCACCGCCTACTTCGCCTCCCGCCCCCTCGTCGAGTCCCGCCTCCTGCGCGCGTGGGCCGCCGTCGTCTACGCCTTCCTGCCCGCCGCCACCGGCGCCCTCGCCGGAGGCCGCGTCGGCACCGCCGTCCTCGCCGTCCTGCTGCCCCTCATCGCCCGCGCGGCCGCCGCGGCGAGCGGCCTGACGCACCCCTCCGGCGCCCGCGGCAGCTGGCGCGCCACCTGGGCGTACGCACTGCTGCTGACGATCACCACCGCGTTCACCCCGATCGTCTGGCCGATCGCACTCGTCCTCGGCCTCGCCGTCCTCGCCGTGCGCCGCACCGACATCACCGCCTACGGCCTGCGCTTCCTGGCCCAGCTCGGCGCCCCCCTGCTGCTCCTCGCGCCCTGGTCGCTGACGCTGCTCCCGTCCGGCTTCTTCACCCAGGCCGGACTGGACTACGCGCCGTCCACCGCCTCCGCGCTCGACCTGCTCGCCGCCAGCCCCGGCGGACCCGGCACCGTCGACGGGCTGATGCTCATCGGCGTCGTCCTGGCCGCACTCGCCGCCCTGCTGCGCGGCGAACGGCAGTTCGGCATCCGGACGGCCTGGGCCGCCGCGCTGGTCGCCCTCGTCTTCGCGGCCCTGTCCAACGGCTCCACCTGGGCCGGACCCGCCACCCTCGTCTACGGCATCGCGCTCCTGGCCGCCGCCGTCCTCGGCGCCGACGGCGCACGCACGCGTGTCGCCGAACAGAGCTTCGGCTGGCGCCAGCCCGTCGCCGCCCTCATCGCCTTCGCCTCCGCCGCCGGCCCCCTGCTGCTCGCCGCCGGCTGGATGCTCGGCGGCGCGGACGGCCCCCTGGAGCGCCGCGACCCCGTCCAGGTGCCCGCGTTCGTCGCCGAGGAGGCCGGCAACCGCGACCAGTCCCGCACCCTCGTCCTCGACAGCGACTCCGCCGCCCACGTCGACTACATGCTGGTCCGCGGCTCCGGCGCCCGCCTCGGCGACGCCGAACTCGCCGCGGCCGACGGCGAGAACGCGACGCTCGACAAGGTCGTCGCCAACCTCGTCGCCGGCTCCGGCGCCGACCAGGCCGACCAGCTCGGCAAGTTCGCCGTCGGATACGTCCTCGTCCACAAGGGCGCGCCCCGCGAGGTCACCCGCGTCCTGGACGCCACGCCCGGTCTGAAGCGGCTCAGCCAGCAGGACGGCAGCGCTCTGTGGCGGGTCGGCCAGGAGGTCTCCCGCGCGGCGGTCGTCACCGAGGCGGGCAAGGGCACGGCGACGCCGGTCGCCGCGGGCCCGGTCGACATCCACACCACGATCAAGGCCGGCTCCGACGGCCGGATCCTGCGCCTGGCCGACGCCGCCGCCGAGGGCTGGACCGCCACCCTGGACGGCAAGCCGCTCAATCGCACCACCGTCGACGGCTGGGCCCAGGGCTTCGAACTCCCCGCCTCCGGCGGAACGCTGGACGTCACCTACGACGACCCGTTCACCCACACCGTCTGGCTGTGGACGCAAGGGTTCCTGGCGCTCGTCCTCGTCGTCCTCGCCCTGCCCGGCCGCCGCCGCGACGTCGACGACGACCTCCCCGAGGAGCAGCCCGCCGCCGACCCGGCCGCCGAGGGCGAGGGCCGCCGTGCCCGCCGGCTGCGCGCCCAGGCCGAGGAGGCGGAGGAACCCGCCTTCCAGGACGACGACTTCCCGACCCCGCCCCCGCAGGAGACGGCCGGGGAGCCGCAGGGGAACGCGCCGGACCAGCCCCCGGTCGCCCTCCCGCACCAGCAGACGTACGGCGACTGGGACCAGCAGAGCTACGCGGGCGCCGAGTACGGCGGCTACCAGGGCGAGCAGTACCAGGGCGCCCCGCAGTACCCGGCGGGCACTTACGACCAGCAGTCCTACGACCCCTACCAGGCCGGCCAGTACGACCCCTACGCCTACGACGGCCAGGGCGGGCAGGCGCCGTACGAGCAGACGTACGGCTACGACCAGGGCTACGGCGACCAGGGTTACGGTGACCAGGGCTACGGCGACCAGGGTTACGACCCCGCCCACGACCCGGCGCGGCAGCACCCCCACGGCACCGGCAGCGAGCGTCCCGACGGGAGCCAGCAGTGAACCGCACCACCCTGTCCCTGATCGCCGGCACGGCCGCGCTCGCCGCCGTCACCGGGTTCGCCACCCTGAACGAACCCGGTGCCGCCGGTACGGACGACTCCGCCAAGGCGGCCGCCGTGCTGCCCGTGGAGCGCACGAGCCTGCTCTGCCCGCCGCCCAGCACCTCCGACATCGCCGAGACGTCGTACACGTCCTTCACGCCCGTCACCAAGGGCACGGACGGCGACGGCACGGCCGAACTCGTCGCCGCCACCGAGGACTCGGCGGACACCACCGACGACGACAAGACGAGCGACACGGACGAGAAGAAGACGGAAGGGAAGAAGACGGACAAGGGCGACAAGAAGACCGACAAGGCCGACAAGTCGGTGGTGACGCCCAAGAAGCCCGGCACCCCCGCCACCGGCGACACCTCCGGCGGGGAGTCGCCCGCGCTCATGGGCACCGCCGAGGGGAAGTTCGCGCCCGGCTGGACGGTCCAGGAGACCACCGAGGTCGCCGTCGGCTCCGGCCGCGGCCTGCAGGGCGTCACCTGCACCCCCGCCGACACGGAGTTCTGGTTCCCGGGCGCGAGCACGGCCGCCGACCGCACGGACTACGTCCACCTCACCAACCCGGACGACTCCGCCGCCGTCGCCGACATCGAGCTCTACGGCAAGGACGGCGCCCTGCAGACCACGGTGGGGGAGGGCATCACCGTGCCCCCGCACTCCAGCGAGCCGATCCTGCTGTCCACGCTCACCGACGTGAAGGAGGACGACGTCACCGTCCACGTCAACGTCCGCAGCGGCCGCGTGGGCGCCTCGGTGCAGGCCCTGGACGACAAGCTCGGCGGCGACTGGCTGGCCGCCGCCACCGACCCGGCACCGAGCCTGGTCATCCCGGGCATCCCCAAGGACGCCACCGCCGTCCGGCTGATCGCCTACGCGCCCGGCGACGCGGACGCCGACCTGAAGGTCCAACTCGCCTCCCCGACCGGTCTGATCACCCCGGCCGGGCACGAGACCGTGCACGTCAAGGGCGGCATGACGACCGCCGTCGACCTCGGCGACGTCACGCGCGGCGAGGCCGGCTCGATCGTCCTGACGCCGACGGACCGGTCGGTGCCGGTCGTCGCGGCCGTCCGCGTGCTGCGCGGCAAGGGAGGCAGCCAGGAGTCGGCGTTCATCCCCGCGTCCGCGCCGGTCGGCACGCGCGCGTCCGCCGCCGACAACACCGCGAAGGGCTCCACGCTCTCCCTGACCGCCCCGCGGGGCACCGCCAAGGTGAAGGTCACCGCGTCTGCGGGCAGCGAGGCGGGAACGGCCGCCTCGAAGACGTACACGATCAAGTCCGGCACCACCCAGGACGTCGAACTCCCCGTCCCCTCCGGCCTCAAGGGCACCTTCGCCCTCACGGTCGAACCCCTCACCGACACCCCGGTCTACGCCGCCCGCACCCTGACGGTGACCGACGAAGGCGTCCAGGGCTTCACCGTCCAGACCCTCCCGGACGACCGGGGCACGGTCGAGGTCCCCCGGGCGGACGAGAACATGGCGGTGCTCCAGAAGTAACCCGACCGGGTCGCGCCGACAGTCGCGGGACGGCGGTCAGTCCTCGTCGCCGTACCGCGGATCCACCGTCTCCGGGGTCAGCCCCAGCACCTCCGCCACCTGTTCCACGACGACCTCGTGCACCAGCGCGGCCCGTTCGTCCCGGCCCTTGGTGCGGATCTCGATCGGCCGCCGGTAGACGACCACCCGAGCCCGCCGGCCCTCGCGCGCGGGAACCGTCCCGCCGAGAGGCACCGCCTCGTCGTTCCACGGCTCCCCGGCCGCGGCCGGGCGGGGCACCTCGAGGACCATGAAGTCGATCTCGGCGAGCTGCGGCCAGCGCCGCTCCAGCCGTTCCACGGAGTCCTGCACCAGATCGGCGAAGGCGTCGGCGCGGCTCGCGGCCAACGGCACCTGAGGGGGCGCGATCGGACCCCGCATGCCCCGGCCGTGGCGATCGCGGCGGCGGGGCCCGGGGCCTGCGGCACGGGGCGGTACGGGGCTGTCCATCACTACTGAAGGGTAGACCCCGGCGCGACCGGCCGCCCGGCCCCACGCGGCATCCCGGACCGCTCCCGCCCGGCCCGTACCCCATGTCGCAGGATGACCATTCCAGCCAAGGTTGGGCTCGATTCCGTATCTCTCCGAGACCGGTGAACTCATGGCAATTGATCCTGTTTGTACCGCCCGGTGACCGCAAGGCTTCGGCTTCTTCTCGCCAATGACTGGTGTTCGCGCAGGTCAGCGGGGTATGACTGGAGAGGCCCGTGGGGCGTTTCACAACACGACACGGTGGAGTGACCTGGTGGAGAGTCGTCGCGGCCCGCTCAAGAGTGCGGTACCGTCCAACGTCGTGAGCCCTGTACGTCGCTGTTCGCGCACCGCCTGCGGCCGACCCGCCGTCGCGACGCTGACGTACGTCTACGCCGACTCGACCGCGGTCCTCGGCCCGCTCGCCACCTACGCCGAACCTCACTGCTACGACCTGTGCGCCGAACACTCCGAGCGCCTCACCGCCCCCCGTGGCTGGGAGGTCGTACGTCTGCTGGACGGCTCGGCTCCCGCGCGGCCCAGTGGTGATGATCTGGAAGCGCTTGCCAACGCCGTACGCGAGGCGGCCCGCCCCCAGGAGCGCGCGGCACAGGCCGGTGGCGGCGGACGCGGCGCGGACCCGATGGAGGTGGCCCGCCGCGGCCACCTGCGCGTCCTGCGCTCGCCGGACAACTGAGCCGATTCGGCCCCTGTCCCACCGCCCGCTTCTGACGCCCCGTCGGGGACCGGCTGCCACGGACACGACCCTGCGAGACGGCCGAGAAGCGCGAAATCGCTTTCCCTGTCCCGTGTTGGTGCGCAAGGTTACTTCTGCGGGCCCCCCGCGCGGGCTCGCGGCAGCCGCTGAACCGTTCCGGGTAGTTTGTGGCGACTGAACAGGACTTCCAGGAAGGGTGGCCCGTGGCTGCTGATCTGTCGCAGATCGTGAAGGCGTACGACGTCCGCGGGGTGGTCCCGGACCAGTGGGACGAGTCCCTCGCGGAACTCTTCGGAGCGGCCTTCGCCCGGATCACCGGCGCCGAGGCGATCGTCGTCGGCCACGACATGCGCCCCTCCTCACCCGGCCTCAGCGGTGCCTTCGCGCGCGGGGCGGCGGCACTCGGCGTCCACGTCACCGAGATCGGCCTGTGCTCCACGGACCAGCTCTACTACGCCTCCGGCGCCCTGCACCTGCCCGGCGCCATGTTCACCGCCTCCCACAACCCCGCCCGGTACAACGGCATCAAGCTGTGCCGTGCCGGTGCCGCCCCCGTCGGCCAGGACACCGGCCTCGCCGAGATCCGCGCACTCGTCGAGCGCTGGACGGACACCGGCGCGCCCGAGCCCGCTCCCGTGCCGGGAACCGTCACACGGACCGACACGTTGAAGGACTACGCGGCACACCTGCGCTCACTCGTCGACCTGACCTCCGTCCGCCCCCTGAAGGTCGTGGTCGACGCGGGCAACGGCATGGGCGGCCACACCGTCCCCACCGTGTTCGACGGCCTGCCCCTGACCGTCGTCCCCCTGTACTTCGAACTCGACGGCACCTTCCCGAACCACGAGGCCAACCCCCTCGACCCGGCGAACCTCGTGGACCTGCAGCAGCGCGTCCGGGAGGAGTCCGCCGACCTCGGCCTCGCCTTCGACGGCGACGCCGACCGCTGCTTCGTCGTCGACGAACACGGCGATCCCGTCTCCCCGTCCGTGATCACGGCCCTCGTCGCCGCCCGCGAACTCGCCCGCAACGGCGGCCGGGGCACGATCATCCACAACCTGATCACCTCCCGGACCGTCCCCGAGGTCGTCGAGGAGAACGGCGGCAGCCCCGTCCGCACCCGCGTCGGCCACTCCTTCATCAAGGCGGAGATGGCCCGCTCCGGCGCGATCTTCGGCGGCGAGCACTCCGCCCACTACTACTTCAAGGACTTCTGGAACGCCGACACCGGCATGCTGGCCGCCCTCCACGTCCTGGCGGCCCTCGGCGGCCAGAAGGCGTCCCTGTCGTCCCTCGTCGCCGTGTACGACCGCTACACCGGCTCCGGCGAGATCAACTCCACGGTCGCCGACCAGGCAGACCGCATCGCCGCGATCAGAGCGGCCTACGCCGACCTCCCCGACGTCACCCTCGACGAACTCGACGGCCTCACCGTCTCCACGCCCGACTGGTGGTTCAACGTCCGCGCCTCCAACACCGAACCCCTCCTCCGCCTCAACGCCGAGGCCCGCGACGAACCCACCATGACCAAGATCAGGGACGAAGCCCTGGCGATCATCCGCGCCTGACCTCCATCTGCGGGGCTCGCGGGCCGAGCGGCGTGCGAGCCCCTGTGCCGGGGCCGCCACCGACCCACCGCCCCACCCCCACCAGCGGTACGCTGACCAGGCACATCCAGCCATCCCCGCACCCACCCGAAGGGACACCTCATGCCGCTCGAAGCCGGCCTCCTGGAGATCCTCGCCTGCCCCGCCTGCCACGGCCCTCTCAAGGAGCAGGACGAGGAGCTGATCTGCACGGGCCAGGACTGCGGCCTGGCGTACCCCGTCCGCGACGGCATCCCCGTCCTCCTCGTCGACGAGGCCCGCCGCCCCGCGTAACGCACGGCCCGCCGCGCCGCGCCCCCACCCCGCGCGACCGCAGCCCACCCCGACGAACCGGCCCGGGCCGACCGGCACCGCCGTAACACGGCCACCGGAACCCGCCGGGAACCGGCACCCCGCCGCCAACCGCACCCGCGTCCCCACCACGGCACAACCCCCGACGACCCCCCGGCGATCGGAGACCCCCGCCATGCTCGACGACTCACTGCTCGACACGCCGGAGGCCCTCGCCGAGGCCGACCGCCGAGGCCTCCTGCGCGGCGCGGCCGAAGCCGGCGCCCGCGTCCGCACCGCCGCCCGCCACGCCGCCGAAGCCGGAGTGAACCAGCTCAAACCGGACGGCCGCCCCCGCGCCATCCTCATCGCGGGCCCCGGCGCCGCCGCCACCTGCGTCGCCGACCTCCTCGGCACCCTCGCCGGCGCCGCCTGCCCCGTCATCCGCCTCGCCCCCACCGGCGTCGCCCCCGCCGCGGGCGCCCTGCGCTGGGAACTCCCCGGCTGGGCCGGCCCCGTCGACCTCCTCCTCATCGCCACCCCCGACGGCACCGAACCCGGCCTCTCGCTCCTCGCCGAGCAGGCCTACCGCCGAGGCTGCACCGTCGCCGCCGTGGCCCCCGCCCGCACCCCCCTCACCGAGGCGACCAGCGCCACGCACAGCCTGTTCGTACCGCTCGCGACCGCCCCGTACGAACACGACGAACAGCCCCCCGTCGCCGCCTCCGCCCCCGGCGTCCTGTGGGCCCTGTTCACCCCTCTCCTCGCACTCCTCGACCGCATCGCCCTGCTCTCCGCCCCGGCCGACGCGCTCGAGAAGATCGCCGACCGCCTCGACCAGGTCGCCGAACGCTGCGGCCCCGCCATCGCCACCTACAGCAACCCGGCGAAGACCCTGGCCGCCGAACTCGCCGACGCCCTCCCGGTGATCTGGACCGAAGGCACCTCCGCGGGCCCCGCGGGCCGCCGCTTCGCCGCCGCCCTCGCCGAACTCGCCGGCCGCCCCGCCCTCGTCGCCGAACTCCCCGAGGCCCTCGCCGAACACAGCGCCCTCCTCGCCGGCCCCCTCGCCGCCAGCGCCGACCCCGACGACTTCTTCCGCGACCGCGTCGAGGAAACCCCCGCCCTCCACGCGCGCGTGCTGCTCCTGCGCGACCGCCCCATCGGCGGCCTCACCGCCGCCCCCGCCGCCCGCGACCTGGCCCTCAGCCACGACACGCCGATCAGCGAACTCGAACCCGACGACGGTGACGAACTCGTCACCCTCGCCGAACTGATCGCCACCACGGATTTCGCCGCCGTTTACCTGGCGCTCGCCTCACAGGCTTGATCTGAAGCCCACGCGCGCGTGCGGCGCGGGCCCCACCCAGCACGACCAGACAAGCAGTGCCGGACAGACAGGCAGAGAACCCGATGGACCGCCTCGACAACACCATCCGCCCCTACGCCTGGGGCTCCCCGACCGCGATCCCCCACCTGCTCGGCACCGAGCCGACCGGCGAACCCCAGGCGGAGATGTGGATGGGCGCCCACCCCGGCGCCCCCTCCCGCACGGAACGCGGCACCCTCGTCGAGGTGATCGACACCGACCCCGCACGCGAACTCGGCGACCGCGCGGTGACCAGGTTCGGCCCCCGGCTGCCCTTCCTCCTCAAGCTCCTCGCCGCCGGCGCCCCCCTCTCCCTCCAGGTCCACCCGAACCTCGCCCAGGCCAAGGAGGGCTACGCGGACGAGGAGCGTCGCGGCATCCCGGTGGACGCCCCCCACCGCAACTACAAGGACGCCAACCACAAGCCCGAACTGATCTGCGCCCTCACCGAGTTCGACGGCCTGTGCGGCTTCCGCCACCCCCTGCGGGCAGCCGCCCTCCTCGACGGCCTCGGCGTCGACTCCCTCAAGCCGTACGTCGACCTCCTGCACGCCCACCCCGAGGAAGCCGCCCTGCGCGAGGTCCTCACCGCCGTCCTCACCGCCGACCCCGACGACATGGCCCACACGGTCGCGGCCGCCGCAGCCGCCTGCGACCGCCTCGGCGGCGACTACACCCCCTACGCCGGCATCGCCCACCACTACCCCGGCGACCCCGGCGTCATCGCCGCCATGCTCCTCAACCACGTCCGGCTCCAGCCCGGCGAAGCCCTCTTCCTCGGCGCCGGCATCCCGCACGCCTACCTGAGCGGCCTCGGCGTCGAGATCATGGCGAACTCCGACAACGTCCTGCGCTGCGGCCTCACCCCCAAGCACGTCGACGTCCCCGAACTCCTGCGCATCGTCCGCTTCGAACCCGGCGACCCCGGCGTCCTGCGCCCCGAGGCGTCCCCCGACGGCGAAGAGGTCTACGAGACCCCCATCGACGAGTTCCGCCTGTCCCGGTACGTCCTCCCCGAGGGCTCCGGCACCCACGACCTCACCCGCGAGACCCCGCAGATCCTCCTCTGCACGGCCGGAACGGTACGAGCCGGAGACCACCGACTCGCCCCCGGCCAGTCGGTCTTCGTCCCCGCCGGCGAGAAGGCCGAGGTCTCCGGAGCCGGAACCCTCTTCCGCGCCACTGTGATTGTCTGACCGGGTCTGTGGACACCTGACGAACCGCCGCCGGAAAGGGCTGCAACAATGGCCCACCGGCAAAGGCGGGGCAAAGACCCCGGACGGCGAACCGGACGTACGACACCCGTACGCAGGCGAAGGGACAACGCGAACACATGAGCGCGTCAGGCGGCACCAGGGCGATCGTGGCGGCACTCGGCGCCAACCTCGCCATCGCGGCATCGAAATTCGTGGCGTTCGCCTTCAGCGGCTCCTCCTCGATGCTCGCCGAAGGCGTCCACTCCCTCGCCGACTCCGGCAACCAGGCCCTCCTCCTCGTCGGCGGCAAGAAGGCCCAGCGCGAAGCCACCCCCCAACACCCCTTCGGCTACGGCCGCGAGCGCTACATCTACGCCTTCCTCGTCTCCATCGTCCTCTTCTCCGTCGGCGGCATGTTCGCCATCTACGAGGGCTACGAGAAGATCCAGCACCCCCACGAGATCGAGCACTGGTACTGGCCCGTCGGCGTCCTCGTCTTCGCGATCATCGCCGAGGGCTTCTCCTTCCGCACCGCCATCAAGGAGTCCAACGAACTCCGCGGCTCCCTCTCCTGGTCCCAGTTCGTCCGCCGCGCCAAGGCCCCCGAACTCCCCGTCGTCCTCCTCGAGGACTTCGGCGCCCTCATCGGCCTCGTCCTCGCCCTCGGCGGCGTCGGACTCGCCCTCCTCACCGACGACGGCATCTGGGACGGCATCGGCACCGTCTGCATCGGTGTCCTCCTCGTCCTCATCGCCCTCGTCCTCGCCGCCGAGACCAAATCCCTCCTCCTCGGCGAAGCCGCCGGCGTCGAAGACGTCCAGAAGATCGAGACCGCCCTCGTCGACGGCCGCACCGTCACCCGCATCATCCACATGCGCACCCTCCACCTCGGCCCCGAGGAACTCCTCGTCGCCGCCAAGATCGCCGTCCGGCACGACGACACCGCCGCCGAGATCGCCACCGCCATCGACGCCGCCGAGGCCCGCATCCGCCAAGCCGTCCCCATCGCCCGCGTCATCTACCTCGAACCCGACATCTACAGCGAGGCCGAAGCCGCCAAGGGCCCCGACCCCGAGGCCACCCCCGGCGGCCCCGACCGGCACCCCGCCGACCACTGACCAGCCCCCACACCTCCCCGACAGGGCCCGCCGCACCACCGGCGGGCCCTGCCGCCTCCCCCCGCACCGCCCCCCGAACGGCGCGATCCGTTCGCATACGGACTGGGGCCTCCCGCCACCTCCGGTGTAGCTTGGACGGGAGCCAGACGTCGCTGCTGATGGCGGTCGGGCGGTCCCGAAGCGGACCGACCGAGGGAGAGAGGGCCTCCGACGGACTGCGCTGCGCGCACGCGGGCATGCCTGTGTCCCCTCGAGGGCACCCCTGTGTCCGCCGCCGCGCAGACCAGCCCTACCCACACCTCGACCCAACCCCCGAGGAGCAGCTCACCATGACGACTGTCGACAACCGACAGGACTTCAAGGTCGCCGACCTCTCCCTGGCCGCCTTCGGCCGCAAGGAGATCACCCTCGCCGAGCACGAGATGCCCGGCCTCATGGCGATCCGCAAGGAGTACGCCGAGGCCCAGCCCCTCGCCGGCGCCCGCGTCACCGGCTCCCTGCACATGACCGTGCAGACCGCCGTCCTCATCGAGACCCTGGTCGCCCTCGGCGCCCAGGTCCGCTGGGCCTCCTGCAACATCTTCTCCACCCAGGACCACGCCGCCGCCGCCATCGCCGTCGGCCCGAACGGCACCGTGGACAACCCCCAGGGCGTCCCCGTCTTCGCCTGGAAGGGCGAAACCCTGGAAGAGTACTGGTGGTGCACCGAGCAGGCCCTCACCTGGCCCGACAGCCCCACCGGCGGTCCCAACATGATCCTCGACGACGGCGGTGACGCCACCCTCCTCGTCCACAAGGGCGTCGAGTACGAGAAGGACGGCAAGGTCCCCTCCGTCGACACCGCCGAGAACGACGAACACCGCGTCATCCTCGAACTCCTCAACCGCACCATCACCGACGGCTCCCAGAAGTGGACCCAGCTCGCCTCGGAGATCCGCGGCGTCACCGAGGAGACCACCACCGGCGTCCACCGCCTGTACGAGATGCAGCGCGACGGCGCCCTCCTCTTCCCGGCGATCAACGTCAACGACGCCGTCACCAAGTCGAAGTTCGACAACAAGTACGGCTGCCGCCACTCCCTCATCGACGGCATCAACCGCGCCACCGACGTCCTCATCGGCGGCAAGACCGCCGTCGTCTGCGGCTACGGCGACGTCGGCAAGGGCTGCGCCGAGTCCCTGCGCGGCCAGGGCGCCCGCGTCATCGTCACCGAGATCGACCCCATCTGCGCCCTCCAGGCCGCGATGGACGGCTACCAGGTCACGACCCTCGACGAGGTCGTCGACAAGGCCGACATCTTCATCACCACCACCGGCAACAAGGACATCATCATGGCCTCCGACATGGCCAAGATGAAGCACCAGGCCATCGTCGGCAACATCGGCCACTTCGACAACGAGATCGACATGGCCGGCCTCGCCAAGACCCCCGGCATCGTCAAGGACGAGGTCAAGCCGCAGGTCCACACCTGGACCTTCCCCGACGGCAAGGTGATCATCGTCCTGTCCGAGGGCCGCCTGCTGAACCTGGGCAACGCCACCGGCCACCCCTCGTTCGTGATGTCCAACTCCTTCGCGGACCAGACCCTGGCCCAGATCGAGCTGTTCACCAAGCCCGACGAGTACCCGGTCGGCGTCTACACGCTGCCCAAGCACCTCGACGAGAAGGTCGCCCGCCTCCACCTCGACTCCCTCGGAGTCAAGCTGACGACCCTCCGCCCCGAGCAGGCCGCCTACATCGGCGTCCAGGTCGACGGCCCGTACAAGTCGGACCACTACCGCTACTGACCCGGACCGATCCGGCTGCGAGCCCCCGGCCCGCAGCCGGCACCGGCAAGCAGCAGCAAGCACCTCAGAGACAGGCCCCCGCACCCCCGTGTCGGGGGCCTGCCCCTTCGGCCCCTCGGCCGGACCGCCGCGGCGCCCCGACCAAGCCCGTCACACCCCAGGACCCCCATGCCCCGCGGCCGCTACGCCCTCCACGACCCGCACGATCACACCCCCCTCGCACACGAGCACTTCCACTGCGCCCCCGGCCCCTCCGGCTGGCGCTACGTCTCCCAGCTCACCACCCCCACAGGCGAACACACCGGCTCCGTCGACCTCACCCTCGACGACCTCGGCCGCCCCCTCCGCCTCGAACTCCACGCGAGCAGCTGGCAGGTCCGCGGCGCCGCCCTGGACGGCGTCACCTGGGTCCGCACCGACCCCACCGGCACCCACGCCACCGAAGGCAACGCCCCCGCCCACGCCTTCACCGGCACCTCACCCGCGTTCCTCATCGCCACCACCCGCCTCCTGCGCCTCACCCCCTCCTCCGCGGCCACCCGCGTCCGCCTCGTCGCCTTCACCGACCCGGTCCTCGCACCCCGCACCGTCGACCAGTCCTGGGCCCTCGTGAACACAGAAACACACGCCACTGACAACGCCTCCCTGACCGTGGACGAATACCAGGTCACAGCCCTGGACACCGGCGAACAGCACACCGTGCACATCGCCGGGGACGTGGTCCTCGCCGCCCCCGGCATCGAACTCGAAGACCTCGAATCACCCCCGTCGACGCTCACCTGACCACGCCCCGACGGCCCTACGCAGGCGGCACGAACCCCGTACCGCCCCGCGCCTCGCCCCGACCACCGTCCACACCCTCCACGCCACCCGAGGGCCCGTCCACCGGCCTGTCGGCACCCGAGGCGCTGCCCGGTACCGACGCAGGCCCGTACGGTGACGGCGGGCCGAAGCCCCCACCCACATTCACCACCGGGCCACCCCCGAACGTCCGCCGCGCCTCCCGAACCTGCCGCTCCTGCAACACCGCCGCCAGATAAGGAGCCGGCGGCACCCCCGGCGGCACCGGCACCCCCGTCCGCCCGGCGAGCTCACCCGCCAGCCGCCCCGCCATCACCCAGCCCACCTGCGGATCCAACTGGTTCATCCGCCCCAGATACTGGCGAATCGCCAACCACAACCCGTCCGGCACCCCCGAAAGATCAAGCTCCTGGAACCGCCCCGCCAGCCACGGCGGAGGCAGCGGCACAGAACCGCCCCGCGCCACCGGCACCCGTTCCCGCACGACCAGAGTCCCCGCGAACACATCACCGAGCCGCCGCCCCCGCGCCGACACCAGCGACGCGACACACGCCACCACCCCGAACGTCAGCAGGATCTCCACCACCCCGAGCGCACCCCGCACCAACGCGTGCCGGAACCGGATCGGCCCACCGTCGTCCCGCACCACCCGCAACCCGGCCGCCGCCTTCCCCAGCGACCGCCCATGACTGAGCGTCTCCACAGCGATCGGCGCACCCACCAGCACCAACAAGAACGCCGCGATCGACACCGCCCTCCGCGCCGCCTCGTCCCAGGAAGCCGTCGCCAGCACCAGGACGACACTCACGACCACATAAACGACCAGCAACACGACCAGGTCCAGCACCATGGCCAGCGCCCTGCTGGGCAGCCTGGCGGGCTGCAGCTCCAACGCCACCGCCTCACCCGTCACCAGCTCACTCACGCCGCCGCCCCTTCCCGACCTGCCCCTGGAACAGCCAGTCTGCCAAGCTGAGCGCACATCGCGCCGCAGTACGACAAGCTGACACTCACCACCGGCAGCCGACGCACAGCCGAGGAGCAGGCACACCGATGGACCTGGACGTCTTCGTCGCCGCCCACCGAGCCGAATGGGACCGCCTCGACGCCCTCCTACGCCGTCGCCGCCGCCTCACCGGCGCCGAAACGGACGAACTCGTCACCCTCTACCAGCGCACCGCCACCCACCTCTCCCTGATCCAGTCCATGGCCCCCGACCCCCACCTCACCGGCCGGCTGACCCACCTCGTGGCACGCGCGCGCAGCGCCGTCGTCGGAACCCGCCGCGCCTCCTGGCGCGATGTCACCCGCTTCCTCACCGAGAGCTTCCCCGCCGCCGTCTACCGCGCGCGCCACTGGTGGATCCCCACCGCGCTCCTCTCCACCGCCGTGGCCGCGCTCCTGGGCTGGTGGATCGGCACCCACCCGGACGTACAGGCCTCCATAGCGCCCCCCGACGACCTGCGCGAGCTCACCCGCCCCGGCGGCCGGTACGAGACGTACTACTCCAGCCACCCGGCCGCCTCCTTCGCCGCCCAGGTGTGGACGAACAACGCCCAGGCCGCAGCGATGTGCCTGGTCCTGGGCGTCTTCCTGGGCCTTCCGGTGCTCTGGATCCTCTTCCAGAACATGCTCAACCTCGGCGTCGGCGCCGGCCTGATGTCCTCGGTGGGCCGCCTCGACACCTTCCTCGGCCTGGTGCTCCCGCACGGCCTCCTCGAGCTGACCGCGGTCTTCGTCGCCGCCGGCACGGGCCTCCGCCTCGGCTGGACCGTCATCGACCCCGGCCCGCGCTCCCGGCGCACCGCCCTCGCCGAGGAAGGAAGAGCCGCGATCGCCATGGCGATCGGCCTCGCCCTGGTCCTCTTCGTCTCGGGCGCCATCGAAGGCTTCGTCACCCCTTCGGGCCTGCCCACCTGGTCCCGCATCGCCATCGGCATCGCCGCTGAACTGGCCTTCCTCTCGTACGTCCATGTCCTGGGCGGGAGAGCGGCACGCACCGGGGCAACGGGCGACGTCGAGGCGGCCGAGCGCAGCGCGACGGTGCCGACAGCCGCCTGATGTGCGAACCGCCCCGCTGAGCTGCTAGTCTCCTCTTCGCCCCGCAAAAGCCGTTGACACGGAGTGCGCGAGGAGGTAGATTCGAACAGTTGCCTGGAACTGGATGCGATCCGGTCGGCAGCGGTGAGAATCTATCGGCGACTCGGAACTCGGATTCCGCAGAAGCCCCCCGATGAATCGGAAAACGACAGCCGGTCAGACCGGCCCGGAACTTCTGATAAAGTCGGAACCGCCGGAAAGGAAACCGCGAAACAAAAGCGGGAACCTGGAAAGCATCGAGGAAATCAGATCGAGAAAAGATCTGATAGAGTCGGAAACGCAAGACCGAAGGAAAGCCCGGAGGAAAGCCCGAGAGACTCGGGTGAGTACAAAAGGAAGCTTTCGTTCCTTGAGAACTCAACAGCGTGCCAAAAATCAACGCCAGATTAGTTGATACCCCGTCCCCGGCAGTGATAGCCGAGGATGAGGTTCCTTTGAAAAAACACAGCGAGGACGCTGTGAGCCGGGAGGACTATTCCTCCTCCTGGTTCCGCTCTCGTGGTGTTCATCCCGATTACGGGAAAACATTCACGGAGAGTTTGATCCTGGCTCAGGACGAACGCTGGCGGCGTGCTTAACACATGCAAGTCGAACGATGAAGCCCTTCGGGGTGGATTAGTGGCGAACGGGTGAGTAACACGTGGGCAATCTGCCCTTCACTCTGGGACAAGCCCTGGAAACGGGGTCTAATACCGGATATCACTCTCGCAGGCATCTGTGAGGGTCGAAAGCTCCGGCGGTGAAGGATGAGCCCGCGGCCTATCAGCTTGTTGGTGAGGTAACGGCTCACCAAGGCGACGACGGGTAGCCGGCCTGAGAGGGCGACCGGCCACACTGGGACTGAGACACGGCCCAGACTCCTACGGGAGGCAGCAGTGGGGAATATTGCACAATGGGCGAAAGCCTGATGCAGCGACGCCGCGTGAGGGATGACGGCCTTCGGGTTGTAAACCTCTTTCAGCAGGGAAGAAGCGAAAGTGACGGTACCTGCAGAAGAAGCGCCGGCTAACTACGTGCCAGCAGCCGCGGTAATACGTAGGGCGCAAGCGTTGTCCGGAATTATTGGGCGTAAAGAGCTCGTAGGCGGCTTGTCACGTCGGGTGTGAAAGCCCGGGGCTTAACCCCGGGTCTGCATTCGATACGGGCTAGCTAGAGTGTGGTAGGGGAGATCGGAATTCCTGGTGTAGCGGTGAAATGCGCAGATATCAGGAGGAACACCGGTGGCGAAGGCGGATCTCTGGGCCATTACTGACGCTGAGGAGCGAAAGCGTGGGGAGCGAACAGGATTAGATACCCTGGTAGTCCACGCCGTAAACGGTGGGAACTAGGTGTTGGCGACATTCCACGTCGTCGGTGCCGCAGCTAACGCATTAAGTTCCCCGCCTGGGGAGTACGGCCGCAAGGCTAAAACTCAAAGGAATTGACGGGGGCCCGCACAAGCAGCGGAGCATGTGGCTTAATTCGACGCAACGCGAAGAACCTTACCAAGGCTTGACATACACCGGAAACGGCCAGAGATGGTCGCCCCCTTGTGGTCGGTGTACAGGTGGTGCATGGCTGTCGTCAGCTCGTGTCGTGAGATGTTGGGTTAAGTCCCGCAACGAGCGCAACCCTTGTCCTGTGTTGCCAGCATGCCCTTCGGGGTGATGGGGACTCACAGGAGACCGCCGGGGTCAACTCGGAGGAAGGTGGGGACGACGTCAAGTCATCATGCCCCTTATGTCTTGGGCTGCACACGTGCTACAATGGCAGGTACAAAGAGCTGCGAAACCGTGAGGTGGAGCGAATCTCAAAAAGCCTGTCTCAGTTCGGATTGGGGTCTGCAACTCGACCCCATGAAGTCGGAGTTGCTAGTAATCGCAGATCAGCATTGCTGCGGTGAATACGTTCCCGGGCCTTGTACACACCGCCCGTCACGTCACGAAAGTCGGTAACACCCGAAGCCGGTGGCCCAACCCCTTGTGGGAGGGAGCTGTCGAAGGTGGGACTGGCGATTGGGACGAAGTCGTAACAAGGTAGCCGTACCGGAAGGTGCGGCTGGATCACCTCCTTTCTAAGGAGCACTTCTTACCGGGTTCGCCCGGTCAGAGGCCAGTACATCAGCGAACGTCTGATGCTGGTTGCTCATGGGTGGAACGTTGATTATTCGGCACACTTGACCTGCTCTGGTCGCTAGTACTGCTTCGGCGTGGAACGCGAGTTGGAGGGGCGAGAGTGTCGGGCACGCTGTTGGGTGTCTGAGGGAATGAACCCTCGGATGCCGGCCCCGGTGAAGCATCAGAGTTCTGGTGTGTGACGGGTGGCTGGTCGTTGTTTGAGAACTGCACAGTGGACGCGAGCATCTGTGGCCAAGTTTTTAAGGGCGCACGGTGGATGCCTTGGCACCAGGAACCGATGAAGGACGTGGGAGGCCACGATAGTCCCCGGGGAGTCGTCAACCAGACTTTGATCCGGGGGTTTCCGAATGGGGAAACCCGGCAGTCGTCATGGGCTGTCACCCGCTGCTGAACACATAGGCAGTGTGGAGGGAACGAGGGGAAGTGAAACATCTCAGTACCCTCAGGAAGAGAAAACAACCGTGATTCCGGGAGTAGTGGCGAGCGAAACCGGATGAGGCCAAACCGTATGCGTGTGAGACCCGGCAGGGGTTGCGCATACGGGGTTGTGGGATCTCTCTTCTGTCGTCTGCCGGCGACAGGACGAGTCAGAAACCGTTGATGTAGGCGAAGGACATGCGAAAGGTCCGGCGTAGAGGGTAAGACCCCCGTAGCCGAAACGTCAGCGGCTCGTTTGAGAGACACCCAAGTAGCACGGGGCCCGAGAAATCCCGTGTGAATCTGGCGGGACCACCCGCTAAGCCTAAATATTCCCTGGTGACCGATAGCGGATAGTACCGTGAGGGAATGGTGAAAAGTACCCCGGGAGGGGAGTGAAATAGTACCTGAAACCGTGTGCCTACAAGCCGTGGGAGCGTCGGAACAAGGCTTGCCTTGTTCTCGTGACTGCGTGCCTTTTGAAGAATGAGCCTGCGAGTTTGCGGTGTGTTGCGAGGTTAACCCGGGTGGGGTAGCCGTAGCGAAAGCGAGTCCGAATAGGGCGTTTCAGTAGCACGCTCAAGACCCGAAGCGGAGTGATCTAGCCATGGGCAGGTTGAAGCGGAGGTAAGACTTCGTGGAGGACCGAACCCACCAGGGTTGAAAACCTGGGGGATGACCTGTGGTTAGGGGTGAAAGGCCAATCAAACTCCGTGATAGCTGGTTCTCCCCGAAATGCATTTAGGTGCAGCGTCGTGTGTTTCTTGCCGGAGGTAGAGCACTGGATAGGCGATGGGCCCTACCGGGTTACTGACCTTAGCCAAACTCCGAATGCCGGTAAGTGAGAGCACGGCAGTGAGACTGTGGGGGATAAGCTCCATGGTCGAGAGGGAAACAGCCCAGAGCATCGACTAAGGCCCCTAAGCGTACGCTAAGTGGGAAAGGATGTGGAGTCGCAGAGACAACCAGGAGGTTGGCTTAGAAGCAGCCACCCTTGAAAGAGTGCGTAATAGCTCACTGGTCTAGTGATTCCGCGCCGACAATGTAGCGGGGCTCAAGCGTACCGCCGAAGTCGTGTCATTGCAGCTTATAGCCCCAACGGGTGCTGTGATGGGTAGGGGAGCGTCGTCTGCCGGGTGAAGCAGCACCGGAAGGTAGTTGTGGACGGTTGACGAGTGAGAATGCAGGCATGAGTAGCGATTCACACGTGAGAAACGTGTGCGCCGATTGACTAAGGGTTCCTGGGTCAAGCTGATCTGCCCAGGGTAAGTCGGGACCTAAGGCGAGGCCGACAGGCGTAGTCGATGGATAACCGGTTGATATTCCGGTACCCGCTGTGAAGCGTCAAACATCGAACCAGGCGATGCTAAGTCCGTGAAGCCGCCCCGGAGCCTTCGGGCAAAGGGGAGTGGTGGAGCCGACGGACCAGACTTGTAGTAGGTGAGTGATGGGGTGACGCAGGAAGGTAGTCCAGCCCGGGCGGTGGTTGTCCCGGGGTAAGGGTGTAGGCCGTGCGGTAGGTAAATCCGTCGCACATGAGGCTGAGACCTGATGCCGAGCCGATTGTGGTGAAGTGGATGATCCTATGCTGTCGAGAAAAGCCTCTAGCGAGTTTCATGGCGGCCCGTACCCTAAACCGACTCAGGTAGTCAGGTAGAGAATACCGAGGCGTTCGGGTGAACTATGGTTAAGGAACTCGGCAAAATGCCCCCGTAACTTCGGGAGAAGGGGGCCACACCTGGTGATCCGTTTTACACGGTGAGCTGGGGGTGGCCGCAGAGACCAGCGAGAAGCGACTGTTTACTAAAAACACAGGTCCGTGCGAAGCCGTAAGGCGATGTATACGGACTGACGCCTGCCCGGTGCTGGAACGTTAAGGGGACCGGTTAGTCGAGATTCGTCTCGGCGAAGCTGAGAACTTAAGCGCCAGTAAACGGCGGTGGTAACTATAACCATCCTAAGGTAGCGAAATTCCTTGTCGGGTAAGTTCCGACCTGCACGAATGGCGTAACGACTTCTCGACTGTCTCAACCATAGGCCCGGTGAAATTGCACTACGAGTAAAGATGCTCGTTTCGCGCAGCAGGACGGAAAGACCCCGGGACCTTTACTACAGTTTGATATTGGTGTTCGGTTCGGCTTGTGTAGGATAGGTGGGAGACTGTGAAGCTTGGACGCCAGTTCAGGTGGAGTCGTCGTTGAAATACCACTCTGGTCGTGCTGGATGTCTAACCTGGGTCCGTGATCCGGATCAGGGACAGTGTCTGATGGGTAGTTTAACTGGGGCGGTTGCCTCCTAAAGGGTAACGGAGGCGCCCAAAGGTTCCCTCAGCCTGGTTGGCAATCAGGTGTTGAGTGTAAGTGCACAAGGGAGCTTGACTGTGAGACCGACGGGTCGAGCAGGGACGAAAGTCGGGACTAGTGATCCGGCGGTGGCTTGTGGAAGCGCCGTCGCTCAACGGATAAAAGGTACCCCGGGGATAACAGGCTGATCTTCCCCAAGAGTCCATATCGACGGGATGGTTTGGCACCTCGATGTCGGCTCGTCGCATCCTGGGGCTGGAGTCGGTCCCAAGGGTTGGGCTGTTCGCCCATTAAAGCGGTACGCGAGCTGGGTTTAGAACGTCGTGAGACAGTTCGGTCCCTATCCGCTGTGCGCGTAGGAGTCTTGAGAAGGGCTGTCCCTAGTACGAGAGGACCGGGACGGACGAACCTCTGGTGTGCCAGTTGTTCTGCCAAGGGCATGGCTGGTTGGCTACGTTCGGGAGGGATAACCGCTGAAAGCATCTAAGCGGGAAGCCTGCTTCGAGATGAGGACTCCCACCCACTTGATGGGGTAAGGCTCCCAGTAGACGACTGGGTTGATAGGCCGGATCTGGAAGCACAGTAATGTGTGGAGGTGACCGGTACTAATAGGCCGAGGGCTTGTCCTCAGTTGCTCGCGTCCACTGTGTTGGTTCTGAAACCACGAACGGCCCCGTATGCCACATACGGTGCGGCTGACAGTTTCATAGTGTTTCGGTGGTCATAGCGTGAGGGAAACGCCCGGTTACATTCCGAACCCGGAAGCTAAGCCTTACAGCGCCGATGGTACTGCAGGGGGGACCCTGTGGGAGAGTAGGACACCGCCGAACAATCATTCCGGGAGACCCCCGCACCGTATGGTGCGGGGGTTTTCTGCGTTTAGGGGCATTTTTGATTTGGGTTTGCGAGCTCAGTGAAAGAGCCCGGTTTTTCTAGAGGCGTCCCGTCGCTTTCAGTGCCAGGTAGGCGTCCGCGAGGGCTGGGGCGAGTTCGTTCGGAGTGGCGTCCACGACCGTGACGCCGTGCCGGCGGAGTTGTTCGGCTGTGCGATGCCGGTCGGACTGGGCTTGGGCGGCGGAAGCGGCGTCGTAGACCGCGTCGGTGGTGCCGCGAGAGGTGGCCATGCGGGCGATGTGGGGGTCGGCGACCGAGGCGACGAGGACGGTGTGGCGTTGGGTGAGTCGCGGGAGGACGGGGAGGAGGCCTTCCTCGACGGGGGCGGTGTCGAGTGTGGTCAGCAGGACGATCAGGGAGCGGCGGGGTGCCGTACGGAGTGCTGTGGTGGTGAGGGTGCGGGTATCCGTCTCGACGAGTTCGGGTTCGAGGGTGGCCATGGCGTTGACCAGGGAGGGCAGGACGTCGCGGGCCGAGCGGCCCTGGACGAGCGCGCGAACCCGGCGGTCGTGGGCGAGGAGATCGACACGGTCGCCGGCCCGGGAGGCCAGGGCGGCGAGGAGCAGGGCGGCGTCCATGGCGGCGTCGAGGCGGGTGGCGTCGCCGACGCGGGCTGCGGAGGTGCGGCCGGTGTCGAGGACCAGCAGGATGTGGCGGTCACGTTCCGGGCGCCAGGTGCGGACGGCGACGGTGGAGTGGCGGGCTGTGGCACGCCAGTCGATGGAGCGGGTGTCGTCGCCGGGAACGTAGGCCCGCAGGCTGTCGAATTCGGTGCCCCCGCCGCGGGTGAGGGCGCTGGTGCGGCCGTCGAGTTCGCGGAGGCGGGCGAGTTTCGAGGGGAGGTGCTTGCGGCTGGTGAACGGGGGGAGGACCCGTACCGTCCAGGGGACCTTGTGGGTGCCTTGGCGGGCGAGGAGGCCGAGCGGGCCGTAGGAGCGAATGGTGACGCGGTCCGCCTGGTGGTCTCCGCGACGGGTGGGGCGTAGGCGGGTGGTGATGCGGCGGCGTTCGCCGGCGGGGACGGTCAGGTGGTGGCGGGAGGCGTCGATTTCCGTGCCGGGCTGCCAGCCGCTGGGGGGCCAGGCGTCGCGGAGGCGGGCGCGCAGGGGGCGGCTGGAGGGATTGGTGAGGGTGAGGGTGACGTCTGCGGGCTCGCCGAGGCGGGTGGTGGTGTCGCCCGAGCGGGTGAGGTGCAGGGGGCGTACGGGGGCCGCCAGGGCGTAGTCGCAGGCGCAGGCCAGGGCCAGGGGGGCGTTCACGGCGAGGAGGCCTGTCCAGCTCGGGTCCCAGATGCCGACGGGGAGGGAGCCGAGGGCCGCGAGGAGCGCGGCGCGTCCGGTGAGTGCCATCAGCGGGGGACGGGGACGTGGGCAAGGAGCGCGGTGATGACGGAGTCGGCTGTCACGCCTTCCATCTCGGCCTCCGGGCGGAGTTGGACGCGGTGGCGGAGGGTGGGGAGGGCGAGCGCTTTGACGTCGTCGGGGGTGACGTAGTCGCGGCCGGTGAGCCAGGCCCAGGCGCGGGAGGTGGCGAGCAGGGCGGTGGCGCCGCGCGGGGAGACGCCCAGGGCGAGGGAGGGGGATTCGCGGGTGGCGCGGCAGATGTCGACGACGTACGCGGTGATCTCGGGGGAGACGGTGGTCTTGGCGACGGCCGTGCGGGCGGCTTCGAGGTCGGCGGGGCCTGCGACGGGGCGTACGCCGGCGGCGTGGAGGTCGCGCGGGTTGAAGCCTGCGGCGTGGCGGGTGAGGACGTCGATCTCTTCCTGGCGGGAGGGCAGAGGGATCGTCAGTTTGAGGAGGAAGCGGTCGAGTTGTGCTTCGGGGAGGGGGTAGGTGCCCTCGTATTCGACGGGGTTCTGGGTGGCGGCGACGAGGAACGGGTCGGGGAGTGGGCGGGGGGTGCCGTCGACGGTGACTTGCCGTTCTTCCATGGCCTCCAGGAGGGAGGACTGGGTTTTCGGCGGGGTGCGGTTGATCTCGTCGGCGAGGAGGAGGTGGGTGAAGACCGGGCCGGGCTGGAAGGAGAACTCGGCGGTGCGGGCGTCGTAGACGAGGGAGCCGGTGACGTCGCTGGGCATGAGGTCGGGGGTGAACTGGACGCGTTTGGTTTCGAGTTCGAGTGCGGAGGCGAGGGCGCGGACGAGCAACGTTTTGGCCACCCCGGGGACTCCTTCGAGGAGAACGTGTCCGCGGCAGAGGAGTGCGACGACGAGGCCGGTCACGGCGGGGTCCTGGCCGACCACGGCCTTGGAGATCTCGGCGCGCAGGGCTTCCAGGGAGGCTCGGGCGTGGCCCGGGTCCCCGGTGTTCCCGGCGTTGTCAGTGGTCGGAGCCATCATGGACGGCGTACCTCTCTTTCGAGGGCGTCGAGTTGGTCGGCGAGTGCGATGAGGGCGGTGTCGTCGCTGGGCGGCGGGCCGAACAGGAGGGAGTGCAGAGGCTGTCCGTCGCCGTGGAGGTGGGCGGACAGGGCGGGGAGGAGTGCTTCGGGCGTGTGCGCCTGGGCGACGGGGACGCCTACGAGAGGGGCGAGGCGGATGCGTGTGGTGGAGCGAAGAGCGGTGGCCGCCCGGTCCCGGGCGTTGGCTTTGCGGTAGAGGCGGGCGCGGCCTTCGACGGTTTCGGAGGCGCGGATCGCCACGGGGAGTTTCTCGGGTACGAGCGGGCCGAGTCGGCGTGCCCGCCAGAGGGCGGCGAGGGCTGCCGCGACGAAGAGTTGCAGGGTGCCCCAGAGCCAGCCGGAGGGCAGCAGGTCGAAGAAGGTCTTCCCGTCGTCGGGTTCGGTGGCGGAGGTGTCGGAGAGAGAGGGGAGGTACCAGGTCAGATGGGGGCGGGTGCCGAGGAGTTGGAGGGCGAGCGAGGCGTTGCCCTGTTGGTCGAGCCGTGTGTTGTAGAGGATGTCGGGTGCGCCGAGGATGACGGTGTCGCCGTTTCCGGAGGTGTCCGGGATGCGCAGGAGGGTGGCCGGGCGCTGGCTGGGGTAGCAGGCGTCGGCGTGGAGGTGGCGGGTGGTGTAGCGAATGCCGCCGGTTTCCGCGGGGCCGGCGCGTCGGGCGGCGGGCAGGTCGCAGTCGGGGGTGAGGGTGGAGCCGCGGCTGGTGGCGGGGGCCGCGGTGACTCCGGGGGCGAGGGTGCCGACGGAGGCGCTGCCGGGGGCGATGAGGACGGTGCGGCCGCCGGAGTCGGCGGTGGCGGCGTGCAGTTGTTGCTGCTGTCGCTCCGTCAGAAGGTCGGGGGAGGCGACGAGGAGGGTGGTGTCGGGGCCGGTGGCGGTGCGGGCCTCGGCGAGGGTGGTGACGACGCGGGTGGAGACACCTCGGTCGGCGAGGAGTGCGGCGACTGCGCGGCTGCCGTAGGGGTCGGCGGAGCGGGGGTCGAGAGCGCCGTGCCGGGCGTCGGAGCGGAGTGCGGCGAGTGCGACGGCGGCCGCGAGGAGGATCGCGAAGGCGAGAGCCACTCCTCGTGTGCGGGTCCACAGGTGGCGGGCGGTGGGCGAGGCCGCGGTGGAGGGAGGCAGGGCCTCGGTGGTCATTCGGCTGCTCCCTGGCGGCTGGTGGGAGCCGTGCTGGGGGTGCTGCTCGCCGTGAGCTGGGGTTTGGTGCGTTCCAGGTCGAGGTCGAGTGCGGCGATGCGGTGGTACGCCTGCTCGCTCGCCGGGCGGCCGCCGTACGTCACGTCGTCGAAGTCGCGGGCGGCGGCGCGGAGTCGGTCGCTGTGGGCGGGCAGGGTGCGGCCGGCTTCTGCGGCGGCCTCGTCGGCGGTGCGGCCGGGGCGGGTGTCGAGGAGGGCGCGTTCCTCAAGGGAGCGGACGACGGCGCGCATGCGGTCCTGGAGGGCCTGGTTCCAGTGGCCCTGGGCGGCGTGTGTCTCGGCGGCGGCGCGGTGTTCCGCGGCGGTGCGGGGGCGGTCGTCGAACAGGGGTGCGACGGGGGCGGGTTGGCGGCGGGGGAGGCCCAGGCGCCACCACAGGGCACCGACCACGGCCATGACGGCGGCGAGGACGACCAGCACCCCGAGCATTCCCCCGGGGGTGGCGTCGGCGGCGGTGTCGAGCAGGTTGCTGATCCAGTCCCAGAGGGTGTTCAGGGCGCGTTGGAGCAGGCTGGGGTCGTGCTCGTGGTACAGGCGTCCGGACAGTTCGCGGCGGGCCGCCTCGCGCGCGGGGTCGCGGGGGATGGTCAGGGGCGGCTCGTCGTCCGAGCGGGCCAGGGTGAGCAGGGCGCCGTCGGTGGTCCGCAGCAGGGCGTGTACGGCGCCGCCCGCACGTGGTGGGGCGGTGAGGACTCCCCCCGTGAGGCTCACCGCATCAGCTCCCCGAGGTCGTGCCGGCTTCGGGGGCGCCGTAGCCCTGGACGCCGGCGGCGGCGCGGGCGAGGTCGAGGTCGAGGGCCTCGCGGCGGATGCGCTGGTCGATGTAGAGGAGGACGACGACTCCGGCCGCGATCGGGAAGGTGATCATGGAGCCGATCACCGAGCCGATGCCGCTGATGATCAGGTAGGTCCAGCCGTAGGTGCCGGTGCCGTCGACGAGGCCGCCGATGCCGCCGTCGCTGAACGCGGCGCCGGCGAGGGCGAAGGGGACGAGGACGATCGTCGCGACGATGTTGGCGATGATCAGGGCGAGCAGTTGGATGCCGAAGACCCGCCACCAGGAGCCGCGGACGAGTTTGGCGGAGCGGCGCATCGCCTTGCCGATGCCCTGTTTCTCCAGCATCAGCGCGGGCGAGGAGAGGGAGAGGCGGACCAGCAGCCACAGGGCGACGACGACCGCGGCGAGGGTGCCGAGGACCGAGAGCGCGGCCCCGGCCTCGCCGGAACCGGCGGCGCTCACCAGGGCGCCGGGCAGCGCGCCGACGACACCCACGGCACCCGCGATGAGCAGCAGAAGGAAGATCAGGCCGAAGAGGCGGGGGATCCGGGGTCGGGCGTCACGCCAGGCGTCTTTGAGGGTGACCGGCCTGCCGAGGACGGCACGGCTGATGACGGCCGTGAGCAGGGCGGTGGCGATGATGGTGCCGACCAGGGAGATCAGCAGCAGGACACCGGAGTTGAGCAGGACGTCACCCATGGCGCGGGTCTGCTCGTCGAGGGTGGCGCTCGGGTCGCTCAGGGCGGAGGTGTCGGTGGTGTTGTCCAGGACCAGGCCCTGCAGCAGGACGACGATGATCTCGGTGACGACCGCGACGGTGAGCGAGATGCCGAGCACGGTACGCCAGTAGGTGCGCAGGGTGGCGACCGCGCCGTCGAGGATCTCACCGACGCCGAGCGGGCGCAGCGGGATCACACCGGGCTTCGCCGCGGGCGGGGGGCCGCCCCAGCCGTTGCCCCAGCTCGGGTAAGGGGCGTAGCCCGGGTGGCCGTTGGGGGCGCCGCCGTAGGGGCCGGCGGGCGGACGGCCGCCCCAGCCGGGGCCGGGCGGTGGGGGCGGCGGGGGCTGGGCGGGGTTCTGCGGCGAGGCCTGGCCCGGGTTCTGGGGGCCTGCGGGCGCGGACCACTGGCCGGGGGGCGGCTGCTCCTTGGACCACTTCGACTGGGGGTTCGGCTGGTCCGTGGGCTGCGCGTCGGCGGGCCGGTCGGCGGGTTCGGACGTGCCGGGCTCGTGCCCGTCGGACGGGGCGGATCCGGGCGAGGCCCAGCCCGGAGTGTCTTTCATCGTCGCTCCTTCACGATGCCCGTCCGCGGGCGCGGTGGCAGGTTGGCTGCCATCGTGCCATGGGGCGGTCATCGGGCGACCGGCCGCGGTAGGGGCTGCACACCTTCAATTGTCCGCCGGACTATGGGCAGACTGACGGCATGGCTGATCAGTACGCGCAATCCGGTGAGGGCAAGCGGCCGGCCGGGATACCGGCGATTCGCTGGGAGGAGCCACCCGAAGGCCCCGTGCTGGTGCTTCTGGACCAGACGAGGCTGCCGGCCGAGGAGGTCGAGCTGGTCTGTACGGACGCGTCGGCGCTGGTGGAGGCGATCCGTTCGCTCGCGGTGCGGGGTGCGCCGCTGCTCGGCATCGCCGGGGCCTACGGCGTCGCGCTCGCCGCCGTCCGCGGTTTCGACGTGGAGGAGGCGGCCACCGCGCTGGCCGGAGCACGGCCCACCGCCGTGAACCTGTCCCTCGGTGTGCACCGGGCCCGGACCGCGTACCGGGCGGCGCTGGCAGGCGGAGGCGATCCGGCGCAGGGCGCGCAGGCCGCGCTGGCCGCGGCGCGGCGACTGCACCAGGAGGACGCCGAGGCCAGCGCCCGGATGGCCGGCCACGGGCTGGCGCTCCTCGACGAGCTGCTGCCCGGCGGCGGGCACCGGATCCTCACGCACTGCAACACCGGTTCGCTGGTGTCGGGCGGGGAGGGCACGGCGTTCGCGGTGGCGCTGGCGGCCCATCGGGTGGGGCGGCTGAGGCGGCTGTGGGTGGACGAGACGCGTCCTCTGCTGCAGGGTGCCCGTCTGACCGCCTACGAGGCGGCGCGCAGCGGCATGGCGTACACCCTGCTCACGGACAACGCGGCGGGTTCGCTGTTCGCGGCGGGCGAGGTGGACGCGGTGCTGATCGGGGCCGACCGGATCGCGGCCGACGGTTCGGTCGCCAACAAGGTGGGGAGCTATCCGCTCGCGGTGCTCGCGCGGTACCACCATGTGCCGTTCATCGTGGTCGCGCCGGTGACGACGGTGGACCCGCACACACCGAACGGGGCCGCGATCGAGGTCGAGCAGCGCCCCGGGTACGAGGTGACGGAGGTGACGGCGCCGCAGGCGCCGGTGACGGGAGCGGGAGGCGGGATTCCGGTGGCCCCGCTGGGGACGCAGGCGTACAACCCGGCGTTCGACGTGACACCGCCGGAGCTGGTCACGGCGATCGTCACGGAGGAGGGCGCGGTGTCGCCGGTGACGGCGGAGGGGCTGGCCGAACTGTGCGCCAGGGCGCGTCCGGGGACGGGTGCCTGATGCCCCTGAGATCACTGTCTGCCGCCGAGGGCAGACAGTGACGGTCCCGTACGACTATCGTCACCGGGCGGTGAGGCTTCTCACCTGCGTCACCTTCACCGTTATGAGAATGGGATGATGTCGTTTATGAAGGGACGAGTCCTTGTCGTCGACGACGACACCGCACTGGCCGAGATGCTCGGCATCGTGCTGCGTGGTGAAGGTTTTGAGCCGTCTTTCGTAGCCGACGGTGACAAGGCGCTGGCCGCGTTCCGCGAGGCGAAGCCTGATCTGGTGCTGCTGGATCTGATGCTGCCCGGACGGGACGGCATCGAGGTGTGCCGCCTGATCCGGGCGGAGTCCGGCGTGCCGATCGTGATGCTCACGGCGAAGAGCGACACCGTCGACGTGGTCGTCGGGCTGGAGTCCGGCGCCGACGACTACATCGTCAAGCCGTTCAAGCCGAAGGAGCTCGTGGCCCGTATCCGGGCGCGGCTGCGCAGGTCCGAGGAGCCGGCGCCGGAGCAGTTGGCGATCGGTGACCTCGTCATCGATGTCGCCGGGCACTCCGTGAAGCGCGAGGGGCAGTCCATCGCGCTGACGCCGCTGGAGTTCGACCTGCTGGTCGCGCTGGCGCGCAAGCCGTGGCAGGTGTTCACCCGTGAAGTGCTCCTCGAACAGGTGTGGGGTTACCGGCACGCCGCCGACACCCGCCTGGTCAACGTGCACGTCCAGCGGCTTCGCTCCAAGGTCGAGAAGGACCCGGAGCGACCGGAGATCGTGGTGACCGTCCGAGGCGTCGGCTACAAGGCAGGACCGAGCTGACATGTCCGGGGACAGTGCCGCTTCGGCCCCCGGCCGGTCCGGGGTCCGACCGGAGCGGCCTGTCGGCCGGAAGACCATGGGTTCACGTTTCGGACGCTTCTTCGAGGGCGGACTGCTCCAGGGCGGAATGCAGGGCAGCCCCGTCCTGCGACTGCTGCTGCGCTGGGTACGCCGGCCGCTGCTGCCCGTCATGCGGCTGTGGCGCCGCAACATCCAGCTCAAGGTCGTCGCCACCACCCTGCTGATGTCCCTCGGCGTCGTCCTGCTGCTCGGCTTCGTCGTCATCGGCCAGGTCCGCAACGGACTGCTGGACGCCAAGGTCAAAGCCTCACAGAGCCAGGCCACCGGCGGGTTCGCCGTCGCCAAACAGAAGGCCGACGAGGCGGCGGCCGCAGGGGGCGGCGACGGAACCGCCGTCGACGGGAACTCCCCGCAGAACGTCACCGAATGGATGAGCGAACTCGTGTCGTCGCTCTCCAGCGGCGGCCAGGGCGCCTTCGACGTCGTCACCCTCCCCCCGGGCGACGACAGCGGCGGCGGACCAGGACCCCGCTCCTCCGGATACGTGGACCCCAACAAGAGCGTCCCCGAAGCCCTGCGCGACCACATCAACAGCAACGCCGGAGCGGCCCAGAGCTACTCCCGCATCCTCTACAGCAACGACAAGGACTCCCAGCCGGCCCTCGTCATCGGCAAACAGCTCAGCGACCCCAACGGCGACCCCTACGAGCTGTACTACCTCTTCCCGCTCACCCAGGAGGAGAAGTCCCTCAGCCTCGTCAAGGGCACCCTCGCGACCGCGGGGCTCTTCGTCGTCGTCCTCCTCGGCGCGATCGCCTGGCTCGTCGTACGGCAGGTCGTCACGCCCGTGCGGATGGCCGCGGGGATCGCCGAACGGCTGTCCGCCGGGCGTCTTCAGGAACGTATGAAGGTCACCGGCGAGGACGACATCGCCCGCCTCGGCGAAGCCTTCAACAAGATGGCGCAGAACCTCCAGCTGAAGATCCAGCAACTCGAGGACCTCTCGCGGATGCAGCGACGGTTCGTCTCCGACGTCTCGCACGAGCTGCGGACGCCGCTGACGACCGTACGCATGGCCGCCGATGTCATCCACGAGGCGCGGGAGGACTTCGACCCCGTCACCGCGCGGTCCGCGGAGCTCCTCGCCGACCAGCTCGACCGGTTCGAGTCCCTGCTCGCCGACCTGCTGGAGATCAGCCGCTTCGACGCCGGCGCCGCCGCCCTGGAGGCCGAACCCATCGACCTGCGCGAGGTCGTACGGCGCGTCGTCAGCGGCGCCGCCCCGCTCGCCGACCGCAAGGGCACGACCATACGGGTCCTCGGCGACCAGCAGCCCGTCGTCGCCGAAGCCGACGCCCGCCGCGTCGAGCGCGTCCTGCGCAACCTCGTCGTCAACGCCGTCGAACACGGCGAGGGCAAGGACGTCGTGGTCAAGCTCGCCGCCGCCGGCGGCGCCGTCGCCGTCGCCGTGCGCGACTACGGCGTCGGACTCAAACCCGGCGAGGCCACCCGCGTCTTCAGCCGCTTCTGGCGCGCCGACCCGGCACGCGCGCGTACCACCGGCGGCACCGGCCTCGGACTGTCCATCGCCCTGGAGGACGCACGGCTCCACGGCGGCTGGCTGCAGGCCTGGGGCGAACCGGGCGGCGGCTCACAGTTCCGCCTCACCCTGCCCCGGACCGCCGACGAACCGCTGCGGGGCTCGCCGATACCCCTGGAACCCAAGGACTCACGGCGCAACCGCGGCCTCGACGACCCAGCACAGGCCGGCCGGGGCGGCGAGAAGAGCGCCACCGTGCCGGTGCAGCCCGCCAGGGAACCGCTCTCACCCGCACACGCCCCGCTCGCCCCCCGCATGGCCACGGTCACGCCCACCGCCGACCCGACGGCCCTGCCCGGCAACGGCGCACGCGTGGTGGCCCGGCCCACCGCCCCGGCCACCCGGAACCCCGGCGAACCGACCCGCGGCACGGACACGGACCGGACGGACGGAAAACCGACGGGCAGGGGCCGCACGGCCACGGACCGCACGGGCACGGCAGACAGCGACACCCCGCACCGGCCCGACGCCGGACCGCAGGGCCCGGACGAGCAAGGGGAGGCATTCCGTGGGCGCTGACCGCCAGAAGCGCGCCCGGCGCACACCGGCGCGCACGGTGGCGTACGCCACCTGCGGCGTCGTAATGCTGGCCGGATGCGCCTCCATGCCCGACCGCGGCGATCTGCGCGACGTCGAATCCACCCCACGCCAGGACACCCAGGTACGGGTCTTCGCCATGCCGCCCCGCGACGACGCACCGCCCTCGGAAATCGTGCAGGGCTTCCTCGAGGCGCTGACCAGCGACGACCCCAGCTACGCGACGGCACGGCAGTACCTCACCACCAAGACCGCCCAGAGCTGGCAGCCGGAACGCTCCACCACCGTCCTCGCCGACGGACCCGGCGCCGAGGCCGACCGGTCGGGCGACCGGGACGACCGCAACGACTACTCCTTCACCCTCACCGGCACCAAGGTCGCCACCGTCGACGCCCAGCAGTCGTACAGCCCCGCCACCGGCGGCTACAACCAGACGGTCCACCTCACCCGCGACAAGAAGACCGAACAGTGGCGCATCGACGTGCTCCCCCAAGGCGTCGTCATGGGCAAATCGGACTTCCAGCGCAACTACATGTCCGTCAACAAGTACTACTTCGCCTCCAACACCACCTCGGCCGCCTCCGGGAATCCCATGGCCGTCGCCGACCCCGTCTACGTACGGGAACGCGTCGACCCCATGACCCAGACGGTCCGCTCCCTGCTCAGCGGACCCACGAGCTGGCTGCGCCCCGTCGTCCGATCCAGCTTCCCCACCGGCACGGCCCTGAAGAAGGGCGTCAGCGCACTCACCCCCGACGACCAGAACAAGGTCACCGTGCCGCTCAACACGAAAGCGGCTCACATCGGGCGGGGCAAGTGCGCCGAGATGGCCGCCCAACTGCTCTTCACCCTCCAGAGCCTCACCCCCACCGTCGAGGGCATCGCCCTGCGGGCCGGCGGCCGGCAACTGTGCTCGCTCGGCGAGGACCAGGCCACCTCCGTGGCCGCCCGCGGCAGCGAGATCCACCCCACCTACCTCTACTTCATCGACGGCCACCACCAGCTCGTCCGCATGGCCAGCAGCGCCGGCGGCAACGCCAAGGCCGACCCCGTCCCCGGCGCGCTCGGCGACGGCACCAAGCCACTGCTCTCGGTGGCCGTGGCCCGCGACGAACACAGCGCCGCGGGCGTCACCCTCGACGGCAAGAACCTCTACGTCACCTCCGCCGTCGCCGGCAGCTCCCTCGGCGACCCCGTCCTGACCAGCACAGGAAAAACCGAGGCCGACCGGCTCACCACCCCCACCTGGGACGCCCAGGGCGACCTGTGGGTCGCCGACCGCAACCCCGCCGACCCCCGGCTCCTGCTGCTGCAGAAGGGCGGCGGCAAGCCCGTCGAGGTCCTCACACCGCGCCTGGACGGCCGTATCAACGCCGTACGGGTGGCCGCCGACGGGGCGCGGATCGCGCTCGTCGTGGACAAGGACGGCAAACAGTCGCTGCTCATCGGGCGCATCGAACGGGCCGAGGGCAGCGGGGACCAGCCGTCCGTGTCCGTCCAGGAACTGCGCTCCGCCACACCCGAGTTGGAGCAGGTCACCGCCGTGGCCTGGGCCGGGGACAGCCGGCTCGTGGTGGTCGGGCAGGAATCCGGCGGCGTCGAACAGGTGCAGTACGTGCAGTGCGACGGCTCGATCCCCGAGTCCGGCACCCTGCCCGGCCTCACCGAGGTCACCAGCATCGCCGCCTCCGAGGCCAGCGACGCCCCGCTCTTCGCGACCTCCAAGGACGGACTGCTGTGGCTGCCCGGCGGAAGCGGATGGCGCACACTGAAGGAAACCGCCTCCCTCGCTTTTTATCCGGGCTGATCCCTTCGGCGTAGCCCGCTTTACCAGGGCGGACAACCGATTTGGCCGGTCGAGCTGCCCGCGGGCGGCCTCGGCCGGCTTTTTATCTGACTTACCGGTCGGTTTTCCACAGGCCTGCGCCCGCAGTTTTCCACAGGGGTGGCCTGACCCTTCCCCACTCGGCACAGTGGTGCACGTGGAAGGCGTTCGCAGATGGTGGCAGGAGCTCGCCGGCCTCGTCCTGCCGGCCGACTGCGCGGGCTGCGGGCGAGACCGTACGGTCCTCTGCCCCCAGTGCCGGGCCACCCTGCACGGACACCCGCCACAGCGGGTGCGACCGGTGCCGGAACCGGACGGGCTGCCCGCCGTGTACGCGGCGGCGCCCTACGCGGACGAGGTCAGGGCGGTGCTGCTGGCCCACAAGGAACGGGGAGGACTGGGGCTGGCGGGAGTGCTGGGGGTGGCGTTGGCGGGGGCGGTGCGGGAGGGGTGGGGGCGGGGGGAGGGGGAGGGGCCCCCGCCCCCCGGAGATGTACTGCCGCCCTCGCCCTCGCCCACCGCACCCTCCCTCCCCCTCCCCCTCCTCCTCGTCCCCGTCCCCTCCGCCCCCGCCACCACCCGTGCCCGTGGTCACGACCCCGTGCGGAGGATCGCCCTGGCCGCGGCCGGTGAGCTGCGGCGGGCAGGGCTGCGGGTGCGGGTGGCGTCGGTGCTGCGGCAGCGCAGGGCGGTGGTGGACCAGGCGGGTCTCAGCGCGCGTGAGCGGCAGGACAACCTGGTGGGCGCGCTGGCGGTGGTGTCCGGTGGCGGGCGTTTGTTGCGTGGTGGGCCGGTGGTGCTGGTCGACGATCTCGTGACGACGGGTGCGTCGCTCGCGGAGGCGGCGCGGGCGGTGAGGGCGGTGCGGGCGGCTCCCGGACAGGGGCGAGGACAGGGACGAGGACAGGGGCGAGGGCGGCTCGCCCGGGCGCACGGGCCCGCGGGAAGGGCCGGGGACGGCGGTTCGGAGGGGGTCCCGGAGGGTGGTGGTCCGCGATTGCCTGTGTACGCGGGTGTCGCTCGGGAAGGGAGAGGGGTACGGCGGTCCCGGACCGAGGACGGAGGTGTGGAGGTGAGGAGTGGTGGCGATGTGCTGTGCGCGGCCGTGGTCGCGGCGTCGCCGGATTCGTTCGGAATAAACCGGAACTGAGTGAGAACTTGCGTCGTTGCAGGTAATGACAGGGTCAATTCACCTGAACGGAGGTACGGCGCAGTAGAGGGTGACGACATCCGTCCGAGCGAGATATGTTCGGTTGTGAGGGAAAGCCGCAGGCCACACCTCTCCTATCCGAATGCCGTGCTGCGGTTTTGGTAATCGTCCGTGGCACCTGGGGTGTAGATCTCGCCCATGGGGGAGGAGGAGGTGGAAGTCACCAAGTCCGAGGTTCCGGTGCTCACCGGAGCCTGGTGCAAAAGGGAGACGCTCCGCACTGAGGCGGAGTGATCCGGGAACGGAGTTCTGCGTGGACATCGTCGTCAAGGGCCGCAAGACCGAGGTGCCCGAGCGGTTCCGCAAGCACGTGGCCGAGAAGCTGAAGCTGGAGAAGATCCAGAAGCTCGACGGCAAGGTGATCAGCCTCGACGTCGAGGTGTCCAAGGAGCCCAACCCCCGACAGGCCGACCGGTGCGACCGAGTGGAGATCACGCTTCGCTCCCGGGGCCCTGTGATCCGGGCGGAAGCCGCGGCCAGCGACCCGTATGCGGCACTCGACCTGGCGGCGGAGAAGCTGGACGCCCAGCTGCGCAAGCAGCATGACAAGCGGTACACGCGCCGCGGCGCACGCCGGCTCAGCGCGGCGGAGGTTCCCGACCACGTCCCGGGCGTGGCGACCCTCAACGGCAACGGACACCCCGTGCCGTCCGAGGCGTCGGACAGCGTCCCGACTAAGAAGATCGGTTCGCTGGAAGTGCAGGGCGACGGCCCCCTCGTGGTGCGCGAGAAGACCCACGTCGCCGCTCCGATGACTCTCGACCAGGCCCTCTACGAGATGGAGCTGGTCGGCCATGACTTCTATCTGTTCGTCGACTCCGAGACCAAGCAGCCGAGCGTCGTCTACCGGCGCCACGCCTACGACTACGGCGTGATCCACCTCGACACGGACCCGATGGTCGCCCAGGTGCACTCTCCCGACGCGGGCGGGGCGCTGGGCGGTTGACCCGACTCGGCCCGACCCGGTGACAGTGATGACGCGGTGTGCCCCTGGAGCGCGGTGTGCGCCCCCAGGGGCACCTGTGTGCGACCCCTTGGGGCGGTTCTCTGTCACCGTGTTGTCGTCCGGGCATGGAATCATGGCCGGTGTGGTCCAACCGGTGGGCCGCAGCCTTGGGTTGGCGATGGCTCAGGACCACGGCCGCAGCCTTCAGGGGGAGGAACGATGGCGGACACCTTCGGACCGATGCGGGACGAGGATGCCGACGACGGCGTCGTCGGCATGGGCCCGGACGCGGGTGCTTCACGCAAGGAGCCGATCAGAGTCCTTGTCGTGGACGACCACGCCCTGTTCCGCCGGGGGCTGGAGATCGTGCTCGCGGCCGAGGAGGACATCCAGGTCGTCGGTGAGGCGGGGGACGGCGCGGAGGCCGTGGACAAGGCGGCGGATCTGCTGCCGGACATCGTGCTGATGGACGTACGGATGCCCAAGCGGGGCGGTATCGAGGCGTGCACGTCCATCAAGGAGGTGGCGCCGAGTGCGAAGATCATCATGCTGACGATCAGCGACGAGGAGGCCGACCTCTATGACGCGATCAAGGCGGGTGCGACCGGCTATCTGCTGAAGGAGATCTCGACGGACGAGGTGGCCACGGCGATCCGGGCGGTCGCGGACGGGCAGTCGCAGATCAGTCCTTCGATGGCGTCGAAGCTGCTCACCGAGTTCAAGTCGATGATCCAGCGCACGGACGAGCGTCGGCTGGTGCCGGCGCCCCGGCTGACGGACCGTGAGCTGGAGGTGCTCAAGCTGGTGGCGACGGGGATGAACAACCGTGACATCGCCAAGGAGTTGTTCATCTCCGAGAACACCGTGAAGAACCATGTGCGCAACATCCTGGAGAAGCTGCAGTTGCACTCCAGGATGGAGGCGGTGGTGTACGCGATGCGGGAGAAGATCCTCGAGATCCGGTGAGGGGTGGGGCCGGTCAGCGCAGTGCGGTGACCAGGGCGCGGGTCACTTCCCGGGTGAGGGGGTCGCGCAGGTCCGGTGCGTCGACCCGTTCGACGCGTACGTCGGTGCAGTCCACCCAGCTCGCGGCCTCGACCAGGGCTTCCGCGACCGCGGGGACGGTCTTGGGGCTTTCCAGGCTGACCTGGCGGGCGACCAGGGTGCTGCCCTCGCGGGCCGGGTCGACGCGGCCCACGAGCCGGCCGCCGGCGAGGACCGGCATGGCGAAGTAGCCGTGGATCCGCTTGGGCTTGGGGACGTAGGCCTCCAGGCGGTGGGTGAAGCCGAAGATGCGTTCGGTGCGGGCGCGTTCCCAGATGAGTGAGTCGAACGGGGACAGCAGGGTGGTGCGGTGGCGGCCGCGCGGGGGTGTCGCGAGGGCCGTCGGGTCGGCCCAGGCCGGTTTGCCCCAGCCTTCGACGGTGACGGGGACCAGGCCGGAGTCGGCGATCACGGAGTCGACCTGTTCGCCCTTGAGACGGTGGTAGTCGGCGATGTCCGCGCGGGTGCCGACGCCCAGGGACTGTCCGGCGAGGCGGACCAGGCGGCGCAGGCATTCGGTGTCGTCGAGGTCGTCGTGCAGCAGGTCGGCGGGGACGGCGCGCTCGGCGAGGTCGTAGACCCGTTTCCAGCCGCGGCGCTCGACGCAGACGACTTCGCCGTACATGAGGGCGCGTTCCACGGCGACCTTGGTGCCGGACCAGTCCCACCATTCGCTGGTCTTCTTGGCGCCGCCGAGTTCGGTGGCGGTGAGGGGGCCTTCGGTGCGGAGCTGTTTGACGACCTGGTCGTAGGTGCCCTCGGGGAGGTGGTGGTTCCAGTGGGGGCGGCCGCGGTAGGCGCGGCGGCGGAAGGCGAAGTGGGGCCATTCCTCGATGGGGAGGATGCAGGCGGCGTGGGACCAGTACTCGAAGGCGTGGGTGTCCTTCCAGTAGGCGTCCTCGACGGTGGTCCGGCCGACGCGCCCGAGGCGGGCGTAGGGGATCAGTTCGTGGGAGCGGGCGAGGACGGAGATGGTGTCGAGTTGGACCGCGCCGAGGTGGCGGAGGATGCCGCGGACGCCGGCCTTGCGGTCGGGGGTGCCGAGGAAGCCCTGGGCGCGCAGGGCGATACGGCGGGCTTCGTCTGCGGAGAGCTCGGTGGCGGGGCGCGGGGTCGTCATGGCTCGCACGATAGGTGGTGGCACTGACAGTGCGGGGTGAGCTGGGCTTTCGTCCGGCGGGGCCGGGGTTGTGGCTGGTGGGGGTTACGGCGTCTGTCGTGCCGGAGGGGGCAGGTAGGGGGCCGCGGAGGGCAGGCCGAGGTCGCAGGGGAGGAGGGAGCCGACCCAGCAGTCGCGTCGTACGCCTTTGTTGTTGAGGGCTGCGCGGAGGGTGCCTTCGAGGGTGAAGCCGGCGTGTTGGGCGACCGCGCGGGAGGCGGTGTTGCCGACTTCGGCGCGCCATTCGACGCGGTCGACGGCGAGGTGGGTGAAGGCCCAGCGGGCGGCGGTGAGGGTGGCTTCGGTGGTGTAGCCGCGGCCGCGGTGTTCCTTGGCGGTCCAGAAGCCGATCTCGGCGGTGCCGAGGGAGCGCATGGTGAGGCCGAGCATGCCGGTGAGGGTGCCGTCGGGGAGGAAGACGCCGAAGGTGTAGAGGGAGGCGTCGGTCCAGCCGTCGGGGGCGATCTGTTCGGTGAAGCTGCGGGCGTGTTCGGGGAGGTAGGGGGAGGGGATGGTGGTCCAGCGCTGGATGTCGGGGTCCTGGGCGGCGGTGTGGACGGCGTCGGTGTCCTGGGGGCCGACGGGGCGCAGGGTCAGGCGGTCGGTGGTGAGGGTGACGGGTTCCATCGGGCGATTGTGGTGGGGGTCGGTGGGCGGGCGCCATCGGTTTGGGGGCGTGCCGGGTGGGTGGGTTCGTTCGGTTGTACGGTTTCGTTGTTCGTGCGTCCGGGGGTCCTGTCGGCGGCGTCGGTGGTGCGGGGTGTGAGCGGGTGATCACGATTCGCGCAATTCGCGGGCCGGGGGCGGCACTATCGGCGGGGACCGGGCGTTGTCCTGTTTGAAGAAGATTTTGGCGCGTGTGCGCGACAGTGTGCGGTCCTCGTCACGGCAGGCCTCCCGGCGTGGCGGGGTCCTCGCATACGATGGCCGTTGCTCAGCGAGTCAAATGGAAACCGACCGTGCCAGGCCCGACCGGCAAGGAGACCAACCCCCGTGTCCGTCCTCTCGAAGATCATGCGTGCAGGCGAAGGCAAGATCCTGCGCAAGCTGCACCGCATCGCGGACCAGGTCAACTCCATCGAAGAGGACTTCGTCGACCTCTCCGACGCCGAGCTGCGGGCCCTCACCGAGGAGTACAAGCAGCGGTACGCGGACGGCGAGTCCCTGGACGATCTGCTTCCGGAGGCGTTCGCCACGGTGCGTGAGGCCGCGAAGCGTGTGCTGGGGCAGCGTCACTACGACGTGCAGATCATGGGTGGTGCGGCCCTGCACCTGGGGTATGTGGCGGAGATGAAGACCGGTGAGGGCAAGACCCTCGTCGGCACGCTGCCCGCGTATCTGAACGCGCTGTCCGGCAAGGGCGTGCACCTGATCACGGTCAACGACTATCTGGCCGAGCGTGACTCGGAGATGATGGGCCGTGTTCACAAGTTTCTGGGCCTGGAGGTCGGCTGCATCCTGGCCAACATGACGCCGGCCCAGCGGCGTGAGCAGTACGCGTGCGACATCACGTACGGCACGAACAACGAGTTCGGCTTCGACTATCTGCGCGACAACATGGCGTGGGCGAAGGACGAGCTGGTGCAGCGGGGCCACAACTTCGCCATTGTCGACGAGGTCGACTCGATCCTGGTCGACGAGGCGCGTACGCCGTTGATCATCTCGGGTCCCGCCGATCAGGCGACGAAGTGGTACGGCGACTTCGCCAAGCTGGTGACGCGTCTGAAGAGGGGCGAGGCGGGAAATCCGCTGAAGGGCCTGGAGGAGACGGGCGACTACGACGTCGACGAGAAGAAGCGCACGGTCGCCATTCACGAGGCCGGTGTCGGCAAGGTCGAGGACTGGCTGGGCATCGACAATCTGTACGAGTCGGTGAACACGCCTCTGGTGGGGTACCTGAACAACGCCATCAAGGCGAAGGAGCTCTTCAAGAAGGACAAGGACTACGTCGTCATGGACGGCGAAGTCATGATCGTCGACGAGCACACGGGTCGTATCCTCGCGGGCCGCCGTTACAACGAGGGCATGCACCAGGCGATCGAGGCGAAGGAGGGGGTGGACATCAAGGACGAGAACCAGACGCTCGCCACGATCACCCTGCAGAACTTCTTCCGCCTGTACAAGCGTCACGACCATGACGGCAAGGAGGTCCCGGGTCTGTCCGGGATGACCGGTACAGCGATGACCGAGGCGGCGGAGTTCCACCAGATCTACAAGCTCGGTGTGGTGCCGATCCCGACGAACAAGCCGATGATCCGCAAGGACCAGTCGGACCTGATCTACCGCACCGAGGTCGCGAAGTTCGAGGCGGTCGTCGACGACATCGCGGAGAAGCACGAGAAGGGGCAGCCGATCCTGGTCGGCACCACGTCGGTCGAGAAGTCGGAGTACCTCTCGCAGCAGCTCTCCAAGCGCGGTATCCAGCACGAGGTGCTGAACGCCAAGCATCACGAGCGTGAGGCGTCGATCGTCGCGCAGGCGGGCCGCAGGGGCGCGGTGACGGTGGCCACGAACATGGCCGGCCGTGGTACGGACATCAAGCTCGGCGGCAATCCGGAGGACCTCGCGGAGGCGGAGCTGCGTCAGCGCGGCCTGGACCCCGAGGAGCACATCGAGGAGTGGGCGCAGGCGCTTCCCGCCGCCCTGGAGAAGGCCGAGCAGGCCGTCAAGGCGGAGAAGGAGGAGGTCGAGGAGCTCGGCGGTCTGTATGTGCTGGGCACCGAGCGGCACGAGTCGCGCCGTATCGACAACCAGCTGCGCGGTCGTTCGGGCCGTCAGGGCGACCCGGGTGAGTCGCGGTTCTATCTGTCCCTGGGCGATGACCTGATGCGTCTGTTCAAGGCGCAGATGGTCGAGCGTGTGATGTCGATGGCGAACGTTCCGGACGATGTGCCGATCGAGAACAAGATGGTGACGCGTGCGATCGCGTCGGCGCAGTCGCAGGTCGAGCAGCAGAACTTCGAGACGCGTAAGAACGTTCTGAAGTACGACGAGGTCCTGAACCGTCAGCGTGAGGTCATCTACGGGGAGCGGCGCCGCGTCCTGGAGGGTGAGGACCTGCATGAGCAGGTGCAGCACTTCATGGACGACACGATCGACGCGTATGTGTCGGCGGAGACGGCCGAGGGTTTCCCGGAGGACTGGGACCTGGACCGGCTGTGGGGTGCGTTCAAGCAGCTTTATCCGGTGAAGATCACGGTGGACGAGCTGGAGGAGGCGGCCGGTGACCGGGCGGGTCTGACGGCGGAGTTCATCTCCGAGTCCATCAAGGACGACATTCACGAGCAGTACGAGGCGCGGGAGACGCAGCTCGGCTCGGAGATCATGCGTGAGCTGGAGCGGCGGGTCGTGCTGTCGGTCCTGGACCGCAAGTGGCGTGAGCACCTCTATGAGATGGACTACCTCCAGGAGGGCATCGGTCTGCGTGCGATGGCGCAGAAGGACCCGCTGGTGGAGTACCAGCGTGAGGGCTTCGACATGTTCTCCGCGATGATGGACGGCATCAAGGAGGAGTCGGTCGGCTATCTGTTCAACCTGGAGGTCCAGGTGGAGCAGCAGGTCGAGGAGGTTCCGGTGGAGGACGCGGAGCCGGTCGACCTGGAGAAGCAGGACGTGGTGCCGGCGCAGGCGGGTGCGCGTCCGGAGATCCGTGCGAAGGGGCTGGACGCTCCGCAGCGGCGGAACCTGCATTTCTCGGCGCCGACCGTGGACGGTGAGGGCGGCACCATCGAGGGTGATTTCGACGCCGACGGCGAGCCGGTGCGTTCGGAGGCCGACGGTCTGACGCGTGCGGAGCGCCGTAAGCAGGCGAAGACGGGGCGGCGCCGCAAGAAGTAGCCGCCGTGGAGTGTTGAGGGCCGGGTCACCTGGGGGTGGCCCGGCCCTTCGGCGTGGTGGGCGTGGGGGGTCGGGGGCGGTGTTCAGTCGTCCTGGGTGCGGGGCCTGCGGGGGCCGTCGAGTTCGACGGCGGTGCAGCGCCAGCGGTGGTCGGTGCCGAGTTCCAGGCGGAAGGCCATGGCGCGCAGGCGGTCACCGGTGCCGATGCGGGCGAAGGCCTCGATGGCGCCGTGGCGGGGGACGTAGTAGCCGATGTCCCGGATGGTGGGGCGGGTGCCGTGGGGGGCGCGCAGGGGGCCGCGTTCGGCGAGGTGGGCGAGGTCGTCGTAGGCGCTGCCCAGGGTGTGGCGGAGCATCGAGTGGACGGGGCGGTGGCCGCTGAGGACGGCGAGGAGGCGGTCGGCGAAGAGATCGGTGGGGCGGGGGCGGGCCGGGGGCGGGGTGGGGCGTTGGGGGCCGCGTGGGGCGGTCGTGGTGCGGGTCTGGCGGGTGCGGGGTGGGGTGGCGGCGGGGCGTCGGGGGTCGCGGCGGCCGGGTGGGCGGGTGTCGGCGGTGCCGGGGGCGGTGTGCGTCCTCGTCATGACCTTGTTCATCGTGTGCCCGTTCGGTCGACTTGATGGGTGGGCGGCTCCGACCTTCTACCGGTCGGTAACTTGCCGTGGTCGATCTTGTACGGGGTCGCGGTGGGTGAGGGCAAGGTGGCGGAGGGTCGCCACCGGGGTCGGGGGCGGTTCACCTATCAGGGTGGCCGGAGGAGCGGAAAGGGCCGGTGGGGGCGGTGCGGGGGGTGAATTCCGAGGCGTGGGGTGGACGTCTTCCGGGGTGCGGGGAGGGGCCCGAAAGGGGACGGCCGCACGTATCCTGAAGGTCGTCCGGCCGACCGTCCGGGCCGATTCCGACGACGAAAGAGCGGCCAGCCATGCGTGTCTACGTCCCTCTGACCCTCCCCGGCCTCGCCGAGGCGCACAAGACGGGGGAACTGGGATCGGGACCGCTCGTCGCCTACGCCGTCACGCCCGCGTTGCGCGAGTGGTATCTGTCCGACGACATCGAGGAGCTGGAGTACGCGGCGCTGAGCCGGGCCGCGCTCGCCTCGCTGCGGCTGCTCGCGGCGGACCCGGACGCTCCGCGCAGGCGGGTCGTGGTCGCCGTCGACGTACCCGACCGTGCGACCGAGGTGGACCCGGACCGGGGGCTGGATCCGGCGGCGCTCGGTGAGACGCGGGTGTCGGGGGGCGTACGGCTGGCCAAGGCGGCCTCGGTGCACGTGGACGCCGGGGACGCGGAGGCGGACGTCGCCGCGGCGGCGCGGGCGCTCGGGGCGGCGGACGGCGGGGACGACGACGCGCAGTTCGTCGTGGACGGGGCCGAGGACCACGAGCTGCTGTGGTTCGCCACCCAGGAGATCGCGAACCTGGTGGGCGCGGGGGACTGAGCCCGCCGGCACCGGGACCGGCGTCCGCTCTTGATTGTCGGTGCGGGCGGGTACGTTTGCTGCATGGGGAAGCAGCAGGTGGCGGCGCACATCGTCTGGGACTGGAACGGGACGCTGCTCAACGACAACGACGCGATCATAGGCGCGACGAACGCGGCGTTCGCGGAGCTCGGGCTGGAGCCGCTGACGCTGGAGCGGTACCGCGCGCTGTACTGCGTGCCGGTGCCGAAGTTCTACGAGCGGCTCATGGGGCGGCTGCCGACGGACGTCGAGTGGGAGCTCATGGACGAGATCTTCCACCGGTACTACGCGGAGCACCGGGTGCGGTGCGGGCTCACCGAGGGGGCGGTGGAGCTGCTCGCGGGATGGCGTTCGGCGGGGCACAGCCAGTCCCTGCTGAGCATGTACGTGCACGAGGAACTGGTGCCGGTGGTGCGGGGCTTCGGGATCGAGCCGCACTTCGTACGGGTGGACGGGCGGGTGGGGCCGTCGGGGGGCAGCAAGGCGGAGCACATGGTGCGGCATCTCGCCGCGCTGGGGAAGTCGGTGGAGCCCGCCCGGACCGTGGTCATCGGGGACGCGGCCGACGACGCGGTGGCGGCGCTGCACGCGGGCGTGCGGGCGGTGCTCTACACCGGCGGTTCGCACAGCCGGGCGAGCCTGGAGGAGGTGGGCGTACCGGTGGTGGACTCGCTCGCGGAAGCGGTGGAGGTGGCCTCACGGGCGGCCGCGTGACGGTGCGGCGCCCTCGGGGAGCCGGCGCCGCACCCGGGAAAGGTCAGTCCGCCGGGGTCTTCGCGCGCAGCACCTTCAGGAACGCGCGCATCCAGGCCGGATGGTCGGGCCAGGCGCGCGAGGAGACGAGGGTGCCGTCGACCACGGCGTCGGTGTCCTGGAAGGTGGCGCCGGCGCTCTGCATGTCGAACTCCAGCGCGGGATAGGCGGTGACCCGGCGACCGCTCAGCGCGTCGGCGGCCGCGGTGACCAGGGGGCCGTGGCAGATCTGGGCGACGGGCTTGTCGGCGTCGAAGAACGACTTGAGGATCTTGCGGAGTTCGGGGTCGTTGCGCAGGTACTCGGGGGCGCGGCCGCCGGGGATGACGACGGCGGCGTACTGGCCGGGGTCGACCTCGGAGAAGGCGAGGTCGGCGGGCCAGGTGTAGCCGGGTTTCTCGGTGTAGGTGTCGAAGCCGGGTTCGAAGTCGTGGACGACGAACCGGAGCTTCTTGCGGGTGGGGGCGGCGATGTGGACCTCGTAGCCCTCCTCGAGCAGGCGCTGGTAGGGGTAGAGGACTTCCAGGGACTCCGCTGCGTCGCCGGTGACGATGAGGATCTTCGCGGGCATGGGGCGGCTCCTTCCTCGCGGGCGCTGTCAGCCTCAGGGTCCCTCCGCGGCCGTACCGGCGTCGACCTCTGCGTCCCCACCCCCGGTTCCCCGCCGCCGCCCCTGTGCAGAACGTCAAAGTTCTGGCCCCTGTTTTGTACACATACGGCTCATGACGGGGCCCGGGTGGGGAGCGATAGCCTTGGTGGCGTGATCAGCGCGATAGCTCGCGGGGGTTCTGTTGCCCCTGCCCTGCGCCCGGTGTGTGCGGACCATCTCCGCGGCCGGGCGGCGGACGCTGGTCCTTGCGGGCGGGACAGGGGCGCAAGGGGCCCCAGGACGCCGTACACACCCGGGGACAGCGCGGCGCGGAGAGCAGCGTCACACCTCGTGGTGGTGTCGAGAATGGCCGATAACCCCCCGCTCATCTCACCTTGCGGCATAGCGTCGGAGCGGACCGGAGACCCCGGGCCGTGGCGTCGAGCCGCAAGGGAAGACACCGTACTTCCTTCTACGTCACGCAACGGCGCGCGACAGGAGTCAGAGGACAATGCAGACCAAGCTGGACGAAGCCAAGGCCGAGCTGCTCGAGAGGGCGGCGCGGGTCGCTGAGAACAGCCCGGTCGGGGGGTACCTACCGACTGGGACGACGAGCGAGGGCACTGCGGGCACCCCGGACCATGACGCCCTCCTCGCGTTCCTCCAGCGCTACTACCTGCACACCGCCCCGGAGGACCTCAAGGACCGCGACCCGGTCGATGTCTTCGGAGCCGCTCTCTCCCACTACCGGCTCGCCGAGAACCGGCCGCAGGGAACCGCCAACGTCAGGGTCCACACGCCGACCGTCGAGGAGAACGGCTGGACCTGCAGCCACTCCGTCGTCGAGGTCGTCACCGACGACATGCCCTTCCTCGTCGACTCCGTCACCAACGAGCTGACCCGCCAGGGGCGCGGCATCCACCTCGTCGTGCACCCGCAGGTGCTGGTGCGCCGCGATGTGACCGGCAGGCTCATCGAGGTGCTGGGCGGCGTGCACTCCGGTGTTCTTCCGCACGACGCGCACGTCGAGTCGTGGATCCACGTCGAGATGGACCGCGAGACCGACCGCGCCGACCTCAAGCAGGTCACCGCCGACCTGCTGCGGGTCCTCTCCGACGTCCGGGAGGCCGTCGAGGACTGGGAGAAGATGCGGGACTCGGCGCTGCGGATCGCCGACGGTCTCGTCGAGGAGCCCACACCCGGCGATCTTGCCTCCGCCGACGTCGAGGAGGCGCGGGAGCTGCTGCGCTGGCTCGCCGCCGACCACTTCACCTTCCTCGGCTACCGCGAGTATCAGCTCCGTGAGGACGACTCCCTCGCGGCCGTGCCCGGCACCGGCCTCGGCATCCTGCGCGCCGACCCGCAACACGCCGGTGAGGACGCCCACCCCGTCAGCCCGTCGTTCGAGCGGCTGCCCGCCGACGCCCGCGCCAAGGCCCGTGAGCACAAGCTGCTCGTGATGACCAAGGCCAACAGCCGGGCCACCGTGCACCGGCCGTCGTACCTCGACTACGTCGGGGTGAAGAAGTTCGACGCCGAAGGGAACGTCGTCGGGGAGCGCCGCTTCCTCGGACTGTTCTCCTCGGCCGCCTACACCGAGTCCGTGATGCGGGTCCCCGTCGTGCGGCGCAAGGTCGAGGCCGTCCTGACGGGTGCCGGGTTCTCGCCCAACAGCCACGACGGACGCGACCTGCTCCAGATCATGGAGACCTACCCGCGCGACGAGCTCTTCCAGACGCCGGTCGACGAACTGCGCTCCATCGTCACCTCGGTGCTGTACCTGCAGGAGCGGCGCAGGCTGCGGCTGTACCTGCGGCAGGACGAGTACGGGCGCTACTACTCGGCGCTCGTCTACCTGCCCCGCGACCGCTACACCACCGGCGTCCGGCTGCGGATCATCGACATCCTCAAGGAGGAGCTCGGCGGCACCAGCGTCGACTTCACCGCCTGGAACACCGAGTCGATCCTGTCGCGGCTGCACTTCGTGGTGCGGGTCGCGCCGGGCACCGAGCTGCCCGAGCTGTCCGAGTCCGACAAGGACCGCATCGAGGCCCGTCTCGTCGAGGCCGCCCGGTCCTGGGCGGACGCGTTCTCCGAGGCGCTCACCGCCGAACTCGGCGAGGAGCGGGCCGCCGAGCTGCTGCGCCGCTACACCAACGCCTTCACCGAGGGCTACAAGGCCGACCACACCCCGCGCGCCGCGGTCGCCGACCTCGTCCACCTCGAACGGCTCACCGAGGAGCAGAACTTCTCCCTCAGCCTGTACGAGCCGGTGGGCGCCGCGCCCGACGAGCGCCGCTTCAAGATCTACCGCAAGGGCGACGCGATCTCCCTGTCGGCGGTGCTGCCGGTGCTGAACCGGCTCGGTGTCGAGGTGATCGACGAGCGGCCGTACGAGCTGCGCTGCTCGGACCGGTCGGTGTCCTGGATCTACGACTTCGGGCTGCGCATCCCCAAGGCGCTGGGCGGCGGCACCACCGATCTGCTCGGCGACGACGGCCGTGAGCGGTTCCAGGACGCGTTCGCCGCGACCTGGACCGGCCAGGCGGAGAACGACGGGTTCAACGCGCTGGTGCTGGGCGCCGGGCTGAACTGGCGGCAGGCGATGGTGCTGCGCGCCTACGCCAAGTACCTGCGGCAGGCCGGGTCCACGTTCAGCCAGGACTACATGGAGGACACCCTCCGTACGAACGTCCACACCACCCGGCTCCTGGTCTCCCTGTTCGAGGCGCGGATGTCGCCGGGCCGGCAGCGGGCCGGGCTGGAGATCGTCGACGCGCTCCTGGAGGAGCTCGACGCGGCGCTCGACCAGGTGGCCTCGCTCGACGAGGACCGGATCCTCAGGTCCTTCCTGACGGTCATCAAGGCGACCCTGCGCACCAACTTCTTCCAGACCGGCAAGGGCGGCACGCCGCACGCGTACGTGTCGATGAAGTTCGACCCGCAGGCCATCCCTGACCTGCCGGCGCCGCGGCCGGCGTTCGAGATCTGGGTGTACTCGCCCCGCGTGGAGGGCGTGCACCTCCGGTTCGGGAAGGTCGCGCGCGGCGGTCTGCGCTGGTCGGACCGCAGGGAGGACTTCCGCACGGAGATCCTCGGCCTGGTCAAGGCGCAGATGGTGAAGAACACCGTCATCGTGCCGGTCGGCGCCAAGGGCGGCTTCGTCGCCAAGCAGCTCCCCGACCCGGGCGTGGACCGCGACGCCTGGCTCGCCGAGGGCATCGCCAGCTACCGCACCTTCATCTCGGCGCTGCTCGACATCACCGACAACATGGTCGCCGGGGAGGTCGTGCCGCCGGCCGACGTCGTACGGCACGACGAGGACGACACCTACCTGGTGGTCGCCGCCGACAAGGGCACGGCGACGTTCTCCGACATCGCCAACGAGGTCGCCGGGTCGTACGGCTTCTGGCTGGGGGACGCGTTCGCCTCCGGCGGCTCGGCCGGCTACGACCACAAGGCGATGGGCATCACCGCCCGCGGCGCCTGGGAGTCCGTGAAGCGGCACTTCCGCGACATGGGCGTCGACACCCAGGTCGAGGACTTCACGGTCGTCGGCATCGGTGACATGTCCGGTGACGTGTTCGGCAACGGCATGCTGCTGTCCGAGCACATCCGCCTGGTCGCCGCCTTCGACCACCGGCACATCTTCATCGACCCCGACCCGGACGCCGCGACCTCCTACGCCGAGCGCCGCCGTCTGTTCGAGCTGCCGCGCAGCTCCTGGGCCGACTACAACGCCGACCTGATCTCCGCGGGCGGCGGTGTCTTCCCCCGGACGGCGAAGGCGATCCCGGTCAACGGGCACATCCGGCAGGCCCTCGGCATCGAGGCGGGCGTCACCAAGCTGACCCCGGCCGACCTGATGAAGGCGATCCTCTCCGCGCCGGTGGACCTGCTGTGGAACGGCGGCATCGGCACGTACGTCAAGGCGAGCACCGAGTCGAACGCGGACGTCGGCGACAAGGCCAACGACCCGATCCGCGTCGACGGCCAGGACCTGCGGGTCAAGGTCGTCGGCGAGGGCGGCAACCTCGGGCTGACCCAGCTCGGCCGGATCGAGTTCGCCCGCCAGGGCGGCCGGATCAACACCGACGCCATCGACAACAGCGCGGGCGTGGACACCTCCGACCACGAGGTGAACATCAAGATCCTGCTCAACGGGCTGGTCACGGACGGCGACATGACCGTCAAGCAGCGCAACAAGCTGCTCGCCGAGATGACCGACGAGGTCGGCGCGCTGGTCCTGCGCAACAACTACGCGCAGAACACGGCGATCGCCAACGCCCTCGCCCAGTCCAAGGACATGCTCCACGCCCAGCAGCGCTTCCTGCGCCACCTGGTGCGCGAGGGCCACCTGGACCGGGCGCTGGAGTTCCTGCCGACCGACCGGCAGATCCGTGAGCGCCTCGGCTCCGGCCACGGCCTGACCGGCCCGGAGACGGCCGTCCTGCTGGCGTACACGAAGATCACCGTCTCGGACGAGCTGCTGCAGACCTCCCTGCCGGACGATGCGTACCTGCGCGGTCTGCTGTACGCGTACTTCCCGACCGCGCTGCGCGAGCAGTTCCCGGAGCACATCGACAGCCACCCGCTGCGCCGTGAGATCACCACGACCGTGCTGGTCAACGACACGGTCAACACGGGCGGTACGACGTATCTGCACCGGCTGCGCGAGGAGACGGGGGCCTCGCTGGAGGAGATCGTGCGGGCGCAGTCCGCGGCCCGGGCGATCTTCCGGTCGGCGCCGGTGTGGGACGCGGTGGAGGAGCTGGACAACACGGTCGAGGCGGCCGTGCAGACCCGGATCCGGCTGCACTCGCGCCGGCTCGTCGAGCGGGGCACGCGCTGGCTGCTGAACAACCGGCCGCAGCCGCTGCAGCTCGCCGAGACGGTGGACTTCTTCGCCGAGCGGGTCGAGCAGGTCTGGTCGCAGCTCACCAAGCTGCTGCGCGGCGCGGACCTGGAGTGGTGGCAGAAGATCTACGACGAGCTGACCGGGGCCGGTGTGCCGGACGAGCTGGCGACGCGGGTGGCCGGGTTCTCCTCCGCGTTCCCGGCGCTGGACATCGTGTCGGTGGCCGACCGGACGGGCAAGGACCCGCTGGACGTCGCGGAGGTCTACTACGACCTCGCGGACCGGCTGCACATCACCCAGCTCATGGACCGCATCATCGAGCTGCCGCGGGCCGACCGCTGGCAGTCCATGGCCCGCGCCTCCATCCGTGAGGACCTCTACGCGGCCCACGCGGCGCTGACCGCGGACGTCCTGGCCGTCGGCAACGGCACCTCGACGCCCGAGCAGCGGTTCAAGGCGTGGGAGGAGAAGAACGCGGCGATCCTGGGCCGGGCGCGGACGACGCTGGAGGAGATCCAGAGCTCGGAGACGTTCGACCTGGCGAACCTGTCGGTGGCGATGCGGACGATGAGGACGCTGCTGCGGACGCATTCGTAGGGAACGGCGAAGGGGGCGCCTCCCACCGGGAGGCGCCCCCTTCGTGCTGGGCTCAGAGCGTCGCGGCCGGCTTGGGAGCGGGCGTGGCGGCCGGCTTCTTCGGGGCCGGCTTCCTCTTGGCCTTCGGGTCGCCGCTGAACTCCTCGTAGGCGTCCATGACCTCCTCGGTCGGCCCGTCCATCTTCAGCTCGCCGCGCTCCAGCCACAGCACGCGTTCGCAGGTCTCGCGGATCGAGCTGTTGCTGTGGCTGACGAGGAAGACGGTGCCGGCGTGCTCGCGCATCTCGCGGATGCGGTCGGCCGACCGCTTGCGGAACAGCGCGTCACCGGTGGCGAGGGCCTCGTCGATGAGGAGGACGTCGTGGTCCTTGGCGGCGGCGATGGAGAACCGCAGCCGCGAACCCATGCCGGAGGAGTACGTGCGCATCGGCAGGGAGATGAAGTCGCCCTTGTCGTTGATGCCGGAGAACTCGACGATCTGCTGGTAGCGCTCGCGGATCTGCTCCTTGGACATGCCCATGGCCAGGCCGCCGAGGTAGACGTTGCGCTCGCCCGTCAGGTCGCCCATCAGGGCCGCGTTGACGCCGAGGAGGGAGGGCTGGCCGTCGGTGTAGATCCGGCCGCGCTCGACCGGCAGCAGACCGGCGACCGCCTTGAGGAGGGTCGACTTGCCGGAGCCGTTGGTGCCGATCAGGCCGATGGCCTCGCCCTTGTGGGCGACGAAGGAGACGTTCTTCACGGCGTGCACCAGCCGGGTGCCGGCCGCCTTCTCGGTCTGCTTGCGGCGCAGGATGCGGTTGAGGGCCGCGGTGGCGCTGCCGCGGCCGCCGCCGGTGCCGTTGACCCGGTAGACGATGTCGACGTGGTCGGCGATGACGGTGGGGGCCCGCTCGTCGGCGCGGTCGAAGGGCTCGGTGCGGGGGGTGTTGTCAGCCACGGCCGTACGTCTCCTCAGCCTTCCAGAAGTAGATGAAGCCGCCGACGCCGGCGAGCAGCGCCCAGCCGGTCGCCCATGCCCACACGTGGGGCGGCAGCTGGCTCGCGTGGAAGCTGTCGATCAGCGAGAAGCGCATCAGGTCGATGTAGACGGCGGCGGGGTTGGCGCGCAGCACGTCGGTGACCCAGGCCGGCCAGTCGGTGTGCTTGCTGAGCAGCTTGTCGATGCTCCACATCACACCGGACACGTACATCCAGGTGCGCAGCACGAAGGGCATGAGCTGGGCGATGTCGGGGGTCTTCGCGCCGGCCCGGGCCATGATCAGCGACACGCCGGCGTTGAAGACGAACTGGAGCAGCAGCACGGGGACGACCAGGACCCAGGACAGCGCCGGCGGCACGCCCATGACGAACAGGATGACCAGCAGCGCGGCCATCGAGAACAGCAGCTGCTGGAGCTGCTGGAGGCAGTACGAGATCGGCAGCGCGGCCCGGGGGAAGTGCAGGGCCCGCACCAGGCCGATGTTGCCGGAGATGGCCTTGGTGCCCGACATGATCGAGCTCTGGGTGAACGTCCACACGAACACGCCCGTGACCAGGAAGGGGATGTAGTCCGGGACGCCCTTCTTGGTCCCGAGCAGCAGGCCGAAGATGAAGTAGTACACGGCCGCGTTCAGCAGGGGGGTCATCACCTGCCAGATCTGGCCCAGCTTCGCGTCGCTGTACTGCGAGGTGAGCTTGGCGGTGGCGAAGGCGGTGATGAAGTGGCGGCGTGCCCACAACTGGCGGATGTACTGGGGCAGGGAGGGGCGGGCACCGCTGACCGCGAGGCCGTGACGGGCGGCGAGGGCCGCCAGGTCGTCGTCGGGGGGTCCGGCCTGTGTCGGCGGTGTGTGGAGTACCTGGCTCACATCCGCTGCTTTCACTCGGGGGGTGGGGGTGCGTGTGCGGCCGCTGTGGCTGCACTCTGCCGTCGCCCGGCGTTCTCTTACGTTTCTCTTCACGTTTTCTTACGTCGGGACGGGACCGTATCGTCGCAACGTGAGCGTAGGCCTATTCGACGTCGGAACGCAACCGTTTCGTCGTAACGCCCTATGCTGGACGGCATGACGACGAACGCGACGAACGCAGGCGAACCGCAGGCGAAGCCGCGCCGCCGGGCTCCCGCGGGCGCGGCCGTGCTCCGCGAGGATGTGACGGAAGCCATCCGGGCGGCCGTGTTCGAGGAGCTCGCGACCGTCGGCTACGCGCGCATGTCCATCGAGGGCATCGCCCGGCGCGCCGGGGTCGGCAAGACCGCGGTGTACCGGCGCTGGCGCTCCAAGCTGCACCTGGTCCTCGACCTCGTCTCGGCGCTCGCCGTGCAGGGCCTGCCGGCGCCGGAGACGGGCAGCCTGGAGGGCGATCTGCGGATGCTGTACGAGCTGACGTCCCGGGCGCTGCGGCATCCCGCGGCCTCGCAGATCATCCCCGACCTCCAGGCCGAGGCGGCCCGCAACCCGGAGATCGCCGAGGCGCTGCAGAAGGCGCTGAGGGAGGGGCAGGAGGGCGTCGCGCTGAAGATCGTGGCGGCGGCGGAGCAGCGCGGCGAGGTCCGGACGGGCCTCGACGACGAGCTGGCGCTCGACCTGATCTCCGGTCCGCTTTACTGGCGTTCGGTGGTGATCCGCAGTCCGAAGCTGCCCAAGGGATATCTGGGCGCGCTGGCGCGGGCCACCGCGGAGGCGATCAAGGCGCTGTGACCGGAGAACTCCGGGCGCCGTGACGGGAGTCGAGGTGGCATGAGAGTCGTGTTGGCCGAGGACAACGCCCTGCTCAGGGAGGGCCTCGTCCTGTTGCTGACGTCGGCCGGGCACGAGGTGGCTGCCGTCGCCGGCTCCGGCCCCGAGATCCTGCCGGCGCTGCTGGAGCACCGTCCCGACGTGGCCGTGCTCGATGTGCGGATGCCGCCGGGCTTCCGTGACGAGGGGCTGCGGGCCGCCCTGGAGGCGCGCGGGAAGATCCCCGGCCTCCCGGTCCTGGTCCTCTCCCAGTACGTCGAGGAGTCCTACGCGGCCGAACTGCTCGGCGGCGGCGCGAACGGCGTCGGCTATCTGCTGAAGGACCGGGTGGGCCGTGTCGACGAGTTCCTCGACGCCCTGGAACGGGTCGCCGGGGGCGGTACGGCCCTCGACCCCGAGGTCGTCACCGAGCTGCTGACCCGCCGCAAGGACTCCCCGCTGGACCGGCTCACCCCGCGCGAGCGGGAGGTCCTCGAGCTGATGGCCGAGGGCCACGACAACACCACCATCGCCGGCACCCTCGTCATCACCGAGCGCTCGGTCAGCAAACACATCGGCAACGTCTTCCTGAAGCTGGGCCTCCCCCCGAGCGACAGCGGCCACCGCCGGGTGCTCGCGGTACTGGCCTACCTCAACAACGCCTAGGGGGTGTTTCGAAACACCCCCTGGCCGACCGCTCAACGAGCCAACGCGCACCGCCGCGGCCGTCGGCGCGCCGCCCGCGGTGGACCCGACGACACACCCGACGGCACGCGCGATGGCGGTCCTCCCGCCGGCCCACGGGGTCGGCCCGCCTACACCCCGGCCGCTTCGGGATGCAGCCGCAGCCAGCCCTCCCAGGCCGAGGTGATCATGTCGTGGACGTCGTGGACGGCCTTCCAGCCCAGTTCGGTGGCGATGCGGTCGGCGGAGGCGACCACCCGGGCCGGATCGCCGGGGCGGCGGGGGGTGACCGTGGGGGGCCGGTGGTGGCCGGTGACGGCGGTGACCCGGTCGATCATCTCCCGGACCGAGACGCCCTCGCCGCGGCCGACGTTCAGGGTGAGGGCGCGGCCGGGGGAGGTCCGCAGGGCGTGCGCGGCGGCCACATGGGCCTCGGCGAGGTCGGCGACATGGATGTAGTCACGGACGCAGGTGCCGTCGGGGGTGGGGTAGTCGTCGCCGAAGACACGGGGCGGGGCGTTCTCGGTGAGTCTTTCGAAGATCATCGGGATGAGGTTGAACACGCCGGTGTCGGCGAGGTCGGGGGAGGCCGCGCCCGCCACGTTGAAGTAGCGCAGGCAGGCCGTGGCGAGGCCGGTCGAGCGGCCCGTCGCGCGGACCAGCCACTCACCGGCCAGCTTCGTCTCGCCGTACGGGGACATCGGCACGCACGGGGTGTCCTCGGTGACGAGGCCGACGTCCGGCGTGCCGTACACGGCGGCCGAGGAGGAGAACACGAAGGAGCGGACACCGGCCGCGGTGACCGCCTCCAGGAGGACCCTGAGGCCCTCCACGTTCTCCCGGTAGTAGTGCAGGGGCCGCTCCACCGACTCGCCGACCTGCTTCTTCGCCGCGAGATGGACGACACCGGTGACCGCGTGCTCGGCGAGGGCGCGGGCGACCCGCTCCCCGTCCAGGGTCGAGCCGGTCACCAGCGGCACCCCCTCCGGGACGCGCGCGACGACGCCGGTCGACAGGTCGTCGTACACCACCGCCCGCTCGCCCGCCGCGGTCATCGCGCGGACGACGTGCGCCCCGATGTAGCCGGCGCCGCCGGTGATCAGCCACGTCATGTCGGAGACTCCCCCAAGTCGGCCGGCCGGTGCGGTGCGTTTCGTCCGCGATCGGCCTGTTCGTCTCACAGTGAAGCAGGCGTACGGCTCTCCCGCAGAGTCTGTGGACAACTCCCGGCGCGCTGGGGGGCGCGCGCGGTGGTCGCGCGCCACAGGCGGACGTAGGACAGCACGGCCGCCGCGAGCAGCAGGCCGTTGCGCAGGACCATCAGCCCGGTGCCGGTCCAGGTGCACTCGATGACCTTGCCGTACTCGACCGGGAAGATCACGGCGCTGAGCGCGGTCGACGCGAGGATCAGCGCCGTCACCGCGCGCTGGGTGGTGTGCCGGGAGCTGAGGCAGACGGCGGCCAGGCCCACCAGCCAGATCATGTACTGCGGGCTGATCACCCGGCTGGTGACGGTGAACAGCAGGACCGCGCTCAGCGCGGCGTCGAAGGGCACGGCCTCGGTCCAGTGCCGGGCGCGGACCCGCCACAGCAGGAGCAGGCCGAAGGCCACGGCGGTCAGGGCGAGCGAGGCGTGCGCCACGCTGGAGACGTACGGCCCGGTGAACTCCATCGCGCCGTACCGGTAGCGGACCTCGCCCGGCCATCCGGCGTGGGTCGCGAGCGAGAGCAGGGTGCCGCCGAGGGACTCGATCTGCACGCCCCTGCCGCCCTGCTGGCGCACGAAGGCGAGCGGATTGCGGAACGCGAACACCAGGAGCAGGAACAGCGAGGCGCCGGTGAGCGCCACCGACGACCACACCGACCGGGAGTCGCGGCCCCGCCGCACGCCCACCAGCACCAGCGCCGGCCACACCTTGACCAGCGCCCCCGCGGCCGCGAACGCCCCGCACGCGCGCGTGGAGCGGGCGAGCGCCAGCAGGGAGATCACCGCGAGCGCCGTGACCTGCACGTCGTAGCGGGCGAACGGGACGCGGACCAGCAGGGGCAGCCCGCCCACCCAGACCGCCGCCCCGGCCAGGGTGCGGCCGGGGCGGGTGCCCGCGCGCGCGAGCGCGCAGGCGACCGCGGCGTCCGAGAGGACCGTGAGGGCGACGAACGCCTCGAAATACGTCCACCACGGCAGCACGCCCGGCGACAGCAGGACGGGACCGGCACCCGGCGGGTACTGCCACAGGGTGTCGTGCGCGGGGAAGGCGCCGTGCGCGAGGACGCCGTACCAGTGGTGGTACAGGTGCCACACCTCACGGCCCACCCGGCCGCCCAGGATTCCGAGGGAGTCGTGGGCGAGCAGCCACAGCATCAGGGCGCGGGAGGCCAGCCAGGCGGCGGCGAGGCCGGCGAGAAGGTGACGACGTCTCATGACGGCGGATCGTAAGGCGCCCGAATGCCTCTTTAGTTAAGATACTCCGTCAATAGCCAAGAAGCGGTACTAAATCCAACAAAATGGGGTCCGTGGACAGCGTGAACACGGGCGGTGCGGCGGACGGGGGACGGGCGGCGGCCGGGGAGGGCGGGCCGTCGTGGCGGGGGGCGGGGGCGGTGCTCCTTCCCGCCGGTGTCATGCTCGCGCTCGGTCTGTGGGGGCTCGACCGGGGCGGCATGTGGCGCGACGAGGCGGTCACCTTCCAGGTGGCGCGGCGCTCGGTGCCGCAGATCTGGCGGCTGCTGCACGGTGTGGACGCCGTCCACGGCCTGTACTACCTCCTCCTGCACGCCGTCCTCGCCGTCCGCCCCGGCGAGACCGTCCTGCGGCTGCCGTCCGTCGGCGCGGCGGCCCTCGCCACGGCCCTGGTCGCGGCGCTCGGCGCCCGGCTGGCCCGGCCGCGCGTCGGTCTGTGGGCGGGGCTGCTCTACGCGGTCACCCCGCTGGTCGGCCACTACGCGCAGGAGGGCCGCTCCTACGCGCTCGTCTGCGCGGGAGCGGCCGGGGCGGCCCTGCTGCTCGTCCGGGCGCTCGACGGGCGCCCCTGGTGGCCGTACGGCGTCGTCCTCGCCCTGACGTGTCTGCTGCACGAGCTGGCGGTGCTGCTGGTGCTCGCCCACGCCGTGACGCTCCTTCACGCGCGCGTGGGAGCACGGACCTGGGCGCGCTGGGGCGCGGCGGCCGGTGCGGCGGTGCTCGCGCTGTCCCCGCTCGCCCTCGTCTCGCGGGCCCAGGCCGGGCAGGTGGCGTGGCTGCCCCGTCCGGACACGGGCACGGCGGAGCGGCTGCTGCACGCCTTCCTCGGGACGGACGGGCCGGTCTTCTGGACCTGTCTGCCGCTCGCGCTCGCCGCCCTGCCGGGCCCCCGCCGGCTCACCCTCACGGCGGTGGCCCTGCCCTGGGCCGTCCTGCCTCCGCTGGCCCTGCTCACGGTCTCCCAGCTCCGCCCGATGTACGACGACCGCTATGTGCTGTACGCCCTCGCGGGGGTACCGCTCCTGGTGGCGGCGGGCGCGGACCGGCTGCTCGGGGGGAGGTCGCCGCTGGTCCCGCTCGTGGGAACCCTGGCGGTCGCCCTCGCGTTCACCCACCACCTGCCCCTGTACCGCGAGGACCGCACGCTCCGCGGCCGCCCCGACACCTTCGCCGCCGTCTCCGCGCTGGCCGCGCGCGAGGTGCGGCCGGGGGACGCCGTGGTGTTCCTGCCGAGCATCGGGCGGCGGGCGAAGGTGGCGCGTCCGGAGGGCTTCCGGACGGCGCGGGACGTGGCGCTGACGGCGTCCGGGCCCGCCTCCGGCACGCTCTACGGCCGCGAGCGGGGCGCCGCCGAGCTGCGCCGCGAGCTGCTCGCGCTGGACCGGCTGTGGGTGCTGGCCGAGCCGTACGCCCTGCGCTCCCGGTGGTACCCGCGCAACCCGACCGAGCGGGTCAAGCTGGCCGTCGTGACGGAGGAGTTCGTACCGGGCGGGCCCGGACGCGTCTTCGTCCGCGACGGTGTCACCCTCGGTCTCTACATCCGCCGTCCGGCTGCCGCCGAGCCTCCCCCGGCTGCTCCTCCAGTGCCGCCGCGTCCAAGGACTCGGTGAGCTGGTCGAGGCGTTCCCTCAGCTCGGTGATCTCTTCCAGTCGGAACCCGGTCGCCGAGACGATCCGCCGGGGCACCTGCAGGGCCCGCTCCCGCAGGGCGGCGCCCTCCTCGGTGAGCCGGATCTCCACCGAGCGTTCGTCGCGCGGGCTGCGCTCCCGGCTCACCAGGCCCGCGGTCTCCAGCCGTTTGAGCAGTGGGGAGAGCGTGCCGGAGTCCAGGCGCAGATGCTCGCCGAGCTTCTTCACGGGCAGCTCGCCCTGCTCCCACAGCACCAGCATCACCAGGTACTGGGGGTAGGTCAGCCCGAGCTCCTTGAGGATCACGCGGTAGACACCGTTGAAGGCACGCGAGGCGGCGTGCAGGGAGAAGCAGATCTGGCGGTCCAGGCGCAGCCAGTTCTCCGAGGGGACGGGGGCCGCGAGAGGGGTCGACGTCGGGGTCATGCCTCCAGGGTAGCCCCGGCGAGCCATTTAGTTGTGCACAATTGAATTGTGTGCTTCACTTATCTCCGTGAGCGGCCCGGACACGAGCAGTGACCGGACCGGCCACCCCCCGTCACAGACTTCCGAGAGGGATGGTTCATCCATGGACGCGCTCTACACCGCCGTCGCCACCGCCACCCACGGCCGCGAGGGCCGTGCCGTCAGCAACGACGGCAGGATCGACCTCGCGCTCGCCATGCCGGTGGAGCTGGGCGGCAACGGTCAGGGCACCAACCCGGAGCAGCTCTTCGCCGCCGGTTACGCGGCCTGCTTCGGCAGCGCTCTCGGCCTCGTCGGCCGCCAGGCGAAGGTCGACGTCTCCGACGCGGCCGTGACCGCCGAGGTCGGCATAGGCAAGGAGGGCGAGGGCTTCGGCCTGAAGGTGACGCTGCGCGTCGAGCTCCCGGACACCGTGGACGAGGCGACCGGCCGCAAGCTGGTCGAGACCGCCCACCAGGTCTGCCCCTACTCCAACGCCACCCGCGGCAACATCGAGGTCGACCTCGTCATCGAGTAGTCCGCGCCGGGCCGCCGGGCCACCGGATCGAGGCCTCCCGAGGGATCCGCCACTCGCGCGACCCCCTCGGGAGACCTCATCCCACCCGCGCCAGCACCTCCCCCGTCCGCCGGCTCCACGCCACCACCACGGCCTCCTCGGGCACCGGGTGCCAGCGCGTCAGCAGCAGCCAGCGGACGCGGTAGCGGCGGGCGATCGCCGTCCGCTCGGCGCGCGTCGAGCCGGGCGCGAGATACGCCCGTACGTCCGCGAGCCGGCGCAGCCTCGCCCGCTCGTCCAGCGCCGCGTCCGGCCAGGCGGGCGCGGCGAGGTTCGGTCCGTACCCGGCGATCGCGTGCACGGCGAAGTACCCGTCGGTGATCACCACCTCCCCGGGCCCGATGTGCCCCGCCGCCCAGTCGTACGCCGGCCAGCGCGGCGGCTGGTCGAAGCCCACCGGATCCAGCGCCCGCGGCACGACCGCCCCCGCCTGCACGGTCAGCAGCCCCAGACACGCCCCGGCGGCCGCCACCGCGCCCAGCACCCGCCGCCCCGCGCCCCACGGCCGGGGCGCCGCCAGCTCCACCGCCAGCGCGAACTGCGGCGGCACCAGCGTCAGGCCGAGGATCCGCCCGTAGGTGTAGTGGCCGCTGACGAACCCGTACGCCACCACCAGGCAGTCCAGGACGAACATCAGCACCAGCGGATCGCGCGCCGAGCGCCGCACCCGCGCCCCGAGCGCCGGCAGCCCCAGCAACGCCAGCCAGAAATGACCCGTCAGGTCGTCGTACAGCCGCCGGTGCATCCCGTCCACGCTGCCGTCCCCGGCCAGCGCGAACACGTCGAAGTACGGCCATCCGGCCGCGAGCAGCAGCGCCGCGCCGACCGTCACCGTCCACCGGACCGCGACCGCCGGACGCCACCCGCGCTGCCGGCCCAGGACCACCGCGACACCGCCCGTCACCGCCGCCACCGCCGTGATCGGATGCACCAGCAGGACCACCCCGTACAGCGCGCCGACCCCCGCGTACCCGGTGAAGCCGCGCAGCCCGTCCGGGCCGACGTACCGGACCCGGCGTTCGTCCCGCGCGCGTGCCGCCGTCAGCGACCACGCCCAGAAGGACAGCCCGATCGCGAAGGTGGACGGATAACCGAGGTTGCCGGTCATCGACATCAGGCCCAGATACCCGCTCCACCAGGCGCGTTCCGTGCCCCACAGCAGGGTCATCGCGCCGAGCGCCAGCACCGGCGCCCACGGTCTCGGCGTCAGCGCCCGCACGAAACGGCCGACACCGGTCAGCAGCACGACCAGGTTCACCGGCCCGGCGACCCGCAGCACCTCCCACCCCGTCAGGCCGGTCAGCCGGGCGAACACGCCCTCGGCCACCGCGTACGGCGAGTAGTAGGGGCTGCCCGCGCCCGGCAGATCGGCCATCGGATGGCGCGGGTGCAGCAGACCGGCCTTCAGACGCTCGACGACCGCCGCGTGCACCCCCGCGTCGCAGCACAGCGGCACCCGCCAGAACGCCAGCGTCGTCACCGTCCAGAACAGGAGACCGAAGACCTGGTACGGGCTCGGACGCCACACCCGCCGGCCGCGCAGCGCCCCGGCACCGCGCGCCGGACGCCGGATCAGGACACCGGCGCTCACCGGGCGGAGACCGAAAGGCGGCAGAAAGGGGCAAAGATGCGCATGATGGGCATTGGCCGTATCTTCCCGCCCGCATCGGCGGCCTTGCCGACTGTCACCCGGGAGAGTGAGCCCGAACGGAGTCGTGCCCCTCGCCGGAGTCCTGCGCCGGCAACGCGATCCGCGCCCGCAGCAGCACCGACTCCAGCAGCAGCGGCAGCCCCAGCACCGGCAGCAGCCACGCCAGCACGATCAGCCGGTCACCCCAGATGGTGATGTCCGGATGCCCGGCCTGGGTGAGGACCCCGGTGAACGCGGCGGCCACCACGAACACCCCCGCCGGCCGCCGCGCCCGCCACACCCCCCACGCCCCCGCCGCCAGCGCCCCGGCGAACAGCGGCTCCCAGAGCTGACGACGGGTCCACTCCACCCAGAAGTTGAGCTGAAGGTGCAGGAACTCCGGCCACACGCGCGTGCGGTCCGGCCGGGAGAAGTGACCGGTCAGCAGATCCTGCAGGCTCTCCGACTCCGCCGGATAGTGCAGCAGCCGGGCCAGCAGCACCGTCCCCAGCGCCCCGCCGCAGCCCACCGCCGTCACCGCGAGCACCCCCCGCCCCGGCTCCCGCCCTGCCCGCCGACGCCGTACGGCGACCAGCGCGCCCGCGCCCGCCAGACACAGCCCGAGGAACAGCGCCTGCGAGTGCTTGACCGTGAACAGCGCGGCCAGCGCGCCCCCCACCAGCCACAGCCCCTCCCGCACCCGCCGCGCCTCCCCGTCCAGGGCCAGCGCGCACCCCCACACCGCGGCCAGCGTCAGCGCCAGCAGCAACCCCTCGGTCATCGGGCGCATCGCGGTCGTGCCGCACGGCAGGACGTAGTACAGGCCCTGGCCGGTCAGACACAGGGGGGCCGGCGCGCGCAGGGTGCGCAAAATCAGGAAGACCAGCACCCCGCCCGCCACCGTCACCGCGACCCCCGCCAGCCACAGCCCCCACGTCACCCCGAACAACGTCAGGAACGGCAGCAGGAACAACGGATAGCCGGGCCGCGCCTCGAAGATCCGCATGAAGCGCTCCGGCATGAACGGCACGGTGTGCCCGCCCACCTGACCCGCCCTCAGTCGCGCCTCGACCGCGCGCCCCTCACGCTTCCGGCACTCGGCCAGCACCCGGGCGGACGGATCCGGCCGGTGGAAGCGGACCACGTCCACGCTCTGCCGCCGCGCCGCGATCGCGGCGCCGCTGCGGCAGGCGTAGTCGATGGCGGTGGCCGCCGCCTCCCGCTGGGTGTCCCCGCGCAGACTCAACGCGTACGACAGGTAGTTCTTGGTGTCCGGGGTGTCCCGGCCGGTGACGTTCGCGAGCTGGAGCACCGCGAACACACCGGCCAGGACCAGCAGCCAGGCACGCGGCCCTCCGGGGCGGACTTTCGTCACATGACGGATTTCGAAGACATGAGGGATTTTCACGGCATCCGGCCTATCACGCAGGCCCGCCGCTCAGGTCGACGCGAGCTCCTCGTGCGCCGCGCTCGGCCCCGGCACCCGCGCCGCCCCGACGTCCGGGAACTCCTCGCCCAGCAGCAGCCGCCGTACGACCCGTTCGGCGGCGCGCCCGTCGTCGTACGTGCAAAAACGCGCCCGGAAGGCGGCCCGCCGCCGGGTGGACTCCTCGTCCCGCCAGCCGCCCGAGGTCAGCAGCCGGGCCAGCTCGCCGCAGGAGCGCGAGACATGGCCGGGGGCCTCGGCGGTGATGTCGAAGTAGGCGCCCCGGCTCGCCGTGTACGCCTCCCAGTCGTCGGCGTGCACGACGATCGGCCGGTCCAGGTTGGCGTAGTCGAACATCAGGGCCGAGTAGTCGGTGACCAGCACGTCGGAGGCGAGCATGACGTCCTCGACGTGCGGTTCGTCCGTCGCGTCGACGAGGACCCCGCGCCGGTGCAGATCCGCCAGGCCCATCCCGCGCGCGTGCCCGGTCGCCAGCGACGGGTGCAGCCGTACGACGAGGGTGTGGCCCTCGCCCAGCTCGGCGGCGAACCCGGCCAGGTCGATCCGGTCGACGTGCCCGCCGCGGACGTACTCCCGGCGGGTCGGCGCGTACAGCACCACCGTGTGCCCGGCCGGGACGCCCAGCCGGGCCCGCACCGCCGCGCCCGCCCCGGCGTCCGCGCGGACCAGCACGTCGTTGCGCGGGCTGCCCGTCCGCGCGGAGGCGAAGTGGCACGGGTAGGCCCGCTCCCACACCAGCTCCGAGTACCGGTTGGCGACCAGGCTGTGGTCCCAGCGGTCGGCGCGGCGCAGCATCTGCGGCACGTCCACCCCGAACCGCGCCCCCGGCCGGTCCAGCAGATCGGCGGCCATGTACTTCAGCGGGGTGCCCTGGTGGGTGTGGATGTGGACGCTGCCGGGGCGTTTGGCGAGCGCGCCCGGCCAGTTGACGTTGTTGACGAAGAAACCCGCCCGCGCGGTCACCCGCCGGTACGCGGGCGAGTCGAGCAGGACGTGCTCGACGCCCTCCGGGAGCCGCGCGGCCGTCTCCTCGTCGCGCACCACCCACACCCCGCGCAGCTGGGGGGCGATCTCGCGTGCCGTGCGGTAGATCGCGCCGGGGTCGCCCAGCACGCCCCGGTGCGAGAACGCCGAGTACACGACCAGCTCCGGGTCGATCGGCCGACGGGCGCGCACCCCGTCCACCACCCGCCCCGCACGCGCTCCGGCCGCCCGGCGTACGAGGGTCCCGCGCCGCGCCAGCTCCCGCCCCACGCGCCCCGCCTGCCGCCGCGCCCGGTACGCCGCGTACCCGCCCTCCAGCACCCGCAACTCCCGGGGCACCGGTGCGCCGCCGGGCCGGTGGGCCCGGAACATCTCGGCCGTACGGCGGAAGAACTCGCCCTTGTCGGAGGGCGGCAGCCGGTCCGGCTTGGCCAGGATGTCCAGGCAGTGCTCGCCCATCTTGCGGTGCAGATAGGGCCGCCAGGCCGCCAGCTCGGGGCGGGAGTCGACGAAGGCGAAGACCCGCTCGTACTGGTCGTGGATGGCGAAGTGCTTGCGGCTGGTGGTGGACAGGATGTTGCCCTGGCGGCGCTGGCGGTAGTTCAGACAGATCCGGTCCAGCGTGGCGATCCGCTCCGCGCTGAGCATGACCGGGAACGTCCAGGGCGTGTCCTCGTAGTAGCCGGGCGGGAAGGCGAAGCCGTTGCTCTCGACGAAGTCGCGCCGGTAGACCTTGTTCCAGACGACCATCAGCAGGTCCAGGATCTCGGGGTGCCCGGCCGCCGTGAAGGTGCCGTCGCCGACCTCCGTCAGGACGTGCGCGAGGGCGTTGCGGCGGGTGCCGCCCCACCAGTAGGTGCGCGCGTAGTCGAACACCAGCACGTCCGGGTCCCCGGACTCGGCGAGCCGGTCGGCCATCGCGCGCAGGGCGCCCGGGGTGAGGGTGTCGTCGCTGTCCAGGAAGAACAGGTAGTCGCCGGCCGCGTGCGGCATCCCCGCGTTGCGCGCGCGGCCGAGGCCCACGTTCTCCGGCAGGTGCAGCACCCGGACCCGCTCGTCGCGGTCCGCGTACTCGTCGAGGATCGCACCGCAGCCGTCGGGCGAGCGATCGTCGACGGCGATCACCTCGAAGTCCGCGTACGACTGCGAAAGGAGCGAGTCGAGACACTCGCGCAGGAAGCCCTGCACCTTGAAACAGGGGACGATGACGCTGAAGCGGGGCACTGCGGGGGTCAGCTCCTTACGAGGGTGGCGGCGGCCGGGGCCGGGACGCGGTCGGCGAGCGGCAGTACGGGCTCGATCGCCTCCGGGGGCTCGCCGAGCAGCACCCGGCGCACCACGCGCTCGGCGGCCCGGCCGTCGTCGAACTGGCAGAAACGGGCCCGGAAAGCGGCCCTGAGCTCCCCGGACGCGGCCGAGGCGTACGAGCCGTCGCGGAACACCCGCGCCAGCTCCTGCGGGGTGCGGGCCACCGGTCCCGGCGGGGCCGCCATCAGGTCGAAGTACACGCCCCGCGTCTCGCGGTAGACGTCCCAGTCGTCGGCGTACACGACGATCGGCCGGTCCAGGTTGGCGTAGTCGAACATGATCGACGAGTAGTCGGTGATCAGCGCGTCGGCGGCCAGACACACGTCCTCCGAGGAGCGGTGGCCGGTGACGTCGAGGATCCGGCCCGTCCCCCGGGCGAGGCCCACGTCGTAGAAGTAGTGGGCGCGCAGCAGGACGACGACGTCCTCGCCGGCCGCCTCGCAGAACGCCTCCAGGTCCAGGCCGCTGTCGAAGCCCGTCCGGTAGTCGCGGTGCGTCGGCGCGTACAGCACGGCCGTCCTCCCCTCGGGGACCCCGAGTTCCCGCCGGATCCGGGCCACGTCCTCGGCGGTCGCCGTGTAGAAGACGTCGTTGCGCGGATAGCCGTACTCCAGCTGCTCGTAGCGGCCGGGGAAGGCGCGCTCCCACATCTGGGTGGAGTGGGTGTTGGAGGAGAGGTTGAAGTCCCAGCGGTCCACCCGCCCGAGCAGCTTGGTGAACGAGCCGCTCGCCGCCGCCACCACCGGGTACGTCGACTGGTCGACGCCCATCTTCTTCAGCGGGGTGCCGTGCTGGGTCTGCACATGCACACTGCCCTCCCGCTTGACCACGCCCTCCGCGAAGTTGGCGTTGTTGACCAGGTACTTGGCGCGGGCCAGGACCTGCCAGGCGCGGCGGCTGCCGATCACGGCGTGCTCGACGTCCTTCGGCACGGTGTGCGCCTGGTCGGGCTCGACGAGGAACACCGAACGGATGTGCGGGGCGAGTTCGGCGGCCTTGGCGTGGATCGCGGCCGGACTGCACGCGTAACCCCGGCCCCAGTAGGCGCAGTACACCGCCAGGTTCGGGTCGATACGGCGGCGCAGCTGACGCCGGTAGAACAGACGGGTGCGCAGCCCTCGGGGGCGCGGGAGGATCCGGGCCGCGGCCGACAGGCTCCGGTTGGCGCCGCGCAGCGCACGGAACGCCGTGTACGCGCCCGCCGCGAGGAGCCGGTGCTGCACCCCGACGCTCCCGCCCGGCCTGCGGAAACCGGCCGGGCGGTAGCGGCGGTACAGCCGGCCCGCGCGGCGGAAGAACGCCCGGCGACCGCGGGCCGGAAGCCGCCTCGGGTGCGCGGCCGTCTTGAGGACGAGGGCGAACAGCTGCTCGAACAGCGGGCCCGACCGGTCGGCGGACAGACCGCGTTCGGCGGCCGCTCCCAGCACCTGCTCGACGCGGTCCAGCAGGTCGGCGTGGTGGGCGCCCGGCAGGTTGAGGCGGCTGCCCTGCCGGCGCAGCAGATGCCGTACGACGACCGAGCGCAGGACGGCGATCCGGCCGGCCCGCAGGGTGACCGGGCCGGCGAAGCCGATGTCGGTGAAGGGGCCCTCGGGGAAGGTGAGCCGGTGCTCGGCGAGGAACGCGCGGCGGTAGGCGGCGCTCCAGGCGGGCAGCTGCACCCCCGTGATCCGGGGCGCCTCGGCCGGGGCGAAGGCGCCCTTCGGTGTCCTCGCCAGCAGCGGGGCCGCCGGGTTGGTCGGCTCGCCCTCCCACCACGGGGTCCGCTCGTGTTCGAAGTACACGACGTCCACCTCGCCGGTGGCGGCGAGCCGGGCGTCCAGCGCCGCCAGCGCGCCCGGCGCGAGGGTGTCGTCGCCGTCGAGGAACAGCACGTACGCCCCGTGCGCCGCCCGCAGCCCGGTGTTGCGCGCCCCGGCCAGGCCCGCCGACGGCGGCGACTCGACCGGCGTCACCCGCGCGTCCCGCTCGGCGTACCCGGCGGCGAGCCCGGCCGCCGGGGCGTCCGGCGCGTCGCAGACCGGGATCAGCTCGAAGTCGCCGAAGGACTGGGCGAGGACGGAGTCCAGCGCCAGGGACAGCCGGCCCGCGACCCCATGGGACGGGACGATGATGCTGAAGCGGGGCATACTGCTCTTTCTCTGTCGGGCGTTCGGTGCCGGTGTGTTCGTCGGGCAAACGGCGTTCAGCGGCCGTCGGTGACGGGGTGCGAGCCGGAAGGCTGCGGTACGGCGGAGAGCGGGGGGTGCCCCGAGGCAGCCGCCGAGGGCACGGGCCGGCGCTCGGCGAGCGGCACCACCGGCGGCAGATGCGTCTCGCCCAGCACGATCCGGCGGACGACCCGCTCGGCGGCGCGTCCGTCGTCGTACGGGCAGTACCGCTCGCGGAACCCGGCGCGAAGCTGCGTCGAGCGGGAGCCGCGCCAGTGGCCGGTGGCGAAGATGTCGATCAGCTCGTCCTCGCTGCGGGCCACCGCGCCCGGCGGCAGGGCGCGCAGGTCGAAGTAGACGCCGCGGGCCGCCCGGTACGCCGCCCAGTCCTCGTCCGGGGCGTGCACGACGATCGGCCGGTCCAGGTTGGCGTAGTCGAACATGATCGACGAGTAGTCCGTCACCAGGGCGTCCGAGGCCAGACACAGCGACTCGACGCTGGGATGGTCGCCGACGTCGATGACACCGGGCGCGCGCGGCGCGAGGACGGCGCCCTGCCAGTGGTGCGCGCGGGCCAGCACCACGAAGCGCGGCCCCAGACGGCGCAGGACGCGCTCCAGGTCCAGGGCCGGGTGCTGGGTGCGCAGGTGGTCGCGGTGCGTCGGCGCGTACAGGATCGCGACCGTGTCACGGGGGATGCCGAGGGACTCGCGCAGCCGGGCCACGTCCGCCGCCGTCGCCCGCTGGAAGACGTCGTTGCGCGGATAGCCGTACTCCAGGGTCCGGTACCGGCCCGGGTAGACGCGCTCCCAGGTCAAGGTGGTGTGGCGGTTGGCCGACAGCACGTAGTCCCACTTGTCGACCCCCCGCAGCAACTCCTCGAAGTCCATGTCGCGGGCGGCCGCCGGACGCTCCTGGAGGTCCAGGCCCATGTGCTTGAGGGGGGTGCCGTGCTGGGTCTGCACGAAGACCTGGCCGGGCCGCTTGACCAGCCGGCGGTCGAAGTTGACGTTGTTGACGAGGTACTTGGAGCGGGCCAGCGCCGTCCAGTAGGCGGCCGTGCCGGGGGTGAGCGGACGCGGGCCGGGAGGGATCGCCCGCCGGTGTTCGGGGCGGGCGATCCACGCGGTCCGCACCTCGGGCGCGAACGTGCGGAACGCGGCCTCCAGCGCACCCGGGTTGCAGCTGTGCCCGCGCCCCCAGGACGCCGCGAACACCGCCCGGTCGGCGCGCAGGGGCAGCCGTAGCTGGACGCGGTAGTGCGCCTGGAGCACGGCGGCCCGCAGCGCGCGGGCCAGCTTCACCGCGACCTTCACGGTGCGCCGGCGCAGGGTCATCGCCGCCTGGAGGGCCCGGTAGGTGCGGTGCAGGCCCAGCTGGACCAGGGCGTGCCGCAGCCGGGCGCGCAGCGGCACGCCGGTGCCCGGGGTGAGGTAGCGGCGGTAGTGGGCGCGGGCCCGGCGCAGGAACTCGGCGCGGGCGGCGCGCGGCAGCCGGTCCCGCTTGCTGAAGATCGTCGTGAAGTGGTCGACCATGCGCCGGAACAGCACCGGCCGCCACCGGGCGAGCTCGGGCCGCTCCTCGAGGAACGCGAAGACCCGGTCGTACTGCTCGAAGACGTCGAAGTGGCGGCGGCTGGTGGTGGACAGGATGTTGCCGCGGCGGCGCTGGCGGTAGTGCACACAGACCCGGTCGAGCGTCGCGATCGACTCCGCCGCCATCAGCGCCGGGTACGTCCACGGGGTGTCCTCGTAGTAGCCCGGTGGGAAGGTGAGGCCCGCACGTTCGACGAACTCCCGTCGGCAGGCCTTGTTCCAGGCCACCATCAGCAGCCGGAACAGCCCCGGGCGGTCCTCCAGGCGGAACGGCGCGGGGCCCTCCTCGCTCAGCAGGTCAGCGACCTTGTTGCGTTCGGCCGCGCCCGTCCAGTAGGTGCGCGCGTAGTCGTAGACCAGCACATCCGGCTCGCCGGTCTCCTTCAGCCGGTCGGCGATCGCGCGCAGGGCGTCCGGGGTGAGGGTGTCGTCGGAGTCGAGGAACAGCAGATAGTCGCCGACCGCCACCCGCATCCCGGCGTTGCGGGCCCGGCCAAGCCCCACGTTCTCCGGCAGGTGCACCGCGCGCACCCGTGGGTCGCGGACCGCGAACTCGTCGATGATCTCCCCGCAGGCGTCCGGCGAGCAGTCGTCGACGGCGATCAGTTCGAGATCGCTCCAGGACTGCGACAGCACCGATTCGAGGCACTCGTGCAGATACGCCTGAACCTTGTACGCGGGGACGATGACACTGAACCTGGGCAAGGCACATCCATGGGTCGGCGCGGACAGGGCCTTGCCCGGGAACGGCCGATGGAGTGAATCGGTTACGGTTCGTACGGCATTCGGGGGATTCCGGATGAACGAAGGAGGGCGGGACCGTGACGTCCCGCCCCCTCGGGCCCGTTGTGCACCGGGCTATTTGACGGCGCCCGCCATCACCCCGGACACGAACTGCCGCTGGAACGCGAAGAACACGGCCAGCGGGATCACCATCGAGATGAACGCGCCGGGCGCCAGCACGTCGATGTTGTTGCCGAACTGCCGTACCTGTGTCTGCAGGGCCACCGTGATCGGCTGGCTGTCGGCGTCGGTGAACACCAGCGCCACCAGCATGTCGTTCCACACCCACAGGAACTGGAAGATGGCCAGGCTCGCGATCGCCGGACCGCCCAGCGGCATCACGACCCGGAAGAACAGGCGCAGTTCACCCGCCCCGTCCAGGCGGGCCGCCTCCAGCAGTTCGCGGGGGATCTCCGCGAAGAAGTTCCGCAGCAGGAACACCGCGAACGGCAGACCGAAGCCGACATGGAACAGGATCACCCCGAAGACCGACCCGAACAGGCCGAGCTCGCCGAAGAGTTCGGCGATCGGGATCAGAGCCACCTGCACCGGCACCACCAGCAGGCCCACGACGGCCAGGAACCACCAGTCGCGGCCCGGGAACTCCATCCACGCGAAGGCGTATCCCGCGAGCGAGCCGATGAACACCACGAGGAGCGTCGCCGGGACGGTGATCAGCACCGTGTTGACGAGGGAGTCCGTGATGTCGCCGTTCTCCAGGAGCTTGCGGTAGCTGTCGAAGGTGAGCTCGGAGGGCTTGGAGAACACCGTCCACCAGCCGCTCGCGCTCAGGTCCTCCGGGGAGCGCAGCGAGGAGATCAGCAGTCCGATCGTCGGCACCAGCCAGAACAGGCCGACGACGAGGAGGAAGACCCGGACCAGACCGCCGTTGACCTTCTCGATCAGCCACCTGCCCGCCGTCGTCATCGCCGCACCTCCCGCCTGAGCCTGCGCACGTTGAACCACATCACCGGGATCACCAGCAGCAGCAGGAACACCGCGATCGCGCTGGCGATGCCGGGCTGGTTCTCCGAGAAGCCCTTGCGGTACAGCTCCAGGGCCAGCACGTTCGCGTCGTCCTGCGAGGAGCCCGGGGCGATGATGAACACCAGGTCGAACACCTTCAGCACATTGATCATCAGGGTGACGGTGACGACCGCCAGGACCGGTGCGAGCAGCGGGACGGTGACCCGGCGGAACACCTGCCACTCGTTCGCCCCGTCGACCCGCGCCGCCTCCAGGAGTTCCCGCGGCACCCCGGCGAGCCCGGCCGCGATCAGCACCATCGCGAAACCCGCCCACATCCAGATGTACGACCCGATGATCGCCGGTGTGACCAGCGACGGGCCCAGCCAGTCCAGACCGTTGTACGGCTCCTTGAAGTTGCTCGCGGGCAGCCGCAGACGGGCCCCGTCGGCCTGGGCGGGCAGGCTGAACGTGCCGTCGTCGGCCGCCGTGGTGGACGCGACCACCTTGCCGTCCTTCACCGCCTCGATCCGCATCCCGGCATAGCCCAGTTCGGTGGGGTCGGGGGCGCCGAGGGTGCCGACGCCCCTGCCCCGGGTGAAGTCCTGCCAGGTGGTGCCGGTGATCTTCCCCGGGTCGGCCTCGGCCGGTACGGCCTTCTTCGCGTCGTCGGGCATCTGGTCGGGCGCGACACCGACCAGGGGCAGGGCGACCGGCTCACCGGGGCGCACGGTCGTCCTCGTGACGTACCCGCCGTCGTCGGCCTTCAGGGGCGACTCACGGCCCGGGTGGGCCTTGGGGAACGCGGACGCCTGGACGAACGTGTCGTGCACGCCCACCCACACCGCGTTGGCGACGCCCTTGTCCGGGTCCTGGTCGTACACCAGCCGGAAGATGATGCCGGCGGCGAGCATCGAGATCGCCATCGGCATGAAGACGACCAGTTTGAACGCCGTGCCCCAGCGCACCCGCTCGGTCAGCACCGCGAAGATCAGACCGAGGGCGGTCGCCACCGTCGGCGCGAACACCACCCAGATCACGTTGTTCTTCAGGGCCTGGCGGATGCCGGCGTCCGTGAAGAGGGCCTTGTAGTTGTCGACGCCGGCGAAACCGTCGCCGGACTGGTCGTAGAAACTGCGTACGACCGAGTACCCGATCGGGTAGACCACGAGCGCGCCGAGCAGCACCAGGGCGGGCAGCAGGAACAGCGCCGCCACGGAGATCCGGGTGCCGGTCACGCTCTTGCGCGGGCGGTGCGGGGTGGGGGCTACGGGCGCCCCCACCGCCGTGGCCGACTTCACCGGGTCAGTTCCCGTAGGCCGCCGCCGCGTCCGACTCCAGTTGCTTCTGGGTGCCGGCCACGTCCGTCGGGTTCTTCAGGAAGTCCTGGAGGTCCTTCCACTCGCCCTTGCCGGGCGTGCCGCCGAAGGCCTGCGGGGCCTGGTCGGACATGTCGAAGCGGAAGTCGTCCCCGGACGCGATCAGCGCCTTGGCGATCTTCTGCTGGACCTCGTTCGGGTACGAGGAGATCGCGACGTTCTTGTTCGGCGAGAGGTAGCCGCCCAGCTTGGCCTGGATCGTCGCGGCGTCCGGCGAGGCGAGGAAGGTCGCCAGGGCCTGCGCGCCCTTGGAGTCCTTCAGGATGACCGCCGCGTCACCGCCGGAGACCACCGGCGCGGTGTCGCCCGCCTTCGGGAACGGGAACACCTTCGCGTCCGTGCCGACCTTCGCCTTGGTGTCCGCGATGTTGACCTGCACGAAGTCGCCCTCGTAGACCATGGCCGCCTTCGGCTGGTCGCCGCCGGTGAAGGTCTGCGTCACCGACGCCGGGAACTCCGTCTGCAGGGCGCCGCCCGGGCCGCCCGCGATCCAGTCCTTCTTGCCCCAGATCTGGGCGAGCGTGGTCAGCGCCTCCTTCACCGAGGGATCCGTCCACTTGATCTTGTGCTGGGCGAGCTGGTCGTACTTCTCCGGGCCCGCCTGGGAGAGGTACACGTTCTCGAACCAGTCGGTGAGCGTCCAGCCGTCGGCGCCGCCGATCGAGAACGGCGTGACACCCGAGTCGTACACCGTCTGCGCGGTGTCCAGCAGCTCGTCCCAGGTCGCCGGCTCACTCGCGCCCGCGTTCTCGAAGACCTGCGCGTTGTACCAGATCAGCGACTTGTTGGCGGCCTTGTAGTAGACGCCGTACTGCTTGCCGTCGACCTTGCCGATGTCCTGCCAGCCCTGCGAGTAGTTCTTCTGCAGCTCCTTCAGGGCGTCCGCGCCCAGCGGCTTCGCCCAGCCCTGGTCCACGGCCTGCTTGATCGCACCGGGCTGGGGGAGCATCGCCACGTCCGGCGGCGCACCGCCCGCGATCTTCGACCCCAGGAAGTTGATGATCGGGTCCTGCGCGGGCACGAAGGTCACCTTCGCGCCGGTGCGCTTCTCGAACTCCGCCAGAACCTTCTTGAAGTTCGCCTGCTCGGCGCCGGTCCACACGGCGGCCACCTCGAGCGTCGTCCCGTTCAGCTTGGGAAGGGTCACCCCGCCGCCGGTGTCCTCGGTGCCGGTGCCGCTTCCGTTGCCGGTGCTCTTGTCGTCGTCCCCGCCGCACGCGGTGAGCGAGAGCGCGAGGGCTCCCGCCGCGAGCGCGGCGGCCGCCTTCACGGTCCTGCGTGTCCGGATGGTGTTGCTCGTCCTGCGCATCACGACCCCGTTCATCGGTTCTCGTCGAACGTCGAGCGCTGTCCCGTGAGCACTGGTCTACGCCGGGTGACGAAGGTCGGCAAGAGCGCCCGCGCGGTGGAGCGGGAGATCGTGACCGCCTCGTGACTGCTGGGTGCACGTTTCTCCGGGCGGGCGGGGATCCGTGGGCTGCCGCCCCCGGGCCCCCGCTTCGGCCCTGAACGGGCCTCGTCCTCGGACGCCTGACGGGCTGATTCTCGTGCCGTTCGTCAGACGCCGGACGGGCTGAGCTGACGGGACGCTCTTTCCAGGGCGCTCGCCAGGAGTGCCAGGTCCGTGGGGCCGTTGCCCAGTTCGCGGACCGGGCGGCGGGTGGGCGGGTCGCCCATGCGGTGCCATTCCAGCGGGACCACCGTGGGGCGCAGGGTGGCCGTGCGGGGGATGCGGCCCGTGACGCGGCCGCCCTGGAACGGGGTGAGGCGGCCGTCCGCGCCCTTGAGACGGCCCCGGCCGGGGGCCGGTTCGTCGGCGCCGGAACCCGGGGCATCGAGGTTGATCCGAACGGTGGAACGGCGCGCCGGTTCCGACTCCGCCGTACGGGCGTCGGGAGCCGTGGCCGCCACGAGGTGCACCCCGAGCCGGTCGCCCTCGCGGGCCACCGCCTCCAGCGCGCGCATGACGGAACCCGCGGCGGGGCGGCCGGGGGAGCCCAGGGCGGGGGAGACGAGCGCGTCGAGGTCGTCGACCACGACCACCAGACGGGGCAGGGGGGCGGCCGGTGACTCGGTCCGGCGGCGGGCGGCCGCCGAGGGGCGCAGGCGCAGCGTGGAGCTGGGCGGGGTGTCCAGGTCGGCGGCGCCGGCGGCCGGCTGCGCGGGGGCGGCCGGGGTGCGCTGCGGGACGATCCGGCCGGAGACCTCGCGGTGCGTGTGCCACTCGGCGAAGTCGGAGAGACCGAGCAGTTCGGCCCGCCGCTTCAGCTCGGCGCTCAGCGACTGCGCGAACTCCCGCATCCGGACCGGGTCGTTGGCGGTCAGATGGCCCGTCACATGCGGGACGTCCGTGCAGACGCGCAGACCGTCGCCCTGGCCGCCGGTGCCCTTGCCGACGGTGTCGCGGCCGTCCAGCAGCAGCACGCTCAGCCGGTCCGGCCGCTCGGCGGCGGCCAGGGAGGCGACGATCGCGCGGAGCAGTTCCGTGCGACCGCTGCCGGGCGGGCCCTCGACGAGGAGGTGGGGGCCCTCGGCGGCGAGGTCCACCGCGACCGGGCCGCGCGGGCCCGCGCCCAGCACCGCCCAGGCCCGGCCGCCGAGCGCCTCTGTGTCGTCGGCCGCGTCCGCCCAGCGGGCCATGAGGGAGGCCGGCGTGGCCCGCGCCAGGCCCAGCTCGTCCAGGAGCCGCGCCGACGGGGGGAGGGGCGCCGACACGCGCGTGTGCCGTTCCCCGCCGCCGTCGGGGCGCAGCGGGGCCAGGGCGCGGGCGAAGCGCTCGGCCCAGGCGGGGGAGACCGCGTCCACGGCGGCGAGCGTGCCCCGGCCCACGGGGCCGGTCCTGCCGTCGCCCTCCGGCGCGACCCGGAACAGCCGCAGCGCCGTCGCCACGTCCCCGCTCAGCAGGGCCACCGCCCCGCACGCGCGGAACACGGGCGCCGCCGCGCAGGCCGCCTCGTACGCCTGCGTCACCGGGGCGGCCGGCGACACGGCGGACGTCTCGGCCAGACACAGCACATGGATGCCGGCCCGGGGCCCCGCCACCGCCAGCCGCGTGACCGCCTCCCGCAGATCGGCGCCGCCCGGGTCGCCGTCCACGACGACCACCGTGTACGGCCCGGAGAAGCCCTCCCCGTCCTCCGCCCGCGCCCAGGACGGGCGGTGCGCGGTACGGGGCGCCGGGGCGCCGTCCGGGAGGTGGTCCGCCAGACGGCGCAGCAGTTCGTCGGTGCGGGCCGCGGCCTGGTCGTGGTCGTAGGCGAGCAGCAGGCGGCAGTCCTGCCCGTGCCCGGGACGCAGATGGGGCAGCCAGCCGAGCCAGGACCACTCCGCGGTGCGCTCCTGCTCGCCGCGCGCCCGGTCCGTGCTGATCAGGACGATCTCCAGGGCGTCCGGGGAGTGCAGCGCGGCGAGCTGCGCCAGTACCGCGCGGGCCAGCCCCGCGAGCCGTGGGCGCGGCCCGGCCAGGCCCAGCGCCCCCGCCTCGCGCAGGCCCGCCGTCACCGGTACGGCGGGCAGCAGGCCGGTGCCGTCCGGCGCGGCCCGGTCCGCCGTGCCGAGCCGGACCGTCAGCGTCTCCGGGTGCCCCGGGCCGCGCTCCCACAGCCGGGGGCCGGGGGCCAGCGCCGTCAGCAGCAGGGCCGCCGGGTCCGGCCAGGTCTCCGGCGCGGGCGCGGGGACGGCCGAGGAGTGGGTTTCGGCGCCCGGTACGTCGTCGGGGTCGCCGGTGCCAGGGGTGTCCTGCCCGCCGCCGCGTCCGCCGGCCAGCCGGCGCGCCCACGCGGAGAGACCGCCGCGTTTGCGGACACCGGGCGGGACGTCGGTGCCGCGCAGGGGGGTGCCCTTGCGGCGGGACGCGAAGGGCGGGTCCTCGTCGGGGTCGGCGGTGTGCGGGCCCCTGGTGCCGTCGTGCGGGGCGTCGGCGTAGGGCTGGGTGAGGGAGTCCAGGCTCGCGCGGCCGGCGTGCGTGTCGAGGGACGAGCCGGAGGGGGGCGCGGGGTGGCGGTCCGTCGCGGGGCGGGCCCCGTCGGCGGGCCGGTGGCTCTCGAGGGGCGGTGCGCTGCCCTGGCCGGGGACGGACGGGGTCTCACCGGGGGTGCGGGGGGCCGGGGCGCCGGTCCAGTCGACCGTTCCGTAGGTGTGGCCGGTCGGGCCGTGGGGCGGCGCGGGGGTCCCGGCCGGCTCCGGGTCGCCGGTCCGCGCTCCCGGCACGCGCGCGGGGGTGGTTCCGGGTCCGGTTCCGGCGGCGCCCGCGACGCCGCCCGGCTGCCCGGCGCCCGTCCCGCGTGCCTGGGCCGCGCGGGCCGTACCGGTCGGGCCGGCGGCGGCCGTCCCGCGCGCGTGCCCTGCGCCCGTACGGCTTCCGCCCGCCGCCGTCGAGGGCGACGCGCTCTCCGTCGTACCGGCGTCGCACGGCACGCGCACGTGCCCCTCGCCGTCCGGGGTGGTGGCCACCCGGGCTCCCGGGCCTCCCGGGGGAGCGAGCCGCAGGGCCGACTCGCCGACCCTCAGCAGCGCGCCGGGGGCCAGCCGGACGGGGCGCGACGGGACGCGGTCGCCGTCCAGGGTGGTGCCGTTGGTGGAGCCGAGGTCGACGACCGTGGCGCGGCCGTCGGGGGAGAGGGTCACCGCGCAGTGCAGCCGGGAGACGTCCGGGTCGTCCAACGGGACGTCCGCCTCGGCGGAGCGGCCGACGCGGACCTGACCGCCGTGCAGGAGATGCACCCCGCCGGCGTCCGGGCCCGCCACCACGTGCAGCCGGGCCGGGGCGTCGTCGACCTCGGGATGCGGCTCGGGGTCCGCCGGGGTGCCCACGGCGAGGACCGCGCCGTCGATCAGCGGGGGCTCGCCGAGCGTGCAGCGCCCGCCGTCGAGCCTCTCCGCGCCCGCGTACAGCACGACGGGCGCGCCCCCCGCGCTCTCCCCGGCGACCACGGCGGCCAGCGCGGACGCGACCGCCGACAGGGCCGTGCCGGCGGGCGCCGTGACCAGTACGTCGCAGCTCGCGGCGCGGCCCCGCGCGTCCGCGGGCGCGCCCAGCGGGTCTACGACGGTCAGCCGGATCTGCATCGCCGTCAGCGGTCCCTTCTGCCCGGGCGCGGACAACCCCCCACCCCACACGAGCACATCGGCCAGTACTGCAGGCATCCTCGCACCTGTCACCGACAATCCGCCCACCGCCCGCAGGCAAGTGATCTTGATTGGTCGGCTCTGCCCGCAAAAGTGCCTGCACCTTGCGTCGCCGGCGATCGGACGACGATCAGTTGAGATCGGTCACGCCGGGCTGTGGCAACCGGGGGACCGGGGGGCGCGTCTTCCTGTCGAACGGGCAGGGAAGAAGGCACGTAACCGTACGCAGGGCCCATAGGAAGAGGACAGCCCGGTACAAGGACCACGGCACTACAGTGGTCCGAACACAGGCAGAACAGGCAAGCAAGCAGCAGGGAGCGCGTGACGTGCGGCCAGTCGGCAGCAAGTACCTGCTCGAGGAGCCGCTCGGACGCGGCGCCACGGGCACCGTCTGGCGAGCCCGCCAGCGCGAGACCGCGGGCGCCGAGGCGGCCGTGCCCGGTCAGCCCGGGGAGACCGTCGCGATCAAGGTCCTCAAGGAGGAGCTCGCGAGCGACCCCGACGTCGTGATGCGGTTCCTGCGCGAGCGGTCCGTGCTGCTGCGCCTGACCCACCCCAACATCGTCCGGGTCCGCGACCTGGTCGTCGAAGGCGATCTGCTGGCCCTCGTCATGGACCTCGTCGACGGCCCCGACCTGCACCGCTACCTGCGCGAGAACGGGCCCCTGACGCCCGTCGCCGCCGCGCTGCTCACCGCCCAGGTCGCCGACGCGCTCGCCGCGAGCCACGCCGACGGCGTGGTCCACCGCGACCTGAAGCCGGCCAACGTCCTGCTGAAGCAGGAGGGCGGCCAGATGCACCCGATGCTCACCGACTTCGGCATCGCCCGCCTCGCCGACTCCCCGGGCCTGACCCGCACCAGCGAGTTCGTCGGCACGCCCGCGTACGTGGCGCCCGAGTCCGCGGAAGGACGCCCGCAGACCTCCGCGGTCGACATCTACGGCGCCGGCATCCTGCTGTACGAACTGGTCACCGGCCGTCCGCCGTTCGCCGGCGGCTCCGCGCTCGAGGTGCTCCACCAGCACCTCAGCGCCGAACCGCGCCGCCCCTCCACCGTGCCCGACCCGCTGTGGACCGTCATAGAGCGCTGCCTGAGCAAGTCCCCCGAGGGCCGGCCGAGCGCCCAGAACCTCGCGCGCGGGCTGCGGATCGTCGCCGAGGGCATCGGGGTGCACGCCAACTCGATGCAGATCGCCGCCGCCGAGGGCGTCGTCCATCTGCTCGCCCCGGACCCGGCGCCCGCACAGGTGCCGGGCGCGGACGCGGGCGCGCACCAGGGGGCGTACGACCCGAACGCCGCGACCAGCGTGCTGCCCCACACCGCCGGCCCCGCCGGAGCCGCCGACCCGACCGCCGTCCTGCCGCACACCGGCGGCCCGGGCGGCGGCGCCGATCCGACGGCCGTGCTGCCGCCGGTGCCGCAGCACCAGCCGGGACAGCAGCAGCCCGAGCAGCCGCACCCCTGGCAGACCCAGCTCCGCGCGGCCCGCGACCGCAACGAACAGACGCAGGTCCAGCAGTACCTCGACCCCGGCGAGGACCCGCTGCGCCGCCGCCCCCAGCGGCAGGTCGCCCGCCCGCAGCAGCCGCCGCAGCGGCCCCAGCAGGGCGGATACGGGCCTCAGCAGGGTGGATACCCGCAGCAGCAGGGCGGGTACGGCCATCAGCCGCAGCCCCAGCAGCAGTACGCGCCGCCGCGGCAGCCCCAGCAGCAGCCTCAGCGGTACGCCCCGGCTCCGGCCCCGCAGCAGCAGCCCCAGCGGCAGCCGCAGCGGCCCGCGCCCGAGCCGCGGCAGCCCCGGGAGCCGAGGCAGCGCAGCGCCAACCCGATGAAGATCCCCGGCCTCGGCTGTCTGAAGGGCTGTCTGTTCACGATCGTCATCTTCTTCGTGGCCGGCTGGCTGATCTGGGAGTTCAGCCCGCTCCAGGACTGGATCGGGACGGGCCGCACCTGGTGGGGCGAGCTGACGCATCTGTTCAACCAGTTCACGAACTGGGTCGGTGAACTGGGCGGGGACTCGGGGGGACCGGGCAAGCCCTGACCACGACTCTGTGGACTTGTCGACATCTGGCGGGTGATTTCCGTCTCCGCGGTGAAGGTTGGCTCGTAGGACGCGTACTTTGTTCGGCAACACGCGTCGGTAGGAGCAGTCTTGGCACGGAAGATCGGCAGCCGGTACACCGCCCACCAGATCCTGGGACGGGGCAGCGCCGGCACGGTGTGGCTGGGCGAGGGACCCGAGGGGCCCGTCGCCATCAAGCTGCTGCGCGAGGACCTCGCCTCCGACGAGGAGCTCGTGGGCCGCTTCGTGCAGGAGCGCACGGCCCTGCTCGGGCTCGAACACCCGAACGTGGTCTCCGTACGGGACCTGGTCGTCGACGGCAACGACCTGGCGCTCGTCATGGACCTGGTCCGGGGCACCGATCTGCGGACCCGGCTCGACCGGGACCGCAGGCTCGCGCCCGAGGCCGCGGTGGCGATCGTCGCCGACGTCGCGGAGGGGCTCGCCGCGGCGCACGCCGCCGGGGTCGTGCACCGGGACGTCAAACCGGAGAACGTCCTGCTCGACATGCAGGGTCCGCTGGGCCCCGGCGGCTCGCACCGCGCGCTGCTGACCGACTTCGGGGTCGCGAAACTGATCGACACCCCGAAGCGGACCCGCGCCACGAAGATCATCGGCACCCCGGACTATCTCGCGCCGGAGATCGTGGAGGGGCTGCCGCCGCGGGCCTCCGTGGACATCTACGCGCTCGCGACCGTGCTCTACGAGCTGCTGGCCGGGTTCACCCCGTTCGGCGGGGGGCATCCGGGCGCGGTGCTGCGGCGCCATGTCACCGAGACGGTCGCCCCGCTCCCCGGCATCCCGGACGAGCTGTGGCAGCTCATCGTGCAGTGCCTGGCGAAGGGGCCCGCGTCGAGGCTGCGGGCGTCCGAGCTCGCGGCGCGGCTGCGGGAGCAGCTGCCGACGCTGGCGGGGATGCCGCCGCTCGACGTGGACGAGCCCGACACCGAGCCGGCCCCGGAGGGCGGCGAGCCCTCGGACACGGCCTCGCCCGCCCCGGCGGCGCCCTCCGGGCGGGTGCGGCGGGGCTCGGTGCCGCTGGTGCCCGGCGCCAAGCCCGACTCCAACCGGGACACCCACACCTCGATGCGGGTGCCGGCGCCCGACGAGCTGGCGGGCGGGGCGCACGGGACGGCACGGGTGCCGCGGGCCGCGGGGGCGCCCCGGCCGGGCTCCGCGCGGAACCGGGCGACCACCCGGCGGCGCCGGATCACGCTGGGCGCGGCGGCGGTGGCGCTGGTCGCGGCGGTGGGGATCGGCACCTGGGCGGCGACCTCGGGCGACGACGCGGGCGCGTCCCCGCAGGACACGGGCACCTCGGCCCCGCCGACCCCGTAGGCCCCCCGGGGTCGTGACCCACGTCGGAGGGGAGCGGATGGCGGGTCCGTTACGCTGGAGGGCGTGGCAGTCGTCGATGTATCCGAAGAGCTCAAGTCCCTCTCCTCGACCATGGAGTCGATCGAGGCCGTTCTGGACCTCGACAAGCTGAGGGCAGACATCGCCGTGCTCGAGGAGCAGGCGGCCGCGCCGTCCCTGTGGGACAACCCGGACGAGGCGCAGAAGATCACCAGCAAGCTGAGTCACCTGCAGGCGGAGGTCCGCAAGGCCGACACCCTGCGCGGGCGGATCGACGATCTCGCCGTGCTCTTCGAGATGGCCGAGGAGGAGGACGACCCGGACACCCGTGCCGAGGCCGAGTCCGAGCTCGCCGCCGTCCGCAAGGCGCTGGACGAGATGGAGGTGCGGACGCTTCTCAGCGGGGAGTACGACTCCCGCGAGGCGCTCGTGAACATCCGCGCCGAGGCCGGTGGCGTGGACGCCGCCGACTTCGCGGAGAAGCTCCAGCGCATGTACCTGCGGTGGGCCGAGCAGCACGGCTACAAGACCGAGATCTACGAGACGTCGTACGCGGAAGAGGCCGGCATCAAGTCGACCACCTTCGCCGTGCAGGTGCCGTACGCCTACGGCACGCTCTCCGTGGAGCAGGGCACCCACCGGCTGGTGCGCATCTCGCCCTACGACAACCAGGGGCGCCGCCAGACCTCCTTCGCGGGCGTCGAGGTGCTCCCCGTGGTCGAGCAGACCGACCACATCGAGATCGACGAGTCCGAGCTGCGGGTGGACGTCTACCGCTCGTCCGGGCCCGGCGGCCAGGGCGTCAACACCACCGACTCGGCGGTGCGGCTCACCCACCTCCCGACCGGCATCGTCGTCTCCTGCCAGAACGAGCGCTCGCAGATCCAGAACAAGGCGACCGCCATGAACGTCCTGCAGGCCAAGCTCCTCGAGCGGCGCCGGCAGGAGGAGCAGGCCAGGATGGACGCGCTGAAGGGCGACGGGGGCAACTCCTGGGGCAACCAGATGCGGTCCTACGTCCTGCACCCGTACCAGATGGTCAAGGACCTCCGCACCGAGTTCGAGGTCGGCAACCCCGAGGCCGTCTTCAACGGTGAGCTGGACGGGTTCCTCGAAGCGGGGATTCGCTGGCGCAAGCAGCAGGAGAAGTAGGTTTGTCGACAAGGCAACTGCCCCTGGATCAGGGGCAGTTGCCTTTCCTCTTGCCTTTTACGTCACATTCGCGGCTTCAACCTCGGTCAAAGTCCCCCGACTTGGACATTGCGCCCGCAACGACCTTGACGTTGCTTTGAAAAATCGGGAGGGTGCAGTGTGGCATGCGTATCTTCGGGGCGCATGTGAACCGGGGGGTTTCAGCCAGTAGTTCAGCTACCCCCGTCGATCACCGCCCCGAGCGCGCCCTCATCGACGATTCAGCTACTGGGGGTAGCAGCTTTATGACAAAGAAGACGCGGATCCGGGTCGCGCGCCTCGCCGCCGGCGCCGTGATCGCCGCGGGCGCCTCGCTGACCGTGGCGGGCGTCGCCTCGGCCGCGGGGGACGAGGACGGCCTGAGCGGGCTCGTCTCGACGTCCGACAACACCGAAGTCACCACGCCGGACGACCCCGACCCGTGCGACCCGATCGGGGTCTGCACCACCACGGGCACGACGGGTACGGACACCACCGGCACCACCGGTACGACCGGCACGGACACCACCGGTACCACGGGCACGACGGGTACGGACACCACCGGCACCACCGGTACCACCGGTACGACCGGCACGGACACCACCGGCACGACCGGTACCACGGGGACCACCGGCACGGACACCACGGGTACCACCGGTACGACCGGCACCACGGGTACCACTGGCACGACCGGTACCACGGGTACAACCGGCACCACCGGCACCACGGGCACCACCGGTACCACTGGCACCACCGGTACCACTGGCACGTCCGGCGACGACTCGACCGGCGGCAGCTCCACCTCCGGCGGCAGCTCCAGCACCGGTGGTTCCTCCACCGACGGTGGCAGCTCCTCCACCAGCGGGGGCACGGACGCCGACGGCACCTCCACCCAGGAGGAGGGCACCTCCGCGCTGACCGACACCTCGGACGCCTCGTCCGACACCTCGGCCCAGGGCAGTGGCGGGGAGCTCGCCGAGACCGGTGCCGGCGAGACCACCTTCCTGATCATCGGCGCCGCCACCATGATCGCCGGTGGTGTCGCCTTCCGCGTCCTGCCGCGCGTCGTCGCGGGCCGCGGGGCCGCTGCCTGACGGCAGCCGTTCCTGTGCGCGACGTGAGGTGATGAACGTACGCGCGAAGGGGCCCGGAGCTGACAAAGCTCCGGGCCCCTTCGGCGTCGTAGGACCGCGGACTACGCGGTCTGGTGGGCCAGCAGTGCCACCGCCGCCACCAGGACCGCCAGCAGCGCGATCAGCGCCATGGGGTTCAGGCCCCCGAGGAAGCTCTCCTGCTGCAGCCGCTCGCGGTTCGCACGGCACACGGGGCACCGGCCCTCGCTCACGGGCGCCGCGCAGTTAGCGCACACCAGCCGGTCGTACGTCATGCGCCTCGCCCTCCTTGCACCGGTTCCACGTACCTCAACGCTCCCGCGGCCGGGAACGTTCCCCCTCCACTGTGCCAGGTTCCCGGCGGGGCCGCGCGGCCCGTCCACAGAGGGGGCCGGACAAACTCCGTGACAAACTCCCGTACAAAAACGCACAAGCCTGCCGCAACCCCTCCCGACGACTGCGCTCGCGCACCCGGTTCGCGTATGGTCACGCTCATCTACCCCCGGCGACCCGTGGTGCACCCGTGATCCGATTCGACAACGTCTCCAAGGTCTACCCCAAGCAGACCCACCCCGCACTCAGGGATGTCTCCCTGGAAGTGGAGAAGGGCGAGTTCGTCTTCCTCGTGGGCTCCTCCGGCTCCGGAAAGTCCACCTTCCTGCGGCTGATCCTCCGCGAGGAGCGGTGCAGCCACGGCCAGGTGCACGTCCTGGGCAAGGACCTCGCACGGCTCTCCAACTGGAAGGTGCCGCAGATGCGCCGCCAGCTCGGGACCGTCTTCCAGGACTTCCGGCTGCTGCCGAACAAGACGGTGGCGGAGAACGTCGCCTTCGCGCAGGAGGTCATCGGCAAGTCCAAGGGCGAGATCCGCAAGTCCGTGCCGCAGGTGCTCGACCTGGTCGGGCTCGGCGGCAAGGAGGACCGCAGGCCCGGTGAGCTCTCCGGTGGTGAGCAGCAGCGCGTCGCCATCGCGCGGGCCTTCGTCAACCGGCCCAAGCTGCTGATCGCCGACGAGCCGACCGGCAACCTCGACCCGCAGACCTCCGTCGGCATCATGAAGCTGCTCGACCGGATCAACCGGACCGGCACGACCGTCGTGATGGCCACGCACGACCAGAACATCGTGGACCAGATGCGCAAGCGCGTCATCGAGCTGGAGAAGGGCCGCCTCGTCCGTGACCAGGCGCGCGGCGTCTACGGCTACCAGCACTGACCGCCCCCGCAGACGTTCCCGGAAAGGCCTCAAGAACACGCCATGCGTGCCCAGTTCGTACTCTCCGAGATCGGCGTCGGTCTCCGTCGCAATCTGACGATGACCTTCGCCGTCATCGTGTCCGTGGCCCTGTCGCTCGCCCTGTTCGGCGGGTCGCTGCTGATGAGCGACCAGGTCAGCACCATGAAGGGCTACTGGTACGACAAGGTCAACGTCTCGATCTTCCTCTGCAACAAGAGCGACGCCGAGTCCGACCCCAACTGCGCCAAGGGCGCCGTCACCGAGGACCAGAAGAAGCAGATCAAGTCCGACCTCGACAAGATGTCGGTGGTCCAGACGGTGACGTACGAGTCGCAGGACGACGCGTACAAGCACTACAAGGAGCAGTTCGGCGACTCGCCGCTGGCCGCCTCGCTCACGCCGGACCAGATGCAGGAGTCGTACCGGATCAAGCTGAAGGACCCGGAGAAGTACCAGGTCATCGCGACCGCCTTCGACGGGCGGGACGGCGTGCAGTCCGTGCAGGACCAGAAGGGCATCCTGGACAACCTGTTCGGGCTGCTCAACGGCATGAACTGGGCCGCGCGCGCGGTGATGGCGCTGATGCTGGTGGTCGCGCTGATGCTGATCGTGAACACCGTGCGGGTCTCGGCGTTCAGCCGCCGCCGGGAGACCGGGATCATGCGGCTGGTCGGCGCCTCCGGCTTCTACATCCAGGCGCCGTTCATCGCGGAGGCCGCGGTCGCCGGGCTGATCGGCGGCACGGTCGCCTGCGGCTTCCTGGTGATCGCCCGGTACTTCATCATCGACCACGGCCTCGCCCTGTCCGAGAAGCTGAATCTGATCAACTTCATCGGCTGGGACGCGGTCCTGACGAAGCTTCCGCTGATCCTCGCCACCAGCCTGCTGATGCCGGCCCTGGCGGCGTTCTTCGCGCTGCGCAAGTACCTCAAGGTCTGACCGCTCCCCTCCCCCGACGGGAGGGGATTCCTGGCTCAGGCAGCCTCCTGGAGCAGCGCTCCAGGAGGTCTTGCGCCCTCGACACCAGCCGGGTCCAGACCTGCCCGGACGAGCATCACACGTGCGGAGTTCTTGTCTCTGGCGGACACAGGCTCGGGCCGTCCTCGTGCTTTTTCTTGTAGCCGGGCATCCCCGCCCGCTGCTTGACCGGCAGACGGTCCTTGATGTCCTTGAGAGCCTTCGCGCGGGACCTGCCGAAGTCGCGGATGAGTTGCTGCTGGGGGACCGATGCCCCCTCGGCCGGCCAGGGCGTGACCGCGCGGGTCTCGGTCAGCGTCTTGTCCAGGCGAGCCGGGCCGCACTTCTCCCCCTCGCGGTAGGCCTTCTTACAACGGGCAACACATTCGTTCCGCACCCACCGGCAGCGGCCCCACTCGGCCAACAGCGCAGTTCGGGCGGAGGACGACACTCGCAGCCGGTAGGTGAACCGGGCATGACCGGCCCGGTCCGCCTCTGGTGCTGAGACCACGTCGTCACCTCCTCCACCATCGGTGGCACTTCACCCCGGATCGCGATCAGCGGTTGATCTGACGGCACTGTCCGATTCCGCCTTCCCCACTTCGACTGCGGCGGTGACGCATGCCACGGGAGTCGTGCGGTCAAGGGCGCATACGGCTCGTCGCGTTGGCCTAGACTCACCGCCATGTCAGGCCGCGACCTGTTCTGTCAGCCCCGCCGTTTCGGCCGCGGGGCCGCCCTGACCTTGGTGTTCGCGAGCGTGCTCGTCGCCGGTGCGGCGACCGGGGCGCTGCCCGGCGACGGCCGGCGGGCCGCGTCCGGGGAGGCGCGCGAGGCGCGTGAGGCGTCGGCCGGGCACTCCGAGGAGGTGACCCGCGCGGCCGAGGAGGCCGCCGCGGTCGGCAAGTCCCCCCTGGAGGCGGCCGAACGCGCGGTGAGCCGCAGCGGGGACCGCTGGGCCGCCGTCTACTCCGCGGGCGAGTACGAGGAGTTCGAGGAATCCCTCGACGGCCGCTACACGGGCGTCGGCCTGTGGGCGCGGCGGGACACGGACGGGCGGATCGAGGTCACCAAGGTGCGGTCCGGCTCGCCGGCGGCCGGCGCCGGGATCCGCGCCGGGGACCGGCTGCGCAGCGTCGACGGACACGGGGTCGACGGCCGTCCGGTCACCGAGGTCGTCTCGTTACTGCGCGGTGACGCCAAGGACGCGGCCGCCGGTACGACCGTCACCCTCGGCCTGCAGCGCGGCGCCCGCGCCTGGAGCGAGACGCTGCGCCGGGCCCTGCTGTCCACGGACTCCGTCACCGTCCGCCGCGTCCCCGGCGGCGCCACCGTCATCAGGATCTCCGCGTTCACCAAGGGCGTCGGCGACGCCGTCCGCTCCGCCGTCCGCGCGGCCCCGGCCGGCGCCGGGATCGTCCTGGACCTGCGCGGCAACTCCGGCGGGCTGGTCGCCGAGGCCACCGCCACCGCCTCCGTCTTCCTCGACGGCGGCCTGGTCGCCACGTACGACGTCGACGGCGACCAGCGCGCCCTGCACGCCGCTCCCGGCGGTGACACCGGCCGCCCCCTCGTCGCCCTCGTCGACGGCGGCACCATGAGCGCGGCCGAGCTCGTCACCGGCGCCCTGCAGGACCGGGGCCGCGCGGTCGTCGTGGGCTCGCGCACCTTCGGCAAGGGCTCGGTGCAGATGCCGAGCGAACTGCCCGACGGCTCCGTCGCCGAACTCACCGTCGGCCACTACCGCACCCCCTCCGGCCGCGCGGTCGACGGCAAGGGCATCACCCCCGACCTGGAGGTGACCGACGGGGCGCTGGAGCGGGCCGAGACGGTGCTCAGCGGCCTCGGGGACCCGTCCTGAGCCTCGGGTAATCGGCTTTCCCTCCGACCCCCTCCAGGTGCGAAAATGGCGGGACTATGAGCAAGGGAATGTACGTACCGAAGGAGTCCCAGCCCAAGCAGGGCGGGGCGGCCGCCAAGGCCAAGGACGGCGAGAAGGGCGGCAAGCGCAAGATCGTCGCCCAGAACAAGAAGGCCCGCCACGACTACGCGATCATCGACACCTACGAGGCCGGGCTGGTGCTCACCGGCACCGAGGTGAAGTCGCTGCGTCAGGGACGGACCTCGCTGACCGACGGCTTCGTCCAGATCGACGGCGGTGAGGCGTGGCTGTACAACGCCCACATCCCCGAGTACAGCCAGGGGAGCTGGACCAACCACTCCGCGCGGCGCAAGCGCAAGCTGCTGCTGCACCGCGAGGAGATCGACAAGCTGGCGGTCAAGGCGGAGGAGACGGGTCACACGATCGTGCCGCTCGCCCTGTACTTCAAGGACGGCCGGGCGAAGGCCGAGATCGCGCTGGCGCGAGGAAAGAAGGAGTACGACAAGCGGCAGACCTTGCGCGAGCAGCAGGACCGCCGGGAGACGGACCGGGCGATCGCGGCGGCCAAGCGGCGGCAGCGGGCGCTCTGACCCCGGGGGAATACGGTGGCATCGGGCCGCGTTGGTCACGTACGATGGCACCGCACTCCACAGCGGGTGCAGGCCCGTCTTCGGAGGGTTTGAAAAAACAACATGGGGATGATCGGTTTCGACAGCGGCTGTCGAAGCAGGGGAAGCGTGTCGAGAAAGCGGCCATGATCTCGTAAACCACAGGCCGAAAAAAATAATCGCCAATTCCAAGAGCGATTCTCCCGAGCTCTACGCTCTCGCTGCCTGATCAGGTAGTGATCGTTTAGCTCCTTCATGGGAGTGTCAGCCCGGGCTCGTTCCCGACCCGGTTCCTGGCATCAGCTAGGGGACTAAACCTTGATCCCGGTCACGGGGTGAAGAGGGAAATCAAACAGTGACTGGGCCCGTCGGCGACTTGTTCGCGTGATCGCCGGGGCCGAGAAAATCACAGCGAACTGCACACGGAGAAGCCCTGGTTCCGCACCGTTGGACGCGGGTTCGATTCCCGCCATCTCCACGAGATGGGGGTGGCCTGTGCTCGCAGAAAGCGCGAGCGCGGGCCACCTCGCCCCATATCCGGGGGCATGACCCCCGGACCCCCTCATCCCATGTGGACGAAGGCCCTGTCGCATACGCGGCGGGGCCTTCGTGCTGTCCGGGCCCGCCCGTCGGGGCCCACCGTCATCACGTTTCTCACACTTCTCTCAGAAACCCTTGTCCTGAACCCGTCACATCTGCGTAAGGTGATCGCCGCGCCCGACGGAGCCGACCACTCCGTCATCGTGCGCGACGACAGGCGACCGGGGGGACACCGTCGCCGACGGGGAGAGACAGACCGTTCGTCATGCCGCGAGCCGGCTCTTCACGCATGCCCTGCCGCACGGGCGACCCCCGGTTGCCCACCATGCGATGAAGGGATGCTTCCGTGCGCCCCGTACGAGGGTTCATCAGACCCGGATCACCACGGTCCGGGCCACTTTCCACACTGCTGACGGCCACCGTCGCGGCCGCCGTCCTCGGCTCTCTCGCCGTACAGCCGTCGCTGCTCGGCCGGTACGCGGCCGACGACATGGCGCCCGTGGCCGACAGCTACGACGGCTTCGACGCGAAGGCGGCCGAACAGCTCCGCCAGGACCAGTGCCTCATGACCGAGGTGCTGCGGATGGGCGGCCCGGCCATGTACGGCGTCGCCCAGAACGGTCTGAACCAGCCACCGGACAAGCTGCACACGGCGGCCGACCGGCAGTACTGGAACACCACCGCGCTGAGCACCGCGTTCCAGAAGGACCGCGACGACATCGACAAGATCGACCTGTACGGGCGGCTCGGCGAGTGGAAGAAGCCCCTGTCCGGGCTCTCCTACCCGGGCGGCTTCCGCAGCGTCGCCGACTTCACCGACCCGCCGGGCCTCGCCGGACGCGGCCAGGACTACTTCCAGCAGGTCGGCATCACCCCGTGGCTCGGAGCCCAGTGGTGGAAGAGCGAGGGCGACTACTACGAGGACCCCACCCCGAAGGCCGACGAGGCGACGGCGAAGGCGGTCACCGACCTCGGCACCCCGCTCTACGGCAAGGACCCGGACCCGAGCCTTCCGCAGGCCGAGTGGAACCGGGCCCTGGCCGAGCAGCGGGCCTGGGAAGACCGCGTCTTCATGCACGAGCAGTGGGCCGACGACGCCCGCATCTTCCTGTCCTCCGGCGGCTTCCCGCGCACCGCGCCCGAGCCGGGCAGCGTCGAGTACCGCATCGCGGTCGAGGACCTGAAGGCCCGGTTCGCCTCCTGCGACTGGCACAGCCCCGCCGACCCGAGCAAGGTCCTCGGCAAGGAGGTCGCCACCGCCTCGGCCGAATGGCAGCAGGAGATCGCCGCGCAGGCGACCCAGCGCAACCAGATCCTGAACGCGAGCCGTGACGCCACCAAGTCCCTCGCCGACGGCGCCTCCGCGCTCGGCGAGATGCTGGGCCAGTCCTGGATCGCCGACCACCTCGCCCGCTGGCAGGACTACTGGTCGGCCGGCGGCCCGGGCTGGATCGGCGACAGCCCGTTCGTCGTCCACGCCCACGGCGCCACCGACAAGTGCCTGGAGGTGGCGGGCGCCAAGAAGGACAACGGCACGGTCGTACAGATCTACACCTGCAACGGCGGCGCCGGGCAGAAGTGGCAGATCTCCGGCGACCACCTGGTCAACCCCAACTCGGGCAAGTGCCTGACCGTCAAGGGCGGCGCGAACGCCAACGGCACCGCCGTGCAGATCTCCACCTGCTCCACCAGCACCTCGCAGAACTGGGAGTACGGCACCCACGGCACCACCCGGCTGTACAACCCGGCGACCGGCAACTGCCTCGACCTCGCCGACTACACCAACAGCCGTGACGGCCGGATGTGGGACTGCACCGGCAAGGCCCCGCAGCAGTTCGACGTCGTCCCCTCCGCTCACGCCGGCACCGACGACCTCGACTACCCGACGAAGGCCCAGTTCGACAAGGCGAAGAAGGGCGTCACGGACGCCCAGGCCGCGTCGAAGAAGCAGCTCGATCTGCTGAAGGCGCAGGCCGCCGTCGCGAAGAAGGCCGCCACCGACACGGACACCGCGACCCAGGCCGCCTACGCGACCGCCGACAGGGCGGGCGCCCCGCGCGGCCGCGGTCTGCTGGTCGCCCAGCAGAAGGCGCAGGTCACCAAGGCGTCGGCCGCCGCCCTGGAGGCGCTGTCGAAGGCCGGTGACACGGCGTACTCCGCCACCAAGGCCGCCGTCGGCGACAGCGAGACCATCGCCGCCCGCGCCCTGACCCAGGCCGCGCAGTCGAAGGCCGCGTTCCGTACGGCCGCCGCCAACGAGGCCCGGGCCCAGGCGAAGGCGGCCGCCGACGCCGCCGCCGTCCAGGCGCAGACCGCAAAGGCCGCCCGTGACCTGGCGAAGGCGAAGCTCGCCGAGACCCGGAAGGCCGAGGCCGACGCCAAGGCCGCGGCGGCCGACGCGCACGCCAAGCGGCTCGCGGCGGAGGCGGAGGAGGCCACGGCGAAGGCGGAGAAGGAGACCGCCGCCGCCAAGCAGGCCGAGGCCGCCCAGCACAAGAGGAACGCCGAGGGCTACGCGACCACCGCGAACGAGGCCAAGGGCCGGGCGGAGAGCGCCGAGTCCACCGCCCGCGGCAAGCGTCAGGACGCCGAGGCCGCCCGCGACCGCGCCAAGGGCAAGCGCGACGACGCCTGGGACGCGGAGTCCAAGGCGAACGCCGCCCGCGCCAAGGCCGACGCCAAGGACGCCTACGCCGAGGCCCATGACTCCGACGCGAACGCCAAGGCCTCCCGGGCCGCCGCCGACGCGGCCGACTCGGCGGCCGACGACGCGGAGTCCGCGGCGACCTCGGCCCGCGCCGAGGCCAACGCCGCGACCCAGGCAGCCGCCGACGCGGACGCCGCCGCCACCCGCGCGGAGGCCGCCGCCGAGCGCGCCCGCTCCGACGCGGACGCCGCCCAGGCCGCCAAGCTGAAGGCGGACGCCGCCGTCCGCACGGCGACGAGCGCCGCCGCGGACGCCATCAAGGCCTCCGAGGCCGCCGCCTCCGCCGCCCGGACGGCCGTGAAGCTGGCCGACGAGGCGGACAAGCACGCGGCCGACGCCAAGGCCCAGGCCGACGCGGCGAAGGCGGAGTCGGTCAAGGCGGTCGCCTCGGCGGCCGACGCGGCCGGGCACGCCTACACCACCGCCCAGGCCGCCGCCGACGCCGGCGCCTCGGCGCAGCAGGTCGCCGCCCCGGCCAACGACGCCGTCCAGCTCGGTTCCCCGTACGTCGACACCGACGCCACCGCGGGGCTGGTGGTCCTGACGGGCCAGTCGTCGAAGACGATCGCCGAGCAGCAGAAGGCGGTGGCCGACGCGCACGCCGCGAACGCCCAGAAGAACGCCGACCAGGCGGCGAGCCTCGCCGCGGCGGCGACGGGCGACGCGAAGGCGGCGTACACGCTGGCCGCGGAGGCCGCCGGTTTCGCGGCGACCGCCCGCAAGTCGGCGAAGGAGGCGCTGGGTTACGCCTCCGAGGCCGCCCAGTACGCGGCGGACGCGCAGGCCTCGCTGGCCCGCACCATCGAGTACGACCAGCAGGCCGGCGTCGACGCGGCGGCCGCCGACAAGGCCGCGGGCCGCGCGGAGGGCTACGCGACCGAGGCCCGCGCCTCGGCCGACCAGGCCGCCCTGGACGCGGAGGCCGCCCGCACGGCCGCTTCCCAGGCCGAGCAGGCCGCGAAGGACGCCCGCGCGGCGGCCGACCGCGCCGACGCCGAGGCCACCCTCGCCGAACAGGCCGCCAAGGACGCCCAGAAGTACGCGGAGTCGGCCCAGCAGGCGGCGGACTCGGCGGAGCGCAAGGAGGCCAACGGCCAGGTCCAGGCGGGCGCAGGCACCGGCGAGAACGGTGTCTTCTACGTCATCGAGAAGATGACCGACGCGGCCCCGGCCAAGCAGCTCAACAAGTGCGATTACACCTTGCAGGGCTGCACGGTGACGTACGAACTGCACCTGGACCTCACGGTCAGCTACTACCTCTGCACCAACCCCGACGTCCCCGCCACCGAGTCGGGCTGCCCGGCGGAGGACACGCTCTTCCTCAAGACGGTGGTCCTCAAGGACCAGAAGCAGGAGTGGACGCACCACTTCTCCGCGGGTGACATCACGCGCCTGGGCTGGCAGGCCCTCTTCGGGGACACCCTCGGCGCGGTCCTCTACGAGGTCGTGCTGGGCGACGCGGTCCGCTGCTACCACGGTGACAAGGCGGGCTGCGCCTGGTTCGCGTCCAACTTCATCCCCGGCAAGGCCTTCACGAAGGTCGCGGAGGGGCTCCGTGCCCTGGACGCAGCCATGAAGACCGGGATCGGGGTCACCGACGCGTTCAAGGCGCTGAAGGCGCTGGACAACGTGGACCCGGAGACGCTGGCCCAGATCGAGCGCAGTGTGAAGGCGTACGAGGACGCGCGCACGGCGTGCAAGCTCAACAGCTTCCCCGGCGCCACCGAGGTGGTGCTGGCCGACGGCAGCCGCAAGGCGATCCGTGACGTGCGCTTCGGCGACCTCCTCCTGGCCACCGACCCGCTCACCGGCCGTACCCGGGCCGAGCCGGTCACCCGCACGTTCTCGCACCCGACCGAGGACCTGCTGGACATCACCCTGGCCGACGGCGGGCGTCTGACGAGCACGCCGGGCCACCGCTTCTACGTCACCGGCCGGGACTGGACGTTCGCGTCCGACCTGCGCGCCGGCGACGGTGTGCGCACCTCCGACGGCACCCTTCGTACGGTGGCGGCGGTGCGGGACCGGGACGACCGGGCGCCCCGGACGGTCTACGACCTGACGGTGTCCGGTCTGCACACGTTCTACGCGGTGGCGGGCAGCACTCCGGTGCTGGTCCACAACTGCAACGACATCGTGTTCGACGGCGCCAAGTTCCCCGGCCTGGCGCACACGATCACGGAGCACGTGACGCCCAACAGGGCGGCGGCCGAGGCGCTGGCCACCCAGAAGACGGCCAAGTACGGCCGGGACACGCCGAACAGCGTGTGGGTCGACCAGGACACGGCCCAGAAGGTCGTCGACGCCGCCCTGGCCGACAAGGCGAGCATGATCAGCAACTGGCTGCGGGGCAACAAGCCCGACCTGGACTGGTCGGGGTTCTTCGGACCGAAGGGTGATTCCCTCGGCACGGTGTACTACGCCGACGGGACCAGGCTGGGCCGAGCCCCCACGGCCGCGGGCAACGGCTACTACATCAAGCTGGTGAGGGCGCCGAAGGGTCCGGGGATTCCGAAGCACCCCCGGGGCTACTACGTGCAGACCTGCTACCCGAAGTAGGTCCCGAGCAAGGAGGAGACACAACGGTGCAGCGCTTCACCGAGTTCGCCTTCGGCGTGCCGTGGGTGATGGGGTTCTTCCACCAGGACTGGACCCACGACGGGCCCACGGCCGTCGACGTCGTGGCGAAACACCTGGCGGAGGAGAGCGACGAGGAGGTCCTGGCGGTACGCCGGGACGCTCGCACGCTCGCCGACCACCTGCCCTCGGAGACGCTCGAGGTGCTGTGGACCGCCGGAGCCCAGTACATGCCGGGCTTCGCGGGGATCACGGGAGCCGAGTGGACCGAGACGGTCGTCGGCCTGTGCGACGCCCGGCTGTCCGAGCGGGGGGACGTCCATCCCCTCACGGGTGCCGACACGGAGGACGGCTGGGACCAGCGGGACGCGGTGGTCGCCCAGATCGAGCGGGCGGGGTTCCTGGCCGACGAGGTGCGTGCCGCGCTCGTCGACTGTGCCCGCGACTGCACCCCGGACCTGGCGCTGCGCGTGCTGCTGAACGCCGTGGAGCACGCTCCCGGTGCGACGCTGTCCCCGGAGCAGTACCAGGGGATGGAGACCATCGGGACGGCCCTGCACTACGGCGAGTTCGTGGTGGACCGCGTCCGCTTCCTGGTGGAGACACCCTGACCGGATTCCGACCGGAGAACGGGGCCCGCACTCACCCGAGTGCGGGCCCCGTTCTCATGCGGTCGTACGCGGTGCCGTGCTCGCCCGAGGCGTCAGTGAGGGCTGGAGCAGCGTCGCCTCGGGTACGAGGCCCCCCGCGAGTTTCTCCATCAGCAGGTCCACCGCCCGTTCGCCCACCTCGGTGGACGGCAGGGCGACCGAGGTGATCCCCAGGGAGTCGGCCAGTTCGTCCGGGCAGATCGCCGTCACCGACAGGTCGCCGGGCACGCGGAGACCGAGCTGTGCGAAGGCGGTGACCAGGGGTTCGAGGACCGCCTCGTTGTGGACGACCACACCCGTGAGGGCCGGCTGGTCGCGGAGCAGGCGCTCGGCCACCTGCCGGGCCGCCGCCGGGGTCGCCTCGCACGGGTGGACGGCCGAGGCGAGCCCGCCCCGGTCGGCGGCGGCGGTGAAACCCTGGACCACGCGCTGGGCGAAGGCCGTGCCCCGGACGTAGACCTCCGGGGGAGACCCGACCAGCCCGACCACCCGGTGCCCGAGCTGGGCCAGATGCTCCACGCAGCGCTCGCCCGCACTGCGGAAGTCCAGGTCGATGCAGGTCAGCCCGGCACCGTCGCGGGGGAAGCCGATCATCACGGACGGCCGGTCCAGGGTGCGCAGCAGTGGCAGCCGGGGGTCGTTCAGCTGGACGTCCATGAGGATCAGCGCGTCGACCAGGGCCGTGTCCGCGACGCGGCGCAGACCGTCCTCGCCCTCCTCCTGGGTCAGGAGCAGGACGTCGTGGTCGTGGCGCCGGGCCGCCGTCACCACCGACGCCACGAACTGCATGACGACCGGCACATGGATGCCGGCCCGCAGCGGGGCGACCAGCGCCAGCACGTTGGAGCGGCTGCTGGCGAGGGCCCGGGCGCCCGCGTGCGGCCGGTAGCCCAGCTCGCGGGCGGCCGCCTCGACCCGCTGCCGGGTCGCCGTGGAGATCGGGCGTTTGCCGCTGAGGGCGTACGACACCGTGCTGGGGGAGACCCCGGCCCGCCGCGCCACATCCGTGATCTTCACCGTCATCCGAGCTCCAGTGTCAGGAAGCCGGTGCCCGCCTCGGCCCGGGTCACCCGGTCCCCGGCCGCGAGCGCCCAGGGCGCCGAGGAGTCGCTCGCCGACGCCCGCAGGGTGTCGCCCTCCCGTACGACGGTGAAGACCGTGTCCCCCACCCGGACCCGCACCTCCGTCCCCCGCTCCAGCCCGTACGTCCGCAGGGTCACCCCGTCGGCGTGCGGGTAGTCGGGCCGGTCGGCGTGCGCGCCGACCGGGAGCACGGCGCCCGGCCGCACCAGCAGCGGCAGACCGCGGAACCCGTGCCGTTCGCGCACCCAGCGCGGACCGGTCACCGTGCCCCCGGTGAGGAAGTGGGTCCAGGTGCCCTCGGGGACGTAGTAGGTGACGTCCCCCTCGTCGCTGAAGACGGGGGCGACCAGCAGATCCGGGCCGAGCATGTACTGCCGTTCCAGATGGGCGCACCCGGGGTCCTCCGGGAACTCCAGCACCATCGCCCGCATCATCGGCAGCCCCTCCTCGTGGGCGACGCGGGCGACGTCGTAGAGGTACGGCATGAGCCGCAGCTTCAGCCGGGTGAAGTGCCGTAGCACGTCCACCGCTTCCTCGTCGAACAGCCAGGGGACCCGGTACGAGGAGCTGCCGTGCAGCCGGCTGTGCGAGGACAGCAGACCGAACGCCAGCCACCGCTTGAACAGCGCCGGTGTCGGGGTGCCCTCGAAGCCTCCGATGTCGTGGCTCCAGAAGCCGAACCCGGACAGTCCGAGCGAGAGGCCGCCGCGCAGCGACTCCGCCATCGAGGCGTACGTCGCCTCGCAGTCGCCGCCCCAGTGGACGGGGAACCTCTGGCTGCCGGCCGTCGCCGAGCGGGCGAAGACGACCGCCTCGCCCTCTCCCCGGTGCTTGCGCAGGACGTCGAAGACGGTGCGGTTGTAGAGGTAGGTGTAGTAGTTGTGCATGCGCTCGGGGTCGGAGCCGTCGGACCACTCCACGTCCAGTGGCACCCGCTCGCCGAAGTCGGTCTTGAAGCAGTCGACGCCCTGGGCGAGGAGCGCCTCCAGTTTCGACGCGTACCAGTCGCGGGCGGCCGGGCTGGTGAAGTCGACCAGGGCCATGCCGGGCTGCCACATGTCCCACTGCCAGACGCTGCCGTCGGGGCGGCGCAGGAGGTGCCCGAGCGCCCTGCCCTCGTCGAACAGCGGGGAGCGCTGGGCGATGTACGGGTTGATCCACACGCAGACGTGCAGGCCCTTGGCCTTCAGCCGGGCCAGCATGCCCTCCGGGTCGGGGAAGACCCGGGGGTCCCAGCGGAAGTCGCACCAGTGGAACTCCCGCATCCAGAAGCAGTCGAAGTGGAAAACGGACAGCGGCAGTTCGCGCTCCCGCATGCCCTCGATGAAGGAGGTCACCGTCTCCTCGTCGTAGGAGGTGGTGAAGGAGGTCGACAGCCACAGCCCGAAGGACCAGGCGGGCGGGAGCGCCGGTCGGCCGGTGAGCGCGGTGTACCGGCGCAGGATCTCCTTGGGGGCCGGCCCGTGGACGACGTAGTACGTCAACTCCTGTGTCTCCGCGCTGAACTGCACCCGGGAGACGGTCTCCGAGCCGACCTCGAAGCCGACCTTGCCCGGGTGGTCGACGAAGACGCCGTAGCCGGCGTCGGTGAGGTAGAACGGCACGTTCTTGTAGGCCTGTTCGGTGGCCGTGCCGCCGTCGGCGTTCCAGATGTCCACGACCTGGCCGTTCCTGACGAGCGGGCCGAAGCGTTCGCCGAGGCCGTAGACGGTGGTGCCCACCCCGAGGTCGAGCTGTTCGCGCAGGTAGTGGCCGCCGGTGGCCGCGTCCCGCAGGATGGCCATGCCCTTGGGTCCGCTGGTGGTGAGGGTGCGGCCGTGGGCGAGGAACTCCACCCGCCAGGGACCGGAGCGGGCCACCCGGACCGACAGCGCGCCGGAGGTGAGGGTCGCGTGGTCGTCGTCGTGGGAGAGGAGCGGGGAGGCCCCGGCCCCGGTCCCGGTGAGGTCGAAGACCGGCTCGCGCGGCCGCTCGCCCGTGAAGTGGCGCAGGGTCAGTCCGATGACGTCCGGCATGGGGCTGTGGACGGTGAGCGTCATGACCGGTCCCGTCATCAGGTCGCCGCGGCTGCGGATCGGCCGGGTCGGGGCGTGGATCTCCAGGGCGCCGGCGCCGTCGGGCTCGGTGACGTCGAGGACCTCGGCCGGGTACGAGGCGGTGACGCCCTCGCGCAGCAGCCAGTAACCGTCGGAGAACTTCATGGGTGGGGGGTCTCCTTACTTCACGGCGCCCACCGCGATGCCGCGGGTGAGCGTGCGCTGGAAGACGAGGAAGAAGACGAGCGCGGGCAGGACGCCGAGCAGGGCGGCGGCGTTGGTCATGGTGGCGTCCATCAGCCGCTGGCCCTGGAGGACGCCGAGGGCCACCGACACCGTCTGGTTGTCGTTGGAGATCAGCATGACCAGCGGGAGCAGGAACTCGTTCCAGGTCCAGACGAAGAAGAGGACCAGCAGCACACCCAGGGTGGGGCGGCTGACGGGGACGACGATCCGCCACAGCACCTGCCAGGTGGTCGCGCCGTCGATCCGGGCCGCCTCGATGATCTCCCGGGGGAACCGGGCGAGGACCGAGGACAGCAGGAACGTACCGAAGGCCGACTGGACGACGGTGAAGACGATGATCACGCCGAGCCGGGTGTCGTAGAGACCGGCCTCCTTGCTCAGGTGGTACAGCGGGTAGACCAGCGCCTCCTGCGGCAGCATGTTGGCCAGGACGAAGAAGGCCAGCAGCCAGGTGCGGCCCCGGACCCGGCCGATGCCGATCGCGTACGCGGTGAGGACCGACAGGACGACCGCGAGGACCGCCACCGAGCCGCTGATCAGGGCCGAGTTGATGAGCTTCTGGCTGTAGTCGACCCGCTCCCAGAAGTCCTTCAGACCGTCCAGGTAGAGACCGTCCGGCAGGCTGAGCGGGCCGTTCGCCGAGTACTCCGCCGGGGACTTCACCGCGTTCACGGCGACGATCAGGAACGGGACGACCATGAAGAGCGCGGCGAGGCAGAGGGCGACCAGGACCGGCCAGCGGCGCAGGGCGTTGGTCATGCGCGCACCCCCGTTGTCGTGTCCTCCGCGTCCTGCGCCCGCGCCTGCAGCCGCAGGCCGATCACGGAGAGGGCGAGGATGATCACGGTCAGCACGGTGGAGACCGCGGCGCCGTAGCCGACCTGGGTCTTCTCGAAGAAGGTGGTGAAGGAGAAGTAGGACGGCACGTCCGTCGCACCGCCCGGGCCGCCCTTGGTCAGCACGTACACCGCGCCGAACACCTTCAGCGCGGCGATCGTGCACCAGGTCAGCACGACATGGATCTCCGGGCGCAGCTGCGGCAGCGTGATGTGCCGGAACCGGCGCCACCAGCCGGCGCCGTCCAGCTCGGCCGCCTCGTGCAGTTCGGGGTCGACGCGCTGCAGCCCCGCCATGAACACCACCAGCGGGAAGCCGATCTGCACCCACACCAGCACACCCATCACGCCGTACAGCGCGAGGTCGGGGTCGCCGAGCCAGTCCCGCTGCCACCCGCCGAGCCCGATCGCTTGGAGGAACGCGTTCAGGGAGCCGTCCTCGGGGGCGAGGATCCAGCTCCACACGATCCCCGCGACCGCGATCGGCAGCACCTGGGGGAGGTAGAAGCAGGCGCGCAGCACCGCGCTGATGCGGGGACCGAAGTGCCGGGCGACATGGTCGAACAGGGCCGCCGCCAGCACCAGTCCGAGGGCCGTCGGTACGGCGGCCATGGCGACGACCATGAACAGGCTGTGCCGGAACGACGCCCAGAAGTCCGCGTCGCCCAGCAGCTCCCGGTAGTTGGCGAACCCGGCCCAGGACGGACGGCCCACGCCCTGCCAGTCGGTGAAGCTCACGCCGGTGTTCATCAGGAACGGCACGACGATCACGGCGAGGAAGGCGAGGAGACCGGGGAGCAGGTACGGGGTGTAGGAGTCGTGGGGGCGGTCGTGGGGGCCGCGTGCCCTCATCGCTGGGGTACGCCCTTGTCGTACGCCTTCTGCAACGCGTCGAGGTAGGCGTCCGGTTTCTCGCTGCCGGTGATCAGTTTCTGGGTCTCGGAGACGAGGACGTCGTAGAAGCCGGGGACCGGCCAGTCGGGGTAGAAGGCGAGGCCGTCGCGGGCGGAGAGGGTGTTGAAGTTCTCGATGAGCTCCTTGGCCTTGGGGTCGGTGATCGCGGCGGGGTCGGCCGCGACCGGGACGCCGCCCTTGTTGCCGAGCAGGTTCTGGATCTTCTTCGACAGGGTGATGTCGATGAAGTCGTAGGCGAGTTCCTTGTTGCCGGCGCTCTTGGGGACGACCCAGAGGTTGCCGCCGGAGCCGAGGGTGAGATCGGAGCCGGGCCACAGGGTGGTGCCCCAGTCGAACGTCGTCGCCTCCGCCTGGAAGCGGCCGTACCACCAGCTGCCGGAGAACAGGATCGGCGCCTTGCCCCGGATGAAGGAGACCCCGGCTTCCTCGGCCTTGGTGCCGCTGGACTTCTCGCCGAGGTAGCCCTTCTTCACCCAGTCGGCGAAGGTCTCCGCCGCGTACGTCCAGGCGGTGTCGTGGAAGTCGGTCTCGCCCTTGTACAGCTCGTAGGAGTCGACCCAGGAGCGGTCGGCCTTGGAGAGGGCGAGTTGGTAGAGGTACTGCTGGGCGAGGTACTCGGCGCCGGAGTTGGCGAGGGGGGTGATGTCGTGCTCGACGAAGGTGTCCATGGCCGTGACGAGGTCGTCGAACGTCTTGGGCTCGGGTAGGTCGTACTTCGCGAACAGGTCCTTGTTGAAGTAGACCATCGTGTACTCGGCGTAGTCCGGCACGCCGTACCACGTGCCGGAACCCATGACACCGTTGTCGTCGTACTGGCTGGTGGTGCGGACGCCGGCGCTCAGGAGCTTGTCCCAGCCGCGTTTCGCCGCCTCGGCGGAGAGGTCGGTGAGCAGCCCCTGCCTGGACAGCAGACCGGCCGTCGCGTTGCCCTTGTTGTACTCCATCAGATCGGGCGCCTCGGAGGAGTTGAGGACCATCGGGGCGGTCTTCTGGATCTGCTCGAAGCTCTTCTCCTCGAACTTCACCTTCACGCCCGGGTGCGTGGCCTCGAACTCCCTGATCGCCTCGGCCCAGGCGACGCCCATCGCGCTGGTCGGGCCCTCGTAGTGCCACAGTCGCAGGGTCTTGGGATCGGAGGAGCCGCTGTCATTCGTGCCGCCGCAGGAGGCCAGCAGCAGAGCGCCCGCCAGGGCCGCCGCCGCACTCGCCACCGCACGCCTTCTCGCCGTCAACATCCTGTGCCTCCGGGGGAGTTCGGGATGGTTCTTCGGGCAGGAACAGCCGCCACGCGACGTTCGACGAGGTCGTCGAACCGTTTCGATGCGTGACGTCGAAGCGCTTCGACGGGGGAAGGTAGGGGGCGGGTGTGACGTGCGTCAATGGGGCGTGCGGGAAATGGCCCTGGCGGGGTCTGTCAGCCGGCGGTGGCAAAGAGATCGTCGGCGGTGCTGGCGTGGACGGCGCGCCGGGACCAGCGGTGAGCTGGTCGAGGGCGGTACGGGCCATCAAGCAACTGGGCCGGCACCGGCCCGGTGCAAGAGGTGGAGCGCGGCTCCCGTTCCGTCGACGGGAGCCGCGCTCCCGCGGTTTCGCTACCGGTACCGCGATCGCGCGGCGGCGAGGGCGATGAGCAGGGCTGTCGTCGCCGCCCCGAGGGGGACCGTGAAGCCCGTCGCGGGGGAGGCGTGGTCGGCCGTCCAGCCGCCGATCGCGCTGCCGCAGGCGATGCCGCCGAGGAGGCCGGTGACCGCGAGGGTCATGCCTTCGTTCAGGCGGGCCACGGGGATGCGTTCCTGGACCAGGGCCATGGTGGTGACCATCGTGGGGGCCGTCGCCGTTCCTGAGAGGAGCAGCGCCGCGGCCAGCAGGGGGAGTGAGTCGAGCACGGTTGCCGCGAGGAGGGGGAGGGTGAGGAGGGTGGCCATCGCCGCCACGCACCGGGGGTGGCGTCGGGAGGCGGGGCCGGAGGGTCGTATCGCCCCGTGGACGAGACCGGCCGCGCAGGAGCCGGCGGCCTGGAGGGCGAGGACGAGGCCCGCCGCCGTACGGTGGCCGCGCTCGTCGGCGAACGCGATCGTCACCACCTCCGTCGCGCCGAACACCGCGCCGAGGGCGAGGCAGATGGCGAGGAGAGGGGGGAGGCCGGGGCTGCGCAGGGGGGATGCGGCGGTGGGGCGGGGGTGCGGGGGTGGTTCCGTCGCGCGCTGGGCGGCGAACGTCAGGATGCCCGTGACCAGCAGCACCACCCCGGCCAGGGTGCCCGCCTCCGGGAAGAACGTGGCGCACAGGAAGGCCGCGACCGCCGGGCCCAGCATGAAGCACAGCTCGTCGACGGCCTGTTCGAAGGAGTTCGCGGTGTGCAGGGCGGCCGGGTCGCCGCTCAGGAGGTGGTTCCAGCGGGCGCGGGACATGCCGCCGGTGTTGGGGGTCGTCGCGGTGGCGGCGTACGCGGCGAACAGGGTCCAGTCCGGGGCGCCGTAGTGGACGCAGAGCAGTAGGGCCAGGCTGCCGAGTGCGGCGAAGAGCGTCGCCGGCACCGCGACCCTGGCCTGTCCGTGCCGGTCGACCAGCCGGGCGATCCAGGGGGCGAGGAGCGCGGTGGCCGCGAGGCCGGTGGCGGTGACCGCGCCGGCGAGGGCGTACGAGTCGCGCGCCCCGGCGATCATCACCACCGCGCTCACGCTGAACATGCCCATGGGCAGCCGGGCGAGGAGGTTCCCGGCGGTGAAGGCGCGGGCGCCGGGAAGGGAGAGGACACGGCGGTAGGAGTGGGGCGGGGGTTCGGGGGCGCGGCGGTCGAGGTCGACGATCACCAAGGTGTCGGCGGTGACCGTGAAGAGGCGGGGTGGCGGGCTGTCCGGCATGGGGGAAACCGTCTCCCGGGGGCGAGCAGGGGGTCCAACACCTTCTCGGTGCCGATTCACGCACCGCCGTTGTAAGTTCGCCGGATGTCCGCACCTGGTCAGACCCATGTCGAGCCCCGGCTCCTGCGCGCCTTCCTCGCCGTCGTCGAGGAGTTGCACTTCACCCGCGCCGCCGCCCGGCTGTACGTCGCCCAGCAGGCGCTCAGCCGGGACGTACGGCGGCTGGAGCGGGAGCTCGGGGCCGAGCTGTTCGTACGGACCACCCGGCAGGTGACGCTCACGGCGGACGGGGAGCGGCTGGTGCCGTTCGCCCGCCGGGCGCTGCAGGCGCAGGACGACCTCGTCGCCGCGTTCGGGCGGGCCCGGCCGCTGCTGGTCGACCTGAACTCGCCGAACCTCGACACCGGACGGCGCGTGCTGCACCGGGCGCGTGAACTCGCCCCCGAACTGGAGCTGATGGCCCGGTACGAGAGCGGACTCACGGGTGCGGCGGCCGAGATCGTCGCGGGGCGGCTGGACGCGTCGTTCGGGCGGTACGCCGGGCTGGGCCCCGTCCTGCGGGGGCGGTTGGAGCGGCAGCTCGTGCGGTACGAGCCGATGGCGGTCGTGCTGCCGGAGGGTCACCGGCTGGCGGGGCTGGCCGCAGTGCCGCTGGACGCGCTCGCCGGGGAGACGGTGTACGCCGGCGCCGGCAACCCCCGGACGCCCGAGTGGACCGACCTCGCGGAGCGGCTGTTCGAGGGCCGCGGGATCCGCCTGGCACCGCCGGCGCCCCTCGCCGTCGGGGAGGAGGAGTTCCAGCGAATCACTACAAAGGTGGGCAATCCTGTCCTTGCGGTGGTGGGTTTTCAGGCCATGACGGGGACCGTCTCACGGCCCTTGATCGACCCGGTCCCCTTGTCGCCCGTGTCACTGGTGTGGCGAAAGGGGCTGGTCCATCCCGGGATCGATGCGCTTCGACGGTCCGCGGCCGAGGTCGCCGAGGCGGAGGGGTGGCTTCAGCGGCCCGTTGGGGGATGGATTCCAGCCATCGACATGAACATGCCTTCTGCGCACAAATGACACATCGCGCACACCGGTCCCACGCCTGCGCTAGATTCGTCGGCCTGAGCGCAGTGGGGTAAAAGGGGCGCGGATTCCGGGTGGGGGCCCGGTCTCGTCGACGTGCGCTCGGAGTCGTAGGCGCACCCTGAACCGGTCCGTGGGGGGAAGTGCGCACATGGAGAAATGGCGAGAAGACGCCCAACCAGGTCCTTCGGAGTGGCCGGAAGCAGCCCCTCCGACTCGGGATGTGCCGACCGTCGTCGGGTATCGGTCCTTAGCGGATGTTCCCGGGCGAAGTGGCCGGGCAGGCGCTTCGAACAGCCTTGCCGAAAATGAACGGTCGAGCGAGTCCGTGGGTGAGGGCAACGACCCGGACGAGGTGACCGTCCAGCTCGACACCCCGCACCCGGCGAAGGGCGCCGGAACCTCGGCCTCCGACGCCCCCGTGTTCGTCGACGCGTCGGGCCGCCGCGGCCGTACCTTCCGCCGGATCGGCATCCTGGCGGGGCTCGCCTGCGCGGCCTACGCCGTCGTCATCGTCGCCACCCTGCTGTCCGGCAACGCCGGCGCGCCCTGGCTGCCGGTGCCGGGCCCGGACGACGATCCGCCGGCCGGCCGGGTCGAGACCACCCGGGGTCCGAGCGCCTCCGCCGCGACCTCCGGCGCCCCGGGCTTCGCGGCCCCGCGCAGCCCCGGCGTCTCCGCCTCGGCCGGCGTGCCCTCCCGCTCGGCGAGCGGCGGGCCCAGCGCCTCGGGCAGCGCCGCGGCGCCCACCGGCTCCGCGGCGGCCCGCCCCTCGGCGAGCGGCAGCCCCCGCGCCAATACGGCACCCAGCACCTCGCCCTCCGACCCGGGCCCGAGCAGCCCGGTCGTGGGCGGCGGCTCCTCCTCCGCCGAGCCCCCGTCCTCCTCCCCGGCCACCAGCCCCTCGCCCGAGTCCTCCCCGTCCTCGGCGGGCGGCGCCAACACGGTCGCGGACGGCGCCCCACACCCGGCACCGGTGGCGGCGGACCGGGGGGTGTGAGGGAAGGCCGCATCCGTGGCCTCCCGTGCCTGTCCCGTCCGGGGGCCGGCCGACAGTTCCCGTGGCCGGCCCGGCGCCCGACGCCCGGCGCCCGGCGCCCGGCGCCCGACGCCCGGCGCCCGACGCCCGGCGCCCGGCGCTCCCGACACCGAGGAGCGCCGTGGCCGGCCCGACGCCCGATGCCCGGCGCCCGGCGCCCGGCCCTCCCGACACCGAGGAGCGCCGTGGCCGGCCCGGCGCCCGGCGCCCGACGCCCGGCGCCCGGCGCTCCCGACACCGAGGAGCCTGCCGTCGCCGTAGCCCGGAGGCCCGGAGTGTGACCGGCCGCAGGCCGACCCGTTGGTATCCCGTGCCCGGCCGGTGCCCGGCCCGTGCCCGGCCCGTGGCGCCGTACGGCATCCAGGGCTGGTCCGACGCCCTTCTCCCTTCCTTCCGGCCCCGCCCTCCCCTTCCTGTCCCCGTCCCCTCCCGTCCGGAGTACGCCCCCTCATGGCCTCACGCTCCAACCGCCGTTCCTCCCGACGTTCCGTCGGTCCCGTCGCGCGCCGTCGGCTGATGCCCCCGCTGCGGCTGCGCCAGCTGCTCCCGCTCGTCGCCCTGTCGGCGATGTTGGCGATGCTGATGCTGCGCGGCTATGTGCACAGCGAGATCCTCGCCGACCACCGGATCCGCCCCGAGGCCCCCGCCGACCGGGTGCCGCGGAAGATCCTCGACGGCGGCCCCGTCGTGGACACCCGGAGCGGCCGGGCCACCGGCCTGGACGTGCCGGACCACCGGATCGTCCTCACCTTCGACGACGGCCCCGACCCGACCTGGACCCCCAAGGTCCTCGACGTGCTGAAGAGGCATCACGCGCACGCCGTCTTCTTCGTCACCGGCACCATGGCCTCCCGCTACCCGGACCTGGTGAAACGGATGGTCGACGAGGGGCACGAGATCGGCCTGCACACCTTCAACCACCCCGACCTCTCCTACCAGTCGAAGCGGCGCATCGACTGGGAACTCACCCAGAACCAGCTCGCCCTGGAGGGCGCGGCCGGGATCCGCACCTCTCTGTTCCGGCCGCCGTACTCCTCCTCCGCCGACGCCCTCGACAACGCGTCCTGGCCGGTCACCCGGTACGTCGGCAGCCGTGGCTACCTCACCGTCCTCACCACCGCCGACAGCGAGGACTGGCGCAGGCCGGGCGTGCGGCAGATCATCCGCAACGCCACCCCGAAGCCCGGCGAGGGCGCGATCGTCCTGATGCACGACTCCGGCGGCGACCGCGGCCAGACCGTCCGCGCCCTCGACACCTATCTCCCCGGCCTGCAGAAGAAGGGGTACCGCTTCCAGAACCTCACCGAGGCCCTGGAGGCGCCCAGCGCGCACACCCCCGTCACCGGTGTGGATCTGTGGAAGGGCAGGGCCTGGGTGTTCCTGGTGACGGCGGCCGACGACCTCACCGATGTGCTCGTCGTCGGCCTCGCCGCCATCGGCTTCCTCGTCCTCGCCCGCTTCGGCCTGATGCTGCCGCTGTCCGCGCTCCACACCCGCCGTACCCGTCGGCGCGGCTTCCGGTGGGGCCCGGACGCGCCGGTCACCGAACCGGTGTCGGTGCTCGTGCCCGCGTACAACGAGGCCAAGTGCATCGAGAACACGGTCCGTTCCCTGATGGCGAGCGAGCACCCGATCGAGGTGGTCGTCGTCGACGACGGCTCCGGGGACGGCACCGCACGGATCGTCGAGGACCTCGCCCTGCCCGGCGTACGCGTCGTACGGCAGCTCAACGCGGGCAAGCCCGCCGCCCTCAACCGGGGCATCGCCAACGCCCGCCACGACCTGATCGTGATGATGGACGGCGACACCGTCTTCGAGCCGGCCACCGTCCGCGAACTCGTCCAGCCCTTCGCCGACCCGGCCGTCGGCGCCGTCGCCGGCAACGCCAAGGTCGGCAACAAGGACACCCTCATCGGCGCCTGGCAGCACATCGAGTACGTGATGGGCTTCAACCTCGACCGCCGGATGTACGACGTCCTGCGCTGCATGCCCACCATCCCGGGAGCGGTGGGTGCCTTCCGCCGCTCGGCCCTCAACCGGGTCGGCGGCATGAGCGACGACACCCTCGCCGAGGACACCGACATCACCATGGCCATCCACCGGGACGGCTGGAAGGTCGTCTACGCGGAGAAGGCCCGGGCGTGGACCGAGGCACCGGAGTCCGTGCAGCAGCTGTGGTCCCAGCGCTACCGCTGGTGCTACGGCACCATGCAGGCGATCTGGAAGCACCGCCGCGCCGTCGTCGAGCGGGGGCCCTCCGGACGGTTCGGCCGCGTCGGGCTGCCGCTCGTCTCCCTCTTCATGGTCCTCGCCCCGCTCCTCGCCCCCCTCATCGACCTGTTCCTCGTCTACGGGCTGCTGTTCGGGCCGACGGGCAGGACCATCGCGGCCTGGTTCGGCGTCCTCGCGGTGCAGGCGGGCTGCGCGGCGTACGCCTTCGTCCTCGACCGCGAGAAACTCACCCCGCTCATCTCCCTGCCGCTCCAGCAGGTCCTCTACCGCCAGCTCATGTACGTCGTCCTGCTCCAGTCCTGGATCACCGCCGTCACCGGGGGCCGGCTGCGCTGGCAGAAGCTGCGGAGGAAGGGCCAGGTGGCGGCGCCGCCCGCCGAGACCGCCGTGACGGAGGGGAGCGCGGCATGACCGCCACCCAGCCCGCCGACGTCACCGCCCCGGCACCCGCGCCCCGGGGCGGCCGTGACCGCTACTTCGACCTGCTGCGCGCGATCGCCCTCTTCCGGGTCGTCCTCTATCACCTGATGGGCTGGGCCTGGCTGCCCGTCGTCTTCCCCTCCATGGGTGTGATGTTCGCCCTCGCCGGCAACCTCATGGCCCGCTCCCTCGGCAACCGCCCCGCCCCGCAGGTCGTCCGGGGCCGGATGCGCCGGCTGCTGCCCCCGCTGTGGCTGCTCGGCGCGGTCGGGGTGAGCGGGATGCTGCTCGCCGGCTGGGGCCCGGACGACGAGGGCCACCCCGGCTGGTGGTGGCTCCACCTCACCTTCTGGATCCTCCCGCTCAGCGACCCGCCGTACGGCGAGAACCTCCCCGGCGTCCACGGGCTGATCGCCGACGGCTGGGCCGTCGACCTCGCCGTACCCCTCTGGTACCTCCGCGCCTACCTCTGGTTCGTCCTGCTCTCCCCGCTGCTGCTGCGCGCCCTGCGGGCCGCGCCCTGGCCGACGGTCCTCTCACCGCTCGCCCTGTCCGCCGCCCTGGAGTTCGGCGCGCTGTCCGTGCCGAGCCGGCGCCTGGACTCCCACCTCAGCGACTTCGGCGCCTTCGGCGCGTGCTGGCTGCTCGGCATGGCCCACCAGGAGGGCGTCCTGCGCCGCCTGCCCCGGTATGTCGTCCCGTCCCTGGCGCCGGCGGTGGCCGGAATCGGCCTCTGGTACGCCCTCGGACACGGCTTCCGGGCCGGGCACGACCTGGACGACATGCCGTTCGCCCAGTCCCTGTGGTCCTTCGCGGCGGTCCTGCTGCTTCTGCACCTCAGCCCGTCCTGGACCGAGTGGCCGCGCCCCCTGCGCCGCTGGGACCGGCTGGTCACGCTCCTCAACGCCCGTGCCGTGACGGTCTATCTGTGGCACAACGTGTGCATCGACGTGGTCGAGGGGCTGTGGGACCGGCTCTGGGGCGTCCCCGGGCTGGAGGAGCACGCGTCCTGGCTGCTGGAGAGCCCCTGGCCGCAGCTCCCGGCCGTCTGGGCGCTCACCGCGCTGTGCGTGGTCTGCTTCGGCTGGGCCGAGGATCTGGCGGCCGGGCGCGGACCCCGGCTGTGGCCCGACGGCGCCCGCCGTCGTGCCCGCAACCTCTCACCGGGCTGCCGCCGGAGGTGAGAGCAACGTTCCCTTCCGGTCACCGACAGCCACAGGACCGGAAACGCGCCCTCCCTACCTTCGGGACTCATCACCGCTCATCCCCCCGAATCACCCGAGCCCGGAGCACGTGGAGGCGTCATGACAGCCCCGAGCACAGACACCGCACCCCCGTCCCCCACGGTTTCCCCCACGAAGAAGGGGAGTCGCTGGATCGAGGAGTGGGACCCGGAGAACGAGACCTTCTGGAACGACAAGGGCGAGAAGATCGCCCGCCGGAACCTCGTCTTCTCCGTCCTCTCCGAGCACATCGGCTTCTCGATCTGGACGATGTGGTCCGTGCTGGTGCTCTTCATGGGCCCGGAGTACGGCCTCACCCCGGCCGACAAGTTCCTGCTGACGTCCATGGTGACGCTGGTCGGCGCGGTCGTCCGGGTGCCGTACACCTTCGCCGTCGCGATCTTCGGCGGCCGGAACTGGACGATCATCTCCGCCGCCCTGCTGCTGATCCCCACCGTCGCCGCCTTCTCGGTGATGAAGCCGGGGACCTCCTTCTCCACCTTCCTCCTGGTCGGCCTGCTCGCGGGCATCGGCGGCGGCAATTTCGCCTCCTCCATGACCAACATCAACGCCTTCTTCCCGCTGCGCAAGAAGGGCTGGGCGCTCGGTCTGAACGCGGGCGGCGGCAACATCGGCGTGCCCGTCCTCCAGCTCGTCGGCCTCGCCGTGATCGGCGCGAGCGGCGGCCCGCGCGTCCTGCTCGGGATCTACATCCCGCTGATCCTGATCGCCGCGACCCTCGCCGCGCTGTACATGGACAACCTCGCGTCAGTGAAGAACGACACCGGCGCCGCGATCGACTCCGCGAAGGACGCCCACACCTGGATCATGTCCTTCCTGTACATCGGCACCTTCGGCTCGTTCATCGGCTACTCCTTCGCCTTCGGCCAGGTGCTGACGAACCAGTTCGGCCGTACGCCGCTCCAGGCGGCCTACCTCACCTTCATCGGCCCGCTGCTGGGCTCCCTGATCCGCCCCGTGGGCGGCTGGCTCGCCGACAGGTACGGCGGCGCCCGCATCACCCTCTACAACTACGTCGGCATGGCCGCCGCCACCGCCGTCCTGGTCTTCGCCAGCATGCAGAAGTCGCTGCCGCTGTTCGTCTCCGTCTTCGTGGTGCTGTTCGTGCTCAGCGGCCTCGGCAACGGCTCGACGTACAAGATGATCCCCGGCATCTTCCAGGCGAAGGCCGTCGCCAAGGGCCTCGAGGGCGAGGCGGCCGCCGCCTACGGCCGACGGCTCTCCGGGGCCTCCATGGGACTCATCGGCGCGGTCGGCGCACTCGGCGGCGTCGGCATCAACATGGCCTTCCGCCAGTCCTTCCTCTCCTACGGCTCCGGCACCGGCGCGTTCGTCGCCTTCCTCGCCTTCTACGCGGCCTGCTTCCTGGTCACCTGGGCCGTATACCTTCGCCGCCCGGCGGGGAGGATCACCGCCGCAAGCCCCTCCTCGGAGGCGAAGCCCCAGCTCAGCTACGCCGAGGTGTGACGTAACACTGGCGACATGAAGCCGAACCGAGCCTGTCACGCACCGTTGACAGGCTCGTCGGCATGTAGGTGCAGGGCGACTCGAGTGCGGGACGAGAGTGATGTACGTGGAACAGCAGCGACCGGACGCCACGACGCAGGGATCCGTGGAGCACGGCCCCCTGGCGGGATTCACCGTGGGCGTGACGGCCGCGCGCCGGGCCGAGGAGCTCGGCGCGCTGCTCCAGCGGCGCGGCGCGTCCGTGCTGCACGCGCCCGCCCTGCGGATCGTGCCGCTCGCCGACGACGGTGAGCTGCTCGCCGCCACCAAGGACCTCATCGACCAGGCCCCGGACGTCGTCGTGGCGACGACCGCCATCGGTTTCCGGGGCTGGGTCGAGGCCGCCGAGGGATGGGGGCTCGGCGAGGAGCTGCTCACCCGGCTCGGCGAGGTGGAACTGCTGGCCCGCGGACCCAAGGTGAAGGGCGCGATCCGGGCCGCCGGACTCACCGAGGACTGGTCGCCGTCCTCGGAGTCCATGGCCGAGGTGCTCGACCGGCTCCTGGAGGAGGGCGTCGAGGGCCGCCGGGTCGCCGTCCAGCTCCACGGGGAGCCGCTGCCCGGGTTCGTGGAGGCGCTGCGGGCCGGGGGAGCGGAGGTCGTCGGCGTCCCGGTGTACCGGTGGATGCCGCCCGAGGACATCGCCCCGCTCGACCGGCTCATCGACGCGGCCGTCTCGCGCGGCCTCGACGCGATCACCTTCACCAGCGCGCCGGCCGCGGTGTCCCTCTTCTCCCGCGCCGAGGAGCGGGGCCTGCTCTCCGAGCTGATCGCCGCGCTCCACCACGATGTGCTGCCGGCCTGCGTCGGACCGGTCACCGCCCTGCCGTTGCAGGCGCGCGGCCTGGACACCGTCCAGCCGGAACGCTTCCGGCTCGGTCCCCTCGTGCAGCTCCTCTGCCAGGAACTCCCGGGGCGGGCGCGGGCGCTGCCCCTCGCCGGGCACCGGGTGGAGATCCGCGGGCACGCGGTGCTGGTCGACGGCTGTCTCAGGCCCGTGCCCCCGGCCGGGATGTCCCTCCTGCGGGCGCTGTCGCGGCGGCCCGGCTGGGTCGTCCCCCGCGCCGACCTGCTGCGCGCGCTGCCCGGCGCCGGCCGCGACGAGCACGCCGTGGAGACGGCGATGGCCCGCCTGCGCACGGCCCTGGGCACGCCCAAGCTGATCCAGACGGTGGTGAAGCGGGGGTACCGGCTGGCTCTGGACCCGGCGGCGGACACGAAGTACGCCGACGCCTGAGCCGTCGCTCGCGCGGCTGCGGGCAGCGCCTCGCCCCCGCCCCCCGCGCCGGGTGAGGCACAGGGGGTTTCGGCCGCGCCCCGGGAAGGGGCACTGTGAGGGCAACGGTTTCCTCGGTTTCCTCAGGAACGCTCCGACGCAGGCGGTGGCGCATGACACTGGGCACGGCCACGGACCCCTACGAGCTGCGGTTCGACGCCGGACGCAGTTGTCTCGACCTCCTCGCGACCAGCCATCCCCGTGAACACCTCGACGGAGTCGGCCCGTTGTGCGCCTGGATCCGCGGCGCGGGCCTCGTCCCGCCGGGCACCGCGCTCAGCCACGCCGACCCCTCCTGGCCGCAGGCGTTCCGCGAACTGCGCTCCGGCGTCGACCGGTTGGTGCGGGACTGGCTGGCCCGCGTCCACCCCGGCCCGTACGACATCGACCTCGACCGTCTCAACGACGCCGCCCGCGCCGCGCCGCCCGTCCCCCGCGCCGTACGCGACGAGGACGGCACCCTCGTACGGGAGTTGGACGGGCCGCCGGAGTGCGCCGCGCTGCTCGCCGCCGTGGCGCGGGACGCCGTGGAGCTGCTCACGGATCCGGTGGCACGGGCGGGCCTGAGGGAGTGCGAGGGGGACAACTGCCCGATCGTCTACGTCGACACCTCCCGCGGCAGGCGCAGACGTTGGTGTTCGAGCGAGGTCTGCGGCAACCGTGAGCGCGTCGCACGGCATCGTCGGCGCGCCGCCTTGGCACGCTCCCAACTGCCCGGTATACGCCTTCTCTGACGAGCTGACAGTAATTGCACAGCGTTCCGTGACAGCCTGGCGGCAAAATTGCCGAAGTGATTTCGACAACATCATGTTTGCCCATGCCTGAGCAAGGGCAGCCCGCCCGATCGCGCCCGTGTGGCGAAAATGTGAAGGAGAAGCGGTGGGAATGTGCCGCCATGTCCCCCTCGTCATGACACCCTGAAGAAAACTGTCTTCTCGGTTTGAACACTCCGCACCCCCCTTCCGTACCTGTCACCGAGCGACCGACTGGGGGAACCCCCGGACACCGGAGGTGGGCGTGCGCAAGGATGCGGCCGTGGCCAATGAACATGGATCGAGGGCCCGACATCGCATGTCCCAGCCCTCGGAACCCGACGAGGAGCTGATGCGTGCTCTGTATCGGGAGCATGCCGGACCCCTGCTTGCGTATGTCCTGCGCCTGGTTGCCGGAGACCGCCAGCGTGCCGAGGACGTGGTGCAGGAGACACTCATCCGTGCCTGGAAGAACGCCGGTCAGCTCAATCGGGCGACCGGATCGGTACGCCCCTGGCTGGTGACGGTCGCTCGCCGCATCGTCATCGACGGCCACCGCAGCCGGCAGGCCCGGCCGCAGGAGGTCGACCCGTCGCCGCTGGAGGTCATCCCCGCGGAGGACGAGATCGACAAGGCGCTGTGGCTGATGACGCTGTCGGACGCGCTCGACGACCTGACCCCGGCCCACCGGGAGGTGCTCGTCGAGACGTACTTCAAGGGGCGTACCGTCAACGAGGCGGCCGAGACGCTGGGCATTCCCAGTGGCACCGTCCGCTCCCGGGTGTTCTACGCCCTGCGGTCGATGAAGCTGGCTCTGGAGGAGCGGGGGGTGACGGCGTGATGAGCATGTACGGGGGATTCGGATCAGGTGGTGCGGGTATGTCTGGCCCCATGCAGGGATCTGTGGGATCTCCGAGCCCGAGCGAACACGAGACCGTGGGCGCCTACGCTCTGGGCATCCTCGACGACGCCGAGGCGACCGCCTTCGAAGCGCATCTCGCCGGGTGCGAGTGGTGCGCGCAGCAGCTCGACGAGCTCGCCGGGATGGAACCGATGCTGGCCGCGCTCGCGGACCTGCCCGGCTCCGGCACACCGGCGATCGGTGACTCCCTGTCCGCCCGGCCGAGCCCCCGCCTCGTGGAGAAGCTGGTCGACGAGGTGTCCGAACGGCGCGCCCAGAAGCGCCGCCGCTCCTTCTACCTCGTGGCGGCCGCCGCGGCGCTGATCATCGGCGGTCCGGTCGGCGTCATGGCCGTGACCGGCGGCGACGACGGCGGCAAGGCGCCGGTGGCGAGCAGCACCACCAACCCCGCCAAGTCGACCTTCGAGACGCTCTCCGACAAGGTCTCCGCGACCGACTCCTCCAGCAAGGTGACGGCGACCGTCGCCATGGGTGAGAAGGCCTGGGGCACCGAGGTCGGCGTCGAGCTGAAGAACGTCTCGGGCCCGGAGAAGTGCTCGCTCATCGCCGTCGGCAAGGACGGCAAGCGCGAGACCGTCTCCTCCTGGTCCGTCCCGGAATGGGGCTACGGCCTCCCGAACGCCAAGACCGAACAGGCCAAGAACCCGCTCTACGTCGTGGGCGGCGCCGCCTTCAAGCCGAACGAGATCGACCACTTCGAGGTCATGACCTTCGACGGCACGAAGCTCGTCCAGGTCGACGCCTGACGAAGAACGCCGGGCCCGCCTTCGGGCGGGCTCTCGCCTCCACCGGTCCCCTTCGCGTACGGTTGACGGCTGCCCAGCACGTCAGAAGGGGGCCCGGTGGCCGCACAGGCTCAGCAGGAAACCGCGGTCAGCGCCGCACCGGACACGGTCCGGGACCGCGAGATCGGCGTCGAACAGGAACACCTCGACCGGGTGTACCGACGCCTCGAGGAAAAGATCCACGAGGCGGAGTTCCTCATGAACGACGCCGCACAGCGCGGCCAGGTCGGAACCCCCGGCGCCCTCGCCGAACGCGACGCCCAGGTGTTCCGGGCCGGCGTCCATCTCAACCGGCTCAACAACGAGTTCGAGGACTTCCTCTTCGGACGGATCGACCTCCTCCTCGGCAAGGACGGCAAGAAGGGCCCCGACGGCGCCTACACCGCCGTGGAACCCGCCGAAGGCGCTGTCCGCGACGACAACACCGCCGACATCGCCGAGACCCTCCACATCGGCCGCATCGGGGTCCTCGACTCCGAGTACGCGCCGCTGGTCATCGACTGGCGCGCACCCGCCGCGGCCCCCTTCTACCGCTCCACCCCCGTCGCCCCCGGCCGGGTCGTGCGCCGCCGGGTCATCCGTTCCAAGGGACGCCGGGTCCTCGGCGTCGAGGACGACCTGATGCGCCCCGAGCTGACGGCGTTCCTCGGCGGTGACGCACTGCCCGTCATCGGCGACGGCGCCCTGATGGCCGCGCTCGGCCAGGCCCGCAGCCACACCATGCGGGACATCGTCGCCTCCATCCAGGCCGAGCAGGACCTGGTCATCCGCGCCCCCGCCGCCTCCGTGACCTACGTCGAGGGCGGCCCCGGCACCGGCAAGACCGCCGTGGCCCTGCACCGCGCCGCCTACCTCCTCTACCAGGACCGCCGCAGATACTCCGGCGGCATCCTCATCGTCTCGCCCACCCCGCTGCTGGTGGCGTACACCGAGGGCGTCCTGCCCTCCCTGGGCGAGGAGGGCCAGGTCGCCATCCGCGCCATCGGCTCCCTCGTCGACGGCGTCGAGGCGACCCTGTACGACGCCCCCTCCGTGGCCCGCGCCAAGGGCTCGTCCCGGATGCTGCGCGTGCTGCGCAAGGCGGCCCGCGGAGCCCTGGAGCTGGGACCGGGCGGAGCCCGGCGGAACGGCGGCGGCAACGGCCAACTCGCCTTCGACGGCGACACCTCCGACACCTCCGACACCCCCGTCACCTCCGGTACGACGGCCACGACGACCCCCGCCCGGCTCCGCGTCGTCGCCTTCGGGCGCCGGATCGAGCTGGAGTCCGCCGACCTGGACCGCATCCGCCAGAGCGCCCTCGGCGGCACCGCCCCCGTCAACCTGCTGCGCCCCCGCGCCCGCAAGCTGCTCCTGGACGCCCTGTGGGAGCGCTCCGGCGCCGCCGGCCGGCACACCGACCCCGAGCTGGCCGCGGAGCTGCGCTCCTCCTTCGACGAGGACGTGACCACGGAGGACTCCTTCATCGGGTTCCTGGACGCCTGGTGGCCCGAGCTGACCCCCGCGACCGTCCTCGCGGCGATGGCCGACGAGCGCAGGCTCGGCCGCTGGGCCCGCCGGATCCTCAACCCCGGCGAGGTCCGCAGGGTCGCCCGCTCGCTGAAGCGGGACGGCCACTCGGTGCACGACATCGCGATGCTCGACGAGCTCCACGCGATCCTCGGCAGCCCGGCCCGCCCCCGCAAGAGGCGCGAGCTCGACCCGCTGGACCAGCTCACCGGCCTGGAGGAGCTGATGCCGGTGCGCGAGGAGTCGCAGCGCGAGCGCGCCGAGCGGCTCGCCGCCGAACGCGTCGAGTACGCGCACGTCATCGTCGACGAGGCCCAGGACCTCACCCCCATGCAGTGGCGCATGGTCGGCCGCCGCGGCCGGCACGCCACCTGGACCGTCGTCGGCGACCCCGCCCAGTCGTCCTGGTCCGACCCCGACGAGGCCGCCGAGGCCCGCGACGAGGCGCTCGGCACCCGGCCCCGCCGCCGGTTCCAGCTCACCGTGAACTACCGCAACCCCGCCGAGATCGCCGAGCTGGCCGCCAAGGTGCTGGCCCTGGCCATGCCCGGCGCCGAGTCCCCCTCGGCGGTCCGCTCCACCGGTCTCGTCCCCCGCTTCACCGCCGTACGGGACTCGCTCGCCGCGACCGTCCGCGCCGAGGCCGAACGCCTCCTCGCGCAGGTCGACGGCACCGTCGGCGTCGTCGTCGCCATGCAGCGCCGCGAGGAGGCCCGCCGCTGGCTCGCCGGGCTCGGCGACCGGGTCGTCGCCCTCGGCAGCCTGGAGGCCAAGGGCCTGGAGTACGACGCCACGGTCGTCGTCTCGCCCGCCGAGATCGCCGACGAGTCCCCGGCCGGCCTGCGTGTGCTGTACGTCGCGCTGACCCGGGCCACCCAGCAGCTCACCGTGGTCTCGGGGGACCGGGACGAACCGGACGCGCGGGGGGTGCCCGACCTGCTGCGGGACTGAGCCGGGGGCGCCCGGGGGACCCCGGGTGAACGTTTCCTGTGAACCGCCCCGCACGGGAATGGTGTTCGGGGATCCGTTTGTTAGCCTGGGTGTGACACCGGCTCGATCCAAGCCCCCGGGCCCAACCTTCGTCGCTACGAGCGACCACTTGCCGCGAGGCGAGCATGGCGGGCCGGTGTCATGAACGGGCGAGAGGCCCACATCCGATGTGATGTGGGCCTCTTCGCATGGCGCCCCACAGGCCCCCGCACGCCCCTTCCCGGGAACAAAACGACCGTAACTTGAGGCGACTTTCCCGTACTCGTCAGTAGGTGCGACGATCGGACGGCAATCCAGCGACCCACCCAGCAGTGCAGAGGAAGTCGGCCATGGCAACGGCGCCCAGCGTCTCCTACTCGATGACGGTCAGGCTGGAGGTGCCCGCGAGCGGAACCGCGGTCTCCCAGCTCACCACGGCCGTCGAGTCCCACGGAGGCTCGGTCACCGGCCTCGACGTCACCGCCTCCGGGCACGAGAAGCTCCGCATCGACGTCACCATCGCGGCCACGTCGACCGCGCACGCCGACGAGATCGTCGAGCAGCTCCGCCTCATCGAGGGCGTCACGCTCGGCAAGGTCTCCGACCGTACGTTCCTGATGCACCTCGGCGGCAAGATCGAGATGGCGTCCAAGCACCCCATCCGCAACCGTGACGACCTCTCCATGGTCTACACGCCCGGTGTGGCCCGCGTCTGCATGGCGATCGCCGAGAACCCCGAGGACGCCCGCCGCCTCACCATCAAGCGCAACTCCGTTGCGGTCGTGACGGACGGCTCCGCCGTACTGGGCCTGGGCAACATCGGCCCCAAGGCCGCGCTGCCCGTCATGGAGGGCAAGGCGGCCCTCTTCAAGCGGTTCGCCGGCATCGACGCCTGGCCGATCTGCCTGGACACCCAGGACACCGACGCGATCGTCGAGATCGTCAAGGCCATCGCCCCCGGGTTCGCCGGCATCAACCTCGAGGACATCTCCGCCCCGCGCTGCTTCGAGATCGAGGCCCGGCTGCGCGAGGCCCTCGACATCCCCGTCTTCCACGACGACCAGCACGGCACCGCGATCGTCGTCCTCGCCGCGCTGACCAACGCCCTGCGGGTGGCGGCCAAGAGCATCGAGTCGATCCGCGTCGTGATGTCCGGCGCCGGCGCCGCGGGCACCGCCATCCTCAAGCTGCTGATCGCGGCCGGCGTGAAGAACGCCGTCGTCGCCGACATCCACGGCGTGGTGCACGCCGGCCGTGAGGACCTCGTCGACGCCGCCCCCGGCTCGGCGCTGCGCTGGATCGCCGACAACACCAACCCCGAGGGCCTCACCGGCACCCTCAAGGAAGCGGTGCGCGGCGCCGACGTCTTCATCGGTGTCTCCGCCCCGAACGTCCTCGACGGCGACGACGTGGCCGCCATGGCCGAGGGTGCGATCGTGTTCGCGCTCGCGAACCCGGACCCCGAGGTCGACCCGGCGGTCGCCCGCCAGACGGCCGCCGTCGTGGCCACCGGTCGCTCCGACTTCCCCAACCAGATCAACAACGTGCTGGTCTTCCCGGGTGTCTTCCGCGGCCTGCTGGACGCCCAGTCCCGCACCGTCAACACGGAGATGATGCTCGCGGCCGCGAAGGCCCTCGCGGACGTCGTCAGCGACGACGAGCTGAACGCGAACTACATCATCCCGAGCGTCTTCAACGACAAGGTCGCCGGAGCGGTCGCGGGCGCCGTCCGCGACGCCGCGAAGGCGGCCGGCGCGTCGGCCTCGTAGTCCCGCGGGACGCGCGGGGACTGTGAGGATCACCACGGTCCCCGCCTCCGGCGCGTCGCGGGACCCCTTCCGGCGGGGTGTGTCTATCGTGGCCAGAGCCACAGGCGCGCTTCGGGTGACTCCCAAGGGTGTTCCCATGACTCCTGCGGGTGCCGGATTGGCTTTCCCGCCGCAGGTAGGGGCAGGATGCGTCCCTGGGCGCCAGCACATCGCTTTTTCGCTGTGCCCACTATGCGGCTCCGCCGCGTGGCACGCCGCAACGGCAAGAAGAACACGGGAGTAACAACATGAACCGCAGTGAGCTGGTGGCCGCGCTGGCCGACCGCGCCGAGGTGACCCGCAAGGACGCCGACGCCGTGCTGGCCGCGTTCGCCGAGGTCGTCGGCGACATCGTCTCCAAGGGCGACGAGAAGGTCACCATCCCCGGCTTCCTGACCTTCGAGCGCACCCACCGTGCCGCTCGCACCGCGCGCAACCCGCAGACCGGCGACCCGATCCAGATCCCGGCCGGCTACAGCGTGAAGGTCTCCGCGGGCTCGAAGCTCAAGGAAGCGGCCAAGGGCAAGTGACGCTCCGCTGAGAGCGTCGTAGGCGACTGCGGGCCGGCTGTGGCTGGTCGCGCAGTTCCCCGCGCCCCTTCGGGGGCGCGTCGTCCGCGGCGAGCGCGGACAACGACAAACGGGGCGGCCCCTCCCAGGGGCCGCCCCATCGTCGTACCGGACATCGGACAGCTCAGCCGAGCGCCTTGCCCGGGAGCTCGACCTTCGCGCCCAGCTCCACGAGCTTCTCCATGAAGTTCTCGTAGCCGCGGTTGATCAGGTCGATGCCGTGGACGCGGGACGTGCCCTGGGCCGCGAGGGCGGCGATCAGGTACGAGAAGCCGCCGCGCAGGTCGGGGATGACCAGATCGGCGCCCTGGAGCTTGGTGGGGCCGGAGACGACCGCGGAGTGCAGGAAGTTGCGCTGGCCGAAGCGGCAGTCCGAGCCGCCCAGGCACTCGCGGTAGAGCTGGATGTGTGCGCCCATCTGGTTCAGCGCCGAGGTGAAGCCCAGCCGGGACTCGTAGACCGTCTCGTGGACGATGGACAGGCCCGTCGCCTGGGTCAGCGCGACCACCAGCGGCTGCTGCCAGTCGGTCTGGAAGCCCGGGTGCACGTCCGTTTCGAGGGCGATGGACTTCAGCTGGCCGCCGGGGTGCCAGAAGCGGATGCCCTCGTCGTCGATCTGGAAGGCACCGCCCACCTTCCGGTAGGTGTTCAGGAACGTCATCATCGAGCGCTGCTGCGCGCCGTGGACGTAGATGTTGCCCTCGGTCGCCAGCGCCGCCGACGCCCACGACGCGGCCTCCAGCCGGTCCGCCAGCGCACGGTGCGTGTAGCCGCCGAGCTTCTCCACACCGGTGATGCGGATCGTGCGGTCGGTGTCGATCGCGATGATCGCGCCCATCTTCTGCAGAACGCAGATCAGGTCCTCGATCTCCGGCTCGACCGCCGCGTTGGACAGCTCGGTGACGCCCTCCGCGAGGACGGCCGTCAGCAGCACCTGCTCGGTCGCGCCCACCGACGGGTACGGCAGCCGGATCTTCGTGCCGCGCAGCCGCCGCGGCGCCTCCAGGTACTGCCCGTCGGCCCGCTTCTCGATCGTCGCGCCGAACTGCCGCAGCACCTCGAAGTGGAAGTCGATGGGCCGGCCACCGATGTCGCAGCCGCCGAGGCCGGGGATGAAGGCGTGGCCGAGACGGTGCAGCAGCGGACCGCACAGGAGGATCGGGATACGGCTCGAGCCCGCGTGGGCATCGATGTCGGCGACGTTCGCGCTCTCCACGTAGGTCGGGTCGAGCACCAGCTCGCCCGGCTCCTCACCCGGACGGACCGTCACCCCGTGCAGTTGCAGCAGACCGCGTACAACCCGCACGTCACGGATGTCCGGAACGTTGCGCAGCCGACTCGGCTCACTGCCCAGCAGGGCGGCGACCATGGCCTTCGGTACGAGGTTCTTCGCACCGCGGACACGGATCTCGCCCTCGAGCGGGGTTCCGCCGTGGACCAGCAGTACGTCGTCAGAGCCGTTGACGGTCATGTATCTCGCGTTCCATGGGTGGTGGACTGGGGCAGGGGCCAGTGGATGGGGCAAGGGCCAGAGCAGACAGGGTAATCGCCCCCCGCCCCCCTCCCGTAAGCCCAAGGGACGCCCAGGGACGTCATAGCTGTGTCACAACACGAACCGTTCCGTGGCGGGCACATGCGGTCACCGGGCGGGCCCCGTCGTGTTCGTGCGCCCGGACCGCATCCGTGCGCCCGACCTGCCCCTCGCCCGTGTGTCCGCATTGCCTCCCCACTTCACGGGAAGATGCGGGATCATGTCTGGCATGACCGAGGTGTCCTCGCTCACAGGGCGGCTGCTCGTGGCCACGCCCGCCCTGGCGGACCCGAACTTCGACCGTGCGGTGGTGCTCCTTCTCGACCACGACGAGGAGGGCTCCCTCGGTGTCGTCCTCAACCGTCCGACGCCCGTCGGCGTGGGCGACATCCTGGAGGGCTGGGCCGACCTCACCGGGGAACCGGGCGTGGTCTTCCAGGGCGGCCCGGTGTCCCTCGACTCCGCGCTGGGCGTCGCCGTGATCCCCGGCGACTCCTCGGGCGACCGCGGCCCCCTCGGCTGGCGCCGGGTGCACGGCGCGATCGGCCTCGTCGACCTGGAGGCCCCGCCGGAACTCCTCGCCTCGGCCCTCGGCTCCCTGCGGATCTTCGCCGGTTACGCCGGCTGGGGACCCGGCCAACTGGAGGACGAACTGGTCGAGGGCGCCTGGTACGTCGTCGAGTCCGAACCCGGCGACGTCTCCTCCCCGTCCCCGGAAAGACTCTGGCGCGAGGTCCTGCGCCGCCAGCGCAACGAGCTCGCGATGGTGGCGACGTACCCGGACGACCCTTCGCTCAACTGATCGCTGTGACCTTCAGTACCCTTGGGCGCATGAGCACTCTTGAGCCCGAGCGCGGTACTGGTACGGGGACCCTCGTAGAGCCGACGCCGCAGGTGTCGCACGGCGACGGTGACCACGAGCGCTTCGCGCACTACGTCCAGAAGGACAAGATCATGGCGAGCGCCCTGGACGGGACGCCCGTCGTGGCGCTGTGCGGCAAGGTGTGGGTGCCCGGCCGCGACCCGAAGAAGTACCCCGTGTGCCCGATGTGCAAGGAGATCTTCGAGTCGATGGGCGCGGGCGGCGGCGACGACAAGGGCGGCAAGGGCGGCAAGTAGCCCACGGCATCGGCCCACGGGATCTCCGAGGCCCTCGGGGCGCGGTTGGACGCGCCCCGGGGGCCTTTGGCGTGTTCCGGCGTTGCACGGAGTGCGTCGGCGGGTCACAGAGTGGTGGAGACCTCTTGTGGTCGTGTTCCCGGAGTGCCTAACCTCCGGGTGTTGTGCATGGCGAAACGGTGATTGCACATGTTGCAACGACGCGGCTTCGGTGGAGGTATCCGGATGGTCCCCGGAATTCGACCGTCACTTCCTCGGCGACCCATTCCGGATCCGCTTACCGAACCGCCTTGTTGATCATCTTCTCGGGGCCCGGACGGTGCGCTGAAGAGTTTCGCGAAAGGGCCCCGCACGCCCGCGGTGGATTTCTTTGCCGCCCTTTCAAGGAGTGACGTGACCTCTCCCACGGATCTCATTCCCGCGCCCCGTGCCGTGGAGGGCCCCATGCGCTGCGGTGTCGTGTTCGACGACGACACCGCACTGTGGGCCGGGCCCGGTACCGAGGCCACCGAGCGCTGGCTGCGCTCCACCCTGGGCGCCGCCCTCGGCCTGCCCCTGCGGCCCGGGTCCGAGGGTGCCCGCGACTCCGTCCAGCTGCTCCTGGACGAGACGCTGGAGCCGGAGGCGTACCGCCTGGGCGTCGTCGCGAACCGGGGCGTCGAGATCCGCGGCGGATCCGCGGCCGGTGTCTTCTGGGGCGCCCAGACCCTGCGTCAGCTCCTCGGTCGCCACGCCTTCCGGCGCGCCCCCGTGCGCCCCGGCATCCGCTACGGCATCCCCCATCAGATCATCGAGGACGCCCCCCGCTTCCGCTGGCGGGGCCTCATGCTCGACGTCGCCCGGCACTTCATGCCCAAGGAAGGCGTCCTGCGCTATCTGGATCTGATGGCCGCGCACAAACTGAACGTCTTCCACTTCCATCTGACGGACGATCAGGGCTGGCGGATCGAGATCAAGAGGTATCCCCGGCTGACCGAGGTCGGCTCCTGGCGGTCCCGCACGAAATTCGGCCATCGTGCCTCACCCCTGTGGGACGAGAGGCCGCACGGCGGCTTCTACACCCAGGACGACATCCGGGAGATCGTCGCCTACGCCGCCGAGCGGCATATCGCGGTCGTCCCCGAAATCGACGTACCGGGCCACTCGCAGGCCGCGATCGCCGCGTATCCCGAACTCGGCAACTCCGACGTCATCGACACCACCCGCCTCTCCGTCTGGGACACCTGGGGCGTCAACCCCAACGTACTCGCCCCCACGGACAACACCCTGCGCTTCTACGAAGGGGTGTTCGAGGAGGTCCTGGAGCTGTTCCCCGCCGACGCCGCGCGGTTCTCGGCGTTCGTCCACATCGGCGGTGACGAATGTCCCAAGGACCAGTGGCGGCAGTCCCCCGCCGCACAGGCCCGGCGGAAGGAACTCGGGCTCGCCGACGAGGACGCCCTGCAGTCCTGGTTCGTACGGCACTTCGACACCTGGCTGTCCGCGCGCGGGCGCCGGCTGATCGGCTGGGACGAGATCCTGGAGGGCGGCCTCGCGCCCGGCGCGGCCGTGTCGTCCTGGCGCGGCTATGCGGGCGGGGCCGCCGCCGCGCGCGCGGGCCACGACGTCGTCATGTGCCCCGAGCAGCAGGTCTACCTCGACCACCGGCAGCACGGCGGTCCGGACGAGCCGGTGCCCATCGGGTACGTCCGCACCCTGGAGGACGTCTACCGGTTCGAGCCCGTGCCCGAGGGGTTCACGCCGCAGGAGACGGCGCATGTGCTGGGCACTCAGGCCAACCTGTGGACCGAGGTGATGGAGGACCACGCGCGCGTGGACTACCAGGCGTTCCCCCGGCTCGCCGCGTTCGCCGAGGTCGCCTGGAGTGCCCTGCCGGCCCCCGGGGACCGGGACTTCGCCGACTTCGAACGGCGGATGGAGGCCCACTACGGCCGGCTCGACGCCCTCGGGGTCGGCTACCGACCGCCCGAGGGGCCCCGGCCCTGGCAGCGGCGGCCCGGCGTCCTCGGCCGCCCGATCGACGGCCCGCCCCCGCACCGGTAGCCGCCGCGGCGGTACCGTGCGCGGCGTCACGGAAAAACCCCGGCACTGTCACCGAAGAGTGGCAAATTCGAGCGCACCGGAGATGCCATGCGAAAACGGACCATCTCGCCGGTGAGGTGGGCGAATGCCTCCTAGCGGACCCCCGTCTTCGGGTGTTGCGAACATGTGCCAGAGTTGCCACGTCCGCCCTGTCAGCACGTACCGTACGGCGCACAGGTGGGACCACGTGGGGCAGCGGGAAGGGGCAGCCGGTTTTGAGCACGCACGCACCGCAGGCGGCGCAGGCCGTCACGCTGCCCACGACGCTGGACGAGGCGGTGGCGGCCCTCGCGGCCATGCCCGCCGCCGTGCCCGTGGCCGGCGGCACCGACCTGATGGCCGCCGTCAACTCGGGACAGCTCCGGCCCGCCGGTCTGGTCGGTCTCGGCCGGATCAGCGAGATCCGCGGCTGGCAGTACCAGGACGGCCACGCCCTGCTCGGCGCCGGGCTCACGCACGCGCGCATGGGCCGACCCGACTTCGCCGCCCTGATCCCGGCGCTCGCCGCCGCCGCGCGCGCCGCGGGCCCGCCGCAGATCCGCAACGCGGGCACCCTGGGCGGCAACATCGCGACCGCGGCCCCCACCGGTGACGCGCTGCCCGTGCTGGCCGCGCTGGAGGCGACCCTGATCATCGCGGGCCCGGGCGGAGCCCGCCGGGAGATCCCGGTGTCGCATCTGCTGGCCGGCGTGGACATGCTGCGCGGCGGTGAACTGATCGGCTACGTGCGCGTGCCGCTGCTGCACGCCCCGCAGGTCTTCCTGAAGGCGACCGGCCGCACCGGCCCGGGCCGCGCCGCCGCCTCGGTCGCCGTGGTCCTCGACCCCGCCCGGCGCGGCGTCCGGTGCGCCGTCGGCGCCATAGCGCCGATGCCGCTGCGGCCCCTCGACGCCGAGCAGTGGGTCGCCCGGCTCATCGACTGGGACAACAGCCGCACGATCGTCCTCGAGGCGCTGCACGCGTTCGGCGAGTACGTCGCCGCCGCCTGCATCCCGGACCCGACCCCGGGCGTGGACGGTTCCGTGCAGGAGCTTCCGCCCGCCGTACTGCACCTGCGGCGCACCGTCGCCGCGCTGGCCCGACGAGCACTGGGGAGGGCGCTGTCGTGACCGACGACCAGCACGGAGAGGGCCGGCCGCCCCAGGGCGGCGGCCGCTGGGACCCGCTGCCCCAGGGGGACTACGACGACGGCGCCACCGCCTTCGTCAAGCTCCCCGAGGGCGGCATCGACGCGCTGCTGGCCGCCGACAGCCCGCTCGCCGCGCCCGGTCACGGGTACGTGCCGCCGCAGATAACGGCCGCGCCCCCCGCGACGGACGGCACCTGGGCGGCCCCGGCCGGCGGCACCGAGTGGCCCGCTCCGCAGCTCCCCCCGGAGACCTCCGGCGGCGACCGGTTCACGTACAACCCGGGCTCGACCGGCCAGTGGAGCTTCACCGACACCTCGGCCGACCCGGCGGGACCGGCCGCGCCCGCCCCGGGCCACGACGTGACCGGCCAGTGGTCGATCCCGGTGGCCGGCGGCGACCTGCCCGACGAGTCCGGCGAGTTCACCACGTCCGCCCTGGTCGAGCAGTGGGGCGGCACCCCGCCGGCCACCCTGCCGGGCGGCGCCGCCGCGCCCTGGGCGACCGGTTCCACCAACGGCGCGGGCCAGAACTGGGCCCAGCAGGCGCAGCAGCCCGGCGTGGCCGAGGCCGGGCACACCGGCGTCCAGGAGACCGGCCGTCCGGCTCCGGACACCAGCGGGTTCGGACACCCGGCGGAGCGGGGCGCGCCGCACGAGACGGGGCACGACACGGCGTACGGGCTGTCGAACGACACGGCGCACGACGCCGGCCACACGCCCGCGTACGGCACCTCCCACACGCCCGGGCACGAGGTCGGACACCCGCCGACACACCGCCCGGACCACACCCCGGCGCCGCACGGCACCGACCACACCCCCGCCCCGCACGGCGACCACACCCCCGCGCACGGCACGGACCACACGCCCCCGCACGGCGTGGACCCCACCTCGGCGCATGGCGTGGACCACGCCCCCGCGCACGGTGTCGACCACGCGCCCGCGGACTCCGCGCCGCCCGCCCGCCCCGCCGCCGAGCCCTGGCCCGGCGGCGACCCGGCCGACGCGGGCCCGGCCGCCCCCGCCGAGGAGGCCGTGGAGGCCCTGGAGGACGCCTCGGAGGCCGAAGGGGCCGACGGGGCACCCGGAGGCACCCGGGACGCCCACGAGCCCGCAGACGGCGCCCAGGGCCCCGCCGAGGCCGCCGCCGGACACGACGCCCCGTCCGACCGGGAGGCCGGACGACCCGGTTCCACCGACCCGGCCGGACACGCGCGCGGGGAGACCGACGACGAGGCCTCCGAAGACGACGTCCCGCCGCCCCCGGCGGAGGAACACCCCCTCGCCTCCTACGTCCTGCGCGTCAACGGCTCCGACCGGCCCGTCACCGACGCCTGGATCGGCGAGTCGCTGCTCTACGTCCTGCGCGAGCGCCTCGGCCTCGCGGGCGCCAAGGACGGCTGCTCGCAGGGCGAGTGCGGGGCCTGCAACGTCCAGGTCGACGGACGGCTCGTCGCCTCCTGCCTGGTCCCGGCCGTCACCACCGCCGGCAGCGAGGTCCGCACCGTCGAGGGCCTCGCCGTCGACGGACAGCCCTCGGACGTGCAGCGGGCGCTCGCCCGGTGCGGGGCCGTGCAGTGCGGTTTCTGCGTGCCGGGCATGGCGATGACCGTGCACGACCTGCTGGAGGGCAACCCCGCGCCCACCGAGCTGGAGGCCCGCCAGGCCCTGTGCGGCAACCTCTGCCGCTGCTCCGGCTACAAGGGCGTCCTGCGCGCCGTGAAGGACGTCGTCGCCGAACGCGAGGCCCGGACCGAGGCCGAGTCGGACGGCGACGAGGCACGTATCCCGCACCAGGCGGGCCCGGGCGCCGGCGGCGTCCACCCGTCCGCGTTCGAGAACCCGGCACAGCCCCACCCGCACGACCCGGTGTACGGACAGGGCCAGGACGGAGGCCAGACGTGACCAACGAAGCAGCCACCGCGACGACCACCGCGGAGGCCGCCCCGGCCCCCGAGCCCCTGCCGCACGGCCTCGGCGCGTCCCTGCAACCCGCCGACGCGCGTGCCAAGACGGAGGGCACCTTCCCCTACGCGGCCGACCTGTGGGCCGAGGGCCTGCTCTGGGCGGCCGTGCTGCGCTCCCCGCACCCGCACGCGCGCATCGTGTCGATCGACACCTCCCACGCGCGTGAGATGCCCGGCGTGCGCGCCGTCATCACCCACGAGGACGTCCCCGGCAGCCCGGTGCACGGCCGCGGCAAGGCCGACCGGCCCGTGTTCGCCTCCGAGGTCGTACGCCACCACGGCGAGCCCATCGCTGCCGTCGCCGCCGATCACCCCGACACCGCGCGGATGGCCGCCGCGGCCGTCATCGTCGAGTACGAGGTGCTCGACCCGGTGACCGACCCCGAGCTGGCGTTCGAGGCGGACGCCCTGCACCCCGACGGCAACCTGATCCGGCACATCCCGCTGCACCACGGCGACCAGAGCGCGGCCGGCGAGATCGTCGTCGAGGGCCAGTACCGCATCGGCCGCGCCGACCCCGCCCCGATCGGCGCCGAGGCCGGCCTCGCCGTGCCCCGCCCGGACGGCGGCGTGGAGCTCTATCTGGCCTCCACCGACCCGCACACCGACCGCGACACGGCCGCGGCCGTCTACGGCCTGGCACCCGATCGGGTGAAGATCGTCGTCACCGGGGTGCCGGGCGCGACGGCCGACCGCGAGGACCAGGGCTTCCAGCTCCCCCTCGGCCTGCTCGCCCTGAAGACCGGCTGCCCGGTGAAACTCACCGCCACGCGCGAGGAGTCCTTCCTCGGCCACGTCCACCGCCACCCGACCCTGCTGCGCTACCGCCACCACGCCGACGCCGACGGCCGGCTGGTCAAGGTCGAGGCGCAGATCCTGCTGGACGCGGGTGCCTACGCCGACACCTCCGCCGAGGCCCTGGCCGCCGCCGTCTCCTTCGCCTGCGGCCCCTACGTCGTCCCGAACGCCTTCATCGAGGGCTGGGCCGTACGCACCAACAACCCCCCGTCGGGCCATGTGCGCGGCGAGGGCGCGATGCAGGTGTGCGCCGCCTACGAGGCGCAGATGGACAAGCTGGCGAAGAAGCTCGGCATCGACCCGGCCGAGCTGCGGATGCGCAACGTCATGGCCACCGGCGACGTCCTGCCGACCGGCCAGACCGTGACCTGCCCGGCGCCGGTCGCCGAACTGCTCCAGGCGGTCCAGGAGTACCCGCTGCCGCCGCTCCCCAAGGACACCCCCGAGGAGGAGTGGCTGCTGCCGGGCGGCCCCGAGGGCGCTGGCGAACCGGGCGCGGTGCGCCGAGGCGTCGGCTACGGCCTCGGCATGGTGCACATGCTCGGCGCGGAGGGCGCCGACGAGGTCTCCACAGCGACGGTGAAGATCCAGGACGGCATCGCGACGGTGCTGTGCGCGGCGGTGGAGACCGGACAGGGCTTCACCACGCTGGCCCGCCAGATCGTCCAGGAGACGCTCGGTGTCGAAGAGGTGCACGTCGCGCCCGTGGACACCGACCAGCCCCCGGCCGGCGCGGGCTGCCGGGGCCGGCACACCTGGGTCTCCGGCGGCGCGGTGGAACGCGCGGCCAAGATGGTCCGCACCCAGCTCCTGCAGCCCCTCGCACACAAGTTCGGCATGTCGACCGAGCTGCTCCAGATCACCGACGGCAAGATCACCTCGTACGACGGTGTCCTGTCGACGACGGTCGCCGAGGAGCTGCACGGCAAGGAGCTGTGGGCGACGGCCCAGTGCCGCCCCCATCCGACCGAGCCGCTGGACGGCGCCGGCCAGGGCGACGCCTTCGTCGGCATGGCCTTCTGCGCGGTCCGCGCGGTCGTCGACGTCGACATCGAGATCGGCTCGGTACGGGTCGTGGAACTGGCGGTCGCCCAGGACGTCGGCCGGATCCTCAACCCCGCGCAGCTCGCGGCGCGGATCGAGGCGGGCGTGACCCAGGGCGTGGGCATCGCGCTCACCGAGAACCTGCGCACCCCGCGCGGACTGGTCCGCCACCCCGACCTGACCGGTTACGCCCTGCCCACGGCCCTCGACGCGCCGGACATCCGGATCGTGAAGCTCGTCGAGGAACGGGACGTGGTCGCCCCCTTCGGGGCGAAGGCGGCCAGCGCGGTCCCGGTGGTGACGTCCCCGGCGGCCATCGCCTCCGCCGTGCGCGCCGCGACGGGCCGCCCCGTCAACCGCCTCCCGATCCGCCCCCAGGCCGCGGTGGTGACGGGCCAGTGAGCGACCCCCAGCGCTACGAGCCCCCGCCGAGCGTGGGCAAGCTGCTCCTGTGGGTCCTGGTGTTCGCGGCGGCCGCACTGGCCGTGGTGCTGGGCGGCGTCTACTTCACGTGAGCCCCGCGCGCGGCGAAGGCGAGGGCGAGGGCTGCTCCTCGGCCCGGCCCCGCCGGGAGGAGCCGCGCGCCCGGAACCCGCGGATCGGGTGGTGGCCGGACAGCACCACGTGGACGGTGGGGAAGACGGTCGAGGTGATTCAGGCGGGAAGGGAACGCGCCAGGGCGGTTTGACGTCTCATCAGTGTGGGCGGCCGCTGCCGCCGGGGCGTCGCCGCAGGTCGGGGCCATTGTCAGTGGGCCCGCGTAGGCTGCGGAGCAGTGGGACGGCGCACGCACATTTCACGCACGGGGGACCGATGAGCACGACCAGGAGCACCACCACGATCGTTTTCACCGATGACGAACTGAACCCCTACGTCACGCACGCCGCGACACGCCGCTGGCTGACCGGCCCCGGACTGCCCGGCGAGGGCGGCCTGCTGACGTTCGAGGCCCTGCGCACGGACGGCCTGCGCACGGTCGCCGACTCCACCGGCGACCCCGAGGGCCGCCTCACGGCGGAGCTGCGCGACCGCCTGGTGATCGGCGGCATCCTGGGCACGGACGGCCGCGAGCGCGAGTCCGTCCTGCTGGACGGCGCCACGGGTGAGATCTCCACGACGTACTTCCTGCACGACCGCCCCGACCTGATGGACACCCGCCCGCTGGCGCCCTCCCTGGAGAAGCTGCTGCGCTTCGCGACGGCGGTCGACGAACTCGCCGCCCTGCGCGGTCAGTTCGCCTCCTACGCGGGCCGGCTCGGCCCGCAGGCGGTCGCGGAGGCGAGCCGGCAGCTCCTCGCCGTGTTCGAGGACGGCGGGGCGGGCGGCGACTCCGGCCTCTTCTGGAAGCTGGCCGCCGTGATCCGCCCGCTCGCCCTGGTGGCCGGCCCCGGCACGGTGTCCGGGCTGGCCCTGGACCTGCCGCCCCGCCTCCTGGAGGACGAGTTCGGCAGCGGCGACGTCGTCCGTTTCGAGGACGTCGACTGCCCCAAGGCCCTCACCCACGCCCCGACCCGCCGCTTCCTGCGCGAGGTGGGCCTGCCGGAGGAGGTCGTCTGGTTCTCGCTGGAGACGGACATCCCGCTGCAGACCCTCGCCGAGTACTGCGCCGACGCCTACGAGGGCGGCTTCACCGACGAGCAGCTCCCGGTGAACGCCCACCGGCTGATCCGTCTCGGCCACCTCCTGGAGGACACCAGCCTGGTCGTCGACGGCGACACGGGCGCGGTGCTGAGCTGGAGCGAGCCGGACCTCGCCCTGCGCCCGCTCAACGCCGATGTCTCCACGCTGGCGTTCACCCTGTGGCTGATACGCCGCGAGCGGGCCCTGGACGCGGTGTACGAACTGACCGAGGCCTACGACCAGCTCGCCGAGACGATGTGCCGCACCCTGGCCGCCGTCGACCCGGTCGCCGTCGACCCGACCCCGAACACCCCCACCGACGACGGCTGGCGCTACTGGCCGGGCATGTTCGAGGACGAGCCGGGCGGAGGGCTGTACGCCTAGGGCCCGTCTGACGGAGCTCCGCGGCGTCGCGACGCCCGGCACGCCCGCACGGCGCGAAGGGCCAGGTGGCTCCGCCACATGACCCTCCACGCCGCACGCCGATCGCACGCACCGAACGCCGCTCCTTCACCCACGGAGATCCATCAGATGGGCCCTAGCGGCACCTGTTGACGTCGATCCGCACGATCTGCGGGTCGTGGTCGCTGGCCTGGTCGGCGAACTCGGCGTTGAGGTGCACCACGTCGTAGTCGAAGCGGGTGACCGCCGGGCTCGTCAGGATGTGGTCCAGGGTCTGCGAGTTCCCGTCGTACACATACGTGTAGCGCTCGGCGGCCGGCAGGGTGGTGATCAGCGGGGTGAGGACCTTGCCGGCGGTGAGCGTGCCGACGGTCCCGGAGAACTCGTAGTCGTTGAGGTCGCCGAGGACGACCGCCTTGGCGTTCCTGTCGGCGGCGAGCAGCGACTTGACGAAGGTGTTCACCTCGGCGGCCTGCGCCTGACGCTGGGTCTCGGAGCTGCGCGCCGGAGGCTGGTAGCGGCCGTGGACCGGCTGGTCGCCGCCCTTGGAGGTGAAGTGGTTGGCGATCACGAACACGGACTCGCCGCGGAAGACGAACTCGCCGACCAGCGGCTTGCGGCTGCTGCTCCAGGCGTCACTCGCCGGGTCGATCCGGCCGGGGGAGTAGGTGAGATGGACGCCCTTGCGGTTCTTCACCACGCTCGTGCCCGTGGTCGCGTCCCCGCCGGCCCGGTCGGTGAAGGAGACCCGCTTGGGGTTGAACAGGAAGACCTGACGGATGTTGCCGCCGGGCTCGCCGCCGTCCTGGTCGTTGGCGGGGGAGATGTAGCGCCACTGGTAGCGGGGCCCGCCGGCGGCGCGGATGGCGTCGGTGAAGCGGGTGAGGGTGGCCTCGGAGGTGACGGTGCCGTCGTCGGTGGCGCCGTTGTCGTCCTGGATCTCCTCCAGGGCGACGATGTCGGGAGAGCTGAGGTTGACCGCCACGCCCTGGGCGAGCCGGTCGAACTTCGTCTGGTCGTCCAGCGCGTCCAGGTTCTCCACGTTGTAGGTGGCGACGGCCAGCTCGTCGCCCTTCTGCCGGCGGGTCACCTCCTGCTTCAGCCCGTGGTCGACGCGGGTGCCGAGCTGCGTGGCCTGGACGTTGTAGCCGCCGTAGGTGGAGTAGTCGAGCGGCCCGGTGGTGGTGCCGGCCAGCTCGTCACCGACGTTGGCGGCCGGGTGGGCGGTGCCGGCGTCGAGCGACATGACCTCGATCCGCCCGGTGTTGGGCTGGTCGTAGCTCGAGTACAGGGTGCCGCCGCGCACGGTCGGGTTCTCGTCGGGCTTGACGGTCACCCACATCTCGCCGTACGCGTTGGCGGCGCCGACGACCCGCGCGTCGGAGAACGCGACCCGCATGCCCTCGTTCGCCTCGTAGAAGTCCTGGGCGTACACGGTCGGTTCGAGGGCGAGGGACTCGACGCTGCCGCCGCCGGCGGTGGGGATGTAGGCGGACGGCACGCTGGTGGCGTCCAGGGTGACGGCGGCGGGCAGGGCGTTGCCGCTGGACAGCACGGTCGCCGTCGGACCGGTGAGCTCGGTGACGGACTGGCTGGTGCTGCTCGGGTAGTACTCGCTGACCTTGCCGCTGACCAGCACCGCGTCACCGACCGCCACGGTGGGCGTGACGGACCCGGTGTAGACGAACACCCCTTCGCTGGTCCGGGCGTCGGAGTCGGCGGTCGGGTCCTGGATCCAGTACCCCTTCGACCCGGACGTCCGTACGCCGGTGACGATGCCCGGGACGCGGGTGACGGTCTGTCCGGCGAGCGGGGAGAGCCGGGTGGTGCCCTGGATGTCGTGGATACGGACGGTGCCGGGCTGGGTGGGGTCCTCGCCCCCGCCGCCCCCGTCGCCATCACCGGAACCGGGGCTCTGCCCCGCCGAGTTGACGGGGGAGGGCGTCCCGGCCGCGAGATCGGCGGCGTTGTCGTCGGTGTCCGCGAGGGAGGCACCACGTGCCACGGAGGCGGTGTTGGAGGCCCCGGTGACCGGCCCGCTGCCCTCCCTGACGACCGCGGTGCCGTACCCCACGAGGTCCACGATCCGGCTGTCGGCGGCGCAGTCGGCCGCGGTCCTGCAGGTGAGCGCGGTGGTGCCGGAGACGAGCGCCAGGGTGCCGCTCGTCGCGCTCATGGCGATGGAACCGGTGGCGTCGGCGGTGGGCAGCGCCGTCGTCCCGCCGGACCCCGCCGCCTCGGCGACGAGGAACCGCCCGCCCGGCGCGACGGACCCGCTGAGCGCGGTCACCTGCCACTGCGAGGAGGAGGACGGCGAACCGGGCAGGTACTGCACGCTGTACCCGCTCAGGTCGTAGGCCGCCGCGCCCGCGTTGCCGAGCTCGACGAAGTCCCGGGTCAGGGTCGCCCCCGAGTTGCCGCCACCGCCGTACACCTCGGAGATCACCACCGCGGCGGACGGCGTCGCGTACGCGGCGGGAAGGGAGACGATGGCGAACGCACCGGCCACCCCCACGGATATGACGGCGTTGATGCTGCGGCGGGGTCTGCTCCCTGCGGTTCTGGACACGCTGGCGGTCTCCTCGTACGTCGTCGGTACGGCCGGGTTCATGAGCGCTGTGGGGGTCGGCTCAAGTTACGCGCGTAGAGACGGGGCCGCCAAGGGGGCGGAGGTTAAATCCGGGGAACAGTAAGGGGGTTGGCCACCGGACGACGGCGGCCGAAAGGCAGACAGCCGCACGGCCGACCACCCGCCAGTGGTCGGCCGTACGGCACACAGGAGGCCGTGGCGGGAATTGAACCCACGTACCTCGCTTTGCAGGCGAGTCCCTAAGCCACTCGGGCACACGGCCGGGTCGGGAGCGGGGTCGAGGCCCGTTCCGTCTCGGTGAGATGACCGTATGGGCGGGGTGGAGGTCGGCTCAAGGGAAACCGGGGCGCTGCAATGAGGCTGCCATGCTGCGTTCATGAACGGGGTAGGCGTACGACCAAGGGGGTAGGCGGAGGTCCGACTTCTGACAGGGGTCAATGTCGGTGGCGGACCTTACGCTTGCGGGCATGACAGCCCTGGAACCCCGCGACGCCGGTGTCGTGGAAGACGAGTGTGTGAGTGCCGGCGCGTCCGGGGCGGAGCGGGTGCTCGGGCGCGCCCATCGGGCGCTCACCGTCGGGATCGTCTCCGTGGTGCTGCTCATCGCGTTCGAGGCGACGGCGGTGGGGACGGCCATGCCTGTCGCGGCTCGCGAGCTCGGTGGGGTCTCCTTGTACGCCTTCGCGTTCTCCGGGTACTTCACCACCAGTCTGTTCGGGATGGTGCTCGCGGGGCAGTGGTCGGACCGGCGGGGGCCGCTCGGAGCGCTGGGGAGCGGGATCGCCGCCTTCGGGGCCGGGCTGGTGGTGGCGGGGACCGCGGGCAGCATGTGGGTGTTCATCCTCGGGCGGGCCGTGCAGGGGCTCGGGGGCGGGCTGGTGATCGTCGCCCTGTACGTGGTGGTGGGGCGGGCCTATCCGGAGCGGTTGCGGCCGGCCATCATGGCCGCCTTCGCCGCCTGTTGGGTCGTGCCGTCCATCGTCGGGCCCCTCGCCGCGGGCACCGTCACCGAGCAGCTCGGGTGGCGGTGGGTCTTCCTCGGGATGCCCGTGCTGGTGCTGCCTCCGCTGGCGCTCGCGCTGCCCCGGATACGCCGGCGGGCCGGTGGACCCGTGGCCGAGGGGGCCGTGGCCTCCGTCGACCGGCGGCGGATCCGGCTCGCCCTGATGATCTCCCTCGGGGCCGGACTGCTCCAGTACGGCGCCCAGGACCTGCGGCCCCTCTCCGCGCTGCCCCTCGTGGGCGGGCTGGCGCTGCTCGTGCCCGCCGTGCTCGGGCTGCTGCCGCGCGGGACCTGGCGGGCGGCCCGCGGGCTGCCGTCGGTGGTGCTGCTGCGCGGGCTCGCCGCGGGGGCCTTCATCTCCGCCGAGTCCTTCGTGCCGCTGATGCTCGTCACCGAGCGGGGGCTGAGCCCGACGCTCGCCGGGTTCTCCCTCGCGGCCGCCGGCGGGACCTGGGCGCTGGGGTCGTGGGTGCAGACCCGGCCCTGGGCCGAGCCGTACCGGGAGCGGCTGATGACGGCCGGCATGGTGCTGGTCGCCGGGGCCGTCGCCACCGCGCCCAGTGTGCTCGTGCACTCCGTGCCCGCCTGGACCGTGGCCGTGGCGTGGGGGATCGGGTGCTTCGGCATGGGCCTCGTGATCTCCTCCACCAGCGTGCTGCTGTTGAAGCTGTCCGCGCCCGCGGAGGCCGGCGCCAACTCCGCCGCGCTCCAGATCTCCGACGGTCTGTCCAACGCGCTGCTGCTCGCGGCCGGCGGCGCGGCCTTCGCGGCGCTGGGCGGCGGAAGCGTGGCGGACACGGCCGCCGCCGGTTCCGCCGGGGGCTCCCACCCGGCCGCCTTCGCCGCCGTGTTCCTGCCGATGGCCGTGGTGGCGCTGCTCGGGGCCTGGGTGACGACCCGGCTGCACGAGCCCGAGCCCACCGATTCCACGAAGACACCCGCCCCCTGAAACCCCTCGCCCGGCGAGGACGCGCGCCCCGCAGAACCCCTCGCCCGGCGAGGACCCGGGCTCCGTAGAGCCTCGCCCTGCGAGGAGACGCGCCCTGTAGAGCCTCTCGCCGCGAGGAGGCGCACCCCGCGAGGAGGCGCGCCCCGTAGAACCCATCGCCCTGCGAGGAGACGCGCCCTGTAGAGCCTCTCGCCCTGCGAGGATGCGGGCTCCGTAGAAGCCTCTCGCCCGGCGAAGGCACGCGCCCCGTAGAGCCTCGCGCCGCGAGGAGGCGCACCCCGCGAGGAGGCGCGCCCCGTAGAACCCATCGCCCTGCGAGGAGACGCGCCCTGTAGAGCCCCTCGCCCCGCGAGGACACGCGCCCCATAGAACCCCGCGCCCCGCGCAGACACCCGCCCCCCAGAACCCCTCGCCCCTAAAACCCCTCGCCCCTCCACCCTTCCCCTTCCTACTCTCACCGGCATGCAGCCCCTCACCCCCGCCCCGAGCCCCCTGCCGGCTCCCGGCGCGCCGACCGGTCGGTCCACCCTGCTCTCGCTTCCCCTCGATCCGGACCTGCACCGCGCCCTCGCCGACCTCGCGGACGCCACCGGGTGCCGGACGGAGGACCTGGTGCTGGACGCCGTACGGGAGCGGCTGCGGGCGGAGGAGGCACGGGTGCGAGGGACGGCCGAGCGGCTGGCCGGGGCCCATGCCGACCTGCTGCGGAGGCTGGGGGAATGACGAAACACACCACACGGCACCTCACCGTCGCCGACGTCACCGACATCGCGCGGATCGCGTTCGGCGGACGGGCCCCCGAGGCCCGGGCGCCGGGGCTGCTCGCGTCCGCGGTGCACCGGCCGCGGGCCCGGATGTTCGGCACGGCCGCCTACGAGGACCTCCACGAGCAGGCCGCCGCGCTGCTGCACGGCCTCGCCACCAACCACCCCCTCGTGGACGGCAACAAACGCGCCGCCTGGCTCGCCGCCGTGACGTTTCTCGCCCTGCACGGCGTGGACCTCGCAGACTGCGACCAGGAGACGGCGTACGACCTGGTCATCGACGTCGCCTCCGGCGCGGAGGCCGAGATCTGTGTGATCGCGGAGCGACTGCGGGCGCTGTGACGTGGGTCCCACCCTGCGCCGCCCCGGCCCGGTTCGCGGCCTGCCGGTCCCGGGCCGCCGGTAGGGTGGCCCGGTTGTCATACGTAGCCGTGACCGAGCCCGACCCCCGAACCCGGAGACCGTGACTACTTCCGCCGCCACCTCCACCTCGCACTCCCACCACCTCTCTCCCGCCTTCCCGGGCCGCGCCCCCTGGGGTACCGCCAGCAAGCTGCGGGCCTGGCAGCAGGGGGCGATGGAGAAGTACATCCAGGAGCAGCCGCGCGACTTCCTCGCCGTCGCCACGCCCGGCGCCGGCAAGACGACCTTCGCGCTGACCCTCGCCTCCTGGCTGCTGCACCACCATGTCGTGCAGCAGGTGACGGTGGTCGCGCCGACCGAGCATCTGAAGAAGCAGTGGGCGGAGGCGGCCGCGAGGATAGGGATCCGGCTCGATCCCGAGTACAGCGCCGGACCGCTCGGCAAGGACTACCACGGTGTCGCGGTGACGTACGCGGGCGTCGGCGTACGGCCGATGCTGCACCGCAACCGCAGCGAGCAGCGCAAGACCCTGGTGATCCTCGACGAGATCCATCACGCCGGTGACAGCAAGTCGTGGGGCGAGGCGTGTCTGGAGGCGTTCGAGCCGGCGACGCGCCGCCTCGCGCTGACCGGTACCCCCTTCCGGTCCGACACCAACCCCATCCCCTTCGTGGCGTACGAGGAGGGGGCCGACGGCATCCGGCGCTCCTCCGCCGACTACACCTACGGCTACGGCTCCGCGCTCGCGGACCACGTCGTGCGGCCGGTCATCTTCCTCTCCTACAGCGGCAACATGCGCTGGCGGACCAAGGCCGGTGACGAGATCGCCGCGCGGCTCGGCGAGCCGATGACCAAGGACGCGATCAGCCAGGCGTGGCGTACGGCGCTGGATCCGCGCGGCGAGTGGATGCCGAGCGTGCTGCGCGCCGCAGACCAGCGGCTCACCGAGGTCCGCAAGTCGATCCCGGACGCGGGCGCGCTCGTCATCGCCTCCGACCAGGACTCGGCGCGGGCGTACGCCAAGCTGATCCGGGAGATCACCGGGAACAAGGCGACCCTGGTGCTGTCCGACGACGCCGGCGCGTCCCACCGGATCGACGAGTTCAGCGGCGGCACCGACCGGTGGATGGTCGCGGTGCGGATGGTGTCCGAGGGCGTCGACGTGCCCCGCCTCGCGGTCGGGGTGTACGCGACGACCATCTCCACCCCGCTGTTCTTCGCGCAGGCCGTCGGGCGTTTCGTGCGGTCGCGGCGGCGCGGCGAGACCGCGTCCGTGTTCCTGCCGACCGTGCCCGATCTGCTGGGCTTCGCCAACGAGATGGAGCGCGAGCGCGACCACGTCCTCGACAAGCCGAAGAAGGAGGGCGAGGAGGACCCGTACGCCGAGGAGGAGAAGCTCCTCCAGGAGGCGGAGAAGCAGCAGGACGAGGACACCGGCGAGCAGGACATGCTGCCCTTCGAGGCGCTGGAGTCCGACGCCGTCTTCGACCGGGTCATGTACAACGGCGCCGAGTTCGGCATGCAGGCCCATCCGGGGAGCGAGGAGGAGCAGGACTACCTCGGCATCCCGGGGCTCCTCGAACCCGAGCAGGTGCAACTGCTGCTGCAGAAGCGGCAGGCCAAGCAGATCGCGCACAGCAGGAAGAAGCCGGACGCGGAGGCCGACCTGCTGGAGCTGCCGGCCGAGCGGCGGCCCGTCGTCTCGCACAAGGAGATGATGGAGCTGCGGCGTCAGCTCAACACGATGGTCGGCGCGTACGTCCACCAGAGCGGCAAGCCGCACGGGGTCATCCACACCGAGCTGCGGCGGGCCTGCGGGGGACCGGCGAGCGCGGAGGCGACGGCGGGGCAGTTGCGGCAGCGCATCGCGAAGGTCCAGGAATGGGCCACCCGCATGAAGTGAGGCACGCCCCCGGCGGCCCGACCGGCCGCTCCCCATGGGTCGACATATCGCGGCAAATCCTAGTAGCCCATCCCGGCCATTGACCGGATTCTGGACGTTCTCTTCCGCTCAGCGAACCTGCTTCGCTACTGTCCCGCTACGCACACGCCCCGTGGCAGCGCCGCCGCGGAGCGCAGCCGTGAAGCGACCGGGCCCGGACATGCCGGGCCCCTCTGCCGATCGGCGGCCTCTGAAGCGCGTCACTGACGGGACTCGGTGACGCATCCGCCGCGACGGGGGCTGCCGACCTCACCACTGAAGGAGTGGGCGTCGTGACCGCGGAGACTTCCCAGACGCTCGACCGGGGCCTGAAGGTCCTCAAGCTGCTGGCCGACACCGACCACGGGCTGACCGTCACCGAGCTGTCCCAGAAACTGGGCGTGAACCGGACCGTCGTGTACCGGTTGCTCGCCACGCTGGAGCAGCATGCCCTCGTACGACGTGATCTGGGCGGGCGAGCCCGGGTCGGCCTCGGTGTGCTGCGGCTGGGCCGCCAGGTGCATCCGCTGGTCCGGGAGGCGGCGTTGCCCGCGCTGCGGGCGCTGGCCGAGGACATAGGGGCGACCGCGCATCTGACGCTGGTGGACGGGGCGGACGCGCTGGCCGTCGCCGTCGTCGAGCCGTCGTGGACGGACTACCACGTGGCGTACCGGGCCGGGTTCCGGCATCCGCTGGACCGGGGGGCGGCGGGGCGGGCGATCCTCGCCGCGCGGCAGAAGCCGGTGGGGGAGCCGGGCTACACGCTCACGCACGGGGAACTGGAGGCGGGCGCGAGCGGGGCCGCGGCGCCGCTGCTCGGGGTGACCGGGGTCGAGGGCAGTGTGGGTGTGGTGATGCTGGCCGACGCGGTGCCGGAGCGGGTGGGGCCGAGGGTGGTGGACGCGGCGCGGGAGGTGGCGGAGGCGCTGCGCTGACGGCCGGCCGGGCCCGGGGGTGGCGCGCACCTGCGCGTCCGGGTCCACACCCCGGCCGGTTACATTGACCCCGTGCTCTCTCGTCTCTCTCGTCTCCAGGCCGTCGCCGTCTGCGCCGTCCCCGTCGTGGGGCTGCTCGTCACGGCCGTGTCCGCGCCGCTGCCGTTCTCGGTGGCGCAGCCCGGGATGACGGCGAACGTGCTGGGCGAGAACCAGGGCACGCAGGTGATCACGGTCTCCGGCGCGCCCACCCGGACCACGTCGGGGCAGCTCCGGATGACGACGATCGAGGCGACCGGCCCCGACGCCGACGTCCGGCTCGGTGATGTGATCGACGGCTGGTTCCGCAGCGACCAGGCGATCATGCCGCGCGACTCGGTCTACCCGAGCGGGCAGTCCACCAAGGAGATCGAGCAGCACAACACCGAGCAGATGGAGGAGTCCCAGGACGCGGCGACCCAGGCCGCGCTGCGCTACCTCGACCGTACGGACGACGGCATCAAGGTCACGCTCAAGCTGTCCGACGTCGGCGGTCCGAGCGCGGGGCTGCTGTTCTCGCTGGGCATCGTCGACAAGCTCGACGGCGACGGCGAGGGCGGCGATCTCACCGGCGGCCGCACCATCGCCGGTACCGGCACCATCGGCGTGGACGGGACGGTCGGCGCGGTCGGGGGCGTCGCGCTGAAGACGCAGGCCGCTCGCCGGGACGGGGCGACGGTCTTCCTGGTGCCCAGGGCCGAGTGCGGCGACGCCAAGTCGGAGCTGCCCAAGGGGCTCCGTCTGATCCCGGTGACCACCCTCAAGGGCGCGGTGAACGCGCTCACCGCTCTGGAGACCGGCAAGGGGTCCGTGCCTGGCTGCTAGGCGCGGAGACCGGCAAGGGTCCGTGCCTGGCTGCTAGGCGCGGAGACAGAGGCAAGGGGTCCGTGCCTAGCTGCTAGGCGCCAGGGCGGCCGGCCCGGGCGTGGCCAGCCGTAGTCCCACTTCCACGAGGGTCCAGCCGAGGCGGGTCCGCAGGGCGCGGGGGTGTGCGGCCTCGGTGGCGAGCCGGTGGGCCTCGGCTAAGGCGTGCAGCTCGGCGGCGCGGGCGTGGTGCAGGGCGAGGTGGGTCTCGGGGGTGATCATCGGGGGTTCTCCTGGTCCGTCGTGAGCGGGAAGGCGTGGGTGTGCAGGCGGACCTGCGCGGTCTCGGCGTCGTCCGCGTCGGCGGAGCGTTCGCGGTACGACTCGATCAGCTCGTGCATCTCCCGGGTGAGTTCACGGGTGAGCCGAGGAGTCAGCCGTAGCGTCGCGCTGCTCATGTCCCAGGAGCGGTTCCACTCCTCGGGCCAGGAGGCGCGGTTGCCCAGCCAGGTCGACAGGTCGCGGGTCTGGGTCGTCGCGACCTCGTGCAGATACAGGTCCGCCGCTCCGCGTACGGCGGGATCGGCGTCGGTGAGCAGCGCGTCGTCGAACAGCAGGCCCCGATGGGCGGCCTTCCACCACCGCTCCCGGCCCTTGCCCCGCTCGGGATCGTCCTCGACGAAGCCGTGGGCGGCGAGCTGGCGCAGGTGGTAGCTGGTGGCTCCGCTGGACTCTCCCAGTTTCTCGGCGAGTTGGGAAGCGGTGGCCGGACCGCCGAAGCGCAGGGCGTCGAGCAGCTGCATGCGCAGGGGGTGGGCCAGTCCGCGCAAGGAGCGCGCGTCGAGTTGCCGTACCTCTGGATCCCGGGGCTCGGTCATGCGTACAAAGGTATCGTTGCAAAGAAAGCTTTGCAACGTCTTCTTTGTAAGTCACCGCTCCCGGTCCTCGTCGGCCGCCTGTTCCACCAGCGGGATGATCCGCAACGGCACCGCGTTCTCCATCACGATCGCCGTCGACGCCCGCACGATCCCCTCGAAGCCGACGACCCGGTCGATCACCCGCTGGAGGTCGGCGTTGGAGCGGGCCACCAGCCGGCACAGCATGTCCCCGCTGCCCGTGGTGGTGTGGAGCTCCAGGACCTCCGGCACGGTGGCGAGGTGGGCGCGCACGTCCGGCCCCTGCCCCTGCCGGATCTGGAGTGTGGCGAAGGCCGTCACGGGGTACCCGATGGCCGCCGGATCGACCTCGGGCCCGAAGCCCCGGATGACGCCGGTCGACTGGAGGCGGTCCAGACGGGCCTGCACGGTCCCCCGGGCCACCCCCAGCCGCCGGGACATCTCCAGCACCCCGATCCTCGGCTCCCGCGCCAGCAGCACGATGAGCCGCCCGTCCAGATGATCGATCGCCACGCCCGCCTCCGAGATGGTCACCCTGTACCCAAAGCCCGCCGAAACCGCCGTACCGCCGAACGGATTGTCCAGCCGAAAGGCGAACTGTTGCGCACCTTGCGCTGCGGAGTGAGGCTTCCGCCATGACGCAGACCACACACCACGCTCCCGACACCGCCCGGCAGGCCGACCCCTTCCCGGTCAGGGGGATGGACGCGGTCGTCTTCGCCGTGGGCAACGCCAAACAGGCCGCGCACTACTACTCCACCGCCTTCGGCATGAAGCTGGTCGCGTACGCCGGCCCGGAGACCGGCAGCCGGGAGACCGCGTCGTACGTGCTCACCAACGGCTCGGCCCGGTTCGTCCTCACCTCCGTCGTCAAGCCGGCCACCACCTGGGGCCACTTCCTCGCCCAGCACGTGGCCGAGCACGGCGACGGCGTGATCGACCTCGCCATCGAGGTCCCCGACGCGCGCGCCGCGTACGCCTACGCCGTCGAGCACGGCGCACGCTCCGTCGCCGAGCCGTACGAGCTGAAGGACGAGCACGGCACGGTCGTCCTCGCCGCGATCGCCACCTACGGCGAGACCCGCCACACCCTCGTCGACCGCTCCGGCTACGACGGCCCCTACCTCCCGGGCTTCGTCGCCGCCGCCCCGATCGTCGAACCGCCCGCCCACCGCACCTTCCAGGCGATCGACCACTGCGTCGGCAACGTCGAACTCGGCCGCATGGACGAATGGGTCGGCTTCTACAACAAGGTCATGGGCTTCACGAACATGAAGGAGTTCGTGGGCGACGACATCGCCACCGAGTACAGCGCCCTGATGTCGAAGGTCGTCGCGGACGGCACGCTCAAGGTCAAGTTCCCGATCAACGAGCCCGCGATCGCCAGGAAGAAGTCCCAGATCGACGAGTACCTGGAGTTCTACGGCGGCGCCGGCGTCCAGCACATCGCGCTCAACACCAACGACATCGTGCAGACCGTCCGCACCATGCGCGCGGCCGGCGTCCACTTCCTCGACACCCCCGACTCGTACTACGACACCCTCGGCGAATGGGTCGGCGACACCCGGGTGCCCGTGGACACCCTGCGCGAGCTGAAGATCCTCGCCGACCGCGACGAGGACGGATATCTCCTCCAGATCTTCACCAAGCCGGTGCAGGACCGCCCTACCGTGTTCTTCGAGATCATCGAGCGCCACGGATCGATGGGCTTCGGCAAGGGCAACTTCAAGGCCCTGTTCGAGGCGATCGAGCGTGAGCAGGAGAAGCGGGGCAACCTGTAGTCGCCCGGACGAGGCCCCCGCCGAAGGCGAGGGTGGACCGTGTCCGACCGTTTCGACCTGGCCGTACCGGCCGTGAGCTGGCTGGCCGGAAAGGCCCTCCGAGAGGGCACGGTCCTGCAGTCCTTCGCCTTCGACGAGACCCACCGCCACCTCTACGTCCTCCAGGTCCGCAAGGGCGGCGAGGCGGCCGGCAACCTGTGCCTCAACCGCCTGGACCTCAAGGGCAACGCGCTCGGCCACATGTATCTCCAGGGCTTCGGGCACGGCGTCAGCATGGGCGTGCAGAACGCCCCCGACGGCACCGTCTGGATCTGGACCGAGGCCGCCTCCAAGGGCGGTTACGGCCAGGGCGTCACCCGCTTCCGCTTCGCCGCCGGCGCCGTCCGCACCGGCGACGACGTCAACATCCGCAAGCCGATACCCGGGTCCACCAACAACCAGCCCTCGGTCTGCATGACCTCCAAGCGCATCGCGGTCCGCTACCGCATGGACGGCAAACCCCGCTACCGGGTCTGGGACCTCGAAGCCTTCGTCGACCGCGACTACGACGACCCGGTCGCCGACATCGCCCAGACCGGCGCCCACCCCGACCCCGAGATCCCCTTCCAGGGCTATGCCCTGCACGGCGACCACGTCTACCAGCTCGCCGGCACCGCCTACGACGCCCTGACCAACCCCCCGGCCAAGAAGGGCAACGCCTACCTCTCCTGCCTCGACGTGCGCACCGGAAAGCTCCTCCAGCGCACCCGCACCGGAGCCGGCCAGACCCTCACCTACCGCGAACCCGAGGGCCTCGCCGTCCGCGGCTCCCGCCTCTACCTGGGCTTCGCCTCCGGCACGGCCGGCGCCCGCCGCTTCTCCCTCTACTACAAGCCCGCGAAGAAGACGACGTAGGCCGCGGCCGCGGCGCAGGGCGGTGCGCCGGGTGGCGGCGCGCATCACTCCGGCAGCGGCGCGTCCGGTACCTCGCCCAGGCGGGTCAGCGCCGCTCGGGCCGCGCGGGCGTGCAGCGGGGAGAAGGACGGGTTCAGCCGCAGCGCCTCCGCCAGATGCCGACGGGCGTTCGCCGTCCGCTCCAGGCCCAGTTCGATCATGCCCCGGTGGTAGGAGTACGACGCGCTGAGCACCGCCCCGCCGTGCGCCCGGTCGGTGGCGGTCCTCGCGTACTCCAGCGCCTCCTCGTCCGCACCGGCCCGGTGCAGCGCCCAGCCCAGCGCGTCCGCCACCGCGACCCCCGGCTGGCGCTCCCACTCGGCCCGCAGCCGTCGTACCGCCGACGCCGGATCGCCGTGGTCCGCCTCGAACAGCCCCAGCACCAGCGCCCCGTCCACCCCGCCCGCCGCGTCCCGGCGCACCCGCTCCCGCAGCAGCGCGTACTCCTCCCGCGCCTGACGGGCCCGCCCCAGCGACTCGTACAGCTCACCCAGTTCGAGCGCGTACTGCGGCAGCGGCTGCCCGGCGAGCGCCTCGCGGTACGCGGTCAGCGCCGCATCGCTGCGGCCCAACGCCGCCAGCGCCCGCCCCTGCCCCGCCCGCGCGGCCCACAGGTCCGGGTCGAGACGCAGCGCCGCCCGGAAGTGGGCGAGCGCGCTCTCCCGCTCCCCGCGCTCGAACGCGAGCTGCCCCGCCCGCTCCAGCCACGCCGCCTCCTCGGCGGGCGAGGAGGCCCCGGCCGCCGCGTCGGCCAGCGCGGCCTGCGCGTCCTCCCGCAGACCCTGCTCCCAGTACACGCCCGCCGCCCGCGCCCGTACGGCCGGACCCGACCGCAGCTTCAGCAACCGGTCCAACGCCGTGCGGGCCTCCTTGTGGTCGCCCAGGCCCGTGCAGGCGTCGATGAGCTGCCCGTACGTCGTCCAGCGCGCCGGCGCCACCCGGCGCGCGGCCTCCGCCCACCCCCGCGCCGCCCGGAAGTCCCGGCGGGCGTTGGCCAGCGCGGCCAGCCCGTCCAGGGCCTCGCTGTTGCCCCTCGGCCGTACCTTCAGCGAGGTCCGCAGGGCCCGCTCCGCCTTCGGATAGAGGACCTCCGCCCCGGCGGTGCGCCGCCCCTGCTCGACGTACGCCGCCCCGAGCACCGCCCACGCCCCCGCGTCCCGCGGATGCTCCCGCACCCGGCTCTCCCGCTCCGCGATCAGCTCCGCCAGACCGGGCAGCGCCGCCGGCACCCCCGCCCCCACCGCCGCACCCGCCTGCGCCCCCGCGGCCGGAGCCGGCGCCCCCCGCTGCGCCCGCTCCCCGGGCACACCCCACAGCACCGCCGCCCCACCGGCCAGCACCAGACCCCCCACCAGCGCGCCGACCGGCGCCCGCCGCCGATACCAGGGCACCACCCGCGCGGTGTTCTCTTCGTTTCGTACGACGCTGTCCATGGCGCTCACTGTGCGACAGCGCACGGGCCGCGCCCGGGCAGGTGACGGCCGCCGGGGACGGGGTTCACACCGATGGCCCCGGGTGCGAACCTGTGATCATGAGCCGTATCGAAGCGCCACGCGACGAGGTCACGGGCAACCTCGTCGACCGTCTGCTCGCCGGCCTGCCCGCCGACGCCGTCCTCACCGACCCCGACGTCACCGCCTCGTACGCCAACGACATGGCGAGCTTCTGCCCGGCCGGCCGCCCGGCCGTCGTCGTGCTGCCCCGCACGGTCGAACAGGTCCAGCACATCATGCGCACCGCCACCGCACTGCGTCTGCCCGTCGTCCCGCAGGGCGCCCGCACCGGCCTGTCCGGCGGCGCCAACGCCACCGACGGCTGCATCGTGCTGTCGCTGACCAGGATGGACCGCATCCTGGAGATCAGCCCGGTCGACCGCGTCGCCGTCGTCGAACCGGGCGTCGTCAACGCCGTGCTCTCCCGTGCCGTCGGCGAACACGGGCTCTCCTACCCGCCGGACCCGTCGAGCTGGGAGACGTGCACGATCGGCGGGAACATCGGCACGGCCTCGGGCGGGCTGTGCTGTGTGAAGTACGGGGTGACGGCCGAGTACGTCCTCGGCCTCGACGTCGTCCTCGCCGACGGACGGCTGATGTCCACCGGACGGCGCACCGCGAAGGGCGTCGCCGGGTACGACCTGACCCGGCTGTTCGTGGGCTCCGAGGGCTCGCTCGGCATCGTCGTACGGGCGGTGCTGGCCCTCAGACCGCAGCCGCCGCGACAGCTCGTGCTGGCGGCGGAGTTCGCGTCGGCGGCCGCCGCCTGCGACGCGGTCTGCGCGATCATGGCGGGCGGCCATGTGCCGTCCCTGCTGGAGCTGATGGACCGTACGACGGTCAAGGCGGTCAACGACCTCACCCGGATGGGCCTGCCGGACTCCACCGAGGCCCTGCTGCTGGCCGCCTTCGACACCCCCGACCCGGCCGCCGACCTCGCCGCCCTCGGCGCCCTGTGCGAGGCGGCCGGCGCCACCCAGGTGGTCCCCGCCGACACCGCCGCCGAGTCCGAACTCCTCCTCCAGGCCCGGCGTTCGTCCCTCGTCGCGCTGGAGGCCGTCAAGGGCACCACGATGATCGACGACGTGTGCGTGCCCCGCTCCCGGCTCGGCGACCTGATCGAGGGCGTGGAACGCATCGCCGACGAACAGGGGCTCACCATCGGGGTCGTCGCCCACGCCGGGGACGGCAACACCCACCCCACCGTCTGCTTCGACGCCCGGGACCCCGACGAGTGCCGGCGCGCCCGCGCCTCGTTCGACGAGATCATGGCGCTCGGTCTGGAACTCGGCGGCACGATCACCGGCGAGCACGGGGTGGGCGTTTTGAAGAAGGAGTGGCTGGCGCGCGAGATCGGCCCGGTGGGGCTGGAGATGCAACGGGCCGTCAAGCAGGTGTTCGACCCGCTGGGGATCCTCAACCCGGGCAAGCTGTTCTGAGCTCCGCGCACGGGCCCGCTCACTGGGCGAGCAGCTCGGCCAGCCCCTCGTCCAGGCCGAGCTGCTCGCCCTCGCTGCCCGGCGGCACCGCCCGCAGCGTCCGCTCCAGCCAGGCCGACACCTGGGCGGCCGGTGCCTCCAGCAGGGCGTCGCCGTCGGGCGAGCTGAGCGCCATCAGCACCACACTCCGGCCCTCCGCCTTCGTCGGCCACACCCGCACGTCCCCGTGCCCGCAGGGCCGGAACACCCCCTCCACCAGCAACTCACGGGCGAACGTCCAGTGGACGGGCTGCTCCGAGTTGATGTGGAAGGTGACGTGCACGGCGAACGGGTCGTCGCTGCGGTAGCCCAGCCGGGCCGGGACGGGGATGCTGCGCTCCGGCGACAGGATGAGCCGGAGCTCCAGTTCGCGCTCCACCACGGTGTGATGCATGGTCGTTCTCCTCTCCGTACGGATGTGTACGCAGTCAGAGAGCGCCAGGGATGCGGAGCATTACGCGGGTTCGGAGAACTTTTTTTCCGAACGTGTGAAGCGGGTGCACGGGGTTGCCCGGAAAGGGGTGGGTACGGCGGGACTGGCGGTGGGGGTTGCGTCCGTCTGATAGATGTGGATGCCCCCATCCCACCTCCGAGCAGATACGGGACGACGGACATGAGCGCCCCAACCCCGGCCCCCGGCGACGACAGGCCCCGCGAGGGGTATTACCCGGACCCGTCCATCCCCGGATACGTCCGGTACTGGAACGGCTCCGCCTGGGTACCGGGCACCAGCCGCCCGGCCCCGTCGGACGGTACGCCGCTCACGCCTCCGGCCTCGCCCGTGGAGGAGACCGGCCCGCACTTCTTCGACGAGGACCCGAACCCGGCCGACCAACTCGGCGGCGGCCGCCCCGAACCCGCCTCGGCCTGGGGCGCCGACCGCTCCCACCAGTCCGGCTTCGGCGGCGACCAGGACCGCAGGATCTCCTGGGGCACCCAGCCCCAGCCGGGGGTACCGGGCCAGCCCCAGCACGGGGTACCGGGCCACTCGGGGGCACCTGGTCAAGGCGCGGTCCCCGGCCGGGGCGCGGCGCCGGGGCAGTCGGGGGCTCCGGGCCAGGGGGTGCCCGGGCAGGGTGCGGTGCCGGGCCAGGCGGGCATGCCTGGGCAGGGTGCGGTGCCGGGCCAGGGTGTGCCCGGGCAGGGCGGGGTTCCCGGCCAGGGTGCGGTCCCGGGCCAGTCGGGAATGCCGGGCCCGGGCGCGGTGCCAGGGCACTCGGGGTCGCCGGGGCAGCCCGCCATCCCGGGCCAGCAGGGCGGTCCGGGTTCCCCGGTGCAGCCCGACGGCTGGTCGGCCCGTACGGACGGTACGACGACGATCCCGCCGGCGGAGCCGGAGGAGGGGGTCGGCGGGGCCGGCGACGTGGCGTCGGGTGGCACGTTCGTCTTCCGCCGTCCCACGGCGAGGGACGCGGCCGGCGGCACCGCGGCGAGCCCCGCAAAGCCCGGCTTCGGCGCGGGCAAGGCCGCCGCCGAGCGCGCGGCCGCCCAGGCGGCGCAGGGCACCCCCGGTCTCCAGGGCACCCCCGGTCTCCAGGGCCCGGCCGCCCAGACGCCGGCCCACCAAGGCCCCGCCGGACAGTCCCCTGCCCCACAGGGTCCCGCCGGACAGTCCCCTGCCCCACAGGGTCCCGCCGTACAGACCCCCGCCCAGCAGCCTCCCGCCCATCAAGGCCTCGTCCAGCACGGCCTCCCCGACCAGGGCTCCGCCCAACAGCCTCCCGCCCAGCAGCCCCCCGCCCATCAAGGCCTCGTCCAGCACGGCCTCCCCGATCCGGCCGCCGCCGCACAGCCCCCCGCCCGGCAAGGCCCCGCCCCCCAGGGCCCCGGTGGGTTTCCGCCCGCCGCCGGGCAGGCGGGTGGGCCAGCCGGAGGGGCGCAGGCGCCCGGGGCCGCTCAGGGCGCCGCCCAGCCGCCCGCCTCCCTGCCCATGGCTCCCGGCTCCGGTGGGGGACAGTCCTCCTGGGCGCAGCAGGTGCACCGGCTGGCGGGGGCGGACGAGCAGCCCGCGCCCTGGAAGCCGCCCGTCGACGACATCTTCCAGGCGGCCGCCCGCAGGCAGGCGGCGGCCCGGCCCGCGGGACTGGGCAAGCGGTTCGCGGCCCGGCTGGTCGACACGCTCGTGCTCGCCGCCGTCACCTCGGCCGCCGCCGTACCGCTCGGCGTGAAGGCCCTCGACCACGTCAACGAGAAGATCGACGAGGCCAAGCTCACCGGACGGACCGTCACGGTGTGGCTCCTGGACGGCACGACGTCCGTCTACCTCGGTGTCGTGCTCGCCGTCCTGCTGGTCTTCGGGATCGTGTACGAGGCCCTGCCGACCGCACGATGGGGGCGCACGCTGGGCAAGAAGCTGCTCGGTCTCCAGGTGCGGGACATCGAGGGCCATGAGCCCCCGGCCTTCGGCGCGTCCCTGCTCCGCTGGCTCGTCTACAGCGTCCCCGGCCTGCTCGTGATCGGTGCCGTGGGCGTCGTATGGGGAGTGTTCGACCGGCCGTGGCGCCAGTGCTGGCACGACAAGGCCGCACACACGTTCGTGGCCGGCTGACACCCGTACGCCGACACCCGTACGGCCGCTCGCCGGATGCGGTGGTCCGGGCCCCGGGTTCCACTCGGGCCATGACCACCGAACCGCCCCCCGGCTCCGGCGGCCCTCCGGAGGACGACCCGTTTCGGAAACACCCTCCGCGGGAGCCTCCGCGGGAGCCACCACAGGAGCCGCCCGGGGAGCCCTCGCGTGAGCCCCCGCGGGGCGGATCGCCGTACGACACCCCGTACGACGGCGAACCGCCCCCGCCGTACTCGGGCGGCGGCGGCCCCTACGGCGGTCAGGGCGGTGACGCGTACGGCGGTTACCCGGCCGACCCGCTCGCCGGGATGCCCCCGCTCGCCGACAGCGGCAAGCGCACGCTCGCCCGGATCATCGACATGGTGCTGGTGTACATCGTGGTGGCGCTGCTGGTGTGGGCCTTCCGCGTCGACCAGTACACCGTCGACGCCGACAAGATCGAGTTCGGCAAGACCCTCGGGCGCGAGATCATCACGGCCGTCCTCTACGTCGCGTACGACACGATCCTGATCGCCAGGAACGGCCAGACCCTCGGCAAGAAGTGGCTCGGCATGCGCGTCGCCAACCTGGACGACGGCGCCACCCCCTCCTGGCAGTCCTCGCTGGTGCGCGCGCTGGTGCTGTGGATCCCGTTCGCGTTCTGCTGCGCCTGTGTGTGGACCGCGATCGCGGGCGGCTGGAGCTACTTCGACAAGCCGTACAAGCAGGGCCTGCACGACAAGGCGGCCAAGACGGTGGTGGTCACCCTCGGTTGACCTCGCACGAACGCGAAGGAGGGCCCGAGTCGGCGGGCTCGGGCCCTTCTTCCACACCGTCAGGTCAGGGTGCCGTCGGTTCCCGGACGGGCTCGGGAGCGGCGGCCACGGAGGCGGGTACGGGTACCGGCACCGGCTCGGGCACCGCCTGTTGCTCCGGCCGCTGCTGCGGAACGGGGGCGGGCGACGACCGCGTCACCGGCACCGTCAGGGCGACGAGCACGCCGAGCGCGAGCGCGGCGACGGAGACGACGGCGATCCCGGGTCCCGAACTCGTCTGTGACAGCAGCAGCATGGCGAGCGTCGAGAAGATGACGGTGCAGGAACCGTACGTGAGCTGTGCGACAGTCGGACGAGGCATGGCAATCGTGTCCTCGGAAGCGGGGGAGATCTCGACTCTATTCGCCTGCATGCCCGAGGGGAACGAACGGTAAGCGTGACCTAACCCACGGTGCCGATGCACAGGGGGCGCACGGAGTCATGACGTCCAGCAAGTGGACGGTCCCGCGCGCCTGTTCGAGGTGCCCCGGTGCTTCGTCACGTTACGGTCATGTGTCCGCAATGCGAACACCGGCTCTCAATAATGCACTTGATCTGTCCAAGTCAAGGTCTGTCTTTTCTCGTAAACCAGTAGTCAAATGGCGTCACTTGACTACACGCGTATAACAGCGCGCGGACCTTCCTTGACAGGGATCCCCCCTTTTCCGCGCGTACGGGCGCGTTAGGGGAGGACATCAAGTGACCAGTAGATCCTGGACGTTCAGAACGGCCGCGACGGTCGTGGCCCTCGCGGCGGCCTCCGCGACGTTCACCACGTTCGCCGTGGCCCAGGCCGCCGAGCGCGGCACGACGGGCGCGGCGGCGGTGGACCGGCGGGACCCCCAGCCGGCCAAGGCCAAGGAGCACGACTTCGACGGCCCGCTCAGCAAGACCCAGGAGGCGCAGCGCGAGGAGGCCCTGAAGCAGGTCATCTCCGGCGAGGCCACCGTCAAGGACCGCAACGGCTCCAAGGTGGTCAAGCTCGACAGCCGCAAGGGCGACAGCAAGTACGTCGAGCTCGGCCGCGAGAAGACCGACAAGATCTTCACGATCCTCGTCGAGTTCGGTGACCAGGTCGACCCCCGCTACGGCGGCACGACCGGCCCGCTGCACAACCAGATAGCCGCGCCGGACCGGGCCACGAACAACTCCACGGCCTGGCAGGCGGACTACGACCAGGCGCACTTCGAAAAGCTGTACTTCGGCACCGGCAAGAAGACCGAGTCGCTGAAGAAGTACTACGAGAAGCAGTCCTCGGGCCGCTACTCGGTCGACGGCGAGGTCACCGACTGGGTCAAGGTCCCCTACAACGAGGCTCGTTACGGCTCCAACGACGCCCCGACCGGCGCCTGGTACGCGGTCCAGGACGGCGTCAACGCCTGGGTCGCCGAGCGCGAGGCCGCCGGTGACACGGCCGCCGAGATCAAGGCGGAGCTGGCCGGGTTCGACCAGTGGGACCGCTACGACTACGACGGCGACGGCAACTTCAACGAGCCCGACGGCTACATCGACCACTTCCAGATCGTGCACGCCGGTGAGGACGAGTCCGCGGGCGGCGGCGCCCAGGGCGAGGACGCCATCTGGGCCCACCGCTGGTACGCCTTCGGCACCGACGCCGGCTCCACCGGCCCGGACACCGTCAAGCTCGGCGGCACCCAGATCGGTGACACCGGCATCTGGGTCGGCGACTACACCATCCAGCCGGAGAACGGCGGCCTGGGCGTCTTCGCCCACGAGTACGGCCACGACCTCGGTCTGCCGGACGAGTACGACACCTCCGGCGGCGGCGAGAACTCCACCGGTTTCTGGACCCTGATGTCCTCCGGCTCCTGGCTCGGCACCGGCAAGGAGTCCATCGGCGACCTGCCCGGCGACATGAACGCCTGGGACAAGCTCCAGCTCGGCTGGCTGGACTACGACGTCGCCTTCGCCGGCAAGAAGTCCACCCACAAGCTGGGCGTCGCGGAGTACAACACCAAGAACGCCCAGGCGCTCGTGGTGCAGCTCCCCGAGAAGACGGTCACCACCGAGGTCGTCACCCCCGCGCAGGGCTCCACCCAGTGGTGGAGCGGCAGCGGCGACGACCTGCGCAACACCCTGACCCGCACGGTCGACCTGACCGGCAAGACCTCCGCGTCCCTCACCCTGGACGGCTGGTGGGACATCGAGCAGGACTACGACTACCTGTACACCGAGGTCTCCACCGACGGCGGCGCCAGCTACACCCCGATCGACGGCACCCTGGCCGACGGCACCGCCATCCCGCGTGACGGCAGCGACAAGCCCGCCCTCACCGGCACGGTGGCCTCGTACCAGAAGCTGACGTTCCCGCTGAACGCCTACGCCGGCAAGCAGATCAGCCTGCGCTTCCGTTACGCCACCGACGGCGGCGTGGCCCAGAAGGGCTTCGCGGCCGACGAGATCACGGTGACCGCCGACGGCGCGACCCTGTTCTCCGACAACGCCGAGGCCGCGGACACCGCGTGGACCGCGAGCGGCTTCTCCCGCATCGGCTCGGCCATCACGGACGACTACGCCCAGTACTACATCGCCGAGAACCGCCAGTACGTGTCGTACGACAAGACCCTCAAGGTCGGCCCGTACAACTTCGGTTTCTCGACGACCCGTCCGGACTGGGTGGAGCACTACGCCTACCAGAACGGTCTGCTGATCTGGAAGTGGGACACCTCCCAGGCGGACGACAACACCAGCGCCCACCCGGGTGAGGGCCTGATCCTCCCGATCGACTCGCACCCGACCCCGCTGAAGTGGTCGAACGGCACGCTGATGCGCAACCGCGTCCAGGCCTTCGACTCCACCTTCAGCCTGTACCCGACGGACGCGATCACGCTGCACAACGCGGACGTCGCGACCAAGATCAAGTCCCGTCCGGGCGTCCCGGTCTTCGACGACGGCAAGTCGACCTACTACGACGCCACGAACCCGCTCGCGGGCGTCAAGATCGTTGACACCAACACCTCCATCAAGATCGTCAGCGAGCCCAAGGACGGCTCGACGATCACGGTGAAGGTCGGCCCGTCGAAGAAGTAACCTGAGAAACCGCAGGTCAGAAGCGTATCGGCGGCAACCCCTTGGCGGGTTGCCGCCGGTCGTGTTTAGGTGCCTCCTGTGACTCCGTTATTGACGCCGACCTCGACACCGACTCGCACGGGGGTGTGACCGCATGGCCGCAGGAGGCTTCTGCAAGCTGCCGAACGGCAGGGTCGTGGTGGCCCTGAACCTGCCCAGCCCGACCGCCGGGGACCCGGACGCAGCCGTCCGCTTCCTCGTCCACGCCCAGAACCGCGCCCGGGCCCTGACCAGGCTCCGCAACCTCGGCCTGCGCGCCGTCTACCTGCGCGGCAACGCGGCACCTCCGACCCCGGACGAGATCACGGCCGTACTCCACCACCCGGACGGCCTGATATGGCGCGTCGCGCCCGACCCCGGTCACGGTGGAGCCGCGATGGAGCTGTGGCGCCCGATCCGGTCCCTGGTGCGCCACACCGCCGGCCGGCCGTAGCTGTCGGGGAGCCCGAGCCCGTCGCTGAGCGGCTGCGGACCATGGGGGAGTGGCGGGAGGCCGTGCCGGGCCCGGAGGAGGAGCTGCTCACCCTCACCGTCGCCGAGGGGCTCGACGCGCCGTCGGCTGCCTCCCTCGACGGGCCCGTGGGGGTGTGGGCTCCCTGGGCGTCCGGCGGGGGCGGGGACGTGAAGCTGGACCAGTCGGGGAGAGTCCCGCCTTCGCAGGACAGGTCGAAACAGGCCGGACCTGACCGATCGGCGTCAGGCGACGACCGGCTTCCCCGACAGTTCCACGCCGGCCGCCCGCAGCTCCTCGATCGCCCGTTCGGTGGTCTCCTGGGCCACCCCGGCGGTCAGGTCGAGCAGGACCGTCGTACGGAAGCCCTCCCGGGCCGCGTCCAGGGCGGTGGCCCGTACGCAGTGGTCGGTCGCGATCCCGACGACGTCGACCTCGTCGATCTGCCGGGACCGCAGCCAGTCGCCCAGCTTCACGCCGTTCTCGTCGGCGCCCTCGAAGCCGCTGTACGCGGCCGCGTAGGCACCCTTGTCGAAGACGGCGTCGATGCTGCCGGAGGCGACCGCCGGGGCGAAGTTCGGGTGGAAGCCGACGCCCTCCGTGCCGGCGACGCAGTGCGCGGGCCAGGAGCGGACGTAGTCGGGGTTGTCGGCGAAGTGGCCGCCGGGCGCGATGTGGTGGTCACGGGTGGCCACGACGTGCCGGTACCCGGCGGGGGCCTGTCCGATCAGCTCGGTGATCGCGGCGGCGACGTCGGCACCCCCGGCCACCGCGAGGCTGCCCCCCTCGCAGAAGTCGTTCTGCACGTCTACGACGATCAAGGCGCGGCGCATGGTCGGTGTCCTTCGACTATCGGTGAAGTCGACATGGGGTGAAGTAAGCAAGCCTAGAGATTTTCCGCGCCCGGCAACAGGGCCCCGCTGCCCGGGGCCCCGTCACCGTCGGCGGTCCTACTGGTCCTACCGTCCTACCGGTCCTGGACGTACTCGGTCGCCAGCACCGGCTCGCCCCGGGAGAGCTGGGTGGCGGACAGGGGCAGATTGGCGCGGGCGGCCGTGTGCCGGTCCCGTACGGCGTCCAGGGGCTCGCGGCCGACCACGGCGCCGTCCTTGACCAGCTCCACCAGCAGTTGCCGGTCCGCCAGCTCGGCGGGCACCGCGCCGGTGCCCACCACCTCCGCCTCGGCGACCCCGTCCGCGTCCAGCCGCCGCGCCGCCCACTTGCGGCCGCCGATGGACGTCTTGCCGCCGGTCGACCGCTTGGCGACCGGCACCAGCGGGGCCTTCGGTTCGGCGGACTCGGCGCGCGCGACCAGCTTGTACACCATCGAGCAGGTCGGATGCCCGGACCCGGTCACGAGCTGCGTACCGACGCCGTACGCGTCCACGGGCGCCGCCGCCAGGGAGGCGATGGCGTACTCGTCGAGGTCGGAGGTGACGATGATCCGCGTGTCCGTGGCGCCCAGGGCGTCCAGCTGCTGGCGCACCCGGTGGGCGACGAGGAGCAGGTCGCCGGAGTCGATGCGGACCGCGCCCAGCTCGGGGCCGGCCACGTCGACCGCCGTCCGTACGGCCTCGGTGACGTCGTAGGTGTCGACGAGCAGGGTGGTGCCGCCGCCGAGCGAGTCCACCTGGGCGCGGAAGGCGTCCCGCTCGGTGTCGTGCAGCAGGGTGAAGGCGTGGGCGCTGGTGCCCACCGTCGGGATGCCGTAGCGGAAGCCGGCGGCCAGGTCGGAGGTCGAGGTGAAGCCGCCGACGTACGCGGCGCGGCTGGCGGCGACCGCGGCGAGCTCATGGGTGCGGCGGGCCCCCATCTCGATCAGCGGGCGGGGGCCCGCGGCCGAGGACATCCGGGAGGCGGCGGCGGCGATCGCGGAGTCGTGGTTGAGGATGGAGAGGATCACCGTCTCCAGCAGCACGCACTCGGCGAAGGAGCCCTCGACCCGCATGATCGGCGAGCCGGGGAAGTAGACCTCGCCCTCCGGATAGCCCCAGATGTCACCCGAGAAGCGGTAGGCGGCCAGCCAGTCGAGGGTCTCGTCGTCGACGATGGAGCGCTGGCGCAGGAAGCGCAGGACACCGTTGTCGAAGCGGAAGTTCTCGACGGCGTCCAGGACCCGCCCGGTGCCCGCGACGACGCCGTAGCGCCGCCCCTCGGGCAACCGCCGGGTGAAGACCTCGAACACGCTGCGCCGCTCGGCCGTGCCGGCCTTCAGGGCGGCCTGCAGCATGGTCAGCTCGTACTGGTCCGTGAAGAGCGCCGTAGAGGGAACGTCGACCGGCAGCCCAAGGTCCGCTGTGTTCATGGCAACAGATGCTACACCCCTTTGCGTCAGTGTGACGATTTAAGGCGGCCGTGGCAGCATGGGCCTTGTGACGTCACCCGCTCCCCTTGAGATCGAACGCACCGAATCGGCGGAGGAGGTCTTCGCCGTCCCCGAGCCGGACGTCCCCTGGGTCACGATCGTCCACAACGACCCGGTCAACCTGATGAGCTATGTGACGTACGTCTTCCAGACGTACTTCGGCTACTCCAAGGACAAGGCCACCAAGCTCATGCTCGACGTCCACCACAAGGGCCGGGCGGTCGTCTCCAGCGGTTCTCGCGAGGAGATGGAACGCGACGTGCAGGCCATGCACGGCTACGGACTGTGGGCCACCCTCCAGCAGGACCGGAAGTAGCCTCCTCACTGATGCCTGGACACTTCGAACCGCTCCCCGGCGGCGGCGCGGCCGTCGCGCTCGACGACGTCGAGATCTCGATCATCCGGTCGCTGGCCGTCCAGCTCCTGGAGCTGATCGGCCCCGGCCCCGCCGAGGACGCCCCCGACGACCCGCTCGCCGAGCTCTTCGCCGAGGGTCCCAGCGAGCCCCCCTCCGATCCGGTGCTCCGGCGGCTCTTCCCGGACGCCTACACCGACCCCGAGGGCACCCCGGCGCCGAAGCGGGCGGAGGAGCAGAGGGCGCACTCCGCCGAGTTCCGCCGCTACACCGAGAACGACCTCAGGGCCGGCAAGCGCGAGAACGCCCTCGCCGTGGTCCGCACGCTGGACGCGCTCGCCTCCGAGGCGGCCGGCGAGGGCGGCGCGGTGCTCGAACTGGTGCCGGCGGAGTCCCGGCAGTGGCTCGGCGCGCTCAACGACCTGCGGCTGGCGATCGGGGCCCGGCTGGAGATCGGCGACGAGGACGACGCCGACGTCCTCTACGGGCTGCCGGACGAGGACCCGCGCAAGCCGATGGTGATGGCGTACCTGTGGCTGGGCGGCCTCCAGGAGACCCTCGTCTCGACCCTTATGCCCTGAAACACCCCCCTCTCGTGTTCGCTCAGAGGACGCTCAAATCCGGATAACGATCGCGTCACCGCGACGGCCGGGAGTGTCCTCTTTGTGTCGCGTTCATCCGCTTCTTCTCGTGTCGTGCGCCACATGATCCCGAGGTGATCGCTGTTACGGCCGTGATAAATCTTCACGACCGCCCGGCGAACACCACCCGAATGTTCGTCCGGGTGCGCCACCGAGCCGACCATCGTCGGCCAGGCTCAGCGGGTTCGGGGGACTCCGAGCCCGCTCGCTCCATCATCCGGGGGGATCGAAACCCGGTCCGAGGCCGAAGAGAGGCCCGGGTCGGCATGGAGAAAGGCGCATCACACACCATGACCTCCGCTCAGGTCGACACGGAGAAGAACGGCACCGACCAGGCGCCCGAAGAGGGATACGAGCGCGGGCTCGGCAGCCGCCAGGTCCAGATGATCGCGATCGGCGGCGCCATCGGCGTCGGCCTCTTCCTGGGAGCCGGCGCCAACATCGCCAAGGCCGGTCCCAGCCTCATCCTCATGTACGCCCTCGCCGGCGCGATCGTCTTCTTCATCATGCGGGCGCTCGGCGAGCTGCTGCTGTACCGCCCGGTCTCGGGCTCCTTCGCGGAGTACTCCCGCGAGTTCCTCGGCCCGTTCTTCGGCTACTTCACCGGCTGGACGTACTGGCTGATGTGGGTCGTCACCGGCATGGCCGAGCTGACGGCTGCCGCGATCTACGTCAACTACTGGTTCCCGGCCGTCCCGCAATGGGTGACCGCCCTGGTCTTCCTGGTGATCCTCTTCGGGGTCAACCTGATCTCCGTGAAGCTCTTCGGCGAGCTGGAGTTCTGGTTCTCGATGGTCAAGGTGACCGCCCTGATCGGCATGATCGTCATCGGCCTCGGGGTGCTCACCTTCGGCTTCAGCAGCGCCGGCGACACCGCGTCCGTCGCGAACCTCTACCAGTTCGACGGCTTCTTCCCCAAGGGCATCGGCTCCTCCCTGATGACCCTGCAGGGCGTCATGTTCGCCTACCTCGCGGTCGAGCTGGTCGGTGTCACGGCGGGCGAGTCCGAGGACCCGGAGAAGACGCTCCCGAAGGCGATCAACACCCTCCCCTGGCGCATCGCGCTCTTCTACGTCGGCGCGCTCACCGTCATCCTCTGCGTGGTGAAGTGGACCGAGTTCGCCCCCGGCGTCTCGCCCTTCGTCGAGGCCTTCGCGAAGATCGGCATCCCGGCCGGCGCCGGCATCGTCAACTTCGTCGTCCTCACCGCGGCCCTGTCCTCCTGCAACTCGGGCATGTACTCCACCGGCCGCATGCTGCGCACCCTCGCCGACAGCGGTGAGGCCCCGGCCGCCTTCCGCAGGCTGTCCTCCACCAAGACCCCGGCCTTCGGCATCACGGTCTCGGTCCTCTTCATGGGCATCGGCGTCGTCCTGAACTACGTCGTCCCGGAGAAGGCCTTCGCCTACGTCACCTCCGTCGCCACCGCGGCCGGCATCTGGACCTGGCTGATGATCCTGGTCAGCCACGTCCTCTACCGCCGCGCGGTCGACGCGGGCCGGCTGCCCGCCTCCGCCTTCCCGGCACCGGGCGGCGCGAAGTTCAGCTGGGTGGCCATCGTCTTCCTGCTCTTCGTCACCTGTCTGATCGCCTACGACGCCGACTCCCGTATCTGCCTGTACGTGATGGCCGGCTGGGCCGCCGCCCTCGGCATCGGCTGGATGGTCCTCAAGGGCCGCAACCCGGAGGTCACGAGCCGCCGCGAGCCCCAGCTGGAGAAGACCGGCTGAGGCCACCCCGGGACGTCCGGCCGCACGGGGCACTCGTGGCGCCCCGCCGCGGCCGCCGCTCAGGACGTCCGGCATATGGGCCGTCCCGTACCGCACCTCGGTACGGGACGGCCCGTCTGCTTATCCTGACCACCATGCTGACCATCACCCAGGCCCTCGTCGACCAGATCGTCGCCCACGCGCGCAAGGACCACCCCGACGAGGCGTGCGGCGTCGTCGCCGGGCCGGCCGGCTCCGACCGCCCCGAGCGCTTCATCCCCATGCTGAACGCGGCCATGTCGCCCACGTTCTACGAGTTCGACTCCGGTGACCTGTTCAAGCTCTACCGCGAGATGGACGACCGCGACGAGGAGCCGGTGGTCATCTACCACTCCCACACCGCCACCGAGGCCCGCCCCTCCCGCACGGACATCTCCTACGCCAACGAGCCGGGCGCGCACTACGTCCTCGTCTCCACCCGCGACACCGACGGCCTCGGCGACTTCCAGTTCCGCTCCTTCCGCATCGTCGAGGGCGAGGTGACGGAGGAGGAGGTCCGGATCGTCGAGGGCTACTGATCGTCCTCCACCGACGCCCCTCGCTCGAAGACGTCGCACCACCACCGGACCGGTCTCACTCCCCGGCCCGATTCCGTCCATCATGTGGGATCACATTCCGGAAGCCGGGACGGGAATCGATACGATGAGCCCATGGTTTTGAACGACGTGAGCGAGAAGACGCCGGGCGCACTGCTCGTGGCGCGGCTGCACGTCGACCTGTGCAGGCTAGCCAGCGCCATCTGTTGACGCGATTCCTGCCGCCGTACGGCCGTGAGCCGCGGCCCCGTCTCATCACGCACGTCTCCCGCGCTGCCCACACCTTCCTTCCGACAGGAGCCCTGAGCCATGGCCATCGAGGTCCGCATCCCGACCATCCTCCGCCAGTACACCGACGGTCAGAAGGCGGTGGAGGGCAGCGGTGACACCCTCGCCGACCTGTTCAACGACCTCGAGACCCGGCACGCGGGCATCCACGCCCGGATCGTGGACGACGGCAAGCTGCGCCGCTTCGTCAACGTCTACCTGAACGACGAGGACGTCCGCTTCGTCGACGGCATCAACACCAAGCTGTCCGACGGCGACACCGTGACGATCCTGCCGGCCGTGGCCGGCGGCATGGCCTAGGCCGGCAGACCCGGCATGCGTTACGACTCCCCGCTGGCCGCGGTGGGCAACACCCCTCTGGTGCGCCTGCCGCGGCTGTCGCCGTCCGCCGACGTCCGTATCTGGGCCAAGCTGGAGGACCGCAACCCCACCGGCTCGGTCAAGGACCGCCCCGCCCTGCACATGGTTGAGCAGGCGGAGAAGGACGGCCGGCTCACCCCCGGCTGCACCATCCTGGAGCCGACGAGCGGCAACACCGGCATCTCCCTCGCCATGGCCGCCAGGCTCAAGGGCTACCGCATGGTGTGCGTGATGCCCGAGAACACCTCGCAGGAGCGCCGGGACCTGCTCGCCATGTGGGGCGCCGAGATCATCTCCTCGCCGGCCGCGGGCGGCTCCAACACCGCCGTGCGCGTCGCCAAGGAGCTCGCCGCCGAGCACCCCGACTGGGTGATGCTCTACCAGTACGGCAACCCGGACAACGCCGGCGCCCACTACGCGACGACCGGCCCGGAGATCCTCGCCGACCTGCCCTCCGTCACCCACTTCGTGGCGGGCCTCGGCACCACCGGCACCCTGATGGGCGTCGGCCGCTATCTGCGCGAGCACAAGCCGGACGTGAGGATCGTCGCCGCCGAGCCGCGCTACGACGACCTGGTGTACGGCCTGCGCAACCTCGACGAGGGCTTCGTACCGGAGCTGTACGACGCCTCCGTCCTCACCACCCGCTTCTCGGTCGGCTCGGCGGACGCCGTGACCCGCACCCGGGAACTCCTCCAGCAGGAGGGCATCTTCGCCGGCGTCTCCACGGGCGCCGCGCTGCACGCCGCGATCGGCGTCGGGAAGAAGGCCGTCAAGGCGGGGGAGAGCGCCGACATCGTGTTCGTCGTCGCGGACGGCGGCTGGAAGTACCTCTCGACGGGCGTCTACACGGCGGCCACCACCGAGGAGGCCATCGAGACGCTCCAGGGTCAGCTCTGGGCATAGGGCTCATCAACCACGCGCCAGCCCCCTCCTATGAGGGGGCTAAACGCTGCCTATGGGGCGGCAAAGAAGGCCCGGGGGTACTGCCGGTAACCGGTCCGGCGGGGCTACGTTCTGCCCGCAGTCCCATCCATCCCCCTGAGTGTCATGCCCATGACCGCGCCTCCCTCCGCCGCTACGCGCGTCACGTGCCTGCACCCATACGAGAACCCCACTCCCGATGGAGGCAGTACCCATGCGTGCATCACGCCTGCGAAGACTCCTGAGCGTCGCCGTCCCCGCCCTCACCCTCACCGTGGCCGGCCTCCTCGCCGCCCCCACGGCCGACGCCCAGGCGGTGGCGCACACCTCCCGCACCACCCAGAACGCCAAGGCCCTCACCGCCCCCGACCGCCAGACCTTCCACTCCACCGGCACCGCGGGCCAGAAGGTCCCCACCACCCACCTCTGCGGCGACCCCGCCCCCGGCCACGCCGCCTGCTTCGCCCAGCGCCGCACCGACATCAAGCAGCGCCTCGCCACCGCGCTCGCCGCCGCGGCCGCCGCCCCCTCCGGTCTCAGCCCCGCCAACCTGCACAGCGCCTACAACCTGCCCTCCACCGGCGGCTCCGGACTGACCGTCGCCGTCGTCGACGCCTACAACGACCCCAACGCCGAGTCCGACCTCGCCACCTACCGCTCCACCTACGGCCTGTCCGCCTGCACCAAGGCCAACGGCTGCTTCAAGCAGGTCAGCCAGACCGGCTCCACCACCTCGCTGCCCACCAACGACAGCGGCTGGGCCGGCGAGGAGGCGCTCGACATCGACATGGTCAGCGCCGTCTGCCCCAACTGCAACATCACCCTCGTCGAGGCGAACTCCGCCACCGACGCCGACCTCGGCACCGCCGAGAACGAGGCCGTCGCCCTCGGCGCCAAGTTCGTCTCCAACAGCTGGGGCGGCGACGAGTCCTCCTCCCAGACCAGCGAGGACACCTCCTACTTCAAGCACCCCGGCGTCGCCATCACGGTCAGCGCGGGCGACTCCGGCTACGGCGCCGAGTACCCGGCCACCTCCCAGTACGTCACCGCCGTCGGCGGCACCGCCCTGACGACGTCCTCCGGCTCGCGCGGCTGGACCGAGTCCGTGTGGAAGACCTCCAGCACCGAGGGCACCGGCTCCGGCTGCTCCTCGTACGACGCCAAGCCGAGCTGGCAGACCGACACCGGCTGCTCCAAGCGCATGGAGGCGGACGTCTCCGCCGTCGCCGACCCCGCCACCGGCGTCGCGGTCTACGACACCTACGGCGGCTCCGGCTGGGCGGTCTACGGCGGCACCAGCGCCTCCGCCCCGATCATCGCCGGTGTCTACGCCCTCGCCGGCACCCCGGGCTCCAGTGACTACCCGGCGAAGTACCCCTACTCCCACACCGGCAACATGTACGACGTCACCAGCGGCAGCAACGGCTCCTGCTCCACCTCGTACTTCTGCACCGCCACCACCGGCTACGACGGCCCGACCGGCTGGGGCACCCCCAACGGCACCACCGCCTTCACCTCCGGCACCAGCACCGGCAACACGGTGACCGTCACCAACCCCGGCAGCCAGTCCACCACCACCGGAAGCTCCGTCAGCCTCCAGATCGGCGCCGCCGACAGCGCGGGCGCCACCCTCACCTACAGCGCGTCAGGTCTGCCGACCGGCCTGTCCATCGCGAGCTCCACCGGCAAGATCTCCGGCACGGCGTCCACCGCCGGGACGTACCAGGTCACCGTGACGGCGACCGACAGCACGGGCGCCACCGGCTCCACCTCCTTCACCTGGACCGTCGGTTCCTCGAGCGGCACCTGCGCCTCCGCCCAACTGCTCGGCAACCCCGGCTTCGAGTCGGGCAACACGACCTGGACCGCGTCGAGCGGCGTGATCACCAACTCCAGCGGCGAGTCCGCGCACGCCGGCTCCTTTTACGCCTGGCTCGACGGCTACGGCTCCTCGCACACCGACACCCTCTCCCAGTCGGTGACCGTCCCGAGCGGCTGCAAGGCCGCCTTCACCTTCTACCTGCACATCGACACCGCCGAGACCTCCACCGGCACGGCGTACGACAAGCTGACCGTCACGGCGGGCTCGACCACCCTGGCCACCTACTCCAACCTCAACGCCGCCACCGGCTACACCCAGAAGTCCCTCGACCTGTCCTCCTACGCGGGCTCCACGGTCACGCTGAAGTTCAGCGGCGTCGAGGACTCCAGCCTCCAGACGAGCTTCGTCCTCGACGACACCGCCGTCACCACCGGCTGAGCCGGTCCCGACATCACCCGTACGTCCGGCACGGATCCGGACGTACGGGTGGTACGTCGAAGGGGGAGAAAGGAGGCCCCCATGCGCCGTACGACCCGCACCACCGCCCTCGCCCTCACGGTGCTCATCCTCGCCTTCGCCGGATGCGGCACCGACAGCGACGGCGCCGCGGCGCCCCCGCGTTCCTCGGCGCCCCCGCCCAGCTCGCCGGCCGCCACCGACGAGGACTGCGCGGCCCCGCCCGCCGAGCTCACCACCGCCGACGACGGCCGCACCTTCTGCGTGACCGTCGGCGGACAGCTCCGGCTGAACCTCGACGGCACGAAGGAACGCCCCTGGTCGGCCGTCGCCGTCAAGGGCGACGACGTGCTGAAGGCCACCAACGCGGGCATCGTCGTCCTGCCCGGCGACGCCCTCGCCGCCTACGACGCGGCCGCGGCCGGCACGGCCCGCCTCAGCGCCACCCGCCCCCTGTGCGCCACGCCCTCCGGACCGAGCCAGGTCTCCTGCAAGGGCATCCAGGAATGGACCGTCACCGTCCGGGTGAGGTGACCGCCGGCCACCCCGACGTGTCCGGGGGACGACGTTACCGGCGCGCGCACGACATTGCGCGCCCTCGGTCGCGCCCCGCACACCCCTGGTCCAGCCGAACCGGTGACAGCACAGGTGAGTTCGCCCACAACAGCCCCTGGTGGAGGAGCGACCCGAGGTTTCGCGCCTTACGCTCGACAAACCGCACGACCCCCGTCGCCCCGTATCCCTCGAATCTCTTCATATCCCGCCAGCGGAGGTTTCTGCTTTATGAAGCTCACCGTCGTCGGCTGCTCGGGGTCGTTCCCGTCCGCGGAATCGGCCTGCTCGAGCTACCTCGTCGAGGCCGACGGCTACAGGCTGCTTCTCGACATGGGCAACGGCGCCCTCGGCGAGCTGCAGCGCCACTGCGGTCTCTACGACCTCGACGCGATCTTCCTGAGCCATCTGCACGCCGACCACTGCATCGACATGTGCGCCTATTTCGTCGCGCGCTACTACCGCCACGACGGCGGGCGCTGCGACCCCATCCCGGTCTACGGCCCCGAAGGCACCGAACACCGCCTGACCACGGCCTACGCCGACACCCCCTCCGCCTCCTCGATGAGCGAGGTCTTCGACTTCCACACGGTCAAACCGTCCACCTTCGACATCGGCCCGTTCACCGTGCACACCGAACGCGTGGCCCACCCCGTCGAGGCGTACGGCATCCGTGTCGAACACGGCGGGAAGTCCCTGACGTACTCCGGCGACACGGGCGCGACCCCGGTCCTGGTGGACCTCGCCCGCGACACCGACCTCTTCCTGTGCGAGGCCGCCTTCACGCACGGCAAGGAGAACATCCCCGACCTCCACCTCAACGGCCGTGAGGCCGGCGAGATCGCGGCCCGGGCCGGCGCGCGGAAGCTCGTGCTGACCCACATTCCGCCGTGGACCGACCCCCGGGTCAACCTCGCCGACGCCCGCGCGGTCTACGACGGCCCGGTGGACCTGGCGGCGCCGAGGGTGTCGTACGAGATCTAGACCGGTACCGGCACCGAGGCCGTACGAGGTTCAGGCGCACGGCATGCGCGAAGGCCCCGGAGCACACTGCTCCGGGGCCTTCCTCGTGCGCGGCGGGGCTATGCCTTCGTGATGTCCTCGATCTCCTCCTCGGGCTCGCGGCCCGGGGTGGGGAGGTTGAACTTGGTGATCGCGAAGCGGAACACGAAGTAGTAGATCGCGCCGAAGACCAGACCGATCGGGATGATCAGCCACGGCTTGGTGGCCAGGTTCCAGTTCAGGGCGTAGTCGATGAAGCCCGCCGAGAAGGTGAAGCCGGTGTGCACGCCGAGCGCCCAGGTGACCGCCATCGACAGGGCGGTGAGCACCGCGTGGATGGCGTACAGCAGCGGGGCGATGAACATGAACGAGAACTCGATCGGCTCGGTCACGCCGGTCACGAACGAGGTCAGCGCGACCGAGATCATCATGCCCAGCACGGCCTTGCGGCGCTCCGGACGGGCGGTGTGGGCGATGGCGAGCGCGGCGGCCGGCAGACCGAACATCATGATCGGGAAGAAGCCCGACATGAACTGGCCGGCGGTCGGGTCCCCGGCGAAGAAGCGGGTGAGGTCGCCGTGGACGATGTCGCCGGAGGCCTCCTTGAAGTCACCGAGCTGGAACCAGGCGACCGAGTTCACGAACTGGTGCATGCCGACCGGGATCAGCGCGCGGTTGATCAGGCCGAACAGCGCGGCACCGAAGGCACCGAGACCGGTGATCCACTCGCCGACGTCCGAGATGCCCTCGCCGATCGGCTTCCAGACCAGGCCGAAGAAGACACCCATGAGCGTGCCGACGAACGCCATGATGATCGGCACCAGTCGGCGGCCGTTGAAGAAGCCGAGCCAGTCGACCAGCTTCTTGCGGTGGTACCGCTGCCACAGCACGGCCGACAGCAGACCCATCAGGATGCCGCCGAGGACACCCGGGTTGTTGTAGGTCGCGGCTATGTCGGCGCCCGCCTGGACCTTCGCCTCGGTGACCGGGAACGCCTTCAGCACATTGCTGTAGACCAGGAAGCCCACCAGCGCGGCGAGGGCCGTCGAGCCGTCCGCCTTCTTGGCGAAACCGATGGCGACGCCGATGCAGAACAGCATCGGGAGGTTGTCGAAGATGGCGCCGCCGGCCGTGCCGAACACCGCCGTGACCTTGTCGGGCAGGTGGAGCTTGTCTTGCACGTCCGTCTGGCCGAGGCGGAGCAGGATGCCCGCCGCCGGGAGCACGGCGATGGGGAGCTGAAGGCTGCGGCCGACCTTCTGAAGGCCCTGGAGCAGGCCGGATCCCCGCTTCTTCGCGGGAGCCGCCGATGGCGCGGTGGCGGTGGTCATGGTTCCTCCATCTGGGTGATGGTCTACACCACTCAGTGGTGTAGACCATGTTGTAGCAGATGAAGAAGGGATAAGGAACCCGCTGCGCGCGGGCTATGCCTTCGTGACGTCTTCGTGCTCTTCCTCACGCTCCCGGCCCGGCGTTTTCAGGTCGAACCGGGTGATCGCGAACCGGAAGACCCCGTAGTAGAGCGCCGCGAAGCACAGCCCGATCGGGATGATCGCCCACGGCCTGGTCGCCAGATTCCAGTTGATGACGTAGTCGATCAGCCCGGCCGAGAAGCTGAACCCGTCGTGCACCCCGAGCCCCCACGTCACCGCCATCGACGCCCCCGTCAGCAGCGCGTGCACCGCGTACAGCAACGGCGCGACGAACAGGAACGAGTACTCGATCGGCTCGGTGATCCCCGTGACGAACGAGGTCAGCGCGACCGACAGCATCAGCCCCCCGACCTCCTTGCGGCGCTCCGGACGGGCCGTGTGCGTGATGGCGAGCGCGGCGGCCGGCAGCGCGAACATCATGATCGGGAAGAACCCCGAGGTGAACTGACCGGCGTCCGGATCCCCCGCCAGGAACATGTTGATGTCACCGTGCACCACCGTCCCGTCCGGCTTGGTGTAACTGCCGAACTGGAACCAGATGGGCACGTTCAGGAACTGGTGCAGCCCGATCACCAGCAGCGCCCGGTTCGCGACCCCGAACACCCCCGCGCCCCACGAACCCAGCCCGTCCAGCCAGTCGCTGAAGCTCTCCAGCCCGTCACCGATCGGCGGCCACACCCACAGACACAGCGCCGCGAACGCGATGGCCACGAACGACATGATGATCGGCACCAGCCGCCGGCCGTTGAAGAACCCCAGCCAGTCCACCAGCTTCGTCCGGTGGTACCGCTGCCAGAAGAACGCCGACAGCAGCCCCATCACGATCCCGCCGAACACCCCCGGATTCTCGTACGTGAACGCCACCACGGTCTGGTCCACGGTCGCCTGGCAGCCGATGTTCGCAATCGCCTTCGACCCGCTCGGACAGTCCTCCGGGAACTGCCGCAGCACGTTGTAGTAGACGAGGAACCCCGCCACCGCCGCCAGCGCCGTCGACCCGTCCGCCTTCCGCGCCATCCCGATGGCCACCCCCACACAGAACAGCAGCGGCAGCCCCAGCTCCGGGTTGAGCAGGGCCCCGCCCGCCCCCGCCATCACCTTCGAGACGTCCGTCCACCCGAGCCCGTCCGCCCCGAACACATCAGGCTGCCCCAGCCGGTTGAGGATGCCCGCCGCCGGCAGCACCGCGATCGGCAACTGCAGACTGCGCCCCATCTTCTGCAGCCCCTGGAACACGCGCTGCCGTCGTTCCCGGGCGACGCTCACCTCATTGTCGGAACTCATGGGTTGGCGACCGCCTGTCATGTGGTGTAGACCAGTTACCGACGATTGGGTTGCTGTGACGTCATCCTTCGGTACGCACGACACAATCGCTCGCGAAGCTGGGCCAACTGTGCGTGAGGAGACCGACATGGCCACCAAGGCAGAGAAGATCGTCGCCGGACTCGGCGGCATCGACAACATCGAGGAGATCGAGGGCTGCATCACCCGTCTCCGCACCGAGGTCTCGGACGCCTCACTGGTCGACGACGCCGCCCTCAAGGCCGCCGGCGCCCACGGCGTCGTCAAGATGGGCACCGCCATCCAGGTCGTCATCGGCACCGACGCCGACCCGATCGCCGCGGAGATCGAAGACATGATGTGACCGCCCCGCGTCACCTGTAAGGGGCTTCTCCCACCGCGGGAGAAGCCCCTTCCCGCGCTACGACTAGGCTCGGCGCCATGTCACGCATCGACGGCCGCACCCCCGAACAGCTCCGCCCCGTCACCATCGAACGCGGCTGGAGCAAGCACGCAGAAGGCTCCGTCCTCATCTCCTTCGGCGACACCAAGGTCTTCTGCACCGCCTCCGTCACCGAAGGCGTCCCCCGCTGGCGCAAGGGCAGCGGCGAGGGCTGGGTCACCGCCGAGTACTCCATGCTCCCCCGCGCCACCAACACCCGCGGCGACCGGGAGTCCGTCCGCGGCCGGATCGGCGGCCGCACCCACGAGATCTCCCGCCTCATCGGCCGCTCCCTGCGCGCCGTCATCGACTACAAGGCACTCGGCGAGAACACCGTCGTCCTCGACTGCGACGTCCTCCAGGCCGACGGCGGCACCCGTACCGCGGCCATCACCGGCGCCTACGTCGCCCTCGCCGACGCCATCACCTGGGCCCAGGGCCGGAAGCTGATCCGGGCCGGCCGCCAGCCCCTCACCGGCACGGTCTCCGCCGTCTCCGTCGGCATCGTCGGCGGTGTCCCCCTGCTCGACCTCCGCTACGAGGAGGACGTCAAGGCCGAGACCGACATGAACGTCGTCTGCACCGGCGACGGCCGCTTCGTCGAGGTCCAGGGCACCGCCGAGGCCGAACCCTTCGCCCGCGAGGAACTCAACTCCCTGCTGGACCTCGCCGTCTCCGGCTGCAAGGAACTGACCGCCCTGCAGCGCGCGGCACTTGATACCGTCCTCGAAAAGTAAAGGGAAGTAAAGGGCGAACCAAGAGACAGGGTGCGCGGTGGCAACCCCACCGCGCGCCACGGCGTCTTGGGCAATACGCACCGCACCAACGGGGAGGAACACCGTCATGGCCATGTCCGCGAGCCGCCGACACCGGGGCCGAGCCCGCCGTACCGCCATCGCCGCGGCCACGGCGGCCGTCGCTCTCACCCTGGGCTTCACGGTGACCGGCTGCGACGCCGTCAACAAGGCCCTGGACTGCGTCCAGACCGCCGACGCCATCGCCGACAGCGTCACCGACCTCCAGCAGGCCGTGGAGAACGCCTCCAACGACCCGACGCAGCTCGACGAGTCCCTCACCTCCATCGAGAGCGACCTCGACAAGATAGGCGACAAGACGGACAACGCCGACGTCAACAAGGCGGTCGACGACCTGAGCAAGGCCGTCACCAACGTCCGTACGGCGGTGGAGAACGGCGACAACACCCCCGACCTCAGCCCGGTCACGGACGCGGCGGGCGAACTGACGAAGGTCTGCACGCCGTAACGGCCGGGTGGCGTGACTCGGGATACTGGGAGCATGACCCGCCTGATCCTCGCCACCCGCAACGCCGGAAAGATCACCGAACTGAGGTCGATCCTCGCCGACGCAGGTCTCCCGCACGACCTCGTCGGCGCGGACGCCTACCCGGAGATCCCCGACGTCAAGGAAACCGGTGTGACGTTCGCCGAGAACGCCCTCCTCAAGGCCCACGCCCTCGCCCGAGCCACCGGCCTCCCGGCCGTCGCCGACGACTCCGGCCTCTGCGTGGACGTCCTGGGCGGCGCCCCCGGCATCTTCTCGGCCCGCTGGTCCGGCACCCACGGCGACGACAAGGCCAACCTGGACCTCCTCCTCGCCCAGCTCTCCGACATCGCCGACGAACACCGCGGCGCCCACTTCGCCTGCGCCGCCGCCCTGGCCCTCCCCGACGGCACGGAACGCGTGGTCGAGGGCCGCCTGCGCGGCGTCCTCCGCCACACCCCGTCCGGCACGAACGGCTTCGGATACGACCCGATCCTCCAGCCGGACGGCGAGACCCGCACCTGCGCACAGCTGTCACCGACCGAGAAGAACGCGATCAGCCACCGGGGCAAGGCGTTCCGGGGGTTGGTGCCGGTGGTGCGGGAGCTGCTGGGCTGACTTAAGGATCAAGCCCCGCACCTTTGAATCGAAGGTGCGGGGCTCGCCTTATGCGTGGGCCCGGTGGGACTCGAACCCACGACATACCGGATCTAAACCGGCATCCTCTTGCCAGCTGGGATACGGGCCCTCAGCGTTGCCCACTCTACTGGTCGCTGCGGGCGCTTCGCTGTCGGCTGCCTCCTCCGCACCAGGGGTTGGTGACCGCGTGGCAGTCAGGGCACAACAACCGCAGGTCCTCCCGCCGGTCGTCACTCCAGTCCCCGAACGTGAAGCGGCCCGCGTCGGGGTTCTCCGACGCGGGCCGCCAGGCAGCGGGAACGGGAAGCCTCAGATCCCCAGGTCCTTGATGATCTTGGCCACGTGGCCCGTCGCACGGACGTTGTAGAAGGCGTGCTCGACCTTGCCCTGCTCGTCGACCACGATCGTGGAGCGGATGACGCCCAGGTAGGTCTTGCCGTAGTTCTTCTTCTCCCCGAAGGCGCCGTACGCGTCGAGGGCGGTCTTCTCGGGGTCGGCCAGGAGGGTGACCTTGAGGGACTCCTTGTCGCGGAACCTGCCCAGCTTCTCGGGGCTGTCCGGGGAGATCCCGATGACGTCGTAGCCGGCGCCGGCCAGGAGGTCGAGGTTGTCGGTGAAGTCGCAGGCCTGCTTGGTGCAACCGGGGGTCAGGGCCGCCGGGTAGAAGTACACGATGACCTTGCGGCCCTGGTGGTCCGACAGGGACACCTCGTTGCCGTCGGCGTCGGGGAGGGTGAAGGCGGGGGCCACGTCCCCGGGCTGGAGTCGCTCGCTCATCGGACCAGCGTAACCGGGGGTCCACACAGTGCGGCGACGGGCAGAGCTGACAGACTGTCCAGAACAGGTATCGGCAACAACGTATCGGCTGACTTCGGAGGCCCTACCGTGGCGGACACGTCGGACACCAGAACCCCGGCGCAGATCGAGGCGGACATCAAGGCCCGCCGTGCGAAGCTGGCCGAGACGCTGGACGAGATCGGGGTGCGGGTGCACCCGAAGACCATCGTCGGAGACGCCAAGGCGAAGGTCGTCGCCAACGTCGACCACACCCTCGGCAAGGCATACGTCCAGGTCAACCGGGTCGTGACGGACGTCAGGGCGCAATTCGTGGACGAGGACGGCGCGCCTCGGCTGGAGCGGGTCGTGCCGGTCGCGCTGGTCGTGGTCGGTCTGGTCGGGCTGCTGGCCCTGAGCGGTCGGCGCCGGAAGTCGTGACGTCCACCCGGCGGCGCGCCCCCGCGGAGCACCCTGCGGCCCTCCCGTACGGCGAAGGCAGGTAGGTTCGAGTCGTGAGCGGTAACAGAAGCGACCACAGCGGTCCCCAGCACGACAAGCTTCCCATCCGGATGCTCCACGACCGTGTCCTCGTACGGCAGGACACGAGCGAGGGCGAGCGGCGTTCCGGCGGCGGCATCCTGATCCCCGCGACGGCGGCGGTGGGCCGGCGTCTGGCGTGGGCGGAGGTGGTCGCCGTGGGGCAGAACGTACGGACCGTGGAGCCGGGCGACCGGGTCCTGTACGACCCGGAGGACCGGGCCGAGGTGGAGGTGCGGGGCGTGGCCTATGTGCTGATGCGCGAGCGCGACCTGCACGCCGTGGCCGCGGACCGGTTCGAGGGCTCGGAGGACACGACGGGCCTGTACCTCTGATCAGCGGCTGAAAGGGGCTGGTGACCCTCGTCACCAGCCCCTTTTGCCGTTCCTTTGCTAGCGTGGAGAGCGCCCGACGAGACGCGCCGTACCGGGATGGACGACAAGACGACGCACCCGTGAAGACAGAACGCTCGCGTCTCGGAGGTGCCCCATGGCCTGGGTCCTGCTCGTCCTCGCCGGTCTGCTCGAGGTCGGCTGGTCGATCGGTATGAAGTACACCGACGGTTTCACCCGGCTCGTGCCCAGTGTGCTCACCGGCGCCGGGATCGCCGCCAGCATGCTGCTGCTGTCGTACGCCGCCCGTTCCCTGCCCATCGGTACCGCCTACGGCGTCTGGGTGGGCATCGGCGCGGCCGGTGCGGCGGTGCTCGGGATGGCGGTGCTGGGGGAGCCCGTCACCGCCGCCCGGATCTTCTTCGTCGCCCTGCTGCTGGTCGCCGTGATCGGACTCAAGGCGACCGGCGGCCACTGATACGGCTCCCCGCTAGCCGATCTCTCTGCGGGTCGTGAGCTGCGTCCCCGTCCCCGTCGTCGTACCCTGTGAGCCGCCCGGGGTGCCGGTGTCACCGGTGCCGGTGGTGGTGCCCGCGTCACCGGTGCCGGTGGTGGTGCCCGCGTCGCCCGTGCCGGTCGTGGTGCCGGCGTCGCCCGTGCCGCCGTCGGCGGTGCCCGTGGTGGTGCCGGCGTCGGTGGTGCCGCCGGAGTCCGTGCCCGAGGTGGCGGAGCCGCCGTCCGTCGAGCCGCCGCCGGTCTGCCCCTGGGTCTGGCCCTGTGTCTGGCCCTGGTCGTCCTGGCCGCCGGTGGCGGTCTCGTCGCCGCCCGGGGTGGCGGCCGGGGAGGACGGGGTGACGGGGAGACCGGTGTCGGCGGAGCCGGCCTGGACGTCGAGGTCGAAGTCGTGGGCCGCGGTGCCCTTCAGGGCCTCCTTGGTGAACTGCGCCCAGATCTCGGTGGGCGCGCCGCCGCCGTTGATACGGGCGAGGCCCATCGCGCCCTTGAGGGACTTGTGGGCGGCGGTCTCCGGGTCCTGGCCCATGACGGCGACGACGGTGGCGAGGTCGGGGGTGTAGCCGGCGAACCAGGCGGCCTGGTCCTCCTCCGCGGTGCCGGTCTTGCCGGCGGCGGGGCGGCCGGCGGCGAGGGCGGCGGTGGCGGTGCCGTTGTTGACGACGCTCCGCAGCACGGAGGTCGTGGTGTCGGCGGCCTCGCGGCTGACGGCCTGGGCGGTCTTGCGCTGGGGCAGCTGGACCGTCTTGCCGTCCTTGGTGACCTTCTCGATGATCGTGTACGTGCCGTGCTTGCCGTGGTTGGCGAGCGTGGCGTACGCCTCGGCCATGTCGAGGACGCTGGCGGTGGCGGTGCCGAGCGCGATGGACGGGTACGGCTGGAGGTCGGGGGTGTCGGTGGGCAGGCCCAGGGCGATCGCGGTCCGCTTGACCTTGGCGGGGCCGACGTCGACGGCCATCTGCGCGTACACGGAGTTCACCGACTTGTCGGTGGCCTGGCGCACGGTGATGTTGCCGTAGTTGACGTAGTCCTCGTTCTCGGGGGCGTAGGTGCCGCCGCTCCAGCCCTGGACGGGGCGCCTGTTGGTGCCGTCGTAGACCGTGTTCGGGGTGATGGTGCGGCCGTCCTGGGTGGTGGAGTCGTTCTGGACGGCCGAGGTGAGGACGAACGGCTTGAAGGTGGAGCCGACCTGGAAGTCCTGGCGGGTGGCGTTGTTGGTGTACTGCTTGATGTAGTCGATGCCGCCGTACATCGCGAGGATCTTGCCGGTCTTGGGGTCGACGGCGGCGCCGCCCGCGCGGACGTAGGTGTCGACCTTGCGGTTCTTCTTGTCGAGCTTGTCCATCAACTGGTCGTTGACGGCGTCGACGAAGGCGTTCTGCTTCTTCTTCTGGATGGTGGTCGTGATCTGGTAGCCGCCGGCGTCGAGCTGGTCCGAGGTGACGATCTTGTTGTCGAGGAGGTAGTCCTTGATGGCGTTGACGAGGTAGCCGCGCTGCCCGGACATGCCGGTGGCGGCGCCCGAGGTCTCCTTCGGCGTGGGGAACTTCATGCCCTCGCGCTTGGACTCGGTGAGCCAGCCCTTGGTGACCATGCCGTCGAGGACGTAGTTCCAGCGGGCCTCGGCGGCCTTCTTGTTCTCGGGGTGGGCGATCACGTCGTACTCGCTGGGCGCGTTGACGAGCGCGGCGAGGTACGCGCCCTGTTCGGCGGTCAGTTCGACGGCGTCGATGCCGTAGTAGGCCTTGGCGGCGGCCTCGATGCCGTACGCGTTGCGGCCGAAGTAGCTGGTGTTGAGGTAGCCCTCGAGGATCTCGTCCTTGGACTTCTCGCGGTCCAGCTTGATCGCGATGAAGAACTCCTTCACCTTGCGGGTGACGGTCTGTTCCTGCGCGAGGTAGTAGTTCTTGACGTACTGCTGGGTGATGGTGGAGCCGGACTGCTTGCCCTTGCCGGTGGCGGTGTTCCAGCCGGCCCGCAGCATGGCCTTGGGGTCGACGGCGGACTCGGTGTAGAAGTCGCGGTCCTCGGCGGCGAGGATGGCGTGCTGGGCGTCCTTGGAGATCTGGGAGAGGTCGACGTTCTCCCGGTTGATCTCGCCGTCGCGGGCGATCTCGGTGCCGTCGGCGTAGAGGTAGACGTTGGACTGCTTGGTGGCGAGCGCGTTGGCCGGGGGGATCTTGACCGTGGAGTAGCCCAGGTAGAACAGGCCGACGAGGAGGAGCACGCCGAGGACGAAGGTGGCGAGCACCGTCCGCCAGGTGGGGATCAGGCGCCGCCAGCCCGTGCGCTTGGGCCGCTTGGGCATCGTGGCCTCCCCCGGTGGTTCACTCGGTGCCCAGCCCTCGGTCGGCTGCTGCGGCTGCGGCTCGTCGCTCATGTGCTGCTCGGACTCCTGTTTCGCGTCGTACGTTCCCGTACGCCTCATACGCCATTTGCGCCCCCTGTTAGAGACTCTCGCACCAAGCGTTCCGTTCCCGGCAATCGGCGCGCGTTGTGCCGGAAAACGCGTGGCACGTCACTGTGCCCGCGGACTAGGCTCCTGCGCTTCGGTGTCGTAGAGGTGGACGAGCGGGCGAGGAGGAAGGTTGCCGTGGGTTCGGCGCGGTTGTACGCGGCCGTCGCAGCGGGGGGTTTCAGAAGGTACGCGACCTATCGGGTGGCCACTGCCGCAGGGGTGTTCACCAACACGGTTTTCGGCCTGATCCTCGTCTACACATACCTGGCGTTGTGGGACGAGCGGCCGCACCTCGGGGGCTACGACCAGGCGCAGGCGGTGACGTTCGTATGGCTGGGGCAGGCGCTGTACGCGACGCTGGCGATCCAGGGCGGCGGCTTCGAGACCGATCTCATGGAGCGCATCCGCTCGGGCGAGATCGCGGTCGACCTCTACCGGCCGGCCGATCTTCAGGGGTGGTGGCTGGCGAACGACCTGGGGCGGGCGCTGTTCCAGTTGCTGGGCCGCGGGGTGATCCCTTTCGTGTTCGGGGTGTTGTTCTTCCCCACCGCTCTCCCGGGTGACGTGGGCACCTGGCTGGCGTTCCTGGTCACGCTGGTGCTCGCGATGGTGGTCAGTTTCGGGATCCGGTACCTGGTGGCGCTGAGCGGTTTCTGGCTGATGGACGGCACGGGCGCGCTGCAGGTGCTGATGGTCACGGGGATCTTCTGCTCGGGGATGACGCTGCCTCTGAACGCGTTCCCGGGGGTGCTCGGCGAGGCCGTACGGCTGCTGCCGTGGGCGGCGCAGCTGCAGGTGCCGGCCGATGTGCTGCTGGGGGAGGCGGATCCGCTGCCGGGGCTGGCGTTCCAGGCGGTGTGGGCGGTGGTGCTGCTGGGGGCGGGGCGGCTGGTGCAGTCGGCGGCGACGCGGCGGGTGGTGGTGCAGGGTGGCTGAGGATCTTCGGCCGGTGGAGCGCGGCCCGGTCCTGGAGGGGCTGCGGGCGTACCGGATGATCGCCGGGATGTGGATCCGTTCCACGATGGCCTACCGGGTGTCGTTCGTGATGACGGCGCTCGGCGGGGCGGTGGTGACCGGGCTGGACTTTGTCGCGATCTTGCTGATGTTCTCCCGGGTGGACAGCCTCGGCGGCTACGCGCTGCCCGAGGTCGCCCTGTTGTACGGGCTGTCGGCGACGTCGTTCGGGATCGCGGACCTGGCGATGGGGTCGGCGGGCCGGCTCGGCAGCCGGGTGCGGGACGGCACGCTCGACACGCTGCTGGTGCGGCCGGCGCCGGTGCTGGCGCAGGTCGCCGCGGACCGGTTCGCGCTGCGCCGGCTGGGCCGGATCACGCAGGGGCTGGTCGTGCTGGGGTACGCCCTGGTCGCGGTGGACGTCCACTGGACGCCGGCGAAGGTGCTGCTGCTGCCGGTGATGGTGGTGTGCGGCGGGGTGATCTTCTCGGCGGTGTTCGTGGCGGGCGCGTCCTTCCAGTTCGTCGCGCAGGACGCCTCCGAGGTGCAGGCCGCGTTCACGTACGGCGGTCAGACGCTGTTGCAGTACCCGCCGACCGTGTTCGGCAGGGAGCTGGTGCGCGGGGTGACGTTCATGTTCCCGCTGGCCTTCGTCAACTGGGTGCCGGCCGCCCATGTGCTGGACCGGCCGTATCCGCTGGGGCTGCCGGGGTGGGCGGCGTTCACCCCGCCGCTGGTGGCGGTGGCGTGTTGGGTCCTGGCCGGGCTGGCGTGGCGGGCGGGGCTCAGGTCGTATCGGAGTACGGGGAGTTGATCCGGAAGGTGACGGTGGGAAGAGAGCCGACGGTGGACGCTTTCATCGAACTGGACCGCGTCGAGAAGGTCTTCGACGTGCGGAAGAGGACCGGCTTCCTGAAGCGGGAGGTGCGGCGGGTGCGGGCGGTCGACGCGATCTCCTTCACCGTGGCGCGCGGGGAGATGGTCGGCTACATCGGGCCGAACGGCGCCGGGAAGTCGACGACCATCAAGATGCTGACCGGCATCCTGGTGCCGAGCGGCGGCCGGCTGCGGGTGGCGGGCATCGATCCGTCGCGGGAGCGGACCCGGCTCGCGCACCGCATCGGGGTGGTGTTCGGCCAGCGCACCACCCTGTGGTGGGACCTCCCCCTGATCGACTCCTACCGGCTGATGCACCGCATGTACCGCATCCCGGACACCCGTTACCGGGAGAACCTCGACCGTCTCGTCGAACTCCTCGACCTGGAAGCCCTGCTGGACGTCCCCGTACGGCAGCTCTCGCTCGGTCAGCGGATGCGCGGCGACATCGCGGCGGCCCTGCTGCACGACCCCGACGTGCTCTACCTGGACGAGCCGACGATCGGCCTCGACGTCGTCTCCAAGGCGCGGGTGCGGGAGTTCCTGCGCGAGCTGAACACCGAGCGCGGCACGACGGTCCTGCTCACCACCCACGACCTCCAGGACATCGAGCAGCTCTGCTCCCGGGTCATGGTCATCGACCACGGACATCTGGTCTACGACGGTCCGCTCGCCGGGCTGCACGAGGCGGGGGAGAGCGAGCGGACCCTGGTGGTGGACCTGGAGCGGGAGCTCCCGCCGATCGAGGTGGCCGGTGCGCGGGTGGTGAGGGTGGAGGGGCCGCGGCAGTGGCTGGCGTTCCCGGCGTCGGCGTCGGCGGCCCCGCTGGTGGCGCGGATCGCGGCGGAGTGTCCACTGGTGGATCTGTCGGTGCGGGAGCCCGACATCGAGGCGGTGATCGCGAAGATGTACGTCGAACGTGATGCCGTGGTGCCGGGCGCCCGGAGCTCGTAGGCTGCCCGCATGACCGACGACGCCGCAGTCCCGGACCTCAGAGCATCCGACGCCGACCGTGAACGGGTCGCCGAGGTCCTGCGGGACGCCCTCGCCGAGGGACGCCTGGACATGGCGGAGTTCGAGGAGCGGCTGGAGCACACGTATCGGGCGCGGACGTACGGCGAGTTGGCGCCGATCACCCGTGATCTGCCCGCCCACGGGGTCACGCCCGCCGTCTCCCTGCGCAAGGACCCGGTGCCGGAGGGGAGTTGGGCCGGGCGGATCGTGGGCGCCGAGGAGTCGACGGGCCGGGCGATCGCGGTGATGTCCGGCTTCCAGCGCAAGGGGCGCTGGATCGTGCCCCGGCGGTTCACCGCCGTCGCCTTCTGGGGCGGTGGGGAGCTCGATCTGCGGGAGGCGGACTTCGCGGCCGGCGAGGTCGAGATCAGCTGTGTGGCGATCATGGGCGGGGTGCAGATCGTGGTGCCGCCGGGGGTGGAGGTGGTGGTCCGCGGGATCGGGATCATGGGGGGATTCGATCAGCGGGAGACGGGCGTGGCGGGGGAGCCGGGGGCACCCCGGGTGATCGTGAGCGGCTTCGCGTTCTGGGGCGGCGTCGGCGTGGAACGCAAGCTGAGCCGCGCGGCCCGCCGCCAGGCGAAACTGGAGCGACGGGCCGCCCGCAAAGAGGTGGGGGAGGGCGGTGAGCGGGAGCTAGGCGCGTAGCGCCGAGTCCCTCAGATCGGCCAGGTCGAGCGTCTCCGCCATCCTGCGGTAGCCCAGGTCACTGGGGTGCAGGTGGTCGCCGGAGTCGTACTCCGGGCCGAGGCTGCGGGGGTCGTACGGGTCCCGTAGGGCCTGGTCGAAGTCGACGACCGTGTCGTACACCCCGCCCGCGCGGATCGCCTCGTTGATCCGCCGGCGCACGTCCTCGCGGTCCGCGCCGTACCCGCGGTGGCCGCGGAACGGGGTGAGGGTGCTGCCGATTACCTTGATGCCGTGGGCGTGGGCGCGGGCGACGAGGGTGCGCAGGCCTGCCACGACCGCGTCGGGGTCGGCGAGCCGCGGGTTGCGGAGGATGTCGTTGATGCCGAGGTCGATGACGACGGCCTTGACGCCGGGGCGGGCGAGGACGTCCCGGTCGAAGCGGTGGACGCCGGCGGCGCCGCGGCGGGGGTCGTCGGCGAGGACCTGGTTGCCGCTGATCCCCGCGTTGACGACCCCGTAGCGGGGGGTGTCCGCGCCGGAGCGGGCGGCGGCGCGCAGCCGGTCGGCGAGGACGTCCGGCCAGCGGCGGTCGGCGTCGGCGGTGGAGGTGATCCCGTCGGTGATGGAGTCACCGAGGGCGACGAGCGTGCCCTCGGCCTCGGTGCTGAGGACGTCGAGCGCGGTGAGGTAGCGCCAGTACGCGCTGGTGCCGGTGTACGCGGTGCCGGTCTCGTCCTCGGTGTGCTCGCCGTCGGCGACATAGCTGGTCTGCCGGGCGTGCGGGTGGTAGGTGACCGGTCCGGAGGAGGTGGGGGAGTAGGTGCTGACGAGGACGTCGGAGTCGTGCGGGACGGCGACGGGGACCGCGTCGCTGACGGTCTGCCCGCCGGGCGGGACGGTGACGGTGGCGGCGCCGCCGAAGGTGAGCCGGCGCAGGGTGCCGGGGGTTGCCGCCGCGCCGTGCTCGTCGGCGGCGACGGCGAGGGTGGCGTGGGTGACGGTCAGCGGGCGGGTGCCGTAGAGGTTGGACAGGGTGACGCGGGCGCGCGTACCGCCGACGCTGGTGTGCACGACGTTGCGGACCGTGCGGCCCGCCATGCCGGTGGCCGCGGTGCCCGGCTCACCGCCGGCGGGGGAGGTGCCCCAGGTGCCGACCCAGACACCGGTGGAGGCGGGGACGGCGGACCCCGCCGGGTCCTGCGGCAGGGCGAGGGCGTTCTCCTCGCGGTGCCCGGGACCGTGATCGGCCGCGACCCCGGCGTAGAGGGCTCCGGACAGGGCCACGACAAGCGCGACCATCGCGCAGAGCAGGGCATAACCGTGGTGCTTGGTCATGCGGGTGCGGTTCTCCTCGGCGAAGGGAGCGGCGTTGCTCCGGACTGCGTTCAGGAGTTCACCGTTGAGCTCCCCCGTATGAGTGACGTCGGGAACTCTTGTTCCGTTCCAGGAGTCGGTCAAGCAGGGACAATATTTGCGTGCGGGACACGGGGGACCGGGGAACGGGTGGAGTTGATGGAGCGTACGAATTCGGTACCGACCGGTAAGAACCCGGCGCGCGCGATGACCGTCTTCAGCGCCGCCGACGAGGAGAAACAGCGCGGCGTACGGCGTATGAAGCTCACCGCGGCCGGGCTGCTGCTGTTCGTCGCCGTGGTCTACGGCCTCGCCGAGTGGGCGTCCCACGCGGGCGCCGGTGCCTGGGCGGGCTATGTGGCGGCGGCGGCCGAGGCCGGCATGGTGGGCGCGCTGGCCGACTGGTTCGCGGTCACGGCCCTCTTCCGCCATCCGCTGGGCCTGCCCATCCCGCACACGGCGATCATCCCGAACAAGAAGGACCAGCTCGGCGTCTCGCTGGGTGAGTTCGTCGGCGAGAACTTCCTCTCCGAGGACGTCGTACGGCAGCGGCTGCGCGCCGTGGGCATCGGCACCCGCCTCGGGTCCTGGCTGGCCGACCCCGAGCACGCGGACCGGGTGACCGCCGAGCTGGCCACGGCCCTGCGGGGCGCTCTGACCGTGCTGCGCGACACGGACGTCCAGGCGGTGGTGAGCGAGGCGATCACCCGGCGCGCCGACGCCCAGGAGATTGCGCCCGGCATGGGCAAGATGCTGGAGCGGATCGTCGCGGACGGCGGGCACCGGCGGGCGGTGGACCTGGTGGTGGCGAAGGCGTACGACTGGCTGATGCTGCACGGCGACTCGGTGATCGACGCGGTGGAGGGCGGCGCCCCCGGCTGGACGCCCCGCTTCGTCGACAAGCGGATCGGCGAGCGCGTCTACCGGGAGCTGCTGCGCTTCTGCGCGGAGATCCGTGACATGCCCTCCCACCCGGCCCGCGGCGCCCTGGACCGCTTCCTCACCGACTTCGCCTCCGACCTGCAGTCCGACACGGAGACCCGGGCGCGGGTGGAGCGGCTCAAGGGCGAGGCGCTGGGCCGGGGCGAGGTCCAGGACCTCATCGCGTCCGCCTGGGCCGCCGTACGATCCATGATCGTCGCGGCCGCGGAGGACGAGCGCAGCGAGCTGCGGCTCAGGGTGCGGGCCTCGCTGCTGACGCTGGGCGCGCGGATGGCGACCGAGCCGAAGGTGCAGGCGAAGGTCGACGGCTGGGTCGAGGGTGTGGCGGTGCACGTCGTGACGACGTACCGCAAGGAGATCACCTCCCTGATCACCGACACGGTCGCGAGCTGGGACCCGGACCACACGACCCGCAAGATCGAGGCCAACATCGGCCGCGACCTGCAGTTCATCCGCATCAACGGCACGGTGGTCGGCTCACTGGCGGGCCTGCTGATCTACACGGTGGCGCGAGCACTCGGCGCGTAGGCCTCCGGCCGGGGGCGGGACGGGGGGTTTGGGCGAGGGGGGTGAGTTGTGGGGTCGGGGGTGTACGGGGGCGTGGACGGGGGGCGTGGGTCGTTTCGGCGGGGCCGGGCGGGAAGGGGTGGGCCGGTCGGCGCCGACGCGCACGCGCGTGTGCGGTTGGGCTGTGGTTTGGTGACAGGGGCCGTGGGCCGTTCGGCTGGGGTGTGGGTGAAGGCGTGTGGGCTGGTCGGCCGGGGTGTGGGTGAAGGCGCGTGGGCCGTTCGGCCGGGGTGTGGGTGAAGGCGCGTGGGCTGGTCGGCTGGGGTGTGGGTGAAGGCGCGTGGGCTGGTCGGCTGGGGTGTGGGTGAAGGCGTGGGGGCTGGTCGGCTGGGGTGTGGGTGAAGGCGCGTGGGCTGGTCGGCTGGGGTGTGGGTGAAAGCGTGGGGGCCGTTCGGCCGGGGCGTGCGCGAAGGCGCGGGGGCCGTTCGGTCGGGGTTTGTGTGAAGGACATGGGCTGACCGGTCGGGGGAATTCCGGCGGGGGCGGGGCCGTCGGGGCGGGGCTCGGGTGATCGCGGCCGGGGCGTAGGCCGTTCGGCGCGGGGCACCCGGGAGGGCATGGCGACCACCGATCAGGCCGCGACCGGCCGCACCCTCACCACCGACATCCCGGCACGCCTCGACCGGCTGCCCTGGTCCCGCTGGCACTGGACGATCGTCATCGGCCTGGGCACGGTCTGGATCCTGGACGGCCTGGAGGTCACCGTCGTCGGCAACATCGCAGGCCGTCTCTCCGAGCCCGGCAGCGGGCTGCCGATCACCTCCGGCGAGGTCACCGGCATCGCCGCCGCCCTGTATGTCGCGGGCGCCTGCATCGGAGCCCTCTTCTGGGGCCGTCTCACCGACCGCTGGGGCCGCAAAAGGCTCTTCATGATCACCCTGGCGGTCTATCTGGCCGCCACCGCCCTGACCGCAGTGTCCTTCGACACCTGGTGGTTCCTGCTGTTCCGCTTCCTCACCGGCTTCGGCATCGGCGGCGAGTACGCGGCGATCAACTCCGCGATCGACGAACTGATCCCCGCCGAGTACCGGGGCCGGGTCGACCTGATCATCAACGGCAGTTTCTGGGTGGGCGCGGTCGCCGGTTCGCTGCTGTCGATCGTCGCCCTGAACACCTCGATCTTCGCGGCGGACGTCGGCTGGCGGCTGACCTTCGCCCTCGGCGCCGTCCTCGCCCTGGCGATCCTCCTCGTACGCCGTCATGTCCCGGAGAGCCCGCGCTGGCTGCTGATCCACGGCCGGGACCGGGAGGCCGAGGAGATCGTGACGTCGATCGAACGACGCGTGGAGGCGGAGCGGGGCGAGCCGCTCGCCCGTCCCGAGGGCGAGCTCACCATCCACCAGCGCCGCAGCGTGACCTTCCTGGAGATCGGCCGCACGGTGTTCTCCCGCTACCGCCGCCGGGCCGTCCTCGGCTTCTCCCTCTTCATCGGCCAGGCGTTCCTCTACAACGCGATCACCTTCGGCTTCGGCGCCATCCTCACCACGTTCTTCGACGTACCGAGCGGCAACACCGGCTACTACTTCGCCGTCATCGCGATCGGCAACTTCTGCGGCCCGCTGCTGCTGGGCAAGCTTTTCGACACGGTCGGCCGCAGGGCGATGATCTCCTCGACGTACGTCCTGTCCGGCCTGCTGCTCTTCGGCACGGCCTGGCTGTTCGACCGGGGCGCGCTGAACGCGACCACCATGACGGCCTGCTGGTGCGCGGTCCTCTTCTTCGCCTCCGCCGGTGCCTCCAGCGCCTACCTCACGGTCTCCGAGATCTTCCCGATGGAGACCCGCGCCATGTCCATCGCCTTCTTCTACGCCCTCGGCACCGCCGCCGGCGGCATCAGCGGCCCCCTCCTCTTCGCCGATCTCACCGAAACGGGCAAGGTCGCCGACACGGTCCTCGCCTTCTCCATCGGCGCGACCCTGATGTGCGCGGCGGGCCTGGTGGCCGCGTTCCTGGCGGTGAAGGCGGAACGCCGCTCCCTGGAGGACATCGCCCGCCCGCTGACGGCGGCGGCGGTGGCGAAGCCGAAGGGAGCGACGAGCACGGCGTAGCCTGCGGGTCCGTCGTGGTGGATCGCGCGGTTCCCCGCGCCCCTGAGGGGCTGTCGTCGTCTACTCGGCTTCGCGCCGAGCCCGGTCGCGGCGGCGCAGCAGGAGCAGACCCCCGGCGAGGGCCGTGAGACCCGTGGCCGCGGTCCAGGCGACGGCGTCGCCGGACCCGGTGGCGGCGAGGTCACCGCTCTCGGCCTGCGTCCTCTTCCCACCGGAGGCAGAGGCTGAGGCAGAGGCGGAGGCGGAGGCAGAGGGGGAGGGGGAGGGGCTGCTCGAAGCCCCGCCGGTTGCGTCGCCGGAAGTGCCGCTCACCCTGTCCCGGGTGAACGTTAGCGTCCCGAACCCCAACTGGTCGTACCCCCCGCTGGCGTCCCCGTAGTCCCCGCCCCCGCCCTCCGGCGCCGCCTTCGCCGCGATCCGCGTCAGATACGGCGCGGACAGCCCCCGCCGCTTGGTGTAGTGGTTGGAGATCATCGCCCAGACGGGACGCATCATCGCCGGATTCACCCCGGCCGCGGCGGAAGCGGTCTCACTCCCCGACCACCCGTGCACCGCCCCCTTCCGCCGCGTGTTGGCGGTGTACGCGACCTCCCCGCCCAGGCACCACTTGGCCACGTACTGGGCGCCCTTGAGGAAGCGGTTGTCGTCGTACCCGTACAGATCGATGCCCTGGTTCCACGCCATCTCGCACACGGTCCCCATCAGCCCCACCCCGAGCAGCGAGTGCCCCTGGTCGCGGCCGGCCTCCAGCCACTCGGCGAGGCCGTCCTCGTGGACGACGGGGATGGCCTTCCGCACGGAGCCCAGCCCGGCCCCGTTCTTGAAGTACTCCACGGCCTGCTCGACCTTGGCGCCGTCGTCGCAGAAGATCCCCGTCGCGAGGACGCAGGCCATGGCGGTGAGGTCCCAGTTGGGCCAGTAGTTGGTGAGGACCGCGCCGTTGTGCTGGACCAGGAAGCTCTCGCTGAGCGGCGAGAACACGGTCGTCAGCATCTTCTGGAAGCGTTCGAGCTCGAAGTCCGGCCGGTCCCGGACGAGCTCGGCGGCGTTGGCGGCCTGGTAGCCGTACAGCCCGGCGGCCAGGAACCGGTCGGCGGAGCCCGCGAGCGAGGTGAGCGTCCCGGACCAGGCGTTGAGGATGGCGACGGCGGTGTCGGCGTGCGCGCTGTCGCCGCCGACGTGGTAGCGCAGCGCGTTCTGGTAGGCGGCGGCCAGGTCCTTGTAGAGGAGCGCGTAGTTCTCGGGCGAGCCCGCGCCCCGGTACACCGTCGCCTGCGGCCGGGGCGTCCAGCCGCTCTGCGCGCGCCCGTTGGCGGTCAGCCTGGCGTACCCGGCGGTGTAGGGCGCTGCGCCGGCCTTCACCTTGGCGGCCATCCGGTCCAGGTCGGCGCGGGTGTGCAGCAGTCCGGGGTGGGCGTAGCCCGCGGCGCTCGCCGTGGGGGCGGCGGTGACACCGAGGGCGCCGGCCCCGGCCGCCACCCCGGCGGCCTTCAGCATGCTGCGGCGGCTGATTCGCAGAGGTCGAGTCAGGTGCATGCCCGAGGAGACGGCCGGTGCCCCGGGGGATAACGAAAAGTGGTGCCAGGGGCGGTCGTTGACGTCGTGGACGTCTTCGACGGCTACGCCCCGGTGGTCGACCCGGGCCGTACGATCATCAGGATCGTCACCGTCGCCCACAGCAGGTTGAAGATCCCGGTGAACATGGCGAGCCGGACGGTGGTCTCCCGGCTGCCCTCACCCTCGACGAGCACCTCCTGCCGGGGCAGGACGAGCACGAGCAGCACCCCGGCCGCCAGCACGGTCAGCACGGTCGACGCGATCAGCCAGGCGCTGCCCATGACCCCCATGGCGCTCGCGGTGGCGAACCCGAACACGGGAACGGCGATGCCGACGGCGGCGTACACCTGGCAGACGCGATGCAGCACCCGTACGGTCGCGCCCGCGCGGGCGTCGTCGGGTGCCGCGAGGAAGCGGCGGGCGGCGGGCGGGAACATGCTGGCGGCGACGCTGACGGGACCGATGGCGACGATCGCGACGAGGACGTGGACGGCGAGGAGGAACTTGGTCACGGCCCGACGCTAGGCGGCGCCGTGACCTCGGAGAAGTGGCGCGAGTGCCAGGGATCGACGGATTCTCGCCATCACGATGACGCAGGTCACCGGGGCCACGACACACCCCGCAGCACCCCGCAGCACCCTGAGCACCCCGCAGAACTCCGCAGCCCCCCAGGACCGGGCCGGGCCATGCCGGCTCCCCTCCCGCCTTGGCGGGAAGCCGTCGTATGCCTACGCTCCCGCCATGCACACCGTGGCCGTACTGGCGCTGGACGGCGTCGTCCCCTTCGATCTGTCCGCCCCGATCGACACCTTCGGCTGGGCCCGGCTGCCCGACGGCCGTGAGGCCTACCGGGTGCGGGTCTGTTCGCCCGAGCCGGACGGTGAGGTACGGACGGGGGCGTTCACCCTGCGCGCGCCGTACGGTCTGGAGGCGCTGGCGGAGGCGGACACGATCGTGCTGCCGGGGGTCGCGGACCCGCCGCGGGTACTCCCGCCGGGCGTCTGCGAGGCCCTGCGCGAGGCGGCGGCGCACGGCATCCGCATCGCCTCGATCTGCTCCGGCGCGTTCCTGCTCGCCGCGACCGGCCTGCTGGACGGTCTGCGCGCGACGACCCACTGGATCGCCGCACCGGACCTGGCGGCCCGCTACCCCGCGATCACGGTCGACCCGAACGTCCTCTACGTCGACAACGGCCGGTTCCTCACCTCGGCGGGCGCGGCCGCCGCCCTGGACATGTGTCTGCACATGATCCGCAAGGACTACGGCTCGGCCGTCGCCGCCCACGCGGCCCGGATGTCCGTCATGCCGCTCGAACGGGAGGGCGGCCAGGCGCAGTTCATCGTCCATGATCTGCCGCCGGCGCCGGCCGGGGCGACCCTGGAGCCGCTGCTGTCCTGGCTTCAGGAGCACTGCGCGCGGGACCTGACGCTGGAGCAGATCGCGGAGCGTGCCGGCATGAGCAGCCGTACCCTCAACCGCCGCTTCCGCGAGCAGACCGGGACGACCCCGCTGCAATGGCTGCACCGGGCGCGGGTGCGGCGCGCGCAGCACCTGCTGGAGACGACGGCCCACCCGGTCGAACGGATCGCCGCCCAGTCGGGCTTCGGCTCCCCGACGGCGTTCCGGGAGCGCTTCCGCCGGGTGGTGGGGACCAGCCCGCAGGGGTACCGAAGGTCGTTCCGATCGGGGCTGGACGGGGCGGACGCACGTTCGACCTATTGAGTTCCGATAGAAAGCTATTGATTTTCGATAGGTCTCGATCGACAATCGATATATGCATCGACTCTTCGTCGCCGTGCTGCGCGCCGGCATCGTCGCCGCCTTCCTGGGCGGCCTCTTCGGTCAGATCGTCGTCATCCCCGGCACCGCCGCCGACGAGGTCGACCGGTTCCCGCCGTACGAGCCCTTCGCCCTGCCCTACGCCACGGTGGCGATCCTCGGCGTGGCCTGCGTCCAGGTCGTGCTCGTCGGGATGTGGATGCTGCTCGGCATGATCGAACGCGACGCGATCTTCACCGCGCGGGCCTTCCGGTGGGTCGACGTCATCATCGGCGCGGCCGTCACGGCCACGCTGCTGGCGCTCGGGGTCACCGGGCATCTGGCCTTCGCCGACATACCGGCCCCCGACGGCGCCATGCAGATGATCAGCGCGCTCGGGGCGGCGGGGCTGGCCGTCGGGGTGGGGGCGGCGTTCGCGATGCTCGTCGTCGTGATGCGCGGACTGCTCCGCAAGGCGACCGACCTGCAGACCGAGATCGCCGAGGTGGTCTGATGGCGATCGTCGTCGACCTCGACCTGCTGCTGGCCCGGCGCGGTCTGTCGGTGGGCGAGTTCGCCGAGGCCGTCGGCATCACCCCCGCCAACGTGGCCGTCCTGAAGAACGGCCGCGCCAAGGCGGTCCGCTTCACCACCCTGGACGCGATCTGCCGCACCCTCGACTGCCAGCCCGGCGATGTCCTGCGGTGGGTGCCGGACGAGGAGGCGTCGGGCGCCTGAGGGAGCCCGGGGACCCCTCAGGCGGGGGCCCGGGGACCCCTCAGCCGATCGGGGCTCAGCGCCGCCGGTCCGCCACCGCCCACGAGGCCAGCGCGACGGCGCCGGCGACCCCGAAGACGGCCGGCCAGGCGCCCACCTTCTTCGCCAGCGGATGCGAACCGGCGAACGCGGCGACGTACGCGGCGCCCAGCGCCCCCGCGGCCTTCCCGCCCGCCCGTTCCCGCCACTGCTGCGCCGCCGCGGCCCCCGCGACGGCCAGCACGGCCCCACCGAGCTGCCGCTTCCTCGTCCACCGGGCCACCCCGTACCCCCCGACGAGCCCACCGGCCGCGATCACCGAACTGGGAACCCTCGCCATGTCCGCCTCCTCCGCACAGTCCTTCTCCTGGCCAAGAGGCTAACCACGCCGCAGCCGGACACCCCCACCGGTTCCCTGCCTCAGCTACGGGACACGCGCCGCCGCTCGCCCGGCTCCTGCCCCCGCTTGTCGACGACCGCGCGTTCCAGTACGGCGCGCGTGTCGAACACGGTCCCCGCCCTGCCCATGGCCGAGGTCCGGGTGAGCACGGACCGTTCGCCGAGATACCCGAGGGTGTCGGGATCGAAGATCCACTCGGTGCGCAGGCCCATCCGGGTGTCCTCCCGTGCGATGGCGATGCCGTGCCGCCCCGCCGCGTCCACCGCGTCGGCGACCTCCGTCACCCCGGGAATCCGGGCGGTGGCCCGGTAGATCGCGGCGGCCGTGGCGGACGGCAGGAGCTGTTCCTGGACGAGCTCACCGATCCGCCGGAAGACCTCCTGGTCCTGGTCCTCCCCCTCGGAGACGGGCGTCTCGGCGTACAGCTTCTTCAGCAGGGCGCCCGGATCGGTGGGCAGGGAGGCGAGCCAGGCGTAGGTGGGCCGGTCGATCCCGGCGCGTTCCCCGTCCGAGCCCTTCGGCACCAGGATCCGGATCGGGAAGTCGTCCCCGTTCTCGCGGATCAGCCCGTACTCGACCAGCGGCCCCTGCTTCTGCGAGAACCACACCTCCCGGTCGTGGAGCGCGCCGGGCTTCACCGGCTTCCCCCAGTCGGCCTCGTTCTCGGAGGCGCGAGTGCGCACATACACGAACTGCCCCTCCTTCACCGGCCCGACGTCGGTGCGCATCGCGACGGCGGCGATCCGGTCGAGCGTGACCACCGCGCTGCGGCTCCCGCCGCTGGGCGCGCCGCTCACAGCGGCCCGGTCCGGCGCGCTGCCCGCGTCCCGGCCCGCGCCGACCCCGACGGTCAGCCCCGCGGCCAGCGCGACGGCGACGGCCCCGGCGAGGAGAGCGGGCCGGGGGAGCCGTAGCGGCGAAATCCGAGGGCGGCGATTCCGCTGGTCCCGCGGGTCCCGCTGATCCCGCTGGTCCCGGTCGATGAGCTGCATCAGTACGTCCTTGTGGTGAGAGTGACGCTCAGCAGGCAGCCCCCGCTCGACAGGAACGGCCGGCAGCAGCCGACCCAGTTCCTCCCGCTCGTCGTGCTCGTTCATCGGGCTTCCTCCTGAAGGGGCAGGGCCACGAACGCGGCCTCACTCTCTACCTCTCCGCGACGCGCGAGCGGTTCCATACGTCCTGTACGAGACTGATGCGGCTGATGCGGCTGATGCGGCTGATGCGGCTGATGCGGCTGATGCGGCTGACGTGCTGTACGTCCCTCCTGCTCCACGAAGGTCCGCAACCGGCCCCGTGCCCGCGACAGCCGCGACCGTACGGTCCCCACGGGCACCCCGAGCGCCTCCGCGGCCTGCGCGTAGTCGAGCCCGCCCCACACGCACAGCGCGATGACCTCACGTTCGTGCCGCCGCAGCCGCCCCAGCACCCGCCGTACCTCGGCGAGGCGCCGGGCGTCGTCCACCCGCCCCGCGACGTCCTCGGCGAAGTCGTCGACCGCCTCTTCCGTGGACCGCCGGGCGAGGAAGACGAGCCGCCGCCGCAGGCTCCGGTCGGCGTTGCGCGCCTTGTTGGTCGCGATCCCGAACAACCAGGGCCGCAGCGACCCCCCTTCGACCTCCACGTCCTCCCGCCCCCGCCAAGCGGCCAGGAACGTCTCGGACATGACCTCCTCGGCCGCCGACCAGTCGCCGGTCAGCCGCAGGGCATGGTGGTAGACGGGCGTGGCGTACCGCTCGTACAGCTCGGCGAACGCCTCGCGTTCCCCGCCCCGCACCCGCCCGCGCAACCGGCCGTCGTCGTCATCGTCGGACCTCACAGACCTCACAGACCTCACACATGTACCTCTCCGGGCCACGGGGGCGGTTCCCGTGGCGTGGCTCACAGCCGGGAGGGTCGCCGCCGATCCGCCGGCCGGCCGTTGACGCGTCGGAAATCTCCGACGTATGGTCGATGGCATGCCCCAGGACGTCTTCGGCGCCCTCGCCCATCCCGTGCGCCGCCAACTCCTCGAAGCCCTGCGCGACGGCCCCCGCCCGGTCAACGACCTCGCCGGCCGCTTCGCACTGAGCCGCCCGGCCGTCTCCGAGCACCTCCAGGTACTGCGCCTGGCCCACCTCGTACGCGAGGAACCGCGTGGCCGCCAGCGCTTCTACCACCTGGAACCGGCCCCCCTGGCCGAGGTCGGCGCATGGCTGCACCCCTTCGAACACTACTGGCGCGCACGGCTGCGCTCACTGGCCGAAGTGCTGGCCGAGCCCGGAGACGAGCCCGAGCACGGACACGAGCCCGAGCCCGGAGACAAGGCCGAGCCCGGAGACAAGGCCGAGCACAAACACGAGCCCGCGCCCGACCGCGAGCCCGAGCACAAACACGCGCAGGAGCCCGAGCACAAACACGCGCAGGAGCCCGAGCACAAGCACGCGCACGACATCACAGAGGACCCCCACCCATGAGCGACACCCCCGCGATCCACTGCGACCAGTTCCTCCCGCACCCCCCGGCCGCCGTCTGGAAGGCGCTCACGGACCCGGACCTGCACGCCCGCTGGTGGGCCGCCGGTGACGTACGCCCGGTCGTCGGCCACCGCTTCACCCTCGACATGGGCCCCTGGGGCGTACAGCCCTGCGAGGTCCTGGCCGCCGACCCCGAACGCCTCCTGCGCTACAGCTTCGCCGAGGGCAGCCTCGATACGACGATCACCTGGCGCCTGGAGCCGGAGGGCACCGGCACCCGCCTCTTCCTCACGCACGAGGGCTTCGACCTCGACTCCCCGGGCCGGGCGGCCCTGGACGGCATGGGCGAGGGCTGGCCGCACGTCCTGGCGCACCTCGCGAAGACCCTGGACGAGGTGCCGCCCGGGCGGTGACGGGAGGCCGAAAACCCCGCGCCCGCGCGGGAAGCGCGCTGCCAGGATGAGCGGCATGACGACGACGGAGCGTATCGAGGGTGAGGTCGCGCCCGGTTTCGAGCCGGTGCGTGAGGCATTCGCGGCGAACTTCGCACAGCGCGGCGACATCGGCGCGGCGGTGTGCGTGTACCACCGGGGCCGCACGGTGGTGGACCTGTGGGCCGGCACCGCCGACGAGGACACCGGCCGCCCCTGGACCCGGGACACCCTCCAACTGGTCTACTCGGCGACCAAGGGCGCGACCGCGACCGCCGCGCATCTGCTGGCCCAGCGCGGCGAGCTGGACCTGGACGCGCCGGTGGCCGAGTACTGGCCAGAGTTCGCCGCGCACGGCAAGGCCGACATCCCGGTGCGCTGGCTGCTGTCCCACCAGGCCGGCCTGGTGACGCTGGACCGGCCCGTACCGTTGGCCGACGCCCTGAACTGGCACCCGATGGTCACCGCCCTGGCGGCCCAACGCCCCGCCTGGACCCCGGGCACCGCCCACGGCTACCACGGCCGCACCTACGGCTGGCTGGTCGGCGAGGTGATCCGCAGGGTGTCCGGCCGCACCCCGGGCCGCTACTTCGCCGACGAGATCGCCGCCCCGCTGGACCTGGACTTCTTCATAGGCCTGCCGGAGAGCGAACGCGACCGTGTCAGCAGGATGGCGTACCAGCAGCCGACGGTCGACCTCGCCGCCCTCCCCCCGGAGGCGATCCCGGAGGAGTACCGCGCCGCGGTGGCCGCGATGCTCGACCCGGACTCCCTGGCCAACAGGGCGTTCGCGATCACGGACCCGGCGGAGATCGACTTCAACTCCCCGGAGGTCCAGGCGGCGGAACTCCCCGCCTCCAACGGCATCTGCACCGCCCGCGGCCTGGCCCGCATGTACGCGGCCCTCGTCGGCGAGGTGGACGGCGTACGTCTGCTCGCCCCCGAGACGGTCGCCGCGGCGACGAAGGAGCAGGCAGCGGGCCAGGACCGCGTCCTCATGCTCCCGATGCGCTTCGCCTCCGGCTACATGATCCCCACCGACACCGTCCCCCTCACCGGCCCCCAGGCCTTCGGCCACCCCGGCCGAGGCGGCTCCCTCGGCTTCGCCGACCCGGAGCACGACCTCGCCTTCGGCTACGTCATGAACCACATCATCGAGGACCCGACCGACGCGAGGGCGGCTGCGCTGGTGGAGGCGGTGGGCCGGTCCCTGCCACGCTGACCACACCGACCCCGGCTGCCGACCACGCCGATCACACGGCCCCGCGCGCGGCGCTGATGTCCCGCAGATACGCCTCCAACTCGGCGGACCCGGCCAGCAGCGCCCGCCCACGATCGGCCAACCGCCCACGCCAGTCGCGCAGGGCGCCCTCGAGCGGCTCCAGCCCGCCGGCCTCCCGCACCTGGGCGATCAGCGGGGCGATCCGCTCCAGCGGATAGCCACCCCGCCGGAGCTGGTGGGCGAGCCGGACATCGCGTACGTCGGCATCGTCGTAGACCCGGTACCCGGTCTGCGGATCCCGCCCCGGCCGCACCAGTCCGGCCCGCTCCCACGCCCGAAGCGTGGCGGGCCGGACGCGCAACTCCCGCGCCAACGGCCCGATGAAGGTCCCCCCGGGCACGACGGCCGCCGCCGCCTCCCGACCCCCCATGGCCTCGAGCTCCCGAAGGGCACGCTCCACGGCCTGAAGAGTCCGACGGTCCTCGAGCAGCTGGGCATGCGTCTCGTCGATGACCCGAAACGCCTCCTCGCTCACCCCCGCGTTCACGGCCCGCATTATGTCGGCCGCCGCCCGATGCCCGTGCCCCGGCACGAGGGCGAGGAACGCGCGCAGCGCGGCGGCGTGCAGCGGGGTGTACGTGCGATAGCCATGCGCCGTGCGCCCCGCAGCCGGAAGGATGCCCTCCCCCTCGTAATTCCGGACGGCCTGCGTGGACAGCCCGTGCGCCCGCGCCAGATCGACGGGCCGCAGCCGCCCCCCACTTTTAAACTCCCGCCCCATATACCTTCGGCTTTCCCTGCAAAGTCTCAACCGATCCTTCAACGATAGCGTTGAAGCCATGGCGACTGACATCAAGGACACCGCCCATGCCGTCGATGCCACCTCCGTGATGAGGCTGCTCGGCCGCCGCCCCCGGCTGCTGGCCCTCGGCGAACCCACCCACGGCGAGGACCCTCTCCTCACCCTCCGGAACGACCTCTTCCGCCAACTCGTCGAGCAGGAGGGCTACCGCACGATCGCCATCGAGAGCGACTGCCTGTCGTCCCTCCTGGTGGACGACTACGTCACCAAGGGCGACGGCACCCTGGACGAGGCCATGACGAAAGGCTTCACCCACGGCTTCGGCGCGTCGGAGGCCAATCGGGACCTCATCCGCTGGATGCGAGCCCACAACGAATCCGCTCCCGTCCCGGACCGCATCCACTTCGCCGGCTTCGACGGCCCCCTGGAGATCACCGGAGCGGAAAGCCCCCGCCCTGCCCTGCTGGCCCTCCACACCCACCTCGCACGACACGTGGTCCCGCACCTCCTCCCGTGCACCGCGCAAACCCTGGAGGACCTCCTCGGCCCCGACACCCGCTGGACCGACCCGGCGGCGATGATGGACCCGACCAAGTCACCGGGCCGCTCCCCCGAGGCGAGGGAACTGCGCCTACTGGCAGACGACTTGACGGCACTGCTGGACACGCAGGCCCCCGCCCGGGACGACAGCGAGGAACCCTGGAACCGAGCCGCCCTGTACGCCCGCACCGCCACCGGCCTCCTCCGCTACCACGCGGCCATGGCCGACCCCTCCCCGAGCCGCATGACCCGCCTCGTGGCCCTGCGCGCCCACATGATGGCCGACAACCTCCTCGCCCTCGCCGCACACGGCCCCACCCTCGTCCACGCCCACAACGCCCACCTCCAACGCCCCCAGAGCTCCATGCGCATGGCAGACCAACACCTCACCTGGTGGAGCGCCGGCGCCCTGGCCGGCACCCACCTGACCAAGGACTACGCCTTCCTGGCCACAGCACTGGGCACCATCCCCCACCACGGGGTCACACCCCCACCCCCCACCACCCTCGAAGGCCTCCTCTACGACCTCCCACCCACCCCCCACCTCATCGACCCCCGCCCCCTGACCACCTCTCCCCTCACCCCCCGAACATCCCCCTACCACGGCTACGCACCCCTGGACCCGACCCACTTGCCCACCATGGACGGGGTCGTCTTCATCAGGGACGTCCCCCGGACCTAGCCCAGCACCGGGCGACGGCTATGCCCAACCGGCCCGCCTGCGAACCTGCTGCTACGGTCCCTTGCATGACGCTTCCGGTGGCCTCTGTTCGCTCCGTTGACCTCCGCGTTCATCCGGTCGACGAAATCCTCGATCACGTCAGCCGCTCCTTCCAGACACACCTCGACCCGAACAGCGTTGTGCGGAAGCGACGGTCGGTCGGAGCCCGCACGGACCGCAGCACCTGGATCCGGGTAGAGCGCCGCCTGCTGGAGAAGATCGGCGATCAGGGCTGGAACGGAACCGAGCGCGCCGCTCGGCTGGTCGGCATCGCCCAACCCGTATGGCGCGGTTGCGTGGTTTGGCAGGACGCGGATGAACCTGTGATGTGGCGGGCGGACGAAACAGAGCTCCTGCCCGGGAGCCCCGTCGGCGCAGCCGTGCTGAGTGACGATCCCGGGCTGACAGACACATGGTGGCAGGCCTTCAACGACACGCTGGACGCGCTCGCCGCGCACCACACGAGCCGCACCGCCACGCCGGACACCGTCACCATCACCCAGACCCTGGTCACACAGGCGATCCGTGCCGCGTTCCCCGGTGACTTCGACACCACCGTCGAGCGCTGGGTCCCGGCCCACGCCGATCTGAACTGGGCCAACATGACCTCCCCGGCCTTCTGCCTCTTCGACTGGGAGGACTGGGGAAACGCCCCGCGAGGACTGGACTCCGCGACGCTGTGGGGAAGTTCCCTGGCCGTCCCGGCCCTGGCCGACCGCGTGCTGCGCGAACGGCGCCACGACCTCGAGAGCTGGGACGGCAAGCTGATGACGCTGTTCACCTGCTCCAAGATCCTCGGCCCGGGCGCGCATCCGGAGGACCCACGCTTGGAGTCTGCCCGCCGCAGGGCGGAGCAGGTCGTCGCGGAGCTTCAGGCGGGTTGACCAGGTGGCCTGCTTCGAAGGAGTCTCCGGTACTCGCGGATCGCCCACTCGTCGACCTCATGGGCCAGGGCGCCGACCAGCTCGCGAAGGTGGGCGGGATCATCGGTACCGACAGCAACCGCCCGTACCGGTGGCAGGTGGTAGGCGGCCCGAAAGACCGCTTGCATGCGAGAGAGCCCGTCGCCGTCTCGAAGGAAGAACCGGGGATCCACGCGGTCCCATACGGGAACGTTCGTGCTACCTCCGAAGGGGCTCATACCCCGCAGCGCGCTCTCGGCCAGGCTCCAAGCTGCAGAAAGTGCCTCCGCAGCTACGAGCGTTCGGGTACCGACCAGCAGACCGGCGCGAACCATGAGCACGGACGGCCTCGGCGTGATCCCGTTGATCAGCCCCGCCAGCGGTGCCGGATCCCAGGAAGCAACGCCCCAAGCGCCGCACATCCCCCGCGTCGTTGCGTCGTCCAGGGCGGTGCACGCTTGGGCCAGGGCGTCCCGCCCCTGAGAGATAGGCCCTTGGACCGAATGTTCTGGGTTGTGCAGGAACACCAGATCCGGCTCGCGCCCCAGGTCCCGGGCCGTCTGCTCCACGGCTGTACGTAGCCGAAGGGGGTCGAGGGAGTGCTCGGCCCGGTCCGGTCTCGGGAAATAGCCGACCTTCGTGGACACGGTGAACCTCGGCAGAAGATCCGCGGCCGTCCTCCTGAGCGTTTCGTGCGAGAGGAAGTTGAGGTAGTTGGAGCTGGTGTCGAGTTCGGTGACACCCAGGTCCAGTGCGCCGGTCAGGAGCCGGCGTTCGTGACGAGACCGGTGTAACCCGAGGACAATTCGGGGGTCAGCAGTGCGCACAGATCCTCCTCCACCAGTGCTTCGGCGACTTCCACGACTTCGGCTCCGACCGCCGGTACTGCCCGCTCCAGGCAGACTGGCCGACCGCTCAGGAGCAGTCGCAGCGAGGGCAGGGCCTCGGCTGTGAAGGTGAGTCTCTTGCCCGAGGCGGACACATCGACGGTCCGCCCGTTGTCCTGGATCCGGGGCGGGAAGTGAGTGGTGCACACCACGGCCTCGAGCCGTCCGAAGACGTCCATGAAGGGCACGTGCCTGGGAAGCGGCATCGCCTGCTCGTAGGAGGCCAGGAACTCGCCCGGCGGACGTTCCACGATCAGTCGTGCCGCGGCATTGGTCAGCTCCTGGCTGTCGGCTCCGGGCCGGCGGTCGAGGTCGTGCCGGAACACCTTGTCCTCGCGGCACCAGTCACCCAGCCAGGAAAGCCAACTCGCCCCCGTGCGTTTGGTGATGCCGAATGTGACGTGAAGGCTCCAGCCGGACCCATGACCGTTGCGCGTCGCCTGGTGCCAGTGCCCTCGCGGAATGTGCATCACGTCGCCGGTCTTCATGACCCCGGACCAGAGAATCTCCTGGCTGGGCGTGCTGTTGGAGTCGGTGTCGCGGTACATGGGCACCACCCGGGAAGCCCCGCGCACCTCCCATTCCTTCTCTCCAGCGAGCTGGACGATCACCACGTCGTGGTCGTCCCAGTGGAGCGGGAAGCCGGATGCCTCGTTCGTGGTCAGATAGGCGTTGACTTGGACCCGCTCACGCGACCACCACTGCAGCGCGCGGCACGCGACCTCCATCGTCGGATCGAAGACGTTGGCCTGGTCGAGGATGACGGTCGCTCCGTCCCGGAGGAGCGCGCCCAGGCTGTGCATGTTGACCATGGGGATGCTCTGGCCCCGAGGACTCACACTGTCGGTGAAGTAGACCGCCGGGTGTACTTCTTCGCTGTCCTGGAAGACCCGGAATTGCGGGCGGTTCAGGCTCCTGCGCATGGCGATGTCGAGCAGGCGGTGCGGGGTCAGGATGCGGGACATCAGATCCAGGTCGTCCGTGCTGCCACGGACGAAGTACTTGCCGAGATCCTCCGCTCCGCTCCAGCTGAGCGCTGTCTCCACGGCATCGATCAACCGATGCTTCATCACGTCCTCCTCGGACTCTTTGTGAGATCCACTGCATGGCGGGGACACGGCACGGGCCGACACGGCGGAGCACGTCGGCCCGTGTCATGTGTCGCTACTCGCTGTCGTGGAGGTTGCCGTCACCGCCAGGCCACGGCGCGTCGCCGGAACTGCCGGCGTTGTCGGACCGGAGGCTGTCGTAGCGGTCGTGGACGGCTGCCAGCTCTTCTACAGCCACCAAGAGGCCGTTCCGGGCCTGCGGCGGTGCCGTGCTTTCTGCCACCTCGTGCTCCTTCCTGTGGAGGGCGTCTCGTAGCTGAGGCGCCTGATGACATGCCGAGTACCTGGCCGTGCCGGGCGACGCGGCCAGGGCGGGGCCCAGAGCGCCTGTCCGGACGGCGGCAGCGCGCTTACGGCTGACGTGTGCTTCGCCGGGACGAGCGCATGCCGTGCATGACGAACTCCCGTCTCAGGACGGCTGATTGCCTCAAAGGGGCGTTGGTGGGCCGGGCAGAAGACAGCTTCGCCACCCGACCGGCCGTGAGCCCTGACAAACTGTCCGGGTTCGCTGTTTTCGCAGCTCAGAAGCTGCTTTTCGGGTCAGCCGATGACACGAGCGACGGCGTCGAGCACGGCGGGCCACGGAAGCTCCCGCCCTGCAGGGGCCTCCCGCGGTTCGTACAGAGGCCAAATATCGGGCCCGTGGACGAGGTGCACATGGGCTTCCTGCAACGTCGCGATGTGGCGCTTCCAGGCCGGGTGGCGGACATGGGCCGCGTTGACCCTGGGAAACACCACGACGGGCAGTCCGAGAGTGCCGATGGCTTCCCCTACCTGCGTCAGGGCCTGGTTGTCGGCGATGCCGGTCGCGAGCTTGGCTACCGTGTTGGCACTCGCCGGGGCGACCACATAGCAGTCCACTCCGGGGTGCGGGCTCACGTCGCCGGGCATCCGTGCTTCGTCCCGCACGGGCAGACCGGTCAGCTCCTCCAAGCGGTCGGCCTCGCCGCTCAAGCGCAGCCAGCGACCCGCCGTCGGCGTGAGCGTCACCGCCACACGCCAGCCCCGCGCCAACGCCGGCTGCACGAGCCCCCTGCGCAGGGTCTCGACCCCGCCGGCGCCGGTGCCGACGACTCCCAGGACTCGGCTCTCGCTCACGCTCACTGCACCGCCCTGCACCGTTGAGCCATCACGAACAACTCCGACGACGGAGTGCTGCCCGTGACCGGAGCCTGCTTGATCAGTTCGCGCAGCGTGTCACGGACACGAGGATTGTTCCGTACGAGCTGAGGCGATGTGGACTCGGCCGAGCGCAATTGCATGAACGCGTAGTCCACGCGGCCGGTGAGGCACAGAGCCCTGGCGTAGTCGATCCGGTGCGAGACACTCCGTTCCGCTGCCACATGGTCGACGTCGATGTCACCGTGCTCCACCACGTAGGTGACGTTGTCGAGATCCAGTTCTGCTGACAGCCGGTGCAGCATCACGTTCGTGGGACCGAAACCGGTGTGCCAGTGGTTCTCGTCGGCACCGAGCCGGTCGGCCAGCGCTGCGGCGTGACCCAGCAGGCTCATGGCCGTGGAACGGTCCTGGTGTCGGGCCGCGGCGATGGCCGCCCGAAGATGGATCATGCCCAGCAGGCTCAGTGCGGCCGGATCGCTCTCCTCGATTCGGCTGGAGAGCCAGCCCGACGCGGTCATCGCCAACTCCAGGGCGTCGTCGTAGCGGCCATTGGCCAGCAGTGCGTGAGTGCCCGATCGTGCGGCAGAGGCCAGGACGAGCGGATTCCCCGATTCGTCGGCGGCCCTCATGGCCCCCTCCGCCGCCAGCCAGGAGAGGTCGGACTCGCCCGCTTTGGCAAGCGTCGTCGCCGCGAGGTGATGGACGCGTGCGGAGACGGCCCAGGAGGCCATGCGCTCGGGGGAGGACCGAACAGCCCGGTCCTCGAGCCCGTGGGCGGTCTGGAGAAGTCCGGGGAGGGCAGCGATGACCTTGCCGAGCCGCCCAGCCTGGTAGTCGTCCCACGCCGCCTCGACACGAGGGGCCACCGCATTCGGAGACGGGAGCTGACTCTCGGCCTCGGGCCCGAAGAGCAGCCTGGACAGACGGCGAGGGCTCATCAACGCGTCCCGGACGGCGGGGACATCATCCTGTTGCCGCTCGTCCTCCATCAGCACGGGTTTCCCGAGCAGATCACCGAGCGGCACCCGGAGCACCCGGGCCAGTTCGGCGAGCATGTCGATCCGGGGAGGCTTGCGTCGGCCGGACTCCGCCTTGGCCAGCCAGTCGGTGCTGCGGCCCACGAGCCCGGCCAAGACCTGCTGGGTGTATCCGCGACGCCGCCGGTGGAATGCGATGCGCTCGCCGATGGTCAGATGGTCTCCGAGGCCATGCATGCGTGCCTTCCTTCGTCGCTGAAGGGACTTTGCCCAGGAGGGCAACGGCCAGCCCTCTGTGCCACCTCGGGTTCACGAAGGGCTCATGAGGGTCAGGGGATTCGGGGAAGACACGGTGAGGGTGGCTGGTTGTTTTGGCATCGCGGTCGTGTGGTGGGCGTGAGGGCTGCTGACCTGGAACAGGAGAGTTACCACTGCTGACCCCCCTGACGCGCAGCGTGAGCACGCAGATCACCGCAACCTGGAGCCCAAGAACCAGCGCCAGGCGTTGGCCGACACGGACACGCAGGGGCTGCCCGGAGCTTTGGAATCCCGCACGAGCACACCGGTCGGCACAAAGGCGGCCTCCACGCACTCGGTCGCGTTACCGCCGCTGTACGACGACTTGAACCAGACAGGCTCGGAGACAGGGTGAGGGCCGGAGGACATTCACAGCTCCTTGCGGGCGCGATGGATCATGGCGGAGGAGGCCTCCATGTCCAACGCTTGGGCCTGGAGGTACTCGAACGCAAGTCTGTATCGCTCCAGTTCCTCGTCTTTCTCCAGGAAGAGGGAACCCGTATGGATGTCGACGTACACCACGTCAAGGGTGGGCTCGGGGCCACCGATGATGACGAAGCTGCCCAGCGCAGCGGCATGGGCACCCTTGGCGAAGGGCAGCACCTGAAGGGTGATGTGAGGTGACTCGTTAGCTTTCAGCAGCCGGTCGAGCTGCTCCCGCATGATCTCGGGTGACCCGACGACCCGCCGGATCACGGACTCGTCGAGGATCGCCCACAGACGCAGCGGCTTCGGCCGGGTGAGGATCTCCTGCCGCTTCATGCGGATGTCGACCAGGCGCTCGATTTCCGCCTGTTCCAACGGCACTTCGTTGGCCTTCTGCAGAGCTGTGCTGTACGTCCGCGTCTGCAGGAGTCCGGGTACGTAGACGCAAGCGAAGTGGCTCTCGCGCACGGCTTCGTCCTCAAGCGTAAGCAGCAGGTTCATGCTCTCCGGGATGGAGTCGGCGAAGGAGCTCCACCAGCCCTGTTGCCTGGCGTTCTTGGCAATGGCTACAACGGCGTTACGTTCGGAGTCAGTGGCCTCGTACTCGCGGCACAGCGCATCGACTACGAGCCACTTCACCGGGCCGGCCTGGGTCTCATACCGGCTGACCGTTGCCTTCGACACCCCGACGAGCTGCCCGGCCTCCTCAAGAGTCAGCCCTTTGCGGGCACGCAACTTGCGCATCATCGCGCCTAGTTGGCGACGGCGGGTTGTGGTCCGTTCGGACATGCGGCTCCTTCGCCATGGGCCGGGCGGTGGGCCCGGAGAACCTCATCAGGCTAGGCAGCCGGGGGGCGGGCCGACGTCAGATTCACTCGATGGATTCTCATGAGAAGTTACAGAGTGAGACTTCTCCATGCCATGCTCGTAATGAGATCGCTACGCAGTGCAGTCGTACGGATACGGCGGGCGCAGCATGTGCGTGGCCTGGGAGGGAGTTTCGCCATGACCTTGCACGAACAGACCGAACACCGCCTGCGCTACGTCCTGCCCTTCGAGGCGGAGCCGGCGGAGCTCACCGGTGTGCGCCGCGCGGTCCGGGATGCTCTGAGTCAGTGGGGGGCGGCAGCTCTGGCCCCGGACGCTGAACTGGCCGTGACGGAGTTGGCCACGAATGTCATCAAACACGTTGGCGAGGGAGCAGCCGTAACTCTCGTCCTGGAGCCCAAGGACGACCGGCTTCGGGTCGAACTGCATGACAAGAGCCATGCCGTGCCCACGCTGATCCAAGCCGGATGGGAGGGGGAGTGCGGCCGTGGCCTGCACCTGGTTGCGTCGATGTGTCTGGACTGGGGCACGCTGCTTACAGCGACGGGCAAGGCGGTGTGGTGCGAGCTGTCTCTTGAGTCCGCGCGTCACTGTGTGCGCGTCCAGCGAGCCGCCGCAGTGCTGACGGAGTACCGGCGGGTGGCCGGCACGTCCTCCGTGGCTGTGCCGACCTATGCCGTGCTTGAGGAGTCAGTCACAGACATCATCGCGGACTTGCTGCACTGGCTCACGGCCCAAGGCGGAGATCCTGATGATGTCCTCGACCGGGCACAGATGCACTTCGAGGCTGAGGCTGAGGCCGCGTAGTCCTCAGCCCACCTGGATCGCAAATAGCCGGCCGGCAGAAGTCAGGCATCAGTCCGTGCGGCCTCCAGAATTGCCTGAGCATCTGCGTACTGATGGCTGTCATGCAGCGCTGCCACGATGTTCAGAACTGCCCGCACATCACGCTCCGCCGCCGCGGTCCGCAAGAGGGTCTCGACTTCTTCCTCAAGGCCAGCGGCCCTGTAGACCGCGAGCGTCTCGGGGAATTCGCCAGGCTTGATGCTGCGGGCCTTGTTCCACAGCAACATGTGGGTGTCACGGGTGCGCCCCGCGGCCTGGTGGCGACGCAAAGTGCTGAGTTCTGCTGTAAGGGCGTCGTTCGCCACCTGAGTGCGGTGCCGGTCCCCCTCTTGAAGGGGGACCGGCACCGCAGTGCGTGACGGCGACACGGAAATCGGGCGTCGGTGGCCACCATGGATTCGGATCTTCCGTCGCCCCGAGCTCCGAACAACTCGGGAAGCCGGCGGCTTCCGCTTCACAGCCGACCTGGGCGAGGCAGCGTTGCTGGTGGGTGAGGCCTCCGCCTTGAGCTCGCGCCGCGCATGAAGAGGGCAGGACGCACAGGTGCGTGCGGCCTGCTCCTTGAGCTTGCGCAGCTCGCTGAGTGAGTGCGGTTCATGCCCGCCACGCCGTCGTATGTCGTCAGCGATGACAGCGAAGATCTGGGCAAGGTGCTGGTCTTCCGGGAGCCTCCGGCCGTTCAGGTAGCCCGAGAGCGTCGTTGGCGCCACATCAGCAGCTTTGGCAATCCGTTGCTGTGTCAGGCCAGTGGAGTCCTTCACCTGACGCAAGGCGAGGACGAACGCCTTGAGCTCAGCCGAGCGTTCGCTGGGGAGGTCTTTCCACTTCTGGGTTCTGCCGGTCACATCAGCCCTCTCACCCGGTCCGCCGAAGTCGGCGACTTCTGAATTGTGTGTGAGGAGGAGTCAGCAGAGCGAGTCTCAGGGGGAGATGTGACCTACGCGGACCCCGCGAAGGTCTTGGAGGACTGGATTCCACACCCTGCTGAAGCGACAGTGGAACTCGCTCAGCAAGGCTTCGGGATGCCGTGGCCTCGCGTTGGAAGCGGGTCTCAGAGGATCAGGTCAAGGGGGATGTTGATGGCACTTCCGTCGTGGGAGGACAAGAATCTCGGCACGATGAAGCGCGCGGCGCTGTGGCTGGCGACCGTGGTGGGGGAGGGAAACGTCTTCACCAAGGAGAACGTCAAGGAAGCGTTTCCGGGCGTCAGCCAGGCTGATCGCCGTGTCAGAGACCTGCGCGAGTTCGGCTGGCAGATCGATACCAATCGTGAAGACGCCTCCCTCGGGCAGCATGAGCAGCGCTTCGTCCGTCAGGGGGCTGCCGTTTGGGAACCGGGCAAGGGGTCGCGGCCGGGCACGTCGATCACCCAGACTCAACGCCGTGAAATTCTCTCCAGGGACGGGCACTTCTGCCGGTCGTGCGGGATCGCTCCCGGCGAGGTGTACGCCGGCTCGTACGAGTCCGCGCAGCTCGACATCGCGCGCAGGGTTGTGAAGCAGCCGGACGGCAGCGAGGCTGTCGAGCTTGTCGCGGAGTGCAACCGGTGTCGGGTCGGCGGCCGTGGCAGGGCGGTGGACTTCGGTTCACTGCTGGCCGGCGTTGAGGCGCTCAGCGGGATGGAGCGCAGGATGCTCAGGGACTGGATTGACCAGGACAAGAGGGACTTCAGCCAGGTAGAGCTGCTCTGGGCCGACTACCGGACCCTCCCCGAGGAGTCCCGGGCGAGGATCCGCAAGGCGCTCTCCTCGGACGACTGAAACTCACCCCACCGCACCAACCTGGGGAGGCTGGATTCTGTGTCGGCCTCCCCGGCAGGGCCTCACCCCAACGCCTATGCAGGAGAACGCTTACGTGAGCAAGGACTTCGGCCGGCCGCCGCTGGCACAGGAGAACCGGACACTAGTCGAGCAGCGTCTGAAGGAGGTCGCCAGCGCCGGCGGTCTTCGCGAGACGCTCACCGTGGAGTGGCGTACCAAGCCGCTGCACGTCGAGGTGATCGACATGCCCGTGGACTCCCTCTACTACAACCCGGGAACTCATCGCATCCGTGCGCAGCGCAGCCACGATCTGGCACGGGATCTGCAGCTGGACGAAGACCCATGGAGCCCGGACAGCCAGGACTACCTGCACTACCTGCTCAAGGCGCTGCCGGCGGATCCGTCCAAGCCGGATCCGGAGTTCGAGAATCTCGCTGAGAGCCTGCGGGAGTACCGGCAGAACGAACCTGGCCTCATCACACGCGACGGCGTGCTGGTCAACGGGAACACCCGCCGGGCGGCGCTCAAGGAATTGGGTGTTACGAACATCCGCGTCGGCGTGCTGCCAGAGTCCTGCACCTGGGACGACGTCAGTGCGGTTGAGCTCTCGCTGCAGCTCCGGCCGGATCAGCGCCGGGACTACTCGTACATCAACCGGCTGCTTGCCATTGAGGAACAGCACCTCATCGGACGGGCGCTGCCGGACATCGCACGGGAGTTTCGGATCCGGACCGCTACATGCGAGCAGGATCTGTGGATCCTCTCGTGCTTGCGGGACCTCATTGACCGCTCGACGGACGGAGATGCCCAACTTCGCCTGCTCGACTTTGAGCAGCACCAGGAGAAGCTTCGGGAGCTCCATCGCCGCTACACCAAGGAAGTGGAGGCCAACAGGGACAAAGCGGAAGAAATCAAGGAGAACAGGCTTGCTGCGATCGTTCTCGGGTTCTCGAAGACTGATGTCCGACTCATCGAGTCGGACTTCAGGGACCGGTACCTGAATCAGACGCTTCCGACGTCGCTGAAGCCTCAGTCATCCGCCACGGGGACTGTCGCAATCCCGGGACTCAACCGGGCAGTCAGATCTGCTGCGCCCAGGGTGGCCGAGGCCAAGACATTGACGGACACGATTCTGAAGGCCAAGGCGGTAGAGAACGCCGAGGACGGCAAGCTGAGTGACCGGGGAATTGCGGCAGCGAGGGTGTTCACCGAAGCGAAGAAGGCTGTGGAGGAGGCCCTGGAGCCCGCGGGCAAGGACGCCAGAGTCCGCAAGCGCAAGCAGGCCGCACCAGACCGCATCACCGACGCCTGCAGGGACATTGAGCAGTGCATCACCGACCTCTCCCTTGCCAAGGCATCCAACAGCCTGGACGAGGAGGCTTTCGACGAGGCTGTGCTCGCGCTCAGGCAGCAACTCACGAAGCTTGCCGTAGCGACTCAGCGTAGTATCAAGGCTCCCGGTGATGGCGTCTCATGGCTTCTGGACGCGGTACGTCAGGAGGGAGCGTGACCGCGGTCGCGGAACCCTCCCTGCGTATCACCTTTGACGTCACGCGGACGCGGGCGGTGCTGCGGGCAGCCCAGGGACTTGAGAGCGAGTTCGCCAAGCTTGCTACTCGTTTTCCTGCCGCTGGGCAGAGGACCTCTCTGTCGGCGGAGATCGACCTCGACCATTTCCTGACGGGACTGGATGCCTTGGCCGGCTGGTCCCATCCGGACACCGTCGAATGGGAACAGGAACTGATCTCCCTGGTCAGCGGTGTGCTGGATGATGCGGATCGCGCGGACCAGATCCTCAGCGATCCGGGTATGGTCGTCGAGGTCGCCCCAGGGGATGTGGACGCCCACCTGGGCCCGGAGTGGCGCGCCGATCTCACGGACTTCCAGCGCCGGGATCTGGCCCAATTGCTCTCCATGCACCACGGTGCGAACTTCTCCGTGCCCGGTGCTGGCAAGACACGAGTGGGTCTGGCCGTATTCGCGGCGATGCGAGCGAGAGGTGAAGCACACCGTCTTCTGGTGGTGAGCCCCAAGTCCGCTTACGAGTCATGGCGTTACGAGAGCGCCGTCTGCTTCAAGGAACCCCTCGTTGCTCGGGTCCTGAACGGAGTCCCTGAACCGGGCACGGACGTGCTGATCGTCAACTACGAACGGCTTGACCGCTCTCTGGTGGCTCTGGCTTCCTGGCTGGGCTCAGCGCCCACCATGGTCATACTGGATGAGGCCCATCGGATGAAACTCGGCTCCCAGGGAATTTACGGAAGCGCGTGCATGGCCTTGGGGCCTCTGGCAAAACGCCGCCTCATCCTCACTGGAACGCCGGCTCCGAACGGCGCACGGGACCTTGAGAACCTGCTCTCGTTTGTCTGGCCGGGGCATGGACGGCGTGTGGTCACGCAGGCTGTGGCTGGCGGGGATCTGGCATACGCGAGCAGTGTGCTCCGCCCGATGTTCACGCGCACTACGAAGAACGAACTTGGACTGCCGCCCTACCAGACGCGCATCCGATACGTCGAGCTTCCTCCGCTGCATCGCGAGCTGTATGACGCGCTGATCGGTAACTTCAGTGCCCGGGCTGAAGCGGGGCGATCTGACTTCGATGCGCTGGGCAAGGCCATGCTGCGCCTGCTGATGGCTGCCACGAGCCCAGCACTGCTGTTGGAAGGAGAGAGCCGGTACGCGCCCCTTTCCTACCAAGTCCCGCCCTTGGATATCCCGGAAACTGATTCTCTGTATGACTTGATGCAGAAACTGCCGAGTTACGAACTCTCGCCTAAGTACAAGGAGGCCCTGACTATTGTCGCGGAGAACGCGGCGCTGGGGCGGAAAACTTTGGTCTGGTCGACATTTGTGCGCAGCTTGACCACCATGGAGAAGCTGTTCAGTGCCTACGAGCCCGCTGTCGTCCACGGTGGCACACCTGATCGAGAAGAACAGATCCGGAGATTCCGGGAGGACCCGGACTGCCTCGTCCTGTTGTCCAATCCGGCGACTCTTGGCGAGGGCATCAGCCTTCACCAAGTCTGTCACGACGCCGTCTACGTTGACCGCGACTTCATGGCTGGCCGGTTCCTCCAGAGCCTCGACCGCATCCATCGGTTGGGCCTAGCACCGGGGACTGAAACACGAGTCACCATCCTCGCCGCCGAATCCACCATAGATGAGATTGTTGCTCTTCGACTTGAGGAGAAGCTCGAATTCATGGGCAAGATACTGGATGACCCAGCGGTACAGCAGCTGGCGGATCTGGAGGAGGAGCCGGCACTGGCGGCTGGAATGGACATGGCTGATGTACGTGCTCTACTCCGGCACATTGAGGGCCATGGCTCTCGGTGAAGGTACGCTGCGCGCGGCACGGCGCTGGCTTGAGCAGCTCCAGGTGGCCGAGATCTCGCGTGCGCGCGCCCTGTTCACGCATCATCCGGACTATGCAGACCTCACGCCAGTTCAGTACGCGGACGGTCTTGCCTGGCTTCTCCGGAGTGGGCTCGTCTCGGCAGACGGGCGTCCGAACGTCAAAGTCGGTGTGCCCGAACGGCGGGGCGTCGCGGGAGGCCGCTGGACACTCGAAGCGGAGACCCGGCGCCGCGAGATCGGAGCCGCCGGCGAGCGGGCGATTGTCCGCCTGGTGGAACAGGGCGGCTCCTTACGCGTCACCCACGTGGCGGCCTGGTCTGACGCATACGGCTACGACGTTGAAGTGGAGTCGACGCAGGGGGCGGTCAGTCACATCGAAGTCAAAGCGACGACTGATCCGACCAGGCTGAGATTTCACCTCACGCGACATGAGTTCGAGGTGATGCGCCGGGACCCCGACTGGGTTCTCGTGACGGTGCTGATCGATGTGCATGGTGGCGTGCTTGCCGTGGCGACGGTAAGCAGGGACTGGCTGAAGCAGGCCGCTCCTGCGGACCGGACAGCGGCTGGTCGCTGGGAGTCCGCCCACTTTGTCGTACCTGATCACGCGCTAGCGGTCGGCGTTCTCAGCGCAGACGGGCGTCGGCTTGATCTGGCGGTGGACGCCCGCATGCCAGTCTGGGGGTTGTCATATGCCTCCTCAACGCAACTGGCATAAGTCAGTGCGTCCGCAATCTGCCGGCCGACCGCCTGGGCGACGGGTGGCGGGAATGCGTTGCCGACCTGGCGGTACGTCGATGTTTTGCGACCCTCGAACCACCAGTCGGGGGGAAATCCTTGTAGGAGAGCCATCTGCCTGACCGTGAGCCTCACGGGCAGGAGCGACCCAGGTGCCGGCGGAAAATCGGCCAATCCGGAGCCATCCACGCCAAGCTCTGCCCAGACCTTCCGGGCACGCGAGGGGCCGAGATCAGGGCCGCCGTGCTTCTTGGAGCCGCCACACAACGTCGGTGCGATCCGCTGAGCGCGCGCAGCCCAAAGATCTGCCAACTCCCATCCTCGGGATGCCATCGAGTCGCGGAGGACGTCTCCGACGAGCTTGGTGCTCGCGGCGCTGGACTCACCCTCTGGCCATGAGAACCGCTGGAATTCCTCCGGGCCAAGCGCTACGAGTACGGCTCGGGGCCTGAGTTGAGGTACGCCGAACTCGCTGGCGTAGAGCAGCTTCCACTCGGCGACATATCCCAGATCGCTCAGCGCGGCGAGAATCTGACATCGATACTCTGAGAACTTCTTCTGCAGCAGACCTCTTACGTTCTCAAGGAGAATGGCCCTGGGTTGGAGTGCTGACGCTACGGCCATGACAGCGGGGAAAAGATCACGTTCATCGTCCGCTCCTCGTTGCTTGCCTGCGAGAGAGAACGGGGGACATGGCACTCCGGCTGCCAGCAAGGACGGGCGGCCCCATCGTGCCGAGAGCAGGGTCAGATCGAGCACGCGAATGTCCGCATGGATGACGTTCCACTGCGGTCTGTTGACGCGCAAGGTAGTGCAGGCGTCACTGTCGAGCTCCACGAGGGCGGTATGGCTGAATCCAGCCTGCTCAAGTCCCAGCGCCTGGCCGCCTGCGCCAGCGCAGAGTTCGAGACAGGTGAGAGCAGGTGCGTGCGGCCCGGGCGGCACATGTCCTCCTGGTAGGCAGATGAAGAGGGTCGGGCCAGCTTGCCGTCACTTGCCGCGGCAAGTGACGGCAAGCTATCGTTCCGCCGCCATCGGAGGATGCGGTAGACGTTTGTTCGACGTGGAGGGGCTGTGCTGGACGGTGAGCTGGACTGGCGTGACGAGAGACTCGGTGCCCGAGTGAGAGTGGCTCTCTGGCTACGGGATGAGGTTGGCGAGGGGGAGACCTTTAAGAAGCAGGCCCTCAGGGCCGCGATTCCGGGGTCGGAGCAGGTCGACCGCCGGATGCGGGACCTCCGGCCGGCGGGCTGGGTGATCAAGACCTATCGGGATAAGGCGAGCCTGAAGGCTGATGAGCTGTTTCTGGAGAAGATCGGCCTTCCGGTCTGGGACCAGGAACACCGCGCGGCTGGCCTGCGGCAGATCAGCTCACGAACCCGGCGGCATGTCTATGAACGTGACGGCCACATGTGCCGACGGTGCGGGATGGGGGCTGGGGAGAGGTACCCGGATGACCCGGGATCCAGGGCAAGGCTGACTCTGGGGCATGTGAACCCACACAAGTCTGGCGGTGGGGCGGGTCCCGCTGACTTGATTACGGAGTGCGCTCGCTGCAACGAATCCGTGGGGCACCTGACTGGGCCCCAGATGACGCAAGAGCAGGTGTGGGACCGGATCAGAGAACTCCCTCTCCGCCATAAGAAGGAGTTGCTCTCGTGGATGACCGCGGACAGTCGCACCCAGACTGCTACGGAGCGCGCTTGGTGTCTGTACAGACAGTTGCCAGCGGAGCTGCGTGATGGCCTGAAGCGCGATCTGGAGGAGCTCCTTGAGAGCTGACCTACAGAGAAGTGACGTAACAGGGGGGTTGACAGGTGCTTCTGGATGCGACACTTGCGTGTCTGTAGCCAGTCAGTACCAGGAGGCGTTCGATGAGTTCCAGCGACCAGTCGCTGACCTCGATTGAGATCTGCGCGGGCGCGGGAGGCCAGGCTGTCGGCCTCCATGGGGCGGGGTTCCGGCACCTCGCGCTCGTTGAGATCGACAAACACGCGGCCGCGACGCTGGAACTCAACGTGGTCGAGCGGAAGATGTGGGGCGAGCGGGAGGCGCGTGAGTGCCAGATCCTGTCCATGGACGTGAAGGATTTCAATCCAGTACAACATCTTGCGAAGTTTGTTGAGCGCGAAAATCGCCCCATTAGGCGTGGTGAACTGGACCTCCTGGCTGGTGGAGTTCCATGCCCGCCCTTTTCTGTTGCGGGCAAGCAGTTGGGGCAGGATGATGAACGCGATCTATTCCCGACCATGCTGGACCTGGTTGAAGAGCTCAAGCCGCGTGCGGTAATGATTGAGAATGTCACAGGACTGGTTAAGCCCTTTGATAAGTTTTTCACTTATCGGGAGCAAATCAAGCAGCGCCTCCGCTCTGAAGGGTATGTCGTTTGTGGCTGGAGGCTGCTTGAGGCGGCTGACTTTGGTGTTCCGCAGCTTCGTCCGCGTGCGATCCTCGTAGCGATTAGGGAAGACTGCTACCGAGGCTTTTCCTGGCCTGAGCCCAACGGTGAATTTAAAACAGTTGCCGCAGCGCTCGATATCACGATGAAGCGCCGCTTCCAGAAGGCCGATAGGCTGGACTGGTATGAGAAGTGGCGGAAGAAGGCTACAGAGGCGGGCACGGTGGCGCCTACTTTGGTCGGCGGGTCCAAGAGGCACGGCGGAGCTGACCTGGGCCCGACCAGAGCGAAGAAGGCATGGTCAGCGCTCGGCGTGAATGGCATGGGTGTCGCCAACGATGAGGACAACGTCAACCTCGACAGGGACCTGGGGAACGGCGACAACCTTGGCCCCATGCTCACTGTTGAGCAGGCAGCGATCATCCAGGGCTTTCCGAAGGACTGGCGCTTCGCCGGACGGAAAACAGCCCAATATCGCCAGGTAGGAAATGCTTTCCCGCCTCCCGTTGCTGAGGCTGTCGGCAAGGCGATCAGGGAGGCTCTGGAACGCACCGGTGACCTGCTGGAGGCACCCGGTGGAGACATTGAACTCGACGGGGCGACCTGGGAGTCAGGTCAGGGGGCTCTCGTCTGACCCGTGCTTTCGCCGCTCGATGACCAGCCGGATGATCTCAGCCGCTGTTTCCTCGGCAGGAGTGTGCTCCCAGAACCGCAGTACGAGCCATCCTGCGTCTCTCAGCTGCTGATCCGTATCGCGGTCGCGCGCCATGTTGCGCGCGACCTTATCCGACCAGTAGCCCGGATTGGTACGTGGTGACACGTAGTGATCCGGGCAGCCATGCCAGTAGCAGCCGTCGATAAACACAGCGACTTTTGTTGGCCGGAAGACGATGTCGGCTGTTCTGCGAAGCCCTGCCAGGGGGCGAGCTGCCACCCGATAGCGCAGACCATGGGCATGCACGAGTCGGCGGACCAGGCGCTCCGGCTTGGTGTCCCTGCTGCGGATTGCCTGCATGTTGCGACGACGGGCAGCGGACGAGGCCCAGGAACCTTCTGGCGCTTTCCAGTCGGGATCTTCGGACACAGTGCTGAGCGTAGTACTGGAGGGGAACCGTGGGCACACGGGATGCCGAAGCGCGTATGGGCCTTCCCCGGGCCGTGGCGCCTGGGAGCGGAGAGCTTGGTTGCCTGGACGGTGTTTGCCTGGTGCCGCAGGCCACTCGCTTCTGGGGCATTGTCGTGCTTCCGCAGGTCGCGTCAAGGGCGCTTCACTCCGCTGCGCTGCGTTTCGCGTCGGCTGCGCCGATGGCCCTGCGGGCCACCCTTGACTCGACCCGCTCCAGCACGGCGGAGAAGGGAGCGAGCGGCCCGGGGAAAGCGGGGCCCAGGGGGTGAGCCCTGGGGTTGGGTGCGCGGTGTTCCGGGATGCAGGGATGCGGCGGGTGGGGTGCGGGTGCGTTCGGATGCACGGCGGTGGGTTTGGCGGCTGTCGCCGCGACGCCAGGGGCTGTCAGCCGTCGACGTGTTCCCCCGTCCCCCCACAGCTGTTGAGCCTGGCCGCTGTCGCATGTTGTCACCATGACCTGTTCGGCGCCGCCGTACGGGGGTGAGGCGATGACCAGGCAGTGGCCCGTGTCGGTGTTCTTGAGGGTTTGGCCGGATGATGTGGAGGTGCCCACGCGCCATTGGGCGTAGCCGGTGCCGCCGACTCCGCCGCGGGTTCCGTGGCTGGGGTGGACGGACGTGGCGTCGCCGGACACGCACTGGGCGGTGGAGGCGTTTCGGAGGCTTGCCACCGAGCCCGGGGAGAGTATGTCGGCCTTGGAGCCGGACTCCGGGATCGGGTGGGTGCCGGAGTCCGGGGTGGTCCCGTTGTTCAACACGTCCCGTCGGCCGAAGGGCCTCGAATGCCGCAAGCGGCCGCTCGTGGCCGGGGCCCGCGCCGTGCGGAAGCGGCCCCTCACACCTGGGCCGTCACCCCATGGCACCCCTCATAGACCGAGCCCGACCCGCACCAGCAGGAAGCTCCCCGCTGCGGCGGCCAGGCCACCGCTCTGCCGCGGGCTGCCAGCGTCGTCGCGTACTGGGGGAGCAGGTCGCCGTCGCCCGGGGTCGCGCCCTCGGATGCCGCGAAGGCCTCGTAGGACGGGACCGTGCCCGTGACGATGCCCAGGTTCGGGGTGCCGGAGGCGGCGAGTTCCCGGAGGGACGCCTCTATCGTCCCGAGGTGCTCCTCGTGGGAGGGGTAGTCGGCGGACAGGGACGGGTAGGCCGCGACCAGCTCGGAGAGTTCGCCGGCCGGCCAGTGCAGGACCGCCACCGGGAAGGGGCGGGAGAGGGCCTCGCGGTAGGTGCCCAGTTCGGCGCGGAGTCGGGAGATCTCGGCCTCCAGTTCCGCCGGGTTGTCCGAGCCCAGGGACCACACGCGCTTGGGGTCGTGGAGTTCGTCCAGGGAGACTGGGGAGGAGTGGAGGGTGTCGGCCAGCGCGTCCCACTCGTCGTGGGGGGCGCCCAGCATCCGCCGTACGCGATGGCGGCCGAAGAGCAGGGGGTGGGTGGAGTACGGGGGCTCCGGTACGTCCGTCAGGAGCAGACGGGTGCCCTCCGTGAACGCCGCCTCCGCCGCCTCCAGCTCGTCGTGGGACTCCAGGGACTCCGCGACGATCACCCAGGCGGCCGGGTCGCGCGGGGCGGCCGTGCGGATGCCCTCGATGATCGCCCGGGCCTCGGCCTCATGGCCGTACTCCCAGAGGTTCGAGGCCTTGAGGGCGCGGACCAGGTGGGGGTTCTCCAGGGTGTCCCCGTCGTCCACGGACGACAGCAGACGGTCGTAGAGGGTGGTCGCGGCGGGGCGGTCGCCGGAGAGTTCCAGATGGGCCGCGGCCTGCAGCAGCAGCGGCTCGGCGTCCTCGGGATACCGACCGGCGGTCCGCTCCAGGCGGGCCGCCTCGGCGGTGTGGTCGACGTTTTCGGCGGGCGTGTCGGGGCGCATGCACGACACCGTACTGCCCGCCGGTGACAAAGGTGAGAGATCTGCAGGCCAGGAAGGTCAGCAAGGCCAGGAAGGTCAGCAAGCCCGGGCGGGGCAGGAGCGGCAGAGGGTGGGAGGGGCAGGGGCGGGAGGGGCAGGGGCCTGTGTCAGGGCCCGGGCCCCCGAGGGCCGGGCCCGTGTCGGGGCACAGGCCCCCGGAGGGCGCTCGGCGTCGCTAGATCGTCACGTTGTCCACCTGGAGGGTCTGCACCGACTTCGCCGGGAAGGACAGGGCCACCGTCTTGCCGCTGAGGAAAGTGTCCGAGCGGGCCGTGTAGAGGTCGCCGCCGCCGGTCGTCAGGGTGCTCCAGCGGGGGACCAGGCCGCCGGAGCCGCCCGTGACCGTGGTGAAGTTCGAGAGGTTGAAGGTGAGGGTCTGGGCGGAGGACGAGGTGTTCAGGGCGACGATCACCAGGCGCTTCGCCGTCGCGTCGTAGCCCGCCACCGCGTTGCTGACGCCCGTGTCGAGGATCTTCATGCCGGGGCGGATGTGGCGGCTGAACTGGGCCATCACGTAGTACTTCGTCTCGACGGCGCCGGCCGTCAGCGTGTTCGCGTCGTACTTGATCACGCCCCAGCCCGCCGTCGGGTCCATGACCTGCCAGTAGACCCAGGCGGTCGGGTGCAGCCAGCGGAAGTCGTAGAGGAGGTTGAAGGCCATGGTGTAGCCGGTGCCGTCGCTGTCGCCGGTCTCGGAGTTCCACAGGGCCTTGCCGGCCGTGGTGACGACGTCCGTGTAGAGGAGGTCACGGCGGCCGCCCGAGCCCTGGTAGCCGTGGACGTTGACCCGGTTGACGTAGCCCTTCGTGGTGGAGGAGAAGGAGTTCCAGGTGGTGCGGGCCAGGTCGTAGCTCGTCTCGTCGCTCGCGGAGATCTTCGTCGACGTCAGGCCGCGCTTGTCCAACTCGCTGCGCATGTACGGCAGGACGGCCGACTGGACCGTCGCGTCCATGTGGCAGCCCTCCTGTGTGCCGGTCGCCGTCCACCAGGACGAGGAGGGCTCGTTGAAGGGGTCGACCGTCGCGAAGTTCACGCCCCAGTTGTTCTTGGCGTAGAGGGCCACGGCGGCCAGGTGGGAGGCGTGCTGGCGGTAGTTCCAGGACTGGAGGTTGTTGCCGCCGCCGGAGGCGCCGGAGGGGTTGTGGTTCAGGCACATCCACCACATGGGGGAGTTGGCGAAGAGTTCCGTCGTCGCGCCCCGGGCGACGGCCTTCTGGAGCATCGCGCGCTGGGTCGCGTCCGCCGTCCAGTCCCAGGCCGAGGACGTGGGGTCCTCGTTGTTCCAGTCCTGCCAGTAGCCCTCGATCTGCTTGAAGGCGGGGATGTTGGCGGAGGCCACCATCGACTGGCCGCTCACCGAGTTCCAGCTGCACGCGCCCAGGTTGTAGCGGGCGATGTTCAGGCCGAGGCCGGGCAGGCTCGTGCCGTTGTAGGTCACCGACTTGGTGGTGAAGAAGGCGTCCGCGAAGTCGTCCCGGGCGCCGAAGACGTTCGCCCACCAGGCGAGCGAGGTGCCCCAGCCCTCCCAGGTGCCGTACGACGTGGAGGGGTTGACGGAGATGGTCGCGTCGGCGTGGGCGGTGCCCGCCGCCAGTGCGCTTCCGAAGAGCGCGCCGCCGGTGGCGGCCAGCAGTGTCCTGCGTCGGATCATGGCTACTCCGCTCGAGTGGTTGGCCGGTCCCGTGTGGCCGAAACGAAGCATCAGGTGTGACCTGTGGGGTTGTCGAGAGTTCTGACAGCCCTTTTTCCAACCTGTGGAGGAAGGGGCGATCCGTCCGCTCCGGGCGGTTCGAGGGGAGAACGCGCAGGTCGTGTCGTGGTCGTGCGCGCGGTCGCGGCGGCATGGGTCTGGAGACCTCCGCCCCCAGCCCCTATGGTGCCCCGATGGCGCGCAGCGTGCGGATCCCCCTCGTGCAGCACAGCTCCCTGCGGCGGCGTGCCCGATACCGGCGGGTGCTCTGGACGGGGGCCGAACTCCTCGTCACCGCAGGGGTGTTGGTCCTTCTCCTCGTCGCCCACCAGATGTGGTGGACCAACCGGGAGGCGAGGGAGGGCGCCGAACGGAAGGTGGAGGCGCTGGAGCGGGAGTGGGGCGGTCCCGCGAGCGGTGACGGCGGCAGCGACACCGACGGAGACTCCGGTACGGGAGGTGCCGGCGGTGGGGGTGGCGGGGCCGGGCGGTCCACGAGCTCCTCCTCCTCGTCCTCCTCCGGTACGACTCCCCGCGCGTCCCAGGCCTACGCCGTGCTCCGCATCCCCCGCCTCGGGCTCCGCGTCCCCGTGGCCGAGGGCACCAGCAAGCAGAAGGTCCTCAACAAGGGGTACGTCGGCCACTACACCGGCACCCAACAGCCGGGCGGGGCAGGGAACTTCGCGCTCGCCGGGCACCGCAACACCCACGGCGAGCCCTTCCGGTACCTCAACCGCCTCGCGAAGGGCGACACGGTGGAGGTGGAGACCGGGGACGCGACCTACACGTACACCGTCGACAAGATCCTGCCGCGGACCTCACCTCGCGACTCGGGTGTCATCCAGCCCGTGCCCCGCTCGCTGTCCCGGCCCGCCTACGGCTACACGCTCCCCGGCCACTACCTCACCCTCACCACCTGCACACCGGAGTACACCTCGCGGTACCGGCTGGTGGTGTGGGGGACGCTGGTGTCGACGCGGCCCCGCGGCTGAGTGGGGAAACCCCCCACCGGAGGGTGCCCCCGTTTGGGAGACTGCGGTCATGATCACTGACCTTCTGGGGAACAAGGTTGTGCTTATCACGGGAGCGAGCAGCGGTATCGGGGCCGCCGCCGCGCGGGTGTTCAGCGACGAGGGCGCGAGCGTCGTCCTGGTCGCGCGCAGGGAGGACCGGCTGGCCGCGCTCGTGGGCGAACTCAGGGACAAGGGGGCGCAGGCGTCGTACGTGGTGGGAGACATGACGGTCGCCGCCGACGCGGGTCGCGCGGTGGAGTTCGCCGTCGCCGAGTACGGGCGTCTGGACGGCGCGTTCAACAACGCCGGGATCGGCGGGGACCGCACCCCGCTGCATCTCATGGGCGACGACGTCTACGACACCCTCATGGACGTCAATGTGCGGGGCACCTGGAACTGTCTGCGGTACGAGATCGCCGCGATGCTGCCGCACGGGGGCGGGGCGATCGTCAACAACAGCAGTGTGGCCGGCCTGGTGGCGATACCCGCCGCCGCGCCGTACATCGCGTCGAAGCACGCCGTCGTCGGCCTCACCCGGGCGGCCGCCGACGAGTACGCCGCGCAGGGGATCAGGGTGAACGCCATCGCCCCCGGGACCACGCGGAGCGAGATCACCGCCGACTGGTTCGCGCGCAATCCCGGTATGGAGGAGCTCGCCAACTCCGTGACCCCGCAGGGGCGGACCGCGGAGCCGGAGGAGATCGCGGCGGCCGCGGCCTGGCTGCTCAGCGACCGCTGCCCGTTCCTGACGGGCGCGGTGCTGCCGGTGGACGGAGGGTTCGTCAACCACTGAGGGGCCGCGGGCGGCGGCGGCGTCGGTGTCGGTGTCGGGATCCTGCGCCGCCGCCCGTGGCACCGCAGCCTCAGGGCCGCTGCCGCAGTCCCCTCAGCCGGGCCTGGAACGCGAGCTGCCCGCCCTGGTGTCCGGTGACGGCCACGGCGAACCAGTGGGGCACGAGGGTGGGAAGCGGGCGGGCCTGGATCCAGCAGGGCTCGTCGAACTCGACGTACCGTTCGTATCCGATGGCGATGTGGGTGACGTCGAGGGGTGTCGGGCTCGCGACGGCCTGGGCTGCCTGGTGGGCGGCTTCGAGCAGGACGAGGCCGGGGACGTGGTCGACGGGGTGGTCGAAGAGGAGGGTGTGGGAGACGTCGTTGCGCAACCGCCACCGGTGCTGGTGCTCGGCCGTGCCGGCCGCCGCGACGACGCCGGTGACCTTCGCGTTGGCGGCCGTGAGCACGCCGGTGTCCTCCGTGCCGACCGCCGTGAGCACGCCGGTGTCCTCCACGCCGACCGCCGCGACCACGGCGGTGTCCTTCGCGTCGGCGGCCGTGAGCGCGCCGGTGTCCTTCGCGCCGGCCGCCGTGGGAAGTACGCCGGTGTCCTCCGTTCCGGCGGACGCCGGCGCCGCGCCCGTCTCCTCCCTCCCCGCCGGTGACAGGAGTACGTCCCTGTCCTCCGCCCTGCCGACCAGCACGGGGGCGACGGGGGCGGGGAGCGGCCACCGGCCCCAGTCGACGGTGAGGTGGCTGCCGCGGACACGGCGGTAGGCGGCCGGGGACACCCAGCCGAACTCCGTGTCCGCGAGGCACACCGTGGCGCCGCCGCGCCGGATGCGGAACTCCATGGCGAGGCTCGCGGAACGCCCGCCGGTGCGGGTGACCGCGATGTCGACCTCGAACTCCGAGGCCGTACGGGCGCGGAGTCCCGGCTCGGCCGTGATGGTGAGACGGCTCAGCAGGGTCTGGTGCCCGGTCGGCACACCGTACGCGGCGTGCGCGACGAGGAGGCCGCTCTGCCGGATGGTCTGGGTCAGCAGCCGGGGGTCGTAGGCGCCGGGGCCCTGGTACTCGGGCCAGCGCACGGTGACGGTGAAGGTGTCCGGGCCCTGTCGGCGCCAGTCCCGGACGAGGATCGCCGGGGTGTGCCGGAGGTGCGTGTATTCGCCCAGTTTCGCCATGGGGCCCATGGGTTCGGTGGGGTGGGACGGGGTCTGTGCGGTGTCGATGGTGCTCAACAAGGTGCCCCCCTTGTTACGAGGCTTCCTCGGCGCGCGGAGTCCGGGCGGGGAAGCTGCACTGATAAAGTAACGACTATTCGGTTACTCATAGGTGGTCATGCGGTGAGTGCTGAGGAACAGATCTGAGGACTGCCGGGAGGTGCAGGGTGGTGAGGCAGGATCGTGCGATTCGCACTCGCAAGCTCATCCTGGAAAGCATGGCGATCTTGTTCAACGACGTCGGGTACGACGCCGCGACGATCGCCGCACTGGTCGAGCGGACGGGACTGACCCGGGGTGCCCTGTACTTCCACTTCGCCTCCAAGGAGGACATGGCGCGTGCCGTGCTGGACGAGGCGGTGACCCGGGAAGGGCTCAGCCCGCAGGCGTTCAAGCTGCAGGAATGGGTGGATCTGGGACTGCTCCTCGCGTACCGGCTGCCCAGGGAGCCGATCCTGCGCGCCGCCATACGGCTCGCGGTCGACCCCAAGGCGCGCAGGCTGTTCGGCACCCGCTGGCCGGACTGGGTCGTGCTCGGGAACGAACTGCTCACCCAGGCCAAGGAGGGCGGCGAACTGCTCCCTCACGCCGACCCCGCCGCGGTCTCGCGGGCGTTCGTCGGCGCGTGGACCGGGGTGCAGCTCGTGACGGAGGTCCTGGAGGAGAAGCTGGACCTGTCCGAGGAGATCGCCGGCCTCTACCAGCTCCTGCTGCCGAGCATCGTCACGCCGGTGGTGCTGGCGAAGCTGGACCTGTCGCCCTACCGGGCCGAGCGGCTGCTGCGGGTCGGCGGCGGACAGGAGGCTTCCGACCGCGGGTGACACAGGGTCGGAAAGGAGTGGCGGCCCCGGGCTCCGGCCCGGGGCCGTGGTGTGTTCAAGCCTCGCTGGATTTGCATGCGCGTACCCCCCGTACTCAGGCGTGCCGATGCGGTGCACGCCGTACTTCACCCGGCCGCGGGGTGAGCGCAACGTGATCGACTCGGTTGCGCGGACCCCCCGTCGGGTGCTGTCGAGTGAGTGTACGCGCTCGACGTCCTGTTTTCGAGTGACCGATATGTCTCAGATATCGGATCTATTGCTTCTCCGGGTCCGGTGTGACGCGATCGTCTGACCGTTTTGCCTGGTTCTGTCAGGTATTGGGATTGGTATCTCGCTGTACAAATAACAGGACGTGTGTTCTTTTATTGAAGGGAACTCTGGCGTGCGGAAGGGGGAGCGATGGCAGTGCACGCTGCGCAACCGGACACGACTCGCGTTCTGGTGGTCGGCGAGGACGCCGGCACGACCGAGGAGAGGGTGCGCGAGCTGCGCCGACAGGGGTACTACGCGAGGAGCGTCGACACCGGAGCCGAGGCGCTGAGCGCCCATCAGCAGTCGGATCTGGTCCTACTCGACCTCGATCTTCCCGACATCGACGGAATCGAGGTCTGTCGGTCGATCAGGGAGGCGGGTGACAAGCCCATCATCTCCGTCACCGCCCGCAACACCGAACTGGACCGGGTCCTGGCCCTTCAGGCCGGGGCGGACGACTGTGTCGTCACCTCGTGCGGCGCGCGCGAGATGCTGGCCCGTATCGAGGCCGTGCTGCGCCGGGCCCGCCCCCGGCCCGAGCCGCCCCGGGCCCTGTGTCTCGGACCCTTGCGCATCGACAGCGGAACCCGGGAGGTCCGGCTGCACGAACGGCCGGTGAATGTCACCGCCAAGGAATTCGAATTGCTGCACGCCCTGGCCGCGACCCCGGAAAGCGTCATTTCCCGCAGGGAACTCATGGCCCGGGTCTGGGAGACCACCTGGGCGGATTCGAGCCGCACCATCGACACCCATGTGCGCAGTCTGCGGGCGAAACTCGGCGCGCATTCATGGATCATCACGGTTCGCGGTGTCGGATACCGCATGGGGCAGGGCTGACGAGAGCGGGAGAATGCCGCCGACTGCCACTGCGGGCCCGAATCCACAAGGAATTCGGGCCCGTGGTGGCGCGGTCGATCCGCCCCTCGGCCGAACTACGGCGCCGCCACCGCGTGGGCGAGTCCGTCGAGCCCCGCCGGGTCCTGGCCGAGACCGGCGGGGGCCACCCAGTCGAAGGCGCTGTACACGGCGGGGCCCAGACCGATGCCCTCGGCGACCTGCTCCCGCAGCCGGTTGGAGGTGAAGCCGCCGATGACGTTCATCTGGGCGTCGCGGTACAGCCGTTCCACCTCGTGACCCTGGGTCACCCCGGTCGCCCCGTGGATCTGCACGGCTCGTGCGGCGACCTCCACGCCCATCTCGGTGGCGTAGATCTTGAGCATGGCGATGAGATCCCGGGCCGAACGGCCCGCGACCCGCTCGCACATCGCCCGCCGGGCCAGCAGCCGGGCCGCGTCGATCTGGGCGCGCGAGTCGGCGAGCTGGGCCTGCACGCCCTCCATGTGCGCGAGCGGCCGGCCGAACGAGATCCGCTCACGGGCGTGCCGTACCGAGGCGGTCAGCGCCGACTCGGCCACGGCGATCGCGGCGAACGAGTTCTTCAGCCAGCCCCAGGCCATGCCCTCGGCGAGCTCCTCGAACGGCACGGGCACCACATCGGTCTCGGGCACGTGGACGTCGGTGAGGACGATGCCGCCCCAGGGCATGCCGCGCAGCCCCATGTGCGGGATCTCGTACCGTTCGACGCCCGGCCGGTGCAGATCGACGAAGGCGAGGCACCAGTCGGGCCCGTCGTCCCCGGCCGGCCGCTCGCGCCGGGCGAGCACCACGGCCAGGTCGGCGACCGGAGCGTTGGTGATCCTGGACTTCTCGCCGTTGATCACGAAACCCGCGCCGGGCGGCCCGGCGCGCCGCACCGTGGTGCGGAAGGTGCCGGCGTCGCTGCCCGCCGTCCGCTCCACCACGGCGAACGCGGCCAGCCGCTCCCCGGACAGCAGTGAGCGCAACAGGGGGCCGTGGGCGTGCGGGTCGCCGTAGGTGGAGATCAGCTTGCCGCACAGCAGCGCGGACACGGTCGCCGCCCAGTAGGTGCCGGGGCAGGCCCGCGCCAGGGCCTCCATGGCGGCGGCCTGGGTGAGACCGTCCGCGCCGGTGCCGCCCGCCTCCGGTGGATGGAACAGCCGCAGATAGCCGCTGTCGACGAGATCCTTCCAGTTCTGGGCCGGTATGCGGCCCGTCGCGTCCGTCTCGCCGGCCCGGGCGGCGATCCCCGGAAAGGCGAACGCGGCCGGGGTGCCGCTCACCCGGCCGCCCACCCCACTGTTCCTGTCGCCGTTCATGTCGTACGCGCTCCTGTCGTGGGGCGGGTCGTCGTGGTCGCCCGGCGTCACCCGGGTCGTCGGGCGGGTCATCCGAGGTCCAGCAGGGCTGCCGCGATCACCGGGCGCAGTACCTCCGTGCCGCCGCCGGTGCCGGCGAAGAACAGCGCGTCGCGGTGCGCCCGTCCGACGAGGTGGTCGCCGGTCAGGGCGAGCGGGCCGGACAGACGGGCCGCCGCCTCGGTGACGGTGCGGACGGCCGCCGTCACGAACAACCGGGCGGCGGCCGCGTCCTGGTGCGAGGGCCGGGCGCCGGAGTCGAACTGCTCGGCCGCCCGCCGGATCATGCCCTCGGCGAGCTCGCACCGGGCGACGAGGTCGGCCAGGGTGAACCGGACGGACTGGTCGTGGTGGAGCGGCCGGCCGAAGAGCCGGCGTTCCCGGGCGCCCCGCACGGCGTCGCGGGTCAGCGCGCGCAGGAGACCGAGCCAGGGCGCGCTGGAGAACACCCAGTCCAGCACCGCGAGCAGCGGCTCCACCTCGGTCGCCGCGCCGCCGACGGTGCCCAGCACCGCGCCGTCCGGGACGGTGCAGTCGGCGAGGACCAGCCGGCCCCAGGGGCAGGTGGGCATCGCGGCGGGCCCCGCCTCGTCGACGGCCAGGCGCGGGGTGGCGCGGTCCACGACGAACGCCGTCCGGCTGCCGTCCTCGTGCGCGGCGACGACCAGGAAGTGGTGGGCCACCGGAGCGCCCGCGACCAGGTCGAGTTCACCGGAGAGCAGCCAGCCGTCCGGGGCCGGCCGCACGGTGACGGCGGGAGCGACCGACGTGCCCTGCGTCTGCTGGAGGGACAGGGCGCCCACCCATTCCCCGGAGGCCATCCGGGGCAGATAGCGCTCCCGTTGCCGGGGGGTGCCGAAGGCGCGCAGCGGTACGGTCGCGAGCACCGCGTGCGCCCCCACCGCGAGGGCGAGCCCCGGGTCCCCGGCCCCCTCGCCGAGCCCCGCGAGCAGGGCGACGGTGTCGGTGGCGGACAGGCCGGCGCCGCCCAGGTCACGCGGTACCAGCGGCCCCGCGAGGCCCGGGCCGGAGCCGGACGCGGCCAGTTCGGCGAAGAGCCGTGGGTCCCAGCGGCGGTCCCGGTCGCGCTCGGCGGCGCTCGGCCGGGCGAGACGGCCGGCGATTTCCCGGGCCCAGTCACCCGGGGCTGCGGGGGAATGCGGAATTTCCATCGAACGTTCCACTCCCATCTCTCCACTCCCATCTTCTGGAAACGGGCCCGGTCACCGTAGCCGGAATCAGGTGGGGTCATCGGGGGCGGCAGGGAGATTTTTCGGCGAGCCAGCGCAGAATTCACAGACCTGACCGGCGCTGACTTTCCCTCACAGTCCTTGACAATGCTCTGACATGAGCGGCGTTGTCTCCTCACACACCGCTGGCCACCATGGTTGTCGGCCCCACCGGATCCGGGAAAGAGGAGGGAAAGGCAATGGCATTGGAGGAGCACGGGGGAAGCCTTCCGGGGCTGCCCCGCCTGTCCGACGCGACCCTGCGGGACTCCGCGCACATGGCCGGCGTCGAGTTCGGCCCCGAGGACGCCGCGGTCATCGCGGACCTGTTGGTGAAGACCGGTATCGAGCTCGTCGAGGTCGGCATGGTGTCCGGGCCGGGCTCCAAGGACGCCGACCTCGTCCTCGCCACCCATGAGGCGGTCGGCCCCGCGCGCAGCATGACGCTCGTCGTGGTGCGGGACCGTCACCAGGTGGCGAAGGCCCTCGACGAGGCCGAGCGCCTCGGCGTGCGGCACATCATGTACTCCATCCCCACCTCGGAGCAGCACGCTCAGCTCAAGCTCGGTTCGCCCAGCGCCAAGTTCCTTCAGACGCTGGCGCGTTCGGCGATCACCCAGGCCAAGGAGCGCGGCTTCCACGTCACGTTCAGCGGCGAGGACGGCGCCCGCACGCCCAGGGAGCGCCTCGTCCCCTATGTCGCCGCCGGCTTCGAGGCGGGAGCCGACCGGTTCCGGCTCGCGGAGACCGTGGCCTGTCTCTCGCCCTGGCAGATGGAGCGGGTCATCGCCGACCTCACCGCGATCGACGGCTCCGAGATCGAGATCCACTCGCACAACATGCTGGGCATGGCCGTCGCCAACTCCCTCGCGGCCGTCCGCGCGGGCGCCCGGTGGATCTCGGCGACGGTCGGCGGCATCGGCGAGCGCGGCGGCAACGCGCCGCTGGCCGAACTGCTCACGTCCCTGCGCGTCGTCCACGGCGACACCCGCTTCGACCTGTCCCACCTCACCGAGCTGTCGCGGGTGGCCCTCAGGGGAGCCGGACTCGGCGAGGCCTTCCAGTCGGGACCGACCACACCGCACGCGTTCGCCTACGAACTGCCGGGCCAGCTCACCCACCCCGAGGCCTACGAGACGCTGCCCGCCGAACTCGTGGGGAACAGCCGTGAGCTGCGGGTCCGTACCCGTCTCAGCGCGGCCCTCGTCGGCTGGGCGCTGGCCGACTCGGGGGTCGCCGTCGACGTCGACGCCTTCACCTCCTGGCTCACCGAGCGGCAGGAGCGCGACGGAGGCGCGCTGCTCGACCGGGACGCGATCCGCAAGGCCGCCGTCGACTTCCAGGCCGCCTGACCCCGGGGCACCACCACCCCGCCCCCCACACCCGGGACCGAGCGCCCCCACCTGCCCCGCCCGGCCGGTCCCGTCCCCAGCCATCCGAACGACGACAACTGGAGCTGATCCATGTCCACCGCCACCCTCACCGGCGACTGCCCCGAGTGCGAGACCGACCTGACCGTGCCGCCGATGGTCCAGGGCGAGACCCTCTCCTGCCCCGAGTGCATGCTCACCCTGCGCGTCGAGGACATCCAGGAGGGCCGGCTGTCCCTGCAGATGGTCGAGGTACAGCTGCGCGACTGGGGCCAGTGACATGGGCCGCACCGTTGCCGTCGTCGCGGACCGGGTCGGCTGGGAGGAACGCGAACTCATCCGCCGCGCACCCGAGTTCGGTCTGCGGATCGACTGGGTCAACGACGAGTCCCTGTGCCTCGGGGACCCCGGGGCCGCCTCGATCGACGGCTACGACGCCCTGCTGGTCCGCAGCCGCAGCTACACCCGCGGCGGACTGCTCGCCACCCTCGCCGAGTCGAGCGGCGTACCCGTCCTCAACTCCGCGGCCGCCATCCACGCCTGTGAGAACAAGCTGGTGCTGCGTGCCGTGCTGCGCTCCGCGGGCGTACCGGTGCCGGACTTCCGGCTCGCCCTGTCCCGCAAGGACTTCACCCGGGCGCTCGAGGACCTCGGCCTGCCCGCGGTGCTCAAACCGGTCTACGGCGGCATGGGCAAGCGCGTCACCCTGATCCGGGACGCCGACCTGGCCCCGTCCGTCTACGACTACGTCGAGGACCTCGGCCACGCCTTCGAGCAGGCCTGCCTGGTGGAGCCGTATCTGGGCGGCGGCTCGGTGCGCTGTCTGGTCGTCGGCCGGGAGATCGTCGCCGCGGCCGAGTTCGAGAGCGCCGGAGCCGACTGGCGCAGCAACGCCGCGCTCGGCAACCAGAGCCGGGCCCTGGCCCACGACCCCGAGGTGCACAAGCTCGTCGACGGGGTCGTGGACCGGCTCGGCGAGGGCATCTACGGAGTCGATCTCTTCAAGACGCCCTCGGGCCACCTCGTCAACGAGGTCAACCATGCCCCCGCCTGGCGAGGGGTGGCGTCGACCACCGGGGCGGACATCCCGGCGGCCGTCGCCCGTCATCTGCAGGAGATACTCGCATGATCCGCGTGGGAATCGTCGGCGCCTCCGGGCTCACCGGCGGTGATCTGATCAGGCTGGTCACCCAGCATCCCGACCTCGAACTGACCTTCCTCGGCGGCAACTCCAGCGCCGGCCGCCGCCCGGCCCAGCTCCACCCCGGCCTGCGCCTCGACCTCGGCCTGACCGTCGAGCACGTCACGGCGGACGCCGTCGCCGAGCGGTGCGACGTGGTGTTCCTCGCCACGCCGGCCCCCGCCTCCGCCGAACTCGCCGCGCTCCTCGCCGACCGCGTCCCCTGTGTGATCGACCTCAGCGGCGCCTTCCGTATCCGCACCCCCCGGCTCCACGAGCGCTGGTACCCCAAGGCGACCCGGTCGGACGCGCTCGCCGACCGCTTCGTCTACGGGGTGCCCGAACTCGTCGGGGACCAGCTCCCCGACGCACCGCTGATCTCCGTACCCGGCTGCTACGCCACGGCGATCACCTTGGGGCTCGCCCCGCTGACCCTCGGCCTCGGCCTGAACCTGAGGACCGTGCTCGTGGACGGCAAGAGCGGCTCCAGCGGCGGCGGACTCCAACTGCGCGTCCCGGACCTGCACCCGCTGCGCAACGGCGCCATCGCACCGTACGCGCCCACCGGGCACCGCCACGCCGCCGAGGTCAGCGACTTCCTGGAGCACAGCAAGCCCGGCACCGTCGGTTCGCTGACGATGTCGGCGTACGGGGTGTCGCATGTGCGCGGACTGCTCGCCAGCACCTACGCGTTCACCGACGACGCGGTGGACGCCCGGGAACTGCAACGCGCCTACCTGCGCTTCTACAAGGGGCACCGGTTCGTGCGGGTGCGGCGGCACACCGAGACGCTGATCCCGGTGCCGGATCCGCAGGCGGTCCTCGGCTCCAACTTCTGCGACGTCTCGGTCCTCCACGACGAGGAGGGCGGCCGGATCGTCGTCCTCGCCGCCCTCGACAACCTCGTCAAGGGCGCGGCGGGGCAGGCCGTCCAGGCCATGAACCTGCGGTTCGGGCTGCCCGAGGAGACGGGCCTGACGATGCAGCCGGTGATGCCGGCATGAGCGAGGGGAGCGCATCGCCCGCACCGACCGTGGTCAAGCTCGGCGGCAGCTGCCTCGACGAGCTCGCCGACGCCTGGTGGGACGACCTGGCCGAGCACGCCCGCGAGCGGCCGCTGGTCCTCGTGCACGGCTGGTCCAAGCCGCTGAAGCGGCTCAGCGCCCGCTACCGCGAGCCGTCGGCGATCCTGCGCGACCGCTACGGCAACCAGAGCCGCTGGACCACGCCCGAGGTCATCGACGATATCAGGAAGGTCAGCGCCGAGCTGGGCGAGGAGGTCCTCGGACGCCTCGAACGGCGCGGAGTCACCGCCGAGCGGCTCCTCGGCAGCGACGGACTCGTCAGCGCCGGCGAGGGCGAACGCTGGTGGTGGCGGGACAAGCGGCTCGTCGAGTTGGAGAACCTCGTCGGGCCGATCACCGGGGTCGACCCCGCCGCGCTGAAGGCCCTCCGGCCCGGACACGCCTGTCTGGTCACCCCGCTCGCCCGCAACGCGCTCGGCCAGGAGGTGAACACCGACGCCGACCGGGCCGCCGCCGCCCTCGCCGGGGCGACCGCCGCCACCGACCTGGTCCTCGTCACCGACGTGGCGCACCTGCTGATCGACGGGGAACCGGTGCGCCGGATCTCCGCCGGGGCGGCCGCCGAGTTCCGCGACAAGGGCGCGACCGGAGGCATGCGCAAGAAGCTGCGGGCCGCCGGTGAGGCCCTGGACCGGGGCGTGGAGCGCGTCGTGATCGGCAGCGCGCCGGTCACCGAGCTGCTCGCCGCCCGCACCGGCACCGTCATCACCCGAACGTGAGGAGCACGCACGTGGCGCAGTCCCGTGTACTCGTCGTCAACAACGGAACGCTGTCGCTGAAACAGCTCCGCAGGCGTTTCGAGGAGCTCGGCTCGGACACCGACGTGGTCGACGCGGCGTCCGTACCGGCCCGGCTCGACGGACGCCACCAGGCGATCGTCCTGAGCGGCACCAAGGTGCGGGCCTACGACCGCGACCATTACAAGCCGCTCGTCGACCTCGTCATGACCGCCGGCGTCCCGGTCTTCGGGATCTGCGGGGGCATGCAGATCCTCGCGGTCGCGGCGGGCGGCCGGCTCGCCGAGGGGCCCCAGCGCGTCGGCGGCTTCGAGGTCCAGGTCGACACGGAGGAGCCGCTGTTCACCCATGTGAAGCCGACGGTGACCGTCTTCCACCGGCACACCCTCTACCTCCAGGAGGCCCCGCCCGGCTTCCGCTCCATCGGCCGCTCCGAGCACGCGCCCGTGGAGTTCCTGCGCTCCGACGACGGCCGGATCCACGGCGCGCAGGCCCATCTGGAGTTCCGCAGCGACGGCCTGGAGATCCTGCGCGGCTTCGCCCAGCTCTACCAGTGAGCCGGCGCCACCAGTGAGCCGCGCCACCAGTGAAAACGGCTGCTTGACCAGTGAGACGGCTTTACCAGCGAGACAGTGAAGGGACTAGGCAATGAGTGATCTGGACAACCCGCTTCCCGCGTTCACGACCCACCTGAACGGCAGCGGCGGCGCACTCAAGGGCTGGGTCGTCGTCGACTCCCTGTACGACGGCCTGGCGATGGGCGGCGTGCGGATGACCCCCGGCGTCACCGAGGAGGAGGTCGCCGGACTCGCCCGGGACATGACGCACAAGTTCATCCTGGCGGGTCTGCCCATCGGCGGCGCCAAGGGCGGCATCGTCGCCGACGGCGGCGACCGCGAGGAGACGTTCCGCACGTTCGGCCGTACCGTCAAGCCGCTGCTGCACGGCGGTGTCCACCTCGGCATCGACATGGGCGTCACCCCCGCAGACCGGGCCGTCTTCTTCGCGGAGGCCGGCTACGACCCGCGCCACCGGCTGGGCGCGCCCGACATGCCGATCGACTGGCGCACCTACTACGAGCCGCTGATCGACTGCACCGGGCACGGCGTCGGGGTGGCCGCGGTCACCGCGCTGGAGGCGAGCGGCCGCGGCGGGCCCGCCCGGGTCGTGGTCCAGGGCTTCGGCGCGGTGGGCCGGGCGGTCGCCCGGTTCCTGGAGGACCGGGGCCATGTGATCGTGGGCGTGGCCGATGTGCGCGGCACCATCAGAGCGGACCGTCTGCCGGTGGCCGACCTGATCGACGTGACCGACGAGTTCGGGCTGATCGACCGCTCCCGGCTGCCCCAGCACGTCACCGTCTCCGAGGAGCTGGACGCCTGGCTCGACGTCGACGCCGACCTGCTGGTCCTCGCCGCGCAGAAGCACGCCCTGAACGACGCCAACGCCCACCGGCTGCGGGCCGGACTGGTGGTCGAGGGCGCGAACCTCGCCTCCAGCGCGGAGGCGCGGGAGAAGACGCGGGCCTCGGGCGCCACGCTGGTCCCGGGGGTGATCGCCAACATCGGCGGGGCCGGCTCGGCCGCCCTCGCCGTCACCCGGGTCGTCCCCTTCGACCTGGCGGCGGACGCCCGCAAGGCCTGGGTCTTCGACTGGATCGGCGACCGCGTCCGCCGCAACACCCGCGACCTGCTCGAGATCGCCGGCACCACCGCCGGCGACCCCCTGCCCGAACTCCTCGACACGCGCCGTGAGGAGCGGGGATGACCGCGCACCAGCACACCGTGACCCGGCCGGGGGCCGCCGCCGCGCGGCCGGGCGGCCCAGTGCCCCGTCCGCCGTCGGTGGGCCGGAAGGAGCGGGGATGACCTCCACGACCACCGCCATCCTGGCCGCGGCGTCGGCCGCGGATCGTATGGCCGAGTACCGGCGGCGCGGCTGGTGGCGGGACGAGACGTTCCTCGACGATCTGCGCCGGCAGGCGCGGGAGCGGCCGCGCAAACCCGCCATCGCCGGGCGCCGGCTCGACGAGGCCCGCACCGACACCCTCGACTACGCCGAACTGGCGCGGCTGACCGACCGGTTCGCCGGGGCGCTGCTCGAACTGGACGTGCGGCGCGGTGACGTGGTCGCCGTCCAGTTGCCCAACCGGTGGGAGATGGTGCCGCTGATGTTCGCCTGCATGGCCGTCGGCGCCGTCATCTGCCCGATCGCCCCGGTCTGCCGGGAGGAGGAGCTGCGTCACCGGCTGGCGCTCACCGAGGCCAAGGTGTGCGTCACGGTGCCGGAGTGGGAGGGCTACCCGCTCGCCGACACCGTCACCGCGCTCAAGGGCGAACTGCCGCTCGACCATGTCGTGGTGGTCGACGGGCACGCCCCCGAGGGGGCGCTCGACTTCCACGACCACTTTGTCGCCCCGCACTGGGAGAAGCGGCGCTCGGCCGATCTGGAGGGGCGCGCGCTCCGGCCCGACGAGCCCTTCGTGGTGCTGTTCACCTCCGGCACGACCGGCTTCTCCAAGGGCGTGGTGCACAGCCAGAACACGGTCCACTCGGGTGTGCGCGGCTATGTGGACACCTTCCTGCTCCGCGACGACCTGGTGGTCGTGGTCACCACTCCGCTGGTCCACTACTCCGGCTTCGGCCAGGGCGTGCTCGCCGGGGTGATGCTCGGCGGCACGATCGCCTTCCAGGACGGCCCGGACCACGCCGGCCTGCTGGACCTGGTCGAGCGGTACGGCGCCACCCTGCTCTACGGCCCGCCGCCGACGCTCTCGGGGGTCGCGAGGGCCCAGCGGATCGATCCGCACGACGTGTCCAGCCTGCACCACACGGTCACGGGCGCGGCGCCGGTGCTCCAGCCGCTCGTGGACGAGTTGCGGGAGACGTTCGGGGCCCGTACGTACTCGGTGTGGGGCATGTCGGAGTTCGGTCCCGTCACCATCAGCCGGCTCGACTACAACCAGGACTGGGCGGCGCACAGCCACGGACGGCCGATCGACTCCATGGAGATCCGGATCGACCTGTGTCACGACCCGAGCCGACGGGCCGCGGTGGGCCGGCTGAGGGTGCGCGGCGCGTCGAGGGCGCTCGGCTACTACAAGCAGCAGGACGCCTTCGACGCCGAACTCACCGACGACGGCTGGTTCGACACCGGTGACGTGGCGCGTGAGGACGGCCGGGGCGGCATCCGCATCCTGGGCCGTGCCAAGGACACCATCCTGCGGGACGGGATCGTCGTACCGATGGCCGAGCTGGAGGCGATCATCTCCCGGCATCCGAAGGTGGCCGAGGCCGCCCTGGTCGGGCCGCACGGCACGGTCGACGACCCGATCCTCGCGGTCGTCGTCCCGAGGGACGGCGTCACGCTCGGGCTGGAGGAGATCCGCGCCTACCTCAAGGCCGCCGACCAGGACCCCCGTTTCCTGCCGGAGCGCCTGGAGATCGTCAAGGCCCTGCCCAAGACCCTCACCGGCAAGGTCCGCAAGGTCGAACTGCGGGAGCGCTTCGCGGGGGCGTGAGCCGCGCCCCACCGTGCCCTGAGCCCTCCTGCCCGAACCCGTTGGAGTCCACCATGACCGCACCCGTGCCCGTGACCATGTCGGCGACCCTCGCCGCCGACGAGGCGCTGGCCCGCCGGCGCCGGGCCGGTGAGCGGGTTCTCCCGCTGGCCAGTGGGGAGATCGGCCTGCCGGTGCTGCCCGCGCTGCGGGAGCGGCTCGCCGCGGCGGGGGACCGCAACGCCTACGGGCCCGTCGCCGGCGGCCCGGAGCTGCGGGCCGCGGCCGCCGGTTACTGGGGGCGGCGGGGCCTCCCCGTCGATCCCGGCCTGGTGGTCTGCGGCCCGGGCAGCAAGCCGCTGCTGTTCGCCCTGCTGCTGGCCGTCGGCGGCGATGTGGTGGTCCCGGTGCCGAGCTGGGTGAGCTACGGGGCGCAGGCCCGGCTGGCCGGGGCGCGCCCGATCCCGGTGCCCACCCCGCCGGGGGAGGGCGGGGTGCCCGACCCGGCGGCGCTGCGCGAGGCGGTGGCGCGCGCCCGCGCCGCCGGGCGCGATCCGCGGTGCGTGGTGGTCACCCTGCCCGACAACCCCACGGGGACCATCGCCCGTCCCGCCACGGTCGAGGCTCTGGCGCGGGCGGCCCGGGACCTGGATCTCGTCGTCGTCTCCGACGAGATCTACTGCGACCTGGTGTTCCCCCCGGCGGACCGGGCGGTCTCCCCGGCCGTGTTCGCACCGGAGCGGACGGTGGTGACCACCGGCCTCACCAAGAACCTGGCGCTCGGCGGCTGGCGGCTCGGGGTCGCACGGCTGCCCGACAGCCCGCTCGGGCGCGAGACGCACGCCCGGCTGGTGGGCGTCGCCAGCCAGATCTGGTCGAGCACGGCGGCTCCCGTGCAGGCCGCCGCCGCCCACGCCTTCGAGGAGCCGCCGGAGGTGGTCGCGTACGTCGCCGCCTCCCGTCGGCTGCACGAGGCCGTGGTGCGCGCGGTGGCCGAGCGGTTCACCGCCGTCGGCGCCACCCTCGCGCCGGTCCGGGCGACCTGCTACCTCTACCCGGACTTCGAGCCGCTGCGGCACCACCTCGCCGACGTCCACCGGGTGCACGGCGGCGACGGCCTCGCCGCGCTGCTCGCCGACCGGTACGGGGTGGGTCTGCTGCCGGGCACCGCCTTCGGCGAGTCCGGGCGCTCGCTGCGGATCAGGGCCGCGACCAGCCGGCTCTACGGCGAGAGCGAGGCCGAGCGTCTCGAGGCCCTGTCCGCCGAGGACCCCACCCGACTGCCGTGGATCAGGGCGTCCCTGGACCGCGTCACCGAGGTCCTGACCGACCTCGTCACCCCCTAAGGAGAACCCTCACCGCCATGTCCACCCCCTCCGTCCCCCCCGTCCCCCTCCCTTCCGTCCTCTTCGAGTGCGAGTACAAGGGGCAGCGGTACGCCGGCGTCGGCATACCGGCTCCCGGTGAACCCCATGTCCTGCACCGGGTGACCGAGGACCTGGTCCGCGCCGCCGTCATCGCGGGCGGCGGCCCCGAAGCCGTCCTCGCCGCGGTCACCGGTGGCGCCGAGACCGTCGAGGTGACCCTCGGCGACCCCGAGCTGCGGTTCCTCCCGCCGCTGCTGCCCACGTCCACCGACCGGGCCCTCGTCAACGGCTTCATGGGCACCCACCGCACCAAGTTCGACCGCGACCCGTCCCCCGACGAGGAGTTCACCCCGCCGAACTACTACATGAAGGGCCTCGGCTCCTGGCTGCGCATGCCGGACGAGCCGATGGTCACCCCCGCCGACCCGGTCTGGCTCATCGAGGAACCGGAGGTCGCCCTCGTCCACGTCAACGACGACGACGGGGTGCCGCACTACGCCGGCTACACCTTCGGCAACGACCTCAACGACATCGGCGTGCACCTGAAGAACCCGTGGGCCTGGACGCCGTACGCGAAGCTCTGCGAGACGTCCCTCACGCCCTGGCTGTTCCTGGACGCGCCGCCCCGGACGGTGACCGGCCGGGTCGCGATCGAGCGGGACGGCGCCACGGCCTGGGAGGGCCCCTTCAGCTGCGGCGGGGACTCCCTGTTCCAGCGAATCGACGACATGACGGCGCACATCCTGTCGTACCCCCTGCTGCGCCGGCCCGGGCTGGTCAACTACCTGCTGCTCGGCGCCGACAAGGCGACCTACCACGACGGGTTCCGGATCGAGGACGGCGACCGCATGGTCATCGACGTCACGAGCCACGGCGTCCGGCTGGCCAACACCGTCCACCACGGTCAGGCGCTGACCTCGTAGCGGGCGGCGACCGGGCGCCGTTCGCGGCGGACGGCGTCCAGGTAGCCGGAGATGGCCTCACGGCTGCGCTGAAGACACTCGATGCGTTCGCTCATGCGCCGCTGCTCGCCCTCCAGGGTGGCGATCGTCTCGGGCGTGGCGTCGGAGACGTGGATCGCCCGGGGGTCGTTGATGCACGGCAGGATCTGCTTGATGATCCGCGTCGGCAGACCGGAGTCGAGGAGCCCCCTGATCTGCAGGACCCGGTTCACACAGCCCTCGGGGTAGTCCCGGTAGCCGTTGGGCGCGCGGTCCGCGACGAGCAGCCCCTGCTCCTCGTAGTAGCGCAGCAGCCGACGAGGGGTTCCGGTCCGCTCGGACAGCTCCCCGATCCGCATGTGACCCACCTCATTCGCACGAGCTTGACATTCACATCTATGTGAGGGTTTGAGGATACAACCATGTCAACATCCCAGACAGAGCTGCTGAGCACCTCCGCTCCGGCAGCAGACCAGCGGAAGCTGCCCCTCTCACCGCTTCTGGCGCTCGCCACAGCAGCCTTCATGGGGATTCTGACCGAGGCGCTCCCGGCGGGTGTGCTTCCCGAGATGGCCCGTGACCTGTCGGTCGGCGAGTCCGCGATGGGCCAGGCCCTGACGGTGTACGCCATCGCCACGGGTGTCGCGGCGATTCCCCTGTCGGTCACCACGGCGGCCTGGCAGCGCAAGAAGCTGCTGCTGCTCGCCGTGACGGTGTTCGCGGTGGCCAACCTGGTCACCGCCGTCTCGTCCAGCTACGCCCTGACGATGGTGTTCCGGCTCTTCGCCGGTGTCGCCGCGGCCGCCGTGTGGGCCGAACTCGTCGGCTACGCACGCCGGTTGGCGCCCCCGCAGCTGCAGGGCAGGGCCATCGCCATCACCATGGCGGGTGTGCCGCTCGCCCTGTCGCTGGGCATCCCGCTCGGCACCTTCCTCGGCGGACTGTTCGGCTGGCGTCTGACGTTCGGCATCGTGACGCTGATCTCCGTGGCCCTGCTGGGCTGGATCATGGTGTCGGTCCCGGACGCGCCGGGGCAGCGGCCGGGGGCCCGTGAGCCCATCCTGAAGGCGCTCTCCCTGCCGGGTGTCGTGGCGGTGCTGTTCGTGGTCGCGGCCTATGTGCTCGCCCACAACATCCTCTACACCTACATCGCGACCTTCCTCGACGCCTACGACATGGGCGGCTCCCGGGACGTCGTCCTGCTGGTCTTCGGCATCGCCTCCGTGGTGAGCATCTGGATCACCGGTGCCCTCGTCGACCGCAGGCTGCGCCAGCTCACCGTCGTGAGCAGCGCCCTGTTCCTGGTGGCCGCGGCCCTGCTCGCGGTCATGGCGGACAACATCGTCGTGGTCTACGGCGCGATGGTGCTGTGGGGCCTGGGCTGGGGCGGTGTCACCACGCTGCTGCAGACCGCGGTCACCGACGCCGGCGGCGACCGGGGCCAGGCGCTGCTGGTCACCACCTGGAACTCGTTCATGGCCGGTGGCGGGGCCGTCGGCGGCCTCCTCCTGGACGGCCTCGGCGCCAAGTCCTTCCCCTGGAGCGTCCTCGCGCTCATGGCCCCGGTGCTGGCGGTCGTGGTCGTCGCCCGCAAGCACGCCTTCCCCGCCCGGCGCCCGGGAGCCGAGTAGCGAACGGGAAGGACCAGGAACGCGTCGCGCGCCGGAGGCCCCGTCCATCCCCCGCCGGGGCCCTCCCACCGCGACGCCCACGAGGACCCCGTACCCGCCACGCCGGGTACGGGGTCCCCGACTGCGCCCGGCTACGCCCGCTCGCGCAGTGCCTCGCGCACGGCGGTCAGGATCGCCTCCGTGCCCGCGCCCAGTGCGCGGGCCGCCGCGGTGAAGTCGCGGGTCAGGGTGGTCAGTTGGGCCGGGTCGAAGTGGACCGGTCCGGCGGGGAGGGCCGCGACGCGGGTGCCGGCGCCGCGGCGGGTGCGGATCAGCCCGGCGGCCTCCAGTTCGCGGTAGGCGCGGGCCACCGTGCCGGGTGCGAGGCCGAGATCGGCGGCGAGCTGACGTACGGTCGGCAGACGTTCGCCCTCGGTCAGCCGGCCGGTGAGGATCAGCGCGCCGAGCTGGGCGCGGATCTGCTCGTACGGCGGTACCTGGCTGGTGGTGTCGACGCGGACGGCGGGTTCACTCATCGTCGACAGCCCGGGGGACCACGATGGTGAACACGGACCAGCCGAGCGTGAACAGGCCGAGCAGGCCGAGCGGGTAGATCACCAGGGCGGTGACGTTGCCGAGCATTCCGGCGCAGCGGGAGTAGAAGAGCACCCTGCCGATCATCCCCAGGACGAGCAGCAGCTGGCTGGAGACCAGCAGTCCCCAGGCGGCGGTGATCGCCCAACTGCGGTCGTGGCGCTGCCGGTTCTCCCCGGGGCGGTGTGCGATGCGGCGCAGCGACCAGGCACAGGCGGCGGTGCCGAGGGTGAGGGAGGCGAGGACCGGGGTGGCGTAGTAGAGGCCGGGCCAGGGCGCGAGGTGGCGGGTCAGGCCGATCGCGCAGGTCACGGCGAGGGCCCGGCCGGAACGGCCCCAGCGGTCGGCGTCGGCCGCGGCGACCCCGATCACCAGCAGGACGGCGAGGCAGGCCGTCTGGAAGACGAGCAGCGGGGCCATCCTGGGCGGTACATGGTCCCGGACCCGGCGCGGGGCGAGGGCGGCGGTGCGGACCCGGTCCTGCGGGGCGGGGGTGAGGGAGTCGCCGAGCAGGACCCCGCCCACCGCGCACAGTCCGAACGCGGTGACGGCGGACACGAACGGCATGGCCATGTCGTCGCTGTCCATGGTGGCCAGCCCCTGGGCGACCGCCGCTCCGAGCGCCAGCCCGGCCCAGCGGGCGCACAGGTCGGCACGGGCGAGGAGTCTGTCGGGCGTGACGGTGTCGATCAAGTCGTCCCCCGGTGGAATACTTGTATCAAGTGGTGAGTACAAAATGCCGGGCGGCGGCTTCTTGTGTCAAACCCTTGGTACAAGACGGGGGTTCCGGACGGGAGCGGATGTGGAACCCTGGTACCGGTCCCGGACGTCTGACACGTACGAGGGCACGGCAGCCCACCGCGAGACAGGGAGAGGGGAACATGATCCGCAAGCGCCTCGCCGCGCGTTCCGCGCCGCTGCTCCTCTTCCTCGTCCTCGACGTCCTCCTCCTCGACACCGGCAGCCTCTCCGCCGCCGTCGCGCTCGCCGCGACCGCCGCCGCCTCCTCCGCGCTCGCCGTCTGCGCCCTGGTCGCCTCGCGCAGCGCCCCCGCCGTACCGCCCACCCGGGTGCGCACGGCCATCAGGGACCGCGCCCGGCGTACGGCCTTCCTGCCGCAACGCGATCCGGACGCCTCCGGCCGGCCCCGCCCCCGGGCCCCCGGCCGCGCCCTCCCGGCGACCGCCGCGTAGGGCACGTCTCCTGGGGCACCCCCCTTCCTCACCGTGACCCCGCGCGGGTCGTCATGCCGCCTCTCCCGCTGTTCCGGCACGACGAGACCCCCGGAGGGCTCCTCACCCATGTCCGTTTTCGCCACCCTGGTCGAGCACCTCGCCGACCTGCTCCAGCCACTGTTCGGCGCGTCCGCCGCGGCCGCCGCGATCGTCCTGTTCACGGCGGTCGTACGACTCCTCGTCCACCCCCTGTCCCGGGCGGCGGCCCGCGGCCAGAAGGCCCGCGCGGCGCTCCAGCCGAGGATCGCCGAGCTGCGCAGGAAGCACGCCCGCGACCCGGAGAAGCTCCAGCGGGCCGTGCTGGACCTGCACGCCGAGGAAAAGGTGTCCCCGCTGTCCGGACTGCTCCCCAGCCTCTGCCAGATGCCCGCCTTCCTCCTCCTCTACCACCTCTTCTCCAGCACCTCGATCGGCGGCGAGACCAACGCCCTGCTGGGCCATCGGCTCCTCGCCGCGCCCCTCGGCGACCGCTGGGCCGACGCGCTGGGCGCCGACGGGCCGTTCGGGCCGGCCGGACTGGTCTACCTCGGGCTGTTCGCCGTCGTGGCCGCTGTCGCCACCTTCAACTTCCGGCGGGCCAAGCGGGTCCCGCTGCCCGAGACCGGCACCGGCCAGGACGTGCCCGGCGTCGGCACGATCACCAAGGTCATGCCGTTCCTGTCCTTCTTCACCCTGGTCACCGTGGCCGTCGTCCCGCTGGCCGCGGCGCTGTACGTGATCACCAGCACGACGTGGAGCGCGGTCGAGCGGGCGGTCCTGTACCGGTGACGGTCCAGTACGTGAACCGGGTATTGCGGAGCGCACGCCCAGCTTGGAGGATCGACCAGTCATCCGATGGCTGCTCCCGGAGATGGTGATCATGAAGCTGCTGCGAGTCGGTACGGCGGGCGCGGAGCGTCCCGCGCTGCTCGATGCCGACGAGACCCTGCGGGACCTGTCGGGTGTCGTGGACGACATCGACGGCGCGCTGCTCGCCGACGGCGCCGCGCTCGGCCGGATCCGCGCGGCCGCCGAGGCCGGTGAGCTGCCCGTGCTCGACGCGACCGGGCTGCGGATCGGGCCGCCGCTGGGCCGTATCGGCAAGATCGTGTGCATCGGGCTGAACTACCACGACCACGCGAGGGAGACCGGCGCCGAGCCGCCGGCCGAGCCCGTCGTCTTCTTCAAGGCGCCGGACACGGTCGTCGGGCCGTACGACACCGTGCTCGTGCCGCGCGGGTCCGTGAAGACCGACTGGGAGGTGGAGCTGGCGGTCGTCATCGGGCGCACGGCCCGCTATCTGGAGTCGGCCGAGGAGGGGCTCGCGCACGTCGCCGGATACGCGGTGGCGCACGACGTGTCCGAGCGGGAGTTCCAGATCGAGCGGGGCGGGACCTGGGACAAGGGGAAGAACTGCGAGACGTTCAACCCGCTGGGGCCGTGGCTGGTGACGGCCGACGAGGTCGCTGATCCGCAGGACCTGTCGCTGCGGTTGTGGGTCAACGGGGAGCTGAAGCAGGACGGGACGACGGCGGAGCAGATCTTTCCCGTGGGGGAGGTCGTGCGGTACGTCAGTCAGTTCATGACGCTCCATCCCGGGGACGTGATCAACACGGGGACGCCGGCGGGGGTCGCGCTGGGCGCGCCCGAGCCGAAGCCGTTCCTCAGGGCGGGGGATGTCGTCGAACTGGAGATCGCTGGACTCGGGCGTCAGCGGCAGGAGTTCAAGGGCGCCTGAGAAACCGGGGGCGCGGGTGCACTGCGGGTGCGGGTCCGACGGGGCTTGTGGCGCGGTTCCCCGCGCCCCCGAAAAACAGGGCGTCTTTCCTACAGGTACTTCTCCAGGAACCGTTCCAGGGCCTCGACCACGAAACGGTGGTCCTCCAGTTGGGGGAGGCCCGAGACCGTCACCGCGCCCACCACGCCCACTCCCTCCACGGTGACCGGGAAGGAGCCGCCGTGGGCCGCGTACGCGTCCTGGTCCAGGCGGGAGGACTCCTCGAACGTCGTGCCCCGGGCGCGGTAGCGGGCGCCGACCAGGTAGGAGGAGGCGCCGAAACGCTCCACCACGCGGCGCTTGCGGGTGATCCAGGCGTCGTTGTCGGGGCTGGAGCCGGGCAGGGCCGCGTGGAAGAGCTGCTGGCCGGCGCGGTGGATGTCGACCGCCACCGGGGCCTCGCGCTCGCGGGCCATGTCCACCAGGAGCGAGCCGAGCGCCCACGCGTCCTCATGGGTGAACTGGCGGAAGACCAGCCGTCGTTCCTGGGCCTGGAGCTCCTCCAGGCTGGGGGTGATCTCCGGGGTGAACTTCGGGGTCAGCTCATGGGCGCTCATGACAGCGTCACCACCACTCCGTCTCGTGCCGAACGGCGGGCCGCCTCCAGGACGTCGAGGGCGGCGGCCGCCTCGAGGGCGGTCACCGGGTTCGGGCCGCCGTCGATCAGTGCCTTGGCCACCGCAGCGTAGTAGGCGGGATAGTCGCCGGGGAGGGTCCGTACGGGTCGTCCACCGCCGGTCAGGGGGGATTCCCCGGAACCGACGCGGCCCCACAGCTCCTCGGGCTCCTCGCCCCAGCCGGGCCCGGGGCGGTCGCCCTCGCGCAGGGCCGCCTCCTGCGGGTCCAGGCCGTACTTCGCATAGCCCGCCGTCGAGCCGAGCACCCGGAAGCGCGGGCCGAGCTGGGGGGTGGTCGCGGAGACGTACAGGTGGGAGCGGACCCCGCCGGTGTGGGTGAGGGCGATGAAGGTGTCGTCGTCGGTCTCCGCGCCCGGGCGGCGGACGTCCGCCTCGGCGTACACGCGGGCGGCGGGGCCGAACAGCGCCAGGGCCTGGTCGACGACATGGCTGCCGAGGTCGTACAGCAGACCTCCGATCTCTGCCGGATCGCCGGATTCCCGCCACCCGCCCTTCGGCTGCGGCCGCCACCGCTCGAAGCGGGATTCGAAACGTCGTACGTCACCCAGCTCGCCCTCGGCGAGCAGCGCCCGCAGGGTGAGGAAGTCGTTGTCCCAGCGGCGGTTCTGGAAGACGGACAGGAGCAGTCCGCGCTCGTCGGCGAGGGCGGCCAGCTCACGGGCCTCGGCCGCGGAGCCGGCGACCGGCTTGTCGACGACGACCGGCAGGCCCGCCTTCAGGGCGGCGGTGGCCAGGGGGACGTGCGTGCGGTTGGGGGACGCGACGACGACCAGGTCCAGCTCGTCGGCGCGGGCGAGGAGGTCCTCGGCGGTGGCGGCGAGCCGTACGTCCGGGAACGCGGCGCGGGCCTGGTCCTGCCGCTCGGGGTTCGAGGTGACCACCGTGTCCAGGGTGAGGCCCTCGGTGGCGGCGATCAGCGGGGCGTGGAAGACCGAGCCCGCCAGGCCGTAGCCGATCAGGCCCACGCGCACCGGGGTCTCGCCAGTCTTGCGTCCAGTCATGGACCCCACTTTCGCAACGCTGTTGCCAAAGTGCAAGCAGGGGGGAGAATGGAGGGGTGAACGGGACGAACGGAAGCGGGCGCACGACCGGCGTCAACCTGCCGGACCTGCGCAACCACAACGCCGCGCTGGTGCTGGACCTGCTGCGCTCGGCCGGCCGGGACGGCATCAGCAGACTGGAACTCGCCGACCGCACCGGACTCACCCCGCAGGCCGTCAGCAAGATCACCGGTCGGCTGCGGGAGGAGGGCTTCGCGGCGGAGGCCGGTCAGCGGGCCTCGACCGGCGGCAAGCCACGCACGCTGCTACGCCTGGTCCCCGACGCCGGGCACGCCGTCGGCGTCCATCTGGACCGCGACGAACTGCGGGCCGTGCTGGTCGACCTCGACGGCGGCGTGGTGGGGGAGCGGCGGGTGCCGCTGGATCTGGGCGCGGGCGCGGAGGCGGTCCTGGAGGCGGTGGCGCGGCAGGCCGAGGAACTGGGGTACGGCGCGGGCGGCTCGCTGCTGGGCGTCGGGGTCGCGCTGCCCGGGCCGCTCGACCACGTCCACGGCGTGCTCCACCGCGTCACCGGCTTCCCGGAATGGGACGGCTTCCCCCTGCGCGACACGCTCGCCGAGCGTCTCAGGGTGCCGGTCGTCGTCGACAAGGACACCAACGCCGCCGCCCTCGGGCTCGCCGTCGGCGGCGAGAGCGGCTCCTTCGCGTACCTCCACCTCGGTACGGGCCTCGGGGCCGGGCTGGTGATCGGCGGGACCGTGCACCGGGGGGCGCGCACCGGCGCGGGCGAGTTCGGGCACCAGGTCATCCAGATGGACGGGCTGCACTGCTCGTGCGGGAACCGGGGCTGCGTCGAGGCGCTCTGCCTCGCGGCCATCGGAAAGGGCGACGTGAGCGAGGCCGCCCGGGTCCTCGGTGAGGGCGCCGCCAACCTGGTCGGGCTGCTCGACATCGACCTCGTCCTGCTGGGCGGCCGTACGGTCACGGCGGCACCGGGGCCGTTCGTGCGCGGGGTCACCTCGGTGCTCGCCGACCGGGCCCGCCGCGAGGGGACACCGGACGGCGCCGTACCGGTACGGCTCGCCCCGGGCGGCGACCGCGCGGTCGCCGCCGGCGCGGCCCAACTCCTCCTCGCACCGGTGTTCGGCCGCGGCGACGGCTGAGGGGACCGGCCGGTCCGACCGGGCCCGCCGGGCCGGTGACGAGGGGCCCTGCCGGGCGGCCGGGGCCGAGGGGCCTCGCGGGGGCGCGCGGCCGGCTTCCGTTGCGCCGGAGGGGTGAAAATCCCGCTGATCGTACGGTCTTGTCGTCGTGCCGCCCGCCTCGGGCCCGTTCCGCCCGGCAGGCTCACCTGACCATGCGAGTGTCCACGCCCGACGCCCTCCGCCGTGCCGCGACCGCAGCCGTCACCGCCGCCGCGGCCGCCGCGCTCCTCACCGTGCCCGCGCACGCCGAGGACGGCTCGGCCTGTGCCGGCCCCGACGCGGCCGCGTTCCCCCTCACCACCCGGCTGCACGGCGGACCGGACTCCTACCGCGCCGGCGGCGCCTACGGGACCTGGTACCTCGACCTCACCAACACCACCGACCGCACCTGCGACGGGATCCACCCGGTCGTCGTCCTCGTCGACACCGGGCGCTCCCTGAAGTCCGGCCAGCCGCACCTCGACTTCTACGCGGACGGCCGGCCTCATCCCGTCCGCTTCGAGACGACCGACGAGGACGAACTGGTCGGGGCCTTCACCGACGGCCCCGCCGGGGAGACCGGTGGTTTCGCCGGCTTCACCGTCGCCCCCCACCAGACCCTCACCGTCACGGTGCGCCTCGCGCTCACCTCGGACACCGCGCCCGGCGACATCACCGCCAACGCGGCGCTCGTCCAGCGGCACGGCGACGACGGCGACTGGATCGGCCAGTCGAACGACTACCGGTTCGCCGTCGAGGCCGGGCCCCGCCCGCCGGCTCCCCCGACCGATCCCCCGACCGATCCCCCGGCGGAGACCCACGGCGAGTCCCCTGGCGAGGCCCGCGGCGAGACCGACGGCGAGCCCGGCACCGCGCCCCCGTCCGAGACCTCCGCCGCCCCCGACGCCTCCCCCTCCCCCCGCTCCACCGGCGCCCTCTCCCTCGCCGACGAGGCCGCCGAACTCGCCCGCAGCGGTCTCGGCTCCACGTCCGCCCTCCTCGCCGCCGCGGCCTGCTTCGTTGCCGCCGGCATCGCTCTGCTGCTCGCCCGCCGCCGCAACTGAGCTGCTCCGGTCCCAGCCCGTGGACGCCCCGATTCCGGGCATTCCCTCAAGATCGGGCCTGTGATTAGGCTGGGGCGCACGCAGCACGCAGCACCGCGTACGGCAGGAGACCCCGCACATGGCAGACCGCAAGCCCATCGAGTCGTGGCTCACCGACATGGACGGTGTGCTCATCCACGAGGGCGTCCCGATCCCCGGCGCCGACGCCTTCCTGAAGAAGCTGCGTGAGTCCGGCAGGCCCTTCCTGGTCCTGACCAACAACTCGATCTACACCCCGCGCGATCTGCACGCCCGTCTCCAGCGCATGGGCCTGGACGTGCCCATCGACAACATCTGGACCTCGGCCCTCGCCACCGCCCAGTTCCTGGACGACCAGCGGCCGGGCGGCACGGCGTACGTCATCGGCGAGGCGGGTCTGACCACCGCCCTGCACGACATCGGCTACATCCTCACCGACCACGAGCCCGACTACGTCGTCCTCGGCGAGACCCGCACCTACTCGTTCGAGGCGATGACCAAGGCGGTCCGGCTGATCAACGACGGCGCCCGGTTCATCTGCACCAACCCCGACGAGACCGGCCCCTCCACCGAGGGCCCCCTCCCGGCCACCGGGGCCGTCGCCGCGCTGATCACCAAGGCGACCGGCAAGCAGCCGTACTTCGCGGGCAAGCCCAACCCGCTGATGATGCGCACCGGTCTGAACGCGATCGGCGCCCACTCCGAGACCAGCGCGATGATCGGCGACCGCATGGACACCGACGTACTGGCCGGAATGGAGGCCGGGATGCAGACCTTCCTGGTGCTCACCGGACTGACCCGGCCCGAGCAGGTGGAGAACTTCCCGTACCGCCCCTCGAAGGTCGTCGACTCGATCGCGGACCTCGTCGACCGGATCTGACCGCATCCGACTGAAACGGGCCGGATTGGACCGTAACCGGCCGGTTTCGAAACCCGATCGGCGTCCCAAGCCACCCGTACGGAGCAGTGAGACCCCGCCAGAGGATGCGAAACGGGTCTCGACGGGGGAGTCTCCAGAGAGCTGGAGGTTCACCATGAGTTCACTGAAGGTCACGCTCTGTGCGAGTGTCGCGGCCGCCGCCGCGGTACTCCTCCCCACGGCCCATGCCCTCGCCGCCGACGGCGGGGGCGCGGGCGGCGTCTCCGTGACGCCCGAGACCCCCACGCCCGGCTCCGAGGTCGTCCTGAAGGTCACCGGCTGCGGCGGGAAGACGGCCACCGCGGCCTCGGCCGCCTTCGTCACGGACGCCCGGCTCGTCGGCACGGGCACCCTCGTCGGCGAGACCCGTATCCGCTCCTCGATCACGGCCGGCACCTACGACGTGAGGATCACCTGCGTCGACTTCCAGGTGAAGGGCCGGATCACGATCGTGACGTCGCCGCCGTCGCACACGCCGTCGCAGCCCTCGGTCCCCGGCGACACCCCCGCCTCGCCGATCGCCCCCGTGCACGCGGGCGGTGGCGGTACCGCGCCGCTCGCCGCCGTCGACGAGGCCCGCGTCGAGGGCCCCGGAACGGCGCAGACCGTCACCGGTCTGGTGCTGGCGGGCGTGGCCGCGGCCGTCGTGGTGTACCGGGGCGCCCGCGGTGCCCGGGCCGCCCGGGGCGGCCGCCGGAGCCGCGGGACGGGCTGAGCCATGTCCGACTCCGAACGCTCCTCCGGCCGGCTGGTCACCGGAGTGGCCTGGGCGGTCCTGCTGCTCGGGCTGTGGCTGTGGGGACGCGAGGTGACCGACGTACGGCCGGGGGCGTCCGCGCCGACCACGGGTGACGTGGCCGCCGTGGGCCGCCCGGCGGCAACCGACCTGCCGCCCGCCGCCACGCCGCTCACGGCCGCGCTGCCGCAGCGCATCGACATCCCCGAACTGGGCGTCCAGGCCCCGGTCGTCGCCCGCGGCCTGGACGCCCGGGGCGGGATCGATCCGCCGCCGTTCGACCAGGCGGGGGTCGTCGGCTGGTACGCGGCCGGCGCGAAACCAGGCGCCAGGGGCACCGCCCTGATGGTCGGGCACGTCGACACCGAGACCCGCCCCGCCGTCTTCTACAAGCTGAGCACCATGCGGGCGGGCGAGACGATCCGGGTGGTCCGCGACGACGGCAGGGTCGCCGAGTTCACCGTCGACGGCGTCGAGGTCGTCCAGCGCGCCGACTTCGACGCCCGCGAGGCCTACGGCACCCGGCGGGCGGACCGCGCCGAACTCCGTCTGATCACCTGCGGCGGCACCTTCGACCGGGTGAGCCGCAGCTATACGGCGAACGTGATCGTGTCGGCGTATCTGACGGGCCGCACCTGACCACGAGGCCCACACGAGGGGGGATCGGGATGTACGGCTGGAGGGCTGCCGCCGCTCTGCTCGGAGCGGCGCTGCTGCTCACGGGATGCAGCCCGGGCGACGACGGCGACGCCTTCTCCGGGACCGGGGTGACCACGGCCGAACCGCCCCACCCCGGTCAGGAACCCATGCCCCCCGCCGACCCCTTCTGGGTCGACCCCGACACGTCCGCGGCCCGTCGGCTCGCCGCGTACGAGAGGGCGGGCGGCGCGGCCGAGGCGGCGGCGATCCGCGCGATCGCCGAGCAGCCGACCGGGCACTGGCTCGGCGGGGAGGACCCGGAGGGGTCGGCCCGCGCCGTCACCGAGGCCGCCGAGCGGGCGGGCCGCGTCCCGCTCCTCGTCCTCTACAACATCCCGCACCGCGACTGCGGCCAGTACTCCCGGGGCGGCGCGGCCGACGGCGCCGCCTACCGCGCCTGGATCGCCGCGGTGGCCCGGGGCGTCGCCGACCGCCCGGCGCTCGTCGTCCTGGAACCCGACGCCCTCCTCCACCTCGTCGACGGCTGCACCCCGGCCGCCCTGCGCGAGGAGCGCCTCGGCCTGCTGGCGGACGCGGTCACCACCCTCACCTCCCTGCGGAACACCACGGTCTACCTGGACGCGGGCAACGCGGGCCGGGGCCGGACCGACGAGATCGACCGGGCCCTGCTGCGGGCGGGCGTGGCCCGTGCCGACGGCTTCGCGGTGAACGTCTCCAACTTCTACTCCACCGAGGACTCCCTGGCGTACGGCAAGCGGCTCTCCGCCCAGGTCGGCGGCAAGCACTTCGTCATCGACACCAGCCGCAACGGCAACGGCCCCTACCGCGAGGGCGACCCGGCGGAACGCTGGTGCAACCCCCCGGGCCGCGCCCTGGGGGCCACTCCGACGACCCGCACGGCCGACCCCCTCGTGGACGCCTACCTGTGGGTGAAGCACCCGGGCGAGTCGGACGGCGAGTGCAGGGGAGGCCCGAAGGCGGGGGAGTGGTGGACGGCGTACGCGCTGGATCTGACCCGCTGATCAAGGGCACCGGCGGGCAACGCGAAAGGCCCCCCGCTTTCGCGAGGGGCCTCTGCCGTCTGTGCGCCGCCAGGGACTCGAACCCCGGACCCGCTGATTAAGAGTCAGCTGCTCTAACCAACTGAGCTAGCGGCGCCTGCTGACGTCGTAACTCTACAGGACGCCGGGGTGTGCCTCCGACCACCCGCTCGGGGGGTCCCCCCTTCCGGGCGCCGGTGTACATCATTCGGACCGTCAGCATGCGAGCAGGGACGACAGTTGAGAAACTGGCGAACGTGCACAGCCGCGGACATTTCCATCTGGAGTGTGAGGGGAATCGCATGGAGACTCCGGTATTCGAGGAATTCGATCCCGCGAGTGACTGCGACTGCCCCGGATGCGCGCACTGGCGGCGGGTGAATCCGTATTCCCCCGCGTGGGGGTCCTCCCCATTCGCCGGTCACCCGGCCGCCCGGCGGACCCTGGTCGTCGCCACGGCGGCGGCCGCGACGCTCGGCGCCGGTCATGCCGTATCCGCCCTCGCCGCCCCGCAGGCCTCCGGCCGGCCGGGTGTTCCCGCAGGTGACGAGCCCGACACCCCGCAGGGCGGCAAGGCTCCGCTGCACGGTCCGGGCGGGCGGCCCGCAGCGCCGGAGGCCACCGTGCGGACCCCGGCGACGACCCGTGCGGAGATCATCCGGCGGGCCAGGGAATGGGTCGCGGCCCAGGTGCCGTACAGCATGAGCGCCTACTGGTCCGACGGTTACCGGCAGGACTGCTCGGGCTTCGTCTCGATGGCCTGGCATCTGCCCGGAAACGAGTGGACGGGCACCCTCGGTCAGTACGGGACGCGTATTTCCAAGGAGGAACTCCAGCCCGGCGACATTCTTCTCTTCCATAATCCGGCCGACCCCGAGAAAGGCTCGCACGTCGTCATTTTCGGCGGCTGGACGGACTACACCCGCACCTCCTACGTGGCCTATGAGCAGACCCGTCCGACGGCCCGCCGCCAGGCCACGCCGTACGCCTACTGGAGCCATTCGGACGGCTATGTCCCCTACCGCTACAAGTACCTCGTGGCGGGCTCCGGGACGGGCGCTTCCGGGCAGGAGCCGGCGGCCGTGGCGGGCAGGAGCGACCCCCCGGGCGCACCGGCCACCGCCTACCCCGGCGCGTCGTTCTTCGGGCCGGGGGCCGACAACCCGTACGTCACCGAGCTGGGCCGGCTCCTGGTGGCGCGCGGCGGTGTCCGCTTCTACGGGTCGGGGCCCGGCCCCCGCTGGTCGGAGGCCGATCGCCGGGCCACCCGGGCCTTCCAGGAGGCCCAGGGCTGGCGCGGCGCCGCGGCGGACGGGATGCCCGGTCCGCTGACCTGGCAGCTGCTGGTCACGGGGCAGGGCCGGGAGATCCCGCCCGCCGCACCGCCCCCCACCACCGGTGCGGCGAGTCCGCCCGCCCCCGCCCCGGCCTTCCCGGGCCGGGGCGTGTTCCGCCCCGGCGCGCACAACGCCGACATCACCCGGCTGGGGAGGCAACTCGTGCGGAAAGGGTTCGGCAAGTACTACGCCCAGGGGCCGGGACCGAGCTGGGGCGAGGCGGACCGGCGCGCCGTCGAGGCCTTCCAGCGCGCTCAGGGCTGGCGCGGCGGCGCGGCGGACGGCTACCCGGGCCCGGAGACCTGGCGGCGGCTGTTCGCCTAGGCGGCCACGGGCGGCCGCGGGGGGCGCGGAGGTTCGTAGGGGCGGCGACGCGCAGGCGTTCGCATGGGTCGGCCCGTTCGGTCACTCGTGGGCCCGGCCACTCACTGTCATGGCGTATCTGGCGCGGAGGCTGGAGGCACGCAATGCACACGACCACTTCTCACACACCCGAACCGGGCACCCCCTCGGACCCGGGCACCGCGGCGGACGTGACCGCCGAGGAGCCGGGCGGGCTCGCACCGGCCGAGGCCGCCCTGTCCGCCCCCACTCCTCACCCGGCCCCGTCCGCCCCCACTCCTCAGCCGCCCCCGTCCGCCCCCTCTCCCCAGTCGGCACGGACGCCCGGCGAGCCACCCGCCCGGGGGGACCTGGGCGAGGCCGTGCCGGGGCGGACCGGGCGGCTGATCCACAACGAGGCGACCACCGAGATCCCGGTCCATCTGCTGTTCCGGGACGAGGCCGGGCCGCGGTCGGTGGCGGTGGGGCCCGCCGTGGTGGGGAGCCGGAGCGCGGAGCCGCCGAGGCTGCGGCGACCGGTGCCGGCGAAGGCCCGGCCGGTGGCCGAGGTCGACCCGGCCCTGGTGGAGCGGTCCGCGCGGGTGCTGCCCGGGGCGGCCGGAGTGCTCGCCGGGCTCTGCGGAGCGGCCGGGTGCGTGGCCGCCTCCTGGTGGGCGGGCGTGCTGCCGCCGCCGGTGGAGGAGGCGCTGCGGCTGCCCGCGTGGGCGGGGGCCGGGCTCGGTCCCGCGCAGTGGGCGGCGTACGCGGGGGCCGGGGCCCTCGGACTGTTCGGGTTCGGGGGGCTGGCCCGGGGAAGGACGGGGCGGGCCTGGGTGCTCGGCCTGTTCGGCCGGTACCGGGGCACGGTCCGCCGCACCGGTCTCCTCTGGGTCAACCCGCTCCTGCTGCGCCGTCAGGTCGACGTACGGCTGCGGCACTGGCGCAGTGAGCCGATGGCGGCGGCCGACGGCAGCGGGGTCGCGCTGCGGGTGGTGGTCCTCGTGGTGTGGCGGGTGCGGGACACCGCGCGGGCCACGCTGGGCGTCGAGGACCACGAGACGTATCTGCGGGAGTGCGTCGAGGCGGCCCTGGCGCGGATCCCGGTGGAGCCGCCGGGCGCGGGCCGGGGGTCGGTCGAGGCGGCGGGGGAGGCGCTGACCCGGCGGGTCGCGCGGGACGCGGGCGCGATCGGCGTGGAGGTGTTCTCGGTGCAGCCGCTGCGCATCGAGTACGCCCCGGAGGTCGCGGCCGCGATGCACCGGCGCCGGATCGCCGCGCTCGACGCCCAGCACCGGGCGACCGTGCTGACGTCGGTGGTGGACTCGGTGGAGGACACGGTGACCCGGCTGACCATGCGGGGCCTGGTGGAACTCGACGACTACGAGCGCAAGGCGCTGGTGAAGGACCTGACGGTGGCGTTCGCCGCGGGGCGCGGGGAACAGGCCCCGTGATTGGTCTGGACATGTTCATGAAACGGCCATAATCTCGAACTTGGTCTAGACCTGCACGGCTCGGCTCAGTGAACTCCCCACGTTCTCCAGGAGCGGCAGCATGCGCAAACAGACCAAGCTGTACGCCGCCGTGGTCGGACTCGCCACCACCGGAGCCCTGGTGCTCTCGTCCGGCGGCGCGAGTGGCCACGGCTACACCGATCTGCCCGTCAGCCGGCAGAAGCTCTGTCAGAACGGCACGGTCACGGACTGCGGTGACATCCAGTGGGAGCCGCAGAGCGTCGAAGGTCCGAAGGGCTTCCCGGGCTCAGGGGCGGCCGACGGATCGATCTGCTCCGCGAACAACACCCGCTTCGCCCAGCTCGACGGCCCGAGGACCCCCTCGGGCGGGGCGTGGCCGACCACCAGGGTGACCGGCGGTCGGAGCTACACCTTCCGCTGGCAGTTCACCGCGATGCACGCCACCACCGACTTCAAGTACTACGTCACCAGACAGGGCTGGAACCAGAACCACAACCTGGCCCGCTCCGACCTCACCCTCACCCCCTTCCTCACCGTCCCCTACGGCGGTCAACGCCCGCCCGCCACCCTCTCGCACAGCGGCACGCTCCCGTCGGGCCTCACCGGACACCATGTGATCCTCGCCGTCTGGACGATCGCCGACACCGGCAACGCCTTCTACGCCTGCTCCGACGTCACCTTCTGAGCGACCGTCGGCAGGACCCGGGCCCGTGTGCGCCCTCACCGGCGCACGCGGGTCCCGGCAGGGGCTTCGCACCCCCGAGTTCTGAGCTTCTCTTGAGTCAACCCCGCCCCGCGCACGGGTACGTTCCCTGCACACCGGCCGCGCAGGACGGTGACCGGAGTTCGGGGGGCTCTCTGTGGACGTCTTCTTCCTGATCGTCCCGTCGATCATGATCGCGGGCATCCTCTTCGCCATGTACACCGTGATCAGCCGCTCGCGCCGGGCCACCCGGGCCTGGGGCAGCGGGCTGACGGCCGAGGCGCGCTGTCTGCGGACGTACACCACGACCAGGACCGGCGGCGGTGAGCACCGCCGGGTGACGACAGTCCTGCACCACGTCTACGAGTTCACCACCCGCGAGGGCCGGGCGGTCCGGTTCGAGGAGGAGAACGGGCCGGGGACGACCCTCGAAGGGGACATCGTCACCGTCTTCTACCCGGCCGACCGCCCCGAGCAGGCCACGGCCCACCCTCCGGCGCACGGACGGCTCTTCGCGGAGTCCGGCTGTCTGCTGGTCTTCCTCGGGGTGGCGCTCGCGTTCTGCGTCGCCTTCATGATCGGCGCCCAGACGGAGGCCTCCGGCTGGAGCGACGTCGCGCCGTGACCCCCCTTCGGCCATAGTCATCTGACGCTACGTCAGCTACCGTGCGCCTCCATGGAGTCCGTCGCCGAACTCGTAGCGCACCGCTGGGACGACCACCGGCCGGGACTGTGGTGCGCGGACACGGTGCTCAGCCATCACGAGCTCGCGGCCGGTGCCGCCGCGCGCGCCGCGCTCCTCGCCGACCTGCTCCCGCCGCGTGCCGAACCGCATGTCGGGGTGCTGCTGGACAACACCCCGGAGTTCCCACTGTGGCTGTCCGCCGCCGCGCTCGCCGGTGCGGCGGTCGCCGGGATCAACCCCACCCGCCGGGGCCCCGAGCTGGCCCGGGACATCCTGCACACCGAGTGCCGGCTGCTGATCACCGAGCACGCCCACCTCCCGCTCCTCGCCGGCCTCGACCTGCCCGGCCTGCGCGTCCTGGTGACGGACACGCAGGAGTACGAGGCCCTTCTCGCGCCCTACGCGGCCGCCCGCCCGGATCCGTCCAGGGCCCGCCCCGCGGACCGGTTCCTCCTCTACTTCACCTCCGGCTCGACCGGCGCCCCCAAGGCGGCGATCTGCACCCAGGGCCGGCTGGCCGCGGCGGGGCGGTCCCTGGCGGCGCAGTTCTCCGTCACACCGCAGGACGTGCACTACGTCTGCATGCCGATGTTCCACGGCAACGCGGTGATCGCCGACTGGGCTCCCGCGCTGGCCGCCGGTGCCGGGGTCGCGCTGCGGCGCCGCTTCTCGGCCTCCGCCTTCCTCGGCGACGTACGGCGGTACCGGGCGACGTACTTCACCTATGTCGGCCGGGCGATCCAGTACCTGCTGGCCACCGAGCCGGGCCCCGGGGACCGGGACCACGTGCTGCGGCTGGGCTTCGGCACGGAGGCGGGGGTGGTGGACGCGGCGGCCTTCGAGCGGCGGTTCGGGGTGCGGCTGGTGGAGGGGTACGGCTCCTCGGAGGGTGGCGCGGCGGTGCAGTGGACGCCGGGGACCCCGGTGGGCGCGGTGGGGCGGGCGGGGCCCGGGCTCGCCGTACTCGATCCGGAGTCGGGGAAGGAGTGTCCGCCGGCCGCCTTCGACGCCGCGGGGCGGCTGCTGAACGGGGACGAGGCGATCGGGGAGCTGGTCAATCGCGGGCCGAACCCGTTCGAGGGGTACTGGCGCAACCCGCGGGCCGAGGCCGAGCGGCGCCGCGGCGGTGTGTACTGGACCGGCGACCTCTTCTACCGCGACGCCGACGGCCATCTGTACTTCGCCGGCCGCACCGACGACCGGATCCGCGTCGACAGCGAGAACCTGGCCGCCGCGATGATCGAGAACATCCTCGCCCGGTACGAGGGCGCGGCCGCCGTCGCCGTGTACGCGGTGCCCGACCCGGTGACCGGCGACCAGGTGATGGCGACGATCGCCGGGGACTTCGAGCCGGCCGCCTTCGCCGCGTTCCTGTCGGCCCAGCCGGACCTGGGGACGAAGATGGCACCCCGGTTCGTCCGGGTGGTGGACCGGATGCCGGTCACCGCGACCAACAAGATCCACCGGGCGCTGCTGCGGCGGGAGGGGGTGCGGTGCGCGGACCCGGTGTGGTGGCGTCCGCCGGGGGAGTCCCGCTACCGCAGGCTGACGTCCGAGGACGCCGAAGGGCCCCTCGTGTCTCCACGAGAGGCCCTTCCTCGGTGCGCCGCCAGGGACTCGAACCCCGGACCCGCTGATTAAGAGTCAGCTGCTCTAACCAACTGAGCTAGCGGCGCATGACTCCCGCCGTCCGCCCTTCGGCGGCCGGCGACAGAGAAAATACTACCTGCTCCCGAGGGGTGCTTCCGACCATCCAGTGCCGGGGCACTAGATCGCCAGGGAGAGCAGGACCGGTGCCGCGTTCCTGTTCAGGGCGTCGGCCGCTTGGCGCAGGCGGTGGGCGTGGGCGACGGGCAGGGAGAGGGCGAGGCAGCCGACGGAGGAGCCCGCGGTGATCGGGACGGCCGCGCAGACCGTGCCGACCGCGTACTCCTGGAGGTCGAGATGCGGGACCGTGGGCGGCTGGGACTCCAGACGGGACAGCAGGAGCCGGTCGCTGGTGATGGTGCGCGAGGTGAGACGGGCCATCTTGTGCCGGGAGAGATGGTCCCGCCGGCCGTTGTGGTCGAGCTGGCCCAGCAGGCTCTTGCCGAGCGCGGTGGCGTGCGCCGAGGAGCGGAAGTCGAACCACTCGTGGACGGCGGGGGTGGCGGGGCTGTCGGCGTACTGGGCGATGGTGACCTCGCCGTCGACGTACCGGCTGACGTAGACGGCGGCGCCGATCGAGTCGCGCAGCCGGTCGAGGGTGCGCTGGAGCTGCTCGCGCAGGGCCTGCTGGTGGCCGTGGGCGGAGCCGAGGCGGGTCAGGGCGTCGCCGGTGACATAGGCGCCGTCGGCGACCTGCTCGACGTACCCCTCGCGGCGCAGCATGCGCAGGAGGGCGGTCAGCCGCTCCGTGCCCAGGCCGGTCTGGCGGCCGAGCTCGGCGTCGGTGACACCGGTGGAGTGCCGGGCCACTGTCTCCAGGACGCGCAGGGCGTCCTGGGCCGAGTGGTACGGCGCGGTCGGCTCGTGCTTCAGCGCCACGGTGTTCCCCCCCTGGTCGCTTTCTCTGGCCGTGATCCATCGATCGGTGATCCTGGCAGCGAATCATCTCCACGATAACGGCCAAGACGACACAGGGGAGGGGTTGTTGGCGAGAACATGGTGCGCCTTTGGTGCCCTCAACTGCGGCACTGACCCTCTGGCATATGCCCCGGTCATGCCCAGTCGCCCTGGCCCGCGCGCGACCTGCCCCTCTTACAGCACCGCGCTCAGGAACTCCCGGGTCCGCTCCTCCTCCGGCGCGCTGAAGATCTTCTCCGGCGGACCCGCCTCGACGACCCGCCCCTTGTCGAACATCAGTACCTGATCGGAGATGTCCCGGGCGAAGTTCATCTCATGGGTCACACAGAGCATGGTGATGTCGGTGGTGCTGGCGATGTCCCTGAGGACGTCGAGGACCCCGGCGACCAGTTCGGGATCGAGCGCGGAGGTCACCTCGTCCAGGAGCAGGATCTGCGGCCGCATCGCCAGCGCCCGCGCGATCGCCACCCGCTGCTGCTGCCCGCCCGACAGCCGCGACGGCCTGGCGTCGCACTTGTCGGCCAGCCCCACCAGCTCCAGCAGCTCGCGCGCCCGCGCCTCCGCCTCGTCCCTCGACAGACCGAGCACGGTCACCGGCGCCTCGGTGACGTTCCTGAGCACGCTCATGTTCGGGAACAGGTTGAACTGCTGGAACACCATCCCGATCTGCTTGCGGACCTCCCGCACCTGCTTCGGCGGCGCCGGGAACAGCCGCTGCCCGCCGACGGTGATCGTGCCCTCGTCGGGCCTGGTCAGGGTCATCAGCAGCCGCAGGATGGTGGTCTTGCCGGAGCCGGAGGGCCCGATCAGGGTGACGTGCCGGCCCGGCTCGACGGAGAAGTCCAGACGGTCGAGGACGGTGTGGTCGCCGAACCGCTTGGTGACCTGCTCCAGCCGGATCAGCTCGGTGGTCTGCTGCTTCTTCGGGGTGGGGGTGGTGTCAACGGACAAGGCGTCGCTCCAGGGTGCGCAGAAGGAAGGAGGCGAGGGCGGAGATGACGATGAAGGCCACGCCGATCACCGTCAGGGGCTCGGTGAACCGGAACTGCTGCTGGGAGAAGAGCCGCGCCCGGCCGAGCATCTCCAGCACGGTGATCGCCATCAGCATCGGCGTGTCCTTGAGCATCGCGATCACGTAGTTGCCGAGCGCCGGCACCACCCGGCGGACCGCCTGCGGCAGGATCACCGCACGCCAGGTGCGGCCCCTCGGCAGGTTCAGCGCGGTCGCCGCCTCCCACTGCCCGGCGGGCACCGCCTCGATGCCGGCCCGGTAGACCTGCATGGTGTACGTCGAGTAGTGCAGCCCGATCGCCACGACCCCGGTGGTCATCGCGGACAGGGTCAGCCCCCACTCGGGCAGCACGTAGAAGAGGAAGAACAGCTGCACCAGCAGCGGGGTGTCCCGCACGAACTCCGTGACGATCCCGACGGGCCACTGCACCCAGCGGGTCGGCGTCCGCATCAGCAGCGCCCACACCAGCCCCAGCGTGAACGAGATCAGCGACCCCAGGGCCAGCGCCTGGAGCGTGACGAGGGTCCCGTCCCAGAACAGCGGCATGAAGTCGCGTACGGCGTCCCAGTCCCAGTTCATCGCAGCCCCGCCTTCAGCCGGTGCTCAAGACCTCGCATCAGCCGCGTCAGCAGGAACGCGACGAGGAAGTAGATGAGCAGGACGTACGTGTAGATCTCCGCGCTCTCCTGGAGCGCGAGGCGGACCAGGTTCCCGCTGAACGCCAGATCGCCCATGCCCATGACCGACACCAGGGCGGTGCCCTTCAGCAGCTCGATCAGCAGGTTGCTGAACGGCGGGATCATCTCCGGCACCGCCTGCGGCAGCAGGATCTTGCGCAACCGCTGTCCGGGCGTGAACCCGAGCGCGACTCCGCCCTCCTTCTGCGCCGGGTCGACCGCGCCGAGCGCCCCGCGCACGATCTCCGCGCCGTACGCCCCGTAGGTCAGCCCGAGCGCCAGCGTCCCCGCCCACATCGGCACCAGTTGCCAGCCGAAGGCGGGCGGCAGCACGAAGAACACCCAGAAGATCATCACCAGCGCAGAGGTCCCCCGGAACACCTCGGTGTAGCAGCCCGCGAGGAAGCGGACGATCCACAGCCGGTGGGTGCGCGCGATCCCGACGGCGAAGGCCACGACGGCTCCGAGCGCCGCGCTGAACACGAGGAGCTGGACGGTGGTCCAGACCCCCTTGAGGACGAGTTCCCACAGTCCCGACGTCATCCGCCGCAGAGCTCCTTCGCGGTCAGGTCCGTCATCTCGGCCTTCGTGAACCCGAAGGGCCGCAGGACACGGGCCAGTTCGCCGCTCCTCCTGAGCCGGTGCAGCTCGGTGTTGAAGGCGTCCCGCAGCCGGGTCTCGGGGAGCCGGAAGGCGAAGGCACCCCCGTCCGCACGCGGCTTGCCGTCGACGACGGGCGCGAAGGGCCTGGTCGCCTCCGCCTTGCGGGACCTCTTCACCGCGTCACGGGAGGCGACCGCCGTACCGGCGAACACGTCGGCCCGCCCGGCCTCCACGGCGTTCAGGCCGGCGACCTGGTCGGGCACGATCAGGATGTCGCTCTCCTCGTAGCCCGCCGCCACCGCGTGCTGGATCTGCGCGTACCCGGTGCCGGTGGCGAACTTCGCCTTCTTCTCGACGACGTCCCGGTAGTCGCGCAGCCCCTTCGGGTTGCCCTTGCGCACGACGAACGAGTCCAGCATCTGGTACTCCGGGTCGGCGAACAGGACCTGCGCGCAGCGTTCGGGGGTGACGTACATCCCGGCGGCCACGACGTCGAACTGCTGCGCGTTCAGCCCGGGTATCAGCGACCCGAACTCGGTCGGCACGGGCTGCACCTCGTCCACGCCGAGCCGCTTGAAGATCACCTTCGCCAGCTCGGGGGCCTCCCCGGTGAGGTGCCCGTCCGTGTCGATGTACCCGAAGGGGATCTCGCCCGCGATGCCGAGCCGTACCACCCCCGCGGCGCGGAGCCGGTCGAGGAGGTCGCCGCCGTCCGTCGTGGACGCGGTGGCCACGCGCGAACAGCCCGTGGCGCCCAGCGCGCCGAGCGCCGCCACCCCCGCGAGCAGCGACCGACGGGTGGGGTTGTCGTGGTGTGTGGATGGTCTGTTCGGTGGAGCCATGGCGGCGCGGCTACCCGGGGCCCCACCGGTTATGCGGGGGTGTCGTGTGAGGGGAGTGTGGTGACCGTCAGCGGCCGGGGACGTATCCGCGCGCCTTGTCGACCACGTTCCGCAGCGGCCGGCCCGCCGCCCACCGCTCGAACAACTCCACGAACTGCGCACCCAGCTCGTCGTGCCGGCCGACCGTCGCGCCGGCCATGTGCGGGGACACCAGCAGACCCGGGACCCGCCACAACGGGCTGTCGGGCGGGAGCGGTTCGGTGCCGAACACATCCAGGGCAGCGCCCGCGATCCAGCGGCTGCGCAGGGCCCGTACGAGTGCCTCCTCGACGACCAGACCACCGCGGCCCACGTTCAGGAAACGGGCGGAGGGCTGCATCACGCCGAACCGGCGGGTGTCGAACATGCCGTGGGTCCGCTCGGTGAGCGGGGCCGCCGCGATCACCCAGTCGGCGCGGGCGAGAAGCCGGTCCAGGTCGTCGGGGCCGTGGATGCCGGTGTGCGGGACCCGGCCGACGAGCGCGGTGGTGACGCCGAGGGCCTTGAGGACACGGGTGATCGCCCGGCCGACCGGGCCCGAGCCGACGACCACGGCCCGGCTGCCGGCCACCCGCCGGCTCTCCCGGGGCCGCCACTCGCCGCGCGTCTGCAGCTCCCCGGTGCGCGGCAGGTCCTTCGCCATCGCCAGGACCAGCGCGGCGACGTACTCGGCGACCGGTTCCTCGAAGACGCCGCGCGCGTTCGTCAGCACCGTGCCGGAGGCGGCCAGTTCCGGGGAGAGCACACGCTCCACGTCCGCGCTCGCCGTGTGCACCCAGCGCGGCCTCGGCCCCGCGCCGGGCCAGGCCGCGCGCACCGCGTCCGAGGCGGTGTCCCACACCAGCAGGACGTCGGCCCGCGGCAGGAGGCCGCCGAGGGTGGATCCGTCGGCGTGCAGGATGCGTACCCGGCCCGTGAGACGGCCGAGGCGGGGGAGAGGCTCGGCGTCGAGGACGAGGAGCGTGGGAACGGCGGCCATCCGGTGCCTTCTCCGTGACCAAGGGCCTGACGTGCGCGGACGGAACACGGTCGCACCCCGGCCCCCGACCGTCAACACGGCCGGACCGCCAACCAGGTGAGGATGGAGCCCGTGGGCTGCGCCCGCTGGGTACCCGGGTACTTCCCCGAAGACGAGCAGCAGCAGGAAGGCCGGTCATGACCGCACTCGGATTCCTCCACCCGGGCCACTCGGCCGACGACGACTACCCCCGTATCGAGCAGCTCCTCGGCAGCGACATCCGGGTGGACCTCGTCCGCGCGGATTCCGGCGAGGACGTGGGGCGGGCGGACGCCTCCCTGCGCCTGGGCGCACCCCACCGGCTGGCGGCGGGCGTCGAGCAGTTGCGGCTGTCGGGGGCGGAGGCGATCGTCTGGGCCTCCACGAGCGGCAGCTTCGGATACGGCTGGGAGGGCGCCCACGAACAGGTGCGCACCCTCGCGACCGCCGCCGGCATGCCCGCCTCCTCCACCTCCTTCGCCTTCGTGCACGCGGCCCGGGAACTGGGGGCCGCCCGGGTCGCCGTGGCGGCGACCTACCCGGCGGAGGTAGCCGGTCCGTTCGCCGGGTTCCTGCGGGCGGGCGGCCTGGAGGTGACCGCGGTGCACGCCGCCGGGGCCACCGCGGAGCAGGCCGGCGCCTGGGGCGAGGCGGAGGTGCTGGCACTCGCGCGGGCGGCCGACGCGTCGGGCGCCGAGGCGCTCCTGCTGCCCGACACCGCCCTGCACACCGTCGCCTGCCTCCCGGCCCTGGAGCGGGAACTCGGCACACCCGTCCTCACCGCCAACCAGGTGACGGTCTGGGAGGGGCTGCGGCTCACGGCCCGCCGGGTGAACGCGCCGGGGCTGGGGGCGCTGTTCCGGCGGGAGCCGATCGTGCAGGCGTGAGCCGCGGGACTCCTCGCGGGAATAAACGGGGACACCCTCCTGTTAGGGCACGGAGGACACCGCAAGCCCGACGACAGGAGGACCCCGTGGCGGCAGACGAGACGGCGGCGGACAAGACCGCGACGGACGCGACCGCGACGGACGGCACGGCGAGCGACGGCATACGCGCCACCGCCCACGGCACCGCCCCCACCGCCCTCTCCGTCCTCGACCTGGTCACCGTCGGCTCCGGGCGCACCGCCACCGACGCCCTGCGCACCAGCGTCGACCTCGCCCGGCTCACCGAGTCCCGCGGCTTCCACCGCTACTGGGTCGCCGAGCACCACTCGATGCCCGGCGTCGCCTCCTCCTCGCCCGCGGTGATCCTCGCCCACCTCGCCGCCCACACCGACCGCATCCGCCTCGGCTCGGGCGGTGTGATGCTGCCCAACCACGCGCCCCTCGTCATCGCCGAGCAGTTCGGCACCCTGGAGGCGCTCGCGCCGGGCCGGATCGACCTCGGGCTCGGCCGCGCCCCCGGCACCGACGGCGCCACGGCCGCCGCCCTGCGCCGGACGGCCACCCTGCACGAGGGCGCCGACGACTTCCCCGAGCAACTCGCCGAGCTGACCCGCTTCCTGGACGACGACTTCCCCGACGGCCACCGCTACCGCCGTATCCACGCGGTGCCCGGCCCGGTCCAGGCGACCTCGCCCGGCGGTGTCCAGTCGCGGCACCGCCCGCCGATCTGGCTGCTCGGCTCCTCCGGCTTCAGCGCCCGTCTGGCCGGACTGCTCGGTCTGCCCTTCGCCTTCGCGCACCACTTCTCCGCGCAGAACACCGTCCCGGCGCTCGACCTGTACCGGGAGTCGTTCCGCCCCTCCGAGGTGCTCTCCGAGCCGTACGCCCTGATCGGCGTCTCCGTCCTCGCCGCCGACGACGAACGCGAGGCGCGCCGCCAGGTCCTGGCGACGGGCCTGAACATGGTCCGGCTGCGCACCGGCCGCCCGGGTCTCTTCCCGTCCCCCGAGGAGGCGGAGGCGCACGCGTTCAGCGAGCTGGAGCGGGAGTTCGTCGACTCCTGGACGGCGAACATCGTCCACGGCACCGCCGACGAGGTCCGCACCGGCCTCGACGACCTGTACAAGCGCACCGGCGCCGACGAACTGATGCTCACCAGCCACGCCCACCGGGGCGAACTGCGCCTGCGCTCGTACGAACTGGTCGCGGACGCCTACGGCCTGCCGGCGGCCTGACACCCCCGGGTGCTCACGGGTTCGCCACCGCCGCGCGGTCCGGTCCCGACGCCCTGAGTTCGGAGATGCGATCGGGCGACACCGCCCGTGAGTACAGCCAGCCCTGGCCGGTGTCGCAGCCGATGCTGCGCAGACGACTGGCCTGGGCGGCGGTCTCGACGCATTCGGCGGTGACGGTGAGGCCGAGGCGGTGGGCGAGGTCGATCATCGCCTCGACGACGACCTCGTCCGCCGGGTTGGGCGCCGCGCCCGTGCCGTCGTACTGGAAGCCCCGGACGAACGACCCGTCCAGCTTCAGGACGGAGACCGGCAGCCGGCTCAGATAGGCGAGGTTGGAGTACCCGGTGCCGAAGTCGTCGATGGCGATGTGCACGCCCATGTCGCTCAGGGCCTGCAGCGCCTGGAGCGGCCGGCCCGCCGAGCCCATGACGGCCGACTCGGTGAGCTCCAGCTGGAGGAGGTGCGGGGGCAGCCCGGTCTCCGCGAGGATCTCCGCCACGTCCGCCACCAGGTCGGAGTCCCACACCTGACGGACCGCCACGTTCACGCTCACGAACAGCGGGGGCTCCTCCGGCCGGTCGAGCTGCCAGGCGCGCGCCTGCCGGCAGGCGGTGGCCAGAATCCAGCGCCCGAGCGGGACGATCGAGCCGTCCTCCTCGGCCAGTGCGACGAACCGATTCGGCGGCAGGGACCCGAACCGGGGGTGGTCCCAGCGCACCAGCGCCTCCACCCCGCGCAGCCGTCCGTCCGACATGCCGACCAGCGGCTGGTACTCCAGCCGGAACTCCCCGCGCTCGATGGCGGGCCGCAGGGTGGAGGCGAGGGCCTGGCTGGTCATCAGATGCGCGTTGCGCTCCGGGTCGAACAGCGTCCAGCGGTCCTTGCCGTCCACCTTCGCCCAGTACAGCGTGGTGTCGGCGGCCTGCATCAGCGCGGTGGCGCTGGTCCCGGCCGCGTGGCGTTCGACGACCCCGATCGAGGCGGAGACGTTCATCCGCTGCCCGGCCAGGTCGAAGGGCGCCTGAAGGGCCTTCAGTACGGACTCGGCTAGATCCGCGAGCTGTTCGGTGCCGGTCGAGTCCTCCACCAGCAGGGCGAACTCGTCACCGCCCAGTCTGGCCACGAGAGGCTCGCTCGGCCGGTTCTGCCCGGCCTCCTTCGCGCAGTCCGTCAGCCGCTCGGCGACGGCCGCGAGCAGCCGGTCGCCGACGCGATGGCCGAGGGTGTCGTTGACCGCCTTGAATCCGTCCAGGTCGAGATAGCACAGACCGATCCGGCCGGTCCCGCTCTGCTCGTACGACTCCGCCTCCAGCGCCGCCGACACCCGCTCGAAGAACAGCGTGCGGTTGGGCAGCCGGGTGACCGGGTCGTGCATCTGGAGGTGCCGCAGCCTCGCCTGGAGGTCACGGCGGTCGCTGACGTCGGCGACCGACAGCAGCACCCCGGGGCCTCCGCCGTCCAGCGGCGCGACCGTGACCTGGGCCCAGAGCGTGCGTCCGTCCGGGTGTTTCAGCCGCCGGGTGCAGCGCAGTCTCGCCTGCCGGCCGCGCAGCACCTCGCGGTAGGCGTGCCAGGTGCGGGCGTCGGAGGCGAGGTCCAGGAGGTCGGCGGCGACCCGCCCGACCAGGCTCGTCCCGTCGCCGCCCAGCAGTTCGCCGAGCGCCTGGTTGGCGTCCACGACCTGGCCCTCGCGATCGACGAGGGCCATGGCGAGGGGTGCCGACGCGAATACGGAACGGTAGGCCGGGGGGTCGGCTCCCTCCGGGCTCTCCGCACAAGTAGCTGCCTGACTGTCACGCTCCGTGACGGCGGACCGGTCGAGGTCTGCCGCGGGCGTCGGCCCTTCGGACGTTCCGCTCACCGCTCGCTCCCGCAGTGCACTCGATCGCTGTCCTGGCAGGAAAGTGTGCCGATCATAGATGCTGCCCCCGGAGTCGCGCAGCCACTGCCCAGTGTCCCCGAACACCCCACCCTTCTGACAGATCGTTTCTGCCCGCAGGTGGACCGCTTCTGCAGGCGCCCGATCGCTTGTGACGGACCGTGAGAATTCCGGGGGTGTCGGGATTGATGCCCGCTTTCTCCCTCCTCACTCTTCTGGGGCAGACAAACAGGGCATAGCGCGACAAAGTCCAACAGGCTGGGGGCGGTGATCCGCGAACCGCCCCCGGAGGTCCGAAGTGCCGCGACTGTTCCCGCGCCCCCGACTGCGCAGCACCGCGGCCCTGTGTACCACCCTCTCGGCGATCGCCGCGATCTCCCTGGCCACCGGCCCCTCCATCGCCGAGCCCTTCTCCGCGGCGCCCTGCGCCCTCAGGCGCACCGACGCCCACCACTCCGAGGGCCTCGACACCTGGAACACCGCCTACCCCCGCCCCACCCGCGCCCTCGACGCGGTCATGGTCTTCCTGTCCTTCCCGGACCGGACCCCGACCACCACCCCCGCCGAACTCACCGCCGACCACTTCCCGGCCACCAGCCGCTTCTTCCGGCAGGCCTCCTACGGCAGGTTCAGTCTGCGCGCGCACCCCCTGAAGCGCTGGCTCCGGATGCCGAAGCCCTCCACCTCGTACGCCATACAGCGCGACTGGAACGCCGAGCGCCGCGCCGCCTATCTGCGCGACGCGCTCGCCGCCGCCGACCCCCAGGTCGATTTCTCCCGGTACGACCTCGTCTATTTCGTCGCCGACCCGGACGCGCCCGGCGTGGACTCCGACGCCACCAAGGTCGTCAACCTGGACGAGCCCCTGCACGCCGACGGCACGGACATCCGCCGGGTCGTCACGGTCTTCGAGAAACACCCGCCGGACCAGCTGGTGCTGGCCCACGAGACAGGCCATGTCTTCGACCTGCCCGACCTCTACCACCGCCCGGTCGACGGCAAGGGCGACTGGGACACCTACGTCGGCGACTGGGACCTGATGGGCAGCCAGTTCGGCCTCGCCCCGGATCTCTTCGGCTGGCACAAGTGGAAGCTGGGCTGGCTGGCGCCCCGCCAGGTGGTGTGCGTACGGAACGCGGGGCCGACCCGGCTCACCCTGGAACCCCTCGGCGCCGGCCCCGGGGTTCCCGTCACCGGCACCTTCGGCGCACCCGCCTTCGGCCTCGGCGACGGCGTCAAACTGGCCGTCGTCCGCACCGGCCCGGACACCGTCCTCGCCTTCGAGGCCCGCGGCCCCCTCGGCAACGACCGCGCCGCCTGCCGCGCCGGGATCCTCGTCTACCGCATCAGCTCCGACGCCCAGTCCGGCCGCGGCCCGGTCGAGGTGATCGACGCCCACCCGCACACCGAGGCCTGCTGGGAGTCCTCCGTCTACCCGGCCCTCGCGGACGCCCCGGTCACCCTCGGCGAGAGCTTCACCGTGCCGGGCGACGACGTACGCGTCGAGGCGGAGAGCCGCACCCCGACGGGAGCCTGGAACGTGAAGATCACGCTGCCGCGCGTCTAGACACCGGCCGACCGGTCCGACCCCGAGGGGGTGTGGGTGGCGGAGCCCCACCGCGCGCGGCGCCGGCCGCACAGAAAGGACGAGGGCGAGGCTGGTTCGCGCTTTCCGCGAACAAGCCTCGCCCTCGATGTCGTGCGCCGCCAGGGACTCGAACCCCGGACCCGCTGATTAAGAGTCAGCTGCTCTAACCAACTGAGCTAGCGGCGCCTGCTGACGTCGTAGACCTTAGCATCCTGGTCGGCCGCGGGAAAAATCGATATCCGCACGGCCGCGCGGGCCGCCCGCACCGCCGCCCACAGCAGGATCTCGGGGCCCGGCAGCCACGGGTGACGGCAGTCCGGGGCGACCACCCAGCGGGTCGGCCCCTGCTCCCGCTCCGGGGCGAGCGCCGGCACGGTCACCGCGTCCCCGGTGCCGTGGCACAGCAGCGGCGGCACGGATCCCGTACGACCGTCCCGGCGGCCCTGGGCGCCCCACTCCTCCCACTCCAGCAGCGAGGGCAGCCGCTGAGCCGTGCCCGGCGCCGCGAACAGCAGCATCCGGCCCCGGAAGGCGGCCACCGGCCCGGAGCCCGGCCCCTCGCTCCACAGCCGGTCCAGCATCAGCCGTCCGAACATCGCCGGCGCGCTGACGACGTCGAAGACGGAACCGCAGGGCAGCACGACCGGGGCGTGCGGCCGCTCGTCCCAGAGGGCGAGGGTGCTGCGCGGATACGTTCCGGCGGAGGCCAGCCAGACGGCGCCGTCCGCGGTGACACATGCGCTGCTCATGCCCACCTGTCTACCGACTGTGAGGAGCCGCTTCCCGGGAGTCGCGGAAAACCGGGACAGCCGACCGCAGGACGAGTATCTTGCCCACCCGGCATATGCCGCTGCCGCGTACCGGGGGCTACATCGGGTCGTGGTGCCCGCGGCCCTCGGCGTCGCCTCGCAGCAGATCCCGGCCGAACTCGACCATCTTCTTCGCGTAGTCCTCGGTCCACTCGGCGCGCTCGGCGATGTCCGCGGGCGTCAGCCGGTCGAAGCGGCGCGGATCGGCGAGCTGGGCGGCCGCGACGGCCTGGAACTCCAGCGCCCGGTCGGCGGCGGCCTGGAAGGCCACCGTCAGCTCCGTCGCCCGCGCCAGCAGCGCGCCCGGGTCGTCGATCGACTCCAGGTCGAAGAAGTGCTCCGGATCACCGGCCGCCTCCGCCGGCTCGAAGAGCAGGGGCGCGGGGCGTAGCCGCGGTTCGTGCCGACGCGGCGTGGGCTCCGCCATGTCTTCTCCTCCTCGTACGATTCCGATGCGGACCGCCTTCCATTGTCCCCTGGTGGCGCAAGAGGCCCTCGCCCCCGCACTCTCAAGCGATCCGCACCCCCGGATGTTCCCCGGCGACCACCCCTTTCAGACCACCCGCCGTCCCCCCGTCCTCACGGTTTCCACGGCACCCGGTGTTCGGCCAGATGGGCCAGTACCGCGTGGTTCGCCTCCCAGCCGTCCGGGAACTTCACCAGCGTTCCGAGCTGGACCGGTTCCGTCGACGGATAGTCGTCCAGGAGGTCGCCCACGCCCGCGCGGCAGACCACGATGCAGGCGTGCCGATGGCGGGAGGCGAGGACGCACAGGCGGCCCGTCTCCAGGTGGAAGGCGGTGGCGTCGGGGCGGCCGGAGAGCGGGTGGAGGATCACCGTGACGTCGAACTCCATGCCCTGGAGCCGGTTCGCGGTGTCCACGGTGACGTCCGCCACGCCCAGCTCGGCCAGGGCCGCCCGCACGGCCGCCGCCTGATCCCGGTGGGCGGTGCCGACGGCGACCCGGCCGGCGGTCAGCGGCGTGGGCTGCGGCGAGCGCTCGGAGGTGGCCGCGCCGCCCCGGTCCAGCAGCCGTCGTACGACCACGGCGACCGCCCGTACCGCCTCGGGGTCGGTCCGGGGCGTGTGCCGTGCGGGCAGCTCCAGCAGGCCCCAGCCCGACGCGGCCGCCTCGTCGATCACCCGGTCGGGACCCGAGCCGTCCGAGGGCACGCCGAAGGAGAGCCGCCGGTCCCCGTGCCCGGTGCCGCTGCGGAACGGGGTGTACGGGTAGAACGCGTCGGAGACGAGAGGGGCCGCGGAGGCCGGCAGGCGCCAGGAGACCGGGAGACGGTGCTGGGGGAGGTCGGGGTTGTGCGCCAGCAGCGTGGTCACGGCGGAGGCCGAGGGGTCGTACGACAGACCCGCCCACTGCTCGCTGCCCACGATCGCGAACGGGTCGAGCTGCCCCGGATCCCCCACGAACAGCGCCCGCTCGAACAGCCCGGCCACGGCCAGCAGCCCGTCGGAGCGCATCTGGTACGCCTCGTCCACGATCGCGTGCGCCCACGGCTCGTCGACCTTCACATGCGCCCACTTGGCCGCGGTGGAGATGACGACCGGCAGCCCCGCCAGATCCGCGGCCTTCGCCGACTTCCGTACGTGGTCCAGGCCGTCCAGCGCCTTGTCGTACGGGTCGGCGTCACTGCTGTGCAGCCGGCCCACCGGCAGCCCGGGGCTCTTCTCGGCGAGCCGCAGCACCAGGTCGTCGACCTGCGCGTTGGTCTGCGCCACCACCATCAAGGGGCGCCCCGCCTCGGCGAGTTCCAGCGCCGCCCGGACGACGAGCGTCGACTTGCCGGCGCCCGGCGGGGAATCCACGACCACCCCGCGCGCGGTGCCGTGCAGGGTGTCGCGCAGGATCGCGTCGGTGGCGCGGGTCGCGGCCGTACCGGGGTCGAGGGCGGCCTCGGTGGTCACAGGACGTCCTCCTGGGTGACGGAGTCGGGGGCTTCGGGCACCTGCTCGCCGGGCGGTCCGCCGTGCGTCCACGGCGTCTCCTCCGGGTCGGGCAGCTTGGCGCCGCCGCGCTGCTCGTGTTCGAAGAGCGTGAAGCACAGCAGATCGCCCTTCTCGGGCACCGACCCCTGCTCCGGCTCCTTGCCGCGGCCCATCTTGTCGACGATCCGCAGCACCAGCAGACCGTCCTCCGGCTGCTCCACGAACTCCGCCGCCTGCGGCTTCCCGCCCAGCGACCGGTACACCTTCGCCCGCTCCCCGAGATGCGGACGGTCGTCGGTCCGTACGGTGACCAGCGGGCGCGGGCTGGGCCGCTTGCCCTCGCCGTACGCCATGACGACGTCGACGACCTCGCCCGCGAACGCCTCCCCGGCCAGCCGCCGCCCGGCCATCACCAGCGGGTCGTCCAGGGCTTCCTGCGCCTCCAGCCGGGCCTGCTCACGCTCGCGCGTGGCCAGCTTGTTCGCCGCGGTCACCGCGTCGTCACGGCGCGGCTGCGGGGGTTCCCCGGCGACGACCCGGTCCCGGTGGCCGGTGAACGACCAGCGGTCGCGCGTCCACCGCTCCTCCACGTGCGCCCCGGCGGGCAGCTCCCGCAGCAGGTCGAGCCCCCGCCACACGGCCTCCCAGGTGGGCAGGGTCCGGCTCAGCACCAGATCGCGGATCTCCCGCTCGGCGGCGGCCAGCCCGCCCAGCCGGTCGTCGGCCTCCAGCCCGTCCTCGGCCGTGGCGAACGCGGTCCGCGCGCGGTCGTAGCGCTCGATGGCCGGGGCCAGCAGCTTGTTGTCGAAGGCGGGGTCGGTGGCCGGACCGGCCGGCGGGCACAGGAGCTGTCCGGCGGCGTCCCGGGCGTGCTCCGCCCGCTCGGCCGCCTCGGCGCCCGGCTCGCCCTCGGGAGGGCCGATCCAGGCGAGCAGCGCGCCCAGGTGCTGGTCCTCCAGGCTGGACTGTCCGGTCGCCCAGTGCCGGCCGAGCAGCTCGGTGAGCGCGAGCAGCAGCGACGAGCCGGGCACCCGGGCCCGCTCCCCGAAGTGCGTCAGCCACCGGCCGAGCAGCGGCACGCGCGGGGGCGCCGGATGCGGCGACTCCGGGTCCTGCTCCGCCGTACGCCGAAAACGCATGGAGCGGCCGAGGAGGCGTACGTAGTCGACGCCCGCCCGGCTCGGGACGATGAGCTGGGGCGCGTCGGCGCACAGCTCCACCTCGACCTTGACGCGCTTGCCGGTCTCCGGGTCGGTCTCGTTGCGCTCCGCGGCCTCCACGGCGCCGGCGTGGTCGTCGATGTACGGCAGGACGACGTCGGCCAGTTCGGCGAGGAACGCGAACCGGAGGTCGCGGTCGCGGGGCTGCGGTACGACGAGCAGGCGTGGCGCGTCCCGGTCCGTGCCGACGAGCGCGCCGAGCGGGGCTCCGGCCTCACCGGCGGTGGTCAGCGGCACGAACACCAGCGGGCGGTCCGACAGATGCCGGTGGCGGACGGTGGCGGTGCGCTGGGCGCGGCCGGTGGCGACGGCCTCGAGACGGGCGAGGGTGGCGATCAGCGACACGTCGCCCCCAGGGCCGCGAGGGCCTCGGTGCGCAGCTGCGCGGCGCGGCGCAGGGCGGCGACCGCGGGGTCGTCCGGGTCCCCGGACTCACCGCGCGCGGCGGACAGGACGTCCTCGACGGTGGTCAGGCCGCCGAGTTCGGCGCGGACCGAGCGGCCGAGGGTGGTCACCGCGCCGGCCGCGCGGGAGCGGTCGCGGCAGTGGAACGCCAGCTCGCAGGCGGCCAGGCACTCGGGCGCGTACGTCGCGGGAACCGCCTCGACGGCCGCGGTGAGCCGCTCGGCGGGCAGCTCGGGGGAGAAGCAGGTGCCCTCGGGGAGCGCGTCGGCGATGTCCTGGATGCGGGTGAGCCGGGCCAGTTGGCGGCGGGTGACCGCGCGCTGCTTGCGGACGTCGACGGCGGAGGCGGTGGGCAGGTTGGAGAAGTCCTTGGGGCAGACCAGGAGGACGCGGTGGCGGACCTGCGGCGCGGGGTCGAGGCGGGCGGCGACCTCCTCCAGGGCCAGCACGTAGACGGCGGCCTGGCGGGCGGCGGCGCCCACCTTCGCCGGGTCGGCCGAACCGTCGAGCATCGGGAAGGACTTGATCTCCACGACCGTCCAGCTGCCGTCCGGGTGCACCACCACCGCGTCCGGCTCCAGGAAGGCGGGGGAGCCTGCCACGTCGAGGGCGAGCATCGGGTGGTCGAGGAACGTCCAGGTGCCGAGGGCCTGCTCGGTGGCCTCGCGCAGCGCGAGCGCGGTCCGCGCGGTGCGGCCCTCGGGGCCGGAGGCCGCGAGGTCGGGGGTGCTCTTGGTGGTGGGCGGTTCGGCGCGCGGGTCCAGCCGTTCGTGCACGAGCCGCAGCAGTTCGGCGCCGCCGTCCGCCTTCACCTTCGCCTCGAACGCGTTGCCGCGCGTGAGGGCGAACTGGGACTGGCCGAAGGCCGACGGGGAGCCCAGCGCCCCCGCCAGCGCCGCCTTGTTCACCCCGGCGCCGTCGAGGATCGCGCGCCGCTTGCAGCCGGGGTTGGCGGCGAGGGCCGCGAGGGCACGCGCGTCCAGCGCCTTGGCCGGTACGTCGGGGCCGCGCAGCTCAGCGAGCCGCTGCCGGAGCGCCGTCCCCCGCATCCGAGGGGGAGGCACCCGGCTCGGGTCCTGGCCCGAACCGTGACTCGCGCTGCCATGGAATTCGCTCACCCGTCGAAGTCTGGCATCCGCCACTGACAATCGGGGTCCCTGTGTCGGGGGAGGCCACCGGGGCGGCGGCCGTCGCACCGGCCGGGGAGGCCGTCGGGGAGATCGCCGGGGAGTCCGTCGCCTGGGCCGGGATGCGGGCCGCCGTCGCCGGGACGCGGGCCGCGAACGCGGTGCGCAGCCGGTCACCGGTCCGCAGCACGAGCGGCGCCAGCAGCAGGCCGACCCCCATCACGGCCGCGCCCGCGACCGCGTCGAGGAAGTAGTGGTTCGCGGTGCCCATGACCACGATCGTCGTCAGCAGCGGATAGAGCACGGCCGCCGTCCTCGCCACGGGCGTACGCCCGTACCGCCACAGCATGACGCCGCACCACAGGGACCAGCCGACGTGCAGACTCGGCATCGCCGCGTACTGGTTGGTCATCCCGCCGAGCCCGCGCGGGGCGCTCGCCTCGCCGCCCCACCAGCCCCAGGAGCTGTACTGGGCCATCGTGTCCACGAAGCCGTGCTCCGCCGACAGCAGACGGGGCGGGCAGGTGGGCAGCAGCGTGAAACCGATCAGGCCTATGAAGGTCGACGTCATCAGCCAGGTGCGGGCCGCCCGGTAGTGCAGGCTGCGGGAGCGGAACAGCCAGACCAGGATCACCGGGGTCACCAGGTAGTGCAGCGACGCGTACCAGAAGTCGGCCGGGACGCCGAGCCAGGCCTCGCGGGTGAACAGCCGGTTCAGCGGGTGCTCGGCGTTGAGGTGCAGGGACTTCTCGACGCGCAGGATCGCCAGGCCGTGGTCGACGGCGGTCGTCACGTCGCCGCGCGCGAGCAGCCGGCCCGCCGAGTAGCAGGCGTACACCAGCAGGATCAGCGGCAGCTCCGTCCACCAGCGCAGCCGGATCCGAGGGGCCGCCTCGGTGCCCGGTGTCTCGGTCTGCGGCATCCGATCGCCTCCCCCTTCGTGTCGCTGACGTGTCGCTGCGCCCGTGGTCGCGGGCGTGCCACTTTACGGCGTGAGCGCTCGCCCCCCTCGGGGCGCCCCCGGCCCTCAAAGACGCCGGGATCGCCCGCCGGGTTGCCCCGTTTCAGGGTGAGCGATGATGGAGGGGTCCCGCCTCCGATTTCCCCCTGAGACGTCCCAGGGTTCCCCCGGAAAGGTCCCCCATGGCACCGCGCATCCTGCTGGCCCGGCACGGACAGACCGAGTGGTCCCTGTCCGGAAAGCACACCGGCAGGACCGACGTACCGCTCCTGGAGGAGGGCCGCCGGGGCGCCAAGCTGCTCGGCGAGCGGCTGCACCGGGCGCCGTTCGACGGACTCCCGGACGCCGAGATCCGCACCAGCCCGCTGGCACGCGCGCGTGAGACGTGCGAACTCGCCGGCTTCGGTGAGCGGGCGACCCACTGGGACACCCTCATGGAGTGGGACTACGGCGCCTACGAGGGCATGACCCCCGCCGACATCCAGGGGGTCCGGCCCGGTTGGCTGATCTGGCGCGACGGCGTCCCGCAGGGGGAGTCGCTCACCGAGGTCACCGCCCGCGCGGACGAGGTCGTCGCCTGGGCCCGCTCGGCGGACCGCGACGTCCTGGTCTTCGCCCACGGCCACATCCTCCGCTCCATAGGCGCCCGCTGGCTGGGCCTCCCCCTGGCCTTCGCCTCCCGCATCCGCCTGAACCCGACGTCCCTGTCGGTACTGGGCTGGGCCTACGGAGACCCGGCGATCGAAAGCTGGAACGACCTGGGTCACCTGGTGCCGTAGCCGCCGGCACCCCGACGACACAGGGCGCCGGTCTCACACGGTCCTGGGTGCCGAGGCGTGCCGGTCCAAGAACTCCCGCACCCCCCCGACCCCCCGATGCGGCAGCAGCACCCGCGCGGTCCCCGCCAACATCCCCTGGATCCGCGACGACTGCACCTGCCCCAACAGATCCAGCACCCGCATCCCCGCCACCGCCGCCTCGTCGGGCCGCCCGCCCCGTGCCAGATCGTCGGCAAGCTCGGCGGTGTACAGCGCGATGTTGCGCGTGAAGTGCGGATCCTGCAGATCCGCCGCGCGCCCCGCGTGCCGGGCCGCCCGGGTCCAGTCGCCCAGCGCGGACCAGCACTGCGCCTCGAGCCCGGCCAGCTCGGCCTCGCCGTAGAACGTCATCCACTCGGGGTCGGCGTCCGAGGAGCCGCGTTCGTAGAGGGCGTGCGCGCGGGCGAGGGCCTGTTCGCAGCCGGCCCGGTCGGCGAGCCCGGCCCAGCCGCCCGCCTCGCGCAGCGCCAGCAGCGACATCAGCCGGGCGGAGCCCAGGGGACGGGCGACACGCTGTGCGGCCTGCGCGGCGCGGACGGCCTCGCGGGGGCGCCCGGCGTCGCGCGCGAGGAACGCGGTGTTGCAGAAGGCGTGCGCCTCCAGGGCCTGGTCGCCGGTCACGCGCGCGGTGGCGAGGGCCTCCGCGTAGTGGGAGCGGGCGTCGTCGAAGCGGCCCGAGTCGTGCGCCAGCCAGCCCACGGAGATCGCGAGTTCACCGGCGCCGGAGTGCAGCCGGTCGGCGGTCGCCTGCCGGGTGGTGCCGGCGTCGAGCAGCGCGTAGGCGGCGCGCAGGGGTGCGGCCGCGCGGCGGTAGAGGCCGTCGGCGCCGTGCCGGTCGTCCAGCAGACGGATCCGGCGGACCGCTTCTTCGAGGGCGCCCGCCTCGCTCGCCCCGACCCGGCGCACCGGGCGCCCCGCCGGGGAGGCGACATGGGGCCCGCCGCTCGACCGGAGCCGGGAGTGGGGCAGGGCGGACCCCAGAGGGCCCAGCGAGGCGGCGGCCATGGTGGCGCCTCCGCCGGTCATGAATGCGCGACGCAGCACGTCGCTCTCCTCGTGGTCGTGGTGCGTGTCGTACGGGTCCTGCGTGTCATACGGCTCACACGCCCCGCGTGTCTCACCCGCCTTCCCCGCCTCACTGGTGGTGAGCGCCGGGCTCGTGGTGTGCACGAGGAGCGCGTCCCCGGCGGTGCGCGCTCCGCGTCCGCGTACGGACGCCCGGGGCGCGAACCCCAGGTCGGTGAGCGTCCGGCCGGGGAACATGTGCAGGAAGACCCGCTCGTACGCGTAGTTGGGGCAGCGGATCTCCCCTGCCTCGACCCGTCCGATGTAGCGCGCGTCGCAGCTCACCCGCTCACCGATCTCGCGTGCGGCCCGCCGTACCAGCGCGGCGAACTCGGCCGGCGAGCGTTGTCCCCGCAGATGCCGGAAGGCGAGGTTGGGCCGTGGTGGCCGGTCGGGCCGGGGTGGGGTCACCGTTGACGACGCCATGGCCGGGTCCTCTCATGCGAACCGTCGAACCATGCCGGGATCGGGATGACTTGGCCGATTTTCGGAGGTGATCACCCTGATGTCCAGCGAGCAAGAACGTACCTGCTGTGACGGGGCCGCCACGCAGTGTTTGGCTACAAACCGGATATCTCCTCCACGATCTGCCATGAACTGCCATCCTTTGCGGCGGACTTCCGCCGTAGCCGTTGACGCGGTCGTGCGTTGAATGCTGTGGACTGCAGGAGCGGGTTGTGTGGTGGAGGCCGGGATGGAGACCAGCCGGAGCAACGATCCTCGTACGCCGTCGTCGGCGGCCGTGCCCTCGGGTGCGGCGTGCGACCTCGTGACGGTGCCGGCCCGGCAGGGCCTGGAGGCGGTCGACATCCTGCGCCGGGGTGCGGCGGAGGGGGTGGGACCCGTGCTGCACGACGACGGCGACGACACCCTCTGCTTCCTGGTGCCGCCCGGGACCGCCGCCGCCTGGGACCTGCCGGGAAGTATCTGCACGGAGACCGACGGGCGGGGGCTCAGACGCGACCCCGAGCCCCCGGTGGAGGGCTCGGACTGGCTGGTGCCGCCCGGCGAGGCGGACCTCGCGACGGACCCGGCGGTGCTGCGCCGGGCCCTCGGCGAGGCGGCCCGCACCATCGAGGCGGCGGACAGCTGCCGCTGAGGCCTCCCGCGCCTCCCGCCGACGCGAGAGGGGTCCGGGGGCTGGGAAGATGCCCTCATGGGGAAGTCCAGGAACACCCGGCGGGAACGCGGTGCCGACGCGGCCGCGGTGGTCGAGGCCGTCGACGGCGGGCTCGCGGAGCTGCTGCCCGACCGGGACCGGGCGCGGGCCTGGACGCTGCTCATCGACGGGGCGCCGCAGTCGCACGTCGATCTCGACGACCCGGCGTATCTCTCCTTCGAGTACCAGCGCCGCCTCGGCCATGTCATCGACCTCGCCGCGGCGCCCGGCCGCCCGCTGCACGTCGTGCACCTCGGCGGCGGCGCGTTCACGCTCGCCCGGTACGTGGCCGCCACCCGCCCCCGCTCCACCCAGCAGGTCGTCGAACGCGACGCCGCGCTCGTCCGGCTGGTGCGCCGGGAGCTCCCCCTCGATCCGGGGGCCAGGATCAGGGTCCGGTCCCTGGACGCGCGGGAGGGTCTCGGCAAGGTGCCGGACGGCTGGGCGGACCTCGTCCTCGCCGACGTCTTCAGCGGCGCCCGCACCCCCGCGCACCTCACCTCGGCCGAGTTCCTCGACGAGGTCCGCAGGGCGCTGAAGCCGGGCGGTCTCTACGCCGCCAACATCGCCGACGGCCCCCCGCTGGCCCATCTGCGCGGCCAGATCGCGACCGCCGCCGCCCGCTTCGCCGAGCTCGCCCTGGTCGCCGACCCGACCGTGCTCCGGGGGAAACGGTTCGGCAACGCCGTACTCCTGGCCGGCGACCTCCCCCTGCCGCTCGCGGAACTGACCCGCCGGGCCGCGTCCGACCCGCATCCCGCGCGCGTGGAGCACGGGCGGGCACTGCTCGACTTCACCGGCGGCGCGGTCCCGGTGACGGACGAGGCGGCGGTCGCCTCCCCGGCCCCGCCGCCCTCGGTGTTCCGCTGAGCACTCGCACCGGTCAGAGCCCTCGCATCGGTCAGAGCCCTCTCGCCGGTCAGAGCCCTCGCACCGGTCGGCGTCGTCGCACCCGTCAGAAAGGGAGCCCCCGGGACAACAGGGGCAGATGGCGTTCGTACAGCGCCGCCAGGTCCTCCTTGCCGTCGCCCTCCACCCAGTGCCGTACGAGGGTGGTGAACACGGCGATGACGGCCGCCGCCGCGCAGCGGACCTCCAGGTCGGCGGTGTCGCGGCCGGTGCGCTCGGCGACGATCTCGGCGATGGCGCGTTCGCTGCGTTCCTGTTCGGCCACGTTGCGCGCGCGGATGGCGGGGTCGTCGAAGGCGAGCCGGGTGCGCAGCAGGAGATCCTCGCGGTCCTGCCGCAGCGTCGCGCCCAGGGGACCCTTCAGGGAGTTGAGGATCGCGTCCACGAGGGGCTCGTCGGCGGGGCGTGCGCGCAGGGCGGTGGCGAGTGCGGGGTCGTACTCGTCCTGGAGGACCACGTCCTCCTTGGTCGGGAAGTAGCGGAAGAACGTGCTGGGCGAGACCTCCGCCGCCTCCGCGATCTGGTCGACCGTGGTCGCCTCGTACCCGTGCTCGGCGAAGAGGCGGTAGGCCTCGCGGCGGATGCGCTCCCGGGTCTGCTGCTTCTTGCGCTCCCGCAGGCCGAGGGGCGCGGCGGAGGTCTCGTGCGTCGTCATGCGACCGATTCTGCGTGCCGGGCGGCGGACCGGGCCACCGTGCGGGAGCAGGTGGTGCGGCCCGGCAGGAAGAGCGCGGCCAGGACGGCGCCCAGCAGGGCGATCGCCCCGCAGACCAGCAGGACCAGGTCCATGCCGTGCACGAAGGCGGCGTGCGCGGAGGCGGTCAGGGCCGTGTCGTGCAGCCGGGCGGCCACCGCGTCGGCGCCGGAGACGGAGTCGCGGGCCGTGTCGGCGGCGCTCGCCGGGAGGCCGCCGGTGTGCAGCCGGCTCAGGTAGCCGTAGCCGAGCAGGCTGCCGAGGCCGGCGACGCCGAGGACCGCGCCGAGCTGCTGGACGGTCTCCAGGAGGCTGGTGCCGGAGCCGGTGTTGTCGGTGGGCAGGGCGGCCACCACCAGACTGGTCGCCGGGACGACCGCCAGACCGAAGCCGAGGCCGGTGAGGGCGAGCCACAGGGCGGCGAAGCCGTAGCCGTCGGAGGGTCCGGTGGTGGCGCCGAGCAGGGCGCCGGCGGCGAGCAGGGCGAGACCGGTGGGGATCACCGTACGGGCGCCGAGGCGGGGGACGAGCGCCTCGCTGCCGGCGGCGGCCGCCATCAGCCCGCCGATCAGGGGCAGGACCCGCAGTCCGGTGCCGAGCGCGTCGGTGCCGAGGACGGCCTGGAGGTACTGCGGGACGACGAACAGGATGCCCATCACCGCGAAGTTCACGAAGACGGCGATCAGGGTGCCCCACAGGAACCGGCGGTCGGTGAACAGACCCAGGTCGACGATCGGCTGCGGGGTGCGGCGCTCGCGCAGGACGAACGCGGTGAGCAGGGCGGCCGCGGCGGTCAGCGGAACGAGCACCGAGGGGGCGGTCCAGCCGTCGCGGGGAATCAGGATCGTGCCGTAGACGAGGCCGGTGATGCCGAGGCCGCCGAGGACCGTGCCGAGGACGTCGACGTCGGATTTTGTTGATTTCGACGTGTCACCGGGCAGCAGCCGGAGCCCCGCGACCAGGGCCAGGCCGGCGACGGGGGCGTTGAACAGGAAGACCGACCCCCACCGGAAGTGGTCGAGCAGCCAGCCGCCGATCACCGGTCCGGCCGGCATGCCGAGCGCGGTCGCGGCGGTCCACACGGCGATGGCCCGCGGGAGTTCGTCCTGGGCGAAGACGCGCGGCAGGATCGCCATCGACAGCGGCATGATCGCGGCGGCTCCGAGGCCGAGGACCGCGCGGGCCGCGACGACCTGTGTCGGACCGGTGGCGAGCGCGCCGCCCAGGGAGGCGAGGCCGAACAGGGCGATGCCGGACAGCAGCAGCCGCTTGTGCCCGTACCGGTCGCCGAGCAGACCGACGGGGAGCATCGCGACCGACAGGGTGAGTAGATATCCGCCGCCGATCCACTGCAACTGGGCGCTGTCGGCGTGCAGTTCACCGGCGATGGTCGGCAGGGCGACATTGACGACGGTGCCGTCGAGGCCGACGAGCAGCACGCTCAGGGTGAGCGCGGCGAGGGCGAGCCAGCGGCGGGGAGACGTGGACAGGGTGGTGCCGCGTGCGGTCATGAAGACCTCCCGAGTGGTAGCAACCTGATGAGAGGCTACTGCCAAATGAGAGTCCACTGTCAATATGTAGTTGGCTGCCACTTCGGCTCTCGCGGCGCGGGGCCCGCGCCGTCGGCGCTCAGAAGGGCAGAAGCTCACAAGGCCACCAGGTCACAAGCCCACCAGGTCAGAAGGTCACAAGGTCAGAAGGTGTTCACCTCCACCCGTGGCGGACCGTCGTGCCAGGTGCAGAAGACCGACACCCGGTCCGCGCCCGAGGCGAAGTCCACCCGGATCCAGGACTCCGTCTTCCACACCTGCACCGACCAGCCGGCGGCCGGGGTGGCGGACACGAGGGTCGCGTAGGTCTCGGCGAGGTCGAGGACGACCCGGCCGCCGTCGGTGTCGTAGCTCTTGACCGTCCCGGAGACGGTGCTCTTCGCGGCCGCCGGGGTGCTGGGCGGGCCGCTGCTCCGGGCCGGGGACGCCGAAGGGGGCGTCGGGGAAGCACTGGGCGAGGTGGACGGGCTGGTGCCGGCGGAGGGGGAGGGCGGCGGGCCGGACTGCCGGGGGGTGGAGGTCACCTCGCTCACCGTCAGGGGCAGGGCGCGCGGAGGGTCGTAGGCCGTGCCCGCCATCACCGTGTGGACGCCCCACCACGACAGTGTGACCGCCGCGCCCGTGGCGAGCGTCCAGGCCAGTACGTGTACGAGTCCGCTCCGCATAGCGGGCCATCTTGCCGCACCCTTCGCACGGGTGTCGCACGGACGGGCCATCGGTTGTCCACAGGCGGTGAGTTGTCCACAGGCTCCGGCCGGGTCCATGGGCATGGCGTACGGTGCGGCGCATGGCACGTGTGCTCGTGGTCGAGGACGACCAGTTCGTACGCTCGGCGCTCATCCGGCATCTCACCGACGCCTCGCACCTGGTGCGCAGCGTCGGTACCGCGCTGGAGGCGCTGCGCGAGGTCGCCCATTTCCGCTTCGACGTGGTGATCCTGGACCTCGGACTGCCCGATCTGGACGGCTCCGAGGCCCTGAAGATGCTGCGCGGCATCACCGATGTGCCGGTCATCATCGCCACCGCGCGCGACGACGAGACGGAGATCGTCCGGCTGCTGAACGCGGGCGCGGACGACTATCTGACCAAGCCGTTCTCGGTGGAGCATCTGTCGGCGCGGATGGCGGCGGTCCTGCGCCGGGCCCGCTCCGGCGCAGGGGAGCCCCCGCCCTCCAGCGTGCTGCGGGTGGGCGGCCTCAGCGTCGATCCACTGCGCCGCCAGGCGGAGTTGGACGGTGTACGCCTCGACCTCACCCGCCGTGAGTTCGACCTGCTCGCCTTCCTGGCCGGCCGGCCGGGGGTCGTCGTCCCGCGCCGGGAACTGCTCGCCGAGGTGTGGCAGCAGTCCTACGGCGACGACCAGACGATCGACGTCCATCTCTCCTGGCTGCGGCGGAAGTTGGGGGAGACGGCGGCCAGCCCGCGCTATCTGCACACCCTGCGCGGTGTCGGCGTGAAGCTCGAACCACCGGGGGAAGGGGGGCTGGTGCGATGAGATGGGCACTGGTCAAGGTCTGTCTGGCGGTCACCACGATGGTCGTGGTCGCCTTCGCCGTCCCCCTCGGACTCGTCGTCAAGGAGATGGCCCGTGACCGCGCCTTCTCCAACGCCGAGCGGGAGGCCGCCGTGGTGGTCCCCGCGCTGTCCATCACCACCGACCGCGAGGAACTGGAGCGGGTGGTCGTCTCGGCCGGGTCCGACGACGGGATGGCCGTGCACCTGCCGGCCGGCGACGGCCGACGGGCCGTGGACCTCGGCCGGCAGCGGGCCGCCGACGGGGACATCGCCGCCGTACGGAGGCTGGGCCGCGCCTCGACCGCCGAGGTGCCGGGCGGCTCCGTACTGCTCCAGCCGGTCGCACTGGGCCTCGGGACCGTGGTCGTCGAGGTCTACGTCCCGGAGTCCGAGGTCACCAACGGTGTCGGCACGGCGTGGGCGGTGCTGGCCGGGGTCGGTGTCGCGCTGGTCCTCGGCTCGGTCGCGGTCGCCGACCGGCTCGGTGTACGCATGGTGCGGCCGGCCAGGCGACTGGTGGAGGGCGCGCAGGAACTGGGGGAGGGGAAGCTGGGCGCGAGGGTCCCGGAGGAAGGCCCGAACGAACTGCGGCGGGCGGCCGTCGCCTTCAACTCGATGGCCGATCAGGTGGTGCAACTCCTGGCGAACGAAAGGGAGTTGGCGGCCGACCTGTCCCACCGTCTGCGCACCCCGCTGACCGTGCTCCGGCTGAACGCGGCCTCCCTCGGCGACTCCCCGGCCGCCGAGCAGACCCGTACGGCGGTCGCCCAGCTCGAGCGCGAGGTGGACACGATCATCCGTACGGCCCGGGAGGCCAAACCGCAGACGGCGGCGCCCGGCGCGGGGGCCGGGTGCGACGCGGCGGAGGTGGTCCGGGAGCGGATGGCCTTCTGGTCGGCGCTCGCGGAGGACGAGGGCCGCAAGGTCCGCACCGCCGGGGTCGACCGTCCGGTCCGCATACCCGTGGCCCGCGCCGACCTGGCCGCCGCCCTGGACGCCCTCCTCGGCAACGTCTTCCGGCACACCCCGGAGGGCACCGCCTTCGCGGTCGACGTCCACACCGGCGAGGACGCGGTGATCGTCCTCGTCTCGGACGCGGGCCCGGGCATCCCCGACCCCGTGACGGCGATGGCCCGCGGCCGCGGCTCGGGCACCACCGGCTCCACCGGCCTGGGCCTGGACATCGTCCGCCGCCTCGCCGAGTCCACCGGGGGCGACGTCCGCATCGGCCGCTCGGTCCTGGGCGGCACGGAAGTCCGTGTCTGGCTCCAACTGAACGACCACGAGCCGATCCGCAGGGGCCACCGCGGAGCCGTACGCAAGCGGAGACGGGCGGCGGCCAGGTGAGGCCTGCGGACAGGCGAATTGGTCTCGACCTTTAATCGGCTCCGATGGGTGGCTTAAGCGCACCCTAAGATCCTTCGCCGCCGCCCCTATCAGGCACTTTGCCCGGTTTGGGCTCGCTAGCGTGCTGCCGCATCTCACCCCACGAGCAGTGAAGGCAGGCACGGCATGAGCAGTCACCGGCGCACGGGCAGCGGTAGGAACCAGGTGATCGGCGGGGTGGTCGCCGCGGCGGTGGTGGGCGGTGGGGCCGTGTTCGTGGCCGGTACCGCGCAGGCGGCCGGGGTCGGGGCCGCGTACACCAGGACCAGTGACTGGTCGACGGGGTACACCGCGCAATACGTCGTCACCAACAACACCGGTGGGGTGAAGGCGGACTGGAAGCTGGAGTTCGACCTGCCGGCGGGGGCGAGGCTCGGCTCGCTCTGGAACGCCGAGTCGACGGTCGGCGGGCGGCACGTCACCGTGACCCCGCCGAAGTGGGACACCGACGGGCTGGCCGTCGGGGAGTCCGTCACCGTCGGGTTCGTGGTCAACGGGACGGGAGATCCGGTCGGTTGCCGGGTGGACGGGGCCGCGTGCTCGGCGGACCAGGGCGCCACACCCGAGCCGAGCGGACGGCCGACGGGGAGCGCGACCCCCACCGGGACACCCGCCTCGACGCCCACCACCGCGGCACCCACGCAGACCCCCACGTCCCCCGCCCCGTCCCCGAGCGCGAGTACCGGTACCGGCTCCGGCACCGCCTCCTCCGCCCCCTTCGCCCCGTACGTCGACACCTCGCTCTACCCCGCCTTCGACCTCCTCGCGCACGTCTCCGCGACCGGGGTGAAGGACTACAACCTCGCCTTCGTGACCGACGGCGGCGGCTGTACGCCGAAATGGGGCGGGGTGACCGACCTCGGGAGCGACGGCGTGGCGGCGCAGATCGGCGCGCTCCGGGCGAAGGGCGGGGACGTACGGGTCTCCTTCGGCGGGGCGAGCGGCTCCGAGCTGGCCACGACGTGCTCCTCGGCGGACGCGCTGGCGGCGGCGTACGGGAAGGTCGTGGACGCCTACCGGCTCACCAAGGTCGACTTCGACGTGGAGGGGGGCGCGCTGCCGAACACGGCGGCCAACACCCGGCGCGCGCAGGCGATCGCGAAGCTCCAGCGGCAGCACCCGGGACTCGACGTCTCCTTCACCCTCCCGGTGATGCCGGAGGGCCTGACCCAGGACGGCGTGACTTTGCTCTCGGACGCCAAGGCAAATGGTGTGAAAGTCGACACTGTGAATGTCATGGCGATGGACTACGGTCCGGCGTACAGCGGTGACATGGGCACCTATGCCGAGCAGGCCGCCACCGCTACCCAGGCACAGGTCAAGAGCGTGTTCGGGCTGAGCGACAGCGCGGCGTGGAAGGCGGTCGCGGTGACCCCCATGATCGGGGTGAACGACGTCGCGTCGGAGGTCTTCACGGTCGAGGACGCCACCCGGCTCGTCGCCTTCGCGAAGTCGAAGGGGATCGCGTGGCTGTCGATGTGGTCGGCGACGCGGGACAGGCAGTGCCCGGGCGGGGCCAAGGGGCAGGCGGACGCGACCTGCAGCTCGGTCGTCCAGGGCGACGCGGCGTTCTCGAAGGCCTTCGCCACCCTCAAATGATCATGAAGGTGACAGGAGGGTGATCAAGGTGTGTCGATTACGTTTCGACAAATGAAGGCGGCGGCTCTTGACGCATGACCGGACATACGGCTGTTATTGCGCCACCCGGTGTTCGGTCAAGTTGATTTCTGGTCGATTAAGACCGGAAAGATTCAGTCAGACCCCCATGACCGAACCTTGCTGTCAGGAGCCGCTTCATGCACGACCTCTCCCCTTCCGGCCGCCTCCACCTCCCCTCCCCGAGTCGCCGCACCCTGCTGCGCGGCATAGGCGGCGCGGCCGTCCTCGGCGCCGGCATACCGCTGCTGTCCGCCTGTGGAGGCGGCAGCACCTCCTCCGACCCGAAGACGGTCAGCCTCGGCTCCAACGCGTCGGACGCGGTGCCGAAGAAGGCCTTCGCCGAGATCTACGCGGCCTTCAAGAAGCAGTCCGGGATCGCGGTCGACGTGAACACCAAGGACCACAACACGTTCCAGGAGCAGATCAACACCTACCTCCAGGGCACCCCGGACGACGTGTTCAACTGGTTCGCCGGCTACCGCATGCAGTTCTTCGCGGCCAAGGGCCTGGCCACGTCCATCGACGACGTGTGGGCGAAGATCGGGGACAACTTCCCCGACGCGATGAAGAAGCTCAGCAAGGGCGCGGACGGCAAGTACTACTTCGTGCCGCTGTACACGTACCCCTGGGCGCTCTTCTACCGCAAGAGTGTCTTCCAGCAGCACGGCTACACCGTCCCCACCACCTGGGACGAGCTGATCACCCTGTGCAAGCAGATGAAGAAGGACGGGCTCACCCCGATCGCCTTCGGTGACAAGGACGCCTGGCCGGCGATGGGCACCTTCGACCAGATCAACTTCCGGCTCAACGGCTACGACTTCCACGTCGAGCTGATGGCGGGCAGGGCCTCCTGGACCGACGCCAAGGTCAAGGCCGCCTTCGACCACTGGGCCGAGCTGCTGCCGTACCACCAGGAGGGCTCGCTGGGCCGTACCTGGCAGGACGCCGCCCAGACGCTGGTGTCGAAGAAGGCCGGCATGTACCTCCTCGGCTCCTTCGTCGCCCAGCAGTTCACCGACAAGGCGGACCTGGACGACCTCGACTTCTTCGCCTTCCCGGAGATCAACTCGGAGTTCGGCCAGGACACCGTCGAGGCCCCCACCGACGGCTTCATGGTCTCCAAGGCCCCGAAGAACAAGGAGGGCGTCACCAAGCTCCTCGAGTACCTCGGCACCCCCGAGGCCGAGCAGATCTACCTCAAGGCCGACTCCAGCGTCGTCGCCGCCTCCTCCAAGGCCGACACCTCCTCGTACACCGCCCTGCAGAAGAAGGCGTACGAGATGATCTCGGGCGCGAAGAGCCTGACGCAGTTCATGGACCGCGACAGCCGCCCCGACTTCACCTCCACGGTCATGCAGCCCGCGCTGCAGAAGTTCGTCCGCGACCCGAAGGGGATCGACAGCCTGCTCACCTCGATCGAGCGGCAGAAGAAGACGATCTTCGCTTCCAACTGAGAGCGCGACGCCCGTACCCCATGAGCACCGACACCACCACGAAGTCCCCGCAGGCGGCCGCCCGGCCGCCTCGGGGCGCGTCCTCGAAGAAGCGGGTTCCGCAGGGCCACCGCCGTCTGCTGACCCGCCGCGACCGGCTCACCCTCGGCCTCATGGCCGGGGTGCCGACGATCCTGCACGTGACCCTCGTCTGGGTCACCGCCCTCGCCTCCATCGCCCTGGCCTTCACCACCTGGGACGGCATCGGCTTCGACTCCATCAAGTGGGTGGGACTGGACAACTTCAAGGAGCTGTTCACCAACAACCCGCAGTTCTGGCCCGCCGTCCAGCACAACGTCATCTGGTTCGTCGTGCTGATCCTGATCCCGACCCCGCTCGGGCTCTTCCTCGCGGTCCAGCTCGACAAGAACATCCGCTTCAGCCGCGTCTACCAGACCGCCTACTTCCTCCCGGTCGTGGTCTCCCTCGCGGTCACCGGATTCGTCTGGCAGCTCGTCTACAACCCCGACACCGGCCTGATCAACAGCATCATCGGCGCCAACAAACCCGGCCACTACATCGACTGGATCGGCGACCCGCACCTCAACCTGTGGGCCATCCTCGTCGCCGCCTGCTGGCGCCACACCGGCTACATGATGATCCTCTACCTGGCCGGCCTCAAGGGCGTCGACCCCTCCCTGCGCGAGGCCTCCTCCCTGGACGGCGCCAACGAGTGGCAGACGTTCAAGAACGTCGTCTTCCCCACCCTGCGCCCCACCAACACCGTCGTCCTGGTCGTCACGATCATCGAGGCACTGCGCGCCTTCGACCTCGTCTTCGTCTTCAACAAGGGCGCCCAGGGCACCGAACTGCTCTCGATCCTGGTCACCAACAACATCATCGGCGAGTCCAGCCGCATCGGATACGGCTCAGCCATCGCCGTCGTCCTGCTGGTCATCTCCCTCGCCGTGATCATCCCGTATCTCATCTCCACCTTCCGCAAGGAGCGGAGCGCATGAGCACCCCCGCCCTGCCCCTGAAGCAGCGCACCCCCGTGCGCCCCGCCCGGATCCTGCTGCACACCTTCCTCATCGTCACGTCCCTGGCCTGGCTCGCGCCGCTGCTGTGGGCACTGTTCGCGGCACTGCGGCCGTACTCCGAGACCAGCGAGAAGGGCTACGTCTCCTGGCCCGACAAACTGAGCCTGGACAACTTCACCAACGCCTTCACCCAGTCCGACATGACGCACTACTTCGGGAACACGCTGCTCATCGCGGTCCCCGCGGTGCTGCTGACCCTGTTCCTGTCGTCCTGCGTGGCGTTCTACGTCAGCCGCTTCGACTTCCGGGTCAACCTCTTCCTGCTCCTGGTCTTCACCGCGGGCAACCTCCTGCCGCAGCAGGTCATCATCACCCCCCTGTACCGGCTCTACCTGCTCGTGGACCTGCCCGGCATCACCATGAGCGGCAAGCTGTACGACTCCGCACTCGGCCTGGTCCTCATCCACGTCGCCTTCCAGTCCGGCTTCTGCGCCTTCGTGCTCAGCAACTACATGCGCTCCCTGCCCCACGAGCTCACCGAGGCCGCCCTCGTCGACGGCGCCTCCGTATGGCGCCTGTACTGGCAGATCGTGCTCCCGCTGTGCAAACCGGCCATGGCCGCCCTCGCCACCCTGCTGTCCATCTGGATCTACAACGACTTCTTCTGGGCGATCGTGCTGATCTCCACCGGTGAGAACATGCCGATCACCTCGGCCCTGAACAACCTCTCCGGCCAGTACTTCACCGACCCCAACCTGGTCGCCGCAGGCGCCCTGCTCACCGCGATCCCCACCCTGATCGTGTACTTCGCGCTCCAGCGGCAGTTCGTCAGCGGACTGACCCTCGGCGCCAACAAGGGCTGAGGCCCTTTCTTCCGAAAGAGACCCCCGTGCACCACCCCTTCACCCCGGTGGCCTCCGTCCCCGTGGACCCGCGGCGCGCCCGTGTCCACGAGGAGGGCTGGCAGTCCTGGAGCCCGAGCGGCGCCTACGCCCTCGACGCACTCCCGCACCGCCCGGCGAACGACAACTGGGCAACCGTCTGCTACCGCCCCGGGGTCACCGTCCCCGCGGGGGTCTTCCAGGGCGAGGGCCTCCTCGCGCTCGACCCCGGCGACGGCTCACCCGTCCGGCTGTGGGCCGCGCCGGACCCGGTCCACGAGGTGCCCTCCCTCCGTCTCACGCCGGCCGGACCGGTCGCGGAGGTCAGCGCCGACGGGCCGGTGAAGGAGTTCACGGGCACGGACGTCCCCTCGCTGCTCGCCGAGTGGGCGTCCGGCCTGGGCGTCCCCGCGCCCCGCCCGGCGCCCACCGTCTGGTGCTCCTGGTACGAGTACTTCACGGACGTCACCGAGGACGACATCCACGAGAACCTGCGTGCGATGGACACCCTCGACCTGCCCGTCGACGTCGTCCAGATCGACGACGGCTACCAGAAGGCGCTCGGCGACTGGCTCACCCTCTCCGGCCGCTTCCGCTCCCGCCGCGGGATCGCGGAGGCCATCCGGGCCCGGGGCCGGCGCGCCGGCATCTGGACCGCGCCCTTCCTCGTCGACCCGAGCAGCGCGCTCGCCGCCGGGCACCCCGACTGGCTGGTCCGCTCCACCGACGGCGGCTTCGCGCACGCCGGGCGCAACTGGGGCCACGACCTGTACGTCCTCGACACCACCCACCCCGGGGCGGCGGCGTACCTGACGGACGTGTTCCGCACCCTGCGCGCCGAGGGCTACGACTACTTCAAGGTCGACTTCCTGTACGCGGGCGCCCTGGACGGCGTACGGCACACCGCCGTGGACCCGCTCACCGCGTACCGGGACGGGATCGCGCTGATCCGTGCCGCGATCGGCCCGCAGGCGTACCTGCTGGGCTGCGGCGCGCCGATCCTGCCGTCGATCGGCCTGTTCGACGCGATGCGGGTCAGCCCGGACACGGCACCGCACCGCGCTCCCGAGGCCGGTGACTTCAGCCAGCCCGGGCAGGACGCGGCCGAGTTCACCGGCGCCGCCCGGCAGTGGCAGCACGGCCGGTTGTGGATCAACGACCCGGACTGCCTGATGGCCCGTCCGGCGGTGGAGACGCGCGAGCGCTGGGCCGCGCACGTGGAGGCGACGGGTGGCCTGATGGCCTCCAGCGACCGTCTGCTCTCCCTGGATCCGTGGGGCGTGGACACCACGCGCCGGCTGCTGTCGGGAGGCGAGTGATGGAACGAGAACTGAAGGTCCCCGGGATCGTCTACGGCGGCGACTACAACCCCGAGCAGTGGCCCGAGGAGGTCTGGGCCGAGGACGTGCGCCTCATGGCCGAGGCCGGGGTGAACATGGTCAGCGTCAACATCTTCTCCTGGGCGCTGCTGGAGCCGTCCGAGGGCGCTTACGACTTCTCGCGCCTCGACCGGGTCCTCGACCTGCTGTACACCCACGGCATCGCCGCCGACCTCGCCACCCCGACGGCGGCCCCGCCGGCCTGGTTCTTCAAGGCCCACCCCGAGGCGCTGCCGGTGGACCACGACGGCCGCGTCCTGTCGTACGGCAGCCGTCAGACGTTCTGCCCGTCCAGCCCCGCCTACCGCGAGGCCGCCCTGCGGATCGCGCGGGCCCTGGGGGAGCGGTACGCCGAGCACCCGGCGGTCGTCATGTGGCACGTCCACAACGAGTACGGCTGCCACAACGCGGAGTGCTTCTGCGACACGAGCGCCCAGGACTTCCGCCGCTGGCTGCGGGAGAGGTACGCCGACGACCTCGCGGCGCTCAACGACGCCTGGGGCACCACCTTCTGGAGCCAGTGGTACTACGACTGGGACGAGATCATCCCGCCCCGGGCGACGGGCGCGGTCCCGAACCCCACCCACCGGCTGGACTGGCGCCGCTTCTGCAGCGACGCGCTGCTGTCGCTGTGCACGGCGGAGCGCGCGGTGCTCGCCGAGGCCGCTCCCGCGATCCCCGCCACCACCAACTTCATGGTGATGTACAACTTCGACGCGCTGGACTACTGGCGCTGGGCGCCGGAGCTGGACATCGTCTCCAACGACCACTACCTGCGCTCGACCGACCCCGAGTCGCAGATCGACATCGCGATGAGCGGTGACCTCGTACGGTCGCTGGCCGGCGGCCCCTGGCTGCTGATGGAGCACTCCACCGGAGCCGTCAACTGGCAGCCCGTCAACCGCGCCAAGGGCCCTGGGGAGTTGCGGCGCAACGCGCTCGCGCACGTGGCGCACGGCGCCGACGGCATCGCCTACTTCCAGTGGCGGGCCGCGAAGGCGGGCGCCGAGCAGTGGCACTCCGCGATGCTGCCGCACGCGGGCACGGACAGCGTGATCTGGCGGGACGTGGTGGCACTGGGCGCGGACCTGAAGGCCCTGGCCGAGGTGCGCGGCAGCACCGGCACCGCCGAGACGGCGATCGTCTGGGACTGGGACGCCAAGTGGGCGCTGGAACTGCCCTCGCAGCCCAGCGAGGCGGTCCGCTTCCTGGAGCTCGTCCGCTCCTGGTACGAGCCGCTGTGGCGGGCGGGTGTCGCCGTGGACTTCGTACGGCCCGACGCGGACCTGTCGGCGTACCGGCTGGTCCTCGCGCCCAGCCTGTACCTCGTGGACGACGCGGGCGCCGCGAACCTCACCGGTTTCGCCGAGCGGGGCGGCACACTGGTGGTCGGCTTCCACAGCGGGGCCGTGGACCAGAACTGCCATGTGCGGCTGGGCGGTTACCCGGGCGCGTTCCGGGAGGCGCTGGGTGTCCGCACGGACGAGGTGTTCCCGCTGCTGCCGGGGCAGACGGTCGGTCTCGACAACGGCGGCACGGGCGCGCTGTGGTCGGAGCGGGTCCGCACGGCCGGGGCGCAGACCGTGTCCTCGTACACCGACGGCCCCCTGACCGGCGTCCCGGCGATCACCCGCCACGGCTACGGCACCGGCACCGCCTGGTACGTGGCGACCCTGCCCGACGCCGCGACCCTGGCCGCGCTGCTGCACCGGATCCGCGAGGAGTCGGACGTACGGCCGGTCCTGGACGCCGTCCTGCCGCCGGGGGTGGAGGCGGTCCGCCGCCGGGGCGCCGAGGCCGACTATCTCTTCCTGATCGACCACGCGGGCGCGGGGGCGGAGATCGCCGTCGCCGCCGAGTCGGTGGAACTGCTGGACGGCAAGCCGGTGTTGGGCGGATCGGTGTCCGTTCCCCCGGGCGGGGTGGCGGTCGTACGGGAGCCGCGCGCCCTGTAGTCCCCGTGGACGAGGCCCCCTTGTCGTCGACTTGGGGGCCTCCTGCCCTGCTCTTCTCGCGTGTGTCACCCGTCGGCGAGGGGAGCTGCGTTGGCGACGAGACCGACCGAGGAGGAGATCCTCGCGGCCGTCGAACGGCAGCTGGCCGGCCGCCGGATCAGCACCCGGCTCACCGACCCGGGCGAGGCGTCCCTGACGTGGGAGTCGGTCCTGGAGTGCGAGATACACCGCTCGATCGAGGATCGGGGCACGGAGGGCCGCCGGACGGCGAAGCGACCGCTGAGCCGGAACGGACGGATCGCCGAACGCCCCACCTGCACCAGCGCCCTCGTGCGCATCCTGAAGCGGCCGGCTCGTACCCTCTGGGAGAAGCCCCTGGAAGAAGGGCTGATCGCCCGCTGCCCGCTGACCGAGGTCGAGTTTCTCCACAGCGCAAGGAACGCCGAGGACCGGACCGAACCGGTCCGCGACCTGGATGCGGTGTTCGGCTGGGCGCCTCTGGACGATCGGGCCGTGATACGGGCGTGGGACGTGCAACGGGAGCTCACCGAGAAGGGGCGGCACCGTTCTGCCGGTGCCGTGGATCCGCTCGTCGCCGCGACCGCCGAACTCCAGGGGCTGACCATGCCGCACCACGACAACGACTTCGGGACGATCGCGTCGGTGACGGGGCAGCCGACCCAACGGCTTGCGGCGCCGGGCACCCTCTGAGCGGCCCCCTGGGAAACCACCGGAGCGCGGCACGCCCCCTCGACGTGCCGCGCCCCTCCCCTTCCCCGGGTCAGGTGGTCGCGGGTGCGGGGGACGGCAGGGTGCCCGTGCGGGCCGCCTCGCCGTACCAGTGCGCGCTCGACTTCGGCGTCCGGGTCAGCGTCGCGTAGTCCACGTACACCGCCCCGAACCGCTTCCCGTAGCCGTACGCCCACTCGAAGTTGTCCAGCAGGGACCACAGGTAGTAGCCGCGCACGTCCGCGCCGTCGGCGATGGCCCGGCGCACCGCGGAGAGGTGGCCGTGCAGGTAGGCGATCCGCTCCGGGTCGTGGACGCGGCCGTCCGGGTCGGGCTTGTCGTCGTAGGCCGCGCCGTTCTCGGTGATGTAGAGGGGCAGCCCGGGAGCTTCCTTCGTGTAGCGCATGATCAGCTCGTGCAGGCCCGAGGGGTCGATCGTCCAGCCCATCTCCGTGCGGTCGCCCGGGGTCTGGTGGAAGGCGACGTCGTCGGCGGCGGGCCAGGGGGAGTGGTCGCTCGCGCCGTGGCCGTCCGTGCGCGGACCCTTCGGCTGTTCCCGGGCCGCCGAGACCAGCGTGGGCGTGTAGTAGTTCAGACCCAGCGCGTCCAACGGCTGGTGGATGGCCCGCAGATCGCCGTCGAGGACGTACGACCAGTCGGTCAGACCGGAGGTGGCCGCGAGCAGCGTCTCCGGGTACGCACCCTTCAGGATCGGGCCGTGGAAGACGCCGTTGGCCAGGTCGTCGATCTTCGTGACGGCCGCCAGATCGGCCGGCGACTGCGAAAGGGGCCGTACGACGGAGGAGTTGAGGCTGATCGCCACCGTGTTGCGGGCCGGCATGGCCGCGCGGAGCGCCGAGGTGCCGAGGCCGTGGGCGAGGTTCAGGTGGTGGGCGGCGCGCAGGGAGGCCGCCGGGTCGGTGCGGCCGGGCGCGTGCACCCCGGACGCGTAGCCCAGGAACGCGCTGCACCAGGGCTCGTTGAGCGTGATCCAGTTCTCCACACGGTCGCCGAGCGCCTCGCCGACGATCTGCGCGTACTCCGCGAACCGGTACGCGGTGTCGCGCTCCGGCCAGCCGCCCGCGTCCTCCAGCTCCTGCGGCAGGTCCCAGTGGTAGAGGGTGACGGCCGGCTTGATGCCGTTCGCCAGCAGCTCGTCGACCAGCCGGCGGTAGAAGTCCAGGCCGCGCTGGACGGCCGGGCCGCGGCCCGTCGGCTGGACCCGGGACCAGGAGATGGAGAAGCGGTACGCGTTCAGGCCCAGCTCCGCCATCAGCGCGACGTCCTCGCGGTAGCGGTGGTAGTGGTCGACAGCGATGTCACCGTGCTCGCCGCCGAGGGTCTTGCCCGGCGTATGGCTGAAGGTGTCCCAGATCGACGGGGTGCGGCCGTCCTCCCGCACCGCCCCCTCGATCTGGTACGCGGAGGTCGCCGCGCCCCAGAGGAAGGCGGGAGGAAAGGTCACGGGGGTGACGGGATCAGTCATGGAAGCGCTCCCATGGATGGTCGTCGAGGCCGACGAGGCCGACGAGATTGGGGGGAAGTGGGGTGAAAAGGGCCGGGGCGGCGGTGACCCGGCCCCTGGATCGCAAGAGGTCAGCCCTTCACCGCGCCCTGCATGATGCCGCCCACGATCTGCTTGCCGAAGACCGCGAAGACCACCAGCAGCGGCAGCGTGCCCAGCAGCGCGCCGGCCATGATCAGGGACTGGTCGGGCGTGTACCCGCGGCCGAGGCCCGCGATCGCGACCTGCACGGTCGGGTTGCCGGTCTGGCTCAGCACCAGGAAGGGCCACAGGAAGTCGTTCCACGTCTGGACGAACGTCAGCATGCCCAGCACCGCCATCGCGGGGCGCGCCGCGGGGAACACCACGTGCCACACCACGCGCCAGCTGTTCGCACCGTCCACCCGGGCCGCCTCGATGATCTCGTCGGGCAGCGCCTGGATCAGGTACTGCCGCATGAAGAACACACCGAACGCGCTCACCAGCGACGGCAGGATCACCGCCTGGAGCTGATCGGTCCACTCCAGCTTGGCGACCATCATGTACAGCGGGATCACACTGAGCTGCGGCGGCACCATCATCGTGCCGATCACGATCAGCATCAGCGCGCCCTTGCCCCGGAACCGCAGCTTGGCGAAGGCGAAACCGGCGATCGTGGACAGCACCACGATCGTCGCCGCCGACGTCCCCGCCACGATGGTCGTGTTGAGGAAGGCCTTGCCGAGGTTGGCGTCGGTCCAGGCGACGTCCAGCTTCTTGAACAGGTTCGAGCCGAACCACAGCGGCGGGGGCGTCTGCGCCAGCCGGTTGTTGTCGCGGGAGGCGGCGATCGCCGTCCACACGAGCGGGAACAGCGAGCCGATCGTGAACAGGATCAGGACGGCGTAGGCGATCGGGCCGCCGTGGTGCTGGCCGCCCGCCCGCGCGGACTTCGGCCGGCGTACCCGGCGGGCCGCCGGCACGGCGTCCTCCGGCTCGGATTTGGTCAGGGTCGTCGTCGTCACGGCCGGTCCTCCTAACTACTGGCGCGCAGCCGGCGCGAGATGACGTAGTTGACGATGCCGACGACGATCAGGATCAGGAACATCGTCCAGGCGATCGCCGAGGCACGGCCCAGGTGCTGGTTGACCCAGCCCTGCTCGTACAGATACAGACCGAGCGTCTGGAACTGGTGCTCCGCGCCGCCCGAGGCGCCCTTGTTGGCGTCGAACAGCAGCGGCTCACCGAAGACCTGGCTGGCGCCGATCGTGGAGACGACGACCGTGAACAGGATCGTCGGCCGCAGCGACGGCAGCGTCACATGGAAGAACTGCTGCCAGCGGTTGGCGCCGTCCAGCGCCGCCGACTCGTACAGATCCTGCGGGATCGCCTGCATCGCGGCCAGATAGATCAGCGCGTTGTAGCCCGTCCAGCGCCAGATGATGATCGTGGAGACCGCGATCTGCGACGGCCACTTGTCGTTCTGCCAGTCGATCGCGTCGATCCCGACGAAGTGCAGCGCCCAGTTGATCATGCCGTAGTCGCGGCCGAACAGCAGCACGAAGACGAGGGAGGCGGCGGCGATCGAGGTCGCGTACGGCGCGAGCATCGCGACCCGGTAGAACGTCGAGGCGCGCAGCCGGTAGTTGAGGATGTGCGCGAGGCCCATCGCCATCAGCAGCTGCGGGACCGTCGAGATGATGCCGATGGTCAGGGTGTTCTTCGCCGCGTTCCAGAAGAACTCGTCGTCGAAGATCCGGGTGTAGTTGCGCAGGCCCACCCACGTCATGTCGGTGGGGGCGGTCATCTCCACCTGGTGCAGCGACGCCCAGCCCGTGTAGACCAGCGGGAACAGACCGAAGGCGAGGAACAGCAGGAAGAACGGCGAGACGAAGGCGTACGGGGACCAGCGGATGTCCCGCTGCCAGCGGCGCGAGAGCCGGTCCCGGCGCCGCGCCTCAGCCTGTGCGGCTTCCGCGGGCGGGCGGCCCGGGGCCGCGCCCCCCTCCTTCACGGGGGGCGCGGCGGTGTCGTGGCGGGTGGCCATACGGGTCACTTGTCCAGGTTGTTGTCGATGGTCTTGGTGGCCGTCTCCCAGGCCTCCTTCGCCGACTTGCCCTTGGTCACGAGGAACACGCCGTTGTCGCTCAGGCCCTGCTGGATGATCTGGTCCTTCGGGCCGATCACCTGCACCGGGGCGGTCTTGGCGGCCTCGGCGAAGATCGTGCCGATCGGGGAGTCACCGGTCATCTCGTTCTTGGCGCCGGTCACTTCGGGGGAGGTGTACGTGCTCGGGGCGCTCGGGAAGTTGCCCTGCACCTTGAACAGCTTCGTCTGCTGCTCGGGCGCGGTCAGCCAGGTGATGAGCGCCTCGGCCTCCTTCACGTGCTTGCCGCTCTTCGGCACGGCCAGGAAGGAGCCGCCCCAGTTGGCGGACTTGGGCGCGGTCGCCACGTCCCACTTGCCGGCGTCCTCCGGCTTGGCCTTGCCCTTGATCGTGCCGAGCATCCACGGCGGGCAGGCGATGGTGGCGAACTTGCTGTTCGCGATCGTCTGCTCCCAGGTCGGCTGGAACTGCGTCTGGGACTGGACCAGCCCCTCTTCGGCGGCCTTCGCGGTCAGGTCGAAGGCGGTCTTCACGGCCGGGTTCGACTTGTAAATGATGTTGCCGGAGGAGTCGTAGAACTTCTCCTTCTCACTGCCGAGGATGGCGTTGAGCAGACCGCCGGGGGAGTCCATGAAGAAGGTGCCCGCCTTGGCCTTCTTCTTGTACTGCTCGCCGGCCTGGACGAACTTGTTCCAGTCGCCCGTCCACAGCTTGGCGACCTCCGCGCGGTCGGTGGGCAGACCGGCCGCCTCGTAGAGGTCCTTGCGGTAGCAGATGGCCATCGGGCCGACGTCCGTGCCGAGCCCGATCGTCGAGCCGTCCTTGGCGGTGGCCTGGGCCCACTTCCAGTCCAGCCAGTTGCTCTTGTCCACGCCGGAGATCTTGGAGACGTCCACGAACTTGGCCGCCTGGGTCGCCACGACCTCGGCGATGTTGCCGACTTCGATGGCCTGGACGTCCATCAGTCCGCTGTTGGTGGTGAGGTGGTTGACGAGCGCCGGGTAGTAGTTCTCGTTGCGCTCGGTGACGTTCTCCTCGATCTTGATGTTCGGGTGGAGCTTCTCGTACTCGGCGTAGAGGCCCGCCTCCTTGAAGCCGAACGTGCCGAACAGACCCAGAGTGATCGTGGTCTTGCCCTTGCCGCTGCCGGACGACGAACCGTCGGATGCGTCGTCGCCGCCGTCGTCGGCACAGCCGGCCAGCAGCCCGGCGCCCAGCGACGCGACCGCCGCGAGGACTACCGCCCGGCGGGCGGTTCGGGTACGTGCGCGCATTGCGTCCTCCTGTTGCCCTGACGTGCCGACCCCCCGGCCAACTGCATGGTTGGGCCCGTTGTTTCTCGCTGCGGCTCGGGCGGGGAACGTGCGGGATGTGTATGTGTCAGGTACTGTGGGAGCGCTCCCACAGGTGATGTGTTGAAGAGTCGTCGGTTCGGGCGGGGGTGTCAAGGGTGGGGACACGGAGAGGTGCGTTCAGTTATCCGGCTGTTAGCTAACCCCGGCGAGTGATGCGCATTTGGTCCAGTTCGGTACATAGCGGACTGCTGGGCTCCGCGGGGGCCTGGTGGTCGGGACTGTTAGATTCCAGGCCAGCGTGATGACAACGGCGGGAAGGCGGAGCCCATGGCAAGCCACGGAGCGCGGGGCCGCAGCGGCGGCAGGCCCACCCTCGAAGAGGTGGCCGCCCGGGCGGGCGTGGGCCGCGGCACGGTCTCCCGGGTGATCAACGGATCGCCCCGGGTCAGCGACGCGACCCGCGCGGCGGTGGAGGCGGCGGTCGCCGAACTCGGCTACGTCCCCAACACGGCCGCCCGCGCCCTCGCGGCCAACCGCACGGACGCGATCGCCCTGGTCGTCCCCGAGCCGGAGACCCGCTTCTTCGCCGAGCCGTACTTCTCGGACATGCTGCGCGGTGTGGGCGCCGAACTCGCCGACACCGAGATGCAGTTGCTGCTGATCTTCGCCGGTAGCGACCGCGAACGCCAACGCCTCGCCCAGTACCTGGCGGCACACCGCGTGGACGGTGTCCTGCTGGTCTCGGTCCACGCCGACGACCCGCTGCCCGACCTCCTGGCCCAACTGGAGATCCCGGCGGTCATCAGCGGCCCGCGCTCGGCCGGCGAGACGCTGCCCTCCGTGGACTCCGACAACTACGGCGGCGGCCGCTCGGCCGTGGAACACCTCCTGGCCCGCGGTCGCACCCGGATCGCCCACATCACCGGCCGCCTCGACGTCTACGGCGCCCAGCGCCGCGTCGACGGCTACCGCGACGCCCTGCGGGACGCCGGGCACGAGGTGGACGAGGGGCTCATCGAGCCCGGGGACTTCACGGAGGAGGGCGGGCACCGGGCGATGACCGAGCTGCTGGCCCGCACCCCGGCCCTCGACGCGGTGTTCGCGGGCTCGGACGTCATGGCGGCCGGTGCGCGCCAGGCGCTGCGCGAGGCGGGCCGTCGTATCCCCGAGGACGTGGCGCTGGTCGGCTACGACGACTCGGCCATCGCCCGCCACATGGACCCGCCCCTGACGAGCGTGCGCCAGCCGATCGAGGAGATGGGCCGGCGGATGCTGGACCTCCTCCTCACGGAGATCGCGGACCGCCGCCCGGCGGTGTCCCGGGGCCTGGAGCGACGACAGGTGGTGCTGGCGACGGATCTGGTGGGACGGGCCTCGTCCTAGGGGGTGTTTCGAACGTCCTGTGCGGTGCCCGCGGTGTCCGGTGCGTGCCCTCGGCGTGCCGGACGAAAGCCCTCGTACTGGACGTACTTGGGGTTTCGGCCGGTGCGGCGCGCGTACGTGCCGGGCGCCGCGGGTGCTGTGCGGGACCTTCGAAACACCCCCTAGGCCGCGGACACGGCCTAGCCGTGGGTGCGGGGCGCGGTGTCGAGCCGCCAGCGGACCTCGCCGTCCTGCGTCTCCCGCGTGGGTGCCAGCCCCGCCGCCCGGGCCACCGCGGCCGAGGCCGAGTGCTCGGGATGGATGTGGGCGACGATCGTACGGACGCCCTCGTCCCGTAGCCACGCCACCAGCTCCCGCGCCGCCTCGGAGGCGAGACCGCGGCCCTGCCACGGGGTGCCTACCACCCAGGCGATCTCGGCGTGGTCCGCGCTCACCGTGGCCTGGACGGTGCCCACGAGCCGGTTCTCCGCCGTGAGCCGCAGAACCCAGTTGTGCCAGGAGACGGCCGGGTCGGCAGAGCCGGCGACGAGACGTTCGTAGCGGGTGTGAAGCGCTTCGGGCGTGCTCGGGGCGCCGCCGATGAAGGTGTGCAGGGCCGGGTCGTCCAGGACCGTGGCCATCTCCTCCGCGTGCCCGACGCACAAGGGGAGGAGGGCGAGGCGGGCGGTGGCGAGGGGCGTGGTGAGCACGGCGGCCTTCCGGTTTCTTTCGTGACTCCCCGGATTGTCCTCGACCCTGCCGGAGATCCCCTCGACCGGCCGAATGGCGGACCCCCCGGCGGAGTCCACGAGTGGTGGACGTCTCCCCTCGGGCACAGGCTGGCGTACGCGTGCCCGCCCCAGCCCCGTGTCGGCGGGCCGAGCCATGCATGCCGTCCCGAGCGGGGCGGCACCGCCACGTCGGAGAGACGGGATCACATGACGGAACAGGACATCGATCCGGGGTGCCTGCCGTCCGTATGGGGGAGCGGCGGCAGGACCGGACGACCGCGGGAGCGGCGCCCGCACCCACGGCGGCGCTTTGGCGGCGCGCGCACCGGGGCGGCGCTGGCCGCCGCCGGTCTGGCCCTCCTGGGCACGGCCGCCCCGGCACCCGCGGGCGCCGCGTCACCCCGGGGCGACGCACCCCGGCCGCAGGCTCCGGCGAGGTTCGTGCCCGGCCCCTGCCCGGCGGCACCCGAACCGGTCCCCGGGCGGTGCGGCTTCCTGGAGGTGCCCGAGAACCGCGCCCGCCGCGGCGGCCCGACCATCCGGCTGGCCGTCGTCATCGTTCCGGCCGCGTCGGCGACGCCGGCCAAGGAGCCGGTGGTGTTCATGGAGGGCGGCCCCGGAGGCGACGCGATCGGGGCCATCCCCTTCCTGATCGACTCCCAGGTGAACCGGGACCGCGACCTCATCGTCATGACCCAGCGCGGCGGGCTCTTCTCCCAGCCGAACCTCGCCTGCCCGGAGATCGACCGGTTCAACGCCGACGCCGTGGGGCTGCTCTACGACGCTCCGTCGACCGGGCGGCTCCTGGTGCGCGCCACGAGGGAGTGCCGGGACCGTCTCACGGCCGCCGGGGTCGACCTGAGCGCCTACAACACCACCGAGAACGCGGCCGACTTCGCCGATCTGCGCAGGGCCCTGGGCATCGACCGGTGGAACGTCTACGGGTACTCCTACGGCACCGACCTGGCGCTCACCTACCTGCGCCGGCACCCCCGCGGGATCCGGTCGGTGGCGATCGACTCGGTCGCGCCTCCCCAGGTCGTGAGCCTGCCGTGGACCTGGGACAGCGCCCGGGAGGGGATCGGCGCGATCTTCGACGCCTGCGCCGCCCAGCCGCGCTGCGAGAACCGCTACCCGCACCTCCACCGCACCCTGACGGAGCAGGTCCGCAGGCTGGAGGCGCATCCCCTGACGGTGACGGCCGAGCCGCCGGGCGGAGGAAGCCCGGTGAAGGTCGTCCTCGACGGGGGCGCGCTGGTGAACCTGCTGGTCGCGGACGGCGGCGCCCTGCCGGCCGTCGACGTCCCCGCGGCGCTCGACGAACTCGCCCGCGGACATCCGGAACGCTTCGCCCGGGCGCGTGCCGCCGGCGCGACGCCCGTCGTCGGCGAGTTCGCCCACGGCCTGACGAACTCGGTGGCGTGCGGCGAGTGGGTGCCGGGCTTCTCCCGGCACGACGTGCTCGCTTCGGGGCGCCGGAACTTCCCCGGGTGGCCCGACACCGTCCTGGCCCAGGCACCGCAACTGCCCTTCCAGCACGACGTGTGCCGCGTCTGGAACGTTCCGGACCGCACCGCCGTCCAGCGGGTGGCCACCGTCAGCGGCGTGCCCGCGCTCGTCGTCTCCGGGACGTTCGACGCGAAGACCGGGGCGAGCTGGGGGCCGTACGCGGCCCGCACTCTGTCGCGCTCGACCGCCGTGCGGATTCCCGGCATCGGCCACTGGGTGGTCCCCCAGTCGCCCTGCGCGCAGGGCGTCCTGACCTCCTTCCTCGCGCATCCGACCGCGCCCGACACCGGTTGCGTGGCAGGACTCGCGCCGAAGCCGTTCACCATCACCCCTGAACCGGAGTACGGATGATGTCCCTGCGCCCACCCCACCGCCGACGCACCGTGCGACGGCTCCCGGCCGCACTGGCCGGGGCGACGGCCGGCGTCCTCGTCGCAGGCTTCGCCGCGGCGCCCGCCGCGGCCGAGCCCAAAGCCCCCACGCCCCTGGGCACGGCCGCCCGTACGGCGGGCCACGCCCGCTTCGCGCCGGGCCCCTGCCCGAGGACCGCGGACCCGGTCCCCGCTCTGAAGAAGGCCCGCTGCGGAACGCTCACCGTGCCCGAGAACCGGGCCCGGCCCAAGGGCCGGAAGATCACCCTCGGAGTCGCGATCGTGCCGGCGGCCACGAGCAGACCGGCGGCCGACCCGATCGTGTGGTTCGCCGGCGGCCCCGGCGACGACGCGGTCTCGGAGATCCCGATGGCGATCGACGGCGGCCTGAACCGCGACCGCGACGTGATCTTCATGTCCCAGCGGGGCACCTACTCGGCCGACCCGGCGCTCACCTGCCCGGACATCGACGAGTTCAACGCCCGCGCCGTCGGCCTGGTCTACAACGCGCCGTCCACCGGGCGGCTGCACGTCGAGGCGACGCGGGCATGCCGCAAACAGCTGGTGAGCCGCGGGGCCGACCTCAAGGCCTACAACGGCACCGAGAGCGCCGCGGACTACGCCGACCTGCGCACGGCGCTGGGCATCAAGAAGTGGAACGTCTTCGGCATCTCGTACGGCACCGACCTGGCGCTCCTCTATATGCGTCTGCACCCGAAGGGCATCCGGTCGGTCGGCATCGACGGCGTCCTGCCGCCGTCCCTGGCCGGCGGGGCCGTGACCTGGAAGGCCGCCCGAGAGGGCTTCGACGGCCTGTTCAAGGCCTGCGCGAAGCAGCGCGCCTGCGACAGCCGCTATCCGCACCTCAAGGCCACCTTCGAACGCCTCGTCCTGAAGCTCGACGCCCGGCCGGTCAGGACCACCGTCACGATCCCCGGCCGGCAGGCGCCGGTGAAGGTCGTGCTGGACGGCGCTGCCCTGCTGACCTGGCTGACCTCGGCCACCCATGTGGCGGCCGGAGTGCCCCGCTCCATCGACGAGCTGGCGCACGGCAACCCGCGGCGGATCGCCGAACAGTGGGCGGGCGGCAAGCTCAGCCCCCAGGCCATGGGCAGGGTCTCCCACGGGCTCGCCTACGGCGTGTTCTGCGGCGAGTGGACACCGTACGAGAGCCAGGCCGACGTCGTCCGGGCCGGGCGGCACGCGTTCCCGTCGTTCCCCCGCTCCTTGCTGGCCAACGCTCCGCAGCTGGCCTTCCTCGAGGCGGACTGCCGGGCCTGGCGTGTCCCCGCCGCGCCGCGCTCGATCCGGAAGGTGACGCGCAGCGACATCCCGACGCTCGTCGTCTCGGGCGGGTTCGACGCCCAGACCGCGCCGAGCAACGGTGCCTACGCGGCCCGTACGCTGAGCCGGTCCACGGCCGTCACGATCCCCTATGTCGCCCATGTGGCGTTCGCCGAGTCGCCCTGCGCGCAGGCGATCACCGCCTCGTTCTTCGAGACTCCGGCGAAACCGGGGACGGGATGCCTGGCAGGCCTGCGGCCACCTGCGTTCGAGATCGGGTGAACGACCAAGGGCTGACCTGTTTCCACAGGTCAGCCCTTGGTTACTCAGGGTGAGTGACGGGACTCGAACCCTTTTCTTGAACATACCGTGACCTGCAGCGATGTGGAATACCCGGACAAATGGATGTCATTCGATGTCGTTCGATGACGCTCAATGTAGCTCAGCGCGGGTCCGTGTTCCCGTGGGAACGGCCCTCCGGCTGGGGCTGCCAGGACCTCAGGGCTCTGAGTAGAAATGCGGCCATCCGCGATCACGGGAAATGACAGCGCCCCCGCACAGGGCGGGGGCGCCGCGGTCCCTCCCGTCCGCCTGGGGGGCAGGAGCGAGAGGGCCGAACGAGGAGGGGGGTACTCCGTTCCGTTTCCCCCTACCTCCAAGATCATGCAAATTAGGGTTGACCCTAATCACAGGAGATCATGGCGTCGACAGCGTGGACGGGTGTCACGTCCCACACCGCCCGACGACCGGGTCATCGCCCGCCGCCGCGAGGTGGGTGCACACATCCGCCACGTCCGCGAGTGGCACAACCTCAGCCAGCGCGAGTTGTGCGAGCGCAGCGGGATCGACGTGGCGAGCTACAGCCGCATCGAGCAGGGGCACGCTTCTCCCCGCCTGGACACTCTGATCAGGATTGCTGACGCCATCGGGGTATCCCTTGCCGAGTTGGTTGGTGGAGCGGCCGCCCCCGACGGGGGTGGCGGAGGCGGCCGCGCTCGGCCCGCTACCGGCTCGATCGGCGGAGGCCGGTAGCGGGGGCCTAGATGCGGGTGCCGATGGCGATGCTGTCGTCGTCGGCCAGCCTGAGGACCGCCTGGGTGATGATCCGTAACCGCTCCCCGCTGAGGTCAGACGCAGCGGCGAGCGGCGTGGAGCCGATGGACAGCATGCTCAGTACGAGTCCTAGGAACGCCCGCTGTTCGCTGTCCAGTGGCAGCGTGTAGAGGCGTCCCATCAGCCTCTCCCAGACGGCCACAGGCTTGCCCCTCTCCTGCACGATGAGGGCTGCCTGCACCGGGGGCAGGGCGAGGATGGTGCGTTCGTCGGCCAGCGCCTGGGCGGCGACGCGGGCGGAGGGCTTCTTCGAGGAGCGCACGATCGCGGCGCCGAGGGCTGAGAGGTCGTAGTCGGCCCGCAGGTCTTGGGAGGGCCGGGCGGGGCCGGGCGTGGCGGTCATTGCGCTCCCCGGTGGCACGAGCAGCTGCACCGGCGCACGAGGAGGATGCCCGTGGAGTGAGGCAGCGGTACGTCCTTCGTCTGCCGACACTGCGCGTGCACGTTCCTGTAGGCGGGCTGGCGGCCGAGCGTGCACTCGGCAGAGAGGTCTTCGGCGGTGGTCATGTGGTGGGCTCTCCTCGCTGGAGTGCGTGCGCGAGTCGCATGGCCACGTCCGCGCGGATCCGCCCGAGGTCGACGAGGTTGAGTGAGGGCGAGGCGGGGTCCGCCCTGAGGGAGGGCAGCACGATCCCGGCCTCGTCGAGCGCGGCGCGGAGGGACTCCACGGCGGCGAAGGCGTCGACGTCGTCGGCGTTGGGCGGTGCGGGTGCTGAGGCCATGAACAGGACGTTAGGAGCGGGACGTTGTGGGGCACCATCGAAGTTGCGCGAAGTTGCACACCCGTCGCCGCGAGTTGCGGGATGTTGCGGAAATGGCCCAGAGGAATCACAGCCACACGGCGCTCGTCTCGTAGACGCTAGGGGCCCCACCCGGTACAGCGAAGGGAAACGCCATGGCACGTCAACTGCGCTTCAACGGCACGGGTAGTGGGGTCAACGGATGCCCGTCCGTCCACGAGGACCTGGACACCGGGGACATCATCGTGCACGGGCCGGTACTCACCGACCCCGACGACGTCGCGCAGCTGCGCCACCTCGGCGAGGGCGAGGTGCCCATCGTGGTGCCGCGCGAAGTGCTCGTCGACTTCGGCCCCAAGGAGGTCAACCGCGTGCCGGACATCATCGGCCTGGACGAGTTCGACCAGTTGTTCACCCGCTTCGAGCACACCGCCTGGCGGCTGGAGACGCGCCGCCGCTATGCCTCGGACGAGACCACCGACACCTACGCCCAGTTCACCAGGGGCGAGCCCGTGAACTGGGACGGCGTCGACGCCGCATGGTGCGCCGAGCGGCGCGACCAGACCGCGCTGGGCAAAAGGTTCGAACGTGTCCGCATCATCGACACGCCGCCCACCACCGGCCAGCTCTATCTCCTCGACAACGCGCGCCGTAACAGCGCCGTCGGCGAGATCATCCTCAGCCTCCCCCGCTCGGATGCTGAGAGGGTGGGCCTGCCGCAGGAAGACTTCTGGATCTTTGACTCCAGGCTGGTCGCCCTGCTCAACTTCGACGACGCCGACAACCTCGTCAACGTCGAGCTCATCCGCGAGCCGGCCGCTGTGCTGCGGTACGCGATGGCCCGCGACGCCGCGATGCACCACGCCATCCCGTACGACGAGTACGCGGCGCGGCTGACCGCAGGAGAGTAGGCAAGGGGTGCGCCGGTGAGCACGGACTACCAGCAGGCACGAGAGGCCCTTGGAGTACGACTTCGTGAACTCCGGCTCTCCGCCCCCGGCGGCCGACTCACCGGTGCACAGCTCGCCGAGCGGCACGGTTGGAACAAGTCGAAGGTCAGCCGTCTCGAGAACGGGAAGCAGACCCCGACACCCGAGGACCTGCACTGCTGGGCGGAGGCCACCGGCCAGCCCGAGGCGTATGACGAACTGCTCGCCCGCCTGCGGGGCTTCGAGTCCCACATCCGCTCATGGCGTCGGCAGCTAGCGGCCGGGCACAAGGCCGTTCAGGACACCCACCTCAGCGCGCACGTCGACGCCACGGTGTTCCGCGGCTGGGAGACGTCCATGGTTTTCGGGATCCTGCAGACGGCTGACTACGCCCGGCACATCTTCACCCGGTACGCCGAGCTGCAGCGCACGCCCCGCGACGCCGAGGAGGCCGTGCGCTCCCGGATGAAGCGGCAGGAGGCGCTGTACGACGCCTCGAAGAAGTTCCACCTCCTGCTGTGGGAGCCCGCACTCCACACCTTGGTCTGCCCGCCCGCGGTCCTCACCGCTCAGCTGGACCGCCTAGCCGGCACCATTGGGCTCGACACCGTGGAGCTCGGGATCATCCCGCTGTCCGCGTCCGTCAAGATCCCACCGGCCACGGCCTTCTGGCTCTACGACGACCGGCAGGTCATCGTGGAGAACTGGCATGCTGAGCTGTGGGTCGACGACCAGGCCAGCGTCGACACCTACCTCCGCACATGGAGGACGCTGCGGGAGTCGGCGGTGTACGGGGCCGACGCCCAGCACGTGATCACGCGAGCTCGTCAGGCCATACACCCGCAGGCATGAGGAAACGGCCCCACCGCCGGAAGCAGTGGGGCCGTGGCGGTGCTCGAGAGCAGAGGCTGCGTTCGGCTACAGATTCAGTGGACTGATCTTGACTCGCTGCCCGACCTGTTGGGGGAAGTTCACGACTCGGAATGAGTGGGCTCCGGTCACCTCGGACAGTGCGTCGAGGATGTGCGGCATCGCGGCCAGGTAGGCGGAAGCTGTGGCGGCGATGAGCTGGAGCCCAGCCGCGTCGGGCTCGCGATGGCCGATCCAGTGGAGGCCAGTTTCTATGTACGCCGCCCGCTCGTCGCGGTTGGAGAGCTGGTTCCGGTCCTGCGTCATGATGGCGTCGAACCCGCGGCCTTTGACCTCCCGGATCAGGTCGGGGTCGAGGGTGCCGCGGAGTCCTTCGTCGTGTGCCGACGTGAACTCGTGGCGGAAGAAGACGGTGCGCAGCGGGGCGAGGACTGCTGGAGATTCGTTCTCGTCGAGGAAGAACTTCACGCTGCCGTCCTGCGGAGTTGAGTTACTTCCGCGTGAAAGTCCGCTGCGTCCACTGCGGCAGCTTGGGTAACGCTGGGGTAGAAGCGTTCGACGTCGTGGGGAGGGACGCCGCCCTCGACGAGCTTGGCGATGGTGTCGTAGGCAACTCGGGTGCCGGCGGCAGTGGGCCAGCCACCAAGGCGCTGCTGCTCAACCTCCACGTGGGGCCGAGGGCGGCGGAAGTCGACGACGCCTCGGCCTTGCAGATTCGTGAAGGGGGCGAAGGCGTCCTCGACGCTGAGGAGAATTTCCTGGCCGGGGCGTCGGACGAGGTCGATCGTCCGGTCGTGTTCCTTCAGGAAGACAGTGTCGCCGTCAGTGAGCAGTGTGTAGCGGGACGGGTGCTGTGTGAGGTCCCAGTCCCGCATAGTGTTCACAGCTTTTCGGATGCGTTGCAGGGGCACCTCGGCGCGCAAACGGACGAACATCCGCAGCGCCACGAGGTCACGGAAGGAGTACAAGACGGGGTTGCTCTGAACCTCGGGCTGGAGGAGATCCTTACGCCAGCTAGCGAGCTGCCACACGGACGCTCCTGTAAGCGCAGCCGTCAGGTCCACGGGGAATCCCATGGTGTCACCTCCTTCGAGCCTGACTTTGCCAGAATCTCCTATACCCCGTCGAGTCCGCCGGAGGGCGCGACGCGCTCCTTGTCGGCTTGTACAACCCGGGCATAACGAAGCGGCCCCCACCGCCGAAGCGGTGGGGGCCGTCGCTCGCTACCAGGTAGAGGTCATGGGTACTGCCGACGCTGAGGGTCCAACGCCAGCGCCAATGGTGCCGACGGTGAGCTGCCGCTGTCAGAGGGCCCGCCGTCCTGGCGGCACACCAGCGCGCTCGGGTCCCATGCCGGGGCCTGCAGGCTGTACCCGTCGGGGCACGTCGGCCCTGCCGGTCCCTGCTCACCGCGGTCCCCTTGGTCGCCCTGCGGCCCTTGCTGGCCCTGCGGCCCGGCCGGTCCGGTTGGACCTACTGGTCCTTGCGCTCCGTCTGTTCCGGGGACGCCGGCCGTGCCGTCCTTGCCGTCTGTCCCCGGGGAGCCGGACGGCCCGGGCTTGCCGGGCTGGCCTGTCTCGCCCTGCGGGCCGCGCGGTCCCGGGATGGGTACGGGGACGCGGGTCCGGTCGTCCAGGTCCTTCACGGCCTGGCTCGGGTCGGGTGCCTTCGGTGTCTCGCCCGAGGCCTTCACCTGCGCGCGCAATATGCGGACGTCGGAGGCCAGGGTGCTGACGGCCTCGCCCCGGCGGTCGGCCTCGTTGGCCAACTGTGTGTACCAGGACCATCCGATGACCGCCGCGCCGGACAGCGCGAGGAGCCAGCAGAAGACGGCGATCCACCGCCAGTGTCCAGCAAGAGCCCGTTCGGCACGGGTCACGATGGATCGCCTCCCAACTCGACGACTTTGACGCGCAGCCGTGCGATCTCTACCTGGTCCGTCACACGCTGCTCGAGCAGTAGAGAGATCCGGGTGTCACGCTCGGTCAGCTCCTTGCGGAGCCCGTCGCGTTCTTCCTGGATCTGGTCGATCTCGGCGTTCCAGCGGGTGGTGGCGTTCTCGCCCCGCTTGCCGAGGTAGGCCACCACCGAGCCGGACAGCACCCCGACGAGTGCCAGGACTGCTCCGAGGGTGGTGGCATCCAAGGTGGCTCCTTACTGGTGGTGCGAGCAGAGCGTCAGGACGTGCCGCTGGTCCCTGTGTAGGTGCCGGTGAGCGGCGGCAGGTCCGCGTCTGCCTTGGGGTACTGCGGGGGCCGGGCCCAGCCGAGGAGGATGCCGGCGAACGTCTGCAGGGCCGTGCCGCGCAGCCGGGTGCCGAGCACCTCGAGCCCGCGGAACACCCCGTAGTAGACGAGGACCAGGGCGACGTTGACCGCGTACTCCACGGCGGCGGAGTCGATGGTCACCCCGGCCTTGACGGTGAGGGTGAGCAGCCAGCCGGCCACCATCGGGACGGCGGTGCGCATGAACGATATGAACAGTCCGGGCATGACAGCCCCTTTCATGAGGCCGGGCCCTGGTGATGGGGCCCGGGGGAGAAGATCAGGCGGGGATCCACACGCCCTCGCGCACCCAGCCGTGCAGGTTGCAGCAGCGCCACAGCAGGGACGGCTCGAGGTGGAGCGGCTCGCGGGAGACGAGCGTGTGGTCGCTGGTGCTGGCCGCGACCCAGCAGCCGTCATGCACCGTGAGTTCAGCGGGTACGCCCTCGAGGGCCTTGCACCAGTGCCAGAACATCGGGTTGGCCGCGTGGCTGAGCCAGCCGTAGTAGACGTCGTCGGTGAGCTGGGTCATGCCCGCCATCTCGAGGCCCGGCCAGTCCGCCGGCGGCGTACCTCGGTCCTGGCTCATCAGATGTGCGGCACCTTCAGCGCTGCCCAGGACTTGGCGCCGGGCCAGCCGTCGGCGGCGGAGCCGGTGTAACCGAGCTTGCGCTGCCACTTCGCGTACGAGAGCCGGTCGGCCTCGGTCCACTGCGGGCCCGGGCCGGAGGAGTAGGCGGAGCAGCCGACGGCGGCCAGGCGCTTGCCCATCGCGGTGACGATCGCCGACTTGGGGTTCTTCTTGAACCAGTCGGTGCCGGGGAACGGCTGATAGACCGGGTGCTCGGTGGCCGGCGGGGCCGGCGCCCCCGCGGCCTGCTTGGCGTAGCCGAGCAGCTTGGCGAAGTCGATCGAGCCCGGGTCGCCGTGCACGTTCTCGGGGGCGTGCATGTGCCCGCACACGCCCTTGAACGCGTCCCACGTGGTGCCGCTCATCCGGGCCTTCGTCGCCCCGTACGACGAGGGGTAGGCCGGCCACGATGCCGGGCCGGACAGCGGCACGCCGTGCTGCTCGTGCATCCAGGCGAGGAACTCGGCCACCTCGCGCAGCGCCCAGTCGGGGGCCTCCGGCCAGTAGATGTGCGCCTGGCCCGCCGCCTTCCACTTCGCGTGGGTGTCCGGGGCGCAGGTGCCGACCAGCTCGACCTGGCAGACGTTGTTCGTGTTCGTCTCTACCCCGCCGCGCAGGTTCACCAGGGCGCGAGCGGAGGTGTCGATGTTGAAGTGCTGGAACCACTTCAGCTTCTTCGCCGAGAAGTCCGGCACCGCGGTCAGCGTCGGGGCGCTCCCGCCTCCCCCGTAGTCCGGGAGCGTGCGGCCCTCGGTGGTGTGCAGGACGACGACATTGACCTCCATCTTGTCGCCGCCGAAGGTGCCCTGATACCAGTGATCCCGGTTTGCTTCCGGGTAGATCTGCGGTCCGCTCGCTACCGTCATCGCGCACTCTCCGCGGGGACCTTGATGTACATCGGCCGGATGGTGAGCGAGAGGTTCCGGCTGTGCACGTCGTGGTGACCGGACGCCTCGACGAACACGCCCTTGGGCCCGTGCTCGCTCGAGGGCCAGGCGGTGAGCTCGGCCAGGATGAGCGCGCGCAGGGCCTCGAACTGCGAGCTGTCGCCCTGGCACTCGGCGGCCTTGACCTGCTCGACGGCGTCGGCGACGAGGCCGGCCGCGTGGATGCTGAAGCTCATGGTCATCTCCTTGGGCATGAAGAACGCCCCGGCCTGCGGCGCGGGGCGGGCGGGTGGAGGACGGTCAGGGGGCGACGGCTTCGCGGCGCACCCTGATCAGCGTGTATCCGGGGTCCCCGGCGACCTTGTCGCCGGACACTGCGGCCGTGGAGTGGCCGTCTGCGCGCAGGGCCACGACGATCCGGTGCGGTGTCCCGTCCACCCGGCACGGCCAGTCCGCGGGGACCTGCCACAGCGCCCCGACTTGGAACGGCAGGTGGTGGATGTCGTCGGTGACGTTCATTCCCCACGAGGGGGCGATCTTCGTCCAGGGGCGTTCGGACACCTTCGGCACGAGGCCGTCCGGGCCCGGTTCGGGGTCGCAGTCGTAGATCCACAGGTGCGCCCCGATCCCGACCGGATAGTCGAGTTCGCTGGTGACGCGGGCCCGGGCGTCCACGGTCAGGATGTCGCCGGGGTCGACCGGCACGACGATCGTGGCGACCGTCCGCCAGGTGTCCGTTGCCGTGTCGACGGGGATCTCGAGGTTGGCCGTCGTCACGTCGTTGGAGTAGAGCCCCTTGAGGACCAGGTCCCCGGTGACACGCACGACGTATGTGGCCGGGGCGACGTCGATGGTGGTGGCGGTCACGGGGCTCCTTACGCTGCGGCTTCGTAGGCAATGGACCCGCGCATGATGTCGCCGGAGGCGAGCGTGGCGGGGGTGGTGGCGGTCATGTTCGAGGCGTTCGCCGGGGTCGCGGCTGTAGGGAAGGTCGCGTTGAACGCTGAGCCGCCGGAACCGAGGAACAGCTGACCGATGTAGGTGGACCCGGAGGTGAGGCGGGTCCCGCCGATGGCGTCCACGCTGGACGAGGCCGCCGCGCTCGGCACCCCGAACGAGTAGGCGCCTGAGCCGTAGGTGGTCGAACTGCCCATGGTGAGCCTGAACGCGACAAGGGTGGTCCGGCCGATCTTCATGTACCGGCCGTTGATCGTGCCGTTGTTGAGGACCGGGTTGGTGGTGGCTGCTGTCCACGTTGGGGTGTACGTGGTCCAGGCGGCGAACATGCTGTTGAACTGGTCGCGGATCTCCTGGTTGAGGAGTGCGGCGGTGACGACCTCGCCGACCACCCAGGTCCTCGGTGCGAACGTCACTGCGAGGCCTCCTCAATCAGGGGTGCGAGCGACGGGCGCCGGGAGGCCGAGAGGAGTCCGGCCGCGGCCGCGGTCTCGGCCACCATTCCGTTGAGGACCTGGTCCGACGACTCGGCCGGCCGGTCCCAGGCCGGATCGTTGTCGTGCCACCAGTTCCGTTCGTGCGGCAGCTCGTCGGCGATGAGGGCCTCCGCGGCCGCCGGGTCCTCGGGGAACACCAATCGGATCCAGCCGAGGCCGCACTCGGTGCACGCCATCCTTGGGTCGGCCGGGGTGACGACCTGAGCGGACCCGCACGGGCAGTCGGCGACCCACCTGTTGTGGTTGATGCGGGCGTAGGCCTGCTGGCCGAGGAGGTATCCGACGGGTGGGACCAGGCGCCGCTGCTGGCGGTGCTCCGCCCAGCGGAACACCCGCTCGGCGGGGGGCACCTCGTCCCAGGCGGCGGGTTGGCGGGGCGGCGGCAGGTAGAACGTCTCGGCGCGCACGACGGCGATGGCCACGGCCGATACCTCCCTTTCAGTAGGCGAGGCGGGTCGTGGACCCGAGGACGGAGTAGGTGGTGTCGTCCAGCACCCACACGGAGTCCGTGAAGGACGCGCTGGTGTGGAACTGGATGTGGTGGCTGCGCTGCTTGATCGTCTCCGTGTAGCCCTCGACGGTGACGCGCAGGGTGGAGGCCGGCGCCTGCGACGGCAGGCCGGTCACGGAGAAGTACGAGCTGATGTCCGTGTCGAGGATGTCCAGGTAGTTGGACATCGTGAATGCCTCGATCGGCACCTCGCGCAACTCCGGCGAGGGGTCGGCATACCGGGACACCAGCCAGTACGCCGCGTCCAACACTGAGTTGTCGTTGGTCTTGAGGATGTTCAGCGACCGCGAGAACGGGCCGAACGCCAGCACGCTCGAGGGCGCCGTCACCCGCTGGGTGGCCCCACCCGGCCGGACCGCTTCGACGTCGTTGACCAACTTCTGGTCGTCGTCGGCGAGCGAGACGTTAGCCGTCTCCAGGTCGGCGTAGGCGATCGTGAAAACCTCGGACGCAGAGTCCGGGTTGTATCGGACATCCCGTGACTGGTAGGCGATCCCGAAGTAGTCGCGCTGCGCGAACAGCTTGCCCGACTCGGTGCTTTCGACTTCGCGCATCCGGGCGACGACCTGGCTGCCGCCGGGCCCTTGCGAGGCGATCGGGTCGTGGGTGCTGCCTTCGATGTACACCTCGATGATGCCCGCGTACTGGGCGAGCCGCTGGATCCGGTCGTCGGCGTCCTCGCCCGCGTACCCGTTCACGCCTCCGCCGTAGTGGAGGGCCAGTGCGGAGCCGATGAAGTTGGTCGCGTACACGGCGACGTGGGCGAGGGAGCCGTCCCACAGGCGGGTGCCCCGGTAGCCGCCGATGTTCAGGTTGCGCTGGTCCTGGCCGACCGTGACGGCGGCGAGGCTGGCGTCGACGAGGACGCCGTCGACCCACACGCTGCCGCTGAGGACCTGGTCGTAGACGACGTGGTGCCAGTTGCCGTCGTTGAGGCCGCTGGTGGAAGCCACGGTCTCCACGGTGAGGGTGGAGGCGCCGGTGGCCGTCCACTCGACCTGCATGGCGCCGCTCGCGGAGAGGGACAGCACGTGCACGTACTGCAGGTCAGTCGAGTACAGGCCGAGGATCGCCCGCCCGGTGACGGTCGTCTTGAACCAGGCCTCCATCGCTGGACGCGCGGAAGACAGCTCGTTCGCTGCGGCGGCGCCCATGTCGACCAGCAGGTACTTGCCGTTGGTGGAGCTGGACGGGGTGAAGGTGGGTGTGTTCTCCCCGGTGGCGGCGGGCCCCGTGTCGGCGGCCATGGTGAGGGTGCCGCCCGTTCCGGCCTGGGTGGTGGCCATGGATGGCAGGCCGTTGCCGGACAGGTCGCCGGCGGTGGTGGAGTCGGCTGGCTCGGTGAGCGGGTAGAACGCCACCGGCTCCAGCTGGATGATCTCCTCGGCGACCATGGATCTGAGGACGGGCATCCGGTTGAGCCGCTTGAACAGGTCCGTCGCGCTGATTGTGACGGTGGAGCCCAGGCCTTCCCATGTGACGGGGAAACCGTTGACCATTCCCCAGAAGCGGGGGCGGATCTCGGCGCCGACCAGGTCCCACTCGATGTACCCGGCCGTGCCTCCGGTGCGGGTGGTGGGGAAGTCAACCGCGTGGGTCTGGCTGGTGACCCACGACGGGGTGGCCAGGGTGCGGCGGGTGGTCCAGGCGAATCCGTCGCCAGAGGTCTCCCAGTAGACGGTGCCGCTGGCCTCTCGCACCCGTAGCCACGCGTGGTCGATCGCCGAGTAGGTGAGGTTGGTGGGGGTACCGTCCGAGAACGACGTCTGCGACTGGGCGCTGATGACGCCAGTGGAGGCGTCGTACCGCCAGCCGATCCGCGTACCCGACGTGGTGCTGGTGACCCACATGCTCGCGGCGCAGTTCGACGACCCGTTCAATGCCGGCACCGTGGACAATTTCGCCGTGAGCTTGCTGCCGACGAGCGTCCACTGCCGGGCCGACGTGAAGTTCGTGTCCACGCCAGGGGCCAGCGTGATGCGCAGGCGGCCCTCGCTCGTCTCGACGCCGGCGCCGCCCGTGTTCGTCGGCCACAGCGTGGTGTTGACCCGGCCGTCGTCGAAGTCGTCGCCGAGCATCGCGAGCGGGTAGGGCGCCGACCCGGACAGCGTGGGCATGACCGCCACCGCGATCCTGATCGGGGCGTTGCGCCGCACGAACGGCCAGTACGGGCTGGATGCGTTGCCGGCGGTGAAGCGGCCGTCGCTGTTGTCCAGGCGCAAAGTGGCTGTCCCCGGCTGGGTCTCCGACAGTTCATCAGAGGCCCCCCGGTCGATCGTCACTCCGGCTTTGATCACGTCGACGTAGGTGCTGATGTCCGTCCAGGTGATGGTGGCTGGCAGCTGCACCAGGCCGCCCCAGCCCATCTCGACGAGCAGCGGCATCAGATCACCCCACTTTCAGTTCGACGTTGAGGCCGTACACGCGCTTGAGTTCCAGCAGTTCGCGCCGGATCTCGCGGGCTGTGGCAACTGGGTCGCGGGCGTCCATCACGTTGACGGTCACGGTCATCGACCCGCCCGCACCGGCACCGACGAGGGCGGGACGTCCGGCGGTGGGCGCGATGGCGGACCGCCCGGCGATCCGCCCGGAGAGCGTGTCCATGGCCCGGTCGATGTACGGCAGTCCGGCGAGGACACCCACGGCCACGCCGCGTGCGGTCTGGATGCCGTCGGGGATGACCTTGCGTGCGGGCGAGCGGATCCCGAGCGCCTTGCGCAGGGCTTTCTGCATGGCCTTGGCCAGCTTCTCCATCGTGGCTTCCAGCTGCTTCTGCTGGCTGGACAGACCGGTGAGGAAGCCCTTCGCCGCGGCGGCGCCCGAGTCGTGCATCGCGTCCGCGCCCAGCTTGCCGAGCGTGTCGGTGCCCTTGTTGATCTGCGTCTGGATGCTGTTGATCGAGGCGAAGGTGGCCTTGTCCGCCCCGACCAGCGCCGAGGCGTAGGCGTAGCCCTGCTCGGGCCCCATGTTGAGGACCTGCCTCAGCAACGACTTGTTGAGGCCCTTCTTCGCGAGGATCCCGATGTAGCGCGTGAACTGCTGGATCTTCGCGAGCTTGTCGGCCAGGCCTGCCTTGATGCCGCCCGCGGTGACCTGGTCCGCGTCCATGCCCAGGTTGCTGAGCCCGGCTCCCTCCCGGGCGTTCTGGGTGAGGTCGCTCGCGAAGGCCTTCGCGGTGGCGATTGTCGCGGCTATCTTGTCCCGCTTGGCCGCCAGGTCCAGCAGCTTCTTCGTCTGCTGGTCGACGTACTTGAGGAGCGAAACCTCCTTCTTGCCGGAGAACGCGGCCTTGATGTCCTTGGCAAGGTCGGCGGCTGTGGCCTTGATCTTGTCGCGGGTCGAGGTCATGCCGACGATCAGGCCCTTGCCGATGTCCTTGGCCAGGGCGGTGGTCTTCTTCGACGGGGACCTGATCTCCATCTCGTCCCGGATGCCCGCCGTCACCGCGGACGCCATGGACCGAGCGGCCGAGTACACCCCACCCGTAGAGGAGAGCCCCGCGATCAGCCCGTCAATGGCGGCACGGCCCGCACCGACCGTGCCGCGCATCATGGACCGCGTCGTCGTCGCGTCGAACACCCTGGCGGCCTCGCCGAACACGACCAGCTCGGGTCCGTTCTCGCCGACCATGGCCATCTCACCGGCCTCCGGCGTGCCGCCGCCGGCGTACTTGCTGACGCCTCCCTGCCCGGTCACCGGCTTGGTGGACGTCGAGTACGTCGCGATCGTCGCCCGGACGGTCGTGATCGTGACGGTCTTGTTCCGCAGCCCAGCGATCGCGCGTTGGATCGCCCGCGCGGCAGCGGATGCCCGGTCCCGCGCGGCCAGGTCGATGGTCTTGTCCTTCAGCGCGTCTCGGGCCCGCTGCACTGCGGCGATATTCGCCTTCGCGTTGGTGGTCTCCGCCACGACCTTGAAGCGGCCGTCCTTCAGCTTCGTGACCTTGAAACCCAGATCCCGCAGCAGGGCGATCGCGTCCGACGTGAGCGCCTTGACCGTGACACTCTTGGAGTTCGGCGCCTTCTTCATCGCCGCGATGACCGACCCGAGGTTCCGCGTCGCGTCCTCGGTCCGCATCTCCAGACGCATGGTCTTGTCGGGCATCTTCAGCAGCTGGTTCGCCAGCGCCTCGGCTTCCTTGCGGTTGCCGCTGATCGCCGCAGCGTTGTCGACGAGGGTCTTGCGGCCCTTGTCGTAGATGCCGGCCACGGTCTCCCACGAGGCGCCGTTCTCCCGGGCCTTCGCCGCGGCGTCCTCCGTCGCCGTGGCCAGCTGGCTGAGAGCGTCGCGGTTCGCGCGGCCCTTCTCCGTGCCGACGTCGAGCGTATGCCCGTTGTCCTGCAAGGACTTGGTGACCGCATCGACCGCGGCCTCGAACTTGGTCTGCGCGTCGAACGCGCTGCGACTGGTGTCCGACAGGGCCTGGATCGACTGGCGCAGCCCGTCCGCGCTGAGCTTCTGCGCGGCCAGTTTCGCCTGGACGTCCTGCGCCTGGGCGCCGAACACGCCCATACTCTGGGCCGCCAACTGCTGCTCGAATGCCGCATCCGCGAGCGCCGACTTGTAGCCGTCGAGCTGGCTCGTCACCTCTTCAGAGGTGTACCCCTGCTCCTTCAGCCCGGCGATAGCGTTGTCCAGCGCCTGCTTCGCCAGGCCTGCCTTACCCCCCTGCACCAGGTTGGTCAGGCCCTTGTCGAGACCGTCGAACGCCTCCTTCGCGTCCTTCACTGGCGTCGAGTCCATGCCGATCAGGCTGGTCAACTTCTGCTGGACCTTGTCCAGATTCGACGGCCGGGCCAGGGTGGCGAGCGCATCCCCCAGCTTCTCGTAGTCCTGGCCAAAGACGCGGGCCGCCTCGCCCGACAGCTTGCCCGTCTGTGCCAGCTTGCCCAGGCTGGTGGTCATCCGGTCGATGTCCGGCGGAGCGGACTGCCCCATCTCCGACAGCTGGCTCAGCGCGATGAGCAGGATCCCGATCCCGGTGCCGACGAGGGCCACCTTCGCCGTGCGCGACAGCGTGCCGATCGCCGCGCTGACACCGGCGAGCCTGCCCGGTGCGGCGGCGGCCGCGGCCTGCATGGTCATCAGCTGTGCGGTGAACCCGGTGAGCGCGGCCTTCGCCGCGCCGAACCCGAGTACGGCGAGCTTCGTTGCCTTCAGTGCGATAGCGAGCTGTAGGAACAGCGTGATCGCGCTGGCCGGCACCGCGGACACCAGACGGGCGAGGACTTCGATGGTCTGCAGGAGGCCGACGCCGACGTCGCTGCCGGCATCCAGCACGTGCATCGCTGCCTCGGCCACGCTGCGCAGGACACTCGCCACCGTGGGTCCCTGTGCGCGCGCCCACTCCAGGAACTCCCGCGCGCTCCCGCCGACCTGTCCGCTGTCACTGATGCGGAGCAGGTGGACGATCTCGTCGTTGACGCTGCGCAACGTCTTCTGCGCGAACGTCGTGAACTTGCTGTTGAGGCTGTCCAGCCCCGGGGATGCCACCTCCCCGCCCATGATCGTCATGAACCGGTCAGCCTCGGCGCTGGTGACCTTGACCAGACCTGCAGTCTTGGGCAGCAGCGCGTCGAGGATGGACACGCCCTTGATGAAGGGCGCCATCGTGTCCTTGGCGAGGCTGTTCGAGAACTCCTTGTAGTTGTCCTTGAGGACGCTGACCGCGGCCGCCGCCTGCCGGGTCTCCGGCGGCAGCTTGGCCACGGCGGCCGCGTACTCGGCCTGCTTCTGGGACGCCTCCTCCGAGGACGCCCCGGACTTCTCGACGGCATCGGCATGGGCCTTCTCCGCCTCTGCCACGTCCGACAGGGCGGAGATCTGCGGAATGATCGCGACGCCCATCGCCAGCATCCCGGCCGCCACGGTCGTCGCGCCGGCGGCGATCGGGGCGAGGGAGGCGGCGGCCGGGATCGCGGCCGGCCACAACAGCAGGGTGGCCTTGCGCAGCTCGTCCATCGCACTGCTGTTGCTGCGGACGGCCGGGGTCGTCGCGCGCAACTGAGTGGTCAGGTCGCCGGTACTGGCCGTCAGCAGACGCTGGGCGTCAGAGACGGAGATGTACCGGCCCTGCAGGTCCCGCAGCCGCCCCTGCGTGTCCCGGGTGAACCCGTGCATGGACGCGTTGCCTGAGCGGGCGGCGGCGTCCAGGCGGCGCGCGAGACGGTCGGCGGAGTCCCCGGCCCCGTCCAGCGTGCCCGACAGGTCGTCGTGACCGGAGAGCGTGAACACCAGGGTGGACATCAGCCGTCACCGCCTTTGGCGAGCTGGGCCTGGTGCTGCTCGATCCAGGCGATCAGGGAGTAGAAGTCGCCGACAGTGAGGTCGTCGACGAGGGGAGGAGGGATGTGGAGGAGGTGGGCGAAGAGCCCGAGGTAGACGGCTCGGGCTCGCTCGATGTCGGGCTCAGGCTCGAAGGCTCGGCCGGCAGGCTCTCCTCCTGCTCCGGCGCCGCGCCCGTCGGCTCGGCTTTTGGGCCCCGGGCGGCCCGGGCCTCGAGCATCTCCAGCGCGTGATCGGGGTCGGCTGCCAGCTGCGGCAGGCGGCCGCGGAGGATCTCGGCCACCATGTCGTGGCTGATGTCCGGGTTGGTGGCCGGCGCCTCGAACGCGTTGTTGATGTACGCCTCGACCTCGAGGGTGCTGAGACGGGCGGTCATCTCGGTGACGCCCGGGTCGAAGTCCCCGAACCGCATGCTGGGCTGGGACCGCTTCTTCAGGACCCAGACGATGCCGCGCATCGCCTCGAGGTCGTCGTTCTCCAGCCCGCCCAGGATCTCCTGCCACTTCATATCGACCGTGCGCTGCACGATCGCCGCCTCGGAGACCTTCAGGGTGGTGGCGTCGTAGTGCTCGGGCGCGCCGTCCTTCGGGGTGTACACGATGATCAAGGGGGACTCTCCTACTCGATGCGGCGTCGCACGTCGTCGGTGACGCGGGCGACTTCGCGGGTGATGCGGTCGGTGTGGGAACGCACGGTGCGGTCCCACCAGCCGGGGGTGGCGTTCTGCTGGGCCCAGCGCCTGCGGTTGCCGAAGACCGGGTGGCGCAGGCGGCCCTCGTTCAGCCGGTCGACGAGGCCGGCCGGGATGTCCGAGGGCAGGCGGGACCGGTCGAGCCAGACTCGGGCACCCGGGTCGCCGGTGGTGCGCACGCTGATCCGGATGGCCTCGGCGATCGATGACCGCAGGGGTCGGGTCGTCGGCGAGGCGCCGCCCCGTTTGCCTGCCCCCCTGCCCTGGGAGCGGATGTCCAGGTGGCGGATGGCGGTCTGCAGGTCGTTCTTCAGCGGCTCGGCCGCCCTGCGGATGCGCCGGGCGAAGCTGCTGCGGATGTTGTTGTGACCGGCCCGGCGCAGCCGCGCGGACAGCTCGAGCAGCTGGCCGGTGCCGGTGATGCGGACGTCGCGAACCACGGCTCGCTCACACCGTGGTGTCGGTGCTGATGATCTCGATCTTCGGGAGGTTCGTTGCGTCGTAGAGCCCGGTGAAGTTGAACGTGGGCTTGATGACGCCGTAGCCGTCCACGCTCGGCGGCCCTTCGTCAAGCTTCACGGCGGGGAGCGTGATCCGGAACGTCTCGAAGTACGTGCTCGCGATCAGTGGGCCGACGAACTCCCACACCAGGCTGGTCGCTGCGTCGCTGGTGTGGAGATCGTCCAGGGTGGTCGCGACGTAGTCCGTCTCAAGCGACCCGGTGATCTTCACCAGGTCGTTCGAGATCGGCTCCTTCTTCAGTGCCGACTGGTTGGCGTAGAAGCGCTCAGTGTCCTGCGGGCGTTCCACCTTGCAGGTGACCTTGCGGATGCCGTCGAGGGCCGTCTCCGCGCCGAACGTGCCCGTCTTGAGAGCCATCTGCCCGAAGTGGAACGGGCCGGCGTTGACGTAGCTGGCGGCGGCCAGGGTCTGGCTTTCGTCGCAGTCCTTGCCGTCGAATTCGAAGCTGCCGGTGAGCATCTCGCCGACACCGCAGGAGAACTCGCCCGAGGTGACCTTGCAGCCAACGAACGACTTGTCGGTCACGGTGCCGGTGGTGAGCGGCACACCTACCTGAATGGACAAGCTCTTGCCCGCCGTGTCCGCGAGGGTGTGCGTCTGCAGATAGGCGGTAGTCGCGCCCTGTTGGACGGGGGTGACGGTGGTCCCCATCAAGGCCTGGATGAACAGACCCATGCCCTTGTTGGCGATCTCCAGGTCGATCGACCCCGTGGCCTCCCGCCGGGTGACCACACGGCGGGACGACAGCGCGAGCAGCCGGTTGGCGGCGATGCCGGTGCTGGTGGCTGTCGTCTTCTTGAGGGCCAACGACTCCTTCGTGAACTCGGGGAAACGCGTGGGCGCGACGAACGTTCCGTACGTCGACTCCGCGGCGAGCCCGATCTGGGCGCCGAGCCCGGATCCGATGCCCATCAGTCCTCAGCTCCCTTCGCGGCCTTGGCCGCGGTCTTCTTCAGCGGCGCCGGGGCCGCCTCGTCCTTGGGCTCCTCGACGGCCTCCCACGTGCCGGGCTGGCACACGTAGCCATCGAAGCGGCGGTCCGGTACCTCGACGACCTCGTCCGGCTCGACCGTGCGGTTGTCGAGCTCGGGCACGGTCACCGGCTCCGGGCCGATGAAGCGCACACGCGCCATGACTTCTCCTCCTTCAGATCCGGGCTTGGCAGGTCACCGTGAAGGAGAGGGCCACCCGGGCGCCCTGCTCGGTGAAGGACTGGCGCAGTACGCCGCTGGTGAGGTGCGCCCACAGCACGGTGTTGTTCAGGGTCGGCGCGTCGGGGGTGAGGTCGGACGCGCGCAGGGCGTTCTCGATCTCGGCGAAGATCTCGAACACCCGGACCCTGACGGCTGCGATGTCGTTGCCGCCGTTCCACACGTCGATGACGCAATGGATTGCGAACTGCTCGTTCCTCGTGCGGGCGCCGGCGGCGTTGAAGTCCTGCACCAGCTCGACGGCCTGGTCGCCGTCGGGAGACCAGCCCACGGAGATCAGGTCCGCCTGGGAGACGTCGACGACTGCCGGTCCGTCGAGGATGAGCAGGCCCTGCTGCAGGGCGGGCCGCGCGCGCAAAATCGCGAGCAGGTTCGCGATCGCGGCGGGGACCTTGGAGTTCGCCATCTCAGGCCATCCCGGGGGGTAGTTGGTCGGGGCTGAGCAACTGCAGTGCGCGGTTCGGGATCGCGAAGCCGAGGCCCGGGATGGGCTCGGTGACGTCGAAGTCGCCGGTGCCCAGCTGCGGCCGGCCGCTGCCGTACTGGGTGCGCGCCAGGTGCTGCAGGATCAGCTCGGCCGCCGCGCTGATGTTCTCGGGGACGATGCGGCGCCCGGCCTTGTAGGTGGGCCGCAGCGGCCCGTAGAACAGGCCGCCGTCCTTGCGGCGCACGACGCCGTCCTCACCCGCCAGGTCGAGGGTGGAGACGTCGTAGGAGGTGCCGCCGTCCAGGACCGCGACCACGCTGACCAGTTCGAGAACGGGGATCTTGCGCAGCGCGAGCGCCCGCACCTGGCCGACGCTGTGGGTCTCGGTGACCGTTCGTACGGCGACCGGCCCGACGAACCACTCCACAGCCCGTGTGGTGGCACCGATCCACCGGCGTACGTTGTCGTCCTGGTCCGTGGTGTGGGCCAGCTTCAGCTGGGCCTTGGCGTCGGCCAGGGACACGATCCACGTCAGCGTTCCCTCGCGGACGTCGAAGACATCCGGGTAGGCACCGGCGTTGATGCCGGTGGCCACCCAGCGCACCGTGTGCCGTCCCGGCTGCACGGTCGGGTAGTCGTAGCCGTAGACACCGGTCGACGTCGGCGCCACCGGGTCGACGGTCGTCGAGGTGCCATCCGGCAGGCCGATGGTCAGCGCCATCGAGCCAGCGTTCGCCAGCTGCCCGCTGGAGTCCCGCACGGTCGTACCGAGCGGGACAACTGCGCCCAGGTCGAAGGGCATCTCAACCTCCCGTCATCGTCGGTGCGGTCCGGCTCCCCGGGCCTGGCCCGGCGAGCCGCCGGGCGTACGGTCCAGCCGATCCGGCCCGGGCTGTGTTGAGGCTGGCGAGCTCGGCGAAGTCGTCGCTGCCCGCGTCGCGGTGGGCCTCGTACAGCAGCGAGAGATCCGTGTGCGCGGCCCAGGCGGGCGAGGCCGCCGTACGCAGCACCGTCCACGTCCCGCCGTCCGGGGAGGCCTCCCAGTACAGGGAGCCGCCGTCCTCACGCAGCCGCAGCCACGTATGCGCCGCAGGGTCATACACGGGGAAGAGCGCGCCGGGATCGGCGTAGCCCTGCCGCAGGTACAGGCCCATCGCGGACTGCGCCCGGTCGACCAGGAACCCCGCGTCGGTTCCACCGGTATCGGTGAGGACCAGCAGCGAGCACGCGGCCGTGGCCGCCCCGTTCGCGGCCGGCGGATACACCCGGGCCGCGACCTGCGACCACGACAGCGTGTAGACGCTGGCCGTACGGGCGCCCGCGTACCCAGCGGTGCAGGGCACCCGCAGGCGGCCGCCCTGCTCGGTGGGGTCCCCGTACGACTGCGACCACAGCACCGGGTCCAGGACGCCGTCGTCGAAGTCGTCGCGCAGCATCCCGAAGCCCGGCATGTGGCCCCCTACCAGTCGCGGGTCTCGGGTGCCTCGGCACCGCCACCGCCGCGCGAGAAGTCCGCGGCGACCTCCGGCGGCATGCGGCCCTCCGCGACGTCCCGCGCCCGCGCGGCCTCGAGGACCGTCTCCCTGTTCTTAGCGATCCCGGCCCGGTTCTGTCCGGCCGCCTCGGCGTCCAGCACGCGCAGCGCCTCCTGCTCTCCGACGGTCTCGAGATAGGCGAGCACTCCCTTGTTGCTGTGCTCGTCAGGGTTGAACAGCGGCACGGGCGGCTCCTCCGGCTCCTCGTTCTCGAGGTCCGCCGGATCGGCTGGCTCCTGGTCGTCGTCCTCGGCAGCCGGAACGGGCAGACGTACGGTCACCCGCCACCGCGACCAGGACAGACCGTCGTCCCCGCCGTCCGGTGCCTCGGCTCCTTCGACGTGGGCGTCGACGACCTCAAGCGTCTGACCGTTCTCGCCGATGACCACCGGAACCCGGTCCTCGGCCGCATACTTGACCGGGCCCTCGCCGCCGTCGTCGGCGAGGACCGCGCGGTGGCCGTCGGCCCAGGCCGCGGCCTCCTCGACGCTGACCTCGATGACGTCGCCGGGGGACCAGGAGAAGTCCGCGCCGGCGATCGCCTCGAGCACCTTGATGCGCGCCATCAGTTCCGGACCACCGGGGCGACGCGCGGGTTGGACAGCACGACCTGGGCCGCGTACAGGCCGCCGGTGGACGGCGACCCGGTCACCGTGGTGATGACCCGCAGGTAGCGCTTGAGTCCCTTGTAGCCGAGCTCGTACACCGTCTCGTCGGTGCTCGAGGTGACGGCGGGCTCGGTGCCCTGCAGGTAGGTATCGGCGACGGCCGCCCAGGAGGTGCCGTCGTCGGAGTCCTGCACCTCGAAGGTGTGCGTGCCGTCGGTGACGGTCCCGACGGGGATGACGACCAGGGCGTCCTCGAACATCGAAGAGTCCTCGGCCCGGTCGACCGTCGTGCCGTTCGCCGACGCCGTCCGCGCGGCCGGCGTCAGGGAGTTCTTGACGAGGAGGTTGTTGTACGCGTCCTTCACGACGCGCTCCTTTCTGCGGATGCCGACGGGCCCGGGCGCACGACGGCGGCCCGGGCCCGGGCGGATGGCTGGGTCAGCTGGCCGCGTGCTGGTACAGGCGGATCGCGGAGGAGTCCTGGATCATGCCGTCCAGACGGGAGAACCCGAGGAACGCGACCTGCAGGTACTCGGCGTACCGCTCCACCAGGCGCAGCGTCTGCACGGCCTGGACCTGGCGGATGACGTAGCCCGCCTTGAAGTCACCGAACGCGATCGTCTTCGCCGACGCGGCCGGGGTCGGCATCGAGTTGTCCAGGTTGTACTTGAACCCGTTGATCGTGGCGGGGAAGCCGGGCGCCGGGATCGGCACCCACAGCGGGCGGCCCTGGGTGTCCTTCAGCTTGCGGATCACCTTCAGGGTGCTGTCGTGCATCAGGTACTCGGCGGTGGACCGGTACGCGCTGTCGACGCTGTGCTCGAGGTCGACCAGGTCGTCGTAGATGACCGACGTGGTCTGGCCGCTCGCGCCCTGCTTGCCGACCACCGCGGACGTGGTCAGGCCCTCGGGCTGGTCAACGCCGGTGCCGGTCGTGAACGCGCGGGCGGCGCGGCGGCCGATCCGCTCGCCGAGCTTGCGCGGCACCCACTGCTCGAGGTTGAACGCGCTGTCCTGCAGCAGGCTCATGGACAGCTTGACCTGCTTCGACGAGAAGATGTACGCCTTCAGCGTCCGGCCGCCCACGCTGAGGTCCTGCTCGCCCGCCGGCTGGTTCTCGCCGAGGAGCTCGCCCTCGTTGCCGGTGTCGTCGTTGGTCGGCCACTTCAGGTCCGCACCGGTCGACGTCGGGATGACGTCGGCGAGAGCGAGCAGGCCACCGAAGGCCTTCATCGTCTCGGTCATGATGTTGCGGAACTCGTCCGGGACGGTGAACCCGCCGGCGGTGTCGATGCCCGCGCCCATCGCGCGCAGGTCGACCTCGTGGTCCATCATCAGGTTCCGCTGGTCCGGGGTGAGCCGGTCCATGCCGCCCCGCAGGTACAGACCGAACGCCTCGTTGTACCGGCGGGCCTGGTCCTCCGTGTCCGTGCCGCGGCGGTCGCCAGGCTCGCCGGTCGTGGACACGATCTGGCTGCGGTCGATCTGCTGCAGCTGGGCCATGCGGTTGAGGCGCTCGATGTCGCCAGAGACGACGGTCAGCCGCTCCTCCGCCTGGTCCCAGTTCTGCCGCTCCTCGGCGGTCAGGTCGCGGGTCTCGCTCTCGGCTGCGGCCTGGATGTCCTGCATCCGCTGCCACAGGGTGTTCTGCTCTTCGATGAGCCGCCTGAGCTGCACGCTCATGCCGGTTTCCTTTCAGGCATGGCGAAGGCCCCACACCAGGGGCGTGGGGCCTTCGGGTGAGTACGGGTTACGAGCGGGCCCTGGGCAGCCCGTAGCGGGCAGCCAGGCCTTTCATCCGGAGGGCGCGCGCGTCGAGGTCGCCCCGAGTGGTCTCTGCCGGCTCGGTGGCGGTCGGGGCCGCGGCGGGCTCCGGTGTGCTGCTCTCGCGAGTGGACTCACCCGGCTCGCTCGTCAGCGACTTCAGTTCTGGGGCCTTGATCCCGGCGTCCTTCAGATGCCGGGCCAGATGCTTGTAGACCGCCTGGCGGTCTTCCTCGGGGATCGTGGTCCCGCCGCGGGCACCGTTGAGGACGCCGATCGCCGTGGTGCACGCGACCGTCGAGGCAGTGCCGACGTCGCCGTCCACGCCCACGAAGTGGTGGATGAACCGGTACGACGCCTTCTTGTCGGCGTCGCCGTCGGGGTCCACCCAGGCGTGCGCCATCCGTAGTGCCGACTCCTCCTGGGGGAGATCGCTGGAGTTCGCGGGCCCGTCCCAGGAGGCGTCCGAAGTGTCGGTGGAGTGCACCGCCAGAGCCCCCCGCTCCTCGGCGGCCGCCGTCTCCCGGGCGTCCCCTTCGCCTGAGGCCGGTGCGTAACCGGCTGCCGTGGCCGTGCCGCCGTCGGCGTTCGCGCTGGCGCCGACCAGCTGGAGCAGGTCTCGCAGCTCCGGCCGGAACTTCGCCCGCTCCTCGATCGCCGTGCGGTCGCCGCGGCTGACGAGGGCCGACGCCACCGACGCGAGCTCTGCCTCGGTCTCCTCGTATGCCGGGAACGTCACCGCGGAGACCTCGATGAGGCGGGCCTCGAGGATCCGCCGCACCTCCACCTCGGCGGTTTGCCCGTCGGACGTCTCTACCTTCTCCAGCGTCCAGTCGTCCTTGATGACGTAGAACCCGAAGCTCATGCCGGTGATGTTCTTGTTGCGGATGTTCGTCTTCAGGTCCGAGACGTACGACAGGCCCTCGTCGAGGGCGGAGTCGACGGCCAGGCCCCGCGCATCCTCGGCCAGGCTCAGCGTCCCGGCCGAGACCCGCGACACCACGTAGTAGGAGTCGTGGTCGATGAGCATCCGGGCGTCGCCCTCGGCCAGGGTCTTGGTGAACGCGCCCGGCGCGATCTCCTCGTAGAAGCCCCACCGCAGCGGGTTGCCGATCGCTGTACGGGAGTTGAACACCGCAGCGTAGCCGTTGAACCGCTCGCCGCCCGTCACGCCCTCGTCAGCGCGGATTGCGACGTCCGCCGTCGAGAGAGGCAGGCGGCGGCGCTCCTCAGTCGTCGTCCTCGTCAGAGTCCTCATCAGGAACCTTCCTCGATCTCGTCGGGGGTCTGCAGCAGCCGCTGCGCCTCCGCCATCAGCGCGGCCGCCCGCGCCCTGTTCGATCCCGCACCAGCCGGCTGCTCGCCGTCCGGGGCGAGCGGGTTGGAGCCCAGCGGCGCCATGTACATCGGCTGCAGATAGGCGTCGCCGCCCTCGCCCGCGGGCAGAGGCGGAAGCTCCTCGAGGGCGCGCACGTCGTTGGCGCTGAACGCGCCGACGTCCCGCATCGCCCGATAGAACGTCGCCCGCGCCGCCGAGTCGCCCCGCAGCAGCCCGCCCATCTGGTAGCTGGTGTAGTCCTCGTGGAGCATCAGCTCCTTGGTCACCCGCTGTTCGGTCGGCGTGAGCCAGGTCGGGTTGAGGTCGAACGTCACCCAGCCCTGGGCCTGCTGCTCCAGCCCCGTACCCCACGACGTGGACTTCTCCGTCGACATGAGCAGGAACGGCGGTACGCCGAACATGCGGCCGATCTCGACGACTTGGAACTGCCGAGACTCGAGGAACTGCGCGTCCGTGTTCGGCATGGCCACCGGCTTGTACGCGGCGCCGCTGTCCAGCACGGCGATCTCGTGGCTGTTCTGGACGCCGGCCATCTTGGCCTGCCAGCGCTCCTTCAGCCGGGCAGCCTGGTCCGGGTCTAGGCGCTGCTCGGTCTGCAGCACGCCGCCGATCATGTTGCCGTTGCCGAACAGCCGGGCCGCGGACTTCTCGGCGGCCTGCGCGAGTCCGATGCCCTGAATGGCCAGGCGTACAGGCGAGCAGCCGGTGAGCCCGTCGTAGCCCAGCCCGGGGATGTGCATGATCTCCTTTGACGTCAGGACGTGCGAGACGCCCCAGTCGTCGGTGACGTCGAACAGCTTCCCCGCCGGGTTCGCATCGCTCGGCTTCACCCGGTCGACCCGCACACGGTCCGAGGACAGCGGCCACAGCTCCTTGACCTGCCCTGATACGGAACGCACCTTCTGGATGTAGGTGTTGCCCCACAGCACCCGGTACAGGTACGCGAACCGCCACAGCTCCACCGGCGTCAGGTCCGGGTGCGGATTGCGCAGCAGATCCGACCTCACCTTGTCCCGGGTGCCGTCCTTGTAGGCGTGCAGCGGCAGGGCGGCGGACACACCGGCGATCAGGCTGACCGCCCGGTACACCGGCGATGCCCGGAGCGCCGTCGTCTCCGAAACCGACACCCCGGCATCCGACTGCGCGCCGCCCAGGAACTGGGCCAGTGCCTCGGAGGTAAGCGGCTGCGCCGGGCTCTCCAGGCCCCGCTGCGCCCGCCCGCCGAACAGGCCGAACAGACCACTCACGGCTGCTCACCCCCCGCCTGCGCCCCGTCCTGCCCGCCCGCAGCACGCCGGTCGGCCATGGCCCGCTCGCACGCCAGAACCCCCAGCACGCCCCCGAGCATCACCGCCGCCGGCACACTCCACAGCGACAGTCCCACCACCACGACGAGGACGAACACCACCTCGAGGACCAGCAGCCCCCGGCCCTCCCGCCGGGCCTCCGGCTCCTCCGGCTCCTTCGTCACCATACGTTCGGCGCCCCTTCCGGCTCGACGTCGTGGTACTGCTCCCAGCCCCACAGCGCGTACGTGGCGGACACCAGCGGACTCACATCCACACCGTCGCCACGCCGCGACCACAGCCACGCGTCGCCCACGTCACGCTTCGTCGCCCCGGCCAGGGCCGTCGCCAACGGCGCCTGGTCCAGGTGCTGCAGGCTTCCGTCCTGCACCCGGTCGTAGAACTGACCGCAGGCCTGGGTGAGCTCGCGGACCTTCGGCGCCACGACCAGGTGGTCACGGCCGCGCTCGGCCAGCTTCTTCCGCAGCGGCCCGGCCAGTGAGCCAGCCGGGCCGCCCTCGTCGATCACCCACACGCACGGTGACCACTTCCGGTCCAGGTCGTCCGCCCGCTCAATCACCCAGTCCGTGCCGGGCCGGTGGTCCACCTTCTCCACATGCCGGCCGTCGCCCTCGGTGCCACCGGCCACGCTGATCGCCGACCAGGACCGCTCCGGCGTCGTGTCGATGGAGAACGCCACCGGATCCGTCAGGGCTGACTGGCGCACCCTCAGCGCCCGCCAGGCGGCCTCGGCGATGACCTGCCAGGTCTCCTCGGCCTGCGCCGGGTAGTCGCCCACCCCGAGCCGCTCACGGTCGAACAGGTCGGGCCTCATGGTCGCCAGCTCACGCCGTACGGCCTGCACGCGGATCCGGATGCCCAGCGCCGGGTTCACCCGCTGCCACGTCCGTACGTCCGCACGGTCGTCGTGCTCTGCACACACAATGTGACCGTCCTCGTCCCGCGGGCACTCCCGCGCGTGCAGCTCGGCCGACCACTCCAGGTACGTGAGGGAGTCGTCCGGCTCCGGCCTGTTCGCCAGCGCCCGCGCCCGCAGCAGCGCCAGCTGCTCGCTCTCCTGGCCGATCCCGGCCGAGCAGGTGTAGACGAGCTGGGGGTTGCGCCGCGCGGACATGATGGGCAGCAGCGCGCCGATGGGCGCCGCGCGCAGGGCCATGGCCTCGTCCATGATGACCAGGTCGCCGGAGAAGCCTCGGCCGGAGCTGCCGGTGCGGGCGAGGAACAGGATGCGGGCCCCGTTGAGGAACTCGAAGCCTTCCTCGCCGTGGCTGCGCAGGACGCGCTTCACGCGGCGGCTGAGGGCGTAGGAGCCCTCGATCAGCTGGTCCAGGCGGCGGAAGCTCTCGCGGGCGGTCTTGAACTCGTGGGCGGTGTGGATGACCAGCTTGTCGCCGAACAGCATCACCCCGGCGATCTGCCGGGCCTCGAGGTAGCCGCCCTTGCCGTTCTGCCGGGTGACGTTCTGGACGACCTCGAACGACGTCCAGCGGCCCTCGTCGTCCTCGGCCAGGCTGTGGTGCAGGCCGAGCTGCTGCCACGGGTCCAGCATCAGGCTGGAGTCGGCGGCGAGCTCGATGGCCTCTTGCCCGGCCGGGGAGCGGAAGTCGAGCGCGGCCTGGTCCTCGATCCCGGTCCAGCGGCCTGTCTCGATGCGCCGGTAGTGCGGGGTGGAGATGATGCGCGGGGTCTGGCAGCCGATCGGATCGCCGCTACGCGGAGTGGCGGGGGCGTCGAGCAGCAAGCTCATCGATCTTGTCCCCCCTGTCCTTCGGAGGCGCCAGCCCTCGCGCTACGTGCATGTGCTGGCGCAACTCGCGGGCGGCGGCCGCGACCTCCTTCGGGTCAGGGGAGGAGTCCATGATCTTGGCGAGGCGCAGAGCCGCGGCGGCCGAGGCGCTCGATTCGGGGGAGACACCGAGGTCATCGAGCTCGGCGCGGGTCGCCTTCGCGACGGCGCCCGCCCTAATCCGCCGAGTCTCGTTCGCGGTCATTAGCGAGCTCCGTCCTGAAGGGCCGTCACTCCGAGTGACTACGGTCGATCATCACGGAGAGTGACGGGCGGCGGGCGGTGATCATGGTCCGCTAATGGGGCCCAACTCGGTTCGCGTGGATTAGCGATCGGCTCGGGGAGAGATACGGGCGACAAGGGCGTTTGGGTCGCCCGGGTCCTCGCCCAAGTTCGAACCCACTCTCCCCCGCCAGCCGCCGAGTGGATCACGATCGGGCGCCGCGAGCACCCGCCGCGCGGACCTCGGGTAGCAGTCCGTGACCGGTCGGGCGGGGTAGCGGAGGGTTACCACTCGCGGGACGACTGCGCGGCCGCCGGCCGGGAGTCGCCGCCTCGGTAGTGGCGGTACCAGCGAGTGACGACGCGGTCCATCGCTGGCGATCGCATCGCCCGCACGCGCTCACGCACGGCTTGCTCGCCCGGGTCGACGGTGACGATCGAGGCGTCGAGGCGTCGGTAGCGGGCGAGCCAGGTGGCGCTGGGCATGGTGTGGATCAGGTAGACGTCCACGGAGTCGAGGTGCTTGACGGCCTCGTCGATGGCGGCGTACCGGGCGCGCAGGGCGACCTTGCTGGCGATCGGGTCGTGGTTCCACTGCGGTGCGCCGGGGCCGGTGAGGGCGCGGGTGATGCGGTCCAGGTCGATCACGATGTCGCGCGGCGTGGCCCGCGCCTCGATCCAGGAGGACTTGCCCGCGGCCGGCGGGCCGGTGACGACGTACAGCACGGTGTGGTCACCACCTCGTCGGCCGCGGGCTCGGTTGGTCAGCTGCCGAAGGGGGGCCGGCCGCTGCCTTGGATGTCCATGTCGGTGCTGCCGTCCTGGGAGAGGAAGTCGGCGTCGCGGGCGCCGATGCGCAGCTTGGTGTTGTCGGCCTCGAAGATGGCCGACGCTGCTGTCCCGTCGGGGACCTCGAGCGAGCCGTACCACTCCCGGGACGTGCTGGTGAGCTGTGCCGTTACCTCGTACTCGGTACCGTCTGCGATGACCGTGGCTGGACCGTCGTATGTCGTCATGGGCTCATCGTGGCTCATGGGTCCGACAGTGGGCGCTGGCGCTACGTCTCGTCGCTCTGGTCGGGGTGCTGCTCGGCGATGTGGGCGTGGACGGGGGCGAGGTCGATGCCGAGGACCATGCGCTTCATGCCAAGCCGCAGGACGGCGTCGAGGGTGATCTCCTCGCCGCAGACGGGGCAGCGGACGTGGCAGGCGAGTTCGCCGGTGGCCATGCGTCACCACCTCCGGGGATGCGGCGCGGGGCGGCCGACGCAGGTCGGGTTGTGTTGGCGGAGGACGCGGCAGGCGATGCGGCGGGGCGCGGTGTACGCGAAGTCACGGGGTTCGTGGAGCGCGTAGCCGAGCCACCAGGCGATGCCCGTGCGTGTCTGCCAGGCGGTGTTGCGGGGTGTGAGGACGCGCAGCTTGCCGCGTGCGTGCGCGGCCTTGAAGCGCTGGGCGAGCTTGGCGTAGTCGTCGTCGTAACTCACGGCAGCCATTCCTCCTCGGCGAACCAGCCGTCTCCGGTCCGCTGGACGGTGATGGGGGTCTCGGTCTGGAACCAGTGGCCGCAGGGCTCGACGATGGTCCACATCTCGTGTGCGAAGACGTGCCATTGCACGACCTCTGCATCGCGCCAGCAGTGGGGGCAGCCGGGCAACGGGATGGAGGCTTCGAAGCCGGGCCGCATGCGGATCTGCCAGGGCTGCTCGCTGATGTAGGCGTTGCGGTCCTCGTGGGCGCGGTGGAACGCCATGGCGAGTTCGGGGCTCATCGGTAGAGGCTGCTGGGTGTCCGTCCGCATGGTCACCACCTTCGTGACGACCGTACGGGCTGCCGTGCGGCGTCGATGCGGTTGCCTCGGGCGGAGTTGCAGCGGCGGTGTGCGCTGCGGGCGTTGGCGGGGTCGTGGAGGTCGCCGCCCTTCGACAGGGGGACGGCGTGGTCGAGGGTGAAGGCGTCGCGGTGGCGTTGGGCGGCGAGGCCGGTGAGGTCGTAGCGGATGGGTTCGCCGCACCACCAGCAGGGCAGGCGTAGGGCGCGCTGCTTGTCGCAGAGGCGGCGGTAGGGGCGGCCGTTGCGGGGGTTGGCCGGCATGGTCAGCCTCCGAGGCCGGGGGTGGTGCGGAGTTGGCGGAGGAGTTCCTCGCCGACGCTCTTGGGGTCGAGCTGGACGTGGAGGTCGTAGGTGGTGGGCCGGCCGTCGGTGCCGGTGACGAGGGCCTGGGCGACGCTGGCCCACATGTCGGCGAGCCTGGCGGAGTCAGCGGTACGGGAGGCGTGCCCCTGGGCACGCTGCCGGGCCTCGCCGACAGCCGCGCGCCTGTAGTCGTCGCTGGCGTGGGCGTCCGCGTAGGTGGTCTCCTCGAGGGCCTGGGCGTGGTGCTTCTGCGCGGCCTGGGCGTGCTCGAAGGCCCGTTGCTGGGCGGTGGTGAGGGCGGTGGCGCGGTCAAACGGGGCGGGCGGGGTGTTGGGCATGGGACTGCTCCTGGTGGCGAGGGGGGCGCCCGCCGTACGGCGTCGACGCGTCCCCAGTCCCCAGTGGGGGTGCGTCGGCGTGAGCGGCTGCTGTACGGCGGGCGCGGGCACGACGAAGGCCCCGGAGCTCGCCTCTCCGGGGCCTTCGTCGTGCGTCTGGGGTGTCCGTTTTTGGACATGGTTGTGCGGGAAGATCGTGGCGCATGGATCGTCGCACGTCAAGCGGGGTTTACCGGTGGGCGCGTTGGCCTGGGCGGTTGGGCTTGGCGGCGGTCTGGGCGGTGGTGACGGCGTCGACGGTGTAGATGGGGTGGCGGGTGCTTCCGCCGGCGCGGTGGAGTATGCCGCGGCGGACCCAGTCGCGGATGGTTGCGGGTTGTACGCCAGCGGCCTGGGCGGCGAGGGTCGTGGTGAGGTAGCCGGGTGGCAGGGACGTGTACTGCATGTGGCCCATGGTGCGGCATGGGCTGGGGCTGGTGGTGTTCCGGCGGCGTGGGCGCGTCAGGGTGTCGGGCAGGACGCGGGGTCGTCGATGCAGGCCTGGAGGTCTTCCCGCCCTTGCTTGTTGGCTTGCTGGAGGCCCTCGAAGTACATGTCGGTGTAGTCGCCCTCGGGAAGGCCCTTGCACGCGGACGGCTCGACGTCCTCGTCGGTCTCCGCGTTGAAGTCGTCCGGGCGGGAGGCGATCGTCTCGGCCCAGGCCTCCACACAGGCCTGCCGGGCCTCCGCCGCCGACAGGGTCGGTGCGGACGAAGTCGCGCTGCTGGCTGGCGCCTTCGGCTTGTCGTCGCTGTCGCCGGAGGCCGAGCAGGCGGCGAGGGCGAGGCAGGCGGTGGCGAGTATGGCGATGGACGTGCGGCGCATGGTTCCCCCAGCGGCTCGATCAGATGCCGGCCGATCCTAGCTGTGGAGCACCCGAGTTGGAGCCGGTTGGGGCCGTTGTGGGCGGTGTGACAGTTCTGTGACTGATCGTCTGGTCCCCGGCCCGGTGTCTGCGTCTACGGTGCGCGTGTGAGTGCAGTGGATTGGGGCGATGTCCCCACATGGGTGGCGGCGGTCTTCGCGGGCGGTGCCGCGCTCTTCGCGTATCAGACGATCAAGAGCCAGCGAGAACAGATCGGCGAGCAGCGGGTGTTCATCGCCGAGCAGTCGGTCAACCTCGAACTGGAGCGCGCCGAGCTGCGCGCTGCCGCTAAGGACCGCAGGAAGGCGCAGGCCCAGCAGATCAAGGTTTACCACCGTAAGGCCGGCGGTGAGGTGACCGGCGTGGGGACGCCCACGGTGGACGACCACTGGGTGGTGACGGTGAGCAACTTCAGCACCTCGCCCATCCATGATGTCGAGGTGCGATTCGGCGCGGCGTACCTGGCGGCTGAGATATACGCATGGCCGATCAACGCGCACCCTCGTGACAGGGCAGTGAGCGCCCGGGACCGTATGGTCGCACCGGTGGCGCTCCTCGGCCCGGATAGGGCTGCCCGGTTCATGTCGCAGACGTTCTCGCCCGCCACGCTCCACAACAGTAAGCCGAGCGTGGCGTTCACCGACGACGGCGGCGTGCGGTGGAGGCTGGACTACTTCGGGAAGCTCGAGGAGGCGCCAGCGGCGCCTGGGACGTAGCGCATGCTCCGGGTACAGCGAGGCCCCGTCGCAAGTCGCGGCGGGGCCTCGGGGTGGGGAGCCGGGCCAAGGCCCGTTGGTCTGACTTGGCCGCCCGGCCTCCCCGGGCGGGCGCGCTCACTCATCGTTCCGGCGGTAGCTACGGCGGCCGATCATGGCCTTCATGGCGGTCCGTCCGTACCAGCGGTTGGTGCCGTGCTCGGTGTCGTCGGGCTCGGGCCAGCGGCCCCGGGTGAGGTCGGCGCGGATCGTGCCGGCCTTGATGCCGATGCCGGCGGCCTCGAGGTCCTGGGCGGTGTAGAGGCGCTCGGGCTCCAGCTCCACGGCCTGGCGCTGGACGTGCTCGCGGACGAACGCGGCGACGTCCTCGGCGTCGTACTCCTTGTAGCGGCCGCGCTTGCCAGTGGGGGCCGGCCACTCGGGGTGCTGGGTCCAGGTCGCGCGCACCGTGTGCTGGTTCACGCCGTAGGTCTCGGCGATCTCGGGGGCGATCATGCGTTGCGGGGCTACCATGGCGGCTGGACTCTCCTTTGCGGAGTTTTCGACTGGTGGGGCCGACGCTCTCTCACCCCCGGGTGACCGGGGTTGCGTCGGCCCCTTTTGCTGTGCGTGAGAGCGGTGGGGCGGGCGTTGAGCGTTCCGAGAGGAGGGGCCCGCCCCGCGCTGGCTGCGGGGGCGGGCGGTGCGATTACGACTCGTCGCTGTCGTCCAGTTCGTCGTTCTCGATCATCTCGGCGATGGTCGTGAACCGGGCGACTGCGTGCTGTGCGCAGTCGAGTCGCCAGGGGGCGGGTCCTGCCATCTGGCGCAGGCACAGCATCTCGTAGGCGGTGAACCATTCGAGGATGAGGTGCCCGTAGGCCAGTCGGTGTGAGCCGGGGATGGGCTCGTCCTCGATGAGGACGCGTGCCCGGTCGAGCGCGAGGACCGTGTCCAGCACGGGCCCCGTCACCTCATCCCCATCGAGCTCGGGGATGACTACCGGGATCGGGAGGTCGAGCAGGAGTGCCCGAAGGTAATCCATCATCCCGATCACGACGGCTCCCAGCTCCAGGAACCGCTCCTTGTCGCTGCCATGGTCTGCCATGGCTTCTCCTCTCTGGAATTTTCAACTGGTGTCAGATCCGGGGCTCTCACCCCCCGCCCTGACGTATCTAACTTTACAGCACTCACGTCTAATATTGCAACTCCCCTGGGTGGGGAAATGAGAGAGCCCCCCGGCTGGTTGCCGGGGGGCGGGGGTGGATCAGCCAGCGTTCGCCAGGAGCCAGATGATCAGGCTCTTCAGTGCCTCGTCTGCGTGGAGCAGATTGGCACCGACACCCTCAGCTCTGGTGTCCTCGTACCTCGCCGCGCACAGCGCGTAGAGGTCGATGGCGGCCAGGAGGTGGATGCAGCCGGTGTACAGCTGCGCCTCCTGGGTCTCGCCCATCGGCTGATCCTTGGCCAGTGCGGCCACCCGCTGGATTGCGGGGACCGCGTTGGCGGCGGGAATGTGCCGGTCGGTCGGCAGGGTGATCGGCACGGGGAGTGCCTGGCACGCGTCGACCAGGAGCGAGTACGTCACGGAGATCCCATGCACAAGCGCATGCATGACCTCGTCGTCACGGTCAGCCATGGTGGCTTCCTCTCTTGAGTTTTCAACTGGCTGTCGGTCCGGGGTCTCTCACCTCCCCTTCCGACACGTCTAACTTTACAGCACTGGCGCCTAGAATTGCAACACCCTGGGGCGGGGAAAGGCCCCCGGTCCGTATGGGCCGGGGGCCTGTGCGTGCGGTCAGGCGCGGCGCCAGCCGGACAGGCGGTCGTCGTCGCCGACCTCGGCGGTCAGGCGTGCGCCGGCGAGCTCGTCGAGGGGGATGCCGGCGGCCGCGGCGACGTCGGCGGCCGGGTAGCGCTGGGGCTCGGCGCGCTCCTCGGCGGGGACGTCGGCGACGATCTCGGCCTGGTCGCCGAACAGCAGCAAGACCTTGACGTGGACGCGCTCGCTCATGCCTGCTCCTTCTTCTTCGGGGTGCCCGGGGCGGGCTTCTTCGTGGTCTTCAACCAGCCGCCGCGTGACGCCTGGTAGGTCGTCTCGTGCCCCTTCAGCCGGGGGTCGTCCGGCTTGATGGGGCGTGGGAATCCGAGTGCCATGATGGCGGTCTCCTGTCTCGTGATCGGGATGGGGCCGGGGCGGTCGGTCAGCTGCCAGGCGGGCGGCCGCCCCGGGGTCATGCGGAGGCGCGGCGCCAGCGGACGTGCGTGCGGGCGGGGTTGGCCTCGTCCGGCACCGTGTCGAAGGCGGTGCCGTCGTTGTTGTTGTCGTTGTTGTTGCTGGTCAACGCCCCTTCCTGGGCGCCCTGCTGGGCGGGGGAGGGGAGGGGTGGGAAGTCCTGCTGCTTCACGCCCGGGGAGACGGCCACGGGGCGGCCCTTCATGCGGACCCCGCCGGAGATGGGGATGCGGGCCTCGGTGAGGGCCTCCCGAACGCGGTCGGTGGGGGCGCCAAGATGCTCGGCGAGGGCGGTGATGTGAGCGTGCGGGGCGCCCACCGCGTGGAGGGCCAGCGCGAGCTCCTCGCGGAAGGTCAGCCCGAACCCGTTGACCTTCTCGGGGAGCTCGTCGGCCTGGCAGTCGTCCTCCGTCTCGGCCGGCGGCTCGGCTTCTGCCGAGGTGTCCTCCCCCGCCTTGGCCTTGGGGTCGGGCAGACGTAGGCCGAGCACGACGGCCGTGATGAGCCAGGCCGCCGTCGCGGTCCAGGCGATGCGCCAGGTCCAGGGCAGGCCCTTGATGAACAGGGCGGCTCCGAACACGGCGGCGGTACGGGGCAGGGGCTGCTTGCCGAGCCAGGCGGCGAGGGCCTGGGCGATCCGACTGGAGCCGGTCCAGACGGCGATCCAGACGCGCATCAGGCTCCCCCGATGATCAGGACGGCGGAGGCGAACTCGACGGGTACGGCGAAGATCGAGCCATCCCCGGCTGCGGGGAACACGAAGGCGCTGATCATGCCGAGGACTGCGCTGGTCACGGGGTTCTGCGGTGCGGTCAGCATGAGGAAGAACAGGACGAGGGCGACGGCGCCGATGCCGACGTTGCCGAGCGGTCCGCCGCCGGTGCCGACACCGAAGCCGGTCAGGCCCTGGCTGGTGACACGCTCGGGGTTGGCCCAGATCTGTCCGGCTGCGGCGTAGGAGGTGCCTGCGAGGAAGGCGACGATTCCGGCGGCGCGGGTGCCGAACTTGACCTTGCCCTTGCCCTTCACGCCGAAGAACAGCAGGACGGACAGGGCGAGGGCGAGGCCGCCGGCGCCGACTGGTCCGAAGACCGTCTCCCCCGTGACTGCGAGCGTGATCACGTACTGGCTCCGATCAGGGCGTTCGGGGTGTACAGGGCGGTGGCGAGGAGGGCGGTGGCGAAGGGGATGCGCAGAACCCACATGGCGGCCGGGCGCAGCGGGGGCGGGACGATGCGCAGGTAGCGGGCCATGACGTACTCGGCGCCGACGTAGGAGAAGGCGGCGAGGGCGAGGCCGGCGGCCACTCCCCCGTTTTGTGCGGCGGTGAGCATGGCGGTGATGGCCGTCTTCAGGCCGAAGGCCCAGCCGACGCCGGCGGCGGCGCCGTGGACGGCGAGCCACCGTCGTACGGCCTGGCGCCAGGCGCGGTCGCGCTGCTGCGCGGGGGTCTCGGCCGGCTGCGGGGGCTGCACCGTGATGTGGATGCCAGGTGCGACCTCGGTCGGCTGCGGCTGCGGCTGTGGTTCGTCGTCGGGGGCGCCGCGCTTGAAGGGGAACATGGTGCGCCGGCCTTTCCGGGGCGGGTCGTCGGGGACGGCTGCGGCTTCGGCGGGTTCGCCCTCGTCCGGGGCGCCCTCGCTCTCGTCGCCTGCGGCTACGGCTGCGGGGGTGGGGCGGGTACGCCACCACTCGGCTGCGGCTGCGATCGGGTCTGCAGCCGCAGCCGACTGCGGGCGGTCGGCCTCGGCGGCTGCGGCTGCAGTCGGCTGCGGTTCGGCGTCGGGGCCGACACCGCGGAGGCGGAGTATCTGGCGTACGCGGATCTCGTCCGCGCCGGGGGCGGCTGTCACGGTCATGCTTCCTTCGCGGGTGGCTGCGCAGCCGCAGCCGGTGTGGGGAGTGCAGTCGGGAGGTGGGCGTGGATGCGCTGGGCGCGGCGCTGGCCGATGCCGAGGTCGCGCTGCAGCTGGCGCTGGGAGACCTGGCTGCCGGTCTCGGTGAGCACGCGGATGTTCAGGGCCTGGGCGCGCTCGAGGACGTGGGCGTCGGTGTCCGGGCTGCGCAGCTGCGCGACCTGGCTGCGGCTGCTGGCCGGGGCGGCTGCAATCGGCTGCGGTGTAGCCGTAGCCGGGATGACCTGCGACGGCTGCGGCTGCGCGGCTGCGGGGTCGGGGGCGCAGACGTTCGGCTGCGGCGGCAGCATCGGCTGCATGTACAAGACGAGGGCCGCTGGGTCGAGGGCCGCGGCCGCAGCCGCAGCCGGTGCCCCCTCCCCTTCCACGCCGTCGGTGAAGATGCGGGGTGCAGCCGTATCCGGCTGCGGTGCAGTCGGCTGCGCGACGGCGAGGGCGGCTGCTGTTGTGTCGTCGAAGTCATCCGGGACGGCATCCGGCCCCGGCTCCGGCTGCGTACGTTCGAGGGCCGGGTGCGGCTGCGGTGCGGGTTCGAGGACCCAGGGTGAGATGACGTCCATGGTGTGGAGCTGCTCAGCGGTTCGGCGGCCGGCGAGGTCCTGAAGGAGGGCGTGGCGGCGGGTGCCGTCGGTGGTGGCGCGGGTGCGGGCGACGGCAGCGGCGAGCCGGGCCCTCCCCCAGGGGCCGAGCCTGCGGCGGGAGGCGAGGCGTACGGCCCGGGCGTGGGCGCGGTCGCGGGTGATCTCCTCGGCGGTGCGGTTGCGGGTGGCGAGTCCAAGGTGGGAGAGGAGGCGCTCGCGGAGTTCGTGGCCGATCTGGGCGGGCAGGCCGGTGGAGAGGGCCTCGGGGCGGGTGACGCGGATCTCCAGGCCCATGGCGAGGTGCCAGAGCAGGGCTGCCATGACCGGGCCGAAGACGGCACGCACGAGTCCGCCGACGAGTCCGGACTCAGTGAACGCGGGGACGACCTGGACGCCGGCGATGCACCAGACCATGACGCCGGGCACGCCCGGGGTGCCGGCCTGCTCGGTGGTGGCGGTGGCCAGCTTGTTGGCGCGGGCCATGATGGCGCAGACGACGAGGACGACCTCGCCGGCCGCGAACAGCCAGAGCCGTTCGCTGGTCGCCATGTGGAGTCGGTGGTCGGCGAAGCGCCAGCTGGTGTCGGCGGAGAAGCCGGTGCAGACGAGGGCGCCGATGCTGGCGGCGAGGACGTTGCCGCTGGTGCGGTGGGCGATGTAGGCGGCGAGGCCGACGATGAGAGTGATCAGGACGGCCGTGAGAAGCATGAGCGGCCAGTGCGTGCTCGTCCAGGCGAGGGGCTGGTCCAGGGAGGACACGTGGGCTCCAGGAGGAGGAGAGGGTGCGGGCCCCGCGTGGGGGATTTCGCGGGGCCCGCGGTCTGGAGGCGGTCAGCGCTTCGGCAGGAAGCTGCGCCGCCGGGTCGTGCCGTCGATCGCGCGGGCCGAGGCGAGCTGGGTGCGGGCCTCGCCCGCTGCGAGCTCGGCCTCGGTGGGCTCGCCGTCGGGGGCGGTCGTGCTGCGCAGGTCGCCCGCGCAGGTCTCCGGCGTGGCGGACTCGGCCATGATCCGGTTGGACGGCCAGATGCTCATCGCTGCTCGCCTCCGCCCTTGATCTCCCGGAGGCGGGCGGCGTAGGCGGTGCGGGTGATGTGACCGGTGATCTCCGGGCAGGCGAGGTTCAGCGCCCGGCTGAGGACCGGGTCCATGGTCGTGGCCTGGAGGACGGCGATCCGGGCGGTGGCGGTGAGCGGCTGGTCGGGGCGGTTGCGCTCGAGGCGCTCGGCGATCTCGCCGAGCATCGTGCGGACCTGCGCGTCGACGTGCGCCTGGCCGCGGCCGTAGCGGGCGAGCGGAGACGGGGCTTCGGGCGGAGGGCTGGACTGGGTACGCTCCATGGCGGACCTTTCCTGTGATCGCTGGGACGGGTCCACCCCTCGGCCCGGAGCTGCAACTCCACATGGGCCGAGGGGTTTTGCCGTTGTGCCGGATCCAAAGTAGCGACCTTGTTGCCACGTGGCAACAAGGTCAGACAGGATGGTGCCCATGGCCGAGGCCGAAGGAGGGCCGGACATGGTGTCGTTTCGCGAGCTCGCGCGCAGGCTCGTGGCTGACGGGATCGTCGAGACGATCTCCCATCAGCGGCTGTCGAAGATCTCGCGGGAGGACCCTGCGTTCCCGCCGGTCGTCAAAGTCGGCAGCTCGAACGCCGTGGACTACCGGCTCGCGGCGCCGTACTTCAGGAAGCGTGTCACGCGGCCAGGGCGGCGTACGGATCTCGAAGACCAGCAGGTAGACCGTGACCCGCCGGACGCCTCGCAGTAGCTGCCGATGCCGGCCCCCGTCGTCGAGGCGGGGGCTGCGCTCTGTCGCACGTAGGATCCTTGGCCGTGGCACACACCTTCGAAGAACTCGTCGAGACGCAGCAGGCCGCCGACCAGGCGCACGCTCAGGTCCTGGCTCTGCGGGATGAGTACGGACGCGTGACCGTCGAGTGGACCGACGAGCAGAATGCGGCGTACGAGACGGCCTGGAGGAACTGGCGCGCGCTCGCCGAGGCGAGCCAGGCCGCGGTCACCGGGCACGCGAAGGATGAGGGCGCGCCGCGCTACGACATCGAGGCGAAGGTGCGCAGGGCCGTACGCCACCCCGAACCGGTCAGCGCGTAGAGATCCGGTACTCGTCCACCGGGTACGACTCCGCCGGAACCGCCTCCGGTTCGGGCCGGTGGCGTCGCTGATTCGGCAGGGAGTCAGCCGCGTCTCGACGCTTCAGTCGGCGGAGGGCGCGCTCGCGGTTCGGATAGGTGCGGTGGGCCATGATCCTCAGGATGGCAGAGGCCTACGGTTCATCCGGCCAACTCGTCAACCGGGCGCCCGCCTCGTCGTCGTCGAGGGTGACCCGGGCGCCGTCCCGGCCTCCGTATGCGCCGATCCATCTGGTGACCTTGTCGTCGGCGGTCGCTCGCGTCGCCCACCACCCCTCCATCAGTGGCCGGTCTGTCGCCCACAGGGTGACGCGGTAGCGGCCTTCCATGGGGCGCCCTGCCTCCCAGTTCTGCTGGATCCCGGCGACCATGCAGTCCCGGCACTGATCGTGCCAGCGGAGCCCGAGATCGGGGATCTTGACGACGCGTGTCGCAACGGCCAGTGCCCGGCAGGAGCAGCAGCGGCGGCGGTCCGCTGAGTGGATGTCGATGCGCGGCCACCAGTCGGCGCGCACCGGGCGGGCCGGGGCCGGGTCCAGGGCTGCCGGGTCGATGTCGAGGAATGCGAGTCGCTCCTGGTCGGTGGGCATCTCGTCCTCCTGTCGTGCTCGCCCCCTCGTGGTGCCGGTGGGCAGCCTACCTCCTAGAATCGAACACGTGAACGACCTGCCGCCCGATCTGCCACGCCTCCGAACCCTGGAGACCTGGCTGACCCTCACCCTCGACCGGGTACGGCAGCAGATCAAGGACGCCGAGCAGCGGGAAGCGGAGCGCCAGCACGGCATCGAGGCCCGGCCGCCCGCGCCGGACTGGCTGATCGAGCGCGGCCTGTCCGGGCAGGACGCGGTGTACGTCCACGCCGGGGGCTGCTGGAACGCCGGGAAACGATCGAAGGGCGTCGACCGGTCGACCGCGCTGCACGCGCTCACGGAAGGCGTAGCGGCGTGCCCGCACTGCCGGCCGGACACCGAGCTCGGCTACTTCGACGGGTGAGTCAGGCGCTGCGGGACTTGCGCGCGGTCGTCTTCTTCGCCGCGCTCTTCTTGGCTGGCGTCTTCTTCGCGGCTGTCTTCTTGGGCGCGGTCTTCTTCCTCGGCTTCGGTCCGGAGTCCTCGCCGCGGGCTGCCTTCGCCTTGGCCACGGATTCGTTCAAGGCGGCCATCAGGTCGAGCACCTTGCTGGGCTCCTCCGGCTCCGGGGCCTCGGGCAGCTGGCGGTCCTCACGCTTCGCCTCGATGATCTTCTCCATGGCCTCGGTGTAGGTGTCCTGGAACTCTTCCCCTTCCAGGTCCTCGCGGGTCATCGTCTCCAGCAGGGCGAGCGCCCCATCGATCTCCTCCTCGGAGACCTCCACCGGCGGGGGCAGCAACTCGGCCGGATCGCGGATCTCGTCCGGCCAGCGCATGGCGTGCAGCACGATCGCGTCGCCGCGCACCCTCAGCAGGCCCAGGCGCTCACGGCCGGACCAGGCGTACTTCGCGATGGCCACCTTCGCCGAGCGCTCCAGGGCCTGGCGCAGGAGCTTGTACGGCTTCGCCGCGACCTGGCCGTCCGGGGCGAGGTAGTAGCCCTCGCCGATCCGGATCGGGTCGATGGACTCCAGCGGGACGAACGCGTCGATCTCGATCGCCTTCGCGGTCGGCAGCGGCAGCTCGCGGAGCTCCTCGTCGGTGATCGGTATGACCTGTGTCTTGGTCAGCTCGTAGCCCTTGCCGATCTCCGCGTTCGAGACCTCGCGGTCCTCGATCTCGCACACCTTGCGGGTACGTATCCGGGCCATGTCGTCCAGGTGGTACTGGTGGAAGCGGATCGAGTGGTCCTCAGTGGCGGACTGTACGTGGATAGGCACCGTGACCAGGCCAAAGCTGATGGCGCCTGACCAGATGGACCGGGGCATGGCGAGACCTCCGTGACGGCCCCGAGCGGCTTCAGCCTACGAGCGTCCGGCGGGCCTCGCATGCATTCGGCCTGTTGGCCCGGGGCCTGGGCAGGGCGGCGTCTGCAGAGGCGAGCTATGCGTCGAGCCGCTCACCTGCATATCGGTGAGCGGCTCGTTGTCTCTGCTGGGTTTAGCGGTGGGCCAACCACCACAGGACGATCAAGATGACCGCGTAGCGCCCGCATTGAAACGCTGCCCCTGTGAGGAACGCGTGCCAAAGCTTTCGCCGCCACTTGGGCGCAGACTTTGCGAATCGTGCACGTGTGCGCCAGTAGGACAGGCTGACCTTGTGCTTCGCCACCCGGAAGTGGGCAGGTAGTTGTGCAACCCAGTCGGGGATGTGTTTCATGGAGATGGGTCTCCCATATGTACGCCATTTGGGGGAACGCCAAGCGGGGCCTCGAGATCAAGGTTTTCCAGGCCCGTGTGATTTCGAGGCCCCGCTCAACTGCTAAGACCGTAACCACAGGCCCCCGTCAGGCGTCTGCCTCCCTCGTCGCGGACACTCGCGCACCCATGAAATCCAGTCGCATTACCTGTTGATAACTTCATTCTTCGATTAGGCCTGATAGGGCGCGTGTAGTAGGCCGTCGGAGTGATGTTGAGGGGATGTCGAACTGATCTTTTGTCCTATAAGCCTCAGCAAACAGTCCTCTTTAGGGCCGTTCAAAAACAGGGCGCCGATCATGTACTGATGGGGTGAAGATCGCGTATCTGTGTTGACGGTTGTTCGGCGCCCGCGAGCGACATGCTGGCTGACCTGCGTAAAGGTATTTCGGCGGGTCAGATGGGGGCCATAGCACCCTGGCCCAGTGGTCGGACCGCTGGTCAGGCGGCTGGCTCGAGGCCTTCCTCGTGCTCCCCGGCGCTGTCGACCTGGGTCGGCCGGAGGCTGCCGGGCTGGTAGCGGCGCAGGGTGAGCCAGGTGTCGGGCGGGTACTGGCACAGGCACCAGTCGCACTGCACGGTGCGGGCCATGTCGGCGACGAGGCGGCGGCCGCAGACGATGCCGGACGGGTCGACTGCGATGCAGTAGCCCAGGAAGGTGTGCTGCTGCGGGTCGCGGTCGCCCTGGTCGACGACGGCGCGGACACGGTCGACCAGGCGGCGGATCTCGTGGGCCAGGCTGCCGCCCTGCTCCCACAGCGCGATGAAGTAGATCTCGCCGACGAGCTGGGCCGCGGCGGTCCTGATGCGGTTTGCGAGCGCGCCAGACCGGGCGGGTACGGGGCGGCTGCGGGTTTCCCAGACGGCGTCGCGCCAGTCCTCGAGGACGCCGGCGATCCCGCCGGCGGAACGCAGGTCCAGGACCTCGGTGTCGAGGGGCAGTGGCGCCTCGGCGCGGCGGACACGGCCGCCGTACTGGGCGGTGCCGCTGGTGCCAGGGGTGAGCCAGGGCTCGAGGGAGGCCCACATGCGGGGCAGAAGGGTGAGGCGGTTGATCGTGGTGAGGGCGCACTCGGGGCAGAGGTAGCCGTACTCGAGGGCGTGTTGCTTACACAGGGTGCAGATCATGGGGCCGCCTTTCTGCTGGTGGTGCGGGTGGTCCAGAGCGGGGTGTGGCCGGGCATGGGTTACCGCGGCTGGGGTGGGGCGGGGATGGGCGGGCGTAGGGCCTGGGGGACGAGCTGGCCGTAGCCGTCGGCGATGCCGGCGGCCTCGAGGAGGCGGTCCACCGCGTCGGCCTGGCGGCGGACCAGGGACAGGGGCTTACCGAGGTCGTCGGCGAGGCGGGCCAGCATGAGCGTGCGGCGGGCTGCGATGGCTGCCTCCCACTCACTCATGAGGCGGGCGAAGCCGGGAGATGGGCGGGCGGTGAACTCGGCTGTGATGGTGCCCTTGCCGTACTGACGGGGCCAGACGAGGTGGGAGCAGTCGGGGGCCTCGTCGGCGACGAGCTCCACCGTCCCGGGCACCGACACCCAGCCGGCGGCCTCGTCCCAGATGGCGAATGTGTCTATGTCTCAGCCCCGTCCTTCGCGCTCGGCGAGGAACTCGTCGACCGTCCCGTCCTCGTAGCGGGGGCGGGTACAGCGGGGGTTATGCGCGCGGCCGCGTGACGACGAGCCGATCCAGCAGCACGGCTTGAGTGGCGGCGGGTCCATGGCCAGGCCGCGCTGGCGCGCCCAGTCGAACTCGGCGAGCTCCCGCTGGTGTTCGCGGTGCGCGCGCAGGGCGGCGTCGGTGAGCGACAGGACCACGACCCCGGCGAGCACGGCCTCGCCGTACAGGCCGTGCCAGGCGAGGGCGATGGCGGCGGCTGCCAGGGCGATGGCCCCGGCGGTCGCGGCGTGCTGGCGGCGCTGATGGCGGGTCACGAACCGTCACCCCCACCCAAAACGGTGGCGGCCCACAGCAGCAGCCCGGCGAGCGCGAGGACGGGGAACACCGCCCCGACGAAGTGCGTGATCATGCCCGCGGCTCCCGGACGGGGGCCAGGTCGGCCGGGTAGACGGGGCAGCCGCCGCAGTGCCCAGCGATGACGGGCGCGGTGGGGTGCTGCGCGCAGGCCTGGCCGACGCACGCCTGGCGGCGGTCGATCGCCTCGATCCACGCCGTCGCGACGGCGGCGACCTGGACCAGTTCCTTCCGCAGCCGGTCCGGGGCGGACTCGGCGAAGGCCTCGGCGACCTCCTCGCGCAGAATGTGCAGCCAGTCCAGGTAGCCGCCCTCAGCTGCCGACTGGCACGCCATCTTCGCGACGTCCGCGTCGATGGTCTCCGGGTACTGGCCCGTGCCGTCGGGGTGGTTCTGCTCACCCCACTTCTCGTCCTGGCGGCCGCGCTCGGCGGCGACCTCGCCCAAGATCTCGGTGAGGGAAGGCCGCTGAGTGGCTACCTCCGGCGCGCTGCTCGGCTGACCAGCCCACGATCGGACTTTGTCCGCGAGCTGTGCTGCCGTGGCCGCCTTGCCCTGAGGCGCCGCGGTAAACAGGGCCAGTCGATCGGCGACCTCGAGGTAGATGTCCGTACGTACCGGTGCCGGTACGGTCCTGCCGGCCTCGGCGTCGGCGACCGCCATCGCGATGTCGGCGTCCGCGCCGTACGCGATCCGGTCGTCCGGGTACGCGTCCTCCCACCGGTCGCCGGGGTTCCAGTACTCGTAGATCCGCGCGGCGTACTGGTCGCGGCGCTCCTTGTGGGAGGACGGCAGCGGTGTGCTCGCGGCGGCGGTGTGGGTGGGCGCGGCCGACGCGGCTTCCCGCGCCCCGGCGGCCATCCGGCGCAGCAGGGCGGCGCTGGCACGCACGGCGGTGCCTTGCACCTCGGTCTCGGGGTCCGGCTCGTCCTGCTGCGCCCACTCGGTGGCTTCCTCGCGGGCCTGCTCGGCTTCGATCGCGGCGGCGGCTTCCTCCAGCACGGCGGCCCTGTCGGCGGGGACGGGCGTGGCGGGGGCAGGGGTGTCAGGCATTGGTGGGCTCCTGGTCGTCGAGCGGGAGTTGGCCGTCGGTGGCGGGTGCGGGGCGGGCGAGGATCGCCCGGATACGGAAGGGCTCGGCGCGGATCGCGGCGCGCTGGTCGGGGCGGAGCTTGCGCCAGCAGCGGGACCCGATCCGCCGCGCGCGGGCGGCGGCGGACCGGATCGGCTGGTGGCACAGCTCGCACACGGTGGCCACGGCTACAGCTCCTCGAGGGCGTAGGCGATCGCCGCGTTGATCTCGGCCTGGTGGTGCTCGCGGTCGGATGCCGCGCGGGCCTCGGCCTCCTGCCGGGTGAGGGTGCAGTCGGGGCAGTAGGCGGGCGCGCCGTCGTTGAGGATGTCCGGGCCGTCCCACTCGTTGTCGTGGGCCCAGCTGGCGGCGGCTTCGGGGGACTCGAAGTACCAGGGCATGCCGTCGTCGTGCTCGGCGATGACGGCGCAGCGTTCGGTGTTGCAGGCCAGGGTGTACAGCGGTTCGTTGCGCTTGAGGATCGACATGACGGCCCTCTACTTCGCGGGGCCGATGTTGCCGGTGGCCTGCCGCCACGCGTCCATGACCGCCTTCGGCACACGCCCGCTGGCCGGGCAGTCCACGCCGGCCTGCCTCGCCCACGCACGTGCGGCCGCGGCGTCGGGGTCTCTGGGCTTCTTTGCCTTGGCCGGGGCCAGCTCCTGGCGGCGGGCGCGGACTACGGCGAGCTGCTGCTCCAGCTGCTCGGCTTCGGTGTCCAGCCGGGCCAGTTCGTGGTCGGTGTCGTACCGGTTGCGCAGGCCGACGAGTGCGGCGCGCGTGCGTCCGGCCGTGGCCTGGACGGTCGTGTCGGGGTGGTCCTCGGCCCACTTCAGCAGCTTCCCGATCGGCAGGTCTTCCGACGGCCTGCGGTCCTGGCTAGCCTCCGCCGGAACGGGCGAGGGCGGGCTGGAGGGGACCGCCCGTACGGGAGCGACACGGGTGGTGGGCTGGGGCGCGGTGGCCATAGGGGGCTCCTCGGTCTGGAGGTGGAGGCGGTTGTCGCGGGCGGCCTGCGGTCCGCCCTCGCGGTCGATCTCGTCGAGCAGGTTGTTCAAGGCGCGGATCGTCACGGGCTCCTCCGGGCAGGTGTCACGCAGGACGTCGTCGGCGAGGTGCGCGCCGGCCACGCAGGCCTGGTTGCCGCAGTTGCTGCGGACGTAGCCGACCGGCGCGCGCCCGTGGTGCCGCTCGAAGATCACGTGCCGTGCGTTGAACCGGCCGCCTTCGGCGAACAGCTGGGGCATGCGGCCAGCCATCGGCCCTGTCCACCGGGCGTGCCCGTCGCTGTGCTCCTCGACCGTGGCGGCCAGGGCGTCGGCGATGGTGCGCGGTTGCGGGCTGTTGCTGCCTCGGCCGGGGTCGGGCAGGCCGGCGTCGCGGCGGATCCGGATGATGGTCGGCGCGGTGATGCCCACCTCGTCGCGGATCCGCTCGATCGTGGCGCCGGCCAGGAGCAGCGCGATGGTCCGGCCCTCGATCTCTGCGCGCTCCTCGGCCGTGAGGCGCTGTCCGTTGGGCCTGGGTGCTGGGGCTGTGGTCATCGGGTCCACCGGCCCTGCTGCTGGCCCCAGAGCGGGGGCTGCACGGTGGGGCGGCGCCGTGCCGGGCGGGAACTGGCGGGCTGCTGCTGGCTGTTGCCGCCCGAGCAGCTGCTCCAGTGCGCGACGGCCTTCCACTCGACGCCCTCGGGCTCGGGCCGGTCGGGGTCGAGCTGCCGCACGACCAGGCCGCCGAGCCCGTTGGTGTGCGCGGCCAGTCCGCCGGCCGGGCTGGGCAGGGCGTTGAGCGGCGTGCGCTGTCCGGGCTGCGGACCGGTGGCCCAGCGGATACGTCCGCCGCACCGGTTGCAGGTGGTCACGCCACGGGTGGGGTGTGGGGTGGTCGGCATGGGTCAGGTCTCCTCTCCGCCGTCGGCGGGTGGCTGGGGGCCGTGCAGGAGCGGGAGCGTCCGCAGGTGGCCGTAGAGGTGGAGGGCGACGACGGGCCCGTGCTCGGCGATCGCCGCCCGGATCTCCGCATCGCTCGCCCGCTCGCGCTGGCGGTAGGTCTTCTTGGGCGGCAGCCCTTGGTTCTGCCGCTGGGCGGCCGCTGCCGCGCGCTCCCGCTGCAGCCGCTGCTCCTCGAGGAGCCGGGCGCGCTCGGCGATCTCGGCGTCCCTGCGGGCCCGGGCCTGTTCGACCTGCCGGTTGAGGGCGCAGGTCTCGCAGTCGCTGCCGGTCTCCCAGATGACGCCGGTCTCGCAGCGCGGGTCACCGCAGCCGTGCCGGACCAGGGCTGCGCCGAGGATCCAGCGGCCGATGTCGCGGATGGTCTCGGTGGTGGCGTAGCGGCGGGTGAGTCGGTCGGTCAGGCGTTCCTCGCTGCCTGCGGGGGCGTCGAGCTGGGCGCCGATCTCGCGGGCGATCCGCCGCAGCATCCAGGTGCGGATGCCGGGGAGCTCGTGGTGGACGGGGGCGAGGACGCGCCAGACCCTCGGCGACAGCTGCAGGCCGGGCCCGTCGTAGGCGGGCCGGTCACAGGACGGCGGGGTGGGGGTGTCGGCATCCGCGCGGAGCGCGAGACCCTCGGAGCGGAACGTGTCCGGCACCGGGTTGTCCACAGGGGCGGCGACCCACTTACGGTCACCTCGCCTACAGCGGATACCCCCAGGCACGTGCGTCTTCTCGGGTCGGTCAGTAACGGGGTCTTCCTCAGACGCGAGGGATCCGTCATGATCGTCCGCACCCGATCCGTCATGGATGTCCGGTGCCCCGTCCCCCCACAGCACCAGCTGCTCATCGGCCTGCGCCGAGGGCGCGGCGGCCGGGGCCGGGACACCGCGCAGCGGGCGGCGGTGTGGCTCGTAGGCGTGCCGGCCACGGGCGCCCTCGCGGCGGCCGACGGTGAGCCAGCCGGTGGCGTCGAGCTCGTCGACCAGGCGGCGGGCCTGGCGCTCGCCGAGGCACTCGCCCGCGCGCTGGCCACTGTGATGGCGCAGCATCTCGCCCAGCTCGGCGACGGCCAGCGGGATACCGCGGGCGTCCGCGTAGGTGAGGACCGCGTACACGCGCAGCAGCCGGGGCGTGAGGGCCTCGGCAGCACGCACGGGGATCCGCACCCACAGCTCGCCGTCGCCAAGGGCACGGACGGTGCGGTGGGCGGACTGGCCCCGGCCGCCGGGCAGCGTACGCCGGGTGGTCGGCACCTCGACGATCCCGTCGGCGGGATCGGGCTGGGTGAGGTGGCGCAGGCCTCGCTCCACCGCGCTCTTGGACATGCCGAGGTACTCGGCGAGCACGCTCACTTTGGCAGTGCAGCCCTCCGGGCGGAGGGCGAGGGCTGCGATCTTGACGTAGACGCTCAGGGCCGTGTCGGCGTACTGAGCACCTACGACCAGGCGCAGGGGCACAAGGATGCTGGTGCCGCCGTCGCGCGGGCGCACACCCGCAGCCGCGCGGGGCGGCTCGGGGTGCGGTGCAGCCGGGGTGGCTGCGAGCGCGGCGGCGGACATCAGCGGTTCCTTGGGGGAGTTGGGTCAGCGGGTGGCGGAAGCGGCCAGCAGCAGGGCGATCGTGGTGAGCGCCGCGCAGATGGCGGCGAGGGCGCGGCTCACCGGGTGGTCCCGGATCGCGTGGTGGCGCGTGCGTGCTCGCGGTCGTCGCGGAGCAGCTGCAGAACCGCGACGGGGATGCACAGCTGCAGGACGGAAACTCCCTGGTTCGGGCCCTTGGCGATAGTGCGCTCGCGCAGCCAGCCGCGGCTGGTCAGGACCTCGATCTGCACCAGGACCTGGCGGGGGGTCAGGCCGGTCGCGTCGGCGAGCTGCTCGGGCGTAGGCCGGAACTCCGCGTGGAGTACGCCACTTTGGAAGTTGGCGTAGCCGAGCAGGGTCAGGCCGACGAGGCGGGCCTCGGGGAGCATGCGGCTGGTGCGGAGGCCGCGCTCGTACAGGGGGCGCAGGATCTCGGACTTGCGGATCTTGCCCGGGCGGATCGCGTCGGCGGCGGTGAGTGGCCGGTCCTGCGACTGAGGCTCGGCCGGGGCCTCAGCCGCGGTCGGCCGAGGGGGCCGCGGTGCGGGTGCCGAGGGAGCAGCTGGCGGCTGAGGCTTGCGCCGGGCGAAGACGGCGGGTGTCGGGCGGGTGGCCGGTGCGGTCATTGTCGCTCCTTGTGCTCGGTGGTGCTGGTGGGGGCAGCGGCCTCAGATTCGGTGTCGGGCGGGGGCTGGCGGTGGATGGGCCAGCCCGGCCCCGGCGGGGTCTCGTCCCGTCCGGCCTGGGCGGCGGGGGTGTGCAGGTCGCACCACCAGCCGGAGTGGAAGAGCCGGGTGCGCGGGGTGTGCGGGCCGGTGAGGGCTCCGCACACCCCGTCCACGCCGGGGATCCGCGGGGCGTCGCTGGTCACTCGCGGCTCGCCCGGGCCCGGTTGCTGATCGCCCAGTGCACGGCGCCCTCGGCCAGCTCGCCGTACGCGTAAGCGGCGTCCGGCAGACCGGCCGCGACGTCCAGGGCCGCGTGCATCTCGCCGGCCTCGTAGTCGGCGATCTCGTCCTGCGAGGCGATGCCCTCGGCCTCGAAGCCGGCCACGATGCACCGCTCGTACGTACGGCGGGCCGCCTCGAGCGCAGACGCGGACGCGCACCGGTCCAGCTGCAGCACCGGCATGGTCTCGCCGAGGACGAACAGGCCGTCGGCGTCCACTTTGAGCTCGACGTGGGCGGGCTGCTGGCCGGACAGGACCTGCCGCACCGCCCAGTTCGCACCGTGGGCGTAGGCGCGGGCCGCCTCCTCGTACAGCCGGTTCAGCCGCTGCTCCGCCTTCATCTGCACGTCGCCGATCCGGCTGAGCGACGTCAGGTGCGGCTCCTGCTCGCCGGTGTAGCTGACGTGGCGGCACAGGACCTTGCCGTCGAGGAGGCGGATGCGGTCGAGGTCGACGTGGCGGTGAGCGATGGCCGCGGCCCGGTGGGCGGCCTGGCATTCACGCGCGGCCGCGCCGAGCGCGTACACGCTGTCCTGCAGGCTGACGGTCCAGGACTGGGTGCGGGTGGTCATGACGCTCCGATCTCGGAGGGAGGGGTCTGAAGGGAGGCGAGGGCGTCGGCCCAGGCCTTGTCCCGGTCGGGCTCGCCGGTGTGGCGCTGCCACAGGCCGATCAGGCCCGGGGCGAGGGGCCGGTCCGGCGGGGTGCGGCCGATGACGCGGCCGCAGCAGACGCCGACCAGGTCGACGCCGTCGAACTTGATGGCCAGGGCGTGAGGAGTGGACGGCGTCCCCGCCGCAGCGGTGATGTCCTTCTCCTCCGCCCCGGTGAGGGCGGTGTCGACGGCTTCGGCGAGCATCGGCACCGTCGCCGTCCACTCCGGCACGGTGCTGCCCGGGCCGAGGCCCTGGACCAGCGCGCCACGCAGCTCATGGCCGAGGAAAGCGCGCTGCAGGTCCGGCTTGCGTAGAGCGGCCGCGATGACGTCGATGCGGGAGGTCGTCACCGCTCACCGCCCTGGCGGTCCGGAACGGCGCGGAGCTCGGCGCGGGCCCGGGCGATCGCCGCGCACCGTACGGGGCAGTACCAGTGGGCGGCAGCGCCGTCGGCCGAGCCGCGGACCTGGACCATGCCGGCCACCGGCGGGCGGCGGCCGACGACCGGGGTGGCGCAGCCGTCGACCGGGCACGGCTCGAACGCCGGCCGCTCCTCGGCCGGGCGTCCCTGCCCCACCATGCCCTTGTTCCATGCCTGGGCCGCAGCCTTCTGCGCGGCGCTGGTCTCGGGGATGCGGGGGCGTACGCGACGCGACGGCATCAGCCCTCACCGCCTTCCGAAACCATGTCCGCGACGGCGGTCCACTGGTCGGCGACGGCCTCGAGGAGTTCCTGCTCGCGCCACATGGCCTGGGTGGCCTGGTCCCACAGCCGGTCGTCGCGCCAGGAGTCGATCTCGTCCTCGATGAGCCGGTCCAGGAGCGTCGGCTCGAGGGCGTCCAGCTCCCAACTGCTGCGGCCGTGCTCGCGGATGTATCCACCGGCGCGGGAGTCGGTGAGCTTGGCCGGGTTCGGCGGCGGGTTGAACGTGCGGACCTGGTCCATGTTCAGCGCGATCCGTACGACCTCGACGTCCGCCTCGAACAGCGCCAGGCGGGCGCGGATGTCCCGGGTCATGTCCACCCCGGAAGGGTCGTGGTCGCCGAGGTGGATGATCACCGGCTTCTGGCCGTCGTCCTGGTAGCGGATCATCCGCTGGGCTGCACCCCACAGTTCGGACTGCGAGGTGTAGCCGCGGCAGGAGAAGTACGAGACGTCGTTGCGCTCGCACGCTCCGGCGATGACACCGACCAGGGCGTCCTTCTCGATCCACACCTCGACGCGGTACGGCTGGGGTGCCCACCGCTCGGTGCGGTAGCCAGAGGCCGCAGCCTGGATCACGTCCTGCGGGGTGTCCCAGTGGGGGAGGCTGCGCAGGTTGCGGGTGCGGTCCACGATGTAGTTCCAGTCGAGCAGACCGGCCAGGCGCGCGTCGTTGACGACCGCGCCGAGGCGTTTGTACTCGGACTGCTTGTTGGGCAGCAGGTCCCGGGCGACGAACTGGTAGTACAGCTGGCGCAGGGTCAGGTCGAAGCCCTGCTGGGCGTAGGCCCTGCAGATTTCATCGGCCTTCGCGATCAGCGCCCCGCTGGCCGGGCTGAAGTTCTTCTCGATGTAGGCGCGGCGCGGCATCAGCGGTCACCGCCCTGGGCGGCCGGGGCCTGCTCGAGCGGGAGGATGTCGAGTGTCGCGAAGACGCACACCGTGATGGCGTGGCCGTGATGCGCGGAGGTCTCGTCCTCCTGCCACTCCCACTCGGCGTTGAGGGCCGGCGCGTACCCGAAATCGGCGAGCACCTTGCGGCGTTCGGCGATGGTCGGGATCTGGTGGCGGCGGGAGGCCGGCCACTTGTGGGCGGGCCACGGGTCGGTCGTGTTGTAGACGACGAGGTACAGCTCCCAGTGCGCGCCGTTGACGTTGCCGCGCGGCCTGTCGGGGCTGCTGTCGCAGCAGACCCGGCGCAGGCCAGCGCGCACGATGACGGGCTTCTTGATCTCGGGCATCAGACGGCCACCACCAGCGGGCGCTGGGCGCGCAGTTCGGTGTTGGCGATCCACGCGGCGGCCGCGGCCAGGTCGGTGAGGCCGTTGCTGCTGTGGCGCCAGCGCAGGGTGGAGATCTGGTGTGCGCCGTGCTTGTCGGGGATGGCCCCGGCGATCCAGCGGCGGTTGCCCTCGGAGTCGCGGTAGGCGGTGATGATCCCGTACAGCAGGTCGGGGGTGACGGCCTGCGCCTGCCGGGTGACGACGTACTGGTGCGGCTCGCCGCCCTCGATGGCGGGGCGCCCGGGCCACAGCCAGACGCCGGCGAGCTCGGCCGGGGGCTGGCCCCAGCCGGTCGCGGCGGGGTGGGAGATGACCTGCGCGAGGCTCTCGCCCGAGATCGTGGTCACGGTCTGGCAGTCCCGGCACAACAGCCGCAGCTGCACCCGGTCGAACGTGTTGGCGTGGCCACAGTCGGGGTGCGTGCAGGCGTGGTGGTCAGCGCCGTACGAGCCGGGGCGGATGCCCTCGGAATGCAGGACCTGGACGTCGTCCCACACCGGGTTCGGGCAGCCGGGCCCGTGGGCCAACGGCTTCCACCCGAAGTACACCTCGGTGATCAGTTCCATGGTCGTCCCTTGCTGTGGCGTGCGTGGCTCACGCAGGTGAGGGAGGCGGTCTCGTCGAGCGCGGCGGGTCCGGCGTGCCGGCCGTGCCCGGCCTGGGCGGGCGGCGGAGAGACCGGACGCGGGGCGCGGCGGGGCAGCTTCGGGTGGGGCAGCTCGAGATGAGGCGGCCCGTCGATGGCGACCTTCAGTAGGAGTAAGACCGTCGTGCCGCCGCCAGTGCCGATGCCCGCGCAGGCGAGCCACTCGGCGGTCGTGGTGGCCCCGGTCACTGGGTGCCACCTGCGATCAGTCCCACCAGGCGGGCGGCGGCCTGGTCCTCGTAGAACGCGGCGCAGTCGTCGCCGCGGAGGTGGACGACTGCGTCGTCCTTGCTGCCCGTGGCGATCGCGGTCGTGCCCTCGAACTGCACGGTGCCGGGGGCGACGGAGAGCTGCGCCAGCCACCACTGCCACTCCAGGAGCGAGGTGGCGCGCACCGTGACGGTGAGGGTGTGGGCGTCGCGGATCTCGATGCTGGTGACGTCGGGCTGGCGGCGGGCCTTCGCGGCGACGGTGCCGGCCGGGGAGTCGAGGTCGACGTCCAGGCCCTGGCGGGTATGGACGTCGGCCGACAGGAGGGTGCCGGTGTCCTCGCCACACAGGGCGACCAGCACGCCGTCGACCTCGCTCGAGGCGTAGGCGTCGGTGCCCTGCACGGTGACCGCCGAGGGCGCGATCGACAGCTTCTTGAGCCACCACTTCCAGGCCGCCACCGTCTTGGGCCGGATGGACAGGCCCAGGTAGACGGCGCTCGGGACGTCGGTAACGACGACGTCGTGGTGGCGGCGCAGCTGCTCGGCGAGGACGGCGGCGGGGGAGTCGTGGTCGACGTCGACGCTGATGCGGGAGACGCAGCCGGCGTACTCGGTCGTTTCGACTCCGACCTCGGTGTCCACCGTCGTGGTGGCGACGGCGTACGGGACGGGCGAATCGGCGGCCGCGGTGTCGATGGCCTCGGCGCACCACGCCCGTACGACGGGGGTGAGGTGCAGGGCGAGGGCCTCGAGCTGGCGGGTGTCGAGCGGCAGGTCCAGCATCACGGTCGCGGTGTGGAGGACGGAGTGAAGGCGGTGCGGCATCGTGCGCGGGTCCTGGCTCACACGTCACCGTCCGAGATCTCCTCGGCGGCCACCAGGGTGACGGGCGTGACGGCCTGCGCCTGGGCCAGCGTGTTTGAGTTGAGCGGCACGGGCTGCACAGCGTGGGTCTCGGCCGGAGCGGAGGTCGGCGTGGGAAGGTCCAACAGCCAGGCGCCCTCCGCCTGGCTGAGCAGAGCGCTGCCGCGGACCTCGATGCCCTCGTACCTGGCGATAGCGTCAACATGGATACCGAAGGCGGTGGCGGCCGTGGTGAGGTCGACGTCGAGCAGCTCGGCGAACGTGAGGATCCCGGCAGCCGTGGCGGCGCGGTACTTGAAATGGACGCACCAGCCGTTGGGGAAGTCCGCGCTGATCTCGACGGAGGACGGCTTCTGCTCGAGGCGGCTGAAGATTCCCGCGGAGACGCCGGCGGCGTGCTCGAACGAGTCGGGCACCGGGGGCTGTATCTGGGTGGATGCGGTGGGCGTGGTGGCCTGGGTAGCCTGTTCCACGTGAGCCTCGCTTCAGGTTGGTTGATGTGAGGTGACGTCTCGAGCGGGGTCGTTGCGGACGGGCTAGGTCCGTGGCGGCCCCGTTTGCTGTGGTCAGGAGACGTTCGCGAGGGCCTTGCCCCGGCGGGGCAGCGGCCGCAGGTTGCTGAGCGGGTGTGAGCCGGGTGCCGAAGCAGGCGCCGCAGGTGTGGCGAGCGGGCCGGTCGTCGGCTCGTGGTGATGCAGGGCATCGATGCGGTCCAGGTCGGCGTCCGAGAACGTGACCTTCCGGCCCTTCTTCGAGTGCGGGAGCTGCTTGATGTGCCGACGCAGCCACGACTCCTCGACGCGGAGGATCGCCGCTGCCTCGGGGTAGGTGTGGCGGGCGGTCATACCGCGACCGCCTCACGGGCTGGCGCAGCGGGGGAGGCTTGGCGTGAGCGGACGCTGCGTCCGGCCTGCACCCACAGGACGTTGCAGTCCACGCCGAGCCGTTCAGCGGAGCGGTGGGCCGCGTCCTCCGGGAGCTGCTTGGACTTCCCGGTCAGCAGATTGCCGATCACGCTGTGCGAGACGCCTGCGGCCTGAGCCAGCTGGCGGACGGAGACCTTTCGCCCGTCGCCGGCGTGCTCCATCAACAGCCGCAGGAACGTGTGGCCGTCGCAGTCCTCTCTGTCGACCAGTTCGTACATGGGCAGCTCAATGATCATGTCCACCTCGTGTGACAGTTCGTCTCGGTGGTGAGACATGAGGAGTGTGGCACGTCATGGACAGCTTGTCTATCCAGTGAGACATGCCCAAAACTCGTCAATGGCGTGATCGCGACCTAGCGGCAGGCGTCCACTCTCGTGGACACTTTGTCTTGCGCCCGAGACGGAAAGGCGCCCTGAACAGGCGCAACATCACTTACGTATCACCAGTAACGTGGACACCCCGCGCCAATAAGGCGATATGGAGTGGCAGGATGAGCCCCATGGTTGAGCATGCTGCGCGCACCGACCTCTCGGATCTCGTGCGCACACGCCGAGCGGAGCTCGGCCTATCCCTGCGTGCCCTCGCGTTGCGGTGCATCAATCCGGAGAGGCCCGAGGCTGGTCCGGTCGTCGATCACAACTGGATCGACCGCCTTGAGAAGGGCATCCTCAAGGACATCCCGGACTATGCCCGCCTCGCGGGCCTGCATAACGGCCTACAGGTGCCCCTCGATCTCGTCCGGGAAGCGGCCGGCGCTCAGTTCTGGGGCATGGACACCGTCTGGAGCGACGACGGCGCCGTGCGGGCCCTCGTACACAATTTCCGCGACATGTCGCCCGAAGATCAAGCATGGGTGCAAGCGATCATTCAGGCCCGTCGTACTCGCGAGTAGGGATGGCTGGAAAACAGACCACTCCTGGGCGTCCCAAGGGCCGAGGCGAGGCGGGCGCGATGCGTGGCGTAACGGCTGGAGTGGCGAGAGTGGCGTGGGCTGGTCCGTCTGACGTCGGCATATGACGCTCGCTGAACCAGTCCCCTGTCGCTCGCGCCGGCGGCGCAGGGTGGCCTAAGTTTTGGCCAGCGGTATACGGCGGGTCACCATAAAACGGTCCGCCTGTGCTGTTTTGTGGCCCCTCTCGCGCCATTCGTTCGCTTCGCGATCTTGCCTGGTTGATGCTGGTAGGGCTGTGACCTGCGGTGGTCTGAAAGCAGAACAGTTTCTGTAACCCTTAGTTCCGCTCTGGTCACGGGGCGGGCGGTATGGCATCGTCGGTTCTCCGCCTGGGGGGCGTAAACGGATCGGCACGCGCATGTATTCGGAATTTCGAACATCTGTGCGTGGCAATGCCATGCAAGGGGGTTGCACCAATGGCAGACGAAGGCGCAGCGAACGATCGCAACGCCGAGCACGACCGAGCGCCCTCCCAGGTCGACATCGAGTTCGTCGACTCTCTGCCGGGGGACCAGGTGGTAATGCCGCTCGTGGAGGACACCGGAGTGGTTCTGCTCGTCGTCAAGGGCGAGATCGCTCCGCAGGCTGGAGCAGAGCTCGTTGCGGGCCTGAACCACCTGGTGTGCTCTGGCTTGTGGCCGCCGCGCTGACATCTGCACCGGGGTGACCATGCGAGCCTGGGCCGCGGCCACATCGCGAGAACGGTGGCCGCGGCCCAGGGGCGAGCTACACCACCCGAGTGAGACGCGAGACCGGTGCGGGGCCGGCCATGACGTCCTCGAGCGCGGTGATGATTTCCGCATCGAGCTCGCGCACCAGGTGGCCGTACCGGTCCACCGTCGTCTGAATGCTCTCGTGCCCCAGCCGGGCCTGGATCGCCGGCAGCGGGATCTTCCTGCCGATCAGCCACGCCACGTGCGTGTGCCGCAGGTCGTGCAGCCGCGGCCGCTTCGGCAGCCCCTTCTCCACAGCCGCCTTCACCGCTGGCTGCCACTTCCGGTGGTAGTAGTTCGAGTGCCGCCAGTGCAGCCCGGTCGCCGTACGGAACACGTACGCCTCCGGGGGCTGGCCGGCCACCAGCTCCCGCACCATGGCCGCCTGGCTGGGCGTCAGAGCCACCAGCCGCCGGGCCTTCTTGGTCTTCGGCGGGCCGAGGTAGAAACTCTCTGGGCTGCCCTTCGGCGCGCGCTTCCATGCCCGCTGGATGTTGGCCGTGGGGATGTCGGCGTTCAGCGACAGATCCCGCACCTGCAGCGCGCTCGCCTCGCCCCACCGCATCCCCGTGCCGACGAGCCAGTCGGCGAGCAGGCGCGCGTCGGGGTCCGTGAACTCCTGGGCGATGCGCTGGTATTCGTCGTGCTCGAGGAACGTCATCTCCTCTTTGATGTGATCGTCCGCTCGAGGGAGCTGGGTGCGCGTGCAGCAGTTCTTCGTGCGCAGTTGCGGCGTCGCGTCGATGGCGGCCTGGACGACGCAGTACAGCAGGCCGTGCCGGTTCCTGATGGACTTGGGGTCGGCCGGCGCGCGCAGCCACTTCTCCGGGTCCTCGGGGTCGCGCTCACCGGAGTTCATGTAGGCGACCCAGTCGTCGACGTCCTCCTGGATCAGGTTGCCGATGGTGGCCTGCTCCACCTGGCCGCGCAGGTTGGTGTGCTGGATCTGTGAGAGGTGCAGGCGGATGTCTCGCTCGTAGTCGTCCTTGGTCCGGCCGTCGACTCCGTTGAGGCGCCTGACGTACCGGCTCGCGTAGTCGACGAGAGGCACGTCCCCGGGGACGGCCGGCGTCTCGACGAACCCCTGCCCCGGCACCCAGCCGTGCGGCCACCGGTTGCCGTGCGCCTCGACCAGCGCCTTGAACTGCTCGGCCTGGGCGCGCCCTACGGCCGGGTCATCGTCGCCGAACTTCTCGTTCTGCCACTCCCCGTCCTCGCGCCACTTCACCTGGAAGGTGATGGCGCCGGACTTCTGCGGTCGTTCCACGATGCTCGCCATGGCAGGAACATAGGCCGGAAAAACCATGATCGGTTCCCGCGATGTTCCCATGGTGACGAGAAACACCAAGGGCTGACCTGTTTTCGCAGGTCAGCCCTTGATCAATCAGGGTGAGTGACGGGACTCGAACCCGCGGCATCCTGGACCACAACCAGGTGCTCTACCAGCTGAGCTACACCCACCACGACCGGCTGTTGACTTTGTGTCGTCTCCGACCGGCCGAGAAAAAGTGTACAGGGTCCGAAGGGGTGCTCGCGCACGGCTTTTCCCGGAGCCGTCCGAACGCCGCTTCCGGCGTCCTACTGGGCGGGCAGCACGTGCTTCGCCGCGATCGTCCTCGCGGTGTCGGAGTCGGGGCCGGGCTGCGGTACGAAGACGGCCTCGCGGTAGTAGCGCAGCTCCGCGATCGACTCGCGGATGTCGGCGAGGGCGCGGTGGTTGCCGTTCTTCTCGGGACTGTTGAAGTAGGCACGCGGGTACCAGCGGCGGGCCAGCTCCTTGATGGAGGAGACGTCGACGATCCGGTAGTGGAGGTAGCCCTCGAGGGTCGCCATGTCGCGGGCGAGGAAGCCGCGGTCGGTGCCGACGGAGTTGCCGCACAGGGGGGCCTTGCCGGGTTCCTTGACGTGCTCGCGGACATAGGAGAGGACCTGGGCCTCGGCCTCCGCGAGGGTGGTGCCGCCGGCCAGCTCCTCCAGCAGGCCGGACGCGGTGTGCATCTGGCGCACCACCTCCGGCATCGTCTCCAGTGCCTTGGCCGGCGGCCGGATGACGATGTCCACCCCCTCGCCGAGGATGTTCAGCTCGGAGTCGGTGACGAGGGCGGCAACCTCGATGAGCGCGTCGTCGGACAGCGAGAGGCCGGTCATCTCGCAGTCGATCCACACCATGCGATCGTTCATGCGACCACCCTAAAGCTGACGTCCGCTTTTGTGGCGCCCCCGTGCTGCTGCTCGCCTCGCCGGGGCTCCGCCCCGGACCCCGGGCCCGCGCCCACCCACCACCGGACTCGGTGGGAAACACAGGTGACCGAACGGGTAAGGGCGGCGGGGGCGAAAACCTCGCCCCCGCCGCCCCCTCACGCTGCTACATCCCGCTCCGCTGCCCCGGCAGGCTCGCTCGCGACGTCGCGTACGCCTCGCGGGCGTGTTCGGCCGCGAGGCCGGACGTGGAGCCCAGCGCGCCGGAGGTCGCCGTGCGCCGGATCTGCGGAGGGACGGGGCCCGGGCCCTCCGGGTGGAGGGACGGCGGCGGTCCCGCCGGTGACGGCGACGGCGGTTCGGCCTCCAGCGGCCGGTCGCCCTGCGGCCGCCGCGCCCGGTACGCCGCCCGGTAGGCGGCCGGGGACGAGCCGAGCTGGCGTCGGAAGTGCCCGCGCAGCGCCACCGGCGAGCGGAAGCCGCAACGGCCCGCGACCTCGTCCACCGAGTAGTCGGAGGTCTCCAGGAGCCGCTGCGCCTGGAGGACCCGCTGGGTGATCAGCCACTGGAGCGGCGCGCTGCCGGTCAGCGACCGGAAGCGGCGGTCGAAGGTGCGGCGCGACATGTACGCGCGCGCGGCCAGTGTCTCCACGTCGAACTGCTCGTGGAGGTGTTCCAGCGCCCAGGCGACGACCTCGGCGAGCGGGTCGGCGCCGATCTCCTCCGGTAAAGACCGGTCGAGGTAGCGCTCCTGGCCGCCCGACCGGCGCGGGGGGACCACCAGACGACGGGCCAGTGCCCCGGCCGCCTCGTTGCCGTGGTCCGTCCGCACGATGTGGAGACAGAGATCGATCCCGGCGGCCGTACCCGCGGACGTCAGGACGTCGCCGTCGTCCACGAACAGCTCTCGTGGATCCACGTGCACCGACGGATAGCGCTTGGCCAGCGTCGGTGCGTACATCCAGTGGGTGGTGGCCGGGCGGCCGTCCAGCAGACCCGCGGCGGCCAGCACGAACGCGCCGGTGCACAGGCCCACGATGCGGGCACCCTCTTCATGCGCCCGCCGCAGCGCGTCGAGCGCCTCCTCCGGTGGCGGGGAAGTGATCGAACGCCAGGCCGGCACGACGACCGTGCCCGCCCGTGAGATCGCTTCCAGGCCATGTGGCGCGGTGAGTTCCAGGCCCCCTGTGGTCCGCAGCGGGCCCTCTTCGCCACCGCACACCAACAAGCGGTAGCGCGGTACGCCGGCGTCCTGGCGGTCAATCCCGAACACCGACAGCGGAATGGAACTCTCGAAAATGGGGCCGCCGCTGAACAGCAGCACCGCGACGATCTCCTTGCGGCGTCGCCCGGACAGCTTCCGGGCCGCGGCTTCCGGCGCGGCAGTGGAGTCGTGGCTCATCCTGCTAAGCCCCCCTCGGTGGTCGCGGCTCCTCGGTTGTGTCGCTCCTGCACGTTTCCCCTCGGTCCTGCACGAGTCCCCCGCCGTAGACAGTCAAGATCGAATCTACTGTGTCGCGCGACGCCGGAGTGGCCAGTTCAGCACCCGGCGGATTGTCGACTTGGCAACTTGGCGTGAAGCATTCGATCACGAAGCGTTGCACTCGTGGAGCGTGCAGGGAAGTGCGCCTCGTCGTAGTGGCCAATCCCCGTAGGGTGCGCAGGGCTCCCGAGGGCTTATACGCGCAGGTGGCACTGGGGGTGGGGGGTGGTTACGGCAAGGGATGCGCAGGGGGCGGAAGTTGGCTGAAAAGCACCGGTCCTGTGCGTGAAAACCGGTCAACCGGCCGGTGAGTTTCCCCCGGAGTGACGACCGCCACGATGTGACCCCGTTCCGGTGCGCTGATGGCGCCCCCGGTGGTGCGCCTGCGGCGCGTGTCCCCCGGCCCGGGCGCCCGCCCCCGCGCCCGGGACCGACCCGGCCTCCTCCTCGGCGAGCAGCCGGGCGGCGACCCGCTCCGACCGGCGCAGCAGCAGCCGGCAGACGGCCCTGACGGCGGCGAGACCGAGCGCGGTGCCGGCGGCGCCGGCGAGCGAGGTGCCGTACCAGAGGAGGACCACCGGGACGAGGACGCAGGAGAAGGCCGCCCAGCGGATCAGATCGGTGCTCGCGCGCTCGCCGCCGGAACGGGGGGCGGACGGCGTGCGCGAGGGCGGCATGGGGGCGGGCTCCCTTCCGGGGCGGGGGTGTACGGTGCGCCGGACGGTCCCGGCGCACGGTGCTCAACGCCGGCGGGCGCGGTCGGTCACGCGGAGCCCGGACGAGCCCGCGCCGGTCGGCCACGGGTAAGTGAATCCTGTGCAAACCGCCTGTACGGGGCAGCAACCATTGCGTTACGGGCGCCCCCTCGTGCATGCTCCCTGGAACCCCCACCGAGGGTGCTCGGGGTCTGGGCGTAGGAGGAGTGGCGCCGTACCCTTGGGGGTATGGGGTTGGGAAGACAATTCCCGGACACAGCTCCGACGCTCATGCCGTCCAACCCATACAAGGATCGATACGCCGAGACAGCCATGGCCGGTCACGAATTCTTCGAACCCGCGGACCGCAAGCGGCCCGTCGCCGACCCCACGGCGGCCGAGCCCCTGGCGGCGGAAGAAGCACGCCCCACCTGCGATCCCGCCTTCAAGCACGGCGTGGTCGTCGGCTTCGACGGCTCCACCTCCAGTGAGCGCGCCCTCGCGTACGCGATCGGCATGGCCCACCGCTCCCGCGCGGGCCTGATCATCGTCCATGTCGCCAACCGGCTGCCCACGACCGTGTGGGCGGGCTGCGAGCCGCCGGTCTTCGTCGACGTCCCGGACCACCGCACGGAGGTCCTCGGGCTCGAGCTCGCCTGCGCCGACTACCTCGCCGAGGTGCCGTGGATCCTGGTCGAGCGCGGCGGTGACATCTGCCACGAACTCGAAGAGGTCGGACGGGAGTACGAGGCGGACGCGATCGTCGTGGGCTCGACGCACGGCATCGTGGGCCGGATCTTCGGCTCCGTCGCCGGCCGGCTCGCCAAGCGGGCGAAGCGGCCCGTCATCGTGATCCCGTAGGTCACGCCCGCCCCTCTGGAACCCCCTGTGCGCACTGCTGCGCGGCGTCCGAATTCCCCTGGTCCCACAGGTGTTTGTGCCCTTGTGAAGGGCATATATCGGTCACCGCGCATCGCATCACCGCATGAAGGGAGCCCGCCGTGGACAATGACGTCTCCGCGGGAAGCACCACCACGATCGTCGGCCGACTCGCCCTGGGCATCACCCTGTTGGCGTTCGGACTCGGGTACACCGACCTGATCGACGGCGTGACGGCGGCGGACGCCGTGACCATCGCTCACTACATCGGCGGCGTCGCCCTGTTCGTCGCCGGCCTGCTGGCCCTCCGAGACCGCGACACGGCGGGCGGTACGGCCTTCACCGTTCTCGGCGCGTTCTGGTTCACCTGGGCCGTCTCCGCCGGCTCCGGGGCCTCCGACAACGCCGCCGGACTCTTCCTGCTCCTGTTCGCCCTCGTGGTGCTCTCCCTGGCCGCGGCGGGCGGGGACCAACTCACCCGGGGGACCTACGGGTTGTTCCTGGTGGCGCTCGTCCTGATGGCGGTCGCCGCGTTCGCCGGCAACGACTCGCTCACCAAGGTGGGCGGCTGGTTCGCCGTCGCGGCGGGGGCGGTCGCCTGGTACGCCGCCACGGCGGCGATGGCCCACTGGCCCACCGTGCTCCCGCGACGGGCTGCCGGCCGCGGTGTGACGGCCGCAGGCTGAAACGGCAGCCGACGCCGGGGAGTTCGGGCAGCCCCCCGGCCGACCGGGCGGACCCCCGCGACCGTTGACGTCGCGCGGGGTCCGTTCCCTGTTCCCCGCCTGGAGTTCACTTGCCAAAGGCGCTGCGCGACGCGCCCCCGCGGACGCTGACCTCGCAGTTCGACCCGCTCGGCTACGACTGCCGCTGGGGCACCGAGGCCGACGGCACCCTGGTCACCCGGGGCGCCGCAGCCGATCGCACCATGGAGAACGCGCCGGGCGCGATCCCTCACGCCCGGCGCGCCGCTTCCCGTACCGTCGCCTGCTACTCGACCGTGACCGACTTCGCCAGGTTGCGCGGCTTGTCGATGTCGCGGCCCAGGGCCTTCGCCGTGTAGTAGGCGAGGAGCTGGAGCGGGATGCCCATCAGGATCGGGTCCAGCTCGTCCTCGTTCTTCGGGACGACGATCGTGCGGTCGGCCTTCTCCTGCTCCTGGTGCGCCACGGCGACGATCCGGCCGCTGCGGGCCTTGATCTCCTCCAGCGCGGCGCGGTTCTTCTCCAGCAGGTCGTCGTCGGGGACGATCGCGACCGTCGGCAGGGCGGGCTCGATCAGGGCGAGCGGGCCGTGCTTGAGCTCGGAGGCCGGGTAGGCCTCGGCGTGGATGTAGGAGACCTCCTTGAGCTTCAGGGAGGCCTCACGGGCCACCGGGTAGCCCCGGACACGGCCGATGAAGAGCATGGAGCGGGCGTCGGCGAACTCCTCGGCCAGCTTCTTGATCTCCTCCTCGCGGGAGAGGATCTCCGCGATCTGCCCGGGCAGCTTGCGCAGCCCCTCGATGATCCGCTTGCCGTCGCGGACCGAGAGGTCGCGGGTGCGGCCGAGGTGCAGGGCGAGGAGGGCGAAGGCCACCGTCATGTTGGTGAAGCACTTGGTGGAGACGACGCAGACCTCGGGGCCGGCGTGGACGTAGATACCGGCGTCCGCCTCGCGGGCGATCGCCGAGCCGACCACGTTCACGACGCCGAAGACCCGCGCGCCCTTGCGCTTCAGCTCCTGGACGGCCGCCAGCACGTCGTACGTCTCGCCGGACTGGGAGACGGCCACGTACAGGGTGTCGGGGTCGACGACCGCGTTGCGGTAGCGGAACTCGGAGGCCGGCTCGGCGTCGGCGGGGATACGGGCCAGCTCCTCGATCATCTGGGCGCCGATCATGCCCGCGTGGTACGAGGTGCCGCAGCCGAGGATCTTCACCCGGCGGATCTGGCGCGCCTCCCGCGCGTCCAGGTTGAGGCCGCCGAGGTGCACGGTGGAGAACCGGTCGTCGATGCGGCCGCGCAGCACACGGTCCACCGCGTCGGCCTGCTCGTGGATCTCCTTGTGCATGTAGGTGTCGTGGCCGCCCATGTCGTAGGAGGCGGCCTCCCACTCCACGGTGGTGGGCTCGGCCGTGGTGCGGGTGCCCTCCGTGGTGTAGGTGCGGAAGTCGTCGGCCTTGAGGGTGGCCATCTCGCCGTCGTCCAGCGTGACTATCTGACGGGTGTGGGTGACCAGCGCGGCGATGTCCGACGCGACGAACATCTCCTTCTCGCCGATGCCGAGGACGACGGGGGAGCCGTTGCGGGCGACGACGATACGGTCCGGGAAGTCGGCGTGCATGACGGCGATGCCGTAGGTGCCCTCGACGACCCTGAGGGCCTGGCGGACCTTCTCCTCCAGGGTCTCCGCCTGGGACCGGGCGATGAGGTGGGTGAGGACCTCGGTGTCGGTCTCGGAGAGGAACTCGACGCCGTCCGCCTCCAGCTTGCGGCGCAGGTCGGACGCGTTGTCGATGATGCCGTTGTGGACGACGGCGACCTTGCTGTCGGCCGACATGTGCGGGTGGGCGTTCACGTCGGAGGGGGCGCCGTGGGTGGCCCAGCGGGTGTGGGCGATGCCGGTGGTGCCCTTGAAGCGCGCCGGGACCCTGGCCTCCAGGTCCCGGACCCGGCCCTTGGCCTTGACCATCTTCAGACCGGCCGTCTTCGGCGAGGTCACGACGATGCCGGCCGAGTCGTAGCCGCGGTACTCCAGCCGCTGCAGGCCCTCGAGCAGCAGCGGGGCCACGTCACGCTTCCCGATGTATCCGACGATTCCGCACATATAAGAGGTATCCCCAAGCTGTTTTGTGTAGCTGTTTTCACCCGTAGACGATGCGCCGCAGCTGCCGGATGGACAGCTCCGGCGGCGCGACCGCCCGGTACTGAAGGTCCGCCGCGACCCGTTCGAAGATCTCCGCGTTCACCAGGCCCTCGGCCTGGAGCTCGCGGTGGCGGCGACGGACGTAGTCCTCGGTCGTCTCGTCGAAGAAGGCGAGCACGTCCTGGATCACCCGCAGCGCCTCGCCCCGCTGGAGGGGCGTGGACCGCGTCAGATGATCAACCAGTTCGTCGTGCACCCGGTAGATCCTGAGGTACGCGAGCGGGTTTCGCAAGAAACCTGCCCGATTTCGGGCAGGGCCCTGTTAAGCGACCTTGGGGGAACCTTGAATGTGTTATGAGCGCCTGTTCGTGAACCGTCCATGTGGCGTCTTGCGGTCCGTCGCCCGGGGCGACGACTTTCAGACGTCATGGACACTCCTCGCATGGGCGTACCCGACCAGCTCGCCGAGCGCATGAGCATGGCCGAGCAGCACGAGTACCTGCGCGCACGATTCTCCCGGCGCACGATGATCAGGGGTGGCGCGGTCACCCTGGGCGCCGTCACCGGTGGCGCGTTCGTGACCGGGGCCACGGCCCAGGCCGCCGTTCCCACGCAGCCCCTCTCGCACACCGAGCAGGTCGACGGCTCGCTCGTCGCCCCCTTCGGCCGTCACCTCGCCTGGGGCAACGACCCCCGCACGGAGATCACCGTCTCCTGGCAGGTCCCCGTCGCGGTGAAGAAGCCCTTCATCCGCATCGGCGCCCACCCCTGGGACCTCTCCCGCAAGATCGAGGCCGAGGTCCGCACCCTCTACACCCCGGCCGGTGTCGGCGCGTCCGGCGACCACAACCAGTACTACCTGCACGCCAAGCTCACCCACCTGCGCCCCGGCAAGACCTACTACTACGGCGTCGGGCACGCCGGCTTCGACCCGGCCGAGCCGCACCTGCTGGGCACCCTGGGCACCTTCACCACCGCCCCCGCCCACAAGGCGCCGTTCACCTTCACCGCGTTCGGCGACGAGGGTGTCGGCTACCACGGCCTGGCCAACAACAGCCTCCTCCTCGGCCAGAACCCGGCCTTCCACCTGCACGCCGGCGACATCGCCTACGCCGACCCGGCCGGCCAGGGCAAGACCGCCGACACCGGCTTCGACTCCCGCATCTGGGACCAGTTCCTCGCCCAGACCGAGTCCGTCGCCAAGTCCGTGCCGTGGATGGTGTCGTTCGGCAACCACGACATGGAGGCCTGGTACTCGCCGAACGGCTACGGCGGCGAGGAAGCCCGCTGGAACCTCCCGGACAACGGCCCCGACAAGAAGAACCTGCCGGGCGTCTACTCCTTCGTCTACGGCAACACCGCGGTCATCTCGCTGGACCCCAACGACGTCTCCTTCGAGATCCCGGCCAACCTCGGCATCTCCGGCGGCACCCAGACCACGTGGTTCGAGGCGCAGCTCAAGAAGTTCCGCGCGTCGAAGGACATCGACTTCGTCGTCGTGTTCTTCCACCACTGCGCCTACTGCACCTCCACCGCCCACGCCTCCGAGGGCGGCGTGCGACAGGAGTGGGTGCCGCTGTTCGACAAGTACCAGGTGGACCTGGTCATCAACGGCCACAACCACCAGTACGAGCGCACCGACGTGATCAAGGGCGACACGGTCACCAAGAAGCTCCCGATCGGCGGCACGGCGTACCCCGAGACCGAGGGTGTCGTCTACGTCACGGCGGGCGCGGCCGGCCGCAGCCTGTACGCGTTCACCGCCCCCGACTCCTACGAGGGCCACCTCAACGAGGTCGACTCGGTGGCGTCCTTCGTCAACACCAAGGACGGCAAGGTCAACGAGACCGTCACCTGGTCCCGCGTCCGCTACCTGAACTACTCCTTCCTGCGCGTGGACGTCACCCCCGCCCCGAAGGGCCACTACACCACCCTGACGGTCCAGGGCATCGCCGAGACCGGCGACCGCATCGACCACTTCACCGTGGCCCGCAGGGCCAAGTAGCACGGCGGCAGGCGGGCCTAGGGGGTGTTTCGGTAGTCCCGCACAGCACCCGCGGCACAGGACTTCCGAAACACCCCCTAGCGGCGTCACAAGCGCCTGAGGACCGCCTGTTTGGCCAGGGCGAACTCGTCGTCCGTCAGCACGCCCTCCCGGTGCAGCTCACCGAGCTCGCGCAGCCGGCGCAGCAGCGCGTCGTGGTCGTCGCCGGCGGCCTGGGCGGGGATCTCCGGACCGGGGCCGGCGGGCGGCGCGGCGGGCCCTGCGGCGCTCTCGGGGGCGTGGGCCGGATGCGGCAGCCGGGCCTGCACGGCCGCCGCGACCAGGGCCATCAGCGGATCCTTCTTGAAGCCCCACAGCTCGACGGCGTTGGGGTCGTACTTCGGCGGCGCCTTCGTGGGCGCGTTGCGCACGGTGAACCGCAGATGGCCGTTCTCCAGGCCGACGGCCGGCTGCCACTCCACGCCCACCACGTCCTCGACCCGCAGGGTGCGGGGCCCCGCGGAGGCCTTCGCGTCCTCCGTCTTCCAGTTCCACTCCAGCCGTACGAGATCACCGTCGAAGCTCGCGGTGCCGTCCCCGGCGGAGAAGGACAGCGGCACGCCCGGCCCGGGCAGCAGATACGCGTCCACCGGACCCGACGGCACCCGGTCGAGGAGCAGCGCGTGCCGCACCTCGTCCACGAAGTACTCGGCGACCCCGTACCGGTCGGAGTCGACGAGCAACTGGTACGGGTCGTGCGGCTCGGTCAGCCGGCCGCCCGTCGCGTGCAGCAGCGGGTCGGCGCCGTCCCGCAGTCTGAGCCTCAGCCGTCCGCTCTTCCTGCCCTGCTCGAACGAGACCCCCGCCAACGCCCCCAGCGGGACCACGAGTTCACCCAGTTCCTTCCGCAGCAGCCCGACGCCCTTGTCCCGGCCCGGCGTCAGCCGCAGCGCGTCACCGTCGAAGACCCAGGTGCAGTCCTTCTGGAGGATTTCCGCCATGGGGTGATTCTGACACCGGGCCGTCACAGCCCCAACGCGTTCGCGCTCGCGTCGTCGACACCGCCGAGGGAGAAGTGAACCGCCTTGCCCGCGGCGGGAGTCGACCGCATCCGGACCTCCCCGGAGCGCACCCCGAGCGCGATGTCGGGGTTGTCCTGACAGACGAGGGCGAACGCGCTTCCGCCTGCCCGTTCCGCCAGGAACGCCTGGTCCTCCGGGAAGGGCGCGTCGGCCTGTTCGTTCGCGCACGGCCGCTGCTGCATCCCGTCGCCCGCGACCCGCTCGCCCGCGATGTCCAGACAGAGCCTCGACGCGACGTTCACCAGGGCCACCGCGCCGTCCTCCAGCGTCACCACCCGCCACCGCTGGTCCTCGCCGCCGTCGCACGCGGCCAGGACGGGATCGGGCGCGGGGACCGGGCCCCGGTCCTGGCCCGAGGCCGGGGAGGCGTCGGCGGCGGGGCCGGTGACACAGCGCCCGTTCGCCACACTCCTGAGGACGACCGGGGCGACGGAGGCAGCGGCGTCGGCGGTCGCGGAGGGGGACGGTGACCCGGCGTCCCCCGTGGCGCTCGTGTCCGGGGCGGCCTGCGGCTCGGCGCCCTCGGCGGGGTCGGAGCCCGACAACTGCCGGACGACGGCCGTGGTGAGGAGCGAGGTCAGGACCACGGTGAACGCCACCATCATCACCGACCGTCTCCGCCGACGGCCGGTCGGGCGCGAGGAGCCCCCCTGAGCCCCCTGAGCCCCCTGAGCCCCCTGAGGCTCCTCGGCCGTCGCGGACGACGCGGACGACGGGGTACGCGGCCCGGCCGAGGTCCCCGGTCCCGACGCCCGTCCCGCGGCCCGCCCCTCCGAGCGCCCCGCCGCCCGGCCCTTGCGGTAGGCGGCGCCGCCCCAGACCAGCACCTGGTCCACCAGCAGGCGTCGCGCCTCCTCCGCCTCGCCCGAGGCGAGCGTGCGCAGCAGCCGCAGATCGTGCGCGCAGAACCGGCAGACGTCCAGGTGCTGCCGGAGATCGGCGGGGGCCTCGCGGTGCGTACCGCGGGCGATGGCGCCGAGCATGCCGCCGTAGCGGACGCAGCGCGGGTCGGCGGTGCGGTCGGCCCGCACCCGCAGGAAGGTGTCGACCAGCCGGCCGCGGGCCGACTGCGCGAGGGACTCGGCGAACTCCTCGGTGGTGTTCAGCAGCCGGGCCGCCTGCGCCGACTCGCCCTCCTCGGCCAGGCACAGCCACAGCGCGGCCCGGGACTGGTCGGCGAGTTGCTCGAAGGCGGCCAGGAGCACCGAGCCGTACTCCACACGGCGCAGGGTGTCGACGGGGCCGAAGGTGTCGGCGGCCCGCCGCGACCAGGAGCGGAACTCCGGGCGCAACAGCGCCGAGCGTTCGTCGCGCAGCCAGCCGTGGGCGGTGCGCCGCACCTCGGCGAGGAGTGTGGTGCGCAGGGCGGGCCCCTGCTGCGGTGCGCCCCGGGCGAGCACCTGGGCCGCCAGGTCGGTGGCGTCGCGCGGCTTCGCGCAGAAGGCCTCCGCGTAGGCGTGGAGCGCCGGGGCGTGTTCCGGGAGGATCCCCGGCACGGGCCGCGGGTGGTGCGGGGCTTGCTGTGCGAGGTGCTCGGACATGGTCGGTCTCCCCGAAGGAGCGGGCACGGCAAGGTGAGGACCGTAGTGCCGCTCCCTGTGGGGGGTCTGTGGTTCCGGCCGGAGACACCGACGGGTTCCCCCGAGGACCGTACTCGGGGGAACCCGCCGGCTTGATCAGAACCCTGTGACGGGATTTTTCAGGGTGCCGATCAGCTGGAGGGCGCCCGAGGGGTCGGCCAGGTCCACCATCTGCTCGTTGTCGCGCAGCTGGAGCCGGTTGAGGCAGGACAGGGCGAACTCGGGGGCGAACAGGTCGTACTGGCGGAACCGGTCGGCGAGTTCGGGGTTCGCCTCCTGGTAGGAGCGGGTGACCTCGGCGACCGTGCGCCAGAAGTCGTCCTCCTCCAGGACCCCCTCGGCGGCGAGGTTCGCCGCGAGGAAGCGGAAGAAGCAGTCGAAGACGTCAGTGAAGATCGACAGCAGTTTCCTGTCCTCGGGCACCTCGACCCGGATCCGCCGCACCTCGGGCGGAAGCACCGCGTCCGGGTCGAGGACGGCGATCTCCTCGGCGATGTCCTTGTAGATCGCCCGCTGGACGACCCCGTCCCTCAGCACGAGGATCGTGTTCTCGCCGTGCGGCATGAACACCAGGTCGTAGGCGTAGAAGCTGTGCAGCAGCGGGGTGTAGTACGCCTCCAGGTAGTGGCGCAGCCACTCGGTCGGGGCGAGCCCCGACCGTTCGACGAGCGCGGCCGCCACCGACGTCCCCTCGTGGTCCACATGGACCAGGGACGCCATCGTCGCGAGCGACTCGCCGTCCTGGAGCGAGGGCACCGGGCTCTCCCGCCACAGTGCGGCGAGCATCTTGCGGTACGGCGAGTAGCGGTCCGTCGCCGCCTCGTACTCCAGGTGCCGGTAGCCCACGGCCGCCCGCTCCCGGATGATCGACAGACCGGTCGACTTCAGCACCGGGTCGTTCTCGATGAGCTGGGCCAGCCAGTCGTTGATCGCCGGCGTGGCCTCCATGTAGGCGGCGGAGAGGCCGCGCATGAAGCCCATGTTGAGGACGGACAGGGCCGTCTTGACGTAGTGCTTCCCGGGGTGCGAGGAGTTGAAGAAGGTCCGGATGGACTGCTGGGCCAGATACTCGTCGTCGCCCTCGCCCAGGCACACCAGGTTCTTCCGGGCGACCTCGGCGGCGAAGGTGACGGTGAGCTTGTTCCACCACTGCCAGGGGTGGACGGGGACGAGGAGGTAGTCGGCGGGGTCGAGGTGCTGGGCGCGCAGGATCCCCTCGAACCGCTCGACGGTCGCCGCGCCCAGCTCCTCGCGGAGGAAGCTCTCGTACTCGATGCCGACGCCCGCCGTGAAGGCCGCCCGGGAGCGGTGCGCGGCCAGCCACACCAGTCGGACCGGGCTCGCGGTCTCCGGGGCGTACGCCAGGTACTCGTGGACGCCGAAGCCGAGCCGCCCGTTGTTGGCGACGAAGCAGGGGTGCCCCTCGGTCATCCCGGTCTCGATGGCCTGGAAGCCGCTCACGATCAGCTCGGCCGACGTGACCTGCGGTTTGGTGAGCTTGTAGCAGGTGCTGGAGAGGGTGGAGGAGATCTCCTCCAGATAGACCGGCAGGATCGCGTCGCTCAGTCCGAGGGCCTGCCGGAGCTCGATGCAGAAGTCCAGTGCGTCGAGCGGGAGTTCGACGCCGTCGCGGGTGCGGGTGATCGAGTCGGCGTCCACCTGCCAGTGGTCGAGGGCCCGGCGGACGGCGGTGAAGCGGTAGGACGTCAGTCCGTCGTCGCTGCGGACGACGTACCGCCCGTCCCGCCCCTCGGGGGTGAGGAGCCGCTCGTGGGCGAACTCGGCGAGGGCCTTGCGGACGAGGAGGCGGTTGGCCCGCTCCCAGCGCTCGGGGGAGAGGTGGGCCACGGCGTCGGGGAGGCTCACGCGGCCACCCCCCGCGCGGTGAGGAACTGGTCCCGGGTGCAGAAGCTCAGCAGGGCCCTTTTCTCCGGCTTCTCGATCTCGCGTGCGGCGACGAAGCCGACGGCCTCGTTCAGGGCGTGGACCGCCGTGTTGGCGACGTCCGGCTCGACGACGACCCGGGAGGTGGCCGGGTCGTCGAAGAGGTGCGCCATCACGGCGGTGATGACGGCCCGGGTGAAGCCGTGCACGGGCGTGTCGGTCGCCGGGGTGAGGAAGTGCATGCCGACGTCGCCCGGCTGCGGCTCGTACAGCCCGACCAGCTCGCGGTGGACGGGGTCGTACTTCTCCATCAGGAAGACCGGTGTGCCGTCCTCGTCGAGGCCCAGCAGGGCGTGGTGGTGCGGGTCGGCGGCGATCTCCATGTAGGCGCGCTCGACGTCCACCAGCGAGGCGTCCTGCATCATCCAGTAGGCCGCTTTGGGGTGCGTCACCCAGGAGTGCAGCAGCTCGGCGTCCCGCAGGGGGTCGAGCGGACGGAAGGTGAAGGTCATACGGCGAACTCCTGGAACGCGATGGTCTTCTCGACCGGGTAGTACTCGCTGCCGAGCAGCTCACGGATGATGGAGCTGTTGCGGTACGGGCCCATGCCGAGGTCGGGGGACGTGACGGAGTGCGTGTGCACGCCGGCGTTCTGCAGGAACACGCCCCGGCCGGTGGTGTCGATGGCGTAGTTGCGGGCCACGTCGAAGCGGCCGTGCTCGTCGAAGCGGAGGCGGTCGCGGATGGGCGCCAGGAAGGCGGGCGGCTCGTAGTGGTAGCCGGTGGCCAGCACCAGGCCCTCGGTGGTGATCTCGTAGTCCTTGCCCTGCTCGTCCTGGCGGAAGCCGAGCCGGTAGACGCCGTCCTCGTAACGGGCGCTGCCCAGTGTGGAGTTGGTGAGCAGCCGGGTGGGGACCGGCCGGTCGCCGTGCTCGACGTCCTTCTGGTACAGCAGGTCGAAGATCGAGTCGATCAGATCCGAGTTGATGCCCTTGAACAGGCCCTTCTGCTGCTTCTCCAGCCGGTAGCGGGTCTCCTCGGGCAGCGCGCGGAAGTAGTCGATGTAGTCCGGGGACGTCATCTCCAGGGTCAGCTTGGTGTACTCCAGCGGGAAGAACCGCGGGGAGCGGGTGACCCAGTTGAGCTGGTAGCCGTGGACGTCGATCTCGGCGAGCAGCTCGTGGTAGATCTCGGCGGCGCTCTGTCCGCTGCCGACGATCGTGATGGACTTCTTCGACTGGAGCTCGGCCTTGCGCCGCATGTACTCGGCGTTGTGGAACAGCCCGCCCGCAAGGCCCCGGCAGACCTCGGGGACGTACGGGGTGGTGCCGGTGCCGAGGACCAGCCGGCGGGCGCGGAACACGTCCCCGTCCGTGGTCCGTACCGCGTACAGGGCGTCGCTCTCGTCGTACGTCACCTCGGCGACGGTCGTCGAGAAGCGCACGCTGCTCAGCTTTCCGGCGGCCCAGCGGCAGTAGTCGTCGTACTCGACGCGCAGCGGGTAGAAGTTCTCGCGGATGTAGAACTGGTAGAGCCGCCCCTTCTCCTTCAGGTAGTTGAGGAAGGAGTACGGCGAGGTCGGGTCGGCCAGGGTGACCAGGTCCGACATGAACGGCGTCTGGAGATGGGCGCCGTCGAGGAACATGCCGGCGTGCCACTCGAAGTCGGGCTTGGACTCCAGGAAGACGCCGTCGAGCGCGTCGATCGGCTCGGTGAGGCAGGCGAGGCCGAGGTTGAAGGGGCCGAGCCCGATGCCGACGAAGTCGTAGGCGCGGCTGGCTTCAGGAAGCGCGGTCAAGGGACTCTCCCAGGTACTGCTCGGCATGGCCGGCGATCAGGTCGAGGACGGCGGTGATGTCGGCCGCGGTCGTCTCGGGGTTGAGCAGGGTGAACTTCAGGTAGTGGCGGCCCGCGACCTTGGTGCCCGCGACCACGGCGTCCCCGGAGGCGAACAGGGCCTTGCGGGCGTAGAGGTTGGCGCGGTCGATCTCGGCCGGGTCGGTCACGGCCTGCGGGATGTAGCGGAAGACCAGGGTGGACAGCGACGGCTGCACGACGACGTCGAAGCGCGGGTCGGCGGCCAGCAGGCCCCAGCCCTCGACGGCCAGGTCGCACACCTCGTCGAAGAGCTGTCCGACGCCGTCGGCGCCCATGGTGCGCAGGGTCATCCAGAGCTTGAGCGCGTCGAACCGGCGGGTGGTCTGCAGGGACTTGTCCACCTGGTTGGGGATACGTTCCTGCACCATCCGGCGCGGGTTCAGGTACTCGGCGTGGTAGGTGGCGTGCCGCAGCGTGGCCGCGTCCCGGACCAGCACGGCGGAGGAACTCACCGGCTGGAAGAAGGACTTGTGGTAGTCGACGGTGACGGAGTCGGCGCGCTCGATGCCGTCGATGCGGTGCCGGTACTTCAGGGAGGCGAGCAGTCCGCAGCCGTAGGCGGCGTCGACGTGCATCCAGGCGCCGTACTGCGAGCAGAGCTCGGCGATCTCGGGCAGCGGGTCGATGGAGCCGAAGTCGGTGGTGCCGGCGGTGGCGACGACGGCCATGGGGACGAGACCGGCCTTCTTGCAGCGCTCCAGCTCATGGGCGAGCGCGACGGTCTGCATCCGCTTGTCGTGGCCGACGGGGACCGACACGACCGCGTCCTGCCCCAGGCCCAGCAGTTTCGCGGACTTCTTCACGCTGAAGTGGCTGACCTCGGAGGCGAAGATCCGCAGTTTCGCGAGCGAGTCGCTCTTGGCCTCCTCCCGGGCGAGCAGCAGCGCCTGGAGATTGCTCTGTGTGCCACCGGAGGTGAACACCCCGTCGGCGGCCGGGCCGAGGCCGATGCGCTCGGTCGTCCAGTCGATCAGTTTCCGCTCGATCAGCGTGCCGCCCGCCGACTGGTCCCAGGTGTCCAGGGAGGAGTTGACGGCGGAGAGGACGGCCTCGCCGAGGACGGCCGGGATGACGACCGGGCAGTTGAGGTGGGCGAGGTAGCGCGGGTGGTGGAAGTAGATCGCGTCGCGGAGGTAGACCTCCTCCAGCTCGTCGAGCACCGCGGCGGTGTCGTACAGGGGCCGGTCGAGGTCGATGCCGTCGATGCGGGGGGTGAGAGCGTCGACCGTGACACCGGTGAACGGACGGTCGGTGGCGGCGAGTTTGGCGGCCACCCGCTCGACTCCTTCGGTCACGGAGCGGCGGTACTGCTCCGCGGTGGTGTCGTTGAGCAGGTGCGAGCGCATGGGGAGCCTTCCGGGGGTGGGGGCGGGTCCGCTGCGGGACGGACAGAGGGGCGGAGCCCCGGGGTCAACTTAGGTTAGCCTAACCTAATTGACCATGGGGAGGCTCCGCCCCTCTGGTGACTGTGATCACGTCACTCGCTCACTCGCGTTCGCGCAGCTGTTCCTCCGTCAGCCCCTCACGCCAGTAACCGACGAACGTGACCCGACGCCGGTCGATCCCGCGCTCCCGCACGAAGTGCCGCCGCAACGCCTTCACGGACCCGGACTCACCGGCGATCCAGACGTACGGCTGGACGGCGGACGGCAGCCGGGCCTCCCGTACGGCATCGAGGGAGCGCCCGGCCCCGACCCAGGTGATCTCGGCGTCGGCGACGGTCATCAGATCCTGCACATCGCCCGTGTCGCGCACCTCGATCCAGGCCCGCACCCGCTGCCCGGACGGCAGCGACTCCAGGATCGCCGAGATGGCGGGAAGCGCGGTCTCGTCGCCCAGCAGCACCACCAGATCGGTGTCCCGCGGCGGCCGGAACCGAATGGCCCGGTTGTCGGCGATCGCGGGCCCCAGCAACACCACCCGATCCCCTTCGGCGGCCCGGTCGGCCCAGGCGGAGGCGGGCCCGGCGGGGGTGTGCAGCACGAAGTCGACGTCGATCTCATCGGGATCCCGTCGCAGCGCCCGCAGCGTGTACGACCGCATCACGGCCCGCACGTCGTCGGGCAGCTCCCGCCACCCCTGCCACCACCCGTCCCCCAACTCGAAGGGAACGGCGGGCGCGGACTGCCCGGGGTGCGGCAGAAAGAGCGAGAGCGACTGATCCCGCCCGTGGGAGAAGAAGTGCCGAAGGTCTTCTCCGGCGAAGGAGATCCGGACGAGCGACGACCCGAGCCGCCGAGTCCGGACCACGTGAAGCGAGAAGAAACGGAAGGGCGCGGCGACGGCCGTGGTCATGGGGTGCTCCCGAAAGCGTGGGGCAGGGCAACTCACCTGGGCGCGCGGGGAACCGCGCGGCCGGCCACAACCGGCCCGCAGCTCACCCACAACATCGGGCCACCCTGATCAGGCGACCTTCTTCGCCTTCTCCAGAGCCTCGGCGAGGTTCTCGAGAAGCGGCACACACTTGTCGTACGACAGGATCGGCTCCGGCGAACGGGCGATGACCTGGCCGGCCTTCACCGCAGGAAGCTTCTTCCAGGTCGCCTCGGTGATCGCCGAAGGCTGCAGCGCCGAGGTCCGGTCGTCCATCATGATGATGTCCGCCGCGTACTTGTCGACGTTCTCCCAGCTCAGCGACTCGTACCAGCCGCCACCCTGCTTCTTCGCACTCTCCGGCGGCTCCACGAAGTTCACACCGAGCGCCTTGAAGTACTCCAGGTCGATGGAGAGGTTGGAGCCGGAGACGTAGAACAGCTCGGCGCTCGCGGACCCGGCCATGACCTTGATGTCGGGCTTCGCCTTCGCCGCGGCGCGCAGCCGCGTGGCCGCCGCCTCGAACCGCTTCTTCGCGTCGGTGACCTTCGCCGCGGTCATGTCCGCCCCGAGCGACTCGGCCAGCTCCCACATCCGCTCGAGCGGAGCGGTGAGCTGACGGTCGTACACGGAGATGCCGACCGTCGGGGCGAGCTTGGCGATCTTGTCCTTGGACGCCTCGGGGACGTACCAGAGGGTGCCGGCGTCGTCGAACATCGTGGAGATGAGGACGTCGGGCGCGAGGGCGGCGTACTTCTCCACGTTGAACTCGTCCCAGACGTTGCCGAGGATCGTCACCTTGGAGATGTCCATGTCGCCGGCCTGGACGTCGGCCTTGCCGTCGGTGGTCTTCGTCGGGCCGAACACGCCCTTGACCTGGACGCCGTAGTCGTAGAGGGCGGCGCCGACACCGGTGAACGCGACGATGTTCGCCGGTACCTCGTCGAGCTTCACGGTGGTGCCGCGGTCGTCCTTGAAGGTCCAGGGACCGGACTGGGCGGAGGCGCTCGCCGACGAGTCCGAGCCACCGCTTTTCGCGTCGTCGTCCCCGCAGGCTGCGAGCACGGCACCGAGGCCGAGGGCGCCACCGGCGGCGAGGATGCCGCGGCGGGTGAGGTGGTTGGCTCTGGCGTTGGGCATGGGAGTGGCTGCTTTCGAACGTGCGGATCACCGCCGGACAAGTTCGAAGATAGGTTAGCCTAACCTCATATCCTGTCCAGGGCGGGGGTGATCCGATCCCCGAACCGCGGGATGTCCGTGCCACCTCGGATTCCGTCAACTTGCCGGAATCGACGGCAAGTTGACGGTGTGAAAGCGATGACTTCCAGTCAGCCGGCCAGGCCCAGCTCCCGAGCGATCAGCATCCGCTGGACCTCGCTCGTCCCCTCCCCGATCTCCAGGATCTTGGAGTCCCGCCACATCCGGGCCACCGGATACTCGTTCATGAAGCCGTACCCGCCGTGCACCTGGGTGGCGTCCCGGGCGTTGTCGACGGCGATCGTCGACGAGTACAGCTTCGCCAGCGCCGCCTCCTTCTTGAACGGCTCGCCCGCCACCAGCCGCGACGCCGCGTCCCGCCATGCCAGCCGGGCGGTGTGCGCCTTCATCTCCATGTCGGCGATCTTGAACTGGATGGCCTGGTTGGCGCCGATCGGCCGACCGAACGCGTGCCGCTCCCGCGCGTACTTCACCGACTCGTCCACACAGCCCTGCGCCAGCCCGGTGGCCAGCGCGGCGATCGCGATCCGGCCCTCGTCGAGGATCCGCAGGAACTGCGCGTACCCGCGCCCCTCCTGGCCCAGCAGGTTCGCCGCCGGCACGCGCACGTCGGAGAAGGACAGCTCCCGGGTGTCGGAGGCGTTCCAGCCGACCTTGGAGTAGGGCTGGGCGACCGTGAAGCCCGGGGTGCCCGACGGGACGATGATCGAGGAGATCAGCGGCCGTCCGTCCGGTGTGCGCCCGGTGACCGCCGTGACGGTCACCAACCCGGTGATGTCGGTGCCCGAGTTGGTGATGAAGCACTTGGTGCCGTTGATCACCCATTCGTCCGTCTCCGGGTCGAGACGGGCCGTCGTCCGCGTGGCTCCCGCGTCGCTGCCGCCGTCGGGCTCGGTCAGCCCGAACGCGCCCAGGACCTCCCCGGAGCACAGCCGCGGCAGCCACTGGCGCTTCTGCTCCTGCGTGCCGAAGAGATGGATCGGCATGGCGCCCAGCGAGACACCCGCCTCCAGGGTGATCGCCACCGACGAGTCGACCCGCGCCAGCTCCTCCAGGGCGATGCCGAGCGCCAGGTAGTCGCCGCCCATACCGCCGTACTCCTCGGGGAACGGCAGCCCGAACAGGCCCATCCGGCCCATCTCGCGGACGATCTCGTACGGGAACTCGTGGCGCTCGTAGAAGTCGCCGATCTTCGGCGCCACGACGTCGTGCGCGAACTCCGCCACCGTACGGCGGAGTTCCTCCAGCTCGGGGCTGAGACGGTGGTCCATGCTGATCACTGGTCCTTGTGGGAGAGGGCGCGGACGGTGCGGGAGGGGCTGGGTCGGCCCAGTTGTTCGGCCATCCACACGCTGGTGGCGACGAGGCGGCCGAGATCGACCCCGGTGTCGATGCCGAGACCGTGCAGCATCCACACGAGGTCTTCGGTGGCGAGGTTGCCGGTGGCGGACTTGGCGTACGGGCAGCCACCGAGGCCGCCCGCGGAGGCGTCGACCGTGGTGACGCCGTGTTCGAGGGCGGCGTAGGTGTTGGCGAGCGCCTGCCCGTAGGTGTCGTGGAAGTGCACGCCGAGGACGTTCGTCGGCACGCCCTCCTCGTTGAGCAGCGCGAGCAGTTCGAGGACATGGCCGGGGGTCGCGACCCCGATGGTGTCGCCGAGGCTCAGCTCGTCGCAGCCCATGTCCCGCAGGGACCGGCACACCCGGACGACCTGGTGCAGCGGGACCGCGCCCTCCCAGGGGTCGCCGAAGCACATGGAGACATAGCCGCGGACGTGCACCCCCTCGTCCTTCGCGCGCCGGACGACCGGCTCGAACACCGCGAGCGACTCGTCGAGCGTGCGGTTGAGGTTGGCCTTGGCGAAGGACTCGGTGGTGCTGGCGAACACGGCGACCCGGCGGGCGCCGAGCGCGAGGGCGCGGTCCAGGCCGCGCTGGTTCGGCACCAGGACGGGCAGTGCCACCGGCACGTCCGCGACCTGCGGGAACAGGTCCTCGGCGTCGGCGAGCTGGGGCACCCACTCGGGGTGCACGAAACTCGTCGCCTCGATCGTGGTCAGGCCCGCGTCGGCGAGCCGGCGGATGAACTCGGCCTTCACCTCGGTCGGCACGGCCGACTTCTCGTTCTGCAGCCCGTCGCGCGCGCCGACCTCGTGGATCCGCACCCGGGCGGGCAGATCCTGGGCGGGCACGGTCATGGGGAGCCCTTCAGCGGTCATTCCGCGGCCTCCTCGTACGGGGTGACGACGGCCAGGACCTGGTCCATGGCGACCGTCGTGCCCGGGGTGACGTCCAGTTCGGCGACCGTGCCGGCGTGCGGGGCGGAGATGACGTGCTCCATCTTCATCGCCTCCACCACCAGCAGGCTCTGCCCGGCGGCGACCTCGTCCCCGACGGCGACCTTCACGACCGTCACCGTGCCGGGCATGGGCGCGGTGAGCGAGTCGGCACCGGCGTGCGCGGCCCCGGTGAGGGACGCGGCGACCGGGTCGTGATCCCGCACGTGCCAGGACTCACCGTCGCGGCCGAGCCAGTCGGCGGCGCGGTGGAAGGTGTGGCGGACGCCGTCGAGGGTGACCGAGACCCGGTCGTCGGTGACGGTGTGGGTGCCTCTCGGGACGTACTCCACGGGCTCGGTGACCCGTAGGGAGAAGCCCACCGGCTTCGGCGTGCCCCCCAGGCGCCAGCCGCTCGGCACCGAGAAGGGGTCCGTCCACCCGGCACCGCCCGGCTTCAGGCCTTCCAGCCGTACGGCCGCCGCCGCCTCGTACACCTCTTCGGGCACGTCGGCCGGCACGAGGGAGTCCACCACCCGCTCCACCAGTCCGGTGTCCAACTCGCCCGCCACCACGGCCGGATGGCCCAGCAGCCGGCGCAGGAACCCGGCGTTCGTCTGCACGCCCAGGGTCACCGTCTCCGCGAGGGCGGCACGGAGTCTCCTGAGCGCGGTCGGGCGGTCGGGACCGTAGGCGATGACCTTGGACAGCATCGGGTCGTAGAGGCTGCCGACCTCGGTGCCCTCGCTGAGCCCGGAGTCGGTGCGCACCCCGTCGCCCCGGGGTTCGCTCAGCCGCAGGACCGTTCCACCGGAGGGCAGGAACCCGCGCGCCGGGTCCTCCGCGCAGATCCGCGCCTCGATCGCGTGCCCGGTGAGCCGTACGTCCTCCTGGGCGAAGTCCAGCTTCTCGCCCGCCGCGACCCGCAGCTGCCACTCCACCAGGTCCAGCCCGGTGACCAGCTCCGTCACCGGATGCTCCACCTGGAGGCGGGTGTTCATCTCCATGAAGTAGTACGACGACGGGTCGCCGCCGGGGACGATGAACTCCACCGTGCCCGCGCCCCGGTACCCGCAGGAGCGCGCCGCCTGCACGGCCGCCTCGCCCATCGCGGCCCGGATCTCCTCGTCGAGGAGCACGCTCGGCGCCTCCTCGACGACCTTCTGGTGCCGCCGTTGCAGCGAGCACTCGCGCTCGCCCAGGTGGACGACGTTGCCGTGGCCGTCGGCCAGGACCTGGATCTCGATGTGCCGGGGCCGGTCCACCCACCGCTCGACGAGGAGCGTGTCGTCGCCGAAGGAGGCGCGGGCCTCGCGGCGGGCGGCGGCGATCTCCTCCTCCAGCAGGGTGAGGTCGCGCACCAGCCGCATGCCCTTGCCGCCGCCGCCCGCGGACGGCTTGAGCAGGACGGGCGCGCCCAGCTCCCGGGCCGCCTCCGCGAGGTCGGGGTCCCGTCCGCCGGGGACGACCGGCACCCCGGCCGCCTGCACGGTCTCCTTGGCGCGGATCTTGTCGCCCATGAGGGAGATGGCGTCGGCGGGCGGCCCGATGAAGACCAGTCCCGCCTCCTCGCAGGCGCGCGCGAAGGCCGCGTTCTCCGCGAGGAAGCCGTAGCCCGGGTGGACGGCCTGGGCGCCGGTGCGGGCGGCGGCCTCCAGCAGCCGCTCCACCGACAGATAGCTCTCGGCGGCCGGCGCCGGACCGAGCCGTACGGCGGTGTCGGCCTCCCGTACGTGGCGTGCGTCGGCGTCGGCGTCGGAGAAGACCGCCACCGAGCGCACGCCCAGCGAGCGCAGCGTACGGACGACCCGGACGGCGATCTCGCCCCGGTTGGCGACGAGCACTGTCTCAAACATCGGTCCTCACATCCGGAAGACGCCGAACTGGGGGTCACCCAGCGGCGCGTTGGCGCAGGCGGTCAGGGCGAGGCCCAGCACCTGGCGGGTCTCCAGCGGGTCGATGACGCCGTCGTCCCAGAGGCGGGCGGTGGCGTAGTAGGCGTTGCCCTGACGCTCGTACTGGGCGCGGATCGGGGCCTTGAAGGCCTCTTCCTCCTCCGGCGGCCAGCTCTCGCCGCCGGCCTCCAGCTGGTCCCGCTTGACGGTCGCGAGGACCGAGGCGGCCTGCTCGCCACCCATCACGGAGATCTTGGCGTTGGGCCACATCCACAGGAAGCGGGGGGAGTAGGCCCGGCCGCACATCGAGTAGTTCCCGGCGCCGTACGACCCGCCGACCACCACCGTCAGCTTCGGCACGCGTGTGCAGGCCACCGCCGTCACCATCTTGGCGCCGTGCTTGGCGATACCGCCGGCCTCGTAGTCCTTGCCGACCATGAACCCGGAGATGTTCTGCAAGAACACCAGCGGGATCCCGCGCTGGTCGCACAGCTCGATGAAGTGGGCGCCCTTCTGCGCGGACTCGGAGAACAGGATGCCGTTGTTGGCGACGATCCCGACCGGGTGGCCGTGGATCCGGGCGAAGCCGGTGACCAGGGTCTGCCCGAACTCGGCCTTGAACTCGGCGAACCGCGAGCCGTCCACCACGCGCGCGATGACCTCCCGTACGTCGTAGGGGGTCCGGGAGTCCACCGGGACCGCCCCGTACAGCCCGTAGGGGTCGACCTTGGGCTCGACGACCGGCGCGGTCTCCCAGGGGAGCGGCCCGCGCGCGGGGAGCGTGGCGGCGATGGTCCGTACGATCCGCAGGGCGTGGGCGTCGTCCTCGGCGAGATGGTCGGTGACGCCGGAGATCCGGGAGTGCACCTCGCCGCCGCCCAGCTCCTCCGCGGTGACGACCTCACCCGTGGCGGCCTTCACCAGCGGGGGACCGCCCAGGAAGATCGTGCCCTGGCCCCGGACGATCACGGCCTCGTCGCTCATCGCAGGGACGTACGCCCCGCCGGCCGTGCACGAGCCGAGGACGGCCGCGATCTGCGGGATCCGGGCCGCCGACATCCGGGCCTGGTTGTAGAAGATCCGCCCGAAGTGCTCACGGTCGGGGAACACCTCGTCCTGCATCGGCAGGAAGGCGCCGCCCGAGTCCACCAGGTACAGACAGGGCAGACGGTTCTCCAGGGCCACCTCCTGCGCCCGCAGGTGCTTCTTCACGGTCATCGGGTAGTACGTGCCGCCCTTGACCGTGGCGTCGTTGGCGACGATCACGCACTCGCGCCCGCCGACCCGCCCGATCCCGGCGATCACCCCGGCGGCCGGGGCCTGCCCCCCGTACATCCCGTCGGCGGCGAGCGGCGCGAGTTCGAGGAAGGGCGAGCCGGGGTCGAGCAGCCCGTCGACCCGGTCCCGGGGCAGCAGCTTCCCGCGCGCGGTGTGCCGCGCCCGCGCCTTCTCGCCGCCTCCGAGCCGGGCGGCGGCGAGCTTGTCCTGCAGTTCCCCGACGAGCTCGCGGTGCGCCCGCTCGTTGGCCCGCCAGGCCTCCGACGCGGGATCCGCCGCGCTCGTCAGCTCCGGTGCCTGCTCCATCCTGCGGTTCCCCTCACCCGGCGTCCGTCGTCGGCGTCGTCTGTTAATGAGCGTTAACCATTTCCATCAGGTTAACGACCGCTAACCTCGCTGTCTAGAATTACTTTCATGGCCACCAGAACCGACGCCCCCACCCGCCGCGAGCAGATCCTCAAGGAGGCCGCGCGGCTGTTCGCCGAGCGCGGTTTCCACGGCGTCGGGGTCGACGAGATAGGAGCCGCGGTCGGGATCAGCGGCCCGGGTCTGTACCGGCACTTCCCGGGCAAGGACGCGATGCTCGCCGAGCTGCTGGTGGGCATCAGCGGCCAGCTCCTGACGGGCGCGAAGCGGCGTCTGGCGGAGGCCGACGGGGGATCGGCGGAGGTGGTCCTCGACTCGCTCATCGAGGGGCACATCGACTTCGCGATCGACGACCGCCCCCTGATCACCCTGCACGACCGTGAGCTGGACCGCCTCCGCGACAGCGATCGCAAGCTGGTCCGCCAGCTCCAGCGGCAGTACGTCGAGCTGTGGGTGGAGGTGGTCCGCGAGATCTACCCGGCCCTCACCGAACCGGCGGCCCGCTCGGCCGTCCACTCCGTCTTCGGCCTGCTCAACTCCACCCCCCACCTGGCCCGCCCCGGCTCCGTCCCGGGCCGCACGACGACGGCGGCCCTGCTGCACCGGATGGCGCGGGGGGCGTTCGCGGCGGCGGGGGCCTGACCGGGGCGCCTAGGGGGTGTTTCGAAAGTCCTGTGCGGTGCCCGCGGTGTCCGGTGCGTGCTCTCGGCGTGCCGGACGAAAGCCCTCGTACTGGACGTACTTGGGGTTTCGGCCGGTGCGGCGCGAGTGCGTGCCGGGCGCCGCGGGTGCTGTGCGGGACTTTCGAAACACCCCCTAGCCCGTCGGCGTGACGAGCGTTACGGGCGCAGCCCCCCGAAGCCTCTGGACGCCCCTCCCTACCCACCGGTACGGTAATCATCTGAGCAAGCGCTTAGGTACGACCTTTTGAGCCAGGTGGAGGTGGCGGCGGTGCGCCGTACGGTGTTCAACGAGGATCACGAGGCGTTCCGGGAGACCCTCCGGGCCTTCATCGAGGCCGAGGTCGTCCCCGTCTACGACGAGTGGCTCGCCGCCGGCCAGGCGCCGCGCGACTTCTACTACAAGCTCGCCGAGCTCGGCGTCTTCGGCATCCGCGTCGACGAGGAGTACGGCGGCGCCGGCATCGACTCCTACAAGTTCGAGGCCGTCCTCTACGAGGAGACCGCCCGCGCCGGCATCACCTTCGGCGGCTCCGGCGTGCACGTCCTGCTCGGCCTGCCGTACATCAAGCTCCTCGCCACCGACGAGCAGAAGAAGCGCTACCTGCCGAAGTTCGTCTCCGGCGAGGAGATGTGGGCCATCGCGATGACCGAGCCGGGCACCGGCTCCGACCTCGCCGGCATGCGCACCACCGCCAAGCTCTCCGAGGACGGCACCCACTACGTCCTCAACGGCGCCAAGACCTTCATCACCGGCGGCGTCCACGCCGACCGCATGATCGTCTGCGCCCGCACCTCCGCGCCGACCGCCGAGGACCGCCGCCACGGCATCTCCCTCTTCGTCGTCGACACCAAGGCCGAGGGCTACTCCGTCGGCCGCAAGCTCGACAAGCTCGGCCTGAAGACCTCCGACACCGCCGAGCTGGCGTTCGTCGACGTCAAGATCCCCGTCGAGGACCTCCTCGGCGAGGAGAACAAGGGCTTCTACTACCTCGGCCACAACCTGGCCTCCGAGCGCTGGGGCATCGCCTACGGCGCCTACGCCCAGGCCAAGGCCGCCATCAGGTTCGCCAAGGACTACGTGCAGCAGCGCACCGTCTTCGGCCAGACCGTCGCGTCCTTCCAGAACACCAAGTTCGAGCTGGCCGCCTGCCAGGCCGAGGTGGACGCCGCCGAGGCCGTCGTGGACCGCGCCACCGAGGCCCTGGACGCCGGCGAGCTGACCGCCGCCGAGGCCGCCTCCGCCAAGCTGTTCACCACCGAGGTCGCCCACCGCGTCATCGACCGCTGCCTCCAGCTCCACGGCGGCTACGGCTTCATGAACGAGTACCCGATCGCCCGCCTGTACGCCGACAACCGCGTCAACCGGATCTACGGCGGCACCAGCGAGATCATGAAGTCGATCATCGCCAAGGACATGGGTCTGTAGGGTTCCGGCAACAACCGGCTGCTACAACCAGACGCCATGAGCCAGGCACTCCAGGATCTCCTCGATCTGCTCGACCTCGAGCAGATCGAGGAGAACATCTTCCGCGGCCGGTCCCGCTCCGCCGTCGTCCCCCGCGTCTTCGGGGGACAGGTGGCGGCGCAGGCGCTGGTCGCCGCCGGGCGCACGGTCCCCGCCGACCGGCACGCCCACTCCCTGCACGCGTACTTCCTGCGCATGGGCGACCCGGGCGCGCCCATCGTCTACAACGTCGAGCGGATCCGCGACGGCCGCTCCTTCACGACCCGCCGCGCGGTCGCCGTCCAGCACGGCCGGCCGATCTTCGCGCTGTCGGCGTCCTTCCAGTCGTACGAGGAGGGCCTCGACCACCAGGCCCCCATGCCGCCCGCCCCCGACCCCGAGATGGTCCCCACCGGCCAGGAACGGCTGCGCGGCTACGACCATCTCGACCCGGCGATCGTCGAGCGGTTCCTCGAGGCCCGCGAGGCGATCGACCTGCGGTACGTCGACGACCCGCCCTACGGCAGGTTCGGCGAGCCGCGCGAACCGCACAGCCAGGTCTGGTTCCGCACCAACGGCAAGCTCGCCGACGACCCTCTCCTGCACGTCGTCCTCGCGACGTACGTCTCCGACATGACCCTCCTCGACTCCATCCTGCTCGCGCACGGGCGCGGCGGCTGGGCCGTCGGGGACGTCGTCGGGGCCTCCCTGGACCACGCGATGTGGTTCCACCGCCCGTTCCGCGCGGACGAGTGGCTGCTGTACGACCAGGAGTCGCCGTCCGCGTCCGGCGGGCGCGGCCTCGGCCAGGCCCGCATCTACACGCAGGACGGACGGCTCGCGGTCTCGGTGATCCAGGAGGGCGTGGTCCGCGTCCCGCGGGCCGGCGGTCAACCCGTCTGACGCTCCCTGAGGCCGGCCTCCGCCAGCAGGTACGCGACCATCGGGTCGTAGTGGCGCGGGGTCGGCACATGGTCGTCGAGGGGGACCGCCACCTGTACGGTCCCCTCCGCCTCCGCGACGAACAGCGCCGGGTCGTTGCAGTCGGCGTAGCCGACGGAGTCCACGCCGTGCTGTCCCGCGTACCCCGCCCAGCCGTGGTCGGCGACCACCAGGTCGGGCAGCGGGCGGCCCTCCCGCTCCAGCGCGGTCAGGATCGCCTTCATCGGCTCTCCCGAGTGGGTGTGCCACAGGGTCGCCCCGTGCTCCAGCACCGCCACGTCCGCGACCTGCCAGACGTATCCCTCGTCCGTCTGCAGCCCGTCAGGGATCACCACGATCTCGCAGCCGGCCGTGCGCAGCGCGGCGGCGGTGGCGTGGTGCACGTCCAGCAGACCGCCCGGGTGACCGGTGGCGCACAGCACCCGCTGACGCCCCTCGGCGGCCTTGCGCAGCCGCGCCGCCATCCGGTCCAGGCCGTCGACGGTCAGCTCGGGGTCGATGGTGTCCTGGCCGTACCGGTACTCGGGGTCGTCGTTGACACCCACCCGCTCCGCCATCACCGCGAGCACGTCCTGCTCGTCCGTCCAGCGGTCGCCGAGGTCCAGGCCGAACCAGTAGTTGCGGTTGCCGTTGGCGAGCTGGCGGTAGTGGGAGAGGTTGTTCTCGCGCGGCGTGGCGACCTCACCCGCGATACGGGTTCTGACGAGGTGGTCGACGAGTTCGGCGCGGCTGGGGGTCCCGGGTATCGGCATGGTCCCCATTGTGGGGCAGCGGACTGTGGCCGTCGTCACCGTTCCGGGCGCTGGGACATGCGTCACTGGTCGATCACGCGCAGGGCGAACCACAGCTCCATGCGGACGTCCGGGTCGTCCAGATCCGTCCCGAGGAGGGCGGCGCACCGGGCCATGCGCTGGCGGACGGTGTTGCGGTGCACGGACAGGGCGACGGCGGTCCTGTCCCAGCTTCCATGGAGGGAGAGCCAGGTGCGGAGGGTCTCCTTCAGGGCGGGGGTGTCGCCGAGAGGGGCGAGGAGGGCGCGGGCGTCCTCCGGGGGGAGCAGGGAGGCGAAGGACCTGTGGGGGGAGTGGCGGGCGAGAGGGGTGCGGGTCGCGCGGGCGCGGGCCAGGGCGCGGGACGCTTGCGCGTCGGCTGTGGCGAGGTGGTGTGCGGGCACCTCGTCACTGACGCCGAAGGTCCAGTCGGGGTGGGGTCCGGGAGTGCGGTCGGCCGGTACGAGGACGCGGACGACGTCGGCTCGGAGGTCCACCAAGGGGGAGCCGAGGGAAGCGGCCAGGGTGGTGACGGCGAGCCGGTCGGGCGGTTGCGGGTGCGTTGTGGCCGCTCGCGCGGTTCCCCGCGCCCCTGGGCGGGGGTGCTCCCGTCGGCCGGAAGGTGAGGCGTGGACGACGAGCCATCGGTCGCCCGTGGCCAGGAGGGGCGTCACCTCCTCCGGTGTCGCCCCCAGGAGCAGGCGTACGAGGGCCGAGGTGCGGGCCGTTGCCGAGCCCGTCTCCTGGGTGCCGGTCAGGAGCGTCAGGAGGACCGCCGCGACGGAGGCGATGGTGTGGTCGCCCGGTTCGTGGGTGGGGGTGGCGACGGTCAGGACGAAGTCGTGGCTCAGCGCGTAGGCCGTGAGGTGGGCGCCCGTGGGAGTGGTGTCGCTGGCGGTGCTGGAGCCGCGGGCGGTGAGCCGGTGGGCGAGGGCGGAGAGGGCGTCGTCGGTGTCCGCGGCCGGGCCCGCCGTCGCGATCTGCGTGCCCTCAGGGCCGTAGAGCACCGCCCTGCCCCCGATCCGAGAGGCCAGCCGGCGCAGGACGGAGGGGACCGGGTCGGGGCGGGCGGCGGCGGAGGCGAGGCTCTGCTGGGCCTCCGTCACCCGGCGCAGCTCGGCCGTGCGGGCCCGCTCCATCAGCTGCCAGACCGCCCGGGCCACGGTCGCGAACGTGGTGCGGGGCGGGACCTCGACGAGGGGGAGGCCGTGTGTCTCGCAGGCAGCGACCAGGGCACGCGGCACCGTGTCGTGCACCGGGGCCACACCGAAGCCGAGGGCCGCGCCGCCCCCCGCCACGATCCGGGCCACGTAGTCGTCGAAGTAGGTGCCCGATCCGGCCGCCTCCGGGATGTGGACCCCGGCCGTCAGCAGCAGCTCGCCGCCCAGCAGATACGGGTACGGGTCGGCCATCTCCGAGGTGTGCGCCCCGTGCAGGACCGTGTCGGCGTCGGCGGGCCCGGCGATCTGCCGCAGGGCCAGATCATCGCGGGCCAGCAGTGCGGCGAGGGGGACCGGTGGGGTGAGGGGGACCGCGGGCTTCTCGGACATGGTGTGCGTTCCCTCCATTTCCTGGACGCCGTATGGATGAAACGTACGCTTCGCAGCCGTCGGTCGGCCACCTACCGTGGAGGCACCCCCCAGGAAAGAAGGCATGTGACCATGAGCGGCAACGACACGCCCCGCGGCCCCGTCGACTCCTCCCGCGTCCCGCGGTACGCCGGTCCCGCGACCTTCGCCCGGCTGCCCCGCCTCGACGAGGTCGGCCGCGCCGACGTGGCCGTGGTCGGGGTGCCGTTCGACTCGGGTGTCTCGTACCGGCCGGGCGCCCGCTTCGGCGGCAACGCGATCCGTGAGGCGTCCCGGCTGCTGCGGCCGTACAACCCCGCGCAGGACGCCTCCCCGTTCGCCCTCGCGCAGGTCGCGGACGGCGGGGACATCGCCGTGAACCCGTTCAACATCAACGAGGCCGTCGAGACGGTCGAGGCCGCGGCGGACGAGCTGCTCGGCACCGGCGCCCGGCTGATGACCCTGGGCGGCGACCACACCATCGCGCTGCCCCTGCTGCGGTCCGTGGCGAAGAGGCACGGCCCGGTCGCGCTGCTCCACTTCGACGCCCACCTCGACACCTGGGACACCTACTTCGGGGCCGAGTACACGCACGGCACCCCGTTCCGCCGGGCCGTGGAGGAGGGCATCCTCGACACCGAGGCCCTCTCGCACGTCGGCACCCGCGGCCCGCTGTACGGCAAGCAGGACCTCACCGACGACGAGAAGATGGGCTTCGGCATCGTCACCTCCGCCGACATCTACCGGCGCGGCGCCGACGAGGTCGCCGACCAGCTCCGGCAGCGCATCGGCGACCGGCCGCTGTACATCTCCATCGACATCGACTGCCTGGACCCGGCGCACGCCCCCGGCACCGGAACCCCGGAGGCCGGCGGCATGACCTCCCGCGAGCTCCTGGAGATCCTGCGCGGGCTCGCCTCCTGCAACCTGGTCTCCGCCGACGTCGTCGAGGTGGCGCCCGCGTACGATCACGCGGAGATCACGTCGGTGGCCGCGTCCCACACGGCGTACGAACTGACGACCATCATGTCCCGGCAGATCGCGGAGGCTCGCGCGCAGTGACCCACGACCACGACCTGGTGCTCCGCCCGACGGCCGCGCAGACGAAGGCCGCGCTCGATCCGCCGCCCGGCCGGATCGGCGGAGACCTCGTCGTGGAGACCCTGGCCGCGCTGGGCGCGACCACGGTCTTCGGGCTGCCCGGCCAGCACGCGCTGGGCGTGTTCGACGCCCTGCGCCGCTCCTCCCTGCGCTACCTCGGCCTGCGGGTGGAGAACAACGCGGGCTTCGCGGCGGACGCCTACGGCCGGATCACCGGGGAGGCCGCCCCGCTGCTGCTGTCCACCGGCCCGGGCGCGCTGACCTCGCTCGCGGCGCTGCACGAGGCGGCCTCCGCCTCGGCGCCCGTGCTGGCGATCAGCAGCCAGATCCCGACGGCGGGCCTGGGCGGCGGCCGCCACGGCTATCTGCACGAACTCCCCGACCAGGCCGCCTCCTTCCGGGGCGTGGCGAAGTCGGTCCACACGGTCCGCACCCCGTCGCAGATCCCCTCGGCGATCGCGGCGGCCTGGACGTCGGCGCTGACGGCCCCGCACGGCCCGGTGTGGGTGGAGATCCCCCAGGACGTGCTCCTCGCCGAGACGGCGATCCCGGTGGTGACCGGCGTGGACGCCTTCCCCGACGACCTGCCGCCCCGCCCCGAACTGACCGCGGTGGCCGCCGATCTGCTCTCCCGTGCCGCTCGGCCGGCGATCATCGCGGGCGGGGGAGTGGTCCGCGCGGACGCGTCCGGCAAACTGCGACAGCTCGCCGAGCGGCTCGCGGCCCCCGTCGTCACGACCTTCGGCGGCAAGGGCGCCTTCCCCTGGACGCACCCCCTGTCCCTCCAGTCCTGGCTGGAGGACCGCCACACCACGGACTTCCTGGAGGACGCCGACGTCCTGCTCGTCGTCGGCTCGGGCCTCGGCGAACTCTCCTCGAACTACCACACGTTCAGCCCGCGCGGCCGGGTGATCCAGATCGAGGCCGACCTCGGCAAACTGGAGTCCAACCACCCGGCCCTCGGCATCCACGCCGACGCCCGACTGGCCCTCCAGGCCCTGCTGGAGACGGTGACCCCCCGCGAGGACCCCGAGGCCCCGGCCCGCGTACGAGCCCTGCTGTCCCGCGTCCGCGAACGCCTCGCGGCGCAGGAACTCACCCTGGAACAGGCCCTGCTGACGTCGATCCGCGCGGCCCTGCCCGCCGACTCGCCGTCCTTCTGGGACATGACGATCCTGTCCTACTGGGCCTGGTCCGCCTTCGACCCCGAGGGCCCCAACACCATGCACTCCGCCCAGGGCGCCGGCGGCCTCGGCTACGCCTTCCCCGCGGCCCTCGGCGCGGCCGCCGCCGACCCGTCCCGCCCGGTCCTTGCGGTCTCCGGCGACGGCGGCGCCCTCTACTCGATCGCCGAACTGGCCACGGCCAGGCAGGAGAACCTCCCCGTCACCTGGCTCATCGTCGACGACGGCGGCTACGGCATCCTCCGCGAGTACATGACCGACGCCTTCGGCACCCCCACCGGGACGGAACTGACGCGCCCGGACTATGTGGCCCTCGCGGAGTCCTTCGGCGTACCGGGCGTACGGACCTCCCCGGAAACCCTGGAGGCGGACCTGGCCGAGGCCCTGTCGGCGCCGGGCCCCTCGGTGGTCGTACTCCCGGCCCTGCTGCGGATGTTCGCGCCCACGCACCTCGGCTGAGGCATCCTGGGGGGCATGGAATGGGCTGAACTCTCGGTCGCTGACGTACCGGCCGTCGTGGACCTCGCCGTCCGCTGCGCGGCTGTGGACGGCGCGCTCTCGGCCACCACCTCACCCGGATTCCTCGGGAGGCGGTACGCGGGCGAGGGCGTGACCGCCGTCGGCGTCTTCCACGACGGCCTGTTGATCGCCTCGGGCTCCGTGCGGGAAACGGGCGGATCGACGGTGGTGACCGGCCAGGTCGATCCGCACCGTCGCGGCCGGGGGCTCGGCACCGCGCTCCTCGACCGCCTCCTGGAGACGGCCCGGCGCCGAGCCGGCGGCCTCCGGGTGGAGACGGAGTCCCTGACACCCGCAGCCGACGTCCTGTTCACCTCACGGGGCCTGCGCCGGACGTTCGCGGAGGACGTCATGCGCCGCGACCTGCGCGCCCCCTTCCCCGAGGCGGCGTTTCCGGCCGGGGTCGAGGTCGAGGAGTGGAACGACACGAACCGGGCGGACTTCTTCGAGGCCTACGCCTCGTCGTTCGCCGACCGCCCCGGCTTCCCCGGCTGGTCCCGGGACCACTGGACCGACTGGACGGCGGGAGACGACGACTTCCGCCCTCCGTACTCCCTCCTGGCCCGCTCCGCCGACGGCTCCGCGCTCGGCTTCGTCACCTGCGCCCGGGACTTCCTGATCCAGGTGGGCGCGGTTCCGTCCTGGCGCCACCGCGGCCTCGGCCGCGCCCTCGCGGTCACCGCCCTGACCCGGATGAGGGACGCCGGTGAGCCCGAGGTCTTCCTCGACGTCAACCTGAACAACCCCGCGTCCGCCACCCTCTTCCGGGGCCTCGGCTTCACACCCGTCGCCCGGAGAGCCCGCTACGAACTCCTCCGGGACGTCGGCTGAGAAGTGCACGGCCGCGGTATCAGCAGAACCAGAAGAAGATCGTGTCGTCCCTGCGCCCCAGCCGCCGCGCCGTCTCCCACTCCTCCGCCTCGAACCGCATCAGCTCGGCGAACCTCCCCGCCGTCTCCGTGAACTCACGGTCCAGATGGTTCAGCACCCTCTCGTACGCCTCCGCCAGCAGCGCCGCACGCTGCGCCGGCAGCACCCCGATCTGCGGCACCGCGTCCCCCGGGTGCGGCAGCCGCAGCGGCGGGCCGCTGAACAGGAAGGTCGCGGGCAGGACCTCCCGGGGGACGCCGTGCCGGGCGAGCTCGCTGTCCAGCGCGAAGAACCAGGACGGCCGCCGCCACATCCCGAGGTCCGTGGGGTCGGAGAAGTGCGGGGCGACGGCCTCATGGAAGGCGTACGTGTACGCGGGACACAGCTCCGCGCTGGGCGCACCGCCCGCGACGAGCTCCTCCAGGGCGCGGCTCACCGACACCTCCAGGGCGATGCCCTGCTCCCGCAGCCGCGCGTCGGTCTTCTCGCACCGCTCACGCACGAGGGTGAGCATGCGCTCCTGCTCCTGCGTCCGCTCCACCGCGGTGAGCAGCCGGATCACACCCCGCATGTCACCGGTGCTCATCTCCAGGCAGTTGCCCACTGGTTCGTCCTCCCCGCTCCCACGCCGGCCCTGGCGATCATCATGACCATGATCCACCAAGTCGCCCATGACACAGGGCCCTCCCGGGAACACTCCGGGAGGGCCCTGTGGTGGGGCTGTGGGACGCGGTGGCCTACCAGATCGCCTCGACCCACTCGGGGTGGTCGATGAACGGGTTGCGGTTGTGCTGGTAGGTGTCGTAGATGACCTGGTTGCGGCGCTCCTCGAAGGCGCTCGGCGGGTCCGCCTCGTTCCACGCCTTGAGCACGGAGAGCTTGCCCATGTAGGGGTTGGAGCCGTTGTTGACCTTCTCGTTGGGCTCCAGGTCGGCGAAGCCGTCGCCGCCGTCGTAGCGGACCGCCATGTAGAGGATCATGCGGGCCACGTCGCCGCGGTCCGCCGCGCGCGGGGCGAAGGAGTCGGAGTCGACGGTGCTGCCGCCGCCGTTGGTGACCGCGCTGCCGCCGTTGTCGAAGTCCAGGTTGCCGCGGATGCTGTTGACCTGGACGTCGCAGGCGCGCAGATGGTGCAGGTCGGTGCCGGGGCCGATCGACTCGCCGAAGTCGCCGTGGGACTTGGCCCAGGTGTGCTCCCGGTTCCAGTCGCCGACATCGCCGCCGTTGAGGGACTTGCTGCGTGAGACACCGCTGTACAGCAGGAGCACGTTGCTGGTGTTGTTCGGGTCCTGGTCGGTGACCTTCAGCGCGTCCCAGACCGCGGAGTACGAGATCTTCGAGACGTTGGAGCTGATGATGGTGTGGAGGGACGACTTCAGGCTCGTACCCGTCTTGCCGACCGCGTTCTTGTAGTACGTCGAGTCGTACGCCGTCGTCGTCGCCGCGGCGGGGGTCGCGGTGAGCGCGGGCGCGGTGAGGCCGACCAGGACGGCAGCGGTGGCAAGCGCCACCGACTTCCCTCGGCGGATGCGTGTCGCCAGCATGTGGGGTGTCCGATCTACGCGGGTTGATGGGAGGCGGCAATCGGGAGCGTGACATGCACATGCGGCCGTGTAAATGGACTGTGCGTGTCCATTGAGTGACTGGAAACGGCAAAACGCCTCTTGTCTACGCGAGTTGACCCTGTATGGGGACCACGGAAACGGCCCCTGACGGAATGTCAGGGGCCGCTTCCGCTGTGCCGTGTCGGTCAGCTCACGTCGGACGGGTCCAGCCGGTAGACGGAGGAACCGGAGGAACTGGAGGAACTAGACGACGAGTCGGAGCCGTACTCGCTCTCCTTCACCGCCGTCCCGTGCTGCTGCACCCAGCTCGTCAGCTCCTGGTTCTGGCTGTTGTTGCCGCCCATCCCCATGCCGCCGCCGAGCTGGATGTAGTGCAGCTCGCCCTTCTTCACCAGGTCCTTGAGCCTGGCCAGGGTCATCGCGTTGTCCGAGCCGGTGAAGCCGAACATCGAGATGACGGGCTTGCCGGTGCTCAGGATCATCTGGCCCGCGCTCTGCGAGTTGGACACCGCGATCAGCCACGTGGCGCCGTCCTGGTGCTTCTCCAGGTACGAGACGAGCGCGCTGTCGGCGCCCCCCATGCCGCCACCGCCCATCCCGCCACCGCCCATGCCGCCACCGGGGCCACCGCTCGTGCCGCCGGGCGCGCCGCCCTGGGCCGAGCCGTTCTCGCCGCCGCCCTGGCCGCCGCCGGGGAACTCCCCGTTCGTACCGCCCTGCTGAGAGCCCTGGCCGCCCTGACCCCCGCTCGGCGTGCCGCTGGGAGCGCCGCCGCCCTGGGGAAGCTCGCCCGCGTTGCCGCCGCCGGGGAACTCGCCGCTCGCCTGGCCGCCGCCCTGCTGGGTACCGCCCGGCATCTGTCCCCCGGGACCGCCGCCGCCGAAGCCGCCCCGGCCGCCACCGCCGCCGGGACCGCCCATGCCGCTCCCGGTGGAGGGCCCCGCGGTCGGGTTGGTGCCGCCCATCATGCCGCTGGAGCCGCCGAAGGCCGGCGAGGCCGCGTACGCCGTCGGGCCGGCGAGGGCCGCCACGATCGCGGCGGCGACGGAGGCGCCGAGCAGCCGCAGCCGGGTGCCCGAGCTCGCGGACCGCAGCACGAACAGGCCCGCGATCGCCAGGACCATGAGCACGCCGATCACCGGCCACAGCCAGGTGTTCCAGCCGGTGGCCCGGCGCAGCAGCACGATCGCCCAGACACCGGTCACGGCCAGCCCGGCGGGCAGCACCCACGACCAGCGGGCGTCACCGCCGCGGAAGGCGCGCCACAGCATGACCCCGCCGCCCCCGCTGAGCGCCGCGATGCCCGGGGCGAGCGCGGTGGTGTAGTAGGGGTGCATGGTGCCCTCGGCGAGGGCGAAGGTGACGTAGTGCAGCACGGTCCAGCCGCCCCACAGGACCAGCGCGGCCCGCGTCAGGTCGGTGCGCGGGGTGCGCCCGCGCAGCACGAGACCGGCGACCAGCGCGATGCCCGCGAAGGGGATCAGCCAGGAGATCTGGCCGCCGAGGACGTCGTTGAACATCCGCCCGATGCCCGCGGTCCCGGCGAAGGTGCCGCCCCCGCCCCCGCCGCCGCCGCCGTTGCCCTCGCCGCCGAGGACGCGGCCCAGGCCGTTGTAGCCCATGATCAGGTCCCAGGCGCTGCCGTCGGTCGAACCGCCGATGTAGGGCCGGTCGTCGGCGGGGACGAGGGACACGGCGGTCGCCCACCAGAAGCTGGAGACGGCGAGCGCCACGGCGGCGAGGGCCAGATGGACGGCCTTCCTCTTCCAGCCGAGCCTCGAGGCGTACACGTACACGGCGAAGACGGCGGGCAGGGCGATGTAGCCCTGGAGCATCTTGGTGTTGAAGGCGAGTCCGAAGCACACCGCCGAGCCGATGAGCGGCAGCAGCCTCTCGTCGCGGGTGGCGCGCAGCCCGAGGGCCGCGCCGGCCACCATCAGCAGTACCAGGATGGTGTCGGGGTTGTTGTCGCGGTTGATGGCGACCGTGATGGGCGTCAGCGCGAGCACGAGGGCGGCGACGGTGGCCGCGACATGCCCGAACACCCGTTTCACGGAGGAGTGCAGGATCCAGATCGTGCCCAGCGCCGCCGCGATCTCCGGCGCCATCATCTGCCAGGTGCCGAAACCGAGGATCCGGCAGGACAGGCCCATGATCATGAGCGCGAACGGCGGCTTGTCGACGGTGATGAAGTTCCCGGCGTCCAACGAGCCGAAGAACCACGCCTCCCAGCTCTTCGTACCGCTGTAGACCGCGGCGCTGTAGAAGCTGTTGAGGCTGTTGCCCGACAGGTTCCAGCCGTAGAGCACCGCCGCCAGGACCAGGATCGCGAGCAGCGCGGGCAGCGACCAGCGCGGCGCCCTGTCCGGTGGTGGCGCCGCGGCGGCCGTCTCGGCGGGCGTCGGCGGCGGCCGGTCGGGGGACACGGTCTCGTGCGTGGGAAGTGGATCGGTGGCAGATGTCACCCTTCGCATGCTGTACGTCAGGTGTGGGCAGCCGCTGTGCCGAACCTGGCCGCAGCCTGTGAAGACGCACAGGAGCCGGTAACGGCTTGCCCAGGCTTTGCCCAATCCCCGCGGCTCGTACAACCATTCGCCCGAACTGGTGAGTCAACTGGGCATGACTCACCGCACCCCGATCATCAGGAGAGGACTGGCCGCCACAGCGCTCGGCACCGGGATCCTCGTCACCGGTGTGGCCACCGCCGCACCGGCTTCCGCCGTCACACCCACCGTCAGCTGTACGTCCAGCAACGCGGCCCTCGCCGCCAAGCTGAAGAGGGACATCACGGCCGCCCTCGCCAACCGCAAGGGCACCGTCGCGGTCGGGCTCTACGACCGCAGCACCAAGACGACCTGCACCCTGCGCGCCTCCACCGCCTACGACTCCGCCAGCGTCGTCAAGGTGACCGTCCTGGCCACCCTGTTGTGGGACGCGCAGAAGACGAACCGCGCCCTGACCAGCACCGAGAAGTCGCTGGCCACCAAGATGATCACCCAGTCGGACAACACCTCCACCTCCACCCTGTGGAGGCAGCTCGGCCTGACGAAGGTCAAGGGCTTCCTGGCCGCCGCCGGGATGACCCAGACCAAGCCGGGCGCGAACGGCTACTGGGGCCTGACCCAGATCACCGTGACCGACGAGCAGAAGCTCCTCAAGCTGATCACCGCCTCCAACTCGGTCCTCACCACCGCCTCGCGCACCTACATCAGCACCCTGATGGGCAAGGTCATCTCCTCGCAGCGCTGGGGCACCCCCTACGGCCGGCCCTCGAACGTCACCTGGCACGTCAAGAACGGCTGGCTCTCGCGCGCCACGCACGGCTGGCGCGTCCACAGCGTCGGCACCTTCAAGGGCGGCGGCCACGACTACATGATCACCGTCCTCACCCAGGACAACAGCACGATGAACTACGGCATCACGACCATCCAGGGCGTCGCCAAGGTCATCCACAAGGACCTCGCCGCGTCCTAGACCTGCCCTCGACCGAGTCCCGGCCCTCGACGAGTCCCGCTCTTCAACGGGCCGCCCCCCGTACGTCATCCACCCGCCCTACGGTGACGCCCATGCGCCTGCGAACCGTACTCGCCACCTTCACCGCCGGCCTGGCGGCGGCCGCCACCCTCACCGCCGCCGGGCCGGCGCACGCCAACGCCCGGGCTGCCCACGCCTGTTCGCCCACGGTCTCCCTGGACCGCTTCTCCGACGCCCTCGACAAGACGACGTACCAGGGCACCTTCGTCGGCAACTTCTCCGCCCTCGCCCTGGACGGCGACGGCTCCCTCGCGGCCCTCTCCGACCGCTCCTCCCTCTTCGACCTCGACGCCCGCACCCTCGCCCCGAAGAAGGTCGTCCCGCTCGCCGACGAGAACGGCGCCGCGCTCGACAGCGAAGGGCTCGTCATCGACCGGGACGGCACCCGGCTCATCACCTCCGAGACCGAGCCGTCCATCCGCCGCTACAGCACCGACGGGACGATCCTCGACCGCCTCCCGGTCCCCGCCTCCCTCCGCGTCGCCCCCGCCGGCCGCGCCACCACCAACCAGACCTTCGAGGGACTCACCCTCCTCCCCGGCGGCCGCACCCTCCTCGCCTCGATGGAGTACGCGATCGCCGGCGACACCGCCGGCATCGTCCGCTTCCAGACCTGGCGGCGCACCAAGGGCGACCACTTCGAGCCGGCGGCCCAGTACGCCTACCGCACCGACGCCCCGTTCCTCGGCGTCCCCGAGGTCCAGGCGCTCACCGACGGCCGCCTCCTCGTCCTGGAGCGCGGCTTCACCTCCGGCGTCGGCAACACGGTCCGCCTCTACCTGGCCGACCCCCGCCACGCCACGGACACCGGCGGCGTCGACACCCTCACCGGCCAGCCGGACGTCCGCCTGATCAAGAAGACCCTCCTCACCGACCTCGTGACCTGCCCGTCACTGGGAGCGACCGCCAAGCAGCCCCAGCCGAACCCCCTCCTGGACAACGTCGAGGGCATGGTGGTCACGGGCCGGGCGAAGGGCACGTACAAGGTCCTCCTGGTGAGCGACGACAACCAGAACGCGACCCAGACGACCCGCTTCTACTACCTCCGGGTACGGGTGTGACACCGCCAGGGCAGCGCACGTGAGGGGCGCGGGGCCGTATCGACACGCGGCTCCGCCGCGCGGGCGCGACCAGCCCGCACGGCGCCGCACCCGCCACCCGACCGCACCCCCCGATTGTTAAGGCGGGATGAAATCTCGCGCCGCAGGCGTTGGTGCCTTCCGGTAGATCAGCGAAGCGGAAGGCACCGGCGTGAGCGGAGAACAGGGTTGGGCACGGCGGCTGGCCGGATACGCCTGGCGGTATCCGAAGGACGTCGTCCTGGCCCTCGGCTCCTCCCTCGCCGGCATGGCCGTGATGGCCCTCGTCCCCCTGGTCACCAAGGTGATCATCGACGACGTCATCGGTGCCCACACCCGTGACATGGCCCCCTGGGCGGGCCTGCTGGTGGTCGCCGCCCTGCTCGTCTACGCCCTCACCTACGTCCGCCGCTACTACGGCGGGCGCCTCGCCCTCGACGTCCAGCACGACCTGCGCACGGAGATGTTCGCGACGATCACCCGCCTCGACGGCCGCCGCCAGGACGAGCTGTCGACCGGCCAGGTCGTCGGCCGCGCCACCAGCGACCTCCAGCTGGTGCAGGGACTTCTGTTCATGCTCCCGATGACGATCGGGAACTTCGCCCTCTTCGTGATCTCCCTCGTGGTGATGGCCTGGCTGTCCCTGCCCCTCACCCTCGTCGCCCTCGCCGTCGCCCCCGCCCTGTGGTGGATCGCCCGGCGCAGCCGCAGCCGGCTCCACCCCGCCACCTGGTACGCCCAGGCCCAGGCGGCGGCCGTCGCGGGTGTGGTCGACGGCGCCGTCAGCGGCGTCCGCGTGGTGAAGGGCTTCGGGCAGGAGGAGCAGGAGACCGGCAAGCTCAGGGAGGTCGGCCGCCGGCTCTTCGCGGGACGCCTGCGCACCATCCGGCTGAACTCCCGCTACACCCCCGCCCTGCAGGCCGTCCCCGCCCTCGGCCAGGTCGCGATGCTGGCCCTCGGCGGCTGGCTCGCCGTACGCGGGCACATCACGCTCGGCACGTTCGTCGCGTTCTCCACCTACCTCGCCCAGCTCGTCGGCCCGGTCCGCATGCTGGCGATGGTCCTCACCGTCGGCCAGCAGGCCCGCGCCGGCACCGAACGCGTCCTGGAGCTGATCGACACCGAGCCGTCGATGACCGACGGCACCAAGGAGCTGCCCGCGGACGCGCCCGCGACCGTCGAGTTCGACGACGTCTCCTTCGGCTACGACCCCGGCCACCCCGTCCTCGACGGGCTCAGCCTGGAGATCCGCCCCGGGGAGACCCTCGCGGTCGTCGGCTCCTCCGGCTCCGGCAAGTCCACGGTCTCCCTGCTCCTGCCGCGCTTCTACGACGTGACGCGCGGCGCGGTCCTGATCGGCGGCCACGACGTCCGCGAGCTCACCCTCGACTCGCTGCGGGCCGCGATCGGCCTGGTCCCCGAGGACTCCTTCCTGTTCTCCGAAACGGTCCGCGCCAACATCGCGTACGGCCGTCCCGACGCCACCGACGACGAGATCCGTGCGGCCGCCCGCGCCGCCCAGGCCGACCGTTTCATCGCCGAGCTGCCCGAGGGCTACGACACCAGGGTCGGCGAGCACGGACTGACCCTGTCCGGCGGCCAGCGCCAGCGTGTCGCCCTCGCCCGCGCGATCCTCACCGACCCCCGGCTGCTGGTCCTCGACGACGCGACCTCGGCGGTGGACGCGGCCGTCGAGCACGAGATCCACGAGGCCCTCAAGCAGGTCATGGAGGGCCGCACGACCCTCCTGATCGCCCACCGCCGCTCCACCCTCAACCTCGCCGACCGCATCGCCGTCCTCGACGCCGGCCGGCTCGCCGACCTCGGCACCCACGAGGAGCTCCAGGAACGCTCCGCCCTGTACCGGCGTCTGCTCACCGACCCGGACGAGCTGGGCGGCGTCTCGCCCGGCCACACCCAGCGGGTCGAGGCCGCCGAGGACACCTCGGTACGCGACGAGCTGGACGCGGAGTTCGACGCCGAGCGCGGGGTCACGCCCCGGCTGTGGACCGGCGACCGGGAGCCGAAGGACACCGCGCTGGCGGGCATGCCGGCCACGCCCGAGCTGCTCGCCCAGGTGGAGGCGCTGCCGCCCGCCACCGACACCCCGGACGTGGACGAGGCCCGCGCGGTCACCCCCGAGGACTCGTACGGCCTGCGCCGGCTGCTGCGCGGCTTCGGCGCCCCGCTGCTGATCAGCCTCGGTCTGGTCGCCGTGGACGCCGGGATGAGCCTGCTGCTGCCGATCATGATCCGGCACGGCATCGACGACGGCGTGACCCGGCTCGCGCTCGGCGCGGTCTGGACGGCGTCGCTGCTCGCCCTGCTCGCCGTGGCCGTGCAGTGGGCGGCCCAGACGGGCGAGACCCGGATGACCGGCCGCACCGGCGAACGCGTCCTCTACAGCCTCCGTCTGAAGATCTTCGCCCAGCTCCAGCGCCTCGGCCTCGACTACTACGAGCGCGAGCTGACCGGCCGGATCATGACGCGTATGACCACGGACGTCGACGCCCTCTCCACCTTCCTGCAGACGGGTCTGGTCACGGCCTTCGTCTCCGTCGTCACCTTCTTCGGGATCATGGTCGCCCTGCTGGTGATCGACGTCCAGCTGGCCCTCGTCGTCTTCGCGACGCTGCCGCCGCTGATCATCGCCACGTACTTCTTCCGCAGGGCGAGCGTGAAGGCGTACGAGCTGGCGCGCGAGCGGGTGTCGGTGGTCAACGCCGACCTCCAGGAGTCGGTGTCCGGGCTGCGGATCGTGCAGGCCTTCCGGCGCGAGGGCGACGGCGGGGCGCGGTTCGCCGAGCGCAGCGACAGCTACCGCCGGGCCCGGATCCGGGGGCAGTGGCTGATCTCGGTCTACTTCCCCTTCGTCCAGCTGCTGTCGTCGGTGGCCGCCGCGGCCGTGCTGATCGCGGGCGCCGGCCGGATCGACGCGGCGACGCTGACGACCGGCGCGCTGGTCGCGTACCTGCTCTACATCGACCTGTTCTTCGCCCCCGTGCAGCAGCTGTCGCAGGTCTTCGACGGCTATCAGCAGGCGACGGTGTCCCTGGGCCGCATCCAGGAACTGCTGCGGGAGCCGACCTCCACGAAGTCGGCCGACGCGCCGCTGGAGGTCCCGTCCCTGCGGGGCGAGATCGCGTTCGAGGGCGTCCACTTCGCCTACGGCGCGGAGGAGGAGGCCCTCGCCGGCATCGACCTGCGCGTCCCCGCCGGGCAGACGGTCGCCTTCGTCGGCGAGACGGGCGCGGGGAAGTCGACCCTGGTCAAGCTGGTGGCCCGGTTCTACGACCCGACGTCGGGCCGGGTGACGGTCGACGGCACGGATCTGCGCACCCTCGACATCACGGCGTACCGCCACCGTCTGGGGGTCGTCCCGCAGGAGGCGTACCTCTTCCCCGGCACGGTCCGTGACGCGATCGCCTACGGCCGCCCCGACGCCACGGACGCCGAGGTGGAGGCGGCCGCGCGGGCGGTCGGCGCCCACGAGATGATCGCGACCCTCGACGGCGGCTACCTCCACGAGGTCGCCGAACGCGGCCGCAACCTCTCCGCCGGCCAGCGCCAGCTCATCGCCCTCGCCCGCGCGGAACTCGTGGACCCCGACGTCCTGCTCCTCGACGAGGCGACCGCGGCCCTGGACCTCGCGACGGAGGCCCAGGTCAACCAGGCCACCGACCGGCTGGCGGGCCGTCGTACGACACTCGTCGTCGCCCACCGCCTCACCACGGCGGCCCGCGCGGACCGGGTGGTCGTCATGGACCACGGGCGGGTCGTGGAGGACGGCACCCACGACGAGCTCCTCGCCCTCGACGGACGCTACGCCCGCCTGTGGCGGACCTTCGTCGGCGCGGCCGAACCGGAGGAGCCCGTCGGCGCGTCCCGCTGACCGCCGTGCAACCACCGGCCCGTCTCGGGCGTCCGTACATCAGTACGGCAATCGCGTGTACGGCGTGCGTGTGTACGACCTTCATGGTCGGCACTCGTGGGGACGGCATCGCGTACGGCGAACGTGGGAGGGGTCGGGGACCGTGGGCAAAGAAGCGCGGGGTGGACCGGGTGGACCGGGTGCGCTGAGGCGGCGGCTGGCGGTCGGCATCGCCCTGCTGACCGCCTCCGGGGTGCTCGCGCTCGCGGCGCCGGGCGAGGCCGGGGCGGCGCCCTCCCGCTGTCAGGGGCGCAAGGTGCGCACCCTGACCTTCTCCACCGGCTATGTGAACGTCTACAAGAAGAACGGCACCGTCTGCGCCATCACCTTCCAGAGGAACCCCGGGAGGAACCAGCGCATGTCGGTCAGCGTGCAGGCGCGCGGTTTCGTCCCGGTGCCCGCGGCGGGAACACGCACCCGGAGCATCGGCCCGGTCCAGACCCACGCCGGACACCGCTGCGTACGCGTGAAGGGCGCGGTCGGCCGCGGCTCGGTCAGCACCGGCTGGATCCTCTGCTGACCCCGCCCGCCCGCGTCCGAGCCGCCAACGCCCCCTGGTGTGACGGGTGTTGACCCGGATACCTTCCGGTTCACATCTGTCTCACAGGGAAGGGTGCACGCGCATGCGCAAGGCGCTCAGATGGCTGCTGGCGCTCACCGTGCTCATAGGCACGCTGAGTACGGCGGGGGCGGCCACCGCCGCCGAACCGGGGCCGGCGGACATCAAGGACCAGCTTCTCTCCATCCCGGGCATGAGCCTGATCCAGGAGAAGCCGTACCCGGGCTACCGCTACTTCGTCCTGAACTACGCCCAGCCGGTCGACCACCGGCACCCGTCCGCCGGCACCTTCCAGCAGCGGATCACCGTGCTCCACAAGGACGTCAGCCGCCCCACGGTGTTCTACACCGGCGGCTACAACGTCTCCACCACGCCCAGCCGCCGTGAGCCGACCCAGATCGTCGACGGCAACCAGGTCTCCATGGAGTACCGCTTCTTCACCCCGTCCCGCCCCGACCCGGCCGACTGGTCCACGCTGGACATCTGGCAGGCGGCGAGCGACCAGCACCGCATCTTCACGGCGCTGAAGAAGATCTACTCCAAGAACTGGATCTCCACGGGCGGCTCCAAGGGCGGCATGACCGCGACCTACTACGAGCGCTTCTACCCGCGCGACATGGACGGCGTGGTGGCCTACGTCGCCCCCAACGACGTCGTCAACGACGAGGACTCCGCCTACGACCGCTTCTTCGCGACCGTCGGCACCAAGGAGTGCCGCGACCGTCTGAACGCGGTGCAGCGCGAGGCGCTGGTGCGCCGTGAGCCGCTGGAGAAGAAGTACGAGGCCTACGCGGTGGAGAACGGCTACACCTTCACCACCATCGGCAGCCTGGACCGCGCCTACGAGGCCGTCGTCCTCGACTACGTCTGGGGCTTCTGGCAGTACAGCCTGCTGTCGGACTGCGACACGATCCCGTCGAACGCGGCCACCGCCACCGACGACGAGATCTGGACGTCGATCGACACGATCTCCGGCTTCTCGTTCTACACGGACCAGGGACTGGAGCCCTACACCCCGTACTACTACCAGGCGGGCACCCAACTCGGCGCGCCCACCATCCACTTCCCGCACATCGAGAAGAAGTACATCCGCTACGGCTACCAGCCCCCGCGCAACTTCGTCCCGCGCGACATCCCCATGCGCTTCCAGCCCCGGGCCATGCGTGACGTCGACACCTGGGTGAAGGACCACGCCCACCGGATGCTCTTCGTCTACGGCCAGAACGACCCCTGGGGCGCGGAACGCTTCCGCCTCGGCAAGGGCACGAAGGACGCGTACGTCTTCACGGCGCCCGGCCTCAACCACGGTGCGAACGTGGCGGGTCTGACGTCCGACGAGAAGACCCTCGCCACGGCCCGCATCCTGTCCTGGGCGGGCGTGTCGTCCTCCGCCGTCTCCGAGGCGAAGCCCCTGGCGACGTTCGACTCGAAGCTGGACGTCCGGGACGTGGAACGGGAGCCGACGCTGCGTCCCTGACCGTGCCTGGTGCCCCGGCAGGCAACACCCCCTAGTACGTGAGGCCGTGACCCAGGGGATGGAGGACCTGGGTCGGGTCGTCCGCCCGTTGCACCGGCACCGGGAGCCGTCCCTGCGGCCTGGCCGCGCCCGCGATCACCCGGGCGGCGGCGCGCAGTTCGACGTCGGTCCAGGAGTAGGCCGCCAGGAAGGCTGGTACGGACGGGAGATGGGCGACGTCGTACGGGTTGCGCACGGCCACCGCCACCACCGGGCGGCCGGTGGCCGTCAGCCGTTCGACGAGGGTGCGCTGGGGGCTCGCGGCGGTGACGTTGCAGGTGGCCACGACGACCGCGTCAGCCTCGCCCGCCGCCGTGACGGCCCGTTCGATCGTCTCGGCGGACGGATCCGTGCCGGTCGACAGGGCCGTCGCCGTGAAGCCGAGGGCGGTGAGGGCGGCGGCCAGGACGGCGGTGGGCGGACCGGTGGTGCCGGACGGGGAGGCCGGGTCGGCGCCCACGACCAGGAGCCGGGGGTGCGCGGCGGGCGAGAGGGGGAGCAGCGGACCCTCGTTGACGAGCAGGGTCGTCGTCCGCGCGGTGATCCGCTCGGCCTCCGCGAGATGCTCCGCGCGGCCGACCACCCGGCCGACGGCGGCGGGGTCGGCGTACGGCTCGGCGAGCAGCCCGAGTCGCTCCTTCAGCCGCAGGATCCGCAGCACGGACTCGTCGAGCCGTTCCTCGGTGAGTTCCCCTTCCTGTACGGCCTTCAGGACCGCGTTCCAGGCGACGGCGAGGTCGGGCGGGTCGAGGAGCTGGTCCACGCCCGCCTTGAGCGCGAGCACGGGGACACGGTCGTCGCCGTACTTGGTGCGGACGCCCGCCATGCCGAGGGCGTCGGTGACCACGACCCCGTCGTGGCCGAGGCGTTCGCGCAGGATGCCGGTGAGGATGGGGCGGGAGAGGGTGGCCGGGTCACCGGAGGCGTCGAGGGCCGGGACCAGGAGGTGCCCGGTCATGATCGCGTCGACGCCGGCCGCGATCGCCGCCCGGAAGGGAACCGCGTCCAGACGTTCCCAGACCTCACGGGTGTGGGTGATGACCGGGAAGCCGGTGTGACTGTCGACGGCGGTGTCCCCGTGCCCCGGGAAGTGCTTGGCCGTGGCCGCGACCCCCGCGTCCTGATACCCCCTGACCTCCTCGGCGACCAGCGCGGCCACCGCCTCCGGGTCCGCGCCGAACGAACGCACGCCGATGACCGGGTTGGCCGGGTTCACGTTCACGTCGGCCACGGGGGAGTAGTTCTGCCGTACGCCCAGGGCGCGCAGCTCACGGCCCGCGATCCGGCCGAGGGTGCGGGCGTCGGCCGTGGAGCCCCCCGCGCCGAGGGCCATGGCGCCGGGGAAGAGGGTGGCCGGCCGGCCGATCCGGCAGACGATGCCGTGCTCCTGGTCCGTGGCGATCAGCACGGGCACACCGCGCGGCTGCCCGAGCGCGGCGCGCTGGATGCCGTCGGAGAGCTCGGCGATCTGCCGCGGGTCACGCGTGTTGTGCGCCCAGGAGAAGTAGATGATCCCGCCCACGCGGTACTTCGCGACCAGCTCGGCTGCCGTGCGGACGCCGAGTTCCCCGAGGTTGGCGTCGATGTCGGCCTGGTCGGGTTCGGTCGCCGAGTGGCCGTACACCCGGGCCACGAACAGCTGGCCGACCTTCTCCTCCGGCGTCATCCGGGACAGCACGGCGGCCGGGCGGTCGGCGTCGGCCCGGGCCGTGCCGCCGACGGCGAACGCCGCGGTGACACCCGCGCCGGCGGCGAGGACGGTACGTCGGGAGGGCATGCGCGCACGCTACCCGCGGCGGCGCCGTCATCGGCGCATTGGTGGAGGGGGCGCGCCGATGACGGCAGGGCCGCCGGCCGCCCGGACTCGTCGGCGGGACGGGCCCCCGGTCACAGGTCCCGCAGGCCGTGCCGGTCCGCCCACGCGGACACCGCCGCGGCGATCTCGGCCGGCCGGTCCTCCGTCGCGTGATGTCCGGCGGGGCCGCACGCCACCGTCTCCAGGGCGGCGATGTTCCGGGCGCACCAGTCGGCGGTCTCCGGCCCGACGAGCAGCGTGGGTGAGCCCTCGAAGGTGAGCAGCAGCTTCGGTACGTCGTCGCTCTTCGCGAGCCAGGCGTCGTACGCCTCGATCCGCGCGACGAGTTCGGCCGGTTCGCCGTCGACCGGCATCTGCCGGGCCCAGGCGAGCAGCGGGCGGCGGCTCTCCCGGGTGGGGTACGGCGCGAGGTAGGTCTCCAGATCGGCGGCGGAGGCCGGGGTGAGGACACCGCCGGAGTAGGCCTGTCGTACGAAGAGGTTCTCGTCGAGCATCGCCTCGCCCGCCTCCGAGCGGATCGTCTCGGCGCGTGCCAGGGCCTGCGGCGTCAGCTCGTCGCGGGCCGGCGGCTTGACGAAGGTCTCGAAGAAGGCGAGGCCGCGCACCCGCTCCGGGTGCCGCGCGGCCCAGTCGAACCCGAGGGCGCCGCCCCAGTCGTGCCCCACCAGCACCACCCGGTCCAGGCCGAGCGCGTCGAACCAGGCGTCCAGATAACGGGCGTGGTCGTCGAAGCGGTGGGCGAGGTCGGGCTTGCCGGAGCGGCCCATGCCGATGAGGTCGGGCGCGAGGAGCCGGCCCGCGCCGATGCCGGGGAGGACATGGCGCCAGGTGTGCGAGGAGGAGGGGTTGCCGTGCAGGAACACGAAGGCGGTCCCGTCGGTTCCGGCGCCGGTCTCCTCGTGGTGGAGGAACGAGTCGAGCACGGATGTCGTAGGCATGCCCGATACGGTACATGGCTACTATGTTCATGGCTACTATTTTGTGTCCATGGCTACTGTTCTTCCCGGGCCGGGACCGGCCACCGCTCCCGCAGTACCCGTACCGTCTCCGCGATCGCCGGCCGCCGGGCCGCCCCCGTGCGCCACAGCGCGTACAGCCGGCGCACGGGCATCGGGTCGAGCGGGACCTCGACGACCCCCTCCGGCAGAGGGCCCCGGCCCAGCCGGGGGATGAGCGCGACACCGAGGCCTGCGGCGACCAGGGCGACGAGGGTCGGGTTCTCCTCGGCCGTGTGGACGACGTCCGGCTCATGGCCGGCCGTGCGCAGGGTGCGCACCAGCCAGTCGTGGCAGACCCGGCCGGGCGGCTGGCAGATCCACCGCTCGCCGCCCAGCTCCTCCCGCCGTACCGCCGTACGCCCCGCGAAGGGATGGCCCTCGGGGACCAGCAGATCGCACAGGTCGTCCCCGATCACCGCCTGCTCGACACCCGCCGGGGCGGGCAGCGGGGCGATGTCCCAGTCGTGCGCGACCGCGAGGTCCACCGCCCCCTTCGCGACCAGGTCCACCGACAGATGCGGGTCCACCTCGCAGAGCCGGGCGTCCAGGGCGGGGTGGGCGCGGGCGAGCTCGGCGAGGACGGACGGCAGCAGGCCGCGCGCCGCCGACGGGAACGCGGCGATGTCCAGCCGCCCGGCGGGCACCCCGCGCCGCTCCTCCAGCTCGGTCTCGGCGCGCTCCATGATCGCCAGCAACTCCTTTGCAGTGGCCGCGAGTTGAAGCGCCTGGTCGGTGAGGCGGATACCGCGTCCCTCCCGTTCCAGAAGGACCGTCCGGGTCTCCCGCTCCAGCTTGGCGATCTGCTGGGACACGGCGGAGGGCGTGTAGCCGAGCGCGGCGGCGGCCGCGCCGACGGTGCCGTGGACGGACACGGCGTGCAGGGCGCGCAGACGCTGGAGATCGAGCACCGCAGAATCCAATCGGTAGCGTTCCTTCATCCCACCATGCAGGAAACATCGCTGGTGCTTCACGGTCGAGGCGGGTGATCCTCGACGCATGCGCCCCGCCCACCTCGCCCTCGCCGTCCTCGTCGCCGCCGTCTGGGGCGTCAACTTCACCGTCATCGAGATCGGCCTCGGCCACTTCCCGCCCCTGCTCTTCTCCGCCCTGCGGTTCCTGGTGGCGGCCCTGCCCGCGGTCTTCCTCGTGGGCCGTCCCAAGGTGGCGTGGAAGTGGATCGTGGCGGTGGGTCTGGTGCTGGGCGTGGCGAAGTTCGGGCTGCTCTTCCTCTCGATGGACACGGGCATGCCGGCCGGCCTGTCCTCCCTGGTGCTGCAGATCCAGGCGGTGTTCACGGCGGCCCTCGCCTTCGCCGTCCTCGGCGAACGGCCCACCCCGCTCCGGATCCTGGGCATGCTGATCGCCCTCGCGGGGATCGGGGTGGCGGCCCTGGACGAGGGCTCCTCGGGACCGCTCGGCGCCTTCGCCCTGTGCGTCGCGGCCGCGGCCTGCTGGGGCGTCTCCAACGTCATCACCCGCAAGGCCGCCCCGCCGGACTCCCTGAACTTCATGGTCTGGGTGAGCACGGTCCCGGTCCTGCCCCTGCTGGCCCTCTCCCTCCTCACGGAGGGCCCGAGCCGGGACTACGACGCCCTGCGCGCCCTCGACTGGCAGGGCGCCGGCACCGTCGTCTACGTCGCCTGGGTCACCACGGTCTTCGGCTTCGGCGCCTGGGGCCGGCTGCTGCGCCGCCACCCCGCCTCCACCGTCGCCCCCTTCTCCCTCCTGGTCCCCGTGTTCGGCATGTCGTCCGCCGCCCTGTTCCTCGGCGAGCCGGTGAGCGGCCTGCGCTGGTGCGCGGCGGCCCTCCTGGTGGGCGGCGTCGCCCTCACCTCACTGGCACCGGCGCGGGCAGGGACCGTACACAGACCACGGAAACCCACCCCCTCTTCGGTCCATCTCGTGGACTTGCCCCCGTCGCGGGGGTCGCGCACGGGATCATGAGGGCATGGCCCTCGTCGACATTCCCGGTTCCAAGTCCATCACCGCCCGTGCCCTGTTCCTCGCGGCCGCCGCCGACGGTGTCACCACCCTCCAGCGGCCCCTGCGGTCGGACGACACGGAGGGCTTCGCCGAAGGGCTGGCCCGGCTCGGCTACCGCGTCGGCCGCACCCCGGACAGCTGGCAGGTCGACGGCCGCCCCCAGGGCCCCGCCGTCGCCGAGGCCGACGTCTACTGCCGGGACGGCGCGACGACCGCCCGCTTCCTGCCCACCCTCGCCGCCGCCGGCCACGGCACCTACCGCTTCGACGCCTCGCCCCAGATGCGCCGCCGCCCCCTGCTCCCGCTCACCCGCGCCCTGCGCGACCTCGGCGTGGACCTGCGGCACGAGGAGGCGGAGGGCCACCACCCGCTCACCGTCACCGCGCGCGGCGTCGAGGGCGGCGAGGTGGTGCTGGACGCCGGCCAGTCCTCCCAGTACCTGACCGCCCTCCTCCTGCTCGGCCCGCTCACCCGCACCGGCCTGCGCATCACCGTCACCGACCTGGTCTCCGTGCCGTACGTGGAGATCACCCTCGCGATGATGCGGTCGTTCGGCGTGGAGGTCGGCCGCGAGGGCGACACCTACGTCGTCCCGCCGGGCGGCTACCGCGCCACCACGTACGCGATCGAACCCGACGCCTCCACCTCCAGCTACTTCTTCGCCGCCGCCGCGCTCACCGGCGGCGAGGTCACCGTGGCCGGCCTCGGCGAGGGCGCGCTCCAGGGCGACCTGGGCTTCGTGGAGGTGCTGCGGCGGATGGGCGCGCTGGTGGAGGTCGGCGCGGACCGCACGACGGTGAAGGGCGCCGGCGAACTCCACGGCGTCACCGTCAACATGCGGGACATCTCCGACACCATGCCGACCCTCGCCGCGATCGCCCCCTTCGCCTCCGGGCCCGTCCGCATCGAGGACGTGGCGAACACCCGCGTCAAGGAGTGCGACCGCCTCGACGCCTGCGCGGAGAACCTGCGCCGCCTCGGCGTGGACGTGGCGACCGGCGAGGACTGGATCGAGATCCGGCCGGGGACGCCCCGGGGCGCCGAGATCAAGACGTACGGCGACCACCGCATCGTCATGTCCTTCGCGGTGGCCGGTCTGCGCACCCCCGGAATCTCGTTCGACGACCCGGGCTGCGTCCGCAAGACCTTCCCCGGTTTCCACGAGGCGTTCGCGCGGTTGAAGGGGGAGATCGTCGGGTGAGTTTCACCGCGAAGGGCCCGGTCCTGGAAGGCTCGCTGGTGCGGCTGGAGCCGCTGGAGCAGCGGCACGCGGGGGAGTTGGGGGTGGCGGCGGAGGAGAACCGGGAATCGTACGCGTTCACCTGGGTGCCGAGGGCCGACGAGGTCGACGCGTACGTCGACGCCCAGCTCGCCCGCGCCGCGACGGGGCGACTGGTGCCCTACGCGCAGGTGTCGCTCGCCACCGGGCGGGTGGTCGGCACCACCTCGTACTGGGAGCCCCGCTGCTGGCGTTCGGAGGACCGGCTGGACGCCGTGGAGATCGGGTTCACCTGGCTCGCGGCCTCCGCCCAGGGCACCGGCGTCAACGCGGAGGCCAAGTTGCTGCTGTTCCGCCATGCCTTCGAGGAGTGGGGCGTGTCCCGGGTCGACCTGAAGACGGACGCCCGCAACAGCCGTTCCCGCGCGGCCATCGAGAGCGTGGGCGCCCGCTTCGAGGGCGTTCTGCGCAACTGGTCCCGCTCCTGGGCCCCCGGCGAGGAGGGCCGCCTGCGCGACTCCGCGATCTTCGCGATCACGGCGGAGGAATGGCCCGAGCGGCGGGAAGCGCTGGAGCGCCGGGTGGCCCGGTACCGCACCCCGGCCGCGCAGTGATCGTCCCCCCTTGTCAGCGGAGCACGGCCGCTGCCGCCGCCCGAAGCTCCTCGCGTACGGCCCCCAGCACGGGATCCCCCTCCGCCCCGGCCCGTACGGCGAGGAAGACGTTCCGGGACGGGGGCGCGCCCTCGGCCGGGCGGAGCGCCAGCGAGCGGGGGGCGTAGAGGGACCGCACCAGCCGCGGCACGAGCGCCACCCCCACCCCCGCCTCGACCAGGGCGGCCAGCGCGGCCCAGTCGCCGACGGCGTGCCGGATGTCGGGAGTGAAACCGGCCGCCGCGCACACGGAACGGGTCACCGCACCGCAGCAACTGGCCGCGTCCCCCACCACCCACACGTCCTTGGCCAACTCCCGCAGGGGTACCGCGGCGCGGTCCGCGAGGGGATGGCCGGGCGGCAGGGCGACGTCGAGGACATCGGTGAGGAGGTCCTCGCGGCTGTAGCGGGGGTCGGTGTGCGGGGGAGCGGCGGCGAAGTCGACGGCCACGGCGACATCGAGCTGCCCGGCGTCGAGCGCCGTGAAGAGGTCCGGCGGCTCGGCCTCGACCACATCCACCCGCAACCGTGGCAGCCGCTCGCGCAGCCCCCGCAGCGCGGCGGGCAGCAGCCCCAGGATGCCGCTGGAGAAGCAGCCGACGGTCACCGTGCCCCGCCCGCCGTCGGTGTACGCCGCGAGATCGGCGCGGGCCCGCTCCAACTGGGCGGCGATGACGTCGGCGTGGGCGAGGAGGACACGCGCCTGCCCGGTGAGCCGTACGCCTCGGCCGTCGCGTTCGGTGAGGGGGACGCCGAGGTCACGGGCGAGGGTCGCGAGCTGCTGGGAGACCGCCGAGGGGGTGAGGTGCAGGGCCTCGGCGGTGCGGGCGAGGCTGCCGCGGCGCTGGAGTTCCCGCAGGACGGTGAGGCGGCGCAGATCGATGGTGAAGGCGGCACTTAACGGTTCCACCGCAAAAGATTAACTGGACCTGCCCGATACCGGAAGGGAATGATCCCCTCCATGCCCACCACCCTCTCCCCCTCCGTGCTGATCCTCCACGGCTGGCAGAACCACCGCCCCGAGGCCCACTGGCAGCACTGGCTCGCCGACCGCCTCACCGCCCTCGGCCATCCCGTCACCTACCCCCAGCTCCCCGACCCGGACACCCCGTCCCTGGAGACCTGGCTGACCGAACTGGAGCGCCTCCTGGCCGGCTTCGGCACCACCACCTCCGAGCGGGTCGTGGTGGCCCACAGCCTCTCCGCGGTCCTCTGGCTGCACGCCGCCGCCCGCAAGCTCCCCGGAGTGACGGCCCCGGACCGCGTCCTCCTGGTGGCCCCACCCGCGCCCTCGGTCATCGAAACCCACCCGGAGATCGCGGCTTTCACACCCCCACCCCTGACCGACCTCCCCCTCCCCACCCCCACGCACCTGGTGGCCGGCGACAACGACCCCTACCTCCCCGAGGGCGCCCAACAGACCTACGGCACCCCCCTGCACCTCCCCACCACGATCCTCCCCGGGGCGGCCCACCTGGACCTGAACGCGGGGTACGGCCCATGGCCGTCGGTACTGGAGTGGTGCCGGAACCCGCAGACACGGCTCGGGGGGCGGGAGGAGTAGGGCGGCGCCTTCTCCTCACGGGCCGGCACATATCAGCCCGTCGGGCGTCCGAGGCCAGGAGCGGTGCCTTCTCGGCGCAGGGTCGGCAATATCAGCCCGTCCGGCGTTTGAGGACAAGGCCCGTTCAGGGCCGAGACGGGGGGCCCGGGGGCGGCAGCCCCCAAAGACGGTCACCCCGACACCCCGCACCCGACCGGAGAACGGTGCCTAGGGGGGTGTTTCGAAAGTCCCGCACAGCACCCGCGGCGCCCGGCACGTACGCGCGCCGTACCGGCCGAAACCCCACGTACGCCCAGTACGAGGGCTTTCGTCCGGCACGCCGAGAGCACGCACCGGACACCGCGGGCACCGCACAGGACGTTCGAAACACCCCCTAGTGACCTGAGTCAGAGATTCGGCGGCAGTAGGCGGCTACTTTGTCGAGGATCTCGTCGGCGGACTTGGTCCAGATGAACGGCCTCGGGTGTTCGTTCCAGTCGGCGAGCCAGCTGCGGATGTCGCGTTCGAGGGCTTGGACGGAGCGGTGGACGCCGCGCTTGAGCTTCTTCTGGGTCAGCTCGGCGAACCACCGCTCGACCAGGTTCAGCCAGGATGCGCTGGTCGGCGTGAAGTGCAGGTGGAACCGCGGATGGGATAGCAGCCACCGCTTGATGTCGGGCGTCTTGTGGGTCGCGTAGTTGTCCAGGATCAGATGAACCTGCAGATCAGCCGGGACTTCCTTGTCGAGCTTCGCGAGGAACTTCTTGAACTCCGCTGCCCGGTGGCGGCGGTGGAGGGAGCCGATGACCTTGCCGGTGGCGACCTCGAGAGCGGCGAAGAGGGTCGTGGTGCCGGCCCGGACGTAGTCGTGGCTGCGTCGTTCGGGAACTCCTGGCACCATCGGCAGGACCGGCTGGGATCGGTCCAGGGCCTGGATCTGCGACTTCTCGTCCACACAAAGGACCAGGGCCTTCTCCGGCGGATCGAGATACAGACCGACGACGTCGCGAACCTTGTCGATGAACAGCGGGTCGGTGGACAGCTTGAACGTCTGCGACCGGTGCGGGGCCAGAGCGAACGCCCGCCATATCCGTGACACCGTCGACTGCGACATTCCCGTGGCCGCGGCCATCGACCTCGTCGACCAGTGGGTCGCGTTCTTCGGCGTCTCCTCGAGCGTCTTGACGATGACCCGCTCGACGTCGGCATCGGTGATCTTACGGGGGACGCCGGGCCGCGGGTCGTCGCACAAGCCGTCCAGCCCCCGCTCGATGAAGCGGCGCCGCCAGGTGCGGACCGTGTCCGGAGCGATCCGCAGCCGACGGGACACCTCCATGATCGAGTGGCCTTCGGCGCACTCCAGCACGATCCGCGACCGCTGAGCCAACGCCTGAGCCGTCGTACGGCGACGTAACCAACCGTCCAGCACCGCCCGCTGGGCATCAGTTACTGACAACGGCGGAATCTTCGGACCCGGACGACTCATGCCCGACTAACGACGAATCTCTGACTCAGGTCACTAGGGCCCTTCTGACGGATCTCCGCGGCGTCGCGACGCCCGGCACGCCCGCTCGCCGCACGGCGCGAAGGGCCAGGTGGCTCCGCCACATGACCCTCCACGCCGCACGCCGATCGCGTGCACCGAACGCCGCTCCTTCACCCACGGAGATCCGTCAGAAGGGCCCTAGTCCCGCGGCACCCCGGAGGACCCCCGCACCATCAACTCCCCCCGCACCGTGGCGATCCTACCCGGCGGCGGCTCCTCCCGCCCCATCGCGATACGCCCGGCCCGCGCCCCCGCCTCCGCCAACGGCAACCGCACCGTCGTAAGAGAAGGCACCGCGTCGATACTGAACGGCAGATCGTCGAACCCGGCCACCGACACGTCCTCGGGAATCCGCAGCCCCGAGTCCCGCAACGCCGCACACGCCCCCAACGCGACGGAGTCGTTCGCGGCGACCACCGCGGTCAGACTCGGATCCCGCCGCAGCAGCTCCAGCGTGGCCTCGTACCCCGCCCGCCGGTCGTACCGCCCGTGCACGGTCCACCGCGGATCCTCCTCGATCCCCGCCGCGGCCAGCGCCGCCCGGTGCCCCTCCAGCCGGTGCCGGGTCGTCGTCCGCTCCTCGGGACCGGCGATGTACCCCAGCCGCCGGTGCCCGAGCCCGATGAGGTGCTCGGTCAGCTCCCGCCCACCCCCACGGTTGTCGAAGGTGAGCGCGATCGCCGAGGTGTCCGGCGCCGGCGGCCGCCCGCACAGCACGATCCGCGTCCCCGCCTCCCCCAGCTTGCGCAGCTTCGCCGCCATCGCCGCCGCGTGCGGCTCGTTCTCCATGGCCCCGCCGGTCAGCACCACGGCCGCGGCCCGCTGCCGCTGCAACAGCGTCAGATAGGTCAGCTCCCGCTCCGGCGAGCCCCCGGTGTTGCAGACCACCGCCAGCCGCTCGCCCCCGGCGCGCCCGCCGGGTCCCCCGATCTCCCCCTGAATCGCACTGGCCATGATCCCGAAGAAGGGGTCGGCGATGTCGTTGACCAGGATCCCCACCAGGTCGGAGGTCGCCGCCGCGAGCGCGCTCGCGGGCCCGTTCAGCACATAGTCCAGCTCGTCCACCGCCCGCAGCACCCGCTCGCGGGTGGAAGCGGCGACGGGATAGTTCCCGTTCAGCACGCGCGACACCGTCGCGGGCGAGACCTGCGCGCGGGCCGCCACGTCCGCCAGGGTCACCGTCATCTCGTAGTCCTCCGGTCGCGCATCTCGTCGTACGTCCCCATACGTCCACGTACACATACGTCCACGTAAGACAGGCCGGCCGCGGTCGCGGTTCCGGGCGTGTCCTCGCAGACCCTAAGGCCACGGACCCCTGTTGTTCGCCCCCTCGAACAACTCGGGATGGACACGGTCTTGTCCGGACCACTGGTCAGAGGCTAGCTTCTTCTTGGATAGAAAGCGCTTGCTGTAACGCTGATCAGGAAGAGGCGTACGCGGCGCACACCACCGCGTACTACGCCTACGAAGGGACCGACGTGACACGCAAGACGGTGCGTATCGCCATGAACGGCGTGACGGGGCGCATGGGCTACCGCCAGCACCTCGTCCGCTCCATCCTCGCCCTGCGCGAACAGGGCGGCCTCGACCTCGGCGACGGCACCGTGCTGTGGCCGGAACCGATCCTCGTCGGCCGCCGCGAGCACGCCCTGAAGGCGCTCGCCGAGCAGCACGGCCTGGAGCACTGGGCGACGGACGTCGACGAGGTCCTCGCCGACCCGACCGTCGACATCTACTTCGACGCCCAGGTCACCTCCGCCCGTGAGGAGGCGATCACGAAGGCGATCGCCGCGGGCAAGCACATCTACACGGAGAAGCCGACGGCCACCGGCCTCGACGGCGCCCTGCAGCTGGCCCGCCTCGCGAACGCGGCCGGCATCAAGCACGGCGTGGTCCAGGACAAGCTGTTCCTCCCCGGCCTGCTCAAGCTGAAGCGCCTGATCGACGGCGGCTTCTTCGGCCGGATCCTGTCCATCCGCGGCGAGTTCGGCTACTGGGTCTTCGAGGGCGACTGGCAGACCGCCCAGCGCCCCTCCTGGAACTACCGCGCCGAGGACGGCGGCGGCATCGTCGTCGACATGTTCCCGCACTGGGAGTACGTCCTGCACGAGCTGTTCGGCCGTGTGAAGTCCGTCCAGGCCCTCACCGCCACCCACATCCCGCAGCGCTGGGACGAGAGCGACAAGCCCTACGACGCGACGGCCGACGACGCGGCGTACGGCATCTTCGAACTCGACGGCGGCGCCATCGCCCAGATCAACTCCTCCTGGGCGGTCCGCGTCAACCGCGACGAGCTCGTCGAGTTCCAGGTCGACGGCACCGAGGGCTCCGCCGTCGCGGGCCTGCGCAACTGCCGCGTCCAGCACCGCTCGCTCACCCCCAAGCCGGTCTGGAACCCCGACATCCCGGCCACCTACGCCTTCCGCGACCAGTGGCAGGAGGTCCCGGACAACGGCGACTTCGACAACGGCTTCAAGGCCCAGTGGGAGCTCTTCCTCAAGCACGTCTACGCCGACGCCCCCTACCACTGGGACCTCCTCGCCGGCGCCCGTGGCGTCCAGCTCGCCGAGCTGGGCCTGAAGTCCTCGGCCGAGGGCCGACGCCTCGACGTCCCGGAGATCGCGCTGTGACCATCCAGCTCCCCGCCCCCGACGGCACACTGCGGACCCACGACCCCCGCACCGAGCCGCTCCTCCTCACCCCCGGCACGCCTTTCACCTCCCGTACGGTCTACTCGGCGGCGCACGTCGTCGCCGACCCCTTCGCGGACACCACCCCCGATTCCCCCGCCGCCGTCGACTGGGACGCCACCCTCGCCTTCCGCCGCCACCTGTGGTCGCACGGGCTCGGTGTCGCCGAGGCGATGGACACCGCCCAGCGCGGCATGGGCCTGGACTGGGCGGGCGCGGCCGAGCTGATCCGCCGCAGCGCCGCCGAGGCGAAGGCGGTCGGCGGCCGCATCGCCTGCGGCGTCGGCACCGACCAGCTCACCGGCCCGGCGTCGCTCGCCGAGGTCCGCACGGCGTACGAGGAGCAGCTCGCCCTCGTCGAGGCCGTCGGCGCCCGGACGATCCTGATGGCCTCCCGCGCCCTCACGGCGGCCGCCTCCGGCCCCGAGGACTACCTCGAGGTCTACGGCCACCTCCTGCGCCAGGCCTCCGAGCCGGTGATCCTGCACTGGCTGGGCCCGATGTTCGACCCGGCGCTGGAGGGCTACTGGGGCTCCTCCGACCTCGACGCGGCGACGGACACCTTCCTGGAGGTCATCGCCGCGCACCCCGACAAGGTCGACGGCATCAAGGTCTCGCTCCTGGACGCCGGGCGCGAGATCGACATCCGCCGCCGGCTCCCGCAGGGCGTGCGCTGCTACACCGGCGACGACTTCAACTACCCCGAGCTGATCGCGGGCGACGAGCAGGGCTTCAGCCACGCCCTCCTCGGCATCTTCGACCCGCTGGGCCCGCTGGCGGCGGAGGCGGTCCGCGTCCTGGACACGGGCGACAAGGCGGGCTTCCGTGCCCTGCTCGACCCCACGGTCGAACTCTCCCGCCACCTCTTCCAGCCCCCCACCCGCTTCTACAAGACGGGCGTGGTGTTCCTGGCCTGGCTGGCCGGCCACCAGACGCACTTCACGATGGTCGGCGGCCTGCAGTCGGCCCGCTCCCTTCCGCACTTCGCCCGCGCCTACGAACTCGCCGACGGTCTGGGCCTGTTCCCCGACCCGAAGCTGGCGGAGGACCGCATGAAGACCCTTCTGGCCCTGTACGGAGTCCCCCAGTGACAGCCTCCCCCTCCCTCTCCCGCTTCTCCATCAACCAGATGACGGTGAAGCAGCTGTCGATGCCCGAACTGGTGGACACCTGCGCGGAGTTGGGTGTCCCCGGGGTGGGCCTGTGGCGAGAGCCGGTCCAGACGTACGGCCTGGAGCCCACCGCCAAGCTGATCCGCGACGCGGGCCTGACGGTCACCACCCTCTGCCGCGGCGGCTTCTTCACGGCGATCGACCCGGCCGAACGCACGAAGGCCCTGGACGACAACCGCCGGGCGATCGAGGAGGCGGCCACCCTCGGCACCGAGGTCCTGGTCCTGGTCTCCGGCGGCCTCCCGGCCGGCTCCAAGGACCTGCACGGCGCCCGCGAACGCATCGCGGACGCCCTGTCGGTCCTGGGCCCCTACGCCGAACAGCACGGCGTGAAGCTGGCCATCGAGCCCCTCCACCCCATGTACGCCTCGGACCGCTGCGTGGTCTCCACCCTCACCCAGGCCCTGGACCTCGCGGAACGTTTCCCGGCCCACCAGGTCGGCGTGACGGTCGACACGTACCACATCTGGTGGGACGACCGGGCCCCCGCCGAGATCGCCCGCGCGGGCGCCTCGGGCCGTATCCACACCTTCCAACTGGCCGACTGGACGACCCCCCTGCCGGAGGGCGTCCTCAACGGCCGCGGCCAGATCGGCGACGGCGCGATCGACATGCGCGAGTGGCTGACGTACGTCGAACAGGCCGGCTACACGGGCCCCGTCGAGGTCGAACTCTTCAACGACGGCCTGTGGGCCCGGGACGGCCGCGAGGTCCTGGCGGAGACGGCGGAGAGGTTCACCCGGCACGCCCTCTGACCACCGCGCGTCACCGCAACACCCGGACGGCCGCCGCATGTCGAAAAACATCCGGCGGCCGCCTGACGTCACGTCGCTTTGCAACTGCTCATGCGATAGTACGTTCGACGTACTGCGTAGGGGGGAGCAGGAGTGACGGGCTGGGACATAGACGTCGCCGGAGTGCGCGGCGTTCTGCGGAACACCGGCACGGCGGCGAAGGCGCTGTCGGACACGGGCCAGGCGATGCAGGGCAACCTCGAGGAGGCGGCCTCGGCGGCGGGGACGATCACCAGCCAGTACGGTCCGTACGGCAGCACGGCGGGCCTGGTGGGCGCGGCGCTCGCGGAGTTCCTCGACCAGTGGACGCATGATCTGGTGTACATCGCCGAGCGCACGTCGAAGTCACTGAACGGCGCCGCCGAGGCCACGGCCCACTACGCCGAGGGCGACCTGACGATGGCGGCCACGGCACAACGGGAGGCGGCGAAGGAGCCGAAGGTCGATCTGCCGGGGGCGGGCAAGTGAGCGACGGGGCAACCCTGATCGACCCGTCCGGCATACCCCACTTCATCGGTGATCTGTCCACCCTGGACACGGACGTGATGTTGCTGACCGCGAACGCGGCCCAGTTCCGGGCGTCGGGCGCGGACGTCCACACCACGTTCCAGAACCTCTCCGCCGTCTACCGCACTCCTGACGCGGCCGACCTGCTCTCCTCCACCCAGCCGGTGAAGGCGAAGGCGGACGGTTTCGCCGACGACCTGGAGAAGGTCGCGTCGGCGCTGTCGGACTACAGCGCCGAGGTGCAACCCCTGGTGGAGAGGCTGGCGACCCTCAAGACGGACGCGACGGCCTTCGTGCAGTCGCTGTCCGGGGACGACGACTGGCGCAAGGACCAGGACAAGGTCGACCGCAACAACGAACTCTGGCGGGACGTCAACCACACGGTGGCGGCCTTCCAGGCGGCCGAGCGGACCTGCCACAACAAGATCACCGCCCTGGTCGGCGGTTCGAAGATCACCGCGGACGACGGCTCGCACGGCGACCACATGTACGGCTACCGGGCCGACGACCTCGACCACGCGCCAAACACCCCGTGGGGTGCCCCGGCCGAGCGGGAGTACGAGGGGTGGGACTGGCTGACCCACCAGGCCGGCCAGGTCTGGGACGGCATCTGGACCGACGGCGTGATGGCCACCATCCACGGGGTGGGCACCCTCTTCGGCGCCGACGGCTCGGACGCGGCGGGCCAGGCCTGGAAGAGCCTGGCCCAGCTCGCCACGGCCTCCGCCCTCACCAGCGCCACGATGGGCACCTGGTGGCTCCTGCCGGAGGACGGACTCCCCTCCTGGCTGCGCGAATCCCGCACCGCCTACAAGCAGACCGTCAAGGGATTCGTCGCCTGGGACACCTGGAAGACCAACCCGTCCCGCGCGGCGGGCGCCGTGGGTTTCAACGTGCTGACACTGCTGGGCACGGAGGGCACGGGCGCGGCGGCATCCGGCGCCGCCAAGTCGTCCGCAGCGGCCCGCGCCCTGTCGACGGCAGGCAGGATCGGCCGAGCGATCGACCCGATGACCTACGCCGGCAAGGCGGGCACCTTCGCCTTCACCAAGGTGGGCGAAACGTTCCGAGCCCTCAAGAACCTCCACACCGGCACCACCTTCAGCCTCCTGGACCATGCGGACGCCCTCCGCTCCCCGAAGATCCCGGACAACGCGATCCCGTACGTCGACGACGCCACCGGCAACGTCGTCTACCTCACCGACGAGGGCCACCTCCTCAACGCCGACGGCTCTCTGCATCAGCACAATGAGCAAGCCCCGAAGGAAGCCTCTGCCGAGGAGAGGGCAGGGCAAGCCCCAGCACAGGCGGAGCACCCGTACGAACTGGCTGCTGTTGGTGCTCATGGGGGCGACAAGCTGCCTCCTCTGTCCGACCAGTCTTCGGGTGGCTCGGTATCTCACCCGCATACCGCGGGTCATCTCGGACATCCGGCGTCGGAGAGTCACGGTACTCAGGGCGCCAGTGACAACATGGGGGGCGGGTCGGGCGGAGCCGGTGGGGACGGTCCTGGTGGTATGTCCGGCCATGGCGCCGTGTCCGGCGGTGAGCCTGATCGCCTGGCCGCCGCTACGGATCGGAGTGTGGATCTGAATGGTCTGGGCAGGCCGGTGATATGGCGTGAGGGTCTCGAGCCTCTGTATCGCAGTGACAACCGTTCCCCTGATGCGGTCTTCGAGAGCGGTTTCGAGCCACGAGACCCCTCCAATATGGACTTGGCGCAATATGTAGAGGACAGCGAACATTCAGCGTTCGTCAGCACTTCCTATCGCGACGACATAGGTGACGAGTTCGGAGGCAAGTACACATACGAACTTGATGTGCCGGGCGGGATCGACATCAACCGCTCGCTGGGCGACCACCCGCTTTCCTTTGAGGAAGAGGTAGCCTTCCCTGGGGGTATTCGCGGCGAGTACATCAAGGGTGCTTACGCGTACAATTACGCGACAGGTGAGCTTGGAGAATTCATCCCGAACCCCAACTATGTTCCTCGAGGTTGACCATGTCTGTCGACGCAGAGATTTTGTATCAGAAAGATATTTTGCTTGTCTCGGACGGTGCGGAACTCCTCGGGCATCTGACTGGAATTTTCAGCGGGGGCGATTACATCGTCCGCATCGTTTGGGGTGAGCGCATCTCCCGTCACGCGGCATGTAATTTCTTCGCTGCTCTCTCCGAGGTGAGACAGGATTTGGAGAAGGAAGGATTGACTCCAGCCGTCGAGGGTGCCTGCCGTGATGTCTATCCAAGTAGAATGGCTCTTGAGATGGGTGGGGGGAGAAGGGCGTACCGCTGGCCGTCTACTGGTCGGCCGCGCACTGTCGACATCTTCGACGATGTTCCGATCGAAGAGCGGGCGCGCCTCGCGAGTGTGGTCGAACAGAGGGAGGCGCAGAATCAGCGAATGAGGCACGACGATGAATGAGGCTCAGGCGTCAGTCCCGCCCGTAACCGATGCCGTGCGTGCCCAGGCCGCCGCCCGGCCCGGTGGTTGGGTGTATGCGGTCGACCCCTATTTCGATCCGGACGGGAAGGTTCCGCCCATCGCAATCGTGGGGGCCTGGAAGGTGGATGCGAACGGGCAGCTAAACGGCGAGTTCAAGCACAACCCGAAGTACCGGCCCTCCCCGAGTGCAGTCGGCATGCCGGCTCCGAGCGACCGAGTCGATGAAGCCATGCAGCTCGCGGCCACGGGCTATGGATCAGACGGCGCCGTACGCGCGGCTCTCATGAATTCGACTGTCTACCTCGCCCCGGGGGCGGAATTGCGGACCGCCCCGCCCGCGAGTGCCGCTGGTGAGCCTGTGATCGCGCTCTACACGCATCCGTCGCATGCTCCGACTTCCTCCCCCCAGCTCCAGCAAGTGCATTTTGCTGACCTGCTGCCGCGCTTGCCCGTGCGCGGAGCGGTTGAGCTGAACGGAAACAGTGCGGTTTCTGTGCGCATTCCGCTTGCGGATATGAGACGGGAAACCGGGCAGTGACCGGGGTGTCCCGCATGGTCAGTCAAGCCCGCTCGGAGGCATCGGCCGTACCGCGCACGCCCCAGGACAGCGCATGACCAAGGACGTCATCGCCCTCACCCCGAAAATGCCCGACCAGGCGTCTTTGCTGGCCGCTCTCCATGCCGGCGGCCCGGATCTCGAACTGACGGCCACCGATGAGGGCGCGGTCATCCAGCTCCGCACGGCGGCGGGCCGCCCGCTGGTGTCCGTAGAGGCTCCGCTGCTCGTCCACGTGCCAGGTGAGGCCAAGCGTCTTCTGGGGGCCGAGACCGCCGCTCCGCAGACGCCGTACTGGTGGACCGAGGTGCGCGCCTCCACGGCGCCCCCCGAGGCGGAGCCGCTGGCGGAATCCGTGTGCGGGCGCCTGACCATGCTCCTCGGCGGAACCACCTGGCCGCCCGGAGCAGCCCGCACCACCCGAGTCACCGTCCCCGACGAGCTGCCCGGAACACAGGACTTCCCGACCGTCGACGCGCTGACCGACTCGACCGCCGTCGTCCTCTCCGACCGCCCGCTCCTGCCGCTCACCACCTGGCTCTCCGACATCCTCCGGGCCACGGCACAGTCGAACCGCGCCCTTCACCTCGTCACGCCTCCCCACGTCCGCCTCACCCTCCCCCTGCGTTCCGGACTCGGCGGGGCACCCAACCGCTGGGTCGTACAGGATCCCCAGGGCGGCTACTACGACGGTCTGTCCGGGGTGCGACTGGCTTGGCAGAACGGCACGTTCCTGCCGATCGACGGCACGCTCGCCGACGCCTTCACCGCAGGAGCCGCGCCCACCGGGCACCGACAGCTCACGGTGTCGTTCCGCACGGTGCACACACCGGACGAGCGGCTCGTCCTGGGCCGTGCGCTGGAGGCGGCCTGGCGGCATCTCACCGGATCCCCACCCCTCGGCTGGGGCACGGCCGAGCCGGTCAACCTGCCGTGGTCACCCCACCAGTTGACCGACCTCGCCCGCGACCGGGCCCCCGCCCCCACCCAACTCGTCGCCGTCGGCGCTCCCGACCGCCCGGCCATCGCCACCCAGCGCATCGCCCGAACCACCGCAGGCGTCGCCGAGGAGATCAGCCTCACCCTCGGCTACGAGCGCCCTCAGGACGTCCCGCTCGACACCTTGGAGTCCCTCGCCGCGACCCTGGTCACGGAACACGACCTGACGACGATGCTCACCACCGTCCGTGCCGCCCGCGCCGACCTCACCCTGCCACCGCAGGTGGAGGGCCCGCCCCTCCCGGTCTCCTTCACCCTGGGACCACGCGACGTGAAGAAGATCGGCCTTCCCCACGCCACCCGCCCCCCGATCGCCGCCCAGCCGCGCCACCTCGGCTCACCGGCGTCCCCGGCCCTCCACTATCCCCTCGGCGACGGAACCGATCCGAAGGCCTGGACAGCCCTTCAGACCCTCAACGCCTACTTCAAGTCTGCTGTGGGAAGCCCAGGTCCCCGTCCTTGACAGCCGTCACGAACGCCGACCGGCTCCCGCAGAGAACAGCACGGCCGGGCCGTGGGCACTCCTGCTGTCGATGGCCGGTACGGCGGAGTGGCTGCGCGGCCTTCATGGCGTGAGCGTCGGCCAGTTCCTCGAGGAAGCCACCGGGCGCGCGACCACGAAAGCCTCTCTGCCGGTGGCGGGGTCGACGCCGGCGCCGCGCCTGCATGGGCGAGGACCGCTCCGCGCCGTCACCCGGAACGATGAAGCGGTGGCGGAGTCTCGGGTCGCGGTTGCCGGCTGGGTGGGCGAGGTGGGACAGGGGGTGGGGCAGGAGGCGCCGTCCGCGCCCCCTGCCCCGGCCGCACCGTCAGTCCGCGGCTAGAACCGGTCCATCAGCCACGTGCACAGCTCCTCGGTCGGGAGCGTGTGCGGGGTCGTCGTGGACGAGCAGTGGTACTCGTCGACGCCGCTCTGGGACGGGTCCAGGCCGTCGACCCGCGCGTACAGGTCTCCCTGCCGCTCGAAGTCCGAGATGTCGACCGCGCTGACCGACGGCACGAAGCACACGTGCGGCTGCCGCAGGTCGGCCTCGCCGCCGGCCTCGATCATCGCGTTGGCGAGGATCTCGTACGTCGCGAGCGTGCCGCCCGGTGCGCCGTCCAGCTCCGGGAAGCCGCTGGTCGTGATGGTCCGCTCGGTCGCCGGGAACTTCCGGTTCAGGTAGGCCACCGTCACGTCGTCACCCTGCGCCTGGGCGTAGAAGGTGGTGCCGGGGTAGCGGACGTCGAGCCGGAGCGCGACCTCGCCGGGCTCGACGTCGGGCAGGCCGATGCCGTCGCCGCGGCCGTTGGCGACGGCCAGCTTGCGCGGGATCCGCGGCCACTGGCCGACGCGGTCCAACTCGTTGAGGAGCGCGGTGCGTTCGGGGGCGACCCCGATCTTCTGCGTGGCCTTGTCGTAGTGCTGCCACAGCATCTGCCGCGCGGCCGCGCTGTTCATCTGCTGCTCGAAGGGGTGGGGCTTGAGGTTCAGGCCGTACGGGAGCAGGTACGCGAACGCCTGGACGCCGACGGGGATGGAGGCACCGCGGTGCGGGGTGTCGAACGAGAAGTACACGCCCGTCTGGTGCTCGTCCTCATGGAAGTCGGTCTCCATCCTGGCGAGGGTGTAGCGGGCGATCAGGCCGCCCATGCTGAAGCCGCCGACGATCAGCCGCTCGTCGCCCGTGCGACGGGCTATCGCCTCACGGATGGCCCCCTCGACCGCCTGCGAGTTGGTCAGGATGGAGTCGGTGCGGTTGTCGAAGCCGAGCAGGACCACGTCCTTGCCGCGCCGGCGGAGTTCGCTGATGAAGGGGTAGTCCTCGCCCTCCAGGAACTCGTAGAGCTCCTTCAGCTTGCTCTTGCCGTGGTTGAAGCCGTCGGCGATGATCACCGGCCGGGTGAGGGTGCGGTTGCCCTCGCCGTAGAACACCCAGGTGAAGCCCTTGTCGACGATCCATTCCTCGTCGAAGTCCGGGACGTCGACCGGGTGGGAGGGGGAGCCGAGCGGGTCGCCGATGGTGAACGGCGTGACGGGGGCCTCGGTCGTTTCGGACACAGTCGTACTCCTCGGGGGAGGGGGAGGGGACGACAACATCATGTGTCATATTTCGGGCAAATCGCCTGTCGGAAAATTTCTGAAAGCCATGCAACCCTTCCCGGCCCTTGCGTGTCGTACAGGGCGTCGGGACTTCTGGAGGGGGATCTGGGGGGATCACGGGGGTTTCGGCAGATGGAGGGGGAAAGCCGAGGGGCCCGGTCGACGGACCGGGCCCCTCGAAGCATGCGCGGCGTTTCCGCAGATCAGCGGTTCAGAAGAACACTCCGCAGCGCAGCAGCACATTCGCGTACGGCCGTGCCTCGCCCGTGCGCACCACCAGCCGCGCGCCCGCCGACAGCTCCTTCAGTTCCTCGTGCGGGACATAGGCCAGTCGGGTGAAGCGCCGCTCCAGCAGCTCCGCCGCCGCCGGATTCGCCTCCCGTACCTCCGAGGCCGCCGTGGCACCCTCCACGACCAGCTCCTCCAGCAGCCCCTCCACCACCTCCGCGAAGGACGGCACCCCCGCCCGGAAGGCGAGGTCGACCACCCGGGGCCCGGCCGGTATCGGCATGCCGGCGTCGCACACCAGCACCCCGTGCCCGTGCCCCAACTCGGCCAGCGCGCCGCAGAGGTGGCGGTTCAGGATTCCGGCCTTCAGCACAGGGCGTCGACCTCCTCCGCCGTGGGGAAGGACTCCTGCGCGCCCCGCCGGGTCACCGCGACCGCCCCCACCCGGGCCGCGTACGCCGCCGCCTGCGCGAGTGACGCGCCCGCGCCCAGTTTCCACGCCAGCGCCGCCGTGAAGGAGTCACCCGCACCCGTCGTGTCCACGGCGTCCACCGCCACGGACGCGACCCGCTCGACACCGCCCTCGGCGGACGCCACCAGCGCACCCTCCGCGCCCAGGGTCACCACCACCGACCTCGGCCCCTTCGCCAGCAGGAACCGCGCCCAGTCCTCGGGCCCGGACGCCGCGTCGTACGCCTCGCCCAGCAGCACCCTGGCCTCGTGCTCGTTGACGATCAGCGGATCGCAGGCGGCGAGCAGCACGGCCGGCAGCGGGCGCGGCGGAGAGGGGTTCAGCACGAAGCGGCTGTCCGGCGCCAGGCTCGCCGCCACCGCGACGACCGTCTCCAGCGGGATCTCCAACTGGGCCGAGACGACCCGTGAGGACCGCAACAGGCCCTCCGCGTTCCGTACGTCCTCCCGGGTCAGCCGCCCGTTCGCACCCGGTGACACCACGATGCTGTTGTCGCCCGACGGGTCCACGGTGATCAGCGCGACCCCGGTCGGCGCCCCGCCCACCAGCACGCCCCCCGTGTCGACCCCGGCCGCGCGCTGCGCGTCGAGCAGCAGCCGGCCGTGCGCGTCGTCGCCGACCCGGGCCAGCAGGGCCGTACGGGCCCCGAGACGCGCCGCCGCCACGGCCTGGTTGGCGCCCTTGCCGCCGGGGTGGACGGCCAGGTCGGAACCGAGGACCGTCTCACCGGCCCCGGGCCTGCGCTCGACGCCGATCACCAGGTCGGCGTTGGCCGACCCTACGACCAGCAGGTCGTAGTCGTACATGAAAGAACTCCCCTGTCACGTGGCTCGGGCGGGCGGTCCCCGCGAGGGTGACCGCCCGCCCACTCACCTGGTCAGCCGCTGAACCCGGCCACGTTCTCCTTCGTGACCACCTTCACCGGCACCTTCACCGTCTCCTCGACCTTCTTGCCCCGCACCGCCCGCAGCGCGTTGTCCACGGCGATCTTCCCGAGCTGGGACGGCTGCTGCGCCACGGAGGCGTACAGCGTCCCCTGTTCAACGGCCTTGAGGCCGTCCGGGGTTCCGTCGAAGCCCACGACCTGGACCGACGTGCCGGCCTTGGAACCCAGCGCCTTGATCGCGCCGAGCGCCATCTCGTCGTTGGCGGCGATGACGCCCTGGACGTCCGGGTGGGCCTGGAGCAGGTTCGACATCACGTCGAGGCCCTTGGTGCGGTCGAAGTCGGCGGGCTGCTGGGCGACGACCTGGATGCCCGGGTAGGCCTTGAGGCCCTTCGCGAAGCCCGCCGCGCGCTCCCGCGCCGCCGAGGTGCCCGCCTGCCCCTGCAGGATCACGATCTTGCCGCTGCCGCCCAGCTTCTCGGCGACCGTCCTGGCGGCGAGTTCACCGCCGGCCACGTTGTCGGAGGCGACCAGGGCGTCCACGGTGGCCTTGTTGACGCCGCGGTCCACCGCGACGACCGGGATCTTCGCCTTGTCGGCGGCGTTGACCGAGTTGCTCGCCGCGTCCGAGTCCACCGGGTTGACGATGATCGAGTCGTAGCCGGAACTGGTGAAGTTCTGCAGCTGGTTGGCCTGCTGCGATGCGTCGTTCTGCGCGTCGGTGACCGTGAGGTCCACGCCGAGCCGCTTGGCCTCCGCCTTCGCGCCCGACTGGATCTGCACGAAGAAGGGGTTGTTGAGCGTGGAGAGGGCCAGGCCGACCTTCGGGGTCGCCGCGGACGACGAGCTGCCGTGCAGGAAGGAGGTCGCGCCGACGATCGCCACCGTCACCACGGCCGCGAGACCGTACGTCGCCGCCTGCCGGCCCTTGCCGCCGCCGACCCCGGCACCAGCCGCCGCCGGGGTCGCCCCGGCCTTGCGGCGGACCGTGTCCAGCAGCACCGCGAGCGCGATGACGACACCGATGACGACCTGCTGCCAGAAGGCGGAGACGTTCAGCAGGTTGAGGCCGTTGCGCAGCACCGCGAGGATCAGCGCGCCGATCAGCGTGCCGGACGCCTTGCCCGTGCCACCGGCCAGCGAGGCGCCGCCGATGACGACCGCGGCGATCGCGTCGAGTTCATAGCCGTCGGCGGCCTGCGGCTGCGCGGAGGACAGCCGGGAGGCGAGCACGATGCCCGCGACGGCCGCGAACACCCCGGACAGGGCGTAGATCGCGAGCTTCTGCTTCGGCACCCGCAGACCGGAGAGACGGGCCGCCTCCTCGTTGCCGCCGATCGCGTACATCGACCGCCCGATGTACGTCCGGCCCAGCACGAACGCCGCGATCAGCCCCATGACGACCATGACCAGCACCGGCACCGGCAGCCAGCCGCCGAGTGTGTCACCGAGGTGCGAGACGGAGTCGGGGAAGGCGATCGGGGACCCCTCGGAGATCACCAGCGACAGACCGCGGCCCACCGACAGCATCGCGAGCGTGGCGATGAACGGCGGCAGCTTGCCGTACGCGATGAGGAAACCGTTCACCAGGCCGGCCGCGATGCCGGTCAGGACGGCGAGGACGACGGCTATGGCCACCGGCACGCCGTGCTGGGTGGCGCTCCACGCGAGCACGGTGGCCGACAGCGCGGCGACCGAGCCGACCGACAGGTCGATGCCGGCCGAGACGATCACGAAGGTGACACCGAAGGCGAGGATGGCGGTCACGGCCGCCTGGACGCCGACGTTCAGGAGGTTGTCGGTGGTGAGGAAGTCGCCCGACAGCGCCGACATGGCGATGACGAGGACGATCAGCGCGGTGAGCGCGCCGTTGTCGAGGAGCAGTCTGCGGACCGCCGCGGCGCCGCCGCCGGTGCCCGTCGTGCTCTTGAGCGTGTCAGCGGCCACGGCCGGCCTCCGTTTCACTGGAAGGGGAGCTGGAAGGGGAGAGAGAGGGGTTGCTCACCGCGAGGGCCATCACGGAGTCCTGGGTGGCCCGGTCCGCGGCGAGTTCGCCGGCGATCCGGCCCTGCGCCATCACCAGCACCCGGTCGCTCATGCCGAGCACCTCGGGCAGATCGCTGGAGATCATCAGCACGGCGGCGCCCTGGGCGGTGAGTTCGTTGATGAGCTGGTAGATCTCGACCTTGGCGCCGACGTCGATGCCGCGCGTGGGCTCGTCGAGGATCAGCACCTTGGTGTCGGCGAGCAGCCACTTGCCGATGACGACCTTCTGCTGGTTGCCGCCGGACAGGGTGCGCACCTGCTGGTGGAGCCCGGCCATCCGCACCCCGAGCTGCCCGGCGATCCGTTCGGCCGCCGCGTGCTGCCCCTTGAGGTCGACGAGCCCGCCGCGGGTCGCGGCCCGCAGGGTGACCAGGCCGAGGTTCTCCTCCACCGACTGGTCGAGCACCAGGCCCTGGCCCTTGCGGTCCTCGGGGACGAGCCCGATCCCGGCGGCCATCGCCGCGTTGACGTCGTGCCGGGCGACCGGGGCGCCGGAGACCTTCACGGCCCCCCGGTCGTAGGGGTCGGCGCCGAAGACGGCCCGGACGACCTCGGTACGGCCCGCGCCGACGAGCCCGGCGATGCCGACGACCTCACCGGCGTGCACCTCGAAGCTGACGTCGTGGAAGACGCCGTCCCGGGTGAGCCCCTCGACGGACAGCAGCGCGGTGCCCCGGTCGGCGCGCTCCCTCGGGTACTGCTGTTCGATGGAACGGCCCACCATGAGCCGGACGAGCTCGTCCTCGGGTGTGGACGCGGGCACCTGGCCGACGGACCTGCCGTCGCGGATGACCGTGACCCGGTCGCCCAGGGCCGCGATCTCCTCCAGGTGGTGGGTGATGAACACGATCCCGACGCCGTCCTCGCGCAGGGTGCGCACGATGGCGAAGAGCTTGTCGACCTCCTCCGAGGTCAGCACCGCGGTCGGCTCGTCCATGATCAGCACGCGCGTGTTCAGGCTCAGCGCCTTGGCGATCTCGACCATCTGCAGGCGCGCGATGCCGAGTTCGCGCACACGCGCGCGTGGCGACACGTTCACGCCCACGCGCGCGAGGAGCACCTCGGCGTCGGCCTCCATCGTCTTCCGGTCGATCATCCCGAAGCGGCGCGGCTGCCGCCCGAGGAAGATGTTCTCGGCGACCGTCAGATCGGGTACGAGGTTGAACTCCTGGTAGATCGTGGCGATGCCGAGGCGTTCGGCGTCCTGCGCGCCGTGGATGCGCACCTCCTCGCCGCCGGCCAGGATCCGCCCGGCGTCGGGGCGGTAGGCGCCGGAGAGCATCTTGATGAGGGTGCTCTTGCCGGCGCCGTTCTCACCGAGGAGTACGTGCACCTCGCCCCGGCGCAGGTCGAAGTCGACGCCGTCGAGCGCGACCACGCCGGGGAAGGTCTTGCGTATGCCTTCGATGCGCAGCAACTCGTCCGCGTTGCTCACGACTGGCTCCTGTTCGTTGCGGGTGACTCCGAGGAAGTCGGCGGCCCGGAAGTCGGTGGCTCGCCGCACGACCGGCGTACGACGAGACGGGCGGGGAGGGTGACGGACTGCGGGGGCCGGCCCTCGATGAGGTCGACCAGGGCCCGTACGGCGGCCCGGCCCAGCTCGCCCGTGGGCTGGGCGATCGCGGTGATCGGCGGATCGGTGTGCACGAACCACGGGATGTCGTCGAACGCGGCCAGCGCGAGGTCGTCGGGAACGCGCAGCCCACGCGCGCGTACGGCGTCCAGCGCGCCGAGCGCCATCAGGTTGTCGGCGGCGAACACGACCTCGGGCGGCTCGGGCAGGTCGAGGAAGCCGTCGGTGACCCGGCGTCCGCTCTCGGCCTGGAAGTCGCCCTGCCCTGTGTAGGCGTCCGGGAGGGGAAGCCCGTACTCGGCCATGGCGGCCCGGAAGGCCTCGACGCGCTCGCTGCCGGTGGTGGTGGCCGCCGGGCCCGCGATGATGGCGAGCCGCCGGTGCCCGAGCCCGTGCAGATGCGCCACGAGGTCCCGTACGGCGGCCCGGCCGTCCGCCCGCACCACCGGCACCTCGACACCCGGGATCCACCGGTCGACGAACACCATCGGGGTGCCCCCGCGCGCGGCGTCGAGCATCAGCGGCGAACCGCCGTCGGTGGGGGAGACGAGCAGGCCGTCGATCCTGCGGTCCAGCAGGGTCCGTACGTGGTGGTCCTGGAGGTCCGGCCGTTCGTCGGCGTTGCCGATGATCACGCTGTAGCCGAGGGCACGGGCGGCCTCCTCGACGGAGCGCGCCAGCTCGGTGAAGTAGGGGTTCATCACGTCGCTGATGACCAGACCGAGGGTGTGGGTCTGGTCGGTGCGCAGCGACCGGGCGACGGCGTTCGGGCGGTAGCCCAGGGCCTCGACGGCGGCCAGCACGCGCGTGCGTGCGTCCTCGCTGACCGACGGATGGTCGTTCAGGACGCGCGACACCGTGGCGACGGACACCCCCGCCTCGGCGGCCACGTCCTTGATGCTCGCCATCGCCGCTCCACCTCCTCGTGGAATCGATTACATCGCTGTGTAGGGAGGATTGGAATCGATTACACGGGTGTTAATCAAGACTCCGGCGTGGCTGAAACCGATTCGTGATGAACGGAGGGGCTGGTCGGGGCCGGCCTCGTCGTCGCGAGCCCGCCGTCCCCGGCGTCCTGCACGGCGACCGCCCTCGCGGCGTCACCGGCCATGTGGTCGGCACCTGTGTGACGATCGCCGAGAACTGACGCCCCACGGCAATGTCGGTGCCGGGCGGTACCGTCGGACCATGACCGATCAGGCGGGGGCCTCCCCGGCGGGGGAGCGGCGGCTCGCGACGCTGGAAGGCGTGCTCGAACGCATCACGTACGCCAACGAGGAGAACGGCTACACGGTGGCCCGGGTCGACACCGGCCGGGGCGCCGGCGATCTGCTCACCGTCGTGGGCGCGCTGCTCGGCGCCCAGGTCGGCGAGTCGCTGCGGATGGAGGGCCGCTGGGGCTCGCATCCGCAGTACGGCAAGCAGTTCACCGTGGAGAACTACACCACCGTCCTGCCGGCCACCGTCCAGGGCATCCGCCGCTACCTGGGATCCGGCCTGGTCAAGGGCATCGGCCCGGTCTTCGCCGACCGCATCACCCAGCACTTCGGCGTCGACACCCTGACGGTCATCGAGGAGGAGCCGAAGCGCCTGATCGAGGTCCCCGGCCTCGGCCCGAAGCGCACGAAGAAGATCGCCGACGCCTGGGAGGAGCAGAAGGCGATCAAGGAGGTCATGCTGTTCCTCCAGACCGTCGAGGTGTCCACCTCCATCGCGGTCCGGATCTACAAGAAGTACGGCGACGCGTCGATCTCCGTCGTGAAGAATCAGCCGTACCGGCTGGCCGCCGACGTCTGGGGCATCGGCTTCCTCACCGCCGACAAGATCGCCCAGTCGGTCGGCATCCCGCACGACAGCCCGGAGCGCGTGAAGGCGGGTCTGCAGTACGCGCTGTCCCAGTCCGCCGACCAGGGCCACTGCTATCTCCCCGAGGAGCGGCTGATCGCCGACGCGGTCAAGCTGCTCCAGGTCGACACCGGCCTGGTCATCGAGTGCCTGGCCGAACTGGCCCTGCCGGACGAGGACACCGGCGAGTCGGGCGTCGTACGGGAGAAGGTGCCCGGTGAGCACGGCGAGGAGGTCACCGCGGTCTATCTCGTTCCCTTCCACCGCGCCGAACTCTCCCTCTCCGCCCAGGTGCTGCGCCTGCTGCGCACGGAGGAGGACCGGATGCCCGGATTCCACGAGGTGGCGTGGGAGAAGGCGCTGGGCTGGCTGAAGGGCCGTACCGGCGCCGATCTCGCGCCCGAGCAGGAGGCGGCCGTGCGGCTCGCGCTGACCGAGAAGGTCGCCGTGCTCACCGGCGGCCCCGGCTGCGGCAAGTCCTTCACCGTGCGCTCGATCGTGGAGCTGGCCCGCGCCAAGAAGGCCAAGGTGGTGCTGGCCGCGCCCACCGGCCGCGCCGCCAAGCGCCTGGCCGAGCTGACGGGCGCCGAGGCGTCCACGGTCCACCGGCTGCTGGAGCTCAAGCCCGGCGGCGACGCGGCCTACGACCGGGACCGCCCGCTCGACGCCGACCTGGTCGTCGTCGACGAGGCGTCGATGCTGGATCTGCTCCTGGCCAACAAGCTGGTGAAGGCCGTGCCGCCGGGCGCCCACCTGCTGTTCGTCGGGGACGTCGACCAGCTCCCGAGCGTCGGTGCGGGCGAGGTGCTGCGCGATCTGCTCGCCGACGACAGCCCGGTCCCGGCCGTGCGCCTCACGCGCGTGTTCCGTCAGGCCCAGCAGTCCGGCGTGGTGACGAACGCCCACCGGATCAACGCCGGGCAGCATCCGGTGACCGACGGCATGAAGGACTTCTTCCTGTTCGTCGAGGACGACACCGAGGAGGCCGGCCGGCTCACCGTGGACGTGGCCGCCCGCCGTATCCCGGCGAAGTTCGGCCTGGACCCGCGCCGGGACGTGCAGGTGCTCGCGCCCATGCACCGCGGCCCGGCCGGCGCCGGCACGCTCAACGGCCTGCTCCAGCAGGCCATCACCCCCGGCCGGCCCGACCTGGCGGAGAAGCGGTTCGGCGGCCGGGTCTTCCGTGTCGGCGACAAGGTCACGCAGATCCGCAACAATTACGAGAAGGGGAAGAACGGTGTCTTCAACGGCACCGTGGGCGTGGTCACCTCGCTCGATCCGGTCGACCAGCGCCTCACGGTACTGACGGACGAGGACGAGGAGGTTCCCTACGAGTTCGACGAACTGGACGAACTGGCCCACGCGTACGCGGTGACGATCCACCGTTCACAGGGAAGTGAATATCCCGCCGTGGTGATCCCCGTCACCACGGGAGCATGGATGATGCTCCAGCGGAACCTGTTGTATACGGCCGTCACCCGCGCGAAGCGTCTCGTCGTCCTCGTCGGCTCGCGCAAGGCGATCGGCCAGGCGGTGCGCACGGTCTCGGCGGGCCGCCGCTGTACGGCCCTCGATTTCCGGCTTGCGGGCCGGTGACCGTGCCGTTCTCGAACGCATCACAAAAAATGATCGATCAAATGAGTCGCAAAGGTCACAGAGCACTTCCCCCACCGTGACGAAGGCGGCAGTATGAGCAAGTTGGCGGCACTGAGTGCCGTCGATAAGCCCAATGGTCGACCCCGAGTGCACTCTCCTGCGCCAAATGGGGGAGGGTGGAGACAGTCAGGGCAACCTCGAAGAAGAGGCACAACGTCGGTGAGGGATGACGTGAGCGACAACTCTGTAGTACTGCGGTACGGCGACGGCGAGTACACCTACCCGGTGATCGACAGCACCGTCGGCGACAAGGGCTTCGACATCGGGAAGCTCCGCGCCCAGACCGGTCTGGTGACCCTGGACAGCGGCTACGGCAACACCGCCGCCTATAAATCCGCCATCACGTACCTCGACGGCGAGCAGGGCATCCTCCGGTACCGCGGCTACCCGATCGAGCAGCTCGCGGAGCGGTCGACCTTCCTGGAGGTCGCCTACCTGCTGATCAACGGCGAGCTGCCGACGGTCGACGAGCTGAGCGTCTTCAAGAACGACATCACGCAGCACACCCTGCTGCACGAGGACGTCAAGAACTTCTACAAGGGCTTCCCGCGCGACGCCCACCCGATGGCGATGCTGTCCTCGGTGGTCTCCGCGCTGTCCACCTTCTACCAGGACAGCCACAACCCGTTCGACGAGAAGCAGCGCAACCTCTCCACGATCCGTCTGCTCGCCAAGCTTCCGACGATCGCCGCGTACGCGTACAAGAAGTCGATCGGTCACCCGTTCGTCTACCCGCGCAACGACCTCGGTTACGTCGAGAACTTCCTGCGGATGACCTTCTCGGTCCCGGCGCAGGAGTACGAGCTGGACCCGGTCGTCGTCTCCGCCCTGGACAAGCTCCTCATCCTGCACGCGGACCACGAGCAGAACTGTTCGACCTCCACGGTCCGCCTCGTCGGCTCGTCCCAGGCGAACATGTTCGCCTCCATCTCGGCCGGCATCAACGCCCTCTGGGGCCCGCTGCACGGCGGCGCCAACCAGTCCGTGCTGGAGATGCTCGAGGGCATCCAGGCGGGCGGCGGCGATGTCGACTCCTTCATCTCCAAGGTGAAGAACAAGGAGGACGGCGTCCGCCTGATGGGCTTCGGCCACCGGGTGTACAAGTCCTTCGACCCGCGCGCCAAGATCATCAAGGCGGCGGCGCACGATGTCCTCTCGGCGCTCGGCAAGTCCGACGAGCTGCTGGACATCGCCCTGAAGCTCGAGGAGCACGCGCTCTCCGACGACTACTTCGTCTCGCGCAACCTGTACCCGAACGTGGACTTCTACACGGGTCTGATCTACCGCGCGATGGGCTTCCCGACCGAGATGTTCACGGTGCTGTTCGCCCTCGGCCGCCTTCCGGGCTGGATCGCCCAGTGGCACGAGATGATCAAGGAGCCCGGCTCCCGCATCGGTCGCCCCCGCCAGATCTACACCGGCGTGGTCGAGCGCGACTTCGTGCCGGTCGAAGAGCGCTGACGCCTCCGGCGGGGGGCCGCAGGGTTCCCCGCCGCCGGTTCGTCCGTCATGTGCGGGTGCGTGGGGGCCGTTCGCGCAGTTCCCCGCGCCCCTTGGGTGGCGCGACTGGTCCTGCGTCAGGGGCGCGGGGTATTGCGCGACCAGCCACCGCGTACCCGCACCCGAAGTCAGCCCAAGCCGCCCGCACAGGCAAACCCAAGCCGCCCGCACAGGCACTGCACAGGCAAAGCGGAAGGCGCCCTGACGTCAGTCCCCCCACGGGCCGACGACCAGGGCGCCTTCCCATGTCCCGGTGCGGATTCCCCCCACGGGATCCGGCCGGGCGTTTCAGAGGACAGCGCCTGAATTCGCTGTGTCGATGTGCGGTTGTTGTGCGGTTGTCGTGCCTACGGTTGAGCACAACGAGCAGAACTCGCCGTACTACCGCATGTGCGATCTGCCGGGACGCGCACGCTGGGAGGGCCGCTCAAAGCTTCCCGGTGTACGTGCCCCGGCAACGCATCTCTGAGGAAGTCCCCCAAGACATTCCCCAGATGCCGGTCCGCGCCCCCCAAGACGCTTTCCGACACCGTCAACTTAGACCTTCGAACCCCTTCGGTGGTTACGTTCACATCACTGTGATCTGTGTCTCTTGCATATGTCCGTTAGATGCGCAAGAGCCCGGATACAGCGAGCGAGGCCCAAGCGTAAGGATGATGCGCGAGCCTTGTGAAGAGCTTATGTGAGGCTCGCGCAGGACTCCAGGGGGTCTCAGTCAAAGGTGCGCAACCTGAGACTGTTCGTCACGACGAACACCGAGGAGAAGGCCATCGTCGCCCCCGCGATCATCGGGTTGAGCAGTCCGGCGGCGGCCAGCGGCAGCGCGGCCACGTTGTATCCGAACGCCCATACGAGATTTCCCTTGATCGTGGCGAGGGTCCGCCGGGACAGCCGGATGGCGTCCGCCGCCACCCGCAGGTCCCCGCGCACCAGCGTCAGATCGCTCGCCTCGATCGCCGCGTCCGTCCCGGTGCCCATGGCCAGCCCCAGATCGGCGGTGGCGAGGGCGGCCGCGTCGTTGACGCCGTCGCCGACCATCGCGACGACCCGCCCCTCGCCCTGCAGCCGCCGTACGACGTCGACCTTGTCCTCGGGCAGCACCTCGGCGATCACCTCGTCGATCCCGACGGCCTCCGCGACCGCCTCGGCCACCGCCCGGTTGTCGCCGGTCAGCAGCACCGGGGTGAGCCCCAGCGCGCGCAGTTCCCGTACCGCCTCGGCGCTGGTCTCCTTGATCGCGTCGGCGACCACGAGGATCCCGCGCGCCTGTCCGTCCCAGCCGACGACGACGGCCGTACGACCGCCCCGCTCGGCCTCGTCCTTGGCGCGGGCCAGCTCCCGCGGAAGGTCCTCGAAGAGCCGCCCCACGGCCACCTCGCGCCCCTCCACGCGCCCTCGTACGCCCCGCCCGGGCACGTTCTCGAAGTGTTCGGCGGCCAGGGGCGGTTCCCCGGTCCGCTCCTCGGCGCCCGCGGCCACCGCACGGGCGACCGGGTGCTCGGAGGCGTGCTCCAGGGCGCCCGCGAGCCGCAGCAGTTCGGTCTCGTCCGTGCCGTCCGCGACATGGACGTCCTGGAGGGTCATCCGGCCGGTGGTGACGGTGCCGGTCTTGTCGAGGACGACGGTGTCGACGCGGCGGGTGGACTCCAGGACCTCGGGTCCCTTGATGAGGATGCCGAGCTGGGCGCCGCGCCCGGTGCCGACGAGGAGGGCCGTGGGGGTGGCGAGGCCGAGCGCGCACGGGCAGGCGATGATCAGCACGGCGACGGCCGCGGTGAACGCGGCGACGGTGTCCCCGGTGGCGCCGAGCCAGCCGCCGAAGGTGGCGGTCGCGATGACCAGCACCACGGGCACGAACACCCCCGCGATCCGGTCGGTGAGCCGCTGCACCTCGGCCTTGCCGTTCTGCGCGTCCTCGACGAGCCGTGCCATCCGGGCGAGCCGGGTGTCGGCGCCGACCCGGGTCGCCTCGACGACGAGCCGCCCGCCGGCGTTCACGGTCGCGCCGGTGACGAGGCCGCCCGGTCCGACGTCCACCGGGACGGACTCACCGGTCAGCATCGACGCGTCGACCGCCGAGACGCCCTCGACGACCGTGCCGTCGGTGGCGATCTTCTCCCCGGGCCGTACGACGAACCGGTCCCCCACCGCCAGCCGGTCGGCCGGGATCCGGGTCTCCCGCCCGTCGCGCAGCACGGAGACGTCCTTGGCGCCCAGCTCCATCAGCGCCCTGAGCGCCGCCCCCGCCTGCCGCTTGGAGCGGGCCTCCAGATAGCGGCCGAGCAGGATGAACGCGGTGACTCCGGCGGCGACCTCGAGATAGATCGCGGAGGCGCCGTCCGTGCGGGAGACGGTGAGCTCGAACGGGTGCCGCATACCGGGCATGCCCGCGTCCCCGAGGAACAGCGCCCACAGCGACCAGCCGAAGGCGGCCAGCGTGCCCACGGAGACGAGCGTGTCCATGGTCGCGGTGCCGTGCCGCAGGTTCGTCCAGGCGGCCCGGTGGATCGGCCAGGCCCCCCAGACGACGACGGGCGCGGCGAGCGTCAGCGAGAGCCACTGCCAGAAGTCGAACTGGAGCGACGGGACCATCGCGAGCAGCACGACGGGCGCCGAGAGGAGGACGGAGACGAGGAGCCGGTGCCGCAGGGCCGAGAGTTCGGGGTCCTCGCCGTCGTCCGCCGGTTCGGGCTCGGCGCGGACGGGTTCCTCGGCGGTGTACCCCGTCTTGACGACGGTCGCGATCAGATCGGCTACCTCGGTCCCCGGGGGATAGCTGACCTTGGCCTTCTCGGTGGCGTAGTTGACCGTCGCGGTCACGCCGTCCATCCGGTTGAGTTTCCTCTCCACGCGGGACGCGCAGGAGGCGCAGGTCATCCCGCCGATCAGCAGTTCGACCTCGGTGGTCGGGGCGGCTATCGGCGCTTCGGTGGCGGTGCTGCTCGTCATGGTCGTGGGGGTGGTCCGGTCAGGCCCGGCCGGCCAGCTCGAAACCGGCCTCGTCGACGGCCGCGCGGACGGCCTCGTCGTCGAGGTCGGTCGCGGAGACGACGGTCACCTCGCCGGTGGCGGCGACCGCCTTGACCGAGGTGACCCCGGGCAGTTCCGAGATCTCGCCGGAGACGGCGCCCTCACAGTGGCCGCAGCTCATGCCGGTCACCTGGTAGACGGTGGTGACGGAGCCCGCGGTGTCGGTCTGAGCGGTCATGTCGTTCTCCTAGGGGAGGCGGATGGGGCCGAGGGGGACCAGAGAGGTCTCCCAGTAACCCCACACTATACCCCTAGGGGGTATTTCTCCAAGAAGGGTCCTGGCGTGCCAGCGAGCGCACCCAGGCCACCCCGAACAGGGCCACCAGCGCCGTTCCGCCGACCGAGAACAGCGTGAACAGATGCTGCTGTTCCGTGGTCGGCCGGGGCAGGTACCCCTCGGCGAAGAGCCGCCTGTCCAGACCGCCGGCGGTCATGCGGGCCACCAGCCAGATCGCGATCCCGTGTGTGGAGTCCCACAGAGCGTGCAGCAGCGCGACGCCGGCATACGTGCCGACGACGGGCGCGGCGAACGGGAAGCGCCCGTTCGGCCGCCGGTACTCCAGGAGGACCCCACCCGCGACCGCCGTCCACAGCCCGTGTCCGAGCGGGGCGAGCACACCGCGCAGGATCTCGGTCTCGAGCAGCGCGCCGAGATCGACGCCGACGGTCGAGACGGCCGCGTCGAAGGCGTATCCGGCGCTCTCCAGGGCCGCGAAGCCGAAGCCGACGGCCGCGCCCAGCACCACCCCCGCCCGCAGCCCGCGCAGCCGGGTCTGCCGGCGCAGCACGAACATCAGCGCGCCGAGCTTCGCCGCCTCCTCGATCAGCCCCACGCCGACGAACATCCACAGCGAGGGGTGCAGCAGATGGGACTCCATCGCCGAAGCGCCCAGCACCCCCAGCGTGCCGCCGGTCAGGAAGCAGCCCAGGATCAGGCCGACGCCCAGGTTGCGGCCGTGCCGCTCGTACGCCCACAGCACGAAGGAGACCGGGACGAGGAAACTGCCGAGCAGGATCAGGGTCGGCAGCAGGGTGGTGTCGGCCGTGGCGTAGGTGACCAGTGCGGTGAGCGCCCACAGCAGCAGCCCGCCGCCCAGGCAGCGCTTCCACAGCCCGGGCCGGATCCGCGGGGACGACGGAGGGGGTTGCTGCGGTCCGGGGATGCGCGCCCGGGGAGCGCCGGGCGGCGGAGAGTGGGTCACGGCAAATCCCCTCGTCGTCAAGGGTCCTCCGGGCGGGGTGATCACCCGGAGCGGATTTACCGGCACTTTATGTAGGTATGTCCCGGCCCGCAGTCCGGGACGGTCGTCCGGGGGGCTACGAGGTGGGGGTGGTCGCGGGGGTCCGGCCGAGGCGGTCGCCGACCAGTGGCTGGAGGTAGCGGATCAGGACGCTCTTCAGCTCCTGGACGTACGCCTCGCGCTCGGCGCCCTCATGGCCGAGGACCAGCTCCAGGCCCGCCTTGTACAGGCCGAGGCACATGTGGGCGGTGCGGGTGAGGTCGGCGGGCGGGGCGTCGGGCAGGAGCGATGCGAGCAGCCCCTCGATACGGGCGAGCAGCGTCGCGTGGAGCGCGTCGTGCTCCTCGCTGATGAGGCCGGGGATGTCGGGGCCGTGCATCAGGGCGAAGAACACCGGGTGGTCGCAGTTGAAGGCGATGAACCGGTCGACGGCCGCGCCGACCGCCTCCTCCAGCGGAGTGGCCGGGTCGACCGGGGCGAGCGCCTCGCCGTAGGCCTCCCGCATCTGGTGCATGAGCCGGTCGCCCAGCTCGATGGCGATCGCTTCCTTGTTCGGGAAGAACTGGTACAGCGTGCCGGGGGAGACGCCGGCCTCACGGGCGATCGCGTTGGTGCTGGCGGCGGTGTAGCCGGTGGTGGTGAACACGGTGGCCGCGGCCTCCAGCAGCTGCGCGATGCGCCGCTCCCCGCGCGCCTGACGGCGGCGCGGCTGTTCCTTCGCCTGGTTCTCGGGCACGCGGTTATCCCCAGCTCTTCGGACGCTGTTGACAAACACGAGAGGTCGCTCGCATTCTGGGACCAGAAACGCGAGCACTCTCTCGTGTTTTCAATTCTACGGTTTTCACGACTGCTTGCAGGGTGAAGGGGACACCGCACGATGACCGAAGTCAACAGCCCACCCCGTCCCGGAGGGTGGACCCGCTTCGTGACCGCCCGCCCCAGGCTGACGCTCCTCGCGGCCCTGGTGCTCACCCTGCTCGCGGTGCTGGCCGGCGGCGGGGTCGCCGACCGGCTGGGCAGCGGCGGCTGGGAGGACCCGGACGCACAGTCCACGTACGCGACGAAGGCGCTGGAGCGCGAGTTCCCCGCCTCCCAGCCCAATCTGCTGCTGCTCGTCGACTCGGGCACGGCCTCGGTGGACGACCCGGCGGTCCGGGCCGAGGCCGCCCGGCTGACCGCGCGGCTCACCGCCGAGAAGGGGATCGTGGGCGTCGGCTCCTATTGGGACAGCCGGTCCCCGGCCCTGCGCGCGAAGGACGGTCACGAGGCGCTGATCGCGGCGCGCATCACGGGCGACGAGAAGACCATGGGCGAGACCCTCGACCGTGTCGCCCCCTCCTTCCGGGGCGAGCGGGGGCCGGTGCGGGTCAGGATCGGCGGCATCGTCGCCGTGCGGCACGAGATGCAGACGACCATCCAGGAGGACCTGACCCGCGCGGAGATGATCGCCCTGCCGATCACCCTGGTGCTGCTGGTGATGGTCTTCGGCAGCGCGATCGCCGCCCTGCTGCCGCTCGGCATCGGCATCGTCGCGATCCTCGGGACCAACGCGATCCTCAGCGGTCTGACCGCCTTCACCGACGTCTCCGTCTTCGCGATGAACCTCACCACGGCGCTCGGGCTCGGCCTCGCCATCGACTACGCCCTGTTCATCGTCCGCCGCTTCCGCGAGGAACTCTCCACCGGCGCCGCCCCGCTCACCGCGATCGGCACCACGCTGCGCACGGCCGGCCGCACGGTCCTGTTCTCCGCGCTCACGGTCGCCGTGTCCCTCGCGGCGATGCTGGTCTTCCCCCAGTACTTCCTGCGCTCCTTCGCCTACGCCGGCATGGCGGTCGTCCTGCTGGCCGCCGCGGCCGCCCTCATCCTGCTCCCGGCGGCCCTCGTCCTGCTGGGCGACCGGGTCAACGCCCTGGACCTGCGACGGGCGTTCCGCGGGAAGCCGAAGCCGTCGGGAGCCGACGACACGGCTCCCGACGAAGGCAGGGGCGCGAGCGGGCGCACCACCGACGGCGGCACGGCCTGGGCCCGCGCGGCGGACCTGGTCATGCGACGCGCCCCCTTCTTCGCCCTGGCGACCACGGCCGTCCTCGTCCTCCTCGGCCTGCCCTTCCTGGGCGTGAGGTTCGGCACGGCCGACGACCGTCAGCTCCCCTCCTCCGCCGAGTCCCACATCGTGCAGCAGCACATCAGGGACGGCTTCCCGGGCAGCCCCGGCGGCGGCCTGGAGGTACTCGCCGAGGGGAAGGCGACCCCGGCGCAGTACACGGCCTACAAGGAGCGGATCGCCGCGCTGCCGGAGGCGGTCCGGGTCGACGGCCCGCTGGTGAACGGCGACTCGGCGTACTTCACGGTGCAGCCCAGGGGTGAGGCCGTGGACGACGAGGCGCAGAAACTCGTCAAGGATCTGCGCGCCCTGAAGGCCCCCTTCGACACCAAGGTCACCGGCACGGCGGCGGTCCTGGTCGACTCCAAGCACGCGATAGGCGCCCAACTGCCCTGGGCGGGAGCCTTCGTCGCCGTCGTCACCCTGTTGCTGGTCTTCCTCCTCACGGGCAGTGTGCTGATCCCGCTCCAGGCGGTGCTGCTCAACGCGCTCAGCCTGACGGCGATGTTCGGCGCGGTGGTCTGGGTCTTCCAGGACGGCCACCTCTCCGGCCTGCTCGGCTTCACCAGCCCCGGCTCCATCGAGACCACCCTGCCGGTCCTGATGTTCTGCGTGGCCTTCGGTCTCTCCATGGACTACGGCGTGTTCCTGCTCTCCCGCATCAAGGAGGAGTACGACGCGACCGGCGACCACGAGCACGCGGTCCGCCTCGGCCTGCAGCGCACGGGCGGCCTGATCACGGCGGCGGCGGTGATCCTGGCCGTGGTGATGGTCGCGATAGGCACCTCCCGGGTCACCAACACCAAGATGCTCGGCCTGGGCATCGCCCTGGCGGTCCTGATGGACGCGATGGTGGTCCGCAGCCTCCTGGTCCCGGCCATCATGCGCCTGACCGGCCGAGCGACCTGGTGGGCACCGGCGCCGCTGCGCAGGTTCCACGACCGGTTCGGACTCGGCGAAGGAGGCGATCACCCACCCAGAGGCGCGGGGAACCACCCGACCGGCCACGATGTACCCGCAGACGAACACGGCGACGGGAGCCCGAATGCAAGCGGTGGTCTTCGAGAGATACAGCGAACCCGCTGAGGTACGCGAGGTACCCGACCCCCGCCCGGCCCCGCACGGAGTCGTCGTACGGGTGGAAGCCACCGGCCTCTGCCGAAGCGACTGGCACGGCTGGATGGGCCACGACCCCGACATCGCCCTCCCGCACGTCCCCGGCCATGAACTGGCCGGAACCGTCGAGGAGACCGGCGCCGGCGTCACCCGCTGGCGCCCCGGCGACCGGGTCACCGTCCCCTTCGTCTGCGGCTGCGGAAGCTGCCCGTCCTGCGCGGCCGGCGACCACCAGGTGTGCGAGCGCCAGACCCAGCCCGGCTTCACCCACTGGGGTTCCTTCGCCCAGTACGTGGCCCTGGACCACGCCGACGTGAACCTGGTCGCGATCCCGGACGATCTGTCCTACGGCACCGCCGCCTCCCTGGGCTGCCGGTTCGCCACCGCGTTCCGGGCGGTCGTGCAGCAGGGCCGGGTCGCGGCGGGGGAGTGGGTGGCGGTGCACGGCTGCGGCGGGGTCGGTCTGTCCGCGGTGATGATCGCGGCGGCGAGCGGGGCGCGGGTCGTGGCGGTGGACGTGTCGCCCAGGGCGCTGGAGCTGGCGCGGACGTTCGGAGCGACGGAGTGCGTGGACGGGAGAGAGACCCCGGACACGGCGGCGGCGGTGCGTGACCTCACCGGCGGCGGCGCCCATCTCTCCCTCGACGCCCTCGGCTCCCCGGCCACCTGCGCGGCCTCGGTGAACGGACTGCGCCGCCGGGGCCGTCACATCCAGGTCGGGCTGCTGCCCTCACCCGAGGGCACGACCCCCGTCCCGCTGGCCCGTGCCATCGCTCTGGAGCTGGAGCTCCTGGGCAGTCACGGCATGGCCGCGCACACCTATCCCGCGATGCTGGAGGCGGTCCGGGCCGGCGTTCTGCGGCCCGACCTCCTGGTCACCTCGACGATCACCCTGGACGCCGTACCGCAGGCGCTCGCCGCGATGGGGACGGCGCCCGGGTCCGGGGTCACCGTCATCGAGCCGTGGCGCTGAGGGGCGCGCAGGCGCAGGTCAGTCGGATCGGCGTCCGCGGTTGCCCGGCCGGGACGCCACCCAGGCGTGGACGGTGGCGGCGTACCAGTACGGTTTGCCGCCCTCGACTCGGTCGGGCGGGGGGAGCAGCCCGTGCTTGCGGTAGGACCGCACGGTGTCCGGCTGCACCTTGATGTGCGCCGCGATCTCCTTGTAGGACCACAGCCTTCGGTCGGTCATGAGGTGCACCTCCCCGCGCGCGCCGGGGTGGCGGCCGGGAGGCCGCCCGGGGGAGCCCGGCGCTGCGCTGGCGATCATCAAGCCTGTGCCCGGTGAACGACGCAGAGTGACCGTGCGACCGCGGCTGTGGACCGTGTGTGACACAAGACCCGCGTAAGCGGGACATGTATCACAGAAGGGAGGTCTTTGTGACAGATGTGACGCAGAGCAACGCGGGGACGCGCGGAGATCCGTGAGGGGTCTGCGGGAGCGGCGCGTCGACAAAGGCCCCCGGGGCGCCGACCCCCCGGGGGCCCTCGACAGGGGCGGACCGGGCCCGCTGCGACAGGCACCGCCCCGCCCTGTTCCCCGCCATCCCCCCGTGCAACCGGATCAACTGGCAGGACCCCAGCCTGTATTCAGCCAACCCGCCGGGTCTTGGAAAAATGCGCACCCGGTCCGGACCAATCGCCCGGCCGGGCCGGCAGCACCAGGCTGGTCGCCTCCCCGCTCATCCGGTCCGCCGCCGGGGACACCGCCACCGGAGCCCGTCTGGCCTGCGTGAACTCCCTCGGCGTACAGCCCGTCATCGCCTTGAACTCACCGCTGAGATGGGCCTGGTCGTAGAACCCGCACAACGCGGCGGTCTCGGCGGCGCTGCGGCCGTCCGCCAGGAGCCGGCGGGCGCGTTGCAGCCGCAGCACCCGTGCCGCGGCCTTCGGGCCCAGCCCGATCTGCTCCCGGAAGCGGCTCTCCAGGTGCCGTACGCTCCAGCCGACCTCCTCGGCCAGCCGTGGCACCGGTATCGCACCCCCCGTCCGCACGAGCAGCGACCAGGCCCGCACCACCCGCTCCGAACTCGGCACCCCCGCCTCCCACCAGCGCGCGAACACCTCGTCCAGCAGCCCGAACCGTTCCGCCCAGCCGGGCAGCGCGGCCAGCGCGGCGGCGAGGTCCCGCAAGGGGGTGGCGAGGGAGTGCGGCAGGTCGTCGGGGTCGACGGTCCGGTCGACGAGCTCGTGCTGCGGCGTACCGAACAAGGTGAACGCGGCCCAGGGCGTCAACAACACCTCGACCCCCGACACCCGCCCCCCGTGCTCCCCGACGGCGGGTGTGGTGGTGGGCCCGCAGTACACCGACACGAGGGTGTCCGGATCCCGCCCCGCACGGGATATCCGAACGGGCTGATCGAACCCCAGCAGCAGGGTCGAGGCCCCGATGGGCGTTTCGAGCCGCCTCCGGGGCCGTGACATGGCGAGCCTGATCCCGCGATAGCTCATCACGCCGGGCCGTAACCGAGGATGCGGAGCGCCAGTGGCGAACTCCCATGACCCTCCGGCCCCTTGTCCGGACGAGACGCGTACGGCACCACCAGTCATGGGCACCCATGGTCCTACGTCGGGGCGGTGCCGTTAAGGGGTGCGGGGCTGTATCGATATGCGGCTCCGCCGCGTGGCGCGACAAGCCACATGCACCCCGCACGCGCGGTCGTGCAGAACCCGCCCCCTCCGGTAGGCGACGGCTACGCCCCGCACGACCGGAGAAACGCCCGCGTACGCTGCGCGATCGGCAGCGGAGCGTCCGGCTCGCAGGGGTACATGTCCTGCTCCACGATCGCGAACAGGTCCACGTCCAGCTTCCCCGCCGCCTCCAGGACGGGCCCCAGCGCCGGCACACCCGCGGGCGGCTCGCACATCACACCCTGAGCCACCGCCGGTCCGAACGGCGTCCCCTTGGCCTTCACGTCGGCCAGGATCTCCGGGTCCACCTGCTTCAGGTGGAGGTACCCGATCCGCTCGCCGTACGTCTCGATCAGCTTGACGCTGTCCCCGCCGCAGTACGCGTAGTGCCCGGTGTCCAGGCACAGCGACACGAGGTCGGAGTCGGTGCCGTCCAGGAACCGGACGACGTTCTCCTCGCTGTCGATGTGGGTGTCGGCGTGCGGATGGACGACGATCTGCAGCCCGTACCGCTCCCGCACCTCCTTGCCGAGCCGCTCGGTCAGCGAGGTGAGATTGCGCCACTGCTCGGGCGTGAGGGTGTCGGGCTCCAGGACCTGGCCGGTCTTGTCGTCGCGCCAGAAGGACGGGATGACGACGAGGTGCTTGGCCCCCATCGCCTGGGCGAGCACCGCGTTGTCCGCGACATGCGCCCACGTCTTGTCCCACACGGCCTCGCCGTGGTGGAGCCCGGTGAAGACCGTGCCGGCGGACACCTTCAGGCCACGCCTGGCGGTCTCCTCGGTGAGGACGGCCGGGTCGGTCGGCAGATAGCCGTAGGGGCCGAGTTCGATCCACTCGTAGCCGGACTGCGAGACCTCGTCGAGGAAGCGCTGCCAGGGGACCTGGACCGGGTCGTCCGGGAACCAGACACCCCAGCTGTCGGGGGCCGATCCGATCCGGATACGGGAAAGTGAGGATTGCGATGACTGAGGTGACAACGACGTCATGGGCGCCAGCGTGCGGGCTCACCTCGGGGGTGTCAAGGCCTGGTCCGAATGTCTGGACAAACTATTGACAGGGTGGCGCGGGCGGGACTACAAAGCCGTGGAGAGCCGACACGGGGCCGGGTTCGACCGGACCCGGGCGACACGAAGGGAACGCGAACTCGATGGCGTACGACCTGATCACCATGGGGCGGATCGGGGTGGACCTCTATCCGCTGCAGACGGGTGTGCCGCTCCCGCAGGTCACGTCCTTCGGGAAGTTCCTCGGCGGCTCGGCGTCCAACGTCGCGGTCGCCGCGGCCCGCCTCGGCCGGTCCACCGCCGTGATCACCCGTACCGGCGACGACCCCTTCGGCACCTACCTCCACGAGGCCCTGCGCGGCTTCGGCGTCGACGACCGCTACGTCACCCCGGTGCCGGGCCTCCAGACGCCGATCACCTTCTGCGAGGTCTTCCCGCCGGACGACTTCCCGCTGTACTTCTACCGCAGGCCCAAGGCCCCGGACCTGGAGATCGACGCCCACGAACTGGACCTCGACGCCATCCGCGACGCCGGCATCTTCTGGATCACCGGTACCGGCCTGAGCGAGGAGCCCAGCCGCACGGCGACCCTCGCCGCCCTCGCGCACCGCGCCAAGGCCGGCACCACGGTCTTCGACCTCGACTGGCGCCCCATGTTCTGGACCGACCCGGACGCGGCCCGCCCCTTCTACGCCGAGGCCCTCAAGCACACCACCGTCGCCGTCGGCAACCTCGACGAGGTGGAGGTCGCCACCGGGGTCCGCGAACCGCGGGCCGCCGCCCAGGCGCTGCTGGACGCGGGCGTCGAGCTGGCCGTCGTCAAGCAGGGCCCCAAGGGTGTCCTCGCCGTCCACCGCGACGGCGACTCCGCCGAGGTCCCGCCGCTTCCGGTGAACGTCCTCAACGGCCTCGGCGCCGGAGACGCCTTCGGCGGCTCCCTCTGCCACGGACTGCTCGCCGACTGGGACCTGGAGCAGGTCATGCGGCACGCCAACGCGGCCGGCGCGATCGTCGCCTCCCGGCTGGAGTGCTCCTCCGCGATGCCGACCGTCGACGAGATCGAGGCGGCCGTCGAGGCGGGTGCCGTCCTGTGAGCGTCGACGTCTCCGAACTCGTCCGGCTGCGCGCCGAGCGCCCCGAAGCGGTCGCCGAGGCCGCCGCCCGCCGCCCCCGCAGGCCCCTGCTGGGCGACAACGGCCGGCTGATGATCGTCGCCGCCGACCACCCCGCCCGGGGCGCGCTCGGCGTCGGCGGCGACAAGCTCGCCATGGCCAACCGCGTCGACCTGCTGGAACGCCTGATCCTGGCGCTGTCCCGGCCCGGCGTGGACGGTGTCCTCGCCACCGCCGACATCCTCGACGACCTGCTCCTGCTCGGCGCCCTCGACGGCAAGGTCGTCATGGGCTCGATGAACCGGGGCGGTCTGCAGGGCTCGGTGTTCGAGCTGGACGACCGCTTCACCGGCCACCGCGCCCAGGACATCGAGCGGCTGAACTTCGACGCCGGGAAACTCCTCCTGCGCATCGACTACGACGACCCGGGCTCCCTCACCACCATGGAGACCACCGCCCGCGCCATCGACGACATGGCGGCCCGCGGACTGCCCCTGTTCGTCGAGCCGTTCCTCAGCCGGCGCACCCCCGAGGGCAAGGTCGCCAACGACCTCTCCGCCGAGGCCGTCACCAAGTCGATCGCCATCGCCTCCGGCCTGGGCGGCAGCTCCGCCTACACCTGGCTGAAGGTCCCGGTCACCGACAACCCCGACGACATGGCCGAGGTCATGGCGACCTCCACCCTCCCCGCCGTCCTCCTCGGCGGCGAGGTGGGGGACGACCAGGACGGGGCGTACGAGAAGTGGCGCGGGGCGCTGCAACTCCCCACCGTCCGGGGCCTGGTGGTCGGCCGTTCGCTGCTGTACCCGGCGGACGGGGACGTCGCCGCCGCCGTGGACACCGCCGTAGGACTGCTGTGAGGGCCGCATGAGCAACGACCTGTACGTGCCGAAGGGCACCACCGCCGACGCCGACCACGTCCTCGCCATCGACCCCGAGCGGGCCGGCTGGACCTACAGCAGTCTGCGGATCATCGCACTGGAACCGGGCGGCAGCCACACGCTCACCACCGGTGACAGCGAGTGGATCGTGCTTCCGCTCGAAGGCGGATGTACCGTGCAAACAGACGAGAACGAGTTCCAACTCCTGGGCAGGGAAAGCGTGTTCGCGTCGGTCACCGACTTCGCGTACGTTCCCCGCGACGCCCGGGTCACGATCGCCTCCGGCGCGGGAGGCCGCTTCGCCCTGGCAGGAGCGAAGTGCGAGCGACAACTCCCCGCCCGCTACGGCCCCGCGCCGGAGGTTCCCGTCGAAGAGCGCGGCAGCGGCACCCAGTCGCGGCACGTCCGCAACTTCGCCTCCGCCGACGCCTTCGACTGCGACAAGCTGATCGCCGTCGAGGTGATCACCCCCGGCGGCAACTGGTCCTCGTACCCGCCGCACAAGCACGACGAGCACCGGCCGGGCGAGGAGGCCGAGCTCGAGGAGATCTACTACTTCGAGATCGACGGCCCGCACGGCTTCGGCTACCAGCGCGTGTCCCCCTCCCGCGAGGGCGGCTCCGACGTGCTCGCCGAGGTCCGTTCCGGTGACGCCGTCCTCGTCCCCGACGGGTGGCACGGCCCGTCGATCGCCCAGCCCGGCCACGCCATGTACTACCTGAACGTCATGGCAGGCCCGGGAGAGACCCGCGAGTGGCGGATCTGCTTCCACCCGGACCACACGGAGGGTTACCGATGACCACCAGGCTTACGGTCGCCCAGGCGCTCGTCCGCTTCCTCGCCGCCCAGTACACCGAACGCGACGGCCACCGGCAGCGGCTGATCTCCGCCACCTGGGGCATCTTCGGCCACGGCAACGTGGCAGGGCTCGGCCAGGCGCTGATCGAGTACGGCGACGACATGCCGTTCCACCAGGGCCGCAACGAGCAGTCCATGGTGCACGCGGCGGTCGGCTACGCCCGCCAGTCGAACCGGCTCTCCACCCACGCGGTGACGACGTCCATCGGCCCCGGCGCGACCAACCTGGTCACCGGCGCCGCCCTGGCCACCGTCAACCACCTCCCGGTCCTGCTGCTGCCCGGCGACATCTTCGCGACCCGCGTCGCCGACCCGGTGCTCCAGCAGCTCGAGGTGCCGTACGCGGGCGACGTGTCGGTCAACGACTCGCTGCGCCCGGTGTCGAAGTACTTCGACCGGGTCACCCGCCCGGAGGCCCTGATCCCGGCCGCCCTGCAGGCCATGCGGGTGCTCACCGACCCGGTGGAGACGGGCGCGGTCACCCTCGCCATGCCGCAGGACGTCCAGGCCGAGGCGTACGACTGGCCGGACGAGTTCTTCGCCGAGCGCACCTGGGTCGTCCGACGACCGGGCGCCGACCCGACCGAGCTCGCCGAGGCGGTCCGGGTGATCCGCTCGGCGCGGCGCCCGCTGATCGTCGCGGGCGGCGGTGTCCACCACAGCCGCGCCGAGGAGGCCCTCGCCGAGTTCGCCGAGGCCACCGGCATCCCGGTCTCCTCCACCCAGGCCGGCAAGGGTTCCCTGCGCTACGACCACCCCCAGGACGTGGGCGGCGTCGGCCACACCGGCACCGCGACCGCCGACGAACTCGCCCGCACCGCGGACCTGGTCATCGGCGTCGGCACCCGCTACACCGACTTCACGACCGCCTCCAACACCCTGTTCCAGGGCGACGGCGTCCGCTTCCTCAACCTCAACATCGCCTCCTTCGACGGCCACAAGCTCTCCGGCACCCCGCTGATCGCGGACGCCCGCAGCGGCCTCCAGGAGCTGACCGAGGCCCTCCAGATGCACGGCCACCGCGTCGCGGACGCGTACGTCGCCGAGTACACGGAGGACAAGGAGCGCTGGGAGCAGCGCGTCGACGCCTGCTACGAGGCCGACGAGCCCGACGTGCGCCCGACGCAGCCGCAGGTCCTCGGCGCGCTCGACGCCCTCGCCGACGAGTCGGACGTGATCATCAACGCGGCCGGTTCGCTCCCCGGCGATCTGCACAAGCTGTGGCGGGCCCGCTCCCGGGACCAGTACCACCTGGAGTACGGCTACTCCTGCATGGGCTACGAGATCCCCGCGGCCATCGGAGTGAAGATGGCCGCGCCCGAGCGGAACGTCTGGGCGCTGGTCGGCGACGGCACGTATCTGATGATGCCGACGGAGATCGTGACGGCCGTGCAGGAGGGGATCGCGATCAAGATCCTGCTCGTGCAGAACCACGGCTACGCCTCGATCGGCGGGCTCTCGGAGTCCGTCGGCGGCGAGCGGTTCGGCACCGCCTACCGCTTCACCTCGGAGGACGGCACCTTCACGGGTGCGCCGCTCCCCGTCGACCTGGCCGCCAACGTGGCGAGCCTCGGCATGCGCGTCCTGCGCGCGAAAACCGTCCGCGAGCTGCGCGAGGCCCTCGCCGAGGCGCGCGCCGCCGACACTCCCACTTGTGTCTACGTGGAGACCGAAACGGCCGACACTGTGTCGGGCCCGCCGCCCGCGCAGGCCTGGTGGGATGTACCTGTCGCCGAGACCGCGACCCGACCGTCCGCGGTGAAGGCTCGAGAGCTGTACGAACGGCACGTCTCCACCCGACGCCGCCATCTGTGAAGGAGTACTCGGTCATGACGAAGATCGTCAACCACTGGATCGGCGGCAAGACCGTCGAAGGCGCGTCGGGCACGTTCGGTCCGGTCACGGACCCGGCGACCGGCGCGGTCACCACCAAGGTCGCGTTCGCGACGGTCGACGAGGTCGACGCCGCGGTCGCGGCCGCCAAGGACGCCTACGTCTCCTGGGGCCAGTCCTCGCTGGCCAGGCGCACGGAGATCCTGTTCCGCTTCCGTGCCCTGCTGGACGCCAACCGTGACGCCATCGCCGAGCTGATCACCGCCGAGCACGGCAAGGTGCACAGCGACGCGCTCGGTGAGGTCGCCCGCGGCCTGGAGATCGTGGACCTGGCCTGCGGCATCAACGTGCAGCTGAAGGGTGAGCTGTCCACGCAGGTCGCGAGCCGGGTGGACGTCTCCTCCATCCGCCAGCCGCTGGGTGTGGTCGCCGGCATCACGCCGTTCAACTTCCCCGCGATGGTCCCGATGTGGATGTTCCCGATCGCCATCGCGACCGGCAACACCTTCGTGCTCAAGCCGTCCGAGAAGGACCCCTCGGCATCCATCAAGATCGCCGAGCTGCTCGCCGAGGCCGGTCTGCCGGACGGTGTCTTCAACGTCGTCCACGGCGACAAGGTGGCGGTCGACCGCCTCCTGGAGCACCCGGACGTCAAGGCCGTCTCCTTCGTCGGCTCGACCCCGATCGCCCGCTACATCCACACCACGGCCTCCGCGAACCACAAGCGCGTCCAGGCCCTGGGCGGCGCCAAGAACCACATGCTGGTCCTGCCGGACGCCGACCTGGACGCGGCCGCCGACGCCGCCGTCTCGGCCGCCTACGGCTCGGCCGGCGAGCGCTGCATGGCGATCTCGGCCGTGGTCGCGGTCGGCGCCATCGGCGACGAGCTGGTGGAGAAGATCCGCGAGCGCGCCGAGAAGATCAAGATCGGCCCCGGCAACGACCCCACCTCCGAGATGGGCCCGCTGATCACGAAGGTGCACCGCGACAAGGTGGCCTCGTACGTCACGGGCGCGGCGGCGGAGGGCGCCGAGGTGGTCCTCGACGGCACCGGCTTCACGGTGGACGGCTTCGAGGACGGTCACTGGATCGGCATCTCCCTGCTCGACAAGGTGCCGACGTCCGCAAAGGCCTACCAGGACGAGATCTTCGGCCCCGTGCTGTGCGTGCTCCGCGTGGACACGTACGAGGAGGGCGTGGCCCTCATCAACAGCTCCCCGTTCGGCAACGGCACCGCGATCTTCACCCGGGACGGCGGCGCCGCCCGCCGCTTCCAGCTGGAGGTCGAGGCCGGCATGGTCGGCGTGAACGTCCCGATCCCGGTCCCCGTCGGCTACCACAGCTTCGGCGGCTGGAAGGACTCGCTCTTCGGCGACCACCACATCTACGGCAACGACGGCACGCACTTCTACACCCGCGGCAAGGTCGTCACCACCCGCTGGCCCGACCCGGCCGACGCCCCGGCGGGCGTGGACCTGGGCTTCCCGCGCAACCACTGACGCCGGCTCCCGGGGCCGTCCGCATCGCGGACGGCCCCGTTTTTTGTGCCGCGCCCGCTACGGTTCCCGTACGTCACCGGAAACCGGAATGTGCGGCCAAGACTGCTGTTTACGCAACCCGAACCGTATTCGATCTACGGATTTCGCAGGCAAACACCTATTGACGTGCTGGTTTCGTCGGGGTTCGATGCAGCGCAATCTGTTGAACGAGTCGATCGGAACCGCCGCATGACCGACACGCTCCGCCCTGCCGAGACGGCCCTCCCCGAGGCGCCCGGCAGCCCCCAGAAGCTCAAGCGCTCCATCGGAGTCGTCGGCGGCACCCTCCTCACCCTGTCCTGCGTGACCCCCGCCTCCACCCTCTTCGTGGTCGTCCCGGACCTCTTCGGCTCGCTCGGCACCGCGACCGCCCTCACCATCGCGATCGGCTCCCTGCTCTGTATCGCCGTGGCGTTCTGCTACTCCGAGCTGGGCACCCTCATCCCCAGCGCGGGCGGCGAGTACGCCATGGTCTCGACGATGGCCGGACGCCTCGCCGGCTGGCTCGTCTTCGTCCTCTCCCTGCTGGTCGTGATGATCGTCCCGCCGGTGATCGCGATGGGCACCGCCGACTACCTCGCCCCGGTCGTCCACCTCGACCCCTCGCTCGCCGGCGCCGGCGTCATGCTCCTGGCCACCCTCGCCGGCCTCCTCGACCTGCGGGCCAACGCCTGGATCACCGGCGTCTTCCTGGTCCTGGAGGTCATCGCCGCGGCCGTCGTGGCCGTCCTGGGCTTCGCGCACGGCCACCGGGGCGCGGGCAGCCTGGTCTCGATGCAGGTCGCGGACGGCCACGGCGGCACCGACACCGTCACCGCCATGCTGGTCGTCTCCGGACTCGCCATCGCCCTCTTCGTCACCCAGGGCTTCTCGACCGCCGTCTACCTCTCCGAGGAGCTGGAGCACCCGCGCCGCAACGTCGCCCGCACGGTCCTCGCCACCCTCGCCATCTCCTCCGTGATCATCCTGGTCCCGGTCGTCGCCATCACCTTCGGCGCCTCCGACCTGGCCCAGCTGACCGGCGGCGACATCGGCTCGATGGTCACCGCCTGGTCCAACTCCGCCGTCGGCACCTTCGTCAGCCTCTGCGTGGCCCTGGCGATCATCAACGCCGGCATCGTGATGGTCATCCAGAACTCCCGCGTCCTGTTCGCCTCCGCCCGCGACAAGGCCTGGCCCGAGCCGGTCAACCAGGTCTTCGCCAGGCTCGGCCGCTTCGGCTCCCCCTGGGTCGCCACCCTCGCCGTCGGCATCCCCGGCGCCGCCCTCTGCTTCGTGAACCTCGACACCCTGTACGGCGTCACCGGTGTCTCGGTGACCGGCATGTACCTCCTCGTCGCGGTCGCCGCCCTCCTCGCCCGCCGAGGCCACCACAAGGCCACCCCCGCCTGGCGCATGCCCCTGTGGCCCGCCGTACCGGTCCTCCTCATCGCCGTCCTCGCCTACATCCTCACGCAGCAGGAGACGGGCTACCTCCTGTGGACCGGCGGCATCACCGCCGCCGCCACCCTGTACTGGGCCCTCTACCTGCGCCCCCGCCCCGACACCCGCTGGCTGGTCACCCTGCCCGAGGACGCACAGGCCTGAGCGGTCCCTATCCGCCGCCGGACCTGCGCCGACGCACCGGCAGCCACCACGCCGCATGGTCGACGGCATCCCTGAAGGCGAACAACCGGGCCGTCGTACGGCCCACCCGCCCGACCCGGACCGGCGCGCCGCTCCTCTCGAACGACGCGCCGATCTCGGCGAAGTCACCGTCGTCGAGGTCCACGTCCGAGTAACTCCACCAGGCCCGTTCCCCGCCGAGCCGGCATGCATCGTCTCCAGCCCGTGGGCGGCGGCGTGCTCGGCGATGCGTCCGGCGGTCCGCGCGATCACGTCCGGTGCCATGACCGTGGGCCGGCCGCGCCAGCTCCGGTCGGCGTGCTCGTACACGTAACAGTGGTCGCAGGCGAGGTCGCAGCGGCTGTGGACCTTGAGCACGAGCTGGTGCAACGGCCGCGTCGTGGGCCGTCCGACGCCGTCCTCAGATGCAGGACTGGAAGGTGACTGGCCAGTGTCCGTACTCATGACCCGGTTCTCCCTCGCCTTCCGGAGTCTTCGGCTCCTGGTTCGCGCCTCCGAGGCGGGAAGCGGTGCGATCAGGGCTCTTCTGCGGCGATGGCACTGCGTATCTCGACTTCGGCTGCTCGGAGGCAGTGAAGGATTCGCTCAGGGGTGTCTCCCACTGCGTCGATCACTCGTATACGGATGTACAGATTGTCCAGAGCGGCCAGTGCGGGCGGCGAGAAACGCGCGGCGTACAAACCGTCCCGGTTGGTCGTGACGCCGAGTGGGGTGCCGACGCCGAGCGCGTTCAGCTCGAAGTCCTTTCCCAGGCGCAGGCCCAGCGCCTCCAGCTCGGCGACGGTCGCCTCGTAGCCCTTCCACCGCACCTCGGCGGCCGGTACCGGTTGGCCCTTGGGCTGCACGTGGTAGGCGATGCTCTCCAGGGCCGCACTGTGCATCCCACCGTTCCGGATGCCCACGACCCAGGTGATCGCGCCGGTCGTCCCGGGGATGTCGCTGATCACCCGCCCGTTCCAACCGATGATCGGCCGGACGGTTCTCGCGAACTGGGCGCGGGCGAACACGAAGGCCAGCGACACGGCGAGAAGGCTGCAGAGCGCTTCCTGGTCGAGCAGGGTGAGCCGCCACGGCCAGTGCCCCGTGCGGGAGGGGGACAGGTTCGCCCGGATCAGTTCCCAGACCAGCATGACGATCAGCACGACGAGCAGGACGACCGGCGTGGTGAAGAGGGTCGGATTGCGGCGTACCCGGTGCTGACGGTCGTCGAGGTGCCCTGAACCCGGCAGAGCAGTGCCATCGGTCATGAAGGTGTTCTCCGCCTTCGTCCAGCGGGCGCTCGCTGCCGGTCAGTGTGGCAGGGTGACGCGGGGCTGAGAGGAGCATTTCCGGACACTTCGGAAGGTTGCTGCTGGGACGGGAGGGGTCGGCGTACCACGCCTGGTGTACGACGGCACCGCCCCGTACGCCCCCGGGAGGGCCCGGAGTTCGGTCTCCGGTCGACAACTTCCCGACAGGTTGACCCCGTACCGTTGAAGCATGGATCTTCGACTGCCCGGTCTGCGAGGACCACGGCGGCCGCGACGGCTTCTCGCCGCCGCGGCCGCCGTCGTCGTACTCGCCGGTGCCGGTACGTGGACGGCCGTCGCCGATGACGACGGCCGTCCGGCGGTGCGCCAGAGCGATCAGGTGATGTCCGTGGACGGCGTACGCCTGGACACCTCCTACTTCACCGCCGGCGGCTCCGGCCGGCGCCCCGCCGTCCTCCTCGGACACGGCTTCGGCGGCACCAAGGACGACGTACGGCAGCAGGCCGAGGACCTCGCCCGCGACGGGTACGCGGTCCTCACCTGGTCGGCGCGCGGCTTCGGCAAGTCCACCGGCAAGATCGGGCTGAACGACCCCAAGGGCGAGGTCGCCGACGTCTCGAAGCTGATCGACTGGCTCGCCGGCCGGCCCCAGGTGGAGCTGGACAAGAAGGGCGACCCCCGCGTCGGCGTGGCCGGTGCCTCCTACGGCGGCGCGATCTCCCTGCTCGCCGCCGGGTACGACGACCGGGTCGACGCCATCGCCCCGTCGATCACGTACTGGAACCTCGCGGACGCCCTGTTCCCCGACGGCGTGTACAAGAAGCTGTGGACCGGCATCTTCTTCAACACGGCCGGCGGCTGCGCCAAGTTCGAGCCCGCCCTGTGCGCGATGTACCAGCGGGTCGCCGAGTCCGGCACCCCGGACGCCGCCGCCCGCGCGATGCTCGAGGAGCGCTCGCCGTCCGCCGTCGCCGACCGCATCAAGGTCCCCACCCTCCTCGTCCAGGGCCAGGCCGACTCCCTGTTCACCCTCGCCCAGGCGGACGCCGCCGAGAAGGCGATCAAGGCCAACGGCGCCCCCGTCGACGTCGACTGGATCGCGGGCGGCCACGACGGCGGCAACCTGGAGACCAGCCGCGTCCAGACCCGTGTCACCGCCTGGTTCGACCGCTACCTCAAGGGTGAGAAGGGCGTCGACACCGGCCCCGCCTTCCGTGTCACCCGTACCGGAGGCGTCGACTCCACCGACGGCACCGTCCCGCTGCGCGGCGCGAGCGGCGACAGCTACCCCGGCCTGGAGAGCGACCGCGAGGCCATCGCCCTGACCGGCCGCGAGCAGTCCTTCGACAACCCCGCCGGCGCCAGCCCGCCCGCGCTGTCCGCCCTGCCCGGCCTCGGCGGCTCCGCCCTCGGACAGCTCTCCGCGTTCGGCGTCGGCGTCTCGCTCGACTTCCCGGGCCAGTACGCCGCCTTCGAGTCCGCGCCCGTGAGCGGCGAGCTGCGGATCACCGGCTCCCCGACGGTCACCGTCCACGTGAAGTCCACGACCGACGAGGCCGTCCTCTTCGCCAAGGTGTACGACGTCGGCCCCGGCGGCACCCAGGAGCTCCCCTCGCAGCTCGTCTCCCCGGTCCGCGTCGAGGACGCCAAGGCCGGCCAGGACGTCACGATCACCCTCCCGGCGGTCGACCACGACATCGAGGACGGCCACCGGCTGCGCCTGGTCCTCGCCTCCACCGACCTCGGCTACGCCTCCCCGGCCGCCCCGGCGACGTACACCGTGTCCGTGAAGAGCGCTCTGCGCGTTCCGACGGCACCCGGTGTCACCACCGCCGCCGCCCCGCTCCCCTCCTGGGTGTGGTGGCTCCCCCTCGCGGGCGCCGCCCTCGCCCTGGCGCTGCTGCTGACCGGCCGCCGCCGCACCGCGATGCCGGCCCCCGACCCGGAGCTCGCCGAGGTCCCGCTGCAGATAGCCGGACTCAGCAAGAAGTACGCGGGCGGCGACCGCTACAGCGTCCGCGAGCTCTCCTTCCAGGTGGAGAAGGGCCAGGTGCTGGGCCTCCTCGGCCCCAACGGCGCCGGCAAGACCACCACCCTGCGCATGCTGATGGGCCTGATCAAGCCCGACGAGGGCGAGATCCGCGTCTTCGGCCACGCCGTCCGCCCCGGCGCCCCCGTCCTGTCCCGGGTCGGCTCCTTCGTCGAGGGCGCGGGCTTCCTGCCGCACCTCACCGGCCGGGAGAACCTGGAGCTGTACTGGAAGGCCACCGGCCGCCCCGCCGAGGACGCCCACATGGCGGAGGCCCTGGAGATCGCGGGCCTCGGCGACGCCCTGGCCCGCGCCGTACGGACGTACTCCCAGGGCATGCGCCAGCGCCTGGCCATCGCCCAGGCCATGCTGGGTCTGCCGGACCTGCTGATCCTCGACGAGCCGACCAACGGACTCGACCCGCCGCAGATCCGCGAGATGCGCGAGGTGATGATCCGGTACGCGGCCGCCGGACGCACGGTCATCGTCTCCAGCCATCTGCTGGCGGAGGTCGAACAGTCCTGCACCCACCTCGTGGTCATGGACCGGGGCCGGCTCGTCCAGGCCGGTCCCGTCGGTGAGATCGTCGGCTCCGGCGACACCCTCCTCGTCGGCACCGCCACCCCGGTGGAGGAGCCCGTCCTGGAGAAGCTGGCCGCGCTGCCCGGTATCGCCTCGGCCGACCGCACCGACGACGGACTGCTCGTACGGCTCGACGCCGACGGCAGCGCCCAGCGGCTGGTCGCCGAACTCGTCCGGCTGGACGTCCCCGTGCAGTCGGTCGGCCCGCACCGCCGTCTGGAGGACGCCTTCCTCACCCTGATCGGAGGTTCCGCATGAGCACGCTCACCGAGGTCGCCTCCGGCTACCAGGCAGGCCGCACCCTGCCGGTGCGCGTCGAGCTGGTCCGCCAGCTCAAGCGCCGCCGCACGATCGTCATGGGCGGCATCCTCGCCGCCCTGCCGTTCGTCCTGCTCATCGCCTTCGCCATCGGCGGCGAGCCGGGCGGCCGCAACAACCAGGTCACCCTGATGGACACGGCGACCGCGTCCGCCGGCAACTTCGCCGCCGTCAACCTCTTCGTGTCGGCGGGCTTCCTGCTGGTCATCCCCGTCGCCCTGTTCTGCGGGGACACGGTCGCCTCGGAGGCCGGCTGGTCCTCCCTGCGCTATCTGCTCGCGGCGCCCGTGCCCCGGGCCCGGCTGCTCTGGTCCAAGCTCGTCGTCGGCCTCACGCTCAGCCTGGCCGCGATGATCCTGCTGCCGGTCGTCGCCCTCGCCGTCGGAACCGCCGCCTACGGCTGGGGACCGCTGGAGCTGCCCACCGGCGGCACCCTCGACTCCGGCACGGCGGCACAGCGGCTGGTCGTCGTCGTCGGATTCATCTTCGTGTCCCAACTGGTCACCGCCGGGCTCGCCTTCTGGCTGTCGACGAAGACCGACGCCGCCCTCGGCGCGGTCGGCGGCGCGGTCGGCCTGACCATCATCGGCAACGTCCTGGACGCCGTCACCGCGCTCGGCGACTGGCGCGACTTCCTGCCCGCGCACTGGCAGTTCGCCTGGGCCGACGCCGTCCAGCCCGACCCGGAATGGGCCGGCATGCTCCAAGGCACGGCCGTCTCCGTGACGTACGCCCTCGTCCTGTTCGCCCTGGCCTTCCGCGGGTTCGCCCGCAAGGACATCGTGTCCTGAGACCCGTTCGCAACCGGTCCGCAACCTCCCGTACCGCACGTTCCCGCCCCCTGTCCCGTCACAGTCACACACGTCGACGGACACAGGGGGCACGGACGATGACACGGACGACGGCACGGACGACGGCACGGACGAGGAGCACCCACCGCACACCGGTACTGCTGACCCTCGCCACCGCACTCCTGCTCACCGGCTGCGGCGCCGGCGACTCCTCGGCCGGCAAGGCCTCCGACGGGGCGGCGCGGGGCAGCGAGGCCTTCCCCGCACCGGACGCGCCCGCCACGGAAGTCGAGGGCGGCGACCGTCTCTCCACCTTCGCCCTCGACGTCGACACCGCCTCCTACGGCTACGCCCGCCGCACCCTCGCCGACGGCGCGCTGCCCGACCCCTCGACGGTCCGCCCCGAGGAGTTCGTCAACAGCTTCCGCCAGGACTACGAACGCCCCGACGGCGACGGCTTCTCGGTCACCGTCGACGGCGCCCGCACCGGCGGCGACGACTGGTCCCTGGTCCGCGTGGGCCTCGCCACCCGCGCCGCCGCCGACGACGGCGAACGCCCGCCCGCCGCCCTCACCTTCGTCGTCGACGTCTCCGGCTCGATGGGCGAACCGGGCCGGCTGGACCTCGCCCGGCGCTCCCTCGACACGATGACCGACCGGCTGCGCGACGACGACTCCGTCGCCCTCGTCACCTTCAGCGCCGACGCCGAGACCGTCCTGCCCATGACCCGCCTCGGCGACCACCGCGCCCGCGTCCACGACGCGATCGACCGGCTGAGGCCCGACGACTCCACCAACCTCGGCGCCGGGGTGAGGACCGGCTACGACACCGCCGTCGAGGGCCTGCGCGAGGGCGCCACCAACCGGGTCGTGCTGGTCTCCGACGCCCTCGCCAACACCGGCGAGACCGACGCCGACGCGATCCTGGAACGCATCGACACCGCCCGCCGCGAGCACGGGATCACCCTCTTCGGCGTCGGGGTCGGCAGCACCTACGGCGACGCCCTCATGGAACGCCTCGCCGACAGGGGCGACGGCCACACCACGTACGTCGCCTCCGACGACGAGGCCCGCGAGGCGTTCTGCACCGACCTCCCGCAGAACATCGAGCTGACCGCCCGTGACGCCAAGGCCCAGGTCGCCTTCGACCCCGAGACGGTCGCCGACTTCCGGCTCGTCGGCTACGACGACCGCGCCGTCGCCGACGACGACTTCCGCGACGACCGGGTCGACGGCGGCGAGGTCGGCCCCGGACACACCGTCACCGCCCTCTACGCCGTCCGCACCCGCCCCGGCGCCGAGGGCCCCCTCGCCACCGCCACCGTCCGCTGGCTGGACCCCGCCACCCGCGCCCCGCACGAGAACTCCGGCCGCCTGACGACCGAGGGCCTCGCCGAGTCCCTCTCCACCGCCCCCGCCCGCTTCCAGGTCACGGCGACCGCCGCCTACTTCGCCGACATCCTGCGCCACGCCGAGACCCCGCTGCCCGACGCCCCCTCCCTCACGGAACTGTCCTCCCGCGCCCACGACCTGGCGGACCGCACCGAGGACCAGGACGTACGGCGCCTCGCCGAGGCCATCGACCAGGCGGACCGGATCGGCGGCCTGGACGAGCCCGAGGACGACGGCGACGGGGACCGGCCGGCGCCGGCGAACGACTGAGACGGCGGCTGTGCCGGGGGCGTTGAATTTTCCTTACTTACGGGTAAGTTGACCCACCGGTACCAGTGCAGGACGCCAGTACACGGGAGCCGTCATGGGCGTACGCAAGGATCTGAAGCGCGCGAAGCGACGCACCGATCTCGCCTCCCGCACCCGTGTCGAGGTGACGAGGGACGCCTCCGGAGCCGTACGGGAGGCCAGGACCGCGCCCCTGGTGGAGCCGCCGGCCACGGGCAGCACGGCCGACCTGCCCTTCACCAACGCGGCCGAGGCACCCGACGCCGTCGTCTTGCGGCGCCGGCACGGCGACGGCTGGCACCCGGTCACCGCCACCGCCTTCGCCGCCGAGGTCACCGCGGCGGCGAAGGGCCTCATCGCCCAGGGCCTGGAACCGGGCGGCCGGGTCGCGATCATGTCCCGCACCCGCTACGAGTGGACCCTCCTGGACTTCGCCGTCTGGGCGGCCGGCGGTCTGACCGTCCCGATCTACGCCACCTCCTCCGCCGACCAGGTCGACTGGATCGTCCGCGACTCCGGCGCCACGCTCCTCGTCGTGGAGAACGCCGAGAACGCGGCCACGGCCACCACCGGCACCGCCCACCACCCACGGCCCCCGAAGATCCTCGAACTCGACGCGGACGCCGTCGGCGAGCTCACCGCCCTCGGCCGGGACCTCCCCGACGAGGAGGTCACCAAGCGCCGCGCGGCCCTCACCCCCGACACCACCGCCACCCTCTGCTACACCTCGGGCACCACGGGCCGCCCCAAGGGCTGTGTCCTCACCCACGCCAATCTGCACGCCGAGGCCGCCAACCTCCTCGAACTGCTTCATCCGATCTTCAAGGAGGTCACCGGCGAGACCGCCTCCACCCTCCTCTTCCTGCCCCTCGCCCACATCATGGGCCGCACCCTGCAGATCGCCTGTCTGCTGGCCCGCATCGAGACCGGCCACTTCCCGAGCGTCAGACCCGACGAGCTGCGGCCCGCCCTCAAGGAGTTCAGGCCCACCTTCCTGGTCGGCGTGCCCTATCTCTTCGAGCGCATCCACGACACCGGCCGCGCCACCGCAGAGAAGATCGGCCGCGGCGCCTCCTTCGACCGCGCCGAACGCATCGCCGTACGCTTCGCGGAGGCGTACCTGAACAAGTTCCTCGACCGCGGCAAGGGCCCCGGCCCCGGCCTCTACGCCGCCTGGGCCCTGTACGACCTGCTGGTCTACCGCCGCATCCGCAAGGAACTCGGCGGCCGGATGCGCTACGCCATCAGCGGCGGCTCCCCGCTCGACCGCACCCTGAGCCTCTTCTTCTACGCCGCGGGCATCATCGTCTACGAGGGCTACGGCCTCACGGAGACCACCGCCGCCGCCACCCTCGTCCCGCCGCTGAGACCCCGGCCCGGCACGGTCGGCCAACCCGTCCCCGGCACCGCCGTCCGTATCGCCGACGACGGGGAGATCCTGATCAGGGGCGGGGTCGTCTTCCCCGCCTACTGGAACAACCCGGCCGCCACCGCCGAGGTCCTCACCGACGACTGGTTCGCCACCGGTGACCTCGGCGCCCTCGACGAGGACGGCTATCTCACCATCACCGGCCGCAAGAAGGACCTCCTGGTCACCTCCGGCGGCAAGAACGTCTCCCCGGCCGTCCTGGAGGACCGGCTGCGCAGCCGCGCCCCCGTCGGCCAGTGCCTGGTCGTCGGCGACAACCGCGCCTTCGTCGGCGCCCTGATCACCCTCGACCCCGACGCCGTCGCCCACTGGCTGTCCGTGCGCAAGCTCCCCGCCGACACCCCGCTCGCCGAACTCGCCCGGGATCCTCGCCTGCGCGCCGAGGTCCAAAGGGCCGTCGACTACGCCAACGAGGCCGTCTCCCGCGCCGAGTCGATCCGCGCGTTCACCCTGGTCGAAGGCGAGTTCACCGAGGCCAACGGCCTGCTCACGCCGTCGTTGAAGGTGAAGCGGCACGCGGTGACGGCGAGGTACGCGGACGCGATCGAGGACCTGTACCGCACGTGACGCACGCGAACGGCGGGCCACCGGAGAACCGGTGACCCGCCGTGGCGGTGTGTCAGGCCGAAGCTCAGCCGTTGCGGGCGCCGTTGCCCGAGAGGAGCGCGAGGTCGTCCAGGACGTGCGACAGCGGGTCGTCGCCGTCCACCTGGGTGGAGTTCTCCACGCACTGCTGGTTGTTCGACGACGACAGGATCGGGGAGTCCTGGAGCGCGAGGCCGGCAGGGGTGACGATGGTGTTGGCCTTGGTCGGCAGGGCGAGGCAGGGCTTGTTCAGCGAACCCTGGATCAGCGAGAGCTGCGGGCTCATGTCGCCGAACGTGGCCGAGTTGCCGAACTCCTGCGAGGCGCCGTTGCCGCTGGCGGACGTCGGGCCGTTGTCGTCCCCGATGGCCAGGGCCTGGGGAGCGGAGACGGCCGCGAGACCGGCCAGGGACGCGGCGACAGCCGCGGTTGCCCACAGCTTCTTCATGTTCTTTCCCTTCGAAAAGCGGGCTCCGGGGGAGGAGTTGCGTGATCGTCAACGCCCCGACCCGGCCGTAGGTTGCGTACGTTGCCCCGATTGGAGCAGCACATGGGGTCGCGCGATCGCGCGCGCCTCACTCGCTGTGGAGATCGGGGAGGCGTGGCTCAGTGGTTGGCCGCGCCGTTGCCCGAGAGGAGCGCGAGGTCGTCCAGGAGGTGCGAGAGCGGGTCGTCGCCGTCCACCTGGGTGGAGTTCTCCACGCACTGCTGGTTGTTCGACGACGACAGGATCGGGACGTCCTGGAGCGCGAGGCCGGCAGGGACCGGAATGGTGTTGACCTTGGTCGGCAGGGCGACGCACGGCTTGTTGAGGGAACCCTGGATGAGCGCCATCTGCGGGCTCATGTTGCCGAAGGTGGCCGAGTTCCCGAACGACTGGTGGGCTCCGTTGCCGCTGGCGGACGTCGGGCCGCTGTCGTTGCCGATGGCCAGTGCCGGAACTGCGGCGGCGACGGAGGCGCCGACGACGGAGGCGGCGACCGCGGCGGTGGCCAGAACCTTCTTGATCACTTACTAAGTCCCTTCAGGAGAAACCCCGTCCATCGGAGCGCTCTGACCAACTGTCCAGGCCGTGTTTGGTTGTCCCTCTTCACTCGGATGGCCCATTACCGCCGGATCCGGAAAGACATGAAACCCTGACGAGGATGCGGGGCCGTCCGGATTTTTATATGAAGACATTCGAGTGAATACCCCGACCGCACGCGTTCGCCGCTTTCCCGCGCCGTCAATCTCTCGTGTGCAGCCTGCGGGTCATGGTGCGAGCCGATCCGAATGCGCTCGCTCGGTTCCGACCGACAACGAGGCATGGCCGCAGAGAAGGGAAGATTCATGAAGAAGAGTGCTGCTGTTGTGGCGGGTCTGATTCTGGCCCTGGGTGCCGCCACTCCGGCGTTCGCCGACAACGAGACCATCGGCATCGCGTCCCATTCCCCGGGCTTCCTGTCCGGAAATGTGGTCCAGATCCCGATCGACTTCAACGCCAACGTGTGCGGTAACACGCTCAACCTGCCCGGGGCGCTGAACCCGACCTTCGGCAACCACTGCAGCAACCGCTGACGCCACGCCATTTCCAGCCCTCCGGCTGGGCCGAGGCCGGCCCCGGGACAGCTTTCGCGTGTTCCGGGGCCGGCTTTTCCCACTTCTTCTCAAGCAGGAAGACAACGAGAGTGCGACAGAGCCTGAGAAAAGGGATGGTCGCGGCCGCCGCCGCGACGAGCATCCTGTATTTGTGCGGTGGCGTCGCCGTCGCGGACACCAACGAGGACGCCACGGCCACCAGTGTGCCGACCGTGGTGGCGAGCACCCCCGGCACCACGTCCGACACCCCGGAAGCCAAGCCCGCGAGCCCCACCCACGACACGCCGTCCGAGGGCCACGGGGGCTACGGCGACGACGCCTCCGGTTACGGCAGCCACGAGAAGCCCGACCACGACGGCCAGGAGACCCCCGGCCAGGGCGACCACGGCAAGCCCGACCAGGGCGACCACGAGAAGCCCGGTCACGGTGATCACGGCAAGCCCGGTCACGGCGACCACGAGAAGCCCGGGTACGGGGGCGAGGAGAGCCCCGGCCAGGGCGACCACGGCAAGCCCGACCAGGGCGACCACGAGAAGCCCGGTCACGGTGATCACGGCAAGCCCGGTCACGGCGACCACGAGAAGCCCGGGTACGGGGGCGAGGAGAGCCCCGGTCACGGTGACCACGGGAAGCCGGGGCACGACGACCACCAGAAGCCCGGCCACGACAAGCCCGGCCACGGCGACCACGAGAAGCCCGGGTACGGGGGCGAGGAGAACCCTGGCCACGGTGACCACGGGAAGCCGGGGCACGACGACCACGAGAAGCCCGGCCACGCCGACCACGAGAAGCCCGGCTACGGCGACCACGGTGGTTCCGGGCACGGCGACAACGAGTCCAGCCACGGCTCCCACCCGCCGCACACCTACCCCCCGCACACGACCCCGCCCTCCCACACCTACCCCCCGCACAAGCAGCCGGAGCTGTCCCACACCGGCAGTGAGGCGATGCTGGCGGCCACGGGCGTCAGCGCCGCGCTGATCGCGGGCGGCGCCATCCTGTACCGGCGAGGCAGGACCGCCTCCCGCCGGTGATCGCGCCGGGTGCCGGACGCCCTCGCGCCCGGCACCCGCGCCGCACGGCCCGCACGGGCCCCGTCAGCGGCTGCCCGCCTTCTCGTCGTCCGCCTGCTCGGTCTGCTCCGTCTGTTCCCCCTGTTCTCCCCGTTCCGTCCGCTCCCCCTGTCCCGCCAGTTCCGTCGCGGGGGCCGCTGCGGGTGACGGGACCCGGCCGAGCAGGGCGGCCGGGCGGGGTCCGGGCGGGGCGGAGCGGGGGAGGCGGTCCCGCAGGCGCCGCGTGACGTGGGCGCACCACAGCCGTCGCATCGCACGGCCGGGCGCGGGGTCGTCCCCGGCGTACCAGGCCAGTTCACGGCCCTGCGGAGCCGGGCGCAGCGCGGCGAGCGGCGCGTAGTTCTCGACCACGAACATCCGCCCCGGCAACGGCTTCCCGGCCGGCAGTGGACGGTGGGTCAGATCCAGGTGCTGGGCGCGTACGACGTCCAGCCCGGTCGCGTCGGCGAACAGCCGGAACTGCGCGCCGGGACGGGGGTTGAAGTCGAGCAGGTGGTGGTCGCCGGTCCGGCCGCACCGGCGGAAGTCGAGGTCGAAGATGCCCCGGTAGCCGAGTGCGTCGACGAGCCGTTCGGCGAGTTCGTCGAGCTGCGGGTTCTCGGTCCACTCGCCCACCGCGGTCAGCCCGGCCCCGCGCGGCCAGGCGCACAGCTTGCGCCCCGCCCCGCCGCCGTGCAGCGTCCCCGAACGGTCGGCGTACCCGTGGAAGAACCAGTCCCGGTCGGGGCCGGGCGGAAGGAAGGCCTGGAGCAGCAGCCGGCTGCCCGCTTCCGCCGCCCGCAGATACAGCTCGCGTGCGTCGTGGACGGAGCGTACGACGACCGTGCTGCGCAGTCCGGTGCCGGTCGGCAGCAGCCAGGGCCTGCTCCACTTCGCCACCAGCGGCAGCCCGAGGCGTCGCGCGGCGCGGGCGGCCTGCTCCGCGCTGTCGGGGACCTCCGTCTCGGGGTGTGGCACCCCGGCCGCGGCGCACAGCGCGGCCAACTCGGCCTTGTCGGCGACCCGTTCGGGCACCGTGCCGGGCTGCTGCGGCAGCAGATAGGCGGGCGTCAGCTCCTCGCCGAGCCGGGCCACCGCGACCGCGCTCGCGTCGTCCATCGGGATCAGCGCGGCGGGCCGTTCGATGCGGGCGGCCACCCGCAGCAGGACGGAGGTGATGTCGGCGGGCGTGGCGCCGGGCGGCGGCGGGGGATGCAGCCGGCGGACGTACCGGGATGTGCTCACGGGGCTGCCCGTCGTGTCGGCGACCACGTGCACCTCGATCCCGGCCCGGCCGAGCGAGCGCACGGCGCCGAGTGTTCCGTGGTGAAAGGGGTTCCGGTCGATCCGCAGCAGTACGGCGGGGACGCGGGTGTCGAGCAGCGACACGGGCTTTTCGCTTCCTGTGGTGGGGTGCCGGGTCCACCGGTACGGGTGAGTGGGGGCACTCGAATGCCGTAGCGGCGGTGGCGCCGGTCCTTTTTGTGTGACTTTCATATGACTATGTGTCAGTAGAGCGTGTCAGTGGTGCGTGTGCATCCCCCGCGACCCCGTGAGAGTGAGAAAGGAGCCGGCATGGCCCCACAGCAGCGACGTGCCCGGTCCCGGCGGTCGGCCGTCGCCGTCGCCACGGCGGCGGTCGCGGTGTCGATGGCCCTGGCGTCCGGCCCCGGACGCGCTGTGGCCGACCCCGTCCCGGTGCCCAGCACACTGCCGACACGGAGCGCCGAGGCGACGCTGCCGCAGGAACCCGCCGTGCCGTCGCCGCCCCCGCGGGAGGCCGGAGCGCAGCCGACGCTCCCCGCCCCCACGACGACCACCCCGACCCCGGCCGTCCCGACCCCGTCCGCCCAGACCCCGTCCGTCCAGCCGCCGGTCCCCGCCCCGACGCCGGCCCCGGTGACCGCCGAGAGCACGCCCGCCACGTCCCCGGTCCCGGAAGCCACCCCCACCCCGTCCGCCGCGCCCACCCCCGCCTTCGGCGCCTACCTCGACTTCGGCGCGCGGGGTGTCGCGCGGATCGCCCAGCTCAGCGACTGGCTGGGCGGAGCCGACCTGCGGGTCGGGCACACCTATCTGCCGGGTGACCGGTGGCAGAACATCGAGGGCCCGCCCGGCTTCCTCGACGTGTGGGCGAACTGGCGCCGCGAGAAGGACGACCGGATGCTCGTCCTCAACGTGCCCATGCTGGAGCGCAACGAGGAGGGCGTCGTCGACCCCGAGGTGCGCGAGCTGCTCCAGCGGGGCGCCGCAGGGGAGTTCGACCATCACTTCCGCGCCCTCGCCGAGCGGCTGGTCGGGCTCGGGGTGCCGGACACGGTGATCGTGCTCGGCTGGGAGATGAACGGCACCACGTACACCCACCGTTGCGGACCGGACCCCGCGGCCTGGAAGACGTACTGGAACCGGATCGTCACCGCCATGCGCGCGGTGCCGGGCCAGCGGTTCCGGTTCGACTTCACGCCCACCCGGGGCAAGGACGCCGTTCCGTGGACGGAGTGCTACCCCGGGGACGACACGGTCGACATCATCGGCATGGACGCCTACGACCAGCCGGCCGGTCTCTCCTTCGACGAGCAGGTGTCCGAGCCGCTCGGCCTCCAGGAGCACGTCGACTTCGCCCGGGCCCACGGCAAGCCCGTCTCGTACCCCGAGTGGGGACTGTTCCGCAACGGCGACAACGCCCAGTACATGCGCGGCATGCTCGACTGGATGGACCGGCACGGAGCCCTCTACAACACGCTGACCGACTACTGCCCGCACGGGGTGTGGCAGTGCCGCTGGAACCCGAGGGCGTCCGCGGTCTACCGCTCGCTCCTGTCCGGCCGTACGGGCGACCGCGCCCCGGCGCTCACCGGCACCCCCGCCCCACCCAGGGCGCCCATGTTCTCGCGGCGCCCGCCGGGCTGCTCGCCGCTCGACCTCGGGGAGTGGCTCGAGAGCGGACTCGGCGCCCGGCTCTGCCTGCGGCTCGACCGGTGGTCGCGCGAGCGGTGAGCCCGCGGCCCGCGGGACCGGGTCAGGTCCCGCCGTCACCGCCGCGCTCCCTCCCGCCGTCACCGGCACGCTCCTTGCGCCGCTCCCAGCGCAGCAGCAGTTCCTTGCCCCGCCGCCGCGCGGCCACGTCGCCGAGGACCGCCGACAGCAGCGGGGCGGTGCGCCGCCGGGCCAGCAACAGCCGCTGGTTGGCGACGGGTTCGGGCCGCCAGTGATGCTTGTACGGCTCGTTCCCACGCAGCAGGCTCAGCGCGGCCCGCCCGCCGCCCCGGGTGTGCTCGGCGCAGGCGTCGAGGAGCATCACCGCCACGTCCGCCTTGCGTTCCCGCAGCCGCGGATGGGCGCCGTAGAGGTAGCCGCCCGCCAGCCGGCGCGACAGCAGGGTCAGATCGACGGCCACGACGTCGCCGTCCAGCCGGAACTCGGTGACCACCGCGTTCCCGGAGCGCACCATCGGGCCCACCGAGCGCACCAGGTGCTCGCGGAAGCGCGGGCGCAGATGTTCGCCCGTCACCTTGCGGCCCTGCCACTGCAGCCGGTGCAGCTCCAGGAGCCGGTGCAGCGCCGCGTCCACCTCGTCGGGCCGTACGGTGTGCCGCTCCACGCCCAGCGCGGTCAGCTTGCGCAGCTTGGCCCGCACCCGCTGGGCCTTCGCCGACGGCAGCCGGGCGACCAGCTCGTCCATGGGGACGGCCGGCAGCTCCAGGCACATCGAGTCGTCCACCCGGCGGCGCGGCCCGCACCAGCGGTCGTGGATCCGCTCGGCCGCGCCTCCCGGCCGTACCTCGCGGAAGTCGATCAGCGCGGTGCGGGCGGCCGCCGCGAGGCCCTCGGTGAGCGCGTCGACGGCGCGTTCGCCCTGTTCGTCGTCGACGAGGACGTCCCCGTAGTCGGAGATCGCCCCGCCGAGCGGGACCAGCGAGGGGACCGGCCGGTGGACGGCCGTCAGCGGGGCGACGGCGACGAGTTCGGCGCCGTCGCGGACCACCAGCAGACGCAGTCGGCCGCGGCTGCCGTAGGACAGCCACCAGGAGTGCAGCCAGGCGTGGTTCTGGAACGGGGTGGCGCTCGCGCACCGCTGGTGGAGGCGGTCCCAGGCGGGCGCGAGAGCGGCGAAGTCCCGCTCGTCGGTGACGAGTTCGGTGACGAGCGCGCCCACGCGGCCGGTGGCGCGCCCGGTGAGGAGTCCGGCGGTGCGTCCGCCGGCGGGTTCGGTGACGAGTCCGGTGCGGTGCGGCGGTTTCACAGCGCTCCATGGAGTTCGGCGGCGCGGGCCGGGCCCGGTACGGCGCTCCCGGCGTCCGGGGTCCCCCGGCGCGGCCGCACCAGCAGCACCAGGCCGCCGAGCAGCCCGCCCGCGCTCGCCCCCACCAGGGAGGTCAGCGCCGGGGACGGCGAGGACGGGTCGGTGGGCCGCACGGCGCGGGCGAACTGCTGGAGTTCGACGTTGGTGGTCTTGCGGGTGCGCTCGGCGTGCTCGGTGAGCGAGCGGGAGACCGCGTTGGCCATGTCGGCGGCCAGCTCGGCGCGCGGGGCGGTGGCCGTGACGGAGACCATCGGGGCGTCCGGCGAGGTCGCCGTCGTCACATGGCGCTGGAGTGTGCGCGCCGGCACACCGGCCTCCTTCTCGGCGTCCCCGAGCACCGCGAGCTGGGTCGCGACCCGCCCGTAGGCCTGTGCGAAGCCCAGCGCGGACGCCGGGTCGGACTTCTCGGTGGGGACGGCGACGACGTACGCGGTGGCCGTGTACACGGGCGGGGTGAGGGCGCCGTACGCGGCGCCGGCGAGGCCGCCGGTGACCACTCCGGCGGCCAGCAGGGACCACGGCGGGAGCGACCTGGCGCGGCGCAGGGCGGCGGAGCGGCGGGGGTGCTCGGTCATGGGGAACTGACTCCCTGGGGTGTCGGGGAAGCGGAGGAGGAGGCGGGGGACGGCAGGGGCCGTCCGGTGACGGCGGCCCGGTACACGTCCATGAGCCGGGCGGCGCTGCGGGCGATGTCGTAGCGGTGGGCCGCGTCGGGCGCGGTGCGCGGGCCGGGGGGTGCGGCGCGGGTCTCGGTGAGCGCGCGGACGAACTCCTCGATGCCGCCGGTCACCCGGCGGGCGCCGGGGGCGGTGAGGCCGTCGAGCGCGGGGCAGGAGGCGTAGTGGACGGGCAGCCCGCAGGCCAGGGCCTCGACCACCGCGAGTCCGAAGGTCTCCTCGGGGGACGGGGAGACGAGCGCGTCCATCGCGCAGACGAGGGACGGCAGATCGGGGCCGGGGGTGCCGTCGGGGACGTAGGGGCGTTCGCCGGTGAGCAGGACCCGGTCGGCGACCCCGTTCTCCCGCGCGAGGCGGCGCAGCGCGTCCTGCTGCGGACCGCCGCCGACCAGCAGCAGCCGGCAGTCGGCGGGGAGGGCGGCGAGGGCGCGGACGGCGACGTCGAAGCGTTTGCCCGCGGTCAGCCGGCCGATGCCGCCGACGACGTACGCGTCGTGCGGCAGCCCCAGATCCCGGCGGGCGCGGTCGCGGGCGGCCGGGTCGAAGCGGAAGCGGGCCAGGTCGATGCCGTTGGGGACGACCGCGATCCGGGGCGAGGGGACGCCCCAGGCGCGCAGCCGTCCGGCGACCGCGGGGGAGACCGCGACCGTGGTGCGGCCGAGGCGCTCACTGGCGAGGTAGAGCGCCCGCACCCCGGCGGTCAGCCGTCGCCCCTCCAACTGGGAGTCCCCGAGGGAGTGTTCGGTGGCGACGACCGCCCGTACCCCGGCGAGCCGGGCGGCGGGGCGGCCGTAGACGCAGGCGCGGTAGAGGTGGGTGTGGACGAGGTCGTAGCGGCCGGAGCGGATGATCCGCACCAGCCGGGGCAGCGCCGCGGCGTCGCGGTTGCCGCGCATGCCGAGGTCGGTGACCGGGACACCGTCGGCCCGCAGCCCCTCGGCCACCGCGCCCGGGTTCGTCAGCGTCACGACCTCGCACTCGGCCGGCACGTGCCTCAGCAGCAGCCGCAGTTGCTGCTCGGCCCCGCCGACCCCGAGGCCCGTGATGATGTGCAGGACCCTCACCGCGGCTCCCCCACCCGGCGGCGGCGCAGCGGGTGCAGCCGGTACTTGAGGAAGAGGCGGGCGGAGGTGTCGTTCTGGCCGACGTGGGCGCGGGGGAAGGCGTGCGGGCCGGTGAGCGGTCCGGGGTCGATCGCGCAGGCGTAGGTGTATCCGGCGTCCCGTACGGCGTCCACGGCGCGCCGGTCGATCGTCCCGTAGGGGTAGCAGAAGCCGGCGGGCGCCGTACCGAGCAGCTCGGCGAGGGCGGTGCGGCTGCCGGCGGTCTCCGCCCGCAGGGTGGGGTCGTCGGCACGGGTGAGGTCGACGTGGGTGAGGCCGTGCGAGCCGATCTCGACGCCCTCGGCGGCGGCCTGCCGGATGCCGTCGGCGGTGAGCAGCGGTTTGCGCGGGCCGAGGGGGTCCCAGGCGTTGTCGCCGCCGAGCCGGCCGGGCAGCACGAACAGGGTGGCCGTGCAGCGGTGGCGGCGCAGGACGGGCAGGGCGTGGGTGAGGAAGTCGGCGTACCCGTCGTCGAAGGTGAGGCCGACGAGTCCGCCGGGGGTGGGCGCGGCGAGCAGTTCGGCCATGGAGACGCCCCTGAGGCCCCGCCGGGCCAGCCAGGCGAGCTGGCGGTCCAGCCGCTCGGGGGTGACCGTGACGCGGTAGGGGTCGTCGGCGCGGTCCTCGGTCACCGAGTGGTACATCGCCACCCAGGGGACGGAGCTGCGTCTGGTGGGGTCAGGAGCGGCCATGGGAGAGCCTTCGGGTCGCGGAACGGACGGAACGGAGGGCGCGGGCGACGCCCTGGACACCCAGGGCCCGGCCCAGCAGGACGAAGACGGTGGTCACGGTGAGCCCGCCGGTGACGAGCCCGGTGAGGGTGCCCGTGCAGCGGGCGGTGACGAGGATCCCCGCGACGGTCGCGAACAGGGCGGCCAGCACCGGGCGGCCGAGTTCGAGCAGCACGGCCCGGGTGCGCAGCGGGACGCTGCGGGGGCCCGTACCGGCCAGCAGGACCGTCGCGGTGACGGTGATGCCGGTCGCGTTGGCGACGGCGATCCCGTACACCCCCCAGGTTCCGACGCTCAGCGCGCCGACGCCGGACGTCACCAGGATCCCGGTGGCCATCGCGCCCACCGGGTACCAGCGGCCGCGGCCCCCCGAGAAGTAGGAGCGGACGAGGACGCCCGTCAGGGTCTGGCCGAGCAGCCCCAGCGCGTACACCCGCATCACCCCGGCCGTGGCCGCCGTGTCCCGCGCGGTGAACGCGCCCCGCTGGAAGAGGACCTCGATGATCTGCGGGGCGCAGGCCACGACGGCGGCGGTGCCGAGCAGCACGATGCACGCGGCCAGCGACAGGTCCCGCTCCACCCGGGTGCGGGCCCGCTCGGTGTCCCCCTCGGCCAGCGCCCGCGCGACCACCGGGAAGGTGACCGTGCACACCATCACCGACAGGATCATCGGCATCTGGGCGACCTTCTGCGCGTAGTTGAGGTGCGAGATCGCGCCGGCGGGCAGGTTCGAGGCGAGGAACCGCTCGATGAGCACCTGCGACTGCCGGCACAGCGCGAAGAGCAGCACGGTGACGAGGAGCGCGGTGTCGAGCGGCCGCGGTTCCTCCCCCGAGGCCTCCTGCGACGCGGCCCTCTTCCTCAACTGACGTAACAGGGACGGAAGTTGTACGACGACCATGAGCAGGCCGCCGACCGCGACCCCGGCCGCCGCCGAGCGCACCCCCCACCGCCCGCCGAGCGCGAACATCCCGGTGATGATCCCGACGTTGTACGCCACGTAGATCGCCGCGGGCGCCACGAACCGGCGGTGCGCGCGCAGGGCGGCGCTGCAGTACCCGGCGAGCCCGAAGCTGACCACGCAGGTCGCGGTGAGCCGGGTGCAGCCCACCGCGAGCGCCGGGTCGGGCAGGCCCGGGGCCAGGACCCCGACCAGTTGGGGGGCGATGCCGGCGAGCAGGGCGCCGATCGCGACGAACGCCAGCGACAGCCGGGGCAGCGTCCCGGCGACCAGGGCGCGGACCGGATCGCCGGGCGCACCCTGGGAGCGGCGGGCCAGCGCCATGCTGAACGCGGGGATCAGCGCGAACGCCAGACCGTCCTCGATGAGCAGTGTGGCCGCGAACTCCGGCACGGTCCACGCGACGAGAAAGGCGTCCGTGTCACTGCCCGCGCCGAACAGCCGCGCCAGCGCCTGGTCCCGCACCAGCCCCAGCAGCGACCCGGCCACCGAGAGCGCGGCGGTGACCAGAGCGGCCTTGGCGAGGAAACCCCGTGAGGCCCGGGGAAGCTCACCGGGCCCTTCGCCGGGGCCCTCCCCGGCCGTGGCGACGCCCCGCGCCGGGGGCACGGCCGAGCCGCTGTCGGCCCGGGGCGACCGCCGGGGCGACCGCGAAGGCAGCACCCTCACGCCCGCTCCTCCCCGGCCCCCGCGACCTCCGCGCCCACCAGCGCCCACCACGCCACCAGCCCGAGGAGCACGGCGGTCAGGACGGTCGAGGGGCCGCCGATGTCGGCGTACATGAAGTCGACGAGCTGCCAGACCAGCAGGCCGCAGGCGACGAGCGCGCAGTCCAGGCCGGGGCCGCGGCGGCGGACCCGCACCAGGCCCCGCAGGGCGCCGACCAGCAGGGCCAGCCAGCCGCCCGCGAGGGCCAGCAGCCCGATCAGCCCCTGCTCGCCGAGGATCAGCAGATACATGTTGTGCGGGGACAGCAGCGGCTGCCGCACGAAGCCGGAGCCCGCGCCGTCGGTGTCGCTGGCGGAGGACAGCGCGAGGGAGGCATGGGCGTCGCGGTGCTCCGGGAAGCCCTTGAGGCCGACGCCGGTCAGCGGACGCTCGCGCCACATGCCGACCGCGGCCGCCCACATCGTGTACCGGTCGGTGACCGACTGGTCCGGCGCGTCCGTGACCTGCGTGATGCTGCCGACCCGCTCCTGGAGCATCGACGAGCCCACCCCGAACCCGCCGACCAGCACCACCCCGGCCGCGGCACCCACCGCGACCGCCTTCAGCGCGCGCCGCGGCCCCGCCAGCACGAGCTGCACCGCACAGGTCACCGCCGTCGCGATCCAGGCACCCCGGCTGAAGGACAGCGCGAGCGGGACGGCGAGCGCGCACACGGCGAGGGCGGCGACCGTCCGCTGCCGTGCGGAGGTCCGGCCCAGCGCCAGCCCCACCGCGCAGACCAGCCCGAACGACACCACCGTCGCCATGCCCATCACGTCCTGCGGCCCGAAGGTGCCGACCGCGCGGATCATCTCGCCCTGGTACGACGCACCGGTCCCGGTGGCGAACTGATGGACGCCGACCGCGCCCTGCCAGCCCGCCAGGGCGACGAACGACCAGGCCAGCACCCGCAGATCGCGCCGGTCCCGGACCAGCAGCAGGACCGCCGCCGGGACCAGCACGAACACCTGGAGATACCGGCCGAGACCGGTCAGCCCCGCACCCGGCGAGGACGCGCCCGTCGCGGCGAGCGCCAGCCCCGCCACCGGCAGCCCCAGCACCACGGCGGCCGTACGGGACAGGGGGCGCCGCCGTCGCCGTAGCAGCCGGACCAGGCAGAACAGCACGGCGAGCGCGGACATCGCGTCGGCCGGCCCGGCGCCGCCCTCCCCGCCGGGCGGGACGGGCAGGGCCAGCAGGGCGATCACCGCGACGACCGGCAGCACCGGCGACAGGGACCGGGCGGCGACCGGCAGGGGCAGGGCGTGGGTCATGGTCGGCTTCAGCTCCCGGTCGGTCGCACGAGCGCGGCCGCGGTGCGCAGCAGGATGCACACGTCCTGCCACAGCGACCAGTTGTCGATGTACGCGTTGTCGAAACGCGCCCGGTCCTCGATCGAGGTGTCGCCGCGCAGCCCCTGCACCTGCGCGAGCCCGGTGATGCCGACCCGCATCCGGTGCCGGGCCGCGTAACCGGGATGGGCCTGACTGAACTGGCCGACGAAGAAAGGCCGTTCGGGGCGCGGCCCGACCAGGCTCATGTCGCCCCGCAGCACGTTCCACAACTGGAGCAGCTCGTCCAGCGAACTCTTGCGCAGGAACCGGCAGAACGGGTTCATCCGCACCTCGCCCGCCACGCTCCAGCGGGTCGCGGACTCGTGCTCGTCCACCGGACGGTGGGTGCGGAACTTCAGCAGCGTGAACGGCCGCCCGTCCTTGCCGATGCGCTCCTGACGGAACACCACCCCCGGCCCGTCGGTGCACCGCAGCACCCCCGCGCACACCAGCAGCAACGGGCTGATCAGCAGCAGCAGCGCCCCGGAGACGGTCACGTCGAGGAGCCGCTTGCCGAGGCTGCCCCGGCGCCCGGGCCCCAGGTCGAGGCGGCGGCAGGCGAAGCCGGCGAGCCGCTCCCGGCCGGTGTACGAGGGCGGGTCGGCGTCGACCTCCCACACCGTGCACCCGGAAGCGGCCAGCGCCCGCAGCAGCGGGCCCTGCTCGGCACGGACGCCGGGGTGGACGCACAGGACCTCCCGGACGCCGTTCTGGATGAGGGCCCGCTGCACCTCCTGCCCGGTGGTCAGCACCGGCAGCCCGTCGGTGCCGTCCGGCCGCTCCGCGACCACGCCCACCGGCCGCACCCCGCAGCGCGGATGGCGCAGCACGGCGGCGGCCACCCGCTGGGCGGTCGCGGCGGGCCCGACGACGAGCGCGGCGCGCGGATACCGGACCAGCGCCCGGCGGCGGCGCAGATGGACGAGCGCACGTCCGGCGCACGCGGCCAGGGTCTGCACGGCGAAGCCGGTCAGCAGGGTGTGCGCGGACAGCGGGTGCGCCGGGTGCCAGGCCGCGGCGAGCGCGCCCAGCGCCAGCCAGACCACCGCGATCCGGCCGCACACGGTGGGCAGCTCGTCCAGCACACCCGTCACCGGTGGTCGCCGTCCGGGCCGCACCATTAAGGCCAGTGCCGCCAGTACGGCCAGCAACGCCCGGTGATGGGCCGCCCCCAGCAGCACCGCCCCGCCCGCCAGCGCGGCGAGGCCGTCGGCGAGCAGCAGCAGCGGGGGCGTGGCGGGCCGGGTCGGCGGCCGCCGGGCGGGGAACCGCAGGCCGGCCCCGCCGCTCTCCGGCCGCGGGATGACGGACAGGGGCGGATACCCGGGCTGTGCGCCGGGGTGGGCGACGGTGGACTTCGCGCTACGTTCCGCGGTCACGGGTGGATGCACTCCCTGGACTCGGTGGGCACGACCCGCGACGCGGACACCTGGCACAGCAGATCGCGGTACACGTCCGCGACCGCCGCTGCCGTACGCCGCACGTCGTGCGTGGACAGGACGTGACGGCGCCCCTGCTCGCCGAGCGAGGCCCGCAGCGGCGCGTCGGACAGCAGCCCGGCGACGGCCCGGGCCAGCCCCGCCGGATCGTCGGCGGGCACCAGACAGCGGGCCGCGAACGCCTCGGGGAGGCTCTCCCGGGCGCCGTCCACCTCGGTCACCACCACCGGCCGCCCGCAGGCCAGCGCCTCCAGCGGGGCGAGCGCCATGCCCTCCCAGCGCGACGGCAGCACCACCAGGTCGGCGGCCCGGTACCAGGGGACCGTGTCGTCGACGGCACCCGCGAACACCACCGACTCCGGCGCCCCGGCCCGCAGCCGCTCCCCGTCCGGGCCGTCCCCGACGAGCACCAGCCGCGCCCCGGGCACCTCCCGCACGACGTCCGGCCACGCCCGCAGCAGCACGTCCTGCCCCTTCTGCCGGCACAGCCGCCCGACACACACCACGAGCGGCGCGGCCGGCTCGAGATCCGGCAGCAGGCGGGCGCGTACGGCGTCGGCGCCGCCGGGCCGGAACCGCTCGGTGTCGATGCCGTTGGGGACGACGCTCCACCGGCCGGTGATCCCGGCCCGCAGCCCGGTCGCGCGCTCCGCCTCGCTCACGCACATCAGCCGGCCGGCCCAGCGCGCCCCGAACCGCTCCCACCGCAGGGCGAGTGCGGCGGTGGTCCCGCCGACCGCCTCGAACGACCAGGCGTGCGGCTGGAACACCGTCGGGATCCGTCCCCGGACCGCCAGCCGTCCGGCCAGCCCCGCCTTCGCACTGTGGGCGTGCACCAGTGCGGGGCGTACCTCGTCGAGCAGGTGTACGAGCCGTCGTACCTCACCCGGCAGTGAGGGCCCGGGGGACCGGGTGGCCTCCCACCGCCGCACCCGTGCGCCGAGGGCGCTCAGGCCGTCGGCGAGAGCGCTGTCGGGGCAGGCGACGGTGACGTGCAGTCCGGCCGCGAGCTGGGCCCGCGCCAGGTCGGTGACCACCCGGGCGACGCCGCCGTCCACGGGCTGGGTGAGATGCAGGACCCGGGTTCCGACGTCGGGTTCTGGCTGGTGCATCGCGCGGTTTCCTCGCTCATGGTGGCGCTCGGGACGGGGCCGGAACGCGCCGACTGCTCGGTCCGTGTCCCGGTGGTCGCGAAGAGCGCCCCCGGCCCACGCCGCGTCCCGGTGGAAAACGAGCTTGAACGTCCGCTGGTCACCACCGGGCGCAAACCCGCGCCGAGATCGAACACGTCACCGCAACGGCCCATGAAGTCGGTACGCGCCGGGACGTGCGCCGCCGGAGCCGCCCCGCGCCGCTGATCACCGTGTTCAACACATCGTCGGATGGATAGACCGGTCGGCCGGATGCCGAGGCGGCCGTGGTGGGTGCGGGGCGGGGTCGATCGCACGAGCGAATCAATTCACCCCTTTGGCGGCACAACCCCGGGCGGCACAGCGCGTTGACACAGCGCCGGGCATCCCCGCCCGGGTGTTGATGTCACAACCCGTCAAATCCCAAGGAGCACCTCTCCATGTCGCGTATCGCGAAGGGCCTGGTCCTGACCTCCGTTGCCGCTGCGGCCGTCGCCGGCGCCTCCGGCATCGCCACCGCCGACAGCGGCGCGAGCGGCGTCGCCGAGCACTCCCCGGGCGTGCTGTCGGGCAACGTCGCCCAGGTGCCGATCCACATCCCGATCAACATCTGCGGCAACACCGTCAACCTGGGCGGTCTGCTGAACCCGGCTTTCGGGAACACCTGCATCAACGACTGACGTCACGTCACGACCTCACCGAACGGCCGCCCTCCCGCCGGAGAGCGGCCGTTCGGCTTGCTCCTGTTGCGGGGCGTCACTGCTCCTTTCAGGGTGGGCACAGGATCCGACCCACCTCGGGATCCGGCACACACCGAAAGGGACCCCCATGCGTGGCCTGCCCATACGGCGTATCGCCTCCACCGCTCTGTGCGCCTCCGTCGCCCTCGGTGTCGCCGCGCCCACCGCCCTCGCGGCCGACGCGGCCCGGGAGCGCGGCGCCGCGGCGTCCCGTTCACCCGTCCCCGGCGTGGACGCGCTGCTCGACCAGGTCGAGACCCTGAGCGGGCTGGAAACCGTGCCCACGCCGGTCACCGATCTCGTCCACACCGTCCTCGCGGCCGACGGCGGCCGACTCGACGGCGCGCAGGCGACCCAACTCGGGGCCGCCGCGCAGCAGTCCCTCACCGACGCCACCGCCTCGCTCCAGGCGCCCGAGGTCGCGACGCCGGTGGCCGACGCGCTGACCGCGCTGCGGATCACGGTGGACGAGCTGCTCGCGGCCGCCACCTCCGGCAGCGTCGCCGACATCGTCTCGACGGCGGCGGGGGTCGTGCACGGCGTGGTCGACGTGGTCGTCGCCGCGCTGACCGCGGCGGGCCCGCCGGTGGCCGTGCCCGGCGGGTCCGGCCTCCCGGTGTCCACCTCCGAGGCCCCGGCGCCGACGCCTTCGCTCCCGGCCGCGTCGACCCTCCCGGCCGCTTCGACCCTCCCGGCACCGTCGACCCTCCCGGCCGAGTCGTCCCTCCCCGCCGCGTCCACTCTCCCGGCGGTCGTCCCGTTCCTGCCGGCTCCCGTGCCGTTCCTCCCGGCCACCGGGCCGGCCGGGCCGGGGGTCGATCTGCTCCCGGCCCACTGACGGGCGGTCCCCTCGGGAAACTTTCCGTCCGCGGGGTTTCCGCAGCCCAGGGGGATCGTTGTGCACGGCGTCAGCACTTCCCCCGAAAGGAACCCGATGAAGTCCCTGAAGGCCGCCGCCGTCGTCGCCGGGTCCGTCGTCCTCGCCGGCGCCGCCGCACCCGCGTTCGCCCACGAGACCGCGGACCTCACGCCCACCAGCCTCAACGGCGCCGTGAACACGCTCACCAAGGGTGATCTCACCGCGCGGGACGTGATGCCGCTGCAGAGCCAGTCGAACGCGCTCGACACCGAGAACAAGGGCTCCCTGCTCCACGCCGTCAACGGCGCGGCCGGCGCCCTCAACCAGCACGCCAAGCTCCTCGGCGGGCTCCCTCTGAACGGCTGACGCCCCTCTCGCGCAGGGCCGGTCCCCCGCGCACGGGACCGGCCCCGCCACGCGGGCGGGGGGGGAACGGTCCGGGAACACCGTCCCTCGTTCGTGTGGAGCACCCCCGAGGCGTCCCCCGGTCGGGTGAGAACACCCCCGGCGGCCCGCCGTGGCGCTTATAGGGTCGCGCGGTGACCTCAACCCCAAGCGCAACCCGCCCCTTCAGCGTGGCCGAGCTGGGCACCCTCGTCGTGATGCCGTGGAGCGGCGAGGCCCCCGACGGCGGCGACATGCCCTACCTGCTCGCCTACTCCCTCGGCGACGCGGACGGCGGCGCCGCGACCACCGCCGCCGCCATCGAGCGGCTGCTCACCGACAACGGCCTGCCCGTCGGCGGCGACCTCGTCGACGGCACCGAACGGCCCAGCCTGCCGGTCGGCCTGCTCGTCACCGCCGGCGCGGCCGTCCTGACCATGCCGATGCTCAACGCCCAGTGCGTGCCGCCGCCCGAGTGGCTGGACGCCGTCGAGGCCCGCGGCTACGCCTACCTCGTCTTCACCACCCGACCGTGGCCCGAGGCCGTCCCCGGCAAGGCCGTCGAGCCCGAGGCGCTGGCCGCGTTCGCGGGCGCCGAGGAGACCCTCACCGCCGCGGCCCACGTCGTGCTGCCCGCCCGCAGCCTGCGCGGCTGACACCCGTGCCCCCGCCCGAGGACGGCAGGACGGCGGGCGCGACGGGCGCGGCGGGCGCCGGCCGTGCCTTCGCCGTGCTGCTCGTGCTGAGCGGCGCGGCCGGGCTGCTGGCCTCCTGGGTCATCACCCTCGACAAGTTCAAGCTGCTGGAGGACCCCGGCTTCACGCCGGGCTGCAGCCTGAACCCGGTGGTGTCCTGCGGCAGCGTCATGACGAGCGACCAGGCCTCGGCGTTCGGGTTCCCCAACCCGATGCTGGGCCTGGTGGCCTACGGCGTCGTCGTGTGCGTCGGCATGAGTCTGCTGGCCGGCGCCGCCTTCCCCCGCTGGTACTGGCTCACCTTCACCGCCGGCTGCCTCTTCGGCGTCGGGTTCGTGTCCTGGCTGCAGTTCGAGTCCCTGTACCGGATCAACGCGCTGTGCCTGTGGTGCTGTCTCGCGTGGATCGCCACGATCGTGCTGTTCTGGTACGTCGTCTCCTTCGACGTACGCCGCGCGTTCCTGCCGGCGCCCCCGGCCCTGCGCGCGTTCTTCGAGGAATTCACCTGGGTGCTGCCCGTGCTGCATCTCGGCGTCGTCGGCATGCTCATCCTGACCCGCTGGTGGGATTTCTGGACGAGCTGACGATGTGCTCGTGGCACTACTACGGCAGCCGGGGGAATTGTGCGCTGGCGCCGTTTTCCGGCTCGTTACCCGGTACGGACGCACAGCCCCCAGAACTGACCGAAAGGGCCCGTACCCCAGATGAAGCCGACCACCCGAGGAACCCTCGCCGCCGTACTGACGTGTATGGCCGCCGCGGCCGGAGCGGTCGCCGCGACCCCCGCCGCGGCGATCGGCACGGTCCCGGTCCCCGTCCCGCTGAACGGCCTGGAGAACTCCCTCGGCATGGAACTGCCCGAGGCCTCCGGAGAGCTCCCGCTGCCGACGCCGGGCTCGCCCGAGGGCCCGCGCCATGCCGAGGGCCGGCTGATCCCCGAGCGGGCCGTCCCGCAGGTGCCCGTCGGCGCCGGTCTGCCCGGCGCCGACGTACGGGCACCCCTGCCGGAGGTCCTCGGGGACGGCTTCCACCACCTCGGTCTCGACGCCCCCGCCACCGACCTGCGGACGCTCGGCCCCGGTCTGGCCCTGGACGCCCCGCTCACCCCGCCCAACCCGGACAACTTCGGCCTGCCGGACCCGAAGCTGCCCCAGGCGGGCGTGCTCACCCCCGTCGCGCAGGCCGTACCCACCGCCTACCTCGGCCTGGAGCAGGGTCGGTAGCGACCCGGCACGACCACGGGCCCGGACGGCATCCGTCCGGGCCCGTCCGTGTGCTTCGCGGTGACCCGGCGGCCCGCCGGGCGGTTACCCGTTCGGACAACCGCACTTGAGGAGGAGCACCCCATGGTCGTCAACGCCGACGGAGTACCCGTACCCACCAGGCGGCCGGGACCGGCCAGAGCCGGTACCCGGCGGGAGCTGCTGCGCGGGCTGCTCGGCGTCGCAGCCGGGCTCGCGCTCGTCCCGGTCGTCGCCGCCGCCTGGCCGCCCGGCCCCGCGGACGACACGGTCGGCGCCGGCTTCGACGAGATGTACCGCGGACGCCGTATCCAGGGCGTCCTCACCCCCGTCGGCCGCTCCGCCGACGGCGCCCAGTGGGAGGTCACCGTCGACGGCCGCCCGCTGCACCTGATGCGCCGGGCCGACGGCACCTGGCTGAGCATGATCGACCACTACCGCTCGTACCGCACCCCGCTGGAGGCCGCCCGCGCCGCCGTGGACGAGCTCGGGCCCGGCGAGGGGCTCCGCGAGAGCGACGACCCGGCGGACGGCGGCCACCTGCACGACATGGGAGGACGCCGTGGTCTACACGCGTAAGGACGTCAGCACGCTGACCGCGGGCGAGCGCCGGCGGTTCGTGAAGGCGATGCTGGAGCTCAAACGGCGGGGCGAGTACGACGAGTTCGTACGGACGCACATCGACTACTACGTCTCCGACGGCGAGGGCGGCCTGCGGACGGCCCATATGGCGCCCTCCTTCCTGGCCTGGCACCGGCGGTTCCTGCTGGAGCTGGAGCGGGCGCTGCGCCGGGTCGACCCCTCGGTGACCGTGCCGTACTGGAACTGGACACGTCAGCGCACCGCGACCTCCTCACCCTGGACCGCGGACCTCCTCGGCGGCAACGGACGCGGCTCCGACCGCCAGGTCACCACCGGGCCGTTCGCCTACGCCACCGGCAACTGGACCCTCAAGGAGAACGTCACGGACGGCGTGTTCCTCACCCGGGACCTCGGCCGTGCCGCCAACCCCATCGAACTGCCCACCCCGGCCGAACTGGAGTGGGCCCTGAAGGACCCGGTCTACGACACCGCGCCCTGGGACTCGACGGTCACCGAGGGCTTCCGCAACAAGCTGGAGGGCTGGGGGACCGGCCGGGGCAGCGCCGCCTGGCGCAACCACAACCGGGTGCACCGGTGGGTCGGCGGGGAGATGCTGGGCGGCGCGTCCGTCAACGACCCCGTGTTCTGGCTCCACCACGCCTTCATCGACCTGGTGTGGACCCGCTGGCAGGCCCGCCACCGCACCCACCGCTATCTGCCCGCCGTGCCGCCCGGACCGGAGAGCAGGCAGTACCGCCGGGTCGTCGCCCGCCATGAGAAGCTGCCGCCGTGGAACGTGACGCCTGATCAGCTGGAAGACGTGTCGGGCATCTATCGGTACGCGTAGGTCCGTTCCGTCGGTGGGCGCGGACGCGCGAGAGCCCCGGCGCTCGAGGTGCCGGGGCTCTGCCGATGCGGTGGGGACGGGTGCGTCAGTCGCCGTAACCGGCGCCGCCGCGCTTGCCGCCGCCGTGGCTGGAGCTGCTGCCGGAGCGGTCGCGACCGTAGTCGCCGCCGTGCTCCTTGCCGCCCTTGTCGTGGTGGCTGACGTTGGCGCAGGTGTTGCCGAACGCCGGGTTCAGCGCACCGGGGATGTTGACGGTGTTGCCGCAGACGTTGATCGGGATGTGGACCGGGACCTGGACGAGGTTGCCCGACAGGAAGCCCGGCGAGCCCACGGCCGCACCCTGCGCACCCGCGTCCGCCATGGCCAGGCCGGCCCCGCTGACCACCACGGCGCCGGTGCCGAGGGCGACGGCGGCCGCCTTCGCGATGCGAGACATCACGTTCTCCTTTAGTGATTCGGTTCGTGCGACCGCAGGACACGCCGTCGCACTTCCCGTTCAACGCGGCCACCCGGGGAGGGTCACGGCGCGTCGCTCCGGATCACCCTTTTTGAACAGGAGAGACGTACAGACGGGTGGCTAGAACGCCCGGAGCCGTGCCGCGACGAAGTCGGCGAGCGTGGCGATGGACTGCAGACTGTCCAGGCTCAGGTCCAGTGCCGCGACGTCCACGCCGAACCGGGCGTCGATCGCGCCCAGCAGCGTCACCCCCGCCAGCGAGGTGAGGGCGATCTCCGGGCCGAACAGCTCGGTGCCGGCGGGGAGTTTCCCCACCACGTCCGGGTCCAGCCGGGCGGCCTCGGCGATCATCGAGCGCAGTTCCCGCTCCACGGCGGCGGGGTCCTGGATGTCCGTCACGCCTCGGCGTCCTCTCGGTCGGATACGTGCAGATAGGGGGGCGGCGCCGGAAGGTCGCCGTGCAGGGTGCGGCCGAGGACGGCCGCGTCGGGCGCCGTACCGTCCGCGTCGTCCAGGCGCCGCAGGCCCGCCTGGCGGAGCAGGATCCGCATCTCCAGGTTGGCGTCCGTGGGGCGCAGGGTCACCCGGAACTCCTCGGCGCCCGCCTGCCGGGCCCGACCCATCAGCCGGAACAGGAAGGCCGCCGCCGCCCCGCGTCCCGCGACCCGGCAGGAGAGGGCGAGCAGCGGGACGGACCAGGTGCCGGGGGCGGTCCGGTCGACGAGGGCGGCGCCGATGATGCCGTACGCGCCGAAACGGTCCGTCATCCGCGCGGTGTACAGCTCGTGCCCGGCCGAGCCGGCCAGCTCGCGCAGCCGGTCGGGGGTGAGGCCGGAGGAGTTCAGCCGGTGGGTGCGGGCGGCGAGTTCCAGTGCGCGCGGGATCTCGTCGGGTGTGGCCGCGCCGACGGTGAGCCGCATGGCGCACCAGCTCAGGAACTCCTCCCGGGTGCCCTGGAAGCGTTCGCCCTCGGTACGGCGGGTCTCCTCGGTGCGGTACCGGTCGACCCGGGCGCGGGACTCGGGGGTGACCTCCCGGCCCTCGAACGCGGCCAGCAGCGCGGGCACGTCCTCGGGGGCGAGGGTGCGTACGTCGGGCAGCAGGGCCTCGACCTCGGCGCGTTCGTAGGGCGAGTCGTCGACCAGGACCAGGGCGTCCACGGCGATCCCGAGGTCCTTGGCGATCCTGCGCAGCGACTCGCTCTTGTCCTGCCAGGACACCTGCGGGGCGAGGAACCGCTCACGCACCTCCGGCAGGCCGGCCGTGAGCCGGTCGAGCACGGCGGGCGCGCTGCGGCTCGCGATGCTGCTGAGCACGCCACGGGCCGCCAGCGCGTCGATCGCGGCCAGCATCCCGGGCCGGGGGACGGGCAGTTCGTCGGTGGGGGACTCGACGGCGATGTCGTCCCAGAGGGTGCCGTCGAGATCCCAGACGACGCACTTGACGCGGTCGGCGTCGACGGCGGTCATCGCTCCCCCCGGGGCAGGAACAGCTTCATCGCCAGGCTGGTCGGGTCGAAGCCGAACTTGCGGTAGACCGTGCGCATCGGGACGTTGCCGACATGGACCCGGCCGGTGACCTCGGTGATGCCGTTCGCCAGGCAGAACTCCAGACCTGCGGTGAGCAGGAGTTCGGCGACGTCGCTGCGGTTGTCCAGCGGGGAGACCGCCAGGGAGCGGAAGTTGGCGTAGCGGTCGCCGGTCATCGCGTTCTGGTTGATGCTCACCCAGCACCAGCCGACGGGCTCCTCGCCCGGCCGCCCGGCGACGATCATGCCCTCCTTCGACTTCTCCATCGCCCGGCCGAGCCGGGCCGCCCATCGGGCGGGGTCGTCGATGGCGTCCTCACCGAAGGACACCCGGGCGATCTCCGCCTCGAACACCCCGATCGCCGGAAGGTCGCGCTCGTCGGCCTGCCGGGTGACATAGGGGTGCGCGCGCTCGGCGAGGGCGTCGCGGTCCGCCGGGGCCGGGGGCCGCCAGCCGATGGTGCGGGGGGCGGGGGTGGGGGTGTCGGCGGTGTCCGTACGGGGCCGTGCGGCCTGCCGGACAGGAGCCGCGACCTGCTCGGTCCGCCCAGTCCGCTCGGCCTGCTCTGCCCGCCCAGTCCGCTCGGCCTGCTCGGTCCGCTCGGCCTGCTCGGTCCGCTCGGCCTGTTCGGCGGGCTGTTCTGCCGAAGGCGCAGGTGCCTCCGAGACGAGCCGTCCGGGGCGGAACGGCCCCTTCCCGCAGGTCGGGCAGCCGTCCGCGCGCAGGGCGGCGACCGAGGCCCAGCGGGCGCCGGGGCCGACACGGACCTTGTGGCCGCAGGCCACGCACGCGTACTCGCGCTGCCGGGTCCGCTTGTCGCCCGTGTACAGGGGGCCGCCGTAGTCCCCCTGGTGGGAGGCGGTGGAGCTGGTGGTGAGGAGCTGCTGGAAGAAGCCGACGCCGCCGAGGATGCCACTGCCCTCGTACTCGTTGAAGTTGCGGATGTAGCCATGGGTGACCAGGCCGAGGGCCATGATCTCCCGCTGGACCTCCAGCATCTCGTCCGGGCTCTTGCCGCCGAAGGAGAAGAAGACACTGTGCGCCGGCCCCGGCCGCAGCCCCTCCACGGCGCGGGACAGGAAGAGCCGGGCCCCCTCGGGGGTGTAGGGCGGGTCGGTCATGGCGACGTCGTGCCGCCCGTGCAGCTCCGCGGGCAGGGGCCGGCGCAGATCGTGCCGTACGGTCTCGACACGGGTGCCGAGTCCGGCTGCCACCTTCTGGATGTAGTCGAGGATCTCGGCGGAGATGTCGACCACGGTCACCCGCTCGACGATCGGCCCGCCCAGCACATCACCCACGACCGCCACGGCCAGCGACACGAGGTCGTCGTCGCCGATGAGCAGCAGGGAGCCGCCCGGCAGCGCGCCCGCCGTCAGCAGCGCCAGCACCCGGCGCACCTTGGTCTCGGCCGTGCAGTGCGACTGGTCGATCGCCATGTCGGCGGCGGGACCGGACTCCATGAGCGCCCGCAGCCGTCGTACGGCCTCGTCGAGCACCTCGGGGATCACCAGCTCACGGCCGTCACAGGTGCGGCAGGTGGCGTCCAGGGTGAGGTCCATGCCGAGCCGGGCGACGAGATCGGCGCCGGCCTCCGTCAGCCGGGACGGGCGCTCCTTGGTGACGAGTCCCCGGCGGCGCAGTTCGTTCCCCAGGGCGGCCACGATCGGCACCGGCAGGCCGGTGGCGCGACTGAGGTCCTTGGTGGAGGCGGGGGCCAGCCGGCGCAGCGCACGCAGCACGGACCGCACTCCGGGCGGGCCCTCCTGAAGCCGGACGGCGTCCGCGACTTCCGTGAGCAGTTGATCGGCGGTGGTGCTCCGAGGGGGCCGACGCACGTTGGTCACAATGCTGCTCCAGGGAAGCTGGTGGATTCCGGGGGTATCGAGTATACGGGCAGGTAGGGGGCCCGATCGGACTCGGTACGACGGCCATGAACGGGAAGGGGAAAAGGAAATTCCGCAAGCGGTGCACCGGTGTTCCGGCGGGCGGTATTCCGCACCTCCGGTCGAAAAGGCCGTCCGGAATTCCCCGTACGGTTTTCCGGGGTCGCGGTCCTCGAATATGCCCCCGGTCTTGCCGCCCCCTTGACGGGATGCGCTCGCGAGCCCCGGAGCGCCCCGGATGCTAGGCTTGGCCCGTCCGAGCGCCAGTAACCGGCCTCGCGACCTTCCTCTTCGGCCGCGCGGACCAGCGCAGAACTATGTGAAAGGAGACGGGGGCAGCGGTTCCTCACCCCCGGTTCCCCATGACCAACTCCGCCAACCTCGCCACCGAGGGTATAAACGTCGACGATCTGTGCTCTTATGCCGTCGACGTCTGGGTGAGCGACCACAGCATCCTGACGGACGAGGAGCGCCTCCTCCAGGTGCTGCGCACGGCCGCCGAAAAGGGAAATGCCACGGTACTCGGTGAAGCGTCGCACGTTTTCCCGAACGGCGCCGTGACCGCCATTCTCCTGCTTTCCGCCTCGCATCTGAGCATTCACACCTGGCCCGAATTCAGCCTGGCCAACGTCGATCTGCTCGCCTACGGCCGGCTGAACGGCGAGCGGATGATGCAGAGCGTGGAGCTCGGCCTTTCCCCGACGAAGATCAACGTCACGCGCATGCTGCGCGCGGTGCACTAGTTCCCTTCCCGCCGCCCCCGTCGCCGTCGTGATGCCCGTGCAGGTCTCGTGGCAGGTCTCGTGGGCGCGCTCCGCCGACGCCCACGAGGGGCTGCTCGCCCTGCTCGACCCGGTGGAGCGCGCCCGCCACGAGGCGACCGTGGACCCGGCCTCCCGTGACCGGTTCCTCGTGGGCTGCGCCCTCAGCCGCCGGATCCTGGGCGAGCTGCTCGGCGTACCCCCCGAGGACGTACCCCTGCGGCGCGTCTGCCCGACCTGCGGCGGACCGCACGGCAAACCCCGGCTGGCGGTCCGCGCCGGGTACGACTTCTCGGTCACCCACAGCGGTGACGTCGTCGGCGTGGCCGTGTGCCGGGGCGCGCAGGTGGGCCTGGACGTCGAGGAGGCCGACACCGCGCTCGACGTCGACGCCGCGGCCCGCACGGCGCTCTCCGCCCGAGAGACGGCCGCCTTCTACGCCCTGCCCCCGGCCGAGCGCAAGCCCGCCTTCCTGCGGATCTGGACGCGGAAGGAGGCGGTGCTCAAGGCCCTGGGCGTGGGCCTGCGCGCACCGCTGCGCGAGTTGGAGGTGTCCGGCGCCGACGCCCCTGCGGCAGTCCTGACCTGGCCGGACCGCCTCGCCGACGGCCCACGGACGACCTTGACGGACCTCACGGTGGACGGCCTCCATCCGGCAGCGCTGGCGGTGACGACCGGAGCGGGGCGGGAGCGCGCGGCGCTAGGCGTCGGGAAGCAGCCCGGCCATGCGGGGCCGTGAAGCGGGCTGGTGGCCGGACCTCGGCCGAGGCGACGGCTACCGGCTCCGGTCTCGTGATTGCGGCATCGTCATCGCATCGGCATCGTGTCTTCGATCCCCTCCGAACCTGCGAAGAACCGAGCCGCGTTCTGAGGGACGCCCCGAGGGGGGTCCGGCACGGTAACTGGAATGCGCCAGTAGTTCGGCCGTTGCGATTCGACAATGGCGAGCACGACGATCAGAAGCGGCATCGATATGACGAACAGGAGCCCGAGCAGAGACCAGATGTCGTCCATGGATACCCCTACGAAGTGATAAGCACGGGCTTTGGGTCATTCAGAGTCACACGCCGAGGTGAAGCACACCAGGGCGTGCATGACTCACTCCCTGGCGCGCACGTTGAGCCACGCGCCCCCGTCGGGTAGGCGTCCGCGCTTGTCGGTGCGCCGCCAACCATGGGGGCGGGAGCCTGCGTTGTACGCCCACGAGGCGGTACCCATGCAGGTACAGGACGTGCGCTTCAGCTTCCGGGGCCGGTGCCAGTGGCCTCATTCGGCAGGGCATGGGCATGGGCATGGGCATGGGCATGGGCTGGTCGCAGTCAGGACAGGCCGGGACCGCTGTGTCCCGAAGGGGCGTTGTCGTAGGGCTCGGCTACCTTGCAACGCATGACTGACAGGGATCCGCTCGTGCCGGCACTCGCCGGTGAAGTCGTTCCCCTTCGCCATCGGCTTGGTCGAGGACCAGGAGAGCTGAGGCCGAGGCCGGCCGGCAGGCGTCAGCTCACCTGTCGTCATCCTGCGTGCGCACACGCGCCAGCTCTTCACCCCCGAACGCCTGGGAGACGAAGTCGAGGAAAGCCCCGGTGTCGTCGGTGACGACCCAGGGAGCGACGGTGGTGTAGCCCGCCGGCGCGGAGTTGGTCTGCTCGGACATAACGGCCCTTCCGCCCATGTAGATTGCCAGCCACGACGCCAAAGGGCATCCAGGTCGGTTTCTGTCCTGTATGGAGGTATCAGCCAAGGTGCCGGGCGAAGAACCGGAGCGTGCTGTCCATCTCGAAAGCCGGAACCGCACCGTGCTTGCCGGGGTTGGCGTGCAGCGTCTTCTCTGTCGAGGCGAACGCGTCGAACAGTGCCAGGCTCTGGGTCCGTGGCACTCGTTCATCGTCCCACTGCACGAGGAACTCCACCGGAACGGTAATCCGCGCGGCGGCCTCGGCTGAGACCTCCGCACCGCCCAGGCCCAGCACCGCCGCCCGAACCCGGGACTCGGCGGCAACAAGCGGGACACCGATCACGCAGCCCAGCGACACACCCCAGTAGCCGACCGGGCCAATGCCAACATGACTGAGCTTCTGGACCGCGTCGAGGACGGTCTGCCATTCGGGCACGATCTGGCGGACAACGAGCGCCTGGAATCGGGCGATCAGCGGGGCCAGTTCCTCGCCGGCGTCAAGCCGGGCCTCGTACTCCGTCGCGATCCGGGTGAACTCCTCATGGTCCGGCCGGTCACCGTGGCTGGGCGCATCGACCGCCACCACGGCGAAACCGCACTCGGCCACGAAACGGCGCGCACGGTCCACGATGTCAGGGTCCTTCTTGTGCTGACCGCCGCCATGCCCCATGGCAATCAGGGGGCGGATCCCCCTGGCACCTTGTGGAGTCCATAGCGCGCCAGGGATGTCGCCGAGGAGGAAGAGCTGTTCGAAGACGCCGTCGGCCGACGTCTCAGAGACAAAGCGCATAGCGTTTCGGGCCTTTCGGGGTGCCTGCGGCGGGTGCCTTCGACTGTCTCGCGCCGTAAATCACGAGTTCGCGTGGGCAGCCGTTACGCGGCACGCGATCAGGCGGCGCATTCTGCGGACGAACCCCTCCCCAAGGCGAACGAGTCGACGGCCGTCACCAGGACCAGCAACGCGGTGGACAACATGTAGCCATGCGGATACAAAACGTGACACTCCCCAGGGAGGACAGGCGGCATTCTCGCAGGCTCGGTCATCCGCCGGACGAGGCGCAGCGCACGCAAGGCTGCCCTGCCCCCGCACGTCTTCGAGTCGCCCACGGCTTCTACGGGGCCACCCGTGTAACCCCGGGGGGTTTTGTCGCGTCACGTGAAACCCGCTCTGAACAGCAAAAACGCCCTCCCGGAGGAGGGCGGAGACTGGGCGCCCCCGGCAGGACTCGAACCTGCGGCCAAGCGCTTAGAAGGTGTGCAAGGTTTAGCGATGTGCTCACCTGCGTTTATGCAGGTCGCTCGGAACCAAACTAAAGAAAAGCGCTTGGCCTGAGATTCTTGGAACTTTGACGCGATCTCGGCCCCCCGAACGGAGCCCGCCCCGGCCGCCACTGTACGGGGCGGCCGGGGCGGTCAGAGCGCGACTCCGTACTTTGGACGGACGGGACCTCGCGCGTGAGGGACCTGTCGCGCTCGCCATGGGGGTGCGGCGGGTGATCCGCGCGCTACGGAGAGCTATACCAGGTGTTCACCGGTACGTGCATATGACAAATGTTAATCGAACGCGCTTTCGGGTGGTGAGGCGGGCCGCTCGGCGGGACGTACGGGGGGACGTCAACCGCCGAGCGACCCTGTCTATCGGCAGCGCGCGAGTTCGCGCTGCAGGTCGACGATCGTGCAGCCGTGCAGGGACCGCACGAGCTGCCCAGCGAGCACCCATCGGGCGGCCGCCGTGCCGTACGCGACGACGTCGGCGTTCGCGGTCCGCACCGGATACCCGAATGCCGACGGCGCCCATACGCGCCCGTACACCCCGCACACCTCGCTCGCGTGGACCCGCACGGCGACGTTGCTGTCGACCAGGTGCGGGCACATCTCGACCGCCTTGCCCGCGCACGGTAGGCAGATCGGCGGGTGCACCGTGAGCAGATCGTTCGGCCACCCGTCCCAATCGGCCCGGTTGTCTTCGAGCAGCCATAGCACGCCGCGGCGATCGCGATCGGCCGGCCGCCCGCACACCTGACAGAGGAGATAGCGCATCGCCTCGCACTGTCGATCCGGGTGCACCTCGCCGTATCGCGGGCGGCCGGTGCCGGGTGCCATGGCGCGGCTGTTCCACAGCACGCCGAATTGGTCGCGGTCCTCGGGCGTCTCGTCAGCGAACGCGACGCCGCCTCGCGCCGCGTACACGACATTGCGTCGCAGTCGCGGCTCGCCGCTCCACGCCGCGATGAACGGCACGACGTCCGGCCGGGGCGGTGCAGACGTCATGAGGCGACACCGCCGGCGCGCTGCAGCTCAAGCACGATCCGGGCGAGTTCGGCCACGCGCAGCGCGTTCGCGAGGGGTCCCCAACTGAGTTCCTCGCGGGGCATGTCCTCGGCCCGGTCGAGGGCGTTCACCATGCGGTACCAGTCGCGCGAGCGGTGCGGAGTCCGGCCGGCGAGGCGCTGCACGAGCGTCGTGAGCCGGGCGATCTCCTCGTGCAGCAGCTTGTCGATCTCGACGAGCCGCTCGTGCGGCGGGAACGTCCGGGTCGCGTCGAACGCATCGGAGATCAGTTCGGGAATCGGGTCTGCCTCGACCTGGTCGTGCGTCACAGTCATCGCGCGCCGCCCATGTGGACGGTGGCGAGCGCCGCGGCGTACGCCTCGTGCAGCAGATCAGCCTCGGTGAGCGGCCCGCCCTCTTGCGGCGAGACGATCCACGTGTGCCCCATCTGCGTGCGCGGTGCGACCGTCGCCGGGTGCGGCACGGCGACGCGTGCGCCCTCGGTGAGCACCTCGGCGTCGGGCAGTTCCCACCGGGCGGCCGAGCCGACCGGCACGAGCACCTCGACGGCGTCGGGGGTGTGCTGCGCCGGGCCCACCGGTGTGCCGGCCTGTCGCATCTGCTGCACGGTCCGCCACCCGAGCGCGCGAGGCACGCGGACGACGTCCCACGCTTTACCGGCGGGCACCTCGACGAGTTCGCCCTGATCCCACGCCGCGAGGGCGCCTGTCACGCTCGTCTCGGTATCCCGAATCCAGTCGAGCGCCGTGAACCCGTCGAACCCGCCGGCCACGAGTCGAGCGCTGCCGATGCGCCCGGTCTCTTCGCCCTTCACCGGACAACCTCCGGGCGGGCGACCGCCGGCTGCTCGGGAATGGGCACGAGGGCGACGCGCAGGTTCGCGAACAGCGCCTCAGCCTCGGCACGTGACAGCACGAGGTCGGGATACCCCTGCGCCTCGTCGAGGGCGTACAGGGTGATGGGCACGCGAACCTCGCCAGTGCGGGCGTCGCATGCGGGCTGCGAGCCTCGGCGCAGCGATGCGTGTAAGTGGGACATCGGACCCCCGGTCGGTAGTCGCGGAGTCACGTACCGTAGACCGACTACCGACCGGTAACGGGGACAGATTGTCCCCCTGTCCCAACCTGTCCCCTTACCCCACTGCTGTGGGAACGCCGATCGCCTCGGCGAGCCGGCTCGCCTCGGGGCGCATCGCGCGCGGGGCGTGCCGCCACAAGTCGGCGGCGACCGAGCGGGCCGACGGCGTGTACGCGACGGTCTCGGCACCGATCTCGTAAGCCATCTTCATGACGTGCAGCGCCGCCGTGCGGTCACCTCGCTGCAGGTGCCCGCGGGCGACCTCGACCCACAGCCGTGCCCGGCGCTCGACCGACGGCATCACGTCGGGGTCGATGTTGTCGGCGAGGCCGATCGCGCGCGCCGACTTCCGCAGGTCGGTCGCAACCGACACCGCGTGAAAGTCGACATTCGCGCGGCCGAACACAGTCGACGGGTGCACGTAGTTGGCCGGCAGGCTCTTCGCGACCTGGTCGCCCTTGTCCCAGTACCGCCACGCGTCGCCCTCGCGGCCGTCGCGAGCGACGGTGACCGCGGCGTGAAGCTGCAGCGCGCCGTACACGCCCCGCCAGTCGTCCGGCGAGTCGTCGAGGTGCGGGCGAATGAGGTCGGCCGCCTCGGTGACGACGCGCAGCGCCTCCTCGGGGTAGCTCGTCTCTCGCAGGATGTTGCCGAGGTTCCATGCGGCTGCCGCGATCGCGTCCGGCCGGTCCGCTTCCTGTGCTGAGCTGAGCGCGCGATCGGCCACGACCCACGCCAACTCGGCCGGGGCGACGTACGCAGTCGCTTGCCCGGTGAGCCGGTAGATATCCGACAGCGCGACCAGGGCGGCACGGCGCTGCTCGCCGTCGAGCGCGCGCACTGCCGCCTCGCCGTCGCGGATCAAGTCGGGCAGCAGCGCGCCGACCTCGGATCGGTTGTGCTCCGAGGTGTGCCACAGCCTCCACGATTGATCGACGCGCCCCTGCAGCACGGCCGGGTCGATGGGGCGTCCGGCCGGTGTGGCGAGGGACAGCGGACGGTTCATCACGGCTGCCCAGACGTCGGGCAGTCCGGGGTGCGTGAGCCGGCCGGTCGGTACCGGCTGCGCCGGCCCGTCGGTCTGCCCGGTGATCGCCGACAGATCTGAGAGCTGCAGGGCGGCCCCGAGCTTGACGAGCAGTGTGTGCGATGTCAGGTTCCGCTCGCCAGTCTCGATCTTCTTGAGCCAGTCGACGCCGCGGCCGCACATCTGCGCGAGCGCTTCGCGGGTGAGGCCGCGGGATTCCCGCAGCATCCGGATTCGTTCACCTGTGGACAGTTCGCCGGACGGGTCCATGCCGCTCCTTCACGAGCCGGTGCCGTATCGCCAGAGTACGGCCGGCGTCAACGCCGGAACGCACGAATGCGCCCCTGCCCGGCCGTGAGGCCAGACAGGGGCGCAGTGTTGTCATGCGATGCGGCGGCGCTCGGCAGGCAGCCCGAGCAGCGTCGTCGAGGTCGGGCTCGGCGACGGGTCGCTCGGCTGCGGGGCGCCGTCGCGCCTGCAGATGAGGGCGTCGGGGTCCCATGACGGGGCCTGCAGGCTGTAGCCCGAGGGGCACGTCTGCCCGTCGCGGCCGTCCTGCCCGTTCGTGCCGTCCTTGCCGGGCGGTCCGGCGGGTCCTGCGGGTCCTGCGGGACCGGTCGGCCCTGCAGGACCGGGCGGCCCGGTCACCGTGGCGCCGGGTTCGCCCTGCGCGCCGGACGGTCCGGGCGAGGGCGTGATCGTCGGTGCCGCCTTGCCCGGCTCGCCCTGCGGCCCGCGGGGTCCTGTTGGACCGGGGATCGGCACCGGTACCTCGGCCCGCGCGGGCAGATCGTCGACCGCCCGCGACGGGTCCGGGGCGGCCGGTATCTTGCCCTCGGCCTTGACCTGTTCGCGCAGCACGCGCACGTCGCCGGCGAGGACTGAGACAGCGTCGCCGCGCAGGTTCGCCTCGGCCGCGAGCGCATCGGCCCGGCGTGCCTCGGCGTCGATCCGTAGCCACACCAGGACGACGGCACCGGACAGCACGAGCAGCACGGCGGCGACCGCGAGCGACCGCCACCGCTGCGCGAGGATCGGCTGAGCATGACGGCGCTTCACGTGGGTTGCCCTCCGAGTTCGACGATCCGTTCGCGCAGCAGCGTGTTCTCGGTCGTGAGCGCCGTGATCTGTCCCTGCAGCGCCGCCTTGTTGGCGCGCTCACTGGCCAGTTCGGCGTACGCCGCTGCGAGGCGCACCTCGTTCTCGGCGAGCTGCGCGCGCACCTTGTCGCGCTCCTCCTGCAGGTTGTCGACGAGCGTCGAGTACCCGCCGAGCACAGCGCCGGACTGTGAGGCAGCGTTCGCGCCTCGATGCCCGATCAGTGCGGCGGCGGCCGCCGCGAGCCCGACGACGATCGTTCCGACGGCGCCGAGCGTCGCAGCGTCCACGCGCTTGCCTCCGGTTGTGCAGTGGGGGGTGTGATCTCGGCCGTAAGGCCGGTGTCACCCGCCGGTCGACTCGCCGCCGAGGTACCGCGCGCCGTCGACCGGTTCGAGTGCCTCGAAGCGCGGATACGCCGGCGGCCGCGCCCAACCGAGCAGCACGCCCGCGATGTTCTGCAGGGCGGTGCCCCTCGCGCGCTCGCCGAGCACCTCGAGCACGCGGAAGACGACGTAATACGCGAACGCGGCTGCGACCGTGACCGCGCCGGTGACGGTCGCCGAGTCGATGCCGACGCCCGCGCGCACGGCGAGGGTGAGCAGCCATCCCGCGACGAGCGGGACGCCCGTGCGCATGGCGGAGACGAACAGACCGGTCATGGGCCGGCCCCCTTTCAGTGATGGGTGATCCCGGCCGCTCGACGGCGGCCGGGCGGGTGTCAGGCGACGACGTCGAACCCGTGCTTCTTCGCGAGCCTCTTGAGCGACGTCGCGCCGGGGATGCCGTCGGCGTCCTTGCCGGTGTAGCCGTAGCGCTCCTGCAGCAGCGCGTACGCGCTGCGGGTGGCGGTACCGGCGTGCCCGTCGGCGTACTTCTTCGCGAGCAGCTTCTCGGCGACGAGGGCGCCCTCGACGACCTCGACGAGCGGGTACGAGACCGGCGTGCCCTTCTTCGGCGGGTCCACCTTGAATGCCCGCACGAGCTTGGCGAGGGACACCTGCGGGCGCTTCGAGCCCGAGCTGCCGCTCGCAGGCTTCGGCTCGGGCTTGTACTTGGGCCGACCGAACCCGGCGATGTCCGAGACGACCCTCACGCGCCGCGCGCACACGTTCGCCGTGTTGCCCTCGATCGTGAACACGTACTTGTAGTCGCTGCTCACCCCGGTCACGATGCCAACGTGATCGATCTTGCCGATCTCGCTCGACCCGTTCCAGTCGAAGAACACCACGTCGCCGCGGCGTATCCCGCTGTTCTTGATGCCGTTGGTCATCGCGGTCCACTCGCCGGCCGCCTTGAAGCGGGCCGCGTGCGCCACGGTGTACGCGTAGTCGGTGCCGTGGCACACCGCGTCGTACTCGCCGGCGTCGACCGCAGCTCGCGTGATCGTCGCGTCGCACCACGCGAAGTTTCCGGAGTAGTCGGCGCCGTTGCGCTGCCGGTACCAGGTCTGAATCTCGTTCGGCTCGCCGGTGCCAATCCAGCGCTCCATCTGCGCGACCATGCCGTCGACGCTCATGCGGACTCGCCCCCCTCGACGGTGTCTGCGGCCGGGGCGTCGCCCTCGACGGCCGGTTCGTCGGTGGTCGCCTCGGCGGGCTCGTCGTCCTGGTCGGCGACCTTGGGCCCGGTGTAGAAGCCGGCCATGTCCGCCGGGCCGTGCACTGCGGCGAGCAGCTCGGCCTCGTCGGGGACGGTCGGCCCGTTGCCGGTTCGGGTCAGGTGCTGCGCTTGCTCGTGCTGGTCGCCGAGCCGCTCGGGGATCGGCCGTTCTGTGTCACCCATGGGTGAGCCCCTTCGTTCGGGCATGAGAAACGCCCCGGCCGGGTCGGCTCGGGGCGTGGGAAGTGCGGCGGTCGCGCCGCCGGTATCAGTGGCTGTGGGGCACCTGCAGCGCCCGCCACACGGTCTCGTTTGGGTATCCGGCGTACGCGCCGCCCGGCGATCCTTGCGTCGCGTGCCACGAGCCCCATGCGGTGAGATCGGCCGAGCCGATGTCGTTGGTCGGCGTGTAGGAGCCTGCGCCGACGGCGACGAGGCGCTTCGCTGCGGCGAGGACAAGGGGAGAGGTGCGGCCGACCCGGAACCAGTCCTGTCCGGGGTACGGGGCGTACGCCGCGGCGGTGCCAGACGAGGTCTTGATCAGGGTGTTGTCGTCCACCCATCCGGGGTCGGCCGTGACCATCGGCGACGCGTACTTGGGGTATCCGTAGCCGTACACGTTGGCGTCGGACCGGTTGCGCTCGCGCAGGTACACGCCGTCGCCCTCGGACGATCCGGTGTTGTTGCTGTTGAATTCGATCGTGTAGATCTTCGCGGCGTCGTACTTCCAGACGAGGCCGGTGTGATCTTGACCCGAGGTGCCCAGCATCACCTGACTGCCAACCGCCGGGAACCAACTCCAGCGCCCCCACGACTGATAGGTCGTGACGGCGACGTCGCACGCCGGGGTCTGCGGCATGATCGTGATGTCACCGGCCCGGTACGCGAGCCACAGCAGACCGATCACGCACCATGACTGCCCCTGATAGGACGCCATGCCGGGTGTCTCGGCCGCGTACTTGTTGATGTTCGTCCATGTGCCAGAGACGTTGTCCTCTTGGTACTTGATCGCGGCCTCTTGCGTGCCGAGATCGATCAAGGTCTGCGGCGCGATCGCGGCGACCATGAAACCTCCCTAGGACGGGTCGAGGATGCGCCAACCCACCGTTGACGTGTCGCTCGCGCTCGTCGACTTGATCACGAAACTCGTGCCCGCCGTGCGGGCGTTGACGTAGGGCGAGCCGACGGTGCCGCCGGGCGTTTGGATCGTGAGCTGCACGACGCTGCTCGCGGCGATCGCCGTCGTGTTCACGGTGACCGTGCCGGCCGCCATGACGGCGGTTCCCATGCGCGCGGCGGTGCCGCCGCTCGGGACGACCGTCTTGCCCGCGACGACGAGCGCCCCGTCGCCCGCGTCGAGGCGGTTGACCGTGCCCGACAGAGCGTTCGCCCTCACGGCGGTGAGCCCGAGGACGGTCACGATGGTGCCCGTGTCGGTGCGCAGGCACGCGGTCGCCGCAGCCACGGGCAGCACCTCGGCGACGCCGACCAGGACGACACCCGTCGCCGCGTTGGTGACCCACACCGACGTTCCGTCGGACGCTTCCGAGACGAACCCGTTGACGGTCGTTCCCTTGCCGCCGTACACGATCAGGCTGGTTGTGCACTGCTCGGCGCCGCAGCTCGTGAGGGTGACGGACGTGCAGGTGTCCAGCCGGTACCCCGAGGGTGATCCCTGCGCCGCGCAGCCGGTCAGGTTCGTGTACGACATGCCGTCGAGCCAGAACCCGGCTGTCACGTTGCCCTCGGCCGAGCAGCCGATCAGCGTCGTCGACGCGCCGCCGAGGACGGTGTCTTGCGGTGCCCGCAGGTGAAACCCGATGCCGCCGCAGGTGCGCACGCGCACGCGCTGCAGCACGCTGCCGGCCAGCTCGTGACAGAACACGCCGTCGCCGCCGAAGCTTTGAATCAGCAGATCGCGCAGGGTGATGTTCGCGGTCGACGGCGCCGAGAACCGCGTGAACCGGACGCCGCTGCCGAACCCTCGGCCCGGCCCCGACAACTGCAGTCCCTGCAGGGTCACGCCGCTGATGTCGGTACCGGTGATGCAGTCGTTGTTCTGGTTCGTCGACTGCAGGATCGACGCACGGTCGCCGGCCCCGAGCGCGTTGACGCCGCTCGCCCACGTGATCGCGGAACTCAGCAGATAGCGGCCCCGCGGGACGTACACCGTGCCGCCGCCGGCCGCGCTCGCGGCGTTGACCGCGAGCTGCACCGCGGCCGTGTCGTCGGCGATTCCGTCGCCCTTGGCCCCGTAGTCGAGGACGTTGAACCAGTCCCGCACCGACGAGTCACTCTCGACGCTGCCCTCGACGACGCTGTGCGCCTCCATCCATGCACGCGATGCGCCGCCGGCGTCGGCCCACATGCCGGTGACGCCGTCCGGTCCGAAGAAGATCGGCAGCGCCCCGTACTGGTCGGCGCTCACCTGCGTCACCGGCTGTGCGCCGGCGTCCTGTAGGTCGGTGTACTGCGCGCCGCCGGACGCCGCAGACCAGAATGTGACGACGGCGTACGGGGAGACTCCCCACACGCCGTCGTTCGGCTGCACGACAAAATCGCCGATGCCTGCGCCGTACGTATAACGGGCCACGCGTCACCACCTGATGTAGGTCATGGTCAGGAACAAACCGTTGTTCACCGGCACCGTTTCCGAGACCGCCCGCACCCAGATGCCGCCGTCGGTCCGCACCTCGACGCGCGCGGCGTGCCCGCCCGAGAACTGCGCGCCGAAAAAGTGGTTGAGGGTGAGCGGCCGCAGGGCGGTCGGGACCGTGGCGACGAGGGATCCGTCGGCGTCGGTGACACTCAGCGCGCTGCCGACACGCTTCTTCGCGATGCGCAGCGTCACCACACCCGACAGCATGCGTCCGACGCTTGAGCCGTTCGCCTGCCAGGTGTCGTACCCCGCACCGAGTGCGACGTCGCCGGAATCCTGGTAGACGATCGCCCACTCGCTACCCGTCCACACGCGCAAGATCTTGGTGTCGGTCTCGAACGCGTGCTCGCCCGGCAGAGGTGCGAGCGGCAGTGTTGTCGACGTGCACGGCCGGGTGCGCGTGCCGACGTACTGCTCGCCGCGTGTCACGGTCACTGTGGTTGCCCCGTTGGTCACGGTGACGGTGGCGAGAGGGATCTCGTACAGGCCCGTGTCGCCCGTGTCCTGTGTGAGGGGGATAGCCCAGGGGACGCCGGCCACGCCCGGTTTGACGACGGCGCGCACAGTCCAGTCGGACCGGTCCAGCCGCAGCACCACGCGATCGATTCGTTTCTGCCCGCTGCTGTTGGCCGCGACCGGCAGGTTCACGGCTGCCGTGCCGGACGACCACGCGTGCCCGCGCACCGAGGCGTAGACGCCCGGCCGGACGTCCACCGACAGACCGATTCCCGCGGCCACGGCAGCCGCGTCACTGGGGACGCCGTACACGCCGTCGTCGGAGAACCGGGCGGCGATCTTTTCGTACTCGGTGTCAGTGACGGCGCGGGCGTTGTGAGCCGGGCTCGGCCACGAGTCCTGTGCCACGCGGGCACCTCCTTATCGGGTTTCGAGCCGGCCGAGTCGACGGCCGAGCGAGCGCAGCGCCTTGACGGTCGCGGGGTCGGTGGTCGCTTCCGGCGAGCCGATCAGCGTTGTGACGAACTCGCCGCTACTGGGGGTCGCCTGCAGGTGGATCGAGCGCACGAGATCGGCGATCTCGACGCCGTACGGAAGCGCGACCGTGACCCGGTCGCCGAGGTCGAAATCACGGCCGGCGCGCAGGTCGTCCGTGTCGACAGTGACCGTGGCGAGTTCGACCGGGGCGGCGCCGCCGGCGATCTCCTGGTTACCGGCCTGCGTCAGTTCGCCGTTCGCGTCGGTGTCGGCCGAGCCGTCGACGTACTTCTCGACTCGCCACCAGGTGGCGGCCGCCGCGGTGTCGGCGGTCTGCACGTACGTGCGGCCCGCCGTGCCGGTCTCCGGTTCGGTACCGGCGATCAGCGCGTGCGTGACGACCGGTGCGGACTGCTTCGCCTGCACCGAGCGCAGGTTGCCCAGACCGATGCTGAACCGCGCGGTCGCGGTGAGATCGGCGGGCGCGTAGCAGCCGAACAGAATCTGCGTCGCCGTCATCCGGGTGCGGAACCCGATCGCCCCGCCGTCGATCGCCACCCGCCGCGCGGTGTCGAGTAGCGCCTCGAACCGCGTCTTGACGGTCGTCGAGGTGCCGACGCCCGCGACGCTGTCGAGCGCGAAGTTCGGGATGCGCCGCTCGGCGCGAGCGGCCGGCCCGCAGTTCTCATTGATCAGGGTCCGAATGATCGTCTCGGCGTTCGTGCCGGTGATCTGCCGGTACGTGTTGGCGAGTTGAGCCGTCCACGCGTTCGCCGGGGTCGGCCATGTGATGTACCCGGCGACGACGGCGAGGTCGTCGGAGAAACTGACGGTCACCTTGCCCCATCCCGGCTGCTCGGTGACCGACCACGAGAAATCGCTCGGGATCTCCAGCGGGCCGGCCATCCATACCGCGTTGTCGCGGATGACCGTGACCCGGTTGCCGGGCTGCAGTTGCGCCATGACGTCCGGCCGCGCCGGTACGTCGAACGAGCCCGAGCCCGGCTCGTTGAACTTCTTCGTGCAGTCGAGGTTCGTCCATCCGTCGATCGGGTCGCCCTGCACGACGAGGTTCCGGTCGGTGATCAAGAGCTGCACGGCCACCGGCATGCCCCCCTTTCAGGCTGTCTCATAACGGGGGTTGAACACGAGGTCGACCGCGCTGCCGGGCCCGGACCCGTTCAGTTGAAACGTGACCGGGTTGTCGCCGGGGGCGAGTCCCCACAGAACGGCGCCGGGCCAGTCCAGCGCCCCGACCCAGTTCGAGCCGTCCTGATAGCGCACGGTCGGCGGGTCGGTGGAGATCGTGACCTGTTGCCCGGCGAGCAGGTTGCCGTGTCCGACCTCGTTCGGATCGACCGCGAACGACTCGCCGGTGCCCTCGTGCGTGAACGTGATCAGGGACGCGGGTCCGGTGACGGTCCACGTAGGCCAGACGACGACGTCGCCGGGGTTGCCGACCGTCGTCTCGCCGAGCACCTGCGACGACGAGATCGTCGGGTACGGGGTGAAGAACGGCGTCAAGCTGCCGGTCTGCCGGTGCATGCCGATCGCGACGGGGTCGACCCAGTACGGGTCTTCGCACCACAGCGTGATCACGGCGGCGTCCGAGACGATCCCGTACCCCTTCGAGCCGCGCCCCTCGAACCCCTCTTGGTAGTGCACGGCGATCCGCCGCCGTGTGCCGTCCGGTCGGGCGATCTCCAGCCAACCGGGCCCCTCGCGCAGGGTGCGCGTGAACGCGGTTGCCAGAGCTCGCCACCGGCCGATGAACTCGACGTGCGTCTCGCCGTAGACGTACAGCGGCCACACGATCGCCCGCGGCAGCGGGTGTGCGTGGCGCAGCCGTGCGCCGCCGCGCGGGTGCGCGTCGCTCGTCAGCTCGTAGAGAGTCGCGCCGAGCCCGGACACGCCGTCGGCGAGTGTGAACCAACCGGCGGCCTCGTTGTTGAGCGGCCATACCGTTCCGCTCGGGTCGGTGTAGGTGGCGCTCGCATACCCGATCTCGGGAAGCGGGACCGGCGTACTGCCGCCCCCGCCCCCGCCCGTGTCGGGCGGGGTGATGACCGGTGCGGTAATCAGGGGCATCTAGCGTGGCCTCCCCACCCGAGCGAGGGCGTCCTGTCGCCGCTGCAGCAGCTCCAGGTCGTGAACCGTCATGTCGAGCGTGCGCGGATAGAAGTTGTACGTGTGGCCGGACTCGACCGCCGTCTGCCCGCCGCCGGACGGCAGCGCCGCCCGCACCGCCGCGGCGGCCGGTACCGGCTGCGGCAGGCTCCGGGCCATGCTCCGCACCATGGCGGCGCCGACTGCGGAGACCGACGAGTCGTGGTCGAGGACGGTCTGCCCGCCGCCGAACTGCAGCAGCTCGGGCCCGTTCTCGCCGACCCACGCGACCTCGCCCGGCCGTGGCCGGCCGCCGTTGGCGTACCCGCCTGCGCGGTTGTACGCCGAGGCGAGCGAGCCGTACCTCGACAGCGCGTACCGCATCGAGGCGTACACGTTGGCGAGCGGATCCCACACGCCGCGACCGCGCAGCTTGCCCGCGTACGCGTTGAACGTCGGGTCGATGACCTGCATCAGGCCCTTCGACGGCGTGCCGTTGCGGGCGTTGATGTCCCAATTGTTGATCGCGCGGGGGTTCCCGCCCGACTCCTGGTTCATCCTGCGCAGCGTGGTCGACAGCAGACTCGCCGGCTGCCCGACCATCTTGAGTGCCTGCAGGACGACGCTCGACCAGCGCTTGACGCCCGAGCCGCCGATGTCTCCCGACGAGCCACCGAACGCGCTCGTCGCGGCGCCGACGACCTTGTCTTTCAGGGCACCGAGCATCTTGATCGGCACCTTGCCGATCATCTGTGCGAACTTGTTCTGCCCGACCTGTGCGATCTTGTCGCGGACGAACTTGGTCGCCTTGTCCCACAGCCGGCCGGGGTCGGACAGGAAGTCGACGCCGTCCATCACGGCGCCGCCGATCTTCTTTGCCTTACCGCCGACCCACGACAGGGCGTCTCCGACGATGCCGCCGTCGGCGAACCGCTGCACCGGCAGTTCGCCCGTGCGGTTGATGTACTCCAGCGCCCCGAACCCGACCGAACGGGCAGAGTCGCGCTTGACGACGAACTCGTCGGCCATCATCAGCGCCGGAATCGAGTCCTTGCCCGGCGTGCCGCCCCGAGTGCGCCCGCCCCCGGCGAACTTGGCCGCGGGTAGCTTGTCGAGCCCGACGAACCCGGCCACGCCGTCCCAGACCTTTTTGATCCCATTCGTGTAGACCGTGTTCACGATGAACGCGACGGGCTTCCGGGTGGCGTCGCGCACCTTGTCGAACGCTTTGCCGATCGCTTTCTGTGCCGTGTCGAACGCACCCGCGAACAGCCCGACCGCACTCTTTCCGGCGTCGAACGCAGGCTTGAGCCCGTGCGTCCACAGCCACGACGCAGCCGATCCGATCCCGTCGAACGCAGGCTTGATCGCCGTCCGGTACAGCCACGTTCCCGCGTTGCCGACTGCCGTGATCCCGGTCTTGACGAGCCCGAAGTACAGCTTTACTCCGGTCCACCACCACGAGGCGAGCGTGACGATCCCGCGAAACGCGGGCTCGATCGCCGTGCGGTACAGCCACGTTGCGGCCGAGCCGACGGCAGAGATCACGCCCTTGACGAGCCCGAAGTACAGCTTTACGCCCGTCCACCACCACGAGGCGAGCGTCACGATCCCGCGGAATGCCGGGCCGATTGCGTTCTGCCACAGCCATCCGGCGACCGCGCCGAGTGCCTTGAGATACAGGATGATCGGCGTGATCACGACGACCGCGAGGACCGTGAACAGCACCTTGCCGGCCGTGGCGATCGCCGAGAACACCGGCGACAGCACGGTCGACCACAGCCACGAGGCGGCCGCGCCGATCGCCTTGAGCCCGATCATCAGGTACCCGAAACCAGGCTTGAGCGCCGAGTTCCACAGCACATCCCAACCGGCCTTGATGCCGGCCCACGTCGCCTGTACCGCCTCGCGGAACCAGCCGACTTTTTGATACGCGACGACAGCGGCGGCGACAAGCGCCAGGATCCCGACGACGATCAAGCCAACCGGGTTGGCGGACATGACCGCATTGAGGATGCCCTGCGCGACGGCCCACCCACGGGTGACAGCGGTCGCCGCGAGGATTACGCCGCGGTAGATGCTGAACGCGGCCGTCATGCCCCACGTGGCGATCGTGGACGCGCCGGCCACGATCGCGACGCCGCCGATCGCGACGCCGAGCGGGATGAGCCACGCGCCGTATTCCTTGACCCACTGCACGCCGCCCGCGAACGCGTCCGCCGTGCTCTTGGCGGCGGGTACGAGGACATTGACCAGGGCGCCGCCGACCTTTTGCGCCGGCGGCAGCACGTACGCGTTCAGGAACTGCCCGAACGACTTGAGCGCGGGCAGCGCGTACTTGTCCGCAAAGTTGGCGAGCCCCTGCAGCGCCTGCCGCTTGAATACCTCGAGGTCGTTGGTTGCCGCGCCGTGCAGTGTCTTGCCCATGCGGCCGGCGGCGCCGCCCACCTTGCCGAGCCCGGCGGCCGCCGTCGACGGGTCCATCGCGAGCAGGCTTGCCCCGAGATCCTCGGCCTGCGTACCGAACAGACTGACCGCGATCTGCGACTGCTTGATCGGGTCCTTGATCCCGCGCAGCCGGTCGAGGGTGAGGTCGAGGACGCCGTTCGCTGCCTTGCCACCGCGGGCGAACTTGCTCGCCATGTCGTCGGCGTTGAGCCCGAGCGCCTTCCATCCGTCGGCGGTCGTCTTGCTGCCGTCGACCGCCCGGATCGAGAATTCCTTGATCGCGTCGGCGGCGACGTCGCCGTCGCGGGCACCCGCCTTGAGCGCCTGATTGATCAGCCCGATCCCGGTCGCGCCGTCGATGCCGGCCTTACGCCACTGCGTCGAATACTCGTTCACCGTGTCGATCAGGTCGCCGGCCTTGTCGGCGCCCGACTGGAATCCGGCAGTGAGCAGGTCGAACGCTTCCTTGCCGTTCTTGACGAGGCCGGTCCGGATGAGCTGCCCGGCAGCCTTGGCGGACTCGCCGACGTCGGCGCCGAAAGCCTCGGACAGGTTGAGCGCGTCTTTCGACAGCCCGACGATCTCGCGCCGCGACCCGGAGATCGCGGCGACGCCGTTCTGCTGCAGCGCCTTGAGCGAGTCATTGACCTGGTCGATCGACTCGCCGTACCCCTTCGAGTACACCGTTCCGGCGATCTTCCCGGCGCGGGCCGACTCTTTCTCGGTGAGCCCGAGCTGCGCGCCCAACCGGGCGTTGCTCTTGTCCTGCTCGACCGCCTCGGCGAACCCGACGGCGAACAGCGCCCCGGCGCCCGCAGCGACGCCGGCGACGCCCTTCTTCATCACGCCGCCGATGCCGCCGAGGAACCCCTGCCCGGCGTCCTGCCCGGCCGAGGTGCCGACGCGCGCCGACTCGCCGCTGATCTGCTGATTGAGCAGCCGGCCGAACCCGCGTGCCTCGGGCACGACGGACACGTACCCGACGCCGACCTCGACCGGCATACGTCATTCCCCCTTGGTCTGCGCGAGGATGTGCTCGTACGCCGCTTTCGCGCGCGCCTTGTCCTGGTCGGCTTTCGCCTCGTCGGGCACCGGGTCGCCCGGCCGCCACGAGGGTTGAGGCCACGGCAGCGCGCCGCCGCCCTTTTTCGGGTCCCGGTTGGCGTTGACGAACGCCGTCAGCAACAGGTGCAGCAGGTCGCGGCTGTCGGCGACCCCGTAGTCGATCTGCCGCCACGCGTGCCCGTTGTTCGCGCGGGCGGTCGCCCCGTCGGGCGGCAGGTTCTCGACCAGGACGCGCAGCATGCGCAGCGTGATCTCGCCTCGCCAGTAGGCGGCGAGCGGCCCGCCGCGCCCGTAGCCGGGATAGTGGTGCGCTAGGTCCGCCTCGACGGCCTCGGGGTGCTCGCCGAGGACGTCGAGAACGGTGTACGAGTAGGTCTCGACGACGTCGTCGCCGTCGCCTACCCCTTCGTAGGGCGCACCTTCTGCACCTTGTCCTGCGCCTCGTTGCGGATGCCGACGTACAGGAGCATCACGCTGTTGACCTCGCCGCCGGCCGCGATGAACTCGTCGTACTGGTCGCCGAGCAGGATCCGCGCGCCGGCCTCGTCGCCCTGCGCGTCGTTGAGGTCGCGCTGCATGGCGTCGGGCGTGAAGATCGGGTGCGGGAAGCTGAACACCTGCGGGGCGTCCTCGGGTCCGACCTCGAACTCGACGCGCTCGCCGCCGACCGCGTCGACGTAGGAACGCTTGACGGTCTCCAGCCGGTACCGCTTGCCGTTGGGCTTGCTCATGATCGTGTCTCTCTCTCGGGTGAGCTGCGGGTGAGCGTGTGAGGGCGAGGGGCGGTCGGGGCTCACCCAGAACCGCCGCCCCCCGCCCGTTCAGGGGTGCCGTTATCCGGCGAGGGAGCGCCATCCCGGACCGTCGACCCAGTTGCGGCACGAGGTGCCGACGAGGCTGTCGCGGTAGGCGTTGAAGGTGACCGGGCGCTGCGTCTCGGTCGAGCGCGCCCACTGCTCGTCGTCCTTGCTCGTGAGCCGTGCGCGCGGGAAGAACTTGACGACGTAGATCTCTCCGCCGTCGTCGCCGTAGTCGAGCCCGATGAACAGCAGCCGGCGGAACGGGTTCGCCGGGCTCGCTGCCCGGTCCCACTGCCACGCCGTACCCATCGCGGGCAGTGCGCCCGTACCCGACAGCGGCAGCCCCTCGAACAGGGCGACGGTCGCCGCATTCGTCTCCTGCGGCGCGAACTGCGCCGACAGCACGTCCGATTCGACGTCCGAGCGGGTCGGCTCGACCGACTGCGACGAGGTCACATCGGCCATCGACAGATCGGACGTGAAAGTGAGCCCGTCGTCGGTGGTGTAGCCGACCGGCACGTACCCGGCCGGGATCGTCGCGAGCGTGCCGTCGGCCGAGGTGAACGGGGCGCTGATCGCCGCGGTCCCGTAGTCGGCGGCGAACACGGCCTGTACGAGCTGCTTGCGGATGTACTCGGTGTGCAGCCCGCTTTCGAGCGACACCGGGGGCGGTGTGGACATGTGATTCCCTCCATGGGAAACCCCCGGCCGGCGAGCGGTCCGAGGGTGCGGTGTCTGGGGGCGGGTGAGCCCGAATCAGGGGGCGGCGAGCGCTCGGCCGCGCAGGGACACCTCGACGGCGAACGAGGCCCGTTGCTGCCCGCTCACCGGGTCGGGTGCCGAGTCCGGCCCGCCGACCTCGACGACGTCGTACGCCACGACGCCGCGCCAACCGGGGATGGCGAACACGAGCGCCCGCACGACCTTGACCAGGTCGGCGACGGTGCCCTCGTCCGGTCCCCAGCACGCGACGTCGAGCCGAGGGCGGTCCGTGACGCGGTCGAGCCGGCTGCCGCCGACCCGCTCGATCCGTACGAACCGCGCCGGCCGCGAGCTCGGCACGCGGGTGACGACCGGTACGTCGTCGCCCCGCTCGGCGAGTGCGGCCCGCAGGTACCGGCGCACGATGTCGACGCCGTCGGGGAACTCGACCGGCGCCGCCATCAGTCGACCGCCCGCGCGGCGTCGAGGGCGCGCAGCAGCGCCCGCCGCGACACCTCCGGGTCGTTGGTCGAGTAGTCGCCGATCACAGCGCCACGGGCCCGGCGGTCGCCGGTCTCGACGTCGACCCGGAACTGCCCGCCGGCCTCGCTCGCGGCGGCCGCCGCCGCGGCGACCGCCCTCGTCTTCCGCTCGATCAGCGCGTGCGTCTGTGGGGTGCGCAGAAACGAGGCGATGTTCCGCCGGTTGGGTACGAACCTCGAACGGGCCACGGTGTCACCCCTCGACCGTCTTGAGCCGTATCTCGTAGTGGTGGAACTCGGCCGGTGTGTAGGCCGGTCCGGGCGGGCCGATCACCTCGAACTGCAGCTCGCCCCAACGCACGCGCGCCGAGCCGTGCACGGTGAGCGGGTCGCCGGCGGTGTCGACCGGGTTGCAGAGCATGAGCCACTCGCCGATCTGCGCCGACCGCTGGTCGGTGTCCTCGGCGCTCGTGTTCTGCTGCAGCCACGCGGCGACCTCGGCGTGCGTCGTCGCGCCCGGCGACCAGTCGTCGACCTGGTTGTCGTACCGATCGGTCGTGGTGCCGGGATGCTCGACGTCGACGAGGTGCGGCAGCACGTCCTCGGGGATCACAGCAACCGCCGCCCGTAGCACGCCGGGTCGGGACGCCAACCCGGCAGCCCGTCGTCGACGAGGCCGATCGAGTACGCCGCGTCGGCGTCCGGGTCGGTCTCGTCGTCGGGCTGCAGTTGAGCGATCTCGTCGGGCGTGAGGTACAGCCCGCCGTCTTCCCCGAGTGACTCGCTGTACTGGCCGATCGTGCGCTGCCGATACCCGCCGGGGTTGGCCATGACCCGCCGGACGACCGCGACGCAGATCGCGCGCAGCGTCGCCTCGTCGGGCGTGTGTCCGGTCGGGATGTGCCGCCGCATGATCGCCGTGGCGTCGTCGAGGTACGCCGCGACCTGCGCCCGTTTCGGGCTGCCCTCGGCGAGGGTGACGGCGGCGCGCGCGGTGTAGTCGTCGACTGTTGCGAACGCCGCCACGGCCCTACTCCTTCGGCTGCTCGGGCTCGACGACGCCGGCCGCCTCGGCGGCCGCGATGATGTCCTCGCGGCTCGCGTCGGCGGCGACCTCGACGTCGTGCTGCTCGGCGAACGCCCGCCACGCCTCGACGCCCGAGCCGCGGCCCGAGCGAGGCGGCGCCTCGCCCTTCCCGCTGTCGCCCTCGCCCGTGGGCGTGGGCGTCTCGGCCGAGGAATCGGCGTCGGTCCACGCGTGGTCGCCGATCCTCTTCGCGACGGCCGCGGGCACCTCGCTGTCGGGCCCGTACGCCGTGCCGTCGACGTGCACGTACGCGATCAGTCGCCGGCTCATGCGATCACCTGCGCCTTGAAGGTCAGGTTCGGCTCGCGCAGGATCGGCAGACCGACCGCCGCCGCGTGCGTCCACAGCCGGATCGGATCCTTCGACTTGTACGTCGCCGCGACGACGCCGGGCTGCTCGCTCGCGACGAGGCTGTACTCGGCTTCGAGCGCCTCGGCGGTCGTGCCGAGCAGCGTCGCGCCGAGTTCGGTCGGCTGCGCCGCAGTCGTCGCGCCCGCCTCGGGCAGCAGCGCGATCGCGTTCGCCGGGGTGATCCGGGTCGAGACGCCGTCGACCTTGACGCGCGCGTCGTACACCTCGATCGGCGGCAGGTTGAGCGAGCGCAGCACGCTGTTCACCTGGTCGCTGTTCAGCATCGGTGCCGTACCGGCCGGGGCGAGCGGGAACACCTGCCGGATCACCTGGTTGCACATCGCGAGGTGCTCGACGACGGCGTTCGGCGCGAGGATCACGGCCGGCGACTCGCCGTTCGTGTCCTCATAGGTGTTGACCCACGACCGCAGGTCGGTGAGCGGCGTCGCGTTCGCGTGGTCCGACCACAGCGTCGCGGCGACGACCGAGTGCGAGGCGGACCGGCCGAAATCGACGGTCTGCTGCAGCTCGGTGACCGGCGCCTGCGCGTTGACGAGCGCCTGCCCGCGCACGACCTCGAACCGTGCCCCGATGTTGCGGGCGAGGCGCTGCGCGTCGCGGGCGATCAGCCGCAGCACGCGGTCGTCGTTCGTGTCCAGCTTCCGCAGCCGCAGCCGGTCGTACTCGTTGAGGGGGATCTTTTCGGAGATCGGGGGCAGCTCGCCCATGACCTTGCCGATCCCCTCGCGCCGGCCGATCTTCGACTCGGCGTCCCACGCTCGGAACGACGCGGTCTCGGCGAGACCGCCGCCACCCTTGGTGAACTCGTACGCGATGTCGTCGACCTCGACGTTCGGCAGCCACCGCGACAGCGTGAAGCGGTTCACCTGCAGATCGGCGAGTGCCTGACGAATCAGGCCGGTGAGTTCGGTCGGTTCGATGAACTCAGTGTCGAGAGTCCAGCTCATCTAGATCATCCCCTCTCAGACGAACCGGATCGTTCCGGCGACGTCCGCCTTACCGGCGGCGTCGACAGCGACGGGCAGGCGCGACGCGCGCACCTTGCCGTGCGTGAGCATCGCGGCCGACGGGTCGACAGTGTTGACGGTGGGCGCCTTGACGGCGGCGTACAGGAACCCGACGAGGGTCGCCCGGCCGTCGCTCGCGGCGTTGTCGTACGGCCCGTACTTGCCGGGCGTGGCGGTGATCTCCCCGAGCGGGATGCCCGACTTGAAATAACCGTCGGGGTAGTGGGTCGCCGGGGTGAATGTCGAGGTGTCGAGCGAGATCGTCTCGGTCGCGTCCGTGCCGTGCGCGGACCCGAGCCACGACTGATCATCCGACCCGAACATCTCAGTCGTCTGACCGAGAATCATGGTCTTTCCTCCGTGTTGTCAGCTCTTGTCGGTGCCCTTGCCGAGCAGCTCGCGGTACAGGTCGCGGCCGGCGTCGACGCCGCCGCTCTTACCGCCCTTGCGGTTGCTGCCTCGCCGGGCCCCCTGGTCGAATCCGCCGCCGCGGCGACGACGGCGCGTGTCGCGCTCGTCCTCGCGGTCGTCGTCCTCGTCGTTGTTCTTGTCCTTGCCGGACTTCTTCGGGGCGAGCCGGTCGACGAGCTCGGCGATCCCGTCCTCGTCGACCTCGCCCTCGTCGTCGACGTACCGGCGCAGGTTGACGTCCTCGGCAACGTCCTTGGCGTTGTCGAGCCGCCCCTTTGCGGCCGCCAGGAACGCCGAGCGGGCGACCCGCTCGCCGGACTTGACGCGCTCCTGCGCCACGGCGGCCGCGACCGCCTCGTCGACTTTCTTGTCGGCGTCGCTCATGCCCTCGCGCTTGACCCGCGCGAGTTCCTTCGCGGCGGCCGCGTTCGCCTTCGCGCGCGCCTCCCACTTCTTCGAGAGCGCCTTGTGCTTCGCGGCCTCGGCCTTGTGGTCGGTCTTGTCGTCGCCCTCGCCGCCGTCGCCGTCGCCGTCGTCGTCGTCCGTGTCGGACTCGTCGCCGTCGTCCTGGTCGCCGTCGTCGCCCTCGTCTCCGTCGCCGCCGTCGGCGTAGAACGGCGAGAACGGCGTGATCGGGTAGGGGTGCGACCAACCGGCTTCCGACTCGATGCCGGGCAGGGTGGGCAGAGTGCGCGTGCGCATGGTGGTGTCTCCCGTGTCGGGTTGGGGTGAACCTGCAGCGCCGTGTCGGCGCCGGTCACTGGCCGGCGATGTCGTCCGGGCCGGTGAAGTTCTGTCGGCGGACCGCGAGCAGCGGCCCGTACTCGCCGTGCTGCCGCGTGATGATGACGTCGCGGTAGTCGGGGGCTCGGCCGCCCGCATCGGACTGGCCGATGCCTTTCGCGACGGCGTCGTGCGCCTCGCGCAGCAGTGCCTCGTCGATGACGTGTCCCGGATCGCGGTCGCCGGGGATCGGGACCGGCTTGCAGTGGCAGCCGGGATGAATGGGCATGAGGTTCTCGACGCGGTACCGCTGCGTACTCGCGATCACGCACAGGGCGCACGACTTGCTGCTGCGCAGGTCCCGCCGGAAGAACTTCGCGCCGCCGCGCCGCATGGACTGCTGCGCCGCGTGCGTGCGTGCGAGCTGCAGGTCGGTTTCGGTGATGCTGAGCAGCCGCGTACGGCCCTCGGCGACCGCCTGCGCGTACGCCTTGCCCTTGCTGAGGGCGGTACGCGTAGTCACGAACGGGCGCTCGTACACCTCGGCGGGGTCGACCCCGCGCAGCGCTTCGGGCAGCCGCACACCCGCCGGTGCCGACGCGGTGCCGAGCATGTCGGCGAGCATTGCGGACAGATACGCGTCGGTGATCTGTCCCATCTGCGCCTGTGCCGCGAGGACCGTCGGCAGCACCCGGTCGAGGAACTCGGCGGCGTCGGCGTCTCGCTGCCCGCCGAGACTGTCGAACGCGGCGAGCACAAACGAGATCACGCGGTCGCGCAGCGACGTCGACAGGGCGTCGTACCGCTCGCCGAGCGCCGTCTGCAGCGCCTCACCCACCGGTCGCCCCCTCGCCGTCCGGCAGGTTGCCCGCCGTCGGCGCCGGGTTCGCGGGCAGCAGCGAGGCCGCGAGCAGCTTCTGCGCCGCCGCGCCGCCGGCGATCCGGCGCACGCGCTGCGGCGTCTCGCCGAGATCCTCGGCGATCACGTCGAGCGGGTACCCGATGCTCGCGAGCTTGGTCGCGGCGTCCGCCTGCACCGCCGGTGACAGGTACTGCGGGTTCGCCCATCGCACCGTTGCCTCGGTGTAGTCGTCGAACACGCCGGCCTGCGCCGCGGCGAGACTCATCACGTCTTCGAGCCCCTCGCCGAACGAGGCGATGTGCTCGCGCACCTTCGCGACGTGCATCACGTCCAGCGCCGCGACGGTGTCGGCTCCGATGTTGATGAGGTCGCCCGCGTAGTAGTACGCGGGTGTCTGCGACAAGATCAGCATGTCGCGCACGTCGGACACGTGCTCTTTCAGGAACCCTGTCAGGTCGGTCGCGTCGAGCTGCCCGAACTGCGCGTTCTCGCCCTCGGACACCCACACCGTGTTCGGGCCCGGCGTGAACGGCTGCTCGACGACAGTGAGCCCTGTCTCGGGATCCTTGCGCCGGGCGAACTTGTGGCCTCGCACCCACTTCTGCCGGAACCCGCTGTACCGGCTCGCCGCCATGCGGTTGAGGACGCCCATATTGACCCGGTCCTGAATGTCCACCGCGACGGCGAACTCGGGCTCGGGTTCCTCGCCGAGATCGGGCATGCGGGCGAACTCGATCAGGGGCATGCGGCCGAGGTCGTGCGGCTCGCCCTCGTCGCTGCTGCCGAGGTACACCCACGAGTCCGGCCCCCACGGCAGCCGGCTGCCGCTGCAGCGCTCGGCCGAGCGGTACGGGAACGAGCGGTCGTCGTACAACACCCGCGCGTACGCGTAGCCGTCGACGTCGTTGTGCCACGCCTTCAACCCGACGACCGGCTCGCCGGTCTCCGGGTCGTACTCGACGATGCACTCGCTCGGGTGCTCGGGCGTGATGAGCGGGCTCGGCCGGCCGTTGTCCTCGGTCATGGTCGGGTGCGGGCCGACGAGCATGTACCCGACCGACTGCGCCATGCCGCAGCGCCACACGAGTTTCTGCCGCGAGTCCAGCCGGTTCGCCTGCCACCAGCGCGACGCCCGGTCGTCCGGCGCCCCGTCCGGGCCGGTCACGCCGAGCGCGAGCAGCCGGTGAACGGTGGCGTTCGCGATCAGGCCACAGAAGTTGGTGCGCGCCTTGCGCTGAAAGTCGATGAACGCCGCCTCGGCGTTGCGCGGCAGCTCGGGCAGGGGCGGCCTGCCCCGGTAATACAGCCACCACCCGTCGAGCACACCCTGCCGCTTGCGCAGCCGACGCCCGAGGCGCAACAGCATGTAATCCGGGTTGTCGAGCTCCGGAGTCTCGTCGAGCACAGCGCCCCCTCTCGGGCTGTCAGAACGTCCCGCCGAACATCTCTTCTTCTTCGACCGCGACGCCCTTAGCGATCGCGTCGAGCCGGCACTGCCAGGCGAGCACGGCGGCGATCGCCGCGTCGATCTTCGCCGGGCTGTCCGGGTGTGCCTTGGCGATCTGCAGGCCCGAACGGCTCTCACGACGACGGGCGTTGCACAGGTGCCGCACGAGCGGCGACGAGCCGTCGTGCGTCAACTCGCCCTCGGTCAAGGCGGTGTGGAACTTCTGCAGCGCCCGCACGATCAGCAGACTGCGGCCGCCGGTCATCCACCACTCGACCGGATGGTTCCGGGTCGACTGCACTTTCAGGCGCGGCCCGTACGCCGCTTCCCAGTCGGCAACGTGCGATTCCCACTTGGCAGGGTCGGCGTAGAACCCGACGACGTCGTACGTCGCGAACGCCTCGTGCACCGTGGCGAGCACCTCGACGACCGGCACCTGCCACTCGACCGGCTTGCCGTCCGGACCGACCGGCATCCGCTCGGGCTGCTCCCACACACCGATCGTGAACAGGTGCCCGTCGGACAGCCGGCAGCCGATCAGCGCGGTCGCGTCGGTCACGCCGCGCGCCCGTTTCCGGCTGCCGTCGAACCCGAGCACGATCCGGTCGCCGGGCTCGACGACCCGGCCGAGGTCGGACGACGCCCGCACCTCGGGCTCGGTGAGCCACGCATCCGCGGCGTGAGTGATCTGGTTGAGCAGGTCGGCGCGCAGATCCTGCGGCTCGTTCGACGTGTCGTAGAACTCGCTCGTGAGCCGCTCGATCGGCGACCAGCCGGGCGCGCACGGCGGATCGTGCAGCACGCACCCGCCGGGGTGATCGCTGCTGTCGCCGTACGCGTACCGCAGGCCGGCGACGAGCGACTGCTCGTCGGTCATGTCGGTCTCGGGCGGCGCCTCCCGGTGGTCGACCAGGATTCCGCGCGCACGCGACCGGCCGTCGATGATCGCCTGATAGTCGGCCGCCGACTTCTCTGCGACCGATCCGACGCCGGGTGTGAATGCGTTCGGAGTCTCGATCAGGCTTCCGCCCAGCTTGGCCGCGTTGAACCGCATCACCTTCGCGAGTCGCACGCCGCCGTTCGTCGCGGTCCATTCCTCCGTCTGGTCGAGGCTCGCGAAGCAGGCGGGGTCGCCCTTGCTCGACGTCGCCGACGAGGTCATCGGCGACACCTCGCCGCGTGGCAGATAGATCACGGTGTCGAGGCATTCGAGCCCGTAGTCGGTCGACAGCGATCGGCCGCGTGCCATCTCAAGCAGCGGGATCCACGTGTTGTCGGTCTGCTGCTCGGTCACCGCGGCGATGCGCACGAGCGGCGTACGGATCGAGTGCCACGGCCGGCCGATCGGCTCGCCGTACGAGTCGAACCCGTCGGCGACGACGTCGGCGCACGCCTCGGCGAGCGCGATCGCACCGACGAACGGCGACTTGCCCCACCCGCGCGGCCGCGACAGCAGCGCCCGGTGAATGACCCGCTTACCGGTGACCGGGTGCACCTCGTAATAGCGCAGGAGGAACTCGGCCTGCTCGGCGGTCGGAATGAACGGCTCGCCGTCGTCCCGGCCGGGCTGCGCGAGGTTCTGCATCATCCAGTCGAGGACGTAATACCCGAGCGTCGGGCGCTCGCCCTCGTACTCGGGGCCACGCCACGGCATGACGCCCCCTACGTGCTCTTGCCCTGGTCGGACTTCCCGCCGGGCATCATCCGCAGGTTCCCGTACCGCTCACGCGCCGACGGCCCGCCCGAGCTGCCGCGCCCCTGGTCGGCGCCGTCCGCCTCGGCGAACACCATGCGCAGCCGGGCCCGGTCCGCCGGCGTGGCACCGAACGCTGCGACGCGCAGCCGCAGTTCGCCGGCCGCCGACAGATCGCCGCGCCACAGTCGGGCGTGAATCAGCGCGGTGTCGAGCAGGTACTGCCAGTCGGACGCCCCGAAGTGATCGGCCTGCGGCGAGTCGATCCACATGCGCCACCACTCGCGGGTGCGCTCGGGCCACACGAACTCGACGAGGTCGCCGTCGCGCTCGATCCGGAAGTCGGGCAGCTCGGGCGCCTCGGCACGCTCCCACCTGAGCACGGTCTGCGGGATCGCGTCCTTGTTGCGCCGCGCCTTACGCCCGTCCGGCTTCGGCGCCGGTCCCATGCCGCCCATGTCAGGCACGCCCCTTACTGATGAGTGACCGGAGCCCGCCCGAGGTGACCGAGTGCCCGATGGATCCGTCGTCGTCGCGGATCGCCCACGGCTCGACGATGACGTCGTGCCACCGTCCGCCGCGCCTCACTGCGACCACGATCGAGTTCTCGGCGGTCCGCAGGTCGACGCCCTGCAGTCGGACCGGACGCCGAAACCACTTGAGAGCAAGGGCCCGTAGCGGGTTGCCTGCCATCGCTGTACCTCCCCGTGTCGGGTGCGCCGCAGCACACCCGTGTCGGGGCGCTACAGCAGCGAGTCGATTACGTGCTGCAGGTCGCCGAGGCGCTGCGGCGTGTCGCCGAACGTCGTCCCCGTGACCGCGATGTACCGGCCGGTGCCGTACAGCTCGACCGAGCCGCCGCCGACCGTGATGCGCCTGCCGTGCGGCAGCTCGCCGTACCCCCAGACGTGCAGTCCGTCGCCGCCCTGCGACACCTCGACCCACGTGTCGCCGACAGCGTCGAGGACGTTGCGCGCCCAACCCGCGACCGCGCCCTCGTCGTCGAGGCAGTGATCGAGGTCGAGGCAGACGACGCCGTCGCCGTCGAGGACGAACCCGAGCCCGGTGCCCGCAGCCGAGCGGGCGGCGTCGCGGTGCCGCGACCAGGTCGACGGGTCGGTGCTGCTCGCGGCCGCGCCATCGACGGTGAGCGGCACCTTGCGCGAGGTACGCCGGATCCATCGCGGACGGCTCGTCAGCTCGGCAGGGACCGTGCGGGCCGCACGGTGAGCAGCGGCTCGGCACGCCGGCCTGCAGTACCGCGCGTGCGACCGGGCCGTGAGCGGCATCGGCCCCTCGCAGTGCTCGCAGTCGCGCCTCGTCGTCATGGGTCCATAGTATCCCGGCGTACGCTTTTAGCGCTCTGACCTGCGAGTATCAGGTTCGTATCGGAAGTGCGGCAGGCTGAGAGGCGATCTGCGGCCCCTCAACCGCGCGCCATCGAATCAGCCTGCCGCACCTCTGCTCGCCCGCCAGCGAGCCGCCCGCGCCCCGCAGCGCGGCCGTTTTCCCCAGACCCGTACAGAACGACAGCCGCAGCACCTCCCGAGCGCCAAAGGGGGGCGGGGAGGGGAGTCACCCCCCAGGGTCGGGGGCGTCGTTCTCCCTCGTCGACCCCGGTCGGCTCGGGTCCGTCGGCTGTGCTGCTCGTGTCTGTCGAGTCCGTAAGCCTGTGACCTGCACAAACGCAGCGGCATGCATAAACGTGCAGGTCAGAGCGTTGCGACGTCGCGTGCGAGGCTGCAGTTTCGCCTCGGTGGTCAATCTGTGGTGCTCGCACGGCTGTTGCGAGCCCCTGACCTGCGGTTATGTGCAGTCCGCTGCAAACGTGCAGGTCAGAGGGGTGCGGGTTCATGCGGTGCGTGCGTGCTGCTCGCTGCGCCGTCGACGTGGTTGCGGCTGCGTCTGCCGACTGTACAAACGTGCAGGTCAGAGCGTTGCGATCGTGGTGCAGCGGGCTCGATTTGGTAGGCGCTCGGGTAGTTGTGCGCCCGGTCCTCAAATCGCGCACTGCGTACGGGAGTTACGAGGCGTTGACCTGCGGCTTTGTCGAGCCGTCAGATCAGGCCGGGGTGTCGCTCGGCGGGGCGCTGCCGGCGTACGGCCCACCGGGCGGCGTTGCCCTGCGCGCTGCTCTTGATCCCGTGGCAGTCGGCGCACAGCGCCTGCAGCATCTCGGGTCGGTGGTCGTGGCGGTCGCCGATGTGGTCGACCTGGTTGGCCGGCCGTCCGCACACGACGCCGTCGATCCGGTTGCGGCACCGGTGCTCGTCGCGCTGCAGGACGAACGGCCGGATACGTGTGTACCAGTCGGCCGGCAGCTCGTGCCGCCGGTTGCTGCCTGCCCAACCGCCGCTCATGCGTCGTCGTCCTCGTCGTACTGGTCGCGGCCGTCGTCGTACGGCTCGGCTCGTTCGGCGCTGCTGTCGAGTACGACGTCGGGCGTGAACCCGAACGTCGTGCCTCGCTGTGCCGGTCGGTGGTCGCGCAGGGCGTCGAGGATGCGCAGTGCGGTGTTCTCGACGTCGTCGAGGCGGCGTCGGCCCTTGCCCTTGCCTCCGTCGTCGACGGTGATCTCGACCTCGTTCGTTCCGTCGGTTAGGCGTACGCGCATGGGGCGGTGTCCTTCCGACGAGGTGTTCGCGCGCGGGGCGGGCAGCAAACCCGCCAGAGTTCGTATCGTCTTCCGCCCCGCGCGGAGTTCGGGGGAATGCGAAACGCCCCGCAGTAGGCGGGGCGTCGCGTGGATTCTGTGTCCGGGCATGGCGGACTTGGGACCAAGGATGCGACACGTGATCGTCGAGCGTCAAGTCGCGGGGGGGATGTTGAGAGTGAGATCGGCTCACTCGTGCGCCCCCTACTACCGGTAGTGGATCTCTCTACGCCCGCCCCCATATATAGGAGGGGAGGGGAACGCGCGCGCGCGAGTCCCTCGGGAGTCCCCTGGGGACAGAATGCTGTGACCTGCGGAGACGTGATTTTTTCGTCGAATGATGCTGCGTACATTCGTCATCGAATCGCGTGCGAATCGTCGACGAATCGCACGCGATCGTGTCTCGGGACAGCGAAACGCCCCGCCCGGCGAGGTGCCGGTGCGGGGCGTGACAGGGCGGGCGGTTACCTGCGCGGGCCGCTCCTCGACCACCAGCCGGCGAACGCCCCATGGTTGTGCGTGACGTACGTCGGCCCCTCGCGCCTGCCGCGCCGGCCGGTCGGCAGCGCCCACACGAGCCCGCACACCGCGGCGGCCGCGAGGAACTGCACGAGGCTGTCGACGAGGATCTGCAGCGCCTGCATGCCGAAGTACGAGCCGACGCCGAGCCCGACGGCGTACACGCCCTTTGCGGCGGTGCGCTGCGCCTGTGGGTCGAGTCCGGGTGTTGCCACGGGTGCAACGGTCACGGCCGGCTCGTACTCCGGGCCGTACTGCGGGTGCAGCATGCCGTCGATCCGCACGTACCCGATCACCCGCATGCCGGGCGGCGGGCCGGGCGCGAGCTGCTGCTCGGCGGCCGGGACGACAGCGGTCGGAGTCACGGCCCGGTCGAGGCGCACCGGGCGGGCGTCGGTTCGTTCGGTGTGCATGGCGGGTTCCTAGCTCGCGGCGGGGCGGGGGCGTTCGATGTGGCGGCCGAGGTCGTGCAGCAGCAGCCCGAGCCGGTCGACGCCGAGGCCGGCGAGCATGACGACGACCAGGTGCAGCAGCGGCATGTCGAGGTGCGGGCCGTCGGCGGTGTCGATGCTGAGCAGCACGGCGGCGAGCGGTCCGAGCGGGGCGGCGGCGCGTACGGCGTCGCCGGTGCCGCGTACAGCTCGGGCGGTGCGGCGGCGGGCGGGCGAGGTGCGGGTCATGGCGCGTCGTCTCCGTTCGTCGGGCGCACGGCGTACCGGCCGTACTTCGGCTTGTGCACGCGCGGGTCGGACCCGAGCCACCGGCCGATCGTGGCGGCGTGCGGCACCTCGACGTCGGGGTGCAGTCGGCGGATCGCGTCGCGGATCGCCTCGGGCCCGATGCCGGCCGGGCCCGACTTGAGCACGATCTCGAACACGATCGGGCGGCGCGGGTCGCCGTCGTCCTGGTCGTCATCGAGGGCGGCGGGCGGCGTGTACGTGAGCCCACTCGCCGCGAAGATGCCGCGTACCTCGGCGTCGAGGTCGGGGTCGCGCTCGGTCGCCTCGTCGATCTCCCCGCGGATCCGGCGCATCGTGGCGTCGGCGTCGGCGATCGCGTCCTCGCCGGGCGGCGCGGCGGCCGGTGCGCTCGGATCGGGGTCGTCCCAACCGGCTGTGGGGTCCGTCCATCCCTCGCGCACCGGCTGCTCGGTCGCCGGGCGGTCGGCGACGAGGGTTGCGGCGGGCTGCACGCTGCCGTCGAACAGATGGTCGGTGTTCTCCCACCGGCGCTCGTACGCCTCGCCGGCGGCGCGGCGGGACAGGTCGTCGAGTTCGGGCCGGTACTCGGCGGTCGCGACGACGATCTTCGCGATCTCGCTCGGCGTCATCCGGTACACGACCAGGGCGCGGGCGGGGTCGTCGAGAACCTTGATCGCGCCCGTACCGGCGACGGGCATGTCTTCCGGCGAGATCTTGTCGCCCCACCCCATCAGATAGGCGATCTCTCGCTCGTCCGACTTCATGGCGATTTTCAGGCCGGACTGTACGACGAGCTGCGGTTCTTCGAGCACATCCTGCGTCGCCCGCAGCGCCGAGGCGATCACGTTGCACGCCACGGCGCGCGCGAGTTCGACGACCTGCAGCAGCACGTCGCCGGCCTTGCGCAGGATCGGGTGTTTGCGTGCCTTGGCCGAGTACAGCTCGGCGACCTCGTCGGCGTTCGCCACGATGCCGGGCACGGCGGGCGACACGGGGATCTTGTCGTCGTCGTGCTCGATCTGCAGGTCGGCGTATCCCGGCTTGCGCGCCCTCGCGATGCGCAGCAGCGCCTCGGCCATGGCGAGCACCTTTTCGGGGGTGTCGGCGACCCAGTCGATCGGCGGCCGGCCGGGGCGACCGGCTTTCGCCCACGCGCGCAGCCACGGGAGCGCGAGCGAGCCGCCGTTGAGGTCGATCACCCACACGAGCACGTCGATCATGCGCAGTTGCCCGGCGATAGCGACGTTCATGAGATTGGACTTTCCAGAGCCCTTCCGCCCGGTGAACACGGCCGTCAACTGTCGGATGCACGGCGCGGCCTCGCTGCCGTCCTTGTGGCGGCCGAGCTGCAGCCCGTCGTTCAGCGAGCGGGGCGAGTAGTCGTCGGGGTACATGGTCGGGCCGGCCGCGACCTGGTTCTCGGTCTCGATGTTCGCGAGGAACGATCCGCGGTCGGCCCCTTCGGTGATCTCGACCGAGCAGCCGTTCGGCAGTCGGGCGTCGCCGGCGAGCCCGTCTTGATGCCGTTGGATGTCACGCCACGTGTAGCCGCCCTCGGGCAGCCGTCCCTCGAGGGTCATGCCGCCGCTCGGCCACATCTCGACGCCGACGACGAGCACGCCCTCGATGCCGCTCACGCGGGAGAAGCGGGCCGACCACTGCTCGGCGAGTTCCCGGTACGCGCGCATGATCCCGCTGCGCGCGGCCGCCGTGTCCTCGGATGCGGCCGCCGCCTCGGCCCGCCGCCGCGCGGCCCGGTTGTCCGCCATGGCGGCACCGAGCCCGACCGCGCCCGCCGCGAGCGCGGCGACGCAGTTGACGGTCCACGGGCCGGCGTTCATCGCCCACGAGCACCATGCGCCCGCGCCGACCCATGCCGCGGCATGGAGTACGAGGCTGCCGCGCCCGGCGCCGGACTGCCGGCCCGCGATGTGCGAGCCGACGAGCCCGGCGCCCGCGACGCCGATGCCCCACCAGGGGGACGCCCCGGCCGCGTTCGCCGCGTACGAGGCGGCGAGCGCGGATCCGGCGGCGCTGAGTGGGGCAGTGAGCGGGCCGTGACCCGACTCCCAATCGATCTGCACTGTCCGCCCCTTACAGAGTGTTGTCGGCGTTCGCGCGCACGTCCCACTCGCGCTCGCCCGTGCGCGGGTTCTGCAGGCGCTCGATGTCGACGTGATGCAGCTTCCGGAACGCGCCGGGCAGCTCGCGGGCGAGTTCGCTCGCCTTCATCTGCAGGCGGTAGATGCCCTGCATGATCTCGACGATCCTCGGGTCGAGCGGCTGCTCGGCGTCGGCGCGGGCGGTCGAAATCTTCATCGCGTTCGCGATGTGTTCGAGGGCGTCGGGCAGCGCCGCAAAGTCGCGGCCGACCTGCATCATGCCGTCGGGCGTGTAGGTGGTGGCGACGCGTTCGAGTTCCATTGCGCCTGCAAGGAAGTGGTGTCCACCGGACATGGCGTGTCCTCCGTAGGTCGAGGGGGAACCGCCGGCGAATGCCGGGCGGCGTACGAACGTGGCGACGGGCGGCGGTGCCGAGGCGACCGTCGGGCCCGTCATGGCCGGACCGGATGCCGCACGTTTCGCGGCCCGCTTGAGACGCAGGCGCCGCCACATGGCGCGCGTGCCTGCGATGCCTGCTCGCCAACGGCGCTGCCACAGTGCGGCGGCGAGCCCGACAGCAACCGATCGGGCGCCGTCCCATGCCGCGCCCGCGATCCGTCGGGCGTGCCGAGCTGCTGCGCGCCGAGCGGTCTCGGTCCTGCGCCACACCGCGCGAGCGGGGGCGGCAGTCCAGCGCCCCGCGCGGCCGATGCCTCGGGCGGCGGCACGGATGCCGCGCCCCGTCGCACGGAGCGCGCGCCCCGTGTTGGCCATGCCACGGCGTGCGGCGCTCGCGGCGGGGCGCACCATGCCGAGCCGGCTGCGCGAGCGGGGCGTGCGCGTCTTGGTCGAGGGCGACGTCGAGGGCGAGGTGCCGCCCCGCTTGGGGCGCTTGTGCTTGCCCCCGCTCGTGGGCGTGGGCAGCCGGGGCGACTTGAGCCGCCCCGCACCCCGACCGCCGAGCGAGCCGAGGGCGCTCCGACGCCCCGACGATCGGGGCGCCGCCCCGCCCCGCGCCCCGGAGCCCGCCCCGAGGCTTGCGCCCCGACGCCCCGCCCCGCCCCGCCCCGAGGTGCCGCCCCACCCCGCGCCCCCGGACGCCCCGCCCCGAGTGCGCCCTCGGTTCGAGGTTCCCGCCCCGCCCCGACTGCGCCCTGCGGCGGCGGTCGTACGGCTGCGGACGGTGCGGCGTCGCTGTATCGCCCCGCCGGCCGCGAGGGCGACGACGGTCGCGGCCGCGCCCGCCAGTCCGGCGGATCCGGCCGCCTGATAGGCGGCGGTCGCCATCATGGCCGAGCTGTTGCCGACCCCGATCACGAGCGGCTCGATCGGCACGCCACGGCGGCGGGCGGCGCGCGGCGCGGGCTCGGCGGCCGTGTCGACAGCCGGCTCGGGCGTGGGTACGGGTGCGGGCTGCGGCGCGGGTGCCGCCTCGGCGGGCGGGTCGGGCGCGGCTGCTGCGGGCGCGGGCGGTGCTGCGGTGTCTGACACCGGGGTTGCTCCTTCACTGCGACTGCCGTCGTGGTGCTCGGGGGTGAGGGGTAGAGGGGTATTCGGGCCGGTCAGAGGGGGGCGAGGTCGAGCTGTGACTGCAGTCGCAGTCACAGTCACGGCGTCAGACGGGCGTCAGCACGCGGTCGTCGGCCGAGGCGCGCTCGGCGCGCTTCCTGTCTGCCTCGACCTCGTCACGCAGCTTCTGTGCGTGGCGTCGCGAGGTGTACGGGTAGCGGTCGAGGCGCTTGAGCAGCGCGACGATCTGCCCCTCGGTCGGGCGTCCCTTGCCCTCGTCGAACAGTTCGCCGATCTTTCGTTTCGCCTCTTCTCGGGTCGTCGGCTGCTGCTCGCCACCGGACGGCACGACCTCGTCGTCGCCCTCACTGTCGGGGCGCTCGGGTGCGCCCTCGTCGTCGGGAGGATGCGAGGCGTCCTCGGGGGCGGGGGCGGGGCGTTCGGGGGCATCGGCCGGGGCGGGGCGCTGTGGTGCGCCCTCGGGGCGGGGCGGGGCGGCCGGGGCGGGGCGCTCCGGGGCGGCAGGGGGCGGGGGCGGCAGCTCGGGGGCGGGGCGTTCGAGGGTGCCCTCGTCCCACTCCGGGGCGTCCCACTCCGGTTCGCCCCATGTCGGCTCGCTCCACTCCGGGGCGTACTCGTCGGGCACGGGCGGGGTGACCGGGGCGAGGGCGGGGGCGTCGTCGACGGGAGCGAGGGGGCGGCCGTAGCGGGTGAGGCGCAGCGCGAGCCGTGCCTCGACCGGGGCCTTACTGCGCCACCGCCACCCGTACCGGGCGCGCAGCCGCATACGCTCGATCAGTCGCTGTTGTTCGAGGGCGATCACCTCGTCGTACGACCGCAGTTCCCACAGCTTCATACGCCGCCAGAGACGGAACGTCGACCAAGGGGCGAGCAGCCACCGCGACCACCGGACCGATTCCATATGCCGAGCTGCGGTGAGGTCCGCAGCGATGCCGATCGCGTGCCGCGCCGCCTCGACGACGACCACGAACAGAATCGGGATCACGGCGTGCATGCCCGTGCCGATCGGGTCGGGCCAGGCGGCCGCCCCGTTGAACGCGATCGTCGCGGCGGTGAGCAGCCATGCCGTGTGACGCAGCATCGCGAGCTGCATCCGCAGCCATGTAAGCAGCAGATCGAGGGCGAGCAGTACCAAGATTCCGGCGTCGATGCCGATCGGGAAGACCAGGGCGAACGCGCCGAAGTGCTTCGCTTCCGCGAGCGTGCGCACGGCGGCGTACGAGCCGACGAACCCGATCACGGCGATCACGGCCGCGCCGACCGAGACGCCGGCCACGAGCCGGCGCTGCAGGTTGGTGAGCCTCGGTCGGTCCCTGCTCGTGCTGGGCGCGCTCTTGATCGCGCCGTTACCATCACCCACGGATCGGCCCTCTGCTTGACGGTGGCGGGCACGGTCCGCCCCGGCCATGTGGCATTCGCGGTGCCGGCCGGGGCGTTCCGGTTGTGCGGGTTCGACCGTAGGTGAACCTGCTTTACAGTGTCAACAAGGTTAGGGCAGGATGAGCGCCATGCCAGAGCGGGAAGATCGGCGGCCGCCGGCCGCCGACGAGGGGGAACCGACGTTGGTGAACATGTCGCAGCTCGCCGTCGAGCTTGGCGTGTCCCGGCAGGCGCTGCACACGTGGCGGCGGCATCACGCCGACTTTCCCGCGCCCGCGCGTCGGCCCGGCAGTACCCGTGACGAGTGGAACCTCGACGAGGTGCGCCGCTACTGGGACGCGCGAGACCTGCGCCCCGGCCAACGAACAGACCTGCGCGCCGACGACGAGCAGTGACCCGGACAGGGCACCTTGCGCTGCAGGCGGCGACGTCCGGCCGGACCATGACCGTATGGACGCGTCGAGACACGTGATCGTGAGCCCGCCCTCGCCGAGCGGCGGCCGCCGGGTGCGCGTCGACGGCGAGATACTCGGGCTCGCGTACGGCCTCGCCGACGTCGCCGAGTTCCTGCGCCGGGCCGGACTCGAGGGGGTCGAAGCGAGCGACGTCGCCGAATCCGGCCTGATCGAGTGGCGAGGGGGCGGCCCGTACGACTGGGGGCCGAGCGGCAGCGGTCTGCCCTCGGTGCCGCCCGTACCATGACAGCGATGCGCCCCCGCTACTTTCCCTAGCGGGGGCGCATTTCGTGTGCGAGCGGATCAGCCTCGCAGCTTTGCGAGGGCGGACTCGAACGCGGCCTTGCGGGTGTCGGCCCGCGACACGACGTACGCGTCGTTTCCGAGAAACGTACCGTCGTGCGACTTTCGGGCGCATGCCCAGTAGCCGCGCACGTCGCCGACGCCCGTCGAGTTGAACACCTCGTACTCGTGACCGCCGAGCCAGAACGTCGACGTCCCCTTGTAGGCGCGGCTGAGCTGCGGCTCGGGCGCGGGCTCGTCGAGCGGACTGAGCTGTTCGGGCCGGTTGTAGGCGGGGCCGCACTCGTCGAAGTCGATGTGCACGAGTTCATTGGCGTTGTTGGTGCCGCCCATGAACTTGCGCAGGACGGTCCCCTTGATGCCGCCGCGCGAGTGGCAGATGACTCGGGTGTCGGGCTGTACCTCGTCGTACTTCATGGTCCCCTCGTTCTTCTGTGTGCGCCTTGCTGTTACTAGAATTTATAGGACCCTATAACTCTTTGTCAAGGGCCCTATAAAATATCGAGAGCTGCAGGTCAGGCGCGCATCAGGGTCGGCTGCCCGATCGACCCGTCGGCGTACACCGGGTACGCGTTCCACTGGTAGACCCTGCGGCGGGTCTCCTTGCCGGTGATGAAGTCGCGGGCGATCGCCCGCTCGGTGCCCTTCACCTTGTCCGGCACCTCGGCCGGGCTCGCCACGTGCAGGCGGCCGTCCTCGTCCGCCTCGGGGTGACTCGTGGCGCGCAGCGGGAACAGGTTCTTGTCCTTGCCCTCGACGAGGTACTCGACCGGTGCAGCCTCGCCGCCCTCGATCGCCCGCATCGCCGTGATCGCCGTCGCGGTCGCGATCATGGCGGTCTGGTGGTCGCGCTGCCCGTACATCACCGTGGTGCGGGTGCCGTCCTCGGCGATGTGCTCGACGGTGCAGCCGCCCGTGCCGTCGGCCCACATGCTGTGCACCCGGTACTCGCGGCCGAGGCACCAGAACATCCGGTCGTGCTCGTTGTGCTCGGTGCCGTCGGTGATCTTCAGCAGGTACGGCAGGGCGGGCATGTGGTTGCTCGCTTCAAGGTCGGCGGCCGCGATCCACTCGCGGGTGCCCCTGCTGTTGTTGTAGACGAACACGGCGTCGGCGGGGGCGTCGGCCGGGGCGGTCCGCTTGTGCAGGACGACGCCGAACCCGTCGGTCGGTGTGATGCGGACGTCCATGTCGTTGGTGACCTCGTCGTAACGCACGGTGTGTTCCCTTCGTTGGCTGTCGCCGTTGTTGTGAGTACGAATTTATAGGGGCCTAGAAATGAAAGTCAAGGGCCCTAGAAAAGGATCTTTCCGGCGGCCTAGAATCTCGGTATGGAGACGACGCAGGAACCCGAGGCCGGCCGCGCCGAGCAGCGCACCGCAGCAGAACTGTTCGAGGCGGCCGTCGGCCTCGCCCTCGATCCCGAGCTGCAACCCGACGAGCGGGCCGCGAGGATCACGGCTCTACTCAAGGCGGTCGAGGGCGCGCAGAAGCAGCTCACGGAAACCCGCCGCGCCGACGTGCTCACGATGCGCCAGAACAAGACGTTGGCCGTAGTGGCAGAGCGCATCGGGCTGTCCGTTCCGCGCGTCGATCAGATCGCCAAGGGGAAGTAGCTCGTACACCTGACAACCGGCCCGCCGCCGTCGCGCCCGAGAGCACGCGACGGCGGCGTTCGCATGTCAGGCGGCGCGCTGCCGAGTTGCTGCTCGCTGCCGGGCCCGGTCGTCGGCGCGCTTGCGGCGTCGTGCCGCCTCGTCGAGTTCGCGCTGCAGGACGGCGAGCTGCGCGGGCGTCGACCAGGTGCGGCGGCCGCCGTCGAGCCCGACGGGTGCCGCGCAGTCCGGCCCGGCGCACGTCACGGCGTCACTCTCGCCGCCGCCCGCGTGCATCGTGAGCGTGCTGCCGCAGTACGGGCACGGCCGATCCATGTTCACGGTGTAGCGGTCGACGGTCCCGCCGATCGTCCGCTCGATCCGGCGCGCGGCCTCGCGGGCGACGAGCCCGATCGACGCCCGATGGTGGTCGCGCAGCGGCAGGCACGGCCCCTCGTCGCCGCGCAGCCGGCCGAGCAGCCACTCGGCGGCGCGTACCGCGGTGCGCTCGCCGAGGTTGAACCGCCACCGGGCGGGGTCGTTCTCGTCGCGGGCCGCGAGCATGTCGACGGCGAGCCCGACCGGGTCGCCGGGGATCGGCCGGCGCAGCGCCTTGACGGTGTCGCGCTGAATCTCGGCCGCGACCTGGTCGGCGAGCGAGCACAGGGCGACCTCGACGGCGCGGCACGCGTCGACGACGTGAAGTCGCAGCGGCACCGGGCGCTCGCCGAGTTGATCCGGCCGCCGGTTGGGGCGCGGCAGGTGGCTGCGTCCCTCGCCGGCGTAGTCGCAGTGCTGGCACTCGTACCGCGGTCGGCCGTGCTCGTCGGTCTTCGTGACGAGGTGCTGCGCGTGCTGCAGCAGTAGGGCGGACTCGTCGCGGTCGTGCTCGTCGAGGGCGCGCAGGTACTCGGCCTTTCCCATGGTCGGGGGCCACGTGTCCGAGGTCTGCGAGGTGTCGATCAGGGCGCGCATGTGGGTCCAGTGGTCGACGACGACCTGCAGGTCGTCGAGGGCGGTACGGGGGCGGGCGGTGTGCTGCATGGTGAGCGCTCCTGTGGTGCGTGGGGCGTAGGGTGATCACACCGCGAGAGGTGACGGGGCGCCCGGAATGCTGGCCGGCATGGGCGCCCCGCCGCCGTTTCAGCGGGTGAGTTCGGACGCGGGCATGAACCGCGCGATCTGCCGCATGGCGCGCGCCTCGACGAGATCCCACGCCCGCCCGGCGTCGGCGAGGATGCGGCGGCGCAGCATCATCACCTCGTGATGGGCGTTGACCGCCTCGGGCAGTGACGTCGCCTCGGGCAGATCGAGGCGCCGCTCGATCCGGCCGGCGGCGGCGCGGTCGAGGATCGCGTCGAGCTCGGTGAACGGCCCGGCGTCGAAGTGCGGGTGCCGGTGCCGCCACGTGCGGACCTCGTCGAGGGCAGCGAGTAGGGGCGCGGTCGCCGTCTTCACGGCGTCGGGCACGGGTGCGGTGTTGTCCACGGGGTTTCTCACAGTCTGTGGATGGCGGGCGGGTCAGAGAGTGCGCAGCACGTTGTGCATGCCGCGCCCGGTGGCGGCCGGCTTGCGCGGCCGGGTCGCGGGTGTGGCGTAGCCGGCGAGCGGGTTCCGGGGTCCGTGCAGCCATTCGAGGGCGGCGGCGAGTTCCTCGTCGGTGAGGTCGTCGGCGGCGTCGTCGAGGGTCGCCTCGTCGGGGTCGTCGGGCTCGCTCATGCCGCCTCGCCGGTGCCGGTGTTCAGCCACGGCGCGAGCGCGCCGAGCACGACGTCGAGGCGAGCCTCGGTGCGGTCGGCGATGCACCTGCAGGTCGAGGTGCGTGAGCACTTCGGGCAGGGAACGGGTCGGCGCAGCGCGTGCTCGAGCACGCGCCGCAGCACGAGCGGGGCGGCGGTCGTACCCCCCGTGCCCGTGGGCGTGGGCGAGACAGCCGCGAGCTGCTCGCCGTCCTGGTCGACGAGTACGACCTCGGTCGCGCCCTGGTGGCCATGGATGAACTCGACGGACACGCGGCCGCGGTCCCAGAACACGGCCGACGGGTGCTCGCCGCGCCAACGGACGCTCGCCGTTCCGTCCGGCCACAGCACGCCGTCGGCGACGTTCCCGTCGCCGCTCACCCCGCTCACGTCGTGGTGCCGCTTCACCTTGAAGCGCAGCGGTACGAGTTCCTGATCGGGGCGGACGACGGTCCGGCCGGTGAGTTCGCGGGTGGCCTCGTCCACGAGTGCCTGCGCGGCCTCGGCGTCGACGGCGCGGCGGGCGAAAGCGAGCAGCGCCTCGACGGCGGTCATCTTCGGCTCGGTCGTACTCATGGCTGCGTCTCATCTCTCTCGGCGGTGTGGCGATCTATCAGGGCGGACATGACGGCGGCGGCGAGGAACACGAGCGCGCACACCGCGGCGACCATGGCGGCGACGCCGAGGTATCCGACGGCGGCGGGCTCGGTCATGCGGCCGGCTCGTCGGCCTGCCGGTACCGGACGTTCACGCCGTAACCGCGGTCGTGGTCGATCGCGCGCACGGCGCGGCCCAGTTCGGCCCAGTGCCGGGCGGCGTCCGGGTCCGGCCCGCTGCGCTGCTGCTCGCGGCGAGTGCGGGCGCCGCCGAACGTGCCGTCGGGTACGGCCTCGGCGAGCAACGGTCGTTGCCTCACGGCTGATCTCCCTTGTTGTCGGTGGACGCTGCGGCCGCGTGCACGTCACGGCGCGAGCCGTGGCAGGTGGTCAGCACGCGACGGCGTTCGAGGGACCGGCACGGCTTGTCGGGCGAGGCGCCGCACGCCGGACAGTGCACGGCCCGCTCGGGCGGCCCGGCCGGGCGCTCCCGCCGCGGGAACCGTTCCTCTTTCACGGTCCGGAACTCGTCGTTGGCCGGGACGAGTTCGGCGAGGCGGCCGCCGCCGAGCCGGCTGCCGACCGCAGGCATCAACTCGCGCAGCCCGACCGGCTCGTGGTCGCCGACGGCGATCGCGCGACGGTGCGCCCGCAGCGCGGCGACGTACGCGTCGCCCGTGTCCTCGTCGGGGTCGAGGTGCGGGTGATCGGTCGGCTCGAACGTGCCCGTCGACCGGTTCAGCCGGTCGCGCACCTGGTCGCGCCAACGGGACGCGATGTCTTTCGGCATGACCGGCCACGCACTCTCGGCGTAGTGGCGGCCGACCGCCTCGCCCGCGAACGCGAGCGGCACGTCGCGCAGGACGGCGGCCCACATGGTGACCTGCGCCTCTTGCTCGATCTCGTCGGCCCGCACGACGCGGTCGTCGACGAGGGCGATCCGGTCGAGTAGGTCGATCACCTCGGCGAGGGTCATGACGCTGTACCTCCGCTCATGCGGTCGCGCAGCCGGTCGAGGCCGGCGCGCTGCTGCTGTGACTTGCTCATTGCGCCGAACTGCACGACGACCCCGCCGGGGGCCGGTTGCTGCTCGGTGCGCTCGTTCTCGGCCCACTGCTGCCAGCGGCCGCCCCACGCGGCCGCCTGCACCTGGTCGTCGAGCTGCCGGCGAACGAACTTCCGCGTGACGACAGCGATCTGCTGCGGCGTGAGCTGCTGCAGGCCGGCGTCGGCGCGGGCGAGCTGCGCCGCCTGCACGTCCTCGTCGGTGGGCTGCCAGTCCTCGGGGATCGGCCCGCCCGCCGGACGGCTCGGCCGCCGCGGCGGCGGGGCGTCCTCGGCAGGGGCCGGCCGGCCGCTGCGGCCGCTCTGCGGTCCCGTCTGCCGCTCGCGGTAACTCCGCTTCTTCTCCGCCGCGCGCTCGCGCTTCTCTGTCACCTCGGCCCGGCTCGGGTTGTACGGAGCGAGGTAGTCGTGCATGTAGTAGTCGCCGGGTGCCGGCTGCTTGCACTTCGGGTGCGGGCACGTGTGACCGGCCTCGTGCCACAGACCGACCGCGAGCAACTTCGCGATCTGTGGCTTCGAGCCGTACATCTTGGCGACGACGCCGGGCACGATGCCGTCGGTGAGGTGCTGCGCCGCGTACGAGCCCGCGCGCAGCCACAGCCCGAGCGCCGCGTTTCCGGCCGCGATCAGCTTCGGGTGTGAGTGGGCGTTGTCGTCGACGACGAACCAAGGCATCGGGGTCTCCTATCCGAGGGCGAGCTGTCCCTCGGGAACCGAGGTCTTACGGGGGCGGCGACCCCGCCCTCGCCCGTGGGCGAGGGCGGCAGGGTCGCCCGTGCACTGGTGGTCGATCACGTGCGGGCGGGTGCACTCCGCCTTGCGCCGGTGGCAGTCGGCCCACTGCAGGTCGAGCCCGCCGGCCGAGGTGCGCACACACCAGTCGAGCCGGTTCGGCTCGCGCAGCCTTGCGGCCGCCGCCGAGGTCAACTGATCGGCATCGGCGGTCACATCGAGCGCCGCCCGGTTGCCGACGAGCTGCCGCAGGACGGTGCGGCCACAGCGGCAGCGCACTCGGCGTGCGCCGTCACGGCTGCTCGGCGGCCGGGTCATCCGTAGTGCTCGACCCGACTGCCCCGGTGCGCGCGCTTGAGTTCCTCGTGCGCCTCGAACTCGGCCTCGGTCGGCTCGGCGGCGAGCAGCTCGGCGACCGCGGCGTCGACGTCCCGCGAGCCGGGCCCGATCTCGTCGAGGGTGCCGTTCATCTTGCGGCGCCGGTACATGGCGCGCTGCACCTCGCGCAGCAACCGGATCTCGTCGCCCTCGGTGGCGACCTCGGCGAGCTTGATCCGCAGCTTCACCTGTGGGTCTTTGTCCTCGTCCTTCGCGTGCCCGGTGTACATGGTGCTCGCGAACTCGACGACGGCGACGATCCGGGCGCCGGGTGCCTCGAACAGGCCACGCCGCAGGATCGCCGGGATCGCCTGCTGCAGCATTCCGGCCGTGCCGTCGAGCTTGACCTCGACCTCGGCGTCGTCATCCAACTTGGGCATGGGTCACTTCCTTCGCTTGCTGAGGGTCTGCTGCAGCGCCGCGTACTGCCGGGCGGCCGCCGCACGGATCTCGGGGATTGAGCACTGGTCGCGCCGGTGCCGGCCGTAGCCGATCACGAGCGACTCGACCTCGACGTCGCCCGTCGCAGCCCGGCTGAACTGCCCGCACGGACAGTCGGCGTCAGCCACGGCGAGCGCCTTGTTCCCGTCTTTGCGCACCCGCAGCCCGTAGCCGGGGCGCGGGTCGCCGATCGTCGGCGTGATCGCGGCGCTCACGCCGCGAGTCCGAACAGCCGACGCAGCACCCACTCGGGCACTCGGGTGAGTAGATGACGAATGGCGGCAGCAGCCTGCGGCGGTACGACGCCGTTACCGAGCGCCTTCAACTGCGCGTTACGCAGCCCGGCCGCCGACATGCCCTCAGGCGCGGGCACCCCCGTGACGTGTCCGCGAGGTATCCCCTGCATCCACTCGACGAACAGCGGCGCTAGGCGACCTCGATCATCAGTTGGCCGGGGGGCGTGCCGCCCGAAGATCGCTTCCCACCGCCTGACCGCTGCCTCGTACTCGCCCCACGCGACGTCGGGCGCCCACGAGTGAAGGTGGACGCCGACGGGTCCGTGTCCGCCTCGACCAGCGCCGGGGCCAGAGTCGGCAGCGACGGTCGCACCGCCGCCCCCTCGCTGTCCGAGCGGTTCGTGCCGTACTGGGTCGCCGTTGGCGTCGGAAGCAGCGGCAGCACTACCTCGGACAGCGGCGGCCGGAACCCCTCGCTCGACCTGCGCCCCGGCGTACCTGTGTCCGTCGCCCTCGGTGTCGGCAGCAGCCGCACCGCCGCACTTGGCAAAGTCAGATCGCCGCTCGAACCGCGCTGGTTCGGCCCGCCCTTCGAGCCGTCCGTCGCTTTCGGGGTCGGCAGCAGCCTCGCCGCATCCGTCAACGTCATCCCGTACCCGCTGCTGTACGCCGTGCCGTCCGGCCGGAAGTTCGCCGTCGATTCGCTGTCCGTCGCTTTCGGCGTCGGCAGCAGACTGCCCGGCGAACCCGGCAGCCCCTTCTCGACCTCGTCGGCCAGAGTCGGCCCGTGACCCCCGCTCTTGCGCTTGTCCGGGTGCTGCGACCCGCCGTTCACCGCGAGCTGCGCCGTCGGCGTCTTGAGCAGCTTCGCCACATTCGGCAGACCGTCCTCGAAACCGTCGCCCTTCCAGTCCCGAGCCCGCGGTGTCGGCAGCGGCGTCGCGCCGGTAAGCGAGGATGAACTCGCGGAAGCGCTCGTGTGGAGCGCCGATCTCCGCAGCGCGAACGCTTGTCCATTCCGCATCGAACCCGATGTCGGCCAGGTTGCCGAGTACGGCGCCAAGAGCTCGAAGAACGAGGCTTGCACCGCCGGTACGGTCCAGATCCTCAGCTCGGGGTTCCACTCCCCGATCTGCTTTCTGCGAGAGAATCCCGCGGACATTCTCGATCACCACCAATTCGGGTTGCAGGACTTCAATCGCCCGGACCATGTGCAGCCACAGGCCCGAGGCCGTGCCCTCGGCGATGCCAGCGCGCTTGCCGGCGAGGGAAAGATCAGTGCAGGGGAACCCGCCCGTCAGAACGTCGATCCGCCCGTACTGACGGCGGGTGCGAGGCCAGTGCACGAACCGGATGTCGCCGAGGTTCGGCACCTCGGGCCAGTGGTGCGCGAGGATCCGCGCGGCGTACTGGAACCGGTCTTCCGGGTCGTACTGGCAGTGCCACGCCATCTCGCCGCCGAGCACGGCCTGCACGCCCTCGTCGAGCCCGCCGTACCCGGTGAACAGGGAGCCGATCCGAAGCGTCATGCCGCGGCCCCCATCACGTACCGCTGCGCGTACGTGTCGGGCCACTCCGCCTTGCTGAGGGCGTCGCGCTGCCCCTGTGGCATCGCGAACTGCGGCAGCCCACACCAGTCGAGGCCGGCGGCTCGCAGCCACCACGCGTCAACCCGGTCGCCGCCGTCGTCGTCGTCGAACGCGGCACCGTCCGCGAGGAATGCGGCGGCAGCCATCCCGGCTTTGTCCGCCCGGCCGTTGTCGCACGCGTACTTCTTCAACGTGAGCGGCGCGACGTACGCCCACGGCACGTCGGCGTCGACGAGCAGCGCCTGCACTACCCCGTGCAGGGCGGCGACCGGCTTGAGCGAGCGCGGGTGCATCTTGGTCGGCAGATCTTCGACGACGACCAGGTGCGGCCGCTGCTCGGCGACCTCAATCGACAGCACGTCGCGAATCTGCGTCAGCCGGCGCGGGCCGTCCTTCTGCCTCGTCTTGATCCGGAACGTCGAGCCATCGACGCGGGCGACGCCGGTCGAGGTAATCGACAGGTCGAACCCCATGACGCGCAGCTCGTAAGGCCCATCGGCGCGACGCTCCTCGAGGGGCGACACCTCGGTCGCCTCGATCAGGCCGGGGATGATCTCGCTCATGCGGCACCGCCCGGCCTCGGGCTGATCGGCCCGTACAGGGCGCGCACCACGCCGAGCGGCAGCACCTCGCCGTCGTCGTCGGCGCGCAGCAGCGGCTCGCCGAGCCGGTCAGTGCTGCCATGCCACCGCCACGCCCGGTCGGTCTCGTCGCCCCACAGCAGCGTGAGGTCGAACGCGTCGCCCCGCCCGTCGCGCCACACACCGCGGTCGCGGTCGAGGCGGCCGCCTCGCGGGTCGGCCGACTCGTCCTCGCGCGGGCGCTGCGGCTTGCAGGGGTACGGCGGGTGCTCGGCGGCGAGCCGGTCGGCGATCCCGCGCAGCAGCTCGGCGGCGAGGTGCGTGCACACGTTGTCGTTCTGCACCCTGTACGAGCCGTCGGGCTGTACGGTGACGACGATCGCGGCGCCGTCGTCGGTGCCGAAATCGAATCCCATGATGTGTCGGTCGGTCATGCGGATGCCCCCTCGGCGGCGGTCGGCTCGACCCACGGGCGCAGCGGCCACGCGCCGTCGACGACGGCGTCCGGGTCGGTCTTGCGGAAGTGCTTTTGCAGCCCGGCCGCCTGCTCGGCGGCCCACTCGATCTGTCGCGCGTGCAGCTCGGCGAGGGTGAGATCGCGCAAGGCGTTGAAGCGCAGCCGACGCTCGGCGAGCACGTGCTCGGGCCAGTCCCGGCGCCGCGAGTGCGCGAGCAGCCCGATCCGACATGCGATGCGGGCGGCGGCGATCGCGTCGTACGAGCAGCCGTGCGCCGCCTCGTCGTCCCACGGCAGCCCGTAGAACTGCGCGAGGGTGATGAGCTGCCGGGCGCCCTGCGTCTCGCTCACGCGCTTTCGGTACGGCACGGCGTGCTGATCGATAACCCTCGTGTCGATCACGTGCAGGGGGTGACCGGCGAGCCGGTCGTGCAGCGTCGGCAGCCCGTATCGGCGGCACTCGCGGTCGAGCATGGTGAGGTCGAACGGGACGTTGTGCCCGACGATCGCCGCCCCGCCCTTGACGACCTGCGCCGCGAGTTCGGCCGTGACCTCGTGCACGACTTGCTCGGCGGGGTCGCCGTTCTCGCGAGCGTGCTCGGTGCTGATCTTGTGTATCTCGTACGCCTCGACCGGGATCTCGACACCGGGGTCGGCGAGCCACTCGCCGGCCTCGGGCTCCATCCCGCCGCCGCGAGCGTCTACCGCTGCGGTCACGATCCGGTCGGTCTCGACGTCGACGCCGGTCGTCTCAAGGTCGAACGCGGCGAGCCGCCCGAGGTGCCACGTCATCGGCGTGCCCCCGATCCGGGCTGCGCCGCCGCCGGCCACGTGCCCGCAGGCTGCGCGGCGGGCGGTTCGTCGCGGGCGGGCTCGTCGCCCTCGCCGAGCACCTCGACGTCGTACACGCCGTCGGCGTCCGGGCCCGGCTGGTCGAGGTCGTCGTCGCCCTGGTCGCCGATCTCGCCCGTGCTCGGGTCGACGCCCCGCTCGATGTCGGCGGCGATCGCCTGCAGGTCGTCGCGCAGCTCGGTGTCGCCGGCGTGTCCCTCGGCCCGCGCCCGGTGCCATACGTTGATCACGTCGGCCGGGGTGCGGCACTCGCGCGCCAACTGCCGGTAGTCCACCGGGACGCCGCGCGCCGCCTCGATCGCCGGCCGCTCGATCGTGCCCGGATCGAGGGCGGCCGCCATGGACAGCGGACCGGACAGGGCGTGACGCAGCGACGGGATCGCGGGCACCACCATGATCACGGGGAACCTCTTGGTCTTGCCCCGGCGCTTCACCTCACGCTGCTCAATCCACATGCGCAGCGGCATCGGCGACTTGCCGTCGGTCGCGGCGAGCACAGCGTCGATGCCGCCGGCCATGGCGTCGGCCGCGTAATAGCTGTGCGTCTCCAGCCGCCACACGCCGAAGTCGGGTAGGTCGGCGAGCATCACGTTCAGGCGAGACGTCGGCTTGCACACCGTGCCCGCCGGCTGCTCGTGCCAGTTCTCGCCGTGCTCGGCGAGGCACATGCACGGACGGCGCGAAAGCTGCTCGGTGATCCCGTCGCAGCGCCGCGAGCAACCGCCGCCCGACCACAGTTCGTTGTACTGCGACAGCGGGTCGCCGGGCGGCAGAATCGCCCGCAGCTCGCGCGCCTCGGTGATGACTCGGAACTGCGCGATCTTCGATCCCTGCGGCGTCCACTCCTCGGCCGCGCCGCCGTACAGGACGGCCGCGCGCTCGACGTACTCGCGAGAGTGGGACGACAGGATGAACGTCGCGCTGCGCTGCGCGATCGCCCGCTTCTTCGGGTCCGGGTTCGGCGTGCTGTAGCCGGTTCGGATGCGGCCGAGCTCTGCGCCCTGCCGCTTCATGGTCATGATGCGCGATCCCATGGGTCACGCTGCCTTTCGGTCGGATGCGCCCGGCGCCCACGGCGGCACGACCGCCGGGTACGAGGCGGGCGCGTCGTGCAGGTAGCGGGTCGTTTCGAGGGCGCCGAGGAACGCGCGGAACTGCCGCCGGCCGGACGGAACCTCGATCAGCCGGTGACTGCGCGGCCGCAGGTTGAGCAGCGCCGTGCGGTGCACGCGCGGCGCGGGCTCGCTGCTGTCGTCGGGCAGCAGCCACTCGGGCGCGTGCCGCAGGGCAGCGAGCTGCAGCGGCTGCTCGTCGTACACCGTGCTGGCCGGTTTCTTCGCGCTCGTCTTGTAGTCGACGAGCCAGAGCTGCCGCCGCCGGAACCGTCCTGTCGGCAGCCACACCCACAGATCACCCGTGCCGGCGTAGCCGCGCCTGCGGTGCATCACGGTCGTCTCGACGGCCTCGACGTCGCGGTCGAAGTCGACCCGCCACAGCCGGAAGAAAGCAGCGAGCTGCACGGCGTACGGCTCGACCTCGGGGTCGTACGGGTGCGGGGTGTTCAGCACGAGCGCGACGGCCCGCAGGTGAACGCGCGTGCCGAGGTCGGCCGCCCGCTCGCTGTACTCCCTTGCGACGGCGACGAGTTCACGCCGCAGCGCGGTCGGCTCGGTGCGCGCCCGGCGAGCGGTCACGATCGGGTCGGCGATGACGGCGTCGGCCGTGAGGCCGGCGGCCCACGGCACAAGCGCCGGTTTCGCGATGCTCGACAGGGCGTTCGTGATGCTGATCAGGGGCGGTCCCCCGGCGGGGTCGTCGTAGTACCGACCCCGCTCGGTGTCTCGCGCCCACTTCGGGTCGGTCACCGCAGATCACCCGCCCATGGCCACTGCAGGTCGGCCGGGCGGACGGCGCAGCGGCACGGCAGAGCCTCGGGGTACTCGCAGGGCAGCCCGTGCCGGTGAGTGGACTCGCCCTTGTGCGGCTGCGAACCGCGGGTGTCCTTCCCACGAGCGAGGGCGTCGCGCTCGACCTGGTCGAGCAGCCGCTCGGCCACCGGTGCCCCGTAACCGGCTCGCATGAGTGCGGCCAGCACCTCGGCGCGGGCGTTCATGCCGCACCGTCTTCGGTGTCGGCGTTGAGCAGCTCAACGAGGTACGCGGCGAGGGCAGTCGAGTACGTCTCGAACTGCGTGTCGGGGCAGCAGTCGTAAACGCCCTGCTCGTCGCGAACGGGTCCGTCGGGCCCGTCGTCGATCAGGTGATGCACGTCGTCGACGCCGTCGGCGGTGCAGACCAGCGCGACACCGGTCGGCGACTCGCTGTCGGTGTAGATCACCCGCCACATCGGACGGCGCTCGCCGGCCTCGACCTCGAACATGTCGGCGGCCGCCTCGCGTGCCTTGACGAGCGTCTCGTTCGCCGGGCGCTGCTCGGCGTCGTACTGCGCGAGCAGTCGGCCGACCGTTGCACTCGGGTTGCGGCTGTCGGCGTAGTAGACGCGCAGCGCGTGCTCGATCACGTCGCGGGCGCTCATGCGTCCTCCCCGCCCCGGCCGTCGGCGAGCGGCTCGATTCCGCGCGCGATCCGGAACTCGTAGACGGCTTTGTCGCAGCACACGGGTTCGCCCTCGACGCTGTGCTCGTCGAGCTGCTCGCGCGGGTTCGCCGCCTGCGCGGCGGTGAGTTCCTCCCAACCGCACCCGCAGTACGAGCAGAAATGCGTCTCGGTGCAGGCGACGTGCACCTCGTCGACGTGCGGGAAGCGCCGCAGTTCGCCGGCGATCGCCTCGCAGCGGCGGCGGTAGTCGCCCTCGACGTCGCGGCTCGCGAGGCGGTCACCCATGGACACCCACCCGAGACGCCCGAGGCGGCGAGGCAGAACGGCGACCGTGATCGGTGCGCCGACCGCGACGAACTCGGCGAGTTCGTCGAGGCCCGTGAGCCCGAGATCGGCGGGGCGTCGCGGCTTGACGGTGGCAGTCACGCGCCACTCGTCGCGATGCGTGACCCTCATGCGGCCGCACTCCCCTCGGGGGCGGACTGCAGCGCCGAGATCGCGGGCGTCGCGAGCTGCTCGATCCGGCCCGCGAGGCGCAGCGCCTGCAGCCCGTAGACCGGCAGCCGGGTGCGGACAACGGCGGTGACGTCGTCGACGAGCCCCTCGAACGGCAGATCTTGCGGCCGCTCGATCAGGTGAGGGTCACGCGCCTGCATGTCGTACAGGGCGGTGAGCCGGTCGGCGAACGCGTCCGTGAGCAGCTTCTCGATCACATCGGTCACGACCCGCTGCACGAACGGCTCGACGTCCAGCGTCACGCCCGTCGGGATCGGCTCGACGGTGATGCGGTACGGCCCGTCAACGGGCACGGCGGGATTGGTCATCGGGAACCCCCGGCAGACGAGGCGAGCAGCAGAGCGATCGCGGCGAGCGCGATGATCACGGCGGCGATCAGGTTGTCGATCACGGGCGGACCGCCGTTCGGCCGGTCTCGGCGTGCATCTGGCCGTACAGGGCGGGCACGCCGACGCCGACGAGGCGGGCACGGACGCCGCCGAAGGTGCAGCGCACGACCATCGACACTCCGGTCGAGGTAGCGCGGGCGTTACCGACGCCGAGCGCGTGCGTCCACTGCCGCCAGTCGGCGAGCGACTTCGGGTGCACCACGAACGTCACCTCGCCGCCCGCCGCCGACACGTCGGGCCGACCGGGCATGCCGTCGGACTGCGCGCGTACGGTGTCGGCGACCTGCCGGGCGGCACGGCACTGCGCGAGCAGCGCGACGGCGGCCGGGCTCGGTGCGGTCCTGTCGGGGGTCATGCCGAGACCGCCCCTCGGAACTCGGCGGGCACGAACTCGTCGTGCACGAGGGCGACGTGCACCCGGATCCGGACGGTCGAGCCGTCGGCGCGCTGCGGCGTCTCGGTGCGCAGCGTCCACAGCGACGCCCCGTCGAGGGCGGGGGCGCGGTTCACGTCGCCGCCGAGGGCGAACACCCATGCGGCGAACTGCTCGCCGTCGGCGACGACGACGTGCACGCCGTCCTCGCGGGTGAGCGGCGGCCGCACGGTCGGCAGAGTCAGATAGTCGATCGCCGCCTCGACCGCCGCGAGTTGCGCGTCGATCCTCGGGGCGGGCGTCCTACGGAGGGGGATAGGCTGTGCGCTCAAGGCACGTGCCTCGCTTTCTGCGTAGTTGAGTGGGGCGCGAGCCGACAGGGGTCGTTCCGGATGCCGGTCCGGGTCGGCCCCGACTCGCGTCCGGGGGATGTCAGGCGGCGGCCGCGCCGGGCCGGTACTGCGCGATCTGCTGCTGCGTCGCGCGCTTCTTCGCCGCCTGCGCTACCTCGCGCTTCGCCCGGCGGGCGGCCGCCGACTTGAGCGCAAGCGCGCTGTAGTGGGCGCTGCGCAGCGACTCGGCGACGTTCGCGATCTCCGCCTCGCTCGCGTTCGGGTGCAGCTCGCGCGCCTTAGCGAGGAACCGCGTGTGGTGGCTCGCCCGTCGGGCGGCGGCGGTCCGGGCCTTACGGTCGGGCGTGTTCGCCCAACTCATGTGAGCCGCGAACCTCATCTGCTGCGATCGCTCGCTCGTGTTCATGTCGTCGTGCCCCTTCCTCGGAATGACTGCCCACGCCCATGGGCGTGGGCAGTGGGTCGTAAAAAAGAGCGTCCCGACGGACGTCGAGAACCTCGCATATGCGCTCGGCAACGTCCTCCGTGACCGAAGGTCGTTCACCCGACAGCAGCGCGCCGATCTTGCTCTTAGAGACGCCGACGGCGTCGGCGAGCTTCCGGATATCCAGCGAGCCGCCGGCCGGCGCCCAGGTCATCAGTCCGCGCAGCACGTTCCTGTCGGTCAGACAGAGCCGGGCATGAGTCATGAATGCGCCTCCGCTTTGCTGCCCACGATCGTGGACAACGCCAGTAGAGCACATCGTTCTAGCGGTGTCCACGATCGTGGGCAGCTTATGCGGGCGTTAAGAATCAGCCGAGCATGCCCCCCGAGGCCCCATAGCTGCCCGCGATCGTGGACAATGTCGACCAGACCAAAAAGGTTGTACGCCCTGACCTGCGAATTCGTACATTCGCCCGGTTTTGGGCGTGGACCGGTGAGCCTGGAGAGGCGGAGGGATGCCACAGCAGCGGAACGCGCTCACGGAACTCGTGAAGGCGCATGTCGGCGCAGGGCGGCGCATGTCCACACGAGAGTTCGCCGCTGTCGCCGTGGACCCGGACACCCAATGGTCGCCGGGTAAGAGCCTCGTCGCGAAGATCATCGGCGGCCAGGGGTATGACGTCACGCCGCAGCTCGTCGGCGCTGTCGCGGTCGGCCTCGGGCTCGACCGCGAGATCGTCGCGGCCGCCGCGCACCTGCAGGTGATCGGGTACACCGACGACGAACTGTCGACGGGAGCGCCGGCCCGGCTGATTCGCACCATCGACGCCGAGGGCGAATCAACCGAAAAGGCGCAGGCCGTAGCAGACCGATGGGACGCCGAACAGTAAGCGCTCACTCGATCGGGTGACGTGGGGGGAAGCTGTGTTTAGCCTGCGACTTTCGGGTCACCAGATCACCGCCTGTTGCTGGTGATACGCACTGTGTTTACGGCGCACCTCGTCGTAGAGTGATCACACCTCGCGCGTGTCGAACGCCGGTTCGATTCTTGCTGCCTTGAATCGGACGGCGGGAACAGGGGGTCAGCGTTGACAGAGGTGCGAGTGGAGCGAGCGGAACTCGACAGCGGTACGCCCATGATGTACCGCGATTTCGGGAGCTACGTCCGGCTCGCTCATGATCCCCAGCAGATGGACGAGGCTGCGGCGCTCGCGCTTCTGTGCCTGCGCTTGCCGCAGCTCGTCGGGAATTTCACCGTGCAGCGAGTCCCGTAACCCCCCACCGGACTGCACACGTACGCCCCGGCATCCGGCTCGCCGACGAGCCGGGCACCGGGGCGCAGTCGTTGTTCAGGCGATCCGGTCGGCCGGGCTGAGCCGGGCATGCGCTGCTCGGGCTCGCTCTGCGCCGGCGGATGCCGCGTACCGCGACAGCATCTGTCGCGACGACCAACCCGTGATGCGCATGAGGTCGTCCTCGTTCCCCCCGTGCACCTTCCACATGTGTGCGAACGTGTGCCGGAACTGATGCGGGTGGATCGGGTCGATACCTGCCTCGGCGCACCGCCGCTTGAGCATCTTCCCCACGCCCCAGACGGTGAGGCGATGCCCCTTCCCGCGATCTGCCCACCACAGCCACATGTCCTCGTCGAGCGGCTTGCCCTTGTGCTTCGCGGCCGCCCGCATGTACCGGTCGAGAGCGGTCGCCGTAGCCCGGCCGAACGGCACCGACCGCCACTTGTCCATCTTGCCGAGGACGCGCAGCACCATGAGGTCGAGGTCGAGGTCGCCGACCCGACGCTCGGTCAGTTCGGACAGCCGCACACCCGTGTCGAGGAACAGCATCAGGATCGCCGTGTCCCGCCGGTCGGCGTACGTCTTGCCCTTGCACGTCTTGAACAGCTTCACGAGGTCGGCCTCGGAGATGACGGGCACCTCGGTCTCGGTGACCGTCGGCGGTTTCATCGTGCGCATGGGCGTGCGCGTGATCTCTTCCTCGTTCTCCAGCCAGTTGAAAAATGTTTTCAACGCGCGGAAGTGTTGGTTCGCGTTCGAGGCGGACGTTCGCTTGATCGTGGCGGCGATGTACGCCTGCACGTGCTCGCGGTGCACCTCGTCGAGGTCGGTCGGCGCGGGCCGGCCGGGCGTGCCGTCCTCGCCGTCGACCGGCTGATAGCCGTCGTCCTGGTCGAGCAGGAACCGGGCGAACTGTTTAACCGCGTTTCCGTAGATTCGCAGCGTGTTGTCGCTCTTGTTCTCGGACTTGAGGGCGCGCAGCCATGAGGCAGCCATGGGCCCGATGTTGTACCGCTCATCTGCCATGCTCCACTTTTATGCCCACGATCGTGGGCAGTCAAGGCGCTTGGCCTATTAGCGATGTGCACGGATCGGAAAACAAAGAAGACCAGCGTTTCCGCTGGTCAGAGGGTGTTTGCGCCCCCGGCAGGACTCGAACCTGCGGCCAAGCGCTTAGAAGGCGCCTGCTCTATCCACTGAGCTACGGGGGCCGGTGGGGTGGCCTCGTACGTGGTGCCCGGGTGTGGGGCGATCCGTGACGTTGCCGGGGACAAGGATAGGGCTCCCGGTTCCTTGTCCTGGTTGCTTCGCCTCCGTGGCTCAATGTGGAGGTTCGGTGAAGCGGTCCTGATAATCGCAGGCAGGTGCGAATCGTGCATCGCTTTTGGCGTCTCGCGACCCGGGTGTTGTGCACTCGTTATGCCTGGGCTGTGCCTGTGTCCCAGTCGTCCCCTCCGTCCCTTGTGTCCTATCGGCGCGCAGACATGCCTATATGCTTCATAAATCCCCTAAAATTGGGCATTCTTCGCATGTGGTGACCTTGGACGTACGGCCTCAGCTGCTCGACGCACTCTCCGCCCTGCGCGACCGTGTCGCCGCCGCACGCTTCCCGCTGCCCCTGGCGGGGGCGCCACGCGCGCGTGCCAACCGCGACGAACTGCTCGCCCAGCTCGACGACTATTTGGTGCCCCGTCTCAGACAGCCCGAAGCCCCACTGCTGGCCGTCGTGGGCGGCTCCACCGGCGCGGGCAAGTCGACCCTCGTCAACTCCCTCGTGGGACGGCGCGTCAGCGAGGCGGGCGTGCTGCGGCCGACGACCCGGACCCCGGTGCTGGTCTGCCATCCGGAGGACCATCACTGGTTCAGCGGTATGCGCGTCCTGCCCGGCCTCACCCGCGTGTGGGTACCCCACCAGGAGCCCACCGACGACCTGTTGCCGCCCGGCGAGGACGGCCGGCGCGTCCTGCGCATCGAGACCGCCGAGAGCCTCCCGCCCGGCCTCGCCCTCCTCGACGCCCCCGACGTCGACTCCCTCATCGCCGACAACCGCGTCCTCGCCGCCGAACTGCTCTGCGCCGCCGACATCTGGGTGATGGTCACCACGGCCGCCCGCTACGCCGACGCCGTCCCCTGGCATCTGCTGCGCACCGCCAAGGAGTACGACGTCACCCTCGTCACCGTCCTGGACCGCGTGCCCCACCAGGTCGTCGCCGAGGTGTCCCGGCAGTACGGCGCCCTGCTCACCAAGGCCGGCCTCGGCGACGTGCCCCGCTTCACCGTCCCCGAACTCCCCGAGTCCGCCTGGGGCGGCGGCCTGCTCCCGGCGACCGCCGTGGCCCCGCTGCGGACCTGGCTCGTCCACCACGCCCAGGACCCCGGCGCCCGCCACCACGCCCTCGCCCGCACCGCGCACGGCGTCCTCGACTCCCTCAAGTCCCGGATGCCCGAGCTCGCCGGTGCCGCCGCCGCACAGTACGCGGCCGCCCTGCGGCTCACCACGGCGGTCGAGAAGGCGTACGACAGCGAGTACGCGCGCGTGCGGGGCCGGCTGCAGAACGGCGCCGTCCTCGCCGGGGACGCCCTCAAGCGCTGGCGGGCCTTCCCCCTGGACTGCACCGCGGGCGAACTCCTCGACGCCCTCTCGGGGAGCCTGGCCGCCCTCCTGCTGTGCGCCGTCACCGCCGCCGACGAACGCGTCGACGAGGCCTGGCGCCGCGAACCCGCCTCCGCCGCACCGACCCTGACCGACGCCGAGTCCACCCCGGAACACGCCGAGCACCGCATCGGGATGGCCGTACGACGGTGGCGGCGCGAGCTCGAGGAGTACGCCGAGGACGAAGTGCGCGCCCTGGAACGCGGAGCCGCACCCGACCCCGAGGCGGTCGCCGCCCTCGTCGCCACCGCCCTGCTCGGCGGCCGCCGGGCCCGCACCGCCGGCGAGGGCCTCGCCGAACGGCTCGGCGCCCACGGCGCGCTGCGCCTGCGCGACCGCGGCGGACGGCTGCTCACCGAACACCTCGACCGCGTCCTGCACACCGAACGCGAGCGCCGCCTCGCCCCCCTCGACGGACTCGACGTCCACGCCGAGCCCCAGGCCGAACTCATCGCCGCGCTGTCCGTACTGCAGAAGGAGAGGTGACCGGTGACCGCCGTCACGGACGAGGACCACACGGATCACACCGATCACACCGATCACTCGAACAACACAGTCAACACGGCGCGTGAGGGAATCGGCGGCGGCGCGGAGAGCACGCGCCCGACGATGAAGGACGGGAAGGAAGTGGTCGGAGCGGCGGGAGGGACGGAAGCGACCGGAGGGACTGGAGCGGAGAAGGCGAAGGACGCTGCGGCCGGCCACGCGCGCGTGACGGGCCGCGCGGAACGGCGTTCGGAAGCCCGCGCCGGCCACCGTGCGGAGGCCCCGGCCCGTACGGAACGGCGTGCGGAAGCCCGTACCGAAGCCCGCGCGGAACGCCGTACGGAAGCTCGTACGGAGAACCGTACGGAGACCCGTACGGAGGCACGTGTGGAGCGCCCTGCTGAGGTCCGCGCGGACCGCCGTACGGAAAACCGCGCCGACCGCCGTCCGGAAAACCGCGCGGAACGCCGTCCGGCGAGCCGTATGGAAAACCGCGCGGAACGCCGTACCGAAGCCCGCGCGGACGTCGTCGACGTCGGTGCCGATCCGCTCGGTGAAGCGGTCGGTGTGTGGGACGACGGGCTCATCGCACGCCGGGTGAACGAGGATTCGGCCGGTGAGCAGGCCGCCGTGGTGGAGGTACGGACCGGTGGCGCCGGCGCGCCGGCCGCCGCCCGGCCCGTCTACGGCGGACCCCTGAGCTCCCGCCTCGACGCGCTGCGCGAACTCGTGGGCCTGTCCCGCACCCGCCTCGACAACAGGACGCTCGCCGAGGCCGGCCGGGTGCTCGACGAGGCGGCGGCGCGGCGCAAGCTCTCCGGGCAGCACACCGTCGTCGCCCTCGCGGGCGCCACCGGCAGCGGCAAGTCGCAGTTGTTCAACACCCTCGCCGGCGTGCCCATCTCGGAGACCGGCGTACGGCGTCCGACGACCGCCGCGCCCATCGCGTGCAGTTGGAGCGACGGCGCCGCGAGCCTCATCGACCGCCTCGGCATCCCGGGCCGGCTGCGCCGACGGCCGGTGCAGAGCCCGGAGGCCGAGGAACAGCTGCGCGGACTCGTCCTGATCGACCTGCCCGACCACGACTCGGCGGCCGTACAGCACCGCGAACAGGTCGACCGCATCCTGAAACTCGTCGACGCGGTCGTCTGGGTCGTGGACCCCGAGAAGTACGCCGACGCCGTGCTCCACGAGCGGTATCTGCGGCCCCTGGCGGGCCACGCCGAGGTGATGTTCATCGTCCTCAACCAGGTCGACCGGCTGCCCGGCGAGGCCGCCGAACTGGTCCTCGACGATCTGCGCCGGCTCCTCGACGAGGACGGCATCGCCCTCGGCGAGTACGGCGAACCGGGCGCCACCGTCCTCGCGATGTCCGCGCTCACCGGGGACGGGGTCGGTGAACTGCGCGAGCTGCTCGGGCAGTTCGTCAAGGAGCGCGGCGCGGCGGGCCGTCGGGTCTCGGCCGACGTGGACGCCGCCGCGGCCGGGCTGCGGCCGGTCTACGTCACCGGGCAGCGCACCGGGCTCAGCGAGGAGGCGCGGGAGGAGTTCGCCGACCGGCTCGCGGACGCGGTGGGCGCCACCGCTGCGGGCGAGGCCGCCGAACGCGCCTGGCTGCGCAACGCGGGCCGCGCGTGCGGGACGCCGTGGCTGCGGTTGTGGCGGTGGTGCCAGGGCGAGGTGGACCCGTTCACCGGCCGGTTCCCGGCCCGTACCCAGGCCGACGAGGAGGCCACGGCCCGTCAGCGCGTCGAACAGGCGGTGCGCACGGTGTCCGAACGGGCCTCCGGCGGGCTCCCCGCGCCCTGGGCGCAAGCGGTGCGCGAGGCCGCCGTACGGGGCTCCCAGGGGCTGCCGGAGGCGCTGGACGAGCTGGCCGCACGGGCCGGACTGCCGCCGGGGCGGCCCCCGCGGCCGGGCTGGTGGCCGGTGGCCGTGCTGGCGCAGGCGGCCATGACACTCCTTCAGGTCGTCGGCGGGCTCTGGCTGGTGGGGCAGATCGTCGGGGTCATGGACCCGAACCTGGGCGTGCCGGTGCTGCTGATGGTGTCCGGGATCGTCGGCGGACCGCTCGTGGAGTGGAGCTGCCGCATGGCGGCCAGGGGACCGGCCCGACGGTACGGGCAGGACGCCGAACGCCGTCTGCGGGAGGCCGCCGCCGGCTGCGGCCGGGCCCGGGTCCTGGATCCCCTGGCGGCGGAGCTGCTGCGGTACCGGGAGGTACGGGAGCAGTACGGGAAGGTGGTGGGGGCGGGGGTGCGCTGACGCGGAGCAGGGTGGGCCGGGTGGGGGAGTGGTCCACCGGTGGATCACGGGGCTCACTCGTCCGGGTGGCGGAGTTGTCCACAGGCGGGCGGTGGTCCCCAGGGCCCGGCGGGCCCGGACCGGCGGAGGCAGTCTGGCTCTGCGGCGATCGCGAGGGAGGCGGTCGGCGCGGCGACCGCAGCCGTACGGGACGAGCCCGTACGCGTGTCCGGAAGGAGTCCGACGATGAACGAGACGATCGTGTGCGCGGTGGGAAACGTGGCGACGCAGCCGGTCTACCGGGAGCTGGCGGCGGGACCGTCGGCGAGGTTCAGGCTGGCGGTGACCTCGCGCTACTGGGACCGGGAGAAGGGCATCTGGACCGACGGGCACACCAACTTCTTCACGGTGTGGGCCAATCGGCAGCTGGCCGTCAACGCGGCGGCCTCGCTGAACGTCGGCGAGCCGGTGATCGTGCAGGGCCGGCTCAAGGTGCGCACGGAGACCCGGGAGGGGCAGCAGAACTGGACCTCGGCCGACATCGACGCGGTGTCGATCGGCCACGACATCGCGCGCGGCACCTCGGCGTTCCGGCGCTCGACCAGGCCCGAGCCGGTCACCTTGGGCGCGCCCGCGCAGCCAGAGCCCGACTGGGCGACCCCCGTCCCGGCGGCTGACTCGGCCGAGCCGGAGCCCCAACCGCCGCGTGAGCCGGTAGCGGTGACGTGACGTCGGATCGTGTCGTGTCCTGACCTGACCGGTGGGCGGCTTATCGGCGGATCCATCCTATCCATCCGATCCATCCGGCTTGCCCGGCGGATTTGCCGATAAGCCCTGGTCACGGCCCGGCTGTTGACGATCTTGGGGATAACGATTCCGAGTCGGATCGTCCAACCGACGACAGGACCGGGAAACCGGGTGCGCGGGCGTCTCTAGGATGCCGATCGTGGCTCAGGGGGCTCCTGATTCCGCCGGCGGGACCGTACGCCCGCGTCAACGAGTCCTGCTCGAAGGGGAAATGCGTTGATTTCTTCGTTCACCGCGCCGTCCGCGCGTCGGCGGGGTGCCGCCCGCCTCGCCGCGTCGACGCTGGTCTGCGGACTCGTCGCCGCCGCCGGCCTGATCGCCTCCGCGGGCCCGGCCGCCGCCGATGAGGCCCCGCAGACCCAGGGCGGAGCAACCGCCACCATGGGCGGCCTCAAGACGTACGGCGCCGCCGTGCTCCACGACGACAGCGGGGACCAGGAGATCTCGGCGGGCCTGTTCGAGATGTCCGTCGACGGCGGCGGCACCCTGCAGACCTACTGCGTCGACCTGCACAACCCCACCCAGCGGGACGCCAAGTACCACGAGACGCCGTGGAGCGGCACCTCGCTGGACGCCAACGACGACGCGGGCCGGATCCGCTGGATCCTGCAGAACTCCTACCCGCAGGTCAACGACCTTGCCTCGCTGGCGGCGAAGGCCGGGATCACCGGCGGCCTCACCGAACAGGACGCGGCGGCCGGCACCCAGGTGGCGATCTGGCGCTCCTCGGACGACGCGGACGTCGACGCCGTCGACCCGCAGGCCGAGCAGCTAGCGGACTACCTGCACAAGGCCGCCCGTGACGTGACCGAGCCGGCGGCGTCCCTGACGCTCGACGCGCCGGCCGTCTCCGGTCACCCCGGCGAGCGGATCGGACCGGTGACGGTGCACACCGACGCGAGCGCGGTGACGGTGACGCCGCCGCTGGACGCCGGGACCACCGGGGTGCGGATCGTCGGCAAGGACGGTGAGCCGGTCACCACCGCGCGGGACGGCAGCGAGCTGTTCTTCGACGTCCCCGCCGACGCCGGGCCCGGCTCCGCCGAACTGACGGTGCAGGCGTCCACGACCATCCCCGTCGGCCGCGCCTTCACCTCGGAGAGCCGCAGCCAGACGCAGATCCTGGCCGGCTCCAGTGAGTCGACCGTGTCGGCGACGGCGAGCGCGACCTGGGCGGAGCAGGGTGCCGTACCGGCCCTGTCGGCGGCGAAGAACTGCGCCAGGGGTGGCGTGGACATCACCGTGGCCAACCAGGGCGACGAGGCCTTCACCTTCGAACTGATGGGCGCCGGGCACAGTATCCCGGCGGGCACGTCCCGGACGGTGACCATCCCGCTGCAGGAGGACCAGCCCTACGACTTCACGATCACCGGCCTCCAGGGCGCCGAGACCCGCTTCACCGGCCTGCTGGACTGCCAGACCCAGACCGCGGAGACCTCGAACCTGACCACGCAGACCCTCAGCGACCCCAGCCCGGCCACCGTCGGCGGCACCACCGCCACCGACACCGACCTCGCCGAGACGGGCGGCTCCAGCGCCACCCCGATCATCGCGGGCACGGCCATCGGCCTGGTGGTGATCGGCGGAGCGGCCCTGCTGCTGGTGGGCCGCAAGGAGAACGGCTGAGGAACCGCTGAGGGACCACTCACGCAACGGGGCGACAGACCTCTCCGCGCAACCCTCGTCGCGGGCTTACCGTCCTAACCGCCGTGACCGAGGGACGTACACAGAGCAGCGCGGGGTGGTCGTCGGCCCTCGCCGCGGCAGCCGGCACCGGGAGTCTGGCGCTCGTCGCCGTGGCGAGCTGGAGCGGTCTCCTGCTGGTCGTACGGGGGCGGGTGGTCCCCGGCTGGGGCGTGAGCGCGACTCTCCTCGTCGTGGCGCTCCTTCTGTGCCGGGCCCTCACCCGGGCGGGCACCGCGGGACTCCCGCGCAAGTGGGCCAAGGGGACCCGCCTGGGCAAGCGCCTGCTGATCGGCGCGGCGGTGCTCGGCATCGTCGGGGGAGCGCTGAGCGACCTGCTCTGGAGCGCCCGCTACCAGGTGCTGCACCCTGCGGGGCCGGGCGGCTGTACGGCCGTGGTGCGGGAGACGTCCTTCCTCATGGCCGGCGCCGGCGAGGCCTACGCGGTGGGCCGCACCGGCCTGGCCCTCGGCAGCGCGGGCTCCTGGACGACCGACGACGGCCACCGCCCCGTCGCCGCGGGCGACTACGAACTGATCTGGGACCGCACCGCCGGCGTCCTCCGCGTCGACGGCACGGCAACCGACCCGATCCTCGACGGCGGAGCGACCGCCATCGCCTGCTGACAGCCCCGCGGATCAGGGACGCCAGTCCGGAAAACGTGGGCCGCTGCGACCGCCCGAGCCGCGTGTCCCCCGGCCGCCCACCGCCGTCAACCACGAACCCCCAGCTCAGAGGGGTCCGGACGAACGGGTTTCCCCCGAGGGGTAGCCGTCCGGCAAGATGGGGTGTATCTGCCCACTGCCAGATTTCAAGCTGCCGGACGGTTTCTCTTGGCTGAGTACATCTACACCATGCGCAAGACGCGCAAGGCACACGGCGACAAGGTCATCCTTGACGACGTCTCGCTGAACTTCCTGCCCGGCGCGAAGATCGGTGTGGTCGGCCCGAACGGTGCCGGTAAGTCGACCGTTCTGAAGATCATGGCGGGGATCGAGCAGCCGTCCAACGGCGACGCCTTCCTCTCGCCCGGATACAGCGTCGGCATCCTGATGCAGGAGCCCACCCTCAACGAGGACAAGACCGTCCTGGAGAACGTCCAGGAGGGTGTCGCCGAGATCAAGGGCAAGCTCGACCGGTTCAACGAGATCGCCGAGCTGATGGCGACCGACTACTCCGACGCGCTGCTCGACGAGATGGGCAAGCTGCAGGAGGACCTCGACCACGCCAACGCCTGGGACCTCGACGCTCAGCTCGAGCAGGCCATGGACGCGCTCGGCTGCCCGCCCGGCGACTGGCCCGTCGTCAACCTCTCCGGTGGTGAGAAGCGGCGTGTGGCGCTGTGCAAGCTGCTGCTCGAGGCCCCCGACCTGCTGCTCCTCGACGAGCCCACCAACCACCTCGACGCCGAGTCCGTGAACTGGCTCGAGCAGCACCTCGCCAAGTACGCGGGGACCGTCGTGGCCATCACCCACGACCGGTACTTCCTCGACAACGTGGCCGAGTGGATCCTGGAGCTCGACCGCGGGCGCGCCTACCCGTACGAGGGCAACTACTCCACGTACCTGGAGACCAAGGCCACCCGTCTCAAGGTCGAGGGTCAGAAGGACGCCAAGCGGCAGAAGCGGCTCAAGGAAGAGCTGGAGTGGGTGCGGTCCAACGCCAAGGGGCGTCAGGCCAAGTCCAAGGCACGCCTCGCCCGCTACGAGGAGATGGCCGCCGAGGCCGAGAAGATGCGGAAGCTGGACTTCGAGGAGATCCAGATCCCGCCGGGCCCGCGGCTGGGCAACGTCGTCGTCGAGGTCAGCAAGCTGAACAAGGCCTTCGGTGAGAAGGTCCTGATCGACGACCTCTCCTTCACGCTGCCGCGCAACGGCATCGTCGGCGTGATCGGCCCGAACGGCGCCGGCAAGACCACCCTCTTCAAGATGATCCAGGGCCTCGAGACCCCGGACTCCGGTGACATCAAGGTCGGCGAGACCGTCAAGATCTCGTACGTCGACCAGAGCCGCGAGAACATCGACCCGAAGAAGACCCTGTGGGCGGTCGTCTCCGACGAGCTGGACTACATCAACGTGGGCCAGGTCGAGATGCCGAGCCGCGCGTACGTCTCCGCCTTCGGCTTCAAGGGCCCCGACCAGCAGAAGCCGGCCGGCGTCCTCTCCGGCGGCGAGCGCAACCGTCTGAACCTCGCGCTCACCCTCAAGCAGGGCGGCAACCTGCTGCTCCTCGACGAGCCGACCAACGACCTGGACGTCGAGACCCTCAGCAGCCTGGAGAACGCGCTGCTGGAGTTCCCCGGCTGCGCCGTGGTCGTCTCCCACGACCGGTGGTTCCTCGACCGGGTGGCGACCCACATCCTCGCCTACGAGGGTGAGTCGAAGTGGTTCTGGTTCGAGGGGAACTTCGAGTCGTACGAGAAGAACAAGGTCGAGCGGCTGGGAGCGGACGCCGCACGTCCGCACCGCGCCACCTACAAGAAGCTGACCCGGGGCTGATCGATGGCGCGCCACATCTATCACTGCCCCCTGCGCTGGTCTGACATGGACGCGTACGGCCACGTCAACAACACGGTGTTCCTCCGCTATCTGGAGGAAGCCCGTATCGACTTCCTGACCCGCCCTGAGAAGAACTTCAAGCAGGGGTCCGTGGTGGCGCGCCACGAGATCGACTACAAGCGGCAGCTCGTCCACCGGCCCACACCGGTGACCGTCGAACTGTGGATCACCGAGGTCCGGGCCGCCTCCTTCACCATCACCTACGAGGTGAAGGACGGCGACCTCCTCTACGTGAGGGCGGCCACGGTCGTCGTACCGTTCGACTTCGAGGCGCAGCGGCCACGGCGGCTGACCGCCGAGGAGCGGGAGTTCCTCGCCGAGTACCGCGACGACGCCGAGGAGGCCGTCGCCGCATGACGGTGCTCCACCTCGCCGACGAGGGGGAGGCGGCGGACCTCGCGGCCTTCCTCTCGCGGCTGCTCCACTACGACCGTGGAGCCGCGGTGCGCCTTCAGGCGGCCGGCACGGCACTCGCCGTGTTCGGCCGGCCGCCCTCCTTCGAGGTGCTCGCGATCCGTGCCGTACGCCTCGCCAAGCCGTACGAGGACGGGCTCGACGTCACCCTGGACGTCACCGTGTCCGCGGGGGAGCTGCTGGAGACGGTGGAGGAGACCGCGGCCACGGCCGCCGTACCGCCCGCCGTCACCGGGCCGCCGTGGGCGGGTGTCCTGCCGCCGCGCGGCGGATGGCGGACCGAGACGGGCCTGCCGGCGCCGGACGCGCTGCGCGCGCTGGTCGGCGCGGCCGTCGCCGAGTTCCGGGGCCGTACCGGGGAACTCGCCCCCGAGGACCGTACCCGCGCCGAACTCGACCGCATCGGACGGGAGATCTGGTCCCGGACGGTCGGCGACACCGGACTTCCGGTACGGGCTGTGCACGCGGCCCAGTCGCTGGGGTTCCTGCGGCCCTCGGCCGGGGCCCGGGACCTGGCGCTGCTCTCGTTCGGAGCCTGGCTGCGCCTGCGCACGCCGTACGGCTCGATCGCGGTACGGCGTGCGGGTTCGCTCGGGACCTTGGACGTCAGCGTCCGCTGACGGCCGGCGCCACGATCATCGGGGGCCGCAGCTCCTCTCAGGGGCCGCGGCTCACACCAGGGGCCACAGCGCGGCCGTCATACCGAAGCCGATGAAGCCCATCAGGGTCGTCAGGACCGTCCAGGTGCGCAGTCCGGAGGCCACGTCCAGCCCGGACAGCCGGGTGAACATCCAGTAGCCGGCGTCGTTGATGTGCGAGACGGCGAGACCGCCCGCGCCCGCCACCAGGATCACCATCCGTCAGTCGGCGGCGTTCACCATCGACGCCGCGGCGTACGTCAGGTAGTTCCACAGGGTCTGCTCGTGCTCCTCGGAGAGCCCGAGCTCGTCGACCGCGTCCCGCATGTGCTTCAGCCAGGCGTCGTGCGCCGCCCGGTCGACGACGAAGGGAGCGTGCCGCATGCGCAGACGGGGGTGGCCGCGGTTCTCGCTGTACGTCGTGGGGCCGCCCCAGTACTGCATGAGGAACAGCGCGAGGCGCTCCTCCGCCGGACCGAGGTCCTCCTCGGGGTACATGGGCTTGAGGAGCGGGTCCCCGGCCACGCCCTGGTAGAAACGGTGGACCAGTCGGCGGAAGGTTTCCTCCCCACCGACCTGCTCGTAGAAGGTCTGCTCCTGAAGCGTGCCGCGCCGAATCTCTTTCACCACCCCATGGTCTCAGACGGGGGGACCGAGGACGGAAGGCTTAGGACCGGCCGCTTTCCTCCCCCTGCCCCCTGCCCCCTGCCGCCTGCCGCCTGCCGCCTGCCGCCTGCCGCCTGCCGCCTGCCGCCTGCCGCCTGCAGTCTTGCGCTGGCCGCCCTGCCGCCCGCAGTCTTGCGCTGGCCGCCCTGCCGCCCGCAGTCTTGCGCTGGCCGCCCTGCCGCCCGCAGTCTTGCGCTGGCCGCCCTGCCGCCCGCAGTCTTGCGCTGGCCGCCCTGCCGCCCTGCCGCCCTGCCGCCCTGCCGCCCTGCCGCCCTGCCGCTCGCGCCGGCCGCCCGGCCGCCCGCAGGCTTGCGCTGGCCGCCCGGCCGCCCGCAGGCTCGCCCCCGGCCGTGTTCCGCCGCACAGTGGAGGCATGGGTGGGCTCGGCATCGACCACGGTCTTGACGACCTCGCCGCCTCGGCGCGGGCCGCGATGGTGCGCGCCGTCGAGGCCAGCGGGGCCTTCGACGGCGACCCGGGCTGGCGGGAGGCGTTCGGGGCGGTCCCGCGCCACCTCTTCGTGCCGTACTACTACGTCGGCGGCGTCGGCGGATTCGAACGGCGCTGGGGCGAGAGCCCCGACCCGCGCACCCGTGAGCGCTGGGTGCGCGGCGCCTACGAGGACACTCCGCTGGCCACCCGGATGCGCGACGGCGAGCTGCTCTCCTCCAGCAGCCAGCCCTCCCTGATGGCGCTGATGCTGGCCGCGCTGCGGGTCGAGACCGGCGACCGGGTGCTGGAGATCGGGGCCGGCACCGGCTACAACGCGGCGCTGCTGGCGTACCGGCTCGGCGAGGACCATGTCACCACCGTCGATCTGGACCCGGAGATCACCGAGTCCGCGCGGCGCCACCTCGCCGCCGCCGGGTACCACCCGACCGTCGTCACCGGGGACGGGGCGCGCGGAGTGCCCGAGCGCGCCCCCTTCGACCGGATCATCGCGACCTGCCGGCTGGCCTCGGTCCCGCGCGCCTGGATCGCCCAGTGCCGGCCGGGCGCCATCGTCCTGACCCCGCTGGCCACCGGCCTGGTCGCGCTGACCGTACGGGACGCCGGGCAGGCCGAGGGGCACTTCCTGCACACCCCCGCCTACTTCGTGCCCCTGCGCGGAGCGAGCCGCCCCGAGCCGGAGCCGGCCGCGCTGGGCGGGGTGCCGCACCGGGCCAGGGAGAGCGACCTGTTCCGCTTCCTGCTGTCGCTCACCCGGGGCAGCCTCGAGCCCCAGGAGGCGTACGCCCTGTGGGAGCGCGAGGGAATGCCGGACCGACAGCGCTACGGCGTCACGGTCGGCGCCCGGCACGCCTGGGCGTGGCTGGACGAACCGGAGGGGCCGTACGCCTGGCCCCTGCCGGGATCGTCGGGGGCACGGCTCGTCGAACCGTAGCCCCCGGACCCGGTCCGTCTCTCAGCCCCGGCGGATGGTGATCGTCGTCCAGGCGCCCACGTGCACCCGGTCGCCGTCCTGGAGCGGCACCGGCACGAACGGCTGGATGGGCTCCTCGCCGTTGTTGACCGTCGTACCGTTCGTCGAGTTCTGGTCGACGACCGCCCAGGTGCCGTCCGGCTGCTGGACCAGGACCGCGTGCTGGTGCGAGACGCCCGGGTCCTCCGGCGGCACCGACAGGTCTATGTCGGGGGTCTCGCCGGTGGAGTGCCGGCGGCGGCCGATGGTGACCTGGTTGCCGGTGAGCGTGCGCTGCTGCTCGGGCGAGTACGCGGGCAGGTTGAGCCCCGCGGCCTCCGGGCCCGAGCGCTGCATCATCGCCATGAAGTACGCGCGGTCCGGAGCGATGGTCGCCGTCCAGGTCGCCGGCTGCTGTGGGAACGCCGGGCCGGGCGGGGGCGGTGCCTGGGTGGAACCGGGCTGCGGGTAGCCGTAGCCGCCGCCCTGGCCGCCGGGGCCCTGGCCCTGACCGGAGTGGGACGGCGGGGAGATCACCCAGTCGTCGTCGGCGCCGCCGAAGGCCGGGCCGCCGGGCTGCGGCCGGCCGGTCTCCTGCGGGTAGCCGGGCGGGGGCGCCTGACGACCGGGGCCGGGCGGCTGGAAGGCCTGCGGCACGCCCGGCCCACCGGGCCCGCCGGGACCACCCGGACCGGGCGGCGGCGGGACGGGACGCGAGGGGTCGGCACCGAAACCCGAGGGGCCGCCGGGCCCACCGGGACCAGCGGGATCACGGCGGAAGGGGTCGGAGGGCGCACCCGCGGGATCACGGCGGAAGGGGTCGGAGGGCGCAGCCGAGGGCTCGCGGCCGAAGGGGTCGGGGCCACCCGTCGTACGCCCGGGCTCCCGCCCGAACGCCCCGGGGCCACCGGCCGCCGTACCGCCGCCCTCACGCCCGAACGCGCCGCCGGGCTCGCGCCCGAACGCGTCGGGGCCACCGGCCGTGCGCCCCGGCTCGCGCCCGAACGCGTCGGGACCACCGGCCGTGCGCCCCGGCTCGCGCCCGAAGGCGTCCGGACCACCGGCCGTGCGCCCCGGCTCACGCCCGAAGGGGTCGGGGCCACCCGCCGTGCGCCCAGGCGGCCCGAAGGCGCCGGGGCCGCCCGGCTCGCTCCCGTATCCGCCGGGTCCGCCGGGTCCGCCGGCCGGCGGGCCTCCGGGCTCGCGACCGAAGGCCCCGGGCCCACCCGGACCCGACGGCTCCCGTCCGAACGCGCCCGGGCCGCCGGCCGCACCGCCCGGACCCGAAGGCCGGGACGGGTCGCCGCCGAAGGGCGGGATCGGCTCGGCGGGCCGGTTCACCTGCGACGGCCTGGAGCTCTGGTAGTCGAAGGAGTCGCTGCCGCCGAAGGACGGCGGCGGCCCCTGGAAACGCCCACCGGGACCACCGGGGCCGCCAGGGCCACCGGGCGCCGGCGGGCGCGGGGCGGCCGGGGTGTACGAGGTCGCCGTGTTGGTGAGGAAGTTCCACCGGCACTCCTCGCAGAACGGCGCACCGCCCTCACGGGGCGTACGGCACTGCGGGCAGAGCTCCGGCTCGTGGTTCGGCACGGACGACGGATGCCGCCCCCCGCCGGGCTGGGTGCCCTGCGGGGGCGGGAAGCCGTAGCCGCCCGCGGTGGGCGGGGGCGGCGGGGGCGGAGGCACGGCACCGGCCATGCGGTGACCGCAGACCTCGCACCAGTCGTCGGAACCCGACTGGTGTCCGTTCGGGCAGGTCGGCATGTCGGCGCGTCCCCCTCTCTCCTTCGGTGACCTCGTGGTCGTCCGACGTCACTGCTTCTTTACACGAACAGTCTTTGTGGACCGGGTCTCGAGAGTCATCTCGTCGGCCTCCGCGACCTTCGCCTTCAGTCGCACAGTACCTGTCGTGGCGTCGACCACGTCCACCACCTTCGCAAGCAGTTTCGCAGTATCGGCGTTCCCCGAGACGCTCGCGAGCTGGACGGCACGGCCCAGTTTGGCCGTCGCTCCATCCATATCACCTGATTTGCGCAGGTCCAGCCCCTGCTGGATGACCTGTGCCAGTTCGGCCTGACCCGTGTAGTGCGCGACCTGTGGATTGATCGAGGTCGAGGCCGCCATGTCGTCGGTCCACACGGCCCGCACGAGCCCCTGCGCGCCCAGGTTCTGGACCGTCCCGTCCGCCTGCGGGACGACCAGCGAGACCCGTGCGGCCAGCATCTCCTGGCCCACGTTCGCCGCCGGGACCTCCACGCACACGTGGTAGTCGCGGGACTCGTCGCCCCAGGAACCGGTGGGGTAGTCGCCCGCGCGCGGGCCCGCCTCGGTGCGGCGGTCGGTGAGCTGTTCCACCGTCGGCGCGACCTGCTTGACGAACTTGATGGTGGTGCCGACCGGGGTCCACAGCCGCAGCGCGACGTCCGCGACCTCCTTGCCCATCGCCGTCTCCATCATCTGCGTGAAGTCGGCGGCCAGACCCGTCGGGTCGGCGACGATGTCGGCGGTGCCGAGCAGGGCGGAGGCGATCCCTGTGACTTCTTTCACTTCCCAGTCGGTGCCCACACCGCGGGCGTCACAGGTGAACCGGCCCGCGCAGTCGTCGAGCGCGGCCTTGAGGTCCTGCGGCGACTCGTGCTCGTTGCGGCCGTCGGTGAGCAGGATGCCGTGCCGGATGCCGACCTCGGCCGAGGACAGCAGCCGGTCGGCCAGCCGCAGCCAGGTGCCGATCGCGGTGCCGCCGCCCGCGCTGAGCCGGCGCAGCGCCTGCTTGGCCTGCTCGCGGGTGGTGGCGTCGGCCACCGCGAGCCGGCCCCCGCCCGGATACACCTCCTTGGCCACATGGGTGCCGCCGATCACCGCGAAGTGCACGCCGTCGCGCAGGGTGTCCACGGCGGCGGCGGTGGCGTCGCGCGCGTTGCGCATCTTGGCCGGCGGGTAGTCCATCGAGCCGGAGCAGTCCACCATGATCGCCACGGCGGCGGACGGGCCCCGGCCCGGCCCGTACAGATGCGGCGCGGACACCGCGGTGCCGATGGTCCCGCCGCCGGTCGCGGTCACCGTGACGATCGCGTTGACCTCACGGCCGCCTTCCGGCAGGTACTCGTTCTGGTAGACGTCCACCGAGAACTGCGGCACGTTCGACTTCGAGAAATTGGCCATGCCTGATCGAATCCCCCTCGCAAGGTGCGGACCGGTCCCCTCCGGTCCGTGGGCGTGTCAGCCGTGGATATCCCCGTTTGCGCCCTCAGGCGTTTCCTGCCCCCTGAGGCGGTGCGGGGAACGGTACGACGGCCACTGTTACGTTGTCGTGGCCCCCGCCGTCCAGGGCGTGACCGACGAGAACCTGGGCGCAGTGCAGCGGTCGTACGGCGGCGTCGAGGGGGACGACCTCGGCCATCTCCTCGGCCGCCTCCGCGTAGTTCCACAGGCCGTCGGTGCACACCACCACCACACCCGGACGGTCCGGCTTGAAGGAAGCGGTGTGCGGCTCCAGTTCGTAGGCGTCGGCGCCGAGCCAGCCGGTGATCGCGTGGGCGCGCTCGTCGGCGTAGGCCTCCGCCTCGCTCATCAGTCCCGCGGCGACCATCTGGGCGGCCCAGGAGTCGTCCTCGGTGAGCCGGGCCGGGGGCGTGGCACGGTCGGCCGGGACCCAGTAGGCGCGACTGTCGCCGACCCAGCCGACGACCAGCAGGCCCGCGGTGACGACGGCGCCGACGAGGGTGCAGGCGGGGGAGTTCTGGTGCGGGGCGTGCTCGCGGGCGGTGGCGGGCTCGTCGGCGAGCGCGTTGACGGCGTGCGAGGCGGCGACGATCGCCTCGTGCATCGCCGCTTGCGGATGGGTCCCCCGGGGGAGGGCCGCCAGCAGTGACTCGCTCGCCACGCGGGCCGCGGCCATCGACGCGTCGTCGGGACGGGTCGCCGAGGAGACGCCGTCGCAGACGATCGCGACGAGCGCCGGGGAGGCGTCGGGCAGCGCGCAGCGACCGAGGCCGAAGGCGTCCTCGTTGCGGTGGTGGCGCAGCCCGCGGTCGCTGACGGCGGCCACCGGGCCCGACTCCAGCTCCATGTGGTCGCGCTCGCGCGGCTGGGCGTGCCCGCAGTTCTCGCAGTACCCGTCGCCGTCGACCCGCCCGGCCCGGCAGGCCACACACACCTTGACCCCGGCCTCGGCGGCGACCCGGGGATCCGGTGCCTGCAGCGGATACTCCTCGGGCTCGGCGGGACGGTCGAAACGGACCCCGGTGGCCGGTGTCCCAGGTGCCGCGGCCGCCTCGACTCCCGGTTGCGGTACGGGTGTCGGGGCGGTGGCCCAGCCGGCGAGCGCCTCCGGAGCGGCCGCGGCCGCCGGGGCGGCCGTGCCGTTCATCGCGAGGGTCGGGTGGTCGTCCGGGCGGGGCGGCACGACCGACAGGTCGTATCCGCACGCGCCGCAGTAACGGTCACCCGCGTCGAGCGGCTCCGCGCAGCTCGGACACGTCGGCAGGGCGGCCTGCCGGGGCATCTGGGACATCAACTACACCCACGTCCGGGGGCGGTAACGGTTGGCACGTTCCACCAGGTCGATCCTCTCCTCACCGCGTGTCGCCAGCCGGGCCAGCGTGCGGTACGAGCGCTCCAGGCCGAAGCGCAGCCCCCGCTCGTCCAGTGGGGCGCCGAGCAGCGGCCGCCGGGCGTCCGGGCCGGCGCCCTGGCCCCCGGAGAGTATCCAGTCCAGCGCGCAGCCGAGGACTTCCGCCGACAACTGCTCCCGCCGCGTGGGGTCCAGGCCGTACGCGTCCAGCGCCTCGACCTGTGCCGCCGCCGCGGTGAGGTCCTCCTGGAAGGGTACGTCGGCGGCGACCGCCGTCCGCTGCCGCAGCCGGGCCCGCACCGCCGCCACCCGCGCGGCCGTGTAGTGGATGGACGACTCGGGCACCGACTCCAGCGTCCGTACGGCGCCACGGCGGTCCCCTGCCGCTAGTTGCACGCGCGCGAGGCCGAACGCGGCGCTCACATAGCTCGGGTCGGTGGACCACACGAGCCGGTAGTACTCGGCTGCGTTGTCCAACTGGCCCAGCACCTCGGCGCACAGACCGAGCGCCAGCTTGGGGGCGGGCTCCCCGGGGAAGGCGTCGTAGATCGCGTCGAAGGCGAGCGCGGCGCCCTCGTGGTCGCCGGTGGCGAGCGAGGCCACGCCCCGGTACCAGACCACCCGCCAGTCGTCGGGCCGTTCACCCTCCAGGGTGGCGAGGGACTGGAGGGCCGCCTGGTGGTCGCCGTTCTCCAGCCAGGCGCGGACCTGCCGCAGCCGGGTCTCCACGGACGGCGCGGGCGCGGCCGCGAGGGCCGTGATCAGCTCGCCCGGCCCGGACGTCAACAGGCCCGCGAGGAAACCGGCGTTGGGGTCGGAGGGGTCCACGTGCGGGACGGGCAGCGCCAGCCCGGCGGCGGGCGCGGGGACGGTCCGCACCAGACCCGGGGCGAGGGCGGCGGGCGCGGTGGCCGCGGGGACCGCCGGAAGGGAACTCCCGCCGTTGCGCGCGGCGGTGACGACCCGTGCCCCCAGCCGGGACACCTCCCCCTCCAGCTTCGGGAACAGCTCGCTGTCGGTGACCTTCACCTCGGGCCCGAACAGCGTCGACAGGGCCGGCCGGGCCTTGCCGGTCTGCACCGACACGACCTCCCGCAGCACCCCCGTGAGCTGCTCGGCCATCTCCTGCGCGGAGGCGAACCGGCGGGCCGGGTCGGGGTCGGTGGCCCGCACCAGCAGCCGGTAGAACGACTCGTACCGGCGGAAGACCTCGATGGTGTCCGGGTCGGGCAGCGAGTCGACGAAGGCCGTCGTGTAGCCCTGGAAGTCGAAGGTCAGCACGGCCAGCGTCCGGCCGACGGTGTAGAGGTCGCTCGCCACCGACGGGCCGACGTCCGCCACCTCCGGCGCCTGGTAGCCGATCGTACCGTAGATGGCCGACTCCTCGTCGTCCATCCTGCGCACCGCGCCCATGTCGATCAGCTTGAGCTGGTCCTCGGTCTGGATCGCGTTGTCGACCTTGAAGTCGCAGTACAGCAGGTTGCGGCTGTGCAGATGCCCGAGCGCCTCCAGCGCCTCGATGCCGTACGCGCACGCCTGCTCCACCGGCAGCGGGTCCCGCTTGCCCTCAGCGGTGCGGCGGGTGTTGGCGATCTCCTTGAGGGACTTGCCGCCGACGTACTCCATCACGATGTAGCCGTCGAGCGAGCCCGTCCGCTGGTCGAGGTGCTCGACGAAGTTGTAGATCCGCACGATGTTGGCGTGCTCGATCTCGGCGAGGAAGCGCCGCTCGGAGATCGCGGCCGCCATCGCGTCCTGGTCGCCCGTGTCCAGCAGGCCCTTCAGCACCACCCAGCGGTCCGCGACCGCCCGGTCCACCGCGAGATAGATCCAGCCCAGGCCGCCGTGCGCCAGACAGCCCGCGACCTCGTACTGGCCGTGCACCACGTCCCCGGCCCGCAGCTTGGGGACGAACGAGTACGGGTTGCCGCACTTGGTGCAGAAGCCCTCCGTGCGCCCCGCCAGATCACCGCGCGAACGGCCCACCGGCGCACCGCAGTCGGAGCGCGAGCAGAACCGCTTGCGCTCGGGCACCTCCGGGTTGTCCAGCACCATCGCGCGCGGGTCCGGGCGCGGCACCTGCGGCACCGACACCAGGCCCACCCCGAGCCGCGCCCGCCCGGAGGAACCGGCCGAGGAGCCGGAGCTGCGCACCGACACCGAGCGGCCCGTCGACGTGCCCGACAGGGACCGCGAGAGCCGTCCCGACACCGAGCGGCGCGACTTCGCCGACTGCGACGACGTACGCGCGCTGCGGGAACTGGCCGGGGTGCTGGAGCTGCCGCGGCTGCCCCGGGCGGCGGGCGAGCCGTCCGGGCCGCCCGCCGAGACGACCGGCGCGAGCCCGCACGTGTCGCAGTACAGCTCGCCGCCGCCCACGTCCTCGTACGACCCCTCGCAGCCCGGCCGCTGACACGTCTGCCCCGCCTGACTCATGGCTACCGCTCCCCCCTGTGGTCCTGAGGCCCGCCCTGCTCCGGTACGCGCGGGGCGGACAGCAGTTCGGCGGCCGCCCGCTGATAGCGCAGGACGGCCTGTTCGGCGACGCGCAGATCGCAGGGCGCGCTCCACAGCATGCGGCGCGCCGCGTCGTAGCGCTCGATGAGGAACGGGTCCTCGGCCAGCCCGTGCCGGGCCACCTTCGCCTTGTACGCGTCGAGCCGGCCGCGCAGCTCCGCCCGCACCGCCAGCGGCGCGGTGACCGCCGTGAGCGACTCACGGGCGCGCAGCAGCTCGTCCTCCGCCTTCTGCTCCAGCGACTCCAGCAGCGGGGACAGCCGGTGCCACTGCGCGTGCCGCCGGTACTCGGCGGCCGTCGCGAGCTGTTCCTGCAGCACGGTCGGCGGGCCGCTGACCACCGGGACCTCCGTCGCCGCGATCTTCGCGAGGACCTCCCCGCGCGCGGTACGCGCCTCGGCGAGCGTGCGGTCGGCCCGGCTGAGCACGTCCCGCAGCCTGACCAGCCGCTGCTCGGCGTCCTGACGGACCGTCAGCACCGCGTCGATCTCCCGCCGTACGTCCTCCAGGGCGCGCGCCTCACGGTCGTACACCGTGGTGTCCGGGCGGCCGCCGCCGGGCGCCGAACTGCCCTGCGTGGGCACCCAGTACGCCAGCGGGTCCGAGATCACCTCCTCGCGCAGCCGGGTCAGCGTGCCCGTGATGCGCTCCAGGTCGTCGCCCGCCGGGTGCTCGCCCGGGCGCACTCCCACCGAGTGCGCGAGCTGCCGGGTGCGGTGGAGCTCCGCGGCCAGTAAATCGATCCGCGCGGGCAGCGCCGACCACACCGCGTCGGCGGCGACGACCATGTCCAGCGACGAGGCGTACAGCTCGTTCATCCGGTCCACGAGGGCGACGAGGGAGAAGCTCTGGCTGAGCTTGCCCGTGCCGACCAGTGTGGGCGCGACCGCCGTGGCGGTGGCCGCGCCGGCGACCGTGACGGACTCGCCGCGCAGCAGCTGAGTCAGCTCGACCAGGTCCTCACGGCTGGACCAGCGGCGGCGCGAGCGGATCTCCCGCGCGGAGCGCAACGCGTCCGTGTACGCGTCGAAGTACGACCACAGCAGGGTGATCGACGCCTCCGCGGAGGCCCAGCGCTCCTCGGTGACCCCGGTCAGCCGGGCGCCCTCCAGGAGCCGTCGGCCCGCGTGGTCCTGCAGGGCGAGGAGCGAGGTCTCGATCGCCTCGTGCTCCGCGCCGAGCCGCGCCAGCGCACGGTCGACCTCGTCCCGGTCCATCACCGGCCCGGGGGCTCCCGTGACGCCCATCGATCACCTCTCCGCTGCTGTGTCGTTCGTCGGTCCGTGCGCCTGCCTGTCGGTCCGTCAGCTCTTGCGCAGGTACACGGGAGCGGGCGGCTTCGACGGTCCCGCGTCGGTGCCCAGTGTCGCCGACAGCCATGTGTTGTACGACGTCTGCCAGCCGTTCGCGCGGTACTCGACGAGGATCTGGTTGACGCGCCGGACCAGGTCGTCCGCGTCGCTGTTCATCGCCACGCCGTAGTACTCGGTCGTGAACGGCCCGCCCTTGAGTTCCACCGTCGGATCCTGGGCGGCCTGGCTCGCCGCGAGCGCGCCGTCGGTGACGACCGCGTCGACCTCGCCGAGCTGGAGCCGCACCAGGCAGTCCAACTGGTTGGGGACGACCGTCTCCAGGTTGACGCTCTTGGGTATGCGGCCCGCCGCCTTGTCGGCGGTGAGCCGGAGGTTGGCGATCGAACTGGACGCCGTGCAGATCTTCTTGCCGGCCAGCGTGCCGTCGTACCCCTTGATCGAGGAGGACCTGGGGGCGAGCACCTGCTGGCCGGTCTTGAAGTAGGGCGCGGAGAACGCGACCTGCTTGATGCGTTCGCAGTTGATCGTCATGGTGCGCACGACCATGTCGACCCGGTGCTCCTGGAGGGCGGGGATGCGCTGGTTGGTCGGGATGGCCTTGAACTGGACCGCGTTCGGGTCCCCCAGGATGTCCTGCGCGATCCGGTGCACCAGGTCGATGTCGAAACCCTCCAGCTCCGCGCCCTTGTTGTTCGGGTCGCGGTAGCCCCAGCGGTAGCTGTTCTGGTCGACGCCGACGATCAGTTTGCGCTTCTCGCCCTTGCGGGCCTTGATCTTGGCGATCGTGTCGCCGTCCGCGCCGGACGGCGGCAGGGTCTGCTTCTCCGGGTCCTTGCAGTCGGAGTCCGCCGCGGCGGTCCCCTCGGCGATCCGGGGGCCGCCCAGGCCCGTCGAGCCGTCGCCCCGGGCGCCGGTGGTCAGCGGCAGCAGCAGCACACACATCAGGGCGAGGGCGCAGACGGCCGCCATCGCCCCCACACCGCCCCAGCCCTTCAGACCGTCCCGCACACGTCGTGCGCGCATCGTCACGCCCCCTCTCACCGGTACTCCGACAGCCTGCGCCCGATCCCGAGGACCGCGCCCGCCGCGCCCAGCACCGCGAGGACGGCGGCACCGGCCGTCAGACCGGTCATCGCGTCCAGACCGTCCCCGGCCGCCTGCTGGAACTCCTGCTGCTCGTGCCTGAGCGCGGTGTCCAGGTTCTTGTCGACGCTGTCGAAGCACTCGGCGGTCGCGCCCTTGTCGCCGATCACCAGGGCCAGCGCCTGCTCGTAGTTGCCGTTGTCGTCCTGGTCGCGGGCCGCCAAATGGCGCTTCTCCCACACCAGCATGTTGCCCTGCGCCGCGGCGACCGGCTTCTCGCCCGCCTGGTCGTCGGCGAGCTTCGCCGCCTGCGCGAGGCCCTTGCCGAGGGCGGTCATCTCGGTGGTGAACTCGTTGTCGTACTTGTCGACCGTCTGTTGCTTGCCGTCGACCGTGATCTTCTCGGTCTCGGCGCCGCGCGCCACCAGGGTGAGGTTCTCGTTGCCGCGCGCCTTCAGGGACGCGATCCGCGCGTCGTGGAGCACGGTCAGGGAGCGGACGCCGTGGTCGTAGGAGTCGTCGAGCCCCGCGCGGGCCACGGTGTGCCCGACGACGAGCCACAGCAGGACGACCGTGGCGGTCGCCGTGGCCGCGACCATGCCGTGGTTCAGGACCCGGTTCGTACGGCGGTAGTTGCGGTGCTGCGCCCAGGCCAGACCGGCGAGCGCGAGGACGCCCAGCGCGATCGCCGCCCACGGGTAGGGGGTGGCGTCGGCGTAGTCGTCCTCGAGGCGCTGGTTCTGCTTGGTGTAGAGCTTCTGCGCCTCCGGGAGCATCTCGTCCTGCATCTTCTGGTTGGCGTAGCGCAGATAGGCGCCGCCGACCGGGAAGCCCTGGCGGTTGTACGTCCGGGCGCGCTCGACCAGGCCCTTGTACTCCGGGAGCAGGGTGTTCAGCCTGGTGATGGCCTTGGCGGAGGCGGAGCCCGGGTCGGAGCTGTTGGCGGCCTTCACCAGCTCGGCGGCCGCCTCGTCGATGTCCTCCTCGTACGCCCGGCGGGAGGTGGCGGTCTCCTGACCGCCCGCCAGGAAGCCGCTGGAGGCGGCCGTGTTGGCGTCGGCCAGGGAACGGTAGATCTTGGCCGCGGCCGCGCTCAGCGGCTGGCTCTTGTGCAGGACGTCGTCGGCCGCGCCGGCGCGGTCCGAGGTCTGCCAGGCGGTGACCGCGCCGAAGGCGACCATGAGGAGGGCGAGGACGGCGCCGATGATCCGGAGCCGTCCCGGCTCCGTCGTCGCCGCGGCGCGGGCCTTGTCGACGCCCTCCGCGAAGGCCGTACGGCGTTGTGGTGGAGTGAGTGTTGCCGGTTCTGCCACGTTGTTGACCCCCCCATGGTCATGCCTCGCCGCAAGTATCGCTGGCGGGAGTGACAATGCGCACCGGCCTTCACTGGATCTTGATCAGATCGCAGTCACCCCTGTTCATGAATACGCGGGGAGTGTGTGTTCGGTTCCTTCGTGGGGGCGTGGGTTGTGTTCGGGGTGCGGGTTGCGTCGTGGCTGGTCGCGCAGTTCCCCGCTAGGTCAGTTGCGCGTCCGTGTCGAAATGTGAGCGCGCCTGAAGCTGCGCCTCCGGCCCCAGACCCAGCCTGTCCAGGCCAAGCAACGCCGCTCCCAGCACCGGGCGTGCGCGGACCACCCGGGCCACCGCCTTCGGTGCTCGTGCCTCCAGACGCTCGCGGATCCCGTCGTCCAGTCGGGCGTGGCCCGCCGTCAGGACGCCGCCGCCCAGGAGGACCGGGGTCTCCTCCTCCAGGAGGTCCAGGCGGGTCAGGGCCACCGCGGCCATCGTGACGACCTCCTCCGCCAGACGGTCGACGATCGCGCGGGCCACGGTGTCTCCCTGTGCGGCCGTCTCGAAGAGGACCGGGGTCAGTTCGTGGCGGCGCAGGTCCGGGATGTGTTCCAGGTGGAGGGCCTCGATGAGGGAGTACATGCCGGAGAGGCCGAAGTGGGCGGGGAGGGTGTCGGCCAGGGCGGTGGAGGCGCCCCGGCCGTCCTCCGCGCGGGCCGCGTGCCAGAGCGCCTCCTCGGCCAGGCCCCAGCCGCCGCCCCAGTCGCCGGAGAGGCGGCCCAGGGCGGGGAAGCGGGCGGTGCGGCCGTCGGGGCGCATCCCGACGCAGTTGATGCCGGCGCCGCAGACCACGGCCACGCCCCGGGGGTCGGGCACCCCGGCCCGCAGGATGGCGAAGGTGTCGTTGCGGACGTCCACGGTCGTGCCCCACGCGCGCGCGTGGAGGGCCGCCGCCAACTCCTCCTCCTCCACCGGCAGGTCCGCGTTGGCCAGGCAGGCGGAGACATGGGCCACCGAGGTGACGCCGGCCGAGGCGTACGCGCGCGTGACCGTGTCGGCGAGGGCGTCCACGGCCGCGGTGACACCGACGGCGGGCGGGCGGAAACCGGTGCCGCGGGCGGTGGCGAGCACGTCCCCGTCGGCCGCCACCACCGCCACGTCGGTCTTGCTGTTGCCCGCGTCGATGGCGAGGACGCTTGCGGTCAGGCCCACGCGAGGTGCTCCCGGTTGTGTGCGATGAGTCGGTCGGTCAGTTCGTCGGCGTACGCGTGCTGGGCGATCAGGGGGTGCGCGAGGAGGGCCTTGAAGACACGGTCCCGGCCGCCGCGCAGGGCCGCGTCCAGGGCCAGGTCCTCGTACGCCGTCACGTTGGCCATCAGGCCCGCGTACAGGGGGTCCACGGGGGGCACGGGCAGCGGGGAGGGGCCCTTCCGGCCCACCGCCGCCTGCACCTCGATCACCGCGTCGTCGGGGAGGAAGGGCAGGGTGCCCTCGTTGAGGGTGTTGACCACCTGGTACGGGCTGCCCGAGCCGGTGAGGAGCGCGGCCGCCAGGTCCACCGCCGCCTCCGAGTAGTAGGCGCCGCCGCGCCGGGCGAGCAGCTCCGGCTTCTCGTCGAGCGCCGGGTCGCCGTACATCTCCAGCAGCTGCCGTTCCATCGCCGCCACCTCGGCCGCCCTGGACGGCTTCGTGCGCAGCTCTCGTACGACCTCGTCGTGGGCGTAGTAGTAGCGCAGGTAGTACGAGGGGACCACGCCCAGGAGGCGCAGCAGGGGGAGCGGCAGGCGGAGGTCGCCGGCGATCGTGTCGCCGTGGTGCGCGAGCAGGCCCGGCAGGACGTCCTCGCCCTCGGGGCCGCCCAGGCGTACGCCGGTCTCCCAGGTGAGGTGGTTGAGGCCGACGTGGTCCAGGTGGAGGTCGGCGGGTGCCGTGTCGAGCAGCGCGGCGAACTTGCGCTGCAGGCCGATCGCCACGTTGCACAGCCCGACCGCCTTGTGGCCCTCCTTCAGCAGGGCGCGGGTGACGATGCCGACCGGGTTGGTGAAGTCGATGATCCAGGCGCCGGGGTTCGTACGGCGGACCCGTTCGGCGATGTCGAGGACCACCGGGACCGTGCGCAGCGCCTTGGCCAGGCCGCCGGCGCCGGTGGTCTCCTGGCCGACGCAGCCGCACTCCAGGGGCCAGGTCTCGTCCTGTTCGCGGGCCGCCTGGCCGCCGACGCGGAGCTGGAGCAGCACGGCGTCGGCGCCGTCGACGGCCGCGTCCAGGTCGGAGGTGGTGACGATCCGGCCGGGGTGGCCCTGCCGGGCGAAGATCCGCCGCGCCAGTCCGCCCACCAGTTCCAGGCGTTCGGCGGCCGGGTCGACCAGGACCAGCTCCTGGAGCGGGAGCGTGTCGCGCAGCCGTGCGAAGCCGTCGATCAGCTCGGGGGTGTAGGTCGAACCGCCGCCTACCACGGTGAGTTTCATGCTGTGTTAACCCTTTACTCCGGTGAGGGTGACACCTTCGACGAACGCCTTCTGGGCGAAGAAGAACACGAGGATGACGGGGGCCATGACCAGCACGGTGGCCGCCATGGTGAGGTTCCAGTCGGTGTGGTGCGCGCCCTTGAAGGACTCCAGGCCGTACGACAGGGTCCACGCGCCCGGGTTCTCCGAGGCGTAGATCTGCGGGCCGAAGTAGTCGTTCCAGGCGTTGAAGAACTGGAAGAGGGCGACGGCGGCGATACCGGGCTTCGCCATCGGCAGGATGATCTTCAGCAGGGTGCGCAGATCGCCGCAGCCGTCCACCTTCGCCGCGTCGACGTACTCGTTCGGGATGGTCATCAGGAACTGGCGCAGCAGGAAGATCGAGAACGCGTCGCCGAACGCCAGCGGGACGATGATCGGCCACAGGGTGCCCGAGAGGTCGAGCTGCTTCGCCCAGAACAGGTACATCGGGATGACGACGACCTGCGGCGGCAGCATCATCATCGAGATCACCAGCATGAGCGTCAGATTGCGGCCCCGGAAGCGGAACTTGGCCAGGGCGTAGGCGACGGGGACCGAGGAGAGGACCGTCAGGACCGTTCCCAGTCCCGCGTAGATCAGGGTGTTCTTCCACCAGGTGAGGAAGCCGGGGGTGTCGAAGACCTTCCGGTAGTTGGCCCATTCCCAGGTGTGCGGGATCAGGTCCCGGCTGAGCGCCTGGGAGTCGCTCATCAGGGAGGTCAGGAACACGAACACGAAGGGGAGGGTGAAGAAGAGGGCCGCGGCCACGCCGAGGGAGTGGATCGCGATCCATTCCAGGAGCGCCTTGCGGCGGGCGGTGCGCTCGGCGGGCGAGGCGGGGCTCCGCACCTCCACCGGACGGTCCAGTACTTGGGTCATCGGTTCAGTCACCTGCCTGGATGAGGCCGCCCCGGCGCCGCATCAGAAGCGCGGTGAACGCCATCGACAGGGCGAACAGGACGAGGGCGACGACACAGGCGGAGCCGTAGTCGAAGCGCTGGAAGCCGAGGTTGTAGACGAGCTGGGGGAGGGTGAGCGTGGAGTGCTCGGGGTAGCCGGGCTCGAACATGGTCCCGGCGCCCTGGATCACCCCCGAGGCGACCTTTCCGGCGACCAGGGGCTGGGTGTAGCACTGCATCGCCGCGATCACACCGGTCACGACGGCGAACATGATGATCGGCGAGATGTTGGGCAGGGTGACGAACCGGAACCGCTGCCAGGCGGACGCGCCGTCCAGTTCGGCCGCCTCGTACTGCTCCTTCGGTACGTCGAGCAGCGCGGCCATGAAGATGACCATCAGGTCGCCGACGCCCCACAGGAACATCAGGGTGAGGGCCGGCTTGGACCAGTTCGGGTCGTTGAACCAGCCCGGGGCCGGGATGCCGATCTTCTCCAGGATGGAGTTGACCGGTCCCGTACCGGGGTTGAGGAGGAAGGCGAAGGCCATCGTGGCCGCCACCGGCGGGGCCAGGTAGGGCAGGTAGAAGAGGGTGCGGAAGACGCCCGTACCCGTCTTGATCTTCGTGATCAGCATGCCGATCCCGAGTCCGAACAGGACCCGCAGGGTCACCATGATCACGACCAGCCAGAGGGTGTTGCGCAGGGCGGGCCAGAAGAACGGGTAGGACTCGAAGACGTAGGTCCAGTTCTTCGTGCCGCTCCAGGTCGGCGGCTTGAAGCCGTCGTAGTGCATGAACGAGAAGTAGACGGTCGAGATCATCGGGTACGCGAAGAAGACCGCGAAGCCGATCAGCCAGGGGGAGAGGAAGGCGAGGGTACGAAGCGCCGACCTGCGACGCTTCGTCCGCAACGTGAGGGCGCTCATCGCTACTTCGCCTGCGCGATGTCCGTGTCGATCTGCGCGGCGGCCTTCTTCAGCCCCGCCTGCAGGTCGGTGAGCTTGCCGCTCTCGTAGTCGTAGCCGAGCTGCTGGATGGTGGTGAGGTAGACGCCGCCGTTGACGGAGGCCGGGGAGGACGTCGAGTTCGGGTTCGCGGCGATGTCCAGGAACGTCTTGAAGCGCGGGTCGTACTTCAGCTTCGGCGACTTCAGCGCGTCCAGCGTCGAGGGCACGTTGTGGATGGCGTTGGAGAAGTCCACCACCGCGTCGGTGTCCGTGGTGATGTACTTGACGAACTCCCAGGCCGCGTTCTGCTTCTTGCTGGTGGCGGCGATGCCGGCGATGGTGCCGGTGATGTAGCCCTTGCCGTACTGGTCGGCCTGGTCGTCGGGGACGGGCAGCGGCGCCACGCCGATCTCGAAGTCGGGCTTGGCGTCCAGCGCCATGCCGAGGCGCCACTCGCCGTCCAGCTGCATGGCCACCTGGCCGGTCTGGAAGGGGTGCTTGGGGCCCCACTCGTCACCGAGGCCGGAGCGGAACTTCTCCAGCTTCGTGAAGCCGCCGAGGCCGTCGACGAGCTTCTTCTGGAGGGTGAGGGCGTCGGTGACGGCCGGGTCGGTCGCGATCGTCGACTTGCCGGACTTGTCGAAGTAGGTCGGCGAGAACTGGCCCAGGTAGTGCTCGGTCGTGGTCTCCCAGCCGTGGTAGTCCGGCATGAAACCGAGCTGCTTGTAGGTGCCGCCCTGGGTGATCGTCAGCTTCTTGGCGTCGGCCTCGAACTCGGTCCAGGTCTTCGGCGGGCTGGTGATGCCGGCCTTCTTGAACGCCGTCTTGTTGTAGTAGAGGCCGTAGGCGTCACCCAGCAGCGGCACCGCGCAACGGTCGAGCTGGTACTGCGTGTACTCGTTCATCGCCTTCGGGAAGGTGGTGTTCGGGTCGATGCCCGACTTCTTGAAGAAGGGGTTCAGATCGACCAGGGCGCCGGAGGAGCAGAACTTGCCGACGTTGTTCGTGGTGAACGACGAGATCACGTCCGGCGCCTTGCTGCCGCCCGCGCGCAGAGCCTGGTTGATCTTGTCGTCGGTCATGTTGCCGACGACGTTCACATGGATGTTGGGGTGGGCCTTCTCGAAGCCGGCGACCAGCGCCTTCACGGCCTTGACCTCGTTCGGCGCGCTCCAGGCGTGCCAGAAGGTGATCGTCTGCTCCTTGGACGCGTCGTCGCTCGCGCCGGAGGACGACGCCTGGCCGGTACAGGCGGTGGTGCTGAGGAGCAGGGCCGTCGAAGCGGTCAGGGCGAAAGCCGCCTTTCGGGCGACATCGGGGATGCGTGCAGACATGACGGGGCCTCCCGGGGCAGGGCAGGGTGCGGTGAGGAGAAGGGATCTGCGAAGAAGACGTACGTGCGGGGGGTTACGGGCGCGAGGTGTCGAAGACCTCGTCGCGGGTGGCCGCCAGCGCGCTCTCCAGCGCGCCGCGCAGCACGGGCCGTTCGGTGACGTCGCCCAGGACCAGCTTGGGCCGGGACGCGGCCAGTTCCTCCAGTTCGGCCTGGACGAGGGCGCGCAGCACCTCGCCGCCGGCGGTCAGGGAGGCGCCGCTGAGGACGACGAGTTCGGGGTCGAGGACGGAGACCAGCGAGGCGAGACCGGTCGCGAGCCGGGTCGCGTACGTCTGGAGCAGCAGCCCGTTGAGGACGGTGTCCTCGGCGGCGGCCCGCTCCAGGAGGGTGGCGGCGGCCTCGGCGTACGGCCCGTCCGGGACGCCGCTCATACCGAGCTCCCGGGCGAGCCGGGGGATGGCCTGGGAGCCGGCCAGCTCCTGGTAGCCGCCACTGTTGGCCTTGGTGACATGCCGGACCAGGGGTGCTCCGGGGACCGGCAGGAAACCTACCTCCCCGGCGCCGCCGGTCCAGCCGCGGTGCAGTCGGCCGCCGAGGACCAGGGCGGCGCCGAGTCCGCCCTCGTTCCAGACGAGGACGAAGTCGTCGTGGCCCCGTGCCGCGCCGAGGCGTTGTTCGGCGACGGCGACGAGGTTGACGTCGTTCTCGTACTCGACCGGCATCGGCAGCGCTGCGGCGAGTTCGTCGAGCAGCGTGGGTGAGTGCCAGCCGGGCAGGTGGGACGCGTAGCGCAGTCGGCCGGTGGTGGGGTCGAAGGCGCCGGGGGTGGCGACGACGAGCCGCCGTACGTCGTCCCGGGTCAGCGCCGCGGACTTCACGGCGCCGTCGAGGGCCTCGGTGACCTGCCGTACGACGGTCCCGGCGGTCCTTCTGGTGGGGGTCGGCACCTCGTAGGTGCCCACCGTCCGGCCGGTGATGTCGGCGACGGCGGCGAGGACGCGCTCGGGGGTGACGTCCAGGCCCGCGGCGTAGGCGGCGGCCGGGTTGACCTCGTAGAGCTGGGCGCTCGGGCCGGGTCGTCCCTCGGTGGTACCGGTGGCGAGGACCAGGCCCGCCGCCTCCAGACGGGCGAGCAGTTGGGAGGCGGTCGGCTTGGACAGGCCGGTGAGCTTGCCGATGCGGGTGCGGGACAGGGGTCCGTGCGCCAGGAGGAGATCGAGGGCGGCGCGGTCGTTCATGGCGCGCAGGACGCGCGGGGTACCCGGCGTACCGGCGGTTCCTGCCATGGGGATCGACACCTGCCTTTCTGGACTGCCCAGCTTTTCAGTGACGCGGGAGCCAAGTCCACTTCCGGTCACTGTTAGGAAAGTTTCCTATCGTTGGAAGGGAAGGTAAGCCCGGCACGAAGGGGGCGTCAAGGCAAGAAAACGGAAACCGCCCCCGAGGCAACGCAGTCGTTACCTCGGGGGCGGTGCGGTGGTGCGGGTGGTGCCGGTGCCGTGGCTACTTCACGTCGACGTAGTCGGCTGCGGCCGTCTTGGCCGCGGTGGTGGCCGTGCCCGCGAAGGCGAAGCGGTAGTAACCGTCCTTGCTCGCCTTCACGGTGGTGGACAGGGCGCCACCGGTGCCGGAGGTGATCGTCTTGACGGTGGTGTAGGAGCTCGCGCCCTTGGCCTTGAACTGGAGGGTCACCTTCTGGCCCTTGTAGCCGCTGTAGACGCTGTCCTCCCAGTTGGCGCGCGTCAGCTTGCCCTTGACGGTGAGCGTCCCGCCCTTCTTGACGGGCTCGGGCGTGGCGTTGACGGTCAGCTTGGCGGCGCGCTGGATCGTCGCGGTCGCCGTGTTCGCCCACATGTCGTAGCCGAACTCGAAGCTGATGTGGCCGTCGGAGTCGTCCAGGTCGGTGGCGCCGTGGCCGTAGAAGCCCGCGGTCTTCCAGGTGCGGGCGTCGGCGGCCTCGTAGAGGTTGTCCCACGGGTCGATGACCAGGGTCTCGGTGCAGGACGCGGTCACGGTGGTGTCGGTGGTGGCGGTCGTCGTGCAGGACGGCGCGGAGTCCGGCTCGATCGAGTTGTCCTGCTCGGCCAGGGTGCCGCGGTACAGCATGACGCCCGCGAAGTTGTTCTTGTAGTCGATGGTCAGGTCGGCCGGACGGGTCAGTGTGTACGTGACCGGCACCTTCACCTTGGCGGTGGTGCCGACGACGATCTTCTTGCCGTGGTTGACCTGCACGCCGGCGAACGTCAGCGCGGGAGAGTCCGCCTGTGCCGCGGGTGCGGCCAGAACCCCCAGAGCCAGGGCACCGGTCAGGGCGGTGCCGATGGCGAGCTTCCTCATGTATCCCCACATTCGAACGGACCCCTGGGCGTTGCGCTCCAGAACAAGGGCCCGATATGGGGGTGACGATAGGGGGTGGTGTGACGTGGGGGACAGGTGGGGCGGGTGTGAAGATCCTTGGATGTCGGAATCGAGGAACGGGGCCCTGTCCGGGGCCGGACAGGGCGCCGGCAGGGGGAGCGGATCACCGACGCCGACCTTGGTGTCGGTGGCGTAGTGGGCCTCGCTGTCGTACCCCTACTTCGGCGAAGCCGAAGGTGTCGCCGCCCGCTGCGGGGTGATCGGTGACGCGGCCGCCACCTGGGGCGAGTCCGTGTTGGAGAAGACCGACGGGGCCGCGACGACCGCCGTCGGGTCGACGGGGTCCTCCTCGGCGGGAGCCGTCGCGCCGCCGACGATCCGGATGTCCGCCGCGTCGAACGCCCGCTTGATGCGCCAGCGCAGCTCCCGCTCCACCTTCAGGGCCTTGCCCGGCATGGTCTTGGCCGAGACCCGCACCACCATCGAGTCCAGCAGCACGCTGTCCAGGCCCAGCACCTCGATCGGGCTCCACAGCAGCTCGTTCCAGGGCTCTTCCTTGCTCATCCTCTCGGCGACGCCGTCCAGCGTGGCCTTCACCCGGTCGAGGTCCTCGGACGCCTTCACGGTGACGTCGACCCCGGCCGTCGCCCAGCCCTGGGAGAGGTTGCCGATCCGCTTGACCTCGCCGTTGCGGACGTACCAGATCTCACCGTTGTCGCCGCGCAGCTTCGTCACCCGCAGCCCGACCTCGATGACCTCGCCGCTGGCGACCCCCGCGTCGATCTGGTCGCCGACGCCGTACTGGTCCTCCAGGATCATGAAGACGCCGGACAGGAAGTCGGTGACCAGGTTGCGCGCGCCGAAACCGATCGCCACACCCGCCACACCGGCCGAGGCCAGCAGCGGGGCGAGATTGATCTCGAAGGCGGACAGCGCCATCAGCGCCGCCGTGCCGAGGATCAGGAAGCTCGCCACCGAGCGCAGCACCGAGCCGATCGCCTGTGACCGCTGGCGCCGCCGCTCCGCGTTGACCAGCAGCCCGCCCAGCGTGGAGCCCTCGGCGGCCGACTCGACCGTGCGGTTCATCCGGTCGATGAGCTTGGTGATCGCCCGCAGCACGAACTTTCTGAGCACCGCCGCGATCACCAGGATCAGCAGGACGCGCAGACCGATCGCGAGCCATGTCGACCAGTTCTGCTCGACCCAGCTCGCCGCGTTCGTCGCGCTCTCCTGGGCGTCCTGGAGCGACGGGACGGTCACGGTCGGCGACTCCGAGGGGGTCGGCGAGGGCGACGAGCCGGCGGCCAGTAGGACGGCGGGCAAGGACACGGCAGGTACCTCCAGGTGCAGCGGTCCGCCTCCGGTGCGATGGTCAAGATCGTCAAGGTCACGAAAGGGTCACCGGACGGGCAGAACCACCACACTAACGGGGCACTGTGTGTGGGTCCGTCCGATGCGGCAAGGAGAGACAGGCCTCACCCGCGCTTGAACAGGCCACGATCCGGGGGATGTATCGGGGTGTGGTCGAAAACACTCCCAGCCCGTTACCGGGACATGGTGGCGCGCCCGCCGGGCCAGAGGAGAGACTGACTGCAGATCGTCCCGGCGCGAGCCACGCGCCGCCGACGCCCAAGGAGGCATCCGTGCCGCATGTCCTGGTCCTCAACGCGTCGTACGAGCCGCTCGGCGTCGTACCGCTCCGCCGCGCGCTCGTCCTCGTCCTGGAGAACAAGGCCGTCTCCCTGGAAGAGTCGGGCGCCTTCCTGCACAGCGCGACCGTCACAGTCCCCGCACCCAGCGTGGTCCGGCTCAAGCGATTCGTCCGGGTTCCCTATCGGGGGCCCGTTCCTCTGACCCGTCGGGCGCTCTTCGCGCGGGACGGGGGCCGGTGCATGTACTGCGGTGGCGTCGCAACCAGCGTCGACCACGTCATCCCGCGCAGCCGCGGGGGCAAGCACGTGTGGGACAACGTCGTGGCGTCCTGCCGTCGCTGCAACCACGTCAAGGCCGACCGCCATCTCGTCGAGATCGGCTGGCGGCTGCGCCACAAACCCGCCCCGCCCACCGGTCTCGCCTGGCGCATCATCGGCACGGGCCATAGGGACCCGCGCTGGCTGCCCTACTTGCAGCCGTACGGCGCGGACGACGCCTTGGCCCGGATCGACGGCATCTCCGCCTGACGATCCGGGCTTCTTCATGCCCCGTGGCACCGGCGCCCGCCCGGTTCAGCCACGGGGCCCTTCGGGACGGGCACCCCGTACGACGTACAGGGCCGTGCCCAGCACGCACGCGCACCCGGCCACGACCCACGCCGCCGTCACGTCCCCCGCCTGCGCCGGCCAGGCCCACAGGGTGACCGCGCGTCCGCGCACCCCGTCCGACGCCGGGTACACCGTGCCGACGTAAGCGCAGGCCGGCAGCCAGCTCCGTCGGGCACCGAGCAGGACGGCCGAGGCCGCGACGAGCCCGGTACAGCCCAGCAGGTTGCGCAGGACGGCCGGAGCGTCCCCGAGCACCGCGACCGGCAGCAGGGCCGCCGCCACCGCCGTCAGGCCGAGCAGCTGGGCCAGCCGGAGCGGCCACCAGGGGCGTACCGCCGTACGGTCCAGCTCGTCGGTGGCGGAGTGCAGACTCGCCCCGGTCACCGCCGCGGCCAGCAGCGGGGCCAGCGTCACCAGCGGCGGCAGCCGGTCCGGATCCCCGCCGGAGCCCGTGCCCGCCGCCGCCCCCAGGGTGAGGACGGCCGTCGCGGCGAGTACGGCGAGGGTGAGGGGGACGGCGCGCGACCGGGCGTACAGCGGGACCCCGCTCACAGCGCCGGCACCTTCCGCGCGTCGCAGTCGCCGGCCGCCGCGAAGTACGCCGACAGCCACTCCCGGCGCGCGTCGGCCCCCATCGAGGCCAGCCGCTCCCGGGCCGCCCTGCGTTCCGCGAGCCCGGCCCGCCGCTCCTCGTCGCCCCGCGCGTCCAGCCGGTCGAAGTACTCCTCCGCGGGACTCGGCGCGAGATAGTGCTCCACGGCGTCGTCCGCCAGGCTCACGCGCGGGTCGAGCGTCCCGCAGTCCCCCCGGCCCCGCAGCATCGCCACCGCCTCCCACGCGTACTGCCCGGGATCGGTCAGCCGCCCCCGCACCAGCGACGAGCCGAGCGGGGTGAGCATCGGCAACTGCACCTCGCCGGCGCGCGGCGCACCGAGCCGGTCCTCGAACCGGACCGGCAGGTTCCGTACCCCTTCCAGGCGGCCGGTGATCCCCGACAGGGCGGCTGTGACCTGCGGCAACAGCGCGCCGTAGCGGGCGTTGACGCACACCTGGGGCGTCGTCGAGGTGTCGCACACCTGCCGGTTCTCGACCGGGTTCGTCCGCCACAGCCCGTCCCCCGTCTGCACCAGCAGCCCGCCCGCCGCGACGGCCGCAGCCAGCGGCAGCAGGGCCGTCCACCGGCGCCGCGCCGCGTACGCCAGCACGGCCGCCGTCGCGAGACCGGCCACCCACACCGCCATCGCGGCCGGCTGCCGGCCCACCGGGATCTCCCCGTGACCCACCGGGAGGGCCGGGTTCACAAAGCGGTCCGCGCCGTCGTCCGACGCCACCGACAGGCCCAGCACCGCGTACCCCGCGAGCGCCAGCAGCGGCGCCGCCGGCCGCCACGCGACCACCCGCCCCACCACCTGACCGCTCACCGAGGCCGCCGCGACCGCCAGCACGTCCACCGGCAGCAGATCGAGATACGGCCGGTCGCCCCGCGCGTACGGCCAGGTCGCCAGCGACGCCCCCGCCGCCGTGACCGCGTACCCCGCGACCAGCCACAGCGCGAGCGGCACCGCCGACGCCAGGAACCGGGCCAGCGGCCCCCGCACGACCGACTCCCACAGCTCCTCGGTACGGCGCCGGCGCTCCCGCCCGCCCAGCCAACAGCCCGCGGCCGCCGCGAAAGGGAGCAGAAGCAGCAGCATGGCGTGCAGCTCGGAGCGGGTCTCCACCCAGCCGCCCTGCCAGCGGTCCGCCGTCGCGGCCAGCACGGCACCCAGCGTCAGCACCACCGCGCCCCCGGCGGCCGGCGCGAACCCGCGCATGGCCTCGGCGCGCAACGGATGCCGCAGCACCGGCCTTCCCCCCGACGCCTTCACCCTTTCCCGTACGAGGGTCATCGCGCTGCCTCCAGCCCGCCGCGGTGGGCCCGCAGCGCGGCGGTGTAACCGCGCTCGATGACGCTGTCCCCCACACCGGGCGCCTCGCCCAGCGCACCGAGGGACTCCGGGGTCCCCCGGTAGGCGACCCGGCCCGCGTCCAGCAGCGTGACCTCGGTGCAGGCGGCCGCCACGTCCTCCACCAGGTGGGTGGAGACGATCACCGTCGAGGTGGAGCCCAGCTCCCGCAGCAGCGCACGGAACTCCACCCGCTGCTCGGGATCGAGACCCGCCGTCGGCTCGTCGAGCAGCAGGACGTCCGGATCGTTGACGACGGCCTGCGCGATGCCGACGCGGCGGACCATCCCGCCGGACAGCGTCCTCACCCGGGCGTCGATCCGGTCCTGCAGACCGACCCGGCGCACCGCCCGCTCGACGGCGGCCGGGGTGTCGGCGGCGGGCATCTCCTTCAGCCAGGCCACGTACGCGACGAACTCGCGCACCGTGAAGCCCGGGTAGTGGCCGAACTCCTGCGGCAGATAGCCGAGCCGGGCGCGGACCGTACCGCGCCGCGCGGCCTCGCCCACGTCCTCGCCGAGGATCTCCACCCGCCCCGAGTCCGGCCGCGCGACCGTGGCCAGCACCCGGATCAGGGAGGTCTTCCCGGCGCCGTTGGGGCCGAGCAGACCGTGCACACCGACACCGAGATCCAGGTCCACGGCGTCCAGGGCGACGGTCCTGCGGTGCCGGACACGCAGTCCGGACACACGTATGGTGCTCACTTCATCTCCAAGGAGGGGGTTCGTGGAACGGCTCACCGTCGGTCCACGCCGTCGTAGGCGCCGCGGCGGACGGCCAGCACGGCGGCGCACAGCACGGCAGCGGCCGCCCACGCGCCCTGGGCCGGGGCGCCGTCCAGACAACGCGAGAGCTGCTCGGCGAGCCGGCTGACCGGAGTGCCGCCGGGCGAGGTCAGGACCGGGGCGAGGACGGCGGCGAGCCAGCCGCCGCCGGTCACCGCCGTCGCCGTACGGCAGCCGACGTACCCGGACAGGGCGAGCGAGGCCAGGGTCAGCGTCAGGCCCGGCAGCAGCCAGGCCGCCGCGCCCGGGGCCCCGGAGGCGGGCAGCAGCAGCCCCGTCACGGTGAGCAGCGGCAGGCTGACCCCGAGGACGGCGGCCGTCCGCGTCAGCACCAGCCGCAGCCCGCCGGAGGGGGTGGCCGCCGCGATCTCGTGCAGCGGATCGGCGTACCGCCCGTAGGAGAGGGCGACCCCGGCCACGGGCACCACCGGCGCGAGAGCGAGGAGCAGCGGGCGTACGCCGTCGACGTGCGCGCCGTACGCCAGCCCGAGTGCCCCCAGCGCGACCAGCACCACGGCGGGCAGCCAGGCCCCGCGCACGGCGGGCCCGGCGGCCCACAGGGCACGGTCGAGGAACGAGGACCAGAGGCGGGCACGGGGGGCGGGCGGCGTGGGAAGCGGCTCGGGTACGTCTCCGCCCACGAGGTCGTTCAGTACGGCGTCCCGGACCCCGGCGAGGACCAGTGCCGGCGCCGGCAGTCGCCGTACCGCCTCCGAGACGCGTGCCGCACACCCCCCGCACCGCTCCACATGCCGCTCCAGGGACCAGGCGTCGGCCTCCGGGAGGGTGCCGTCGGCGTACCGGGCGGCGAGGCCGTCGGACACATGCCACGAGTCGGTGCGCCGGCCGAGGCGATCGCTGTTCATGCCAGGCCTCCCGAGGCCGGTGCGGGACTCAACTGGGCGAGAGCGGCGCGCAGTTCGGCGCGGGCGCGCATCGCCCGGGTCTTGACCGTGCCCTCGGGGATGCCGAGCAGCCGGGCCGTCTCCCGGGTGGTGAGCCCGTCGACGACGGTCGCGCGCAGCACCTCCCGCAACTCCGGCGAGATCCGGTCCAGGGCGGTGCCGACGTCGCCGAACTCCAGCCCGTCCAGCACCCGTTCCTCGGCCGAGGGCGCCTCGGCGCCGACGGTGGAGGCGGTGGAGGCGGTGTCCAGGGGAGTCGTCTCGATCCTCCCGGCGCGCTGCTGTGCCCGCCGGGTGTCCACGAGCCGCCGGGCGGCGATGGTCCACAGCCAGCCGCCCGCCTCCCCGCCCCGGTGCCCGGCCGCCGACCGCCACACCGTCACGAAGGTGTCCTGCAGCACCTCCCGCGCGACCTCGGCATCCGCGCACCGGCGCACGAGCCGGGCGTACAACCACCCGGCGTGCCGGTCGTACAGCGTGGCCAGCGCCGTCGCGTCCCCGTCCGCCACGGCCCGCAGCAGCGCCGCGTCCGTGTCGATCTCCCCGTGGCCCCTCATGGGGCGGAACAGTCTCACACCCCCTCTATCGACGACCGTCTCGCCGCCGGTTCACGGGCACGGGAGAATCGGGCACGTCTGTCCTCGCGCACGCTGGGTAGGGCTGCGATGACCGATGCCGTACCCCACAGGAGGCCCTCGTGATCGCCCAGGCCCGCTCCAAACGCCCGGCGGAGCACTCCGCCGACCTCACCGACCTCACCGACCCCGCCGACCTCGCCGGCTTCGGCGCGGAGCCCCGCTCCCGCCCCTTCAGCGCGGAGGGCGCCAGCGTGGAGGCCCCCCTGACCAGCGAGCCCCCGCTGCCCGACACCGAGCCCCTCACCAGCGAGCCGCCGTTCGCCGCCGCGGACTCCGACACCACGAGGCCCTAGGTGTGCCGTCCCGGGACGTCGGTGGCACGTGTGCTGGGTGCTTGAAGGCTGCCCGGCGCGAAGGGCCAGGTGGCTCCGCCGCATGACCCTCCACGCCGCACGCCGATCGCACGCACCGAACGCCGCTCCCTCTCCCACGGAGATCCATCAGAAGGGCCCCCGATGACCGCACCCCTCGGCGAGGAGCTCGCCCGGCTTGCCGCGCTGCACGGTGTCGCCACCTCCTACCAGCCCGCCCCCGACCGCACGGTCACCGCCTCGCCCACCGCCGTCGTCCGCGCGCTCGCCGCGCTCGGCGTCGACGCGGGCACCCCGCAGGCCGTGCGGGACGCGCTCGGCGTACGGGAGCGCGCCCTCGCCGAGCGGCTGCTGCCGCCGACGCTCGTGAGCTGGAACGGCGGCCCGTGCGAGGCGCTCGCCGCCCTCCCCGAGGGCACCCGGCTGAGCGTCGCGACCGAGCAGGGCGAGACCAGGGACGCCGCCGAGGGCCTGCCGCACGGGATCCACCGGCTGACGGCCACCGCGCCCGACGGCCGCACCGCCCACGTCCACCTCGTCGTGGCCCCGCCCCGCCTGCCCACGCCCCCGGAACGCTCGTACGGACTCCTCGTCCAGCTCTACTCCCTCCTCTCCCGCCGCTCCTGGGGCATGGGCGACCTAGGTGATCTGCGGGAGCTGGCCGACTGGGCGGGGCGGGTGCTCGGGGCCGGATTCGTGCAGGTCAACCCTCTGCACGCGGCCGTACCCGGCGCACCGACCGATCCGTCGCCGTACCGGCCGTCCTCGCGGCGCTTCCCCGACCCCGTGCATCTGCGCGTCGAGGAGATCCCCGAGGACGCCTACGTCGAGGACCGCGCGCCGGCCGAGCGGGCGGCGCGGCTGCGGGAGGCCGTCCTGGAGAAGGGGGAGCTGATCGACCGGGACGCCGTGTGGGAGGCCAAGCGGCAGGCGCTGGAGCGGGTGGCCGAGGTGCCGCTCGGGCCGGGCCGGCGTGCCGCCTACTGCGACTTCCTCGCCGAGCAGGGGCAGGCTCTGGAGGACCACGCCACCTGGTGCGCGCTCGCCGAGGTGCACGGGCCGGAGTGGAGCCGGTGGCCCGAGGGGCTGCGGGATCCCCGGTCCGCGGAGACCGCCCGGGCCCGCCGTGAGCTGATGCACCGCGTCGACTTCCACTCCCGGCTCGTCTGGCTCACCGACACCCAGCTCACCGGCGCCCAGCGCGCCGCGCGCGAGGCCGGGATGGGCATCGGGATCGTGCACGACCTCGCCGTCGGCGTGCACCCGTCCGGCGCGGACGCCTGGGCGCAGCAGGAGTACTTCGCCGCCGGGATGTCCGTGGGCGCCCCACCCGACGCCTTCAACGCGCGCGGCCAGGACTGGGGGTTGCCGCCCTGGCGCCCCGACCGCCTGGCCGAGTCCGGCTACGCCCCGTACCGCCGTCTGCTGCGCGGCCTCTTCCGGTACGCGGGCGCCCTGCGCGTCGACCACGTCATGGGCCTGTTCCGGCTGTGGTGGGTGCCGCAGGGGGAGGCGCCGACGGAGGGCACGTACGTCCGCTACGACGCCGAGGCCATGCTCGCCGTCCTGGTGCTGGAGGCCTCGCGGGCCGGCGCGGTGGTGATCGGCGAGGACCTGGGCACCGTCGAACCCGGCGTCCGGGAGGCGCTGCGGGCCCGCGGGGTCCTCGGGACGTCCGTCCTGTGGTTCGAGCGGGACTGGGACGGCGACGGGCACCCCCTGCCCCCGGACCACTGGCGCGCCGACTGCCTGGCCACCGCCACCACCCACGACCTGCCGTCCACGGCGGCCCGTCTCACCGGCGAACACGTCGAACTCCGCGACCGGCTGGGCCTGCTCACCCGCCCCATTGAGGAGGAACGCGCGGAGGCCGCCGCCGACACGGGGGAGTGGCTGGCGCTGCTCACCCGGCTCGGGCTGCTGGCCGGGACCGCGGGCGGCGGCGACCCCTCCTCCGAGGAAGCGGAGGTCCAGGCCGTGCACCGCTTCCTGCTGCGCACCCCGGCCCGCATGATCGGCGTCTGGCTCCCGGACTGCGTGGGCGACCGCCGCCCGCAGAACCTCCCCGGCACCTGGGACCAGTACCCGAACTGGCGGCTGCCCATCGCCGACGGCCGGGGCCGCCCCGTCCCCCTGGAGGACCTCGTGGCCTCACCCCGCCTGCACGCCCTGATCGACGTCCTGAAGGAGGCCCTGGAGAACTGACGGGCTCCCGTACGGCACCCCGGGCGCGCGGCCCCGCGAGGCGTTCGCTACTTTTGCTCTGTGGACAAGAAGAACGCCCTGCGCGCCGGCGCCCTGGCCGCCGGTACGACGCTGATGATGCTGCTCATGTCGTCCCCCGCGCTCGCGCTGACCCGCGACGACGGCGACGACCCCGGCACCGGCCTGAACGTCGGCGAGACGCTGGGCCTCTATGTGGCGGCCCCGCTCGTGATCTTCCTGGTCATCGTCGGCCTGGTCATGGTCCTCGACAAGTCCAACCCGGCCCACCGCGTCTTCAAGCCGGGCAAGACCAAGGCCTGACGCTCCAGCGCGTGGCCGGTGGCGGCCGCCTGCGCGGAGGGCGGTTCGTCCTGATCACCCCCGTCGACCAGGACGACCGGACCGTGACCCGTCGTCGCGCACGTCGGCTGAACGCCGCAGGGCGCCGGCCTCTCGCAAGGCCCGTCGCTCACGCGTCCGCGGCGGCGAGTGCCCTGCGCCTGTCCGCCACGTAGCGCGCCACGGTCTTCCGGTCACTCGCCGTCAGCAGGCGCTTCTCGACGGCCCGTTGCACGTCCCGGACGGCTTCCGACAGACCCGTGTCGACCTGGCACCTCGCGTCGGCGACCGCCGTCCGGAGCTCGTCGCGGCCGAGTTCCCGCAGGGTGTCCTCATCGGCCGCCGCCTTCTGCAGGCGGGCGTCGACGGCCTTCCGGGGAGCCTGGAGGTCCTTCGCCGGATGCCCCGCCTTCGTCATGCACGAGGACCAGCGCCGGACGGCGGCACGGTAGCCGGAGTCCGCCTCGACGGCGGTGAGCACACGGTTCGCCAGGCCCACGGTGACGGGAGCCACCGTGTTCCAGTCCGCCCCGTACAGCTCGGCGCGTGCCCGGGCGACACAGCCGTCCGTGGAGTACTCGAGGCTGACGCCGTCGGGCAGCCGCAGGCTCACGCGGTGCGCCGGGGTACCGGTCAGGGCCTGCTGCCAGGCCGTCTTGCGGGGTTCGTCGGCCGGAGCGGGGGCGGACCGCAGGTACAGGTACTCACCGACGATCCCGTACCCGTCCTGGGCCGCCTTCCGCGAGGTGAGCAGCCCGTAGGGGTTGGTCTCCTCGCTGCGGGCCGACGCGGTCCGGGGCTGTGCCGTGTACTCCTGGCCGCGAGAGGCCATACAGGCGGCCACGGCACGTTCCTCGAGGTCGTGCAGACGTACGGCGTCGGCGTGGCTGGACGCGGTGGCGCCCGACAGGGGACGGACGTCGAGCGCCACGGGCCCGCGGCCGGGCTCCCCGTCGGGGGAGCAGCCGGCCGCGGTCAGCGTGAGGACCACCGCGAGGAGTGTCCGCCGCGCCGTGGATGCGCTCACACGCACCAGTCGTTCGAGGCGACGTTGTGCCAGTACACGGTGTTCGCCAGGGAGCCGTTGTAGTAGCCGCGGGCGAGCACGTAGCTGGAACCCGTGTAGCCCGTGCCCGAGTAGATGCGGACGTTGCAGCTGTTGCCGTTGTTGTACAGCGACTCGGCGTTGTTGAACTTGTTGTACTGCAGCAGGTTGGTGTTGTCCCCGTAGACCACGCCGGGGTCCCCCGCGCCGTTGACGCCGAGGTAGGCGCACAGTCCGCCGGAGGGGCAGTCGGACAGTGCCGCGTTCGCGGGGGCGGCCGTGATGAGCGCGCCGGTGGTGGCCAGGGCCACGCTTCCCAGGGCGATGCCGGCCTTGGCCAGGATCCGCTTCATGCTCAGGGTCCTCCATCACTCGGGCCCCGCCCACCGGACGGAAGTCGTCCGTGGTGCGGAGGCGTTGTGTGAATACGGTGGAGGAGGGAGGTGGGCAAGAAGCTTGCGTGGATCTTGCCTCGCAGGTGGCCAGGTGGTTGGGTGACGCCCGGGGGCACGGTCGGCACGCGCAAGGTGGGGCAGGGTCGGGAGAGACGGCGTGACGGGTTTTCGGCTGCTGGGGCCCGTGGAGTTATGGGTGTCGGGCCGCCCGGTGGATCTGGGCCCCGCCAAACGGCGTACGGTCCTGGCGGCGCTGCTCGTGGACGCCGGCCGCTGGGTGTCCGCCGAGACGCTGATCGACCGGGTCTGGGGCGAGGACCCACCCGCACAGGTGCGCGCCACGCTCTACGCCCACATCGCCCGCATCCGCCGCACCCTCACCGAAACAAACCCACACCTGCCCACCGACGCCGACCCCCACGACCTCGGCGGCGCAGACCCGCGTCTGCCTGGTGGCGGTGGCGTCCGAGACCTTGGCGGTGCCGACCGGCGTCTGCCTGGCGGCACGGACCCGCGTCTGCATGGTGGCGCCGACATGCGTCTGCATGGTGGCGGTGGCGCGCGTCTGCCGGGCGGCGGTGGCGTGCGAGACCTTGGCGGCGCAGACCCGCGTCTTCCTGGCGACGGTGGCGTCCGAGACGTTGGCGGTGGTGACCCGCGCCAAGCCGGCGGCGCCGACCCGCGCCAAGCCGGCGGCGCTGGCCCGCGTCACCCCGGCGGCCCCGACGGGCCGCCCGCCCTGCCCGCGCCGCCTGCCCCGCTCACCCCGTCCAGCGCACCATCGCCGTTGCTGCGTGGAACCGGTGGCTACCGGCTCGACATCCCGCCGGAGCTGGTCGATGTGCACCGGTTCCGGAGTCTTGTCTCGCGGGCCCGCCAGGTCGGTGGCTCCGACGGGGAGCGGGTGGCGACGCTGTGGGAGGCGATGGGGCTGTGGCGGGGCGAGCCGCTGGCAGGCCTGCCCGGTGAGTGGGCGGCGCGTACCCGGGAGAGCTGGCGGCACCAGCGTATCGACGCGGTCCTCGCCTGGGCGGACGCCGAACTCCGCGTCGACGGCCCGCCCGTGGTGGTGGACACGCTGTCCGTCCTGGTCGCCGAACACCCGCTGGTCGAGCCGCTCGCCGTGGCGCTGATGCGGGCGCTGCATGCCGCCGGCCGCGCTCCGGAGGCGCTCGCCTGCTACACCGCCCTGCGCAAGCGGCTGGCCGACGAACTCGGCACCACCCCGGGGGCCGAGGCGCGGCGACAGCACCAGGTGATCCTGAGCGGAAAAACCGCCGTACCCCCGGTCCACCGCACACCGCCCGGCACGGGAGGCGGCACCGAGCGTGCCGTGGTCGTCCCCGCGCAACTCCCCATGGAGGCAGCGGGTTTCACCGGCCGTGAGGAGGAACTGGCCCGGCTGGAGAAGGTCCTGCTCGCGGCGGAGGCGCGGCCGACCGCGGTGGTCGTCTCGGCGGTGTCCGGCACGGCGGGCGTGGGCAAGACAGCGCTGGCGGTGCACTGGGCGCACCAGGCCCGGGACCGGTTTCCGGACGGCCAGCTGTATGTGAACCTGCGCGGCTACGACCCCGACCAGCCCCTGACCGCCCCCGACGCGCTGCTCCGCTTCCTGACCGCGCTCGGAGTGTCCGCGCAGGACATCCCGCTCGAGCCCGACGACCGCGCGGCGCGCTACCGCACCGAGGTCGCGGGCCGGCGGATGCTGATCGTGCTGGACAACGCCGCCACCGTGGAGCAGGTCCGTCCGCTGCTGCCCGGCACCGCCTCCTGCGCGGTCCTGGTGACCAGCCGCGACAGCCTCGCCGGACTGGTCGCGCGGGAGGGAGCCCACCGTCTCGACCTCGATCTGCTGCCCGCCGACGCCGCCCGCACCCTGCTGCGCCGCCTCGTCGGCCCCCGTGCCGAGGCCGAACCCGACGCCGTCGACGCCCTCGCCGCACAGTGCGCCCGACTGCCCCTGGCGCTGCGGGTCGCCGCGGAACTCGCCGTCTCCCGCCCCACGACGTCCCTGGCCGACCTCGTCACCGAACTGGCCGACCAGCAGCGGCGACTGGATCTGCTCGACGCGGACGGAGACCCGCGGGCCGCCGTCGTCGCGGTGTTCTCCTGGTCGCTGCGGCACCTGCCGGCGGACGCGGCGCGCACCTTCCGGCTGCTCGGCCTGCACCCCGGCCCCGATTTCGAGGCGTACGCCGCCGCCGCGCTGAGCGACAGCGGTCCGGCGCAGGCCCGCCGTGCCCTCGACGTCCTCGCCCGCGCCCATCTGGTCCAGCGCGTGGACGGCGCCCGGCACGGCATGCACGACCTGCTGCGCGCCTACGCGCTCCGCCTGGCCACGACCGAGGACCCGCCGGAGGCCCGCGAGGCGGCACTCGACCGGCTCTTCGACCACTACCTCGCCACCGCGGCCGCCGCCATGAACTGTCTCCACCCGGCCGAGGCCCACCTACGGCCCGCCGCTCCCGAGACCGCCACCTCCGTCCCCGACCTGTCCGATCCCGAGGCCGCGCGCGCCTGGCTGGACGCCGAGCGGACGTCGCTGACCGCCGTGTCCGCCCACACCGCCACCCACGGCCGGCCCACCCATGCCATCCGGCTCTCCCTCACCCTGTACCGCCATCTCATCAGCGGCCGGCACACCGACGGCCTCACCATCCACGGCCACGCCCGCGACGCCGCCCGCCTGATCGCCGACCCGGCGAGCGAGGCCTGCGCGGTGCTCGGCATCGGCACCGCCCACTACCAGCTGGCCCGGCACGAACCGGCCAGACGGCACCTGGAGGAGGCGCTGACGCTGTTCCGGCAGGCCGACGACACGACCGGCCAGGCCCGCGCCCTGGTCAACCTCGGCCTCGTCGACGAGCGGCTGGGCCGCTTCCTGTCGGCCGTCGGTCATCTCGAACAGGCGCTGGCGCTGTACCGGAACGCAGGGGACCGGCGCGGCGAGGCGACCGCGCTGAAGGACCTCGCCTCCGTCGAGGTCCAGTTGGGCCGCTATGGAGAGGCCGCCGACCATCTCCAGCAAGCCCTGACCCTGCTCCGCCAAACCGGGAACCGGTATCTGGAGGCCCACGCGCTCAACGAGCTCGGCACGGTCGAGGCGCGGCTCCACCGGCTCGACTCGGCCGCCCGCCACCAGGAACAGGCCCTGGCCCTGCAACGGGAGATCGGCGACCGGTACGGCGAAGCCGGGTCGCTGCACAGCCTCGGCATCGTCCATACCCGGCTCGATCGGCCCGTGCGGGCCGCCGAGTGCCACCGGCAGGCGCTCACGATCTACCGCCAGAACGGGGACCGGGACGGTGAAGCCAGGGCGCTCACCGGGCTCGGTGAGGCTGCCTGTGCCGCCGGCCGCCCCACCGACGCCCTCACCCACCACACCGACGCCCTCACCATCGCCGAGGACATCGGCAACCCGGGCCGACAGGCCCGCGCCCACAGCGGACTCGGCGACGTCCACCAGGCCCTCGGCGACATCCCTCGGGCCGTCCGGTGCTACGAGCGCGCGCTGGCCCTGTACACCGAACTGGGCATGCCCGAGGCCGACGACGTCCGAGCCAGGAGGGACCTTCTCACCGGTCGTCACCCGGCGAAGTAGGACCCCTTTCGGTCGTCACCCGGCGAAGTAGGACCCCTTCCGGTCGTCACCCGGCGAAGTAGTGCCCCTCGTCGAGGTCCTCGATCAGCCCCGGCCCCGTCGGCTCCCAGCCCAGCCACTTCCTGGTCAGCGCGCTCGACGCCGGTACGTCGAGACCGGCGACGTTGCCGAGCCAGCCGAAGTGGGCGACGGCCTCGTCGGGGGAGACGCCCCGGACCGGCAGGTCCAGATGGCGGCCCAGCACGGCGGCGACGGCGTGGAACGGCACCGCCTCGTCGTCCACGGCGTGCAGCCGGGTGCCCGCCGGCGCCGACTCCAGGGCGAGACGGACCAGCCGGGCGGCGTCCGAGCGGTGGACGGAGGGCCAGCGGTTGGTGCCGTCGCCGATGTGCGCGGAGAAGCCCTTCTGACGGGCGATCGCGATCAGACCGGCGAGGACGCCGTGGTCGCCGCGGCCGTGCACGGTCGGCGGGAACCGGACGGCCGAGGCCCGCACTCCGCGCCCGGCGAGGGCCACGGCCGTGTTCTCCGAGCGGGCCCGGACCATCCCGAACGAGTTCGGCGGGACGGTGTCCTCCTCCGTGCCGACCGTGCCCTGCGCCAGCCCCGTGGTGCCCGACGCCATCACGAGGGGCCGGCCCGTGCCCTCCAGCGCCGCACCGATCGTCTCGATCGCGCGCAGGTCCGTCGCGCAGGCACCGGCGAAGTCGGAGAAGTCGTGCACGAACCCCAGATGGACCACCCCGTCGGCCCCGGCCGCCCCCTCGCGCAGACTGCCCGGGTCGTCGAGGTCCCCCCGGTGGACGTCGACGCCGGCGGCCGTCAGCGCGGCGGCGGCCGTGTCGGAGCGGGCGAGCCCGGTCACCCGGTGTCCGGCGTCGAGGAGTTCACGGACGACGGCGGAGCCGATGAAACCGGTGGCACCCGTGACGAATACGCGCATGGCGAAGCCCTTCCAGAAAGGAGTGAGTCGGGGGATGCCCCCATCCTCCGGAGTGACGGGCGCACACGTCCAAAGCCTGTCCCGCATCGAGTCATACGCTTCGGGCATCACCGCAGGCCGGACGCGGGTACGCTGGGGAAATGGCCGTCAACGCCCCGGACTTGGACCTCGACCTGCGCCTCGTCCGGTACTTCACCGCCGTCGCCGAGCACCGCCACTTCGGCCGGGCCGCCGAGGCCCTGCACATCACCCAGCCCTCCCTGAGCCGGCAGATCCGCAGACTGGAGCGGCAGGTGGGCGCCCGGCTGCTGGACCGCGGCGCGCGCGGCACCCGGCTCACCGAGGCCGGGGAGGTGTTCCTGCCCCGGGCCGAGACCCTGCTGCGGGCCGCCGCCGAGGCCGCGGCGCGGGCCCGGGCCGCCGCCGCGCCGGACCGGATCACCGTCGGCTTCACCTCGGGGCTGATCGTCACCCCGGCGGTGCGGGAACTGCGGCGCCTGCACCCCGAGGCGGACGTGACGACCGTGCACCTGGACTGGGCCGAGGCGCGCAAGGCGCTGCTCCACCACCGGGTGGACGCGCTCGTGGTCCGGCTGCCGTTCGCCGACGACCGGCTGGAGGTGACGGTCCTCTACGAGGAGCCCCGCGTCCTGGTCGTCCCCCGCGACCACCGCCTGGCCGGCCGGGAGTCGGTGACACTGGACGACATCGCGGACGAGCCCCTGCCGAGGGTGCCCGACGCGCACCCGGAGTGGAACGCCTTCTGGCGCGTCGACCCCCGCCCGGACGGCAGTCCCGCGCCCGACGGACCCCTCGTGCGGGGCCTGGAGGACAAGCTGGAGGCCGTCGCCGAGGGGCGGGCCCTGATCATCACGGCCGGCGTCCGCGGCCGCCCCCTCCGCCGTGACCTCACCGTCGTCCCCCTGCGGGGCCTCGACCCCAGCCGGGTCGCCCTGGCCACCCGCGCCGGTGACCGGGGTCGCCTCGTCACGGCCTTCCGCAAGGTCGCCGGCACCCACCTCACAGGGGCGTGAGAAAGGGCGCCCGATGCGACACCGGGCGCCCTCACCACCGTGGAAACCGCGGGAACGGCTATCGTGCGTCGGCCGCCTGGGCCTTCAGGGCGCGCTCCACGCCCGCGCGGGCCTCGGAGACGAGACGGCGCAGGGCCGCGTTCGGCTCGGCGGAGGACAGCCAGGCGTCCGTCCGGTCCAGGGTCTCCTGGGAGACCTGGATGGCCGGGTACAGACCGACCGCGATCTGCTGGGCGATCTCGTGCGAACGGGCGTCCCAGATGCCCTTGACCACCTCGAAGTACTTCTCGGTGTACGGCGCGAGCAGCTCACGCTGGTCGGTCTGGACGAAGCCGCCGATGACGGCCTCCTGGACCGCGTTGGGCAGCTTGTCGGACTCGACGACCTGCGCCCAGGCCTCCGCCTTGGCCTCCGGCGTCGGACGGGAGGCCCTCGCGGTCGCCGCGTGGCGCTCACCGGCGGCCGTCTTGTCCCGCTCGTACTCGCCGGCGATCACCGCCTCGTCGAACCGGCCGACGGCCGCGAGGCGCTGCACGAACGCCCAGCGCAGCTCGGTGTCGACGGCCAGGCCCTCGATCGTCTGCGAGCCGTCCAGCAGGGCCTCCAGGAGGTCGAGCTGCTCCGGCGTACGGGCCGTGGCGGCGAACGCGCGCGCCCAGGCGAGCTGGTGGTCGCTGCCGGCGGTGGCCGTGCGCAGATGGGCCAGCGTCGCGTCGGTCCAGCGGGTGAGGAGGGCCTCACGGGTGGCCGGGGCGCCGTACAGGTCGATGGCGAGCTTGACCTGGCGGTGCAGTGACTGGACGACCCCGATGTCGGACTCCTTGCCGATGCCGGACAGCACCAGCGACAGGTAGTCGTGGGTGGGCAGTTCGGCGTCGCGGGTCATGTCCCAGGCGGACGCCCAGCACAGGGCGCGCGGCAGGGAGGACTCGAAGTCGCCGAGGTGCTCGGTGACGAAGGCGAGGGACTGCTCGTCGAGCCGGACCTTGGCGTACGACAGGTCGTCGTCGTTGAGCAGCACGACCGCCGGACGGCGCGTGCCGACGAGCTGCGGTACGGCGGTCAGCTCGCCGTCGACGTCCAGCTCGATCCGCTCGCCCCGCACCAGCTTGCCGCTGTCGTCGTCGAGGTCGTAGAGACCGACGGCGATGCGGTGGGGACGCAGGGTCGGCTCGCCCTTGGCGCCCGCCGGCAGGGCCGGGGCCTCCTGGCGGATCGCGAACGAGGTGATGACACCGTCGGCGTCGGTCTCGATCTCGGGGCGCAGGACGTTGATGCCGGCCGTCTCCAGCCAGGACTTCGACCAGGCCTTCAGATCGCGGCCGGAGGTCTCCTCCAGGGCGCCGAGCAGGTCGGACAGGCGCGTGTTGCCGAAGGCGTGCGCCTTGAAATAGGCCTGGACACCCGTGAAGAACTCGTCCATGCCGACATAGGCGACGAGCTGCTTGAGAACGCTGGCACCCTTGGCGTACGTGATGCCGTCGAAGTTCACCAGCACATCGTCGAGATCGCGGATCTCGGCCATGATCGGGTGGGTGGACGGCAGCTGGTCCTGCCGGTAGGCCCATGTCTTCATGGAGTTGGCGAAGGTGGTCCAGGAGTGCGGCCAGCGCGACTGCGGGGAGTACGCCTGGCAGGCGATGGAGGTGTACGTGGCGAACGACTCGTTCAGCCACAGGTCGTTCCACCACTCCATGGTGACCAGGTCGCCGAACCACATGTGGGCCAGCTCGTGCAGGATGGTCTCGGCACGCAGCTCGTACGCCGCGTCGGTCACCTTGGACCGGAAGACGTACTGGTCCCGGATGGTCACCGCACCGGCGTTCTCCATCGCGCCCGCGTTGAACTCCGGCACGAAGAGCTGGTCGTACTTCTTGAACGGGTACGCGTAGTCGAACTTCTCCTGGAACCAGTCGAAGCCCTGCCGCGTCACCTCGAAGATCGCGTCCGAGTCGAGGAACTCGGCGAGCGACGGCCGGCAGTAGATGCCGAGCGGGACGGACTGCCCGTCCTTCTCGTACACGCTGTGGACGGAGTGGTACGGCCCCACGATCAGCGCGGTGATGTACGTGGAGATCCGCGGGGTCGGCTCGAAGACCCAGACGTCGTCCTTGGGCTCGGGCGTCGGGGAGTTGGAGATGACGGTCCAGCCGGTCGGCGCCTTCACCGTGAACTGGAAGGTGGCCTTGAGGTCCGGCTGCTCGAAGGAGGCGAACACGCGGCGGGCGTCCGGCACCTCGAACTGCGTGTACAGGTAAGCCTGCTCGTCGACCGGATCGACGAACCGGTGCAGGCCCTCACCGGTGTTGGTGTAGGCGCAGTCGGCGACGACCCGCAGGACGTTGCGGCCCTGGAGCAGGCCCGGCAGCGCGATCCGGGAGTCCTTGAAGACCTCCGCGGCGTCCAGCTGGTCGCCGTTGAGGGTGACCTCGTGGACGGCCGGGGCGACCAGGTCGATGAAGGACTCGACGCCGCCCTCGGCGACATCGAAGCGCACCGTGGTCACGGACCGGTAGGTGCCGCCCTCCTGCGCGCCGGAGAGGTCGAGATCGATCTCGTACGAGTCAACGGTGAGCAGCTTCGCCCGCTGCTGCGCCTCTTCGCGAGTCAGGTTTGTGCCAGGCACGCGGTCATCTCCTCGTTATGTGTGGGTTGCGCCATCCTTCCATGGGAGGGGCGCGCGGGGCGACGACGTTACGGGTGGTCCGGGGGGCGCGTTCGAGGGGGCGGCACGCCGCCGGGGAGCGGTGACGGGCCGTCCGCTCCCCGGGACGGGGATGGGAAGCGTGCGCCGTGCGCCGCCGGCGTGCGCTCGGCTGGAGGGGCGCTGCGGCCAGGTGCCGGGTGGCGCTCGTCGCCGCGCCGGATCGCGAGCGGCCGACGAGTCCGCGACCGGCGGTCACGGAGGCGGCAGCGCCGCGGTCGGCCCGGCCAACGGCCCAGAACTGTCGACCCCGGTGCGAGGTCGCGCCAAGCGCCACCGTGCGCCGGGATCCGATCAGCCGCCGTCCCTCAGGGGGTGCTCCTCAGGTGCCGCTCTCACACACCGCGGCGGTCGGACCCGCGGCCGCCGCCCCCGGCAGCGCCACCCGTGGCTCCGCCCCCGCGGTTCCCCGCCCGTCGGCCGGCTCCGCGGGGGCCGCCGGAGGCAGCGCCGGTGGAGGTACCGGCCGTGGCCCGGCGGTCGGAGCCGCGTGTCCCGGCAGCGCCCCCGGATCCGCGCCCGGTCTTGCCGGAGGCGGCGGCGCCGGACGCGGCCCGGCCACCGGTGCCGCCGGAGGACGCGGGTCGGCCGGATCCGCGTGCGGCCTTGGCGGGGGTGGTGCCGGTGGCCGCGTCGGGCGCGGTCCGGCGACCGCCACCACGACTGCCCGCCCCGGTCGTGCCACCGCCGGCTCCGCCGGAGCGTGCCGGTCGGCCGGTGCCGTGGCCGTTTGTGTCGGCGGCGGCGCCCGTCGCCGCGCCCGAGCGCGAGCGGCGGGTGGGGCCGCGGCCCTCGGTCGTCGAGGCGGCGGCCGTCGCAGTCGGTGCGGCTGCGCCCCGGCGGCCCCTCGGCGCGGGGGCGGTACCCGTGGGGGCGCCGGCGCCGGGGTTTCGGCGGCGGCGGGACGGGCGGGACGCGGGCGGTGCCGGTGGCTGGGGGAGCTCGATCGTGACCGCGACGCCGGAGGGCTCGCGGGCACCGGTGAGGGTGGCCAGTTCCGCGTCGCTCGAGGTGATCCGGGCCGTCCTGGGGCGGATGCCCGCGTCCGACATGAGCCGGGTCACGTCCCGCTTCTGGTCGGGCAGCACCAGGGTGACCACGCTGCCGGAGTCACCCGCGCGGGCCGTGCGGCCGCCCCGGTGGAGGTAGTCCTTGTGGTCGGTGGGCGGATCGACGTTCACGACGAGGTCGAGGTCGTCGATGTGTATGCCCCGCGCCGCGACGTTCGTCGCCACCAGCGCGGTGACCTGACCGTTCTTGAACTGTTCCAGGGTGCGGTTGCGTTGCGGCTGGGAGCGGCCCCCGTGCAGGGCCGCCGCGCGGACCCCCACGGCGAGCAGCCGCTTGGCGAGCCGGTCGGCGGACCGCTTGGTGTCGAGGAAGAGGATGACCCGGCCGTCACGGGCCGCGATACGCGTGGTGACGGCCTTCTTGTCGGTCTCGTCCTGGAGATGCAGGACATGGTGCTCCATGGTGCTGACCGCCCCCGCCGAGGGGTCCACGGAGTGCACCACGGGGTCGGTCAGGAACTGCTGGACGAGTCGGTCGATGTTCCGGTCCAGGGTGGCCGAGAAGAGCAGCCGCTGTCCGTCGGGCCGCACCTGCCGGATCAGCTTGGTGATCTGCGGCAGAAAGCCCATGTCGGTCATCTGGTCGGCTTCGTCCAGCACCGTGATGCGCACCTGGTCGAGGACGCAGTCCCCGCGTTCCACGAGGTCGTTGAGACGCCCGGGGCTCGCCACGACCACCTCGGCGCCGCGCCGGAGCACGTCGGCCTGCCGGGTGAGGGAGAGCCCGCCGACCACGGTGGCCAGCCGGAGGTTCACCGCGGTCGCGTAGGGCGTCAGCGCCTCCGTCACCTGGAGGGCGAGTTCACGGGTGGGCACCAGCACGAGGGCGAGCGGCGCCCTCGGCTCCGCCCGCAGTCCGGCCGTGCGGGCCAGCAGCGCCAGCCCGAACGCGAGGGTCTTGCCGGAGCCGGTGCGTCCACGGCCCAGCAGGTCGCGGCCGGCGAGCGAGTTGGGCAGGGTGGCGGCCTGGATGGGGAAGGGGGTGGTCACCCCCTGCGCGGTGAGGGTCTTCAGCAGCCCCGCGGGCATGTCCAGCGCGGCGAAGTCCTCGACGGCGGGGAGGGCCGGTGTCGTGGTGTCCGGCAGCCGGAATTCCCTGGGCGACGACGCGGACGGGGGCGGCGACGAAACACGCCGGTTCGTTTTCTTCTGAGGCCTGCGGGACATGCGGTGGTCTGCCTTCCTGGAAACAGCACAAACCGGGGTCCGCACCTTTTCGGTGCGGACCCCGGTGAGCGGACATACGCGTCCGGCGATCAGGCGGGGACGATGTTCTCCGCCTGCGGGCCCTTCTGGCCCTGCGTGACGTCGAAGGAGACCCGCTGGCCCTCCTGCAGCTCACGGAAGCCCTGGGTCGCGATGTTCGAGTAGTGGGCGAAGACGTCGGGGCCGCCGCCGTCCTGCGCGATGAAGCCGAAGCCCTTTTCCGAGTTGAACCACTTCACGGTTCCCTGTGCCATTTTCCTTCTCCTTCAGTAGGCATTCTGTAAGCAGAGGCCCCATCCGGAGATTCCGGCAAACAAATAATGCGCCTGAAGGATAAGCATTCCCGTCAGGCGCACATAGGTTCATGGGTACCACAACTGCAACACCACGACCGTAGCACAGCCCGGCGGCCGGAGGCCCGGATTTCCGCCGCGGACACGACCTGGGGGGTGTTTCCCCTAGCCCTTCAGCTCCGCCGCCACCAGTTCCGCGATCTGGACCGCGTTCAGCGCGGCGCCCTTGCGGAGGTTGTCGTTGGAGACGAAGAAGGCGAGGCCGTGGTCCACCGTCTCGTCGCGGCGGATGCGGCCGACGAACGACGGGTCCTTGCCGGCCGCCTGGAGGGGCGTCGGGATGTCGGTGAGGACCACGCCCTCGGCGGAGGCCAGCAGCTCGGTGGCGCGCTCCACGGACAGGGGACGCGCGAAGCGGGCGTTGACCTGGAGGGAGTGGCCGGAGAAGACCGGGACGCGCACGCAGGTGCCGGCGACCTTGAGGTCCGGGATCTCCAGGATCTTGCGGGACTCGTTGCGGAGCTTCTGCTCCTCGTCGGTCTCGTTCAGGCCGTCGTCGACGATCGAGCCCGCGAGCGGGACCACGTTGAAGGCGATGGGGCGCCGGTAGACCTGCGGCTCGGGGTAGTCGACCGCCTCGCCGTCGTGCGTGAGCCTGTCCGCGTCGGCGACGACCTTCTGCGCCTGGCCGTGCAGCTCCGCCACGCCCGCGAGACCGGAGCCGGACACCGCCTGGTAGGTGGCGACGACCAGCGCCTCGAGACCGGCCTCCGCGTGCAGCGGCTTCAGGACCGGCATCGCGGCCATGGTCGTGCAGTTCGGGTTGGCGATGATGCCCTTGGGGCGGTCGGCGATCGCGTGCGGGTTCACCTCGGAGACGACCAGGGGGACCTCGGGGTCCTTGCGCCACGCGGAGGAGTTGTCGATCACGACCGCGCCCTGCGCGGCGACCTTCTCCGCCAGCGCCTTCGAGGTCGCACCGCCGGCCGAGAACAGGACGATGTCGAGGCCGCTGTAGTCGGCGGTCGCCGCGTCCTCCACGGTGACGCCGTCCAGCTCGCTGCCCGCCGAGCGGGCCGAGGCGAACAGACGCAGCTCCGTGACGGGGAAGTTCCGTTCCTTGAGGATCCTGCGCATGACCGTGCCGACCTGACCGGTGGCTCCGACGATTCCGACCCTCACGGCGACTCCCTCTGTCTTGTTCTGTCTCGTTGCGTACGCATTGCCTGGCCGTGGCTTTTCCATCATGCGGCCGACCCCGGCCCGCCTGTCCAATTCTTTGCCCGCCATGCCCGAGGGATGGGACACCCCGAGCCCCCCGACGGTTGCGGAACTTCCTCCCACACCTCGCTGAGCTGGAGAAATTCCCCCGACGACGGGCGGGCGCCGCAAGCTGTGCTGCCGGGCCCACCGGTGTGACGTACGCCTCTGAACGTTTCCGCCCGCTCCCGCGTCGTAGGGGAAACGCGGCTGGGGGAGGGGTGTCTGTGCTGCGCAGAACGACGCGCCGCGGCCAGGGGGACGGTGCGGCGCCGGGCGACCCGCTGGACGCGGCGCAGGAACGCCGGGTGCGGGCGGTGCTCGCGCTGGGCGGGGTGCCGCAGGCGGACCTGCTGGACGGGGTACAGCAGGTACGCCTGCGGCTGCTGGAGCGGGCCGCCAAGGGCGACGAGGCCCCGCGGGACGTCTCCGCGTGGGCGGCGGTCGTCGCCTCCAACCTCGCCATGGACTGGCACCGCGCCCGGCGCCGCCAGGAACGTCTGGGCGAGCGGCTGGCGTCCCTGCGCCAGCACGAGCACCCCTCGGGCGAGGACACCAGCGTGCTCTCCCTCGCCGTCGCCCAGGGCCTGGACGATCTGCCCGACGCCCAGCGCCAGGTCGTCGTCCTGCGGTTCTTCGCCGATCTGCCGGTCGCCGCGATCGCCCGGGAGCTCGATGTCCCGGAGGGCACGGTCAAGAGCCGCCTGCACACGGCGGTCCGGGCCCTGCGCGCCCGCCTGCACGAGGACGAGGTGGTGTGACATGCCCGGACAGGACCACGAGAGCCTTGAGGGGTACGACGGCATCGACGCCGTCATGGCCGACGCCCTGATGGCCGCGATCACCGGCGACGCCCTCCCGGACGAGTCCCGCGCCGACCCGGCCCGCCTGGCCGCCCACCGCTCCGCGACGGCCGACGTGGCGCTGCTGAGGGAGCAGCTCGCTCTCCTCGCGGAGGCGCTCACGGAGCCCGCCGAAAAGCCCGCACCGGCGGTCGTACGACCGCTGCGCCGGCCCCGGACCCGGGTGCGCCCCTTCGCGCTGCGGGCCGTGGGGGCCGCTGCCGCCGCCGCCCTGGTGTTCGGGGCCGGCTGGGTGGTGGTGCAGCAGATCGGCTCGGGGGTGGCCGGTGTCCAGTCGAGTTCCGACAGCGGGGCGAAGGCGGCGGCGGGTGCGGAGGACGCGGGCACCCCGCTGGGTGACTCCGGGTACCTGGCCTGCCTCCGGCTGGTCGTCGAGGGCGAGGTGACGGCCGTACGGGAGGTGCCCGGTACGGACGAGGCGCGGATCACCCTGCGCGTGACCCACGCGTACAAGCCGGAGAAGGCGCCGCGGGACGTGCGGTTCGTGCTGCCCCGGGACATGGATCCGCTGGTGGCGCGGGGCGACCGGGTGCTGGTCGCCCTGCCGAGGGGATCGTCCTCCCCGGACGTCTGGGCGGTCGGCGAGGCGGACATCGCCCCGGAGCGCGAGGCCCTCGCCCGCGCCCTGCCGCGGTCGACGGAGTCGGCGGCGACGGCGGGGCCGGCCTGCGGCGCATGACGAAGGGGCGGGTGTCCCCCCGGACACCCGCCCCTCGGTCGGTCGTACGGGTGTTACGGGGTGACCTTCTCGATCGCCACGTTGCCCAGACCCGTGACGGTGCCCCGGGCGTTCACCAGCTGGACCTGGCCGAAGAAGGCCCGGCCCTCCGGCGCGGCGGCCGCGGCGGTGACCTTCGCGGAGACCTGCGCCGAGGCGCCCGTGGCCAGCTTCACCGGCGCGGAGTCATCCACGGAGATCGTGCCGAGCGAGGACGCGTAGAAGACGTCGAAGTAGTCGTACGCCGTCGTCCCGGCCGGGACCGCGTAGCCCGAGACCACGATGGTGTAGGTGCCGGCGGCGGGCGAGGCGATGGAGACCGCCTCCTCCGAGTCGCCGTCGGCGGAGATCCCGACCTGCTTGCCGCTCGCGTCCAGGACCACCAGGTCGAGGTCGGCGGAGGCGTCCGAGACCTTGCCGATCTTCACGTCGAGGGACTTGGCGCCCGCGGGGACGTCGACCGTGGTGGTCTGGTCCTCGCCCTGCGCGATCGTCGGACGGGCCGTCTTGGAGGAGCCGAGCGGGCCGCCCACCAGGTGGCCGTCGACGGCGGCGTAGTTGTTCGTCACCTTCCAGGAGGCGGTGGCGGGCTCGCCGACCTTCGCCTCGGGCACGGTCACGGTCGCCGGGTCGAAGACGGCGCCGTAGACGGTGACGTCCAGCTTGTACGGGTTGTCGAGCAGCGGCGAGGTGCGGCGCGACTCGACCTCGATCTCCCAGACGCCCGGCTGCGGGTCGGCGTAGGAGCGGGCGTCGGGCTTGCAGCCGTTGCCGTCGAGGTAGTTGTTGTAGCAGTACGGCGTGCCGTTGTCCTCGACCGAGACCCCGTACGGGTGGATCGACAGGAACCGGGTCTGGCTCTTGTCCTTCAGTCCGCCGATCGCGACCTCCAGCGACTTCGCGCCCTCGGGCACGGTCAGGAAGTAGTGCTGCGAGCTGTTGCGCTGCACGGTGTTCGCCGCGTGGAAGGTGTAGTGCAGCGGGGTGGAGACCACGACGGTGTTGAGGATCTGCCGGTCGACGCCCTCGGTCCTCGGGTCGTCGACCTCGAGGATCGCGCTCTTGATCCCGGCGGACCTGGGGGCGGCCTGGATCTTCACGGTGACCGGCTTGTTCAGCTCCAGCTTCACCGTGTCGGGGCCGAGGATCCGGAAGGTGCCGCCCGCGTTGTTGACCAGGCTCAGCTCGTGGCGGACCGCCTTGGCGGCGCCGGTCGTCCGGGTGACGGTGACCTCGTAGGTCTTCTTCTGACCGGCCTTCAGACCGCCCTCGCGGTCGTAGACGCCGGTGCCGAAGCCGGGGGTCTTCAGGGCCTGGTCGAGCGCGGTGTCGACCGGGGCCTTGACGGTGTAGTCGTGGGCGGTGGCGCCCTTCCTGATGGCCTTCCAGGCGTCCACGATGTCGATGCGGCCCGCGCCCTCCTCGTAGGCCTGCACACCCTTGATGTGGTCGGCCGTCGAGGTCAGCGCCGTGCGCAGGTCCGCCGGGCTGAGGGCGATGCCCTTCTGCTTGGCGGCGGAGATCAGCAGCGCCGAGGCGCCCGCGGCCTGGGGGGAGGCCATCGAGGTGCCCTGGAGCATGGAGTAGCCGGCGGGCAGGGTGTAGCCCGACTCGGCGACCGGGCCGCCGGGCAGCCAGGTCTGGGTGGTGTTGATGGCGGCGCCGGGCGCGACGAGCGTCGGCGTGAAGCCGCCGTCCTCACGCGGGCCGCGCGAGGAGAACGGCAGCAGCGCGTACTTCTTCGTCACCTGCGAGCCGTAGTTGGCGGCCCAGGTCTCCTTGGAGATGGCCGCGCCGACCGAGATCACCTTGTCGGCCAGACCGGGGTCGCCGATGGTGTTGGCGCCCGGGCCCTCGTTGCCCGCGGAGATCACGAGCTGGACGCCGTAGGTGTCGATGAGGCGGGTGTACAGCTCGGCGCGCGCGTTGTTGCCGTCGTTCAGGCCCGGCAGACCGCCGATCGACATGTTGACGATGTCGACGCCGCGGTTGACGACGAGGTCGATCATGCCCTCGGTGAGCGCGACGTTGGTGCAGCCGCCGGTCCAGGTGCAGGCCCGGGAGGAGACGATCTTCGCGCCGGGCGCGGCGCCGTTCATCTTCCCGCCGAACAGGCTGTTCGCGGCGGTGATGCCGGCGACGTGGGTGCCGTGCTCGGACTCGATGATGCCGATGTTGACGTAGTCGGCCTTGTCCCCGGCCGCGTTGTAGACGACGTCCTTGCGGGTCTCGACGACGAACGGGATGCGCTCGGCGACATCGGTCGCCGGGTCGTCGGTCCCGAAGTAGCCGATCTGGTAGCCGTCCTTGTACGGCTTCATCGGCGCGTCGTCGGTGAAGTCGAGGTTGTCGTTCGCGTCCACGCGGACGGTCCCGGTGGCGGCGTCGTACAGCACACCGAAGGCGTCGGTGGTGTCGCCGTCCCGGTTGACGTCGCCCTTCTCGTCGCCGCCGGCGGTGATGGACTCGTAGAAGTAGTTGAACTTGTACGAGCCGGCCGGGGCCTTGAACGTCTCGGGCACGCCCGTGTTGGCGGGGGTCGCGGAGAACTGCGGGCCGCTCACGGAGGTGAGCATCCGGCGCCAGGTCGCGTCGCTGTCGGAGACCGGGTCGGTGGCCGTCACCCAGTCGACGATCTTGCGCTCGCCGGTGGTGGTCTTCTGCAGCGCGGGATGCGCCAGGTCCACACCGGAGTCGAGGACGCCGATGGTGACGCCGCGGCCGTCCGCCTTCGGGTTCTTCTTCACGAAGTCGACGGCGCCCGTCTCGAAGGACGGGTTGTACGGGTTCTCGGCGGGGGTCTTCTTGTTCGGCGCCGCGTACGTCTTGGCGGTGGCCGAGGACGCGGCGCCCTTCGCGGTGTCCGCGCTCGGCGTCGGGTCGTCCAGCGCGATGTCCTGGCGCAGGTCGATGGCGTGCACCGAGGACAGCTTCGCGGCGGCGGCGATCGCGGAGTCCGCCTTCGCGGTGGGGACGGTGGCGCGGACGTAGCCGACCTTGTCGAAGGTCCGGCCGACGATCCCGCCGCTCACCGCGTCGAGCTGCTCGGCGACCTGCTCGGTCTTCCCCGGCGCGGTCGCGACCATCATGGTGACGGTCTTGTCGCCCTCGGCCTTGGCCTCGGCGAGCAGGTCGGCGTCGTCGGAGCCGAGCTTGTCGTGGGCCGACTTCACGCCCGGGTCGGCGGCGGCCGGTGCGCGGCCGGCGTCGGCGGAGAACGCCAGGGGGATCGGTCCGGCGGCGGACAGCGCGGCCACCAGGCCCGCTGCCACGGCTATGCGGGCCGCCCGTCCGGTGCCCGATATCGGTTCGCGCTGGGGGGTGAAAGTCATCGGCATCCCTTGTAGGTAAAGGAACGGTCGACCGGGCTGGTCATACCTGATCGAGGGCGCCCGGAACGCGGTCCCGGACGACCGCAAAGCTTTACGCAAGGGGCGGTTGTTTGGGGAGTGTTGACCGAAACGATATGGATCTATGGGGAAAACCCTCTACGCGCAGCCTGTGCGCCGGAAAATTCACTGCCTGTGCGGGATCTACGCGGCTAACGTGCCCGTATGCGCAAGAAGTTGAGGGTGGCGGCCTACGCCGTCGTCGTCCGTGAGGGCCAGGTCCTGCTCGCCCGCTCACCGGCGGACGGCGGGGGCCACGAGTGGGTGCTGCCGGGCGGCGGCATGGACCACGGCGAGGATCCGCTGGAGACCGTCGTGCGCGAACTCGACGAGGAGACCGGCTACCGCGTGGAGGTGACGGGCCTGCTCGGCCTGGACTCCTCCCGGCACGTCTTCGGCAGCTGGGGGGGTCTCCAGGGCCCCGTGGACCACCACGGGCTGCGGATCGTCTACGAGGGCCGTGTCGTCGGCGGCGAGCTGCGCAACGAGGTGAACGGCTCCACGGACATGGCCGCCTGGCACGACCTGGAGGCGGTGCCCGGCCTCACCCGGGTCCGGCTCGTCGACATCGCGCTGAAGCTGTGGCGCGAACGGCCCGTGGACGGACGGGTTACCCCGTGAGATGAACACGGAGTGACCGCTTCCCGGCGGTTTCCCGGCCGTACGAGGAGCAGTCGAGGGCGCTCCGGGGCCCCGTGATCCACGTACGGCGATCGGCGCTTCACGTTGCGGAAGCGTTCACGCGCAGGCCATACCCGGTGTCGAGCATCCGGTACGAGCGGGGCGTTCGCGGCTGCGACCGCCCCGCGTCCACTGCCGACGCGTTCGCACTCGGGGAGATCGCGCCATGTCGCGCTCACGCTCTGTCACGTCCTCCGCGCTGGGGGTCGACCGTCGTACCGTCCTCGCCGCCTCCGCGGCCGTCTCCGTCTCCGTGGGCGTCGGTTACGCCCTGCGGCCCACCGAAAGCCAGGCCGCGTCCGTGCCCGCGCAGTCACCGGCCCCGGCCCCGCACACCGCCGCCTCCTCCTCAGCCTCGGCGAGTCCGGTCGCCGCCCGCCTCGCCCCCTACACCAAGGGCACCACCCTCGCCTCCGTCGCCGCCCCGCGCTCCGGCTCCGGCTACCGCCGCCTGGGCAGCGCCGCCGGCTGGAAGCGCGTCGTCCGCGGCGACCTCGCCGCCGCCAAGTCCGGCCGCGCGGGCCGCCGTACGACCCTCGCCGCGTTCGTCCAGCTCACCGACCTGCATCTGATCGACAGCCAGCACCCGCTGCGCCTGGAGTACCTGCGGGCCGCGAGCGAGATCTCCTGGCGGCCGCACGAGGCGCTGACCGTGCAGGGCGCGGTCTCGCTGATCGAGCGGGTCAACTCCCTGCGGGCCGCCCCCGTCACCGGCGCCCCGCTGGACTTCGTCGTCACCACCGGCGACAACACCGACAACAACGCCCACACCGAGCTGGACTGGTACCTCACGGTGATGAGCGGCGGCCGTATCGCCCCCAACTCCGGCGATCCGCGCCGCTACGAGGGCGTCCAGAACAGCGGCATCCCCCTGTACTGGCAGCCCGACTCCACCGCCCGCGACAGCTACAAGCAGCGCGGCTTCCCCCACCTCGACGGCTTCCTCGCGGCCGCGATCCGCGAGGTCAACAGCCCCGGCCTGACCCTGCCCTGGTACTCCACCGTCGGCAACCACGACGCGATGCCGCTCGGTTGCTACGCGCACGGCGACTCCTGGCTCGCCGAGTACGCGGTCGGCGGCCGCAAGCTGATGGAGCTCACCGCCGCCGAGGCGACCCGGCTCCAGCAGAGCATCAGCCAGGACCGGGACCCCAGGGGCACGGTCATCCGCGACCTGCTGAAGTCGAAGACCCGCGCCATGCGCACGGTCACCCCCGACGAGCGCCGCGCCCCCTACACCCCCGCCGAGCACGTCCGGGCCCACCTCGACCCGGCGTACCAGGGCGCGGGCCCCGTCGGCCACGGCTACACGGCGGGCAACCTGGCGGCGGGCACCCAGTACTACACCTTCAAGGTCGCAGAGAACGTCATCGGCATCAGCCTCGACACCACCGACCCGGGCGGCCACTACAACGGCTCGATCGGCACCGCCCAGCTGAAGTGGCTGGACGCGACCCTGCGCGCCCACAAGGACACCTACGCGATCGTCTTCAGTCACCACACCAGCGAGAGCATGTCCAACACCCGCCCCGACCCCGCCCACCCGCGCGAGCGGCGGCACACCGGCGCCGAGCTGACCGCCCTCCTCGGCCGCCACCGCAATGTCGTCGCCTGGGTGAACGGCCACATCCACCGCAACGACATCACGCCCCACCAGGGCGCCGAGGGCACCTTCTGGGAGGTCTCCACGGCCTCCCACGTGGAGTTCCCGCAGCTCGCACGGGTGATCGAGCTGGTCGACAACAAGGACGGCACCCTCTCGATCCACACCACCCTGATCGAGTCCTCCGCCCCCCACCGCACCGACTTCACCGACCTCTCCCAGACCGGCCTGGCCGCCCTCTACCGGGAGCTCTCGGCGAACGCCCGCACCGACGGGGCACGGCTCGGCGGCGAGGCGAAGGACCGGAACACCGAACTGGTGCTGAAGAAAGCCTGAAGAGCGAGACATGGGGGAGATCCGTAACCGGCGGTGGCCCTTCCGTCATCCAGGCTGCGCGCACATGTGACGTCCAGTTCACGCGTACGAAACGTCCGTACCGCCTCATATCGGCTAACCCGCAATGGGCGGGGGTGGCTGGTTATCGGTGTGAGGCGGGTGAGGGTGTGCGTACGGGACGCGGACTGAGGGTGCTGTCGGTCTACGAGGGGTTCTTCTCCGGAGGGGCCCGGATCGTGCACAGCGACGTGGTGCTGGGACTGCGGGAGGGCGGCCAGCACCACCGGGTGCTGAGCATCCACGGCGAGGTGCACCGCGAGGCCACCCGCCAGCGCATGGAGGACGACGCCTGCTACCGGTCGCTCACCGGCGCCGACGTGGGCGTCACCTCCCTCGGCCGTACGTTCGGGATCGGGGGCACGGATCCGGCCGTCTTCAGCGGACCGGAACTCGCCGACACCGCCCGGGCGACGGCCGACGCCGACGTGATCCTCTCCCTCAAGGAGCAGCCCCTCGCGCTGCTGCGCCAGGGGGGTCTGCCGCGCCGCCCGGTCGTGGTCTGTCTGCACCGCTCCGACCCGGAGAACCAGGGCCGCGCCCTGCACGACCTCAAGGCGGGGATCGCCGACGGGACGGTGGCGGCGGCCGTGTGCTGCGCCGAGTCGACCCGGGCGGCGTACGAGGCGGCGGGCGTCCCGTCCGCCCTGCTGCACGTGATCCCGAACGGGGTCGACCTGATCCGCTTCCGCCCGGACCCGGCCCGGCGCCTCGCCGTGCGCGCCTCGCTGCGCGTCCCGGCCGAGGCCCCGGTCGTCGTCTTCGCCGCCCGCTACGACGGCATGAAGAACGTCCCCCTGTTCCTGGCGGCGGCCCGGGCCTGGCTGGACGCGGTCCCCGAGGGGCACGTCCTGATGTGCGGGGCGGGCATGACGGCGGCGAACCCGGGCCTGACCGCCGACATCGAGGAGGCGTTCGAGGGGCGGCGGGACCGGGGCCGGCTGCGGCTGCTCGGTGTGCGGCACGACATGGAGACCGTGTACGCCGGCGCCGACGTGGTGGCCCTCACCTCCTCCTGGGGCGAGGCGGCCCCGCTCTGTCTGATCGAGGGCATGATGTGCGGCGCGGTCCCGGTCTCGACGGACGTCGGCGACAGCGCGGCGATCGTCGCGGGCCACGGTCTGGTGACCCCGCAGGACCCGGCGGCGATCGCGGCGGCCTGGACCGAGGCGGTGGCGAACCGGGAGGCGTACGCCCCCGCCCTCGCCGCGAGCAGGGAACGCTTCAGCCGCACCCGCATGATCGCCTCGTACGCGGCCCTCATCGACCGCGTGTACGACACGAGGAGGGGCCACCGGTCGCCGGTGGCCCCTCCCCTCCCCTCCTGATTCGCCCCGGTCCCTCACTACCGGGGCAGCACCAGGACGTACGCGGCCGGATCGCGGTCCCCCGAGGCCATCAGGGCGGTACGGACCACCGCCGCCTGCTGTTCCATCGCGTCCCTCAGCTTCTTCGGCGTGATGTACACGACCGTGATGCCGAGCCGCTCCAGGTGCTCGCGCTTACGGGCGTACTCGGACCAGAGGGCGTCGTCGTCCTGCCGATGGCCTTGGCGGGGCGCCCGGGTGTCCAGCTCCACGGCCACCGCCTGCTCCGGCCAGTAGGCGTCGAGTCCGCCGAGGTGCGGGCCGCCCGGGAGGCGCAGGTCCACGTTCCAGACCGGGTCGGGCAGGCCGTACTCGGTGACCATCCGGTACAGGCGGTCCTCGGCGATGGCCCGGCCCTCGGCGAGCAGCGAGTCCACCGCGTCCACCACATGCGGCCGGCTCAGCAGCTTGGCGTTGTTCAACTCCCTGACGACGGCGGCCGGTTCGCAGTGGCCGCCGCGCACCGCCTCCGACAGCAGCCGCCGTACCGCGCCCGCGTCCGTGAGCTCCGCCACCGCGTCCGCCAGGGCCCGGGGGACGGGGGCCACGGGAATCCCGGTGGCCTGCTCGGGGGCCGGCAGGTTCGCGGTGCGGACGACGTGGGCGCAGCCGGTCGAGCGCACCCGGCGCAGCCGGGGGACCAGGACGTCGATCCGCTCCAGGGCGGACAGCGCGGGGGCGGCGGTGAAGCCGTGCAGGGTGAGGGCCGCGAGGCCCGTGATCATCGCCTCCCGGTACGTCGGCCGGTGCGGGCGGTCGGCCTCCGGCTGCGCCGGCACCCCGGCCGGCTCCGGCAGCTCGCGGGCCGCGTACAGCAGGACCGCGTGCAGCCGCTCCTCGCTGGTGGGCGGCCCCTGGTGCAGCATGAACACGCCGGGCAGGAGCTGCTGCCAGGGGCCGCCGGGGCGGCACTGCTCGGTGGCCTCGGCGGGGGAGACGCCGTGGGAGCGGAGCTGGGCGGCCGTCAGGACGCGGCGTCGGCCGTCGTGGGAGAGGTGGCGCAGCGGGCGGGGGGTGGCCGGGGGGAGCGGCGTGTTGGGGTTCATGCAACGGGGATTCCGCGCCTGATCCGCCCCTTAACCGCTGTTACACGCCTGTCGACAAACCCGGACAAGCTCGCCCTAAAGGACGGGTGTTCGGATGCCGAGAGGGCATCGAAAACCCCTGGTCCCGTCGGGCGGGGCCAGGGGTTACGGGTCCGATTGCCTGAATTCCGTAACGGTCACCACCGAAGGAATCCATGGCCAGAGCTAGTGGCGTTCTTCGGCCCTCGCGTCACGCGCCTGGCCGCGCAGGCCCCGGGCCAGATCGTCCCAGGCCTCCAGGACCAGCCGGCGCAGCGCCGGGGGCGCCGCGTCGTGGGCGGCGAGCCAGACGTCCGTCTCCACCAGGGTCTGCGGCGAGTCCTGGAGGGAGGGGAACAGACCCTTCACGATCGTCATCGCGATCTGGATGGACCGCTCCGACCACACCCGCTCGATCGCCGCGAAGTACTTCTGCGCGTACGGCGCGAGCAGCTCCCGCTGCGAGGGCTGGGCGAAGCCCGCGATCGTCGCCTCCACCAGGGCGTTGGAGAGATCCTCCGACTCCACCACCAGCGCCCACGCCTGCGCCTTGACCGCCGCCGACGGGCGGGCGGCCAGGCAGCGGACCTGGTGGCGCTTGCCGGACGCCGTGTCGTCCCGGGCGAGCTCCGCCTCCAGGGCCTTCTCGTCGGCGTACCCGTGCGCTACCAGCGGCTCCAGGAACGTCCACCGCAGCTCCTGGTCGACGTCCAGCCCCTCGATCACCGAGGTGCCGTCCAGCAGACCCTGCAACAGCTCGAAACCGGCCTGGTCCTCGGCGCTCTGCGCGAAGAACCGCGCCCACGCGAGCTGGTGCTCACTGCCAGGCTCGGCCGCGTACAGCTCCCGCTCGGCGCCCTCGGCGAGCAGCCGCGCCCCCGTCGCCCGCAGCGGCGGCGCCACGTAGTGCACCAGCGCCGACTCCGCCCACGCGTGCAGCATCTGCAACACCCCGATGTCCGACTCGCGCCCCGCGAACCGCAGCACCAGCGCGATGAAGTCCCGGGCGGGCAGCAGCGCGTCCCGCGTGAGGTTCCACAGCGCCGACCAGCACAGCGCGCGGGCCAGCGGGTCGGTGATGTCGCCGAGGTGCGTGTGCAGCGTCTCCAGCGAGGTCTCGTCGAACCGGATCTTGCAGTACGTCAGGTCGTCGTCGTTGACCAGCACCAGCTCCGGGGCCGCCTCGCCCACCAGGTCCGCCACGACCGTCCGGGGACCGTCGACGTCGGCCTCGGTGCGCGCGTACCGCACCAGAGCGCCCCCCTCCCGGCGGTACAGCCCGATCGCCACCCGGTGCGGCCGCAGCTCGGGGTGCGACTCCGGCGCCTCCTGCACCACCGCGAGCTCGGCGATCCGGCCCTGCGGATCGAGCAGCACCTGCGGGGTCAGCGCGTTCACCCCGGCCGTCTGCAGCCAGGACCGCGCCCAGCTCCCCATGTCCCGGCCGCTGGTCTCCGCCAGCACCGACAGCAGGTCGCCGAGGCGGGTGTTGCCGTACGCGTGCCGCTTGAAGTAGCGGCGGGCGCCCTCCAGGAACGCGTCCTGCCCGACGTACGCGACGAGCTGCTTGAGGACGGAGGCGCCCTTGGCGTAGGTGATGCCGTCGAAGTTGAGCTTGGCGTCCTGCAGGTCGCGGATGTCGGCGGTGATCGGATGGGTGGAGGGGAGCTGGTCCGCGCGGTACGCCCAGGCCTTGCGGCGGTTGGCGAAGGTGATCCACCCCTGGGTGAAGCGGGTGGCGTTGACCAGCGAGAAGGAGCCCATGAAGTCCGCGAAGGACTCCTTCAGCCACAGGTCGTCCCACCACTCCATGGTGACCAGGTCGCCGAACCACATGTGCGCCATCTCGTGCAGGATGACGTTCGCCCGGGTCTCGTACGACAGCCGGGTCACCTTGCCCCGGAAGATGTACTCCTCCCGGAAGGTCACCAGCCCCGGGTTCTCCATCGCCCCCAGGTTGTACTCCGGCACGAACGCCTGGTCGTACTTCCCGAAGGGGTACGGGTAGTCGAAGTGGTCGTGGAAGAAGTCCAGGCCCTGCTTCGTGATGAGGAAGACGTCCTCGGTGTCGAAGTAGGGCGCGAGGCCCTTGCGGCACAGCGCGCCGAGCGGGATCTCCAGCGTCGTACCGTCGCCGAGGTCACGGGTGTAGGAGTCCGTGACGTAGTGGTACGGGCCGGCCACCACACAGGTGATGTACGTCGAGACCGGCTTCGTCTCCGCGAACCGCCACACCCCGTCGGCGCGCTCGCCGGCGCCGTTGCTCCACACCGTCCACTCCTCGGGCGCCCGCACCTCGAAGCGGAACGGGGCCTTGAGATCGGGCTGCTCGAAGTTGGCGAACACCCGGCGGGAGTCGGCCGGCTCGTACTGCGTGTAGAGGTAGACCTCGCCGTCCTCGGGGTCGACGAACCGGTGCAGACCCTCGCCGGTGCGGGAGTAGGCGCACTGCGCGTCCACCACCAGCTCGTTCTCGGCGGCCAGGTCCTCCAGCAGGATCCGGGACCCGTCGAACACCTCACCCGGGTCGAGATCGCGGCCGTTGAGGGAGACGGACGTCACACTCGGCGCGATCAGATCGGCGAAACTCGCGGCACCCGGCTCGTTGCAGCGGAAGCGGATCGTGGTGACCGAGCGGAACGTGCGCTCCCCTCGGGACTCGCCCACGGCCGACCGCACGTCGAGGGACACGTCGTACCCGTCGACGGACAGCAGGGCGGCCCGCTCCCGGGCCTCGTCGCGGGACAGGTTCTCACCGGGCACGGGCGGTACTCCCTCGTTGGTGGCCGGACGGCGTACGAACAGGAGTGATCCTGCCACGCGCCCCTGACCGGGGCAGCGGGGAATGCGTGCCGCGGGTGACGGTGTTGACGTGGGGAAGACCCTTTTTCCCCGCAGCCCGCCCGAGGAGACACATGTCCGAGAAGACCCCCGTCGACTTCTGGTTCGACCCGCTGTGCCCCTGGGCGTGGATGACCTCCCGCTGGGTCCTCGAAGTCGAGAAGGTCCGGGACATCGAGGTGCGCTGGCACATCATGAGCCTCGCCGTCCTCAACGAGAACAAGCTGGACGAGCTGCCCGAGGAGTACCGCGAGATGCTCGCGGTCAAGGCCTGGCAGCCGGTACGCGTGGTCACCGCCGCCTGGCAGCTCCACGGCGCCGACGTCCTCGGCCCCCTCTACACCGCGCTCGGCACCCGCATCCACAACAACGGCGAGGGCCCGACGGTCGAGGCGATAGCCGGCGCGCTGGCGGACGTGGGCCTGCCCGCCTCCCTCATCGACTACGCCGAGCAGACCGACTTCGAGTTCGACGCCCAGCTGCGCGCCTCCCACAAGGAGGGCATCGAGAAGGTCGGACAGGACGTCGGCACCCCCGTCATCGCCGTCCCCGGCCCCGACGGCGAGCAGATCGCCTTCTTCGGCCCGGTCGTCACCCCCGCCCCGAAGGGCGAGGAGGCCGCCCGCCTCTGGGACGGCACCGTCGCGGTCGCCTCGGTCCCCGGCTTCTACGAGATCAAGCGCACCCGTACCAAGGGCCCTGACTTCAGCAATCTGTGACGACACCCGCTCAGGAATCACCCCCGCGAGCAGCCCTCGCGGGGGCACCATGGGCTCCATGACGGAGATCGACACCTCGGTGCCGCACTCGGCCCGCATCTGGAACTACTGGCTGGGCGGCAAGGACAACTACCCGGTGGACGAGGCGGCCGGTGACGCCTACACCGCCGTCTTCCCCGGCATCGTCACCCTCGCCCGCAGCAGCCGCGCCTTCCTCGGCCGCTCCATCACCCATCTGGTCGAGGAGGCGGGCATCCGCCAGTTCCTCGACGTCGGCACCGGACTGCCCACGGTCGACAACACCCACGAGGTCGCCCAGCGCCTGGCCCCCGAGTCGAAGATCGTCTACGTCGACAACGACCCCCTGGTCCTCGCCCACGCCCGCGCCCTGCTCACCTCCAGCAGCGAGGGCGCGACCTCCTACGAGGACCTCAGCCTCTACGAGCCCGACCGCATCCTCCAGGCGGCCGCCCGCACCCTCGACCTCTCCCGGCCGACGGCCCTGATCCTCAGCGGCATCCTCGGCCACGTCGACGGCTACGACCGCGCCCGCGACCTCGTCCGCGCCTTCCTGGACGGTCTCCCCTCCGGCAGCTACCTCTCCCTCAACGAGGGCTCCCGGGGCACCGACCCGGTCTACGAGCAGGCCCAGGACGCCTACAACGAGACCGGCGCGGTCCCGTACTTCCTGCGCCCGATCGAGCAGATCGAGGGCTACTTCGAGGGCCTGGACCTCGTCGACCCGGGAGTCGTCTCCGTCCCCCTGTGGCGTCCCGCCCCGGGTGCCGACACGACCCCGATCGGCCAGCACGGCGGGCTGGCCCGCAAGCCCTGAACACCCGAAAGGCCTGGGCGGCCCCTCCGCTCCCACGGAGGGGCCGCCGACGATCCGGACGTACCCCGTACGTTCCGTGGCTAAGCCATTACGCCGCCACGGACGTGTAGTGCGCCGCGTCCCCCTCGATCGAGTAGCTCTCCTTGCCCTCGACGCCCACCGGCACGTCACCCGCGGCCGTCACCCGGTGCAGTCGGCGCGGCGCGCCGTCGTAGTTGTCGATGGCGTAGTGCTGGGTGATCCGGTTGTCGAAGACGACGAGCTGGTTCTCGGACCAGCGGTGGCGCAGGACGTTCTCCGGCCGGGTCACGTACGACTGGAGCAGATCGAGGATCCTGCGGGACTCGCCGACCGACAGTCCCACGATCCGCTGGGCGAACCCGCCGATGAACAGCCCGCGTTCACCGGTCAGCGGGTGGACCCGCACCACCGGATGGACCGTGCGGTACTTGATGGACGTGAACTGGGCGCGGGCGGCGGCCTGTTCCTCGTCGAGCGCCTCCTCCGGCACGGCGTAGTCGTAGTCGTTGGTGTGCTCCGCCCACAGGGTGTCGGCCAGCCGCCGCAGCGGCTCGGGCAGGTCGCGGTAGGCGGCCGCGGAGCTCGCGATCAGCGTCTCGCCGCCGTACGGCGGGACCGTCAGGCTGCGCAGGGTGGTCGCCTGGGGCGGGTTGAGGACGAACGTCACGTCGGTGTGCCAGTGGTTGGCGGCCCGGCCGCGCTCGCTGTCGACGGGCAGGACGTTCGGGGTGCCGTCGACGGAGGGGACGGTCGGGTGGGCGGTGGTGACCTCGCCGAAGTGGCGGACGAAGGCCTGGTGGGTCTCGTCGTCGAGGTTCACCCCGTCGAAGACCAGCGCCTTGTGGACGTTGAGCGCCTCCCGCAGGGCGGCGTAGGTCTCCTCGTCGAGGGGCTTGGCGATGTCCACACCGAAGACGTGGGCGCCGATGTTCGCGGTGACCTTGCGGATGTCGAGCGTCATGGGGGAGTCCTCTCAGACCAGGGCGGGTGTCTTGACGTACTGGTTGGCGGGGCGCGGCAGGCCGTAGCGCTCCCGCAGGGTCCGGCGGGGGCCGTATTCCGTGCGGAGCAGACCCCGGGCGCGCAGGATCGGGACGACGTGGTCGACGAAGGCGTCCAGACCGGAGGGCAGCACGGCGGGCATGATGTTGAAGCCGTCGGCGGCGCCCTGCGTGAACCAGGTCTCGATCGTGTCGGCGATCTGCTCGGGCGTCCCCGCGAAGGTGAGATGCCCGCGGCCGCCGCCCAGCCGCCCGATGAGCTGCCGTACGGTCAGCCGGTCCCGGCGGGCCAGCTCGACCACGAGCGTGTAGCGGCTCTTGGCCCCCTCGACGGCGTCCTCCGAGGGCAGGTCGGCCGGCAGCTCGGCGTCCAGCTCCAGCGTGCCGAGGGGAAGCTGCAGCAGTCGCTCCAGGTTGGCGACTCCGTGCCGGTGCACGATGTGGTCCTCCAGCACCTGCTCGTGCTCCCGTGCCTCGGCCTCCGTGGACCCGATCACCGGCACGATCCCGGGCAGCACCTTGAGGTGCTCGGGATCGCGGCCGGCCGCGCCCGTCCGCGCCTTGAGGCCGGCGTAGAAGGCCTGCGCGTCGGCGAGCGTCTGCTGGGCGGTGAACACCGCCTCCGCGTACCGCGCCGCGAACTCCTTGCCGTCCTGCGAGGACCCGGCCTGCACGAGCAGCGGGTAACCCTGCGGGCTGCGCGGGACGTTGAGGGCGCCCTCGACGCTGAAGTACGTCCCCCGGTGCCGGGGCGGGTGGATCTTCGCGTCGTCGCCCCAGACCCCGGACGCCTTGTCCGCGAGGATCGTGTCGTCCTCCCAGCTGTCCCAGAGCTTCAGCGCCACGTCGAGGAACTCGGCGGCCCGGGCGTACCGCTCGGCGTGCGGGGGCTCCGCGTCGAGGCCGAAGTTGCGGGCGGCCTCCGCGCCCGCCGTGGTGACGATGTTCCAGCCCGCCCGGCCGCCGCTGATGATGTCCAGGGAGGCGAACTTGCGGGCCAGGTTGTAGGGGGAGTTGTAGGACGTGGAGGCCGTGGCGATCAGCCCGATGTGCTCGGTCGCCGTCGCCAGCGCCGTGAGCAGCGTCAGCGGCTCCAGCGCCCCGGCCGGACGCTGCGCGACACTGCCCCACAGCTGCGGCCCGTCGGCGAGGAAGAGGGAGTCGAAGGTGCCGCGTTCGGCGGTCCGGGCGAGCCGGACGTAGTGGGCCGGCTCGACATGGGCGTGCGGGTCGCTCTCCGGCAGCCGCCAGGACGCCTCGTGGTGGCCGGTGTTCATCAGGAACGCGTTGAGGTGCAGCTTTCTCGAACTCACTGGTGGTCCTCCGTGACGCCCAGCGCGGCCAGCAGCCGCTCGCGGTACTCGCCGAGCAGCGGATCCCGGTACGAGCGGGGGTGGGGGCGGTCGATGGTCAGGTCGAGGCCGATCCGGCCGTGGTCGAGGACGAGGACCCGGTCGGCGAGCACGATCGCCTCGTCCACGTCATGGGTGACGAGCAGCACGGAGGGCCGGTGACGCTCCCACAGCTCCCGCAGCAGGCTGTGCATCCTGATCCGGGTGAGCGCGTCCAGCGCCCCGAACGGCTCGTCGGCCAGCAGGAGTTCGGGCTCCCTCACGAGGGAGCGGGCCAGTGCGGCGCGCTGTGCCTCGCCGCCGGACAGCTCGTTCGGCCAGGCCCGCTCCCGGCCGGCCAGTCCGACCTCGGCGAGCGCCTCCCGCCCGTGCCGCTCGGCCTGCTTGCCGTCGAGCCCGAGGAGTACGTTGTCCAGCACCCGGCGCCAGGGCAGCAGCCGTGAGTCCTGGAAGACGACCGACACCCGCTCGGGCGCCGTCAGCTCCCCGCTCCCTGCGACCTCGTGGTCCAGGCCCGCGACCGCCCTGAGCAGGGTGGACTTGCCGGAGCCGCTGTGCCCGAGGAGGGCGACGAACTGTCCGGCGGGGATGTCCAGGTCGATGCCGTCGAGGACGGTCCGTCCGTCGAAGGACCGGGTCAGGCCCCGCAACCGTACGGCCGGCCGGGTCAGTTGCTCAGTGTGCGGCGCCATGACAGCACCCTCCGTTCGATGAGACGGACCGCGCTGTCGGAGACCAGGCCGAAGACGCCGTAGATCAGCAGACCGACGAGGATGACGTCCGACTGGCCGTAGTTCTGGGCCTGGAACATCATGTAGCCGAGGCCGCTGGTGGCGTTGATCTGCTCCAGGACCACCAGCCCGAGCCAGGATCCGGTGACACCGAGCCGGAGTCCCACGAAGAATCCGGGCAGCGCGCCGGGGATCACGATCTGCCGCACGAACCGCAGCCTCGACAGCCCCTGCACCTCGGCGAGTTCGACGAACCGGTGGTCGATGCCGGACAGCGCGGCATGCGTGTTCAGATAGATCGGGATGTAGACGACGATCGCGATGATCGCGATCTTGAAGGTCTCGCCGATGCCCAGCCACAGGATGAACAGCGGGATCAGACCGAGCACCGGGATCGCCCGGTTGAGCTGCACCGTCCCGTCGATCAGCGCCTCCCCGGTCCGGCTGAGCCCGGACGCGAGCGCGAGCGCCACTCCGGCGGTCAGACCGATCGCGAAGCCGTACGCGGCGCGTTCGAGGGAGGTGAGGACATCGGTGGGCAGGGTCCCGTCGGTCCACAGGTGCACACCGGTCCGCAGGACCGTCCAGGGCGCCGGGACCGCCCCCGGGTCGAGCCGGCCGGCGGCGGAGGCGGCCGCCCACAGGGCGAGCAGGAGGAGGGGCCCGGCCAGCCGGGCGGCGGGGAGACGTTTGCCGGGGGCGAGGCTGCGGCGTCGCCGGCGCGGCTGCTCGGCGGCCACGGCGACGGGGGCGGCCGTGCCCAGGGTGGTGGTGGTCATGGCGGTCAGCTCCGGTACTCGGCGGGTACGGACTTCGCGGCGATGCCCTCGAAGCGGTGGTCGAAGAGGGAGGAGACGTCGAACTTCTTCACGAAGCCGCCCTCCGCGAGCAGATCGGCGGTCTCCTGCTCCCAGGCGATCGCCTCGTCCCAGCTCGGCGGGAACAGCGGCTTGTTCGCGAGGTCGGAGATCGCCTTCGCCTGGGCGAGCGTCAGGTTCTGCGTCTTGACGTAGAACTCCTCGTTCCAGACGTCCGGGTTCTCGTACTGCCACACCTGGCCCTTGGCCCACTGCGGGATGTACGCGGCGACCGCGGCCGCCTTCGCCTCGTCGTTCAGCACGGACACCGGCGCCCACAGCAGGTTCAGCAGGTCGACGACGTCGGTGGTGACCGTGCGGGCGCCCTTGGAGCCGTACTGCTGGAGGTAGGCGGGCGCCTGGCTGTTGGCGAGCGGGGCGATGTCGACCTGACCCGACTGCAGGGCCGTCAGGAACTGGTTGCTCGTCAGCGGGACCAGCGTCACCTCGTCGTACTTCAGACCCGCCTTCTTCAACGCCCGCAGCAGCACGACACCCTGCGCCTGGCCCTGCGAGAACGCCAGCTTCTTCCCCTTGAAGTCCTCGACGGTGTGGATGTCACTGCCGGGCTTGGTGGCGAAGAGATAGTTCGGCTTGCGGGTGATGTTGATCGCGACGATCTTCGCGTCGTAACCCTGGTAATGCGCCTGGATCGGCGGGATGCCCGCGTTGTTCGCGAGGTCCAGGGATTTCGCCCGGAACGCGTTGATGACATCGGGACCTGCCCCGATGTTCACCCAGCTCGACACCGTGAAAGGCAGGTCGGGCAGTTTCGCCAGCTTGAACTGCAGCTGCTGGACGTTCTGGTACGAGGCGATCTTCAGGCTGGTGCCGGAGGGCACCTTGGCGGCGAGCGGAGCCGTGGAAGCGCCCTTGCCGGTGGCGGCGGCGGTGCTCTCGGCGCAACCGCTGAGCCCGGCGACACCGGCGGCGGCGCCGAGCAGAGAGGCGAGGAACAGCCGGCGGTCATAGGTCGAAGGCATGGGAGAACCCCTCAGGGAAAGCGGCGAAAAAAGGCATGCGGAATTCCAGGGACGGAAAAGGGAACTCACGCGGAGAAAGGCAGGAAGAAGGGCGCGCTCCCGGCGCACCGGGGCGTCAGCAACAGAGAGTGCGACAGCTCATGGAATCATGGTCCGTTCCGATCGCTGCGCCTGTCAACATTCGGAGTTTCTGAATTAATTGGGTTCGGGTGAAGCGGTGAGCGGATCCCGGTAGAGGACGTCGAGGGCCACCGCGCCGCCCGCCACGGCCAGCACGGAGTCCCGGAAACTGGTGGGCGCGACGCACGAGGCGCGCTCCGCCCCCACCTCCTCCCGCAGCGCGGCCAGGCAGTCCTCGCGGAACAGCACACCCACCTCGGTGACGACGACCCGCTCCGGGTTGAGGACGTCCAGCAGCAGCCCCGCCGCCCGTCCCGTCATCCGCGCCCGCTCCCGCAACAGCCGCACCGCCACCGGGTTCCCGGCGTCCGCCGCGGCGAGCACGTCCATCGGGTTCACCCCGTCCGTGACCCCCGCCTCACGGGCCCGTCGGCACAGCGTCCGCTCGCTCAGCTCGACCTGGAGGCAGCCCGTCCGGCCGCAGACGCACGGCTCGGCGCCGCCGGCCAGCGGCAGATGCGCCACGGCCCCCGCCTGGGAACGGGGGCCGTGGTGCACCTCGTCATGGGTGGCGAACGCCGCGTCGACCACGTTCCCCACGAACAGATGCAGCACACTGCGGCTGCCGCGCGCCCGCCCGAACAGGCGCTCCGCGTCGACCAACGCCCGCGCGTGCCCGTCCACATGGACCGGCAGCCCGGTGCGCGCCCCCAGGAACTCCCGCACCGGCACCTCGCGCCAGCCCAGCAGCGGATGCTCGACGACGGTCCCCGAGTCCCGGTCCACCCAGCCGCCGACCGCGACCCCGACCCCCAGCGGCCGGCTGCCCGCCGCCTCGTCCAGCAGCCCCGCCAGCCCCTCGGCGGCCCGCGCCAGCACCTCGTGCGGCTCGGTGCCCCGGTGCTTCAACTCACGGCGCGCCAGCACCCGTCCGCGCAGATCGAGCAGCGCGACCGTGGTGTACGGCACGGCCACATGCACCCCGCCGACCACGAACCGCGAGTCGTCCAGGTCGACGGGGACGTGCGGGCGGCCGACGCCGTTGCTGCGCCGGGGCACGGCCGACTCCCGGATCAGACCGAGCGCGGTGAGCCGGGTGCAGTGGTCGGTGACGGCGGCCGGGGACAGCCCGGTCAGCCGGGCGATGGTGGAGCGCGCGACGGGGCCGTGCTCCAGCACGGACCGCAGGATCACGCTGGCGCTGGTGCGCCGCCGGTCGCTGTCGGCGACACGGGGGACGGGGGACTTACGGGGTGCGGGGGGAGCCGCGGTGCGGGGCATGGTTGACCGTCCTCGGGAACGGGGCCGACACGTCTCGGAAGCCGAGGCGGGTCGGGGCCCGCCTCAGACCGGGCGGCGACAGGTGGCCGTGCCCTGGCGCCGCAGGTCGACATAGCGACGCGACGTGAGGTTCAGGGACTGGGCGACCACCATGGCTGGAAGGGTAGGGCAGGAAAGGGGAATCCGACCAGAGCACTAGGATTCCTTTGGTGAGAGTTCACAATCCCCTGACATGGCGCCCGGTGAGCGAAACCTCTTCACCTCAGTGATCGTTGTCACGCCTGGGCCGGTGTAGCGGACATCCTTTGTGTGGATCCCATCAAGCTCCCGTCGCCCTCTTTGTCGACCGTCGACGGTGGGCGACCGAAGGCCCCTGGGATAGCGTCACGACGTCCCCAACCTCCCCTCCTCCCCGCGGAGTCCCCATGAGCACCGCCGCCGCCGGCGCCCGCCCCGGAGAGGTCCTCGCCGACCTCCTGCCCGCGTCCCGTGTCCGTGACGTCGCGCTCGTGCTCGGCGGAGCCGCGCTCACCGGCCTCGCGGCCCAGATCTCGGTGCCCGTCCCCGGCTCCCCGGTGCCGGTGACCGGCCAGACCTTCGCCGCGCTCCTCGTCGGCACCTCCCTCGGCGCCCGCCGCGGTGTCTCCGCGCTCGTCCTGTACGCGGTGGCCGGCCTCGCCGGTGTGCCGTGGTTCGCGGGCGGCGCCTCCGGGATCTCCGTCTCCTTCGGCTACATCCTCGGCATGATCCTCGCCTCCGCCGCCGTCGGCGCCCTCGCCCGCCGGGGCGCGGACCGCACCGTGTGGCGCACCGCGGGCGCGATGCTGATCGGCGAGGCGATCGTCTACGCCGTCGGCGTCCCCTACCTCGCCTACGCGGCCGACCTCCCCCTCTCCACCGCGATCGCGGTCGGCCTCACCCCCTTCCTGATCGGTGACGCCGTCAAGGCGCTCCTGGCGATGGGCCTGCTGCCGACGACCTGGAAGTTCGCGAACCGCTGAGGCGGTCCACCTCCCGAAGGGGTTCGCCGGGTCGTACCGCGAGGTGATCCCGGCGAGCCTCTTCCGCGTTTCCGGGGGGAACGGCCCGTCGCCCCGATCACCGGCGTGCGAAGGCGAAGGAGGCGGCCCGCCCGAGGGTCCCCGGTCGGCGATGCGCGTCAGTTCTGTGGGCGCCGCCGGGCCCACCACGGCCCGGCCGCGCCCGCCACGAGCAGAAAGGCCCCGGTCGCGCCGAGCGGCAGCAGGTCCTGGCCGACGCCGGTCTTCGGCAGCTCGTCACCGGCGGGCGCCGGGGGCGCGTTGTCCGTACCGAGCAGCAGCGGGCCGGGGGCTTCGCCTGGGCGACCCCCAAGGGCCGGCGGCGGGACGTGAAGACGGGCGCGGAGGTGCACTACACCTCGCCCGACGGCACCCAGGAACTCGCCGCCAAGTCCTCCCTGGCCCGCGGCGACCTGCTGGAGAGCTGGCGGACCTCCGAGCGGAACGCCCGGCAGGGCCGCGACTACCGCAGGATCCGCCTGGAACGGACGACGTTCCGGGGCCGCCCGGCGGTCCTCTGGGAGTACACGTTCACGCTCCAGGGCACCCGCTGGCACGCCCGGCTGCTCGGCTTCGACCGGGCGGGCACGTCGTACCAGATCAACACCTGGTACCAGCCGGGGGGTGGAGGCGGACGCCCTGAAGACGTACGACGAGGTGAAGGAGAGCTTTACGGTGCTGTGACCGCGTCGGCCGGCTCGGCCGCGTCCCGGGCGGCCCGCGCCTTCGCGACCCTCTCCTTCACCAGGGCGACGGCGACCACCGCCGCGGCGACGAGCAGCGACAGCAGCACGGTCGTACGCCCGCTGCTCTCGCCCTCGGTGTCGGTCAGCATGTACCCGAGCACGAACACGATCAGCGCGGCCGTCGCCCACGTCAGGTACGGGTACAGCCACATCCGCACGACCAGCTTCTCCGGTGCCTCGCGCTGGATGATCCGCCGCATGCGGAGCTGCGAGAAGCAGATCACCAGCCAGACGAACAGGGCCACCGCACCGCTGGAGTTGACCAGGAAGAGGAAGACGGTGTCCGGCGCGAGGTAGTTGAAGAACACCGCGACGAAGCCGAACACGACCGAGGACAGGATCGCCGCCCTCGGCACGCCCCGGCCGTTGACCCGCGCGAACGCCTTGGGCGCGTCGCCGCGCCGGCCGAGCGAGAACGCCATCCGGGAGGCCGTGTACAGGCCGGAGTTGAGACAGGACAGTACCGACGTCAGCACGATGAAGTTCATGATCTGACCGGCGTGCGCGATGCCGAGGGAGTCGAGGGCGGCGACGTACGAGCCCTTCTCTGCGATGGACTTGTCGTCCCACGGCAGCAGGGTGACGACGACGAAGATCGAGCCGAGGTAGAAGACGCCGATCCGCCAGATGATGCTGTTGGTGGACTTGGTGACGGCCCGCTGCGGGTTCTCGGACTCGCCGGCCGCGAGGGTCGCGATCTCGCTGCCCATGAAGGAGAAGACGACGAGCAGGACGCCGGTGAGGACGGCCCCGGGCCCGTTCGGCAGGAAGCCGCCGTGCGCGGTGAGGTTGTCGAGCCCCGCCTTGTCGCTGTCGACACCGGGCAGGACGCCGAACACGGCCAGGCCGCCGACGACGATGAACGCGCCGATCGCCACGACCTTGATCCCGGCGAACCAGAACTCGAACTCGCCGTAGGAGCCGACGGAGACCAGGTTGGTGGCGGTCAGCACCACCATCACGAGGAGTGCCCACCCCCACTGCGGTACGGCCGGGATCCAGCCCTCGAGGATCTTGGCGCCGGCGGTGGCCTCCACGGCCAGCACCACGACCCAGAAGAATTAGTACAGCCAGCCGATGGAGAAGCCGGCCCAGCGGCCGAGCGCCCGGTCGGCGTGTGCGGAGAAGGAACCCGAGGTGGGGTTGGCGGCGGACATCTCCCCGAGCATCCGCATCACCAGCACCACGAGCGTGCCGACGAGGGCGTAGGAGAGGAGGATCCCGGGGCCCGCGGTGGCGATGCCCGAGCTGGATCCGACGAACAGTCCGGCACCGATGACGCCGCCGATGGCGATCATCGACAGATGCCGGTTCTTGAGACCTGCCTGGAGGCCGGAACCGGGGTCGCCGGTGTTCCCGGGGCCTCCGGTGCCGTGCTCGGCCTGAGCGAGGGTGGGCTGAGAAGTCATGGCACGCCAGTGAAACGGAGGTGGATGGATTCGTGAACCTTTGATTCCAGATCGTTACTTGAGGTTTTCCTGAGCTTCCATGGTTCGCCTGGTAGGTTGGGGCCGCGCCAACCCCGCGCTGCTACCCCGCGACCCGCATGTCACACTCATCCCATGCGCGTGTATCTCGGCTCGGACCATGCCGGCTTCGAACTCAAGAACCACCTCGTCGAATGGCTCAAGGCGGCGGGCCACGACCCGGTCGACTGCGGCCCCCACATCTACGACGCCCAGGACGACTACCCGCCCTTCTGCCTCCGCGCCGCGGAGCGGACCGCCGCGGACCAGGACGCCCTCGGCATCGTCATCGGCGGTTCGGGCAACGGTGAGCAGATCGCCGCGAACAAGGTGAAGGGCGTCCGTGCGGCCCTCGCCTGGAGCGAGGAGACCGCGTCGCTCGGCCGCCAGCACAACAACGCCAACGTCGTCGCCGTCGGCGCCCGTATGCACACGACGGACGAGGCCACCAAGTTCGTCGAGACCTTCCTCGCCACGCCGTTCTCGGGCGACGAGCGCCACATCCGCCGCATCGACATGCTCGCCGCCTACGAAACCACCGGCGACCTGCCCCCCATCCCGCCCCACCACCCCCACCAGGACTGACCCCACCGGGTCGGGGATTCCAGGCCCACCCGCTCCCCGCCCACGGGTTTTGAGGCCGACTCTCCATCCACCGAGCCCCTCCGGGAGCCGCCGACCGAAAGCGAGCCTGGCGCGCGGCCCCGGGGGCCCAGGGGGCTCCGGGCGGAGGCGGCGAGGCCGGGGCGGCTCTCCCGCCCGTTGGGTTCCCTCTCTCCCGAGCCAGACGGGTGGGTAGGTGGGGAAAGATCGGTAGGAAAGGACACGGGACCTTGCCAGAGGGGCACACGATTCACCGGCTGGCGTTGGACTACGGCGACCGTTTCACCGGAACGGCACCCCGAGTCACCAGCCCCCAGGGCAAGTTCTCCGACGCCGCCGCGCTCCTCGACGGCGCCGGCCTCACCACCACCGAGGCCCACGGCAAACACCTCTTCCTCGGCTTCCGGGACGACGAGTGGATCCACATCCACCTCGGCCTCTTCGGCAAGGTCACCTTCGGCCCCGCCCCCGCACCCCCACCCACCGACACCGTCCGCCTCCGCCTCGCGAACCCCACCGCCTACGTCGACCTGCGCGGCCCGACGACCTGCGCCCTCATCACGGACACCGAGAAACAGGCCATACACGCCCGCCTCGGCCCCGACCCCCTGCGCCCCGACGCCGACCCCACCCGGGCCTACGCCCGCGTCTCCCGCAGCCGTACGACGATCGCCGCCCTCCTCATGGACCAGAAGATCATCGCCGGCGTCGGCAACGTCTACCGCGCCGAGGTCCTCTTCCGGCACCACATCGACCCGTACCGCCCGGGAAGGGACATCACCCCCACCGAGTGGGACGCGATCTGGACGGACCTCGTCGCCCTCATGCGCGAGGGCGTCCGCAACAACCGCATCGACACCGTCCGCCCCGAGCACACCCCCGAGGCGATGGGCCGCCCGCCACGCGTCGACGACCACGGCGGCGAGGTGTACGTCTACCGGCGCACCCACCAGCCCTGCCACCTCTGCGGCGACGAGATCCGCACCGCCGACCTCGCCGCCCGCAACCTCTTCTGGTGCCCGACCTGCCAGCAGAACTGAAACCCGAGGAACCGGAACCAGAAGAACCGAAACCCCGCGCGGCTCAGAAGCCGTGCGGCAGCCAGGGCGCCACCGCCGACCCGAACCCCACGGCCGCCGCCGCAAGCGCCCCCTCCCGCACCTCGCGCACCCGCCCGCCCGCACCGAGCGCTGCCAGGCTCACCCCACCCAGATACGCCGCCCCCAGCTCCCGTACCGACAGGACGAGGTCGGCCGCGTCCGCCGTACGCTCGCACACCGCGCCCTTCGGATCGCCCGACAGCCGCCAACGCCCCGCGTTCCACGGGCAGAAGGGGTCCTCGACCTCCAGCACCACATCCACCGGCGCCTGGTACGTCCGCGCCTGAAGCGCCGCGCCCACGTCCACCAGCCGTACGTACAACTGGTCCCGCACCCGCAACCCGCACCGCCGGATGTCGGAGACCTGGTACTGCCACGCCTCGTCCATCGGCCGCGCCCGCACCTTCAGCGAGGTCGTCAGATCGATCCCGAACAGGAACCGCCACAGCGCCGCCTCCGACACCGGGTCCAGCCCCGCGAGGTCCTGGAGCTCCACCTGTCCGTTGTGCCCGGCGTCCGTGTACTGCGGCCGCACCCGGAAGCGGGCGAAACCCGTCACCTGCCCGTCCCGCTCGGCCAGCACGCACTGCGTGGGAGACGCCCCGTCCCGCTCGGTCTCCGCCTCCACCACCCCCAGCCGCTCCCAGCCCGGCCGCCGGGCCAGCATCCCGGGACGCGCGGCGACCGTGCGCGCGTACACCGCCTCGCACCTGTCGAGCGCGGCGCGCGGATCGACGTACCGCAGCCGCACGTCGTCGGTACCGGCCGGCACGGACAGCCGTACCCGACCCGTGTCGATCTCGGCGTGCAGACCGAAGGTCGCCGCCGCGTACCCGAACCGGCCGTAGATCACCGGTTCCGACGCGGTCAGCACCGCGAGAGGCTCGCCCCACGCCCGGATGTCGTCCAACTGCCTCCGCATCATCGCGGTCAGCAGCCCGCGCCGCCGGTGCGTGGCGCTCACCCCGACCATCGTCACGCCCGCCGCCGGCACCGAGGCCCCGCCCGGCACGGTCAGCCGGAAGTCGAACGCCCCCGCCGTGCCGACCGGCTCCCCGCCGTCCCAGGCGCCGACGGACCGCTCGCAGGGGGTGAGCCGACGCCACAGCTCCCGTTCCTCGGCAGGCTCCGCGGTCCCGCCGAAGGCGCGCAGCAGGACGTCGTACCACTGGTCCCAGTCCTCGGACCGCAGCACCCGCAGCTCGACCCCCGGGTCCGCCGAAGCGCCGGAAGAGGTCGCGCGGCCTGTAGACCCTGTCGTCGTCGCCCCAGTCGTCATGCCTCCATGCCTAGCAGCCCAATGCGGGACGAGCCAGGGAATTTCTCCCTCCGTGCCACGTGAGCGCTTTCCATGAAGTTCACTGTGAAGTTGAACCTCGGACGGGGGACAAGTGGGACCTCCCGTGCCAAGCGGTGGGTTGGATGGATAGGGTCCCGAACTAATGGCAGAAGGACGACAGCGGCGCGCGGAAGCCGAGACGTTGACGGCCCGGTTGAAGCACCTCATGCACCGGGTCCGCACCGGCGTGCGCAGAAGCGCCGTCGACTACTTCCGCGGTGACGGTTCGGACTGGATCGCCCTGGCCTTCCTCCTGCTCACCGTTCCCCTGATCGCGGTCACCACCCTCGCCAACTCGGTGTGGTGCTCACCGGCCGCACTGGTCCTGCCGATCGTCGCCGGCGGCCTGCTGCTGCGCCCGTCCAGCCTGCTCGGCCTCTACGCGGCCGCGGCCACCGCCCTGATCGTCGAGTCCGTCCAGCTCGGCCCGTACACCCAAGGCCCCTCCCGGGTCACCCCGGGCGTGGTCCTGGTCGTGGCCGCATGCGGTTTCTTCGGCCTGCTCATCGCCCAGTTCCGCAGCCGGGTCGGGGTGCCCTGGAGACGCGGCGGCACCATGCTCTTCGACCTGCGCGAACGCATCCGCGTCCAGAGCAAGCTGCCGAAACTGCCACACGGCTGGCACCGCGAGATGGCCCTGCGCCCGGCCGGCGGCCAGTCCTTCTCCGGTGACTTCGTCGTCGCGGCCCGTACCAACGGCGGCCGCACCATGGAGGTCGTCCTCACGGACGTCTCCGGCAAGGGCATGGACGCGGGTTCACGCGCCCTGCTCCTGTCGGGCGCCTTCGGCGGCCTCCTCGGCTCCCTCCCCCCGCACGCCTTCCTCCCGGCCGCCAACGGCTACCTCCTGCGCCAGGACTGGGACGAGGGCTTCGCCACCTCCATCCACCTCGTCCTCGACCTCGACTCCGGCGACTACGAGCTCTACTCCGCCGGTCACCCGCCGGGCCTCCAGCTCAGCGCGGGCAGCGGCCGCTGGGAGGAGAAGGCCGCCGAGGGCCCGTTGCTGGGCGTCTACGAGGGCGCCCAGTTCGACCCCGTGAAGGGCTCCCTGCGCCCCGGAGACGTCCTCATGCTCTTCACCGACGGCCTGGTGGAGACCTCCGACCGCGACATCGTCGAGGGCATCGACCGCCTCACCGGCGAGGCCGACCGCTATGTCGCGGGCGGCTTCCAGGGCGCCGCCTGGCACCTCATCGAGGCGGTCGCCAAGGACGTCAACGACGACCGCGCCCTGCTGCTGGTCTGCCGCGAGGGCCCGACGGCGACGGCCACAACGCCCGTTCCCTGACCCTCCGTTTGTGCCACCCCTGTAACTACTGCCGCTTCGCGATTGCATCGGCGATCGAGGACTTGCTACAGATGGAGTACAGACGGAGTTGCGTGCGGTGCGCAGGACGTGACAGTCAGACCTCACCGGGGGAGGCGGGTTCCACATGAAGTTCGACATGGGTGCGCAGACGTTGTCGACGTTGCAGCGTGATTCGCGTGGGTCGAGTGATGATCTGGGTTCGTTGATCAAGCAGTTGGTGCAGGCGGCGACGCCGTTGGAGGGGAAGTTCAACGGTACGGGTCGGGCGATGTTCGATCAGTTCAAGGCGCGGGCGGATGAGATCGCGAACGATTTGAACGCGTCGTTGTCGGGGATTCTGGGTGGTCAGTCGGGGATGGACTCGGCGTTCTCGTCGGGTGATCAGGAGCAGGGTGACAACGCGCGGCAGCAGATGTCGGCGGCGAACTTCGATGCGGCGCGGTTCGGTGCGCGCTGAGCGTGCGGCCTGAGTCCGGTTCGGTTTCTTTCGGTTCTACGGGGAGTGTGTGATGGCTGGTGCGGGTTCGGATCGTCGGTCGTATGACACGGGTGCGTCTGCGGATGCGCAGGGGAACATCCAGGCGGTGGTGGCGCGGTTGGAGGAGGTGATCGGTCAGCGTGATCGTCAGGTGAAGGCTGCGATGGCGGATTTCACGGCTGATGGGGTGGCGGATGAGTATCACGGCAAGGAGCAGCGGTGGAATCGTGCGTCGACTGAGGTGCGGAACATCATCGGTCTGTTGAAGTCGACGTTGGAGCAGAACGACGGTACGGCGCAGTCGACGATCCAGCGGGCGAAGGCCGCGGTGGACAACATCGGCTGACGGAGTTTCTGGTAGGGAACGGGGGTGTGGCGGGTGCCGGGCTGGGATCTGCAACCGCAGGGTATTTCGGGTGTGTTGAAGACGACGGGGGAGACGGCGTCGCATCTGCAGAAGCATGCGACGGCGTTCGGTGAGCATCTGACGTCGGCGGCGTCGAGTGCGGGGACGATTTCCGCGGATGCGCCGGCGGCGGGTGGTGAGCAGGCGCAGGGTGGTCTGGTGGCGTTGGCGTTGTCGCAGTACGCGGAGCGGGCGTCGAAGGATCTGTCCTACGTGGCTGCTCGTGCGGGGAAGTCGCTGCAGGGCGTGGTGGATGCCACGACGGCGTATCTGAACGGTGATGAGCAGATGGCGTTGGAGGCGCAGCGCAATACGCTCAAGGCGCCGAAGCCGGACATGCCGGGGACGGGCAAGGCGTGATCAAGCCGGAGGAGATTCCTCAGTTCACCGGCAATCTGTTCCAACTGGAGCTGGATCATGCCGCGTTGAAGAAGGACGCGGGCGATGTCCGGACCACGGGCAGTGATGTGGATGCCCAGTTCCAGGGTCTGTCGGCGTTCTACAAGGCGCCCGAGGCGGAGCAGCTGTTCGCGACGACGAAGCCGGTGAGGACGAGGGCGGACGATTTCGCCACCGACCTGGAGACGGTGTCGTCGGCGTTGTCCTCCTACGCGACGGAGATCCGTCCGCTGGTGTCGAAGCTGCTGGAGCTGAAGACGAAGGCTTCGACGTTCGTGGCGTCGGTGAAGGACGACGACGAGTGGGAGTACGACGAGGACAAGGTCGATGAGCACAATCGGCTGCGGGACGACATCACGGCGACGGTGGCGGCGTTCTGGGCGGCGGAGCGGACCTGTCACAACAAGATCACGGCGATCTGGGGCGGGACCCAGATGGTGGCGGGGGACGGTTCGGAGCGTAAGGACCAGTACGGCTTCAACGCGGAGGACCTGAAGAACGCGAAGCTTCCCTGGGGTGACCCGGTGGAGGAGAGGCATCACTGGTACGAGGTCGGCCACTGGGTGAAGTCGTTCGTGTGGGACGGCCTGATCGTGGACGGCATCTGGGGCACGATCAAGGGCCTGGGCACGCTGGTGGGCTTCGGCGGCTGGGACGCGATGGGCCAGGCGTGGAAGGGTCTCGCGCAGCTGGCGACGGGTCTGGCGCTGGCGTCCGTCCCGGGGGTGGGCACCGCGTTCTGGCTCATCCCGGACGACAAGCTCCCCTCCTGGATCCGTGACTCGCGCACGGCGATGAAGGAGACGGGCAAGGCGCTGGTGGCGTGGGACGAGTGGGGCAAGAACCCCGGCCGGGCGGCCGGTGCGGTCACCTTCAACGTCCTGACCACGGTCTTCACCGGCGGCGCGGGCGGTGCGGCGGCGGGTGCGGGCAAGGCGGGTGCGGTGGCGAAGGCGTTGTCGATCGCCGGCAAGGCGGGCAAGGTCATCGACCCGATGACGTACATCGCCAAGGGCGCGGGCGCCGGCCTGTCGAAGATCGGCGACATCAGCAAGGCGCTGAAAGGCATGGGGAACATCGAGATCCCCAAGCTGCCGGAGAACGCGATCACCCTCCCCGAGGGGACGGTCAAGCTGCCCGACGGGACGTTCCACCTGCCCGAGGGCGCGGCGCTCCCGGAGGGCGCGACCAAACTCCCGGACGGCAACGTCAAACTGCCCGACCACGCCCCCGCCCTGCCGGAGGGCTCGGTCAAGCTCCCCACGGACGCGGGCGCCCCGGCCCGCTACTACGACCCCCAGGGCAACCTCCTCGACGAGAACGGCACCGTCCTCAAGGAGGCCCAGGACGGCCCCGGCGACATCGTCGACCAGCCCGACCCCCACACCCCGGCCTCCGGCGCGGACACGCCCCACGTCGACTCCCCGGCCAAGGAACCGGCCCTCGTCGGCGCCGGCACCCACACGGCGGAATCCGGGGCCCAGCAAATCAACCTCGGCAACAGCCTCGACACCGACCTCGGCGACATCGGCCGTGTCGGCGACGACGTGACCACCACACCGGCGGTCCACGCGGGCCACGACCTCCCAACCGTCCACGCCACCGACCAGCTCCCCGGTGGTTCGGCCCACGAGCACGGCTCGGGCCCCTCCGCGAGCCATGAGCCACCGACCGGCCACGGCGAAGGCCCTGGAACCCAGCACGGCGACGGTTCGGGATCTCACCACGACGGTCCGACCACCGGTACCCATGAGCAGACCGGCTCGGCGGGACACGGCCATGAGGGCGGCAGCACGCCAGGCGGCCACGAGAGCGGCCCGGGCGGGTCGGGCGGGTCGGGCGAGGGCGGTGTTCCGGGAGACACCCCGGGTGGCGGGCACGAGCCTTTCCGGGACTCCGAAAGGGTCAGCGAGGGTGACCATGCGGCCAGTCCTCCGACCGGCCCCATGACGCCGCACCAGGAAGCCGGGGTCCAGGCCGCGCTGGATCGAGCGAAGATGTCGGCGCAGGACCAGCAGCGCCTGCTGACCCAGTTGCGCAAGGGGGAGTACGGCGCCGGAGTGGCCGAGCACATCGCCCGCGGGGACTTCGCCGATTGCCCGGGCTACCGGGAACTGCTCAACCAGACCAAGCAGAAGGGGATGCTTCCCGCAGTTCACCAAGCGATGGAGTACGCGGCGGAGCTGAGGGCGCACGGGGTGGAGGATCTGGCCTTCGAGCACAAGCTGCCGAAGGAGAATCTGGACCTCGACGTTCTGGTGAAGTCGGGAGACGAGATCAAGTACGGATGCCAGCTCAAGGACGTGCAGCATGAGCACGGCATTGGTTCCGCGGCGCGTAAGATCGCTCAGAAGCAGCTGGGCGGCGACATCGACGGCCCAAAGGTCGCGATTCTGGACGTGCACGACACGCGGGCCGCTCTCACCGAGTCAACCGTCAAGGACGTCGAGTTCTACGCTCAGAGGACGGGAGCGGTCTTCCAGATCCGATTCCGGGACGGCTCGGTCACCATTCCGCCCGGCGGCCAGATCTATCCATAAGGAATCCGTATGTCTGCGTTGATGCGCGCACCTGTTGAGTGCGCCTCGTGGGAATGGGAGCTGGACGCGTTCGCGCAGCCAGGTCTGGACTCTGCCTTGATGACCGCAGTGCGAATGTCCTCCCTTCTGCGTGACCATGGTCTGATGGAGCCGGACACGCTGAAGTGGCAATGGCTCGTTGCTGGGCGCGGCAGCGTCGGAGTCACCACCGGTCTCGCGCTTCGGGGAAAACTGAATGAAGCCGAACTCGCTCAGCGTATTCAGCAGTGTCGCCCCGTGGGGTTCCCGGATGCCGAGATCGGCGCGCTGACAATGTCCGGGACGGGAACCTGGATCGACGCGGGAGGCACGGAGCACAGCGAGCCCGATCTCGTCGGACTCACCGTCTACGCCGATGAGCGTCATCTGGCGGCGGAAGTCGCCGTGTTCCACGATGTCTGGGGCTACTGCGACTTCGGTGGAGTTCCGCACCCGGACGTACAGAGGCGAAACGCTCCTCGTCTGGCCGCTGCCCTTCAGGAACTCGAATTGATGCTCGGTGCGGCCGCCGAGCCCGGTGATCCGACGTACTTCGGGCGGGCGGAGGGATACGGGTTGGAAATGCCTGACTTGATCGACGGGCTGGGCCCCGACCTCACCGACATGCTGTGAGCGGTGGCCCGATGCCTGTGGCTGGGGGGTGAGGGTGGTTTGGGGGTGAACGGCCCCTGTGTCCCCATGCGTTGGTCATGGACTTGTGGTGTCTCTGTGCGGATCGTCACCCCCGATTGCACAGGCAATCGGTCAGTTGATAGGCATGAGTCTGCGTGCAGTGCGCGCTAGGTGAGACGAGTGAGCCGAACGGGGGCCTTCATGAAGTTCGACATGGGTGCGCAGACGTTGTCGACGTTGCAGCGTGATTCGCGTGGGTCGAGTGATGATCTGGGTTCGTTGATCAAGCAGTTGGTGCAGGCGGCGACGCCGTTGGAGGGGAAGTTCAACGGTACGGGTCGGGCGATGTTCGATCAGTTCAAGGCGCGGGCGGATGAGATCGCGAACGATTTGAACGCGTCGTTGTCGGGGATTCTGGGTGGTCAGTCGGGGATGGACTCGGCGTTCTCGTCGGGTGATCAGGAGCAGGGTGACAACGCGCGGCAGCAGATGTCGGCGGCGAACTTCGATGCGGCGCGGTTCGGTGCGCGCTGAGCGTGCGGCCTGAGTCCGGTTCGGTTTCTTTCGGTTCTACGGGGAGTGTGTGATGGCTGGTGCGGGTTCGGATCGTCGGTCGTATGACACGGGTGCGTCTGCGGATGCGCAGGGGAACATCCAGGCGGTGGTGGCGCGGTTGGAGGAGGTGATCGGTCAGCGTGATCGTCAGGTGAAGGCTGCGATGGCGGATTTCACGGCTGATGGGGTGGCGGATGAGTATCACGGCAAGGAGCAGCGGTGGAATCGTGCGTCGACTGAGGTGCGGAACATCATCGGTCTGTTGAAGTCGACGTTGGAGCAGAACGACGGTACGGCGCAGTCGACGATCCAGCGGGCGAAGGCCGCGGTGGACAACATCGGCTGACGGAGTTTCTGGTAGGGAACGGGGGTGTGGCGGGTGCCGGGCTGGGATCTGCAACCGCAGGGTATTTCGGGTGTGTTGAAGACGACGGGGGAGACGGCGTCGCATCTGCAGAAGCATGCGACGGCGTTCGGTGAGCATCTGACGTCGGCGGCGTCGAGTGCGGGGACGATTTCCGCGGATGCGCCGGCGGCGGGTGGTGAGCAGGCGCAGGGCGGTCTGGTGGCGTTGGCGTTGTCGCAGTATGCGGAGCGGGCGTCGAAGGATCTGTCCTACGTGGCTGCTCGTGCGGGGAAGTCGCTGCAGGGCGTGGTGGATGCCACGACGGCGTATCTGAACGGTGATGAGCAGATGGCGTTGGAGGCGCAGCGCAATACGCTGAAGGCGCCGAAGCTGGACATGCCGGGGACGGGCAAGGCGTGATCAAGCCCGAGCAGATCCCCCAGTTCACCGGTGACCTGGCGCAGTTGGAGCTGGACCACGCGAGTCTGAAGAAGGACGCCGGGAACGTCCGGGACACCGGTAAGGACGTCAACACCCAGTTCCAGGGTCTGTCGGCGTTCTACAAGGCGCCCGAGGCGGAGCAGCTCTTCGGCACCACCAAGCCGGTACAGGACCGGGCCGACGACTTCGCGACGGACCTCGAGACCGTGTCGTCCGCGCTGTCCTCCTACGCCACCGAGATCCGGCCCCTCGTCTCCAAGCTCAAGGAACTCAAGACCAAGGCGACCACCTTCGTCGACTCCGTGAAGGACGACGACGAGTGGGAGTACGACGGCGACAAGGTCGACGAGCACAATCGGCTGCGGGACGACATCACGGCGACGGTGGCGGCGTTCTGGGCGGCGGAGCGGACCTGCCACAACAAGATCACGGCGATCTGGGGCGGGACCCAGATGGTGGCGGGGGACGGTTCGGAGCGTAAGGACCAGTACGGCTTCAACGCGGAGGACCTGAAGAACGCGAAGCTTCCCTGGGGTGACCCGGTGGAGGAGAGGCATCACTGGTACGAGGTCGGCCACTGGGTGAAGTCGTTCGTGTGGGACGGCCTGATCGTGGACGGCATCTGGGGCACGATCAAGGGCCTGGGCACGCTGGTGGGCTTCGGCGGCTGGGACGCGATGGGCCAGGCGTGGAAGGGTCTCGCGCAGCTGGCGACGGGTCTGGCGCTGGCGTCCGTCCCGGGGGTGGGCACGGCGTTCTGGCTCATCCCGGACGACAAGCTCCCCTCCTGGATCCGTGACTCGCGCACGGCGATGAAGGAGACGGGCAAGGCGCTGGTGGCGTGGGACGAGTGGGGCAAGAACCCCGGCCGGGCGGCCGGTGCGGTCACCTTCAACGTCCTGACCACGGTCTTCACCGGCGGTGCGGGTGGCGCCGCGGCGGGTGCGGGCAAGGCGGGTGCGGTGGCGAAGGCGTTGTCGATCGCCGGTAAGGCGGGCAAGGTCATCGACCCGATGACGTACATCGCCAAGGGCGCGGGCGCGGGTCTGTCGAAGATCGGCGACATCGCCAAGGGTCTCAAGGGCCTCGGCAAGATCGACATGCCCACGCTCCCGGACGGCTCGGTCCACCTTCCCGACGGCCGTCTGCTGGAGCCGAACGGCAACCTCGTCTCGCCCGACGGCACCATCGACACCACACCGGTCCCGCACGAGTCCGTCCCGGCGTCGTACCAGACACCCTCCGGGCTCCCGTCCCACTGGACGACCCAGACACCGGGCCCCACGCCGTCGTACGCCGCGCATACGGCCGACAGCGGGGCGTACGCCGGGGCGCATGCGACCAGCGACGGGATCTACGGCGGTACCCCGCACTCCACGGCGGGCACCGGGTCGTACACCGGCGGCGTCCATGCGACAAGCGACGGGATCCACGGCGGCATCCCGCACTCCACGGGGAGCGGCGGGTCGTACACCGGCGGCTTGCACGCCACCTCGGACGGGATCCACGGCGGTATCCCGCACAGCACGGGCGACGCGGTCTCGGCAGGCGCGCACTCCGGTACGACCCCCTCGGCCTGGTACCACGACACCCCGGCGACCGGCCCGACGCACGACGTACCGACCACCACCCCGCACGACACCGCCCCGCACGAGACCACCCCGCACGACACCGCCCCGCACACGGGCGGCCACGACACTCCGGCCGCCCACCCGCACGACGGCTCGCACGGCGCCGGTCACGACGGCGCCGGTCACGACGGCGCGGGGTACGCGGACGACGCGGCGCACACCGGTGACCACGCGGGCGCCTGGGACCACGTGGACGTCGGCGACGGGGGCCTCGACACCGGCGCCCACCACGGCACCGACGTACCGGTCACCTCGGGCCACCCGGGCCCGGATGTGCCGGGGCATCCCGGGGCGGGAGAGCCGTTCGAGTACAAGCCGCTCATGTCCGGGGACGACTTCGACGCGCTCACGGATGCCGAGAAGCACGCGGTCGCCCAGGCCGAGCTCGCGCACGGCACGAATCCCGCGCCCAGTGTCAGCAACAAGGCGGGGTGGGACTACGGCAACGCGTACTGGAACGACTTCCTGGACGACCTGCCCACCGAGTCGAGGGAGTCGCTGGTCACCTATACCGGCAACGCCTACGACGACATCAACGGCCATCTGCGCTTCGGCAACGACGTGCCCGATTCGATCGTGCACACCATCGACGAGATGGACAAGGTCATGGGCACCCGCCCCGTGCCCGAGAACATCATGGTGGTCCGCGGCACCGCCATCGACCACCTCAATCTGGAATCGCCGCTGGACATGGAGGGCCGGGTCTTCGACGACAAGGCCTACACGTCCACCGCGCTGGGGGAGGGGCCGCCGCCTCCCTTCGACCAGAAGCCCGTCTACATGCATCTGCGGGTACCCGAGGGCACACCCGCCCTCTGGCTGGACCACCTGTCCAAGTACCCCGGGGAGCGGGAACTGCTCCTCGCCCGCGGCAGCAAGTACAAGGTGACGCGCGTCTTCCTGGACGAAGCAGGGAAGTGGCACGTCTACGGGGAGGTTCTGCCGAGGCCGTAGCCTCGTTGCGGAACTGGGAGAGCTGAAGAAATGTGGACGTCATGAGCAGTGAACGACCGATCAACCCGCGCTTTGCCGAGGACCTTCCGTTCACCGAGGTGGACCCTCCTCCGACGTACAGCCGGCAGACGGACGGGCCCGTCGCGCACCTCAGCGTCGCCGACGGGACGGGCGCGGTGATCGGGTATGTGTGGGCCAACGACGCCGACGACGCGGCCGGCTGGGTGGTACCGCCGGGGCTTCCTCCGCGCGCGGTGAACGCCGGAGCGTCATGGCTGCGGGCGCTGCGCAGCGGCAAGTCCCGGGGGCTCGCGCCCACGGCGCTCCTCGCCGAGCTGGCGCAGGGTGCGAACGACAACAAACTGAGCCATGCCGTCCCGAGCTCCCTCATGGAGGCCCCGTCTCTCGCGGCTCTGAAGGAACGGGTCGCCGGTGGCTGAACCGGTGCACGGGATCAACCCGCGCTTCGACGAGGACGTGCACTTCAACCTCGTGTCACCGGGCCCGCCGCGGTACCGGACCCGGACCGACAAGCCCGTGCGGTATGTCACGGTGGTCGACAAGCAGGGCGGTGCGGTTCTCGGCCATGTGTGGGCCAACGACGAGGACGACGCCGCCGCCTGGGAACCCCGACAGGCGGCCGGAGGCCGGGCCCTCGCCGAGGGCGGTCACTGGCATGCCCGGCTGGAGGAGGCCAAGGGGCGGGGTGTTCCGCCGTCCCGGGCCCTCGCGGAGATGCTGTCCCGCCCTGAGGGCAACCGCGGCCGGGTCCTGCCGGGTTCGCTCGCCGATGCTCCGAACGCGGACGCCGTCACGTCCCTCGCCGAGGGCGGCCCGGACCCACGGGCGAGCGCCCCTGCGACCCCTGAACGACCCACGGAGAACCCCCACCCGGCCGGTGTGCCGCAGCAGGCCGGGCCGTACGGGTATCCGGCGCCGCAGGGCCATCCCGGGTACGCCGCCTACCCGGGGAATCCCCAAGCTCCCAGCACCGCCTGCATGTTCTGCGCCGGTGGCCCCGCCGTGCACGTCACCTTCCGGGCCCATCGCGGGATTCTGATCCTGATGACCTTCGGGAAGCAGAGCGGGACGATGTGTGCGACCTGCGGGGTCGCGGTGTACCGGGAGTTGACCACGCGGACGTTGTGGCAGGGGTGGTGGAGCCCGTTCTCGTTGTTCCTGTTCACGCCGTTCACGGTCGTCCACAACCTCGTCGTCGCCCGCAAGGTGAAGAAGTTGCAGGCCCCGGCGCCGGGGCGGCACGGGCCCCAGGTCGACCCCGGCCTGCCCGTCCACCGGCGGCCGTTGGCGTACGTCGCGCTCGTCCCCGTGCTGTGGGTCCTGTTCATGATCGTGACGGGGCTGACCCAGGGGTCGTGACCGAGGCGGCCGGGCGGACAACCCCGTACCCCGGGTGTACGCCCCCGCCCCCCGTGCCTTATGTTGCACGGGCAAAGTAAGGGGGAGTTTGCATGCTGCACCACGGGCACGAGGAAAGGCGCGCGCCGTGACGATGAGCCTCGCCGAGGTCGAGGCCGTCGCGAGTGCCGCGCACGCCGGGCAGACGGACAAGGCAGGCCGGCCGTACACCGAGCATCTGCGGGCCGTCGCCGAGGGCGTCCGCGCCCGGGGCGGCGGTGCGGAGCTGATCGCCGCGGGCTGGTTGCACGACGCCGTCGAGGACCGGGCGCTGAGCGAGGAGTGGCTGCACGAGGCCGACCTCGACCAGCGCACCAAGGACGTCGTCCTCGCCGTGACCAAGCGGGAGGGCGAACCGCCCGAGGCGTACGCGCGGCGGATCCTGGCCACGCCCGGCGCCCGGCTCGTCAAGGCGGCCGACCTCGCGCACAACGCCGACCCGGGCCGTCTCGCCGTACTCGACGAGGCGACCCGCGCCCGGCTGGAGCGGAAGTACAGCGCCATGAGGCAGTACCTCGGCCTCACCCCGCAGGACTGACGGCACACCACAGAAGCTACGCACAGGACGACGACGAATGGCACGGGACTACGACAGCCAACTGCTCGAGTCGGTGGCGGTGCGGCGACGCCGGATGCGTGACGCGCTGCTGTTCGGCGCCCAGCGCGGCCGGCGCACGCTGGACGAGCGGCTCGGCAAGGTGTTCGCGGGCATAGCGATCGCGGCCGTGCTCTGCGCCGGCTGCGTCGGCTGGTCCTTCCTGCAGGCCACGCTGGCCAAGCAGAAGGCCGAGCAGGAGAAGCAGCAACAGCAGCAGGAGCAGCTCTACGATCCCGCGAGCAGCAGCCCGTCCACAGGCGCGAGTGGGGAGAAGCGGTGAAGAGGACGAGCATGGGTGTCGGGTGCACGGCAAATCGGCCGGATGGCCGGAAAGACGCGATGATAGGTTCCGGTGAGTGGTGAGCACTGCGACGACGTCTCGGACCCAGCTCAGCCGTATCACCCTGATCGGTGAACGGCGGCGCGCCGACCTCGTACTTCCGTCGGACACGCCCATCGGCCAACTGCTCCCCGACATACTGCGGTTGCTCGACGACCGGGTGGCCGCCCGGCCGACCACCCGTCAACTGGTCACCTCCGACGGCTCGGTGCTGCCGAACGACGCCACGCTGTCCTCGGCCGAGGTCGCCGACGGCGCCGTGCTCCAGCTCGTCCGGGCGCACGCCGCGCCCCCCGCGCCCGTCGTTCACGACGTCACCGACCTCGTCGCCGACGACCTCGACCTGCACGCCTGGCGCTGGCGCCCGGCCGCCCGCCGGGTCAGCGCCGGGGTCGCCACCGTCGTCTTCGCCGTGGCCGCCGCCGTCCTGGCCCGGCGCGAGTTCGCGCCGGCGTCCGTCGCCACCGCGCTCGCCGTCACCACCGCGGTGTTCCTGCTGGCCGGCGCGGTCGTCGCGAAGATCGGCGACGGCAACCGGGGACTGGCGACCGCGTTGCTGGCCGCCTCCGGCGGACTCGGCCTGCTCACCGCGTGGACCGCGGCCGACGCCCACGACTGGTCCGGCGAGGCCCGTCTCGCCGGTGTCGTCGCCGCGGTCGTCCTCACGCTGGTGCTGCTCGCCTACTTCTCGCCCCTCGGCCGGGGCGGGCTCATCGGGGCCGGGGCGGCCGTCGGCATGGCCGCCGTGTGGGAGGCCGTCGCCGCCGTGCAGGACCGTCCGGACCGGCTCGGCGCCGTGATGACCGTGTTCTCCGTGGTGCTGCTCGGGCTGCTGCCGCGGCTCGCGCTGATGGCCTCCGGGCTCACCGGCCTGGACGACAGGCGGTCCTCCGGGGTGTCGGTGAGCCGGCACCAGGTCTCCAACGCGCTCGCGGCGACCCACCGCGGCCTGGCGCTCGCCACCGTCGTCACCGCTACCTCGGCCGCCGCCGGCGGCTGGCTGCTGACCACCGCCGACGAGCCGACCGCGTGGACGGTCACCCTGGCCTCGCTCACCGCCGTGGTGCTGCTGTCCCGGGCCCGGGCCTTCCCGCTGGCCGCTGAGGTCGTGGCGCTGTTCACGGCGGCCGCCGTGCTCGTCGTACGCCTGGCCGTGCTCTGGCTGGACCACGCGGGGGGCGCCGGTGCGCTGGCCCTGCTGGGGGCCGCGGCGCTGCTGCCGCTGCTGGTCCTCGCGATCGAACCGCCCGAGCACGTCCGGATCCGGCTGCGGCGACTGGCCGATCTCGTCGAGTCCCTCGGGGTGATCGGTCTGTTCCCGCTGGCCGTCGGGGTGTTCGGCATCTACGGGCAACTGCTCGACAAGTTCTGAGGTCTGGGGGAAGGGCGACATGCCGAGCGGTGAGAACTGGCAGAACGACGTGCTGCGCGACCTGAGGGGCGGCGGACCCGGGGGTCCGCGGCCCGGCGTACCCGCGCAGCAGCCCGCGGCGGAGAACGCCCAGGCGCCCGGCCCGCAGGCCGAGAGCCCGGGCTACGGCTACCCGCCTCAGCAGCCTCAGCAGCACCAACCGCAGCCCGCCTACGGCTATCCCTCGCAGCAGCAGCCGCCGCAGCCGTACGCGGAACAGCCCTCGCAGCCGCAGCCGTACGCCGAACAGCCCCCCCAGCCCACCCCCCAGCAGCCCCCCCGCCGCGCCGCCCCCGACACCCGCCCCGTCGTGGACAAGCGCCTCGCCGCCGTCGGGCTCAAGCCCCGGCACGGTGAGCCCTTCACCACCCGCGCCCTGCGCGCCGTACGCCGCACCGTGTCGTCCTCCGCCGCGCGCGAGGTCGCCGAGACCACCGCGACCGCCGAAGTGCTCCAGCGTCCGGTCACCACCGGCCGGCAGATCGCCGTCACCTCCATCCGCGGCGGCTCCGGCAAGACCACCGTCGCCGCGCTGCTGGGCGCGACCTACGCCCACTACCGCCAGGACCCGGTGCTCCTCGTCGAGGCGGACCCGGCGCTCGGCTCGCTGCCGCTCAGGCTCGGCGCCGAGAGTCTGCGCTGGACCACCGGCGACCTCGCCGCCCTCGTCGAACCCCAGATGTCCCTGCTCGACATCACCGGCTACCTCGTCCAGCTCCCGGAGAACGCCTGGCTGCTGCCCGGCAGCCAGGGACAGGTCGGCGCGATGCTCGACACCCGCGGCTACGAACGGGTCATGGTGTCGCTGCGCCGCTACTTCGGGGTGACCGTCGTCGACTGCGAGACCCTGCCCGCCGAGGTGGCCCGTACCGCCCTGTCCGCCGCCCAGGCCCGGGTGCTCACCGCGCCCGCCACCCTGGAGGGCATCGCCAGCACCCGCTCGGTGCTGGAGTGGATGCGCGGTCTGCCCCGGGACATCACCACCACGACCGTCGTCGTCCTCACCGAGACGGCCCCGCACCCCGGACTCGACCTGGACAAGGCCGCCGAGCAGCTCAAGGCGACCGGCGCGAGCGTCCGCGTCCTGCCGTACGACCGCCATCTCGCGGCCGGCGGCGCCCTCCGCACCGATCTGCTCGCCCGCCCGACCCGGCAGGCCGTCACCCGGCTGGCCGCCGAGGTCTTCGAACTGTCCCAGAAGCGCCGTTGACCTCCCTCGACAGGACCTCTCGAAAGGCCCCCTCGCAGGGAACCCCGAAGGACAGACGATGAGTACCCGACTGATCCACCGCCCGGCGCGCACCACCCGCCCGCCGGCCGCCTCCGAGCCGCGCACCATAGAGGCCCCGCCCAACCTGCCCGAGGGCAAGGCGGGTTCCATCGCCACCTCGCTGCTGCCCGTCGCCGGCGTGATGTCCTCCGTCGTGATGATGACGGTCGTGCGCAACAGCCAGTTCGCCGGGCTCGGCGCGATCATCCTCGTCGTCACCCTGGTCGGCTCGCTCACCCTGGTCTTCTCCCAGCGCGGCAAGGCCCAGCGCACCCGCCGCACCCAGCGCGAGGCCTACCTCGCCTATCTGGAGGACCTGCGCGAGGAGCTCAGCAGGGAGGAGCGCGAGCGCGCCGAGACCGCCCAGGTGCTCAACCCGCCGCCGGACGCGCTGTACGACATCGTCCGCGACCCGGCGCGGCTGTGGGAGCGCCGACGGGTCGACGGCGACTTCCTGCGGGTGCGGGTCGGCACCGGCGAGATGCCGGTCCGGGACCTGAAGGTCGGTCAGCAGGGCTCGTCGGTGCTGACCCCGCCGGACCAGTTCATGCTGAACGAGGCGTCCGCGCTGATGGCCCGCTTCCGCACCGGCACCGATCTGCCGCTCACCGTGCCGCTGGACCGCGTCGGCAACATCAGCGTCATCGGCGCCCGTGAGGACACCCTGAGGGTCGCCCGCGCCCTCCTCGTCCAGGCCGCCGCCACCCACGCCCCCGACGACGTGGCGTTCGCGCTCGCCGCGCCCGGCGAGCGGATCGCCGACTGGGAATGGGCGAAGTGGCTGCCCCATCTGCTCGACTCCGAGCAGTACGACGGCCCCGTCGCGGCCCGCCGGATCGCGCCCTCCGTGCCCCAACTGGCCCGGCAGATCGGCCCCGAGCTGCGCCGCCGGGCCTCCTTCGCGGCCGAGGTGCGCCGCGGTCTGTCCGGCAAGGACGCCCTCGGCATGACCTCCCGGCTGCTCGTCGTCGCCGACGCGCACGGCGACGACGCCGTGGACCTGCCCCGGCCCGACGACGCCGTCGGGCTGCGGGAGATGGGCGTCACCCTCCTGCACCTGCTCGACGAACGGGTGCAGGAGCCGGGCAGCGTCGGCGTGCGCATCACCGTCGACGGCGAGCGGATCGCCATCGAGGACCTGCGCGAGGAGGAGCCGATCGGCGCCCACGGCACGGTCGACGAGATCGGCGTGCCCTTCGCCGAGGGCTTCGCCCGCATGCTCGCACCGCTCCGGCTGTCCGCCGACTCGATGGCCGCCGACGCCCCGCTCTCCGGCCCGGTCGACTTCGCCGAGCTCCTCGGCATCGAGGACGTGGCCGACCTCGACCTGACCCGGCTGTGGGCGCCGCGCGGCGAACGCGCCTTCCTGCGCGTACCCATCGGCGTCAGCGACTCCCACGAACCCGTCCTGCTCGACCTGAAGGAGTCCTCCGAACTGGGCATGGGCCCGCACGGCCTGTGCGTCGGCGCCACCGGCTCCGGCAAGTCCGAACTGCTGCGCACCCTGGTCCTCGCCCTCGTCGCCACCCACCCGCCGGAGGACCTCGCCATGGTCCTCGTCGACTACAAGGGCGGCGCCACCTTCGCTCCCTTCGCTGAACTCCCGCACGTGGCCGGCGTCATCACCAACCTGGAGAACCAGGCAGGGCTCGTCGAACGCGTCCACGCCTCCCTGGCCGGCGAGGTCAAGCGCCGCCAGCAGGTCCTCAAGGACGCCGGCAACGTCGCCGACATCGGCCACTACGCCGCCCTGCGCGCCGAGCGGCGCCCCGACCTCGACCCGCTGCCGCACCTCTTCGTCGTCATCGACGAGTTCGGCGAACTCCTCACCGCCAAGCCGGACTTCATCGACCTGTTCCTCTCCATCGGCCGCATCGGCCGCTCCATCGGCGTCCACCTGCTGCTGTCCAGCCAGCGCATCGAGGGCGGCAAGCTCAAGGGCCTCGACACCTATCTGTCGTACCGGCTCGGCCTGCGCACCTTCTCCGCCGACGAGTCCCGCACGGTCCTCGACACCACCGACGCCTTCCACCTCCCGCCGCTGCCCGGCTTCGGCTACCTCAAGGTCGACACCAGCCACTACGAACGCTTCAAGGCCGGCTACGTCTCCGGCGCCTACAGCGGCCCGGTGCGCCGCGAGCAGGAGGACACCGGCCCGCTCGCCCTGGAGTACGCGGCGTACAACACCCTCGGCCAGGAGGAGGGCGCCGCCCCGCAGGAGCCGCAGATGCGGCGCCGCGAGACCGGGCCCACCGAGATGGGCGTCATGGTCCAGCAGATCGAGCACGCCGGCGCCCGCCCCGTACGCCAGATCTGGCTGCCCCCGCTGCCCGAGGCGATCGCCCTCGACAAGGTGGCCGGTCCTCTGGAGGTCGGCCCCCGCGGCACCCAGCTCGCCAAGCGGCGCGGCCCGCTCCAGGTGCCGCTGGGCGTCCTCGACGACCCCACCAAGCAGTGGCAGGGCCAGTGGTACCTGGACCTCACCATGGCGGGCGGCCACGCGGCGGTCATCGGCGGCCCGCAGTCCGGCAAGACCACCCTGCTGCGCACCCTCGCCCTCTCCCTGGCGCTCACCCACACCCCGCAGGAGGTCGGGATCTACGGCCTCGACCTGGTCGGCGGCGGCCTCCAGGCGCTCGCCGGACTCCCGCACGTCGGCGGGGTCGCGGGCCGCGCCGACCGCGAGCGCGCCGCCCGCACCATCGACTCCGTGCGCGGCATGCTCGACCAGCGCGAGGAACTCTTCCGCGTCCACGGCATCGACTCCCTCGAACAACTGCGCACCCTGCGTGCGGCGGGCCGCCTCCCCGAGCTGGCCTCCACCGAGATCGTGCTGCTCATCGACGGCTTCGGCGCCCTGCGCGACGACTTCGAGGAACTGGACGACGCGGTCGTCGACATCCTCAAGCGCGGCGGCGGTTACGGCATCCACGTCGTCGCGGGCATGCTCCGCTGGAACGACGTGCGGATCGCTACGCAGTCCCAGTTCGGCACCCGGGTCGAGCTGCGCCTGAACGACCCCAGCGAGTCCAGCATCGAACGCAAGCTCGCCCAGACCCTCTCCCCCGAGGAGAAGGGCCGCGTCCTCACCGACGGCAAGCTGTTCGCGCAGGTCGCGCTGCCCCGCACCGACGGCCTCGCCGACACCGCCGACCTCGGCGCGGTCCTGGAGCGCGCCGCCCGCACGATCCGCGCCACCTGGACCGGCGAGGTCGCCCAGCCCGTCCGCGTCCTCCCGCACGTCCTCGAACCCCCCATGCTGCCCGGCCCGTCCGCCGAACCCCGCCGGGTCGCCGTCGGCCTGGACCAGACCCACCTGGCGCCGGTCCTGCTCGACCTGTTCCACCACGACCAGCACCTGCTGATCATGGGCGACAGCGAGTGCGGCAAGACCAATCTGCTCAAGGTGATCGCCCAGGGTCTGATCGAGCGCTACGGCGACGACGAGCTGGTCTTCGGCATCATGGACCCGCGGCGCGGCCTGCGCGGCGCGATCCCGGAGGAGTACCGGGGCGGCTACGCCTACAACGCCAAGCTCGCCGCCGGCCTCGCCGCGGGCATCGCCACCGAACTCGACAAGCGGCTGCCCGACGAGAGCACCGACGCCTCCGACCTGGAGCCCGGCAGCTTCTCCGGCCCCCGGATCGTGATCCTCGTCGACGACTACGACGTCCTCACCACCGCAGGCCAGCAACCCCTCGCCCCCTTCCTCCCGTACATCCCCTCCGCTCAGGACATCGGCCTGCACTTCGTCCTCACCCGGCGGGTCGCTGGTGCCTCCCGGGGCCTGTACGAGCCGCTGCTGATGGGCCTGCGCGAGTCCGGCGCGGCGGCGCTGGTGATGTCCGGCGACCGCAGCGAGGGCCAGCTCTTCACCGGTGTCTACGCCTCCCAGCAGCCGCCGGGACGCGGTGTGCTGGTCCGCAGGGGCGAGCCGAACCGACTGATCCAGACCGTCTACGCGGGGACGAGGTAGCCAGACCCATGACGAACGACCGCGGGGACGAGGGGGAGAACCGATGACGAAGGACGTCGTCGCGCTGACGAAGAAGATGCCCGACCCGCTCAGCGTGATCGCGGGACTGCTCTCCGGCGGCCCCGACACCCTGGTCGGCGCGGAGGAGGACGGCGCGCTGGTCCGCCTGCACGACGACCAGGGCCGCCCCCTGCTCTCGGTCGAGGCCCCGCTGCTCGTCCAGGTACGGGGAGAGGCCCACCGACTCCTCGGCGCCGACGAGCCGGAGGTCCCGTACTGGTGGACCGAGGCCCGCGCCACCACGGGGGTGCGCGAGGCCGAGGCCCTGGCCGGCACCTTCGCGGCCCGTGTCGCCACCCTGGTCGGCGGCACGGCCTGGCCCCGCGAGGCCGCGGCCTCGCTCGCCGTGGTGAACACCGAGGGCATGACCGCCGTCCCCGTGCCGGCCGCCGCGCAGCCCGCCGTGGACGTGCTCACCGACAAGGTCGCCGTGGTCATCCAGGACCGCCCGGTGGTGGCCATGACGGCCTGGCTCGCGCACACGTTCCGCGCGGCGGCCGAAGCCGAACTGGGCCTCCAGATCGTGACCCCGGCGGGCACCCGCCTCTCCCCGACGGTCCGGGGCGCCCTGCCCGGCTGGCCCTCGCGCTGGGTGGTGCAGGACGAGAAGTGCGGCTACTACGACGGCCTGTCCGGCGCGGTCCTGACCTGGGCGAACGGCCTGTTCGTGACGGTCGAGTCCCCCGACGCCACCCCGGAGGACCCCCGCACCCCGGTCGCCGAGTCCTTCACCCAGGAGATCGCCGACTCCGGCGAGCGCCAGCTCGCGATCTCCTTCCGCTGTGTCCACCCGGCGGACGACCGGCTCGTCCTCGGCGGTGCCCTGGAGGCGGTCTGGCGCGAGATCACCGGCGAGCCGCCGGCCGGCTGGGGCACCGAGGAACCGGCCAACCTGCCCTGGTCGCTGCGCCAGGTGACGGACGTGGCGTTCGAACGCGCACCGGCGCCGACCTGGCTGGTGGTCGTGGGCACCCCGGAACGCCCGGCCCTGGCGACGGTCCGGGTCTCCCGCACCAAGGGAGGCGTCGAGGAGGACGTCACCCTGGCCTTCGGCTACGGCCCCGGCGAGACCGTCCCCACGGACGCCTCGATCATGAAGGCGGCGGAGATCCTGGCCACCCGCCACGACCTCCAGTCGATGCTCGTCCAGGTCCGCAGGGCCCGCCGCGACCTCGCGGTGCCACCCCGCTTCGAGGGCCCGGGAGTCCCGTACGCCTTCGTCCTCGGCGCCGAGGAGGTCCGCACGATGCCGGGCGACCGGGCCCGGCGCACACCCTTGCGCGAAAAGCCCCGCGAACTGGGCCCGAAGACCCGCCCGGCCCTCTACTACCCCTTCCCGGGCAACCCGTCGGACCTGTCGGGCTGGAAGGACTTCGAGGGCTTGATGACCCACCTGAAGGGCTGAAGAAGCGTCAGGGCGGCGGACCTGAGGGGGCGCGGGGACCTGCGCGAGAAGCGAGGCACCACCCGCACTCGCCCACGCACAGCCCCCCACCCTGCCTAGGCGGAGACCTTCTCCCTCTCCCGCGCCCCCCGCAGGGGATCCTTCCGGAACGCCCAGTCCATCCGAGGCTCGATCACCCCCCGGAACACCCGCCGCACGGGCGAGGTGCACAACAGCGTGACGGCGACCGCGACACCCACACTCACGGCGATCTCCCCGAGAGGGCCATGCAGCGAGCGGTGGTCGAACACCCCCCGATACTCCGCTCCCTTGATGAGGAACCCGTGCAGCAGGTACCCGTACAGGGTCCCCGCCCCGAGCGAGGTGAACCACAGCGACCGCCCCGGCACCCACGCGAAGAAGCAGCCGGCGAGCACCAGCGAGCAGCCGAACAACGCGAGTTGCATGACGGGCCCCACCCACCAGGGAGCGGCCAGCTCCTGCGCGGAGTCCCGGTGGTAGAACCACGCCCCGTTCATCCGCGGCACCGCCCACCAGGCGAAGCCCAGCGCGCCCACGAACACCGGCACCGCCGCGATCCGCACCGAACGCCGCCGCACCAGGCGGAAGTGCTCGGCCCGCAGACCCAGCCCCAGTACGAAGAACGGCAGGAACTGAAGCACCCGCTGCAGGTCCAGGTCGTCGCCGATGTCGGGGCTGACGGAGGCCAGCATGGCGATGCCCAGCGCGACCGGCAGCGGATACCGCAGCGCCTTCCACAGCGGAGTGGTCAGCCGCCAGATGAACAGCGCGATCAGGAACCAGGTCAGGTAGTACGGGTCGAGGAGGCTGAGTTCCTGGCCGGGGCTGTGGTCGGCGTAGCGCTTGAAGAGCGAGTAGGCGGTCTCGAAGACGACGTACGGGACGACGACCCCGGTGACCAGCCGCTTCATCCGGCTCGGGCTCGCGTCGAAACTGCGGGAGAAGTACCCGGAGACGAGGATGAACGCCGGCATGTGGAACGCGTACACGACCAGGTACGCCGCCTGCAGCACTCGGCTGTCGCCCTTGAGCGGTTCCCAGGAGTGCGCCACGGCCACCAGCACGATCGCCAGGTATTTGGCGTTGTCGAAGAACGCGTCACGCCGGCCCGAGGGCGGCTGCGACGGCCGGCCGGGGGATCTGTCCGGGGCCGGGTGGTGCTGGTCGTTCTGGTTCTGGGACGAGCGCGGGCTCTGAACGAGAGACGAGACGGCGTGGAACATTTGAGGCACCCTAGCGTCGCTTGTGCGTATTCGTAAAACACCCCAGGTCATTCTCGCAATTGCGGGAGCCCGTAAGGAGCCTTACCCCCTCGGCTGTCCGCAATGTCGGCATTCATCCCGACTAAAAGGTGCATAACCCCCGTTGTGTGGCTGGTGCTGACGTGCCGTCGGCCATAATTCGAAATACCTGCGCACACGTTGTGTGGAGACGGAAACGATCTCCTTCAATTCCTGTGGCGGGTACGCCTCGAATTGCCGTGCAGAGCATCCGCGCGCGAACGGTGTCCGCAATGATGCGTCACGGGCCGCATGGGGAGGGCGTGTTGGTGGCACGATGGTCTCGGGAGTGCGGACCTAGCGAGGGTGTGTGATCAGTCGTGGCGATTTCACTGTCAGTGGTGCTGCTGTTGGCCATCATCCTGGTGGTGCTGATCAGAGGGGGGAGCATCAAGGCGGGCCCCGCCATAGTCGCCATCCTCTTCGGCTTCTTCCTCGCCTCCACCGGCATGGCACCGTCGATCAACCGGTTCCTCGACTCGCTCGCGGACACGATCAACTCGATCAGTTTCTGACCGCCGGGACCCCGGAACACGCCGAAGGCCCAGGGGAGAGGATTCCGACCTCTCACCCGGGCCTTCGACGTACAGAGCGGGCGACGGGAATCGAACCCGCGTAGCTAGTTTGGAAGACTAGGGCTCTACCATTGAGCTACGCCCGCACGCATCGCGCCGCAGGTCAGCCGAGCGCGGCACTGCACGCATCGTAGCGGGTCGACACCACTGCCCGCACACCCTTCCCGCCGCGCGCCCCCCTCCGCTCCCCGTGCTCCGCAAATGCTGCGGTCGGACGGCCTGCGGGCATGTACCCTACGTGTCGCACCAGACGGGGTGTGGCGCAGCTTGGTAGCGCGTCCGCTTTGGGAGCGGAAGGCCGTGGGTTCAAATCCCGCCACCCCGACCACCAGCGCGATCATGAGCGCCGTCCTTCCGTGCGATCACCCTCCGCATCCGGCCGGTGATCGGCCGGTGACCGTCTTTTGGGCGGCTCAGCCGCTGCGGTTACTATGCAAGCTGCGCGCTCGTGTGTCCCGGCCCACTCGGCCGGAGAATCCTCCCGGGCGGCGAATCGCCGGGCCTGTCGGGCTCCGGCGGACCCCAAGAAGTCAGCCACAAGGAGACCGAACCGTGAAGAGCGCCGTGGAGACCCTGAACCCGACCCGGGTTCGGCTCACTGTCGAGGTGCCCTTCGAGGAGCTCAAGGACAGCCTCGACGCGGCGTACAAGAAGATCAACCAGCAGGTCACGGTGAAGGGCTTCCGCAAGGGCAAGATCCCTGCCCGCGTCATCGACCAGCGGTTCGGCCGCGGTGCGGTCCTGGAGGAGGCGGTCAACGACGCGCTTCCGAAGTTCTACACCGAGGCGGTCAACGAGGCGGAGATCGACGTCCTCGGTCAGCCGGAGGTCGACATCACGGAGCTGAAGGACGGCGAGACGCTGAACTTCACCGCCGAGGTCGACGTCCGCCCCGCCCTGGAGCTCCCCGAGGACTTCTCCTCCATCGAGGTCGAGGTCGACGCCGTCGAGGTCACCGACGAGGACATCGACAAGTCCGTCGAGCAGCTCCGTGAGCGCTTCGCCTCCACCTCCCCGGTCGAGCGCGCCGCCGAGGACGGCGACGTCGTGACCGTGGACCTGCAGGCCAAGGTCGACGGCGAGGTCCTGGAGGACGGCGTCGCCGACGGCGTCTCCTACACGATCGGCTCCGGCGAGCTGCTCGAGGGCATCGACGACGCCGTGAAGGGCCTGGAGGCCGGTGGCGAGGCCACCTTCACCTCCGAGCTGAAGGGCGGCTCCGCGGCCGGCAAGGAGGCCGAGGTCACCGTCAAGGTCACCCAGGTCGCCGCCCGCGAACTGCCCGAGCTGGACGACGAGTTCGCGCAGCTCGCCTCCGAGTTCGACACCCTGGAGGAGCTGCGGGCGGACAGCCGCAAGCGCCTTGAGAACATGAAGCAGTACGACCAGGCCACGCAGGCCCAGGAGCGCGTCCTCGAGAAGCTGCTGGAGCTCGTCGAGGTGCCCGTCCCCGAGAAGCTCCTCGAGGACGAGATCAACACCCGCAAGCACAACCTGGAGCACCACCAGCTCGGCCAGATGGGCCTGACCCTCGACAAGTACCTGGAGATCCAGGGCAAGACCGCCGAGGAGTTCGACACCGAGACCCGTGAGGCCGCGGTCAAGGGCATCAAGACCCAGTTCGTCCTGGACGAGCTCGTCAAGCGCGAGAAGCTGAACGTGAACCAGGAGGAGCTCACCGAGCACCTCATGCGCCGCGCCGCCTCCTCCGGCATGTCCCCCGACCAGTTCGCCCAGGCGGTCGTCGAGGGCGGCCAGGTTCCGCTCCTGGTCGGCGAGGTCGCCCGCGGCAAGGCCCTGGCCACGGTCGTGGAGTCCGCCACCGTCAAGGACACCAACGGCGAGATCGTCGACCTCGACGACGACGAGGACGAGACCGAGGACGAGGCCGCCGCCGAGACGGCCGAGGCCGCCGACGCCGACGCCGAGGGCGAGGAGAAGGCCGAGGAGAAGACCGAGGGCTGAGCCTCGCGCTCCCTCCGGCTCTTCTCAGAGTCTCCTCCGAGTCCGCTCTGAGGCATGTGCGACGGGCCCCGGAACCCTGTGTTCCGGGGCCCGTCCGCATATGCGCACCGTTACGCGCCGCTACGCCCCGGGCGAACACCCCTCTCTCCGGGATTCTCCGAAGGGAGCCGCGCGTTAGGGTCCATGAATACGAGGGCAGGGGAGTCCCCGTTGCCCCCGGCAGTACACGTGAGACGGCCCGGCGCCGTCGTAAGACGAGCAGGTGGAGACGTGACGAATCTGATGCCCTACGCCGCCGGCGAGCCCTCCATCGGTGGTGGCCTCGGCGACCAGGTCTACAACCGGCTGCTCGGCGAGCGGATCATCTTCCTCGGCCAGCCGGTCGACGACGACATCGCGAACAAGATCACCGCACAGCTGCTGCTCCTTGCCGCCGACCCGGACAAGGACATCTACCTGTACATCAACAGCCCCGGCGGTTCGATCACGGCCGGTATGGCGATCTACGACACCATGCAGTTCATCAAGAACGACGTGGTGACCATCGCCATGGGCCTCGCGGCCTCGATGGGCCAGTTCCTGCTCAGCGCGGGCACGCCCGGCAAGCGCTTCGCGCTGCCGAACGCCGAGATCCTGATCCACCAGCCCTCCGCCGGCCTGGCCGGCTCGGCCTCGGACATCAAGATCCACGCCGAGCGGCTGCTGCACACCAAGAAGCGCATGGCCGAGCTCACCTCGCAGCACACCGGCCAGTCGGTCGAGCAGATCACCCGTGACTCGGACCGCGACCGCTGGTTCGACGCGTTCGAGGCCAAGGAGTACGGCCTCATCGACGACGTCATCCCCACGGCCGCGGGCATGCCGGGCGGCGGCGGCACCGGGGCGGCGTAGGACACGACCGACGGCACCGGTCCCCGACGGGTCCACGGCCGACGACCGAGGCCCGGGTGACCTCCCGGGACGCCGGGTCCGCACGATCCCACCGCGTCGATGGAGACTTGTGGGTGTCACCGGACCTCACCGGTCACGGTGACCCGGCAGCCCGCACGGCCCCGCCCCCGCAGCGGCCCGCGGTCCCCGGAAGGCCTCACGCCCCGCAAGGGCCGGCCCCGAAGGGCTTGAGGTCCCGAAAGGGCTTGCAGGTCCCGGAAGGGATCGCAGGTCCCCGAAGGGCTCGCAGGTCCCGGAAGGGGTCGCAGGTCCCCAAAGGGCTCGCAGGTCCCGAAGGCTCGCAGGTCCCGAAAAGGCCCACCGGTCCCGGAAGGGACCACCGGCCCCGCAGGCCCCGCAGGTCCCGCGAGAGCTCGACAGGTCCCGTAAGGCGGCCCATGAGCCCCGTGAAGGCCTCCACGGGCCCCGCAGGGGTCACGAGGCCGCCACGGAGCCCCGAGGCCCCCGTGGAGCCCGTGGAGCCCGTCAGGGCCCCCACGGAGTCCCCGAGGCCCTCGTGGAGCCGACCGGGACCGGCCGAGGCCACCGGACGGACCGAGGCCACCGGAACGGCCCAGGCCCACCGGAACGGCCGGAGTCGCCGGGACCACGACCGTGAGGACGTCGCCGTCGAAGACCCAGAGGGATCCTGCCGTCAGAGTCCCGCCCGCCCCTCCCAGCCCACCGCCCCACCCTCTCTCCAGGAGACACCGTGAACGACTTCCCCGGCAGCGGCCTCTACGCCCGCACGGCGGCCGAGTACACCGGCCCCCGCGCCGAGTCCCGCTACGTCATCCCGCGCTTCGTCGAGCGCACCTCCCAGGGCATCCGCGAGTACGACCCGTACGCGAAGCTCTTCGAGGAGCGCGTGATCTTCCTCGGCGTGCAGATCGACGACGCCTCCGCCAACGACGTCATGGCGCAGCTCCTGTGCCTGGAGTCGATGGACCCCGACCGCGACATCTCGGTCTACATCAACAGCCCCGGCGGTTCCTTCACCGCGCTGACGGCGATCTACGACACCATGCAGTTCGTCAAGCCCGACATCCAGACGGTCTGCATGGGCCAGGCGGCCTCCGCCGCCGCGATCCTGCTGGCGGCCGGTACGCCGGGCAAGCGCATGGCCCTGCCGAACGCGCGCGTGCTGATCCACCAGCCGTACAGTGAGACCGGCCGTGGTCAGGTCTCCGACCTGGAGATCGCGGCCAACGAGATCCTCCGGATGCGTTCGCAGCTCGAGGAGATGCTGGCCAAGCACTCGACCACGCCGATCGAGAAGATCCGCGAGGACATCGAGCGCGACAAGATCCTCACGGCCGAGGACGCCCTGTCGTACGGCCTGATCGACCAGATCATCTCCACCCGGAAGATGAACAACAGCTCTCTGCGTTGACGCACTGGGCCCTCTCGTCCGTACCCCTTGGCACGGTGTGACACGGTCCACGCGGAAGCGAACCGTGCCAAGGGGGGCCCGAACGGGGGTCCCGGCAAGGTACCGTCGGAATAAGGCAGCACCAGGAGCCGCTGGATTCGAAAGTGTCCAGGCGTCTCCCAGGCGAAGGGGAAGCACACCGTGGCACGCATCGGTGACGGCGGCGATCTGCTCAAGTGCTCGTTCTGCGGCAAGAGCCAGAAGCAGGTCAAGAAGCTCATCGCAGGGCCCGGTGTGTACATCTGCGACGAGTGCATCGATCTCTGCAACGAGATCATCGAGGAGGAACTCGCCGAGACGAGCGAGGTGCGCTGGGAGGAACTCCCCAAGCCCCGCGAGATCTACGAGTTCCTGGAGGGGTACGTCGTCGGCCAGGAGGCCGCGAAGAAGGCCCTCTCGGTCGCGGTGTACAACCACTACAAGCGGGTCCAGGCCGGTGAGAACGGCGGAGCCCAGGGCCGCGACGACGCCATCGAGTTGGCGAAGTCCAACATCCTCCTGCTCGGCCCCACGGGCTCGGGCAAGACCCTTCTCGCACAGACCCTCGCCCGCATGCTGAACGTCCCGTTCGCCATCGCGGACGCCACGGCGCTGACGGAGGCGGGCTATGTCGGCGAGGACGTCGAGAACATCCTCCTCAAGCTCATCCAGGCCGCCGACTACGACGTCAAGAAGGCCGAGACCGGGATCATCTACATCGATGAGATCGACAAGGTCGCCCGGAAGAGCGAGAACCCCTCCATCACGCGCGACGTGAGCGGCGAGGGTGTGCAGCAGGCGCTGCTGAAGATCCTGGAGGGCACCACGGCCTCCGTCCCGCCGCAGGGCGGACGCAAGCACCCGCACCAGGAGTTCATCCAGATCGACACGACGAACGTCCTGTTCATCGTGGGCGGCGCCTTCGCGGGCCTGGAGAAGATCATCGAGTCCCGGGCCGGCGCCAAGGGCATCGGCTTCGGCGCGACGATCCGCTCCAAGCGGGAGCTGGAGGCCAAGGACCAGTTCGAGGACGTCATGCCCGAGGACCTGGTGAAGTTCGGCATGATCCCGGAGTTCATCGGCCGTCTCCCGGTCATCACCTCGGTCCACAACCTGGACCGCGAGGCCCTGCTCCAGATCCTGGTCGAGCCGCGCAACGCGCTGGTCAAGCAGTACCAGCGCCTGTTCGAACTCGACGGCGTGGAACTCGACTTCGAGCGTGAGGCGCTGGAGGCCATCGCCGACCAGGCCATCCTCCGCCAGACCGGCGCCCGTGGTCTGCGCGCCATCATGGAGGAGGTCCTGATGTCGGTGATGTACGAGGTCCCGTCCCGCAAGGACGTGGCCCGCGTGGTCATCACGGCCGACGTCGTCCACTCCAACGTCAACCCGACCCTGATCCCGCGTGAGCAGCGCGGCGGCCGGGGTCCGGGCGAGCAGAAGACGGCGTGACGCCGAAGCGGTACAGGTGAAGGGGCCCCGGTCGACCGACCGGGGCCCCTTCCGTCGTCACTGCGGCGGCCAGGGGGTGTTTCGAAAGTCCCGCACAGCACCCGCACAGGACTTACGAAACATCCTCTAGGCCTTGACGCGGACTTCCTTGCGTACGCCGGCTGCGATCTTCGCCGACTCGTCCAGCGTGTAGGTCTTGGCTCCGGCGGTGGGTTCGACCACGCCCATGGTGCTGTAGTCCGCCCAGATGCAAATGTAGGTCTTCTGCGTCTTCTTCGTGACGGCGTTCTCGGTCTCCGCCTGCTGGCACTTCATGACCGCGCCGTCGAGGCCGTCCGGCTCGACGGTCTGCGCGTCGCCGATCAGCTTGACGTCGCTGTCGGACTCGGCCTTCATCTGTGTGAAGGTGGTGTCCAGTGCCTTCTGCGGGTCCGCCACCTTGCCGTAGATGCCGGCGAGCGTGACGTTCTCGGCGGTCTGCGCCTTGACGAGCGCGTCGGGGTCGCTGGTGTCCAGGGACGTCAGGTCCATCGTCGAGTAGAGGGCGGCGACCGACGTGGCGTCGGTGACCCCGGCCTTCGCGAGGTCCTTCGCGTCGCTGGAACTCGCTGCCTCCTCCGCCGAGTCGCCCATCCGCTTGTACTTGGAGGAGAGCAGGGAGGTCGGCGCGGTCAGCTTGTGCGGCCCGTCGTCCTCCAGGCCCCCCGCCCCGCTGTTGGTGCCCAGCACGAAGAACGCGCCCACGCCGATCGCCACGACCACCGCGACCGCGCCGAGGATGATGCCGACCTTCTTGCCGCCGCCTCCGCCCGGGGCCGGGGGCTGGGGGACGCCGTAGGGGGCCTGGCCGTACGGGGGCTGCTGGCCGTAGGCGACGGTCGGCTGCTGGCCGTAGGGGCCGGCCTGCGGGGGCTGCGCCGGGTAGCCGTAGCCGGGCTGCGGGGCCGGGGGCTGCTGGGGGTAGCCGTAGCCGGGCTGGGGCGCCTGCGGCGGCTGGCCGTACGGGCCGGGCTGGCCGTACGGTCCGGGCTGCTGGGGCTGCCCGCCGTACGGGCCCGGCTGGTTGTGACTCATTCTGGGTTCCCCTCCAGATGCTTATGTGATTTTCACATCCTGGCTCAAACCCAGTACCTGCTCGGCGGCGGGGCCCCGACCGTTACAAGGCAAACACGTTTCGGGACGGCCCCGTGACACCCCTAAACTGGCCCCGTGACCGAGAACGCTCAGCAGCAGCCACCAGCGACCCACACCGAACTGCCGACCCAGTACGCGCCGGCCGACGTAGAGGGGCCGCTGTACGAGCGCTGGGTAGAGCGGGGTTACTTCGAGGCGGACGAGAAGAGCGACAAGCCGCCGTACACCATCGTCATCCCGCCGCCGAACGTCACGGGCAGCCTGCACCTGGGCCACGCCTTCGAGCACACCCTCATCGACGCCCTCACCCGCAGGAAGCGCATGCAGGGCTACGAGACGCTGTGGCAGCCCGGCATGGACCACGCCGGCATCGCCACGCAGAACGTCGTCGAGCGTGAGCTGGGCAAGGAGGGCAAGTCCCGTCACGACCTCGGCCGCGAGGCGTTCGTCGAGCGCGTCTGGCAGTGGAAGGGCGAGTCCGGCGGTCAGATCAGCGGCCAGATGCGCCGCCTGGGAGACGGCGTCGCGTGGTCGCGTGAGCGGTTCACCATGGACGAAGGGCTGTCCCAGGCCGTCCAGACCATCTTCAAGCGCCTCTACGACGACGAGCTGATCTACCGCGCCGAGCGCATCATCAACTGGTGCCCGCGCTGTCTGACCGCCATCTCGGACATCGAGGTCGAGTACCAGGACGACGACGGCGAGCTCGTCTCCATGAAGTACGGCGAGGGCGAGGACACCATCGTCGTCGCCACCACCCGCGCCGAGACGATGCTCGGTGACACGGCCGTCGCCGTCCACCCCGACGACGAGCGCTACCAGCACCTGATCGGCAAGCTGATCCGGCTGCCGCTGACGGATCGTTCCATCCCGGTCGTCGCGGACACCCACGTCGACCCGGAGTTCGGCACCGGCGCCGTCAAGGTGACCCCGGCGCACGACCCGAACGACTTCGAGATCGGCCAGCGCCACGACCTGCCGTCCCTGACCGTCATGGACGAGCACGCCGTCATCACGACCCACGGCCCCTTCCAGGGCCTGGACCGGCTCGAGGCCCGCTCCGCCATCGTCGCCGCGCTGCGCGCCGAGGGCCGGATCGTCGCCGAGAAGCGCCCGTACGTCCACAGCGTCGGCCACTGCTCGCGCTGCAAGACCACCATCGAGCCGCGCCTGTCCATGCAGTGGTGGGTCAAGGTCGGCCCCCTCGCCAAGGCCGCCGGTGACGCGGTCCGCGACGGCCGGGTCAAGATCCACCCGCAGGAGATGGAGAAGCGCTACTTCGACTGGGTCGACAACCTCCACGACTGGTGCATCTCGCGGCAGCTGTGGTGGGGCCACCGCATCCCGGTCTGGTACGGCCCGAACGGCGAGGTCGTCTGCGTCGGCCCCGACGACGAGGCCCCCACCGGCGAGGGCTGGCGTCAGGACACAGACGTCCTCGACACCTGGTTCTCCTCCGGCCTGTGGCCGTTCTCCACGCTCGGCTGGCCGGAACGGACCGAGTCGCTCGCGAAGTTCTACCCGAACTCCGTCCTGGTCACCGGCTACGACATCCTCTTCTTCTGGGTCGCCCGGATGATGATGTTCGGCCTGTACGCGATGGACGGCACCCCGCCGTTCCACACCATCGCCCTGCACGGCATGGTCCGTGACCAGTTCGGCAAGAAGATGTCGAAGTCCTTCGGGAACGCGGTCAACCCGCTGGACTGGATGGACAAGTACGGCAGCGACGCCCTCCGCTTCACCCTCGCCCGCGGCGCCAACCCGGGCGTCGACGTCCCGATCGGCGAGGACTGGGTCCAGGGCTCCCGCAACTTCGCGAACAAGATCTGGAACGCCACCCGCTTCGCCCTGATGAACGGCGCGACGGTGGACGGCCCCCTGCCGGACGCCTCGGCCATGTCGGCGACGGACCGCTGGATCCTCTCCCGCCTCAACTCGGTCGTCGCCGAAGTCGACGCGTTCTACGAGGACTTCCAGTTCGCCAAGCTCTCCGACGCCCTCTTCCACTTCGCGTGGGACGAGGTCTTCGACTGGTACGTCGAGCTGTCCAAGACGACGTTCCAGGCGGGCGGCGAGCCGGCGAAGGTCTCCCAGCGCGTCCTCGGCGAGGTCCTCGACGTCACCCTGAAGCTGCTGCACCCGGTGGTCCCGTTCGTCACCGAGACCCTCTGGACCACCCTCACCGGCGGCGAGTCGATCGTCATCGCGGACTGGCCGAAGGACTCGGGCTTCCGGGACCCGGCCGCCGAGCAGGAGATCGAGACCCTCCAGTCGGTGATCACCGAGGTCCGCCGTTTCCGCGCCGACCAGGGCCTCCAGCCCGGCCAGCGCGTCCCGGCCCGGCTGACCCTCGACGGCACGGCGCTGGCGCCCCACGAGGCCGCCATCCGCCAGCTCCTGCGGCTCCAGCCGGAGGGCGAGGCCTTCTCGGCCACCGCCACCCTCCCGGTCTCCGGCGCCACGGTCGCCCTCGACCTGTCCGGCACGATCGACGTGGCGGCGGAGCGCAAGCGCCTCGCGAAGGACCTCGCGACCGCCGAGAAGGAAAAGGCCCAGGCAACCGCCAAGCTCGGCAACGAGGCCTTCCTGGCGAAGGCCCCGGACAACGTGGTGGACAAGATCCGCACCCGCCTCGCCAAGGCGGACGAGGACATCGCCCGCATCGGCGCCCAGCTGGAGCGCCTGCCGCAGGCGTAAGGCCTCGTAGGACGATGGAGGGCCCCGGGACCACTCAGTGCCGGGGCCCTGCCGCAACCTCGGGGGCGCGGGGAACTGAGCGACCAGCCACAGACGACCTGCAGCCGCCGTACGAGACCAGCCGTCCCCCTCCATGGGCGCGGTCATAGACTGACCCCGTGACTGAAAGCGACCCGTTCGACGAGATCATCGAGGCCGAGACCGACCGCGACCCGGATCTCGCGGTCATCGAGGCCGGCAGCCGCACCCTCCGCACCCAGGGCGGAGCCCCGAGCGCTGACGTCCCGACCCGCCCCGAGGACCCCGAGGTCGACAAGGCGCTCCGCGCGGTCGAGGCCGACCTGGCCACCCGCTGGGGCGAGACCAAGCTGGAGCCGTCCGTCAGCCGGATCGCCGCGCTGATGGACGTCCTGGGCGAGCCGCAGCGCACGTACCCCTCGATCCACATCACGGGCACCAACGGCAAGACCTCCACCGCCCGCATGATCGAGGCCCTCCTCGGCGCCTTCGAACTGCGCACCGGCCGCTACACCTCCCCCCACGTGCAGTCCGTCACCGAGCGCATCAGCCTCGACGGCGCCCCGGTCTCCGCCGAGCGGTTCATCGAGACGTACAACGACATCAAGCCGTACGTCGAGATGGTCGACGCGCGGCAGGAGTACCGGCTGTCGTTCTTCGAGGTGCTCACCGGCATGGCGTACGCCGCGTTCGCGGACGCGCCAGTCGACGTCGCCGTCGTCGAGGTCGGCATGGGCGGCTCCTGGGACGCCACCAACGTCATCGACGGCGATGTCGCCGTCGTCACGCCCATCGACCTCGACCACACCGACCGGCTGGGGGAGACCCCCGCCGAGATCGCGGGCGAGAAGGGCGGGATCATCAAGCAGGACGCCACGGTCATCCTGGCCCAGCAGCCGGTCGACGCGGCCCAGGTGCTGCTGAAGAAGGCCGTCGAGGTGGACGCCACGGTGGCCCGCGAGGGGCTGGAGTTCGGTGTCGTGGGCCGGCAGGTCGCCGTCGGCGGACAGCTCGTCACCCTGCGCGGTCTGGGCGGCGAGTACCCCGAGGTGTACCTCCCGCTGCACGGCGAGCACCAGGCGCACAACGCGGCCGTCGCGCTCGCCGCCGTGGAGGCGTTCTTCGGTGTGGGCTCCCAGCGGCCCGAGCCGCTCGACCTCGACACGGTCCGCAAGGCCTTCGCGGCCGTCTCCTCGCCGGGCCGGCTGGAGGTCGTACGGCGCTCCCCGACCGTCGTCCTCGACGCCGCCCACAACCCGGCCGGCGCGCGGGTGACCGCCGACGCGATCGGCGAGGCGTTCGACTTCAGCCGGCTGATCGGTGTGGTCGGGGCGAGCGGCGACAAGAACGTCCGCGGTGTCCTGGAGGCCTTCGAGCCGATCTTCGCCGAGGTCGTCGTCACCCAGAACTCCAGCCACCGCGCCATGGACGCCGACGAGCTGGCCGCGATCGCCGTCGAGGTGTTCGGCGAGGAGCGCGTCCAGGTCGAGCCGCAGCTGCCGGACGCCCTGGAGGCGGCGATCACGCTCGCCGAGGAGGAGGGCGAGTTCGCCGGCGGCGGTGTGCTGGTCACCGGTTCCGTCATCACGGTCGGCGAGGCCCGACTGCTTCTCGGGAAGGGCTGAACACCCCCGCCATGCGTACGCTCTGTTCCTCGACCCTGATCGGCGAGTTCTTCATCATCGGGTTCGCCGGTCTGGTCGCCATGAAGGACCCCGACCTGTCCATGACCACGGTGTGGACGGTGTGCGGGATCGCGATGTTCCTCAGCGTGCTGCTGTGTGCCGTGGTCACCCGGCCCGGGGGCGTCGCCCTCGGCTGGGCGCTGCAGCTCGCGCTGGTCGCGTCCGGTTTCTTCGTCCCGATGATGTTCTTCATGGGGGTGCTCTTCGCCGGCCTGTGGTGGGCCTCGGTGCACTATGGGCGCAAGGTCGACGAGGCGAGGGCGAGATTCGCGGCGCAGTCCGGCTCCTCCGCACCTGACGCTGCGTAACAGGTTTTCGGACACGCCCTGTAATCTTCGAACACCCCGCACAACCCTTGATCCATAGGAGCCCCTCGTGAGCCAGCGCACCCTCGTCCTCCTCAAGCCCGACGCGGTCCGTCGCGGCCTGACCGGCGAGATCATCAGCCGTATCGAGCGCAAGGCCGGCTGGACGATCACGGCGCTGGAGCTGCGCACCCTGGACCAGGACACGCTGGAGCAGCACTACGGCGAGCACAAGGGCAAGCCCTTCTACGAGCCGCTGGTGGAGTTCATGGCCTCCGGTCCGGTCGTCGCGCTGATCGTCGAGGGCGAGCGGGTGATCGAGGGACTGCGCGCGCTGGCCGGCCCGACCGACCCGATCGCGGCCGCGCCCGGCTCGATCCGCGGCGACTTCGGCGTCATCGTCCGCGAGAACCTCATCCACGCCTCCGACTCCGAGGAGTCCGCGGAGCGCGAGGTCAAGATCTTCTTCCCGGGCCGGGCGTAACCCTTCCGAGACGACTGAGACGGGCGATCGAGGGAACGGGATTCCCCGAACGCCCGTCTCCGGAAGCGAACCCGCACAGCATCTGCTGACAATGGCCAGGACCCTTCCGCAGTGTCCGAGAAGGCGCGTCTACGATGGAAGCCTTCACGTCACAGCACCCACCACGCCCGACCTGAAAAGCCCTCAAAAGCTCATGGGAAGGCCAGTCGAATCCTGATGGGGAACTCAATGTCGTTCATCGGCCGTGACATGGCTGTCGACCTCGGGACCGCCAACACGCTGGTGTACGTCAGGGGTCGCGGGATCGTACTCAACGAGCCGTCCGTCGTCGCGATCAACACCAACACCGGTGGCATCCTCGCGGTCGGCGCCGAAGCGAAGAAGATGATCGGGCGCACGCCGGGCAACATCGTCGCCGTGCGGCCGCTGAAGGACGGCGTGATCGCCGACTTCGAGATCACCGAGCGGATGCTCCGCTACTTCATCCTGAAGATCCACAAGCGGCGGTATCTGGCTCGTCCGCGGGTCGTCGTCTGTGTGCCCTCGGGCATCACGGGTGTCGAGCGCCGTGCCGTCATCGAGGCGTCGACCCAGGCCGGCGCCCGGCAGGTGCACATCATCGAGGAGCCCATGGCCGCGGCCATCGGCTCCGGCCTGCCGGTCCACGAGGCCACGGGCAACATGGTGGTGGACATCGGCGGCGGCACCACGGAGGTCGCGGTCATCTCGCTCGGCGGCATCGTCACCGCCCAGTCCATCCGCGTCGCGGGCGACGAGCTGGACAACGCGATCATCCAGCACATCAAGAAGGAGTACAGCCTCCTTCTGGGTGAGCGGACGGCCGAGCAGATCAAGATCACCATCGGCTCGGCGTACGACCTCGACTCCGACGAGCACACCGAAATCCGCGGCCGGGACCTCGTCTCCGGGCTGCCCAAGACCGTCGTCATCTCGGCCGCCGAGGTCCGCAAGGCGATCGAGGAGCCCGTCAACGCGATCGTCGACGCCGTGAAGACCACGCTCGACAAGTGTCCGCCGGAGCTGTCCGGCGACATCATGGACCGCGGAATCGTTCTGACCGGCGGCGGAGCACTGCTGCGCGGACTGGACGAGCGGCTGCGCCGGGAGACCGGTATGCCGATCCACATCGCCGAGGACCCGCTGGACAGCGTGGCGCTCGGCTCAGGCAAGTGCGTCGAGGAGTTCGAGGCGCTCCAGCAGGTTCTGGACGCCGCGCCCCGCAGATGACGTAACGCTTCGGTTCCGCCGTACGGGATGATCGCCTCTCGTGCGGCGGATCGTTGACATTCAGGCATAAGCTCCCACAAAGCGCCCTTGGTCATCCTGGCCCGGGGCTACCCGAATTCCTGTGTAGTGATTTCTCTATCGAGGAAGGGCACGGCCGCCGCACGTGAGGGACACACGAGAGAGCCGGCTGCTCCTGGTGCTGCTGATCGCCATCGCGTTCGCGCTGATCACGGTGGACATCCGCGGTGGTGAGGACTCCCCGGTCGACGGTGCCCGGCAGGCCGCGGCCGCGGTCTTCGGTCCGATCGAGGACGGGGTGTCCTCGGTGGTGGACCCGGTCGGCAACGCCGTCTCGGCGGTCCGCGACTCCGGTGAGCGGCACGACCGGATGGCGCAGTTGGAGAAGGAGAACGCGGCTCTCAAGGCGAAGCTCGGCAGCGACGACCGCAACCGCAGCCGGCTGGCCCAGCTCGACAAGATGCTGAAGATCGCGGGCGAGGGCCGGTACGGCATCAAGGGCGCCGAGGTCATCGCGATCGGAGCGGCCCAGGGCTTCTCCTGGACGATCACCATCGACGTGGGCGCGGACGACGGCATCACCCGTGACATGACCGTCCTGAACGGCGACGGGCTGGTCGGCCGGGTCACCACCGTCGGCCCCCACACCGCGACCGTGCTCCTCGCCAACGACCCCGACTTCACCGTCGGCACCCGCATGGAGGGCAACGACGAACTGGGCTTCGCCTCCGGGCAGGGCGACCGCCCGCTGCGCGTCGAACTCCTCAACGGCAAGGCGGACGTGAGGAAGGGCGACCGCCTGGTCACCTTCGGCTCCCAGGCCGACAAGCCGTTCGTGCCCGGTGTCCCGGTCGGCGTGGTCTCCCGCGTCGACCCCTCCGGCGGCGACCTCACGCGCACGCTCTACGTCACTCCGTACGTCAGCTTCACCAAGCTCGACATCGTCGGCGTGGTCGTGGAGACCCCGAAGAAGGACCCGCGCGACACCGTGCTCCCGGCCAAACCCAAGCCGGTGCCCACCCCTACGGTCACCGTCACGGTGACCCCGAACGCCGATGGCCAGCAGCAAGAGCAGCAGTAGGAGCTGACAACCCCCATGCGCGTCAACCGGATCCTGCTCTCGGTCCCGCTGGTCGTCGTCGCCCTGGTGATCCAGGTGAGCGTCCTCGCCCGCCTCCATCTCCCGGGTGCCGTCCCCGATCTGCTGCTCCTGACCGTCCTGGGCCTCGCCATGGTCTACGGCCATGTCGGCGGCGCCCTCATCGGCTTCGGCGCGGGTCTCCTCGCCGACCTCGCGCCGCCCGCCGACCACGCGGCCGGCCGCTACGCCCTCGTGCTCTGTGTGATCGGCTATCTCGCCGGGCTCGTCAAGCCCGAGACCGGCCAGATCAAGTCGGCGACCGGACCGATGGCCGTGGTGGTCGCCGCGGCGGTCGGCTCCACCCTGCTGTACGCGGGCGTCGGCGCCCTCGTCGGCGACACGGCGGCCCGTCATGTCGGCCTGACCGGGCTGCTGTTCTCGGCCGCCCTGTACGACCTGCTGCTCGCCCCGTTCGTGGTCCCCGGGGTGATGTTCCTGGCCCGGCGGGCGGAGAACGACCCGCTCGCGGAGACCAACTCCGCGGCCAAGGGCTCGGACATCTCCTCGGGCTGGCTGTCCTCCGGGACGGGCCTGAAGATCGGCGGCCAGCGCGGCGGACTCAAGATGAGAGCGGCGAAGTCGCGGGCGACCCGGGCCGGTCGCATCAAGGGGGTCAAGCGGCTGTGAGCAGGGGCAAGTTCACCCGAACGGGTCACTTTCGGCGGAACGCGGCCTCACAGGCTGATCGTTCATCATTCGTACGCACGCACAGCCGCGCACAGTCGTTCGTGGACTGAGAGGGGGAGGCAGCCGCAGTGACCAACATTCCCGAGACCGGTCGGACCCCACGCGTCCAGATCCGGCTCGTCGTGATCCAGATCCTCGTCCTCTCCCTCCTCGGCACCCTCGGCGGCCGGCTGTGGTACCTCCAGATCCGCGAGGGCGCGGCCTACGCCAAGGAGGCCTCCGGCAACCACGTCCAGCAGGTCGTCGAGCCCGCCGTACGCGGCTCCATCCTGGACGCGCGCGGAGTGCCCCTCGCGGACAACGAGACCCGGCTGGTGGTCTCCGCCTCCCGCACCGACCTGCTGAAGCAGCCGGACGACGGCAAGGCCGTCCTGACCAAACTCGCGGGCGTCCTCGGCATGGACCCCGAGGAGGTCCTGCTGAAGGTCCGGCTGTGCGACGCGAAGACCCCCCAGCCCTGCTGGAACGGCTCGCCCTACCAGCCGATCCCCATCACCGACGAGGCCACCGCCAAGCAGGCCCTGCAGATCCGTGAGCGCGCCGAGGACTTCCCCGGCATCACCGCCGAGCCGGAGGCCGTGCGCCGCTACCCCGCGCCCGGCAAGTCCAACACCGCCCAGGTCCTCGGCTATCTCTCGCCGGTCACCGACGAGGAGATCACCAAGGCCCAGGACACCGACTCGCCGTATCTGCGCTCCGACCAGGTCGGCCGCTCCGGCCTCGAGCGCCAGTACGACAAGGAGCTCCGCGGCAAGGCCGGCGTCACCCGCTACGAGGTCGACAACCTCGGCCGGGTCATCGGCCAGGCCGAGGCCACCCCGGCGGAGCCCGGCTCCAACCTGGTCACCAGCATCGACTCCCGCGTCCAGCGCGTCGCCGAGTACGAACTGAACAACGCGATGAAGGTCGCCCGCCAGCAGTTCGACAAGATCACCGGCACCAACTACAAGGCCGACTCCGGCGCCGTCGTCGTGATGGAGGCCAAGACCGGCCGGATCGTCGCCATGGCCTCCGCCCCGACCTACGACCCGAACGTCTGGGTGGGCGGCATCTCCGCCAAGGACTACAAGAAGCTCACGGGCAAGAAGTCCGACTACCCGCTGCTCAACCGGGCCATACAGGGTCAGGCCGCGCCCGGCTCGACGTTCAAGGTGGTCTCCACGGCCGCCGCGGTCGAGGCCGGCTACGTCTGGGACGGCGGCTACCCGTGCACCAGCTCGTACTCGGTGGGCGGCCAGGTCTTCAACAACTTCGAGGGCGAGAACTTCGGCCCGATCTCGCTCGGCCGTGCCCTGGAGGTGTCCTGCGACACCGTCTTCTACGCCCTCGCCGACCGCGAGTGGAAGAAGGACGGCGGCATCAACCCGAAGAAGGGCGAGCCCAAGGACTACTTCTACAAGGCCGCCCACCAGTTCGGCCTCGGCAAGGAGACCGGCGTCGACCTGCCGAACGAGGTCACCGGCCGCGTCCCGGACCGCCAGTGGAAGGAGTCCTACTGGAAGGCCAACAAGGACGCCTGGTGCAAGTCCGGCAAGAAGAACGGCACCTACGTCGAGAAGATCGCCTACGAGAACTGCCTCGAGGGCAACAAGATGCGCGAGGGTGACTCGATCAACTACTCCATCGGCCAGGGCGACACCCTCGTCACACCGATCCAGGAGGCCGTGATCTACGGCGCCCTCGCCAACGGCGGCACCATGTACCAGCCGTCCATCGGCAAGGCCGTCGTCAGCGCCGACGGCAAGACCGTCACCGAGATCAAGCCCAGGAAGACCGGCAAGCTGCCCATCAGCAAGGCGACCCTCGCCGGCATGGACGACGCCCTCGCCGGCGTGGTCACCCGGGGTACGGCCGCGTGGAAGTTCGGCGGCTGGCCGCAGGACAAGATCGAGCTGCACGCCAAGACGGGTACCGCCGAGGTCTACGGCAAGCAGACCACGTCCTGGCTGGCCACCTACAGCAAGGACTACACGGTCATCATGACGATCGCCCAGGCCGGTACCGGTTCGGGCGCCTCCGGTGAGGCCGTGCGCCACATCTACAACGCCCTCTACGGCGTCTCCGCCGACGGCTCGATCGACAAGAAGAACGCCCTGCTGCCCACCCCGCAGAAGGGCCTGCCGACCGTCCAGGCCGACGGCACCATCAAGGCCCCGAAGGTCGCCAAGGACCCGGCCAAGGACCAGCGGGCCAGCCAGCAGGGCACCCCCGAGCCGGACGCCTCGCAGCCGGCCGGGACGACCCAGCAGAACACCACCAACCAGAACACCCGCCGACGGCGACGACGGCGGGGGCGGGCCGGATGCGGGGGCGCCGCAGCCCGGCGGTCGGTCGGCAGGAGGTCGCTCGCATGACCGGTGTGAACAGCTTCTCCGTCTCCGGGTACGGACCCGCGCGGGCCGGCTGGACCCGGGTCCTCGCCCGTGACTCGCTGGCCCGGCGGCTGGACTGGCCGATACTGCTGTCGGCGATCGCCCTCTCCATGATCGGCTCGGTGCTGGTCTTCTCCGCGACCCGCAACCGCACCGAGATCAACCAGGGCGACCAGTACTACTTCCTGATCCGGCACCTGATGAACACCGGCATCGGCATCGCCCTGATGATCGGCACCATCTGGCTCGGCCACCGCACCCTGCGCAACGCGGTACCCGTCCTCTACGGCCTGTCCCTGCTCGGCATCCTGCTGGTGCTGACCCCGCTGGGCTCCACGGTCAACGGCGCCCACTCCTGGATCGTGTTCGGCGGCGGCTTCTCGCTCCAGCCCTCGGAGTTCGTGAAGATCACGATCATCCTGGGCATGGCGATGCTGCTCGCGGCCCGGGTCGACGCCGGCGACAAGCCGTACCCGGACCACCGCACGGTCGTGCAGGCGCTCGGTCTCGCAGCCGTCCCGATGCTGATCGTGATGCTCATGCCCGACCTCGGGTCGGTCATGGTGATGGTGATGATCGTGCTGGGCGTGCTGCTGGCCTCCGGCGCCTCCAACCGCTGGGTCTTCGGGCTGCTCGGCGCGGGCGCGGCCGGCGCGGTCGCCGTCTGGCAGCTCCACATCCTCGACGAGTACCAGATCGCCCGCTTCGCCGCCTTCGCCAACCCCAGCCTCGACCCGGCCGGCGTCGGCTACAACACCAACCAGGCCCGGATCGCCATCGGTTCCGGCGGCCTGACCGGCGCGGGCCTCTTCCACGGCTCGCAGACCACCGGCCAGTTCGTCCCCGAGCAGCAGACGGACTTCGTCTTCACGGTCGCGGGCGAGGAACTCGGCTTCGTCGGCGCGGGCCTGATCATCCTGCTCCTGGGCGTGGTCCTGTGGCGCGCCGGCCGCATCGCCCGCGACTCGACCGAGCTGTACGGCACGATCGTCGCCGCCGGGATCGTGGCGTGGTTCGCGTTCCAGTCGTTCGAGAACATCGGGATGACGCTCGGCATCATGCCGGTCACCGGCCTGCCGCTGCCGTTCGTGTCGTACGGCGGCTCGTCGATGTTCGCGGTGTGGGTGGCGGTGGGGCTGTTGCAGTCGATCCGGGTCCAGCGGCCGATGTCCGCGTAGACGACGGTCTTTCGTCGTTGGTGTTGGATTCAACGGAAGCTGACCCTGCCGTCCCGGTGCGACTGCGACTAGATTCATTTCATGGCGGAGACGAAACGCGAGATCGAGCGCAAGTACGAATCCGACGACAGCGGGCTGCCTGACCTGACCGGCGTCGCCGGCGTGGCGAGTGTCCTCGACAAGGGCACCGCCGAGCTGGACGCGACCTACTACGACACATCCGACCTGCGCCTGGCCTCGGCCGCGATCACCCTGCGCCGCCGCACGGGCGGCTCCGACGCCGGGTGGCACCTAAAGCTTCCGGTCGGCCCCGGGATCCGCGACGAGATCCGCGCCCCGCTCTCCGACACCGTCCCGGACGAACTCGCGGCGCTGGTGCGCTCCCGGGTCCGCGAGGGTCAGCTCGTGGCGGTGGTCCGGCTGCGCTCCGCACGGGACGTACGGGACCTGATGGACGCGCACGGCAGGCTGCTGGCCGAGGCCAGCGTGGACACCGTACGGGCGGAGCGGCTGTTCGGCGGACAGGGAACCGCCCAATGGAGCGAGATCGAGGTGGAGCTGGCCGACGGCGGCGACCCCGCCCTCCTCGACAAGCTGGAGAAACGGCTGCGCAAGGCGGGCGTACGACCGTCGACGTCGGCGTCGAAGCTGGCGCGGGCGCTGGCCGAGACCAAGGGCGGACATCCACGGCCCGAGGACAAGGGCCCCGCCGAGCCGGCGACCGCCGGGGACCACGTCCTCGCGTACGTGCGCGCCCAGCGGGACGCGATCGTCGAGCTGGACCCGGCGGTGCGCCGGGACGCCGAGGAGTCGGTGCACGACATGCGGGTCGCCACCCGCCGGCTGCGCAGCACCTTCCGCTCCTTCGGCAAGGTCCTCGACCGGGACGTCACCGACCCGATCGCCGCCGAGCTGAAGTGGCTGGCGGGGGAGCTGGGCGTGGGCCGCGACCACGAGGTGCTGGCCGGGCGGCTGCAGGCGGCCTTCGACGAGCTGCCCCCCACGCTGGTCGCGGGACCGGTCCGGGAACGGCTGCAGAACTGGTCGAAGGCCGGTGAGAAGGGTTCGAGGCGCCGGCTGCTCGGGGTGCTGAACTCCTCGCGCTATCTGACCCTTCTCGACACCCTGGACGCGCTGATCGCCGATCCGCCGGCGCTGAAGGCGGCCGGCAGGAAGCCGGAGAAGGTCCTCGCGAAGGCCGTACGCAAGGACTTCGCGAAGGTGTCCGCGCTGATGGAGGAGGCCATGGAGCAGCCGCCCGGCGCCGACCGCGACCTCGCGCTGCACGAGGCCCGCAAGAAGGCCAAGCGGACGCGGTACGCGGCGGAGACGGCCCGCCCCGTCCTCGGCCGTCCGGCGAAGGACCTGGTCAAGTCCATGAAGTCGCTCCAGAGCCTGCTCGGCGACCACCAGGACAGCGTCATGGCCCGTACGACCCTGCGCGAGCTGTCCGCCGTGGCGCACGCGGCGGGGGAGAACGGGTTCACGTACGGCGTGCTGTACGCCCGTGAGGAGCGGCGCGCGGAGCGGGTCGAGGAGGCCGTACCCGGGGCGTGGAGGGAGACCAGCGGCTCGATGGAGGTTTAGGACGGCTTTGATCGCGATTTTCGCGGGCGGGGGAGTGCTCCGGGCACGTTACGCTTGATGGTCACCCCAGTCAGCTCACGAAGGTAACGCCGCGATGTCTGTCGAGTCGGTCTTCCCACAGCTCGAAGCCTTGCTCCCGCACGTGCAGAAGCCGATCCAGTACGTCGGGGGCGAGCTCAACTCCACGGTCAAGCCGTGGGAGTCCTGTGACGTCCGCTGGGCGCTCATGTACCCGGACGCGTACGAGGTCGGTCTGCCCAACCAGGGCGTCATGATCCTCTACGAGGTGCTGAACGAGCAGGACGGCGTCCTCGCCGAGCGCACCTACAGCGTGTGGCCGGACCTGGAGGCGCTGATGCGGGAGCACCGCGTCCCGCAGTTCACGGTCGACAGCCACCGCCCGGTGAAGGCCTTCGACGTGTTCGGCCTGTCCTTCTCCACCGAGCTCGGCTACACGAACATGCTCACGGCCCTGGACCTGGCCGGCATCCCCCTGGAGTCCAAGGACCGTACGCTCGACGACCCGATCGTCCTGGCGGGCGGCCACGCGGCCTTCAACCCGGAGCCGATCGCCGACTTCATCGACGCGGCGGTCATCGGCGACGGCGAGCAGGCCGTCCTCGACATGACGCGGATCATCAAGGAGTGGAAGGCCGAGGGCCGCCCCGGCGGCCGCGAGGAGGTCCTCTTCCGCCTCGCCAGGACCGGGAACGTCTACATCCCGGCCTTCTACGACGTCGAGTACCTCCCCGACGGCCGGATCGCCCGCGTGGTCCCCAACAAGTCGGGCGTCCCGTGGCGCGTCTCCAAGCACACGGTCATGGACCTCGACGAGTGGCCCTACCCCAAGCAGCCCCTGGTCCCCCTCGCCGAGACCGTCCACGAGCGCATGTCCGTCGAGATCTTCCGCGGCTGCACGCGCGGCTGCCGCTTCTGCCAGGCGGGCATGATCACCCGCCCGGTGCGCGAGCGCTCGATCACGGGCATCGGCGAGATGGTCGAGAAGGGCCTGAAGGCGACGGGCTTCGAGGAGGTGGGTCTGCTGTCGTTGTCGAGTGCGGACCACTCGGAGATCGGCGACATCGCCAAGGGCCTGGCCGACCGCTACGAAGAGGACAAGATCGGCCTGTCCCTCCCCTCCACCCGCGTCGACGCCTTCAACGTCGACCTGGCGAACGAACTGACGCGCAACGGCCGCCGCTCGGGCCTCACCTTCGCCCCCGAGGGCGGCTCGGAACGCATGCGCAAGGTCATCAACAAGATGGTGTCGGAGGAGGACCTCATCCGCACCGTCGCGACGGCCTACGGCAACGGCTGGCGCCAGGTGAAGCTGTACTTCATGTGCGGCCTCCCCACGGAGACCGACGAGGACGTCCTCCAGATCGCCGACATGGCCGCGAACGTCATCGCCAAGGGCCGCGAGGTCTCCCGCGCCAACGACATCCGCTGCACGGTCTCGATCGGCGGCTTCGTCCCCAAGCCCCACACCCCCTTCCAGTGGGCCCCGCAACTGTCGGCGGAGGAGACGGACGCCCGCCTGGAGAAGCTGCGGGACAAGATCCGCGGCGACAAGAAGTACGGCCGCTCGATCGGCTTCCGCTACCACGACGGCAAGCCCGGCATCGTCGAGGGCCTGCTCTCGCGTGGCGACCGCCGCATCGGCGCCGTGATCCGCGCGGTCTACGAGGACGGCGGCCGCTTCGACGGCTGGCGCGAGCACTTCTCCTACGACCGCTGGATGACCTGCGCCGACAAGGCCCTGGACCCCTTCGGCGTCGACGTCGACTGGTACACCACCCGCGAGCGCACCTACGAGGAGGTCCTCCCCTGGGACCACCTCGACTCCGGCCTCGACAAGGACTGGCTCTGGGAGGACTGGCAGGACGCCCTCGACGAAACGGAGGTCGAGGACTGCCGCTGGACCCCCTGTTTCGACTGCGGCGTCTGCCCCGCCATGGACACCTCAATCCAAATCGGCCCGACCGGCAAGAAACTGCTGCCGCTGACGGTGAAGAACACCGCTCCGACCAGCTGAACGAGATCGGGGGAGTGAGCGAGGCGCTGCGGCGGGGGTCACAGAGGATGAGGTGGCCGCAGCGCTGAGTTCGTTCGGGCTTTCGCAAGGTCGGCAGCGGCGTGTGCCGCTGGCGCGGTGGGCTGTCGCCTGAGTGGCCGCTCTCAGTTCGTGAGGCTTCACCTGACTTCGTAGCGTGGTGATACCGCTGCGGAGGAGGTGGCATGCCAGCGAGCGAACCGGATGCCGGTGGTCTGGCGTCCCCGCCGGGGCCCCCGGTGAAGAAGCGGCGGCGGCACGGCTGTCTCTGGGGGTGCGTCGGCGCTCTGGTCGCGGTGATCGCCATCGGCGGAGTTGTGCTCGCGATCGCGCCGGGAGACAGCGATGAGACCACGACTGCCGCGCCCAGTGAGACCAACGAGGGGACGCCGCAGGAGAAGACGCGGGAACCCCAGGGTGAACGAGCGGACCTCGTCAGCTTCCGGCTGGACGATCGCTCACAAGCCGGTGTCACCGATGTCTGGGTCGTCTGGACGGTCCGGAACAGCAGCGGTGAGAAGTCCGACTACGCGTGGGACTGGGAGGCGGTCGACGCCGATGGCGTCCGGCTGACGAACGGATCCCAGCTGGAGACCGACGTCCAGCCTGGCCAGACTGCTCGGGGCGAGTACTTCACGACGCTCAAGAGCGTGAACGGCGTCAAGCTCAACATCACCGGCTTCGACCGCACTGTCAGCTACTGAGCAGACCGACGCGCCTGGATCCATGCGGCCGAACTTCCTCTCAAGAGCACGGCGCCCCCGTGGGAGGGGGCACTGTCGTGTGCGCGGGAACCACCCGCTGAGGGTGAGGTCGTAGGGGTTCGGTCGGTTGATGCTGCTGTGGGGAGTGGGGGCACGGCGGCGAAGGGATCGGCGGGCGATGGGCGACGAGAGGGCCGGGCGGATCGCGGAGTTCGTTCGTCCGTTGCGGGTCGAGCCGGGCCGCGGGGTGCGGCTGGGGGAGGACTTCGATCCGCGGTACAAGGCGGGGATCCGGAAGAAGAGCGACGGCGTCGAGCTGCTGCAGAACGGGGTCGAGCTGCTCGCCGACTACCAGCGGCGGCTGGCCGCGCAGGACACCCACGGGGTGCTGGTGTGTCTGCAGGCGCTGGACGCCGGCGGCAAGGACGGCACGATCCGGCATGTGATGAGCGGCGTCAACCCGCAGGGCGAGCGGGTGGCGTCCTTCAAGGTGCCCTCGGACGTGGAACTCGATCACGACTACCTCTGGCGCTACCACCGCGAGCTGCCCCGGCGCGGGGAGATCGGCATCTTCAACCGGTCCCACTACGAGGAGGTCCTGGTGGTCCGGGTGCACCAGGAGAACCTCGGACGCCAGAAACTGCCCGACGCGGCCCGTGGCCCGGACGTGTGGGAGCGCCGGTATCGCGAGATCAACGACTGGGAGCGTTATCTGAGCGACAACGGCTTCGTCGTTGTCAAGATTTTTCTGAATCTGTCCAAGGAGGAGCAGCGGGTCCGCTTCCTCAAGCGCATCGACGTCCCCGAGCGGAACTGGAAGTTCTCACCGGCCGACGTCCGCGAGCGCGCCCGGTGGGACGACTACCAGAAGGCGTTCTCGCAGATGCTGTCGGCGACCAGCACCCCCTGGGCACCCTGGTACGTCATTCCGGCCGACCGCAAGTGGTTCGCACGGGTGTGCGTGAGCGCGGTGCTGGCGCACACCCTGATCGGTATCGACCCCCGCTATCCGGAGGTCGACGAGCAGACCCGACGGGAACTGGCCGAGGTCAAACGCGACCTGGAGCGCCAGGCACCCAAGGGTGAGCCGGCCGATCCCTACGCGGCGAAGGGCAAGCAGAAGAGCAAGCGAAAGAGCGAGCGGGCGTGACCGCGCCGACGCACACCCCGCAGCCGCGGCAGCGCGCGACGGACGGTCGGCCGTGGTGCGCGCTTCCCACCGAGGACGTGGCCGCCGCGCTCGGCGTAGATCCCACCGACGGGCTGTCCGCCGGCCGGGCGGCCGAGCCGCTCCGCACGAACGGCCCGAACGCGCTGCCGGAGGAGCGGGCCGTGCCTGGCCAGCGCCGCTGTCTCGCCGGTGCTCATGGTCCTGAACGCGGTCGTCGGGGTGCGGCAGGAGGGCAAGGCGGAGAGCGCCAGGGGCAGTTCGGCTGGGCGCTGGTTCCCGCGGTGGCCCTGCTGGCGCCGTGGGAGCTGGGCAAGGCCCTGGTCCGTAAGGACACCAAGTGAGACCAAGTGAGACCGAGTGAGACCGACTGAGAACCGAGTGAGAACAGAGAAAGGTGATTTCGACATGGCAACCGCATCCGAGACCCCCGTCCTCGACACCCTCGCCGCCATGACCATCGACTCCGTCGAACGCTGTCACATGGACGCGCGGACGCTCATCCTCACCCGTATCGCCGCCCTCGTGGCCGTGGACGCGCCGGCCATCTCCTACCTGGCGCACGTCGATCCGGCGGTCAAGGCCGAACTGACCGTCGAGGAACTGCAGGACGTCCTCGTCGCCATCGCGCCCGTCGTGGGCAGCGCACGCGTCATGTCGGCGGCCGGCCACATCGCGCAGGCCTTCGGTGTCGCCATCGCGCTCGCGGAGGCCGAGGCGGAGGCGATCGCCAACGCCGAGGCGCAGAGCCGCGGCATGTCCTGAACCACCCACGCCGGGCACGGTTTTGTCATTCGTCCGGCTGATTCGGTGCATCCTGCGGGCGGGTTGAGGCGTCTACACCGGTATGGACCTGCAGAAACCGCCCGCCGAGCCGTATGAGCCGCGTCAGCCGGAGGGATGTCTCGTCGTCGCGATCCGGCTGCCCGTGCGGATCGTGGTGCTCGTGCTGGTCGTGCCCGTGCGGATGGTCTGGGACGCCCTGGTCGTCACCGGCCGCTTCCTGCGGGACGCCCTGCTCAGGCCTCTGGGCAGGGCCCTGCTGTGGCTGGGGCGGATGCTGTTCCTGTGGCCGCTGGTGGGACTGTGGCGGTACGTCCTCGTCCCGGCCGGCCACGCCCTGGTCCGCCTCGGGCGCGTACTGCTGGTCGTCCCCGCCGTCGCCCTGTACCGCCATGTCCTGACCCCGGTCGGGCAGGCCGCCGTATGGCTTGCACGGCGGGTCGGCGCCGGGTGCGCGTGGCTGTACGCGCGCGTGCTCACCCCCGCCGGGCACGCGGTGCTGTGGCTGGTGCGGTACGGGGTCGTCGTCCCCGTGCTGTGGCTGGTGCGGTACGGGGTCGTCGTCCCCGTGCGGTGGCTGGTGCGGTACGGGGTCGTCGTCCCCGTGCGGTGGCTGGTCCGGTACCTGGTCGTCGTACCCGCCCGCCGGGTGTACGAGTGGATCCTCGCGCCGGTCGGACGGGCGGCCGCCTGGTGCGCGCTGGGGCTCTGGCGGCTGCTCGGGCTGCTGCTCACGGGGCTCGGGGTGGCCGTGTACTGGATCGCGCGGGTGCTGCTGGTGCTGCCCGCGGTCGCGCTGTGGCGCTGGGTGCTCGCCCCCGTCGGGCGCTTCCTCGCCGTCCTCGCGCGCGAGGTCGCGGACGCGCTCGGGCACGCCTGGCGGATCGCGGGGCACCTCTCGCGCGCCGTCGGCCGGTTCCTCGCCACCCTCTTCCGGTGGATCTTCGTCGAGCCGGTGCGCTGGGTGTACCGGACCGTCCTCACCCCGGTCGGGCACGTCGTCCGCGACCTCGTCCTCAAGCCCGCCGCGCAGGCCGCGCGCGCCGTGGGACGGGCGACCCGGCAGGCCCTCGCCTCCGCGCGCGAGACCGTCCGGCAGACACGGGCCGACGTACGGCGGATGCTGTTCGGGGAGCCCCGGGAAGCGGTGGTTCGGCCCCGGGAGAGGGAAGCGGTGCTCCGGCGGGAACCGAGGCCGCTCGGCACACGTACTCTTGATAGCAGTACGACCGCTCTCACGAAACTCACGAAGGACTGAACGACACTGGGCAAGCGACAGCCCGAAGGCCCGCCGCCCGCACCCGCGGTGCAGCGCATCCGACTGCGCTACACCAAGCGCGGCCGCCTCCGGTTCACCAGCCACCGTGACTTCCAGCGCGCCTTCGAGCGCGCGTTGCGCCGTGCCGAGGTGCCGATGGCGTACTCGGCGGGGTTCACGCCGCACCCGAAGGTGTCGTACGCCAATGCCGCACCCACCGGCACGGGCAGCGAGGCGGAGTACCTGGAGATCGCCCTGACCGCGGCGCGCGAACCGGAGACGCTGCGCGCGCTGCTCGACGAGTCGCTGCCCACCGGGCTCGACATCGTCGACGCGGTCGAGGCCCGCACCTCGGGCCTCGCCGACCGGCTCACGGCCTCCGTGTGGGAGCTGCGGCTCGACGGAGTGGACCCGGCCGACGCCGAACGCGCCGTCCAGGCCTTCACCGCCGCCGAGTCCGTCGAGGTCCAGCGCATGACCAAGAACGGCGTGCGCACCTTCGACGCCCGCTCGGCGGTCGTACGACTGGAAACACGACCCGGAACGCAACTCGGAACGCAACTCGGAACGCAACTCGAAACACAGAGTGAAACGGCTGATAGGCCGACCGACCGGCCCTGTGCGATACTGCGGCTGGTTGTTCGGCACGTGACGCCTGCCGTACGACCCGACGACGTCCTGTCCGGTCTCCGCGCCGTGGCCGACCTGGCGCCGCCGGTCCCCGCAGCGGTGACCAGGCTGGCGCAGGGGCTGCTCGATGAAGAGACCGGCGCGGTGACCGACCCGCTCGCGCCCGACCGCGAGGCAGCCGAGGCCCTCACAACGGCCTAGGGACTGCCGCCGCGAAGGCGTCGGCGAAGGAAGGTTCCGCACAAGGACGGGCGTCGTAGCGCCGCCCTCGTACTCGGGAGCCACCTGGGTCGGGCAGCGCACCCACCAGAAGACTTTCGCCAGGCCGTACGCAACAGGGCTACGGAACCGGCGAGACAGGACACAGAGAGCTCCCGTGCGGCGGCCGCGCCCCGGACGGCGGCACCGCGCACAGCGCGAGCCGCGGACGTCAACGGCGACCGATCCCTGGTGATCGGCGCCGGGCCCGGTGCGGCGCCCGGGAGCCTGACGGGAGACACACCCGCATGCTCGAGCCGACCGAACCCACCCAGGGTTCCGAAGAACAGAACAACACCCCCAGCGACACCCTGCCGCCGCGTCGTCGGCGCCGTGCCGCTTCCCGCCCGGCGGGCCCGCCGAGCGGCGCCGAGGCCTCGGCCGAGATCACCGCGCCGGCCCTACCGGCCGTGGAGACCGCCGAGCACCTGGCGGACGAGGTCGTCGAGGGCGCCGAGGGCGTCGAGACCGAAGAGGTCGCCGTGACCGAGGCGGAGGTGACCGAGGCGGCCGAGGAGAAGGCCGAGGAGGCCGCTCCGGCGCCGCGTACCCGCAGGCGTGCCACGCGTCGGGCGTCCGCGCCCGCCGGTGCTCCGGCTGCCGCCGAGACCGAGGCCGCCGCCGAGACGGTGGTGCCGGTGGTGGCCGCCGAGACCACTGAGGCTGCCGAGGCCGAGGCTGTCGTGCCGGTGGCCGAGGAGGCCGCGCCCGCGCCGCGTACCCGTCGTCGGGCCACGCGCCGTGCGTCCACGCCCGCCGCGGCTCCCGCTCCGGTGGAGGCCGAAACCGTGGTGGCCGCTGAGGCCCCTGAGGCTGCTGAGACCGAGGCTGTCGTGCCGGTGGCCGAGGAGGCCGCGCCCGCGCCGCGTACCCGTCGTCGGGCCACGCGCCGTGCGTCCGCCCCCGCCGGTGCGCCGGCCGAGGAAGAGGTGAGCGCGGAGGCGCCCGCCGCTTCCGCCGAGGCCGAGACGCCTGCCGTGGTCGCCGAGGCGCCCGCCGCTTCCGCCGAGGTCACCGACGAGGGCGCCCCCGCGCCGCGTGGCCGCCGTCGGTCCAGCCGTCGGGCGTCCGCGCCCGCCGGGGCTCCGGCCGAGGACGGGACCGAGGCGTCCGTGGCCGCCGAGGCCGAGTCCGTGGTGGCCGCCGCCGAGGAGAAGGCTCCCGAGGCCGCCGTCGAGCAGCCCGCCGAGACGCCCGCCTCCACCGCGCGGACCGCCGCCGCTCAGACCCCCGCAGTCTCCGGGACCCCCTCCGACGAGGAAGCCGGTCCGCGCCGGGCCCGTCGACGGGTCGTGCGTCGGGCCGCCGGGGGGTTCTCCGAGCCCGCGCCCCTGCCGGGGAACGGCGAGGGCGACGCGCCGCGCCGCCCCGCGCGGCCTGCGGTCGCCGTGTTCCAGGCGCCCGTGTTCGCCGAGCCGCAGTTCCAGACGCCGCAGCGGGCCGCCGCCGAGGCCGCCGCCGCGTCCGTCGAGGAGGCGGTCGAGGCCGAGGAGACCGAAGAGGTCGAGGAGCTTCCCGCGGAGGAGCAGACCGGCTCGCGCCGTCGCCGCCGTCGCCGGGGTGCCGCCCTCGCGGAGGAGACCGGGGCCGACGAGCCGACCGGGACCGCGCCCGCCGCCGAGGACGAGACCGAGCCCGAGGAGGCCGACGAGGCCGCCGAGGACGGTGTCGAGGGCGACGAGGAGAGCGAGGAGACCGGCTCGCGCCGCCGCCGCCGTCGCGGTGGACGTCGTCGCCGCCGGGGCGAGGCCGCCGACGAGTCCGACGGCGTCGACGCAGAGTCCGACGAGCTCGCCGCCGAACAGGCCGAGCAGGACGCCGAGGACACCGCCGAGCAGGATGAAGAGGACGCCGAGGACGAGGCCGGTGGCTCCACCGCCGGCAGCCGTCGCCGTCGTCGCCGCCGTCGGCGCGCCGGGGACAGCGGCACCGACATCGAGCCGGGCGAGGGCGACCCCGAGCGGACCGTCGTCAAGGTGCGCGAGCCCCGCAAGCCCTCCGAGCCGTCCGACGAGGTGCAGTCCATCAAGGGCTCGACCCGTCTGGAGGCGAAGAAGCAGCGCCGCCGCGAAGGCCGTGAGCAGGGCCGCCGCCGTGTCCCGATCATCACCGAGGCCGAGTTCCTGGCCCGCCGCGAGGCCGTCGAGCGCGTGATGGTCGTCCGCCAGAGCGGTGAGCGCACGCAGATCGGCGTCCTGGAGGACGGCGTGCTCGTCGAGCACTACGTCAACAAGGAGCAGTCGACCTCGTACGTCGGCAACGTCTACCTGGGCAAGGTCCAGAACGTGCTGCCGTCCATGGAGGCCGCGTTCATCGACATCGGCAAGGGCCGCAACGCCGTCCTGTACGCCGGTGAGGTCAACTTCGAGGCCCTCGGCATGGCCAACGGGCCGCGCCGTATCGAGTCCGCCCTGAAGTCCGGTCAGTCCGTCCTCGTCCAGGTGACGAAGGACCCGATCGGCCACAAGGGCGCCCGTCTGACCAGCCAGGTCTCCCTCCCGGGCCGCTACCTCGTGTACGTCCCCGAGGGCTCGATGACCGGCATCAGCCGCAAGCTGCCCGACACCGAGCGGGCCCGGCTGAAGACGATCCTCAAGAAGATCGTCCCCGAGGACGCGGGCGTCATCGTGCGCACCGCCGCCGAGGGCGCGAGCGAGGACGAGCTGCGCCGTGACGTCGAACGGCTGCAGTCGCAGTGGGAGGACATCCAGAAGAAGTCCAAGAACGGCAACGCGCCGACGCTGCTGTACGGCGAGCCGGACATGACCGTCCGGGTCGTCCGCGACATCTTCAACGAGGACTTCTCCAAGGTCGTCGTCAGCGGCGACGACGCCTGGTCGACCATCCACGGGTACGTCTCGCACGTCGCGCCCGACCTGGCCGAGCGGCTGTCGAAGTGGACCTCCGAGGTCGACGTCTTCGCCACCTACCGGATCGACGAGCAGCTCGCCAAGGCGCTGGACCGCAAGGTCTGGCTGCCCAGCGGCGGTTCGCTGGTGATCGACCGGACCGAGGCGATGGTCGTCGTCGACGTCAACACCGGCAAGTTCACCGGCCAGGGCGGCAACCTGGAGGAGACGGTCACCAGGAACAACCTGGAGGCGGCCGAGGAGATCGTGCGTCAGCTCCGGCTGCGCGACCTCGGCGGCATCATCGTGATCGACTTCATCGACATGGTGCTGGAGTCCAACCGGGACCTGGTGCTGCGGCGCCTGCTGGAGTGCCTGGGCCGCGACCGTACGAAGCACCAGGTCGCCGAGGTGACCTCGCTGGGGCTCGTGCAGATGACCCGCAAGCGGGTGGGCCAGGGTCTGCTGGAGTCCTTCTCCGAGACCTGCGTCCACTGCAACGGCCGCGGTGTCATCGTCCACATGGAGCAGCCGACCGCGGTCGGTGGCGGCGGCAAGCGCAAGAAGCGCGGCCGGGGCGGCGACGTCCACGAGCACGAGCACGAGGCCGTGGCCGTCGAGACCGCCGAGCCGCTGGTGGATGTCGAGGAGGCCGAGAGCGAGGCCGAGGTCGCCGCCGAGGTGGCCGAGCCGGTCGCGCTGTCCGCCCCCGTCTTCGCGCCCGACGAGGAGCTGTACAGCAGCGTCGCCGAGGCGGAGGCCGCGGCCTCCCGTGGGCGCAGCCGTCGTAGGGCGAGCCGCCGGGCGTCGGCTCCGGCCGGTGCGCCCAAGGGCGCCGGGCGCAGGGGCCGTGGCGAGGTGTTCGTCGCGGAGGAGCCCACCGAGGCCGCCGAGGCCACCGAGGAGCTCGCGGCGGCCGTCGAGGCGCCCGTCGAGGCCTTCGCGGAGGTTCCCACCGCGCAGACCGTGACCGCCGAGGCGGAGGCCGAGCGTCCGGTGCAGCCGGCCGAGGCCCTCGCCGCGCAGGCCGAGCCGGTCGCGGTGGAGGACCCGGTCGTCGAGGCGCCCGCTCCGGTGGAGGCTCCCGTCGAGGAGGAGGCCGCGCCCAAGGGCCGTACCCGTCGTCGCGCCACCCGCAAGGTGTCCGCGCCGGCCGGTTCGCCCGCCGGTGCGGAGGCCGCCGTGGTGACGGTCGTCGAGCCGGCCGCCGTCGAGGCCCCGGCCGCTCCGGCGGAGCCCGTCGAGGCCGAGCCGGTCGCCGAGAGCGCGGCTCCGGCCCGTCCGCGGCGCCGTGCCGTGCGCAAGGCCACCGCGCCGACCGCGTCCGAGGAGACGGCCGTCGTGGTCGTCCCGTCGGCCGCCGCGGAGGACGCGGAGACCGTCGCGGAGGTCGCGGAGACCGTCGCGGAGGTCGTCGCGGCCGAGGGCGTCGAGCCGGTCGCCGACGAGGAGGCCGCTCCGGCCAAGAAGACGGCCGCGCGCAAGACGGCCAAGAAGGCCACGGCGAAGAAGGCCGCCACCAAGAAGACGGTGACGGCCAAGAAGACGGCCGCGAAGAAGACCGCCGCCAAGAAGACGACGGCCAAGAAGGCCGCCAAGGCCACGGCGGCGAAGAAGACGGCTGCGGCGCAGTCGACAGAGGACTGACCCCCTCGCCGACCGCCTCACCTGCGGTGCGACAAGGCGCGGGCGTCCGGTGCGAACCGGGCGCCCGCGCCGTCGTCCACGCGCACCGGCGCCCCCTCACCTCGCGTCGCACTGTGTTTACCGCAGAGTTACGCTGTGTCTTGCTTGTGATCGAGGGCACCCAGGGCGGTGGTTTCTCTGTGGTAACACTCGGGAAAATTGCCGTCCCCGTACTGGTAACGTGCAGTCTGGTCCCGGTGGCCAAAGACATGCACACCGTGACCACAGCCGATGAGCACATCCGGTCCCGCACCGGGTACGGCTGACTTCCCGCAAGGAACCCTCGGGGGGCGGGGTCCTGTGTACAAGCCGTCCATCCGCCCACAGGCGGCCATGGACAACCAGGGATGCGGCCGTGCTGAGCATCGACATGGCCCTTCCCGACCGCATGACGTGGTGCGCCTTAGAAGGTCGCCGTAGAGGAGGGGATGTCGATGACCGACGCCCATGAGTTCATACCGGCCGCCAGACCCGTGATCGACGAGGAGGAGATCGAGGCCGCGGTGCGCGTACTGCGCAGTGGCCGGGTCGTCCAGGGTCCCGAGGTGGCCGCCTTCGAGGAGGAGTTCTCGGAGCTGGTCGACGGGCGGCACTGCGTCGCGGTCAACTCCGGCACCTCCGCGCTCCACCTGTCGCTGATGGCCCTCGGACTGGGCCCGGGCGACGAGGTGATCGTGCCGTCGTTCTCGTTCGCCGCCTCCGCGAACGCTGTTCGACTGGTCGGCGCCGACGTGGTCTTCGCCGACATCGACGCCGACACCTTCTGTCTGGACCCCGCCGCGGTCGAGGCGGCGATCACGCCGCGGACCGCCGCGATCATGCCGGTCCACCTCTACGGCCACCCCGCGGCCATGGACCGGATCATGGCGATCGCCGGGCAGCACGGCCTCGCCGTCGTCGAGGACGCCTGCCAGGCCCACGCCGCCGCCCTGAACGGCACCCCGGTCGGCGCCTTCGGTGCCGCGGGCACGTTCAGCTTCTACCCGACGAAGAACATGCACAGCCTCGAGGGCGGCATGATCTCCACCGGTGACGCCGAGGTCGCCCGCACCCTGCGCCTGCTGCGCAACCAGGGCATGGAGCAGCGCTACGCCAACGAGATCGTCGGCGCCAACGTGCGGATGACGGACGTCTCCGCCGCGATCGGCCGCGTCCAGCGCGGCAAGCTCCCCGCCTGGACCGAGCAGCGCATCGCCAACGCCGCGTACCTCACCGAGCACATCAGCGCGCCGAATGTGGTCACGCCGAAGGTCGCCGAGGGCGCCCGGCACATCTACCACCAGTACACCGTGCGCATCCTCGGCGACCGCGAGGCCGCCATGGCGAAGCTCACCGAGGCCGGCATCGGCAACGCCGTGTACTACCCGACCCCCATCCACCGGCTGAAGCCGTACTGGGAGCCGGACCAGAAGGCGGGCCGCACCTGGGACCTGCCCGAGACGGAGCGCGCCGCCGCCGAGGTCGTGTCGCTGCCCGTCCACCCCTCGCTGTCCGCGAGCGACCTCGAGCGCGTCGTCGCCGCCGTGAACGCGCTGGGGGAGCAGCTGTGAGCAACGGGAAGTCGCTGCGCGCGGGACTCGTCGGTCTCGGTTCCATGGGGCGTCACCACGCCCGCGTCCTGTCCGGTCTGGAGGGCGTCGACCTGGTCGGCGTCGTCGACCCGATGGGCGACAAGTTCGGCGCCGCCCAGAACGCCCCGATCCTGAACACGGTCGAGGAGCTCATCGCCCTCGGCGTCGACTACGCGGTCGTGGCCTGCCCCACCCACCTCCACGAGGAGGTCGGCCTGGCGCTCGCCGAGGCCGGGGTGTGCGCGCTCATCGAGAAGCCCGTCGCGGAGTCCGTGGACGGCGCCCGCCGCCTCGTCGAGGCGTTCGAGTCGCGCGGTCTGGTCGCCGGTGTCGGCCACATCGAGCGCTGCAACCCGGCGCTGCGCTCCCTGCGCGCCCGCCTGGAGGCCGGCGAACTCGGTGACGTGTACCAGGTCGTGACCCGTCGTCAGGGCCCGTTCCCGCACCGCATCGCGGACGTCGGCGTGGTCAAGGACCTCGCCACCCACGACATCGACCTGACCGGCTGGGTGACGGGGCGCGAGTACGTCTCCATCGCCGCGCACACCGTCTCCAAGAGCGGCCGCGTCCACGAGGACATGGTCTCCGCGGTGGGCCGTCTCGACGACGGCACCATGGTGAACCACCTGGTGAACTGGCTGAGCCCGCTCAAGGAGCGCTTCACCTCGGTGACCGGCGAGCGCGGCTGCTTCATCGCCGACACGCTCACCGCCGACCTGACCTTCCACTCCAACGCCGCGGTCACCACCGAGTGGGAGGCCCTGCAGGCCTTCCGCGGGGTGTCCGAGGGCGACATGATCCGGTACGCCATCCCCAAGCGCGAGCCGCTCCTCGTCGAGCACGAGCTGTTCCGGGACGCGGTGCTCGGCAAGGAAGCCGACATCTGCACCCTGCGCCAGGGAATGCGCACTGTTCAGGTGGCGGCCGCCGTGCTGGAGTCGGCTACACAGAACCGCAGCGTTTCCCTTCAGGTGGAGGACCTGGCAACTCATGGCAGCTGAGAACACGTCGGCGCAGCCGGCGGTGCGTGGCCGCATCGTCATGCTCGTCGACAACGGGGTGAACGGCGACTCGCGCGTGCAGAAGGAAGCACGCTCGGCCGCCGAAGCCGGGTGGGACGTGGTCCTGCTCGGCAAGGGCAAGGGGAAGAGCGAGACGACCTGGGAGATCGGCAAGGCGCAGGTGCGTCTGCTGCCGGTGCCCGGTCCGATGCACCGCCGCCGCCATGAGTACCGCCGGGCCGTGCTGCGCTCGCCGCTGGCGTACAAGCCGGGCCCGCTGGCCGCGTACCGCCGGCAGAAGATCAAGGCCTGGCGCGCCGACCTCAACATCCGGCTGATCCTCGCCCAGCAGGAGGGCTCGTTCCTCACCAGGCTGCGTCTGGTGCTGCCGCGGGTGGCGTCCCGGTTCGTGCAGAACTGGGTGAACCTGCGGGCACGCAAGACCGCCAAGCTGGAGAAGCGCCGCAAGGAGATGGAAGGCCCGCTGGACCGGTTCACCACCGCGTTCTGGCACCGGACGATGGGCACCCGCAGCTGGCGCAGGCTCGACCCGCACCTGTGGGACCTGGAGCTGGCGTACGGCAAGGTCATCGACGAGCTCGACCCGGACCTGATCCACGCCAACGACTTCCGCATGCTGGGTGTCGGCGCCCGCGCCGCCCTGCGCGCCCGGGCCCGCGGCAGCAAGGTCAAGCTGGTGTGGGACGCGCACGAGTTCCTGCCCGGCATCAAGCCGTGGAACTCGCACCCGCGCTGGCACAAGGCCCAGTGCGCCCACGAGCTGGAGTACTCGCGTCACGCCGACGCCGTCACCACGGTGTCCGACACGCTCGCCGGGATGCTCCAGGAGCGGCACGGCCTCAAGGAGCGCCCGTCGGTCGTGCTGAACGCGCCCGACGCGGAGATCTCCCCGGAGCAGGCCGCCGAGCCGGTCCCGGACCTGCGCGAGCTGTGCGGCATCGGTCTGGACGTGCCGCTCACCGTGTACAGCGGCGCGGCCGCCCCGCAGCGCGGCCTCGACATCATGGTCGAGTCGCTGCCGCAGCTCGCCGAGGTGCACACCGCGTTCGTGGTGCTCAACACCGAGTCCGAGTACATGCGCAGCCTGCGCGAGCGCGCCGAGGAACTGGGCGTCTCCGACCGGCTGCACATCCTGCCGTACGTGCCGCACTACCAGGTGGTGCGCTTCCTCGCGGCGGCCGACCTCGGGGTCATCCCGATCCATCACTGGCCGAACCACGAGATCGCGCTCATCACCAAGTTCTTCGAGTACTCGCACGCGCGGCTGCCGCTGATCGTCAGCGATGTGAAGACGATGGGTGAGATGGTCCAGCGCACCGGCCAGGGCGAGGTCTTCAAGGCCGAGGACGTCGAGGACTACGTGCGCGCCGTCAAGTCCGTGCTCGGTGACGCGGCCCGCTACCGGGGCGTGTACGACCGTGACGGTCTGCTCGACGAGTGGACCTGGGAGGCTCAGGCAGAGCTTCTCGACCAGGTCTACACCCGGCTCGTTCCCGGCAGCGCGGTCCGCCCGGCGGCCGAGCGCAGACCGGTGGAGGCGGGGGCGTGAGCGGGACACCGGACGTCAGCGTCGTCGTCGCGGTGTACAACACGATGCCCTACCTGACGGAGTGTCTGAACTCCCTCGTCGGGCAGAGCATCGGCCGAGGACGCCTGGAGATCGTCGCCGTCGACGATGGCTCCACCGACGACAGCGGCCGCGAACTGGACCGGTTCGCGGCGCTGTACCCGGACACCGTCAAGGTGATCCACCAGCCGAACTCCGGCGGCCCGGCCGCGCCCAGCAACCGTGCGCTGGACGTGGCCACCGGCCGTTACGTCTACTTCATCGGCTCCGACGACTACCTCGGCGAGGAAGCGCTGGAGCGCATGGTGAAGTGCGCCGACGCGAACGACTCGGACGTCGTCGTCGGGAAGATGGTCGGCACCAACGGCCGGTACGTGCACCAGGCGCTGTACAAGGAGAACGTCGCGGACGTCAGCCTGTACGACTCGGCGCTGCCGTTCACGCTGGCCAACACCAAGCTGTTCCGGCGGGACATGGTGGAGAAGTACCACCTGCGGTTCCCGGAGCACCTGCCCGTCGGCAGCGACCAGCCGTTCACCATCGAGGCGTGCGTACGCGCCCGGAAGATCTCGGTGGTGGCCGACTACACCTGCTACTACGCGGTCAAGCGCGGCGACGCCAGCAACATCACCTACCGCGCGGACCATCTGGCCCGGCTGCGGGCCGCGGCCGAGATCATGGACTTCACGGCCGGGCTGATCGAGGCGGGCCCGGACCGCGACGCCGTACTGCGCCGGCACTTCACCTGGGAGCTGGCCAAGCTGGTCCAGGACGACTTCCCGTCCCTGGACCGGGATCTGCAGCGCCGGCTCTGCTCGGGCATCGGCCGGCTCGCCGACGTCTACTTCACCGACGGCATCCGTGACGCCATGGACGTCAAGCGCCGGGTGCGGATCGCGCTGGCGCACGCCGTCGCCATCGACGAGCTGGCCGAGGCGATCTCCTCGGAGAAGGAGCACGGGGCGCCCCCGTTCGTGGTGGAGGGCGAGCGCGCCTACGCCCGCTACCCCGGCTTCCGCGACCCCCGCATCGGCGTGTCCGACCGGGTCTACGAGCTGGTCGGGGAGGCCGTACCGGGCCGCCTCGCCAAGGGCACCGTGCTGCTGGACTCCGCCTGGGAGCAGCAGGGCGAGCAGCTCGCCTACACGGCGTCCGTACGGGTGCCGGTGCTGGGCGACGTGGCCGGCGCCGGTGTGGCGCTGCGCCTGGTCAAGGGCGCGATGCCCAAGTCGGCGGACAAGCCGGGCGCGCGCCGGCTGAAGCCCGAGCACGAACTCGTGCCCGTGGTGGGCGAGATGCGGGTGGAGCCGGCCGAGAACGGCACCGGCAGCGTCCTGCACGCCCGCGTCCCGCTGGAGCCGGTCACCGGCAAGTGGGGTGTGCGCGTGTACGTCGACGTGGCCGGCTCGACGTACGAGATCCCGGTGCGCGGCAAGGGGCTGCCCATGCCGCTGGCCCGCAAGTGGGGCCGGGACGACGACCCGTACCGCGCCTCGGCCCTGGTCAACCCCAAGGGACGCGTGGTGGTCGACACGGCCCAGATGTACCCCCCGAAGAGGACTGTGGTCCGGCGGGCGCTGGGGGGCCTTGTCCGGAAACTGAAGTCCCGTTCCAAAAGGAAGAAGTAGCGACCCTCCATGAACATCTGTGTAGTAGCGCTCGGCAAGATCGGGCTCCCGCTGGCGGTGCAGTTCGCCTCCAAGGGCCACCGGGTCATCGGCGCGGACGTCAACGAGAAGGTCGTCGAGCTGGTCAACGCCGGTGTCGAGCCGTTCCCCGGTGAGCACGACCTGGACGTCAAGCTGAAGCAGGCCGTCGACGCCGGCCTGCTGAGCGCGACCACGGACACCGCGTCCGCGGTCGCCGAGTCCGAGGCCGTCGTCGTGGTCGTCCCGCTGTTCGTGGACGCCGAGGGCGTCCCGGACTTCGGCTGGATGGACGCGGCGACCAAGGCGATCGCGCAGGGCCTCAAGCCCGGCACGCTGGTCTCGTACGAGACGACCCTCCCGGTCGGCACCACCCGCACCCGGTGGGCGCCGATGCTGGCCGAGGGCTCGGGGCTGACCGCGGGCGAGGACTTCCACCTGGTGTTCTCCCCGGAGCGCGTCCTCACCGGCCGGGTCTTCGCCGACCTGCGCCGCTACCCCAAGCTGGTCGGCGGCATCGACGAGGCGTCGACGGCCCGCGGTGTGGAGTTCTACGAGCAGGTCCTCGACTTCGACGAGCGGGCCGACCTGCCGCAGGCCAACGGCGTGTGGGACCTGGGCACCGCCGAGGCCTCCGAGCTGGCGAAGCTGGCCGAGACGACCTACCGGGACGTCAACATCGGTCTGGCGAACCAGTTCGCGCGCTTCGCCGACCAGAACGGCATCGACGTCAAGAAGGTCATCGAGGCCTGCAACTCGCAGCCGTACAGCCACATCCACCAGCCGGGTATCGCGGTCGGCGGCCACTGCATCCCGATCTACCCGCGGATGTACCTGTGGAACGACCCGTCGGCGACGGTCGTGCGCTCGGCCCGTGAGGCGAACGCCGCGATGCCGGAGTACGCGGTGGACCTGCTGGCGGCCGCGTACGGCGACCTGACCGGCGTGAACGTCCTCGTGCTGGGCGCCGCCTACCGCGGCGGCGTGAAGGAGACGGCCTTCTCGGGCGTCTTCCCGACCGTCGAGGCCCTCAAGGCGCGCGGCGCGGTCCCCTTCGTCTCGGACCCGATGTACACGGCCGAGGAGCTCACCGCGCACGGCCTCACCCCGCACGCGGGGGAGAAGGTCACCGCGGCGATCCTCCAGGCCGACCACGCCGAGTACCGCACCCTGACCCCGGCTGACCTGCCGGACGTCACGGTCCTCGTCGACGGCCGTCGCACGACGGACCCGGAGGCGTGGAAGGGCGTGCGCCGGGTGGTGATCGGCGGCTGACACAGCCGACCGTCGTAGGATGCGGCCCCGGCCAGTCGGCCGGGGCCGTTCTCCGTTGGGGGTGCCCGTGCCGGACGTCCGCACCGAGCCGACCACGGCGCGCACTGTACGCCGCCCGCGCCGCCTGCGTGCCGCCCTTCCCCTGCTGGTGTGCGTCGTGTACGCCGTGCTCCAGCTCGCCGCCGGCTCCCGGTGGACGCTGTTCCCCGACTCCTACCGGTACGCCCGCGCCGCCGAACAGTACCTGGGCGACTCTCGTGCGCAGGCCCACCGCACGGCGCTCGCGGCCTACTGCACCAGCCGGGCCGACCGTGAGGCGCACGGGGTACGGCTCCAGCCGACGAACCACAGGAGCGAGCAGGCCCTGGCGGCCGCCGCCGCCCGCAAGTGCCGGCACCGCTGGGCGAACGCCCGGGACATCACCACCGCCGACCCCCGCTATCAGGCCATCTTCGCCGCCCGCCCCGGCTATCCGCTGCTCGCGGCGCCCTTCGTCGGCGCCCTCGGCGTGCTAGACGGCATGTGGCTGCTCGGCCTGCTCACCGCCGCGGGCGGCTCCCTGCTGGTCTTCGGGCTGCTGCGGCGCGGCGCGGGGCTGGGCCGCACGGCCGCGCTCACCGGGCAGGTGGCCTTCCTCGCCAGTCCGCTCGGCTGGTGGAGCGACCAGGCCCTGAGCGAGGGACTGTTCACCCTGTGCACGCTCAGCGTGCTCTGGGGCGGTCTGGTGCTGCTGCGCCGCCGCGCCCTGCCCACGGCGGCGGCCGTCACGACGCTGGCGTACGGCGTGGGGGCGGTCACCCGCTACTCGTCGGCCCTGGTGCTGGCGGCGTTCGTGGCGGCGGCCGCGACGGGTGCCCTGTGCTGGTCGCGCGCGCTGCGGCACCGGGGGACGGCCGTCCTCGCGGCCGTCTCGGCGGTGGCCGCGGCGGCGGTGGCGGTGGTGATGAAGGCGCTGGCGCTGCCGTCCTCGCAGGTGACCCTCCAGGACACCTTCACCCACCACTTCCGGCTGCCCGAGGTGGCCGACCCGTGGAGCGAACTGCTCGGCCTCGCCGGCCGGTTCTGGGAGGACTGGGCCGCCCAGCAGGCGGGGCTGCCGTACTTCCTGGTCCTGACCGCCCTCGCGGTCTGGGCGCTGGCACGGTACGGCGAGGGGCTGGGCCCGCTCGCCGCGGCGACCGCGCTCAGCGGGGCGTTCGTGGTCAGCGACCACCCGCTCGTCCAGGAGGCGGACCGGCTCGGTGTGCTGATGTGGATGCCGGTGGTCCTGGGGCTGCCGCTGGTCGTGGACCGCCACTGGGCATGGCACCCGGCCCGGCAGCCGGAGCCACGCCCAGCGAGCTGAGCCCCGCCGTCTTTCAGACGGCGCGCTCGGTGAGGACGCCGTCCTTCTCGTCGTACAGCTCGCCCGTCCTCGGGCACTCCCACACGCCGTTCTCGCCCTCGCGCTCGGTGAGCCGGACGCCGGCGCGGCCGACCCAGCCGATCCGCCGGGCGGGGACGCCCACCACGAGCGCGAAGTCGGGCACGTCCTTGGTGACGACGGCGCCCGCGGCGACCATCGCCCAGCGGCCGATGGTGATCGGGGCCACGCAGACCGAGCGGGCGCCGATCGAGGCGCCGTCGAGGATCTTCACGCCGACGGCCTCCCAGTCGCCGCCGCGCTTCTGCTTGCCGTCGGGGTCCACGGACCGCGGGTTGTGGTCGTTGGTGAGGACCACGGCGGGGCCGATGAAGACACCGTCGCCCAGTTCGGCGGGCTCGTAGACGAGCGCGTAGTTCTGCAGCTTGCAGTTGTCGCCCATGTGCACGCCCGAGCCGACGTACGCGCCGCGGCCGATCACACAGCCCTCGCCGAGGCGGGCGCCCTCACGGATCTGCGCGAGGTCCCAGACACTGCTGCCGGCGCCGATCTCGGCACTCTCGTCGACCTGCGCGCTGGGCTGGACCCTGTAGTTCACTTGTTCGCCTTCCGGTGTCTGCGTTCGCGCTGCGAGCATACGGGCGACCGGGCTCGGTTTGACCCCCGATCGGCCGCCCCGTAACCTTGACCGTCGGCGTGTTCCCTAAGCGCGCCACATCCCCGTAAACCTCTTCCTCCCGGAAACCGGTCCGCCGGTGGTCAGGGAGAGGCCGTCCGTGATGGTTCCCGGGCGGCTGGACTGCGGGGGTGCCGTTCCCGAGCGAGAGAGTGAGATCCGCGTGTACGCCATCGTGCGCAGCGGTGGTCGCCAGCACAAGGTTGCTGTCGGCGACATCGTTGAGGTTGACAAGATTTCCACCGCCCAGGTTGGCGACACGGTCGAGCTCTCGACCCTGCTCGTTGTCGACGGCGACGCTGTGACCAGCGACCCGTGGGTGCTGGCCGGCATCAAGGTCCAGGCCGAGGTCGTGGACCACCACAAGGGCCAGAAGATCGACATTCTGCGCTACAAGAACAAGACGGGCTACCGTCGTCGTCAGGGCCACCGCCAGCAGTACACGGCGATCAAGGTCACCGCGATCCCCGCGGCTGCGAAGTAAGGACTGAGGAGACATGGCACACAAGAAGGGCGCATCGTCCACCCGGAACGGTCGCGACTCCAATGCCCAGCGGCTCGGCGTGAAGCGCTTCGGCGGTCAGGTCGTCAACGCGGGTGAGATCCTGGTCCGCCAGCGTGGCACCCACTTCCACCCGGGCGCCGGTGTCGGTCGCGGTGGCGACGACACGCTGTTCGCGCTCGAGGCCGGTTCGGTGCAGTTCGGCACCCACCGTGGCCGCAAGGTCGTGAACATCGTTCCGGTCGCCTGAGTCGGCTGATCGGAAGCCTTTCGCGAGGCGGACCTCACTTCCCGGACGGGAAGGCGGGTCCGCCTTTCGCGTGTTACGCAAGAGACAAGAACGTACGTATCTGATGGAGGCACCCCACCATGACCACCTTCGTGGACCGCGTCGAGCTGCACGTCGCCGCGGGTAACGGAGGTCACGGCTGTGCCTCCGTCCACCGTGAGAAGTTCAAGCCGCTGGGCGGCCCCGACGGGGGCAACGGCGGGCGCGGCGGCGACGTGATCCTCACCGTCGACCAGTCCGTCACCACGCTGCTCGAGTACCACCACTCCCCGCACCGGAAGGCCACCAACGGCAAGCCGGGGGAGGGCGGCCACCGCTCCGGCAAGGACGGGCAGGATCTCGTCCTCCCCGTGCCGGACGGGACCGTCGTCCTGGACAAGGCGGGGAACGTGCTCGCCGACCTGGTCGGGCACGGCACCTCCTTCGTCGCCGCCCAGGGCGGCCGCGGCGGGCTCGGCAACGCCGCCCTGGCCTCCGCCCGCCGCAAGGCGCCCGGTTTCGCGCTGCTCGGTGAGCCGGGGGACCTGCAGGACGTCGTCCTGGAGCTGAAGACCGTCGCGGACGTGGCCCTGGTCGGCTACCCGAGCGCCGGCAAGTCCTCGCTGATCTCCGTGCTCTCCGCCGCCAAGCCGAAGATCGCCGACTATCCGTTCACCACGCTCGTGCCGAACCTCGGCGTCGTGACCGCGGGATCGACCGTCTACACCATCGCCGACGTCCCCGGGCTCATCCCCGGTGCCAGCCAGGGCAAGGGCCTCGGCCTGGAGTTCCTGCGGCACGTCGAGCGGTGCAGTGTGCTGGTGCACGTCCTCGACACCGCGACCCTGGAGTCCGACCGCGACCCGGTCTCCGACCTCGACATCATCGAGGAGGAGCTGCGGCAGTACGGCGGGCTCGGCGACCGGCCCCGGATCGTCGTCCTGAACAAGATCGACGTACCGGACGGCAAGGACCTGGCGGAGATGGTGCGGCCGGACCTGGAGGCCCGCGGGTACCGCGTCTTCGAGGTGTCCGCCGTGGCGCACACCGGACTCAGGGAGCTGTCGTTCGCGCTGGCCGACCTGGTCGGGCGGGCGCGTGCCGCCAAGCCGAAGGAGGAGGCGACGCGGATCGTCATCCGGCCCAAGGCCGTGGACGACGCCGGCTTCACCGTCACGCTGGAGGAGGACGGCCTCTACCGCGTCCGTGGCGAGAAGCCCGAACGCTGGGTGCGGCAGACCGACTTCAACAACGACGAGGCCGTCGGCTATCTCGCCGACCGCCTCAACCGCCTCGGTGTGGAGGAGGAGTTGATGAAGGCCGGCGCCCGGGCGGGCGACGGTGTGGCGATCGGTCCCGAGGACAACGCGGTCGTCTTCGACTGGGAGCCGACCGTCATGGCCGGCGCGGAGATGCTGGGCCGCCGCGGTGAGGACCACCGCTTCGACGCCCCGCGGCCCGCGAGCCAGCGCCGCCGCGACCGTCAGGCCGAACGCGACGAGGCCGGCCAGGAGTTCGAGGGCTTCGAGCCCTTCTGAGGCACGCGTCACCGACCCGTTGCGGTGCACCGCCGCAACGGGTCTCCCCTGTCCTCGTCCGTCCTCTTTCTTGTCATGTCATCGCGGTTCCGCGTTCAGCGGGCCGACCGGCTGACCGTGCCATCTTTCCTTGCGTCAAGACGCCAGCGACGCAAGGGAGTTCCCCCCATGTCCCCGGACCGCCGTCGTCTCCTCACCGCCGGTGCCGCCGTGCTCGGCGCCGCCGCCTCCGCCCAGTTCTGGCTGCCCGCCACCGCCCACGCCGCCGCGAGCACCCTGCCCGAGAACGTGTTCAGCCTCGGCGTGGCCTCGGGGGATCCTCTGCCCGACGGGATCGTGCTGTGGACCCGCCTCGCCCCCGACCCGCTGAACGGCGGCGGGATGCCGCGGCGAAACGTCGCCGTGCAGTGGGAGATCTCGCCCGACTCCCGGTTCGCCTCCTCCGTGCGCCGCGGCACCGCCACGGCACGGCCCGAGTACGGGCACAGCGTTCATGTGGACGTACGAGGCCTGAAGCCGGGCCGCGACTACTGGTACCGCTTCCGCGCCGGCGGCCGGATCTCCCCGGTCGGCCGCACCCGCACCGCGCCGCAGCCCCTCGCCTCCGGCGGCTCGCTGCGCATCGCGCTCGCCTCCTGCCAGAACTGGCAGCAGGGCCACTTCACCCCCTACGCCGACATGGCGGCCCAAAACCCGGACGTCGTCCTCTTCGTCGGCGACTACGTCTACGAGTCGGGGCCCTCCGCGACGGCCGTGCGCCGGCACGAGGGCAGCGGTGAACCGTACACACTCACCCAGTACCGCAACCGGTACGCCCAGTACCGCGGCGACCCCGATCTGAAGCGGATGCACGCCCGCGCCCCCTGGGTGGTCACCTTCGACGACCACGAGGTGGACAACGACTTCGCCGGGGAGGTCCCGCAGGACCCCGACAAGCAGTCCCACGACGCGTTCGTGACCCGGCTGACGGCCGCCTACCAGGCGTACTACGAGCACATGCCGGTACGGGCCGCGGCGGTCCCGGACGGCCCGCACATCCGGATGTACCGCGCCCTCAGGTTCGGCCGTCTCGCCCGGCTGAACGTGCTGGACACCCGGCAGTTCCGCAGCGACCAGGCCGTCACCCAGGAGGGTGCCCGGGACCCGGCGCGCACCATGCTCGGCGCCGAGCAGAAGCGGTGGCTGCTGAACGGGCTGCGGACCTCCGACACCCGCTGGAACCTGATCGCCTCCCAGATCATGATGGCCGAGACCGATCTGCTGGCCGGCCCCGGCAAGCTCTGGTACTACGACGCCTGGGACGGCTACCAGGCCGAACGCAACGCGCTCCTCGCAGAGTTGGCGTCGGTGCGCAACCCGGTGGTGCTCAGCGGCGACCGCCACCTCACCATGATCAGCGATCTGAAGCGGGACTTCGCCGACCCCTCCTCGGCGGTCGTCGGCGCCGAGTTCGTCGGTACCTCGATCTCCAGCAACGGCGACCAGGACCAGGAGGCCTTCCACGCCCGGTGGGACCCGCTGAAGGCCGACAACCCGCACTGGAAGCTGATCGACGCCCACCGCGGCTACCACCTGTTCGACATCCGCGAGGACGCCGTCGACGCACGGGTACGGGTCGTGGACACCGTCCTGAAGCCGAAGGCGACCGCCCGCACCCTGGCGAGACTCAGGGTCGTGGACGGCCGGCCGGGCGTCCGGAAGGTGTGAACACGGTGTGACCGGAGCCTGGGGCTCATCTGTGTCCCAGGCTCCTCTCAGCGCACTCTAAGGAACATCTCTTACCGTCCCTTGACCATGGAGACCGACTGTACGAGAGACGACGCCGCGGTGAACTCCCGCGCGGAACTCGCGGCCATGCCCGCGCAGCGGACCGCGCCGACCGCGCCACCGGCCCCGCTGCCCGCCGGCACCCGCCTGCTGCACATCGGCCCGCACAAGACCGGGACCACCTCGATCCAGGGCGCCCTCTTCGGAGCCAGGGAGAGACTGCCGGAGTACGGCGTCGCCTTCCCCGCCACGAGCAGACACCCCATGCAGGCCGTCCTCGCGGCCTGCTCGCGGGGCGGGATGATCGGTGACACCACGCCCACCGAGCGGCACTGGCTCCAGCTCGTCGAGCAGGTCGCGGCCACTGGCCCGAAGACCTCAGTGATCAGCAGCGAGTTCTTCGCCGACGCGCCGGACGACGCCACCATCGAGCGGGTCGTCGAGCAGCTCGGCGGTGACCGCGTGCACGTCCTCGTCACCCTGCGGCCGCTGGCGAAGATCATGCCCTCGCAGTGGCAGCAGTACGTGCAGAACGGGCTGCGCATGGGCTACGAGGAGTGGCTGGAGCACATGCTCCGCAAGGCGCCGTACGAGAAGCCCAACCCGAGTTTCTGGCGGCGGCACCGGCACGACCGGCTGGTCGAGCGGTGGGTGCGGGTGGTCGGTGCCGACCGGGTCACCGTCGTCGTGGTGGACGACCGCGACCGCGAGGGGCTCATGCGCACCTTCGAGGCGCTGCTCGGTCTTCCGGCCCGTCTGCTCCAGCCGGTTCCGGACACCGCAAATCGCTCTCTTACCCTCGCCGAGACCGAAATGCTGCGGAATCTCAATAAAGAATTCCGGGGCAATGGCCTGCCGGACGAGCTTTATTCGAAACTTATCCGCAACGGCGCCGTCATGCATATGAAGAACGCGTGCAGCCCGACGTCACAGGACGTGAAGATCTCCACGCCCGCCTGGGCGGTGGAGGCGGCCGCCGGGATCGGCGCCGAGATGGCCGAACGCATCACCGCAATGGGCGTACGCGTCCTCGGCGATCCGAAGCTGCTGTCCGCCGTGCCGAAACCGGCCGGCCGTGAGAGCGTGCAGGAGCCGCGGATGGCTCCCGAGGTGGCCGCTCAGGCCCTGTACGGGGCGCTCGCCGCGGTGGCGGAGGCCGCCCCGGCCCGCTCCGCCGCGCGCGGAGTGCACCAGACCTCCTCCAGGGAACTGGTGAGAGTTCTCGGACATCGCTGCCTCAGGCGGCTGCGGCGTCGCTGAACATCGCTCATCGTTACTCTCAGGTATCACCCAGCCCCTGTGGAGTTACTCACAGGATTTCCAGGGAGCATCCTCATGGTCCCGCACACGTCTTACCAATCACCAGCGGTTCAAGGTGAATGGCGGGTGGCGCGCACATATGCAGTGAAGGGCGCTCACCTTGCATCGCGGTAACCGCAAGTGGGACCATTTCCCCGTTCCCTGTCGCCCCAAGGTAGGTCTTCTGGTGTCCCAGCACATAGCCAAGCCCCGTACGACCGCAGTGATCCTGGCCGGTGGTACCGGCCAGCGCGTGGGTCTGTCGATCCCCAAGCAGCTGCTGAAGATCGCAGGCAAGGCCGTCATCGAGCACACCCTGACCACCTTCGAGAAGGCCGACTCCGTCGACGACGTCATCGTGCTGATGGCGCCGGGCTACGTGCCCGACATCGAGAAGATCGTCGCCAAGGCCGGGTTCAAGAAGGTCTCGAGGATCATCGAGGGCGGTACCACCCGCAACGAGACCACCGAACGGGCCATCGCCGCCCTGGGCGAGGGCCTGGCCGAGGGCGAGGACCTCAACGTCCTCTTCCACGACGCCGTACGTCCCCTGCTCTCCCAGCGCGTCATCGATGACTGCGTGGCCGCCCTGCAGCGCTACCAGGCCGTCGACGTCGCCATCCCCTCCGCCGACACCATCATCGTCACCCGGACGCACGGCGAGGACGGCGAGTTCATCACCGAGATCCCGGACCGCTCCCGGCTGCGCCGCGGCCAGACCCCGCAGGCCTTCAAGCTGTCCACCATCCGCCGCGCCTACGAGGTGGCGGCCGGCGACCCCAACTTCCAGGCCACGGACGACTGCACGGTCGTCCTCAGGTACCTGCCGGACGTGCCGATCCACGTCGTCGCGGGTGACGAGTACAACATGAAGGTCACTCAGCCGGTCGACGTCTTCATCGCGGACAAGCTGTTCCAGCTCGCCTCCACCGCCGCCCCCGAGCAGAACGGCGAGGAGGTCTACCGCGAGCTGCTGACCGGCAAGACCGTCGTCGTCTTCGGCGGCTCCTACGGCATCGGCAAGGACATCGCCGAGCTGGCCGAGTCCTACGGCGCCACGGTGTACGCCCTCGGCCGCTCCACCACCGGTACGCACGTGGAGAACCCGGAGGAGGTCGACGACGCGCTGTCCAAGGCCTACAGCGAGACCGGGCGCATCGACCACGTCGTCAACACCGCCGGGGTGCTGCGCATCGGCAAGCTGGCCGAGACGGACAACGCGACCATCGAGGAAGCGCTGAAGGTGAACTACCTCGCGCCGGTGCAGATCGCCCGTTCGGCCTACAAGTACCTCGCCGAGACCAAGGGGCAGTTGCTGCTGTACACGTCCAGCAGCTACACCCGCGGCCGCGCCGAGTACAGCCTCTACTCCTCGACCAAGGCCGCCATGGTGAACCTCACCCAGGCGCTGTCCGACGAGTGGGCCGCCGACGGCATCCGGGTGAACTGCGTGAACCCGGAGCGCACGGCGACCCCCATGCGCACCAAGGCCTTCGGGCAGGAGCCGGCGGGCAGCCTGCTCTCCTCCGAGGCCGTCGCCCGCACCTCGCTCGACGTCCTCCTCTCCGAGCTCACCGGGCACGTCATCGACGTCCGCCAGCAGGACCCCACGGCCGCCGCGGGTGAGGCCTCCGGCTTCGAGCAGGCCCTGGCCTCGGTGCTCGACCGACAGGACGGCGTGGCATAATCAACCGCAAATAGCCATCGAATTTCAGGCCTCTGTGGCTCCCTGTTTACGGAGAATTCACAGAGGCCTGAAGCGTAAGAATCCAGGGTCCTTCACAAAGGATTTTCCGGACTTTTAGGCTTCTATGACCGGCACCCTCCCCAGAGCAGGTTTCTCCGTGATATCCACTGCCATTCGCGTGGCCCGGGTGGGCAGCGCGGCCGAGCTGGCCGCGGCGGTCCTCATGATGCTGGGCTACCCCTGCCTCATGCTGGCCGCGCTCGTCCCGAGCACCCCCGCCTTCGCCGCCGTGGCCGCCGTGACGTACCTGGCGGACCTCTATCTCCACCGCAAGGGCACCTACCTCATCACCCTGCTGAACAAGGTGAGGGCGGGTCTGTCCACCCGGTTCCTGGTCCGCGAGCTGCTGCTCATCCTGCTGCTGGCCAGGCTCGACCTGTCGGAGGAGCCGGTCTTCTACGCGGCGATCGCCTGCTTCACCCTCTTCTTCGGTCTCCAGGCCCCGCACGGCGCCCTGGTCACGCTGATCGGCAAGCGCCGCCAGATGCCGGTCGTGACCCGCAACGTCGACCTGGCCTCCCGGCTGACCATCCCGGACGCCCCGCCGCGCTCCCTGCTGAGCGGGGCCGGGCGGAAGATGCTCCACCTGGACCTCGCGGCCGTCGCCGGCCTGCTCGTCTACGCCCTCTCCGGCACCGACCTCGCCGGGTACGTCGGCGTCGGCGTCACCCTCGTCCTCGGCGCGCTCTACGTCGCCCTGCTGGTGCCGCACCTGCGCGCCCGCCGGCTGCCGCCCAGGCCGGACAAGGTGCTGTCCACGGTGAGCGCCTGGCTGCGCGAGTACCGCCCGGAGACCGTGCTGTACTTCTCCGGCTCCAAGGAGTCCGCCTACCAGGTCAACATGTGGCTGGAGACGATGGAGCAGCTCGACTCCCGGCCCCTGATCATCCTGCGTGAGCGTTCCGTGCTGGAGCGGATGGCGCCCACCACGGTCCCCGTCATCTGCGTGCCCGGGGGGGTGCACCTGATGAACATGGACCTCTCCATGGTGCGGGTCACGCTGTACGCCGCGAACGTCGGCAAGAACATCCACATGCTGCGCGTGCCCACCATGAAGCACGTCTTCATCGGCCACGGCGACAGCGACAAGCTCGCCAGCGTCAACCCGTTCAGCAAGGTCTACGACGAGGTGTGGACCGCGGGCCGGGCCGGCCGCGACCGCTACGCCATCGCCGACGTCGGCATCCGCGACGAGGACATCGTCGAGGTCGGCCGCCCGCAGCTCGCGCCCATCCAGACCTGGGCCGGTGCGCCGGAGGAACGCATCCCGACCGTGCTGTACGCGCCCACCTGGGAGGGCTGGGACGACAACCCGGGCAACACCTCGATCCTGCTGGCCGGCGAGAACATCGTGAAGAAGCTGGTCGCCGCCGAGCCCCCGGTCCGCGTCCTGTACAAGCCGCACCCGTTCACCGGCACCCGCAGCGCGGCGGCCGGGGCAGCGCACCGCAGGATCACCGCCCTGATCAAGAAGGCCGCCGAGCAGCGCGCCGCGGACTCCCGCTTCCGGGGCGACGCGGTGGCCCAGGGCAAGGCGAAGACCGACCTGATCCGGCTGAAGGCCCGCCTGGAAGACCTCTCGCTCTCCTTCGACGAGAAGGCCGACGAAGCGGTGACCAGCCGCGACGGCATTGTTGACATGCGCAAGCACGAAGAGGCGGCCCGGCTGCGCGCCGAGTGGAACGAGGCCTACTGGCGGAGCTTCCCCGACTTCGAGCACCGGGTGATCACCGGCGCCGAACCGCGTCTGTACGACTGCTTCAACGCCTCCGAGGCGATGGTCTCCGACATCTCCAGCGTGGTGTCCGACTTCATCGCGAGCGGCAAGCCGTACGCGGTCACGGACTCCGCGGAGCTCGGCGCGGAGGAGTTCCGCCGGCAGAACACCGCGGTGCGCGCGGCCGTGATCCTCACCAACTCCGCCGCGGAGCTGGACCAGCTGCTCGACGCGGTGCGCGACCCGGCCGCCGACCCGCTGGCCGAGGACCGCAAGGAGCTCAAGGAGTATCTGCTCGGCCCCGACGAGCCGACCTCCCTCGAGCAGTTCAACACCGCCGTCGCGGACCTCGCCCTGAAGGCCGAGGCACGCAACGTCGGTCAGGCGTCCCGGGCCGCCGCCCTGGACGGCGCGGCCGACGCGACGACCGGCGACGACGCGGGACTGCCCCATGGTGTGACGGCCGTCTGAGGCCCGCGCCGCGAAGCCCCGTTCCCGGAGACGGCTCTCCGGGAACCGGGCTTTTCGGCATTCTGTGATGTGGAACACCTTCCCCGGGCGGGACAACCCGTTTCCCGTATCAACCGTCTATCGGTTAGCTGGAATGTTGAAAAGGGGGAACCGTTGCGTGATGAGAGGGAAAAGTGACTCTTGCGCAGCCTGACGTCACGGTGATCATCGGGGCGTACGAAGCGATGCCGTACCTGGTCGAATGCCTGGCCTCGGTCGAGGCGCAGACGCTGGACCCGGCGCGGATCGAGGTCGTCGCCGTCGACGACGGTTCCCAGGACGGCACCGGTGACTACCTGGAGGAGTTCGCCGCCCGCGCCCCCATGCCGGTCACCGTGATCCGGCAGGAGAACTCCGGCGGCCCCAGCGGCCCGCGCAACGTCGGCCTGGCCAAGGCCACCGGGCGGTACGTGTTCTTCCTGGACGCCGACGACCGGCTGGGCACCGAGGCCCTGGAGCGGATGGTCGCCATGGCCGACCGCAACGGCACCGACGTGTGCCTCGGCAAGGTCGAGGGCGTCAACCGCAACGCGCCCAAGTCGATGTGGGGCAAGAACCGCGAGCGTACGGACGTCTTCTCCTCCAACATCAAGTTCACGCTCAGCGCCCAGAAGCTGTTCCGCCGCGCGTTCCTGGAGCGCCACGGGATGCGCTTCGACGAGTCCCTGTGGACCGGCGAGGACGCGCTGTTCACGATGGAGGCCTATCTGCGGGCCGACGGCGTCTCCATCGTCGCCGACCACACCTGCTACTACCTGGTGGGCCGCGACGACGGCAAGCACGTGACGAAGACCGGCAGTTACAAGCTGCGCTTCGACTCCGCGCGCGCCCTGATGGGCCTGCTGGAGCGGATGCTGCCGCCCGGCCCCAAGCGGGACGTGCTGATGGTCCGCCCCTTCCTCGTCACGCTGCTGCCGCAGTTCGGACCGGTCTTCCTCCGGCAGGACGAGACGATCCGGCGCACCAAGTTCGAGCTGGCCCAGCCGCTGATGGACGCGTACTGGAACGAGGGCGTCGCCCAGCGCCTGAAGGTCCACGAGCGGCTGCGGCTGCAGCTGGTGGCCATGCAGCGCCCGGACCTGCTGGTGGAGGTCCTGGAGTTCATGAAGGCCAAGAGCGAGCCCAGGGCCGTCCTGAAGAAGGGCGGCACCCAGCTCTACCTGGCCTACCCCGGCTACCGCTCCCGCAAGGCCGGCGTCCCCGACCGCGTCTACCTCGCCGAACCACGCGAGGCCAAGGCGTACCCGGGCTGGCGCCAGACGCCGGCCGAGACCTTCCTGCGCGGCGCGACCCGCAAGGTGCGGCGCAAGCTGGGGCGGCTGAAGAAGCGGGTCACCGGACAGGGGGGCCGGGTGGCGGCCTGAGCGTCGTCCCCGACGCCCAGGGGGCTACTTCGCGGGCTTCAGGGCCCGGCCCATGACACGGCGGGCGCGGCGGTAGATCGAGGGCGCCGGGACGGCCGAGGCGGCGGCCTTGGCGGCTGCCTTCGCTCCCGCCCGGGACTTCGCCAGCTCCCGCTTCAACTGCGTGTTGTGGGCGTCCAGTTCGGTGATGCGCTGCTGGAGCCAGCCGAACCGGCTCGTCAGCGAGGCGATGTCCGCGTCGATCCAGGGACGTACGCCCGCCGGGAAGCGCAGGGCACGCAGCTGCTTGTCGAAGGCCTTGCCGCCGTCGCCGTGCGTGAAGGTGTTCTCCAGCCCGTTCTTGTCCAGGAACGCGGTGAACCGGTCGAACCGCTCCCGGTGGTTGCCCGTCAGGGCACCGAAGTCGGCCTCCTCGTACAGCTCGGCCGGGTCGAGACCCTCCGGGACCTCGTTCAGCAGCCGGTGCGGGATCTCGAAGTAGCGGCACAGCTCCAGCGTGCGGGAGTCGAAGGCCAGCACGGTGGCCGGCGTGCCCGCCAGCAGGGCAGCGATGTTGCCGTGGATGCGCGAGCCGAAGGAGTAGTCGAACTCCTTGAGGTCGTCGATCCAGGTGACCGGGTCGATGTACACCCGGACCTTGTCCTCCCGGTACATCGGGTGGTCGGGGTGGGTCGGCATCTCGCGGATCCGGCCGGCCGGGGAGTCGACGTCACGCCAGTGCAGCTGGCGGGCGTCGGTGAGGTTCTGCCCGATGTAGCGCAGGTGGGGGTAGCGCTCATGGGCCCGTTTGAGGATCTTGCTCAGGCCGCCGCGCACCGCGGTGTGCGAGCCGTTGGTCGAGATCCTCGACTCGGGGGTGATGGCCGCCACCCGCTTGGTCACCTCGAGCGTGTCGCCGTACATGAACAGCGACGGGCAGCCGATGATCTCGACGTCCCGGAATCCCATGTCGGTGAGGTACTTCGCGGTGAACTCGCCGCGGACACCGATGGAGGCGCTGTGGTCCAGCACGGCGGAGACGAAGTCCCGCACGGTGGACTCCATGGACTTCAGCCGCGCCGGGTCGTTGTCCAGACCGGCCTGCGCGCCGACGCCGACCACCACGACGGGGATCTTCAGCTTCGATATGAGCTGGGTCAGCCGCTTGAGCGGTGCCTCGAACGTCGGCCGGAAGGCGTTGGCCAGCGGTACGACGAACGCGTCGTACTCCTCGTTGATCCGCGCTGCGGCGTTGACCTGGGTGGCGATGCCGTTGGACACCACCTCCGCCCTGCCTGGCACACTGAGGATCTTGTGTGTGGCGTCACTGAAGATCAGGTTGCCGGAGTTGGTGGCGAAAACGTCGCGGTGGAGGGCTTCCTCGACGGGGACCACGTCGAAGGGGCTCTTCCCCGACCTGAGGAGTATGCGCTTCACAGGGCGAACTGTAGGTGACACAAACTTCAAAATAAATTTGTATTCCCTTCAGATTCCATGTGGAACCCGTACACCCCTTTTGCCGTACGCAAAGAGTGAGCGAACGGCTACGCGGACGGATCGTCCGGGGAGTGGAACTCGCGCGCGGCCCCGGGGCACGTTCGCGTAGATTGCGAGGGGAGTCGGTTCAGCCGCGCGAGGGGACGAAGAGCAAGGTGGCAGGGGCAAGGCAGGCCGTGGGCGAGGCCCGCAGGATCGTCGTCAAGGTGGGCTCCTCGTCGCTGACCACCGCCGCCGGAGGACTCGACGCCGACCGTGTCGACGCGCTCGTCGACGTCCTCGCCAAGAGCCGCAGCGGCGGCGAACGTGAGATTGTCCTCGTTTCCTCCGGCGCCATCGCCGCCGGACTCGCCCCGCTGGGCCTGCGCCGCCGCCCCCGCGACCTGGCCCGCCAGCAGGCCGCCGCCAGCGTCGGCCAGGGCCTCCTCGTCGCCCGCTACACCGCCTCCTTCGCCCGCTACGCCGTCCGCGTCGGGCAGGTGCTGCTCACCAGCGACGACATGAGCCGTCGCGCCCACCACCGCAACGCCTCGCGCACCCTGGACAAGCTCCTCGCGATGGGCGCGTTCCCGATCGTCAACGAGAACGACACCGTCGCCACCGACGAGATCCGCTTCGGCGACAACGACCGCCTGGCCGCCCTCGTCGCCCACCTCGTCCACGCCGACCTGCTGGTGCTCCTGTCCGACGTGGACGGCGTCTACGACGGCGACCCCAGCAGGCCCGGCACCTCACGGATCGCCGAGGTGCGCGGCCCCGAGGACCTCACGCACGTCGAGATCGGCAGCGCCGGCAAGGCGGGCGTCGGCACCGGCGGCATGGTCACCAAGGTCGAGGCCGCCCGGATCGCCACCGGCGCCGGCATCCCCGTGGTCCTCACCAGCGCCGTCCACGCCGCCGACGCCCTCGCCGGCGGGGACACCGGCACCTACTTCCACCCCACCGGCAAACGCTCCGCCGACCGGCTCCTGTGGCTCCAGCACGCCTCCACCCCGCAGGGGTCGCTCACCCTGGACGACGGCGCGGTCCGCGCGGTCGTGGAGCGCCGCACGTCGCTGCTGCCCGCCGGGATCGCCGCTGTCGAGGGCGAGTTCAGCGCGGGCGACCCCGTCGAGCTGCGCGACACCGCCGGACACGCGGTGGCCCGCGGACTCGTCAACTTCGACGCCAAGGAGATCCCCCTGCTGATCGGGCGGTCCACCCGCGAGCTGGCGCGCGAGCTGGGCGCGGAGTACGAGCGGGAGGTCGTCCACCGCGACGACCTGGTGATCCTCCAGCCCTGAGGCCGTCGAACGGCTGTCTGCCGACCGCCCCGAACGGTCCGTACCGGTGGGGGACGTTCCGTGAAACCGCCCCATGGAGCCGTGCGGCCTGCTCAACTTTGTCTCAGGGAGACCAGCCGCACGAGCGCTGCGCAAAGGAGGCCGTCGTGAGACGAGTACGCCCTGGGGTGGCAGCGACCCGTGGGAGTACCGGCGCGTCGGGCGAGGAACGCACGCTCACCAGCGTGGCGGCGGGGGAGCGGTACGAGGGCCCGGCCGACCTGCCCCGGCTCTGGCACGTCACCCTCAGCGTCTCCGGCGAGGAGGCCCCGCTGGGGGAGGTCCGCCGCGCCCTCGAACAGCTCGCCCACGACCACCCCTTCCTCCTGACCAGCCGCTACGCGGGCGATCACGCGGAGATCCGCTACTGGGAGGAGGCCCGCGACCTCCACGACGCCGCCGCCGTCGCGCTGCGCCTGTGGGGCGAGCACCGGCGCACCTCCCGGCTTCCGCCCTGGGAGATCGTCGGCCTCGAGGTGATCGACCGCGAGACCTACCACCAACGCATCGCCGAGGGCTACGGCCCACCCCCGGCCAGCCCCGTCGGCGTCCACCCCTACTGAGACCTGCGGCCCCCGGGTGGGTGTCCGCGCTCCGGGTCGGCCGCCCCTGTCCTGTCGGGGCGCCCGTTCCGTCGGGTGCGTCTCGGTGTGTGGGACGGCTCGTGGACGGAGCGGGGCCCCTTTCGTGTGGCGCACTACCCTTCCCGTATGACCACGCTCTCACCGTACGACGCCATGTCCCCGGTCACCCGGGCCGCCTACCGTGCCAAGGCCGCCGCCGCCGACCTCGCGCCCCTGCCCCGGGCCGCCAAGGACGACGCGCTGCTCGCCATCGCGGACGCGCTGGAGGTCCGTACGAGTGAGATCGTCGAGGCCAACGCCAAGGACATCGCCAGGGCCCGCGAGGCCGGTACCGCCGAGTCCGTCGTCGACCGGCTGACCCTCACCCCGGAGCGGGTGCGGGCCATCGCCTCCGACGTGCGGGACGTCGTCGCGCTGCCCGACCCGGTCGGCGAGGTCGTCCGCGGCTCCACCCTGCCCAACGGCATCGACCTGCGCCAGGTCCGCGTCCCGCTCGGCGTCGTCGGCATCATCTACGAGGCCCGCCCCAATGTGACGGTGGACGCCGCCGCGCTCTGCCTGAAGTCCGGCAACGCGGTCCTGCTGCGCGGCTCCGCCTCCGCCTACGAGTCGAACACCGCGCTCGTCCGCGTCCTGCGGGACGCCGTCGGCGGCGCCGGGCTGCCCGCCGACGCGGTCCAGCTCGTACCCGGCGAGGGCCGTGAGTCCGTGCACGAGCTGATGCGCGCCCGCGGCCTGGTCGACGTCCTCATCCCGCGCGGTGGCGCCTCCCTCATCCAGACCGTGGTCATGGAGTCCAAGGTCCCCGTCATCGAGACCGGCACCGGCAACTGCCACGTCTACGTCGACGCCCAGGCCGACCTCGACATGGCGATCGACATCCTGATCAACTCCAAGGCCCAGCGGGTCAGCGTCTGCAACGCCGCCGAGACCCTCCTGGTCCACCAGGACATCGCCCCCGAGTTCCTGCCGCGCGCCCTGGACGCCCTCGCCGAGGCCGGGGTCACCGTCCACGCCGACGAGCGGGTCATGGCGTACGCCAAGGACTCCCGGGCGACCGTCGTGGAGGCCACGGCCGAGGACTGGGAGACCGAGTACCTCTCCTACGACATCGCCGCCGCCGTCGTCGACTCCCTCGACAGGGCCGTCGAGCACATCCGGCTGTGGACCTCCGGCCACACCGAGGCGATCGTCACCACCTCGCAGCAGGCCGCCCGCCGTTTCACCCAGTTGGTCGACTCCACCACGGTCGCGGTGAACGCCTCCACCCGGTTCACCGACGGCGGCCAGTTCGGCTTCGGCGCGGAGATCGGCATCTCCACCCAGAAGCTGCACGCCCGGGGCCCCATGGGCCTGCCGGAGCTGACCAGCACCAAGTACATCGTCACGGGCGACGGTCACGTACGGCGCTGACCCGGACGGGGTGCCGTGAAAGGCGTCTCATCTGGCGGATGAATTTCCGTACCGTCTGCCCAAATTGAACCCCCAGGTCTACTCTGGATCCGTGCCGGAGGACGTGGGGGGCACGCCGTTCCCTGACGGCTGGGAGCCCGACGACGACCACGACCGCGGGGTGTCGGACGAAGAGTTCGCCTCCGTGGTCTTCGACGAGGCCTTCGTACGGGCGGCCGTGGTACACGAGCCGTCCGCCGTGGAGCGCCTCCTGGCCGCCGCCGAGGCGAGAGCCGAGGCCTCGGAGGCGGAGGCCCGACGTGCCCGTGCCCGCGGCGACCGCTACGACGACGCGTACGGTCCCGGGGGACCCGGCGAATTCGGCCATGATCCCGACTTCGACGACCTGGACGACGACGACCCCGACGCCCACCACGGCCTCTTCGGGCCGTACGGCAAACAGGTCCGCTGGCACCGCCCCGTCGCCTGGGTGCTCGCCGTCGTCATGGGCGTCGGCATGGTCGTGCTGGCCTTCGCCGCCGTCTACCGGGGCTCCTCCGCCGGCAGCCGGGACCAGGTGCCGACGCCCGCCTCGACCGGGCTGGAGCAGGGCGGCACGGCGTCGCCCTCCGCCTCCGCCGCATACTCCCGGCCACCTGTCTCGGCGGTGCCCCGCACTCCCTGACGAGAGGGCCCGTTCGGCACGCCGAACCTGGTGAGAACCTGTCAGAACTTGTCGTGCGGCAGGGCGTTTACCCGAGCCCCGCGCGACCTACCCTGAAGGTATGGGCGGGCCTGGCGACCCACCGGAGGGGACACCCGAGGGAGCTCCCGGAGGTGGCGAGGACGAGTACCGATCCGTCGTGTTCGACGAATCGTTCGTCCGTGCTGCCCGGTTGCAGGAGTACTCGGCCCTGGAACGCATGGCCGACCACGCGCCCGCCGTACGCCGCCGCCCGCCCCTGCACCGCGGGCTGTCCCGGCAGGCCCTCGTCCTGGTCCTGCTGATCGCCGTCGCCTTCGGCACCGCGATCTACATGGGCGTCCGCAACCCGTACCAGAGCTCCGTGACGCGCCGGGCCGTGGATCCGCTGCGGATGACCGTCGTCCCCCTCGCCCCGCAGGGCCTCGTGCCCGGTCTGGCCGACTCCGAGGCGCTGTTCGCCCACAGCCCGGCCGCGCAGTTCCGGGTCGGCGCCAAGGGGATCCCGCTGCCCCCCGCCCGGCGCACCGCGCACTTCTCCGACAGCCAGGTCGTCACCGCCCTGATCACGGCCAAGGAGTATCTGGTGCGGTCCTCCCTCTACCCGGAGGTCCTCACCGGGCAGGAGGTGCAGCCGGTGCGCGGGCTGATCGATCCCGGACAGCTCGACCAGTTCGACGAGAGCTTCAGCCAGCCGGCGGCGGACGGGCGGCACGCGGCGACCGGCTGGCTGGTGCGCTTCGACCCCGCCCGCACCGAGCTGGCCGACCGCAGGATCCGCGTCCAGGGCACGCTGACGGCCGTCGAGACCGACTCGGCGACGCTGGAGGTCACCGCGGAGCACACCTTCGTCTACGCGGTGCGGCCGGCCGGCACGGGGGCGAAGGAGCAGGTCTCTCTCTTCACCGTGCGGCGTGAGCTGCTGTTCCGCTTCGACCGGGAGGATCTGCGGACCCGGCAGACACAGCTCGTCTCGGCGACCGTGCAGGCGGGGCCGCTGTCCTGTGCGGAGGACTCCACGAACCATCTGCGGCCGCTGATGGCCGGCCAGACCGCCAGGGCGGGCGGTCCGGCCGGGACGGATCCTTATGCGGACGGGACTGCGGTGGGGTTGTGCGGGGTGCTGGCCGCTGGGTCCGAGCCGAAGGTGTGAGCCGTTCTGGGCTGTGGGTCCGGTGGGGGCTGGTCGCGCAGTCCCCGCGCCCCTCAGGGGGCGCTTTCCGCCGGGGGCTCCTCGTCGTTCGGCGGGGTGCTCGTGAAGCCGTCGAAGCCCCGGCGGACTCGGCCGCCCAGGCCGCCCGCGCCGCCCGCTATGTCGGTGACCAGCTTCATCAGCGGGTCCTTGGAGGTCTTGATGTTGGTCGCGTAGTGCGAGGCGGACTCACGGAAGGAGTCGGAGACCGAGGCGTCCTTGTCCTCGTCGCGGCGCGGGTAGTGGCCGTCCATGATCCGCTGGTGGTCGCGGGACCCGGCCCACTTCTTCAGCTCCGCCGCGCGGACCGTGGCGAACGGGTGCGAACGGGGCAGGACGTTCAGGATCTTCAGGACGGAGTCGCGCAGGTCGCCGCCCGCCTCGTACTCCTCGGCCTGCTTCAGGAACGCGTCCACGTTCATCTCGTGCAGATGGTTGCCGCCCGCAAGCTTCATCAGGCCGCGCATCGAGGCCTTCAGGTCCTGGCCGACGAGGAGACCCGCGCGGTCGGCGGAGAGCTCCGACTTGCGGAACCACTCGCGCAGCGCCGTGACGATCGCCATGATCGCGATACTGCCCAGGGGGATCCAGGCGACCCGGACCGCCAGGTTCGTCAGGAACAGCAGGATCGTGCGGTACAGGGCGTGCCCGGACAGGGCGTGCCCGACCTCGTGGCCGACGACGGCCCGCATCTCCTCCTCGTCGAGCAGCTCGACGAGACCGGTGGTGACCACGATGATCGGCTCGTCCAGGCCGATGCACATCGCGTTCGGCTGCGGGTCCTGGTTGACGTACATCGGCGGGACCTTCTCCAGGTCCAGGATGTAGCAGGCGTCCCGCAACATGTCGTTGAGGTGCGTGAACTGCTGGTCGGAGACCCGCACCGAGTCGGACAGGAACAGCAGCCTCAGGCTCCGCTCGGGCAGCAGCCCGCTGAGTGCCTTGAACACCGTGTCGAAACCGCTCAGCTTGCGCAGCGCCACCAGGGCGGAGCGGTCGGCCGGGTGCTCGTACGCGCGCGAGGAGATCCCGGGGAACCGCTTGCGCTGCCTGCTCGGCACGTTCTCGGAGCCGTTGTTCTGGCGGCCGTCGTCGGACATGTACTCCCCCATGTGCGTCTGTGTGGCCCTCGTCGTGCGATCCGCCCTTTGCGGACCCTTGTGCGGCCCTTTGCGCCCCCGAAGCAGAGCCCAGCCTAGGCGGAGTTACCGTGGACGGGCACCACACCGAAGGAGTCCCGAACCATGGAGCAGTACCCCGCGGCCGTCTGGCTGACCGAGGCCGCCCGACAGCAGGGGGCGGGGAACCTTCTCCGTGTCGTACTGATCGTGATGATCCTGGGCTGTGCGCTCACCGCGTGGTTCCTGCTGCGGGGCTACAAGCGGAAGGACGACTGAGCCCGCGCGAAGGTTCCCGATGGCGGAGTCGGCGTGATCGCCGCCGAGCGCCCCGCTTACCATGGGCCGACATCTTTATCCCGCCCACACCGGATAGGTCGTCCCGAAGATGAGCCTTCACAGCGCCGCTGCCCAGCTGGTCACCCTCGCCGCCGAGGGCGAGGAGCACGGTGGCAACCACGAGAGCCTGAACCCCCTGCTCACCGGCGGTGGCGCGTTCATCATCCTGATGCTCCTGCTCTGGGTCACCACGCGCTTCAACCGCGACCGCTGAGGCACTCCGTGTTCATACCGGGGTTCATACCGCGGTGGATACCGGTGCACATCGGGCATCGGCGGGCCGGTGTCCTCAGGACGGGCCGGTAGGGTCTGCACGCATGGGAGAGCAGGACATGCCTACCGGCCCGTCGAACCCGGGCAAGCGCCGCCTGGGCGTCATGGGCGGAACGTTCGATCCGATCCACCACGGACACCTCGTGGCGGCCAGCGAGGTCGCCGCGCAGTTCCATCTGGACGAGGTCGTGTTCGTCCCGACCGGTGAGCCCTGGCAGAAGAGCCACCGCCGGGTCTCCCCGGCCGAGGACCGCTACCTGATGACGGTCATCGCGACGGCGGAGAACCCGCAGTTCTCCGTCAGCCGGATCGACATCGACCGCGGCGGCCCCACCTACACCGTGGACACCCTGCGCGACCTGCGGGCCCTCAACCCCGACACGGACCTCTTCTTCATCACCGGCGCCGACGCCCTCGACCAGATCCTGACCTGGCGCGACAGCGAGGAGCTGTTCTCCCTGGCGCACTTCATCGGGGTCACCCGGCCCGGCCACCACCTCATGGACCCCGGCCTGCCGGAGGGCGGCGTCTCCCTCGTGGAGGTTCCCGCGCTCGCCATCTCCTCGACGGACTGCCGTGCGAGAGTCGCCAAGGGCGACCCCATCTGGTACATGGTGCCGGACGGAGTCGTGCGTTACATCGACAAGCGCGAGCTGTACCGCGGCGAGTGAGCCGAGAGGGGTACCGGTGAACGACCGATACGACGCGGGGTACGGGACCGACCCGTACGAGCTCGTCGGCTACGACGAGTACGGGCAGCCGATCTACCGGCAGGTCACGCCCTCCCAGCCGCAGCAACAGGGCTACGACCCGTACGGGCAGCAGGGGCACCAGCACCAGCAGGGCTACGGGTACGACCCGTACGCCCAGGGGCAGCAGACGCCCCCCTACGACCCGTACACCACCGCGGCCCAGCAGACGGGCGCCGGCTACGCCCCGTACGACACGGGTACCGCCGCCCCCTACGACCCCTACGGGCAGACCGTCGCCGGCGGCCGGCAGCCCAGCGCCGAGCAGCCCCGTACCGCCGAGCAGACCGCGTACATCCCGCAGCAGGCCGGCCCGGCCGAGGACGAGGTGGACGAGCGGGCCGGGGACGGGGCACCCGAAGGGGACGGACGGGAGTACCACACCGCGCAGTTCGCGTTCGTGGAGGAGCCCGACGGCGACTCCGAGGACGTCATCGACTGGCTGAACTTCACCGAGAACCGCACCGAGCGCCGTGAGGAGGCCAAGCGCCGCGCCCGCGGCCGGCTCGTCGCCCTCGCCGTGGTCCTCTCCCTCGTCGCGGTCGGCGGCGTGGGCTACCTCTGGTTCGCCGGGAAGCTGCCCGGACTGTCGTCGTCCTCGGGCTCCAAGGCGGGCACCACCACCGCGAGCGCCGCCCAGAAGCGCGACGTGATCGTCGTCCACCTCCACAACACCTCCGGCGGCGGCACCAGCACCGCGCTGCTCGTCGACAACACCACCACCGAGCGGGGCACCACCGTCCTGCTGCCCAACTCGCTCGTCCTCACCGACACCGACGGCACCACCACGACCCTCGCCAAGTCCGTCGACGACGACGGCTCCGACGGCACCCGGGACGCGCTCGACACCGTCCTCGGCACCGACATCGAGGGCACCTGGCGCCTGGACACCCCCTATCTCCAGAATCTGGTCGACCTCGTCGGCAACATCGAGGTCGACACCGACACCGACGTGCCCGACCCGGCCGCCAAGAAGAAGGGCCAGGCGCCCCTCGTCAACAAGGGCGAGGACCAGACCCTCAGCGGCAAGATGGCCGTCGCCTACGCCACCTACCGCGCCTCGGGCGAGGCCCAGAACGCCCAACTGGAGCGGTTCGGCCAGGTGATGCAGGGCATCCTGCGCAAGGTGTCCTCCGACGCGTCCGCCGCGACGACCACCGTCCAGACACTCGCCCAGATCCTCGACCCCTCCCTCACCGACAAGGACCTCGGCACCTTCCTCGCCAAGCTCTCCGACCTCGCCAAGGGCGGCGCCTACAAGACCGCCCTGCTGCCGGTCCAGGCCGACGGCACGCTCAGCGCCGAGGACAGCGCGAGCGTCGTCAAGGACGTCCTCGGCGGCACCGCGAAGAGCCCCGACAAGGACGCCGCCGTCAGCGTGTCCCTGCAGAACGCCGGCGGCACCAAGTCCGACACCGAGGACGCGCGCGTGGTGCTCCTCAACGGCGGCTTCACCTTCCTGGACGGCGGCACGGCCTCGGCCGCGCAGGCCACCTCCCAGGTGCTGTACGCGGACGCCGCCGACAAGGAGAACGCCACCGAGGTCGCCAAGACCCTGGGCCTGCCCACCAGCACCGTGAAGAAGGGCAAGGTCGCCGGGAACGCGGACGTGTCGGTCGTCCTCGGCCGGGACTACGAGCCCTCGTCGTCGTAGCGGCACTTAATCGCGTGGGGGGCCGTCGGCGGTCCGTGAGACCCTTGAGGGCAAACGACCGCCGACGGAAAGCCACGCAGTGACCGCCACCGACCGCTCCATCGAGCTCATCACCACCGCCGCCCAGGCGGCTGCCGACAAGCTCGCGCACGACATCATCGCCTACGACGTCAGCGACGTGCTGTCGATCACGGACGCCTTCCTGCTGGCCTCCGCGCCCAACGACCGCCAGGTCAAGTCGATCGTCGACGAGATCGAGGAACGGCTGCAGAAGGAGCTCGGCGCCAAGCCGGTGCGCCGCGAGGGCGACCGCGAGGCCCGCTGGGTCCTGCTCGACTACGTCGACATCGTCGTCCACGTCCAGCACAGCGAGGAGCGTGTCTTCTACGCCCTGGAGCGGCTGTGGAAGGACTGCCCCGAGCTGGAGCTGCCCGAGGACGCGCAGGCCACCAAGGGCAAGGCCGCGGAGTACGCCAAGCTGCGGGCCGAGGAGGACGACACCGCCGAGTTCGGGGACCTGCGGTGAGCGCCCCCGGCCGGGGCCGGCGCGTCATCCTGTGGCGGCACGGCCAGACCGCGTGGAACGTGGAGCGCCGGTTCCAGGGCACCACGGACGTCGAGCTGACCGGGACCGGTGTGGCCCAGGCCCGCCGCGCCGCCCGGCTGCTGGCCTCCCTCAAGCCGGACGCCATCGTCGCCTCCGACCTCTCGCGCGCCGCGCGCACGGCCGCCGAGCTGGCCGCGCTCACCGGCCTGGAGGTCACCCACGACGAGGCCCTGCGCGAGACGTACGCGGGCGAGTGGCAGGGGCTGACCCACGAGGAGATCGTCGCCCGGTACGGCGAGGAGTACGCGGCGTGGAAGCGCGGCGAGCCGGTCCGCCGCGGCGGCGGCGAGCTGGAGACCGAGGTCGCCGACCGTGCCGCGCCCGTGGTCCTGCGGCACGCCGACAAGCTTCCGGAGGACGGGACGCTCGTCGTCGTGAGCCACGGCGGGACCATCCGCACCACCATCGGCCGTCTCCTCGGCCTGGAGGCGCACCACTGGGAGAGCCTCGGCGGCCTCTCCAACTGCTGCTGGTCCGTCCTCGGCGAGGGCGCCCGCGGCTGGCGGCTGCTCGAGCACAACGCCGGCACCCTGCCGGAGCCGGTGCTCGGCGACGACGACTGAGCGGCCCGGGGCGGGCCCGGCCCCCGGATTTCACTTTCCGGCAGGTCGCAGGCTAGAGTTCTTCTTGTTCGGCCCGCCGGAGCGGGGAGAACAGATGGGGCTATAGCTCAGTTGGTAGAGCGCCTGCATGGCATGCAGGAGGTCAGGAGTTCAATTCTCCTTAGCTCCACAGCGACGGGATCCCGTCCGATCGGTCGATCGGACGGGATCTTCGCGTTCAGCGGGCCATCTCCTCGTGGTACACGCTGCGCAGCCGGCTGCGGGCCCGGGTGAAGGCGCTCTCCGCCGACTTGTACGTGATCGCCAGGGCCGTCGCCGTCTCGGCGGTGCTCAGCCCGCGCGCCCGCGCGAGCAGCACCTCGCGCTCCCGCCGGCCCAGCCCCGGCACCTGGGTCAGCAGCCACGCCCCCGCGGCCCGTTCGCAGGTGCGGAACTCCACCTCCGAGCCGGTGTCCGGATCGGTGCGGTGCAGCAGATGGGCCCGGCCGGCGAGCCGGCGGTCGCGCTGGGCGCCGCGCTGATGGTCCACGCACAGCCGCAGAGTGATCGTGGTGAGCAGCGCGGCCACCCGGGACTCGTCCAGCGCCTCGAACGTGGCAGCGCGGATCATGGCCTCCTGGACACAGTCCTCGGCGTCCGCCGAGCGGCCCAGCCGGGCCTTCGCCAGGCGCAGCAGCCGCTCGCGCTCGGCGAGCACCAGGGCCCAGCGGCGGTGGTCACGGTACTTCTCGGTGCCAGTGTCGTCGGTGCAAGTGTCGGACGACGTGCGCGTCACAGCAGCTCCCGCAGGCGAGGTCGTGGTCGTGAGGACACCCTCGGCGGGCGCGGTGGCGGAAACCTTGACGCATTCATGCGCGCGTTCTACGGGCGTGGAGGACGTCGTTCAGTGAAAATCAAGAAATGCCTCATAGTGACGATGTTCGTTCGTCAGTACGAAGTCGATGCTTCGGGGCGCGACGATCAGAGACAGCGCACACCCGGGGGAGTGGCAGCGTGGTTCTTGTTCAGTTGTTGGGGCCTGTGGAGTATCGGGCCGCGGGGGAAAGCGCGGTGGAACTCGGACAGGCGCGACAGCGTTGCATCTTTGCAATGCTCGCCGTAAGTGCAAATGAGGTCGTCATGCCCGACGAACTCATCGACCGGGCCTGGGGCGCCGAACCGCCGCAGTCGGCGCGGAACATGATTCATTCCTATATATCCAGGCTGCGCGGCGCCCTGGAGAACAACGGAAACGAACAGGAGGGACAGGAAGCCACCATCCGCCGCCGCAATGGCGGTTACACCCTGGAAGTCGACCCCGACTGCGTCGACCTGCGCCGCTTCCGCCGGGTCGTGGCGGCCGCCCGGGCCACCGAGGACCCCCGCACCGCCGTGGGGCTCTTCCGGGAGGCGCTGGGAGCCTGGCAGGGCAGGGCGCTCGGCGGGCTCAAGGGCGAGTGGGCCGAGCGGACCCGCCGGCTGCTCGAACGGGAGCGGGTGTCGGCCCTCGTCGAATGCCATGAGGCCGAGCTGCGGCTCGGGGACCACCTCGGGCTCCTCGACGAACTGCATTCGCTCGCCGACCAGCACGCCGACAACGAGCTGGTCATCCGCAACCTCATGACGGCGCTCCACCGCTCCGGCCGGCGCGCCGAGGCCGTCGAGGCGTACGAGGCCCTGCGCCGCAGGCTCGCCGACCGGCTGGGCGTGGATCCGGCCCCGCAGACCCGGGAGCTGCACGCCCGTATCCTGCGCGGCGACCGGGAGGTGGTGCCCGCGCAGTCGGCCGTCGAGGCGGCTCCGACCGTGCCGCGCCAGCTCCCGCGGGGGATCCGCTGTGTGGGCCGGGAGCAGGAGCTGGCCATGCTGGACGGGTTCGTCACGGCGGACGACGGCCGTCCGCCCGTACGGGTCATCGAGGGACCGCCCGGGATCGGCAAGACGGCCCTGGCGGTCCAGTGGGCCCACCGGGTCGCCCACCGCTTCCCGGACGGCCAGATCTTCGTGGCCCTGCACGGCGGCAGCGGCGAGCGGCGGCAGGCGCGCCCGCTGCTGACCGGCCGGACCACGGCCGTGCTGCGGCAGGTCGAGCCGGTAGCCGTCCCGGTTCCGGGCCCGCGCACGGTGCGGGAACGGGAGCGGGCGCCGTCCGCCGACGACGTGCTGCGGTCCGTGCTGCGCAGCCTCGGGGTGACCGTGCCGCGCGCGGAGAGCGATCCGGTGGGGTTCGGGCAGCAGGTCTTGCGGGATCTGAGGGTGCTCGTGGTGCTCGACGACCTCGCCTCGGCCGATCAGCTGGCGGCACTGCTGCCGGGCCCGTCCGCGGGGGCGCTGCTGGTCACCACCCGCGACGACGGCCGCCTCGACGGTCTGGGCGGCCTGCGTGCCGTACGGCTGCGGGAGCTGAGCGCCCAGCAGGCGCGGCGGATGCTGGCCGGGATCCTCGGTGAGCGCCGGGTGGCGGCCGAGCCGGTGGCCGTGGCCCGGATCATCGAGCTGTGCCACCGCACTCCGCGGGCGCTGAGCGAGGCGGCGGAACAGGCGCTCGTACGGCCGTGTCTGCCGCTCGCGGACCTCGCGGAGGCGATGGCCGCCGGGGCCGTCGGGCCCGGGTGACCGGCCCGGCGGACGTCAGCGGCGGGGGACCGCCAGGGCGTCGAAGAGGAGGCGCAGTTCGGTGAGGCTCGCGTCGAGGGCCTGTTGCTGGTCCTCGGCGCGGGCCACCGCCATCGCCGCCTCGCACAGGGCGCCGTAGAGCAGATGCGTCAGGGACGTCACGGAGTGCGGGGCGATGTCGCCCTTCTCCGTGGCGCGCCGGACGCCCTCCTCCATCATCTTCACGCAGCCGGTGTTGATCTCCCGCATCTCCTCCGTGCCGAGCGCGCCCGGCGCGTCGAGCAGGTTGATGCGCTGGACGTCGGTGGCGAGGACCTCCACCAGGAAGGCCCGCGCGCCCACGTACACGGCCTCCCAGGAGTCCGGCTCGGCGGCGTCCAGGTAGGCCTCGGCGACGATGTGGGCCAGCCGGTTCTGCTCCCGCTCGTACACGGCCCGGAAGAGATGCTGCTTGCCGGAGAAGTGGTGGTAGAGGGCGCCCTTGGTGAGATGGGCGGCCTCGACGACGGCGTCCAGCGACGTCGCGTTGTAGCCCCGCTCGGCGAAGAGCGTGCGAGCGGCGCGCAGCAGTTCCTCGATGGTGCCGTCGGACCGCTCACGCTGCGTCAGACGTGTTCTCGTACGAGTCGTGGGCATGTTCACACTTCCCGGGTCGGACCGCCTTCAGCTTGGCCTTCCAGGTTACACGCACTTTCATTCCAACCATACGTATGTGTTCCGGTCGATACCGGTACGGCTCAGCCGGCGCCGACGCGGGCGGTGAAGCGCAGCACCCGGTGCCAGGCGTCCGCCGAGGCGTCGGCGTAGGCGTCGCGCTGGGCGTCGAAGAAGCTGTGCGGGGTGCCCGGGTAGGTGACGACCTCGTGGTCGACGCCGGCCGCGGCCAGGGCCTCCTCGAAAGCGCTCACATGGGCCGCCGGGATGCCCGGGTCGTCCCCGGCCATCAGGGCCAGCACCGGGGCGGCCAGGTCGGCCGCCCGGCGGGTCGGTCCGGGGGAGCCGTCGGGCCCGTCGGCGGGCCAGCAGTAGAAGCCGATCACCCCGGCCAGATCCAGGCCGCCGGCCGCCGCCATCACCGCGAGCCGGCCGCCGATGCAGAACCCGGCGGTGAGGACGGCGCGCGCGGCGCCGCCCTCGTCGGAGCGCAGATGGGCGACGGCCGCGGCCAGGTCGGCGTAGAGCTCACGAGGGCTGAGTTTGGCCATGTGCTGGGCGTACGGGAAGTCCTTCGCCCGCTTTCCGACGCCCGCCGTCCGTCCGTAGTAGTCGATGACCAGCGCCCGTACCCCGTTCTCCGCGAAGCGTTTCGCCAGCTCCGTGTAGAACCCGTAAAGGCCGCGTACGTCGGGAAGGATCACGACGGCCGTTCCGGTGCCGCCGGCGGGGGCCGCGGAGAAAGCGGCGAAGGTGTTGCCGTCCTGTGCGGTCAATTCCAGATAGCCGCTCTCGATCACGGCATCCGGAATCTGCGGTACGGGTGGAACGGCGTCTTCGTCGAAGCACATGGGCCGGGGGCCTCCGTCGCGTTTGTTTCTTTTTTGTTTCGGGTCGTGCGGGATTCTTGAAAAGAACGGGTTTTCTACGGCTCGATCTCGTCGAGTCCGAACGGAACCCGGAACGGGGGCACACTCGTGCCCTCGATCCGGTACCGGTTCCACAGATCGGGTTCGGTGATACGGCCCGCCGCATGGCCCTCGGCCGTGCGCAGTTCCACTCCGGCGCTGCGGTCGCCCACCAGCCGGGTCAGCTCCTCGTGCGCCTCCAACCGTCCGTACCAGCGGTAGCGGCCGTCGAGCGGCTGGAAGCCGCCGGTCAGCGTGGCCCGCAGGGTGAACTCCGTGCGGCCCTCCACGACGAGCACCGCCAGACCCTCGTAACCGTCATCTTCCACCGTCAACTCCCTTGAATCTAGGCGTCCTTGAGCCAACCGGCCTCGCGCCACACCTTCTCCGAGCGGCCGCCGATCAGACCGAGCGACTGGTAGTAGGGGGCGATCCGCTCGGCGCCGTAGCCGCCGTTGGCCTTGCTGATCGGGTTGGAGCGGCCCGCCTCCACGGCCGCCTTCGGGTCCAGGCCGGCGCGCTCGTACATCAGCGGGTTGTAGCGGTCCCGGCGGATGGACTTGACCACGGCGGCCAGGAAGTTGCGCAGCAGCTCAAGCCGCCGCTTGGACAGCGTCGGGACGAACCGCTCCAGCTCGGTGCGGGCGAAGCTGATGTGCCGGGCCTCCTCCACGACATGGATCCGGGCCACCGTGCGCACCAGTGGCTGCACCGTCTCGTCGGCGGCCTGCTCACGCTGGAAGCGGTCGAAGAACTCCTCGGTGAGCAGCAGCATCGCCCACAGCGCGGGCACCGGCGCGAACGTCTTCAGCAGGAGCCCGCTGCGCTGGGTCTTGGGGTTGAGGGGATAGAACTCGGTCCCCGTCTTCTCCACCAGCCGGGCGAACATGATCATGTGGCGCACCTCGTCCGCCACCTCCGTCAGGGCGAACTGCACCTGAGGGCTGGTGATGTCCCGCTTGTAGGCGTAGCGCGAGACCAGGTGCAGCAGGATGTGCTCGGTCCACACGCCCGCCGCCAGCGACGACGCCAGCTCCTCACGGCTGAGCAGCAGCTTCTGCTCCAGGCTCAGCGAGTCGTACAGCTCCGTCCCGTACAGCGAGATCCGCTTCTCGGGAAGGAACCACTTGCCCTCCTCCAGGGGCTCGTCCCAGTTGACGTCGACGCGCGGGTCGTAGGAGTGCCGGGCCGACGCGATGAGCAGCTGCGCGGCCTTCTTGGTCTGCCGGACCAGGGGGTCCTCCGAGCGGCGGCCCGGACGGTCGGTTGCGGTGGTCATCGGGGCTCCTCAGTCCTGTGTGGGCTGGGTCGGATGGGAAGGGGTGTCCGCCGAGACGAGCTGGTGCACGTCCACCGTGATCTGCTCCCGGACCGGCCGGCCGGCCAGGATCTCCACCACGTAGCGGGCCGCGAGCACACCGAACTGGTGCGACGCGTAGACGAGCTGGGGAACGCTGTAGTCGGGTTCCGAGCGGTGCGCGGTGACATCGGCGATCAGATCGGCCGGGACGATCTCGCGGGGGATCACCCTCAGCAGCAGCGTCCACAGGGCGTCCTCGGCGATGTCGTCCTCGGCGATCGCCCCCGCGAGCGGGACGGACTCGGTGCGGTAGTCGTAGTGGCGCACGTGCTGGGTGCCCGACAGGTCGTAGCCGGAGACCACGGGCAGCCGGCGGCGGGCCGCCGCGACATGCAGGGCGTACTTCGCCCGCCAGCCGCCCAGGGTGGTGACGTCCACGCCGTCGACCACCACGTCCACCCCGTCCAGGAGCAGCTCCGGGGCGTCCGGGCGGATCCCGGCGGTGTCGACGCGGATCCCGGCGTACGGGTTGACCGACCGGATGCGCTCGGCGGCCACCTCCGCCTTGTTGCGGCCGATGTCCGTGTGGCCGGCGCTCTGCCGGTTCAGGTTGTTGAGCTCGTACGTGCCGGGCTCGGCGAGCACGAAGTTGCCCGTGCCGAGCCGGGCCAGCGGTTCGACGGCCGCGCCGCCCGTCGAGCCGCACCCGGCCACCAGGACCGTGGCGGTGCGCAGCCGCTCCTGCACGGGGGCCGGGATCAGGCCGCGGTTGCGTTCGGTGAGGGACCGGTAGTACGACTCCGGGTCCTCGGGGACGTCGGCGGGGACCGTCGGCGCGGGGGCCGCGGTGGTGGTGCTCATATCCTCACCCTCCGGATCTCTCCTGAGACCTGGCCGACCAGCTGCTGGAAGCCGGCCAGCGGGTTCGTCGCGTCCAGCGCGCGGGACAGCCAGCCCACGAGCTGCTGCAGTTCCTCGCCGTGCGGGACACGGGCCACGAACGGCTTCACGACCGCGCGTTCCACGTACGCCGGGAAGAGCAGGTCGTCCTTGGGCAGGCAGGGGCGGGTGCCCTCGATGACGGTGATGTCCTTCAGACTGCGCGTCAGCCGCCGTACGGCCAGGCCCTCCTCGCCGTCGCCGACCAGGAGCCTCGGCTGCGGGGACAGACCGGCGAGCGTCGTGTAGAAGCCGAGCATCAGCTCCAGGGACAGCCGCAGCCGGCGGGCGGGGGAGGTGTCGCGCTCCGAGGGGCGCTGCATCAGCCGCTTGACCTCCCACACCTCGTGGCTCGTCACCGGCTCGTCCAGGGGCACGTGGTCGAAGAGGTTGATGCCGTGGGCGACCTCGCAGGGGAACCGGGCGCGGTCCGGGTGGGTCACGGGCAGCGGGGCGGGGTCCGTGGTGCCGATCACCGACACATAGCGCAGGATCGCCCCGGACCGCTCCTCCATGCCGATGAGGTGGATCTCCTCGCCGTGGCCCACGCCGAGCGGCTCCGCGAACAGACCGCGCGCGAAGGCCACGCGGTCGCTGGCGAAACGGGACCTGAGGTACTGGGCGAGCCGGAAGCCGTAGATCGCCAGCCGGTAGCGCTCGGGGAGCCGGGACTGCGGCACCGCGAGCACGGTGAGGCCGTCGGGCCTGCGGGCGAGGTACAGCGGCTCGGTCTCCTCGGGCAGCCCCGCGAAGCTCATCCGGTCGTGCAGCGCCAGCACGTGCGCGACGTACCGGGCACGGCGGGCGTCCTCTCCCGGAACCGGATCCCCACCGACCGCCCTTCCGCCGGCGACGGTCGGGGCACTCATACCGACACCTCCCTTCGACCGGCGGCCCTCGGCAAGGACGCGGTCTCCGCCGGGCCAGAACCCGACTCTCGGCCCGGGGCCCGGTCGGCATTCGGCTCTCGGGCCGGGTGCTGGCCCGAGGCCGGGTCCGGGTCGGGCTCTCGGGCCGGGTCCAGGCCCAAGGCCGGGCCCGGGTCCGGGTTCGGTTCTCGGGCCGGATGCAGGCCCGAGGCCGGGTCCAGGTTCGGCCTTCGGTCGGGGTGCAGGTCCGAGGCCAGGTCCAGGTCCGGCTCCCGATCCGGGGCCCGGTCCGACTTCGGCTCTTGGGCCGGGGTCGGTTTCGAGCCCCGTTCTCGGTCCGGCTTCGGTTCCAGGTTCGGCGGCAGGTCCAGGACCAGGCCGGAGAAGCGGGCCGTCGTGGCCAGGGTGGCCTCGATGTAGCGGGTGGCGGAGAGCGTGGCGGCGGCGCGGGCACCCGGGCCCGAGAGGCCGGCGGCGGCCCGGGGTCTGGGCGGCGGGGGCGTCGTGGGGGGTGGCGTGGTGGGCCGGGGGCGGCGGGGCGTCGTACCGCCTGGTGTACGGCCCGTCGTGCGGGCCGGGGTCACAGCCGTCGTCCGTACAGGGCGCCGGTGATCGCCAGGGCCAGGACCTCCGGGGTGCCCTCGTAGATGCGGGCGCCGAAGGACTCGCGGACCAGCTTCTCCACCGCGTGGTCACGGCAGTAGCCGCGGGCCCCCACGATCGACATCGCCTCCTCGGCCACCTCGATCGCCGCGCGGTCGGCGAACAGCTTGGCGACGGCGGGCCCGTAGACGGGCGCCGGCAGCATGTTGTCGGCCTGGTAGGCGGCCTGGAGGTACAGCAGCCGCGAGGCCTCGATCTTCGCGGACATCTCGGCGAGCTTGCGGGCCGTGAACTGGTGCTCGTACAGCGGCTTTCCGGCCTGCACCCGCTCGCCCGCGAACTCCTTGGCGATCTCGAAGGCACCCCGGGCCACCCCGGTGGAGATCGCGGCGACGATCGAACGGGCCTGGTTGGACTGGAGGGTGAGGTAGTTCCAGGCACCGCCCTCGCCGAAGGCGATGTTCTCCTCCGGCACCCGGACGTCCTCGAAGTGGAGCGTGGTGCCCAGGCAGGCCCGGTACCCCATCTTGTCGGCGACCGCGCCCCGGGTGACGCCCTCGCTGTCCAGCGGCACGATGAACACGGTCAGCCCGGTGGCGCCCGGGTTGCCCTCGATGTTGGCGAACACGGCCGCCCACTCGGCGACCTTGCCGTTGGTGATGAAGCGCTTGACGCCGTTCAGGACGAAGTGGTCGCCGTCGCGGCGCGCCGTCATCACGTCCTCGGCGAGCTCCGCGTGCTCCGGTATCAGCAGGTCGCAGCCCGCGGTCTCCTCGGTGATGGCGTTGCAGGCGAGGACCGGCTTGTCGCCGAGGAACGACGGCAGGAACCGGGCCTGGAGCTGCTGGTCGCCGGAGAACAGCACCGACGTCTGGCCGAGCAGCGAGGCGCCGAAGATCAGCGCGGTGCTGGCGCAGACCGACGCCAGCTCCTCCATGGCGACGGCCACGCCGAGCACGCCCATGCCGCGTCCGCCGAACTCCTTGGGCGTGGTCAGCCGCAGCAGGCCCAGCCGGTGGCCGGCCTCGACCATCTCCCAGTCGAAGTCGTCGGCCGGGGCGAGGTCGTTGTCGAGAACCCGTGGCTTCACCACGGTCTGCGCGAACTCGCGCACTTCGTCACGGAGTTCCTCGACCTCGGGCGGCAGCCGGAACATCGAGGGCATCGCCGCCGCGTCGAGGGCGCGCAGATCGGACAGGGTCGGGGCGTTCGGAACGACGGTCGTGGTGGTGGCGATCACAGTGGTCCGCTTTCTGTGGTGGCGGGCGATCGGGTCGTCGGCGGCGGGCGTGCGGGTCAGGAAGCGGCGGGCGCCAGGGCGAGCCGGGCGTACTCGCGCCCGAGCACCGGCAGATAGTCCGCGAGGGAGCGCACCCGGGCGACGGGGCCCTTGACGACGAGACGGCGGGCGACGATGGCACGGGTCACGCCGAGCTGTCCGAGGAGGACGAGGTGCAGCGCCTCGGCCTGCACCTCCAGACGCAGGCTCGCCGGGTGCGGCGCGCCGTCGTGCACCCCGTCGGAGTCCAGCAGGAAGGCCGTGTCGGCGGCCCCGGTGACGACGAACTGGAGCGAGAAGTCGCGCTCCTTGAGCAGGGCGGCGAACTCGGCGTCGGCGAGGGCCGCGCGGAAGGCGTCGATGAACAGCTGCGCGTCCTGGACGGTCACAGTCGTACTGCCTTTCGTGAGGTCGTTGCTGAGGTTGATTCCGGGGGTGTTGCTGAGGCCGGGCGGGGGGCGGAGCCGTCGGCCAGGATCAGTTCGGCCGCGCGTTCCGCGAGCATCACGGTCGGCGCGTGCGTATGGCCGCGGGGCAGGGAGGGCAGCGCGGAGGCGTCGACGACCCGCAGGCCGGCCACGCCCCGCACCCGCAGCGCCGGATCGAGCACGGCCTCGGGGTCCGCCCCCATGCCGCAGGTGCCGACGGGGTGGTACAGGGTCTCCGCGTGGGTCCGGGTCACCGTGTGCACCGTCCCCGGGTCGGGATCCAGTGCGCCCGGTGTCAGCGGCCTGCCGAGCCGGGCCGCGAGCGCGGGCCGGGTCAGGACGTGCTGGGCCCGGTGCACGCCCTCGGTGAGGACGCGCAGGTCGTCGCCGTCCGGGTCGGAGAGATAGCGCGGGTCGATCACCGGGTGGGCCGCCGGGTCCGCCGAGGCGAGCCGGACCGTGCCGTGGCTGCGGGGCCGCAGCAGGACCACGCCCAGCGTGACGCCATGGGTGCGCGGGGCCTTCCCCTGGTCGAGGAACGGCACCAGCATCCACACGAACTCCAGGTCCGGCGCCGCCAGTTCGGGGTCGCTGCGCAGGAACGCCACGGCCTCCGCGAGATTGGACGTGAGCCGCCCGCGCCGGCCGCGCAGGAACTCCCCGATCTCGCCCTGCCGGTCGGTGACACCGGGGGTGACACGGCCGTCGGCCTCGAAGGCCAGGGGGACGTAGAGGTGGTCGGCGAGGCGGTGGCCCACCCGCGGGGAGTGCGCGTGCACCCGGATGCCGTGCCGGCGCAGCTCGTCCGCGTCGCCCACGCCGGACAGCATCAGCAGCTGCGGCGAGCCGATCGCCCCCGCCGCGAGGACGACCTCGCCCTCGGCGCGTACGACGAGCGGTCCGTCGGGCGTCGTGCAGGCGACGCCGACCGCGCGGCCGTTCTCGATCAGGATCCGTTCGACGCGGACGTCCGTGAGGACGCTCAGGTTCGCCCGGCGCGAGGCGGGCCGCAGATATCCGTCGGCCGCGCTCCACCGCCGTCCCCCGCGCTGGGTGGCCCGCACCGGCCCGGCCCCCTCAGGCTCCAGCGGCCGCCCGTCGTCCAGCGCGGGCAGCCCCGCCTCGGCGCAGGCGGCCAGGAACTCGGCGGTGGCCGGACTCGGATCCCGCAGGTCCTCGATCCGAATCGGCCCCCCGGAGCCGTAGCCCCGCCCGCCGACCCCATCGGAGTCGGCGCCGCCGGAACCCGAGCGGTCCTCGGCGCGGGTGAAGTACGGCGTCACCTCCGCCGCCGACCAGCCCGCGCAGCCCTCCTCCTCGGCCCAGCCGTCGAAGTCCGCGCGGTGGCCGCGGGTCCAGATCTGGGCGTTGAGGGAGGACGAGCCGCCGAGCGTGCGGCCGCGGGGCCAGTTCAGGGCGCGGCCGTCGAGGCCCGGCTGGGCGACCGTACGGTAGCCCCAGTCCGCGGGGGAGCCGAACAGGGCAGGGAACGCGGCGGGGATGCTGATCTCGGCGCGCCGGTCCGGGCCGCCGGCCTCGATCAGCAGCACCTCTCCGTCGTCCCCGGCGCTGAGCCGGTCCGCCAGCACACAGCCGGCCGAGCCCGCGCCGACGACGATGTGGCGTACCGTGCGGTCGCCGCCCATCAGTTCGTCCGGTCCGAGATCCGGGCGCCCAGGGCCTTCACGATCTCCGCCGCGAGGGCGGCGTGGCCCTCCATCGCGAAGTGGATGCCGTCGGCGCTCATCAGGTTGGGCCGCAGCCGCACCGGGTGGTGCCACATCTCGATCAGCACGGCGTCGTGCCGCCCCGCGACCGCGCGGATACGGTCGTTCAGAGCCGCCGTACGGTCGCTGAAGACCGCCAGCTCCGGTACCGACTCGAAGACGTTGGTCACCGTGAACGAGAAGATGTCCGCGCCCTGCGCGCGCAGCGCCCCGTACATGGCGTCCAGGTCGGCCTCGACGCCGTCGAGGTCCGGCTCGGCGTCGAACAGGTCGTTGCCCCCCGCCGCCACGTTCACGAGATCGGGCTTGAAGGCCAGGACCCGCTCCAGTTGCTCGGCGCGCACCTCACCGGCCCGTTTGCCCTTGACCCCGGTGTTCAGATAGCCGAAGTCGGGCTTGCCGGCGCTGAGCGCGGCCGAGATCCGCTCCGGCCACGGCACGGTGGCGTACCCGGGGCTGGGATCGCCGAGCCCGGCGGCGAAACTGTCGCCGATCACGGCGAACCGCTGCCAGGGCGCCCCGCGCAGCAGCCGGACGGACTCGTCGTGCGAGAGCGCCAGCGGGTCGTCCGCCTCACTGCGCAGATCGTGGGTCGTCATCTTCTCGTGGTACCTCTCTGGGATGGGTGGATCAGGCGGCGTCGCTCGGCACCGCCTGCTGCTGGTCGACGAAGTCCTCGATGTCCTTGACCGTCGTGATGTCGGGCGTGCCGCCCGTGCCGAGGTCGACCAGGGCGAACTCCTGCTCGATGCGGAGCGAGAGCTCGATGACGGCGAGCGAGTCGTAGCCGAGCTCCTCGACGAGACGGTCCTCGGAACTCGCCTCGCGGGCGCCGAGCGGGCTCATCTCCCCGACGATCCGCCGGACCTGCGCGCGCAACGTGGTGCTGTCCATGTCCTCTTCGTCCCTCTCTGCTGGTGGTGTGGTGGTCCGGTGGTTCGTCAGGCCGCGGCGGCGCGGATCGGGTGCGGGGCGTTCCAGCGCTCCTCGTAGGCGTCGAGGGCGGTGTCGATCGCGAGGTCCCAGGCGTCGCCGGCCTTCTCCACCAGGTGCGGCAGTCCCACCAGGCGCAGCTGCTTGACCAGGCGCTCGCGGGCGATCTCGACGCTGCCGCGCAGCTGGGCGGCGCGGCTGAGCAGGGCGACGCGGATCGCCGGGGACGGGTTGTGCCGGGAGGGGCCGATCAGCACCCAGGCCGCCGCGCCCAGCGACTCGAAGTGCGCGTCCTCCACCACCTGGGCGAAGCCGCCGGCGACGCCGTCCTGGGCGGCGCGCAGCCCGAAGGAGACATGACGCGACTCGTCCCGCGTCACGTTCGTCAGCCCTTCCTCCAGGGCGTCCAGCTTCAGCCGCTTGGCGAGGAAGCGGGTGGTGCGCAGCGCCGTCGCCGCGAGGACGCCCTCGGTGATCAGGTGGTAGTAGACGAGCGCCCGGTACCAGGACTCGCGGTCCTCGTGGTCGGCCCGTACCGCGTCGGTCGCCCGGGTGAGCACCGGCGCGAACACCTCCGCGTAGTCGGCGCCGTCCTCGGCCTCGTCGAGGGAGGCACCGCACGCGTCCTCCAGATACGTCTGGAAGAACCGCACGTGCCGGGCCTCGTCGGCGAGCTGCGTGCACAGGAAGATCCGGTCGTCCTCGGTGGGCGGCGCGTCGATCAGGGCGCCCAGGGTGTGGGTGACCGTGACCTCGCCCACCTCCAGCTCGGCCAGCGAGCCGAGCATCTGGGCGCGCGAGAAGGGGCTGAGCGCCTGCCAGGTCGCGGCGTCCCCGGCGGGGGCGACCTGGGCGACGGCCCACTGCTGGCGCTCCCAACGGCGGTACAGGTCGGCGGAGTTCGCCAGCCGGCCGCGCTGTTCGGCGGTGGCTTCGGGGGCCGTCTCGGTGACGTCGAGAACCAGCCCGGCGGTCGTGACGCTCATGTCGCTGCCCCATCCAGGTGTGTCGCGGTCGGTTGCGGTGCCTTCGGTGGTGCCGGGCGGTGCGTCGGGTGCGTGGAGTGGAGTACGTCGCCCGCGAGGGTGCCCTCGGCGGCCTGACGCCACAGCAGCCGGCGGCGCGGTTTGCCGCTGGAGGTGCGCGGGATGGTGCCGCGGCGGGCCCGGACCACGGTCACGTCGACGGTGGTGTCCAGGGCGGAGCGCAGGACGCCGGTCACGGCCTCCAGCCATGCCTCGCCGGGCGCCTCCACGACGACGACGGCGCCGGAGCGTGCGTCGCGGGTGCCGAGCGCCACCGCGCAGCGGCCGGGCGGCACCCCCGGCAGCGAGACGAGCGCCGCCTCCACGTCCTCGGCGTGCACCTTGCGGCCGCGGACCTTGAGGCTGTCGCCGATCCGCCCGACGACGTACAGCTCGCCGTCGTACAGGAACCCGGCGTCGCCGGTGCGCAGTCCGTCCTCGCCGAAGGGCTCGCTCGCCGCCGGATCGGGCGACTGGTAGCCGTCGGCCACGGAGGTCCCGCGGACCCGGATCTCGCCGAACGTGCCGTCGGGCAGCGGTGCGCCGTCCTCGTCGACGACGTCCACGGCCGTCTCGGGCACCGGGGTGCCGCAGCCGGCGATCCAGCGCGCGGGGTCCTCGGGGCGGTCGACGCCGAGCACGCCCGTGTCGGTGACGGTCACCGGCGCCCCGGTGGCGAGCGGGCCCGCCGTGCGGACGATCCGCGCACCCGTTCCGGGGCGTACGCCGGTGACGGCGAGCGTCGTCTCCGCCATGCCGTAGCAGGGGGCGAGCGCCCGGGAGTCGAAGCCGTACGGGGCGAGCTTCGCGGCGAAGTCGGCGACCACCCGCGCGTCCACGCGCTCGGCGCCGCTCATGGCGACCCGCCACGCCGAGAAGTCCGTGCCCGCCAGCTCCTCCTCGCGGACCCGCGAGGTGGCGTATCCGTAGCCGAAGTTGGGGGCGGTGGTGATGGTCACCCCGTGCCGGCCGTGGCAGTCGAGCCAGCGGGCCGGGGAGCGGATGAAGTCGACCGGGCTCATCAGCCACAGGTCGATCTGGGCCACGACGGAACCCAGGAACGTCCCGATCAGGCCCATGTCGTGGTACAGCGGCAGCCAGGACGAGCAGGAGTCCTCGCTGTTCACGCCCAGCCAGCCGTGGATGGCGCGGACGTTGGCGGTGAGGTTCTCGCCGGTGACCCGGACCCCCTTGGGGGTGCCGCTGGAACCGGACGTGAACTGCAGCAGCGCGAGGTCCGCGGTGCGGCGCGCCAGGGATCCGGCGGCGGGCAGCTCGGCCGGGTCGGGCAGCACGAGGGGTGTGCCCGTGCCGGCCTTCGCGCACGCCGTGGCGGCGAGCGGGGCCAGGGCCGCGTCGGTGAGGACGGCGGCCGGTTCGGCGGCGCCGAGGACGGCGGCCGCGTGCTCGGTGAAGGCCTCGTGGCCGCCGAAGGTGACGGGCGAGGCGATCGGGGACGGGGTGGCCCCCGCGTACATGACACCGAGGAACGCCGGTACGAAGGTCTCGGGCTCCTCGATCAGCAGGGACACGACGCCTCGGGTGACGCCGTTCGCGTGCAGGAAGGCGGCCGTGCTGCGGGCCGCCTCGGCGATGCCGGCGTAGGTACGCAGGTGCCAGTCGCCGTTTCGGTGGTAGTGGATTCCGCGCTCGGGTGCGGGGGAGTCCAGCCAGTCGAGGACTGTGTTCATCAATTCCCCTCATGAACCGATGGGCTCTCGTCCTGTGTTACGGGCTGGTAGGGCCGCCCCCTCGTGGGAAATCCGGGAGTTTCGGAAGCGGTGTCGTACGGGAACGCGCTGGGCGGGGCCGCGGGTCCGAGACCGCGGCCCCGCCCGGGACCGGCCGCGGCCGCGGGGGGTGTGGGTCGCGGCCGGTGGGGGAGGGTGAGCCGGGGTCAGGCCCGGTCCACCGCGGGCGTTCCGTCGGCGGCCTGCGCCGCGGCGGCCTTGGCGGCGGCCTCGGCCTGCGCCTTCATATAGGCCTGGATCTGCCGCTGGGTCTCGGCGATCTGGGCCATGGACTTCTTGGTGAACAGCCAGAGCGCGGGCACCGCGGAGGCGGCGATGAAGATGCCGGCCAGCAGGAACGCGTCCAGGTACGGATCGGGGGTGCTCAGGTCGCCGGCCGCGAACACCGCCGCCATCGAGGCGACGCCGACGGATCCGCCGAACTGGCGCGCGGTGGTGTTCATCCCGGTGCCGGTGGCGAACTTCAGCGGGTGCACGGAGATGGAGGCGGCGGTCGTCACGCTGGTGAGCGCGGCGCCGATCACCGCTCCGCCGAGGGCGCCGTACGGCAGCCACAGGGCCAGGAACTTCTCCTCGCCGCCGAGGCCGTAGTACGCCCAGAAGCTCAGTCCGAGGAAGGCGAGCGCGGAGACGACGATCACCGGCCGCTGCTTCTCCGGGGGCACCCGGCGGCCGACCGAGATGGCGGCGACGGCGGAGAGCACGGCGCCCGGGGTGACGGCGAGACCGGCCTTGAGCACGGAGTAGTGCCAGATCGTGGTGAGGTACAGCGGGCCGGAGAGGAACCAGACGAACAGCCCGGCGCCCAGCAGGAACGAGGTCAGGTTGGCCGCCGCGAACATCGGGGTGCGCCACAGCTCGGTCTCCACCGCCGGGGCCTCGTGGGAGCGCGAGCGCAGCAGCGACAGGGCCACGAAGAGGACGCCGGCGCCGATCCAGATCCAGGTCTTCGCCGCGTCCCAGCCCCAGTCGCCGCCCTTGGTCAGACCGATGACGATGCCGGCGATGCCGAGGGTGATGGTGGCGGTGCCGAGGAGGTCGGGCAGCTTGGAGTCCTCGACCGCGCGCTTGGGCAGCTTCAGTCCGGCCGCGATCACGGCGAGGCCGATCGGGACGTTCAGCACGAACACGGCGCGCCAGTCGATCTCACTGACCAGGAGACCGCCCAGCGAGGGTCCCGCGGCCGCGGCCATGGAGCCGGCCGCTCCCCAGATGCCGATGGCCTCGGCGCGTTTCTCGGCCGGTGTCTCGGACAGGACGAGTCCCAGTGCGGCGGGGATCATGCCGGCCGCGCCGATGCCCTGCACGGCGCGGGCCGCGATGAGGGTCTCGACGTTGGGGGCGAGGGCGCAGGCCAGCGAGGCGGCGCTGAAGACGCCGAGCGACCAGAGGAAGAGGTTGCGTCGGCCGAGGATGTCGGCGAAGCGTCCGGCCGGCGTCAGCAGGGCCGCGAAGAGGATGCCGTAACTGGTCACCACCCAGGTCAGGTCGGTCACGGACTCCTTGGGGAAGTCCTCGTGCAGGGCCGGGAAGGCCACGTTGACGATCGTCGTGTCGAGGAAGGCCATGAACGTGGCTGCCGACGTCAGCAGCAGCGTCTTCCCCGCGCTCGACGGCTCGGCGCGAGACGCAAGCGTGCCTGAGGTCACTGTCGATCCCTCCAACTAACTACCCACAAACATTCCTTGGGTATGTGAGTACATACCGTAGGTATGTAGTTGTCAAGCGGAATCCGTGCGCAGGGTCGCGGCGGTGTCACAGCGGGTGTCACAGGGGGTGGCGCGGTCCCCGCGCGTAATGCCTGCGAAGGGAGCAAGCAGGAGCAGAACAAGCAGCTGCGAAGGAGTCCGTGTGAACACCACGCACGCCGTACCCGCCCCCGGACCGGCCCGCCACCCCGCGGCCCTGCTCGGCATCGGGGCCTACCGGCCCCGACGGATCGTCACCAATGAGGAGATCTGCCGCACCCTCGACTCGTCCCCCGAGTGGATCCTGCGCCGCAGCGGCATCAGCACCCGCTGCTTCGCCGGGCCCGGGGAGACCCTCGCCGAGATGGGCGCGACCGCCGCCGGCAAGGCGCTCGCCGACGCCGGCGTCGACCCGGGCGAGATCGACCAGATCCTCGTCGCCACCATGTCGGACGCCGGTCCGGCGGGCTCCGGCGCCCCACCCGGCGAACTGGCCGCGGAGATCGGCCGCCGGCTCGGCGTGCCCGCGGCCGCCTGGCAGGTCGGCGCGGCCTGCGCCGGCTTCACCGTGGGGCTCGCGCTGGCCGCCGCGTCCGTCGCCGGCGGTCAGGCACGGACCTGCCTCGTCATCGGCGTCGAGCGCATGTCGGACATCCTCGACCCGCGGGACCGCTCGACCGCGTTCCTGTTCTCGGACGGAGCGGGCGCGGCCCTCGTCGGCCGTGGCACGGAACCCGGTATCGGCCCCGTGGTGTGGGGGACGGACCCCGCGATGCGGGACGCGATCACCGTACGGGAGGAGCCGGAGCCGGGCCGTGCGGTCATCCGGATGCGGGGCTCCTCCGTCTTCCGCTGGGCGGTGACCCACCTGCCCGACGTCGTCCGGGAGATCCTCGCCCGCTCCGGGGTCGGCCCGGCCGACGTCCAGGCCTTCGTCCCGCACCAGGCCAACCTGCGCATCATCGAGGCGGTCGCGCAGAGCGTCGGCTTCCCCGCCGAGGTCGCCGTGGCCCGCGACATCGTCGACCAGGGCAACACCTCCGCGGCCTCCATCCCCCTCGCCCTGGACCGCCTGCGCACCTCCGGCACGCTCGCCGAGGGCGACCTGGCCGCCGTCCTCGGCTTCGGCGCGGGTCTGACCTACGCGGGCATGGTGATCCGCATGCCCTGACCCCACCCCCGCCCGCCCCGGGTGCGAGGCCCGCCCGCGCAGCGAGCGGGCCGTCGGTGCGGGGCGCCCGAGGCCCACCGGGGCGCCCGCGACCCACCGGGGCGCCGCCGGGGTGTCGCCGGGGTGTCAGACGTACGTCGGCGTCGGCCCCGTGCCGTGCAGCAGGGTGCGCAGGGTGTCGGCCTCCGGGACGGCCAGGGGGGCGGCCAGGCGCAGGGCGTGTCTCCACGGGCGGGACGGGTCGCCGTGGTGGGGGGCCGTGGCGGAGGCCCGGCCCCAGGACAGCAGGGCGCGGATCTCGCCCAGACGGTGGCCCGCCACCCGGTACAGCGCGGCCGCCTGCCGGTAGTTCGCGATCGCCGCCGCGCACCGGCCCGAGGCCAGGGCGCAGTCCGCCTCCGCCATGAGGGTCTGCGCCCGCACGAGCCGCATGTCGCAGCCCCGCAGGACGCGCCGCGCCCGCCGGCAGGCGGCCAGCGCCTCCTCGTACAGCCCCAGCCGCACATACGCCGACGCGCTCTCGGCCTGCGCGCGCGCCGCCGCCTGCGGATAGTCGATCTGCTCCGCCATCAACAGCGCCCTGCCGAAACTCCGCATGGCCAGCTCCGCGTGATCGGCCGCCGCCTCCACACTGCCCAGCCGGATCAGACAGTCCGCCTCGATGCGCGGGTCGGACAGATGCGGGATCGCCACATGCGCCTCGCGCGCCGAGGTCACCGCCTCGGCGTGCGCGCCCAGGTCGCCGAAGAGCTCCGCCCGGCAGGACAGCGCGATGGCCATCCCCTCGTGGAAGTCCATCTCACGGCTCGTCAGCATCGCCAGCTCGCACCACTGCTGCGCCTCCGCGTGCTCCCCCAACTGACGCAGCGACAACGCGACGTAGGCGGGCAGCCGGATCTGCCCGAACCGCGACCCCGACCGCTCCGCGAGCCGCAGCGCGTCCCGGAAGCCGCGCAGCGCCGAGGCGGGAGCGCCGGCGTCGTAGGCGTTGCGGGCCAGCCGGGCCACCGCGTTGGCCTGCCCCGCGAGGTCCCCCAGCTCCTCGTGGATGCGCAGGGCCGCCCGCATGTACCGGTCCGCGAGCCCCAGCACCCCCACCGACCAGTACGACCGGCCGAGCACCGCCAACGACAACGCCTCCCCGGCCCGCCAGGACGCGCCCCGGCTCACCGTCAGCGCCTCCCGGGCCCGCTGCCGCTCGGAGCGATGACGGCCCTCCCGGTACCGCGAGTCGGCGACGTTCAGCAGCATCGCCGTGTTCGCCCGCTCATGGCCCGCCCGGGCGGCCGCCCGCTGCGCCGCTTCCACCGCCGTGGACCAGTCGTCGCCGCCGGGATGCAGCCGTATGTAGCCCAGCATCGCGTCGGCCAGCCGCCAGCTCGCCGGCCCCAGCCCCAGCTCGGAGGCGAGCCTGATGGCCGCGCACAGATTGGTCTTCTCCCGGTCGAGCCAGGCCACGTCGATGTCCGGGCCCCTGCTCCCGGAGGCGTCCTCGTCACCGTCGCCCGCCGCGCCGGTCCGCCCCGCCCCGTCCTCCTCCGCGTCCTTCCCGCCCGGACCGGTCCCCGTCAGCGGCCGCCCGCCCCACGGCGTGAGCGCCGCCACGGCCGCCCCCCGGTGCACCCCCGACATCTGGATCCCGTCGGCGAGACTCGCCCGCTCCACCGCCTCCCGGTACCACTCCAGCAGCCGCAGCAGGACGTCCCGGCGCGCCTCCCACGGATCCTCCTCGGTGGCGCGCCCGACCGCGTACTCCTTCACCATGTCGTGCATCCGATAGCGGCGCGGCCCGTACTCGGCGAGCAGATTGGCCCGAACGAGCGCCCCGATCGCCTCCTCGAGCACGGCGAACGAGCAGTTCGCGAGCGCCGCGACCGTCTCCCGGCCGAACTCCGTGCCCGGCACCACCCCGAGCCGCCGGAACAGATACCGCTGCACCCCGGTCAGCTTGCCGTACGACAGGTCCAGCGCCCGCCCCATCGCCCCGTGCGCGTCCGCGCCGTCCGTCGTCGGGACCTGCGCGAGAAGCCGGCCCAGCGGTTCCTCGGGGTGGCTCGCGGCATAGGCGCCGCTGAGCCGCACGGTCAGCGGCAGCCGCCCGGAGGCCTGGACGATCCGGGTCGCCGCCTCCGGCTCCCTCGCCACGCGCGCACTGCCCACCAGCGAGACCAGCAGTTTCAGCGCCGACGCGTCGTCGAGGGCGTCCAGCAGCACCTCACCCGCGAAGTAGGTCGCGGTCAGCCCCGGCAGCCGCTCCCGGCTGGTCACCAGGACCGCGCTGCCGTCGACGCTCGGCGGCAGCAGATGACGTACCTGTTCGGGGCTCGCCGCGTCGTCCAGGACGAGCAGCACCCGCCGGCCGACCAGCAGCGTCCGGTACAGCGCGGCCCGCTCGTCGAGCCCGAAGGGGATGTCCGCGGCCGGCAGGCCCAGCGCGAGCAGCACCGAGACGAGGATCTCGGAGGGTTCGAGAGGCGGCAGATGCCGCTCGTGGCCCCGCAGCGACACGAACAACTGCCCGTCGGGGAACGCGGCGCCCGCCCGCTGCGCCCACCGCAGGGCGAGCGTCGTCTTGCCCGCCCCGGCCATTCCGCTGATCACGGCGAGATTGGTGCCCTGCGATCCGCCCGTCCCGCGCGAGGGTGTCAACAGCCCGTCCAGCGTGTCCAGTTCACGCTCCCGGCCCGCGAAGTACCCGCTGCTGACCGGCATCCGCAGCCGCTCGCGCGCCTGGGAGGCGACCGGGGTCGTGCCGCCCTCCGCGGCAGGGGAGGGCGCCGGGCGCAGCAACTGCTCCCCGGCCCGGCGCAGGGCCTCGCCGGGCCGTGTCGAGAGCTCTCGGGCGAGCCGGGACCGTACGGCCTCGTAGGTGCGCAGTGCCGCCGCCGGGTTGCCGCTGTCGCGGTGGGCCCGGATCAGCCGGAGGGCCAGCTCCTCGTCGTAGGGCCGCTCCTCGGTGAGCTGCTGCAGCGCAGGCAGGATCTCCTGGGGCCGGCCCAGCCGTAACCGGGTGTCGTAGTAGTCCAGGAGGGCCGTCTGCCGCTCGCCCTCCAGCGGGGTGCGCAGCGAGTCGACATGGGTGCCGCCGAGATCGCCGAGCGCGGCGCCCGACCACTGCGCCAGGGCGGCCGCCAGCAGCCGGGAGCGCTCCTCGTCGTTCCCGGCGTCGGCGGCCCGGGCCGCCAGGTCCCGGAAGCGGTACAGGTCCACGGCCGTGGGATCGACCCGCAGGACGTATCCGTTGGCCTCGGAGGCGAGGACCGGTTGCCCGGGTGCCGCGGCCAGGACCTTGCGCAGCCGGTGGGCGTACCCCGCGAGCGCGTTGCGCGCCCCCCGCGGCGGACGGTCGTCCCACATCAGCTCGCTGAGCCGTTCCGTGGGCACCACGTTGTTCACGTCCACCAGGAGGATCGCCAGCAGGCTGCGCTGGCGTGCGTGCCCGATGTCCAGGTCGTGCCGGCCGGACAGAGCCCGTACCGGTCCCAGCACCCGCAGGTCGATCACTGTTGACTCCGCTCGAGAGTGGATCGGACGCGAAGCTTCCGTGGTGCTCCTCCGCAGTCGGGGCCTCAAGGATTCCGGAGTCCGCGTGACGTGGCAAAGCCCTCCGGGATATTCCGCCGCCCGCGTCGGCGGCGCACTTGAGTCGGAACGGCCCCACCAGGCGTATACCTCTGCGGAAGGCGCTGCCGTGTCCGGACTGGTACTGAGGCGTCGCTGACCGTATTGGCCCGGCCGTGGCAGAATCAAACGGCCGGAAGGGGGCGCGGCCCGACGGGAGGGAGTAGCGATGCCTGCGAGCATCCTCGGAGAGGTCGGCCACCTCTCCGAAGCGGCGTTGAGACGTGACAAGAAGGCCACCCGGCTCAGCTGCCCTTCCTGCGGTTCCGCCTTCGTGGCCCAAGTCCTCGGCGACAACGGCGGGATCTCCTACGTGTGCACGGCCTGCGGCCACAGCTGGAGCTGATTCATGGGTGCCCACAGGCGGAAGTGCGACTGGTGCGGCAGTGGCACCCCGATCGTCCGCGACATGGAACCGGTCAACCCCGACTACCAGTACTGGTGCGAGGAATGCGCACGGGCGCTGATCATAAAGGGGGACCCCATCGAGACGTACCGCGAACTGGAGGGCGAGCCGATCTACGGCCGGCTCCTCGAGGAGCACTGCACGCTCAAGCGGTTCTATTCGTTCGTGACGGCCTGACCGGGACTTCTTCCTTGGAAGTTCCGGTCAAACCGGACAGACCGGAAACGATTTGGTGGTCCACCCCCCGGACCGTGTAATGTTGGCGTCGCCGCCAGGGAAACCGGGCGGAACAAAGCAAGGGGCTATAGCTCAGTTGGTAGAGCACCTGCATGGCATGCAGGGGGTCAGGAGTTCAAATCTCCTTAGCTCCACAGCGGAAAGATCCCGCCGGTCCGATCGGACCGGCGGGATCTTTTGTGTGTTTCTGTTCTACGACGGCTCCTCTACGACGGCTCTTTCACGACGGCTCCTCTACGACGCCGAAGGGGCCGCCTGTTTCCAGGCGGCCCCTTCCGGATGCGGGAGCGGTCAGCGGCCGAGCGCGCGCCGGCCGCGGCCCTGGGAGAGCACCGGGAGGTTCTTGGCGGGCGCGGAGCCGCGCGTGTCCTCCTCCAGGCGCAGGGCGAGCGCCGGGCAGCGGCGCACCGCGCGCAGCGCCTTCGCCTCCGCGTACCGCGGCACCTTCGCCTGGGCCACGGTCGGGAATCCGTCGGCGCCGAGTTGGAAGACCTCCGGGAGGATGTCCGCGCACAGACCGTGGCCCCGGCACAGGGTCCAGTCGACGTAGATCTTCTGGCGGCTGTCGCCGGTGTCCTGGGACGCGCCGCCGCTCGTGATGGCCGCGGGGGCCATGCCCTCCTCGAAGAGCGGGAGAACGCCCTCCACCGGCCGTCCGCAGCCGTTGCCGAGGACATGCGCCGCGAGGTCGTCGGTGAACGCCTTGATGGTCGACTCGATGAACATCGCGGAGCCGTCGGGGTGCGAGCACGCCCCGCGCCGCTTGACGTTCTTGGCGACCTGCTTGAGGGCCTCCAGCGCGGCCGGGCCGCCGCCGTTGATGATGTCCTCCATGCCGCGCGCGGCGGCGGGCAGACCGAGGTAGCAGGGACCGCACTGTCCCGCGCTCTCGTCGGCCAGCCACTGCGCCACCCGCAGCGACTCGCCCAGCGGGCAGGTCTCCTGGCTGATCGGCAGGATCGCGCCGGCGCCCAGCGCACCGCCCACCGCGTCCAGGGAGTTGCGGGAGACGACCGCCTCGTTGACGGTCGCCGCGTCGATCCACTTGCCGTGGTAGCCGCCGGTCAGCACACCCTGCGGCACCGGCGGGGCGCCGGCGAGCTGAAGGACGTACCGCAGCGGGACGCCGGTGGGGACCTCGATCACCATGGGGCGGGCGACCGCGCCGGAGACGGTCAGCATGACGGTGCCCGGCTCGTCGTAGAGGCCGGTGTTGCCGTAGCGCTCGGGTCCGATGCGGGCGGCGATGGCGAGCTGGGCGAACGTCTCGGCGTTGGACAGCAGGGTCGGGGCGCCGCCGACGCCGCTCTGCGAGGCGCTGGTCTTGCGGCCGGGCGGGATCGCCGGGCCGCCGTCGATGGAGCGGATCAGCGACGCGGCGGCGCCGGTGACCATGCGGATCGGGTTGCGCTGGACGAAGGCCTTCAGCGCCGAGCGACGGCCGGTGCCGAGGCCCCGCTCGGCCAGGGCGGCCTCCATGGAGCGCTCGGTCGACTCCCGGGTGACCCCCACCACGAGCGTGCGGGCACCGAGGGCCTCGGCGACCAGGAGGGCGCCGTCGAGGATGAGATGCGGGGCACGGTTGATCAGCACCGTGTCCTTGCGGCAGGCCGGTTCGTCCTCGCTGCCGTTGACGACGACGACCGGCCGGACACCGCGCTTGATCGCCGCGTCGGCGACCGAGCGCAGCTTCTTGTGGAACGGGAAGCCCGCGCCGCCGCGTCCCTTGAGGTTGATGCGTTCGGAGAGCTGCGCGAGCTTCTCCCCGCCCATGGGTTCGAGCGGCCCGTGCACCTTGAGGTGCATGGGCAGGTCAAGTCTCTCGACAAGGTCGAAGCCCGACGTGAGCTGCGGAAGGCCGACCACGCGGACTTCTGGGACGTCGGGCAGGGCCTCGTTCACCTATAGCCTCCGGAAGGCGTGTTCCAAGGTTCGCCCGAACCCGGATTGTCCGTGGACGCTCCGGGCGATGGTGCACTGGCGGGACCGCTGTTGTACGTGTCGTTCGAGTTGTACGTGCCGAACTGGGCGTTCGTCTCACCGGTGTCGTACACATCACGTGCGCCGTACCCCGCGGGGCCCGCGTTGCCGTAGACGGGGATGTTGAAACCGGTGTCCTGCAGCGGGTCGTACGCCGACGGGGGCGCCTCGCCGACCGGCGGCGGGGACGGGATCGGCCAGCTTCCCGAGGTGCTGCCGCCGGTGTCCATGCGGGGCATCGCCGCGGTGGCCTGCATGTCGGACACGTTCATCCGCGCGGTCTGGTCGGCCGCGCCCGCGTACGGCTGCTGCCCGCCGGGCATGTTGGCCGAGCGGTAGGCGGCGGCGTACCCGCCCCCGGTGTCCGCGCCGGCCGGCATGCCGAACAGGGACGAGCTCTGCGGGGCGCCCCGGCCGGCGTCCCGTGCGTCGTCCCGGGACGCCCGCGAGGACCGGGAGGGGCGCTCGTAGTCGCCCTCGGCCATCCGCGCGCGGGAGGCCTCCAGGCCCTCCATGGCGTAGCGGTCCTGGGTGCCCATCATCATGGTGATCTTGTCGGCGACCCTGCGCTTGAACTGGCGCGGGGCGGCACGCAGCAGCAGGGCCGCCATGACGCCCACCAGGCAGAGCTGGTAGGAGATCATGAAGAACGGCTTGGCCGCTCGACCCGCGTAGAGGCCGTGGATGAGGGCGGCGCACAGGGCCGGGTAGGCCAGCATGTGCATCGCGCGCCAGCGGGCGGCGACCTCGGCCGGCGCGGCGAACTGGTTGCGCAGGGCGCCGGTGATGCCGACGAAGATCATGAGCAGGCCGGCCGTGGAGCCGAGGCCGATCAGGAAGCCGATACCGGTGATGCCCTGGGAGAACGGGATCAGCGCGGCGAGCAGGACGGTGTGCTCCAGCGCGATCTTGACGGTGATGTGCACCAGGAGGAAGGCGATCGAGCCGACGGCGGTCACCCGGTGGATGCCCTGCGCGATGATGCGCTGACGGGTGTTGAGGATCAGCCGGTCCTGGGCGACCAGGCCCCAGATGACCGAGCAGGTGAGGCACACCAGCGACAGGACGCCCGCGCCGAAGTTGAGGAAGGCCTGGACCTGGTCCCCGCCGGCGAGCACCACGATGGGTATGAGGACCAGGAGGACAGCCGAGGCCACCCCGTAGGCCGACCGGCCGGGTTTGGGGAGCGAGCTGTTGTTGAGAAGAGGGTTCATGGGGGCAACTCCGAGCAGTTTCGGGAAAGCGGTCCCGCTGCCGAACTCTAAGCGGCTCCATACCGATGGGTACGAGGTTTGAGTTATTGCGTTGTTATCAAGTGACCATCTGGGCGGGACGATGTCCCTTTAGTTGCTGTTACGCGAAGTAATCCTTGACCTTTGTTCAACTTCGGCCGGGTGTGCCCGGTGTCCGTAGGTCATACGTAAGTCCGTCGCAGCTTGCTCAACCCCTGCGGTACCCTAGCGCCATGCGTGCCGTACGCCTTCTGCTTAGCGAGCCGCGCTGATCAGTCCCGAACGCCGGTGGACCGGACGGTTCGGCATCGGCGCGGCGTCCCCTCCTGTGCGAGGGGATTTTTCGTTTCCGGGAAGTCCGGGACGTCGCAGCAGTCGGCAGAGACGATCGATGGAGCTTTGAGGATCATGAGCGAGACGAACCCCGCTGCCGCCACCGGCATGGCGGCGGATGCCGCGCCACACCGCTACACGGCGGCGATGGCCGCCGAGATCGAGGCACGCTGGCAGGACTTCTGGGACGCCGAGGGCACCTACGCCGCCCCCAACCCCACGGGCGACCTGGCCGGGGACCCCGCGGTCGTCGCCCGCCCCAAGAAGTTCATCATGGACATGTTCCCGTACCCCTCCGGTGCGGGTCTGCACGTCGGCCACCCCCTGGGCTACATCGCGACCGACGTCTTCGCGCGCTTCCAGCGCATGACCGGCCACAACGTCCTGCACACCCTGGGCTTCGACGCCTTCGGCCTGCCCGCCGAGCAGCACGCCGTCCAGACCGGCGAGCACCCCCGGGTCACCACCGAGGCCGCCATCACCAACATGAAGTCCCAGCTCCGCCAGCTGGGCCTGGGCCACGACAAGCGCCGGTCGTTCGCCACGATCGACCCGGACTACTACAAGTGGACCCAGTGGATCTTCCTGCAGATCTTCAACTCCTGGTACGACGACGAGGCCGGCAAGGCCCGTCCCATCGCCGAGCTGATCGCCCAGTTCGAGTCCGGTGAGCGCGGCGTCCCCGACGACACGCGCGCGTGGAACGAACTGACCGCCACCGAGCGCGCCGACGTCCTGGGCGGCTTCCGGCTGGCCTACGCCTCCGACGCACCCGTCAACTGGTGCCCCGGCCTGGGCACCGTCCTGGCCAACGAGGAGGTCACCGCCGACGGCCGCTCCGAGCGCGGCAACTTCCCCGTCTTCAAGGCCAAGCTGCGCCAGTGGAACATGCGCATCACCGCCTACGCCGACCGTCTGCTGGACGACCTGGACGCGCTGGACTGGCCCGAGGCCATCAAGCTGCAGCAGCGCAACTGGATCGGCCGCTCCGAGGGCGCCCGCGTCGACTTCCCGATCGACGGCGAGCACATCACCGTCTTCACCACCCGCCCCGACACCCTGTTCGGCGCGAGCTACATGGTCCTGGCGCCCGAGCACCCGCTGGTCGACAAGTTCGTGCCGGCCGCCTGGCCCGAGGGCACCCACGACGTGTGGACCGGCGGGCACGCGAGCCCCGCCGAGGCCGTCGCCGCCTACCGCGCCCAGGCCGGCTCCAAGTCCGACGTCGAGCGGCAGGCCGAGGCCAAGGACAAGACCGGCGTCTTCACCGGCGCGTACGCCACGAACCCGGTCAACGGCGAGCGGATCCCCGTCTTCATCGCCGACTACGTCCTGATGGGCTACGGCACCGGCGCCATCATGGCCGTCCCGGCCGGTGACCAGCGCGACTTCGAGTTCGCGCGCGCCTTCGAGCTGCCGATCGTCTGCATCGTCGAGCCGACCGACGGCCGTGGCACCGACACCGCCACCTGGGAGAACGCCTTCGGGTCCTACGACGCGAAGATCATCAACTCGTCGAACGACGACATCTCCCTGGACGGCCTGCCCGTCGCCGAGGCCAAGGCCCGCATCACCGAGTGGCTGGCCCGCAAGGGCATCGGCGAGGGCACCGTCAACTTCCGGCTGCGCGACTGGCTGTTCAGCCGCCAGCGCTACTGGGGCGAGCCCTTCCCGATCGTCTACGACGAGGACGGCGTCGCCCACGCCCTGCCCGAGTCGATGCTGCCGCTGGAGCTGCCGGAGGTGGAGGACTACTCGCCGCGCACCTTCGACCCGGACGACGCCGACACCTCCCCCGAGACCCCGCTGTCCCGCAACGAGGACTGGGTCAGCGTCACCCTGGACCTGGGCGACGGCCGTGGACCGCGCGCGTACCGCCGCGAGACCAACACCATGCCCAACTGGGCCGGTTCCTGCTGGTACGAACTGCGCTACCTGGACCCGCACAACAGCGAGCGGCTGGTCGACCCCGAGATCGAGCGCTACTGGATGGGCCCGCGCGAGGGGCAGCCGCACGGCGGTGTCGACCTGTACGTCGGCGGCGCCGAGCACGCCGTACTGCACCTGCTGTACGCCCGCTTCTGGTCCAAGGTCCTGTACGACCTGGGACACGTCTCGTCCGCCGAGCCGTTCCACAAGCTGTTCAACCAGGGCATGATCCAGGCCTACGTCTACCGCGACAGCCGTGGCTTCCCCGTGCCGGCCGCCGAGATCGAGGAGCGCGACGGCGCCTTCTTCCACGAGGGCCGGCCGGTCAAGCGCGAGCTGGGCAAGATGGGCAAGTCCCTGAAGAACTCCGTCACCCCGGAGGCGATCTGCGCCGAGTACGGCGCCGACACCCTGCGGCTGTACGAGATGGCGATGGGCCCGCTGGACGTCTCGCGCCCGTGGGACACCCGCGCGGTCGTCGGCCAGTACCGGCTGCTGCAGCGCCTGTGGCGCAACATCGTCGACGAGACCACCGGTGAGGTCACCGTCGTCGACACCGACGCCGACGAGCCCACGCTGCGCGCGCTGCACAAGGCGATCGACGGGGTGCGCCAGGACCTGGAGGGCCTGCGCTTCAACACCGCCATCGCCAAGATCACCGAGCTGAACAACCACCTGACCAAGGCGGGCGGCGCGCTGCCGCGCACCGTCGCCGAGGGCCTGGTGCTGCTGATCGCCCCGCTGGCCCCGCACATCGCCGAGGAACTGTGGCGCAAGCTGGGCCACACCGACTCGGTCGTCCACCAGGACCTGCCGGTCGCCGACCCGGCCTACGTCGTGGACGAGAGCGTCACCTGCGTCGTCCAGATCAAGGGCAAGGTCAAGGCGCGCCTGGAGGTGTCCCCGGCCATCTCCGACGAGGAGCTGGAGAAGGTGGCCCTGGCCGACGAGAACGTCGTCAAGGCGCTGGACGGGGCCGGGATCCGCAAGGTGATCGTGCGGGCGCCGAAGCTGGTGAACATCGTCCCGGCGTGACGTCCCCTAGGGGTCCTGTGCGGGCAGGTTCGGGGTTCTTCTGGAACTCCGGGCCTGCCCGTCTCGTTTACCGTTTGATGGGGGAACAAACAGAGGCACGCGAACCGATGAGGGAAGCGAGCCGCTCGAGGAGGAGCTCGTGGAAGCAGTGATCGCAGTCGTCGCCCTGCTCTTCGTGCTGCTCGCGGTGCTCGGCGTCTATGCGACGGTGAAGGCGGTCGGCGCCGCCAAGCGCGGGGTGGACCGCACCATCGACCAGGCCCGCCGCACCGTCGAGGACCACACCCTGCGGGCCAAGTCCTTCGCCCAGCCCGGACCGGCCGGCGAGATCGCCCAGCTCCGGCTGAAGCTGCGCACCTCGATGCGGGCCACCCAGGACGCGCTGCAGGCGGGCGTGTCGGGGGACGAGTCCCTCAGGGAGTCCCTCGGCCTGTTCCAGCGCCTCAGCGCCCACGGCCGTGAACTGGACGGCGAGCTCAAGCGGCTGGAGTCCGAGCCCGACCGGGCCAGGCTCGCCGAGCGCCTGCCGTCGCTGCGCGAGCGCACCGACCGCGTCACGTCCTCGGCGGACTCCCTGCGCTGGGCGGCCCGCGACCGTGCCCGCCGCTTCGCCGAGGACGATCTGGACTCCCTCAGCGCCCAGATCGACGTCGAGGCCGGCGCCCTGCGGCACTGGACCACCCCGGACGCCGGGCAGGAACCGACGGCGACCGGGGCCCGACCGGCGGAGGAGCCGAGGACCACCGCTCCGCGTGCCGCACAGGAGCCCACCCGCCCCGCGATCGACCCGACCGGACCGCGCCCCACCTACCCCTGGCAGAAGAAGCCTCGCCCCGAAGCGTCCGGTATGTGATCCGTACCGGATTCGGTCAAGGCCTGTCCAGGCGAGAGGGGCCGGGCTGCCGTCCACGCGCTACGCCAGGTAACCTCCAGCTCATGTCCCGCCATGTCGCGATCGTCACGGATTCAACGGCCTACCTGCCGCAGCGGACGATGGAGCGTCACGGCATCACCGCGGTGCCCCTGACCGTCGTCCTCGGCGGCGAGGCCCTGGAAGAGGGCACCGAGATCTCGACCCGCTCCCTGGCCCAGGCACTGCAGAAGCGACGCCCCGTCACCACCTCGCGCCCCAGCCCCCAACTCTTCGCCGAGACCTACCGCAGAGCCGCCGAGGCCGGCGCCACCGGCATCGTCTCCCTGCACCTGTCCGCCGAGTTGTCCGGCACCTACGACGCGGCGGTCGTCGCGGCGCGCGAGGCACCGGTGCCGGTGCGGGTGGTGGACACCGGCATGGTGGCGATGGCGCTCGGCTTCTGCGCGCTCGCCGCCGCCGAGGCCGCCGAGTCCGGCGGCACGGTGGACGAGGCGGTCGCCGCCGCGGAGAAACGAGCCGACGGCACCTCCGCCTATTTCTACGTCGACACCCTCGACTATCTGCGCCGCGGCGGCCGGATCGGCGCCGCCCAGGCCCTGTTGGGCTCCGCGCTCGCGGTGAAACCGCTGCTCCAGCTCGACGCGGGACGCATCGACCTCCTGGAGAAGGTGCGCACGGCGTCCAGGGCCATCGCCCGCCTGGAGGAACTCGTGGCCGACCGCGCGGGCGACGTGCCGGTCGACATCGCCGTGCACCATCTCGCCGCTCCCGAAAGGGCGTCCGCGCTCGCGGACCGGCTGCGGGGGCGGGTGCCCGCGATGGCGGACCTCCATGTGAGCGAGGTCGGCGCGGTGATCGGGGCGCATACCGGCCCCGGACTGCTGGGCGTCGTGGTGTCGCCGAGGTGAGGAGCCCCATCGCTCGCGCATCACTCGTGCGAGTGGCGGAGTTGTCCACAACTGTGGAGTGATCCACGGAAATTGAGCAAGATCATCGCGATCTGGCGAAGTGTCCGATCCTCGGGTCATGGCACTTCGATCACGCTCACGCTCTCGCACCCAGCACGCGACCAGCGGCCCCGGCCGGGCTCCCGGCTCGGACGGCCGGACGCGGCAGGCCCCGGCGGAGGAACTGCGCCGACGGGCGGAGGCGCTGTTCGCGCCGCGCACCGGCCACGGGGCACTCCGCCGGGACGACGGCGTCGGTGAGACGCGGGAGGGCCCGCCCCCTGAGCCGGAGCCGCAACCGACCGCGCCCCCCACGGACCGGACCGGCCGCCCGCGCGAGCGGTTCCGGGCGGCGCTGTGGGAGCGGATGCCGGTGTGGATGCAGACGCGCTGCGGCATGGAACGCGGGAGCGCGCTCGCCCTGACGGTGGTACTCGTCGTCGCCGTCGGCTTCGCCGCACAGCACTTCTGGACCGGGCGGACCGAACCCGTGCGCACCCCGGAGGTGGTGCGGGCGGCGGCCCCCCTCCAGGAGAGGGCGACGGCGCCCGCACCCTCCGCCTCGGCCGGTACGCCCGGCGCCGAGATCGTGGTCGACGTCAGCGGCAAGGTCCGCAGGCCGGGCATCCACCGGCTCCCGGCAGGTTCACGCGTGGTCGACGCGCTGAGCGCGGCCGGCGGGGTCCGGCCGGGGACGGACACCGACGGACTCAACCGCGCACGGTTCCTGGTGGACGGCGAACAGGTCGTCGTCGGGGGCCCGGCGCCCCCGGCCGTCCCGGGACCGGCCGGCGCCGGGACGGCGGCCGGACCGTCGGCTCCGGTCTCCCTCAACACGGCCACCGTGGACCAGCTCGACACCCTCCCGGGCGTCGGCCCCGTCCTGGCGCAGCACATCGTGGACTACCGCGCTCAGCACGGCGGCTTCCGCTCGGTGGACGAGCTGCGCGAGGTCAACGGCATCGGCGAGCGCCGCTACGCCGACCTGCGCACCCTCGTACGGCCATGAGGACGACCGGAGAGAACACCTCGCCCCCTCGCCCCGAGGACGAGCCCACCCGGGTCGACCTTCCCCCACCGTCCCGTAGCACCGTGCACGCCCTCTCCGGCAACCGGCTGGGAGACGCGCATCCGCGGCGGGAAGGGCCGGTGGATCTGCGGCTGGTGCCGCCCGCACTGGCGGCCTGGGCCACGGCGGCCGTCACCCTGGGCGCGGCGCCCCCGGTCGTGGTCGGCCTGGTGTGCGGCTCCCTGCTCCTGGCGGTCGTGCTGCTGGCGGTGCGCGGCCCCGGCGGCGGCCGGACGCGGGTCGCCGTCGCCGCCTCGCTGCTCTGTGCAGCCGCGGCGGCAGCCTCGGCCGGGCTGCACGGGGCCGATCTGCGGCGGGGTCCGGTGCCGGGGCTGGCGAGGACGTACACGACGGTGACCGCCGAGGCCGAGCTGACCTCCGATCCACGGCTCACCCGGCCCCGGATCAGCGGGGACCACATGGTCCCGGACTCCGTTCTGATCGACGCGGACGTGCGCCGGATCGAGGGCCCGCACGGAAACGCGGTCGCGACCCGGACGCCGGTGCTGCTGCTGGTGGACGTCCGGGCGGGCAGGCGGGAGGCGGCCGGGGCGTCCCCCTGGCTGGGGCTGCTGCCCTCCACCCGGGTGCGGGTGACCGGGCGGCTGGCCCCACCGCTCACCGGAGGGGACCGGATCGCGGCGGTGCTGCGGGTACGGGGCCGTGCCGTGCCGGAGGTCGTGCGGGAGCCCACGGCGGTCCAGCGGACGGCCGGCCGGCTCAGGTCGGGCCTGCGGGAGGCCACCGACGGGCTGCCGGCGGACGCCCGGGCGCTGCTGCCGGGGCTGGTCGTCGGGGACACCGCGCGGATCACCCCCGAACTCGACGAGGCCTTCAAGGAGACGGACCTCGCCCACACGCTCGCCGTCTCCGGCAGCAACCTCACGATCGTCCTCGCCCTGCTCCTCGGCCCGCCCGGACTGGCCCAGCAGGTCGAACGCCGGGGCCTGGCGCCCCGCCTCGGCATCCCGCTGCGGGCGACCGCGCTGCTCGGCGGAGCGCTCACGCTCGCCTTCGTCGTGGTGTGCCGGCCCGACCCGAGCGTGCTGCGGGCCGCGGCCTGCGGGGCGGTCGTGCTGCTGGCCCTCGCCACCGGCCGCCGCAGATCCCTCGTCCCGGCACTGGCGACGGCGGTGCTGCTGCTGGTGCTCCACGACCCGTGGCTGGCCCGGAGTCCCGGCTTCCTGCTGTCGGTGCTCGCCACCGGCGCCCTGTTGCTGCTGGCGCCGCGCTGGAGTGCCGCGCTGCGCGGGCGCGGGGTGCCGCCGCGGTGGGCGGAGGCGCTGGCGGCCGCGGGGGCGGCGCAGGCGGTGTGCGCACCGGTCGTGGCGGTGCTGTCGGCACGGGTGAGCCTGGTGGCGGTGCCGTGCAACCTCCTCGTGGAGTTCGCGGTGGCGCCGGCGACCGTGCTGGGCTTCGCGGCGCTGGCCGCGGCACCCGTGGCGATGCCGGCGGCCAAGGCGCTGGCCTGGTGCGCGAGGTGGCCGGCCGACTGGATCGCCTGGATCGCGCGGACCGGGGCGGCGCTGCCCGGCGGGGGAGTGGACTGGCCCGGCAGCTGGGGCGGGGCGCTGCTGCTCGCCCTCGTCACGGCGGCGGTGGTGCTGCTCGGCAGGCGGCTGCTGAGCCGGCCGTGGCTGTGCGCGCTCTGCGGGGTGGTGTTCCTGCTGGCGGTGGTGCGGCCGCCGCCGCTCACCCGGGTGCTCACGGGCTGGCCGCCCCCGGGCTGGCGGCTGGCGATGTGCGACGTGGGCCAGGGCGACGCGACGGTCCTCGCGGCGGGCGAGGGCACCGCGGTGGTGGTGGACGCCGGGCCGGACCCGGAGCCGGTCGACCGGTGTCTGCGCACGCTCGGCGTCACCAGGGTGCCGCTCGTGGTGCTCACCCACTTCCACGCCGATCACGTGGCCGGACTGCCGGGGGTGCTGAGAGGGCGGGAGGTGGGCGCGATCGAGACGACGGGCTTCGAAGAGCCCCCGGAGCAGGTGGAGTTCGTACGGAGTCAGGCGCGGGCGCGGCAGCTTCCGGTGCTGCGGGCCGTGGCGGGGGAGCGGCGCCGGGCCGGGGCGCTCGACTGGGAGGTGCTGTGGCCGCCCCCGGATCCGGCGCCGCCGCCGGACGGCCCGAACGACGCGAGTGTGACGCTGCTCGTCCGGTCGGGCGGTCTGCGGATGCTGCTGCTCGGGGACCTCGAACCCCCGGCCCAGCGGGCGCTGTCGCGGTCACCGGCGGCCGGCCTGGTGCGCCGGGTGGATGTCCTCAAGGTGGCCCATCACGGCTCGGCCTACCAGGACCCGGACCTGATACGGGCGGTGGCGCCCCGGCTGGCGTTGATCTCCGCGGGGGCGCAGAACCCCTACGGACACCCTGCGCCCAGTACGGTCGCGGCGCTGAGGACGGGCGGTGCGACGGTGCTGCGGACGGACCGGGACGGGGCGCTGGCGGTCACGGGTACGGGCGGGTCGCTGCGCGTCGCGCGAGACTGAGGGCATGGACGCCGCTCACCTGGATGCCGCTCATGTCGATGCCGCTCATGTCGATCCCGCTCACCTGGACGCCCGCCTGGTCGACGCCTATCTGCGCCGCCTCGGGACCGGCCGCCCGCCCCGGCCCACCGCCGACGCCCTGGCCGAACTGCACCTGAACCACCTGCTGGCCGTGCCCTTCGAGAATCTGTCGGTCCAGCTCGGTGAGCGGATCGTGCTGGAGGAGAGGCGGTTGGTGGAGAAGGTCGTCGAGGAGGGGAGGGGAGGATTCTGTTACGAGCTGAACGGGGCGTTCGGGTCGCTGCTGGCGGCGCTGGGGTTCGAGGTGACCTTCCTGGCGGCCCGGGTGTTCGGGGCACCGGGGCGGCTGGGGATCCCCTACGACCACATGGCGCTCCGGGTGGGGACGGCGGACGGCGGGACCTGGCTGGCGGACGTGGGGTTCGGGGCGCACAGTCACCTCCCGCTCCGCTGGGCGGACCGGGGTGAGCAGCGGGACCCCGGCGGGGTCTTCCGGATCGACGAGGCCGAGGGCACGGACGCGGGAGATCTGGACGTCGTGCGGAACGGCTCGCCGCAGTACCGGCTGGAGGTCAGGCCGAGGGCGCTCGGGGACTTCGTGGCCGGGGCGTGGTGGCACAGCACCTCGCCGGAGTCGCACTTCACCCGGTCGCTGGTCTGCTCGCGGGTGACCGGGGACGGGGGCAGGATCACGCTCAGCGGACGGCGGTTGAAGGTGACGGCACCCGAAGGGGACAGCGTGGAGCGGGAGTTGGTGACGGACGAGGAGGTGCTCGGGGTGTACCGGGAGCGGTTCGGAATCGTGCTGGACCAGGTGCCGGAGGTGCGGGCGGCGACGGCATGACGGTGCCGGAGAATGGCGTCGTGAGCGATGTGAGACATGTGCTGGTGCTGCCCGACCGCGACGCGGCGGAGGAGGCGGCGGAGGCCCTCGCGGAGCGCTTCGGCGTGCGCGAGGAGCCGTTGATCGTCCGGGACGCGCTGGCGGGCGAGGACGACGCCGAGGACGTGCAGTGGTTGGTGGTGCTGCGGGACGAGGAGGGGCGACTCGGAGCGGAGGAGCTGGGGGAGTTCGCGGCGGAGTGGGAGGGGTGGCGGGAGGAGCCGTAGGCTCCCCGCGGGCGCGGCGAACCGCGCACGCCCCCCCGCACCCCGCACCCCGCAGCCGCACGACGACCCCCTGTCGGTGCCCCGTGCGATGCTGTACCCGATGGCCAAGAACACCGCACATGACGATCCCCTCACCCCGGTGACGCTCGCCGTGGGGCAGGAGGAGCTGCTGCTCGACCGGGCGGTGCAGGAGGTGGTGGCCGCCGCCAGGGCCGCCGACGCCGACACGGACGTACGGGACCTGACCCCCGACCAGCTGCAGCCCGGCACGCTCGCCGAGCTGACCAGCCCCTCGCTCTTCGCGGAGCGCAAGGTCGTGGTCGTACGCAACGCGCAGGACCTGTCGGCCGACACGGTCAAGGACGTGAAGGCCTACCTCTCGGCGCCCGCCGAGGAGATCACGCTGGTGCTGCTGCACGCCGGCGGGGTGAAGGGCAAGGCGCTGCTCGACGCCGCGCGCAAGGCGGGGGCGCGGGAGATCGCCTGTCCGAAGATGACGAAGCCGGCCGACCGGCTGGCGTTCGTACGGCAGGAGTTCCGGGCCACCGGGCGGTCCGCGACGCCCGAGGCGTGCCAGGCGCTGGTCGACGCCATCGGCAGCGATCTGCGGGAGCTGGCCTCGGCGGTGACCCAGCTCGTCGCCGATGTCGAGGGAACCATCGACGAGGCCGTCGTGGGGCGGTACTACACCGGCCGGGCCGAGGCGTCGAGCTTCACCGTGGCCGACCGGGCGGTGGAGGGGCGGGCCGCGGAGGCCCTGGAGGCGCTGCGCTGGTCGCTGGCCACCGGAGTCGCACCCGTGATGATCACCAGCGCGCTCGCGCAGGGCGTGCGGGCCATCGGCAAGCTGTCCTCCGCGCGCGGCGGCCGGCCCGCCGACCTCGCGCGGGAACTGGGCATGCCCCCGTGGAAGATCGACCGGGTGCGCCAGCAGATGCGGGGCTGGACGCCGGACGGGGTGGCGGTCGCGCTGCGGGCCGTGGCCGAGGCGGACGCCGGGGTCAAGGGCGGCGGGGACGACCCCGGGTACGCCCTGGAGAAGGCCGTGGTGGCCATCGCGCGGGCGGCCCGCTCCAGAGGACGGTAGGGACTCACCAGGGGACAATCGTGCGTATCGGCCCCTATCGCCTGGACAAGGAGAGGTGGCGATCGCCGTGGCTGAACACCCGCACGCGAAAATCGTCCGCGAGGGCTACGAGGCATTCCAGCGCGGAGACATGGACGCCCTGCGCGGGATGATGACCGGGGACTGTACGCACCACGTCCCCGGCTCCCACCCGCTCTCGGGGGACTACAAGGGGATCGACTCGGTCCTGGACGACTACTACGGCCGGCTCTACTCGGAGACCGGCGGATCGTTCCGCGTCGAGCTGCGCAATCTGTTCGTGGACGGCCGCGGGCATGTCATGTCGGTGCACCACTTCACCGCCGACCGGGGCGGCAAGCACATCGACGAGATGGGCGGGATCGTCTTCCGGATCGTGGGAGACAGGATCAGCGACCTCGACGAGTGCGTCGCGGACATGGAGAAGGCCGACGAGTTCTGGATGTGACCCGGTGCCGGAGGTGACCCGGTGCCGCATGTGACCGGGTACGCCGAAGGCCCCGGCCCCCGCCCTGGGCAGGACGGGAGGCCGGGGCCTTCGGTTGAAGCCGGTGAGCCCATACCCGCGTGGCGAACGCAGGCCGCGTACGGGCTCGGGTGCCGGTCGGGAGCGGATGAGAGAGGGCCCGCTCGGGATCCTTCCGGCGATCGGACCAGAAAGGTTCAGCCCTGGAGGGACGCGACCTTGGAAGCCAGCGCCGACTTCTTGTTGGCGGCCTGGTTCTTGTGGATGACACCCTTCGAGACAGCCTTGTCGAGCTGACGCGCGGCAGCGCGCTGGAGCTCGGTGGCCTTCTCGAGGTCACCCGCGGCAGCGGCCTCACGGGCCTTGCGGATCGCGGTCTTCAGGGAGGACTTGACGGCCTTGTTGCGCAGCCGAGCCTTCTCGTTGGTCTTGATCCGCTTGATCTGGGACTTGATGTTCGCCACGAAGTAAGCCTCTTCTTGTTCTGGTTTCCTAGGTGCCTCGCGCTGAGAGGGCATGAGACACAGCTGCCCACGTTACCAGCGGCCGCGAGAATGGCCCAAACCGGCCCCCGGTCGCCGCCCGTGGGACCATGGAGCCTACGTATCGATCCGACCCGAGGCATAAGGCGCCTCAAGAGACAGGACCCTGCGTGCCCGCGACCCCTAACAATGTGCCCGAGCCGAGCCGTACCGACCCGGCTCTGATCCGCAATTTCTGCATCATCGCGCACATCGACCACGGCAAGTCCACGCTCGCCGACCGGATGCTCCAGCTGACCGGTGTGGTCGAGCAGCGGCAGATGCGTGCTCAGTACCTCGACCGGATGGACATCGAGCGCGAGCGCGGCATCACGATCAAGTCCCAGGCGGTGCGGCTGCCGTGGGCTCCCACCCACGACAAGACCAACACGCACATCCTCAACATGATCGACACCCCGGGGCACGTCGACTTCACGTACGAGGTCTCGCGGTCGCTCGCGGCCTGTGAGGGGACCATCCTCCTCGTCGACGCCGCCCAGGGCATCGAGGCCCAGACCCTCGCCAACCTCTACCTGGCGATGGAGAACGACCTCACGATCATCCCGGTGCTCAACAAGATCGACCTTCCCGCCGCCCAGCCGGAGAAGTTCGCGGAGGAGCTCGCCAACCTGGTCGGCTGCGACCCGGACGACGTGCTGCGGGTCTCCGCGAAGACCGGTGTCGGCGTCGACGCGCTGCTCGATCGGGCCGTACGGGACATCCCGGCGCCGGTCGGCGTCAAGGACGCCCCGGCCCGCGCGATGATCTTCGACTCGGTCTACGACTCCTACCGGGGCGTGGTCACGTACGTCCGAGTCATCGACGGCCAGCTCAACAAGCGTGAGCGGATCCGGATGATGTCGACCGGCGCGACCCACGAGCTGCTGGAGATCGGCACCAACTCGCCCGAGATGCTGTCGGCCGACGGTCTCGGCGTCGGTGAGGTGGGCTATCTGATCACCGGTGTGAAGGACGTCCGCCAGTCCAAGGTCGGCGACACGGTCACCAGCCAGGTCAAGGGCGCGACCGAGGCCCTCGGCGGGTACAAGGACCCGAAGCCGATGGTCTTCTCCGGTCTGTATCCGCTGGACGGCTCCGACTACCCGGAGCTGCGCGAGGCCCTGGACAAGCTCCAGCTCAACGACGCCGCCCTGGTCTACGAGCCGGAGACCTCCGCCGCCCTCGGCTTCGGCTTCCGTGTCGGCTTCCTCGGCCTGCTGCACCTGGACGTGATCCGCGAGCGTCTCGAGCGCGAGTTCGGCCTCGACCTGATCGCCACCGCGCCGAACGTGGTCTACCGCGTGGTCATGGAGGACGGCAGCGAGCACGTCGTCACCAACCCGAGCGAGTTCCCCGAGGGGAAGATCAGCGAGGTGTACGAGCCGGTCGTGCGCGCCACCATCCTGGCGCCGACCGAGTTCATCGGCTCGATCATGGAGCTGTGCCAGACCCGGCGCGGCACCCTGCTCGGCATGGACTACCTCTCCGAGGACCGGGTCGAGATCCGCTACACCCTGCCGCTCGCCGAGATCGTCTTCGACTTCTTCGACCAGCTGAAGTCCAAGACACGGGGCTACGCCTCGCTGGACTACGAGCCCACCGGCGAGCAGACCTCCAGCCTGGTCAAGGTCGACATCCTGCTGCACGGCGACAAGGTGGACGCCTTCTCGGCGATCACCCACAAGGACGCCGCGTACGCGTACGGCGTGCGGCTCGTCGCCAAGCTGCGCGAGCTGATCCCGCGGCAGGCGTTCGAGGTGCCGATCCAGGCCGCCATCGGCTCCCGGGTCATCGCCCGCGAGACCATCCGCGCCATCCGCAAGGACGTCCTCGCCAAGTGCTACGGCGGTGACATCTCCCGTAAGCGGAAGCTGCTGGAGAAGCAGAAGGAAGGCAAGAAGCGTATGAAGATGGTGGGTTCCGTGGAGGTTCCGCAGGAAGCCTTCATCGCCGTCCTGAGCAGCGACGACGCCGGTGGGTCGGGCAAGGGCAAGAAGTAGCCCGTTCGGCGCCGTCTTTCCGGGCCCGTCGCGCTGTTGCGCGGCGGGCCCGGTGTTCGTTGTCTGTAGAAAGTGACAGGACGTGGCCCCTTACGTGCCGGGCGGTCGCCCTTTAACCTGATCCCTGCTCGATAGTTACTCGCGAGTTAAACAACAGCCGCAAGAGCCAGCCGCGCCGTAGCGGGCCCCGGAGGATGTCGTGAGCGACACACAGACCCTGATCGAGAACCGTCCGCCGTCTGTCGCGGGCCTCTTCCTGGAGCGCGTGGCGGCCACGCCCGACGCCGAGGCGTACCGCCACCCGGTGCCCGCCGCCTCCGGCGAGGGCCCGGACGACTGGAAGTCGCTGAGCTGGGCGCAGGCCGCCGAGCGGGTGTACGCGATCGCGGCCGGGCTCATCGAGCTGGGGGTGCGGCCCGAGCAGCGCGTCGCGCTCGCCTCGTCCACCCGTATCGAGTGGATCCTGACCGACCTCGGCATCATGTGCGCCGGCGCCGCGACGACCACGATCTACCCGCAGACCAACGCCGAGGAATCGGCGTACATCCTCTCCGACTCCGAGAGCCGGGTGCTGATCGCCGAGGACGCGGCGCAGGTCGCCAAGGCCGTCGAGAAGCGCGCCGAGCTGCCCGAGCTCACCCATGTGGTCGTTCTCGACCCGGCCGGCGTCGACACCGGCGAGGACTGGATCCTCACGCTCGACGAGCTGGAGAAGCGCGGCGCGGCCCGGCTGGAGCAGGAGCCCGGGCTGATCAAGGAGCGGGTCGCCGAGATCACCAAGGACCAGCTCGCCACCCTCATCTACACCTCCGGCACCACCGGCCGCCCCAAGGGCGTGCGCCTGCCGCACGACAACTGGTCGTACATGGCGAAGGCGATCGCCGCGACCGGGCTGATCAGCGGCGAGGACGTGCAGTACCTGTGGCTGCCGCTCGCGCACGTCTTCGGCAAGGTGCTCACCTCCGGCCAGATCGAGGTCGGCCACGTCACCGCCGTCGACGGCCGCGTCGACAAGATCATCGAGAACCTTCCGGTGGTCCGGCCGACGTACATGGCGGCCGTGCCGCGCATCTTCGAGAAGGTCTACAACGGCATCGCCAACAAGGCCCGCGCCGGCGGCCCCGCCAAGTACAAGATCTTCCGCTGGGCGGCCGAGGTCGCCCGCGAGTACGCCAAGGTCACCCAGGACAACTTCCGCCGCACCGGCACCGCGAGCGCCCCCTTCGGACTCTCGGCCAAGCACAAGGCCGCCGACGCGCTGGTGTACGCCAAGATCCGCGAGGCCTTCGGCGGCCGGCTGCGCGCCTGTGTCTCCGGCTCCGTCGCCCTCGCCCCGGAGATCGGCTTCTTCTTCTCCGGCGCCGGCATCCACATCCTGGAGGGCTACGGCCTCACCGAGTCCTCCGCGGCCTCCTTCGTCAACCCCGGCGAGGCCTACCGCACCGGCACGGTCGGCAAGCCGCTGCCCGGCACGGAGGTGCGGATCGCCGAGGACGGCGAGATCCTGCTGCGCGGCCCCGGCATCATGGAGGGCTACCACGGGCTGCCCGAGAAGACCGCCGAGGTGCTGGAGGCCGACGGCTGGTTCCACACCGGTGACATCGGCGAGCTGTCGCCCGACGGCTACCTGCGGATCACCGACCGCAAGAAGGACCTCTTCAAGACGTCCGGCGGCAAGTACATCGCGCCCACCGAGGTCGAGGGCCAGTTCAAGTCCGTGTGCCCGTACGTCTCCAACATCCTCGTGCACGGCGCCGACCGGAACTTCTGCACCGCGCTCATCGCGCTGGACGAGGTGTCCATCCTGGACTGGGCCAAGGAGAACGGGCTGGGGGGCAGGTCCTACGCCGAGGTCGTCGCCGCTCCCGAGACGGTCGCGCTCGTCGAGGGGTATGTCACGGAGCTCAACGGCGGGCTGCAGAAGTGGCAGACGATCAAGAAGTTCCGGCTGCTGCCGCGCGATCTCGACGTGGAGCACGGGGAGATCACGCCGAGTCTGAAGTTGAAGCGGCCGGTGGTGGAGCGGGAGTACAAGCACCTCATCGAGGAGATGTACGCGGGGACCCGGGAGGCGTAGCGGCAGCTGGGGGCGCGGGGGAGGCCGCGGATGCGTGGTGGTGGCTCGCGCCCCCGCGGCGGAGCCGCACATCGGCGCGGCCCCGCGTCCCTTTCAGGCCAACCGCAGCCCCCGTGCTCGAAAGCCGGCCATCTTTCGCCCTTCATCGACCACATCCGTACACACGCGCAGCACCCTTCTTGCCCAACATGGTCCCCTTCGGTCACTCACCGCATTTGGCCGGGATCCGTCTGTCACTCTGAGGGCATCCGAACTGCCCGGGGAGCTGCGCATGGGGGCCATTCCGACCCAGCGGGAGACCGTCTCCCTCGGTACCGGTGCGCCCTCGCACACCACCCCGCACGCACCCCCGGTCGCCCGCGCCACCCTGGCCGGCAGCGCCCATGCCCCGGGCGTCGCGCGCGATCTGGTGCGGGCCGCGTTCTCGGAGTGGGCGGAGCTTCCCGAACACCTCTCCGAGCCCCTTCCCGAACGCCTCGCCGAGGACGTGACACTCGTCGTCAGCGAGCTCGTCACCAACGCCGTCGTGCACGCCGGCACCGACGTGGAGCTGCTGTGCCGGCTGGAGGACGACCCGGAGCACGGACACGCGGTCGTCGTCGAGGTCTGCGACCACCACCCCTCCCGCGCCCCGCGCGACAACCCGCCCGAGACGCCGTACGAGACCCCGGAGTACGGCCGTGGCCTGCGCCTGGTCGCCGCGCTCGCCGACGCATGGGGGGTGACGTACCGCAGGGCCGCGAAGACGGTGTGGGCACGGCTGCTGCCCCTGGCCCCCGAGCCGCACGCCTGCGACGAGACCCGGGGCGCCTCGCCCGTCGCCCCCCTGGCCCCCCTCCTCGAAGCCCTCGCCCCCGAACCGCAGCCCTCCGGCCGGGACGGCGACTGGCTCAACCGGGGCGCCCTGTCCTTCCTCGCCGAGGCCTCCGACCTGCTCGCCGGGCAGCTCGACGAGGATCTCGTCGCCGCGCTCACCAGCCAGCTCGTGGTGCCCCGGCTCGCCGACTGGTGCGCGGTCTGGCTGGAGGACGAGGTCAGCGGACACGGCGGAGGCTGGGGCGAGTGGGCCGGAGGACCCGGGCCGCGGCTGGCCCGGGTCTGGCACGGCGACGAAGGCCGTATCGAGGAGCTGCGCCGGGCCCTGGAGAAGGAACCGCCGCGCCCCGCGGAACCGCCCCGCTCCGGCCCCGAGCCCTTCCTCTGGCCCGCCGCGACGCTCGGCCCGCGCGGCGCGGCCCTCGCCTACCGGCTGATCGCCGGGGGCCGCCCGCTCGGCACCCTCGTCATCGGGCGGCCCGGGCCGAGCGCCTTCCCCGACGAGGTCACCGGGCTCGTCGAGGACCTCGGCCGCCGGGTCGCGCTGGCGATCGGCGCGGCCCGCCAGTACGCCCGCCAGGCCACCATCAGCGCCGTCCTGCAACGCGGCCTGCTGCCCGGCGCGGTCGCCGAGATCCCCGGAGTGCGCAGCGCCCTCGTCCACGAGCCGCGCGAGCAGGGCGGCCCGAGCGGTGACTTCTACGACCTGTTCCCGGCGGGCGACGGCCGCTGGTGCTTCGCCATCGGCGACGTCCAGGGCAAGGGCCCGGAGGCCGCCGTCGTCATCGGCCTCGCCAGGCCCTGGCTGCGGCTGCTGGCCCGCGAGGGCTACGGCGTCGCCGACGTCCTGGACCGGCTCAACCAGTTGCTCCTCGACGACGCCACCGAGGCCGCCGACGCCGCCGCCCGCGCCTTCGTCGGCCCCGCCGGACCCGGCGACGGCCCCCAGACCCGCTTCCTGTCCCTCCTGTACGGCGAACTCGCCCCCTTCGAGGGCGGCGTCCGCTGCACCCTCGCCTCCGCCGGGCACCCGCTGCCGCTGCTGCTCGGTCCCGACGGCTCCGTCGCCACGGCCGCGCGCCCGCAGACCCTCCTCGGGGTCATCGAGGAGGCGACGTACACCAGCGATGTGCTGGAGCTGCGGCACGGCGACAGCCTGCTGTGCGTCACCGACGGGGTGACCGAGCGGCGCTCGGGCGTCCGCCAGTTCGACGACGGCGACGGGCTGGCCACCGCCCTCGCCGGGTGCGTGGGCCTGGACGCCGAGCTGATCGCCGAGCGCATCCACCGGCTCGTGCACGAGTTCGGCGAGCGGCCTCCGGAGGACGATCTGGCGCTGCTGGTGCTGCAGGCGGAGTGACCGTCGTCGTACGGGACGGTCGTACGGAACAATGGAGGGCATGCCTTCCGCACTCCCCGACGGTGAGCCCGTCCCCGACGACGGCGCGCTCCCGGCGCACGCGCTCACCGGCGCCGCCGACCGCCCCCTCGGGTTCTATCTGCACGTCCCCTACTGCGCGACCCGCTGCGGGTACTGCGACTTCAACACCTACACCGCCACCGAGCTGCGCGGCACCGGTGGCGTCCTCGCCTCCCGCGACAACTACGCCGACACCCTGATCGACGAGATCCGGCTGGCGCGGAAGGTGCTGGGCGACGACCCGCGCGAGGTCCGCACGGTCTTCGTCGGCGGCGGCACCCCCACGCTTCTGGCGGCCGGCGATCTCGTACGGATGCTGGGCGCGATCCGTGACGAGTTCGGTCTGGCGGCGGACGCGGAGGTGACGACGGAGGCGAACCCCGAGTCCGTGGACCCGTCCTATCTCGCCACCCTGCGCGCGGGCGGCTTCAACCGGATCTCCTTCGGCATGCAGAGCGCCCGCCAGCACGTCCTGAGGATCCTCGACCGCACCCACACCCCCGGACGGCCCGAGGCATGCGTCGCGGAGGCCCGGGCGGCGGGCTTCGAGCACGTCAACCTCGACCTGATCTACGGCACCCCCGGTGAGTCCGACGACGACTGGCGGGCGTCCCTGGAGGCCGCGCTCGGGGCCGGACCCGACCATGTCTCCGCGTACGCCCTGATCGTCGAGGAGGGCACCCAGCTGGCCCGGCGCATCCGGCGCGGGGAGATCCCGATGACCGACGACGACGTCCACGCGGACCGCTATCTGATCGCCGACGAGGTGATGTCGGCCGCGGGCTACGACTGGTACGAGGTCTCCAACTGGGCCACCTCGCCGTCGGCCCGCTGCCTCCACAACGAGCTCTACTGGCGCGGCGCCGACTGGTGGGGCGCGGGCCCCGGGGCGCACTCCCATGTGGGGGGCGTGCGCTGGTGGAACGTGAAGCATCCGGGCGCCTATGCGACGGCTCTCGCCGCCGGCCGCTCCCCGGGCGCGGGCCGCGAACTCCTCTCGGAGGAGGACCGCCGCGTCGAACGCGTCCTGCTGGAGCTGCGCCTGCGGGAGGGCGTACCACTGGACCTGCTCCGGGAGGAGGGCCTGAAGGCCGCACGCCGGGCCCTGACGGACGGGCTGCTGGCCCAGGGGCCGTACGACGACGGCCGTGCCGTGCTCACCCTGCGGGGGCGGCTGCTGGCGGACGCGGTGGTCAGGGACCTGGTGGACTGATCACCCCGGCGGGTGAATCCCTGTGGAACGCGGGTTCGTTCCCTAACCTGGTTCGTAGGCTGCCGCTGACAGCACGCGGCGGATGTGGAGGCCATGGAGATGACCGCTGTGGATGAGCGTGGGGTGACCAGGTTCTTCGAGGGGTTCGAGCCGCCCGAGGGACTGAAGGTCGAGCTTCTTCGGGGGGTAGTCGTGATGATGGCCAGCCCTGACATCGTGCACAACATGATCGTCGCCGATGTGCAGGACCAGATCCCCCGGCAACGCTGGGATCGCCTCCAGACCCAGGATGTGGACATCCTCGGTGAGGCCAGCGAGCCCATTCCGGACCTCATGGTGCTGGAGCGCGGGGTGGCCCCGGCCTCAGGCAATCTGGTGCCGTCCCAGTTGATCACCTTGGTGGTCGAGGTCGTGTCGAAGTCCAGCGTCCACCAGGACTATGTGGTCAAGCGGTCGATCTACGCGGCGGGAAAGATCCCTGCCTACCTCCTCGTCGACCCGATCATGGCGCAGTGTGTCCTGCTGACGAGGCCCACAGGCCAGGGTGAGGATGCCGACTACCTCAGCCAGGAGATCATCAAGTTCGGCAATTCGGTCCTGTTGCGGGCTCTGGAACTCGAACTCGACACCACCGAGTTCGGAACGTTTCCCAACGTCAGGCCCCACCGCTACCCGTGACGAAGTCGATCAGTTCCTCCACCCTGCCCAGCAGGGCCGGCTCCAGGTCCTTGTAGGAGCCGACGCGGGCCAGGATCGCCTGCCACACCGCCCCGGTGTTGTCGGACGGCCAGCCCAGCGCGCGGCACACGCCCGTCTTCCAGTCCTGGCCGTGGGGGACGCGCGGCCAGGCCGCGATGCCCAGCGAGGACGGTTTCACCGCCTCCCAGATGTCGATGTACGGGTGGCCCACGACCAGGGCGTGTTCGCTCGTCACCGACTGGGCGAGGCGGAACTCCTTCGTACCGGGCACCAAGTGGTCGACCAGGACGCCCAGCCGGGCGTCGGGGCCGGGCCCGAAGTCCGCCACGATCGACGGGAGGTCGTCCACGCCCTCCAGGTACTCCACCACCACGCCCTCGATGCGCAGGTCGTCGCCCCACACCTTCTCGACCAGCTCGGCGTCGTGCCGGCCCTCGACGTAGATGCGGCCGGCGCGGGCGACCCGGGCCCGGGCGCCGGGGACGGCGACCGAGCCGGAGGCGGTGCGGGCGGGGCGTACGGGGGCACCGGAGGGCGGCCGTACGAGGGTCACCACGCGGCCCTCCAGGAGGAAGCCGCGGGGCTCCAGCGGGAAGACGCGGTGCTTGCCGAAGCGGTCCTCCAGGGTCACCGTGCCCGCCTCGCAGCGGATCACCGCCCCGCAGAAGCCGGTGCCGGGCTCCTCCACCACCAGGCCGGGCTCCGCCGGGACCTCGGGGACGGGCTTCGGCTTCTTCCACGGAGGGGTCAGATCCGGCGAGTACTGGCGCATTCGGATGACGATAGGAGAAGCTCCGCCCCCAGTACGCCCGTCTCAGCGCGACACGCCGAAGCGGGCCGCCAGCGCGTCCCGCTGCCGCCGTACGAACGCCGCGTCCACCACCGCCCCGTGCCCCGGCACGTACAGCGCGTCCTCGCCGCCGAGGGCGAGGAGGCGGTCCAGGGCGGCGGGCCAGTGCGAGGGGACGGCGTCGGGGCCTGCCTGGGGCTCGCCGGACTCCTCCACCAGGTCGCCGCAGAACACGACCTCCGGCGAGCCCGGGACCAGGACCGCGAGGTCGTGCGCCGTGTGCGCCGGGCCCACGTTCGCCAGCAGGACCTGGCGGCCGGCCCCCAGATCGAGGGTCCGCTCCCCGGAGACCGGGTGCCGGGGCCGGACCAGGGCGTCCGCGGCATCGGTCGCCGTCGACTCGTCCAGACCGTTGCGCACCGCGTCCGCCCGCAGCTCCTCCGCCGGGACCGTGTCCATGCCCACCGCGCCGTACACCTCCGCGCCCGCGAACGCCGCCGCGCCGAACACATGGTCGAAGTGCGGATGGGTGAGCGCGAGATGGGTCACACGCGTGCCGGTCAGCTCCTCGGCCTGCGTCCGCAGCGTCACCCCCTCCGCCAGACTCGACCCGGCGTCCACCACCAGCACCGCGCCCGCCCCCACGACCAGCCCGGCCGTGCAGTCCCAGCCCGGCAGCCGCACCCGCCCGACCCCGGCCGCGACCGGCTCCCACCCCAGCTCTTCCCAAGTCACCGTCATACCGGGACGCTAACGGTAAGGCGTCCCCGCGCCGGCCGACCTTGCCCCCGGTGTACCCCACAGCCGTACACTGGCCGGGGAACGTCTGGCACTCGGAAGCGAAGAGTGCCAGTGCAGACGCCCAGGGCACTGGGGGACGACCACGGGAGGTGTGCGCGGGTGCTGAGTGAACGCAGGCTGCAGGTGCTGCGCGCCATCGTCCAGGACTACGTCGGCACCGAGGAGCCCGTGGGGTCCAAGGCCCTCACGGAGCGCCACAACCTCGGCGTCTCCCCGGCCACCGTCCGCAACGACATGGCCGCCCTGGAGGACGAGGGATACATCGCCCAGCCGCACACCAGCGCCGGGCGGATCCCCACCGACAAGGGCTACCGGCTGTTCGTGGACAAGCTGGCCGGCGTCAAACCGATGACCGCGCCCGAGCGGCGCGCCATCCAGAGCTTCCTCGACGGCGCCGTCGACCTCGACGACGTGGTGGCCCGGACCGTACGGCTGCTCGCGCAGCTCACCCGGCAGGTCGCCGTCGTGCAGTACCCGTCGCTGACCCGGTCCACCGTGCGGCACGTGGAGTTGCTGTCGCTCGCCCCGGCCCGGCTGATGCTCGTGCTGATCACGGACACCGGACGGGTCGAGCAGCGCATGGTGGACTGCCCGGCACCCTTCGGGGAGGCCTCTCTGGCGGATCTACGCGCGCGGCTCAACAGCCGGGTCGCGGGCCGCCGCTTCACCGACGTGCCGCGTCTGGTGGAGGACCTGCCGGACGCCTTCGAGGCGGACGACCGCGGCACGGTCTCGTCGGTGCTCTCCACCCTGCTGGAGACACTCGTCGAGGAGAACGAGGAACGGCTGATGATCGGCGGAACCGCCAATCTCACCCGTTTCGGACATGACTTCCCTCTCACCATCCGGCCCGTCCTGGAGGCCCTGGAGGAACACGTCGTTCTCCTCAAACTCCTGGGCGAGGCGGGGGATTCGGGCATGACCGTACGCATCGGTCACGAGAACGCCTACGAGGGACTCAACTCCACTTCCGTGGTCTCGGTCGGCTACGGTTCGGGCGGCGAGGCAGTCGCCAAACTCGGCGTGGTCGGACCGACCCGCATGGATTACCCGGGAACGATGGGAGCGGTACGAGCGGTGGCACGGTACGTCGGACAGATCCTGGCGGAGTCGTAAGTGGCCACGGACTACTACGCCGTTCTCGGCGTGCGCCGCGACGCGTCGCAGGATGAGATCAAGAAGGCCTTCCGCCGGCTCGCCCGCGAGCTGCACCCGGACGTCAACCCGGATCCGAAGACCCAGGAGCGGTTCAAGGAGATCAACGCCGCCTACGAGGTGCTCTCCGACCCGCAGAAGAAGCAGGTCTACGACCTCGGCGGCGACCCCCTCTCCCAGGCCGGCGGCGGTGGCGCGGGCGGCTTCGGGGCCGGTGGCTTCGGCAACTTCTCCGACATCATGGACGCGTTCTTCGGTACGGCGTCCCAGCGGGGGCCGAGGTCCAGGACCCGGCGCGGCCAGGACGCGATGATCCGGCTGGAGGTGGACCTCGAGGAGGCCGCCTTCGGCACCACCAAGGACATCCAGGTCGACACCGCGATCGTCTGCTCCACATGCAGCGGCGAGGGCGCCGCCCCCGGCACCAGCGCCCAGACGTGTGACATGTGCCGCGGCCGCGGCGAGGTCTCCCAGGTGACCCGGTCCTTCCTCGGCCAGGTCATGACCTCCCGCCCCTGCCCCCAGTGCCAGGGCTTCGGCACCATCGTCCCGAACCCCTGCCCGGAGTGCGCGGGCGACGGCCGGGTGCGCTCCCGGCGCACGCTCACGGTCAAGATCCCGGCCGGTGTCGACAACGGCACCCGCATCCAGCTCGCGGGCGAGGGCGAGGTCGGCCCCGGCGGCGGCCCCGCCGGCGACCTGTACGTCGAGATCCACGAGCTGCCGCACTCCACCTTCCAGCGGCGCGGCGACGACCTGCACTGCACGGTCACCATCCCGATGACCGCGGCGGCCCTCGGCACCAAGGTGCCGCTGGAGACGCTGGACGGCCTGGAGGAGGTCGACATCCGGCCCGGCACCCAGTCCGGCCAGTCGATCCCGCTGCACGGCCGCGGTGTCACGCATCTGCGGGGCGGCGGCCGGGGCGACCTCATCGTCCACGTCGAGGTCATGACCCCGACCAAGCTCGACCCCGAGCAGGAGCGGCTGCTGCGCGAGCTGGCCAAGCTGCGCGGCGAGGAGCGGCCGCAGGGCCAGTTCCAGCCGGGGCAGCAGGGGCTGTTCTCCCGGCTGAAGGACGCGTTCAACGGCCGCTGAGCGTGGCCGGATCGCCTCCCCGCAGGCCTGAATTCGGACTTGTTCGGAGGACGTGACACCATGCCGTCATGTCCTCCGAGCTGACCGATCTCTTCCCCCACCCGATCGTGCAGGCCCCCATGGCGGGCGGTGTCTCCGTGCCGCAGCTCGCCGCCGCCGTGTCCGAGGCCGGCGGGCTCGGCTTCCTGGCCGGCGGGTACAAGACGGCCGACGGCCTGTACCAGGAGATCAAGCAACTCCGCGGACTGACCGGCCGCCCCTTCGGCGTGAACCTCTTCATGCCCCAGCCCGAGTACCCCGGTGCAGGCACCGGCTCCACTGGAGCGGCCGGCGCCGCGCCCCTCGACGCGGGCGCCGTCCAGGTCTACGCCGAGCAGCTCGCCGGCGAGGTCAGCTGGTACCGGACCGAGCTCGGCGACCCGGACAGCGGGCGCGACGACGGCTACGACGCCAAGATCGCCGCACTCCTCGACGACCCCGTGCCGGTGGTGTCCTTCCACTTCGGTGTCCCCGGCGCCGACACCCTGAAGGCGCTGCGCGGGGCCGGAACGTCCACCCTCGTCACCGTGACCTCCGCCGAGGAGGCGCTGGCCGTGGAGCGGGCCGGGGCCGACGCGGTGATCGTGCAGGGCATGGAGGCCGGCGGCCACCAGGGCACCCACAAGGACAACCCCGAGAACGACGGCTCAGCCCTCGGACTCCTCGCCCTCCTCGCCCAGGTCCGCGAGGCCGTGAGCCTGCCGATCGTCGCCGCCGGCGGCATCATGCGCGGCAGCCAGATCGCCGCCGTCCTCGCCGCCGGCGCGAGCGCCGCCCAGCTCGGCACCGCGTTCCTCGCCACGAACGAGTCCGGCGCGCATGCCGTGCACAAGGCGGCCCTCACCGACCCCCTGTTCGTGCGCACCGAGCTGACCCGCGCCTTCTCCGGCCGCCCGGCCCGGGGCCTGGTCAACCGCTTCCTGCGCGAGCACGGCCCGTACGCCCCCGCCGCCTACCCCGAGGTCCACCACCTCACCGCGCCGCTGCGCAAGGCGGCCGCCAAGGCGGGCGACGCGCAGGGCATGGCGCTCTGGGCGGGCCAGGGCCACCGGATGGCCCGTGAGCTGCCCGCCGCCGAGCTGGTGGAGGTCCTGGTGGCGGAACTGGAGACCGCGCGGGCCGCCGTGGCCGAGGGCGACGCGCGATGACCGCGCCCGTCTTCGTCGTCGACCGACTCGACGCCGTGGGGCGGGAGTTCGTGCTCGACGGCCCCGAGGGACGGCACGCCGTCTCCGTCAAGCGGCTGCGGCCCGGTGAGGACGTCGTCCTCACCGACGGGCGGGGCCGCTGGACCGAGGGCGTCGTGACGGCGGCCGAGGGCAAGGACCGGCTGGTCCTGGACCTGGGAGCCGTGCGGGACGAACCCGAGGCGTCCCCCCGGATCACCGTCGTCCAGGCGCTCCCCAAGGGCGACCGCGGGGAGGTCTCCGTCGAGACCATGACCGAGGTCGGCGTCGACGCGATCGTGCCCTGGCAGGCGTCCCGCTGCATCACGCAGTGGCGCGGCGAGCGGGGCCTGAAGGCGCTCGGCAAGTGGCGGGCCACCGCCCGCGAGGCCGGCAAGCAGTCCCGCCGGGTCCGCTTCCCCGAGGTCGCCGACGCGGCGAGCACCAAGGAGGTCGCCGCGCTGCTCGCGGGCGCCGACTTCGCGGCCGTGCTCCACGAGAGCGGCGAGGACCGGCTCGCCACCGCCGAACTCCCCGCCGGCGGCGAGATCGTGCTCGTCGTCGGTCCCGAGGGAGGCGTCTCCCCCGAGGAGCTGGCCGTCTTCGCGGAGGCGGGCGCCCGCCCCTACGTCCTCGGCCCCACCGTCCTGCGCACCTCCACCGCGGGCACGGCCGCCGCGGCCCTCCTCCTCGGCCGCACCGGCCGCTGGTCCTGACCCCCGCTCACCGGCCCGTCCGAGAGGGCTCCGTTGCGGAGCATGGCCGCATCCGGGCTACCGCGCCGCCCGGGCGAGTGGCAGGCTGCCGTCCATGGGGGCATCGAGGCGGATGTGGCTTCTCGTGGGGGTGCCCGTCGTCCTGGGCGGCGTCGTGGCCTGCGAGCCGGGCGGCGGGGTGAGCAGCATCTCCGTGGCGTACACGACCGATCAGGCCGCCACGGCGGAGATCGGGCGGCGGGACGTGGACGTGCGCTGGCTCACCTGCACCGCCGAGCACGACGACCGGCTGGTCTCCGTCGACTGCCGGGGGGAGACCAAGGACGGGAAGGACATCACCGTCGACGGCAAGATCGCACGGGCGGTCGACGGGAAGTGTGTGCGGGGCGATCTGCGCGCGGACGTCGGCACGAAGGAACTGTTCCGGGTCAGCGGGCTCGGTGACTGCGGCTCCGCGTCGCCCTCGCCGGTCCAAGCCCCTTCCTCGCCGCCAGGACCGTCCGGTTCCGCCCGGCCGACCGTCACCGTGACCGTGACCGTCACCCAGACCGTCGATGGCAAGGGCGGACAGAAGTGATCGAAACCCCTGACCTGCGGTCCCATCCCTGAATACAGTGATCTGGTGACACAGTCCGCGACGCCTGCCGCATACTTCCGACACCCGCACCTGCACGGCGAGTTGGTGGCGTTCGCCGCCGAGGACGACGTGTGGCTCGCACCCCTCGACGGGGGCCGCGCCTGGCGGGTCAGCGCCGACAACGTACCGGTGTCGGCCCCCCGTATCTCACCCGACGGAACCACCGTCGCCTGGACCTCCACCCGCGACGGCGCCCCCGAGGTGCACATCGCGCCCGTCGAGGGCGGCCCGGCCACCCGCCTGACCCACTGGGGGAGTTGGCAGACCCGGGTACGCGGCTGGACCCCCGACGGCCGGGTCCTCGCGCTGAGCACCCACGACCAGGCCACCCTGCGCCGCAGTTGGGCCCGCGCCGTCCCGGTCGACGGCGGACCGGCCACCACCCTGCCGTACGGCCCGGTCGGCGCCGTCGCGTACGGCCCGCACACCGTGCTGCTGTCCGCGCCGATGGGCCGCGAGGCCGCCTACTGGAAGCGCTACCGGGGCGGCACGGCCGGAAAGCTGTGGATCGACCGGGAGGGCAGCGGGGAGTTCGTCCGGCTGCACCAGGAACTCGACGGCAACCTCGAATGCCCGGTCTGGGCGGGGGACCGGATCGCGTTCCTCTCCGACCACGAGGGCACCGGCGCGCTGTACTCCTCCCTCGCCGACGGCTCCGACCTGCGCCGCCACACCGCCGACGACGGCTTCTACGTCCGGCAGGCCACCGGCGACGGCACCCGGATCGTGTACATGTCGGCCGGCGAGCTGTGGCTCCTCGACGACCTGGACACGGCCGAGCCGCGCCGCCTCGACATCCGCCTCGGCGGACAGCGCGTCGACCGCCGCCCCCACCCCGTCTCCGCCGCCCGCTGGCTCGGCGGGGCCGCGCCGGACCACACCGCGCGCGGCAGCGCCGTCGAGGTGCGCGGCGCCGTCCACTGGGTGACCCACCGCTCCGGTCCCGCACGGGCCCTCGCCGCCCAGCCCGGCGTGCGCGCACGGCTGCCGCGCACCTTCCGCACGGAGGGCGAGGAGTGGGTCGTATGGGTGACGGACGCCGAGGGCGAGGACGCCCTGGAGTTCGCCCCCGCCACCGGACCCGTCGCCGGCGCCACCCCGCGCCGGCTCGCGGCCGGACGCCTCGGCCGGGTCCTGGAGCTCGCGATGGCCCCCGACGGCAGCCGGGCCGCCGTAGCCGCGCACGACGGGCGGCTCCTCCTCGTCGAACGCGAGAGCGGCGAGGTCCGCGAGGTCGACCGCAGCACCGACGGAGAAGTCTCCGACCTGGTCTTCTCACCCGACTCCGCCTGGCTCGCCTGGTCGCACCCCGGCCCGCCCCCGCTCGCCCAGCTCAAGCTCGCCAACGTCACCGACCTGTCGGTCACCGAGGCGACCCCACTGCGCTTCCGCGACTACGCGCCCGCCTTCACCCTCGACGGCAAGCACCTCGCGTTCCTGTCCACCCGCGCCTTCGACCCGGTCTACGACGAACACGTCTTCGACCTCTCCTTCCCGGCCGGCGCCCGCCCCCATCTGATCACCCTCGCCGCCACCACCCCCTCCCCGTTCGGCCCCCAGCGCCACGGCCGCCCCTTCGACGCGCCCGACAAGGACGAGACCCCCGACAGCGAGGGCACCCCCGCCACCCGGATCGACCTCGAAGGCCTCGCCGACCGGATAGTGCCGTTCCCCGTCGAGGCCGGCCGCTACTCCGGGCTCGCGGCCGCCAAGGACGGCGTCCTGTGGCTGCGGCACCCCGTGCGCGGTGTTCTCGGCGCCTCCCGGGCCACCCCGGACGACCCCGACCCGCGCACCGAGCTGGAGCGCTACGACCTCGTCCAGCAGCGCATCGAACACCTCGCCGCCGACGCCGACGGCTTCGAGGTCAGTGGCGACGGCAAGCGGCTGCTGCTGCGGGCCGACGGCAAGCTCAAGGTGGTCCCCAGCGACCGGCGCGCCTCCGGCGACGAGGACAGCGACACCAACATCACCGTCGACCTCGGCCGGATCCGGCAGACCGTCGCCCCCGCCGCCGAATGGCGGCAGATGTACGACGAGACCGGCCGCATCATGCGGGACAACTTCTGGCTGGCCGACCTGGGCGGTCTCGACTGGGACGCCGTCCTGGACCGCTACCGCCCGCTGCTCGACCGGGTCGCCACCCACGACGACCTGGTCGACGTGCTGTGGGAGGTCCACGGCGAACTCGGCACCTCCCACGCCTATGTCTCCCCGCGTGGCGGCTACGGCCACGGCCCCCGCCAGGGCCTGCTCGGCGCCGACATCTCCCGCCACGACGACGGCAGTTGGCGCATCGACCGGGTGCTGCCCTCGGAGACCTCCGACCCCGACGCCCGCTCCCCGCTCGCCGCGCCCGGCGTCGCGGTGCGGCCCGGCGACGCGATCCTCGCCGTCGCCGGACACCCGGTGGACCCGGTCACCGGCCCCGCCCCGCTGCTCGTCGGAACGGCGGGCAAGGTCGTCGAACTGACCGTCTCCCCCGCCGGCGGCGGCGAGCCCCGGCACGCGGTCGTGGTCCCCGTCGACGACGAGGAGTCCCTGCGCTACCACGCCTGGGTCGCCGACCGTAGGGCCTACGTCCACGAGGTCTCCGGCGGCCGCCTCGGCTATCTCCACGTCCCCGACATGCAGGCGCCCGGCTGGGCCCAGATCCACCGCGACCTGCGCGTCGAGGTGGCCCGCGAGGGTCTCGTCGTGGACGTCAGGGAGAACCGCGGCGGCCACACCTCCCAGCTGGTCGTGGAGAAGCTCGCCCGCCGGATCGTCGGCTGGGACGTCCCGCGCGACGCCCGCCCGTTCTCCTACCCGCTGGACGCCCCGCGCGGCCCCGTCGTCGCCGTCGCCAACGAGTTCTCCGGCTCCGACGGCGACATCGTCAACGCCGCCATCAAGGCCCTCGGCATCGGCCCGGTCGTCGGCACCCGCACCTGGGGCGGCACGATCGGCATCGACAGCCGCTACCACCTGGTCGACGGCACCCTCGTCACCCAGCCCAAGTACGCCATCTGGCTGGAGGGCTACGGCTGGGCCGTGGAAAACCACGGCGTCGACCCCGACGTAGAGGTGATCTGCACCCCCCAGGACTACGCGGCGGGCAGGGACGTCCAGTTGGACGAAGCGGTGAGACTGGCCCTGCGGGCACTGGAGGAACGTCCAGCCAAAACTCCGCCCGGTCTGCCCACCTAGGGGCGCGGGGAACCGCGCAATCAAGCACAACGCACCCGCACCCGACAACGCTACGATGCCACCCGATCACCGGCTCAACCCGAGGGGACCGCCATGTCAGGGCAACCGCAGGACGACTGCCTGTTCTGCAAGATCGCCGAGGGCCACATCCCGGCGACGATCGTCCGTGAGACGGAGACGACCGTCGCCTTCCGGGACATCAACCCGCAGGCGCCCACCCACGTCCTGGTGATCCCCCGCGCGCACTACGAGAACGCCGCGGAACTGGCCGCCGCCGAACCGACGATCGCCGCGGACGTCCTGCGCGAGGCGAAGGCCGTCGCCGAGGAGGACAAGCTGGAGAGCTACCGCGTCGTCTTCAACACCGGCAGCGGCGCCGGCCAGACCGTCTGGCACGCCCACGCCCACGTCCTCGGGGGCCGCGGCCTCCACTGGCCCCCCGGATAGTCCGCCATGTCCGTACGTGAACTCGTCGTCCTCGGCACCGCCAGCCAGGTCCCCACCCGGCACCGCAACCACAACGGCTACCTGCTGCGCTGGGACGGCGAGGGCATCCTCTTCGACCCCGGCGAGGGCACCCAGCGCCAGATGCTGCGGGCCGGGGTCGCCGCCCACGACCTGAACCGGATCTGCGTCACGCACTTCCACGGCGACCACTCGCTCGGCCTCGCCGGGGTCATCCAGCGCATCAACCTCGACCAGGTCCCGCACGAGGTCACCGTCCACTACCCGCTCTCCGGCGAACGCTTCTTCGACCGCCTCCGGTACGCCACCGCCTACCGCGAGACGGTCCCGCTGACGCAGGTACCGGTGAGCGCGGACGGCGTCCTCGACGCCCGGCCCTCCTACACCCTCGACGCCCGCAGGCTCTCGCACCCCGTCGAGTCCTACGGCTACCGGCTCACCGAACCCGACGGCCGCAGGATGCTCCCCGAACGCCTCGCCGCGCACGGCCTCAAGGGCCCGGACGTCGGCCGGCTCCAGCGGGAGGGCTCCGTCAACGGCGTCTCGCTCGACGACGTCAGCGAGATCCGCCGCGGCCAGCGGTTCGCGTTCGTCATGGACACCCGGCTCTGCGACGGCGTCCACGCGCTCGCGGAGGGCGCCGACATGCTCGTCATCGAGTCGACGTTCCTCGACGAGGACGAGCGGCTCGCCGTCGACCACGGCCATCTGACCGCCGGTCAGGCCGCCCGGGTCGCGGTCGAGGCGGGCGTACGGCATCTCGTGCTCACCCACTTCAGCCAGCGCTACACGGAGGCGGACGAGTTCGAGCGGCAGGCACGGGCGGCGGGCTTCGAGGGCGAGCTGACCGTGGCACAGGACCTGCTGCGGGTGCCGCTACCGAAACGGCGGTGAAACAGCCGTACGATGCTTTGATGCCCCTCCCGAAAGCTGAACTGCACCTGCACATCGAAGGAACCCTGGAGCCGGAGCTGGCGTTCGAGCTGGCCGCCCGCAACGGGGTCACCCTGCCGTACGCCGACACGGAAGAGCTGCGCAAGGCCTACCGGTTCGAGGACCTGCAGTCCTTCCTGAACCTGTACTACGAGCTGATGGCCGTCCTGCGCACCGAGCGGGACTTCGAGGACCTCGCGAACGCCTACCTCGCGAGGGCCGCCGCCCAGGGGGTGCGGCACGCCGAGATCTTCTTCGACCCGCAGGCCCATCTCGCCCGGGGCGTCGGCATGGGCACGGTGGTGGAGGGGCTGTGGCGGGCGCTCGGCGGCAGTGAGACGAACCACGGGGTGTCGACCCGGCTCATCCTCTGTTTCCTGCGCGACGAGTCCGCCGAGTCGGCCCTCGCGACCCTGGACGCGGCGAAGCCGTACCTCGACCGGATCACCGGCATCGGTCTGGACTCCGCCGAGGTGGGGCACCCGCCGGTGAAGTTCCGCGCGGTGTACGAGGCCGCCGCCGCGCTGGGGCTCAGGCGCGTGGCGCACGCGGGGGAGGAGGGGCCGCCCGAGTACATCACCGAGGCCCTGGACGTCCTCGGCGTCGAGCGCGTGGACCACGGGCTGCGCTGCATGGAGGACCCGGCGCTCGTCGAGCGGCTGGTGCGCGAGCGGATCCCGCTGACGCTGTGTCCGCTGTCCAACGTCCGGCTGCGCACCGTCGACACCCTCGCCGACCACCCGCTGCCCGCGATGCTCGACGCCGGGCTCGTGTGCACGGTCAACTCCGACGACCCGGCCTACTTCGGCGGATACGCGGGCGACAACTTCGACGCCGTACGGCGGACCCTCGGCCTGACCGAGGAGCGGCTGCGCGAGCTGGCCCGCAACTCCTTCACCGCCTCCTTCCTGGAGGACGACGAGGAGCGGCGGGCCCGGTATCTCGCCGAAGTGGAGAACTACCGGTTCCAGTCGCTCCGGTGATGCGGTACACCGTGTCCACGGCCGGCACGGCCGGCACGGCCGCCGCCCTCGCCCGGAGCGAACCGTTCAGTTCCCGGACCCCGGTGCGGCGCCCGCCTGCCGGGGTCCGGCCGTGTCGTAGGCGTCCGGCGCGGGGGCGGCCGGGGTGTCCACCTCGATCTCGACGACCGGCCGGGCGGGCGCCCCGCCCCGCCGCCGTACGGCCCCCGGAAGCACCTGGCGCCCACTCGCGTGCAGCGCCACCCCGGTCATCGGCACGGCGACGACGAGCAGCGCCGCCCCCAGCACCAGACCCATCGCCGGGAACCCGGCCTGCTCCGACAGCACGCTCCCGGTGAGCGGACCGGCCGCCGTGCCCAGCGAGCCCGCCGAGCCGACGAGCACCGCCCAGCGCCCGCGCGGATCCAGCGAGGCGGCCAGCCCGATCACGTACGACAGGACGACGGGGTAGAGCACGTTCCAGACGATCTGGCCGGTCGCGAAGCCCATCGGCGTGGTGGCCGAGGCGTTGCCCGCCACACAGCCCGCGATGACGACGGTCCCGACGCCGATCGGCACCGCCCGGCCGAGCCGCGCCCCGAGCGCCCCGGCGGCCAGCACCCCCATCAGCCCGGCGCCCAGCGCCACCGCGAACACCGCGCCGACGGCCGCCTCGCCGAGGTGCGCCTGCGTCAGCCCGATCCGTCCGCTCACTCCCCAGAGGGAGTTCTGCACGAGGGACCAGAAGGGCATGGCGGCGGCCAGCGCCAGCCCGGCCCGCAGATGGGGCAGGGGGGCGCGTTCCTCGGGCAGCGCGGGGTCGGCGGGTGCCGTACGGCCGGGCAGACGCCCCGTCAGCGGCCCTACGGCGAGGGCGGTCAGCGCGATGGCGGCGAGCGGCTGACCGTGGCCCGCGCCGAGGTGCGGCACCGTCAGATAGACGGCCCCCGCGAGCGCGGACACCCCGAGCAGGCCCAGCGTGGAGGCGCGGTGCGGGTCGGGTTCGGCGGCGATCCGGGTCGCGGCGACCGCCGTGGCCGTACCGGAGCCGAAGCCGCCGAGGACCGCGCCCGCGACCACGGCCGGCACCGAACCGGCCAGGGCCGCCCCGCCGTAGCCCAGCACCGCCAGCAGCAGCCCGGCCCGGGCCATGGTCCGCGCGCCGATCCGTTCCACCCGGGAGGCCAGCAGGAACCCGGCCGAGGACGAGCTCAGCAGCAGCGCGCTGCCGACGGCGCCCGCCTCGGTGGCGGTCAGCGGCAGTCCGCCGTCCAGCCGGCCGACCACGGTCGGCAGCAGATAGGGGGCGAGATACCCGGCCGTGAAAAGGGCGACGAGGGGCCAGGGCGTGGGGGTACGGCGGGCGAACACGGGCGTTCCTGCAAGGCGAGAAGAGGCGGCTCGGGGCAATTCATACCAAGCGGGTGCCGCCCGAAGAAATTGAGGATGCATGATCTGAGTCACACCCTGTTTACCAGGGGGGACATCGGGTAGAAGGGCGCCTTTTCGGCGCTCCCTAACGCCAATTCACGGCCCCGCCGGCCCCCGGTGCCGTCGCCTCGATCTTGGCGCGTATCTCCCGCATCACGGCCACGATCCGCTCCTCGTGCCCGGCCGTGAGGCGCACCAGCGGCACCGAGCAGCTGATCGCGTCCTGCGCCGGATGCTCGTACCGCAGCGCGAACCCGAAGCCGACGATCCCGGGCACGCCCTCCTCGCGGTCCACGGAGTAACCGCGCGCCCGCACCTCGGCCAGGTCCGCCCGCAGCGACTCCCGGTCGGTGTGGGACTTCGGGGTGAGCGCCTCGTAGGGGCCCTCGGGCAGCTCGTCGTCGGGGCGTTCGGCGAGCAGGGCCTTGCCGAGCGCGCCGACGTGGGCGGGCAGGCGACGGCCGACGCGGCTGATCGTGCGCAGGTACTCGTGCGACTCGCGGGTGGCGAGGTAGGCCACGTCCCGTCCGTCCAGCCGGCCCAGATGGATGGTCTCGCCCAGCGCCTCGGACGCCTCGTCGAGATACGGGCGCACCAGGCGGACGCGCGGATCGGAGTCGAGGTAACCGGTGCCGGTCAGCAGGGCGTGGATGCCGATGCCGTAGAGGGAGCCGGTGACATCGGTGCGCACCCAGCCCCGGCCTATCAGGGTCTGCAGCAGCGCGTACATCGAGCTGCGCGGCACCTCCAGGGCGTCCGCCAGCTCCTGCAGCCGCGCCGGGCGGTCCCCGCGCGCGGCGAGCAGTTCCAGCAGCTCGACCGTCCGAGCGGCCGACTTCACCTCGCGGACACCGCCTGTCTCCGACATGTCCCGATCGTAAGCGGGCGCGATCGGAGCACGGACGGGCGCAGGGCGGTCGTATTGACGGCCGACGTTCGCGTATCTAACCTCCATCTTCATACATGGATAACGTCTACATGGGGAGATGAAGAAGGTGGGCATCGACACCGACACGGTCCGGAGACTGAGGCAGGGCATGGCGGCCGGCGTGCTGTCCTTCCCGCTGACGAGCTTCCACGGGGACGGCTCGCTCGACCCCGACGGCTTCCGCGCCCATGTCGCGAGCCGGCTCGCCGCCGGTCCCGGCGCCCTCTTCCCCGCCTGCGGCACCGGCGAGTTCTTCTCCCTCGACGAGGACGAGTACCGCACGGTCGTGCGGATCGCGGTCGAGGAGGCCGCCGGACGGGTCCCGGTCGTCGCCGGGACCGGCTACGGCTGGGCCCAGGCCGCCCGTTTCGCCCGCATCGCCGAGGAGGCGGGCGCCGACGCCCTGCTCGTCCTGCCGCACTACCTCGTGGCCGCCCCGCAGGACGGCCTGGTCGCCCAGCTCGAACAGCTCGCCGCCCACACCCGCCTCCCGCTCATCGCCTACCAGCGCGGACAGGTCGACTACGGCGTCGACGCCTTCCGGCGGATCACCCGGATCCCCGGGGTCATCGGCCTCAAGGACGGCCGCAGCGACCTCGACCGCCTCCAGCGCCTCACCCTCGCCGCCCCCGAGGGCTTCCTCTTCTTCAACGGCGCCGCCACCGCCGAGATCCAGGCCCGCGCCTACGCCACCGTCGGCGTCCCCGCCTACTCCTCCGCCGTGCACGCCTTCGCGCCCGAGATCGCCGGCGCCTTCTTCACCGCCCTGCGGGACGGCGACACGAGCACCGTCGACAAGCTGCTGCGCGCGTTCTACGTCCCCCTCGTCGAACTCCGCGACCGGGCACCGGGCTACGCCGTGTCCCTCGTCAAGGCCGCCGCCCGGCTGCGCGGCGCCCCCGTCGGCCCCGTGCGCGCCCCGCTCACCGACCCCACGCCCGCCGATCTCGCCGGCCTCACGACCCTCCTCGCCACCGGCCTCGACCTCGTGGGAGCCGCCCTGTGAACCTCGCCATCGCGGACGTACGCCTGACGCCGATCCTGGTCGCCGACCCGCCGCTGCTCAACACCCAGGGCGTGCACCAGCCGTACACCCCCCGGCTGATCGTCGAGGTGGAGACCGCCGACGGCGTCACCGGAGTCGGCGAGACCTACGGCGACACCAAGTACCTGGAGCTGGCCCGCCCGTTCGCGGCGAGGCTGATCGGCCGTCAGGTGAGCGACCTGAACGGACTGTTCACGATCGCCGACCAGGTCGCGGTGGACTCCTCCCGGGTCTCCGGACAGGTCGACGTGGGCGGGCTGCGCGGCGTCCAGACCGCCGACAAGCTGCGGCTGTCCGTCGTCTCCGGCTTCGAGGTCGCCTGCCTCGACGCCCTCGGCAAGTCCCTCGGCCTGCCCGTGCACGCCCTGCTCGGCGGCAAGGTGCGCGACACCGTCGAATACAGCGCCTACCTCTTCTACAAGTGGGCCCGCCACCCCGAGGGCGTGCCCAGCGAGCAGGACGACTGGGGCGCGGCCCTCGACCCCGCCGGAGTCGTCGAGCAGGCCCGGCGCTTCACCGAGCGCCACGGCTTCACCTCCTTCAAGCTCAAGGGCGGGGTCTTCCCGCCCGACGAGGAGATCGCCGCCGTACGCGCCCTGGCCGCCGCCTTTCCCGGACACCCGCTGCGGCTCGACCCCAACGGGGCGTGGAGCGTGGAGACCTCACTGAAGGTGGCGAAGGAACTGGGGGACGTCCTGGAATACCTGGAGGACCCCGCACTCGGCACGCCGGCCATGGCCGAGGTCGCGGCGGCGACCGGGGTGCCGCTCGCCACCAACATGTGCGTGACGACCTTCGCCGAGATCCAGGAGGCGTTCACGCGGGGGGCTGTGCAGGTCGTCCTCTCCGACCACCACTACTGGGGCGGGCTGCGCAACACACAGCAACTCGCCGCGATCTGCCGGACGTTCGGCGTCGGGGTGTCCATGCACTCCAACACCCACCTCGGTATCTCGCTGGCCGCCATGACCCAGGTCGCCTCCACCGTGCCGGACCTGCACCACGCCTGCGACTCCCACTACCCCTGGCAGTCGGAGGACGTGCTGACCGAGCGCCTCACCTTCGACGCCGGCAAGGTCGCCGTCTCCGACACGCCCGGCCTGGGGGTCGAGCTCGACCGGGAGAAGGTCGCGTTCCTGCACCGGCGCTGGCTGGACGACGACGGGGCGCTGCGCGAGCGGGACGACGCGGCGGCGATGCGGGTGGCCGACCCCGACTGGGTCACGCCCTCGGTGCCGCGCTGGTAGACATCGCGACCCCGACTGGGTCTTGCCCTCGGTGCCGCGCTGGTAGACACCGGCACCCCGCTGGTGGTCACGCGGCTCGCCGAGGGGTCGCGGTCGCCGGCGACGGGCGGCGGGGCGCTCGTTTGGTGCAGACTGGCCGGGTCCGTACCACGTCAGGGAGCGCATCGTGACCGCCGCCGCCGCGTCCACCGGAGAGGGACACCACCGTCGAAACGGCCAGGCCGCCCAGGCCGCCCTGGTCGATCCCCTGATCGCCCGGCGGGCGCCCGGAGACCCGCCCTGGGACGTCTATCTCACCGGCACCGTCTTCCTCGACATCATCTTCACCGGCCTCGACTCCGCCCCCGTGCGCGGCACCGAGTCCTGGGCGCGCGGCATGGGCTCGAGCCCCGGCGGCGTCGCCAACATGGCCACCGCCCTGGCCCGCCTCGGCCTGCGCACCTCCCTCGCCGCGGCCTTCGGCGACGACCACTACGGCGAGTACTGCTGGGACGCCCTCGAACAGGGCGAGGGCATCGACCTCGGCCCCTCGCGCACCGTCCCCGGCTGGCACTCGCCCGTCACCGTCTCCATGGCCTACGAGGGGGAGCGGACCATGGTCTCCCACGGCCACGAACCGCCCCCGGAGGAGCCCGCCCCCGACTGCCCGCCGCCCGCCCGGGCCGCCGTCGCCTCCCTCACCCCCGGCACCCGCGCCCCCTGGATCGCCCAGGCCGCCGCCCGCGGCACCCGGGTCTTCGCCGACGTCGGCTGGGACGACACAGGCGCCTGGGACCTGGCCGGCCTCGCCGACCTGCGGTACTGCGAGGCCTTCCTGCCGAACGCCGAGGAGGCCATGCGCTACACCCGCGCCGACTGCCCCCGCGCCGCCGCCCACGCCCTCACCGACCGGGTCCCGCTCGCGGTCGTCACCCTCGGCGCCGAGGGCGCCTACGCCGTGGACGGGCGCACCGGCGAGACCGCCGAGGTCCCCGCCATCGCCGTCGAGGCCCTCGACCCCACGGGCGCCGGGGACGTCTTCGTGGCCGGCTTCGTCACCGGCACCCTCGCCGACTGGCCGCTCGCCGACCGCCTCGCCTTCGCCGGCCTCACCGCCGCGCTCTCCGTCCAGGAGTTCGGCGGCTCCCTCTCCGCACCCGGCTGGGCCGAGATCGCCGCCTGGTGGCGCAAGGTGCAGTCGGTGGAGGGCCAGGACCCCGAGGCGCTGCGCCGGTACGCGTTCCTGGAGGGCCTGCTGCCCAGGGAGGAGACCAGCCCCTGGCCGCTGCGCCGCGCGGTCCCGACGATCGGTTTCGGCCGGTCGGCCTAGGCCGACCGGGTTCGGCGGTGCACCGACAAAACCCCATGGCGTTGTCAGCCCCCTGGCGTACCCTTGAACTCGCCAGGCCGCCCTTGTGGCAGGCGAGACGCATCCGGGAGGACGTAGAGGCCCTCGTGGCCGGCCTATGACTCAGACACCCACAGCTCACACGCCCGCGCAGGGCAAGGCGAGAGCACAGTTCACGGTTCCCGCCCAGCACCCCATGGTGACCGTGCTGGGGTCCGGCGACTCCCTCCTGCGCGTGATCGAGACGGCTTTCCCGGCGGCCGACATCCACGTCCGGGGCAATGAGATCAGCGCTACCGGCGACCCACGGGAAGTCGCCCTCATCCAGCGCCTGTTCGACGAGATGATGCTGGTGCTCCGCACCGGGCAGCCGATGACGGAGGACGCAGTGGAACGCTCGATCGCCATGCTGCGGGCGAGTGAGAACGGGACGAGTGACGGCCAGGAGACCCCGGCCGAGGTACTGACTCAGAACATCCTGTCCTCGCGCGGCCGCACCATCCGGCCCAAGACCCTCAACCAGAAGCGGTACGTCGACGCGATCGACAAGCACACGATCGTCTTCGGCATCGGCCCCGCGGGCACCGGCAAGACGTACCTGGCCATGGCGAAGGCGGTCCAGGCCCTGCAGTCCAAGCAGGTCAACCGCATCATCCTGACCCGCCCGGCGGTCGAGGCCGGCGAGCGCCTCGGCTTCCTGCCCGGCACGCTCTACGAGAAGATCGACCCCTACCTGCGCCCGCTGTACGACGCGCTGCACGACATGCTCGACCCCGACTCCATCCCGAGGCTGATGGCCGCGGGCACGATCGAGGTCGCGCCCCTGGCGTACATGCGCGGCCGTACGCTCAACGACGCCTTCATCATCCTGGACGAGGCCCAGAACACGAGCCCCGAACAGATGAAGATGTTCCTCACCCGCCTCGGCTTCGACTCGAAGATCGTGATCACCGGTGACGTGACCCAGGTGGACCTTCCCAACGGCACCAAGTCGGGTCTGCGCCAGGTCCAGGAGATCCTGGAGGGCGTCGAGGACGTCCACTTCTCCCGTCTGTCGTCGCAGGACGTCGTACGGCACAAGCTGGTGGGCCGTATCGTCGACGCCTACGAGAAGTACGACAGCAGCAACGGTACGGAGAACGGCGTCCACAAGGGCGGCCGCACCAAGCGGAAGTAGACAAGCCAGCACCATGTCGATCGACGTCAACAACGAGTCCGGAACCGAGGTCGACGAGCAGGCGATCCTCGACATCGCCCGCTACGCACTCGCGCGGATGCGCATCCACCCGCTCTCCGAGCTCTCGGTGATCGTCGTGGACGCCGACGCCATGGAGCAACTGCACATCCAGTGGATGGACCTGCCGGGGCCGACGGACGTCATGTCCTTCCCGATGGACGAGCTGCGTCCGCCGTCGAAGGACGACGACGAGCCCCCGCAGGGCCTGCTCGGCGACATCGTGCTCTGCCCCGAGGTCGCCGCCAAGCAGGGCACCGAGGCGCCCACCCAGCACTCCATGGACGAGGAGCTCCAGCTCCTCACCGTCCACGGCGTGCTGCACCTGCTCGGCTACGACCACGAGGAACCCGACGAGAAGGCCGAGATGTTCGGCCTCCAGGCGGCCATCGTGGACGGCTGGCGAGCCGAGAAGGGCCTGACCGGGCCTTCCCCGGCGCCGACCGTCTCATGAGTCCCACCCTGGTCTCCGGCGCGATCGCCCTGGTCGTCGTCGCCTGGCTCGCCGCCTGCGCGGAGGCGGGCATCGCGCGCGTCTCCAGCTTCCGCGCCGAGGAGGCCGTACGGTCCGGGCGGCGCGGCAGCGCCAAGCTCGCCCAGATCACCGCCGACCCCACCCGCTATCTCAATGTGGCGCTGCTGGTCCGCGTCGCCTGCGAGATGGCGGCCGCGGCGCTGGTGACGTACGCCTGTCTCCAGGAGATCGACGGCACCGCCCCGGCGCTGCTCGCCGCGATCGGGGTGATGGTCCTCGTCTCGTACGTCGCCGTCGGGGTGTCCCCGCGCACCATCGGCCGTCAGCACCCGCTGAACACGGCGACGGCGGCGGCGTACATCCTGCTGCCCCTCGCCCGGATCATGGGCCCGATCCCGTCCCTGCTGATCCTCATCGGCAACGCGCTCACCCCCGGCAAGGGCTTCCGCCGCGGCCCCTTCGCCTCCGAGGCGGAGCTGCGGGCGCTGGTCGACCTCGCCGAGCAGGAGTCCCTCATCGAGGACGAGGAGCGCCGGATGGTGCACTCCGTCTTCGAGCTGGGCGACACCCTCGTCCGTGAGGTCATGGTCCCGCGCACCGACCTGGTCGTCATCGAGCGGTACAAGACGATCCGCCAGGCCCTCACCCTCGCCCTGCGCTCGGGCTTCTCGCGCATACCCGTGACCGGGGAGAGCGAGGACGACATCGTCGGGATCGTGTACTTGAAGGACCTGGTCCGCAAGACGCACATCAGCCGCGACGCCGAGAGCGACCTCGTCTCCACGGCCATGCGGCCCGCCGCCTTCGTCCCCGACACCAAGAACGCCGGCGACCTGCTGCGCGAGATGCAGCTGCAGCGCAACCACGTCGCCGTCGTCATCGACGAGTACGGCGGCACGGCCGGCATCGTCACCATCGAGGACATCCTCGAGGAGATCGTCGGCGAGATCACCGACGAGTACGACCGTGAGCTCCCGCCCGTGGAGGAGCTCGGCGACGACCGCTTCCGGGTCACCGCCCGCCTCGACATCACCGACCTCGGCGAGCTGTACGGCCTGGAGGAGTACGACGACGAGGACGTGGAGACCGTCGGCGGACTGCTCGCCAAGGCCCTGGGCCGGGTGCCCATCGCCGGTGCCTCCTCCGTCGTCGACCTGCCCGACGGCCGGGCGCTGCGGCTGACCGCCGAGGCCGCCGCCGGCCGCCGGAACAAGATCGTGACGGTGCTGGTGGAGCCGGTGGAGGCTCCCGCGGACGAGGAGAAGGAGTCCGAGTGACCCCTCAGGAGCTGCGCGCCCTGTGCCTGTCCTTCAACGCCGTCGTGGAGGACTTCCCGTTCCGGCCGGAGATCTCGGTGTTCAAGGTCGGCGGCAAGATGTTCGCCCTGAGCTGGACCGACGAGCGGCCGCTGAAGGTCAACCTCAAGTGCGACCCCGAGGACGCGGTCCGGCTGCGCGGCGAGCACCCCGGCCTGATCGCCCCCGGCTACCACATGAACAAGCGGCACTGGAACACGGTCACCGTCGACGGCGACCTCCCCGACCGCCTCGTCCGCGAACTGGTCGAGGACTCCTACGACCTGGTGGTCGCCGGCCTGCCGAGGGCGGAGCGGCTACGGCTCGACCGGCCCTGAGCGCAGGCCCAGCCCGACCAGGACCGCAGCCGTCAGGACGATCGCCGCGTCCAGGGCGAGGACCGTGTGGACGCCGGTGAGCAGGTCGTCGGTGGTGGTGGCGAGGACGCCGAGGAGCGGGATGCCGACGGTGAGGCCGATCTGCTGGGTCGAGGTGACCAGCCCGGTGGCCAGCCCCTGCTCCTCGTCCGGGACGCCCGAGGTGACCGTCAGGCCGTACGAGACGATCGCGCCGAGGTGGCACATGCTGGCCAGGGACACCGCGGCCGTGGCGAGCCAGACCGACCAGGTGTGGGCGTTCAGGCCCAGGAGGGCGGCGACCAGGGCGCCCTGCCCGGCGAGTGAGCCGACGAGGGTGCGGCGGGCGCCCCAGCGGCCGATGACCTTCGGGGCGCAGGAACCGGCCACCGCCGACAGGACCCCCTGGACACCGAAGACCAGGCCCGTCTCGAAGGCCGAAAGCCGCAGGGTCTCCTGGAGGTACAGGGTCAGCACGAACACGACCGTCGACATCATCGAGAACGTGACCAGACCGCCCACGTTTCCCCAGGCCACCGTGCGGCGGCGCAGCATGGGCAGGGAGACCAGGGGCGCGGGGGTGCGGGACTCCACCGCGACGAACGCGGTCAGGAGCAGCAGGCCCGCGATCAGCGTCGCGATCACGTCCGCACGGCCGAAGCCGTGGTCGGCGGCCGTCGACAGGGCGTAGATCAGGGAGAGCAGTCCGGCGGTGACCGTCACGGCTCCGGGCACGTCCAGCCGGGGCCGCTCAGGGGTGCGGGACTCGGGCAGCAGACCGGGTGCCAGCGGCAGGACGACCAGGGCGAAGACGGTGAGCAGGCCCATGGTGGAGCGCCAGCCGAGCGTGTCGGTGAGGACGCCGCCGGCCACCATGCCGACCGTGAAGCCCAGGGAGAGCACGGTGCCGGAGACGCCCAGCGCCCGGTCCCGGGCCGGGCCCTCCGGGAACGTGGTGGTCAGCAGGGACATGCCCGTCGGCACGATCGCCGCCGCGCCCAGCCCCTGCAGGGCCCGCCCGGTCAGGAAGGACGCCGGGTCCCAGGCGAAGGTGGCCAGCAGCGAGGCCACCGCGAACAGGGCCAGACCGGCCAGGAACAGCCTGCGCCGGCCGTAGAGGTCGCCGGCCCGCCCGAACAGGAGCAGGAAGCCGCCGGAGGGCAGCGCGAACGCGGTGACCGCCCACTGGAGGGCCGAGGTGCTCATGCCGAGGTCGGCGCCGAGCACCGGCAGGGCCACGTTCAGGACGGAGAAGTCGAGCGCGACCACGAACTGGGCCGCGCACAGCACGAAGAGGACGAGCCGGTCACGGGTCGACAGCCGTGGGCTGCCGGGCGTCCGGGGGAGGGAGGGGGAGGAGGTGGTGGTGTCGGTGTCGATCGCCATGGCACAGAGCTTGCGGGCGCCGGAATACCCGTGGGGAGTCGGTGTTTATGGTGGTGGTGACACCACCGGATACGGACGGCCAGGGGGAGCGGTACGTGCCTGAGGACGCGCTGAGGACCGGTCGGCGCAGTGAACTGCGCGAGTTCCTGATGAGCAGGCGGGCCCGGGTGAGCCCGGCCGACGCCGGGCTGCCGGCCGGCGGGGGGCGACGGCGTACCCCGGGGCTGCGGCGCGAGGAGGTCGCCGTGCTCGCCGGGGTGGGGGCCTCCTGGTACCAGTGGCTGGAGCAGGGGCGGGACATCTCCGTCTCCCCGCAGGTCCTGGACTCCGTCGCCCAGGTGCTGAAGCTGAGCAACCCCGAGCGGCGCCATCTCTACGTCCTCGCCGGGCTGAACCCGCCCGCGCCGGAACCGGCGCCGGACCACGGCTGTGAGGGGCTGCGGCGGCTGATCGACGCGTGGATGCCGTTCCCGGCCCACATCATGGACCGGTACTACAACTGCGTGATCTACAACGAGGCCGCGGGCTGGGTGCTCGGCATGCGGCCCGGCATCACCCAGAACTGCCTGGTCGACTTCTTCACCGACCCGCTGTACCGGTCCCGTTCGAAGAGCTGGGAGCTGAACGCCCGTACCGTCGTCGCCCAGTTCCGGGCCGCCTGCACGGCCAGTCCCGACGACGAGGGGCTCCGGGCGGTCCTCGACGAGCTGAGGGAGAGCGCCGGCCCCGAGTTCGCCCGGCTGTGGGACGAGCGGGACATCCAGGACGCGGGCGTGATCCGCAAGGAACTCGACCATCCGCTGGTGGGGCTGCTGTGCGTGGAGAGTACGGCGATGAAGGTGCCGGCCCGGCCCGATCTGACGATCGTGCTGCACACGCCGCTGGACGAGGCCCACACCGCGGCGAAGCTGGAGTGGCTCGCCACCCCGGAGGGCAGGCGGGGCGCGATGTACCCCGTCGCGGGGTGAGCGGGCCCGTGAGCGGGCCCCTTGGCGGGAGGCGGGGGAGCGTTCTCCGTATGCTCGGGGCATGACCGACAGCAACGCGCTCGACCCCGAGGACCGCAAGATCGTCACCCTGGCCCGTTCGGCCCGGGCCCGCAACGGTGTGCCCGAGGGGGCGGCCGTACGGGACGACACGGGACGTACCTATGTCGCCGGGACGGTCGACCTGCCGTCGCTGAAGCTGAGCGCGCTGCGGACCGCGGTGGCGATGGCGGTGGCGTCGGGGGCGGCTTCGCTGGAGGCGGCGGCCGTGGTGAGCGAGGCGGGAGGCGTCGCCGAGGGCGATCTGGACGCCGTACGGGATCTCGGTGGATCCGGGACTCCGGTGCTGCTGGCGGGGCCGGACGGAACGGTCCGCGGCACGGTGACCGCGCCCTGAGAAGTTGCGGGTTCAACTCGGCCTGAAATCGACCTTGCCGTTGCCCCGCCCCTCCCGCGTCAATGGAGCCGTAAGGTCCGACGGACCGTCAGATTCACCCCCCACCGGGCCCGGTGACCGCACCCACCGTCCCGCTCCGACGCCCGTCTCCCCACATCCGGGAAGGAGCCGGAACCCCATGAACAAGCGAATCGGATCAGGTGCGGCAGTACTGGCCGGGGCCCTCGCGGCCACGGGACTGGTGTTCGCGCCCACGGCCTCCGCCGCGGTCAGCCCGACCTCGGCCACCATCACCGCGAGCTGCGGCATCTTCGGTGGCGGCACCGCCACGCTCACCGCCACCCAGAGCGCCACCAACCCCACCGCGGCCACCATGACCCTCACGTCCAGTGCGATCACCACACCGCTCGCGCTGAACCAGAACAGCATCGCGTCCACGCTCACGATGGTGAACACCACCGGTCCCAACCGGGTCTTCAGCGGCTCGGTGAACCCCGCCATGTCCGCCGGCTCCTCCATCACGGTCGGTCCCCTCCCCGGGACCGTGGCCGTCGGGGACAGCCTGACCTTCAACGGCGGCAGCCTGAAGATGGTCATCCTCGGAATCACCATCACCTGTACGACGGCGACGGGCACGTCCCAGACGCCGGGGCCGTTCGTCTTCAGCTGATAGCGATCGGGAACATCACTGGTGGACCGTCAGGTTCCGTACGGGACAAGGAAGCTGACGGTCCATCAGTTAGTAGCTCCGTCTCCATTGACTTCTGGCGCGATCCGCACCTCAATGCCCCCTACGGCGCAGAAGAGCCGCTGCGCCCGCACCCTGGAGGAGGGGGCAGACATGGCTTCACCCCGAAGTGCCCGCAGTTCCCGAAGACGGCGCTGGGCCTCGCTGCTCGGCGCGACCGCGCTCGCGGTCACCGCGGGCGGCGCGCTCGCCTGCCCGGCCGGCGCAGCCACCGACGTCGACTTCGCGACGCACTGCATCCCGCCGGCGATCGCGGGCATCCCGCCGATCGACGGCACCACCACCGCGAGGATCACGGTGGACAACACCAGTCCCAAGGTCGGTGACACCGTCACGGTCACCTACACGGTGGTCAAGGCCGCCGCGAGCAACCCCACCGTGATCGACCTGCCGGCCGACATCATGACGCCGACGGGCCTGGTCGTCCTCGGGGGCGCGCAGACCGGCAACGTCACCGTCGCGGGACCGAAGAAGAACGACCCGGTGCCCGGCAACGGCGCCTTCCCGTCGTTCTCCATGACCGGCACGTTCACGGTCACCTCGCCCGGCGCGATCACCCTCTCGCCCGGCGACTACAACATCCACACCAGCTACATCCTGGAACTGGACACCGTCTGCACGGTGACCAACCCGCCCGCCCCGGTGTCGGAGACGGTCACCGCAGCGGACAACCCACCCGCCAACACCCGTAACCTCGCCCTGGGTTCGGCCTCCGGCGGCCCGGGTGACCCCGTCACCTTCACCGGCGGCGGCTTCACCGCGGGCGCGACGGTCACCGTCGCCGGGCGCTCCGGATCCGCCGAGACCGCGGACAAGACCACCGTCACCGCGGACTCCTCGGGCAGGATTTCCGGCTCGCTCGCCGTCAACGACCTCACCACCACCGGGATCGTGGCGTACGAGGGCAGCGCCTGGAGCTCCGACCTGGGCACCTCGACCGCCGCGTACGTCGTCGTCGACGACACGCCGATCCCCGAGGGCAGCCAGAAACTGACGACGACCGTCAGGGCGGGTGACCTGTCCATGGAGCAGTCCGGGGTCAGCGTCACGATGTCCACGGTCGACTTCGGCTCCGGCGACCCCTCGACCGGCGACCTCAACGCCGTGACCGTCAAGGACTACCGTGGCGGACCCGCGGGCTGGTCCCTGACCGGCAAGGTCACCGACTTCAGCGGACCCGGCGCCAAGATCGACGCCGGCAAGCTGAGCTGGACGCCCACCTGCACCACCAAGGCGGACAGTCCGAGCACCTGCCAGGCCGGTTCCGCCGGAGTCGTGGGCAGCGACGGGGCGACCCTCGCCTCCACGCCCGACGGCACGCTCACCGGCGGTGAGTTCACCGCGAAGGCCGGACTCTCCCTGAACGTCCCCGCGTTCACCCCGCCGGGCTCGTACGCCGGTGTCCTGACGCTCACGCTCACCTGAACCACCGTCCTCGCGGTGGCCGGGCGGCCGCCCCACAGGCCCGCACCCGCCCGTCCACCGAGCCCGTCCCGTCACCCGTGGAACGTCTGTGGGGGTCCGCACCCATGCCGCTGCGCAAGCCGTACGTCGCTCTCCTCCCGCTGCTCATGCCGTTTCTGCTGGGCCTGCTGACCGCCGCGCCCGCCCGGGCCGCCGACAACGGCAGCTGGTCCGTCCACCCCGTCTCCTCGGCCGTCGCCGCACGGCCGTACTTCTATCTCTCCGCCGATCCCGGCCAGACCGTCGAGGACAAGGTCGTCGTCGCCAACAAGACGGCCGAGCCCCTCACCTTCCGGCTGTACGCCGCCGACGCCTACAACACCGCCCGCGACGGCGGCTTCGCCGTGCGCTCGCTCGGGGAGCGGATGCGGGGCGTGGGCGCGTGGGCCGAACTGTCGAAGGAGAAGGTCACCGTCCCCGGCCACAAGACCGTCACCGTGCCGTTCACCCTCAAGGTGCCCGAGGACGCCGAACCCGGTGACCATCCCGGCGCGATCGTCGCCCTCGACCAACGGATCGACCGGGGCGACGGCTCGGTCGCCCTCGGCGTGCAGCGGGCGGTCGGCGCCCGCGTCTACCTCACGGTCGGCGGCCCCACCCTGCCCGCGCTGGCCGTCGAGAACGTCCACATCAGCCACCACCAGCCCCTGATCCCCGGCCTCGGCGACAGTACGGCGACGATCTCCTACACCCTCCACAACACCGGCAACGTCACCCTGAAGCCCAAGGTCGCCCTCAGGGCGGAGGGGCTCTTCGGCCGCACGCTCCTCACCCGCGACCTCGAGAGACTCCCCTCCCAGCTGCTGCCGGGCCAACGCGTCCACCTCACCGAACGCTGGACCAACGCCCCCCAGCTCGACTGGACGGACGTGACACTCACGGCGACGGCGACCGGCACCAAGGAGTCGGTGACGGCGTCGTTCGTAGCGGTGCCGTGGCTGGCGGTCGGGGTGGTGGCGGCGGGGACGACCATCGCGGGGTGGCTCTTGATCAGACGGCGGCGAGGGCGCCCTGAAGGGGCGCGTGGCGTTCACATCAGGCGGCTCCGCCGCGGGGCGCGATCAACCCCCACCCACCCGCACCCGAAAGTCGGCCAGCCCGCCGGAGGCTAAAGCGCGTCCGGCCCCCGCTCCCCCGTCCGCACCCGCACCACCGTCTCCACCGGCACCGCCCACACCTTCCCGTCCCCGATCTTCCCGGTCTGCGCCGCCCGCACGACCGCATCGATCACGGCCTCCGAGTCCGCGTCCTCCACGACGACCTCGATCCGCACCTTCGGCACGAGGTCGACCTGGTACTCGGCGCCCCGGTACACCTCGGTGTGGCCGCGCTGCCGGCCATACCCGCTGGCCTCGGTCACGGTCAGCCCGTGGACGCCGAGCTCCTGCAGCGCCGTCTTGACCTCGTCGAGGCGGTACGGCTTGACGATCGCGGTGATGAGCTTCATTCCTGCGGCTTGACCTTCTGCGCGGAGGGGAGGACCGAGTGGCCGACCGGGGCACCGTGGCCCAGGACGCCGTGATCGTATGCGGTCTCGGCGTGCACCGTAAGGTCCAGGCCGGTGTGCTCCTGGTCCTCCTCCGCACGGAAGCCCAGCGTGCGGTCGAGGACCGTGCCGATGCCGTACGTGACACCGAACGCGTAGGCCGCCACGACGACCACCGCGACGAGCTGCCTGCCGAGCTGGGTCAGCCCGCCGCCGTACAGCAGCCCCTCCGGGCCGCCGGTCATGGTGTCGACGGCGAAGACCCCGATGAGAAGCGTGCCGATGACCCCGCCGACCAGGTGGACGCCCACGACGTCGAGGGAGTCGTCGTAGTTCAGCTTGAACTTCCAGCTCACGGCGTACGAGCAGACGGCACCGGCGGCGAGGCCCACGACGAGCGCGCCGAGCAGGGAGACCGAGCCGCAGGACGGGGTGATCGCGACCAGACCGGCCACGGCGCCGGAGGCCGCGCCGAGCGTGGTCGGGTGGCCGTCGCGCCTGTGCTCGACGAAGAGCCAGCCCAGCAGGCCGGTGCAGCCGGCGGCGAGGGTGTTGAGGAAGACGGCGGCGGCGAGGCCGTTGGCGCCGAGGGCGGAGCCGGCGTTGAAGCCGAACCAGCCGAACCAGAGGAGACCGGCGCCGAGGACGACCATGGGGAGGTTGTGCGGACGCATCGCGTCCTTCTTGAAGCCGAGGCGGGGGCCGAGGACCAGGCAGAGGGCGAGTCCGGAGGCGCCGGAGGTGATCTCGACGGGCAGACCGCCCGCGAAGTCGAGCGCCCCCAGCCTGTTCAGGATCCAGCCGCCGGGGCCCCAGACCCAGTGGGTGACGGGAACGTATACGAGCAGCGCCCAGACGGGCACGAAGACCAGCCACGCCGCGAATTTCGCGCGATCCGCGATGGCACCGCTGGTCAGGGCCGCCGTGATGATCGCGAAGGTGAGCTGGAAGGTGGCGAAGAGGAGGGTGGGGACCGTGCCCTGGACGCTGTCGGGGCCGAGACCCGCCATGCCGAGGTGCTCCAGCCCGCCGACGAGCCCGCCGCCCAGGTCGTCCCCGAAGGCGAGCGAGTATCCGGCGGCCAGCCACACCACTGTGACCAGCGCGATCGACACGAAGCTCATCATGAGCATGTTGAGCACGCTCTTCGTGCGGACCATGCCGCCGTAGAACAGGGCGAGCCCCGGAGTCATCAGCAGGACGAGCGCCGTGGCGGCGAGCAGCCAGGCGGTGTCGCCGGTGTCGACATGTGCGGCGGCGAGGGACGTCACGGGCTCTCCAAGGTCCGGGGGCTCGTCAGAGGGTCACCGGTCCTGGTTTCCGGTCGCGTACAGGTGTGTTTCCGTGACGTTTCGTTGCGGGCGGGTTTCCGGAAGCTCACCGTGGGCCATGGGACCGCTCGTGTGTACGGCGGGGCTTCATGGATCAGGGAGAATGGGGGCCATGAGCGTTCGTAACCAGTCATCCGAGCAGCCGGCCGGGACCCTGCACCGTGCCGGCTTCGCCTGCTTCGTGGGCCGCCCCAACGCGGGCAAGTCCACCCTCACGAACGCTCTGGTCGGGAAGAAGGTGGCGATCACCTCGAACCGGCCGCAGACCACCCGGCACACGGTCCGGGGCATCGTGCACCGCCCCGACGCCCAGCTCATCCTGGTCGACACGCCGGGCCTGCACAAACCGCGCACGCTGCTCGGCGAGCGCCTCAACGACGTGGTCCGCACCACCTGGGCCGAGGTCGACGTGATCGGCTTCTGCCTCCCGGCGAACGAGAAGCTGGGCCCCGGCGACCGCTTCATCGCCAAGGAACTGGCCGGCATCAAGAAGACCCCCAAGGTCGCCGTCGTCACCAAGACCGACCTGGTGGACTCCAAGACGCTCGCCGAGCAGCTCATCGCGATCGACCAGCTCGGCAAGGAGCTGGGCATCGAATGGGCGGAGATCATCCCGGTCTCCGCGGTCGGCGACCGCCAGGTGGACCTCCTCGCGGACCTGCTGGTCCCGATGCTCCCGGAGGGCCCCGCCCTCTACCCCGAGGGCGATCTGACCGACGAGCCCGAGCAGGTGATGGTCGCCGAGCTGATCCGCGAGGCCGCGCTGGAGGGCGTACGCGACGAGCTGCCGCACTCCATCGCCGTCGTCGTCGAGGAGATGCTCCCGCGCGAGGACCGCCCCGCCGACCGGCCGCTCCTCGACATCCACGCCAACATCTACATCGAGCGCCCCAGCCAGAAGGGCATCATCATCGGGCCGAAGGGCCGCCGCCTGAAGGACGTCGGCATCAAGTCCCGCAAGCAGATCGAGGCGCTCCTCGGCACCCCCGTCTTCCTGGACCTCCACGTCAAGGTGGCGAAGGACTGGCAGCGCGACCCCAAGCAGCTCCGCAAGCTGGGCTTCTAGACCCCGGCCCCCGGCGCCCGGGGCGGCTCACACGGCGCGGGGCCCCGGGGCCGGCGCGGTGAGCTGGCCGGTCGCCGTGAGCGCCAGCCGGGAGAAGAGCTGGCCGGAGAAACCGAAGAGCAGGGCGACGGCCAGCGCGATCGGGCGTTCGGGGGCGCTCCAGGAGTTCTCCAGGAACACCTGGCCGAGGAGGTTCAGGTCGGGGTCGGCGAGCATCCGCACCAGCAGCAGCCCCCCGACCGCCGCCAGCGCCCCGCCCACCGGCGCGAGCACGAGCACCCCCCAGGACGACGGACGCTGGGACCGCATCACCCCGATCACGGGGGACAGGAAACCGCCGAGCGCCCCCAGCAGCATCGTCTCCCGGTGATCGAGCACCCTCCCGATCAGCAGGACCGCGCCCAGCCCGGTCAGCGCCAGCCACAGGGCGATGCGCTGCTGGTCGTAGTCCCGCTCCGCCGCCCCGTCCTCGACGTCGTGGACCCGCTGCGCGGCGGCCAGCACCAGGGCCCGCCCCTCGGCCGCGCCGACATCGGCGACGGCGAGCTTCGCCGCCAGCTCCTCATCGGCCGGCTCACCCGACGCGCCGAGCTGGATCATCAGCAGCTCCCGCTGCGCGAGCATCTCCTCGGCCCCCTCGACCCCGAGCAGCCGCCGCTCCGCCCCGTGCAGCACCCGCCACGCGGCGGCGAGCTTCGACAACGGGATGGCGATCACCCCGTACCGCGAACTCAGCCGCCACACCACCGTGCCCCCCTGCTCCAGCTCCTCCAACCGCCCCGCCACGGCCCCGGCCACCGCCTTCTCCGCCGACCCCTCCCCGCACACCCCACCCAGCGACACCGCCCGCGCCCGACAGTCCCGCAGCCGGGCCTGCAACAGCCGGTAGCGGGGGGCGGCGATCAGTCCCCGGCTGGTGATGTAGACGATCAACAGATAACAGACGCAGACCAGTTCCAGCCCCCACCCACCGACTCGCATCAGCATTCCCCCTGTGGCGCCGCGCTGCCGCAGTCATCCTGCCCCCTCGGCAGCGCAGGCAAGCGGGCCCTCAGTCGCCCCCCGCCCCCACCCCGCCGGGAGTGAAGTCCTGCAGGCCCACCACCCGCAGCAACCGGAGCCGCTCATGGGCCTCCGTGCCCGGGCGGGCCGTGTGGATGACCAGGAGTTGGTGGTGTTCGTGGCTGAGCAGGACCTCGCAGTCCAGGTCGAGGAGGCCCACCAGCGGGTGCAGGAAGCGTTTCGTCGCCTTGTGGCGGAGGGACACCTCGTGGGCGTTCCAGAGGCGGGCGAACTCCTCGCTGCCCGCGCGGAGTTCGGCGACCAGCGCGGCCGGTTCCGGGTCGTCGGGGCGGGCGGCGGTCACCGCGCGCAGATTGGCCACCTGGGCGCGGGCGTGGTCCGCCCGGTCCTCCTCCGGGAACAGGGTGCGCGCGTCCGGGTCGAGGAAGTACCTGCGGACGAGGTTGCGCTCGCGCCGGGGGCGGGACATCACGTCCAGGGTCAGGGCGCGGGCCATCGCGTTCTGGGCCAGCACCTCGCCGCAGTCGGTCACCACCTGCGCCGAGGTGTCGTCCAGCCGGTCCAGGATCAGCATCAGGCCGGGTGACACATGCGTCGACGCCGTCTCGCGGCGCGGCGGCTCCTCACCGGCCAGGTGGAAGAGGTGGTCGTGTTCGTCGCCGGTGAGGCGCAGGGCGCGGGCCAGGGCCGTCAGCGTCTGGCGGGACGGGCGGGGCCCCCGGCACTGCTCCAGGCGGGTGTAGTAGTCCACCGACAGGGCCGCGAGCTGGGCCACCTCCTCGCGGCGCAGTCCCGGCGTACGGCGCCGGGCGCCCGGGGGCAGGCCCACGTCGGAGGGGGCGAGGCGGGCCCGGCCGCGGCGCAGGAAGTCGGCGAGTTCGGCTCGGTTCACCCCTCCAGGCTGCGGCAGACCGTCCGGCTTATCCAGGGACTGCCGGTCCCCCGATCGACGGGTCTCTCCCGCCGGGCCCGGCTCCGCCCGAGGGTGGAGACACCAGAGCGTGAGGAGAAGATCATGTTGACACTCGTGACGGGGACCACGGGACAGGTCGGACGACGGTTCGTGCCGCGGCTGCTGGCCCAGCGGGAGCCCGGCGAGCAGGTGCGGGTCCTGGTACGGGACGCGGCGCGCGGGGAGCCGTTCGCGGAGCTGGGCGCCGAGGTCGTCGTAGGGGATCTGCGGGACGAGGACGGGCTCGGCAAGGCCGTGGCCGGGGTGGACGCGGTGGTGAACGTCGCGGCCTCCTTCCGGGGGGTGCCCGACGAGGAGGCGTGGGCCGTCAACCGGGACGCGGCCGTCGCGCTGGGACGGGCCGCGCGGAGCGCCGGGGTACGGCGGTTCGTTCAGGTCAGCACGGGGATGGTGTACGGCGTCGGGCGGGGGCGGCCGCTCACCGAGGACGACGAGATCCGGCCCGGCGGCATGATGTGGGGCGCCTACAACGAGTCCAAGGCGGCAGCCGAGCGGGAGCTGCTCGCGCTGGAGGGGCTCGAGGTGCGGGTCGGGCGGCTGCCCTTCGTCTACGGCGACGGCGACCCCCATCTCGCCCAGGCCCTGCAGTGGGCCGCGACCTGGGCGTCGGCGCAGCGGCTGCAGATGGCCCACCACGTCGACGTCGCCCAGGGGCTGCTGCGCCTGCTGTACGCGCCCGCCGTGGGCGGACCGGTGTACAACATCGCCGACGACGCCCCCGTCACGACGGTCGAGCTGTACCACCTCAACGGCGTCGAGGTCCCGGCCGGCATCGAGACCGGGACCGACACCGACCCCTGGTTCGGGATCATGTCCAACCTGCGGATCCGCCGGGACCTCGGCTTCCGCCCGGTCTACCCGTCGGCGTGGACCGCCCGCGACGCCGGAGCGCTGTGAGCCCGACGGGTCACTCCACGCCCCTGATCCGCCCCACCAGCACCGCCCCCGCCAGGCCCACCGCCGCCGCGACCAGGTACAGCACCCGGTAGCCGCCCAGGTAGGTGACGATCGGCGCGGCGAGGACCGGGGCCGCGACCTGGGGCAGGGCGTTGGCGACATTGATGACGCCGAGGTCCTTGCCCCGGTCCAGGGCCTTCGGCAGGACGTCCGTCATCAGGGCGAAGTCGACCGAGGTGAACACCCCGAAGCCGATGCCGAGCACCGCCGCCGCGACGATCGCCCCCGGCCAGGTCTGCCAGGCCGCCAGGCCCGCCGTGGCCACCGCCATCAGCACGCCGGACCAGATCACGAATGGCTTGCGCCGGCCCGTCCGGTCCGACCACGCGCCTCCGACGACGACCGTGGCGAGCAGGGTCACCCCGTTCACGGCCGTCAGGATCAGCACGCCCTCGTCGGGGTCGGCGTAGTGCAGGCGGTCCCGCAGGTAGTAGAGGAGGTAGAGCAGCACCAGGGCGTTGCTGAGGTTCATCAGGAACCGGGTCAGCCAGGCCCAGCCCAGGTCGGGATGGGTCCGGGGGCTCAGCCAGAAGCCCCTCAGGAAGCCGCGCCAGGACCAGGCCGGGCGGTCGGCGACCGGCAGCCGCAGGTCCTCGTGGCCAAGGACGTACGGCAGCACGCCCAGCGCCGTGAACACCGCGCACGCGGCGTAGCCGGCCCCGACGCCCCCGGCGACCGTGGCGAGCGCCGTGCCGCCGACCACGCCGAGGACCTGCGCGACCCCCAGCCAGGCGCCCACGACACCCCGCTGGAGCCGGGGGACCCGGTCCGGCACGGCCGCCGTGACCGCCGCGAAGGCCGCGTTCAGGGTGAGCTGGACGAGGCACCAGCCCAGCGCCATCGTCCACACCCCGTCCGCCGCCGCGAGCAGCAGCAGGGACAGGGCGCCGCCCGCCGCGCCCGCCACGATCCAGGGGGTGCGGCGGCCGTGCCGGGACGTCGTGCGGTCGGACAGGGCGCCGAAGAGCGGGTTCGCCACCAGGGAGACCAGCGCGCCCACGCCGGTCACCCAGGCCAGCATGGTCTCCTTCGACATGCCGGAGCCGGGCGCGAAGTCCCCCGCCTGGGAGGCGAGCAGGATCTGCAGCGGGCCGTACCAGCCGACCCAGATCGCCCCGTTGGCGAGGGAGAGGGCCGAGCTCCAGCCCCGGCCCACCCGCTCGAGCGGCTCGGCGAGGGCGGCCGCCGGCGCCCGGTCGGCCGTCGTCATCCCTGCGCCCGCAGGACGTCCCTGAACCAGCCGTACGACGCCTTCGGGGTGCGGGCCTGGGTCGGGTAGTCGACGTGGACCAGGCCGAAGCGGCGCGCGTAGCCCTCCGCCCACTCGAAGTTGTCGAGGAGCGACCACACGAAGTAGCCGCGCACGTCCACGCCGGCCTCCAGCGCCCGGTGCAGGGCGCGGATGTGGCCGTCCAGGTAGGCGATGCGCGCCTGGTCGTCGACGCCCTCGTAGGAGCAGCCGTTCTCGGTGACGACCACGGGGGGCAGTCGGTCGCCGTAGCGCTCCTTGAAGGTGGTGAGCAGTTCGGTGAGGCCCTCGGGGACCACCGGCCAGCCGAAGTCCGTCACCGGGACGCCCTCGATCTCCCTCACGGAGAAGGGGAGTTCGGCCGGCATGGTGATCCCGCCGAACTCGATCTCGGTGCCCTGCGGGGCGCCCACCCTGGTCGGGGCGTAGTAGTTGACGCCGTACCAGTCGAGCGGCTCGCCGATGATCTTCAGATCGGCGGCGACGTCGCCCGGCATCAGCTCGCCGAGCCCCTCGGGGTACTCGCCCAGCAGCAGCGGCTCCGCGAACAGACGGTTCAGCAGGACGTCGTAGAACGCGGCGGCCTCCAGGTCGGCCGGCTCCTGGGAGGCGGGCCAGGTGGGGCCGTGGGAGTTGGCGACGCCGATGTCCGTGGCCCCGGCCGCGCGCAGGGCCCGTACGGCGAGACCGTGGGCGAGGAGCTGGTGGTGGGCCACCGGCAGCGCGTCGAAGAGCAGCTGCTTGCCGGGGGCGTGGGTGCCGAGGGCGTGGCCGAGCAGGGTGTGTTCGGCGGGCTCGTTGAGGGTGATCCACTTGTTCACCCGGTCGCCGAGGCGGTCCACGACCGTCGAGACGTGGTCCGCGAAGCGCGAGGCGGTGTCCCGCTCCAGCCAGTCGAGGTCCGCCGGGAGGTCCCAGTGGAAGAGGGTCGGCACGGGGCGGACGCCCGCCGTCAGCAGCTCGTCGACCAGGCGGTCGTAGAAGTCCAGGCCGCCGGGGGAGTTCACCCGGGGCCAGGAGATCGAGAAGCGGTACGCGTTCACGCCGAGGCCCTTCAGGAGGGCCACGTCCTCGGCGTAGCGGTGGTAGTGGTCGCAGGCCACCGCCGCGGTGGAGCCGTCCTTCACCCGGCCGGGCTCGGCGGAGAAGGTGTCCCACACGGACGGTTCGCGCTGGTCCGCGGCGCCCTCGATCTGATGGGCGGAGGTGGAGACGCCCCACAGGAAGCCGGCCGGGAACTGGGGGATCGGGTGCGCCGCGTCGCGCGGATCGTTCGCCATGGGCGGGATCATCCTTACCCACCGGTAAGGAAGTCAACGCCCTGGCGTGAACTGCCGGTTACGCCCCTTGTCGAAGAACCCTGACCGGTTACGCCCCTTCCTTCAGGACCCTGGAGATCAGCTTGCGCTGTTCCGGGGTGAGCCGGGGGTCGGCCGCGTACACCGTCTTCCCGTCCACCGTGATCTCGTAGCTGAATCCGTCGGGCACGCCCAGGGACGGCGCGCTCCGGCCGGCGGCGAGCGCCTGCTCGGCCAGAGCGTGCCATTCGCCGGCGTCGGGCCGCCCCGAGGTGTCCACCTCGGCCTGCCGCTCGATGCCCGCGAACCCTCCCGTGCGCCTCACCTGAATACGCATGGGTCCCTGTCTATCCCTCGGTCAGAGGATCCGCACCCCCACCTGCTCCCACGCCTTCTGCACGGCCCGGAGTTCGTCGCCGCCGTCCCCGAACCGCGCCCGCGCCGCCTTCACGGTCAGCTTGGCGAAGTCGGTGAACAGCGCCTTGGTGGACAGCTTGCCGCCGGTCAGCACGTCGTACCAGATCTGGCCGGCCTTCTCCCAGGCGTGGCCGCCGAGGGCGGTGGCGACCAGGTAGAACGCGTGGTTGGGGATACCCGAGTTGATGTGCACACCCCCGTTGTCGCGGCCGGTGCGGACGTAGTCGTCCATGGTCGCGGGCTGCGGGTCCTTGCCGAGGACGTCGTCGTCGTACGCCGTGCCCGGGGCCTTCATCGAGCGCAGGGCCGAACCGGTGACACCGGGGGCGAGGATGCCCGCGCCGATCAGCCAGTCGGCCTCGGCGGCGGTCTGGCCGAGCGTGTACTGCTTGATGAGCGAGCCGAACACGTCCGACATCGACTCGTTCAGGGCGCCCGGCTGGCCGTAGTAGGTCAGGTTCGCCGTGTACTGCGTGACGCCGTGGGTGAGTTCGTGGCCGATCACGTCGACGGAGTTGGTGAAGTCGACGAAGATCTCGCCGTCCCCGTCGCCGAAGACCATCTGCTCGCCGTTCCAGAAGGCGTTGTTGTAGCCCTCGTCGTAGTGGACGCTGGCGTCCAGCGGCAGACCGTCGCCGTCGATGGAGTGGCGGGCGTAGGCCTTGAGGTAGAGGTCGAAGGTGGCGCCGAGCCCGGAGTAGGCGCGGTTGACCGTGGCGTCCTGGCCGGGGTCCTGGCCCTCGGAGCGGACCTCGGTGCCGGGCAGGTCGGTGCCGTGCCCGCAGTCGTAGATCGAGCGCAGCGGCTGGTCCGCCGGTGCCTTCACGATCGCCGTCGGGCCGGCCCACAGGCCGTACTCGGTGCCCACCCGGCGGCGGGTGCGCAGCTCGCCGTCGCGCAGCAGGGTGCGCTGGGCGGGTCCGGAGAGTGCGGGGTCGTCGTTGCTCGCCAGCTTGTCGAGGACATGCGGCGGTACGACGGTGCAGAAGACGGGCTCGAAGCCCCCGTTCGTCGTCATGAGTCGCACCATTGCACTGTGTTATCCCACTGTCACGACAGGCAACCATGATCGGTGAAAAACGGTGACAAACACGGCTGATCCGCGGCGGGGAGTGGTATAGCGCACGTTTCGCCCCTTTGGTTCCCCTGGTCCCGCATACTGATACGGACCCACGCGACGGGAGCGGCTCGGCTAGGCTGCGGAGCACTATGCGTTTCGGGCTGCTTCTCCTTAGCTGCCGCGGCGAGGGCCTGTAAGACAGGTCGACTCCCTCCCCGCGGAGCTTTGCGTTGCATCGTCGGCCGTCCTTCCGGACATCCTGAGGAGCCCCGCGAACATGGCGAACCGCCAGCAGCCCAGCCAGATGCCGATCCACAAGTACGGTCAGTACGACCAGGTCGACATCCCCGACCGCACCTGGCCGAACCAGCGGATCACCGTAGCCCCCCGCTGGCTCTCCACCGACCTGCGGGACGGCAACCAGGCCCTGATCGACCCGATGTCGCCCGAGCGCAAGCGCCGGATGTTCGACCAGCTGGTCAAGATGGGCTACAAGGAGATCGAGGTCGGCTTCCCCGCCTCCGGCCAGACCGACTTCGACTTCGTGCGCTCGATCATCGAGGAAGAGGGCGCGATCCCGGACGACGTCACGATCTCCGTGCTGACCCAGGCCCGTGAGGACCTGATCGAGCGCACGGTGGAGTCGCTGAAGGGCGCGAGGCGCGCGACCGTCCACCTGTACAACGCGACCGCCCCCGTCTTCCGCCGGGTGGTCTTCCGCGGCTCCAAGGACGACATCAAGCAGATCGCGGTCGACGGCACCCGCCTGGTGATGGAGTACGCCGAGAAGCTGCTGGGCCCGGAGACCGAGTTCGGCTACCAGTACTCCCCGGAGATCTTCACCGACACCGAGCTGGACTTCGCGCTGGAGGTCTGCGAGGCGGTGATGGACGTCTACCAGCCGGGTCCGGGCCGCGAGATCATCCTCAACCTGCCCGCCACGGTCGAGCGCTCCACCCCCTCCACCCACGCGGACCGCTTCGAGTGGATGAGCCGCAACATCTCCCGCCGCGAGCACGTCGTCATCTCCGTCCACCCGCACAACGACCGCGGTACGGCCGTGGCCGCCGCCGAGCTGGCGCTGATGGCCGGCGCCGACCGCGTCGAGGGCTGTCTGTTCGGGCAGGGCGAGCGCACCGGCAACGTCGACCTGGTGACCCTGGGCATGAACCTGTTCTCCCAGGGCGTCGACCCGCAGATCGACTTCTCCGACATCGACGAGATCCGTCGTACGTGGGAGTACTGCAACCAGATGGAGGTCCACCCGCGCCACCCGTACGTGGGCGACCTGGTCTACACGTCCTTCTCCGGCTCCCACCAGGACGCCATCAAGAAGGGCTTCGACGCGATGGAGGCCGACGCGGCCGCGAAGGGCGTCACCGTCGACGACATCGAGTGGGCCGTCCCGTACCTGCCGATCGACCCCAAGGACGTCGGCCGCTCCTACGAGGCCGTCATCCGCGTCAACTCGCAGTCCGGCAAGGGCGGTATCGCGTACGTCCTGAAGAACGACCACAAGCTGGACCTGCCGCGCCGGATGCAGATCGAGTTCTCGAAGATCATCCAGGCGAAGACGGACGCCGAGGGCGGCGAGGTCACCGGCTCCGACATCTGGGCGGTCTTCCAGGACGAGTACCTGCCGAACCCGGAGAACCCCTGGGGCCGCATCCAGGTCCGCACGGGCCAGTCGACGACCGACACCGACGGCGTGGACACCCTGACCGTCGAGGCCACGGTCGACGGCGAGGACACCGTCCTGACCGGTACCGGCAACGGTCCGATCTCGGCCTTCTTCGACGCCCTGCAGTCCATCGGCATCGACGTACGCCTGCTGGACTACCAGGAGCACACGATGAGCGAGGGAGCCTCCGCGCAGGCCGCCTCGTACATCGAATGCGCGATCGACGACAAGGTCCTGTGGGGGATCGGCATCGACGCGAACACGACGCGTGCCTCGCTGAAGGCGGTCGTCTCGGCGGTCAACCGCGCGGCTCGCTGACCCACCTGACCGGCCGTTTCGGGGCCTTGACCGTCGTATACGGCGATCAAGGCCCCGTCGCTTATCGGCCACCGTCCCGTGGAGGTCACGGAAAGGTCTCGTCCTGGGTGCTGACTAGTCCTCCCCCCTGTGGCTAACATCACGCAGACGTGGCGATGTTGCCGCGGGGTTACGGAGGTGCGACGTGCTGCCAGGACGGGGACGAGACGGCCAGGTCACCAGGCTTGCCCGCATCCTGGGCACCCGTACCGCGTGGACACCCGTCGGGGACGGCGAGTTCTTCTGCCCCGGCTGCGGCGGCGACCGCAACTACCAGCGGCTGGCCGGCCGCCGCAGATTCACCCTCCTGGGCCTGCCCGTCCTCTCGCGCGGCGAGACCGGTCCGGTCGTCGAGTGCGCGGCCTGCCAGTGCCAGTACGGCACCGAGGTCCTCGACCACCCCACCACCACCCGGTTCTCCGCGATGCTCCGCGACGCCGTCCACACCGTCGCCCTCGCCGTCCTCTCCGCGGGGGGCGGCTGCGCACGCCCCTCCCTGGACACGGCCGCGGACGCGGTGCGCGCCGCGGGCTTCTCCGACTGCACCCGGGAACAGCTCGCCGCCCTCGTCGACGCGCTCGCCGCCGACACCGGCCGCACCTACGGCGAACCCTGCGGCGCCGGCCTCGCCATAGAGCTCCACGAGGCCCTCGACCCCCTCGCCCCCCACCTCGCCCCCACCGGCCGCGAGGCGATCCTGCTCCAGGGCGCCCGCATCGCCCTCGCGGACGGCCCCTACACCCCGTCCGAACGCGAGGTCCTGGCGACGGTGGGCGCGGCCCTGACGATCGACGCGGACGAGGTGACGCGGTTGCTGGCGGCGGCGGGGACACCGTCGTGAGCGCGTGAGACCGCAGCGGTGACCGGGCAGGCCGCGTCGTCCGGGTGCGACCCGTCGTCGTGGCGTACGCGTCGGGGACGGTGACGCCGGGGACGATGGGCGCAGTCCGTCCAAGGGAGCCGCGATGACCCTCCTGAGCCGTGCCCTTCTCGCCACCGCCGTGTTCCTGACCCCCCTCGGCGCCGCAGGACCCGCCGCCGCGAGCCCCGGCCGCTGCACCTCCTCCGTGCCGTACGTCTCCGGGCAGGGCGGCTACGCCTCGTACCGGATCCCCGCCGCCGTCACCACCCGGCGCGGCACCCTGCTGGCCTTCGCCGAGGGCCGCCGCGACGGGGCCGGGGACACCGGGGACATCGACATCGTGCTGCGCCGCTCCACCGACGGCGGCTGCACCTGGGGCCCGCTGACCGTGGTGGCCGCCGGGGACGGCGACACCCGGGGCAACCCGGCGCCGGTGGTCGACCCGCGCACCGGCACCGTGGTCCTGGTGAGCTGCGCCAACCCGGGCACGGCGACCGAGGCGCGGATCATGCGCGGGGAGGCGCCGGGCCGCCGGGTGTACGTGCAGCACAGCTCGGACGACGGGCACCGCTTCACCCCGCCGCGGGACATCACGGACGAGGTCCGGCTCCCGTCCTGGCGCTGGTACGCCACCGGACCCGGCCATGCCCTCGCGCTCACCCGGGGCCCGCACACGGGCCGGCTGGTCGTCCCCGCCAACCACTCCGCCGCCCCGCCCGCCGGCTCCGCGGACACCGGCCGCGAGGCCCGCCACTACGGCGGCCACGCCCTGCTCAGCGACGACGGCGGCCGGAGCTGGCGGCTGGGGTTCGTCGACGCCGACCCCGACGGCACGGTCAACGCCAACGAGAGCACGGCCGCCCAACTGCCGGACGGCCGTGTCTATTTCAACGCGCGTGACCAGGGCGGCCGGGCGCCCGGAAACCGGGTGGACGCCGTCTCCGAGGACGGCGGCGAGACCCTGGTCCACCCCTACTCCCCACAACCCACCCTCGCCGACGCCCCCGTCGTCCAGGGCAGCACCCTCCAACTCCCCGGCCCGGGAGCCCCGTTGCTGTTCTCCGCCCCCTCCGACCCCACCGCCCGCCGGGCACCCGCCCTGTGGCGCAGCACGGACGCCGGCACGTCCTTCACCCGTGCGCTCACCCTCTCCGAGCTCCCCGCCGCCTACTCCGACCTGGTGCCGGTGGACGCGGAGACGGTGGGGGTGCTGTACGAGACGGGAACGGCGGGGCCGTACGAGACGATCGAGTTCCGCAGCCTGCCCGCCTCCGGCCTCCAGCGGGTCGCTAGGGCAGCGCGCGGTCGTACGTCGTGTCGGTGTCGGAGTCGTAGACCAGCTTGCCGGCGGCGTCGTAGCCCATGACGTGCGGGGCGAGTTCGACCTGCTTGTTCAGGGTCCCGTACGCGATGTACCAGCCGTGGTCCAGGACGGCCGGGTCGACGGTGCTGTCGCCGTAGGAGACGGTGACCCGGGTGACCGACGCGTCCACGTAGCCGATGGCCGCCCAGCGGAACGGCAGCTTCCACTTACCCTTGTCGATGACCGACTGCATGTACAGGTCGGCGCCGTTGGGGTCGGGCACGACCACGCCCGCCTCCGCGGCCGCGGCGTCTCCGGAGCTGATGTTGACGCCGTCGGCCTCGCCGTCCTTGACGTTGCAGATCAACCGGGCCCCGACCTTCTTGTCCCGCACGGCGACGACATGGAAGCCGTCCCCGGGGCTGTTGGAGTCACCGGTGCTCTTCGCGGCGAGGATGATCCGGTAGCCCGACGCCTTGCCCGGCATGCCGGTGAGGGACGAGACCCGCTCGGCGTCCAGGCACTTCTGCAGCCCCTTGGCGGCCTGCGTGAAGGTGATGCCGTCGAGCAACTGCGCGTCGCTCGCCGGCCGCCCGGGGCCGGAGGACGGCTCCGTCGCCCTCGGGCCGGCCGGAGCGCTGGCCGAGGTCATCGGCGCCGCCGTGTCGGAGCCCTTCCCGCCGTTCCCGCCGGCCCACGCGTAGGCCCCCACGGGCACCACGGTCAGCGCGACCAGCGCCGCTCCCACCGCCGTCATCCGACGCCGTCGTTCCGCCATGCCCTGCCTCCTGATCGCGGGGTACGGGGCCGGTGCGGGGCGGACGATGTCGGCGTCCCGCACCAGCAGCTCCCGCAACTGCCTCTCGAACAACTCGTCAGCCCCGTCGGCGTGCCGCTCGCCGTTCACCTGGTGCCTCCCCGCCCGGAGACGGCGCGGCTGGGCGCCAGTCCCGGATATGTACGCAACTTCGCCAGCCCCTTCGACGCCTGGCTCTTGACCGTGCCGGGCGAGCAGCCGAGCACCTCGGCCACCTCCGCCTCGGACAGGTCCTCCCAGTAGCGGAGCACCACCACCGCCCGCTGCTTCGCGGGCAGCCGGGCCAGCCCGGCCATGAGGGAGCCGCGCTCCTCCACCCGGCCGGTGGCCTCGTCCCGGCCCGCTTGGTCCGGCGGCGCGGCGGTCAGCGCCTCGGTGACCCGCCGCTTGCGGAAACGGTCGCTGTTGCAGCTGACCAGCATCCGCCGGACGTACGCCTCCGGGTTGTCACTGCGTGAGATCCGCCGCCATGAGCGGTACGCCTTCGCCAGCGCGGTCTGGGTCAGATCCTCCGCGTGGTGGACGTCCCCCGTGAGCAGATAGGCGGTCCGTACCAGCCGGGACCACCGCGCCCTGACGAACTCCTGGAACCGATCCTCTAGTTCGGCCTGCATCAGCACCCTCCTCGCCCTCCAGACCACCGGCCGGGGGGAATCGGTTGCCTGTGCGGGCGGGTGAGGTTCGAATGGGGGGATGGACGCGGAGACGGAAGGCTGGCGGGCGGGGCGGCCGGGGGTGCTGGTGCTGCCGTCCGGGCGGGCCGTGCGGGGCAGGGGCCTGCGACGGGACCTCGATCCGGGGGATCCCCTGCCGTCGTACGGGCTGTATCTGCTCGGCAAGGAGCCGCCGCGGCTGCCCTGGGAGACGCGCTGGGTGCGCTGGCCCGACTTCCGGCTGCCCGCGGACCCCGCCGACGCCCGCGCCGCCTTCGTCGAGGCGTGGCGGCGGTCGGCCGGCGAGAGGGTGGAGGTCGCCTGCGGCGGCGGACGCGGGCGGACCGGGACGGCGCTGGCCTGTCTGGCGGTGCTGGACGGCGTACCGGCCGGCGAGGCGGTGGAGTTCGTACGCCGGCACTACGACCGGCACGCCGTGGAGACGCCGTGGCAGCGGCGTTTCGTACGGCGGTTCACAGGGTCAGCGACATGAGCAGCCGGTCCTCGCCGGGGCCGAAGTAGTCCTTGCGGGGGCCGCCGGGATCCGGGACGAACCCCAGGGAGAGGTAGAGGGCGACGGCCGTCTCGTTGCCGGGTTCGACGGAGAGCCAGACGGAGTGGGTGCCCTGGGCGCGCAGATGGCTGAGGATCCCCGTCATGAGCTGCCGGCCCAGGCCCCGTCCGCGCAGGGCGGGGGCGATGGCGAGGCTGAGGACCCAGCTCTGCGCCTCGTGCGGCGAGGTGGCCAGCACATAGCCGTGCAGCTCGCTGCCTTCCTCCACGAGGAGCAGGAAGTCGGGGAAGGCGGTCAGGAGTTGGCGCAGCACGAAGAACGGGTAAGGACCGTGCGGGAAGGCCTGCTCGTCGAGGCGTGCCAGCTGCGGCAGATCGGCCTCGGTGGCCCTTCGGATCCGTAACCGCGTCTTTCCGGGCACCTGGCCGACTGCCGGTCCGGTGGCCGACCGGAAATGATCTCCGGGAAGTGGAGTCATGCCGTCCCCTTGTGAATGTCGACAAATCGAATAAGGGCCTTGTGTGATTTCTGTACCCCGATCTCCATCATTGGCCAGGTGTATGCACGGCTTCAAGACCCCCGCGCGCTGGTAGACTTACGGTAAGGTGAACCATGACTTCTGGAACCACCGCCGATCCACAACTGAATGCCGACGTGGCCTGGGACGAGTTCGATCCCCAGGCGTACATCAGGCGCAACTACCTCCACATGCAGGCGGTGGACAAGGAGATCGTCTCCCGGGTGCGGGACCACTTCAGTGATCATTTCCGGGGGAGCGGCAGAGTCCCCTCCGGTATCGACGTCGGCGCCGGCCCCAATCTCTATCCCGCTCTCGCCATGCTCCCCTGGTGCGACCGGATCACGCTCCTGGAGCGATCCGCCAACAACCTCGCCTACCTGGGCGGCCAAGTGGCCGAGTACGACCCCCACTGGGACCAGTTCTGGGACGTCCTGTGCGCGGACCCCGCCTATGCCGAGCTCGACGTGACCCCGCGGGTCCGCTTCAAGGAAGCCGTCCAACAGCCCGAACCCGGCAGCCTCTTCGACCTCTGCGCCGACACCCGCCGCTGGGATCTCGGCACCATGTTCTTCGTCGCGGAATCCATCACCACCTCGCTCGACGAGTTCCAGCGCGGCGTGGGCTGTTTCATGAGCGTCCTGAATCCGGGCGCTCCTTTCGCCACCGCGTTCATGGAGCATTCCGAGGGATATCGGGTCGGTGATGTCGATTTCCCGGCCACCCGTGAAATCGACGAGGAAAAGGTCGAGGAAGCGCTCGGCCATTTCGCCCAGGACATGAAGATGTATCACCTCGACGACCCGGACGATCTCGTGCGCGACGGATACAAGGGAATGATTCTGGTCTGCGGTCGACGGAAAGAATGACCTTCCGACCTCATCATCCGTGAAGACCGGCCTGTGCGAGGGGAATGGGCATGCAGATCAAGCCGAGACAGAATCTGCTCGAAGTGTGGCAGGCCATCGCCCGCCATTCCTTCGACGACGGCACCTGGGACTGGGGCGAATGGGGCGGCCGCAGCAGTGTCGCCGACGCCGAGCGGCTGCTCTGCCTTCTCTACCCGGCCACCGAGATCGAGCCGTTCCGCCTGGACGACCCCGACACCACCCAGCTCGACGTGGAAAGGGCCCTGCGGAACGCGGGTGACTCCAGCCAGATTCCCGCGAACCTCGTGGAGATCCTCGGCGAGTTCATGGACCAGCACCGCGGCGCGACGGGCCCCACCTTCGCCGGCGGCTACTACTTCGCCCCCGAGGACCCCGAGCAGGAACTCACCCAGGAGCAGCGGGAAGTCGGCGTGGTCGACTCCTACTCCATGTCGATCACGCTGTGCCTGGCCACCCTCGGCTTCCTCAAGGTGTACCGCGGCAAGACCCGCCGCGCCTCCACCCTCGCCCGCATCGACAAACTCCGCGACGAGACCAGCGCCCGGCTCACCGCCGCCATGGTCAGCCTGCTGCGCTCCTTCACGGTCAACGTCGTCGACATCTCCTCCGAGCAGGGCCAGGCGCTCGCCCGTCTCCTCGGCCGCGGCCGGCTCTCCGACCGGCAGGTCCTCGCCCGCTTCCAGGACCGCTTCAAGTCGCTGCGCGCCCTCATCACCGAGAGCGTCACCCTCGGCCTCGACGGCGACGTCACCGACGAACTCCGCAACGAGAACCGCCTCTTCGAGTGCGGCTGGGCCTGGAGCCTGGTGCAGGGCGCACCCAAGATCGACGTCGAGCCGGACACCGCCGAGGCCATCGGCGAACAGCTCGAGGGCGTAGCCCGCTCCGTGCCCTACCTGTACTTCACCGTCGTCGCCCTCGACGGCATCCCCGACCTGTCCTCCGAGCGCACCCTCGTCCTCGGTCTGCTCACCGCCGAACAGCAGAAGCTGGCCGACGCGCTGCGACTGCGCTGGGAGATCACCCAGCAGTACTGGTCCGCCATCGCCCGCTTCGACGACGCGACCTGGCCGCTGGAGGAGATCCCCTGGCGCACCACGCTCCAGCAACTGGAGTCCGAGTACTTCTCCCTCTCCGTGGCCTCCATCCTCGTCCACGACCTGGTCCGCCGGCGCGCCACCGACGACGACCTCACCCGCACCGTCGCCGTGATGGAACGTCTCGCCGACCGCGGCCGCATCACCAGCCGCCCCACCCGCCGGGACCCGGCGGTCGGCCTGCACAACCCCGGCGTCACGCTGCCGCTGCTGGGCAGCGAGAAGATCGGCCCCGCCATGAAGTGGACCATGGGCGACTTCTCCGCACAGCTCCTCAAACGGACCCTGCAACTGTGCGCGCTGTCCCGGAACATCGCCTCGCAGGACCGGCTGCTGCGGCTCGCCGAGAACATCCTCGACCATCTCTGGGCCCGCCGGATCACCGACGGCGACGGCGTCGGCCTCTGGGACAACGTGCACGCCGTGTACCCCGAGGTCCAGCTCCGCCAAGGGCCGTTGTCCTGGAGCATCACCGAGCGCGTCACCGAGTGCATGGTCGTCGCGCGCGGCCTCTACACCCAGAACCCCATCCGCAGCTCCGAGATGACCACGCTCGCGCAGGCCGCGATCAGCGAGGCCGCCCATCTCTTCGGCAAGGAGCAGCTGGAGCAGCCCGCCCCCGCCCCGAGGAGCTCCCAGGGCGAACAGGTCCGGGCCATCGAGGCCGATCTGCGCCGTGCCCGGCAACTGCTCGACAAACAGCCCGGCACCGCCCACTCCCTGGCCCTCGGCGTCCTCGCCCGGCTCTACGAACTCGACCGTGCCCGGGGCGACTCCGGCCCCCGGGGGGTGTGATCCGTGCTCGTGTTCGCCGCCTCCGACAAAGGAGGCACGGGCCGCTCCGTGACGAGCGCCAACCTCGCCTACCACCTCGCCCTGGGCGGCGACGACGTCTGCTACCTGGACTTCGACTTCGGCTCCCCGACCGCCGCCGCCGTGTTCGACCTGCCCGACGTCCTCACCGAGGCCGAGGGGCACGGCCTGCACTCGTACCTCCAGGGCAAGACCGGCAAGCCCTTCCGCGTCGACGTCTGGGCCCGTACCGAGCACCCCGACCTGCGCAACCGGCCCGGGGGCTCCGGCCGGCTCGTCCTGCTGCCCGGCGACCGCACCGGCGGCGAGTTCGTCACCGACGAGGAGAACCTCCACCGCTGCGTCGATCTCGTCCTCGGCCTGAAACGCGAATTCGACGTCATCATCATCGACCTGAGCGCCGGACGCAGTTATGCGATGGACCTCGCGCTCCTCGCCACCTCGCCCCGCGGCGGCCTCGGCCGGCTCAAGACGCGCTGGCTCGTCTATCACCGCTGGACCCGCCAGCATGTGATGGCCGCCGCCGAACTCGTGTACGGAAAACAGGGAATCGCGCAAGCCGGTATAGCCATGGGACACCGGCCGGATGCGCTGGGCGGCTCGATCCGCTTCGTCCGGGCCGCCGTACCCGATCTCGAGTCCCCCCTGTGGGCACAGGTCTCGCCCGCGCAGTACGCGTGGATGCGCAAGTGCGACAAGGAACTCGAGGAACTCGCCGCCGGCCGCGGAATCGGCAAGACGAGGGTGCTGACCTCCATTCCCCTGGAACCCGTCCTGCAATGGCAGGAACGCCTCATCACCGACGAGGACGTGCACGACCGCAGGATCGCCAACAACGACACCTGGCAGGCCATGGGAGATCTCGCCCAACGGGTGACCGACGACAAGTTCTGGGGGGAGTTGTGAACCGTTCCGCGGCCGTCTTCCGGGAGACCAGCGCCGAACCGCGCACGGAATCCGTTCCGTTCTCCCATCTCTCCCTGGAATTAGGTCACTTGTACATGGAGGACTTCGTCGAGGGGCCCGCCCGGCTGCGCCGGCACTTCGCCGCCGTACGGCCCTGGGTGGACGCCGCCCGGGCCGGCCTCGGCCCGCTGCCCGCCGGCCGGCGCCCCCGGATCAGCACCTGCTTCCTGATCGACGACTACTTCTCCCGCCTCTCCACCCCCGCCGAGCTGATCCCGCCCCTGCTCCAGGCCGCCGCCGACGCCGGGCTCACCATCGACTACCTCGCCCGGGAGTCGGGCTGCGCCGTGGCCGACCCCGGCCGCCGGGACCGGGCCGAACTCGCCGAGTCCGTCCTGCACCGGCTCGTGGAGTCACCCCCGCCCGGCAGCAACGGCTTCCGCCCGCCCGTCAGCCGCACCGGCTGGCTCACCAACGGCCGCCGCGCCCCCGCACAGCGCACCTCCGCCGCCCTCGACGCCACCGGCACCGTCTGGCAGCCGCCCAGCGAGACCGGCGCGCGCGGCCACTCCGTCTTCATGGACGTCGAACTGTGGAACGGCCCCGAGGACGACCGCACCTGGTCCTGCGCCTTCCTCGCCTCCGTCTGGCAGCTCGTCCGCCTCGGCCTGCTGCGCGACAACGGCCGAGCCGTGCTCACCCCCACCCCCTGGGACGACAGGGAGTTCCCCGCCGAGTGGGACGCCCTGCCCCCCGTCCTGCGCCTCAACCCGAAGGCCGCGCCCTTCACGGCATACGTCACCTGCAGCGTCCTGCCCGCCCGCTTCCTGCCCGTCGAGCACGCCGTACGCGTCATCCTCGACCAGGTCCACGTCGAGGCCCAGGCGCTCGCCCAGGTCGCCGAGCGGTCCGGGGCCGAGGGCTTCGAACTGCCCGCGGGCGTGGTGGACCGCACCTCCTACGTGTTCCCGCCGGGGCTGTGATGGACGGCCTCGGCACCGCCGCGGGTCCCGTGCTCGTCTGCGGTGAGGTGCGCACCTGTCTGCTGCCCACCCGGGACGCCGTCGACGAACGGGCCGCCGTCGCCCTGCTGCGGCTGCGCGCCGACGAACGCGTCCGGGTCTCCCGGCACCCCAACCGGCACGCCGTCTCCCCGGACGTCCTCACCGGCGTCGACTGCCGGCTGCCCACCGCCACCGGCGCCCGCATCCGCGCCGTCGGCACGGTCACCGCCCGGGCGGCGCTCACCGAGGGCCGCGTCCTGCAGTCCACGGCGTACTTCTGTGCCGCCCCCTGCGGCCCCGACCGCCGCCAGCCCTGGGGCTACTACCTGGTCCGCCCCGGCATCCTGGTCCCGGTCGGCCGGCTCCCCGGCAAGGCCCTCACCGAAGGCTTCCTGACCGGACACCAACCCCGCGAGCTGGACGTCGGCTCCATCGCCGACAGCCTGCTGGCGAGGATCTGCCGGCAGGACCGGATCCTCGACCACGACACCCCGCTCACCACCGCCGACACCAGCCTGCGCTGGACGGCGGCCGCGGCGGGCGACGGCGAGGAGACGTCCCTGCGGTTCACCAAGGCCGAGGACGGGCTGCGGATCGTCGAACTGCGACTGCCGCCCGGCACCGCGCCCACCGCCGCGGCCGAACTCTGCGAGGACCTCGCCCTGCACGACTGGCTGCTGACCACCGTCGCCGACAAACTCGACGGGCTGCGGGTCGGCTCCGAGGACGGCCGGGCCGTCCTGAAGGTGCTGCGCCCGCTCGTCGACCACCTGCTGCACCTGTGGATGCCGCAGGCCCGCGTCGACGGCGCCCTGCACACCGCCTGGAGCGCACTGGAGAAGAACCCGGGATACAGCAGGCAGTGGAACGCGCTCGCCCAGCGCATCCGCGACCAGCTCGTCCTGCAGAACCTCACCGTCCCACGACAGGCGCTGCCGACGGCCTGAGAAACCGGGACACGAAACCGGGACACGATCCCAACGGGGGGAGAAAGAGAGATGAATGCACGGCATGTAACACAGAAGCTCCTGGTCACGGTGGTGGTGGGGGGAGTCGTCTACCTCCTCACCAACGTGATCTCGTCCGACGACGACGGCCCCTGGCAGCTCGTGCTCTCCGTGCTGTGCGGCGGCATCGTGCTGATCGTGCAGTTCCTGGTCTCCTTCGTGAACCAGATGCACGCCGTGAAGGCCTCCGTCGACCAGCGTTTCGCCGACATCGGCAAGGCCACCAAGCTCTTCAACGAGGTGGAGAAGCTCCGCGACGACGGCGTCCCCCGGCTCGCCGAGAACGCCACCAAGGTCGTCTCCACCGGACCGAGGATCCTGCACGACTTCGCCAACGAGGAGATCAACCGGCTCGCCGGGGTGATGGAGGACCTCACCAGCTTCAGCGCGGAGACCCCCGGGGAGAACCACGACTGGCTGATGACGCTCACCAAGTGCACCCGGCACAGCATCGACGCCATCAGCACCAGCGTCGTCGACGAGGCCTTCTGGTCCACCGAACCCGCGAACCGCTATCTCACCGCCCAGCACGAGGCGATCGTCGAGAGAGGCGTCACGATCCGGCGTCTGTTCATCGTCAAGGAACGCGGGGAGCGCGCCGCGCTGGCCCCGATCTGCGAGGAACAGCGGGATCTGCGCATCCAGGTGCGGGTGGTGGCCCTCGACCAGCTCCCGGCCCACCACCGCCGCGGCAACATGATCGACTTCATCGTCTTCGACCGGGCCCTGTCCTACGAGATCCACCCCGACCAGCTCGGACTGAACTCCCGGACCGCCGTGAACGCCCGACGCGAACTGGTCCAGCCCCTGACCCGCCGTTTCGAACAGCTCTGGGAGGCCGCCGAGGAACTCCAGCTCCCCATGAACAACTTCCCCGACCCGGACACCCTCCGCTCCCTGACCAACACGGGCGGCGCCAACGGGGGAGGAACGGGGCCGGAGGGCACCTGAGCACCCGCCGCCCACCCCCGGAACGCGCCCCGGTGCCCGCGGGCACCCGGGGATCATGGCCGCCCCGGCACAGGAGGCGGGGCGCGTGGGTGAGAATGGACGGCATGAGCCAGTTCCGCTCCCAGCGGTGCCGCGGTGGTGTGCGATGAGTCTCTTCCGGGACGACGGCATCGTCCTGCGGACCCAGAAGCTCGGCGAAGCCGACCGCATCATCACGCTGCTCACCCGCGGACACGGCCGGGTGCGGGCCGTGGCCCGCGGCGTGCGGCGCACGAAGTCCAAGTTCGGCGCCCGCCTGGAACCCTTCTCCCACGTCGACGTGCAGTTCTTCGCCCGCGGCAGCGAGCTCGTGGGACGCGGGCTGCCGCTGTGCACCCAGAGCGAGACCATCGCGCCGTACGGCGGCGGCATCGTCACCGACTACGCCCGCTACACCGCCGGGACGGCCATGCTGGAGACCGCCGAGCGGTTCACCGACCACGAGGGCGAACCGGCCGTCCAGCAGTACCTGCTGCTGGTGGGCGCGCTCAGAACCCTGGCCCGCGGCGAGCACGCCCCCCACCTCGTCCTCGACGCCTTCCTGCTGCGCTCCCTCGCCGTCAACGGCTACGCGCCCAGCTTCGACGCCTGCGCGAAGTGCGGCATGCCCGGCCCGAACCGTTTCTTCTCGGTCGCCTCCGGCGGCAGCGTCTGCGGCGACTGCCGGGTGCCCGGCAGCGTCGTACCCTCGCCGCAGACCTTGGTACTCCTCGGCGCGCTGCTTACGGGAGACTGGGAGACGGCGGACACGGCGGAGGCCCGGTACGTCAGGGAGGGCAGCGGGCTGGTGTCCGCGTATCTCCATTGGCACCTGGAGCGCGGGCTGCGCTCGCTCAGGTATGTAGAGAAGAGCTAGAGGGAGACGAGAGGCACATGGTCGTACGCGGGTTCCTGGGGCGGCAGCGCAAGGAGTACAGGCAGCCGGAGCCGCACCCCTCCGGCGCCCGCGCGCCGAAGCTTCCCGGTGAGCTGGTCCCCGAGCATGTGGCGATCGTCATGGACGGCAACGGCCGCTGGGCCAAGGAGCGCGGGCTGCCCCGCACCGAGGGCCACAAGGTCGGCGCCGAGCGCGTCCTCGACGTCCTCCAGGGCGGCGTCGAGATCGGCGTGAAGAACATCTCGCTGTACGCCTTCTCCACCGAGAACTGGAAGCGCTCGCCCGACGAGGTCCGCTTCCTGATGAACTTCAACCGCGACTTCATCCGCAAGACCCGCGACCAGCTCGACGCGCTCGGCATCCGGGTCCGCTGGGTGGGCCGCATGCCCCGGATGTGGAAGTCGGTGGCCAAGGAGCTCCAGGTCGCCCAGGAGCAGACCAAGGGCAACGACCGCCTCACCCTCTACTTCTGCATGAACTACGGCGGCCGGGCCGAGATCGCCGACGCCGCGAAGGCCCTCGCCGCGGACGTGCGGGCCGGCCGGCTCGATCCCGACAAGGTCAACGAGAAGACGCTCCAGAAGTACATGTACTACCCGGACATGCCGGACGTGGACCTGTTCCTGCGCCCCAGCGGCGAGCAGCGCACCTCCAACTACCTGATCTGGCAGAGCGCGTACGCCGAGATGGTCTTCCAGGACGTGCTGTGGCCGGACTTCGACCGACGCGACCTGTGGCGGGCGTGCGTGGAGTTCGCCTCCCGGGACCGCCGTTTCGGCGGCGCCATCCCCAACGAGGAACTCCTGGCCATGGAAGGGAAAACCGAGGACGAGCAGGTCACTTCGTAGCCGCCGGGCGGTCACCCGGCCCGTCGACGCTGCGGGAGATCACCTCTCGATCTCCCGCTCGTCGAAACGGCCCGCCCATGCATCGCGTCACCCCCGCCCTCGCCACCGCCCTCGGCGGCCCTGGTGCTCACCGCGCTCCCCGCGCACGCCTCCGGCGCCACGACCCACCTGGCGCACCGCGACAGCTACGGCACCAAGGCCGCCTACGCGCCCGAACGGAGCGCTCCTCCTCGACGACTTCTTCCGCCGGATCGAGGCCAAGAAGGCCGGCAGAGAAGGAGACAGCCTTCAAGCCGACCTGCATGCCCATCGAGAAGGGCAGCACGTTCCACGACCTGAACGAACTGGAGCACTGCTTCGGACGGGGATGACCCTCTGCACGAAGCACGCGCTCACGTCGAACCCGGCAGGGCAGGCGGGGCCGATTCCCCGGATCACGTCCCGCGGCCGCCGACCCCCACTAGCATCGGGCACGGGCCGCGCGAAGGAGCCCGGCCAGTGCGTCCGCGGGGTGGGGGAACGTGCAACGCTCAGTGGTTTTCGTCCATGGCACCGGGGTGCGCGAGAAGTCGTACGACAAGACCTTCGCGACGGTGCGTTCGGCTCTGGCAGGACTGCTGCCCGGCGCCGAGATACGGGGGTGTTTCTGGGGGCGGCAGGCCGGCGCGGGCCTCGCGCTGGACGGCGCGAGCATCCCCGGCTACACCGAGTCCGGCGGCGGCCGCGTCGAGGAGGACGAGGACGTGGCGGTCTGGGGAGTCCTCTACCGGGACCCCGGCTACGAACTGCGCCTCCTGGGCCTGGGCCCCGCCGCCGTCTCGGGGACCACTCGTGGCCGGAGCCCCGCGCAGAAGCTGCTCGACGAACTCTCCGGCTACGTCCCTTCCCCGCAGGTCCGCGACGCCTTCGCCGAGCACGAGCTGGGCGACGCCCTCGACCGCGCCGTCGGTGCGGTCGCCGCCTCGCCGGAGCTGCGGGACGCGGCGGCGACCGCTGACGAGGGCGGCTACGAGCACCGGCACGCGTTCGCGAGGGCCGTCGTGGCCACGGTGCTGGCGGAAGCGGCCGACGACGGAGCCGATGCGCCGGAGGGCCTCCGCCGGGACGCCCTGCTGTCCCTTCTGAGTGCCGACCTGCACTCCCATGGCCGCACCTTGGGCGGAACCGTGGCCAAGGCCGCCGCTACCCCCGCCCTGCTCGCCCTGACGTGGCACGCCCGCCGACAGCGAGGCAGGCACAGCGACAACCTCCTCGTGCCCGCCGTCGGCGACATTCTGCGCTACCAGGCCCGCGGCGAAACCCTGCGCCGGCTGATCAAGCGCACCATCGAGCACACTCCCGGCGATGCCGTCACCGTGATCGCCCACAGCCTGGGCGGAGTGGCCTGCGTCGACCTCCTGGTGGAGCAGGAGGTCGAGCGGGTCGACCAGTTGATCACCGTCGGTTCCCAGGCGCCGTTCTTCTACGAGGTGGGCGCCCTGGTGTCCCTCGAACACCCCGGGCGGCCTCCCGCACACTTCCCGCGCCGCTGGCTCAACCTCTACGACCGGCGCGACCTGCTGTCCTTCCGCGCCGCTCAGGTCTTCCCCGGTGTGGCCACCGACCACGAGGTGGACAACCGGCAGCCGTTCCCCTTCGCGCACAGCGCCTACTGGTCCAACGGCAAGGTCTGGGACGCGGTCGGCACATGGCTGGGCTGAGACCCGTCGACGACCCCGCGCGCGTCCACGCCGTGGTCGTCGGCGTCGAACGGTACCCCCGGCACCCCGGCTGGGATCTGCCCGGCGCCGTGGACGACGCCCTGCGCTTTCACAAGTGGCTGCGCAAGGGCGGGGTGCCCGAGGCCAACATCCAGCTGCTGCTGGCACCCGACGAGGAGAGCCGTGCCCGGCTCGACGCGCTCGCCGCCGCCGGTGAACTCACCTGGCGGCGGACCTGGGCCCGTGACGAGCTCATGGATGCCTTCACCACTGGCCTCGACGGGCGGACCGGCGACCTGCTCTACGTCTTCTGGGGCAGCCACGGCGTGCTGGGCCAGGGCGACCGGCGTCTGCTGCTGTGCCCCGATGCCTTCCCCCACGACAAGCGGTGCATCGACACGGCCAACCTGCTGGAGTACCTCCGGCGCGACGACCTGGCAGGCTTCGGTCAGCAAGTGCTCCTGTTCGACGCGTGCGCGACCTTCCTGGAACACCACAACCAGCCGACGGGCCCCGCAGTCGCCGAATTTCCCACGGTGCGCCGGCGCCCCGTCGAACAGTTCGCGCTCTGTGCGGCCGCCTCCGGACAGGTCGCCGAGAACGACGCGGTCCTGCGCGCCGGGGTCTTCTCACACGCGGTGCTCGACTGGCTGGAGACGAACGCCGTCGACCTGCGCCCGGACCTGACCGCACTCCTCACCCACGTGCGCGCCGAGACACCCCCCTCGCAGACCCCCGTCACCATCGAGGTCCGCACCCTGGAGGGCTCCAGGGAAAGGTTCGAGTGGCCGGCCACCGCCCCGGCCCCGCTACCGGCGTCGACCGGCCGGTCGCGGCTCGCCCTCGCCCTGCACGACACGCTCGGGGACGCGGACCTGCGGGCCCGTTGCATCGAGCACCTCGCCGACCAGTGCCCCGCAGCCGGTCTCGCCGCTGCTCCCTCCGACGAGCAGCTCGCGCATGCCCTGCTCACCGTCGACCGGGCCCTGGCCGCCCTCGTGGAGGTCGTGCACACCCGGAACCGGCGAAAGGCCGACCAGTTGCTGGCACTGGGCCGGGCCCACGGTGCGCCCGGTCTGCTCTCCCCTCTGGAGTACACCTCGCTGCGAGAGCTGCTCGGCGGCGCGCCTCAACTGCCGTCGACGGCGCAGCTGATCGCGGCCCTGCACGTCGCCCAGCCCTTCGACAGAACGTGGCTGCCGCCGAAGACGGAGGGGGCGCAGGGACCCACCGTCGCCCAGCTCATGGCCTGCGTGGAGCACTTCGAGGAACACACCGGCGGACAGAGCCTGGTCCGCCCCGGGCACCAGTTGGTGCCCGCGGTCGTCCGCTTCACCGAACTGCTCGCCGCACTCGTTCCCGCCGTCCGCGCGGAGCTCCACGAGTGGGCGGACCGGACGGCCCACAGGCTGGGGGTCGACGACGGTGGTCTGGCCGAGCGCCGCGCCGAGGCACTGGCCTGGCGGGACTCGCTCGCCCCCGTGGCCGGCCGTCCCCGCGTCGTGGCACAGCTGGACGCGGCGCCACCGGACCCCGGTACGGCGGGCGACGGAGACGACCACTACACCTGTGTGATGTGGCTCGACTCCGGCGCGGGCGACCTCGCACAGGCCGCGGAGCAGAGCGCCGCGCCCCTGTCGCCGCGGGACGTGGTGCGCCGGATAAAACGGACCGTGGCGTTGCTGCGCACGATCACCGAGGACACCCCGGTCGTCGAGATCCTGCTCCAGCCGGATGCCGTCCAACTGCCCGTCGACTCCTGGAACGGCGCCGACGACGGCGACGAACTGCCCATTCTGCTCGGCGTGGAGTGGTCGACCGCACTGCGCTGTGCCCCGCTGGCCGACGCCGAGCGCGAGGAACAGCGGCAGGCCGGCCTGAAGAACCGCTGGACGGGGCGGCACGACGACACGGTCGTCTTCCTCGACGACGGCCACGCCAAGGGCTACGCGGGTTACGGTGCTCTCATGGCGGACGCCGGCGCGGCCCGTGCCGTGGTGCGGGCCGGTCCGGACGGCCGGGACCGGCTGGTGCAGGCGGCGCTGCGGCTCGGCTATCCGGTCGTTCTCTGGGACCGGCAGACCTCGGCCCAGGTCCCGGCCACGCACTTCGCCCCCCTGCGCCCGGAGCTGGCCGTGGACGGGCTGCCCCAACGGGTCCGGGACTACCGGGCACAGGCGTGCATGAATCCATCGGCCCACCCCGTGTGCCCGGCCGTTCTGCTGGAGGACGTCGACCGCCCGTTGCCGCCGGTGCTGTCCCTGACCGGGCTCTCCGACCCGACCGCCCGTTCCGACTCCCAGGAGGCGAGCCCCCGATGACCCACGAGCCCCCAGTGGAAACCGGCTCCACCGCCGAGGACGAGACCTGGCAGCTCTTCCGAGGGGACGGGCGACGGCGCATCGCCACGATCCCGGCGGCACCGCCCTGGCGGCGCTTCACGACCGCCGAAAGCGAAGCCCCCGCAGCCGGATCCCACTACGTCATCGGCCGCGAGGAGACGGATGTCGTCAACGCCGCCATCCACCTGCGCCGCCCGCTGCTCGTGACGGGCCACCCCGGCACCGGCAAGTCCTCGCTCGCGGCGGCCATCGCCCACGAACTCGATCTGGGCCCCTTGCTGCGCTGGCCCGTCAACAGCCGCTCCACCCTCCAGGACGCGCTCTACCGCTACGACGCCATCGGGCGGCTCCAGGAGAGCAACCTCGAACGCGGCCCGGACGAACCCCGACCGGGTATCGGCTCGTTCCTCCGGCTCGGCCCGCTGGGCACGGCGTTCGTCGCCGAGCACCGCCCCCGGGTGCTGCTCGTCGACGAACTGGACAAGGGCGACATAGACCTGCCGAACGACCTGCTCACCGTCTTCGAGGAGGGAACCTTCGAGATCCCGGAGCTGTCCAGACTGCCCGAGGAGCAGGCGGAGGTGGACGTCCTGACCGCCGACCCGCATCGGACGGCCAAGGTGAGGCGTGGGATGGTCCGTTGCACCGAGTTTCCCCTCGTGGTCATCACCAGCAACGGCGAACGCGACTTCCCTCCCGCGTTCCGCCGCCGTTGCCTGCCCCTGCACCTCGGCGACCCCGACGAGGCTCGCCTGCGCGAGATCGTCGAGGGCCACCTCGGGCCGGACGCCCTCGCCGACGCGGGTGACCTGGTCATGGCGTTCCTGGCTCAGCGGGCAGTCGGGGAGCTGGCCACCGACCAGCTCCTCAACGCCGTGTTCCTGCGCCGGGGCGGAGCCCGGCTGGACGCGGACGGCCTGCTGAAGACGGTGCTGCACCGGCTGAACGCGGACGGCTGAGGGATGTTCGAGGAGCTGCGGCAGGTACTCGGCCCGGAGGCCGGGCTGCCCATGGAGCAGGAGGAGCTCCTCGACGTCCTCTGGCTGGCGGCACGCATACCGTCCCGCCGGGCGGCGCCCCTGGCCACACAGGCCCCGCAGGCCCTGGACCCCCGGCCTCCGGACGCCGAACCCGCCCGGCGGGACGCGGATGAAGAACCGGACGCACCCGCCCGTCCCGGCTCGAGAGGACGGAAAGGGCAGGGGGAGGGGAAGGGAGAGGCCGCCCGCCTCGCTCCGCATCTGGCGGTCGCCTCCGGCCCCTTGGCCGCCGAGCCGCCGACAGGAGCCCTGTGGACCCCCGGCGCCCGTGCCCTCGGTCCGACGCTGGCCCTGGGCAGAGCCCTGCGTCCACTGAAGCGGCGCGTCCCGAGTCGTCGCCGCACCGAACTCGACGAGGCCGCCACCGCCGACCTCCAGGCCGACACACGCGTCCCGCAGTTGGTACTGCGGGCCAAGCCGGAGCGATGGCTGCGGCTGGCTCTGATCATCGACGGCGGTGTGTCCATGCCGCTCTGGCAGCGACAGTGCGCCGAGCTCAAGGGCCTCTTCGAACGCAGCGGTGCCTTCCGGCAGGTGGAGACCCACCAGATCCGCTACGACACCGAGGGGGCCGCGGTCCGTCTCGGGCGCCCCTGGACCACCGACCCGCCGACCCGTCCCGCCGACACCGTCTCGGACGCTTCCGGACGGACCATGGTCCTGGTCGTCACGGACGGCGCGACCCCCGCGTGGCGCGACGGACGCCTGCGGCCCGTGCTCGAAGGGTGGGCCCGCTGCGGCCCCACCGCCGTGCTCCACACCCTGCCCCGCCGGCTGTGGGCGGGCTCCGGCGTACGGGCGGACACCTGGCACGTCACCTCTCCCCGCCCGGGAGCGGCGAACGCCGCCTGGACGGTGACCGACCAGGTACTCCCGCCGAGCGTCGCACCGCCCCCGCCGGTCCCCGTCCCTGTCCTGGAGCTGACCCCGGCGGGCTTCGCGACCTGGGCCGCCGTCAACACGCTCGTCGGCCGCCCGGTCCCCGTCCGCCTGTGGGCTCCTCATCTGAGCCGGTCACCGGTCGGTGAGCCGGTCCCCGTGTCCGTACGGGACTTCGCCCGCGCCGCCTCCCCCGAGGCGCTGCGCCTGGCCGCGCACCTGGCAGCCATGGCCCCCGTCACCGTGCCCGTGATGCAGCTCGTCCATTCCTGTCTCGACCAGCGCCAGGGCAGCGCACCGCTGGCAGAGGTCTTCCTCGGCGGTCTGGTGCAGCCCCTCCCTCGGTCCGGGGACGTCCGGCTCACCGGCCGCCACCGCCTGTTCGACTTCACTCCGGAGGCCAAGGACCTCCTCCTCGACGCCGTCCCCACCGCGGAACTCCTCGACTGCAGCCGCCGGGTGGGGGAGCGCATCGAGTCCTTGATCGGCCGCTCCTCGGACTTTCCGGCCTGGCCGCTGGACCGGGACGAGACGGAGACGGCCACGCCCTTCGCGTACCTGGGTCCCGCGATGCAGGCGAGGCTGGGCGTGCGGGGCGAGGCATCCGGTGGGGTGGAGATCTCCCCGCCGACCGAGGAGACCGGGTTCGCGTGGGTGGGTGGGGACGGGCTGGAAGCATCGGTACGGCTGTTGTCCGAGGAACTGGGCGTGCCGGTCCTCGACGTGGTGCCTCCCCGGTGGGACGTCGTCATGAGCCTGGTGGACTCGGTCGCCGCGTCGCGGGGCGAGCCGCCCGAGGGCGTCCGGCCCCGGCTGCGCGAGCAGTACCTCGACATGGTGCTGCCGCTGTGTGCGCAGGCAGTCCGCGACGTGTTCGCCCGCGTACGGCGTGCCCCCCACGACACGGACGTGTTGCTCCTGCATCTGCTCACGTACGTCCACGACCGGCCCACCGTGGCGCCGTTGAGCGAGACGGAGATCGCCGAGGATCTGACGCGCTACCTCGACGAGCGAGGTCTCCACCTCGACCGTGAGCGCCGCCTCGGTCCATGGACAGAGCGCCGTCACGACCTGCTCTGGCGCGTCGAGGACCGGTACTGTCCCGTGGAGATCAGGGGCGCCGCATCACCCTTCGGGTGGCCGGACCGATCGCGGGTGGCGGAGTACATGGCCCCGCTGGTCGATGCCGCCCCCACCGGATTCCTCATGATGGTGGACGACGACGAGAAACCCGACGGAGCGGTGTCGCTCGACGCATGCGTGAGCGTCTGGCCGGACCTGTCCGTCATCGGACTGCGCTTCCAGAACAGGGCTCCGGCGGACCAGTCGCACCTGCCGGGGAACCACAGGATCTGTATCGCCATCGACATCGTCGGATACGGGCGGATGGGCGCGCGCACCCGGACCAGGATGCGGGAAGCCCTGGGTGACGTCCTCGACCACGCGGTGCGGATGACCGGGGTGGCCCGCCGGGCGTGGGTCCGCGAGGACCGCGGCGACGGCTTCCTCGTGCTGCTGCCCCACGGAGTGGACGAGGCCAGGGTGGTCCGGGGCTTCGTCGACGGTCTCACCCAAGGGCTGGAACACTCCCACGAGCAGGGGACCCGGATGCGGGTCAGGGTCGCGATGGACCTGGGAATCGCGGCCATGGGTGAGCGCGGCGCGCTGGGGGAGGCCGTGCTCCGTGCCACCCGCCTGGCCGATTCGGCCGTCTTGAGACGGTGCCGGGCGGACGCCGCGCTCCTCGTGTCGGAGCCGTTGTACGCGAGCGTGCCGGAACTCCACGGCCGCCTTCGGCGGGTGAGGATCGAGGACAACGGGCTTCAGACATGGGCGTGGCTCCAACCGGACCCGCCGGACCACCTGGAGCTGCCCGACCGCGACCGCTCCAACGCGGTGCTCATCGGGGCCGGTTCCTACGAGGAACTGCCCGACCTTCCGCAGGTGCTCCGCGGACTGGTGGATCTGTCGGATCTCCTGTCGGATCCGTCGGACGGATCCTTCGCCCCGGGCCGCACCACGGTGATGGCGAACCCGGAGAGTCGGGGCCAGATCCTGGAGGTGGTCGAGCGTGCTGCCGCTGCCGCCGAGGACGTGCTGTTGGTGTACTTCGCCGGACACAGCGTCTTCGATTCCGTCAACGGTGACCTGAGTCTGGCCGTCCGTGACACCCCTCCGCACTCGCCGGTCATGGCCGTGTCCACCGACGAGATCCGAGCGGCCGTCGGCCGCAGCCCGGCCCGGCACAAGGTCGTCGTCCTCGACTGTTACTACAGCGGCGCGGCGGGGGTCGACTCGCTGCCGGGCGTGTTCAACATCGTGCCGTACCCCGGAGACGTCCTTTTCATGGCGGCGTCCGCCCAGGACGCGCGGACCCCGTCAGGAGCCCTCTATACGACCTTCACCGGTGAACTCATCGACATCCTGAGACACGGGCTGGGCGGCGGCCCGGAGGTCATCTCGCTGGACCTGCTGTACGCGGAGGTGCAACACCGGCTCCGCGCACGGAACCTCCGCCAGCCGACGCTCATGGGCGACAACCCGGCCGGCGTGGGGATCGCTCGCAACCGCGCCCGTTAGGAAGCGCCCGCGGCGCACTCCGCACACGTCCCGAAGATCTCCACCGTATGGGCGACATTCACATACCCGTGCTCCGCCGCGATCGCCTCCGCCCACTTCTCCACCGCCGGTCCCTCGACCTCGACCGCCTTGCCGCAGGCGCGGCAGACGAGGTGGTGGTGATGGTCGCCGGTGGAGCAGCGGCGGTAGACGGACTCGCCGTCGGAGGTGCGCAGGACGTCCACCTCGCCGGCGTCGGCGAGGGACTGGAGGGTGCGGTACACGGTGGTCAGGCCGACCGAGTCGCCCTTGTGCTTGAGCATGTCGTGGAGTTCCTGCGCGCTGCGGAACTCCTCGACCTCGTCCAGTGCCGCCGCGACGGCGGCGCGCTGCCGGGTGGCACGGCCCTTCACGGGCGGTCCAGCGGTCGTCACCGTTGCCTCCTCACGTCTGCGGCTTGCCGGCCCATTGTGCCAGCCCGCCCTGTGCCGGGTCGGACGCCGGCCTGGGGTCGGCCTTCCGATCAGGCCACGGACGCGGGGTCCGGTGCGCGCGTCTGCCCCGTTGTCCTCGGCTGCCGGCGCTCCGCGTCGACGCCCTCCTCCGCCTTGCGGCTGCCCGCACCGGACCCCGGTCACCGGCGCCGACCAGCACTGTCACCGTCCTGTGGCCTGCCCCGGAAGGCCGACCCCGTCGCCGGCCCCCGGGGTGGCCGGAATCGTGCACTCCGCCGGGTCGGCGGCCGGGTGGGCGGCGGCTGCCGCGCGGGCGCGGCGGCGGGCCAGCGGGGCGGCCAGCACGCTCAGCGTGATGAACGCGGCGATGGTCAGCAGCACGATCGTCGCGCCGGGCGGTACGTCCTGGTAGTACGAGGTGACCGTGCCGCCGATGGTCACGCAGACGCCGATCGCCACGGCGATCGCGAAGGTCGCGGCGAAGCTGCGGCTGAGCTGCTGGGCGGCGGCCACCGGGACGACCATCAGGGCCGAGACGAGCAGCAGGCCGACCACACGCATCGCGACCGTCACGGTCACCGCCGCCGTGACCGCCGTCAGCAGGTTCAGGGCGCGGACCGGCAGGCCGGTGACGCGCGCGAACTCCTCGTCCTGGCTGACCGCGAAGAGCTGGCGGCGCAGGCCCACAGTGACCAGGACGACGAACGCGGCCAGCAGGCAGATCGACGTCACGTCGGTTTCCGACACCGTCGACAGGGAGCCGAAGAGGTACGAGGTCAGGTTGGCGTTGGAGCCGCCCGGCGCGAGGTTGATGAACATCACGCCGCCGGCCATTCCGCCGTAGAAGAGCATGGCGAGGGCGATGTCGCCGCGGGTGCGGCCGTACCAGCGGATCAGTTCCATCAGCACCGCGCCGAGGACCGAGACCGCGGTCGCCATCCAGACCGGGGACGTGGAGAGCAGGAAGCCGAGGCCGACGCCGGTCATCGCGACATGGCCGATGCCGTCGCCCATCAGGGCCTGGCGGCGCTGGACCAGGTAGATGCCGACGGCGGGGGCGGTGATGCCGACGAGGACGGCGGCGAGCAGGGCCCGCTGCATGAAGGCGTAGTCGAGGAAGTCCATCAGCTCAGCAGTCCTGTGCGCAGCGGTTCGGCACCTACCGGTGCATGCGGGTGTACGTGGTCGTGGCCGGGCAGGGCGTGCTGGCCGACGGCCTTCGGCGGTGGGCCGTCGTGCTGGACACAGCCGTCGCGCAGGACGACCGCCCGGTCGATCAGCGGCTCCAGGGGGCCCAGTTCGTGCAGGACGAGGAGGACCGTCGTACCGGCCGCGACCTGGTCCTTCAGGGTCTGCGCCAGCACCTCCTGGCTGGCCAGGTCCACGCCGGCCATCGGCTCGTCCATGATCAGCAGCTCGGGCCCGGAGGCCAGGGCGCGGGCGATCAGGACGCGCTGGTGCTGGCCGCCGGAGAGCGCGTCGACGTTGTCCTTCGCCCGGTCCGCCATGCCGACCAGGTCCAGGGCGTGCCGTACGGCCTCCCGGTCGCCCTTGCGGAAGACGCCGAAGCGGGTCCGTGAGAGGCGGCCGGAGGAGACGACCTCGGTGACGGTGGCGGGGACGCCGCCGGCGGCCGTGGTGCGCTGCGGGACGTACCCGATCCGCGCCCAGTCCCGGAACCGCCGGCGCGGGGTGCCGAACAGCTCGATCTCCCCGGCGGCGGTCGCCACCTGGCCGATGATCGTGCGGACGGCGGTCGACTTGCCGGAGCCGTTGGCCCCGAGCAGCGCGACGACCTCACCGCGGTGCACGGTGAGGTCGATGCCCCGCAGGACGGGGCGCGAGCCCAGGTCGGCGCGGACTGCGCGCAGGGAAATGACGGGCTCCGTCATGCCGCTCTCCGATCGGCTTGTCACTTGGCTCCCAGGGCCTTCTGGAGCGCCTTGAGGTTCGCCTGCTGGACCGAGAAGTAGTCCTTGCCGCGGGACTTGTCCGTGATGCCCTCGATCGGGTCGAGGACGTCCGTCGTCAGTCCGGCGTCGGAGGCGATGGTCTTCGCGGTCTTGTCGCTGACGAGCGTCTCGTAGAACACGGTGGTGACGCCGTCGGCCTTCGCCATCTTCTCAAGCTCCTTCACGCGCGCCGCGCTGGGCTCCGACTCGGGGTCGAGGCCGTTGATGGCCTCCTCGGTCAGGCCGTAGCGCTCGGCGAGGTAGCCGAAGGCGGCGTGGGTGGTGATGAAGACCTTGGTCTTCGTGTCCGCGAGCCCGTCCTTGAACTCGGTGTTCAGGGCGTCGAGCTTCTTCACGAGCGCCGCCGTGTTGGCCCTGTAGTCGGCCGCGTGGTCCGGGTCGGCCTTCTCGAAGGCCTTGCCGACGCCCTCGGCGACTTGTGCGTAGCGCACCGGGTCGAGCCAGATGTGGGGGTCGAGGCCGGACAGCTCCTCGTCGGCGTGGTCGTCGTGCTCGGCCGCGTGGCCGCCGACCTCGTTGCCGTGCTTCTCCAGGGAGGTGAGGGCGGAGGCGTCGATCTTGGTCTTGACCTCGGACTGGGCCACCGCGTCGTCGACGGAGGGCTGGAGGTTCTTGAGGTAGAGCACCGCGTCGGACTCCTGGAGCTGCGCGGTCTGCCGGGCGCTGATCTCCAGGTCGTGCGGTTCCTGGCCGGGCTGGGTGAGACTGGTGACGTGGACGTGGTCGCCGCCTATCCGCTCGGCGAGGAAGGCCATCGGGTAGAACGACGCGACGACGTCGAACCTGTCGGTGTTGCCGGCGGCACTGGCCCCCGAGCAGGCGGTGAGGGTGCCGAGGCCGAGGGCGGCGGTGGCCGCCATGGCTATGCCGGATATGTGCTGACGCCGTACGTTCATGACAGTCATTTTCAACAAATATGGAAACCGTTGTCAACAAGCTGCGGCAAGGATCGCGGCAAGGGCCGGTTAAGGGTCGGGTAAGGGAACCGATTTGGTTCAGGGGGAGCCCCCGCCGGTACCCTGAATCATTCGCTGGAAGCATCTCGCTTCGTCGCCCGTCGTCGTTATGAAGAGAGCACCGTGGCCGCCGACAAGATCGACACCATCGTCAGCCTGAGCAAGCGCCGTGGCTTTGTATTCCCCTGCAGTGAGATCTACGGCGGCCAGCGTGCCGCCTGGGACTACGGACCGCTGGGTGTCGAGCTCAAGGAGAACCTGAAGCGCCAGTGGTGGCGCTACATGGTGACGTCGCGCGAGGACGTGGTCGGTATCGACTCGTCCGTCATCCTGGCCCCCGAGGTCTGGGTCGCCTCCGGTCACGTCGCCACCTTCTCCGACCCGCTGACCGAGTGCACCTCCTGCCACAAGCGGTTCCGCGCGGACCACCTCGAGGAGGCCTACGAGGCCAAGCACGGCCGTCCCCCGGCGAACGGCCTGGCCGACATCAACTGCACCCACTGCGGTACGAAGGGCCAGTTCACCGAGCCCAAGCAGTTCTCGGGCCTGCTCTCCACCCACCTCGGCCCGACGCAGGACACCGGCTCGATCGCCTATCTGCGCCCCGAGACCGCCCAGGGCATCTTCACCAACTTCGCCCAGGTGCAGACCACCTCGCGCCGCAAGCCGCCGTTCGGCATCGCGCAGGTGGGCAAGTCCTTCCGCAACGAGATCACGCCCGGCAACTTCATCTTCCGCACCCGCGAGTTCGAGCAGATGGAGATGGAGTTCTTCGTCAAGCCGGGCGAGGACGAGAAGTGGCAGGAGTACTGGATGGAGCAGCGCTGGAACTGGTACACCGGCCTGGGCCTGCGCGAGGAGAACATGCGGTGGTACGAGCACCCCAAGGAGAAGCTCTCCCACTACTCCAAGCGCACCGCTGACATCGAGTACCGCTTCCAGTTCGGCGGCAACGAGTGGGGCGAGCTCGAGGGTGTCGCCAACCGCACCGACTACGACCTCGGCGCGCACTCCAAGGCCTCCGGCCAGGACCTCTCCTACTTCGACCAGGAGGCCGGCGAGCGCTGGACGCCGTACGTCATCGAGCCGGCGGCCGGTGTCGGCCGCGCGATGCTGGCGTTCCTGCTCGACGCCTACGTCGAGGACGAGGCCCCCAACGCCAAGGGCAAGCTGGAGAAGCGCACGGTCCTGCGCCTCGACCACCGCCTCGCCCCGGTGAAGGTCGCGGTCCTGCCGCTGTCCCGCAACCCCGAGCTGTCCCCGAAGGCCAAGGGCCTCGCCGCCGCGCTGCGCCAGCACTGGAACATCGAGTTCGACGACGCGGGCGCGATCGGCCGCCGCTACCGCCGCCAGGACGAGATCGGCACGCCGTACTGCGTCACGGTCGACTTCGACACCCTCGAGGACAACGCCGTCACCGTGCGCGAGCGTGACTCCATGAAGCAGGAGCGCGTCTCCCTCGACCAGATCGAGAGCTACCTGGCGGGCCGCCTGCTCGGCTGCTAGGCGCACACGGCACGACACCACGAGGCCGGTTCCGGCGGGGAGACCCACCGGAACCGGCCTCTCGGCCTGTCGTCCCGCGGTGCCTACAGGTCGACGTCCATGTAGAGCGCCGCGTGGTCCGAGGCCTCGTCGGCCTTCGAGGTGACCGTGTCGAAGGACTTGAAGGACTTCGGCGCCCACACCCCGCGCCGCTCCACGTCCACGTGCTGCACCTTCCCGAACAGCTCCGGCGAGCACAGCAGATAGTCGATCTTCTGGTCGAGGGAGTGGCCGGTCCCGAAGGTGCCGAGGTCGCCCGTGTACGAGGGGTGGCTCATCGCGTCCTGGGCCCCGGTGGCGAGCAGCTTCTTGACCGCGGGGCTGTCGGGGGAGTCGTTGAGGTCGCCGGCGACCAGGACGCGGGGGGAGCGTCCGAGGGCGTGCGTGTAGATCTCCGCGACCCGCTCGCCCTGGGCCAGCCGCAGCGCCGCGCCGGCCGAACCGCCGCCCCGCTTGCTCTTGAAGTGGTTCCCGAGGATCCACAGCGGGGTCCCGTTGACCGCGATCTCCCACTCCACGCAGTCCCGGCTGAACACCGGATCGCCGTTCGGGCGCAGATCGAAGATGTGCGAGCGGATCGAGCTGATGGGGTGGCGGCTGAGGATGCCGACGTCGATGCCGCGCGGGTCGTTGCCGTCGATCAGCATGCTGTACGGGTAGGGCCGTTTCCCCAGGGCCCCGCCGAGGACCTGCCGGTTGAAGCGGTCCAGGGTGAGCCGGTCCTCGACCTCGACCGTGAGCAGGATGTCGGCGTTGACCTCGGCGACCACCCGGCCGGTGTTGCGGACCACGTCCCAGTTGAGTTCGGACCGCACCAGCTCGGCCCAACCGGTCCATTTCCCACGGCCCTTGGCGATGACCTCGATGACGGGATCGTCCTCCGGGGGATGCGTCCTGAAGAGCGCGGCGGAGCCGCCCCGGGTCTCGTTGACGACGAACGGCGGGGGCTCGTGCCGGGGGTTCTGGTCCCAGGCCCGGTGCTCCTTGATGATCTCGGCGATACGCGTCCTGTCGTCGTCGCCGTAGACGTCCTTGTCCAGCAGGCCGACCAGTTCGGCGAAGTCGGCGAGGACCCGCCGGCGCTCCTGGTCGTCCGGGAGCTCGAAGACCCTGGGGCGGCGGAACAGGTTCTCCGCGTTGAATGTGCCGATACGAATCGTCATGGCTCCTCCTGGGAGGTGACTGTTCGCGGACAATTCCCATTTTCCGGGCAGTGGCGTGCTGTGTCGCGTCGACAGCATGGAAGGCGGACAGGTATGGACTGACAGATATTGAAATCTGTCATCCGTCATGCCAGGGTGGAGGCATGACCCTCCCCATCCGCCCCCTCGGCCGCACCGGCCCGCAGGTCTCCGCCCTCGGCCTCGGCTGCATGGGCATGACCGCTCTGTACGGCGGCGCGGACCGCGCCGAGTCCCTCGCCACGATCCACGCCGCACTGGAGGCCGGCGTCACCCTGCTGGACACCGGCGACTTCTACGGCATGGGCAGCAACGAACTGCTGATCGGCGAGGCGCTGCGCACCGCGCCCGCCGCCCGCCGTGAGCAGGCCCTGGTCAGCGTGAAGTTCGGCGCCCTGCGCGCCCCCGACGGCTCCTGGCTGGGCTACGACGGCCGGCCCGCCGCCGTGAAGAACTTCGCCGCCTACTCCCTCCAGCGCCTCGGCGTCGACCACCTCGACGTCTACCGCATCGCCCGCCTCGACACCGACGTCCCGATCGAGGAGACGGTCGGCGCCCTCGCCGAACTCGTCCAGCAGGGGTACGTCCGTCACATCGGCCTCAGCGAGGTCGGCGCCGAGACGATCCGCAGGGCCGCCGCGACCGCCCCGATCGCCGACCTCCAGATCGAGTACTCGCTGATCTCCCGCGGCATCGAGCGGTCGATCCTGCCCGTCACCCGCGAACTGGGCATCTCCGTCACCGCGTACGGCGTCCTCGGCCGGGGCCTGATCTCCGGGCACTTCACCGCCGAACGGCAGCTCGACACAGGCGACTTCCGCACCTACTCGCCCCGCTTCCAGGGCGAGAACCTCCGCCACAACCTGACCCTGGTCGAAGCCCTGCGCCAGGTCGCCGACCGCAAGGGCGTCTCCGTCGCCCAGACCGTGATCGCCTGGGTGCTCGCCCAGGGCGAGGACATCGTCCCGCTGATCGGCGCCCGCTCCAGGGAGCGGCTCGCGGAGTCGCTGGGCGCCCTGGACGTCGTACTCGACAAGACGGACCTCGCGGCGATCGAGGAGGCCGTTCCGGACGGCGCGGCGGCCGGCGAGCGCTATGCGCCGGCGGCGATGGAAAGCCTCGACAGCGAGCGCTGACACCTTCCCCGGTACCGTCTGACCATGGCCCCGCCGCAGTCCTCCGAGACCCTGACCCCCGAGCGCATCCTCGAAGCGACCGAGGAGGTGCTGCGGCGCCACGGCCCGGCGAAGGCCACCGTGGTGGACGTGGCCCGCGCGCTCGGGGTCAGTCACGGCAGCGTCTACCGGCACTTCCGGACGAAGGCGGCGCTGCGCGAGGCGGTCACCAAGCGGTGGCTGGACCGTACGTCGGAGGCGCTCGCCGGCATCGCCACCGACCCGGCGCGCCCCCCGCAGACCCGGCTGCGCGACTGGCTCGCCGCGCTCTTCGAGGCCAAGCGGCGCAAGGCGGGCGACGATCCGGAGCTGTTCGCCACCTATCTGGTGCTCACCAAGGAGAGCGGCGAGGCGGTCGGCGAGCACATCGCCGACCTCACCGGCCAGCTCGCGACGATCATCACGGCGGGGCTCGCCTCCGGCGCCTTCACCGTCCCCGATCCGGCCGTCGCCGCCCGCGCCGTCTTCCAGGCCACCGGCCGCTTCCACGACCCCGGCTATCTGGCCGTGTGGGAACGGCCCGACGCGCAAGCGGACTTCGAGGAACTCGTGGAACTGCTGGTGAGAGGGCTGGCGGCGGGCTGAACGAGCCGGTTGTACGGGCCAACGGTTCCGCGCGTTAGAGTGTGCCGCCGACCACGACGGACCTGACACGAACCGGGAGAGACCCAGATGCCTCCGACGATCCGCAGGGCGGTGATCCCCGCCGCCGGACTCGGCTCCCGTCTGCTGCCGCTGACCAAGGCGACCCCGAAGGAGATGCTCCCGGTCGGCGACAAGCCGGTGATCGAGCACACCGTGCGCGAGCTGGTGGACTCCGGCATCACGGACATCACCATCGTCGTCTCCGGCGGCAAGTCCCTCATCCAGGACCACTTCCGTCCCAACCCCGCCCTCGTCGAACAGCTCCGCGCCGACGGCAAGCCGGCCTACGCGGACGCCGTCGAGGAGATCGCCGAGCTGGCCCGCAAGGGACACATCACCTACCTGGACCAGCGCGGCCCCTACGGCAACGGCACCCCGGTCCTCAACGCCGCCCGCTCCTTCGGCGACGAGCCCGTCCTCGTCCTGTGGCCCGACGACGTGTTCGTCGCCGAGGTCCCCCGCGCCCAGCAGCTCATCCGCGCCTACGAGCAGACCGGCTGCCCCGTCCTCGCCCTGATGCCGATGGACCCCGCCGACTCCCAGCGCTACGGCGTCCCCCTCGTCAAGGAGGACCTCGGCGGCGGCACCCTGCGCATCACCGGCCTCGTCGAGAAGCCCGAGCCGACCGCCGCGCCCTCCTCCTACGCGGCCATCGGCGGCTATGTCATCACCCCCGGCATCGTCGACGAACTGCGCGAGCAGACCCGCCGCTGGTACGAGCACCGCACCGGCGAGATCTACCTGACCGACGCCATCAACGCCTACGCCGCCACCCGCGCCGTCTACGGCCAGGTCATCCAGGGCCGCTGGTACGACACCGGCAACCCCGCCGACTACCTGGTCGCCCAGATGGCCCACGCCCTCGCCCACCCGGAGTACGGCCCCCTGCTGCGAGGCCTGGTCAGCGACCTCGACGACTCCGCCTCCTAGGCCACGTCCGACCTAGGCCGCGTCCGCCGTGGCGGTGCACCGCCAGAAGTCCCGCATCAGCGGGGTCGGCGTCGGGTTCTCCATCGCCACCTGTGTCAGCAGGATCGTGACCGTTCCCGTGGCCGGGACGACGTGGGCCGTGGTGCCCGTGCCGCCGACCCAGCCGTAGCGGCCCGGCACGTTCCACCGGTCCAGGGGGGCCACGTCGACCTGGCCGCCGTAGCCCCAGCCCTGGCCCTCCAGGAACAGCCGCGCCCTCTCCCGCTGCACCGCGCTCAGGTGATTGCTCGTCAGACGGCTCACCGAGGCGGGGGAGAGGAGCCCGCCGCCGCCCTCCAGCAGGAGGCGGGCGAAGGCCAGCCAGTCGTCGGCCGTCGAGACGAGCCCCCCGCCGCCCGAAGGAAAGGCGGGGAGGCCGCTCCACTGGCCGTCCGGACGGTCCGCCACCTCCAGCGCGCCGGCGCCGTCGGGACGGTACGCGGTCGTCAGACGGGCCCGCTTCCCCTCCGGGACCTCGAACGCCGTGTCCTTCATGCCCAGCGGCTCCAGCAGCCGCTCCGCCAGGAACTCGGGCAGGGACCGGCCCGACGCCCGCGCGATCAGGATGCCCTGCAAATCCGACGCCGTGCCGTACAGCCATGCCTCGCCCGGCTGGTACAGCAGCGGCACCCGGGCCAGCTCCGTGAGCCAGACGTCCGGCGCCGGGTACGCCTGGGGTGCCCGTCCGTCCTTCTGCACCCCGAACAGCTCCCGCACCGCCGGCAGGGTGAAGTCGGAGGGGAAGCCCCAGCCGGGACGGGAGGACAGCAGATCCTCCACGGTGATCGGACGGGCCGCCGGGACCACGTCCGTCACGGGAGCGGACGGGGTGCGGACCACCCGGGGACGGGCCAGCTCGGGCAGCCACTCGGCCACCGGAGCGTCCAGCCCCACGACCCCCTCGTCCACCAGCATCAGCAACGCGGCCGCCGTGAGCGGCTTGGTGATCGACGCGATCCGGAACAGGGAGTCACGGGCCATCGGGGCGGAACCGTCGGCGTCGACCGAGCCCACGGCCACGACCTCCACCTCGTCCCCACGGGCCACGAGGCCCACCGCTCCCGGAACCGTCCCGTCGTCGACGTACCGTCGCAGGGTGGAGTCAAGCGTGCTCATGCCGTCGGCCCTCCGGTGCGGGAACAGCGCCCTCGTGCGCTGTCGGCTACGACACCTACGACTCACCGCGCGCCCGGAACTCATCGCCCGGCAGGTCCCCCCGACGGGTCCACCGTCGCCTGGTGGGCCTCGGCGAGGTGTTCCGCCGCCTTCAGCCAGGGCAGGAACTGGGCGCCCTTGCGCCAGCCGCACGTGTCGCACTCGATGGTGCGCTGCACGCCCGCCTTGCGCACCCGGACGACATGCTCGCGCCCGTGCTGGTCCCAGCGGCTCACCTTGCTCTGATCGATCTGCGGCATGACGCCTCCAGCGTCCCTGTCCGGGCAAACTCGGCCAGCAAGGAGTGTGCAGCACGGGCGACAGCAACGGGTTACGTCCGGCCCCGAGTTGACCAAGCCGTGCTCTTGGGCCGGCTGGGGCCGGGGACCGGCCCTAGCCGATCCGGCGGGGCAGGCGCAGGCTGAGCAGGCCCGTCGCCACCACCCCCGCCACCTGCACGGCCAGGGTCGTCACCAGGGCGTCCCGCATGCCCGACCCCGGGACCAGCGAGAGGAACAGGGTGCCGAGGGTGGCCACGCCCAGGGCCAGCGAGGCCTGTTGGGTGGTCACCATCATCCCGCTGCCGACGCCCGCCCGGGCCGGCGGCACCTCCGACATCACCATCCGCATGACGACCGGCAGTTGGAACGCCTGCCCGGCGCCCGCGACCGCCGTGCCCGGCAGCAGCTCCCGGACACCCACGTCCGGCCAGTCCGCGCGCACCGTCAGCAGGATCAGCAGCACACCGACGCCCTGGAGCACCGCCCCCGCCGTCACCACCCGCGACCCGAAGCGGGCCACCAGCCGGGGACCGGCGAGCGAGGCCAGGAAGAACGCCAGGGCCATCGGCGCGAGCGCCAGACCGGCCCGGACCGGGCCGAGACCCGCCCCGCTCTGCAGCGCCACCGCCACCACGAACATGAACCCGCTGAAGCCCACCGCGAGCGGCGCCATGATCGTCAGCCCGCGCCGCAGCGTGGTGAGCGCCAACAGGCTTGGCGGGACGAGCGGCGTACGGCCGCGGCGGTCGGCGCGCCGCTCGACGCCGTAGAACGCCGCCGCCACCAGCGGGAACGCGGCCAGCGACAGCCAGGTCCACAGCGGCCAGCCGGCCGCCCGTCCCTCGGTGAGCGGGGCCAGCAGGGTCAGCAGGGCGGCGGCGAGCAGGACGGTACCGGGGCCGTCCACCGGCTCGGGGTGCTGCGAGCGCGTCTCCGGGACGGTCCGCACGGCCAGGACCAGGCCCACGACGACCACCGGGACGTTCACCAGGAACACCGAACGCCAGCCGGTGCCGGCGATGTCCGCCGCGACCAGGACGCCGCCCAGGATCTGGCCCGCGACCATCGACAGGCCGGCCGTGGCGCCGTACAGGCTCATCGCCCTGGCGCGGCGCGGGCCCTCGGTGGACGACTGGATGGTGGCGAGCACCTGCGGGACCATCGCGGCGGCCGAGGCGCCCTGCGCGACCCGCGCCGCGACCAGCGACCACGCGTCGGGCGCGAGCCCGCAGGCCAGCGAGGTCAGCCCGAAGGCGGCCATCCCGCCGAGGAAGAGCCGGCGCCGGCCGAAGAGATCGCCCAGCCGGCCGCCGAGGACCAGCAGCACGGCGTACGCGACCCCGTACCCGGCGACGACGAGTTCCAGGACGGACTCGCTCGCCGCGAGGTCCCGGCCGATGGTCGGCAGGGCCACGTTGACGATGAAGAAGTCGATGAGGGGCAGCGCCGCGCCGAGCAGGACGGTGAACAGCCCGAGGGAGCCGAGGGGACGGGCCGGGGCCGCGGTGCGGGCGCCCGGCGGGACGGTGGTGGTGGTCGTTGACTGGGTCACGTCCCCGAGCCTGCGCCGCACCCCAGACGGGTACCAGAGTGTTCTTATCCTGGTAGCGGCAGTACCTGGCAACAGGGTCCGCGCCCCGGCACGCTGGAGGCATGACGACGATGGCCCAGGAAACGGCGGCCCGGCAAACCGCGGCCCGGCAAACCGCGGCCCCCGCCGCGGCGGGCAGCGGCTCGGAGATACGGCGGCACGAACTCGCCGCCTTCCTGCGCAGCCGCCGTGAGCGGATCACCCCGGAGCAGGTCGGTCTCCCGCGCGGGGCCCGCCGCCGTACGCCCGGGCTGCGCCGCGAGGAGGTCGCTCACCTCTCGGCGGTCGGCGTCACCTGGTACACCTGGCTCGAACAGGCCCGGGACATCCATGTCTCCGTACAGGTCCTGGACGCCCTCGCCCGCACCCTCATGCTCGACGGCGGCGAACGCGCCCACCTCTTCCAGCTCGCCGCCGCCACCGACCCGACGCCCGCCGCGAACTGCGAGGGCATCACCGACGCCGTGCGCATGCACCTGGACCAGCTCGACCCGCTGCCCGCCTGCGTCCAGAACAGCCGCTACGACATCCTGGCCTACAACCGCGCCTACGCCCGCCTCTTCTGCGACCTCGACGCGATCCCGCCCGAGGACCGCAACTGCATGCTCCTCGTCCACACCCACCCCGACTGGCGGTCCGCGATCGTCCACCTCGAGGAGACCATGCGGCTGATGGCGGCCAAGCTCCGCGCCTCCATGGCCGGCCATCTCTCCGAGCCGGCCTGGAAGATGCTGGTCAAACGGCTCCAGGCGGAGTCCCCGGAGTTCCGCGAGAACTGGGAGCGCTACGAGGTCGTCGTCGGCCGCACCAAGGTCAAGCAGTTCCGCAACCCCTACGTCGGCCTCCTCACCCTCCACCACACGGACCTGTGGCTCAGCCCGGACCACGGGGCCCGGCTGGTGTCGTACACACCGGTGGACGAGGAGTGCCGGGCGCGGCTGGAGAAGCTGTATCTGATGTTCAACGGGACGGGCACAGGGTGACCTTGTCACCGGGGTGCAGGACCACGGGCCGCCGCCAGCTCCGGATGGTCGTGGGGCGGCCGGACTTGTCCCACGCGATGACCGAGACCTGTCCGGCCGCTTCGACACAGGAGTGGGGGACAGCCCTGGGGCCCCACTCCACCACCTCGATGTCGTCCTTGCTCAGGACGTTCGTCAGCGCCTGCCGGTCCTCGACACCGATGCCCGCCTCCTTGATCGTCAGCGTCACACTCCCGTCACCGTGCCGCTCCACCGCGTACGCCCGCGACCCGCCCGCCGACCCGGGTACCGCGATCGCCACCGCCGCCGCGACGGCACAGGCCGCCAGGGCGAGCGAGACCCGGCGCCGGGTGAGGAGCCGTCGTGGACCGGGAACCGTCACCGCCTCCTCCCGCAGCGCGATCTCCCGCGTCAGCTCCGCCAGCAGCCGGTCCTCGAAGCTCTCCCGCGCGCTCATGCCTCACCTCTGACGACGTACAGCACTGACATCTCCGGCACCACCGACGCCTCCGCCTCCGCCTCCGCGCGGAGCGCCTTGCGGGCACGGTGCAGCCGCACCCGGGCCGTGACCTGGCGGATGCCGAGCGCGGCCGCCGCCTCCGTGACCGTGAGCTGGTCCACCGCCACCAGCTCGATCACCGCCCGCTCCCCCTCGGGCAGCCGGGCGAGCGCGGCCAGCAGCCGTCGGCCGGGGCTCTCCGCGTCGAGCTTGTCCTCCAGCCGGACGATGTCGTCGGCCTCCAGCAGCCGGCGCCCCGAGAACCGCCGGTCACGCTCCGCCTCCCGCGCGACGCGCCGCCGCTCCGAGGAGACGACGTTGCGTGCGATGCCGTACAGCCAGGCCGTCTCACTGCCGAGGCCCGGCCGGTAGGTGTGGGCCGAGTCGAGGACGGCGAGGAAGATCTCCGCGGTCAGGTCGGCGGCGGTGTGCGGATCGTCGACCCGCCGCGCCACGAACCGGGTCACCGCGTCCACATGCCGCCGGTAGAACTCCTCGAACTCCCCTAAGAGCCCTGTCCGCTCCCCGCCCTCCACAGGCGCCTCCTTCGCATCGGCTGCACCTGTTCTTGGCACGGCACCCGTAAAGCGTTACGGGAACGGCGGACGGCCCTCTCACCCCCCGCGCGGGATGAGAGGGCCGTGATGATCGGGCTCCGCTCGCTCAGGCCGTGACGCCGGCCGCCTCGCGGACCTCCCTCGCCTCCAGGCGCTCCGCCGTCCGCTGTGCGGTACGGCGGGCCCAGGGGCCCGTGGTCAGGGTGCCGAGGGTGAGGACGAGGAGGCCGCAGGCGGTGAGGATCCACCAGCCGGGGACGGCGGCGGAGACGAAGGTCTCGCGGTACGACGTCACGCTCACGCCCGCCGCCAGCACCGCGCCGACCACCGCGACGCCGAGGGTCTGGCCGAGCTGCCGGCTGGTGGAGGCGACCGCCGCCGCCACCCCGGCCTGGCTGCGGGGCATCCCGGAGACCGCCGTGTTGGTGATCGGCGCGTTCACGAAGCCGAAGCCGATGCCGAACAGGGTGTAGCCGAGGAACAGCGTCACATTCGAGGTCTCCGCGTCGAAGACGGCGAACAGCAGCCCGCTCGCCGTCATCGCGAGGCCCGCGATCACCAACGGCAGACGGGGACCCCGGCTGCCCACCAGCCGGCCGGACAGCGGCGCGCACAGGAACATCGGTACGGCCATCGGCAGCATCCACAGACCCGCCTGGAGCGCGTTCAGCCCCCGTACGTTCTGCAGGTAGAGCGTGGACAGGAACAGGAACCCGCCCAGCGAGGCGAACGCGCTGATCGCCACCACCGTCGCCCCGCTGAACGGCGCCGAGCGGAAGAACCGCAGGTCGATGAGGGGCTCGGTGCGCCGCGGCTCGTAGATCAGCAGTCCGGTCAGCGCGGCGAGGGCCAGCGCCGCGAAGGGGCCGCTGGTCGCGAGGCCCGCGCCGGGCGCCTCGATGATCGCGTACGTCAGGGAGCCGAAGAGCGTGATGACCAGGAGCTGGCCGACGGGGTCGGGGCGGCGGGCCCTCGGCGCGCGGGACTCGGGCACGAACCGGAGGGTGAGGAGCAGGGCCGCGAGGCCGACCGGGAGGTTGACCCAGAAGATCGCGCGCCAGCCCACCGACTCCACGAGCAGACCGCCCAGCAGCGGACCGGCCGCCATCGAGATGCCCACGACCGCGCCCCACACACCGATCGCACGGGCCCGCTCCCGTGGGTCGGTGAAGGTGTTGGTGATGATCGACATGGCGACCGGGTTCAGCATCGAGCCGCCGACCGCCTGCACCATCCGGGCCGCGATCAGCAGGTCCAGGCTGGGCGCGAGGGAGCACAGCAGCGAGCCGAGCGAGAACACGACCAGGCCGGCCATGAAGACCTTGCGGCGGCCGATCCGGTCGGCCGTGGAGCCCGCGAGCATCAGCAGCGCGGCCAGCACGACCGTGTAGGCGTCGATCGTCCACTGGAGTCCGGCGGTGGAGGCGTGCAGATCGCGTTCCATCGCGGGCAGGGCGACGTTCAGCGCGGTCGTGTCGAGGCTCACGATCAGCAGACTCATACAGCAGATCGCGAGGACGAGCCGACGGCGGCGGGGGCTGAGCTCGGGCATGCGTTAATAGTACGCCTAACTAATGAATATGGCCCGTACGGCGTGCCGTACGTGAGAATGGGTGGATGCCCACGACCGCGCCCACGCAGCACACGACCCTGCGGATCGGCCCGCACGCCGTCCAGCCGCCCGTAGTCCTGGCCCCCATGGCCGGCATCACCAACGCGCCCTTCCGCACCCTGTGCAGGGAGTTCAGCGGCGGCAAGGGCCTGTTCGTGAGCGAGATGATCACCACCCGGGCGCTGGTCGAGCGCAACGAGAAGACCATGCAGCTGATCCACTTCGACGCGACGGAGAAGCCGCGCTCGATCCAGTTGTACGGCGTCGACCCGGCGACCGTCGGCAAGGCCGTCCGCATGATCGCGGAGGAGGACCTCGCCGACCACATCGACCTGAACTTCGGCTGCCCCGTCCCCAAGGTGACCCGTAAGGGCGGCGGCTCGGCGCTGCCCTACAAGCGGAACCTGCTGCGGGCCATCCTGCGGGAGGCCGTGTCGGGGGCCGGGGACCTCCCGGTGACGATGAAGATGCGCAAGGGCATCGACGACGACCACATCACCTACCTCGACGCCGGCCGCATCGCCGTGGAGGAGGGCGTCACCGCCATCGCGCTGCACGGCCGCACCGCCGCCCAGCACTACGGCGGCACCGCCGACTGGGACGCCATCGCCCGGCTGAAGGAGCACGTCCCGGAGATCCCGGTCCTCGGCAACGGGGACATCTGGTCCGCCGAGGACGCGCTGCGGATGGTCCGCGAGACCGGCTGCGACGGTGTGGTGGTCGGACGCGGGTGCCTGGGCCGGCCGTGGCTGTTCGCGGACCTGGTGGCCGCGTTCGAGGGGAGGGACGACTTCCGCAGGCCGTCCCTGCGCGAGGTCGCCGACGTCATGGTCCGCCACGCGACCCTGCTCGGCGAGTGGATCGGCGACGAGTCCAAGGGAGTCGTCGACTTCCGCAAGCACGTCGCCTGGTACCTCAAGGGCTTCGCGGTCGGCTCCGAGATGCGCAAGCGCCTCGCCATCACCTCCTCCCTCGAGGAACTCCGGTCCGGGCTGGACGAGTTGGACCTCGACCAGCCCTGGCCCACCGGCGCCGACGGGCCCCGCGGCCGTACGTCCGGCAACAACCGGGTGGTGCTGCCGGACGGCTGGCTGAAGGACCCGTACGACTGCGCGGGCGTGGGCGAGGACGCGGAGCTGGAGACCTCCGGCGGCTGAAGCCCTGACCGGGCTCAGCCGTTCTTGGGGTGCGGGGTGGAGCCGTAGGCCGTCAGGAAGCGGTCGCGGAACGAACTCATCTTCCACACCGGGGCGTTGTGCGCGGGCTGGAGGCCGTCGGTCCAGTTCCAGCTCGCGATCTTGTCGAGGACCTTCGGGTCCTTGGCGACGATCGAGATCGGCACGTCACGGCTGGCGTTCTGGCCGCTGACCCGGGAGATCGGCTGGTGGTCCCCGAGGAAGACCAGGACGGTGTCGTCGGTGCCGTAGCGCTCCAGCCACTCGGTGAGCGCGGTCACCGAGTACTGGACCGACTTCCCGTACTCCTCCTTGGACTTGGTGGAGTCGGCGATGATGTCGGACGCCTTCTTGCCGGCCGCCTCGATGCCCTGGAAGATCGAGCCGTCACCGAGCTCGTCCCAGCCGACCATCTTCGGGATCGGCGCCCAGGGCTGGTGGCTGGAGGTCAGGATGATCTCCGACATCAGCGGCTTGTCGCGCTTCTTGCTGTGCTCCAGCTTCTGGAACGCCTCCAGCGCGTACTGGTCCGGCATCGTCGACCAGCTGAACTTCGGCCCCTGGTAGCCCATCTGGAACGCGTTGTAGACCTTGTCGAGGCCGTAGAACGTCGCCTCAGGCCAGCCCTTCTGGACCCCCGGCATGACACCGACGGTGTCCCAGGCACCCGACTTCTTGAACGCCTTGGTCAGGGACAGGTGGTCGCTGGCCATCACCGTGCGGTAGCGCTGCTGGTTGTCGACCCACAGCCCGGACAGGGTGGTGGAGTGGCCCAGCCAGCTGCTGCCGCCGTACGTCGCCGAGGTCAGCCAGCCGCTCTTCGCGTGGAAGCCGGCCTTCGCGAGGGCCTCCGTGCGGGCCGTGAGGGTCGCGTCGACGCCGGGCGCGATGACCGGGTCCTCGATGGCGCTGCGGCCGTAGCTCTCGATGAACGTGAAGATCATGTCCTTGCCGCGCAGATCCGGTACGAGCTGGTCGGCCGGGGTGTTGCCGAAGGTGTCGCTGCGGGCCTCCTCGCCGAACGCGGCCTCGTCGCGGATCGTCGCCCGCACCTGCCGGGCCTCGGACTCCAGCCGGTTCGCCACGCGCTCGGAGGCGACCGGGATACCGGCGTACTGGAAGCCCAGCACCGAGCAGGTGATCCAGGCGGTGCCGGCGATCAGGGTGCCGCGGGTGGCGCGCCGGGTGTCGCGCACCAGGACGTTGCTCAGCCGGACCGTGGCCAGCGCCATCAGTGTGATCACCAGGACGACGAGCAGGACGACCCCGACCGCTGCCGCGAGAGCGGCGGTCTTGCCCAGCGTGTCCGCGAGGTAGGACTGCGCGTCGTCCAGCAGGCCCCAGTCCAGGACCAGGTTGAAGTCCCGGCCCAGGTACTCCATGAAGCCGATGTCGAGCAGGTTCAGCACGGTCAGCGCGCCCAGCACCGCCCCGCCGAGCGCCGCCAGCGCGATCCGCGGCCGCCGCGGCAGGGCGAGCAGCACCGCCGCCCCGATGATGGCCTCACCCGGCAGCCGGACGAACCGGTTGACCTGCAACGCGGCCATCCGATTCGGCAGCAGCAGGGCCCCGATCACCAGCACGAGCGACAGCAGGGTCACCCCCCACCACACCACCCGAGCGACCCGCGGATGCCGCTCCCGCCAGGCCCGCACGTACGCGATACGGGCCCGGAGAGAGGGGTGCTCGTCGGAACCGACATCGGCCGGGTGGTCATCACCGGCGTCGGGCCGGCCGGGGGCGCCGGGTTGTCCGGTGGCTTCGGCGTCGTCGGCGTCGGGCTGGTCGGGGGAGTGGACCTCGGGCTGGTCGTGAGCGTCGGCCCCGGGCCGGTCGGGGACGCTTTCGGACTGCTCCGGGAGGGCGTCCGCGCCGGGCTGTCCGGGCTCCTCCGGGAGGGCGTCCGCGCCGGGCTGTCCGGACTCCTCCGAGAGGGCGTCCGCGCCGGGCTTTCCGGGCTCCTCCGAGGGGGACTCGGCTGCGGACTCCTCGACGACGGCTTCGGCGCGGGGCGCCGGGACGGCTTCGACGCCGGCGACCGGGGTGTTGGCGGGCGGGGCGGGTTCGGCATCGGCCTGCGGGGCGTCCGCAGGCGCGGGGCTCTTCGAGGCCGCCTTGGCGGAATCGCCGGCGCGCTGCGACGCCTCGGCCTCTACGGACTTCGCTGGTTCCCCGGCTCCCGCCGACTCCGCCGGGTCCTCACCCACCCCTGATGCCCCCGTCCTCACGTGGTCCTCGGGCGTGGTGGAGGGCACCGTCGTGTCCTCGGGGTCCTTCGAGGTCGGTGGCTGGGTTGAGCGAGTGGAGACAGGCACCCGAGGGTCCTTCCGTACGAAGCCCGGTGGTTCGGCGGATCCGGCGCGGGAAGCCGGATCCGCCTCAGTTTCGTACGGCCTGCCCCCGGCCCGCGTTCAGCCCCCTCGGCCAGTGCTCGGCAAACACCGTGCAAACCGCACGCCAAGCACCCCGCCCGGTCAGGGCTACGCGCCGCCGACGGCCGTGAGCAGCGCCAACGGGGCCGCGGCCGCCCGCGACTCCCGTACGCACGCGTGCGGGTACGGCACCGGTTCGGCGTGGGTGTCACGGCCGTATCCGGCGAGGACCTCGGGAAGCCGGTGCCCGGTCGCCGTCGCCGCGTCGATCAGCGCGCGGGCGACCGTACGGGCCTCGTCGTGCAGCCCGTACCGCGCGAGCCCCAGCGTGATCAGCGCGTTGTCGTGCGGCCAGACCGAACCGCGGTGGTAGGAGAGCGGGTGGTACGCCGGCTGCCCGGCGGCGAGGGTCCGCACGCCCCAGCCCGAGAAGAAGTCGGCTTCCAGCAACCGCCGGCCGACGACCTCGCCGTACTCCTTGTCCAGCAGCCCCGACCACAGCAGATGCCCGGCGTCGGAGGCCAGCGCGTCGACCTGGCGGCCCGCCCCGTCGAGCGCGAGCGCCGGGAACGACCGCTCCGGCATCCAGAAGTCCCGCTGGAAGCGGTCGCGCAGATCGGCGGCCGCCTGTTCGAGGAGAGCGGCGTACGTGCCGTCCTCCCACGCCGTGCGCGCCACCCACGCCGTGCGGCGCAGCGCGTCGTACGCGTACCCCTGCGCCCCCGCCGCCATGACCGCCCCGGTGGCGCGGGTGCCGTCGGCGGAGCAGATGGCGCCGGGGGAGTCCTTCCAGTTCTGGTTGGCGAGGCCGCCCTGGTCGGCGCGGTAGACGAGATAGCCGCGGGAGGTCAGCCCGCCGTGGTCGAGCATCCAGGCGATCGCCGCGCGCGCGTGCGGCTCCAGCCGGCGGGCCGTCGCCGTGTCGCCGGTGTGTTCGACGTATGCCCCGAGGACGACGAGGAAGAGCGGCGTCGCGTCGACCGAGCCGTAGTACCGCCCGAACGGCACCTGCCCGAAGTGGGCGAGCTCGCCGTGCCGCACCTCGTGGACGATCTTGCCGGGCTGGGCCACCGACGGCGCGTCGGTCTCGGTGGCCTGGGCGGCGGCGAGGGCCGACAGCGTGGCGGCGGCCAGCTGCGGACGGTAGGGGAGTGCGAAGAGGGAGGTGAGGAGCGCGTCACGGCCGAGGAGGGCGAGGAACCAGGGCGCTCCGGCGGCCGGGACGCGCAGCTCCTCGCCGTCCGGACCGGTCGCCTGGACCTGGAGCGTGGCCAGATCGGCGAGCCCTCGAACACAGGCGGTCGCCAGTTCGGGCCATTCCGTGGGAAAAGCGACACCTTCCATGAACTCGCCCTCAAGCGCAAGGAGCTTTTCAGCCATCGCGGAAGGAGAGCGGGGGACCCGCAGCGTACGTTTCTCGCCATGCGGCCGGGCCATCACGCGCAGGATCAGCTCGGCGCTGCCGTGCGCCTCCAGCTCCAGGGTCCACACCAGCCGACGGGCGCCGGTGCCGGTCTCCTCGACCGCGTCCGGCGCGGGCTCGGCGCTCACCGTCGTACAGGACCGCCACTCCCCGCGCCGGTAGCCGAACTCCACACCGTCGTCGAGGACCTCACGGCGGCGCACGACACCGGTCTTCGCGTACGTGCGGTGGTCGGAGCGCAGCTCGAACTGGTCCGTGAAGTCCGCGTCGACGGTCAGGGCGAGCCGGACCACGGACGGCACCGGGCGGTTGCTGACCACCCGGACCGACTCCACGAAGGAGCTGTCCCCGACGGCCTGCTCCCGGAAGAGCGTGCAGGACGGCGGTTCGTTGCGCCCGCCGCGCGGGACCAGCACACAGCGGGTGGTGTCCCCGCCCGCGACCGGCGCCAGTTCCTCCGGCACCGCGCCGTCGACTGTCAGCTGCCAGCGGCTCAGATGCCGGGCGTCCCTGACGAAGAGCCCCTGCGGAAAGGAGCCGGCGCCCCGTACTCCGCTGATGTCCCCGCGCTCGCCGACGGCGGCGAACGTCCCGCCGTACACGAGCAGATGATGCCGGTCCGTCATCCCCGGTCCCCTCCCTTGTCGGTCGTGGTGTGCTGGTGGAGCAGGTCGAGCGTGAGCGCGGCGGTCCAGCCGAAGCCGGTCGCGCCGCAGGCCTCGCCGGTGTACGGGTCGACGTACTCGGCGAAGTCCGAGGTGAGCGCGGTCTCCAGGACGGCCTCGCGCAGCGCGTCCGCGTCCGCCCGGTGGCCGTGCAGCCGCAGACCGCGCTCCAGGAGCCAGGCCGTGTTGAACCAGGCGGGGCCGCGCCAGTAGCGGTGCGGGTCGAAGGCCTCGCCGAGCAGGTCGTAGCTGGGGACGAGACGGGTCGTCGTGCCGACCCCGAAGTGCGGCCCCTTCAGGGTGCGCACGACGGCCGCGGCGACCTCGCGCGGCAGCTCCGGCACGAGCAGCGGGACGAGCCCGGAGACCCCACGCTCATGGACCTGGCCCCCGCCGCCGCGTGCGAGCGCGGAGCTCCCGCGTCGGTGGGCCGGCCCACCGACGGCGCCGCCGTGCACGTCACGGCAGAAGAACATGCCCTCCGCCGGGTCCCACAGCCGTTCCACCAGCGCCGCCGTCAGTCGCTGCGCGCGGACGTGGCGGGCGGTCGCCGTCGCCCCCAGCTCCTTCGCGATCCGCGCGAGGGCGTGCTCGGAGGCGATGAGCAGCGCGTTGAAGGAAGGATCCTCCACCGCGAAGCCGCCGCCGCCGTCGGCGTACCCGGCGTCCCGGTAGTCCGCGGCCAGCCGGACGTACCGCCCGTAGTCGAGATCCGTCGGCCGGTCCTCGGCCGCCCCGTGGTCCAGGTCGGCGCGCCGGAAGGAGCGGGACGGGGCCGGGACGACCCGGGCGAGCGGGGCGTCCCAGCTCGGGGCGTTGTCCATCCCCTGCTCCCAGGGGTGGACGACGCAGACCAGCCCGCCTCCGCCGAGGTCGCGCCGGTGCAGCAGATAGCGGTGCCAGGCGGCCAGCCGTGGGTAGACCCGGGCCAGGAAGCCCCGCGCCCGGGACAGTCCCGGGTCGGCGCGGTGCACCAGCCAGGCCGCGAGCGCGTGCACCGGTGGCTGCACGATGCCCGAGGTCTGTACGGTGCGCGGGGCGCCCGCAGCGCGCCCCGCGGTCGAGGAGCGCCAGAAGTCGGGGCTCGGGAAGTAGGCGTCGAGCGGCACGGAGGGGTTGAAGACGATGTGCGGGATGCGCCCGTCGCCCCACTGGGCGGCCAGCAGCGTCTCCAGCTCGGTCTGCGCCCGCAGCGGCGAGACATGCCGCAGGCCGATCGCGATGAACGCCGAGTCCCAGGACCACTGGTGCGGGTACAGCCGGCGCGAGGGCACCGTCGAGGTGCCTGTCCAGTTGGCCTCCAGCACCTTCACCGCGCCGTCGTGCACCGCTCTGAGGTGCGGCGGACCCGGCGGAGCCGCCGGATCGTATACGACGGCGAACTCCGCCGGGCGGGCGATGAGCTGGGCGGTGCGATCCACTCGGGGCTCCCCGAAAGACGTCAAGGCCCCTTGGTTCGGAAGGGGCTACCGTAGGGTTACGTCTATTTAACACGCAAAACTCAATATGTAATGCAAGCTTGAGAAACACAAGGGGGTGCGCATGACTGGGCGTCCGGGACGGACCGGCAGGGCGGGTGGTCAGGCCAGCGCCGGAGAACTGCTCGAACTGGTGCGCAGCGGGCGGGCGACGACACGCGGCGCCCTGCAACAGGTGACGGGCCTCTCCCGCGCGACGGTCGGGCAGCGTCTGGACCGGCTCTTCCGGGCGGGCTGGCTGCGCGAGGGCGCCGGCGGGCCGGTCGACTCACCGCTGGGCGGCCGCCCCTCGATCACCCTGGAGTTCGACGACGACCACGCGGTGGTGCTCGCGGCCGACCTGGACACCCGGCACGCCCGCGCGGCCGTGCTGTCCCTGACCGGCGAGATCCTCGCGGAGCACTCCGGCACGCTGGTCGTCGAGGACGGCCCGGACACCGTCCTCGACGAGCTGGGCGGCTGGTTCGCCGAGCTGCTGGAGAAGGCGGGGCACCGGGGGCGGGAGGTCTGCGGCATCGGCCTCGCCGTGCCGGGCCCGGTGGACAGCGAGTCGGGCCGGGTGGTGCAGCCGCCGATGATGCCCGGCTGGGACGGCTACGACATACGCGGCCGTCTCGCGAGAGCCTTCACCGAACGCACCGGGGCGCCCGGGCCACCCGTCCTCGTCGACAACGACGCGAACCTGATGGCGTACGGCGAACAGCGCACCGGACACCCCGACTGCTCGGCGTTCGTCCTGGTCAAGGTGTCGACGGGCATCGGCGCCGGGGTCGTGGTCGACGGCTCGGTCTTCCGGGGGATCGACGGGGGAGCCGGCGACCTCGGACACATCCGGGTGGGCGCGGAGGCGCTGTGCCGGTGCGGTTCCTACGGCTGTCTGGCCGCCGTGGCCAGCGGGGGCGCCGTCGCCCGGAAGCTGGCCGAGAACGGGGTGCCGGCGGCCTCCGGCTCGGACGTGCGGGACCTGCTGGCGGCCGGGCACCCGGAGGCGTCGGCGCTGGCGCGGGAGGCGGGGCGACGGGTCGGGGACGTCCTGGCGACGGTCGTGACCCTGCTCAACCCGGGGGTGCTGATGATCGCGGGGGACCTGGCGGGCACTCCCTTCCTCACCGGGGTGCGCGAGCTGCTCTACCAGCGGGCGCTGCCGCGCTCGACCGCCCATCTGGAGGTGGTGACCTCGCGGCTGGGGGAGCGGGCGGGGCTGGTGGGAGCGGGTGCACTGGTCGTGGAGCACCTGTACGCACCCGACCGGGTGGAGGAGCGGTTGCTGGCCCTGGGTGTGTGAGGGACGCTCGTGAGTGCACCGCGGACCGTCCGGATGGTGAAATCCGAGCCGCTGTGACAGCGTGATTCTCGCCACCCTTGAGGGGGGTAATGCTCAGATGAGCGGATCATGGATCGAATGCACTTCTCCAAGGGGTGGCACTGCGTGCCACCCCTCGATCGTTCATCGATCGAAATCAGACGTGTGGGACGGCTGCTCATCTGAGCGGATAACCGCACCTGTGGGCCCCTCTGTGTTCAAGAAGTGAAAACATAAGCCCGTCTTCGCTTGCCAAGCCTTGACTTTCGATCCACTGGCGGACGACCGGTTACGGGCGCATGACGCACAAGTGGACGTACCCAGAAGCCTTTGATCTGGGTATGTTCCTCGCCGTCAGGGCAGCCACCGCGTCCTCGAGGAGTCGAGACCCGTGTCGGAAAACAAAGAACCCCACGTAGTGAAGTTCGTTTACGACTTCACCGAGGGCAACAAGGACCTCAAGGACCTCCTGGGTGGCAAGGGCGCCAACCTCGCCGAGATGACCAACCTCGGCCTCCCGGTCCCGCCCGGCTTCACCATCACCACCGAGGCCTGCAAGGTCTACCTGGAGAGCGGCGCGGAGCCGGCGGCACTGCGTGACGAGGTGAGTGCGCACCTCGACGCCCTGGAAGAGCGGATGGGCAAGAAGCTCGGCCAGGCCGACAACCCGCTGCTCGTCTCGGTCCGCTCCGGCGCCAAGTTCTCCATGCCCGGCATGATGGACACGGTCCTGAACATCGGCCTCTCCGACAAGTCGGTCCAGGGCCTCGCCCAGCAGGCCGGCGACGACCGCTTCGCCTGGGACTCCTACCGCCGCCTCATCCAGATGTTCGGCAAGACCGTCCTCGGCGTCGACGGCGAGCTCTTCGAGGAGGCCCTCGACGCGGCGAAGGAGGCCAAGAAGGTCACCGTCGACACCGAGCTGGAAGCGGCGGACCTCAAGAAGCTGGTCACCAAGTTCAAGAAGATCGTCAAGACCGAGGCCGGCCGGGACTTCCCGCAGGACCCGCGCGAGCAGATGGACCTCGCGATCAAGGCCGTCTTCGACTCCTGGAACGGCGACCGCGCCAAGCTCTACCGCCGCCAGGAGCGCATCCCCGGCGACCTCGGCACCGCGGTCAACGTCTGCTCCATGGTCTTCGGCAACCTCGGCCCCGACTCCGGCACCGGCGTCGCCTTCACCCGCGACCCCGCCTCCGGCCACCAGGGCGTCTACGGCGACTACCTGCAGAACGCCCAGGGCGAGGACGTCGTCGCGGGCATCCGCAACACCGTCCCGCTCGCCGAGCTGGAGCAGATCGACAAGAAGTCCTACGACCAGCTCCTCGGGATCATGGAGACGCTGGAGAACCACTACAAGGACCTCTGCGACATCGAGTTCACCATCGAACGCGGTCAGCTCTGGATGCTCCAGACCCGCGTGGGCAAGCGCACCGCCGGCGCCGCCTTCCGCATCGCCACCCAGCTCGTCGACCAGGGCCTGATCGACGAGACCGAGGCCCTGCAGCGCGTCAACGGCGCCCAGCTCGCCCAGCTGATGTTCCCCCGCTTCGACGAGCACGCGAAGGTCCAGCAGGTCGGCCGGGGCATCGCGGCCTCGCCGGGCGCGGCCGTCGGCAAGGCGGTCTTCGACTCGTACACCGCCGTGAAGTGGTCCCGCTCGGGCGAGAAGGTCATCCTCGTCCGCCGGGAGACCAACCCCGACGACCTCGACGGCATGATCGCCGCCGAGGGCATCCTGACCTCGCGCGGCGGCAAGACCTCCCACGCCGCCGTCGTCGCCCGCGGCATGGGCAAGACCTGTGTCTGCGGCGCCGAGGAGCTCGAGGTCGACACCAAGCGCCGCCGGATGACGGTCCCCGGCGGACACGTCGTGGAGGAGGGCGACGTCATCTCCATCGACGGCTCCTCCGGCAAGGTCTACCTGGGCGAGGTCCCGGTCGTCCCGTCCCCCGTCGTGGAGTACTTCGAGGGCCGGATGCACGCCGGCGCCGACGACGCCGACGAACTGGTCGAGGCCGTCCACCGGATCATGGCCTTCGCCGACCGCAAGCGCCGGCTGCGCGTGCGCGCCAACGCCGACAACGCCGAGGACGCGCTGCGCGCCCGCCGCTTCGGCGCCCAGGGCATCGGCCTGTGCCGCACCGAGCACATGTTCCTCGGCGACCGGCGCGAGCTGGTCGAGCGGCTGATCCTCGCGGACACCGAGACCGAGCGCGAGGAGTCCCTCAAGCAGCTCCTGCCGCTGCAGAAGAAGGACTTCGTCGAGCTCTTCGAGGCGATGGACGGACTGCCCGTCACCATCCGCCTCCTCGACCCGCCGCTGCACGAGTTCCTGCCCGACATCACCGAGCTGTCGGTCCGCGTGGCGCTCGCGGAGTCCCGCCAGGAGCCGCACGAGAACGAGCTGCGCCTGCTCCAGGCCGTCCACCGCCTCCACGAGCAGAACCCGATGCTGGGCCTGCGCGGCGTACGCCTCGGCCTGGTCATCCCCGGCCTGTTCACCATGCAGGTCCGCGCCATCGCCGAGGCCGCGGCGGAGCGCAAGAACGCCAAGGGCGACCCGCGCGCCGAGATCATGATCCCGCTCGTCGGCACCGTCCAGGAGCTGGAGATCGTCCGCGAGGAGGCCGACCAGGTCGTCGCCGAGGTCGAGGCGGCCACGGGAGTCTCCCTGAAGCTGTCGATCGGCACCATGATCGAGCTGCCGCGCGCCGCGCTGACCGCCGCCCAGATCGCCGAGGCCGCCGAGTTCTTCTCCTTCGGCACCAACGACCTCACCCAGACGGTGTGGGGCTTCAGCCGCGACGACGTCGAGGCCTCCTTCTTCACGGCCTACCTGGAGAAGGGCATCTTCGGGGTCTCCCCGTTCGAGACGATCGACAAGGACGGCGTCGGCTCCCTGGTCAAGGCGGCGGCCAAGGCGGGCCGTGAGACCCGACCCGACCTCAAGCTCGGCGTCTGCGGCGAGCACGGCGGCGACCCCGAGTCGGTGCACTTCTTCCACGAGGCGGGCCTCGACTACGTCTCCTGCTCCCCCTTCCGCATCCCGGTCGCCCGCCTGGAGGCCGGGCGCGCGGCCACCCAGTCGGAGGGCAGCGACCACCGCTGAGCCCCTGAGGGGCCTTTGAGCCCCGGAGCCGTCGTCGGTCCCCGACCCTCAGTACCGATCGGCGGCGGCTCCGGCACGCAAGAGGAGGGCGGCACCCTGTGCGGGGGTGCCGCCCTCTACCCGCCCATCCGCAGCCTCGCCCAACTGGGCCTGCTGATCACCGCGGCCACGGCCGGCGCGGAACGCCTGGTGGAAATCCTGGACACCCGCCCCGCGGTGACCGACCCGCAGGGCCCGGCGGACCGTTCCACCGGCCGCCCGGACGGCGTCATCGAGATGAAGGACGTCACCTTCGGCTACCCCGGCACGGACTGCCCCGCCCTGCGGGGCCCCTGTCCTTCTCCGCACACCCCGGCGAACTCCTGGTCATCACGGGCCCCAGCGGCGCCGGCAAATCAACGGTCTCCAAACTCCTCCTGCGCTTCTACGACCCGTACGACTGGAGCGCGTCGTGGGCGGGGCCGGTGGGGTGAGGCGGGCGGCACCCGGATGGCGGTTTTCGGGTGTCCGGAATTCGATCACCTGATGTGGTGGTGATGGGGTAGGCAGATCGTTTCTCTCTGTTTTCATTGCATTACAGTCCGTGATCGCAGGGGCCTGCTGGGGCCCTGCTGATCACGGAGGTAGGCATGAAGAAGGTAGTGCTCGGGCTGGCGACGGCTGGTCTGGTGCTCAGTGCGGCGGTGACGGCGTTTGCTTCGCCGGTGAAGGGTGGCATCCCGGCGCTCACGTCCGACGGCATCGCTTTCACCGAAGGGCGATACAAGTTCAATCGGCCCGGAACCAACCACGGTGCTTTCGAATGGCGGGGCGTTCTGACCGACGTGCTCAGCGGCGACGGGCACAACGTCTACGTCGAGGCCAAGGTCGAAGGGCACGACTGGCTGCGCTACTACGGCAAGCAGCGGCGTTCGGTTCGACTCCACAAGTCCAACTGGGACGGTGCCCAGCGTTACACGGGCAACGCAAGGCTCCGTGCGTGCCGAGACCGTGGCAGCCTGCACCCGGACAACTGTGCGCCGGAACAGATCTACTCGTACAACTGGGACCGTGGCTGAGCCTGTCGGACATTCCGAGCCCAGGGGGACGAATCTGGGCTCGGGCTCCTGATTGGAGAACGAGATCAACACGACAGAAGTCCTGTGCGCCAGGGGAGTCGAACTCTTCTACGGAGCGACGCAGGCAGTCCGAAACGCAGAGATCTCCCTGGGGCGGGGGGAAGTCGCGGCGATCACCGGCCAAAGCGGATCCGGTAAATCGTCGTTGTTGTACTGCCTGGCCGGAGTGCTCCCAGTGGCCCGAGGTGAGGTCCGCTTCGAGGGACGTTCGCTGGGCTCCCTTGACGACGAGGAGCTGAGTGCCATCCGGCGCGAACGGTTCGGGTTCGTCTTTCAATACGGCGAACTGTTGCCCGAGTTGACGGTGGCGGAGAATACGGCACTTCCCCTCCGCTTGGCTGGACAGCGTAAGGCCAAGGCCCTTGCGATGGCCGGCGAAGTCTTGGGGCGGCTCGGCCTCGGGGATCTGCGGGACCGGCGCCCGTCGCAGGTGTCCGGAGGGCAGAGCCAACGTGTGGCGGTTGCCAGGGCGTTGGTACACAGACCGGCCGTCGTCTTCGCCGATGAGCCCACCGGTTCGCTGGACAGCAAAAATGCCACGACCGTTCTGGAGGAGTTCCTCAGCCTCGCGCGTTCCCAGGGAACGGCTGTGGTGCTCGTGACACACGACCCGCAGGTGGCAGCCCGGGCCGACACCCGCTACACCATGCGTGATGGCGTGCTCGCCGCGCAGACCCGGGAAGCGTCATGAAGGAACTCCTCCTCGGCCTCAAGCTGTTGTTGGGCAGCGGCCGGGGCAACCGGGTCCGATTCCTGCTCATGACGGTGGGCAGCGCGATCGGTGTGTGCTGTCTCGCTGTCGTACTCGTGATTCCGGGCATCCTGGCCGCACAGGACGCCCGCAAGGCAGCCCGTGAACCGGACTGCTCGAACGGGATGGGTAGGTGCCTTTCGGTAAGCGGAAAGGGTTTGTCCCTCACCAGGGTGGACCCCTACGGTTCCGAGCCGTTCATTCGCATCTTTGTGGCGTTGGAAGGCAAACCCATCGCCCCACCGCCCGGGCTGCGTGAACTTCCCGGCCCAGGTGAAGTGATCGTGTCTCCTCGCCTCCATGAAACGCTCAAGAGCGACCCCGGGTTGGCCCGGCTCTTGCCGGGGAAGGAACGCGGGCTCATCTCCGCCGAGGGTCTGGCTCACCCCGATGAGCTGTACGCCTACATCGGCACCACCCCTGAGACGCTCAAGGCCGGCGGGCACCTGACCCGATTCGGAGATGAGTACACCCGATTTCCCACCGTGGAGCCTTCGACGCTCGACATCCTGCGCTTCACCATGGCGGGTGTCGTGCTGCTTCCGCTGGCTGTCTTCCTCTCCGTATGCGCTCGGTTGTCAGCCGCCTCGCGCATGAGGCGACTGGCTGCGTTGCGCCTGCTCGGGCTCAGCCGCAAAGGCACGCAGCGCGTCAACGCGGCCGAGACCGTGGCTGCCGCCTTGCTGGGGGCGGTTCTGGGCCTCGGTGCCTACTGGGTTGTCAATCAGATGATTGCGCGAATCGGCCTGCCGGGCTTCAGGTGGTATCCGGCAGATGGATCGCTCTCCGGACCGACATTCCTCGCCTGTCTCGTGGGCTGCCCGGCGCTCGCCTGGTTCGTGGGCCTGATCGGAGCGAGGAAGGCTGCGGCGAACCCATTGGAAGTACGTCGCAGTGCCGTCGAGAAGGCGCCTCGTCTGTGGGGGCTCCTTCCGCTTGTTCCCGGACTGGGCATCGTCACCGGTTACTGCGTGGCCGGCGCTACGGGGAACGCGCCCTCGGACACCGGGCTCTCCTCGTTCCTGATGCCGCTCGCCGTCGTGCTGGTGGGCACTGGCCTGGTGCTGTCGTTGCCGGTTTTTTCCCGTGCCCTTGCTCGGAGGGTGGCCCGTTCCACGACTTCGCTCTCTCTCAGCCTTGCGATGCGTCGCAACGAGGTGGAACCGGGCGGGGCCCTGCGCGTGGCGACGGGCTTGGTGCTGCTGGTCTTCGCGGCGTCGCTCACCCAAGGCGTGCTCATCGAACTGGATCAGGTGTCCAAGAACACTGCGCCGGTCCAGCGCTACAACATGGCGCTCGACGACGTCCCCAGTTATCGGGAGTCGGCCCTCACCCGACTGCCAGGTATCCGTAGTCATGTCATCGAGGCGTCATCATGGGCTGACCAGCAGCAAACGGAAGAAGGCCCCCAAATCAACGCGCTGATCGCCACCTGTGCTCAGCTGCGCAAGATCGCGTCCGTGTTGGAGAACTGCGTTGACGGACGCCCCGCGCGGTTGATGGTGCCGGGGACCACGTACGACGAGCCCAGCAAGCCGGGCAACCGGTTCTCCTTCCACCTGCGCAACGCCAAGGGGGAGCGGCGAGTCATGACGGTGGAGGTGCCACAGCGGACAGTCCGGTATCAGGACGAGCTGGCAGTGGAGATGGCGTACAGCGGCATGCTGCTGATCCCTCCCTCCACCCTTCCTGCCGGCTTCCGGCCTGCGGAGAGGGATGCGACGCTTTCTCTCCTCAGCGATGCCGGTCCACGAACGATGCTCTCCGTACTCGGAGGTATCGCGGAGGTCGACCCGACGATCGAGGTCGAACCGGTAGGGGTGGTCGTCACCTCCCTGGAGCAGATCACCGTCGTCAAGACCCTCCTCGCCGTAGGCATGGTCCTCGGTCTCATCATCGGCGTCGCGGCCTACCTGGTCGCCGCCACCGACAGAGCCGTGGAACGGCGGTCGCAGGTCACCGCGCTCGCGCTGCTCGGGGCCCGGCCCCGGACGCTACGGGCTGTTCAGGTCGCGCAGGTCGTGCTGCCCTTGGCCGTCGGACTCGTTCTGGCGGTCGTGACCGGGAAGATGGCCGAGTCCAGTTACCTGGTGACCGGGGGCGGGGCCATCTTCTGGGACGGGGCCGGGCTGCCCCTGCTCGTCGCCTCCGCGCTGGGAGTCGTCCTGATCGCCGCCATCGGCGCGTTGCCGCTCGTCGGGCGGCGCATCGACCCCGAGCTGATCCGACGGGACTAGTGGTCGGGAAGGTGTGGGGTGGGTGGAGAGGGGGCGGTATCGCTCGGGTGCCGTCCCTCTCTGTGGGCCGGGTTTACGCTGATCGGGCAGTCAACGTGCCTGGATGCGGGGGGAGATCGCGGTGTACGAGTCCGAGCGGGTCTGGCGGGATGTCGATGACTACTTCGTCGAGACGCTCGTCGGTGAGGATGAGGCGTTGGTCGGGGCCCGGGAGTCCGGGCGGGGGAGTTCGATGCCTCAGGCGGAGGTGGCGCCCAATCAGGGGCGGTTGCTCGCGTTGTTGTGTGGGATGGTCGGGGCGCGGAGGGTGTTGGAGTTCGGGACGTTGGCCGGGTACAGCACCGTCTGGCTGGCCCGGGCCGTGGGGGCGGAGGGGCGGGTCACCTCGCTTGAGCTCGAGGCGCGGAACGCCGACATCGCCCGGGGGAACCTGGAGAAGGCCGGGGTCGCCGAGTGGGTCGATGTGGTCGTCGGACCCGCGGCGGAGTCGGCCTGGCGGCTCGTCGAGGAGGGGGTCGAGCCGTACGACTTCGTGTTCATCGACGCCGACAAGCCCAGCAACCCCGAGTATCTGAAGGCATCCCTCGCGCTCACCCGGGTCGGGAGTGTGATCGTCATCGACAATGTGGTGCGGAATGGTGCCGTCGTCGATGACGGCAGTTCCGACGAACGGGTGCGGGGCGTGCGGGCCGTGCTGGACGACATCGCCCGGGACGGACGGCTCGAGGCGACCGCGTTGCAGACCGTGGGGGCGAAGGGGTGGGACGGGTTCGCGATCGTGCGGCGGGTTCGCTGACGGGACGGGGGCGCGGGGCCTGCTGTTATTCGCAGGCCACTCCGTCCCCGTCCCGGTCCAGGTGGCGGTCGTAGCCGGGGTCACCCGCGTACAGCGGGGTGTCGCCGGCCGCCCGGGCCTCGCTGCAGTTGGCGTAGTAGACGGTCGAGTTCTCCGACGTGTCGTCCGAGTCCGACGCGCTGTTCGCCTGCGCCGTCACCGTCCTCGTGACCTTCACCGTCTCCGTGGCGGTCACCGTGGTCGCCGGTTCGGGAGCGGGGGTCTCGGTCGTCGTCGCCGTGGCCGTCACCGTCACCGTGGGCCGAGGAGTCGCAGCCGCCGGCTTCTGCGTGTCCTCTCCGTCGGAGCCGATGACGGTTCCGAGGAACAGGGCCAGGCCCAGGGCCGGGATGACGAAACGCTTGCGGGCCCAGCGGGGGCGCAGGGAGGCGGGGGTGGGTGGAGCGGTGTAGGGATTGGTCATGGCGTCCCCCGTCGGGTGTGGTGTGGGAGACGACGGTATGGCTGGAAAGTGGGGAGTGAGGGGGAAGTGTTCGTTCTGTGACCGTCCGGCCGTCTGCGGACGCTGACGGCGGACCGAAACCGACGGTGACCCGGGTCGACGCTGACCCGGGTCACCGTGGGGCTTCGCGAGCGAGAGCCAACGCTCAGGCCGCTCAGGCCGCCGCGCGCACCTCGTACGTCGCGATGCGTACCGTCTCGTCGTCCAGGCACTCGCCCGACACCAGGTCGAAGCGCTGCTTGAGCAGTGGTGAGGCCACGAACGGGCGGCCCCGGTGGGTGCCGGTGAGACCGCGGGAGAGGACGGCCGCGCCGCCGAACGGGTCGCGGTTGTCGACGGCGTACAGCTCGCCCGCGCGGTCGCGGAAGAGGGCGACCTGGCGGCCGTCGGGCAGCAGCGCTGCCACGCCGCGGCCCGGGGTCAGCGCGGTCAGGTCGCAGACGGTGAACCAGTCCTCGTCCAGCCGGAGCTGGATCTTCAGGTCGGTCGTCTCGGGTGCCAGGGTCATCGCTGGGCGCTCCCTTCCAGGGGACGGTGGCCGATGGTCAGCAGCGGCAGGTCGGGCTTGATCTGGTCGCGCTCGGGGACGAAGCCGACGACCGGGTCGGGGGTGTCGGGCGCGTTGACGAAGGACACGAACCGGGCGAGCTTCTCGGGGTCGTTGATGGTGGTCGCCCACTCGTCGGCGTAGTGCGCCACGTGGTCCGCCATCAGGGACTCCAGCTCCTCGCAGATGCCGAGGGAGTCCTCCACGACGACGTCACGGACGTGGTCCAGGCCGCCGGGGATCCGCTCCAGCCAGGTGGAGGTGCGCTCCAGGCGGTCGGCGGTGCGGATGTAGAACATCAGGAAGCGGTCGATCAGGCGGATGAGTTCGGCGTCGGAGAGGTCCTGGGCGAGCAGGTCCGCGTGGCGCGGGGTGGCGCCGCCGTTGCCGCCGACGTACAGGTTCCAGCCGTTGGAGGTGGCGATCACGCCGAAGTCCTTCGACTGGGCCTCGGCGCACTCGCGGGCGCAGCCCGAGACGGCCGACTTGAGCTTGTGGGGGGACCTGAGCCCCCGGTAGCGCAGCTCCAGGTCGATCGCCATGCGGACGGAGTCCTGGACGCCGTAGCGGCACCAGGTCTGGCCCACGCAGGACTTGACGGTCCGCAGCGACTTTCCGTAGGCGTGGCCGGACTCGAAGCCGGCGTCCACCAACCGGGTCCAGATCAGGGGGAGTTGTTCGACGCGGGCGCCGAACATGTCGATCCGCTGGCCGCCGGTGATCTTCGTGTAGAGGCCGAAGTCGCGGGCGATCTCGCCGATCACGATCAGGCCCTCGGGGGTGATCTCACCCCCGGGGATGCGCGGGACGACGGAGTACGAGCCGTTCTTCTGGAGGTTGGCGAGGAAGTGGTCGTTGCTGTCCTGCAGCGCCGCCTGCTCGCCCTCCAGGACATAGCCGCTCGCGCCGATCGTGGGGGCCAGCGAGGCGATGATCGAGGCCACCGCCGGCTTGCAGATCTCGCAGCCGTCCCCGCCCCGGGCGTCCTCGCGGCCGTACCGGTCCAGGAGGCCCTGGTAGGTGTTGATGCGCAGGGCGAGGACGATCTCGTACAGCTCCTCGCGGGTCTGCGAGAAGCAGCCGCACAGGCCCTTGTCGACCTCGACGCCGGACGCCTCCAGCTCGGCGGTGACGAGCTGGCCGAGGACCTTGACGCAACTGCCGCAGCCGGTACCGGCCTTGGTGCACTTCTTGACCTCGGGCACGGTGGTGCAGGAGTGCTCGGTCACCGCGCCGCGGATCGCGCCCTTGCTGACGTTGTGGCAGGAGCAGATGATCGCGTCGTCGGGGAGGGCGGACGGGCCGAGCTGGGCGCCGCCGCTCGCGCCGGCCGGCAGGACCAGCGACTCGGGGGAGATCGGCGGGACCGAGCCGGTCAGGGCGCGCAGGGTGCCGTAGGCCTCCGCGTCGCCGACCAGGATGCCGCCGAGCAGGGTGCCGTCGCGGCCGATGACGAGCTTCTTGTACAGGCCCGAGCGGGAGTCGGAGTAGACGACGTCCAGGCAGTCGGCGGTGGTGCCGTGCGCGTCGCCGAAAGACGCCACGTCCACACCGAGCAGCTTCAGCTTGGTGGAGAGGTCGGCGCCGGTGAAGGCGGCCTCGTCGGCGGCGATGGTCGCGGCGGCCGTCTCGGCCTGCTCGTAGCCGGGGGCGACCAGGCCGTAGACCCGGCCGTCCGCCGCCAGCGCGCACTCGCCGATGGCGAAGACGTGCGGGTCGTTCGCCGTGCGGCACTGCTCGTCGACCGTGATGCCGCCGCGCTCGCCGACGGTGAGGCCGCAGTCGCGGGCGAGCTGGTCCCTCGGCCGGACACCGGCGCTGAACACCACCAGATCGGTGGCGAGTTCGGAGCCGTCGGACAGCTTCATCCCGGTGACGGCGCCGGCCTCGTCGACCACGATCTCCTGGGTGCCCACGCCCGTGTGGACGCTCAGGCCCATCTCCTCGATGGTGCGCAGCAGGGCGGCGCCGCCGCCCTCGTCGACCTGGACGGGCATCAGCCGGGGCGCGAACTCCACGATGTGGGAGGTGAGTCCGAGGCCCTTGAGGGCGCCGGCCGCCTCCAGGCCGAGCAGACCGCCGCCGACCACGGCACCGGTCGTCGCGGTCTTGGCGTACTCCTCGATCGCGAGGAGGTCCTCGATGGTGCGGTAGACGAAGCAGCCCTCGGCGTCCTTGTTCGGGACCGGCGGCACGAACGGGTAGGAGCCGGTGGCGAGGACGAGGGTGTCGTAGGCGAAGACCCGGCCGGACTTCGCGGTCACCGTCCGGGCCGCGCGGTCGATCGTGACCGCCGGGTCGCCGATGTGCAGCTCGATGCCGTGCGCCGCGATGAACTCCATGTCGGTCATGGAGAGGTCCTCGGGGGTCCTGCCCGCGAAGTAGGAGGTGAGCGCCACACGGTCGTACGCGGGACGGGGCTCCTCGCAGAGCACGACCACGCGGTGCGTGGCGGTCAGGCCGCGCTCGGCGAGCGCTTCGAGGAAGCGCTGGCCGACCATGCCGTGGCCGACGAGCACGATCGTGGGGGTGGCCTCCGTGGCCTCCGGGGTGGCGGTCATCAGGAGCCTCCATCGTTGGTGAGCAGGTGGAGCAGGGGGCCGCCGTCGGACGGGAGCGGCTCTGCTCCCTCCCAGGCGCGCGCCAGCGCGCCGACGGTGCCGAGTTCGCCGACGAGGACCCCGCCGACCAGGCGGTCGTCGCGGACGACGACCTTGCGGTAGGTCCCCCGGGTGGCGTCGGCGAGCTGCACGACGTCGTCGCCGGGGAGCGGTTCCGTCTCGCCGAACGCGGCGAGGTCGAAGACGCCCTCACCGGAGAGGACGCCGTTCCCGGAGAGGGTGAGCCGGGTGAGGACGCGGGTGCCGCCGTAGCGGGCGGCCGGGTCGCCGGCGAGCGACTCGGCGAGGACGTCGGCCTGTTCGAGCGCCGGTGCGGCGAGGCCGTACACGGTCCCGTCGTGCTGGGCGCAGTCGCCGATCGCGCGGATGTGCGGGTCGGAGGTGCGCAGTTCGTCGTCGACCAGGACGCCCTTGTGGACGGCGAGCCCCGCCTGCTTGGCGAGACCGGCGCGCGGGGAGACCCCGCAGGCCAGCACCACCAGATCGGCGTCGAGGGCGTAGCCGTCGGCCATCTCGACGGAGCGGACCGCGCCGCCGACGCAGCGCACGTCGCGGACCCGGCACTCGGTGTGGACCTCGACGCCGAGGTCCCTCAGGTGCCGCAGGACCAGCGCGGAGGCGCCGGGGTCGAGCTGACGCTCCATGAGCCGCTCGGACTGCTGGGCGAGGACGACCTGCGCGCCGCGCATCGCGAGGGCTCGTGCGGCGGAGACCCCGAGGAGCCCGCCGCCGATGACGACGGCCCGCACCCCGGGCCGTACGGCCTTCGACAGGCCCAGGCAGTCGTCCATGGTGCGGAACGCGTGGACGCCCTCGGGCAGGACGTGGTCGGGGGTGAACAGCCCGCGCAGGGGCGGCAGCACCGGGTTGGAGCCGGTGGCGAGGACCAGCGTGTCGTATGCGATCTCCGTGCCGTCCGCGCAGGCGACGGTCCGCCGGGCGCGGTCGATGCCGGTGACGCGGGCGCGGACCAGTCCGGTGGGCGCGGGCAGCGCGATCACCTCGGGGGCGTAGCGGCCGGCCAGCACCTCGGCGAGCAGGACCCGGTTGTACGGGCGGTGCTCCTCGTCGCCGATCAGCAGCGCGGGCACGCCCAGCTCGCCGAGCCGGCGGGCGAGTCGGACGCCCGCGAGGCCGGCGCCGATCACCACCACACGCGAATTCGAGGTCATGCCCTTGAGCGTGCGGTGCGGAGGTTACCCGGTCGCATCACGGTTGTTTCCCGTGAGGAACGCTGCCCTCAGCGGGGGGCGGGCGGGGGTGTGAGGGTTTCCCCGGGGTGCGTGGCCTGTGCATTCATACGGCCCGTACGTCCAGGCCCGACATCCCCTTCGCCCTGCTCGCCCTTTTCGCCCTGTTCGCCCTGTTCGCCCTGCTCGGCCTCGCGGGCCTCGGCATCGGTTTCCACGACGGTCTGATCGGTCCCGGCACCGGTACGTTCCTGGTCCCCGCCCGCACCGCGACCGCTCCACCTCGATCTGGTCACCGCCTCGGCCACCGCCAAGATCGTCAACTGCTGTACGAACGCGGGCGCCCTCGCCACCTTCGCCCGGGAGGGCGGCGTGCTGTGGCGACTGGCCGCCCTGATGGCCGTGTTCAACCTCGCGGGCGGCACCCTCGGCGCCCGCACGGCCCTGAAGAAGGGCAGCGGGTTAGCGCGGGTGGTGCTGCTGACGGTGGTGTTCGCGCTGGTGGGGAATCCCGCCCGGCAGCAGTGGGTCGCCTGGTGCCGGGGCGAACGGTGCCTGCCGGGGCACTAGCCGCGGCTCCCCGTCAGATGGGCGAACACGACCACGTTGCCCCGGTAGCCGGTCGACTTCGAGTAGCCGCCGCCGCAGGTGATCACCCGTAGCTCGGGGCGGGAGGCGGCGCCGTAGACCTTGGCGTCGGGGAAGCGGCGGGTGTCGTACACCTCGACCGCGTCCACCGTGAAGACGGCGACGGTGCCGTCCCGGCGGTCCACCTCGACGGTGCTGTGCTTGCGCAGGGCGCCGAGGTCGTAGAAGACGGCGGGGCCGTCGGCGTTGTCGACGTGACCCGCGACGATCGCGGTGCCCCGCTCACCGGGGGTGGTCCCGGCCTCGTACCAGCCCGCCAGGTTCGTCCGGTCGGCGGGCGGGGCGCCGAGACCGCCGGCGGGGGTCAGGGCGAGGCCGGTCAGCGGGGCGTCGACGTGGAGCGCGGGGATGCGGATCCGGTCGGGCGGGGAGGGTGGCAGGGCCGGGGCGGAGCGTATCGCCGTACCGCTGCCCGTACCGCCGTCCCCGTCGCCGCCCGAGTGCGCCTGCGCGGCGGACGGCTGGGGCGGGGCGTGTGTCTCGGTGCCGCTGTGCAGCAGCCACGCGCCCGCGCACAGGGCGGTCACGGTGACGGTCGCTATGAGGGTGTTGCCGACCCTGCGCATCTCAACCCTTCTGCCTCACGGGCCGTACGGGACACCCCGTGCCCCCCTCCGGGCCGCGAGGGGCGTCGGGCCCGGAGGGGGAGGGGACATGCGGTACCGGTGGACGGACAGCGGAGGGTGTCCGTCAGATCCCGTCGCCTCTCGCCCGGCGATGCAGGAGCCAGGTACCGCCCGCGGCGGCGACGGCGAGCGCCGCCACACCGGCCGCGGTCTGCACGGGGTCGGGGCCGAGTGCGCCGCCGACCCCCGTCTTCACACTTCCGCGCGGAGCCACCGGCCGCCGCGCCGAGGCCAGCGTCACCACCAGGTCCCCGGTGAGCCGCCGGCCGCCCTTCGCGCACTGCGCGACGATCTCGTACGTCCCCGGCTGGGCGCTCGGCGGCACCCGGAACTCCCCGGTCGCCCCGCCCCGGTGCGCGTCCGGCACGAGCGTGAACCGTCCGGCGCCGACCGCGCCCGCGTCGCCCGCCGCCGTCCCGTCCGCGCCGCACGCCGCGGTGCGCACCGTGACCGGGTCGCCGGGGACGACGCCGACGGGGTGGATGTCCAGGGTCCCGCCCGCGTCCCGCGCTCCGTACGCCGGGACCGCGATCCCGCCCGCGACGGCGACGGCGAGCGCGGTGCCGGTCAGCAGACGGGTGGTTCGTCGCATCTGTGCTCCCTCGCGCGTCTCGGATCGCGTCCCTGCCCTTCCGAGGTAAGTCCCCGTACGGCGAGCGCGCTTCCTGAGCAGCTGTCAGGAATGGGGTGAACGGGTGTCGGGGCGCGCCGGGACCGGGCGGTCCGGGCGGCCGTTTCGGCAGGTCACCGGGGTGGGTGCGGCGGCCGGGGGAAAAGCGGCGGAAAAGGCGCCCGCAGGGGGTGTGAACGGGTGACCGCTCAGCGCCGGGCCAGCCAGTCGCCGCCCTCCACGGGCGTGCCCCCGGCGCGCAGCCGGGCGGCCACCGCCGGCGCCGCCACATAGACCCAGGCCCGCGCGGTGCCCTCGCCGACCGTCACCTCGCGGACCACGCGCTCGTACAGGCTGCGCGGATCACCCGGCGTGTACTCCTCCAGCCGGTCCAGCTCCGCGAGCAGCCGCCCGTAGGCCTCCGGGCGGGCCGTCACGAGGTCCCCGGTGACGGTCCCGCCGGGTTCCTCCACGGCGTACGGATAGCCGGGGCCGTCGTAGAGCACCGCGCCCGTCAGGCGGGCGGGTTCCTCGCGCAGGGTGCGGCCGCGCAGGAAGAGGTCGTGGTTGACCTCGCCGGGGCGCAGCGTGCCGTAGACGAAGAACGGGAGGTGGGGGTGGGGCGGGGTGGTCGAGGTGCTCACGGAAACGATTCTCTCCTCTCACCGCACCGGCACGCGGCGCTCTGGACACCAGTTGTCATGCCCCCTTAAATCTCACCACGGCTTCATGAGCCGCCCCCACACGCGCCCCCGGGGCGCCTTTCCGAGGAGACCGAGCAGACCGATGAGTCGGATACGGCAGCACGTCCGAGGTTCCCGTCTCGCCACCGCCGGCATCGCCGCCACCACGGCGACCCTGCTGGCCGCCGTTCTCTCCCCCGCCGCCGACGCGGCCGACAGACCCACCCGCGCCACCGCGCTCGACCACGCCGCGGCCGCCCTCGCCGACCATGCCGCGAGCCTGGGGCTGACCGCGCCGCAGGACACCGCCGTCCGGGACGTCGTCATCGACAAGGACGGCGCCCAGCACGTCCGCTACGACCGCACCTACCGCGAACTCCCCATTCTGGGCGGCGACTTCGTGGTCCACCTGGCGCCCGACGGCACCTACCGCAGTGCGAACCGGGCGACCAGGGCGGCGATCTCACTGCCGACCATCACCCCGAAGCTCTCCGCCCCCCAGGCCGCCGACGCCGCCGTGAACGCCCTGCGCGCGGCCCACCTCGGCGAGACCCTCAAGCAGGTCAAGGCCAAGCCGCAGCTCGTCGTCGACGCCCTGCACGGCACCCCGAAGCTGGCCTGGCGGACGAACGCCGTCGGCCTGGACTCCCTCGGCAACCCGGTCGCCCGCACGGTCCTCACCGACGCGCGCACCGGCGCCCGGATCGACGCCTGGGACACCATCGAGACGGCCACGGGCGACGGCAAGTCCCTGTACGGCGGCACGGTCCCGCTGGAGAGCACGCTCTCCGGGACGACGTACCAGCTCAAGGACCCGACCCGCGGGAACACGTACACCGGTGACGCGGCGAACAAGACCGACCTGTGCATCTTCGGCATCTGCATCAGCCGGGCCCCCGCGACCCTCTTCACCGACACCGACAACCACTGGGGCACCGGCACGGCCTCCGACCGCTCGACGGCCGCCGTCGACGCGCAGTACGGCACCGACGTGACCTGGGACTACTACAAGAACGTGCACGGCCGCAACGGCATCGGCAACGACGGCAAGGGCTCCTACAACCGCGTCCACTACGGCAACAGCTACAACAACGCCTTCTGGGACGACAGCTGCTTCTGCATGACGTACGGCGACGGCGACGGCACCCAGCTCGGCCCGCTCGTCGCGCTGGACGTGGCCGGCCACGAGATGTCCCACGGTGTGACGTCCAAGTCCGCCAACCTGACCTACTCGGGCGAGTCCGGCGGTCTGAACGAGGCCACCTCCGACATCTTCGGCTCGCTCGTGGAGTTCTACGCCAACAACTCCTCCGACCAGGGCGACTACCTGATCGGCGAGAAGATCGTCCGCTCCGGCTTCGGCCGGGACGCCCTGCGGTACATGGACAAGCCGAGCAAGGACGGCAGCTCCGCCGACTACTGGAGCAGTTCGGTCGGCAACCTCGACGTCCACTACTCCTCCGGGGTCGCCAACCACTTCGCCTATCTGCTGGCGGAGGGCAGCGGCTCCAAGACCATCAACGGCGTCACCTACAACTCCCCGACCTCCAACGGCTCCACGGTCACCGGGATCGGCCGGGACAAGCTGGGCGCCATCTGGTACCGGGCGCTGACGGTCTACATGACCTCGTCCACGAACTACGCCGGTGCGCGGACGGCGACCCTCAACGCCGCCCGTGACCTCTACGGCTCCGGCAGCACCGAGTACAACGCGGTGGCCGCGGCCTGGAGCGCGGTGAACGTGAACTGACCCACGGGCCAGGGGGGTTGGCCTTGTCGTCACTCGCCTCAACTCCCTTTCCCGTGCGTCGATCACCCGTTAAGATCCCCCGGCGCACACGGACCGGTGTGCGCCGGGGGATTCGGGTGACCAGGGGGTACCGGGGGTAATGGGGGAATCCGCAGAGAGAGCCGGCACGGCCGGTAAAGGGCCGAACGCCTTTCTTCAGATCACCGCCGCCTTCGCGGTGGTGGGGCTGCTGGCATGGGGCCTGTGGACGCAGCAGAAGCACGACCGGGCGCGGGAGACGGCCGTCGCCGGGCCCACCGGACCGATCTCCTGCTCGGCGTCGACGCCCAAGGCGGTGCCGAAGATGGTGCGGGCGGGCGTGAAGTACGTCTCCGCCAACCAGCTCTGCCAGGTGCTGAACCGCCCGGACCTGGCGACCCTGCTCGGCACCCCGGGGGAGCGGGCGATGTCGTACGGGGGCGGTGACGACTCGGTCGCGCTGGGCGGCGCCGACCTCCCCGCACCGGAGATGAACGTCACGCTGCGCACGTACTCCGTCCAACTCTCCGCCTCCTACGATCACTTCGCGGTCAAGGGGATGGCCGATCTGCTGGGCGGCGACGCCCGGGAACGGACGTTCCTCGGGCGCCCGGCGGTCCTCTACTCGGACCGGACCTTCCCCTTCGTCCTCGGCGGCGACGGCGACAGCGCCGGCGGCCCCGGGCGCCCCACCCGCAGACTGGTGGTGGCCCGGGACCCGCACGACGGTGGCGGTTCCTACGACATCGCCCTCTGGCGCCTGGACTCCGCGCGCCCCGACGACGCGGTGCTCCTGCGGCTCGCCGCGCGGATCCTGCCGACCCTGCCGGGCTGGTCCGGCACCTCGGGCTGAGCCTTTTCCTGGTCCTGTGCCTGGTCCTGTGCCCGGTCCTGGTCCTGGTTCTGCTGGTGCGGCTCGGGTGCCGTGGGCTGCTTCCGGTCGGGGTCCCGCATCACCAGCGTGGCCAGGATCGCCGCCGCCAGGACGCCGATCGCGCTGACCGTGAAGGTCGTCGCCATCGAGGCGGTGAAGGCCTCGCGGGCCGCGTGGACCAGGCCCGGGTCGTCCTGCGCGGTCGCCAGGGCGCCGGCGATCGACCGGCGGGCGGTCTCGGGGGCGTCGGCCGGCATCCGCTCGGTGTAGCCGCCGGCGAGGAGGGAGCCGAGGATCGCGATGCCGAGGGCGGTGCCGGCCTGCTGGACGGTGTCGTTCAGGGCCGAGCCGACGCCCGCCTTGTCCGCGGGGATGGTGCCCATCAGGGCCGCGACCGCGGCCGGCATCGCCATGCCCGCCCCGAAGCCGAGGAGGCCGAGGGCGACGGCGGGGACGGTGAAGCCCGAGCCGGCGTCGACCGTGGTCAGCAGGGCGAAGCAGCCGACCATCACCAGCATCCCGGCGAGGACCACGAAGCGGTTGCCGATCCTCGCGGCCAGCTTCACCCCGAGCCCGTTGCCGATCAGCGCGGCGACGGCGAGGGGCAGAAAGGCGAGGCCCGCCTTGACGGGGGAGTGGCCGAGGACGAACTGCAGGTACTGGGTGAGGACCAGCAGCAGGCCGCCGTTGCCGATCTGGACGAGCGCCAGGGACAGTGAACCGCCGCTGAAGTTGCGGTGCTTGAACAGGACCAGCGGGACCATGGGCGCCTTCGTCACGTTCTCCCAGACCACGAAGCCGGCCAGGGTGAGGACGGCCACCGTGAGGCTGAGGGCGGAGCGGCCGCCGAAGGCCCCGTGCTGCGGGATCTCGATGATCCACCAGACCAGCGCGGTCATGCCGACCGCGGAGAGCACGGCGCCCAGCGGGTCCGGCTTCTGCCAGGGCGCCCGGGACTCCGGCATCAGCACCACACCGGCGACCAGGGCCAGGGCGACGACCGGGACGTTCAGGAGGAAGATCGAGTGCCAGGAGAAGTGGTCGATCAGGACGCCGCCGAGGACCGGGCTGCCGACCAGGCCGAGCATCGACACCGAACCCCAGGCCGCCATGGCCCTCCCGCGCTCCTCCTCGTCGAAGACCGTGATGAGGATCGACAGGGTGGACGGCATGATCAGCGCGCCGCCCACGCCCATCGCGGTGCGTACGGCGATCACCTCGCCGGGGCTGGTGCAGACCGTCGCGACGAGTGAGGCCGCGCCGAAGAGGACCAGCCCGATCAGCATCACCCGTCTGCGGCCGAACCGGTCGCCGAGGCTGCCCGAGGTGAGCAGGAGTCCCGCGAAGACCAGGATGTAGGAGTCGAGGATCCACTGGGTGTCCTGGGCGCTCGCGCCGAGGTCCTCGGTCATCGAGGGCACCGCGACGGTCAGCGCCATGCTGTCGATCGTCAGGACCAGGGTGCTCAGGCAGAGCACGACGAGGATCCACCAGCGGCGTGGAGTGCGGCTTTCCATGGGCGTCCGGCCCTTTCCGGTCGGTGATGCGTACAGTGTTCCGGCTCTGCGAACACTGTACGCAGACCGGAACGGTGTGCGCAATGTTTGAGCTCTGTACGCTGGTTGCGAACGACGTACGCACCGCGCCGTGAAGGAGCCGCTGCCATGACCCCGAAGGCGAAGCCGAGCCCCGTCCCGTCCGTGTGGGCACGGGAGCGGCGCGAGCCGGACCAGCCCGCGCTGAGCAGGGCGGCGATCGTGCGCGAGGCGGTCGCGATGCTGGACGCCGAGGGCGTCGAGGCGCTGAGCATGCGCAAGCTCGGCGCCCGGCTGGGCGCGGGGGCGACCTCCCTGTACCGGCACGTGGCCACCAAGGACGAGCTGATGGAGCTGGCCGTGGACGAGGTCGCGGCCGAGGTGCGCGTACCGGCGATCGAGGGCACCGACTGGCGTCCGGCCGTCGAGGGGGCCGCGGCGTCCTTCCGGGCGACGGCCCTACGGCACCCGTGGCTGTCCTCGGTCCTGGGCCAGGCGGGGCTCGCCTATCTGGGCCCCAACCTCATGGCCTTCTCCGAGCGCCTCGCCGCCCTCTTCACGGCCGCCGGATTCCCGGAGCCGGGCCGTGCGATCGACACCGTCCTGTCGTACGTCATCGGCATGAGCACCACCGAGGCGGCCTGGCTCACCACCGTCGCCCGGTCCGGCGAGAGCGAGGCGGACTTCGTCGCCCGTCTGATGCCCGCCGCCCGCCGGGCCGCGGCCGGCCACGAGCACCTCGCCGACGGCTACGCGCAGGCCGCCGCCGCGACCGCCGACCCCGTCGCCCTGCGCGAGGAGAAGTTCCGCTACGGCCTGGACGTCGTCCTCGACGGCCTCGCCCTGCGCCTGCCCCGCTGAGACCTACGGCGCGGCGAGCTCCACGCGCACCGCGCACACCTTGAACTCCGGCATGCGCGAGGTCGGGTCCAGGGCCGGGTTGGTCAGGGAGTTGGCGCGGCCCTCGCCCGGCCAGTGGAACGGCATGAAGACCGTGTCCGCGCGGATCCCGGTGGTGATGCGGGCGGGGGCGACGGCCCGGCCGCGCCGGGACACCACGGCGACCGGATCGCCCTCGGCCGCCCCGAGCCGCGCCGCGAGCCGGGGGTGCAGCTCCACGAACGGGCCGGGCGCGGCGGCGTTCAGCTCGTCCACCCGGCGGGTCTGCGCACCGGACTGGTACTGCGCGACGACCCGGCCGGTGGTGAGGAGCACCGGGTACTCGTCGTCCGGTTCCTCGGCGGCGGGCCGATGCGAGACGGCCACGAACCGGGCCCGCCCGTCCGGCGTCGCGAAACGGTCGAGGAAGAGGCGGGGGGTACCGGGGTGCACGCCCGGAGCCGAGACGGAGGCCGGAGCCGATGCCGATGCCGGAGCCGGAGCCGGAGCCGGGGCCTGAGCGGATGCCGGAGCCGAGGCCGGAACCTGAGCCGCAGTGGAAGCCGGCATCGGAGCCGATGCCGATGCAGATGCCGGAGCCGGAGCCGGAGCCGGAGCCGAGGCCGGAACCTGAGCCGCAGTGGAAGCCGGAGCCGAGGCCGGAATCTGAGCCGCAGTGGAAGCGGGCATCGGAGCCGAGGCCGGAGCCGAGGCCTGAGCCGACGCCGTAGCCGACGCCGGAATCTGAGCCGGAGTCGATGCCGGAGCGGGTGTCGGGCACGGCCAGAAGACGCCGTTCTCCTCGGCCAGGCGGCGGTACGTGATCCCGGAGTAGTCCGCGATGCCGCCCGCGCTGGCCCGGCGCAGTTCCTCGAAGACCTCCTCGGGGTCGGTCGGGAAGCCCTTCTCCACACCCAGCCGCGCCGCGAGCCCGTGCAGGACCTCCAGGTCGCTGCGGACGCCGTCCGGCGGGGTGAGCGCCTGGCGGCGCAGCAGGACCCTGCCCTCCAGATTGGTCGTCGTGCCCGTCTCCTCCGCCCACTGGGTGACCGGCAGGACCACGTCCGCGAGGGCCGCCGTCTCCGACAGCACGACATCGCACACGGCGAGGAATTCGAGGGACCTGAGGCGTTCCTCCACGTGCGCGGCCCGCGGTGCCGACACGACCGGGTTCGACCCCATCAGCAGCAGCGACCTCACGTCCGTGCCCAGCGCGTCCAGCAGTTCGTACGCGCTGCGGCCGGGGCCGGGGAGGGAGTCGGGGTCGACGCCCCAGACCTCGGCCACATGCCGCCGCGCCGCCGGATCGTCCAGCTTGCGGTAGCCGGGGAGCTGGTCGGCCTTCTGGCCGTGCTCGCGCCCGCCCTGTCCGTTGCCCTGGCCGGTGAGGCAGCCGTAGCCGGACAGCGGCCGGCCCGCCCGGCCCGTGGCCAGGCACAGGTTGATCCACGCGCCGACCGTGTCGGTCCCCTTGGACTGCTGCTCGGGCCCGCGCGCGGTGAGCACCATCGCGGACTCCGGCGCGCAGAACAGTCGTACGGCCTCCCGGAGCTGGGGAACGGACACCCCCGTGATCCGTTCCACGTACTCCGGCCAGTGGGCCATGGCCGCCGCGCGGGCGTCCTCCCAGCCGACGGTCCGATCGGCGACGTACTCCTCGTCGACCCGTCCCTCGGCGACGACGAGGTGCAGCAGTCCGAGCGCGAGCGCGAGGTCCGTGCCGGGCCGGGGCGCGAGGTGCAGATCGGCCTGCTCGGCGGTCTTCGTGCGGCGCGGGTCGACGACGATCAGCGTGCCGCCGTTCTCCCGCAGTTCGTGGAAGAAGCGCAGGGAGGGAGGCATGGTCTCGGCGAGGTTGGACCCGACGAGGATCACGCACCCCGTGCGCGGGATGTCCTCCATCGGGAACGGCAGCCCCCGGTCCAGGCCGAACGCCTTGATGCCGCCCGCCGCCGCCGACGACATGCAGAAGCGGCCGTTGTAGTCGATCTGCGAGGTGCCGAGCACCACCCGCGCGAACTTGCCCAGCGCGTACGCCTTCTCGTTCGTCAGTCCGCCCCCGCCGAACACCCCGAGCGCGTCGGCGCCGTACGAGGACCGTACGCGCGTCAGCTCCCCGGCGATCCGGTCCAGCGCCTCCTCCCAGGAGGCCGGCACCAGCGCGTCCCCGGAGCGCACCAACGGCGAGGTCAGCCGGACTCCCGGGGCCAGCACCGCCGGTGCCGTGCGGCCCTTGCCGCACAAGGCGCCCCGGTTCACCGGGAAGTCGGGGCGCTCGACCACCTCGACGCCCCCCGTGGGCAGGGGCGACAGGGCCATCCCGCACTGCAGGGCGCAGTACGGGCAGTGGGTGGGCGTCGAGGTGGTCCGCATACGACCCAGCGTGCTTCGGCCGTGTTACGCCCTGTGCGGTCTCCTGTTACGGCGGTGTGGTGGTGCCCTCCCCGGCGCGGGTGCGCCCTCGTGAGGGTTGCGGCAGGGGCATGTGTGGCGCAGGGCGCCTCAGGTGACTCATTTCGTGCCGTAGTTGGCCGGTCACACATGGTTGAGAGTTGAAGAGCCGCCGTTACAGTCGAGAACGCGCAAGACCCCGCACGGCGTTCGAAACCCCGGGCATGCCGCCGCCCCGGACATGTCACCGACACTCGAACCAGCCTGGAGGTCCCCCATGTCGCTGCGCCACCTCACCCCCCACGACCAGCGCCTCTTCAGCCGGTACGGCCGGGGCCCCGCCGTCCCCGTCCCGGACCCCCTGGTCCACCGGGCCGTGGAACGGCAGGCCGCCGCCACCCCGCACGCCGTCGCCGCCGAACACCAGGGCGCGACGCTCACCTACGGCGAACTCGACCGCTACGCCGACGCGGTCGCCGCCCGGCTGGTCCGCGAGGGCGTCCGCCCCGGTGACCACGTCGGGCTCTTCGTCCGCCGCTCCGTCCCTCTGCTCGTCGGCCTGCTCGGCATCCTGAAGGCGGGCGCCGCCTACGTCCCCCAGGACATCGGCCTCGCGCCGAGGGCCCAGCTCGACCATGTCGTGCGCACCGCCGCCACCGCCGTCGTCCTCACCCAGCGCGAGCACCTGGCGCGGGTGCCCGCCGGCCCCCGGGTGATCGCCCTCGACGACCCCCTCGAACCGGCCCGGGCGCCCCGCCCCCGCATCCACCCCGACGACGGCTGCTACGTCCTGTTCACCTCGGGCACCACCGGCCGCCCCAACGGGGTGAAGGTCACCCACCGCAACGTCGCCAACATCCTCCTCACCCAGCCCGGCGCCCTCGGCATCCGCCCCGGCGACCGGGTGGCGCACCTCCTCAACGTGGCCTTCGACATGGCCGCCTGGGAGATCCTCGGCTGCCTCGCGCACGGCGCCACCCTCGTGATCCGCGGCAGGGACATCGCCGCGGCCGCCCGCACCGCCACCGTGCTGATCGCCACCCCGACCGTGCTGTCCGGCATCGACCCGGCCGCCTGCCCCCGGGTGCGCGTGGTGGCCGTCGCCGGGGAGCCCTGCCCGCGCCCGCTCGCCGACGCCTGGGCCCGCCGCACGGCCTTCTACAACTGCTGCGGCCCCACCGAGACCACCATCGTCAACACGATGAGCCGCCACGACCCGGCCGATCCCCTCCTCACCATCGGCCGCCCCACCCCCAACAACACGGTCTACGTCCTCGACGCCGACCGCCGTCCGCTGCCCATCGGCGAGGTCGGCGAGATGTGGGCGGGCGGCGCGTGCGTCTCGGCGGGCTACCTGGGCAACGACGCCCTGAACGCGGAGCGGTACGCCCCCGACCCCTTCCTCGGCGGCGACCGACGGATGTTCCGCACCCGTGACCTGGGCCGCTGGACCCCCGACGGCCGGCTCGAACACCTCGGCCGCACCGACGACCAGGTCAAGGTGCGCGGCTTCCGCGTCGAACTCGACTCCGTCTCCTCGGTCCTCGAACGGCTCCCGGGCTGCACCCGCGCGGTGACCCTCCAGCGGGACGCCCGCAGCCTGGTCTCCTTCGTCTGCCCGGCGGACGTCGACCCGGACACGGCCCGCCGCGCGGTCGCCGACGCGCTGCCCTACTACTGCGTGCCCGTTGATGTCATGCCCCTGACATCCTTACCGGAGACCGACCGCGGCAAGATCGACAAGCAGGCGCTGCTGCGGCTGGCGCGCGAGCGGACGGCGACGGCCCGGGACCGGGTGGCGGTGACCCGGTGACCACCTCCCTGGACCGCGCGACCGTCGAGCTGCCCCCACCGCTCTCCGCGCCCCGGCGGCTGCTCAAGAACCCCCGCCTCATGCACCACCACCGGCTGGTGGCCCTGGTGCTCACCGTCAACGCCTCCTATGTCTGGCTGAGTTGGCCCCTACCGGAGCGCGCCCTCGGCCACGCGGCCCTCGCGAACCTCGCCCTGGCGGTCCTCGTCCGCCAGCAGTACGTCATCAACCTCCTGTTCCGGCTGGCGACCTCGGCCCCGACCCACTGGCCGCTCCGGGTGCGCTGGACGCTCGGCAAGGTCTACCACTTCGGCGGACTGCACATGGGCGGGGCGCTGGCCGGGGCCGCCTGGTTCCTCGCCCTGACCCTGCGGACGACGAACCGGCCTCTCCTCGCGGTGAGTTGGACCCTGGTGGCCCTCCTCGCGGTGATCGTGACGACCGCACTGCCGCCCTTCCGCTCCCGCCACCACGACACCTTCGAGAGGATCCACCGCTTCGGCGGCTGGACGGCCCTCGCCCTGTTCTGGACGCACACGCTCCTGTCCGCACCGGGCCCGGCGGAGGTGTCCGTACTGGCGCTCGTCACCTTCAGCGTCGCCCTGCCCTGGCTCAGACTGCGCAAGGTCGACGTGCGCACCGAACGCCCCTCCCCGCACGTGGCGCTGGCCCGCTTCGACTACGGCGAGACCCCGTTCGCCGGCTCCTCGACCGCGATCAGCCGCAGCCCGCTCACGGAGTGGCACTCCTTCGCCAACGTCCCCGCGCCCGGCGAGTCCGGCTTCCGGCTCACCATCTCCCGGGCCGGCGACTGGACCGGATCCTTCATCGACGACCTGCCCCCGACGGTGTGGACCAAGGGCATCACCACGGCCGGCGTCGCCAACATCGAGGTCCTCTTCCGCAAGGTCGTGTACGTGGCGACCGGCAGCGGCATCGGCCCCTGCCTGCCCCACCTGCTGGCCGCCGAGGTCCCCTCACGGCTGGTCTGGGCGACCCGCGCCCCCCGCGCCACCTACGGCGACGCACTCGTCGACGAGATCCTCGCCGTCCAGCCGCAGGCCGTCGTGTGGGACACCTCCCGCGACGGCAAACCCGACATGGTGGCCCTCGCGTACGCCGCCTACCGGGACTTCGGGGCGGAGGCCGTGATCTGCATCTCCAACAAGAAGCTGACCTGGCAGGTCGTGCACGGCCTGGAACGGCGCGGGATTCCGGCCTACGGCGCGATCTGGGACTCATGAGAGGAGCGGCCGCGATGTCCCGGCTGAAAGTGGACCGCGAGGGCGCGGTCGTGACCCTGACCCTGCACCGCCCGCACGTCCTCAACGCCCTGGACTGCGCCCTGCTCACCGAACTCCTGGAGATCCTGCGCCCGTTGGACGCGGACCCCGCCGTCGGCTGTGTGGTCCTCACCGGATCCGAGCGGGCGTTCGCGGCGGGCGCCGACATCAGGGAGATGGCGGACAGGACGGCCGTCGAGATGATGACGAAGGACCACTTCGGCGGATGGGAGGACTTCACCGACCTGCGCGTCCCGAAGATCGCGGCGGTCAACGGCTTCGCCCTGGGCGGCGGTTGCGAGCTGGCGATGATGTGCGACCTGGTGATCGCGGGGGAGTCCGCGGTGTTCGGCCAGCCGGAGATCACCCTGGGCGTCATCCCCGGCATCGGCGGCACTCAGCGCCTGACCCGCCTCGTCGGCCGCGCCAAGGCGATGGACCTGGTCCTCACCGGCCGCACCATGGACGCCGCCGAGGCGGAACGCGCGGGCCTGGTCTCCCGGGTCGTCCCGGACGAGCGGGTCCTGCCCGAGGCCCTCCGGGCGGCGGCGATGATCGCCTCGTACGGCCGACTCGCGGTCCGCGCGGCCCGCGAGTGCGTGGACCGGGCCCTGGAGACCGGTCTGCGCGACGGCATCCGCCACGAACGCCGCCTCTTCCACGCCCTGTTCGCGACGGAGGACCAGAAGGAGGGCATGACGGCGTTCCTGGAGAAACGCCCCCCGGTGTTCCGGGGCCGCTGACGGCCGGGGGCGGGGGCGGCGGCCTCCCCTCCCGCCCCCGGTCACTTCGCCGCCGCCAGCGCCCGCGCCACGCCCTTCTCCTTCGGACCGAGGAACCGCGGATCCGGCTCGAACACCGCGTCCAGAGCCGCCTTGCCCGCCGCGAAGATCTCCCGCGCGCCGCCGTAGTACCAGGTCACGTCGTGCTTGGCGTCGACACCGACACCGTACGAGTCGACGCCCGCCGCCTCGCACAGCGCGACCGCCCGCCGGATGTGGAAGCCCTGGCTGATCAGCACCGCGCTGTCCACACCGAAGATCCTCTTGGCGCGCACACAGGAGTCCCAGGTGTCGAAGCCGGCGTAGTCGCTGACGATCCGCGCGTCCGGCACCCCGTGCTCGGTGAGGTACGCCCGCATGGCGTCCGGCTCGTCGTAGTCCTCGCGGCTGTTGTCGCCGGTGACGAGGACGACCTCGATCCGGCCCTCCTGGTACAGCTTCGCCGCCGCGTCGAGCCGGTGCGCCAGATACGGCGACGGCTCCCCGTCCCACAGCCCCGCGCCGAAGACCACGGCGACCTCCCGGCGCGGCGCCCCCGCCGTCGTGCCGATCCGGTCGCCCGTGGACACGAACAGCCAGGTGGCGGGCAGCAGCGCGAGCACACACCCGGCCATCACCGCCTGCACCAGCCGGCGCCGCCCGGCACGGGTGCGCGGCAGCCGCGGTCGACGGATGTTCATGAGGTGCTCCCTGCGTGGATCCGGCTCGAAATCCCGTTCGGCCTGGGAAGACGCAGCGCACGGTGATCCGGTTCGCCCGCCCGCGGAGGGCCCCGACCTCACAGCGCCCGGGGAGGCGCCGTGAACCCCCGGAAAATACTCGTGACGGTCAGGCAACGGGGGTGCAACCTCGCCCGGCGACGATCGGTGCATGAGCCAGCCAAGCCTCGTCCAGCTCGACGCCCGCCGGCGCCCGGCCCCGCCCGCGCTGGTGGTCGTCGCCCACGGCAGCCGGGACCCGCGCGCCCTCGCCACCGTCCGCACCCTCCTCGACCGGGTCCGCGACCGGCGCCCCGGCCTGCCGGTGCACCTCGGCCACATCGAGCTGAACGAGCCCCTGCTCACGGACACCCTGGCCGGCCTGGACGCCCGCGGCACGACGGACGCCGTCCTGGTCCCCCTCCTCCTGGCCCGCGGCTACCACGTCAAGCGCGACATCCCGGAGATGGCGGCGGCCGCCCGGGTACGCACGCGCGTGGCGGCCCCGCTGGGCCCGCACCCCCTCCTGGTGGACACCCTGCACACCCGCCTCCTGGAGGCCGGCTGGCCCCCGGCCACGACCCCCGACGACCGCCGCACGAGCGCCGTGGTCCTGGCGGCGGCGGGCTCCCGCGACCCCGACTCGGCGACGGACACCCGCCGGACGGCCGACCTGCTCGCGAAGCGGTTGGGCGTCCCGGTGGTCCCCGCGTACGCCTCCACGGCCACCCCGACGGTCGACACGGCACTGCGCACCCTGGCGGCGAGGGGCCGACACCGGGTGGCGATCGCCTCGTACTTCACCGCCCCGGGCCGCTTCGCGAGCGAGTGCGCGGCAAAGGCCCCGTGGATCGCCTCGGCCCCCCTGGGCACCCACCCCGCGATGGCGGACCTGTTGCTCCACCGCTACGACGGGGCCCTCGCGGCGGGGGGCACCATCAGCGCCGCCTGAACACAGAACCCGGCACTCCGGTGGGCCCCCATTGTCACTCCCGCCGCTTACTGTCGAAACATGCCCTATGACCTGCCGTCAGCCGAACGCTGGGCCCCCGAACCGGACAAGCGCCCCGGTCGCACCGCCTTCCAGCGCGACCGCGCACGACTCCTGCACTCCTCGGCGCTGAGAAGACTCGCGGGAAAGACCCAGGTCGTCACCCCGGGCGAACGCAGTCAGGAATGGGACGCCACCCCCCGCACCCGCCTCACCCACTCCCTGGAGTGCGCGCAGGTCGGCCGCGAGCTGGGCGCCGCCCTCGGCTGCGACCCCGACCTGGTCGAGGCGGCCTGCCTCGCGCACGACCTCGGCCACCCCCCGTTCGGCCACAACGGCGAACAGGCGCTCAATGACTTCGCCCGGGACTGCGGCGGCTTCGAGGGCAACGCCCAGTCCCTGCGTCTCCTCACCCGCATCGAACCCAAACGCTTCACCGCCGAGGGCTCCGTCGGCCTCAACCTCACCCGCGCCACCCTCGACGCCGCCACCAAGTACCCCTGGCCGAGGGGCGCCCACCCCACCGACCCGGCGTCCCCCAAGTTCGGCGTCTACGAGGACGACCGGCCCGTCTTCGACTGGGCCCGCAAGGAGGCCCCCGGCAACCGCACCTGCTTCGAGGCGCAGATCATGGACTGGTCCGACGACGTGGCCTACTCGGTGCACGACGTGGAGGACGGTCTGCACGCCGGTCACATCGACCCCGGCCGGCTGCGCGACGAACCGGAGCGCGCCGAGGTCTTCCGGGTCGCCGTCGGGCGGTACGTCCCCGCCGGCACCGACCCGGCCGAACTCGCCGCCGCTCTCGACCGCCTCCAGGACCAGGAGTGGTGGCCGCACGGCTACGACGGCTCGGCGGTCGCCCAGGCCCGCCTCAAGGACGCCACCAGCCAGCTCATCGGCCGCTTCTGCCTCGCCGCCGAGGGCGCCACCCGCGAGCGGTACGGCTCGGGGCCCCTCACCCGCTACGGCGCCGCGCTCGTCGTACCGCACGAGACGCGCCTGGAGTGCGCGGTCCTCAAGGCCGTCGCCGACCGGTACGTCATGCAGCGCGCCGAACAGGAACGGCTGCGGGCCGACCAGCGTGTCGTGATCACCGAGCTGGCCGAGGCCCTCACCGCCCGCGCGCCCGAGGGACTCGACCCCCAGTTCCGCGCCCTGTTCGAACAGGCCCCCGACGACCGCGCCCGCAAGCGCGTGATCGTCGACCAGATCGCCTCCCTCACCGACGCCTCGGCCCGCTCGCTCCACTCCCGGCTGACCGGGCGGCCGTGACCGGAGGGGCCTGAGCGCACACAAGTGCACGTGAGTGAACGCAAGTGCACCCAAAAGAGCTCGAAGGTGACCCAGCGTGGCCTGATCGGGTCACGTCCCCTTCCCCCATCACGCTCCGTGCGGGACGCTCGCAGGTGGCGGTTCTCTTACGAGGAGGCATCACGTGGTCGACGCGGATCAGACATTCGTCATCGTCGGAGGGGGCCTGGCCGGCGCGAAGGCGGCCGAGACGCTGCGGGCGGAGGGCTTCACCGGCCGCGTGATACTGATCTGCGACGAACGCGACCACCCCTATGAGCGGCCGCCGCTGTCCAAGGGGTTCCTCCTCGGCAAGGAGAGCCGCGAGAGCGTCTTCGTGCACGAACCCGCCTGGTACGCGCAGAACGACATCGAGCTGCACCTCGGCCAGACCGTCGACGCGATCGACCGTACGGCGAAGACGGTCCGCTTCGGCGACGACGGCACCCTCGTCCACTACGACAAGCTCCTGCTGGCCACCGGCGCCGAACCGCGCCGCCTCGACATCCCCGGCACCGACCTCGCGGGCGTCCACCATCTGCGCCGGCTCGCTCACGCCGAACGCCTCAAGGGCGTCCTGACCGCCCTCGGCCGCGACAACGGCCATCTGGTGATCGCGGGGGCCGGCTGGATCGGCCTGGAGGTGGCGGCGGCGGCCCGGGAGTACGGCGCCGAGGTCACCGTCATCGAGCCGTCCGCGACCCCCCTGCACAACGTCCTCGGCCCCGAGCTGGGCACTGTCTTCGCCGAGCTCCACCGCGAGCACGGCGTCCGCTTCCGCTTCGGCGTCCGGCTGACCGAGATCGTCGGCCAGGACGGCATGGTCCTCGCCGTCCGCACCGACGACGGCGAGGAGCACCCGGCCCACGACGTCCTCGCGGCGATCGGCGCCGCCCCGCGCACCGCTCTCGCGGAGGCCGCCGGGCTCACACTGGCCGACCGCGCCCACGGCGGAGGCGTCGCCGTGGACGCGCGGCTGCGCACCTCCGACCCGGACGTGTACGCCGCCGGGGACGTCGCCTCCTTCCCGCACGGCCTGTTCGACACCCGGCTGCGGGTCGAGCACTGGGCCAACGCCCTCAACGGCGGACCGGCGGTCGCCCGCGCCATGCTCGGCAAGGAGATCACCTACGACCGGGTCCCCTACTTCTTCACCGACCAGTACGACCTGGGCATGGAGTACAGCGGCTGGGCGCCGCCGGGGTCGTACGACCAGGTCGTGATCCGGGGCGACGCGGGCAAGCGCGAGTTCATCGCGTTCTGGGTGAAGGAGGGCCGCGTCCTCGCCGGGATGAACGTGAACGTGTGGGACGTCACAGAGACCGTCCAGAAGCTCATCGCCTCCGGAACCCCGGTGAACACGGAGGCACTGGGGGACCCCCACCTCCCCCTCGACGGTCTGCTCCCGTAGCTGTCGGTGCGCCCCCGTAGAATTCACGCGTGGCAGGACGGATCAACGACGAGGACGTGAAGGCGGTACGGGACGCGGTCCCGATCGACGCCGTCGTGTCCGAATACCTCCAGCTGCGCAACGCGGGCGGCGGCAACCTCAAGGGGCTGTGCCCGTTCCACGACGAGAAGTCGCCGTCCTTCCAGGTCAGCCCGAGCAAGGGGCTCTTCCACTGCTTCGGCTGCCAGGAGGGCGGCGACACCATCACGTTCGTGATGAAGGTCGACCACCTCACCTTCTCCGAGGCCGTCGAGCGGCTCGCCGCCCAGGCCGGCATCACCCTGCGCTACGAGGAGGGCGGCTACAACCCCTCCCACCAGCGCGGCGAGCGCATCCGGCTGGTCGAGGCCCACAAGATCGCCGCCGACTTCTACACCGAACAGCTCGCCACCAGCCCGGAGGCCGACACCGGCCGCCAGTTCCTCGCCGAGCGCGGCTTCGACCAGGCCGCCGCCCAGCACTTCTCCGTCGGCTACAGCCCCCAGGGCTGGGACCACCTCACCCGCTTCCTGCGCGGCAAGGGCTTCACCGACAAGGAGCTGCTGCTCTCCGGCCTCTCCCAGGAGGGCCGCCGCGGCCCCATCGACCGCTTCCGCGGCCGGCTGATGTGGCCCATCCGCGACATCGGCGGCGAGGTCGTCGGCTTCGGCGCGCGCAAGCTCTACGAGGCGGACAACGGCCCCAAGTACCTCAACACACCCGAGACGGCGATCTACAAGAAGTCCCAGGTGCTGTACGGCATCGACCTCGCGAAGAAGGACATCGCCAAGTCCTCCCGCGCGGTCGTCGTCGAGGGCTACACCGACGTCATGGCCTGCCACCTCGCCGGGGTCACCACCGCCATCGCCACCTGCGGCACGGCCTTCGGCGGCGACCACATCAAGATCCTCCGCCGGCTGCTGATGGACAACGGCAGCGCCCGCGTGATCTTCACCTTCGACGGGGACGCGGCCGGCCAGAAGGCCGCCCTGCGCGCCTTCGAGGACGACCAGAAGTTCGCCGCCGAGACCTACATCGCCATCGCCCCCGACGGCATGGACCCCTGCGACCTCAGGCTGATCAAGGGCGACGAGGCGGTCTCCGACCTGGTCGAACCCCGCACCCCGCTCTTCGAGTTCGCGCTGCGCCAGATCGTCGTACGGTACGACCTCGACACCCCGGCGGGCCGGGCGGCGGCGCTGGACGAGGCCGCCCCGATCGTCGCCCGCATCAAGAACAGCGGCGCCCAGCACGAGGTCGCCGTCCAGCTCGCCGGCATGCTCGGCATCCTCGACACCCAGTTCGTCGTCAAACGCGTCGCGCAGCTCGCCCGTTGGGCCCGCGACCGGGGCGGCAAGGGCCCCGCGCCGGCCGGCCGAAGCCCCCAGCAGCCGTACGAGGCAGCCCCCCGCCCCGCCGCCTCCGGCCCCGCCCTCACCCTGCGCAACCCCGTCTACGCGACCGAACGCGAACTCCTCAAACTCGCCCTCCAGCGGCCCGAACTGGTCTCCCCGGCCTTCGACGCGTACGGCGTCGACGAGTTCACCGCCGCCCCCTACGCGGCCGTACGCCAGGCCGTCCTGGACGCGGGCGGCGCCGAGTGGGGCGTCCAGGACCCCCAGGAGTACCTGATCCGCGTCCGCGAGTCCGCCCCCGACGACACGGTCCGCGCCATGGTCACCGAACTCGCCGTCGAGCCGATCATGCGCCGCACCGTCGACGAGGTGTACGCCGGCACGGTCCTCGTCCAGGTCCGCCGCCGCGCCGTCGAACGCCGGGTCCGCGACGTCCAGTCCCAGCTGACCCGCCTCGGCGCGGGCGGTGACCAGGCCCAACTGGCCGCCGTGCAGAACGAACTGTGGGTCCTTCAGCAGTACGACCAGGCCCTGCGGGAGCACGGCGCCGCAGCGCTCTGAACAGCTTGTTACGGGCCGGACTCAAAAAGTCACCGCACGCCCCTCGTGGCGGGGATGTGTCGTACTCCACACTGGGTCCGGTGCCTGAGTCCTCGGAGCGGCCCCCGCAGTACCGCTGCCGCTCACCTCAGCAGCGATCATCCTGGAGGTCGCCCCCGTGCAGACCCAGACCCTGACGCAGAACGCCAGCACTACCGACGACACGGAACCGGACGCCGAGAACGACGTCCTGGTCGCGGTCCCGCCGCAGAACCGTGCCGCGCACCACCCGGAGACGGAACCGCCCCCGGAGGCCCTGGAAGAGGCCCCCGAGCCCGTGGAGGCGCCCCCGTCCCGGGCGGCCGCCGACACGAGCGGGCCCTCCTCGGACCTGTTCCGGCAGTACCTTCGGGAGATCGGCCGCATCCCGCTGCTCACCGCGGCCGAGGAGGTCGAACTCGCCCGCCGGGTCGAGGCCGGCCTGTTCGCCGAGGAGAAACTGAGCAACACCCCCGACCTGGACAGCGACCTCGCCCTCGACCTCGACCGGCTGGTCGTCATGGGCCGCATGGCCAAGCGCCGCCTCATCGAGGCCAACCTGCGGCTCGTCGTCTCCGTCGCCAAACGGTACGTCGGACGCGGCCTGACCATGCTCGACCTGGTCCAGGAGGGCAACCTCGGGCTGATCCGCGCGGTCGAGAAGTTCGACTACGCGCGCGGCTACAAGTTCTCCACGTACGCCACCTGGTGGATCCGCCAGGCCATGTCCCGCGCCCTCGCCGACCAGGCCCGCACCATCCGGGTCCCGGTCCATGTCGTCGAGCTGATCAACCGGGTGGTGCGGGTCCAGCGCCGGATGCTCCAGGAACGCGGCTACGAGCCGACCGCCGACGAGGTCGCCGGCCAGCTCGACCTCGCCCCCGAGCGGGTCGGCGAGGTGCTGCGGCTCGCCCAGGAACCCGTCTCCCTGCACGCCCCCGTGGGCGAGGAGGACGACGTGGCCCTCGGCGACCTCATCGAGGACGGCGACGCGACCAGCCCCGTCGAGTCGGCCGCCTTCCTGCTGCTGCGCGAGCACCTGGAGGCGGTGCTGTCCACGCTCGGCGAGCGTGAGCGCAAGGTCGTGCAGCTCCGCTACGGCCTCGCCGACGGGCGGCCCCGCACCCTGGAGGAGATCGGGCGCATCTTCGGGGTGACGCGGGAGCGGATCCGTCAGATCGAGTCGAAGACGCTGAACAAGCTGCGGGATCACGCTTTCGCGGACCAGCTCAGGGGCTACCTGGACTGAAGGTCGCCCACCTGGAGGTGGGCAACCCCTAGTCCACCTCCGCCACCGCCTGCGCGAACTGCGCCTGGTACAGCCGGGCGTACGCCCCGCCCGCCGCCAGCAGCTCCGCGTGCGCGCCCTGCTCCACGATCGAGCCGTTCTCCATCACCAGGATGGTGTCCGCGTCCCGGATGGTGGAGAGACGGTGGGCGATGACGAACGACGTCCGGCCGTGCGCCAGCTTCGCCATCGCCTTCTGGATCAGCACCTCCGTGCGGGTGTCGACCGAGGAGGTCGCCTCGTCGAGGACCAGGATCACCGGGTCGGACAGGAACGCCCGCGCGATCGTGATCAGCTGCTTCTCACCCGCGCTGACCCCACTGCCCTCGTCGTCGATCACCGTGTCGTACCCCTCGGGCAGCGTCCGCACGAACCGGTCCGCGTGGGCCGCCCGCGCCGCCTCCTCGATCTCGCCCCGGGTGACCTCGCGCGAGGCGCCGTACGCGATGTTCTCCGCGATCGTGCCGCCGAACAGCCAGGTGTCCTGGAGCACCATGCCGATCCCGGCGCGCAGCTCGTCCCGGGACATCCGGGCGATGTCCACGCCGTCGAGGGTGATCCGCCCGCCCGAGACGTCGTAGAACCGCATCAGCAGGTTGACCAGTGTGGTCTTGCCGGCGCCGGTCGGACCCACGATCGCGACCGTGTGGCCCGGTTCCACCGTCAGCGAGAGGTCCTCGATGAGCGGCTTCTCGGGGTCGTAGCGGAACGAGACGTGGTCCAGCGCGACCCGCCCGCGCAGTTCCTCCGGCTTGGCGCCCGCCGCCGGGTCGGCCTGCTGCTCCTCCGCGTCGAGGAGTTCGAAGATCCGCTCGGCGGAGGCGACACCGGACTGCACCAGGTTCGCCATCGACGCGACCTGCGTCAGCGGCATCGAGAACTGACGGGAGTACTGGATGAAGGCCTGCACATCACCGATGGACAGGGCGCCCGACGCCACGCGCAGACCACCGACCACCGCCACCAGCACATAGTTGATGTTCGACACGAAGAACATCAGCGGCTGCATGATCCCGCTGTTGAACTGCGCCCTGAACCCGGCCTCGTACAGCGCCTCGTTCTGCTCGGCGAACTGCCGCGCCGACTGCTCCTGACGGCCGAACACCTTCACCAGCGTGTGGCCGGTGTACATCTCCTCGATGTGCGCGTTCAGCTTGCCGGTGGTGCGCCACTGCTGCACGAAGTGCGGCTGCGACCGCTTGCCCACCTTCGCCGCGACGACCGCCGACAGCGGCACCGTCACCAGCGCGACCAGCGCGAGCAGCCAGGAGACCCAGAACATCATCGCCAGCACGCCGATGATCGTCAGCAGCGAGTTGATGAGCTGCCCCATCGACTGCTGGAGCGTCTGCTGGATGTTGTCGATGTCGTTCGTGGCGCGGGAGAGCACCTCGCCGCGCTGACGCTTGTCGAAGTACGACAGCGGCAGCCGCGACAGCTTCGTCTGCACGTCCTCGCGCATCCGGAACATCGTGCGGTTGACGGCCCGGTTGACCAGGCGCGTCGCCACCGCCATCAGCAGACCGGCGACGAGGAACACCCCGACCGCGAACAGCAGGACCTCACCGACCTGGTCGAAGTCGACGCCCTTGCCGGGGGTGAAGTCGGTGCTCTTGAGCATGTCGGCGACCTGACCCTCGCCGCGCTCCCGCATCGAGTCGAGCACCTGCTCCTTGCTCGCGCCGTCCGGCATCTGCCGTCCGATGATGCCCGCGAAGACCAGGTCGGTCGCCTTGCCGAGGATCTTCGGGCCGACCACGTTCAGGCCGACGCTGATCACCACGCAGAAGAGCATCCCGTAGAGGGTGAGCCGCTCCGGCTTGAACTGGGTGAGCAGCCGCCTGCCGGACACCTTGAAGTCCAGCGAGCGGTTGTCGGGACCAGTGCCGGCCATCATGCGCCCCATGGGCCCGGCCATCAGGCAGCCTCCGCTTCCGTCAGCTGGGAGAGCACGATCTCCCGGTAGGTCTCGTTGTCCGTCATCAGCTCGCGGTGGTTTCCGGTGCCGACGACCCGGCCCTCGTCGAGGACGATGATCCGGTCGGCGTCCCGGATGGTCGCCACCCGCTGGGCGACGATCACCACGGTCGCCTCCGCCGTCTCCCGGGCGAGCGCCGCGCGCAGGGCCGCGTCGGTGGCGTAGTCGAGCGCGGAGAAGGAGTCGTCGAAGAGATAGATCTCCGGCCGCTGCACGAGCGTCCGGGCGATCGCGAGCCGCTGCCGCTGACCGCCGGAGACATTGGTGCCGCCCTGGGCGATGGGGGAGTCCAGCCCGTTCTCGAGCTTGGTCACGAAGTCCTTGGCCTGCGCCACCTCCAGCGCGTGCCACAGCTCCTCGTCGGTCGCGTCCGGGTTGCCGTAGCGCAGATTGCTCGCGACGGTCCCCGCGAAGAGGTACGGCTTCTGCGGGACGAGCCCGACGGTCCTGGCGAGCAGCACCGGATCGACGTCGGCCACCGGCACCCCGTCGACCAGCACCTCCCCGTCGGTCGCGTCGAACAGCCGCGGGACGAGTCCGAGCAGCGTGGACTTGCCGCTGCCGGTGGAGCCGATGACGGCGGTGACCTCGCCGGGCCGCGCCACCAGGTCGATCGCCTTGAGGACGGGCTCCTCCGCACCCGGGTAGCGGAAGCCGGCCGCCCGGATCTCCAGATGACCGTGCCGCCGCAGCTCGGTGACGGGCGCCACCGGCGGCACCACGGACGACGAGGTTCCGAGCACCTCCTGGATGCGTTCGGCGCACACCTCCGCGCGCGGCACCTGCATGAACATGAAGGTGGCCATCATCACGGACATGACGATCTGCATGAGGTAGGCGAGGAACGCCGTCAGGTCGCCGATCTGCATCTGGCCGCTGTCGATCCGGTGGGCGCCGAACCAGACGACCGCGATCGAGGACAGGTTCACCGTGGTCATGACCACCGGGAACATCAGCGCCAGCATGTTGCCGGTCTTCAGCGAGATGCCGGTGAGATCGGTGTTGGCCTTCCGGAACCGCTGCTGCTCGTACTCGTCGCGGACGAAGGCGCGGATCACCCGGTTGCCGGTGATCTGCTCGCGCAGGACCCGGTTGACGGTGTCGAGGCGCACCTGCATCGACCGGAACAGCGGCCGCAGCCGCCGCACGATCAGCGTCACGCAGATGCCCAGCACCGGCACGACGGCGACCAGCACCCCGGACAGCGGCACGTCCAGGCCGAGCGCCATGACGATGCCGCCCACACACATGATCGGCGCCGAAGCCATCAGCGTGAACGCCATCAGGGACAGCATCTGGATCTGCTGGACGTCGTTGGTGGTCCGGGTGATCAGCGAGGGCGCGCCGAACTGGCCGACCTCCCGGGAGGAGAAGGACTGCACCCGGTCGAAGACGCCCGCCCGGACGTCCCGGCCGAGCGCGGAGGCGGTCCGGGCGCCGTAGTAGACGGCACCGATGTTGCACACGACCTGCGCCAGCGAGATGCCGATCATCAGGGCGCCGTAGGACAGGATGTATCCGGTGTCCCCCTCGACGACGCCGTTGTCGATGATGTGCGCGTTCAGTGTGGGCAGGTACAGGGTGGCGCAGGTCTGCAGGAACTGCAGCAGCACCAGCAGGGCGATGGGTTTCTTGTAGGGCCTGAGGTAGGTCCGCAGAAGTCGTATGAGCACGCTACGTCTCTCGGAGTCGGCGGTAGGGGCATTGGTTGCCCCTGGCCCCTATCGTCGGACACTCCACCCGCGTTACCTCAACCGATTAAGCCGAGGGCCGCGTGATATAGGGCCATGCGTGTACGAGGGCGGGTGGACCAGGGCCCGGCCCCATGCCCGGCCCCATGCCCGGCCCTATGCCCGGCCCTATGCCCGGCCCTATGCCCGGCCCTATGCCCGGAACGCCCCGGGATGGGTCTGCTCCCGCACCGACACGTACTGCTGGCGCACCGCCTGTCCCACCGCCAGGTCCTCGCGCGGGTCCAGGACGACGGCCGCCGCGCCCTGCCAGACCGGCGGGGTCCGCGGATCGAGCGTGCCCTGCTTCGCCCCGAGCGCCCACGCCGCCTGCCGGGCCGCACCGATCGCCGCGTAGTCCGCCGGCTGCGGTACGACGACCTGCGCGCCGAACAGCGCGGGCGCCGCCGCCTGCACGGCCGGCAGCTCGGCCGCCGCGCCCAGCAGGAAGATCCGCTGCACGCTCACGCCCCGCCCGCGCAGCACGTCGAGCGCGTCCGCGAGCCCGCAGAGCATGCCCTCGAAGGCGGCCCGCGCGAAGTGCTCGGGCTTCATGGACTCCCGTCGCAGCCCCGCCAGCGTCCCGGCGGTGTGCGGCAGGTTCGGCGTCCGCTCGCCCTCCAGGTAGGGCAGCATCACCAGCCCGTGCGAGCCAGGCGTCGACTTCATCGCCAGGTCGGACAGCCCCTCCAGATCGGGCGCGCCGAGCAGTTCGGCGGCGCCGCGCAGGGTCCGTACGGCGTTCAGGGTGGTCACGACCGGCAGATGCATGCCCGTCGCGTCCGCGAGGGAGGTGATCATCCCGGACTGGTCGACCAGCGCCTCGGGGTGCACGGCCATGACCGAACCGGAGGCGCCCAGGGACACCACCACGTCCCCCATGCCCAGCCCGAGCCCCAGGGCCGCGGCCATGGTCTCGCCGGTGCCGGCCGAGATCAGCAGCCCCTCCGGTGTCGTACCCGCCGCTTCGGACGGCCCGATCACCTCGGGCAGCATCGCCTGGTGACCGAGCGCCAGCTCGACCAGATCGGGCCGGTATCCGCCCATCGCGGCGGACCAGTACCCGGTCCCGGAGGCCCCGCCGCGGTCCGTGGTCCTTCTCACAGGCCGGCCCAGCAACTGCCACACCAGCCAGTCGTGCGCCTGCATCAGGACGGCGGTGCGCAGCGCGGCCTCGGGCTCGGTCTTGGCGAGCCACCTCAGCTTGGTCACCGGCTGGGCGGCCTGCGGTACGCACCCCACGGCCTGCGCCCAGGCCTCACGCCCCCCGAGCGCGTCGATCAGATCGGCCGCCGCGACCTGCGCGCGCTTGTCGCCGCCGACCATCGCGGGCCGCACGGTGTTGCCCTGCGCGTCCAGCGGCACCAGCGCGTTCTGCTGCGAGGACACCCCGATGGCCTGCACCCCCTCGAGCAGGCCCCCGCCGGCCGCCTCCCCGAGGGAGAGCAGCCAGGCCTGGGGATCGACGTCGCTGGGCCGGCCCCCGCTGTCCGGGTTCTCCATCGGATGCGGCGCATACCCCTGCCTGAGCACGGCTCCGGTGTCCGCGTCGCAGACGACGATACGAGTGAAATCGGGCGAACTGTCCAGCCCGGCGACTATCCCCATAACGAAAATTCTGCCGCACGCGCCGCCGAGGTTGAGCCGCGTAGACCGTGGAGGGCTCGCGGGTGTCGCGGGTGCGGCCGCGTCGTGGCTGGTCGCGCAGTTCCCCGCGCCCCGTGGGGCGTCGTTGTGATCGGTGTCGCAGAGGAACTGTTACGTGGTGCTGGTGCCCCAGTCGTCCTCGGCGCCGTTGTGGGCGCTGCGGTCGCGCAGGGAGCGGACCCGGCCGGCCACGGACTCGGGCATGCGGTCGCCGACCTTGGTGCTGACCGCGTGGTACGCCTTGCCCGCGTACTGGCGGCCCTGCTGGGCGGCCGTCTCGGCGGTGTTGCGTACGGCGGGGTTCTGCGCGACCTGCCGCGCGGACTTCTTCAGCTGCTCGTAGCGCTCACGACCGGCGCGCGTGCCCAGCACGTAACCGACGGTGAGCCCGACGAGGAACGTCAGCTTGTAGCGCATGGCGGCCACCCTTCCCTTCGTAGGTTCCTGGTGCGGCGTCGGCGCCGGGGGGAACCGATTGGCGGAGCACCCCCCTGCTTGCGCTAATGTATGTGTCGCAGCGAGCGCCCGCCCCCTGGCGAATACCCAGGTAGGCACGTTCGATGCAACGAGGCATTCCTCCGTAGCTCAATTGGCAGAGCAGCCGGCTGTTAACCGGCAGGTTACTGGTTCGAGTCCAGTCGGGGGAGCTCGGTCCTCCGTAGCTCAATTGGCAGAGCAGCCGGCTGTTAACCGGCAGGTTACTGGTTCGAGTCCAGTCGGGGGAGCATCGTGAACGAGGACCCCGTAGGGGTCCTTTTTCATGTCGGTGTCACGCCGACGGGAACCGCGCAGGCCGCAGCGCGGTCCCCATGGTCATGCAGGGCCGACCGGCGAAGCGTGAGATCGTATGAGCGGCTATGCTGCGGCACACGGCGCGTACACATGTACGCGACACGCCGCTATGGGGCGGTAGCTCAGCCGGTTAGAGCAGCGGACTCATAATCCGTCGGCCGTGGGTTCGAGTCCCACCCGCCCCACTGTGCAGGCCTATGACCTGCGGAAACGTCTCATCTGGGGTGCGGATTCAGGACTTTGGGCTGCGGGGCTGAATCCGCTGCTCGTGAGTTCAACTCCGCCACTGTCAGTGTGCGTTGGGATTGCTTTGACCTGCGCAGACGTATCGGCCTAGGGCTGGAGGATGGCGCCGTAGGGGCTGTACGAGCCTCTGGACGTCGAATTCTGGACGCTGGCTGGGCACGAGCATTCGGAAGTAGTGCCCGGTGACCCAGGGCGTCGGGAGACGGCCCAGGCCACTGCCGACTGACCGCCAGGCGGGCGGTCAGTCAGAAGCTCGGTGCCCGTCGGTACCGCGCGAGCTCTACTGCCTGAGGTCGATCTTGCGGACCGGCTGACCTGTCGTGCGGGCGATGGTGTCGAAGTCGCGGTCGTAGTGGAGGAGGGTGAGTCCCGCTTCCTCGGCCGCGGCGGCCACGAGGAGATCGACGGGGCCCGCGCTGCGGTGCTCCCCCTTGGCGGTCAGTTGTTCCTGGATGACGCGGGAGCGGCGGTAGACGCCGTCGGGCATGGGACACCAGGCGTAGTGGGCGTCGAGGGCCGCCTTCAAGCGCGTGCGGTCCATGGCGGAACGGGCTGAGTAGAGGACTTCCAGTTCGGTGAGGTCGCAGATCGCGACGAGGCCGGCGGCGATCCTGTCGTCCCATTCGGCCGTGTTCTGGCGGAGCAGGACGCGGGCGAGGGCGGAGGTGTCGATGAGGTAGTCGGCGACTGTCACTCGTGCGCTCCTGCGTCGCGGTCGTCGTCCGCGGCGCCCGCCCTCGTGGGGCGGTATGCGCTCTTGTGCAGCAGCAGGTCGATGTCCAGAGCGCCCTCGGCCACCAGTTCGCGGGCCTCGTCGAGTGCTCGCAGACGCCGGTAGCGGGCCGTGACTTCCCGCAGGGCGGTGTTGATCGTGTCGCGCTTGGTGGTGGTGCCGAGTTCTTTGGCTGCTTCCTCCAGCGCCTGGTCGTCGAGATCGATGACCGTCCGACTCATGGTGGCCTCCTCCGCTTGATGTATCAAGCGAAGTGTATCAAGATACAAGATCTTTTATGTGCGTCCTTTGTTGCGCGTTCGATTGATCAGGGTGGACTGGCGTGGGACGCCGGTCCTGCGCGTCGCAGTCTGGAAGGTGACGTGCCGAACCACCGATGTACCGCACAAGTGAGACTGGACTGTTCGTGCATGCCCAAGGCGGCCGCGACCTGCGAGAAGGGCAGGTCGCCGCCGGAGGCGGCGAGGGCCTGGGCGGCGCCGCCCAGGACGAGGAGCGAGGCCACGGCGACGGCTGCGGCACGGGTACGGCGAAGACGGACTGACATGACAAGTCTTCCTGAATGGGCGGGAGTTGAAAGGGGAGCAGCCGGAGGATCAGTGACCGACGCCGAAGAGGGACCGGTTGGCGATGTCGATGATGAACGGGCCGACATGGGAGGGGTGGCGGTCCACGATCGCCTTCTTGTACGCCTCGCCGTCGTCGCCGAGCAGTTCGCGGGCGTCGGCGAGGTACTGGCGGATACTGGCGTAAACCTCCGGCCCCGCGGGCAGGCCGTGGCCGGCGAGGATCGTGTCGTAGCCGGTCTCCGCGGCCAGGGCGTCGACGGCCTGCTGCCAGCCCGTGATGTCGTCGTTGCCCAGGTAGAGGTGGACGTCGTTGTAGACGAGGTCCTGGGCGACCAGGACGCCCTGGTCGGGCAGCTTGACGAGGAGTTCGTCGGCGGCCTCCCCGCCGGAGACGGCCTCGAAGACGAACCGGACGCCGTCGATGACCTCGGTGCCCGGGGTGATGTCCACGCTGGAGGGCAGGTCGGTGGCCGGGACGACCACGCCGCTGGGCAGCTGGGCGGCGGGGCGTGCGGCGATCTGCTCGCGCACCACGGGCAGTACGTGGACCGGCGCGCCGAAGCGGTCGGCGCCGTTGTAGTGGTCGGGGTGGGCGTGGGTGATGATCAGGCGGTCCAGCGGCTTGCCGAGGCCCTTGGCGTAGGCGACGGCCTCGTCGGCGTAGGCGGGGTTCAGCTGGGCGTCGATCACGACGATCCGGGCCGGGGTCTCGATCAGCTGGGTGGTGGCGTGGAAGGTGTCCGCCGGGGACATGTAGCTGTGGATGCGGACCGCGCCCTTGTCGAGGACCGTGACCGTGCCGTTCATGGGGAGACTCCTTGCGGTGGAGGCGGCCTTGCGTCGCCTTGACGACCTCCACTCTCGCCGCGAAACCGCAGGCAGACGAGATACGCTGAAGACTCTGCATGGTAAATCGAGGACATCTGGAGACCGCGATGGTTCCCCGGGACGTGGCCGGTGGTGATCCCTCCCGGAGCGGCGCGATCCCCCGGCTCGACTTCAATCCGCCCGAGGAACGCGTCCCCGGGCTCGAGATCGTCGACCTGGCGACCCTGCATGAACGGCGCCGCCGTCGCAACAGTCGGCCCGACGCGGTGCACCGGGTGGACTTCCACACCCTCACCATCGTCACGGAGGGCAATGGGGAGCACGCGATCGACTTCGTGACCCATCCCTGCCGCCCCGGAACCCTGATGTGGATCCGGCCCGGGCAGGTCCAGCGTTTCGTCGACCCCGGAACCACCAACGGCACGTACCTCCTCTTCACGCCTGCCTTCCCGCCGCACTTCAGCAGCGCCGAGAGGCTGGTGAACGAGTGGTACGGCCCCGTGTGCTGGCAGCTGGGCGCCGACCCCGCATACGCAGTCCTGTCCGCTCTGCTGGGCCAGATGCGCGCCGAGTACGAGCGCACCGAGCAGGCCGTGTCGGCGGAGATCCTCCAACTCCTGCTGGCCACCGTGCTGTTGCAGATCGACCGGCTACCCCATCCGGATGGTGGCGGTGACCCGGACGCCGGCGGCGAGGTCTACGCCCGCTTCCGCGCCGAACTGGAACGCTCCTACGCCACCACCCGCCGCGCCGCCGACTACGCCCACCGCCTCGGCTACACCGTCAAGACCCTCACCCGCGCCTGCACGGCCGCCACCGGACAACCCGTCAAACATGTCATCGACGGCCGGGTCGCCCTGGAGGCCAGGCGGCTGCTCGCGCACACCGACGAACCGGTGGCGACCATCGCCCGGCGCCTCGGCTTCCCCGAACCCACCAACTTCGGCAAGTTCTTCACCCGCTGCACCGGCGTCACTCCGGGCACCTTCCGCCTGACGCACCAGGGCGGTTAGTCCACGTATGCGCGGTATCCGTCTTCTGCCGAAGGGCGGCCATGCCGGTGAGGTGCCATGCTCCCCCGGTACTTGCCGGAAACCACCTCCGAGCTGACGTAGTCGGGTCTGGGACTCCAGCTCCGAACTGCGGTACTGGGTGCTGCCGCAGCGGCCCGAGGGCACCGAGGGGATGAGCGTCGAGGAACTGCGGACGCTGGTCACCCGGGACTCGATGATCGGCGTCGCCCCCGTCGCCACCCCCGCGACATGACCGCCGCACAGCGGCCGGACACCGGCGCGGCCGACGCCGACGCCGCGCGCCGCCGGGTCGAGGACCTGGTCTGCGGTCTGCCGGGCGCCGACCGTCCCTTCGACGCCCCGTGGGAGCCGCGCGCCTTCGCCCTGGCGGTCGCCGCGCACCAGGGCGGCCACTACGCGTGGAGCGAGTTCCAGGAGACGCTCATCGAGTCCATCCGGCGCTGGGAGAGGGAGCCGGACGGCGAGCCGTGGAGCTACTACGCCCACTGGCTCGAGGCACTGGAGTCGGTCCTCGCGGGCCGGGGGACCCTGTCCCGGGCCGGCCTGGCCGAACGGACACGGACGGTCCTGTCCACACCCCGCGACGCCGGTCACCACCGGGCCCACCGCGATCCGGTGGCCGTCTCCCCGGCCGACCTTCCCGCACCACCGTGAGGCGGGCGGCAACTGGTAGCGGCACCGACGTATCCAAAGGGCCCTGCAAGGGTGCATCATCAGGACACCATCAACAGGAATCCTGATACTTTAACTTTGCAGATCTGGAGCGGGATCATGTCGTTCAGCTCAACCGTCCAGGCCAGAGGCGTCCAGTTGCTGCTCGGTCGCGTGATGTCCCGCGTGCACAAGGACCTGCGCGCCACCGAGGTCCCGACGCACACCGAGGCCCTCCGGGTGGAGACCGGCGCCGGCCCGGTGGCCTGCACCGTCTACCGCCCCACCACCACGACCGAGACCCCCGCCCCCGTGTACGTCAACTTCCACGGCGGGGGTTTCGTCGTCGCCCGCCCGGAACAGGACGACCACATCTGCCGCTCCATAGCCGCCACGGCCGGCTGTGTCGTGATCAACGTGGACTACGCCGTCGCCCCGCAGCGGCCGTTCCCCGCACCCGTCACCCAGGCCTACGACGTCACCGCCTGGGTGGCGGACAACGGCACCGCGGGCGGCTGGGACGGGTCACGGCTCGCCGTCGGCGGCCACAGCGCCGGAGCCAATCTGACCGCGGCGGTCTGCCGCCTGGCCCGGGACCGCGGCACCTTCACCCCCCGGCTGCAGATCCTCGACTCGGCCCCGCTCGACCAGCTCGCCGACCCCGCCACCAAGCGCTCCCTAATCGCCAAACCGCTGCTCACCCCGGGTCTGATGCGGATCTTCACCGACGCCTACGTCCCCGACCCCGCCGACCGGTCCGATCCCCTCGTCTCCCCCGCACTGGCCGACGACCTCGCCGGTCTGCCGCCCGCCCTCGTCATCACCGCGGAGAACGACCGCCTGCGCGACGAGGGCGACGCCTACGCCAAGGCCCTGGAGGCCGCCGGCGTCCCCGTCACCCACCGTGTCTTCGAGGGGGTCGACCACTACTTCACCCACACCGGCCCGGTCCCCGCGGCCCGAGAGGCGATCACCCTGATGGCGACGACGCTGCGCACGGCGCTCGGCGCCTGACGCGCCGGACGTGACCGTGGACGGTCACGGTGTCCCGTCCACGGGGGCATTCTTCCGACGGAGCGGGCGACCGCGGCGGACGTCGGCCGATACGCCGCCCGGCCGGGTGACGGGGTAACTTCGTCGGCGGGAAGGGCGGCCGCCGTCGGGGTAGCCCGTACGAGAGGGGTTGGTGGGGATCAGCGCACAGGCCGGCTCCGCCGCGCGGCAGCGCGCGCCCCTGAGCAGGGAGCGGGTGCTGGGCACCGCCGTCGCCCTGGCCGACGAGGGCGGGGTCGACGCGCTCAGCATGCGCAGGATCGCGCAGGCGCTCGGTGTCGTGCCCATGGCGCTGTACAAGCACGTGGCCAACAAGAACGAGCTGCTGGACGGCATGATCGACGTCCTCGTCCAGGAGATCGACCCGCCGGCCGAGGGCACCGACTGGAAGACCGCCGTACGCCGGCGGGTGCTGTCGGCCCGCCGGATGCTGCTGCGTCACCCGTGGGCGCCCGAGGTGATCGAGGCGCGGACCAAGGCGAGGGTCACGCCCACCCCCGCCGTCCTGGCGTATCTCGACTCGATGGTCGGGATCTTCCGGGCCGGGGGCTTCCCGATCGGCCTGGTGCACCACGCGCTGCACGTCATGGGCAGCCGCCTGCTGGGCTTCTCCCAGGAGCTGTTCGAGGACACCCCCGACCGCGCGCCGGACCCGGACGCGCCGCCGCCCGAGGAGATGGCGGCGCGCTACCCCCACCTCACCGCCCTCGCCGCGGCGGTCGCCCATGACGAGGACTCCGTCGTCGGCGCGGGCTGCGACGACCAGGCCGAGTTCGAGTTCGCCCTGGATCTGACGCTGGACGGCCTCGAACGGCTCCTGCGCGCGTCCTGAAGCCGGATTCCTTCGCAGGGTCGTGGTCCTCCCTGTCCCTTGACCGGGTGTACGGCGTACACCTACCGTGCAGTCAGGAAGGTGTACGGCGTACACCCGGGGTCCGGGGCGCCTTCGGGGCGTCCGAGGTGTCCGAGCGCAATGGGGGAGACCGATGAAGGCGATCGTCCAGGAGCGGTTCGGGCCGCCGGAGGTGCTGCGGCCGGCCGAGATCGACCGGCCCACGGTCGGGGCCGGCCAGGTGCTGGTACGGGTGCGCGCCGCGGCGCTCAACCCGTACGACTGGCACATGCTGCGCGGCGACCCGTACGTGGCCCGGCTGATCGGAGGCGTGGGACTGACCCGGCCCAGGCAGCGGGTGGCCGGGATCGACGCGGCCGGGCAGGTGGAGGCGGTCGGCGCCGGGGTGCAGGGGCTCCGGCCCGGCGACGAGGTCCTCGGCTTCTGCCCGGGCGCCTTCGCCGAGTACGCGCGCACCACCCCCGACCTGCTGGTCCCCAAGCCTCCGGGCCTCACCTTCGCGCAGGCGGCGGCCGTACCGATGGGCGCGGTGACCGCCCTGCGCGGCATCCGGACGGTCGGCCGGGTGCGGGCGGGACAGCGGGTCCTGGTCAACGGGGCCGCCGGGGGCGTGGGCACGTTCGCCGTGCAGATCGCCGCCGCCCTCGACGCGGAGGTCACCGCGGTCTGCAGCGCCGGCAACGCCGGCCTGGTGCGCTCACTGGGCGCCGCCCACGTCGTCGACCACGCCCGGGAGGACTTCACCGAGCGGCACGGGCGCTACGACGTGATCCTCGACAACGTTGGAAACCACCCGCCGGCCCGACTGCGCCGGGCGCTCACGCCGACCGGCACCCTGGTGGCCAACGGCGGCGGCTCGCCCGGCCGGGTGTTCGGCGCCGTCGGCTCCCTGCTGCGCACGGCCGCGCTCGACACGGTCGTACGGCAGCGGCTCCGCCCGATCCTGCCGTCCGCCCCGTCCGGACCGACGCACGAGGACCTGCTCGCCGTCACCGCCCTCGTCGACTCCGGCCGGCTCACCCCGGTCGTCGACCGCACCTACGCGCTGGCCGACACGGCCGAGGGTCTGCGCCACGTGGAGCGGGGCCATGCGCGGGGCAAGGCCGTGATCACCGTGCCGTGACCGGCCGTGGGCCGAGGCCGAGCCGGTCCCGTGGGGGTCCGTGCCGGGGCAACCGAGGGCGCTCCTCGTGGGTCTAGGGAGCGTGACACATCATCAGGTCCGCCGTGCCCAGGGGCCGGCGGGCCCGGAAGTCCCGAAGGGGGAGTCCATGCGTATCCGCTCGGCCGTCGCCGTCGTATCCCTTGCCACCGCCGTGTCCGCCTCGGTGGTTCCGGCCGCCGCCCAGGCGGCGGACCGGGCCGTGGCCACCCCGACCACGTTCTCGGACGTCGTCGTCAACGGCGGCAAGGACATCGTGCTCGGCCCGACCACCCGGAAGACCGTCACGATCACCTGGAAGGTGACGGACCCCGACAAGGTCGTCGCGACCTGGGCCTTCCTGTGGCACGGCCCCAACACCGACGACGCCGACGGCCACCTGCCGGCCTACCCGCCGGCGGGCACCTGCACGGTGTCGCCCACCGACCCGACCACCTCCACCTGCAAGGTGAGCTTCGGGGTGGACGCCGCACGGGACTTCCGCCACAACAGCCTGGCCGGCACCTGGAACGTCCTCACCGAGGCCCAGGACGCGACCGACGACTGGACGGACGCCGACGTCGCGGCCACGACGACGTTCAAGCGGAACGCCAAGGTGACGGTCAACGCCGCGCCCGAGCCGGTGAAGAAGGGCAAAACCATCACGGTCACCGGCAAACTGACCCGCGCAGACTGGGCGAACGGCACCTACACCGGCTACCGGGGCCACTCCGTGAAGCTGCAGTTCCGCAAGAAGGGCAGCAGCACCTACACGACCCTCAAGACGGTCACCACCGGCACCGGCGGCACCCTGAGGACCACCACCAAGGCCACGAAGGACGGCTACTTCCGCTGGGTCTTCGCCGGCACGGGCACCACGGGGCCGGCCACGGCCACGGGGGACTTCGTCGACGTGAGGTGAGACCGGCGCCGGGGTCACCGATCCCGGCGCCGGCCCCCCGGCAGCGGTTGCTCGAACCAGACCACCTTGCCCGTGCTCAGCCTCGTCGCCCCCCAGCGCCCGGCGAGCGCGTTGACCAGGAACAGGCCCCGGCCGCCCTCGTCGTTCGGCCGGGCCTGCCGCATCCTCGGTACGAGGGGCGAGTCGTCGCCGACCTCGCAGCGCAGTACGTCCGTGCGCAGCAGCCGCAGGGTGACCGGCCGGGTGGCGAAGCGCACGGCGTTCGCCACGACCTCGCTCACCAGCAGCTCGGTGGACTCCGTCAGGGCGTCCAGACCCCACTCGTGCAGGGTTCTGCGGGTCAGCCGGCGGGCCTGGCCGGCGGTCTGCGGGCGCGGTGCCAGGTACCAGTAGGCGACGGTCTCCGGCAGGATGCCCTCGAAGCGGGCGGCGAGCAGCGCGATGTCGTCGTCCCGGTCCCCGGCACCGAGCACACCCAGCGCGTCGTCGCACAGCTGCTCGAGCGGTGCGGTGCTGGACGCGGCGGCCCCGAGCCGGGCCCGCAGCCGTTCCACGCCGGTGAGGACGTCGGAGTCACGGGACTCCACCAGGCCGTCGGTGTAGAGCAGCAGGGTCGCTCCGGTCGGCGCGTGCAGCTCGACGGACTCGAAGCCGCCGCCGCCCACGCCGATCGGCGCACCCGGCGGTATCCGCAGCACCTCGCCGGTGCCGTCGGGGTGCAGCAGCAGGGGTGGGGGATGTCCGGCGTTGGACAGCAGCACCCGGTGCAGCACGGGGTCGTACATGGCGTAGAGGCAGGTCGCCGTGTGTTCGCTGCCCAGCCGCTCGGCCTGTTCGTCGAGGTGGTGCAGGACCTCGTCCGGGGGCAGGTCGAGCCCGGCCAGGGTCTGTACGACGGTGCGGAGCTGGCCCATGATCGCCGCCGAGGTCATGGAGTGCCCCATCACATCGCCGATGACCAGCGCGACCCGGTTGCCGGGCAGCGGGATCGCGTCGTACCAGTCGCCGCCGACCTGGGCGGTCCGTGAGGACGGCAGATAGCGGCTGGCGAGCCGGACGCCGGGCGGTTCGGGCAGCGACGGCGGGAGCATGGTGCGCTGGAGGGCGTCGGCGAGGGACGCCTCCCGCATGTACACCACGGCCTTGTCGATGCCGAGGGCGGTGTGCCCGGCGAGCTGGGAGGCCACGAGCAGGTCGTCGCGGGTGAACTCCGGCCGGCCGGGGGCGCGGACCAGGACCAGGCTGCCGAGGACATGGCCGCGGCCGTGCAGCGGGGCGAGGATCAGCCGCCGGCCGGGCGGGACGGCGTGGGGGACGTTCGCCGCGCCCAGCAGCTCGGCCAGGGCTGCTGCGATGCCCGGGGTGTCGCCGAACGCCGGCCGTCCCTTCCGCAGCAGTCCGGTGAGCGGACCGGTGGCGGAGGACCGTACGACCTCGGCCGCCCGGACGGGGGTGCCGGAAGGGGGCGCGGCCGACCGTTCCGTCCGGTGCAGTCGCAGGACCCGGGGGTCGGCCGCGGGCGCCTCGCCGGCCGGGAGGGGCGCGTACAGGTGGACGAAGAGCGTGTCGGCGAAGGCGGGGACGGCCGCCCCGCACAGCGCGGAGAGCGTCTCGTCGAGGTCCATCCCTCCGGCGATCCGCCGGGTCGCCGTGTCGAGGTAGCGGAGCCGGTCGGTCTGCGGGGCGGGACTGCCCCGGCGGGACCGTGCGCGCGCCGCGGCCCCGGCGCGGCCGCCGGACGGCGGTGCCGTGCCTTCGCCGGCTTCGAGGTGCTTCCTCACGGGTGTCCCTCCGGCTCTGTCGTCAGGTGTGCCGTCGGCAGCGCAGGAAGATCTGCACCTCGGGCTGGACGTCCGCGGTCGCCGGGGCGTACGTGTACGAGGACTCCTCGAGGATCTCGAAACCCGCCCCCTCCACGACCGCGCGCAGTTCGTCCCTGAGGTAGCCGGAGACCCGGATGGTGCTGCCGATGAACGGGATCGAGAAGTCGTCCACGTCGGCCTCCACCATCGACAGCGTGAACAGCCCGTCCGGGACCAGGAGATGGTGGACCGTGCGCAGGGCGAGGGGGATCTCGGCGCGCGGCAGCATCAGCAGGGAGAAGAAGGCCGCGACCGCCTCGAAACGGCCGAGGTCGAGCGGGCCGCCGGGGCGCAGGTCCGCGATGTCCGCCCGGTGGAACACCCCCGTGGGCACATGGGCCCGGGACAGCGCGATCATGCCGGCCGACAGGTCGACCCCGACGACCGCGCAGCCGCCCTCCGCCAGCCGGCGCGCGGTCGGCAGGCCCGTGCCGCAGCCCAGGTCCAGGACCCGGGCCCCGGCCGGCAGGGACGTGAGGAGCCACTCGGCGGACGCGACCTGGCCCTCCTTGTGCGGGAAGGCCTCGTCGTACCGGTCGCCGATGGCGTCGAAGGCCTCGGCCTGACCGGTGCGGTCGAGCCGCATGTTCCCGTAGCCGAGCTGCTCGGCGGGGTTGTTCACGCGGGTTCCTCTCGCCGGATGTCCCCTATGTGAGTTTTTCACAGTCCTGTGCCGGACGGCCCGGTACCTCCTTCCCGGCGCCCGGCCCCGGGGTGGAAGGTCCCGGGGCGTCCTCAGTCGCAGGACCCGGTGAACACGTCCACCTCGTCGCTGCCGCTGGCCGCCACCACGAGGTCCTGGACGCCGTCGGTCGTCAGATCGGCCGCCGCCTCGCAGGCCCCGTCGGCCGCCAGTTCGGTCAGTTCGCTCAGCCCGCCGCCCGAGGTGCCCCGGAAGACGGTGAGGGAAAAGGGGATGCCCTTCCGTGAGGGGTTGCCGTTCCCGCCGCGACAAGCGTTAGCTGGAGGTATTCAGCGGTACAGCCAGAGCGCCAGGGCCACGACACGGACCGAGGGGCTCAGCCTCGTCACGGGTTCGCCCACCCGGCGTTCGACGCGGAGGTGATCCAGGTGAAAGCCGTTGTCTACGAGAAGCCCTTCAGCGTCACCGTGAGAGAGGTCGACGATCCGTCCATCCAGCACCCCAACGACGTGCTGGTACGGGTCACGTCCACCGCGATCTGCGGATCCGACCTGCACATGTACGAGGGCCGCACGGCCGCCGAGGCGGGCATCGTCTTCGGGCACGAGAACCTCGGCATCGTCGAGGAGACCGGTTCCGGAGTGACCTCGCTGTCCAAGGGCGACCGAGTCGTCATGCCCTTCAACGTCGCCTGTGGATTCTGCAAGAACTGTCTCGCCGGGAAGACCGGATTCTGTCTGACCGTGAATCCAGGATTCGCCGGCGGGGCCTACGGCTATGTGGCCATGGGCCCGTTCATCGGCGGGCAGGCGGAGCGACTGCGGGTGCCCTACGCCGATTTCAACTGTCTGAAGCTGCCGCCGGGCGAGGAGTTCGAAACCGACTTCGTGTTGCTCGCCGACATCTTCCCGACCGGCTACCACGGCTGCGAACTCGCCATGGTGTCCCCCGGTGAGAGCGTCGCCGTCTTCGGCGCCGGCCCGGTCGGTCTGATGGCCGCCTATTCGGCGCTGCTGCGCGGCGCGGCCAAGGTGTTCTCCGTGGACCGGGTGCCCGAGCGGCTCGCCAAGGCCGAGGAGATCGGGGCGATCCCGATCGACTTCACCCAGGGCGACCCGGCCGCCCAGATCAAGGAACAGACCGCCGGCGAAGGCACCGACAAGGGCGTCGACGCCGTCGGCTACCAGGCCCAGTCGCACGACGCGAGCCACGAGGAACCCGCCGTCGTCCTCAACACGCTCGTCGAGACGGTACGGCCGACCGGCATGCTCGGCGTCCCCGGTCTGTACGTCCCGTCCGACCCCGGCGGGCCCGACGACCACGCCAAGCACGGCCAGCTCCTGGTCTCCATCGGCAGGATGTTCGAGAAGGGCCAGCAGATGGGCACCGGGCAGTGCAACGTCAAGCGGTACAACCGCCAGCTGCGCGACATGATCATCGCCAAGCGCGCCAAGCCCAGTTTCGTGGTCTCCCACGAGCTGCCGCTGGAGGAGGCGCCGAGCGCGTACGAGAAGTTCGACCAGCGGATCGAGGGGTACACGAAGGTCGTACTCCATCCCGGCCACGCCCTCGCGGCGTAGATCACCCATCGGGCGGCGGGTCCGCCGCCGGGGCCGAGCCCGGCGGCGGGCCCGTCGTGAGCAGACCGAGGTCAGCAAAGCGATGAAGTCCACGGGACCGAGGAAGTCCAGCGTCGGGGTGCCCAGCGTCACCGAGTCCGCGCGCCACTCCCTGACCGAGATGGGACCGGGGCGCAGTCTGCGGACACTGCGCGGCCTGAACCAGGCCGACGGTTTCGACTGCCCGAGCTGCGCCTGGGGCGACCCGGCGCCCGAGCACCGCAAGAGCCCGGAGCTCTGTGAGAACGGGGTGAAGGCCGTCGCCTGGGAGGCCACCCGCAAGCGCGTCGGCGCGGAGTTCTTCGCCGAGCACTCCGTCGCCGACCTGCGCGAGCGCGACGGCCACTGGCTGGAGGCACAGGGGCGGCTGACCCGGCCGATGCGGCTCGCCCCCGGCGCGACCCACTACACCCCCGTGTCGTGGGAGGAGGCGCTCGCCCTCGTCGCCGACCGGCTGCGCGGCCTCACCGACCCCGACCGGGCCGTCTTCTACACCAGCGGCCGTACGAGCAACGAGGCCGCCTTCCTCTACCAGTTGCTGGCGCGCAGGCTCGGCACGAACAACCTCCCGGACTGCTCGAACATGTGCCACGAGTCGAGCGGCGCGGCCCTCGGCGAGACCCTCGGCCTGGGCAAGGGCCTGATCGCGTACGACGACATCGCCGACCACGCGGATCTGATCGTCGTCGTCGGCCAGAACCCCGCGACCTGTCACCCCCGGATGCTGACCGCGCTCGAACAGGCCAAGCGGCGCGGCGCCCGGATCATCGCCGCCAACCCGCTCCCCGAGGCCGGTTTCGGCCGCTTCCACAACCCCCGGACCCCGCGCGGGCTCCTCGGCCCGGGCACCCGGCTCGCCGACCGCTGGCTCCCGGTGCGCGTCAACGGCGATCTGGCCCTGTTCGCCGGCCTGAACAAGGCACTGATCGCCCACGAGGACGCCCGGCCGGGCTCCGCCCTCGACCACGACTTCATCGACCGCCACTGCGAGGGCTTCGAAGCGGCGGCAGCGGCCTGGCGGGCCCTGGACTGGCGGAGCCTGGAGACGATGGCCGGTCTGTCCCGCCGTACGATCGAGGACTGCGCGGCGGAGGTGCTCGCCGCGGACGGGATCGTCGTCTGCTGGGCCATGGGCCTCACCCAGCACCGCAACGCGGTGGCCACTCTCCGCGAGATCGTGAACTTCCTGCTGCTGCGCGGCAACGTCGGACGCCCCGGCGCCGGGCCCGCCCCGATCCGCGGGCACAGCAACGTCCAGGGCGACCGCACCATGGGTATCTGGGAGAAGATGCCGGACGCGTTCCTGGACCGGCTGCGCGACGAGTTCGGCTTCGAACCGCCCCGCGCGCACGGGCTCGACACCGTCGACGCGATCAGGGCCATGCGCGACGGCGGGGTGGACGTGTTCATCGGCCTCGGCGGCAACTTCGCCGCCGCCACGCCCGACACCGAGGTCACCGAGGCCGCGCTGGCCCGCTGCTCCCTCACCGTCCACATCGCGACCAAGCTGAACCGGTCTCATCTGTGCCACGGCACCGAGGCGCTGCTGCTGCCCTGCCTCGGCCGCACCGAGCGCGATGTGCAGGCCCGCGGCGAACAGTTCGTCACGGTCGAGGACACCATGGCCATGGTCCACGCCTCGCACGGCAGGCTCCCGCCGGGATCGCCGCACCTGCGCAGCGAGGTCGCCATCATCGCCGACCTGGGGCGGGAGCTCTTCGGTGACGGCGACGGCGACGGCGGCGAGGCGCGCGACGGTGCGGGCGACGGGCTCGGCTGGCGGGCCATGCGCGACGACTACGCCGTGATCCGCCGCCACATCGAGCACGTGGTCCCCGGCTTCCACGCCTTCGAGCAGCGCGTACGCCGGCCCGGCGGCTTCATGCTGCCCAGGCCGCCGCGCGACTCGCGCACCTTCCCCACCCCGACCGGGAAGGCGCGGTTCACCGTCAACCCGCCGACCGCGGCCGACGTCCCGCCCGGCCACCTGCTGTTGACGACCGTGCGCTCCCACGACCAGTTCAACACCACCGTCTACGGCTTCGACGACCGCTACCGGGGCATCAAGGGCGGCCGGCGGGTCGTCCTCGTCAACGGCGACGACCTGCGCGACCTCGGGCTGTACGACGGTGACCTGGTCGACCTGGTGAGTGTCAGCCCCGACGGTGAGCGCCGCGCCGACGGCTTCCGCGCCGTCCGCTACCCGACACCGCGGGGCTGTGCCGCCGCCTACTACCCGGAGACGAACGTGCTGGTCGCCCTGGACTCCACGGCGGAGACCAGCAACACCCCCGTCACCAAGTCCGTCCTGATCCGCGTCGAACCCTCCGGCGGCGGGACCCGGCTCACCCCACGCCCAGCGTGATCGCCCGCGCTGTAGGTCCGGCCCGGCTCCGGCATGTCGACATTAGAAGCCAATCAAGGGGGTACACCTTGATTCTCGGGTCGACCACCCCCGGGTCGGCCCCGTCACCCTCGACTGCGACACGCTCAGCGTCGCGGGCAGCGATCTGCGCATCATGGTCTACACGGCCGAACCCGGCACCCAGGACGCCGAACGCCTGGAACTCCTGTCGGTCCTGGGCCTGCGGTCCGTGGGGAGCTAATGACCCGCGTCCCGCCCCGAAGCCTCCAGGACCGCCGCCAGTTGGCCGAGCGGTTCCGGGGCGATCAGACGGAGGACGACCGTGGAGGCGCCGGCCTTCGCCAGGTCGGCGATGTGCCCGGCGGCCTCCCGCGCGGTACCGGAGACGGTGAAGACCTCCTCCTGCGGGCGGCCGAGCCAGGCGCCGTGGCCCTCGGTGTGCGGGTGGAGGGCGCGGGAGACCTCGGCGGGGTCGTCGCCGACGCAGGCGAAGGAGAAGACCGTGAGCGTGTGGTCGGGGGTGGCGCCGCCCCGCGCGGTCAGGGCGCGGATACGGTCCAGGTCGCCCGGGCCGTGTCCCTCGGCGACCAGCGTGCCGTCCGCGACCCGGCCGGAGAGTTCCAGCGATCGGGGCCGTACGACACCGGCGACGACGGGCGGGACCTCGGCCGGCGGATGCACCAACCGGATGCCGTCCAGCCGTACTTCGCGCCCCTCCAGCTCCACCCGCTCACCGCGCAGCAGCGCCCGCACCGAAGTGATCGTCTCCTCCAGCAGGGCGAGCGGGGAGCGGGGCGCCACGCCCGCCTGGGCCATCCACTCCGGTACCCCGTGCCCGATCCCGGCGACCAGCCGGCCGGGGAACACCCGGGCCAGCGTGGCCAGTTCCATCGCCAGCAGCGCCGGGCTGCGCAGCGGGGCGGGGGCGATGCCGATGCCCACCCGGAGGCGTTCCGTCGCCCCCAGCGCCACGGCGGCGGCCGACACGCCGCCGTTCCAGCCGAGGTCCTCCACCACCCAGAGGTCGTCCGCCCCGAGCGCCTCGGCCCGCCGGGCGAACCCCGGCAGCTCCTCGGGCGCCCAGTCGCGGTCGTACATCACACCGATGCGTACGTTCGTCATGCTCCGGAACCTATGAGAGGGGCGGAAGGGGGATCAACGGCGACCGGCCCGCCGGTGTCAGGGACGGCGGGCCGGTCTGTCGGGGTCAGCCCTGGACGGGCCTGCCGCGGCCCCAGGCCCAGGCGAGGCGGTCCGCGCCGGACTGGTTGGTGGTCTCCAGCCAGGGACGGTTCACCGGGCCGACCAGCTTCTGCACGGAGTAGATGTCGTCGGTGCGCAGCCCCGGCCAGTACACCGAGCCCATCTTCAGCTCGCGGAAGGTGTCGGTGACGGCCTGGATGAAGTTGATGTAGTTGTTGTCCGGCGTCTTCACGTTGTAGTTCAGGCCGTCGGTCATGGGCGCGCCGAACTCGTCGGCCACGGTCCGGTTCGCGCAGTCCCCGATGCGCACCTTCAGGTCGGCCACCCACTGGTCGTAGGTGGCGTACGACTTCCAGAAGCCGTAGTGGTGCAGCGAGAGGTAGGTGCCCTTCAGGCGGGGGTCGGCGCAGACCGAGGTGACGTGGTCGTTGTAGCCGGCGCCGCTGACGAAGACCCGGTTGCGCGGCACGGACTCGTAGGTGTCGAGCCACTTCGCGGCGATGTCGGCCCACTCGGTGTCGGTGTAGCCGTGCGGCTCGTTCATCGGCTCGAAGTAGACGCGCCTGTCGTTCTTGTAGGCCTTGACGACGGTGTTCCACATCGGCCAGTAGGTGGCCTCGTCGTCGATGAAGCCGTCCTTGCGGTCGCCCGTGCCCTCCCAGTACGACACGATCACCTTGAAGCCCTGGTCGGAGGCCGCGTCGATGACCCCGCGGTACGACTTCCAGTACGCCCCGTTCACCGTGTACGGGTTGATCGGCAGCCGGACCGTGTTGGCGCCGAGGTTGGCGCGGAACGCCGCGATGATCCGGGTCGCCTTGGCGTACGTCTGCCGGTAGCTGTCCGAGGTCGACAGACCGGACAGCTGGAGCAGGTCGTCGGCGAAGTTGTCGCGCGGGTCGGCCCAGTTCACGCCCTTGAACTGGGTCGTGTCGGCGGCGAGCCCGGACGTGGCCGGGGCGGCGGAGGCGGGGGCGGCGGCGAGGGTGCTGCCGACGGCCGCGGCCACGGCGACCGCGGCGAGGGCGGCCCGCAGCCGGGGTGAGCGGGAGGAGCGGGAGAAGCGGGAGGCGGCTGTGACGGGGGTCTTGCGCATCGACTTGCCCTTTCCGGACGACGATGTTTACGTAAACATCGTCGTCCGCGAGCGGGCGATGTTTACGTAAACATGGCGGCGCCGGAAGCTTGGCACCCTGCCCGGTGATCGTCAAGGTTTCGCGCGCGTAACGTTTGCGGGTCGGCACCCCCGCGACCGCTCAGGAGGCGGCCAGCGGGTTGAGGGTGAGCGGCGCGATCCGGCCCTCCAGCATGGCGCCGATGCCCTGCGCGGCGCAGATGTCGGGACGCTCCGCGATGTGCACCGGCATCCCGGTGGCCTGCCGCAGCATGTGGTCGAAGCCCGGCAGCAGCGCGGAGCCGCCGACCATCATGATCCCGCGGTCGGCGAGGTCGGCGACCAGGTCCGGCGGACAGTCCCGCAGCACCCTGCCGATCCCGTCCAGCACGGCCGTCAGCGGGGTCTCGATCGCGCCCCGGACGGCGGCGGTGTCGACGAGGACGGACCGCGCGAGTCCCGTCGCGACGTCCCGTCCGTGGATCTCCGTGGAGGACGGGCCGTGCGGGGTGAGCCCGTTGCCGGACAGGGCCAGCTGCAACGGTCGTACGGACTGGCTGGGCAGCATCAACTCGTGCTCGTGGCGCAGGTGTTGCACGATCGCGTGGTCCACGGCCTCACCGCCCACCGGGATCCGCTCGGCGGTCACGATCGAGCCGAGCGAGAGCACCGCGATCTGGGTGGCGGCCGCCCCGCACACCATGATCATCGTGGCCTCGGGATGCTCCACCGGCAGCCCGCAGCCGACCGCGGCGGCGATCAGGGTGTCCACCAGCTCCACCCGGCGCGAACCCAGACCGACCAGCGTCTCGATCGTGGCGCGGCGGGCCAGCGGGTCGGCGTCGTGCGGGGTGCAGGCGGCGGCCCGCAGGAACGGCTTGCGGCGCAACTGCCGGCGGACCTTGTCGCCGAGCAGATGCCGCAGCATGCGCTGGGCCATCTCGATGTCGACGACCGTGCCGCCGGAGACCGGCCGCATCACCCGGATGTAGTCCGGGGTGCGGCCGGTCATCCGCTCGGCGAACTCGCCCACCGCGATCAGCGCGCCGGTACGGGTGTTCACGGCGGCAACGGACGGCTGGTCCACCACCAGCCCGGCCCCCCGCACATACACCCGGGTCCGTGCCGCACCGAGATCGACGGCGAAGTGGCAACGGCGCAGCTGCTCCAGACTGGCGGTCATGGCAGGTCCTCCCGAGAGCGCAGACCATGGAGGCCGCCCGGCCGGCGGTCCTCATGTGCGGGTGGGCCGCCGGACGGCCGGCCTCCCTCGCATCCTGCGGGGACCACGAGGGGGGACGCCTCTTCAAGAGGGCCGGGCGGGGCGCGCCCGAATGGGGGGTTGTCCCGGGCGGGCGCTCCACGGGCCGCCGGGCAGGGGCTCGGGGCCTGTCGCGGTCAGCTGCTCCTGAGCGCCGGTTCCGGGGTGGGCTCGGCCTCCTCCCGGTCGGGGCCGTCGGACCGCCGGAACAGCGCGCTCGGCCACCACATCCAGCGGCCGACGTCCAGGGTCAGCGCGGTGACCAGGACCGAGCGGACGACCAGCGTGTCCAGCAGGACGCCGAACGCCACCGTGAATCCGAGCTCGGCCGCGAACACCAGCGGCAGCGAGGCCATCGCCGCGAACGTGCCGGCCAGCACCAGCCCCGCCGAGGTGATCACCCCGCCGGTGGCGGACAGACCGGTCAGCGCCCCGCGCCGGGTCCCGTGCCGGAGGGCCTCCTCACGCACCCGGGTGACGAGGAAGATGTTGTAGTCGATGCCCAGCGCGACCAGGAACACGAACGCCAGCAGCGGGAAGGAGGCCTCCGCCCCCGCGAAGCCGAACACATGGTCGAACACCAGGGCGCTCACCCCGAGTGCCGCGCCGAACGACAGCACCACCGTCGCCATCAGCAGCAGCGGCGCGACGACCGCCCGCAGCAGCAGCGCGAGGACGAGGAACACCACGACCAGCACGATCGGGATGATCACCGCGGAGTCGCGGGCCGCCGCCTCCTGGGTGTCGAGGAGGACCGCCGTCGTCCCGCCGACCTCGGCCCGCGCGCCCTCGACCCGGTGGACCGCGGTCCTGGCCCGCTCGACCGTGCGCATCGCGGCCGTACCGCTCGGCTCGTCCCGCAGCTCGCCCAGGACGAGGGCCTGACCGTCCTTCACCACGGGCGCGGACACCCGGGCGACGCCCGGGACGCCGGACAGCGCCGACCGCACCCCCTCCGCCGCGCCCGCCTCCGCCACCACGTACACCGGATCGCCCGAACCGGCGGGGAAGTGCCGGGAGCGGATCTCCTCGCCGACCACCGTCTGCGGCCGCCCGGTGAACTGGTCCGTGCCGGCCAGCCCGTCGGCCCGCAGCCCGACCGTCCCGAGCGCCAGGGCACCGAGGACGAGTGCGGTACCGGCCCACACGAGCCGCGGGCGACCGGCCACGGCCGTGCCCACCCGCGCCCAGACACCCTCGGCGACCGCAGCGGCCCCCGGCGTCGCGTCGTACGACGGTGTCGTCGGCCAGAAGATCCAGCGGCCGCAGACGACCAGCAGCGCCGGCATCAGGGTGGTCATGGCGAGCAGACCGACGAGGACGCCGACGGCGCAGGCCGGACCGAGACCCTGGGTGGAGTTGAGGGCGGCCAGCATCAGCAGCGTCAGACTGACCGCGACCGTCGCGGCACTGGCGACGATCGCGGGGCCGGAGCGCCGCAGGGCCCGGGCCATCGCCGCATGCCGGTCCTCGTGCCGCCGCAGCTCCTCCCGGTACCGCGAGGTGAGCAGCAGGGCGTAGTCGGTGGCGGCGCCGAAGACCAGCACGGTCAGGATGAAACCGGTCTGCTTGTTGACGGTGAGTCCGGCGTTCCTCGCCAGGACGTAGATCACCGCCTCGGACGTGACCAGGGCCCCGCCCGCGGTCAGCAGCGGCAGCAGGGGGAGTACCGGGCTGCGGTAGGTGAGCAGCAGGATCAGCACCACCACCGACGCCGTGATCGCCGTCAGCGCGCCCCCCGAGCCGAAGGCCTTGATGGAGTCGGAGGCCTGACCGGCCGGCCCCGTGACATGGAACCCGAGACCGCCCCCGTCCCGCTCGCCCACCTCGGTCAGCGCGTCGACGACCTTGCCGATCCCCTCCCAGCCCGTCCGGTCCTTGTGCACCTGGACCACGGTCTGCACGGCCTTGCCGTCCGCGGAGGGCACGGGCCCCTGCGGGGTGCCCTCGACGCCCTTCACGCCCTCGAAGGCCTCGGCGTCGGCCCGGGCCTTGGCCAGATCGGCGGCGGTGATGCCCTCGGGCCGGTCGTAGATCACCAGCGCGGGCACGGTGTCGGCGGGCTGGAACCGCGCCACCCGCTCGACGACCCGGGTCGACTCCGCGTCACCGGGCAGCCAGGCCGCGTTGTCGTTCTGCTCGACATCACCGAGCCGGCCCGCCAGCATCAGGGCCGGGACCAGCAGCACCGCCCAGACGGCGAGCACGACCCACTTCCCCCGCCGGCCGCTCACCAGGGACACCAGGGTGCGCGGCATCATCGGCCCCCCGGCGTTCCGTCGAGGTGGGAGAGCTTGTCGGGATTGGCGACGGCGTAGATCCCGCACACCCGGTCCCCGTCCGGGGTGAGGTCGAGGACGAGGACGGCGTACGGGGTGTCGCCGGCGAACAGCAGCGCCGACGGATCGCCGTTGACGCTGCGGTAGGCGATGCGCAGGCCCTCGCCGGAGCGGGGCGCGACCGAGGCGAGCAGCCGGGCCACCTTGTCCCGGCCCCGGAGCGGCCGCAGGCCTCCCGCGCCCTTGCCCCCGCCGTCGCCCCACAGGGTGACGTCCGGCGCCAGGAGCCGCAGCAGGGCGTCGAGGTCACCGCCGAGCGCGGCGGCCAGGAACCGTTCGGTCACCTGCCGCCGGACCTGCGGATCGGGCTCGTACCGGGGGCGCCGGGCGTGGACGTGCTCGCGGGCACGGTGGGCGAGCTGACGGATCGCCGCGGGGCTGCGGCCGAGGATCTCCGCGATCTCGGTGTGGGCGTAGCCGAACACCTCGTGCAGCACGAACACCCCCCGCTCCAGCGGGGTGAGCGTCTCCAGCACCACCAGCAGCGCCATCGACACGGACTCGGCGCGCACGGCCGCGTCCTCCCCGTCGGCGGGGGCCGGGGCGTCACCCAGCGGCCCGACGAGCGGCTCCGGCAGCCAGGGCCCGACATAGGTCTCCCGGCGGCGGCTGACGGCGGCCCGGTGGGCGAGGGCCCCGTTGACGGCGATCCGCACCAGATAGGCGCGCGGACGGCCGATCGCCTCCGCGCCCTCCGCCTCGTGCCGGGCCGCCCACGACAGCCAGGTCTCCTGCAGCACGTCCTCGGTGTCGGAGACGCTGCCGAGCATGTTGTAGACGATGGAGAACAGCAGCTCCCGGTGGTCGGCGAACACCTGGGTCGCGGTGTGCGCCACCGGCTGCGGTGGGTGGGACATCGTGGGCCTCCCGTCGCGGATGCTTTCCGAACTGAGAGGGCGCCGGGCCGCCCGAGTGTGACATCGCCGCCTCGCCATGTGACCCACATCTCATCGAGGGGGGTGCTCCAGGGACCGGGCCGCCTCCAGCACGTGGGTGAGCGAGGACACCGTGACCGCGCAGCCGGCCTCGCGCAGCGCCTGCTCGACCGTGGGGTTGCGGGCGAGACCGATGAACCGCAGGCCCACCTGCTGGGCGGCGGTCAGCTCGGCGAGCGTCGAGCCGATCAGGACGCCGGTGCGGGCCGGGGCGCCCCGCGGGGACAGCGCGCGCAGCAGACAGTCCGGGTGCGGCATGAGCCGGCCGAGGTCGTCGGCGCGGCCGTGCACCCCCGCGAGCAGCGGCAGCCGGTGGGTCTCCAGATGCCGGCGCACGGCCGGCTCGCAGACGTCCGTGGCGACCCCCACCCGCCGCCCGGCGGAGTGCAGGGCGCGGACCAGGGCCAGCGAGTGATGGGTCGTCGGCGCGTCCGGTACGGCCCGCAGCTCCAGCGCGTCGAGCCCTTCCCGCAGGAGCGGGCCGACCGGGTCCTGCGCGAAGGCGCGCAGGACGTCCAGCGGATGCACGAACAGCTCCCGGGCCGCCCCCGCGTCCCCCGCCGCCCGGCCACGCAGCGCGTCCTCGGGATCACGGTGTTCCGCCACCACCCGCAGCAGCTCCAGCGCGGCGGCGCGGGCGCTCGTCGCCGTGAACAGCCGCACCAGCGGGCCGTCGAAGCCGAGCAGCACGGTCTCGGCGTCCGCGAGCAGCTCGGAGAGGGAACGGGCGGTGGCGGTCGTGCCGGGCAGCTCCGGGGGCGGGGCGTAGTCGGGCGCGAGGGTGGCGGTGCAGCTGACATGGAGCCCCGGTACGGGCCACCGCCCGAGCTGTGCGTTGACGGCCCGCTGGGCGCCCGCGGGCCGGCGTACGGAGTGATGGCGGGTGATCCGGGGCGCCGCCTCCCGGACGTGCTCCAGCAACCGCTCCGCGACGCCTGCGACCTCCGCCCGTACGAACGCCACCGGATCGGCGACCCGCCAGGACAGCTCCACGGCGGCGGTGAAGTCTCCCTTGCCGGAGCTGGGCAGGGAGACCTGGTGGACGGCGTGCCGCGGGGTGAGGTCCACCTCGTAGTACGTCACCGGACGGGGCGCCTCTCCGCCGTACGGGTCGGCCGGGTTGAGCAGCGTGAGCGGCCCCTCGGGGCCGGTGTGCACGACGGCGCTGCGCCCGGGCGCGGGCATCCCGAGCCGCCCGAGATCGTCGACGACCTCGGGCCCTCTCACCAGCTCCCGCCGCTCTCCACCCGGGTGGTACCAGGCGTTGGGCGCCCCGGATTCCCCGAGCAACGGATGGAACCGGTACGGCCCGGAGGCGGCGGAACTCGCGGTGAAGCGGCCGTAGAGCTCCGGCGACACGACGATCAGCATCCGCCCCCCGGACCGCACACTCCGCCGCTCCGGAATCCCGAACGCCACGAGCAGCCGCGGCGCCTCACCGAGGGTGGCCCAGTGCTCGGGCAGCCACCGCAACGCCGCCACCAGCACGGGAAGCAGATCGGTCCCGTCCGCCACCCGCACGGAGTACCCGTTGGGCCGGACCCGCACCTCGTACTGCTGAGGCGTGAGCGCTCCCCGCTCGAGCACCTGATGAACGGCGTACTCGAGCGCGATCCGGCTCCCGGGGTGAGCGGAGAGATCGGCGTCGGTCTCGAAACGGAGGGGAGGCGGCGAGACCTCCGCCAACGCGGCGGTCAGATCCCGGCGCAGCGACCGCAAACGCACGCGGGCGGCTTCGGCGGCGGGGCCGGGAACGCCTTCGAGGGGGTCGCCACGGAAGAGGGCGAGCGTTTCCTGGAGCAGGGTGCGGCGCTGACTGGGGACCAGCACCTCGCAGGCGAAGACGTCGACGTACGCGCCCGCCATGTGCAGGGCGTAGCCGTCGGAGACCGCGGCCAGGGTGCCGGGGCCCAGGAGACGGCCCAGCTCCCCGGCGAGGGCGTCCAGAGCGCGCCTGCGCTCCCGCTCGGCAGGCGCTTGTTCCCACAGACCCGCCGCCAGTTCCTCATGGGTCAGCCGGCGCCCGTCGTTGAGCACCAGCATGCACAGCATGGCTTGGGCGTGGGGGGAAGGAAGGCCCAGTGCTTCCGAGGAGCGGCTGATGCGCAGCGGGCCCAGCATGCGGATCTCCAGCGGGTCGGCCTCCCGTGCCTCGGCGAGCCGGGCCGGCGCGGACGACGGGACCGTGCCGTCGGCGATCTCGGCGAGCAGCGCGTGGTGGGACGGGGGAGCCGGCACATCCGGAGCGAGCCGCGCAAGCAGCCGGTGGAAGGCGGCGGTGTCCGACTCCGCGCCCGTGGAACCGAACCGGTCGCCGAGCGCGAACCGGCTCAGCACCAGCCGGCCGTCGGGCCGCAGCAACAGCCCCTCGGCGTCCCCCTGCCCCCGCACCAGCCCCCGCTCGTGCAGCGCGCTCAGCCCGGCCGTGCCGTCGCACACCAGTCGTGCGAACACCGCCAAGGACACACCGGGCCCGCTGCCGGCGACCAGCTCGGCCATCGTCACGCCGTCCACGAACTGCGCGACCAGATACGGCCTTTCGCCCTCCACCCCGAAGTCCGTCACCCGCACCACATGCGGATCGTCGATCTCGGAGAGGGCCCGCGCCTCCCGCAGGAAGCGTTCCCGGGACGCGGGCCGCTCCGGGTACAGGTGGACGACGACCGGCCTGTCGGTGCGTACGTCCACCGCGCTCCACACCCGCTGCCCCGCCCCGCGTCGCTCCAGCAGCCGGTACCGTCCGCCGATCAGCTCTTCGGCGGCAGTCCCGCCCAGCCGCCGTACGGTCTCCGGGCTCACCGTCGCGAACGCCGTCCCGTCGCTCTCCCCGTGGCCTCCGGCCGCCGCCGCGCGGAACTCACCCACCGTCAGGCCGGCCCGCTCGTCGATCAACTTCCCGATCCGATCGAGGAGTTCGACCGTGCGGGCGCGTGTCGAGCGGGGGAGGGTGCGGAGGAGGAGGTCGCGTACGCCGGGGCGGAAGTCGTAGGAGCCGGGTGGGCCGGGGGCGGCGGTGAGCATACCGCTGAGGATCACCTCGGCGAGGTGCTGCGGGCGCGGGTCGTGGTCGACGGCGCGTTGGACCAGGCGCATCACCGGCACGGACGGCACCGCCAGGGCGAGGTGACCGGCCAGGCGGAAGGCCTCGGGGGAGGCGGTGGCGCGAAAGCGCAGGACCAGGTCGTGGGCCGGGAGGTCCGTGGGGGAGGGGGAGGGAGGGGAGACGGGTGGGGTGGGGGGCAGGAGGGCCGCCGCTCCGGCGGCGCGGGCGCCGCCCGGGGACGCCACCAGCGCCGCCCAGTGGGCGAGCCACGGCGCGCCCGGTTCGAGGACGGGGAGGGGGAGGGCGGAAGGGTCCGGCGGGGCCTCTGCCTCCGGGGCGTACGGGGTGAAGGCGAGCGCGGTGAGGGGCGCCGCCGCGGCGGGCGAGGACAGGACACCCGGCTCGGCCGGGAGCGCCGTCGTCGGCCACAGGCGCTCCGGGAGCGGCTGTACGACGGCCAGCGGCATCCGGGACGCCCAGTGCCGCAGGGTGCGGTACCAGCGCTCGCCCGCCGGGCCGGGGCGCCACTGCGGGCCCATGCAGTCGCTGACGACCAGCGTGACGGTCCGGCCGTCCCCCGGATCGGGCACCTGCCGGGCACGGCCGTCGGGGCCCGCAGGGTGCAGGGTGACCGTGCGGAAGACGCCCGACTGGGCCAGCACGGTGTGCAGTTCGCGGACCAGGGGCCGCCAGACCGGCATCGTCGGGCCCGTGTCGTGGACCAGGTTCAGCCGCAGCCAGCGGTCGCGGGCGGGGCGCAGCACCGGCAGCCAGACGTCCGGATGCGCGCCGAGCCGCGCGATGCGGTCCGCCGTCGCCCGCTCGTCGAGCCGCCGGGCGCGGGCCGCCGGCACCGTCCGCTTCAACGGGCGCAGCGCCCGCTGGAGGGCCAGCGGGTGGGGGAGCATCGAGGGCGCGGGGGCGAGGAGGGGGGTGCCGTCCGTGGTTCCCGTCCCTGGGGGCGCCGGGCGGCGCGGCGGGGGGAGGTGGAGGGGGACCCGGTCGGCGGTGGGCAGCGGGGGCGGGACCTGAGGGGCGGGGGGCGTCGCCGGGGCGGCGGGCGCTGCCGCCGGGGCGGCCTCGCTCGCCCCGGCCCTCCGAGTCGCACCCCCTCCGGCCGACTCCGCCGAGGACGCGCCGTCCTCCGACTGCCGTGCCAGCCAGAGCAGTTCCGCCAGCTCCCGGGCCGTCGGCGGGGTGTCCGAGGCGGAGGTCAGCAGGGCGCTCAGCCGGGCCAGGGCGGAGGTGTCGCCGCTCGCGGCCCCTCCCTCGGGCCCCGGTCGCTCAGAAGCCATCGCCGTCCGCCGTGGCGCCGAGGTACGGCATGAGCTGCTCGGCCAGCGCGTCGCGCGAGTCGGCGTCCAGGCCCGCGACCCCGGTCAGATAGAGGGCGTTCAGCAGTTGGTCGGTGGCGAGTTCACCGTCGGCCGCGCGGGCCAGGAACCGGTTGATGAGGTGTTCCGCCTCGCCGGGCGGGGTGTCGAGGTGGGCGCGGACGATCTCGGTGAGCTGCTCACGGCCCGGGCGGCGCAGCTTCAGCCGGACACAGCGGCGCAGGAAGGCCGGCGGGAACTCGCGCTCCCCGTTGCTGGTCAGCACGACGAACGGGAAGGCCCGGCAGCGGACCCGGCCCCGGGTGACGGCGACCGGGGCGTCGGTGCCGTCGGCGAGGACCTCGGCGGTGGCGCCGCCGACGGAGTGGCGGGCGGCGCGCGTCAGTTCGGGGATCTCGTACTGGCCCTCCTCCAGCACGTTCAGCAGGTCGTTCGGCAGATCGAGGTCGCTCTTGTCGATCTCGTCGACCAGGAGGGCGCGGGGACGGGCGTACGGCAGCAGGGCGGTGCCGAGGGGGCCGAGCCGGAGATGGTCCTCGACGCCGCCGCCCGGCAGGGCCTCCGCCGCCCGTGCCGCCTGCCGGGCCGCGTACAGCCGGGACAGCGGGTCGTACTGGTAGAGCCCGTCGGCGAGGGTGGAGCGGCTGGTGATGTTCCAGCGCAGCACGGGACCGAGGCCCAGTTCCCGGGCCACCGCGTACGCCAGGGAGGACTTGCCGGTGCCGGGCGGGCCGGTCACCAGCAGCGGGCGGCGCAGCACGAGGGCCGCGTTGACGAGCTGGACGCTCTCCGGGGTGGCGACGTAGGAGCGGGCGCGGTGGACGCGGTCGGGGGAGACGGCGGCCTCGTCCTCGCCGTCGCGCGGGGACGGCAGCACGGGCTCGCCGTCGAACGCCCGCCAGGGCGGTGGCGCGGGCAGCCGGTCGATGCCGTCGTGCGGCGCGCTGTTCCCGGTGTAGACGGTCCAGTGGGGCATGGTTCTCCGAAACTCTCCGAGTACGACTGCGTGTACGACTGCGTGTACGACTGCGAGGGGGCGGCGTGGGGCCGCGTGGGCGGCTCAGGAGACGGGGGAGCGGGGGTGGGCGGGGGTCTCGCCGTGCGGGTCGGTGAAGACGCGCGGGTCGTCCCACAGGAGCTGGATGTCGCGGGCCCAGTGGCCCTCCTCCGCGTCGGCCTCCTCACGCAACGCCAGTACCTCGCGCGGGAGTTCGGCGGGCGGCACCCCGGCCACACAGGCGTCCAGCTCGTCCAGGAAGGTCTTGCCCGCGCAGCCGTCCCCGCCCGCGCAGGCCTCGGGGCCGCCCGCGCAGCCGCCGCGCGACCAGATGACCACCGGGGCGGGGGCGGTGAGCGAGGTGTCGAAGTGGGGGCGGGTGCGCGAGGCGGCCGGCGCGGTGGCGAAGCCGGCGAGACACGCGTCGGGCTTGCGCAGCCTGAGGCGCAGCCGGGCCGGGTCCTCGGGGCTGCCGCACTCCACCCGGTGCACCCGGGCCCCCGGCAGGGTGTCGAGCCGTTTCCAGGCACGGGTCAGCTGATGCCGGGCGCCGGGCCGCAGCCGCGCCTGGTCGGTGACGACGAGCGGGTACACGGACCCGAGCGGGGTGTCGTCGTCGGGGCCGCTCGCCCAGCGGTCCACCGGCAGGTCGATCCAGTCCCGCGGCAGCGCGAACGCGATCAACTCGTCGCAGCCGGGCGTCAGATACCGGAACGCCGCCTCGATCCGCTCCTGCACATAGGCCCGTACCCGGGTCCGCGGCACGGTCTCGGAGCCGACCGGGTGCCGGCGGCCCCCGCTGTACGCCGACACCTCCACACGCACATGCCCGTCCCCGGCGCCGCTGTGCCGCAGGTCGACGAGGATCGGCGACCAGTCGGGCGCGGCGGCCGGCCCGGCGGGCGCCCGGAACAGGGCCTCCACCTGCGCGGTGAAGCGGGCGACGGTGCCGGCCGCGTCCGCGCCGTCGATCTCGCACAGCACGAACAGGGCCGCCGACCACAGCGAGTCGAACCCCTCCCCGGGCGCGGCCGGGTCCAACGGTCCCCGGGAGGCCTCGTACAGCCGCACCAGCCGTACGGGATCGCAGTCGAGGCCCGCGCGGACGGCCCGCTCGACCAGGCCGCGCAGCCGTGCCCGGTCGGCCGCCCCGTGGTCGGAGGTGGGCACCAGGCTCTTCAGGTCGGGCCAGTGGCGGGCCATGACCTCGGTGGGCATCATCCGCCCGTTGTGCACCCCCGGAGCGCCGGCCGCCGCGGTGACCATGCCGACGACCTCGCCGGTGTCCGCGAGGGTGGCCGCGGCGCCGCTGAACCCGGGTGCGAGCGGCTGTCCGCCGGGCTGCCAGGCCTCGAGCTGGATCCACTCCCGGTTGAGCAACTGCGTGGCGGTGATGCGGTATTCGGCGAGCGTGCCCTCGTCGAAGCCGACCGGGAAGCCGTACACGACGAGCTTGCGGGGCCGGTCGGCCCGGTGTCCGCGCGCCGCGCCGACGGGGGCGAGCGCGGCCGGCGTGATCGGCACCTCGTACGCCAGCTCCAGCACGGCGAGATCACCGGGGTCGGTCGGGCCGCCGCCCCAGCCGCCGTCGGCGATCACCCGGGCCGGTACGGCGGGGCAGTCGGGCCGCTCGGGGAACGTCACCGTCACCGCGTCCGCCGTATCCGTAGGGACGACCACATGGGCGCAGGTCAGCACCCTGCGCGGGGCGATCAGGAAGCCCGCCCCGACGACCTGGCCCGCGGCCTCGACCCGGGCGTGCCACTCGGCGCTGTTCATGAGGCGGCGGCGGGCCCCGGCCCCCCGTCCGGCGAGGGCGACCAGGTCAGCTTCACCACGAGGTGGCCCTCCGCCGTGCCCTTGGCGATGATCGCGCCGGTCTCCGCCGAGAGCTTCACCCCGAACTCGATCTCCACCCCGTCCGGCCGTAACGTGCCGTCCCGGAAGACCCGCAGCGCCGACTCCGCCGCCGCGCGGACCCCTTCCAGGGCGCCCTCGAAGGTCCGCGCCGCCTGGACCGTACCGTCGCCGCGCGCCACCAGCCGTGACCCGGGCCGCGCCACGGCGGCCGCCTCGACGCAGACCACGGCCCCGTCGTCGGTCCTGAACTCCACCAGTCCTTCCACCGCGCCCCCGTAACCCCTTCTCCCGGCCCCGCCGCCCCTGCGGCTGTGTGCGTCCCCATTGTTACGGACGGTACTCGCGGTTGTCCTGTTCCTCCCCCGGTTTTCACGGCACCTGCCGCCGCTCCGACCGGATCACCCCCAGGTCCACCAAGTCCTGCGGACGGATGCGGAGTTGGTCCGCCGTCGCCTCGGCCTCCTCCGCCGGCCGCTTGAGGATCGCGGCGGCGAGCTCCGGGGCGATGACCGAGAAGTAGCTGTCCGGCGCGGCCCAGGTGCGGCCCGGCGCGGCCAGCGCGAGCGCCCCGCCGGAGCCGCCCTCGCCGATCACCAGCGTGGTGACCGGCGTCCGGACGGTGGCGAGCACCCCGAACAGCTCGGCGATCGCCGCGCCCGCCCCCTGGCGTTCCGCCTCGGCGTCGTTGGCCGCGCCCGGAGTGTCCACCAGGGTCAGCACCGGGATGCCGAGCCGGTCCGCGAGCCGGATCAGCCGGGTCGCCGTACGGTATCCGGCGGGCCGGGTGGCGGCCCCGGTCTGCGCGGCGTACGCCACCGTACGGCCGCCGTGCTCGCCGAAGCCGCACAGCATCCCGTCGGGGTCGGTGCCGCCGCAGCGGTCGCCGGAGATCGCCAGGCGGTGGGTGAAGTAGGCGTCCAGGTACTGTGCGGCGCGCGGCCGTTCGGGGGAGCGGGCCCGGCGTACGGCGTCCCGGCCGGAGGCGGGCAGGTCCCGGGCGCCGAGGGGCTCCGGCACGGGGGCGGGCTCGTCGGACGCCCCGGTCAGCAGCCGCAGCCACCGCCCGAGCGTCCCCCGCAGCTCGTCGAGCGGTACGACGGCGTCCGCCGCCCCCGCCGCGACCTGCGCCTCGGCCGTGTAGGCGGCCGGATCGGCGTCCGCCGGCCGCACCCGGGACCCGGCGAAGCCGACCTGGGCGCCGGGCAGCGCGAGGACGACGTCGGCGCCCGCGCCCAGCGTGGCCCAGCCGCCGCCGGTCGTCGGGTCCCGCAGCACCGCGATCTGCGCCGGCCCCGCCTGCCGGGTCAGCGCCGACTGCCGTGCCACCCGCTGGAGTTGGGTGAGGGCGACCATGCCCTCCTGCATCCGGCTGCCGCCGGTGGCGATCAACGGCACGACGGGCAGCCGGTGTTCACGGGCATGGGTGTACGCCGCCTCCAGCCGGTCGCCGGTGCGCTCGCCCAGCGAACCGCCCAGGAAGCCGAACTCGAAGGCGATCAGCGTCACTTCGGTGCCCTCGACGCGCGCGGTGCCGCAGACGACGGACTCGGTCTCGCCGGTGCGTTCGGCGGCACGGGCGCGCGAGAGGTCGTAACCGGGCCAGGCCAGCGGCCCGTCGCGGACGACATCCCGCTCGGGGTGAGGGAGTTCGCTGAAGGTGAGGGGGTCGGCGACGAGGTCGACGACCTCCCGGGCGCTCGCACGTCCCGTCATGCCGGCAGCGCCCGCTTCATGATCTTCCCCATGTCGTTGCGGGGCAACGCGTCGAGATACCGGACCTCGCGGGGCCGCTTGTGCGGCGCGAGCCGCCGGGCCACATGGTCGGCCAACTCCGCGTCGCTCGGCGGCGACTGGGGATCGACCGGGACGATCCAGGCGACGATCCGCTCCCCGAGGTCCGCGTCCGGCGCCCCGGTGACGGCGGCCTCGCGCACCCCCGGATGCTCCAGCAGCGCGTTCTCGATCTCCCCGGCCCCGATCTTGTACCCGCCGCTCTTGATGAGATCGGTCGCCTTGCGCCCGACGATCCGCACATACCCGTCCGGGTCGAGCACGGCCACGTCCCCCGTGCGGAACCAGCCGTCGGCGGTGAACGCGGCGGCGGTGGCGTCGGGCCGGTTGAGGTACTCGGTGAACAGGTTCGGCCCGCGCACCTGGATCTCACCGACGGTCTCCCCGTCGTACGCCGCGACGGCCGCCCCGTCCTCGTCGACGAGCCGCAGCTCCACGCCCGGCAGCGGCACCCCGACGGTCCCGGCCCGCGCCTCCCCGTCGGCCCGTACGGCCGTGTTCATCAGGGTCTCCGTCATGCCGTACCGCTCGATCACCCGTCGTCCGGTCGCCGCCGCGATCCGCTCGTGGTCGTGCACCGGCAGGGCGGCCGACCCCGACACCAGCAGCCGCGCCCCCGACAGCGCCCTGACCAGCTCGGGGTCGTCCGGGAGCGCCTCGGCGATCCGGTGGTACATCGTCGGCACCCCGAACAGCACGCTCGCGCCGTCGTTCAGCTCCCGGGCGACGCCCTCGGTGGTGAAGCGCCCCAGATGCCGTACCGACCCGCCCCGGCGCAGCGGTCCCAGCACTCCCAGCACCAGCCCGTGCACATGGAACAGCGGCAGCCCGTGCACCAGCACGTCCTGCCCCGTCCACCGCCAGGCGTCGGCGAGGGCGTCGAGAGTGGCGGCGACCGCGCGGCGGGGGATGACCGCGCCCTTCGGGGGGCCGGTGGTGCCGGAGGTGTAGACGACGAGAGCCGGTTCCCCGTCGCCCACCCGCTCCTCCCCGACGGGGGCCGGCCCCACGGCGGTCGCGTCCACGTCGACGCGCTCGAACCCGGCGAGCGCGGCGGGCAGTTCGTCCCCCGGGGCGGCCAGCACCAGCCCCGGCGCGCTGTCGCCGAGGATGTGCCCGAGCTCCTTGTCCCCCGACTTCGGATTGAGCGGCACGGCGGCGGCCCCGGCGAGCAGCACGCCCACCACCGCCACGGCGGTCTCCAGGGCCGGCGTGGCCCACACGGCGACGCGCCGCGCCCCGCGCACCCGCTCCCCGACGGCCCCGGCCGCCGCCGCGAGCTCCGCATAGGTCAGGGCCCGCTCGCCGAACCGCAGTGCGACGCGCTCGGAGGGGTCACCCGTCAGGGCCGGGAAGAGAGAGGACACGCGGACGCTCCTTGGGCTGAGGGCCATGTGCCCCCGATCCTGCCCCGACTCGGCCCACCCGCACCACGTCGGCCACCACACGGCACACGGTGTCCGGGCCTTCGGCGGTGGTTGTTAGCCTTCCGGGGATCGATCACCGACAGGCCGGAAATCGGATCTGCGTATGAAGGGGGAGCCCGCGTGCCCCGTATCGCCCTTGTCACCTGCCGGCCGGGGCCCGAGGTCGCCGTCGACCGGGATCTGCCGGGGCTGGTGGCGGCGCTGAAGGAGGCCGGGGCGGACGCGGAGGCCGTCGTCTGGGACGACCCCGACGTCGACTGGGCGGCCCACGACCTCGCCGTCATCCGTTCCACCTGGGACTACAGCTGGCGCGCGGCCGAGTTCGTGGCCTGGGCGGAGAAGACCGCCGCCGTCACCCGGCTGGCCAACCCGGCCGGGGTGGTCCGCTGGAACAGCGACAAGCGCTACCTCGGCGCGCTCGCGGCCGCCGGGGTGCCGACCGTCCCGACGCGCTACCTCGCGCCCGGGGAGCCGGCCGATCTGCCCGACGACCACGAGTACGTCGTGAAGCCGACCACCGGCGCCGGCGCCCGCTTCGCCGCCCGCTACACCCCCGACGAGCACGACACCGCCGTACGGCAGCTCGCGCGGATGCACGCCGAGGGCCTCACCGCGATGGTGCAGCCCTATGTGCGGGGCATCGACGCGGCCGGTGAGCGGGCGTTGCAGTTCTTCGGCGGCCGGCTGCTGCACGCCAGCCGCAAGGGCGCCGTCCTCGCGCCCGGCACGCCGTACGACGAGCGCAAGGTGGCCCACCCGGGCCTGGAGCCCTGGCAGCCGACGGACGCCGAACTGGCCGTGGCCGAACAGGCCCTGGCGGCCGTGCCGGAGGCCCCCGGGCTGCTGTACGCGCGCGTGGACCTCGTGGACGGCGACGACGGCCGGCCCCGGGTCATGGAACTGGAGCTGGTCGAACCGAACCTGTTCCTGTTCCTGCACACCGGCTCGGTCGCGGGGGTCGTCGCGGGGATCCTCGCGGCGGCCCGGACGGCGCGGCGTTAGTACGGCTCGTACGGCCCGTACGCGTCGTACTGCCCGGGCAGCGGGGTGTACCCGTCCCTGACCGTCGTCCGCTGGAGCAGCCCCCAGGTGAACTCGGCGACCACCTCCCTGGGGGTGCCGAACGCGTCCGGCGCGGTGAAGGCCAGCCCCCAGCGGGTGGGGGCGGTCCCCTCCAGCGGGCGGGCCGGGGCGAAGGCGCCGGTGACCTCGTCGACCGTGCAGGACCAGGGGGCCAGATCGTCCAGGGTGCGCAGGTCGGGGGCCGGTGTCTGCGGGGAGCGGACCAGCCAGTCGTTCCAGACCGACTGGTTCGGCGCGAGCAGCACCTCGAAGCGGAGGTCGGGCCACAGCGGGATCGGCCACTGCCAGGACTCGCAGTCGAGGTCACCGACGCGGCGGGCGGTCCTCGACTCGGGTTCACCGAGGACCGAGCGGTAACGGGAGAGGGCGCCGCGTGCGTGCGGGGAGTGGACCATGGCCTGCCAGCGCTTGTTGGCCTCCCTCATCTGCGCCAGGGACACCCCCAGGTCACGGCGGGCGTCGTCCACCAGATCCGGGTTGTGGTCGGCCATGCGGCGCAGCAGCACGAGTTGGAAGTCGGCGACACTGAAGGTGCCGGCGAGACGTTTCGGGGTCGGCATGCCCCCATCCTGGCCCACCGAGGGCTTTCAGGACCATTGCCCAGGGCAGCGCCATATGACAGCCTGTGTTCGTCATGCCGATCGCCTGTTGATATTTCGAACGCAGGCCAGGGACGAAACAGGGAGGGGGCCGGTCGTGGGACGCCTCGTACCAGCCGTGACCCGAGCTCTCGACATTCTCGAGCTCTTCCTCGACGGGGACGGGACGCTCTCCGCCCCCGACATCGTGCGCAAGCTCCAGCTCCCGCGCACCACGGTGCACGAACTGGTGACCACGCTCGCCGCGCGCTCCTACATCGTCCCCGTGCCCGGACAGCCCGGACGGTACCGCCTCGGCGTCCGTCCTTACCAGCTCGGCAGCCGCTACGCCGAGCAGCTCGACCTCGCCGCCGAGGGGCAGCAGGTCGCCCGCAGTGTCGCCGAGACGTGTGACGAGACCGTCCACGTGGCGATCCTCGAAGGGACGGACGTCATCTACATCGCCAAGGTCGACTCCACGCACGCCGTGCGCATGGTGTCGGCCGCCGGCCGCCGGCTGCCCGCCCACTGCACCTCCGTCGGCAAGATGCTGCTGGCCTCCCTCCCCGAGGCCGAGCTCAGCGCCCGGATCCCCGACGACGCGGCGCTCGTGCGGATGACCCCCAACAGCATCACCGAGCCCGCCGCCCTGCGCACCGCGCTCGCGGAGATCCGGGACCGGGGCGTCGCGGTGGAGAGCCGCGAGTCGAACCCCGACGTGAGCTGTGTCGCCGCCCCCGTCCGTGACCGCACCGGCCAGGTCGTCGCGGCCCTGTCCATCTCCGTGCCCATGATCCGCTGGAGCGACGACCGCCGCACCGAGCTGGAGCAGCTCGCCGCGAAGGGCGCCGCCGAACTGTCGGAACTCCTCGGCTACCGGAGCGCGGCATGAGCACCTCGTACGACGTCGCGGTACGGGCCGAGGCCACCCTCGGCGAGGGCCCCACCTGGGACCCGGCCACCGGCCGCCTCCTCTGGCTCGACATCCTGGGCTCCCGCCTGCACACCTACGACCCCTCGACCGGCCGCCGCACGGTCCGGGTCACCGACCAGCACGTGGGCGCGGCCAAGCCCCGCGCGGGCGGCGGCCTGGTCCTGAACCTCCGTGACGGCGTGGGCCTCCTCGACGAGGACGGCGCCTTCCGCTGGCTGCACCACGAGCCCGTCCCCGGCCGCCGCGCCAACGACGCAGCCGTCGCCCCCGACGGCTCGCTGTGGGCCGGCACCATGCGCTACGACGAGGCGCCGGGCGGCGGCACCCTGTCCCGCTTCACCGGCGACGGCACGGCCGAGGTCTTCCTCGACGACGTGGCGGTGAGCAACGGCACGGGCTGGAGCCCGGACCACTCGCTCATGTACTACATCGACTCCCCGACCCGCCGCGTCGACGTCTTCGACTTCACCGACGGCCGGATCTCCGCCCGCCGCCCCTTCGTCGAGATCGAGGAGGGCGCCGGCTTCCCCGACGGCCTCACCGTGGACGCGGACGGCTGCGTCTGGGTCGCGCTGTGGGACGGCGCAGCGGTCCGCCGGTACACCCCCACGGGGGAACTCGACCGCGTCATCACCCTCCCCACCCCCCGGGTGACGGCCTGCGCCTTCGGCGGCGCCGACCTGACCGACCTCTACGTGACGACGGCCCGAGTGGGCCTGGACGCCCCGCACCCGGTCGCGGGCTCACTGCTGGTGGTACCGGGGGTGGGCAAGGGCCTGCCCCAGCCGGCGTTCAGGGGCTGACCGACCCGCGCCCCTTTGGGGCGCGGGGCCGCGTCCCTCTGCGGCTCCGCCGCGCCCGGACACCCTGGCGCGGCTACCGGCTACGGCAACCCCACCCGCTTGAGTTCCTCCCCGGTCAACGGCGGTCCGCTCAACGCCGGCTTGAGCGGCCCCACCGCGGCGGCCAGCAGCACGGACGGCGTCAGCAGCACCGCGGCCCCCCGCTCCAACGACGTCACGTCGGTCACCCGGCGGGCGATCCGCCCGTTCCCGGTGGCCGTCAGCATCAGCCGCCCCACGTACGCCGACAGCACCCGGTCCCGCACCGTCGGGCCGCCCTCCGTCGCCCCCGGGTAGAACACGTCCTGCCCGATCGCCAGATCCCACGCGGCCGCCGCCGGCCGTGCCACCGCCCGCTGGATGCGCCGGGCCAACCCGGCCGCTCCCCACCCGTGGCGCCGCACCGCACCCCGCAGCAGCACCGCGCTCTGCGCGGCGACGGCGAGCCCGTGGCCGTAGAGCGGGTTGAACGCGGCGAGCGCGTCCCCGAGGACCGCGAAGTTCTCCGGCCACACCGGCATCCGCTCGTAGAAGTGCCGCCGGTTGAGCGTGGTCCGCGTGTACGACACGTCGGTCAGCGGCTCGGCCCGCTCCAGCAGCTCCCCGATGATCGGATGCCGCAGCTCCTCCCGGGCGAACCGGACGAAGTCCCCGGCGTCGGCGGACGGTTCACCGCCCCGCGTCCCGTTGAGGGTGACGATCCAGCGGCCGTCCTCGATGGGGAGCAGGAACCCGGCCCGCCCCGGACGCCCGTCCCGCGGATCCGGCTGCACGTTCACGATCGGGTAACCGGAGCGCGCCTGCTCGGGGGCGAGATACAGCCGGCTCGCGTACGCCAGCCCGGCGTCGACCTCACGCCGCTCCACCTCGGGCAGCCCCAGCTCCGTCAGCCACCGCGACGCCCGGGAGCCGCGTCCCGTCGCGTCCACGACCAGCCCGGCCCGCACCACCCGTACGCCGTCCCGGTCCCCTCCCCTGCTGCGGACCCGCACGCCGGTGACCGCCGCCGCCGTGCCCTCCAGCCCCAGCACCTCGGTGTCGTCGAGCAGTTCGACCCGCTCGTCCGCGAGGACCTGCGCCCGGACGGTGGCGTCCAGCAGGTCCCGTCCCGCGAGGACGACGTGGTGCGACTCGGGCCAGCGCCGGAACCAGCCGCGCGCCCCCATCACCACCATGTCCGTGGTGACCGGATGCCGGCGCGCCCCGGCCGCCCACAGCGCGTCCGTGGCGCCCGGCAGCAACTCCGTGAGCGCCCGCACCCCGCCCGACCACAGCATGTGGGCGTGGCGCGCCTGGGGGAGCCCCTTGCGGGGCGCGGGACCGTCGGGCAGCACGTCCCGCTCGACGACGACGACCCGCTCGACGAGACCGGCCAGGGCGGCCGCCGCGAGCATGCCGGCATGGGATCCCCCCAGGACTACGGCGGTTCTGGCGGGGGTGGGATCTTCAGTCATGCGCGGAGGTGCTCTCTGCCGGGGCGGACCGCGAGCTCACGGACCGCGTCGATGTCATCGGGATGCCGGAGAACCTCGGACACGGCCTGGATCTCCCGCAACAGATAAGTCGTATCGGTCCCGGCCCCGTCGCCGGCCGTGAACCCGCCGTCCTCCCTGCGGGAGGCCCTGGACACGGCCTCCCTGCGGGAGGCCCTGGACACGCCGGCCGAGGCGTCCGGACCCGAGACGTCCGGACCCGAGACGGCCGGATCCAGGGGGGCCGGAGCCGAGGGGGCCGGATCCGAGGCGTCCGGATCCGAGGCTTCCGGATCCAGGGGGGCCGGAGCCGAGGCGGCCGGATCCAGGGGGGCCGGAGCCGAGACGGCCGGATCCGAGACGGCCGGATCCGAGGGGGCCGAGTGGGCCGGCGTACCGGGAGAGCCGAATGCCCCTGGCCCCGCCACGGAGCCCTCCGCCCGCACGCCCGTACCCTCGCCCCCGCCCACCGCGCTCTCCAGCCTCGGCCCGGCACCCCGCGCCCCGGCGACAGCGCCTCCGGCCCTCAGCGCGGCACTTCCGACTCCCAGCCCGGCGCCCCCGGCTCCCAGTCCGGCACTCCTCGCTCCCAGCCCGGCGCCCTCGGCACCCAGCCCGGCCCCTCCGGCTCCCGGCGCGGCACTCCTGGCTTCCGTCGTGGCGGCCCCGGCTCCCGGTCCGGCCCCTCCGGCTCCCAGCGCGGCGGCCCTGGCTCCGAGTCCGGCCCCTCCGGCTCCCGGCGCGGCGCCCCCGGCTCCCGGCGCGGCGTCCCCCCGCCCCGCCCCTCCGGGCTCCGGGGCGGTGGGCCCGGGCTCCGGGACGGTGCTCGGGGTGTTGGTCCCGGTGCCCTCACGGGGCTCGTCGTGGTCCAGGGTCGCCACTGCCTCCTGGATGGTCACCGCTGCCGCCAGGGCCTGGGCGCGGCCGCGGTCGAAGCCGAGGGCCACCGCCGCGTCGTAGGAGCGTCTGCGCAGGTCGTCGTCGAGATGGCGGGCGAGCTGGAGGACGGCGTCACGGATGAAGGTCTCCCGGCGGATCAGCCGCAGCTCGGGGGTGGCACGCAGAGCGAGCGGCTCGCGGCTGCCGACGGCCGAGCGCATGAGCCGGGCCAGCGGCTTCAGACCGCGGTGCAGCCGGCGGACCCGCCAGCGCTCCTGGAGGTACTGCCCGGCGTGCGGGACGATGAAGCCGATCGCGACCAGCGTCGCGGCGACGCACGCGGCCGACGGCGCGATGTTGGTGTTCAGCCAGTCCAGGTCGTGCCCGGTCCAGCGGGCCACGACGGCCGTCAGCTTGGCCGCGCTGAACAGCAGGTTCGTCACATACCCGGCCCCGAGGAAGCGCAGCCCCCAGCGCAGCCAGGCATCGAGCCCCTCGGTGCGGCTCCAGTTCCAGATCAGCCCGGCGGTGACCGAGCAGGCCACCGTGTGCGCGAGCAGATAGAGCAGGATCTCCTCACGCATGAAGGGCGTCGTGGCGTAGTACGTGTCCAGGTCCCGGATCCGCTCCACGGGCACGTCGGCGAGCGCGAACAGCACCCACAGCGCGACCACGACCCCCGCGTACACGGAGACCACCCACCGGGTGGCCCGCCGGGTCTGGGCCGAGCGCTCGGTGAGGTTGTTGCGCCAGGCGATGACCAGCAGCAGCCAGGACGCGGAGAGCGCGGTGAGCAGCGAGTACACCCACGGCGCCGCGATGTTGGGGACCCCGGTGACCCGGTTGGTCCAGGCGATCGTCTTCGGCGCGGCGAACACGAACACCGCGCACGCGAACAGCAGCAGCCCGCCGACCGCCCGCAGCAGCGGATCCCGCCACAGCTTGAGGATGCTGGGCAGCTTGATCGCCAGGGCGGCGCCCAGCACCACCGTGGGCAGCCAGAAGGAGATGTACAGGCCGTGGATCACCGGGCCGCGCCCCCACGCCCGCGATAGCCCAGCGTCCGCTGCACCGGCGACGCCTCCCCGCCCGCTCCGCCCGCCCCGTCCGCGCAGAGGTAGCGCCGGAAGCGGGCCGCGAGCCGGTGGCCGAAGTCGTCGGCCTCGGCCTCGTCGGCCTCCCGGGACCCGTTGCGGGCGGCCACCGTCAGCGCGACGGACTCCCAGTCGCGCCGCCGGGCGAGCACCCCCGCCGCGTCCCGGCCGAGGCCGTGATGGTGGTGCCGGTGCCCGGCGTGCAGATGCCACAGCTCATGGCCGAGGATCACCAACTGCTGCACGGCCTCGGCCCGTTCCTCCACGATGACCAGGTCGAAGTCATGGAACTCCACCCACAGCCCGGTCACCCCGATCTCGTCCGGGAACCGCTCGAACCGCAGCTCCACGGGCCGTCCGCCGCGCCGCGCGGCCATCGCCTCGCACAGCGCCCGGGACACCTCCCGCACCCCGGCCGGCCGCCGGGGCCGGGCCCGCAGCGCGGCCGAGAGCTCACCGGTGAGTTCGCGCATGGCCGGTCCGGTCCTCGGGCGCCGCAGCGCGGAGGCGATCCGGGCCGCCCTCTCGCGCGCGCCCGCGATGTCCATCAGGTCCCGCCCCCTTCTCACCGCCGCACGGCAGCCCGCCCGGCGCCCTCCGGCCGCGGCTTCGAGCCTACGCGGCTGGTTGTGTCCGCGTCACGAAAAGATTCGACGGGAGTGGGGGAGTGGCGAGGGTGCGATAGAAAGCGCTATCAGACTTCGTGTCGAAACCATTGACGCGCAAGCGCATCGATTTTACGGTCGCGTTCGAAGTTACGGGCAAGATCCGAAATGTCGAACGACAGGGGCAAGGTATGGCACAACCTCGCCTGAATCGCAGGCACCTCCTCACCGCGGCGGCCGGTGCGGTGGTCGCGGGCAGCTTCGGCTTCGCCGCGCTCGGCACCGGCGCCGACGCGCTCGCCGCGGGCAGCCGCACCCGCGTCCGCTACTGGAACCTCTTCCAGGGCGGCGACGGCGCCAACCAGGTCGCGATGGTGGACGCCTTCCGCAAGGACGGGCAAGGCGATCGGGGGACGCCCAGGTCCACCACCTGGCCACCCGCCCCGACGCCCCCTACGCGGTGGAGGGCCCGTACATCGTCCGCCACGGCCGCTACTACTACCTCTTCGCCAGCTACGACCAGTGCTGCGCGGGAGTGAACTCGACGTACAGGATCAGGGCCGGCAGAGCGACGAAGGTGACGGGCCCGTACGTCGACAGCACCGGCACGCCCCTCCTGGAGGGCGGCGGCGACCTCCTCCTGGAGGGTCACGGCCGCTCCATCGGCACCGGCGGAGAGTCGATCTTCAAGGACGGGGGCAGAGATGTCCTGGCGTACCACTACTACGACGCAGCCGACAACGGCACCCCGAAGCTGGGGCTCAACACCTTGAGCTGGACCAAGAACGGCTGGCCAACGCTCTTTTAGGGGCGCGGGGCCGTATCGATGTGCGGCTCCGCCGCGTGGGCGCGACCGGACCCACCCACCCGCGGACACAACTGAACCTGAAAGGAAAAGATGCGCACCGCCCGCTTCACCCTCGACCCCGCCTTCACCATAGGCGAAGTCAACCCCCGCCTCTTCGGCTCCTTCGTCGAACACCTGGGCCGCTGCGTCTACACCGGCATCTTCGAACCGGACCACCCCACCGCGGACCAGGACGGCATCCGCCAGGACGTCCTGGGCCTCGTCCGTGAACTCGGCGTCACGGCGATCCGCTACCCCGGCGGCAACTTCGTCTCCGGCTACAAGTGGGAGGACTCGGTCGGCCCGAAGGAGGACCGCCCCCGCCGTCTCGACCTCGCCTGGCGCTCCACGGAGACCAACCGCTTCGGCCTCTCCGAGTACATCGCCTTCCTCCGCAAGATCGGCCCGCAGGCCGAACCGATGATGGCCGTCAACCTCGGCACCCGCGGCGTGACCGAGGCCCTCGAACTCCAGGAGTACGCCAACCACCCCGCCGGCACCGCCCTCTCCGACCTCCGGGTGACCCACGGCGACAAGGACCCCTTCGGCATCCGGCTGTGGTGCCTGGGCAACGAGATGGACGGGCCCTGGCAGACCGGCCACAAGACGGCGGAGGAGTACGGCCGCCTCGCCGCCGAGACGGCCCGGGCGATGCGCCAGATGGACCCGGATGTCGAGCTCGTCGTCTGCGGCTCCTCCAGCCAGTCCATGCCCACGTTCGCCGAGTGGGAGGCGACGGTCCTCGCCGAGACGTACGACCTCGTCGACCACGTCTCCCTGCACGCCTACTACCAGCCCGAGGACGGCGACGTCGACTCGTTCCTGGCCTCCGCCGTCGACATGGAGTCCTTCATCGAGAACGTGGTCGCCACCGCCGACCACGTGGGCGCGAGGCTCAAGTCCACGAAGAAGATCAACCTCTCCTTCGACGAGTGGAACGTCTGGTACATCTCGAAGTGGCACGAGATCGAGAACTCCGGCACGCGGGACTGGGCGGAGGCCCCCCGCCTCCTGGAGGACAACTACAGCGTCCTGGACGCGGTCGTCTTCGGCTCGCTCCTCATCGCCCTGCTCCGGCACGCGGACCGCGTCACCGTCGCCTGTCTCGCCCAGCTCGTCAACGTCATCGCCCCGATCATGACCGAGCCCGGCGGGCCGGCCTGGCGGCAGACGACGTTCTTCCCGTTCGCCCAGGCCGCCCGCCACGGCCTCGGCCAGGTCCTCGACGTACGGGTGGTCTCGCCGACCTACGAGACGAAGAAGTACGGCGAGACCGACCTGCTGCACGCGACGGCGGTCCGGGCCGAGGACGGCACGGTCACCGTCTTCGCCGTCAACCGGGGCCGCACCGAGGCGCTGCCCCTCGAGGTGGCGCTGAACGGCCTCGACGTCACCTCGGTCGTCGAGCACAGCGCGCTCGCGGACGCCGACCCGGACGCCCGCAACACGCTCGACGAACCGGAGCGGGTGGCTCCGCACGTCGTGGAGGGCACGAAGATCGAGGACGGCACCCTCACCGCCGTACTCGAGCCGCTCTCCTGGAACGTCATCCGGCTGGCCTGAGCCGCCCGCTCGCGGAAAGGCGCGTCACAATGTGCGCATGAGGATCTCGGCACGGGCGGACTACGCGGTACGGGCGGTACTGGAGCTCGCCGTACGGCAGGGCGGTGACCCGGTGAAGGCGGAGACGGTCGCCGCCGCGCAGGACATTCCGCACAAGTTCCTGGAAGGGATCCTCGGCGACCTCCGCCGGGCCGGTGTGGTCGACAGCCGGCGCGGCGGAGGGGGCGGCTACCGTCTGGCCCGCGACGCCGCGTCGATCACCGTGGCGGACGTGATCAGGGCGGTCGACGGCCCGATCGTCTCCGTCCGGGGGGAACGCCCCACCGGTCTCACCTACACGGGCTCGGCCGAGCCCCTGCTCCCGCTGTGGATCGCGCTGCGGGCGAACGTGCGCCGGATCCTGGAGGGGGTCACGGTCGCGGACATCGCGGCGGACGCGCTCCCGGATCCCGTGAAGGAACTGGCGGCGGAACCGGCCGCCTGGGAGAACCCGTAGGTTCGCCGGTCGGGCTGCTCCCGCCGCGGCCCCGACCAGTGCGTGGCCGGGGGCCGCGGCGGGGGTGGGTGGGCACCGCCCCGGGGGTCAGGCGGAGTTGACGCCCACGGTGAGGGTGGCCTTGTAGCCGTCGGAGACGCTGGACCCGAGAGCGGTCAGGGTCAGCAGGCCCGAGGAGGCGCCTCCGTCGTCGTAGATGCTGTCGTCGGCGAGAGCGGTCTCCTTGGTGGTGTTCGCGGAGTACGGCGAGGTCGCCTGGATCTCCTCGTTGATGTCCGGGTCGAAGAACAGCTGCCCGGTGTGGATGACGTCGCCGCCGGTGTACGAGTCGTCGGTGAGCGTCACGTCCGTGTGCACTCGCATATGGACGTGCACCGCGCGGGAGACGTAGTGGCCGGGCCAGATCGAGGTGATGCTGCACTGGCCGTTCTCGTCGGTCATCTGACCCCCGCGCAGGAAGGTGCCGTTGTCCTCCTCCTTGTGGCCGTTGCCGCCGACGAAACCGGAGTACTCGCCGAGGGCGTCGCAGTGCCAGATCTCCACGAGGGCGTCCGCGAGCGGCGCGCAGTCGTTGGCCTGGTCGACGACGGTGAAGGTGTACTGGACCTCGAAGCCCTCCTTGTCCTCCCGGATGTCCTCGCGCACGAGGGCGCCCTCCAGGGAGTAGGGACCTTCGGTGACCTCGGCGTTCAGGGTGCAGACGCCGGAGGCGGCGGAGGAGGAGGTGGAGGCCTTGGCCGCGGCGGCCGAGGAGCCCGACTCGCTGGTGGTGGTGTCGGCCGAGGCCATGCCGGCGATCGCGAGTCCGCCGGCGGCGGCGACCGCGCTGCCGCCGATCAGAACGCGGCGGCGCTTCATGCTCTTGTCGAGCCGGTGCCTCCCGGGCTGCTGGGTGTCGTGGTTGTCGTTGCTGTCGAGGATCTCGTGGTGCTCGTTGTTTCCCGTCATGCGGAAGAAATTAGGAGCGCACCTGAGGAAATCCTTAATGTGCGGCTGTGAAGGACCTGGGGATGCAACGGTCAACACCCCGTGATCTACGGCGAGTTGGGACAAGTCCCGGTCAGTGGCGGGAGGTCGTCCGCTTCGGCGGCGCTATGCGGACCCGCTGCTCGGCGGGCGCGCTCTCGATGTCGTCGAGTTGGGCGACGATCGTGGCGCGCAGGTCGTCGTAGTCCTCGAAGCGGTGGTCGTTGAAGAGCGTGTAGCCCGTCCACATCAGGTTGGCGCACACCCGGGCCGGCACCCGTCCGGTCTGCGCGCCCAGGCCGACCAGGGCCACCGACCCGATGGCGCCGGGCGTCTCGTCGTTCTTCCGGTGGATCGCCTGGAACGCGGCGGCGCAGGCCAGGGCCACGTTCAGCGTCGCGCTCACGTTCTGCGAGGACTGCTCCATCGTCGGCGTCGAGATCAGGAACTTCGGGTTCGTCGCCCCCGAGGGCACGCACACCGCGCTGCCCACCGGCAGCCGTCCGCCGAACCCGTCGCGGATCGCCCGCTGGACACGGAGCTGGATGCCCGCGCCGAGGTGGCGCTTGACGACGGCGTCCACCCCGCCGTTCATCAGCCCGCGCGCGTTGGTCGGGCTGACCCAGGCGTCGGCGGTCACCTCGAGGATCGAGCCCTTGCGGATCACGATCTCCGGTGTGTCGGCGAAGGCCGCCCGCCAGGCGTCGACCACCTTGGCGTTGACGTCGGTCAGGACCACCTCGAGCGGCGGCTGCACACGGTTCTCGGTCATCTTCCACACTCCCGTCGGGGACCCGGTCCTTCCAGTGATCACGACGCTACAAGGACCCACTGACAACGCCCCGTGGCAATGCACCGGGGCCGAAAGGGCGTTGTCAGACCCCGCTGTTAGCGTCCCCGCCATGATCGACGCCAACGCCTCCGCGCAGCCCGACCCGAACGACCCGCTGGCCCTCGCCGAACTGTTCCAGGGCGGCGGTGAACCGTGGCTTCCGCTGCTCAAGCCCGTCATCGAGGCCCAGCCGGGCGCCGCCTCGTTCATCGGCCCGGGCCGCGGCCCGGACGTGGTCCCGGTCCGTGAACTCACCTTCCAGGCGCTCAAGCCGAACCCGCCGCACAAGTGGAAGGTCGTCGTCTTCGGGCAGAACCCGTATCCGCGCCCGGAGAGCGCCACCGGCATCGCGATGTTCGACAACACCTTCCACGACTGGAAGGACAGCCAGTTCGGCCGCGTCGTCAGCATCCGCTGTCTCATCAAGGCGGCGGCGATGTGGAAGTACGGCATCCCGAAGAAGACGCCGATAGCCGACGTCCGCGCGCTGCTGAGGAAGCAGGACACCGTCCAGCCGCCGGAGTGGTTCCAGGCGATGCTCACCCAGGGCGTCCTCCTGCTGAACGCGGCCCTCACCGCGAGCAGCGACGGTCCGCGAGGGTCCGATCCGCACACCGCGTTCTGGCGTCCGGTCGCCGAGCGGATCGTCGAGGAGATCCTCAAGGCCAAGCAGGACGCCGAGGACGAGGAGGACCGCGGTGTCGTCTTCGCCTGGTGGGGAGCGCACGCCCGCAGTCTGAAGTCGGTCGTCCAGCGGCTTCAGAAGAAGTACCCGGACGTCGAGGTCCGGCACCTCGACCACTGCAATCCCGCCGCCCAGGGCGACATCTTCTGCGACGGCGACCACTTCACCCTGGTCAACGACGCCCTCGCCGCGGTGGGCGCGGAGCCGGTCGACTGGCTGCCGAGCAGCGGGTGGGATCAGCGGGCGGGGGAGGCCGGCGGGGCCGACGACGGTGTGGCCGCCCGCATGGGCGCGTTCATCACCTCCACCATGGAGCTGCATCAGCTCTATCTGGAGCGGCTCTCCAGCGTCAAGGACGAGGGCCTCGTCCTCCCCGAGATCACCGGGGTGTTCGACACCCCGCTGCTGGCCTTCCCGGACGCCGTCGGCCCCGTCGCCGGCCTGCTGCGCGGCCTCGACCGGCACGTCCAGCGCTCGCACGACTTCGGCAAGCGGCTCGCGGACCAGCAGGCGGGGAGCCTGTCCGCCGACGCGGTCGCCGCGCTCTACCTCTACACCTGCGAGTCGGCGTTCTACCGGGAGATCAACGCCGTTCTGCGCCACCCCGACCGGTCGAAACTGGCCCCTTACCTGCCGTATCTGCGGCTGCTGTTCTCGGCGGTGTCGGGGCTGCCGGTCCGTACCGAGCCGCTGTGGCGCGGTGTGCCGCTGGACCTGCGCGCGCAGTACCCGGTCGGACGGACCGTCACCTGGTGGGGCGTGTCGTCCTGCACCTCCGAACTCGGCGTCGCCCGCGCCTTCCTGGGCGGCCGCGGCAAGCGGACGCTCTTCGAGGTGCGGCCCGCGCGGGCCGTCGGCATCCGTCGGTTCTCCGCGTTCACCGGCGAGGAGGAGTTCATCCTGCTGCCCGGCACCCAGCTGAAGGTGACCGAGGTGACGACCGAGCGCGGCGGCCTGTGCACCGTACGGCTGACCGAGTCGGAGGAGCGGCCCCTCGTCTCCTGAGCGGGCCGTGTGAACGGGCCGGGGTGAATGGCCGGAGTTCCCCCTGGCCGCCCCCCAGAGGCCTCCCTACGATTCGATCGCCGCGGTGCTCCACAGAAACCTCACAGGTTCTCCACACTTCAACGAAGTGCTTCCTCGAAGAGGAGAGACCCCCCATGGCAAGTGGACTGCTCCTGGGCGGCGCCGTCGCCGCCCTCGTCACCGCGGCGATGCCCGCGCCCCACCCGGGCGGGATCGCCGACCCGCCCCCCGACAAGATCGTCATCGATGTCGCCACGGTCAACGGCTCGGGCTGCCGCCCCGGTTCGGCGGCCGTCGCCGTGTCCGAGGACAACACCGCCTTCACGGTGACCTACAGCGAGTACCTCGCCCAGGTCGGCGGCAACTCCGACCCGACCGCGTTCCGCAAGAACTGCCAGCTCAGCCTGATCGTCCATGTCCCGCAGGGCTTCACGTACGCCATCGCCCAGGCGGACTACCGCGGCTTCGCCTCGCTCCAGTCCGGTGCCAACGCCGTGCAGCGGTCGTCGTACTACTTCCAGGGCTCGTCGCAGACGGTGTTCAAGAACCACACCTTCAACGGCGCGCTCAACGACAACTGGCAGGCGACCGACATCACGGACTGGGCGAACCTCGTCTACGCCCCGTGCGGCGTGCAGCGCAACTTCAACATCAACACCGAGCTGCGCGTGAACGCGGGCAGTTCCTCGCCGTCCAAGGTCAGCTTCATGACGATGGACTCGACCGACGGCGACATCAACACCGTCTACCACATGGCGTGGAAGGAGTGCCCCGCCAAGTGAGCCGGCCCTGACCCTCGGGTCACCTCCCCGCGTGGGCCACGAACTCGGCCCACGCGGTGGGGGAGAGGGTGAGGTGGGGACCGGACTTGTCCTTGGAGTCGCGGACGTGGATCCGGTGGGGGAGGGGGGCGACCTCGACGCAGTCTCCGTCGCCGCTGCTGCTGTAGCTGCTCTTGAACCAGGCCAGTTCGGACGCGTTCATAGGTCTCCTCGGATCTGCCGCAACAGGCTCCTGGATTCATCCGGTCGGAGAGCCTGTGAAAGCATCCTGGCATAGCGCATGTGGAGGATGCTGACCTCTTTCGGTTCGGAGACCAGCAGGCCACCCCGCTGGCCCTCGCAGTATGCGAACCACTTGTGATTCGGCGTCTCCAGTAGCTGGAGCGGGCCGCCGAGCCCGGGGTGCGACTCGCAGACCATCGGCATGATCTGGATGTCGAGGTTCCGTCGGTCGCTCATCGCCAACAGGTGATCGATGGCCTCGCGAGCGACCTCCGCACCGCCGGTCCGCCGCCGTAGTGCGTGCTCTTCGAGGATGAAACCGAACTTGGTGTTCGGCCGCTCCCGGAGCAGCAGTTGACGTTTGGCCCGTGCTGCCCAGTTGGCTTCGATCTGCTCGTCGGCCAGGGGTGGCAGTTTCTCGGTGAACAGATGCCGCGCGTACGCCTCCGTCTGCAACAACCCCGGAACCATCCGCGACTCGTACACGTACAGCGTGATCGCCGTCGTCTCCAACCGAGCCCACCGCTGGAACCAGGCCGCCAACCCGGTCTGCCGTTCGACGAACCCCGCCGCCCGCCTCAACGCCCCCGTGTTCCCCAACGCCAGCTCCGCCGCCTCCACGAACTCCTCGTCCGGCATCCGCCTCCCCAGCTCCACGGAGGCCACGGTGTGTTTGGAGAAGCCCACGACGTCGCCGAGTTCCTCCCTGCTCAGCCCGTGGTGCTCCCGCAGGCCCTGGACGACCGCCCCGAACGTCCGCAGACTGTCCGAGGACTCCGGCTCACCGCTCTCGACCCCCATGGTCACCTCCCGCACCCATGGTCACGGCGAGTGATCGGTACTGTCCAGTGCGTCACCGCGTACGCTTCCGCGGCGTACGCGCGTCGCACCTGGCGTGCCGGGGGGTGGACCCGACACATTGGCCCCATGACAGTCCGCCCCACCCCCCAATACCCGCTCACCGTACGTGTGTTCACCCAGCGCTTCAGTGCGACGCCCCGGGGTGCCCGCCTGGCGAGGCGCCTCGCGCTGCACCAGCTCGACACCTGGGGGATCCCGCACGGAACCGAGGCTTCCGACACGGTTGCGCTGATCGTCGCCGAGCTGAGCGCGAACGCCGTGACCCACGGCCGCGTACCCGGCCGGGACTTCGAGCTGTGCCTCTCCCTCGTGACCGGAAGCGTCCGAGTCGAGGTCAGCGACACGCGTGCCGGGGTCCGTCCGCCCGGCCCCCGGGCCGTGCGCGCCCCGGGTCCGCTCGACGACGCCGGGCGCGGGCTGTACCTCGTGGACGCCCTCGCCGCCCGGTGGGAGGTGGTGGACCGGGAGCCCCCGCCCGGAAAGACCGTGCGCGCCGAGGTGGACGTCCTCAACTGGCTCTCCCTGGCCAGGCGGACGTCGCACCGCCCGGTGGGTCAGGACGCTCCCGCTACAGGTGGAGAAACGGGGAGCGTATGAGCCAGGGCACCGCGGTGGTCGTCGGCGGGGGCATGGGCGGGCTGGCCGCGGCGGTCGGGCTGCGGCGGGTCGGCTGGGACGTGCGGACTGGGCGCCACCGCGGTTGCGATGACGCCCAGCCGGACCACGGATGAGGCTCAGCTGTCGACACCCAGGGTCAGCGTTCCCGAGTACCCGGAGGAGGTCGAGCTTCCCAGGGCGGTCAGGGTCAGCAGACCGGAGGCGGCGCCTCCGTCGTCGTAGATGGAGTCCTGGGCGAGGGTGGTGCGGGTGACCGTGTTGGTCGAGTACGGGGAGACCCTCGCGACGGCGGTCGTGATGGTCTCGTTGAAGAAGAGCTGGCCGGTGTGGAGCTCCTGGCCGCCGGAGAAGTGTCCGTCGGAGGAGACCGTGACGCCGGTGGCGACCTTGACGTGGATGTGGACGCAGCGGCCGCGGTACCAGCCGGGGTAGATCGTGGTGATCGAGGCGAGTCCGCTGGAGTTGGTGAGCACACCGCCGCGCAGGAAGGTGCCGTCGTCCGGCTCGCTGTGGCCGTTGTTGCCGACGTAACCGGAGTACTCGCCGAGGGCGTCGGCGTGCCAGATCTCCACCAGGGCGTTGCTGAGGGGGGCGCAGCTGCCGGCGTCGACCACGGTGAGGGCCAGCTTCAGCGGGATGCCCGCCTTGCCCTCGGTGACGTCTGAGCGTACGTACTGTCCGTCGAGGTAGTAGGGACCTTCGGTCATCTCCTTGGTGAGGGTGCAGACGGCCGCGGCGGCGACGGGAGCGGTGTCGTCGGCCGTGACGGTGGGGGCTTCGGTCGACGCGGCGGCGCCCACGGCGAGCGTGGCGGCGGTGGCTCCCGTCGCCACGAGCACCGTGCGGCGTCCGATGGGGCTGCGAGTTTCCGAGGTGTCTGTCATGAACGCGGCACCGTAGGGACGGTTTCTGTCGGAAGGCTGTCAGAACAGTAAAGTGAACATCCGTCAAGTTACTTGTCAGGCAAACTGTCGACAGTAGTTGCCTGTTGTCCCCGACGGCGCTACCCCACCTGCCCCATCCCGGCGGCATTGGGCCACGACTGGGCGGGTTGAGTGTTCGGCCACCCCGTGGCGGGCGCGGGCGCCAGCCCATTGGTCCCCCGCACCTGCGCGGCGGTGAGCCCACCACGAGCCGGCACCCCGGGCGGAGTCTGGGCCGCGGCGGCGGGAGCCATCGGCGCCTGCGCGGCCGGCGCCATCATCGGAGCCGGCGCGGGCGTCGGTGCCTGCGGCATCGCGGGGACGGGGACCGGGACCGGCGCCGGGGCCGGAGCGGCCGCGGGCACAGGCTGGGGGAAGACCTGTGCGGCGGCCGGCAACGGCATCCCGGCGCCGTTGGACGGGGCGGCCTGCGCCACCGCGGGCGCCTGCATCGGCATGCCGGCGGCGGCCGGGGCCGCGACCAGCCCCGGCATGCCGAGGGCCTGAGCGGCGAGGCCCTGCATACCCGCCCCGTTGGTCGCCTCGACCAGCAGCCGGTCCACGGCCGCCGTGCCCGAGCTGTAGCCGGTCCCGGCGCCCAGCTCGGGCACGGCAGCTCCCCTCCTGGTCCCGTAGAGCACCTGTTCCAGGCCGGACACCAGGCGACGCACGTCCACCTGGGGGCGCACCACGAGCCGCAGGAAGCGACTGGAGGAGCCGATCTTGTTGCCGCACTCGCGGACGAGGATGCGGTGTTCGGTGAGCAGCCGGTCCCGGACGACCGTGCCCTCGGCGCCGACGGGAAGGCGCACGAAGAGGAAGTTGCCCTGGGAGGGGTAGACCGTGAGGCCGGGGAGGGCCGAGAGCTGGCTGGCCATGTCGAGGCGGTCCCGGCGCACCTGCAGCAGACTCTGCATGTACTCGGGGCCGTGCTCCTTCAGCATGAAGACCACGTACTCGGCGAAGGCGTTGAGGTTCCACTTCGGCAGCATCGAGCGGACCTTGCCGGCCAGGGCGGGGTTGGCCACCATGTAGCCGAAGCGGATGCCGTGCAGACCGAAGTTCTTGCCGAGGCTGCGCAGCACGATGACGTTCGGCCGGATCATCGCCTCCTGCACGACGCTGGGCTCCTGCTCGGCGTCGGCGAACTCCAGGAACGACTCGTCGATGACGATCAGGTCCAGGTCGGCCATCGCGTCCATGAACTGCACGAGGGCGTGCTTGTGCAGGAAGCCGCCGTCGGGGTTGTTCGGGTTGCAGATGACCGCGACCTTGGTGCCCCGGGTGCGGATGAACTCGGCGTACTGGGCGAGGTCGAGGGCGAAGCCGCTGGACTCCTGGAGGGGGAACATGTCGACCCGCTTGCCGGTCTCCATCGGCTGGTCGGTCCAGCGGCCGAAGGTGGGCACGGGCACCGCGAGGGACTCGCGGACCAGCAGATGGTCGATCCAGGTGATCAGTTCGGTGGAGCCGTTGCCCATCGCGACGGCCTGCGGCGGGAGCTGGAGGAGGTTGCACAGCTCGGCGGTGATCGTGTCGGCGCTGCTCGGGTAGTAGGTGACGATGTCCCGCAGTCGGGCGGACATGGTGTCCATCATGGCCGGGGTGGGGAAGTAGGGGTTGCAGGGGATACAGAAGTCGACCGGGCCCGTCCCGTCGCCGCCTTCTCGTGTCAGCGCCGCCATCGACGGGCTGTGAGCCGCCGTACTGCGGAACAACGAGGTGACGTTGTCGGCCATGGAACCTCCGTAGGGGGCGGGCCCGCTGGGGACGACCGGGCCCGTCGTCTGGGTGGCCCGCGCGGGGGAGCACGGGCCACCGGTACATACGCAGGTGTGAGTCACCCCGTTCAACGGGTGTGAAAAAAATGTGAGTTGCGGAACCGGGAACCCAGGTTTCGCATCCGCGTCTCCGGATCAGGGCCCCGGCCCGGTCGCTACGCCCCGAAGGTGTGCACCGTCGTCGACCGGTACGTCTCCCCGGGGCGCAGGGTCGTCGAGGGGAACGACGGCTGGTTCGGGGAGTCGGGGAAGTGCTGGGTCTCCAGGCACAGCGCGTCGCCCTGACGGTAGACGCGTCCGCCCGGGCCGGCCAGGGTGCCGTCGAGGAAGTTGCCGGAGTAGAACTGCAGCCCCGGCTCGGTCGTGGCGACGGTCAGGGTGCGGCCCGAGGACGGGTCGCGCAGGAACGCCACCGGGACGGGCTCCTCGGTCACGCCCTTGTCGAGGACCCAGTTGTGGTCGTAGCCCTGGCCGTGCAGGAGCTGCGGATGGGCCGCCCGCAGGTCCCGGCCGATCTCCTTGGCCTCACGGAAGTCGAAGGGGGTGCCCGCGACCTCGGCGAGCTCGCCCGTGGGGATCAGCCCCGGGCCGACGGGCGTGTAGCGGGCGGCGGCGATCGACAGCTCGTGGTCCGCGACCGGGCCGCTGCCCTCGCCGGCCAGGTTCCAGTAGACGTGGTTCGTCAGGTTGACCACCGTCGGGCGGTCGGTGGTGGCCTCGTAGTCGATCCGCCAGTCGCCGGCCGCGGTGAGGGTGTACGTCACCTCGACCGCGAGGGTGCCGGGGTGGCCCATCTCGCCGTCGGGGCTCGTCCGGGACAGCCGCAGGCCGACGTCCCCGCCCTCCTCGAAGGGTTCCACGTCCCAGACCCGGCGGTCGAAGCCCTCCGCCCCGCCGTGCAGGCTGTTCGGCCCGTCGTTGACGTCGACCTGGTGGGTCTCGCCGTCGAGGGTGTAGCGCCCGGCGCCGAGGCGGTTGCCGTAGCGGCCGATCAGCGCGCCGAAGTACGGGGTCTTCTCGACGTACTCCTCGATCGTGGCGAACCCGAGGCTGACGCCTGCGAGGCGGCCCTCGCGGTCGGGGATCTCCAGGGACCGCACGATCCCGCCGTAGGAGAGGACCTCCAGCCGGGTCCCGCCGTTCTCCAGCGCCCAGCTGTGGATCTCCGTGCCGTCGGCCAGCCTGCCGAACAGCGACTTCACCGGCATTGCGCCTCCCTGCTTCATGGGAAGGGCCCCGCCGCACGGCGGGGCCCGATCCGGTCTGCTCGATCGACCCGGTCTACGAACCGGACTTGCGCTTGTTCCACACGTCGAACCCGACCGCGGCCAGCAGGGCGAGGCCCTTGATGACCTGCTGCCAGTCGGTGCCGACGCTCAGCAGGTTCATGCCGTTGTTCAGAACACCGAGGACGAGACCACCGATGATCGCGCCGAGGACGGTGCCGACACCGCCGCTCATCGACGCGCCGCCGATGAACGACGAGGCGATCGCCTCGAGCTCGAAGTTCAGACCCGCCTTCGGCGAGGCCGCGTTGAGCCGGGCGGCGACGACCAGGCCCGCCAGGGCCGCGAGCACGCCCATGTTCAGGAAGACGTAGAAGGTGACCTTCTTGTCCTTGACGCCCGACAGCTTCGCGGCCGGCAGGTTGCCGCCGATCGCGTAGATGTGCCGGCCGAAGACGGCGTTGCGCATGACGTAGCCGTAACCGACCACCAGCACGCCGAGGATCAGCAGCACGATCGGCGCGCCCTTGTAGCTGGCGAGCAGCATGGTGACGGTGAGGATCGCGGCGACGATCGCGACGAGCTTGAGCAGGAAGAGGTTGCGGGGCGCCACGTCGAGCGAGAACTCCTGCTGGCGCTTGCGGTCACGGACCTCCTGGAGGACCACGAAGACCAGCAGGGCGATGCCCAGCAGCAGGGTGATGTTGTGGTAGTTCGTCTTCGGGCCGACCTCCGGCAGGAAGCCGTTGCCCATCTTCTGCAGGCCGTCCGGGAACGGGCCGAGGGTCTGGCCCTTCAGCAGGATCTCCGTCAGACCGCGGAAGAGCAGCATGCCCGCGAGGGTGACGATGAAGGACGGTATGCCGAGATAGGCGATCAGGAAGCCCTGCACCGACCCGGCCACCGCGCCCACGATCAGGCAGAGCAGCAGGGCGAGGGGCCAGGCCATGCTGTGCTGCACCATCAGCACGGCTGCGAAGGCGCCCACGAACGCGGTCAGTGAACCGACCGACAGGTCGATGTGGCCCGCGATGATCACCAGCATCATGCCGATCGCGAGGATCAGGATGTAGCTGTTCTGCAGCACCAGGTTGGAGACGTTGCGCGGCAGCAGCAGGTCGCCGCCGGTCCAGATCTGGAAGAGGACGACGATCAGACCGAGGGCGATCAGCATGCCGTACTGGCGCATGTTGCGGCGCAGTCCGCCCAGCACCAGCTGGAGGAGGCTGCCGTCGGACGATCCGCCGCTCTTGCCGGGCGGCGCGGCGGCCGGGACCTTGTCCGTGACTTCGGTGCTCATCGCGTTACCTCTTTGTCCTTCGTCATCTGACGCATCAGCACTTCCTGCGTGGCCTCGGCCCGCGGGACCTCGCCCGTGAGCCGCCCGGCGGCCATCGTGTAGATGCGGTCGCACATACCGAGCAGTTCGGGCAGCTCGGAGGAGATGAAGACGACCGCCTTGCCCTGGGCGGCCAACTGGTCGATGACCGTGTAGATCTCGTACTTGGCGCCGACGTCGATGCCGCGCGTCGGCTCGTCCAGGATCAGCACGTCCGGACCCGCGAAGATCCACTTGCTGAGGACGACCTTCTGCTGGTTGCCGCCGGACAGCTTGCCCACCGGCTCGAAGACGGTCGGCGCCTTGATGTTCATCGTCTTGCGGTAGCCCTCGGAGACCTGCCGCTCCTCGTGCTCGTCGACGATGCCCCGCTTGGCCACCTTGTTCAGCGCGGTCAGCGAGATGTTGCGGTTGATGGTGTCGATGAGGTTGAGGCCGTAGTGCTTGCGGTCCTCGGTGACGTACGCGATGCCGTGGTCGACCGCCTCCGCGACGGTCTTCGTACGGATCTCCTTGCCGTCCTTGAGGACCGTGCCGCCCGCGTACCGGCCGTACGTCCGCCCGAAGACGCTCATCGCGAGCTCGGTGCGGCCGGCGCCCATCAGGCCCGCGATGCCCACGATCTCCCCGCGCCGCACCTGGATCGACACGTCGTCGACGACCTTGCGCTGCTGGTCGATCGGGTGGTGCACGGTCCAGTTGCGGATCTCCAGGGCGGGAGCCGCGTCCACCTCCGCCTCGTGCGGGGTGCGCTCGGGGAAGCGGTGGTCGAGGTCACGGCCGACCATGCCGCTGATGATCCGGTCCTCGGTCGTCTCGGCCGCCTTGACGTCGAGCGTCTCGATGGACCGGCCGTCCCGGATGATCGTCACCGAGTCGGCGACCTTGCGGATCTCGTTGAGCTTGTGGGAGATGATGATCGAGGTGATGCCCTGCTTCTTCAGCTCCAGGATGAGGTTGAGGAGCTTGTCGCTGTCCTCGTCGTTGAGCGCCGCCGTCGGCTCGTCGAGGATGAGCAGCTTCACCTTCTTGGACAGCGCCTTGGCGATCTCCACGAGCTGCTGCTTGCCCACGCCGATGTCGGCGACGCGGGTCTCCGGGTGGTCGTCCAGACCGACCCGGCGCAGCAGTTCGGTGGCGTGCCGCAGGGTCTCGCGCCAGTCGATGAACCCGCCCTTGGCGTGCTCGTTGCCGAGGAAGATGTTCTCCGCGAGGGAGAGGTACGGCGACAGCGCCAGTTCCTGGTGGATGATGACGATGCCGCGGTGTTCGCTCGCCCGGATGTCCTTGAACGAGCAGACCTCTCCGTCGAAGAGGATCTCGCCCTCGTAGCTGCCGTGGGGATGGACGCCGGAGAGCACCTTCATCAAGGTGGACTTGCCGGCGCCGTTCTCACCGCAGATGGCGTGGACCTCGCCCTGGCGGACGGTCAGGGTGACGTCCGACAGCGCCTTGACGCCGGGAAAGGTCTTGACGATCGAGCGCATTTCCAGGACGGGTCCCGCCATGGTCGTGCCTTCCAATCAGTAGGTGCCGGTGGTTACTTGAGCTCGTCGGCGGTGTAGTAGCCGCCGTCCACCAGGACCTTCTCGTAGTTGGTCTTGTCGACGCTCACCGGCTGCAGCAGGTAGGCCGGGACGACCTTCGAGCCGTTGTCGTAGGTCTTGGTGTCGTTGGTCTCCGGCTTCTTGCCGTTGAGGACCGCGTCCACCATGTTCGCGGCGACCTTGGCGAGCTCACGGGTGTCCTTGTAGACGGTCTGCGTCTGCTCGCCCGCGATGATCGACTTCACCGACGCCAGCTCGGCGTCCTGGCCGGTGAGGACCGGCAGCGGCTTGCTCTTGGAGCCGTAGTCGTCCGACTTCAGCGCCGACAGGATGCCGATCGAGATGCCGTCGTACGGCGAGAGGACCGCGTCGACCTTCTTGTTCGTGTAGGCCTTGGTGAGGATGTCGTCCATGCGCTTCTGGGCGGTGGCGCCGTCCCAGCGCAGGGTGGTGACCTGGGTGAGCTGGGTGTCACCGGACTGGACGACGAGCTTCTTCTTGTCGATGTACGGCTGGAGCACGCTCATCGCGCCGTTGAAGAAGTACTTGGTGTTGTTGTCGTCGTTGGAGCCGGCGAACAGCTCGATGTTGAAGGGGCCCTTGCCGCTGGCCAGGCCGAGCTTGTCGACGATGTAGTTGGCCTGGAGCTCGCCGACCTTGGTGTTGTCGAACGACGCGTAGTAGTCGACGTTCGGCGTGCCGAGGATCAGGCGGTCGTAGGCGATGACCGGGATGTCCGCGTCCTTGGCCTGCTGCAGGACGTTGTTCAGGGACTTGTTGTCGATCGCGGCGACGATCAGCGCCTTCACGCCCTGGGTGATCAGGTTCTCGATCTGGGAGACCTGCTGGTCGGGGTCGTCCTCGCCGTAGACCAGCTTGGTCTTGTAGCCGGCGGACTGCAGGTTCTTGACGACGTTGTTGCCGTCGGCGATCCAGCGCTCGGAGGACTTGGTCGGCATCGCGATGCCGATCGTGCCGCCCTTGGCGCTGCCCTTCTCCTCCTTGCTGCCACCCTCGCTGTTCTGGCCGCAGGCGGTGAGCGTGAGGGCGAGGGAAGCGGCTCCGGCTATGGCGGCGAGTGCGGCTCTGCGGTTACGCATGATCATCATCCTTGATGTGTGGCAGGGCTCGGTCCCGCGGTACGGGGGCGCCCTGGAGGGACGCCGTGAAAAAGACCGAGAAGGAGGTGTGTGGGATTCTGCGCGCCTGTGTCGGCTTGTGTGAAGCGAGGTTTCCGGAACGTTATGACCGGGCGTCAAACCTGTTCAGTTCGCCGGGCAGGCGCGAGCCCAGCGGGGCCATGTCGCTGTCCGCTCCGTGCCGCGCGAGCAGGTCGAGCGCGAGCCGGCCGCGCCGGACCCGCTCCCGAGCGGTGGACAGGGTCAGATCCCTCATGTGGTGGCCGTAAGGGTAGATCCCCGGGGCCTTGGAGAGACCGAACTTCAGGTACAGAGGTGCGCCGCGCCGGATCAGCTCGGCCACTTCGTACATCCGGATGTACCCTCCGAGGTCGTCCGGTGCCTCGATGTACATGTCCATCGGGGCACCGGAGACCCGGCGGATCTCGGTGAGGTGGTCCAGCGTGAGATCGCTGGGCACATTGACCGAGTCGGCGCCGAGCCGTTCGTAGACGGCGTACGAGGCCGGGTTCACGGGGCCGATCAGCGCCGACACCTTCAGCGTCGTGTCGGCCGGGATGATCCCGGCCGTACGGGCCTGGTGCAGCGTCCACAGCACGCCCTCGTCGGCGACGAGGAGGCACTTCACGCCCAGCTCGGTGGCGCGCACGGCGTCCTCGACACAGCCGGCGACGGCGTCGTGCCCACGGGCGCGCAGGCCCCCGCCGCGCGAGTCGGTCCGGGTGGAGCCGCCGATGTCCCAGGTGCCGCGCGGCCCGGTGAACAGGCAGAGCTCGATGTCACGCTCACCGGTCGCGTCGACCATCTCGGTGATCTCGGCGTCGGTCAGCATCCACACGCCGCTGCCCTGGCTGATCCGGTGGATCGGCACGTCGAGCCGCGAGGCCTCCTTCAGGATGACGGCCAGCGCTTCGGGGCCCTCGCACGAGGGAACCTCGGTGCGCCAGCGGCCGCCGCCGGGGAAGGCGTGCGGCGAGGAGTCGGCGGGGTCGAGGGCGGGTGCGCCCAGGCCGAGTGCGGCGAGCGCCTGCTCACCGGGTCGACGGGCTGCCGGGGCGGAAGCGTCGGTCACAGGGTGTCCTTCGTGTTCGATATTTCGGACGAGGTTCGCGGCTCAGGGTGCGGGCGGGTCTGGGTGTACGCCGGTGCGGGGACCGTCAGGTCGCCCCCGCACCGGCGTACGACTTGAGGGGCGTACTGCTAGGGCCTGAGCAGCACCTTGCCCACCTTCGGGTCGCCGGATCCCACCAGGTCGATGGCCTCGGGGAACTCGGCCAGCGGCAGCTCGTGCGTCACCAGCGGCAGCGGGTCGAGGAGCCCGGCACCGAACACCCGTACCGTGTGCGACCAGGCGTCCGGCGGTGCCCCGAAGACGGTGTGCACCTCGAGCTGCCGTACGACCAGATCCGTCGGGTCGAGACCGTCGGCGCCCGGCGCGGGAATGCCCGTGAGGACCAGACGTCCGCCCCTGCGGAGCAGCGAGGCGGCCGTCTGGGCTGCACTCGCGGACCCCGCGGTCTCGATCACGACGTCGAAGTCGTCGGGGAGCTCCTGGTCCCTGGTCCGGAAGTCGGTCGCCCCGAACCGCCGTGACAGCGTTTCCCTGTCGTCCCGCGTGCCCACGACCAGCAGTTCGGCCGGCGAGCCCGCCTTCAGGAACTGCACCGCGAACATGCCCAGCGTGCCGGTGCCCACCACGGCCACCTTCTCGCCCGGCAGCGCCCGCGCCTTGATGGCGGCGGCCGCGATGCACGCGGCGGGCTCCAGCAGGGCGGCGGCCGTGAGATCGGCGTCCTCGGGCAGCACGTGCAGCAGCCGCGCGGGCAGGGTGAGGGTGGTGGCCATCGCCCCCGGCTGGGTGAAGCCGGTCTCCTCGTACCCGTCCGTGCACAGCGTGGTCTCGCCCGCGTGGCAGCGGTCGCAGACCTGGCAGTTGCGGAAGCCCTCGCCCACGACCTTCCGGCCGACCAGGCCCTCGGGCACCCCGGCGCCCACCGCCTGCACGGTCCCGGACCACTCGTGGCCCGGGGTCAGCGGGTAGCGGACGTACCCCTCGGGCCGGTTGCCCTGGTACACCTCGCGGTCGCTGCCGCAGATGCCCACCGCGTGGACCCGGACCAGGGCCTCGCCCGGCCCCGGCTCCCGCGGGGTGTGCGCGGTGAGCCGGTGCTCGCCGGGCGCCTCGATGACGACCTCGGTGCTCACTTCGTGCCCTTCGGCTTCCGCTGCTCCCAGCCCTCGGCCCAGAGGTCGAAGCGGGCCTGCTGCTGCGGGAACTCGGCGGCGGCGTCCACGTCCAGCTCGACCCCGAGGCCGGGCTTGTCGGAGAGGTGGAAGTAGCCGTCGATCACCTCGGGCGCGCCCTTGACGACCTTCTTGATCTCCGCGTCCGCGAAGTCGTTGAAGTGCTCGAGGATCTTGAAGTTGGGGGAGGTGAAGCCGACCTGGAGGGAGGCGGCGGTCAGCACCGGGCCACCGACGTTGTGCGGCGCGACGAGCATGTAGTGCGTCTCGGCGGTCGCGGCCAGCTTCCGGGTCTCCCAGATGCCGCCGATGTGGCCGACGTCCGGCTGGATGATGTCCACGGCCTGGCTCTCGAAGAGCTCGCGGAACTCGATGCGGTCGTGGATGCGCTCACCGGTGGCGACCGGGATGTCGACCTTGGCGGCGACCTTCTCCAGCGCCTTCAGGTTCTCCGGCGGGCACGGCTCCTCCAGCCACGCGGGCTTGAACGGGGCCAGCTCCTTGGCCAGCCGCACCGCCGTCGCGGGGGAGAAGCGGCCGTGCATCTCCAGCATCAGCTCGGCGTCCGGCCCGATGGCGTCGCGCACGGCCTCGATGAGGGAGACGGCGTACAGGCTCTGCTCGTGGTCGAGCTCGAAGTGTCCGGTGCCGAAGGGGTCGATCTTGAGCGCCTTGTAGCCGCGCTCCATGACGCCCTGGGCGGCCTTGTGGTACGCCTCCGGGGTGCGCTCGGTGGTGTACCAGCCGTTGGCGTAGGCCTTGACCTTGTCGGTGACCTTGCCGCCGAGCAGCTGCCACACCGGGACGCCGAGGGCCTTGCCCTTGATGTCCCAGCAGGCCATCTCGACGACGGCGATGCCGGACATCACGATCTCTCCGGCCCGCCCGTAGTCGCCGTACTTCATCCGGCGGGTGAGGTCCTCGACAGCGAACGGGTCGGAGCCGAGAATGTGGTTCTGCTCGGCTTCTCTCAGGTAGCCGATCAGCGCGTCGGTGTGGCCCAGCATGCGGGTCTCGCCGACACCCGTGATGCCCTCGTCGGTGTGCACCAGGACGTAGGTCAGGTTGCGCCACGGCGTGCCGACCACGTGCGTGCTGATTCCGGTGATGCGCACGGAAGTTACCCTTCGGCTGTTCGAGATTTCGTCACATGTTCGAAATGCTGGGCAGACAGTAAGGATGGCGTGAGGGGAGTGTCAATGGGTCGAACAGGTAACGGTTTCGACGGTTTCGATGCCCCTTTCGCCATCGGGGAGTTGAGCGGTGTGTGACAGGTCACGCCAGCCGCCGCACCGGTATGGCCGGTTTCCCACACAACTTTCACAGGCGAGCCTAGGAACGGGACCGCCCGGGAACCTAGTCTTCCCGCGTCATGGACTACTGCCACCCGTGCCGACGGCACCTCAACGGCGCCCTCGCCTGCGCGGGGTGCGGCACACCCGCTGATCAGCTACGCGCGTATCCCCCGGACGCGTACGAGCCGGAGCCGCAGCCCGGCGCGTCCGGAGCGGTCGGTGATCATGACACCCTCGCGGGCCCTCCGGGGGATCACGCCGATCCTGCCGGTCACGGCCTTCCCGCCGCTCGTGGACCCTACGGCGACGAGCCAGACCGGGAGGCGTATTCCGGCCAGGGCGACTATGCCGGCCAGGGCGACTATGCCGGCCGGGACGGCCGCGCCGGTCACGACGGCCATGCCGGTCCGGACGGTCACGCCGGTTACGACGGCTACGACGGTCACGACGGCCACGATGGTCATGCCGGTCACGATGGCCATGCCGGTCACGGCGGCCGGGACGGCAGTCAGGGCTACGCCGGTCACGAGGGCTACGCCGGCCATGACGGCCACGCCCGCACCGTGGGCGGCGGCCACGGCGCGCCCGCCGCCTACGACGGCCCCGACGCGCACGCCGACCTCGGTGACCAGGCACTTCGCGAGGGCCGGGACGGCCGGGACGACCGTGAGGGGGAGGACGGTGAGTCGCAGGGGCGGGCCGCGCGGCGGCGGGGGCAGGGCCGGGGTGGTCGCAGGGGCGGCGGGGACGGTGCCGGGGTCGGGTCGGCCGACGCGTCGGATGCGAGCCGGCGGGACCGCAAGGCCGCGGTCCACCGCAGGCGCCGTAGGCGCACGGTGCTGATCACCGCCGGTTTCGTGCTGGCGGCGGGCGGGCTGAGCCTCGCCGAACTCGGCGTGGACGCGCCGGGGTTCTCCTCCGGGCCGAACCCGGCGGCGGCCGGCGGCGAGTCCTCCGAGGTGGACGACTCCACGGCGGCGCCGAGCACGTCCGCACAGCCCCTGGACGACCGCGAGGGCACCGACGAGGACAGCGCCTCGGCCTTGCCCAGCGCCTCCGCCTCCCCGTCGGCCTCCGCGTCCCCGGACGCGAGCGCGAGCCGAACCCCGGACAGGGAAGCCCAGTCGGCGACCGTCCCCGGTTCGGCCGGCGCGACCTCCGGCGCCACCGGCGCCACCGGCTCCACCCCGAGCACCGACCCGACGACCCGGGCCCCGTCCTCCCCCGAACCCTCACCGTCGGAAACCTGCACGCGCTTCCTGTGGTGGTGCTCGTAGGGCCGGTCGGTGCGACCGCGGTGACCTGCGGGAATGTCCTGCTCCGACGGGCCGTCCCGCCAACCCCCGCTCCCCACCGCGTTATTCAACCGTGACGACGTTCCGCTGCAGCCCTCTTGACCACCATGAATTGTTAGCGCTCACAATGACGTCCGCATTCACCGGTCGGCGTCCGACGCCCAGCACGGGAGGTACGAGCGTCATGCCCGCAGTGCCCCAACTCGCCCTCCCCTTCACCGCTTTCACGCACTCCGGTACCCCGGCGTGACGGCGGCCGCGCGGCAACAGCCGCCCACGACACAGGACTTATCCGCAGACGAGCGCCAAGGAGGTGCGGCCGTGCCACCCGCGCAGCTCCGGCCGCCCACCATGGCCGACGTGGCACGCCAGGCCGGCGTGTCCCACCAGACCGTCTCCCGCGTCCTGGGAGACCACCCCAATGTGCGGGAGCAGACCCGGGCCAGGGTGCTGCGCGCGATCGAGGAGATGGGCTACCGCCGCAACTCCTCGGCACGGGCCCTGGCCACCCGGCGCACCCGGACGCTGGGGGTGGTCGCCTCCGACACCACCCTGTACGGTCCGGCCAGCACCCTGTTCGCGCTGGAGGAGGCGGCGCGCGCCGAGGGCTATCTCGTCTCCACGGTCAGTCTGCGCGAACTGACCATGGAGACCCTGTCCGAGGCGCTCGACCACCTCAGCGAGGGCGGGGTGGAGGGGGTCGTCGCCATCGCCCCGCAGCGGTCGGCGGTGGACGCCCTCGCCGAACTCCGCAGCCCCTTCCCGGTGGTGGTCGTGGGCAGCGGGCAGGGCGTGGGCATCCCCAGCGTCAGCGTGGACCAGCACCTCGGGGCGCTCCTGGCCACCCGGCACCTGCTGGCCGCCGGCCACCGCACGGTCTGGCACCTCGCCGGACCCGAGGACTGGCTGGAGGCGGCCGACCGGGCCGCCGGCTGGCGGGCCACCCTCGAGGCGGCGGGCGTGGAACCGCCCCTGCTGCTGCGCGGCGACTGGAGCCCGCTGTCCGGCTACCGCGCCGGGCAGGAACTGGCCGGCTGGGTGGGCCGGGGCCTGACCGCCGTGTTCGTCGCCAACGACCAGATGGCGCTGGGGGTGCTGCGGGCGCTGCGTGAGGCGGGCGTACGGACCCCGCAGGACGTGGCGGTGGTCGGCTTCGACGACATCCCGGAGTCGGAGTTCTTCGCACCGCCCCTGACCACCGTCCGGCAGGACTTCTCGGCGGTCGGCAAACAGGGCATCGCGCTGCTCCTGGAGCTGATCGAGGGCCGGCCGCCCGCCACCCCGTCCCCGATCGCGATCGAGCCCCAACTCGTCGTCCGCGCGAGCACCTTCCCGCACGCCGCCCAACCGGAGGGCGTGCCCCTCTGACCGATCCGTAGGCCTGACTGCCCCGCGGTGTGGCCGAAATACCGAACGATGATCGACAGGCTGGACGCAGTGCAGCCGGTCCCCGAGTACCAGCAGGTCCGTCCCCGGGCCGGCTCTTCAAAGGAGAAGAACATGCTCAGCAGAAGGAACTTCCTCACCGCGGCGGTCGGCGTGGCGGCGGCGGGCGGACTGGCGGCCTGTGCGAAGAAGGACGACAGCTCCTCCGGCTCGTCCTCCGGGGGCAGCAAGACGATCACGCTCGGCTTCTCCCAGGTCGGCGCGGAGAGCGGCTGGCGCAGCGCCAACACCACCTCGGTGAAGGACGCGGCCAAGGAGGCGGGCTACACCCTGAAGTTCTCCGACGCCCAGCAGAAGCAGGAGAACCAGATCTCCGCGATCCGCAGCTACATCGCGCAGAAGGTCGACGTCATCGCCTTCTCGCCGGTGGTCGTCACCGGCTGGGACGCCGTCCTCAAGGAGGCCAAGGCCGCGAAGATCCCGGTGGTCCTCACCGACCGCTCGGTGGAGACCTCCGACGACTCCCTCTACGTGACCCTGGTCGGCTCCGACTTCACCGACGAGGGCCGTCGCGCCGCCAAGATGCTGGCGACGGTCGTCGAGAAGGCCGGCCTCAAGGGCGCGGTGAAGATCGCCCAGCTCGAGGGCACCACCGGTGCCGCCCCCGCCATCGAGCGCGCCAAGGGCTTCAAGGAGGTCATGGACGCCGACCACGCCGACGACTGGAAGATCGTCGTCAGCCAGACCGGTGACTTCACCCGCGCCGGCGGCAAGCAGGTCATGGCGGCCTTCCTGCAGTCCAACCCGGACATCAACGTCCTCTTCGCGCACAACGACGACATGGCGATCGGCGCCATCCAGTCCATCGAGGCGGCCGGCAAGAAGCCCGGCAAGGACATCCTGATCGTCTCGATCGACGGCGTGAAGGACGGCTTCGTGGCCATGTCCGAGGGCAAGATCAACGGCATCGTCGAGTGCAACCCGCTGCTCGGCCCCCAGCTCATGGACGTCGTCAAGAAGGTTCATGAGGGGCAGTCGGTCGAGCGCTGGATCAAGACCAAGGAAGGCGACTTCCTCCAGGACCAGGCCAAGGCCGAGCTCCCGAACCGCAAGTACTGACCCACGGCACCCACCGGCAGGGAGCCCGCGGCCGACCGAGCGCCATCGGTCCCGGGGCTCCCTGCGGGCCTGAACCAATCTCACGAGGAGCGCTCCATGGCAGAGCCGCGGCCCGTCCTGGAAATGACGGGCATAGTCAAAGAGTTCCCGGGGGTACGGGCTCTGTCGGACGTCGACTTCCGGCTCTTCCCCGGCGAGATCCACGCCCTGATGGGCGAGAACGGCGCGGGCAAGTCCACCCTCATCAAGGTGCTGACGGGGGTCCACTCCCTGGACGGCGGCACGATCACCCTGGACGGGAAGTCCGTGCGGATCGCGAGCCCCCTCCAGGCCCAGCAGGCCGGCATCAGCACGGTCTACCAGGAGGTCAACCTCTGCCCCAACCTGTCGGTGGCGGAGAACATCTTCATCGGCCGGGAACCGACCCGGCTGGGCCGCATCCAGTGGAAGCGGCTGCGCCAGGAGGCGGCGGAGCTGGTGGACCGGCTCGGCCTCGACATCGACGTCACCGCCCCGCTCTCCGCGTACCCCCTGGCGGTGCAGCAACTGGTCGCGATCGTGCGGTCGTTGGGGACCAGTGACGGTGAGGGAGCCGGCACCAAGGTGCTGATCCTCGACGAGCCCACCTCCAGCCTCGACCGCGACGAGGTCCTCCAGCTCTTCGCCCTGATGCGCAGGCTGAAGGACGAGGGCGTGGCGATCCTGTTCGTCTCGCACTTCCTCGACCAGATCTACGAGGTCTGCGACCGGATGACCGTCCTGCGCAACGGCACCCTCGTCGGCGAGCACCTGGTGAGCGACCTCGACCAGGTCGGGCTCGTCCAGCTCATGCTCGGCAAGGCCATGGGCCAGCTCGAGGAGCTCCACGAGCACCAGCTGCACTCCGACGCCGGAGAGACGCTGCTGAAGGCCGACGGACTCGGCCGCACCGGCGGTGTCGCCCCCTTCGACCTGGAGATCGACAAGGGTGAGGTGATCGGCCTCGCCGGACTGCTCGGCTCGGGCCGCACCGAACTCGCCCGGCTCCTCTTCGGCGCCGACCAGCCCGACAGCGGCACGGTGACCATCGACGGCAAGCAGGTCTCGCTGAGCGCCCCGAACGACGCCATCGGCGCCGGGGTCGCCTTCTGCTCCGAGAACCGCAAGACCGAGGGACTGGTGCCCGACCTGACGGTGCGGGAGAACATCATCCTCGCGCTCCAGGCCGCCCGCGGCTGGACCCGGCCCATCCCGGCCGCCCAGCGCGACGAACTCGTCGCCCAGTACATCAAGGCCCTCGACATCCGCCCCGCCAACCCCGAGGCCAGGGTCGGCCAGCTCAGCGGCGGCAACCAGCAGAAGGTGCTCCTGGCCCGCTGGCTGATCACCCAGCCCAAGCTGCTGATCCTCGACGAGCCCACCCGCGGCATCGACATCGGCGCCAAGGCGGAGATCCAGAAACTGGTCGTCTCGCTCTCCGAGGACGGGATGTCCGTGCTGTACATCGCCGCCGAGCTGGAGGAGGTGCTCCGGCTCAGCCACACCATCGGAGTGCTGCGCGACCGCCGGCTGGTGGCGCGGATCACCAACGGGCCCGAGATCACCACCAGCAAGATCCTCGAGACCATCGCGAGCGGAGAACACCAGTGACCACCTCCTCCCGCTGGCGAGCACTGACGCACCACCAGCTCTTCTGGCCGGTCGCGGTCCTGATCCTCCTGCTGCTCGTCAACGTCCCCTTCACCCCCGACTTCTTCTCGATCAAGATGATGGAGGGCCACCTCTACGGCAGCCTCGTCTCGATCGTGCTGTTCGGATCGCCCCTCATCCTGGTCGCGGTCGGGATGACCCTGGTCATCGCCACCGGCGGCATCGACCTCTCCGTCGGCGCCGTTGTCGCCATCACCGGCGCGCTGACCTGCTCGTACATCAGCGACCAGCACGACCAGAACGCCCTGTCCGGGGTGCTGCTCGCGATGGGCCTCGGGCTGGTCGCCGCGGTCGTCTGCGGTCTGTGGAACGGCTTCCTGGTCGCCCGGATGGGCATCCAGCCGATCATCGCCACGCTGATCATCATGGTCGCCGGACGCGGGGTCGCCCAGTTCATCACCGACGGCCAGATCATCACCATCAACAGCGAGCCGTACAAGCTGATCGGCGGCGGCTACTGGCTGACGCTGCCCTTCTCCATCTTCATCGTCGCGGTCGTGGTGGCCGTCACCGTGGCGCTGACCCGCCGCACCGCGCTCGGCCTGCTCGTCGAGTCGGTCGGCGGCAACGCCGAGGCCAGCCGGCTGGTCGGCATCCGGTCCCGCCGCATCAAGATCATGGTGTACGTGTTCTGCGCCGTGTGCGCCGGCATCGCGGGCCTGATGATCAGCTCCAACACCTCCGCCGCCGACGGCAACAACGCCGGCCTGTGGATCGAGCTCGACGCCATCCTCGCCGTGGTGATCGGCGGCACCTCTCTGCTGGGCGGCCGGTTCTCCATCGGCGGCACGGTGGTCGGCGCCCTCGTCATCCAGACCCTGACCACCACGATCTACACCATCGGCGTACCGACCCAGACCAACCTGGTCTTCAAGGCCGCCGTCGTCATCGTCGTCTGTCTGCTGCAGTCCCCGAAGTTCCGCGCCAAGGTCTTCGGCGCCGGGTTCGGGGCGAAGACCCGCGCCGGACGGACGCCGGCCCCGGCGGACACCGCCGCGCCGGCCGACGCCGCTCCCCAGATGGAGGTGTCGTGATGACCACGACCACCCAGAGCCCCGAGGCCGCCTCGGACAGCCGTACGCCGTCCAGGGCCGCGCGGCTGCTCGCCGACCGGCGCCTGCCCGTCGCGGCCACCGCCCTGCTCTTCCTCGTCATGTACGGGGTGGGCCTGAGCCGCTACCAGTTCTACGGCTTCGCCGAACCGCAGGTCTTCCTCAACCTGTTCATCGACAACGGCTATCTCCTGGTCGCCGCCGTCGGCGTCACCTTCGTCATCCTGTCCGGCGGCATCGACCTGTCCGTCGGCTCGATGATCGGCTTCACCACGATGTTCACGGCCTGGCTGGTGGAACGCCAGGGGCTGCCGCTCGCCCTCGTGATCCCCATGGCGCTCGCCGTGGGCGCGTTCGGCGGGTTCCTGATGGGCTACGTGATCCACAACTTCGAGATCCAGCCCTTCATCGTGACCCTCGCCGGACTCTTCCTCTTCCGCGGTCTGTGCCTGGTCATCAGCAAGGAGTCGATCTCGATCAGCGACTCAGGGGTCAGCAGCATGGCCCAGGCGCAGGTGTCGCTCGGCATGGGCTTCCTCTCCATCGGCGCGGTCGTCTCGCTGGTCGTCCTCGCCCTCGCCTTCTACGTCCTGCACTACACCCGCTTCGGACGCCGCGTGTACGCCATCGGCGGCAACGAGCAGTCGGCCCTGCTGATGGGCCTCCCGCAGGGCGGCACCAAGATCGCCGTGTACACGGTGAGCGGGTTCTGCTCGGCGCTGGCCGGTCTGCTGTTCACCCTGTACATCCAGTCCGGCGACCCGCTGCACGCCACCGGCATGGAACTCGACGCCATCGCCGCCGTCGTCATCGGCGGCACCCTGCTGACCGGCGGCTCCGGCTATGTCCTCGGCACCCTGTTCGGCGTCCTCGTCCTCGGCCTGATCAAGAGCCTCATCCAGTTCGAGGGCACCCTCAGCTCCTGGTGGACCAAGATCGCAACCGGTGTGCTGCTGTGCGCGTTCATCCTCATCCAGCGGTTCATGACGACCCGCAAGAAGGCATGACGATCACAGGAAGCCCTGAGCCCGAAGGCCCTCCCCGGTCGGCAGCCTCTCGACGCGACTGCGGGAACCGCCCGCCGCCCCCGCACGTGTAGGACGACAGGCCCGTCCACCGAAGGAGACTCGTGTGATCCTGCTCGTCCTGTCCGGCATCCTCGTCCTCACCGTCGGCGGATGCGCCTGTGTCTGGTGGGCGGCCCGCGGCGGCCCCCGCTGGACCCGGGCGGTGGCCACGGCGACCCTCGCCGCCGGCGAACTGGCCCGCAGGGCCGACATCAGGAGCAACGCGACGGGTCAGAACACCTCGAACGACGGCTAGTGCCGTGGCAGGCACCAGTGCCGTTTCCTCGCGCTACGCCTCGCGGAACCGGCGCAGCCGCGGGGCCCGTACGGCGGGCAGCCGGACCAGGGTGTCGTGGAAGGCCTGGCGGTGGGGCCTCAGCGGGTGCCAGGGGCGGGGCAGGGGGTAGTCGTCGCGTAGGACGCCCTCCGGGAGGACCCCGGTCGCGGGTGTCGGCGAGGTCTCGCCCGGGTGGGCGAGGTACGCCCAGACCCCGCTGTCCAGCGGCACCACGGGCCCCTCGTCGTCCGGCGGACGCCAGGGTGCCCCCGTGAGGGGGTGGCGGGGGACGAGGAGGACGTCGGGACGGGGCCGGGGCGGATGGATCCCCGGGCCGGCCAGCTCCACGGACCGGGCTCCGGGCCCGGCGGGGAGACACCGGCCGACGGCGTGGCCGAGCAACTCGGCGACGGGACCGGCGGGAAGACGCACCGGGCGGTCCTCGGTGACCGCCACGAGATGGGCCAGGGCGACTCCGACCGCCGCCTCCCAGCGACGGCTCCACGACCCGTCGGGTTCGACGGGCGGGACGCGGTGCTCGGCGCGTTCCAGGTCGTCCCAGTCGGGAGCCGGGCCGGCCGGGAGTCCCGAGGGACGGCGTACGACCGCGTCGGGCTCGAGCCACACCGTCTGCCACATTCCGCAGTCGTCCATACGGGTGGCCACGGCCCGCCCGCACCCCGCGCACGCCAGGTTGGGGCCGTCCCGGCCGTCCACCCCCCGGCAGTAGCCTTCGCACTTGTCGGGAATCAGGGTCATGGACCGGGAGTCACCGGGGGCGATGACGATCCGGTTCCGCGCGCCGAAGGACACGCGGTACACCGGCGCGAACACGCCCCGCCGCGCGGCCTCGTCCGCTCCGACCTCCTCCCACAACCGCCAGGGCGGTCCGGTGGGCAGGGGGTCGACGGCGTACGTCGCGGGCTCCATCAGCGGGGGGTGGAGTTCCTCCCACCCCCCGTGGTGGGTGTGGACGGGGAGGGCGACCCGGGACACCGGCGCCGTCAGCTCCGTGCCGCACCCGGCACACACGAACACGTCCAAACAGGCTCCCCCTCGCCCCGGTTCCCCGGGGATTGTGCCGCGGGCGCGGCAACGGATCCACCGGGTTTCGACGCGGCGCGCAGGGCCCTCAATTCTTCCCGGTGTCCACGATCACCGGCGTCCCGTTCGAGTCCGTGCCGCACGGGACCGCGTACACCGGGTTGGCCTTGGCCGCCTCTTTGTACGCGTCCAGGCACTGGTTGTAGAGGACCTTGTCGCTCAGCGAGCGCTCGATGATCTTGTTGGCGGCGGCGATGCCCTCCGCCTCGATGCGCTTGCGCTCCGCCTCCGCCTTGGCCGTGCGCGCCGCCTCCAGGGAGCGCTCGGTGGCCTGTTCCTGCTGGATCTTCTTGTCGATCTGCTCCTGGAGCTCCTTCGACGGCTTCACGTTGCGCAGATTGACCGTGGTGACGTCGATCCCGCGCGGTGCCAGCCGCTCCTTGATCGAGGCGGCGATCTCCGAGCCGATCTGCTCACGGGCCGAGGCGTAGCCCTCCTCGCTGGTGTGCTTCGCGAAGACGTTGCGGATGATCTCGCGGCTGTCCGGCAGCACCAGGCGCGCCTGGACCGCGTCCGCGCTGCCCGCCAGCCGGTACAGCTCGACCGCTTTTGACGGCACGACGGCCCATTTGACGGTGACGTCCACGTCCAGCACCCCGCCCTCCGAGGAGCGGACCTCGACCACGTCGTCGTCGTAGAGGTTGAGGTCGACCGGACGGGTGGAGAAGGACGTGACGTCGGTGAACGGCGAGGTGAACTGGATGCCGGACTTCATGGGCGAGCCGACCTTGCCGAAGGTCACCGGCACGCCGACCTCGTAGGCGCTCACCACGTGCACGCACGAGAACACGCCGAACAGCAGTGCTCCGACGACGCCCAGCGCCGCCCCGATCCTCCACCCCGACTCCTCGCGGCTCCGGCCGACGAGAAACAGCACGACCGCCGCTATGAGCAGCAGTATGGACAGCACGAACACAGAAGATCCCCCCTTGGACGCGATACCGCGCCGCCGCCGTTGCGACACGCGGCGCAGCGCATCGTAAGGGGCGGGGTCCACGGACCGTAACGGGTCCGGACCCTCGGTCGTCAGGGATTCACCGCGATGTCAGACGCCGTTCGTCTCGGCCGCCAGCATCCGCCGCAGCAGCCCCCGCAGTGCCAACCGTTCCTCCTCGGCCAGCCCGGCCAGCGGCTCGCGCGCGAAGCGCAGCGACTCCCGCAGGCCCTTGGCGATCCGGCGCCCCTCGTCCGTCGCCGCGGCCAGTTTCACCCGGCGGTCGGCCGGATCCGGCCGGCGTTCGACCAGGCCCCGGGTCTCCAGGCGGTCGACGATGCCGGTGACGTTGGACGGCTCGCACTTCAGCCTCTGGGCCAGCTTGCGCATGGGGAGCGGTCCGAGGGAGAGCAGGCTGAGCAGACGGGCCTGGGCGCCGGTCAGGGCGTGGTCGGAGGCCGCGTCCTCGTAGTCCTCGTAGTAGCGGGCCACGACCTCGCCGATGAGTTCGACGACCTCCAGGGTGAGGGCGTCGGGCAGGGGGGTACTGGGTGAGGTGGCCATGCAGCCGAGGATACCCCTTTACTTGACAACATGAAATATTCAGGCGCATGGTTGTTTCAGGTAGTGAAACATTTGGCGTTTGATGTGAAAGGCACCCCCCATGACTGACTCCGCCCTCCCCACCACCGGCCGCGAGTGGCGTCTGCTCAGCCGCCCCGTCGGCTGGCCGAAGCCCGAGGACTTCGAACTGGCCGAGGCGGAGATCCGGCAGCCCGGCCCCGGTCAGGTGCTCGTCCGCAACGCCTACCTCTCCGTCGACCCGTACATGCGCGGCCGGATGAGCGCCGCGAAGTCGTACACCGCCCCCTTCGAGCTGGGCAAGGCCATGCAGGGCGGGGCCGTCGGTGAGGTCGTCGCCTCCGCCGCCGAGAAGATCGCCGTCGGCGACCACGTCCTGCACTTCGGCGGCTGGCGCGAGTACGCCACCTTCGACGCGGCCCAGGCCGTCAAGGTCGACCCCGAGGCCGCGCCGCTCTCCACCTACCTCGGCGTCCTCGGCATGACCGGCCTCACCGCCTACGCCGGCCTGCTGCGCACCGGCGCCTTCAAGGAGGGCGACACCGTGTTCGTGTCCGGCGCCGCCGGTGCCGTCGGCAGCCAGGTCGGGCAGATCGCCCGGCTCAAGGGTGCCGCCCGGGTCATCGGCTCCGCCGGCTCGGACGACAAGGTCAAGCTCCTCGTCGAGGAGTACGGCTTCGACGCCGCCTTCAACTACAAGAACGGCCCCGTGGCCGAGCAGCTGCGCGCCGCCGCCCCCGACGGGATCGACGTCTACTTCGACAACGTCGGCGGCGACCACCTCGAGGCCGCCATCGGCTCCCTCAACGAGCGCGGCCGGATCGTCGTCTGCGGCATGATCTCCGTCTACAACGACACCGAGGCCGCCCCCGGCCCGAAGAACCTCGCCCGCCTCATCCAGACCCGCGGCCGTATCGAGGGCTTCCTGGTCGGCGACCACTACGACCTCCAGCCGGAGTTCGTCCGCGAGGTCGGCGCCTGGATCCGCTCGGGCGAGCTGAAGTACCGCGAGACCGTCGTCGAGGGCATCGAGAACAACCTGGAGGCGTTCCTCGGGGTCCTGCGCGGCGACAACACCGGAAAGATGATCGTCAAGCTCTGACCGTGACGCGGCCGGGCCGCCGCTCGTTGCGTACGACGAAGGCCGCACCCTTGGACGTGGGGTGCGGCCTTCGCCCTGCCCGGCGTCACCCCGCGAGCGCCGCCCGGTGCACGGCCGCCGCCAGCCGGTTGTTCTCCGGCGCCGCCCCGCCCGGGAACGCGCACCTGCGCCGCGTGTACCCGTAGGCCAGCCCGCTGCGCGGATCCGCGAAGGCCTGGCAGCCGCCCGCCCCGCTGTGCCCGAACGCCCCCGCCCCGAGGAAGGGGTGCCAGGTGTCCGCGGTCGCCTGGAAACCGAGCCCGTACGACTTGTGCGCCCGGGCCACCAGGTCGTACCCGACGGCGTGGAACTGCCCGAACTCCGCCGCCGTGTCCTCCTTCAGCAGCGGCGCCTTCCCCTCCCGCTCGCTGATCGCCGCCGCGTACAGCCCCGCGAGACCCCGCGCCGAGGCGACCCCGCCCACCGAGGCCGGCCCCTTGGCGCGGATCAGCGGGTCGTTCGGCAGCGCCTCGAGATCGGTGGGCTCGGCGGCGTGCCGGTTGAAGGCGATCGAGGCGAGCGTGTGGGGTCCGCCCGGCAGGGAGTCCAGCAGGGCCCGCTGCTGGGCCGTGGGGACCATCGGCAGGGCCGTGCGGAACCGCGGCTCGTGCGCCGCGGGCAGCCCCAGGAAGAAGTCCAGCCCGTACGGGGCGCGCACCCGCTCCTCGTACACCTCCTGGAGCGTACGGCCCGTGGCCCGCCGTACGACCTCGCCCGTGAGCGCGCCGATGACCAGCCCGTGGTAGCCGAACGCGGTGCCCGGGCGCCAGAACGGCCGCTGGTCGGCGAGACGTTCGGCGATCTGCCGGTCGTCGGCCAGCTCCTGCCGGGAGAACCCGGTGTCGGTGCCCACCACCCCGGCCCGGTGCGCGATCAGCTCCCGCAGGCTCAGCTGCCCCTTGCCCTCGGCCGCGAACTCCGGCCAGTAGTAGGTCACCTTGCGGTCCAGCTCCAGCGTGCCGTCCTGGACGAGCAGGGCGACCACGAGGTGCGCGGCCCCCTTGGTGGACGAGTACACGCCGTACAGGGCGTCACCCTCGCCCCCCGCCCAGAGGTCGACCACCCGCCGCCCGTGCACATACGCGCACAACTGGCCCTCGTAGTCCGGCCGCTCCTCCGCCACGAACGCGGCGAACTCGTCCCGCACCGCTTCGAAACCGTCGGCCACGGTGCCGTGGATCTCCCTGGTCATCCGCTCCTCCTCGCACTCAGCCGCCTCTGGAGATCGGTACGGCGAGGCGTGCCCGTTCGACTCAACATAGAGTTCGGACATGCGCGATCTCGGGGTGGGTTTTCAGTATCTGGTGAAGGGCCAGCGGTGGGTGGCCCGCAACGGCAGGCAGTACGGGTTCGGACTGCTGCCCGGGCTGATCACGCTGGTGCTGTATCTGGCGGCGCTCGTCGCGCTCGCCGTGTGGGGCGCGGACTTCGTGGCCTGGGCGACGCCCTTCGCCGACGACTGGTCGAGCCCCTGGCTCGGTCTCTTCCGGGGTCTCCTCCTCGTCGTGCTGTTCGCCCTCGGGCTGCTGCTCGCCGTCCTCACCTTCACCGCCGTAACCCTGCTCATCGGCCAGCCGTTCTACGAGAGCCTCTCCGAGGCGGTCGACCGGGACGTGTCCCCCGACGGCACCGCCCCCGAGTCCACGCTGCCCCTGTGGCGGGAACTGTGGATCTCCGCCCGGGACAGTCTGCGCGTCCTGGTGCGCGCCCTGTTGTGGGGCCTGCTGCTGTTCGCCGCCGGGTTCGTCCCGTTCGTCGGGCAGACCGTCGTGCCCGTGATCGGCTTCTTCGTCACCGGCTTCTTCCTCACCGAGGAACTCACCGCCGTGGCCCTCCAGCGCCGCGACGTCGACCTGCGGGCCCGCCTCGCCCTGCTGCGCTCCCGCAAGACGCTGGTCTGGGGCTTCGGCACCCCGCTGGGCCTCGCCTTCCTGGTCCCCGTCGTCGCGGTGTTCCTGATGCCGGGCGCGGTCGCGGGCGCCACCCTCATGGCCCGCGACCTGCTCGGCGAGGAGATCCGCGACGAGGACAACGAGCCCGAGGAGCTGACCGCGTGAACCAGACCCTCGCCGTCGCCCTCATCACGGTCCTCGCCGTCATCGCCCCCGGCGCCGACTTCGCGATGATCGTCCGCAACAGCTACCTCTACGGCCGCCGCACCGGACTCCTCGCCGCCACCGGGGTCGCCGCCGGCGTCCTCGTCCACGTCACCTACACCATGCTCGGCGTGGGCCTGCTGATCGCCTCCTCCACCGTCCTGTTCACCGTCATCAAACTGATCGGCGCCGCCTACCTCGTGTACATCGGCGTCCGCACCTTCCGTACCCGCGGCGAGGTCGAGATCGACCTGAGCGGCAGGACGGGACTGACCCCGCTCGCCGCCCTGCGCACCGGCTTCCTCACCAACGTCCTGAACCCGAAGACGACCCTCTTCGTCGTCTCCACGTTCTCCCAGGTCGTCAGCCCCGGCACCCCGCTCGTCCAGCAGTTCGGCTACGGCCTGTTCATGTCGCTGGCCCACCTGCTGTGGTTCGGGATCGTCGCCGTCTTCTTCTCCCAGGAGCGGATGCGCGGCCTGATGCTGCGCGCCCAGAAGGTGCTCAACAAGGTCATCGGCTCCGTGCTGGCCGGCCTCGGCGTCAGCCTCGCCCTGGCGCCGTCCCACTGACCGGCGTGCGGCCCCTCACCCCCGGCGAGCTCAACCGCGCCACCCTGGCCCGCCAACTCCTCCTGCGCCGCGAGCCCTTGGAGGTCCCCGACGCGGTCCACCGGGTCGTCGCCCTCCAGGCGCAGCACCCCGCGTCCCCGTACCTCGCCCTGTGGAACCGGGTGGCCGGTTTCCGGCCGGCCGACCTCGACGCGGCGTTCGCCTCCCGTACGGTCGTGAAGGCGACGCTGATGCGGATCACGCTGCACGCCGTCCACGCCGACGACCACCGCGCCTTCCGCGGCGCGATGCAGCAGACGCTGTACGGCTCCCGTCTCGGCCACCGGTTCGCCGAGGCCGGCCTCACCCCGGCCGACGCCGACGAACTCGTCGTCGAACTGCTGGAGTTCGCGCGTGAGGAGCGCACCGCCCCGGAGATCGAGAGCTGGCTGGAGGGCCGGCTCGGCACCGAGCGGAAGGCGGGCGCCTGGTGGGGCCTGCGCGCCTACGCCCCGCTCCTGCACGCCCCCACCGCCGCAACCTGGTCCTTCGGTCCCCGCCCCTCCTTCGAGGCGGCCCCACCCGGGCCGGCGCTCCTGGGCCGCTCCCCGGAACCCGACTCCCTGCGTACCCTGATCCTGCGCTACCTGACCGCCTTCGGCCCGGCGACGGTGGCGGACATCGCCCAGTTCGCCATGGTGCAGCGGGCCCCGGTCCGCGACGCCGTCCGCACCCTCGACGACGGAAGGCTCGTACGCCTCACCGACACCGACGGCGGCACGCTGTACGACCTCCCCGGCGCCCCGCGCCCACCCGCCGACACCCCGGCCCCGCCCCGCCTTCTGCCGATGTGGGACAGCGTCCTGCTGGCCCACGCCGACCGCTCCCGGGTGATCCCCCCGCCGTACCGCCGCCTCGTCACCCGCGTCAACGGGGACGTCCTGCCCGCCCTCCTCGTCGACGGCCGGGTGGCGGGGGTGTGGCGGTCCACCGCGGCCGGCGTGGAGGCGAGGGCGTTCCACCCCCTGCCCGCGCAGGTCTGGGCGGACCTGGCGGCCGAGGCCCGCTCCCTGACCGCGCTCCTCGCCGACCGCGGCGACCCGGACGTCTACGCCCGCCACACCCACTGGTGGAGCAGGCTCCCGCCCGCCGCCGAGACGCGCCTACTCGGCACCGACGGCGACGCCTAGGATCGCCCGCACCTGCGCGACGATGTCCAGGCGGTTGCGGACGAACTCCGGGTCGGTCACCTCGGTGGTGTCGCCGGCGGCGAACTGAAGGACCGGGGTGTGGACATGGCCGCCCGGCAGGGTGTCGTGCAGGCCGAGACGGTCCCGCAGCAGGGTCGCGCGGTAGGCGATCTCGTTGGAGAGGTAGTTCCCGCCGCCGCCGGCCCGGGCGGTCGAGCCGGGGGTCGGGCCGTCCGGCCGGTCCACGGGCTGGGTGCCCCCCGCCGGGATCTCGGTCACGGCCGTGTGGTCGTACACCGGGAAACGGCCGGTGTCCGCCGCGACGATCGCCGTGTACGGCAGGGTCGTCGTCGTCCACTGCGGCTGCGAGGCCGGGTCGGTCACCGGGATCGTCTCCGTGCGGCCCAGGTTGTCGTTGTCGGGGAAGCCGCCCCGCCAGGCGCCGTTGGCGCGCTCCACGTCGAAGCGGCCGACCCGGCCCTGGCTGACCGTCGTGAACAGGTCGACGTACGGCAGATACGGCCGCAGCGTCCGCTCCACCGTGCCCTCCGCGAAGTCCTGCCAGCGCACCGGGAACACGGCCGTCTCCACCCGGGCCGGGCCGTCCGCCGTCTCGATCACGGTGCCGTCGAGCGCCAGCGCGCTCGCCCCCGACGGGTTGGAGATCCGGATGTCCCGGTCCAGCGTGAACGGGTCGAAGCCGGTGACCAGCACCCGCTTGAGGCCCTTGCGGCCCTTCGGGTACCGGATGTCGTCCTGGCCGCGCGAGGTCCGCTCCAACTCGGTCAGCAGGGAGCCGCGCTGAGCATCCGTCAGCGCGAACCCGGGCTCCCAGGTCCGCACCGCACGCGTCATGCCCAACCGCGCCCAGTACAGCGGCCGGTCGTCGTCCCGGCTCAGGTCGCCGCCCGCCGGGCCCCGCCCCTGCACCCGGTCCACGGCCCGCCGCCACAGGGCGGAGCCCTCGCGCACGACGATCCGGTGGGCCTGGGCGTAGGAGTGCGCGCGGTCGAGGGAGCGGGCCAACTCCGGTGCCACGGAGTCGAATCCGGACCGTCCGAGGATCTCCTGCGGGACGGCCCGGTCGAGCCGCTGCTCCTCGACGGTGGGGGAGGGCGCCGCGGCGGCGGAGGCCGGGGTCGCGGTCGTGGACGCGGTCAGGCCGGCCAGCAGGGCCAGACCGAGGACGCCATGGCGAACACGTAAGGAATTCACGGGAGTCGTATATTCCCCCGGACCCCTCACATCACGCGTCAGGACCCGTTTCCTCGCCCAGCAGCCGCAGGAAGTCCCGGAACGCGCCCGGCATGTCCACCGACTCGGGGTCCAGCAGCCACTGGTACTGCAGCCCGTCCATCACCGCGACCAGCAGCGGGGCCGTGCGCTCGGGCGTGAGGCCGTTCGGGAGGCGGTCGCCGAACTGGGCGCGCAGCGCCTGCGCCATGGTCTGCCGTACGCCGGTGTACCGCTCGGTGAAGTACTCCCGCGCCGGGTGCCCCTCCGTCACGCTCTCGCCGAGCAGTGCCGAGAAGGTCTGGATGATGCCGGGCCGCATCGCGTTGTACTCGACGAGCGAGGTCAGCAGATCGACCCGCCACTGGGTGTCCGGAACCGCGTCCCACTGGTCGCGTTCCTTCAGGACGGCCACCAGCAGCGCCTCCTTGGTCGGGAAGTGGTGCAGCAGCCCCTGCTGGGTCAGTCCGACCCGCTCGGCCACCGCCGCGAGGCTCGCCCCCCGGTAACCGCGCTCGGCGATCACCTCCAGGGCGGCCCGGACGATCTCGGCCCGCCGCTCCTCGCTCCTGGTTCTGGCGCTCATGCCGTCACGGTACGGCATCCAGACGATTGAATATAACGGCGACGTAACGAAACCTACCGTTCTACAGGTAACCGATGCACGATGGGGGAGCGCGGGCAGCGCGCCACAAGGCACTCAACGAGGAGGCACCGCCATGGCGGGAACGGAGCAGGCCGTCGAGGCGGCCCTCGGCAAGCTCGACCTGGACGCCAAGACCCGGCTGCTCGCCGGACAGGACATGTGGTCACTGCCCGGGCTGCCGGAGATCGGCCTGAAGTCGCTCGTCATGTCCGACGGACCGATCGGCGTCCGGGGCGTGCGCTGGACCGCCGACGACCCGTCCGTCGCCCTGCCCTCCCCGACCGCCCTCGCCGCCACCTGGGACCCGGAACTCGCCCGCCGCGCGGGCGTCCTGCTCGCCCAGGAGGCCCGCCGCAAGGGCGTCCACGTCCTGCTCGCCCCCACCGTCAACCTCCACCGCTCCCCGCTCGGCGGCCGCCACTTCGAGGCCTACAGCGAGGACCCCCACCTCACGGGACGGATCGGCACCGGGTACGTCACGGGCGTCCAGGAGGGCGGCGTCGGCACCACCGTGAAGCACTTCGTGGCCAACGACGCCGAGACCGACCGCTTCACCGTGAACAACCTGGTCGGCGAGCGCGCCCTGCGCGAGCTGTACCTCGCCCCCTTCGAGGCCATCGTCGAGAACGCCCGCCCATGGGGCATCATGACCGCCTACAACACGGTCAACGGCACCACCATGACCGAGCACCACCACCTCGTGAACGAGGTCCTGCGCGGCGAATGGGGCTTCGACGGCTTCAACGTCTCCGACTGGATGGCGGCCCGCGACACCGTCGGCGCCCTGCGCGGCGGCCTCGACGTCGCCATGCCCGGCCCCGAGACCGTCTACGGCGAGGCCCTCGCCCGGGCGGTCCGTGACGGCCGGGTGGCGGAGTCCGAGGTCGACGAGGCCGTCCGCCGTGTGCTGCGGCTGGCCGCCCGGGTCGGTGTCCTCGCCGACGCCGAGCCCGCCGTCACCACGCCGCCCGCCGAGGTCGACGGCGAGGCCCTGGCCCGCGAGATCGCCGGCCGCTCCTTCGTCCTGCTCCGCAACGAACCCGCGGCGAACGGGCGCCCCGCCCTGCCCCTCGAGCCCGGCACGGTCGCCCTCGTCGGCGCCGCCGCCCGCGACGCCCGGGTCCTCGGCGGCGGCTCCGCCACCGTCTTCCCGGCCCGGATCGTCTCCCCGCTGGACGGCCTCACCGCCGCCCTCCCCGAGGGCACCCTCACCTACGCCGTCGGCGCCGACCCCACCACCGAACTCGCCGTCGCCGACAAGGGCTTCGCGCTCACGGCGGTCTGCCGGGACGCCGAGGGAAACCTCCTGGGCACCGGCTCCACCCCCAACGGCCAGATCCAGTGGATGGGCAGCGACCTCCCCGAGGGCGTCACCCACGACACCCTCCACACCGTGGAGGTCACCGGCACCTTCACCCCGCGCGTGAGCGGCCCGCACTCCTTCGGCATCAAGGGCACCGGCGCCTTCACCCTCACCGTCGCCGGGACGACGTACTACGACGGCATCCAGCCGCCCGCCGACGACAGCGACCCCTTCGAGGCCTTCTTCGGCGCCCCCGTGCCCCGCGCCGACGTCGAGCTGAGCGCCGGCGCACCCGTCGAGGTCTCCCTCACCTACGTCTTCGCCCTCCCCGAGGAGGTCCCCTTCAAGGTGGTCGCCTTCGCCCTCGCCCACCAGGAGCCGCAGCGCGACGAGGACGAGCTGATCGCCGAGGCCGTCGAGGCCGCCCGCGCCGCGGACACCGCGGTGGTCGTGGTCGCCACCACCGACCGGGTCGAGTCCGAGGGCTTCGACCGCAAGGACCTCACCCTCCCCGGCCGCCAGGACGACCTGGTCCGCGCCGTCGCCGCCGTCAACCCGAACACCGTCGTCGTCGTCAACTCCGGCTCCCCGGTCGAACTGCCCTGGCGCGAGGAGGTCGCCGCGGTGCTCCTGACCTGGTTCCCCGGCCAGGAGGGCGGCGCGGCCCTCGCGGACGTCCTGACCGGCGCCCGGGAGCCCGGCGGCCGCCTCCCCACCACCTGGGGCTCCCTCGCCGACGCCCCCGTCACCCAGGTCGTCCCCACCGACGGCGAACTCCCCTACACCGAGGACCTCTTCATCGGCTACCCCGCCTGGGAGAAGGCGGGCCGGACCCCCTCGTACCCGTTCGGTCACGGCCTCGGCTACACCGACTGGGCCTACGAGTCGGTCGAGGTGACCGGTACGACCGTGACGGTCCGGGTCCGCAACACCGGCGAGCGCGCCGGACGCGAGGTCGTCCAGGTCTACCTGGCGCCCACCGAGCCCGGCACCGACCGCCCCGCCCGCCGGCTCGCCGCCTTCGGCGCCGTTCAGGCCGGGCCCGGCGAGAGCGCCGAGGTCACCGTCGAGCTGCCGCGCCGCGCCTTCGAGGTGTGGGACGAGGCCGCCCACCGGTGGTTCTTTGTGAAGGGTTCGTACGAAATCCAGGTGGGTAGGTCCCTCGCGGACCGCAGGATCTCCGCGACGACTAACGTCTGAGGCGGGTACTCCTCACCCCATGAACAGCCCCGGCCCGGGACCTGACCCCTGGGCCGGGGCTATTTTCTCAGCGGGTCCCGAAGCCGTACACCGTCTCCGACCGGTACACCTCGCCCGGCCGCAGCACCGTCGTGGGGAACTCCGGGCGGTTCGGGGAGTCGGGGAAGTGCTGGGTCTCCAGCGCGATCCCCTGGCACGGCGTGAACGGCTCGCCCAGATGGTCCGCGGTGTACACCTGGATCCCCGGCTCGGTCGTCGACACCGTCAGCACCCGCCCGCTCGCCGGGTCGTGCAGCTCGGCCACCTCCTGCGGCGCGGCCGTCACACCCTTGTCCAGCACGAAGTTGTGGTCGTAGCCGGAACCGGTCTTGCGGGCCGTACGGAAGTCGAAGCGGGTGCCGGCCACCTCCGCGAGCTCCCCGGTCGGGATCAGCGCGGCGTCGACCGGGGTGTACCGCGAGGCGGCCAGCCGCAGCTCATGGCCCCCGGCGTCCCCGCTGTCCGGGCCGCCCAGGTTGAAGTAGCTGTGGTTGGTCAGGTTCACCACCGTCGGCGCGTCGGTGACCGCCTCGTAGACGAGCCGCAGCGCCCCCGAGGCGTCCAGTGTGTACGTCGCCGAGATCTCCAGCCGCCCCGGGAAGCCCTCCTCGCCGTGCGGGCTGACCCGGCTCAGCCGCAGCCCGTGCCCGACCGGCTCCACCTCCCACACCCGCTTGTCGAAGCCGTGCGGACCGCCGTGCAGGGAGTTCGGCGCGTTGTTGGGCTCCAGGGCGTACGTCAGCCCCTCCAGCGGGAAGCGGGCCTGCCCGATCCGGTTCGCGTACCGGCCGATCAGGGCGCCGAGGAAGGGCTCCGGGTGGGTGAGATAGCCCTCCAGGTCCGCGAACCCCAGCACCACGTCCGCCGTCCGCCCGTCCCGGTCCGGGACCTCCACGGACTGGACGATCCCGCCGTACGACAGCACCCGCACCCGGGTGCCCGCCCGCTCCAGGGTCCAGCGGTGAACCGGGGTGCCATCGGAAAGTGTTCCGAAGTGTTCGCTCATGGTCGGAACACTAAGTCACCTGACCGGCTCGGTGACTTTCCGGTAGGCGATCTCCGCGAGCCGCGCCTGCCCGTCCTTGCTCGGATGGAACCAGTCCCAGTGACTCAACTGATCCGCGCCGAACCGGAAGGCGTACACCGCGCCGCCGTCGAATCGGCACCGCTCGTCCTTCGCGCAGACCTCCTCCAGCACCTCGTTGTAGTCCTCCACCCGGCGCTGCACGGTCTCGCGCCGCGCGGTCGCCACCGCGTCCAGCGCGTCCGCGTCCCCCAGCATCGAAGGACAGATGCCGAGCTTCCAGATCTGCTTGCCCAGCGCGTTGGTCCGCCCCTGCGACCACAGCCGCTTCAGGTTCGGCACGCTCGCCACGTACACCTGCGCCTTCGGCAGCGACCGGCGCAGCGTGCGCAGCGCCTCCTCGAACTCCGCCCGGAAGTCGGCCACCGGCGTCATCGCCGCCGGCGACTCCCGGCAGGCGTCGTTCGCCCCCGCCATCACCGTCACGAGCTGCGGTTTCTCCGCCACCGCCTGGGTGATCTGGCCCGTCAGATCCACCATCCGGGCCCCCGTCACCGCGTAGTTCCAACTGTGCGTGGCCGCCTTCGACGCGCCCAGCAGCCGTACCGCGAGACTGTTCACCTCGGCGCTCGCACCCGTCGCCCAGGACACCTCCGGACAGTCCTGGAGGACCGTACAGGCGTCGAAACCACGGGTGATGGAGTCGCCCACCGCCGCCATCGACACCGGGCTCGTGTCCCACAACGGCGCCCGGGAGGCCCTCGCCTTGCGCACCCCCGTGCCCGAGCCGTCGCCCCCGCCCGGCGCGTCACAGCCGGCCAGCCCGAGGACGGCCGCGCTGGTGATCGCGAGCACCGCCCGCACCCGCCGGTTTCGCATCCGCATCCCCTGGTGATCCCCTCGCTCCTCGGACGGACGGCCCCACCCCTGACAACGCACAGGAGTTCCCGCCCACCCCGCTCCTTCGCCGGGACCGGCACAAGACAGGACCCACAAGATGGAACGCATCACACCCGTACAGGCGTCCTGCCGAGTGAAAGGCGGACGTTCACGGCACCGGGACCGACGGTACGTCACACTCCTTGCGCCGCCGCACGGTAGCCTCGCCATCAACGCGGCTGCCCCGACAGCGCCGCCCTGCCCGCCTGCAAGATGTCCCGCTCTGCCCGGAGGTCCCGGTGACGACACGTGGAGTTCTGTACGTGCACTCCGCGCCGCGCGCGCTGTGCCCGCACGTCGAATGGGCCATCGCCGGGGTGCTCGGCACGCGCGTCAACCTCGACTGGATCCGGCAGCCCGCCGCGCCCGGCACCTGGCGCTCGGAGTTCTCCTTCAAGGGCCAGGCCGGCACCGCCTCCAAGCTCGCCTCCGCGCTCCGCGGCTGGCACCTGCTCCGCTTCGAGGTCACCGCCGAACCCTGCGCCACCGCCGAGGGCGAGCGCTACAGCTGCACCCCCGACCTCGGCATCTTCCACGCCGTCACCGGCATCCACGGCGACATCCTCATCCCCGAGGACCGTCTGCGCGCGGCCCTGCTGCGCAGCCAGCGCGGCGAGACGGACCTCGAGGCCGAACTGTCCAAGCTCCTGGGCAAGCCCTGGGACGACGAGCTCGAGCCGTTCCGGTACGCGGGCGAGGGAGCCCCGGTCCGCTGGCTGCACCAGGTCGTCTGAGACGGCTCTGAACACCTGAAGGGCCCCCACCTCGAGAGGTAGGGGCCCTTCACGTGCGTGGAGACGTTTCTCAGACCGTACGGAACGCCAGGACGACGTTGTGTCCGCCGAAGCCGAACGAGTCGTTCAGCGCGGCGATACGGCCCTCGACGGGCAGCTTGCGGGCCTCGCCGCGGACGACGTCCGCGTTGGCCTCGGCCTCGGGGTCGAGGTTCTCGACGTTGATGGTCGGCGGAGCCACCCGGTGGTACAGGGCGAGCACCGTCGCGACGGTCTCGACACCGCCCGCACCACCCAGCAGATGACCGGTCATGGACTTGGTCGCCGAGACGGCCATGTGGTCGGCGTCGTCGCCGAAGACCTTGCGCAGCGCCTTCAGTTCGGCGATGTCACCGGCCGGCGTCGAGGTCGCGTGCGCGTTGACGTGCACGATCTCCGACGGGTCCAGGTCGGTGCGGTCCAGCAGGTTCTGCAGCGCGTGCGAGATGCCGCGGCCCTCGGGCTCCGGCTGCACGATGTCGTGGCTGTCGGCGGAGATGCCCTGCCCGACCGCCTCGGCGTACACGCGGGCCCCGCGCTTCGCCGCGTGCTCGGCGGACTCCAGGACGATCACACCGGCGCCCTCACCCATCACGAAGCCGTCGCGGGCCACGTCGTAGGGACGCGAGGCACCCTGCGGGTTCTCGTTGTTCTTGGACATCGCCATCATGTTGCCGAACGCGGCGATGGGCAGCGGGTGGATCGCCGCCTCCGTACCACCGGCGACCACGACGTCGGCACGGCCCGTACGGATCATCTCGATGGCGTAGCCGATGGCCTCGGCGCCCGACGCGCAGGCGGAGACCGGGGTGTGCACACCGGCGCGGGCGCCCACGAGCAGACCCACGTTGGCGGACGGGCTGTTCGGCATCAGCATCGGCACGGTGTGCGGGGAGACCCGGCGGACGCCCTTCTCCTTCAGCACGTCGTACTGGTCGAGGAGGGTGGTGACACCGCCGATGCCGGAGGCGATGACCGCGCCGAGGCGGTCGGGGTCGACCGCGCCGTCACTGCCGTCCTCGCCGGCCTTGCCGGTGAAACCGGCGTCCTTCCAGGCTTCCTGGGCCGCGATCAGCGCGAACTGCGCCGAGCGGTCCAGCTTGCGGGCCTGCGGACGCGGGATGACCTCGAGGGGCTCCACGGCGACCGGGGCCGCGATCCGGACGGCCTGGTCGGCCGCCCACTCCTGCTCCAGGACCTTGACACCGGACTTGCCGGCGACCAGTCCCTCCCAGGTAGAGGCTGCGTCGCCACCCAGCGGTGTGGTTGCGCCGATACCGGTGACGACCACGGTGCGATTGGTCGGGCTCACGGATTCTTTCTCCAACGTTACGAGGATTCAGCGGCGCCACCGCCGGGTGGCGGGGCAGTTCAGCCCAGAGGACCGGAAGATCAGCCCTGGTGCTTGAGGATGTAGTCGGTCGCGTCGCCGACCGTCTTGAGGTTCTTGACGTCCTCGTCCGGGATCTTGACGTCGAAGCGCTCTTCGGCGGCGACGACGACCTCGACCATGGACAGCGAGTCGACGTCCAGGTCGTCGGTGAAGGACTTGTCCAGCTGGACGTCCTCAACCGGGATGCCGGCGATCTCGTTCACGATGTCGGCGAGACCGGCGACGATCTCTTCCTGAGTGGCGGCCATGACGGCGCTCCTTCGTTGTGTTCCAGAGGGTGTGGCAGTGGTGCTCACCGCGCCCGGATCGCATGATCCGGCACGGAGTGCCTAGGGGAGGGTAACGACAGTCGCGGCGTAGACGAGACCCGCCCCGAATCCGATGACGAGCGCGGTGTCGCCGCTCTTCGCCTCGCCGGTCGCCAGGAGCCGCTCCATCGCGAGCGGGATCGAGGCGGCCGAGGTGTTGCCGGTGGTGCGCACGTCACGGGCGACCTTGACGGACGCCGGCAGCTTGAGAGTCTTGACCATCGAGTCGATGATCCGCTCGTTGGCCTGGTGCGGGATGAAGACGTCCAGCTCGTCGGCGGTGATGCCGGCGGCGTCCAGCGCCTCCTTGGCGACCTTCGCCATCTCGAACACGGCCCAGCGGAAGACCGCCTGGCCCTCCTGCGTGATGGCGGGGAACTTCTCGACGGTGCCGTCGCGGTAGTCCGTCCACGGCACGGTCTGCTTGATGGTCTCCGACTTGTCGCCCTCGGAACCCCACACGGTCGGCCCGATCGCCGGCTCGGCGGAGGGTCCGACGACGACCGCGCCGGCGCCGTCGCCGAACAGGAAGGCCGTGGCCCGGTCCTCCAGGTCGGTCAGATCGCTCAGCCGCTCCACACCGATGACCAGCACATACTCGGCGGAGCCCTCGACGACCATGCCCTTGGCGAGGGTCAGGCCGTAACCGAAGCCCGCGCAGCCGGCCGAGATGTCGAAGGCGGCGGCCTTGTCCGTGCCGAGCTTGTCCGCGATCTCGGTCGCGACGGCCGGGGTCTGCTTGAAGTGCGAGACGGTGGAGACGACCACGGCGCCGATCTGCTGGGCGGTGATCCCGGCGTCGGCGATCGCCTTGCCCGACGCCTCCACCGACATGGCGGCGACGGTCTCCTCGTCGTTCGCCCAGTGGCGGGTCTCGATGCCCGAGCGCGAGCGGATCCACTCGTCGGAGGAGTCGATCGTCTCCAGGATGACCTCGTTGGGCACGACCCGGGTGGGCCGGTAGCCGCCGACGCCGAGGATGCGCGCGTACGGATGGCCCTTGCTGGGCCTGATCTTCCCCATCAGGGCTCCTTGTCAGGCGGTGGCCGCCGCGTCAGCGGCAGGTGTCGCGGTCTCGGCGATGAGCTCACGGGCGGCGTCGAGGTCGTCGGGGGTCTTCAGCGCGAGCGTCTTCACGCCGGGCAGGGCCCGCTTGGCGAGGCCGACCAGGGTGCCGCCGGGGCAGACCTCGATGATCGCGGTCGCGCCGAGCTCCTTGAAGGTCTCCATGCACAGGTCCCAGCGGACCGGGTTGGCGACCTGGCCGACCAGCCGCTTCAGCACCTCGGCACCGCTGGCGACCGTCGCGCCGTCCTTGTTCGAGACGTAACGGACCGTCGGGTCGGCCGGGGTCAGCTCCGCGGCGGCCTTGACGAGGGTCTCGACGGCCGGGGCCATGTGGTGCGTGTGGAAGGCGCCGGCGACCTTCAGCGGGACGACCTTGCGGACGCCCTCGGGCTTGTCCTCGCTCAGCGCGGCGAGCTGCTCCAGCGTGCCCGCGGCGACGATCTGGCCCGCGCCGTTGATGTTCGCCGGGGTCAGCCCCAGCTTCTCCAGATGCGCGACGGACACCTCGGGGTCGCCGCCGAGCAGCGCGGACATCCCGGTCTCGGTGACCGCGGCGGCCTCGGCCATGGCCAGGCCGCGCCGACGGACGAGGGTCAGCGCGGCGGTGTCGTCGAGGACGCCTGCGAAGGCGGCCGCGGTGATCTCACCGACGCTGTGACCGGCGACCGCGACCGGCGACACGTCACCGAGTGCCGTGGCGGAGACGATCCCGGCCGCCACCAGCAGCGGCTGCGCGATCGCGGTGTCACGGATCTCGTCCGCGTCGGCGTTCGTGCCGTAGTGCACCAGGTCGAGGTCGATGGCCGCCGACAGGGCACGCAGGCGGTCCTCGACACCGGGGAGGTCGAGCCAGGGGGTCAGGAAGCCGGGCGTCTGGGCGCCCTGGCCGGGAGCGACGAGTACGAGCACTCTCACACTCTCTCTTGTGGACGGCCGGGGCCGCCCGTGGGGACAGGGACGAAGAACGGCAGGGGGTTTTGTGGGCCCCCGACAAAAGCCTACGTCTGGGGATCCCCGTCGACGAGGCGCCCCAGGATGAGCGCGATCCGCAGGGTGAATGCGGAGCGTACATCGGATGGCGACCAGCCGGTGACGTCAGTCACACGTCGAAGCCGGTAGCGCACGGTGTTGGGATGCACGAACAGCATCCGTGCCGCGCCCTCCAGACTGCTCGCCTGTTCGAGATAGACGGAGAGCGTCTCCAGCAGCGCCGAGCCGGCCTCCTCCAGCGGTCTGTAGATCTCCTCCACCAACTGCTCGCGCGCACTGGGATCACCGGCGATCGCGCGTTCCGGAAGCAGATCGTCCGCCAGAACCGGGCGTGGCGCGTCCTGCCACGCCGAACACGCCTTGAGTCCCGCGGCGGCGGCCTGCGCGGACCGGGTGGCCGCCAGAAGGTCCGGTACGACGGGCCCGGCGACCACCGGCCCCGCGGCGAACGGCCCGATCAGGGACTTGGCGACGGCGAGCGGATTGTCGCTGCCGCCCGCGATGACGACCAGCCGCGAGCCGAGCACACCGGTGAGCACCTGGAGCTTGGCGTGCCGCGAGGCCCGCCGGATGGCCTCGACGGTCAGCTCGGAGTCCCCGTCGGGAGCGGTCCCGAGGACCACGCACACATGCTCCGGCGCGTTCCAGCCGAGCGCCGCGGCCCGGCTCACCGCGCCCTCGTCGGCCTCCCCGCTGAGCACCGCGTTGACGACGAGCGACTCCAGCCGCGCGTCCCAGGCACCGCGTGCCTCGGCGGCCTGGGCGTACACCTGGGCGGTGGCGAAGGCGATCTCCCGGGCGTAGACGAGCAGCGCCTCCCGCAGCACCCCCTCGTCCCCGGGGGCCGCGACCTCGTCGATCGCGGACTCCATGACCTCGATGGTGGTGCGCACCATCTCCACCGTCTGGCGCAGGGTGATCGCCCGGGTCAGCTCCCTGGGCGCGGTCCCGAACACATCGGTCGAGATCGCCTGCGGGGCGTCCGGATGCCGGAACCACTCCGTGAAGGCGGCGATGCCCGCCTGGGCGACCAGCCCGATCCAGGAACGGTTCTCCGGGGGCATCGCCCGGTACCACGGCAGCGTCTCGTCCATCCGCGCGATGGCCTGCGCGGCGAGGCTTCCGGAGGACTTCACCAGCCGCTTCAGGGTCGCGGGGTGCGGGTGGGCGGCCTGCGCTGCGGCGTCGGGGTGGGTGGCTTCGGGTTCGGGCACGTGCACAAGGTTGCCTTATCGGGAGGGTGGCGTGCGTGGCCGGGGGCTCACGTGGTCCGGTGAGCGCGCCGTGGGTCTACCGTGGGGGCGTGATGGACGTACGCCGCGCCGACGGGCGCTACCCGGGAGGGGACCCGGCGGCCGGCATCGAGACCCGGCATGCCTTCTCCTTCGGGCCCCACTACGACCCGGACAACCTCCGCTTCGGCGCGCTGATCGCCTGCAACGAGGAACGGCTCGCCCCGGGCGCCGGCTTCGACGAGCACCCCCACAGCCACACGGAGATAGTGACCTGGGTGGTGGAGGGCCGGCTGACCCACCGTGACTCGCAGGGGCATGAGACGACCGTCCGCCCCGGGGACGTCCAGCGCCTCAGCTCGGCGGGCGGGGTCCGCCACGTCGAACGCAACGACGGCACGGCCCCCCTCACCTTCGTGCAGATGTGGCTGGCCCCCCTGAACCCCGGTGGCGACCCGTCGTACGAGATCGTCCACGGCATCGCGGACTCGACGCCCTACGCCGTCCCCGGCGCCGGCGCGATGCTCCACGTACGGCGTCTGGTGCCGGGGGAGCGCACCGCGGTGCCGGACGCGCCCCGGGCGTACGTCCACGTGGTGCGCGGCACCCTCCGCACGGGCCCCCACGAACTGGGCCCCGGGGACGCGCTCCGCGCCACCGACGAGAAGGACCTGGAACTCCTCACCCTGACCGGCCCGGCCGAGGTGCTGATCTGGGAGCTGTCGGACACGGCCTAGGAGTGGCCTAGGAGTCCGACGCCTCCTCGGCGTTCCGCCAGATCGTCAGGTCCAGCGAGACGTAGTCGCTCGGGTCGCTCTCGGCGGCGGTGCCCCGGAAGGTCACCAGCGCGATGTGCCCCGAGTCCGTGTGCACACAGAGCTGACTGCCCTTCGACAGCTGCGAGAGGGAGACGGAGTCGGCGTAACGGGTCTCGTCACGGCAGGTCTTCAGCGACCCCTTCTGCGCGTTGTTCAGCAGGACGATCCTGTCGCCGGCGCTGTGCAGTGCGTCGTCGTAGTAGTACAGGTCGCTCTCGTAGATCTCGACGTCGTCGTCCTGGGGCTTGGGCGGTGAGTCCGCGAACTCGATGTAGTAGCCGTCCGGGATGTTGATCGACGTGAAGCGCACCGGCTCGGGGTCGGGCAGCGGTTTGGCGGAGGCGGAACCGGTCGTGTCCGAACCGCTGCTCGAGCTGCTGCCCGTCGTGCCGACCGCGTACAGCAGCCCCGTGCAGCCCGCGAGCGGCAGCAGCACCCCCGCGATGATGCCGAGCGCCCGCCGGGTGCCGGACGGGCGCCGCGGCGGCTGCCAGGCCGGACGCGGCTGGAGGTAGGGGCCCGCCGGGGGTGCGGGGTACGGGCCCGGTTGCGCGTACGGCGACGGGTGCGCGGGCGGCGCCATGGGGTGGCCGTAGGCCGGGGTCACCGGCTGCGGAGGGGCCTGCGGGGGTGCCGGCGGCACGGCCACCGTCGGTGCCGCGTGCTGCTGCGGCCGGTCGACCCGGGTGAGCGGGGCCGTGGGCGCGGGCGGGGCCGCCAGTCGCTCCGACGCCGAGATCCGCTGGGTGATCTGGGCGCTGATCGCCTCCGGCAGCCAGGAGCCCGACTGCCGCAGCGGGGTCGGTGACGCGTCCTGGCAGAGCTTCACGAGTGCGGCGGGCGAGGGGCGGTCCGCCGGGTCCTTGGCCAGACAGCGGGCGACGAACCCGAGTTCGGCGGGAAGGCCGGTGAGGTCGGGCTCCTCGTGGACGATGCGGTACAGCACGGCGTGCGAGGGGCCGTCCCCGTACGCGCCGGTGCCGCGCGCCGCGTAGGCGGCCACCTGGCCGAGCGCGAACACGTCGGACGCGGGGGTGACCTCCTTCCCGGCGGCCTGCTCCGGCGACATGAACGCCGGGGTGCCGAGGGAGACGCCGGTGCCGGTCAGGGCGGTGGCGTCGGCGGCCCGGGCGATGCCGAAGTCGATGACCCGGGGTCCGTCGGCGGCGAGCAGCACATTCGAGGGCTTGAGGTCGCGGTGGACGATGCCCGCGCCGTGGATCACCGACAGCGCCTCGGCCGTCCCGGCGAGCAGCAGCAGGAGCGAGGGCACCGGCAGCGGGCCGTGCTCGGCGACGGCCGAGGCCAGCGAGGGGCCCGGCACATAGGCGGTGGCCAGCCAGGGCCGGTCGCCCTCGGTGTCGTAGTCGAGGACGGGGGCGGTGTGCAGGCCCTGCACCCGCTGGGCGGCTTGGACCTCCTGCCGGAAGCGGCGGCGGAACTCCGCGTCCTCGCTCAGCTCCGGCCGGATGGTCTTCAGGGCGATCGGATGCCCGCCCGGCGTGTAGGACAGGTACACGGTGCCCATGCCGCCCGAGCCGAGCCGGGCCGCGAGCCGGTAGCCCGCCACCTCCGCCGGGTCGCCGTTCTCCAACGGGCGGAACTGTCCGCCCGGTTGCACCCCGCCCATGGTTCTCCCCCGAGATCTGAGGCCTGTGTTGCCGCACGAGGGTATCCCGGTGCGATCAACGGCCTTCGTCCAAGGGGCTGTTCAGTGACCGCCCCGCCGCACCTCGGCGAGCACCGCGTCCGTGAACGGCGGCCACGCCTCGACCGCCCACGGCCCGAAGGCCCGGTCCGTCAGCGCGACGGCGGCCAGCCCCGCGGCCGGGTCGATCCACAGGAACGTACCGGACTGGCCGAAGTGGCCGAAGGTGCGCGGGGAGGACGAACCGCCCGTCCAGTGCGGGGACTTGGAGTCGCGGATCTCGAAGCCGAGGCCCCAGTCGTTGGGGTTCTGGTGGCCGTAGCCGGGCAGGACGCCCTTGGTGCCCGGGTACTGCACGGTCATCGCCTCGGCGACCGTGCGCGGGTCCAGCAGCCGGGGCGCCTGCACCTCGGCCGCGAAACGGAGAAGATCCTCGACCGTGGAGACGCCGTCCTTCGCGGGGGAGCCCTCCAGCGTGGTGGCCGTCATGCCCAGCGGCTCCAGCACCGCCTGGCGCAGATACTCGGCGAACGGGATCTCCGTGGCCTTCGCGAGATGGTCGCCGAGCTGCTCGAACCCGGCGTTGGAGTACAGCCGCCGCTCCCCGGGCGCCGCCGTCACCCGGTGCTCGTCGAAGGCGAGGCCCGAGGTGTGCGCGAGGAGGTGCCGTACCGTCGCACCGGGCGGACCGGCCGGCTCGTCCAGCTCCACCGCCCCCTCCTCGTACGCGACGAGCACGGCGTACGCGGCGAGCGGCTTGGTGACCGAGGCCAGCGGGAAGCGCCGCCCGACGGGCCCGTGGGTGCCCGGGACCGTGCCGTCGGCCCGTACGACACCCGCGGCGGCGGAGGGAACCGGCCAGTTCTCGATCAGCGCGAGGCTCTTCAGCGACATGCCGTCGAGCCTATGCGCTCACAGCAGCAGCTCCAGCAAGGGGTCGGGCTTGGGCCTGAAGCCCAGGGAGACGTACAGCGGCTCGGCGTCGCGGGACGCGGTGAGGTGGACCTGGCGCACGCCCCGCTCCCGGAACCACTCCAGCAGCGCGTCCATGCCGGCGCGCGCGTAGCCCCGGCGGCGGGCGTCCGGGTCGGTCGCGACGCTGAAGACGTACCCGAGGGTGCCGAGCGGATTGCCGGTCCGTCCGATCCGGTACTCCACCGTCCCCACCACCAGCGCCGCCAGCGCCCCCGGACGCTCGGGATGCTCGACGACGAAGGCGCCGAAGTCCCCGTCGGGCTCGGCGAGCCGCTCCCGCAGTCCGGGCAGGGACTCGGTCTGCCAGTCGACCGGCCCGTCGGCTTCGGCCAGGGAGTCGAGCATCACCTGACGCAGCCGCAGTACCTCGACGGCGTCCTCGGGCAGCGCCCGGCGCACAGCAGTCATGGTCCCGCACGCTAACCGTCGTGATCAGGCCGTGTCCCCCCAATTCTTGCCGATTCCGCTTGCTTGGAGCCCACTCCAAGGTCATAGCGTGGAGGCCATGACGGTGTTGCAGACCACGCCCGTGACCACCGAGCAAGCCCCGAGCCCCGCAGACGTCTGCTCCGCGCCACCACCGCGGCATCCCCGCCCCGACGGGCAGGACAGCTACACGATCAGCGAGGTCGTCGCGTTCACCGGCCTGACGGCGCACACCCTGCGCTGGTACGAGCGGATCGGGCTGATGTCCCACATCGACCGCTCGCACACCGGCCAGCGCCGCTACAGCAACCGCGACCTGGACTGGCTCGATCTCGTCGGCAAGCTGCGGCTGACCGGGATGCCGGTCGCCGACATGGTGCGCTACGCGGAGCTGGTGCGCGAGGGCGACAGCACGTACGGCGAGCGGTACGCGCTGCTGGAGGCGACCCGCCGGGACGTCACGGCCCGGATCGCCGAGCTCCAGGACACGCTGGCCGTGCTCGACCGCAAGATCATGTTCTATTCGGACGCCGCGCGCGTCCAGGCGTACGAAGGTGAGAGGACCCCCCGATGACCGACAGCAGGATCCCGACCGTGCGACTCGGCGAGAACGGCCCCGAGGTCGGTGTCCAGGGCCTCGGCTGCATGGGCATGAGCTTCGCGTACGGCCCCTCGGACGCGGACGAGTCCCGGGCCGCCCTGGAGCGCGCCCTGGAACTCGGCGTCACCCTGTACGACACGGCGGACGCCTACGGCGCCGGGGAGAACGAGCGGTTCCTCTCCCCGTTCTTCAGGGCGCACCGCGACGAGGTCGTCATCGCCACCAAGTTCGCCCTGTCGATCCCGGCGGACGACCCCACCCGGCGGGTCGTCCGCAACGACGCCCCGTACATCCGCGAGGCCGTCGAGGCGAGCCTGAAGCGGCTGGACGTCGACGTCATCGACCTCTACTACATGCACCGGCGCGATGTGGACGTGCCGATCGAGGACACCGTCGGGGTGATGGCCGAGCTGGTCCGCGAGGGCAAGGTCAAGCAGCTCGGGCTGAGCGAGGTGACGGCCGCCGAGCTGCGCGCCGCGCACGCCGTGCACCCGATCGCCGCCCTGCAGTCGGAGTGGTCCCTGTTCAGCCGGGACATCGAGGCCAAGGTCGTCCCGGCCGCCGCCGACCTCGGCGTGACCCTGGTCCCGTACTCCCCGCTCGGCCGCGGCTTCCTCACCGGCTCCTTCAGCGACGCAGCCCAGGACCTCACCGCCGACGACTACCGCCGGACGCAGCCCCGCTTCACCGGCGAGAACGCGGCCGCGAACGGCGCCCTGCTGGAGCCGGTCCGCGCGGTGGCCAAGGCCCACGACGCGACCCTCGGCCAGATAGCCCTGGCGTGGGTCCACCAGCGGAGCGAGGTCCACGGCCTCCCGGTGGTCCCGATCCCGGGCACGCGCAAGGCGTCGAGGGTGGAGGAGAACACGGCCGCGGCGGCGATCCGTCTGACGGCGGAGGAACTGGCGCTGCTGGACCCGATCGCGGCCCAGGTGGCGGGCGACCGTTACGCGGACATGCGGTTCGCCTCGGCCGGCCGCGAGTAGTCACAGCTCGGAGAGCAGTTCCGCCTTCTTCGCGGAGAACTCGTCATCGGTCACCAGCCCGGCCTGATGGAGTTCCCCGAGGTGCCGGATCCGTTCGGCGATGTCCGAGGGATCGCGACGTGGGCCCGTGACCGAGGCCACGGGCCCACGCCTGCGTACGGCGGCCAGGACCGCCGCCGCGAACGGCAACGACTCGTGCACCGGCCCGTACCCCAGCCCGAACACCACCGTCCCCGGGTCCTGGTCGGCCTGCGCCGGCGCGTTCTCCCCCCGCACCAGCCGCAGATGCCCCTCGAACACCTCCGGCGACCGCCACTCGACCCCGCTCAGCTCGGACACGGCGAAGCTCTGGTCGCCGGCTTTCCACTTCGCCGACGACGCGCCCGTCCAGAACCACCGGAACCGCACGGTCCGCCCGTCGAAGGACGCCTTTGCGTCGTACGCCTTGAAGGACAGCGGCGCCTGTGGCGGAGGCACGAGGAACCGTTCCGCCGGGCCCGGCTCCTTCTGCTCCTCCAGCCGGGACCGCAGCTCGTCGGCGTAGTACTCCGCGAGCACCTCCCGCTCGGCGGGCAGCACCAGCCGGTAGGGGTCGGACCCGTCCTTGAGCTGTCCCGCCGCCGCCTCCATCAGCGGGTCCGCCCCCGCCCGCGGCTCCGCGCGCAGCACGACGGTCCCGCGCCTGCCGGGGGTGAGCGTCACCCCGGACAGCGCGGCGAGCGGAATCCTTCGTTCACCCAGCGCCGCGAGCAGCCTGGGTGTGCGCATCCCCCGTTCGTAGCGGATGAGGACGGAGTCGGACTCGAACTCCCAGGCGGCATGAAATCCGGCCAGTACGTCACCCATGCGGCTCATCGTATGCGGGACACGCATCTTCGTCCCCTCCTCACGCGCGCCGCAATTCCTGCGTCTCTACGCGCGTCCAGCCGTGGTCGTGTCGGACAAATCCTCCCGGCAGACGCCGGAGTCGTCGGCGCACCGCACCGAGCGGTACGCGCCAGTGCCGATGTCGGCGAGGTTGCGCAGGCTGTCGGTGCCGGGCACGAAGTAGCCGCCGTGGCCCTGCGCGTCCTGCGAGGACAGCACCCGCGCCCCGAACGCCCGCGCCATCGGATCCTCGCCGTGCCCGAGCCCGCCGACCTCCAGATGCGGGACGTCCCCCACCCAGTCGTCGGCGTCGCGCATCGCCCACACCCGGGCGTCGGTGCCCAGCTCGGCCGCCTTCTCGACCCGCATGCCGGGGCTGCCGGCCACCGCGATATCGGTCACCCGGGCCGGCAGGGTGTGCGCGGCGACCCCGCACAGCACCGAGCCGTAGCTGTGGCAGAACAGCGAGACCGGCGAGGTCCCCGGCAGGGCGCGCAGCAGGGCGTTCAGGCGTACGGCGCCGTTCTCCGCCCGCATCGCGGTCGCCGAGTCGATGCCGAGGCCGTCGGGGGAGGTGTAGTCGGCCCAGGCGATCACGGCCGTCCGGGTCGAGGGGCGCGCCTCGCGCTCGGCCGTGTACAGCGCCTCGGCCATGCCGACGGGCGCGGAGTACTTGCGGTTGGTGCGCTGGAAGGTGAGCAGATCGGTGTCGACGCCGGGGACGACGACGGAGACCCGCTCGGCGGTGTCCAGGTCGCCGAAGACCTCGGCGGCCCGGCCCGAGCCCTCCGGGTCGAAGGCCAGGATGTGCCGGTCCGTGCCGCTCATCGCCTCGAAGCGGTGCATGCGCCGCCCGGCCTCCTGCTGCCCGGCGGGCGTGAGCCGGCTGTCGTGCATCCGTTTGCGCTCCACCCGCGCCTGCTGGCGCAGCGCGATCCGGTTGGCGCGGTAGCGCAGCTCGACGGGGGCGCCGTTCATGTTGCCGACGGCGAGCGCGTAGTCGTGCGCCAGCTCGGTGCGCTGGGCGGCGGTGAGGGAGGCGAAGAAGCGGGCGACCCCGTTCGCCGCCGCGTCGGTGTCCGGCAGCGCGCGGCCGTCGATCCGGCCGTGCTCCCAGGCCGAGCGCGAGGCCTTCAGCGCGGTGGTCCCCTGGTGGTGGCGTACGGCGGTCCAGCCGGTGGTCGCCAGCATCACGAACACCACCGCCAGGGCGGGGAGAGCGCGCCAGAGGCTCAGTTGCGGGGAGGTGTCGAAGGAAGTCACTGGGAGGACACACTAGGAGAACGAGAGGGTCTCAGGTTAATAAAGTGGCGGGGATCACGTTTCGACCGGCGTGTCGATGGTCATGAACCCCTTCAGGCCTCGGAACCCTCGAGATCTCCCTCGCGCCAGCTGCCGAGGAGATCGGGCGCCAGCCGGTCGAGGTACCGGGTCGTCAGCGCGTGGATGCCGGCCAGGCTGAACTCGCCCCCCGCCCGCGCCACCCACTGCCGCTCCGTCACCCGCATCACTCCGCTGAACACCGCCACCGCGAGCCGCGGCCGCGGATCGGTGTCCGCGTCCAGCCCCTCCCGCTCGGCGATCACACCCGCGAGGGTCTCCTCGACCTCGGTCGACCGCCGAAGATACGCGGCGAGCAGCACCGGCGTCGACTCGATCACCCGGTACATCCGCAGATACAGCTCCACGGGTACGACGCTCTCCACGACCTCGTTGATCGAGGACCAGCCGTCCAGCACGGCCTGGCGCAGCGCCTCCATCGGCGGCTCGTGGGCCGGACGCTCGCGCACGGCCTGCACGAACCGCTCCACGGTCAGCTCCACCAGGCCCAGCGCGGCCTCCTCCTTGCCGGCGAAGTAGCGGAAGAAGGTGCGCTGGGAGACGTCGACGGCCTCGGCGATCGCGTCGACGGTGGTGTGCTCGTAGCCCCGCGACACGAACAGCTCGACCGCGGCCCGCAGCAGCGCGTCCCGGGTGCGCCGTTTCTTGCGTTCGCGCAGCGACGGTTCGTGCAGAGTGTGCATAGGTGTCAGTTACTGACTTGTGAACTCGTTTGTCAATTGTCAGTCGCTGTCCTTAGCCTCGACCGCATGACTAGTCAGACCACCATCGACACGACGGGGTCGGGGGACAAGGCGTCAGCAGCCCCGTCGGACCTGCCGCCGGCCCAGGGGCTGCGCGGCCACCCCTGGTTCACCCTCATCACCGTCGCCGTCGGGGTCATGATGGTGGCCCTCGACGGCACCATCGTGGCCATCGCCAACCCGGCCATCCAGAAGGACCTGGGCGCCACGTTCGCCCAGGTGCAGTGGATCACCAACGGCTACTTCCTCGCCCTCGCGGTCTCCCTGATCACCGCGGGCAAGCTCGGTGACCGCTTCGGCCACCGCCAGACCTTCCTGATAGGCGTCGTCGGCTTCGCCGCCGCCTCCGGCGCGATCGGGCTCTCCGACAGCATCGCGCTGGTCGTCACGTTCCGTGTCCTGCAGGGCCTGTTCGGCGCGCTGCTGATGCCGGCCGCGCTGGGCCTGCTGCGGGCGACCTTCCCGGCCGAGAAGCTCAACATGGCCATCGGCATCTGGGGCATGGTCATCGGCGCCTCCACCGCGGGCGGCCCGATCCTCGGCGGTGTCCTCGTCGAGCACGTGAGCTGGCAGTCGGTGTTCTTCATCAACGTGCCGGTCGGCCTGGTCGCCCTCGTCCTCGGTGTGCTGATCCTGCTCGACCACCGCGCGGAGAACGCGCCCCGCTCCTTCGACCTGCTCGGCATCGCGCTGCTGTCGGCCGCGATGTTCTGCCTGGTCTGGGCCCTGATCAAGGCCCCGACCTGGGGCTGGGGCGACGGCAAGACCTGGGCGTTCGTCATCGGCTCGGTGCTGCTGTTCGCCGCCTTCGCGTTGTGGGAGACGAAGGTCGCGGAGCCGCTCATCCCGCTGGCGCTGTTCCGTTCCGTACCGCTGTCGGCGGGCGTGGTCCTGATGGTCCTGATGGCCATCGCCTTCATGGGCGGTCTGTTCTTCGTGACGTTCTACCTGCAGAACGTGCACGGCATGAAGCCCATCGACGCCGGTCTGCACCTCCTGCCGCTCACCGGCATGATGATCGTCGGCTCCCCGCTCGCGGGCGCGCTGATCACCAGGCTGGGCCCGCGCATCCCGCTGGCCGGCGGCATGGCGGCCACCGCGATCGCCATGTACGGCATGTCCACGCTGCAGACGGACACCGGCAGCGCCGCCATGTCCCTCTGGTTCGCCCTGCTGGGCCTCGGCCTCGCCCCCGTCATGGTCGGCGCCACCGAGGTCATCGTCGGCAACGCGCCCATGGAGCTGTCGGGTGTGGCGGGCGGCCTCCAGCAGGCGGCCATGCAGATCGGCGGCAGCCTCGGCACCGCCGTACTGGGCGCCGTGATGGCCTCCAAGGTCGACAGCGACCTGCCGTCCAACTGGACCGCGGCGGGTCTGCCCGAGCTCACCCCCGCCCAACTCGACCAGGCCTCCGAGGCCGTCCAGGTCGGGGTGGCGCCGGTGACGCCCGAGACGCCGGCCGAGGTCGCCGCGAAGATCACCGACGTCGCGCACGACACCTTCATCTCCGGTATGAGCCTCGCCTCTCTGGTCGCGGCCGGAGTGGCGGTCGTCGCCGTGTTCGTCGCGCTCCTCACCAAGCGCGGCGCGAACGCGGAGGCGGGCGCGGGAGTCGGCCACATCTGAGGCTCCTCCGAGCCTCGGCGAAGCCCGTGTACCGGGGGCGAACTTGACGCGTCGTCAACGCGATTCCCCTATCAGGGTGACAACGCTAAAGGTCCCTCGCCTCCGGAACACGCCACGGGTCACAGTTGGCCAAGCCCTCCGGATGGGAGGACGACCAGGGCTGCGCCGCGCTGCCGGAGGGGGACGGCGCGCCGCGGCCCTGGCCCGTGCCCGGCGGGCATGAATCGCGAGCGGTGGGTACCCGAGCATCGAAACATCCCCGGAGAACAGGGAGTTGACGATGGCCGGCTTTGGACACGGCACGCGCAGGTACCCCCGCTCACCTGGCCGCACCAGGTCAGGGGCCGGGCCGGATCGCGCGACGCTCGGAATCGTCGGCCTCGTCTGCGCGGTCGCCGGCTTCTTCGCCCTGGGGATCGTCCTGGGGCCCGCGGCGATCGTGTGCGGCTGGTTGGCCATGGGCCGCAGCTGGTCGGGTTCCCGGCCGGTCCCGGCCCTGGTCGCCGTCGTGCTGGGCGCCATCGACACCCTGCTGGCGATCATCTGGCTGGCGGGTGCGGCGACACCGGGGTCCGGGCTGCTGTGAGGGGCTCGCCCTCCTGAGCCCCGTTCCTGAGCTCCGCCACCTCCGCCCGCAGCGCCCGCACCTCCTCGGTCAACGCGAGGATCGCGGCCGTCTGGGCCCGCTCCTCCACGTCGTCCTTCTCGAAGCGCTCGATGAACCAGGCGGCGATGTTGGCGGTCACCACACCGAGCAACGCGATGCCGGACAGCATCAGCCCGACCGCGATGATCCGGCCCATCCCGGTGGTCGGCGCGTGGTCGCCGTAACCCACCGTGGTCATCGTGGTGAACGACCACCACAGGGCGTCACCCAGCGTGCGGATGTTCCCGTTCGGCGACTCCCGTTCCACCGACAGCACGGCGAGCGACCCGAACATCAGCAGCCCGACGACCACCCCCGCGACATACGTCGTCACCTGGATCTGCGTGGCCATCCGTGCCCGCCGCCCCAGCAGCAGGAGCGTGGAGACGAGCCGCAGCAGCCGGAGCTCGGCGACGAGCGGGAGCACCACCGCGCACAGGTCCAGCCAGTGGGTGCGGACGAACGTCCGCCGGTCGGGCGCCAGAGCCAGCCGCACCAGGTAGTCCGTGGCGAACGCCCCCCACACCACCCACTCGACCACCGTGCACGCGGCCCTCGTCGCATGACCGGCCGACGTGTCCACGATCGGTACCGCGTAGGCGACCGCGAACACCAGGGCGAGGGCCAGCAACGGCCGTTGGCTCAGCTCTTCCCAACGCTCCTGCGCCGTACGTGCGTGCATGAGGGCATCGTAAAGAATACGTAAGGGGTGGTGGAGCCACCGGCTCCACCACCCCGTCGTGCGCTATGCGCTACGCGTCGCCCCCGGCGGCCCCCGGGTCCGCCGCCGACACGTCGAGGAGCTGGTACCGGTCGATCGCCTGCTTCAGCACCGACCGGTCGAGCTTGCCCTCCCGCGCCAGCTCGGTCAGCACCGCCACCACGATCGACTGCGCGTCGATGTGGAAGAACCGGCGGGCCGCGCCCCGGGTGTCGGCGAAGCCGAAGCCGTCCGCGCCCAGCGACTGGTACGTCCCCGGCACCCACCGGGCGATCTGGTCCGGCACCGACCGCATCCAGTCCGAGACGGCCACGAACGGCCCCTCGGCCCCGGACAGCTTGCGGGTCACGTACGGCACCCGCTGCTCCTCCTCCGGGTGGAGCAGATTGTGCCGCTCGACCTCGACGGCCTCGCGCCGCAGCTCGTTCCAGGAGGTCGCCGACCAGACGTCCGCCTTGACGTTCCACTCCTCGCCGAGGATCTTCTGCGCCTCGACGGCCCAGGGCACGGCCACACCCGAGGCGATGATCTGCGCCGGGACGGACCCCGCCGAGCCCCGGCTCAGCCGGTGGACGCCCTTGAGGATGCCCTCGACGTCCACGTCCGCCGGCTCGGCCGGGTGCTGGATCGGCTCGTTGTAGACGGTGAGGTAGTAGAAGACGTCCTCGCCGTGCGGATGCTCCGCCGAGCTGCCGTACATCCTCCGCAGCCCGTCCTGCACGATGTGCGCGATCTCGTACGAGTACGCCGGGTCGTACGCCACACAGCCCGGGTTCGTCGACGCGAGGAGCTGCGAGTGGCCGTCCGCGTGCTGGAGCCCCTCACCGGTCAGCGTCGTCCGGCCAGCGGTCGCGCCCAGGACGAAACCACGCGCCAGCTGGTCCGACATCTGCCAGAACTGGTCGCCGGTGCGCTGGAAACCGAACATCGAGTAGAAGACGTAGACCGGGATCAGCGGTTCGCCGTGCGTGGCGTAGGACGAGCCCGCCGCGATGAGCGAGGCGGTGCAGCCCGCCTCCGAGATGCCGTCGTGCAGCATCTGGCCGGTCGGCGACTCCTTGTACGCGAGCAGCAGATCGCGGTCCACCGACTCGTACTGCTGGCCCAGCGGGTTGTAGATCTTCGCGCTCGGGAAGAACGAGTCCATGCCGAACGTGCGGTACTCGTCCGGCGCGATCAGCACGAACCGCTTGCCGAGCTCCTTGTCCCGCATGAGGTCCTTCAGCAGTCGTACGAACGCCATGGTGGTGGCGATCGACTGCTGGCCGGAGCCCTTCTTCACGGTCGCGTACGTCTTGTCGTCCGGGAGCGCGAGCGGCTTGGAGCGCACGACACGGGTCGGGACGTACCCGCCCAGCGACTTGCGCCGGTCGTGCATGTACTGGATCTCCTCCGAGTCCCGCCCGGGGTGGTAGTACGGCGGCGCGCCGGACTCCAGCTCCTGGTCGGAGATCGGCAGGTGCAGACGGTCGCGGAAGCCCTTGAGGTCGGCCACCGTCAGCTTCTTCATCTGGTGCGTGGCGTTGCGGCCCTCGAAGTTCGGGCCCAGCGTCCAGCCCTTGATCGTCTTGGCGAGGATCACCGTCGGCTGGCCGGTGTGCTCCACGGCCGCCTTGAACGCCGCGTAGATCTTCTTGTGGTCGTGGCCGCCGCGCCCGAGGTGCAGGATCTGGTCGTCGGTCATGCCCTGGACCATCGCGCGCAGCCGGTGGTCGTCGCCGAAGAAGTGGTCGCGGATGTACGCGCCGGACTCGGTGGCGTACGTCTGGAACTGGCCGTCCGGGGTCGTGTTCATCTTGTTGACGAGGATGCCGTCCCGGTCCTGCGCGAGCAGCGGGTCCCAGGTGCGGTCCCAGATCAGCTTGATCACGTTCCAGCCGGCGCCCCGGAAGACCGACTCCAGCTCCTGGATGACCTTGCCGTTGCCGCGCACCGGCCCGTCGAGCCGCTGGAGGTTGCAGTTGACGACGAACGTCAGGTTGTCCAGGCCCTCACGGGCGGCGAGGGACAGCTGGCCCAGCGACTCCGGCTCGTCCATCTCGCCGTCGCCGAGGAACGCCCACACCCGCGACTTCGAGGTGTCGGCGATCCCGCGCGCGTGGAGATAGCGGTTCATCCGCGCCTGGTAGATCGCGCCGATCGGCCCGAGGCCCATCGACACGGTCGGGAACTCCCAGAAGTCCGGCATCAGCCGCGGGTGCGGATACGAGGACAGGCCGTACGGCGCCTTCGACTTCTCCTGGCGGAACGCGTCGAGGTTCTGCTCGCTGAGCCGGTCCAGCAGGAACGCGCGCGCGTAGATGCCGGGGGAGGCGTGCCCCTGGAAGAAGACCTGGTCGCCGCCGTCGCCCTCGTCCTTGCCGCGGAAGAAGTGGTTGAAGCCGACGTCGTAGAGGGAGGCGGAGGACGCGAAGGTGGCGATGTGGCCGCCGACGCCGATGCCGGGCCGCTGGGCCCTGGACACCATCACGGCCGCGTTCCAGCGGGTCGCGTTGAGGATCCGGCGCTCGATCTCCTCGTTGCCCGGGAAGAACGGCTCGGCCCTGGTGGGGATGGTGTTGACGTAGTCCGAGCTGCGCATCTCCGGCACGGCCACGCGCTTCTCGCGGGCGCGCTCGATCAGCCGCAGCATGAGATAGCGGGCCCGCTCGCGGCCGCGCTCGTCGATCGCGGCGTCGAGGGAGTCGAGCCACTCCTGGGTTTCCTCGGGATCGAAGTCAGGAACCTGACTCGGAAGGCCGCCAATGATGATCGGGTTGCGATCGGATCCGGAAGCCACGCTGTTCCTTACTCTCGCTGTTAATCTCGCTGGTTCTCCAGTATCTGCACCGCCCCCATCGTGTACCTCGGAAGCCCAAACGTCATCTCTACCCCGGGGTAACCGGTACCTGTTCGAGTCTCGTACCCTTGGATGGTTCTCAAATACGCAAACGGGGCAGATAGGTGTGGTGTGCGTCACCATCCGTCCCGATGGCGTGCCTGGAGTTGCGTCGACACGGCCAGGATCGTCACCGTTTCGGCGGTCTCGACCGCCGGGTACTTGCGCGATCCGCCCCGCCCGTGTGGACTACGGCCAATGCTTCGCGCACGCGCGTGGCTGAGTTAGTTCCCAAGACATGATCAGGAGGCAACCCGTGAGCGCGACCGCGGACCACGCGGAGGAGCGGACTAGCCCTGCCGTCAGGCTGGGTTTCCAGCCCGAGCAGGTGGTCCAGGAGATCGGCTACGACGACGACGTCGACCAGGAGCTCCGCGAGTCCATCGAAGAAACCATCGGCGGCGAGCTGATGGACGAGGACTACGACGACGTGGCCGACGCCGTGGTGCTGTGGTTCCGCGACGAGGACGGCGACCTGACGGATGCGCTGGTGGACGCCACCACGTACATCGAAGAAGGCGGCTCGATCCTCCTCCTCACGCCGAAGACCGGCCGTGACGGCTATGTGGAGCCGAGCGACATCTCGGAAGCCGCGACGACGGCGGGCCTGTCCGCCTCCAAGAGCGTCAGCGTGGGCAAGGACTGGAGCGGCAGCCGGCTGGTGACGCCCAAGGCCGCCAAGTCCAAGAAGTGAGGTGACCCGGACGGGCCCGGCCGCGTGCCCGGCCCGTCCGACGGCTTCGGGCGGCGGCTGCGTAGGGTGTTCTCACCCAGACAGCCCCACCCGAAGGGACATCCCCGCGATGGCGATCCAGGTCGGCGAAAAGGCCCCCGACTTCGAGCTCAAGGACAATCACGGCGCCACCGTGAAGCTCTCCGACTTCCGTGGCGAGAAGAACGTCGTCCTGCTCTTCTACCCCTTCGCCTTCACCGGTGTGTGCACCGGTGAGCTGTGCGAGGTGCGCGACAACCTGCCCCGGTTCGCCGACCGCGACACCCAGGTGCTCGCCGTCTCCAACGACTCCATCCACACCCTGCGGGTCTTCGCCGAGCAGGAGGGCCTGGAGTACCCGCTGCTCAGCGACTTCTGGCCGCACGGCGAGGTCTCCCGCGCCTACGGCGTCTTCGCCGAGGACAAGGGCTGCGCGGTGCGCGGCACCTTCGTCATCGACAAGGAGGGCGTGGTCCGCTGGACCGTCGTCAACGCGCTGCCGGACGCCCGCGACCTCGGTGAGTACGTCAAGGCGCTCGACACCCTCTGAGCCCCTGCGGCCCCCGTCGTGGCCGACACCGGTGATTCATCGGCCCCAGGGCCTGCGTGGGGCGGGAACCCGTCACTAGGATCGACTCGTTGATCCGATAGATCCGTTATCCACGCACGACGGGGCTCCCCGCCCCAGGACACCAATGGAGGACTCGTGGGAGTCAGCCTCAGCAAGGGCGGCAACGTATCGCTGACCAAGGAGGCCCCCGGCCTGACCGCGGTCATCGTCGGTCTGGGGTGGGACGTCCGCACCACGACCGGCACCGACTTCGACCTGGACGCGAGCGCGCTGCTGCTGAACACCTCCGGCAAGGTCGCCAGCGACGCCAACTTCGTGTTCTTCAACAACCTCAAGAGCCCCGACGGCTCCGTGGAGCACACCGGCGACAACATCACCGGTGAGGGCGAGGGCGACGACGAGCAGATCAAGGTCAATCTCGCGGCGGTGCCGGCCGACGTCGAGAAGATCGTCTTCCCGGTGTCGATCTACGACGCCGAGAACCGCCAGCAGTCCTTCGGCCAGGTCCGCAACGCGTTCATCCGCGTGGTGAACCAGGCCGGCGAGGCGGAGATCGCCCGCTACGACCTGAGCGAGGACGCCTCGACGGAGACCGCCATGGTCTTCGGCGAGCTCTACCGCCACGGCGCGGAGTGGAAGTTCCGCGCCATCGGCCAGGGCTACGCCTCCGGCCTGCGCGGTATCGCGCAGGACTTCGGCGTCAACGTCTGAGCCGCAGGGCGCCCGAAGGATTCACCCTCGTCCGGCGTCGCACCGTTTAGGGGCGGCGCCGGACGCGCAGGACAACCGAAGAAGCAACATCCAGGGGAGGACCAGGATCATGGGCGTCACGCTCGCCAAGGGGGGCAACGTCTCCCTGTCCAAGGCCGCGCCGAACCTCACACAGGTGATGGTCGGGCTCGGCTGGGACGCGCGCTCCACCACCGGAGCCCCCTTCGACCTCGACGCCAGCGCGCTGCTGTGCGCCGGTGGCCGGGTCCTCGGGGACGAGTGGTTCGTCTTCTACAACCAGCTCAAGAGCCCGGACGGCTCCGTGGAGCACACCGGCGACAACCTGACCGGTGAGGGCGAGGGCGACGACGAGTCGATCCTGGTGAACCTGCCCAAGGTGCCCGCCCACTGCGACAAGATCGTCTTCCCGGTCTCCATCCACATGGCCGACGAGCGCAACCAGACCTTCGGCCAGGTCTCCAACGCCTTCATCCGCGTCGTCAACCAGGCCGACGGCCAGGAGCTCGCCCGATACGACCTGAGCGAGGACGCGTCCACCGAGACGGCCATGATCTTCGGCGAGCTCTACCGGTACGGCGGCGAGTGGAAGTTCAGGGCGGTCGGCCAGGGGTACGCGTCGGGCCTGCGGGGCATCGCCCTGGACTTCGGCGTGAACGTCTCCTAGCGCTTTATGAGCAAAAGCCGGTCCCCCGTGGCCTGCGAAGGGGGCGGGACTAGACTTCGGCTTCAAAGTTTCGTAAAGCCGAGTACGGCGCGGGGGAGACCCGTACACACAGGGATTGGGTAGCCAGTGCTTCTGAAAACCTTCGGCTGGTCGTTCGCGGTCACCGCGCTCGGCCTGGCCGCTGCGGTCTTCTACGGGGGGTGGGAGGCCTTCGGCATCGTGGCGATCCTCTCCATCCTCGAGATCTCGCTGTCGTTCGACAACGCGGTGGTCAACGCCGGAATCCTGAAGAAGATGAACGCCTTCTGGCAGAAGATCTTCCTCACCGTCGGCGTGCTCATCGCGGTCTTCGGCATGCGGCTGGTCTTCCCCGTCGTGATCGTCGCGATCAGCGCCAAGATGGGGCCGGTCGAGGCCGTCGACCTCGCGCTCAACAACAAGGACCGCTACCAGGAGCTCGTCACCGACGCGCACCCGGCGATCGCCGCCTTCGGTGGCATGTTCCTGCTGATGATCTTCCTCGACTTCATCTTCGAGGACCGGGACATCCAGTGGCTGCGCTGGATCGAGCGCCCGCTCGCCAAGCTCGGCAAGGTCGACATGCTGTCGGTCTGCATCGCCCTGATCGTCCTGCTGATCACCTCCTTCACCTTCGCCACCCACGCCCACCAGCACGGCGGCGGACATGTCGACAAGGCCCAGACCGTCCTGATCGCGGGCATCGCCGGTCTGATCACCTACATGGTCGTCGGCGGTCTCTCCGGCTACTTCGAGGACAAACTCGAGGAAGAGGAGGAACGCGAGCACGAGGCGGAGGAGGAAGCCGCGCGCAGCGGCAAGCAGAAATCGCCGGTCCTGCTGGCCGGCCAGGCCGCGTTCTTCATGTTCCTCTACCTGGAAGTGCTGGACGCGTCCTTCTCCTTCGACGGTGTGATCGGCGCGTTCGCCATCACCAACGACATCGTGCTCATGGCCCTGGGCCTCGGCATCGGCGCGATGTACGTCCGTTCGCTCACGGTCTACCTGGTGCGCCAGGGCACCCTGGACGACTACGTCTACCTGGAGCACGGCGCGCACTACGCGATCGGCGCCCTCGCCGTGATCCTGATGGTCACCATCCAGTACGAGATCAACGAGGTCATCACCGGTCTCGTCGGCGTCGTCCTGATCGCCTGGTCCTTCTGGTCCTCCGTACGCCGCAACAAGGCGCTGGCGGCGGCCGAGGGAAAAGCTGAGGGCTCGGACGAGAAGACCGAGGTCTCGTCCGGGGTGTAGACACCGATGCGGAGCCCGGTTGTGTGAACCGGGTTGCGCCGAGGAACGCTCTGTGCGGGGCGGTCGGTGAGGACGCTGTCCTCACCGGCCGCCCCGCCGGTATGTCGTGCGGGACACATGATCGGGAATCACGGTCGAGAGACGTGGGGGCGGGAATGGGCTTCTTCGACGGGCTGCTGGGGAGCCGTACGGCCGAGTTCGACTCGGGCAGCGCGGCGACCAACGCGATCGAACTCACCAAACGGCATCACTACGTCTCCCTGACCAAACAGGGCGCGGCCACGGGGAACCTGCGGGTCAACCTGACCTGGCGGATGCGGACCTCGGACATCGGCGGCCCCCAGCGGGAGAGTCTGCTGCGGCACCCCTTCAAGGCACTGAAGCCGCCGGAGGTCATCGGGCACAGCCAGAGCATGGTCAACGTCGACCTCGACCTGGGGTGCCTGTACGAGCTGGCCGACGGTACGAAGGGGGTCGTACAGCCGCTCGGCGGGCTGCTGGGGGACGTCAACGCGCCGCCGTACGTGAAGCTCAGTGGGGACGACCGGTTCGGGTCGGCGTCGGGGGAGACGATGTACGTCAACCTCGACCACCGGGACGACATCAAGCGGCTGCTGGTGTTCGTGTACATCTACGACCAGACGCCGGCGTTCGACCGGACGCACGCGATGGTGACGCTGTATCCCAGCAACGGGCCGCGGATCGAGATAGGTCTCGACGAGCGGCACCCGCAGGCCCGGTCGTGTGCGGTCGTGATGATCGAGAACGTGAAGGGGGAGCTGGTGGTGCGGCGGGAGGTGCGGTTCGTGTACGGGTTCCAGGCGGAGCTTGACCGGTTGTACGGGTGGGGGTTGCAGTGGGGGCGGGGTTACAAGACGAAGGTCGAGAAATAGGCGCCCACCGAGGGCGGGGTGCTGTGGTCTCGCGGCTGACTGTTTCGTCTGCGGCCGGTCGCGCCCACGCGGCGGAGCCGCATATCGATACAGCCCCGCGCCCCTTGGGTCTCTCCGGTCACCGGCCGATGAATTGCGGGCCCTGCGGGGGGAGCTGGAAAGCACCGTCCGGGTAGGCGTAGCCGTGGGTCGGGAGGTTGTTCGGGTAGCCGTAGGCCGGCTGTTGTTGCTGGTGGGGGACCTGGGACGTGGGCTGTTCCGGGGGGAGGGGCTGGGAGAGGCTGGGGGTGGGGGGCAGCGGGGCGGGGTCCGAGGGGTCGGCCGCCTCCTCCGACTCGTCCACCGAGATGCCGAAGTCCGTCGCCAGGCCCTTGAGACCGTTTGAGTAGCCCTCGCCCAGGGCGCGGAACTTCCAGCCGTCCCCGCGGCGGTACAGCTCCCCGCAGATCAGGGCCGTCTCCTCGCCCGTCTCGGGACGGATGTCGAACGTGGCGATCGGGTCACCGTCGGCCGCCCCGTCGTACAGCAGGATGCTGAGCGACCGTACGGTGTCGAAGGCGACGCCGTCCGCCGAAGCGACCAGCAGAATCTGACCGACGTCGGGCTCGACACCGGCCAGATCTGTCTGGATGGTGTCGGTGAGGCCCTCGGCACCCCGCTTCTTGCCGAGCCGCCAGACCTTCCCGGAAGGGTGCCGGGGCTGGTTGTAGAAGACGAAGTCCTCGTCGGAGCGCACGCGGCCGTCGGGGCCGAGGAGCAGCGCGGAGGCGTCGACGTCCGGGACCCCTTGCCCGGGCGTCCAGCGCAGTACGGCGCGTACCGTGGTTGCCTTGAGCGGGACGTTGGACCCCTTCAGCATCGCGTGCGTCATGCGGTCATCCTGCCCTCTCGGTCCTGATCACGACAACGCGGGGTACACGACCCCACAAGGGAACCCACACGGGCGAGTTACCTGAAATTCATGCCCGGGGGGAACCCCTGACATGGACTTCTACGTACTATTACCGGCCACCTCAGATGGAATCCACAGCCCGACCTTGTAACACGGGGGAGATTTATGCGTCATTTCGGGCACCTCGCCCCAGAGGTGCGTCAGCGCCTCTTCCACCGGGAGCCGTGCGTCTTCGACGCCGACTCTCCGGCCAGGGTGCTCTCCGCGGCCCTGGGCGCCACGCTCTACAGCCCGGCCACCCGGCCGCGGCTGGCCGACGACATCGTCAAGCAGACCGGGCGCGGCGTGGTCTCGATGGTGCTGTGCCTGGAGGACTCCATCGGTGACGAGGACGTCCCGGCGGGCGAGGAGAACCTCGTCCGGCAGTTCGCCGACCTCGCCGGACGTCCCGAGCCGGTACGGCCGCTGCTGTTCATCCGGGTGCGCACACCCGAGCAGATCCCCGACCTGGTCGGCCGCCTCGGCCCGCACGCGGGCCTGCTGAGCGGGTTCGTCTTCCCCAAGTTCACCGAGGAACGGGGCATCCCCTTCCTGGAGGCCCTCGCCGCCGCCGAGCACGCGAGCGGCCGCCGCCTCTTCGGCATGCCCGTCCTGGAGACCCCCGAGCTGATGTACCGCGAGTCCCGGGTGGACGCCCTCGAGGGCATCGCCCGCGCGGTCGACAAGTACCGGAACCGGGTGCTGGCCCTGCGCCTCGGGGTGACCGACTTCTGCTCCGCCTACGGTCTGCGCCGGGCGCCCGACATGACCGCCTACGACGTCCAGATCGTCGCCTCCGTGATCGCCGACGTGGTCAACATGCTGGGCCGCGCCGACGGCACCGGGTTCACGGTGACCGGGCCTGTGTGGGAGTACTTCCGGGTCCCGGAGCGCATGTTCAAGCCGATGCTGCGGCACAGCCCCTTCCTGGAGGGGCAGGCGGTGGAGCTGCGCGAGAGACTGATCGAGCACGCCATGGACGGGCTGCTGCGGGAGATCTCCCTCGACCAGGCCAACGGCCTGCTCGGCAAGACCTGCATCCACCCCTCCCACGTGCCGGCCGTGCACGCGCTGTCGGTCGTCAGTCACGAGGAGTACAGCGACGCGGCGGACATCCTGCGGCCGGAACGCGGCGGTGGGGGTGTCCTCAGGTCGCAGTACACGAACAAGATGAACGAGGTGAAGCCGCACCGCGCCTGGGCCGAGCGCACCATGCTCCGGGCCGAGGTCTTCGGTGTGGCCAACGAGGACGTCAGCTTCGTCGACCTGCTCGCCGCCGGCATCCCCGGCTGAATCCACCTCACTCTCTAGGGACGCATGAACAACGCAGTGAACAACGGGGTCTGGTCCGGGACCTGGGTCGCCGAGCGGCTCGGCGTCGAACTCGTGGGCGACGACACGCTGAGGGACCTCCTGGGGCTGGCCCTGCGCCGCAACCCCAAGCGGGCGCACCTGCTGGTCTCCCACGTGCTGGGCAAGCACGTCCCGCAGTCCCCGTCCGTCGTGTACGGCCATGGCGTCGCCCTCGGCCGCCGGGTGCGCGCGCTGCTCGGCCCCGAGGCGGCGGACGCGGTCGTCCTCGGCTACGCGGAGACCGCGACCGGCCTCGGCCACTCCGTCGCCGACGGCCTCGGCACGGCCCCCTGTCTGCACTCCACCCGCCGCCCGGTCGCCGGTGTCGCCCGGGCGGGCGGCTTCGAGGAGTCCCACTCCCACGCCACCTCCCACCTCCTCCTCCCGGAGGACCCGTCCCTCCTGGTGGGCGACGGCCCCCTGGTCCTGGTCGACGACGAGTTCTCCACCGGCAACACGGTCCTCAACACGATCCGCGACCTCCACGACCGCTACCCGCGCCGCCGGTACGTGGTCGTCGCCCTGGTGGACATGCGCTCACCCGCGGACGCGGCCCGCCTGGACGCGTTCGCGAGGGAGATCGGCGCGAGGGTGGACCTGGTGGCGGCCGCTTCGGGCACCGTACGTCTGCCCGACGGCGTGCTGGAGAAGGGGCAGGACCTCGTAGCCAGACATGGGGGCGACTCCCCGGGGGCGCGGGGAACCGCGCGGTCAACCCCCACCGGCCCGCAGCCGACACACCACCGAGTCGACCTCCGCTGGCCCCAGGGTCTCCCCGACGGCGGCCGCCATGGCTTCACCCCCGCGCACCGGACCCGCCTGGAGGCCGCCCTCCCGGAGATGGCCGCCCGCCTGGCGGAGGCGATACCTGAGGGCGCCCGAAGCGCCCTCGTACTCGGCTTCGAGGAGCTGATGTACGCCCCCCTCAGGCTCGCCCGCGAGCTGGAGCAGATCGTGCCCGGCGAAGTGCGGTACTCCACCACTACCCGCTCGCCCGTCCTCGCCGTGGACGACCCCGGCTACGCGATCCGCAGCCGAATCGTTTTCCCCGCCCATGACGACCCCGCCGACGGCCCCGGTGAGCGTTATGCCTATAACGTCGCCGGTGCCGGCTTCGACGCCGTGATCGCGGTCGTCGACTCCGTGGCGGACACCCCCGCCCTGCACGCCCCCGACGGCCTTCTCGCCCAGCTCGCCGCGCACACCCCGCACGTGGTCCTCGCGGTCGTACCGTCGTACGTCCCCGAGCCGCTGTACGCAGCCGCACTGCCCGAAAAGAGACCCGCCATGCTGCCCGAGCCCCTCCGCGGCCCCGCCTTCTCCTCGTACGCGCCCGAGGAGGTCGGCTGGCTGCTCCAGGACCTCTCGGACGTGACGCTGGAGGCGCCGACCGAGGAGCGCGAGGAGGCCATCCAGAGCGGCGGCGCGCACTACGCGGAGTCCCTGCCGGTCGAGTACCAGCCGAGCGAGCAGTACCAGGAGCTGTTCCAGGCGGCACTGGAGATCTCGGCGGCGCGCATCGCACAGGCCGTCGGCGTCGTCACGGAGACCGTGATCGCCGAACGCTCCCCGCGGCCCGTGCTCGTCTCCCTCGCCCGCGCCGGCACCCCCGTCGGCGTCCTGATGCGCCGCTGGGCCCAGTTCCGGCACGGCCTCGACCTGCCGCACTACGCCGTGTCGATCGTGCGCGGCCGGGGCATCGACGCCAACGCGCTGCGCTGGCTGGCCGCCCACCACGACCCGCGGGACGTGGTGTTCGTGGACGGCTGGACCGGCAAGGGTGCCATCACCCGGGAACTGGCGGCGGCGGTCGAGGAGTTCGAGGCGGCGGGCGGTGCGGCCGGGTTCGACCCGGAGATCGCGGTGCTGGCGGACCCGGGCTCGTGCGTGCGGACGTACGGCACCCGGGAGGACTTCCTGATCCCCTCGGCGTGTCTGAACTCGACGGTGTCCGGCCTGATCTCGCGGACGGTCCTGCGGGCCGACCTGGTCGGTCCCGACGACTTCCACGGCGCGAAGTTCTACCGGGAGCTGGCCGGCGCGGACGTCTCGGTCGCCTTCCTGGACGCCGTCTCGGCCCGCTTCGGGGAGGTCGCGGAGGCGGTGGCCGCCGCGGTGAAGGAGCTGGTCGCCGGCGACCGTACGCCCACCTGGGAGGGCTGGGCGGCCGTCGAGCGGATCAGCGAGGAGTACGGCATCCACGACGTGAACCTGGTGAAGCCGGGTGTGGGCGAGACCACCCGGGTGCTGCTGCGCCGGGTGCCGTGGAAGATCCTGGCGCGGGCCGGGGCGGGCGCGGACCTCGACCACGTACGGCTCCTGGCGGAGCAGAGAGGGGTGCCCGTGGAGGAGGTCGGCGAGCTGCCGTACACCTGCGTGGGCCTCATCCACCCGAAGTACACGCGCGGGGCGACCGGCGCCGACGGCAAGGCGGTGGCGGTCTGATGGCGATGCTGGTGGCGAGCGACCTCGACCGTACGCTGATCTACTCCCCGTCGGCGCTGGCGCTGACCATGCCGGACGCGCGGGCGCCCCGGCTGCTGTGCGTCGAGGTCCACGAGGCGAGACCGCTGTCCTTCATGACGGAGACGGCGGCCGGGCTGCTCACCGACCTCGGGGACGCGGCGGTGTTCACGCCGACGACCACCCGGACGCGCAAGCAGTACCTGCGGATCAATCTGCCGGGGCCGGCCCCGAAGTACGCGATCTGCGCCAACGGCGGCCACATCCTGGTCGACGGGGTCACCGACCAGGACTGGCACACGGGCGTCCTCGCGCGGCTGGCGGAGCAGTGCGCGCCCCTCGACGAGGTGCGGGCCCACCTGGAGGCCACCGCCGATCCGCTCTGGGTGCGCAAGCACCGGGTCGCCGAGGACCTGTTCGCCTATCTCGTCGTGGAGCGCGAGCTGCTGCCCGAGGAGTGGGTGAAGGAGCTGGCGGCCTGGGCGGAGAACCGGGGCTGGACGGTGTCGCTTCAGGGCCGCAAGATCTACGCGGTGCCGAAGCCGCTGACCAAGAGCGCGGCCGTGCGCGAGGTGGCCCGGCGCACCGGCGCCGAGCTGATCCTGGGCGCAGGGGACTCCCTGCTCGACGCCGATCTGCTGCTCGCCGCCGATCTGGGCTGGCGGCCCGGCCACGGCGAGCTGGCCGACACCGAGTGGACGGCCCCCGGGATCACCGCCCTGCCCGAGCGGGGCGTCCTCGCGGGGGAGCGCATCCTGCGGGAGTTCCTGAAGACGGTCAGAGGACCCCGGTAGCCGTCACCGACCGTCAGGAACAGCAGCCGCCGCCGCAGCAGCCGCCTCCGCCCCCGCCGCCCGCACGGGGCGCGGGGGCGGCCGCCGTACCGCCCACGGACACGGTGGACAGAAGCTTCACGGAGTTCTCATGTCCGGCCGGGCAGGCCGCCGGAGCGGAGGACTCCGCCATGGGGCGGCTCAGTTCGAACGTGTTGTCGCAGGTCCGGCAGCGATACTCGTAGCGAGGCATGCCGACAGGCTAATCCCCATATGCCCGGAAGGGCGGCCCGGAGTTCCACCAGTGTTTGCTTCTGTCGAATTCTTATGTGGAGACTTTGCGAAGAGCGCTGGTAATTTGAGGGTGCCGCGATGAACCGCGAGGTCGGGGGGATTCAGGGTTTGCAGCCGAGTCCACGGCAACCATGTCAGACCCTTGTACGTCTGTACGTCTGCCTGTGCGAGCAACACGAAGGTGCGGAGGGAGACGCGTAGTGGACCAGGTGGGGCAGGGGGAGGAGCCCCAAAGGCCGGACGAAACCATGCAGTTGAAGGTTCCCGCCGCATTCCGGGCGGACGAGACCATGCAACTAAGGGTGTCGGACATACCCAACGTACCCGACACGTCCGGTACACCGGAGAAAGCGCGTACTCCGAAAAACCGTCGCAAAGCCCCCCAACCCTCCCTCTTTGCCCGAATATCCGTGGCTTTGCGGTCCCGTCTGGCCCCCCTGATCGTCGTTCTGGGCCCCTATGTGACTCGTGTCACTCCCTATGTCCGCAAGCTCCGCCCGCAGTACCCCCGCCCCGGCCGTACCGACTGGCGGCGCTGGATACCCTCCTGGCGGCAGTGCCTGGGGGGCCTCTTCGCGTCCATGGGCCTGAGCACCTTCTTCCTCGTCGTCGCCTACGCGGCCACCGACATCCCGGAGAACCTCAACTCCTACGCCACCCAGCAGGACAACGTGTTCTTCTGGTCCGACGGCACGCCCATGGCCCGCACCGGCTGGGTGCAGCGCCAGGCGATGCCGCTGAAGGACATCCCGGAGGACGTCCGCTGGGCGGTCCTCGCGGCCGAGAACGCGAGCTTCTACAGCGACCCCGGCATCTCCGTGAAGGGCATCAGCCGTGCCCTGTTCCGCACGATCGGCCAGGGCGACACCCAGGGCGGCTCGACGATCACGCAGCAGTACGTCAAGAACGTCTACCTGAACCAGAACCAGACGATCAGCCGCAAGTTCACCGAGGCGATGATCTCCCTCAAGCTGGACAACCAGATGAGCAAGGACGACATCCTCGAGGGCTATCTCAACACCAGCTGGTTCGGCCGCGGCACGTACGGCATCCAGCGCGCCGCCCAGGCCTACTACGGCAAGGACGTCGGCGAGCTCAACGCCAGCGAGGCCGCGTTCCTCGCCTCCCTGCTCAAGGGCGCCGGCCTGTACGACCCGACCCTGTCCAGCGCCAACCGCGCCCGTGCCGTCGAGCGCTGGCAGTGGACCCTGGACCGGATGGTCGAGATCGGCAAGCTGTCGAAGGCCGAGCGGGCCACGTACACGAAGTTCCCCGAGCCGCTGAAGAGCAACCCGCTGTACGACACCGGTGAGCAGAGCGACTACCTGGTGGAGCTCGCCTCCCAGTACGCCAAGAAGGCCGGGGGCATCTCCGACAAGGACTTCGACCTCGGCGGCTACCAGATCTACACGACCTTCGACAAGAAGCGCGAGGACAAGCTCACCCAGGCCGTCACCGACGCCCGCAAGAAGGCCCTCAAGGACGCGCCGAAGAAGGCGAAGGCCGCCCACTACGGTGCCGCGTCGGTCGCCTCCGACGGACGGATCCTCGCCGTCTACGGCGGTCCCGACCACCGTACGCAGGGCTACAACGAGTCCAACGCCACCACCGTCCCTGCCGGTACGGCCTTCCTGCCCTTCGTGTACGCCGCCGGTCTGGAGAACGGCATCCACAAGACCCGCGAGGGCGACACCACGCCGATCAACGGCGAGTCGCTCTACAACGGCGACAACAAGGCGCTGCTGACCACCCCCGAGGGCTACTACTGGGACCGCAGCGGCAAGCGGGTCGCCGCCGAGAACGACGGGGGCAGGTCCTACGGGCAGATCTCCCTGCACCGCGCGCTGGAGCTGTCGGTGAACACGCCGTTCATGCAGCTCGGCATGGACACCGGCCTGGCCAAGGTGCGCGAGACCGCGGAGGCCTCCGGCTTCCTGTCGTCCAGCCTCGGCGCCCAGGTGCCCGCGCTGTCCCTGGGCAGCTCCACCCCCAGCGCGATCCGCATGGCGAGCGGCTACTCCACCTTCGCCGCGGACGGCAAGCACACCGAGCCCTACTCGGTGCGGAAGATCACCAGGAACGGCTCCAAGGTCCTGCTGGACACCCCCAAGCCCAAGCAGGCGATGCGCACCGCGGTGGCCGAGGAGGTCACCTCCGCCCTCACCGACTCCTTCCGCACCGCCCACCCGTCCGACGTGCCCACCGCACAGTCCGGGTCCACCCCGGCCGGCAAGGCCGGCACCACCGACAAGAACACCGCCTCCTGGTACGTCGGCACCGACGAGAAGGTGTCCACGGCGGTCGTGGTGTACCGCATCGACCTCACCAAGAGCCTGGAACCACTGCCCCTGGAGGGCATCGCCGGAACCACCGACGACAGCGTCCCGTACGGCATCTGGTCAGGTGCCATGAGCCCGCTCGGCTGACCACCGAACGAGCCCCGCGTCCCCAACCCGAGAATGAGCCGCACATGAAGTCACCGTCGGGCCGCCGCCGCAAGGCCGCGGAACCGCGCCGCACCGCCGCCGCGCACCCAGGGTTCCTCACCCTGGCGGCGCTTCTCGTCGTCGCCTCGCTGATGGGCGGCTACCTGGTGCTCGACCGCACCGACGACACCCAGCCCACGGCGTCCTCGGGGGACAGCAGGAAGGCGTCGGCGAAGGCGAGCAAGGAGCCGGAGTGGGACGGCAAGACCCATGTCCTGGGGGACGGCTCCACCTCGTACACCGGTCCGCAGACAGGCCAGTTGAAGGCCGAACCGCTCAAGCCGGGTGAGAAGCCGCCCCAGTTCGTGGTCTTCTCCTGGGACGGTGCCCTCGCGGGCGACGACGGTCTCTTCGAGCACTACCGCGAGATGGCCCAGCAGTACAACGCCCATATGACCTTCTTCCTCACGGGCATCTACCTGCTGCCCAAGAGCAAGCGGGACCTGTACTCCCCGCCGATGCACGACAAGGGCGCCGCGGCGATCAGCTTCCCCACCGACGAGCACATCCGCACCACGCTGGGACAGCTCTCCAAGGCCTGGCTGGAGGGCAACGAGATAGGCACCCACTTCAACGGGCACTTCTGCGGCGCCAAGGGCGGTGGCGACTGGAGCGTCGCGCAGTGGAAGAGCGAGATCGACCAGTTCTACTCGTTCGTGGAGAACTGGAAGACCAACACCGGTGACAAGAACATGGCCCCGCTGCCCTTCGACTTCAAGAAGGAGGTCACCGGAGGCCGGGCGCCCTGCCTGGAAGGGCAGACCAACCTGCTCAAGGCGGCCAAGAGCTACGGCTGGCGCTACGACGCCTCCAACCCGGGCGGCTTCCAGGTCTGGCCGACGAAGAAGGACGGTCTGTGGGACTTCCCGCTCCAGATGCTGCCCTACGGTGACATCCAGGCCCTGTCCATGGACTTCAACTTCCTCTACAACCAGTCGAACGGCGAGACCGAGGGCGACCCCGCCAAGTACCCCGAGTGGCAGCAGGAGACCATCGACTCCTACATGTCGGGCTTCAACCGCGTGTACTACGGCAGCCGGGCCCCGCTGTTCATCGGCAACCACTTCGAGAACTGGAACAGCGGCATCTACATGAAGGCCGTCGACCACGTCATCGAGAACGTGTGCACCAAGAAGGACGTCAAGTGCGTGTCCTTCAGGGAGTTGGCCGACTGGATGGACGTGCAGAAGCCCGAGACGCTGGAGCGGATGCGCAGTCTGGACCCGGCGCAGAGCCCCGACTGGTCGACCGTCGTGAAGTGAACCGCGAAGTAACCAAACCTCAACCGTACCCCTCTTCACATCACCCACACACGCCATGCAAAGATGCCCTCCCCGGCATCCCTCCGCCGGGCAAGAGGGGAAACATCAGTGAAGTCAAGGAAATTGAGCCGTTCGCGGCGTCGCATCACGATAGCCGGGGCGGCCGCCGCCTCGGTCGTCGCGGGAGCGGCGCTCCTGCCGAACTGGTCCGCGGGCGCCGCGGTCGTCGACGACCCCACGGTCGACGCGCAGACGAAGGCCACCTTCCAGCGGCTGGCGGACGCGGTCTTCACCGACCGCACCGACGCCCTGGTCACCGGCAGGCAGGGAGATCGTGAGAAGCCGCTGACCAACGGCTTCTCCGGCGACGTCAAGCTCTCCGCAGGCACGGCCCGCACCGAGGACGCCACCCTGTCCTCGCTGGGCCAGCGCAAGGACAAGCTGGCCAAGGCCGGCGAGAAGTACAGCAAGGCCGCCACCACCGTCACGCTGAACGCCACGCGCGTGACGGGTCGTACGGCCAAGGCCGCGGTCACCGAGACCACGACCCTGACCTACGCCAACGCCACGGCGGGCCAGCCGAAGACCACCGGCTTCCAGGCTCAGCACGAGCTGACCTTCAAGGCCGACCGGCACGGCACCTGGCAGCTCACCGGCATCGCGGACACCGACCAGGGTGGCCTCGCGGTGAACACGCTCTCCAAGCCGACGTCCGTCAAGGCCACCACGGCCGACGACAACCCCATGCCGAACGCGGCGCGCGCGGCGACCACCCGCAACCCGGTCGCCGTGCCGAAGACGGGCACCACGTACGACTACAAGGCCATGGCGGCCTACGCCGAGAAGTACGTGTACACGTACAACAAGGACTACCCGGACTTCAACAACCACACCGCGGGCGGCGACTGCACCAACTTCGTCAGCCAGTCGCTGAAGGCGGGCGGCTGGAAGCACGTCCCCGGCTACGTCTACGACTACACCAAGTGGTTCGGCAACGCCGACATCCAGTCGGACTCGTTCGTCGGCGTCAACGAGTGGTCGTGGTTCGCCCAGAACTCCAAGCGGACCACCGCGCTGGCGAACGTCTACCAGCTCGAGGTCGGCGACGTCCTCCAGATGGACTTCGACCGGGACGGGTCCAAGGACCACACCATGATCGTCACGTACAAGGCCAACGGCATCCCGTACGTGACGTACCACTCCAACAACACGCTCCGCCGGTCGGTGGCGAGCCTCGTCGCGTCGTACCCGAACGCGTACTACTACGCCTACCGCACCTGATCGGACGACGGGGGCGATGACGGGGGCCAGTTCTCCCTGATTTCCCGATGGCGGTCCCGCTCCTCGGCGTGCTCGGGGTGGCGGGCCCGCCAGTACGGGTTGTCGTGCGGCAGTGCGGAACCGACCCTGCCGTACATCCCGAAGACCAGCAGCAGGATCCCGATCACGAAGCTCAGCATGCAGTTCTGGATCTTGAACGCCAGGAAGTTGTAGTCCGTCTCCAGCAGCGCCATGTTCAGGAAGCCGCTGAGGATGAACAGGATCCCCAAGGTCATGTTCAGCGTGGACGCGACGTTCCCGCCGATCACCATGCCGACGAAGAGCAGCAGCCCGACACCGATCGAGAGCCAGCTGAGCGCCCCGTTGGTGTTCAGACTCCAGACCTCGTCCCCGCCGGTGTCGAAGAAACCGATCTCGTCGATGACACCGAAGATCCCGAAGACGACGAGCCCCAGGCCCATCAGCCCGGCCCCGATCCGGTAGACCAGGTTCAGCCGGTGGTCGACGGGCAGGTGGTCGTCGAGCCTGATCCGCCGCCGGCTGTGCAGTGCGTGTGCGGCCATCTCCGCCTCCTTGGACGTACCCCCCAATATCCGCCTGCCCGGCCCGGGCGGCAAAACATCGGCGGGGGCGGCCTTCAGTGGGCGGCGCCGCGCTCCTCGCGGATCGTCGCGACCACGCCCGCCACCGTCCGCCGTACCGCCTCCGTCTCGGTGAGGAAGTGCCAGTAGTCGGGGTGACGGCCCTCCAGGGTGCCGATCGCCCGCTCCAGGCGGGCCACCGAGTCGTCCAGGGGGCGCGCGTGCCGGGGATCGGGCGTGTTGCGTCCGGCCATGGCCAGCCGCTGTGCGTCCCGGATCGCGAACCGGGTCCGGTCGATCTCCGCCTGCGGATCCTTCTGCACCGCGTTCAGCCGGCTCAGCCGGTCACCGGCGGCGGAGACCGCCTCGTCGGTGGTGTTCAGCAGCGCCCGCGCCGTCGACAGCAGCGAGGTGGCGTCCGGCCAGCGCTGGGCGTCCCGCGCCGTCTGCGCCTCCCGCAGCCTCGCCTCCGCCTGCGCCACGTTCTCCACGGCCTGCTGGGGCACCCCCTGGAGATCCTGCCAGCAGGCCGCCGCGAACCGCCGCCGCAGCTCGCTCAGGATCGGGTCGACCTGGCCCGCACGGGTCGTCAGCGCCTCGGCCCGCGTGCGCAGCGACACCAGCCGGTGGTCGATCTCCGCGGCCTTCTCCGGCAGCCGCTCGGCCTCCGCCCTGACGGCCGCGGCCTCCCGGGAGACCCGCTCGGCACGCTCCAGCGTCTGCGGCACACCGTGCTGCCCGGCCCCCTGGTTCAGCCGGGTCAGCTCGGGTCCGAGGGCGGCGAGACGGGCGGCCAGGTCGTCCGCGGTCAGCCCCGTCCGCCGTACGGAGTCCAGCGCGTCGGACGCCGAGAGCAGCGCCTGCCGGGCCCGCTCCACGGCGGGCGCCAGCCGGGCGAGCTGGGTCTCCGCCTTCCCGAGCAACGGCCCGAGCCCCTCGGCGAAACGATCCAGCTCCTTCTTGACGTTGCCCAGCTCGTCCTTGGCCCGGCTCAGGTCCGTCCGCGCCCGCGCGGCCGCCGAGGCCTCCAGGTCGTCCCGGTCGAGGTCATGGGCGTCCACCGCCTCGATGTAGCGGCTGCTCGCCTCGTCGATGCGCCGGCCGATCTCCGCGAAGCCGGAGACCGCGCGCCGGGCGGCCGGGCTGTCGTCCACCGCCGTGATCGTCTCGATGGAGATCCGCAGATCCCGCTGGGCGGTGTCCAGCTCGTAGAACGCGGCCGCGGCGGCGTCCTTCGCGGCCTGCGCCTCGGCGCGCTGGCCCTCGGCCCGCCCGCCGAACCAGCGCCGGGTGCCGCCGCCGGCGAAGGCGGCTGGCAGCGCGAGCGCGACGACGAGCGGCAGGGCGAGCAGGGTGAGGGCGTCCTTCACCGCCGGGCGGTGTGCGCGCGGCACCAACGGCGAGTACGGCTGCGGTGGTGTCGCCGTCACATCCCTCTCCCGTGCTGTGATTCGACTGAACCGGTGTTCATTCTCCCACCGGTTGAAGACGAACACACGGGCCGGTCAGTTCGCCGTGCGAGTCCGTGATTTCCTCCGCGCAGGCCGGGGGCCGATACGGGTTTGCGGGACATGGCCCCGGGCAATGTAGGCTGTCGACTCGTCCTGGGTGCGTAGCTCAGGGGTAGAGCGCCTGCCTTACAAGCAGGATGTCGGCGGTTCGAAACCGTCCGCGCCCACCAGGAACACCGAAGGGCCCCCGGAGAGATCCGGGGGCCCTTCGCATGTCCGGTTCGATCAGTCTCTAGGATGTCGGCTGTGAACGGACTGTGGCGGCGGGCGGTGTGTGTGCTCGGGCTCCTCGTGGGCCTGCTCGCCATGCACGCTCTCGCGCCCGGGGGAGGGCGGTCCGCGCACGTCGAGGCGCGCCCCATGGCGGTCGTCGCGTCCGCCGAGGCCCACGACGGCTGTTCGGGGGACGAGGGCCACTGCGGCGGCGGACACGCCCGGCACGCCGACTCGACCTGCGCCTCGGCCGCGGTGAGCGGCGGACCGGTGCTGCCGGGCCTGGTGACCGACCCCGCCCCCGTGGCCGTACCGGACGCGACCCTGTGCCCGTACGCGGCCACGGCCCCCGACGGAGCTCGCGCGCCACCCTCCCTGGCGGAACTCCAACTCCTGCGGATCTAGACACCGCTGCGCGCACCCGCACGCCCGGACGACGGGCCGACGGGGTGCGCCGACGTGTCCACGCACCCTTCTTCTCCACGGGAGTTCCCGCATGACCAGCACCAGCACCAGCACCACGACCAGCACCGGCAACGGCGTCGACACCGGCATCGGCACCGGCACCGGCGCGGGCACCCGCACCGGTACCCGCGGCCCGGTCCGCCGTGCCGCCCTGGCGGCCGCGACCGTGACCGCCGCCCTGCTGCTCACCGCGTGCGGCGGTGACGCCGACTCGGCGTCCTCGGCGTCCTCGGCCCCCTCCACCTCCTCCGGCGGCGCGCACAACGCCCAGGACGTCACCTTCGCGCAGGGCATGATCCCGCACCACCGGCAGGCCCTCGAGATGGCCGCCCTCGCCGCCGACCGCGCCTCCTCCGCCCAGGTCAAGGACCTCGCCGCCCGGATCGAGAAGGCCCAGGACCCGGAGATCGAGAAGATGACCGGCTGGCTGAAGGCCTGGGGCGAGGACGTGCCCGCCGAGGACGCGTCCGCGGACGACTCCATGCCCGGCATGGACCACTCCGGCTCCGGCGGCATGGCCGGGATGATGGACGACGCCGCGATGAAGTCGCTGGAGAAGACCTCCGGCGAGGCCTTCGACACCGCGTTCCTGACCCTGATGGTCGAACACCACGAGGGCGCCGTCGAGATGGCCCGAACCGAGCGGGGCAAGGGCGGCTACCAGCCGGCCAAGGACATGGCCGGGGACATCGTCACCGGCCAGACCGCGGAGATCGCCGAGATGAACGGGCTGCTCGGCAAGAAGAGCTAGTCCTCCTCGCCGGGTGGGGTCTCGTGGGCGTGCTTGAGGCGCGTACGGGCCTCCACCCGGTTCTCGGCGGCGACCTCCGACCAGAAGCGGTGGCAGGTCACGAACACCGCGAGCTCGTGCTCGCGCCGCCGCAGCTTCTCCACCTCGGCCTGCTCGTCGGCCGTCCAGCCCGGGGAGGCGGGGCGCTCGATCTTGCGCCAGCCGCCTTCGTCGCTGAATCCGTCCAGGGGCTCCACCGACCAGGGGAGCCGCTTCAGCAGGGCCGACAGCTCGGCCCGGACCTGATGCAGCTCCTCCTGACCGGCGCGCAGGTCGCTGGGAAAGTCATAGGTCTTAGCCACACGGCAATGGTACGCCTGTTCGATTTTGCGAGGCGAGCTCCTTCAGGGTGTTTGGGTGAACGCGCGTTCGACGTGGGGAGGGGGAGTCAGGCCCGGCTCTGCTTCAGGAGTTCGAGGGCCAGGCGGTCCGTGAGCTCCGGCTCGGCGTTGAGACGGTGGACCACCACCCAGTTCCCGTCGTCCATCGCGCCGGCGAAGAGCGAGACGTGCCGCGTCGCCCCGTTGTGCCAGCGGAGCGGACCGGCCTCCTGCCACGAGGGAGCGGGATCGCCCAGCCGGCGCTCCACCAGCAGCCGTACGACCAGGTCGGCCACCGCCCGGGGAGTGGCCCACAGGCCGCCCGCCGGCAGGATCGCCCCGTCCATCGTCCACGGCCTGCGGGCCCGCCCGAAGCGGCCCGGGGCCGGCAGCCGCCGGTCCGTGGCGGGGTGCGCGGTCATCTCGGTGATCTCCAGCGGGCGCAGCACGTGCGCGGTCACCAGTTCCTCGTACGTCGTGCCGGCCGCGGCGGTCAGGGCCGCACCGAGGACGGCGTACCCGAGGTTGGAGTACTCCTCTTCCCGGCCCGCGGGCCGGGTGGCCAGGGTGTCGAGCCGGGGAAGGAGCGCGTGCAGCGCCGGTCCGTCGAACGCCGCGTACGGGTCGCGGCGCGGCAGGCGGCCGGGTGGCAGCCGGGGCAGGCCCGAGGTGTGCCGGGCCAGGTGGCGGAGGGTGATCCCGGTCGCGGGCGCTTCGGGCAGCCATCGTTCGAGGGGGTCGTCGAGCGTGAGCAGCCCGGCTGCGGCCATGCGCGTCAGGGCCGTGCCGGTGACGACCTTGGTGAGCGAGCCGATCTGGACGAAGCGGTCGACGGCATGACCGTCGGAGAGGTCGGGCGGGGCCGAGTTCCGCAGGACACAGGTGGGGACACCGGGCACGAGGGGCCTCACTTTCCGCGCGGCGACACCGCGCACGCGGGCGTGCCGCCGCGAGGGGAGCCGGGGTGGGTCACGGGTTCTCCGTCCAGTGGTGCGACAGGGCTTCTCGTTCGGCCGGGCGCGGGGCGCGCGACCCCGGGGAGCTCCTCGGCCGTGCGTGAGCGTCGACGGGGACGCCGTCCGCTGGGGATGGTGTACACGGATACGGCGGCCGAGTGGTCCCTTTTCGGACAGCCCGGCCGGGCAGGACGAGGCCCGGGCGGCGTGTGCGGCCGGCCAGGCGCGTTGGCGGTGTTCCGGTCGGATCGGGCGACCGGCACCTCGACGGGCGCGTCACCACGCGGTGAGAGGGAGACTGGAGCCATGTGCCGGAGTATCAAGACCCTGCGTCCGCCCGTCCTGCCCGAGCAGGCGACCGAGGACGACATCCACGCCGCCGCCCTGCAGTACGTCCGGAAGGTGTCCGGGTTCCGGGCGCCCGCCGCGCACAACAGGGAGGTGTTCGACCACGCCGTGGAGGCGATCGCCGAGGCCACGGCGCAACTCCTCGGCGGCCTCGAGGTGCGGGGGGCGGCGAGCCGGGCGTCGTAGGGCCCGACGGGCGGGGGCCGGTGCCCGCGCGGCCGGCCCACGTCCTCAGGCCGAGGGGCGCCGCATGACGAACGCCGCTCCCGCGCCCGCGCCGAACAGGGCCAGCACCGAGACCCCCGCCGCCAGCCAGGTGGCGCCCAGCCAGTGGGCGCCGAAGTAGCCGAGGGCCACGCTGTACGCGGTCCACGACAGTCCGGCCAGCGCCGACCAGGGCAGGAAGTCACGGGCGCGGCGGTGGGCCGCGCCGGCGATCAGGGAGACCACCGAGCGTCCGGCGGGGGCGAACCGGGCCACGACGACCAGGGCGCCGCCGCCCCGGGCGAGCGCCTCGCCGAGACGTTCCTGCGCGGTGGTCAGCCGTCGGGAGCGCGAGATCGCCCGGTCCAGGCGCTCACCGCCCCGCCAGGCCAGCCGGTAGGCGACCAGGTCGCCCAGGACGGACGCGGTCGTCGCGGACAGGATCAGGGCGAGGATGTCCGGCACCTCGTGCGGCACCCGCCCGGTCGCCGCGCCCGAGCCGGCGGCCGCCGCGGTGGCCGCCGTGATGACCAGCACCCCGCTCGGCAGGACCGGCAGGAACACGTCGAGGAGGACCGACAGGCCCACCAGCGCGTAGATCCAAGGGCTGCCCAGCAGGGCCCCCACACTCTCCAACACCGTTCGCTCCCCCGTGACCATGACAGCCATACAGCGTACGCGTGAGAAGTGACAGAAGGGTCACGGGGGGTGTTTGTGTTCGCACGGCGCATTCACTCCCGGATCCGGGCCCATGACTGTGAACGACAACAGGGGTGCCCTCCCCGTGGGGTCACGGAGAGGGCACCCGGAACACGATGGGTCAGGCGGCGGCCGTGGCCTGCCGCGCGGACGGCTCGCGCTCGGCGGCCGAACGCCTGGTGATCAGCCGGTCCACGCCCAGGGCGCCGGAGCCGGTGAAGACCAGCAGCAGGAAGGCCCAGCAGAACATCGCGGAGGCCTCGCCGCCGTTCTCCAACGGCCACAGGGCGCCCGGCTGGTGCACCTTGAAGTAGGCGTACGCCATGGAACCCGAGGCGAGGAACGCGGCGGCGCGGGTGCCGAGGCCGAGCAGGACCAGGACGCCGCAGACGAGCTGGATCACGGCCGCGTACCAGCCGGGCCAGGTGCCGGTGTCGACGGTGCCGCCGTCCGTGCCGACGGCACCGCCCAGGACGCCGAAGAGGGAGGCGGCGCCGTGGCAGGCGAACAGCAGGCCGACGACGATGCGGAACAGCCCTAACGCGTAGGGCTGTGCGGTGGTGAGGCGAGCGGACATGGTGGGGGGTGCTCCTTCGGTGTCGTGGCGGTCGGACCGTCCGGGTGGGGCCGGGGACGGGTCCGTCGGTGGGGGCGGCGGTACCGAATGAGCGATCAACGTTAGGGGGACCTAATCAATGCTTGCAAGTTCAACATTGAGCCAGGGTCCGGGGTCCCTCCGGGGCTCCGCCTCCGCCGTCGCCGCACGTAGGACGGCTCTCGCGATCGCGTCCGCGTCCGAAAGCGTGACCGAATCCACGCCCGGACGGGCGCCCGCCGCCGTCACCCAGTGCACTCCCTCGGTGGGCACACCGAAGGCGAACCGCCGTGTGTGAGCCCGCCCCTGACGGTCTATCAGGTGGTAGGGGCGAGGTGTCACATCCAGTCCGCCGGTGACATGACCGTCGACCGTGTGGGGGCGGCAGCGGCCGGTCTTCAGCAGCCGGGCGAGGAGGACGTCGGCGGTGCGGCGCAGATCCGGCTCCGGCAACCGGGCCTCGACGAGGGTGGTCACCCGGACCGCCGAGCCCGGCACCTCCGGGGAGCGCGCCGACCAGGCCCCGTCCTCCTCGCGCACCTCCAGTCGCGGGCCGAGCACCTCCACCACCCCCGCCTCGATCAGCGCCGTCAGCTCCTCGACGCGGCGGCTGGGCGGGCCGATGGAGAGGAAGGCGTTGAGCGGGGTGTACCAGCGGTCCAGGTGGTCGCGGCGGGAGGCGCCGGCGAGACCTCCGTGGTCGACGATCAGCCGCAGCTCGTTGCGCAGATCGCGCAACACGTCCAGAGCCGCCTTCAGCGGGCCCGCCACGTTCCCGCGCGCCGCTTCCGCCGCGTCCCGGCGCAGATACGTCAGCAGCCACTCCCGCCACTGCCCCGGGTGCGCGAACCGGTGTTCCGCGTACGGGCGTGAGATCCGGTCCCAGCTCCAGCGGTCGGCCCGCGCCACCCCGAACGCGTCGAGCGTCCGCGCCTCCTCGGGATCCCCGTGCGGCACGCCGAGGAACCGGTCCGTGAACTCCGGCCGTCCCGTCAGCGCCGTGTAGTAGACCGTCTCCACCTCCTTCGCCACCAGCGGCCAGATGTCCGCCAGGAAATCGGGCGCCTCCCCGGAGTCCGCCCGCTTACGCAGCCCCGCGATCACCTCCGGCGTCAGCACCGCCGGCAGGTGACGCCCGTAGGGCCCCTTGGCGTTGTCCCCACGCGCCTGGTACGGCACCCCGCGCCGCGACCCGGCGTAGAGCCGGGGCTCACGACCGGACGGCAGGTAGCGCAGCCCGCCGACACCCGCCCCCTCCTCGCCGCGCACGAAACGGCCGCCGCGCCCCGTCGTCAGAAGGGCGATGTGGTCGAAGAAGGTGAGGCCCAGCCCCCGCAGCAGGACCGGTTCACCGGGGGCGAGGGGGGACAGGTCGACGTCGGCGGGGTTGGCCGGAGGGAGATGACGCAGGCCGTGGCGCTCGGCGTGGGCGGTGTGGCGTTGCCCGGCGCCGTCGGCGATCAGGGGCAGATGGCCCTGGGCCAGCACGACGGCGGAGAGACCGAGCAGGACCCGGCCGTCGCCCAGGGTGAGGACCTGGCGGCCGTCGGCGGCGTCGTCGAGGCGGACGGCGCGGGCCGCATGGGTCTCCACCCGCACCGAGGGCGGCGCCTCGCGCACCGTCCGCGCGAACACCCACTCCAGATAGCGGCCGTAATGGGCGCGGGTCGGGTACTCGTCCGGGCCCAGGGCGCCGCCCGCCCACGCGTGCAGGCTCGGACCCGGCCGGATCGGGCCGGCGCAGTCCACGCTGTCGTCGGTGAACAGGGTCACCTGCGAGGCCACGGTGTTCATCAGCAGCTCCGGCGACTGCGCGGTGCGCCACACCCGGCCGGGCCCCGGCGGGTCGGGGTCGACGACATGGACGGTGAGCCGTACGCCCGGCGGGAGGAGGTCCGGGGCGGACGCGCACAGGCGTTCCAGGACGCTGGTCCCGCGCGGTCCGGCGCCGACCAGGGCGACGGCGACGGACACCGTCCGCGCGTTCGCTTCCGCGTTCACTGAGGGCAAGGGGAGGACTCCCGGGCGTGGGGGGCGCGATGGAGTGGACCGTCCGCCGGGCGTGCTGGAAGCGGACGGTCCGCCTCATCATGCCGTTGGCCGTCACAGAAGCCAACGCGGGCCCCACCGGCCCCAGTTGTCCTGGATGCCCCTCATCCGGAGGTCAAGTCGGACTCCTCCACCGTGGTCAACGCGCCCTTCCCACGCGCCTGTTCCAGCCTCAGCCGGGCCGCACGGCCGCGCAGGGCCAGGGTCATGAGCTGGTTGCCGAACCAGGGGCCGCCCGTCTTCCGCCAGCCGACGGGCGGCCGAGGACAGCCGCCGTGCGCGGCGAAACGCCGCCCGAGGGCCCGCGCCATCGCGCTCCAGCCGAACCGGAAGCCGGCCCGGATCGACAGCGGGATCGAGTTGTGCACGGGCGAACAGGTCAGCTGGAGGACCCGCGCGTCCGGGCCGCCGCCGTCCGGCCAGCGCGGCTCGGCCACGTACGCGTGGTGCACATCACCCGAGAGCACCAGCACCGACGCCGGCGCGTCCGCCCCCGAGCCGGCCTCGGCGATCAGCTCGGTCAGCGCGGCGAAGGAACCGGGGAAGGCCGCCCAGTGCTCCAGATCCGCCGCCCGCCTCACCCGCTCCCCGAACCGCGCCCAGCGCGCACCCCGCTCGCCCCGGCACAGCGCCGCGTTCCAGGTCTCGGCGTCGTGCACCAGATGCGGCAGCAGCCAGGGCAGGGAGGTGCCGATGAGGAGATGGTCGTAGGAGCCCCGGTCCGCCAGGGCCTGGTCGCGCAGCCACGCGCGCTCCCCGGGGTCGAGCATCGCGCGCCGGTCCTCGTCGAGGACGCGGGCGGCCCGGGTGTCCACCATCAGCAGCCGCACCCGCCCGAAGTCCCGCCGGTAGCTCCAGCGCACGGACGCGGGCTCGGCGTCGGCGCGGCAGGCGAAGGCGCGCAGGACGTCGGTGGCGTCGGGGGTGGCGCGTACGGCGGTGTAGAGCGGGTCGGCGGCCAGTTCGGCGGGGGAGAGGTTCCCCAGGTGCTGGTGGACCCAGTACGACATCAGCCCGCTCAGCAGCCGCTCGCGCCACCAGGGCGTGGCCCGCATGTCGGCGAGCCAGGCGGCGGAGGTGTTCCAGTCGTCGATGACGTCGTGGTCGTCGAAGATCATGCAGCTCGGGACGGTGGACAGCAGCCATCGCACCTCCGGGTCGAGCCAGGACTCGTAGTACAGCCAGGTGTACTCCTCGAAGTCGGCGACCTCGGCGCCGGGCGCGTCCGTGAGGCCCCGGCGGGCCCGTATGCGCTCCTTCACGGCGTCGGAGACCTCGTCGGCGTACACCTGGTCGCCCAGCAGGAGGAGGACGTCCGGCCGCTCGGCCCGCGGGTCGGCGGCGAGGCGGGCGGCCAGGCTGTCCAGGGCGTCGGGGCCGACCGGGTCCTCCGTGTCCGCCGGGGGCGCCGACCAGCGGCAGGAGCCGAAGGTGACCCGGACCTCGTCGCCGTCGGCGGGGGCGCGGATGACGGAGGGCGGGAAGGGGGAGCCGGGCGGCGGCCACACGGGCCGGCCGTCGAGGAGCACCTCGTACGCCGTGGCCGTCCCCGGTGTCAGACCGGTCACCGGGACCAGGGCGTAGTGATGGCCCGCCACCTGGAAGGTGCGGGCCGTGCCGCCGGCGCCGTCCGCGCAGCGCACCTCGGCGGCGCACGGACGGCTCGCCTCGACCCAGACGGTCGCGGACGAGGCGTCGGCGTATCTCAGCAGGGGGCCCAGGCGCAGTCCGGCCACGAGATCACTCTCCTCCGTCGCCCCGTACGGTACGCAGCGGCGGAGGAGTGTGGGGAGAGTCCGGCGCCCACCAGTGGCGGTTCCGCCCCCGGCCGGTCAGCAGCCGGCGAGGTAGCTGGTGAGCGCGGACTTCTCGGCCGAGTCGACGGAGAGGCCGTAGTAGTACTTCACCTGCACCCAGGCGCGGACGTAGGTGCAGCGGTAGGAGGTGAGGGACGGCATCCACTCGGCCGGGTCCTGGTCGCTCTTCGACTGGTTCACGTTGTCGGTGACGGCGAGGAGCTGCGGGCGGGTGATGTCGTTGGCGAACGCCTGGCGCTGGGCGGTGGTCCAGGCGCTGGCGCCGGAGTCCCAGGCCTCGGCGAGCGGCACCAGGTGGTCGATGTCGAGGTCGGAGGCGGCGGTCCAGGTGGCGCCGTCGTACGGGGAGTACCAGGAGCCGCTGGTGGCGGTGCAGGCGGAGTTGGTGACGACGTTCGTACCGTCCCGCTTGAGGATGTACTCGCGCGTGTTGCAGGTGCCGCTGATGGTGATCCACGTCGGGAACAGGTCGCGGTAGTAGCCGGTGCGGTTCTCGGTGGCCACGGTGAGCGAGGCGAGGTAGGTGCGGGCGGTGGCCGCGCTGACCGGGGTGGGAAGGGCGGCGGAGGCGGTCGGGGAGTTGAACAGTGCGACGGAGGCTATGAGTCCGGTGAGCACCGCGAGTATGCTCAGGCGTCGACGCGCGTAGAACTTGGGCATGCGAACTCCCTTGAGGGGTGAGGGCGTTGGAGCGCGAGCGGTTGGAATGCTCGCCGTGCCGCGTTGCGGGGAGGTGTGCGTCGGGTAAGAAGTTAGTGACGCGTACATGACACGACAAGGTTTACGGCGAAACGATCTCTCTCGGTTTCTCGTACACTGGGGGAGCAGAAGGGGAGTAGCTCTTCGCCGGACCGTCGACATACTGCTCAGCTCGTCTGAGCCGGCGCCCGGAGGCAGGCCCGTTCTCCCGGGCCCGCCAGCGAGACCTTCGGCAAGCAGTGCACATCCGTGTCGTTCGGCACGGATGCCGTGTGCTGCCGTGCCGAGGTGTCTTACGTTCTCAAGTGCGGACTCTCGGCGGGGCGGCCCCGACCGATTGAGGAACCTTGATCAGCTTCACCGTCATGGCGGTCGTCTTCGGCGTCGTCTTCCTGGCCGAGCTGCCGGACAAGACCGCGCTCGCCGGCCTCGTCCTCGGCACCCGCTACCGCGCCTCCTACGTCTTCGCGGGCGTCGCCGCCGCCTTCGCGCTGCACGTCGCGCTCGCCGTGGCGGCCGGGAGCGTCCTGACGCTCCTGCCCTCGCGGATCCTGCACGCGCTGACGGGCGTGCTGTTCCTCGGGGGCGCGGCCATGCTGCTCTTCAAGAGGGACGAGGACGAAGAGGAGTTCCGGCGGCCGGAGAACCAGTCCTTCTGGAAGGTCGCGGGCGCCGGATTCATGCTGATCCTGGTCGCGGAGTTCGGTGATCTGACCCAGATCATGACGGCCAACCTCGCCGCGCGGTACGACGATCCGCTCTCCGTCGGCCTCGGCGCGGTGCTGGCGCTGTGGGCGGTCGCCGGCCTCGGGATCGTCGGTGGAAAGGCGCTGATGAAGCGGGTGCCGCTGAAGCTGATCACACAGATCGCCGCGCTGCTGATGCTCGCGCTCGGCGTGTGGAGCCTGTGGGAGGCGGTCGCGGGCTGAGGCCGGCGTCCTGGGGGTGGGGTGAGCTGAACACTCGGTGAACGCTTTCCGGGGCGGGTGGCGGTGGGTGCCGATTGTTTTGTACCGTGGAGGAACAAAGTGGCTCCCGCCCGTTTTCCCTGACCGGCGGGCGGGGCCGCCTTGTCTCGTCCGTAGGTCCTGCGTCTCCGTAGGTCCTGTGTCCCGTACGTCACTGTGTCCCGCACGTCACTGTGTTCCGTACGTCCTGTGTGGGGAGCCGCTCATGCCGGTCCTGTCCGCCCGTGCCCTCCTGCTCGACATGGACGGCACCCTCGTGAACTCCGACGCGGTCGTCGAGCGGATCTGGCGGCGCTGGGCCGAACGGCACGGGCTGGACGGCGACGAGGTGATGAAGGTCGTTCACGGGCGCCAGGGGTACGCCTCGATGGCCGTGCTGCTGCCCGGCCGGCCGATGGAGCAGAACCTCGCGGACAACGCGCGGATGCTGGCGGAGGAGACCGCCGACCTGGACGGTGTCGTGCCGGTGCCGGGGGCGCCGGAGTTCCTCGCCTCGCTGCTCGCGCAGGGTGTGCCGCACGCGCTGGTGACCTCGGCGGACGTACCGCTGTCCACGGCACGAATGGGGGCGGCGGGGCTGCCGCTGCCCGAGGTGCGGATCACCGCGGAGTCGGTGGGGGCGAGCAAGCCGGATCCCGAGGGTTTCCTGAAGGGCGCGGCGGAGCTGGGCATCGCGCCGCAGGAGTGCGTGGTGTTCGAGGACTCCGGGGCGGGGATCGAGGCGGGGCGGGCCGCCGGGATGCGGGTCGTGGGGGTCGGGGCGCGGGCCGGGGCGCACGGTCCGGATGCGGTGGTGCGGGATCTGCGGGGCGTGCGGGTGGAGGCGGCGGGGGACGGGCTGCTGCTGCACGTGGGGTGAGGTCGCCGGCCAGGGGCGGGGCCGGGACCGGTGGCGTGTTCTACGGCTCCTTGGTCTCCGCCTCCAGGCTCGCCCTCGTCGCCGCCCCGTACACCCCCGGCTCGTCCTCCTGGATGCCGCGGGACCACTGGTAGTTGCGCAGGGCGGTTTCCACCTCGCTGGTGAAGGTGCCGTCGGCTTCGCTGTTGTACAGGAACAACTGGTGCAGGCGGAGCTGGAGTTCGGTGACCTCCTCGCCCTTGTCGCCCAGGCGCAGGACGGGCGCGGAGATGGTCTGCCGGCTGTCGTCGGCCTGGTTCTCGGCACCGATGGTCCCGGTGGCACGGGCCGTGGGGACGGTCGTGCTCGGGGTGGCGGAGGGCGAGGACGACGGCGGGGCGCTCGACTCCGCCGCGGTCGGCGAGGGGTTCGCGCTCTCCGAGGGGGTCGGGGCGGCGCTGGAGGGGGAGGAGGAGGTGGACTCGCTCGCCGTGGACGCGGAGGCGGCGCTGGTCGAGGTGTCGGGCACGGCGGCCCGTACGTCCTCGGGGGCGGCCTTGTCGCGTGTCGGCTTCTCGTAGCTGAACAGCCCGCTCGCGAAGCCGGCCGCGGCCACCACCGCCACGGCGGCACCGGCGGCCGCGATCACCAGAGCCCGCCGCCGTCGACCACGGGGCGGCTCCACGTCGTCGGGCTGGATACCCCGGCCCCCATCCGGCCCCCCGAACAGACTCAGATCACTGCCACCGGTCTCGACGCCCGGGACGACCGGCTGAAACGGCCCGGCCCCGCCCGAACCGCCCGACGGGACGTGCGGGAACGGTCGTGTGCCGTCCGCCGCATCCGACGGGACGTGCGGGAACGGTCGTGTGCCGTCCGCCGCACCCGACGGGACGTGCGGGAACGGCCGGGTCCCGTCCGCGCCCCCCGGCTCGCCCGGCGGGAACGCCCCGATCCCGTCCGCCGCACCGGGCAGGACTCGCTGGAGCGGCCGCGTCTCGTCCGCGGCACCCGGCGGGACGTGGTGCCGGAGCGGTCGTGCGCCGTCCGCGGCGCCCGGCCTGCCCGGCTGGAACGGCCGCGTCTCGTCCGCGGTACCTGAGGGGACCCGCTGGAGCTGCATCGTCTCGTCGGCGGCACGCACCGCCCGCAAGGGCATGGTCGCGTCGACGGCGTTCCCCGCGGAGCCCGAACGCGGACCGGCTCCTCCACTCGCGAAGCCACTCGCGCCCTGACCTCCTGCGGAGCCCGCGTCGGCTCCCCAGCCCGCGCCGCTTGCCGCGCCCGCACCGGCCCCTCGGTCCGCACCGGCCCCTCGGTCCGCACCGGCCCCTCGGCCCGCACCGGCCCCTCGGCCCGCACCGGCCCCCGGGCCCGCGCCGTCCCGCGACCCCCCGCTGATCCCCGAGCCCCCGTCGGCCCCGCGGCTCCCGCCGGCCCCCGGGCCGCCCTCTCGGTCGCTCGGCCGGGCTTCGTTCGGTGGGCTCGTGTTTCCTGGCGCGCCACCGGTCGGTGGCTGGGGGTCTCCGGGGCCGTCGAGTTCGACGTAGGGGCGTATGCGGAGCGGATCGAAGTCCTCCGCGGCGGCCGCCTCTGCCGTGCGGGTGTCGCGGAGGGCGTCGGACGCGCGCCGGGCGCAGGTGCAGGACGGGGTGTTGTCGGGTGCGCGCAGCGCCCCGCACTGCGGGCACGGGTGCCCCTGCGGCGGCCCCGTTCGCCCCTGCCGCCCCGTCCGTTCGCTCACCTGTTCGTCCCTCCCCATGAGAACTCCAGAGTTTATGCAGATCCTCCACACGGCCGACTCGCCGAGCCCCGGAATGCCTTATTCCGTGGGGATTTCCCTCGGTGTCCCGCAGGACGCGTGGGAACTCGGGAGGCCATAACCGGTCACACCGATGACGATGGACAGTGGCACGTGAGCCCCAGGAGGTATCCATGGCGTTGGACGCGCACAGCAGGACCGCGGATCCACGTGCGGAACACGTGTCCGGAAACGTCCTCGTCTCCATCGGCGCCCTGCTGCTCGGCATGCTCCTCGCCGCCCTGGACCAGACGATCGTGTCGACGGCCCTGCCCACGATCGTCAGCGACCTGGGCGGTCTTGAGCATCTGAGCTGGGTCGTCACCGCGTATCTGCTCGCGTCGACGGCCGCGACCCCCCTCTGGGGCAAACTCGGCGACCAGTACGGCCGCAAGAAGCTCTTCCAGACCGCGATCGTGCTCTTCCTCATCGGTTCGGCGCTCTGCGGAATGGCGCAAAACATGCCCCAGTTGATCGCCTTCCGAGCGGTCCAGGGGCTGGGCGGCGGCGGGTTGATGGTGCTGTCGATGGCGATCGTCGGCGACATCGTCCCGCCCCGCGACCGCGGCCGCTACCAGGGCCTGTTCGGCGCGGTGTTCGGGACCACCAGCGTCCTCGGCCCCCTGCTCGGCGGCCTGTTCACCGAGCATCTGAGCTGGCGCTGGGTGTTCTACGTCAACCTGCCCGTCGGTGTCGTCGCCCTCGCCGTCATCGCCACCGTCCTGCGCATCCCCCGCAGGGGGACCCGGCACGTCATCGACTACCTCGGCACCCTCCTCATCGCCTCCGTCGCCACCTGCCTGGTGCTGGTCGCCTCCCTCGGCGGCACCACCTGGGACTGGGACTCGCCGCAGATCGTCGGACTCGCGGTCCTCGGCGTCGTCCTCGCCGTGGCGTTCGTCGCCGTGGAACAGCGGGCCGCCGAACCGGTCCTCCCCCTCAAGCTGTTCCGCATCCGCACCTTCACGCTCTCCGCCGTCATCAGCTTCATCGTGGGCTTCGCGATGTTCGGCGCGATGACCTATCTGCCGACCTTCCTCCAGGTCGTGCAGGGCGTCTCCCCGACCATGTCCGGAGTGCACATGCTGCCGATGGTGGCCGGCATGCTGCTGTCGTCCACCGGCTCCGGACAGATCGTCAGCCGCACCGGCCGATGGAAGGTCTTCCCCGTCACCGGCACCGCCGTCACCGCCCTCGGCCTGCTCCTGCTGCACCAGCTCGACGAGAACAGCTCCACCACCGAGATGAGCTTCTTCTTCTTCGTCTTCGGCCTGGGCCTCGGCCTGGTCATGCAGGTCCTCGTCCTCATCGTGCAGAACGCCGTCGCCTACGAGGACCTCGGCGTCGCCACCTCCGGCGCCACCTTCTTCCGCTCCATCGGCGCGTCCTTCGGCGTGGCCGTCTTCGGCACGGTCTTCGCCGGCCGCCTCGGCGACAAGCTCACCGACGCCTTCCGGGGCACCGACCTGCCCTCCGGACTCTCGGTGCACGCCCTGGAGTCCGACCCGCGCGACATCGCCGACCTGCCCTCCTCCCTCCAGCCGCAGGCCGTGCACGCGTACGCGTCCGCCATCACCGACGTCTTCCTGTACGCCGCCCCCGTCGCCGTCCTCGGTTTCGTCCTCGCCTGGTTCCTGAGGGAGGACCCGCTGCGCGGCTCGGTCACCGCGCCCGACGTGACCGAGACCCTCGCCAGCAACCCCGTCGAACGGTCCTCGTACGACGAGGTGTGCCGGGCGCTGTCCGTCCTCGGCACCCGCGAGGGCCGCCGCGAGGTCTACCGCACGATCACCGCCCGCGCCGGCCACGACCTCCTCCCGGCGGCGAGCTGGCTGCTGCTGCGGATCAAGCGGTACGGCAGCGTCGAGCCGGGCATGCTCGCCGAGCGCACCACCGTCCCGCTCCCGGTGGTCATCGAGGCGGCCCGCCAGATCGAGGAACGCCGGCTCGCCGTACGCCAGGGACTGGACCTCGTGCTCACCCCGCGGGGCCGCGAGGTCGCCGAGGACCTGGCACGGGTACGGGAGGAGTCGCTGGCGGAACTCCTCGGCGACTGGTGGGGCCCCGACCGGCCCACCGACCTCGTCCAGCTCGTCCGGGAACTCAACGACGAACTGTGCGGCTCCGACCGCGAACAACCGCGCGCGGGGCGGCCGGAGCCCGGGATCAGCTGAGCCGCTTGGTGAACCAGTGCTCGGCGTACGGGTCGTCGTTGTGCCGCCCGGTCTCCGTGTAGCCCAGCCGCGCGTACAGGGCGCGCGCCTCGACCAGGTCGCTGCGCGTGTCCAGGATCATCCGCGTGGCCCCGAGCGCACGGGCGGCGTCCTCGGCGGCCCCCACCAGCAGCGGCGCGCCGCCCTTCCCGCGCACCTCCCGTCGTACGAACACCCGCTTGAGCTCGGCGGTCGCCGCGTCCAGGAGCAGCACGCCCGCACAGCCGCCCGGCTCACCGTCGTACCGCCCGACGAGCAGCCGGCCGCCGGGCGGGGTCAGCGCCTCCCAGGTCCGGGCGGCGATCTCCCGCTCCAGCTCGTCCGGGTCGGTGCGGCGGCCCTCGTGCAGCAGGTACCAGCGGTCGCTGACCTCGGTGTAGTACTCCCGCCACAGGGCGGCGGCGACGGCCGAACCGGCGGGTTCCGGGGCGATGGTCCAGGTCATCCGCTCATTCTGCGGAGACGGTGTGCGGGGCGCGCAACCGGATATGCGTGACGCCCGGCGAGTCCAGCACCTCGGTCTTCTCCCACTCGATGTGCCGCTCCCCGAGCCCCTCGAACAGCCGCCGCCCACCGCACGCGAGCACCGGCACCACATGCAGCAGCAGCTCGTCCAGCCACCCGGCCCGGATGAACTGCTGCACCAGGTCCGCACCGCCCGCGAGCGAGACGTCCTTGTCCCCGGCGGCCTCCCGGGCCAGCTCCAGGGCGCGCTCGGGGCCCTCGGTCACGAAGTGGTAGGTGGTCCCGCCCTTCTTCACGACCGAGGCGCGCGGGTGGTGCGTGACGACGTACACCGGCGAGTGGAAGGGCGGTTCGTCGCCCCAGGGGATCTCCCCGCTGACGAACATGCCGTGGCCCATGACGACCGCGCCCAGCCGCTCGGTCCACGCCGCGAGCAGCTCGTCGACGGGCCCGCCCGCCCCGCCCTCCATCCCCTGCATCCGCCGGAACGTCCGCAGCCCGTAGACCCACGCGTGCAGCCGCTCCCCGCCGATGCCCAGGGGGTGCTCGGGCCCGGACCGCGGCCCTGCGACGTACCCGTCCAGCGACATGGCCAGCCGTGCGACGACCTCACCCATGACGACCTCCTCGCTCGCGATCCTCGTCCCTTGTCGTTCTCTGCTCTTCACACTCCTGCGTCGAACGACGGACCGCCGGATCGACACATGGGCGTGGCCGGGTTCGGAACCCGTTTGGGCGGGGGCCGGCGGGCAACCCGGGACGGGAACCGGCCCGTGGGGCCGACACACCGGAAGGCAACCATGTCCACAGGCGTGATCATCGCTTTGATCGTGGCCGCGGCGGCCATCGTCGCCGTGGCGGCGATCCTGTCCGTGCGGGCCCGCGGCGCGCACGGCGCACGGAGCCTGAAGCAGCGCTTCGGGCCCGAGTACGACCGGGCCGTGGCCCGGCACGACGGGGACGTCGAGGCGGCCGAGCGGGAACTCGGCGGGCTCGTGGAGCGGCACGGCGGGCTGCGCGAGCGGCCGCTGGAGCCCGCGGAGCGCGAGCGGTTCGAGCAGCGCTGGACGGCCGCGCAGGAGCGGTTCGTCGACTCCCCGGGGGAGGCGGTCGCCGAGGCCGACCGGCTCCTCGCCGAGGTGGCCGGAGCCCGCGGCTACCCGGACGGCACCCGCTACGAGGAACAGCTCGCCGCGCTCACCGTCCACCACGCCCGCCATGCGCACGGCTACCGGCGCGTGCACCGGGTGGCGGGGGTCCGGGCCGGTGTCGGGGGCGAGGCGGACCCGGGGGTCGCGAGCGGTGAACGGCGCAGCTCGGCACCCGGTACGGAGGACATGCGCGCCGCGATGCTCGAGGCCCGCGCCCTCTTCGACGACCTGGTGGGCTCTTCCCAGCGGGATTCGGCCCACCCCCGCGCCCAGCACCGCAGGACACCCGACGGCTCCTCCCACCGGCCGTGGGGCTTCCACCGCCACCAGACGAAGGAAGGGTGAGGCGCGATGCGTGACACGACCCAGGACTCGGAGAACCGTCGGCCCCTCACACCCATGGAGAAGGCCCAGGCGGACGCGCGCTCCCGGGCCGCCGCGGACGCCGGGACGGAGACCGGCGGCGACGAGCGCGAGGACACCGCCGACACGCGCCGGAGCGCGGCGGGACCGGTCGTGGGCGCGGCGGGCCGCCGCGGCGCGGGTACGACGGAGGGGCAGGGCGTGGCCGGCGCGTCCGGTCTCGCGGCCGGGGGAGGCGGGTCCGGCCCCCGGCCCACCACCGGGCGCGAGCGCGGCGCGGACGCCGTGGCGGGCGCCGGCGCCGAGGGTGGCGGACAGGGATCGCCGACGCACGGGTCACCGACGCACGCGTCGCCGCTGCTGGAGGACGAGACGTGCGACGAGCTCTCCTCGCGGATGCAGCGCGCCGTCGTCGGCTTCGTGGACGGCCCCCGGGACGCCGTGGCGGAGGCCGACCACGTCCTCGAGGAACTCACCGAACGCTTCACCGACGCCGTGAACCGGCACCGCCGCACTCTGCGCGGCTCCTGGCAGCCCGCGCGGCAGGACAGCGCGGCGACCGCCCCCGACACCGAGCAGCTCCGGCTGGCCCTGCGCGACTACCGCGAACTGGCGGAGCGGCTGCTACACGTGTGACCCGTCGCCCGCGGCCCCTCGGGGCCCATCCGCCGCCGCCCGGCGCTCCCGCCACTCCCGTACGACCGCTTCCACGTCGTACGGTTTCATGCCCAGCGGGGGGCCGGGCGGCGGCTTGAACATCATGTCGCGGAGCTTGACGTTGACGTCCGTGACGATCTTCCGGACGATACGCTCCGAGGGTGCGGCGTACGCCGCCGCGAGGGCGTCCTCCGCCTCCTTGCGCAGGGCGAGCGACGGAGGCAGGACCGAGAGCCCCTCACGGGCCATCTTGCCCTTGATCCACCAGAGTTCGTCGTACGAGCTGTCGGTGCCCGGCGGCAACGGCTTCCCCGCCCCCGGCAGTTGGTCGAACTCCCCACGCCGCTCGGCGTCACGGATCTGCTTGTCGACCCAGGACTCGAACGGGACACCCGGTGGCTTTCGCTCGGTCATGCCTCCATTGTGCCGGACGTGACCGGCCCGGGCGATTTATCATGCCGCCGCTGTGCAAACACTGTTCAGCCGCTTTTCCAGTCGCCACACAGCCGTCGATTCACGGCTTCACGAAGGAGCGCACGTGCTCGAACTCACCATGGCTACCGTCTCCGGGACGGAAGAGGGCGCCACGGCCGGCATGCTCATGGCCGACGCGCCCAGTGACCCGGGCGCCGTGCTGCGGGTGGGCCGGGACAAGTCCGTGTGCCGTCTCGTGACGCCCGAGGACTGGCTGTTCGTCTCCCGGGTGCACCTGGAGTTCCTGTGCGGCCCCGAGGGCACCTGGCAGGTCTCCTGGCTGCGCGGCTCGCAGGACGAGCCGTCGTCCGAAGTCCGGCTGCTCGTCGGTGAGTACGCCCAGCAGATCGCCTACGGCGGCACCGTACCGCTGCCGCGCGGCGGCTCCGGCGAGATCGTCGTCGTCGACCGCACCGGCCCGCGCAGCGTCAACGTGGGCTTCTACCACGAGATGTGATCCCGAGACGTAAGCCCTCGCCGGCCGTCGTGGGCTACGCCAGGACGCGGGCCAGCGCGAAACCGTCGTAGCCCTTCGCCCCCACCGTCTGGACCGCCGTCCCGGTCAGCCGGGGGTGGGAGCCGATCAGTTCGATGGCGGCGCGGGTGCCCCGGACGTCCCCGTCCGTGCTGCCCGCGTCGAGCACCCGCCCGCTCCGTACGACGTTGTCGACGACGATCAGACTGCCCGTGCTGGTGAGTCTGAGCGCCCACTCCAGGTAGTGGGGGTTGTTGCCCTTGTCGGCGTCGATGAAGACCAGGTCGAACGGGGGCGGGTTCTCGTCGGCCAGCCGGGGCAGCGACTCCAGGGCCGCGCCGACCCGTACCTCCACCAGCTTGTCGAGGCCCGCGCGGGCGATGTTGCGGACGGCGACCTCCGCGTGCCGGGGGTCGTACTCCAGCGAGATCAGGCGGCCGTCGGCGGGGAGGGCGCGGGCCAGCCAGATCGTGCTGTACCCGCCGAGTGTGCCGATCTCCAGGATCGTCCGCGCGCCCTGGATCTCGGCCAGCAGCTTCAGCAGCTTGCCCTGGTTCGCGGTGACGTTGATCCTGGGGAGCCCGGCGGCCTCGCTGTCGCGCAAAGCGGCCGCGGTCACCTCGTCGTCCGGGGCGAGGTGGGCCGTGAAGTAGGCGTCGACGGCCTCCCAGACCTGCGACTCGCTCATGCGCTCTGCCTCCCGTGTGCCTGCGACTGGTTAGAAAGGCTAACCACTCCTGTCAACGGACCCCGCCGTGCGCGGGTTCCCCGCCCGAGGGCCCTCCGAGGTTCCCCGTCCCGCGATTTCACCCGTTCGGCCGAGGAGTCACGGGGAGAGTGAAGGGCTTCGGCGACGCGGGGGCGCGCGGCGGCGCGAAGGGCGGACGGGGAGGGCGCGGAGGGGCGTCGGGGGGCGTGGGCGTGGGAGTGGGCGGGTGCGGTGGGGGTGGGGGTGCTTTCCGGGCCTGTTCGGCGTGCGGGGCCTGTGGGGCGTGCGCGGCCTGTGGGGCTTGCGGGGACTGCCGCTCGGCCGGACGTGCTCGGTGGGGCCGTTGCGCGGACCGTGCGTGCCGCGCCGCCGACTGGGTCGGCTGCGGCCGAGGAGGCGTGGGCGGCATGGGCGGCATGGGCGGTACGGGTGGTACCGGTGGTACGGCGTCTGCGGTGGGGCGGGGCGGTACGTCCGCTCCGGCAGGACGCGGACGTGTGGTCGGCCTCGGAGGTAAGCCGCCGCCGACGGGGCGTGCGACCGGTTCCGGCGGCACGACCGCCCCGGCCGGGCGAGCGGTCGGCATCGGGGGGACATCGGGTGTCATGGGGCGTGTCGCCGGTGCCGGAGGGGCACCGGGGGCGATGGGGCGTGTCGCCGGTGCCGGAGGGACACCGGGGGCGGTGGGACGTGCGGTGGGTTTCGGGGGGACCGCGGGGGCGGACCGCCCCGGAGCCCCTGCCGGGGCCCCGCCCGGAGCCCCTGCCGACGTACCGCTCGCAGTCTCCGCCGGTCCGCCCGTCGGTGTCTCCGCCGTAGTCCCCGCCGGTCGGCTCGTCGGTGTCTCTGCCGTAGCCCCCGTCGGTCGGCCTGTCGGTGTCTCTGCCGTGGTTCCTGCCGGTCGGCCTGTCGGCATCTCCGCCGTGGTCCCTGCCGGTGGCACCGCCGGTGGCGCCGACGGGTGGCCCGAGGCGTGGCGTGGGCCCGGCTGGGGCCCTCGGTCGGAGCGGCGCTTGCGGAGGGCGAGGGTGACGGATGCCGTGACGGTGACGGTGAGGCCGCCGATCACCGTCAGCAGCCAGGCCGGTATGCCGAGCACCCTGAGCAGCCGGTCCTCGTAGATCACCTGGCGGAACGCGGTGTCGGCGGGCGCCCGCCGCAGCACGTGGTCCCCGGAGATCGCCGAGGGGCGCGGGAAGTCCTGGGCGACAGCCGTCAGGAACGGCGTGCCCTTCGCCAGCTCCCCCAGCGGACCGCCGGTGGAGCCGCCGACGCGGCCCGCGAAGGTGACGCGGGGCCGCTCGCCGCCGATCCGGGCCGCCGGTTCCATGCGGTGCGCGGCGAGGACGTACAGGCCCAGCGACTGCGGGGTGGTCGCGAGCCGGGACAGCCGCATCGGGTAGACGGGGGCGTCGGCGGCGAAGGTGAGGTGCAGCGGCTGGAGCTCGCCGGCCAGGAAGCTCCCGGCGGTCTGCGGGGCCAGCTTGACGGCGACGTACTCCCACCGCCGTTCGACGTACGGCTTGAGGGCGGTCGCGAGGCGGGGCGGCAAGGAGAAGTCGTGGGAGCTCAGCCAGTCGTCGAGGGCGGCCGGATCGGTGGCGGTGAGCCGGGTCACGTCGAACGGCCCGAGCCGCTCGCGCCCGACCACGCCCACCTCGGCGTCGCCGCGCGGCGGAAGCGGCGGACCTCTGCGACCGCCGTCCCCCGTGGTCAGCGGCCAGTCGCCGTCCTGCGGCCAGAAGTGGGTGCGGGTGCGCTCGACGGGGGCGGTGGCGGAGGCCAGCTGGTCGAAGAGTTCCGCGTCGCCGAGCTCGACCGTCGCCCGCCGCGGGACCGGCATGATCCAGGCGGCCCGTTCGGCGTCGCCGCCGACCCGCAGGCTCATGATGATCTGTTCCCGCTCGCCGTCCCAGCGCACGACGGACACCTCCCGGCCGACCGTGAGCTGCCGTCCGTCGCCCGGGACCAGGGCACCGCAGGCGCAGGCGTACGCCGGTGCGACGAGCGACCCGAGCTGGAGCGCCAGCAGCGCCAGGAGGACGGCCACGACCCGCGCGTACGCCCGCGCCCCGGCGTCCCGGCGCGCCAGCCGCCGTCTCGCGCGCCCTCTCGGTGAACCGATCGTGCCGACCAAGCCGCCCATGTGCCGCAGCCCCTCCGTGGTCCGTCGTCGTCTCTCGCCGTCGTCCGTCGTCCGTCGTCCGTCGTCGAAGTCGTCGTCCGCCGATGCCGGTCCTTGCCCGTCGCTGTCCATCTTCGCCACGCTTTGTGGTACCTGCTCGTCCCTGTCCGCTCGTTCACGTCCCGCAGCCGTCCCGCTGCCCTCGGTGTCGTACGGGCGTACGGGCGTACGACGGTACGGCTGAAGCGGGCGTTCCGTTCGTGGGAAGTGCCGGTTCCGGCCGTGCTGTGACCCACATCGCGCCCTGCGGAGGCAACCTCACCCCCGGCGCACTATCGTCTTCCGGACAAAAGGAGGGCCGACGTCAGGTGAAGCCGGGATGGCCTGCGTCTCTCTCCGGGGGCGGTGCGAGCCACATAGGGTTCGTCCAGGGAACACCCACGTAACGGACACGTGGCAGGACGGGGCGGGAGGCCGACGAGGCGTGGCGAATGCGGAGCACAGCGGGCGACCGGCGGAGGCCTTCGGGTCGACCGCGGTCGGCACGACGAGGGCGGCACGACTGCGCGCGGCCCGTCTCGGCCTCTGGCTGCTCGCGGCGGTCCTCGCCGTACGCCAGGTGGCCGTGGTCCTCGGCACCCCGCGCGGGGAACGGCTGACGGACCTGGAGACCTGGGTGGGACCGGACGGCGTGCTGCACGTCAACGGATCGCTCTACGACTCCACGCGCTTCACCGGCACCCCGTTCGGCGGACTCGTCCTCAAGCCCCTCACCCGGGCGGCGGAACAGGCCCTCGGCTGGGGCTGGACGTTCGGCACCCTGCTCCTGGTCGTCGCCCTCGGCCTGGTGGTCGCGCGCGCCCTGCCCCAGCCGGTGAGCAGACGGACGTCCCTGCTCGCCGCACCCGTCGCGATCAGCCTGCTCATGCTGTCGCTGCCGGTGCGCAACACCCTCTGGCTCGGCCAGACCAGCATCATCCCGGTGCTGCTGGTGCTGCTCGGCTGTTTCGTCGTCCGGGGCCAGAAGGCGGGCGGCGCGCTGATCGGCCTGGCCGCCGCCCTGCAGCCCACGGTCCTGCTCTTCGCCGCGCTGCTGTGGTTCACCGGCCGCCGCCGTGCCGCCGCCGCGACCGGCGCGACGTTCGCCGGAGTCACCGCGCTCGCCTGGGCGGCGATGCCGCACGACTCGTACACCTACTGGGTGCACCACATGGCGGGGGTCGGCCTCGGAGGCAAGGCGGACGCCCTCGCCAACCAGTCCCTGCACGGCGCCCTGCTGCGCCTCGGGCTCACCGGCCCGCTGGAGATCGGCCTGTTCCTGGCGGTCGGCGCGGCCGTCGCCGTCCTCGGTGTGCGCCGGGCGGTCCGCTACGCCCGGGACGGCCAGCTCCTCCTCGCCGTGGCCCTCACCGGCTGCGCGGCGATCGCGGTCTCCCCGACGACCTGGCAGCACCAGCTCCTGTGGGTCCTGCTGGCGGTGGTCGGCCGGGTCGGCAGACGCGCCTCGGACCGTTACGTCTGGCCGGTCGCCGTCGTCCTCGTCATGACCCTCCCGGCGAAGATGATGCTGCCGAACATGCCGGCGCTGTACCCGCTGCGGGACAACGCCGTCCTGCTGGCGGCCATCGCCGCGGCGACGGTCGTCCCGTTCCTCCCGCGCACCTCCCCCCACTACCACGCCCCGATCCCCACGGAGTACGCGGAGCCGGTCCCCGCCCGCCTGCGCCACGTCCCCCTGCTGCCGTTCCTGCGACGCGTCCTGACCCGCCCGAACCTCCTCCTGGAACTGCTCCTCATCCGCGTCACCTACGCGGCGTACCAGCAGGTCCGCCTCGCCGCGACGGGAGGCTCGAACTCGGCCGGCCGCGTCCGCGCGGAGGCCCACGGCCAGGAGATCCTCGACCTCGAACGCTTCCTGCACATCGACATCGAGCACACGGTCAACCACTGGGTCGTCGGCGTCGAATGGCTCCGCGACTTCTTCGACTTCTACTACGAGTCGTTCCACTTCGTGGTCCCGCTGACGGTCCTCGCGGTCCTGTACTGGCGCCGCCCGGTCGACTACCGCTGGGCCCGCTCCTCCCTGGGCTTCGCGACCCTCCTCGCGCTGGTCGGCTTCTGGCTCTACCCCCTGGCCCCGCCCCGCCTGATGCCGGCCCTCAACATCATCGACACGGTCCACGGCGTCCAGGACTTCTCCAAGCCCGACTACGGCACCCTCACCGCCCTGACCAACCAGTACGCGGCGATGCCGTCCCTCCACTTCGGCTGGTCCCTGTGGTGCGGCCTGGTCATCGCGATCGTCGCCCCGCGGTGGTGGATGAAGGCCCTCGGACTCCTCCACCCCTTCTTCACGGTCTCCGCGATCGTCGCGACGGGCAATCACTGGGTCCTGGACGCGGCGGGCGGCGCGGTCGTCGTCCTGGCGGGCTTCGGCCTCTCGTACGCCCTGATGGGCCCCCGCGCCCGCTCGGTGAAACTCCCGGAACGCACGGACCCGGTCCCGGCGACGAAGGAGCCGACCCCGAGCGGCTGAGACCGAACCGTCGGCACCCGGCCCGCTCCCCGGAGCGGGCCGGTGGGGCATGCTGCAGAGGGGAGTGGGACGACCGAGGGGGACGGCCGCATGACATCGACGCGACGCATCGCCTCTGCATGGCCCCTGCTCCTCGCGCTCGCCGCGCTCACCGGCACCGGCTGCACCCGCTTCCCCCCTCCGACCCGATCCCCCCGTCCCTGGGCATCCGCCCGGAAGGCGACTCTCTTGGCACTCTCTGGACGGGAGAGGGCTTCGCCCACCACGCCGCCCACCCGGCCGCGTCCTTTGTCCCGCCCCACATCGGCGTGGCCCACGAGGACCCGACGGGCGACGGCCGCGACGGCGTCTTCACGGTCCGGACGATCGAGCAGGCGACGTTGGGGCCGGGCGAATACTGGGCGGGCGACGGCCCCATGACGACGGATCAGATCGACGATCAGCTCGATTGCGGGGAGTGACGTGAAGGTCTTCATCGACGGCGCGAGCATTCGGTCCGAGGGTGACCTTCACCGATTCCTGTCGCACGCCCTGGATTTCGGCCCCTACTACGGGGCCAATCCGAGCGCCCTCTGGGATCGGTTGTCGACGGATGTGGAGCGGCCGGTCGACATCGTGTGGAAGAACTCGTCGGCGAGCAGAGCGGCCCTCGGTGAGGAGACGTTCGAGAGGATTCGCGCCCTCCTGCTGCGAGTTCAGGCGCAGGACGACTCGTACGGCTTCGGCGATCGTTTCTCGGTGACGTTCGCGTAGAAAGGTGTTCGTCGCCCCCGGCGGCTTCAAGGACCCGGCGGGCCCGGTCGTCGTGATCGAGCCCGCCGTGTTCTCGGCCCTTCTCGCCCGGACTACAGCCGCTGAATGATCGTCCCCGTCGCCAGCGCACCCCCCGCGCACATGGTGATGAGCGCGAACTCCTTGTCCGTGCGCTCCAGTTCGTGGAGGGCCGTGGTGATCAGGCGGGCGCCCGTCGATCCGACGGGGTGACCGAGGGCGATCGCGCCGCCGTTGACGTTGACCTTGTCGAGGCTCTGGTCGAAGACCTTCGCCCAGGACAACACCACTGACGCGAAGGCCTCGTTGATCTCGATCAGGTCGATGTCCTTGAGGGACATGCCCGCCTTGCCGAGGACCGCTCGCGTTGCGTCGATGGGCCCGTCCAGGTGGAAGTGCGGGTCCGCGCCGACCAGGGTCTGGGCGATGATGCGGGCCCTCGGCTTCAGTTTGAGGGCCCTCGCCATCCGTTTCGACGCCCACATGATGGCCGCCGCTCCATCGCTGATCTGGGAGGAGTTGCCGGCGGTGTGGACGGCCGTCGGCATGATGGGTTTGAGGCCCGCCAGTGCCTCCGCCGTCGTGTCCCGCAGGCCCTCGTCCCGGTCGACCAGGCGCCACATGCCCTGGCCCGCCGCCTGTTCCTCCTCCGTCGTGGGGACCTGGACCGCGAACGTCTCCTTCTTGAAGCGTTCCTCCGACCAGGCCACAGCGGCGCGTTGCTGCGACAGCAGGCCGAGCCGGTCGACGTCCTCCCGCGTCAGGCCCCGGTTGCGCGCGATGCGCTCCGCCGCCTCGAACTGGTTCGGCAGGTCTACGTTCCACTCCTCCGGGAACGGCTTTCCCGGGCCGTGCTTCGAGCCCGAGCCGAGCGGGACCCGGGACATCGCCTCCACGCCGCACGAGATACCGACGTCGATGACTCCCGCCGCGATCATGTTCGCCGTCATGTGCGACGCCTGCTGTGAGGAGCCGCACTGGCAGTCGACCGTCGTCGCCGGGGTCTCGTAGGGAAGGCCCATCGTCAGCCAGGCCGTGCGGGCCGGGTTCATGGACTGTTCGCCGGCGTGGGTCACCGTGCCGCCGACGATCTGTTCGACCGCGTCGGCGGGGATGCCGGTGCGGCCGAGGAGTTCGCGGTAGGTCTCGCCCAGGAGGTAGGCGGGGTGAAGGTTGGCCAGCGCGCCGCCGCGCTTGCCGATGGGTGTGCGGACTGCTTCCACGATCACGGGTTCGGCGGCCATGGGTGCGGATCCTCCTCCGAGGAACTAGTACGTGTTCTAGTTCTTCCGAGCAGTCTGCGGACGTGATGTGCGTCACCGCAAGGGTCTTGCAGCCTTCAGTGGTCTGAACTACCGTCGCGGCAATCTATTTCTGATGAACCGTCAGAAAAGCTGCCCTCTGGCTGGAGCTGCCGATGCCCTGTCCAGCGCTTCCCGACGGGTTCGACTTCACCGACCCCGACCTGCTGCATCACCGTGTGCCCCTGCCGGAGTTCGCCGAGCTGCGGCGCGCGGAACCGGTCCGCTGGATCCCGCAGTCGGGCAATGCCGCCGGCTTCCAGGACGAGGGGTACTGGGCCGTCACCCGGCACGCGGACGTGAAGTACGTGTCCACGCACCCCGAGATCTTCTCCTCCTATCTCAACACCGCGATCATCCGCTTCAACGAGCACATCTCGCGGGATTCCATCGACGCCCAGCGGTTCATCATGCTCAACATGGATCCGCCGGAGCACACGCGGGTACGGCAGATCGTGCAACGCGGGTTCACCCCCCGTGCCATCCGGGGGCTGGAGGAGCGGCTGCGGCAGCGGGCCCGGGACATCGCCGCCGGGGCCGGCGCGCACGACGGCCCCTTCGACTTCGTCACCTCCGTCGCCTGTGAGCTGCCCCTGCAGGCCATCGCCGAGCTGATCGGCATCCCCCAGGACGACCGGGCCAAGATCTTCGAGTGGTCCAACAAGATGATCGCGTACGACGATCCCGAGTACGCCATCACCGCCGAGGTGGGCCAGCAGTCCGCCGCCGAGCTGATCTCGTACGCCATGAACATGGCCGCCGAGCGCAAGCGGTGCCCCGCCCATGACATCGTGTCGACGCTCGTGGCCGCCGAGGACGAGGGGAATCTGAACTCCGACGAGTTCGGGTTCTTCGTGCTCATGCTGGCGGTCGCGGGGAACGAGACCACGCGCAACGCCATCACGCACGGGATGCACGCCTTCCTCACCCATCCCGAGCAGTGGGAGCTCTTCAAGGAGCGCCGGCCGGGGACCGCCGCCGAGGAGATCGTGCGGTGGGCCACGCCCGTCGTCTCCTTCCAGCGGACCGCCACCCAGGACACCGAGCTCGGCGGCAAGCAGATCAGGAAGGGCGACCGGGTCGGGATCTTCTACGCCTCCGCCAACCACGATCCCGAGGTGTTCGACCGGCCCGACACGTTCGATGTGCTGAGGGATCCCAATCCCCATCTGGGGTTCGGGGGCGGGGGGCCGCACTTCTGTCTCGGCAAGTCGCTCGCCGTGCTGGAGATCGAGCTGATCTTCAACGCCGTGGCCGACGCCCTGCCGGGGCTCAGGCTCGTCGAGGATCCGCGCCGGCTGCGGTCGGCCTGGATCAACGGGGTGAAGGAGCTGCGCGTCAGCGCCGGGTGACCCGGTCCAGGAAGTCCGCGACGAGCGGTGCGATCTCCGGCAGGTGGGTTTCGAGCGCGAAGTGCCCGGTGTCGTACAGGCGCAGTTCGGCGTCGGGCAGGTCGCGCAGATAGGCGCGGGCCCCGGACTCGCGGAAGAACGGGTCGCCGACCCCCCAGGCGATCAGGGTGGGCGGGGTGTGCTTGCGCAGCCATGCCTGCCAGCGGTCGTACCGCTCGACGTTGGAGTGGTAGTCGAAGAGCAGGGCGCCCTGGGCCTCCTTGCGGCCCGGGAGGTCCAGGAAGTGCTGGTCGAGGGTCCAGCTCTCCGGGGCGATCAGCTCGGGGTCGCCGACGCCGGTCTCGTACTGGCCGCGGGTGGCGGCCAGAGTGAGCAGGTTCCCCACGGCGTCCTGGGCGCCGGGGGCGCCGGGGGTCAGGGCGATCAGGTCGCGGGCCGCGTCCGAGAGGCCCTCCTCGTAGGCGTTGCCGTTCTGCACGACCAGACCGGCGATCCAGTCCGGGTGGCGTTCGGCGATCCGGAAGCCGACCGGGGCGCCGAAGTCGAAGACGTACATCACGAACCGGTCGATGCCGAGGCGCCGCAGGAAGCCCTCGGTGATGTCGGCGAGCCGGTCGAAGGAGTACGTGAAGTCCTCGGGGGCCTCGGTGTGGCCGAAGCCGGGGTAGTCCGGGGCGATCAGACGGTAGCGCCCGCCGAGTACGTCGATCAGCCGGCGGAACTGGTGGGAGGCGGACGGGAAGCCGTGCAGCAGGAGCAGCGTGGGGGCGTCGGGGACGTCGGGGAGGGATTCCCGGTAGAAGACGCGGACCCCGTCGACGTCGAGGTGGCGGTGGAGGGTGCGGGCGGGAGAGGCGAGCATTGCTAATCCTTCCGTTGCCGTTTCATGCATTAGGTGTGACAAGGGGACCGTACCGTCGGATCGACTAACGGGTCAACAGATCGATGTAGCATTAGCGGTATGAGTGATCTCGTGCCCCTCACCGGTGAGCCGCCGGCGCTGGACCTGGTCAACACCCTCACCGCCGCGGGTGATCTGCTCGCGAGCCCGCGCGACCTGCTGGCCTGGTGGGAGCTGGAGGCCGGCCGGCTCCCGGAGGCGGTGCCGGCGGAGGCGGGCGCCGAGGACCTGACCGCCGTGCGGGCCGTACGGGAGCATCTGGCCCGGGCCCTGGACCACGTCCGGCGGGGGGAGCGACCCCCGTCCGCCGACCTGGAGGCGCTCAACCGGGCGCAACGAGCCGCGCCCGCGATCGACGAAGTGGTGTGGGAGGGGGAAGCGGTGGTCGTCGCGCGCCGCCGCGACGGCTCACCGGGCGTGCGGCTGGCCGCCTGCCTCGCCGAGGACGCCGCGCGTCTGCTGGCCGATCCGGCCGTCACCGGGATCCGGACGTGCGAGGCCGACGACTGCGTGATGCTCTTCCTGCCCACCCATCCGCGCCGCCGCTGGTGCTCGGCCGCCCGCTGCGGCAACCGGGCCCGGGTCGCCCGCCACTATCAGCGGCACAAGGCCCGGTAGCAGCCCTTCCCGGGAAGGCGCTCACTCCTCACCGGACGCCACCAGCGCCAGCGTCCCCGAGGTCGCCGCCGCGACCAGCAGGGGGAGGGCGATGCCGTGGTGCAGGACCAGGATCCCGCCCACGACCGCTCCCGCGAACATGGTGGTCACGGCCGCCGCACGACGCAGCGAGTGGCGGCCCGCGCCGCCGCCCGCGGGGGAGTCGGAGGCCAGGCCGGTGAGGGTCATGGTCAGCACGGTGGTCGTGGTGAGGGCCGGTACGGCGAGTTTCTGCACGGTCGCGTTGCGCAGACCCATCGCGAAGGCGGTGAGCGCGATGACGAGATGGATCCGGATCCGGCCGTGCTCCGCGGTGACGAAGGCCACGGCCGAGGCGGCGGCCAGCAGGACGGCCTCGACGGCGAACGTCACCCGGGCCCAGGTGCGGCGGGAGCCGTCGCCGACCCGCCGGACGACCCGGCCGCCCGTCGCCGCGCCCGCGAGGAAGAAGGCCAGGGAGGTCGCGCAGTGGCGGGCGGAGAAGCCGGGGGCGCCCGCGGCGGCGAAGCCGAGGACCACGACGTTGCCCGTCATGTTGGCGGTGAAGACACGGCCGAGACCGAGATAGCTGATCGCGTCGATCAGACCGCTGACCCCGGTCAGGGCGAGCAGGACGGGAGTCAGCCGTACGCCGCGTGCCTCGCGGTCCGTCGCGGAGGGCTCGTTGGTCATCGGCTCAGTGGACCACGCCGGTGTGGAGAAACGGCGAAGGCGGCGGCCCCCGGGACCGGGGACCGCCGCCTTGTGCGTTCATGCCGTGGGCGTGGCTCAGTACCAGCCGTTCGCCTGCCAGAAGTTCCAGGCGGCGGCCGGGCTGCCGTAACGGGAGTTCATGTAGTCCAGACCCCACTTGATCTGGGTGGCGGCGTTGGTCTTCCAGTCGGAACCGGCCGAGGCCATCTTCGAGCCCGGGAGGGCCTGGACGAGGCCGTAGGCGCCGGAGGAGGCGTTGGTGGCGCTGACGTTCCAGTTGCTCTCGTGCTTCACGATGTTGGCGAAGGCGTTGTACTGGCCGGCGTCCGGGATCATCTTGTGCGCGATCGACTGGGCCTGGGAGGCGCTGGTCACGGTGGCCGCGTGGGCCGGGGCCGCGGTCATCGCGATGCCCGCGGTGGCGGCCGCCAGGGCGACGGTGGTGAGGGCCTTCTTCGGGCTGGCGATGCGGCGGATGACGGAGACGGACACGGAGAACCTTTTTCTTCGGGGACAGTGGCGTCGCCCGCATGCCGGAGTCACGCGGTGCGTGGCCGCTCCGCGTGAGGTGCGGTAGGTGGCTGCATGCGTCGGCGCCGAGGCCCGTGGGCTTGTCGGCGCCGTGCGACGTCATCCAGAGAAGCAGGATCGGAAGCCGTCCGCAAAGACCCCTTTTGCTAGTTGTGGCCGTACTTGGGGGGAACGCCGTTTGTGTGACCTGGCTCGCAAAGTCCAGGTCAGGGGCCCTGATGACATGGGCATGGCGCCCGATATATACCACTAGAGTGGTTAGTAGGTGATGTGAGTCATGTGGGGTGGTTCACCGTTCAAGCGCGATCGGGTGACAGCCGGCGTACGAGGGCTCACGGAGCGGGCGCGTCGAATGTGACCGGCGCCTCGAAGGCGGCCCGCCGCGTGGCCCGGCGCAGGGCGCGCAGGATCGCCGGGCCCACGGTCAGCGTCAGGACGACGGTCACGACCGCCCGCCCCAGGTCCCAGCCCAGCGAGGTCGCCACGCAGTACGCGACGAAACGCGCCACGTTGGCCGGGACCGCCGCGTCCGGGTCGAAGGCGACCCCCGACGCCAGCGTGCCCATGAAGGGCCAGCCCGCCAGATTCATCGCCGTGCCGTAGGCGAAGGCGCCGAGGAAGCCGTACAGCGCGAGCAGCGCCCGTTCCGCACGGCCCCGCAGACCCGCCCGGCCCGGGAGCAGGCCCGCGCCCATCGTGAACCAGCCCATCGCCAGCATCTGGAACGGCAACCACGGACCCACCCCGCCCGTGAGCAGCGCGGACGCGAACATCGTCACCGAGCCGAGGACGAAACCGAAGCCCGGGCCGAGGACCCGGCCGCTCAGCACCATCAGGAAGAACATCGGCTCGACACCGGCCGTGCCCGCCCCGATCGGACGCAGGGCGGCCCCCGTGGCGGCGAGCACGCCCAGCATCGCGACCGCCTTCGCGCCGAGCCCGGACTCCGAGATCGTCGCCGCCACCACCGCCACCAGCAGCACCAGCAGCCCCGCGAAGAGCCAGGGGGCGTCCTGCGCGTGCGCGTTCACCGCGGAGGCCGGAGGGGCGAGGAACGGCCAGGTGAAGGCGGTCACGCCGACCGCGCCGACCAGCAGCAGCGACAGAAGGGAGCGCGGCCCCAGCGGGACGGCTTTCACGCCAGCGCCTCCCTCACCTGCGTGACCGTGAGCCACGGCCGCGGGGCCAGGATCTTCGACACCTGCGGCGCGAAGGAGGGAGAGGAGACGACCACCTCCGCCGTCGCACCGTCGGCGATCACCTCTCCCTCCGCGAGCAGCACCACCCGGTGGGCCAGCTCGGCGGCCAGCTCCACATCGTGCGTGGCGAGGACGATCGCGTGTCCGGCCGCCGCAAGGCCGCGCACCACGGTGACCAGCCGCGCCTTCGCCGCGTAGTCCAGGCCCCGCGTCGGCTCGTCGAGCAGCAGCAGCGGCGGCCGGCCGGTCAGGACGACGGCGAGCGCGAGCGTCAGCCGCTGCCCCTCGGACAGATCGCGCGGATGGGTGCCGTCGCCGATCCCCGGGAGCAACTCACCGACCAGGTCACGGCAGGTACCGGGAACGGCCCCCGCGTCCCGGTCGGCCGCCGCGCACTCGGCGGCGACCGTGTCGGCGTACAGCAGGTCACGCGGTTCCTGCGGAACCAGCCCCACCCGGCGCACCAGCTCGCGGGGCGGTGTGCGCCGCGGGATCGCCCCGCCGACCCGGACCGTCCCGGCGGACGGCTCCACGAGCCCGGCGAAGGCGGCGAGCAGGGTGGACTTTCCGGCGCCGTTGCGGCCCATCAGGGCGACGGTCTCACCGGGGGCGACGGTCAGGTCGACGCTCCGCAGCGCCTGGATCCGGTCACGGCGGACGGACAGGGCGCGGGCCTCGACGGGGGGCGCGGCCACGGGGGTGGCCGGTGGTGGAGGGGTGCGGCGGAAGAGGCGGCGGGGCGGGGGAGGGGCCTGGACGAGGTGGGGTGCCGCAGGGACCCCGTGGACCCGGGGGTGGGATCCGTCGAGGCGGGCACGCAGGGCGGCCGCTCGACGCCGGGCGTCGCGCACCGTCAGCGGCAGAGGGGACCAGCCCGCCAGCCGGCCCAGGTCCACCACCGGCGGGTACACCGGCGATACGGCCATGATCTCGGCCGGGGTGCCCAGGCGCGGGGCCGCTCCCGGTGCCGGGAGGAGGACGACCCGGTCGGCGTACTGCAGGACGCGCTCCAGACGGTGTTCCGCGAGCAGCACCGTCGTACCGAGGTCGTGGACGAGACGGAGGAGGACGGCGAGGACCTCCTCGGCGGCGGCCGGGTCGAGCGCGGAGGTCGGTTCGTCGAGGACGAGCACGCGCGGGTGCGGGGTGAGGACCGAGCCGATCGCGACCCGCTGCTGCTGCCCACCGGAGAGCGCGGTGAGCGGACGGTCCCGCAGGGCGGCGAGGCCGAGCAGGTCGAGGGTCTCCTCGACACGGCGGCGCATCACGTCCGGGGGCAGACCGAGCGACTCCATGCCGTAGGCCAGTTCCTCCTCCACCGTGTCCGTCACGAAGTGGGACAGCGGATCCTGGCCCACCGTGCCCACGACGTCGGCGAGTTCACGCGGCTTGTGGGTACGGGTGTCCCGGCCCGCGACCGTGACCCGGCCGTGCAGGGTGCCGCCCGTGAAGTGCGGGACGAGACCGCAGACCGTACCGAGGAGCGTGGACTTGCCGACGCCGGACGGGCCCGCGAGGAGGACGAGTTCGCCCTCGGGGACGGTGAGGTCGACGTCGCGGAGGACGGGGTGGGGCGCGCCGTCGTAGGTCACGGAGACGTTCTCGAAGCGGATCACGACGGCTGCTCCTTGTGGAGGAAGGCGGGGAGGAGGCCCAGGAGGACCGCCGCCGCGGGCCACAGGGGGAGGGCCGGCGCGGTCGGCGGCACCACGCCGGGGTGCAGGGCCGCCGGGTCCGTGGTCGCGGCGAGCGTGAGGAGCGCCGCGGTCGCCGCGCCGGACGCCGCGACGAGACAGGCGCGCGGGGTCCAGCGGTCGGGGCGGTAACGGGTGCGGGGGGAGCGGCGGCCGCCGAGGCGCAGTCCGGCGAGCGCGGCGGCGAGACCGGCGAGGAGGAGGGGGAGGCCGTACGTCGCTCCGGCCGCGGTGAGCAGCCCGTACGTCCCCGCGCACACGCCGAGCAGGCCGCCCAGGGTGAGGGCGGTCGTCGTACGGCGGACCGGGGCGGGGAGGTCGGCGGTACGGCCGTAACCGCGGGCGTCCATCGCGGCGGCGAGGGCGACGGAGCGTTCCAGGGCGCCTTCGAGGACCGGGAGTCCCACCTGGAGCAGACCCCGGACACCGCTGTCCGGGCGGCCGCGCAGACGACGGGCGGCGCGCAGACGGTGGACGTCGGCGATGAGGTTCGGGGCGAAGGTGAGTGCCACGACGACCGCCACGCCCGTCTCGTACAGGGCGCCCGGGAGGGACTTGAGCAGACGGGAGGGGCTCGCGAGGGCGTTCGCCGCGCCGACGCAGACGAGGAGCGTGGCGAGGCGCAGGGCGTCGTAGAGGGAGAACAGGAGGGCCTCCGCGGTGACCCGGCCGCCGAGGCGGATGCCCTGGGCCCAGGCGGGGAGGGGGACCTCGGGGAGGGTGAGGAGGGTGTGGGTGCCGGGGATGGGGGAGCCGAGGGTGACGGTGAAGAGGAGACGGATGGCCATGACGACGAGCGCGAGTCTGAGGAAGGCCGGGTAGGAGCGGGCCCAGGGGGCGGGGGTTCTCGGACGGCAGGTGACCACGACGTAGGCGGAGGTGGCGAGGAGGAGGGCGAGGAGGAGGGGGTTGGTGGTGCGGGTGGCGGCCGTGCCGAGGGAGAGGGACCAGAGCCACCAGGCGCCGGGATGGATCGGGCGGGGTGGTGCGGGGGGTGGCGGCTGGGCGGGGGGCGTCCTGCCTGCCCGCGCCGGCGGGGGGCCGCCGCGCCCACCGCGGCTCGGGCGGTCAGTCATTCCTCCGCCGTCGTCGTGCCTGCCATACGGCGGCCGCCGCCAGTGTCGCCACCGCTGCCGCGCCCGCGTAGATGCCCACGGAGGGGCCCGAGTCCTTGTGCGACGGGTTCTTCGTCGTCGACACCTGCTCCCCGCAGCCCGTTCTCGGGTAGCCCGCGATGGCGCACAGGAGGGCGTTCGTGTCGTAGCGGAGGGGTTTGGCGACCGTGGCGAGGGCCTCGGCCGTGGTGGCGGTCGGGGGGACCCGGGCGCACGCCCAGCGCGGGGTGGGCGGGGTCTCGCCCGAGGGGGCGTCGGACGTGGTGCCGAAGTCGATGACCAGGGCGATGCGCTTCGTGCCGGACTTCGCGGGTGTGCGGGCGCAGATCGCGCCGAAGGAGGCGGCGCCGCGGGGCCGGGACGCGTCGGAGGCGCCCTCGCTGACCGCGAAACGGAAGCCCTGGACGGTGCCGTCGGCCGGGCGGGCCGTCCCCGGGCCCTCGGTCGCGTAGGTCCAGCGGTCGCCGGTGCGTTCCCAGAAGGACCAGTAGCGGTAGCCGGTGGCGTGGGCCGGGGCGGCGGCCAACAGGAGCAGCGCGAGGACCGGCGGGAGCAGGGCGCGGGCGGGGCGGATCACGGCTGCTGCCGCTTCCTGCCCCGGCCGATCAGGACGAGGCCGGCGATCGCGCCGACGAGGAGACCGGCGCCGACGGTCCGGACGGTGTTCAGGCCGCCGTCGTTCCCGTCGGAGGACGCCTGGGCGGCGGCGCCCGGCTCGGCGGTCTTCGTCGCGGTCCTGGTCTCGTCGACGCTCTCCGGGGCCGGGCCCGTCGCGTTGAGCAGGGCGACCAGGTCCTGCCCGCCGAAGTCGTGGACGTCGCCGTCCCGTGCGGCGCTCGCCGCGAGGACGAGCTGCGCGTACGCGGCCGGTCCGGCCTGGGCGGCCCAGTCGGCGGAGTGGGCCTCCAGCCAGCGCAGGGGTGCGGCGGCCTGGTCGTTGAGGTGGGCGCAGGACAGGGCGACGACCGCGTCGGCGGTGTTGCCGTAGTCGGGCTGGTCGCCGGCGCCGGGCAGCGCGGACGTGAGGTGACCGTCCTCGGCGAGGGTCTTGGCGAGCCAGGCGGCGCCGTTGGCCGCGGTCCGCTCGGGCTCGTCGGCCTGCTCGCAGCGCGGCGCGGACGTGGCGTCGTCCTGACGGGTCACGGCCAGACTCTCGCCGCCCAGGCCGAGCACGGCCGCCGCCGTCGCGTCCGCGTTGGCCACGAGGGCGCCCTTCTTGTCGGGCTGGTGGGCGAAGGCGCCGGCGTCCTCGCCCGTGCAGGGCAGGGCGAGCTTCGTGAGGGCGTCGAACGGGGACCTGCCGTTCTTGCGGACGTTCGGAACGGTCTCGCCGGCCTGGGCGAGCGCGCCGATGACGACCGACGTGGAGTTGGCGTCGGTGGCCCCGCCGGGGGAGTAGCCCCAGCCGCCGTCCGCGTTCTGGACCGACTTCAGCCAGGCCACGCTCTTGTCGACCTGGGCCTCGTGGCCACCGATCTCCGCCAGCGCCTGGACGGCGGCACCGGTGCTGTTGGTGTCGACCGTCGTCCTGGCGTCGCAGGCCTTCGCCGGGTCCGCGCGGAACGCGGCGAACGAACCGTCCGCGCACTGCTGCCCCGCCAGCCAGGCCACCGACTCGCGCGCGGGCCACACGCCCACCGTGCGCTGGGCGAGCAGTGCCAGCGACTGGCGCCACACACCGTCGTACGTCGGATCGGCGGTGCCGTACAGACCCACGGGCAGGGCGACCGACGCGGACGGGGAGGGGCCGGCGGCGACGGCGGGGGCGGAGGCACCGATCAGGGCGAGGACGGTCGCGGCGGCCGCCGTCACGGTGGCGGTGGCCATGGCGGTCGCCGTGGCGGTAGTGGTCGCGTGGGCGCCGATGGCCAGGGCGGCCGCGGCGCTGCGGCGGGACTTCATGATCGGCGGATGCCTCTCCCGGTCGGGAGGTCCGCAGGCCGGGCAGCACGGGACACCCCGGCGGCTCGACTCCGTAGACCTCGACGGTGCCGTACGACGGCGGGCCGCCGCGCACGTGAGCCGGTCAACGTCCGTACGGGGCGGTCCGGCTCACCACCGGTGGTGGCTCACGGTTGCGGGTCAGCGCCGGAATTGCACCGGCTTCCCCCTGTACGGGTGATGACGACCCGGTCACTCTACCGGCTGGTAGCCAGGACTCTGAGGGGTGGCTGTGAGACCTTCGCCGCAGCTCGACGCACCCCGCCGGGTTCTGGCCATGACCACGAGCTCGAGGAGGCGTGGGTGGTGCCCCGGGGACCGTGAGGGCTGGTCCGAGGCGGCCGCCGAGGCGGCGGTCATGGCGCGCGGACGGCGGCACGGCGTGCCGCCTGCCGGGGCACTAGAGGCGTGGGGTGGGCCGGTCGCAGGGGAGGCGCAGGGTGCGGGCCGCGAGGAGCCAGGAGCCGTCGGGGGTGCGGTGCAGGGTGTCCTCGTAGTGCCCGATCCCCACGGGGGCCGGGCCGGGCGCGGGGTCCATGCGGTACGTCGTGAAGTACGACGTCGCTCTCGCCGTGTCGGGGGAGGTCACCTCGACGCGGACGTCCGCCATCAGCCGGCGTGCGTGGCGATCGGCGGGGCGGGAGCCGAAGTGGGCGCGCAGGGCGGCGCGTCCCTTGACCAGGCGGTCGCCCTCCGGCCAGGTCCAGACGCCGTCCTCGGTGAACAGCTCGGCCACGGAGCCGGGTTCGTCGAGGTCGAGGCGGCGGACGAGGTCGAGGAGCAGGCGCCGGCAGGCGCGTTCGGCGAGAAGCTGCGCGATCGGGTCCATGGGGGAAAGCCACCAAGGGTGCCGGGACGGTTGTCAGGGCACCGTAGGGGCGTGGCGTGAACTGCGTGGATCCGGGCCGTGAACGGCGCCGCTCACCGTCGGTTTCGGGTCGTCGGGAGGGGCGTGCGTCACCGGATCGGTCCTCCCGGGTCGTCACCCGCAGGTGACGTAACCGGATCGGACCTCCCGGGACGGTCCTTTCGGGTCGTCACCCGCAGGTGACGTAACCGGATCGGACCTCCCGGGACGGTCCTCCAGGGTCGTCACCCGCAGGCGACGTACGTCGTCGGATCGCTGCCCGTGACCGCCTCCGCCCGGCCCTGTTTGACCAGTCGGCGCAGATGGGCCTCCGCCTCCGAGACGGCGATGGTGCGTGACCCGTAGGGGATCTGGTCCCAGGGGCGGTTCCACTCCATGCGTTCGGCGAGCTGCCAGGGGGTGAGCGGAGTGGCGAGGAGGGTGAGGAGGTCGGTCAGGCGGCTCTCGTGGTGGGTGAGCAGTTCACGTACCCGGGACGGGGCGTCGGTGAAGGGGTGCTGGTGGGCCGGGAGGATCTCGGCGGGGGCGAGGCGGCCGACGCGTTCGAGGGAGTCGAGGTAGTCGCCGAGGGGGTCGGTGACGGTGGTGTCGTCGGGGTCCTCGTAGAGGCCGATGTGGGGGGTGATCTCGGGGAGGAGGTGATCTCCGGAGAAGAGCCGGCCGTGGCCGGTGAGGCCCGCCGGGTGTTCCTCCTCCAGGTGGAGGCAGACATGGCCGGGGGTGTGCCCCGGAGTCCAGATCGCGCGCAGCCGGCGGCCGGGCAGCTCGAGCAACTCGCCGGGGACGATCTCGCGGTCGGGCAGGGCGGGCGAGAGCCCGGGCAGCGTACGGCGCCGGGCCGTCCGCAGCGGCGCGATGTGCTCCTCGGGGGCGCCCGCCGCGGCCAGCTTGTCCGCCATGTACGTGTACCAGCGCTCGGTGCGGGTCCCGCGCGCCCGGCGCACGATGGACGCGTCCGCCGCGTGCATCGCCACCCACGCCCCGGACACCTCCCGCACCTTGCCGGAGAGGCCGTGATGGTCGGGATGGTGGTGCGTGATGACGACCCCCCGCACCTCGGACACGGCCGTACCGCAGACCGCGAGCCCGTCGACGAGCGCGTCCATCGACGCCGGGTCGTCCCACCCCGTGTCGATCAGCACCGGCCCCCGGTCGGTGTCCACGACATACACCAGCGTGAACCCCAGGGGATTGTCCGGGATGGGCACCCGCAGGGACCGCACACCCCCGCCATGATCGAACGTCGTCGTCATCTGCCCTCCGTCCCCCTGCCGGACCCCTGGCCCGAAGCGCGGCACGACCCATGGCCATTGCCCACTATAACTAGAACTGGTATCAGTTCCTGAAACACCGTCAGAAATGATGCGGACGAAGGCAGTGGCCATGGCTGAGCTCGTGGAACACGGAAAGCTGTTCATCGGCGGAGAGTTGACGGACCCCCTGGGCGATGCCGTCATCGAGGTGATCTCGCCGCACACCGAGGAGGTCATCGGGCGGGTGCCGCACGCCTCCGCGGCGGATGTGGACCGGGCCGTCGCCGTCGCACGGCGGGCGTTCGACGAGGGGCCCTGGCCCCGGCTGTCGCTCGACGAGCGGATCGCGGTCGTCTCCCGCATCAAGGACGGGATCGCGATGCGCCACGAGGAGATCGCCCGGGTGATCTCCTCCGAGAACGGCTCCCCGTACTCCTGGAGCGTCCTCGCGCAGGCCCTCGGCGCGATGATGGTGTGGGACGCGGCGATCACCGTCGCCCGGGGCTTCACCTACGAGGAGCGCCGCGACGGCGTGCTCGGGAAGATCCTCGTACGGCGCGAGCCGGTAGGGGTCGTCGCGGCCGTCGTCCCCTGGAACGTCCCCCAGTTCGTCGCCGCCGCCAAGCTCGCGCCCGCACTGCTCACGGGCTGCTCGGTGATCCTCAAGCCGTCGCCGGAGTCCCCGCTGGACGCGTACCTCCTCGCGGACATCGCACGCGAGGCGGGGCTGCCGGAGGGGGTGCTGTCGATCCTGCCGGCGGACCGCGAGGTCAGCGAGTACCTGGTCGGGCACCCCGGTGTCGACAAGGTCTCCTTCACCGGCTCGGTCGCGGCGGGCAAGCGGGTCATGGAGGTGGCCTCCCGCAACCTCACCCGCGTCACGCTGGAGCTCGGCGGCAAGTCGGCGGCGATCGTGCTGCCGGACGCCGATCTGCAGGGCGCGGTCGCCGGGATCGTCCCGGCCGCCTGGATGAACAACGGGCAGGCCTGTGTCGCCCAGACCCGTATCCTCCTGCCGCGCTCGCGCTACGACGAGTTCGCCGACGCCTTCGCCTCCGCCGCGAGCGCCCTCGTCGTCGGGGACCCGCTGGACCCGGCCACCCAGGTGGGCCCGCTGGTCGCCGAGCGGCAGCAGCGCCGCAACCTCGACTACATCCGCATCGGCCAGGAGGAGGGCGCGAAGGTTCTGACCGGCGGCGGCCGTCCGGCGGGCCTGGACCGGGGCTGGTACGTCGAGCCGACCCTCTTCGGCGACGTCGACAACTCCATGCGGATCGCCCGCGAGGAGATCTTCGGCCCGGTGATCTGCCTCCTCCCCTACGGCGACGAGTCGGAGGCGCTGAAGATCGCCAACGACTCCGACTACGGGCTGAGCGGCAGCGTGTGGACCGCCGACGTGGCGCACGGCATCGAGGTCGCGAAGCAGGTCCGTACGGGGACGTACTCCGTCAACACCTTCAGCCTCGACATGCTCGGACCGTTCGGCGGCTACAAGAACTCCGGACTGGGGCGGGAGTTCGGGCCCGAGGGCTTCGGCGAGTACCTCGAGCACAAGATGATCCATCTGCCGGCGGGCTGGGAAGGCTGAGAGGGGCCATGGGGGACCGTTGGCACGTGGAGGTCGACCGCTCGCTGTGCATCGGCTCGGCCCAGTGCATCCACCACGCCCCGGACGGCTTCCGCCTCGACACCGCCCGCCAGTCCCACCCGGTCGACCCGGACGCGGACGCGAACGAGCGGGTGCTGACGGCGGCGGAGAGCTGCCCGGTGGAGGCGATCGCGATCACGCTGCTGGGGAGCGGGGAGGCGGTGTTCCCGCCGGAGGACTGAGACCCCCACCTCGTTGAAAAAATCTTCCTTTGGGGGGTTCCATCCGGTTTGAGGAGTTCTATCCTGGAAGTGGCCTACGAGGCGAGTGAGGGAGTCCGACCGGAGTAGCCGACCACAGCGAGACGCGAAGGCATCCGCTGAGGCCGACGTCGACGGTAGGGCTGAGAGGCCGAAAAGCAGCAGTCGGGCTGGACGGCGACCCCCAACACCTGATCCGGGCAATACCGGCGAAGGGAACCCGTCTCGTAGGTTCTTCGCGTCCCGTACGGTGCGGTCGTGACCGAGGACGAGTACAGCGCGGCCGACATCCGGATCGTCGAGGGCGTCGAAGCCGTGCTCCGTGGGCCCGGCATGTACTTCGGCGTCGGCCTGGACAGCCCGCGCCTGCCGACGCGGGCGTTCGAGCAGGTGGTGGGCTGGTCGCTGCATCCGGCCACGCGGGTCGCTCCCGTGCACGCCCTGCGCGTCGAGGCGGAGATCCTCGGCGACCTCGCTTTCCGCGTCGTCGACGACGCGTCCGAGGCGCTGGGGGAGGACGGAACGCCCCGCATCGGCTTCGGTTCGCTCATCGGCCCCGACCGCTGGTGCTGCTGGGCCGTCTCCGCCGTGAGCGCGCGTACCGTCGTCGAGGTCTGGCGCGACGGCCGTGGGCTGCGGCAGGAGCTGGCCGGCGGCGGGCCGCTCGCGGAGCCGGAGCGGTTCACGCCGCCCCCCGGGGCGGGGACCCGCATGGAGTTCCAGCTCGACGAGGCGTCCCTCGCCCCTGGCGCGGCGATCACCGCCGCCCTGAGCTCACTGGACCTGCACGGCTCGGCGTGCGAGGAGTCCGCCGGGCCGTTCCGTCTTCTCCTGCGCGACCTGCGGTGAGTAGTCCGCCGGTCCGGTCACCTGCGCCGGGGCAATCTGCGGTGATCGGTCCCGCGGGGCGTGTCGGCCCGCGTCTGTGCGATCTGCGGTGAGCAGTCCGCCGGTCCGGTCACCGGCGCCGGGGCGATCCGCGGTGATCGGTCCCGCGGGGCGTGTCGGCCCGCGCCTGCGTGATCCGTGGGGATCAGGCCGGCGGCCTGTTCGGGTCCGTTACGTCGATCAGGCGGCACACCGTCTCGATGTCGATGCGGACCTGGGCGATGGAGGCCCGGCCCGAGAGCCAGGTGATCAGGGCCGAGTGCCAGGTGTGCTCGATGACGCGGACCGCCGACAGCTGCTCGGGGGTGGGGTCGCTCAGGCCCATCGCGTCGAGGATGATCGCGGTCGTCTGCCGGGAGACCTGGTCGACCTCGGGGGAGACGCTGCGGTCGGCGAACGTCAGGGCGCGGACCATCGCGTCCGCCAGATGCGGCTCGCGCTGCAACGCGCGGAAGGCGCGCATCAGCGTCTCCGCGACCCGCTCCGCCGGACGGTCCCCGGACGGCGGCTTCTTGCGGAGCGTGCCGTGCATGTGCTCGAGCTGGTCCTGCATGGTCGCGACCAGCAGATGCACCTTGGACGGGAAGTAGCGGTACAGCGTGCCGAGCGCGACCTGCGAGGACTCGGCGACCTCCCGCATCTGCACCGCGTCGAAACCGCCCCGGCTGGCCAACTGCGCGCTCGCGTGCAGGATGCGCCGGCGGCGGGCCTCCTGCCGCTCCGTGAGCGGGGAGGAGGCGGGGCGCTGGGTGGACTCTTCCGCAGGCATGGGGCACCGTTCCGTGACAGTCGGTGAGGGTCGGTGATCACACAGCATGGCAGGGCCGCCGGGTCGCTGTGAGCCGTGGCGTGAATCACCTGATCCACTTCTCCCAGCACCCCTACCTGCCGGTAGATTCGGAGCCTCCCGAACGATCAAGTCTGAAACTTGTTCTACATTAGCGTCTCGTCGTAACCTCGCGGGACAGTGCAGGCAGAAGGGGGCCCGGAGTGACCGCTGAGGCCAGTCAGGCGGGGTCCCGGCGTGACCTCGCCGCCGACGGCGGGCGACCGCTCGACATCGCGCTCCTCACCTATAAGGGGAACCCGTTCTGCGGCGGCCAGGGTGTCTACGTACGGCACCTCTCCCGCGAACTGGTCCGGCTCGGCCACCGCGTCGAGGTCATCGGCTCCCAGCCGTACCCCGTCCTCGACGAGAGCCACGACGGCCCGACCCTGACCGAGCTGCCCAGCCTCGACCTCTACCGCTCCCCGGACCCCTTCCGCACCCCCGGGCGCGACGAGTACCGCGACTGGATCGACGCCCTCGAGGTCGCCACCATGTGGACCGGAGGCTTCCCGGAGCCCCTGACGTTCTCCCTGCGCGCCCGCCGCCATCTGCGCGCCCGCCGCGGTGAGTTCGACGTCGTGCACGACAACCAGACCCTCGGCTACGGCCTGTTGGGCGATGTCGGCGCCCCCCTGGTCACCACCATCCACCACCCCATCACCGTCGACCGGCAGTTGGAGCTCGACGCCGCCGACGGCTGGCAGCAGCGACTGTCCAAGCGCCGCTGGTACGCCTTCACCCGGATGCAGAAGCGCGTCGCCCGCCGACTGCCCTCCGTGCTCACCGTCTCCGGCACCTCCCGCCGGGAGATCGTCGACCACCTCGGCGTCCGCGACGACCGCATCCACGTCGTCCACATCGGCGCCGACACCGACCTGTTCTCCCCCGACCCGGCCGTGCCCGTCGTACCCGGCCGGATCGTCACGACCTCCAGCGCGGACGTCCCCCTCAAGGGCCTGGTCTTCCTCGTCGAGGCCCTGGCGAAGGTCCGCACCGAGCACCCCGACGCCCACCTCGTCGTCGTCGGCAAACGCCCCACCGAGGGACCCGTCGCCCACACGATCGAACGCTACGGCCTCGAAGGCGCCGTCGAGTTCGTCAAGGGCATCTCCGACGCCGAACTCGTCGACCTCGTGCGCTCGGCGGAGGTCGCCTGCGTGCCGTCCCTGTACGAGGGCTTCAGCCTGCCCGCCGCCGAGGCCATGGCCACCGGGACCCCGCTCGTCGCCACCACCGGCGGCGCCATCCCCGAGGTCGCCGGACGCGACGGCGAGACCTGCCTCGCCGTACCCCCGGGCGACGCGGGCGCCCTCGCCGCCGCCCTCGGCCGGCTCCTCGGCGACGCCGACCTGCGCGCCCGGCTCGGCGCCGCCGGACGCGACCGCGTCCTGCGGAACTTCACCTGGGCACGCGCCGCCGAGGGAACCGTGGCCCGCTACCGCGAGGCGATAGCCGGGGGCGCCCGCCGCCCGGCGACCGGGATGCCCGAAGATGTTGACGTCGTAAACCGAGCATCCGATCGCGAAAGCAGGGCCACGTGCTGACCGTCGACTTCTCCAGATTCCCGCTCGCCCCGGGCGACCGAGTCCTGGACCTCGGCTGCGGAGCCGGCCGGCACGCCTTCGAGTGCTACCGGCGCGGCGCCCAGGTCGTGGCCCTCGACCAGAACGGCGAGGAGATCCGCGAGGTCGCCAAGTGGTTCGCCGCGATGAAGGAGGCCGGCGAGGCCCCCGAGGGCGCCACCGCCACCGCCATGGAGGGCGACGCCCTCGCCCTGCCCTTCCCCGACGAGTCCTTCGACGTCGTCATCATCTCCGAGGTCATGGAGCACATCCCCGACGACAAGGGCGTCCTCGCCGAGATGGTCCGGGTACTGAAGCCCGGCGGCCGCATCGCCATCACCGTGCCCCGCTACGGCCCCGAGAAGGTCTGCTGGGCGCTCTCCGACGCCTACCACGAGGTCGAGGGCGGCCACATCCGCATCTACAAGGCCGACGAACTCCTCGCCAAGATCCGCGAGGCCGGACTCAAGCCGTACGGCACCCACCACGCCCACGCGCTGCACTCGCCGTACTGGTGGCTCAAGTGCGCCTTCGGCGTCGACAACGACAAGGCGCTGCCGGTCCGCGCGTACCACCAGCTGCTGGTCTGGGACATCATGAAGAAGCCCCTCGCCACCCGGGTCGCCGAACAGGCGCTCAACCCGCTCATCGGCAAGAGCTTCGTCGCCTACGCCACCAAGCCCCACCTGCCCCGCACCGGCCTCGAGGCGGCCGCCCGGTGACCACCCCCCGGACAGAACACCTCGTCCTGCCCGGGGTCCTCACCGCCGAGCAGGCCGCCGCGACCGTCGCCGGCATCCTCGCCGTACAGCGGGAGGACGGCGCGATCCCCTGGTTCCGGGGCCATCACCTCGACCCCTGGGACCACACCGAGGCCGCGATGGCCCTGGACGCCGCGGGAGAACACGAGGCCGCTGAACGCGCCTACCTGTGGCTCGCCCGGCACCAGAACGAGGACGGCTCCTGGTACGCCGCCTACGCCGACGGCGCCTTCGACGACGTCACCGACACCGGGCGCGAGTCCAACTTCGTCGCCTACATCGCCGTGGGCGTCTGGCACCACTACCTCTCCACCGGCGACGACACCTTCCTCGACCGCATGTGGCCGGCCGTCTACGCGGCCGTCGAATGGGTGCTGCGACTCCAGCAGCCGGGCGGGCAGATCGGCTGGCGGCAGGACGACGACGGCACCCCCACCACCGACGCCCTCCTCACCGGCTCCTCCTCCATCCACCAGGCACTGCGCTGCGCGCTCGCCATCGCCGAACAGCGAGAAGAGCCCCAGCCGGACTGGGAGTTGGCCGCGGGCGCGCTACGGCACGCCATACGACGCCACCCCGAGCGGTTCCTCGACAAGGACCGCTACTCCATGGACTGGTACTACCCCGTGCTGGGCGGCGCGCTGACCGGCGCCGAGGCCAAGTCCCGCATAGAGGCGGACTGGGAGCGCTTCGTCGTCCCCGGATTCGGTGTGCGGTGCGTCGTACCCAACCCCTGGGTCACCGGCGGGGAGTCGGCCGAACTCGCCCTCGCCCTGTGGGCGATGGGCGAGTCCGACCGGGCGCTTGTCGTTCTCCAGTCCATTCAGCATCTGCGGGACCCGGAGTCGGGGCTGTACTGGACGGGGTACGTGTTTGAGGACCAGGCGATATGGCCGCAGGAGCTGACTACTTGGACCGCGGGGTCCTTGCTGCTCGCGGTGGCTGCGCTGGGGGGCCATGAGGCCACGTGCGCGGTGTTCGGGGGTGAGCAGCTGCCCTGGGGGCTCGAGGCGGACTGCTGCGGGTGACCCGTCCGTTGTGGCTGGTCGCGCAGTTCCCCGCGCCCTCAAGGGGCACCCCTTGAGGGGCGCTCCTGGCGGGCGCTCCCGTCGGCGGCGCCCTCAGTGGCGGTGGACTCGATTCGCGATCGCGTGTCCGATGAAGAGGTACACCACCGCCGCCAGGCCGTAACCGGCCACCACCCTCGCCCACGCCTCGTCGAAGGTGAACAGGTCGTGGGACCAGCCCGCCAGCCAGCGGGCCACGTCATGGACGAACTGGACGAACTCGTTGCCACGATTGGCGTCCAGCAGGTACATGAGGATCCACAGGCCCAGGATGAGGGCCATCACGTCGGCCACGACCGCGATGACGGTGCCGGCCTGGTTCGCGCCGTTGCGATATCGGGACATGCCCTCCGGGTTACCGCTCCCACGCGTCCGAAACCCCGCTCCGCGAGAGGCCGTCATTTCGCCACCGCCGACGTGGAGTTGACCCTTCCGGGGCGCCCTGTTCGAAGGGGTCGCCGATGATCCTGGTCCCCTTGAGTGGCAGGAGGGCCGTTGTCCGACCCCGGAAGACACGCGATCGAGGAACCCCGACTCACCACCCGGTGAACCCGATCGCCATCTTCCTCTGAACCCTACGCGTTCAGCTCGGCCAGCACCCGCAGCGTCTGCGGGTCCGGGGCCACGACCAACAGGTCCGTCACCGGCCCCTTGCGCCACAGCTCCAACCGCTCCGCGATCCGCTCACGCGGCCCCACCAGCGAGATCTCGTCCGCGAAAGCGTCCGGCACCGCCAACACCGCCTCCTCCCGCCGCCCCGCGAGGAACAGCTCCTGGATCCGCCGCGCCTCCTCCTCGTACCCCATCCGCCCCATCAGATCCGCATGGAAGTTACGCGTCGCGTGCCCCATGCCCCCGATGTAGAACCCGAGCATCGCCTTGACCGGCAACAGCCCCTCCGACACATCCGCACACACCGTCGCCCGGACCAGCGGAGCGACCACGAACCCCTCCCGCAGCTCACCCAGCCCCGGCCCGTACGCGTCCGGCCGGCTCGGCGACCAGTACAACGGCAGCCACCCATCGGCGATCCGCACCGTCTGCGCCACGTTCCGCGGCCCCTCCGCCCCCAGCAACACCGGCAGATCCGCCCGCAACGGATGCGTGATCGACTTCAACGGCCGCCCCAACCCGGTGCCGTCCGGGCCCCGGTACGGAAGAGCATGGAACCGCCCCTCCGACTCCACCGGCCCCCGACGCGCCAGCACCTGCCGTACGACGTCCACATACTCCCGGGTCGCGGTCAGCGGCGACTTCGGAAACGGCCGCCCGTACCAGCCCTCCACCACCTGCGGCCCCGACAACCCCAGCCCCAGCATCATCCGCCCACCCGAGAGATGGTCCAGGGTCAACGCGTGCATGGCCGTCGTCGTGGGGGAACGGGCCGCCATCTGCGCCACGGCCGTCCCCAGCCCGATCCTCGTGGTCCGCGCCGCGATCCAGGTGAGCGCGGTGAACGCGTCCGAACCCCACGACTCCGCCGTCCACACCGAGCCGTACCCGAGCCGCTCCGCCTCCAGCGCCAGCTCCACATGCCCGGGCGCGGGGCCACGACCCCAGTAACCGAGCGCGAGACCGAGCCGCATACCTGCCTCCTGACGATCCGTCAGACACGGGGGCTGCGACTGTACGACAGCGGCCCCCCGGCCCGGAAGGGCGAGGGGCGGTCTGTGTGGCTGTCTGTGACGTGCGTGCGAGGCGTTGGCATGGACTCGTTTCGGCCCCTCGCGGGAGTCGGGGTTGCTGCCGCCGTGTCTCCCTGGGGTGAGGTCAGGCGCCCGGCTCTGCCCGCTCTCCGGTCAGCAGAGTTCCAGTGACCCGTGATGGTTTGTCAAGTTGTCGAAGTACATCCAGCCTGTCGTGTCGGTGCCTGCTATGCGCCCGTACACCCAGTAGTTGTCGTATGCGTTTACCAAAAGGCACCAGTAGTAGAATTTCTGGCCCTTGGCGAAGATGCCCTTCGAGGCGCATTCGCCGTACGGTGCCTTCCGGAGATTTGCGTCCTTGTAAAGGTATGCGTACCCGTCCGAGTTGTTGGTGTACCAAGCGGGCAGGCTGCAAACACCTGCGGCGCTGGCGCTCGTCGCGCTGACCCCGATGAGGGATCCTGTGAGGAGCGTGGTTGCCAGCGCCAACGACGCGATGCGCTTCTTCATGATGCTCCTTGGGGGAAGTGTCCTGTGCATGACAGTGTAGGGACTTCGACCTCTGGAGAGATGTATTTCCCCATGCTGTCGTCCCGGATGAGTCCCAGGGCTTCCTTGTGGACAGTCGGATCCTGGTTGGTCTTCTGTCCTGCCGGGAGCCCCGCTGTCATGTCTCGAGATCATGTGGCGCATGTGTATGACTACGGCTCCTCATCAAGGTAGATGAGGAGCCGTAGGGGGGTGAGGGTCAGCCGCGCTGGATTCCGGAGGCGTCCCGCAGGACGCCGCGGCGGCCGTCTTGGGTCTGCGCGATCAGGCCTTGGCCGCCCTGCTCGATGGCCAGGTACCAGGTGCCCGGTGCCAGTTCGGCGATCGGCGTCGCTGAGCCGTCTTCCGCGAATAGCGGGCGCGGCACGGGGACGGCGAACCAGAACGGCGAGAAGGCCGGGGCCGGTGTCGACGACTGCTGCCCGAAGGGCTGAACCTGCTGCGGCTGCCCGCCGAAAGTGGTTGGCTGAGGGGCACCCGGGTAGCCGTAACCGCTCGGAGGCTGGGCCCCATAGGGCTGGGGGGCGGCGGGCTTGGGGGCGGGGATGAGCGCGGTCTGAAGGGTGGGAACCAGGGGGGTGGTTATGGCGGCGGCGGCCAGGACAAGGGCGGCGATGAGGCCGAGGATGAGGCCGGAGCCAGCGTCGATATTGTCGGGAACATCCACCAGGGACCAGAAGAGGGTCCAGGCGGAGAGCACCGCGAAGCCTGTGCCGACGACGCCGACGTCCAGGCCGGCCACCTTGCGCTGCTGCGGTAGGCAGCGGTTGACGACGACCAGGGCGGCGCCGATGACGCCCCCCATGTAGGTGCCGAGGCCCGTCCCGAGGCTGTCCCACGCGTTCTGGCTGTCCGAATAGCCGGACACTGAGACGGAGTAGTAGGTGAGGAAGGACGCGATGAACAGCAGCACCGCTGCTCCGATCACCACGCCGTCGCCTCGAGTGAGGGAGCGGATATTCACTTCAGTCGGTCCTTCGTAGGTCGTCTCGTCGTCGGTAGAGGCGTCGCTGCCACCATGTCGCCGTCAGGCCCCGGTGTGAAGCGCGGGGCATGACCCCTCATCGTAGGAGCGACCCTATCGTCCGTCCGGCGAGGCTGTCCGTCGGGACCAGAACACCGATTACGACTCGCGGCAGAAAACTCACGATTCCGTTACTTGAAGTCCCAGCGACTCTCGGTATCCCAGGCGTTTCCGTCTGGGAGGTTCGTGACGGTGTCACCAGAGCTTGAGGGCTTCGGCGTCCTGACGACGATCTCTCGCTTCTTCCTGCTGGTGGTGCGGCAGGCTTGCGCCACCTGCCCGCCCGCCTCGGCCAGTGTTCCGGTTGAGGCGTTGGCGGCGGGTCTTACGGTCGGCTCCACGAGGCTTCGACACGCGGGGCGTGTCCTGGTCTCCGGCCACTCCGGTACCAGTGGTGCAGGCCGCGGCGAGGGCGACCAGGTTGCGCGCTGCGTTCTCGTCCCGGTCCATCACAAGCGGGCACTCGTCGCAGTCGAAGACCCGCGCGTGCAGTGGCAGCTTGGCTTTCGCTGCACCACAGTTCGAGCAGGTCTTGGAGGAGGGGTACCAGCGATTGGCCACGATGGTGCGGCAGGCGTTCCAGCGGCCCTTGTAGGTGAGCTGGCGCCGGATCTCCCCGAACCCGGCGTCGGAGACTCGACGAGCGAGCCGTCTGTTGCGGAGCATGCCGGCTACGTTGAGGTCTTCGACCACCACCGTGCCGTACTCGGTGCGAACGCGGGTGGTGAGCTTGTGCAACGCGTCGGTGCGCAGGTTCGCCACCCGGTGGTGGATCTTGTTCCGCTGCCTGTTGGCCTTCTCCCATCGTTTCGATGGCTTCTGGCCGGTCTTGCGGTCCGGTCCCTGCCGACGGGTGACACGGCGGGAATGGAGCCTCAGAAGCTTGAGAGCGCCGTCCAGGTGCCCGGGGTTGGGCACGTAGTGGACCTTGCCGGAACTGTCGGCCATGACTGCCAGGTACTTCACACCCAGGTCGATCCCGACCGAGGTATCCGGGCGGTCGACACGGGTGATCTCCCGGGCCGTCTCGACCTGGAGGGAGACGAACCAGCGTCCGCGCTCGTGCCGGACCGTCGCGGAGAGGATACGCGCCGTTCCGGCCTTGATGCGGGCCAGGAGCTTGACCGTGGGTTCGTGGGTGCGGATCGTGCCCAGCCGGGGCAGGGTGATGTGCCGGCCGCTGGGTTCGATGCGGATCGCGCCGGTGGTGAACCGGCAGGCCAGGCGGGCCTTCCGCTTCGGTTTCCGGCGCGGGACACCCACCCTGGCGCCCTTGCGTTTGCCCTGCTTGGACTTGGCGTAGTTGTCGAACGCGGCGGCCGCGTTCGTGAGCCCGGTGTTGTAGGCCTCCTTGGAGTTCTCCTGCCACCAGTCGGCGAATCTCGGGTCGGTGGTCTTGATCTGGTTGAACTCCTTGCGCAGCGCGGGCAGCGACCACGACCGCCATGGCGTCAACTGCTCCTCACCGATACCGTAGGAGGTTTCCGCCTTGCGCTGCCACCACGAGGCGGTCACCCAGGACACGGCCCAGTTGTAGGCGGCGCGAGCGGCGCCGCAGTGCGAGCGCAGGCTGCTGGCCGCCGTTCGGATCGAGAGCGAACTTGTAGGCCTGCACCAGGCAACCGGGCCGCAGCCGGAACTTCCCGCTCACTCGGCAGCTTCCCCTCCGCTTCGAAGATTCCCTCACCGCACCCAACGAGCACCACCCATGAAGGTCACGGATTCGATGAAAGAACTCCCGTTCCTATCCGGGGAACGCCATCACGGCACAGGCGGAGAGGGGCTGAGATGCAGTGATGGATTGCTCAGCAGCTGTGTCTATTTTCTCAGGAAGCTTGCAATGCCGTCCGAGATCCCCTGCGCCGCCTTCTGCCTCCAGGCGCCGCTGGTCAGCAGTGCCGCATCCTTGGTATCGCGCATGTTGCCGCACTCGATGAACACCTTCGGAACCGTTGACAGATTGAGACCGCCCAGGTCCTCACGTGTGACGAGACCGGTGCCGTCGCCGATGTAGTTGGACCGCGAACTGCCCGTGCTCTGCGCGAAGTCGTCCGCGATCAGCTTCCCGAGCTCCTTCGACGGCGCGACGATCGCCCGGGTGTCGGCGGCCCCCTGGTGCACCGCGCCCGGCAGGATCACATGGAAGCCCCGGTTGCCCTCCGCCGAGCCGTCCGCGTGGATCGACACCACTGCGTCGGCGTGCGCCGCGTTCCCGATCCGGGCCCGTTCGTCGACACACGGCCCGAACGGCCGGTCCCCGTCCTGGGTCAGCTTCACCGTCGCCCCCTGCTCCTGCAGCAGCGTCCGCAGCCGGTGCGCCACGTCCAGCGTGAACCTCGCCTCGCTGTAACCGGAGTTGGTGGACGTCCCCGTGGTGTCGCACTCCTTGAAGTTCGTGCCGATGTCCACCTTGCGGTTGATCTCCGCGGTGTGCTGGGAGTTGGTGACGTTGTGGCCGGGGTCGATGACGACGACCCTCCCCTTGAGCGGGGTCGCGGCGTCCGCGTCCTGACCGGGGGAGGGGGAGGCGGAGGCGGAGAGGGTGCCGGCCTTGTGGTCGGGAGTGCCGGCGGTGGGTGAGCCGGTGACGCTTGTCCGGGCCCCCGCCCCCACCCCCTCCGCCCCGTTCCCCCCGTCGTCCCCGCCGTTTCCGGACCCGCCCAGCGTCTCGTACACCAGCCACCCCAGCAGCGCCCCGGGCACGAGTGCGGCCAGCGCCACGGTCAGCGTGCGCCGCAGCGGTGAGCGGCGCGGCCGCGGGGGGCCGTAGGGGTCGTACGGGTCGGTGGGGCCGAAGGGCTCGGAGTGCGGACCGGTGTAAGACACGCCTGCCACCCTAACGGGCACCTCCGCCCCGGCCCGGGAACCGCGGGCCCCCGACCGCGTGCGGGCGCCGCCGACGGGTGTGGTCGCCCGGTCGCGCTCCCGGCCCCTTCCCGTCCCTCCTGCCTCTCTGCCTCTCCTGTCCCTCTGTCCCTCCTGCCCCCTCTATCCCGTCACCTGCGCCGACTTGTACTCCGTGCCCTTGGGGGCCAGGCAGACGAACCAGTTGTAGGGGGAGCCGTCGGTCGTCCGGATGGCGAGGTCGTCGCTGTTGATGTCGGCCCCCGCGGGGACCCGGTGGATCTTCGTCGTGGTGCCGTCCTTCCAGGTGCAGGTCACCTGCCGGGCCGTCTTCGCCACATGGCCGATCACCAGGCGGTCCGGTTCCTCGCCGACGGGGGAGAGGGGGACCGCGACGGCGTCGATGTCCTTGCCCGACAGCATGTCGTCCTCGGTGGTCAGGCCCTGCACGGTCACGTGCTCCCGGTCGACGCCACCCCGGGAGGTGGTGCCGCGGTGCACGAACCAGGCGCTTCTGCCGACCAGCTCCTCGGGTGTGGTCACGCCCGGGGTCTCGCCGTACTGCGCCATCGCGTCCATCGAGGACCGGGCGTCCTCGGCGTCGATGGGCGCCGGCCAGACGTCGAGGGAGACCCGCCACTCCACGCCCGCGTCCGTGCCGGTCGCGAGGGTGACCCGGTTGTGCGGCTGGAACAGCGACGGTGAGCCGGTCACCGCCGGCCGGGGCGCCGCCGGGGCCACCCGGTCCCCGCCTCCGGGGAGGCCGGTCAGCGCGAGCGCCCCTGTGGAGCCCGCGGCCACCAGGGCCGTGCCGGCCGTCACCGCCCAGCGGCGGGCCTTGCGGCGGCGGCCGCCGCGGATCAGCGCCTGGGTGGGGGCTATACCGATCTCGACCTCGTCCGCGGCGTCGGCCAGCAGCAGGGCGATGGCGTGCTGTGCCATGGGGTGGTTCGTCTCCCGGTCCGCGCTCATCACTTCCGCCTTCCGTACGTCACCATGTCCGCCAGTGCCGGTATCGCGCGCAGCTTCGCGATGCCCTTGGCCGCGTTGCTCTTCACCGCGCCGACCGAACAGCCCATCGCCTCGGCCGTCTGTGTCTCGGTCAGGTCCTCCCAGTACCGCAGGACCACCGCCTCCCGCTGCCGTGGCGGCAGCTCGGCCAGCGCGCCGAGCAGGGCGTGGCGGTCGTCGGCCTGCGCGATGCGGTCGCCGGTGTCGGCGACCTCGTGGGCCAGGCCCGGTTCGTCGCTCTTCGGGGCGAGGAACTCGCGCAGTTTCCTGCGGTACCTGCGGGCATGCGCGTTTATCATCACCCGCCGTACATAGGCCTCCGGGTCGTCGGCCGAGGCGACTCTGCGCCAGGCCACATAGACCTGCTCCAGCGTCGTCTGGACCAGGTCCTCGGCGGCGTGCTGCTCCCCCGTGAGAAGAAACGCCGTGCGCATCAGCCGCGGCCAGCGGCCGGTGACGAAGGTCTGGAACTCGGTGTCCCAGGCCTGTTTCGGATCCCCCATGTGCGCCTCCTAGCGCCTCCTAGATAGACAGAAGAGGCCGTGAGGGGGGCGGATCGTTGCCTCAGACGGTGACGGGGTGTGAGGAGATTTTCCGCGGCAGCCACAGCAGCATCAGCACCACCCCCACGAGCAGCACCCCGGTCCCCGTCCGGAACGCGAGCGCGTACCCCTCGGTCAGTGCCTGTGGCGTACCGCTGCCGCCCGTGCGGGCCGCCGCGAGGGTGGAGAGCACCGCGAGGCCCAGCGAGCCGCCCATCGTGCGGGAGGTGTTGACCAGGCCGGACACGAGGCCGGCCTCGCCGGGTGCGGCTCCGGAGGTGGCCAGCGCGGCCAGCGGGGTCGAGGCGAGGCCCGCGCCCAGCATCATCAGCACGCCCGGCAGCATGATCCCGGTGACGTATGCGCCGTTCGCGTTCATCGTCGACTGCCAGCCGAAGCCGACCGCCGCGACGAGCGTGCCGAGTGCGGCGACGGTGCGGGCTCCGGCCGAGCGCATCAGGCGGGGGGCGAGCTTGGAGCCGAGGACGACGGCGAGGGAGCTGGGCACCAGGGCGAGGCCGGCCTCCAGGGGGTCGTAGCCGAGGACGTTCTGCGTGTACAGCGTCATGAAGAACCACATGGAGAACATGGCCGAGCCGCACACGAACATCGCCGCGTTCGCCGCCGACACCGCCCGCAGCCGGAACAGCCCGAGCGGCATCAGCGGGGCCGCCGTGCGGGACTCGACGGCGAGGAAGAGGCCGATGAGGGCGAGTCCGGCGGCCAGCGGGACGAGGGTCGCGTACGCCGTCCAGCCCTGGGCCTCCGTCTGGGAGATGCCGTAGGCGAGGGTGGCGAGGCCGGCGGTGACGAGCAGGGCGCCCGGGAGGTCCAGTCGCCGCCGGTCCCCGGCGCGGCTCTCGGTGAGCCCGCGCAGGGCGCCGAGCAGGACGACGGCGCCGACGGGGACGTTGATCAGCAGGACCCAGCGCCAGGACATCAGGTCCACCAGCACCCCGCCGACCAGTCCGCCCGCGGCTCCGCCGCCGGCGCCGACCGCCGTCCAGGTGGCGATCGCCCGCGCGCGTGCGGCGCCCTCGGGCACGGCGGAGGTGACCAGCGTGAGTGTCGACGGGGCGAGGACCGCCGCGCCCAGGCCCTGCAGGGCCCGGGCCAGGAGGAGGTGCGTGCCTTCCTGGGCGAGGCCGCCGGCCAGGGAGGTGAGGGTGAACAGGGTGAGGCCGGTCAGGAACATCCGTTTGCGGCCGTAGAGGTCACCGGCGCGGCCGCCGAGCAGCATGAATCCGGCGAAGGCGATGGCGTAGGCGTTCACCACCCATTGCAGTCCGGCGGGGCTCATGCCGAGGTCCGCGCGGATCGAGGGGAGGGCCACGTTCACGACGGAGATGTCCAGGACGACGAGGAACTGGCCGGCGCAGGCGAGCGCCACGACCAGCCAGGCGCGGGGCAGGGGGCGGTGGGATGTCCGGGGGCGGGTGGTGTCGGCGGCTTCGAGCATGGGCGTCATGGTCTCAACCGGCTTGCACCCCTTGCATCGGGATTTCGGCCCAGGCCTGTGGACCGGCCGGGTACCGTCCGCGGACCGGCCCCCGTTTCCCAAGAGAAGCTAAAGAAATTGTTAGTACGCCAAAGCATCGGAATAGTTGCCCATGCATACAGGTTCAGCTCCCACGTAACCCTGAACGTCCCGCCCCGGAGGCCCCACCCCATGACGCACACGACCGACCGGCCGACCCGCGAGGCCCGCGGAGCCGTCGTCCCCGTGCTCGCCTTCGCGGGCATCGTGGTCGCGGTGATGCAGACCCTGCTCGTCCCGGTCATCAAGGACCTGCCGGAGCTGCTCGGCACCGCCCCCAGCAACGCCACCTGGGTCCTGACCTCCACCCTACTGTCCGGTGCCGTCGCCACCCCGATCATGGGCCGTCTCGGCGACCTCTACGGCAAGCGGCGCATGCTGATCCTCAGCCTCGCCGTGATGGTCGTCGGCGCGCTGGTCAGCGCCCTCACCAGCGATCTGCTGACGATGATCGCGGGCCGCACCCTCCAGGGCTTCGCGATGGGCGCGATCCCCCTCGGCATCGGTCTGATGCGCGACATGCTGCCCCGCGAGAAGCTCGGCTCGGCGATGGCCCTGATGAGCTCCTCGATCGGCGTCGGCGGCGGCCTCGCCCTGCCCGCCGCGGCGCTCGTCGCCCAGCACGCCGACTGGCACGCCCTCTTCTACGGCGCCGCGGGCCTCGGTGTCCTCTCCATCGCCCTCACCCTCCTCGTCGTACCCGAGTCCCCGATGCGCGCCGAGGGCTCCTTCGACCTGCTGGGCGCGCTCGGGCTCTCCGCCGGCCTGGTCCTCTTCCTGCTGCCGATCACCAAGGGCAGCGACTGGGGCTGGACCTCCGGCACCACCCTCGGACTGTTCGCCGCGTCGGCCGTCGTGCTCGTCCTGTGGGGCGTGTTCGAGCTGCGCAGCGCGGCGCCGCTCGTCGACCTGCGGACGACGGCCCGCCCCGCCGTCCTCTTCACCAACCTCGCCTCGATCATGGTCGGCGTCAGCTTCTACGTCGTCTCGCTGGTCCTGCCGCAGCTCCTGCAGCTCCCCACCGCCACCGGGTACGGCCTCGGCCAGTCCATGGTCGTCGCCGGTCTGCTGGTCGCACCGCTCGGCCTGACGATGATGTTCACCGCGCCGGTCTACGCCCGGCTGTCCGCCAAGTACGGCCCCAAGGTCACCCTGATCCTCGGCATGCTGATCATCGCGATCGGCTACGGCGCCGGTCTCGGCCTGATGGACGCCGCCTGGCAGAGCCTCGTCATCGCGGTCGTCCTCGGCGCGGGCATCGGGCTCGCCTACTCCTCCCTGCCCGCACTGATCGTCGGCGCCGTCCCGGCCTCCGAGACGGGCGCCGCGAACGGCCTCAACACCCTGATGCGGTCCATCGGTACGTCCGTGTCGAGCGCCGTCATCGGCATGGTGCTGGCCAACACGGCGAACGACGTGAACGGGGTCGCGATCCCCACCATGCACGGCTTCCGGGTCTCCTTCCTGATCGCCACCGCCGCCGTCGCCGTCGGGCTGCTGTTCGCCCTGATGCTGCCGAAGGCCAACCGGGCTACGCAGTTGCGTGCCCGTGCCAGCAGCGAGGAGGCGGTGCGCGGTTTCCGGGGGCTGGTGCTGGACGCCGAGGGCGCGCCGGTGGCCCGGGCCAAGGTCACGCTGATCGACCACCGGGGGCGGCAGGCCGGGGCGACCGTCTCCGGGGAGGACGGCAGCTATGCGCTGGCCGTGCCCGCCCAAGGGGCGTATGTGCTTGCCGCGAAGGCCTCCGGGCACGGGCCGCTCGCGTCGCCCGCGCGTCACCCCGGTGAGGAGCGGGCGGTCGAGCTGGATCTTTCGTTGCCGGGGGAGACGGTGACCGCGTAGCACCCATGGGGGGTGGTGCGTCGCGTCGTCCGGCGTGTGCTGCGGCCCGTTGTGGCCGGTCGCGCGGTTCCCCGCGGCCCTGAAGGTCTGCTGTCGTACCCCCTGTCGCATGAGCGGCAGGGGGTACGACAGCATGGGGCTCGCCGACGTGAAGTACGACCGAAAGGCGCCCCATGCCTGCCGCCGCTCCCCAGCCCGAGATCCTTGCCGCGTTCGAGGCGGCCAAGGGGTTCATGCCTGTCGACGAGGGGCTCGCGTTGTACGCGGCCGCCGTCGAGGCCGGGGGGCTCGGGCTGCCGCTGCTGGAGGTCGGGACCTACTGCGGACGGTCCACGGTGCTGCTGGCCGACGCCGCCCGTGAGGCCGGGGTCGTCGCGCTCACCGTCGATCACCACCGGGGGAGCGAGGAGCAGCAGCCGGGCTGGGACTATCACGACCCGGAGACCGTCGACCCGGAGATCGGGCTGATGGACACGCTGCCCACCTTCCGCCGCACCCTGCACCGGGCGGGCCTGGAGGAGCACGTCGTCGCGCTGGTCGGGCGTTCCCCGCAGATCGCGAGGATCTGGAACGCGCCCCTCGGTCTGGTCTTCATCGACGGAGGTCACACCGACGAGCACGCCACCGCCGACTACGAGGGCTGGGCCCCGCAGGTCGCCGAGGGCGGCCTTCTCGTCGTCCACGACGTCTTCCCCGACCCCGTGGACGAGTTCACCGGGCAGGCGCCCTACCGCGTCTACCTGCGCGCCCTTGCCTCCGGCGCCTTCACCGAGGTCTCCGACACGGGCTCGCTGCGGGTGCTGCGCCGCACCGGCGCCGGCGTCTAGACCGGTCCGCGTCCCGTCACAGCCAGCCCTGGTGGCGGGCCTCGCGCAGGGCCTCCATGCGGTTGCGGGTGTTGGTCTTGCCGATGGCGGAGGAGAGGTAGTTGCGGACGGTGGACTCCGACAGGTGCAGCCGCGCCGCGATGTCGGCGACCGTCGCCCCGTCCGTCGACGCCTTCAGTACGTCGCTCTCGCGGGCGGTGAGGGGACTGGGACCCGCGCTGAGCGCGGCCGCGGCGAGCGCAGGGTCGAGGACCGTCTCCCCGGTCAGCACCCGGCGGATCGCCTCCGCCAGCTCCTCCACCGGACCGTCCTTGACCAGGAACCCGGCGGCCCCGGCCTCCAACGCCCGCCGCAGATAGCCCGGCCGGCCGAACGTCGTCAGGATCAGCACCCGGCAACCGGGCGCCTCCTCGCGCAGGAGGGCGGCCGCGTCCAGGCCGCTCATGCCGGGCAGCTCGATGTCGAGGAGGGCGACGTCGGGGCGGTGCAACAGGGCCGCGTCCACGATCGCGTCCCCCGCGCCCACCTGCGCGACGACCTCGATGTCCGGTTCCATTCCCAGCAGCAGGGCCAGCGCCCCGCGCATCATGCCCTGGTCCTCCGCCAGCAGGACCCTGATGGAGCGGGCGGGACGGCGGTCGCGGGGCATCTCGTTCACAGGCCGGCCGACGGGCGTGTCGTTCACGGGCCCAGCGTAGGGCCGGTCCGCAGGGACGGCACCTCCCTTCCGGGTGCGGAGGTGGACGCGGCGGAGAACACCCCGGATTCCCGTACCGGCTCCGGCGCGTCGAGCCCCTGCTCCACCGGGAGTTCCGCGGTGACCGTGAAGCCGCCGTGCGGGGCCGGACCCGCCGTCAGGGAGCCGCCCGCCCCCGCGAGACGCTCACGCAGACCGGTCAGGCCCGTGCCGCTCAGGCCCGTCCCGCTCAGGCCCGTGCCCCTGAGGCCCGTCCGGGTCAGGCCCGTCCCCTCCGGTCCCGTGCCCGCGTCGTCCGCGCAGCCGGTTCCCGTGCCGTTGTCCGTGACCGTCAGGGTGACCCGCTCCGCCGTGCCCGACACGGCGATCTCGCAGCGGGTGGCGTCGCTGTGGCGGACCACGTTGGTGACCGCCTCGCGCACCACCCAGCCCAGCAGGGCCGCCGTCTGCGGTTCCACCGGTGCCCCCGACCGGTGCACCGACGGCTCCACGCCCGCCGCGGTCAGCGCCGAGTGGGCGCGGTCCAGTTCCGCGGCGAGGCTGCCCTCGCGGTAGCCGGTGACCGCCTCGCGTATCTCCGTCAGCGCCTGGCGGCCCACCGACTCGATGTCCGCGATCTGGGTCAGGGCCGCGTCCAGCCGGGCGGGGGCCAGTCTGCGGGCCGCCTCCGACTTCACCACGATCACCGACAGGGTGTGGCCGAGCAGGTCGTGCAGATCGCGGGAGAAGCGCAGCCGCTCCTTGTCGACCGCCTGGCGGGCCAGCTCCTCACGGGCCGCCCGCAGCTCCCGCACGGCCTCGGCCAGGCTCAGGATCACAGCCGTGACGATCGTCGAGATCCAGGTGGCGTACGCGGTGTCCAGACCGCCCCAGCCGTCGTGGTGGAAGGCCACCGCTCCCGCGACGACGGCCAGGACGATCCCGGCGATCCCGAGCGGCCGGCCGCGCAGGGAGGCGCCCGTCGCGAGGCCGAGCAGCGGGAAGAACAGCACCCAGCTGCCGCCGTATCCGAGGGCGAGACCGACGGTCACCACCGTCATGACCGCCAGCGCCAGCCGGGTGGAGAGCGACTCCCGCTTCTCCTTCACGAAGGCGCGGACGGCGACGTAGATGTAGCAGGAGTTGAAGGTGAGCAGGCCCAGGCCGCCGAGCCACGGGTTGGGGCTCTCGCCCTGGAAGAGGTTGGAGAAGGCGCCCATGCCCAGCAGCAGCCAGGGCAGCAGGGTGAAGGGGTGCGACGGCGGGCCCGGGACCTCGGTCTCCTTGCCCTCCCTCGCCTGCCGTACATGCGCGCGCCACGCCTCCCGGCGGCAGTCGATCGCCTCCCGCCACCCGGACCGTTCCTTCGATGTCCCCGTCATCCGTGCTGCCCCCGTTCCAGCGGTGTCCACATCCCCGACGCTACGGGTTCGGGCGGCGCTCCGGCAGGTCGGGATGTCACCGGTCCACCGGTACAAATGTCACAGCCGACGCGCCGCAGGCCACCCATCTCTGACACACCGTCAGGAGCCTTCACAACTGTCGAGCCCTGGGCTATACAGAGGGCGCCGGACTGGAACGCGTTCTAGATCGGCTCGCGGACGGCCTCGGTGCGCCCGATCGGTGCGGACGGTCGCACCGAGGTCTTGACAGGACCGTGCTCTGCGCGGCCACCACCACCGTGCCCGCCACGGACACACAGGAGCCCCATGCCCATCGACGCAGCCAAGGCGCTCGCCGCCGAACCCCGGTCCGGCGCGATCTCCTGGACCCGCAAGGACGTCCAGCTCTACCACCTCGGGATCGGCGCCGGTCTGCCCGCCACCGACCCCGACGAGCTGCGCTACACCCTGGAGTCACGCCTGCACGTCCTGCCGAGCTTCGCCACCGTCGCGGGATCCGGCTCCCCCGGGGTGATCGGCGGACTGTCCATGCCCGGCGTCGACGTCGACCTCGCCCGCGTCCTGCACGGCGGCCAGCGCCTGGAGATCCACCGGCCCCTGCCGACCGAGGGCACCGCCACCGCCACCGGCCGGATCGCCGCCGTGTACGACAAGGGCAAGGCCGCCGTCCTGGTCATGCGCACCGAGGTCGCCGACGCCGACGGCCCGCTGTGGACCAACGACGCCCAGATCTTCGTACGGGGAGAGGGCGGCTGGGGAGGGGACCGGGGGCCGTCCGGACGCCTCGACGCGCCCGCCGGGGAACCGGACCGTACCGTCGAGCGGGCCGTGCGCGAGGACCAGGCGCTCCTCTACCGGCTCTCCGGCGACTACAACCCGCTGCACGCCGACCCCGAGTTCGCCAAGCGCGCCGGGTTCGACCGGCCCATCCTGCACGGTCTGTGCACCTACGGGATCACCCTGAAGGCGGTCGTCGACACCCTGCTCGACGGGGACGTGAGCCGGGTGCGGTCGTACACCACCCGCTTCGCCGGGGTCGTCTTCCCCGGCGAGACCCTGCGCATCCGCATGTGGCGCGGGCAGGGCGAGGTGCGGGTCGCCGTGAGCGCCATCGACCGGGACGACGCGCCCGTCCTCGCCGACACGATCGTCGAACACGCCTGAACCCGGCACGACCTGAGGGGAGCCGCACCATGCGCGCAGCCGTACTGCACGAGATCGGCCAGGACAAGCTGGAGGTCCTCGACGACGTCGAGGCGGTCGGGTTCGGCCCCGGCCGGGTGAGGATCCGGGTACGGGCCACCGGGCTGTGCCACTCGGACCTCTCCGCGATGGGCGGGGTGCTGCCGCAGCCCGCGCCGTTCGTGCCCGGACACGAGGGCGCGGGCGAGGTCCTGGAGGTGGGCGAGGGCGTCACCCGGGTGAAGCCCGGTGACCGGGTGGTGGTCTGCTGGCTGCCCGCCTGCGGCGCCTGTCCCGCCTGCCGGCGCGGCCAGACCGAGCTGTGCCTGGCCGGGTTCATGAACGCCGGCACACCCAACTTCCGTCGCCCCGCAGGGGATGTGTTCGGTTTTGCCGGCACCGGCACCTTCGCCGAGGAGGTCGTCGTCGACGCGGGCTGCGCGGTCCCGATCCCCGACGACGTGCCCTTCGACATCGCCGCGCTCATCGGATGCGGGGTGACGACGGGCCTGGGGGCCGCGCTCAACACCGCCGACGTCGAGGCCGGTTCGTCGGTCGCCGTCATCGGCTGCGGCGGGGTCGGCATCTCCGCCGTGCAGGGAGCCCGGCTCAAGGGCGCCGCCGAGATCGTCGCCGTCGACCCGGTCGCCTCCCGCCGCGAGTCCGCCCTCAGGTTCGGCGCCACACGGGCGGTGTCGCCGGAGGAACTGCCCGGTGCCAAGCAGGAGGTCACCGGTGGTGAGGGCTTCGACTACGTCTTCGAGGTCGTCGGCCGCTCCGCCACCGCCCGCACCGCCTACGAGAACACCCGGCGCGGCGGCACCCTCGTCGTCGTCGGCGCGGGCGCCATGGACGACCATCTGCAACTCAACATGTTCGAGCTGTTCTTCGACGAGAAGCGGATCCTGCCCTCGATGTACGGCGGCGGTGACGTCCTGACCTCCTACGAGCGCACCATCGCCCTGTGGCGGGCCGGCCGCATCGACCTCGCCGGGCTCATCACCCACCGCGTGCCGCTCACCGAGATCAACGAGGCCCTGGACCAGATGCGCACCGGGACGGCCCTGCGCACCTGCATAGAGATCTGAGGGGCGGTCCCACCGATGGCACAGCTGTCACTGCCGCTGGAAGGGCTCGTGGCGATCGTCACCGGTGCCGGGCGCGGGCTCGGCCGGGCCGAGGCGCTGGAGCTGGCCCGGCTGGGCGCGGCGGTCGTCGTCAACGACTACGGGCAGTCCGGGCGCGACGGCTCCGGCGAGGCGTCGGCCGCCCCGGCCGAGGAGGTCGCCGCCGAGATCCGGGCGGCGGGCGGCACCGCCCTCGTCCACACGGGGGACGTCTCCGACTTCCGGCAGGCCCGTGAACTGGTCGAAGCGGCGATCGCCGGGTTCGGCCGGCTGGACGTCGTCGTCAACAACGCGGGCATCCTGCGCGACCGCATGGTCTTCTCCATGGCGGAGGGGGAGTGGGACGCGGTGATCCGGGTCCACCTCAAGGGCCACTTCAACACCACCCGCTTCGCGGCCGCGCACTGGAGGGAGCGCGCCAAGGCGGCGGGCGTCCCGGTGTACGGGCGGATCGTGAACACCTCGTCGGAGGCGTTCCTCGCCGGTTCGGCGGGGCAGCCCAACTACGCGGCGGCCAAGGGCGGGATCGTCGGCCTGACGACGTCCAGCGCGCTGGCGCTCGCCAAGTACGGCGTGACGGTCAACGCGATCTGCCCGCGCGCCCGGACCCGGATGACCGAGGACGTCTTCGCCGGGTTCGAGCAGCCCGTCGAGGGGCTCGACCCGCTCGCCCCCGAGCATGTGGCCCCGCTCGTCGGGTACTTGGCGTCACCGGCCGCCGCACGGATCAACGGGCAGCTGCTCGTCGTGCACGGCGGGATGGTCGCCGTGATCGAACGGCCGCGGGTGCGGGCGAAGTTCGACAGCAAGGGCGACACCTTCGGCTTCGAGGAGCTGGACGGCGTCCTGGGCGCCCACTTCGCACAGCGGCCGGCGGGCGAGACGTTCGCGGCGGCGGAGGTGCTGGGCCTGAAACGCGAACAGTAGGAGAGCGGACGGGCGAAGGGGCCCGGTCGTCCGGGTATGGACGACCGGGCCCCTTCGGCGTACTGTCAGGCAGCCGTCCTGCTCAGGCTGCCGCCTCGGCCTTGTCCTCGGCCGGCTTGCGGTGCCGCCCGCGGGGGGCCGTGTCGCCGTCCTGGGCCGAGACCTGACCCCGGTGCCGGCCGTGTCCGGCCGTCTCCTGGGCGTCGGCGGACAGCGGCTGCGTCGTGCTTGCGTCGCTCATCTGGTGAGTTCACCCCGTCAACATGATCTTTCGTACAGCCGGGCGATTTTATCCGGCACACCATGGGGCGAATCCAGGCGGGCACGCCAACCGCAGCTAGTTCGTTACAAGTCGGCCCAGAGGCGCCTGTTGCAGGGGGACGGGACGGGGTGTCGTGGGCTCGGGTTCCCCGGGCTCGGCCGGCGCGGCGGGCTGCGGCGGCGGGGGGACCTCGGGCGGGGTCAGGCGGGCCACCGCGCAGGGTTCGTCCGCGGTGGCGTACGGCAGGCACAGCACACCGTCCGGCGTCCACAGGCCGCTGCCCGCCAGCCAGCCCTCGGGGGCGGCGAGTTGCTGGAGCCGCCGTTCCGCCGGGCGCCAGGTGCCGACCCAGGTGCCGGAGGAGCCGTCGATGCGCAGGGCCACGGCACAGCGCTCCGGAAGCAGTATCGGGCCGGGCTGGACGGCGAACGGGGTGAGCGTGCAGTCGGGCAGCCGCAGGGACTCCGGGAACCGCACCGGCAGGGTGCTGCCGAGCACGCCCCAGCCGAGCCGCGGGGCGCCGGGGGACGGGGCGTCCGAGTGGATCACCAGCAGGCCGCTGTCCGGGTCGGCGAGCAGGAGACGGTCGTCGCTGTGGGCGGCGATCTGCAGCAGCGGGGAGACCTCGCCGTCCGCCAGGTCCACCACGACCGTCTTGGTCCGGCCGCCGAGCTCACGGTCCAGGGCGAGCATCCGGCCCGTACGGTCCAGCCAGACGCCTCCCGAGCAGTGGCCGGGGACGTCGGCCACCCGCTCCGGGCCGAAGGCACCGCCGGCCACCAGCCACACGGTGCTGGTGCGCCCGCCCACGGCGAGGGCGTAGGCGCGCCCGCCGCCCGGTGCCGGCGGCAGCAGACGCAGCCCCGCCCCCTCGCCCCGGCACTCCACGGCGCCCAGAGGCAGCTCGCCGGTGCCGGGGCCGGTGGGGTAGAGGAGGGAGAAGGTGTGCCGGTCCCGCACGGTCCGGCAGACCAGCACCCGGCCGTCGGCCAGCGGCTGCACCTGGGTGCCGGGCTCCTCGGGCTGGTGGACCGGCAGCGGTACCGCGTAGGGCTCGGGGCCGTCGAGGGTCCAGCGCTCCGGGAACCAGCTGTCGGGACGGGGGCCGCGGGCGAGACGTGCGGCGTAGGCGCCGTCCGCGGTGATCACACAGGGGGCCGGGGGGACGGGCGACGGGGGGTCCTCGTCGCCGTCCTCCGTGGTGGGTTCGATCGCACAGGCCGTCATGGGTCGGTCACCTCCGGCGAAGAAGCTAGTTTTCGCACGCACGGGCGGGGGAGCGGGAGACGGGGGCTTCCCTCGTAAGAGTGGTGCAGAACCGATTCGCCAGAGGCGGACGGGGTGGCTGTGCTGTTCTCCGCAGGGCCCGGCGTCGACGCCCGCGGCCGTCATGCGCGCACACCGCCGGCCGTCCCGGGTCCGCGGAGCGGCCAGGTAGCCTTTCCCCGTGCCCCGTCTGTCTGAAGTCATCGCCGCGCTGGACAACCTGTGGCCCGCCGAGCGGGCCGAGTCCTGGGACGCGGTCGGCACCGTCGTGGGGGAGCCGGATCAGGACGTCTCCCGGGTGCTGTTCGCCGTCGACCCCGTGCAGGAGGTCGTGGAGGAAGCCGTGAAGCTGGGGGCCGGCCTGCTGGTCACCCACCACCCGCTCTACCTCCGAGGGACGACGACCGTCGCGGCCTCCACCTTCAAGGGCCGGGTCGTGCACACCCTCATCAAGAACGACATCGCCCTGCACGTCGCCCACACCAACGCCGACACCGCCGACCCGGGCGTGAGCGACGCCCTCGCCGGCGCGCTCGACCTGCGGGTCGTACGGCCCCTCGTGCCCGACGCGAGCGACCCCGAGGGGCGGCGCGGCCTCGGCAGGATCTGCGCGCTCGACCACCCGGTCACCGTCCGCGAGTTCGCCGCCCGCGCCGCCGAGCGGCTGCCCGCCACCGCGCAGGGCATCCGGGTGGCCGGCGACCCCGAGGCGCTCGTGCGGACCGTCGCCGTCAGCGGCGGCTCCGGCGACAGCCTCTTCGAGCACGTCCGCGCCGCCGGCGTCGACGCCTTCCTCACCGCGGACCTGCGCCACCACCCGGTGTCGGAAGCCCGCGCCCGGAGCCCTCTCGCGCTGCTCGACGCGGCGCACTGGGCCACCGAGTGGCCCTGGTGCGAGCTGGCCGCAGCCCAGCTCGACGAGATCTCCGACCGTCACGGATGGGGCCTCAGGGTCCATGTCTCGCGTACGGTCACCGACCCCTGGACCGCCCACGCGGCGTCCAGCCCCACCTCTAGCGCAATGGGAGCCCCCAACTGAACGCCGCGCCCGCCGACCAGATCCGTCTTCTCGACGTCCAGGCCCTCGACGTCCGCCTGCAGCAGCTCGCGCACAAGCGCAGGTCGCTGCCCGAGCACGCCGAGATCGAGTCGCTGACCAAGGATCTGACGCAACTGCGCGACCTGCTCGTGGCCGCGCAGACCGAGGAGAGCGACACCGCCCGCGAGCAGACCAAGGCCGAGCAGGACGTGGACCAGGTGCGCCAGCGCGCCGCCCGCGACCAGCAGCGCCTGGACTCCGGCGCGGTCACCTCCCCCAAGGACCTGGAGAACCTCCAGAAGGAGATCGTCTCCCTCGCCAAGCGCCAGGGCGACCTCGAGGACGTCGTCCTGGAGGTCATGGAGCGCCGTGAGTCCGCGCAGGAGCGGGTCACCGAGCTGACCGAGCGGGTCGGCGCCGTCCAGGGCAAGATCGACGACGCGACCGCCCGCCGTGACGCCGCCTTCGAGGAGCTCGACGGCGAGGCCTCCTCGGTCACCAAGGAGCGCGAGCTCGTCGCCGGGTCCGTCCCCGCCGACCTGCTCAAGCTGTACGAGAAGCTGCGCGAGCAGCAGGGCGGCATCGGCGCGGCCAAGCTGTACGCCCGCACCTGCCAGGGCTGCCGCCAGGAGCTCGCGGTCACCGAGCTCAGCGAGATCCGCAAGGCCGCGCCCGACACCGTCGTACGGTGCGAGAACTGCCGTCGGATCCTCGTGCGCACCTCCGAGTCCGGGCTGTAGGGGGCGGCGGCGTGCGGGAGTTCATCGTCGAGGCGGACGGCGGGTCGCGGGGCAACCCCGGGCCCGCGGGGTACGGCAGTGTCGTGATCGACGCGGCGACCGGGGAGACGCTCGCCGAGCGCGCCGAGTACATCGGGGTCGCCACGAACAACGTGGCCGAGTACCGGGGGCTGCTGGCCGGACTGCGCGCCGCCCTCGAACTCGACCCGTCGGCGACGGTGCGGGTGCGGATGGACTCCAAGCTCGTGGTCGAGCAGATGTCGGGCCGCTGGAAGATCAAGCACCCCGACATGAAGCCGCTGGCCACCGAGGCCGCCCGGCTGCTCCCGCCCGCACAGGTCACCTACGAGTGGATCCCGCGCGAGCGCAACAAGCACGCCGACCGGCTCGCCAACGAGGCGATGGACGCGGGCCGGCGCGGCGAGCAGTGGGACCCGCAGTCGTCCCGCGCCGCCCTGGACACGGCCGCGGCCGCCCGGGCCGCGGTGACCGTGCCGGAGCCCTCCGGTCCGCCCGGAGACGCGGCAGCGGGCGCGGCCCGGGCCCGCGAGGCACTGGCCCAGGCACGTACACCGCATTCGACCGGTGCCGACCCGACGGAGGCCGAGACGACCGCTTCCCGGGCCGCCACGACGACCGGCTCGGCATCCGCGCAGACGACCGGCTCGGCGTCCGCGCAGGCGACCGGCTCGGCGTCCGCGCAGGCGACCGGTTCGGCGTCCGCGCCGACGACCGGCTCGGCAAGTGCCTCGGCGACCGTCGGCACGTCCGGCTCGGCAGGCGGCTCGGCGTCCGCCGGAGCCATCGGCTCGACGCCTGGCGGAGGCACCGGCTCGGCGTCCGCCGGAGCCATCGGCTCGACGCCTGGCGGAGTCACCGGCTCGGCGTCCGCCGGAGCCATCGGCTCGACGCCTGGCGGAGTCACCGGCTCGACGCCTACCGGAGTCACCGGCTCGGCGTTCGCCGACGTCACCGGAGCGTCGTCCGGGCAGGCCGGGGCCGTCGACGTCACCGGAGCGTCGTCCGGGCAGGCCGGGGCCGCCGACACCGACCCCACCGCCGTGCCGAAGGCCGCCGCCGATCTTCGGGCGGCCCGGTCGGTCGCCACGCCCGCCGGTAAGCCCTCCGTCGGCTGGGGGTCCGCCCCCGATCTGGGTGCGCCCGCCACCTTCGTCCTGCTCCGGCACGGCGAGACCCCCCTCACCCCCCAGAAGCGGTTCTCCGGCCGGGGCGGCACCGATCCCTCCCTCTCCGAGGTCGGCCGGGAGCAGGCCGAGCGGGTCGCGGCGGCGCTCGCCCGGCGCGGCACGATCCAGCACATCCTCGCCTCCCCGCTGGCCCGCACCCGCCAGACCGCCGGTGCCGTCGCCGCCCGCCTCGGTCTGGAGGTGACGATCGAGGAGGGGCTGATCGAGACGGACTTCGGCGCCTGGGAGGGCCTCACCTTCGGCGAGGTCCAGGAGCGCCACCCCGAGGACCTGACCCGGTGGCTCGGCGACCCCGAGGCCGAACCGACCGGCGGTGGCGAGAGCTTCGCGGCCACCGCCACCCGGGTCGCCGCCACCCGCGACAAGCTGGTCGCGGCGTACGCGGGCCGTACGGTCCTGCTGGTCACCCATGTGACGCCGATCAAGACGTTCGTACGGCTCGCCCTGGGCGCCCCGCCCGAGTCCCTGTTCCGCATGGAGCTCTCGGCGGCCTCGCTGTCGGCGGTGGCGTACTACGCCGACGGCAACGCCAGCGTCCGCCTCTTCAACGACACGTCCCACCTGAGGCCCTGAGCCCGCGGGCGGCGCGCGCCAGGCCCTCGATCCGAGCCCAGTCCCGCGCCGCCACCGCGTCCGCCGGCAGCATCCAGGTCCCGCCGACGCACGCCACGTTCGGCAGCGCCAGATACTCCGCCGCGTTGTCCGGGCCGACCCCGCCCGTCGGGCAGAAGCGGGCCTGGGGGAGCGGCCCGGCGAGCGACCGCAGATACGCCGTACCCCCCGCCGCCTGCGCCGGGAAGAACTTCATCTCCCGCACCCCGCGCTCCAGCAGCGCCACCACCTCGGACGTGGTCGACACCCCCGGCAGGAACGGCAGCCCCGACGCCCGCATCGCCGTCAGCAGGACCTCCGTCCAGCCCGGGCTCACCAGGAACCGCGCCCCGGCCGCCGCGCACGCCGTGACCTGCTCCGGCGCGATCACGGTCCCGGCCCCGACGACGGCCTCCGGGACCGCCCCGGAGATCTCCCGGATCGCGTCGAGCGCGACCGGGGTCCGCAGGGTCACCTCGATCGCGGGCAGCCCGCCCGCCACCAGCGCCCGCGCCAGCGGCACGGCGTCGGAGACGTCGTCGAGGACCACCACGGGCACGACCGGGGCCAGATCCAGTACCGAGGCCGTCGACGCGGCGGCCGAAGGTGGGGGCGGCGGTGAGGTCATGCGCCTCATCCTGCCCCCGGGGTGCAACACGCGCAAAGGTCGTTGCGCATGCTGCAACGCAGCCCCGGCGGTGGGCTCAGTGCACCTCGTCCACCAGCACATCCAGCGTCCAGGGCGTCCCCGCCCGCGCCGGCTCCCGGACCTCCACCACGTACCCGAGCTCCCGCAGCGCCTCCACCAGCTGCGCCGGGCCCTTCGGCGCGATCCCGGCCGCCAGCAGGCTCCGTACGATCCGCCCCTTCGTCGCCTTGTTGAAGTGACTGACGACCTTCCGGGTCGGCGCGTGCAGCACCCGTACGGTCGCGGTCCGCCCGGCGACCTCGCCCTTCGGCTTCCAGGCCGCCCCGTACGCCGCCGACCTCAGGTCGAGCACCAGCCCGTCCCCGGCCGCCTCGGGCAGCGCGTCCGCCATCGGCGTACGCCAGTGCGTGCCCAGCGCGCCGAGCCCCGGCAGCCGCACCCCCATCGAGCAGCGGTACGACGGGATCCGGTCCGTCACCCTCACCGCGCCCCACAGCCCGGAGAACACCAGCAGCGACCGCGCCGCGCGCCGCTTCGCCGCCGCGTCCAGCGAGGCCAGGTCCAGGGCGTCGTAGAGGACCCCCGTGTAGATCTCCCCGGCCGGCCGGGCGCCCGCGGTGCGCAGTTCCGCGTTCTTGGCGACCTCGCCGCGCAGTCCCTCGCTCAGCCCGAGCACCTCGCGCGCCTTCTCCTCGTCGCTCGCGCACAGCTCGGTCAGCTCGCCGAGCACGGCCTCACGGGCGGCGGTCAGCCCGGGCAGCGCCAGCGACTCCAGCTTCAACGGCGCGCCACGACCGGACGAGGCCTTCCCCTCGGAGGGCGGCAGCAGGACAAGCACGGGGTTCTCCTTCGCGGTTCGGCTCCCGGACAGAGTACGGCGTGCTCACGCCCGCTCCCTGTGCGCAAGCGCCTGTACGAGGCGGTCGGCGCCGTCCGCGTGCGGACGGATTCGCGGCAGGGTCGAGCGCGGACCGGCCGGGGCCGGCCCTTGACGGCTAACAGTGTTAGCCGTACGGTCGTGACATCGAGGCTAACGCTGTTAGCCGCCGCTGTCGGCGCCCCGGGAGGCAGTCATGAGCACGGCCACCACCAGCACCAGCTCACCCCTTCGACTGGTCCGCCGTACGGCCTGGCTCGCGGCGGCTCTCTTCTGGTCGGCCTTCGCCGTGCTGGAGGGCGTCAACCACGGCTGGCTCACCGGCGTCGCCGCCCTCGCCCTCCTCGTCGCCCCGGACCTGACGTTCCTCGTGGCCGCGGACGAGGCCCCCCGTATGGCGAAGGGGCAACTCCCGCCCCGCGCGGTGCCGTACTACAACGCGCTGCACCGCGCGTCGGTCCCGCTCGCGCTGATGGTCGACTACGCCGTCGGGCCGGTCGCCTGGCCCCCGTTCTTCGCGGCCCTCTGCGGCTGGCTCGCGCACATCTCGTACGATCGCGCCTTCGGATACGGACTGCGCACGAAGGAGGGCTTCCAGCGTGGCTGACCGTCTCACGCCCCGCGCCCGCGAGATCGCGGCGGCCGCCCGGACCCTCCTGGAGGACGCCGGGCCCGCCGCCGTCACCATGCGGGCCCTCGCCGACCACCTCGGCATCAGGGCCCCCTCCCTCTACAAGCACTTCCCCGACAAGCACGCCGTCGAGGTCGAGCTGACCGCGCAGATGCTGGAGGAGTCGGCGGCGGCCCTGGAGGAGGCGGAGGAGCGCGAGCCGGGCTCCCTGCCGGCGCTGGGGGAGGCGTACCGCACGTACGCCCTCGCCCACCCCCACCTCTACCGCCTCGCCACCGAACGCCCCCTGCCCCGCGCCCTCCTGCCCCCCGGCCTGGAGGACCGCGCCGCGATGCCGCTCCTGCGGGCCTGCGGCGCAGACGTCGACCTGGCCCGCTCGGTGTGGGCGTTCGCCCACGGGATGGTGATCCTGGAGATCCACGGCAGATTTCCGGACGACGCGGACCTGGCGGCGGCATGGAACACGGGCCTGAAGGCGTTCCACCCCTAGTACCTTGCTGAACGGGGGAGTGGCATGAGCCGTGAACAGGCGCTGTGGACCAGAGCGAGACTCGGCCGCTGCGGCCCGCCCCTGGACCTGCTGACCGCCCGCTTCGACAAGCACGTCTACGCCCCGCACGCCCACGACGAGTTCACCGTCGGCGTCTGCGTGAGCGGCTCGGAGGTCATCGACTACCGGGGCGGCCACATCCGCACCGGCCCCGGCTCCGTCGTCGTCCTCGCCCCCGGCGAGATGCACACCGGCGGCCCCGGCAACACCACCGACGGCTACGCCTACCGCGCCCTGTACGCCGGCCCGGCCCTGCTCGCCGAGGGCGTCCTCGGTGGCGTACCGCACTTCCGCGAACCCCTGATCGACGACCCGGAACTCGCCGCCGCCTTCCGCACCGCCCACACCGAGCTGAGCGCCTGCCCCGACCCCCTGGAGGCGGAGTCCCGCCTGCCCTGGCTGCTGACCGCCCTGGCCCGCCGCCACTCGACCGCCCGCCCGGTGAGCGACGCCGTCCCCGGCGCGGACCGCATCGCGAGGGCCGTCCGCGACCGCCTGGCCGACGAACTCCTCGCGCCCCCCTCCCTGGCCGACCTCGCCGAGGGCTTGGACCTGTCCCGCTACCAACTCCTGCGCGCCTTCCGTACGACGATGGGGGTGCCCCCGTACGCCTGGCTGGCCCAGCACCGCGTGCACCGCGCCCGCGCCCTCCTGGACGCGGGACTGCGCCCCGCCGAGGTGGCCCCGCTGGTCGGCTTCGCGGACCAGGCGCACCTGACCCGCTGGTTCCGCAGGGTCCTCGGCGTGACCCCGGCGGCGTACCGCAACAGCGTTCAAGACGCACGGTACTGACCGGGCCGAGACTGCGGGCATGACTGCACGCGGCTGGTTCCTGTTCTCCCTGATGGGAGTGGTCTGGGGCATCCCCTATCTGCTGATCAAGGTGGCGGTGGAGGACCTCTCCCCGTCCATGGTGGTGTTCACGCGGTGCGCGCTGGGCGCACTGCTCCTGCTGCCCTTCGCGCTGCGGCAGGGGGGCTTCTCACGCACCGTCCGCGCCCACTGGGCCCCGATGCTGGCCTTCGCGTGCATAGAGATCATCGGGCCCTGGTTCACCTTGACGGACGCGGAGAGGCACCTGTCGAGCTCCACCGCCGGTCTGCTGATCGCCGGAGTCCCCATCGTGGGCGTGGTGGCGGCCCGCTACTTCGGCGAGGGGGAGGTGCTGGGCGCCCGCCGGACGACGGGCCTGATGGTGGGCCTGGCGGGAGTCGGAGTCCTCACGGTCCCCCATCTGACCGGCGGAGACGCGAAGTCCCTGGCCGAGGTGCTGCTGACGGTGGTGGGCTACGCGACGGCCCCGCTGATCGCGGCCCGCCGCCTGAAGGACGTCCCGACCCTGCAGCTCATCGCCCCCTGCCTCACCCTCTGCGCCCTGGTCTACGCCGCGCCGGCGGCACTGACCCGGCCGGACCGCATGCCGTCCGCCTCGGTCCTGGGCGCCCTCGCGGCCCTGGGAGTGATCTGCACGGCGGTGGCGTTCGTGGCCTTCCTGGAACTGATCAAGGAGATAGGCCCCACCCGCTCGACGGTGATCACGTACGTCAATCCGGCGGTGGCGGTGGCGGCGGGCGCGATCTTCCTGGACGAGCCCTTGACGCCGGCCGTCCTGGCGGCGTTCGCCCTGATCCTGGCCGGCTCGGTACTGGCGACGGCGGCTGGTCCCCGCCGGGACAGGCGCCCGGTAACATGGTCGACACGGCAGACGAGCCGGGCGGACGGCCGCGTGGAGTCCCCCTAGGGGGCTTCCCGAGGAACGTCCGGGCTCCACAGGGCAAGGTGGTGGCTAACGGCCACCCGGGGTGACCCGCGGGACAGTGCCACAGAAAGCAGACCGCCCAGCACCTCGGTGCGGGGTAAGGGTGAAACGGTGGTGTAAGAGACCACCAGTGCCCAGGGTGACCTGGGCAGCTAGGTAAACCCCACCCGGAGCAAGGTCAAAAGGAGCGCCGTGAAAAGCGCTCTGCGCGGACGTTCGAGGGCTGCCCGCCCGAGTCCGCGGGTAGACCGCACGAGGCCGGTGGCAACACCGGCCCTAGATGGATGGCCGTCTCCCCGGCCGCCGCGAGGCAGCCGGGTGACAGAACCCGGCGTACAGCCCGACTCGTCTGCCCCCCGTACGCTTCGGGTGTGGAAGAGCTCCTGCACCCCCGAAGCGACAGCGCCCGGCGTTTTCTCCGCCGTTGGTACGGCATATCCGATGAATCGGCGGAACCGGCCTTCCCGGCGTCCGAGGACGTTCCCCGCGAGCTGGTCGAATGGCACAGAGCGGCTTCTTCCACCGGAACGCGGGTCACCTTCCAGGACCACGCGGTGACGGCGGCCGATCTGAAAAGGGACGCCGACGGAATGCTGGTCTTCTGGATCGAGAACCAGCACGGCTACTACTGGGCCGTGGATCCGGCATCGACGGACCGGCAGGTCCTCGATCGCACGAACACCTCCGACACCTGGCGGCCCACCGGCGAGAGCCTCGAGCGGTTCCTGCTGCACCGCACCGTGCACGAGGCCCTGCTGGGAACCGAGGTGAAGTTCTCCGCCGTGGTGCCGGCCGAGGTGCTCGCATCCGGCGCGTTGAACGGATTCTCTGCCCTGCCCTTCGCCCCTGCGGTCAACGAGGCGCCGTCGACCCGGTGGCTGTGCAGTGACGACGCCCTGGCCCGGATCGCCCCGCCGCCGGCCGGCTACGCCCCGCCCGGCCAGGAGAGCCGGATGCTCACCGTCGCGGCAGCACCGGGCACAGATCTCCAGACGTACCGCGCCGGCCTGGAACCCCACGTCCTGGAAAGGCCACGCCGCGAGGAACGGCCCGACGAGCCGTCCCCGGCGCCCCCATTCTGAAACTCCGGATCCGCGCCGAGGGGGCCGCCCGCGAAAGCGCGTCTGCCGGTGGAGCGTTTGCACGCCCCACCGGCAGACCGGTCACGCCGGATCCCTAGAGATCACTCGGGGATCACCTGCGGTTTCCGCGGAAGTACGTCGTCCCCCCTCCGACCACGGTGACCCAGAGCTCCGCGCCATGGGGCAGGGCGTCCTCGATATTGACTCCCCCTTGGTAGAAGCGTCCGTCGCAGTAGCCGCAGACGCCCCCCGGGTGATTGATGTACACGCGGCCCTGCCGGATGTTGTTCAGCCGCATATAGGCCGCCGCCTGCATCTCGACGTGGTGGCGGTTCTCCTGCGTCATGCCCGGGATGGTCCGCCAGTCGACGACGCCGTTGGTCCCACTGACCGCGTTGCTGTCCTGGCTGAGGAACCCACCGGAGTCCGGTCCACTGCCCAGCGGAATCTGATCGACCTGGGTGTCCAGCACACCCGAGGTCTGGTGCGTCTGCTGGGAGGTCCAGACCTCGCACGCCTGGCCGCTGGTGTTGTGGTTGAGGACCGAGGTCCCCGCCGCCACCACGTAGAACGTGTGGAGATCGCCGACCGTGAGGTTGTGGACAGTCGCCCGCTGCGCCGTCCAGCGCCGGATCGCGGCGATCTGTACGTACGTACCGGTGCTGGTCCGCAGCCACTGGCCCGACTTCAGGTCGGTGGCGGGGATCCACTCGCCGAGTTCGGCGACCCAGAAGGGGTGGCCGTCGGTCGCGGTGACCTGGGCCGTCCTCGTGCCCTTCGAGCCGTCGGTGTCGAGAGTGACCTCGACGAGGTGCTTGAGACCCCGGCCCTTGATCTCGGCCGTGACCGTCTCGATCCGGGTCTCGCCGGTCCTCGGGTCGGTCGCGACGACCTTGTCGCCCGCCTTGACCCGCTCGATCGGCTTGGTGGAGCCGTCGGCCATCAGAACCTTCGTGCCGGGCACGAAGCTGTTGCAGCCGCCGCCCGTCTCCGACCTGCCCGACCCGCCGTCTCCGCTGGATCCGCCGTTGTTGCGCGAGGAGCCGCCGGAATTGCCACCGGGTTTTGAACCACCGCCGGGCTTGGAACCGGCGCCGCTCTTGCCGCCACCACCTCCGGAGGCCTTGCTGGTGGACACCTTCGGGGCGGCCTTGGCCTGGGACTGCTTGTGGACGGGGTTACCTGTCTTCCGCTTCGCGGCGGCTGCCGCGTCGGCCCTTCTCTTGGCTGCCTCAGCGGCCTTCTTCTTGGCTCTCTGCGCGGCCTCCTTCTTGGCTTTCTCGATGGCCAGCTTCTTGGCCCGCAGAGCCGCGGCCTCGGCTGCCTTGGCGGCCTTGAGCACGGCCTCGGCGGCCCGCTTGGCGGCCTTGAACGCCTGGATGGCGTCGATGGTGCGGTTGATCGCCTTCAGGACCGACGGGATCTTGCCCAGCTTCGTCCAGGGAATGGCGTCCAGGATGATGCTGCCGCACGACCACATGTCACCGCCGAAGCAGGCCATGGCGTCGTTGATGCCGATGAAGTCCTTCAGCGTCTCCCAGGCCACGGCGAGGATCACCGAGGTCAGCGACTTGCCCATCATGGACTGCGCCTGGGCGACCTGCGCCGCGGACAGACCCGCGCCGGCGAGGGCCGCGGCCTTCTCCGAGGCGGTCAGGCTGATCGCCAGACCGGTCGGGTCGGAGTAGGTGACCGGGTTGTTCTGCGCGTAGGCGTACCCGTTGGCCTGCAACGGGTCGTTCAGGTCGAGCACCGGGTCGACGGACAGGAAGCGTCCGATCACCGGGTCGTACAGACGCGCGCCGAGCGGCTGGAAGCCGGAGGCGTCGTCACGCGTCTTGCCCAGGAACCCCTTGTGGTTCTGCAGGCTGGCACCGGCGGTGCCGCGCTCGTTGCCGAACGGGTCCTGCTTGCGGATGCGTACCGGCATGGTGCCGTTGAGGGCGACCTCCGTGTACACGCTGCCCTGGTGGTCCGCGGTCTGGGCGACCAGGGTCTCCGCACCGTTGCCGTAGGCGTAGCGCATGACCGCGCCGCCGCCGGGGACGACGTAGGTGCGCTGGGTGCTGACCAGGACACCGCCCTTCTGGACGGTGACCTCGGCCTCCCCCAGGTGCAGGGTGGCCTGCTTGCCCTTGACGGTCAGTAGACGCTCACCGTCGGGGCCGTAGATGTGACGGGTCTCGTTCTGCGGCTGCCAGAGCTGCGCGGACGACGAGCCGTCACACGTCGCCAGGACGATCGGTGTGGCGTTGGCCGAGTTCGCGCCCTGGACCGCCAGGCACAGGCCCGAGTCCTGGTGGATGAGCTGTCCGGCCGTGTTCCGCCGCAGCTCCTGGGCGGTCACCTGCGCGGCGGTGGTGCCGCACTTCTGGATCTGCACCGCCGATCCCGGAGCGTTCGAGGTCGGCTGGAGACACCAGGTGTCGTAGAGCGACAGGGTGCCCCGGTCGGGGTTGGTCTGCGTCCCTCCGACAGGAGCCGGGGTCGGCGTGAACCTGAGGTTCTGCGCCGGTGACGCGTTGCAGGTGTAGAGCTGCATCGGCTGGCCGGTGGCCGCCGTTCCGGACTTCAGGTCGAGGCACTTGTCGGCCAGACCCACGTACGGCGTCTTCCCGCCGCTGCCCTGACCACTGATCCGGTCGATCTTGCCGTCGTAGGTCCAGGTCAGGTCCTGCTTGTCACCGTTCTGGATCGAGGTGATCGACTTGGTCTCGCCGGTCAGCTCGTACAGACGGGTGGCCTCGGCCTTGACCTGCGCGCCCGCGGGGGTCGTGTAGGTCTTCGACACCTTGGTCAGCGTGTGCGGCTGGCTGCCGTCTGCCTTGCCGTAGGCGTAGTCGGTCGTGGCGTCCTTGGCGGTGGTGCCGGTGAGGTCCTTCTCGGTCAGCTGGGTGCGGTTGCCGAGGAGGTCGTACGCGTACTCCTGCCAGTAGCCGGAGGCGTCCTTGCCCGCGGCGACGTTCACCGTGCCGTCCGCGTTCTTCGGGGTGGTGCAGTTCTGTGCCGGGTTCTTGGCGGTCCAGGCGGTCTTCAGCTGCCCCGTCGGGTCGTAGACGAAGCACTGCCGCTCCTCGATCCCGACGGACTTCTCCTCGATCGAGGTGACGTTGCCCGCCGGGTCGTAGGTGTAGGCCCGGTGGGAGACCAGGTTGTCGGCGACAACGGAGGTGTCCGCGGCGGTCCCCGACTTCTCGCGGTAGACCTGCTGGTCCGTCAGCTCACCGCTGGACTCGTCGTACGAGTTCTGCGTCCACACCCGGTAGGGCTGGGCGCCCAGGGTGGAGCGCAGGACCTGGCCGTACGGGTCGTAGAGGGTCTCGGAGCCGTACCAGTCCTTGCCGGAGACGGAGAGCGGCTTGCCGTCCTCGTTGTATCGGACGACCAGCTTCTCGGCGTCGAACCTGCCGACCGCCGGGAGCGTGCCCTCCTCCAGCGCACCCGTGTCCGAGTAGGAGTAGCTGTAGGTGTAGTCCTTCTTCAGCCCCCAGGTGTCGACGACGGACTGCGGCAGCGACAGCGTGGTCGAGGTCGGCTGGTAGTCCTTTGTGTAGCCGCCGACCGTCTGCGTGTAGGCCAGCGTGTCGGTGTAGCGGGTGGCGGTGGCGGGCATGCCCTTGCCGCCCGGGGCGGTGTCGTACGTGAAGTCGGCGAGCACCGTGCCGGACGAGTCGGTCAGACGCTGCTGCTTCGGCCGCGACAGCTCGTCGTAGGCGTTCCAGACCTTGATGCCGCGGGCGTTGGTGGTGGTGAGGACCCGGCCACGGGCGTCGTACGCGGTACGGCTCGTGCCCGAGTCGGGGTCGGTCGCCGTCTCCATCCGGCCGTTGTGGTCGTACGTCCAGGACCAGGGGTGCGTGGGATCGGCCGAGGCGATCGCCTTGTCGACGAGGCCCTTCGCGTTGTACTCGTAGCGCGTCGACGTGAAGCCCCCGGGCGCCGCGGGGTTGAAGGTGTCGGCGCGCAGGGTCCGGCCCGTCGCGTCGGTGTAGACGCGGTAGGACGAGTCGCCCTGCGGCTGGACGACCTTCGACCAGTCCTCGCCGTACTCGTAACGGACGCCCCGCTCCGGGTACGCCTTCGAGCTGGACTCCTGCGTGTTCGGATCCACGTACTTCATGTACGGGGTCTCCTGGAGCACGCGGCCGAGACCGTCGTAGGTGTAGCGGGTGATGTTGGGGACGGCCGTGTCGGAGACCGGGGTGAACAGCTCGCCCGGCTCGGCCTCGGCCGTCAGATAGGCGTTGTTGGTCCGGTAGACCTCACCCGCGTTGTTGTACAGCGTGTCGGTGATCAGCCAGCCGGCGTCGCCGTCGGCCTCCTCCTGCGTCTGCCGTTCGCGGCCGAGGCCGTCGTAGAGGGTGACGGAGGTCTCGACCCGGTTCTCGTAGCCCCGGCTGTACGTGGTGACGTACGGAGGCTTGCGGATCTTGGTGTTCGGGTGGTCGGGGTCGGTCTCCTCCGGCGGGATGGTGTAGACCGCGCGGAAGTCCGGCACCGAGGAGGATGAGGGGGCGCGGCCCGGGGCCCAGGCCTCGGAGAGCCGGCCCAGCGGGTCGTACTTCGCCTCGCTGACCAGGTTGTTGGCGTCGGTCGTCTTCACCGTGACCGAGCGGCCGGGCTCCAGTTCCTGGGTCTGGCTGTGCCCGAGCACATTGGTCGTGGTGACCTTGAAGACCTGGCCCGTGGCCGGTCCCTCGGAGGAGTAGGTGATCGTGGAGGACTTCGGCAGTGACTGGGCCAGCTGGTCCGGGTCGGTCTGCCGGGTCACCCGGCCGATGTCGTCGAAGCCGGCGGTTCCGTTGGTCTGGAAGCCGGTGCCGTCGCCCTTGAGCGACCACGACTCGGTGGCCAGCCCGCGGGTCGAGCCCGACAGCGTCGCGCCGTAGACCCCTCCGTCGTACGCGGTGCGGGCGGCGCCGCTCAGCGTCGTGAGGTCGCTCCAGTTCGCGTTGGCGCAGGTGGTGGGGGAGACGAGGACCTGCTTGCTGAGACCGATCAGGTTCTTGGCGGTCTGGTGCACGTACTCGGACTTGGTGCAGGACTCGTCACCGGTCTTGCCGGTGTCGCCCAGCGACTCGACCAGCGTGGGCAGACCGTACGTCGGGTCGTACGTCGTCGTCGTCTTCACCGACCGCGCCGCACGCGGGTCGTCGGAGTTGGTACCCGACGACTTCGTGTACGCGATCTCCTCCGGCTCCGTGACCCGCCAGGCCCGCAGCGGGCTCAGGCCGTCGTCGCGGTCGCGCCGGGCGAGTTCGGTGGCCGCCGGCTTGGTGACGCTGCGGCTCAGCCAGTCGGAGTCGGCCTTGGTGGAGTCGGTGTAGGTGAGCTCCTCGGCGATCCGGCCGGCGAACGGCTCCTCGTCCTTGGCGATCTCGGCGCCGGTGATGTCCTTGACGGACACGGTGTCGCCGAGGCCCCGGAAGAAGCGGGTGACCGACTTGGAGCGCTGCGCGGCACTGGCCTCGTCGTCCGGGCCGGTCAGCACGGTGGTCTGCTCGAAGCCCGCGAACTGCGAGTAGGTGCGCTGGGACTTCTTGGTGAACTCGGCCTCGGCGAGCTTCCAGGCCGGGTTCTTGTACTGGTAGGCCGTCTTGACGGTGTAGTTGCCGTCGATGTTCGGCAGTTCCTCGACGGTGTCCACGACGTACTTGTGGAACCAGTCGATGTCCTCGACCTCGGGGTCGGGGTTCCAGAACGACGGGTAGCAGAGCCGGTCGTTGACCTTGAGCTGGGCCTGCAGCCGGGCCATGGCCGTGGCGCGGTCCTCGCCGGGCCGCTGGTCGAGCAGCGGCAGGTCACCGGTGAGGCAGTCGCCGCCGATCTTCTTGTAGGTGACGACGGTCTCGCCGCCGTACTCGTTGACGACGCGGCCGATGCGCAGCCGGGAGAAGCCGGGACGATGGGTGTTGACCGCCTTGACGCGGTTCGGCATGTCCTCGGTGTTGGGCTCGAACCGTACGGTGTTGAGTGTCACGCTCGCGTCGGTGGAGCCGTTGCGGGCATAGCCGGTGCGCTGGACGGACTCCAGCCACAGGGCCGTGTTCGGGCCGGTCAGCAGCTTGGCGAAGCTCTGCTTGAGCTGGTACTCGTCGACGACCTGGCGGGCGGCGGTGTCGGTGCGCCGCTGGGCCGACGTCGTGATCTTGTCGAGGCGCTTACGGGTCCAGAAGGTCGGACCGGCGTTCCAGCACTTCTTGCCGCTCTCACAGCGCAGGTCGGCCGGGGTGTCGTACCAGGGCAGGTAGTTGCGCGGGTCCTTGGACGTGAAGTTGGCCTCGGAGCAGGTGATGTCCTTGACGGTGTAGCAGCGCTCCGCCACCGTGAAGCCGACCCGGGCCGGGGCCGTCGCGGTGAAGATGCTGTCGCTGCGCTGGCCGTAGTAGATGTGGCTGAGCCAGCCGTCACGGTCGTAGACGACCGGGGCCTTGAAGTTGAAGTTCCGGGCGTAGTAGTTCTGGTCCTTGTCCCACCACAGCGACATCGCGTTGCCGTGGATGTCCTCGACGTAGTCGAGGCCCCAGCGCCAGCCCTGTGTGCACCAGGAGTTGGTCCAGTCGGTGGTCGTGGGGCCCTTGTAGCAGTCCTCGCCGCTGTGGTTGCCGTAGACGGGGACGGTCAGGACGGACTTGGTGGTCGGGTCGTCGGCTGCGGTGCCGTGGTCGGACCAGCCCGGGAGCTTGTTCTTGCCGAAGTGGTACTTGGTGCCGTCCTTGGTGGTGACGACCCAGTACTCACCGTCCTTGGCGCCGTTGCCGGTGGCCTCTCCCTTGACGAGCTCGACGGTGGAGCCGTCGCCGTTGGCCGTGAACCACTTGCCCTTTGTCTTGTCCCACACCAGCTCGGTGGTCAGGCCGCCGAGGGAGAGGGTGGCGTTCTCCGAGCCCCAGCACAGGTCCGCGGTGCGGTGCGTGGAGTTGTTCGATCCCGCCTTCTTGGAGTCCTGACGGCAGTTGGCGTACGTACGGGTGATGGAGCCCGCGTTGTAGTCCCAGCCGTCACCGATCCAGGAGGCCTGGTTGTTCGTCGAGGACGTACGGCCGTCGACGGACTGCGAGGAGTACGACAGACCGACCTTCGGCATCAGACCGCCGGCGGTCTCCGGGACCTGGATCTGGTACGAGTACGTGAAGGCGCCCGAGGACGAGCCCGACGACCAGGAGCCGGAGGACAGCAGAGGCGAGGCCGTGAAGTCACCGGACACCGAGGAGCCGGTGTCGAGGGCGCCGACGGCACCGCCGCCGTTCGCGGCGACCGCGGGCCGGACACCGTCCCGGTAGGAGGCCTTCGTGGCGCCGGAGGGGACGAAGCCCTCACCGACGAGGCCGGCGACCGGGATGCTGCCGCTGAGGACCTTGCGGGTCTTGGCGCTCCTGGCCGACTTGGTCCGGGTGGGGGCATCCTTGGCCGGCACGGTCTCCACCGAGCTGCGCAGCCGCTGGAAGTCCTTCCTGCCGTTCCTGACGTCCTTGTCCCCGTCGGCGGACCCCCTGGAGAGGGACATCGTGGTCATACCGCCGCCGTCGGCGCAGTCACCCGCGGCCGGGGAGGAGTACACGCACTCGGGCAGCAGCATCAGACCGAAGCGGTCGGCGGCCTGCGGTCCGTAGAGGTCGGCGAAGCCCGTGGTGTCGACGCTGATCGCGACCTCGGCGGCCGGATCGACGGAAGCCGGCGGGGTGAGCTTCATGACGATGCCGGAGACGCCCGCGTCCTGCGAGGTGGTCTGCGGGGCCACGCCCACGGTCCAGTCGCCGGCGAGGGCGGCGGGGTCGCCGCCCTCGGGGACGCCGATGGCGACCGGCAGGTTGTTGGTGACCGGCACGGTGGTGCCGGGCTCGCTGGTCGTGGAGAGCGTGGCGCTGCCGGTGCCGGAGGTCCATGTCGCCGTGGCGGCGGGGGTGTACGGGTCGACCGGGTTCTCGGGAGCCAGCGTCAGGGTCTTGTCGGCGGCCTCGTCGCCCTCGACCTCGGTGGGCTCGGGCAGCTCCGGGAGGTCGACCTCGGCGATCGACTTCTCGCGGCTCATGCCGGGTTCGGGGACGGCCAGGGCCTGCCCGCCCAGGCTGGTCACGGTCAGTGTCGAGGACAGCAGAAGCACGGTCGCCGTGCGGCTTCGCCGCCGACGCCGTCGTTGTGACCATGTCATGGCTGGGCGTCTACGCCCCAGCCATGACAGCGGACCTGAAGCACGCATACGCGTCGACTCCCACCCTGGCGGATCGTTCGAGGGCACACGTCCGGCTCAGGCGCGTGCGTGCGCACTCTCTGTCATGTCCGCAGCGCAATACAAGATCGACCGCGAGGTGGAACGTCCTGAAAGGTGATCCCTGTCACGGATCGAAACGGATCAGACGGTTGCGTTGACGGCCCATCAGACGGATCGGGGAAATCACTTGATCATGACCAATAAGGCACCGGAAAAGCCTTAAAGCGGACACAGTTGATAGACCGTCACATGGACTTACTGTTTTCATAACGGATTCACAACTGGTCATACATGGACGTGATACGGCGCATGTGTGATCGTGTGCGCGCCTCTGCCCCACGGCCTGCCGATCGGGGCTGTCTGTGCTGTCCTCAATCCGCTTGGTTCCCACGGGAGTAGACCGCCGTGACCGCGCCGCCCCGATATCTCAGCCCTTTCGTGCGCACCCGCACACGGCTGTCCCTCACCCTCGGCCTCGTACTGGCCGCCCTGACCTCCGCCCTGCTGCCGTGGTGGCACCCCGGCGGCTCCGACCCGGCCCGGCCTCGCGGCGCCACCGACGCCAAGCCCGCCTCCACTGGGCCGCGCGACGAGGCCGCCGCGATGGCCGAGGCCCGGCGCACCCGGAAACAGGTTCCGGTCGACACCGCCACCACGGCCACCACGCTGACCTGGGCGCTGCCCAGCGGCCGGCTGAAGACCCGGATCACGGCCGCGCCCACCCGGGTGAAGAACGCCGACGGCGAGTGGGCCCCGATCGACAACACCCTCAAGCGAACGGCCGAGGCACCCCGGGGACTTGGCATCTCACCCGCGAACCCGGCCGTCGCCGTGCGCTTCGCGAGCGGCGACGCCCGCAAGGACCGCGCCGACCGCTCCTTCACCCGTGCCGGGACCCCGGGCGACACCGTGCTGGCCGAGGTCGACCTCGGCGGCCACACGGTCGCGTACACCTGGCCGGGCACCCTGCCCGAGCCGGTGCTCGACGGCTCCCGCGCCCTCTACTCGGAGGTGCTGCCCGGCGTCGACCTGCTGCTCGTGGCCCGCGAAGAGGGCGGCATGGCGCAGGTCCTGATCGTCAAGACCCCCGAGGCCGCGCGGAGCAAGGAGCTCGCCACCGTCTCGTACGGGCTGCGCTCCGACACGGCCGTGTTCCGGCGGGACACCAAGGCCAGCCGGGTCCGGGTCCTGGACCAGGCCGGCAAGGAGGTCGGCTCGATCCCGACCCCGTTCGCCTGGGACTCCAGCGGCCGTGACCCCGAACTGCCCCCGGGCACCGCGAACCGTACGGCGGTCGCCACCCCGGCCGAGGTGCTGAAGCTGTCGGGTCTCACCGGCATCGAACCCGGCGCCGAGTCCGCCCCCCTGCCGATCGCCCTGGACGGCGCGAACACCGGCACGGCCCGCCTGAAGCTCGGTTTCGCCGCCACCGGCCTGGCCGACCGCGAGGACATCACTTATCCCCTCTTCGTCGACCCGCCGCTGAACCCCGGCTGGGACGCCTGGACGGTGGCCTACAAGCCGTACCCGAGCACGAGCTTCTTCAACGGCACCAACTTCTCCTCCGGCACCTCCGACGCCCGCGTCGGCCACGAGAGCGACACCGGCGGCACCGCCCGCTCGTTCTGGCGCATGGACTGGTCCAGCTCCATCAGGGGCGCGGAGATCAAGTCCGCCACCTTCAAGGTGCTCAACAACCACTCCTGGTCCTGCACCACCCGCGAGTTCCAGATCTGGCGCACCGGCTCGATCTCCTCGGGCACGACATGGAACGCGCAGCCGAGCTGGTCCGACGAGCTCCAGCGCAAGTCCTTCGCACACGGCTGGTCGGCGAGCTCCTGCCCCGACGACTACGAGGCCTTCAACGTGAAGGACGCCGCCCAGTACGCCACGACCAACGGCCACTCGAGCCTCACCCTCGGCATGCGGGCCACCAGTGAGTCCGACGCGCAGACCTGGCGCAAGTTCAAGGCGACCTCCGCGACCGTCGAGGCCGTCTACAACCGCAAGCCGAACGAGCCCACCGACGGTGAGACCTCCCCCGGCGGCGACTGCGTCGTCGGCTCCCCGGGCCGCACGGTCGGCGACACCGACCTCACCCTGAAGGCACGCGCCACCGACCCCGACGGCAACCTCAAGGGCCTGCGCTTCCGCTTCTGGAAGTCCGGCGCGACCGCCCCCGCCGGCGTCCTGGCCACCAACCTCAGCAGCGGCTGGGCGTCGACGATCATCGACGCGTCGTCGCTGGAGGACAAGACCACCTACTACTGGGACGTGCGCGCGGAGGACTCCGACACCCCCACCTCGGCGGTCTCCACCTTCTTCCCGCCCGGTACCACGCCGTGCGCCGTGACCGTCGACGGCTCCGGTCCGCCGCCGCCGGCCGTCACCAGCGACGTATGGCTGCGGGCCACCACGAGCGGCGCCACCTGGGCGAAGGTGAGCTTCGGCCAGACAGGACCGATCACCTTCTCGTCGCCGGGCGCGAAGAAGTTCACATACGCCTGGGGCGGCGTCGCCCCGGTCCCGGTCAACGCCGACGCGAGCGGCAAGGCCACCGTCCCCGACCTCCAGCCGCCGAACGCCGGCCCCAACACCCTCCAGGTCTACGCCTACGACAGCCTCGGCAACCCGAGCGCCCGCACGGACTACACGACGTACGTCCCGCCGAAGGAGAACGCCGACGCCCCCGGCGACACGGGCGGAGACGGCACCCCCGACCTGCTCGTCATCGACGCGGACGGCGTCCTGCGCACGTACCCGGGCCAGCCGGGCGGCGAGCTGTACGGCCAGTTGGCCTCGTCGTACACCAGGGGCAAGGACGGCAAGGCGACACTGAACCCGCCGGGCCACTGGTACGACCCCGCCTCGACGCTCGGCAACAAGGCCGCGCTGATCGCCCACTACCAGGACACCTACCCGGGCGACGGCACCACGGACCTGTTCGCCCGCACCCCGGACGGCGGCTTCTGGCTCTACCCCGGCGACGGCTACGGCTCCTTCGACGTCGACCGGCGCATGAAGATCCGCCTGCCGTCGAACGCGCCCGCGCCCTCCACCTGGACCCAGCTCAAGGCCCTCGGCGACATCACCGGCGACAAGCTGCCCGACCTGGTGCTGCGCACCGCCGCCGGTTTCTGGGTGCTCTCCGGCTACACCGGCGGCAGCATCCAGACGGCGACCCAGATGAACGCCGACGCCTGGGCCCGCCGCGACATCGTCAACCTGGCCGACATGAACAAGGACGGCACCCCCGACCTGCTCTGGCGCAACCTGGACAACGGCAACATGAACCTCCGCCGCGGCAAGCCCGGCGCGGTGGCGGGCAGCGTCGACCTCACCTCCCTGATGCTGGCCGCCAACGCCGTCGACGGCGACGAGCCCTTCGGCACGAGCTGGACCGAGGCCAACGTGAACGCGGCGATCGGCATCCCGGACATCAACAAGGACGGAATCCCGGACATCTGGGCCCGCTTCGCCTCCGACGGGCACATGTCCGTGTACCACCCGTCGACCACCAACACCAACGCTCCGGTGAAGACGGTGATCGGGTCTGGGTGGAACGAGAAGTTGGGGTTCGGGTGAGGTGATCCGCCCTCCGGGCCTGGACGGGGTGAGCCCCCGGCGCCATGCGGCGCCGGGGGCTCACCCCCTTTCCGTACGGCTACGGGGTCTGCCGCGGATGCGACCACCGCTACGAGTGTCAGTACCGCCAGGTACCCTCACACACATCGTCAACGCGGCCCGACGGGCTTCCGCTCCACCCCGGTGGAGTCTCGAAGGACATGCCCCCACCCGCACGAGTCTCTTCGTGCTGCCTGGGGGAAGTCCTTGCTGTTCCGCGCGTCCGCGAAAACGGTCGCCGTCATGGCACTCGACGGTTCGCTGTTCCTGCACCTCACCGACAAGTTCGTCCACATGCACGGCTATCGGCCCGGCGCCTCGGAGGTGCGTTCCTGGGAGCGCAGCATCCCCGTCCTGGCCGCCGCACTCAACGACGCCGGCCTGGGCGACGTGGAGGTCATGCTCGAGTACTCGCTCCCGCTGAACAGCAAGCGCGCCGATGTCGTCCTCGCCGGAGTGCACCCGGTCACCGGAGAGCCGTCCTACGTCGTGGTGGAGCTGAAGCAGTGGAGCCAGGCACTGCCCCACGAGGACGACCCGACCCTGTGCCATGTCGACGCCTATGCGCAGCCGGTCCTCAACCCCATCGAGCAGGTACGCCGTTACTGCGAATACCTCGTCAATTTCAACGGGGCGGTTGCCGAACACGCGCACCGGGTGGCCGGAGTGGCGTATCTGCACAACGCCACCGAGTTCGGCGTGACCGGACTGCGCGAGATCGAGCGTGACGGCCACGGACTGCTCTTCACCGAGGAAGGCCGCGGCGCCTTCCTCGACCACCTTCGTACGAGACTGAGCGACAAGCACCCCGGGGCCCGGGCGGCGGACGAACTCCGCGCGGGCGCCAAGGTGCCGTCGAAGCAGCTCATGTCCGTGGCCGCCGAGGAGGTGCGCGACCGCACGCAGTTCGTCCTCCTCGACGAGCAGCAGGTCGCGTACCGGATGGTGCTCAACGCGGTCGAGAAGGCGAAGCACGCCGATCGCAAGGAAGTCGTCATCGTCACGGGTGGCCCTGGCACCGGCAAGAGCGTCATCGCCCTTCAACTGCTCGGCGAGCTCTACCGGCGCGGGGTTCCGGCACTGCATGCCACCGGCTCACAGTCGTTCACCAAGACGATGAGGAAGGTCGCCGGAGCCCGCAAGCGGGAAGTCCAGGACCTGTTCAAGTACTTCAACAGCTTCATGACGGCCGAGAAGAACAGCCTGGGCGCCCTGATCTGCGACGAGGCACACCGCATCCGGGAGACCTCGGCCAACCGCTACACGCGCGCCGAGAACCGTACCGGAAGGGCACAGATCGACGAACTCATAGACGTCGCCTACGTGCCCGTCTTCTTCCTCGACGAGCACCAGGTCGTCCGTCCCGGTGAGATGGGCACAGTCGCCGAGATCAAGGAGGCCGCGGCGAAGCGGGGCATCCCCTGCAGTGTCGTCCCGCTGGACAGCCAGTTCCGCTGCGGTGGCAGTGACGCCTACCTGCGCTGGGTGGTCCGCCTCCTCGGCCTGGAGCCGGGCGGGCCGGTCGTATGGGAACCCGACGATCGCATGCAGCTGATGGTCGCCGACAGCCCGCAGGAGATGGAGGCCTTCCTCGAAGCTCGTCGCACCCAGGACTACGGCGCCCGTATGTCCGCGGGCTACTGCTGGCGCTGGTCCCCGGAACCCAGGCCCGGCGACCCACTCCCGCCCGATGTCGTCATCGGCGACTGGGCCCGCCCCTGGAATCTGCGCGGCGACCGCTCCGTCTCCGGCGCGCCCCCGGCCGCCCTGTGGGCCACCGACCCGGCGGGCTTCGGACAGGTCGGCTGCGTCTACACCGCCCAGGGCTTCGAGTACGACTGGTCCGGCGTGATCATCGGCCCCGATCTGGTCTGGCGGGGAGACCGTTGGGTCACGGACCGCACGGCGTCCAAGGACCCGGTCTTCAAGAAGTCCACCCCGGACACCGACGTGGACCGCCTGATCCGCAACACCTACAAGGTCCTGCTGACCCGGGGCATGGTCGGCACGATCGTGTACTCGACGGACCCGGAGACGCGACGGAAACTGCGCGAGCTCGCGGGTGGACCGGCAAGGGAAGCAGTGGCGGTCTGACGGGACGGGAAAGCGTGCGTTCAGACGTCGTCAGAAACCCACAGTGGAGGATTCAGCCGGGCTTCACGCAGGAAGCGGTCGACGTCGAGGCCGTGCTCGCTCAACCGATACTGGGCCGTGGCCAGGTGATGTTCTTCGAAGAGATGCCGGTACCACGGCAGGAGAACGAACGCCTCGACGCTCAGCTCCAGGCGACCGGCTTCCCACAGCGTGGTGAAACCGTCCGAGGCGTTGCCGCCCCGCAAGAGCTGCCGGGCGGCCCCGACACCGCCCAGCTCACCCAGCATCTGTACGAACCGCGTGGGGTTGTAGCCGATTTCCCGCTTGAGGCGTTCGGCGCCCCTGCGCATGTCGCCGTGGAACCGGTTCTCTGCTTCGCTCGGCATCCGTCTGCTCCCTGACCTGGCACCTGTGTCGGGATGAAGGGTCTCACCGTTGCCCACATTGTGGGGCGGAACAGAACGTCGAGTCCCTGGCGGCAGGGGTGCCCTCGTAGATCAAGAGTCCGGGATGTCGAACAAGGACTCCTGCGCGGTGGGTGGGGAATACGACGTCACCTTGGGCCTCTCCTTCGAGCTGCGCTTACGGACACGGGTGGTACGAGCGCGAGGCGTTTCCTCGCTTGTCTCAAGCCCCATCACGACGCTGTAACCCTCACGGGCTCGTTGCAGTCCCAGGTCCCGGAGCTCTTCGACGCTGGTTCCGACGGTTCCGACCATGCCGAGCTTCACCAGGTCAGTGAACTCCGAGCTGACGAGATAGCGGCCCACACGCTCATAGTTGATGATCCGCCCACCTCGCTCGCCGAGTGTGCAGTCGTCGTCCAGCAGCAGACGGGCATAGGAGAGGGGAAGGTACATGCCATGTGCCAGGTCGGAGGAGGAGGTCGCGGTGTCCCGCCAGTAGGCGAACTTCAGGAAGCACGAATCCTGGGCAAGACGCCATTCGTGAGGGCGTGCGGGCTCGCGGCTGAGCTGCGACACCTTCTCCAGGCGGTCCATCTGTCCGCGAAGCTGCTTGTCCACCCGGTACTCCTTGCCTCGCGGGTCCAGCCGTTTGTATTGGACGAGGACGAAGCTGTGAGTGGGATGGTGGTAGTAGATCATGTCGGTACCCAGCCGGTTCTCGACCGGGGTGGCATTGACGTTGACGATCTCGAGTCGGCGTCCTGTCGAATCCTCCAGGACATGGATGTCACACAGCACATCGCTGAGCCGCCGCCAGCCGTCGAAGAGTTGCGACATGTCTCCGAGGCCGACTCGCACGTCGTGCTCGATCAGGCTTTGCTCGAAAGGTTCCGGGATGAGACCTGCGAGATAGGTGTCGTCCCGGTTGAGGGGGCGGTCCCAGGCAGCCAATGCGGAGTGGGGGAAATCAGTAAGGCGAGTGAGGGAGTCGGCCGCGTCTTTCTGTTCCTGCCATGCGCGGTCCGCAGCATCGTCCGGCCTGAAGACAACCGGGTTGAGCCGGGCCAGCAGCCAGTCGATGTACGGCGTCAGCTCCGGGTGGCTCTGTCGGAGCGCTGCCCGGAGGGCCTGCCAAGTTTCTGTTCCGCAGTATCCCGCGCTCCCCGACAAGGCCTGCTCCACAGCCGCTCGGTGAGCAGGGGAGAGGGCGGCGAGGATGCCTTCGGGGCCGTCGAGCGGAACTGCCTCCGGGCAACTTCTCATGGGCTCGATGGTGATGCTTCTGTCCACCGGTCCCACGGTGTTGATGCGCAGAACCGACCCCACCCAGATGATGAAGCGGCCGCGTTCGGAGAACTCCTTGCGGCCGCTGCCGGCCGAGCCTGCCCTGTTGTCGCAGACAAGGAACGCTAACCGCGTCCCCTCGGGGGACGTGTCGAGTTCCGTGGGCAGTCCCTTCGTGAAACGTTGCGCGACGAGCCAGTCCGGTTCGTTCTTCGCGATCTGGCTCGGTGTAAGGGTCACTATGTAGGTCACGGGCCGACCCTACCGACGACGGAAAGGCCGGTTCGGATGTCATGCGATGCCTGGTGCAGGATGCATGTCCTAAGTTCCGTCCTTCATCACCCCTTCTCATGTCACAGGCACGGACTAGGATCGTCACCCTGGGTCTGACCATGGGGAACGGCGACCCTTGAGGGACACAAGGAGCGGGGAACAGGCATGCGGGAAGGCCGGTGGGTCACGGTCACCGAGTCCGAGTTCGATCATGAACGCCGCGGCCTGGAGGCCATCCGGGAGAAGCTGCCGGACTCCGACCCCTGGCGGGCCTGGTCGAACTTCACCTTCACCGCGAACACCGGCCACGTACGCGAGGTGGACCTGCTGGTCGTCGCCCCCGGCGGCGTCTGCATGATCGAGCTGAAGGACTGGCACGGCTCGGTCACCTCGGAGAACGGCACCTGGGTGCAGACCACGCCCGGTGGCCGCCGCCGTACGCACGGCAACCCGCTGCACCTGGTCAACCGCAAGGCCAAGGAACTGGCCGGCCTGCTCGCGCTGCCTGGCAACAAGCGGGTCTGGGTCGCCGAGGCAGTCTGCTTCACCGACAACAGCCTCCGCGTACGCCTGCCCGCACACGACCAGAACGGTGTCTACACCGTCCATCAACTGGTCGAGATGCTCAAGGCGCCCCCGCGCGACGAGCGGCGCCGCATCACGGCGATCAGCTCGCGCGAGATCGAGGCGGCCCTCAAGAACATCGGCATTCGCAAGAGCGACGCGCAGTACAAGGTCGGCCCGTACGAGCTGGAGCGGAAGTCCTTCGAATCCGGGCCCACCTGGGCGGACTACCTCGCCCGCCACAGCGACCTCCCCGAGGCCGCCCGCGTCCGCATCTACCTCAGCGAACGCGGCTCCGACGCCTCCCTGCGCCAGTCCGTCGAGAACGCGGCCCGACGCGAGGCCGCGGTGCTCGGCCGTTTCAAGCACCCGGGCGCGGTCGAACTCAAGCAGTACTTCCCTTCCGGGCACGCCGCCGGCCCCGCGCTGATCTTCGACTACCACCCGGACACCCTGAAGCTGGACGAGTACCTGGTCCAGTACGGCGAGAAGCTGGACATCCTCGGCCGGATGGCGCTGGTCCGCCAGCTCGCCGAGACCATGCGCTCCGCGCACTCCAGCCGCATCCACCACCGGGCGCTCGCCGCCCGCTCCGTGCTCGTCGTCCCCAGGCCACGAGGCAGGAAGGGTCGAGCGGTGGGGGAGGAGGCCGCCTGGCTCACCCCGCACCTGCAGATCTCCGACTGGCAGATCGCCACCCAGCGCAGCGGCGACTCCTCCCAGGGCCAGACCCGCTTCGCGCCCACCGCCCTGTCCGCGATGCACCTGGCCGACGACGCCGACGCCTACCTCGCCCCCGAGCTGACCGCCCTCAACCCCGACCCGGTCCACCTCGACGTGTACGGCCTCGGCGTCCTCACGTACCTGCTGGTCACCGGCAAGGCCCCGGCCGCCAGCCAGGCCGAGCTGCTGGCTCGACTGGAGGCGGGGGAGGGCCTGCGCCCCAGTTCCCTGGTGGACGGCCTGTCGGAGGACGTCGACGACCTGGTGCAGGCCGCCACCGCCTACCGTCCCGGCCAGCGCCTCTCCAGTGTGGACGAGTTCCTGGAGCTGCTGGAGGTCGTGGAGGACTCCCTCACCGCCCCGTCTCAGGCGACCACCGGTACGGAGGGCCCGGACGACGAGGACGACGAGACCACCGCCGACAAGGACCCCTTGGAGGCCGTAGCCGGTGACGTGCTCGCCGGCCGGTGGGAGATCCGCCGCCGCCTCGGCACCGGCTCCACCAGCCGCGCCTTCCTCGTCCGCGACCTCGAGGCCGAGGCCCGCAGGACCCGCCCGCTGGCCGTGCTGAAGGTCGCCCTCTCCGACAGCCGCAGCGAGATCCTCGCCCGCGAGGCCGAGGCCATGGGACGCCTGCGCCCCCACTCCGGCATCATCCGCCTCGTCGAACCCGAGCCGCTGCACATGGGCGGCCGTACGGTCCTGGTGCTGGAGTACGTCGGTGACGAGCGCGACGAGGGTGGGCAGGGCACCGAGGGCAGTGGGCGCCCGCGCCGCCGTGAGGAGACCGTCGCCCGCCAGCTCCGCGAGAACGGCCGCCTCCAGGTCGACCAGCTGGAGGCGTACGGCGACTACCTTTTCGGCGCTGTCGACTTCCTGGAGGGCGAGGGCGTCTGGCACCGCGACATCAAGCCCGACAACATCGCCATCCGCATCCGCCCCAACCGCACCCGCGAACTCGTCCTCATCGACTTCTCCCTCGCCGGCTACCCGGCGAAGAGCACCAACGCGGGCACCGACGGCTACCTCGACCCCTTCGTCGACGTCATCACCCGCGGCTCTTACGACTCGCACGCCGAGCGGTACGCCGTCGCAGTCACCCTGCACCAGATGGCCTCCGGTGAGCTGCCCAAGTGGGGCGACGGCAGCGTCCTGCCCCGCATGACCGACGCGAAGGAGTGGCCGTACCCGACCATCGCAGCCGAGGCCTTCGACCCGGCCGTACGGGACGGTCTCGTCGCCTTCTTCCAGAAGGCCCTGCACCGCGACGCGGGCAAGCGGTACCCCGAGCTGAAGCCGATGCGGGACGCCTGGCGCAAGGTGTTCCTCGACGCGTCGCAGACGGTCCCGTCCAGTCACCGCACCCGCGCGTCAGCCCCGGCGGCTACTGGGGCGGGGGAGGCGCTGCCCGCAGAGGGTGCCGCCGCTGCGGCGATCGCGGACGCCGAGCCGGAAAGCGCCGAGCAGCAGCGCGACCGGCTGGCCGCCGAGGTCACGCGGGACACTCCGCTGACGGTCTCCGGACTTACGCCCGCCGCACAGTCCTTCTTGTACGGCCTGGGCATCACGACGGTCGGCGAACTGCTCGACTACAGCCGCCGCAAGCTCGTCAACGCTCCTGGCCTGGGCGCCAAGACCCGCAACGAGGTCCAGCAGCGGCAGCGCGAGTGGGGTGAGCGGCTGCGCGAGATCCCCGTCTCGCCGCTGACGGCAAAGGGGCGGGCGGAGGCCAAGGAGGAGCTGGAGCAGCTCACGGCCGCCGAGTCTGCGGTTGTGGGTCAGCTCGCGACGGGCGAGTCGGCGGGCGCGCTGTCCCCGCGCACACTGCGCTCGGTCAGCCTGGACACCCTGGCCACCGTCTTCGTGCCCGCCGTCAACAACAACGGCTCCAACCGCAACAAGGCGGAGATGGTACGGCTGTTGCTGCGGCTGCCCGACGAGCACGGCGTGCTGCCCGACATCGGTGTCTGGCCGAAGCAGAAGGATGTCGCGGACGGCCTTGGGCTGAGCCATGGCCGTATCCCGCAGATGCTCAAGGAGGAGCGCAAGCGCTGGAAGGCGGAGCCTGCCGTCCAGGCGCTGCGCGAGGAGATCATCGACCTGCTGGTGAGCATGGGGCGGGTCGCTTCGGCGGTGGAGATCGCGGATGCCCTGGCGGTCCGGCGCGGCACGCATCTCGCGGGGCGTGAGCAGCGGCGGGCGATGGCGTTGGCCGCTGTGCGGGCTGTGGTGGAGGTGGAGCAACTGGCCCCGCAAGAGGCCGAGTTCCAGCACCAGCCGAACCGCAAGGCGACGGACGAGTCTCTGGGCGCCGGCCTGCTCGCGCTCGACGTGCGGGAGAGCGACGGCCCAGACACTCCGACTGCGCCGGGCTTGTTGGAGTACGCGACCCGTCTTGGGAAGACGGCTGATCGGCTCGCCCGGCTGGACACCCTGCCGACGGCGGCCACTGTGCTGGCCGAGCTGGGCGCGCTGACGGTGCCGCCGGGCGCGGTGGACTGGGACGAGCGGCGGATGGTGGAGCTGGCGGCTGCGGCGTCAGTGAATGCGGCTGCTACTCCGCGTCTGGAGATCTACCCGCGTGACCTGTCGCTGGTCCGGGCGCTGCGACTCACGCAGGCCGGGCTCGTCCGCTGGATCCCGGGTATGCCGGAGGGGCAGCAGCCGGGACTGACGGGCGAGGCCGTGCACGAGCGGGTCCGTGCTCGCTTCCCGGAGATGGTCGTTCCTGACGGGCGTGGCGGCACGCACCACGAACTACCGACGGGGGGCCCGCTCACCAAGGCGTTGCGCGACGCCGGCTTTGAGCTGTCGCTCAACATGCACGAACGCGAGGGCGTGCTGCGCTACTTGCCGACGCGGGTGGACGACGCGTCGAGCTATCTGACGACGGGTGCGTGGCGGCAGTCGACGCGTACGGGCGCGGTGACGCGATACGCGGACGACCCGCAGCTCGCGGGCGCGGTACGCGCGGAGGAACGACTGCTTGCGTCGGCCCGCCGGGACGGGTACCGGGTGCTGACCGTACGGCAGCAGTTGGTGCGGGACGCGGTGCGGGAGCTGGGCGCCGAGCGACTGGGCACGGTTGCGGTGTCGGTGACAGAGCTGTTCCTGGAGGCCCTGCACGCTCAGGTCACGCCGGGTACCAAGCCCACGTGGGAGACGCTGCTCAAGGCGGACGCCGCCGAGCCGGGCTCGAAGGGCGCGGTGCGGTTCGCGGAGTACGCGCGGACGGCTTGGGGCGCGGTGGAGCCCCGGATCGCGAAGCTGCTGGGTAACGGTGGTGGGGGCGGCGGGGCCGGGCCTGTACTGCTGACGGAGGCCGGGGTGTTCGCGCGGTACGACGCGATGGGCGTCCTGGACCGACTGGCGTCGGCGGCCCGGCAGGGCGGGCGGGGGCTGTGGCTCCTGGTCCCGCAGAGCGACCCCTCGCGTGAGCCCCGGCTCGGGCAGGTGGCCGTGCCGTACCAGGCCGGCCTGGGGGAGTGGATTCAGCTTCCGGACACGTGGGTGGGGAACGCCCATCGCGGGTCCGGCGAGGTTGTGGCTAGTGCCAGTGGTGTCGAGGGAGACGCGAAGTGATCGACCGCAAGGCTCTGTTGAATGACCTGAAGCAGCAGGTCAAGGCGGTCGAGACCGACCTCGGGCGCCAGGTGAAGGCGCTGGGTGAGGTCGGCGCGCGCCTGAGGGCCGAGTACGACCAGGCGCGCAAGCTCGGGCGTACGGCGGCGACATGGACCTCGTGGTTGGACGAGCGGGTCACGCAGGTCGCGGTGGCGTGGGTGCTGGGGACTGTGTTCGTGCGGTTCTGCGAGGACAACCGGCTGATCCCGGAGCCATACCTGACGGGGCCGGACGGTGACCGGCGGGAGTTGGCGGAGTCTCGGTACGACGCGTATGTGGAGTCGGACGAAGACCCGACGTATCGGGGGTGGCTGGAGAAGGCGTTCGAGGAACTGGGGCAGGGGCAGGCTGGACGGCTGCTTTTTGATAAGCGGCACAATCCGCTGTACCAGGTCCCGCTTTCGCATGACGGTGCGCGGGAGCTGGTCGAGTTCTGGCGGGGGAGGGATGAGGGGGGCGTCCTCGTCCACGACTTCACCGACCCGCTGAACGAGGACGGTACGGAGGGGTGGGACACGCGCTTCCTGGGGGATCTGTACCAGGATCTAAGCGAGGCCGCGCGGAAGACGTACGCGCTGCTTCAGACGCCGGAGTTCGTGGAGGAGTTCATCCTCGACCGGACGATGAACCCGGCGGTGCGGGAGTTCGGGTACGAGGAACTGAAGATGATCGACCCTACTTGTGGGTCGGGACACTTTGTGTTGGGGGCGTTTCGGCGGCTTGTACGGCTGTGGGGGGAGGGGCAGCCGGGGCGGGATGTGCATGAGCGGGTGCGGGCTGCGCTGGACTCGGTGCACGGGGTGGACATCAACCCATTCGCGGTAGCTATTGCTCGGTTCCGGTTGTTGGTTGCGGCTATGGCTGCAAGCGGCGTGCGGACGTTGGACGAGGCATCGAAGTACGAGTGGCCAGTCCACCTAGGGGTCGGCGACTCGTTGATCAAGTCCCGCCGGTCCCAGCAGGGCAACCTGTTCGGCGAGGCGGGCGAAGATCTCGTGGATGAGCTGGCTGAGTTCAAGTACGCCACGGAGGACGTGCAAGAGCACCCGGAGATCCTGCGGCCGGGGCGGTACCACGTGGTGGTGGGAAACCCGCCCTACATTACGGTGAAGGACAAGAAGCTCAACGAGCTGTATCGAGAGCTTTATCCGGCCTGCGCGGGCAAGTACGCGCTGTCGGTTCCGTTCGCTCAACGGTTTTTTGAGCTGGCCAAGCGCGGAAACGCTGAAGGGCGCGGCTACGGCTTGGTCGGACAGATCACCGCCAACTCCTTCATGAAGCGGGAGTTCGGTACAAAGCTCATCGAGGGGTACTTCGGACACGCCGTGGAGCTGACCGAGGTCATCGATACCTCGGGTGCCTACATCCCGGGACATGGGACTCCGACGGTCATTCTGGTGGGCAGGCAGCGGGGCGGCGACAGGCGATCGTCGGTGATCCGGACTGTTCGCAGTGTGCAGGGTGAGCCGTCCGCGCCGCAAAATGCCGAAGAGGGGCTTGTCTGGCAGGCGATCGTGGAGCAGATCGACAAGCCTGGTTCGGTGAGCCAATGGGTGTCTGTGGACGACTTGCACCGCAAGAAGTACTTCGGCAAGCAGCCTTGGATCCTGGCCGACGGCGGTCTGGAGCTGAACTCGTCCGTTGAGGAGAACGCCGTCGAGCAGCTGCGCTCCGTACTTTCGCGCGACATCGGTTTTGCTAGCTTTCCGGGCCAGGATGATGCCTTCATTAGTGACCCGCATTCGCTGCGGCGTCAGGGCATCGATTCCACCGTTGCGCGCCCGCTGGTTATTGGTGAAGTTGTGCGGGACTGGGATGTGGAAACCGGTGATAGTGCAATTGCTCCATACAGTGGTGACCTCAAACCGTTGCCGTACGATGACGGCAGCGCTTGGGGGCGGTGGTTGTGGAAGGTGCGCAGTCACTTGCGGTCGACCACGGACTTTGGGGGACAGACACAGCAGGACCAAGGGAAACCTTGGTGGGCATGGTATCGATGGGTTTCCGAGCGTTACCGAAGCCCCTTGTCGATCACGTTCGCGGAGGTTGCCACACATAATCGCTTCGCGCTGGATCGGGGTGGGAAGGTTTTCAAGCAGACCGCGCCCGTGGTGAAACTCAGGGAAGGCGCCAGTGAAGAGGAGCATCTCCAACTCATCGGTCTCCTGAACAGTTCTACCGCTTGTCTATGGCTAAAGCTGAACTGTCACGACAAGGGAATTCGAGGTGAAGGGGGAGGTTTTACCAGCTCTGAATGGGAACGATTTTACCAGTTCAACGGCTCAAACATTGAGCGCTTTCCACTGCCCGTTTCCTATCCGACCGCCCTCGCTGCTTTGCTCGACGCCCTTGCCCAGCAGCTTTCCGCCACCACCCCCTTCGCCGTGGCAAGAGCCACTACCCCCACGGCCTCCGCCCTCAGGGAGGCTCATGAGGCGTGGGAGCCGACCCGTGTCCGGATGATCGCCCTCCAGGAGGAACTGGACTGGCAGGTCTACTCCCTCTACAACCTCCACTACGAAGACCTCCGCGTCTCCGAGGACCCCGACGACCCCAACATCCCCGGACTGGCCCTTGGCGAGCGTGCCTTCGAGATTGTCCTCGCCCGCCGCGTAGCCGCAGGTGAGGCCAGTGACGAGTGGTTCAAGCGGCACAACTCCACTCCCATCACGGAGATCCCCGCCCACTGGCCCGCGCCCTACCGCGGGATTGTCCAGAAGCGCATCGACGCCATCGAGACGAACCGCGCCATCGGCATGGTCGAGCGACCTGAGTACAAGCGCCGCTGGGCCACCGAAGGCTGGGACGCCCTCCAGGAGAAGGCTCTCCGCTCCTGGCTGCTCGACCGCATGGAGAACCGAGACCACTGGTTCGACGAGAACGGGCAGCCCACCATCCTCACCCTGGCCCGTCTCACCGACGCCCTCTCCCGCGACGAGGACTTCGTCTCTGTTGCCGCGCTCTACGCGCCCCGCAAGGAACTCGCGAAGGTCGTCGCCGAGCTGATCACCGACGAGCACGTGCCGTTCCTTTCGGCCCTGCGCTACAAGCCGTCCGGCCTGAAGAAGCGCGCTGACTGGGAAGAGGTGTGGGACCTTCAGCGCAAGGAGGACGCCGCGCCGGACGAGCCCGCCAAGCGAAAGATTCGGGACTCCATCCCCGTGCCACCGAAGTACACCTCGGCCGACTTCCTCCGCCCCTCCTACTGGAGGGCGCGTGGCAAGCTCGACGTGCCCAAGGAGCGGTTCATCTCCTACGGGCAGGCCAATGCGGCCACTCCCGACCTGTATGGCTGGGCCGGCTGGGATCACCGGGAGCAGGCGCAGGCCCTGGCCACGTACTTCACCAACACCGCGCTGACCGCCGAGGAGATCACGCCGTTCCTCGCCGGCCTGCTGGAACTCCAGCCGTGGCTGTCCCAGTGGCACAACGAGTTCGACATGCTCTACAGCGGCTCCCCGGCGGACTTCTTCGCCGGTTACCGTCAGCAGAAGCAGGGCGAGCATGGACTCACGGACGACGATCTCCGTAACTGGCAGCCCCCGGCCGCAACCCGAGGCCGTCGCGCCGCTGTGAAGAAGTAGCCGGAAACGACTCGGTGTCGTGCCCATACGCCGATGCCGAGTCTGCCGGACGAGGGGCCACCTGGTGCGTGCGCGGGTGGCCTCCGGTCGGTACGCGCAGCTCGGCCCAGACGGTCTTGCCGGGAGCGGCCGGGCGAGGGATGACGCCCCAGTCGTCCGCGAGGGCGGCGACGAGGAGCAGGCCGCGGCCGGCCTCGGATGCGGAGTCGGGGGTTGGGGGAGTGGCCGGGGGCTGTTTCTCGGCGCGGGTGTCGGTCACCTCGATGCGGAAGGTGCCCTCGGCTAGGGTGAGTTGGACGTGGAAGTCCCGGCCGGGGACGTGGCCGTGGCGTACGGCGTTGGCGCTCAGTTCGGCCGTGATGAGGGTGAGGGTCTCGTTCACCGGGGTCGTGTAGGGATGGCCCCAGTCGTCCAGGCGGTGCGAGACCAGTCGGCGGGCGAGGCGGGCACCGCGTGGGGTTGAGGTGAAGCGCATGGCGAACTCGCGTTCGGGTGCGAGGTGCTGTGGCATATGCCCGTTCGGGGGAGTTCCTGACTTCATGCGGTCAACGGTCGCGGACTCTGCGTAGCGTTGAACAGGAGCGACGTGCTGACGGGTGCGGGCTGTACACCCGGGCGGTGCGCTTGTACGTGGTGTGGGGCGTGACCGGTTTCCGGGCCGTGCGTTGGGCGGGCGGAGTCCGGTGGCCGTGATGGTCGTACGGGAGGAGCTGCGGCGTGGACGACGAGGTTCAGCAGCCGGAGTACGAGGTCGGGACGGGCATGCTGTGCGTGTTCGGACGGCAGTTGAAGCTGTTCCGGGATCGCGCGGGCATGGACCGCGCGAGGCTCGGCTCGCTGACCGGCTACTCGGCCTCGACTATCGCGTCGTTCGAGCAGGCGAGACGCATTCCGCCGCCGAAGTTCATCGACCAGGCGGATGAAGTGCTGGGGGCTGGTGGGGTGCTGAGCGCGAGCAAGGAGGAGGTGGCTCGGGCTCAGTATCCAACGTTCTTTCGGGATGCGGCACGGTTGGAGGCCAAGGCGGCAGCCCTGCACCTGTACGCGACGAAGGCAGTACCAGGGCTGTTGCAGACGGAAGAGTACGCGCGAGCGGTGTTCTCCATGTGGCGTCCGCTGCTGGACGAGGGCACCATCAGCCAACGGGTCGCGGCTCGCCTCGCACGCCAGGAGATCTTCTCCCGTGCCCCGATGCCCACCATCAGCTTCGTCATCGAGGAGTTCGTTCTGCGGCGACCCCTCGGTGGACGGGCCGTTATGCGGGGTCAGTTGGAGCAGATTCTTCTGCACGGGCACCGGCGTAACGTGGAAATCCAGGTGATGCCGATCGAGCGGGACGAGCATGCTGGGTTGGATGGCCCCTTCACCTTGATCGAGACGCACGAAGGGCAGAGGATCGCCTACGTGGAGGCGTACAAGGACAGTCGTCTCTATACGGAGCGGAGGCAGGTACGGGAGATCGAGGAGCAGTACGGCATCCTTCGGGCTCAGGCGCTCACTCCGCGCGAGTCCCTGACCCTCATCGAGAAGTTGCTTGGAGAGAGATGAACGCCAAACAGCTCATAGTGCCGGTACCCGAGTCAGCCTGGTTTAGGAGCAGTTACAGCACAGGCTCGGGGGGTGAATGCCTTGAGGTCGCCGCCCGCCCCGGCGCGGTCCAGGTCCGTGACTCAAAGGACACAACCCGCGCCGCACTCGCCGTAGACCCCACGGCCTGGGCCGTCTTCGTAGAGTTCGCGGCACTCTGATTGCAGGGCCTTTCGGCGGGCGTGTGCTTGCCGAGGGCCCTGTGCATGTCCGCCTCCACAGACCTCAGCAGCCCTCGCGCCCCGCTCACCCGGTGCCGCGTCGGCGTCGGCTGCCGGCCGATCAACGTTCGCCCAGAGACGCTCGGTTCGCGACGGCGATCGCCTTCCCGGGCGCCGATCGACATCGTGGCGGACCCAGACCGCGCGTCACCGTCACTCGCATAACGAGGCCCCAACGGAGCTGACAGAGTACGGTCCTTGGCGCGCGGACCTACTGTAGGTTCCTGGCATGAATCAGGGTAAAGAGATCGAGAACCCCGAGTCGCGCTTCTCCGCGTTGCTGCTGGCGGCAGCGAAGCTTCCAGGTGTGCGTATCAACAGGGAGGCCTACCTCCGAAGTGCGTTGGCTCGCCGCTGCTCCGAGGACGACATCCGAAGAGCGATAGAAGAGACGCCCGCTGCGGCGGGCATCCCCATCGAGGTTCTCGACAAGGTCGCCAACGACTCCATCCGCTATGAAACCGGTAAGGTCAGCGCTCTCTCCGCCGCTGCCGGGATACCCGGCATCTTCGCCCTTCCCGCTACCGTGCCCGCCGACCTGGCCCAGTACTTCGGCCACATGCTGCGTATCGCGCAGAAACTCGCGTACCTCTACAGCTGGCCCGATCTGTTCTCCGACGAGGGTGATGACGTCGATGACGCGACCATGGGGGTGCTCACGCTGTTCTTCGGCGTGATGTTCGGCACCCAGTCGGCGAACGCCGCCGTGGGGAAGGTCGCGGCGATGATGTCCGAGCAGGCTGCCAAGAAGCTGCCTCAGAAGGCACTCACCAAGGGCCTCATCTATCCCATCGTCAAAAAAGTCGCAGGCTACCTCGGCGTCAAGATGACAAAGGATTCCTTCGCGAAGAGCGTCTCGAAGGCCATCCCTCTCGTAGGAGCCGCTGTCTCCGGCGGGCTCACTCTTGCGACCTACCTTCCGATGGCCAAGAGGCTCAAGAAGCACCTCTCCAGCCTGCCACTGGCGGAACCGTCGCCCCGAGAGACGAACGGCGAAGTCGTGGACGGCGAAGTCGTGGAAGACCAAGAACCTTTCGCCCCAGCACACGCTGAAGAGCACGACGCGGACACCACTGCCGTCAAGCTGGAGGAACCTCAGTCATGACAAGGCGAGCCCCGCGCGAGGGCTCGCTCGTCACCCCGCCTCGCCGATCACCGCGGCCCGCGAGACCCCGTCGGAGCACCAGACACCCGCGGCGGCGCCAGGGTGAGGATCTCCCGGTCGAAGAAATCGTGGAACCCTTCGCCACGCTCATAAAGTGCGTCGAACCCGGCGTTCGTCTCCCGGATCAGTGAGCGGTCGGTGTACCGGTTGGCTCCGGCCGCATTTCCGTCCTCGTCGTAAACGACCTCATACATGACCACATCGCCGAGAATCACTACTTCCGGAACCGGGCGACTCTGCTCGATGTTCGAAATATCGTGAGCGTCGAGAACCTTGATGTCGTCACCCAGGTCCACGCGTACGCGCAGGACGAACAACTCCCACTGCACATACGGCGTGATCGGGAATTCCACGACGCGGAGGCGGCGGTGCGCGACCCCCAGATGCGACGCCCGGCGGAGTTCCTGGGCGTAGTCCTCGCGCCTCTCGTCGGCCAGGGACAGGGCCCGCTCCCAGTCGCCGTCGGCGAAGGCCTCCCAGCTCGGGAAGCCACGCTCCTTGAAGTGCTGGCCGCGCTCGAGCTTGTTGAGGAAGCCGATACCGCTGGTGTAGAGCCGGCCCAGGTCCGCGTGGTACGTCGGGCGGTCCAGGCGTTCGGAGGTGCCGCCGGGGATGGAGTCAAACACTGGGGATGTCCGGCTTCGCCGCGATGAGCATGTTCCTGGGGATGACCACGAGGCGTTCGTCCGACCCGATCGAGACCCCGTCGGGCAGCTTCCCGCCGAGTGACTGGGTGAGGTCCCGGCCGATGACGGCGATGTCGCCGTTGGCCAGCTCCCAGATGTCCGGGCAGTCTGGAGTTCCGGTTGTGATTCCGAGTTCCTGGGGTGTTTTTCCCAGACGCTGTTTGAAACCTGTGTCCGGGTCCGCTTCCCATGGCCTGGCCATTTCCGTCGCCCCCTCGATCGGTCAGGATGCCTCACTGTAACGTGCATCTTGCCCGCCTGACGATGTGTTGGATCCAGCACGCCGGGGTAATGGCGAGGATTGATTCCTCCTTGTCTCATGTCGCGCAGGACCGGAATGATATTGATCGGAAAGAAAATCATGTCAACGACTGACAGGTGACACTTTTCATCTGTGCTGTCGGAAAATCGGGTGAACGGAGGGGCGGCTGTGGACTCGGAAGTGACCGTGCTCGCACAGAGCGCGGGGACCACCTTGGTGGCGTTGATGGCAACCGATGCCTGGCACCGTGTGCGCGACGGGGTCACCCAGCTCTGGCGCCGGACGCAACCCGAACGCGCCGAGACCGTCGCCGCCGAGTTGGAGGCCGGTCGCGAGGACGTGCTGGCCGCCGCGGCGGCGGACGACCAGGAGACCATGGACGAACTGCGCCTTCAGTGGCAGGGAATGGTGCGGCGGCTGCTCGTCGCCCGGCCCGCCGCCGTCGAGGAACTGCGCGCACTGCTGGACCGACTCGATCCCGACGGGGCGACCGTCCGACAGATCAGTCAGCAGGCCACCGCGTCCGGTCAGGCCCGGGTCTACCAAGCGGGACGTGACCAGCACATCGCAGAGCGATGACGGGCGGGACGGACGGCCACGCCGAGGATCATGGACGGGTCTACCAGTCGCGGGGCGACCAGCACATCACCGAGCACCACCACTACGGCGGGGACGGGCCGGAGCACGGCGGACCGGACTCGGTACGCCGCCCGGCGGTCGGCCGGGCCCCCGTCGCGCTGCGCGACCGCAGCGAGGTGATGGAACGCCTGCGGGCAAGCGTCGAGGCGGAGCGTGGCGGTCAGGTCTACGTGCTGTACGGCATGGGCGGCTCGGGCAAGACGGCGGTCGCCTGCGCCCTCTTCCAGGAGGTGACCCGAGAACGGCGCCGGGTGGGCCTGTGGGTCAACGCCTCCGACCGTGCGAGTCTGCGCGCCGGCATGCTCGCCGTCGCCGCCGACCGAGGGGCGGGCGACGGTGAGCTGCTCGCCGCACGCAACGGCCTCAGACCCGCCGCCGATCTCGTCTGGACGTATCTCGACCGTTCCGCCGAACCCTGGTTACTGGTTCTGGACAACACCGACGAGCCGGAGATCCTGCGGGACGGCGACTGGCTGCGCACCAGCCCGGGCGGCACCGTCCTGGTGACCACCCGGCGCGCGGCCGCCCGATGGTGGCCGGGCGCCGAGCTGCAGTACATCGGCGTACTGCCCCGCGAGGACGCAGCGCTCGTGCTGCGCGATCTCGCACCGCACAGCGGTACGACGGAGCAGGCGGCGCGGGTCGCGGACCGGCTCGGGCGGCTGCCCCTCGCCCTCACCCTGGCGGGCGGCTTCCTTTCCCACCAGGTCATCGACCCCTGGACGATGGACGCCTACGGGGACCAGCTCGACGGAGACGAACGGGTCCAGCTGATCGACCGGGGAGCCGACGCGCTGTCCGAAGCGGACCCCCGGCATCTGGTCGGCCTGACCTGGCAGCTGACCCTCGACGCGTTCGAAGTGCGCGGGCTGCCCGAAGCGGCGACTCTGCTCAGACTGCTGGCCCGGTTCGCCGCCGAGCCGCTGCCGCTGACTCTGCTCAACCACACCGACATCGGCGCCGTACTGTCCCGTGCCCGCACCGAGACAGCCCTCAGAGCCCTCCTCGACCAGTCCCTGTCCGAGCTGGTCGACGCCGCCGGCGCCCGCTGCGTACAGAGTCACGGCATCCTGCTCGACAGCGTCGCGGCGGCAACCCCCACGGACCTGGTGCCCGCCCTCGACACGACAGCGGTCCGGCTGCTCGACGCTGCCGTGCCCGCCGTACCCGACGCGGGGCCGCACGATCCGCGACTGCGCCTGCTGGTACCTCACGCGCTGGCCCTGCTGGGACACATCGGCGGGTCGTCCGCCGCTGACGCCCTGGCCGTCGCGACGCGGCTGTCGGTGGCTCTGCACCGGACCGGTGACTACCTCTCCGCCTGGGAGACCGCCCGAACCGCGGCGGACCTCGCACAGCGACTCCTCGGCGCGGACCACCGTACGGTCCTCGCCGCCCGCTCCAGGGCGGGGCGGGCACTGTTCCGGCTGGGCAGGTACGCCGAAGCCGAAGCAGCGCTCCGCGCGGTCAGGGACGCCCAGGAGCGCCTGTTCGGCGCCGGCGACACCGACACCACGGACAGCGGCTACGGCCTCCAGCTCGTGATGGCGAACCTCGGCAGACGCGAGGAATCCGTCGCGCTGCTCCGCGACACCATCGCCGGGCGGTGCTCGACGCTGGGCCCCACGCATCCGCTGACCCTACGGGCCCGCGCCAGCCTGCTGGAGATGCTGCCCGCCGCCGAAGTGGTCACGGAGGAAGGCGGCACACTGCTCACGCTGCCGTCGGAATGCGATCGGTCCCTCGGTCCCGACCACACAGTGACACTGGGCGCCCGACACAACCACGCGTGGGCGCTGTACCTCCTGGGCCGCTTCGGCGAGGCAGACCGTGAGATCCGGCGGGTCGCCGAGACGTATGTGCGGCGCTTCGGGCCCGAGTACCCGATCGTGCTCGCGGCCCGGCAACTCCTCTCCCGAACCCGGGCCGCGCTCGGACACGTGGCGGAGGGGATCGAGCTGATGACCGATGTCGTTGCACGGCGGGAACGCGACCTGGGCCCCGAGCACCCCTTCACGGTCGCGAGCCGTCAGTTGCTGGAGGAGTACCGATCGGGTCGATGGCGCCCGCCGCAACCCCCTGGTGGCCTCAGTAGTGGTAGCGGGCCTTGAGGATCTTGACTTCCTTCTCGTCCACCCGGTAGACGAGCCGGTGCTCGTCGTCGATCCGGCGTGACCAGTAGCCGGACAGGTCGCCCTTCAGGGGCTCCGGCTTGCCGATGCCGGTGAAAGGGGTGCGCTGGATCTCGGCGATCAGGCGGGTGATCCTGCGAGCCATGGCGCGGTCCGAGCCGAGCCAGAACAGGAAGTCCTCCCATCCGGCCGGGTCGAAGTGGACACTTCTCACCCGTCACCCGCCAGCTCTTCCAGCTCGGCCATCGTCTTGGTGATCACGGCCTCGCCGGCCCTGTCCCGTGCGACGGCTTCCATGAGACTGCGCGCGTTGGCGGGAGAGCGCAGCAGGTAGACGGTCTCCTGCCAAGAGTCGTAGTCCTCGGCGGACATCAGCACGGCGTCGCCGCTCTTGGAGCTGATGCGTACGGGGGTGTGGTCGTCGTTGACGCGCTTGATGAGGGGAAAGAGGTCCTTGCGGGCCTCGCTGGCGCTTATGGTCATCTGCGGCACCCTCTCCTGCCGGTACGGGAAAACGGTACTGGAATGGTACGACATTCTGGTACGGGTTGCGCGGTGGAATGTCCTTGGCAGTCCCGGTCTGATTCCGGTGGCCAGGGGTGCGAAGGGCGCCGGTTGATCGATCGGTATGAAGGCGGGTATACAGCGCAAGGGGGAGCAAGCGTCTGCCCAGGCGGCCGGACGCCTCCGGTGCGGGGGCGGCGGCCCGCTTTCGCCGTGGTCGGTCGGCTTCGCTGTCCCCGTTGGTCGGCCGGACAAGCGGCGGACATTCCGCACGATCGAGGACGAGCGGTGGCGGAGGCCACCAGATGGAGAGCGTGACCGATAATGGCCCAGCAGCCGCCCCTTCTCCGCGATGTCATCGACATCAAGGAGTCCATCTCCACCTCGGACTTCGTGCTGTCCCTCGCCGAGGCCACGACGCCCGAGGGCGCTCAGAACGCGCTCAGGGACTACGTCGTCACCGAGCGGCTGCTGGAGAACTTCGACGAGTCGCTGGCCCTGATCAAGTCCTCGCTCGACGGGCACCGCTCCAAGGCCGCGTATCTCCACGGCTCGTTCGGTTCCGGTAAGTCGCACTTCATGGCCGTGCTGTACGCGCTGCTCAGCGGCGACCCGGCCGCCCGTGCCCGTACCGAGTTCGACCCGGTGCTGACCAAGCACGAGTGGCTGACCACGGACGGCAAGAGGTTCCTGCTCGTGCCGTACCACATGCTCGGCGCGAAGGCCCTCGAACAGCGGGTCCTTGGCGGGTACGTCACGCACGTCAAGAAGCTGCACCCCGACGCCCCGACCCCGCAGGTGTACCGGACCGACTCCCTCTTCGCCGACATCCGGGCCAACCGTGCCACCTACGGTGACGAGGCGGTCGTCCGTGGCCTGGGCGGCGGCGACGCCGGCGACGGGGAAACGGACGAGTGGGGTGAGGGCTTCGCCTGGACCCCGCAGCTCCTCGACACCGCCCTCGCCGCCGAGGAGAACCACGAGGGGGGCACCCCGCTCAACCTCCGTAATCCCTCCACCCCGGCCGAACTGCGCGCCAAGCTCGTCAACGACGCCAGCACCAACCTCTTCCCCGGCTTCGCCAAGAACGCCGCCGAGAACGAGCACGGCTTCATCTCCCTGGACGCCGGTCTGTCGGTCATCGCCGAGCACGCCAAATCGCTCGGCTACGACGGCCTGATCCTGTTCCTGGACGAGTTGATCCTCTGGCTCGCGACCCTGATCCACGAGCAGAAGTTCGTGGCCCGCGAGGCCAGCAAGATCACGAACTTCGTGGAGGGCGGCGACGCCCGACGCGCCATCCCTGTCGTGTCGTTCATCGCCCGCCAGCGCGACCTGCGTGAACTCGTCGGCGAAGAGGTGTCCGGGGCGGCGGAGGCCTCCATCCAGGACACCCTGAACCTGGCCTCCGGCCGCTTCGACAAGATCACCCTGGAGGACCGCAACCTCCCGCAGATCGCTCACGCGCGCATCCTCAAGCCGAAGGACGCCGAGGCGGAACGGCTCGTCGACGCGGCCTTCGAGCAGACCAAGCGGGTCGGCACCCAGGTCTGGGACACCCTCCTGGGCTCGGAGAAGGGCACGACCGGTGCGGACGCGGAGTCGTTCCGGCTGACCTACCCGTTCTCGCCGGCGTTCATGGACACCCTCGTCCACATCTCGTCCGCTCTGCAGCGCTCCCGCACCGGTCTGAAGCTGATGGGCGAACTCCTCGCCGACCACCGGGGCGAGCTCCGGCTCGGGCAGCTCATCCCCGTCGGCGACCTCTACCCGGTGATCGCCAAGGGCGGGGACAAGCCGTTCACCGACAGCCTGAAGGTCGTCTTCGAGGCCGCCGACAAGCTGTACAAGACCAAGCTCCGTCCGTACCTGCTCAGCTCGTACGACATCACCGAGGACGACGTCGAGCAGTACGTCAACCGGCCTGAGTCCCTCACCGACCCGCAGCGCGCCAACCGCTGCCGCATGTTCGTCGGCGACAACCGGCTCGTGTGCACCCTGCTGCTGTCCGCGCTCGCGCCCAGCGTGCCCGCTCTGGCCGAGCTGACCATCCGGCGGCTCGGCGCGCTCAACCACGGGTCCGTCCTGGCGCCGATTCCGGGCGCCGAGGTCGGCATCATCAAGAACAAGGTCGCCGAGTGGGCGGCCAGGTTCCCCGAGATCAAGGAGACCGGAACCGACGCCAACCCCGGTGTACGGCTGGAGCTGTCCGGCGTCGACGTGGACTCCGTCATCGCCAACGCCCAGGTCAACGACAACCCCGGCAACCGGGTCGCCCTCGCCCGGCGCCTGCTGTCCGAGGAACTGGGCGTCGAGCACGGTCAGTTGAGCGACCAGCTCAGCTTCACCTGGCGCGGCACCGCCCGCACCGCCGAGATCGTCTTCGGGAACGTCGCCGACGAGGACGAGCTGCCGGACCATGACCTGATGCCGCAGGAGGAGGGGCACTGGCGCATCGCCATAGACCTCCCCTTCGACGAGGGCGAGTGGGGCCCGGTCGAGGACGTCAACCGCATCCGGCGGCTGCGCGAGCGCCAGCAGGGCGAGCGGTCCCGTGTCGTCGCCTGGCTGCCCGCCCATCTGTCCGCACAGCGCTTCGCCGACTTCCGGCGGCTCGTCGTCATCGACAAGGCCCTCGCCGACGAGCACCGCTTCGACACCCAGTACGCCGGCCACCTCAACGCCGACAACCGCAGCCGCGCCAAGGGCCTCCTCGAAACCCAGCGGGAGGCCCTGCTCAAGCAGGTAAAGGGCGCCTTCAAGCAGGCGTACGGCCTTGCCCAGAAGCAGGCCGCGGACGTCGTACCGGACTTCGACGACCACCTCGTCGCGCTGCCCGACGTGGACGGCCTCACCCTGTCCCTCGGGCAGAGCCTGCACGACGGCATCCGGCATGTCGCGGGCAAGCTGCTCGTCCATCAGTACCCGGCGCACCCCGATCTCGACCCCGACGGCACCGGCATCGCAGTCAAGTCCACGGACACGAAGAAGGTGTTCGTCCATATCCGAGCCGCAGCGGAGGCGCGCGACGGTCGGGTGGAGGTGCCGGCCGCCGACCGCAGGCTCATGCAGCGGATCGCCGGGCCCCTGCGGCTCGGGCAGCAGAAGGAGGCGTACTTCGAGCTGTCCCGTTACTGGGCCGACCACTTCCGACAGCTTGCCAGCGCCCAGGGCGTCACGGGTGACCTGTCCCTGATCACCCTGACCGACTGGACGGACAGGCCCGACCCGCGCGGCCTGCCGGACTTCCTCGCCCGGCTCGTCGTCGCCGGCTTCGCCGAGATGGACGACCGGGTGTGGGTGCGCGGCGGTACCGTACTCGACCCGGCGCCCGAACTGTCCGCGATCAGGGACCACGACGCGCTGCGCAGCCAGCCGCTGCCTGCCGAGTCCGACTGGGACACAGCACGGCAGCGCTTCGAGACGATCTTCGGACAGAAGGCGCCCGCCCTGCGGCGCGGCCGGATGGTCAACCAGTTCGCCCGTCAGATCATCGAGGCCGGCCGCGCCCACCGGGACCACACGGCCGACCTCGTGCACCAGCTGGAGGCCCACGCCTCCTTCCTCGGCCTGGACCAGACCGCCGACACCGGACGGCTCGCCCTCGCCCGCCGCTCCCTGCAACTGCTGGACGCGCTCACGGCGGAGGCCGGCAAGGGTGCCGCCGGGGCGAAGAAGACCGTGGAGGCCCTCGCCTCCTTCGACCTCGGAGAGACCAGCGCCGACCGGTACGGGACCTCCATCAAGCAGGCTCGCAGCGTCGCTGAGGCCCTCGCCTCCGCGCCGTGGGGCACGCTGGAACTCGCCGAGGGACGCGGCCCCGAGGGCGCGGCACTACTCGACTCGCTGCGCAACGTGGCCCGCGACGACCAGCGCACCGCCGACCTGCGCGACGCCCTGACGCGCACCCAGCGCGAGGTCGTCGCCCTGGTGAAGCGCAGCCAGGCCGCCGCCACGCCGCCGCCTCCTGTCGCGCCCCTGCCCACGGCCGACGACCTGTCCCTCAACACACCCACCAGCGACCCGCGCATCCCCTACACCCCGCAGGAGTCACCCACACCGGCCTCCTCCGGCAGCGGCACCGCGCGGACGTCCGGTGGCCGCCGTACGACCGCGGCGCGGGCCGCCGCCGATCTCCAGGCGGAGTTGTCCGAGCTGGCCGCACGTCTCCCCGACGCGACCATCGAGATCACCTGGAAGGTCGTCGAATGACGGACACCGTCGCTGCCGCCCTCGGCGCCGTCCGGCTGAACACAGCGACCGTCACCCAGTACCTGTCCTCGCAGTCCTCCCTTGCCGCCTCCCTGACAGGGGACGGTGGGGGCAGGCGCAGGGTCGTGCTGCTGCGGTCCGCGCCCCAGTGGGACGGTCCCGCCGAACCCGCCTGGGGCGAGGGCCGGGCGGCCGGTGTCGCGGTGGCGCCCTCGCCGCTCGCCGTCCACGAACTCGTCCTCGACCACCTGGCGGGCCGCCGGCCCGGCCCGGCGGTCATGGTCGTGCTCACCGACCGCGAGCAGAACGAACTCGACCCGGCGATCCTCGCCCGCGTCCACAAGCTGCGCATCGAGACGGTCGACAGCTGGGACGTCGTACGTGAGGCGTTCGGCGCGCGGCAGATCGACCCGCGTCTCAAGGACGTCAACTGGGCCGCCGAAGCCTTGCTCGACGCCACTCCGCCCGGTGGCTGGCCGCCCGTACCCGGTGGCTGGCTGTCCCGGCAGTATGCCCTCACCGCGCTCGCCCAGCGCCGCCTGCGTCTCGGCCGCTACGACACCGAGGGCGGCGTACGGCGCCCCGGCGACGACCGGCTCGACGCGCAGACCCTGCTGCACTGGTCGACCCGGCCCGGCGCCCCGGAGCGGCTGCCGGGCCTGCGTGGCCCCGAGCGCGCCGGACTGACCGCCTTCCTCGGTGAGGAGGACCAGGCCGGTCTCGCCGGACGCGCCCTGCTCGCCCTCGTCGGCGCCGAGCGCGGCGCGGACGCCGCCGCCTTCGGCCTCGTGTGCGCCGCCCTGTGGCAGCACGCCGAGCCCGCTCCCGAGACGTACCAGGCACGGGGCCGTGCCGAGCGCTACTTCGGCGATCCACCCCCGGCGATGGGCGAACAGCTCGACGCCTTGGTGACCGTCTTCGGCCTGTCCGCCGAGGAGTACGTGGCCACGCTGCTGGCGGCCGGACATCGCAACGGCGGGGCCGACGCCGATCAGGCCCGCGAGGCACGCCGCATCACTGGAACCGTGCTCGAACGAGCGGCCGCGCTGTCCCGCCAGTTCGGCGCGGAGGCGGCCGTCGCGGCGAGCCCCGTCCTGCGCGGTGGACTCGACGCCCGGTTCACCGCCGTCGGCCAGGCTCTCGCGGCGGGCGACACGGCCGCGATCGCGGACGCCGTACGGCGCCTGGCGGATCATCGGCTCGCCGCTGATCCGGAAGAGTCCGCGCGTATCGAACGTGCCCGCATGGGCCAGCGTCTCGCCCGCTGGCTGGCCACCGACCCGCCCGCCGCCAGCCCCACCGTGGCCGACGCCATACAGCGGCAGATGGCCGAGACCGGCTGGGCCGACCTCGCCCTGGAACACATCGAGGCCGGTGGCGACCCGGACCTCATCCTCAAGGCCGCCTACGACACCCTGGGCACCCGCGTCAGGGACCGGCGGCGACAGATCGACGCGTCGTTCGCGCGCTCGCTTGCCGGCTGGACGGAGGACGGTACGCGGCCCGGCAGCATGCTCACGGTCGAGACCTTCCTCGATCGAGTGGTCGGACCTGTCGTCCGGCGCGGCGAGGAGCGGCGGGTGCTGCTGCTCGTGCTCGACGGCATGAGCGTGGCCATAGCGAACGAGCTCGGTGAGGAACTGCGCCGTTCCTGGGCGGAGTTCGACCCGCTGTCCGAGGGCGCCCCCCTCCGGAGGGCGATGGCCGCCGCACTCCCCACAGTGACGGCCGTGTCCCGGACGTCCCTCTTCGCGGGCACCTTGATGAAGGGCACCCAGGCCGACGAGAAGCGACTCTTTCCCGCGCTGAAACTGTGGGGCGGGGCCCCGGCCGCCGTGTTCCACAAGGACGACCTGCGCACCGAGACAGCAGGCGACACCTTCGGCCCGGCTCTTACGGATGCCCTCCACGACGGCAGGACGCACGTCGCCGTCGTCCTCAACGCCATCGACGACCGTCTCGCCAAGGAACAGAAGCTCGGTGACGGAGCCTGGCGGGTCGATGACGTACCCGGCCTGCGCGACCTGCTCCGGGTGGCGGCGGCCCAGGGCATGGCCGTCATCGTCACCAGCGACCACGGCCACGTCGTCGACCGGCACGGGGCGAAGGCGGACGCCGCCACCGAACCCGCGTCCGCGCGCCATCGCCTGCCCGGCGGCGGCCCGCTCGGCGAACGGGAGATCGCTCTTTCCGGGCCGCGTGTGGTGTGGCCCGAGCCGGGGGCGTCCATCGTCGCGCTCTGGGACGCGGACTCCCGCTACACCGCGCTCAAGGCCGGCTACCACGGCGGGGCGTCCCTGGCCGAGGTCACCATCCCGGTGCTCGCCTTCCTGCCGTTCGGGGCGGAACCGCCCCGGGGTTGGCGGGAGTTGGGGGACCAGCGGCCGGTCTGGTGGGCTCCGGAGGAGGCGGGGAGGCCGGTCCCGGACGAGCGTGCGGCTCAAGTGGCCGGCGCGGCTCCGAGGAAGGGGACCCCGAAACCCCGGAAGAAGCAACCCGAGCCCGGGACACTGCCCGACGCGCTGTTCGAGGTGGCACTGACGGCCGGGGGAGACGACGCCCTGCTCACCCCGACCGTCGTCTCACGAACCGAGGTGCTCGTGACGGCGCTGCTCGGCTCGGAGACGTATCAAGGGCAGCTCGACGGTCTGGCCCGCAAGCCCCAGCAGGAGCAGGTTCACAAGGCACTCGCCGCCCTGCTCGACGCGGGCGGCACCCTGCCGGTGAGCGCGCTGGCCCAGCGTGCGGGCATGCCCACCACCCGGGGCGACGGCTTCGCCGCGGTCCTGCGGCAGCTCCTCAACTACGACGGCGTACAGGTGCTGGAGACCCTGCCGGACGGGCGCACGCTCCGGCTCCATGAGGCGTTGCTGCGCGAGCAGTTCGCCCTTCGAGCGGGCTGACGGCGTTCGGGGTGCCTCTGGACGTTCGCCCGGAGGCACCCTGAACGGTGCTCGCGGCTTCCCTCGCTGCTTCGCCGCCTCAGGCCACGAACGCTCGCAGCAGCTTCGCGAACGTCGTCAGCTCGTCGATCATCTCCTGCGGAAGCGGCTTTTCGTCGAAGTGGGCGATCCGGTTGCGGATGTCCTTCACTCGCTTCAGACGGCCGACGAACTGTTCCCTGGGCATGTTGGGCCACTTCAGGGCTTCCCAGTTGACGTCGGCGCGTTCGGCCAGCGACGTCTTCGTCTGGTCGCCGTCAAGGAGTTTCAGATAGTCGCCGAACATGAGGTCGGAGACCAGGCCGGTGCGGTCCTCGGCCTTCTTGTTCGTCTGGACGGCCTTGATGTTCTCCTGGTCCAGTGCCGAGCCCAGGCAGCGGCGCAGCAGGGACTCGATCTCCCCGACGATGAAGAAGGGCCGTGCCGCGCCTTCGAAGCGGTCCGTGACGTCCGCGGCGGTGACGATGCCCGAGAGACAGCCGTCGTCGCCCCGGACCAGGAGGTAGCCGTGTTCGCGGATGACCGGCAGGGCGGAGAAGAACTCCTGGCGGGCGTCGGCGACCGGAAGGGATTCCTTCTCCATCGCGTTGTCCAGCGTCGGCTGCTTGCCGGCCTCGTACATCTTGGCGACGGACCCCCAGGTGACCACCCCGTGGATCTGTGCCATGCCGGTGGTGACCGGGACCTGCGTGACGCCCTTCGTGCGCATCAGGAACGTGGTCTGCGCCAGGGGCGTGCCGGGACCGACGGACACCAGGCCGCTCCGCGCCGACGGCATGTCACCGAGCAGAAGACGCTGCGGAAGGGCGGCCGACGGCAGTGCCTCCTCCGTCTCGTCCTCGTCCGCGTCGGCGGGGACGGCCTGCGGGGGGACCGACGCGAGCGGCACCACGTCGACGTTGCTGCGCTGGCCGCAGACCGCGAAGTCCGGCAGTGTCGTCAGCCCGGCGTCCGTGAGTGCCTGCGAGATGCGGTGCACCGTCCGGTGGTCGCGCACCCTGACCTGGAACAGGTCGAGGATGTCCTGCACGGGTACAGTCCTGCCCTTGAGCGCGGCCAGGTCCTGCCCGCTCGGTGTGGTCGTCATCGGGCGTCGCCCTCCGCGAGGTCACGGAGCATCGTCCTCTTGCCCATGGCGGCGTGCACGAGGTCCTGCAACTGCTTGGAACGGTCGTTGTAAAACCGTTCGTAGTCGTTGTCGCGGAGCGCATCCGGGTCGATGAGGTGGGTGGCGAGTACGTCGTCGAACCACTCTGGGCGCATGTCGGAGGCGGCGACCATCGTGGACAGGTAGGACGCCGGTGCCCCGGTCATGTCCATCGCGGCGCGGTAGGACAGTGGGGTCTTGTTCACGATCGAGTTCGTGGGCAGTCCCTGGCTGTTGCCCCGTCGGAGCCAGGCCTTGTGGAAGATCTGCCGGAGGTCCACGCTGTACTCACCCAGCCGCCCAGGGCTGAGAGGGGCGTCCGTGAAGTGCCAGTCGACCGCGCCTTGCTTGATCAGCAGGGCGTAGATTCCCTTGTACGCGGCGCTGTTGCGGGTGGTGAGGCTGTCGAGGCGGTCGGCGAAGAAGAACGCGTCCGTGACGGTGTCGGGCGCCCGGTCGTCCTGAGCGATCCATGGGACGAGCTGCTCGACGTCACGGGTGAAGCGGGTCTCGGTGGAGCCGCCGTACATCTCGCCGAGGACCCCACACCAGTACCACTGCTCGGTCTTCTCCTCCGACCCCAGGCCGTCCATCGCCGTGTCGAGGATGGCGCGGACGGCCGCGAGCGGGACGAGTTGCGTCTTGTACGGCAGATCGTTCGGGCGGACGATGCACTGCCGTTCCAGGAAGTCGCCCACCCAGGCGAAGGCGTCGGCGATTTTCGGCGCGAGGCGGACGAAGTCGGCCAGCGGAAGGTCCAGCAGGTCCCGGCGCTTGCACGACACCGTCGCCCCGGTGCCCGCCTGCTTCCGCTCCCAGGTGCGTACCAGCGCGATGGCCTGCAGGAAGTCGATGCTGCTCAGCCCGTTCTCAATACCGCTGTCCAGACGGCCGAAGACCGGATACTTCGCCGCCAGCCCCTGCTTGATCTCCCGCCACACCTCGGGGAGTTGGTAGTAGTCCCCGGTCCGTTCCACGTACTCGCGGTCCCCGGCGTAGGTCGCGGTGAGCAGTTCGAAGACGTTCAGGGGCACGCCGCCCGTGTTGACCCGCTCGAACACCGCGCAGACGGCGTCCATGGAGGTGGAGGCGGCCAGCCGGATCATCGGAACCTGGAAGGCCCGAACCTGCTGGAGGACCAGCTCGTCGAACTGGCCCCACAGGTCCCAGTTCCGCTCCTCGTCCGCCTTGACGTACGACATCATCCACTGGTTGACACGCTGGGCGTCGAAGACGAGATGCAGAGGGAAGAGACCGGCCGCGCACTCGTTCTCCGTGGTGCTCAGGTCCAGCACCACCGTGCGGTTGAAGTCGGTGCGGAGCACCTTGTCCGCCGGGACGGACAGGATGGCCTCGTCGCGGTCCGCGGCCGGGCCGACGGCCTTCGCGATGTCGACGTAGTACCACCGCTCGATGGGCTTGCCGCGGGCGTCCGCGGTCTCCACGGGGGCGTCCAGCCACAGGGCCTGGAAGAGGGAGGTGAGGCGCTGCTGCCCGTCCAGCAGGAGGAGGTCCGCGGCCGGATCCCCGTCCGGGCGTGCCCCGGTGAGCGTCCGGGAGCGGAAACGGGTGGCGCCGCCGGTCTGCAGCGTCATCACCACGCCGAGCGGATAGTCCAGCGTGACCGTCGCGATGATCGCGCGGATCCGGTCGTCGTCCCACTTCCAGTTCCGCTGGAAGTCGGGCAACTGTAAGGAGCCCGAGGCCACGTCCGCGAGTACGTCCTTCAGCTTCACATTGTCGAGTGCCGCCACGTCGTCCCACTCCCACCCTGGCGTATGTACGGAGAGTGATTCCAGCAGCGTCTCCGGGTGACCGTCAACCGATTCAACGAAGTGGGCGCCTTGCCAAGGGAAAGCGCGTACCGACGGCCCCCTTCCGGTCCCTGTACGGACGTACCCGTGGAAATGGAAGACTGGTTGCTGTGAGCACCACCGGATCCCAGCGCCCCGCCCAGGTGAGCGCCGCGCGCCGCCGTACCGTCATCGACGCGCTGCGGCGCGGTGCCGTACCCGACAGCGGGCTCGACCTGCTGGCCACCGGACTCGACCGGTTCGAGGCGGCCCTGGACGCTGAGCTGGACGCCGTGGCGTCCGGCGGTTCCGTGTTCAAGGCGGTGCGGGGCGAGTACGGGTCCGGCAAGACGTTCTTCACCCGCTGGCTGGGGGAGCGGGCCAAGCGCCGTAACTTCGCGGTGGCCGAGATCCAGGTCTCGGAGAACGAGACCCCGCTGCACCGGCTGGAGACGGTCTATAGGCGGCTCACCGAACGGCTCACCACCTCCAGTTTCCCGCCCAGCGCGCTGCGGCCCGTGGTCGACGCCTGGTTCTACGCCCTGGAGGAGGACGCCCTCGCAGCCGGCGCGACCGAGGACGAGCTTCCGAGCGAGGTCGAGAAACTGCTCGTCGCACGCCTCGCCGAGGTCTCCCGGCACGCCCCGTCCTTCGCCACCGCTCTGCGCGGCTACCGGGCCGCCCTCGCGGACGGTGACGAGGCGACCGCCGCGGCCGTCCTGGCGTGGCTCGGCGGCCAGCCGCACGTCGCGGCCTCCGCCCGCCGGTCCGCCGGGGTGCGCGGCGACCTCGACCACTTCGGCGCCCTCGGGTTCCTGCAGGGGCTCCTCACCGTTCTGCGGGACTCCGGGCACACCGGGCTGTTCGTCGTCCTCGACGAAGTGGAGACGCTGCAGAGAGTCCGGTCGGACGCCCGGGACAAGGCGCTCAACGCGCTGCGGCAGCTCATCGACGAGGTGCACTCCGGCCGCTTCCCCGGCCTCTACCTGGTCATCACGGGCACACCGGCCTTCTACGACGGTCAGCAGGGCGTACAGCGCCTGGCCCCGCTCGCTCAGCGGCTGGCCACCGACTTCACCACCGACCCGCGCTTCGACAACCCTCGCGCCGTGCAGATCAGGCTCCCCGGTTTCCACCAGGAGTCCCTGGTCGGACTCGGCCTCACCATCCGTGACCTGTATGCGGATGCCGCAGAAGCGCCCGAGCGTGTGCGGAAGGTCGTGGACGACCTGTATGTCGCGGACCTCGCGGTGGCCGTCGGCGGGGCGTTGGGCGGGAAGGTCGGGGTGGCTCCCCGGCTGTTCCTGAAGAAACTCGTCGGGGACGTGCTCGACCGCGTGGACCAGTTCGACGACTTCGATCCCCGGCAGCACTACCGGCTCACCGTCGCCGGCAGCGAACTCACCGACGTCGAGCGGAACCTGGCCGCCACGGTCTCCGGAGGCTCCGCGTCGGCCGATGACATCGACCTGGAGCTGTGATGGCGGATGCGGGAAGCCCGGTCGGGAAAGGACCAGGTGACGAGGACATCGACGTACTCGACCGGCTCGACCCTGTCGTCCTGCATCACATCGTCAACACCCTCGGCTGGCCTGACCTGCGTCCTCTTCAACGCGCGGCGATCTCCCCGCTCATGGACGGACAGGACGCCGTCCTGCTGGCTCCGACGGCGGGCGGCAAGACCGAGGCGGCCTGCTTTCCCCTGCTGTCGGCGATGACCGAGCAGAAGTGGACCGGCACATCGGTGCTGTACCTGTGCCCGCTCAAGGCACTCCTCAACAATCTGGTCGGCCGTGTCGACGCGTACGCCCAGTGGCTGGGGCGGCGCGCAGCGCTTTGGCACGGCGACACCAAGGAATCGCAACGGCAGCGCATCCGGGCCGAGGCGCCGGACATCCTGCTGACCACGCCCGAGTCGCTTGAAGCGATGCTGATCGGCGTGAAGACCGACCACGCCCGCCTGCTGGGCAATGTGCGGGCCGTCGTCGTCGACGAAGTGCACGCGTTCGCGGGGGACGACCGGGGATGGCACCTGCTCGCCGTGCTCGAACGGCTGGCGGAGGTCACCGGACGGCCCATCCAACGCGTCGGCCTCTCGGCGACCGTCGGCAACCCCACCGAGTTGCTGCACTGGCTGCAAGGGGCGGGCGTCGGCAGCCGCACCGGCCAGGTCGTCGCCCCTGGAGTGCATCTGCCGGCCGCCGACGGCAGCGGACACGGCGACAAGACGGTCGCTGAACCGTCTCGCAGGCCGGCCGGTGATGTGGAACTCGACTACGTCGGCTCCCTCGACAACGCGGCCAAACTCATCGCGGCGCTGCACAGGGGAGAAAAGCGGCTGGTCTTCTGCGATTCACGCCGCCAGGTCGAGGAGCTGGGCGCCGCGCTCCGTGCGCGCGAGGTCACCGTCTTCCTGTCCCACGCCTCCCTCTCGGTCGACGAGCGGACGCGATCAGAGCAGGCATTCGCCGAGGCACGCGACTGCGTCATCGTCTCCACGTCAACGCTCGAGCTCGGCATTGATGTCGGTGATCTGGACCGCGTCATCCAGATCGACTCACCGGCCACCGTCGCCTCCTTCCTGCAACGCATCGGACGCACGGGGCGGCGGTCCGGCACGGTGCGAAACTGCCTCTTCCTGACCACCCGCAAGGAAACGCTGCTCCAGGCGGCGGGCTTGCTGCTGATGTGGTCGCGTGGCTGGGTGGAACCGGTCGTCGCCCCGCCCGAGCCGCGCCATCTGGTGGCCCAACAACTGCTCGCCGTTACCCTGCAACAGCACAAACTCGGCGACCAGTTGTGGGACCGGCAGTGGAACGGCCTCGCCCCCTTCGACAAGTCGGCTGCCCCCATCCTGCGCTTCCTCACCGAGGAGGGCTTCCTCGACAGCGACGGCGGGATGCTGTTCGTCGGTCCCGAGGCGGAACGCCGCTTCGGAAAAAGGCACTTCATCGAACTCACCGCCTCCTTCACTGCACCTCCACAGTTCACCGTTCTGTCCGGACGCACGGAGATCGGGCGCACCGACCCGAGCGTGCTCACGGAGGAACGCCCCGGCCCCAGGCGGCTGCTGCTCGGTGGACGCAGTTGGCAGGTCACGTACATCGACTGGCTGCGCAAACGCGTCTTTGTCGAGCCGGCCGATGGCGGCGGCGTCGCCAAGTGGATGAACGGCGGCGTCGCCGGGCTGTCGTACGCCCTGACGCGGGCCATGCGCGAGGTGCTGCTGGGCGCGGCTCCGCCGGTCTCCCTCACCCGGCGTGCGGAGGCGTGCCTGGCCGAGCAGCGGGAAACCGACGCATCTGACACCGTCCACCCGGGCGGCACGCTGATCACGCGCGTCGGCTCCGACGTTCGTTGGTGGACCTGGGCCGGTTACCGCGCCAACGCCACCCTGGCGGCCACCCTCCAGTCGGTCACCGACCCCCTGCAACGGCCCACCGACAGCTGGCTGCGCCTGCGCGAGAACCTCACCCCGGCCGACTGGCGTGCGGCCCGTGCAAACGTCGGTGAGAACCTCGTCCTGCCCGACGTGGACCGCCGGGCTGTACGCGGCCTGAAGTTCTCCGCAGCCCTCCCGGAACGTCTCGCCGTGGCCACGGTGGCGGCCCGCTTGGCCGACTTCGAGAGCGCCCGCTCGGTGCTCGGCGAGCCGGCGCGCTTTCAGTACGACGGCTGAATCGGAAAGGTCGCCAAGGCTGCTTCAGACGGACTGAAGGTCCCGAAGCCCGGGCACGTAGCCGTCAACGTAGCCACGCACACGTCCGGCCTACACGTTTAAGCGGGTGATGGCGCTGCGGTGATTCTCCCCTGCGGACAGCCCCACTCGTCTGCCTCTCCGTCGCGTCCGCGGCCGTCGATCCCACCCACCCGTGACGGACCCGCGTCGATTCCCGGGCCTTGGGGCGAGTGCATCCGGTGGGGCCCCTTCGGCTCGTGCGGCCCGTTGTCGGGCGCGCCACGCCGGGTGGATCACCATTCCGCCATTCGGGCTCGTACACTATAGTTATCGCGTAGCGGTGAGCTCCGTCAGCCAGGCCCGCCGCTCCGGAGTCTTCCGGGACCACGATCGACTGCGTAGCCATCGGGGGGTTTCCATGCGCGTCCTGATCGTCGAAGACCAAGCTGACACCGCTGACGCGCTCCGGAGCGGACTCAGCGACCACGGGTTCGAGACGGAGATGGCGCACACCTGCCAGACGGCGCTGGAGCGCTACGCGGACGTGGACGCCGTCCTGCTGGACGTCGGACTGCCGGACGGCAACGGCATGGACGTCTGTCGCACCATCCGCGCCTCCTCGAACGTCCCCATCATCATGGTCAGCGGACGGGACGACGAGTTCGACCGTGTGCTCGGCCTGCGGATGGGGGCCGACGACTATGTCGTGAAGCCGTGCGGTCTGCGTGAACTCATCGCCCGTATCGAGGCCGTGGTCCGGCGTGCCGTCGGCGGCTGGGCGCGGCTGGGCGGCGGATCGCGCGTCGTCGGCCCCCTCACCATCGACCTCAAGCAGCGCCGCGCGTTCATGGACGGTGCGGAGATCGTCTTCACCCGCAAGGAGTTCGACCTGCTCGTCCTGCTCACCGGGGAGCCGGGCAAGGTCTTCGACCGGGAGGCGATCATGCGGCACGTCTGGGGGCACCCCAGTGTGGGGGACACCCGGACACTGGGCGTCCACATGGTCAGTCTGCGTCGCAAGCTCGGGGCGCCGGAACTGATCCAGACCGTGCGCGGAGTCGGCTTCCGCTTCGTCCTCTGAGCATCGCCGCTCACAGCGTTCCCCACCGCACGGAGAGGCACACGTCGATGCTCCTGCCCCTGCTCGCTGCCGTTGCGGGTCTCGCCCTGGCGGTCCTGGGCGCCGCCTACCGAAGCTGGTGCGTGCGGCTGCTCGGCTCACTGAACGCGGTCACCAGGACCGTGAGCCAACTGGAGCGCGGCGAACCCGTGGAACTGCTGGCCGAACACACCGGGCCACCGCAGACCCGTGAACTGGTGGAGGCCGTCAACCGGATAGCCGCCACCGCCCAGGCCGTCGACGAGCGGTACCGCATGCTCCTGTCGGACATCGCCCACCAGCAACGCACCACCCTGCATCTGCTCGGCATCCGCCTGGAGAGGCTGGCCGCCCAACTGCCGCCGCAGAGCGCCGACGTACACCGGATGATCACCCATGACGTGGAGCAACTGAGCGCCACGGTAGTGGAGTTGAGGGCCGCGGCGACCGCCACCGTGAGTCCGCCCGTCGAGGTCGACGCCGCCGCCGTCGTCCGGGAACGGGTCGCCGCCTGGGCCGACGCCGCCGCCGAACGCGATCTGGTGCTCGGTGCCCCGCACGCGGGCGGCCGGGCGACCGTCCTGACCCGGAGCGGCACCCTGGAACGGGTGATGGACATCTTCCTCGACAACGCCGTCCGGATGTCCCGGCCCCGCGGCGCGGTCATCGTGCGCACCGCGGTGACCGACGGACAGGTGCACATACGGGTGACCGACGAGGGTCCGGGGATGACCCCCCGGGAGCGGGAGAAGGCCATGCAACGGGGCGGGTCCGGCGGCGGGGCCGCCCGCTACGGCATCGGCGGGAACGAGGGCTGGGGGGTCGGATTGTCCGTCGCCCACATGCTGGTCGCCTCCCAGGGCGGTGAGCTCACCCTGGAGAACGGCCCCGGGGGGCGGGGGCTGACGGTGCACGTGCGGTTCCCGCAGGTGACGTCGGCCGGAGCCCGCCCGCACCACTTCCTGCCGGACGTCCCGCGGGGCCCGGTCAGCCGATGACGCCGCCGTCCACCCGGAGCACGGACCCGGTCACGTAGGACGCGCGCACCAGGTAGGAGACGCCGTCGGCGACCTCCGCCGCCGTCCCGAACCGGCCCAGCGAGATCGAGGACAGCAGGCCGTTGCGGGTCTTCTCGGACAGTCCACCGAGCATCTCGGTGTCGATGAAGCCCGGCGCGATCGCGTTGACCCGGATGCCGAACCGGCCCAGTTCCTTGGCCAGGGAGCGGCTGAACCCGATGATGCCGGCCTTGGTGGCCGCGTAGTTGGTCTGGGTGGCGTTGCCGAGCACCCCGGACACCGAGGAGACGTTGACCACGCAGCCCGACTTGCGCTTCATCATGGGGAAGACGGCCGCGCGGCACACGTTGTAGGTGCCGGTGAGGTTGACGTCGACGACGTCGTGCCAGTCGGCGTCGTCGAGGCCGGCCAGGGGACCGTCCCGGACGATGCCCGCCGACGTCACGACCGCCTGCAGCGGGCCCAGTTCCTCCTCGGTCCGCGCCACCCACTCCCGGACGGCCTCCCCTTCGGCGACATCGGTACGGGAACCGACGGCGCGTCCGCCGAGTTCCGACGCCTCCTTCTCCAGCGTCCGGGCGTCGTCGCCGCCGGACCGGTGGCAGAAGGCCACGTCGAAGCCGTCCCGCACCAGACGGAGGACGACGGCCCGGCCGATGCCGCGCGAACCGCCGGTCACCAGGGCGACGGGGCGGGACTGCTCAGTGCTCTGCATACATGTCTCCTGGTGTCTCCTGGAAACGGGCAGGGGGAGGTCCGTGTCCCGCCCGGACGGGCCGGGCGGGACACGGACGGGAGTCCCCGGTCCGGGCCCGGCGCCGCACCGGCGGGCCCGGACCGGGGGGCGGACGCGGGGGGCCGGGTTCCGCCCGCGTCCGCGGGCAGGCGTGGCCCTGCCCGCGCGCGCCGGGGTCAGGGGCCGGCGACGCGCAGCAGGGCGGCGGCGGCCATGCCGCCCGGGTCGACCGAGGTGATCACCGCGGTCCGCCCCGCCGAGGACGGGTCGTGCTCGGCCAGGCCGAGGACCGAGGCGATCTGGAAGGCCGAGGACGCCGAGTGTGTCTCGCCGATCAGGTCCGCCACCGGTGGGAGCACCGCGTCGGAGCCGAACACCTCGGTCAGCAGGGCGTGTTCGGCCCGGCCGGCCGCGTCGGCGGCACCCGAGGGGGACACCGCCCAGACCTGGTCCGGTTTCTCCTCGGCAGCGGACAGGACCCCCTCCACACAGCGCCCCACGGCGGTGCGCCAGTCGTCGTCGACGACCATCCGGGTCCGTACGGAGAGCACCGAGGCGAGCGGCCGGGTCCCGGGCGCCGCCTCCATGCCCAGCAGGAAGATCGCACAGCCCTCGCCGAGCAGGGGGCCGCCCTCGCCCTCGGGCCGCCCGTGGTGCTCCACCCAGGACCGGGCCGGGGAGAACTCCTCGGCGGCCCCGCAGAGCACCTGCCGGGCCCGTCCGGCCAGCAGCAGCCGCCGTGCGTAGGTCAGCCCGACCATGCCGGTCGGCCGGCCCGCGCCGATCGTGCTGTTCGGGCCGCGCAGGCCGTACCAGATGGCGCAGCGGCCGGCCGCGCCGTTCATCACCGCGTACGGGATCGTCGCGGGCTCCACGTGGTAGGGCTGGGCTCCGGTCAGGGAGCTGTGGGTGATCTCCATCGAGCTCTGCAGACTGCCCGCCGTGGTGCCCAGCACCAGCGCGACGTCGTCGGCACCGCCCTGCGGATGGTCGACCTCGTCCAGCACATGGCCGACCGTCGTGATCGTCAGTCCGGTCACCCGGTTCATCATGCGGGTGCCCTTGCGGCCCAGGCTCTCCCGCACGTCGAAGCCGGGGACCACACAGCCGTGGCTCTGGGGCACCTGCCACGTGTCGGGGTCCAGCGGCCCGCTCGTCGGCCGGCCTTCGGCGATCCCGGCGGTGAACGCCGCCCGCCCGGTCCCGAAGGGCGAGGTCGCCGACCATGTGCTGATCACCGGATACGGCATGCCGCTCACCGTGCCTCCTTGTCGTGACGGCCGAGCACGACCACGGAGTTGTTGCCGCCGAAGGCCAGTCCGTTGTTCTGCACGATCCGCAGGTCGGCCGGGACCGACTCGTTGGGCACGCAGTCGATCTCGCACTCCGGGTCGGTCTCGACGTGGTTGATCGTCGGCGGGATGAAACCGTGGGTGATCGCCAGTGAGCAGGCGATGGTGGCCAGCGCGCTCGCCGCGCCCATGGCGTGGCCCAGCATCGACTTCAGCGAGATGGTGCGGGGCGGCAGATCGTCGTAGACCTCGCGGATCGCCCGCGACTCGGTCGTGTCGTTGGCCCTGGTGCCGGTGCCGTGCGCCGAGATGAGATCGACCTCGTGGGGGGCCACCCCCGCGTTCTCCAGCGCCGAGGTCATGCAGCGCGCGACGCTGGACTGGTCGGGGACGGCCGGATGGTGCGCGTCGCAGCTCAGCCCGTACCCGAGGACCTCGGCGTAGATCCGGGCGTCACGGGCGAGCGCCGACTCCAGGCTCTCCAGCATCACGACCCCGGCGCCCTCGCTGTTCAGCAGGCCCCGCCGGTCCTTGTCGAAGGGCCGGCACACATCGGGGGCGACCGTGCCCAGCCGGTAGAACGAGACGAAGTTCTTCAGGCAGACGGCGTCCGCCCCGCCGCACAGGGCGAAGTCGGCGTCGCCGACCCGGATCGCGTCGAAGCCGTTGCCCACCGAGTAGTTGCCCGCCGAGCAGGCGGTGCCCAGGGTGAGCGCCTCGACGTCCGTGAGGGAGAACTCCCGTGCCACCGCCGCGGACAGCCCCTGCACGCCGAGCCGTCGCGCCAGCGCACGGTTCACCGCCGTCGAATCGCCCGTGATCCGCTGCGCCACCAGGGTGTCGGCGTCCCGGGACTCCCCGTCGGTGGTGCCGATGGAGATCTGGCCGCGCAGCCCGCGCAGATCCGCGTCGGTGAGCCCGGCGTCCTCCACCGCCATACGGGCGGCCGCCACGGAGAACTGGGTGGCCCGTCCCAGCGTCTCCACCGGAGTGTGGTGGATCCATTTCTCCGGCTCGAACGCGGCCACCTCGCAGCCGTTGGCGTATTCGAAACCGGTGGTGTCGAAAGCCGTGATGGGTGCCACGCGGCTGCGTCCGACACGCAGTCCCTCGGTGAACTCAGCGACACCCGTTCCTATGCTGGAGAAAACCCCGAGCCCGGTGATGACAACGCGTTGGGACGCCGGCCTGCGGTCAGCTCGGGAAAGAGCTGAATTCATGAGTACCCCTCATGGGTCGATTCCGGTTCCTTTTGATTTCCGACCCGGCGAAGACGCCGGCCGCTACCGGGTCTTCGAGCCGGCCTTCGCCTTCGCCTCGGACAGCACCTCGTAGATTCCTTCGAGGTTCACCATGCGCTTCATCTCCGCCTGCTCGATGGAGACCTGGAGGGCCACCTCGATGGAGGCCAGGATCTCTATGGACCGCAGGGAGTCGGCGTCGTGCTCCTCGGCCAGCAGGCTGGTCTCCGTGACCTCCTCGGGTTCCACCTCCAGAATGTCGCAGACGATGTTCTTCACGAGCGTGCGGGTCGCTGCGTCGATGACGGGCACGATGCCTCCAATGAGGAATGAGAGGGAATTCCCTACCAGCTTTCCGGTTCGGCAGGGGGCGGGCAAGGTGCCCACTTCTAAGATTGCGCGAAATCCGAAGGGCCGGGTGTCCTGTTCACTGCGGCGGATTTCCGTGCTTTCGGGACGGCAGCTCGGCGTGCTTGTCGGCCAGCATCGTCAGCGCGCGGATCAGCACCTCACGGGTGGCCGCCGGCTCGATGACGTCGTCCACCAGCCCGCGTTCGGCCGCGTAGTAGGGGTGCATCAGCTCGGACCGGTACGCCTTGACCATCTCCGCCCGTACGGCGTCGGGGTCGTCCGCCTCCGCGATCTGCCGACGGAAGATCACGTTGGCCGCGCCCTCCGCGCCCATCACGGCGATCTCGTTGCTCGGCCAGGCGAAGGTGAGGTCGGCGCCGATGGACCGGGAGTCCATGACGATGTACGCGCCGCCGTACGCCTTGCGCAGGATCAGGGAGACACGCGGCACCGTGGCGTTGCAGTAGGCGTACAGCAGCTTCGCGCCCCGCCGGATGATGCCGTTGTGCTCCTGGGCCACGCCGGGCAGGAACCCGGGGACGTCCAGCAGTGTGACGAGCGGAATGTTGAAGGCATCGCACATCTGGACGAAGCGGGCGCCCTTCTCCGAGGTGTCGATGTCCAGCACCCCGGCCATGGACTGCGGCTGGTTGGCCACGATCCCGACCACCTGGCCGCCCATCCGCGCCAGCGCGCAGATCAGATTGCCCGCCCAGCGCTCGTGGACCTCGAAGCAGTCGCCGTCGTCGACGATCTCCTCGATGACCCGGCGCATGTCGTAGGGCGTGCCGCCGTCCAGCGGGACCAGGTCGGCCAGCGTCTCGCAGCGCCGGTCCGGCGGGTCGTCGCTGGGGACGGACGCCGGATGCTCGCGGTTGTTCTGCGGCAGCAGCGACAGCAGATGGCGCACGTCCTCCAGGCAGGACTGCTCGTCCGCGTGCGCGAAATGCGCCACGCCCGAGGTCGAGCTGTGCACATCGGCGCCGCCCAGCCCGTTCTGCGTGATCTCCTCGCCGGTCACCGCCTTCACCACGTCGGGCCCGGTGATGAACATCTGGGACGTCTCACGGACCATGAACACGAAGTCCGTCAGCGCCGGACTGTAGGCCGCGCCACCCGCGCAGGGACCGAGCATCACGCTGATCTGCGGGATCACCCCGGAGGCCCGGGTGTTGCGCTGGAAGATCCCGCCGTAGCCGGCGAGCGCGCCGACCCCCTCCTGGATGCGCGCTCCCGCACCGTCGTTGAGGGACACGAGCGGCGCGCCCGCCGCGAGGGCCATGTCCATGATCTTGTGGATCTTCGCGGCGTGCGCCTCGCCGAGCGCGCCGCCGAAGATACGGAAGTCGTGGGCGTAGACGAAGACCGTCCGGCCGTTCACCGTGCCCCAGCCGGTCACCACCCCGTCGGTGTACGGCCTCTTCGTCTCCAGCCCGAACCCGGTCGCGCGGTGCCGGCGAAAGCCCTCCACCTCGGTGAAGGAGCCCTCGTCGAGCAGCAGGTCGATCCGCTCGCGCACGGTCAGCTTGCCCTTGGCCCGCTGGGCCGCCGTCGCCCGTTCCCCGGGCCCGTCCAGGACCGACTGCTTCAACGCCGCCAGTTCCGCGATCCGGTGGTGCAGCTCCGTCGGGGGCGCGCTCATCGGCCCCGCCCCAGGACGGCCACATGGGCGGTGCCCGACCGGGGGTCGGTGTCGCACAGCACGAGGGTGTCGTACTCCTCGCGCCACCGCGTCCAGTGCTCGGCCAGAGCCGTCCAGACGCTGGTGCAGTAGCTGCCGGGCGGCACCCGGTGACAGTCGACGCCCGAGGGCAGGGCCCCGGGGTCGGTCCACGGGCCCGCCACCACCAGCGGACGGGGAGCCCCCGCCGTCAGCGCGGTGAGCCGCGGCCCGAGCAGTGCGGCGTCGCGCAGCCGGGCGACGGAGGAGACCTCGCCGAAGCCGGTCCCGCTGTCGAACAGCAGCAGGACGCCCGAGTCGCGCAGCGGGACACCGTCGTGCACCACGGGGTCGTGGGCCGGCAGCGTGGTCTGCTCCAGCACCGCCAGCAGGAACGCGGAGGAAGCACCCGTCCGCTCGTGCGCCGCCCCGATGCGCAGCGCGGTGAACGCCGCGCCGAGACCCTGTTCGGTGACCGAGAAGCACTGGTCCGCCCGCCCGCCGGTCAGCAGGCCCAGGTAGGCCGAGACCGAGCGGACCGGGTTGAGGTCGGGCAGCGCGGCGGCCAGCACGACCAGGTCGGGCCGGACGTCACCGGCCGGGAGCCGCTTGACGAGCAGGTCCGCCATCAGGGTGTGGCTGGCCTGGGCGCCCGCCCGCAGCAGGTCCTCGTCCAGCTTGCCGCCGAAGAGTTCGACGAGGTCGCGGTGGTAGCGCAGGACGGTCTGGTTCGGCTCGTAGGGGGCGCCGGGGGGTGTCACCACGGCGCCGGCGTGAAGTCGCAGAGGCACGGTTACCGGCCCTCCGTTCGCGTTGTCGCGGTGAAGACCATGGCGGTGAACGTCGAGCCGATCCCCGTGGCCAGGAACAGATAGGTGCGGCCCGGCACCAGACGGCCCTCGTCCCGCAGCGTGACGTAGTTGACCATCAGATCGGCCGTCAGACAGTGGCTGTAGCGGGGGATGTTCTCCAGGTAGAGCTTGTCCGGCGGCCAGCCCAGCTCCTGGACGATCCCGCCCCAGAACGTGCGGTTGGGATGTGTGGGGATCACGATGTCGATGTCGTCGAAGGTGCACCCGGCCGACTCGACCGCCTCCCGGACCAGTTCGGCCATGACGCCGGGGCGCTGCTCGCCCGCCACCCGGTGCTGCTCCGCCGTCATCTCGACACCGGCGGCGTACTCGCCGAAGGTCCGCACCGCGAACGAGCGCACCGGGTCGCCGGGTCCGTTCCACGACAGCAGACAGGCGCCCGCCGCCTCGCCGATGACACAGGAGTTGAAGATGATCTGGAGGTCCCGGGTGAAGATCTTCTCGCCGGTCAGCACCAGCGCCTTCGCCTCCGGATCGCCGTCGGCCTGGAGCAGCCGCCCGGCGACGTCGATGGCCGAGACCGTGCCGGCGCAGTTCTGCTGGGTCAGCGCGAAGGCCGTGGCGTGCTCCAGACCGAGCATCGTGAGCATCTCCTGCACCGGGTCCACCGTGGACGGGCCCGTGTGCGGTACGGCGTGCGGATACACCACGTACCGCACCGCACCGGGGTCGACGCCCGCGAGCACCTTCCGCGCGGGCGGCAGCACCAGGTCGTACAGGCTCAGCTCGGGGTCGTACCGCAATTGGTCGAGGCCGTGGATGCTGCGGAACAGATGGACCTGGGCCGGACTCAGGCCGAAGGCCTCGGCCCGTTCCTCCACGGTGGTCGTGCGGTCCGGCAGGAAGATCTCGACGGCGTCCAGGGTGGGCGTGCCGCTCAGCATGACGGCTCCTCTCCGGTGTCCATGGCGTACAGGCAGGCCAGCAGCGTGCGTGCCTGGACGTTGATGTAGTGGGCGTGCCGGACCAGCCAGGTCAGCTGGCCCGCCGTCACCCAGCGGAAACCCTCCGGCGGAACCAGCGGGGCCTCGTCCTCCGTCGCCTCCACCACCAGGTAGCGGCTCTCGGCGGCCAGGAAACGCCCGCCCTCCTCCGAGTGCACGGCGCTGTAGCGGATCCGCTCCGGCCCCGCGGACAGCACCGTGTCGAGGAAGCGCGGCCGTCGCTCGGGCGGCAGATGGGCGACGTTGCCGGGCCCGCACTGCACGGTCGGCCCCAGTTCCACGGTGTCCAGGAACCCGCCCTCCACCCTGGCGTGCGCCAGATAGTGCGGCACTCCGCCGATGCGCCGGGTCAGGAACGCGGTGACGCCGAGGCCGCGCGGTGCGAACAACGGCTGCGTCCACGAGGTGACCTCGCGGTTGCCCGCCCGCACCGCCACGGCCACGACGTCGAAGTACCGCTCGTGCTCGTGCCGGATCCGGGTCTCCTCCCGCACCCAGCCCCGCACCCGCGTCAGCGGGATCAGCTCGGCCGCCACGTCGTGCCGTGACCGCTCCCCGGTGATCCAGGACAGCAGCTCGGTGTCGGAGTGCAGCGCCTCCCGTGCGGGAGCCGGGACGGGCAGGCAGGACAGCACGGTCCGGGAGTCCATGTTGACCAGGTTGTCCTGGCGCAGCAGGGCGTGGATCTGTCCCAGCGTCAGCCAGCGGAAGTCCTCGTGCGGCTCCACCGCGCCGTCCGTCTCCACGATCAGGTTGCGGTTGGCCTTGCGGTAGAACCAGGAGCCGTGCTCCGACTGGAGCGTGTCGGCGACGACCCGCTCGGGCCGCAGGAAGTGCTCCAGGTACCGCACGGGCGCCCCCCGGTGCACCCGGGTGTAGTTGCTGCGGGTGGCCTGCACGGTGGGGGAGAGCTGGAGGAGGTTGGGGTTGCCCGGCTCCATCTTGGCCTGCATCAGGAAGTGCAGCACCCCGCCGAACTCCTTGGCGAGGATGCCGAGGATGCCCACCTCGGGCTGCTCGATCACGGGCTGCTGCCACTCGGCCGCCGACGCGCCGCCGACCCGGGCCCTGAGCCCCCGGACCGTGAAGAACCGTCCGCTGCGGTGCCCGAGGTCGCCCGTGCCCGGGTCGAACGACCAGGCGTCGAGCCGGGTGAAGGGGATGCGCTCCACCTCGAAGCGGTGCGCGCGCCTGCGGTCGGCCAGCCAGCCGGGGATGTCCTCGAGACGGAGGTCCTCGCCCTTGGTGGTGGCGGCGGACCGGGCGAGCCGGCCGGGCAGTTCGGCGTCGTCCCTCGGGCGCGGTAGGACGAGCACGGGGCTCGCCGTGTGCCGGGTCATGGATCGCTACCTCTCCGTTCGGTGGTGTTCCAGGGCCAGGGAGGCCGCGTAACCGTCCAGCACGCCGCGGTAGTAGTGCGGCCCGAACCCCAGGGCCACCTCGGGGACGAGGCGGCGCAGCCGGTCGACGCCGACCGTGCACCCCGACCCGGTGTCCTGGAACTCCCGCCGGCAGACCAGCCCGAGCCGCTCTTCGAGGAAGTCGACGACGGCCGCGACCGGCACGGCCGTGCCCGACGCCACGTTGACGACCGTGTCCCGCAGGTCCAGCGCCAGCAGCCGGTCGACGACGGTGACCACGTCGGCCACGCCGATCAGGTCCCGGGTGGCGCGCAGATGGACCCGCACCAGACCCTCGCGCAGCTGCCGCACCAGCGTCGGCAGCAGCTGGTGCGACGGCTGCCCCGGCCCGACCACATGGCTCAGCCGCAGCACCAGGTGGTCGGCCCCGGAGGCGCGCAGCCGCTGCTCCAGGGCGAGTTTGTGGCGCGCGTACGGGGTGCTCGGAACGGCCGGCGCGTCCTCCAGGCCCGGGCCGTCGCAGGTGCCGTACATGCCGGTGGAAGCCGTGGAGAAGAACAGCAGACGCCGGCCGGAGGCGCGGCACGCGTCGATCGTCTCGTCCAGGAGCTCCGCCTCCCGGGCGAACTCCCGCGGTGCCGTCGTGCTCGCCAGGGAGACCCCGGCGGCCAGGATCACCGTCTCCGGGTGGCGTTCGGCGACCGGGGCCAGGTTGCGGGCGAGGAAGCCCCGCCCCACCACGGTGCCCGCCGTCGCCCGGCCCGCGCTCATGAAGCCGACCTCGCACGGTCCTTGACGGCCTTCCACCAGTCCGGGTTGTCGCGGTACCAGGCGACCGTGGCCGCGAGGCCCACATCGATGCCGATGCGCGGCACGAAGCCCAGCTCCTCGCGGATCTTCCCGGCGTCGAGGGAGTAGCGCAGGTCGTGGCCCTTGCGGTCGGCGACCCGCCGGATCATCGACCGGTCGCCGCCGCACAGGTCGAGCAGCCGCTCGGTGAGGGCCAGGTTCGTCAGCTCGCTGCCGCCGCCGATGTTGTAGACCTCCCCGGCGCCGCCTCCGGTGAGCACCGTGTGCAGGGCCCGGCAGTGGTCGTCCACGTGCAGCCACTCGCGCACGTTGCCGCCGTCCCCGTACAGCGGGACCGGGCGGCCCTCCATGAGGTTCGTGACGAACAGCGGGACGACCTTCTCCGGGTGCTGGCGGGGGCCGTAGTTGTTGGAGCAGCGGGTCACGGACACATGCAGTCCGTGTGTGCGCCAGGCGGCGCGGGCCATCAGATCGGAGGCCGCCTTGGAAGCGGCGTAGGGCGAGTTGGGCAGCAGGGGGCTCTCCTCGGTCCACGAGCCCTCGGCGATGGAGCCGTACACCTCGTCCGTGGACACGTGCACCATCCGCGGCACACCCGTGGCCCGGCACGCGTCGAGCAGGCTCTGCGTGCCCGACACGTTCGTACGGACGAACTCCGCCGCGGACAGCAGCGACCGGTCGACGTGGGACTCCGCGGCGAAGTGCACCACCGCGTCGTGGCCGGGCAGGACGTCGAGCAGCAGCGGCAGGTCGCAGATGTCGCCCTGGACGAAGTCGAGGCGGTCGTGGGCGGCGGGCAGGCTCGCGCGGTTGCCCGCGTACGTCAGCTTGTCGACCACCGTGACCCGGACGCCCTCGGTCCCCGGGTACATGCCCTCCAGCAGGCGGCGGACGTAGGCCGAGCCGATGAAGCCCGCCCCGCCCGTGACGAGGATCCTCATGAGTACTCCGTTCCGGAAAGGGATGGACGGGCGGGCGCGAGCCCGAGACCGGCGCGGTGCAGCACCTCGGCCAGCAGGTCCGCCTGGAGCAGCGAGGCCTCCTCGGCCCGGCCGACCGGCAGGGGACGCGAACCGGAGCCGGCCGCGCGCACGGCGCGGGCGAACCCCCGCACGGTGTTGGCCACCTGGTCGTCCGGTTCGAGGACGATCTCCCGGGGCCCGGTCCGGTCCACGACGCGCAGCACCGGGCGGTGGCCGGCCGGCGGGGTGAACGCGTGCTCCACCGTGACGCGGCCCTCACTGCCCCAGAGCGTGTACGACGAGCCGTAGGCGTGGTCCAGGCCGAACTCCAGGTGGGCGACGACGCCGTCCGCGGTGCGCAGCAGCACACCGCCGGCGGTGTCCACCTCCCGCCCGTACCGGTCCCGGGTCAGCACCGCCCCCGCGACACGCAGCCCGGCCCCCAGGAAGTGGACGGCGGCCCGTACCGGGTACACGCCGACGTCCCACAGCGCGCCGCCGCCCAGCTCCGGGACGAGCCGGATGTCACCGTCGGGGCGGCGGGGCACCGCGAACGCCGCGTGGAAGGAGCGCAGTTCACCGATCACACCGTCGGCCACCAGCCGGCGCACGGCCGTGTGCTGCGCGTGGTGGACGAACATCACGTTCTCCCACAGCACCAGCCCGCTCCGGCGCGCCAGCGCGAACAGGGCGCGGCTGCGCTCCGGATCGGTGGTCAGCGGCTTCTCCGCGAGGACGTGCTTGCCCGCGCGCAGGGCCGCCTCCACCCACGGGGCGTGCAGTGCCACGGGCAGCGGGACGTACACCGCCTCGACGTCCGGCAGCGTGACCAGCTCCGCGTAGTCGGCCACCACCCGGCAGCCGTACGGCATCGCGGTCCGCGCCGCCGTCTCCACGTCGCGGCTGGCGACGGCGGCGATCTCCGTGTCCTCGACCGCCGCCAGGGCGGGCAGCATCCGGCGGCGCGCGATGTCCGCGCAGCCCAGGACGCCGATGCGGACGGGGGACCGCACGGCTACCCCGCCACCTGGACGTGGCTGTGGTCACCGATCACCAGCCGCTGGCGGTCGCCGTCGTCCGTGACCGGGCCGACCACCGCGAAGCGTCCGATGACCGATCCGTGCAGCCTGCCGACGCGGTGGATCTCCGCGCCGTCCAGCACGATCGAGTAGTCGAGGCGCGAGCCGGTCAGCGCGCAGTCGCGGCCCGCCGAGGTGTGCGGACCGATCACGCAGTCCTCCACCCGGGTCCCCGCCCCGATGATCACCGGACCCTCGATCCTGGACCGCGCCACCACGGCGCCCGGCTCCACGACGACCGCCCCGCTCAGTTCGCTGGCCTCGTCCACCTCGCCGTCGATCCGCCGGACCAGGCCGTCGAGGAGCTTGCGGTTGCACTCCAGGACGTCGTCGATGCGGCCGGTGTCCTTCCAGTAGCCGTGGTACCGGCCGGCCCGCACCTCGGCCCCGTCGGTCACCAGCCACTGGATCGCGTCGGTGATCTCCAGCTCGCCCCGGTCACTGGGCTCGATCGCGGCGATCGCCCGGTGGATGTCGGGCGTGAAGAAGTACACGCCGGTCAGGGCGAGGTCGCTGCGCGCCTGCCGGGGCTTCTCCACCAGCCGGCGCACCGTCGCGTCGGGGTTCAGCTCCACCACCCCGAAGGCGGACGGATCCGCCACCTTGTGCACGACGACATGCGCGGCGGGACGCACCCGAGCGAACTCCTCGGCCGCCTCCGCCACGCCCCCGACGAGCATGCAGTCGCCGAGGTACATCACGAAGTCGTCCTCGCCGAGGAAGTCCCGGGCGACGGACACGCAGTGGGCCAGCCCGCGCGGCTTGTCCTGCCGCAGATAGGTCAGCCGCGCGCCCAGCCGCGAGCCGTCGCCGAGCGCCGCGGTGATCTCGGGCTCCCAGTCGCCGACGACGACCCCGATGTCGGTGACGCCGATCGCGACGATGTTCTCCAGGACGTGTTCGAGGACCGGCTTGTTGGCGACCGGGATGAGCTGCTTGGGCATGGAGTGGCTGAACGGTCGCAGGCGGGTGCCCGCCCCGCCCGACAGCACCAGGGCTTTCATGGGAACAATGCCTCCTCGTGCGGCCGCGGACCGGCCGTCGGGGTCACAACTTCTCGAGTACGCCGACCAGTTCGGCCGGCGGCGGCATCTCGGAGATCTCCTGGGCCAGGGCCTTCGCCCGCTCGGTGTAGGAGGACTCGGTGAGCAGCGCGCGGCAGGACTCCGCGAGCCGCGCCCGGTCGGCCTCGCCGGGCTGAAGGGTGACGGCCGCGCCGTAGTCGGCCAGCCGCCGTGTCGGAGGGCCGAGGATGCCCCACTGGGGCAGCAGCAGCTGCGGGACGCCCGCCTCCATCGCGGTGAGGGTGGTGACCCCGCCGGCATGGCCCACCAGCAGGTCGCAGGTGCGCAGGACCACGTCCAGGGGGACCCAGCCCGCGCGGACGTCCGGCAGCTCGGCCCGCAGGTCGGCGGCCACGCTCTCCGGCGCGGCGATCACCACCTCCGCGTCCAGTGCCGTCACGTCGAGCGCCAGATCGCGCAGGAACACATAGGCCTCGCGCAGGTACGCCGTGCCGTCGTCGTTGGCGACCCGGCTGCCGGCCGTGACGCACACCCGGGGCCGGCCGCCCCGCGTGTACATCCACGGCTCCAGAGCGCGCTGGGTGTTGGCGGGCCGGCAGGCCATCGGATGGGCGGGCGCCGCGTCCGGGGGCCGGAGGCTGGGCGGGCAGACGTCGATGAACAGGTCCGGCGCGGGCAGCCCGGACAGGCCCAGCCGCTCCAGTTCCGGACGGAGTTCGTCCTCGCCGCCGGGATCGATCCGGGTGGCCTCGACCGCGTCCCAGGCGTGGCGCACATAGGGCACGCCCCACTGGCGGGCGAGCAGGCCGGCGGCGTACATCATGGTGCCGCCGACGACCAGGTCGGGCCGCCAGTCGCGCGCGAGGTCGGTCAGCGGGCCGAGGGTGGCGGCCGCCATCCGTCCGAACCAGCGTCCGGTGAAGGCCGGTTGGTCCTCGGGGTCGGTCGGCGGTGTCACGGGTGCGCCGTCCCGGTCCCGGTAGATGAAGTCACGGATCGGGGAGGACGTCATGGAGACGCCGGGCAGGCCGACCCCGGCGACCACCGGCACGATGTCCCCGACAGCGGCCATGACGACCTCGTGCCCGGCCCCCCGGGCCGCGGTGGCGAGCGGGGCCAGCGCGAACACGGTGGCCGCGCTCCCTCCGGCGACGAAGAGGATCCTCATGGCGCTCCCCGTTCCGTCCGCCGGGGACGCCGCTCCGCCTGCCAGCTGTGGGCGGTGCGGTAACCGAGCCCGCGGCCGTGCCGGCGCCAACGCGGCGCGGACCGCACCGGTGGGTGCTCGGCGGGGCCGATGGTGTTCGCCCGGGCCAGCAGCACCGTGACCACGGCCGCCAGCTCCTCGTCGGTCGGCCGGCCCCGGTGCACACGGATCAGTCCGGCCACGGGGTGCGGCTTCCGCGGGCCGGGAGCGGTGCCGGGTGTGGTGCCGGGATCGGCGGTGGCCGGGGCGGCGGCCTCGGAGTGTGTTCCGGTGGTCCCGTCGTCGTCGGCGGGGCCTCCGAGGCCGGGTACGACGACCACGACGTCCACGACGTCACGGGTACGGGCGTGGGAATGCTGGAGCAGGCCGGTTGTCGGCACGGTGTCCCCTTCGGCTTGGGCGTGGCGGTGGGGGCGGGCTGCGGTCAGACGCTGTAGGGCTGTGCCCGGCGGCCCGCCCGGAGGGCGCGCGCCCACCACACGAGCTGGTCGAGCATCGTCTTGGCGGCGGCGTCGCAGCCCGCGGGCTCGACGGGGAACTCGCCCCGCTCGCCCAGCTGCTCCCAGACGTTGTGGAAACTGACGGTGTCGCGCACGCCGACGGTGTGCGTCTCGGCGAACACCTGGCGCAGCTGCTCCACCGCCCGCAGACCGCCCGCCATGCCGCCGTAGGAGACGAAGCCCACCGGCTTGGCCTGCCACTCGGTGCGGAAGCAGTCGATCGCGGTCTTCAGGGGAGCAGGGAAACTGTGGTTGTACTCGGGCGTCACCACCACGAAGGCGTCCGCGCGCTCCAGTCGCGGCGCGAGCGCCGTCACCTGCGGCGCGGAGGTGTCGAGATCGCTCGGGAGACCGGCCTCGGCCAGGTCGATCACGTCGACGGTCAGGTCGTCGTGGCGGCCGGCCCGGTCGGCCAGCCAGGCCGCCACGAGAGGACCGACCCGCCCCGAACGGGTGCTTCCCACGATCACGGCCAGATGCAGCGGAACGATGTTGGACACGGTCTTCCTCTCGGACGGTGCGGGAACGGGCTCGGTTGCGTACGGGTCCGCGCGGCGGCGGGCGGGGGAGGGGCGTCGTGCCGTGGGGGTCCGTCAGCCGTCCCGGTGCCGGTGCTCCGGTACGGCGGTCAGGGGTGCCCGGCGGCGAGGCGCCCCCGCGGCCACGGCGACCGCGAACCCCGCCACCCCGACCGAGGTCACGAAGGCGAGCGCGGTGCGCCGGGCCCCGTGCGCCCCCGCGGCGAGCAGCGACGCGACCAGCGCGGTGGTCAGGGCGCCCGCCACCTGTACCGAGGACTGGTACACGGCGCCGGCCATGCCCCGGTCGGTGTCGCGCACGCCGGACATGGCCCGGGTGTTGAGCGCCGCGAACTGAAGGACGAAGCCCAGCCCCACCAGCAGCAGGGCCGGGAGCGTCGAGGCCGGGTAGGAGGGGTGGTCGCCGGCGAGCAGGCACCACAGATATCCGGCGGGCGGTGCCCAGGCACCCAGCGCGATCAGCCGGGCCGGTCCGAACCGGCCCACCAGCCGCCCGGAGAACCCCGTGGCCACCGCCACCGCCAGCGGTAGACTCGCCGGCAGCAGCCCCAGGCCGGTGGCGAGCGGTGACCAGCCCCGGCCGGACTGGAGATCGAGGGTCACGACGAACAGGAAGCCGAGATAGGACCCGTTGAGCGCCGCGGCCCCCAGCGCCGACCACCGCAGTGGCCGGTGGGCGAGGAGCCCGGTGCGCAGCAGCGGCCGTGGTGCGGCCCTCTCGACGTGGACGAACGCGGTGCTCAGGGCGGCGGCCAGCAGCAGCCCGGTCAGCGTCAGCGGGTCCGCCCACCCCGCGTCCGGCCCCCGGGTGAGTGCCCAGGCCAGCGCGAGGAGGGCGCCGACGGAGGTGACGGCACCCGGCAGGTCGTAGCGGTGCGCGGTGCCGGGACGGGGCGGCGCGCCGTCCCCGCCCGGGGCGCGGACGGGGATCAGTCGCAGCCCGCACAGGAACAGCACCAGGGCGACGGGCCCCGGGAACAGGAACGTCCAGCGCCAGCTCACCTCTGTCAGCAGCCCCGACAGCACCAGCCCGGACGAGAACCCGCCGGCCCCGAACAGCGCGTAGACGGACACCGCCCGGTTGCGGGCCGGACCGGCGGGAAACACGTCCGCGATGATGGCCAGCCCGGTGGGCGCGGTGAGCGCGGCGCAGCAGCCCTTCACGATCCGTCCGGCGATCAGCAGCGGTCCGCTCGTCGCCAGACTGCCCAGCACGGAGGCGACGGCGAAGACCAGCAGCCCCGCCAGGTACACCCGGCGCAGGCCGAGCTCGGCGACCAGCCGCCCCGACAGGAGCAGCAGGCCGCCGAAGCCGAGGGCGAAGCCGCTGACCACCCAGCCCTGGGCGGTGAGCGACAGACCGAGGTCGGCGCCGATCGACGGCAGGGCGACGACGGCCACCGACACCTCCAGGGCGTCGAGGAGCATGTTGCCGGACAGCACGAACAGCAGGCCCCGTGCGAAGACGGTTCCGGTGGAGGCGGCCGTGGCGGCCCTGTCGGTGGTCATGCGCGTGCTCGCCCTCTCGTCGTCGCCCCGCCCCCGGCCGGTCCGGCCGGACGCCTGGTGTGCCGCCGTCAGCCGCCGAGCAGGGTGCCGCCGCTGGCGTCGAGGAACGCGCCGGTGATCCAGCGGGCGTCGTCGGAGGCCAGGAACGCCACCACGTCGGCGATGTCCCGGGTCTCGCCGACCCGGTTGAACGCGGACAGCGCCGCCATCTGCTCCACGACCTCGGGGATGTCGAAGACCGGGGTGCCGTTGTTGGTGATGCCGGGAGCCACCGAGTTCACGGTGATGCCGCGACCGGCCAGGTGCTTGGCGAAGTGCAGGCTGAGCTGCTCGATCGCGCCCTTGGTCATGGCGTAGGCGACTTCCTGCGGGTTGGCGAAGCGGGTCAGCCCGGAGGAGATGTTGACGATGCGTCCGCCGTCCCGGAGGACTCCCAGCGCACGCTGCACGATGAAGAACGGCGCCTTGGCGTTGACCGCGACCAGCCGGTCGAACAGCTCGGGGGTCACCTCCTCGGGTGCCACCCCGCCCATCACGCCCGCGTTGTTCACCAGGATGTCGAGGCCGCTCGCGCCGTGCTCCGCGAGACCGGCCGCGAGGCCCTCGAAGAGCGTGTCGACGTCACCGGGCACGCCGAGTTCGGCCTTCACGGCGAAGGCCCGGCCGCCCGTCTCCGCGATTCCGGCGACGACCTTCCCGGCCGCCTCGTCGTCGCTGTTGTAGTGCACGGCGACCAGTGCGCCGTCGCGCGCCAGACGCTCGGCGGTCGCCCGGCCGATTCCTCGGCTCGAACCCGTGACGAGGGCGGTCTTGCCGGCAAGCCTGCTCATGAAGGTCCTCCAGGGGTGGGGTGTTCGGTGTCGGGCAGCCCGAGCCAGCGGTGCAGCGCGGTCTCGGGACTCGTTCCGTCGGAGTCGGTCCAGACGAGGTGTCCGTCCGGCCGCACGAGCACGGCTCCGGCATCGGACAGCTCGCCGTCGTGCGGCACGGCGGCCACGGTGCGCACCCGGTCGTGCCACGGCGCGGCCAGGGCGGCCAGCCGTTCGGCCCGGCCACGGTCGCCGGAGAGGTCCAGCAGCAGCCCGCGTCCGGTGCGCAGCAGCCGCGCGGTGCTCACCCGCCCGCCCGCTCCGCCGTCCAGGACGGTGGGCGGGATCCGCCTGCCGAGCAGCGGATGGGTGCCGGGGCCTACGTCGTAGCGGATGTCCAGGCCGCTGACGGTGGCCGCCAGATGACGGCGGGTGTCGTCGCCGCGCAGCAGTTCGCCGAAGACCGCGCGCAGCGGTTCGACCTCCTGCCCGGACAGCAGCAGCAACGCCTGGGCCCGGATCCCGGACAGCACCCGGCGACCCACCGCGTGGCGTTCGTCGTGGTAGCTGTCCAGCAGCCCCGGCGATCCCTTGCGGGACACCTGGACGGCCAGCTTCCAGCCCAGGTTGACGGCGTCCTGGAGCCCCAGGTTGAGGGCCTGGCCGCCGATCGGCATCTGGGCGTGGGCGGCGTCCCCGGCCAGCAGGACCCGCCCGTCGCGGTAGCGCGCGGCCTGCCGTGACACGTCCCCGAAGGCGTTGATCCACAGCGGGGTGCCGCCGCTGACGTCCTCTCCGGTGACCCGCTTCCACACCGTGGCCAGTTCGGCGAACCCGGGGGCCGCGTGGCGGGGTGCCGCGGCGCGGCCGAACTCGTGCACCATGATCCGCGTCACGCCGTCGCCGCGCCGGGCCGCGATGGCCAGCCCGCCCTCCAGCCGCTCGAACCGGCGGTCGGGTACGTCGATGCCGGCCACGTCCGCCCGGATCAGCTCGCGGGTGGCGTCGGTACCGGGGAAGTCGAGGCCCGCCAGCTCGCGGACCGTGCTGTGCTCGCCGTCGCAGCCGACCACGCACAGGGCCCGCACCCGCACCGGGCCGGCCGGTCCCACGGCCTCGACCTCGACGAAGTCGTCGGCCACGGTCAGCGCGGTCACCTCGTGCCCCCGCCGCACATCGGCGCCGAGCCGCAGCGCCCAGGAGCCGAGCAGGGCCTCCGTGCGGTCCTGCGGCACCTTCCACTGGCCCGGGTGGCTGCCGGGCAGAGTGAGGTCCAGCGGGATCCCGCCGAAGTGGCCCCGCGGGTCGTTCGGCACGGAGCCCAGCGAGTCGAGCAGGCCACGGCTGTCGAACAGTTCCATCGTGCGGGCGTGCAGGGTGGAGGCGCGCGACTCGGTGGTCGGCGCGGACAGCTTCTCGAGGACGATCACGTCCGCGCCGCCCAGCCGGAGCTCCGCGGCGAGCATGAGCCCGACCGGGCCCGCGCCGACCACGACCACCTGGGTGTGTGCCTGCTGCTCGGTCATGGTCAGGCCCGCTGCTCGGCGTGGTCCTTGGCGTGGCCCAGGGTCGCCCGGCTGTTGGTGCTCAGCGCCGAGCGCACATACGCACGGGCGTCGGCCACGGTCGCCTCGTCCCCGAGGATCCGCGCGATGTTGTCCGTGTTGAGCACGACCGTGTGCTGGGAGGTGGCGGCGACGCCCCCGTCCTGCTCCGTGAACGTCCAGATCCCGGTGTGCAGGGTCATCAGCGCGGGCAGCGTGACCTGCTTGTAGGCGATCCTCTGGTGCGGGAAGGCCACCCGGTACGACTTGGTGGTGTGCGTCGAACCGTCCTTGGCCCGGGTGTCCATCTCCAGGACCTGGAGACCCGGTGTGTCCTCGGTGAAGCGGACCGACGCCACGTGCGGCAGCCGCTCCACCCACAGACCGGCCTCGTTGATGAAGTCGTACGCGTCCTTGGCGGAGCCGGCGATGAGCACGGTGTCCTCGAAGGAGAACGTCAACTCCTCCGACGTGTGCGCCAGTTCGACGTTCGACTTCAGTGCCGCCAGCTCGGAGCGGGAGTTGCGGTCGACGGCCTGGTCGATCCACTCCAGACCCTCGGGATCGTCGTCCACCGCCCGGTAGTCGTGCTGGAGCCGCACCCGGGAGGAGGCGCTGGACAGCGGCTCGATGATCCAGGTCCCGCCCATCGCGGCGACCGGCGGGGTGGAGACCTCCTGGCGGAACGTGATGCGCAACCCGTCCGGGTCCAGGGTGCGGCGGGACGTCCAGTTCTTCGCCTCGCCGTTGGCGGTCGCCCAGATCTCGATGCGTTCCTCGCCCTCGCCCCGCTCGACGTGGTCGACGTAGATGGTCGGCGGGAAGATCCGGGGCCAGTTCTCCACCTCGGCGATCAGCCGGTAGACGGCGTCCGCCGGGGCGTCGATCGTGATGGCGTGCTCGACCTCGCGGAGGCCCTTCTGCGACATGTGCTCACTCCTTGCTGCCGGAAGGTTCAGAAGTTGCCGAGGCCGCCGCAGACGTTCAGGGCCTGCGCGGTGATGGAGCCGGCGGTGTCGGTGGCCAGGTAGCCGACGAGTCCGGCGACCTCCTCCGGTGTGGAGTAGCGGCCGAGCGGGATCTTGGCCTGGAACTTCTCGAGGATCGCGTCCTCGCTGGTGTCGTAGGCCGCCGCGTATCCCTGCCGCACCCGCTGGGCCATGGGCGTCTCGACGTAACCGGGGCAGACCGCGTTGACCGTGATGCCGGTCGGCGCCAGCTCGTTGCCCAGCGCCTTGGTGAAGCCGACCACGCCGTGCTTGGACGCCGAGTAGGGGGCGCCCAGGACCACGCCCTGCTTGCCCGCGGTGGAGGCGATGTTGATGATCCGGCCACGGGACTTCTCCCGCATGCCGCCGGTCGTCAGCACCTCCCGGGTGACCAGGAAGACACTGTTGAGGTTGGTGTCGATGACGTCGAACCACAGGTCGTCCGCGAGGTCCGCGGTCACTCCGCCACCGCTGCGGCCCGCGTTGTTGACGAGGACGTCCACCGGGCCGAACCGCTCGACGACGGTGCGCACGAGCGCGCCGATCTCCGCCCGCGACCGCACGTCGCAGGCCGCGCCGTCCGCGGTCAGACCCTCCTCCCGCAGCTGCTTGACCGTCGAGTCGACCTTCTGCGCGTCCCGCGCGCAGATGAACACCCGGTGCCCGGCCCGGCCCAGGGTCCGCGCGGCCGCCAGACCGATGCCGCTGGTGGCACCGGTGATCAGAGCGACCCGCTCGCCTTGCTGTGACATGTGCTCCCCTTGGTGAAGTGGTGGTGGTGCGGTCCGGGCCCGGCGGGTCCGCGGCGGCGGCACCCGCGCTCAGGGCGCGCCGGCGGCCACGAGCTGGTCGTTGACGAGCCGCAGCAGGGTGCGAGGGGTGTCGGTGATGGTCATCGAGTCGTCGTCGATGCTGACCCCGAACTCGCGCTCGATGCTGCCGCAGGTCTCCAGCAGCGCCAGCGACTCGTAGCCGAGGTTGTCGAAGGCGACGTCGAGGATGTCCGCGTCGAAGTCGACCCCTTCGGGCACGCCCGCGGACGTGTGCAGGATCCGCTTGAGGTCGTCGATGGTGAAGGGACGGTTGCTCATCTGGCTGGTCACTCCCTGTCGTGTGGGGGTCGTGAGGGGCGCGCGCCCCCGCCGTCAGGGGCGCGCTGTGGCCGCGGTCAGCCGGCGCGCCGGACGACGACCGCGGAGTTGAATCCGCCCTGCCCGCGGGCCACCACCAGCGCGGTGTGCACGTCCGCGGACCGGGGCTGCCCCGTCACCAGGTCGAGTTCGTAACCCTGGTCCGGCGACACGTTGACCGTCGGCGGGATGACGCGGTCCCGGATGGACAGCAGGGCCGCGACGACGTCGAGGGGCGCCGCTCCGGAGTGCAGCCGGCCGGTCATCGTCTTCGGAGCCGTCACCGGGACCTGGCGCGGCCTGAACACCGCGTTCAGGGCCTCCGCCTCCACCCGGTCCAGTTCCGGTACGGCCGCCGCGTCCGCGAACACCACGTCGATCTCGTCCGGAGCCAGCCGAGCGTCGTCCAGGGCCAGCTCGATCGCCCGGCGCAGCCCCGGCGGACGCCCGCTCTCCGGGGCGGGGTCGAACGTCGCGGCGTACCCGGCGAGTTCGCCGTACACCCGGGCCCCGCGACGGCGGGCCGCCTCCGCGTCCTCCAGGACGAGGATCGCGCCGCCCTCGCCCGGCACATGGCCGCCCGCCTCCGCGTCGAACGGCAGGTAGGCGCGCGCCGGGTCGTCGCTGGTGCTCAGCCGCCCGCCCGCCTGCTGGGCGACCCAGCCCCACGAACAGATCGAGGCGTCCACCCCGCCGGAGACGATGACACGGGAGCCCTTGCGGATCTGCCGCCGCGCCTGGGCGAGGGCGTCCAGACCGCCCGCCTGGTCGCTGACGACGACCCCGCTGGGGCCGCGCATACCGTGCCGGATGGAGATCTGGCCGGTGTTGACCGCGTAGAACCAGGCGAACGACTGGTAGGCGCTGACGTGGGCCCCGCCCTTGCTCCACAGGTTGCGCAGCTCGCGCTCGCCGAACTCGAAGCCGCCCGAGGAGCTCGCGGTGATGACGCCCGCGTCGAACTCCGGCAGTTCCTCCGGCTCGATGCCGGCGTCCGCCAGAGCCCAGTCCGCCGCCAGCAGCGCCAGCCGGGTCATCCGGTCGGTCTGCGCGATCAGCCGGCTCGGCAGGTGTTCCTCCGCCACGAAGCCGGGGACCTCACCCGCGATCCGGGACGGGTAGCCGTCCGCGGTGAAGCGGGTGACCGGTCCGATGCCGCTGCGGCCCGCGCGGGTCGCGTCCCAGTACTCCTTCGTACCGAGCCCGTTGGGGGCCGTGACGCCCACGCCGGTGATCACGGCTGCCTGTGTCACGCCGTGCTCCTCTCTGCCCGTGCAGGGGCTGTCAGCCGCGATCGGCCGTGGTCAGGACCATGGCGCTCTGGAAGCCGCCGAATCCGCTGCCGACCGTCAGGACCGTGTCGGTGCGCCACTCGCGGGCGGTCAGCGGCACGTAGTCCAGGTCGCACTCGGGGTCGGGGGTGTGCAGGTTGGCCGTCGGCGGCACTAGGTCGTTCTCGATGGCGAGCGCCGACGCCGCGATCTCGATGGAGCCGATCGCGCCCAGCGAGTGGCCGACCATCGACTTGATGGAGCTGACCGGTACGCGTCGGGCGTGCTCGCCGAGACTCCGTTTGAACGCGGCGGTCTCGTGCCGGTCGTTCTGCTTGGTGCCCGAGCCGTGCGCGTTGATGTAGTCGATGTCCTCGGGAGCGAGCCGGGACTCCTCCAGGGCCATCCGGATCGCCTCGGCCATCTCGCGGCCGTCCGGACGCAGCCCGGTCATGTGGAAGGCGTTGCACCGGGAGGCGTAGCCCGCGATCTCGGCGTACAGGTGCGCGCCGCGCCGCAGGGCCGCCTCCCGTTCCTCGAGGACGAAGACGGCGGATCCCTCGCCGAGGACGAAGCCGTTGCGGGTGCCGTCGAACGGCCGGGACGCGTGCTCGGGGTCGTCGTTGCGCGACGTGGTCGCCTTGATGGCGTCGAAGCACGCCACGGTGATCGGCGAGATCGGGGCGTCCGTGGCGCCCGCGATCATCACATCGGCCGAGCCCTCCCGGATCAGGTCCACCGCGTGGCCGACCGCGTCCAGACCGGAGGTGCAGCCGGTGGAGACCACGGTGGTCGGGCCCTCGGCACCCACCGCCCACGCCACCTCGGTGGCGAAGGAGCTGGGCACGAAGTGGTTGTACAGATGCGGTACGGCGTAGGTGTGGTCCACCGGGTCGAGGCGGCCGCCGTCGCTGACCACGTTGTACTCCTGGTCCAGGCTCATGGTGGCGCCGACCGCGCTGCCGATGGTGACGCCGGTGCGGCACGGGTCGAGGTCGGTGCTCTCCAGCCCGCTGTCGGCCAGCGCCTCGCGCGTGGTGACGGTGACGAACTGGGCGGCCCGGTCCATCCGCCTGATCTCCTGCGGAGTCAGACCGTGGGCCTCGGGGGAGAAGTCGATCTCGGCCGCGACCCGGGAGCGGAACTGCGAGGGATCGAAGAAGGTGATGCCGCGGGTCGCGGTGCGGCCCTCGCTCAGCAGACTCCAGAAGTTCTTGACGCCGATCCCGCCCGGTGCCAGGACCCCTATTCCGGTGATGACCACCCGACGCCCCACGGGACGTGTCCTCCGTTTCCCACCCTGCCGGGTGCTCATGTGGCCGGGTTCCAGTGGTAGAACCGAGTGGCCATCGCATCGGCCGGCGACCGCCAGGTGGCCGGGTCGTAGGCCCCGATGAAGGGCTTGAGGTCGTCGCTGATCCGTACGAAGGCCGGGTGGTCCTTGGCCTGCTGGATCGCGGCGCCGCCGTCGTCGGTGTCGAAGTCCTGGAGATGGAAGTACAGGCCGCGGTAGGAGAAGAGCTGCCGCCGCCGGGTGCCCATCAGATGGGGCATCTCGGTGGTGTCGAACTCACCGAACAAACGGGCCACGTCACCGCCGGAACCGGGGTCCATGCGGGCGACGATCAGAGTGCTGTGCATGACGTGCGTCTCCTTCTGCCTGCGCTTCGACCGGGGCGGAGGGTTCCGCCGCGGGGTCGGACGGGTGACTCGGGCGCGTGTCAGGCGGGACCGAACCATTGCTCCAGGGCCGCGCCGAGATCCCGCGGGCCCGGGGCCGTCCAGGCCACATGACCGTCGGGGCGCAGCAGCACGGCGGATGTGTCCGCCAGCGGGCCGGTCTCGTGCGGGGTGGCGGTGACGATGTCGACGCGGTCCGCCCAGGGCGCGGCCGTCCCGCGCAGCGGGGCGTCGTCGGCCAGGTCGAGCAGCACGCCCCGCGCCGGGTGCAGCAGCTCCGTGGTGCTCGTCTTGGCGTCGCCGCCGACGAGTTCCGTGTGCGGCAGCCGGCGGCCGAGCAGCGGGTGGTCGCCCTCCCCGACGTCGTAGCGGATCTCCAGGCCGCTCACCATGCGGGCCAGATGCAGGGTGACGTCCGGGTGGGCGGTCAGCTCGCGCAGCACATCGCGCAGCGGCTGCATCTCCGAGCCGCTGAGGAACAGCAGTCCCTGGGCCCGGGTGTTCATCATCAGCCGCGCTCCGACCGGATGGCGCTCGCTGTGGTAGGTGTCCAGCAGCGACTGCGGCGCGGTGCCGCGCACCACCGCCGCGAGCTTCCAGCCGAGGTTCACGGAGTCCTGGAGGCTGGTGTTCATCCCCTGGCCGCCGGCGGGCAGATGGATGTGGGCGGAGTCGCCGGCCAGCAGCACCCGGCCCTTGCGGTACTCGGTGACCTGGCGGGTGGCGTCCCCGAAGGAACTGATCCACACCGGTTCACCGTGGGAGATGTCCTCGCCGGTCAGCCGCTGCCAGGCCGCCGCCACGTCCTCGTAGGGGACGGGCGCGGTGCGCTTCTTCGGCGGGGTGCCGCCCTCGCACACGATGAGACGGGTGATGCCGCCGTCGAGGTGACCGACCATCACCATGCCGCCGGGGAGCGTCTCCCCGATCATGCGCTGGCGCAGATCGAGACCGCGTACGTCGGCCAGATACATCTCCAGCGTGGCGGCAGTGCCCGGGAAGTCGAAGCCCGCCTGTTTGCGGATGGTGCTCCGCCCGCCGTCGCAGCCGACCAGGTAGGCGCCGCGCAGCCGCCGCGTTCCCCGCGGACCGCGGACCTCCACCTCGACGTGGTCGGGGCCCTGGGACAGCGAGAGCACCTCGTGTCCGCGCCGGATGTCCGCGCCCAGTTCGGCGGCCCACTCCTCAAGGACGCCCTCGGTGCGCGACTGCGGGATCGTCTTGTTGGGCAGGTGCGCGCCGTCGAGAACGGACAGGTCCAGCGGGATGCCGCCGAAGTGCCCCTGCGCGCTCGTCTCCAGTTCGCCGAAACGGGGCAGCAGTCCCCGCTGGTCGAACACTTCCATGGTGCGGGTGGTGAAGCCGAGCCCGCGGGACTCCCCGGTGGACTCGGGAAGTCGTTCCAGCACCGTCACCTCGATGCCGGCCAGACGTAACTCACCGGCCAGCATGAGCCCTGCGGGACCGGCTCCCACAACTATCACCGCGGTGTCCATGAACCACCCTCCTCGACCGAACCGCTCGGCTTGTCTTCGGCATCGTGAAACCGTGGATCGCCCTGTTTGTGAACTCGGGAGAGACCGGACCGGGCACACCGATTCCGCAGGAGAAATGCGTCAGGAAATCGAGTGGAGAATTCTCGGCCCGTTTCTCGGGGATCGCTGGGATGTGCAGGGCGTCGCGATAGAGCGATCGATTGTCTTCCCCGGCCGCCGGCGGCAGTCCGTCAGGCGGTGACCCTTAGCTTTGTTGTTCGGCCGAGGGACGGTCAAGGACCTTCCTCTAAGCCAGGGTGAAGTTTTCGCTAGGCGTTGCGGAGTTCCGCTTGCCGCCTGTATCCGGCCTCTTGTCCTGAATTGACCCCCGGCGTGGCACCGCTCGGGGCCGTCCGCCTCGCGGCGTGACGCCCGCGATCGGGTGGGCCCGTCTCCGTCGACGCAAGTCGGCGCGCCGGACGGATTTTCCGTGAGTGGCCGTTGGAATTATCTATTGGATCGGGGGGGCGCCGTCGATCCGTCTGTTTGCTGCGGAGGGGGCTCGGGTACGGTGATCGAATTAGTCAGCCTCCGGAACCGGGGCTGCCGCATGTTACGGACATGTAAATATTTGTGTCGCTCGGTCCGGTGGGTTAGGGTTGTCGGGCCCGCAGATATCCGTACAGCACATACTTTCGTAGGGGGAGTATGAGGAAGCGCAGGTTGCGGCGGCGATGCCGCAGTCTTTTACGAGACCTCGAGGTCGGATATCCGCTCGATGTGCACGAATTATGCAGGCGTTTGGGTGAGCACCGGGGACGAGAAATCCGGTTGATTCCGTACCCGCTCGAGTCGCCCGGCCCCTTGGGTGTCTGCGTCGCCACCGAGACCGCCGACGTGATTTTCTACCAGCAGGACACCACGCGTCCGCACCAGGACCACATCATTCTTCACGAGGTCGGCCACATCCTGGTCGGCCATCTCTCCGCGTCCTCGACGGTCCCGCGCCACGACCCGGGCGCCGGCCCCGTACGCCTGCGCACGGTCTACGACTCGGAGGAGGAGCTCGAGGCGGAGCTGATCGCCACGATCATCCTGGAACGGTCCGCCATGCGCGGTGTCTGCCAGGGCCTCGACGGCCCCGCCGCCCCGGAGGACCCCGTGCTCGAACGCATGGGGCAGGCCCTCAGGAACGGGACCTCCTGGCTGTGACCCGCACACTGCCCGGTACGGGGTGAACCGTGCACCTCAGGACGTTCATCTGCGGCTACATCGACCTCATGGTGTGTCTGTGCGCGGCGAGCCGCGTCGTCCACGCCCGGCGGGCGCCCGACGACCGGCCCCTGAAGGCCATCGCCTGGTGCACCGTCTGCATCGCGGCGGCCCTGCTGCTCTTCCACCCCGGCCTCTACTCCTGGCTGCTGACCGCGACCAGGGGCTTCAACGTGCTGGTCGCCAGCGCGGTCTGCATGTGCGCCGCCTTCTGGCTGCTCCAGTTCTTCCGCCGATCGGCCGCGGGACCGGAGGAGGACCGGTCCGAGACGCTCGCCGTCGCCTGCCTCCTGCTGGCGGTGACGGCCGCCACCGTGGTGTGGGGAGCCTCCCCCGAGGCCCTGCGCGCCTCTCCCGCCGAGTGGCTGAACCGCAACGACGGCGGCGCGGCCGTCTTCGTCGTGGTCGTGTCCGGCTACATCGGCGGCGTCGCCGCCCTGGCGATGCGCTGGTCGCTGGTGTACTCCGTGGTCGCGATCCGCCGGCACCTGCGCGCCGCGCTGCGCATCCTCTCGGTCGCGCTCGTCACCGAGTTCTTCGCCTGTGTCCTCAAGGTCTGCTCGGTACTGGCCCAGCAGATGTTCACCGTGGACCCGGGGCTGCGGAGCCTGATGAACGGAATCTGGTACATCACCGCCCTGTTCGGCGTGTGGATGCTGGTCGGCGGGGTCACCCACCCCGTCACCGTCGAACTGGTCTCCCGGGTGACGGCCGTGGTGGCGCGACGTACCCTGTTCCGCGAACTCGGTCCGCTCTGGCGGGCGTTGCACGACGCCTACCCCGAACTGGCGCTGCCGCGCACCTCCGAGCCGTGGTGGACCCGTGGTCCGTACATCTGGCCCTGGCGCGCCCGCGCCTACTACCGGCGGGTGATCGAGATACGGGACGGGCTGGTCCGGCTCACGCCGTACTGCTCCCTCGACGTCGAGCGCGACGCGCGGGCCGCCGGGCAGGCCCGCGGACTCGCGGGCCGGGAACTGGACCTCCACACGGGTGCCGCGGTGGTGGCCGCGGCACTGGAGAGCAGGGCCGGTGACGCCCCCGCCGACGAGCGCTGCGCCGTCCCGGACGGCGGCGGCCACGACCTGGACTCGGACGCGCGCTGGCTGGTGGGTCTGTCCAGAGCGTTGACAACCCTTCAGGCGTCGGGCAAGGTCCCTGCAACCCCGTCCCGTCCGCACACGGGGACGCCCGGGTCCGCACACCACTGACACCTGGTGTCCCGGGAGGTCCTGCCGTTCGCACGCGCCCCGTGCCACCGGTGCGGTACCGTCCGTCGGGCCGGCGCGGCGTCGCCGCCGCCGCACGGCGGTCAAGCGGGACACGCTGTCTGCTCAGGGTTTTCTCCTGTAATGTCGGAGCCGGTATGCGCTTTCACCAGGCGTGGAGAGGAGCAGGCAGTGGCGGGTGGTGACAGTGGCACCGCGAGCTGGCCCCGGCCCGCCGGTGACTTCACCCAGTGCCTGAACGGACTCTTCGCGTCCGTGACGTACGAGGACGACCACGGCCGCACCCAGTCGTACTCCACGCCGTACGTGGCCCGGAAGATCACCGAGGATCCCTCCCACGACACGACGGTCTCCCGTGTCTACCTCGCGGCCCTGCGCTCCGGGCGCAACACCAATCCGACGATCGCGGTCGTCAAGGCCATCGCCAAGTTCTTCGACGAGCGCCGCACGCCCGGCATGCCGCACATCACGGCCGCCTATCTGCTCGGCGTCGAAGAGGTCGAGGAACTGGAAGAGCTGGAGCGCAAGCTGACTGATCGTCAGGTGCGCACCATCGCCATGCGCGCGGGTGAGATGACCCCCGCGATGCGCCGTCAGCTCCTTCAGATGCTCGACGCCCTCGACGCGCAGGCCGACCCCTCGGCGACGGACCGCGGCTGACGTCCCCGGCCCGTCGACAGCCTTTCCCCTCGGTGCCGCCCGGTTTCCGGTCCGGCGTGTGCGGCCGGTCCCTCGCGATTTCTGGCGCGGGAGCGGATGGTGTGGTCCTCCCGGCCGCAAGTAAAGTATAGTTTACCGGCAGGCGGGGCGGTGAATGCCGTGCCCCTTCCTGATCGGCAGCCTCACACACCACTTCCACCGGAGCCGTCCTGTCCTGTCCGGACGGCGGATTGGACATGGGTCACTGAGCACCATGAGTGGAATCCTCGCAGGCAAGCGCATCCTGGTCACCGGCGTCCTGACCGACTTCTCCATCGCCTTCCACGTGGCGCGTCTCGCACAGGAGGAGGGGGCCGAGGTCGTCCTGACCGGCTTCGGCCGGCTCGCCGTCGTGGAGCGGGCGGCACGGCGGCTCCCGAAGCCGGCCCCCGTCGTCGAACTCGACGTCCAGAACCCGCAGCACCTGGACAGCCTCGCCGCCCGGGTCGGCGAACACCTCGGCGAAGGCGTCGGTCTCGACGGCGTCGTGCACTCCATCGGCTTCAGCCCCCAGGACGCCCTCGGCGGCAACTTCCTCAACACCCCCTGGTCCTCGGTGGCGACGGCGGTCGAGATCTCCGCGTACTCCCTGAAGTCCCTCACCACGGCGCTCGTGCCGCTGCTGGACCGACGCGGCGGATCCGTGGTCGGCCTGAGCCTGGACTCGCAGGTCACCTGGCCGATGTACGACTGGATGGGCGTGGCCAAGGCCGCACTCGAATCGACGTCACGCTACCTCGCGCGCGATCTGGCCGAACGGGACATCCGCGTGAACCTGGTCTCCGCCGGCCCGGTCAAGACGGTCGCCGCACGCTCCATACCGGGCTTCGCCCACCTGGTCAGGGTCTGGGACGAGCGCTCCCCCCTGGAATGGGACATCAACGACCCCGAGCCGGCCGCACGGGGTGTGGTCGCCCTGCTCTCCGACTGGTTCCCGAAGACGACCGGCGAGATCGTCCACGTCGACGGCGGCCTGCACGCGGTCGGCGGCTAGGGGGTGTTTCGAAAGTCCCGCACAGCACCCGCGGCGCCCGGCACGTACTCCCGCCGCACCGGCCGAAACCCCCAGTACGTCCAGTACGAGGGCCTTCGTCCGGCACGCCGAGAGCACGCACCGGACACCGCGGGCACCGCACAGGACTTTCGAGACACCCCGTAGGGGATCGGTGCCGCGGACGCGCGGTCCGGCACGCGCACCCGCGTCGTCGGCGGCGGCCGATGCCCCGCATCGACGCCCTTCCCGCCGCGCGGCCGGACGCACCGCACCCCGCCCACCCGCGGCGATCGGCCACCGTCGCCTTCCTCCGACACGATCCGCCGGCCAGGCCCCAGCGCCGGCCGGCCCCGACCACCGAGCACCGAACTCCCGAGGAGTGTCATGCAACAGCGATCGGCAGCCCGTCCGGACACCGCGTTATGGACGCTGGTCATCGCCAGCGTGGCCGGCTTCATGGCCGCCCTCGACAACCTGGTGGTCACCACCGCGCTGCCCTCCATCCGCGAGGACCTCGGAGGCGGACTCGGTGATCTGGAGTGGACGGTCAGCGCCTACACCCTCACCTTCGCCGTGCTCCTGATGATGGGCGCCGCCCTCGGCGACCGGTTCGGCCGCCGACTGCTCTTCACCGTCGGCCTCGGCATCTTCACCGCCGCCTCCGCGGGTGCCGCCCTCGCGCCCGGCATGGAGGCCCTCATCGCGGCACGGGCCGTCCAGGGACTCGGTGCCGCGATCATGATGCCGCTCACCCTCACCCTGCTGTCCGCCGCCGTACCGCCCGAGCGGCGAGGCGCCGCCTTCGGCATCTGGGGTGCGGTCAACGGCCTCGCCGTGGCCGCCGGCCCGCTCATCGGCGGCACGCTCACCGAGCACATCTCCTGGCAGTGGATCTTCTGGATCAACGTGCCGCTGGGAGCCGTACTCCTTCCCCTGGCGCTGCTGCGCCTGGAGGAGAGCCGTGGCCCCTCCCCCCGGCTCGACCTCCCCGGCACCGCGCTCGTCAGCGCCGGCCTGTTCGGCATCGTCTACGCGCTGATCCGCGGCAACGGCGACGGCTGGTCCAGCCCGCGCGTCCTCACCGGCCTGATCGGCGGCGCCCTCCTGCTCGCCGTGTTCGTCCTCTACGAGACACGCGCCAGGAACCCGATGCTGCCGATGCGCCTCTTCCGCAGCCGCGCCTTCAGTTCCGTCAACGCCGCCAGCCTCTTCATGTTCGTCGGCATGTTCGGGTCCATCTTCCTGCTCAGCCAGTTCCTCCAGGACGTCGGCGGCTACTCGCCGATGGAGGCCGGTGTGCGGATGCTGCCCTGGACGGCCATGCCCATGATCGCCGCGCCGATCGCCGGCATGCTCTCCGACCGCTTCGGCGGACAGCCGGTCGTGGTCACCGGCCTGCTGCTCCAGGCCACGGGACTCGCGCTCCTCGCCCTGGTCGTGTCTCCCGGCGTGTCCTATCCGGAACTGGTTCCGTCCCTCGTCATCAGTGGCCTGGGCATGGGTTTCTTCTTCGCCCCGACGGCCAACCTGGTCATGAGCAGCGTCCGTCCCGAGGAACAGGGCATCGCCTCCGGCTCCAACAACGCGCTGCGCGAGGTCGGCGGAGCCCTGGGCGTCGCGACCATGTCGGCGGTCTTCTCCGCGCAGGGCGGCTACGCGTCCGCACGGCAGTTCGTCGACGGACTGACGCCCGCGCTGTGGGCCGGGACCGCGGCCGTCCTGTCCGCCGCCGTCGCCGCCGCGCTGGTGCCCCGGCAGACGGGACGCGTCCAGGAGCCGAGCGCCGAACGCCCGGACCCCGTCACGGCCTGACGGCCCCTCGTTCCTCCTCCGTCCCCGGACCCCGCGTCGAGGCCCCGCGTCGAGGGCCCCGCCCCGGCGTCCGGCGGACGGAGGTGGCGTACGGGAGCCGGCTGCGCCCGCAGACGACGGTTCCCTTTCTTCCGACAGCGCAGAGGAGTGCAGTATGGCCGTTTTCGGCAACACGGTGGAGTTCAAGCCCGGGACGGGCACGTACACCATCGATCCGGCACAGTCCACGGTCCGGTTCCGGATCCGCAATTTCTTCGGACTGGCCGTCGTCCGCGGCACCTTCGCCGTCTCCGGGGGCGAGTTGGTGGTGGGCGATCCCGCGGAGTCCTCGACCGTCGAGGCGGTCGTCTCCGCCGCCAGCATCGACACGGGCAACGAGAAGCGGGACGCGCACGTCCGTGAGGCCGGGTTCCTGGACGTCGCCACGCACACCGAGATGCACTTCCGGGGCGAGCGCGTCGAGGCCGGTGACGGGGCCTACCTGGTCCACGGGCGGCTGACCGTGCGGGGGATCAGCAAGCCGGCCGCGCTCACCCTCGACGCCGTCTCCGGCGACGAACGGCGACTGGTGTGCCACGCGGTCACCACCGTCGACCGGTACGCCTTCGGAGTGACGAAGGGCAAGGGGTCCATGGGCCGCCATCTGACCCTCGATCTCGACGTGGTCGCCGAGCGGCGCTGACCCGCCAGGACCGTCGGCCGGAAACTTCGCGGAATCTTAGAGAAAGTTCCTTGCCCGTCGGATTCCCGGACTGTGAAGCTGTAGCCCGAATTCCCGGGCAATAGCGCCGGCGTGGAATCAGCCGCCCTGTCGCACATTCCGTGCGGGACGGGCGCCGCAATTCATCCGTTCCGGAGAACAGCCGGGAAACCGAGGGTCCCCTGAGGGGAACACCGCGGGAATCCAACGAAGCCAACGGAAAGGGAGAGGGTCATGGGCGCGGACATCACGGCTCTGGTCATCGGAGCCACCGGAAACGTCGGCCCCAACGTGGTCCGTCAGCTGATCGGCGAGGGTGTCACCACCCGCGTCCTGCTGCTGGCGGACGACCCCCGGGCGGGACGCCTGCCCGACGAGGGAGTCGAGGTCTTCCACGGCGACCTGGCCGACCCCGACAGTCTGCTGCCCGCCCTCGACGGCGTGGAGTCCGTCCTGCTGATGTGGCCGTTCTTCACCCTGAACGTCGACACCGCCCCGGCGGTCCTGGAGCACATCGAACGGCACGCCCGGCGGGTCGTCTTCGTCTCCTCGATCGGGGTGCACATCGGCTACGAGCACACCGACAACAACTGCCACGCCTACCTGGAAGGACTGATCGAGAAGACCGGCCTGGAGTGGACGTTCCTGCAGACCACCGGGTTCACGGCGAACGCCCGGCTCTCCTACGCCCAGCAGATCAAGGCCGGCGGGGTGGTGCGTTCCCCCTACGGCACCGCCGCCCGCTCCTCCATCCACGAGGAGGACGTCGCCGCCGTCGCGGTCCGCGCCCTGACCGGCAGCGAGCTGGCGGGCCGCCGCCTGGTCATCACCGGCCCCGAGGTCCTCACCCAGATCGAGCAGGTGGAGATCATCGGCGAGGTGATCGGACGCGAGCTGAGCTGGGAGGACGTACCGGCCGAGGCCGCGCTTCAGGCCATGGTCGGCGCGGGCTGGCCGCCCGCCTACGCCAGCGGTGCCCTCGACTACTTCGCCATGCTCACCGAGGAGCCCGAGCTGATCACCACGACGGTGGAAGAGGTCATCGGCCGTCCACCGCGCACCTTCCGCGAGTGGGCCGTGGAGTTCGCCGATGACTTCCGCTGAGCCGATGACCTCCCCCGACGGGACGGGCGAGGGGTTCCGCACCTTTCTCACCCTGCGCACGGACGGACCGCAGACCTCGCGGCAGACGGTCACCGCCGTGGAGGAGGCGGTCGACGGCTGGATCCGCCGACTGGACGGATTCCTCTCCTCCCGCATCCACCTGGGCCTCGACGGAGCGACCGTCGTGCACTCCGTGGCCTGGCGGGACGAGGCGAGCGCCCGCGACTCCTACCCGGCCGGCATCGGCGAGGCCCTCCTGAGCCGCCTCGGCCGGGCCGTCCCCCTCGGCACGGACCTGGTCGGTGGCGTCCCGTCGCCCGGAGTGCGGGGACCGGCCGCCGACAGCGCCCCGGGCCTGGTCTGCGTCGCCACCCGGTACGTCGCCGACCGCGGGGCCGCCGAGGCCATGGCGGACCTGCTGCGCCGCAGCGGCGACTGGAAGAAGGACTTCCCCGGGTTCATCGCGGCGACGCCGTACATCAGCCCCGACGGCAGGACGTACGTCAACTACCCGCAGTGGGCCGACCGCGACGCCTTCGAGGCGTACATGGCCGATCCGCGCAACGCCGCCGGACAGCAGGACATCGGCGATCTGGAGGTCGCGCCGCCGGACCTCCTGCTGTGCACCCTGGTCGCCGAGACCGTCGCGGCCGGGTAGTTGACGGGTCTCCCCGCCTCCCGCGCCCCCACCGCCGACCGACCGCATCCGCCCGGAGGAAGTGACAGGCATGACCACGGACGCACAGGCCGCCCGCAGCACCGGATCGCTGACGAAGGGGCAGCTCTCCCCGCTCGACCAGATACGGCTGTTCGAGAAGAAGTACGACGTGGTGACCACCGGCATCATCGGCCGGCTGCCCCTCGCGCCCACCTGGCGGTGCCTCGACCTCGGAGCCGGCGCCGGATCCATGGCGTACTGGCTGGCGGAACGGGTGGGCGGGGGATCGGTGCTCGCGCTCGACACCGACACCGGGTATCTCGAACCCGACCGGGCCGCCAACCTGAGCGTGCGTCAGGCGGACCTGACCGCAGTCGAGTTGCCCGAGGGAGCGTTCGACCTGATCCTGGTCCGGGCCGTCCTGGAGCATCTGCGGGAGCCCGAGGAGGCGCTCGGCCGGATCACCCGGTGGCTGGCGCCGGGCGGCTGGCTGGTGGCGGAGGACTTCTACTACCTCCCCGCGGAGCACGCCCCCACCCCGGTCGGCAGAGCCCTCGTCGGGGCCTATGTGCGCCGGATGGAGGCCCAGGGCGCCGACATGCGGTGGGCCAGGGCCCTGCCCGCCACCCTGAGCCGGGCGGGGCTGGCGAACGTCGACTCGAAGGTCACCCCCGCGGGCCCCGGCCAGTCGACCGCCGACGACGAACTGATCGGCACCCGGCTGCGCCAGGAGGGACACACCCTGGTGGACAGCGGCCTGGTCACGGCCGAGCAGCTCACCGACTTCATCGACGCCCTCGGCACGCCCCGGGGCCAGGACATGACGACCCTGCTGATCTCCGCGTGGGGACAACGGCCGACAACAGGCTGACCGGAAAAGGGCGGGAACGGACGAGAAAAAAGAGGAAAGCGCCATGCCCTTCAGCGGAACGCGAGAAGGAGAATTCCGGGCCGGCTCCGTACCGCGGTTCTTCGTCCTCCTCGGGCCGGACTACGCGGGAAAGTCGTCGGTGCTCGCCGAGTTCAGGCGCACGGCCACGCCCTGGCGCCTCGTCTCCGTCGACGACACCTTCCTGGCACCCGAGCACGCCCTGATCGGACGGCTGCGCCGGGACGTGGTGAAGGACGTGGCACCGCACGAGAAACGGTGGTCCCCGGACTTCCTCGCCGCGATGATGCACACCGCCGTCGTGCATCTGCGGGACCAGCTCATGAACGGCGATCCGCTGACCCCGGCCGTCGTCGACTCCTACTACTACAAGTTCCTCGCGAAGTGCCGGCTGGCCGGTGTGCCCGACGACCCCCTCCTGACCTGGTGGCGGTCCTTTCCCCGGCCGGGCCGGATCATCTACCTCGATGTCAGCCCCGAGAACGCCTGGCGCCGGTCGCGGGACGGCGCCGACCTCAACCGCCTCGAGTACTACGGCCCACAGCCGGAGCCGTACGGCTTCAAGCGCTACCAGACCGACCTCGACCGGCTCGTGCGCGAGGAGATACGGGACCTGCCCGTGACCGTCCTCGCGGAGCAGACCGACGCCGCGCGGACCGCGGCCACCGTACGGGAGCTGATCACCCATGAACTCGGCTGACCCGCGGCCAGGCACCGACCGCGCCGACCGCTACACCGCGCGGGTCTACACGGAACGGGCCCGGCTGCTGGCCGCCCTCGCCGACCCGGCCGGAAACCAGCGTCACGTCCTGGCCGACCTGCTGGAGTTCAACGCCGGAACCGAGTACGGCACCGCCCACGGCTTCGGCCGTATCCGCACCCTCGACGCCTACCGCAGGGCGGTGCCCATCCAGACGTACGCCGATCTCGAACCCTGGATCGAGCGGAGCGCGGCCGGTGAGCCGAACGTCCTGACCGCCGACCGGCCCGCCGTCTTCTTCACCAGCAGCGGCAGCACCGGCGCCCACAAGAAGATCCCGGTCACCCCGCGGTTCATGCGTACCTCGTTCTTCCCCTTCTACTACGCGGCATGGGCACCGCTCATCGCCCACTTCCCCGAGGTGCTCCGGCGTCCCGACGCGGTGCTCAACCTCAAGCACGACCCGCTCGCCGCCCCACACACCACCGGCTCCGGCAAGCCCCATGTCGGCGCCAGCCAGGTGGACTTCGGCGAGACCTTCGGCGAGCCCCTCTCCGCCGAACCCGGCACCGACGCCCCCTGGGCACGGCTGCCGGTGCCGGTCGACGCGCGGGACCACCTGGAGAAGACCTATCTGCGGCTGCGCCTCGCGGTCGCCGCCGACGTCCGCTGCGTCATCGGGATCAACCCGGCCATGGTGGCGGCCCTGCCCCACCAACTGAGGCTGTGGTGGCCGCGGATCGTCAAGGAGATCCGGGACGGCACGCTCGGCGGGCACCCCCATGGGAGCCCCGATCCGCACCGCGCGGCCGAACTGGAACGGCTCGCCGACCGGTTCGGCACCGTGCGCCCCGCCCACGTGTGGCCCAGGATGCGTGCCCTGTTCTGCTGGACCACCGGTCTCGCCACCCTCTATCTGCCCCGGCTGCGGGAGGAGTTCGGCGCCGACGTGGCCGTGCTGCCCGCTCCGGTGGCCGCCTCCGAGGGCCCCGTGGGGGTCGCCCTGGACCGGCACGGCAGCGCGGGCAGTCCCGTCCTCACCGCCTCGGTGTACGAGTTCGTCGACGCCGACCAGGACCTCGTGCCCGACGCACCGACCCTGCGGCCCGAGGAACTCGAACCGGGACGCGACTACCACGTCGTCTTCAGCCATGTCGGCGGCCTCTGTCGCTACGCCGTCGGGGACGTCGTCCGGGTCGTCGACCGGGCGCACGGCGTCCCCCGGGTCGCCTACGCCGGACGCGCCACCCGCAGTGACCACGCCGGGGAACGGCTGCGCGAGGCCCATGTCGTCCGGGCCCTGTCGGGCGCCGCCGACGCCACCGGAGTCGAACTGCGCAACGCCGCCACCCGGGTGGACACCGCCGGTGGCACCGCCCGGTACGTGTTCGCCGTGGCGCCCGCCGGCCCGTGGCACGACGAGGAGGCCGACGCGTTCGCCGCACGGCTCGACGAGGGACTGGCCCGCGAGTCGGCGGGCTACCGAGCGGCCCGCGCCACCGGCCGCCTCACCACACCCACCGTCCTCCGGCTGCCCGCCGACGCCTTCTGGCGCGACTGGCAGGACACCGTCGCCTCCGGGGTGCGGCCCACCCAGGTCAAGGACCGGCTCTTCCGCCAGGACCCCGGCCAGTGGGAGCGGCTCGTCGGCCGCAGCGGCGCGGCACCGGGCCCGCTGCCCCGGGAGGAGGGCGCATGACCCCGCGCGAGAACCCCACCGCCGCGGATCCGGCGGCGCTGACCGCGCTGGAGCGCACCGCGCTGCTCACCGCGGCGTTGCGCGCCGCCGAGTCGAGCCGCGCGGACCGGCTGTACACCGACCCCTACGCCGCCGGCCTGGCCGGAGCCCCCGGCAGAGAGCTGCTCGCCGAGATCGCCGCGGTCACCGGCCGCCGCACCGGCACCGACGGCACCGACGTGCCGAGCACTCCCGACTTCAACGCCATCCGCACCCGTTTCCTCGACGACCGGCTGCGTCACCTCACCCACGAGCACGGCGTACGACAGGTCGTGCTGGCGCCCGCGGGCCTCGACACCCGGGCCTGGCGACTGGCCTGGCCGGACGGCACCCGGTGGTTCGAGATCGACCGGCCCGCTCTGCTCGGCCACAAGGGACGACGGCTGGCCGGCCGGCCGCCCCAGGCGGACCTCCGCACCGTCGCGGCCGACCTGACCGGACCCGACTGGGAGGAGAGCCTGCGAAAGAGCGGCTACGACCCGGCCCGTCCCTCGGTGTGGGTGCTCGAAGGCCTGCTGTACTACCTTCCGCGGGACGACGTGCGCCGGCTGCTGACCAGGATCGCCGCCTGCTCCGCACCCGGCAGCGGGATCGCCGCCGACCTGGTGAACACCGCCGCCCTGACGCTGCCCCACATGAAACCGCTGCTCTCGGTGTTCGAGGGCTGGGGAACACCCTGGGTGTCGGGCTTCGACGAGCCCGAGGCCCTCTTCGACGCCTGTGGATACACGGTGACGGCTCTCCAGCCCGGCGACGAGGGAGCCGACTTCGGCCGCTGGCCCGATCCGGTACCGCCCCGGCACGTACCGGGCGAGGGCCGCGTCTTCTTCGTCCACGGATCCCTGCGGGCGCCCCGGTGAAGGGGACCGGTACAGGAACGCCCCGCGCGGCGACGGCCGTCGTCACCCCGGCCGCCGCGCCCCGCCGGCCCGTGTCCCGGCCCGCCGGGCACCGGGTGCTGCTGGCCCCGGTCACCGTCACCCCGTCCAAGCCCTTCACCCCCAGTCACCTCAAGGGACTGCTGTGGTCGGACGTGATGTACCGGGCCACCCGCCACGTCGCCGATGTCACCCTCCGCTACAGCCACACCACCTACCACCCCACCGAACAGACCCTCGGCTTCTGGGAGTTCCTCGACCGCCGGTACGGCGACATGGACTACACCTTCCTCGACGAGCGCGCCGTCGGAGAGCTGTACGTCGCCTTCCGCGCGGCCGGCGAGAACGTCCCGGCAGCCGCCCTGCGCCCGTACGCGCAGGCCGTCGAACACGGCTGGACCCACCCCGCCGCCACCACGGTCCTGCGCGTCTGGGCCGAGCAGTACACCGCACTCGGGCTGACCGATCCCGGACTGCTCGCCCACCAGCCGCCGGGACTCGGCCTGACCGAGGTGATCGCCCGGCTCGGCACCCTCGGGATGTGCCTGGACCAGCGGGCCCTCGGCGGCCCCGTCTACCTCGACCTCACCCGTCACGGCCTGCCCCTGCGGACCTTGGTGAGCGCCGACGGCCGGCCCAACTACCTGGCCTGCGCCCTGCGGGAACTCCTGCCCCTGGCACCCGCGTACGACGAGGTCGTCCTGCTCTACGACAGCCAGCTGGACCCCGACTACCAGCGCCTCGCCCGGGTCCTCACCGCGCTCGGGCCCACGGTGGTCCGGGTGCCGGTCGGACGCGTGCCGGTCGACGGCAGGATTCGTTCCGCGCGGGAGGGCGGCTGGCACGACCACGACGCCCGCGCCCTGCTCGCCGCCGCCGGGTCCGGACACGACCCGGCGGCCGTGCGCCTCGGCATGCGGCTGTACTTCATCGCCGTACTCGGCCCGGGGCAGTCCGAGGGCCACCGGCCCGACCTGCTGCACCAGTGTCTCGGCCGGGCCGAGCGGCTCCTGGCGGCGGCGGACGGGGACCCGGAGCCGCCCGTGCCCCCGCTCGCCGAGCGGGTGGCCCGCCACCGCGGAGCCCACCTCCACATCGACCCCTACCGCCTGACGTCGTCACTCCTGGGCAGACGCCGCCGCCCGGCGGGCGACCTGCTGACGGGCGTGTACCTGTGACCCTGAACGAGCCCACCACCACCGGCACCCTCACCGCCGCCGCCGAAGCGGCGCAGCGGGCCCTGCGGGCCGCCGCGGCGGAGCGCCTGCGCCGCGCACGGCCCGAACTGGCCGCACGCCACGACCTCTCGACCCCGACGGGACTGGCGGCGGCCGGCGCGGCGGCCGCCGCCGACGACGGCCACGACACCGTCGTGGCCGTGGTGGTGCGCGAGCTGGATCTGGCCGTCTGGGCCCGGCAGACCTGCGCCTACGCCCTGGGACTGGGCGCCGAGGAGGCCACCGCATGGCGGCGGGCCTTCACCCGGACCGTGTTCCTCGCGGGCAATCCCGAACAACTCGGCGCGCGCTTTCCCCTCGTCCGCCTCGCACCCGACCGGTCGGCCGCGTGGACCGCCCCGGGCCCGCGCGCGGCCACCACCGCGTTGCGCCGCCTCCTGAGACTTCTCCAGGCCCCGGCCCAGGTCCCCACCGGCCGGGACCTGCCCTTCGAGGTGCCCCACCCCGCCTCGTACGACGTTGCGGGGGCGGTCCGCCCACCCGTCCGCCCGCCCGTCCGCCGGGACCTCTGCCTGGCCACCGCCGACTGCACGACGGCAGACGCCCTGATCCACCTGAACCACCTCCTCGCCGAGGCCGTCCTGGACGGTCTGATCGCACCGGGAGACCGGCTGACCCTCCGCAGAACCCCACGCCTCACGGACCACCGGGCCGACTTCGCAGCCGTACGCGCCGTCCCGGACGAGCACCGTCCCGACCGCCTGCGACTGGCGGCGGCGCTCACCGCACCGACCGTGTGACCCGACGGGCCTCACCCCCTGCCCAGCGACCGCTCCGCCACCCGCCCCAAATGCTCCCCGAACACCCTCTCCGGCTCCGGCGTCAGCGTCCGCAGCGCCACCAGCGCCGTGATGACGACGTCGCACAGCTCCCCCTGCACGTCCTCCCAGCTGTGGCTGACGCCCTTGCGTGGGTTCTGCCCCATCGCTCCGATGACCGCCTCCGCGACCTCGCCGACCTCCTCCGAGAGTTTCAGCATGCGCAGGAGGAGGCCCTCCTGGCCGTCGTGGGCGCGGTGGGTGTTCAGCCAGGTCCAGAGGGCGTCGATCGTGGGCCAGATGTCAGAGCTGGGGGAGGGGGAGGAGGCTTCAGTCATGACGGCAGCTTGGCATGAGCCGTACGTCAGCCGAGCAGCAGCTCCTGCTCGTCGAACAGCGCCGCCTGCTCCCCCTCCTCCCGGCGCCGTACGCGCCGGTTGCGGGTGCCCACCACCAGTGCTGCCATCAGGCCCGTCGCCGCGAGGGCGGTCGGGACCATCCAGCCCCGGTCGAGGACATGGCCGAGGGCGTGGTCCAGGGAGAGGCGGCCCGGGCCCGTGATCGCGAGGCCCGTGGCGGCCAGGCCCAGGGTGGCCGCGTACTCGTAGCCGCCCTCCGCGTTGAAGAAGCCGTTGGGGGTGTGGACGGCCGCCGCGCCCGCCATTCCGCCGGCCGCCGCCGCGCCCGCCGCCGGGGTGGCCAGGCCGAGGGCCAGCAGCAGGCCGCCACCCGTCTCGGCCAGGCCGGACGCCGTCGCGCTGGCCTTGCCGGGTTCGTAGCCGACGGACTCCATGAACTGGCCGGTGCCCGCCAGACCGTGACCGCCGAACCAGCCGAACAGCTTCTGCGTGCCGTGCGCGGCCAGTACCCCGCCCGCGCCCAGCCGGAGCAGCAGCAGACCCACGTCATGCCGGTTGAAAGAGGTGGTCACGGTGACTCCCTGGAGACGGCGGAAGGCAGAAGACAGCAGGACGACCCCCCTCGCGTATCCACCGTCGCATCCCCCACACGTCCCCGCCCCCTCCCGCGCGCCGTTCGGGTGGCGGGGGTCCTGGCGCGGTGTGACGCTGCCCGTATGACGATCCAGACCGGAAAACTCACCGACCCGGCCGTCCGGGCCTTCGTCAACGCCGTCAACGACGGTGATCAGGAGGCGTTCCTGAAGATCCTCACCTCCGACGCGACCATGGCCGACGACGGTTCCGACCGCGACGTCGCCCAGTGGATCGACCGGGAGATCTTCTCCCCCCGGGGTCACATGGACGTCGTCAACCAGTCGAACGACGGCCACGACCTCGTCGTGAACTACCGCAATGACACCTGGGGCGAGATGCGCACCCGGTGGCACTTCGACGTCACCGGTGACGGACACATCTCGCGGTTCGAGACCGGGCAGGCGTAGAACCCGGCGGAGCGGAGAAGAGGGGCCGCGCACCCGACCAGCTGGGTGAACGGCCCCTCAGGGCACGTGCGAGCGGGCTCAGTGGCTCTGGTAGCCCTGCCCCTGCTGCGTGCCGTGGCCCGCGTACGGCTCCTGGTGCCGCGGTGCCGGCGTGTAGGCGTCCCCGCCGGGGCGGCCCTGCTCGGTCAGGGTGATCTGGCCGGCCTTGATGGTGGCCAGGCGGGGCGCGCGGCGGGCGATCGACGAGTCGTGGGTGACCATGATGAAGGTCAGGCCGTACTCGTGCCAGAGGCCTTCGAGGAGGGCCATGATGTCGTCGCGGGTGCCCTCGTCGAGGTTGCCGGTGGGCTCGTCGGCGAGCAGGACCTTCGGCTTCTTCACCAGCGCGCGGGCGATCGCGACGCGCTGCTGCTGGCCGCCGGAGAGCTCCGAGGGCGCGTGGCCGAGGCGCTCGCCGAGGCCCACCGAGCGCAGGGCCTCCGCCGCGCGCTCGCGACGCTCGGCGGGCTTCACGACCAGCGGGACCAGCGCCGTCTCGACGTTCTCCTGCGCGGTCAGCGTCGGGATGAGGTTGAAGGACTGGAAGATGATGCCGATCTTCTCGGCGCGCAGTCGCGTGAGCTTCGCCTCGCTGATCCGGGAGAGGTCGACGCCGTCGAGTTCGACGCTGCCCTCGGTGGGGCGGTCCAGGCCGCCGATCATCTGCAGGAGGGTGGACTTGCCGCCGCCCGTCGGGCCCTGGATGACGAGCTGGTCGCCGTCCTCGATCGTCAGGTCGATGCCGCGCAGGGCCTCCACCGTCTCCTTGCCGCGCGAGTAGCGCTTGGTGACGCCGGTCAGTCTGTACATGGGGTGCTCCAGCTCCGTAGCCGCGTAGAGAGAAGAAGAGAAGGGGGTGGGGCGCCGGGTGCCGGGGGGAAGGGGTCACGCGGCGCCCCTGCTCAGGGGGGATTCGGCGGGTTACGACACGCTGCGCAGCGCGTCCGCCGGCCGCATCCGGGAGGCGCGCCAGCCGCCCATCGCACCGGCGATCAGACCGCCGGCCACCGCCAGGCCCACCGCGAGGGCGATGGTGGTCGTGGAGACGGGCGCCGACAGGGCGATCTCCATCGTGTTGGAGGCCGACTGCTGGCCGGGGCCGCCCCCGCCGGGGCCGCCGCCCATGCCGCCACCGCCGCCGGTGTTGCCGAGCTCGGCCGTGAGCTTGGGGCTGATCGCGGTCACCGCGTACGCGGCCGCGAGGCCCAGCGCGATACCGAGGGCGCCGCCGAGCAGACCGTTCACGATGGACTCGCCGACGACCTGGCGGGTCACCCGGCGGCTCGGCCAGCCGAGCGCCTTCAGGGTGCCGAACTCCCGCACGCGGCGGGACACGGCCGAGGAGGTGAGCAGCGCGGCCACCAGGAACGCGGCGGCGAGGACGGCGATCGACAGCCACTTGCCGACGCTGGTCGCCAGGTTGGAGGCGGTGGACAGGGAGCCGGAGACCGTCTCCGCGAGGTCGGCGGAGGTCGTGACCGTCGTACCGGAGATGTTCTTCTGGATCGTCGCCTTGACGGTGTCGATCTGCTGGGAGTCGGTCGCCTTGACGTAGATCGTGGTGACCTGGTTCTTGGCGTCGGCGAGGGTCTGCGCCTGCTTCAGCGGCAGATAGACGTCGGTGGTGGACTCGCTGCTGTCGGGCGTCGCGATACCGATGATCGTGTACTTGGTGCCGGAGATCTTCAGGGTCTCGCCGACCTTGTACTTGTTCTCCTTGGCGTACGACTTGCTGATGACCACGACCTTCGCGTTGGTCTGCGCGGAGGTGAAGGTCTTGCCCGAGGTGATCTTCGAGCTGGCCAGCGGGCCGAGGTCCTGGTGGGTGACGTCCACACCGGCCACGGAGTAGGAGTTCACGTCGAAGGAGGCGCCCCCGCCCTGGACCTGCGGGGCCGCGGTCGAGCCGCCGCCCTGGCCGCCGCCGGGGCCGCCCTGGTTGCCGCTGCTGCCGCTGGAACTCTGCGCCTTGCCCTGCGTGAAGGAGCCGTTGACCTTGGTGACGTTCAGGGTGATCGCGCCGACCGCCTCCGCCACGCCCTTCTGCTGGGCGACCTTCGTCACCAGCGAGGACTTCAGGGCCTGACCGCCCTGCGTCATCACCCGGTCGGAGCTCTGCTCGGTGTCGTCGTCGTTCGACTTCGCGTCGAACTCGAATCTCGGCTGACCGGAGCTGTTGCCGGAGGGCGCCGTACGGGCCTTGGTGACCGTCATGTCGGTGCCGAGGCCGTACAGCGACTGCAGGACCTTGTCCTGTGCCTGCGTCATACCGGCCGACACCGAGTTGACGGTGATGACCAGCGCGATACCGAGCGCCAGACCCAGTGCGATGACCAGGGCCGCCTTCTTGCGCCGGCCCAGCTCGCGCTTGAGATAGATGCCAAACATCCCGTTCCTCGAAGGTTCTTGGCGCCCGCTGTGGGCGCGGTGACCAAAAACTAGGGAGGAACCTTTGAGCCGGACTGAGTAAAAGATGTGTAAGGACTGAGAATGAGGGCCGATTCCGGGCCCCCGGATCAGAATTCCATCAGACAGCTCATTCCTAAGCTGTGGAGGGGGTTTTCCCAGGTCGAAGGGGTTGGCTGGCCGACGGTCACGGTGTTTTGCCGCCCACAGGATCCCCTTGTACGGTCCCGCCGTGCACGCATTCTCCCGACGCTCGTTGCTGTCCTTCACCGCGCTCGCCGCTCCCGCGGCCGCCGCGACGGGCACGGTGATCGGCGGCGCCCGGCTCGCCCGCGACGGCGTCCAGGCGGCCGTCCCCACCGGCCTGCCGAAGAAGCTCACGGCCCGCGCCTGGCTGGTCGCCGACCACGACACCGGCGAGGTGCTCGCCTCCTACCGCGCGCACCGCCGCCTGGCGCCCGCCTCCACGCTGAAGATGCTGTTCGCGGACACCGTGCTGGGCAAGTTCGAACGCACCGAGCGCTACACCGTCACCGACGCCGACCTGGCCGACATCCCCGCCGGGTCCAGCCTCGTCGGCCTCAGGCCCGGACTCACCTACACCGTCGAGCAGCTCTGGCAGGGCGTGTTCCTGCGCTCCGGCAACGACGCCGTGCACATCCTCGCCCTCATGAACGGCGGGGTCGCCAGGACCGTCGCCGAGATGCGGGCGCTGGCCGCCGACCTCCAGGCGCTGGACACGCACGTCGTCTCCTGCGACGGCTACGACCACACCGGCCAGCTCTCCTCGGCCTACGACCTCACCCTCTTCGCCCGCCACGGCCTGCGCGACGCCGACTTCCGCGCCTACTGCGCCACGAAGGCCGCCGACTTCCCCGCCGGGGGCCGCAAGACCTTCCGCATCGAGAACACCGACCGCCTCCTGTCCGGGACGTACGGCGTCACCCCGTACCCGGGCATGATCGGCGTCAAGAACGGCTACACCACCCACGCCGGCAACACCTTCACCGGCGCCGCCACCCGAGACGGCCGGACCCTCCTGGTCACCGTCCTGCACCCCGAGAGCGGCAACAACGCGGTCTACGAGGAGACGGCCGACCTCCTGGACTGGGGCTTCGGAAGGGGGAGTTCGGCCGCTCCGGTGGGCAGGTTGGTCGAGCCCCTGAGCGAGGGCGGCACCCCGGCCTCACCTTCCGCCGCCCCCCACGCAGGCTCGGCGGCCACGACCGAGGCCGCCGACTCGCGCACGGGCTGGGGCGCACTGGGAGCAGCGGGGGCCCTGACCGTCCTGGCGGCAGGCGCCTTCACGGCGCGCAGAAAACTCCGGGCGGGCCAACACCCTGAAGGGACACGGGGCCCTGTCACATTGCGGCTCCGCCGAGGGGCGCGAGAAACCACAACGAACCCGCAGCCGAGGGACCCGGCACCCCCCACCCGGTAAAGGTGGCAGCCGCCCCACGGCTCCCGGCGCGCATCTCGCGGTCCCATGCGAGATCCACCCCCCTCCGGTGCCGTGGGACGGCTGCTCCTCCCCCCCCTCGATGTGGCTCAAGGTACGGAACTTCCGTGTGCGAAGTGTGAAGTTCTCGTGGAGAAGAGTTGAGCATAAGTCCGCTACCGGCCGCAATGGCCCGGATGGCCAAATTCCGCTTGTAGGAGTTGAGGAGTTGACGACCCGTGGACCCCTCACCCCCGCCCCACGAACGGCATCGCCGTCGCCAGCACCGTCGCGAACTGCACGTTCGCCTCCAGCGGCAGTTCCGCCATGTGCCGCACCGTGCGCGCCACGTCCGCCACATCCATCACGGGTTCCGGCGTGATCTCGCCGTTGGCCTGCAGTGCCCCCGTCTCCATGCGTGCCGTCATCTCCGTCGCCGCGTTGCCGATGTCGATCTGTCCGACGGCGATGCCGTACGCCCGTCCGTCCAGTGAGAGGGACTTGGTCAGCCCGGTCAGCGCGTGCTTGGTCGCGGTGTACGGCGCCGACAGCGGCCGGGGTGAGTGCGCCGAGATCGAGCCGTTGTTGATGATCCGTCCGCCCCCCGGCTCCTGCTCCTTCATCTGGCGGAAGGCCGCCTGGGCGCACAGGAACGCCCCGTTGAGGTTGGTGTCCACCACATGCCGCCACGCGTCGTAGGGCAGGTCCTCGAACGGCACGCCACCCGGCCCGAACGTCCCCGCGTTGTTGAACAGCAGATCCAGCCGCCGGAACCGCTCCCGCACGGAGGCGAACAGGGCCCGCACGTCATCGGGGTTTGAGACGTCCGTCCGCACGGCGAGACCCTCGGCCCCGGGCACCAGTGCCGCCGTCGCCTCCAGGGGCTCGACGCGCCGCCCCGCCAGCCCCACCGACCAGCCCGCACGCAGCAGTTCCACGGCGACCGCCCGCCCGATGCCGGAACCGGCACCGGTGACGATCGCGATCCTGGCCGTCTCCACACGCTCCTTGGCATCCATGGGGCCGCAGCGTACGGCAGGCCGAAAGACGACGTCCGCCATGCGGAACTCCCTCGTCCGCCATCCGACTGCTGAGTACCCGTCCCTCTCCCGCCACCGCCGGGCCGCCGCCCACCGCGCCTCCCGGGAGAACCAGCCGCTTCGCCGGCCCGCACTCTCACCAGCCCTTCAGGGCCGGGGCGGCCAGGCGTCGCCCCAGTCCGCGTCCCGGGCCGCCTTGTACAGATCGCCGTGCCGCTTCGTCACCGTCGTCCGGTCCAGCCGTTCCTCGGCCTCGCACAGGTCGAGGAGCACCTGCCCCTTGCGGATCTGCGGCCGGCGCACGACACGGGAGGGAGCGGGAGAGACCGGGAAGCGGGCGGCGGCCACGTACGAGAACTTCTCGTCCTCGTACGGCAGGGAGCCGCCCTTGACCTGCCGGTGCAGGGAGGAACGGCTGACCCGCGCCGAGAAGTGGCACCAGTCCGCGCCCGGCACGATCGGGCAGCCGGCACTGTGCGGGCAGGGCGCGGCGATCCGGAGACCGGCGGCGATCAGCCGGTCGCGGGCCTCGATCACCCGGGCGTAGCCGTCCGGGGTGCCCGCCTCCACGATCACCACGGCCTGCGCCGCCGACGCGGCGGCGTCGACCAGGGCGGCACGGTCGGGGGCGGCCAGCTCGTTCAGGACGTAGGAGACCGTGACGAGGTCGGTGGGGTCCAGGGTGAGGGCCGACCCGATACGGGCGCGCTGCCAGCGCACCTCGCCGAGCGCCGGGTTCGCGGCGGCGACCTCCCTGCCGAGGGCCAGCGCGGGCTCCGCCCAGTCCAGCACGGTCACCGGACGCGTCCCCTCCCACGTCGCGCTCACCGCCCAGGTCGCCGCGCCCGTCCCGCCGCCCACGTCGGTGTGGCTGCCCGGCGTCCACCGGGGCACCGCGTCCGCGAACGCCTCCAGCGCCGCGCACACCGCCTCGAACGTCGCCGGCATCCGGTACGCGGCGTAGGCGGCCACATCCGCGCGGTCCCGCAGGATGGGGGCGTCGGTGGGGGTGGCCCCCCGGTAGTTGGCGATGAGCCGCTCGACGGCCTGAGCGGCCTGCCTCGGCGGCAGACCGTCGAGGAGCTCCCCGAGAGCGGTACGGAGGGCTGCGGCGGTGGAGGGGGAGACGTTCACCCGACGATTTTCTCAGGCCCGGGCAGCGGGTCTCACCGCACCGCCATCGCCATCCGGGTCCCCGCCAGCGCCCGAGGCCCGCTGTCCGGCACCCTGCGCACCGGGTGCACGGTGTTCGCCAGCAGCACCACGAAGGTGTCCGTGGCCGGGTCCAGGACCAGGGACGTTCCCGTGAAACCGGTGTGGCCCGCCGCGCCCTCACCCGCCAGTTCGCCCATGAACCACGGCTGGTCCACGGCGAAGCCCAGCCCCGGCGGGGTCAGCAGGAGCTCCACGAAGTCGGGACCCAGGACGCGCGCGGGGCCGTAGGAGCCGCCCGCGAGCAGGGTGCGGCACAAGACGGCGAGATCACGGCCGGTCGAGAACAGGCCCGCGTGCCCGGCCACCCCGCCCAGCGCCCACGCGTTCTCGTCGTGGACCACGCCCCGCAGCATGCCCCGGTCCGCCTTGGCCCACGGCCGCCGCTGGTCCTCGGTGGCCGCCGCGCCGGGGCAGGGACCGAAGCGGGTCGCGGACATGCCGAGCGGCCGGGTGATCCCCTCGTGCACCAGGACGTCGAGACCGCGGCCGGTGAGGCGCTCCAGCAGCTGCTGGAGCAGCAGCATGTTCAGGTCGGAGTAGACGTACGTGCCCGGCGGCCCGGTCGGCGTCTCGGCGCGCAGGACCTCCAGGCGCTCCGCGGCGCCCGCGCAGTCGTACAGCGGCGGCTCGGGGCGCAGGCCGGAGGTGTGGGTGAGGAGCTGCCGGACCGTGACGTCGTGCGCGGCGGCCCCGCGGAAGTCCGGCAGATACGCGCCCACGCGGGCGTCGATGCCCAGCGTGCCCCGCTCGATCTGCTGCACGGCCGCGACCGCCGTGAACAGTTTCGTGAGGGACGCCAGGTCGAAGGGGGTGTCCACCGTCATCGGGACGCGCGACTCGGCCGGAAGCTCCACACCCGCGTCGGCCTCGGGGTCGTAGGACGCGTGGCGGACCGCCCAGCCCGCCGCCTCCTCGACGGCGATCACCGGGCCGCGGCCCGCGACGACGACGGCGCCCGCGGCCCAGGGCCGGTCGCCGGTGGTCAGGTCGATGACGTCGAGCACGAGGAGGCGCATCTCCTCCGGGTCGAGCCCGGCCCGCTCCGGGGTGTCGACGCGCAGTCTCGGTGCGCTCAGCTCTCCTCCACGGTCTGTCTCCAGGGACGGCACAGTCCCACGAAGCAGGCCAGCGCCACCAGCGAGGCCGCCAGTTGGACGACGGCCATCGGGACGGCGGTGCGCTCACCGGCGATCCCGACGAGCGGGGAGGCGATCGCGCCGATGAGGAAGGAGGAGGTGCCCAGCAGCGCCGAGGCGGAGCCGGCGGAGTGGCGGACCCGCATCAGGGCGAGGGTCTGGGCGTTGGGCAGCGTCACGCCCATCGCCGACATCAGCACGAACAGGGCCGCCGCCACCGGCGCGAGACCCACCGCGCCGAACGCGCCCGCCGCCATCAGCAACAGCGCGGCCGCGGCCAGCGCCACCACCGTCAGCCCGCCGGCCAGCACCCGGTCCAGCCGGACCCGGCCCACCAGCACCTTGCCGTTGATCTGCCCGACCAGCACCAGCCCCACCGAGTTCGCCCCGAACAGCAGACCGAACGTCTGAGGGGAGGCGCCGTAGATCTCCTGCACCACGAACGGCGAGGCGCTGATGTACGCGAACAGCGCGGCGAAGGCGAAGCCACCGGTGAGCATGTAGCCGGTGAACGACGCGTCGGCCAGCAGCCGGCGCATCGACCGCAGGGCCTCGCCGACCCCGCCCGCGTGCCGCTCGGACGGCTCCAGGGTCTCCGGCAGCCGGGCCCACACCAGCGCGCCCAGCGCCAGCCCCACCACCGTCAGCAGCGCGAACACACCCCGCCAGTCCGTCCCCCGCAGGATCTGCGCCCCGATCAGCGGCGCCACCACCGGCGCCACCCCCGAGATCAGCATCAGGGTGGAGAAGAAGCGGGCCATCGCCACACCGTCGTACAGGTCACGCACCACGGCCCGCGCGATCACGATCCCGGCCGCGCCCGCGAGGCCCTGCGCCAGCCGGAACGCGATCAGCAGCTCCACGGTCGGCGCGAGCGCGCACAGGACGGTCGCCACGACGTACACCGCGAGACCGGCGAGCAGCGGGCGGCGGCGCCCCCACCGGTCGCTCATCGGCCCCACCACGAGCTGCCCCAGCGCCATCCCGGCCAGACAGGCCGTCAGCGTGAGCTGGACCGTCGCGGCGGGCGCGTGCAGCGAGCGGGTGACCTCCGGCAGGGCCGGGAGGTACATGTCCATCGACAGCGGGGGAGTCGCGGTCAGACCGCCCAGGACCAGCGTGACGAGCAGACCGGTGCGGCGCCGCGCAGGCGACGGCGGCACGACGGCCGTCGTCTCCGACACCTTCGGTATCGCCCCACCCTCCGGCATACGGCCGCCCCTCCCTCATTCCTGTCCCGGACACCTATGCTCTCAGCTCGGAACGACTGCTGGTACGGCACGAGGACGGGACGGGGTATGACGACGGACACGGTGCGATGGGGAATCCTGGCGACCGGCGGCATAGCCGCGGCGTTCACGGCGGACCTGGTCGACCTGCCCGACGCGGAGGTCGTCGCGGTCGGCTCCCGCACCGAGACCTCCGCCCAGGCCTTCGCCGAACGCTTCGGCATCCCCCGGTCCTACGGAGACTGGGGCGCCCTCGCCGAGGACCCGGACATCGATGTCGTCTACGTCGCCACCCCGCACTCCGCCCACCGCACCGCCGCCGGCCTCTGCCTCAAGGCCGGGCGGGCCGTGCTGTGCGAGAAGCCGTTCACGCTCAACGTGCGCGAGGCCCAGGAGCTCGTCGCGCTCGCCCGCGACAACGGCCGCTTCCTCATGGAAGCCATGTGGATGTACTGCAACCCCCTGATCCGCCGCCTCAAGGCCCTCGTCGACGACGGCGCGATCGGCGAGGTGCGCACCGTCCAGGCCGACTTCGGCCTCGAAGGCCCCTTCCCGCCCTCGCACCGGCTGCGCGACCCCGCCCAGGGCGGCGGTGCCCTCCTCGACCTCGGGGTCTACCCGGTCTCCTTCGCCCACCTCCTGCTCGGCGAACCGGCCGGCATCTCCGCCCGGGCCGTCCTGTCCGCCGAGGGCGTCGACCTGCAGACCGCGCTCGCCCTGTCCTGGGACTCCGGCGCGCTCGCCACCCTGCACTGCTCGCTCACCGGCGGCACCGGCACCACCGCCTCCGTCACCGGCTCGCGCGGCCGTATCGACATCCCCTCCGGCTTCTTCCACCCCGACCGGCTGGTCCTGCACCGCGCCGGACGCGACCCCGAGGAATTCCTCGCCGATCCCGCCGACGGCCCCCGCACCACCCTCCGTCACGAGGCCCGCGAGGTCATGCGGGCCCTCAGGGCCGGCGAGACCGAGTCCCCGCTCGCCCCGCTCGAGGGCACCCTCGCCGTGATGCGCACCCTGGACGCCGTACGGGAACGGATCGGTGTGCGCTACCCGCACGAGTAGGCCGTACCGTCGACCCATGGTCACCCAGCCCGCCAAACCCGCCCGACCGGCCCCCGACACCAGCCGCCGCAGCGAGAGGTCGCGCCGCGCCATCTACGACGCGGCCCTCGCGCTCGTCGCGGAGGCGGGCTATCCGAAGACCACGATCGAGGGGATAGCCGCCCGCGCCGGCGTCGGCAAGCAGACCATCTACCGCTGGTGGGGGTCGAAGGCCGACGTCCTGCTGGAGGCGTTCCTCGACCTCGGTGAACAGGCCGCCGAAGCCGCGGGCCACGCGCCGTACACCCTCCCCGACACCGGGGACCTGGCCGCCGACCTCAAGGCCGTCCTGCGCGCCACCGTCGACGAACTCCTCGACCCCCGCTTCGAGGCCCCCGCCCGCGCCCTGTCCGCCGAGGGCCTCGTCAACGAACCGCTCGGCCGCGAGTTCGTCACCCGGCTCCTGGAACCCCAGCTCCAGCTCTACGCCGACCGCCTGCGCTCCGCCCAGCGCACCGGCCAGATCCGCCCCGAGGTCGACCCGCGCATCGCCCTCGAACTCTTCGTCTCCCCGCTCGCCCAGCGCTGGCTCCAGCGCACGGGCCCCATCTCCTACGACTACACGGACACCCTCGTCGACTACGCCCTGTACGGACTGGCACCCCACTGACGGGCTTTTGCCCCGTTTGGGGGTACGGGACCCCCGATGCGCAGGATGATGGGACCATAAGGCATGCTGTCCGCATCACCGGCGAGGCGAGGGGATAGATGAGCGCGGAGTTCGGCGGCCCGAGCGGCCTGCGGGGCAGGCTCACCCAGTGGCTGCGCGGAAGCGGCCCGGCACAGACCGCCGACGACGGCGGCCGTGAGGCCCTGCTGCTCGCCGCCGCCGGGGCCGGACTGCCCCTCGCGCCCGCCGCGCACCCCGCCGCCGGCTACCTCTGTTCCTGCGACCGCGTCGGCTGTCCCACCCCGGCCCGCCACCCGGTGTCCTTCGCCTGGCAGACCCAGTCCACCACCGACCGCGCCCAGATCGAACGCTGGGCACGGCACCAGCCGCAGGCCAACTTCATCACCGCGACCGGCATGACCCACGACGTCCTCGACGTCCCCCTGGAAGCCGGCCGCGAGGCCCTCGCCCGCCTCCTCGACGCCGGCGTCGACGTCGGCCCGGTCGCCGAGTCCGACGACGGCCGCCTCCTCTTCTTCACCCTCACCCGGGGCACCCCCGAGGACGAGGACGAGTGGTGGCCCTGCGAACTGGACTGCCACCCCGAGACGATGGCCGAACACCCCGGCCTGCGCTGGCACTGCCGGGGTTCGTACGTCCTGATCCCCCCGGCCCGCCTCCCGGGCGACGACGGCCGGTCCGTCCACTGGCTACGGGGTCCGGAACACCCTCTCCCGGACCCCCTGAGCCTCCTGGAGACGCTGACAGAGGCCTGCGCCCGCCACGTGGACGCCTTCGGCCTGTAGGCTTCTGGCTTTTGGTTCCGGGGCGCGGGGAACTGCGCGACCGGCCCCACGCACCCGCACCCGGCCGCCGGCCTAGTCCCCCTTCGCGCCGGTCAACCCCTCGAGCCGGCTCAACAGGGCCACCTTCCCGTCCCCGGTCCCCTTCACGGGATCCAGGGCGATCTCGTTCGCGACGAACTCCATCGTCAACGACTGCTTGATCTCCCCGGTCGTCAACGCCTTCACACTCACGTTCGGCGCCGGAACGGACGCCCCCGCCGCGGCCGTCTGCTTGACGTAGTGGTGCGAGGAGAAGAACACCAACGCCCCGCCGTCCGCCGTCCGCAGCGCCAGCGGCGCGAACTCCCCGCCGGTCAGCGGCTCGTCGATGTACTGCTGCACCAGCCCCGGCTTCTCGGCACTCTTCGCCCGCGTCGTACGCAACGTACTGGTGTACGCCCCGTCCGCGAACGCGCTCCCGCCGTCCTTCAGATAGGCGGTGTACTCCTTGCTCAAGTCCCCCGGCGCCCGCGTCAGTTCGGCGGAGTCCGCCGGTACCGCCTCGGCCCAGCCGTCCTTGTCCTTGGTGAACTCCGGCATCGAGCCCGGCGCCACCAGCGTCAGATACGCCGCCTGCCACGGCTCGGAGAGGTCGCCCCGGGTGAACACCAGCACCCAGCGGGCGTCGCCCCCCTTGTTGGCCTTGGCGTCCGCGACGAACCAGCGCGGCCAGCCCGCCTTCTTGGGGATCGTGTACGTCACGTCCGACAGCACCAACGGCGTGTGCTGGGGGTTCCCGCCCGGGTTGTTGACCTTCCCGGCCTTCAACCGCGCCGCGTCGATGGCCCCGAGGGCGCCGGTGGTGTACTCGGCGTCCAGGGAACCGTCGTACGCCTTGTCGGCCCTGTTGTACGCGGTCGTGAACTGCTCCAGCGCCTTCGCGGCCTCCGCCCGGGTCGCCGAGGGGAGCACCTCGCGCTCCCCGTGGACGACCACACAACCGCTCGCCGTCAACGACAAGGCCGTCGCGGAGGCCGCTATCAGCGCGCCCCGCTCAAGCCTGCGGAGCCTTCGAGTGCCGCGTTCCCCGGTCGTCAGGTGCGTCATCAGGTGCCTTCACCTTCCCCTTCCCGGAGGCGAACCCTACCGGGGCGAGGAACAGCGCGAGCGTGGGGACCAGGTAGAGCAGCCACACCGTGACCTGGAGGACGGTCGGATCGGGCTGGAAGTTGAACACGCCCTTCAGCAGCGTCCCGTACCAGCTGTCCGGCGGGATCGTGCCGCTGATGTCGAAGGCCAGGCTGTTCAGCCCGGGCAGCCAGTCGGCCTCCTGGAGGTCGTGGAAGCCGTACGCGAGGACGCCCGCCGCCACGACGACGAGCATGCCGCCCGTCCAGGTGAAGAACTTCGCGAGGTTGATTTTCAGCGCCCCGCGGTAGAACAGCCAGCCCAGGAACACGGCGGTCGCCAGACCCAGGGCCACGCCGATCAGCGGGCGCGGGGTGCCGTCACCGGCCGCGTGCACCGACGCCCACACGAACAGGGCGGTCTCCAGGCCCTCCCGGCCCACCGCGAGGAACGCGGTCGCCACCAGCGCGCCCGTGCCGATCGCGAGGGCCGCGTCCAGCTTGTCGTGCAACTCGGACTTCAGATGCCGGGCGGTGCGCCGCATCCAGAAGACCATCCAGGTCACCAGGCCCACCGCGAGGACCGACAGCGAGCCGCCGAGCGCCTCCTGCGCCTCGAACGTCAGCTCCTGGGAGCCGAATTCGAGGACGCAGCCGAAGCCCATCGCGATGAGCACGGCGATGGCGATACCGGTCCACACCGGCCTCAGCGCGTCCCGGCGGCCGGTCTTCACCAGGTAGGCGATGAGGATGCAGACGACGAGCGAGGCCTCCAGGCCCTCCCGAAGTCCGATCAGGTAGTTGGAGAACACGGCTCAGGCCTCCTCGGAGAACAGCGTCCGGCCCCACCAGTCGTCCTTGTCCCGGACGCCCGGCGGCACGGCGAAGACGGCCGAACCCACGTGCTGGATGTACTCGTTGAGCGCGTCGGTCGCGAGATTGCGCTGGATGCGGATGAACCCGTTGCTCACATCGCGCATGTAGGCCAGGAAGAACAGCCCGGCCTCCAGGCGCCCCAGGCCGTCGGTGCCGTCGGTGAAGGAGTAGCCGCGGCGCAGGATCGTCGACCCGTGGTTGGAGTCGGGGTGCGCGAGCCGGACGTGCGCGTCGGGCTTCATCGCCTTCAGGAACGGCTCGTCACGCTCCTTCGCCTTGCCCACGGGCGCGCCCTCGCCCTTGTCCCGACCGAACACGTCCTCCTGCTCCTGCAGGGAGGTGCGGTCCCAGGTCTCGATGTGCATCCGGATCCGCCGGGCGACGAGGTAGGAGCCGCCCGCCATCCACTGCGGGCCGTCCTTCTCGCCGACCCACACGAACTTCTTCAGCCGGTCGGTCTCGGTGCCCGCGATGTTGCGGGTGCCGTCCTTGAAGCCCATGAGGTTGCGCGGGGTCTGCGCCTCGGGGGTGGTGGAGGAGGTCTTGCCGAACCCGAGCTGCGACCAGCGGATGGAGACCTTGCCCATGCCGATGCGGGCGAGGTTGCGGATGGCGTGCACGGCGACCTGCGGGTCGTCGGCGCAGGCCTGGACGCACAGATCGCCGTTGGAGCGGCTCGGGTCGAGGGCGTCCCCGGCGAACTTCGGCAGATCGACCAGCGCGTCGGGCCGCTTGTCGTCCAGCCCGAACTTCGCGAACAGGGACGGGCCGAAGCCGAGGGTGAGCGTGAGGCGCGAGGGCTTCAGGCCCAGGGCCTCACCGGTGTCGTCCGGCGGGGCCTCGGCGAGCCCGCCGTACGCCCCGTCACCGACCGCCTTCCCGGCGGTCATCCGGCGTGCGGCGGCCGTCCAGTCCTTGAGCATCTGCACGAACGCGGCGCGGTCGGTGGTGTCCACGTCGAACGCGGCGAAGTGCAGCCGGTCCTGGACGGGCGTGGCGATGCCGGCCTGGTGCGCGCCGTGGAACGCGACCGCGGCACCGGTCTCGGCGGCCGTGGGCTCGACGTCGTCGCCGGTGCGGGCCATCGCCACCGCGCCGCCGGCCGCGGCGGCACCGAGCGCGAGCCCGGCACCGCCCCAGCCGATGAGCGACCGCCGGGAGGGGTGGGTGTCGTCCTTCTTGGTCTCGGTGATCTCGGTCATCGCCGTCCCCCTTACTTGACCACGGCCGCGGCGAGCTTGGAGAGCGGCTCGGCGAGCGCGTTCACCGCGTCCGAGAGCTCCTTGCGCTGGGCCTCGGTGACCTTGTCGTAGGAGACGAAGTCGTAGGAGGCCTTGTCGGTGCGGTACTTGTCCAGCAGCGTGTTCAGCGCGTCGAACTGCTGGTCGAGTTCGGTGGTCAGCGCCGCGTCGTTGGTCTTGGCGACCGGCTCGAGCAGTTCGTACGCCTTCTGCGCGCCCTCGACGTTGGCCTTGAAGTCGACGAGGTCGGTGTGCGAGTAGCGGTCCTCCTCGCCGGTGACCTTGCCGGTGGCGACCTCGTCGAGCAGTTCCTTGGCGCCGTTGGCCATGGAGGTCGGGGTGATCTCGGCCTTGCCGACCCGCTTCTGCCAGTCCTTCAGGTCGGTGAGGAGCTGGTCGGCGAGGGTCTTCTCCTCGTCGCCGATCTTCTTGTCCTCCCAGAGGGCCTTCTCCAGCCGGTGCCAGCCGGTCCACTTCTGCCCGTCCTCCAGGCCGTCCGCGCGGACGTCGACCTTCGGGTCGATGTCACCGAAGGACTCGGCGACGGGCTCGGTGCGCTCCCAGCCGAGGCGGGAGGGCGCGTAGGCCTTCTGGGCGGCGGTGAGGTCGCCGGCCTTGATGGCCTTCACGAAGGTCTCGACGAGCGGGATGGTGGCGTCGGACTGCTCCTGCGCGTACTCACGGTAGTCGGCGACGGCCTTGTCCAGGGTGGGGTTCCGCTTGGCGGCGGTGCCGCCGGTGACCTTGAGGGTCTGACGGATGCCGGTGCCCTTCATGCCGGGCTTGCAGGCGATCTCGTAGTCGCCGGCCTTCACCTCGGCGGTGACGCGCTGCTTGGTGCCGGGGCCGATGTTCTCGCGCTCGGTGACGATCCGGTCGTCCGGGAAGAGGACGTAGACCTCGGTGACCTTGGAGCCCTTGTTCTGGATGGCGAGCTCGACGTGTCCGGCGGAGATCTCCTTCTTGGAGGTCTTGCACGTGGAGTCGGTGGCGGTCACGTCGATGACCCGGTCGCCGCCCTTGGCGTCGCTCTTCGAGGTGCAGCCCGTGACGGCGGTCAGTGCGGTCACGGCGGCGACGGCGGTGACGACGGACAGTCTGGCGGCTCGCATGCGGGCTCCCGGGCGATGGCTGAATATTCACGTGACCGGACTCACAGGGTTGGTGAGCCTGACCTAACTTATCCAAGGCTTACCTGCGTAATACCCGGCTGTGCCGTGATTCAGCTCTCATAGACGGTGTAAGAGCACGGCCCGGTCACGGTGGCTCAAAACGAACCCCAACAACAGGTCAAAGGAGATTCAAAGATTCCGCTTTCACAACCGGAGGCCACGGCGATGCTTCAATCTCCGGGTGACTGATTACGACGTGCTCCGCGTCTTCTGTGCGCCGAACGGCGGCTACGGCAACGAACTGGGCGTGGTCCGCGACGGCTCGGTTCTGCCGCAGCGGGAGGACCGCCAGGCCCTCGCCGCGAAACTCGGCTTCAGCGAGACGGTGTTCGTCGACGATCCCGAGCGCGGGATCATCGACATCTACACCCCCACGGTCCGGCTGCCCTTCGCCGGCTACCCCTGCGTCGGCGCGGCCTGGCTGCTCGACGTCCCCGAACTGGTCATCCCCGCCGGGGTCGTCGGCGCCCGGCTGGACGGGGAGTTCAGCTGGATCGAGGCACGGGCGGAGTGGGCCCCGCCGCGCACGTTCCGCCAGTACGCCACCGCCGCCGAGATCGACGACCTCAGCGTGCCGCCGCCCGGCGAGTGGGTCTACGCCTGGGCGTGGGAGGACGAGCCCGCCGGCCGGATCCGCGCCCGCGGCTTCCCCGGCCGCGGCGACGGCATCGAGGAGGACGAGGCGACCGGAGCGGCCGCGCTCCTGCTCACCGAACAGCTCGGCCGGGCCCTCAACATCACCCAGGGCGCGGGCTCCCAGATCCTCACCGCCCCGCAGCCGTACGGCTGGGTGGAGATCGGCGGCCGGGTCCGCCTGGAGGGCGCGGAACGCTGAACTCCCCGCGCCGGGCGGCGGGAGGCGCCGAACGATACATCCCGCTGCGGGCGTCCGTGGTGTTCCGGGCGGCCGTCCGGGTGGTCCCGCGTGTGCGCCGGGAGGCGAGCGGTTACCTCTGGGCGTGACCACTCCGCCTCCGCGAGAGGAGCATCATGCGTATCCGATCAGTTCTGGCCGCCGCCGTGCTGGGGGTCGCCCTGACCGCCGCCGGCGCGACGAGCGCCATCGCCGACGAGGGGCCACGCCACCACGGCGGCGGCCACTACGGCTCGGAAGGTCACTACGGCCAGGAAGGTCACTACGGCCAGGAAGGCCACCATCACGGCAAGGAAGGTCACTACGGCCAGAAGGACGAGGGCCGGCACCACGGCGTCGACCGCGGGCCCGTCTGCAGCCCGTACGTCGGCAAGGTCGACACGGTCTCCAGTGACATCTTCTGGGCCGGCGCGCACTGCGGCTGGTTCTAGAACCCGCCCGCGGCAGGCACCGGGCCCCTTCCCCATGAGCGGGGAAAGGGGCCCGGTGCCGTCTGCGGGCCGTGCCGGGGGCGTCGGCGGTCTCAGGCCGACAGCGGGAACTCCTCACCCAGCGCCCGGAAGACGGCCGTGTTCAGCGCGAAGGCCCGCTTGCACTCGGCCACGATCCGCTGCTTCTCCAGATCGTCCGCCCTCACCGCGTCGAGCAGTTCCCGGTAGTCCCGCTTGAAGGCCGCCGGGTTGCCGATCTCCTCGAAGACGTAGAAGCGGACGCCGTCGCCCTTCTTCTCGAAGCCCCAGGTCCGCTCCGCCCGGTCGCGGATGATCTGACCGCCCGAGAGGTCGCCGAGATAGCGCGTGTAGTGGTGGGCGATGTACCCGGCCGGCCAGTCCTCGGCGCACTCCCGCACCCGGTCCGCGTAGGCCCGGGTCGCCGGCAGCGCCGACAGTCCCTCCCGCCAGTGCGCTCCCCGCAGATGCGTCAGGTCCCGCTCCAGCGCCGCCAGCCGGAACAACTCCGGCCTGATGAACGGGCCCGCCACCGGGTCCGACGCCAGCCGTCCGGCGCCGGCCTCCAGCGCCTCGTAGACGAACCAGAGCTGTTCGGTGTAGCGGGCGTACGCCGCGACCCCGAGCCCGCCGCCCAGCAGGTCGCTCATGAACGTCGAGGTCTCGGCCTCCGTGTGCTGCTCGTGGGAGGCGGTGCGGATGACGGTCGAGAAGGAGTCCATACGACCAATCCTCTAAGGTAAGGCTTACCTAAGTCAATGCTTTTGCCGACACCCTGTCGGTAAAAGCGTACAAGAAAGGGCCCGCTCCGCACGGGAGCGGGCCTCGGGCGCTACGGCAGGGTGAGGATCTCCGCGCCGGTGTCGGTGACGACCAGTGTGTGCTCGAACTGGGCGGTGCGCCTGCGGTCCTTGGTCACCACGGTCCAGCCGTCGTCCCACATGTCGTAGTCGTGCGTCCCCAGCGTCAGCATCGGCTCGATCGTGAAGGTCATCCCGGGCTGCATCACGGTCGTCGCGTGCGGGCTGTCGTAGTGCGGGATGATCAGCCCGGAGTGGAACGATGTGTTGATCCCGTGGCCGGTGAAGTCACGGACCACGCCGTACCCGAACCGCTTGGCGTACGACTCGATGACCCGTCCGATGATGTTGATCTGACGGCCCGGCCGCACCGCCTTGATGGCGCGGTTCAGGGACTCGCGGGTCCGCTCCACCAGCAGCCGGCTCTCCTCGTCGACGTCCCCGACCAGGTAGGTGGCGTTGTTGTCACCGTGCACCCCGCCGATGTACGCCGTCACGTCGAGGTTGACGATGTCGCCGTCGCGCAGCACCGTCGAGTCCGGGATGCCGTGGCAGATGACCTCGTTGACGCTGGTGCACAGCGACTTGGGAAAGCCGCGGTAGCCGAGCGTGGAGGGGTAGGCGCCGTGGTCGCACATGTAGGTGTGCGCCACCCTGTCGAGTTCGTCGGTCGTCACCCCCGGCGCGATCAGCTTCGCGGCCTCCTCCATCGCCCGCGCGGCGATCCGCCCGGCGACCCGCATCGCCTCGACGGTCTCCGGGGTCTGCACCTCAGGGCCGGTGTACGGCTTCGGCGCGGGCTTGCCGACGTACTCCGGACGGCGGATGTTTCCGGGCACGGAACGGGTGGGGGAGAGGTCCCCGGGCACGAGCAGCGACTGGCCAGACATGGCGGCGAGTCTATCGAGCGGCTACGGGGGAACATGTGGGTGGCGAGAGGAGCCGGTCATGCCCCTGTTCAAAAGGCGCGCCACGGGAAAGCCGGGCGAGTGGTACTACTGCCTGGAGCACAAGAAGGTCGAGGAGGGGCCGGACTGCCCCGGCAAGGACCGCTTCGGCCCCTACGCCTCCCGTCAGGAGGCCGAACACGCGATGGAGAGCGCCCGCGAGCGCAACGTCCAGTGGGAGAACGATCCGCGCTGGCACGACGCGCCGAAGAGCGAGGCCGAGGACTGACGGGTGGGTGCGGCGCCGGCGCGGCGGGGCGCGCCCACCCGGCGGAGCCGCTGCCGACACGGCCCCGCGCCCCTTCAGGGCCCGGACACCGCCCCCGCCGCCCGCCGCTCGCGTTCGCGGGCCGCGTGTTCGTCGGTCCGTACGTCGTAGCGCATCAGCGCCGGCAGGCACAGGGCCAGCAGCCCCACCGCGCCGGCGCACAGCGCGCCGCCCGACCAGACGGACGTCCGTACCCCCAGCCAGGCCGCGAAACCGCCGCTGCGGACCTGGCCCACGGTCGGCCCCACCGAGTACGACAGCAGCTCGATCCCGGCGAGGCGCCCCCGTAGCTCGTCCGGGATCGTCTGGTTCCACATCGCGCCCCGGAAGATCCCGCTGACCATGTCGCAGCCGCCCGCGAGGGTCAGACAGAGCAGTACCAGCCATACGTCGCCGACGAGTCCGGCGCCCGCGATCGCCACGCCCCACAGCGCGGCCGACACCACGACCGCCCGGCCGTGCCGGTGCACCCGGGAGGTCCATCCGCTCGTCAGGCTCACCAGCATCGACCCGGCCGGCACGGCCGCGTACATCAGCCCGAGCGACCACTTTGCGTCCAGCTCGTCGGCGAGGAACGGCAGGACGGCGAGCGGCATGGCCAGGAACATCGCGGCGAGGTCCACGGCGTACGTCCCGAGCAGGTCCTTCCTCCCCCAGGCGTACCGGGCGCCCTCCGTGATCGCCTGCCACGACGGCTTCGCCGCCATGGGGGTGCCCCCGCTCGAGCGGAGCCGAGACGGGGGGAGGGCGGCGGGGGACGCGGCGATGCCCACGGTCAGGGCGACGGAGACGGCGAAGGTGAACGCGTCGGCGGCGTAGGCCCAGCCGAGGCCCGCGTACGCCACGACGATGCCCGCGACCGCCGGTCCGGCCACCCCGCCGACGGTCCAGCGCAGCGAGTTCAGCGCGGCCGCCGCCGGCAGGTGCTCATGGGCGACGATCCGCGGCCACAGCGAGTCCAGCGCGGGCCGCTGCACCGAGAACAGCACGGCGGAGAGCCCCGCGACGAGGTACAGCGGCCCTACGGCGGGCTCCGGCAGCAGCGCGTTCACCAGCAGCGCGGCACTGAGCAGGCCCTGACCCACCTCCGTCCACACGATGAGCGTCCGCTTGTCGAGGGCGTCCGCGAGCGCGCCTCCGTACAGCCCGAACACCACCAGCGGCACCAGCTCCACCGCCCCGATCGCCCCGACGGCCGCCGCCGACCCCGTCAGCTCCTTCAACTGCACCGGCAGCGCGACGAACGTCAGAAAACTCCCGAAGTTCGTGACCAGCCCCGAGAACCAGAGCCGCCGAAAGTCACGGGAGGCCCGCCAGGGAGCGAGATCGGGCAGCAGCGCACGCAGCGAGTCGATGACCACGACGGGCCATGCTGAACCGCCCACCCAGCCGGAGCAACGCATTTTCCCCGCGGACCGCGCGGGTGGATGGGAAAGGTCACCAGGGGGGAGGGGGCGGGGCTGTCAGGGATTCGGCCAGGCGGGAGAGGTGGGCGCGGAGGCCTCGGTGCCGTCTGGGGGAGCGGCCGTTCTCGCCCGCCGCCGCGCTCACCAGGTGCTGCACGGTGTCCAGGTCCAGCTCGGAGCCGTCCGGCACGGTCAGCGTCTCGTGGGACAGGGCCGTCAGCTCGCCCTCGCCGGTACCGAGGGACAGCACGGTCAGGCCGCAACGGCGCGCGTCCGACACCCGCTCCAGCAGCGCCGGATCCCCCTGCGGCGACGCCACCAGCAGCGTCTCGCCCCGTCGCGCCGCCTCGATCCGCCCGAGGCCCACCGCGAGATGCGCGGGGTCGCTCGGACGCGCGTGATGGCGTACGAGAGTCGGCGCCAGCTCCGGCGTACCGGACCACGCGGCCTCGTCCACCAGATGCGCCGCCAGATGCCAGGGCTCGTACTCCGCCGTCCCCACCAGCAGCAGCCCGCCCCCGTGCGAGACCACCGATCCGCGCAGCACCGCGCCGAACCTCCGCGTGGCCCCGAGCCACTCCGTCCCGGCGAGCACCTCGCGCAGCAGCGCGACCCGTACGGCGTCCATGCGCCCGCATCCTGCCCCAGCCGCCCCGCCCCCGCCCCCGCTTCGCCCCCGATTCACCCGACACGGGGAAGGGCGCCGTCACCGCCCCACGTAAAGTCGGCCCATGACCTCTACCGACAGTGCACAGAACGCCCCCGCGAAGGCCCCCGCCAAGGACCCGTGGGACCTTCCCGACGTCTCCGGTCTGGTCGTCGGCGTGCTCGGCGGCACCGGCCCGCAGGGCAAGGGTCTGGCGTACCGCCTCGCCAAGGCCGGCCAGAAGGTGATCATCGGCTCGCGCGCCGCCGACCGCGCCCAGGCCGCCGCGGAGGAACTCGGCCACGGCGTCGAGGGCGCCGACAACGCCGAGACCGCCCGCCGCAGCGACCTCGTGATCGTCGCCGTGCCGTGGGACGGCCACGGCAAGACGCTTGAGTCGCTGCGCGAGGAACTGGCGGGCAAGCTCGTCGTCGACTGCGTCAACCCGCTCGGCTTCGACAAGAAGGGCGCCTACGCGCTCAAGCCCGAGGAGGGCAGCGCCGCCGAACAGGCCGCCGCCCTGCTGCCCGACTCCCGGGTCACCGCCGCCTTCCACCACCTCTCCGCCGTCCTCCTCCAGGACCCGGAGATCGAGGAGATCGACACCGATGTGATGGTGCTGGGGGAGGAGCGGGCCGACGTCGAGATCGTGCAGGCGCTGGCCGGCCGCATCCCCGGGATGCGCGGCGTCTTCGCCGGCCGGCTGCGCAACGCCCACCAGGTCGAGTCCCTGGTCGCCAACCTGATCTCCGTCAACCGCCGCTACAAGGCCCACGCGGGACTGCGGGTCACCGACGTCTGAGCGCATGGGGGACACTGGACGAGGCACGCGCCCGGCCACCCGGCCACCCACCGGTGTCCCCCGACAGGAGAGCAGTCCCCATGCCCCGCCTCGCGATCTACACCCTCGTCGTCTGTCTCCTCGCCGTCGCCGCCGCGGTCGTCTCCTTCGCGCAGGGCAGCTTCCTCGGCGTCGTCTGGGTGCTGCTCGCCGGTCTGTCGTCCAACATGACCTGGTACTACGTCAAGCGCGACAAGGCCCGCAGGTCCGTCACCGGCTGACCGCGCAGAACGCGTCCGTGTCCTGCCAGAAGCGGTAGAGGTTCTGGCCGCAGTACGTGTCGAAGTCACTGATGCCCAGGCCGCGCAGCACCGCGTCGACCGCGTCGAAGAACACGTTGTTGACCGACGGCACCCACAGCAGGGCGAACACGAACAGCAGCCCGAACGGCGCGAACGGCTCCACCTGCCGCTTGACCTCGTACGACAGCCACGGCTCGGCCACGCCGTAGCCGTCCAGTCCGGGCACCGGCAGGAAGTTCAGGATCGCCGCCGTGACCTGGAGCAGCGCGAGGAACGCGAGCGCGTACCGGAAGGCGGCCGGTACGCCGTCCAGGGCGTCCAGCCAGAACGGCGCGGTGCACACGGCGGCGAACAGCACGTTCGTCAGCGGACCGGCCGCCGAGACCAGACTGTGCTGCCAGCGCTTGTGGATCCGCCCCCGCTCGATGAAGACCGCACCGCCCGGCAGACCGATCCCACCCATGATCACGAAGATCACCGGCAGCACGATGCTGAGCAGGGCGTGGGTGTACTTGAGCGGATTGAGGGTCAGGTACCCCTTCGCACCGACCGTGATGTCACCGCTGTGCAGGGCCGTGCGCGCGTGCGCGTACTCGTGCAGACACAGGGAGACGATCCAGGCCGCCGTCACGAACAGGAACACGGCCAGACCGGGCTGCTCGGCGAACCCGGTCCAGGTCGCCCAGCCGGTGACCGCGGTGACGGCCAGGATCCCCACGAAGACCGGGCTGATCCTCCGGTCGCCGTTGCGGGTGGTGGCGGTGGTCATGGGGCTCCCTGAGCTCGTCGGCACGCGTGGAACGGCCCGACCGTACCGGGCGCACCGGGAAAACGTCTCGCGGGGGGCCCGGGGTTCCGTGGAAAGCTGGGGACATGGGGGGTGCGGCGGGTGACTGCGTGCTCCCGCAACGCCGTAGACCTGCATCCCCGTGACCGACCCCGTCCCCGCCGGAGACAATGAACCCCGTGCGCTATCGCATCCTCGGCACCACCCAGGCACTCCGTCCCGACGGCACCCCCGTCGCCGTCGGCGGCGCGCGGCTGCGTGCCCTGCTGACCGTGCTGGCCCTGCGGGCCGGGCGGAACGTGCCCACGGGACTGCTGGTGGAGGAGGTCTGGGCCGGGGACCCGCCCGCCGACGCCCCGGGCGCGCTGCAGGCGCTGGTCGGGCGGCTGCGCAGGGCTCTGGGCGCGGACGAGATCGCCTCCGCCGAGGGCGGCTACCGGCTCACCGCCGCCCCCGACGCCGTCGACCTGCACCGTTTCGAACGGCTCACCGCCGACGGCGTCCGCGCCCTCGCCGACGGCGACCCCGAGAAGGCGGCCGTCCTCCTCGACGACGCCCTCGCGCTGTGGCAGGACCCGCCCCTCGCCGACCTGCCCGACCGCACCACGGAGGCGGCCCGCAGGGAGGCCCGCCGACTGGACGCGGTGCGCGCCCGGCACACCGCCGCGCTCGCCCTCGGCCACGCCGAGCACGCGCTCCCCGAACTCACCGCCCTGTGCGACGCCCACCCGCTGGACGAACCCCTCCAGGCCCTGCGTCTGCGGGCCCTGCGCGACGCCGGCCGACCCGCCCAGGCCCTGGCCGCCTACGACGACGTACGCCGCCTCCTCACCGACCGCCTGGGCTCCGACCCGGGCCCCGAACTCCGCGCCCTGCACACCGACCTCCTCAACCCGCCGGTGCCCGCCGACCAGGTGGGAGAAGCGCCTTCGGGCCGGGCGACAGCGGCGATCACCGGCCCGCGTCCCGCGCCTGCCGCGAAGAACGGCGTGAGTCGGCCCCGGCCGTCCACCGCGCCGGCCCCCGCCCAGGGTTCACCCACCCCGTCGCCCCCCGGCAATCTCCGCGCCCGGCTCACCTCCTTCGTGGGCCGGGAGGGGGAGATCGACACCATCCGCAGGGATCTCGGCAGGGCGCGGCTCGTGACCCTGCTCGGGCCCGGTGGGGCGGGTAAGACACGGCTGTCGCAGGAGGCCGCCGAGGGCGTCCGGGACATCGCGCCCGACGGGGTGTGGCTGGCCGAACTCGCCCCCGTCGCCGACCCGGACGCCGTACCGCAGGCCGTGCTGACCGCCGTGGGCGCGCGGGAGACCGTGATGTACGGCGCCGGGGCCGAGGAGATGCGCGCGGTGACCGAGCGGCACGACGACCCGCTGGAGCGGCTGGTCGAGCACTGTGCCCGGCGCCGGATGCTGATCGTCCTCGACAACTGCGAGCACGTCGTCGGGGCCGCCGCCCGTCTCGTCGAGGAACTCCTCGTCCGCTGCCCCGGTGTGACCGTCCTCGCCACCAGCCGTGAGCCCCTCGGTGTCCCGGGCGAGGCGCTGCGCCCCGTCGAACCGCTGCCGGGGCCCGCCGCGCTGCGGCTGCTCGCCGACCGGGGCGCGGCCGCCCGCCCCGGGTTCCGTGTCGAGGACGACCCGCAGGCCTGCGCGGAGATCTGCCGCCGCCTCGACGGTCTGCCCCTCGCGATCGAGCTCGCCGCCGCCCGGCTGCGCATGCTGACCCCGCGCCGCATAGCCGACCGCCTCGACGACCGCTTCCGGCTGCTGACCTCCGGCAGCCGTACGGTCCTGCCGCGCCAGCAGACCCTGCGCGCGGTCGTGGACTGGTCCTGGGACCTGCTGGACGAGGACGAGCGCGAGGTCCTCGCCCGGCTGTCGGTGTTCGCCCGCGGCTGCGACCTCGCCGCCGTCGAGGCGGTGTGCGGCCCCTTCGCCGACACCTCCCGCGGCTGTCTCGACGCGCTCGACGCCCTCGCCTCCCTCGTCGACAAGTCCCTCGTGGTCGCCGCCCCGGCACCCGACGGCGAGATGCGCTACCGGCTCCTGGAGACCGTCGCCGAGTACGCCTCCGAGCGGCTCGACGAGACCGGCCGCCGCCGCGACGCCGAGCGCGCGCATCTGACGTACTACCGCGAACTCGCCCGCACCACCGAGCCCTCGCTGCGCGGCTCGCGCCAGCAGGAGGCCGTCGCACGCTTCCAGCTCGAGTACGAGAACCTGCGCACCGCGCTGCGCCGCGCCGTCGCCGCCCGCGACGAGCAGGAGGCCCTCAGCCTCGCCCTCTCCCTCGTCTGGTACTGGCAGATGCGCGATCTGCGGATCGAGGCCCGCACCTGGTGCCGTGCGGTGATGGACCTCGGCCCGGACCCCTTCACCGAACCGGTCCGCACCGCCGCCCCCGTCCTGCGGCCCGTCACCGAGACACCGCCACCGCTGTCCGGCGAACTCCTCCAGGAGGCCCGGCGCGGCATCCACCTCGCCCATCTCGCCTGCATGGACACCGAGCTGGACGCCTGGAACACCCCGGAGGCCCAGCGCAAGCTGCGGATCGTCAGCGAGACCTACACACCGGGCCTGCCGCAGACCTGCCGCCCGCCGGGTCTGCTCTGGTTCTACGCCGTGATGATGACCGGCGACATGGAGCGCATCCGTGTCATCGTCGACGCCAACGTCGAGACGTGCCGCGTCACCCCGGGCTACGAGTGGGAACTCGGCACCACCCTGCAACTGCGCGCCAACCTCCTCGCCAACCGCGCCGACTGGGCCGGCGCCGCGGGCCGGGACGCCGACGAGGCGCTGGAGCTCTTCCGCCGGCTGGGCGACGCCTGGGGCGCGGCCGAGGCCCTCTCGGCGCGCGCCGAGGCCCGTGAGCGGATGGGCGACTACCGGGGCGCCGCGGCCGACTACGAGGAGGCCCGCGTCCTGGCCGACCGGCTCGAGGCCCGCCACCAGTCGGCGATCCTGGGCGCCCGGCTGGGCAGCGCGCTGCTGGAGGCCGGTGACGCGGAGAGCGGCGAGCGCCTGCTGCGTGAGGTCGTCGACTCCACGGCCGGCGGCCACAACGAGGCGATGCCCGCCGCCCGCCTCTTCCTCGCCTCGCACCTCGGGCTGACCGGCCGCCACTCCGAGGCCCGTGAACAGCTCCGGCTGCTGCGCGAGACGTTCGGCCTCGCGCACTTCGTCGTCTTCGACGCCTTCATCCTGGGCGCGGAGGCCTGGGTGGACGTGGTCGACGGCCGGTACGAGCAGGCCCTGGTCTCCGTCCGCAAGGCCATGGAGCGCGGGTCCGACCGGCTGTCCCTGAACATCGCCCCGCACATGCGCGGCTTCTACCTCGCCATCGGGGCCTACGCGCTGGCCGGTGTCGAGGGCGGCGCTCGCGCCGCGGACGCCGCCCGCTGCCTCGGCGCCGCCGCGTCCCTGCTGCCCCCGGGCCATGTCGCCGTCCGCTTCGAGCGCGAGACCTTCGCCCGGGCCACCGCCGCCGCCCGGGCCGTACTCGGCGACGAGGCGTTCGAGTCCGCGTACGCCGAGGGCGGCGCCCTCCCCTACGAGGAGGCCGCCGCCCTGGTGTGAGAGCCCGGCAGGGCCCGTCGGCTCGGGGCGGAACCCCGGCTCAGCTCTTCGTGCGGAACTTGTGGATGGCGACCGGCGCCATCACCGCGGTGAGCCCCACCGACCAGGCCAGGGTCACCCACAGTCCGTGCGCGACCGGACCGCCCACCATCAGGCCGCGGGCCGCGTCCGCGAGCGAGGACAGGGGGTTGTAGTCGGTGAAGTTCTGCAACCAGCCCGGCATCGAGGCGGTCGGCGCGAAGATCGACGAGCCGAACTGGAGCGGCATCAGCACCAGGAAGCCCATCGCCTGCACCGACTGGGCGCTCTTCATCACCACGCCGAGGGTGAGGAACACCCACATCAGCGCCGAGCCGAACACGGTGGCCAGCCCCACGGCCGCGAACAGCCCGGGCCAGTGGGTGATGTCGAAGCCCACCAGCACGGCCACCACCATGAGGATCACGCAGGCGACCAGCATGCGCATCAGCTCGACCACGATCTTGGCGAACAGCACCGAGCCCCGGCCGATCGGCAGCGACCGGAAGCGGTCCATGACCCCGGAGTTGAAGTCCGTGTTGAAGCCGGTGCCCACGCCCTGGGCCATGTTCATCCCCATCATGGCGAGCAGACCGGGGATGACGTACTGGACGTAGCGCTCCTGTCCGCCGCCCAGCGACTGCCCGATGGACCCGCCGAAGACGTACACGAACAGCAGGGTGAAGATCACCGGGAACAGGATGGCGTCGAACATCGACTCCGGGTCCTGCCGGATCCACAGCAGATTGCGGCGGATGAGCGCGCCGGTGTGCCGCAGGTGGCTGCGCAGCGGTATGCGCGTGTCGGCGGGGCTGAGGGTGGCGGCGCTCATACGGCGACCTCCTCGCGGTCGTCGGTGGGCCGGGCGTCCTGCGGGGCACTGGCGCGGTGGCCGGTGAGCGACAGGAACACCTCGTCCAGGCTGGGCAGTTCGGTGGTGAGGGAGGAGAGGGTGACGCCGCGCGCGGTGACCGCGCCGACGACGGCGGTGAGCTGCTCGTCGCTGAGCACCGGCACCAGCAGCGAGCCGCGCTCGGTGTCCACGACGGTGGTGGCGAGGCCGGTGATGCCGAGCTCGTCGATCCAGCCGGCCAGCGGGAGCAGCTGGAGCGGGTCGGCGGGCCGGATCCGCAGGGTGCGTCCGCCGACCCTCGCCTTCAGCTCCTCGATCTCACCGCCCGCGATGACCCGGCCCCGGTCGACGACGGTCAGCTCGGAGGCCAGTTGCTCGGCCTCCTCCATGTACTGGGTGGTGAGCACCACGGTCACGCCGTCCCCGACCATCGTCTTGACCTCGTCCCACACCTCGTTGCGGGTGCGCGGGTCGAGGCCCGTGGTCGGCTCGTCCAGGAACAGCACGGTGGGCCGGCCGATCATGGACGCGGCGAGGTCCAGTCGCCGCCGCATCCCGCCGGAGTAGGTCGCGGCCGGCCGCCGGGCCGCCTCGGTCAGGGAGAACCGCTCCAGCAGTTCGTCGGCGCGGGCCCGGGAGTCCTTGCGGGACAGGTCGAGCAGTCGCCCGATCATGTACAGGTTCTCCCAGCCGGGGAGCTTCTCGTCCACGGAGGCGTACTGGCCCGTGAGTCCGATGACCCGGCGGAGCTGCCGGGGCTGCCGTGCGACGTCGTAGCCGGCGACGGTCGCCTGTCCCGCGTCGGCGGCGAGCAGTGTGCACAGGATCCGCACCAGGGTGGTCTTGCCGGCGCCGTTCGGCCCCAGCACCCCCATCACGGTGCCCTCCCGGACATCCAGGTCCACCCCGTCCAGTGCCTTGGTCTCGCCGTAGTGCTTGACCAGTCCCCGGACGGTCACGGCGCTTTCGGCGCCACCGGGGTTCGTGTCGATTCGCTTCATGACAGGAACGGTGCCTGCCCCCACCGACAAACCACCGACAGGCCGCCGACAAGGCGGTGACACGGGGGCGCGGTCACCGACATCCCACCGACATCCCGCCCGCGTCCCGCCGACGTCCCGCCGAAAACGGCACCGCCCGCCGACGGGGGAAGATCGGCGGGCGGTGCGTGGTGCGGCACTGGCTCAGTGGACGCTGTGCTCCTCCTGCGGGAACGTCCCGCCGACGACGTCCTCGGCGAACGCCTTGGCGGCGTTCCCCATCACCTCACGCAGGTTCGCGTACTGCTTGACGAACTTCGGCACCCGCCCGCCGGTCAGCCCGAGCATGTCGGTCCACACCAGCACCTGCGCGTCGCACTCGGGACCGGCGCCGATGCCCACGGTCGGGATGTGCAGCACGCGGGTCACCTCGGCGGCCAGCTCGGCCGGCACCAGCTCCAGGACCACCGCGAACGCGCCCGCGTCCTGGACGGCCTTCGCGTCCCGCAGCAGCTGCTGGGCCGCCTCCTCGCCGCGGCCCTGCACGCGGTAGCCCATCGCGTTCACGGACTGCGGGGTCAGGCCGATGTGCGCCATGACGGGGATCCCGGACTCCACCAGCAGCTCGATCTGCCGGTGCGAGCGCTCGCCGCCCTCCAGCTTCACGGCCCCGACCCCGGCCTCCTTGACCAGCCGGGTCGCGCTGCGCAGCGCCTGGACGGGGCCCTCCTGGTACGAGCCGAAGGGCAGGTCGCCGACGATCAGGGCGCGCCGGGTGCCCCGGACGACCGCCGCGGACAGCATGGTCATCTCGTCGAGGGTGACGGGTACGGTCGTGTCGTACCCCAGGTGGCAGTTGCCCGCCGAGTCGCCGACGAGCATCACGGGGATCCCGGCCTCGTCGAACACCGACGCGGTCATCGCGTCGTAGGCGGTCAGCATGGGCCACTTCTCGCCGCGCTCCTTGGCGAGCGCGAGGTCGCGGACGGTGATACGGCGTGTGCCCTTGCCCCCGTACAGCGTCTTGCTGCCGTCGGAGGGGTTCGTCTGGGCAGCCGAAAGCTGCGTCATTGCAACGGCTCCTTACGTCATCTCGAGGCGCCCTCACGGCGTCCCCGGACCACCCCCATGGTGGCACCTCGTGCCAGGCGGGGCCAGACCGCCCCGTGTGGCCAACAACTCGTGGGGGAGGACGCGGGGGCGCGACGGGTAAAAGCTGGGTAAGAGAACCGCGCAACGATCAGATACGAGACGGTCTCGTATCGAAAAGGTTCTAGGCTCGACGGTATGACTACTCCTGCCGTCCCCACCGCGCCCCGGATACCGGAACAGGTGCACCGGCGCCGTTGGGCGATCCTCGGCGTGCTGATGCTGAGCCTGCTGATCGTGGTGCTGGACAACTCGATCCTGAACGTCGCGATCAAGACCATCTCCACCCCGGCACCGACCGGGCTCGGCGCCACGCAGAGCGAGCTGGAGTGGGCCATCAACGCCTACACCCTGGTGTTCGCGGGTCTGCTGTTCACCGCGGGTCTCCTCGGCGACCGCGTCGGCCGCAAGAAGGTCCTGCTCGGCGGTCTCGCCGTGTTCGGCATCGGCTCCGCGCTCGCCGCCGAGTCCGGCTCGCCCGCCCAGCTCATCGCCTTCCGCGCGCTGATGGCCGTCGGCGCCGCGTTCGTGATGCCGGCCACCCTCGCCGTCCTCATGAACGTCTTCGAGCGGGAGGAACAGCCCAAGGCGATCGGCATCTGGGCCGGCGGCGTGGGCCTCGCCATCGCGATAGGGCCGATCACCGGAGGCCTGCTCCTCGACCACTTCTGGTGGGGCTCGGTCTTCCTCATCAACGTGCCGATCGTGATCCTCGCGTTCGCGCTGATGCTCTGGCTGGTGCCCGACTCCCGCGACCCCAACCCCGGCCGGATCGACCCCGTCGGCGTCGTCCTGTCCGTCGTAGGCCTGGTCCTGCTCGTCTACGGCATCATCAAGGGCGGCGAGCTGGCCGACTTCACCGACGCCACCGTGCTCACGACGATCGGCGCCGGTCTCGCCGTCCTCGCCGCGTTCGTCGTGTTCGAGGCGCGCAGCGACCACCCGTCGATAGACGTCACCTACTTCAAGAACAAGGTGTTCTCGGCCGCGATGGCCGTCATCACCCTGGTGTTCTTCGCGCTCATGGGCGTGACCTTCTTCTCCGTCTTCTACACCCAGAGCGTGCGCGGCTACTCGCCGCTCCAGTCGGGTCTGCTCCTGCTCCCGCTGGCCGCCGCCCAGCTGATCTTCGCGCCGCGCGCCCGGCTGGTCGTCGACCGCTTCGGGGTCCGGGCCACCACCACGGCCGCCATGCTCGTCCTCACCGCGACCCTGGCCGCGTTCGCCACCCTGGACGCCGACACCCCGATCTGGCTCCTGGAGATCATCTTCTTCTGCATGGGCACCGGCATGGCCCATGTGATGACCCCCACCAGCGTCGTCATCATGCAGGCGCTGCCCCGGGAGAAGGCCGGCTCCGCCTCCGCGCTCAGCAACACCTTCCGCCAGCTCGGCGGAGCGCTCGGCATCGCCGTCCTCGGCTCGGTGCTCTCCACGTCGTACCGCACCGGCATCGAGGACAAGCTCGGCACCCTGCCCGCCGGTCTGCGCGAGACCGCGGGCGAGTCCATCGAGGCCACCCTCGGTGTCGCCGCGAAGCTCGGCGCCCGCGGCAAGGGCCTGGTCGCGCCCGCCGACGACGCCTTCCTGCACGCCATGCACGTCACCGCGCTGTGCGGTGCCGTGGTGGCGCTGGCCGGCGCGGTCGTGGTGGCGCTGTTCCTGCCCGGCAGGCCAAGGACGCCCCAGCAGGGCGCCCCCGACGAGGAGTTGGTGCGCACCGAGTCCTAGAACCGCCGTGGGGGGAGAGCCCTTGGGCGAGAATTCCCCCAGTACGACGAAAGGAACGATGGACGTGAGCCTCGCCGGCAGTGGCACCGCTGCGGACCAGCCCGTCAGGGGCCGGCCCCGCAGCGAGGCCGTGGAACGGGCCATCCTCGAGGGGACGATGAAGCTGCTGGAGGAGGGTGTTCCGCTCGCGGAGATCTCCATAGAGCGCATCGCCCGCACGGCGGGAGTCGGCAAGGCCACGATCTACCGGCGCTGGAGCGGCAAGGAGGAGCTCTTCGTCGACGTCCTGCGCACCGCCGAACCGCAGGACCCCGAGGAACTCCCGGGCACCTCCATGCGGGACGACCTGGTCGTCCTGCTGGAGTCCCTGCGGCAACGGGGTCTCGCCAACCGCTCCTCGGCGATCCTGCACAACGTGCACGCCCAGATGAAGAGCAGCCCCAAGATCTGGGCGGCGTACCACAACTCGGTCATACTTCCCCGGCGCAGGGCGGGCATCGAGGTCCTGCGCCGCGGCCAGCAGAACGGCGAACTCCGCGCCGACCTGGACGTGGAGCTCGTCAACGACATCATCGTGGGTCCGATGCTCGTCCGTGCCGTCCTGCGCCCCGAGGCCGACCTCCCCGAGGACCTCGCGGAACGGATCGTCGACACGCTGCTGGTCGGACTACGCCCCGTCAACTGACCCGCCGGCCGTCGAAATATGCGCGTTTCGTCACAGGCCAGGCATCGCGCCCCAGCTCCGGAACCCCTGACGCGGCCCCGTTCGTCCTCGTGCGAGTACGGCCGTCGAGGGACGGCAGGATCGAAGCCGAACATCCCCTAGGGTCTATGCCCGGGGGAGACGGTGTGCACGGCAGGCAGTGAGGCGACGGTATGGCGCAGCAGGCGTACATGACGGAGACGGACGACAGCGGCGGCTCGGGGCCCGAGCGCCGGGGAGACCGGCTCCGGCGCCTGATCGGACGTCTGGCCGCCGGCTGGCGTGGTGACCCGCGTATCTGGCGCCGCGGTCTGGTGGTCGCCGCCCTGGCCCTGCTGCTCTCCCTGGTGATGCTGCTGCACTCGCGCATCCCGAATCGCTTCGGCAACCTCGGCAGCCTCACGGAGACGTTCCTGCCGTGGTTCGGGCTGCTGATCCCGGTGTTCCTGATCCTCGCCGTGGTCCGCAGGTCGGCGAGCGCGCTGATCGCGGTGGTCCTCCCGGCCGTCGTCTGGCTGAACCTCTTCGGCGGGCTGCTCAGCGACAAGACCGGCGGCGGGGGCGACCTCACCGTCGCCACCCACAACGTCAACGCCGACAACCCCGACCCCTCCGACACCGCCCGCGACGTCGCCGCGTCCGGCGCGGACGTGGTGGCGCTGGAGGAGCTGACCGCCTCGGCGGTGCCGGTGTACGAGAAGGCGCTGACGGCCACCTACAAGTACCACTCGGTGCAGGGCACGGTCGGTCTGTGGAGCAAGTACCCGCTGAGCGCCGTGAAGCCCGTCGACATCAAGCTGGGCTGGACGCGCGCGATGCGGGCCACGGTCACGACCCCGCAGGGCGAGGTGGCCTTCTACGTCGCCCACCTCCCGTCGGTCCGGGTCAAGCTGCAGGCCGGCTTCACCGCCCGCCAGCGCGACAAGAGCGCGGACGCGCTGGGCGAGGCCATCGCCGACGAGCGCCTCAGCCGGGTGATCCTCCTCGGCGACCTCAACGGCACGATGAACGACCGCTCGCTGAACGCCGTGACCTCCCAGATGCGTTCCACGCAGGGTGCGGCCGGCGACGGCTTCGGCTTCAGCTGGCCGGCGTCGTTCCCGATGGCGCGCATCGACCAGATCCTCGTCAAGGGCGTGGAGCCGGTGACGTCCTGGACGCTCCCGCAGACGGGCAGCGACCATCTGCCGATCGCGGCGCGTGTGAAGCTCACCACGTCGGACGGATGAAAAGCGCCTGGTAACGCGGCCGTTGAGGGGTCGTAACCTGCCGGAATACCGGACCGGGGAGAGTTTGTTCCGTCGTTAAACATACGATGGACGCATCCCCGACCTGAAAGGCAACGGCCCCTCATGCCTCTGGCCCTGCTCGCCCTCGCCGTGGGTGCCTTCGGCATCGGCACCACCGAGTTCGTGATGATGGGACTGCTGCCCGACGTGGCGGCAGACCTGCACCTCTCCCTGCCCACCGCCGGACACCTCGTCTCCGCGTACGCCCTCGGTGTCGTCATCGGCGCGCCGCTGCTCGCGGCGGCGACCGCACGGATGCGGCGCCGCACGCTGCTGATGTCCCTGATGGCCCTCTTCGTGGCGGGCAACGCCCTGTCGGCGCTCGCCCCCGGCTACGACTGGCTGCTCGCGGCCCGCTTCCTCAGCGGACTGCCGCACGGCGCCTTCTTCGGCGTCGGCGCCGTCGTCGCCACCCACCTGGTCGCGCCGGAACGCAAGGCACGCTCGGTGTCGCTGATGTTCCTCGGCCTGACGGTCGCCAACATCGCGGGCGTCCCCGCCGCCACCCTCATGGGCCAGCACCTGGGCTGGCGGGCGACCTTCCTCGGTGTGAGCACGATTGGCCTGGCGGCGATGGCGGCTCTCGCGCTGCTCGTCCCGCGCGAGGTGACGGGCGCCCCCGCCGCGGGCCTGCGCGGCGAACTCGCGGCCCTGAGGTCCCTCCCGGTCTGGCTGGCGCTCGGCACCACGGTCGCGGGCTTCGGCGCGCTGTTCTCCGCGTACAGCTACATCACCCCGATGCTGACCGACGCGGCAGGCTACGCCGACGGGAGCGTCACGCTGCTCCTCGCCCTGTTCGGCGTCGGCGCGACGATCGGCAACCTGCTGGGCGGCCGCCTCACCGACCACGCGATGCGGCGCACCCTGTTCGGCGGCCTGGCGTCCCTGGCGGTCGTCCTCGCCGCCTTCCCCCTGCTGATGCGCACCCAGTGGAGCGGCGCCCTCGCGGTCGTCCTCCTCGGCGTCGCGGCCTTCGTCGCGGGCACCCCCCTCAACCTGATGGTCATGGAGAAGGCCGTCACCGCGCCCTCCCTGGCCTCCTCCGCCAACCAGGCCGCCTTCAACCTCGCCAACGCCGGAGGCGCCTGGATCGGCGGCCTGGCCCTGGCGGCGGGCCTCGGCGTCACCTCCCCGGCCCTGGCCGGCGCCGCCCTCGCGGTCCTGGGACTGGCGGTGGCGGGCGTGGCGTACGCCGTGGACCGCCGCAGGGCGTCCGCCGACGGCACCCGTCACGAGCGGATCGTGGCGACCCACGTCCCGACGCGGACGGAGCCCGCGGTACGCCACTGACCCCGACCACGGCTCCGGGGGACGGCTGGGGCCCCTCTGACGGATCTCCGCGCGTCGGAGATCCGTCAGGAGGGCCCTAGGGGGTGTTTCGAAAGTCCCGCACAGCACCCGCGGCGCCCGGCACGTACTCGCGCCGCACCGGCCGAAACCCCAAGTACGCCCAGTACGAGGGCTTTCCTCCGGCACGCCGAGAGCACGCACCGGACACCGCGGGCACCGCACAGGACTTTCGAAACACCCCCTAGAGGGCGGTCGGCTTCCACTCCTCGGCGAGGAGGCCGAGCAGCACGTCGTCCAGGAACTCGCCCATCACCCAGGCCGAGGAGCGCAGCACGCCCTCACGGACGAAGCCGTTGCGCTCGGCGGAGCGGAGCATCGCGTGGTTGTCCGCCAACGTCTCGATCCGCAGCCGGTGCAGGCCCCGCACGACGAAGCCGTAGTGGCACAGCACCGCGACCGCGTCGGTGCCGTACCCCTTGCCGCGCGCGGACGGCAGCAGCCCCAACCCGATGTGCGCGGACCGGTGGTGGGTGTCGATGCCCCACAGTGTCGCGGTGCCGATCAGCGTGCCGCCGTCCAGCTCCACCACGGAGAACGGGACGACCGCGTGGTCGGTGTCGTCCACGACGAGCCGCGGGTCCTTCGAGCCGGGCGAGACGGGCCGCCACGGCCGGCCCTCGGCCCGCGAGCCGCCGACCACGTCGTCGTAGAGCTCGGCCGGCAGGACCGGGATGTCCTCGTCGTGCCGGGCCCGCAGCCCGACCTTGTCACCCTTCAGCATGCAGGCTTCCTGTCCGACCGGGCCGACGCGCCGCAAACGAACAGCGGGCCGGCCGGTCGGGGCGGGCGGTCAGTGCAGGCAGAAGCAGAACGGATGGCCCGCCGGGTCCGCGTAGATCCGCCAGTTGACCCCCGGACGGAGCTGGTCCGACCGCTCCAGCACGGTCGCGCCGAGGGCGAGCGCCCGCTTCTCCTCCCCGTCGAGGTCGTCCACGTCGAAGTCCAGGTGGAGCTGCTGCGGGCGCTCCCGGCTGGGCCACTCGGGCGGCAGATAGCCCTCCACCCGCTGGAAGGCCAGCGGTATCCCCTCGAACCCGTGCACCTCGACCCACTCGGGCTGCTCCGGGTCGGCGACCACCCGGCCGCCGAGCAGCTCGGCGTAGAACTCGGCGAGCCGTAGCGGATCGGCACAGTCCAGCGCGACCGCCTGCAGCTTTCGAATCACGTCCGACACCCCTCGCTCATGGGCCGCTTCCGCGGCACCCCCGTACGCCAGGCCACGTACCCACCCCCGCGCCCGGCATGCGAGGCAGCGCCCCGTACGGCACGCTCACCCGTCGGTCTTCGTCTCCGTCTCTGTCTCCGGCTTCGGCTCCGGGACGTCGAAGCGGGCGAGATCGCGCAGCCAGGCCCGCGCCGAACTGTCCGACGGTGCCCGCCAGTCCCCGCGCGGCGACAGCGAACCCCCCGCCGACACCTTCGGCCCGTTCGGCATCGCCGAGCGCTTGAACTGCGCGAACGCGAAGAAGCGCCGGCAGAAGACCTCCAGCCACCGCCGGATCTCCGGCAGGTCGTACGCCACCCGCTCGGCTTCGGGGAAGCCCGGCGGCCAGGCGCCGCCGTCCGCGTCGTGCCAGGCGTGCCAGGTCAGGAAGGCGATCTTCGACGGCCGGAAGCCGTACCGCAGGACGTGGAAGAGCGTGAAGTCGTGCAGCGCGTACGGGCCGATCTTCGACTCCGTCGACTGCATCTCCTCGCCCGGCACCAGCTCCGGACTGATCTCGGTGTCGAGGATCGCCGCGAGCGTCCGTCCGGTCTCCTCGTCGAACTGCCCGCTGCTGATGACCCACCGGATCAGATGCTGCATCAGCGTCTTCGGCACACCGGAGTTGACGTTGTAGTGGCTCATCTGGTCGCCCACGCCGTACGTGGACCAGCCGAGGGCGAGTTCGGAGAGGTCGCCGGTGCCGAGCACGATGCCGCCGCGCTGGTTGGCGAGCCGGAAGAGGTAGTCGGTGCGCAGGCCCGCCTGGACGTTCTCGAAGGTGACGTCGTAGACCGGCTCGCCGGAGGCGAAGGGGTGGTCCATCTCGCGCAGCATCAGCCGCGCCGTCGGCGTGATGTCCAGCTCGGCCGCGGTGACGCCGAGCGAGTTCATCAGCTTGTGTGCGTTGGACCTGGTGTGGTCGCTGGTGGCGAAGCCGGGCAGGGTCCAGGCCAGGATGTCGCTGCGCGGGCGCCCGGCGCGGTCCATCGCGCGGGCGGCGACGATCAGCGCGTGCGTGGAGTCCAGGCCGCCGGACACCCCGATGACCACCTTCGGGCCGCCGATCGAGGCCAGTCGCTGCTGGAGGCCCTCGACCTGGATGTTGTAGGCCTCGAAGCAGTCCAGGGCGAGCCGATCGGCGTCGGCCGGCACGAACGGGAAGCGCTCCAGACGGCGCCGCAGCCCGAGATCGGTCATCGGCGGTTCGAGCGGGAAGGCGACGGTCCGGAAGTCACCGGTCCGCGCGCGGTGCGTCCGCCGGTTGTCGTCGAACGTGCCCATCCGCTGCCGCTCCTGCCGCAGCAGATCGAGGTCGACGTCGGCCACCGCGTACTCGTCGCCGAGCGGGAAGCGTTCGGTCTCCGCCAGCAGTACGCCGTTCTCGTAGACCATCGCCTGGCCGTCCCAGGACAGGTCGGTGGTCGACTCGCCGAGACCGGCCGCCGCGTACACGTAGGCGGCGAGGCAGCGGGAGGACGCCGAGCGGCACAACAGCTTGCGGTCCTCGGCCCGCCCCACCGTGATCGGGCTGCCCGAGAGGTTCACCAGCACCGTCGCGCCGGCGAGCGCCGCCTCCGCGCTGGGCGGCACCGGCACCCACATGTCCTCGCAGATCTCCGCGTGCAGCACGAGACCGGGGACGTCGTCCGCCGCGAACAGCAGATCCACGCCGAACGGCACGGTCTCGCCGCCCACGCGGATCGTTCCGCCGCGCTCGTCGGCGCCGTCGCCGATCTGCCGGCGCTCGTAGAACTCGCGGTAGTTCGGCGGGTACGACTTGGGGACGACCCCGAGGATCCGGCCCCGGTGGACGACGACCGCGCAGTTGTAGATCCGGTTGCGGTGGCGCAGCGGGGCGCCGACGACCAGCACCGGCAGCAGTCCGGCCGAACCGGCCACCACCTCCCCGAGCGCCCCCTCGACCTCGTCGAGCAGGGCGTCCTGGAGCAGCAGGTCCTCGATGGAGTAGCCGCACAGCCCCATCTCCGGGAAGACGGCGACGGCGACGCCCTCCTCGGCGCACCGGCGCGCGTGGCGCAGGACCGCGTCGGCGTTGGCGGGCGGGTCCGCGATCACGGTGTGGCCCGTGCAGGCGGCGACGCGCGCGAAGCCGTGCTGATAGATCGACCAGAAGTTCAACTCAGGCACACGGGTCAGTGTAATCGCTGTAATCGTCAGAGCGACGCGATGGGGTGGCGTGCGAGGTCTCCCCCCGCACGCCACCCCATCGGTGACTCGGTGACTCGGTGACTCAGTGCTTGCGGTACGACTCGACGTAGCCGTTCGCGGGCGTGCCGACGCCGGTGACGTCGTCGTAGCCCTTCACCGCGGACAGCGAGCTGTCCTTGCCGAGGCTGCGGACGGAGGTCAGCAGGCCGTCGGCGGCGTCGTAGCCGTTGGCGAAGTCGACACGGGCGACCGCGAGGCCGGAGCCCGTCGGGTCGTCGGTGACGTCGTGGTAGACCCGCGACCCGTACTTGGAGTAGATCGACGGGTTGGCGAAGCCGATCGCCTTGCCGCCGCGCGCCTCCTGGGCGAGGGCCTGGACCGCCGCGATGACCGGCGCGGCCAGCGAGGTGCCGCCGATGCGGTACTCGCTGTACTGCGCGGACCCGTCCGGGAAGGTCTGCGTCTGGCCGACCTTGAAACCGGTGTTCGGGTCGGCGATCGCCGAGATGTCGGGGACGACCCGGTTGCCGGCCGCGTTGTTGGCGGTGGCCAGCGCGTTCGGGACGACGCCCTTCTGGTAGTACGGCTCGGCGACCGTGGCGCTGGTGCCGCCGCCCGCGCCCGAGGTGAACGCGCCGGGGAAGTTGGTCCAGCTCTTGCCGTCCGCGGACAGCAGGGCCTTCTCGGTGCCCCAGCCGGTCTCCCACAGGTACTTGTCGCCCTTGCCGACCGCCAGCGAGGTACCGCCGACCGCCGTCACCCAGGCCGAGTTGGCCGGGGTGTCGACCTGCTTCGTCCCGGTGTTGGCGACCTCGTCGCCGTTGTCGCCGGAGGAGAAGTAGAAGCCGATGCCCTCGACCGCGCCGAACTGGAAGACCTGGTCGTAGGCGGCCGCCAGGTCCGGCGTCTGGTTGGCCTCGATGTCGCCCCAGGAGTTGGAGACGATGTCGGCCAGGTGGTTGTCGACGATCTTGCTGAGCGAGTCGAGCAGGTCGTCGTCGTAGCAGGACGAGGCGCCCACGTACGTGACGTTCGCGGCCGGCGCGACCGCGTGCACGGCCTCGACGTCGAGGGTCTCCTCGCCGTACCAGCCGGCCGCCGAGCACTCCTCGGTCTTGGTGTAGTTCTTCGGCAGGACCTGGGTCAGCTGGCCCGTCTTCCAGGCCGCGTCGCCGTGCTTCCTCGCGTAGGTGGCCGCGTCGAAGGCGATCGTCGGAGAGGCGTACGCGTCGGTGATGGCGATGCGCACCCCCTTGCCGGTGTAGCCGCCGGCGCCGTAGGCGGAGCGCAGCTGCTTGCCGGTGTAGCCCTCGACCGCGTACGGGATCTTCGTGCCGTACGCGTCCGGGAGGGTGCTCGCGGTGTTCGAGCCGTAGTACGAGGAGAACGGCCCGGAGTTCTTGAACACCGCGTCCGGCGGCGGGAGCTGGTCCTTGCTGCTCGCCTTGTGCGGCGCGTTGTCCAGGCCGGTGACGGTCAGGACGGCACCGTCGAGGCTCGCGGGCGCGGAGGCCGACTTCGACGGCGCGCGATAGGTCTTCGAGCCCTTGGTGTAGTTGTGCAGCTGGGTGCCGAACGCCTTCTCGGCGGCGGCGACGTCACCGCTGACGGAGACGTAGTGCTGTGTGGTGCCGGTGACCTTCAGACCGGCGGCGGCCAGCCACGCCTTGACCGCGGCCACCTGGGCCTTGGTCGCCCCGTAGCGGGCCTGGGCCTGCCGCGCGGAGAGGTACTTGCCGTAGGCGGGGGAGCTCGGGTCGGACACCGCCTTCGCGTAGGCCGCGAGGCCGTTCGCGTCGCGGCCCGCGAGATAGACGCGGGCGTTGAGCTGAGCGCTGTTCGAGGTAGAGCCCTTGTCCGCCTTGGCCGTCGCCCACGCGGGCCTGGTCCCGGCCAGCGTGTCACGGGCCGGACCGTCCGCGGCGTGCGCCGCGGGTATGCCGAGTGCGAGCGCACCGGCGATCATGGGCAGTGTCGCTGCCATGCTCACCCCGGCGCGCAGCGCGGCACGGTTGGATCTCATAGGACCCCCTGTATGTGGTTCGACGCGAGTGGATCACTCGACGTGACGGCCACTCTTGCGACGAACCCTTCATGCAAGGGGAATGCGAACACCAAGAAGCGGCCAAGTGACCGCTTGCTGGGGTGATTTGACGGACAAGTCCGCGAAGTCGAGGGAAAACCCTACGGGTGGCCTACGCCTTCGCCCCGCGCGCCTTCAACAGGTCCGCCATCAGGGCGATTTCGGACTCCTGGGCGTCGACCATGCCCTGCGCGAGCCGCTTCTCCACTCCGACCGTGCACTTGGCCACGCAGCCCTCGGCCATGTGGATGCCGCCCTTGTGGTGAGCGGTCATCAGCTGGAGGTAGAACACCTCGGCCTGCTTGCCGTTGAGCGTGCCCAGCTTCTTCAGCTCGGTGTCGGTGGCCATGCCGGGCATGAGCGCGCCGTCCTCGCCGTCGGCCATGTCGCCCATCCCCATCCAGGTCATGGGCGCGTCGGACGACACCTTCGGCAGTCCCCACAGATCGAGCCAGCCGAGCAGCATCCCGCGCTGGTTGGCCTGCGTCTGGGCGATGTCGTAGGCGAGCCGCCGCACCTCCTCGTCGGTCGTCCGGTCGCGCACGATGTACGACATCTCGACGGCCTGCTGGTGATGGACGGCCATGTCCCGGGCGAACCCCGCGTCGGCGGAGTCGGCGGCGGGGACGGCGGAGCCCGTCCCGCCGTCGTCCGCGGCGACGGCGTAGGTGATGGCGCCGGCCGCGACGAGCACCGCCGCCGCGGCCGAGGCGGTCCAGCCGGCCTTCCTCACTTCATCGTCCCGCCGGTGCAGGAGGCACCCGGCTCGGGCGTCTGCTCACCCTGCACGAACTTCTCGAAGAACGCGTCGACGGCCGGGTCGTCCGCGCCGGTCACGGTGCGCTGCTTGCCCCACGCGCTGAGCATGATCGGGTCGGCCTGCTTGTCGTCCGGACTCATGAACGTGTACGGCGTCTTCTTCACCTTCGCCGCGAGCGCGTCGACGTCGGCCTTCTCCGCCTTGCTGGTGTACGTCACCCAGACCGCGCCGTGCTCCAGCGCGTGCACGGCGTTCATGTTGTTCACGGCCTCGGTGTAGACGTCGCCGTTGCAGTTGAGCCAGACCGGGTCGTGGTCGCCGCCGACCGGGGGCTCCATCGGGTACTTCACCGTCTTGGCGACATGGGTGCGCCCCAGCGTGCCCTTCCAGGTCTTCACCCCGTCCGAGCCGGTGACCCAGTGCCCGGAGGCCTTGGAGTCGGAGGCGGTGGAGGAGGAGTCGTCGCCGGACTGCGACTTCACGACGAACACGCCGCCGGCGACGAGCGCGGCCACGGCGACGGCACTGCCCGCGATCACGAGGATCCGGTTGCGTCGCTCACGGGCCTGCTGGGCCCGCCGCATCTCTTCTATGCGCGCCTTGCGCGCGGTGCTGCCGGTCTGGTCGGCGGAGCCCATGAGACCTGTCCTTCTGGGGGAAAGGGGCGGGACGGTGAGGGTGGTGCGGCCGGTGGTGCGGCTAGGGTCCGGCGGGTCCACCGATCGTAAGGGGAGGACGCGGAATGGCGTAGGCACCCCGGCGGCCCCTCGATAATTTGAAGCCGAGATGCGCATTATCTACGCTTCTCCCATGCGGCTGCTGAGATCCACCGACCTGGCCCTGCGCGTGCTGATGCGCCTGGCGGTCGCGGGCGGGACCACCCCGACGACCCGCGAGGTGGCCGCCGCGATGCAGGTCCCCTACACGCACGCGGCCAAGGTCGTGGCCGAACTCCAGCACCAGGGCCTCCTGGAGGCGCGCCGGGGCAGGGGCGGCGGCCTCGCCCTGACCGAGAAGGGCCGTACGGCGTCCGTGGGCGGCGTGGTCCGCGCCTTCGAGGGCGACGGCGACGTCGTCGACTGCGAGGGCTCCACCCCCTGCCCCCTGAACTCGGCCTGCCGCCTGCGGGGCGCCCTCCGCCGCGCCCAGGAGGCCTTCTTCGCCTCCCTCGACCCGCTCACGGTCACCGACATCGTGACGGCACCGACGGGGCCACTGCTGCTGGGGATCTCGGGGCCGGACTGAGGGGCCCCGGCTCGGCGCGGCAGTGCCGCGCATGCGTTCACCGACGGCCGCCCTGCGCGCACACGACCACGCGGCCCGGCATCCCGCCGGGCCGTGCGACGTCGAGCCGGACCGCGGTGACGAGCCCGGGCGACTCCGTCTCACCTCGGGTGCCGCGCCGGAACGGCCGGCGGGCAACGCCGCGGGGGACACCTACTGCTTCTGCGGCGACGGCGGCGAGGAACGCCCGATCCTCTGCGCGGACCTGGACGGCCGTGCCGCGCTCGTGCCGATCGGCCGGCCGGAGCCTCTGCGGCCCCTTCTGCGTGGCACCCACTGCACCGCGCCCACCGTCGACCGGAGCCGGGCACGGGCCGCCGAGTACCTGGAGGACCTGCCCGGCCTCCCGGCCGACCGCGACCGCGCCGCCGCGGCCCTCGGCCCGGACCTGCCGGACGAGGCGACCGTGCTGAGCCGGCTGCGCGAGGTGGCGCTCGGCGTCGGCAAGGACCACGTCCTCGTCCGGGGACCGGAGGGCGATCCGTACGAGCCGCTGTTCGAGGCTCGACCGTAGGACTCGCCGTCCTCCCGGGGATGTCGCCCGAGTGCGGTCAGGCGGCCGCCAGCCAGAGGTCCGGGCCGAAGACCTCGTAGTGGATGTCGGCGGGGGCGACGCCCTTTTCGAGCAGTTGGGTGCGGACCGCCCGCATGAAGGGGAGCGGGCCGCACAGGTAGGCGCGGGTGCCCGCCGGGACGGTGACGTCCGTGAGGTCGACCAGGCCCTGGGCGGCTCCCTCGGGGGCCTCCCGCTCGTACCAGAGGTGCACGGACGCCTCCGGGAGCTTCGCCGTGTACGTCTCGTGGTCGGCGCGCAGGGCGTGGGTCGCGGGGGAGCGGTCGGCGTGGACGACGGTGACCGGGGCGCGGTGACCGCCCGCCGCCAGGTCCGCCAGCATCGCGACCATCGGGGTCACCCCGATTCCGGCCGAGGCCAGCAGCAGGGGGGTGCCGGAGACCTCCTCCAGGACCAGGTCGCCGTACGGCTCGGACAGGTCGAGTACGTCACCCTCCCGCACGCACGCGTGCAGGTGGTTCGAGACCTCGCCGTCGGGTGTCGTGCCGTCGCCGCGCACCTGCTTGACGCTGAACTGGCGGACCGACTCGCTCGGCGCCCCGGACAGACTGTACTGGCGGATCTGGCGGGCGCCGTCGGGAAGCGTCACGCCCACGGAGACGTACTGTCCGGCGCGGAAGCCGCGCACCGCACCGCCGTCGGCCGGCCGTACCCGGAAGGTCACGACGTCGTCGGTCTCCACGATCCGCTCGACGACCTCCCAGGGCCGCAGCCCCGGCGCGCCGCTCTCCTCGTACAGCCGCTTCTCGACGGCGATGAGCGCGTTCGCCATCAGCCAGTAGACCTCGTCCCAGGCCGCCGCGACCTCGGGCGTGACGGCGTCGCCGAGCACCTCGACGATGGCGGCGAAGAGGTGCTCGTGGACCACCGCGTACTGCTGCGGCGTCACGCCGAGCGAGGCGTGCTTGTGGGCGATGCGGCGCAGCATCGCGTCGGGGCGGCTGTCCGGGTGGTCCAGCAGATGCGTGGCGAACGCGGCGATGGAGCCGGCGAGGGCCTGCCGCTGGGTTCCGGCGGCCTGGTTGCCGCGGTTGAAGAGGTTCCGCAGCAGCTCGGGGCGGGCGGCGAAGAGACGGGCGTAGAAACGCTCGGTGATCTCGCCGATGGCCGCGCCGACGGCGGGGAGGCTGGCGCGGACGGTGGCTGCGGACGGCTCGGACAGCATCGGGGCTCCTTGGGCTCGGCCGAACGGCTCGGTGCCTCGACGCTATTAAAACTTGCATCTGAGATTCAAATTTAAAGTCCGTGGCCTCCGTCACTCGGGGCGCGGCCCGCGAGCCGAACCGGCCATTACGGATGTCGGTGCGAACAGGCAAGATGGGCGGCAGAGCAGTACATCTGGCGTACGAGAGTCGTTCAGGCCGAGGACGCTGGGGCGATCAAGGTCCGCAACGCGCATGAAATGCTGTTGTGGTGTGATGCGCAGGTGCCCGACCGCCTCCCGTGGGACGGGGAAGCAGGCGGCCTGACCAGCAAGGATGGGGAAGCGGAAGATGGACAAGCAGCAGGAGTTCGTGCTCCGGACGCTCGAGGAGCGCGACATCCGGTTCGTACGCCTGTGGTTCACGGACGTGCTGGGCTTCCTCAAGTCCGTCGCCGTGGCCCCGGCCGAGCTCGAGCAGGCGTTCGACGAGGGGATCGGCTTCGACGGCTCCGCGATCGAGGGCTTCGCCCGGGTCTACGAGTCCGACATGATCGCCAAGCCGGACCCGTCCACCTTCCAGGTCCTGCCCTGGCGCGCCGAGGCCCCCGGCACCGCCCGGATGTTCTGCGACATCCTCATGCCGGACGGCTCCCCGTCCTTCGCCGACCCGCGCTACGTCCTCAAGCGCGCCCTCGCCCGCGCCTCCGACCTGGGCTTCACCTTCTACACCCACCCGGAGATCGAGTTCTTCCTGCTGAAGGACCGCCCCCTCGACGGCTCGCGCCCGACGCCCGCCGACAACTCCGGCTACTTCGACCACACCCCGCAGAACATCGGCATGGACTTCCGCCGCCAGGCGATCACCATGCTGGAGTCGATGGGCATCTCGGTCGAGTTCTCCCACCACGAGGGCGCCCCCGGCCAGCAGGAGATCGACCTGCGCTACGCCGACGCGCTCTCCACGGCCGACAACATCATGACGTTCCGCCTGGTCATGAAGCAGGTCGCGCTGGAGCAGGGCGTCCAGGCGACCTTCATGCCGAAGCCGTTCTCCGAGCACCCCGGCAGCGGGATGCACACCCATCTCTCCCTCTTCGAGGGCGACCGCAACGCGTTCTACGAGTCCGGCGCCGAGTACCAGCTCTCCAAGGTCGGCCGCTCCTTCATCGCGGGCCTGCTGAAGCACGCCGCCGAGATCGCCGCCGTCACCAACCAGTGGGTCAACTCCTACAAGCGCATCTGGGGCGGCTCCGAGCGCACGGCGGGCGCCGGCGGCGAGGCCCCCTCCTACATCTGCTGGGGCCACAACAACCGCTCGGCCCTGGTCCGCGTCCCGATGTACAAGCCCGGCAAGACCGGCTCCGCCCGCATCGAGGTCCGCTCCCTCGACTCCGGCGCCAACCCCTACCTGGCGTACGCCATGCTCCTCGCCGCCGGCCTCAAGGGCGTCGAGGAGGGCTACGAGCTTCCCCCGGGCGCCGAGGACGACGTCTGGGCCCTCTCCGACGCCGAGCGCCGCGCCATGGGCATCGAGCCCCTCCCGCAGAACCTCGGCGAGGCCCTCGCCCTGATGGAACGCAGCGACCTCGTCGCCGACACCCTCGGCGAGCACGTCTTCGACTTCTTCCTGCGCAACAAGAAGCAGGAATGGTACGAGTACCGCTCCGAGGTCACCGCCTTCGAGCTGCGGAAGAACCTGCCGGTGCTGTAGGCGCGAAGGAGACCCGCCCGCTTGGCCGGAACCGCTCGCCCCCTGTGCTCGTCTTGTGCGCTGACTGTGTACGAAACGGGCACGTGGGGGACGTAGTGACGCGGAACGTGACGAAGGCCGGGCTGCTGGCGGTGGCCATGGTGACGGTGCTGGGGGCCTCGGCCTGCGGCGGGAAGGCCGGGGCGGCGCCCTCCGGGGGCGGTGCGGCGGAGTCCGGCTCGGCGGCGGCGTCCGACGGTGCCGTGGAGAAGTTGTCCGCGCCGGCCGCGGCGGCGCCCGTCACCCGGCACGTGCCGTGGAACCTGGACATCCTCGACCAGCGGTCGCGGCCGCTGAACGGCAAGCTCACCACCACCGCCCAGGGCAAGGGCGTGCACGTCTATGTGATCGACACCGGGATGGACGTCGGCCACCAGGAGTTCGGCGGCCGCGCCCACCTCGGCGCCGACTTCGTGGGCCCCAAGGACTCCGGTGACTGCTTCGGCGAGGACGGGGTCGGCCACGGCACGTTCGTCTCGGGCGTCATCGCCGGGGCGAAGTACGGGGTGGCGCCCAAGGCGCAGCTCGTGCGCGTCCAGGGCGTCCTGTGCGAGAGCGGGGGCGGCGGCTCCGCGGCGGCGGCCGAGGCGGCTCTCGTGAAATCGGTCAAGTGGGTCACCGCGCACGCGCAGAAGCCCGCCGTGGTGAACATGTCGCTCAACCTCGACCACCGGTCGGCGGCCCTGGAGTCCGCCGTGAAGAAGATGGTCGACGCGGGGATCCCCACGGTGGTGTCGGCCGGCAACTACCACGACGACGCCTGCAAGCACTCCCCGGCCGGCGTCCCCGGCACGATCGTCGTGGCGGCCTCCACCTCCAACGACCGCGCCTGGAGCGACGGCGGCTCCTACGGCTCGGGCTACGGCCGGTGCGTGGACCTCTACGCCCCCGGCCAGAAGGTCACCGCCGCCCTCGCCGGCGGCGGTACGGCCACGGAGACCGGCGGCGCGACGTCCTGGGCCGCGCCGCACGCCACCGGCGTGATCGCCCTCTACCTGTCGGCGCACCCCCACGCCACGGCGGACCAGGTCCACGTCTGGCTCGACCACACGGCCACCCGTGGGGTCGTGCGCGGCGTCCGCTCCGACACCCCCAACCGGCTGCTCAACACCGGCGGCCTCTGACCCGCGGCGCCGGCCCGGTCACGGGGTCCGCCCGGCCAGGTCCCCCAGGACCCGGTGCAGGGGTTCCGTGGCCCGGCGGCGGTACTCCTGGACGGACCAGCCGTTGCCGTCGGGGTCGGTGAAGTACATGAAGGTGGCGCCGTCGTCGGGGGTGTAGCGGACCGGCTCGGAGACCTCCAGGCCCCGCTCCACGAGTTCCACGCGGGCGGCGTCGATGTCGGCCACGCAGAGCTGGAGGCCCTGGTAGGAGCCGGGCTCGGGGCGCGGGCCCCGCACCGCCTCCCAGATGCTGTCGCCGAGCGCGATCGAGCAGCCCGAGCCCGGCGGTGTGAGCTGGACGATCCGCATCCCGGGCATGACCTCCTGGTCGATGTCCACGTGGAAACCGACCCGGTCGCGGTAGAAGTCACGGGCCCGGTCGATGTCGCTCACGGGCAGCGGGATCACTTCGAGCGTGTACTGCATCCTGGTCCTCCGAAGCCTCGGTCGAACCGCCACCGTGTCCGGCTGAACGGCTCCCCTTCACCGAAGCCGAAAACCGTCTCCGGCGCCACCGCGAGGACCCGGCTCTCCGGGCCCCGCCCTGCGATGCCCGGAACGCGTCGCCCCGTCCCGGCGACCCCCGGAACCCGCCACCCTCGCCCCGGCGCTTCCCCCGGTCTCTCCGGTTACGCTCAAGTGCGTACGACCTTGATCGGAGTCGAGGAGGCCGGGGATGACGGCGGCGCCGGGGCGCAGGAGCAGTACCTTCACACGGCTGCTGCGGCACGGTTTCACGGATGCCTCCGCCGCCGAGCGGCTGCTGGAGGGACCCGAGCTGTCGCCGGTGCGCAGTGATCCCATCCTGCTGGAGGCGCTGGGCGCGACCGCCGACCCGGATCTCGCGCTGCGCGGTCTCGTACGGCTGCTGGAGGCCCAGTCCGACCGCACGGCCCGGCGCGGACTGCTCGACACGCTGATAGCGGCCAAGCCCCTGCGGGACCGGCTGCTCGGGGTGCTGGGCGCGTCCGCGGCTCTCGGCGAGCATCTGGCCCGGCATCCACGGGACTGGGAGGCGCTCGTCACCTACGAGCCCCGCGACCTGCACCCGGGGGTGGAGGAGTTCGAGCGCGGACTCGCGGAGGCCGGCGATCCGGTGGCGCTGCGGGTCGCCTACCGGCGCTGCCTGCTGTCGATCGCCGCCCGCGACGTCTGCGGCACCACGGATGTCGCCGAGACCGCCGCCGAGCTCGCCGACCTCGCCACCGCCACCCTGCGCGCGGCCCTGCGGATCGCGATGACGGCCGCGCCGCAGGACGCCGCGCTGTGCCGGCTCGCCGTCATCGCCATGGGGAAGTGCGGTGGGCACGAGCTGAACTACGTCTCCGACGTCGACGTCATCTTCGTCGGGGAGGCCACGGACGGGGCCGACGAGGGCAAGGCCCTGCGGGCCGCCACCAAGCTGGCCTCCCACATGATGCGGATCTGCTCCGAGACCACCGTGGAGGGGTCCATCTGGCCCGTCGACGCCAACCTGCGGCCCGAGGGCCGCAACGGACCGCTCGTGCGCACGCTCAGCAGCCATCTGGCCTACTACCAGCGGTGGGCGAAGACCTGGGAGTTCCAGGCGCTGCTCAAGGCCCGGCCCGTGGCGGGCGATCTGGCCCTCGGCACCGAGTACATCGCCGCCGTCGAGCCGCTGGTGTGGAAGGCCGCCGAACGGGAGAACTTCGTCGCCGACGTGCAGAAGATGCGGCGCAGGGTGGTCGAGAACATCCCGGCCGCCGAGGTCGAGCGGGAACTGAAGCTCGGGCCCGGGGGGCTCAGGGACGTCGAGTTCGCCGTACAACTGCTGCAGTTGGTGCACGGCCGGTCCGACGCGTCGCTGCGCAGCGGGACCACCCTGGACGCCCTGCAGGCGCTGGCCGCGGGCGGGTACGTCGGGCGCGACGACGCCGTACAGCTCGACGACGCCTACCGGTTCCTGCGGTCCATGGAGCACCGGATCCAGCTCTACCGGCTGCGGCGCACCCACCTCGTGCCCGAGGACGAGGACGACCAGCGGCGGATCGGACGGTCCCTGGGGCTGCGCACCGATCCCGTCGTGGAACTGAACCGGGAGTGGAAGCGGCACGCGTCCGTGGTCCGGCGCCTCCACGAGAAGATCTTCTACCGGCCGCTGCTCGACGCCGTCGCCCAACTCGCCACCGGCGAGGCGCGGTTGAGCCTGGCGGCGGCACGTGAACGGCTGATCGCCCTCGGCTACGCGGACCCCGCCGCCGCGCTGCGGCACCTGGAGGCGCTCGCCTCGGGCGTCACCCGCAAGGCCGCCATCCAGCGCACGCTGCTGCCCGTGCTGCTGGCCTGGTTCGCCGACTCCGCCGACCCGGACGCCGGGCTGCTCAACTTCCGCAAGGTGTCGGACGCGTTGGGCAAGACCCCCTGGTACCTGCGGCTGTTGAGGGACGAGGGGGCCGCCGCCGAGAACCTCGCCCGGGTGCTGTCGGCCGGACGCCTCGCCCCCGATCTGCTGCTGCGCGCCCCCGAGGCCGTCGCCCTGCTCGGTGACGGCGACGGGGACGGCGGGGGGCTCCAGCCGCGCGGGCGGGCCCAGTTGGAGCAGGAGATCCTGGCCACGGTGGGGCGCGCGGAGAACGCCGAGCAGGCGGTCACCGCGGCCCGCGGGGTGCGCAGGCGGGAGCTGTTCCGTACGGCCGCCGGGGACATCGTCAGCTCGTACGGCACCGAGACCCAGCCCGCCGAGCCCGATCAGGGGGCGCTGGTGGACCGGGTCGGCGGCGCCGTGTCCGATCTGACGGCGGCCACCCTCGCGGGGACGCTGCGGGCCGTGGTGCGGGAGGGGTGGGGGGACACCCTGCCCACCCGGTTCGCGGTGATCGGCATGGGCCGGTTCGGGGGCCATGAACTCGGCTACGGATCGGACGCGGACGTGCTGTTCGTGCACGAGCCGCGCGAAGGGGTCGACGACCGGGAGGCCGCCGAGGCCGCCAACCGGGTCGTCGCCGAGATGCGCCGGCTGCTGCAGATCCCGAGCGCGGATCCGCCGCTGCTCGTCGACGCCGGTCTGCGGCCCGAGGGGAAGTCCGGGCCGCTGGTGCGGACACTGAAGTCGTACGAGGCCTACTACCGGCGCTGGTCGCTGGTGTGGGAGGCGCAGGCGCTGCTGCGGGCCGAACCCGTCGCGGGCGACGAGGAGTTGGGCCGGCGGTTCATCGAGCTGGTCGATCCGCTGCGGTACCCGGCGCAGGGGCTCGGGGAGGAGGCCGTACGGGACATCCGGCGGCTGAAGGCCCGGATGGAGTCGGAGCGGCTGCCGCGCGGCGCCGATCCCAAGCTGCACACCAAGCTCGGGCCGGGCGGGCTGTCCGACGTGGAGTGGACCGTGCAGTTGCTGCAGATGCAGCACGGGTCGGCCGAGCCCGGGCTGCGGACCACGCGGACCCGGGAGGCGCTCGACGCCGCCCGCACGGCCGGGCTCCTGTCGGGGGAGGACGCGGAGACCCTCGACGAGGCCTGGGTGCTGGCCACCCGGGTGCGCAACGCCGTGATGCTGGTCCGGGGGCGGGCCGGGGACACCTTCCCCTCGGAGAGCCGAGAACTCACCGCCGTGGGACGGTACCTGGGGTACGGGCCGGGACGGGTGGGGGAGTTGCTGGACGGCTACCGGCGGACGGCCCGGCGGGCCCGGGGAGTGGTGGAGCAGCTGTTCTACGGGGGCTGACGGGTGCCGCTCCCCGGGTGAGGGCGACCCCCGCGAGCACCACCGTCATACCGGCCAGGGTGCGGGCGCCGAGGTGCTCGTCCAGGACCAGGGCGCCCAGGGCCACGGAGACCACCGGCAGCAGATAGCCGACCGTGGCCGCCGCCGTCGCTCCCTCGTCCGCGATCAGGCGGTAGTTGAGGTAGAAGGTCAGACCCGTGCCCAGGGTGCCCAGAGCGATCACCGCCAGCAGGGCGACCAGGTCGGGGCGGAGCGGGCCGGCCACCGGGAGGGCGAGGCCGGTCCAGGCCGTGGCGGTGAGGAGCTGGGCCGCCGACATGGCCAGCGGCCCCTCCCGTACGGCGAGACGGCGGGCCATGTAGGCGAAGGCCACGGCATAGCTGGCCGCCGCCGCCAGCAGGGCCAGGGCGGGCCAGGTGAGCAGGCCCTCGCGCCGCCACGGGGCGAAGATCAGGACCGTACCGGCGAAACCGAGGACCAGGCCGGTCAGCCGGACCGGGTGCGCGCCCCGGTCGGTGCCCAGGGCCAGGCCGATGAGCAGGGACCACAGGGGCGTCGTGGCGTTGAGGACCCCGGCCAGTCCCGAGTCGACCCGCTGCTCCCCGAGCGCGAACAGCGCGAACGGCAGGGCGTTGCAGAACAGGGCGGCCACGGTCAGCCGGAGCCAGGTGGCGCGGTCACGGGGCAGGCGCTGACCCGCTCGGCGGGCCAGCAGGAGGAGTACCACCGTGCCCAGCGCGCAGCGGGCGATCGTGATCTGGGCGGGGGTCAGGCCATGGGTGAGGGCCAGCTTGATCCAGAGGAAGCCGGAGCCCCAGAACAGGGCCAGGGCCGCCATACGGAGGGTGGAGGCGAGGGGCATGACACCACCGTGGCCCGCATCTCCTGTGAGGACAAGTGAAAGGTTGTGCATGGTTCATTAAGCTGAACTGCACTAGCCTGACCGCATGCTGGATGTGCGGCGGATGCAGGTGTTGCGGGCGGTCGTGGGATGCGGGTCCGTGACGGGCGCCGCCGGCGCGCTCGGGTACACGCCGTCCGCGGTGAGCCAGCAGATCGCCGCCTTGGAGAAGGAGGCCGGGGTCGACCTGCTGGAGCGGGTCGGACGGGGAGTGCGGCCCACGGCCGCAGGGCTGCTGCTCACCGAGTACGCCGACGCCATCGGGCGGCAGGTCGCCGAGGCCGAGACCGCGCTCGCCGATCTGGTGGCGGGGCGGATCGGGCGGCTGTCCGTACGGTACTTCGCGACCGCCGGGGCCGGGCTCGTGGCGCCGGCGGTGGCCCGCCTGCGGGAGCGGCACCCGGGGATCCGGATCGATCTCGCGCTGACCACCGGCACCGGGGACGCCCTGGCCGACGTGCGGGAGGGCCGGGCCGATCTCGCCCTGGTGGTGCGCGGTGCGGACGAGCCCCCGGGGAACGGCGTCCGGCTCGCGCCCCTGCTCGACGACCCGTACCTCGCCGTACTCCCGCGCGGGCACCGGCTCGCCGGGCGGCGCCGGCTGCGGCTCGCGGAACTCGCCGAGGAGGCGTTCGTCGGGAGCGAGTGGCCGGGGCCCTGTCTCGACGCGCAGCTCGACGCGTGTGCGGCGGTCGGGTTCAGGCCGCGGTTCGCCGTGCGGAGCGAGGACTACGTGACCGCGCAGGGGTTCGTCGCGGCCGGGCTGGGGGTGGCTCTGGTGCCCCGGCTGGGGCTGGGGAGCCGGCATCCGGGGGTGGTGGTCAAGGAGGTGCGCGACCCCGTGCCGGTCCGCACCCTCCACACGGCCGTCCGCGACTCCGCACCCCCGCAGGCCGCCCTGGACGCGTTCATCGACGCACTGAAGGAGGCCGCCGAGCCGTCTCACTGAGCCGGCCGCGGGCGTGGTCCATGAGGGCCTCCGGACCCGCCCGCATCGTGCGCCGCGGCTGGCCCGACACCGGCCGGTCCGTCGCCGCCGACCACCACCGCCCTGGCGGGCCACCGCTGCGGCGGAACCAGAAGCCCGGCTTCGTGGGCAGCCCGCCGGCCCGCAGGGCTACGCCTTCGTGGGGACGAGGGCTCCGCCCCGGCCGCGGGGCGGTACCAGTCTCGGCAAGGAGTACGGCAGGCTGCCGTACCACAGGGCCGCCACCGTGAAGCCGAAGGCGAGGCAGACGATGCCGCCGACCGCGTCGAGCCAGAAGTGGTTGGCGGTGGCGACGATGACGAGCAGGGTCACCGCCGGGTAGAGGAGGCCGAGGATCCGCACCCAGGGCAGCTTGGCCAGCGCGAAGATCGTCAGGCCGCACCACAGGGACCACCCGATGTGCATGGACGGCATCGCGGCGTACTGGTTCGACATGTGCTTGAGGTCGCCGGAGGCCATCGAGCCCCAGGTCTGGTGGACCATGACCGTGTCGACGAAGTGACCGCCGGTCATCAGCCGCGGAGGTGCCAGCGGATAGAAGTAGTAGCCGACCAGGGCGACCGCGGTGGTGGCGAACAGGACGAGGCGCGTCGCGGCGTAACGGCCGGGGTGGCTGCGGTACAGCCAGACCAGGACCGTCAGCGTGATGACGAAGTGCAGCGTCGCGTAGTAGTAGTTCATCCCCACGATCAGCCACGTCACCGAGTTCACGCCGTGGTTGACCGACTCCTCGAACGCGAGCCCCAGATGGTGCTCCACGCGCCAGATCCAGTCCGCGTTGCGCAGGGCCTCGGCGCGCTGCTCGGGCACGGCGTTGCGGATCAGTGAGTACGTCCAGTAGCTCACCGCGATGAGGAGGATCTCGAACCAGAGGCGCGGGCGGCGCGGAGTACGCAGCCGGGCGAGCCGGCGCTGTCGGGTCCCGGCCGTGACGGGCTGCGGAACGGCCTGGTCACGGCCTTCCAACGGCGTCACGGTCGATTCACCCATGGACACAAAGTCTGCCAGAAAAGCCCTCTTGGCCCGATCATCCTCCGGTCGGGTTGCCCCCGCATGTTCTACGGCGGACGTACTCCATCGTCTCCTACCGGCGCAGGCCGGGAAACCCCCCTTCCTGCGCCCTAGGGACGATTCCGGTCCCCGGGGGCCGAAGCGGTCGAACCGCGCACCACCAGCTCCGGCATGAACACGAACTCACTGTGCGGCGCCGGCGTCCCGCCGATCTCCTCGAGGAGCGTGCGCACCGCGGCCTGCCCCATCGCGGGGACCGGCTTGCGGATCGTGGTCAGCGGCGGGTCGGTGAACGCGATCAGCGGGGAGTCGTCGAAGCCGACCACCGAGATGTCCCGGGGGACCGCGAGGCCCCGCTGCCGGGCCGCCCTTATCGCGCCGAGCGCCATCATGTCGCTGGCGCAGACGATCGCCGTACAGCCCCGGTCGATCAGCGCCGTCGTCGCGGCCTGACCGCCCTCCAGGGTGTAGAGGGAGTGCTGGACCAGCTCCGACTCGATCGCCTCGGCGCTCAGCCCGAGCTGCTCCTGCATCGTGCGGACGAAGCCCTCGATCTTGCGCTGCACGGGCACGAACCGCTTCGGCCCGAGGGCGAGCCCGATACGGGTGTGGCCGAGCGAGGCGAGGTGGGTGACCGCGAGGGTCATCGCCGCCCGGTCGTCGGGGGAGATGAACGGGGCCTGGACCTTCGGGGAGAAGCCGTCCACCAGGACGAAGGGGACGCCCTGGGCGCGCAGCTGCTCGTAGCGCTGCATGTCGGCCGTGGTGTCCGCGTGCAGCCCCGAGACGTAGATGATGCCGGCGACCCCGCGGTCCACCAGCATCTCGGTCAGCTCGTCCTCCGTGGAGCCGCCCGGTGTCTGGGTGGCCAGCACCGGTGTGTAGCCCTGGCGGGTCAGCGCCTGGCCGATGACCTGGGCCAGGGCCGGGAATATCGGGTTCTCCAGCTCCGGGGTGATGAGGCCGACGAGACCCGCGCTGCGCTGACGCAGCCGGACCGGGCGTTCGTAGCCCAGGACGTCCAGTGCGGCGAGCACGGACTGGCGGGTGGTGGCGGCGACACCGGGCTTGCCGTTCAAAACGCGGCTGACGGTCGCTTCGCTCACCCCCGCCTGCGCAGCGATGTCGGCAAGCCGTGTGGTCACAGACGTGGACTGTACCGGCCAGGTGTCGCCTTGCACACCAATCGGACGCCGCGGCCGGCCCAGGGGCCTGCCTCGTCCGGGCTGCTGCGTCATCGCGCTCCCTCGTGTGTCCTTCTGAAAGTTGATGGCAAGAGCTTGCAGAGTCTTGCACAGACCGCCCCACGGTGCGCGACGGGCCCAAACAAGCGTCTCACGGCGGTCGCCGTCCGGTCACGCCCGGATAACTTCCCGGTCTTCTTGCATATTTTTTCTGCAAGGACTTTCGCCGCGCTTACAACGCTGTTACGTTCGGCCACGCCCGGCGGCGGCAACGGCGCTAGTCGGCCAAGTCGACAGGGACGGTGGACGGGACCGCCCCCTGGAGCTACACGGGCTTTCACCCTCAAGGAGAACTCATGCGGCGTGGCATAGCGGCCACCGCGCTGGTGGCGTCCCTCGCCCTCGCGGCGACGGCCTGCGGCGGAGACGACAGCGGCAGCGACAACTCGAGCGGGCCGGTCACCATCACCTGGTGGGACACCTCCAACGCCACCAATGAGGCGCCGACGTACCAGGCCTTGGTCAAGGAGTTCGAGGCCGCCAACAAGAACATCAAGGTCAAGTACGTCAACGTGCCCTTCGACCAGGCGCAGAACAAGTTCGACACCGCCGCCGGTGCCTCCGGCGCCCCGGACATCCTGCGCTCCGAGGTCGGCTGGACCCCCGCCTTCGCCAAGAAGGGCTACTTCCTGCCGCTGGACGGCACCGAGGCCCTCGCCGACCAGGCCAAGTTCAAGTCGAACCTGATCGAGCAGGCCAAGTACGACGGCAAGACCTACGGCGTGCCGTTCGTCACCGACACCCTCGCGCTCGTCTACAACAAGGCGCTGTTCGAGAAGGCCGGCATCACCGAGGCCCCCACGACCTGGGACGACCTCAAGAAGGACGCCGCCACCGTCAAGGCCAGGACCGGCGTCGACGGCTACTGGGGCTCCACCCAGGCCTACTACGCCCAGACCTTCCTCTACGGCGAGGGCACCGACACGGTCGACGCCGCCGCCAAGAAGATCACGGTGAACTCCGCCGCCGCGCAGAAGGCGTACGGCACCTGGCTGAGCCTGTTCGACGGCAAGGGCCTGCACAAGGCCGACACCACCGCCGACGCCTACGCCCACATCCAGGACGCGTTCGTCAACGGCAAGGTCGCCGCGATCATCCAGGGCCCCTGGGAGATCACCAACTTCTACAAGGGCAGCGCCTTCAAGGACAAGGCCAACCTGGGCATCGCCACCGTCCCGGCCGGCTCCACCGGCAAGGCGGGCGCCCCGACCGGCGGCCACAACCTCTCGGTCTACGCCGGCTCGGACAAGGCCCACCAGGCCGCCGCGCTGAAGTTCGTCAACTTCATGACGTCCGCGAAGTCCCAGTCGACCATCGCGCTGAAGAACTCCACCCTGCCGACGCGCGACGACGCCTACACCGCCGAGGTCAAGGCCGACCCGGGCATCGCCGGCTACGGCACGGTCCTGGCCGCCGCCCAGCCGCGCCCGGCGCTGCCGGAGTACAGCTCCCTGTGGGGCCCGCTCGACACCGAACTGCCCAAGATCGCGGGCGGCAAGGAGACCCTCGACAAGGGCCTGAGCACCGCCGAGACCGCCATCGCCAAGCTGGTCCCGGACTTCAGCAAGTGAGCCCCGCGTGGCCGCCGGATCCCTACCGCACGGGGGAGGGATCCGGCGGCCACCGGCCTGTGCCCCGTACCCGCCCCTGATCTGCAAGCTTCGAGAAGGTTGTCGAACCATGACCGTCGCCATCGACCGCGCGACCGGCAAGCGCCGCGGTGACCGTGAGGAAGGACCCGGCCTGGGCGGGCGCCTGAAGCGGGGCTACCACAAGCACTGGTACGCCTACGCCATGATCGCCCCGGTGGCGGTCGTCCTCGGCGTCCTCGTGCTCTACCCGCTGGTGTACGGCCTCTACCTCACCCTCACCGACGCCAACAGCCTCAACACCGCGCGCACGATCGGCGTCAACCACATCGACGCCACCTACAGGTTCATCGGCCTCGACAACTACGCCGACATCCTCTGGGGCCCCACGGCGTACGACCGCTTCTGGTCGCACTTCATCTGGACGATCGTGTGGACGGCGCTCTGCGTCACCCTGCACTACACCCTCGGCCTCGGCCTCGCGCTGCTGCTCAACCAGAAGCTGCGCGGCCGGACCCTGTACCGGCTGATCCTCGTCCTGCCCTGGGCGGTGCCCACCTTCGTCACCGTGTTCGGCTGGCGGTTCATGCTCGCCGACGGCGGCATCATCAACTCCGCCCTCGACGCCCTGCACCTGCCGTCGCCCTCCTGGCTGGAGGACACCTTCTGGCAGCGGTTCGCCGCGATCATGGTCAACACCTGGTGCGGTGTGCCGTTCATGATGGTCTCCCTGCTCGGCGGACTGCAGTCCATCGACTCCTCCCTCTACGAGGCGGCCGAGATGGACGGCGCGAGCGCCTGGCAGCGGTTCCGCTACGTCACCCTCCCGGGCCTGAGGACCGTCAGCTCCACCGTCGTCCTGCTCGGCATCATCTGGACCTTCAACCAGTTCGCCGTGATCTTCCTGCTGTTCGGCAACACCGCCCCCGACGCGCAGATCCTCGTCACCTGGGCCTACTACCTCGGCTTCGGACAGCAACCGCGTGACTTCGCCCAGTCCGCCGCCTACGGCATCCTGCTGCTGGCGATCCTGATCGTCTTCACCTCCTTCTACCGCCGCTGGCTCAACCGCAACGAGCAGCAGCTCGCGATCTGAGGCAGGAGTTCTCATGAGTACGACCACCGCGAAGACCTCCGCCCCGGCGAGCGAGGAGAACCCCGTGAAGGCACCGACGGCACCGCGCCGGATCCGCCGCCGCGGCGAGACCGGCCCCGTGGCCTCCCTCGCCTCCCACGGCCTCCTCACGATCGCGAGCCTGATCGCCCTGTTCCCGATCGTCTGGCTGGTCTATCTGTCCCTCGGCCCGGACAAGGACGACTACCTGCACCCGGGCGGCATCTGGGACAAGATGACGTTCGACAACTACACGTTCGTCATCGAGCACACCAAGTTCTTCGACTGGCTGAAGAGCTCGCTCATCGTCACCCTCGGCACCACGGCCATCGGCGTGCTCATCGCCGCCACCACCGGCTACGCCGTCTCCCGCATGCGCTTCCCCGGCTACAAGAAGTTCATGTGGGTCCTGCTGGTCACCCAGATGTTCCCGGTCGCCGTCCTGATGGTGCCGATGTACCAGATCCTCTCGGACCTGAAGCTCATCGACAACTACTTCGGCCTGATCCTCGTCTACTGCACGACGGTCATCCCGTACAGCGCCTGGCTGCTCAAGGGGTACTTCGACACCATCCCCTTCGAGATCGACGAGGCGGGTCGCGTCGACGGGCTCACCCCGTTCGGCACCTTCTTCCGGCTGATCCTGCCGCTCGCCAAGCCCGGCCTCGCCGTGGCCGCGTTCTACAACTTCCTCACCGCCTTCAGCGAGGTCGCCTTCGCCTCCACGTTCATGCTCAGCGACGACAAGTACACCCTGGCCGTCGGCCTGCAGTCCTTCGTCAGCGAGCACGACGCCCAGCGCAACCTCATGGCCGCGACCGCGGTGCTGATCGCGATACCCGCCGCCGCGTTCTTCTACCTCGTGCAGAAGAACCTGGTCACCGGCCTCACCGCCGGCGGCACCAAGGGCTGACCCCCCGAACCCGGGGCGGCCGCGGTGTCCTCCCCCAGAGGGGGGAACCCCAGACCCCGCCGGCACCGCGGCCGCCTCGTCATCCGACCGCTCTCTGCATCATCCTGACCCGATGACTTCGTTACGTACCTACGTACCAAGGACGCCATGAGCCAGCAGCACTCCGCAGCCCCGGCCCCGACCCCCACCTCCGCAGCGGCCGTCGCCACCGTCGGCAAGCGCCGTGACTGGTGGCGGGACGCGGTGATCTACCAGGTGTACCCGCGCAGCTTCGCCGACAGCAACGGCGACGGCATGGGCGACCTGGAAGGCGTACGCTCCCGCCTGACGTACCTGCGCGACCTCGGCGTGGACGCCGTGTGGCTCAGCCCCTTCTACGCCTCCCCGCAGGCCGACGCCGGCTACGACGTCGCCGACTACCGCGCCGTCGACCCGATGTTCGGCAACCTGCTCGACGCCGACGCGCTCATCCGCGACGCCCGGGAGCTGGGCCTGCGCATCATCGTCGACCTGGTCCCCAACCACTCCTCCGACCAGCACGAGTGGTTCAAGCGGGCGGTCGCGGAGGGGCCGGGTTCCCCCCTCCGCGACCGCTACCACTTCCGCCCCGGCAAGGGCAGCGGCGGCGAACTCCCGCCCAACGACTGGGAGTCCATCTTCGGAGGCCCCGCCTGGACCCGGGTCACCGAACCGGACGGCTCGCCGGGCGAGTGGTACCTGCACCTCTTCGCCCCCGAGCAGCCCGACTTCAACTGGGACCACCCGGCCGTCGGCGACGAGTTCCGCTCGATCCTGCGCTTCTGGCTGGACATGGGCGTCGACGGCTTCCGCATCGACGTCGCCCACGGCCTGGTCAAGGCCGCGGGCCTGCCCGACCTCGGCACCCACGACCAGCTCAAACTGCTGGGCAACGATGTCATGCCGTTCTTCGACCAGGACGGCGTCCACGCCATCTACCGCCAGTGGCGGACGATCCTCGACGAGTACTCCGGAGATAAAAAGGGGCCCGAAGGGCCTTCCGCAGAAGGGCGGTGGCGGGAGACGGGCGGGCGCATCTTCGTCGCCGAGGCCTGGACCCCGACCGTGGAGCGCACCGCGAACTACGTCCGCCCCGACGAGCTCCACCAGGCCTTCAACTTCCAGTACCTGTCGACGGAATGGGACGCGAAGGAACTCCGCACGGTCGTCGACCGCACCCTGGAGGCGATGCGCCCGGTCGGCGCCCCGGCGACCTGGGTCCTGTCCAACCACGACGTGACCCGCCACGCCACCCGCTTCGCCAACCCGCCCGGCCTCGGCACCCAGATCCGCACCGCGGGCGACCGCGAGCTGGGCCTGCGCCGCGCCCGCGCCGCGACGCTGCTGATGCTGGCCCTGCCCGGCTCGGCCTACGTCTACCAGGGCGAGGAACTCGGCCTGCCCGACGTCGTCGACCTCCCCGACGAGGTCCGCCAGGACCCGGCCTACTTCCGCGGCGCCGGCCAGGACGGCTTCCGCGACGGCTGCCGGGTGCCCATCCCATGGACGCGCGCGGGGTCCTCGTACGGCTTCGGCACGGGCGGGAGCTGGCTGCCCCAGCCGGCCGAGTGGGCCGAGCTGAGCGTGGAGGCCCAGCAGGGCGTCCAGGGCTCCACCCTGGAGCTCTACCGCTCCGCCCTCCACCTGCGCCGCACCCACCCCGACCTGGGCGCGGGCGACGCGGTGGAATGGCTGAAGGCCCCCGAGGGCGTCCTCGCCCTGCGCCGCGGCGACTTCGTCTGCGTCGCCAACACCTCCACCGAATCGGTGCGCGTCCCGTCGTACGGCCGCATCCTCCTCACCAGCGGCGAGGTGGCCGAGACGGACGGCGAGACGAAGATCCCCGCCGACACGACGGTGTGGTGGACCACGGACTGACCCCTCGCGTCATCACGGACGGCGCTCCGCGCCCCCGTACGAAGACAGGCGTGCGCCCCCGGACCTTCCGCGGTCCGGGGGCGCACGCCTGTGCCGGCCCGATCAGTTGATGCGGGTCACGCGGGTGCTGTTGTCGGTGACTACCCGGTGGCTGTTGTCGATGTGCGCGCTGTTGTCGACGTGCGTGCTGGCGTCGGTGTCCGAGCTCGTGCCGCAGCGGTTCTGGCCGGCCGACTGCCAGGTGCCGATCGAGCCGCTGCCGCCGTCACCACCGTTGCCGCCCTGCGCGCTCTGCTGCTGCTGGGACTGGACGGTCGCCGAGCCCGATCCCCCGGGGGCCGCGGCCGTGGCGCTGGAGGCCGCGGCGGCGCTGCTGTTGTCGGAGGCGGCGGCCGCGGCGGCGGCGGCAGCGGCGGCGGCACCGTCACCGCCCACACCGAGCCCCAGGGTCTCGGCGACCTGCCTGACCAGCGAGGCGCCTCCGGACGCGTCGACGAGGGAGAGGCTCACCGGGTTGTTGCACTGGATGACACCGGGGACTTCGGCCAGCGGCGCGGCGGAGGCGGCACCGGTACCGAGTCCGACGGTGGTGAGGGCGAGCATGGTGACCGTTGCGGCGCAACCCATGAACTTCACAGGTCTTCCTTTCCGGGGGGAAGGCGAGGCAGGAGAGGTGGGGGTTCCGGGCGCCGCAGGGGCGCCACACCCCGAAGAACGCCGTCGCCTTCAGGTGGTTTCGCGCCATACGCGCGGTTCACCCGAGTGCCGTGTGTGCCAGGTCGGCGGCACCCGACGCCGGTGCTGCGTCGCGGCCCGCCACGCGTCACCATGAAGTGAGGAGGTCTGCGGCCTGCTCGCCGTACGAAAGGCCCTGGTACGAGGGAGGGCGCACGCCATGCCCGAGCTCCCGGACGTCGAGGGATTCCACGAGGTGCTGGAGTCCTGCGCGAAGGGCAGGGTCGTACGGCATGTCGAGGTGCGGGATCCCGGGGTGCTGCACGGGGTGAGCGCGCGGCGGCTGCGCGAGGCGCTGGTGGGCCGCCGCTTCACCGGGGCGGAGCGGCGCGGCAAATGGCTGCTCGCCCGCACCGGCGGCCCCACGCTCCTGCTGCACTTCGGGATGACCGGCCGACTGCTCTGCGCCCGTCCCGACGACCCGGTCGAGGCGCACGACAGGGTCCTGTTCACCCTGTCCCGCGACCGCCGGCTCCGCTACCGCGACCAGCGCAAGCTCAAGGGCCTCTGGCTGGCCGAGGACGAGGCCGACGTCGGGCGGCTGCTGGGGGACCTCGGCCCCGACGCGCTCACGGTGGACCGCGGTGACTTCGAGGCCGTCCTCCACGCCCGCCGGGCCGGCGTCAAGACCGTCCTGACCGACCAGACCGCCCTCGCGGGACTCGGCAATCTGCTGGCCGACGAGATCCTGTGGCGCGCGCGGCTGCATCCGACGGCACGGGCGAGCGAGCTCGACGACCCCGAACTCAGGCGCCTCTACACCCAGATGCGCCGCACCCTGCGCTCGGCGGTCCCCACCGGCCGCGTCCCGCCCCGGGACTCCTGGCTCACCGGGCACCGGGACGACCCGGACCCCGTCTGCCCCCGCTGCGGCACCCCGCTGCGCCGTACACGGGTGGGCGGCCGCGGGACGGTGTGGTGCCCCCGCTGCCAGTAGACCTCCCGCCGCGCTGTCCTGACGGGGCGTCAATCCATAACGGCTTGCGTTTCTTTCGCGCCACCCCCTGCCCTTCCCGGCCACCGCACCCTTAACATCGCGCCACTGCAAGGTTTCTGAAAGATTTCCGCAAGAGCCTTCAACGGAGAAGGAACCCCCACATGGCACGCAGCAGAACCCTTTCGGGCGCCATGGCCCTGGCCGCCGGTCTGACCCTCCTCGGCCCCATGGCCCACGCCACCCCGCCCGGCACCAAGGACGTCACCGCCGTCCTCTTCGAGTGGAACTTCGCCTCCGTGGCGAAGGAGTGCACCACCACCCTCGGCCCGGCCGGCTACGGATACGTCCAGGTCTCCCCGCCGGCCGAGCACATCCAGGGCGCCCAGTGGTGGACGTCGTACCAGCCGGTCAGCTACAAGATCGCCGGTCGGTTGGGGGACCGCGCGGCGTTCCGGGCCATGGTCGACACCTGTCACGCGGCGGGCGTGAAGGTCGTCGTCGACACCGTCGTCAACCACATGGCGGCGGGCAGCGGCACCGGCACCGGCGGATCGTCGTACACGAAGTACGACTACCCCGGCCTGTACTCCTCCTACGACTTCGACGACTGCACGTCCTACGTCACCAACTACGCCGACCGCTGGAACGTCCAGCACTGCGAACTCGTCGGCCTGGCCGATCTCGACACCGGTGAGGAGTACGTCCGCAAGACCGTCGCCGGCTACATGAACGACCTCCTCACCCTCGGAGTCGACGGCTTCCGCATCGACGCGGCCAAGCACATCGACACCGCCGACCTGGCGAACATCAAGTCCCGGCTGACCAACCCGAACGCGTACTGGAAGCAGGAGGTGATCTACGGCTCGGGCGAGGCCGTGCAGCCCACCGAGTACACCGGCAACGGCGATGTGCAGGAGTTCCGTTACGCCTACGACCTCAAGCGGGTCTTCACCAACGAGAACCTCGCCTATCTGAGGAACTATGGCGAGGGCTGGGGCTATCTGAGCAGCTCCGTCGCCGGAGTCTTCGTCGACAACCACGACACCGAGCGCAACGGCTCCACCCTCAACTACAAGGACGGCGCGAACTACACCCTCGCCAACGTCTTCATGCTCGCCCATCCGTACGGCGCCCCGGACGTCGACTCGGGCTACGAGTGGTCCGACACGGACGCCGGTCCGCCCAACGGCGGTACGGTCAACGCCTGTTGGCAGGACGGCTGGAAGTGTCAGCACGCCTGGCCGGAGATCCTCCGCATGGTCGCCTTCCGCAACGCCACGCGGGGTGAGGCCGTCACCGACTGGTGGGACAACGGGGGTGACGCGATCGCCTTCGGCCGGGGAAGCAAGGGGTACGTGGCCATCAACCACGAGAGCGGCTCCCTGACCCGGACCTACCAGACGTCCCTCGCCGCCGGGACGTACTGCAACGTCCAGAACAACACGACGGTGACGGTGAACTCGAGCGGCCAGTTCACCGCCACCCTCGGCGCCAACACCGCCCTGGCGGTCTACACCGGCAAGACGAGCTGCTGAGCCGTCCCCGCCCTCCCCGCGCGCACCGTGAACCCCGCGGTGCGCGCGGGGCCGACGGTCCCGTGGCGGCTGGGCCTGCTCACCCGGACGAACTCGACATGCCGAGCGCTACTTCCAGGTGTCGCTCGTGGTGTATCCGGACGAACCGCCCGTCGTGTACGAGCGGTTCGTCCCGGACTCCCAGGTGACGTTCCCCGAGCCGTCCTTCTTGACGAACTTGTACGCGAAGGCCGTGGTCTCCGGGACGATCACCGTCCTGCTCCACGTCGGGTACGACGCCGAGGACAGCGGGATCGCGTCGGCCGTGTTCCAGGAGCCGAGCGAGGCGATCGAGCCGACGACGTAGACGTTCGTGCCGCTCGTGGTCGGGGCGTACTTATGTGGCTCCGGAAAGGGGTTTCTGGTTTCAACAACTCGTGAGCGTGAGGCAGTTGAGAAGGCCCGTCAAGGCTCCGGTGAAAGTTCTTGCTGTTGATTGCAAGACTCTTGCTGTAAACCTTTCGGCGGCGATACGGTCGCGCGGGGTCGGACCCGAGAGAGCCGCCATCGCCAGGGGTGCCTTGTGGCCGGCCTGATCCGCAAGACACCCCCTAGGAGTTCACACCGGTGATACAAGTCAGACGGGTCGCGGCCCTCGCCGTCGCCGCCCTCGCCGCCGCGCTCGTGCAGCCGCCGGCCGCCCACGCGGACAGCCCGCCCCCGCCGCCCTCCGACGCGAAGCTCGCCGCCGAGCCCGCCCGGCACGACGACACCCGCGAGCAGTTCTACTTCGTCATGCCGGACCGTTTCGCCAACGGGGACACCGCCAACGACAAGGGCGGCCTGACCGGTTCACGTCTGACCACCGGCTACGACCCCACCGACAAGGGCTTCTACCAGGGCGGCGACCTCGAGGGTCTGACCAAGCGCCTCGACTACATCAAGGGCCTCGGCACCACGGCCATCTGGATGGCCCCGATCTTCAAGAACCGTCCCGTGCAGGGCACCGGCGGCAACGCCTCCGCCGGCTACCACGGCTACTGGATCACCGACTTCACCCGGGTCGACCCGCACTTCGGCACCAACGAGGACCTCGAGACCCTCATCGCCAAGGCGCACGCCAAGGGCATGAAGGTGTTCTTCGACGTCATCACCAACCACACCGCCGACGTCGTCGACTACGAGGAGAAGTCCTACGACTACCTCTCCAAGGGCGCCTTCCCCTATCTGACCAAGGACGGCGAGCCCTTCGACGACGCCGACTACGCGGCCGCCGGAAAGACGTTCCCGGCCGTCGACGCCGACTCCTTCCCGCGCACCCCGACGGTCACGTCCACGTCCAAGGTGCCCTCCTGGCTCAACGACCCGACGATGTACCACAACCGGGGCGACTCCACCTACGCCGGCGAGTCCACGACCTACGGCGACTTCTCCGGCCTCGACGACCTGTGGACCGAGCGCCCCGAGGTCGTCAGCGGCATGGAGAAGATCTACCGGCGCTGGGTCGGGGACTTCGACATCGACGGCTTCCGGATCGACACCGTGAAGCACGTGAACATGGAGTTCTGGACCCAGTGGGCGACGGCGCTCGACGCGTACGCGGCCCGGCAGGGCCGCAAGGACTTCTTCATGTTCGGCGAGGTCTACTCCGCCGACCCGTCGATCACCTCCCCGTACGTCACCCAGGGCCGCCTCGACGCCACCCTCGACTTCCCCTTCCAGGAGGCGGCCCGCCAGTACGCCTCCCAGGGCGGCAGCGCCCAGAAGCTCGCGGGCGTCTTCGCCGACGACTACAGGTACACGACCGACAAGGCCAACGCGTACGAGCAGGTCACCTTCCTCGGCAACCACGACATGGGCCGCATCGGCCACTTCCTGGACCAGGACAACCCCAAGGCCACCGACGCCGAACTGCTCAAGAAGGACCGGCTCGCCAACGAGCTGATGTTCCTCAGCCGCGGCAACCCGGTCGTCTACTACGGCGACGAACAGGGCTTCACCGGCTCCGGCGGCGACAAGGACGCCCGCCAGACGATGTTCGCCTCCCAGGTCGCCGACTACCTCGACGACGACGAGATCGGCACCGACCGCACCCACGCGAGCGCCGCCTACGACACGAGCGCGCCCCTGTACCGCCGGATCGCGGCCCTCGCGGGGCTCCGCAAGGCCAACCCGGCGCTGACCGACGGCGTCCAGACCGAGCGGTACGCGGCCGAGGGCGCGGGCGTCTACGCCTTCTCCCGCACCGACGCGAAGACCGGCACCGAGTACGTCGTCGCCTTCAACAACGCGGACACCGCGCGGAGCGCGACCTTCGCGACCGGTTCCGCGAGCATGGCCTTCCACGGGATCTACGGCACCAAGCGCACCGCGACCTCCGGCGCCGACAAGAAGATCACGGTCACCGTCCCGGCCGGTTCGGCGATCGTCCTCAAGGCCGCCGGAAAGCTCGCCAGGCCCGCGACCAAGCCGACGATCACCCTTACGGCCCCCGCCGCCGGCGCCACCGGCACTGTGGAGCTCAGCGCCGATGTGGACGGCGGGCAGTTCAACCGGGTCGTCTTCGCCGCCCAGACCGGCAACGGCACGTGGCAGACCCTCGGCTCCGCCGACCACGCCCCCGACAAGGTCACCCAGACCCTCGGCAAGGACGTCCCGGCCGGAACGGCCCTGCGCTACAAGGCGGTGGTCGTCGACTCGGCAGGCCGGACCGCGTCCGCGACCGCCGGGTCCACCACCGGCACCCCGCCCGCCGAGGAGACCCCCACCGCCTCCTCCCGCGACTACGCGATCGTCCACTACCGGCGCACCGACGGCGACTACGCCGACTGGGGCCTGTACGCCTGGGGCGACCTCGCCGACGGCGAGGCCACGAACTGGCCGGACAGCCACCCCTTCACCGGCCGCGACGCGTACGGCGCCTTCGCCTACGTCAAGCTGAGGCCCGGCGCCTCGAACGTCGGCTTCCTCGTCATCGACAAGGACGGCACCAAGGACGTCTCCGCCGACCGCACGATCGACGTCACCAAGACCGGCGAGGTCTGGATCGAGCAGGGCAAGGAGGACGTGCAGACGGAGCGGCCCGACCACCCCGCCCAGGACAAGTCGAAGGCGGTCCTGCACTACCACCGCGCCGACGGCGACTACGACGGCTGGGGCCTGCACGTCTGGACGGGCGCCGCCGGCCCCACCGAGTGGTCCAACCCGCTGAAGCCGGTGCGGACCGACGCCTACGGCGCCGTCTTCGAGGTGCCGCTCACCGACGGGGCCACCAGCCTCAGCTACATCCTCCACAAGGGCGACGACAAGGACCTGCCCGCCGACCAGTCCCTGGACCTCACGGCGAACGGCCACGAGGTGTGGCTGCTGGGCGGCCAGGAGAAGTACCTGCTCCCGCAGCCGGCCGGGTCCGCCGCCGCGCTCGACCTGACCACCTCCAAGGCCGTCTGGATCGACCGGAACACCCTCGCCTGGAACGGCTCCGACGCCGCCGCCTCCACCCAGCTCCTGTACTCCCACGACGGCTCGATCACCGTCGACAAGTCCACGCTGACCAGCGACGACGAGCGCTGGCTGCGGCTGACGAAGAGCACGCTCACCGACGCCCAGAAGGCCAGGTTCCCGCACCTGAAGGACTACACCGCCTGGTCCGTCGACCCGCGCGACCGCGACCGGGTGCGTGAGGCCCTCAGCGGTCAGCTCGTCGCCTCCCAGCGGGCGGCTGGGGGCACCTCCCGGGCTTTCGGCTCTGGGGGAGGTGTGGTCCTCGCGGCGACCGGCGTCCAGATCGCCGGAGTGCTCGACGATCTGTACCCCGCCGCGACGAAGGCGAAGCTGGGTCCGACGTTCGCCAAGGGCCGCCCCACGCTGGCCGTCTGGGCGCCGACCGCGCAGAAGGTGTCCCTGGAACTCGACGGCTCCCTCGTGAGGATGCGGCGTGACGCCGGCACCGGCGTCTGGTCCGTCACCGGCCCCGCGTCCTGGAAGGGCAAGGCCTACCGGTACGTCGTGAAGGTCTGGGCGCCCAGCGTCCGCAAGGTCGTCACCAACAAGGTCACCGACCCCTACTCGGTCGCCCTGACGGCGGACTCCGAGCGCAGTCTCGTGATCGACCTCGACGACAAGGCCCTGGCGCCGGGCGGCTGGTCCTCGTACACCAAGCCGAAGGCGGTGCCGCTCAAGGACGCCCAGATCCAGGAACTGCACATCAGGGACTTCTCCGTCGCGGACCCGACCGTGCCGGTGCAGGACCAAGGCACCTACCTCGCCTTCACCGACAAGGACAGCGACGGCTCGAAGCATCTGCGCGCCCTGGCGAAGTCGGGCACGTCGTACGTCCACCTGCTGCCCGCCTTCGACATCGCGACCATCCCCGAGAAGAAGGCCGACCGGGCCACCCCCGACTGCGACCTCGCCTCCTACGCGGCCGACTCCGACCAGCAGCAGGAGTGCGTCGCCAAGACCGCCGCGAAGGACGCCTACAACTGGGGCTACGACCCGTACCACTACACGGTCCCCGAGGGCTCGTACGCCACCGACCCGGACGGCACCGCCCGCACGGTCCAGTTCCGCAGGATGGTCAAGTCCCTCAACGAGGACGGCCTCGGGGTCGTCATGGACGTCGTCTACAACCACACCGCCGCCAGTGGTCAGGCGGACACCTCCGTGCTGGACCGGATCGTCCCCGGCTACTACCAGCGGCTGCTCGCCGACGGGTCGGTCGCCAACAGCACCTGCTGCGCCAACACCGCGACCGAGAACGCCATGATGGGCAAGCTGGTCGTCGACTCGATCGTCACCTGGGCCAAGGAGTACAAGGTCGACGGCTTCCGCTTCGACCTGATGGGCCACCACCCGAAGGCCAACATCCTGGCCGTCCGCAAGGCGCTCGACGCGCTGACCCCCGCCAAGGACGGCGTGGACGGCAAGAAGATCATCCTGTACGGCGAGGGCTGGAACTTCGGTGAGGTCGCCGACGACGCCCGGTTCGCGCAGGCCACGCAGAAGAACATGGCCGGCACCGGCGTCGCGACCTTCTCCGACCGGGCGCGCGACGCCGTACGCGGCGGCGGGCCCTTCGACTCCGACCCCGGCGTCCAGGGCTTCGCGTCCGGCCTGTACACCGACCCCAACGGGTCCGCGGCCAACGGGACGACGGCCGAGCAGAAGGCCCGCCTCCTGCACTACCAGGACCTGATCAAGGTCGGTCTGTCCGGGAACCTCGCCGCCTACCGGTTCACCGACACCGACGGCAAGGAGGTCAGCGGCGCCGAGGTCGACTACAACGGGCAGCCCGCCGGATACGCGGACGCGCCCGGCGACGCCCTCGCCTACGCCGACGCCCACGACAACGAGTCCCTGTTCGACGCCCTCGCCTACAAGCTGCCGTCGTCGACGAGCGCCGCCGACCGGGCCCGGATGCAGGTCCTCGCGATGGCCACGGCCGCCCTCTCGCAGGGCCCGTCGCTCTCCCAGGCCGGCTCCGACCTGCTGCGCTCCAAGTCCCTGGACCGCAACTCCTACGACAGCGGCGACTGGTTCAACGCGATCCACTGGAACTGCGCCGACGGCGACGGCTTCGGCCGCGGGCTGCCCCCGGCCGCCGACAACGCCTCCAAGTGGACCTACGCCAAGCCCCTGTTGACGAGCGTCGAGGTGGGCTGCCCGCAGATCACCGGCGCCTCCGCCGCCTACCGGGACCTGCTGAGGATCCGTACGACGGAGAAGGCGTTCTCGCTCGGCACGGCCGCGCGGGTCCAGTCGGCGCTGTCCTTCCCGCTGTCCGGCACCGACGAGACACCCGGTGTGATCACCATGGAGCTGGGCGACCTGGTCGTCGTCCTCAACGCGACCCCGGCCGAGCAGCGGCAGCGGATCGTCTCTCTCGCCGGGAAGGACTACCGGCTGCACCCGGTGCAGGCAGCGGGCGCGGACTCTACCGTCAAGACCTCGTCCTACGTGCGGGAATCGGGCACGTTCGCCGTTCCGGGTCGTACTGTCGCGGTATTCTCCCGGGTCTCCTGATACAGGACTAGCTTGGTGGGGCGGTCCCGGCGCGGGGCCGCCCCACCACGTCGTTACCGAGAGGGCCGGGAGTCTCACGGTGCCCGCCGATCCGCTGCAGATGCAGTCCGTCGTCCGGGCCGCCCTGCGCGGGGCGCGACGCAGGGGCGACGCGGAGGTACGGGCCCGACGGCTGACGCTCCTCGCCGAGACGACCGCCGCCGTGCAGACCGCGCGCTGCCCGGGCGAGCTGGCCGAGGCGGCCGCGGAGGGCGCCGCCCGGCTGGCCGGAGCACCGGCGGTGGTCTTCGTGGTCGGCCCGGACGGCGGACTGCACCGGGGGACCTCCCTCGACCGCGGCACGCACGGGCTGCCGGACGCGGCCGCCCACGAGACCGTGGCCCGGCTGGTGTCCCGGCTCACGGCGGGGCACGGCGGACCCCGGGGCGTGGTCGCGCCGGCGACCGTGTGGCCGGCCGGGTTCTTCCGTCCGGGGCTGCGGGAGGCCGCCCGGCTGGTGCCGGCCGTGACCCCGGGCCGTCGGACGCCCGTGTGCGTGGCGGTCCCGGCCACCGCGCCCGTCGTCGACGACGGACTGCTCTCCCGCCTCGCCCGGGTCACCGCGCTGGCCGCCGAGCCGCTGCTGCTGTACCAGGTGGAACGGCATGTCGCGCTCACCCTCCAGCACAGCTTCCTGCCCCGCCCCGACCGGCCGCCCCGGCTCTCCGGCGTGGACCTGGTCGTGCGGTACGTGCCCGCGTCCCGCGAGACCGAGATCGGCGGCGACTTCTACGCCGCCGTGTCCACGGGAGGCCGGGTGCTCACCGCCGTCGGGGACGTCGTCGGACACTCGCTGGAGGCCGCCACGGTGATGGTGGAGATCCGGCACGCGCTGCGCGCCTACTGCGTCGAGGACCCCGACCCGTCGGTGCTGGCCGCCCGGCTCGACCGGATGCTCCAGCACTACCACCCCGACGTCACCGCGACCGTCTGCCTGGCCCTGCTCGACCCGGCCTCCGGACGGCTGCGGATCGCCAACGCCGGACACCTCCCGCCGCTGGTCGTCTCCGGCACCGGGACCGCCGCCTACGTCGACGTGGACGGCCCCCTCCTCGGCCTCGGCCTGGAGCGCCCGGCCCCCGCCGAGCTGAGGCTGCGCCCCGACGACCGGCTCCTCATGGTCACCGACGGGCTGATCGAGACCCGCGGCACCGACCTCGGCGTCAGCCTGGAACACCTGCGCACCGCCGCCGCGGCCGCCCCACCCGGCCTGGACGCCCTGTGCGACCTGCTGCTCACCCGCTTCGGCCCCGGCCAGGTGGACGACATCGCGATGCTGGCACTGCGGCTAGGGTGACGTGACATCGTCGCCCTGGAACAGGAGTGCTCATGCCGAACATCACCGTCGACCACTCGGCCTCGATCGACTTTGACCGGGACGCCTTCGCTCGGGCCCTGCACGCCTCGGTGGTGGAGATCGCGGCCGCGAAGCCGGAGGCCTGCAAGACCCTGTTCCGCGAGGCCGACGACACCGCGTACGGCTACGAGGACCCGAGCGAGGGGGGCCACGCGATCGTCCACGTCACCCTGGGTCTGCTCGCCGGCCGCACCGAGGAGACCAAGGCCAGGCTGACCGAGGTGGTCCTGGAGCTGCTGCGCGAGCATGTGAAGGACGGCGGGGGATTCGTGCTGCACGCCTCCGCCGAGGTCCGCGACCTGGACCCCTCGTACCGCAAGTTCGAGCGGGAGTGACCGCTACGACGCCAGCGCGATGAGCCGGGCCGCCAGGTCGCCGAAGGGGCCGTCGGCCGGCTCGCCGGCCAGCATGGGGTGCAGCAGGGTGCGCATCTCGTCGTCGTAGGCCGCGCTGACGGCGGTGAGCGCGGCGAAGTCGTGCACGAGCTGCACCTCCAGCTCCGCGCGGGGGATCCGCCGCCCGTCCAGCCAGATCAGCGCGGTCGACTCGGCGAGCGAGATCCAGGAGCGGACCACCAGCTCCAGGCGGGCCGGCGGGTCCACGATCCCCAGATGGGACAGGATCTGCTCGTAGGCGGCCTGGCGCACGGAGTCGATCAGGGCGTTGGTCGTGGACGAGCCGACGGCCGGGCCGCCCCGCATCAGGGCGGAGAAACCCGGGCCGTGCTCGTCGACGAAGTCGAAGTAGCGGCGCATCACCCGCAGCAGCCGTGAGCCGAGCGGCCCCTCGTGCGGCTCGCTGAAACGGGCGGCGAGATCCTCCGAGGCCCGCTTCAACGCGGCCTCGTACAGGCTGAGTTTGCCGGGGAAGTAGTGATAGACGAGGGGGCGCGAGATACCGGCGGCGGCCGCTATCTCGTCGATGGAGACCTCGTCGGGCGAGCGTTGGGCGAACAGGTCGAGGGCGACGCCGATCAACTGCTGCCGACGCTCCTCGACTCCCATTCTTCGACGAACCCCGGTAGTCATGCGCACACCTTACCGACCGAATCCGGCCGCGAACGGACCGGCCCGACCTCGGCTGTTCACATCTCGAGCACCAGTCGCTCACCGCGCGTGCCCGGCGGCTCGGGGCGTACCGCGGTGCGCGGGGAGACCCTTCCGAGGCGATCAGTTGAGTCCGTTGATCGAGCGTCCGTCCGCCAGGGTGCCCTTCAGATCCGCCTTCGCGCCCTTCTCGGCGGCGGCGGTGAGCAGATGGCCCGGCGCGGAGTCCCGCACGCCGCCCGTCGCCCGCACGTCGTGCGTCCCCGAGTCGCCGGCCGCGAGGAGATACCAGTGGCCTCCTTGCGACTTCCACAGCACCCCGGCGAGCACATGCGGATCGCGCGGCCCGCACGCCGGGACGTCCCCGGCCTTCGCCACCGCCGCCCCGAACAGCCCGCCCGGCGTACGGAACTGGGCCAGCACCCGGCTCCCGTCGCCCCGCCAGGTCTCCGCCCGGGTGCACACCCATTCCGCCGACCCGCTCCCGTCGGGGAGCACCTGATGGGCGTACGACCACGCGTTGACCGTGCGCACGCCCTGCCCGCGCACATCGGCCAGCGAGCAGGCGTACGGCGCCCAGGTGCCGAGCGCCTCGGCGCCCGTGGCCTCCTTCGGCGCGGTGGGCCGGCCGCCGGTGAGCCGGGCGGGGACCAGCTCGCCGAGGTCGGTGAGGAGATGGGTGCCGGAGGCGTCGGTGAGCTGCAGGACGTTCCAGCCGGTGCAGGTGCCGGTCCGGGTCGCCGGGCTGGCCAGCGGTGAGGTGATGCCGCCCGTGAGCGTCAGGGCCATCACCCCGGCGCCCGGCTTGCCGAGGTCCCGCTCGCCCGCCGCGGTCACCCAGGGCGCCGTCAGCCAGCGGACGTTGCCGTCGGCCCGGTCCAGGACGATCGCGGACGCCTCCACGCCGGTCGCGCCGTCCACCCGCGCGAAGTCCAGGGCGGCCCCGGCCGTGCCGTCCTCCGGCTCGGCGTAGCGGGCGATGCGCAGCCCGTCGTAGAAGAGCACCACGCGCGCGTTGCCCACATCGCCCGCGTACAGGAGCTGGGGCGGGCCCGAGGGGCCGCCGGCCGGGGTGTCGGGGGTCGCCGAGACCTGGACCGTCGTGCCGGGTCGGGCCCACACCGCGAGGGCGCGCCGCAGCAGCGCGGTGTCGCGGACGAGGGGGCCGCGGGCCGGCCAGACGGAGAAGTCGGTGCGCGCGGACGTCTTCCAGGCGACGGGGGAGACCCTCAGCAGCCGGCCCGGGTCGAGCGCGGCCTCGGCCGCCGGGTTCCGCGCGTACACCGGGGCGGCCGCGCCGTCCGGGCCCCAGCCGTCGCCGGGCAGGGCGACCAGCGCGCCGCACACCGCGAGCGCGGCCGCGGCGGCGAGCGCGGCCCTGGTGTGCCGACGGCGGTGCATCAGATCGGTGGGCCGGGCCTGCAGGGAGCAGGGGTCGAACTCGGGGGAGTCGAGCAGCGCGTACCGGGCGGGGACCGCGTCGGCCTCGTCCAGCGCCGCGCCGGTGTCCTCGACGCCGGCCTCGGCGAGGACCTTGGACACCTCGGCGTCCGGCAGCTTCTCCAGGCCGCGCAGCACATGGGCGGCGCGGGCCGGGCCGCTCAGCGCGGACAGCCGCTGGTCCAGGGCGAGTTCGTCGGCGCCGCCGGAGCGCGGGAACAGCCGGAGGCCCCACACCTGGGGGAGCAGCGGCGGTAGCTGCGCCCGCTTGGGCCACGCCGCGCGCAGGAGCGGACGGCCCGCCTCCAGCGCCGTACGCACCACCTGGAGGCGGACGTAGGCGTAGCCGGGGTCGCCGTCGCGGCCGTCGGCCTGGGCCTGCGCCGGGATCACGGGGGCCGAGGCCCGGCCGCGCGGCAGGGCGCGCTGGACGAGGGCGTGGGCGGTCAGCACCCTGCGGCCGCGGCCGAGGCCCGGCGGCAGCACCAGGTAGGCGAGCCGGACGAGACGCGGATAGTGCTCGACGAGCGCGGCCTCGGCCTGCTCGACGTCGACGGCCCGGTCGGTGACGGAACCGGGGGCGGGGCTCGGGGCGACATCCTGTGACTGCACGCCCAGCGCAACGAGCGGGGCGGTGGATGGTCACCGCCGTCCGGGTCGCTCCCCGTGTCCTACGACTCGACGAGCGCCCGTGCGTAGTTCGCCATCGACCGCTGGTAGCGCGGCAGATGGGGAGCGAGGGCGCCGAGGACCAGGGACAGGCCCTCGCGGTCGCGGCCGAGGCTCGACAGACACAGGGCGAGCGTGGCGCGGACGGCGTCGTCGAGTTCGTCGGACGGGGCGTCCAGTTCGGGGGTGAGCAGCGCGACGCCCTCCTCGGCGTGCCCGGTGTTGCGCAGGGAGCTGGAGAGCTGGATCTTGGCGCGGCGGGCCCGGTAGCCGGTCAGCCCCAGGTCGAGCGCCTCCCGGTAGAGCGGTACGGCGCGGCCGCTGTGCCCGGTCGAGTCCCAGGCGCAGGCCCGTTCGAAGGGGCGCAGGGGGCTCGCCTCGGGCAGTTCGGCGACGAGGTCGTCGATCACGGCCCGGAAGTCGGCGGCCCGTGCCTGCGGATAGCGGTCGAGGGTGGCCCAGGCGGCCGATACGCGCCTTTCCCAGTCGTGGTTCACCGGCTCACTCTCGCACGTGTGTGCCGGCCCGGCAGCGTATTTTGAGCGGACCGTGCGCGGGAGCCGTATCCAGGACGAGGCTCACGCAGGGAGGACAGATGAAGGTGACCCGACCGATCCTCGCGGCGGCGACCGCCGCGGCGGCGCTGGTGCTGGCGGGGTGCGCGTCCGCAAGCTCCGGGAAGGCCGAGGTGGCCGTGCCCACGGCGGCGACCGGCAGCCTGGAGCACCTGGCCGCCGAGGTGGACTGCACGCCCAATATGCAGACGGACGCCGACGAACTCCGCCAGGCGATCTGCAAGACCTCCGCGGGAAAGTTCCTGCTGCTGACCTTCGCCACCGACCGGGGCCAGCGCGAGTGGCTCAACGGTGCCAAGGACTACGGCGGTCACTATCTGGTCGGCCGCAAGTGGGTGGCCGTGGGCGAGGAGACCAGCACGGTGACCACGCTGCGCAAGACGCTCGGCGGCGACGTCGAGGAGGGCACGGACCACGCGGCGCACTCCGGTCACTGAGCATGCGAGAAGGCCGGCGGTGAGGAATCCTCACCGCCGGCCTTCTCCGTTGCCGGCCTGCTCAGCCGCCGGCGACTGCCGGCGGCTCCTGAGCGGCTACTGGCACTTCTTGCCGGTGTTGATGCAGTTGACCATCTGGTTCATCGTGTTCTTGGAGAAGAAGTTGATGAAGTCGTTGTGGTCGGTGATCGGCTTGTGCAGGTTCTCCGGGAAGCTGTCGACCGCGTAGGCGTTCTTCACGACGCCGTTCTGGATCGACGGCCGGGCGACGTTGTAGACCAGCCGCACCTGGAGCTGCGGGATCGCCTTGAAGCCGTTGGCGCAGGTGCCGTTCGCCTGGACGAAGGACACGTGCGTGCGGTGGTTGGCGGAGTCGATGTTCTGACCGTCCCAGCAGCTCTGGAAGAAGGTCGTGCGCACCACCTGGCTGCCCTGCGGGCAGATCGGGTACTTGTCGTGCAGCTGGACCTTGTTCTCGAAGCCCGTGCAGGACCAGTTCACGTTGGCGTTGGCGTTGCCGTTGACGAAGGCCTTCGCGTCACCGGTGATGATGCGCAGCGCGGTCGGCATCGCGACGACCTGGCTCCTCTTGTTGCCGACGAACTTCAGCTGGGCCTGGGCCGGCTGGAGGATCTTGCCGACGTTGCCCTCCTTGCCACCGCCGTCCGCGTTCTGGTCGAAGTCCTGCGTGCCGTCCTGCGTGCGCAGCACCGGCCAGAAGTAGGACGACTTGTCGCCCTGGTTCTGGCAGCTCGTCTGGGCCGCCGCCAGCTCCTGGTCGCTCGCGAACGCGTCGTTGGACTGGTTGCCGACGTAGTCGTGCAGGTGGTGGGCGCCGTTGCTGACACCGGGGGCCACGATCACGTTGTCCGTGTTGTGGTTGTCGTTGCCGTTGGTGCCGCACTTGGTGGTGAAGGTGCCGCGCGAACCGGAGTTGCCGTTGGCGGCGAAGCCGTTGGCGCCGACGCCGATGGTCGCGTTCTGCTGGACCTTCGTGATGTCCACGAAGTCCGCCGCGGTCGGGCCGTTGCCGCCCTGGCCGTTGGCGCCCGCCTGCTGCTGGCCGCCGTTGTTCTGCTGACCGCCGTTGTTGTTCTGCTGACCGCCGTTGTTGTTCTGCTGGCCGCCGTTGTTCTGCTGGCCGCCGTTCTGCTGGTTGTTGCCGCCGGTGCCCTGGCCCGCGTTGGTGTTGGCGTTGGCCGCCTGCGTGGTGCACGCCGCGAGCTGGCTGAGCTGGGTGTTGAACTGGCCGCCGACCCGCTGGATGTCGATGCGGATCCGGTCGATCGTGGCCGCCCGCTTCTCCTTCAGGGGGCCGACGATCGCGTTCTGCACGAACCCGGCGTCGTTCGCCTGCGCCTGACGGGTGGAGGCGAGCCGGGCGTAGGCCTCGGTGATCTGCTTGTCGAGGTTCGCCAGCTCGGTGGCGACGCCCTGCTTGGCCTTCTCCGGCACGTTCGTCAGCTTCTGCCCCACGTCCGGGCAGGAGATGGTGGCGACCTGTCCCGCCGCGGCGGCGGCCTTGGTCGTGTTCTGGCCCGAGTTGCCGGACTCGTGGGCCGAAGCGTAGAAGTTCGCCCAGATCAGCCCGCCCCCGCCGAGCGCTAGGGCCGCCGATGCTGCCACGGCCTTCGTGGCCATCGACGAACGGCGTTTACGAATGTTGCGTCCCATGGAACTCCTCTGACTTCCTTGGCGGGGTCGCATCGAGGCGCCCGACAGGAGTGAAGCTGCCCCCTCCCTTACGCATCCCGTCCCAGAGGTGTTCAGCGGTCTCAGAAATTGATGAGAGGTCCGTACGACAAACCGTCCCCAACGTCACCGCACTCCACGGTAGTTGGCCCCCTACCGGACCCGGTCCAGATAGGCCAGCACCGCCAGTACCCTGCGGTTGTCGTCGTCGGAGACCTCCAAACCGAGCTTCACGAAAATATTCGCGGTGTGCTTGGCGACGGCCCGCTCGGTGACGACCATTTTGCCGGCGATCGCCGCGTTCGACCGGCCCTGGGCCATCAGCTCCAGAACCTCCCGTTCGCGGGGAGTGAGCCGCTCCACCGGGCCCTGTCCGTCGCCCGAACGGCGGGCCAGCAACTGCTGGATCACCTGCGGGTCCATCGCCGTACCGCCCGCCGCGACCCGCCGTACGGCGTCCACGAACTGCTCCGCGTCGAACACCCGGTCCTTCAGCAGATAGCCGACCCCGCCGCTGCCGTCGGCGAGCAGCTCGCGCGCGTACAACTGCTCCACGTGCTGGGACAGGACCAGCACCGGCAGACCCGGGGTACGGCGGCGGGCGGCGAGCGCGCACTGCAAACCCTCGTCGGTGTGCGTCGGCGGAAGCCGGACGTCGACCACGGCGACGTCCGGCTCCAGTTCGGCGAGGGCCCGCTCCAGCTCGGGCCCGCTCTCGACGGCGGCGGCGATCTCGAAGTCGTACGCCTCCAGCAGCCGCACCAGTCCGTCGCGCAGCAGGAACAGGTCTTCGGCTAGGACAACACGCAAGGAATCTCCATGGTCACCATGGTGGGACCGCCCGCCGGTGAGCTGACGGCCAGGACGCCGTCGAATGTACCCAGCCGCCGCTCCACCCCGGCCAGACCCGAGCCCGCCCCGATCACCGCGCCGCCGCCGCCGTTGTCGGTGACGGAGATCCGCAGCCGGCCGTCCGCGTGGTGCAGGTCGGCCCAGATCCGGTCGGCGCCGGAGTGCTTGACCGCGTTGGTGAGGACCTCGCTGACCGCGAAGTACGCGGCGGACTCCACCGGCGCCTCGACCCGCCCGGGCAGCTCCACCACCACCTCCGTCGCCACCGGCAGCCGCAGCGCCAACGCCCGTACGGCGTCGCCCAGTCCGCGCTCGGCCAGCACCGGCGGATGGATCCCCCGCACCAGGTCCCGCAGTTCGGCGAGGGCCTCGGCGGACGACTGCCGGGCCTGCGCCAGAAGCCGCTTGGCCTTCTCGGGATCCTTGTCCAGGAGCAGCTCGACCGTGCCGAGGTCCATGCCCATGGCCACCAGTCGTGCCTGCGCCCCGTCGTGCAGATCCCGCTCGATGCGCCGCAGTTCGGCGGCCGAGGTGTCCACGGCGTCGCGCCGGGTGTCCGTCAACACCTTGACCCGCTCGGCCAGTTCGGCCTGGCTCGGGGTGAGGAGACCGCGGGTGAGCCGGAAGTGGACACCGAGGGCGCTCACGGCGTACCGGTCGGCGACGACCAGCAGCAGGACGGCGAGCGCGCCCGCCCCGAACGCGGTCGTCCAGTCGTCTACCGGCACGAAGGCGTACCAGTAGGGGCCGCCCGACCCGTCCGTCACCGCCCGCCACAGCCCCGCCGCCAGGGCGAGCCCCTCCACCGGGTAGAGGACCAGGACGACCGGCAGCAGCGCGGTCACCAGCCCCGCCACCGTGTCCGCCATCAGCCAGCGCAGGTCCCGCCAGGTCGCCGGGTCCCGCAGCAGCGCGTAGGTGCGCGCCGCCGGGTTGGCGGTCCGCGGGAGCGGCCGGTACGCGACGGGGATGTGCATCCCGCACCATCGCTGCGCGAGATCACGCCGGTTGTCGGCGAGGGCCCGGGCGGCCCTCAGCACCCAGGGGGTGGTGACGAGACCCACGCCGACGGGGATCAGCGCCAGGGAGACGAGGGCCAGACAGTAGACCACCACCGTCCAGGGCCACACCGCCAGGGCCAGCACGAGCCCCCGTACGGCGGCGAGCACCATCTCCCGTGTCCGCGAACCGCGCCGGCCGCTCTTCGTGTCGGTGTTCATGCCGCAAGTCTGTCCGAGCCCGCGGAGGGGGTCACTGGGCCGGGGCCCCCGCTCAGGGGGTGGTGCCAGGTACACCTCCCGCCCCGGCCAGCACCCGTGCCTCCACCGCCGGATCCAGCCCCTTCACCGCGCGGTCGGAGCGGTGCGGCGCCGTCCCGCCGATCGAGCACAGCCACTGCCAGGTGTCGGCGACGGTCTCCTCGACGGGGCGGCAGGACAGCCCGGTCGCCACCGCCCGCGAGACGTCGGCGGCGTGCAGCGCGTCGTGCATGTCGGTGCCCGGCGGCACCCACACCGGAAGCTGCACCCAGGGCTCGATGCCCGCGTCGAGGACGGTCTCCGGCGCCGTCCAGCGCAGTCGGGCGTCGGAACCGGTGGCGCGCACGCACGCCTCCAGGAACTCGCCCATGGTGGCGTGCCCTTGAGGGCTCATCAGGTTGTACGGCCCGCTCAGCCCGCGCTCCACCGCCCCCAGGATCCACGCGGCGAGGTCGCGGGCGTCGACGTACTGCAGGGGGAGGTCCCGGGGCCCGGGGGCGAGGACCGGGCCGCCGCGTGCGATCCGGCCCAGCCACCAGGGCAGCCGTCCGACGTTCTCGTACGGGCCGAGGATCAGCCCGGCCCGTACCAGAACGGAGTCCTGCGTGCCGAAGGCGTCGACGGCGGCCAGCTCACCGCCCCGCTTGTCGCGGCGGTAGTCGGTCGAGTCGGCGTCGGGCGCGGCGCCCTCGACCACGGGCGCCTCCTCCGTGTACCCGGCGGGCGGGGCCCAGGTGTAGACGGAGCAGCTCGACACGTACACATAGCGGCCGGCGCGACCCCGCAGCAGCCGCGCCGCCTCGTGCACCGGGCGGGGCGCCGACGACCACGTGTCGACGACGGCGTCCCACGTCCCCTCCGCCAGGGCGGCGAGGCCGCCGGGCGCGGTGCGGTCGCCGGTCAGCACCCGCACCCCCGGGGCGGGGGTGTGCCGCCCCCGGTTCAGGACCGTCACGTCCCAGCCGCGCCCGAGGGCCGCCTCCACGACGGCCCGTCCCACGAACTCCGTCCCGCCCAGCACCAGAAGTCTCATGCCGGTGACTGTGCCCGGCCGGGCCCCGGGACGGAACCGTTCTTTGCCGAGGGCAGAGCGTCAGCGGCCGGTCGGCGGGGTGTACTTGTAGCCGACGCGGCGCACGGTCTGGATGGTGCCGCGGTGCTCGACGCCCAGCTTGCGGCGCAGCCGGGCGACATGGACGTCGACCGTACGGCCGTCGCCGACATGGCCGTACCCCCACACCGTGGTGACGAGCTGGTCGCGTGTGTGCACCCGGTTCGGATGCGCCACGAGATGGGCGAGCAGCTCGAACTCCAGGTAGGTGAGGTCAAGTTCACGCCCGTCGACCGCGGCGGTGCGCTGCACGGCGTCGATGCGCACGAGAGGGTTGCCCGGGGCGGTCTGCGGCGCGGCCGTCGTGACCGGCACCGGCTGGAACGGCTGCTGCTGGTCCGCCGGGATCAGCACCAGATAGCCGACCATCGCGGGCCGGCCCGGCAGGTCGGGCAGGCTGTGCTGCGGGGCGGGCAGCCAGGTGGCGCCGGGCGGCAGCAGGTCCGCCACATCGGCCACCTCGTCGGGGCCGACGGCCCGCAGCCGGTGCCGGGGCGCGTTCTGGACGGGGGCGGGGAGCGTGGCGGTGGAGAGGGAACGGGTGGTCGCCATGAGAGGTCAGCTCTTTTCGCGCGAGAAGTTCGTCGGGGAGGACGACGGCCGCGATTCGTGGTCGGGCTCGCCGAGGGACGTACGTCGTGCGCGCTGGCCGAAGGCCGGGGTGTACGGCTTTAGAGGGCCTGCGCGTTCGTCGCGCGGCAACACACCCGGTCGAAGTCGTGGTGCTGACGGGAAGGCCAGAAGGGCTCGAGGTCATGGCGACCCGTCGCGGTGTACTTCTGGAAGCTGGCCATGGCCCCATTGAAGCAGACACACGCCCGCAACAGGAGCCTCCTCTCACAGCTTGGACGCTTTCCTTGACGCGAAGTTGACGTCGGCCGACCACCCGGCGGTCATGAGCAGGGTGCGCACGGCGTCCCGGACGGCCGGGTCCGGGTGCGGCCCGCCGTCGTCGGGGAGCGCGGCCCACGCGACCCGGCGCGCGCCGTCCGCGGCGCGCCGCAGCGGCTGAAGGGCGAGCCGGGCCAGGTGCGGTACGGCGGGCGCGCTCGCCGGGTAGCCGGTCCCCCTGTGGCACAGCGAGGAGACCAGCTCGTCCCTCGCCCGCTCACGGACCCCGGCGTCGGCGGACTCCAGGTCCCGCGGCAGGCCGGGGACGTCCTCCGTCGGGCCGTACGCGTGCTCCAGCCCCGCCCGGTCGATCTCCACGCGGCGCACGACAAACGCAAGGGGCGCCCCGCCGGATCGGCGGGGCGCCCTTCGCGAGGCCACGGGAGGGATCAGACCTGGCCGGCCTTCTCCAGGGCGGCGCAGCAGGTGTCCACCAGGAGACGGGTCACCGTGTACGGGTCGACGTTGGCGTTCGGGCGGCGGTCCTCGATGTAGCCCTTGCCGTCCTTCTCGACCTGCCACGGGATACGGACCGAGGCGCCGCGGTTGGAGACACCGTAGGAGTACTCGTTCCACGGGGCGGTCTCGTGCAGACCGGTCAGACGGTCGTCGATGCCGGCGCCGTAGTTCTTGACGTGGTCGAGCGGCTTGGAGCCCTCACCGAGCGACTCGCACGCGGTGATGATCGCGTCGTAGCCCTCGCGCATCGCCTTGGTGGAGAAGTTGGTGTGCGCGCCGGCGCCGTTCCAGTCGCCCTTGACCGGCTTGGGGTCGAGGGTGGCGGAGATGCCGAAGTCCTCGGCGGTGCGGTAGAGCAGCCAGCGGGCGACCCAGAGCTGGTCCGAGACCTCGAGCGGGGCGAGCGGGCCGACCTGGAACTCCCACTGGCCGGGCATGACCTCGGCGTTGATGCCGGAGATGCCGAGACCGGCGGCCAGACAGTTCTCCAGGTGGGCCTCGACGACCTCACGGCCGAAGATCTCGTCGGCGCCGACACCGCAGTAGTAGCCGCCCTGCGGAGCCGGGAAGCCGCCCTTCGGGAAGCCGAGCGGGTAGCCGTCCTGGAAGAAGGTGTACTCCTGCTCGATGCCGAAGATCGGCTCCTGCGAGCCGTACTTCGCCTCGACCTCGACGAGCGCGGCACGGGTGTTGGACTCGTGCGGCGTCATGTCGATGTTGAGGACCTCGCACAGGACGAGGACGTCGTCGCCGCCGCGGATCGGGTCGGGGCAGGTGAAGACCGGCTTCAGCACACGGTCCGAGGAGTGGCCCTCGGCCTGGTTCGTGGAGGACCCGTCGAAGCCCCAGATCGGCAGCGCGTCCAGACCGGCGGGCTCATCCGTGATGATCTTGGTCTTGGAGCGGAGCTTCGCCGTCGGCTGGGTGCCGTCGATCCAGATGTACTCAGCCTTGAAGGTCACGGGCCACTTCCTTCGGGGGTGTGTCTGACGCACTTGCGGGTGCTGTGCTGCTGCGGCGCTGCGGCACTGGGGCGCCGTCGGTGTTGACCGGCAGCCTGTCAACAGGCGATTTCCCGATCATTGCTCGCATGTGAACCCCGTGTTACCTGGTGGTTCTGTGGCACGACTCACCGTGTGAACGCCATCGGAAGCCGCGCCGAGCTGTGTACGACGGTGTCCTCCATGTCTGCGCCCGGGGCGTCGCGGGCCCTGGGCGCACGGCGGGTCCCGCTGTTCGTGGCCGCGAACAGCGGGACCCGTGACCCGTACGAGGTGGCCGCCCGGGCGGGCGAGCGGCCGCGGCACGGGGGAGACCGCCGTCCTGCCGGACGTGTCCTCCCACCTGCCGCCGCTCGCCGCGCCCTCCGGAGCGGGCCGCCGCCTCAGCTCCTCTCCGTGCGCCCGGACCTCACCCCACCTTCTCGATCACGGCCCGGCGGATCAGGAACTTGCCGGGCTCACGGACCTGCTCGAAAGCCGCGTTGTTCAGCAGCACACAGCTGCCGGAGACCGAGGTCACCTGGACGGTGATGGACTTGTTGTTGTCCAGGTTGGTGACCTTCAGCTTCGTACCCGCCGGGAACTGGTTGCTGGACGCCGCCGGGGCGCCCGCCTCACCGGAGAGGGTGACGGTGGAGCCGTTGCAGACTTGCTGCCCGGAGGCGGCACCGCCGTTGCCGGCGTTCCCCGCGTTCCCGGTGTTCCCCGCGTTTCCGTTGTTGGCCGCGGGGGTCGAGGCCGCCTGCGAGGGCTGGGTGGGCTGCGTCGCCTGGGAGTCCTGAGCCGACTCCCCAACGGCGCACCCCGACGCCTTCTGCTGGACCTTGATCTGCGCGATGACCGCCTCGCGGTTGGCGATCCGGGCCGCCGACTGCGCGTCCGGGGCGGCCCGTTGGCCGTCGATGAACTTCTGGTTGTTGCCGAGGGCGGTGGCGAGCCCCTGACAGACGGTCGAGTTCGCCGCGGACAGCGTCTGTGCCTTCTGGGGCGACTGGGCGGCGTTCGAGGTGTTCGCCAGGGCGATGGCACCACCGCCCGCCACCGCGGCCGCGCTGACGAACAGCGCGATCTTCTTCTTCGTGCCGAGACTTCTCCTGCGCGACATGCGCGCCTCCTGAAGAGGTGGGGGAGCGTACGCCGCTATGTACGAGATCCCGAACGAAGTTACTCAAGGGTCGCCGGAGTCATCTGAAGTGGCGCGCGTCACAGGCCGCTCCCCGTCCGCCCCTCCTCGTACGCCACGACCCTGTCGTTCACATGCCGCAGCAACCCCTCGGTCTCGGCGGTGAGTTCGGCCTCCCCGGTCTCCTTGCCGTCCCCCCACTGCCCGTTGGCGAACACCACCGAGCGGACCGTCATCACCCGGCGGAAGACCCCGGCCGACCCCGGCGGCACGGTGGGCAGCCCCGCCTTCGGGGGCGGGTCCAGGGAGACGACCTGATACGTCACCGGGTCCGTCGAGGCCATCATGAACACCCGCGAGGCGTCCTCGACCCGCGCGAAACTCAGCACGGTGACCGTGATCTGCGAGAGCCGGTCGGCGTCCGTGAACAGGGCCGCCGTCAGCCGGGAGCACTCCGCGCCCTGCTCGATCAGCTCGGCCAGCTCCGGGGACGTGCCCCGGGTGCAGTCGGTCGTGGTGGCCAGGTCCACGCGCGTGTACCGGGAGCCGTCCGACAGCCGGACGCTCGGGGCGGGGAAGGCCTGCTCCGGCCGGATCACCGGCCGGGCGAGCAGCGAGGGGAGGGAACCGGGCGCGTCCGAGGGCAGCGTGACGCCGACGGAGGGCACGCCCGCGCCGGGGGCCGCCGTGTCCGAGGCTCCGGTGGCGGCGGACACCGCCGCGGGGCGCCCGTCGTCCCCGCCCCCAGCCATCGCCGCCCCGGCCGCGATCGCCCCCACGAGGACGACACCCGCCCCGACCCCCACGGCCCGCCGCGCCCGCCGCCGACGTATCAACTCCTGCCCGGCCACGAAGCGGCCGTACGGATCCTGCGGCGCGTACGGGTTCTGTGGCGCGTGCGGGGCCTGCGGGCTGTTCTGCCGGGCGCAAGGGTCCTGCGGGGCGTGCGGCGTTCCTTGATCACCGAAGGTCATGGCCGCGGAGGGTAACAGCGGTACCGGCCCCGACTCCCGCGCGCGGACGAACCGGCGCCCAGCCGACTAACGGGACAGAGCGTCCCGTACGGCCTCCTCCGTGCGCGCCACCACGGCCGTGCCGTCCTCCGCGGTGATGATCGGCCGCTGGATCAGCCGGGGGTGCCCGGCGAGCGCCGCGATCCAGCGCTCGCGCGACGCGGCGTCCCGCGCCCACTCCTTCAGCCCCAGCTCCTTGGCCTCGGCCTCCTGGGTCCGTGTGATGTCCCACGGCTCAAGACCGAGCCGGTCCAGCACCCCCCTGATCTCCTCCTCGCTCGGCACGTCCTCCAGATACCGGCGAACGGTGTAGTCGGCGCCCTCGGCATCGAGCAAGGTCAACGCGCTCCGGCACTTGGAACAGGCCGGATTGATCCAAATCTCCATGAACCCCACGTTACCCCGGTAGCTCTGTTCGAATTTTCCGTGTCTCGCGTGTGTCTCGTGGAGCGGCTGTGGCGTGGCGTCAATTTCCGCGCTCACCTGGGGATTTGATGGGGTGTGCGGACTGCTGAATGTCAGTGGGGGGCCGTAGAATGGATGCAGTGTTCGAGAGTTCCGCCGGAGATCCCGGTGGGGCTCCGACCGCGACAGGAGGATGCCCGTGCCCGCTGCCGCTCTGAAGCCGAAGCCGTTGCCGACCCAGTCCACCGCCAAGCGATCCGTCCAGCTCGACCTGCCCTATGTGCCCGTGGCGAAGCGGCCGTTGCCGGCCGGACGGCCCCGGGACTGGTACGTGGCGCACAACCGCCGGCTCAAGGCGATGCGCCTCGCCATCGCGCTGCTCGACCTCGGCGTCTACCTGCCGAACCAGGCCCGCAACGAGAAGATCCGCAGCACGGCGGAGCTGATCGGCGTCCACCCCCCGTCGGACACGACGTGCCACATGGTCAGGGCGTTCCTGCGCTACAACCGGTGAGCGGGCCCGCCGGGTGCCGTCCGTACGGACCGCACCCGGCGTCGCCCTCACCCCACCAGCTCCTTCTCCACCGGCGTCCGGAACCGCGGCGTCACCCGCGCCCCGCCCAGCCACGCCCCCAGCCGCTCCGCCTCCGCGGCCACCGCGGCCTCCGCCTCCCGGCCGGGCCCCTCCCCGGCGAGGAACCGCCAGACGATCTCCCCGTCGGCGCGCTGCGCCCAGCCCCCCACCACCCGGCCGTCCCACCACACCGTCGGCCCGATGTTGCCGCTTCTGTCGAACAGGGCGGGCCGCAGCTCCGGCGCCAGATACCAGTCCCGGCCCTGCCAGCCCATCGCCGTCGGATCGAGCGAGGGCAGCAGCGCCGCCCAGGGCTCCTTCGGCGCCGCCACCGGAGCGACGTCCCCCTCGACGACGTACCCCGTGCCCTCGTCGACCGTCACCGCCTGCGCGCCGATCGCCTTCAGCGCCCGCCGGACGTCGGTCACCTTCCACCCCGTCCACCACTTCAGATCCGCCTCGGTGGCCGGACCGCACACCGCGAGCCAGCGGCGCAGCAGCTCGGCCTGGGCATCCGCGACGTCCAGTTCCGGATGGGCCGGGGCGAGGGCCCAGCAGAACTGGCTCGACGTCCAGGAGCCCAGCGGGCGCCCCCGGACCACCTTGCCCTCCACCCCCAGCAGCCGCAGCAGCCGCGTGGAGACCGTGTGGATCCCCTCGTAGCTCTTCCCCGCCGCGTACGCGAACTGCTCCCGCAGCCGGGGTTCCTCCCGCGCCAGCTCGGTGGCCGTCGCCTGCCCCAGCCGCCCCAGCGCGGCCAGCGTCGACTCCTCGACCTCCTTCAGCCAGGCCGCGTCGGGGGCGCCCGCCTTCGCCATGTCGTTCACCAGCGCGGTCCGCGTGCGGGCGGCGACCGCCAGCCCCGTCGAGGCGTGCACGACGGCCGTCAGCTCCGTGGGGAACACGAACACCGTGTTGCGCATGCCGTGCATCCGCACGAGCGTCCGGTCCTCGTACAGCGCCCGCTCCGTCGCCGCCACCGGCCCCGCCGGGTCCGCCAGCCGGGCCCCTACCGCGAGATACACCGTCGCCGGATCCGTACCGTGCAGCGCGACGAGGGACTCGGCCACCGCCTCGGGCGTCGCGGCCCGCCCCGCCGCGGTCAGCCGGTGCCGCGAGGCCAGCCGCGCCCGCCGCTCCGCCCCGCCGATGTACCGCACACCCTCACCCATCCCCGACCTCCACCCGTCGAACCGTTCCCTGCCCGCATCCTCCCCGACCCCACTGACAAACACCCCCGACCCCCCACCCCGGCCCGTCACCCATTTGCCGGACCCGGCATGCACACCTCCTTCACTCGTCCTTCACTGCGAACAAAGGCTTGACGGCGGTGTGTTCGAGGCGGGAGGCCGACGTGACGCGGAGACCAGGCGGATGAGCACCCCCGGTGCGCTCGGCGCGCCCGAGGAGCGGGCCCGGCGCGGCAAGGAGGCCCGTAAGCGGGTCCCCCGCTCCGCGCACGCCGGCTGGCTGGCGCCGGTCGACCGGGCCGACCCCGTCGCCGTCCTGGAACGGCAGGGCCGGGACCGGCTGCCCGAGCTGCTGCCCGTGCGCTACGGGAGGATGGCCGCCTCCCCCTTCGCCTTCCTGCGCGGCGCCGCCGCCGTGATGGCCGCCGACCTCGCCGCCCGGCCGCACACCGGGCTGACCGTCCAGCTCTGCGGCGACGCCCATCTGCTCAACTTCGGGCTGTACGCCTCCCCGGAGCGGGCGCTGCTGTTCGACCTGAACGACTTCGACGAGACGTTCCCCGGCCCCTTCGAATGGGACGTGCAACGGCTCGCCGCCTCCGTCGCCGTGGCCGCCCGCGAGAACGGCCACGCCGAGCCCAGAGCGCGCGGCGCCACCGTGGAGGCCGTCGCCGCCTACCGCACCGCGATGCAGCGGCTCGCCCGGCTCGGCGAACTCGACGTCTGGTACGAACGCATCGACGCCGACAGCCTCCTGCCCCTGCTGCGCTCCGCCCGCCACCGCCGGCGCGCCGAGGCCAGCCTCACCCGGGCCCGCCGCCGCACCAGCCTCCAGGCCCTCGGCAAACTCACCGAACTCGTCGACGGACGCCACCGCATCATCCACGACCCGCCGCTCCTCGAACCCGCCGGCGTCTCCGACTCCGCCGCCCTGCGCAAGATCTTCAGCGACTACCGCTCCACCCTCTCCGAGGAACGCCGGCTGCTCCTCGACCGCTACCGCTACGTCGACGCCGCCCGCAAGGTCGTCGGCGTCGGCAGCGTCGGCCTGCGCTGCTTCATCGTCCTGCTCTCCGGGCGCGACGCCGAGGACCCGCTGTTCCTCCAGATCAAGGAGGCCCGTGCCTCCGTCCTGGAGGCGCATCTGCCGAGCGGGCCGTACACCCACCCCGGCCACCGGGTCGTCGCCGGACAACGGCTCCTGCAGGCGGCCAGTGACATCTTCCTCGGCTGGATGACCGGCCCCCAGGGCCGCGCCTACTACTGGCGCCAGCTCCGCGACATGAAGGGCTCCGCCGACGTCGCCGGGATGAGCCCCGCCGCCCTCACGGCGTACGCCCGGCTCTGCGGCACCGCCCTGGCCCGCGCCCACGCCCGCTCCGGCGACCGGATCGCCATCGCCGGCTACCTCGGCTCCGGCGACACCTTCGACCACGCGATCGCCGACTTCGCCCTCGCCTACGCCGACCGGACCACCGCCGACCACGCGGTGCTGCGCGCGGCGATCGCGGCGGGGGTGGTGACGGCCGCGCCCGACGTGTGAGGTCGGCCCCGGGGCCATACGAAAAAGGAGATGCACGGTGCGTGACGGTCTCCCTACGCTGAACGACATGGGCACCATCATCCTCACCGGGACCTTCGTCCTGGTCGTCCTGGGATTCGGAAACCCCGTCTACTGGCTCGCCGCCGTCGCCCTGCTCTACGTCCACGTGCAGTACGGCCGGGGCACGACGTCGTCCTCGTCCTCCTCGTCCTCCACCCCGGCCCCGGGCCCCGCGCCCACCACCTACAAGGCCTACCGCGCCCGCCGCGACCTCCAGGCCAAGTGGGAGCGCCGCTACGAGCGGGAGCGCGGCAAGTAGGACCGGCTCGCGGGGGAGCGGGGCCTGCTCACAGGCCGGGCGCCCCCCACACCGGGAACCAGCGGCTCAGATCCTGCTCGATGCGCAGATCGTTCGTCAGCGCCGCCTTCACCTGGAGTTCGAGCGCGTTGTCGCGCCGCTGCCCCCGTTCGGGCAGCGGCGCGAACGGATAGAAGGTGCCGCGCTTGTAGAGGTAGACGAGCGCCAGCGACCGGCCGGCCGGGTTCTCGAAGGCGGCGAGGGAACACAGCAACTGCGGTCCGAAGCCGTTGATCTCCATGGCGCTGTTCACCGCGTGCAGATCGTTGACCAGGGCCGAGAGGTCGTCGGGGGAGCGGTGGGAGAGCAGCCAGGAGTAGCCGTAGTCGTCACGCAGGAGCTGGACCGGGGGACCGGTGCGCTCGGTGTCCGCGTCGAGGAGGGCCTGGACCTCGCGGTGCGTCTGTTCGAAGGCCCCGCCCTCCACGGTCGCGAAACAGACGGCGCCCTGCCCGGTCGGTGTGAAGCCGGTCGCCGCCTCCAGTGTCACCGCCGCCGAGGGCAGCGCGAACAACTGATCGAGGTCGGGGGCGACCGGCTTCGTCCGGCCGAGCAGGATGTCCAGCAGCCCCATGCGTCAGCCTGCCTTCCCGGGGGTTGCCGCGTCACCCAGCTCGGCGGAGATCCGCCCGAGCTGGTCGAGCCGCTGCTCCAGGCTCGGGTGGGTGGAGAAGTACTGCTCGATGCCGGGCTCCCTGCCGGTCGCCGGAGTGAAGTAGAAGGCGTTGAAGGCCTGGGCCGTCCGCAGGTCCTTGGTCGGGATCCGGGCGATCTCCCCGGAGACCTTGGTCAGCGCCGACGCCAGCGCCGAGGGCCGCCCGGTGAGCAGCGCGGCCGCCCGGTCCGCCGCCAGCTCCCGGTACCGGGACAGCGCCCTGATCAGCAGGAAGCTGATCGCGTACACGGCCGCCGACACGCCCATCACGGCGGCGAAGATCACGGCGGTGTTCTGGTCCCGGCGCCCGCCGCCGAACAGCTGCGAGTAGAACGCGAACCGCACGATCAGGCCCGCGATCACCCCGAGGAACGACGCGATCGTGATCACGGCGACGTCCTTGTGTGCCACGTGCGACAGCTCGTGCGCGACCACACCCTCCAGCTCGGCCGGCTCCAGCCGCCGCAGCAGCCCCGTCGTCACGCACACCACCGCGTTCTCGGGATTGCGCCCCGTGGCGAACGCGTTCGGCATGTCCATAGCGGACACGGCGACGACCGGCTTCGGCATGTCGGACAGGGCGCACAGCCGGTCCACGACGGCGTGCAGCTCGGGATACTCCTCGCGCTCCACGACCCGCCCGCGCATGGCGAACATCGCGATCCGGTCGGAGAACCAGAACTGCGCGACGAACATGGCCGCCACCAGCACGACCACCAGCAGCCACGACTTCAGCAACACGATCAGCGCGACGACGAACGCGACGTACAGCAGCCCCAGCAGAAACATGGTGACCGTCATCCGCACGGTCAGCCCCCGGTCACTCCGGAAACGGCTCCGCATCTGCATCACCCCGCAGGCAGTCAGGCACTCGCCCCACTGCCAGTGTGCACCCGCGCACTCCCATGAAGCGCTCCTGATCAGACCTAGGAGCAGCAAAGGCTCAGACCGGGACGCCCGCTTCCCACTTCCGCTGCCTCAGCGCATACGCGCTGAACAGATGCCGTGCCCGGTCCAGCAGCCCACCCACCTCCGCCGCCGCCTCGCGCGGCACGTCCCCGCCCGCGTGCCAGCCCTGCACCGACTGCCGGGCCCACGTCCGGATCCGCTCGTCCGGGTCGTCGAGCGCGGTGACCGCGGCCCGCAGCCGTACGATCCCGCCGCGCGCGTCGAGCAGCCGCAACGCGGCGACCCGCACCTGCCGGGGCCACGCGTGGCCGAGCCGCTCCGTCAGCTCCTCCTCGGACACGGCCCCCGCCGACGGCAGCAGCGCCGCGGTCACCTCACGCACCACCGCGGGCGCCGGATCGTCCAGCAACGGCCGCAGCCGTCGTACGTCCGTCACGTCCAGGGTCCGCAGCCCGGCGACGGCCCGCGCCCGCACGCCCGCCGCCGGATGCCCGAGCAGTGCCCACAGCACCTCGGCGTCGGCCCGCTCCCCGCACTCCGCGAGCCCGATCACGGCCCCCGGCGGCAGCCCCCGGGGGTCGGCGCACCGCTCCCGGTACCAGGGGAGGGGATCGCTCCCGCCCTGCCGTACGACATACCGCGCGCAGGCCCGCACCACCGCCGCCCGGTCCGCGAGGAACCCCACGGCCCGCTCGGTCCGCCCGGCCCGGCGCAGGGCCGTGACCCCGGCGGCCCGTACCCGCGGATTGCGCGCCCCGAGCAGCGCGTCGAGTACGTCGTCGTGGGCCTCGTCGTCCGTCACGGCGGCCAGGGCGGCGTCGGCGCACAGCGACTGCACGACCGTGTCGGAGTCCCGGGTGGCCGCACGCGCCAGTTCCAAGGGGGAGAGGAGCCGCTCCTCGACGGCGAGCCGGTACGCGTATCGGCGTACGGCACGGTCGGGGTCCGAGTAGAGGGGGGCCAGGAGCCCGGGCGGGGCCGTGCGCAGCAACCGGTCCGCGAGAGCGGTGGCGAAGTCGCCCCGCCCCCGGCGCCCGATCCGCAGGACCAGCGGCATCAGCCGTACGGCGGTCCGCGCGTCGAGCGCCTCCGCGAGCCGCCGCCGGGCGGCCTCGCGCACCTGCGGCACCCAGTCGGAGCAGCGCACGACCACCAGCGGCAGCAGCCCCGGGTGGTCGGCGACCCCGTCGAGGGCCGTCTGCCGGATCCTGCCGTCCCCGTGGCACAGCGCGAGCGCGAGCTGGGACGCGGTGAGGGGCTGCGCACGCCGAAGGACGGCGGTCAGACCGCCGGCCCGGTTGCGGCGAACGGTGGCGAGAAGCGCCCGTCCGCCCTCGGTGACCGCCCAGGGGTGCAGCCATACGCCGTCGTCCGCGTACCAGACGCTCTGCCGGACGCCCGCGTCGAGCGCGATCCAGGCCCCGGGGTCGTCACCGGGCAGCACCGCGCCGACCGACTCCCCCCGGGCGAGCCGCACCGCCGCCGTCTCCCCGTCTCCCCTCGCCCCCGTGGTGATCGTGCTCATGGCTAGTAGGGCGCCTGGAACCGCGTCCAGCCCAGCAGCAGGATCACCGCCGCCACACATCCGAGCACGATCGTCGTGGACACCCACGACGAGCGCCGCGGCCCGCCACGCTCCGGCTCCCCCCGGAACGGCACCGGCTCCGGCGGATTCTCCTTCCACCGGGCGGCCAGCATCCGGGCTCGCGCCGAGGGCTCCTTGTGCTCGGCCCGGTCGGCCCACCGGAGGTCGAACTCCGGCTGGTCGTCGTCCTCTTCGGACATCCCCGTATCCCCCTGTTGCCCGGTCTCGAACGGCAGTGCCAGAAACCATACGACGGCGCCCCCGTCCCGGGAAACCGGAAACGGGGGCGCCGAGCAGACCGTACGGCTACGGGCCGATCACACGTCGAAGTAGAGCTCGAACTCGTGCGGGTGCGGGCGCAGCTGCAGCGGGGCGATCTCGTTCGCGCGCTTGTAGTCGATCCACGTCTCGATCAGGTCGGACGTGAAGACGTCACCGGCGAGCAGGAACTCGTGGTCGCGCTCGAGGGAGTCGAGGACGGCCGGGAGGGAGGTCGGGACCTGCGGGACGCCCGCGTGCTCCTCGGGGGCGAGCTCGTAGAGGTCCTTGTCGATCGGCTCGGCCGGCTCGATCTTGTTCTTGATGCCGTCGAGGCCCGCGAGGAGCAGGGCCGAGAAGGCGAGGTAGGGGTTGCCGGAGGAGTCGGGCGCGCGGAACTCCACGCGCTTGGCCTTCGGGTTGGAGCCCGTGATCGGGATACGCATGGCCGCGGAGCGGTTGCGCTGCGAGTACACCAGGTTGACCGGGGCCTCGAAGCCGGGGACCAGGCGGTGGTACGAGTTCACCGTGGGGTTGGTGAACGCGAGCAGCGACGGGGCGTGCTTGAGGATGCCACCGATGTAGTAGCGGGCGGTGTCCGACAGACCCGCGTAGCCGGCCTCGTCGTAGAACAGCGGGGAGCCGTTGCTCCACAGCGACTGGTGGACGTGCATGCCCGAGCCGTTGTCGCCGAAGATCGGCTTCGGCATGAAGGTCGCGGTCTTGCCGTTGCGCCAGGCCACGTTCTTCACGATGTACTTGAAGAGCTGGAGGTCGTCGGCCGCGGCGAGCAGCGTGTTGAACTTGTAGTTGATCTCGGCCTGGCCGGCGGTGCCCACCTCGTGGTGCTGGCGCTCGACCTGGAGGCCGGAGGCGGCCAGCTCCAGGGAGATCTCGGCCCGCAGGTCGGCGAAGTGGTCGACCGGCGGGGTCGGGAAGTAACCGCCCTTGTAGCGGACCTTGTAACCACGGTTGTCCTCGAGGGCACCGGTGTTCCAGGCGCCGGCCTCGGAGTCGATGTGGTAGAAGGACTCGTTCTCCGAGGTCTTGAAGCGCACGCTGTCGAAGACGTAGAACTCGGCCTCGGGACCGAAGTAGGCGGTGTCGGCGATACCGGTCGACGCCAGGTACGCCTCCGCCTTCTTCGCCACGTTGCGCGGGTCACGGGAGTACTGCTCGCCCGTGATCGGGTCGTGGATGAAGAAGTTGATGTTGAGGGTCTTGTCCCGGCGGAAGGGGTCCACCCGCGCGGTCGACAGGTCGGCACGCAGGGCCATGTCGGACTCGTGGATGGCCTGGAAGCCGCGGATCGACGAACCGTCGAACGCCAGCTCCTCGTCCGGGTCGAACGCCTCGACGGGCAGCGAGAAGTGCTGCATGACGCCCGGCAGGTCGCAGAAGCGGACGTCGACGAACTTGACGTCCTCGTCCGCGATGAACTTCTTGGCCTCGTCGGCGTTCTGGAACATCCAGCTCCTCCTACTCCCGGCCGTCGAGCCGGGGTGGTAGTTCGTTCGTGCGGCCAGTGCGGTGGCACACGCTGCTTCCGACCCTAGGGACGCGTGATTTCTCCGGCGTGACCCATTTGTTTCGCACAAGTTAACCGGACTCCGTCCGAATCACCCACCTGTCCGTATCGCGAAACGAGGGCAGTACCGTGGACGCGTGGACAAGAGGGATGCAATCGGATCGTGGCTCTCGGGACCCCGCGCGGCCGCGGAGGAAGCCGGTGTCGACTTCGGATACAGGGGCCAACAACTCGGTCTGCCGGAGGAGGGGCCGGGCTCGATCGCCCGTCCCGGCCGGCGGCTCGGCGCCCTGGCCGTGGACTGGGGACTGTGCCTGCTGATCGCATACAGCTTGATCACCGACGGCTACACCCCCTCCACCAGCAACTGGACCCTGCTGGTGTTCCTGGTGGTGAGCCTGCTCACGGTGAGCACGCTGGGCTTCACCCCGGGCAAGCGGATCTTCGGCCTGCGGGTGGTGTCCCTGGCGACCGGCACGGTCGACCCCCTGCGCGCGGCGATCCGCACGGTCCTGCTCTGTCTCGCCCTTCCGGCCCTCGTCTGGGACCGCGACGGCCGCGGCCTGCACGACCGGCTGGCCCGCACGGTCGAGGTGCGGATCTGACGTCTCCTGGCATACAAGAGGGGGGCGCCCGGTGATCACCGGGCGCCCCCCTCTTGTATGCCAGGAGACGTCAGCGGGCCTTCGGGCCGCCCTTGGGCAGGCGCATCCCCTTGGGCATGGGCCCCTTCGGGAGCGGCATGTTGCTCATCAGGTCGCCCATGGCGCGCAGCCGGTCGTTCGTCGCGGTGACCTGCGGGCCGGTGAGGACGCGCGGGTACTTCAGCAGGGTGGTCCGCAGCTTCTTCAGCTCGGTCTGGCCCTCGCCCGTGCCGACGATCACGTCGTGCACCGGGACGTCCGCGACGATGCGGTTCATCTTCTTCTTCTCGGCGGCCAGGAGGCTCTTCACGCGGTTCGGGTTGCCCTCGGCGACCAGCACGATGCCGGCCTTGCCGACGGCGCGGTGCACCACGTCCTGGCTGCGGTTCATCGCCACCGCGGGGGTCGTCGTCCAGCCGCGGCCGATGTTGTCGAGCACGGCCGCCGCGGCGCCCGGCTGGCCGTCCATCTGGCCGAACGCGGCCCGCTCGGCCCGTCGGCCGAACACGATCGCCGTCCCGAGGAAGGCGAGCAGGAAACCGAGGATGCCCAGGTAAACCGGGTGGCCGATCAGGAAACCGATCGCGAGAAAGACACCGAGGATGAGGATGAAGACACCCGCGAGCACCAGACCGATCGTCTTGTCGGCCCTGCGGGTCATCTTGTACGTCAGGGCGATCTGCTTCAGTCGCCCGGCATTCGCGGCGTCCGCCGCGCTGTCACTTCTCGCCATGCCACGAAGTCTACGTGGCCCCGGAAGTGCCGACGACGGCAGTGTCCGGGAGGGGAGGGGTGGAGATCCGCGGGGTGGCGCGGTGGGGCGGGGTGTGGGGTGGGGAGTGAGGGGCCGGTGGGTCAGGAGGTGCGGGCGGAGGTGACCGCTTCGAGGACACGCTGTGCCTCGACCCGGTCCTTGGCGCGACGGCGGTCCTCCAGCACGGAGGTCCAGGCGTTGCGGCGGGCGGTGCGCTGTCCGCTGCTCAGGAGCAGCGACTCGACGGCGCGCAGGGCGGTGGTGAAGGACGGGATCGCGGTGGCGCGAACGGGCGCGGCCTGCATGGGAAAGTCCCCCTCGGGGCGGGTGGCGGGGTGTTCTACGTGGTGTGATACCAGCGTCACTGTTTGGTGTTACCAGGGCGTGACCGACCGGTCAAACGCCAGTGAAGCCTTGATGTGGGGCGTTCGGCGAGCGGGGAACGCGGACGCGGTCCCGACCGGGGCCCTCATCTGCGAGGACGGTCGGAACCGCGTCGATTCGGCCGTTACTGGCCAGTAGCACCTTGTGCGCGAGTTCACACGCTTGTCCGGCGCCCGTATGGCGCAAGGACGTCGGCGGTTGTCGCCCAGGTCACACGGCCTGCGAGGCGATGTACGCGCCGCGCTTCTCCACGGCCATCTGGTAGAGCCGGCCCGCGCGGTACGAGGAGCGCACCAGCGGACCCGACATCACCCCGGAGAAACCGAGCTGCTCGGCCTCCTCCTTCAGCTCCACGAACTCCTGCGGCTTCACCCAGCGCTCCACGGGGTGGTGGCGCACGGACGGACGCAGGTACTGCGTGATGGTGATCAGCTCGCAGCCGGCGTCGTGGAGCTGCTTCAGCGCCTCGCTGACCTCCTCACGGGTCTCGCCCATGCCGAGGATCAGGTTGGACTTGGTGACCAGGCCGTAGTCCCGGGCCTCGGTGATCACCTTCAGCGAGCGCTCGTAGCGGAAGCCGGGGCGGATCCGCTTGAAGATCCGCGGGACCGTCTCGACGTTGTGCGCGAAGACCTCGGGGCGGGAGGCGAAGACCTCCGCCAGCAGCTCCGGAACGGCGTTGAAGTCGGGGGCCAGCAGCTCGACCTTGGTCCGGCCGGCCTCGCGGGACGCCGTCTGCTCGTGGATCTGACGGACCGTCTCGGCGTACAGCCAGGCGCCGCCGTCCTCCAGGTCGTCGCGGGCGACGCCGGTGATGGTGGCGTAGTTCAGGTCCATGGTGACCACGGACTCGCCGACCCGGCGCGGCTCGTCACGGTCCAGCGCCTCGGGCTTGCCGGTGTCGATCTGGCAGAAGTCGCAGCGCCGGGTGCACTGGTCGCCGCCGATGAGGAAGGTCGCCTCGCGGTCCTCCCAGCACTCGTAGATGTTGGGGCAGCCGGCTTCCTGGCAGACCGTGTGCAGCCCCTCGCTCTTCACGAGCTTCTGCATGGCGGTGTACTCGGGACCCATTTTCGCCCGGGTCTTGATCCACTCGGGCTTGCGCTCGATGGGGGTCTGGCTGTTGCGGACCTCCAGGCGCAGCATCTTGCGTCCGTCGGGGGTGACTGCGGACACGACCGGCTCCCTGTGACTTCGATTCCTCGGCGCACACCAGGGTACGCCCGTGTTTACTGAGCCCTGCCGTCAGGCCAACCCGACGGACGGGGGGTCCATTCCCGCCGTCAGGCGGTCGCCCTCTCGATCGGGCGGGGCTTCAGGTCCGCGTTCCCCAGGACGTCCGCCAGATGGCGTTCGGCCACCGGCAGGACCTCGGCGATGGTGAGCTCGCGGCCCAGTTCGTACGACAGCGAGGTGACCCCCGCGTCCCGGATGCCGCACGGGATGATCTTGTCGAAGTTGGACGTGTCGGGATTCACGTTGAGGGCGAAGCCGTGCATGGTCACCCCTTTGGCGACCCGGACACCCATGGCGCAGATCTTGCGGTCCTCGCGGCGCTGGCCCGCGTTGGAGGGGGCGTACTCCGGGCCGTTGAGGCGGGGGTCGAACTCCTCGTCGGTCAGCCGGGGGTCGAAGTCGAGGGCGAGTCCGCCGAGAGCGGGGCGCCGTTCCACCGGGTCGCCCAGCACCCAGACGCCGGCCCGGCCCTCCACCCGGCTGGTCGCGACGCCGAACTCCGCGCACACCCGGATCATCGCCTCCTCCAGCCGGCGCAGATGCGCCACCACGTCCACCGGGCGGGGGAGCTTCTGGATGGGGTAGCCGACGAGCTGGCCGGGGCCGTGCCAGGTGATCTTGCCGCCGCGGTCCACGTCCACGACCGGGGTGCCGTCGAGGGGACGCTCGTCGTCGGCCGTGCGCCGGCCGGCCGTGTAGACCGCCGGGTGTTCGAGAAGCAGCACGGTGTCGGGGATCTCGTCGGCGAACCGGGCCGCGTGCACCCGGCGCTGCTCGTCCCAGGCCTCCTGGTACTCCACGGCCCCGGCACCGAAACCCCTACGGACGAACCGCAACTCACTCACGGCAAGCGCCTCCCTGGAAGGTCGTAAGGCGCGAAACGCGCCCAAGTCACTGTACGTCCGCGCGCTCGGCGTCAGCCGCACGGCCAATCCTCACACGATCGGATGAATGAATGTCGAGATGTGCGACCGGCTGCTTACGCTCCGCTACATTCGCGCCGTTCACGAGGCATCAGGCCTGATCACAGCCCTCAGGGCACTTCATCCGGGCATGTCAGCGGCCCGGGAGGCAGGAGACCGCACCGCAGATGACGGAACGACCCGCGCAGCGCACTCCCAACCGCCAACTCGCCGCGCTCATCGCAGAAGCCGGGTTCTCCAACGCGGGTCTGGCCCGTCGCGTCGATCAGCTGGGCCTCGAACACGGGCTGGACCTCAGATACGACAAGACCTCCGTCACCCGGTGGCTGCGCGGCCAGCAGCCCCGGGGCACCACCCCGGCCCTCATCGCCGAGGTGTTCACCCGCCGCCTCGGCCGCCGGCTCACCGCCCAGGACCTCGGCCTGGACGCCTGCGCCCCGGTCTACGCCGGGCTGGAGTTCGCCGGCACCCCCGAGGAGGCCGTCGACATCGTGGGCGGCCTGTGGCGCAAGGACTCCGGCAGCCACGCCGAGCTGCGCAAGATCGCCTTCACCCCGGCGGGGCTCGTCGTACCGAGCCGCGACTGGCTGATCGGCCGGGCCGACGACAAGGTGGCCCGCGGAGCCGAGACGGTCCTGCGGGTGCCGGTCCAGAGCCGTCCCGCCCCCCGGCCGACGGGAGCGAAACCGGGCGCGCCCGGCCTGCCCGGCCTGCCCGTCCTCCCGCAGATCGCCGTCCCCCGCCAGCGCGGCCAGGGCAGCGAACGCGGCCCCGGCCAGCGGGTCACCGGCGGCGACATCTCCGCCCTGCGCTCGGTCGGCGAGCTCTTCCGCACCCTCGACGACATGTACGGCGGCGGACACGCCCGCCAGGCCCTCGTGCGCTACCTGGAGCACGAGTGCGAGCCCATGCTGCGCGGGACCTACGGCGAGCAGACCGGCCGCCGGCTCTTCGGCGCCGCCGCCGACCTCACCCGGCTGGCCGGCTGGACCTCCTTCGACATCGCCGCGCACGGCCTCGCCCAGCGCTACTTCGTGCAGTCCCTGCGTCTCGCCCAGGCCGCCGGCGACCGGGCCTACGGCGCCTACGTCCTGGTCACCATGAGCCGCCAGGCCGTCTACCTCGGGCACGGCCGTGAGGCCGTCCAGCTCGCCCGGGTGGCCCAGCAGGGCATCGGCGGCGGCGCCCCGCCCGTCGTCCAGGCCCTGCTGCACGCGGCCGAGGCGCGCGGGCACGGGGTGCTCGGCGAGGTACGGGCCGGCACGGCCGCGCTGGTGCGGGCCGAGCGGGCCCTGGAGGCGGCCCGGGCGGGCGACGAGGTGCCGTACTGGGCACGGTTCTTCGACGAGGGCCAACTCGCCGACGAGTTCGGGCACTGCCACCGCGACCTGCAGCAGTTCCGGGCCGCCGCCCAGCACGCCGAACGCTCCCTCCAGCTGCGCCCCGCCGCCCACGCCCGCAGCCGCCTGTTCAGCCGCGTCGTCCTCGCCACCGCCCGCCTCGGCCTCGGCGAACTCGACCAGGCCTGCCAGCTCGCCGCCGAGGCGGCCGCCCAGGCGGCGGAGATGAGGTCGGTCCGGGCGGTGGAGTACATCAGGGAGTTCGAACGCCGACTGGAGCCCTACCGGGACGCGGCTCCGGCGAGGACCTACCGGGACAAGGTGTCGGCGCTGGGCTGAGGCGTACCTTTCGGGGGCGCGTGGAGCTGTTCTCGGGGGAGCGGGGAACCGCGCGTCTTTCGGGGACGGGGGCGAGCCGGCCCCCGTCCAGGGGCGCGGGGAACTGCGCGACCGGCCCCCACACAGCCGCACCCGGACAACGACGTCACGCGGCCTCGGCGGCAGCACCCCGCACGGGATCCGAACGGTGCATGGATCCCCCCGCCCCCAGATCGGACACGATCGCCGCCGCCGCCCGGTGGGCGGAGTGCAGCGCCCCCTGGACGGTACTGGTGTCCCGGTGATCCCCGCACACGTACAGCCCCGCGAGAAGCCGTACCGACCGCCGCAGATCATGCGGCGGACGCATCGCGGGGACGGCCTCGGCCGTGTGGTGGACGGCGAGCGTCTCCCATCGCGCGGTCGAGGTGCCGTAGAGCCGCGCGAGATGCATCCGTACGGCGGTGTCCACGCCGTCGGGCGGGCTGCCGAGGACGGTGGAGGAGATCAGGGCGCGGCCCGCGGGCGCCCGGGACGGGTCGACGGCGCTGGTCACGGTCGTGTGGGCGACCGGGCCGCCGCGGTCGGCGTCCAGCAGCAGGGACGCGCCGGTCGCCGGGGGCTCGTCCGTGGTGTGGTGGACCACCGTCACCGGGTGGAAGTCGGGGACGCGCAGGCCGGGCAGCAGCTCGGCCGCGGTGCGGGCGTCGGTGGCCACCAGGACCGCACGGCAGCGGAACTCGCCGTGCTCGGCGGTGGTCACCGAGGTCGTGGAGACCGAGGTGACCCGTACGCCGGTGTGCACCACGCCCGGCGGCAGCGTACGGGCGAGCAGCTCGGGCAGCACCTCGGCGCCGCCCTCCGGCACGCACAGCCGGCCCGCCGCGAAGGCGCGCAGCGCGAGGTCGGCGCAGCGGCTGGAGGTGGTGAGGTCCGGGTCGCACAGCAGCGCGGCGAGCAGCGGGCGCAGGAACCCGTCGATGGTGCGGGCGGGCAGCCCGCGCGCGGCGAGGGCCTCGGCCGCCGCCGACTCCGGGCGCCGCAGCAGACGTTCGGCGGGGGTGGCCGCGATCCGGGTGAGGGCGGCGCCCAGCCGGGCCTGGTCGACGGCGGTGCCCAGCGGCGCACCGGGCCGCACCCGGGGTGGCGGGACGGCCTGCCACGGTCCGCCGGGGCGGGCCCCGGGGAGGGACACCCCCCGTCCGCCGGGCAGCGGCACCGACCGGGAGCTGGCCGGGCGCGAGCGGGGCAGGGCGCCCGGCCGAGGGGCGCTCGCCAGGGCGCGTACGGCATGCAGTGCGCCCCTCGCGCTCCCCGCGCCCGCCTGCGTGCCGGCCCGGTGGTGGCGTCCGTCGCTGTGCAGCAGGACCCCGGGGGCGAAGGAACGCAGGACGAGCGCGTCCAGTCCCGGGGTCAGGGACAGTTCGGGGTAGGCCGTGGACAGCAGCTGCCCGATGCGGTCGAGCCGGAAGCCGTCGACCTTCTCGGTCGACATGCGGCCGCCGACACCATGGGCGGCCTCCAGGACTGCGGTCGTAATTCCTGCGCTGGTCAGCCGATGTGCGGCGGAGAGTCCGGCGACTCCGGCTCCCACGACGACGACGTCTGCCTGGTACGCGGGCTCAAGCACGTGCCCCTCCTCGAGGATTGCGCGGCCGGTGGAGACGTCATGCCCCCAACTGGCGTCCGGGATGCCCGAGTTCGGATCGAGGTTAGGGCCGTGATCGGTCAGGAACAGTCGCGCATGAGCAGGGCACGGTCGCACGGCGGTCGCATACGGTCGCCGGGGGTGGGCACACCCGGTCGCACACCGCCGTACGAGACCTCTCACGCCGCACGGGACGACGTCTCACGCCGCGCGCAGGGCGTCCTCGATCCCCGGGAACGCGAAGGTGAACCCCGACTCCAGGAGCCGCTTCGGCACCACCCGTGCGCTGCCCAGCACATCCCCGGCCATCTCGCCCAGCACCGTCCGCAGCACCGGCGCCGGCACCGGGAACAGGGTCGGCCGGCGCAGCACCCGCCCCATGGCCGCGGTGATCTCACGGTTCGTCAGCGGCTCGGGCGCGGTCAGGTTGAACGGCCCCGACAGATCGTCACGGTCCATCAGATACCGGATCGCCGCGACCTCGTCGTGCAGCGCGATGTAGGACCAGTACTGCCGGCCGTCGCCCATCCGCCCGCCGAGGCCCGCCTGGAAGAGCGGGAACAGCTTCCCCCAGGCACCGCCGCCGCGCGCCACGACCAGCCCGGTCCGGGTGAACACCGTCCGCACGCCCGCCCGTTCGGCGGGCGCCGCGGCGGCCTCCCACTCCACGCACAGCTCCGGCAGGAAGCCCGTACCGGCGGGCGCGTCCTCGTCCACGACCCGCTCGCCCGTCTCGCCGTAGATGCCCATGGCGCTGCCGTTGACGAACACCCGCGGCGGCTCGTCGAGCGAGGCGACCGCCTTCGCGAGACCGGCCGTGCCGTGCACCCGGCTGTCGTGGATGCGCCGCTTGTAGTCCTCCGTCCACCGCCGGTCCCCGACACCGGCGCCCGCGAGGTTGACCACGGCCGCGCATCCCGCGAGCCCCGCCGTGTCCACCTGCCCCCGCTCGGGGTCCCAGCGCACCTCGTCCGCGCCCCGGGGCGCGCGGCGCACCAGCCGGACCACCTCATGGCCGTCGGCCGTCAGGGACCGCGCCAGGGCGCTGCCGATGAGGCCGGACGCGCCGGCCACCGCGATTCGCGTACGTTCCTTCTGCATGGACTCATCCTGCCGGGCACCGGGATAAAAACCCCGTCGGGGCCCGGCCCGTGCGGCCTTAGGGTGACGCCATGTCCGACACCCCCGCACTGCGCATCCGCCCCGCCCGCACCGCCGACGCCCGGGCGCTCGCCCACCTCGACCACGCCACCTGGTCGCACCTGCACTCCGTCTCGCCGCGGCCCGCGCCGGACGCCCCCTTCTTCGACGAACGCCACCTGCCCGAGGACCACCTCGTCGCCGAGCTCGACGACCGTGTCCTCGGCTACATCCGTCTGGTCCCGCCCACCTCGCTCGCCGCCACCGCGCACGTACGCCAGATACAGGGCCTCGCGGTCGCCGACGAGGCCCGTGGCAAGGGCGTCGGCCGGGCCCTGCTCCGCGCGGCGGTGGAGGAGACCCGCCGCCAGGGCGCCCGCCGCATCACCCTGCGCGTCCTCGGCCACAACGCCCCCGCCCGCAAGCTCTACGAGTCGGAGGGCTTCGCGGTGGAGGGCGTCCTGCCCGAGGAGATGTTCCTGGCAGGCGAGTACGTGGACGACATTTTGATGGGCCGCCGGGTGTAGGTCTTCGAGGGCGACGGGGCGCAGCCCCCTTTCCTCAGGGGCGCGGGGCTGTATCACCGTGCGGCTCCGCCGCGTGGGCGCGACCAGCCGCAACGGCGCCGCACCGAACCACCCGCTAACTCGTCAGCTCACCCGTGTCCACCGCGGCCGTCGCCTTCGCCGCCCGAGCCGCGTCGTCGGAGACCTCCGCGGCCGTCAGCACATACCCCGTCTCGTCGTCGGACGTGGACCGCGCGAAGACCACCCCGTACACCTCCCCGGAGGTGGTCAGCAGCGGCCCCCCGGAGTTGCCCGGGCGGACCGTGGAGCGGATCGAGTAGATCTCGCGGGTCACGGTCGAGTCGTTGTAGATGTTCCGGCCGGTCGCCTTCACCCGGTTCGCGACCGTCGCCGCCTGGAGGTTGAGGTCGCCGTCCTGCGGATACCCCGCCACGACCGCCTCGTCGCCCCGCTCCGCCGCGTCGTCGAAGCGCAGCACGGGGGCGCGCAGCTTCGGCACGTACAGCACGGCCACGTCCTTGTCCGCGTCGAAGAGCACCACCGTCGCGTCGTACGACGCCCCCACGCCGCCCACCCACACGCTCGGGTGGTCGATACCGGCCACCACGTGCGCGTTGGTCATCACATGCTCGAGCGCGTACACGAACCCGCTGCCCTCGCGCCCCTGGTCGCCCGAGGAGCCCTCGATCTTCACGGTGCTCAGCTTCGCCGCGTTGGTGGCGCTCGGCGTGACGCTGTCGCCGCTGGGCTCGGCGACCTCGGCCGTCGACTCGTTCTCGAACGGGTTGAAGACCTGCGGGAAGCCCGCCTGGGTGAGCGCGGAGGTGGCGTTGGAGAACCAGGCCGGCGTGGTGTCCGGCATCGCGTCCTGCACCGCGCCCAGCAGCTTGGAGTCCCGGATCGAGGAGGTCACCACCGGCGAGGAGGGGGACGCCCCCAGCACGCTCGCCGCCACCCAGGCCACGATCAGCACCGCCACCGCGTTCGCCGCCGCGCCGCCGATCCCGTCGGCCACCCTGAGCGGCCCCCGGTCCAGCTCGCGCCGCAGCCGCAGCGCGAGGCGCCCCGCCAGTTCGTGTCCGAACGCCGCCGGGACCAGCACCGTGAACACCGCGGTCACCGTCGCCGCCGTGGTCCCCGGCGTCACCAGCCTCATCACCCAGGGCAGCATCCACACACCGACCACCGCGCCGCCCACGAACCCGGCCAGCGAGACACAGCCGGCCACCAGTCCGCGCCGGTAGCCGGAGCCGGCGTAGGCCAGGATCACCAGCGCCAGCAGGATGTCGAGCAGGTCCACGGAGCCGCCTTTCTCTAGGACCCTTCAGTACGTGGGGGACGGGCCCAGTGATCAGCCGCACGCGAGCGTGGCTGAACACGATCGGCCACGCGTGCGTGCACCCCGGGAAACGCCGTGGACCGGGACGATGGTTCCACCAGGTGGCACAGCACACGTCGCGGGCGGTGCGGAACCGGCCGACAGTGGGTCCATGTGCGCCCTTCGACCGGCCCCGCGCGGGAGCCGGGGAACGCGAGGAGGACGGCGCCCGGTGCGGATACCGGGGCCGCTTCTCGCGCTGCTGGGCTGTCTGCCCGGGTTCGCCGCCGTCGCCGCCCTGGTGCTGTGCGGGGGCGGCGCCGACCGCATCACCCTGGCCCGGCCGGCCGCCCGCGGCAAACCGCCCGCCCCGGAGCGCAGCCCGGCGGCGCCCGCGCACACCGCGCTCCGACCGCCGATCGTGCTCCGCACGGCCTGGCTGGACGCACGCACCCGGCGCGCACAGCCGCCGCCGCGCTACGACGACAAGGTCGTCGCCGTCTTCGTCCACCACACCGACTCGCCCAACGGCTACGACTGCGCCGACGCGCCCCGCATCATCCGCTACCTGTACACGGGCCAGACCGGCGCCCGCGACTGGGACGACATCGGCTACAACTTCCTCGTCGACCGCTGCGGCACCATCTACGAGGGCCGCGCGGGCGGCGTCGACCGCCCCGTCACCGGCGCCCACACACAGGGCTTCAACCACCGCACCGCCGGCATCGCCGCCCTCGGCACCTTCACCGCCGGAACTCCCGTACCGCAGCCGATGGTCGACGCGATCGCCGCGCTGACCGCCTGGAAGCTGGGCCTCGCCGACGTCGACCCGCGCACCATGGTCCGCCTCACCTCCAGCAACAGCCTCAGCCGGTACGCCGCCGGCACCACCGCCACCCTGCCCGCGCTGGCCGGCCACAACGACGGCTACATGACGAGCTGCCCCGGCGCCGCCCTCACCGCCCGCCTCCCCGAGATCCGCGCCACGGCCGCCCGGCTCCAGCACCGCGCACCCGCCACAGCGCCCTCAGGGACGCTCACAGGAACGCCTTAGGCAGGATTCAGGGTTCTCCCATCCCCGCCGCCTACCGTCAGGGACGACACAAGGAAGACCGACCGGAGGCGGGGACGATGAACAGCAGTCACACGAGTGAGCACACCACCGCCGGCTGGACCAAGGCCGCACGCGGCCCCTGGACGGTCCTGTGCGCCGTCGCCGCGGTCGTCCTGGGCCCCGCCGCGGTCACCGCGTCCGCCCTCGAACAGGCCAACAAGGCCCCGCTGCACCACGCGGTGCGCGCCGACCAGGCGCAGGCGTACCTCCCGACGGACAGCACCCGCCGCAGGGCCACCCTCTGACACCCCCGCCACTCACTCCTTGAAGCGCCCCCACAGCCGGGGATACCGCTCGGCGAGCGCCCCCTCGTTCTCGAAGTCGACGGGCGTGCCCTCGGGTTCGGACGGGGCGGGCTCGATGCCGAGGTCCGGGGCGACGGTCCCGGTGAGCTGCTCGTAGGCCTCGTCGGCCGCGTACCCGAGCTCCTCCCCGTCCCCGTCGATCTCCTCGTCGAACTCGTCCAGGAGATCCGCGAGCGCGTCCGGATCGTGCACCGCGCCCTCGAAGGTCTCCCGGCCCTGCCCGATCAGCCAGCACCGGAAGAAGTCGAAGGCGTCGTCGCTCGCCCCGTCGAGCAGCACCCACGCGGCGCCCCACAGGTCCCAGGTGTAGGCGCGGTTGTAGCGGGACTCGAAGTGCCGGGCGAAGTCGAGCACGGACTCCGGGTCCAGCCGGAGCAGCCGCTCCACGAGCAGGTCGGCCTGCTCCTCGGGGTCACCCTCCGCCGCCGTACGGGAGGCGTCCACCAGCTCCCAGAACTCCAACTCGTCCATCACGGGTCCAAGCATCGTGCCTGAGGGGGTCCGGCGCACCCGGAGTGCCGGGGATTGTCACGGTCGCCGTACGGCCGCCCGGTCACGCTCGTCCGTACAACTCCGCCAGCCGTCCCGCGTCCTCGGTGAACCGCCGTCGCAGGGACTCGGGGGCGACCACCTCCACCTCGGCGCCGAGCGCGGTGAGCTGGGTGTGCGCCACGTCCTCCGACTCCACCCGCAGGGTCACCGTCACCCACCCGCACGGATCCGCCTCCCCGGCCGTCGCCAGCGCGTCGCGGGCGGCCACCGGATCCACGGCGTGCGGCAGGGCGCGCACCCCGGTCCGTGTGAGCCGTACGACGACCTCCGCGCGCAGGATCGACCGGGCGAACCGCTCCGCCTGCTCGCCCCAGAACGCCGGCAGATCGAAGTCCTCGGCCCGGCTGAAACGATCCTTCAGATCCTCGACCCCGGCGAACCGGTCGATCCGGTACGTCCGGAAGCCCCCGCCCCCGCAGACCCGCGCGCACAGGTACCAGACCCCCGCCTTCAGCACGAGCCCGTACGGCTCCAGATCGCGCACCACCTCCCCGTCCCCCCGCCGGTACCGCGCCCGCAGACACCGGTCGTCCCACACCGCGTCCGCGACCACCACCAGCGCCTCGGGGGTCTCCGGCTCCCGGAACCACGCGGGCGCGTCCAGATGGAACCGCTGCGCCGCCGCCTTCGGCGCGTCCCGCAGCGAGGGCAGCAGCGCGGCGGACACCTTCAGCCGGGCCGCCGAGGCGGCGTCCTCCAGGCCCATCTCCCTGAGCGCCCCCGGCACCCCGCTCAGGAACAGCGCCTCGGCCTCGCTGCGGGCCAGTCCGGTCAGCCCCGTGCGGTACCCGCCGACCAGCCGGTACCCGCCGGCCCGCCCCCGCTCCGCGTACACGGGCACACCCGCCTCCGACAGCGCCTGCGCGTCCCGGGTGACGGTCCGCTCGGACACCTCCAGCTCCCGCGCCAGCTCGGCGCCGGTCATGGCGGGTCGGGACTGGAGGAGCAGCACCATCTTGATGAGGCGGGCAGCGCGCATACGGTCATGATGCCGGGGCCCACCGACAAGGAAGGGGCGTACGGCGGTCGCCGTACGCCCCTTCCCCGAACCGTGACCTACCGGCCGGCCTACAGGCCGTAGCGCTCGCGCGCCTCCTTCACCGAGGTCGCCTTGACCTCACCGCGCCGGGCGAGCTGGGCGAGCGCCGCGACGACGACCGACTGGGCGTCCACGCCGAAGTGGCGGCGGGCGCCCTCACGGGTGTCGGAGAGACCGAAGCCGTCCGCACCGAGCGAGGACCAGTCCTGCTCGACCCACTGCGCGATCTGGTCCGGGACCTGGCGCATGTAGTCGGAGACCGCGAGCACCGGGCCCTCGGCGCTCTGCAGCGCCTGGCGGACGTACGGGATGCGCTCCTCGCCGCGCAGCAGCGCCGCGTCGGCCTCCAGCGCGTCCCGGCGCAGCTCGGACCAGGAGGTCGCGGACCACACGTCGGCGGCCACCCCCCACTCCTCGGCGAGCAGCTTCTGCGCCTCGAGCGTCCAGTGGATCGCCGTACCGGAGCCCAGCAGCTGGATGCGCGGGGCGTTCGCCGCCGGGGACAGGCCCGCCGACTCCGCCGTGTTGAAGCGGTACAGGCCCTTGACGACGCCCTCGTCGATACCGAGGCCGGCCGGCTTCGCGGGCTGCGGCAGCGGCTCGTTGTAGACCGTCAGGTAGTAGAAGACGTTCGGGTCCTCACCCGGGGCGGCCTCGCCGTACATCCGGCGCAGACCGTCCTTGACGATCACGGCGATCTCGTACGCGAACGCCGGGTCGTACGTCAGCGCGGCCGGGTTGGTCGCGGCGATGACCGGGGAGTGGCCGTCGGCGTGCTGCAGACCCTCGCCGGTCAGCGTCGTACGGCCCGCGGTGGCGCCGACGAGGAAGCCGCGGCCGAGCTGGTCGCCGAGCTGCCACATCTGGTCGGCCGTGCGCTGCCAGCCGAACATCGAGTAGAAGATGTAGAACGGGATCATCGCCTCACCGTGCGTGGAGTACGCGGTGGACGCGGCGATGAAGTCGGCCATCGAACCGGCCTCGGTGATCCCCTCGTTGAGGATCTGGCCGTTCTTGGCCTCCTTGTAGTACATGAGCTGGTCGCGGTCGACCGGCTCGTACGTCTGGCCCTTGGGGGAGTAGATGCCCAGCGAGGGGAACAGGCTCTCCATGCCGAAGGTGCGCGCCTCGTCGGGGACGATCGGCACCCAGCGCCTGCCCGTCTCCTTGTCGCGGACCAGGTCCTTGATCAGGCGGACGAAGGCCATGGTGGTGGCCACGTTCTGGGAGCCGGAGCCCTTGTCGAAGGAGGCGAACGCCTTCTCCGCGGGGGCGGGCAGCGGGGCCAGCGGGTGGACACGGCGGGCCGGGGCCGGGCCGCCGAGGGCCGCGCGGCGCTCCTGGAGGTAGCGGACCTCGGGGGAGTCGGCGCCGGGGTGGCCGTAGGGGACGACACCGTCGACGAAGTCGCTGTCCTTGATGGGCAGTTCGAGCAGGTCGCGCATCGCCTTGAACTCGTCCACCGTCAGCTTCTTCATCTGGTGGTTGGCGTTCTTCGACGCGAAGCCCTCGCCGAGGGTGTGGCCCTTGACCGTCTGGGCCAGGATCACGGTCGGCGCGCCCTTGAACTCGACGGCGGCCTTGTAGGCGGCGTAGACCTTGCGCGCCTCGTGACCACCGCGGGAGAGGTGGAAACACTCGAGGATCTTGTCGTCGGACAGCAGCTTGGCCATCTTGACGAGCGCCGGGTCCTTGCCGAAGAAGTCCTGGCGGATGTAGGCGACGTCGCGCGTCTGGTACGTCTGCACCTGGGCGTCCGGCACCTCGCGCAGCCGGCGGACGAGCGCACCCGTGGTGTCGAGCTGGAACAGCTCGTCCCACGCCGTGCCCCACAGCGTCTTGACGACGTTCCAGCCGGCGCCGCGGAACTGGGCCTCCAGCTCCTGCACGATCTTGAAGTTGGCGCGGACCGGCCCGTCGAGGCGCTGCAGGTTGCAGTTGACGACGAAGGTCAGGTTGTCCAGGCCCTCGCGCGAGGCGAGCGCGAGCGCCGCCGTCGACTCGGGCTCGTCCATCTCGCCGTCGCCGAGGAAGGCCCAGACGTGGGAGGCGGAGACGTCCTTGATGCCGCGGTTGGTCAGGTACCGGTTGAACCGGGCCTGGTAGATCGCGGAGAGCGGGCCGAGACCCATCGACACGGTCGGGAACTCCCACAGCCAGGGCAGCCGGCGCGGGTGCGGATACGAGGGCAGACCGTTGCCGCCGGACTCGCGGCGGAAGTTGTCCAGGTGGGACTCGTTCAGGCGGCCGTCGAGGAAGGCGCGGGCGTAGATGCCGGGGGAGGCGTGGCCCTGGATGTAGAGCTGGTCGCCCGAGCCGTCGGCCTCCTTGCCACGGAAGAAGTGGTTGAAGCCGGTCTCGTAGAGCCAGGCCGCGGAGGCGAAGGTGGCGATGTGGCCGCCGACGCCGTATTTCGAGCCGCGGGTCACCATGGCGGCCGCGTTCCAGCGGTTCCAGGCGGTGATCTTCCGCTCCATCTCCTCGTCACCGGGCGCGGACGGCTCGGCGGCGGTGGGGATGGTGTTGACGTAGTCGGTCTCGAGGAGCTTCGGCAGCGCGATGCCGTTGCCCTCCGCCCTCTCCAGCGTGCGGCGCATCAGGTACGCGGCTCGGTGCGGGCCGGCCGCCTTGGCGACCGCGTCCAGCGAGGCCTGCCATTCGGCGGTCTCCTCCGGGTCGCGGTCCGGGAGCTGGTCGAGCTCGCTCGGCTGGATGGCGTTGGGGTCGGTCATGTCGCCGCCTTCCTCAGTCGAAGGGGGTTCCCTCATCGGTAAGGGTTCGGGGGTGCCCTTGGTCTTTGGCAGGACAGGGCTGTGGGCCCCGGGTACAGGCCCGTCGGCGACTGTAACTCCCTGATCGATGATCGATCAAAGGTTGACGGGCAAAAACTCTCGGTCCAGGAGAAATTGGCATGCGGTGCCAGTGATCCGGGCACGCGGTGCCGTGTTTTCCCTGCTCGGATGAGTGCTGAGGGGCGTGCGTGTGCGGTGGGCGCGGGTGTCAGGTCATCGTTCCCTGGGCGGCCCTCGGGGTCTCCGGCGGTGCGGCGGGCGCGGCGGTGGGGCCCTCGGTCCGCTCGCCCTGCTGCCGTGCCTCGCCCTGCTGCCGTGCGGCCGTCTGCCGCTGACCCCGGGTGATCACCTCGGTGGCGGCGCCGATGGCCAGCGCGACCGGCCACTCCAGGACCTCGAGGGCGGCCATGCCGCCGAGGGCCCCGTAGAACAGGAGCTTGCGCGGGGCGGGAAGCTTCGCGGTCGCGGAGCGGGCGCCGGTGAACATGTCACCGGGCGTCACATACGGGATGCTGACCCGCGGATGCGCGGTGTGCATGTGCAGCACCTTGCCCGCGTTCTTCTCGTGGTCCTCCGTCTGGGTCTGCGGAGAAGTCATCTCCGTCCTCCCTCAGTAGGAACGAAACTCTCCTTATGTCGCCTTCCATCCCCTCATCGAACAAAACATGCTCACCTGTATAAACCTGAATGAATCAGATGACATCAGGCAGCCGTCACCGCGGGGCGCCCCGCGGTGACGAAGGACTTCCAGAGCATGAGCGACAGACGTATCAGCGCGGCCTCCAGGAGGGCGATCGCCACGTGGGTCAGGAGTGCGGTGAGGAAGTGCGGCATGGTGTGGCCGTCTTTCGTGTGCGACGTGCGGGGACGGCTCCTTTGTCCGGTCTCATCCCGTCCACGCGGCGGCCTGCGGGTGTACGGCGGGTGAACTCTGCCCGACCGTGCGGAGGTGCTGCACCAGGGCCGGCACCAGCACCGAGGCCACCGCCGACGTCACGGCGATCGTCCAGCCCCCGGGCCCCAGGGGCCGGCTGCCGAAGAAGTGGCTGAGCCCCGGGACGGTCACCACCACGACCAGCGTCACCAGCGACCCCACCACGGCCACGGCGACCAGCGGATCGCGCCCCGCGTCCTGCAGCGTCTGCAGGAGCTGGGAGGAGACCAGCGCGACCAGCGCCACCGTGTCGGCGCGCCCCCGCGTACCGGTCGCCCGGGCGGCCACCCAGGCGCCGGCGGCGGCCGCCGTGGTGACGACGGCACGCAGCCGCATGTGCCGGGTGAGCGCCGCCCCGAGGGAGGCCTCCGGCCCCTCCGCGAGCAGCCGGTCGGGATCGTCGGCCGGCGGCCGCGCGGCGATCGCCATCGCCGGCAGCATGTCCGTGAGCAGGTTGACCAGGAGCAACTGGCGCGCGTTCAGCGCACTGCCGCCGGTGAACAGACCGGTCGCCAGCGTGAACGCGATCTCCCCGACATTGCCGCCGAGCAGGATGCCCAGTGCCTTGCGCACCGAGGCCCACATGGCCCGCCCCTCGACGATCGCGTCGACGATCGTCTCGATCCGGTCGTCGGTGATCACCACGTCGGCCGCGGAACGGGCCGCGGGCGTCGCCCGTGAGCCCAGGGCGATGCCCACGTCGGCGATCCGGATCGCGGGCGCGTCGTTGGCGCCGTCACCCGTCACCGCGACGATCCTGCCGCCCGAGCGCAACGCGCCCACGATCCGCGCCTTGTGCGCCGGGGTGACCCGCGCGAACACGGTCACCCCCGGCAGCGCACCGGCGAGCGCGTCGTCGTCCAGGGCGTCCAGCTCCGCCCCCGTCATCAGCCGCGGCTCCTCGTGCGGCCTGAGCTCCCGGGCGATCGCCGCGGCGGTGCTCGGATGATCACCGGTGACCATGACGATCCGCACCCCGGCCCGGGCCAGCCGGCGCACGCTCTCCGCGGCGGTGGCCCGCACCGGGTCGGCGAGCCCCAGCAGCCCCAGCAGACACAGGCCGTCGAGGTTCTCGTCGCTGACGTCGGCGACCTCGGCGAGCTCGCCGTCGTCCTGCGGCGCGTCCGGTGCGAGGACGTGCTCGGCGACCGCGAGCACCCGCAGACCCTGCCGGGCCAGCCGGTCGATCTCCGCCTCGGTCTCCTCCCGCGCCCCCTCACCGAACGGCTCGTCGGCGCCCTCGCGCCGCACCCGTTCGCAGCGCGCCAGCACGACCTCCGGAGCGCCCTTGACGACGATCCGCGCCCGGCCCCCCGAGCGCCCCAGCACCGCGTGGAAGCCACGGCCCGGCTCGAACGGCAGCTCCGCGACCCGCTCCCAGGTGTCCGCGCCATGCCCCGCCGCCCGCGCCGGCGCCTCACCCAGCAGCTCGGCCGCGGCCGCGATCGCCCGGTCGGTGGGGTGCGTGAGCCCCGACGCCGGACCCGGCGGCCCCGCCAGGGCCGCCGTGGCCACCACCCGCCGCAGCGCCGGGCCGAAACCGTCGGGACGACGGCTCTCCCGCCCGTCGGACACCTGCTGCAGCGTGATCCTGCCCTCGGTGAGCGTGCCCGTCTTGTCGAAGCACAGCACATCGGTGCGCCCGAGCGCCTCGATCGTGGACGCGCTGCGCACGAGGGTGTCCCGGGCGGACAGCCGACGGGCCGCCGCCAGCTCCGCGACCGTCGCGACGAACGGCAGCCCCTCCGGTACGGCGGCCACGCACAGGCTCACCGCGGAGCCCAGGGCCGCGCCCAGCGGCCGGCTGCGCACCAGGTCGACGGCGAACAGCGCGACGCCCGCCGCCACCGACATCGGCAGGAACCACCGCCCCAGCGCCTTGAGCCGCCGCTCCACCCCGCTCTCCGGCGGCCCGTCCTCGGGACCCGCCTGGGCGGCGCTGCCCGCCTCGGTGGCGGCCCCGGTGGCGACGACCACGGCGAGCGCGTGCCCCGCCGCCACCGTCGTCCCCTCGTAGAGCATGGACGTCCGGTCCGCCACGGCACGGGCCGCGTTCGGCGCCGAGTCCTTGGCGACCGGAAGCGACTCGCCGGTGAGGCTGGACTCGTCCGCCTCCAGCCCCCTCGCCCGCACCACCCGGCAGTCCGCCGGCACCGAGTCGCCGGCCCGCAGATCGACCACATCACCGCGCACCAGCAGCTCGGCGGGCACCTCGACCGGCTCGCCCCCGGTGCCCCGGCGCACCCGCGCCCGCACCGAGGTCGCCTCGACCAGCCGCTCCGCCTCCTCGTCGGCCCGCTGCCGCTGCACCCCGCCCACCAGCGCGTCCACCCCGAGGACACCGCCGATCAGCACCGCGTCGACGACCGAGCCGAGCGCCGCCGAGATACCCCCGCCGACCGCCAGGACGGGGGTGAGCGGATTCGCCAGCTCCTCCGCGATCCGGCCGGCCAGCGTCATCGGACCGGCGTGCGGGCCACGCCCCTCGGACTGCCGCCGCCGGGCCGCCTCCGCCTCGTCCAGACCCCGCGAGGAGGTGCCGAGCCGGCCCATCACCTGACGTACCGTCATGGCGTGCCAGGGCGTGCGTTCGGTGGCCGCCGGCGCCGGGCGGGCGTGCAGCCGGCGGGCCGCCCAGAAACCCGCGGTGATCCCGGACACGGTCACCCCGTCGGAGACCAGCCGCGCCCGCGCCCAGGCACCGGGACGGGGGACGAGAAGACCGAGCGCCGACGCCGCGAGGGCGCCCGCGCCCTCCAGACGGGCGCACAGCACGGCGAGCCGCCGGGCCTCCGGCAGCGCGGTCAGCAGCAGATGGGCGACGTCCGGCGGGGCCGCCACATCCGCGTCCCACGGCACCCGCCGGGTACCGGTGAGCACGCCGACGCCCAGGTCCGCGCGGGTGAAGGCCCGTCCGGCCCGCGCCGTCACCACCGCGACACCGTGCCCCTCCGCCTGGAGGGAACGGACCAGCGCGGCCGTACGACGATGTCCGGTGGGCGCCGCCTCGGCGAGCCCGAACCGGCGGTGCAGCCCGGGCGGCCCGCCGACCAGACGCACCTCGCCGCACTCCGCCGCCGCACGCACCAAGTGACCGGCCAGCGGATGCAGTTGGGGCACCAGGGCGGCCACCGCGACCGGGCTGCCCGCCCGTTCGACGACCAGGACCCGCGCCCCCTCCTCGGCCCACCGCGCGGCACGGGCCGCCATCTCCTCGGCCGGCCCGACGCTCTTCAGCCGCCCGTCCGACGCCTCGGCCCCCGCCCGCGGGAACGGCCGCAGCGCCCACCCGGAACGCCCCCGCCCGGCCTTCCCGGCCCGCCGCCCCTCCTCGGGCACCCCGCCCGCCTCGACCAGCTCATGGATCCGCGCATGGATCTCGTCGTCGTCCGGCAGCCCCTCGGGCTCCTCGCCCGCCGGGGCCGGCCGGACCATGTGCTCCACCGTCCACCCGCCGCCGGTCAGGAGCCGGGCGTCGAGGAGGACCATGTCGATCCGGTCGAGCCGGCGCAGCGCCTCCGGACGCAGCACCAGGGCTCCCCGGTCGCCCAGCGTCCGGGCCAGCGAGGACGCGAACGCCTCACGCCCGAACCGGGGCCCCCGCGGAGTGCCGGCGGTCAGCAGCGCCAGCCCCCGGTCATGGCTGAGGGTCCCCAGCGAGGTGAGCCCGTACGCCGCCACGGACGTCGGCACCGCGAGGTTGGCGTACCGCTCGCCGGGCCCCGGCGGCAGCGGGGCGGGCCGGCGGTAGACGGGCACCGCGTCATGCCGGTACGACCCCTCGTGCGCGGCCAGCCGGGGCGCCCAGTCCCTCCAGGCCCGGCGCCGGGCGTGCGCCTCCGCGTACCGGGCCCCGGCCAGCACGGTGCTCACCGCGACGCCGAGCGGCCGGAACGTCAACGTGGACAGCAACAGGTTCGCCGTGGACCACCCGTACTCGGCCGCCGTCTCGCCGACCCGGTCCGCGATGCCCTCGCGCACCCGGGGGGTGGCCTCCAGCAGTTGCAGCGCCGACAGGACGACCGGCGGCAGCCCCCGCAGCCGCAGCACCCCGCCCACCGACGACACCCCCACCGCCACCACGCCCGCACCGAGCTGTACGGCCGCGCCGAGCGCCGAACCGGCCGCGCCCGGGAACCCGACCGGCCCCGGCGCCCGCCGCATCCCGCTCTCCGGCTCCCCCCGCTCGTCGGTGGGCTCGGCCGACGGCTCGGGCGCGGCGGCGTCCGCGTCGGCGACCAGGGCGAGCACACGCTCCAGGTCGGTCTCCGGCTCACAGCCGACGTAGACGCAGCCCAGCACGCCGTTCACCTCGGCGCGGCGCACACCCGGCAGCTCCCGCAGGGCACGTTCCGCCGCCCGGGCGGCACAGGCCGTGCCGGGGCGTCCCAGGCGCCGTACCTCGATCTGCACACCGCCCGCGACCGGCCAGTGCCGCAGGGTCCGGGACGAGGAGAGGAGCGGCTGCTCGGTCACGGCCCGCAGCGCCCCCGACAGGGCGGAACCCACCGCCGTGGAGGCCGACGCGACGGAGCGCGAGAGGGCGGACGGGGAGAGCACGGGCCAGATCACTCCGCCTCCATCGGCCGACGAGGTCGTGGTCGGCATCCCGAAGGACGCGCGGTTCGCACCAGTATGTGCACATCACGACGGCCTCGTCCTGCCCGACCGGGCCGGTGGATGCCCCGGAGGAAGGAGTCGAGGAGGGGTCAGACGACGGGCTCGGCGGCGCGGGGGGCGCAGCCGAGGACATGCGCCTTCACCAGCTCCGCGATCCGCGGGTCCCGGCGGCGGAACGCCTGGACCAGCTCCTCGTGCTCCTCGGCGTACGACTGCTGACGCGTCCCCAGCCAGCGGATGGACAGCGCGGTGAACACCTCGATGCCGAGGCCCTCCCAGGTGTGCAGCAGCACCGAGTTGCCCGCCGCCCTGACCAGCTCGCGGTGGAAGCCCACGGTGTGCCGCACCTGGGCGGTGCCGTCGGCGTTGCGGTCGGCCTCGTAGAGCGCGGCGACATGCGGCTCCAGGGCCGAGCAGTCCTCCGCCAGCCGCCCGGCCGCCAGCTCGGCGGCGATGGCCTCCAGGCCGGCCCGCACGGGGTAGCTCTCCTCCAGGTCGGCCGCGGTCAGGTTCCGCACCCGGACGCCCTTGTTCGGCGCGGACTCGATCAGCCGCAGGCTCTCCAGTTCGCGCAGTGCCTCGCGCACCGGGGTCTGGCTGACCTCCAGCTCGGTGGCGATCCGCCGCTCCACGATGCGCTCGCCCGGCTTCCAGCGCCCGCTGACGATCCCCTCCACGATGTGCTCGCGGATCTGTTCGCGCAGCGAGTGGACGACGGGCGCGGTCATGAGTGCTCCTTAAGGAGGGGCCGCCCTTGGGCCCCGGGGGCGTTTGACGTTTAGACAATACGGCCGGTATGCGCCGCGGGTCAGGCGGGCGGGGGCGCTTTTACGCAGGTGAGACATGGCTTACACCGGCGGGTACGGGTTGTGTGTGCCGGGTCGCCCGGTTCCCCGCGCCCCTGGGAGTCGGAGTCGCCGTACGCCAAAAGCGGCGCCCCGCCCGAGTGAGCCCGGGCGGGGCGCCGTACCGCGTGATCGGGTGGCTCAGAGGCCGAGTTCGACCTCGAACTCGCCCGCCTCCAGGATCGCCTTGACCGCGGTCAGGTAACGGGCCGCGTCGGCGCCGTCGACCAGGCGGTGGTCGTAGGACAGGGTCAGGTACGTCATGTCGCGGACGCCGATGACCGTGCCCTCCTCCGTCTCGATGACGGCCGGGCGCTTGACCGTGGCGCCGATGCCGAGGATCGCGACCTGGCCCGGCGGCACGATGATCGTGTCGAAGAGCGCACCGCGCGAACCGGTGTTGGAGATGGTGAAGGTCGCGCCGGACAGCTCGTCCGGGGTGATCTTGTTGCCGCGGACCTTGCCGGCCAGGTCGGCCGTGGCCTTGGCGATACCGGCGATGTTGAGGTCGCCCGCGCCCTTGATGACCGGGGTCATCAGGCCCTTCTCCGAGTCCACCGCGATTCCGACGTTCTCGGAGTCGAAGTAGGTGATCGTGCCCTCGGCCTCGTTGATCTTGGCGTTGATGACCGGGTGGGCCTTCAGCGCCTGGGCCGCCGCCTTCACGAAGAACGGCATCGGGGAGAGCTTGACGCCCTCGCGCGCGGCGAAGGAGTCCTTGGCCTGGGCGCGCAGGCGCATCAGACGGGTGACGTCGACCTCGACGACGGAGGAGAGCTGCGCCTGCTCGTGCAGCGCCTTCACCATGTTGTCGCCGATGACCTTGCGGATGCGGGGCATCTTGACGGTCTGGCCGCGCAGGGGGGAGACCTGAAGCGCCGGGGCCTTCTTCGCGGTGGCCGGAGCCGCGGCGGCCGGGGCCGGGGCAGCGGCGGCGGCCTTCGCGGCCTCGGCGGCGGCGATGACGTCCTGCTTGCGGATACGACCGCCGACGCCGGTGCCCTTGACGGAGCCCAGGTCGACGCCGTTCTCGGCGGCGAGCTTGCGCACCAGCGGGGTGACGTAGGCACCCTCGTCGGTGGGCTGGGCGGCGGCGGGCGCGGGCGCGACGGGCGCCGGGGCGACCGGGGCCGGAGCCACCGGCGCGGGGGCCGGGGCCGGGGCCGCGGGCTGGACCGGGGCCGGAGCGGCGGCGGCCGGGGCGGCCGGAGCGGCCGGGGCCGGAGCCGGGGCGGCGGGAGCGGCCGGAGCCGGGGCAGCGGCGGCGGGCGCCGGGGCCGGGGCGGCCGGGGCCGGAGCGGCGGCCGGAGCCGCGCCAGGCGCGCCGATGACGGCGAGCTTGGCGCCGACCTCGGCGGTCTCGTCCTCACCGACGACGATCTCCAGCAGCACACCCGAGGTGGGCGCGGGGATCTCGGTGTCGACCTTGTCGGTGGAGACCTCGAGCAGCGGCTCGTCGGCCTCGACGCTGTCGCCGACCGACTTCAGCCAGCGGGTGACGGTGCCCTCGGTGACGGACTCGCCGAGCGCGGGCAGGACCACGTCCGTGCCCTCGGCGGAGCCGGCGCCGGCGGTGGCCTCGGCGGTGGGCGCCGGGGCGGGGGCGGCCTGCTCGGTGGAGGGCTGGGCGGCCGGGGCCGGAGCGGCGGCCGGCTCGGCGGCCGGAGCCGGAGCGGCGGCGGGCGCGCCGGTGCCGTCGTCGATGATCGCCAGCTCGGCGCCCACCTCGACGGTCTCGTCCTCGGCGACCTTGATGGACGCCAGGATGCCCGCGGCGGGCGCGGGGATCTCGGTGTCGACCTTGTCGGTGGAGACCTCGAGCAGCGGCTCGTCGGCCTCTACACGCTCACCCTCGGCCTTCAGCCAGCGGGTGACGGTGCCCTCGGTGACGCTCTCGCCGAGCGCCGGAAGGGTTACGGAAACCGCCATGGTTTCGGTTGCTCCTTACGAGTTGCGGAAGTCTGTGTCGTCGCTTCGTCGACCGAGGGGTCAGTCGTGCGCGTGCAGCGGCTTGCCCGCGAGGGCCAGGTGGGCCTCGCCGAGCGCCTCGTTCTGCGTCGGGTGGGCGTGGATGAGCTGGGCGACCTCGGCCGGCAGCGCCTCCCAGTTGTAGATCAGCTGGGCCTCGCCGACCTGCTCGCCCATGCGGTCGCCGACCATGTGGACGCCGACCACGGCACCGTCCTTGACCTGGACGAGCTTGATCTCGCCCGCGGTGTTCAGGATCTTGCTCTTGCCGTTGCCCGCCAGGTTGTACTTCAGAGCGACGACCTTGTCCGCGCCGTAGATCTCCTTGGCCTTGGCCTCGGTGATGCCCACGGAGGCGACCTCGGGGTGGCAGTAGGTCACCCGCGGGACACCGTCGTAGTCGATCGGGACGGCCTTCAGACCGGCCAGGCGCTCCGCCACCAGGATGCCCTCGGCGAAGCCGACGTGCGCGAGCTGGAGGGTCGGGACGAGGTCACCGACGGCGGAGATGGTGGGGACGTTCGTCCGCATGTACTCGTCGACCAGGACGTAGCCGCGGTCCATCGCGACGCCCTGCTCCTCGTAGCCGAGACCGGCGGAGACCGGGCCGCGGCCGACCGCGACCAGCAGGATCTCGGCCTCGAACTCCTTGCCGTCGGCCAGGGTGACCTTGACGCCGTCGGCGGTGTACTCGGCCTTCGAGAAGAAGGTGCCGAGGTTGAACTTGATGCCGCGCTTGCGGAAGGCGCGCTCCAGCAGCTTGGAGCTGTTCTCGTCCTCGACCGGGACGAGGTGCTTCAGTCCCTCGATGACGGTGACGTCCGCGCCGAACGACTTCCACGCCGAGGCGAACTCGACGCCGATGACACCGCCGCCGAGGATGATCGCGGACTTCGGTACGCGGTCCAGGACGAGGGCGTGGTCGGAGGAGATGATCCGGTTGCCGTCGATCTCCAGGCCCGGCAGCGACTTCGGCACGGAGCCGGTCGCCAGCAGGACGTGACGGCCCTGGACGCGCTGTCCGTTGACGTCGACGGAGGTGGGGGAGGACAGCCGGCCCTCACCCTCGATGTACGTCACCTTGCGGGAGGCGACGAGCCCCTGGAGCCCCTTGTACAGGCCGGAGATGACACCGTCCTTGTACTTGTGGACCCCGGCGATGTCGATGCCCTCGAAGGTGGCCTTGACGCCGAACTGCGCGCTCTCGCGCGCCTGGTCGGCGATCTCGCCCGCGTGCAGCAGGGCCTTGGTGGGGATGCAACCCCGGTGCAGGCAGGTGCCGCCGACCTTGTCCTTCTCGATCAGGGCGACGTCCAGGCCCAGCTGCGCCCCGCGCAGGGCCGCGGCGTAACCGCCACTACCACCGCCGAGGATCACTAGGTCGAAAACGGTGCTGGCGTCGTTCGCCACGTCACGTCCTCCATGCATGTGCGCCGTGCGCCGGTCGTCGCTGACCGCCGGCGGCTGGTGTCCGGCCGCTCTTTCTTCGGCCCTGTGGTGGGGGCCCTGTCCTGCCGACGCCCATCCTCGCACTTGTCGGAGGCCAACGAGACACGGGGCACCTATGTGAGACGCCCCACTGTGCCGACCCCAGGGCCGCGGGGCCGTGTCGATCCGCGGCTCCGCCGCGCGGGCGCGACCGGCTGGGCTCCCTGGTGACGGGCGTCAGTGGTCCCACCAGGGCCGCGGGGCCGTGTCGATCCGCGGCTGCGCCGCGCGGGCGCGACCGGCTGGGTTCCCTGGCAGGCGGGCGTGACTCGTCCCACTCAGGGGCGCGGGGAACTGCGCGACAGGCCACATCCGGCCCGCACTCGCCACACGGACGGTCGGACCCGAGTGACCAGGCGCACAGTCCCCCCAGCCCAGGCGGCTAGCCCAGTTCACCCGCCGCGGTCAGTTCGGCGAGGCGCACCAGCGTGCGCACAGCCGTCCCGGTGCCGCCCTTCGGCGTGTACCCGAAGGGCCCGCCCTCGTTGAACGCGGGCCCGGCGATGTCCAGATGCGCCCAGGTGATCCCCTCACCCACGAACTCCCGCAGGAACAGCCCGGCCACCAGCCCGCCGCCCATCCGCTCACCCATGTTCGCGATGTCGGCGGTGGCCGAGTCCATGCCCTTGCGCAGGTGCTCCGGCAGCGGCATCGGCCAGGCCGGCTCGCCGACCTCCTCGGCGGCCTCGTGCACCGCGGTGCGGAACGCGTCGTCGTTGGCCATGATCCCGAACGTCCGGCTGCCCAGCGCCAGCATCATCGCCCCGGTCAGCGTCGCCACGTCGACGATCGCGTCCGGCTTCTCCTGGGACGCCGCCCACAGCGCGTCGGCCAGCACGAGCCGGCCCTCCGCGTCGGTGTTCAGCACCTCCACGGTCTTGCCGCTGTACATCCGCAGCACGTCACCCGGGCGGGTGGCGGTGCCCGACGGCATGTTCTCGGCCAGGGCGAGCCAGCCGGTGACGTTGACCTCGAGCCCGAGGCGCGCGGCGGCGACCACGGCGGCGAAGACCGCCGCCGCCCCGCTCATGTCGCACTTCATCGTCTCGTTGTGACCGGCCGGCTTCAGCGAGATGCCGCCCGAGTCGTAGGTGATGCCCTTGCCGACGAAGGCGAGGTGCTTGTCCGCCTTGGAGGAGGTGTACGACAGCTTGACCAGGCGCGGGGCCGCGGCGGAGCCGCCGCCGACGCCCAGGATGCCGCCGTAGCCGCCCTTGGCGAGGGCCTTCTCGTCGAGCACCTGCACCTTGATGCCGTGCTCCTTGGCCGCGGTCTGCGCCAGGGCGGCGAACGCCTCGGGGTCGAGGTCGTTCGGCGGCATGTTGATCAGGTCGCGGGCCCGGTTGAGCTCCTCGCCGACGGCGGTGGCACGGGCGAGCGCGGCCTTGTGGGCGGCGTCGCGCGGCTTCCCGCCGAGCAGGGCGGCCTCGGCGAGCGGTGCCTTGGCGTTCTTCGCCTTGGCGTCGGCGCCGTTCTGCTTGTACGTGTCGAAGGAGTAGGCGCCCAGCACCACGCCCTCGGCGACCGCGCCGACGTCGCCGGCGTCCGTGAGGGGGAGGGCGAAGGCGGCCTTCTTGGAGCCGGTGAGGGCGCGGGCGGCCACGCCGGCCGCCCTGCGGAGCGCCTCGGCGTCGAAGGAGGCGTCCTTCTCGGGCTCCGCGCCCAGCCCCACCGCGAGCACGAGCGGTGCCTTGAAGCCGGCCGGGGCGGGCAGCTTCGTCAGCTCGCCCTCGGCGCCGGTGGCACCGAGGGTTTCCAGCACGCCGGCGAGGCGGCCGTCGTAGGCCTGGTCGACGGGCTCGGAGCCCGGGGCAACGATCGGGCCCTTTGCGCCCTTGGCGACACCGATCACGATCGCGTCGGCCCGGAGGCCGGGCGCCGCGGCGGTGCTGAGAGTGAGAGCAGTCACGGTGGTGAAATCTCGCTTCCGATGTGGAGTTGCTGTGGCCGGAATGTGTGGGTCGACCGGGCCCGGCAGCAGACCCTAGGTCCTGGCCGCGGGCGCGGTCGCGTCCGGGGTCGGTCGCACCGGCGCGGCGAACCGGCGTGACGAACCCCGCAACGAGCCTACGCGTGCCTGCGCATTCGCTCATGCACGCGAGCGTTCACCTGTCGGTGGCGTCGTAGCCACTTCTGGATCCTCGCACTCCATGAGGTGGGTCACACTCGTCGGGTTCCGGCGAAGAGATCGCTTCGCTGTTTCGCACGAATTCCACGGATTCTTCGCCGTATCGGCACAGCCATGTCTGCTGCCCGCGCGGAGATCCATCTCTGGGGGAGGACACACCATGGCGCAGCGTGCGCACATGTGGAGAAACGCCAAGAACGCCGCCGCCTTCATGGCGGCCGCGGGGCTGACGGCGCTGAGTCTGGGGGCGGCACCCGGCGCCGCCGCGGCGGGGGAGCCGCGGATCGACCTGAAGGTCCTGGTCGTGGACAACGGGGACACCCCCGTGCAGGCCATCACCGCCGAGCTGAAGAGCACCGGCATCCCGTACACCGTCGTCGACCTCAACTCCGCGAGCCGGCCGACGATCACCGCGGCCTTCCTGGCCGACACCGTGAACGGGACCGCACGGGCGAAGTTCCAGGGCGTCGTACTGCCCAACGAGGCACCGTTCGGGGCCGGTTCGGCCGAGCAGGCCGCGCTGGAGGCCTACGAGAAGACGTACGGCATCCCGCAGGTCGACGCCTACACCTGGGCGCACCCGGAGGTGGGCCTGGGGTACGCGAGCTACTCCGGCTCCCTCGACGGACAGCAGGCGTCCGTCACCGCGGCCGGCAGGTCCGGCTGGTTCGGATACCTCGACGGCGGCTTCAGCTTCGAGGACAACTCGCCGACCATCGGCGAGAGTTACGGCTACCTGGCGGCGCCCGGGGCCGGCTACACCAGCTATGTCGACGCACCGCTGCCGGGGGGCGGCGGCACCGGCAGCCTGGTCGGCGAGTACGCCCACGACGGACGCCGCGAGCTGGTCGTGACGTTCGCCTACAACCAGTACCAGCAGCAGTTCCGGCTGCTGGCCCGCGGCATCGTCGAGTGGCTCACCCAGGGCGTCCACCTGGGCCGGGCCCGCAACTACTTCGCCGTCCACGTCGACGACGTGTTCGCGCCCGACGCCCGCTGGGACGCCGCGCGCAACTGCACACCCGGCGACATCGACTGCGTCGGCGGCGGGGACGACGAGGGCACCCCGATCCGGATGACGGCCGCCGACGCGGCCTACGCCGCCCAGTGGCAGCAGGACCACGGCTTCACCATGGACATGGTGTACAACGCCGGCGCCGGGGAGGAGTGGAAGACCGAGAACGGCGGCACCGACGCCATGGCCGACCGGCTGCTCGCCGACAAGGCCAAGTACCGCTGGATCAACCACACCTACACCCACCCGTTCCTCGGCTGTGTGCAGGACACCTCCACCGTGCCGTGGAGCTGCGCCAAGAACGCCGACGGCTCGACGCAGTACATGAGCCGCGCCGACATCTCCGCGCAGATCCGCGACAACAACGACTGGGCCGCCGCCAAGGGCCTGCCGATCGACCGCACCGAGCTGGTCACGGGCGAGCACTCGGGCCTCAGGACGCTGCCGCAGCAGCCGAACGACAACCCGAACCTGGCCCGCGCCCTCTCCGACAACGGCGTCAAGTGGATCGCCTCGGACAACTCGCGCGAGCCCGAGCAGCGCGCCGTGGGCAACGCGCTGACCGTCCCGCGCTACCCGATGAACGTGTACTACAACACGGGCACCAAGGCCGAGATGGCCGACGAGTACAACTGGATCTACACCTCGAAGGCGGACGGCGGCAGCGGCATCTGCGAGGGCAACGCGTCCTCCACCTGCCTCTCCCAGCCGCTGGACACGGCCACCGGCTACGACGACGTCATCGTCCCCCAGGAGGCCCGCACCGACCTCGGCCACGCCATCAGCAACGACCCGCGGCCGCACTACGCCCACCAGTCCAACCTCGCCGAGGACCGCCTGCTCTACCCGGTCATGGAGAAGGTCCTCGCCGACTACACGGCGCTCTTCGCCGACAACACCCCCCTGGAGAACCTCCGCCAGAGCGCCATCGGCACCGAACTCCAGCGCCGCGCCGCCTGGCAGGCCGCCGTCGCCGCGAACAAGGTGACCGCGTACCGCGTCGGCAACACGGTCACGATCACCGCCCCGAACGGCACCCAGATCCCGGTCACCGCACCGGAGGGCACCAAGAAGCAACAGCTCCTCACCACCTCCGCCTTCGGCACCCCGTACGCAGGCCGCCGCTCCGACTGGACCACGCCCACCGGCCTCCAGTCAGCGGTCACCCTGAAGCTGCCGTAACACCAACGCCCCAAGGGGGCGCGGGGCTGTATCGATAGGCGGCTCCGCCGTGTGGGCGCGACCGGCCACGAGGTCCTGCTCCGGCGGGCCGACCGCGCTCACAAGACCTCACCGGGGGCCGAGAGCCCCAAAGGGGCGCGGGGAACTGCGCGACCGGCCACACCGAACCCGCACCCGGGCTCCGGTCCGCAGTTCCCCCACCGAATCCGCACCACAACAGGGGGAAGCGGCGCAGCCATGCGCACAGGCCGACACGTCACCATGCTCACCGAAGGCACCTACCCGCACGTCCACGGCGGCGTCAGCACCTGGTGCGACCAGCTCGTCAAGGGCATGCCCGAGGTGGACTTCCACCTCGTCTCGCTCTGCGGCAGCGGCCGCGAACCCGTGACCTGGGAGCTGCCGCCCAACGTCCGCCGCCACACCACCGTCCCGACCTGGGGCCCGCGCCCCGGCCGCGACCGGCCGCCGTACGGCAGGGACCTGCGCCGCTTCGGCGACGCCCACGAACGTCTCCTGCTGTCCGTCCTCGACCCGGAGGCACCCTGCGACTTCGGCGAGAGCCTCTACGCACTGGCCGCCCTCGCCCGCGAAGGACGGCTGTCGGCCGCCCTGCGCACCGAGACCGCGCTGCGCTCCCTGATGGCGATCTGGACCATGCCGCACCTTCCCACCGCCGCCGCCGTCCCCACCGTGCACGACGCGCTCACCGCCATCGACCTGCTGGAACACGCCCTGCGCCCGCTCGGCTTCCGGGTCCTGGAGGACTCCGTCGCCCACGCCGTCAGCAGCGGACTCGCCACCCTCCCCGCCCTCGCCGCCCGCCACTTCGACGGCGTGCCGTTCCTCCTCACCGAGCACGGCATCTATCTGCGCGAGCGCTACCTCGGCAGCCGCCGCGAGACCCGGCGCTGGCCGGTGAAGGCCTTCATGCTCGGCTTCCACCGCGCCCTCAACACCCTCGGCTACCGCACGGCCGACCTCATCACCCCCTGCAACCAGTACAACCGCCGCTGGGAGGAGCGCGGCGGCGCCGACCCGCGGAAGATCCGCACGGTCTACAACGGCGTCGACCCGCAGGCCTTCCCGCACGCCGGACCCGAGCCCGAGGTCCCCACGCTGACCTGGTGCGGCCGGATCGACCCCATCAAGGACCTGGAGACCCTGCTCCGCGCCTACGCCCTGGTCCGCGCCGAACTCCCCGACACCCGCCTGCGGTTGTTCGGCCCGGTGCCCCCCGGCTGCGAGGCGTACGCCACCCGGCTGGAGAAGCTCGCCGCCGACCTCGGCGTCACCGACGGCCTCACCTTCGAGGGCCGCGTCACCGACGTCTCGCGCGCCTACGCGGCCGGCCACGTCGTGGTGCTGTCCTCGATCTCCGAGGGCTTCCCGTTCTCCCTCATCGAGGCCATGTCCTGCGGCCGTACGACGGTGTCGACGGACGTCGGCGGAGTGCGCGAGGCCGTCGGCGACACCGGTCTGGTCGTCCCGCCGCGCGAGCCGGAGAAGCTGGCCGCGGCCGCCCTGACCCTCCTCAAGGACGACGAACAACGCCTGCGACTGGGCGAGTCGGCCCGGCAGCGGGTCATCGACCGGTTCACGCTGCGCCGCTCGGTCGACCACTTCCGCACGATCTACCAGGAACTCGCGGGCCTCGACGTCTACGAGCCCACCGTCGAGACGGTCACCGACTGGACCGAGGAACTCCGCGACCCGTGGTACCGGGCCGTGGCGACGGACGGGACGGACTGGTGAACCGGAAGACCACCGGCCGTCGGACGACCGCACGACCCTTCGTCCCCCGGCAGCGCACCGCGAGGACAACCCCCTCCTGGGCCGCCCCCGACCCCGTCGACCGGCTGGCCGCGGACCTCGGCGACTTCGCGGCAGCCGCCGTCCACCCGGACGAGATAGCCGCGGCCTTGGAGTCCGACGGCCTCTCCGACGACCAGATCCGCGAACGCTACGGCGTGCGCGACTCCTTCGCCCTCGCCGAGGAGCTCTACGCCCGCGTTCCGCGCCGTCACCCGGAACCCGACACCCCGCCGCACGACCCCTGGCGGGTGAGCCTGCGCGCCTGTCTGCTGCGCGGGCTGGTCTTCGCCCTGCCCGGCTTGGCGTACGTCCTCGGCGCCCCGCTGCTCACCGGCCCGCCCGGCGCCCTCGGCCTGCCGCCGGGCACGGTCCCGCTGCTGGCCGGCGCGCTGTTCGGCTGGACCTGGAACCAGGGCCTGTCCCACCGCGCGTACGCCTGGCTGGGCCTCGGCGACCGGCACGGCGCCCGCCGCTGCCTCCTCGTCGGGGCCCCCGTCGGCGCCCTGCTCGGCGCGCTGACCGCCCTCGCCGTCGCTGGGGCCGCCGACCGGGCGGCCGTGGCCTTCGCCACCGGCCAGTCCTGCTACCTCGGCGCCTCCACCACCCTGCTCGTCCTCGGCCGCGAACGGACCCTGCTGGCCGCCCTGGCCCCGCTGACGGCGGGCGCCCTGCTCGCCCTGGCCCACCCCCTCCCGGACCCCGTGGCCCTGACCCTGCTGCTGGGCTCCCTGGCCGCGGTGATGCTGCTCGGGCTGCTCTCGGTGGCCCCCTCCGTACGGAAGCCGTCCGGCGGCGCCGGCGCACCCGGACCGATGAGCTCGCTGCCGTACGCCCTCTTCGGCCTCGGCAGCGGCGCGCTCGTCCTGTACGCGGCCCTCGGGGACGTCCTGGCGGGGGAGGAGCACAGCGCCCTGGCCGCGCCCGCCGCCGTGGCACTCACCCTCAGCATGGGCCCGGCCGAATGGCTGCTGTACCGCTTCCGCAGCGGCAGCCTGGCCACCCTGCGCTCCACGGGCACCCCGCGCGCCTTCCGGCGGGCGACCCTGCGCACCGGCGCCGAATGCCTCGCCGCCTACCTCCTCATCCTGCTGGCGCTCGGACCGGCCGCCACGGCCCTGTGGCCGCACGCCCCCGGCCTCACCGCCGTACGCCTTGCCGATCTGCTCCTGCTGGGCGCGGTGCTGTGGACCGGGCTGCTGCTGCAGTCCTTCGGCGCGGCCCTCGGCACGGCCGCCGTCTGCTGCGCCGCCGCCCTCGCCCAGACCCTCGCCCTGCTCACCCACCTCACCGACCCGCACGGGGCGGCCCTTACGGTGTACGCAACGGCGGCCGCCGTCCAGGCGCTGCTGGTCCGCACACTCCTGGGAAGAGCGACGGCCCACCGATGACACCGCGATCCCTCCTCGCGACCGCGACCGCGACCGCGTCCGCGTCGCTGCTCCTGCTGCTGACGGGCTGCACCGCGGCCTCCGACGGCGACACCGACCGGGGCGGAGAACCCGCCGCCGGCGGTACGGCCGCGGGGAAGCGCTGGCAGCCCCGGCCGGGCACCGACTGGCAGTGGCAGCTCAGCGGCAGACTGGACACCTCCGTGGACGTCCCGGTGTACGACATCGACGGCTTCGACCACACGAGGAAGACCGTCGCGGCGCTGCACGCCGACGGCCGCAAGGTCATCTGCTACCTGTCCACCGGCGCCTGGGAGGACTGGCGTCCCGACGCCGACGACTTCCCTAAGGCGGTGATCGGCGAGGGCAACGGCTGGAAGGGCGAGCGCTGGCTCGACATCCGCGCGGTGGACGTCCTCGAACCCCTGATGGCGGCCCGGCTCGACATGTGCCGGGACAAGGGCTTCGACGCCGTCGAGCCGGACAACATGGACGGCTACAAGAACACCACCGGCTTCCCGCTGAAGGCGGCCGACCAGCTCCGCTACAACCGGCTGATCGCCCGCCTCGCGCACGATCGGGGCATGTCCGTCGGCCTGAAGAACGACCTCGACCAGATTCCGGCGCTGGTCGACGACTTCGACTTCGCGGTCAACGAGCAGTGCGCCCAGTACGACGAGTGCGCGGACATGACGCCGTTCATCGACGCGGACAAGGCGGTCTTCCATGTCGAGTACGAGCTGCCGACGAGTGAGTTCTGCGGCGACTCCAAGCGGCTGAAGCTCAGTTCACTGCTGAAGAAGTACGAACTGGGGGTGTGGCGGGAGGCCTGCTGAGCGCCGTGGTCGCGTGCGGCGTCGTGGCGGACGGTCGCGCAGTGCCCCGCGCCCCTTCGGGGCGCTGGTCAGCCGCCCACGGTCAGGGCCACCAGCGCTGCCGTCGCCGCCGTCTCCGCCACGCCGCCGAAGACGTCCCCCGTCACTCCGCCGAAGCGGCGCGTGCAGTGGCGCAGCAGGAGCTCGGCGGCGACCAGGGCGGCGAGCAGGGCCAGGGGGGTGCGGACGGTGTCGTAGGTGCCGGACAGCGCGCCGCAGGCCGCCGCGGCGGCCGTGAACGCGGCGGTCACCGTCAGCGCGGCAGGTGCCGGGACGGTGCCCGCGACCGCCGCGCCCAGGCCCTCCGGGCGGGCCGGGGGGACACCCGCGCGGGCCGCCAGGGTGAGCGCCAGACGGGCCGCCACCGCCGAGACGACGGCGGCGAGGGCACCCCGCGCCCATGAGTCGTCGTACAGCCGCGCCAGCGCCGCGACCTGGGCGAGCAGCACGAACACGAGCGTGAGCACCCCGAACGGTCCGATGTCCGACTGCTTCATGATCCGCAGGGCGTCCTCGGCGGGCTTGCCGCTGCCCAGACCGTCCGCCGTGTCGGCGAGCCCGTCGAGGTGCAGCCCACGGGTGAGGACGGCCGGTACGGCGGCGGAGGCGACGGCGGCGAGCAACGGGCCCGTGCCGAGGAAGAGCAGCAGCCCACCGAGGGTCGCCGCGCAGCCCCCGACGACCAGCCCCACCACGGGCGCGCACAGCATGCCGCCGCGTGCGGCCTCCCGGTCCCAGCGGTTCACCCTTACGGGGAGCACGGTGAGGGTGCCGAAGGCGAAGCGGAGGCCGTGGAGCGGGGGCGCGGTCATGGACACGGCGGCAGACTAGCCCGGACGCCCCTCCCACGAGGCAGCGCACCCCACCGCCCGTGACACTGGGGACATGGGCGAATGGCTGCAGCGCAACATCGTCGAGCCGGGGAAACTGCCCCTGCTCCTCGCGTTGACCGCGTTCGTCCTCACCTTCCTGATCACCCGGGTGATCACCCGCATGATCCGGGCGGGAAAGGGGCCCTTCGGCAACATCAGCTCCGGAGGCGTGCACATCCACCATGTCGTGCCCGGGGTCGTGCTGATCGTCGCGGGCGGCTTCGGCGCGGTGGCGAGCGGGGCGCGCGGGTTCGGCTCCGGGGTCTTCGCGGTGGTCTTCGGCATCGGGGCGGGGCTCGTCCTCGACGAGTTCGCGCTGATCCTGCATCTCGACGACGTGTACTGGACGGAGGCCGGGCGCAAGAGCGTGGAGGCGGTCGTGCTGACGGCCGCGCTCGGGGGACTGCTGCTGGTGGGGTCGGCGCCGTTCGGGGTCAACGACATGAGCGACGCGGAGCTTCAGGACCGGGGGACCGTGCTGGCGACCGTCGCCGTGAACTTCCTGCTGTCGATGGCCGTGCTGTTCAAGGGCAAGATCAAGATGGCGGTGTTCAGCGTGTTCATCCCGTTCATCGGGTTGGTCGGGCTGGTGCGGCTGGCCCGGCCGGGGTCTCCCTGGGCGCGGCGGTTCTACCGGCGGCGGCCGCGGGCTCGCGCCCGGGCGATCCTGCGGGCGTATCGGCACGACCGGCGGTGGGTGGGGCCGGGGCGGGTGCTGGGGGACTGGCTCGGGGGCAAGACGGACGCGGAGCTTTCCCGCAAGGGCGCCTAGTGGGGGTGGGTGCGGGTGGTGTTCGGCGGGTGCGGGTGCGGGTGCGGGTGCGTCGTGGCTGGTCGCGCAGTTCCCCGCGCCCCCAGGGTTGGCTGCCCTGAGCGCCTGTGGAAAGCGCACAGCAGAGCTACCGCCGCCATCGCCGCCAAGTGCTCCTTGCCCGCGAGGTTGTTCTTCAGGGCGACCTCCAGGACCATCGTCGCGACCACCGCCGCCGTCGTCGCGTACGCGCGGTAGCGCCGGCCCAGGTACACCGCCAGGCCCACCACCGCCGCCGACGGGCCCGTGTCGACCACCTGGGCGTCGGTGAGGGGGAGGGCGTTCAGGGCGATGGCGGCGCGGGCGTACAGGGTGCCGGCGAGGGTCGCGGCGTAGGCCACGGTCAGGGTGCGCCGCCGGCCCAGGCAGATCTCCGCGATGCCGAACACCAGCAGGATCTGGGCGAGGGCGCCCCAGACCGGCAGATCCAGGGCCGGGACGAACAGGGAGAGCGGGGTGCGCAGGAGGGCGAGCCACAGGGGGTCCTCGGCCCGGACCGCGCCCAGGTTCTGCACCGGGCGGTAGCCCCAGGACTGGTTCTGCACGAGCTGCAGGGCCGACGTCAGGCCCACCGCCGCCAGGGTCATCGGCACCGCGCGCCACCGCCGCCGCACCAGGGGCCCGCGCACGGCCGTGTACAGCGGTCCCCACTCGGCGCGGGCCCGGCGCGTGACGCGAGGACTCACCACTTCGGCAGCCCCGGTGTCTCCAGGAAGCCCTCCGCCCGTGCCGAGGCGAGGGCGATGCGGGGAAGGTCCGCGCTCTTCTCGAAGAGGAGGAACCTGGGCTCCCAGATGGGCCGGTACTTGGCGTTGGCGCGGTACAGGGACTCGATCTGCCACCAGCGCGAGAAGAAGCTCAGCAGGGAGCGCCACAGCCTGAGCACCGGGCCGGCGCCCAGCCGCGCGCCCCGTTCGAAGACCGAGCGGAACATGGCGAAGTTCAGGGAGACCTGCGTGATCCGGATCTCCGACGCGCGCCGGAGGAGTTCGATCACCATGAACTCCATCAGGCCGTTGTCGGAGTCCCGGTCGCGTCGCATCAGGTCGAGGGAGAGCCCCCGCGGGCCCCAGGGCACGAAGGACAGCAGCGCGCGCAGGTCACCCTGGGCGTCCGTGCACTCCAGCATCACACAGCGGCCGTCCTGCGGGTCCCCCAGCCGGCCCAGCGCCATGCTGAACCCGCGCTCGGTGGCCCCGTCCCGCCAGTCGTCGGCGCGGCGCACGAGATGCGCCAGCTCCTCGGGCGGGATGTCCTCGTGCCGCCGTACCCGCACGGTGTACCCGGCCCGGCGGACCCGGTTGTACGCCTGGCGGACCGTCCGCATGGCCCGGCCCTCCAGGGTGAACTCGGCGACCTCGACGATCGCCTCGTCCCCGAGTTCGAGGGCGTCCAGGCCGTGCCGGGCGTACACGGTCCCGGCCTCCTCGCTCGCGCCCATCACGGCCGGGATCCACCCGTGCGCCCGCGCCTCGGCGAGCCACGGCTCGATCGCCCCCGGCCACGCCTCCGGGTCCCCGAGCGGATCCCCGGACGCCAGCGACACCCCGCCGACCACCCGGTAGGCGACGGCCGCCTTCCCGGTCGGCGACCAGCGCACGCTCTTCTCCCGGCGCAGCGCGAAGTACCCGAGGGAGTCCCGCTCGCCGTGCCGGTCGAGCAGTTCCCGCAGCCGCTTCTCGTCGTCCGCGGTGAGCGGGTCCACCGCCCGCCGGGAGCGGAAGGCCGCGTACAGGACACCGAGGACGAGAGCCGTGCTCAGCACGTTCACGGTGACGTCGACCCAGTTCGGCGGGGCGATGCCGGGGGAGCGGAAGTCGGAGATGGAGACCAGGCGGAGGGTTCCGTAGCGCCAGCACTCGGCGAACGTGGAGCGGCCGGGGGCCTGGTCGGTCGCCGTCACCAGCAGGGCGGCGAGCAGCGACGAGACGAGCAGCCCCGCGGCGGCGACGGTCGCGGCGAGCCGGGGGTTGGCCCGGTCGCCCTTGGCGTAGAACTCCCGCCGCCCGAGCAGCAGCGCGCCCACGAAGGCGGCGGTCAGGGCCAGCGACACCCAGTTCTGCGGATGCCGGCGGATCTCCGGGAACACCATGGCGAAGGCCAGCAGTGCGAGGAACGCCCCGCCGAGCCCGAGGTTGAGGATCCACGCGGCGCGCTTGCGGCGCCGCATGGTGATCGCCAGGAACGCCGTGAACACCCCGGAGGCGAAGCCCGCGGTCAGCAGATACGGCGTGAACAGGTCCTCCTGGTTGTGCCGTCGCACGTCCTGCCCCAGGGAAACCCACACCGCGCTGAGGAAGTTGACGAAGGCGACGGCACGCAGATACCAGACGGCGAAGCCGGCGGCGAAACGGGCGTTTCCCATGGGAGGGGATGATATGTCCCATTTTCCGCCGTGACGGTGCTAAGCCACGACGGCGCAGCCCGGCAGGTGCCGGACCGGCCGCCGCCGGCTCACTCCTTCTCGGTCTCCTTCTCGGGCTCCCCCTCGGAGACCTCGGCCTTCTCCGGCCGCTCCGGCAGTTCGGCGGCCAGTGCCGCCGCGGCCAGCACCAGCGGCAGCGCCAGCAGCGCCCCCGCGCCCTCCCCGACCTTCACGCCCTGGTCGAGCAGCGGCTCCAGCGCCATCCGGTCCAGCGCCTTCGCCTGCCCCGGCTCACCGCTCTTGCTCGCCGCCAGCCACCAGTCCGGCGCCCGGAACGCGATCCGCTGCCCCACGAGCGCGCACGCGGCCGACACGACCCCGTCCAGCACGACCGGCAGCTTCCGTACCGCGCACTGGAGCAGAAAGCCCGTCATCGCGGCGAGGTCCGCCCCGCCCACGGTCGCCAGCAGCTGGAGCTGCTCCCCGAGCACCGGCCGCGCCCGCCGCAGCGCGTCCCGGATGGCCGCGCACTTGCGCATCCACGCCAGGTCGTCGATGCCCTCGCCGCCCCGCCCGGTCACCACGGAGGCGTCGGTCCCGCACAGTGCGGCGACCAGCACCCCGGCCGCCGTGGTCCCGCCCACGCTCACATCGCCGAGGACCACCAGATCCGTACCGGAGTCGGCCTCCTCGTCCGCGACCGCCACGCCCGCCCGGAAGGCCGCCTCGGCCTCCTCCACCGTCAGCGCGTCCTCGATGTCGATCCGGCCGCTGCCGCGCCGCACCCGGTGCCGTACGACGTCCTCCGGGAACGCGTCCGGCTCGCAGTCCAGCGCCATGTCCACGATCCGCACGGGCACGTCGAGACGCCGGGCGAGCACCGAGACCGGCCGGCCGCCCTCCAGGATCTCCCGCACCAGCTCCGCGGCGGTGCCCGCCGGCCGGGCCGAGACGCCGAGCTCGGCGACACCGTGGTCGCCGGCGAACAGCACCACCCGCGGCCGTACGACCGGACGCACGGGCACCGAACCCTGCGCCGCCGCCAGCCACTCACCCAGGTCGTCCAGGCGCCCCAGCGATCCGGGCGGCACGATCTGACGTTCCCGGCGGGCCTCCGCGTCGCGGCGGACTCCGCCGTCGGGGCGCTCGATCAGATCGGTGAAGTCGTCGAGATTAAGCGAGCTCATTCGCCGAACAGTACCGGCACCGGGCGACCGGTCCGGCGGCACATGGGCACCCCACAGGCGCGACGTCTTTGCACCCAAGATCGGTATCCCATACGTTCCGTTTTGCTGCGGAATGTCGTAGCGCTCGTGTTCTGCCCTCCCCCCGGAGCCGCTCATGCCCTCCCGGCCCAGGCCCATCCACGACCCGCGCCGCGACGACTGCCCCTGGTGCGGTTCCAAACGCCTGCGCACCCGACTGCGCTCACCGGACCTGCGCCACCGCAGACCCGGCACCTTCGCGGTCGACGAGTGCCGGGACTGCGCGCACGCCTTCCAGAACCCGCGCCTGACCCCCGAGGGACTGACGCTCTACGACGGCCCGCGCGACCGGCGGTCCAGCCGCAGGCGCCTGCGCGCCACGGCCCGGGTGATGCTGCCCTTCCCCGAGCCGGAGAGCTGGCTGGACGTGGGCACGGGGGACGGACACTTCCCCCTGGCCGCGAAGGAACTGTTCGCCTACACGGCGTTCGACGGGGTGGACCCGACGCCGAGAGTGCGGCGGGCGCGGGCGGCGGGCCGCCTGGACGAGGCCCACCTCGGCCCGCTCACCGACCCCGGGGTCCTCTCCCGCCTGCGCGGCCGCTACGACGTCGTCAGCATGCTCCACCACCTGGAACACACCGGAGAACCCCGCGAGGAACTCGCCGCGGCGCTGGTGGCGTTGCGCCCCGGCGGCCATCTCCTCCTCGAACTCCCCGACCCCACGAGCGCGTCCGCGACCGTCCTCGGGAAGTGGTGGCACCCCTACGACCAGCCCCGCCACCTCCATCTGATCCCCCCGGCCAACCTCCGTCTGGAACTCGAGTCCCGGGGCTGCGAGATCGTCCTGACGGACCGCCGGACCCCGCACACCCCGTACGACCTCTCCACGGCCGTCTCCCTGTACCTGAACCGCAGCCGACTGCACCGGGCGGCCCCGTTCGCGACCGCCCTCGCCTCCGTCCTCGACCACGCCCTGGCCCCGGCCGTCCGCCGCACCCGCTTCTCGAACGCGTACCGGGTGATCGCCCGAAAGCCCGTGTGACCACGGCCGTCGCGGGGGTGCGGGCGCGCGGTGGCCGATCGCGCAGTTCCCCGCGCCCCTGGTGGGTTGCGGTCACCCCCCCCACGCAACCCCGGCCGCTCACCCCCGTAGCACCACCGCCTGCCCCGCCACCACCAGTACGACCTCCTCGCACTCACCCGCCACCGCCGTGTTCAACCGCCCCAGCTCATCCCGGTACCGCCGCCCGGAAGCGGTCGCCGGTACGATCCCCGACCCCACCTCGTTGGACACCAGCACCACGGTCCGCCGAGCCCCCCGCACCGCCCCCGCGAGTTCCGCGACCCGCGACCGCAACGCCCGCTCACCCCCGTCCGCCCACACCGCGTCGTCCCACGCCCCCACGGCGTCCATGACGTCCGTCAGCCACAACGACAGACAGTCGATCAGCAGCGGCGGCGCCCCCTCCTCCGCCAGCAACGGCACCAGATCGCACGTCTCCGCCGTCCGCCACGACCCCGGCCGCCGCTCCCGGTGCGCCGCCACCCGCGCCGCCCACTCGGTGTCCCCGCCCCGCGTCCCCCCGGTCGCCACGTACAGCACGTCGGGGAACGACTCCAGCCGCCGCTCCGCCTCCACCGACTTCCCCGACCGCGCCCCGCCCAGCACCAGCGTCCGCCGCGGCACGTCCGGCACGTCCTCGTACACCCCCGCCACCAGCGTCGTCCCGTCCGGCACCGCCCGCGCGCCCCCCGCCGCCAGCCGCCGCGTCAACTCCGCGCCCGGCGGCACATCATGGTCCAGATGTACGGCGACGACGTCCGTCGTCGGCCCGACCGCGCCCACCGCCCGCAGTTTCGCCAGCGCGTCCGGCCGCCCCACGACGTCCACGAAGACCAGGTCGTACCGCTCGGCGTGCTCCGCGCCCTCCTCCAGACCGGCCGGCGCACCCCCCGGCGGCAGATACAGCAGCCGCTGCCCGGCGGGACCGGTCACCGCGTAGCCGGTCCCCGGCGCGTCCATCGCCACCGCCCGCACCCGATGCCCCGTCAGCAGCGCCAGCTCCCGCCCGTCCGGCATCCGGCCAGGCTGCGGCAGTCCGGCCGGCACCTCCACCGGCGGCCCGTCGTGCGGATGCGACAGCAGCACCTGCCGTACCCCGGCCAGCGAACGCCCCACCCGGGCCGCCGCGAAGGCCGCGCCCGGCGTCAGATCGAGCAGCAGCGCGCCGTCCACGAGCAACGCGGTCGCCGCCCGCGCGTGCGGGCCCAGCGAGGTCGCGCACACAGCGCAGGGGCAGTCGGGGCGGGGCAGGCCCGCGGGGGCACCGGTACCGAGCAGAGTCACATCCACACAGCTGATTTTCGCGTCTCTGACCTGGTCTTGCGCATCCGACTAGGCTGCACGGCAGGAGCCGGACCAAGATCCGGCTTCTGCTCTGCACGTGTTCATATCTGGGAGGCGTACATGGCGGCATGGACGTGGCGGTTCGAGAAGGCCGACGGGACGGAGGTCCAGCCCGCGGTGGAACCCGAGGAGTTCACCACGCAGGGGGACGCCGAGTCCTGGATCGGGGAGCAGTGGAAGGCCCTCCTCGAAGGCGGCGCGGACCAGGTGCGGCTCTTCGAGGACTCCGCCGAGATCTACGGCCCCATGAGCCTGCACGCGAACGAGGCCTAGGGGGTCTTTCGAAAGTCCTGTGCGGTGCCCGCGGTGTCCGGTGCGTGCTCTCGGCGCGCCGGACGAAAGCCCTCGTACTGGACGTACTTGGGGTTTCGGCCGGTGCGGCGCGAGTACGTGCCGGGCGCCGCGGGTGCTGTGCGGGACTTTCGAAACACCCCTAGGGCCCTCGGGGCGGCCCCACGTCCGGGACGGCCGCCCCTCCTCACTGCTCGCCCAACGTCACCTCGGCCGTCTTCTCGCCGCCGTTGTGGGTGAACGTCACCGTGGTCCGCTCGCCCGGCTTCAGCTCGGCCAGTGCCTCCGTCAGCGAGGTGATGGTGGTGATGTCCGTGTCGCCGAGCCGGACGATGACGTCCCCCGGCCCGATGCCCGCCTTGTCGGCCGCGCCCCCGTCCTTCACCTCCACCACGACCACCCCGGCGGGCTGGAAGTCCGCGTCCACGAAGGTGCGTCCGGTGATGCCGAGGGCCGCCCGGCCCGAATCGGTGACCCGGCCGCTGCGCACGATCTGGTCGGCGATCGTGCGCACGGTCGACGCGGGGATCGCGAACCCGATACCGGGCGCCGTGCCCCCGCCGAGCTCGGGATCGGTCGCGGCCAGCGTCGGGATGCCGATGATCCGCCCGTCCAGACCGACCAGCGCGCCCCCGCTGTTGCCGGGGTTGATCGCCGCCGAGGTCTGCACCATGTTGGCGAGCGTCGCTCCCGTACCGCCGTCGTCGCCGCCCTCGCTGACGGTCCGTCCGGTCGCCGAGACGATCCCCTCGGTCACGCTCGACGACAGCCCCAGCGGCGAGCCCATCGCCAGCACGACCTGTCCGACCTGCACCTTCGAGGTGTCCCCGAACGAGGCCGCCCGCAGCCCGGACGGCACCGCGTCCAGCTTGACCACGGCGAGGTCCTGCTGCGGGTACGAGAAGACCAGGGACGCCGTCAGCGGCTTCTTGCTGTTGGCAGTGGTCACCCGGAACGACCGCCCGCCGCCCACGACGTGCGCGTTGGTGACGATGTGCCCCTTGCCGTCGTAGACGACGCCCGACCCCAGCCCGCTCTCCGTCTCGATCTGCACGACCGACGGCAGCACGTCCTTGATCACCCGCTGGAAGTCGCTCTGCAGGTCGTCCGCGGCCTTTCCCGGCGGCTGCACGGCCCGCGCGACCTGCCCGGCCTGCGCGGTCGTGGCCTGCGGAACCCCGAGGCCGGAACACCCGGCGCAGCACAGGAGCAGGGCGGGTCCCAGAGCACGGAAGCGGGCGGAGTCCATGCCCCGAGTCTCACGGCGTCGGCCGCGAGGGGCCCGGTGGACTCACCCGAACGAGCGAACCCAGGCCCCACGCACCCGCAGCTCTCAGGACGACCTCAGGCCCCCCGAACCCCACACAGATGCAGCAACGCCGCCACCCCCCGGTAGGGATCCGTCCTCCCCGCCCGCTCCTCCGCCGCCAGCAGCGCCGACGCCACGTCGTGATCGTCCGGGACGGTGGTCCCGTCGGCCGCGGTGTCGGTGAACACCCGCACCCCGTACCAGGCCTGCAGCGGCGCCCCGATCCCCGCCAGCGCGTCGGTCAGCGTGGTCAGCCGGTCCGCCCGTACGTCCAGGCCCAGCCGGTTGGTGTACGACACGGTGTCGAAGGCGGCCAGCGCGCCCGCCCAGTCGCCGCTCAGCCCCGGCCGCATGGCCAGCGCGTCGGCGTTGCGCACCAGCAGCGACAGCAGCCCGCCCGGGGCCAGCATCCGCCCCAGGCCCGCCAGCAGGGCGTCCGGCTCCTCGACGTACATCAGCACCCCGTGGCACAGCACCACGTCGAAGCTGCCCGGCAGGAAGTGCACACCGGTGTCCCGGCCGTCGCCCTCGATGATCCGCATCCGTTCCCGGATGCCCTCCGGCTCCCCGGACAGCGCCTCACGGGCCGCCGCGGCCATCGTGGCGTCCTGCTCCAGACCGGTCACCTGGTGGCCGAGGCGGGCCAGCCGCAGCGCCTGCGTGCCCTGGCCCATCCCGACGTCGAGGACCCGCAGCCGCTGCCCGACCGGATAACGCCCGACGATCTGCTCGTCGAGCTGCCGGGCCACCAGCTCCTGCCGTACGACATCACGCAGCCCGCCCAGCCTGCTCAGCCAGGCCTCGGCCGCTCCCCCGGAGAAAGCCGTCGTGCTCAGGGCCGCTCTCCGCGCTTGACCTGCGGCTTGGGCAGCCGGAGCCGGCGCATCTGCAGGGAGCGCATCAGGGCGTAGGCGATCGCGCCCCGCCTGTTCTGGTCGGGGAAGCGCGTCGACAGCGCCTTGCGCAGCCGGAAGCCTGTGACGATCGAGTCGAGCACGATCAGCACGATCACGACCAGCCACAGCAGCAGCGCGATGCTCTGCAGCGAGGCCACCCGCACCAGGCTCAGCACCAGGATCACCACGGCCATGGGCAGGAAGAACTCCGCCACGTTGAACCGCGAGTCGATGAAGTCGCGCGCGAACTTGCGGACCGGGCCCTTGTCACGGGCCGGCAGGTACCGCTCGTCGCCGCCCGCCAGTGCCTGGCGCTGACGCTCGAGCTGGGTGCGGCGCTCGTCGCGCTGACGCTTCGCTGCCTCCTTGCGCGTCGTCGGCGTGTTGGCGACGCTGCGGCGCTGCGACTGGGCCTCGCTGCGCTTGGGCGTCGGCCGGCCCTTGGGGGCCTGCGGGTCACGGGTTTGCTTGGAGTCGGTCACCAGCGCCTTGTCGGCGGGGGCCTTCTCTTCCTTGGCACGGCTACGGAACACAAAACCCAAGGGTAAGCGCTCGCGGGCATGGACCCCAGCCCGGCGGGGAACGATCCGGCAACACCAGACGTCTGTAGGGGAGACGGACCGGGATGGACGGGGGAAAACAGAGGAAAAGGGGATGTAAGGGAGGGGCGGCGCCCACCCTGAGGGTCACCTACTCCTCACGCCGGAGCAAAGGTCTCGGTCAGTCGTTCTCGGGGAGGAGCGCATCCGCCCCCGAACAGTGCGTCAATGGATGCAGGGCCCGTACTGTGGGTTCTGTCGCAGAGCTGGAGCTGGACGTCAGAAGGGGGCGCGCGAAGCCCATGAGCGGTGTCATGAAGCGTATGGGGATGATCTTCCGCGCGAAGGCGAACAAGGCCCTTGACCGGGCCGAGGACCCGCGCGAGACCCTCGATTACTCGTACCAGAAGCAGTTGGAGCTCCTGCAGAAGGTGCGCCGCGGTGTCGCCGACGTGGCGACCTCGCGCAAGCGCCTGGAGCTGCAGCTCAACCAGTTGCAGTCGCAGTCCTCGAAGCTGGAGGACCAGGGCCGCAAGGCGCTGGCGCTCGGCCGCGAGGACCTCGCCCGTGAGGCACTCTCCCGCCGGGCCGCCCTCCAGCAGCAGGTCACCGACCTGGAGACGCAGCACGCCACGCTCCAGGGCGAGGAGGAGAAGCTCACGCTCGCGGCGCAGCGTCTGCAGGCCAAGGTCGACGCCTTCCGTACGAAGAAGGAGACCATCAAGGCCACCTACACCGCCGCGCAGGCCCAGACCCGCATCGGCGAGGCCTTCTCGGGCATCTCCGAGGAGATGGGCGACGTCGGCCTCGCGATCCAGCGCGCCGAGGACAAGACCGCCCAGCTCCAGGCCCGGGCCGGCGCCCTCGACGAGCTCCTCGCCTCCGGCGCCCTCGACGACCCCACCGGCCTCGCGAAGGACGACATCCAGAGCGAGCTCGACCGGCTCTCCGGTGGTACGGATGTAGAGCTGGAGCTGCAGCGCATGAAGGCCGAGCTCGCCGGTGGTCCGTCCGCCGGACAGCAGGCCATCGAGGGTGGCACGGGCCAGCCGCAGTCCCAGCAGCAGCCGCAGGACACCCCGCGCTTCGACAAGCAGTAGCAGCCCGGCGCCGGGGACCGGAGCCGAGGAGGGCCGACATGATCGTTCGGATCATGGGGGAGGGCCAGTGGACGCTGGCCGACTCCCACTTCGCCGAGCTGAACACGCTGGACGACGAGCTGCTCGCGGAGATGGAGGGGGGCGACGAGACGGGCTTCCACCGCACCCTCGACGCCCTGCTGAACGCCGTCCGCCGCCTCGGCGAGCCCCTCCCCGACGACGCCCTCGAACCCTCGGAACTGATCCTCCCGGCCCCGGAGGCGAGCCTGGAGGAGGTCCGGGAGATGCTGAGCGACGACGGACTGATCCCCGGGGCGGGAAAGCCGGCCCCCGGCGTTTGAGGACGAGGCCCCTCCAGGGCCGAAGCGGGGGCCTGGGGGCGGCGAGCCCCCAGCCACGGCCAGGAGAGCGACGGTAAGCAGAACGTGACCCCCCTCGCGCGGGCCCGGCACCAGCTGACGGCCCACCCCCTCGCCCTCGACTCGGCCCTCGCCGCAGGCGTCCTGCTGTGCATGCTCGCCGGCTCCTTCGTCGACCCGCACAGCGGCCACACCGTCAGCTGGAGCGTCCGCACCCCCGACCCCCTCAGCCTCCTGCTGATGGCCCTCGGCGCCATCGCCCTGGTCTTCCGCCGCCGCGCGCCCATGACGGTCCTCGCCGTCACCGGCACCCTCTCCGTCGTCGAGTGCGTCACCGGCGACCCCCGCGCCCCCGTCGCGATGTCCGCCGTCGTCGCCCTCTTCACCGTCGCCGCCACCACCGACCGCCCCACCACGCTGCGCGCCGGTCTGTTCACCATGACCGCCCTCACCAGCGCCGCGATGCTCGCCGGACCCCTGCCCTGGTACGCGCAGGAGAACCTCGGCATCCTCGCCTGGACCGGCATCGGCGCCACCGCGGGCGACGCCGTCCGCAGCCGCCGCGCCGTCGTCCAGGCGATCCGCGACCGCGCCGAGCGGGCCGAGCGCACCCGCGAGGAGGAGGCCCGCCGCCGGGTCGCCGAGGAGCGGCTGCGCATCGCCCGCGATCTGCACGACGTGGTCGCCCACCACATCGCCCTGGTCAACGTCCAGGCCGGGGTCGCCGCCCATGTCATGGACAAGCGGCCCGACCAGGCCAAGGAGGCCCTCGCCCATGTCCGCGAGGCCAGCCGCTCCGCGCTGAACGAACTGCGCGCCACCGTCGGACTGCTGCGCCAGTCCGGCGATCCGGAGGCCCCCACCGAACCGGCCCCCGGCCTGGACCGCCTCGACGAGCTGGCCGGCACCTTCCGCAACGCCGGACTGCTGGTCGAGGTGGCCCGCGCCGACCACGACACACGACTTCCCGCCGCCGTCGACCTGGCCGCCTACCGGGTCATCCAGGAGGCCCTCACCAACGTCCGGAAACACGCCGGACCGGACGCCAAGGCCGAGGTCAGCGTCGTCCGGGTGGGACCGCACATCGAGATCACGGTCCTCGACGACGGACGCCCCGAGCCCGAGGAGACCCCCGTGACCGGCGGCGGCCACGGTCTGCTCGGCATGCGGGAACGCGTCACCGCCCTGCGCGGCACCCTCACCACCGGTCCCCGCTACGGAGGCGGCTTCCGGGTGCATGCGATCCTGCCGGTCAAGACCCGTACCCGGACAGCCGAGGACCCCGTATGACGATTCGTGTCCTGCTCGCCGACGACCAGGCGCTGCTGCGCAGCGCGTTCCGGGTGCTCGTCGACTCCGAGTCCGACATGGAGGTGGTGGGGGAGGCCTCCGACGGGGCACAGGCGGTCCGGCTGGCCCGGGAGGAACGCCCCGACGTCGTCCTGATGGACATCCGCATGCCCGGCACCGACGGTCTCGCCGCCACCCGTGAGATCGGCGCCGACCCCGACCTCGCCCAGGTGAGGGTGGTCATCCTGACGACGTTCGAGGTCGACGACTACGTGGTGCAGTCGCTGCGCGCGGGCGCCTCCGGCTTCCTCGGCAAGGGCAGCGAGCCGGAGGAACTGCTGAACGCGATCCGGATAGCCGCCGGCGGCGAGGCCCTGCTCTCCCCGGCCGCCACCAAGGGCCTGATCGCCCGCTTCCTCGCGCAGGGCGACGGCCCCGACGAGCACGACCCCGCACGGGCGGAACGGCTCGGCGCCCTCACCGTGCGCGAGCGCGAGGTCCTCGTCCAGGTGGCCGGAGGGCACTCCAACGACGAGATAGCCGAGCGGCTGGAGGTCAGCCCGCTGACCGTGAAGACGCACGTCAACCGGGCCATGGGCAAGCTGGGCGCCCGCGACCGGGCCCAGCTCGTGGTGATCGCCTACGAGTCCGGGCTGGTACGCCCGAGGGTGGAGTGATCCCTGCCGCCGCGTACTGCGGCGGGAGTAGGACAGGCATAAGGAAATGGACCTGGGGTTTACGGATCGTGGTGCTCCGGGGGCACAGGGTTGAGGGGCCGTGCCGCCGTACCGGCACGACTTCTGCCGCTCACAGAAGAGAGACCCGTCACCCATGTCCTGGCTGTCCCGCTTCAGCCTCGCGCAACGGGCCCTGACAGGCCTGATGTCCCTCATCGCGCTCGCCTTCGGCGCGATCGCGATCCCTCAGCTCAAACAGCAGCTCCTGCCGACCATCGAACTGCCGATGGTGTCCGTGCTCGCCCCCTACCAGGGCGCCTCCCCGGACGTCGTCGAGAAGCAGGTGATCGAGCCGATCGAGGCCGGCCTCGAAGGTGTCGACGGCATCACCGGCGTCACCTCCACCGCGAGCGAGGGCAACGCCCTCGTCGTGGCGTCCTTCGACTACGGCAACGACACCAAGCAGCTCGTCGCCGACGTCCAGCTCGCCGTCAACCGGGCCCGCGCCCAGCTCCCGGACTCGGTGGACCCGCAGGTCGTCGCCGGCTCCACCGACGACATGCCGACCGTGGTCCTCGCGGTCACCTCCGGCAAGGACCAGCAGGCCCTCGCCGACCAGCTCGACACGACCGTGGTGCCCGCCCTCAAGGACATCGACGGCGTCGGCCAGGTCGCCGTCACCGGCGTCCGCGACCTCCAGGTCACCGTCACCCCGGCGGACGCCAAGCTCGCCCGGGCGGGCCTGACCACGCAGTCCCTCACCCTGGCCCTGCAGGCGGGCGGCGCGACCGTCGCGGCCGGTTCCTTCGACGAGGCGGGCAGCAACCGCACCGTCCGGGTCGGCGGCGGCTACACCTCCGTCCGGCAGATCGAGGACCTGCGGATCCCCGGCCCGGCCGGGAAGAAGCCGGTGCGGCTCGGTGACGTGGCCACGGTGAAGCAGGAGGAGGCGCCCGCCGACTCCCTCACCCGCACCGACGGAAAGCCCAGCCTCGCCGTGATGGTCACCATGGACCACGACGGCAGCGCGGTCGCCATCTCCCACGCCGTCGAGGACAAGCTGCCCGGCCTGCGCCAGGACCTCGGCTCCGGCGCGAGGATCACCGTCGTCAGCGACCAGGGCCCGGCCGTGTCCAAGGCCATCGAGGGCCTGACCACCGAGGGCGCGCTCGGTCTGCTCTTCGCGGTCCTCGTCATCCTGGTGTTCCTGGCGTCGGTCCGCTCCACGCTGGTCACGGCGGTCTCCATCCCGCTGTCCGTGGTCCTCGCCCTGATCGTGCTGTGGACCCGCGACCTGTCGCTCAACATGCTGACCCTGGGCGCGCTGACCATCGCCGTCGGCCGGGTCGTCGACGACTCGATCGTCGTCCTGGAGAACATCAAGCGCCATCTCGGCTACGGCGAGGAGCGGCGGACCGCGATCCTCACCGCGGTCCGCGAGGTGGCCGGCGCGGTCACCTCCTCCACCCTCACCACGGTCGCCGTGTTCCTGCCGGTCGGTCTGGTCGGCGGCATGGTGGGCGCCCTGTTCGGCGCGTTCAGCCTCACCGTCACGGCGGCCCTGCTGGCCTCCCTGCTGGTCTCGCTGACGGTCGTTCCGGTCCTGTCGTACTGGTTCCTGCGTGCCCCCAAGGGCACCCCCGAGGACGCCGAGGAAGCCCGCCGCGCGGCGGAGGAGAAGGAGGCGAGGAGCCGGCTCCAGCGCTTCTACGTCCCCGTCCTCAGGTTCGCGACCCGGCGCCGGCTCACCAGTGTGGCCATCGCCGTCGTCGTCCTGCTCGGCACCTTCGGCATGGCACCCCTGCTGAAGACCAACTTCTTCGACCAGGGCGAGCAGCAGGTCCTGACGGTCAAGCAGAAGCTGAAGCCCGGCACGGCTCTCGCCGCGACCGACGCCCAGGCCAAGAAGGTCGAGAAGCTGCTCGCCGGCGTCAAGGGCGTGAAGGACTACCAGGTCACCGTCGGCTCCTCCGGTTTCCTGGCGGCCTTCGGTGGCGGCACCGACACCAACCAGGCCTCGTACCAGGTGATGCTGGAGGACTCGGCGTCGTACGACGACGTCCAGAGCCGTATCGAGGACGGGCTGAAGAAGCTCGACGGCATCGGCACGACCACCGTCGCCGCCGGTGACGGCTTCGGCAGCCAGGACCTGAGCGTCGTGGTGAAGGCGGCCGACGCGGACGTGCTGCGCACCGCGTCCGAGCAGGTCCGCAAGGCGGTTGCCGGGCTCGACGACGTCACCGACGTCACCAGCGACCTCTCGCAGAGCGTGCCGCGCATCTCCGTCCAGGCCAACTCCAGGGCGGCCGCGGCCGGTTTCGACGACCAGACGCTCGGCGCGGCGGTCACCCAGGCCGTGCGCGGGACGACGGCGGCGAAGGCGGTCCTCGACGACACCGAACGCGATGTCGTCATCCGCTCGGCGAACCCCGCGCAGACCCTCGCCCAGCTGAAGAGCCTGAAGCTGGGCGCGGTGAAGCTCGGTGACATCGCCACCGTGCGACTGGTCGACGGCCCGGTGTCGATGACCCGGATCGACGGCCGGCGCGCCGCCACCGTCAGTGCCCGGCCGACCGGCGACAACACCGGCGCGGTGAGCACCCAGCTCCAGTCGAAAATCAACGCTCTGAAGCTCCCGGCGGGCGCCACCGCCGAGATCGGCGGCGTCTCCTCGGACCAGGACAGCGCGTTCAAGAACCTGGGCCTGGCGATGCTCGCGGCGATCGCGATCGTCTTCATGCTGCTGGTGGCGACCTTCCGCTCGCTCGTCCAGCCGCTGATCCTGCTGGTCTCCATCCCGTTCGCGGCGACCGGCGCGATCGGTCTGCTCGTCGCCACCGGCACCCCGATGGGCGTTCCGGCGATGATCGGCATGCTGATGCTCATCGGCATCGTGGTGACCAACGCGATCGTCCTGATCGACCTCATCAACCAGTACCGCACCCAGGGGTACGGCGTCGTCGAGGCCGTGGTGGAAGGCGGCCGGCACCGGCTGCGCCCCATCCTCATGACCGCGCTCGCCACCATCTTCGCCCTGCTGCCGATGGCCCTCGGCGTCACCGGTCAGGGCGGCTTCATCGCCCAGCCGCTGGCGGTGGTCGTGATCGGTGGTCTGATCACCTCGACGCTGCTCACCCTGCTCCTCGTCCCGACGCTCTACGCGATGCTCGAACTGCGCAAGGAACGCCGGGCCAGGAAGCGGGCCCTGAAGCGGGAGGCCGCACAGCCCGAGAAGGCGCCCGAACCGGCGGGCGTCTGACGGCAGGTCGGCGCGGCGGACACCTCGTCCGTCGCGCCGACGGTTTTTCCGGCGGGCCGGTTCCTTATGCTGTGCGCTCGAACTGCACTGCGGCGGAAGGGAATCGGGACGTGCCGCTGCACAAGGACGACCCGAGGATGCTCGGCGGCTACCGGATCGTCGACCGGCTCGGGGCCGGAGGCATGGGTGTCGTCTACCGCGCCCGCTCACGGTCGGGGCGCGAGGTCGCGCTGAAGGTGGTGCACGCCCAGTACGCCGAGGACGCCGTCTTCCGGGCCCGGTTCCGGCAGGAGATCGAGGCCGTCCGCAAGGTGAGCGGCGCCTTCACCGCGCCGGTCGTGGACGTCGATCCGGAGGCGGCCCGGCCCTGGATGGCGACCCAGTACGTGCCGGGACGCTCGCTCGCCGACCGGATCCGTGAGGGCGGCCCGATCCGGGGCGCCGAGGTGCGGCTGGTCGCCCTGGGGCTGGTGGAGGCGCTGCGGGACATCCACCGGGCGGGTGTGGTGCACCGCGATCTGAAGCCGGCGAACGTCCTGATGGCCGAGGACGGCCCCCGCGTCATCGACTTCGGCATATCCAGGGCGGCCGAGAACCACAACACCCTCACCGAGACCGGCCAGATGATCGGCACCCCGCCCTTCATGTCGCCGGAGCAGTTCACCGACGCCCGCTCGGTCGGCCCCGCCTCCGACGTCTTCTCGCTCGGCGCGCTGCTGGCGTACTCCCTCACCGGCCGTGGCCCCTTCGACGCCGACAGCCCCTATCTGACCGCCTACCGGGTGGTGCACCACGAGCCCGTGCTGGAGGGCGTGGCCCGCCCCCTGCGCACCGTCCTGGAGCGCTGCCTGGCCAAGGAGGCCAAGGAGCGGCCCGGACTCGACGAACTGGCCCACGCGTTCGCCTCCGCCCTGCCCGAGCCCACGGGGGACGACGATCCGCCCACGCTGACCCTGCGTCCGGTCGCCCTGCGGGCCGCCGCGGAGACCGACCCGGGGCACGCCGTCGACCGCACGGCCGTCACCACCGGCTCCGGCCGCCGCCGACGCCGTACGCGCCCGGTGTGGGCCGCGATCGGCACGGTCGGCGCGCTCGCCCTGGGGACGCTGGGCTACATGTGGTACGGGCCGGGTTTCCCGGACGACGCCCCGCCGGTGAGCTCCGCCTCGTCGAGGCCGTCGGCCACGTCCGCCGCCTCCGGCCGGGCGGCGCTCCCGGCCGGCTGGAAGCCCTGGCAGACGACCGTGCGCGCGGACGCCGAGCGCGGACTGCGCAAGGCCCCGGACACGAAGGAGGCCGCCACCGCGCCGTTCTGCGCGATGGACGGGGGCGCCCTCTACTGCGGTGGCAGCGCCCTCCTGCCGGAACGGATCGACGGCGCCACCGGCGGGACCGTGTGGCGGGCGGACATCGCGCCCGCGGGGGTCTCGCCCGACCTGTACGTCACCTCGGTCTTCGGTGTGCACGACGGTGTGGTGCTCGTGGAGCTGATCGTGGACAGGGAGGACGGCGGGACGCAGGTGCAGGCCGTTCTCGGGCTCGACAGCGACACCGGCGAGACGCTCTGGTCCCGGAACACGCACAAGGACGGCCTCGGCTCGGTCTCCGCGGACGGGCTGGCCCTGATGGAGGAGGGCGACGGCCGTTCGCTGACCGCCCGCTCGGCGAGCGACGGCGCCCAGCGCTGGAAACTCTCCCTGCCCACCGGGTACTCCTGCACACCGACGTCCCTGGCGGACCGCCTGTACGTCGAGTGCGCGACCCAGGCGGAGAACTCCGACGACTCGCAGGTCCTCGTCGTCGACCCCACCGACGGCTCCACCGAGCGGGTGACCTCGCTGAACGCCAACGACACACTGGTCGGCGCCCTCGACGGGCAGCTGGTCTTCGTGGAGTCGGTGGACGAGGGCCCCTTCGTCGACGGCGACGTCACGTACCGCCGCATCCTGCGCGTCGACCCCGCCGACGGCAAGCGCGAGGTGACCGCGCTGACCGGCACGTTCAAGGGAACGGTGGTGATGCGGCACGACACGCTCTGGTTCGTCACGCTGGGCGGCCGGGTGAGCGCCGTCGACCCCGCCACCGGCATCCGGAAGTGGGAGAGCGGCACCGATTTGGAGTCACCGGGCGACGTCACCGTGGACGACGAGGGAAGCACGGTGTACCTGGCCACCACCAGCGGTCGGACGGCTGCCCTGGACGCGGCCAAGGGCACCCCGCTGTGGCAGTCGGACGCCCGTGCCGAGGTCCTGGCCAGCGGGCTCCAGCCGGCGGTCCTGGTCAACAAGGGCGCCGTGGTGGTGGTGACCGCCGACGGCACCGTCTTCACCCTGGACCCGGCCGACCCCGACCGCACACCGGTCTCGGCGGGCTGAGCACGGCCGGCGCACACCGCGCTGCGGGCCCGTCGCGCCGATCCGCCTTCCCCACAGGGTTTTCATATCCTGTGGGCTCGAACTGTCCGGCGGGGGAAGGGAAACCGGGACGTGGCGCTGCACAAGGACGACCCGAAGGCGCTCGGCGGCTACCGGATCGTCGACCGCCTCGGGTCCGGGGGCATGGGCGTCGTCTACCTGGGCCGGTCCCGTTCGGGGCGCGAGGTCGCCGTCAAGCTGGTGCACGCCCAGTACGCCGAGGACGGGATCTTCCGGGCCCGTTTCCGGCAGGAGATCGAGGCGGTCCGCAAGGTGAGCGGGGCGTTCACCGCGCCGGTCGTGGACGCCGACCCGGAGGCCCCCCGGCCCTGGATGGCCACGCAGTACGTGCCGGGCGCCGCGCTCTCCGCCCGCCTCCGGGAGACCGGCCCGCTGAAGGGCGCCGAGCTGCGCCGGCTGGCCCTCGGGCTGGTGGAGGCGCTGCGGGACATCCACCGGGCCGGGGTCGTCCACCGTGACCTCAAGCCCGCCAACGTCCTCATGGCCGAGGACGGCCCCCGGGTCATCGACTTCGGGATCTCCCGCGCCACCGAGAGCCAGACCCTCACGGAGACGGGGCACGCGATCGGCACCCCGCCGTTCATGTCCCCGGAGCAGTTCAAGGACGCCCGCTCGGTCGGCCCCGCCTCGGACGTGTTCTCCCTGGGCGCGCTGCTGGTGTTCGCCGCCACCGGCCGCGGTCCCTTCGACGCCGAGAGCCCCTACATGACGGCGTACCGCGTCATGCACGAGGAACCGTCGCTGGACGCGGTCCCCGAACCGCTGCGCGGGCTGCTGGGCCGCTGCCTCGCCAAGGAGGCCGGTGACCGGCTCGGACTCGAGGAGCTGGGCCGGGAACTGGCCGGGGCGCTGCCCGAGCCGGAGGCGGGCGACGCGCGGACGGTGCCCCAGTGGGTGCCGCCCGCCCGTGTGACACCCGAGGAGCCGCCCCGGCCGCGCGCCGGGCGCCGGCTGCGCCGGTGGCCGGTCCTGGCGGGAGCGGCGGGTGTCCTGGCCGTGGCGCTCGCCGTCTCCTCCCTGTACGACCCGTTCACCAGGTCCGACACGACGGCGGAGCCGGACGGCGCGGGCGCCGGGTCCTCCCGCTGGGAACCGCTGCCGGCCGGCTGGAAACCGTGGCGGACGTCGGTCTTCGGGACGGCCGCGACCGGTGTGCGCCGGCCGCTGGGCGGCGTCACCGGGGTGACCGAGGGCGGCACCCTGTCCTGTACGGCGGGCAAGGGCGCCCTGTACTGCGGCGGCTCCGGCACCCTTCCGATCCGGGTCGACGCGGCGACCGGCCGGATCCTCTGGCGCGCGGACTCCCTGCCCTCGGGTGTGACCCGGGAGGGGTACGGCAGCACGCTCCTCGGGGTGCACGACGACACGGTGCTGGTCGCCCAGTCGGTCATGAACAGCACGGGCGACGACACGGCGACCTCCGTCGTCGCCCTCGACGCGGGCACCGGCGAGCGGCTCTGGTCGCGCGCCATGGACGGTTCCGGCACCGACCCCGCCGTCGTCGGCGAGCTGCTGCTGATTCCGGACGGCAAGCGGGTGACGGCCCGCGACCCGCGCGACGGCACCGCGCGCTGGACCACGACGCTGCCCGCCGGGGGCGACTACGGGTGCGAGTTGCACGACGTCGACGGCCTTCCGTACGCGGGCTGCACCAACGCGGGCACCCCGTCGCGCACCGTGTTCTACGCCGTCGACCCCGCCGACGGCACCACCCGGAAGGTGAGCGTGCCGGACGGCGACGCCGTCCACGTCGGCACGGTCGACGGCGATCTGGCCTTCGTGATGGCGTCCCGGCAGGGCAGCCCGACCTCCACCGACTCGGTGTACACCGAGGTGCTGCTGGTCGACCCGGACACCGCGGCGGTGCGCAGGAAGAAGCTGGCGGGCAGCGCGCGCGGCAGGGTAGCGCTGGTCGGAGGTGTGCTGTGTTTCGCCGCCTCCAGCGGGCTGCTGACCGGTTACGCGCCCGGGACGGGCGAGCGGCTGTGGTCGACCGCGACCACCCTTCAGCAGCCCGGGGAGCCCGTCGCCGACGGGCAGGGCCGTACGGCGTTCGTGGCCAGCGCCTCCGGGCGGGTCGCCGCCCTCGACATCGCCGCGGGCGGCCTGCTGTGGGAGTCCCCCGCGCGGGCCGACCACGTCGGCGGGATGGGCTACCAGTCGGCGGCCGTGTTCCTCGACGAGGGCGCCGTGACGGTGCTCAGCCCGGACGGGACCCTCTTCACGCTGGACCCGGACCACCCCGACCAGAAGCCGGTGTCGGGCTGATCCGGGACCGCGGGCGGCCGGCTACGGCAGCGCCAGCATCCGCTCCAGTGCCAGCTTGGCGAACGCCTCGGTCTCCTGGTCGACCTCGATGCGGTTGACCAGCTTGCCCTCGGCCAGCGACTCCAGGGCCCAGACCAGGTGGGGGAGGTCGATGCGGTTCATGGTCGAGCAGAAGCAGACCGTCTTGTCGAGGAAGACGATCTCCTTGCCCTCGGGCGCGAAACGGTTCGCCAGGCGGCGCACCAGGTTCAGCTCGGTGCCGATGGCCCACTTCGAGCCGGCCGGGGCCGCCTCCAGCGCCTTGATGATGTACTCGGTCGAGCCGACGTGGTCCGCCGCGGCGACGACCTCGTGGCGGCACTCCGGGTGCACCAGCACGTTCACCCCGGGGATGCGGGCGCGGACGTCCTCGACCGACTCCAGGCTGAAGCGGCCGTGCACCGAGCAGTGGCCGCGCCACAGGATCATCTTCGCCGCGCGCAGCTGCTCGGCGGTCAGGCCGCCGTTCGGCTTGTGCGGGTTGTAGACGACACAGTCCTCCAGGGACATGCCCATGTCCCGGACGGCCGTGTTGCGGCCGAGGTGCTGGTCGGGCAGGAACAGGACCTTCTCACCCTGCTCGAACGCCCACTCGAGGGCGCGCTGGGCGTTGGACGAGGTGCAGATCGTGCCGCCGTGCTTGCCCGTGAACGCCTTGATGTCCGCGGACGAGTTCATGTACGAGACGGGCACGACCTGCTCGGCTATGCCGGCCTCGGTCAGTACGTCCCAGCACTCGGCGACCTGCTCGGCCGTGGCCATGTCGGCCATCGAGCAGCCGGCCGCGAGGTCGGGCAGGACCACCTTCTGGTCGTCCGACGTCAGGATGTCCGCCGACTCGGCCATGAAGTGCACACCGCAGAACACGATGTACTCGGCCTCCGGGCGGGCGGCCGCGTCCCGGGCCAGCTTGAAGGAGTCGCCCGTGACGTCGGCGAACTGGATGACCTCGTCGCGCTGGTAGTGGTGGCCGAGCACGAAGACCTTGTCACCGAGCTTCTCCTTGGCCGCCCGGGCGCGCTCGACCAGGTCCGGGTCGGAGGGCGAGGGCAGGTCGCCGGGGCACTCGACACCCCGCTCGCTCTTCGGGTCGGCCTCACGGCCGAGCAGCAACAGGGCGAGCGGAGTCGGCTGTACGTCGAGCTCCGTGGTCTGGGCGGTGGTCACGTCACGCACCCTTTCTACTTTCGTCGAACTGCTTCTCGTCGAACTGACGCTATCTATGATAGCTTGCTTCGTGTCACTTTGACGATGGTCATCGCGTCGATGTGACATGAATCCCGGACAGGGTGCGCGGAGGCCGTGGGGCGCTCCGGACGGTCGCTGTTCGCTTCGCCGCCGGTGTGCGAGCATGAAAGAACAGCGGCCCGGAATGAATCCGCGGCCCCGTCGGTTGCAACCGTCGGCAAGCAGCCTCCGTACAACCCGGGAGAGATGTAGATGTCCGTATCGGACGAGACCAGCACCGCCACCGACGGCATCATCCTGTCCGACGCCGCCGCGGCGAAGGTCAAGGCCCTGCTCGACCAGGAAGGCCGTGACGATCTGGCGCTGCGCGTCGCCGTGCAGCCGGGCGGCTGCTCCGGCCTGCGGTACCAGCTCTTCTTCGACGAGCGCTCCCTCGACGGCGACGTCGTCAAGGACTTCGACGGCGTCAAGGTCGTCACCGACCGCATGAGCGCCCCGTACCTGGGCGGCGCCTCCATCGACTTCGTCGACACCATCGAGAAGCAGGGCTTCACGATCGACAACCCGAACGCCACGGGCTCCTGCGCCTGCGGCGACTCCTTCAGCTGAGCATCGCCGGCACGGACGAAGGCGGCGGACCCCTCCTCGGGGCCGCCGCCTTCGTCATGCTCCCTGCTCCGCGCGGCGCCTACTGGACGTCGGGCAGCCGCGCCCCCGCCTTCTCCAGCGGTACGGCCTTGCCGTCCGAGCCGACCACCTTCCGGCCGCCGAGCGACTCGTCCAGCTGTACGGTCCGGTGGTACTCCTTGGCGATCAGGATGCAGACCTTGTCCGGCCAGGGCGTCTCGGTCACGGTGACCGTCACCTGCCCGCCGGACTCCTTCGCCGTCGCCGCGTAGTCGGCGCACACCCCGCCGGTGAAGCTCACGACCAGCTCCCTGCCCTCGGCCGTGTAGCCGTCCACCTGGACGTTCCGGGGACCGGAGGTGGCGCTCGGCGCCGGCGTCGGGGTCGTGGCCGCCGTCAGATACGCCGGGTCGACAGCCGGCTGCGTCACCCGGTACTCGTCCGCGGCCCCCGTGCCCTTCACATCGAACAGCCAGGTCGGCACGAGCACCTGCCGCCCGCCCGAGGTGTGCGGGGCGAGACCGAGCACCGCGTCCTCGACGGTCACGGTCTGTCCCTCGGAGGAGGCGGTGGTGGACGAGCCGCACGGGCTCTCCAGCCGGTCCTTGAGCGGCACCGGGCTCGCGCATCCGCCGATGCCCATCCGGTGGTCGCCCCCCGGCGCCGCGTTCAGCGCCTTCAGCGCCTCCTCGGCGGTCAGCAAGGGGTACGAGTCCGACTCGACCGGCGCCTTGAGCTGCCCGTTCCCGCCGATGACCGCCCCGTCGGCGCCGACGCTGATCCCGGTCGTCCACCCGTAGGTGGGCAGACCGCCGATCTCCGGGTCCGCGTTCACCACCCGCTGGGCGCCCATGACCTGGCTCGCGTCCAGCTTCGCGTCGTCCTGCCCGACGGCCTTCAGGATCGGCGCCGCCGCCTTCTTCGCGGCCGCCTCGCTCACCGGGTCGGCGGCCGGGGCCGCGGGGTCCTTGGTGCACTTCGCGATACCGCCCGTGCAGGCGTCCGTCCCCGGTGCGTACCGGCTGAACGTCCACATGCCCGGCGCCTGCCGGTTCACCCGCAGCACCGGCCCCGAACCGTCGTTCCCGGCGCCCACCTTCCAGGCCTCGCCGTCGACGACGGGCGTCCCGGCCACGCCGAGCGCCTTCGCCAGCCGCGCCACCTCGTCCTTGCCGACCTCGCCCTTCGCCCAGTACGCGGGCGCCGAACCGGGACCGTCGGGGAGTGTGCCCTCGGCGCGGTACGTCACCCCGTAAGGGTTCGGCTCACCGGGCGCGATGCCGTTCGAACCGGAGCCGGCGTAGTCGTCCAGCAGCAGCGGGTCCGGGGTGCCGCCACCCGAGGGCGCCCCGGCCCCGGCCCCGGAACCCCCGGTGGCCTGCGCACTCAGATACGCCCCACCGCCCCCGGCCAACAGCACGGCAACGGCGACGGAGGCAACGAGGAGGGGAGACCGGCGCCGCCGCGGAGCGGCACCTCCGGCGCCGCCGCCCTGCACGACCCCGGCGTCCTCAGAGCCGGCGTCTTCCGCGCCGGTCTTCGCGGCACCGGCCTCCGCAGGGTCGGTCTCTTCGGCGTCGGCCGTGTCGCGGGTGGCCGTTTCGGGGAGCGACGGCGCTTCCGGCTTCGCGGCACCGTCCTCTGCGGCACCGGCCGTTTCGCTGCCGGCCGCCCCAGGCTCTTCGGCGGTGCCGGTCTCCTCGGCCTCCTCGGCCTTTCCGGCGTTCCCGGTCTCCTCGGCCTTTCCGGCGGTGCCGGTCTCGGCCTTTCCGGCGTTCCCGGTCTCCTCGGCCTTTCCGGCGGTGCCGGTCTCCTCGGCGTTCCCGGCGGTGCCGGTCTCCTCGGCGTCCTCGGCCTTTCCGGCGGTGCCGGTCTCCTCGGCCTTTCCGGCGGTGGCGGTCTCGGCCTTTCCGGCCGCCTCGGTGTTCTCGGCGCCCGTGTTCTTCTCGACGTCCGCGACGCCCTCGGCCCTCTCGGCGGAGCCGCCCTCGTGGTCGGGTCGCTCGGTGTTCACCGCATCGCTCCTTCGGCTGCCCTGCTGTCGTACCTCACATCCCCTTGACGGGGGACAGCGATGGGACGCGGCGGGGGAGCGCACGGTTCCCTGTGAGCGCCCCGGCCGCACGAGCCGTAAGGAAAGGCAGCACGACCTCCTAGTTGCCGTAGTCCGGCATGGCTTCCAGGAGTCGGGCCGACCTTGCCGGGACGGTGACGCCGTGGATGAGTGACGGGGAGACCGGGCGGGAAGCGATCTTCTCCGGAGCCGCCCAGTGCGGAGCCATCCGGGCGCAGTCGCCCCGCAGCGACGCGAGGTCGCCGTCGAGATCGGCCGGGGCGGGGGCGATGCGGAGCTCGAGGTTCGTCATAGCCGAACCGTAAGCACGCGGGAGCCCGCGAAGAAAGATCTACTATCGGGTAGTTTCGGCTGCTTCAGTGGCGCCCCTCCACCGGGTAGCGTGAACTGTCAATCCCGCTCCCCACAGGAGAGTCCACGCCGTGCGCATCGCAGTCACCGGCTCCATCGCGACCGACCACCTCATGACGTTCCCCGGACGTTTCTCCGACCAGCTCGTCGCGGACCAGCTCCACACGGTCTCGCTCTCGTTCCTGGTCGACAACCTGGACGTGCGCCGAGGCGGAGTGGGCGCGAACATCGCCTTCGGGATGGGACAGCTCGGCACCAAGCCGATCCTGGTCGGCGCCGCGGGCGCGGACTTCGACGACTACCGCGCCTGGCTGGACCGGCACGGTGTGGACACCGAGTCCGTCCGTATCTCCGAGACCCTGCACACCGCCCGCTTCGTGTGCACCACCGACGCCGACCACAACCAGATCGGCTCCTTCTACACGGGCGCGATGAGCGAGGCCCGGCTGATCGAGCTGAAGACCGTCGCCGACCGCGTCGGCGGACTCGACCTGGTCCTGATCGGCGCCGACGACCCGGAGGGCATGCTCCGCCACACGGAGGAGTGCCGTTCCCGGGGGATCCCCTTCGCCGCCGACTTCTCCCAGCAGATCGCCCGGATGGAGGGCGAGGAGATCCGGATACTGCTGGAGGGCGCCACGTACCTGTTCTCCAACGAGTACGAGAAGGGCCTCATCGAGTCCAAGACCGGCTGGTCCGACGCCGAGATCCTCGCCAAGGTCGGCCACCGCGTCACCACCCTCGGCGCGCGCGGCGTCCGTATCGAGCGGGACGGCGAGGACCCGGTCGAGGTCGGCTGCCCGGACGAGGAACGCAAGGCCGACCCGACGGGTGTCGGCGACGCCTTCCGCGCCGGGTTCCTCTCCGGCCTCGCCTGGGGCGTCTCGCACGAGCGCGCCGCCCAGGTCGGCTGCATGCTCGCGACGCTCGTCATCGAGACCGTGGGGACGCAGGAGTACCAGTTGCGGCGGGCGCACTTCATGGAGCGGTTCACCAAGGCCTACGGGGAGGACGCGGCCGCGGAGGTTCGGGGCCACCTGGGCTGACGTGTTCGTTCGGGCGCGGGTGCGTGGGGGGCCGGTCGCGCAGTTCCCCGCGCCCCTGTCCGGGGGCTGCGCCCCGGACCACCGTCAGCTCGTCCGGCGGACCGAGTACGCCGAGCCCCTCTCCGCCGGCTCCTCGCCCTCGTACTCCTGGCCCCTCATCTCGCACCACGCCGGAATGTCCAGCCGCGCCGCCTCGTCGTCGGACAGGACCCGCACCCGGCCGCCCACCGGTACGTGCCCGATGACCTTCGCGAGCTCGATGACGGGGATCGGGCACCGCTTGCCGAGGGCGTCCACGACCAGGACGTCCTCCTTCACGGCCGTGGCGGGTGCCGGTGCCCCGAGCTTCTCGCGCACCCCCGCCACCACCCCCGGCAGCACCGCCAGGAACCGCTCCACGTCCTCCTCGACCGCACCGGCCGGCAACGACACCCGCACGTTCCCCTCGCTCAGCACCCCCATCGCCCTGAGCACATGGCTCGGCGTCAGGGTGCTGCTGGTGCAGGACGAGCCCGAGGACACCGAGAAGCCCTCCCGGTCCAGCTCGTGGAGCAGCGCCTCCCCGTCGACGTAGAGGCAGGAGAAGGTGACGATCCCCGGCAGCCGTCGTTCCGGATCGCCCACGACCTCGACGTCCGGGACCAGTTCGGGCACCCGGACCCGGATCCGCTCCGTCAGCTCCCGCAGCCGTGCCGCCTCCCGGTCCGCCTCGGCCCGTACCGCCCGCAGGGACGCGGCGGCCGCCACGATCGCCGGCAGATTCCCGAACTCCTCCGCCTCACGGGCCGCGTACCGCACCCCCTTGCGCACCACGAGCAGCCCGACCCCCGACGGGCCGCCCCATTTGTGCGCACTGGCGGTCAGTACCGACCAGGCACCCCGCACCTGACCCCACCCCAGTGACTGCGCCGCGTCCACCAGCAGCGGCACCCCGGCCGCCCGGCACACCTCCGCCACGGCCGCGACGGGCTGTTCCGTCCCCACCTCGTGGTTGGCCGACTGCAGGCACGCCAGCGCGGTGTCGGGCCGCAGCGCCTCCGCGTAGCCGCCCGCCTCCACCGCCCCGCTCCGCCCGACCGCCACCCGCGTCACCGTGCCGCCGTCCGCCTCCAGCCCTTCGGCCGAATGGAGCACCGAGGAGTGTTCGACGGCTGACACGATCAGGTGACGTCCGATCCGCCGACGGCCCGCCAACACCCCTGCGACACCCGTCTGGACGGCCCGCGTCCCGGACGAGGTGAACACCAGCTCGTCCGCCCGGCACCCCACGGCCTCGGCGGCGGCCTCGCGAGCGGCGTCCAGCAGAATCCGGGCCCTGCGCCCCTCCCGGTACAACCGCCCGGGATCGGCCCACCCCTCATCGAACGAGGCCGACAACGCCTGACGGGCAACAGGATGAAGAGGAGCGGCGGAAGCAGCATCGAAGTAGGACACACAGCAACGGTAGAACCCAGCGGAGTCGCACCCCCAAGGGGCGCGGGGAACTGCGCGACAAGCCGCAAACACACCCGCACCCGCCAAACCAGCGAACCACCCCCCGCAGTAGGCACCCCTCCCCGAGAACCCCCGGAGGGCGTCGGCTAGGGTTTGGTCCGCATAAACATCCAAACCCCTGCCCGACGCAGGGCGGCGACCGACCAGCGAGAAGGCCGCAGCCGATCCGCGCGGGCGAGACTCTCGGGAAGGCGCTACGTGAGTCCCAACGGCTCCGACCGCTCGCCGCGGCGCCCGATGCGGCGGAAGCTGCTGCAGGCAATGACCGCGGGCCTGGTCCTGGCGACCGCCACCGGTTGCACATACAAGGACTTCCCCCGCCTTGGCATGCCCACCCCCGTCACAGAAGAGGCTCCGCGGATCCTCTCCCTGTGGCAGGGCTCCTGGGCGGCCGCGCTGGCCACCGGCGTGCTGGTGTGGGGCCTGATCCTGTGGAGTGCTTTCTTCCACCGGCGCAGCCGCACGAAGGTCGAAGTTCCTCCGCAGACCCGGTACAACATGCCGATCGAGGCGCTGTACACGGTGGTCCCGATCATCATCGTCTCCGTGCTGTTCTACTTCACGGCACGCGACGAGTCGAAGCTCCTGAGCCTCGACAAGAAGCCCGACGTCACGGTCAACGTGGTCGGCTTCCAGTGGAGCTGGTGCTTCAACTACGTCGAGAACGTCGAAGGCTCCACCGGCGACGCGAAGACGGACAAGAACCTGGCCGCGATCCCGGACCGGTACAAGAAGGACTTCCCGGCCGACGCGGGCGGCGTCTACACCTGCGGTGTCCCCGGTGAGCGGAACCCGCAGACCAACAACCCGGGCCCGACCCTCTGGCTCCCCGAGGGCAAGACGGTTCGCTTCGTTCTGACCTCGCGTGACGTCATCCACTCCTTCTGGGTGGTGCCGTTCCTCATGAAGCAGGACGTCATCCCGGGTCACACCAATGCCTTCCAGGTGGTCCCCAACCATGAGGGCACCTTCCTGGGCAAGTGCGCCGAGCTCTGCGGCGTCGACCACTCCCGGATGCTGTTCAACGTGAAGGTGGTCTCCCCCGAGCGCTACGAGCAGCACCTCAAGGACCTCGCCAAGAAGGGGCAGACCGGTTACGTTCCCGCGGGCATCGAGCAGACCGCCCATGAGAAGAACCGGGAGACGAACAACCTGTGAGCATCCTCAACGAACCCCAGGGTGCCGCGGCAGCTGAAGACTCCTACGAGAACGAGCTGCCGGTCCGGCGCAAGCAGCCCGGCAATGTCGTGGTCAAGTGGCTCACCACCACCGACCACAAGACCATCGGCACGATGTACCTGGTCACGTCGTTCGCGTTCTTCCTGATCGGCGGCGTGATGGCGCTCTTCATGCGCGCCGAACTGGCCCGTCCGGGTCTGCAGCTGATGTCGAACGAGCAGTTCAACCAGGCGTTCACGATGCACGGCACGATCATGCTGCTGATGTTCGCGACGCCGCTGTTCGCCGGCTTCGCGAACTGGATCATGCCGCTGCAGATCGGTGCCCCCGACGTGGCGTTCCCGCGGCTGAACATGTTCGCCTACTGGCTCTACCTGTTCGGCTCGCTCATCGCCGTCGGCGGCTTCCTCACCCCGCAGGGTGCGGCCGACTTCGGCTGGTTCGCCTACTCCCCGCTGTCGGACGCGGTCCGCAGCCCGGGCATCGGCGCCGACATGTGGATCATGGGTCTGGCCTTCTCCGGCTTCGGCACCATCCTCGGCTCGGTCAACTTCATCACCACCATCATCTGCATGCGCGCGCCGGGCATGACCATGTTCCGCATGCCGATCTTCGTGTGGAACGTGCTGCTGACCGGTGTCCTGGTCCTGCTGGCCTTCCCGGTCCTCGCGGCCGCGCTGTTCGCCCTGGAGGCGGACCGCAAGTTCGGTGCCCATGTCTTCGACGCGGCCAACGGCGGCGCCCTGCTGTGGCAACACCTCTTCTGGTTCTTCGGCCATCCAGAGGTGTACATCATCGCCTTGCCGTTCTTCGGCATCATCAGTGAGATCATCCCGGTCTTCTCCCGCAAGCCGATGTTCGGCTACATGGGCCTGATCGCCGCGACGATCGCCATCGCCGGTCTCTCCGTGACGGTGTGGGCGCACCACATGTACGTCACCGGTGGCGTCCTGCTTCCGTTCTTCTCCTTCATGACGTTCCTCATCGCCGTACCCACCGGCGTGAAGTTCTTCAACTGGATCGGAACGATGTGGAAGGGCTCGCTGTCCTTCGAGACCCCGATGCTGTGGGCGACGGGCTTCCTCATCACCTTCACCTTCGGTGGTCTGACCGGCGTCATCCTGGCCTCGCCGCCGATGGACTTCCATGTGTCCGACTCGTACTTCGTGGTGGCGCACTTCCACTACGTCGTCTTCGGCACCGTCGTCTTCGCGATGTTCGCCGGCTTCCACTTCTGGTGGCCGAAGTGGACGGGCAAGATGCTCGACGAGCGTCTCGGCAAGATCACCTTCTGGACGCTGTTCATCGGCTTCCACGGCACCTTCCTGGTCCAGCACTGGCTGGGTGCCGAGGGCATGCCGCGTCGGTACGCCGACTACCTGGCGCAGGACGGCTTCACCGCCCTGAACACGATCTCGACGATCAGCTCGTTCGTCCTCGGCCTGTCGATCCTGCCGTTCATGTACAACGTGTGGAAGACGGCCAAGTACGGCAAGCCGGTCGGCGTCGACGACCCGTGGGGCTACGGCCGCTCCCTTGAGTGGGCGACCTCCTGCCCGCCGCCGCGGCACAACTTCCTCACCCTGCCGCGGATCCGCAGCGAATCCCCGGCGTTCGACCTGCACCACCCGGAGATCGCCGCGCTCGAGCAGCTGGAGCACGCCGGCCACGGCGCCATCGCGGGCAGCAAGGAGGCCGGCAAGTGAAGGTCCAAGGCAGGATGTTCACGTGGCTGAGCGTGTTCATCCTCATCATGGCGATCGTCTACGGCGTCTGGTCAAAGGAGCCGGCGGGCACCACGGCCCTCTTCCTGGCCTTCGGTCTGTCCATCATGATCGGCTTCTACCTGGGCTTCACGGCCCGTCGGGTGGACGCGGGCGCCCAGGACAACAAGGAGGCGGACGTCGCGGACGACGCCGGCGAGCTGGGCTTCTTCAGCCCGCACAGCTGGCAGCCGCTCGCGCTGGGCGTCGGTGGCGCCATCGCCTTCCTCGGTGTCGCGATCGGCTGGTGGCTGCTGTACTTCGCCGCCCCGATCATCCTCATCGGCATCTGGGGCTGGGTCTTCGAGTACTACCGCGGTGAGAACCGCACCCAGTAGCACGCGCCGAACCCGGGGGAGCCCGGACACTCCGTCAAGGAGTGTCCGGGCTCCTTCGTATGCCGCAACCCTTGTCCTCCATTCGTGGCGCCCAGCGCGCCGCCGTTGACGCGGCTCCCTAGCGTGAAGCCATGAGCCACACACCCCGCCCCCGCACAGTCGTCAGCGGCACGGTGCTGGTGATCGCCCTCGGAGCGGGCGTCGTCACCGCCTGCGGATCCGACGGCAATCCCCTCGCCGAGCGCCCCTACGACGCGAGCGACCGGATCTCCTTCAACGGCCCCGACGGCGACGGCAGCAAGAAGGCCGACCCGGACAAGCCCCTGGAGATCGTCGCCCGGGACGACGACGAGCCCATCACCGACGTCACCGCCGTGGACGCCTCAGGCCGCTATGTGGCGGGCGAACTCGCCGCCGACGGCAGCCGCTGGCACAGCACCGAGCCGCTGGCCGCCGACGCCCACTACACGGTCCGGGTGAGCACCGAGGACGCCGACGGCGCCCCCGGCCGCCGGGTCCTCACCTTCGACACCGGCAAGCCCAGCGGCAAGAAGCGCCTGGCCGTCGAGCTCGGCCCCGACTCGGGCACGTACGGCGTCGGCCAGCCCATCACCGCCAAGCTCAGCGAGCCGATCAAGGACCCGGCCCAGCGGGCGGTGGTCGAGCGCGGCCTCAAGGTCGACTCCACGCCCTTCGTGCCGGGCGCCTGGTACTGGGTGGACGACAAGGAACTCCACTACCGTCCCCAGGACTACTGGCCCGCCCACGCCGCGATCCGCGCCCACAGCAACCTCGACGGCATCCGGATCGGCGACCGGCTCTGGGGCACCACGTCGAAGGACGTCGACCTCACCATCGGCGACCGCGTCATAGCCGTCACCGACGCCTCGTCGCACTCCCTGACGTTCTACAAGAACGACGAGGTGATCAACACCATCCCGGTCACCACCGGCAAGCCCGGCTTCGACACCCGCAACGGCGTCAAGGTCGTCCTCGGCAAGGAGCAGTTCGTCCGGATGCGCAGCACCACGGTCGGCATCGCCGAGGGCTCCTCGGAGTCGTACGACCTGCCCGTCTACTACGCGACCCGGGTGACCTGGAGCGGCGAGTACGTCCACGCCGCCCCCTGGTCCGTCGGCTCCCAGGGCTACGCGAACGTCAGCCACGGCTGCACCGGCATGAGCACCGCCAACGCCGAGTGGTTCTTCGACCACGTCCGCCAGGGAGACGTCGTCAAGGTCGTCAACAGCCACGGCGACACGATGGAACCCTTCGGCAACGGCTTCGGCGACTGGAACGTCGACTGGCCGAAGTGGAAGACGGGCAGCGCCCTGATCACAGGCAAGCACAGGACCCAGCCGGACACGTCAACTCTGAGGCCTACGGCTGTGTAGGAGCCTTTAGGAGCGCGGGGAACTGCGCGACAAGCCCAAGACCCGCACCCGCCCCGCAACCCCTCCAGGCACCGCCTACGCGCTCTGAAGCCTCTTCTCCCGCAACAGGGCGGCCAGCGCACCCGCGAACTCCACCGGCTCCACAGGCAACGTCACAGCCGCATCGGCCCGACTCCACGTGGCGAGCCACGCGTCCTGCGGCCGAGCGATCAGCAACAGCACCGGCGGACACTGGAACACCTCGTCCTTGATCTGCCGGCACAGCCCCATCCCGCCCATGGGCACGGCCTCACCGTCCAGGACCACGACATCGATACCGCCCCTGTCGAGCTCCCGTACCACCGCCGCAGGCGTGGCGCACTCCACGAACTCGACCACGGGCACATCGGGAGCCGGCCGTCGCCCGGAGGCCAACCGCACCTGCTCGCGCGTGTGGGAGTCGTCGCTGTAGACCAGCACCGTCGCGGTCGCCTGCATGCTTCCTCCGTGACTTCAGCGTCGTACGGACAGAACCGATGCGGCGGATGCTACCCCCTGGAACACCTCGTCAACAGCGCTGGGAACACCCCTTCGATGGGCCATACGGGCCCTACACGGCCTGCGAACACTCCGAACGGCACCCCCCGGAGTGAGGGCGGGATAAGCGACCGACATAATGTCGGTCGTGGCGACAGCAACGACAGTAGAAACCGGGCACGCGCACCCGTCGGTCAATCGGCCGAACCTCACCAGCGTCGGAACCATCATCTGGCTGAGTTCCGAGCTGATGTTCTTCGCGGCCCTCTTCGCGATGTACTTCACCCTGCGTTCGGTGACGGGTACCGAGCACTGGAAGGAAATGGCCGAGGCCCTGAACTTCCCGTTCTCGGCCACGAACACCACGATCCTGGTGCTCTCCTCGCTCACCTGCCAGCTCGGCGTCTTCGCCGCCGAGCGCGGTGACGTGAAGAAGCTCCGGGGCTGGTTCATCATCACCTTCATCATGGGTGCGATCTTCGTCGGCGGTCAGATCTACGAGTACACCGAGCTGGTGAAGAAGGACGGGCTCTCGCTCTCCTCCGACCCCTACGGCTCGGTCTTCTACCTGACCACCGGCTTCCACGGACTGCACGTGACGGGCGGCCTCATCGCCTTCCTGCTGGTCCTGGGACGTACCTACGCGGCCAAGAGGTTCACCCACGAGCAGGCGACCGCCGCGATCGTCGTGTCCTACTACTGGCACTTCGTCGATGTCGTCTGGATCGGCCTCTTCGCCACGATCTACATGATCAAGTAGCCGGGCCCGTTCCCGCCATCGCAAGCATCGACGCAGAAGATCCTGACACCGGGGTAATCCGTGAAAAAGCTCTCCGCACGACGACGCCATCCGCTGGCGGCGCTCGTCGTCCTACTCCTCGCGCTGGCGTGCACGGGGGGGCTGTACGCCGCGTTCGCGCCCGCGAGCAAGGCGCAGGCAGATGAAACCGCCCAGTCCCTGGCCATCGACGAGGGCAAGAAGCTCTTCGCCACAGGCTGCGCCAGCTGCCACGGCACCAAGGGTCAGGGCAGCTCCGACGGCCCGAGCCTGGTCGGCGTGGGCGCCGCCGCCGTCGACTTCCAGGTCGGCACCGGCCGTATGCCGGCCGCGACCTCCCAGGGCCCCCAGGTGCCGCGGAAGAAGGCCATCTACACGCAGGCCGAGATCGACCAGCTGGCCGCGTACATCTCCTCCCTCGGCGCCGGCCCGAACGTCCCGACCGAGGCCGAGTACGGCACGGAGGGCGCCGACATCGCCAAGGGCGGCGAGCTGTTCCGCACCAACTGCGCGCAGTGCCACACCACCGGCGGCAAGGGCGGTGCCCTGACCCACGGCAAGTTCGCCCCGACGCTCGAGGGTGTCGCCCCGAAGCACATCTACGAGGCCATGCAGACCGGCCCGCAGAACATGCCGTCCTTCCCGGACACCACGCTGACGGAGCAGAACAAGAAGGACATCATCGCGTACCTGAACGCGATCGACAGCGACGAGACGGTGAACCCGGGCGGTCTGGAGCTGGGCGGGCTCGGCCCGGTCAGCGAGGGTCTCTTCGCGTGGATCTTCGGTCTCGGTGCGTTGATCGCGGTCGCCGTCTGGGTCGCCGCGCGGACCGCAAAGGCCAAGAAGTCATGAGTAGCCAAGACATGCCAGAAGAGAACCTGCCCGCAGAGCAGGACAGCCACGGCCACGGTGGGGTAGCCGTCGCGGACGAGAAGAACCCGTTCGCCGACCCGGGACTGCCGCCCCACGAGCACCGTATCCAGGACATCGACGAGCGGGCCGCCAAGCGGTCCGAGCGCGCGGTCGCCCTGCTGTTCACGGTGTCGATGCTCGCCACCGTCGGCTTCATCGCCTCGTACGTGGCGATCCCGATCGACAAGTCGATCTTCGTCTTCCCGATCGGGCACGTCAGCGCGCTGAACTTCGCGCTGGGTCTGACCCTGGGCACGGCGCTGTTCACCATCGGCGCCGGCGCGGTCCACTGGGCCCGCACCCTGATGTCGGACGTCGAGGTCGCCGACGACCGTCACCCGATCGCGGCCGACCCCGAGGTCCGTGCGAAGGTCCACGAGGACTTCAAGCAGGGCGCCAAGGAATCGGTGATCGGCCGTCGCAAGCTGATCCGCAACACGATGTTCGGCGCGCTGGCCCTGGTGCCGCTCTCCGGCGTCATGCTGCTGCGCGATCTCGGTCCGCTGCCCGAGGACAAGCTGCGCCACACGCTGTGGGCCAAGGGCAAGCTCCTCGTCAACATGAACACGAACGAGCCGCTGCGTGCCTCGGACGTGGCCGTCGGTTCGCTCACCTTCGCCAAGCCCGAGGGCCTGGAGGAGCACGACGAGGACTTCCAGAACGAGATCGCCAAGGCGGCCCTGATGATCGTCCGGCTCCAGCCGGAGGACATCAAGGACAAGCAGGAACTCGAGTGGTCCCACGAGGGCATCGTGGCCTACTCGAAGATCTGCACCCACGTCGGTTGCCCGATCTCGCTGTACGAGCAGCAGACGCACCACGTGCTGTGCCCCTGCCACCAGTCCACCTTCGACCTCTCCGACGGCGCCAAGGTCATCTTCGGCCCGGCCGGTCACGCTCTGCCGCAGCTGCGCATCGGCGTGAACGACGAGGGCTACCTCGAGGCGCTCGGCGACTTCGAAGAGCCCGTCGGTCCTGCTTTCTGGGAGCGCGGATGAGCACCAACGAGAACAACGAGTCCCGCGAACGCGGGAAGGCTCCGGCCGGCGAGCGGATCGCCGACTGGGCCGACGGCCGGCTGGGGATCTACTCCCTCGCCAAGGCCAACATGCGCAAGATCTTCCCCGACCACTGGTCGTTCATGTTGGGCGAAGTGTGCATGTACAGCTTCATCATCATCATCCTCACGGGTGTGTATCTGACGCTGTTCTTCCACCCGTCGATGAACGAGGTGGAGTACCACGGCAGCTACGTCCCGCTGCAGGGACAGCTGATGTCCGAGGCGTTCAACTCGACCATGCACATCTCCTTCGACGTGCGCGGTGGTCTGCTGATCCGGCAGATCCACCACTGGGCGGCGCTGATCTTCCTCGCCGGCATGTTCGTGCACATGATGCGCGTGTTCTTCACCGGCGCGTTCCGCAAGCCGCGTGAGATCAACTGGCTGTTCGGCTTCCTGCTGTTCGTCCTGGGCATGTTCACCGGCTTCACCGGTTACTCGCTCCCGGACGACCTGCTCTCCGGCACCGGTGTCCGCTTCACCGAGGGCGCGATCCTGTCGATGCCGATCGTCGGCACGTACATCTCGATGTTCCTCTTCGGCGGGGAGTTCCCGGGCCACGACTTCGTGGCGCGGTTCTACTCGATCCACATCCTGCTGCTGCCGGGCATCATGCTCGGCCTGATGGTGGCGCACCTGATCCTGGTCTTCTACCACAAGCACACGCAGTTCGCGGGTCCCGGCAAGAGCAACAAGAACGTCGTCGGCATGCCGCTGCTGCCGGTGTACATGGCGAAGGCCGGCGGCTTCTTCTTCCTGGTCTTCGGCACGATCGCGGCCATCGCGGCGCTCGCCCAGATCAACCCGGTGTGGGTCTTCGGCCCCTACCGTCCGGACCAGGTGTCCACCGGCGCCCAGCCCGACTGGTACATGGGCTTCGCCGAGGGTCTGATCCGCTTCATGCCGGGCTGGGAGGTCAACCTCTGGGGCCACACGCTGGTCCTGGGCGTCTTCATCCCGCTGGTCCTCTTCGGTGTCGTCCTCGCGGCGCTGGCGCTCTACCCGTTCATCGAGTCGTGGATCACCGGCGACAAGCGCGAGCACCACATCCTGGACCGTCCGCGCAACGCCCCGACGCGCACCGCGCTGGGCGTCGCCTGGGTCACGATGTACATGATCACGCTGGTCGGCGGTGGCAACGACCTGTGGGCCACCCACTTCCACCTGTCGATCAACTCGATCACCTGGTTCGTCCGGATCTTCTTCTTCGCCGGACCGGTCATCGCGTACATCCTCACCAAGCGGATCTGCCTCGGCCTGCAGCGCCGCGACAGGGACAAGGTGCTGCACGGCCGGGAGACCGGCACGATCAAGCGCCTGCCGCACGGTGAGTTCATCGAGGTCCACGAGCCGCTCAGCCAGGAGCAGCTCTTCACCCTCACGGCGCACGAGCAGTACGAGCCGGCCGCGGTCGGCCCCGCGGTCGACGAGAACGGTGTCGAGCGCAAGATCAAGCGGTCCGAGAAGCTGCGCGCCAAGGTCAGCGGCGCGTACTTCGGTGAGGACCAGCAGATCCCGAAGCCGACCGTCGAGGAGTACAAGGAGATCACGAGCGGCCACGGCCACCACTGATCCACTGTCGCCACGGAAGGGCCCCGTCCGGTGTTCGGACGGGGCCCTTCGCCGTGTCCTGACCTGGATAAGGTGGCCCCACACGGTTCTACGACACCCAGGAGCGGCTATGAGCGCTGTGACCCCCGCTGGAGGCGACACCGCGGCGGGCCGTTCCTGGCCCGACGTGCTGAACGCCCTGCTGTACGGCCGTGACCAGAGCGCCGACGCCACGGCCTGGGCGATGGACCGGATCATGCGCGGGGAGGCGACGGACGCGCAGATCGCCGGGTTCGTGGTGGCGCTGCGGGCCAAGGGCGAGACCGTCGAGGAGATCAACGGGCTCGTCCGGACGATGTACGAGCACGCCAACACGATCGAGGTGCCGGGCCGCACCGTCGACATCGTGGGCACGGGCGGCGACGGCGCGAAGACGGTGAACATCTCCACCATGTCGGCGATCGTCGTCGCCGGGGCGGGTGCCACCGTCGTCAAGCACGGCAACCGGGCCGCGTCCTCCGCCTCGGGCGCCTCGGACGTCCTGGAGAAGCTCGGCGTCAATCTGGAGCTGACCCCGGCGCGGGTGGCGGAGGTGGCCCGGGAGGCCGGGATCACCTTCTGCTTCGCGATCAAGTTCCACCCGGCGCTGCGTCACGCGGGCGCCGCTCGCGGCCAGTTGGGCATCCGCACGGTGTTCAACATCCTCGGCCCGCTGACCAACCCGGCCCGGGTGCGGGCCCAGGCGGTCGGGGTCGCGGACCCGCGCATGGCGCCGGTCGTCGCGGGCGTCTTCGCCGAGCGCGGCAACTCCTCCCTGGTGTTCCGGGGTGACGACGGCCTCGACGAGCTGACCACCACGGCCACCTCACGGGTGTGGGTGGTACGCGACGGCAAGGTCGCCGAGGAGGTCTTCGACCCGCGGGACGTCGGCATCGAGCTGGTCCCGGTGGAGGCCCTGCGCGGCGGCGACCCGTCGTACAACGCGGAGGTCGCCCGCCGGCTCCTGGACGGCGAGCAGGGCCCCGTCCGGGACGCGGTCCTGCTGAACTCGGCGGCCGCGCTGGTCGCCCTGGACCCGGGCCCGGGCACGCTCGCGGAGCAGATCCGGGCGGGCATGGACCGCGCGGCCGAGTCCATCGACTCGGGCGCCGCCAAGCAGGCCCTGGACCGCTGGGTCGCGGCGACGCACGCGTAGGGCACGGCACGCGGTCCCGTCATTCGGACACGAGTTGCGGGACCGCGATCACTTCCCGTACGTTCCTGTACCAGGTCATGAGTGACAGTCATGAGGCCCCGGCCGACTGTCCGGCAACCCTCCGTCCGTGGCGGGGTGCCCCGGGTGAAGACCAGGCCGTAGGCAGCGAGGTCTACGGCAAGCGCGGACCCCTCGCGAAACACCAGGGGTCCTGGTCGTCGAGGGAGCCTTCTGTGAGCAAGCGAATGCGATAGGGCGCCGAGCCCCGCCTCCGCACACCCCTTTCACCTTTTCCCGTGCCGTCGACCTCTCGTCCGGCGCGGTGATCCCGCCTGCCTCTCACAGGAGTTCGCCATGTCCGTCTCCACCGCTGCCGCCGCCCCGACCGTTTGTGACGTTTCGCGGGAGCTGCCCGTTCTGGGGCGCGATGTCACCGTCCCGCTCGTCACGGGTGGCGAGGTCACCTACGCGGCGCTCGACTACGCGGCCAGCGCCCCCGCCCTCCAGCGCGTCTGGGACGACGTGGCGGCCTACGCCCCGTACTACGGCAGCGTCCACCGCGGTGCCGGTTACCTCTCCCAGCTCTCCACGGACCTCTTCGAGAACGCCCGCCGGACGGTCGCCGAGTTCCTGGACTGCCGCGCCGACGACCAGCTCGTCTTCACCCGCTCCACCACCGACTCCCTCAACCTGCTGGCCGCCGCCCTCCCCGCCGACTGCCAGGTCTTCGTCTTCGAGACCGAGCACCACGCGAGCCTGCTGCCCTGGAAGGACGCCCGGGTCACCTACCTGGACGCCCCGCGCACCCCGCACCAGGCCGTGGAGACCCTGGAGCGCGCCCTCGCCGACCGTGACCCGTACGGCCCGGCCCTGGTCTGTGTCACCGGAGCCTCGAACGTCACCGGCGAGCTGTGGCCCGTACGGGAGCTGGCGGCGGCCGCCCACGCCCACGGCGCCCGGATCGTCCTGGACGCCGCCCAGCTCGCCCCGCACCACCCCGTGTCCGTCCGCGACCTGGACGTCGACTGGGTCGCCTTCTCCGGCCACAAGCTGTACGCCCCGTTCGGCTCCGGCGTCCTGGCCGGCCGTGCCGACTGGCTGAAGGCGGCCGACCCCTACCTCGCGGGCGGCGGCGCCAGCCGCAAGGTCACCCGGCGGGAGGACGGGGGAGTGGACGTGGAGTGGCACGAGACCGCGGCCCGTCACGAGGCCGGCTCCCCGAACGTCATCGGCGCCTACTCCATCGCCTCGGCCTGCAAGGCCCTCACCGAGGCCGGTTTCGACACCCTGGTGGCCCGGGAGCGGTACCTGATCGCCAAGGTCCGCGCGGGGCTGGCCGAGGTGCCCGAGGTCAGGACCCTCTCCCTGTTCGGCGACGACGCCCCGCGGGTCGGCGTGATCTCCTTCGTCGTCGAGGGCTGGAACAGCTCCCACTTCGCCGCGGCCCTGTCCGCCGAGTACGGCATCGGCGTGCGCGACGGTCTCTTCTGCGCCCACCCCCTGGTCCGCACCCTGCTGGGGAGCGCCCCCCAGACCCAGGGCGAGTGCGGAGCGCCCGAGGCGGCCCCGGGCGAGAAGTCCCTCAACGCCATCCGCGTCAGCTTCGGCGCGGGCACCCCCGACGAGCACGTGGACCGCTTCGTGGCGGCGGTCCGCGAACTGGTGACCGAGGGCCCGAAGTGGACGTACCGCACGGAGGACGGCCGCTGCGTCCCGGCGGTCTAGATGTGTTGTCCCGGGACGTTGGTGACACGCGTGCTGGGTGCTTGAACAGGTGAGGGCCTTCCGGGTTCGGTGTGGATCGCGACATCTGCACCAACGCTCAGGAGGCCCTCGTGTCCCACCGTAATGCGCCGCTGACGCCGACCGGCAGGCTCCGTCTGGCCCGGTGTGTCGTGGACGACGGCTGGCCGCTGCGCCGGGCCGCGGAACGCTTCCAGGTCAGTCACACCACCGCCGCACGCTGGGCGAGCCGCTACCGGCAGCACGGCGAGGCGGGGATGCGGGACCGCTCCAGCCGCCCGCACCGTCAACCGCACCGGACACCGGCGGCGGTGGAAGAACGGGTCGTGCGGCTGCGGCGCGAGCACCGTATCGGCCCACTGCGGCTGGCCGCCCGCACCGGCGTCGCCGCCTCCACCGCCCATCGCATCCTGCGCCGGCACGGCCTGCCCGTCCTGGCCGCCGTCGACCGGGCCACCGGCGAACCCGTCCGCCGTTACGAGCGTGCACGGCCCGGCGAACTGGTCCACATCGACGTCAAGAAGCTGGGGCGGATTCCCGACGGCGGCGGGCACCGCACCCAGGGCCGCGCCGAAGGCCGACGCAACCGCACCGGGACCGGCTACGCCTACCTGCACACCGCCCTGGACGACCACTCCCGCCTGGCCTACACCGAAGACCTGCCCGACGAGACCGCCCCGACCTGCGCCGCCTTCCTCACCCGCGCCACCGCCTGGTTCGCGCAGCAAGGGATCACCGTCGAACGGGTCCTGACCGACAACGCCTGGGCCTACACCAAGAACACCTGGCGTGACACCTGCCTCGACCTGGGGATCAGTCCCCGCTGGACGAGGCCCTGGCGGCCGCAGACGAACGGCAAGGTCGAACGCTTCCACCGCACCCTGCTCGAGGAATGGGCCTACACGCGGCCCTACATGTCAGACAGCGAACGTCAGGCAGCGTTTCCCGACTGGCTGCACTGGTACAACTACCACCGACCCCACACCGGCATCGGCGGCCACCCCCCAGCCAGCCGTGTCACCAACCTGTCCGGTCAGCACATCTAGAGGGTTTCTCGCCCGGAGGCGGTGCTTCGGACGGTCAGGAGTCCAGGCCGATCGCGAACGCCGCCTCCAGGTCGTGCTGCGAGTACGTCCGGAAGGCCACGTGCGTGTCGGTGGCCTCGACCCCGGGGATCTTGCTGATGCTGCCCGGGATGACCTCGGCGAGGTCCTCGTGCTGCTTGACCCGCACCATGGCGATCAGGTCGTACGTCCCGGTGACGGAGAAGACCTCGCTCACGGAATCCAGCGCGGCGATCCGCTCCGCGATCTCGGGGATCCGGTCCACGCTGGTCTTGATGAGGACGATCGCGGTGATCACGGCTGGTTCTCTCCCTCGGGGGCCGGAGCTGGGGCGGCCCTCACTCTAGTCGTACGGCCGAAACGCGCCCACGCGTAGCCGAACCCCAGACCGAAGCCCACCAGGTGCGCCAGATAGGCCACGCCGGGCCCCTGGGGGGCCTGCCCCACGGCCACCCACTGCAGCGCCGCCCAGAACGGCAGCACCACCCACGCGGGGAACCTGAGCGGCAGGAAGAAGAGGAACGGCAGAAGACTGGTCACCCGGGCCCGGGGGAACAGGTAGAGGAACGCACCTAGGACCGCGGAGATCGCTCCGGAGGCCCCCACCAGCGACTGCGGTGACCCCGCGTGCGCGGCCGCGTACCCGAGCAGGGCGAGACAGCCGCAGCAGACGTAGAAGAAGGTGAATTCGACGCGGCCCATCCGCTCCTCCGTCATCGCCCCGAAGACATGGAGGAAGAGCATGTTGCCGAGGAGGTGCACCCAGCTTCCGTGGACGAAGAGGGCCGTGGCGGGGGTCAGGACGGCGTGCGCGGAGCCCTCGAAGAGTTCCACGGGCACCACGCCCCAGCGGCGGAAATAGGCGCGCTGGGCGGCGAGCAGCCCGTCCCCGGAGCCGTACGCCGGGTCGAGCCCCGAGGCCGGGCCGATCACGAAGACCAGACAGCACAGGGCGATCAGTCCGTACGTCACCGGCGCCGAAGGGCCGCGGAGCGCCTTGCGGACGGTCCCGCTCCAGTTCCCGATCATGAACACAGAGCATGACGTAAGGGGGCAGATCGTCCCACACCGCCTCGCCGCCCGACGGGGCCGTGGGACGGATGGGCGGCGAGTACCCGCCAGGCCGTAGGGTTACGAGCCATGCACAGCGGGGAGCCTCCGGCGCGACCCGACCGGAAGACCGACACTAGAAGGACAGTCACGATGACGGTTCCCCTGCCGACCGCGACCACGCGGTGGCGCTGCACCCTCTGCGGCAACCTCACCCGGTTCGACGTGACGCGCTCGTCGAAGGTCGTCGAGTACGTGCATCTCGACCTCGCCGGTGAGCCGAAGGTGGAGGAGCGCGAGGTGGTCAGTGAGACCATCGAGTCGGTGCGGTGCCGCTGGTGCAACGCCGTGGATCAGGTGGAACTCGTGGATCGGCCGGGCGCCGGCTCCTGAGGGAGCGGGCCCCGCACAGGTATTGGGGTGTGACGGATGGTGGAGAGCGCAGGCGGGGGGCCGGGCGACGGCGCCGCCGAGATGCTCGACCGTCCGCTGCCCGACGGCGTGCGCCGCCGGGTCGTGCAGATCGTCTCCGACGGCTTCGGCGGGCTGACCGTGGGCGAACTGCCCGCCCAGCTCCGGCAGTACGCGCGGTTCGCGCCGAACCGCCGGGCGAAGTTCGCGGGCAACGCGATGGCGGCGGCGCTGGAGACGGATCCGCTGTTCCGGCAGCGCATCGCCGAGAAGTTCAGAGATGCCCAGCCGGAGCTGTCCGGCGCCCTGGACTCCGGCTCGCCGACCCCGGCCGCGGACCCGCTCGACGTGGCGGCCGCGGCCTATGTGCTGCGGCCCACCGGCTGGGTCAAGCTGGTGACCGCGGCCGGCGAGGAGGCCCAGCGGGCGGACGCCGAGCGCGCCGACGAGGAGAGCCGCGCCGAACTGGAGCGGCTGCGCGAGGAGCTCGTGCAGGCCCGCGAGCAGACCCGTACGGACACCGAGCGGCTGCGCACCGAGCTGGACGCGGCGAAGAAGGAAGCGGAATCGCTTCACCGCAAGTTGCGTTCGGCCCTCAGTGACGTCAAGCGCGGCGAGGCGGCCCTGCGCAAGGTCCAGGGTGAGATCGAGGCCGTACGGGCCGACGGGCAGGCCCAGGTGTCCGCCGCCGAGAGCGAGACCCGGCGGCTCAGGGCGCGCCTCGGAGAGGCCGAGGCGGCCCTGGAGGCCACCCGGCGGGCGGCCCGCGAGGGACGCAGCGTGGAGGACATGCGGGTACGGCTGCTCCTGGACACCGTGCTCGACGCGGCCCAAGGGCTGCGCCGCGAGCTGGCGTTGCCCCCGGTGTCGGTACGCCCGGCGGAAACGGTCGATGCGGTCGAACCGGGACGAATGACCCCGAAGGACATCGCGGCGCGCGCCCTGTCGGAACACGATCCGGCCATTCTCGACCAGTTGCTGGCACTGCCCCAGGCGCATCTGGTCGTCGACGGCTACAACGTGACCAAGACCGGCTATCCGCAGATGCCGTTGGAGAAGCAGCGGCTGCGGCTGCTCGGCCAGCTCTCGGCGCTCGCCGCCCAGACCGGAGCCGAGGTCACCTGTGTCTTCGACGGGGCCGAACTGGCCGCTCCGGTGCTGCTCGCGCCGCCGCGCGGGGTCCGGGTGCTGTTCTCCAAGCCGGGCGTCACCGCCGACGAACTCATCCGGCAACTGGTGCGCGCCGAGCCCCCGGGCCGGCCCGTCATCGTCGCCTCGACCGACCGGGAGGTCGCCGACGGCGTCGCGAAGGCGGGCGCCCGTCCGGTGGCTTCCGCGGTGCTTCTGAAGCGACTGTCCCGAACGTCGACGTTGTAGGTTTAATGCCCGAATTGGCGGGATCGTCACGCAACGTAAAGTCAAGCGGGTGTCACACCAGGTGAGTTGCAGGAAAAAACTGCGTTGCGTGACGTGATTTTTGTGGCTGGGGATTTGAACTGATCACAGCGAGGTCACTAAGGTCTGGTGCTCGAACCTCCACACGGGTGATCACTCAAAAGAAGGAGCCCGTCTCCGTGGCGTCCCACCGTCGACCGAAGCAGCCGAGCCGCGCACGCGTGACCGTGCTGACCACCGCAGCCGCCGCTGCCGTCGTGCTGAGCTCCCAGGCCGCCAACGCGGCCCCGAGCGAGAAGCTCAGCAAGGACGAGGTGAAGTCGAAGGTCGACAAGCTCTACGAGGAGACGGAGCAGGCCACCGAGAAGCTCAACGGGGCCCAGGAGAAGCAGGAGAAGCTCCAGAAGGAGATCTCCACCATCCAGGACAACGTCGCCCGCGGCCAGGAGGAGCTCAACGAGCTGCGCGACTCCATAGGCCTCGCGGCCGCCGCCCAGTACCGCACGGGCACCATCGACTCCTCCCTCCAGCTCTTCCTGTCCTCCAACCCGGACGACTACCTGGACAAGGCGTCCACCGCCGACCAGCTCAGCGCCCAGCAGGTCGAGGCGCTGAAGAAGATCCAGGAGAAGCAGCGCGAGCTCGCGCAGGAGCGCTCCGAGGCCGCCGACAAGCTCAAGGACCTCTCGGCCACCCGCGCCGAACTCGCCAAGCAGAAGAAGGCGGTCCAGGGCAAGCTCGCCGAGGCGCAGAAGCTGCTCAACACCCTGACCGCCAAGGAGAAGGCCGCGCTGGCCGCCGAGGACGCGCGCGCCAGCCGCTCCTCCGCCGAGCGCGTCGACCTCGGTGACACGGGCTCCGCCTCCGGCCGTGCCGCCGCCGCCTTCTCGGCCGCCCAGTCCAAGCTCGGCTCGCCGTACGTCTACGGCGCCTCCGGCCCCTCCTCGTTCGACTGCTCGGGTCTGACCTCCTGGGCCTACGCCCAGGCCGGCGTCTCCATCCCGCGCACCTCCGAGGCCCAGGCCAACTACGGCACGCGCATCTACTCCCAGAGCGACCTCCAGGTCGGCGACCTGGTGTTCTTCTTCAACGACCTGCACCACGTGGGCCTGTACGCGGGCAACGGCCAGATCCTGCACGCCCCGCGCACGGGCACGGTCGTCCGCTACGAGTCGATGACCACGATCGGCGGCCCGTTCATGTTCGGCGTCCGCGTCTGATCCTCGCGAGGCCCTGATCCTTCCAAGATCAGGACACGGCACCGCCCGAACGGGCGAATTACGGCAACCCGAAGTGACCCCGCGCCCCGCCGGTGACCTGCGTCAGCGGCGGGGCGTCACGTTGTGTGCCCGCCGAGGTCTTTGGCCGCCCCCCTGACACGGGGCTACTGTCTGCCGCGTTTCGTCCGCCAGTGGAAGGAGCGCGGCTTCCCGTGGGGTCCCATCGCCGCCTTGCACCGTCCGGGTTCGACCGGGGCGCCGCCGGTGCCCTGGGCGCGCTGTCCGCAGCGGCCGCCGCCCTCGGCGCCCTGACCGCCGTACCGGCCTCGGCCGTGCCGCACGACGACACCCGCGCCGAGGTGGACCGTCTCTACGAGGAGGCGGAGCAGGCCACCGAGGCCTTCAACCGGGCCGGCGAGCGCGCCGGCACCCTGCGCGGGCAACTGCACCGGGCGCAGGACCGGATCGCCCGGCAGCAGGGGCACATCAACGACCTGCGCGAGCAGCTCGGTTCGCTGGCCGGCGCCCAGTACCGCTCCGGCGGCCTCGACCCGTCGCTGGCGCTGCTGTTCTCCGACGACCCGGCCGACTACCTCGCCAAGGCCTCCGTCCTCGACCGGATCACCGCCCACCAGGCCGGGGAGCTCAGGGAACTCCAGCTCGCGCTGCGCGAACTCGCCCAGGAGCGGACCGAGGCCGCCGGGCGGCTCACCGAGCTGGAGAAGAGCCGCAAGGCCGTCGCCGGCCACAAGCGGACCGTCGAGCAGAAGCTCGCCCGGGCCCGGCAGCTCCTGAACGCCCTCCCGGCCGCCGAACGCGCCGCCTACGACCGTGCCTCCCGCTCCGGCCGCACCGACCTGCCCGGCCTCCTGGGCGCCGTCCCCGCCTCGGGCCGCGCGGCCGCCGCCCTCGCCGCCGCCCGCTCCGCGCTCGGCAAGCCGTACGTCTGGGGCGCCAACGGACCCTCCGGCTTCGACTGTTCGGGGCTGATGCAGTGGTCGTACGCGCAGGCCGGGGTGGCCCTGCCGCGCACCTCGCAGGCCCAGGCGCACGCCGGCCACCGCGTCCCGCTCTCCCAGGCGCAGCCCGGCGACATCGTGACCTACCGCTCCGACGCCAGCCACGTCGGCATGTACGTCGGCAACGGCCGGGTCATCCACGCCCCCTACCCGGGTGCGCCGGTGCGCTACGACCCGGTCGGGATGATGCCGGTGTCCTCGGTGACGCGGCCCTGAGCGGAGCCCGGTCCTCCGGGGCGCCGTACGATCGGGAGGATGGCTGGTCACAGGCGGGTGCGCGGATCCGGGGTCCTGGGGCTCTGTCTGCTGCTCGTCGGCCTCCTCCTCGTCGGCTGCGGCGGACGGCCCGCGACCGACACCGCGAAGAGCGAGGTGCAGAAGGTCCTGGACCGGCGTGCGGCGGCCGTCCTGCGCCACGACGCCGGGGCGTTCGCCGCCACCGGCGCCCGCGAGGACTACGCCCGGCTGCGGGCCGTACCGCTCGCGGCCTGGTCGTACCGGGTGACCTCGGTGCGCGGGGACGGCGAGGCGCTGACCGCCGACGCCGAGCTGAGCTACCGCATCCGGGGCTACGACAGCGCCCCGGTCACCGTCGGCCGCACCCTGCGGCTGGCCCGGGACGCCGGCGGGCGGTGGGGCGTGACCTCCGAGGGGCCCGCGAGGAAGGCGGCCGAGCAGCTCTGGGACCAGGGCGCGGTGACCGTCGTGCGGGGGGAGCACAGCCTCGTGCTGGGCGCCGGGCAGACGGCCGCGCGGCTGCGCTCCTTCGCCGATCTCGCCGACGACGCCGTCCCGTCGGTGTCGGCGGCCTGGGGCACGGACTGGGCGGGGCACGTCGTGGTCCTCGTGCCGAGGGCGCTGGACGGCATGGCGGCCCTGCTCGGCTCGCCGGCCGCCTCCTACCGGGGCATCGCCGCGGTCACCACCGGCGAGACCGGCGGCGGGGCGAGGACACCGGCGGACCGGGTGGTCGTCAACCCCGACGCCTACGCCCTGCTCGGCGGGGTCGGCCGGCAGGTGGTCCTCACCCACGAGACCACCCATGTCGCCACCCGGGCGCACACCGGCGCCGCCACCCCGCTGTGGCTGTCCGAGGGCTACGCCGACTGGGTCGGCTACCGCGACACCGGACGCACCCCGCGCCAGGTCGCGCCCGAGCTGCGGAGCGCCGTCGCCGGGGGCCGTCTCCCGGCCGCGCTGCCCACCGACGCCGACTTCGGCTTCTCCGGCGATCCGGCCCGGCTGGCCCGGGCGTACGAGGGCGGCTGGCTGGCCTGCCGCATGATCGCCGAGCGGTGGGGCGAGGTGAAGCTGGACGCCTTCTACCGGGCCGTCGGGGCCCACCAGGAGCGGGCGGGGGCGGTCGAGGGAGCTCTGCGGAGCGTGCTGGGCGTGTCCCTGCCGCAGTTCACCGCGGACTGGCGGACCTATGTGAGGGATCGGCTCGGCTGATCCGGCCCAGCGTGTGCGTCAGGGGGAGGCGGGGGCCGTCTCGCTCGTCCGGGCGGCCCGATCAGGCACGGGATCGGCATCCGGCGCGCGCCCCGGCACCGTCGAGCGCCACAGCCGTACGGCGGCCGTGAGCGCCGCGGCCAGCAGCAGGCCGTTGCGCACGACCAGCAGGCTCACCCCGAGGGGCGTGCTGGTGACGACGTCCGCGAAGTACACCGGGAACTCCAGCACCGTCACGAACGACGCGGCCAGGACCAGGGCCGCGGGGCCGGTCATCCGGGTCGCGCGGGAGCACAGGCAGACCGCGGCCAGGCCGACCAGCCACACCAGGTACTGCGGGCTGATCACCCGGCTGGTCACCGTGAAGAGCAGGACGGCCGTGAACGCCGCGTCGGCGAGCGTGTGCGGCGCGAGGCGCCGTGCCGTCAGCCGCCACCGCAGCAGCCAGCCGCACGCGACCGCCGTCAGGAACAACGCCACGTCGCTCACCACGGACACGTACGGGCCGAGGAACTCCACCGAGCCGTAGTTCAGCAGCACCTGCCCGCTCCAGCCGAACTGCCGGGCCACATGGAAGACGAGCGCGCCGAGCGACTCCACCTCGGTGCCCCGGTCGCGCTGGAACGTCAGGAAGGCGAAGGCGCCCGGCATCAGCAGGGCGAACAGACCCGAGAGCGCGGCGACCGTCACCGCCGCCGCGCCCCACGCCCGGCGCCGCACCGCGCCCGCGAGCAGCAGCACCGGCCACACCTTCAGCAGGGCGGCGAGACCGGTGAGGGCGCCCATCAGCCGGGGGTGCCGGGCGCCCGCGAGGAGGGCGGCCACGGCGACCGCGGTCACCATCACGTCGTAGCGGGCGTAGACCGTCGGGCCGAGCAGCGGGACGCCCGCCACCCACAGCCAGGCGCCGCGCAGCGAGCGGCGGGGGCGCAGGCCCGCGTTCAGCAGCAGCACGAGGACGGCCAGGTCGGTCAGGAAGGCCAGGACGAAGAACGCCTGGGCGTAGGAGAGGAACGGCAGCAGGGCGGGGGAGAGGATCGCGAGGGCGGCGGCGGGCGGGTACTGCCAGGTGACGTCGGTGAGCGGGAAGCTCCCGGCGCGCAGCACCTCGTACCAGCCCTGGTAGATCGACGACACGTCGGTCGTCACGTCCGGGCCGGGGAAGAGGAGGACCTTGAAGACGAAGAGGAGCAGGACGAACCGGGTCACCCCCCAGGTCGCCAGGAGGCAGGTGAGCGGCCGTCTCGCTTCCGTGATCTCCACCGGTGCCCGTTCCCTCCGTCTCGGCCGGTCCTGTCCCGTCCTCATGGGCCATGTTCCTCCCGCCGGCTGTGAAGCGCGGCCGGGCGCGGCTGTGAGGAGGGTTTGGATAGGGTCGGCCCCGATGCACAAGACCCTGATCGTGACGAACGACTTTCCGCCCCGCCCCGGCGGTATCCAGGCGTTCCTGCACAACATGGCGCTCCGGCTCGACCCCGACCGGCTCGTCGTGTACGCCTCCACCTGGAAGCGGGGCCGGGAGGGTGCCGAGGCGACCGCCGCCTTCGACGCCGAACAGCCCTTCACCGTCGTACGGGACTCCACGACGATGCTGCTGCCGACGCCCGGGGCGACCCGGCGGGCCGTCGGGCTGCTGCGGGAGCACGGGTGCGCGTCGGTCTGGTTCGGGGCCGCCGCGCCGCTCGGGCTGATGGCGCCCGCGCTCCGCAAGGCCGGCGCCGAGCGGCTGGTCGCCACCACCCACGGTCATGAGGCGGGGTGGGCGCAGCTGCCCGCCGCCCGGCAGCTGCTCGGCCGGATCGGGGAGGACACCGACACGCTCACCTACCTCGGCGAGTACACCCGCTCGCGGATCGCGACCGCGCTGAGCCCCGCGGCGGCCGGACGGATGACGCAGCTGCCGCCGGGCGTCGACGAGAAGACCTTCCACCCGGGCTCGGGCGGCGACGAGGTGCGGGCCCGGCTCGGGCTGACCGACCGGCCGGTGGTGGTGTGCGTCTCGCGGCTGGTGCCCCGCAAGGGCCAGGACACCCTGATCCTCGCCCTGCCCCGGATCCTGGCCGCCGAGCCGGACACCGTGCTGCTGATCGTCGGCGGCGGGCCCTACGAGAAGGACCTGCGCCGACTGGCCCGGGAGGCCGGTGTCGCCGCCTCCGTGCGGTTCACCGGGGCGGTGCCCTGGAGCGAGCTGCCCGCGCACTACGGCGCCGGGGACGTCTTCGCGATGCCCTGCCGCACCCGGCGGGGCGGGCTGGACGTCGAGGGGCTCGGGATCGTCTACCTGGAGGCGTCCGCCACCGGGCTGCCCGTGGTCGCCGGGGACTCCGGCGGAGCGCCCGACGCGGTGCTCGACGGGGAGACCGGCTGGGTCGTGCGGGGCGGCTCCCCGGCCGAGGCCGCCGAGCGGATCGTCGCCCTCCTCGGCGACGCCGAGCTGCGCCGGAGCATGGGCGAGCGGGGCCGGCGCTGGGTGGAGGAGAAGTGGCGCTGGGACCTGCTCGCGGAGAAGCTGAGAACCTTGCTCTAGACTTTTCCCCTTTTGCTCTAGCCGGACGGCAAAAATCCGCTGATGCTGCGCACATGACAGCCAAACTGATGCAGCGTCAGCTGACGAGACGTCAAATCCTTGGTATGGCCGCCCTCCAGACGGCGGCCACCCTCGGTTTCACCCGCGTCGGCCTGCAGTCGGCCCGTGCGGACGAACCCGCCGCGGTCGAGTCCGCGCCCGCCATCGTGATCGGCTCCGGCTACGGCGCCTCCGTCGCCGCCCTCCGCCTCGGCCAGGCCGGCATCCGCACCCTCGTCCTCGAGATGGGCCGGCTCTGGAACACCGCCGGCGCCGACGGCAAGATCTTCTGCAACACCGCAAGCCCCGACCAGCGGTCCATGTGGTTCAAGACCCGCACCGAGGCGCCGCTCGCCACCTTCCTCTGGCTGGACGTCGTCAACAAGGACATCAGCCCCTACCCCGGCGTCCTGGACCGGGTGCACTTCGACAACATGTCCGTCTTCGTGGGCCGCGGGGTCGGCGGCGGCTCCCTGGTCAACGGCTCGATGGCGGTCACCCCGCTCCAGTCCTACTTCGCCGAGCAGTTCCCGACCGTCGACCTCGCGGAGATGTACGGCACGTACTACCCGCGGGCCCGCGCCATGCTCGGCGTCAACACGATCGACCCCGCCTGGTTCGAGTCCACCGAGTGGTACCAGTTCAGCCGGACCTCACGGAAGGCCGCCGCCAACACCGGTCTGAAGACCACCTTCGTGCCCAGCGTCTACGACTTCGGCTACATGCAGCGCGAGGCCGCCGGCACCGCCACCAGGTCCGCCCTCGGGCAGGAGGTCATCTACGGCAACAACTACGGCAAGAAGAGCCTCGACAAGACCTATCTGGCGTCCGCCCTCGGCACCGGCAACGTCACCATCCACACCATGGAGAAGGTGACGGCGATCAGCCGGGCGAGCGACGGCAGCTGGCTGCTGACCGCCCAGCGCATCGACGACACCGGAGCCGTCGTCGCGACCAAGCAGTACGGCTGCACCTATCTGTTCCTCGGCGCGGGCAGCCTCGGCACCAGCGAACTCCTGGTCAAGGCACGGCAGACGGGCACCCTCCCGGCGCTGGACGCCAGCGTGGGCACCGGCTGGGGCACCAACGGCAACGTGATGCTCGGCCGGGCCAACCACCTGTGGGACACGGTCGGCGCCAACCAGTCGACCATGCCGGTCCTCGGCATCGACGACTGGGCCAACGCCGACAACCCCGTGTTCGCCGAGATCGCCCCGCTGCCGACGGGCCTCGAGCACTGGGTCAGCCTCTATCTGGCGATCACCAAGAACCCCCAGCGCGCCGCGTTCTCGTACACGGGCGGCGCGCTCAAGCTGAACTGGAGCGCCGCCCAGAGCGCGGTCTCCGTCAGCATGGCGAAGAAGCTCTTCGACCGGATCAACGCGGCGAACGCGACGATCTACCGGTACGACCTCTTCGGCTCCTCCAGCAAGATCTTCGCCGACGACTTCACCTACCACCCGCTCGGCGGCTGCGTCCTGGGCAAATCCACCGACAACTACGGCCGTGTGAAGGGATATTCGAAGCTCTACGTCACCGACGGCTCGCTGGTGCCGGGCAACATCGGCGTCAACCCGTTCGTCACCATCACCGCGCTCGCCGAACGCACGATGGCGCGGGTCCTCGCCGAGGACACCGCGCCATGATCGTGCTGCTCGTGTGACTCCTGCCCGCGCGCCTACTTGGCGTAGATCGCCTCGATCTCCGCCGCGTAGTCCTTCGCCACGACGTTGCGCTTGAGCTTCAGCGACGGCGTCAGATGTCCCGAGTCCTCCGTGAACTGGGAGGAGAGAATGCGGAACTTCCGCACCGATTCCGCCTTCGAGACCGCGGCGTTGCCGTCGTCGATCGCCGACTGCACGGCAGCCTGCAGATCGGCGTCCTCGCGCAGCGACGCCGCGGTCGAACCCGCCGGCTTGCCGTGCTCGGCGGCCCAGCGGCCCAGGAACTCCTCGTCGAGGGTGATCAGCGCGCCCACGAACGGCCGCCCGTCGCCCACCACCATGCACTCCGCGACCAGCGCGTGCGCCCGGATCCGGTCCTCGATCACGGCCGGGGCCACGTTCTTGCCGCCGGCGGTGACGATGATCTCCTTCTTGCGGCCGGTGATCCTGAGGTAGCCGTCCTCGTCGAGGGTGCCCACGTCACCGGTGTGGAACCAGCCGTCCGCCAGCGCCTCGGCGGTCGCGGCCGGGTTGTTCCAGTACTCCTTGAACAGGTGCTCGCCGTGCAGCAGCACCTCGCCGTCGTCGGCGATCCGCACCACCGAGCCCGGCAGCGGCTGACCGACCGTGCCGATCTTCTGCCGGTCCCAGGGGTTGAACGCGGTCGCCGCACAGGACTCCGTCAGACCGTAGCCCTCCAGGACCGTGAAGCCGATGCCGCGGAAGAAGTGACCGAGCCGCTCACCGAGCGGCGCACCGCCGGAGATCGCGTACTCGCCCCGGCCGCCGAGCACCGCCCGCAGCTTGCTGTACACCAGCCGGTCGAACACCTTGTGCTTGATCTTCAGACCGAGGGAAGGCCCCGAGGGCAGGTCCAGCGCCCGGCTGTAGGCGATCGCGGTGTCCGCCGCCTTGTCGAAGATCGCGCCCTTGCCGTCCGCCTGCGCCTTGGCCCGCGCCGAGTTGTAGACCTTCTCGAAGACGCGCGGCACGCCGAGGATCAGCGTCGGCCGGAAGGAGGCCAGCTCATCGGTGAGGTTCTTGATGTCCGGGACCGTGCCCAGCTTGATCGGCGCCATCATGGGGGCGATCTGCACCAGCCGGCCGAACACGTGCGCGAGCGGCAGGAAGAGCAGCACACTGCACTCGCCCGTGCGGAACAGCGGCCGCAGCCGCTCCACCACGTTCCCGCACTCGGCGAAGAAGCTGCGGTGGGTCAGCACACAGCCCTTCGGACGGCCGGTCGTGCCCGAGGTGTAGACGATGGTCGCCGGGTCGTCCGCCCGGGCGAGCGAGCTGCGCTCCTCGACGGTCCCGTCGGAGACGTCCTGGCCGAGCCGCCCGAGCTCCTCGACCCCGCCGCCCTCGATCTGCCAGACGTGCTTCAGCGCGGGCAGCGTGTCCCGCACCGACTCCACCGCGGCGGTGTGGCCGTCCAGCTCGACGATCATGGCGGTGGCGCCCGAGTCGGACAGGATCCACCGCACCTGCTCCGGCGAGCTGGTCTCGTACACCGGCACGGTGACCGCGCCCGCGCTCCAGATCGCGAAGTCGAGCAGCGTCCACTCGTAGCGGGTGCGCGACATCAGGCCCACGCGGTCGCCCGGCTGTACACCGGAGGCGATGAGGCCCTTGGCGGCGGCGTGCACCTCGGCCAGGAAGGCCGTCGCGGTCACGTCCTGCCAGGCGCCGCCCACCTTGCGGGCGATGACGGCGACACCGGGGTGCTGCGCGGCGTTTCTGCGGACGATGTCGGTCAGATTGCCGTCCGCAGGGACCTCGTACAAAGCCGGAAGGCTGAACTCGCGCAAGACTGCTGCTCCTCATACGGCGCCGGCGCCACGACGTTGTGTGATGCGACGGTGCGGTCCACGGCTCGGGCTGGTGCTCGGACATCGATCGTTGAAATCCTGAGCACGACTGGACTGCCCGGACGTTACCCGCCGGTATGGCTTCTTCGACAGGGGGGTCCGACGAGATGTTCGCTGCGTCACACAGATTGGTGTTTCCTCGCGCACAGTAGTCCACCCCTTTACTGACTGGCCAGTAACCGCTATTTCCGTCGGCACTGTTCACCTATGCCGCACACGCCTACTCTTGATCGACATGGCATCCACACCCGCCGGTAACCGCAGAACGCGCATCCACGTCGTCAGTGACGTGCACGGCAACGCCCGTGACCTGGCCCGGGCCGGAGAGGGCGCGGACGCGTTGATCTGTCTGGGGGACCTCGTCCTCTTCCTGGACTACGCCGACCACTCCCGCGGCATCTTCCCCGACCTGTTCGGCGTGGAGAACGCCGATCTGATCGTCGAGCTGCGCACCGCCCGCCGCTTCGAGGAGGCCCGCGAACTCGGCCGCCGGCTGTGGGGCGGCATCGACGGCGACCGCGCCACCGTCATCGAGCAGGCCGTGCGCAAGCAGTACGCCGAGATGTTCCCGGCGTTCCCGACCCCGACGTACGCCACCTACGGCAACGTCGACATGCCCCAGCTCTGGCGCGAGTTCGCCGGCCCCGGCACCACCGTCCTCGACGGCGAGCGCGTCGAGATCGCCGGCCGGGTCTTCGGTTTCGTCGGCGGCGGGCTCCAGACGGCCATGCGGACGCCGTACGAGATCAGCGACGAGGAGTACGCCGCGAAGATCGAGGCCGTCGGCGAGGTCGACGTGCTGTGCACCCACATCCCGCCCGAGGTGCCGGAGCTCGTCTACGACACCGTCGCGCGCCGCTTCGAACGGGGCAGCCGCGCGCTGCTGGACGCGATCCGCCGGACCCGTCCCCGCTACTCCCTCTTCGGCCACGTCCACCAGCCGCTGGCCCGCCGGATGCGGATCGGCGCCACCGAGTGCGTCAACGTCGGGCACTTCGCGGGGAGCGGGAAGCCGTGGGCGTTGGAGTGGTGACCGTCGTCCCGTGACCCGATCACGAGGTGGGGTGAAGGCGGCAGGTCGGGCGCGCGGTAGCCTTCACGCTGCACCCACGTACCTTTACGGGCCCGTATCCGGAGGAGTCACGGCGATGGCGGAACACACCAGTTCGAGCATCACGATCGAGGCGGCACCGGCCGACGTCATGGCCGTGATCGCGGACTTCGCCCGCTACCCGGACTGGACCGGCGAGGTGAAGCAGGCGGAGGTCCTCAAGGAGGACGAGCAGGGCCGCGCCGAGCAGGTCCGGCTCGTCATGGACGCCGGCGCGATCAAGGACGACCAGGTCCTCGGATACACCTGGACCGGGGAGCACGAGGTGTCCTGGACGCTGGTGAAGTCCCAGATGCTGCGGCAGCTCGACGGGTCGTACCTGCTGAAGGCGGCGGGGGCGGGAGCCACGGAGGTCACGTATCAGCTGACCGTGGACGTCAAGATCCCGATGCTCGGGATGATCAAGCGCAAGGCCGAGAAGGTCATCATCGACCGGGCGCTGGCCGGGCTGAAGAAGCGGGTCGAGTCGGGCAAGTAGGCTGTTCGTCGGGTGCGGGCGCGCTGTGGCCGGTCGCGCCCGGGCGGCGGAGCCGCACATCACTACAGCCCCCCGCCCCCACGTTGATCTCCGTTAGCGTTCCTCCTTATGCGCACCATCCTGATCATCGGGCCCGGCGGTAGCGGGCGTACGACAGTTGCGGCCGCCACCGCGCTGGACGCCGCCCGCCGGGGCATCCGGACCCTCGTTCTCAGCGCCGATCGGACCGATTCCCTCGGGGCCGCTCTCGGGGTGGCGACCGGGGCCGAGCCCGTACGCGTCGCGCCGCAGCTCACCGCCTGGCGGCCCGACTCCGCTGCCGGGTTCCGGGACGATCTCGCCGGGTTCCAGGATCGTGCCTCCACCGTGCTCGACCTGCTCGGGGCCGCGCGGCTCGATCCCGAGGAGGTCACTCCGCTTCCCGGGGCCGAGGAGCTGACCCTGCTGAGGGCGCTGCGGGACGCCGCCCTCGCCGAGGCGCACGACCTGCTCGTCGTCGATCTGCCGCCCACCGCCCAGGCCCTCGCCCTGCTCGCGCTCCCCGAGGAGCTCCGGCGGTATCTGCGGCGGCTGCTTCCCCCGGAGCGCCAGGCCGCCCGGGCGCTGCGGCCCGTCCTCGGGCGGCTCGCCGGGGTGCCGATGCCCGCCGAGTGGCTGTACGAGACCACCGCCCGCTGGGACGTGGAGCTGGCCGCCGTGGAGGCGGTCCTCGCCGACCGCGGCACCGCCGTACGGCTCGTCGCCGAGCCCGGACCGGCCGGCGCCGACGCCGTCCGGGACGCCCGTCTCGGACTCGCCCTGCGCGCCCTGCCCGTGGAGTCGCTCGTCGCCAACCGGGTCCTGCCCGAGACGGCGGCCGACGACGGCCCGCTCGGCCGGCTCGTCACCCAGCAGCGCAAGGCCCTGGGGGAGTGGGACGGGGCCGCGCGGGTCGTGGCCCACCTGGGGCACGACCCCCGGGGCGCCGACGATCTCGCGGCGCTCACCGTGCCGCCCGTCAACCCGGCCGCCTCCCCGGTCGAGTGGCCCGTCGTCGACCGGCTCGCCGAGGACGGTGTGCTCGTCTGGCACATCCCGCTGCCCGGCGCCATACGCGACGAGCTGGACCTCATCCGACGCGGCGACGAACTCGTCCTCGCCGCCGGCCCCTTCCGCCGGATCGTCCCGCTGCCCTCGGCCCTGCGCCGCTGCACCGTCGACGGGGCCGCCCTGCGCGACGGCGAGCTGCGCATCCGGTTCGCGCCGGATCCCGGCCTGTGGCCGCAGGGACGGTGAACGGCGTACCCCCGTTCGGGTAACGTCGAGAGAGACGATCCGTCATCGGGCGTCGACCGGTCAGGACCCCGATCGGGACAGCTGATCGGGACAGCCGATCGGCCAGTCGATCGGGACAGCAGAAGCCATCAGGAGTCCGTCATGAGCGAAGAGCGCCCCACGCCCGACGCCGCCCGGGACGAGGCCGCCGACAGGGAATCCGCCGCCGAGGAGCCCCGCGCGACCGACGCCGACGCCTGGGCCACCGCCTGTGCCGAGGACCTGGCCCGTGAGAAGGCCCGCCGCCGGGCCGACCAGGGCCGGCCGGAGGGCTCGGCCGCCGAGGAACTGCGCAAGCTCGTCGAAACCGTCGCCGACAAGCTCTCCGGCTTCCAGTCTCCGCTGTTCGGCGCGGTCGCGGGCGGCGCCGCCCAGCAGGTCGTCCGCCAGGTCGTCCAGCAGGCCAAGGCCGCCGTCGAACCCGTCATCGAGCGCAACCCCGACGTCTTCGACCACCTCGCGGCGGCCGGCGGCGAACTGCTCGCCGCCTACCGCTCCGCCGTCCAGCACCAGGAACAGCGCTGGACGAGCCGTGAGCACGACCTGAAGGACGACCCGCGCGACGACCCCCACGACGACGGTGAGGGCACCGGACCGGGACAGCGCATCGACCTCGACTGACCGGGAGAGGACCCTCAGAGCCCCCGGGGCGTCTGTCCGCCCGGCGGACGACGGGAATCCGGGAGCAGGGCCTCGGGTACCGTTGGCCGTAGCGGGGCTCGACCGAAACTGAGGGATTCATGGGACTCACCATCGGCGTCGACATCGGCGGCACGAAGATCGCGGCCGGCGTGGTCGACGAGGAAGGCAACATCCTCTCGACCTTCAAGGTGCCGACCCCCACCACGCCCGAGGCCATCGTGGACGCCATCGCCTCGGCCGTGGAGGGCGCCCGCGCGGGCCACGAGATCGTCGGTGTGGGCATCGGAGCCGCCGGTTACGTCAACCGGCAGCGCTCCACCGTCTACTTCGCGCCCAACATCGACTGGCGCCAGGAACCGCTCAAGGACGACGTCGAGGCCCGCGTGGGCCTCCCGGTCGTCGTCGAGAACGACGCCAACGCCGCCGCCTGGGGCGAGTACAAGTTCGGCGCGGGCAAGGGCCACCGCAACGTCATCTGCATCACGCTCGGCACCGGCCTCGGCGGCGGCATCATCATCGGCAACAAGCTGCGCCGCGGCCACTTCGGCGTCGCCGCCGAGTTCGGCCACATCCGGATGGTCCCGGACGGTCTGCTGTGCGGCTGCGGCTCGCAGGGCTGCTGGGAGCAGTACGCCTCCGGCCGCGCCCTCGTGCGGTACGCCAAGCAGCGCGCCAACGCCACCCCGGAGAACGCCGAGATCCTGCTCGGCCTCGGCGACGGAACCCCCGACGGCATCGAGGGCAAGCACATCTCCATGGCCGCCCGCCAGGGCGACCCGGTCGCCGTCGACTCCTACCGCGAGCTGGCCCGCTGGGCCGGCGCCGGCCTCGCCGACCTGGCCTCCCTCTTCGACCCCTCCGCCTTCATCGTCGGCGGCGGTCTCTCCGACGAGGGCGAACTGGTCCTCGACCCGATCCGCAAGTCCTACAAGCGCTGGCTTGTGGGCGGCAACTGGCGCCCGGTGGCCGACGTGATCGCGGCCCAGCTCGGCAACAAGGCGGGCCTGGTGGGAGCGGCGGACCTGGCGAGAGAGCCCGACCCCATCATGTGACGTTCACCGGGCCGGCCTCGGGGCGCGGGGAACTGCGCGACAAGCCACGCAAACCGGCGGTCGCGCACAACCCGCGCGCCCCACCCCGTCGGGCGTACATTGATCCACATGCCGCCGCTCCCGAATCCCGGTACCGAGCCCGACGGTTCGGCCGTCATCAGGGTCCTGAGCTACAACATCCGCTCGATGCGCGACGACACCGACGCCCTGGCCCGAGTCATCACCGCCTGCGCCCCCGACCTGGTCCTGATCCAGGAAGCCCCGATCTTCTTCCGCTGGCGCAAGAAACTCGCCCGCCTGGCCGCGGCCACCGACCTGGTGATCCTCACCGGCGGTGGCACGGCGGCCGGCCCGGCGGTCCTGTGCACCCTGCGCGCCACCGTCGAACGCACCGAGGACGTCCTCCTCCCCCTCACCCCCGGCCACCACCGCCGCGGCCTCGCGACCGCCGTCGTCCGCTTCGCGGGTGCCCGCCTCGGTGTGATCAGCTGCCACCTCAGCCTCCACCGGGGCGAGCGTCACGACCAGGCGGGCATGCTCCTCGACCGGTTGGCCGGCCTGGGCGTGGAGCACGCCGTCGCGGGCGGCGACATCAACGAGAGGCCGGACGGCCCCGCCTTCACCCGCCTGTCCAGCACCCTGCGGGACTGCCGCGCCGCCGCCCCCTGGGGCACCGAGCACACCTTCCCCTCCGCCGCCCCCGACCGCCGTATCGACGGCGTCTTCGCGACCAAGGGCGTCGACGTCCTGGGCTGCGGAGTCCCCCTCGGCCTCCCCGGCGTCACCGAGAACGACCTGAGGGCGGCCACGGACCACCTGCCCGTCCTGGCCGCCCTCCGCATCCCGGCCGCCGGCAAGGTGTATTGATCACGAGCGACAGGCCCTAGACGACCGCCCCCCGGCCGGGATCCTGGTCGTCCTCGTCGTCCGGCCGCATCCGCACCACCAGCGTGGCGAAACCGCCGAGGAAGCCGCCGACGCAGACCGTCGTCAGCCACCACGTCATCTCCCAGCCCAGCAGCACCGCCAGCAACAGCAGCAGCGGCCCGCCGATCACCCCGAGCCAGGCGAACTTCGCCGTGGCGTCGGCGGCCGGCAGCGGAGGGGGCTCCGGCGGCACGAAGTGCCCCTCGTCGTCCTCGTCGAAGTCCTCCTCGTCGGGCTCCGGCGCGGCGTGGTCACGCGGGCCGACACCGGGCGCGAACGCGATGGAGCTGCCGAGCGGCTTGGCCGGTTTCGGCTCCTGATCGTCCCCCGAGCCACGAGGTTCGCCCTCGCCCGTCTCACTCGTCTCGTTCGCGTCGTTCGTCTCGTTGGTCCGGGACTCCAGCAGCGCCAGGTCCTCGATGGACTTGAACGGCTTGGCCCCCGGCGGGTCCGGCGGCTCCTCCCCGTACCCCGCGACGATCGCCGCCCACGCGGCCTCCTCGTCGAAGGGCACGTTCTGCTCCTCCGGCTCCCGGCCCCGACGGGCCTCCAGGCCGTCCAGGCCCTCCCGCTCCTCCCGGTTCTCCCGGTCCTCGCGGTCGGAGTCGTGCTCAGCCACCTACGGCCGTCCCTTCCTTGCCGACACTGGGCGCGATCCGGGCGATGAACGCGTAGCTCTCCTCGAAGATCCGGTCCGCATCGTGGTCCAACGTTGCCACGTGGTAGCTCTGTTCCAGGAGGATCTCGGTCACGTCCGTGGACGACACCCGGCTCAGCACCCGGGCCGAGTCGGCCGCCGGCACGACATGGTCCTGGACGCTGCGCAGCAGCAGCAGCGGCTGTGTGACCTGCGGAAGCTCCCCGTCGATCTGCCGCAGCAGCACCCGCAGGGCGTGCGCCGACCGCAGCGGCACCCGTTCGTACCCCGTCTCGACGATCCCCTCCTTCGCGATGTCGCTGGCGATGCCCTTCGCCGACCGCACGAAGTGGTGGGCCACCGGCAGGGCGTACGCCGACAGCCCGTGCACCTTGTTCGCCGGATTGACCACGATCACGCCCTCGACGCCCGCGCCGTGCTTCGCGGCCAGCCGCAGCGCCAGGGCGCCGCCCATGGACAGCCCCGCCACGAACACCCGGGAGCACCGCTCGCGCAGGGCGCGCAGCTCGCGGTCCACCTCCGCGTACCAGTCGGGGCCGTCGGTGAGGACCATGTCCTCCCAGCGCGTGCCGTGCCCCGGCAGCAGGGGGACGGAGACGGTGAAGCCCTGACCGGCCAGATACCGGGCCCAGGGGCGCAGCGACTGCGGGGAACCGGTGAAGCCGTGGCAGAGGAGGACCCCGACCTCCCCGCCCTCATGGCGGTACGGCTCGGCTCCAGGAAGGACCGGCACCTTCGGTCTCCTGTCTTCGTCTGTTCTTCACGAGAGGGACGTGAGGTTCACGGTACGCGACCCCACTGACACCGACCAGGGCCGTCGGAGCCTTTGCCGCCGCTCCGGGTTAAGGTCTGAGAACACATACAGGAGGCACTGGGTTGTTGTACGGCGCGATGAAGGTCGCTATCGGGGGGCCGCTGAAGGTCACCTTCAGGCCCTGGGTGGAAGGCCTCGAGAACATTCCCGCCGAGGGCCCCGCGATCCTGGCGAGCAACCATCTGTCCTTCTCGGACTCGTTCTTCCTGCCCGCGGTCCTGGACCGCAAGGTCACGTTCATCGCGAAGGCCGAGTACTTCACCACGCCCGGCCTCAAGGGCAGGCTCACGGCGGCCTTCTTCAAGGGCGTCGGTCAGCTCCCGGTGGACCGCTCCGGTGCGCGTGGTGCGGGGGAGGCCGCGATCAAGAGCGGCATAGACGTGCTGGAGCGCGGTGAGCTGTTCGGGATCTACCCCGAGGGCACCCGCTCGCCCGACGGCCGCCTCTACCGCGGCAAGCCGGGCGGCCTCGCGCGCGTGGCGCTCGCCACCGGCGCGCCCGTCATCCCCGTCGCGATGATCGACACGGAGAAGATCCAGCCGCCGGGCAAGGTGATGCCCAAGGTGATGCGGCCCGGCATCCGGATCGGCGAGCCCCTGGACTTCAGCCGCTACCAGGGCATGGACCACGACCGTTTCGTGCTGCGGGCGCTGACGGACGAGGTCATGTACGAGATCATGAAGCTCTCCGGCCAGGAGTACGTCGACATCTACGCGACCGCCGCCAAGCGGCAGATCGCGGAGGCGGCCAAGGCCGACAGGGAAGCGGAGAAGGCCGCGAGGGCGGCGCTCGCGCAGGCCGAGAAGGACCAGGCCAAGAAGGAACAAGAGCAGTAGCGGAACACGTGCGGCAGGGGACGCTCCGGGGGCGGGGGGACTGGACGGATGGCCAGGCGCGAGAGAGTCATGAGGATGTCGGTCGAGCTGCCGCTGTGGCGCGCGCTCTCCGGCTACCGGGTCCTGACGATGCTGTACGCGGTCGGCCTGTTCGCCACCGCCTACGACGACTACGACCGTCCCGGTGTCGCCGTCGCCTACTTCGCCGTCCTGTTCGTGTGGACGCTCGCGACCCTGCCCCGGGTGCAGAACGCGGCGGCCTGCACCAAGCGCTTCCTCACCGTCGATATCGCGGTCGCGCTCACCGGCATCGTGCTGACCCCGTTCGTCGTCAGCGACCAGCACATCCAGGACGGCGGGCCCACCCTGCCGTCGATCTGGACGGCCGGCTCGGTCCTCGCCTTCGCCATCAAGGGCGGCTGGCGCTGGGCCGCGTTCGCCTCCACACCGGTCGCCGTCGCCAACCTGATCGAGCGCGGTCACCCGGCCCGCGACACCGTCCACAACGTGATCCTCGTCTGGGTCGCCTCGATCGCCATCGGCTACGTCGTCGAGGTCGCCCGCGCCTCCGAGCGCACCCTGGCCCGCGCCCTGGAGATCGAGGCCGCGACCCGGGAACGGGAGCGGCTCGCCCGGGACATCCACGACAGCGTGCTCCAGGTGCTGGCCATGGTGCAGCGGCGCGGCGCGGTCATCGGCGGCGAGGCGGCCGAGCTCGGTCGGATGGCCGGCGAGCAGGAGGTCGCGCTGCGCACCCTGGTCTCCGGCGGGCTCGTCCCGGTCTCCCGGGTGTCGGAGGACCTGGCCGAGGGGGCCGTCGTCCGCCTGGTCGAGGATCCCGAGGGGCCCGAGGAGAGCGACGGCCCGGTCGATCTGCGCGCCCTGCTCGCGCCGTACGCCGCCGCCCGGGTCAGCCTCGCCGAGCCGGGGGCGCCGGTGCCGCTGGAGCCGGCCGCCGCCCGGGAGCTGGCCGCCGCGGTGGGCGCCGCCCTCGACAACGTACGCCGGCACGCGGGCGAGGAGGCCCGCGCCTGGATCCTCGTCGAGGACGAGCCCGACGAGGTGATCGTCACCGTCCGGGACGACGGGCCCGGCATCCCCGAGGGGCGGCTCGCGCAGGCCGAGGGCGAGGGGCGGCTCGGGGTCGCCCAGTCGATCCGGGGCCGGCTGCGCGATCTCGGCGGGCGCGCCGAGCTGATCTCGACGCCCGGACAGGGCACCGAAGTGGAGTTGACCGTGCCGAAGGCCGTGGCGGGGAAGGACAGCAGGCGATGAGCATCAAGGTCATGGTGGTCGACGACCATCCGATGTGGCGCGACGCGGTCGCCCGCGATCTGGCCGAGTCCGGCTTCGACGTGGTCGCGACCGCGGGCGACGGCGAGCAGGCGGTGCGCCGCGCCCGGGCCGCCGTACCGGATGTGCTCGTCCTCGATCTGAACCTGCCGGCCAAGCCCGGTGTGCAGGTGTGCAAGGAGGTCGTCGCCGCGAACCCGGCGCTGCGGGTCCTGGTGCTCTCGGCGAGCGGTGAGCACGCCGACGTCCTGGAGGCGGTGAAGTCCGGGGCGACCGGCTATCTGCTGAAGTCGGCGTCCACGGAGGAACTGCTGGACGCGGTGCGCCGCACCGCCGTCGGCGACCCGGTGTTCACGCCCGGACTCGCCGGACTGGTCCTCGGCGAGTACCGCCGGCTGGCCTCCGACCCCGGGCCGGCCTCGGGTCCCGACGAGCCGGACGCGCCGCGGCTGACCGACCGGGAGACCGAGGTGCTGCGGCTGGTCGCCAAGGGGCTGAGCTACAAGCAGATCGCCGAGCGCCTCGTCATCTCCCACCGCACGGTCCAGAACCACGTCCAGAACACCCTCGGCAAGCTCCAGCTGCACAACCGGGTGGAGCTCGTCCGGTACGCGATCGAGCGGGGTCTCGACGACGAGTGAGCCCCGCAGGACACTGACTCTTCGTCAGGCAGCCACCGGCTTGCGGCGAAGGGAACCGTTCCATGCGCGTCGGAGTACTGACCGGAGGCGGTGACTGCCCCGGGCTGAACGCCGTCATCCGGGCCGTCGTCCGTAAAGGGGTCCAGGAGTACGGGCACGAGTTCGTCGGCTTCCGGGACGGCTGGCGCGGGCCTCTGGAGGGGAGGTCGGTCCGTCTCGGCATCCCGGCCGTGCGCGGCATCCTGCCCCGGGGCGGCACCGTCCTCGGCTCCTCCCGCACCAATCCGCTGAAGGAGGAGGACGGCATCCGGCGGATCAAGGACACCCTCGCCCGGATGGGGATCGGGGCCCTGATCACCATCGGCGGCGAGGACACCCTCGGCGTCGCCGCCAAGCTCTCCGGCGAGTACGGCGTCCCCTGCGTCGGCGTCCCCAAGACCATCGACAACGACCTCTCGGCCACCGACTACACCTTCGGCTTCGACACCGCCGTGGGCATCGCCACCGAGGCGATCGACCGGCTGCACACCACCGCCGAGTCCCATATGCGGGTGCTCGTGGTCGAGGTGATGGGCCGCCACGCGGGCTGGATCGCCCTGCACTCGGGCCTCGCCGGCGGCGCGAACGTCATCCTCATCCCCGAGCAGCCCTTCGACGTCGAGCAGGTGTGCGCCTGGGTGACCTCCCGTTTCCGGGCCTCGTACGCGCCGATCGTGGTCGTCGCCGAGGGGGCCCTGCCCAAGGACGGCGACCTGGTCCTCAAGGACGGCTCGCTGGACTCCTTCGGACACGTCCGGCTCTCCGGCGTCGGCGAGTGGCTCGCGAAGGAGATCGAGCGGCGCACCGGCAAGGAGGCCCGCACCACCGTCCTCGGGCACGTCCAGCGCGGCGGCACCCCCAGCGCCTTCGACCGCTGGCTCGCCACCCGCTTCGGGCTGCACGCCGTCGACGCCGTCCACGAGGGCGGCTTCGGCACGATGGTCGCCCTGCGCGGCACGGACATCGTCCGCGTACCGCTCGCGGAGGCGACGGCCCGGCTGAAGACCGTCGATCCGGCGCTGTACGCGGAGGTGGGCGTGTTCTTCGGCTAGCCGACCGGCCGCAGCGATCCCATCAACTCCCGCACGATCACCGCCCCGTTCACCGTCAGCACCGACTCCGGGTGGAACTGCACCCCCGCGAACCCGGGCCCCCGTACGGCGTGCACCTCCGCGTTCGGGGCCCGGCTCACCTCGACGCCGTGCGCGGCCAGCTCCTGTGCGGCCCCGTCGTCGGACCGCGCCACGAAGCTGTTGTAGAACCCGACGGTCTCCTCCCGCCCGAACAGGTCCACCACCGTCTGCGCCCCCTGGTACGGCACCTCCTTGCGGACGATGTCCAGCCCCAGCTCCGCCGCGATCAGCTCGTGCCCGAGGCAGACGCCGAGCACCCCGTGCCGGTGCTCCCGCAGCACCCGCGCGGCCAGGTCCCTGAGGAAGCGCATCTTCGGGTCGCCCAGATCGGCCGGGTCACCGGGGCCCGGGCCCAGCACCACCGGCCCCTCGTGCGCGCGGACCGTCTCCAGCAGCCCGGGCTCGTCGTAGCGCCGTACGGACACCTCCAGTCCGGCGGAGCGCAGCATGTGCGCGAGCATCGCCGTGAACGTGTCCTCCCCGTCGACGACCAGGGCATGACCGGTGAGGTCCCGGGTCGGCTCCTGCATCCGCAGCCAGAACGGCGCCAGTGACGCACGCCGCCCGTCCAGCGCGGCCCGCACCCGGGGGTCGTCGGCCAGCCGGGGCCGCGCCCGCTCCTCGCGGGGCCTGCCGGGCCGTACGCCGAGGGCCGCCAGCACCCCCGCCGCCTTCGTGTGCGTCTCCGCGACCTCGCCCGCCGGGTCCGACCCCCGTACGAGGGTGGCGCCGACCGGTACCCGCAGCCGTCCGGCCGCGTCGATGTCGGCGGTCCGGATGAGGATGGGGGAGTCGAGGGTCTGGGCGCCCCCGGAGTCCCGGCCGAGCAGCGCCAGCGCCCCCGCGTAGTAGCCGCGCCCACCCGCCTCGTGCCGCTCGATGACCCGGCAGGCGTTCTGCACCGGGGAGCCGGTCACCGTCGCCGCGAACAGCGTCTCCTTCAGCACCTCCCGCACATCCAGCGAGGACTTCCCGCGCAGCTCGTACTCGGTGTGCGCGAGATGCGCCATCTCCTTCAGCCGGGGCCCCACGACCACCCCGCCCATGTCGCCGACGGTGCACATCATCTTGAGCTCCTCGTCGACCACCATCGACAGCTCCTCGATCTCCTTGCCGTCGGCGAGGAAGCCGAGCAGATGCTCCGGCGTCGGACCGTCGGCCGGATAGCGGTACGTCCCGCTGATCGGGTTCATGACGACCGTCCCGCCGGACATCCGTACGTGCACCTCCGGGCTCGCGCCGACCAGCGTGCGGTCCCCGGTGTGCACGAGGAACGTCCAGTACGCGCCCCGCTCCCCTTCGAGGAGCCGCCGGAACAGGGCGAGGGCGTCCGCGCGCGAGAAGCCCGGGATCTCCCCCTCGTACGTCCGCCGGATCACGAAGTTGGCGCCCTCGCCCCGCCCGATCTCCTCCCGCAGCACCCGCCCGACGGTCTCGGCGTACTCCTCGTCGGTGACGTCGAAGCCCTCGCCCTTGACGCGCACCTCGTGCCCGGGGAGCTGGGCGAGCACCTCGGCGAGCGGAAGCTCGTACCGCTCCTCGGGGGTGAGGAAGACGAGCGGGGTGCCGTCGTCGCGGACGTCGAAGCCGCGCTCGCGGATCTGGCGGAAGGGCACGAGGGCGAGGCCGTCGTCGGGGAGGTCGGCGAGCCGGTCGTACGCGGCGACCGGGCCGAGCAGCAGCTCCACGGTCCGCTCGTCGTGGCCGGGGGTGCGGCGGCGGAGCAGGGCGAAGGGGCGGTCGTCGTGGGACAGCTGTGTCAGGTCCATGGTTCCTCTGCAAGGTAGGCGAGGAACGGACCCGGAAACACCGAAGGCCGCCCCTCGGGCGGCCTTCGCGAAGTCTTGCGTACGCGCAGTCAGTGGGCCGCCGGATGAGCGGTCCACCACCAGTTCTGGGTCGAAAGCGCGAACATGCGACGCACCCTACCCCACGCGCACCTGAGCGTGGGTGCGTCTCACCTGTCGAGCCGGGCGAAAAGGACTCGACACGACCCCGTAATGTTGAGGGCGTGACCGTGAACGCTAAGACCAGCGCGAGTGCTGGCAACACCTGGCGAGACCTGCCCGCGGCGCAGCAGCCCGAGTACCCCGACCCCGAGGCTCTGCGCGCAGTCGTTGCGGAGCTGGAGTCGTATCCGCCGCTCGTCTTCGCGGGCGAGTGCGACCAGCTGCGCGCCCGGATGGCGGCCGTCGCCAAGGGAGAGGCGTTCCTCCTCCAGGGCGGCGACTGCGCCGAGGCCTTCGACGCGGTGTCGGCCGACCACATCCGCAACAAGCTGAAGACCCTGCTCCAGATGGGCGCCGTGCTGACGTACGCCGCGTCCGTGCCCGTGGTGAAGGTGGGCCGCATCGCCGGCCAGTACTCCAAGCCGCGCTCCAAGGGCACCGAGACCCGCGACGGCGTGACCCTGCCGACGTACCGCGGTGACTCGGTCAACGGCTTCGACTTCAACGAGGCCGCCCGGATCCCGGACCCCGAGCGGCTGAAGCGCATGTACCACGCCTCGGCCTCGACGCTGAACCTGGTGCGCGCCTTCACCACCGGCGGCTACGCCGACCTGCGCCAGGTGCACGCCTGGAACCAGGACTTCGTGAAGTCGTCCCCCTCGGGCCAGCGCTACGAGCAGCTGGCACGCGAGATCGACAACGCGCTGAACTTCATGCGGGCCTGCGGGACCGACCCGGAGGAGTTCAAGACGGTCGAGTTCTACTCCTCGCACGAGGCGCTGCTGCTGGACTACGAGGCGGCCCTGACCAGGGTCGACTCCCGCACCGGCGAGCTGTACGACGTCTCCGGGCACATGGTGTGGATCGGTGAGCGCACCCGGCAGCTGGACCACGCGCACATCGAGTTCGCCTCGAAGATCCGCAACCCGATCGGCATCAAGCTCGGCCCCACGACCACGGCCGAGGAGGCGCTGCAGTACATCGAGCGCCTCGACCCCGACCGTGAGCCCGGCCGGCTGACCTTCATCGTCCGCATGGGCGCCGACAAGGTCCGCGACAAGCTGCCCGAGCTGGTCGAGAAGGTCACCGCGTCCGGCGCGGTGGTGGCGTGGGTGACCGACCCGATGCACGGCAACACCTTCGAGGCGGCCTCCGGCCACAAGACCCGTCGCTTCGACGACGTGCTCGACGAGGTCAAGGGCTTCTTCGAGGTCCACAAGGGTCTCGGCACGCACCCGGGCGGCATCCATGTCGAGCTCACCGGCGACGATGTCACCGAGTGCGTGGGCGGCGGCGACGAGATCTTCGTCGACGACCTCCACCAGCGCTACGAGACGGCCTGCGACCCGCGCCTCAACCGCAGCCAGTCCCTGGACCTGGCGTTCCTCGTGGCGGAGATGTACCGCGATCAGTGACCATCGGTAAGTGCTGTGGGGCGCGGATCACATACGATCCGCGCCCCTTTGCACTGTTGCCCGCCGGGTGTGCCGGGTAAGGTTAGGTTAGCCTTATCGATCTCGGCGGGAGGTGAATCCGCGTGTACGTCTGCAGCTGCTTCGGAGTGACTGAAGCGCAGGTCCAGCAGCACGCGGAGAACGGAGCCTGCACCCCTCGCCAGATAGCCTCCGCCTGCAAGGCGGGCACCGACTGCGGTTCCTGCGTCCGCCGGATCCAGGCGATCCTCGGCCGCGGCGCCTGCCCGCGCCGTGAGCCGGCCGACCGGGGCCGCCCCGTCCTCTCCGACCTGGAACGCCTCGGCTCGGACCTGGACCGGCTCGACGAGGCGGCCTAGCTCTCGGGCTGCTCGATGAGCTGGGCGATGTAGAGGGCCTCACCGAGCTTCTCCACCAGCTCGAGCTGGGTGTCGAGATAGTCGATGTGGTGCTCCTCGTCGGCGAGGATGTCCTCGAAGATGTTCGCCGAGGTGATGTCGCCCTTCTCCCGCATCACCTTGATGCCGCGCTTGAGGCGGTCGATCGCCTCCACCTCGATCTGCCGGTCGGCCTCGAACATCTCCCTGACGCTCTGGCCCACCCGCACATGGAACAGCCGCTGGTAGTTCGGCAGCCCCTCCAGGAACAGGATCCGGTCGGTGAGCACCTCCGCGTGCTTCATCTCGTCGAAGGACTCGTGCCGCGTGTACTTCGCGAGCTTCGTCCAGCCGAAGTTCTCCTGCATCTTGGCGTGGAGGAAGTACTGGTTGATCGCGGTGAGCTCACCGGTGAGCTGCTCGTTCAGGAACTCGATGACCTCGGGGTCGCCCTGCATCGCAGAGGCTCCTTCCACGTGGGGAGTCGGGGAGGTTGCCGCCGCATGATGTCACCGGGGGGAAAGATCGTCCAGTAAGTGCGTACTTAGTAAGTTAGTGCACACTTAGTCGGTGTTGCCCGATTCAGGACATGGCCGGTCATGTGCACTGTGTCGGGTCTGTCAGGATGGAGACATGGGTCAGCCGGTGGAGCGCGAATCTGCACAAGCGGCACCGTCCGAGCTTCCGCCGGGACAGCGGCTGCAGCGGGGCTGGCCGGTCACGCACTACGGCCCGGTCCCCAAGTTCCGGCCCGAGCGCTGGGAGTTCCGGGTCTTCGGCGCCACCGCCGACGGCGAGAAGCGCTGCTGGAACCACGAGGAGTTCACCGCCCTCCCGTACACCACCGTCGTGGCCGATCTGCACTGCGTGACGAAGTTCAGCATGCTCGGCGCCGAGTGGGGCGGGGTCCCGGCCCGTACCGTCCTGGAGAGCGCCCCGCCCGCCGCCGACGTCACCCATGTGATGGTGTGGGCGGAGTACGGCTTCAGCTCCAACCTGCGCCTGGCGGACTTCGCCTCCGAGCGCACGATCTTCGCCACCCACAAGGACGGCGAGCTCCTCACCGCCGAGCACGGCTTCCCGGTCCGTCTCGTCGTGCCCCACCTCTACGCCTGGAAGGGCCCCAAATGGGTCCGCGGCGTCGAGTACATGACCGCCGACCGCCGCGGCTTCTGGGAGGAGCGCGGCTACCACAACATCGGCGACCCCTGGAAGGAGCAGCGCTACTCCTACCAGGAGGAGCCCGGGGACGGCCCCGAACTCTGACGGGCTCCGAGGCTCAGTGGTGGTACTGGTGCACCACCGCGTGACCCTTGCCGCGGCCGATCATCCACTTGTTGACCGGCACGGTGACCACGAAGGCGATGACCAGCGAGATCGCCAGTGACGCCCAGAACAGGGCGTCGGCCAGTTCCGCGTCCATCGCGTCGGGCCAGAGCACGATCACCCCGTTGTCGATCAGCTCCATCACCGCGATCGACAGCGTGTCCGCGGCCAGCGCCACCCGCAGTGCCGCCCGGAAGCCGAGGCCGGCCTTCAGTACCCCGCGCAGGGTCAACGAGTAGCCGAAGAAGAAGGCCAGGACGATCGCCAGGATGGTCGTCGACAGATTCCCCCAGCCGAGCGCGGTGCCGACGACCATGCCGAGCACCTCGCCGATGGCGCAGCCGGTCAGACAGTGCAGGGTGGCCTGCGCGGCCATGGCCCAGGTCGCGGCGGGTGCCGCGGTGTGGTGGACGTGCGCGGTGTGCGTCTCGTGCTCCATGGGTGCCCCCAATGCCGGATGACGGTTCCTGTGTCGCTCGCCTCCACCAACCGTATACCCCCCAGGGGTATTCCAGAACGTCCTGAACGCCTCGCGTCCTGAACGCGCCGGGCGTCCTACGCGTCCCGGAGTTTCTTCAGCCGCTCCACGTCCGCCGCATGGCCCTCCTTGCCGCCGGGCGTCTCGATGATCAGCGGTACGCCCTCCGTCGCCGGGTGGGTCATCAGCGCCCGGAACGGATCCTCGCCGATGTGCCCAAAGCCGATGTTCTCGTGCCGGTCCTTGTGCGCGCCGACCACGTCCTTGGAGTCATTGGCGTGGATCAGCCTCAGCCGGCCCTCGCCGACGGTGTCCACCAGCAGATCGAGGGTGTCGTGCATCCCGGAGGGCCCGGTCAGGTCGTGCCCCGCGGCGAACACATGACAGGTGTCGAGACACACCCCGAGCTTCGGATGGGCGTCCAGCGCCTCGAAGTACGGCCCGAAGTCCCAGGTCCGGGAGCAGAGCGAGGAACCCTGCCCGGCGGTGGACTCCAGCAGCAGGAACGGGTCGTCGTCGTGGGTCAGTTCGTCCAGCAGCGGCAGCAGATGCTCCCGTACCTGCTTCAACGCCACCGACCGCTCCCGCCCGCCCGTCGCGCTCCCCGTGTGGACGACCACCCCGAGCGCCCCGATCGCCCGCCCCCGGCGCAGCGAGTGCCGCAGCGACTCCACCGACCGCTCCACCGTCGCCTCGGTGTGCGACCCGAAGTTGATCAGATACGGCGCGTGCACGTACGCCGGGATCGACTCCGCCGCGCAGGCCGCCCGGAACGCCTCGTCCTGGGCCGGGTTGCCGGGCGGGGTGGCCCAGCCGCGCGGGTTGGCGACGAACACCTGGACCGTCTCGGCCTTGAGGTCGTGGGCGTACGACACGCCCACGGAGTGCAGTCCGCCGGCCACGGGGACATGGCCGCCGACGGGGTTGCGGGAGGGGAAGGGCGCCGCTGGGCGGGGTGGCTGACTCACCCGTTCAGGGTGTCATGCCCGAGCGGGAGCCCCGCCGCCGGTCACCGGATGGTGATCGTGATCGTCGCCCCCTTCGGGGCGGTCTTCCCGCCCTTCACCGACTGCTTCTTCACCGTGTCGCCGAACAGCCCGAGCAGTCCGCGGTCCTCCTCGACCTGGAAACCGGCCTGTTCGAGCGCGGTCTTGGCGTCGTCGACGCTGTCCCCGACCACGTCCGGGACCTCCACCATCTCCGGGCCCTTGGACAGCGTCAGCGTCACCGTGTCCCCGTCGGCGGCCTGGCTGTCCGCCTCCGGGGTCTGTGCCGCGACCTGGCCCTTGTCGAACTCGGAGGTGACCTGCTCGGCGGAGACCTCCACCGTCAGCCCGGCCCCCTCCAACTCGGCCCTGGCGTCGTCGAGGTCCTCACCGGTGACGTCCGGGACGTCGATCGCGCTGCCCTTGCTGACGACGATCGCGACCGCCGAGCCCGCGCGCCGCTCCGCACCCGCGTCGGGGGAGGTGCTGATCACGAAGCCCTTGATCACGTCGTCGCTGAACTCCTCGGTGACCTGTCCCGGCTCCAGCCCGTCCGACGTCAGCAGGCCCTTGGCCTTGTCCAGCCGGGACCCCGTCACATCCGGCACCTTCACCGTCTGCGGGCCGTCGGAGACGGTGAGCGTCACCGAGTCGTGCTTGCGGATGCGGGCGCCCGGCTCCGGGTCCGTGCTGATCACGGTGCCGCGCTTGACGGTGTCGCTGTAGGAGTGCTTGACCGCACCCACCTCGAGCCCGGCGGACTTGAGCCGCTGCTCGGCCTTCGCCTGCGCCTGCGTCAGCACCGCCGGCACCTTGGTGAACTGGCCGGAGTTGATGTACCAGACACCGGTGCCCACCCCGATCACCAGCAGCACGGCCGTGACCAGGGCGAGCAGCCCGCGCCGGGGCCGCGCGCCGCGCCTTCGCGGCGGCAGGGGCGGGGGACTCTGGAACCGGGAGGTCCGGTGGACGGAGCCCCCGTCCCCACCGAACCCGTCCTCCTCGTTGACCGGCAGCGGCCGGGGCACGGTCAGCGAGCGCGGGATGACGCTCGTACGGTCCTCGGCGTTGTCGTGGGCGGCGGACACGGCCTGCGGCGGCAGGGCGTCCAACTGCTCCTCGCTCAGCCCGGCGCGGGCGTCCCGCACCTGGCCGAGCAGCGCGACCGCGTCGTGCGGCCGGACGGCCGGGGTACGGGCGGTGGCCGAGGCGACCAGCTCGTCCAGCGCGAACGCCAGCCCCGGGACCTCGGCGGAGGGGGGCGGGACGTCCTCGTGGAGGTGCTTGTAGAGCACGATCGCGGGGGAGTCGCCGTCGTGCGGCTTCTCACCGGTGAGCATCTCGTAGAGCACGACGCCGCACGCGTACACGTCGACCCGGGGGTCGGCCGCACCGGGCGTCTCGATCTGCTCGGGCGCCAGATAGGCGACGGTCCCGAGCACGGCCCCCGTGGTACTGGTCACGGTGTCCACGGACCGCACGAGCCCGAAGTCCGCGACCTTGACGCGCCCGTCGTCCCCTATCAACACGTTCTCGGGCTTCATGTCCCGGTGCACGAACCCGGCCCGGTGCGCGGCGCCGAGCGCGGCGAGCACCGGCTCCAGGATGTCGAGCGCGGCCCTCGGCTGCAGCGCCCCGCGGTCGCGCAGCACGTCACGCAGGGTGCAGCCCGCGATGTACTCCATCGCCAGGTACACGTACGACCCGTCCGCACCCTGATCGAAGACCTGCACGACATTGGGGTGCGCGAGCCGCGCGACGGACTTCGCCTCCCGGATGAACCGCTCGACGAACGACCCGTCGGCGGCGAGTGCCGGGTGCATCACCTTGAGCGCGAGCACACGGTCGAGGCGGGTGTCCACGGCCCGGTAGACCGTGGCCATCCCGCCCACGGCGATCCGCGCGTCGATGCGATACCGCCCGTCGAGCACCTGCCCGACCAGAGGGTCCTGAAGGGTCGTGTCCACGCAGCGAGTCTACGAGCCACGACCGACACCCCACCCCCTCCCACCCATTCGGAGCACGACTGCAGCCGACCTGTGACGCGCCCCACCGGGGAAGCCGGGGGAGCCCGCCCGCGACGGGTGGCCGCCGGCGGTGGGAGAGGAGGGGGAGGGGAGCGGCGGTCAGAACGCGGGGCGCTCGGGGTCCAACACGGCCAGGCCCTCCGCAGGAGACGACGCCTCCGCGAAGTAGCGCCGGGGGATACGCCCCGCCAGCCGCGCCAAGCGGCCGGCCTCGACACCGGCCCGCATCGCCGACGCCATCCGCTCAGGATCCGGCGACCGCGTCACCGCCGACGCCAGCATCACCCCCGCACACCCCAACTCCATCGCCAACGCCACATCGGACGCCGTCCCGGCCCCCGCGTCCAGGATCACCGGTACCCCCGCCCGCTCCACGATCAGCTGAAAGTTGTGCGGGTTGCGGATACCGAGCCCCGACCCGATCGGCGCCCCCAGCGGCATCACCGCGGCACACCCCACGTCCTCCAGCTTCCGCGCCAGCACGGGATCGTCGTTCGTGTACGGCAGCACCGTGAACCCGTCGTCCACCAAGGTCTCCGCCGCCTCCAGCAACTCCACCGGGTCCGGCAGCAGCGTCCGCTCGTCGGCGATGACCTCCAGCTTGATGAGCGACGTCCCGAGCGCCTCCCGCGCCAGCCGCGCCGTCAGCACCGCCTCCCCGGCCGTGAAGCACCCCGCCGTGTTGGGCAGGACCCGGATGCCGAGCCGCTCGAGCACCGACAGCACCGAACCCCGTACACCGGGGTCCACCCTCCGCAGCGCGACCGTCGTCAGCTCGGTCCCGGACGCCACCAGCGCCCGCTCCAGCACCTCCAGGCTCGGCGCACCCCCCGTACCCATGATCAGACGGGACGAGAAGGACGTACCACCGAGGAAGAACGGATCGTCGGCCACGGCGCTCACCCTCCCTGCACGGCGGTCAGGACTTCCACCCGGTCGCCCTCGCGCAGCGCCGTGGCGGACCACTCCCCGCGCGGGACGACCGTCTCGTTCAGCGCGGCCGCCACCCCGGAGGGCGCCGCCGTCAGGGACCGTACGACGCTGTCGAGAGCCGTACCGGGAGCGACCGTCTGCCGCTCACCGTTCACCGAGATGTTCATACGAGCTGCTCCGTGGGGACGGCGGCGCCGAAGCGCCGGGGGGTGAAGGGGCGGGCCTCGTCGGGGAGTTCACCGGTGGCCAGGGCATGGGCCAGGGCGTCGCCGGTGACCGGCGTCAGCAGCACCCCGTTGCGGTAGTGCCCGGTGGCCAGCAGCAGCCCGTCCAGCGCGGTCGGCCCGAGCAGCGGCGCGTTGTCGGGCGAGCCGGGCCGCAGTCCCGCGCGGGTCTCCGTGAGCGGCAGTTCCGTGATCCCGGGCACCAGTTCGTGCGCGTCGCGCAGCAGCTCGTACACGCCGCCCGCCGTCACCGCCGTGTCCCAGCCCAGTTCCTCGCTGGTGGCGCCCACGACCAGCTCGCCGTTCTCCCGCGGCACCAGATACACCTGGCTGCCGCGCACGACGGCCCGCACGGTACGGCTGAGGAACGGCGCGTACGCGGGCGGCACCGTCAGCCGCAGCACCTGCCCCTTCACCGGCCGCACCGGCGGCAGCACCTCCTCCGGCACCCCCGCCAGCCGCCCGCTGAGGCTCCCCGCCGCGAGCACCACCTGCCCCGCCCCCAGCGCCGTACCGTCAGCCGTGACGACCCCCGCCGCCCGCCCGCCCACGACGGACAGCCGCTCGGCCCACGCCCGGTGCAGCACCACCCCCGCCCGCTCGCAGGCCACGACCAGCGCGTCGGCCAGCCGCCGGGGGTCGATCTGGTGGTCACCGTCCACCCGCAGCCCGCCCCGCACCCCCGGCGCGAGCATCGGCTCCAGCCGCCGGCACTCCCGCCCGGTCAGCCACTCCGACTCCAGCCCCGACTGCGTCTGCAGCGCGTGCAGTTCCCGCAGATGGGCGCGGTCGTCGGCGTCCAGCGCCACCGCGAGCGTGCCGCACCGGCGGTAGCCGAGGTCCCGCCCGGTGGCCTCCGTCAGCTCGGCCGCGAAGTCCGGATAACGGCGGGCCGAGGCCAGGTTGAGCCCCAGCAGGGTCTGCTCGCCGTGGTGCAGTTCGGTGACGGCGGCCAGCATCCCGGCCGCCACCCGCGCGGCCCCGCCGCCCGGCTCGGGGTCCACCACCGTGACGGCGAACCCGCGTTGCGCGGCCCGCCACGCCGTGACCAGCCCGATGATCCCGCCCCCCACGACGAGGACGTCGGGTGTACGTGTACGCGACATGGGCGTCCAGCCCCTCCCTTCGCCGGCATGACCCGGATCAGGTTCGTACGGTCGGAGGCCGGCCAGCCTCCCTCTCAGCCCGGTGCGTCCGGGCTCCCGCGAGTGCTCTACGTTGGCCACACCCTAGCCCGTGCCTCCGCGCCCCTGTAAAGAGAGCCTCCCGCCTCTGACGGGAGCCTCCCGCCCATTAGGAGCCCCCTCCCCATGCCCCGCTCGCTCGACGGCCTCGTCCTCGCCCCCGTCGCCGACCAGGCCCCGGGCCAGGTCGGCACCCGCACCCGCTTCACGTACCACGAGCAGGACGGGGTGATCTGGGCGGACTACGGGGGCGGCGACGTCGTACGCGGCCACCTCGTGGGTACCCGTGAGGGGGACCGGCTCGACTTCCGGTACGTCCAGCTCAAGCAGGACGGGACGACCTCCTCGGGGCACTGCGTCTCGACGGTCGTCGCCCTGGAGGACGGTCGGGTGCGGCTGGCGGAGACCTGGAACTGGGAGTCGCAGGAGGGCAGCGGCACGAGCGTTGTGGAGCAGGTCACGGAGCACGACCGCTGACTGACGAATCGTCAGGTGTCTATGGTGATCAGGTGAGCGAGCAGAGACGGGAACGGCAAGAGGACAGGCCGGCGACGCGGCGCGTGGTCGTCGTCGGCGCGGGCATGGCCGGGGTGCAGACCGCGGTGGCCCTGCGCGAACAGGGCTTCGACGGCACCCTGACCCTGATCGGCGCGGAGCCCCATCAGCCCTACGACCGGCCTCCGCTCTCCAAGGCCGTCCTGCTCGGCAAGGCCGAGGGCTCCGCCTTCGACGTCGACTTCGACGGCCTGGGCATCGACCTGCTGCTCGGCCGCGAGGTCCTCGGCCTGCGTCCGGCCGACCACGAGGTGGACACCGAGGCCGGGCCCGTCCCCTACGACGTCCTCGTCCTCGCCACCGGCGCCGAACCGATCCGGCTGCCGGGCGCCGACGGTGTGCCCGGCGTCCATCTGCTGCGCACCCTCGACGACGCCGAACGACTGCGGCCCGTCCTCGCCCGCCGGCACGACATCGTGGTCGTCGGCGCCGGCTGGATCGGCGCCGAGTTCGCCACCGCCGCCCGCGAGGCCGACTGCGCGGTCACCGTCGTGGAGGCCGCCGACCGGCCCCTCGCCGGTGCCCTACCGGCCGAGGTCGCCGCCCCGATGACCTCCTGGTACGCCGACAGCGGCACCGACCTGCGCACCCACGCGCGCGTGGCCCGTGTCGAACCCGGCGCGGTCGTCCTCGACGACGGCTCCCGGCTGCCCGCGGACGCCGTCGTGGTCGGCATCGGCGCCCGCCCCGCCACCGCCTGGCTGACCGGCTCCGGCATCGAGCTGGGCCCCCACCACGAGGTCCTGGCCGACGCCCATCTGCGCGCCTCCCTCCCGGACGTGTACGCGGTCGGCGACTGCGCGTCCTTCCCCTCGGCGCGCTACGGCGAACGCCTCCTCGTCCACCACTGGGACAACGCCCTCCAGGGCCCGCGCACGGTCGCCGCGAACATCATCGGCGCCGCCACGGACGAGCCCCCGGTGGTCTACGACCCGGTCCCCTACTTCTGGTCCGAACAGTTCGGCCGCTTCGTCCAGTACGCCGGCCACCACACCACGGCCGACCGCATGATCTGGCGCGGCGACCCGACGGGCCCGGCCTGGAGCGTGTGCTGGCTGCGTGACGACCACCTGATCGCCCTCCTGGCGGTGGGCCGCCCCCGGGACCTGGCCCAGGGCAGACGCCTGATCGAATCAGCCACCCGCATGGACGCGACGGCATTGGCGGACCCGGGCCGCCCCTTGAAGAGCGCGACTGCCTGACCTACGCGAGGGGTGACCCCCAGGGGCGCGGGGCTGTGACACGTGCGGCTCCGCCGCGTGGGCGCGATCGTCCCCCACGACGCCGCACCCGACCGCACACCCATCGCGGCCCACCCGCACATGCGCCTACCCTTGACCCCGTGACCGAGATTGACGCAAAGACCGATGCTCTCGTCCCCGCCTGGCTGACCGTGCCCGACATCGCCGAGATGCTCGATGTCGACGTGATCCGTGTCCGGCAGCTGATCAAGGAGGGCCAGCTCATCGCCGTACGCCGTGGTGAGAACCGCGCGCTGCACGTCCCCGCCGCCTTCATCGACGGCGACAAGGTCGTCAAGGGCCTGTCCGGGACCCTGACGCTCCTGCGGGACGACGGCTTCACGGACGAAGAGATGCTGGAGTGGCTCTTCACGCCCGACGACAGCCTGCCCGGCACCCCCGCACAGGCCCTCAGCGAGAATCGCGGCACGGAGGTGAAGCGCCGCGCCCAGGCGCTCGCCGTCTGAGGCAGCCAGTACCGACACCACGGGGGACATCGATGACCGACACCGCTCGCGCACGCCTGGCCGACGCCCGGCTCTATCTCTGCACGGACGCCCGCACCCGCCAGGGCGACCTCCCGGAGTTCCTGGACGCGGTCCTCGCGGCCGGTGTCGACATCGTGCAACTGCGGGACAAGGGCATGGAGGCCGCCGAGGAACTGGAGCACCTGGCGGTGTTCGCCGAGGCCTGCGCCCGGCACGGCCGGCTCCTCGCGGTCAACGACCGGGCAGATGTCGCCCACGCGGCCCGGGCCGGCGTCCTCCACCTGGGCCAGGGCGACCTGCCGGTGCCCGCGGCCCGCGCGATCCTCGGCGACGACGTCCTCGTCGGCCGCTCCACCCACTCCGAGGCGGAGGCGGAGGCCGCCGCGGCCCAGGAGGGCGTGGACTACTTCTGCACCGGCCCCTGCTGGCCCACCCCCACCAAGCCCGGCCGGTCCGCCCCGGGCCTCGGCCTGGTCCGGCACACCGCCGCCCTCGGCACCGACCGCCCGTGGTTCGCGATCGGCGGCATCGACCTCGGCAACCTCGACGAGGTGCTGGAGGCGGGCGCCCGGCGGGTCGTGGTCGTCCGGGCGATCACCGAGGCGGAGGATCCGGGCGCGGCGGCGGCGGAGTTCACCAAGCGGCTCCGCCAGCCGTAGGCGTCCGCCCGGACGCCTGCCCCGATGGCTGCCCCTGCCCTGATGTCTGCCCGGCCGGCTGCCCCGATGTCTGCCCGGAAGTCTGTCCGGATGTCTGTCCAATGGGTGGACAACAGGCCGACAATTCGGGCAAATATCCGGCATCCGGTTGGGTGACCGTCGCCCCCTGGTTAACCTGCGGGTATGGCCCTCGGAACCGCATCCACCAGGACGGACCGCGCACGCACCGTGCGTGACATCCTGGCGACCGGCAAGACGACGTACTCGTTCGAGTTCTACGCGCCGAAGACACCCAAGGGCGAGCGGAGCCTGTGGCAGGCGCTCCGCAGGGTCGAGGCGGTCGCCCCCGACTTCGTCTCGGTGACGTACGGCGCCGGCGGTTCCACCCGGGCCACCACGGTCAAGGAGACCCAGCAGATCGTCGTCGACACCACCCTCACCCCGGTGGCCCACCTCACCGCCGTCGACCACTCGATCGCCGAGCTGCGCAACATCATCGGCCAGTACGCCGACGCCGGGATCCGCAACATGCTCGCGGTGCGCGGCGACCCGCCGGGCGACCCGATGGGCGAGTGGGTGCCGCACCCCCGCGGCCTCACCTACGCCGCCGAGCTCGTCCGGCTCATCAAGGAGTCGGGCGACTTCTGCGTGGGCGTCGCCGCCTTCCCCGAGATGCACCCGCGCTCCGGCGACTGGGACACCGACGTCGCGCACTTCGTCGACAAGTGCCGGGCGGGCGCCGACTACGCCATCACGCAGATGTTCTTCCAGCCCGAGTCGTATCTGCGGCTGCGCGACCGGGTCGTGGCGGCCGGCTGTGACACCCCGGTCATCCCGGAGGTCCTGCCGGTGACGAGTGTGAAGATGCTGGAAAGGCTGCCCAAGCTCAGCAACGCCCATTTCCCGGATGCCCTGAAAGAGCGGATCCTCACAGCCAAAGAGGATCCGGCCGCTGTACGCTCCATTGGCATCGACTTCGCCACGGAGTTCTGCGCACGGCTGCTGGCCGAGGGAGTGCCCGGACTGCACTTCATCACGCTCAACAACTCCACGGCGACACTGGAAATCTACGAGAACCTGGGTCTGCACCACCCGCCGCAGGCCTAGACCGGTCGCATCCAGATACGACACACTGCGTAGCGGCCACTGGGAGAGGGGCGTACATGGGCTGGACGGTCCTCTACATCGCGTTCGGCATCGTCGCGCTGTGGCTGCTCGGCGAGGTGCTGCTGCAGTACAAGGCGCGCCTGCGCTGGCGACTGCTGGCGTTCATGGGCTTCCTCGGTGTCGTGCTCGGTGTGCTGATCCCGTCGGTGATCGTCATCGGGCTGGGCGCGGCCGCCTTCGCGGTCGGCCAGACGTACGTCACGCTGTCGTTCCGCCGTGGCTTCGCCGAGGGCTGGGCCGTGCGCCGCGGCGACGGCGAGGGACCGCTCCCCAAGGGCCTGGGCAGGGGCCGCCGCACCAAGGGCGACGCGCAGGACCCGGGCCTTGAGGGCACCGGCCCCGAGACCGGCCGCCTCCCCGGCTACGGCGACGAGGAGTCCTTCGGCGACGCCCTGAGCTACGGCCAGGACATGGCCTCCCACGCCGCCAAGGACGCGTACGGCGACGACGACTACGACCGCGACGACGTCTTCACCCCGGCCGCCCGCCCCGCCCAGCCCACCGAGGCCACCGTCTACTCGCCGCAGCCCATGCCCGACGACACCAGCTCCTACGGCATATACAGCGACTCCGCCTACGCGGAGGCCGGCGGCCAGCCCCAGGACCAGTACGCGACGGCCGCCCAGGGCGCCGACCAGACGGCCTACGGCTACGACGGCTACTCCGGGTACGACCAGCAGCAGTACGGCTACGACACCACCGGCGAGCAGCAGTACGCCGCCTACTCCGACCCGTACATCGGCACCCAGACCTACGGCGGCGGCACCTACGACGGCGGCTACGGCCAGCAGCAGTACGGGCAGCAGGGCTACGGCCAGGACCAGTACGGCACCGGCGGCCACGGGGAGACCCCGGCGGGCGGGGTCTGGGTCCCGCAGCAGCGCAACACCGACGACCCGTTCGGCGGTGAACTCCCGCCCGAGCAGCAGCAGTACCCGTACCAGGGCGACGGCCAGCAGGGGCAGGGCAACGGGTACGACGGCCAGCAGTACCGCTTCTGAGCCTCACTGCGAGCCGCGGAACTCCGGTCCCTCCACGATCAGTCCGGCCACCAGCGCGCCCGACATGCCCGCGTGGGGGAGCCCGCCGCCCGGGTGCGACCAGCCTCCGGCGGTGAACAGCCCTTGCAGACCGGTCGAGTTCGCCGGGTGCAGCATCCGGCCCCCGGCCGCCGCCAGCGCGGGTGCCGGGACGGCGCCTCCCCGGACGCCCGTCTCCGCCGCGATGTCGGCGGGGGTACGGACCTCCCGCCACAGCACACGGTCGCGCAACCCCGGCACGGCCCGCTCCGCGGCGGACAGCAGCGCCTCCACGTGTTCCTCGTGCGTCTCCGCCCCCGCGGGCACCGCCGCACCGAGCGTCACCGCCTCGTGGTCGCCGTCGGGCACCAGCGCCGGGTCGCCGGGCCGCAGCACCGTGACCGTCGGACGCGCCGGCACCGCCGGTGCCGTACCGAACAGGCTCTCCAGCTCGCCCTCGCGGTCCGTGGTGTGCACCACCGTCCGGTGCGCGGTCCCCTCCGGCCGGGCGCCGCGCAGCGCCAGCAGCACGGTCACCCGGCTGGGCAGGCCCCGCTGGGGCTCGACCTCGCCCTCGCCCCGCACGGGCAGCCCCGCCGTGCTGCCGGGCGCGACCACGAAGTCGGCGTCCACCGGCGTGCCGTCGGCGAGCTCCACACCCGTCGCGCGGCCGTCCTTCTCCAGCACCCGGGTGACCTCGGCGCCGAAGACGAACTCGACCCGGCGGGCCACGCACCGCTCGTACACCGCGCGGGCCAGCTCCCGCAGACCCCCGCGTACGTACCACATGCCGAAGGCGTGCTCCATGTACGGCAGCACCGCCGCGCTCGCGGGGGCGAGGCGGGGATCCAGCCCGTACGCGAGCGCGTATCCGTCGAGCAGGGCGGCCAGCCGGGGGTCGCGCAGCTCCCAGGCGCCGACCTCGGCGAGGGTGCCCGCCCTGCGGGTGCGCAGCAGGCGCTTGTGGGGCACCGCGGGGTAGGGCTCGCGGTCGGCCAGCACCCGCCAGTTCGGCCACAGGGGCTCCTCCAGGAGCGGGCGGCGGGTGCGGTCCCAGGCCTCACGGGCGCGGACCAGGAAGTCGCCCCAGCGCAGCCCCGCGCCCGACCCGAGCGCCTCGTCCAGGGCGGAGACGACCCCCGCGCGCGAGGCGTTCGGCAGGGACACCTCGGTGCCGTCGGCGAACACGTGCCGGGCCGACGGGTCGACCTGGACCAGCTCGACACAGGCCTCCAGCGGCTCCTTGCCGGTCTTGACGAAGAGGTCCCGGTAGACCGCGGGCAGGGGCAGCAGCCCCGGCCCGGTGTCGAAACCGAAGCCGTCCCGCTCGAAGCGGCGCACCGCTCCGCCGTACGTCTCCGTACGCTCGTACACCGCCACCCGGTGGCCCGCGACGGCCAGCCGGGCGGCGGTCGCCATCGCGCCCAGCCCGGCGCCGATCACCGCAATCCGTGCCATGCCGGCGACTTTATCCGCCGCCACCGACAGTCACCGTGCCGGCCCGCGCCGGAGCGGTTCCGAGGTTGAGCACACAGCCCTGAGTACGCGTACCTAGAGGGTGAGTTGAGTACGCGCGCGGATGGGGGCGGGCCTGCGCGAACGCGAGAGTGGAGACACGGAAAAGGGGCGCGGCTCCGGCACCGGCGACACGGGGCGCCGGAACGGAGCGGCCCTCGCTCCGCTCCTTCCGCCGGCACGATCGGCGGGAGCGAGCCACGGGGGAGACCCGGGGAACGACCGCACGGGGGAAGCACGGGCGAACAACGGGGGAGGGAAACGGGGGAACGGGGGAGCACGAGGAAGCGCCGGTTCGAGGTGGCCCGCGGGGGACGCGGCCACCGCGGACCGGCGCCTCTGTGTCCGCTTCCGTTCCCCGCCGTCAGCGGGGGCCGCTCACCCGCCCCTGCAGCAGCCGGGACAGCGCCGAGTGGACGTCGTCCAGAGAGCGCTGCGGCTGGAAGGCCTGCCAGTCCAGAGCGGCCACCAGGACCATCCCGACCAGCGCGGACGCGGTGAGCTGCACATCGATCTCGTCGCTGAACTCGCCGTTGTCGACGCCCTCGCGCAGCACACCCTCCACGACGGCGACCGCCTGCTCGCGCACCACCATCAGCGTGGACTGCCAGGTCCGGTTGGTGCGCCACAGCTCGGCCACGTAGAGCTGGGTGAAGGACGGGTACCGCTCGATGAAGACGAGGCCCGCGCGGACCATCGCGTCCAGGGCGTCGACCTTGCTGCCGCCCCGGTGCTCGGTGTCCTCGGCCGCCTGACGCAGGGAGGCGGTGAGCAGGCCCACGCCGTGCCGCAGCAGTTCCTCGAAGAGGACCGACTTGCTCGCGAAGTTGTAGTAGACGGTGCCCTTCGCGACGCCGGCCCGCTCGGCGATCTCGTCCACGGTGGTGGCGGAGAAGCCCTGTTCGGCGATGAGCGTGACGGCCGCCTCGTAGAGCTTCTGCCGGGTGGCCTCGCGGCGGGTGCGGCCGCCCGACGTGGTGCTGCTTTCCATGGTCCCGATTGTCACAGGAACCCGACCTCCCGTACGCCGGATCTTCACAGGCTCAGTTCGGGGTGCAGCCGGTCCAGGGTCCACACCTGGCGGCGGCGGGCCGACAGGGCGGTCAGCGCCAGCGCCCCCGCGGTGAAGAGGACGAGCACCCCGCACGCGTTCCACACCGGTTGCAGTCCGCCGCCCGTGATCAGCCTGCGCAGCGCCTCCACGACGTAACTCATCGGCAGCCAGGGGTGAAGGGCGTTGAAGAATCCGGGGCTGGTCTGCACCGGGTAGGTGCCGCCCGCCGAGGTGAGCTGGAGCATCAGCAGCGCCAGCACGAGGATCCGGCCCGCCGCGCCGAAGCGCGCGTTCAGCCACTGCACGAGGGCCGCGAAACACGCCGTGACGAGGAACAGGAAGCCCACCGTCCCGGCCGCGTGGGCCATCTCCAGGCCGATCGCCCAGTGCAGCACCGCCATCAGCGCCGTCGTCTGGAGCACCCCGACGGCGACCACCGGCAGCCAGCCCGCCAGCGCGATCCGCCAGGCCGAGGCGCCCACGGCGAGCGCGCGCCGGTTCATCGGCGGGATCAGCATGTACGCCACCATCGCGCCCACCCACAGCGACAGCGGGATGAAGTACGGCGCGAAACCGGTGCCGTAGTTCGCCGCCTTGTGCAGGTCCTGCGCGGCGAGCCGCACGGGGTCGGCCATCACGGCCGTCCGCGTGTCGCGCTCCCGCTCGTCGTAGTCGGGGATCCGCGCGGCACCGTCGTGCAGCCCGTCGGCGAGCTGCCCTGAGCCGTCGGAGAGCTTGTACATGCCACCGCTGAGGTCCTCGGCGCCGGTCTTGAGCCGGCCGACGCCCTGGTCCAGGCTGCCCGCACCGGTGGTGGCGGTGCCGAGGCCGGTGTGCAGCTTGCGCGCTCCCTCGGCGACCTTCCCGGCGCCCGTGTTGAGGGCGTTGATCCGGGTGACCGCGTCGTCGAGGTCCTCGGAGAGGTGCGGGGCCCGGTCGGCGAGCGCCCGGGCCTGCTCCTGGAGCGTGCCGAGGTGGGCGCGCATGGTCCTCAGGTCGCCGTCCTGGTCGGCGATCAGCGTGTTGAGGTCGTCCGCGATCGTGGCTACCTCGGCGGCGGTGTCCCGTGCCTTCTTCAGGTCCGCGCAGGCGGGGTCGGGCAGCACCGGGTTCTCGCAACGCGCCCGGTACACGGCGGCGAGCGCGTCCGAGGCGGTGTGCGCGCCCTTCGCGGCGGTCGGCGCGGCCTTCACCAGCGTGTCGAGGTGGGCCTCGACCGCCTGGGCGGAGTCCGCGACCAGCCGGGCGGTGTCGCCGATGGTCTTCTCGTTGTCCTTCAGGAACGGCCCCACCTTGCCCGCGACCCCGTTGACCCGGTCGGCGAGCTCCTGTGTGCCGTCGGCGACCTGCCGGGTGCCGTCCGCCAGGTCGCCGGAGCCCGAGTCGAGCTTCCGCAGGCCCGTGGCCAGCGAGCCGCTGCCCTTCTTGGCCGCCGACAGGCCGTCCGCGAGATCCTTGGAGCCCTTCTCGGCCTTGCCGATGCCGCCCTTGAGGTCGTCGGCGCCGTCGGCCGCCTCGGCGGTCGCGCCGTGGATGTCGGAGAACGACACGAAGATCTTGTCCAGGAAGGAGCGCGAGGCCTTCGTGGACGCGGCCGTGCGGACCTCGCTGAAGACGGTCCGGGAGATCTGCCCGACGATGTAGTTGTTCGCGTCGTTCGTCCGCACCTGGAGGGCGCCGGTCTCCGGCGTGTCGCCCGCGCTGGAGGCGATCCGCGCGCTGAGGTCCTCCGGCATGGTCAGGGACAGGTAGTACGTCCCGTCCTCCACGCCCGCGCGTGCCTGCTCGGCGCTCACCTCGTGCCAGTCGAACACCTCGCTGTCACGCAGCCCCTTGGTGATGTCGTCGCCGGCGGTGATCCGTTTCCCGTCGGCGGTCGCCCCCCTGTCGTCGTTCACCAGCGCCACGGGGATCCGGTCGAGCCGGCCGTACGGGTCCCAGAAGGACCACAGGTACAGCGCGCCGTACAGCAGGGGCAGCAGCAACAGCGCCACCAGCGCGGCCCGCGGCAGTTTCCCCCTGCCGAAGCGGCGCAGCTCAAGCGCGGCCAGTCTCGGCGAGCGCATCGGCCTTCTCCTCCGTCTCGTCGTCCGTCTTGGCGTCCGTCTTTTCGTCGTCACGCGTGCGCGTGCACACCTTCGCGGTGCCTTCCGGCGCCTCGGCGCACACCGCCAGGACCGTGGTCCCGGACGCGGCGATCGACCTCAACAGGTCCCAGACCTCGGCGCGTTCGGCCTCGGACAGCTTCAGGTCGGTGTCGTCGACGCCGAGCAGCGCCGGCCGTCCGACGAGCGCGAGGGCCACCGACAGCCGCAGTGCCTCGATCCGCTCCAGATCGCGTACGGCGGTCCGCGCGCCCTTGGGCAGGGCCGCGCGGTCGAGGCCGGCCGCGCCCAGCGCGGTGTCGATCCTGAGCCCGGTCTCCGTCGCCCGCTGTGCGCGCGGGCGCAGCAGCTCCCGTACGGAGGTGCCGAAGCGCCGCTGCAGCAGCGCCCGTTCGCGCAGATGCTCGCCGACGGTCAGCGCCGGGTCGAGGTCGGTGACGCCGGCGACATGCGCGAGCGCGCTGATCCGGCGCACGGCGGCCGACTGCTTCGGCAGCCGTGCCGTGCCCACGGTGGCCGTCCCCGCGGTCACCTTCATCCGGCCGGTGAGCGCGAGCAGCAGGCTCGTGCGGCCGGAGCCGGACGGTCCCTCGATCGCGAGCAGCGAGCCGGGTTCCGCGTCGAGGTCCACGCCCCGGAAGGCCCAACCCCGGGGGCCCTTGAGGCCGAGGCCCTCGGCTGTGATGCGGATGCCGCCCACAGTCCCCCCTGACTTTTTGAACTGACTGGTCAGTGCAAAAACTAACCCGAACTTTCGATCGAAGCAAAAGCCCAGGTCAGAACGGATTGTCAGTGGCATACCTCACGATGGGCACATACGGCACCACCGGACAGGGAGTGCCGTGACACCGACGACAGGAGGTTCGTCATGGCCAGCTACCACGCAGCCGCCGCCCACCGGCGCCGCGCCACCGGCCCTGCCCCCTCACTGACCGGCCCGGCGAGCGACGTGCACCCCGTGCTGCGCCGGACGACGGCCCCGCCCGCCGCACTCGACCTGCTCGCCCAGGCCCGCGCCGGCCTGGAGGAGGCGGCCGTCCTCGAAACTGCCAACGAGCGCTACGCCACGGCCCATCTCGCCGCCCTGCGCACCGCCGCGGCCGTCCTCGCCGCGCGCGGCCGGCCCGACCCCTCGCCCCGTAAGCGGGCGCGCATCCGGAGCGCCTGGGAAGTGCTCCCCGAGATCGCGCCCGAACTCACCGAGTGGAGCGCGCTGTTCGCCTCCGGTGCCCGGCGCCGCGCCCGGGCCGAGGCGGGCATCCAGGGCGCGGCCAGCCGCCGGGACGCCGACGACCTGATACGCGACGTGGCGATGTTCGTCCGCCTCGTCGAGCGCATGCTGGTCCTCCAGCCGGTCCTGCCCCAGCCCCGCCAGGACGGGGACGACCCGGACGGCGGCGGAAGGGGGCGGGCGATGCCGGACGCCGGCTGAGCGGCGCCGGGCCGGGCGAAGCCCGAGGGCGGCTTCCGGGCCGGGGCGAACCCCGAGGACGGCTTCCGGGCCGGGCGAACCCCGAGAGGTGCCCGCAGCGCCGCCCGGGCCCCGGTGACCGGTGACCTCGGGTCGCTTCGGGCGCCGGCGATCGGTGGCCCGGGGGCACCCGTGCGTGCCGCTGATCCGTGGCCCCGGGGCCGGCCGGGCCCGCCCGCTGATCCGTGGTTCAGGGGCCAGCCGGGCCCGCCGCTGATCCCTGGTCCCGGGCCGCCCGTGCGCTGCTGTCCGTGGCACCGGGGCCACCCGTGCGTGTCGCTGATCCGTGGTCCCGGGGCCGCCCGGGCGCTGTTGGGCCGGGGGCTGCGGATGCCCGGGGCGGGGTGCCCGGTCAAGGTCTCGGAGGCAATAGGGTGGAAGGCGCCTGAAGCCTCTCCTCCGCGCGGCCGCACTCCGGTCGGACCGGTCCGGGGAGGCAGCCCGTTCGCTCCGCCGCGCAAGAGGCGGTGCCGCGCCGAGGAGTCAACTGCCGTGCCGGACCCCATGCGCCCGCCCGTCTCCCACCACCACCCCCACACGACCTCGCTGCGCGCCGACCACCGCCCCCGCGCCGCCCTCCGCACCGCCGTGGTCTGGGAGGTCCTGCAGGACGCCCTGGAGCGGCGGGTCAAGGCCACCGGCCGCGAGGTGCTGGACGTCCTCGACACCGGCGGCGGCAGCGGCAACTTCGCGGTGCCCGTCGCCCGCCTCGGCCACCGGGTCACCGTCGTCGACCCCAGCCCCAACGCGCTGTTCGCGCTGGAGCGGCGCGCCGCCGAGGCCGGCGTGGCCGACCGGGTGCGCGGCGTCCAGGGCGACGCCCACGGCCTCTTCGACGTGGTCGAGCGCGGCGGCTACGACGCCGTCCTGTGCCACGGCGTCCTGGAGTACGTCGACGACCCCGCCGAGGGCGTCCGCAACACCGTGGCCGCCCTGCGCTCCGAGGGCGTCCTCAGCCTGCTCGCGGCCGGCCTCGGCGGAGCCGTCCTCGCGCGGGCCCTCGCCGGTCACTTCAAGGAGGCCCGGCAGGCCCTCACCGACCCGGACGGCCGCTGGGGCAGCGGCGACCCCGTGCCCCGCCGCTTCACCGCCGAGCAGCTCACCGACCTCGTGGCGGGCGCGGGCCTCGGCGTCACCGCGGTGCACGGCGTGCGGGTCTTCGCCGACCTCGTCCCCGGCGTCCTCGTGGACACCGAGCCCGGCGCCCTCGACGCCCTCCTCAGGCTCGAGGAGGCCGCCGCCGAACTCCCCGCCTTCCACTCCGTGGCCACCCAGCTCCATGTGCTCGGTGAGACGCGGGGGAGCGAGGAGGCCTGAGCGCTCCCGGACCCCGCCCGCTGATCAGGGGCTTGGCGGCACATGGAGTACGCCACAGGCCCCCCGTTCGGGCGCTGTGCGCCGTATGATCGAGGGAGACCGCCCGGCATGACGGGTCGGCCGCTGGGGAATGGAAGCCTCAGCGAGCCGGGACGCCCATGGCGGGCTCCGGTTGGCCAATTGGCGTAGAGGGGCGGGTTTCACGGGGGCGAATCCCTGCCTATCCTGAAGGGACCCCCGAGTCGCCCCGGCGACTGCACGATGAGGAGGACTCCGTGCCGCTCTCGGAGCACGAGCAGCGCATGCTCGAGCAGATGGAGCGAGCGCTGTACGCCGAAGATCCCAAGTTCGCGTCGGCGCTCGAGGGAAGCGGGCTGCGTACGTACACCCGGCGGCGGGTCTACCAGGCGGTCGCGGGCTTCCTCGTGGGTATCGCGCTCCTCATGGCGGGAATGGTCGCCAAGCAGGTGTGGCTCAGTGTGGTGGGCTTCCTCGTCATGCTGGGCTGTGCGGTGCTCGCCGTCACCGGCTGGCGCAAGGCCCCCAAGCCGGGCGAACGCCCCGCGGGCGGCCACCACACACGCGGCCAGGGACGGCAGAAGCGCTCGCTGATGGACCGGATCGAGCAGCGCTGGCAGCGCCGCCGAGACGAGCAGGGCGGTCACTGACCGGCCTCACCCCGAGCAACGCTGAGGGGGTGACCACCCACCGGGTGGTCACCCCCTCAAGCTTGCTCCGGGCCCATCGCCCTACCCGCTCTGCCGGCCGGGACGGCGGTGCAGGCTCGCCAACCGGGTCGCCAGCCGCGTGGCACGGGCCGCCCAGGACGCCTTGAGGGCCGTCCAGCGGTCGGCGAGGTCCCAGACCGCCCGCATGGCCGAGCGGGGTGCCACGACCGCCCGTACCCGCGTGGTCCAGCCGACGCGCGCACGCAGCGCCCCCCGCACCTGGCGGACGTCCTCGGACAGCCCGGCCTCGGCCCGCGGGCGCGGAGAGAACAGCACCTGCTCCACGGCACCCGCCACCCGGTGCACCGAACCGGCCGCCGCCCCTTCCAGCTCCCCGATCCGTACGATCCGCGCCGCCGCCCGCCGGGGAGTCAGGGCGTCGTCCGGCTCGATGCCGTAGTCCCAGGCCGTGTCGACGAGCTCGCGCCAGACCGCCAGCACATACGCCACCGCGGCCTCGGCCACCTCCTGCGGCGGCTCGTCCAGCAGCACCGCCGAACCGGCGTACTGCGTCGCGAGCCCGTCCGTGCCGCCGGCCCCGGGCCGCGCACCGACCGACGCGGCCGCCGCGTGCCGGGCCGACGCCAGCCGCACCGAGCGCCGCCGCAGCCGCCACAGCATCGGCAGCATCGGCAGGGTCAGCCCCAGGGCGCCCAGCAGGATCCAGCCGGCCTTCACATACAGCGGGGTGCCCTGGTCGCTCTGCTGCGCGTCGTCCAGCGGCAGCGCCGCACCGCAGCCGTCGAGCTTCTTGTCCTGCGCCGAGCAGGACGCGCTCGTCGACGGCGCGGCCGACGGGGCCGCCTCCGCGGACTCGGAGGACCGCGGCAGATCAGGGGTGTTCGTGTCCGAGGTGTCCGGCACCGTGTACGAAGGCGTCGTACCGCGGGTCGGGGTCGGCTCGAAGCGGGTCCAGCCCACACCCTCGAAGTACAGCTCGGGCCAGGCGTGGGCGTCCTTCAGGCTCACCGCCACCGACCCGTCCGCCTGCGGGGAACCCGGCGCGAAGCCCACCGCGACCCGGGCCGGTATGCCGAGCGTGCGGGCCATGGCCGCCATCGCGAAGGAGAAGTGGACGCAGAAGCCCTGCTTGTCCCGCAGGAAGCGGGCGATCGCGTCGGGTCCCGAGCCGACCTCCACGTCCGTGTCGTACTCGAAGCCGCCCGTCACCGCGAAGTAGTCCTGGAGCGCCACCGCCTTCGCGTAGTCGCTCGTCGTGCCCTTGGTGATCTCCTTGGCCTCGCGGGCCACCACCTTCGGCAGCGAGCCCGGCACCTTGGTGTACTCGTTGCGGATCGAGCTCGGTGCCTCGGGCGCCGCCTCGAGCTGCCGCGCCGTCGGCTGCACGTCGAGGCTCGTCACGTCGTACGTCTTGCCGCTGGTCTTCTGGCCGTGGTCGCCGACGAGGGTCATACCGACCGGTTCGTACCGCCAGTTGCCCTTGATCTTCACGCTGCTCGGCGGATACGGCATCGGCAGCCAGTCCTGGGCGTAGCCCTCGGCGGCCGAGATCCGGGTGGAGATCACCGCGCGCTTGACGTCGGGCCCCAGTCCGGTGGGCGTCGGGAACCCGTCCGGGACGGCGACGATGTGGCGCTTGGCCGGCTTCCACGTGGTGCCGTCGAACTCGTCCAGGGACACGATCCGCAGGTACATGTCCGACAGGTCACTGGCGTTGGTGTTGAGCGTGAGGACCGTGCGGTCCTCGTTCACGTTCAGGCTGTCGCGCAGCCCCACCACGGGGTTGATCGCGGAGACCGTGCCTCCGCCGCCGTTGCCCGAGCCCACGCCCCTCCCGGCGCCGGCCAGCAGTCCGCCCTGGATCGCCGGCAGCGGCAGCAGCGGCACCACCAGGGCCACGCCCAGCGCGGCCATGCCGATGCGCCGCCCGGTGCGCACCGGGGCCACCGCCCCCGGCTGTCCGCCCGGGGAGCGCGGGGCGCCCGCGAAGACCCGGCCCCACTGGGAGAGCCGCTCACGGCCCTCGGTCAGCAGCAGCATCAGATAGCCGGCCGCGGCGACCAGGAACCACACCCAGTCGCCCGAACCGGTGGAGAGCCCGGCGGCCACCGAGTACAGCGCGAGCAGCGGCAGACCGGCCGGAGCGGCGTTGCGGTAGGTCACCGCGAGGGTGTCCACCGCCAGGCCGATCACCAGCACACCGCCGACCGTCATCAGCCGGATGCCGTCGGTCAGCGGGGCGGGGATCGCGTACTGCCCGACGTCCTCGGCGCCCGCCCGGAACAGGTCCCCGAAGTGCCCGAGGGCCTGCGGGCCGGGGAGCAGCCCGAACAGGGCCTGCTCCCGCGCGAAGACCAGGGTGAGCAGCAGCAGGGAGACCAGCGCCTGGGCGGCCACCGTCAGCGGCCGGGCCAGCGGGACCCGGCGCGCGGCCGCGCCCACCCCGGACTGGATCGCCAGCAGCGCGGCCGCCTGGAGGATCCAGGTGCCCGGATCGATCAGGGGCAGCAGGGCGCACGACGCCATCAGCGTGGCCGCCGCCGAGCACAGCGTCAGCCGAGCCCGTCCGCTCATGATCCCGCCTCCCCCGCACGCGTCCCGCCCGCCGTCACGACGCCCGCCCGCTCGCGGTCCGCCTGACGCCACAGCTCGTTCAGCGAGGTGCCGCGCGGCACGCTCAGGACGGTCCAGCCCGCCTCGCGCAGCAACCGCAGCCGCTCCTCCTGCCTGTTCATCGGATGAGCCATGCCGTTCGGTTCACGCCCCCAGGTGTCGCTGTCCAGCAGGAAGGCGACCGCGCCTCCGCTGCGCTGACGCATCTTCGCGGCGATCGCCGCCTGTTCCTCGTCGATGTCGCCGAAGAACGCCACCAGCAGCCCCTCGTTGCCGCTGCGCAGCACGTCGTAGGCGCGGGACAGGCTCGCGCCGTCGGAGTGGTCGACGACGGCGAGGGTGTCCATCATCAGCCCGGCCGCGTCCGCGGACTCCTGGCTGGCCCCGGCGAAGCCCTCGGCGCCCTCGCCGGGCACCGAGGTGCCGGTGTCCGTCAGCAGCCGTACCGAGAAGCCCCGCTCCAGCATGTGCACCAGCACGGACGCGGCGCCCGAGACCGCCCATTCGAAGGCGGAGTCGGGGCCGGCGCCGGCGTAGGCCCCGTCCCGGGTGTCCAGGAGCACCGTGCAGCGGGCCCGCTGGGGCTGCTCCTCGCGGCGCACCATCAGCTCGCCGTAGCGGGCGGTCGAACGCCAGTGCACCCGGCGCAGGTCGTCTCCGTAGCGGTAGCCGCGCGGGATCACGTCGTCCTCGCCGGCCAGCGCCAGCGAGCGCTGCCGTCCGTCGCCGTACCCCTTGGCCTCGCCGCTCAGCCGCACCGGCGGCAGCGCCTCCACCTTGGGGATCACCGTCAGCGTGTCGTACGTCGAGAAGGACCGGGTCAGTTCGCACATGCCGAACGGGTCGCTCAGCCGCAGCTGGAGCGGGCCGAGCGGATAGCGGCCGCGCAGATCCGAGCGGACCCGGTACGACACCTCGCGCCGGCCGCCCGCCTCCACCCGGTCCAGGACGAACCGGGGGCGCGGGCCGAGGACGTAGGGCACCTTGTCCTGGAGCATCAGCAGGCCGGTGGGCAGCCGGGAGACGTTGTCCATCCGCAGGTGGACGCGGGCCTCGCTGCCGGCCGGCACACGCGCGGGGGCCAGCCGCCGGCTGCCGGCGACCCGGTAGCGGGTGCGGTAGACGACGGCCGCGCAGATCAGCGGCAGCGCGGCCAGCAGCAGCCCGACCCGCAGCAGGTTGGGCTGCCCGAGCACATAGGCGCAGACCGCGGCGGCGACGCCGGCCGCCAGGAAGGAGCGCCCGCGGGTGGTCAGACCGGCCAGGGCGGTCCGGGCGCCGCTCCGGTCGGCTCCGGCTCCCTGGGGCTGTCCGGGCTGCCCGGTCCCCCCGGTGGTCATCAGATCCTCCGCGGCGGCTGCTGCGGGTACGCGGGCGCGCCCTGGCCCAGGCCGCCGTAGGTGTGCTGCTGGGCACCCGTGGGCACCGGGGTGCGCTGAAGGATCTCCTCGACGACCTGCTCCGCGGTGCGGCGGTTGAGCTGCGCCTGCGCGGTGGGCAGCAGACGGTGGGCCAGGACCGCCACGGCGAGGTTCTGCACGTCGTCCGGCAGCGCGTAGTCCCGGCCGCCGAGGGCGGCGGAGGCCTTCGCCGCGCGCAGCAGGTGCAGCGTCGCGCGCGGCGAGGCGCCGAGTCTGAGGTCCGGGTGGGTGCGCGTGGCGGCGACCAGGTCGACGGCGTACCGGCGAACCGATTCGGCGACATGGACCGTGCGGACGGCGTCGATCAGCTTCACGATGTCGTGCGCGTGGGCCACCGGCTGGAGGTCGTCCAGCGGGCTGACCTCGCCGTGCACGTCGAGCATCCGCAGTTCGGCCTCGGGGCTCGGGTAGCCGATGGAGACCCGGGCCATGAAACGGTCGCGCTGGGCCTCGGGCAGCGGGTAGGTGCCCTCCATCTCGACCGGGTTCTGCGTGGCCACCACCATGAAGGGGCTGGGCAGCTCGTACGTCTGCCCGTCGATGGTGACCTGGCGCTCCTCCAGGGACTCGAGGAGCGCCGACTGCGTCTTGGGCGAGGCGCGGTTGATCTCGTCGCCGATCACGATCTGGGCGAAGATCGCCCCCGGCTTGAACTCGAAGTCGCGGCGCTGCTGGTCCCAGATGGACACGCCCGTGATGTCCGAGGGCAGCAGGTCCGGCGTGAACTGGATCCGGCGCACCGAGCAGTCGATGGACTTCGCCAGCGCCTTGGCGAGCATCGTCTTGCCGACGCCGGGGACATCCTCGATCAGAAGATGTCCCTCGGCGAGCAGCACGGTCAGCGAAAGCCGTACGACCTCGGGCTTGCCCTCGATCACTCCCTCCACCGAACTGCGGACTCGCTCCACAGTGGCGGTCAGATCCGTGAGGCTCGCTCGCTCGTCATAGGTCGTCACCCGGCCCTCCTCGGCCCTTACATTCCTCCGGGCCGACGCTCTTCACCGCGGACCGGCCCACCCCGAATCACGTGCGCCACCCGTGAAATGTTCGGCGGGCGTCACAAACGCATTCTTGCTGCCGTTACCGATTCGTGTCACTCGCCTGTGGACAACTGCCCGCGATATGTCGGTTCTATGGCCTTTTGGGTGCCACGCGGAGAGAAATCAACAGCCAATCGACAGCGAACACGCAACGGTGCGAGCGCTCAGGCGGGGTCGATCTCGCGCAGCAGACCCGTCTTCACGTCGAACACGAACCCGCGGACGTCGTCGGCGTGCAGCAGGAACGGAGAGGTCCGCACCCGCTGCATGGACTGCCGCACGTCCTGGTCCACGTCCCGGAACGCCTCCACGGCCCAGGCCGGACGCTGGCCGACCTCCATCTCCAGGTCGGTGCGGAAGTCCTCGGTGATCGCCTCCAGGCCGCAGCCCGTGTGGTGGATCAGCACGATGCTGCGCGTGCCGAGCTTGCGCTGGCTGATGGTGAGCGAACGGATCACGTCGTCGGTGACCACACCGCCCGCGTTGCGGATCGTGTGACAGTCGCCCAGCTCCAGGCCGAGCGCCGCGTGCAGGTCGAGACGGGCGTCCATGCAGGCCACGATCGCCACGTGCAGGACGGGCCGGGCGTCCATGCCCGGATCGGTGAAGGCGGCGGCGTACCGCTCGTTCGCGTCGACGAGACGGTCGGTCACCGTGCCGCCGCGTATGGCGCCTTCGGACTCTGTGGGTACGGATGCGGAAGTCGTCATAACCATGACGGTACTGGTCACAGGCATCGCGGTCCTGTTGTGAGAAGGGAAAAAGAGCGTCATCACCTCACGTTTGTGAGGTAAGCCACAGGGGTGAGGCTGGATCGCCCGACCGGGTGATTTCCACCGCTCCACCGCTTCACGGCCGCGCCCGGCCGCCACGCGCAGGCCGGTTGATTGACCGCGCGACACCGTGGACTAAAGTGACGCGAAGCGGGAGGCGGCGGTCTCGACGGCGATCTCCCCGCTGGACTGACTTCCCCGCGTGCCGCGGCAGGCCTTCCCCACACGAGAGGGCGGGGACCGGCGGTGCGTGTTTCCCGCCGGATCTGAGAGGGCCCAGAGTCAATGGGGCGCGAAGCGCATTCGAATGAGGGTGGTGGCGGGCGAGGGGTGGGACAAAGCCGACACGTCCCGGTGATGCTCCAGCGGTGCCTGGACCTGCTGGCCCCCGCCCTGCAGCGGCCCGGAGCGGTCGTCGTCGACTGCACCCTCGGCCTCGGCGGCCACAGCGAGGCCCTGCTCACGCGGTTCCCCGAGGTCCGGCTCGTCGCCCTCGACCGCGACAAGGAGGCCCTGCGGCTCTCCGGCGAGCGGCTCGCCCCCTTCGGTGAGCGCGCCACCCTCGTGCACGCGGTCTACGACGAGCTCCCCGACGTACTCGACCGGCTCGGCCTCCCGCACGTCCAGGGCGTCCTGTTCGACCTCGGCGTGTCGTCCATGCAGCTCGACGAGGCCGACCGCGGCTTCGCCTACGCCCAGGACGCCCCGCTCGACATGCGCATGGACCAGACGACCGGCATCAGCGCCGCCGACGTCCTCAACACCTACCCGCCCGGCGAGCTGGTGCGGATCCTGCGCGCCTACGGCGAGGAGAAGCAGGCCAAGCGGATCGTCTCCGCGATCGTCCGCGAGCGCGACAAGGAGCCCTTCACCAACAGCGCCCGCCTCGTCGAACTGATCCGCGGCGCCCTGCCGCAGGCCGCCATGCGCACCGGCGGCAACCCGGCCAAGCGCACCTTCCAGGCCCTGCGCATCGAGGTCAACGGCGAGCTGTCGGTGCTGGAGCGGGCGATCCCGGCCGCCGTCGAGGCGATCGGCGTGGGGGGACGGATCGCCGTACTGTCGTACCACTCCCTGGAGGACCGGCTGGTCAAGCAGGTGTTCGCGGCCGGCGCCGCCACCACCGCGCCACCCGGACTGCCCGTCGTCCCCGAGCGCTACCAGCCCCGGCTCAAGCTGCTGACCCGCGGTGCCGAACTTCCCACCGAGGAAGAGGTCGCCGAGAACCGGCGCGCGGCCCCGGCCCGGCTGCGCGGGGTCGAACGCATCAGGGAGTCCATCGAATGAGGGCGCGGCGGGCGAAGGTCGGAACACCGGACTCGGGGGAGGGCGAGTGAGCGGGAAACCCGAACTCAAGGGGAGGGCCGCCCGGCTCGCCCGACTGTTCCCCGCAGGACCGCGCCAGGCGGCCCGCACCCCCTTCGTCCTCCTCGTCGTCCTCCTCCTCGGCGGCGGCCTCATCGGGCTGCTCGTGCTGAACTCCGCGCTCAGCGAGGGCTCGTTCAAGATGGACGACCTCCAGAAGGACACCAAGAACCTCACCGACGAGGAACAGGCGCTCCAGCGCGACATCGACTCCTACTCCGCCCCGGACGCCCTCCAGCGCCGCGCCCGTGAACTCGGCATGGTTCCCGGCGGCGACCCCGCCTTCCTGGACCCGGACGGCAGCGTCAAGGGCGTCCCCTCGGCCGCGGCCCAGCAGTCCGCGCAGGGCGCCGCCGACGTCGTACGGCCGCCCGAGGCGATGACGCTCTCCCAGACGATCGCGTCGCCCTCGTCGCAACCGTCGCCGCAGCCGTCGGCGTCGTCGCAGTCGGCGGCCCTTCCCGGCGGCGCTCCCGCGCGGAGCGCGGCGCCGGCTCCGACCGCAGCCCTTCCCACGACCCCCGGCAGGTGACGGAAGTGACCGACAGGGAACCGCCCCGCCGCCGGGTGCCCGGCCCCGCCCGGCCCTCCCGCCCCGCCTCCGCCCGGCGGCGGCCGGGCCCCGGCGCCCGCCCGGCCCGCCGTCCGGCCACCCCGCGCCCCCCGGCCCCGCGCTCCATCCGGCTCGGCAGCCCCCGCCCCCGGCTGCGCATGGTCGGTCTCGCCCTGACCCTGGTGATGGCCGCCTTCGTCGTCCGCCTCCTCCAGGTCCAGGCCGTCGACGCCAGTACCTACGCGGCCAAGGCCGACCGCAACCGTTACGTCGGCCAGGTCCTGGCCGCCGAGCGCGGCGAGATCACCGACCGCAGCGGGATCGCCCTCGCCAGCAGCGAGGACGCGTACGACATCACCGCCGACCCCACGATGTTCAACCGCGAGAACCTGAAGATCGACGACGGCCCCGAGCAGGCCGCCGCGCTGCTCGCGCCGATCCTCGGCCAGGAGCAGTCCACGCTCGTCAGGAAGCTGCGGCCCGCGGACACCACCTCGCAGTACGCGCTGCTCGCCGTCCGGCAGACCCCGGCGGTCTGGAAGCAGATCAAGGACCTGAGGTCCGCCCTCGTGGCCAAGGCGAGCTCGGACGCCACCACCGTCAACGTCCTGGCCGGCCTGTTCGCCGTCCCCAGCAGCAAGCGCGTGTACCCCAACGGCGACCTCGCCGCCTCCGTGCTGGGCTGGGTCAACGCCGAGGGCAAGGGCGGCGGCGGCATCGAGCAGGAGCTGAACGGGACCCTGGCCGGCAAGGACGGCAAGATCCGCTACGCCCAGTCCGGCGGCCGTCTCGTGCCCACCGCCGGCGGCGCGACCGAGACCCCGGCCGTGCCCGGCTCCGACGTCGAGCTGACGATCGACCGGGACATCCAGTGGGCCGCCCAGAACGCCATCACCGAGCAGGTCGCGGCGTCCAAGGCGGACCGCGGCTACGTCGTCGTCCAGGACACCCGCACCGGCGAGATCCTCGCCATGGCCAACTCGCCCGGCTTCGACCCCAACGACCTCACCACGGCGAACCCCGACGCCCTCGGCAACGCCGCTCTCCAGGACGCCTACGAGCCCGGCTCCACGGCCAAGATCATGTCGATGGCGGCCGTCCTCGAGGAGAACGTGGCCACCCCGCTCACTCATGTCGTCGTCCCGAACCGGCTGCACCGCGGCGACCGGCTCTTCAAGGACGACATCGACCACGAGACGTGGAACCTCACGCTCAACGGCGTGCTCGCCAAGTCCAGCAACATCGGCACGATCCTGGCCACCGGCCAGCTCGGCAAGACCCAGGCCGAGTCGAACCGCGTCCTTTACTCCTACCTCCGCAAGTTCGGCCTGGGCAGCTACAGCGGCCTCGACTTCCCGGGCGAGACCAAGGGCATCCTCGCCCCGCCGGACGACTGGTCGACCTCGCAGCAGTACACGATCCCTTTCGGACAGGGCGTGTCCCTCAACGCGCTCCAGGCCGCCTCCGTCTACTCGACGATCGCCAACGGCGGCGTACGGATCGAGCCGACCCTGGTGCGCGGCACCCAGGGCCCCGACGGCCGCTTCACCCCCGCCTCCGCACCCAAGAAGAACAGGGTCGTCAGCGAGAAGACGGCGAAGAGCCTCGCCCAGATGCTGGAGTCGGTCGTGGACGACCAGGAGGGCACCGGCACCAAGGCGCGTATCCCCGGCTACCGCGTCGCGGGCAAGACCGGCACCGCGAACCGCGTGGATCCGGCCACCGGCAAGTACAAGGGATACACCTCCTCCTTCGCCGGATTCGCCCCCGCCGACAAGCCCCGGATCACTGTCTACTGCGCCATTCAGAACGCCACCCAGGGCAGCTACTTCGGCGGCCAGATCTGCGGACCGGTGTTCAAGCAGGTCATGGAGTTCGCCCTGAAGACCCTCCAGATCCCGCCCACCGGGGCGAAGGCCGCCAAGCTGCCCGTCACCTTCACCCCCTGACCCCCGCCCGCCCGGCCCCGACCACCGCTGTTCAGCGCCGAACCAGCCAGGAACCGACCCGTGACCATGATCACTCCCGACCCCGGGAAACCGGGGTCCCCCGCCTCCTCGCTTCGCCCGCAGGCGGGTGCGCCCGGTACGCTCACCGCCGTGCCACACGCTGATCAGTCCCAAACCACCCAGAAGGGCGCTTCCGTGACATATCCGGGGCCGCCCAGGCCGGTCCAGGTCTCCGCCACACCCCTCGCGGAGCTCGCCGTCCAACTGGGTGCCCCCGCCGCGCGGAGCGAGGCGGCCGTCACGGGCATCACCCACGACTCGCGCGCCGTCCGCCCCGGCGACCTGTACGCCGCCCTCCCGGGCGCCCGGCTGCACGGCGCCGACTTCGTCACCCAGGCCGCCGGCCTCGGCGCGGTCGCCGTGCTCACCGACCCGACCGGCGCCGAGCGCGCCGCCGCGACCGGACTGCCGGTCCTGGTCGTGGACGACCCCCGCGCGCGGATGGGCGAACTGGCGGCCACGATCTACGGCCGTCCGGGCCGGGACCTGCTCCAGATCGGCATCACCGGCACCTCGGGCAAGACCACCACCGCCTACCTGGTGGAGGGCGGCCTCAAGCACCTCCGGTCCACCGGGCTGATCGGCACGGTCGAGATGCGCATCGGCGAGGAGCGCATCAAGTCCGAGCGCACCACCCCGGAGGCCACCGATCTGCAGGCCCTGTTCGCCGTCATGCGCGAGCGCGGCGTCGAGGCGGTCGCCATGGAGGTCTCCAGCCACGCGCTCGTCCTCGGCCGGGTCGACGGCTGCGTCTTCGACATCGCCGTCTTCACCAACCTCAGCCCGGAACACATGGAGTTCCACTCCGACATGGAGGACTACTTCCGGGCCAAGGCGCAGCTTTTCACCCTGAAACGCAGCAAACTCGGGGTGGTCAACCTCGACGACGAGTACGGCCGCCGGCTGGTCCGCGAGGCCGAGGTCCCGGTCGTCACCTTCTCCGCCGAGGGCCACCCCGACGCCGACTGGCGCGCCAGCGAGGTCCACATCGGCCCGATGGACTCGACGTTCACCGCCGTCGGCCCGGACGGGGTGCGGATCGCCGCCAAGGCGCCGCTGCCCGGTCCGTTCAACGTGGCCAACACCCTCGCCGCGATCGCCGCCCTCGCCGCCGCGGGACTCGACCCGCAGACCGCCGCCGACGGCGTCGCCGCCGTACCGGGCGTGCCGGGCCGCCTGGAGCGCGTGGACGTCGGCCAGCCCTATCTCGCGGTCGTCGACTACGCCCACAAGACGGACGCCGTCGAGTCGGTGCTCAAGGCGCTGCGCAAGGTCACCAAGGGCCGGCTGCACGTCGTCCTCGGCTGCGGCGGCGACCGGGACCGCACCAAGCGCGCCCCGATGGGCGCCGCCGCGGCACGGCTCGCCGACACCGCCGTACTGACCTCCGACAACCCCCGCTCCGAGGACCCCCTCGCGATCCTCGCGACCATGCTCGAAGGCGCCGCCTCCGTGCCCGCGCACGAGCGCGGCCAGGTGCTCCTGTTCGAGGACCGGGCCGCCGCGATCGCCGCCGCCGTCGCCCGCGCGCACGCCGGGGACACCGTGCTGGTCGCGGGCAAGGGCCATGAGCAGGGCCAGGACATCGCCGGAGTGGTCCGTCCGTTCGACGACCGCCAGGTGCTTCGCGAAGCTATCCAGCAGACCCAGGGATGAACTTGTGATCGCCCTCTCCCTCGCCGAGATCGCAGCAGTCGTCGGCGGGCAGACCTACGACATACCGGATCCGTCCGTGGAAGTCACCGGGCCCGTCGTCCGGGACTCCCGCGAGGTGGAGCCCGGCAGCCTCTTCGTCGCCTTCGTCGGCGAACGCGTCGACGGCCACGACTACGCGGCCGCGGTCGTCGAGGCGGGCGCGGCGGCCGTACTGGCCTCGCGCCCGGTCGGCGTGCCCGCGATCGTCGTGGACGACGTCCAGGCCGCCCTCGGCGCCCTCGCCCGGCACGTCGTGCACAAGCTCGGCACGACGCTCGTCGCGCTCACCGGCTCGGCCGGCAAGACCAGCACCAAGGACCTCATCGCCCAGGTGCTCCGGCGCAAGGCGCCGACCGTCTTCACCCCCGGTTCCCTCAACAACGAGATCGGGCTGCCGCTGACCGCGCTGTCCGCCACCGAGGAAACCCGGTTCCTGGTCCTGGAGATGGGTGCCCGCGGGCTCGGACACATCCGCTACCTCACGGATCTGACGCCCCCGAGGGTCGGCCTCGTCCTCAACGTCGGCACCGCCCACATCGGCGAGTTCGGCGGCCGCGAACAGATCGCACAGGCAAAGGGCGAGTTGGTCGAGAGCCTTCCCGCGGCGAGCGACGGCGGTGTCGCGATCCTCAACGCCGACGACCCGTTGGTCCGGGCCATGTCCTCCCGTACGAAGGCGAAGGTGGTCCTTTTCGGAGAGTCCGGCGAAGCGGACGTACGGGCCGAGAACGTACGACTCACGGACAGCGGACAGCCCTCCTTCAGCCTTCACACACCCTCCGGGTGCAGCGATGTGACCATGCGCCTGTACGGTGAGCACCACGTGTCGAACGCGCTCGCCGCGGCCGCCGTCGCCCATGAGCTGGGCATGTCCGTAACAGAGATCGCCACCGCGCTCTCCGAGGCGGGCTCCCTCTCCCGCTGGCGGATGGAGGTCACCGAGCGCCCGGACGGCGTGACGATCGTCAACGACGCCTACAACGCGAACCCCGAGTCCATGCGAGTCGCTCTGCGCGCGCTGGCGGCCATGGGCAAGGGGCGGCGGACCTGGGCGGTGCTCGGCAAGATGGCCGAGCTCGGGGACGAGGCGCTCGCCGAGCACGACGCGGTCGGGCGGCTCGCCGTCCGGCTCAACGTCAGCAAGCTCGTCGCGGTCGGGGGCAGGGAAGCCGCCTGGCTGCAACTGGGCGCATATAACGAGGGTTCGTGGGGTGAGGAGTCGGTGCACGTGTCCGACGCACAGGCGGCGGTCGACCTGTTGCGCAGCGAGCTGCGCCCGGGGGACGTCGTACTCGTGAAGGCGTCCCGTTCGGTCGGCCTCGAGAGCGTCGCGCAGGCGCTGCTCGCGACCGGTGCCGAGGGTGAGGTTTCCGCCCGATGATGAAGCAGATCCTGTTCGCGGGTGTCATTGGCCTCTTCCTGACGCTGATCGGCACACCGCTGCTGATCAAGCTGCTGGCGCGCAAGGGCTACGGCCAGTACATCCGCGACGACGGTCCGCGGGAGCACGCCAGCAAGCGCGGTACGCCGACCATGGGCGGTATCGCGTTCATACTGGCGACGGTCGCGGCGTACTTCCTGTCCAAGGTGATCACCGGCAAGCCGCCGACCTTCTCCGGTCTGCTGGTCCTCGGCCTCATGTGCGGCATGGGCCTGGTCGGCTTCCTGGACGACTACATCAAGATCGTCAAGCGGCGGTCCCTGGGTCTGCGGGCCAAGGCGAAGATGGCCGGCCAGCTGATCGTCGGTATCGCCTTCGCGGTGCTGTCGCTGCAGTTCGCGGACTCCCGCGGCAACACCCCGGCCTCCACCAAGCTGTCGTTCATCACGGACTTCGGCTGGACGATCGGCCCCGTGCTGTTCGTCGTCTGGGCGCTGTTCATGATTCTCGCGATGTCCAACGGCGTGAACCTGACCGACGGTCTGGACGGTCTCGCCACCGGCGCCTCCGTGCTGGTCTTCGGCGCCTACACGTTCATCGGCGTCTGGCAGTACCAGGAGTCCTGCGCCAACGGCGAGACCCTGACCAACCCCAACGCCTGCTACGAGGTGCGCGACCCGCTCGACCTCGCGGTCGTCTCCGCCGCGCTGATGGGTGCCTGCCTGGGCTTCCTGTGGTGGAACACCTCTCCGGCCAAGATCTTCATGGGCGACACCGGTTCGCTGGCGCTCGGCGGTGTGCTCACGGGCCTCGCCATCTGCTCCCGCACCGAGCTGCTGGTCGCCATCATGGGCGGTCTGTTCGTCCTCATCACCATGTCGGTGGTCATCCAGGTCGGCTCCTTCCGGCTGACCGGCAAGCGCGTCTTCCGGATGGCGCCGCTCCAGCACCACTTCGAACTCAAGGGCTGGTCCGAGGTCCTGGTCGTGGTCCGATTCTGGATCATTCAGGGCATCTGTGTGATCGTCGGACTGGGTCTCTTCTACGCGGGATGGGCAGCAGACAAGTGACCTCCTCGGTGTCCCCGGACTTCACGGGCAAGCACGTCACCGTCGCCGGGCTCGGCGTCTCCGGTGTCCCGGCGGCCAAGGTGCTGCACGCGCGCGGGGCGATCGTCACCGTCGTCAACGACGGCGACGACGCACGCGCGCGTGAGCAGGCCGCCGAGCTGGAGGCGCTGGGCGTCACCGTGCGCCTCGGCGACGGCGCGACCCTGCCCGAGGGCACCGAACTCGTCGTCACCGCGCCGGGCTGGAAGCCCGACAAGCCGCTCTTCGCGGCGGCGGCCGAGGCCGGGGTGGAGATCTGGGGCGACGTCGAACTCGCCTGGCGCCTCAGGGGCCCCGAGGCCGCCCCCTGGCTGTGTGTCACCGGCACCAACGGCAAGACGACCACCACCCAGATGCTGGCCTCCATCCTGAAGGCGGCCGGCCTGCGCACCGCGGCCGTCGGCAACATCGGCGTCTCCCTGCTCGACGCGGTCCTCGGCGACGAGGAGTACGACGTCCTGGCGGTGGAGCTGTCCAGCTACCAACTCCACTGGGCGCCCTCCCTGCGCGCGCACTCGGCGACGGTGCTGAACCTCGCCCCCGACCACCTCGACTGGCACGGCTCGATGGAGGCCTACGCGCACGACAAGGGCCGCGTCTACGAGGGCAATCGCGTCGCCTGCGTCTACAACGTCGCCGACAAGGCCACCGAGGACCTGGTGCGCGAGGCGGACGTCGAGGAGGGCTGCCGGGCCATCGGCTTCACCCTCGGCGCCCCGGCGCCGTCCCAACTCGGCGTGATCGACGGCATCCTGGTCGACCGCGCGTTCGTCGAGAACCGGCAGAAGAACGCCCAGGAACTCGCCGAGGTCTCCGACGTCACCCCGCCGGCCCCGCACAACATCGCCAACGCCCTTGCCGCGGCGGCCCTCGCCCGCGCCTTCGGCGTGCCTCCCAGGGCCGTACGGGACGGTCTGCGGGCCTTCACCCCGGACGCCCACCGCATCGCCCACGTGGCCGACGTGGACGGCGTCTCGTACATCGACGACTCCAAGGCGACCAACACCCACGCGGCGGAAGCCTCGTTGGCGGCGTACGAGTCGATCGTGTGGATCGCGGGAGGGCTCGCCAAGGGCGCGACCTTCGACGAACTCGTCGCCAAGTCGGCACCGCGGCTGCGGGGCGTCGTCCTCATCGGCGCCGACCGCGCGCTGATCCGTGAAGCCCTCGCGCGACACGCCCCGGAGGTACCCGTCGTCGACCTCGACCGGACCGACACTGGGGCGATGCTCGCGGCGGTCCAGGAGGCCCGGCGCCTCGCCCGCGCGGGAGACACGGTGCTGCTCGCCCCGGCCTGCGCCTCCATGGACATGTTCGTCAACTACAACCAGCGCGGGGACGCGTTCGCTGAGGCGGTGCGTGAACTCGCCTGAGGGCGGGTCTTGGCCGTGACGGTTGCTCCAGGAGCCTTGGAGGTGCCGGTGACTGACGTTGTGTCGTTCGGCTGCGGGTCGTGGGGGCTGGTCGCGCAGTTCCCCGCGCCCCTGAGTGGGCTGCGGTCGCGCATGTTGCAGGGGAGCCGTCGTGCCCACTAGCCGCACCGGTCGGCCGCCCGTTCAGCGGGCTGTCCGCCGACCTCCCGCCGCGCGTCCGTCCCGGGACAACCCCGTCCTGCGGGCCTACACGCGTGCGCGCAAGGCCTGGGACCGGCCGCTCACGGCCTACTACGTGATCCTCGGCGGCAGTCTGCTGATCACCGTGCTCGGGCTGGTGATGGTGTACTCCGCCTCGCAGATCACCGCGCTGCAGATGTCGCTGCCCGGGTCGTTCTTCTTCCGCAAGCAGTTCCTGGCCGCCTCCATCGGGGCCGTGCTGCTGCTGGTCGCCTCCCGGATGCCGGTCAAGCTGCACCGGGCGCTGGCCTACCCGATCCTCGCCGGAGCCGTCTTCATGATGGCCCTGGTGCAGGTGCCCGGGATAGGAATGGCGGTCAACGGCAACCAGAACTGGATCTCGCTCGGCGGCTCCTTCCAGATCCAGCCCAGCGAGTTCGGCAAGCTCGCCCTGGTGCTGTGGGGCGCCGACCTGCTCGCCCGCAAGCAGGACAAGAAGCTGCTCACCCAGTGGAAGCACATGCTGGTGCCGCTGGTGCCGGTCGCCTTCATGCTGCTCGGGCTGATCATGCTCGGCGGCGACATGGGGACCGCGATCATCCTCACCGCGATCCTGTTCGGGCTGCTGTGGCTCGCCGGGGCGCCCACCCGGCTGTTCGTCGGGGTGCTCTCGATCGCCGCCGCGATCGGGTTCGTCCTGATCAAGACCAGCCCGAACCGGATGGCCCGCCTGGCCTGCATCGGCGCCACCGAGCCCAGGTCCGGGGCCGCCGACTGCTGGCAGGCCGTGCACGGGATCTACGCCCTCGCCTCCGGTGGGATCTTCGGCTCAGGACTCGGGGCAAGTGTGGAGAAATGGGGCCAACTGCCCGAAGCCCACACCGACTTCATCTTCGCCGTCACCGGTGAGGAACTGGGTCTCGCGGGGACGCTGTCGGTACTCGCCCTGTTCGCGGCTCTAGGCTATGCGGGTATCCGCGTGGCCGGACGCACGGAGGACCCCTTCGTCAGGTACGCCGCGGGAGGTGTGACCACCTGGATCACCGCGCAAGCCGTGATCAACATCGGTGCGGTGCTCGGTCTGCTGCCGATCGCCGGCGTCCCCCTCCCGCTGTTCTCCTACGGAGGATCCGCCCTGCTGCCGACCATGTTCGCGATCGGGCTGCTGATCGCCTTCGCACGTGACGATCCCGCTGCGCGGGCGGCGCTTGCGATGCGGCAACCCCGCTTTGGTAGAAAGCGGGGGGCCGGGGGTTCCGCGGTGAAACGGGAACCCCGGAGATGGAACACGATGCGACGGCGTGCCTCGGCGGCGCGTCCGTCCGGAGAGCGGTGAATTTCGGTGCATGTCGTACTCGCTGGTGGGGGGACCGCCGGCCACATCGAGCCCGCGCTCGCCCTCGCGGACGCCCTGCGCAGGCAGGACCCCACCGTGGGGATCACGGCCCTGGGCACCGAGCGCGGTCTGGAGACCACACTCGTTCCGCAGCGGGGCTACGAGCTCGCGCTGATCCCGGCCGTACCGCTGCCGCGCAAGCCCACCCCCGAGCTGATCACCGTCCCGGGCCGGCTGCGCGGCACGATCAAGGCCGCCGAGCAGATCCTGGAGCGCACCAAGGCCGACGCCGTCGTCGGCTTCGGCGGTTACGTGGCCCTGCCCGGCTACCTCGCCGCCAAGCGCCTCGGGGTGCCGATCGTGGTCCACGAGGCCAACGCCCGGCCCGGCCTCGCCAACAAGATCGGCTCCCGGTACGCCGCCCGCGTCGCCGTCTCCACGCCCGACAGCAAGCTGCGCGACGCCCGCTACATCGGCATCCCGCTGCGGCGCTCCATCGCCACCCTGGACCGCGCCGCGGCCCGCCCCGAGGCCCGCCACATGTTCGGCCTCGACCCCAACCTGCCGACCCTGCTCGTCTCGGGTGGCTCGCAGGGCGCCCGCCGGCTCAACGAGGTCGTCCAGCAGGTCGCGCCCTGGCTCCAGCAGGCCGGCATCCAGATCCTGCACGCGGTCGGCCCGAAGAACGAACTGCCGCATGTCCAGCAGATGCCGGGAATGCCCCCCTACATCCCGGTACCGTACCTGGACCGGATGGACCTCGCGTACGCCGCGGCCGACATGATGCTCTGCCGCGCGGGCGCGATGACCGTCGCCGAACTCTCCGCCGTGGGACTCCCGGCCGCCTACGTCCCGCTGCCCATCGGCAACGGCGAACAGCGGCTGAACGCCCAGCCGGTGGTCAAGGCGGGCGGCGGACTCCTCGTCGACGACGCGGAACTCACCCCCGAGTGGGTCCGGGAGTCCGTCCTGCCGGTGCTCGCCGACCCGCACCGGCTGTACGAGATGTCCCGCGCCGCCAGCGAGTTCGGCCGCCGGGACGCCGACGACCTGCTCGTCGGCATGGTGTACGAGGCGATCGCGGCGAGTCGCGCCCAGCGATAGGCGCCGCATTCCATGTGAGCGAAAGGGTAGGGAGCGTGGCCGGATCCGCCACCGTCGAGCGCGGTGCACGCCAGGAGGAGCCGTCCGGCCCGCCCCTCGTCCGAAGGCTGGGCGGCCCGCGCCGAGTTCGTATGATCATCGCCCTCGGGCTCGCCGTGCTCCTCCTCGGCGCGGGCACGGTCTGGGTGTTGTACGGCTCCTCGTGGACCAAGGTCGAGCACGTCTCGGTGTCCGGCACGGACGTCCTGACGCCCGACCAGGTGCGCGAGGCCGCCGCCGTACCGGTCGGATCGCCGCTCGTCTCCGTCGACACCAAGGCGATCGAGGCCCGTCTGCGCACGAGGCTGCCCCGCATCGACACGGTCGACGTGATGCGTTCCTGGCCCCATGGAATCGGCCTGAAAGTGACCGAGCGGCAGCCTGTTCTGCTCGTCGGAAAAGGGTCGAACTTCGTGGAAGTGGACGACAAAGGCGTCCGTTTCGCCACGATTTCTCAGGCATTGAAGAACGTGCCGCTCCTCGAATTGGCCCTCTCCGGGTCGGGTTCGGGCGGGTCGGGCGCCGCGAGCCTGCGCCGCTTCGGCGAGGACCGTCTGGTGCGCGAGGCGGTGAGGGTCGCCGGCGACATTCCGGACGCCGTCGCCCAGAAGACCCGCGCCCTCAAGGTCCGTTCCTACGACGACATCTCGCTGGAGCTGACGGACGGCCGCACGGTCGCCTGGGGAAGTGCCGAGAAGGGCGCCCTGAAGGCGCGTACGCTCGGTGCTCTCATGAAAGCCTCCCCGGGCGCGCGGCACTTCGACGTCAGCGCTCCCACGGCCCCCGCGTCATCAGGGAGTTGACGCACATCGGCGCAGGCCAGCACCCTGGTTGGGCAGCGACACGGCTGATCACATAGGGTGAAAAGAAAAACGGGAGGTTCGGCGTGTTCGTTGAACGGGCGCCACTTGTCGACTTAGTGTCCTGTTCAGAAGACTCCAAGGAACAGACACACTGGTAACCCTAAACTTCAGCGTTAGGGTTCGGGTCGGCGAAACGGACCGTCCCATTCGGCATCAGTCGTCGGATCGCACCACCTGCGAGGCGGCGACACGTAACTCGAGGCGAGAGGCCTTCGACGTGGCAGCACCGCAGAACTACCTCGCAGTCATCAAAGTCATCGGTGTCGGCGGCGGTGGTGTCAATGCCATCAACCGGATGATCGAGGTCGGTCTCAAGGGCGTCGAGTTCATCGCCATCAACACCGACGCGCAGGCGCTGTTGATGAGCGACGCCGACGTCAAGCTCGACGTCGGCCGCGAACTGACCCGCGGACTCGGCGCCGGCGCCAACCCGGCCGTCGGCCGCAAGGCCGCCGAGGACCACCGCGAGGAGATCGAGGAGGTCCTCAAGGGGGCCGACATGGTCTTCGTGACGGCCGGTGAAGGCGGCGGCACCGGCACCGGCGGCGCGCCCGTCGTGGCCAACATCGCCCGCTCCCTGGGCGCCCTCACCATCGGCGTGGTCACCCGCCCGTTCACCTTCGAGGGACGGCGCCGGGCCAACCAGGCGGAGGACGGCATCGCCGAACTCCGCGAAGAGGTCGACACCCTCATCGTCATCCCCAACGACCGGCTGCTGTCCATCTCGGACCGCCAGGTCTCGGTCCTGGACGCCTTCAAGTCGGCCGACCAGGTCCTGCTCTCCGGTGTCCAGGGCATCACCGACCTCATCACCACCCCCGGCCTCATCAACCTCGACTTCGCCGACGTCAAGTCGGTCATGTCCGAGGCCGGCTCGGCGCTCATGGGCATCGGCTCCGCCCGCGGCGACGACCGCGCGGTGGCCGCCGCCGAGATGGCGATCTCCTCGCCGCTCCTCGAGGCCTCCATCGACGGCGCCCGGGGCGTGCTGCTCTCCATCTCCGGCGGCTCCGACCTCGGCCTGTTCGAGATCAACGAGGCCGCCCAGCTGGTCAGCGAGGCCGCCCACCCCGAGGCCAACATCATCTTCGGCGCGGTCATCGACGACGCGCTCGGCGACGAGGTCCGGGTCACCGTCATCGCGGCCGGCTTCGACGGCGGCCAGCCCCCCGCCCGCCGGGACAACGTCCTCGGCTCGGCCACGGCCTCCTCCCGCCGTGAGGAGCCCGCTCCGGTACGGCAGCCGGACAGCCGCCCGTCCTTCGGCTCGCTCGGCAGCGTCACGCCGAAGGAGGAGCCGGAGCCGGCCCCCGAGCCGGTGGCCGAGATCCCGGTCGCCCCGCCGGTCCCGCCGTCGCGGACCTACTCCGACAGCGCCGCCGAGGAGCTGGACGTGCCGGACTTCCTGAAGTGATAGGACGGCGCGGACACGTGAGCGGCGCGCACTTCGCCTTCACCGACCGGTGGGGCGGGGTGAGCGCCGCTCCGTATGAGGAGCTCAACCTCGGCGGAGCGGTCGGCGACGACTCCGCGGCCGTCCTCACCAACCGGGAACTGGCCGCCAAGTCCCTGGGGCTGGATCCTGGAGACGTGGTCTGGATGAACCAGGTGCACGGCGCCGACGTCGCGGTCGTCGACGGACCCTGGGGCGACGAGCCGGTGCCGCGCGTCGACGCGATCGTCACCGCGCGGCGCGGGCTCGCCCTCGCCGTCCTCACCGCCGACTGCACCCCCGTTCTGCTCGCCGACCCGGTCGCCGGGGTCGCCGCCGCGGCCCACGCGGGCCGGCCCGGCATGGTCGCCGGGGTCGTCCCCGCCGCCGTACGGGCCATGGTGGAACTCGGCGCCGAGCCGTCCCGGATCGTCGTCCGCACCGGACCCGCCGTCTGCGGCCGGTGCTACGAGGTGCCCGAGGAGATGCGCGCCGAGGTCGCGGGCGTCGAGCCGGCGGCGTACGCCGAGACGAGCTGGGGCACGCCGGCGGTCGACGTGACCGCGGGGGTGCACGCGCAGCTCGACCGGCTCGGGGTACGCGACCGGGAGCAGTCGCCGGTGTGCACCCGGGAGTCGCAGGACCACTTCTCGTACCGCCGCGACCGCTCCACGGGGCGACTCGCGGGATATGTCTGGCTGGACTGATGGGCATGACGGACCGTAAGGACGAACTCGCCGTAAACCTGGCGAAGGTGGAGGAGCGCATCGCCCGCGCGTGCGCGGCCGCCGGTCGTGCGCGGGAGGACGTGACCCTGATCGTGGTCACCAAGACCTACCCGGCCGACGACGTGCGGATCCTCGCCGACCTCGGGGTGCGGCACGTCGCCGAGAACAAGGACCAGGACGCCGCGCCCAAGGCCGCGACTTGCTCGGACCTGTCGCTTTCCTGGCACTTCGTCGGACAGTTGCAGACCAACAAGGTGCGATCCGTGGTCGGTTACGCGGACTTCGTGCAGTCCGTGGACCGTTCCCGGCTGGTGACCGCGCTGTCGAAGGAGGCGGTGCGCGCCGGGCGGGAGGTCGGATGCCTGATCCAGGTCGCCCTCGACGCGGGGGAGAGCGGACGGGGGGAGCGGGGCGGCGTGTCGCCCGACGGGATCGAGGAGTTGGCGGGTCTGGTGGCCGACGCGCCGGGACTGGGACTCGCCGGACTGATGACCGTCGCACCTCTGACCGGGGAGTACGCCGGTCGCCAACGGGCCGCCTTCGAGCGGTTGATGGATTTGTCGACTGACCTGCGCCGAGCCCATCCGGCTGCGAACATGGTCTCCGCAGGGATGAGTGCGGACCTCGAGGATGCCGTGGCTGCGGGGGCGACACATGTGCGCGTCGGCACTGCGGTACTCGGAGTCCGCCCCAGGCTCGGGTAACGTCGCCAGGAAGTCGGACCACAGCAGAAAATATGGTCATTACCGCCGGTAGGCGGGCACAAGGGCCACGTGGATCGCGGGACTTGGCAGTCGAAAGCCGATCCACCACAGAGCGGAGGACTCAGAGCATGGCCGGCGCGATGCGCAAGATGGCGGTCTACCTCGGCCTCGTGGAGGACGATGGGTACGACGGCCGGGGATTCGACCCCGATGACGACTTCGAACCCGAGCTCGACCCGGAACCTGAGCGGGATCACCGGCGACACGAGCCGTCCCACCAGTCACACGGCGCACACCAGTCCCAAAGGGACGAAGAGGTGCGAATCGTGCAGCCGCCCGCTCCGCGCGAGCCGGTGGCCCGATCTTCTGCGCTCGCCGCGGAATCCGGGCGTCCGGCGCGCATCGCGCCCGTGGCATCCATCACACAAGAACGTCAGTCCCTGGAGAAGAACGCACCGGTGATCATGCCCAAGGTCGTGTCGGAACGAGAGCCGTACCGGATCACCACGCTCCACCCCCGGACCTACAACGAGGCCCGTACCATCGGGGAACACTTCCGTGAGGGCACCCCGGTGATCATGAATCTGACTGAGATGGATGACACAGACGCGAAGCGACTTGTCGACTTTGCGGCCGGTTTGGTGTTTGGTCTTCACGGCAGCATCGAGCGGGTGACCCAGAAGGTGTTCCTGTTGTCTCCTGCTAACGTCGATGTCACGGCGGAGGACAAGGCCCGCATCGCAGAGGGCGGGTTCTTCAACCAGAGCTGAGACACAAGACCGGACACAGGGGAGAGGGAAGCACCGAACATGAGCGTGGTTCTGCAGGTGATCTACGTCGTGCTGATGGTCTTCCTGATCGTGCTCATCTTCCGATTGGTCATGGATTACGTCTTTCAGTTCGCCCGCTCATGGCAACCCGGCAAGGCGATGGTGGTCGTTCTCGAGGCCACCTACACTGTCACCGATCCACCGCTCAAGCTTCTGCGGCGAGTCATCCCGCCGTTGCGTCTCGGGGGCGTGGCACTCGACCTGTCCTTCTTCGTATTGATGATCATCGTCTACATCCTGATCACACTCACCCAGGCCGGGATGTGAGCGATGTGAGAGATACGGTCCTGCCGAATGCCGACGACTACGTTGAGGTGAAGAGATGCCGTTGACCCCCGAGGACGTGCGGAACAAGCAGTTCACGACCGTCCGCCTCCGAGAAGGCTATGACGAGGACGAGGTCGATGCCTTCCTCGACGAGGTCGAAGCCGAACTGACGCGCCTGCTCCGCGAGAACGAGGACCTGCGCGCCAAACTGGCCGCGGCCACGCGCGCTGCTGCCCAGAACCAGCAGAACATGCGCAAGCCTCCGGAGCCGCAGGACCAGCAGGGCGGCATGCCTCAGCAGGGCGGTATGCAGCAGGGCGGTATGCAGCAGGGCGGCATGCAGGGTGGGATGCCGCAGGGCGGTATGCCCCAGCAGGGGATGCCGCAGCAGGGAATGCCTCAGCAGGGCATGCCCCAGCAGGGGATGCGAGGCCCCGGCGCCCCGGTGCCCGCCGGCATATCGGGCCCGCCGCAGCAGCAGATGGGTGGCCCCATGGGTGGCCCGCCCCAGCTGCCGAGCGGTGCCCCGCAGCTGCCCGCCGGCCCCGGCGGTCAGGGTGGTCCGCAGGGTCCCGGCCCGATGGGCCAGGGTCCGATGGGGCAGGGCCCCATGGGCGGTCCCATGGGTGGTCAGCCCCCGATGCCGCAGCAGATGGGTGGCCCGATGGGCGGCCCCATGGGCGGTCCGATGGGCGGCCCCGGTCAGGGCCCCGGTGGCGACAGCGCCGCCCGTGTCCTCTCGCTGGCCCAGCAGACCGCCGACCAGGCGATCGCCGAGGCCCGCTCCGAGGCCAACAAGATCGTCGGCGAGGCGCGTTCTCGTGCCGAGGGTCTCGAGCGTGACGCCCGTGCCAAGGCCGACGCCCTGGAGCGGGACGCGCAGGAGAAGCACCGCGTCGCGATGGGCTCCCTGGAGTCCGCCCGCGCCACGCTGGAGCGCAAGGTCGAGGACCTGCGCGGCTTCGAGCGCGAGTACCGGACGCGTCTGAAGTCGTACCTCGAGTCCCAGCTGCGTCAGCTGGAGACCCAGGCCGACGACTCCCTCGCGCCGCCGCGCACTCCGGCCGCCGCGTCCCTGCCGCCGTCCCCGGCGCCCTCCATGGCTCCGGCAGGCGCCAGCGCCCCGTCCTACGGCTCCGGTGCTCCCGGCATGGGCTCGGGGATGGGTTCGGGCATGGGCTCGGGCATGGGTGCGCCCAGCCCCGCCGCGCCGTCCTACGGCGGGCAGCAGCAGATGTCCCCGGCCATGACTCAGCCGATGGCGCCGGTACGTCCGCAGGGTCCCTCCCCGATGGGCCAGGCTCCCTCGCCGATGCGTGGCTTCCTCATCGACGAGGACGACAACTGACGGCCAGTAGTACGCCTTAGGCGTCGGCAGCGTTCAAAGGGCGGGCCCCGGATTCCGATCCGGGGTCCCGCCCTTTTTACGCGTGTTGACGACGGTGCAGGTGGGGACGGTGCAACAGGCGGTACGGCAGAAGAGGCGGTACGACAAAGGGCCCGGTCTCCAGGAGACCGGGCCCTTGTGTGCCGTCCTTACGCCTTGCGCAGGCGGAACGTCAGCGTCAGGCCGTCGTCGGTGAACGGGGTGCCGTACCTCTCATCGGCCTCGCCGAAGGCGAAGTCGGTCGCCAGGACCTCGTCGGCGATCAGCGCGGAGTGGGCGGTCAGCGCGTCCACGGCGGCCGGGTCGGTCGCGGTCCAGCGCAGCGCGATGCGGTCGGCCACGTCCAGGCCGCTGTTCTTGCGGGCCTCCTGGATCAGCCGGATCGCGTCACGGGCGAGGCCCGCACGGCGCAGCTCCTCGGTGATCTCCAGGTCCAGCGCGACCGTGGCACCGGAGTCGGAGGCGACCGACCAGCCCTCGCGCGGGGTCTCGGTGATGATGACCTCGTCGGGGGCGAGGGCGACCGTCTCACCGTCGACCTCGACCGACGCCGTGCCCTCGCGCAGGGCGAGGGACAGCGCGGCCGCGTCCGCGTTCGCGACGGCCTTGGCCACGTCCTGGACCCGCTTGCCGAACCGCTTGCCGAGGGCCCGGAAGTTCGCCTTGGCCGTGGTGTCGACCAGCGACCCGCCCACCTCGGAGAGCGAGGCGAGGGACTCGACGTTCAGCTCCTCGGTGATCTGCGTGTGCAGTTCCGGGGAGAGCCCGTCGAACCCGGCCGCGGCGACCAGGGCGCGGCTCAGCGGCTGGCGGGTCTTGACGCCCGACTCCGCGCGCGTGGCGCGGCCCAGCTCCACCAGACGACGGACCAGGACCATCTGCCGGGACAGCTCCGGGTCGATCGCGGAGAGGTCCGCCTCGGGCCAGGACGCGAGGTGCACGGACTCCGGGGCGCCCGGGGTGACCGGCACGACCAGGTCCTGCCAGACCCGCTCGGTGATGAACGGGGTCAGCGGGGCCATCAGCTTGGTGACCGTCTCCACGACCTCGTGCAGCGTGCGCAGCGCGGCCTTGTCGCCCTGCCAGAAGCGGCGGCGCGAGCGGCGGACGTACCAGTTGGACAGGTCGTCGACGAACGCCGAGAGCAGCTTGCCGGCCCGCTGGGTGTCGTACGCCTCCAAGGACTGCGTCACCTGGTCGGTGAGCGCGTGCAGCTCGGAGAGCAGCCAGCGGTCCAGCAGCGGGCGCTCGGCCGGGGCCGGGTCGGCCTCGCTGGGCGCCCACGCGGACGTACGGGCGTACAGGGCCTGGAAGGCGACCGTGTTCCAGTACGTGAGGAGCGTCTTGCGGACGACCTCCTGGATGGTGCCGTGGCCCACGCGACGGGCGGCCCAGGGGGAGCCGCCGGCCGCCATGAACCAGCGGACCGCGTCGGCGCCGTGCTGGTCCATGAGCGGGATCGGCTGCAGGATGTTGCCCAGGTGCTTGGACATCTTGCGGCCGTCCTCGGCGAGGATGTGGCCGAGGCAGACGACGTTCTCGTACGAGGACTTGTCGAAGACCAGCGTGCCGACGGCCATCAGCGTGTAGAACCAGCCGCGGGTCTGGTCGATGGCCTCGGAGATGAACTGCGCCGGGTAGCGGGACTCGAACAGGTCCTTGTTCTTGTACGGGTAGCCCCACTGCGCGAACGGCATCGAACCCGAGTCGTACCAGGCGTCGATGACCTCGGGCACGCGCGTGGCCGTCCGTGCGCAGCCCTCCTGGGGGCAGGCGAAGGTGACGTCGTCGATGAACGGGCGGTGCGGGTCCAGCTCGGACTGGTCGCGGCCGGTCAGCTCGGACAGCTCCGCGCGGGAGCCCGCACAGGTGAGGTGGTCGTCCTCGCAGCGCCAGATCGGCAGCGGGGTGCCCCAGTAGCGGCTGCGGGAGAGCGCCCAGTCGATGTTGTTGTTCAGCCAGTCGCCGAAGCGGCCGTGCTTGACGGTGTCCGGGAACCAGTTGGTCTTCTCGTTCTCCTGGAGGAGACGGTCCTTGACCGCGGTGGTGCGGATGTACCAGGACGGCTGCGCGTAGTAGAGAAGCGCGGTGTGGCAGCGCCAGCAGTGCGGGTAGCTGTGCTCGTACGGGATGTGCCGGAACAGGAGGCCGCGCTGCTGGAGGTCCTCGGTGAGCCGTTCGTCCGCCTTCTTGAAGAAGACGCCGCCGACCAGCGGCACGGACTCCTCGAAGGTGCCGTCCGGGCGGACCGGGTTGACCACGGGCAGGCCGTAGGAGCGGCAGACCTTGAGGTCGTCCTCACCGAAGGCGGGGGACTGGTGGACCAGACCGGTGCCGTCCTCGGTGGTGACGTACTCGGCGTTGACGACGTAATGCGCCTCGGCCGGGAACTCCACGAGCTCGAACGGACGTTGATAGGTCCAGCGCTCCATTTCGGCGCCGGTGAAGGTCTGGCCGGTGGTCTCCCAGCCCTCACCGAGCGCCTTGGCCACGAGCGGCTCGGCGACGACGAGCTTCTCCCGGCCGTCGGTCGCGACGACGTAGGTGACCTCCGGGTGCGCGGCCACGGCCGTGTTGGAGACCAGGGTCCAGGGGGTCGTCGTCCAGACCAGGAGCGCGGCCTGGCCGGCGAGCGGACCGGAGGTGAGCGGGAAACGGACGTACACGGACGGGTCGACGACCGTCTCGTAGCCCTGGGCCAGCTCGTGGTCGGACAGGCCGGTGCCGCAGCGGGGGCACCAGGGGGCGACGCGGTGGTCCTGGACCAGCAGGCCCTTGGTGAAGATCTCCTTCAGCGACCACCAGACCGACTCGATGTACTCGGGGTCCATCGTGACGTACGCGTCGTCGAGGTCGACCCAGTAGCCCATGCGGGTCGTCAGCTCGGAGAAGGCGTCGGTGTGGCGCAGCACGGACTCGCGGCACCGGGCGTTGAACTCGGCGATGCCGTACGCCTCGATGTCCTTCTTGCCGCTGAAGCCGAGCTCCTTCTCCACCGCGAGCTCCACGGGGAGGCCGTGGCAGTCCCAGCCGGCCTTGCGGGCCACGTGGTAGCCGCGCATGGTGCGGAAGCGGGGGAAGACGTCCTTGAAGACGCGTGCCTCGATGTGGTGGGCGCCGGGCATGCCGTTCGCCGTGGGCGGGCCCTCGTAGAACACCCATTCGGGGCGGCCCTCGGACTGCTCCAGGCTCTTGGCAAAGATCTTCTGCTCGCGCCAGAAGTCGAGCACGGCGTGCTCGAGGGCGGGCAGGTCGACCTGGGCGGGCACCTGGCGGTACTGCGTCATCGATCTTCCTCCGGCGGACGTACTGCCTTCCGTCGGAGGGACGAGAGCCTTCTTGCCTGTCTACGCCGTCTTCGGCGCGCTCCCGCGGTACCACCCTCCTTGGCCCTCCGGTGCGGCCTGCGCTCCGGTGAGCCCCCTCATTGGGGTCGCGATGCCGGTTCTACTCGCCGCTGTGTCGGTGCTGCGGCTTTCTTCCGACGGCTCCGGGGTGATCTTCGCGTCGCGCTCGCCCCCGGGCTTCCACCGTCCCCGGGTCGCTCTGGGCTGCGTACGCCGCTACTCGTCCCCATCCATGCTTTTCGCTCCGCCCAGTGTACGGCGCCGCACGGACAGCGGCCGACCGGTTTTCGGGGTCCCCGGGGGCCGGGCGCGGGTCGGGGCGGGGTGACCCGAATGGTGGCCCCGCAGCGGGGTACGCGTGTGCGGGTCCCGGGGCGGTCGGCCGGGCGGATTACCAGCCGGGGAGCTGGGCACAACGCAGGCAGGCCGATCGCGTGGCGTGCGCGAGGCGGGCGATTCGGGCGGTGTGCCCCGTTGCCGCCGCTCTCAAGTCGATTTATCGTCCCAGCACGATTCGCGCGCAAGATCACAATATGTGAAGGGGCCGCGGCCATGGTGGCGAAGAAGACCGCCGTACAGCAGCCGACGACCGGCAGGTCAGCGAAAACCTCCGGCGGCGCGGCCGAGAGCACCCACGGCGGAAGGAGCACGCGAGGGCGGACGGCGGCGCCGAAGACGGCGGCCGGGAAGGCGGCCGTCGAGAAGACGGCTGGGGAGAAGACGGCCGGTCGGAAGGGGGTCGGCGGGAAGGCGGGCGGCGCGAGGACGGCTGTCGCGGCGGAGGTGAAGGCGGCCGGGGCGCGGGTGGCCGGCGAGAAGGTGGCCGGCGAGAAGGCGGCCGGGTCGAAGTCGGCCGGGGAGCACAGCCCTGCCAAGAAGGCCACGGGGGAAATGGCGGTGGGCAGGAAGACCGTCGCCAGGAAGGCGGCCGGTAAGAAGCCCGCCGGTACGCCGGCTGCCGATGAGAGACCCACTGGTGAGAAGCGCGCCGGCGGGAGGCCCACGGATGTGAGGACTGCTGATGAGAAGCCCGCCCGTGGAACGGCAACCGTTGGGAAAGACGCCGGTGAGGAGTCTGCCGGTGGAGCTGGCGCGGGTGGGAAGGCTGCCGGTGGGAAACCTGGCGGTGGGACGGGTGCGGGTGGGGAAGCCGCTGGTGGGAAGTCTGGCGGTGGAGCTGGCGCGGGTGGGAAACCTGGCGGTGGGACGGGTGCGGGTGGGGAAGCCGCTGGTGGGAAGTCTGGCGGTGGAGCTGGCGCGGGTGGGAAGTCTGGCGGTGGGGAGGGTAAGGGTGGGAAGGCTGCTGGTGAGACGCCTGGCGGTGGGACGGGTGCGGGTGGGGAAGCCGCTGGTGGGAAGTCTGGCGGTGGAGCTGGCGCGGGTGGGAAGTCTGGCGGTGGGGAGGGTAAGGGTGGGAAGGCTGCTGGTGAGACGCCTGGCGGTGGGACGGGTAGGGGTGGGAAGGCTGCCGATGGGAAGTCTGCCGGTGGGACGGGTGGTGCGGGTGGGAAGGCTGCCGGTGGGAAGGCCGGCGGTGGGACGGGTGGTGCGGGTGGGAAGGCTGCCGGTGGGAAGGCCGGTGGTGGGACGCGCGCGGGTGGGAAAGCTGCCGGGGAGGAGTCTGGCGGTGGTGGGAAGACCGCCGTCGAGAAGACCCCCGCTGTGAAGGAAGCCGTCGAGGAGGTGGCCGTCGGGGTGGGGGGCGGGGCCTCCGTGGCGGCCAAGAAAGCGGCCGGGAGGAAGACGGCCGCTCCCAGGGCGGCTGCCAAGAAGGCGGCCGGACGGAAGGCAGCCCCCCGTAAGGCGGCTGTCGTCGGCAAGGCCGCGGACGCCGAGGGCGTGGCCGCGGCGGGTGCGGGAAAGAAGAGCACGGCCAAGAAGGTGGGCGCGGCCACGGCCGCGGAGCAGACGGGAGCCACGACAGTGGTTGCGAAGAAGACTCCTGGCACGGCCACGGCGGCGAAGACGGCCGTTCCCAAGGCACGCCTCGCCGCGGTGGAACCGGGCGAGCTGGCGGTGCGCCCCGGAGAAGAGCCCTGGACCGCGGAGGAGGTCGAGGAGGCGCGCGCCGAGCTGGAGTCCGAGCAGGAGCGGCTGCACACCGAGCTCGCCTCCTCGGAGACGGCCCTTGCGGGCCTGATGCGGGACTCCGGGGACGGCGCCGGCGACGACCAGGCGGACACCGGCACCAAGAACATCACGCGCGAGCACGAACTGGCCCTGGCCGCCAACGCGCGCGAGATGCTGATCCAGACCGAGCACGCCCTGGAACGGCTGGACGCCGGCACGTACGGCCTGTGCGAGAACTGCGGCAAACCCATCGGCAAGGCCCGTATGCAGGCCTTCCCACGGGCCACGCTGTGCGTCGAGTGCAAGCAGAAACAAGAGCGCCGGTACTGATCGCGTGCCTGTGCGGGGGCGTGTCGTACCCTCGTCCTCAGTCAGGTACCTAGGTTGAGGGACTCACGTGGCAGAGGCGGAGCGCATCATCGGTACGCCGGACATCCCAGAGGCGGCGGGAGCCGAGCCGGAGCAGTCGACCGGCCCGGGCCTCCCGGACGGGCAGGAGAGCACCGAGGCGCGGCCCAGGGGCAAGCGCCGGATCGCCGTGCTCTTCGCCGTCGCCACGTTCGCGTACGCGATCGACCTGGTCAGCAAGATGATCGTGGTCGCCCGGCTGGAGCACCACGCGCCGATCGAGATCGTCGGGGACTGGCTCAGGTTCGAGGCCATCCGCAACGCGGGCGCGGCCTTCGGCTTCGGCGAGGCCTTCACGATCATCTTCACGGTCATCGCGACGGCGGTGATCGTGGTGATCGCCCGGCTCGCCCGCAAGCTGTACAGCCTGCCCTGGGCGATCGCGCTGGGCCTGCTGCTGGGCGGCGCGCTGGGCAACCTCACCGACCGGATCTTCCGCTCGCCCGGCGTGTTCGAGGGCGCGGTCGTCGACTTCATCGCGCCGAAGCACTTCGCGGTCTTCAACCTCGCCGACTCGGCGATCGTGTGCGGCGGCATCCTGATCGTGCTGCTGTCCTTCAAGGGGCTGGACCCGGACGGGACCGTCCACAAGGACTGAGCCCGCCCCCGGGGGTCGTCCGAGGTTGTCCACAGGCCCGTACGGGGCGGTCGGAGCCGTCCGGCATACTCGACGGGTGAGCACGATTCCCGAGATCCGTACCCTGCCCGTGCCGGACGGCCTGGAGGGCGAGCGCGTCGACGCCGCCATCTCCCGCATGTTCGGCTTCTCCCGCACGAAGGCCGCGGAGCTCGCCGCGGCGGGGAAGGTCTCGGTCGACGGCTCGGTGGTCGGCAAGTCCGAGCGGGTGCACGGCGGGGCCTGGCTCGAGGTCGAGATGCCCCAGGCGCCCGCGCCGGTGCAGATCGTCGCGGAGCCCGTCGAGGGCATGGAGATCGTGCACGACGACGACGACGTCGTCGTGATCGTCAAGCCGGTGGGCGTGGCCGCGCACCCGTCGCCCGGCTGGAGCGGCCCCACCGTGATCGGCGGGCTGGCCGCCGCCGGCTACCGGATCTCCACCTCCGGCGCCGCCGAGCGCCAGGGCATCGTGCACCGCCTCGACGTGGGGACGTCCGGCCTGATGGTGGTCGCCAAGTCCGAGCGGGCGTACACCTCGCTCAAGCGCCAGTTCAAGGAGCGCACGGTCGACAAGCGCTACCACACGCTCGTCCAGGGCCACCCGGACCCGACCAGCGGCACCATCGACGCGCCCATCGGCCGGCACCCGCACCACGACTACAAGTGGGCGGTCACCGCCGAAGGCAAGCCCTCCGTCACGCACTACGACCTGATCGAGGCCTTCCGCGCGGCCTCCCTGCTGGACGTGAAGCTGGAGACCGGCCGCACCCACCAGATCCGGGTGCACATGTCCGCCCACCGCCACCCCTGCGTCGGCGACCTGACGTACGGCGCCGACCCGACGCTCGCCAAGCGGCTGCGGCTGACCCGTCAGTGGCTGCACGCCGTACGGCTGGGCTTCGAGCACCCCGGTGACGGGCAGTGGGTGGAGTTCGCCAGCGACTACCCGGCCGACCTGCAGAAGGCCCTGGACCGGGTCCGCGAGGAGACCTACGGATGAGCGGCACGCCCGCGTACACGGTGCGCGTCGCCGAGGACCCGGCCGACCTGGAGGCGTGCTTCGCGGTGCGCAAGGAGGTCTTCGTCGGCGAGCAGGGCGTCCCGGAGGACCTGGAGTACGACGAGCACGACGCGGGTGCCGCGCATGTGCTGGCGGTCCGTGAGGACGGCGTACCGCTCGGGACGGGGCGGCTGCTGTTCGGCGCGGCCGCAGCGGGGCGCACCGGCGGCGACCCCGCGGTCGGCTCCCTCGGGCGGCTGGCCGTGGCCCGGGAGGCGCGGGGGCTCGGTGTCGGGGTGGCGCTCGTGCGGGCCATCGAGGAGGCGGCCCGCGCGCGGGGGTTGACGGCCGTCGACCTGCACGCGCAGACCCAGGCCCTGGGTTTCTACGAACGGCTGGGGTACACGGCGTACGGCGCCGAGGAGCTGGAGGCGGGGATTCCGCACCGGTCCATGCGGCGTTCTCTCTAGCGACCGGTGGTGCGTGCGACGCTGGAGGTCGGGATGCCCTTGATCGTCCAGTCGTCCGGAGCGCCGCCCGTGGATCAGTTGGCCCTGCTGTTCGTCCTGTTGCTCGGGGCCGTGGTGAGCGTCCCGGTCGGAGACCGGTTCGGGTTGCCCTCGCCGGTGCTGATGACCCTGCTCGGAATCGTCCTCGCGGTCGCCGACTTCGTGCCGAACGTCGACGTCCCGCCGGACCTGATCCTGCCCCTGGTGCTGCCGCCGCTGCTCTACGCGGCCGTACGGCGCACCTCGTGGCGGCAGTTCGCCGCCAACAAGCGGCCCATCTTCCTGCTCGCCGTGGCGCTGGTGTTCGTCACCACGGTCTGTGTGGCCGCCGTGGCCCACTCGGTGATCCCCGGGCTGCCGGTCGCCGCCGCCGTCGCGCTGGGAGCCCTCGTCGCGCCGCCCGACCCGGTGGCCGCGACCGCCGTCGCCGGACAGCTCGGGCTGCCGCGCCGGCTCGTCTCCATCCTGGAGGGCGAGGGCCTGTTCAACGACGTGACGGCCATCGTGCTCTACCACGTGGCGATCGCGGCCGCCGTCAGCGGGGAGTTCGTGCCCGGTGAGGCGGCCCTGGAGCTGGTGCTGTCCGCCGTGGTCGCGGTCGCCGTGGGCGTCGGGCTCGGCTGGGGCGCCAACCGTCTGCTCGACCTGCTCGGCGACGCGACCCTGCAGATCGGGCTTACCCTGCTCGTGCCGTACGCCGCCTATGTGCTCGCCGAGGAACTGCACGGCTCCGGTGTGCTCGCGGTGCTGACCTGCGCGCTGTTCCTCGCGGAGTACGCCACCGACCCCGACGACGTGCTGACGCGGCTCGCCGGGCACGCCTTCTGGGACATCGTCGACACGCTGGTGACCGGCGTGGCGTTCGGGCTCATCGGGCTCGAACTGCACAACGCGATCCGTACGGCGTCCGGGCGCTGGGGCGAGATGCTCGGCTGGGCCGGGATCATCGCGGCCGTGGTGATCGTCGTACGACTGGGCTGGCTGCTGCCGGCGACCTGGCTGACGAAACGGCTGCACGCGCGGCGGGACTACGACGAGGACATCCCGCTGAGCTGGCGGGAGACCGTGATCATGTGGTGGTCGGGGATGCGGGGGGTGGCGTCGGTCGCGCTGGCGCTGGCGATTCCGCTGGAGACGGACGCGGGGGAGGCGTTTCCCGATCGGGACGAGATCGTCTTCGTCGCCTTCGGGGTGATCATGGCGACGCTGGTGCTGCAGGGGCTCACCCTGCCGTGGCTGGTGAAGCGGCTGGGGGTGCGGGCCGACACCGAGCGGGAGAAGGCGTTCGAGCGGGAGCTGGCGGTGCGGGCGGCGAAGGCGGCGAAGCGCAGGCTGCGGGAGATCGAGGAGGTGGAGGAGCTGCCGGAGGAGCTGAGCGAGCAGATGCTGCGGCGGGCCTTCGAGATCGGGGTGCGGATCAGTCCCGAGATGGGGGAGGAGGAACGCAGGGAGGCGCATGACGCGCGGGTGCGGAGGCTGAAGCGGGTGCGGCGGATCCAGGGGGAGTTGTTGAGCGCGGCTCGGCATGAGGTGTTGGCGGCGCGGAGTGAGGCGGGGGCGGATCCGGAGGTGGTGGACCGGGTGCTGCGTCAGCTGGATGTCCGTAGCCTTCGGTGATCTCCTACCCGCGCACCGCCCGTTCACGGTGGGTCGAGAGGCTCAGCGACCCTCGGTGGTTGCTCATCGGCGGCGGCTTTCCCCGGTTACGCTCTGATCATGGTACGTAACGTCGTGATCAGCGGTGGCGGTACGGGAATTGGGCTTGCCGTGGCTCGGGTCTTCGCGGGGGACGGGGATCGGGTGCTGTTGCTCGGGCGGCGGGGCGAGGTGCTGGAGAAGGCGGGCGTCGACGGGGCGTTGACCCATGCGGCCGACCTGAGCCGGGTCGAGGAGGTCAGAGGGGTCGCCCGGTTCGTCGCGGAGGAGTTCGGGACGGTCGATGTGCTGGTGCACAGCGCGGGGGGCGCCGGGCATCTGGAGCCGCCGAGCGCGAGCGAGGACCCGCTCGACCGGGTCGCACACCACTGGACCGTGAACTTCCGGATCAACACGCTCACCGCCGCCCTGCTCACCGAGGCCCTCAAGGACCGGCTCGCCTCCCCCGGCGGGCGGGTGCTGTTCGTCAGCTCGATCGCCGCCTACCGGGGGTCCGGGAGCGGGGCGTACGCCGGCGCCAAGGCCGCGCTGCACCCGTACGCCCGTGATCTCGCCCGGGAACTGGGCCCGCGCGGGATCACCGTGAACACCGTCGCGCCCGGCTACATCGAGGACACCGGGTTCTTCGGCGAGGCCATCGACCCCGCGCGGCGGGAGCGGCTGATCGGCGAGACCTTCGACGGGCGTGCCGGGACGCCGGGAGACGTCGCCGCCACCCTGCACTGGCTCGCCTCGCCCGGCGCCGCGCACATCACCTCGCAGGTCGTCCAGGTCAACGGCGGCGCCGAGCGGGGCAACTGAGCCCCCGCGTCACGGGTGATGTGCCGCCGCCCCGTCCGGGGAGGAGGAACGGGCACCGGGGATCCGGGCCGGCGGCGGCGTCGCGTCCGCCGTGTTGACGCGCGGCAGGGCGTAGGGGTGCTCCTTGGCCAGCCAGCGGACCATCTGCTCGCGGACCGTGACCCGGACCGTCCAGATGTCGTCGGCGTCCTTCGCCGTGACCAGCGCCCGCACCTGCATGGTGTTCGGGGTGGTGTCCGTCACGTCCAGCCCGCAGGCCCGGCCGTCCCAGGCCGGGCACTCGCGCAGGATGTCCCGCAGCTTCTCGCGCATCGCGTCCACCGGCGCCGTGTGGTCGACGTGGAAGTAGACGATGCCGGTCATCTGCGGTGTGCCGCGCGACCAGTTCTCGAACGGCTTCGAGGTGAAGTACGACACCGGCATGGTGATCCGGCGCTCGTCCCAGGTCCGCACCGTCAGGAAGGTCAGCGTGATCTCCTCGACCGTGCCCCACTCGCCGTCCACCACGACCGTGTCGCCGATGCGCACCATGTCGCCGAAGGCGATCTGCAGCCCCGCGAACATGTTGCTCAGGGTCGACTGGGCGGCCACACCGGCGACGATGCCAAGGATGCCGGCCGAGGCCAGCAGCGAGGCGCCCGCCGCCCGCATCGCCGGGAACGTCAGCAGCATCGCCGCCACCGCCATCACCCCGACGATCGCCGCCACCACCCGCATGATCAGCGACACCTGGGTCCGCACCCGCCGCACCCGGGCGGGGTCGCGGTGCATGCGCGCGTAGCGGGAGTACGACGTCTCCACGACCGCCGCCGCGATCCGGATCACCAGCCAGGCCACCGAACCGATCAGCACCAGGGTGAGCGCCTGGCCGATGCCGGTGCGATGGTCCTCCAGGAGCTGCGCCTGGTCGTACGAGCCTCTCAGCAGGGCCGCGCACAGCACGAGCTGGTACGGGATGCGGCCGCGCCGCAGCAGACCCCACAGCGGGGTCTCACTGTGCCGGGCGTCGGCCTTGCGCAGCAGAAGGTCGGTGGCCCAGCCGATGAGGACGGTCAGCAGGACCGAGCCGCCGACCACGATCACGGGGCGGATCAGGTTCTCCATCCCCCGAAAGTAACCGGGTCGGCGGTCCCTTGAACATGTGACTTCCGTGCGGAGACGCACACGGAGCGTTGTCGGTGCCGGCTGGCACCATGGGCGCATGAACATCATGCTCTTTCACTCGACCTACGGACTGCGCCCCGCCGTGCGCGCGGCGGCCGACCGGCTGCGCGCCGCCGGGCACGAGGTGTGGACCCCGGACCTCTTCGAGGGACGCACGTTCGAGACGGTGGAGGAGGCCAGGGACTACCGGGAGGAGATCGGCAAGGACGAGCTGCTGAAGAGAGCCGTCCTGGCCGCCGCGCCCTACTCGGAGAGAGGGCTGGTGTACGCCGGGTTCTCGCTGGGCGCGGCGATCGCGCAGACCCTCGCCCTCGGCGACGACAAGGCGCGCGGCCTGCTGCTCCTGCACGGCACCTCGGACCTGGCGCCGAACGCCTCGGTGGACGAGCTGCCGGTGCAACTGCACGTGGCGGAGCCGGACCCGTTCGAGCCCGACGACTGGCTGAGCGCCTGGTACCTCCAGATGGGCCGGGCGGGCGCCGACGTGGAGGTCTACCGGTACGCGGGCGCCGGGCACCTGTACACCGATCCCGATCTCCCGGACTGGGACGCGGAGGCCGCCGAGGCCACCTGGCGGGTGGCACTCGGCTTCCTCGACACGCTCTAGCCGTACGGCTCAGACCGGGTCGTACGTCCGCTCGACCTTCTGGGTCCCGGTGCGCGTGCGGTACGAACGGGACCAGGAGGAGGTCGCGGTGGCGCTGGTGCGGTCGGACAGGACGTAGTAGTCCATCTGCGCGCGGTCGGCGGTGATGTCCAGGACGCCGTAGCCGTGGCGGTCGGTGTCGACGAAGTGGACGTGCCGGTTGGCGGCCCGGATGATCGGCGAGGCGATCGCGGTGAGCGTGCCCTCCGGGACCTTGACGATGTCGTCGAGGTTGTCGGAGGTCACCGAGGTGACCACGAACTCGGTGGCGGCGGACGCCGACAGCGGGTAGGTGCCCGCGTCCACGGGCACGTCGTTGGCCCACGCCATGTGGATGTCACCGGTCAGGAAGACGGTGTTGCCGATGGCGTTGGAGCGCAGATGCGCCAGCAGCTCACGGCGGTCGTCGGTGTAGCCGTCCCACTGGTCGGTGTTGAGGGCCAGGCCTTCCTGCGGCAGACCGAGCAGCTTGGCGAGCGGCTTGAACAGGTCGGCCGACAGGGAGCCGATGGCGAACGGCGAGATCATCACCGAGTTGCCGACCAGCCGCCAGGTGGTGTCGGACGCCTTCAGCCCGGCCTTCAGCCAGTCGAGCTGCGCGCGGCCGGTGATGGTGCGGTCCGGGTCGTCGACCGAGCCGTTGCCTACCTTGACCTGCTGCGAGCGGAAGGACCGCAGGTCGAGCAGGGACAGATCGGCCAGCTTGCCGAAGCGCAGCCGGCGGTAGGTGGTGCCGGCGATCGCCGGGCGGACCGGCATCCACTCGAAGTAGGCCTGCCTGGCGGCCGCCTGACGGGCTGCCCAGGCGCCCTCGGTGCCCTCCGTGTGGTTCTCGGCGCCGCCCGACCAGGTGTCGTTGGCGAACTCGTGGTCGTCCCAGATCGCGACGACCGGCGCCTTGGCGTGCAGGGCCTGGAGGTCGGGGTCGGTCTTGTACTTGCCGTGCCGGGTGCGGTAGTCGGCCAGCGTGAGGATCTCGTGCGTGGGCGAGGTCTGCCGTACGACCGTGCCGCGCGCGCCGTACTCGCCGGTGCCGTACTCGTAGATGTAGTCGCCGAGGTGCAGCCAGGCGTCCAGGTCGCCGCGGGCCGCGAGGTGGCGGTACGAGGAGAAGTAGCCGGCCTCCCAGTTGGCGCAGGAGACCACGCCGAAGCGCAGGCCGGCCACCGCGGCGTCCGCCGCCGGCGCGGTGCGGGTGCGCGCCACCGGGGAGTCCGTGCCGCCCGCGGTGAAGCGGAACCAGTAGTCGGTGGCCGGGGCGAGGCCGCGCACGTCCGCCTTGACGGTGTGGTCGGAGGCGGCGGTCGCGGTGAGGGAGCCCCGGCCGACGATGTTCGTCAGCGCCTTGTCGGTCGCGACGACCCAGCTCACCTCGGTGTCCGGGCCGAGCCCGGAGCCGGGGGTCGCCTCGGCGGTCGGCGTCACCCGCGTCCACAGCAGGACGCCGTCGGGCAGCGGGTCGCCGGAGGCGAGACCGTGCAGGAAGGAGGGGGCCTCGGCGGCGCGGGCCGGTATCGCGGCGGCGAGCGGCCCGGCCAGGACAGCCGTCGCCGCCGCGGCCTTGACGACCGTACGGCGGCGCGGGGACAGCGAGTTGACGCGCTCTGACGGGGTGTCGGCGCTCTCGGGTGATCTGTGTCGACTGGTCACGGGCGATCAGATTACTGACCAGTACGGCAAAAGAGCGGGCGAACGTGAAATGTTCGCCCGCTCTTCGGCAATCCGTTCTCCGACCGTCCGCCGGACTAGGCCTTGAGGGCCGCCTCGATCGCCGTGTTGAAGTCGGCGACCGTCATCGGGGCGTTCTGCCCGTCCGAACCGGTCAGCGTCTTGCCGTCCATCTTCAGGGTCGGGGTGCCCGTCACACCGCTGTCGTCGAAGGTCTTCGACATCTCCAGCGCCCACCGGTCATAGGTGCCGTTCTTCACCGCGTTCTGGAACGCGGTGTTGCCCTTCAGCTCCTTGACGGTGTCCGCCACCTTGATCAGGTAGGAGTCGTCCTTGAACTTGTCGTCGGTCTCCTCGGGGTGGTACTTCGCCGAGTACAGGGCGGTCTTGTACTCGAGGAACGCCTCGGGGCTGACGTTCAGCGCCGCGCCCAGGGCGCTCAGCGCGTTCTTGGAGCCCTCGCCGGTCAGGCTGCGGTCGAGGAAGGTGGCGCCGACGTACTGGAGCTTGAACTTGCCGTCGTCGTAGTCCTTCTTCACCGTCGCGCCGACGGTCTGCTCGAACTGGGCGCAGATCGGGCAGCGCGGGTCCTCGTACATCACGAGGGTCTTCTTGGCGCTCGCCTTGCCCATGACGACGGTGGTGCCGTTCTTGCCGGTGGTGTTGGCCGGCTCGACCAGCTTGGCGGTCTTGGCCTCCTCCCAGTAGCTGGGCTGGTTGGCCTGGACGACGGCGTAGCCTATGCCGCCGGCCGCGGCCAGCACGCCGACCGCCGAGGCGGCGACGATGATCTGCCGCTTGGCCTTGGCCCGCTTGGCCTGCTTCTCGCGCTCGAGGCGGAGCCGCTCCCGGGCCGCCGTCTTGGCCGCCGCGCTGTTTCGCTTGCTCATGGTGGTGTTCTCCATCGGGGACGCGCACACGGGGTGCGCGGGATACGTGGGTGGGGACTGCTCGTGCCGGTGACCGCTCCGGCGGAACGGTCGCGCTCAGACGGAGACGGCGGGGTGCGGTGGTCCGCGCCGGCCCACGCAGTGCACGAGGAGCAGGTCCCGGGCGGTGGCCGTGGCGTGCGCGGGCCGCGACAGGCGGCGGGCCGCCGGGGCACGTCGTACGGTCACGGCGCGGACCGCGAGCAGCAGGGGCCGGAAGGTGGTCGCGCCGGCCGCCCGCAGGAGCTGGGCCAGCGCCCGCTCGCCCCGGCGCAGCCAGGCGGCCGCGATCAGGCCGACGGTGACGTGCGCGGCGAGCAGCAGCCAGGCGGTGGCCGGGTCGGAATGGGCCATCAGGCCGCCGAGCCGGTCGGGGTCGGTGCCGGTCACCCGGGCCAGCGGGGTGCCGACCCGGCTGCCGTCGCCGCACAGCACGTCCCAGCCGACCGCTGCCAGCGGGCCGGCGACCGGGCCGCCCGCCCGGCCGTAGCAGACGTGCTGGCCGGTGGTGAAGATCGTGTCGGCCGCGAGTTCCAGGGGGATCAGCAGGGCGGCGATCCGCCCGAAGCCGCACTCGCGGCCCGCGAGGGCGTACGCGAGGAGGAACACGGCGGCCGCGACGGCGGCCACCGTGTTGAACGGCAGCGGGGCCCGGGACAGCAGGACGTGCGACGCGGTGCTGAGCGTCACGACGACCGCCGTGAACAGCGCCGCGCGTACGGCTCTGAGTCGGGTCCCGGATATGTCCATGGCAGCAGAGAGTGTGTCACGCGCTCCTGTAGGGGACCCCTAAAGGGTGCCTGTGAGGAGCAGCACCGTCACAGACCCGGGATCCGGCCGTTGCGGAAGAGGTCGACGAAGATCTGGTGGTCGGCCCGCGCGCGTGCGCCGTAGCTGTGCGCGAAGTCCACCAGGAGCGGCGCGAAGCCCTCCTCGTCGGCGGCGATGGCGGCGTCGATGGCCCGCTCGGTGGAGAACGGCACCAGGGACTCGCCCGAGGTGTCGTCGGCCGCCGCGTGCATGGTGGCGGTGGCCCGGCCGAGGTCGGCGACGACACCCGCGATCTCCTCCGGGTCGTCGATGTCGCCCCAGTCCAGGTCGACGGCGTACGGGGAGACCTCGGCGACGAGCTGACCCGCGCCGCCCAGCTCGGTCCAGCCCAGCCACGGGTCGGCGTGCTGCTGAAGGGCGCGCTGGGAGATCACCGTGCGGTGGCCCTCGTGCTGGAAGTAGTCACGGATCGCCGGGTCGGTGATGTGCCGGGAGACGGCCGGGGTCTGGGCCTGCTTGATGTAGATCACGACGTCGTTCTCCAGGGCGTCGCTGTGCCCCTCCAGCAGGATGTTGTACGACGGCAGGCCCGCGGAGCCGATGCCGATGCCGCGGCGGCCCACGACGTCCTTCACCCGGTAGGAGTCCGGGCGGGCCAGGGAGGTCTCCGGCAGCGTCTCCAGATAGCCGTCGAAGGCCGCGAGGACCTTGTAGCGGGTGGCCGCGTCCAGCTCGATGGAGCCGCCGCCGGGCGCGAAACGGCGCTCGAAGTCACGGATCTCCGTCATGGAGTCCAGCAGGCCGAAGCGGGTCAGCGAGCGGGCGTCGCGCAGGGCGTCCAGGAGCGGGCCCTCGGCGGTGTCCAGGGTGAACGGCGGCACCTCGTCGCTCTTGGCGCCGGTCGCCAGCGCGCGCATCCGCTCGCGGTACGCGCCCGCGTACACCCGGACCAGCTCGGTGATCTGGTCGTCGCCGAGCGCCTTGGCGTACCCGATGAGGGCGATCGAGGCGGAGAAGCGCTTGAGGTCCCAGGTGAAAGGGCCGACGTAGGCCTCGTCGAAGTCGTTGACGTTGAAGATCAGCCGGCCGGTGGAGTCCATGTAGGTGCCGAAGTTCTCCGCGTGCAGATCGCCGTGGATCCACACGCGCGAGGTGCGGTCGTCCAGGAACGGGCCGCCCCGCTTCTCCGCGTCCAGATCGTGGTAGAACAGCGCGGCCGTGCCCCGGTAGAACGCGAACGCAGAGGCCGCCATCTTGCGGAACTTCACCCGGAACGCGGCCGGGTCGGCGGCCAGGAGCTCGCCGAAGGCGGTGTCGAAGACGGAGAGGATCTCCTCGCCGCGCTGCTCGTCGTTGAGCTGGGGAACCGACATCGCTGGGTGCCTCCTGGTGCGGTACATGGACGACAGCGTCTCTGCCGACTCCAACGCACGAAGGTACGCGGGAGTGCCCGGCCAGTGTCAGTCACGAGGCATAGACTTCGACGCTGACCCCCGGACTGTCCGCCCGCCAGTCGTCGAGTGTTTCCCTTGGAGGCCACGCCGTGTCGAAGCCGCCCTTCACGCACCTGCACGTCCACACCCAGTACTCGCTGCTGGACGGTGCCGCGCGGCTGAAGGACATGTTCAACGCGTGCAACGAGATGGGCATGACCCACATCGCCATGTCCGACCACGGCAACCTGCACGGGGCGTACGACTTCTTCCACACCGCGAAGAAGTCCGGGATCACCCCGATCATCGGGATCGAGGCGTACGTCGCGCCCGAGTCGCGGCGCAACAAGCGCAAGATCCAGTGGGGCCAGCCGCACCAGAAGCGGGACGACGTCTCCGGCTCCGGCGGTTACACCCACAAGACGATCTGGGCGGCGAACGCGACGGGCCTGCACAACCTCTTCCGCCTCTCCTCCGACGCGTACGCCGAGGGCTGGCTGCAGAAGTGGCCGCGCATGGACAAGGAGACCATCGCCAAGTGGTCCGAGGGGCTCATCGCCTCCACCGGCTGCCCCTCCGGCGAGCTCCAGACCCGGCTGCGCCTCGGCCAGTACGACGAGGCCCTGAAGGCGGCCGCCGACTACCAGGACATCTTCGGCAAGGACCGCTACTTCCTGGAGCTGATGGACCACGGCATCGACATCGAGCACCGGGTCCGCGACGGCCTGCTGGAGATCGGCAAGAAGCTCGGCATCCCGCCGCTGGTGACGAACGACTCGCACTACACGTACGCGCACGAGGCGACGGCGCACGACGCGCTGCTGTGCATCCAGACCGGCAAGAACCTCTCCGACCCCGACCGCTTCAAGTTCGACGGCACCGGCTACTACCTGAAGTCCACGGACGAGATGTACGCCATCGACTCCTCGGACGCCTGGCAGGAGGGCTGCGCCAACACGCTCCTGGTGGCCGAGCAGATCGACACCGCCGGCATGTTCGAGGCCAGGAACCTCATGCCGAAGTTCGACATCCCCGAGGGCTACACCGAGGTCACCTGGTTCCGCGAGGAGACCATGCGCGGCATGCACCGCCGCTTCCCCGAGGGCATCCCGGACGACCGCATGAAGCAGGTCGAGTACGAGATGGACACCATCATCTCGATGGGCTTCCCGGGCTACTTCCTCGTCGTCGCCGACTTCATCATGTGGGCCAAGAAGCAGGGCATCGCCGTCGGCCCCGGCCGGGGCTCGGCGGCCGGCTCGATCGTCGCGTACGCCATGGGCATCACCGACCTCGACCCCATCCCGCACGGTCTGATCTTCGAGCGCTTCCTCAACCCCGAACGCATCTCGATGCCCGACGTCGACATCGACTTCGACGAGCGTCGGCGCGTCGAGGTGATCAGGTACGTGACCGAGAAATACGGCGCCGACAAGGTCGCCATGATCGGCACCTACGGCAAGATCAAGGCCAAGAACGCGATCAAGGACTCCGCGCGCGTGCTGGGCTACCCGTACGCGATGGGCGACCGCATCACCAAGGCCATGCCCGCCGACGTCCTCGGCAAGGGCATCGACCTCAACGGCATCACCGACCCCTCGCACCCGCGCTACAGCGAGGCGGGCGAGGTCCGCGCGATGTACGAGAACGAGCCCGACGTGAAGAAGGTCATCGACACCGCCAAGGGCGTCGAGGGCCTGGTCCGCCAGATGGGTGTGCACGCGGCCGGCGTGATCATGTCCAGCGAGACCATCACCGAGCACGTCCCCGTCTGGGTGCGGCACTCCGACGGCGTGACCATCACCCAGTGGGACTACCCGAGCTGTGAGTCGCTCGGCCTGCTGAAGATGGACTTCCTCGGCCTGCGCAACCTGACGATCATGGACGACGCCGTCAAGATGGTGAAGTCCAACAAGGGCGTCGACATCGACCTCCTCGCCCTGCCGCTCGACGACCCGAAGACCTTCGAACTGCTCCAGCGCGGTGACACCCTCGGCGTCTTCCAGTTCGACGGCGGCCCCATGCGCTCCCTGCTGCGCCTGATGAAGCCCGACAACTTCGAGGACATCTCCGCCGTGTCGGCGCTCTACCGTCCCGGCCCGATGGGCATGGACTCGCACACGAACTACGCGCTGCGCAAGAACAAGCTCCAGGAGATCACCCCGATCCACAAGGAGCTGGAGGAGCCCCTCCAGGAGGTCCTGGCCGTCACCTACGGCCTGATCGTCTACCAGGAGCAGGTGCAGAAGGCCGCCCAGATCATCGCCGGCTACTCGCTCGGCGAGGCCGACATCCTCCGCCGCGTGATGGGCAAGAAGAAGCCCGAGGAACTGGCCAAGAACTTCACCATCTTCCAGGCCGGCGCCCAGAAGAACGGCTACAGCGACGAGGCCATCCAGGCCCTGTGGGACGTCCTGGTCCCGTTCGCCGGCTACGCCTTCAACAAGGCCCACTCCGCCGCGTACGGACTGGTCTCGTACTGGACCGCCTATCTGAAGGCGAACTACCCGGCCGAGTACATGGCCGCGCTGCTGACGTCCGTCAAGGACGACAAGGACAAGTCGGCGATCTACCTCAACGAGTGCCGCCGTATGGGCATCAAGGTGCTGCCGCCGAACGTCAACGAGTCGGTGCACAACTTCGCCGCCCAGGGCGACGACGTGATCCTCTTCGGCCTCGAGGCCGTCCGCAACGTCGGCACCAACGTGGTCGAGTCGATCATCAAGAGCCGCAAGGCGAAGGGGAAGTACGCCTCTTTCCCCGACTACCTCGACAAGGTCGAGGCGGTCGCCTGCAACAAGCGGACCACCGAATCGCTGATCAAGGCGGGCGCGTTCGACACGCTCGGCCACACCCGCAAGGGCCTCACCGCCCAGTTCGAGCCGATGATCGACAATGTGGTCGCGGTCAAGCGCAAGGAGGCCGAGGGCCAGTTCGACCTCTTCGGCGGTATGGGCGAGGAGGAGAGCAGCGAGCCCGGCTTCGGCCTGGACGTGCAGTTCACCGAGGACGAGTGGGACAAGACCTATCTGCTCGCGCAGGAGCGGGAGATGCTCGGTCTCTACGTCTCCGACCACCCGCTCTTCGGCCTGGAGCACGTGTTGTCCGACAAGGCGGACGCGGGCATCGCCCAGCTCACCGGCGGTGAGCACGCGGACGGCGCGGTCGTCACCATCGGCGGCATCATCTCGGGCCTGCAGCGCAAGATGACCAAGCAGGGCAACGCCTGGGCCATCGCCACCGTGGAGGACCTCGCGGGCTCCATCGAGTGCATGTTCTTCCCGGCGACCTACCAGCTCGTGTCGACCCAACTCGTCGAGGACGCCGTCGTCTTCGTCAAGGGCCGCCTCGACAAGCGGGAGGACGTGCCCCGGCTCGTCGCGATGGAGCTGATGATCCCGGACCTGTCCCACGCGGGCACCAACGCGCCGGTGGTCCTCACCATCCCCGCCACCCGGGTCACCCCGCCGATGGTCAGCCGCCTCAACGAGATCCTCACCCACCACAAGGGTGACAGCGAGGTCCGCATCAAGCTCCAGGGCCCGACCCGGACGACCGTCCTGCGCCTGGACCGGCACCGGGTCAAGCCGGACCCGGCGCTGTTCGGCGATCTGAAGGTGCTGCTCGGCCCGTCCTGCCTGGCGGGCTGAGGGTCCGACGCGGAAGAGAGCGCGAGGGGCGCGTCCGGTTGTGGACGCGCCCCTCGGTGTGCCCGGGCTGCAACAGCCCGCCGCACGGACGTCAGTTGTGCCCGAACCGTTTCTGCCGGCCCTTGCGGGCCATGTCCGCCGGCGTCACCTGGGAGATGCGCTGCTCGACCTGCTCCTGCATCGAGGACTGCTGGGCCTGCTGCTGACCACGCTCGGACTGCGGCTGTTTCCGGTCCTGCTTCTTGTTCTTGGCCATGGGGATCTGCCTCCTGCGGGGGATGTAGGGACCAGGGCCGCGACCAGATTCACATAGGCTGACATCAGGCGCATTTCGGATAATTACCGTCCGTGACAGGGGTTCTCCGAGCGCATCGGCCCGAAACGCCACGCCGAAGATCGAGTTCGGGCCGTTAACCCCCGCACGGTCGGGCAGACTCGAAGGAAGCCCGAAGCAAACCTCCCGGGAAGAGGGTGAGTCGTGTGGACCGCTGCATCGTCCTGGTGGACGCCGGGTATCTGCTGGGGGCCGCCGCGAGCCTCCTCGCCGGAGAGCCCTCGCGGTCCCGTATCACCGTCGATCACTCCGCCCTCGTCCAGGGTCTGCGCGAACAGGCCGAGTCCGACACCGAGCGGCCCCTGCTGCGCATCTACTGGTTCGACGGCGCCCCCGACCGTGTCCCCCAGCCCGAACACCGCAGGCTGCGGGTGATGCCCCGGGTCACCGTCCGGCTGGGCGCCCTCACCCGCAGCGACGGACGCTGGGCCCAGAAGGGCGTCGACGCCGCCATGCACGCCGAACTCACCGAGCTGGCCCGCAACCGCGCCTGCTCCGACGTCGTCCTCGTCACGGGCGACGGCGATCTGCTCCCCGGCATGATGGCCGCCAAGGAGCACGGCGTCGCCGTCCACCTGTGGGCCGTCCAGGCCGCCGACGGCGACTACAACCAGTCCGAGGACCTCGTCGCCGAGGCCGACGAACGGCGCGTCCTGGACCGTACGTGGATCACCAAGGCCGTACGCGCCAAGGAGCTCGGCGGGGTGTGCGCGCCGCCGCCCGTGCCCCGGCCCGAGATCGCCGCGATCCTCTCCGCGCCGCTGCCCGACTCAGGCCTCGCCCCGGCCGCCGACCGCTCCGCGGAGGAACCCGAACACGCGGGCGCCGACGCCGCCGACCGCGCCGGCACCCAGGAGCGGGTGCCCGCCACCAAGGGCGTCCCCACCCCCAAGGACCTGGCCGCGCTGCGCGCCCCCGGAGCCCACCCCGCCCCGCACCCCGCCACCGCGACCCTGCGCTGGTCCTCCGACCGGGGCTGGGTGGACCGCCCCGGGGTCGTCGCCGAGCCCGCCGAGGCCGCCTCCATGCCGACGCTGGCCCAGCTCACCACGGCCGAGCAGCGGTGGGCCGACCGCGAGGAGGACATCACCACCGTCGGCGGCGACCCGTACGAGGTGGGGCAGGTCTTCGCCCGCCGCTGGATGGGCCGCCTCGGCGACCAGAGCCATCTGCAGAAGCTGTCGGGCATGTACCCGCGGATCCCGCACCGCATCGACGGCGAGCTGCTGCGGTACGCGGCCCGTTTCGGACTGCTCGCCCACAAGGACGACCAGATCGACGAGCACGACCGCTACGCCATCCGGGCGGGCTTCTGGCGCGAGGTCGACGTCCGGACCGCCGCCGAGCACGCGCCCGCCGGGGACTGACGGCTCCGGGAGCAGCCCCAAGGGCGAGCAAAGCCCGCGGACCCCGTAGTCTCGTCCCTTGTGAGTACGCGCGCGACATCGGCCATCCGGCACCCGGACGAGGTCGTGTGTGCCGTGCGCGGACTGACCAAGACCTATCGGGCGGTACGGGGCCGGCGCGGCACCCCGGCGACCCCCGAGGTACGGGCCACCGACGCGGTCGAGCTGGACATCCGCCGCGGTGAGATCTTCGGCCTGCTCGGGCCGAACGGAGCCGGCAAGTCCACCCTCGTACGGCAGCTCACCGGGCTGATGCGGCCCGACGCGGGCACCGTGGAGATCCTCGGCCACGACATCGTGCGCCACCCCGAACGGGCCGCGCGCATCCTCGCCTACCTCGGCCAGGAGTCCACCGCCCTCGACGACCTCACCGTCTCCCTCGCCGCCGAGACCACCGGCCGGCTGCGCGGCCTCGACGTACGCCACGCCCGTCAGGAGCGGGACGCCGTCCTCGACGAGCTGGGGCTCACGCCGATCGCCGGGCGGCCCCTGCGCAAGCTGTCCGGCGGACAGCGCCGGCTCGCCTGTTTCGCGTCCGCGCTGGTGGGGGAGCGGCCCCTGCTGGTGCTGGACGAGCCGACCACCGGCATGGACCCGGTCGCCCGGCGCGCCGTATGGTCGGCCGTGGACCGGCGACGTGCCGAGCGCGGCACCACCGTCCTGCTGGTCACCCACAACGTCATCGAGGCCGAGACCGTCCTCGACCGGGTCGCCGTCCTCGACAGGGGCCGGGTCATCGCCTGCGACACGCCCACCGGGCTCAAGGAGCGGGTCGCCGACGAGGTCCGGGTCGAACTGGTGTGGCGGGAACGGGCGCCGCTGGAGGTGCCCGAGGTCGCCGCGCTGCGGGAGCGGGCCGTGGAGTCGGGGCGCCGCTGGACCCTGCGGCTGGCCCCCGACGAGGCCCGGGCGATCGTCGCCACCGTCACCGGCGGGGCCGCGTTCGCCGCACTGGACGACTTCACCCTGGCCACGCCCAGCCTGGAGGACGTGTACCTGGCCCTGGGCGGGGCCGCGCGGCAGGGGCTGGTGCGGGCGTGAGCGCGGGGGGCTTCGGGTCCGTATGGTCCGTAGGGGTCGGTGTGAGAGCCGTAGGGAAGAGGAGCAGCGCCACGTGAGTGTCGTACCCGCCGAGGTTGTGCCGGGCGGCGCCCGGGCCGGCACCGGCACGGTCCGCGCGGCCGCCGAGCTGGGGCCGCGCGCGCGGCTGTGGCCGTCGCTCGTGGCGGTGTACCGGGCGCAGCTCTCGCGCGCGCGGGTGGCGCGGATCCCGCTGCTGTTCGTGGCGACCTTCCAGTCGGTCGGCATCCTGATCATGATGCGGGGCGTCGTCGACGGGGGCAGCGAGGCCGAGTCGGTCGTCGCGGGCTCGGCGGTGCTGGTCGTCGCGTTCGTCGCGCTCAATCTGCTGGCGCAGTACTTCGGGCAGCTCCGGGCGAGCGGCGGGCTCGACCACTACGCCACCCTGCCGGTGCCGCCGGCGGCCGTGGTGCTGGGTGCGGCGGGGGCGTACGCCTCCTTCACCGTGCCGGGGACCCTGGTGACCGCGGTGTTCGGGTGTGTGCTGTTCGGGCTGCCGCTGACGCATCTGTGGGTGCTGGCGGCGGTGATTCCGCTGGCGGGGGCCGCGCTGTCGGGGCTGGGCGCCGCGTTCGGGCTGCTCGCGCCGCGGCCGGAGCTGGCGACGGTGCTGGGGCAGCTCGGGATGTCCGCCGCGCTGCTGCTGGGGGTGCTGCCGCCGGACCGGATGCCGGAGGCGGTGCGGTTCGCCCGGGATCTGCTGCCGTCGACGTACGGCGTCGAGGCCTTCGCGCGGACCTTCGCCACGGATCCGGACTGGGCGCTGGTGCTCGGGGACCTCGCGGTGTGCGCGGGTGTGGGCGTCGTTTCGCTGGCCGTCGCCACCTGGGCGTACCGGCGGGCCGCCGTCCGGTGACGCGCCGCACAGCGGGGCCTGGCACGATGTCAGGGTGACCGCACCGCTGACTCCGCCTCCGCCGCCGCACGAACCGTCCCCGCAGGGCGCCGCCTGGCCGCCTCCGCCCGGGGGGTACCTGGGGGTCGCGGACGCGCCGCGGGACGCCTCGTACGGACAGGACGGGCCCGGGATGAAGACCGAACTGCGGGAAGCCGCCGTGGTCACGGTGGTGCTTGCGGTGGCCGGGGCGCTGCTCGGGGTGGTCTGGAAGTGGCTCGCGCCGTCCGTGCCGCTGGTCGGTGACGTGGTGAACGGGGCGTGGGTGGTCTACCTCAAGGACACCGAGGGGGAGCAGGCGATCGGGGTGGACGGGACGTTCACCCTGCTGGCGCTGGGGTTCGGGGCCGTGAGCGCGGCGGGGGTCTTCGCCTGGCGGCGGCGTGGGGGCGTGCCGCTGGTGGTGGCGCTGCTGGTCGGGGGGCTGCTGGGGTCGGTCCTGGCATGGCGGCTGGGGGTGTGGCTGGGGCCCGGGTCGGATGTGATCGCCCAGGCCAAGGCCGCGGGGAAGGGGGTGACGTTCCCGGCGCCCTTGAAGCTGGGGGCGCACGGGGCGTTGCTGGCGTGGTCGTTCGCGGCGCTGCTGGTCCACCTGGGGCTCACGGCCCTGTTCGGACCGCGCGACCCCGACCCGTACGGACAGGACCCCACCCCGAAGGACTCCTACGGCGCGCCGCTCGCGTAACGGCGACGCGCCCTTCCGGTCAGCCGCGGCCGATCGGGGCCAGGATCGCTGCTGTCAGGGTGGCCAGGTCGGCCGGGGCGAGTTCCACCTCCAGGCCGCGGCGGCCCGCCGAGACGCAGATCGTGGGGTGGGCGTCGGCCGAGTCGTCGAGGACCGTGGGGAGTTTCCTGCGCTGGCCCAACGGAGAGATGCCGCCCCGGACGTATCCCGTGGTGCGTTCGGCCAGGGTGGGGTCGGCCATCGTGGCGCGCTTGCCGCCGACCGCCGAGGCGAGCGCCTTGAGGTCGAGGGAACCGGCCACCGGGACCACCGCGACCGTGAGGGCGCCGTCGACGTCGGCGACCAGGGTCTTGAAGACCCGGTCGGGGGACACGCCCATCGCCTCCGCGGCCTCCTCGCCGTAGGACGGGTGGTTCGGGTCGTGGTCGTAGGAGTGGACCGTGAAGTCCACGCCCGCCGAGGTGAGGGCCACCGTGGCGGGCGTGCCGCCGGACTGCTGCTTCTTCGGCTTCTTCGCCATGGGTTTCGAGCGCCTTGGGGTCGTGGCCTCAGTTGAGACTGGTCGGGCCGCGCGTCAGGTCCGACGCGGGCAGCGAGGGAAGGCTACGGATGATCGCCGTCTCGGTGCGAAGGAGTTTCAGTTCGTCACGGAGCCGGGACGCCGTGTCGGGGGCCTGCAGGAGGCGCTGCTTGGTCGGCGTGTCGAGCATCATCGCCGCGGCCACCAGGTAGGAGACCACCGCGGGGTCGTCGGGGAGGTCGGCGCCGGTGGTGAGGGAGCGTTCCCGGGCGCCCGCGAGGCGCTTCTGGTACTGGCGGAAGGAGCGCAGGACGCCTTCGGCGAGGGCGCCCGCCTCGTCGCCGGGTCGTTCCGGCAGTTCCTCGAGTTCGGCCGTGAGGAAGGGGCCCGACGCGTCCACCGACAGCAGGCGGACCCTCGTGGTGCCCGTCGCCAGGACCTCGAAGGTGCCGTCGGCCCGCTCACGGATCGTCGCGGCGTCGGCGACGCAGCCCGTGCCGTGGAAGGCCTTGAGGGGATCCTCGCCGAAGCCGGCCGCCGGGCCGCGCTCGGGCAGCGCCGTCGGGTCGGGCAGACCCGGTGCGCTGGGCGCGACCTCATGGCCGTCGCGGATGGCGACGACGGCGAAACGGCGCGGTTCGTCCTCGGCGGTCTTGAGCAGATCGCGCATCATGGCGCGATAGCGCTCCTCGAAGACGTTCAGCGGGAGCACCAGACCCGGGAACAGCACCGAGTTCAGGGGGAAGAGCGGCAGACGGACGGTGGTCACGGCGCAGAAGCCTAATGGTCGTCCGGGTGGGCTCGGTCGTCGTGCCCGTTTCGTGGACGCCACGGTTCGGGCACGGCCCCTCCGGTGTACACCGCCTCGCGCACCGCGAGGAAGTGGCCGAGCGGGTCGTCGGAGAGCCTGCCCCAGGGGAAGGAGGTGGCGTACGGGCCGATCAGGCGGAGCTGGACGAGGGCGTCGTCGAGGCGGCCGAGGCGGACGAGGACGTACGTCAGCAGATTGCGTATCTCGGCGGTCCACGGGTCCAGGGACGGGTAACGGGCCGACAGGGCCATCGCCCGGTCGGCCGCCGAGTCCAGCCGCTCGCGCGGTACCTCGGGGCCGCAGCCGTCGGTGAGATAGGCGAAGGCGGCCCGGACGGGGAGCGCCTGGACCAGCGAGCCGGCCGGGGCGTCCTGGGCGGCGCGGTCGGCGAAGTCGAAGCACTCGCGGTGCGAGCCGTGCCAGGACTCGGCGAGATAGCGCTTGGCGGCGACATGGCAGCCGTAGTGGTGCGGGGCGCGGCGCACCGCCGCCTCCCACAGCTCGCCGAAGTACTTGTGCCCGGCCCGTGTGCCGCGGGCGTGGTCCAGGGCGATCCGCCACGGCACCGGGTCGCGGTGGTCGCTCTGCGCGGCCGCCGTGATCAGCGGGCTCACCTCGCGCAGCAGTTCGGCCCGGGCCGGTGACCGCCAGGCGCGGTCGACCGCGAGCTGGGCGGAGACCAGCAGCAGGTCGGGGTCGCGGGGCGCCGCCGCACGCCACTCCTCGAACCACTCCGTGCGGGAGTGCGCGAAGGAGGCCAGCCGGGTCACATAGCGGTCGCGGTACTCCCACTCGCCCCGCTCACGGGTGCGGGACAGGAGCGCGGCGGCCGTCTCGAACGCGCCGCGGCCGGCCGCGACCAGGGCCGGGCCGAGCCGGTCGTCGGGCACGTCGAGGAGCACCTCGTCGTCGGCGGGGAGCCCGGCGCCGGGGTGGGGGGCGGCGGTCGTCCGGGCAGCCCGGGAGATCCGGGAGGCTCGGATGAAGGGGGGCAGCAGAGCCATGGTGCCGCCCATTGAAAAGCCGCAGGTCGGCTTCCGCCAGAGGGTGTGGGCAAGCTGGGGAAAGTTGTACGCCGCCAGGTCAAGGAACCGTAAAAGGTGAGTGCTGTTCAGGGATTGTTCGTGCACGGACAAGGGGGTTGTGTGGAGATTCCGCGGGCCGGGTTTCAGTCGGCCGGGACCGTGCGCGTCACCCCCGCCGCAGCAGCCGCGTCGCCCCCGCCGCCACCGTCGTGGCCAGGATCCAGCCGAGCAGGATCAGCGCCGTCGCCAGCCACTGCCAGCCGCCGGTGAGCCGCCACTGGCCGACCTGGCCCAAATCGATCACCGGCAGCAGCAGGTCCAGGGAGAACAGCGCCGGGTTCCACGGCGGATGCCCCGCCGGGTTCACCGCGGGATGCGGGGCGTTGGCGAAGGCCAGGGTGCTCGCCGCCCACAGCACCGCCATCCACACCGCCGCCCGGCCCGGCCGGTACCCGTAGGCGACCGTCCAGTCCTGCGCGTAGCCCACGAGCTTCGCGGCCGGCGGCAGCGTCTCGCGGCGCCTGCGCTGCTTGGCGAGCAGCACCTCGCGGGCGTCCTCGTCCTCCCCGCCCTCCCGCAGCACCGTCGCCAGCCGTTCGTACGGCTCCGGCGCGTACTCGGCGGTCGCGGCGGCCACCCAGTCCAGCCGCGCGGCCAGCGGGAACGGCCCCTGGGGCACCAGGTTCTCGTAGGCGAAACCACCCATGTGCAGCCGGCCGGGGCCGGGCCACGCGCTCGCCCGGTCCACCAGGTTGATCACCCGGGCGCCGGACAGCACCACCTTGCCCCGCGCCGGCCGCTCGCCGAGGAATCGCAGCTCGGGCGTCTGGACCCGGACCAGCGACAGTTCCTGGTCGTCCGTGAGGACGAACCGGGCCCGCTCCAGGTCGACCGCGTCCCCGAACCGCCCGTCGTCCAGCCGCACCCCGCCCCGGCACTCGAAGCGCTGGATGCGCGTCCCGCGCGCGGGGGTCGTCCCGCTCAGCGCCTGCCGGCCGACGCCCGCCGGGGTCAGATACAGCGAGCGCTCCACCGTGAGCTGGGGCGCGTTCAGCGCGAGCCGGGTGTACGGGTTGGCCAGCCGGGCGCCCCGCAGGCTCAGCGACACGCCGATCTTGGCGCTGCGCAGACTCACCTCGCCGTGCGACTCCAGCAGCTCCGCCTGGAGGTCCTGGCCGACCGTCATCCCGTCGGCGGCGATCGAGCGGCCCGTACGGTCGTGGTGCACGATCGCCTGGTTGAGCAGCAGGTCCGTGCCGATGTGCGCGTCGGTGAGCCGTACGCCGTGGTGGAAGCGACAGCGCGGAAGATGCAGATCGCCCTCCGTGTGCAGCCGCGCCGCCTCCAGGCGCGGCACCGCGCAGTCCACCATCCGCAGGGTCGCGAACCGCGCCTCCGGCAGCAGCACGTCCTCCTCGAACCGGCACCGCCTCATCTCGACGTACGGCACCACCGTGCCGCCCGCCAGGTCGAGGCTGCCGCTGATCCGCACGCCGGCCAGCTTGAGGCTGGACACCCGGCCCGCCAGCGCGGGCGGCCCGTCCAGCAGCAGCCAGGCGACGATCCTCGCCCGCACGGTCCGCTCCTCGCCCCACGGATGCCCGCCGTGCGGATCGTCGACGACCGGGTCCCCGCTGCTCAGGTCGTACACGCTGCCGTTGCGGAACGACTGCCACATCCCGGCCTCGGCCGCGGTCAGATCGTCCGGAATGTCTCCCGTGGCGTCTGCGTCCCCTTCGGTCACCATCTGTCACCCCCTTCGGCCACCCACAGCCCTTGATGCCCCTCCGTGACCCCCTGGAAGCAAGACGTGAAGGTGATCTTCCGGGTTCCGGCCACGCTGCGTATCAGCCACTGATACGCGCGGACGGCGCCGGATCCCGGTCTGAGAGAATTGGCCTGTGATCTCTCGAATCGATCTGCGCGGCGACGCCCTTCCCGAGGGCCCCGCCCTGCGTGACCTGCTGCCCCGAGCCGAGTTCGACGTTCAGGCCGCCCTGGAGAAGGTGCGTCCGATCTGCGAGGCCGTGCATCATCGGGGCGACGCGGCGCTGATCGACTTCGCCGAGAGGTTCGACGGGGTACGGCTGGAATCCGTACGGGTCCCCGCGCGCGCGATCGCCGACGCGCTGGAGGCGCTCGACCCGGCCGTGCGCGCAGCCCTGGAGGAGTCCATCCGCCGCGCCCGGCTCGTCCACCGTGAGCAGCGCCGTACGACCCACACGACCCAGGTCGTGCCGGGCGGCTCGGTGACCGAGAAGTGGGTGCCCGTGGAGCGCGTCGGGCTGTACGCGCCCGGCGGCCGGTCGGTCTACCCGTCGTCCGTCGTGATGAACGTCGTGCCCGCGCAGGAGGCCGGCGTCGCGTCCATCGCGCTCGCCTCCCCGGCCCAGGCCGGGTTCGGGGGCCTCCCGCACCCGACGATCCTCGCCGCCTGCGCCCTGCTCGGCGTCGACGAGGTGTACGCCGCCGGTGGCGCGACCGCCGTCGCGATGTTCGCGTACGGCACCGAGTCCTGCGCGCCCGCGAACATGGTCACCGGGCCGGGCAACATCTGGGTCGCCGCCGCCAAGCGCTACTTCACCGGCAAGATCGGCATCGACGCCGAGGCGGGCCCGACCGAGATCGCGGTCCTCGCCGACGCGAGCGCCGACCCCGTGCACGTGGCGTCCGACCTGATCAGCCAGGCCGAGCACGACCCGCTGGCCGCCGCCGTCCTGGTCACCGACTCCGTCGAACTGGCGGACGCCGTCGACAAGGAGCTGGAGCCGCAGATCGCGGCCACCAAGCACATCGACGACCGGATCGTCCCGGCCCTCAAGGGCCGGCAGTCCGCGATCGTCCTCGTCGACGGCATCGACGAGGGCCTCCGCGTGGTCGACGCCTACGGCGCCGAGCACCTGGAGATCCAGACGGCGGACGCGGCGGCCGTGGCCGACCGCGTGAAGAACGCCGGCGCGATCTTCATCGGGCCCTGGGCGCCGGTCTCCCTCGGCGACTACGCCGCCGGGTCCAACCACGTGCTGCCCACCGGTGGCTGCGCCTGCCACTCCTCGGGCCTCTCCGTCCAGTCCTTCCTGCGCGGCATCCACATCGTCGACTACACACAGGACGCGCTGGCCGAGGTCGCGCACCACGTGGTCACGCTGGCGGAGGCGGAGGACCTGCCCGCGCACGGCGCGGCGATCAAGGCAAGGTTCGGGTGGAAGGTACCGGCGAGCAAGTGAACTTCGGAATCGACGATCTCCCCGTACGGGACGAGCTGCGCGGCAAGTCCCCCTACGGCGCGCCCCAGTTGGACGTCCCCGTACGGCTGAACACCAACGAGAACCCCTACCCGCTGCCCGAGCCGCTGGTCGAGCGGATCGCGGAGCGGGTCCGTGAGGCGGCCCGCGACCTCAACCGCTACCCCGACCGGGACGCCGTGGAGCTGCGCACGCGGCTCGCGCAGTACCTGACGGACACGTCCGGGTACGCGGTCGGCCTCGCCAACGTGTGGGCGGCCAACGGCTCCAACGAGGTGCTCCAGCAGCTCCTGCAGACCTTCGGCGGACCGGGCCGTACGGCGATCGGCTTCGAGCCGTCGTACTCGATGCACGGACTCATCGCGCGCGGCACCGGAACCGGCTGGATCTCCGGCCCGCGCAACGAGGACTTCACCATCGACGTCCCGGCGGCCGAGAAGGCCCTCGCCGAGCACCGCCCGGACGTCGTCTTCATCACCACCCCCAACAACCCCACCGGCACCGCCGTCCCGGCCGAGACGGTCCTCGCGCTGTACGAGGCCGCGCAGGCGGCCAGGCCGTCCATGGTGGTGGTCGACGAGGCGTACATCGAGTTCAGCCACGGCGACTCGCTGCTGCCGCTGCTCGAAGGCCGGCCGAATCTGGTCGTCTCCCGGACGATGTCGAAGGCCTTCGGCGCGGCCGGGCTGCGCCTCGGCTATCTCGCCGCGCACCCGGCGGTCGTGGACGCCGTCCAGCTCGTACGGCTGCCGTACCACCTGTCGGCCGTCACCCAGGCGACCGCGCTGGCAGCCCTGGAGCACACCGACACGCTGCTGAAGTACGTCGAGCAGCTGAAGTCGGAGCGGGACCGGCTGGTGAGCGAGCTGCTGGCGATCGGCTACGAGGTCACGGCGTCCGACGCCAACTTCGTGCAGTTCGGCCGGTTCGCCGACGCCCACGAGGTCTGGCAGCGGATCCTCGACCGGGGCGTCCTGGTCCGCGACAACGGCGTGCCGGGCTGGCTGCGGGTCACCGCCGGAACCCCCGAAGAGAACGACGCGTTCCTCGACGCGGTCCGTGAAGTCAAGAAGGAGCAGAGCGCATGAGCCGCGTAGGACGTATAGAGCGGACGACGAAGGAGACCTCGGTCCTCGTCGAGATCAACCTCGACGGCACCGGCAAGGTCGATGTGTCGACCGGCGTCGGCTTCTACGACCACATGCTCGACCAGCTCGGCCGGCACGGTCTGTTCGACCTGACGGTGAAGACCGACGGCGATCTGCACATCGACTCGCACCACACCATCGAGGACACCGCCCTCGCCCTCGGCGCCGCCTTCAAGCAGGCCCTCGGCGACAAGGTCGGCATCTACCGCTTCGGCAACTGCACGGTCCCGCTGGACGAGTCCCTCGCCCAGGTGACGGTGGACCTGAGCGGCCGCCCGTACCTCGTGCACACCGAGCCCGAGAACATGGCGCCGATGATCGGCGAGTACGACACCACGATGACCCGGCACATCCTGGAGTCCTTCGTCGCCCAGGCCCAGATCGCGCTGCACGTGCACGTGCCCTACGGGCGCAACGCCCACCACATCGTGGAGTGCCAGTTCAAGGCCCTCGCCCGGGCGCTGCGGTACGCGAGCGAGCGCGACCCGCGTGCGGCCGGCATCCTCCCCTCCACGAAGGGTGCGCTGTAAATCCATGAACGGTCTGTCGACCCTTCTGATCGTCGTCGGTCTGTTCCTGGCCGGCGGCATCTACTCCTTCGTCAAGCAGGACATGCCGAAGAGCCTGGTCGTGCTGCTGTCGATCGGCGCCGGGATGTGTCTGGTCGCCGGTGTGATGAGGCTGGAGGTGTGGAGTTGAGCGCGGTGAGCAAGAAGGTCGTCGTCTTCGACTACGGCTTCGGCAACGTCCGCTCCGCCGAGCGCGCCCTCGCGCGCACCGGGGCCGAGGTCGAGATCACCCGTGACTTCGACCGGGCCATGAACGCCGACGGGCTGCTGGTGCCCGGCGTCGGGGCCTTCGCCGCCTGTATGACGGGTCTGCGCGAGGCGCGCGGAGACTGGATCATCGACCGCCGGCTCTCCGGCGGACGCCCCGTGATGGGCATCTGCGTCGGCATGCAGATCCTGTTCGCCCGCGGCATCGAGCACGGCGTCGAGACCGAGGGCCTCGACGAGTGGCCCGGCGCGGTCGAGCCGCTCCAGGCCGAGATCGTGCCCCACATGGGCTGGAACACCGTGGACGCGCCCGCCGACTCCGAGCTCTTCGCCGGCCTCGACGCGGACGCCCGCTTCTACTTCGTGCACTCCTACGCCGTCCACGACTGGTCCCTGGAGACCCACAACCAGGCCATGCACGCGCCCCGGGTGACCTGGTCGACGCACGGCAAGCCGTTCGTGGCGGCCGTGGAGAACGGCGCCCTGTGGGCCACCCAGTTCCACCCCGAGAAGTCCGGCGACGCCGGAGCCCAGCTCCTCACCAACTGGATCGGAACCCTGTGAGCAAGCTCGAACTCCTCCCCGCCGTCGACGTCAGGGACGGCCAGGCCGTCCGTCTCGTCCACGGCGAGTCCGGCACGGAGACCTCGTACGGCTCCCCGCTCGAGGCGGCCCTCGCCTGGCAGCGGGCGGGCGCCGAGTGGCTGCACCTGGTCGACCTCGACGCCGCCTTCGGCACCGGCGACAACCGGGACCTGGTCCGCGAGGTCACCCGGGCGATGGACATCAAGGTCGAGCTGTCCGGCGGTATCCGCGACGACGCCTCGCTCGCCGCCGCGCTCGCCACCGGCTGCACCCGCGTCAACCTCGGCACCGCCGCCCTGGAGACCCCCGAGTGGGTCGCCAAGGTCATCGCCGAGCACGGCGACAGGATCGCGGTCGGCCTGGACGTGCGCGGGACGACCCTGAAGGGCCGCGGCTGGACCCGCGACGGCGGCGACCTCTACGAGACGCTGGAGCGGCTCAACGCGGAGGGCTGCGCCCGGTACGTCGTCACCGACATCGCCAAGGACGGCACCCTGCAGGGCCCCAACCTGGAGCTGCTGCGGAACGTCTGCGCGGCGACGGACCGGCCGGTCGTGGCGTCGGGCGGCGTGTCGTCCCTCGACGACCTGCGGGCCATCGCCGAGCTGGTACCCCTCGGTGTCGAGGGCTCCATCGTCGGGAAGGCGCTGTACGCGAAGGCGTTCACCCTGGAAGAAGCACTGGAGGCAGTGTCGTCATGACGTCCGAGGCCGTGCGGCGTGTGCAGAGCGGAAGTCCCTGGGAAGAGAGTTTCGGATTCGCACGCGCCGTCGCGGCGGGCGACCGTGTGCTGGTGTCGGGCACCACGTCCTTCAAGGGCCGCGTGCTCCACGGGGAGGGCGACCCCTACGAGCAGGCCAAGCGGTCCTTCACCAGCGCCCTCGAGGCGATCGGGGAGTTCGGGCTCGGTGTGGAGTCCGTGATCCGTACCAGGATGTATCTCACGCACCAGCGGGACGTCGACGACGTGGGCCGGGCCCATCAGGAGATCTTCGGCGCGGTGCGCCCGGTCTCGACCCTGCTGGTCGTGGAGGGGTTCGTCGACCCGCGCATCCTGGTCGAAGTGGAACTAGAGGCATTCAGAGGAGCCGTGAACTCATGACCCTGGCGGTCCGAGTCATCCCCTGCCTGGACGTGGACAACGGCCGGGTCGTCAAGGGCGTCAACTTCCAGAACCTGCGCGACGCGGGCGACCCCGTCGAGATGGCCAAGGTGTACGACGCGGAGGGCGCCGACGAGCTGACCTTCCTGGACATCACCGCCTCGTCGGGCAACCGCGAGACCACCTACGACGTGGTGCGCCGCACCGCCGAGCAGGTGTTCATCCCGCTGACCGTCGGCGGTGGCGTGCGCACCCCCGAGGACGTCGACAAGCTGCTGCGGGCGGGCGCCGACAAGGTGGGCGTCAACACGGCGGCCATCGCCCGCCCGGAGCTGATCAAGGAGATCGCCGAGCGGTTCGGCAGCCAGGTGCTGGTGCTGTCGGTGGACGCGCGCCGCACCGCGCCGGGCTCCTTCGAGGTGACCACCCACGGCGGGCGCAAGGGCACGGGCATCGACGCGATCGAGTGGGCGCACCGGGCGGCCGAGCTGGGCGCCGGCGAGATCCTGCTGAACTCGATGGACGCCGACGGGACCAAGGACGGCTACGACCTCGAGATGATCGCCGCCGTCCGCAAGCACGTCACCGTCCCGGTGATCGCCTCGGGCGGCGCCGGAAAGCTCGGCGACTTCGCGCCGGCCGTCGCCTCGGGCGCGGACGCGGTGCTGGCCGCGTCGGTGTTCCACTTCGGCGACCTGAGGATCGGCGAAGTGAAGCAGGCGCTGAAGGAGGCGGGTCACCCGGTGCGGTGACGCCGCGCTCGGCTTGAGGTGAGCCCCGGTCACCTGGTGGTCGGGGCTCACCTGTGGGGAGACGCACCGATTGCCGTTCGTCGCCGAGTCCGCGACGGCCTCCCGGTTGGCCGAGCAGATCGACGAGGCCGTGTCGCTCGTCGGCTACCACCTGCGCAAGCTCGCCGGGCACGGCCTCATCGAGGAGGCCGGGCAACCCAGCACCGACGCCCGGGAGCGCTGGTGGCAACCGGCCTCGGACGGGGCCGGCGTCCGGGACGAGGACTTCCGGGACGCACCGGAGAAGGCGGCCATCCACCCGGCGGCGTCACGGCTCTTCCCGGAGCAGCGGTCCTTTCGGAGCCCTCGCGTACGTCCCGGCGATCGCCGCCGTGTCCAGTCTGGCGGTCTCGGCGTGGCACCGCTCGGCATGCCCCTGTCCGCCGCCGCGATCGGGGCGTGGGGATGCGGCCCGGTCTTCCTGGCCGGCGCGGCGGTCTGCGGCCTCGGCGGAGTCGTCGCGCTGTGCGTCCCCGCCCTGCGCTCGCCGGGCTGCCCCGCTGATCAGCCCTTCGGCTGCGCCAGCTGCACCAGATTGCCCACCGTGTCGTCCAGGACGGCCATGATCACCGGACCCTGCTCCTGCGGGGCCTGGGTGAACTCCACGCCCAGGGCGCGCAGCCGCTCGTACTCCCGGTGGATGTCGTCCACCGAGAAGACGATGCAGGGCAGCCCCGCCCCCTTCACCGCCGTGCGGTACGGCTCCGCGATGGGCCCCTGACCGGGCTCCAGCAGGAGCTGCAGGTCCTGCTGGGCGCCCTCGGGCGCGCCGACGGTGACGAACAGCGTGCCGCCGCCGAGGTCCATGTGCATCCGGGTCTCGAACCCCAGCACGTCCGTGTAGAACGCGTGGGCCTTCGCGACGTCGTCGACGTACACGCTGGTCATGGCTACTTTGATCACGGGGGTGCCCTTTCAGCCCGCTCGGGTCCGGCCGGCTCAGATGCCCAGTTGCCTGCCGCTGTGCAGCTTCTCGATGGCGTCCTCGTCGCCGTCCAGCTCCACCTTCGCGGCGCTCTGCCGGCCGTACAGGAACAGCAGCAGCTCCGACGGCTCCCCGGTGACCGTCACCACCGGCGTGCCCCGCTGCGCGACCGCCGTACGGCCGTCCGCGCGGCGCAGCACCAGACCGGTCGGCGAGCCGCGGCCCATCAGCCGGGCGGTGCGTTCCAGCCGGGACCACAGGGCGTCCTGGAAGACCGGGTCGAGCTCCCGGGTCGTCCAGTCGGGCTGGGCCCGGCGGACGTCCTCCGTGTGGACGTAGAACTCGATCGTGTTGGACGCCTCGTCGATCTGCTTGAGCTGGAAGGGGGAGAACCGCGGTGGCCCCGTACGGATGAGCTGGATCAGCTCCTCGTACGGCTTCGCGGCGAACTCGCCCATCACCTTGTCCAGCCGGGGCGCGAGCTGCTTGATCAGGATGCCCCCGGCGGCGTCCGGACGGCGCTCCCGCACCACCACGTGGGCGGCCAGGTCCTGCGTTTTCCAGCCCTCGCACAGGGTTGGGGCGCCCGGACCGGCGGTCTCCAAGAGGTCGGCGAGAAGGAGCCGTTCACGCTTGGCGAAAGTCGACATGCGGTCAGCCTACGACTGCGTAAAGCGTCCGCCCACCCGTCTCCCGGCCACCACCCCTCACCGAGGCCCTCCGGGCGGCCCCTGCCCAACCAGTGGACGACGCCCCGTCACTGTCAGCGGCGCGCGGCACAATGGCACCCATGACCAGCACGCCCCCGCCCAGCACCCTCGACCCCGAGATCGCCGCCCGCCTCAAGCGCAGCGCCGACGGGCTCGTCCCCGCCATCGCCCAGCAGTACGACACCGGCGAGGTGCTCATGCTCGGCTGGATGGACGACGAGGCGCTGCACCGCACCCTCACCACCGGCCGCTGCACCTACTGGTCGCGCAGCCGCCGGGAGTACTGGGTCAAGGGCGACACCTCCGGCCACTTCCAGTGGGTGAAGTCCGTGGCGCTGGACTGCGACGCCGACACCCTGCTGGTCAAGGTCGACCAGATCGGCGCCGCCTGCCACACCGGCGCGCGCACCTGCTTCGACGCCGACGTGCTGCTCGGGGCCGCCGATTCCGGCGTACGGGCCGAGGGTCAGTAAGGTCAGCCGCCATGGACCTCGATACCTTCCGCAAGCTCGCCACCGACCGGCGCGTCATCCCGGTCACGCGCAAGCTGCTCGCCGACGGTGACACCCCGGTCGCCCTCTACCGCAAGCTCGCCGCCGAGCGCCCCGGCACCTTCCTGCTGGAGTCCGCGGAGAACGGCCGCTCGTGGTCCCGGTACTCCTTCGTGGGCGTCCGGTCCGCGGCGACCCTGACCGCCCGCGACGGCCGGGCCCACTGGTTCGGCGCCCCGCCCGTCGGCGTCCCCGTCGACGGCGACCCGCTGGCCGCCCTGCGCGCCACCATCGAGGCCCTGCACACCCCCCACCAGGAGGGTCTGCCGCCCTTCACCGGCGGCATGGTCGGCTACCTCGGCTACGACATCGTGCGCCGCCTGGAGAAGATCGGCCCCGGCGAGCGCGACGACCTGCAGCTCCCCGAGCTGACCATGCTCCTGACCAGCGACCTCGCCGTCATGGACCACTGGGAGGGCTCGGTTCTGCTGATCGCCAACGCGATCAACCACAACGACCTCGACACCGGCGTCGACGAGGCGTACACGGACGCGGTGGCCCGTCTCGACGCCATGGAGGCCGACCTCACGCGCGCGGTGGCCCAGCCCCCGGCCGTGCTGCCGCCCTCCGAGCTCCCCGAGTACACCGCCCGCTGGGGCGGCCCCGACTTCCAGGAGGCCGTCGAGGACATCAAGGAGCGCATCCGCGCGGGCGAGGCCTTCCAGGTCGTCCCCTCGCAGCGCTTCGAGACGCCGTGCACGGCGAGCGCGCTGGACGTCTACCGCGTGCTGCGGGCCACCAACCCCTCGCCGTACATGTACCTGTTCCGCTTCGACGGCTTCGACGTCGTCGGCTCGTCCCCCGAGGCCCTGGTCAAGGTCGAGGACGGGCGGGCCATGGTCCACCCCATCGCCGGCACCCGGCACCGCGGCGCCACCCCGCAGGAGGACCAGGCCCTCGCCGACGAACTCCTCGCCGACCCCAAGGAGCGCGCCGAGCACCTCATGCTCGTCGACCTCGGCCGCAACGACCTGGGAAGGGTCTGCGAGCCCGGCTCGGTCGAGGTCGTCGACTTCATGTCCATCGAGCGGTACTCGCACGTCATGCACATCGTCTCGACGGTCACCGGCAAGGTCGCCCCCGGCCGCACCGCCTTCGACGTCCTCACCGCCTGCTTCCCCGCCGGGACCCTCTCCGGCGCCCCCAAGCCCCGCGCCATGCAGATCATCGACGAGCTGGAGCCGTCCCGGCGCGGTCTGTACGGCGGCTGCGTGGGTTACCTGGACTTCGCGGGCGACTCCGACACCGCCATCGCCATCCGCACCGCCCTGCTGCGCGACGGCACCGCGCACGTCCAGGCCGGCGCCGGCATCGTCGCCGACTCCGACCCGCTCGCCGAGGACCAGGAGTGCCGCAACAAGGCGGCCGCGGTCCTGCGCGCGGTCCACACCGCGAACCGGCTCGGGACGTAGCCCTCCGGACGGGGTGGGCGCGGTGGTTGCGTGAATCACTGAGCCCCGGGTGACGGTTGGCCCGGGGTTCAGGCGATAGTGGACTCCGTGACCGCTGTACCTCACCCCCGTTCCGTATCCGCCGCCTCCGCCCGGGCCGGCCGGCTGAGCCTCGGCCTCGCCCTGATGTCCGGTGCGCTGGGCGCGGCCGTGGCGCTGCTCTCCACCCGGCAGCGCTGGTCGCAGGGCACGGCGACGGTGGCCGGCGGCCCCTTCGCCCTCACCGCCAAGGGCAGCGACGTCACGGGCGTGCCCGCGGCGCTCGCCATAGTGGGCCTCGCCGCGCTCGTCGCCGTCTTCGCCGTCCGCAAGGCCGGCCGCCTCGCGGTCTCCGCCCTCCTCGCGCTCTCCGGCGTCGGCATCGTCGTCGCCGCCCTGACCGGAGCCTCCGACGACTCCGCGCTCGACGAACAGGCCGCGCGGGCCTCCGGCGACACCTCCGCCACCGTCGCCTCCTTCACCCACACCGCCTGGCCCTATGTCGCGGTCGTCGGCGGTGTCCTGATCCTGCTGGCGGGCCTGCTGGCCCTGCGCTACGGCCGCCAGTGGCCCGCCATGTCCGGCCGCTACGAGCGCGGCGGCGCCCCCCGTCAGCGGCGGGCCGCGCGGCCCGCCGACCCGGAGCGGCCCGAGGAGATCTGGAAGGCCCTGGACCGCGGCGAGGACCCGACCGGCACCGACCCGGCCTGACCTCGAGCCGGGCGACCCGCGCCGGGGCTTCCCGATGTGGTGAATCAGACGCGAACGGAAGCCACCCCCGCGTCCCGTACGCGGGCGCGTACGGGACAATGGACGGCGAGCCTCCGGCTCGGACGGACACATAGACAGCAATGAGGAGCAAGTCATGGCGGGCAGCAGCCACGGACACACCCCGGCCGCCTGGACCGGTGTCACCATCGCCTTCATCGGTTTCTGCGTCGCGGGCGCGTTCATGGTGATGGCCCAGCCGGTGGGCTTCTGGGCCGGCATGGTGATCGTGGCCCTCGGCGGGGTCGTCGGCGGCCTGATGCGTGCCGCGGGCCTGGGCCAGCCGAAGGACGCCCACCCGGCACACAAGGTCGCGGCGACGGCGAAGCCCGAGCCCGTCGCCGCCGAGGGCTGACCGCCCGGAGCACTCCCCGTGAGGGGCGACCGGCACACGCGCCGGTCGCCCCTCACGCGCGTGTGCGCCCCCGGAAGGGCAGAATGCGGGACGTGAACGCCGACAGCCGGAGGGTGACACCGACGGGCCCACGGACGCCGTCCACGGCCGTGGGACGCCTCGCCGTGCCCGCCGGGATCCTCGCCGCCGTCGCCGGGGCCTTCGCGTACGTCGGGGCCGTCGACCCGAACGAGCCCGGCCACTACCCCGTCTGCCCCCTGCTCCGCGTCACGGGCCTGTACTGCCCCGGCTGCGGCGGCCTGCGCAGCGCGCACGCCTTCGCCCACGGCGACGTCCTCACCGCCCTGCACGCCAACGCCCTCGCGGTGGCCGGCTACCTGTTCTTCGCCGTCGTATGGACCGTCTGGGTGGTCCGCGCGGCGCGCGGACGGCCGCTGCGGATCGACCTCGGCCCGGTCGCCCTGTGGTCGCTGGGCGCGTCGGTGCTGGTCTTCACGGTTGTCCGGAACCTGCCGTTCGGTGGCTGGCTGCACCCTTGATCAACGGGCGAATGTCCAGGTAGTGGGACCGCGCTCCACCGGATGTGAGGCGGCACCCCTCCTGCGGATACCATCGCAGTGACCATCGTTCTCCACTGGTTGCCCGGAAGGGGGCCGCTCGCGTGAGTGTGCTCGACGAGATCATCGACGGAGTCCGTGCCGACCTCGCGGAGCGGCAGGCGCGCGTCAGCCTCGACGAGCTCAAGGAGCGCGCGGCCAAGGCGCAGGCCGCCAAGGACGGTGCCGCCGCGCTCAAGGGCGACGGCGTCAAGGTGATCTGCGAGGTCAAGCGCTCCAGCCCGTCCAAGGGCGCGCTGGCCGCCATCGCCGACCCGGCGGGCCTCGCCGCCGACTACGAGGCGGGCGGCGCCGCCGTCATCTCCGTCCTCACCGAACAGCGCCGCTTCGGCGGCTCGCTGGCCGACCTGGACGCCGTCCGCGCCCGCGTCGACATCCCGGTGCTGCGCAAGGACTTCATCGTCACGTCGTACCAGCTGTGGGAGGCCCGCGCGCACGGCGCCGACCTCGCGCTGCTGATCGTGGCCGCCCTCGACCAGCCGGCCCTGGAGTCGCTGATCGAGCGCGCCGTCTCCATCGGCCTCACCCCGCTCGTCGAGGTGCACGACGAGGAGGAGGTCGAGCGCGCGGTGGACGCGGGCGCCCGGATCATCGGCGTCAACGCGCGCAACCTGAAGACCCTCGAGGTCGACCGCGGCACCTTCGAGCGGATCGCCCCCGAGATCCCCGACCACATCGTCAAGGTCGCCGAGTCCGGCGTCCGCGGCCCCCACGACCTCATCGCGTACGCCAACGCGGGAGCCGACGCGGTCCTGGTCGGCGAGTCCCTGGTGACCGGCCGCGACCCGAAGACGGCGGTGGCCGACCTGGTCGCGGCGGGCGAGCACCCCGCACTGCGTCACGGCCGGGGCTGATCACCCGCTAGGCTGGCCCCGATGACTCTCACCGTGACGACCGTGGACCGGTACGCCCGCCTCGCGCGCGGCTGCCGCCCGAGGGGCTGCCGAGCCCCGGCGAGGCGCGTCCACGGCCGCCGGGTGCGGTACGTCATCGGAGACGAACCGGGACAGGTCAACGGACGTCGATGGCAGCGCGCCCCTGAGGGGCGCGGGGAACTGCGCGACCAGCCCACTGCCTGAGGTCGCCCACCAAGCTCCGCCCCCACGGCGATTCGTGTTTCTCCACCAACACTCACCGTGAGGTATCCGCATGCCCAGCGAGTTCTTCATTCCCGACCCCGAAGGTCAGGTCCCCACCGCCGAAGGCTACTTCGGCGCCTTCGGCGGCAAGTTCATCCCGGAGGCCCTCGTCGCCGCCGTGGACGAGGTGGCCGTCGAGTACGACAAGGCCAAGCACGACCCCGAGTTCGCCCGCGAGCTCGACGACCTGCTGGTCCACTACACCGGCCGCCCCAGTTCCCTCACCGAGGTGCCGAGGTTCGCCGAACACGCCGGTGGCGCGAGGATCTTCCTCAAGCGGGAGGACCTCAACCACACCGGCTCCCACAAGATCAACAACGTTCTCGGCCAGGCCCTGCTCACCAGGCGCATGGGCAAGACGAGGGTCATCGCCGAGACCGGCGCCGGCCAGCACGGTGTGGCCACGGCCACCGCCTGCGCCCTGTTCGGCCTCGAGTGCACGATCTACATGGGCGAGATCGACACCCGGCGCCAGGCGCTCAACGTGGCCCGTATGCGCATGCTCGGCGCCGAGGTCGTCGCCGTGAAGTCCGGCAGCCGCACGCTCAAGGACGCCATCAACGAGGCGTTCCGCGACTGGGTGGCCAACGTCGACCACACCCACTACCTCTTCGGCACGGTCGCCGGCCCGCACCCCTTCCCCGCGATGGTCCGCGACTTCCACCGCGTCATCGGCGTCGAGGCCCGCCGCCAGCTCCTGGAGCGCGCCGGCCGCCTGCCCGACGCGGCGATCGCCTGCGTCGGCGGCGGCTCCAACGCCATCGGCCTCTTCCACGCCTTCATCCCGGACACCTCCGTCCGGCTGATCGGCTGCGAGCCGGCCGGCCACGGCGTGGAGACCGGCGAGCACGCGGCGACCCTCACCGCCGGTGAGCCCGGCATCCTGCACGGCTCGCGCTCCTACGTCCTCCAGGACGACGAGGGCCAGATCACCGAGCCGTACTCCATCTCGGCGGGCCTGGACTACCCGGGCATCGGCCCCGAGCACTCGTACCTCAAGGACAGCGGCCGCGGCGAGTACCGCGCGGTCACGGACGACGCCGCCATGCAGGCCCTGCGCCTGCTCTCGCGCACCGAGGGCATCATCCCGGCCATCGAGTCCGCGCACGCCCTCGCCGGGGCCCTGGAGGTCGGCAGGGAGCTCGGCAAGGACGGGCTGATCGTCGTCAACCTGTCCGGCCGCGGCGACAAGGACATGGACACGGCCGCCCGCTACTTCGGGCTGTACGACACCGACGCCGAGGTCGCCGCCAACGCGGCCGACACCGCCGAGATCGAGGGGGACGCCAAGTGAGCGGGAACATTCAGCTGCTGTCGGACACCCTGGCGGCCGCCAAGGCCGAGGGCCGCTCCGCCCTCATCGCCTACCTCCCGGCCGGGTTCCCGACCGTGGACGGCGGCATCGAGGCCATCAAGGCCGTCTTCGACGGCGGCGCGGACGTGGTCGAGGTGGGTCTGCCGCACAGCGACCCCGTCCTGGACGGCCCGGTCATCCAGACCGCAGACGACATCGCCCTGCGCGGCGGCGTCAAGATCGCGGACGTCATGCGCACGGTCAAGGAGGCCCATGAGGCCACCGGGAAGCCGGTGCTCGTCATGACGTACTGGAACCCCATCGACCGCTACGGCGTCGAGCGGTTCACCGCCGAGCTGGCCGAGGCGGGCGGCGCGGGCTGCATCCTGCCCGACCTGCCGGTGCAGGAGTCGGCGCTGTGGAGGGAGCACGCCGAGAAGCACGGCCTCGCGACGGTCTTCGTCGTGGCGCCCAGCAGCAAGGACGAGCGGCTGGCGCAGATCACCGCGGCGGGCAGCGGCTTCGTCTACGCCGCCTCGCTCATGGGCGTCACCGGCACCCGTGAGTCGGTCGGCGCGCAGGCCCACGACCTGGTCGAACGCACCCGGGCCACCGGCTCCGCCCTGCCCGTCTGCGTCGGCCTCGGTGTCTCCAACGCCCGGCAGGCCGCCGAGGTCGCCGGTTTCGCCGACGGTGTGATCGTCGGCTCGGCCTTCGTCAAGCGGATGCTGGACGCGCCGGACGACGCGGCCGGCGTCGAGGCCGTCCGGGCCCTCGCCGGTGACCTGGCGAAGGGCGTGCGCGGGCAGGGGTAGCAGAGCGGGACATGTCGTGCGGTTCACCCGTACAGGTGGACCTGGGACCGGGGGGGCTCATTGGGCCTCCCCGGTTCGTTCTGGGGGTGTGAGCGAGAAGAATCGAGAGGGAAAGCGCACCGCCCGGGAGCGACTGGCGGTGGAGCGCGAGAAGCAGAAGGCCGCCGAGCGGCGGCGACGCACACTGATCGTCGGCGCGAGCGTCGTCTGTGTGCTGGGCCTGGCCGCGGTGATCGGCGTCGTCGCCGCGAACTCCGGCAAGGACGAGGACAGCGCCAAGTCCGGCCCGGTCGTGGCGCCCACGGGGGCCACGGGCAAGGACTCCCTGGCGATCCCGGTCGGCAAGGACGACGCCCCGTCCACGCTCACGGTGTGGGAGGACTTCCGCTGCCCCGCCTGCAAGGCCTTCGAAACGGCGTACAGACCGACGATCCACGAGCTGGCGGACGCCGGGAAGCTGAGGGTGGAGTACCACCTGGCCACCCTCATCGACGGCAACATGGGCGGCAGCGGCTCCCGCAACGCGGCCAACGCGGCGGCCTGCGCCCAGAACGCGGGGAAGTTCACCGCCTACCACGACGTGCTGTACGAGAACCAGCCCGAGGAGACGAACGACGCCTACAGCAAGAACAGCGAGCTGATCGAGCTGGCCGGCAAGGTCGACGGCCTCGACACGCCGGCGTTCCGCGCCTGTGTCGAGAAGGGCACGCACAACAGCTGGGTCGTGAAGTCCAACCAGGCCTTCCAGAACGGCGGCTTCGGCGGCACGCCCACCGTGCTCTTCAACGGCAAGAACATCTACCAGGACCGGACGATGACCCCGGCCAAGTTCAAGCAGATGGTGGAGGAGGCCAACCAGGGGTGAGGGTTTCTCACCGGCCCGTTATGGAGCCGTAGCCGGGCTGCCCGTCGTGGGCCCGGTGCGGCAGGGTAGCGTCGGACCTGCCATGGAACTTGCCTACATTCCCAGCCCGTCGCGCGGGGTGCTGTACCTCGGCCCCATTCCGCTGCGCGGCTACGCGTTCTGCATCATCATCGGCGTCTTCGTCGCGGTCTGGCTCGGCAACAAGCGCTGGCTCGCCCGGGGCGGGCAGGCCGGCACGGTGGCCGACATCGCGGTCTGGGCCGTGCCCTTCGGACTGGTCGGCGGCCGGCTCTACCACGTGATCACGGACTACGAGCTCTACTTCACCGAGGGCCGTGACTGGGTGGACGCCTTCAAGGTCTGGGAGGGCGGCCTCGGCATCTGGGGCGCGATCTCCCTCGGCGCGGTCGGCGCCTGGATCGGCTGCCGCCGCCGGGGCATCGCGCTGCCCGCCTACGCCGACGCCATCGCTCCCGGCATCGCCCTGGCGCAGGCCATCGGCCGCTGGGGCAACTGGTTCAACCAGGAGCTGTACGGCAAGCCGACCGACCTGCCCTGGGCCCTGCACATCACGTCCTCCGCGGACGGCCGGGTGCCGGGGTACTACCACCCGACGTTCCTGTACGAGTCGCTGTGGTGCATCGGTGTCGCGCTCCTCGTCCTCTGGGCGGACCGCCGCTTCAAGCTGGGGCACGGGCGGGCGTTCGCGCTGTACGTCGCCGCGTACTGCGCGGGGCGCGGTTGGATCGAGTACATGCGCATCGACGACGCGCACCACATCTTCGGCATCCGGCTCAACGTGTGGACCGCGATCATCGTGGGGCTGCTCGCGGTGACGTACATCGTGGTGTCGGCGAAGAAGCGGCCCGGCCGGGAAGAGGTCGTCGAGCCTCTTGCCTCCGGCGGTGCGGCCGGATCCGACGGTGCGGCCGAGCCCGAGAGCGAGCCCGAGAACAAGGCCGAGGACAAGACTGAGGCCGACCAGAAGGCCGAGGCCGACCAGAAGGCTGAGGCCGAGGACAAGGCCGAGGACAAGGCCGAGGCCGAGGACGAGGAAAAGGAAAAGGAAAAGGACGAGGCCGAGTCGGCCGGTAAGAACAGCTGACGGCTGGTTCTACGACGACGGAGGGCGCCCGGGTTTCCCGGGCGCCCTCCGTCGTGGAAGGAGTCAGTCGCGGCGGGCCGCGAGGGACAGGGTGCGTTGGGCCGCCGACACCACCGCCGCGTCGATGAAGCGGCCGTCCGGGAGGGCCTGGGCGCCCTGTTCCGTCACCGCCGCCTTGACGATCGTCTCGGCCTCGTCCAGTTCCTGCTCGGTGGGCAGGTAGGCGCGCTCGATGATGGGGAGCTGGCGCGGGTGGATCGCGGCGCGGCCCAGGAAGCCGAGGGCGCGGCCATGGGCGCAGGAGGCCGCGAGGCCGTTGAGGTCCCGGGTGTCGGGGTGGACGGACTGCGAGGGCGGGGCGAGGCCCGCGGCCCGGGCGGCGAGGACCACCCGGGAGCGGGACCAGTCGAGGCCCGCGTCGTCGCGGATGCCGAGGTCGGCGCGGAGGTCGGCCTCGCCGAGGGTGATGCCCCGCAGGGCGGGGTGGGCGGAGGCGATGGCGTAGGCGTGTTCGATGCCGAGGGCGCTCTCCAGCAGGGCGTGCAGCGGGGGTGCGCCGCCCTCCGCGGGGGCGGTGGTCTCGGCGATCCGGGTGATCTGGTGCGGGGCCGTCACCTTGGGCAGCCGCAGTCCCGCGACGCCGGGCAGGGCGGCCACCGCCTGGAGGTCGGCGGAGGCCAGCGGCCCGTCGAGGGCGTTCACCCGGACGTGCACCGGGACCGGCTGGGGCTCGGAGAGGCGCTCGGCGGTGGCCTTGCGGGCGTAGGCCTTGCGGTCGGGGGCGACCGCGTCCTCCAGGTCGATGATCACGACGTCGGCGCCCGAGGCGAGGGCCTTGGTGACGGTGTGCGGACGGTCCCCGGGGGCGTACAGCCAGGTCAGGGGGAAGGGCGCGGTCACAGGGCGCCCTCCTCGCGCAGGGCGGAGAGCTCGGCGGCGGTCAGGCCCAGCTCGGTGAGGACCTCGTCGGTGTCGGCGCCGTGCGGGCGGCCGGTCCAGCGGATCGCGCCGGGGGTCGCCGAGAGCCGGAAGAGGACGTTCTGCATACGGATCCGGCCGAGCTCCGGGTCGTCGACGGCGGTGACCGTGCCGAGGGCCTGGTACTGGGGGTCGTCCAGCACGTCCCGTACGTCCTGGACGGGGGCGACGGCGGCCTCCGCCTTCTCGAAGGCGGCAAGGACCTCGGTGCGGGAGCGGGCCGCGATCCAGCTGCCTACCGCCTGGTCGAGGACGTCGGCGTGCGCGGCCCGGTCGGCGCCCGTCGCGAACCACGGTTCGTCGATCAGCTCGGGGCGGCCGACCAGGCGCATCACCCGTTCCGCGATCGACTGGGCCGAGGTGGAGACGGCGACCCAGGTGCCGTCGGCCGTGCGATAGGTGTTGCGCGGGGCGTTGTTGGCGGAGCGGTTGCCGGTGCGCTTCTGGACGTATCCCAGTTGGTCGTACCAGAGGGCCTGCGGACCGAGGACCGCCAGCATCGGCTCGATGATCGCCATGTCCACGACCTGCCCCTCGCCGGTGCGTTCGCGGGCGGCGAGGGCGGTCATGACGGCGTAGGCCGTGGCCAGGGCGGTGATGGAGTCGGCGAGACCGAAGGGCGGGAGCGTCGGTGGCGCGTCCGGCTCCCCGGTGATCGCGGCGAAGCCGCTCATCGCCTCGGCGAGGGTGCCGAAGCCGGGGCGGTGGGCGTACGGCCCGAACTGACCGAAGGCGGTGACCCGGGTCAGCACCAGCCGGGGGTTGGCGGCGGAGAGCTCCTCCCAGCCGAGGTCCCATTTCTCCAGGGTGCCGGGGCGGAAGTTCTCGATGATCACATCGGCGCCGGCGGCGAGCCGCAGGAGGGTGGCGCGGCCGCCCGGGGTGGAGAGGTTCAGCGTGATCGTGCGCTTGTTGCGGCCGAGGAGCTTCCACCACAGGCCGATGCCGTCCTTGGCCGGGCCGTGGCCCCGGGACGGGTCCGGTTTCGTGGGGTGCTCGACCTTGACGACCTCCGCGCCGAAGTCGCCGAGCAGGGTGGCGGCGAGGGGGCCGGCGAACAGGGTGGCGAGGTCGAGGACGCGGAGACCGTGCAGCGGGGTGGTGGTGGGCCCGGTCATGAGGCGTACTGCTTCTCGATCTCGGAGCGGTACGGCATCGAGGCGGAGGCACCCGGGCGCTGGACCGACAGCGCGGCCGCCGTGGCCGCCCACGCCAGGGCCTCCCGCACGGGGCGTTCCTCGCCGAGGGCCACCGCGAGGGCGCCGACGAAGGTGTCGCCGGCGCCGGTGGAGTCCACGGCGGTGACCTGCGGGGCGGGGACGGTGAGCGGGTCGGCGCCGCGGGCCGCGTGGAGGCTGCCGGCCGCGCCGAGCGTGATCACGACCTCGGGGACGACTTCCAGGAGCGCGGCGGCCGCCTCGTGGGGGTCGGTGCGGCCGGTGAGCGTCGTGGCCTCGTGCTCGTTCGGCACCAGCAGGTCGACGGCGGCGAGGAGTTCGGGCGGCAGCGGCTGGGCGGGGGCCGGGGTGAGGATCGTACGGACCCCGTGGGCGCGGGCCGCGCGGGCGCCCGCGACGACGGCGGGCAGCGGGATCTCCAACTGCAGGAGGAGCGCGTCGGCGGAGGCGATCAGGCCCGCGTCGCCGGGCACGAGATGGTCGAGGGTGCCGTTGGCGCCGGGGACGACGACGATCGCGTTGCCGCCCTCGTCGTCCACGACGATGTGCGCGGTGCCGGAGGGGAACTCGACCGTGCGCAGATGGTCGGTGTTGACGCCGGAGTGCTCCAGGGTGGAGCGCAGACGGGCGCCGAAGGAGTCGTTGCCGACCGCGCCGATCATGGAGACGGTGCCTCCGGCGTGTGCGGCTGCGATCGCCTGGTTGGCGCCCTTGCCGCCGGGGATCGTACGGAACTCCCGTCCCGTCACGGTCTCCCCGCGCTGCGGGGCCTTCTCGACGTAGGCGACGAGGTCCATGTTCGTGCTGCCGAGCACGACGATGTCGGTCATGGGCGGGATGCCTCCCGGTGGGTGAGGGACCAGGTGAGGTGGGCGAGGGTGTCGAAGCCGGTGCCGTCGAAGCCGGCGACGGAGGTGGCGAGTCGGTTCTTGAGGGGGGCCGTCCAGGGGGCGGGGAGGGCGGCGGGGTCGCCGGCGAGGAGGCCGGCGACGCTGCCCGCCGTCGCGCCGTTGGAGTCCGTGTCCCAGCCGCCGGACACCGCGCGGCAGATGGAGCCGGTGAAGTCGCCGTTCGCGTGGGTGAGCGCCGCGGCGATCAGGGCGGTGTTGGGGATCGCGTGGACCCAGTGCAGGTCCTTGTGGGTGGTGTGGAGTTCGTCCACGACCGTGTCGAAGTCGGTGTGCGTATGGGCGAGTTGGATCGCGTGGGTGACGGCCTTCGTGAGGCGGGAGCGGGGTGGGATCACCGTGAGGCCGGTGCGCAGGCAGCTGTGGATGTCGTGCTCGCCGGTCGCGGCCGTCGCGATGGTGGCCGCGGTGAACATCGCCGCGTAGACGCCGTTGGCGGTGTGGGTGAGGGTGGCGTCGCGATGGGCCTGTTCCGCGGCCGCTTCGGGGGCGCCGGGGTGGGTCCAGCCGTGGACGTCGGCGCGGATGAGGGCGCCGATCCATTCGCGGAAGGGGTTGCGGTGGCGGGCGGTGTGCGGGGGTTCGATGCCGGAGAGGAGGTTGCGGAAGGCGAGGCGTTCGGCGGTGAAGGTGCGGCCGGGGGGGAGCTCGTCGAGCCAGAGTCTCGCCACGTCGGTGGTGGTGAAGGCGGTGCCGTGGCGTTGGAGCAGAAGGAGGTTGAGGAGGGGGTAGTTGAGGTCGTCGTCCTCGGGCATGCCGTCGATGTTCTCGGCGAGGGAGGTGGTCGCCGAGCGGCGGTTCCAGGGGTGGTCGGTGAGGAGGCTCTCGGGGACGCCTCGGGCGGTGAAGTAGGTGGTGAGGGGCCAGTTGCCGGTGGATCTGGCGAGTTGGCGGATGGCGTCGAGGGGGAGTTTCTCCACCGGTTTGCCCAGGAGGCAGCCGACTGCTCTGCCGAGCCAGGCGGCTTCGAGGGCGGCCGGGGTGGGGGCGGGCCGGGGGTGGGTTTCACTGGCCCGCGCTTGCGGGGTGCCGCTGCGGATGAGTTCCAGGTCCGTGGGTTCGTCCTCTGCCAGCCTGCTGGGCAGGTCGGCGAGTTCGTCCAGCAGGTCCTCTGCCAGTTGCCGCAGATAACGGGAGGCGCGTTGGCTGGACGCTCCCGCTCCGGCCGGGGCCTCCGGGCCGCCTGCCGCTCGCCAGCGGGCTGCGATGGCCCAGGGTTCGCGGCCGTCCTCGGCGGCCTGGCGGAGTTCGTGGCCGAGGAGGTCTTCCGGTTGGACCCAGGTCAGGCGGAGCATCCCGGGCCTCCGAGCAGGGTGGTGAAGGCCGTCTCGTGGGAGCGGCGTGCCTGGGCGTCCTTCTCGAAGATCTCGCGGGTGACGCGGGCCAGGGTGCGGGGCGGTTCCCAGAGGTCCAGGCGGCTCGCCTCCGCGACCTGCTTCGACCAGTCCTCGGGGACGGGGGAGCCGAGGGCGCCCGTGATCGCGCCGGCCATCGTGGCGATCGAGTCGCAGTCCCGGCCGTAGTTCACCGCGCCGAGGACCGCGTGCCGGTAGTCGCCGTCGGACACGAGCAACATGCCCAGGGCGATCGGGAGTTCCTCGATCGCGTGCAGGCGGGAGGGGCGGCGGGCGGCCAGGGAGGGTCTGCGGTAGTCGGGGCCCACCGTGTCGTACGGGGCCACCGCCTCGCGCAGCGGGAGCAGCGCCGACTCGAAGTCCCGGTGCCGGGACGCCTCTTCGCAGACCTTCTCGATCGCGGTGCGGGTGCCGTCCTTCGCCAGGGACAGACAGGTGGTCACGACCGAGTCGGGGGTCGCGTCCGGGGCGCAGGCCGCCGCCACCGCCGCCGCGAAGACGCCCGCCGCCTCACGGCCGTACGAGGACGAGTGGGCGCCCGCGATGTCCAGGGCCTCGGCGTACGCCCCCGCCGGGTGGGCCGCGTTGACCAGGCCGACCGGGGCCATGTACATCGCCGCGCCGCAGTTGACGATGTTGCCGGTGCCGGCCTCCCGGGGGTCCACATGGCCGTAGTGGAGCCGGGTCACCAGCCATTTCTCCGCCAGGAAGAGCCGGTGCAGGGGGAGGGCCTCGGTCTCCAGCTCCGGGATCCAGCGGGGGTTCGTCATCAGGTCCGGAACCAGGTGGTCGGTGATCGCGTACGCGTCCAGGTGGTCGCGGACCCGGTCGTAGACCCTGATCAGCGCGTGGGTCATCAAGGTGTCGTCGGTGACGTGTCCGTCGCCCTTGTGGTACGGCGCGATCGGGCGGGCGGTGCGCCAGGCGTCGCCGTTCCAGGGGCCCACGATGCCGTGGACGCGGCCGCCGTGGCGTTCCGCGATCTGGGCGGGAGAGTAGCCCTCGACGGGGCCGCCCAGGGCGTCGCCGACCGCCGCGCCGACGAGGGCCCCGGTGATCCGGTCGTCCAGGGTGTTTTCTTGCTCTTTTACGCTTTCTGATTCTTTGGGCGTCATGCCCCGAATCATCCTCCTGGTGGCGCCGGTTGCGTGGCTTCCAGGAGTTCGGCGAGTTCCACCAGGTCGGTGCCGGTGAGGCGGGGGAGTGCGCAGCCGGAGAGGACACGGCAGGCGTCGCGCCAGGAGGCGGGGATCGCGTCCTTGCCGCCGAGCGCGCCCGCCAGCGCGCCCGCGAGCGCCGGGGCCGAGTCGGCGACCCGGGACAGGCAGGCCGCCGCCGGTACGGCTTCCTGGAGACGGCCCTCGGCTGCGCTGACCAGGGCCAGGGCAACCGGGACCGTCTCGGCGGCCGCGATGCCGTAGCTGTAGACGTGGTCGACGATCTGGTGTTCCAGGAGGGGGATCAGGGTGAAGGCGCTGCCCGCGTCGTGGGCGAGTCGCAGCGCGTGGCGGGCGTTGCGGCCGATCTCGGTGTGTTCCGGGAGTTCGGCGAGGGCCGCGGTGGTGCAGGCCTCGGGGGGTGCGCCGGTCAGGGCGAGGGAGACGGCCGCCGCCATCGCACGGGCGCCGTGCACGCCGTCGCCGTCCTGGGTGTAGCGGGCGTCGAACTCGGCCAGTTCGGCGGCGAGTCGGGGGTCGCCGGGGTGGGCGACCGCGAGGACGCATGCGCGGACGCACGCGGCGTCGTCGAAGTAGTGCGGGTTGTCGTGGCCGGTGGCGGGGGGTCGTAGGCCGGTCGCGAGGTTGCCGAGGCCGGCGCGGACGGAGATGCGGGCGCGCAGGGGGAGGACGGCGGACTCGATCTCGGGGGCGCGGTCGGCCGCCGCCGCGATCTCGCAGGCGAGGGCGTTCCAGGTGAGGTCGATGGCGGCGCGCATACGGCGTTCTCGGCTGAGGTCGCCGAGGGCGGTGTCGTCTCCGGCCCTGAGGACCGCTTCCGCCGCGAAGGCCGCCCATTCGGCGTCGTCGGAGGGGCCGAGGCGGAGCGGTTCGGGGGGCTGGTTCAGGGCGATGGGGACGGGGAGGGTGGTCGTGGCGTTGTGTTCGGCGAAGGTGTCCAGTTCGCGGGTGAGACGGCGGGTCCAGTCGGGCATGCGGGAGGCGCGGTGGCGGGCGGCGGGCCAGCCGGCGGCGTCGCCTGCGGCGAGGCCGAGGAGGAGGCCGTGGACGCGGGCCTCGGCTTCGCCCTCGGCCCGCGGTTTCCCACCCGCACCACCCGTGCGGGTCTCGTCGTCGGGTGCGGGTGGCCCCAGGGGGGCGCCCCCACCGTCGGCGACCGCGAGTCCGCCCGGCTCCGCCGCTCCCCCTTCGTCCGCCATAGCCGTCCCGGCAGACGCCCCCTCGTCCCGCGTGCCCGTGCCGGCAGGCACCCCCTCGTCCCGCGTGCCCGTCCCCGACGGCATTTCCTTGTCCGCTGTCCCGGCGTCCGGCGGCATTTCCTCGTCCGCCGTCGTCGTCCCCGGCGGCACCCCCCCGTCCCCCGTCCCCGCCTCCGATGGCGCTTCCTCGTCCCGCGTCCCCGCCCCCGGCGGCATTTCCTTGTCCGCTGTCCCGGCCTGCGACGGCGCTTCCTCGTCCGGCGTGCCCGGCGGCACCCCCTCGTCCCCCGTCCCCGCCTCCGACGGCACTCCCCCGTCCCGCGTCGCCGCCCCCGGCGGCACCCCCTCGTCCACCGCTGCCGTCCCCGACGGCTCCCCCTCGTCCCATGGGCCTGGTGGTTTCATGCCGGTACCTCCGGGTGGGTGGTGCGGTGGACGTGGTGGAGGAGGTCCGTGAGGGATTCCGGGGGGACCAGGCCCTCGCCCCATTTGCCGCCGTCGTCCGGGACCAGGAGTTCCGCCACGTCGAGGATGTGGTGGCCGGCCATGGAGGGCAGGCAGGTGCCGCGGGCGGGGCCGATCGCCGCCGCCCAGGTGGTCGGGACGGCCGCGACGCCCTGGGTGGCGCCGGCGAGGGCGCCCGCCACCGCCGCCGTGGTGTCGGCGTCGCGCCCCATGTTGACGGCCGTGAGGACCGCCTCCGGGAAGTCGCCGTCCGCCGCCGCGTACGCGCCGAAGGCGAGGGCGACGGCCTCGGGGGCGAGGTCGGTCCAGGGGTAGCCGCCGATCACGACGGCGGAGCGGACCGCGCGTTCTCCCCGGTGCGCGACGGCCACCGCGCGGCGCAGGGAGCGGGCCGTCCAGGAGTCCTCGGGGACGACCGCGAGGGCGGCGGCGACCACCGCGGTCGTCGGCGCGCCCGCCATCGCCGCCGCCACGCCGGCCGCGACCGCCTGACCGCCGTAGATGCCCTCGCCGTCGTGGCTCACCGCGCCGTCGATGGCGACCAGCCGGGCCGCCTCCGCCGGGCGGCCCGCCGCGAAGACACCGAACGGCGCCGCGCGCATGGCCAGTCCGTCGCTCCAGGCGTGGCGGTGCTGGGCGGAGATCGGGGCCGCCAGACCCCGGCGGAGGTTCTCCAGCGTGCCGCGCTCGCTGAAGCCGGCGCCCCGGAAGGGGCCCTCGTCGCGGTCGGCGATCCACTCGTGCCAGGCGGCCTCGACATGCGCCTGGGTGAGGGCCGAGCCGTGCCGGGCGAGGAGCAGGCCGGAGAAGATCGTGTACTCCGTGTCGTCCGTCCCGGCCGGCCGGTCGGTGACGTACCCGGTGATGCGGCCCCACCGCGCGCGGATCTCCGACGGTTTCATGTTCTCGGCCGGTGCCCCGAGGGCGTCTCCGACGGCGAGGCCGAGCAGGGCGCCGCGGGCTCGTTCACGGATGGTTGGCATACGGGGCCTCTCCTCCGCAGGCTCCGCACGGACGCGGAACCGTTTGCGGATGTGTCCCACCATCGGCGGTTGACCCGAGCCTGGAATCCCCTCATATCACCCGGTCGACATTTGTGCGCACTCCCGATCGAATGAGCGCTCGGATGTGAAAGCGCAGGTTAGCCGAGCCTTTCCTTGCTGGCGAGAGGGAAGAATGAGACGTACTTTGGCGTTGTCGGAAATTAGAATCAATCCAAAGTTAGCTTTGGCTCACCTATCCTGGCTCATCTTCCCGGGGGACTTCCATGGCCATCATCGACATCGAGGCGCCGCTCCACGAGGCGCACCGCGACAACCACACGCACCGCGATGTGAACGGCGGCTGGCTGCGCCCCGCCGTCTTCGGCGCCATGGACGGCCTGGTCTCCAACCTCGCCCTGATGACCGGTGTCGCCGGCGGCGCCGTGGGTCAGCAGGCCATCGTACTGACCGGGCTGGCCGGGCTCGCCGCCGGCGCCTTCTCCATGGCCGCCGGTGAGTACACCTCCGTCGCCTCCCAGCGTGAGCTGGTCGAGGCCGAGCTGGACGTCGAGCGCGTCCAGCTGAGGAAGCACCCGAAGGACGAGGAGGCCGAGCTCGCCGCCCTGTACGCGGCGCGGGGCGTCGACGCCGACCTCGCCCGGCAGGTCGCGGCGCAGCTCTCCCGTGATCCCGAGCAGGCGCTGGAGATCCACGCCCGGGAGGAACTGGGCATCGACCCCTCCGACCTGCCCTCGCCGCTGGTCGCCGCCGTGTCCAGCTTCGGCTCCTTCGCGCTGGGCGCGCTGCTGCCCGTACTGCCGTATCTGCTCGGCGCGAGCGCGCTGTGGCCGGCCGTGCTGCTGGCCCTGTTCGGGCTCTTCGCGTGCGGGGCGGTCGTGGCCCGGGTGACCGCGCGGACCTGGTGGTACAGCGGACTGCGACAGCTCGCCCTCGGTGGTGCCGCGGCCGGTGTGACGTACGCCCTGGGCAGTTTGTTCGGAACGGCCGTAGGATAGTGCGACTGCTACTTATGCGATGGGCCGCATAAGTAGCCGTTACTGAATGGTTTCGAGTGCTTAACCAGCGGGCATGAGCCGTAAGCGCTGTGGGCAATGACGCCTGCGGCGCACTCGCGGGGCGAACGACGACGCTCTTCCCGCCCCGGATCGACGGACACCGATCTGTCCCGTTCGGTCCCACACACTTCCAGCCACGCGCACGGTACCCCCGCCGTACGCCTGTGGCGTCCGCATGTTGGAACGGAGTATCCGGTTCCCGAGAACCGCTCCATCATGTAACCTGCACGAAATTTTGCGCACACGCAGAGGGCCAACGTCGTCCCTCGGCACGCCACACATGCCACTTGAGACGACGACGGGAGAGCCGATGCGTACGCCGCGCCAGCCGTCCCAGCATTCCGCGAATGGCCAGAACTGGTCCTTCATGGATGCTCGCCCTGCTGCGCAGGGTATGTACGACCCCCGCAACGAGCACGACGCCTGTGGCGTCGGCTTCGTGGCCACCCTCACCGGTGAGGCGAGCCACACGCTGGTCGAGCAGGCGCTGACCGTTCTGCGCAACCTCGAGCACCGCGGCGCCACCGGCTCCGAGCCGGACTCCGGCGACGGTGCGGGCATCCTCACCCAGGTCCCCGACGCGTTCTTCCGCGAGGTGGCCGGATTCGAGCTGCCCGAGGCCGGCTCCTACGCCGTGGGCATCGCCTTCCTGCCCGAGGAGGGCACCCAGGAGATCGTCTCGCAGATCGAGACGATCGCCGGCGAAGAGGACCTGACCGTCCTCGGCTGGCGCGAGGTGCCGGTCGCCCCCGAGCTGCTCGGCGCCACCGCCCGCTCCACCATGCCGGTCTTCCGGCAGATCTTCGTGACCGACGGCGCCAGCCGGGGCATCGCCCTCGACCGCAAGGCGTTCGTGCTGCGCAAGCGCGCCGAGCGCGAGGCCGGCGTGTACTTCCCGTCGCTCTCCGCCCGCACGATCGTCTACAAGGGCATGCTGACCACCGGCCAGCTCGAGCCCTTCTTCCCGGACCTGTCCGACCGCCGCTTCGCCTCGGCCGTGTCGCTCGTCCACTCGCGCTTCTCCACGAACACCTTCCCCTCGTGGCCGCTCGCGCACCCGTACCGCTTCGTCGCGCACAACGGTGAGATCAACACCGTCAAGGGCAACCGCAACTGGATGCGCGCCCGTGAGTCCCAGCTGGTCAGCGACCTGTTCGGGGACCAGGGCCTGGAGCGGATCTTCCCCGTCTGTACGCCGGACGCCTCCGACTCGGCGTCCTTCGACGAGGTGCTCGAGCTGCTCCACCTCGGTGGCCGCTCCCTGCCGCACTCCGTGCTGATGATGATCCCGGAGGCGTGGGAGAACCACGACTCCATGGACCCGGCCCGGCGCGCCTTCTACCAGTTCCACTCCACGATGATGGAGCCCTGGGACGGCCCGGCCTGCGTCACCTTCACCGACGGCAGCCAGGTCGGCGCGGTCCTCGACCGCAACGGTCTGCGCCCCGGCCGCTACTGGGTCACCGACGACGGCCTCGTCGTCCTCGGCTCCGAGGTCGGCGTCCTCGACATCGACCCCGCCAAGGTCGTCCGCAAGGGCCGCCTGCAGCCCGGCAAGATGTTCCTCGTCGACACCGCCGAGCACCGCATCATCGAGGACGACGAGATCAAGGCGCAGCTCGCCGCCGAGGCCCCGTACGCCGAGTGGCTCGAGGCCGGCGAGATCGAGCTGGGCGACCTGCCCGAGCGGGAGCACATCGTGCACACCCACGCCTCGGTCACCCGCCGCCAGCAGACCTTCGGCTACACCGAGGAGGAGCTGCGCGTCATCCTCGCGCCGATGGCCAAGGCCGGCGCCGAGCCGATCGGCTCCATGGGCACCGACTCGCCGATCGCCGCGCTGTCCTCGCGTCCGCGGCTGCTCTTCGACTACTTCACCCAGCTGTTCGCGCAGGTCACCAACCCGCCGCTGGACGCGATCCGCGAGGAGCTCGTCACCTCCCTGCGCTCGTCGCTGGGCCCCGAGGGCAACCTGCTCGAGCCGACGGCCGCCTCCTGCCGTTCGGTCACCCTGCCCTTCCCGGTGATCGACAACGACGAGCTGGCCAAGCTCATCCACATCAACGCCGACGGCGACATGCCCGGCTTCAAGGCCGCGACGCTCTCCGGCCTGTACCGGGTGCACGGCGGCGGTGACGCCCTCGCCGCGCGCATCGACGAGATCTGCGCCGAGGCCGACGCCGCCATCGACAACGGCGCCCGGCTGATCGTCCTGTCGGACCGCCACTCGGACGCCGAGCACGCGCCGATCCCGTCGCTGCTGCTCACCGCGGCCGTCCACCACCACCTCATCCGCACCAAGCAGCGCACCGAGGTGGGCCTGCTGGTCGAGGCCGGTGACGTCCGCGAGGTCCACCACGTCGCCCTGCTGATCGGTTTCGGCGCCGCCGCCGTCAACCCGTACCTGGCGATGGAGTCCGTCGAGGACCTGGTCCGCGCCGGCACCTTCCTGTCGGACATCGAGCCCGAGAAGGCCATCCGCAACCTGATCTACGCCCTCGGCAAGGGTGTCCTGAAGGTCATGTCCAAGATGGGCATCTCCACGGTCGCCTCGTACCGCGGCGCCCAGGTCTTCGAGGCCGTCGGTCTCGACGACGCCTTCGTGGAGAAGTACTTCAACGGCACCGCCACCAAGATCGGCGGCGTCGGCATCGACGTCGTCGCCCAGGAGGTCGCCGCCCGCCACGCCAAGGCCTACCCGGCCTCCGGCATCGCGCCCGCCCACCGCGCGCTGGAGATCGGCGGCGAGTACCAGTGGCGCCGCGAGGGTGAGCCGCACCTGTTCGACCCGGAGACGGTCTTCCGCCTCCAGCACTCGACGCGCGCGGGCCGCTACGACATCTTCAAGAAGTACACGGACCGGGTGAACGAGCAGTCCGAGCGCCTGATGACGCTCCGCGGCCTGTTCGGCTTCAGCAGCGGCCGGGAAGCGATCCCGATCGACGAGGTCGAGCCGGTCTCCGAGATCGTCAAGCGCTTCTCCACCGGCGCCATGTCGTACGGCTCCATCTCCAAGGAGGCGCACGAGACCCTCGCCATCGCCATGAACCAGCTGGGCGGCAAGTCCAACACCGGTGAGGGCGGCGAGGACCCGGACCGCCTGTACGACCCGGCGCGCCGCTCCGCGATCAAGCAGGTCGCCTCCGGCCGCTTCGGCGTGACGAGCGAGTACCTGGTCAACGCGGACGACATCCAGATCAAGATGGCCCAGGGCGCCAAGCCCGGCGAGGGCGGTCAGCTGCCCGGCCACAAGGTCTACCCGTGGGTCGCCAAGACCCGGCACTCCACCCCGGGTGTCGGTCTGATCTCCCCGCCGCCGCACCACGACATCTACTCCATCGAGGACCTGGCCCAGCTGATCCACGACCTGAAGAACGCGAACCCGCAGGCGCGGATTCACGTGAAGCTGGTCTCCGAGGTCGGCGTCGGCACGGTCGCGGCGGGTGTGTCGAAGGCGCACGCGGACGTCGTGCTGATCTCCGGCCACGACGGCGGCACCGGTGCCTCGCCGCTGACCTCGCTCAAGCACGCGGGCGGCCCCTGGGAGCTCGGTCTCGCCGAGACCCAGCAGACCCTGCTGCTCAACGGCCTGCGCGACCGGATCGTCGTCCAGACCGACGGCCAGCTCAAGACCGGCCGTGACGTCGTCATCGCCGCGCTGCTCGGCGCCGAGGAGTTCGGTTTCGCGACCGCGCCGCTCGTCGTCTCCGGCTGCGTCATGATGCGCGTCTGCCACCTGGACACCTGCCCGGTCGGCATCGCCACCCAGAACCCGGTCCTGCGCGACCGCTTCTCCGGCAAGGCCGAGTACGTGGTGAACTTCTTCACGTTCATCGCCGAGGAGGTCCGCGAGATCCTCGCCGAGCTGGGCTTCCGCTCCATCGAGGAGGCCGTCGGCCACGCCGAGGTCCTCGACGTGCGGCGCGCCGTCGACCACTGGAAGGCGCAGGGCCTCGACCTCGCCCCGCTGTTCCACGTGCCCGAGCTGCCCGAGGGCGCGGTGCTCCACCACGCCGTCGCCCAGGACCACGGTCTGGAGAAGGCCCTCGACAACGAGCTCATCAAGCTCGCCGCCGACGCGCTCGCCGCCTCCGACGCCACCGAGGCCCAGCCGGTGCGCGCCCAGGTCAAGGTCCGTAACATCAACCGCACGGTCGGCACCATGCTCGGCCACGAGGTGACGAAGAAGTTCGGCGGCGCGGGCCTGCCCGACGACACCATCGACATCACCTTCACCGGCAGCGCGGGTCAGTCCTTCGGCGCCTTCCTGCCGCGCGGTGTCACGCTGCGCCTGGAGGGCGACGCCAACGACTACGTCGGCAAGGGCCTCTCCGGCGGCCGTGTCGTCGTCCGCCCGGACCGGGGCGCCGACCACCTCGCCGAGTACTCCACCATCGCGGGCAACACCATCGCCTACGGCGCCACCGGCGGCGAGCTGTTCCTGCGCGGCCGTACCGGTGAGCGGTTCTGCGTCCGCAACTCCGGCGCGCTGGTCGTCTCCGAGGGCGTGGGCGACCACGGCTGCGAGTACATGACCGGCGGTCGCGCGGTGGTCCTCGGCGAGACGGGCCGCAACTTCGCGGCCGGCATGTCCGGCGGCATCGCCTACGTGATCGACCTCGACCGCGACAACGTCAACGTCGGCAACCTGGACGCCGTGGAGGCGCCGGACGACGCGGACAAGCAGTGGCTGCACGACGTGGTGCGCCGCCACGCCGAGGAGACCGGTTCCACGGTCGCCGAGAAGCTCCTCGTGGACTGGGACGCGTCCGCGGCGCGCTTCAGCAAGATCATCCCCAGCACGTACAAGGCAGTGCTCGCCGCCAAGGACGCCGCCGAGCAGGCGGGACTCTCCGAGTCCGAGATCACCGAGAAGATGATGGAGGCGGCGACCAATGGCTGACCCGAAGGGCTTCCTCAACCACGGCCGTGAGGTCGCCAAGTCCCGTCCGGTCGACGTGCGCCTCAAGGACTGGAACGAGGTCTACGTCCCCGGCTCGCTGCTGCCGATCATCAGCAAGCAGGCCAGCCGGTGCATGGACTGCGGCATCCCGTTCTGTCACAACGGCTGTCCGCTCGGGAACCTCATCCCCGAGTGGAACGACTACGCCTACCGCGAGGACTGGTCGGCGGCGTCGGAGCGCCTGCACGCCACGAACAACTTCCCCGAGTTCACCGGCCGCCTCTGCCCGGCGCCCTGTGAGTCGGCGTGCGTGCTCGGCATCAACCAGCCGGCCGTCACCATCAAGAACGTCGAGGTCTCGATCATCGACAAGGCGTGGGACGCGGGCACCGTCGCCCCGCAGGCCCCGGAGCGCCTGTCGGGCAAGACCGTCGCCGTCATCGGCTCGGGCCCGGCGGGTCTGGCCGCCGCCCAGCAGCTCACGCGGGCGGGCCACACCGTCGCCGTCTACGAGCGCGCGGACCGCATCGGAGGCCTCCTGCGGTACGGCATCCCCGAGTTCAAGATGGAGAAGCGGCACATCAACCGCCGTATCGAGCAGATGCGCGCGGAGGGCACCCGCTTCCGCACCGGCATCGAGATCGGCCGCGACCTCAAGGCGACCGACCTCAAGAAGCGGTACGACGCGGTCGTCATCGCCGCCGGTGCCACGACCGCCCGTGACCTCCCGGTCCCCGGCCGTGAGCTCAAGGGCGTGTACCAGGCGATGGAGTACCTGCCGCTGGCCAACAAGGTCCAGGAGGGCGACTACGTCACCTCCCCGATCTCGGCCGAGGGCAAGCACGTCGTGGTCATCGGCGGCGGCGACACCGGCGCCGACTGCGTGGGCACCGCACACCGCCAGGGCGCGGCCTCCGTCACCCAGCTGGAGATCATGCCCCGCCCGGGCGAGGAGCGGAACGCGAACCAGCCCTGGCCGACGTTCCCGATGCTCTACAAGGTGACGTCCGCGCACGAGGAGGGCGGTGAGCGGGTCTACTCCGTCTCCACCACCCACTTCGAGGGCGACGAGGACGGCAACGTCCAGTGGCTGCACCTGGCCGAGGTCGAGTTCGTCGAGGGGAAGCTGACCCAGAAGCCGGGCACCGAGCGCAAGATCCCCGCCCAGCTCGTCACCCTCGCCATGGGCTTCACCGGCACCGACCGCGAGAACGGCCTGGTCGAGCAGTTCGGCCTGGACCTCGACGAGCGCGGCAACATCGCCCGCGACGCCGACTTCCAGACCAACGTGCCGGGCGTCTTCGTCGCCGGTGACGCGGGCCGCGGCCAGTCGCTCATCGTGTGGGCGATCGCCGAGGGCCGCTCCGCCGCCCGCGGCTGCGACCGCTTCCTGACCGGCGCCAGCGACCTGCCGGCCCCGATCCGCCCGACGGACCGCGCGCTGATGGTCTGAAGCACCGCACAGGCAGCACCGCACAGGAGCACCCCAGAGAACGTCCCGTACAACGGCGTACGGAACACAGGCCGGCGCCTGCCTCACTGTCCCCGACCGGACGACCTGGCAGGCGCCGCCGCACGTCCTCAGCCGGAACGGTCCGCGTCGCCGTCCGGCCACACCTGGATGTGGTCCTCCTCCAGCTCCAGCAGCACCCGGTCCGCCATCCCCAGCGCGGCCGTGTACTCGGCGGGCAACTGCAGCCGGCCCGCGCGGTCGAGCATCGCGTACTCCCGCGCCACCAGCGACTCCCGGCCCTCCTCGTCGACCTCGGTGCGGCGCAGCACCTCCGTCGAGGTGCGGCCGTCGCGGATCGCGACCGTGCGCCGGACCTCGCCGGCCACCGCCTGGTCGTGGGTGACGACGACGACCGTCGTGCCCAGCTCCTCGTTGGCCCGGCGGAACGCCGCGAACACCTGCTGCCCGGTCGCCGAGTCCAGCTCACCGGTGGGCTCGTCGGCGAGCAGCACCGAGGGCGCGTTGGCCAGGGAAACGGCGATCGCGACCCGCTGCTGCTGGCCCCCGGACATCTGCCGCGGATACCGCTCACCGCAGTCGGCGACCCCGAGCAGGGACAGCAGCTCCGCCGCCCGCCCGGCCCGCTTCCCGCGCCGCACCCCCGCCAGCTGCAGCGGCAGCGCCACGTTCTGCGCGGCCGTCAGATACGGGAGCAGGTTGCGGGCCGTCTGCTGCCAGACGAACCCCACCACCTCACGCCGGTACCGCAGCCGCGCCTTCGCGTCCATTGTCAGCAGATCGCGGCCCGCGACCCGCGCGGAGCCCGCGGTGGGGACGTCCAGGCCCGCGAGGATGTTCATCAACGTCGACTTGCCGCTGCCGGACGCCCCGACCAGCGCCATCAGCTCGCCCTCGCGCACCAGCAGATCGAGCCCCTGGAGCGCCTGCACCTCCACGGCGTCCCCGCCCCCGCGCCCCGCGAAGATCCGCACCAGCCGGTCGCAGGCGATCAGCGCGTCGTGCCCGTAGACGGGCCGGTCGCGCCGGTCGGCCGCCCGCCGTTCCAGCTCCGCCAGCGACTCGGTGCTCCCGCTCATCGCATGTCTCCCGCCCTGAGATGGGTGATCGGTGTCCGGCGCCCCGCCCACCAGGCCTGCGCGAGCGCCACCGCGCCCGACAGCAGCACCGCGCCCGCAGCCGGCAGGACCAGCGACCACGGGTCGGTCCGCAGGGTCGCGCCCGCCACGCCGGCACCGGCCGGCAGGGCCAGCCGGTCCAGATCGATGCCGGGGGCGAGCAGCACGACGGTGGCCCAGCCGACGGCGACAGCCCCGCCGGCCGCGACGAGCGCCTGGGGCAGCACCTCCAGACCCAGCAGCCGCCGGCCCTGGCGGGTCGTCAGCCCCAGGGTGCGCAGCCGGGCCAGCAGCGCCGCCCGCTCCGGCGCGGACCGCAGCAGTGAGAGCAGCAGGGCGAGCACGGCGTACCCGGCGCCCGCGACGACGGCCCAGCCGTAGATCCGCCCGGCGCCCTCCTGGAGCGGCGTGTCGGACAGCGCCGCGCGTTCCAGGGAGCGCAGGGTCACCGTGAGGTCCGCCCCGCGCACGGCAGCCCGCAGCGCGTCCGCGTCCAGTCCGGCACCGGCCGCCAGCAGGGTCGTGGGACCGCCGGAACCCGGCAGACCCGCCATGTCGACCAGCAGGAACTCACCGTCGGGGACGGCGGGGGTGCGGGAGCGCACGGCCGTGATCCGCACCGTGACCGTCCCGTCCGGCGTCACGATCCGGCGCGGCGCCCGCCCCAGCCGCCCGGCGACCCCGGGCGAGGCGACGGCGTCCAGCACCCCGCCCGACGACGAGAGCCGCCCGGCCGGGAAACCGCCGAGCCCGACCCGCCGCGCCAGCCCGGCGTACGCGTCCGGCTCGACCCCGACGACGGCCAGCGGGTGCGTCTCGTCGGACGCGCTCGTCGCGGCACGCTCGAACCGTACGTCCGCCACCTCCCGTACCCCCGCCACACCCCGCACCGCTCGCGCCAGGCCCGCAGGGAGCCGCGTGCCGTCTGTCGTGGCGATCCGCGCGTCCGCGCCCGTGGTCAGCAGCGCGGCCCGGTCCCGGGCGTCCGCGACCCCGCTCAGCACGGACCCCCCGAACGCGGCCGTCGTCAGGGCCGTCAGCAGCGCGAGCAGCGGCAGCGCCGCGACCGCCGCCGGAGACCGGCCCGCGCGGGCCAGCGCCAGGAACCCCACCGCGCCCCGCAGCCGCGCGGCCGGCCGCGCGGCCCACCGCAGGGGCAGCGGATACAGCCGTACGAGGATCAGCGCCGCGACCAGCCCGACCAGCACCGGCGCGGCACTCACCAGCAGGTCGCCCGTCGTGCCCGTGCCCCGCCGGCGCAACGCCGCCACCGAGCCGACGGCCAGCACCAGCACGGTCAGTTCGGCGACCGTGCGGCGCGCCCCGGGACGGGCGTGGGCGAGGTCGTCGCGCTCCTGGTGCGCCCGCGGGCTGCGGTGGGCGACGAGCGCGCGCACCGGGAGCGCGGCGCAGGCGAGGACCGCCACGGCACCCGCGCCGAGCACGGCGGGCAGGAGCCGGGCCCCGTCCACGGCGAGCACGGCCAGGAGCAGTCCGCCGGCCGCCGAGGGCACCGCCACCACGGCCGTCTCCCCGAGCAGCCGTCCCGCGATGCCGGTCAGCGAACCGCCCCGGGCCCGCAGCAGGGCGAGTTCCCGTTCGCGGCGGGCGGCGGCGAGAGCCGCGCTCATGAGCAGGACGACGACGGCGACGGCGGCGATCCCGAAGGCAGCGACGGCGACCACCGGCGTGATCGCCTCGCGCACTGCCGTGGAGGAGCCGACCACCTGCTCCAGACCGGTGGAGAGGCGGGCCGTCGGACCGGCCGCCCCCCGCAGCCGCAGCAGCGCAGGGCCGCCTTCGAGGGAGGCGACCGCCTCGACGAGCGCCGGGGCGTCCCGTGCGGTGAGCCGCCCGGTGGCGGGGGCGATCCGCCAGTACTTCTCCGGCTGGCCCCCGCCGCCGAGCAGCGCCGGCGCCGCCCCGGGCGCCAGCAGCAGGCCCGCCTCCCAGTAGAAGCGGGGCGGGCTGCCCTTGACGTAGGCCAGGGCGGGGGCGCGCAGGGTCGGCTCCACGGACCAGTAGCCCCGCCCGGGATGCCGGGGCGCGAGGATCCCGGTGATCCGGACGGTCAGCGGTGCGTCCGTGAACCCGGCCAGCGTGACGGTGGAGCCGATCCGCAGCCTCAGGGTCCGGGCGGTCTCGACGGTCACGGCGCCTTCCAGCGCCCGGGTGCCCGTCGTCACCGCCCCGTGGGCGGCGGGCAGCCGGCCCTCCCGTACGGCGGCGTGCCCGGCGAGCCCCGACTGCGTGAGCAGGGTGAACCGGGGCGGCAACCCGTCGGGGCGGGGGAGCGCGGCCTCCTGTGCCTCCAGGCTCTTCGCGGTCCGCACCCCGTACGCGGACTCGGCGGGGTCCGCCCGCAGCGGCTCCGGCAGCGACGCGGACGCCCGGGCGGCGACCGCCGCGAGCACCCCGGGCCGTACGGCGTCCTCGCGGGCCTCGCGCGGCAGTTCGAGCCCCGGCTGCGGGGCCGTCAGCTCCAGCACGGTGGACTGCGCGGGAGCGGCGGCGACGGCCGCGCGCAGCCCCTGGGTGCCGTACGCCTCGACGGCCCGGGGCAGCAGGGCCGCGAGGAACGCCGTCACCAGCACCAGCGCCCCGAACGCGACGGCGGCCAGGGGCGCGGTGCGCAGCCGGGTCCGCACCCAGGGCGCGCCCTGTGTGTCCGGGGACATCTAGTCCTCCCCTTGGTGGCGCAGCGCGACGGCCGGTTCGGCCCGGCGCAGCGCGGAGACGGCGGTGATCAGCAGGAGCGGGGCGGCCACCCCCGCGAGCAGCAACGCCACCCGCGCCACCGGGAGTTCGACGAGGACGGGCGGGACGGGCCGCGCGGCCTCGGAGGTCAGCACGATCAGCGGGACGACGGCCCGGGTCAGCACGGTCCCCAGCCCCAGACCGGCGAGCAGCCCGGCCCCGACGAGCAGGCTCTGCTCGGTCGCCACCAGCCGGGCGAGGTCCCGGCGCGGCGCGCCCAGCGCCCGCAGCACCGCGAACTCCGCCGAGCGCTCCCGTCGCGCCCCGGCGGCGCTCACCGCGAAACCCCCGGCGGCCAGGGCGGCGGCGGCCACCGCGACGGCCGTCAGGGCCGAGCGCGGCCCGGCGCCGAGCGGATCCCGCAGCAGCGCGGCCGCGGTCTCGTCCCGCACGAGCACCTGCTCCGGCGTGAGATCGGGGCGCGCCCGCAGCGCGGCGGCGACGCGCGCGGCCCCGCCCGGGGCGGGGTCCACCCACCACTCGTTCGGGGTGAGCGGCACACTCGCCCGCGCGGCCAGCGCCGCGTCGACGGCCCGCAGATCGAGCAGCAGCGCACCCCCGTCCACCGCCCCGCCGTCCGGGCCGGCGGCGGTCGTCGGCAGGGCCTCCACGGACCGTACGATCCGCACCCGCAGCCGTTCCCCGGCCAGGGGCACGTCGATGCCGTCACCGACGCCCGCACCCGCCGCGCGCAGGAAGTCCCGGGTGGCCACCCCGGGGATGCTCGTCGCGGCCGGGGCACCGGCGGTGTCGACGCGGACGGTGAACATCGGCGCGGCGAGGACGCGGCCGTCGCCGACGCCGGTGCCGTACTCGACGGTCAGCGGGGCGTCCTTCCGTACGAGGGGGGTGAGTTTCGTCCTGGCCACGGTCGTGCCGTTCTCCGACACGGTGCCGCTGCCCAGCCAGCGCGGTCCCCCGGGCACCGGGACCGTCCGCGCGGAGCCGTCGGACCCGGTGGAGAGCAGCCGTTCGACGGTGAGCCGGTGCCCCTGCGGGCGGCCGTCGGGGGAGGCGCCGTCGAGCTGAAGCCCGGTCAGCCGCAGCGGGCCGGCCGGTGCGGCGCGCCCGCCGGTCGCCGTCACGTCCAGGTCCACGACGGCCCGGTGCACCCGTCCGTCCACGGGGACCTTCCCGGCGCTCAGCCGGTAGGCGATGCCGTAGCCGTCCTCGACGACCAGGGTCAGCTGCGGCGCGAGGCCGGAGGGGCGCGACCCCGCCCCCGTGACGTCGGTGAGCCGTACGTCGAGTGAGACCCGCCGGGTGCCGTCCGGCAGCCGTATCGCGCGGTCGGTGTCCTTCGCGGGGGCGAGCGACCGCAGCAGCCGCGCCGGGGTCTCGTCGGCGAGGTCGCCGCGCAGCAGCATCCCGTCGCGGGCGTGGGCCGTGTCCAGGGCGAGGACCGTGGCCGTACGGCCGCCGGAGAGGTCCAGGGTGGTGCGATGGGCGGGGGCGGCGTCCCGGGCCCCGGGCAGCGCGGTGTAGAGACCCGTCTGGCCGGGGCTGCCCGGCCTGGTGTCGAGGACCCGCACGGCGGCGCCGGTGCGGAAGTCGGCCTGGTCGTCCTGCGACCGGTCCCAGGACGCGCCGTGTCCGATCGCCAGCATCCCGGTCGTCACGGCCACCACCAGCAGCAGCACCGGGCCCGCCCCGCGCAGCGGGCGCCGGCTGAACTGCCAGCCCGCGAGCGCCGCCGGCAGGCCCCGCCCGCTCGAGGACCGCCGCTCCGCGAGCCGGGCCACCAGCGGCAGCAGCCGCAGCGTCAGCACCGTGCCCGCCAGCAGCGCCAGCGCGGGCGCGGCGACCAGCAGCGGATCGACGCCCAGCTCCCCGGCCCGGTCCCGGCTGAGCGCGCCGCCGCCGGCGTCGGTCCGCCGGCCGAGCCGCCAGTAGGCGATCCCCGCGATCAGCAGCAGCGCGACATCGGCTCCGGCGCGCACCGGCGCGGCCGAGGCCGCGGCCCGGACCCGGCGCAGCCGTACGGGCGCGCCCGCCGTCGCCGCCAGCGCGGGCGCCACGACCGCCGCCGCGCAGGCCGCGGCGACCCCGCACGCGACCAGCCACACGCGGCCCGCCGGGGCGGTGTCCAGGCGCAGTCCCAGCCGGTCGAGGGAGGACCAGCGGGCGAGCAGCCCGGCCAGCGGACCGGACAGCAGCGCGGCACCGACCGCCGCCGGCACCGCGAGCAGCAGCGCCTCCAGCGCCGCCAGCCCCGCGATACGGCCGCGCGATCCGCCCCTGGCCCGCAGCAGTTCGGTCTCGCCCGCCCGCTCGCCGTCCAGCAGCCGGGCCACGAGCAGCAGCGCGTACCCGGCGAGCAGCATCAGCTGCACCGAGACGATCGCCAGGGTGGAGCGGGAGACGAGCAGGGCCCGCGCGGTCCGGTCGAGCAGGCCGGGCAGGTCGGTGCGCACGGACGCGCTCTCCCCGAGCGCCTCGCGCAGCTCCCCTGCCGCCCGTGCGTTCGCCGTGCGCAGCCGGTCGATGCCGTCGGTGGTGAGCGTGCGGTAGTCGGCCGTCGCCACCCAGGTGGTGCCGTCGGTGGTTGCGCGGCCCGAGGCGAGCACGGAGGCGTCGGCCAGCAGCGGGCCGTAGGTGGTGAAGACGACCGTGCGCACGCCCTGCCCGCCCAGGGAGTCCGCCTGCCAGTACGGGTCGGCGGTGTCGGCCGCCCGGTAGACACCGGTCACCCGGACCGTCAGGGGCTTCCCGGTCAGCCGGTCGCCGAGCTCGACGCGCGCCCCGGGCCCGAGCCGCAGCCGGTCGGCGGCCGCCTCGGGCAGCGCGACGGGCACCGGCGCGGTCCGGGCCGGTGCCGGGCCGGGCAGGGTGCCCGCGACCAGCCGGATCCGGGACGGGTCCAGGGAGGCGAGGAAGGTGAGGTCGGGCTGTCCCGCCCGCTGGGTTCCGGGCAGCGCGTACGCCGTCGAACGCTCCAGCGCCCGCACGGTCACCGGCAGCCCGTCGAACGCCTCCCGCGCCCGCCGGGTCACGGTCCGCGCCGCCTCGTCGCGGGGTACGTCCGTCTCGACCACCAGCGCCGCCGAGGCCGCCGCCCGGCCGCTCAGCGTGGTGCGCAGGGCCGCGTCGCCGACGGAACCGGAGAACGCGGCGAGCGCGGCGAGCACCGAGGAGGTCAGGAGCACCGCCAGCAGGGCGGCCGTGAGCAGCAGCCGGTGCGCGCGCACGCGCAGCACCAAGAAGCCCGTCACGCTTCCCCCGCCCCCCGAAGTCCCCCTACGCGGCATGCATATCACGGAGTTACCGGGCGGGTACATGTGTTCGGGGCGCGATGCGTGCGGCACTTGACGGTGTGGGCGGGCAGCGGATGGGATGCCGGGATGACGGACACCACCGCCGCCCTCGCGACCGGCACCACCGATCGTGCGGCGGACCCCATGCTGCTCGTGGAGGATCTGCACCACTCCTACGGCACGGGCGCCGCCGCCGTCCACGCGCTGCGCGGGGCGTCCTTCACCGTCGGGCGCGGCGAACTGGTCGCCCTCAAGGGCCGTTCCGGCTCCGGCAAGACGACCCTGCTGCATCTGATCGGCGGCCTCGACTCCCCGCAGCGCGGCCGGATCGTCCTCGACGGCACCGATCTGTCGACGCTCGGCGAGAGCGGGCTGCTGGAGCTGCGCCGCGACCGGATCGGGTTCGTCTTCCAGTCGTTCGGGCTGATCCCGATCCTCACCGCCGCCGAGAACGTGGGCGTGCCGCTGCGGCTGCGCCAGGCCGAGCCGCGTGAACGCGACGAGCGGGTGGCCCTGTTGCTGGCCCTGGTGGGTCTCGCCGGGCACGAGGCACAGCGGCCGGCCGAGCTCTCGGGCGGTCAGCAGCAGCGGGTCGCCATCGCCCGCGCCCTCGCCAACCGGCCCGCCCTGCTGCTCGCCGACGAGCCGACCGGCCAGCTCGACGCCGCCACCGGCCTCGCGGTGATGGAACTGCTGCGGGCCGTGGTGCGCGGCGAGGGCGTCACGGCCCTCGTCGCCACCCACGACCCCCAACTCCTGGGCCTCGCCGACCGGGTGCTGGAGCTCGGCGACGGCGAGGTCGTCGAGCGTCCCTGATCAGGTGAGCTGCTGGACCTTCGCCCACGCGCACACCAGCAGCAGCACCAGCAGCGCCCCGCACACCCCCGCCTGGATCCACGGCCGGCGCCGGTCCCGGGGCGCGTAGGCGAAGGCCAGGGCCACCGCGCCGCCCGTCAGCAGGCCGCCCAGGTGTCCCTGCCAGGACGTCAGGCCCGCCGAGATCACCAGCCACAGCAGCAGCCCCGCCATGAACCGGTTGACCTGGCTCATGTCGGCGCCCAGCCGGCGGGCCAGGACGTAGTAGGCGGCGCCGACGCCGAAGATCGCGCCGGAGGCGCCGACCGTGAAGACCATGGGGACGATCAGCAGCACCAGCACCGAACCGCCGAGCGCCGACAGCAGGTAGAGGGCGAGATAGCGGATCCGGCCGAGCTGGGCCTCCACCACCCGGCCCAGGTTCCACAGCGACACCATGTTCATCACGATGTGCAGGATCCCGAACGTGCCCTGGGTGGGCGGCTGATGCAGGAACGCCCCGGTGAGCAGCCGGTACCACTCGCCGTGCGCGACGCCCCAGGGGACGTAGCCGGGCGGCAGGGTGCCGAGCACGGCGAACCGGTTGACGACGTCCTCGTCCACCAACTCCGCCAGATACGCGAGCACGTTGAGCCCGATCAGCGCGTACGTCACCAGCGGCACCGCCGACACCCGGCCGCCGACGACGGTACGGGCCTGACGCACCGACCGCGCGCCCTCCCGTACGCACTCGGGACACTGGTGGCCGACGGCCGCCTCCCGCATGCAGTCCGGGCAGATGAAGCGCTCGCAACGGACGCAGCGGACGTGGGACTCCACCTTGGGATGGCGGTAGCAGGTGGTGACGGTGGACTCGGACTCCACGGACCGGCTCCTCGGGGCGTTTCTCGGCTGGGTGTTTCGCGGCGGGGCGTTTCTCGGCGGGGTGCTTCTCGACAAGAGCGAACAAAATAGCGAACGCCGCCGGGTGTGGGAGGGTGGGGGCCATGGTCGCGATCAGTCTGAGCAAGGTCCAGGAGACCGCTCCCGCGCTGGTGAACCTCTACAAGAGCGCCGGGGTGTCCCTCACGAAGCACGGTCTGGACGGCCGGCGGGCCGCCGTCTACCTGGTGGTCGACTACTCGGGGTCGATGAAGCCGTACTACCGGGACGGCAGCGTGCAGGCGCTGGCCGACCGGGTGCTGGGCCTGTCCGCGCACCTCGACGACGACGGCCGGGTCCCCGTCGTGTTCTTCTCCACCGACGTCGACGCCGTCACCGACATCGAACTCGCCGGCCACCAGGGGCGGGTGGAGCGGATCGTGGCCGGGCTCGGGCACATGGGGAAGACCAGCTACCACCTGGCGATGGACGCGGTCATCGACCACTACCTCGACAGCGGCACGCGTGAGCCCGCGCTTGTCGTCTTCCAGACCGACGGCGGCCCCATCAACAAGCTCGCCGCCGAACGCTATCTGTGCAAGGCGGCCAGGCTGCCGCTGTTCTGGCAGTTCATCGGCTTCGGCGACCGGGGCAGCAAGCAGTTCGACTTCCTGCGCAAGCTCGACGAACTCGCCGTACCCGGCAAGCGCGTGGTCGACAACGCCGGGTTCTTCCACGCCGGTCCGGATCCGCGCCGGGTCTCCGACGCGGAGCTCTACGACCGGCTGGTGGGCGAGTTCCCCAAGTGGCTGGTGGCGGCGCGGGCGGCGGGGATCGTACGGCCGTAGCCTGCTACAGGGTGAGCAGCCGTGCGGCGAAGCGCTCTCCCATACGGAGGTGGGTCGCCGCGTCGGGGTGAAGGCCGTCGGGGAGCGGGAGTTCGCCGGCGTCGGCCTCGCCGTACAGCTCGCGGCCGTCCAGGTAGTGCAGGTGCGGGTCGTCGGCCGAGCGCTGCTCCACCAGGCGGGCGAGTGTGTCGCGGATGACGCGCAGCGTGAGCTTTCCGCTCGCCACCTCGGCCGGGTCGCCCATCGGCTGGAACCACGGCTTGCCCTCGGCGGCCGCGGTGAAGTCCAGGGCGGTCGGTCCGGGGGTGTCCTCGTGCATGGGGCACAGGATCGGTGAGACGACCAGCAGCGGGACGGTCGGACGGCCCTCGCGGATCGTGTCGAGGAAGCCGTGGACGGCGGGGCCGAAGGCGCGCAGCCGCATCAGATCGGTGTTGACCAGGTTGATGCCGATCTTGACGCTGATCAGGTCGGCGGGGGTGTCGCGCAGCGCGCGGGCGGTGAACGGGTCGAGCAGGGCGCTGCCGCCCAGCCCCAGGTTGATCAGCTCCACGCCGCTCAGCGACGCCGCGTGCGCCGGCCAGACGCCGGTCGGGCTCGCCGCGTCGGAGCCGTGGCTGATCGAACTGCCGTGGTGCAGCCACACCCTGCGGCCCGAGGGCGGGGCGGGCTCGACCGGGGCGTCGGTGCGCAGCGCGAGGAGCTCGGTGGTCTCGTTGTGCGGGAGCCAGATCTCGATGTCCTTCGGCCCGCCCGGCAGAGCGGTGAAGCGGACGGTGCCCGGCTCGCCGGGGGAGAGGTCGCTGGTGCCGGCCGCCATGTCGACGGTCAGGGTGCGGCCGCCGCCCGTCACGCTCGCGTGCCCGGCCGGGCGGCCGTCGACGAGGAGGTCGTAGACGCCGTCGGGGCGGGGCGGCGCGCCCACATAGGCCCGCCGGGTGGGCAGCGCGACCAGCTCGACGGCGGTGGCGGCGCTGCGGAAGGCCAGCCGTACGCCCGAGGGCTGGGACTCGGCCATGAGCAACTGCCCGTCGGAGCACTGGGCGCGGGCCCGGGCGGGCAGCCGGTGCGGCAGGACGCCGTGCTCGGTGCGCTCGACGTCCAGGGCGCCGCGCAGCAGGTCCGCGGTGATCGGCGTGGTGATCCACGCGGGCCCGGTCATGCGGCGGGCCAGGTGCGCAGCAGCGCGTCGAGGGCGTCCAGGACGCGGGTCCAGGTCTCGTCGGTGTCCGGGGCGCTGTGGCTGAAGCCGCCGCCCAGCTCCAGGCTGACATAGCCGTGGAAGACGCTGCCGAGCAGGCGGACCGCATGGGTCCGGTCCGGTTCCGCGAGGTCGTAGCCGCGCAGGATCGCCCGGGTCATCCGCGCGTGCCGGACCCCCGCGCTCGCGGCCGCCGTCTCCGGGTCGAGCCGGAGCTGGGCGGCGGCGTAGCGGCCGGGGTGCTCATGGGCGTAGTCGCGGTAGACGTTGGCCAGTGCGCTCAGGGCGTCCTTGCCGGCTCGTCCGGCCAGCGCCTCGGAGGCCCGGTCGGCGAGCTCCTCCAGGGCGAGCAGGGCGATCCGGGTCCGCAGGTCCTGGGAGTTGCGGACATGGGAGTACAGACTCGCCACCTTGACGTCGAACCGTCTGGCCAGCGCCGAGACGGTCACCTCGTCGAAGCCGACCTCGTCGGCCAGCTCGGCGCCCGCCCGCACCAGGCGTTCCGTGGTCAGCCCGACCCGCACCATGCCGTCTCTCCCTTCGCCTGAACCAAGTATGCATTTGCCTAAAAGCTTTAGGCAAATTACCGTCACCTCTATGAAGCCGCTGACCGAGCAACAGATCCGCGCCGCCTTCGTGAACTGCACCAAGGGCGAGGCCAAGCGCCTGTCCGTCCCGCGCGACCTGGCCGACCGGCCCTGGGACGACCTCGACTACCTCGGCTGGCGCGACCCCCAGGCCCCCGACCGCGCCTACCTCGTCGCCGAACTGGACGGCCGTCCCACGGCCCTCGCCCTGCGCGCCTCCGCCGGCGCGGTCGGGCAGGCCCGGCGGAGCATGTGCTCGATGTGCCTGACCACCCACTCCGGCGGCGTCGCCCTGATGGTCGCCCCCCGGGCGGGGCGGGCCGGCCAGCAGGGCAACTCCGTGGGCGCGTACCTGTGCGCCGACCTCGCCTGCTCGCTCTACCTGCGCGGACTGCGCGACGCGGGCATCGGCGCCCGGCTGCCCGAGACGATCACGCTGGAGGAGAAGATCCGGCGGACGACGACCAACCTCGCCGCCTTCGTCGCCAAGGTCACCGGCTGACGCTCACGCCCGGGCGGCCAGCACCTGGGCGCGGCACTCCTGCGGGGTGCCCCACGCCGTCCGCAGCGCCCGCGCCCGGGTCAGCCACAACGACAGGTCGTACTCCTCCGTGTACCCGATCGCGCCGTGCAGTTGCAGAGCCGTCCGCGCGGTGGCGTACGCCGCCTCGCAGGCGCTCACCTTCGCCGCCGCCACATCGGCGGGCGCCATCGTCACGGCGGCGCCCAGCACCAGCGGCCGGGCGAACTCCAGGGCCGTCCTCGCGTCCGCCAGCCGGTGCCTGACCGCCTGGAACGAGCCCACCGGCACCCCGAACTGCGTGCGCTGCCGCACATACGCCACCGTCCGGTCGAGCAGCGCCAGACCCACCCCCAACGCCTGGGCGGCGGTGGTGAGACGGGCCAGGAGCAGCGCCTCGGGCGCGGGCGGCCCGGCGCCGAGCAGCTCTCCGCCCGGCCGCAGCCGGGTCAGCCGCCGCGCCGGGTCCAGCGAGGCACGGACGGCGTCATGGCCGGGGGCGAGCCGCAGCCCGTCGGGCGCCAGCGACAGCCGTACGTCCGCCAGATCGCCGTCGAGCGCGTACGCCCCCTGGTACGCCACCGTCGCCACCGAGCCGCCCGCCGCCAGCGCCGGCAACAGCCTCTTCGCGGGGCCCGGTTCGCGGATCAGGGCCGCCGCGGTCACCGTCTCCACCACGGGACCCGGCACCGCGTGCCGCCCCAGCTCCACGAACGCCACCGCCAGATCGACCGGCCGGAGCCCCAGCCCGTCGTACGCCTCCGGAACCGCCAGCGCGAACACCCCCGCGTCGGCGAGCCGCAACCACAGCGCCCGGCCCGGTCCGTGCTCCCCCCGGCCCCACGCCCGCACCGCCTTCGGCGTGTCCGCCGCCGTCAGCAGCGCGTCCAGGGAAGCGGCGAACGCCCGCTGCTCGGCGTCCAGGAGGAAGCGCATCAGCGGCGTCCCTTCGGCAGGCCGAGCAGCCGCTCGGCGACGATGTCGCGCTGGATCTCGTTGGTGCCCGCGTAGATGGGACCGGCGAGCGAGAACACATACCGCTCCGCCCAGTCGGTGTCCGCCCGCTCCCCCTCCTCGCCCAGCAGGTCGAGCGCCGTCTCGTGCAGCGCGATGTCGTACTCGGACCAGAAGAGCTTGTTCAGGCTGGACTCCGGGCCGAGCCGCTCGCCCGCGAGGAAACGGCAGGCGGCCCCATAGGTGAAGAGCTGGTACGCGCGGGCGCCGATCAGCGCGTCCGCGACCCGCGCGCCCTCCTCCGGGGGGCCGCCCCGCTCGCGCCACAGGGCGTGCAGACGCTCGGCGGACGCCAGGAAGCGGCCCGGGGAGCGCAGCGTGAGCCCGCGTTCGTTGGCCGCCGTCGACATCGCGATCCGCCAGCCCTGCCCGGGAGCGCCGATCACGTCCTCGTCCGGCACGAACACCTCGTCCAGGAACAGCTCCGCGAACGCCGGCTTCCCGTCGAGCCGGCCGATCGGACGGACGGTCACCCCGGGCGCGCGCAGGTCGAACATGACGTAGGTGAGCCCCTGGTGGGGCTTCGCGGCGTCCGGGTCGCTGCGGAACAGACCGAAGGCGCGGTCGGCGAAGGCCGCGCGCGACGACCAGGTCTTCTGACCGCTCAAGCGCCAGCCGCCGTCCGCGCGCACCGCCCGCGAACGCAGAGCGGCCAGGTCCGAACCGGCCTCCGGCTCCGACCACGCCTGTGCCCACACCGTCTCGCCGCGCGCCATCGGCGGCAGCACCCGGGTCCGCTGTTCCTCGGTGCCGTGCTCCAGCAGGGTCGGGGCCAGCAGGCTGATCCCGTTCTGGTTGACGCGCCCCGGGGCGCCCGCCGCGTAGTACTCCTCCTCGAACAGCAGCCAGCGGATCAGACCGCAGTCCCGGCCGCCGTAGCGCGCGGGCCAGTCCACCACCGACCAGCCGCCGGCGGCCAGTTCCGCCTCCCAGGCGCGGTGCGCCGCGAACCCCTGCGCCGTCTCCAGGGACGGCGGCGCGACCGCGGGCACGTGTGCGTCCAGCCAGGCACGGGCCTCGGCGCGGAACGCCTCCTCTTCCCGCGTGAGGGCGAGATCCATGGGCGGCCTCCCGGATGCCATCCTTCCCTAACAAGTGTTTGGTAGGTTAGCGTGGCGGTATGACAGACGTCGAGACTCCGGCGTACGTGCCCGGGCACGGACTGCTCGCGGGCCGCACCGCCGTCATCACGGCGGCGGCCGGCGCGGGCATCGGCGGCGCGACCGCCCGGCGCTTCCTCCAGGAGGGCGCCCGCGTCCTGATCAGCGACGCCCACACCCGGCGCCTGAAGGAGTACGAGGCCGAGCTGGCCGGCGAGTTCGGCGCGGCCTCGGTCGCCGCCGCCCCCTGTGACGTCACCGACGACCGCCAGGTCCGCGCCCTGTTCGACGCGGCCGTTCAGACGCACGGACGGCTCGACGTCGTCGTCAACAACGCCGGACTCGGCGGCACCGCCCCCCTCGTCGACATGACCGACGACCAGTGGACCCGCGTCCTCGACGTCACCCTCAACGGCACCTTCCGCTGCACCCGCGCCGCCCTGCGGCACCTGCGGGACACCGGCGGCGGGGTGATCGTCAACAACGCCTCCGTCGTCGGCTGGCGTGCCCAGGCCGGACAGGCCCACTACGCCGCCGCCAAGGCCGGGGTGATGGCGCTGACCCGCTGCGCGGCGATCGAGGCCGCCGCGTACGGGGTGCGGGTCAACGCCGTCGCCCCGAGCCTCGCCATGCACCCGCACCTGGTCAAGGTCACCACCCCCGAACTGCTCCGGGAACTCACCGCGCGCGAGGCCTTCGGCCGGTACGCCGAACCCTGGGAGGTCGCCAACGTGATCGTGTTCCTCGCGTCCGGCTACTCCTCGTACATGACGGGCGAGACCGTCTCCGTCAGCAGCCAGCACGCCTAGGACGACAGACGACAATGGGCCCGTGCCGACCAAGAAGAAGCCCCAGGTGACCGCCGCGCCCGCCCGGCGCCGCGAACTCCTCGACACCGCCGCCGAGGTCTTCGCCGAGCAGGGCTACAACGCCACCACCGTCCGAAAGATCGCCGACCACGCCGGCATGCTCGCCGGCAGCCTCTACTACCACTTCGACTCCAAGGAGTCGATGCTCGAGGAGATCCTGCGCACCTTCCTCGACGAGCTGTGGGACGGCTACGACACCGTCCTCGGCGCCGGCCTCGGCCCCCGCGAGACGCTGGAGGCCCTGGTCACCGAGTCGTTCCGGGAGATCGACCGGCACCGCGCCGCCGTCGCGATCTACCAGAAGGAGAGCCGGCACCTGGTCGCGCAGGAGCGGTTCGCGTTCCTCGCCGACTCCCAGCGCCGGTTCGAGAAGGCATGGCTGTCCACGCTGGAACGCGGGGTCGGGCTCCAGGTCTTCCGCGCCGACCTCGACGTCCGCCTCACCTACCGGTTCGTCCGCGACACCGTCTGGGTCGCCGCGTCCTGGTACCGGCCCGGCGGACAGCACAGCCCGGAGGAGATCGCCCGACAGTACCTGTCGATGGTGCTGGACGGGATCGCCGTACGCACATAACCCACTGGGGAGTCGCCATGGCAGAGGCCTATGTCGTCGAAGCGGTCCGTACGCCCGTCGGGCGGCGCGGGGGAGGACTGAGCGGGGTCCACCCGGCCGATCTGGGCGCGCACGTGCTCAAGGAACTGGTCGCCCGCGCCTTGGTCGACCCGGCGGCCGTGGAGGACGTCGTCTTCGGCTGCCTGGACGCCGTCGGGCCGCAGGCCGGGGACATCGCCCGCACCTGCTGGCTCGCCGCGGGGCTGCCCGAGGAGGTGCCGGGGGTGACCGTGGACCGCCAGTGCGGCTCCTCCCAGCAGGCCGTCCACTTCGCCGCCCAGGCCGTGCTCTCCGGCACCCAGGACCTCGTCGTCGCGGGCGGCGTGCAGAACATGTCGCAGATCCCCATCGCCTTCGCCACCCGCCAGGCCGCCGAACCGCTCGGTTTCACCCAGGGCCCCTTCGCGGGCAGCGAGGGCTGGCGCGCCCGCTACGGCGACCGGCCCGTCAACCAGTTCGCCGGCGCCGAGATGATCGCCGCGAAATGGGGCATCAGCCGCCTCGACCAGGAGGAGTTCGCGCTGCGCTCCCACCGGCGGGCGATCCGCGCGATCGACGAGGGCCGCTTCGCGCGGGAGACCGTCGCCCACGGTGACGTGACGGCCGACGAAGGGCCGCGCCGCGACACCACCCTGGAGAAGATGGCCGCCCTCAAGCCCGTCATCGGCGGCGGGACCGTCACCGCCGCCTGCTCCTCCCAGGTCTCCGACGGCGCCGCCGCCCTGCTCCTCGCCTCCGAGCGCGCGGTCCGCGAACACGGGCTCACCCCCCGCGCGCGCGTGCACCACCTCTCCGTACGAGGCGAGGACCCCATCCGCATGCTGACCGCGCCCATCCCGGCGACGGCGTACGCGCTGAAGAAGACCGGGCTGACCATCGACGACATCGACCTCGTCGAGATCAACGAGGCCTTCGCACCGGTCGTCCTCGCCTGGCTGAAGGAGACCGGCGCCGACCCGGAGAAGGTCAACGTCAACGGCGGCGCCATCGCCCTCGGCCATCCGCTCGGCGCGACCGGCGCCAAGCTGATGACGACCCTCCTGCACGAACTGGAGCGCACGGGCGGCCGCTACGGCCTGCAAACCATGTGCGAGGGCGGCGGCCAGGCGAACGTGACGATCATCGAGAGGCTGTGAGCCGCTCCCTGACCGTCTCGGCCTCCTTCATGATCCGGTCCACCAGATCCGCGCACGACGGCAGGTCGTCGATCACACCGGCGACCTGCCCCGAGGCCATCACCCCGAGGTCCGTGCGGCCGTCCACCATCGCCGACTTCAGGAGCATCGGGGTGTTGGCGGCCAGCAGGACCTGGCTCCAGGACAGCTCCTTGCCATGTTTCAGGGCGAGGCCGTCCCGGACCATGCCCGGCCAGGACAGCCCCGACAGCGTGCGGAAGGCCGCCGCGCGGCGGATCGCGTGGAGCAGACGGCGCGTACGGCTGGCGCGCTCCAGGGAGTCGACCAGATCCGTCCGCAGCATGCGGTGCGGCAGGCCGTCCACCGCGCGGGTCACCGTGACGTCCCGGACCGTCGCCGCCAGATAGCGGGCCTTCACCGGGTCCGGCACGGTCGAGTCCCTCGTCAGCAGGAACCGCGTGCCCATCGCCACCCCCGCCGCCCCGTACGCCAGCGCCGCGACCAGGCCCCGCCCGTCGAAGAAGCCGCCCGCCGCCACGACCGGGACGTCCACCGCGTCCACCACCTGCGGCAGCAGCACGGTCGTCGCCACCTCGCCGGTGTGCCCGCCGCCCTCCCCGCCCTGCACCACCACCGCGTCCGCACCCCACGCCGCGACCTTCTCGGCATGCCGGCGCGCCCCCACGGAGGGGATCACGACGACCCCGGCCTCCTTCAGCTCGGCGATCAGCTCCCGGGACGGCGCCAGCGCGAAGGACGCCACCCGCACCCCCTCGTCGACGATGATCCGCACCCGGTCGCCCGCGTCCCCCGCGTCCGCCCGCAGATTCACCCCGAACGGCGCGTCCGTACGGGACTTGACCTCCCGTACCGCCTCCCGCAGCCCGTCCACGGTCATCGTCGCCGAGCCCAGCACACCCAGCGCGCCCGCGTTCGCCACCGCCGACACCAGCCGGGGGCCGGCCACCCAGCCCATCCCCGTCTGCACCACCGGATGCCGCACCCCGACCAGCCGCGTCAGCGCCGTGTCCATCAGGCCGGCACCTCCCGCGCGCGGGTGTTCCCCGGATCGATCACCTCACGGATCAGCCGCAGCTCCTCGGCCGTCGGCTCCCGGGTGCACGGCACCTCGTCCGGGACGACCAGCTCGAACCCCGTCGCCTCCCGGACCTGCTCCACACTCACCCCCGGATGCACCGAGGCCAGCCGCATCGCGCGGTCCGATGTGGCGAAGTCGAAGACACCGAGGTCGGAGACGACCCGGGGGATCCGGTGGTGACGGGCGCCGGCCGCCCGGTCGTGGCCGACTCCGCACACCATGTCGACCCGCTCGACGAACACCCGCCGGGAGTGCCGGGGGACCCAGTAACTGGTCGGGTTGTTCAGCGTGTTGACCGGAGCCCCGCGCACCCCCAGAAGCTGGCGCGCGGGCCTCGCCCAGTCGCCGATGCAGGAGATGTTCTGGTTGCCGTACCGGTCGATCTGGCTCGCGCCCATCATCACGTGCCGCCGCCCGCCCGTGACCAGCTCCAGATGTTTCCGGTACGGCAGCCAGCCCTCGGCGGTGCCGTCCGGGCGGACGACCGTCGCCTCGCCGTCGGTGAGCAGCAGGTCCGGCGCGAAGGTGAGCCGGGCCAGCCGGGCCCCCACCGAGGGGACCAGGCCCATCGGGCTCGCCAGGATCTCGCCCCCGTCCCGCCACGCCTCGGCGCAGGCGATCACGCAGTACTCGGCCCGTGTGGTCATGAGTCCTCCCCGACCGCCGCCCGGTACGCCTGCTCGTCGCCCGCCAGATAGCGCGCCGCGAACTCCGGCCACGGCGTGGTCGCGTACCGCTTCTGGAACGCCTCGTCCCGCCCGTAGTCGGGGGCGCAGGACGTGAAGTGCGCCCCGCCCGGCGCCTCCACCACCCCTGTCACCACATGGCGCCCGACGAGCAGGCTCTGCGGCCCCGCCTCCTTCGTCAGCTCGGCCGTGTCGACGATCCGTTCGCACGACACGTACGCCGTGTCCGCCGCCGCGCAGAAGAGGTCGTCGAAGTACGGGTCGGGGCCCAGATACTGCCCGTTGCCCAGCCGGTCGGCCCGGTTGACGTGCACCAGCGCCGCGTCCAGCCGCAGGGCCGGCATCGCGACGAACGTCTCCCCGTCCTCGTACGGCGACGTCACCGTCCTGAGGCCCGGGTTGACCCGCATGACGTCCGAGCCGAGCCCCGCCCGCACCGGCAGGAACGGCAGCCGGTTCGCGGCGGCGCGCAGCCCCCACATGAACATCGCCTCGTCGACCTCCGTCAGCTCGAACGCCCCGCGCTCACGGGCCGCCCGGTAGTGCGGTTCGAGCGGGATGGAGTCGAGGGTGGCGAAGGCCGCGACCAGCCTGCGGATCCGCCCGGCCGCCGCCAGCATCCCGACGTCCGGGCCGCCGTACGACACCACGGTCAGGTCGGTGACCCCGGACCGCAGCAGGGCCCGGACCAGGGCCATCGGCTTGCGGCGCGAGCCCCAGCCGCCGATGCCGAGGGTCATGCCGCTCTCCAGCCGGGAGACGGCCTCCTCGGCCGTCATCGTCTTGTCGGTCACCCGCCCGCCTCCGTCCGCCCGTTCCCCGCGTCGCCTGTGTGCCCGGCGTTCCCGAACGTGTCGCGCACCCGGTCGGCCACCCCCGAGACGCTCGCCTCGAAGGTGAAGCCCTGCTCGAAGCGGTAGCTGCGGCGCACGTCGACCGGGTCGATGCCGTTGAGGGCCGCCTTCGCCAGCCGCAGCAGCTCCCCGTCCTTGGCGGCGATCTCCCGCGCCACCTCCAGCGCGGCCCCGAGCAGCCGCTCGCGCGGGACCACCCGCCACACCGAGCCGTGCGTGTGCAGCTCGGCCGCCGTCACCGTGCGCGCGGTGAAGTACAGGGCGCGCATCAGGTGCTGGGGGACCAGCCGGGCCAGATGGGTCGCCGCGCCCAGCGCGCCCCGGTCCAGCTCGGGCAGCCCGAACACGGCGTCCTCGCTCGCCACGACCAGGTCGGCGTTGCCGACGAGTCCGACGCCGCCGCCCAGACAGAAGCCGTGCACCGCCGCGACCACCGGGACCTCGCACTCGTACACCGCCGCGAACGCCTCGAAGCAGCCGCGGTTGGCGCCGACGAGGGCGCTCGGCCCCTGCGTCTGCAGCTCCTTGATGTCCACGCCCGCGTTGAAACCCCGCCCCCCGGCGGTCAGCACCACACAGCGGGTCCCCGGGTCCCGCCCGGCCGCGCGCACGGCGTCGGCCAGCGCGAACCAGCCGCTCACCGGCAGGGCGTTGACCGGCGGGACGTCGACTCCGACAACGGAAATCCCCTTTTCGGGGGACGAGGTGGAGACACCCATGGAAGCATCAGCTACCTTTCCACCAAACGTTTGTTAGGTGAAAGGTAGCAGCGAATGGAGCTGGACGGGAAGGTCGCCGTCGTCACGGGCGGCACCCGGGGCGTGGGCGCCGGCATCGCGCGCTCCTTCGCGCGCGCGGGCGCCGACGTGGTGGTCGTCGCCCGCCGCCCGCCGGAAGTCCCCCTGCCCAGGACCGAGTTCGTGGCCCTGGACGTACGGGACGCGGACGCCGTACGGGAGTTCTTCGCCGGGCTGCCCCGGTGCGACGTCCTCGTCAACAACGCGGGGGGCGCGCCGTACCGCAGACTCGTCGACGCGCCGGCCGAGCGCCACGCGCGCGTGATCGAGCTCAATCTGCTCGCTCCGCTGACCGTCTCCCTCGCCGCCCACGACCACCTCAGCCGGGCCGGCGGCGCGATCGTGATGATCGGCAGCGTCAGCGGCAGCCGTCCCTCGCCCGGTTCGGCGGCCTACGGCGCCGCCAAGGCCGCCCTGGAGAACCTCGCCCGCTCGATGGCCGTCGAGTGGGCCCCGCGGGTGCGGGTCAACACGTTGGTCGTCGGCATGGTCCACACCGAGCTGGCGCATCTGCACTACGGCGGCCCCGAGGGCGTCGAGGGCGTCTCCCGCACCGTCCCGCTCGGCCGGCTCGCCCAGCCCGCCGACGTGGGCGCGGCGGCCGTCTTCCTCGCCTCCGACGCGGCCGCGTACATCACCGGGGCGAGCCTGCTCGTCCACGGGGGAGGGGAACGCCCCGCGTTCCTCGCCGCCGCGACAGCCAACAAGGACCCCGCGACGGCCGACGGGGGCGCCGTCGCCGCCGACGGGCGTGCCGTTGCCGCCGACGGGGGTGCCGTTGCCGCCGACCGGGGCGCCGTGACGGTCGCTCAGGGCGCCGTTGCCGCTGGCGGGGGCGCCGTGACGGTCGACGGGGGCGCCGTGACGGTCGACGGGGGCGTCGCGACTGCTGACCGGGGCGCCGCGATGGCCGACCGGGGCGCCGTCGCCGCCGACGAGGGCGCTGTGACCGCCGACAAGGACGTCGTGACGGTCGACGGGGGCGCCGTCGCCGCCGACGGGGGCGTCGCGACTGCCGACGGGGGCGTCGTGACGGTCGACGGGGGCGCCGTCGCCGCCGACGGGGGCGCTGTGACCGCCGACAAGGACGTCGCGACGGTCGACGGGGGCGCCGTCGCCGACGACGAGGACGTCGTGGCGGTCGACGGGGGCGCCGTTGCCGCCGACGGGGGTGCCGTGGCGGTCGGCCAGGGCGTCGTGACCGTCGACCGAGGCGCCGTCGCCGCCGAGAAGGACGCCGTGTCCGCCGACAAGGACAGCGAGGAGGCCTGGAATGACAGCACTCTGTGAGGGGCGGGTGGTCGTCGTCACCGGCGCCGGGCGGGGCCTCGGGCGGGCGCACGCGCTCGCCTTCGCGGCCGAGGGCGCGCGGGTCGTCGTCAACGACCTGGGCGTCGGACTGGACGGCGCGCCGGGCCCCGGCAGCCCGGCCGGCCGGGTCGTGGCGGAGATCCGCGCGGCGGGCGGCGAGGCCGTCGCCCACGGCGGTGACATCGCCACGTCCGAGGGCGCCGCCTCCCTCGTCGCCACCGCCCTGGAGACCTACGGCCGGCTCGACACCCTCGTCAACAACGCGGGCTTCCTGCGCGACCGGATGCTGGTCAACCTCGACGAGGACGACTTCGACGCCGTCCTGCGCGTCCACCTCAAGGGGCACTTCCTGCCGCTCAGGCACGCCAGCGCGTACTGGCGCGCCGAGGCCAAGGCGGGACGCACACCGGTCGCCCGGATCGTCAACACGAGCAGCGGGGCGGGCCTGCTGGGCTCGGTCGGGCAGGGCAACTACAGCGCCGCGAAGGCCGGGATCGTCGGCCTGACGCTGGTCGCCGCCGCCGAACTCGCCCGCTACGGCGTCCAGGTCAACGCGATCGCGCCCGCCGCCCGCACCCGGATGACGGAACGGACGTTCGCCGAGACCATGACTGCCCCGGAGTCCGGCTTCGACGCCATGGCCCCGGAGAACGTCTCACCGCTCGTCGTCTGGCTGGGTTCCGCCGCGAGCGCGGGCGTCACCGGCCGGGTCTTCGAGGCGGAGGCCGGCCGGATCACCGTGATGGAGGGCTGGCGGCCGGGCCCCACCGCCGACAAGGGCGCGCGCTGGAGCCCGGCGGAGGCGGGAGAGGCCGTACAGAAGCTGCTGGCCGCGGCCGAACCGCCCGGCGCCGTGTACGGGGCGTAAGGACGGCTCAGCCGGTCAGTCGGGCCGTCGCCCGGCTCTGGGCCCGGGTCATGACCTCCAGGAAGCGGTTCACCGTCTCCAGTTCCTGCGCGTCGAACTCCTCGCACGCCTCGACGATGTCCCGCGCCCACTCCTCGAAGAACACCGCGAGTTCCGCGAGCTTGGTCTCGTTCAGTTCGACGAGCACCCGCCGCTTGTCCGTGGGGTGCTTGACCCGGCGGACGAACCCCTTGGCCTCCAGCCGGTCCAGCATGCCGGTGACGGAGGCCGGGGCCAGACCCGTGTGCTCGGCCAGGTCCTTCGCCGTGAGCGGTCCCCTGCGCTGAAGGACGTCGAGGGTCTTCTCCTCCGTGGCGTTCAGCCCCTGCTTCGCCGCGATCGCCGAGTGGAACATCACCGTGACCATGCTGTGCTGCCGGCCCACGGTCATCAGGCGTTCCAGGGCGGCGGCCCGCCGTTCGTCGGTCATGGGGTCAGGCTAACAAAAATTTCGTTCGGTCGAACTAACGACTTGCGCGGCCGGGCTGTCGATGCAAGTCTTTCGTTAGGTCGAACGAAATAAATCCCATCCGAACGGGAGACAGCCATGACCGCCCCTCTCGCCGCACCCCCGACCCTCGCGCCCGAACCCCACCCCCACCGCTGGGCCGCCGCCGTCGTCATGATGGTCGCCGCCCTGATGGACCTCCTCGACACGACCATCGTCAACGTCGCGATCCCCTCCATCGCCCAGGACCTGCACGCCTCCGCCGGCGCCCTGCAGTGGACGGTCTCCGCCTACCTCCTCGGCTTCGCCGCCGCCCTGATCGTCTCCGGCCACCTCGGTGACCGCTACGGCCGCCGCACCCTCTTCCTCGTCGGCACCGCCGGCTTCGGACTCGCGAGCCTCGCCTGCGGAATCGCCCAGAGCCCCGGCCAACTGATCGCCGCACGCGCCGTCCAGGGCGTCCTCGCCGCCGTCCTCGTCCCCCAGGTCATCGGCTCCTTCCGCACCCTCTTCCAGGGCCGCGAACGCGGCGCCGCCTTCGGGATGTACGGAGCGGTCGCCGGCTTCGCCTCCGCCGTCGGACTGCTGCTCGGCGGGGTGCTCACGGACGCCGACCTGTTCGGCTGGGGCTGGCGGTCCGTGTTCCTGGTGAACGTGCCCGTCGCCCTGGTCACCCTCGTCGCCGGAGCGCTCCTCGTCCCGGCCACCCGGGAACGCTCCGCGAGCCGCCCCGACACCCTCGGCAGCCTCGTCCTCGCCGCCGGTCTGGTCGCGATCGTGCTGCCCCTCGTCCAGGGCCGCGAGAACGGCTGGCCACTGTGGGGCTGGATCGTGCTGGCCGCCGGAGTGCTCGCCGTCACCGGCCTCGGCGTGTTCCAGGCGCGACGGCACGCCACCACCACCGTCCCCCTCCTCCCGGCCCGCGCCTTCCGGCTCCCCGCCTTCTCCGTCGGCGTCCTGGTCCAACTCCTCTTCTCCGTCGGCATGCAGGGCTTCTTCCTCGTCTTCGCCGTCTGGCTCCAGTCCGGCGAGGGCTACACCCCCCTCCAGGCGGGCCTGCTGACCGTCGCCTTCTCCGTCGGCGGCTTCCTCACCGCCCCGGCCGCCGACGCCCTCGCCGTACGCCACGGACGGCTCGTCCCGGCCGCCGGAGCAGTGCTCATGGCCGGCGGCTTCGGCTGGGTGTGGGCCGCCCTCGACGGCGCCGCCGCCACCCACACCGGCGCCTGGCCGCTCACCCCCGGCCTGGCCGTCGCCGGCGCCGGCCTCGGCTTCCTCGTCGTGCCCCTGGTCAACATCGTCCTGTCCGCCGTACCCGCCGACCTCGCCGGCGGCGCCTCCGGGATCTTCTCCACCGCCCAGCAGTTCGGCGGCGCCCTCGGCGCGGCGATCCTCGGCACCGTGTTCTTCGGCCACACCGACCAGGGCCTCACCGAGGCGCTGGGCACGGCGATGCCCTGGGTGACCGGCGGGTTCGTGGTCTGCGCGGGCCTGTGCGCGGCACTGCCCCGCACGGCGGTCTCGCCTGTCGACAGGCACTAGGTGTGTTGTCCCGGGACGCGTTGCCTGCCGGGGCACCAGGGCCCTTCTGACGGATCTCCGCGGCGTCGCGACGCCCGGCACGCCCGCTCGCCGCACGGCGCGAAGGGCCAGGTGGCTCCGCCACATGACCCTCCACGCCGCACGCCGATCGCGCGCACCGAACGCCGCTCCTTCACCCACGGAGATCCGTCAGAAGGGCCCTAGGTGTCGCACTCCAGGACCGTCCGGCACAGCCCGCACCGCGCCCGGACCCGCCCCTTCACCGGCACCCTGATCCGCTGGTGGCAGGTGGGGCAGGGGAACGTCACCCGCAACGGTCCGCGCGGGTCCGGCGCGAACGTGTACGGCGGGTCCGCGGCCGACGCGACGACCGCCGCGAGCCGTCGGTCCTCGCCGTGGCCGCGGTCCTGCGCGTGCCGCCGGTCACGCGCGTACCGGCGGCGCCCCGCCCAGCCGGCCGCCGTCAGCGGTGGCTGCCGCTCGTCGTGCAGGGCCTGCTCACGCCCCCGCACATACGCCGTGTACGCCTGCGGACTGGTGAACCACGTCGAGGGGTCCTCCCCGAACACCAGCGACCGCTTCGCCAGCACGTAGCCGAACTCCTCCGGCGTCAGATACCCCAGCTTCTGCGAGGAGGCCGCGTCCTCCCGGTAGGCGTCCAGCAGCAGCCAGCCCGCCCCCAGATACGTCGTCGCCGTGTCCGTCAGGATCTCGTTGGCCCGGGTCCCCCGGAAGGACAGGTCCAGCCGGTGCAGATACACATGCATGATCTCGTGCGCCAGCGCCGCCCCGATGTCCCGCCGGTGTGTCCGGAAACGGTCGTTCAGCTCGACGAAGTACTCCGGGCCCGCCGCCAGTTCCACATGCGCCGCGTGCTCCATCTCCCGGAACGCCACGATCATCCGCGCGTCCGGCAGCCGGTAGTGCCGCACCAGCTCCCGCGCCACCCGCTGCGTCCCCAGATGCAGATCGTCCGTGTCGCAGAACGCCACGTCCACCGGCGGCACACTGGCCGCGAACTGGTGGATCGTGTCGTACGACAGCCGCCGGTACAGCGCCGTCACGGCGGCCCGCACCGTCTCCAGATGCGGAAAGCCGTGCTCGACCGGTCCGCCGTTGGCCACGCCCGCACCCCCAAGACGTCTGCACCCGATTCCACTGTACGAGGAGGCCGCCGCGGCAGGAGCCGGCGCGAGGGAGCCGCCGGTGACGGGCCCCCGAGGGCGACGCACTAGGGTGATCGCCCATGACCACCCGCAACACCCCCGGAACCGGCACCGAAGGCGTCGACCCGGCCGTCCGCGCCGAACTCGACCGGCTGCGCGACAGCATCGACAACATCGACGCGGCCGTCGTCCACATGCTCGCCGAGCGCTTCAAGGCCACCCAGCAGGTCGGCCACCTCAAGGCCCGCCACCAGCTTCCCGCCGCCGACCCGACCCGCGAGGCCCGCCAGATCGAACGGCTGCGCACCCTCGCCGAGAGCGCCAAGCTCGACCCCGCGTTCGCCGAGAAGTTCCTCAACTTCATCATCGCCGAGGTGATCCGCCACCACGAGCGCATCGCCGAGGACACGGCGGCCCCCACGGCGGGCTGAGCCCGCCCCACGACGGCGAGATCCGGCCGGGCCCCGCCCCCACCACGGGGGATGCCCGGCGGCTCCGGCGCGGGAAGGGACATAGGGTGCGTAACGATCCGCCCCTGTGCCCGGCCTGCGGCATCGGGCAGCATGTCGTGCATGTCCGTACTGACGCGCGACGAAGCGCTGACCCGTGCCCGACTCCTCGACGTCCACCGCTACACCATCGAGCTCGACCTGACCACCGGCGACGAGACCTTCGGCTCCCGCACCGCCATCAGGTTCACCGCACGCGCCGATGGGGACACCTTCGTCGAGGTCAAGCCAGCCGAACTGCGCTCGGTCACGCTCGACGGACAGCCCCTCGACCCCGACGGCCTCGACGGCAACCGGATCGCGCTGAAGAACCTCGGCGCCGGGGAACACGAACTGCGCGTCGACGCCGACATGCGCTACTCCCGCACCGGCGAGGGCATGCACCGCTTCACCGACCCCAGCGACGGTGAGACCTACCTCTACACCCAGCTCTTCATGGACGACGTCCAGCGCGTCTTCGCCGCCTTCGACCAGCCCGACCTCAAGGCCGTCTTCGACCTGACCGTCAAGGCCCCCGAGAACTGGACCGTCCTCGCCAACGGCGTCACCGAACACCTCGGCGACGGACGGTGGCGGGCCGCCACCACCCCCCTCATCTCCACCTACCTCGTCGCCGTCGCCGCCGGCCCCTGGCACTCCGTGCGCACCGAACACCGTGGCCTGCCCTTCGGCCTCCACTGCCGCCGCTCCCTCGCCCCCCACCTCGACGCCGACGCCGACGAGCTCCTCGACATCACCCGCGCCTGCTTCGACCGCTACCACGAGAAGTTCGAGGAGCCCTACCCCTTCGACTCCTACGACCAGGCCTTCGTCCCCGAGTTCAACGCCGGCGCCATGGAGAACCCCGGACTCGTCACGTTCCGCGACGAGTTCGTCTACCGCTCCGCCGTCACCGACACCGAACGCCAGACCCGCGCCATGGTCGTCGCCCACGAGATGGCCCACATGTGGTTCGGCGACCTCGTCACCCTCACCTGGTGGGACGACATCTGGCTCAACGAGTCCTTCGCCGAGTACATGGGCTACCAGACCCTCACCGAAGCCACCCGCTTCACCGACACCTGGACCGACTTCGGCGTCGTCCGCAAGGCCTGGGGCTACGACGCCGACCAGCGCCCCTCCACCCACCCCGTCGCCCCCGAGGACGTCCCCGACACCGCCTCCGCCCTGCTCAACTTCGACGGCATCTCCTACGCCAAGGGCGCCTCCGCCCTGCGCCAGCTCGTCACCTGGCTCGGGGAGAAGGACTTCCTCGCCGGCATCAACACCCACTTCGCCCGCCACCGGTTCGCCAACGCCACCCTCGCCGACTTCATCGACTCCCTCGCCGCCGGCACCGACCGCGACGTCCACGCCTGGGCCGACGCCTGGCTGCGCACCACCGGCGTCGACACCCTCACCCCCGTCGTCACCGGCGCCAACGGCGACCACCACCTCACCGTCGAACGCACCGGCAGCCGCCCCCACCGCATCGCCGTCGGCCTCTACGACCTCGACCTCCCCGGCGACGAGGGCCGCCTCACCCGGCGCGCCCCCCTCGAACTCGACCTCCCGCACACCACCCCCGTCCCCCTCGGCAAGCGCCCCACCCTGCTCCTCCTCAACGACGGCGACCTCACCTACGCCAAGATCCGCTTCGACCCCCACTCCTTCGAGGGCGTCACCGCCCACCTGTGCGGACTGCCCGACCCGCTCACCCGCGCCGTCGTCTGGAACGCCCTGCGCGACGCCGTACGCGACGGCGAACTCGCCCCCACCGCCTACCTCGACACCGCCCGCGCCCACCTCCCGCACGAGACCGACCTCGCCCTCGTCCAGGGCGTCCTCGCCTTCGCCGGCACCCACGTCGCCGCCCGCCACCTCGCCCCCGAGGACCGCCCCGCCGCCCTCGCCACCCTCTCCGCCCTGTGCCGCGACCTCATCCGCCGCACCGAGGACGGCGACCACCCCGGCCTGCGCCTGATCGCCGTACGCCACTTCATCAACGTCGCCGCCCAGCCCGACACCATCGCCGCCTGGTTCGCCGACGGCACCGTCCCCGGCGGCCCCGAACTCGACCCCGACCTGCGCTGGCGCATCCTCGCCCGGCTCGCCGTCCTCGGCGCCACCGACGAGACCGCCATCGCCGCCGAACTCGAGCGCGACCCGTCCGCCACCGGCCGCGAGGGCGCCGCCCGCTGCCGCGCCGCCCTGCCCGACGAGGACGCCAAGGCGAGGGCCTGGGCCGCCATGTTCGCCTCCGACGACCTCTCCAACTACCTCTTCACCGCCACCGCCCAGGGCTTCTGGCAGCCGGAACAGGCCGGCCTCGTCCGCCCGTACGTCGCCCGCTACTACGAGGACGCCGTCGCCGTCGCCGCCCGCCGCGGCCCCGCCATCGCCGACGCCGCAGGCCACTGGGCCTTCCCCGTGCACGCCATCGACCCCGAGGCGCTCGCCCTCGGCGAGACCTGTCTGCGCGACGCCGACCCCATCCCGGCCCTGCGCCGCAAGCTGACCGACCAACTGGACGATCTGAAGAGGGCGTTGCGGGTACGGGGCGAGTGAACTCGGTGAGCGCTTCCCCGGCTCGGGCATGGCGGGGGAGCGCCAGCGTGGCGCGTGCGTGAAGAAGTTGACGGTGTGAAAGATGCGGGTCTAGCCTGAAAGGAGTACGAGCCCTTCATCGCTCCGCGACCAGCAGACGGCACCAGGCCGGATGTCACTCGCACTCGAACTGGCGGACCCCGGAGATCACTTGAATCTCAGCGGGCCACCGAGGGAGAGGACGAGGAGCGAAGCGATGGATGACGCAGCGCGTATCGCCCGAATCCGTTTGCCTGACCGGCCCGAAGGCCGGCTGGAGTGATCAGTTCGACGCGGTGCAGCCGCCTGTCGTTCTGGTGACCCTTCGGATTCGAGCGAAAGGCCAGGAACAGCCATCAGTGCATCTCAGCCGGTCGATCGTGTGTACTACATCGACGACTCAGGCATCCCCAGCAGTGGCCTCGCGCTCTATACCGCCGTGGGCGTCCCGAAGGCCGAAGCCGCACGTGTTCTGCGTGTCTGGCAGGAACTTCGCGACCGTTGGTCCCGTGACCACGGAATCCCTCCCGAGTACGAGCTCCACGCCAACAATTTCCTCGCCGGTCGTGGGCGCCCGGGTGGCCGCAACCCGCTCAAGATAGAGCGCTACCGCATGGCCCAAGAAGCGCTCGACGTGATCGCGGCGCAGCCTGGCCTCGACATCGTCACCGTCTACACCCAGGACGCCACCCACTGGGGCCGGGCCAAGCGACGCGCCTACGACCGGCTTCTGCGCGTGCTCGACCAGCGCCTGGCCGAGGCGGGCGAGACTGCCGCTCTGGTCGTCGACGGAGACGGTAGCGAGCACCTCTACGACGAGGTGCACCTGAGCCTGCGCCCGAGCCGTATCCCGCTGTCGGCCGTGGCGATCCCGGCCCACGTCTCGACGTGGCTGCAGATGGCCGACCTCGTCGCGTACTGCGGCTGCCAGGCGATCGCCCGCCAGGAGAACAGGCGGTTCATGTGGGGTTGGTACGGCCGGCACCTCCCCAAGGCGCTCGCACCCGAGCGGTGCTGACAGCCGCTTCCTACGTGACGAGCCCCGGCCGATGGCCGGGGCTCGTGGAAGCAGACCTGGCGCACGCTCCTGCGTGGCCCTGACTGCACCCCCAAGTCTACCGGCCCGGATGACCTCGGGCCAGTGAACAAGCGAGTGAATTATGGGACCTCGGCAGCTCAATGAAAGGAAGAACGTGGCAACATCCGCTGAATCCCAGGACCAGCTCGGCTCTGGTCAGCGTATCGAAGCCTCCGAAGGGGGCCCCGAGACGATCTCGTTCACCTTCGAAGGTGAGGAATTCACCGTCTCGGGCTTCGAACGCTCCCTGCCCGATCCTTCCACCCCCGGCGACCGAGCCCAACTCGTCAAGGCCGGCCTGCAGGCGGACGGCGCCGCCCTCGACGAGGACGCCTGGCATGCCGTCGCCCGCGCCATCATCTCGCCCGAGGCCGCTGCCGCCCAGTTGCGTTCCGCCAAGGGACAGGCCTCGGCCCTGATTGAAGAGCACGTCGAAGGCGCCACCCTCCGCTCACTGCACACCCGGGTCTGGCTGACCGAACTGTTCCCCGGACACCAGCCGCGCACCAGCCAGGGGGCCCTCCCCGTCGAGGACCCCGAGGTCCACGGCGACGTCGACGAGCAGGGACGCCCCTACGCCCGGGTCGTCTACCGTTACCGCGACCGGAAGCACCTGCGCGACCACCTGGCCCAGACCATAGAACAGACCAGGCACGCCAACCCCAACCCCTACGACCGCTCGATCCTCGCCCGGCGGATCACCCGAGCCGTCATCGCACACCCCTGCCGACTTGAATTCGCCGACGGCGACGAACACATGGACGTCCTCGCCGTACGCGACGGCATCACCCGGCTGACCAGCGCGTGGGCCCTGCTCACCGACGGCGCCTCGCCCTACGCCGACGAGATCGCGGCCACGGCGCTGCGCGTCCTGACCGCCGAGAAGACCCAGCGGCGAGGCGCCGCCGAGAGGTCCCTCAGCCAGCGCATGGCGCTGGGCCGGCAGGAAGCACTCAACGGGTTCCTCGCGGAGTTTCAGCGAGGTGTCAACCAGCCGCAGCCCGCAGACCGTTCCGTACGCCTCGGTCAGACACTTGTCGTGCCTGCCCAGGTCACGGTGGGCATCCACCGGCACGGCTCCGCAGGACTCTCCGCGGAGGAGGTCTTCGACGACGCCGTTCGCTCCATCCTCGCCTCGATCCACGTCGAATTCCGCCACTGGGAGGCCGCCGCACAGAATGTGGAGGTGGGAAGCCGCGCCATCAGCCGGGTACGGCTTCCCGGACTCCCGCAGAACAGCCTCCTCGACGGGATCATCGGCCTTGCCCTGGGACGCCGCAAGCCGGAGGACCTGCCCGGCGTCTTCGGCAGGAGCGATATCCCGGGCACACCCCTCTGGCGTGCCGTCTACCTGACCCACTTCCTCACCCGGCCCGAGGTCTTCGAGCAGGTGAAGAGGTTCGCCAAGGACATCAAGGGCACCAGCCGGATGAACACCGCAGGGTACGCAGAGCTCCTCGGTCCCGTCATCGACCTGCCCTGGCGTGGCTACAAGGCGGGCTCGCTCCAGCAGGCCCGCAACGCCTGGGCCAACGGCGGTGTACTCACCAAGGGAGTACTGGGCGACTGGCAGCCCACTCCGGACACCGACTTCACCGATCTCGTGGAACCGGCGCTGAAGGGGAACAACGACGCCCGCCAGACCCTCGCGGTCGCAGGCGGTATCGCGCTCATCGCGGACAAACTCATCACCCGCAACGTCGGCTCCGCCGTGGGCAGAACCGTCCCGTTCCGCGCCAACACCGACCAGATCGTCGCCGGCCTCGCCGAGTCGGAGAAGGGACTGTGGAGTCTGGCCCTCGCGGCCAATGCCTTCGAGGCCAGGCGGGAATGCCTGAACTCCTTCACCGACGCCCAACTCCTGGCGCGCAACACGGCCGACATGTACACCATCCCGGCCGTCGACCTGGCCGCGCCGGACAAGTTGGCGCGGGACGCCGGCGGCCGGGCGGTCCAACCCCTCGACCAGTGGACCCTCGTCGCCCTCTCCAACCCCGACAAGGCCCAGCAGGCCGAACAGGAGCGGCAGCAGAACCAGGACGCCGACGGCTCCCAGCAGACGGTCGCCGAGAAACTCGCCGTCGAACGACGTGCCCTGCGACAGGCTGTGACCGAAGCCCGATTCGCCGTCGAGCGCCTGCTCAAAATCGCAGACGGCCCCGATGCCAGGGCCACCACCGTGCATCCCTTCGGATCGCAGGAGGAACTGGACCGGATGATCGCCGAGGTGCATCAACTCGTCGGCCAGATCACCCTGCACACGCAGGCGGCTGAGCAGGAGCCGGAAGAAGACGAGGACGACGAGTTCACGGACTGACTCGTCCACAGAACGACCCGCAGCACCACCGCGACGACCGGTATCCACTTTCGGGTACCGATCGTTGCTCTTTTCGGGCGTGTCTCCACATCGGCGTACAAGCTGGAGCCCCCTCTGCCCCGCGCCCGACCGGAGGACCCGATGAGCAACCCCCCGCTCGCCTCAGGCCCCGACGGCGCCGGCGCGCTCCGGCCCCTGCTCGCCGCCGTCCTCGACGCCCTCGACGCGGGCGCACGGGCCCGCGGCGGCCCCCTCCCCGCCGGCGGCCCCGACGCGGTCGCCGCCCGCCTGAGGGCCGCCGTCGGCGACGTACTCCCCGAAGACGGTGACCCGCACGCCCTCACCGACCTCGTCCACGCCCTCGCCGAAGGCTCCGCCGACCCCGCGCACCCCCGGTGCGCCGCCCATCTGCACTGCCCGCCCCTCGCCGTCGCCACCGCCGCCGACCTCGCCGTCTGCGCCCTCAACCCCTCCCTCGACTCCTGGGACCAGGCCCCGGCGGCCTCGGAGCTGGAGGCGCTCGTGACACGGGCACTCACGAGGGAGGTCTACGCACCCCAGGGCGACGACACCCGGACAGCACCCCCAGCCGACGACGTCCGCAACCCGCCCCACCCCGACGCCCTCGTCACCACCGGCGGCACCGAGTCCAACCAGCTCGCCCTCCTCCTCGCCCGCGAGACCCTCGGCCCCACCGTCCGCCTCCTGTGCGGCGGCAACGCCCACCACTCCCTCACCCGCGCCGCCTGGCTCCTCGGCCTGCCCGCACCCGTCGTCGTCCCGGCCCCCACCGGCACCCTCGACCCCGCCGCGCTCCACGCCGCCCTCACCACCGTCCCCGGTCCCCACCTGGTCGCCGCCACCGCGGGCACCACCGACGCCGGACTCATCGACCCCCTCCCCGCCGTCGCCGCCCTCTGCGCGACCCACGGCGCCCGCCTCCACATCGACGCCGCCTACGGAGGCGGACTCCTCTTCAGCGACCGCCACCGCCCGAAACTCGACGGACTCGACGCCGCCCACACCGTCACCCTCGACCTGCACAAACTCGGCTGGCAGCCCGTCGCCGCCGGACTCCTCGCCGTCCGCGACCCCGCCGACCTCACCGCCCTGAACCAGCACGCCGACTACCTCAACGCCGACGACGACACCGAGGCCGGCCTCCCCGACCTCCTGGGCCGCTCCCTGCGCACCACCCGCCGACCCGACGTCCTCAAGATCGCCGTCACCCTCAAGACCCTCGGCCGCCACGGCCTCGGCACCCTCGTCGACCAGGTCTGCGACCACGCCCACGCCTTCGCCGCCCTGGTCCGCGACCACCCCGGCCTCGAACTCCACGCCGAGCCCACCATCAGCACCGTCCTCTTCCGCCCCACCGGCGCCCCCGACACCGCCGTCGCCGCGATACGCCGCCGCCTCCTCACCGACGGCCACGCCGTCCTCGGCCGCGCCCGCCTCGACGGCCGCCTCTGGCTCAAGACCACCCTCCTCAACCCGCACACCCGCCCCCACGACCTGGCCGCCCTCCTGGCAGCGGTGGCCTGAGAACGCCTCACAACCGGTGGAAGGAAAGCACCCGCGCATGAACACGCCCCCACCCCCGGACTCCGACACCCCCCGCGACCTCGTCGGCATCGGCATCGGCCCCAGCAACCTCTCCCTCGCCGCCCTCGCCCACCCCCTCGCCGAACTCGACACCGTCTTCTACGAACAACGCCCCCGCTTCGACTGGCACCCCGGCCTCCTCATCGACGGCGCCCGCGTCCAGGTCCCCTTCCTCGCCGACCTCGTCACCCTCGCGGACCCCACCAATCCCTGGAGCTTCCTCAACTACCTCAAGACCCACCACCGCCTCTACCCCTTTTACTTCTCCGAGCACTTCCACATCCGGCGCGCCGAATACGACACCTACTGCCGCTGGGTCGCCGACCACCTCCCCGCACTCCACTTCCGCCACCAGGTCGACGCCGTCCGCTGGAACCCCGAACGCGACACCTTCGAAGTCGACTACACCCAGCTCGACACCGACGGCGAAGCCGAAGCCCTCGGCCGCACCCACACCCGCAACGTCGTCCTCGGCATCGGCACCGAACCCCACATCCCCGACCCCCTGCGCCCCCTCGTCGACACCCCCGGCGTCCCCGTGCTGCACGCCCGCGACTACCTCGCCCACCGCGACACCCTCCTCGCCGCCGGCCATGTCACCGTCGTCGGATCAGGACAGTCCGGCGCCGAGATCTTCCTCGACCTCCTGCGCCACCGCCCCGTGGGCCGCGAACAACTCCACTGGATCGGCCGCACCGAGGCCTTCGCCCCCATGGAGTACTCCAAGCTCGGCCTCGAACACTTCACCCCCGACTACACCCGCTACTTCCACGCCCTCGCCGAACCCGTCCGCGACCGTCTCGTCAGCGCCCACTGGCAACTCCACAAGGGCATCGACGCCGGCACCCTCGCCGCCATCCACGACGAGCTCTACCGCCGCACCCTCGACGGCGGCTGGCCCGACGCCGTCCTCACCCCCGGCGTCCGCGTCCGTACCGCCGGCCGCATCTCCACCACCCGCCTCGAACTCCACCTCGAACACACCCAGCAGAACACCCGCTCCCGCCTCACCACCGACGCCGTCGTCCTCGCCACCGGCCACCGCGAGCGCCCCCTCGACCGCATCCTCGCCGGCCTCGACCCCTACATGCGCCGCGACAGCGCCGGACGCCCCCGCATCGACGAACAGTTCCGCCTCGTCCTCGACCCCTCCGTCACCGCCACCGGCTGCCACGTCTACGTACAGAACGGCGAGCGCCACACCCACGGCGTCGGCGCCCCCGACCTCGGCCTCGCCGCCTGGCGCAGCGCCACCGTCCTCAACACCCTCACCGGCAAGGACAACTACCCCCTGCCCACCCGCACCGCCTTCACCACCTTCGGCCTCGAACAACGACAGCCCCAGATCCCGCCCGCACGCCGGCCCCACCCGCTGACCCCCCTGCGCGACGGAATCTGAGGCCGTCACCTCGGATCAGAGCACGGCTCAGAACACCGGCGTACCGTCCCGCGTGAGCTTCCAGTCCACCGAAGCGAAGTCCTTCGGGTCCAGCACACCCTTCGCGGTCACCCACTCCGCGATCCGCGTCCGGATCTCCGTCGACTCCGACCACAGCTCGGTGGCGGAGGCCACATGCGGGAACGCGCCACCGCCGTTCGCCCGGTAGTTGTTCACCGCGAACACGAACTGCTGCGCGTCGTCCAGCGCCGCCCCCTCGAACGTCAGGTTCTTGATCCGCGAACCCGCCGCCTGCGCGATGTCGATGTCGTACGACAGCCCCGACACATAGTCGTAGTTGTAGTCCGGCCGGTTGTTCGCGTTCGTCAGCTTCTCGACGTCCACGACCGTGCCGGCGGCCGTCTGCACGAAGTACTCCGCCGAGTACTCCAGGTACGCCTTGATCTGCGCACCCGTCAGCAGCTTCGCCACCAGCGTGTTGTCGTACACGTACAGGCTCGACAGATCGCGGATCGTCACGTTGCCCGCCGGGATCTCCGACGTACGGGAGAACGGCGACGCCTGCGAGATCACCGGCAGCGACGCGTACGACGTCCCCGCCAGCGCCGCCTTGACGACGTCCTCCTGGACCTTGGTGATCAGGTCGATGATCGGGGCGTCCTTGTACCGCGCCTCGACCGTCGTCAGCGTCTCGGTCGCCGTACCGACCACCTGGTTGACGTACTCCACGACCTTCGCGTGCTCGTCGCTCAGCAGCTTGGTGATCTTCGGGTCGTCGGCCACGGTGTTGGAGTTCAGCACCTTCGACGCCACCGACTCGACCGTCCACCGCCCCTTCTCGAACACCAGCTCGATGTCGAACACGGACAGCCGCTCGGCGTAGGCCAGCGGCTCCGACAGGACGACCGTCCTCCCGGTCTTCTCGTTCGTGACCCTCAGCTCCGGAATCTCCACGTGCGCGTGACCCACCAGCACCGCGTCGATGTCCGGCACCTGCTGCGCCACCAGCGCCGCGGAGTTCTCCACGTACGGCAACTGGTCACCGTACGAGGACGTCCCGGAGGACCCGGAGTGCGCCGACACGACCACCACGTCCGCGCCCATCGCCTTCAGCTTCGGCACCCACTTCGCGGCCTGCTCCTCCAGGCCCGGGAACGCCAGCTTGCCCTGCACGTACGCCTTGTCCCAGATGGCGATACCGGGGTTCGTGAGGCCCAGGATCGCGACCTTGACCGGCGGCGCGCCCTTCACGCAGAACGTCCTGATCGCGTACGGCTGGAAGGCCGGCCTCAGCGTCCTGGCGTCCACCGCGTTCGCGCCCAGCAGCGGGAACCGCAGCTGCGACTCGAACTTCCTCAGCGTCTCGATGCCGTAGTTGAACTCGTGGTTGCCCAGCGCCGCCGCGTCGTACCCGATCGCGTTCATCGCCTGCGCCATCGGGTGCACCGGACCGCCCTTGGCGGTGATCGGGTCCACCTTCGCGTAGTAGTACGTCAGCGGCGTGCCCTGGATCGTGTCGCCCGCGTCCAGCAGCAGGACGTTCTCCCGCCCCTTCTCGGCACGGATCTGGTTCACCAGCGTCGAGATGCGCGCGAGACCCTGGGCGTTGCCCGCCTTGTCCGTGTACTCCGCGTTCTTGAAGTAGTCCCAGTTGAAGACATGCCCGTGCAGGTCGGTCGTCCCGAGCACGGTCAGCGCGTACCGCTTCGGCTGCTTGACGGGCTTCCCCGGCTGCCTCGCCTCCGCGGCCCGCGCCGCCGGAGCCGCAGCCGCACCCGCGATCGCCACCCCCGCCCCGGTCACGGCGGACTTCTTCAGAAACTTCCGGCGGTTCAACGGCATGTCTCGAGCTCCTAGGGCGATGGTCAACAACGCGCGTAGACAAACGCGCGTAGATTCTGACCCGTGCATGACCGACCGCAACAGGCCCCGGAGGTTTCGATCTGGTGACCAGAGGGGGCGACGCCGGGTCAACTCCGCCCCCTCAAAAGGGAAAGGCGTGACATGGTGGGGCGTATGACCTCACCGCGGATTCCGCCGTACGGCACCCCCGACGCCCCCCTCCTCGCGGTACGCGGCGAGGCCGAACTGGAAACCGACCCCGACCTCGCCCACCTCGGCATCACCGTCACCGCACGCGGCAAGGAGCGCCGCACCACCCTCGACGACCTCACCCGGCGTAACGCCACCGTCGTGGAGCTGATCAAGTCCTACGGCGACGCGGTGGAGGACGTCTCGACAGGCGCGGTGTCCCTCACCCCGGAACTCGAGCGGCGCGGCCGGGGCGAACGCGTCCACGCCTACCACGGCCGCGTCCACCTCACCGCCGAGCTGACCGACTTCACCGCACTGGGTGAACTGGCGACACGCCTCGCCGACCTGGACCTCACCCGGGTCGACGGCCCCTGGTGGACCCTGCGCCCCGACTCGCCCGTCCACCGTGCCGCCCGCCGGCAGGCGGTACAGGACGCCGTACGGCGGGCCAAGGAGTACGCGGAGGCGCTGGGCACGACGGTCGGCGCACTGATCGAGCTGGCCGACACCGGAACCGGATCGGTACCGGGGCGCCCCCGGTCGGGCTTCGGCAGCCGGGTGCGGCGGATGTCGACGGCCGCGGAAGCGGAGGAGACGGCGCCCGAGCCGCTGGACCTCGAACCGCAGCGGATGCGGGTGCGGGCCGAGGTGAGCGCGCAATTCACGATGGTCCCGCCGACCCTGTGAATTCACCCTTTCGGTGAATGCGGGCACGAAATCGGTATGCTCATAAGAGCGGTACCCCGCACAATTCAACGCTTGTCAACTCCCCTTCACCAAACGGTTGTTGGCCGGTCACGTCCCCCCAATTCGCTACTGCCCGGTACGTCATAGGCTCGACTCATGCGCCGAGCGAAAATCGTCTGCACCCTGGGCCCCGCCACCGACTCCTACGACCAGATCAAAGCCCTGGTCGACGCCGGAATGGACGTCGCCCGCTTCAATCTCAGCCACGGCAGCCACGCCGAACACGACGAGCGCTACCACCGCGTCCGCAAGGCCTCCGACGAGACCGGCCGCAGCGTCGGCCTCCTCGCCGATCTTCAAGGCCCGAAGATCCGCCTCGGCCACTTCGCGGAAGGACCGGTACTCCTCGAACGCGACGACACCTTCACGATCACCGTGGAGGAAGGCGTGGCGGGTGACGGCAAGCGCTGCGGCACGACGTACGCCGGCCTGGCGCAGGACGTGACCCCCGGCGAGCGGATCCTCGTCGACGACGGCAAGGTCTGCCTGGAGGTCACGGAGGTCGTGGGCGCGGAGGTCCACACCCGTGTGGTCGAAGGCGGCGTCGTCTCCGACCACAAGGGCCTGAACCTCCCGGGCGTCGCCGTCTCGGTCCCCGCCCTGTCCAAGAAGGACGAGGAGGACCTGCGCTGGGCGCTCCGCACGGGCTTCGACGTGATCGCCCTGTCCTTCGTGCGCAGCGGCCGCGACATCCTGGACGTCCACCGCATCATGGACGAGGAGGGCCGCAGGCTGCCCGTCATCGCCAAGGTGGAGAAACCCCAGGCGGTGGAGGCGATCGACGACATCGTGGCCGCCTTCGACGGGATCATGGTCGCTCGTGGCGACCTCGGCGTCGAGATGCCCCTCGAACAGGTCCCGATCGTCCAGAAGCGAGCGATCAAGCTGGCGAAGCGCAACGCCAAGCCGGTCATCGTGGCGACCCAGATGCTCGACTCGATGATCGAGAACTCCCGCCCGACCCGCGCCGAGGCCTCGGACGTCGCGAACGCCGTGATCGACGGCACGGACGCCGTCATGCTCTCGGGCGAGACCAGCGTCGGCGCGTACGCGATCCAGACGGTCCGCACGATGGCCAGGATCGTGGCGGCGGCGGAGGAGGACATCCTGGCCAAGGGCCTCCCGCCCCTCACCGAACGCAACAAGCCCCGCACCCAGGGCGGCGCGGTCGCCCGGGCGGCGGCGGAGATCGGCGACTTCCTGAACGCCAAACTCCTGGTCGCCTTCACCCAGACCGGCGACACGGCCCGCCGCCTCTCCCGCTACCGCTCCCCGATCCCCCTCCTGGCCTTCACCCCGGAACAGTCGACCCGCTCCCAGCTGACCCTCACCTGGGGCGCGGAAACCTTCCTGGTCCCCCCGGTCGGCTCCACGGACGCGATGGTCGCCCAGGTGGACGAGCTGCTCCTGAAGTACGGCCGCTGCCACAAGGGCGACATCATCGTGATCACGGCAGGCTCCCCGCCGGGGGTCTCGGGCGCGACGAACCTGGTCCGCGTCCACCATGTGGGGGAGGACGACAGCCCGAAGTAGGGGCCTGTCAGTGTTTGGGACCTACGTGGGCGTCGAGTAGGGCGACGGAGGCTTTGCGGGCGACGGAGACGTTGAACGGTGTTCCGTTGCGGGTGCAGTAGGTCCACTCGACGCCCAGCTTGTCGAGGGTGTCGGTGTAGAGCCGCCGGATGTCGTCGGAGACGTTGGTGAAGAAGTAGCGGGGGTATTCGTAGCGCTTGCGCACTCCGGCGACGACGCGGGTGGTCCAGTTCGTGAGCCGACATCCGTCGGAGTGGATGAGGCCCCGGATGAACTCCCAGGGGTGGGCGTCGACGATGGCTTGCTGCCAAGGCTCAAGGGTGATTCGACGGTCGTGCTTCTTGCCGGGGCCGTGCTGAGGAAAGAGGCGCGGCCAGTGCTGTGAGTAGGACGTCACCGCGACGCAGCCCTGTCTCTGCAGGATGTACACGCCGATGCCCGGGCGCACCTTCCTGATGGCGTCGCGGCACAGTTCGATGAGCCCGGGCCACGCATCTGCGCAGGCGATGCGCAGGTAGTAGCCGCTGCGCCGATGCGGGCTAATGCATCCGTCGCCGAGATAGAGCCCGAGCAGATATGCGTATGCGCATTCGTCAGCGGGTGGTCCAGGGTCTTGAGGCGCGATACGAGGCAAGGGCTCTAGGCGGTCCTGCCAGGAGCGGATCGCGGCGCGGGAGATACCGGTCTGCTTGCTTACCGAATTCAGGCTCCGGCCCTGCGCTACGAGGGCGAGTGCGCGCTTGCGTGTGCTGACGTCGTACATGTGGCCACTCTGTGAGGGTGATCACGACGACACGCAGCAAAAAGCCGATGTTCACGAGAATGGGAACATCCGCTTTTGATTGGCGACCTTCGAATTGAAGGTTAAGTGCCCCGGGTGGGATTCGAACCCACACTGAATACCTTTTGAGGGTATCGTCTCTACCGATTGGACTACCGGAGCCTCTTCGAACCGAAGGTTAGTGTAGCCCCTCGGTGCCTCAAACATACAGGAGATAGGTAGGCTCTTGTCAGCAGTACCCCTGCCCTGAACGAGGAGCCCCCGTGACCGCCCCCGAGTCGCCCCAGCCCGTAGACGTGCCCGATGACGACAAGTCGCACGTGCCGCCGCTGACGACCCGTGTCGTCATCGCCGAGGACGAGGCCCTGATCCGGCTCGATCTCAAAGAGATGCTGGAGGAGGAGGGCTACAGCGTCGTCGGTGAGGCGGGTGACGGTGAGCAGGCGATCGAGCTGGCCCGCGAGCACCAGCCGGACCTCGTCATCCTCGACGTGAAGATGCCCAAGATGGACGGCATCTCCGCCGCCGAGAAGATCGCGGAGGAGCGCATCGCCCCCGTGCTGATGCTCACCGCCTTCTCGCAGCGGGACCTGGTCGAGCGGGCCCGGGACGCCGGTGCCATGGCGTACCTCGTGAAGCCCTTCAGCAAGAGTGATGTCGTGCCGGCCATCGAGATGGCCGTGTCCCGGTTCAACGAACTCAAGGAGCTGGAGAAGGAGGTCGCCGACCTCACGCTCCGGCTGGAGACCCGCAAGCTGGTCGATCGGGCCAAGTCGATCCTCCAGACGGAGTACGGGCTGACCGAGCCCGCCGCGTTCCGGTGGATCCAGAAGACCTCCATGGACCGGCGGATGTCGATGCAGCAGGTCGCCGAGGCCGTTATCGAGGACGCCGAGGAGAAGAAGGCCAACAAGGGCTGACCCCGCCACACGCACGACGAGGCCCGCACCCGGGGAAGGGGTGCGGGCCTCGTCGTATGCCGCGGAGAGGCGGAACCTCAGTCCTCGCCGAGGTAGGCCTTGCGGACCGACTCGTCGTGGAGGAGGTCCCGGCCGGTGCCGGAGAGGACGATGTTGCCGACCTCCATGACGTGACCCTGGTCCGCCAGGGAGAGCGCCGCCTGGGCGTTCTGCTCGATGAGCAGGATCGTCATGCCCTGGGACTTCAGCTCGGCGATGGTGGCCATGATCTTCTGCATCATGATGGGGGAGAGGCCCATGGAGGGCTCGTCCAGCATGAGCAGCTTCGGCTGGGACATCAGCGCGCGGCCCATGGCGAGCATCTGCTGCTCACCGCCGGACAGCGTGCCTGCGGCCTGCTTGCGGCGTTCTCCCAGGATCGGGAAGAGGTCGTAGGCGCGCTGGATGTCCTTCTCGATGCCCGCCTTGTCGCTGCGGAGGAAGGCGCCGAGGCGGAGGTTGTCCTCGATCGTCATGCGGGGGAAGATGTGCCGCCCCTCGGGGGAGTGGGCGAGCCCCAGCGAGACGATGTCGTGGGCGGCGACCTTCTTCAGCGACTTGCCGTTGAACTTGATCTGACCGCCGACCGGCTTGAGCAGCCCGGACAGGGTGCGCAGGGTGGTCGTCTTGCCGGCGCCGTTGGTGCCGATCAGGGTGACGACCTCGCCGGCCTCGACCTTGAAGGAGATGCCCTTGACGGCTTCGATCTTGCCGTAGGCGACCCGGAGGTCCTCGACTTCGAGCAGTGCGGTCATCGGTCGTTCTCCTTGCCCGGCGCGGCGTCCGTCGTGGTGTCGGCGTCAGCCCGGGCGGCGCCGGCCTCGGCGGCCTCGACTTCGGCGGCCTCCTCGTCGCCGGGGGCGTTCTCGAAGGGTTCGCCGAGGTAGGCGGCGATGACGCGCTCGTCGCCCTGGACGGTGGCGCTGTCGCCCTCGATGAGCTTCTCGCCCTGGACCAGGACGGCCACGCGGTCGCAGAGGTTGAAGATGAAGCGCATGTCGTGCTCGATGACGAGGACGGCGATGCCCTTGTCACGGATGGCGAAGACGAGTTCCTCGGTGGCTCGCGTCTCCTGGGGGTTCATACCGGCCGTGGGCTCGTCGAGGAGGAGCAGGCCCGGCTCGCTCGCCAGCGCTCGCGCGATCTCGAGCTTGCGCTGCTCGCCGTAGGGGAGGTTGCGGGCGAGGTGGTCGGCCTTCTTCTCGAGGCCCACGAACGCCAGGAGTTCCATGGCGCGTTCGCGGGAGGCCGCCTCGGCCTTGTGGAAGCCGGGGCCGCGCAGGACGGCCGACCAGAAACCTTCCTTCGTCCGCGTGTGACGGCCCACCAGCACGTTCTCCAGGACCGTCATGTTGGCGAACAGACGGATGTTCTGGAAGGTGCGGGCGATGCCGGCGGCGGTGACCTTGAAGGACTTGGGCGGCAGGACGGTGCCCTTGTAGCGGACCTCGCCCTCGGTCGGGATGTAGAGGCCGGTGAGGCAGTTGAAGAAGGTCGTCTTGCCGGCGCCGTTGGGGCCGATGAGGCCGACGATCTCGCCGCTGTTGACGGTGAGGTTGACGTCGCGGACGGCGGTGAGGCCGCCGAAGCGCATGGTGACGCCGCGTGCGTCGAGGACCGTCTCGCCGGTGGGGGCGACCGTGGTGGTGGTGTCGGTGGTCATGGTGGTCAGGCCCCTGCCTTCGTGAGGACGGTGGGCGCTTCCGCTTCCTCGTGGAACTCGAGCTGGCGGCGGCGGTTGGGGATCATGCCCTCCGGCCGGAAGCGCATCAGCAGGATGAGTGCGAGGCCGAAGGCGAAGAGCTGGTAGTCGCCCAGGAACTGGAGCTTGTTGGGGATGAGGAAGAGCAGGGAGGCGCCGATGAGGGGGCCGCCGATGGTGCCCATGCCGCCGAGGACGACCGCGGCGAGGAGGAAGGCGGAGTTGGGCGGGATGGGGCCGGCGAAGAGGTACTGCTCGGGCGTCACGGTGTAGGTGACGTGGGCCTGGACGGTGCCGGCGAGGCCGGCGAGGGAGGCGCCGACGGCGAAGGCGATGAGCTTGACGCGGAAGCCGTTGATGCCCATGGCGAGGGCGGCGGTCTCGTCCTCACGGATGGCGACCCAGGCGCGGCCGATGCGGGAGTCTCCGCTGCGCCGGAAGACCAGCACCACGATGGCGGTGATGATGAGCATCAGGAAGAAGTAGTTGGCGAAGCGGCCGATGTCGACGCCGAGGATGTTGTGGACGGCTCCGAAGTCGAACCCGAGGATGTTCAGGTTCGGGATGGAGGAGATGCCGTTGGATCCGTTGGTGATGTCGGGGCCGGAGGTGCCGTCGAGGTTGTTGGCGGTGATGCGGAAGATCTCACCGAAGCCGAGGGTGACGATGGCGAGGTAGTCGCCGCGCAGGCGCAGGGTCGGGGCGCCGATGAGGACGCCGAAGACCAGGGAGGCGGCGCAGCCGACGAGTGCGGCGGCCCAGAAGGGGAAGTGCACGTCGAACGGCGAGCTCGGGGACCCGGAGACCATGGCGGCCGCGTAGGCGCCGACGCCGAGGAAGGCGACGTAACCGAGGTCGAGGAGGCCGGCGAGGCCGACGACGATGTTCAGGCCGAGGGCGACGGTGGCGAAGATGAGGATGTAGACGCCGAGGGTCGCGTACTGGTCGTCGGTCTGGGTGAAGGGGAACGCTGCGGCGGCCACGAACGCGCCGCAGATGGTGATGTTCTGGTGCCGGGCGGTGATCTGGCTCGCCTGGGCGACGAGGCCGGCCTTGCCGACGGCGGCGAAGCCGAAGCCGGCGGTGATGAGGAAGCCGATGAACAGTTCGTCGTACTCGGTGCCGATGCCGTAGGTGAAGACGGTGAGGGCGAGGGCGAGGACGGCGGCGATGATCAGGATCTCGGCGTAGGCGGGCAGGGCCGGGGCGGGACGCGCGGTCCCGGAGCCGAAGGCGGCCTTGACGGTCTGCCACTGGTGGCCGAGCTTGTGCTTGGCGTGCTCCCACGACGTGTCGTCGGGGTCGATCGGGTCGGGCTCGGGGTGTTCGAACGGCAGGGCCAGGGCGCCGAGGAAAGCGGCGAGGCTGGCCACGGCGACGAGGTAGCCGCCGGGTTCGAGGTTGACGACACCGCCGAGGTCGGTGCTGATCGCGATGACGGTGTACCAGGCGGTCGCGAAGGTGGCGAGCGCGGCGAACTTGATCGCGCCGTCGGCGCCGGCGGGGGTGAGCCAGCCGAGGCCCTTGACGCCGTAGGAGGCGAGGGCGAAGAGGGTGGTGAGGGCTCCGCCGATGAGGACGAGGACCTGCAGGCCGCCCGGGTAGCCGTAGACGGTGAGGTCGCCGGGGAAGGCGGAGGTCCAGGTCCAGGCGAGGAAGGTGGAGATGACGGTGAGGATCGCGCCGCCGGTGGTGAGGGCGCGGGCGGCGGTCTCGGGGATGCCGATGAGGCCGGCGGGAGCGGGCGGTGCGGCGTCGCCGAAGGCTTCGGGTGTGGTGGTCTGTGTCGTCATCGGTGTCACGCCCTGTCCGCGACGCGCTCGCCGAGCAGGCCCTGGGGCCGGAACAGCAGCACGAGGATGAGGAGTACGAAGGCCCAGACGTCGGCCCAGGAGTTGCTGCCGAACTTGTCCATGCCGGGGATGTCGGCGATGTAGGCGGTGGCCAGGGTCTCGGCGATGCCGAGGACGACGCCGCCGATCATGGCGCCGTAGATGTTGCCGATACCGCCGAGGACGGCCGCGGTGAAGGCCTTGAGGCCGAGCAGGAAGCCCATGGTGAAGGAGATCTGGCCGTACTTGAGGCCGTAGGCGACGGCTCCGACGGCGGCGAAGGTGGCGCCGAGGGCGAACGCGATCACGATGATGCGGTCGGTGTTGACGCCCATGAGCTTGGCGGTGTCCGGGTCCTGGGCGGTGGCCTGCATACCGCGTCCGGTGCGGGTCTTCATGACGAAGTAGGCGAGGAAGCCCATGCTGAGCGGCGCGGCGATGAGCAGGAAGACGTCACCGGTCTGGATGGTGACGCTGCCGATCTCGAAGGGGCCGCCGTCGATCTGGGGGAAGACGCGGGCGGACTTGGCCTCGGGGTACCAGGCCCAGACGGCCTGCTGGAGCGCCAGGGAGAGACCGATGGCGGTGATGAGCGGTGCGAGGCGGGGTGCGTTGCGGAGGGGACGGTAGGCGAACCGTTCCGCTCCCACGGCGACGGTGACGGAGACCATGACCGCGCCCACCAGCATCAGGGGCAGGGCGATGGCCATCGAGGTGCCGTCGGGCAGAATGTATACGTAGACCGTGAGAGCGCCGAACGCTCCGGTCATGAAGATCTCGCCGTGGGCGAAGTTGATGAGCTGGACAATGCCATAGACCATTGTGTAGCCGATGGCGACCAGGCCGTACATGGATCCCAGTAGCAGGCCGTTGACCAGCTGCTGCGGCAGTTCGTTCACCGCATGTCCTCCGAGACGGTTCGGATGTTTCGACGGGTGGGGCCGGATGTGAGTCCGCGCGGGGCGCCAGTGGAACAGCGCCCCGCGCGGCTCAGGAGTGGTGCGGGTGAGGTCAGCCGGAGTACGTGCCGGACTTGACGGCCTTCCAGGCACCGTTCTCGACGGCGTAGACGGTGAGCTGCTTGTTGGTGGCGTCACCGAACTCGTCGAAGGAGACCTTGCCGGTCACACCGTCGAAGGAGACGCCCTGCATGGCCGCGGTGACCTTGGCGCGCGCGTCGTCGGGCAGCTTGCCGCCGTTGTCGTCGACGACCTTCTTGACGGCCTCGATGATCGCCCAGGCGGAGTCGTAGGAGTAACCGCCGTACGCGGCGTACTCCTCCTTGTAGCCGGCGGCCTTGTAGTTGGCGACGAACTCCTTGGCGGAGTCCAGCTCCTCGACCGGGGCGCCGACGGAGGTGGCCAGGTCGCCGGTGGCGTCCGTGCCGGCCAGCTTGATGAAGGTCGGGTCGAAGATGCCGTCGCCGCCGACCAGCGGGATCTTGGCACCGGCGGCCTTGATCTGCTTGCTGAGCGGGCCGGCCTGCGGGTACTCGCCGCCGTAGTAGACGACCTCGGCGCCGGAGTTCTTCACCTTGGTGGCGACCGCGGAGAAGTCCTTGGAGTCGGGGTTGATGTGCTCGGTGCCGACGACCGAACCGCCGAGCTTCTTGAACTCCTCGGTGAAGGTCGCGGCGAGGCCGGCGCCGTAGGTCTTCTTGTCGTCGATGACGAAGACCTTCTTCTTCTTGGCGTCGTTGAAGACGTACTGCGCGGCGAACGGGCCCTGGATGGCGTCCGTGGTCGCGGTGCGGAAGTACGACGCGTAGGGGCGCTTCTTGGTGTTCGCCCAGTCGGTGCCCTGGGTGAGCGCCGGGTTGGTGTTGGCCGGGGAGACCTCGACCAGCTTGGCGTCGTCGAAGACCTTCTGCATCGACTCGGCGACGGAGGAGTTCAGCGGGCCGACCACGCCGAGGACGCTCTTGTCGGCGACGAGGGCGGTGGCGTTCTGCTGGCCTGCGGAGGGCTGCGCCTGGTCGTCCTTGGCGACGACCTTGAAGGTCACGCCGTCGACGGTCTTCTGCTTGTTGGCCGTTTTGGCGGCGAGGTCGACGGAGTTCTTGATGCCGAGGCCCAGCGCGGACAGGTCGCCGGTGAGCGGGGCGTCGACGCCGATGGTGACGGTGGTGCCGCCGCTGTCGGAGCCCTTGTCGCCGCCGCTGTCGCGCGAACCGCAGGCGGTGAGGGTGAGTGCACCGGCGGACAGCGCGGCGGTGATGGCGATGAGCGAACGTTGACGCACGTTCCAGTCCTTTCCCTGGGCGGCCCTCCCCCCTGGAAGAGGCCGAGTCGAGCGCTGTGGCCGAAGGGGTATTCCAGCTGCGCGGTGACTGGGCGTGACTCTAAGCGGGCGGAGGGAACCGGGAGGAGGGTCTGAAGCAGGCTGTGACGCTCTTGTTATGACACGAGGTAATGCAGAGCGGTACTTGGCGGGTGGAACAGCGAATTTCAGGCCGATTCGCCCTGTCCGCATGCTGAGAACGCGCAGGATGAACCCCGGTGGGTTCAGGCGTCTCAAGGGTTTTGGTAATTACGTTGAATCGTTGCTACAGGCGACTTGTAGGGCCCGGGAGAGGTCCTGCGCATAGCGGGGGCCCAGGATGAAGCTCTGGACTTGTATTGCACGCGTATTACGCAGAGTTACGTCGATGAAAGGCAGTCCGGCGCTCTCCGGCACCTTTCCGCATTCCGCCACATGCATGGTGATCACGATCGTGCGCGCGGAGCCCGCCCTGGTGCGGAACGGGGCCCGGGGGGCCGAGGTCAGGGAGACTCCGGCGTACGGCTGGGACAGGTGCGTCACCGTGACCGGCGGTCCGGACTCCACGTTCAGCAGCACGTCGAAGGCGAGGGTGTGCGGACGGGTGCCGGGCGGGACCGCGCGTTCCCCGAGATAGGTCACGTCGACGACCTGGGCGGGGAACGGCGGTGCGGGCGTGGCCTGTTCACGCTCCTGGGGGCGCGTCGCGTAGAGCAGGGCGGCGCCCGCGAGGACGCCGGCCGCGGTGAGGGCGGCGAGGACGGTTCTGCGGTGGGTGGTGGGGAGGCGGGAGAGCCGGGTCCGCAGGGAGTCCGGAGGAGGCGCGGGGGATCCCCCTGCGGGGGGCCGCGTCCCGGCGGGGGGTTCGCCGGGTGCGGGGGCGTCCCACGCGTGCGTGCCCTCGCCCGGTTCGATCGGGCCGATGCCGCTCACTGCCAGGGGCCTTCGCCCGGGCCGCCGGAGCGGTACCAGTCGGCGCAGCCCGCTCGGGCCTCACGGTCGATCAACGCGTCGGCGGCGTCGGCCCCTTGGCGTTTCTTCTCGGCCCGCGCGGCGTCCACGACGCTCCGCAGGATGTCGTACTGGCCGTTGGACAGCCCCATGGACTGGTAGTCGCCGTAGGTGTGGCTGTCCAGGACCTCGCGCGACCAGTGGGCGACCACGCGCGTGCACAGCTCCTCGGGCGAGGTGGTGGACGGGGAGGCGGACGGTGTCCCCCCGCTTCGGGCGGTGTCACCGCAGGCGGCCGCCGAGAACCAGGCCAGAAGCACCCATCCCAGCACCCGTGCCGCCGCCCGCGCTCCGCGCGCCCCTCCCGTTGTCATGCCCCGACGCTAGGACGCCGGGGCGCCGGGGGCAACGGGCCTGGCGGCGCGTCCCCGAGGAGCCGTCAGCCCGCCGAGGGGGCGTCCCGCAGCAGACAGGTCAGCCGGGCGGTGCACACCCGCCGCCCCTCCTCGTCGCTGATCACGATCTCGTACGTCGCGGTCGACCGCCCCTGGTGCACGGGCGTGGCCACGCCGGTGACCAGGCCGGAGCGGACGCCCCGGTGGTGGGTGCAGTTCAGGTCGACCCCGACGGCGATCTTGGAGCTGCCGCCGTGCAGCATCGACCCGACCGAGCCGAGGGTCTCGGCCAGCACCGCGGAGGCGCCGCCGTGCAGCAGTCCGTACGGCTGGGTGTTGCCCTCCACCGGCATGGTGCCGACGACCCGGTCCGCGGAGGCCTCGACGATCTCGACCCCCATACGGGAGCCGAGGTGCCCGGCCGAGAAGAGGGCCACGATGTCGATGCCGAGCGCGGCGTACTCCTCGATGACCTCCGCCGGGAACTTCACATGCTGCTGCTCGCCCATGGGGCCGGGCTCCGTTCGTCGATCGCGTCCAGTCACTGAGCAAACGCTCAGTCGGTCGACGATTGTTCCAGACGCACCACGACGGACTTGCTGGCAGGGGTGTTGCTCGTGTCGGCGGTGGCGTCCAGCGGGACCAGCACGTTCGTCTCCGGGTAGTACGCCGCCGCGCAGCCCCGGGTCGTCGGGTACAGCACGACCCGGAAACCGGGCGCCCGCCGCTCCACGCCGTCCCGCCACTCGCCGACCAGGTCCACGTACGACCCGTCCGCGAGCCCGAACGCGCGCGCGTCCTCGGGGTTGACCAGGACGACCCTTCGGCCGTTCCTGATGCCCCGGTAGCGGTCGTCCAGGCCGTAGATCGTGGTGTTGTACTGGTCGTGCGAGCGCAGCGTCTGCAGCAGCAGCCGGCCCTCGGGCAGCTTCGGGTACTCGACGGGCGCGGCGGTGAAGTTGGCCTTGCCGGTGGCCGTCGGGAAGCGGCGCTCGTCGCGCGGGGCGTGCGGGAGCGCGAAGCCGCCCGGGTGGGCCACGCGCGCGTTGAAGTCCTCGAAGCCGGGGATCACGCGCGCTATCCGGTCACGGATCGTCGCGTAGTCCTTCTCGAACTCCTCCCACGGCACCTTGCTGTCCTCGCCGAGGACCCGGCGGGCCAGCCGGCTGACGATGGCGGGCTCGGACAGCAGATGGGCGCTCGCGGGGGCCAGACGGCCGCGTGAGGCGTGCACCATGCCCATGGAGTCCTCGACCGTCACGAACTGCTCGCCGCCGCCCTGGAGGTCCCGCTCGGTGCGGCCGAGCGTCGGCAGGATCAGCGCCCGCGCGCCCGTGACGACGTGGGAGCGGTTCAGCTTGGTCGACACGTGCACGGTCAGCCGGGCGCGCCGCATGGCCGCCTCGGTGACGTCGGTGTCGGGGGAGGCGGCGACGAAGTTGCCGCCCATGGCGAAGAACAGCTTCGCCTCGCCGTCGCGCAGGGCGCGGATGGCGCGCACCACGTCGAAGCCGTGCCCGCGCGGCGGCGCGAAGCCGAACTCCCTCTCCAGGGCGTCGAGGAAGGCCGGGGCGGGCCGCTCGAAGATGCCCATGGTCCGGTCGCCCTGCACGTTGGAGTGGCCGCGCACCGGGCACACGCCCGCGCCCGGCCGGCCGATGTTGCCGCGCAGGAGGAGGAGGTTGACCACCTCGCGGATGGTGGGCACGGAGTGCTTGTGCTGGGTGAGGCCCATGGCCCAGCAGACGATGGTGCGCTCGGAGGCGAGCACCATGCGCAGGGTCTCCTCGATCTCCGCGCGCGTGAGGCCGGTCGCGGTGAGCGTCTCGTCCCAGTCCGCGGCGCGGGCCACCTCGGCGAACTCCTCGAAGCCGTGGGTGTGCTCGGCGACGAACGTCTCGTCGACGGCGCCCTCCGTCTCGAGGACGAGCTTGTTGAGGAGCCGGAAGAGGGCCTGGTCGCCGCCGATGCGGATCTGCAGGAACAGATCGGTGAGCGCGGCGCCCTTGAGCATGCCCTGCGGGGTCTGCGGGTTCTTGAACCGCTCCAGGCCCGCCTCGGGCAGCGGGTTGACGCTGATGATCTTCGCGCCTCCCGCCTTGGCCTTCTCCAGGGCGGAGAGCATCCGCGGGTGGTTCGTGCCCGGGTTCTGGCCGGCGACGATGATCAGGTCGGCCCGGTAGAGGTCCTCCAGCAGGACGCTGCCCTTGCCGATGCCGATGGTCTCCGTCAGGGCGGAGCCGGAGGACTCGTGGCACATGTTGGAGCAGTCGGGCAGGTTGTTCGTGCCGAGCTCGCGCGCGAAGAGCTGGTAGAGGAACGCGGCCTCGTTGCTGGTGCGGCCCGAGGTGTAGAAGACGGCCTCGTCGGGGGAGGCGAGGGCGGCGGTCTCCTCGGCGATGATGTCGAAGGCGCGCTCCCAGGTGACCGGCTCGTAGTGCGTGCCGCCCTCGGGGAGGTACATGGGGTGGGTGAGCCGCCCCTGCTGGCCGAGCCAGTAGCCGCTGCGGGTGGCGAGGTCGTCGACGGGGTGGGCGGCGAAGAACTCCGGGGTGACCCGGCGCAGGGTCGCCTCCTCCGCCACCGCCTTCGCGCCGTTCTCGCAGAACTCCGCGGCGTGCCGGTGGTCCGGCTCGGGCCAGGCGCAGCCGGGGCAGTCGAAGCCGTTCTTCTGGTTGACCCGCAGCAGGGTCAGCGCGGTGCGCCGGACACCCATCTGCTGCTGGGCGATCCGCAGGGAGTGTCCGACGGCCGGCAGGCCCGCCGCCGAGTGCTTCGGCTGGGCGACCTCTGGCGCGTCCTGGACCGGATCAGCCTTGGGCGGCTTCGTTGCCATCGCACCCTCTCCTTCGTCCTGCGGTGTGCTGCCTCGGCGGTGTGCGCAGTGTGTTCGGTCGTGCACGGTGCGTACCGTCCCGTGCGACATGCTTCCGCATCCTCGCACGGGGTCCTGACGGTCCCGGCGGGCGGGGCGTGCGAGGTGCGCAGTCAATGGTTGCGTATGGGGCAATGGTTGCGGAAGGGGCAACGGCCCGGGAAAGCCGTGCCGGCCCGCACCCGGCGCGGCGGCAGCCGTGGACCGTGGGCGGGGCCGAGTGTCAGTGGGGCGTGGCAGGATCGGGGGCGTGGCAGAGACAGCATCGAAGAAGACCGAGACCCCCGACGGCGGCAGCCGCCCGCGCCTGATGCTCATGGACGGGCACTCGCTGGCCTACCGCGCGTTCTTCGCGCTGCCCGCGGAGAACTTCACCACCGCGACGGGCCAGCCGACGAACGCGATCTACGGCTTCGCGTCGATGCTGGCCAACACCCTGCGTGACGAGGCGCCCACGCACTTCGCGGTCGCCTTCGACGTCTCCCGCAAGACCTGGCGCTCCGAGGAGTTCACCGAGTACAAGGCGAACCGCTCGAAGACCCCGGACGAGTTCAAGGGCCAGGTCGAGCTGATCGGCGAGCTGCTCGACGCGATGCACGTCTCGCGTTTCGCCGTCGACGGCTTCGAGGCCGACGACGTCATCGCCACGCTCGCCACCCAGGCCGAGGCCGAGGGCTTCGAGGTGCTGATCGTCACCGGCGACCGCGACTCCTTCCAGCTCGTCACCGAGCACACGACCGTCCTCTATCCGACGAAGGGCGTCTCCGAGCTGACGCGGTTCACCCCGGAGAAGGTCTTCGAGAAGTACGGACTGACGCCCGCCCAGTACCCCGACTTCGCGGCGCTGCGCGGCGACCCGTCCGACAACCTCCCGGGCATCCCGGGCGTCGGCGAGAAGACGGCCGCGAAGTGGATCAACCAGTTCGGCTCGTTCGCCGATCTCGTCGAGCGCGTCGAGGAGGTCAAGGGCAAGGCAGGGCAGAACCTCCGCGACCACCTGGAGGCGGTCAAGCTCAACCGCCGCCTCACCGAGATGGTCCGCACCGTGGAGCTGCCGAAGGCGGTCACCGACCTGGAGCGCGCCCCGTACGACCGCACGGCCGTCGCGCTGGTCCTGGACACCCTGGAGATCAGGAACCCCTCCCTGCGCGAGCGGCTCCTGGCCGTCGACCCGGGCGGCGCCGAGGCCGAGACGACCCCCGTGATCACCGCCGGCGTCGAGCTGGACGGCACCGTGCTGGGCACGGGCGAGCTGGCCGGCTGGCTCGCCGACCACGCCGAGCAGGCCCTCGGCGTCGCCACCGTCGACACCTGGGCGCTGGGCGCCGGCTCGGTCGCCGAGGTCGCCCTGGCCACCGCCGACGGCCCGGCCGCCTGGTTCGACCCCTCCCGGCTCGACGAGGCCGACGAGCGGGCCTGGGCGGCCTGGCTGGCCGACGCGGACCGCCCCAAGGTCCTGCACAACGCCAAGGGCGCCATGCGCGTGTGCGCCGAGCACGGCTGGTCCGTCGCCGGCGTCCGCATGGACACCGCCCTCGCCGCCTACCTGGTCAAGCCCGGCCGCCGCTCCTTCGACCTCGACGCGCTGTCCCTGGAGTACCTGGGCCGTGAACTGGCGCCCGCCGCCGCGGCCGACGGCCAGCTCGCCTTCGGCGCGGACGACGGCGCCGAGGCCGAGGCCCTCATGGTGCAGGCCCGCGCGATCCTCGACCTCGGCGAGGCCTTCCGCGGCAAGCTGGAGGAGGTCGGCGCGGCGGACCTGCTCCAGGACATGGAACTGCCCACCTCCGCCCTCCTCGCCCGCATGGAGCGGCACGGCATCGCCGCCGACCGCGCCCATCTCGAGGCCATGGAGCAGATGTTCGCCGGAGCCGTCCAGCAGGCCGTCAAGGAAGCGCACGCGGCCGCGGGCCACGAGTTCAACCTCGGCTCGCCCAAGCAGCTCCAGGAGGTCCTCTTCGGCGAACTGGCCCTGCCCAAGACCAAGAAGACCAAGACCGGCTACACCACCGACGCCGACGCCCTGGCCTGGCTCGCCGGCCAGACGGACAACGAACTGCCCGTCATCATGCTCCGCCACCGCGAGCAGGCGAAGCTCCGCGTCACCGTCGAGGGCCTGATCAAGACCATCGCCGCCGACGGCCGCATCCACACCACCTTCAACCAGACCGTCGCCGCGACCGGCCGGCTGTCGTCCACCGACCCCAACCTCCAGAACATCCCGGTCCGCACCGACGAGGGCCGCGCGATCCGCCGCGGCTTCGTCGTCGGCGAGGGCTTCGAGTCCCTGATGACCGCCGACTACAGCCAGATCGAGCTGCGCGTGATGGCCCACCTCTCCGAGGACGAGGGCCTGATCCGGGCGTTCACCTCCGGCGAGGACCTGCACACCACGGCCGCCTCCCAGGTGTTCGCCGTCGAACCGACCGCGGTGGACGCGGAGATGCGCCGCAAGATCAAGGCCATGTCCTACGGCCTGGCCTACGGTCTGTCGGCGTTCGGCCTCTCCCAGCAGCTCAACATCGAGGCGGGCGAGGCCCGTGCGCTGATGGACGCCTACTTCGAGCGCTTCGGCGGCGTCCGCGACTATCTGCGCCGCGCCGTCGACGAGGCCCGGGCGACCGGCTACACGGCGACCCTCTTCGGCCGCCGCCGCTACCTCCCCGACCTCAACAGCGACAACCGCCAGCGCCGTGAGGCGGCCGAGCGGATGGCGCTCAACGCGCCCATCCAGGGCACCGCGGCCGACATCGTCAAGATCGCCATGCTCAAGGTGGACGGCGCCCTGCGCGCGGCGGGCCACACCTCCCGCATGCTGCTCCAGGTCCACGACGAAATCGTCCTGGAGATCGCCCCCGGCGAGCGCGCGGCCGTGGAGGAACTGGTCCGCCGCGAGATGTCCGAAGCGGTCCACCTCAGGGCTCCCCTGGACGTCTCGGTGGGCGCGGGCCCGGACTGGGAGTCGGCGGCGCACTAGCCTCCGGCGGGGGAGCGGCGGCTTGCTCCCGCCGTGACGTGAAGAGGCCCGGTCGGCGGGGCCCGGGCCCTCGTCGCCGGGCCGGCGCTTGCTTTGCGCGTGGCGTGGAGAGGTCTGGTTGGCGGGGACGGGGTGGTCTTCGGGGGGTCGGCGCTTGTTTTGCGCGTGGCGTGGAGAGGTCTGGTTGGCGGGGACGGGGTGGTCTTCGGGGGGTCGGCGCTTGCTTTCCACGTGGCGTGGAGAGGTCTGGTTGGCGGGGACGGGGTGGTCTTCGGGGGGTCGGCGCTTGCTTTCCACGTGGCGTGGAGAGGCCCGGTCGGCGGGGACCGGGCCCTCGTCGCCGGGCCGGCGCTTGCTTTCCACGCGACGGCGAGCGGCCACGACGGCGCGGTACGGCGGTGCCCCTCCGTCCGTCACCCCCGGTACATCCCCCGAAGGGCCCTCACCCACGTGGCCCCCGAGAACACGCCCCGCACACCCTCCGCCCGCCACGATGCCGCCATGGGTATACGTACGCATCACCGCCGGACGGCCGTCGGCCGCGGCACGGCGACCGCGGACACTCAGGGCGCCCCCGGCGCGCCCCGCCCCCGGCGCCCGCTCCCCGCCCTCGCACCCGGGGCCTCCACAGCCCACGTCCCCGGCCTCCCGGCCGCCGCCCGCGTCGCGCACTCGGCCGAGCAGGTCCGCGCCTGCCTCACCCTCGCCCTGGCCGCCCTCAGCCGTCTGCACCGACGGAAACCGGTCCGCCGTATCACCGTCTTCGTCGCGACGACGCCCCTCAGCGCACGCCCTGACGGCTCCGCCCCACGCTGACCCCGTCGGGCCGCCCGCCCGCCGCGTCCCCGGGGACCGGACGCCACACACGCACGGCGACGGCGTACAGCAGCAGCCCCAGCACCAGGCCCGCGCCCGCCCCGAAGCAGACCGTCGGGATCAGCTCCCACGGCTTCGCGCCGCGCGGCTCCCAGTACGCCCACCACCGCGACACCCGCCGCACGGCCCCCACCAGCGCGCAGCCGCCGATCACCGCGGCCGCCAGCCACCGGTCCCGCGCGGACAGCGCCGGCACCCCCACCGGCCCGCCCACCGGCGCCCGGCGCAGCGCGAGCACCACGAACACGGCGATCACGACGGCGGCCACGGCCGAACCGCCGTACTGCAGATACCAGTACAGCGGCGAGCCCGCCACCGTCTCGCCCAGCACCGGGAACAGCCGCATGCCCCAGCGGTCGAGATGGGTGAAGGCGTCCCACACCACGTGGGTCAGCGAGCCGAGCACCGCGGAGACGTACCACCACGCCACCGTGGCGGGCCGCACGCGCGCGCGTGGCGCCCCACAGCGGGTGAGCGCGGCCGTCCGCGCCTGCCGGGACCGCGGCAGCAGCGCCACCAGCGGTTCGCGCACCAGCAGCCAGAGCCCCACCAGCGTCCAGGTCATGAGCACGTCGACGGTGAAGACACCGGGAAAGGAGTGGGTGACCTCACCGAACTCCATGGCCGCGGACAGGACGCTCGCCGCGTAGTACGTCAGATCGGGGGCGAAGGAACCCGCCACGAGAACGGCCGGAACCAGCCGTCCACGGCCGGTTCCGTCGGGGCGCACCGCCGGCAGGACAGCCGCCGCGTGGCTCAGAGTGAACGGCAACGCGGCTCCCGGGGGCGGAGGGTCGAGGTCTTGACCGGCACGGTGATCGAAGACGTCCCGTGGGCGGGAGTGGTTCCCGGACGAACGGAACCCGGCCAACCGGTGAAATCGGCGTGCGAACGGGTGCCGGTGCAAAAGAAGTTGTCGTAGGGTCGCTGGGGTTGCCGTGCCGTCGGGTGCAGTCGAACAAAAGAACAGACCGCGCGGGCCTCTCCGGGTGCAACCCTCGGGGCGGTCCGATCGTCACAACAGCCGCAAGGGTTGCCACAGCCACCACCCAGCGTGGTGCCGGCCGTGGCGCAGAGACAAGGACACGGGCGCTCGGGCGTCCACGGGAGGGGTTCGCTTCATGTCGTCGGCGCATTTCGGCAGGAGGCTGCGCAAGGGAGCGGTCAACACCACCGTGGCCGCACTGGCGGTCGCGGCGCTGGCCGCGTCCCAGGCACCGGACGTGACCGCGGGCGGGGTGAGCGGAAGCGGACAGGCCGCCGCCGACACCCCGGCGGCAGCGGACGCGAGCACCGACGGCAGCGCCACCGGCAACTCGCCGTACTACACGGACCTGCCGCCGCTGAACAGCCCGAACCCCGCGCCCAGCGAGAGCGCCACGACCAGCCCGGTCGGCACCGGCAGTTCCGAGGCGGGCATCCCCGCGACCGTCCTGGACGCCTACAAGAAGGCCGAGGCCGAGCTGGCGCAGTCCAAGCCCGGCTGCAACCTGCCGTGGCAACTCCTCGCCGCGATCGGCAAGGTCGAGTCCGGCCAGGCCCGCGGCGGCAACGTCAGCGCCGACGGCACCACCCTCTCGCCGATCCTCGGCCCGGTCCTCGACGGCAACGGCTTCGCCAACATCAGCGACACCGACAACGGCGCCTACGACGGCGACAGCACCTACGACCGGGCCGTCGGCCCCATGCAGTTCATCCCGTCCACCTGGGCGTGGGCCGGCCGCGACGGCAACGACGACGGCAAGAAGGACCCCAACAACATCTACGACGCCGCGCTCGCCGCCGGCCACTACCTGTGCCGCAACAACTGGGACATGTCCACCACCTCGGGCATGCGCAGCGCGATCCTCAGCTACAACAACTCGACGGCCTACTACAACACCGTCATGTCGTGGCTGGAGTACTACCGCAAGGGCACGCACTCCATCCCCGACGGCACCGGCACCGTGCCCTCCGGCCGCAGCGACGACGAACCGAGCACGCCGTCCACCCCGTCGACGCCCAGCACGCCGTCGGCCCCGAGCACGCCCAGCACCCCGTCGACGCCGAGCAGCCCGACGCCCACGCCGACCGACACGGTCGACCACCTCGAGAACGCGGGCGGCACGGCCGCGTTCACCGCCATGGCGGGCGACGCCTTCACCACGAAGGTCAGCACCCGCGCGGAGACCGCGGCCGGCAAGGCCGTCGCCAAGGTCCGGGTCCGCTTCACCGTCGTCGGCGACACCGACCTCACGTTCGCGGGCGGCGAGAGCGTCGCCACGGTCGCCACCAACAGCAAGGGCGTGGCCGTCGCGCCCGCGCTCCAGGCGGGCGAGAAGACCGGCACGTTCACCGTCCGCGCCACCATCGTGGGCCGCACGATCACCGCCCTCGACTACAAGGCCACCGTTACCGCGCGCGCCGCCGACGCCCTCGCCCGCACCACCGACGCCGCGCCGACCTGCGTCGCCGGCGGCGAGTTCGCCGACCAGGTCGAGGTGAAGGCCACCTACAAGGGCGCCGTGGCCGACAAGGTCGCCGCCACGGCCACCCTGATCAAGTCGGCCGACGACCCGACCGCCAACGACAAGGGCCCCTACTTCAAGGACGCCTCCGGCAACCCGGTCCGCACCCTGACGAACCTGCAGACCGACGCGAACGGCGTCCTCCAGCTGCCGAAGCTGTACGCGGACGACACCGCCGGCACGTACCTGCTGCGCATCACCACCACCGGCGGAGCGACCCTCACGGTCGAACTGACCGTCACGGCCTCGGTGTCCACGACCCCGGACCCGACGCCCAGCGAGTCCGCCTCCGCGAGCGCCTCCCCGAGTGCGAGCGCGAGTGCGAGCGCGAGTGCCACCGCCTCGGCGAGCGAGTCGTCGTCCACCTCCGGGTCGTAGCCCGGCAGCACGCGCTCCCGTACGACCACTGCGGCGCCCTTCCCGACGGAGGGGCGCCGCAGTGCTGTCCGACGTGTTCTCATCTCACCCGCCGGTTGCTACGGTGCCGCACCTGACGCCCAGTCAGCTTTGACGGGCGGCTCTCGACGGGAGGCCCGTATGCGCGCCCTGATCGCCGCGGCGACCGGTCTCGCCGTCGCGCTCGCCCTCGTCCTGACCCTCTCCGCGATCGGCACACCCACCGGCACGACGTCACCGAAACCGCTGCTGACCACCGTGCCCGCCCACCCGTAACCGCCCCGCAGGGAGGCCGAGATGCGCCGCAAGACAAGCCTGGTCCTGCTCGCCCTCGCCGTGTTCTGCGCGGCCCTGGCCCCCCTGGTGCGCTGGTACGCCTTCCCGCGCCTGGCCAAGATCCCGGCGAACGAGTACCAGACGATGGTCCTGGAGGCGAGGAACGCCACCCTCCTCGACTACGGCACCATGACCGCCCGCACGGTCCCCAAGGTGACGATCGTGCAGACCCTCAAGGGCGATGTCGCGGCCTCCGAGAAGATAGAGAGGACGGCCGGCCGGGACGTCGTCGTCTGGGACGGCCTCTCCTACATCCAGGGCCCCGACGGCAAGATGGTCTCCAAGGTCCCCGAGCGCTACATCTTCGACGCCCACACCCAGGAGCCCGTCCACGCCACCGGCGAGATGGTCGACGGCGACCCGGTCCGCCGCGAGGGCATCGAGTTCAAGTGGCCGTTCCTGACGGAGAAGCGCGACTACCAGTACTTCGACGCCCAGACCCGCACCAGCAACCCCATCCACTACAAGGGCACCCAGGACTTCCGCGGGGTGAAGGTCTACTACTTCGAGCAGACCATCCCCTGGACCGAGGTCTCCATGCCGAAGACGATGCCCGTCGCCGGCATCACCCCCGAGACCGTCGCCAAGACCGGCACCACCCGCTGGTACACCACCGTCCGCAGGTTCTGGGTGGAACCGCTCACCGGCGCGCCCGTCTACGGCGAGGAGATCCACCGCGAGGAACTGCGCGGCGGCACCCTCCTCGGCGGCCGCGCCAAGGTCACGGCGTTCGCCGGCCATGTGAAGATGCGCGAGGACTACACCGAGCACACCGTCGCCCTGGTCAAGCACAACCGCACCCTGGTCCTGCTGATGACCTCCTACCTGCCCTGGGGCTCCCTCACCCTCGGCGTCCTGCTCCTCGCCCTCGCCCTCTTCCTGGAGGCCCGCGGCCGCCGCCCGCTCGGTCCGCCCCCGGCACGGACGACCGCCCGCGAGCCGGTCAGCGCCTGAGCCGGGCGTTGGTGTGCCGTGTCGGCTCGGCGGACGCCGGGTCCTTTGGCCAGGGGTGCTTCGGATACCGGCCGCGCAGCTCCGCCCGCACCCCCTTGTACCCGTCCTTCCAGAAGGAGGCGAGATCGGCGGTGACGGCGGCCGGCCGCCCGGCGGGCGACAGCAGATGCACCAGCAGCGGCACCCCGGCGACCCGCGGCGACTCCTGAAGCCCGAACATCTCCTGCAGCTTCACCGCGAGCACCGGCCGCTCCGGGTCCGCGTAGTCGATCCGGATCCCGGACCCGCTCGGCACGGTGATCCGCGGCGGCGCCAGCTCGTCCAGCCGCGCCGCATCCCCGGACGCCCAGGGCAGCAGCCGTCCGAGCGCCTCCCCGGCGTCGATCCGCCCCAGGTCCGCCCGCCGCCGGGCGCGGCCCAGCTCGGGTTCCAGCCATTCGTCCACGCGCGCGTGGAGCGCCTCGTCCGACACCTCCGGCCAAGGCTCACCCAGGTGCAGCCGCAGAAACGCCAGCCGCTGCCGCAGCGTCCGCGCCTCCGCGGACCACCGCAACAGCCCCGGGCCCTCCTGCCTGAGCCCTTCCAGCAGGGCGTCCCGTACGGGACCGGCGCCGGCGTCCCGCAGCGGACGCACCGTCAGCTCCACCGCCCCGAGCCGCTCGACCCGCCGCGCGACGACGTCCCCGTCCGCCCAGCGCACCTCGTCCCGCTCGTCCAGATACGCGCCGGCGGCGACCCGGGCGTGCTCCTCGTCGACCACCGCGGCCAGTTGCACCCGCGCGTGGCCCTTCCCGAGGGGCCGGTCGGCGACGGCGACGGCGAGCCAGGGCGCGGACCGCAGGGGCGAGCCGTCCCGGAGCTCGGCGCGGGTGCCGGAGACCATGAGATACGAGCCGCCGTCGGCCCTGGCGACACGCTCGGGGAAAGCGAGGGCGGCCACGAGCCCGGCGACCTGATCGTCGGGGGCACCCGCTCCGGCCTCGCGCTCGCCATTCAGCGGGGAGCCATGCGCGGGTGGGTGGGACATGTCGGCGAGAACGCCCCGCAGGCGCCGGACCTCCGCACGCCACCTTCCGGCATAGGCGTCACCCCCGCGCCGGACACCCCGCAGGGCGGCGCCCAGATCGTCCCCGTACTCCCGCGGAGCCTCCTCGCTCAACAGGGCGACGACCTCCGCGGCGCGCTCCGCCCCCACCAGCGAGGCTCCGTCCAGCAAGGCCCGCCCCAGCCTCGGGTGCAGCCCCAACCGGGCCAGCCGAACCCCCTCGGCCGTCGCCCGACCTTCGGAGTCGACCGCCCGCACAGCCGTCAGCACACGCCGCGCCGCCGCCATCGCCCCACCCGGCGGCGGATCCGGCAACGCCAGCCCCGTCGCCCCGGGATCCCCCCAGCAGGCCACCTGAAGGGCGAACGCGGTGAGGTCGGCCACCTTGATCTCCGGCGACGGGAACCGCGGCAGACGCGTGTGCTCCGCCTCCGTCCAGCACCGGTACACCACCCCCGGCGCCTCACGCCCCGCCCGCCCCGCCCGCTGCCGCGCCGCCGCCCGCGAGGCCCGTACCGTCGCGAGCGCGCTCAGTCCGCGCGCATGGTCCACCCGCGGCTCGCGCGCCAGCCCCGAGTCGACGACCACACGCACCCCGGGCACCGTCAACGAGGACTCCGCGACCGAGGTCGCCAGCACCACCCGGCGCCGCTCCCCGGGCGCGAGCACCGCGTCCTGCACGGCGGCAGGCGCCCGCCCGTGCACCTGGAGCACCTCCACCCCGTCCAGACCCCCGAGCAGCCCCGCGACCCGCGCGATCTCCCCGACACCCGGCAGGAAGCACAGCACGTCCCCGGGCCGCTCGGCCAGCGCCCGCCGCACCACCGACGCCACCTGCGCGAGCAGCGCCGGATCGACCCACGTCCCGTGCGGCGGCCGTACCGGACGGTCCGGCGGCGCCCAGACCACCTCCACGTCGTACGACGTCCCCTCGGCCACCACCACCGGCGCCCCGCCCAGCAGCCGTGACCACCCCTCGGTGTCGGTCGTCGCGGACGCGGCCACCAGCCGCAGCTCGGGCCGCAGCGTCTCCCGTACGTCCCACAGGAACGCGGCCGAGGTGTCGGCGTCCAGATGCCGCTCATGGCATTCGTCCAGCACGACGACGTCGACGCCGGTCAGCTCCTGGTCGCGCTGGAGCCGTTGCAGCAGGACGCCGGTCGTGACGACCTCCACGCGCGTGTGCCGCCCGACGACCCGCTCCCCGCGCACGGTGAACCCGACGCTCCCGCCCGTCTTCTCACCGAGCAGCCACGCCATCCGGCGGGCCGCCGCCCGCGCCGCGATCCGCCGCGGCTCGGCCACGACCACCCGCCGCGCCGGCCCCTCGCCCAGCAGCCCGGCCAGCGCCAGCGGCACCAGCGTCGTCTTGCCGGTGCCGGGCGGCGCGGCCAGGACGGCGGTGCCGGGCCCGTCCAGAGCCTCGTTCAGGGCGGGCAGGGCGGCCCGTACGGGCAGCGCGTCCAGGGCGTCGTCACGGAGCATCACGCCCCCAGTGTCGTACGCCCCACGAATGGCGTACGGCCGCTCAGTCCCGTTCGCAGACGAAGATCGCCGTGCCCGGGATCAGGTTGCCCCGCAGCGGGGACCAGCCGCCCCACTCGGAGGTGTTCCACACCGGCCACTCCGGCTCGGCCAGGTCGACCAGGCGGAAACCGGCCGTCACGATGTCGCGGACCCGGTCGCCGAGCGTGCGGTGGTGCTCGACGTAGACCGCCTGGCCCTCCTCGTCCACCTCGACGTACGGCGTCCGGTCGAAGTACGAGGCGGAGACGGTCAGGCCCTCCGGGCCCGGTTCGTCCGGGAACGCCCACCGGATCGGATGGGTCACCGAGAAGACGAACCGCCCGCCCGGCCGCAGCACCCGGCGGACCTCCTTCAGGACCAGCACCGGGTCGGCGACGAAGGGCAGCGCCCCGTACGCCGAGCAGGCCAGGTCGAAGGAACCGTCCGCGAAGGGCAGCGCGCCCGCGTCCGCGCACACCAGCGGGATCGCCCCGCCGATCCGCAGCGCGTGCTGGAGCTGGCGGTGCGAGAGGTCCAGGGCGACCGGACGCGCGCCCTGGGCGGCCAGCCAGCGCGAGCACTGGGCCGCGCCGGCGCCGATCTCCAGGACGTGCCTGCCCTTGAGGTCCTCCGGCGGGCCGAGCAGCTCGGCCTCCACCTCGTCGAGGCCCTCGGGGCCCCACACGAAGCGGTCGTCGCCCAGGAACGTGCCGTGCTCGATCTGGTACTCGTCCGCGTTGCGGTCCCACCAGCCCCGGTTGGCCCGGGAGCTCTCCGTGACGTCGGCGTCGCGCCGGGTGGCCTCGGGCTCGAAGGCCGGCTCGGACAGGGGCGCGGACGATGCGGGCTCTTGGATGATCGGCTCCCTCGTCGTACTCTTCCGTGCAACCCGCCCGCCGGTGGTCACACACGTGTCACCGGAGGGGCTTCCTGCGGCCTGCGTGGCCTCAGGAGAAAGGTTGTGTGCCGGGTATGCGGTGATCTGCCCCGGGTGTGCGCCTTCGCGCATTGACCCTGCCCGGCTGCCCCCGTATGCTACAAGTTGCGCTGCGGGCCTGCGCACCTCAGACGGAGCAGGCTGCGCTCGCATCTGTTGTATGTCCCCTCGGTTGTCGAGGCGCGTCACCGGTTCGATCGGTGAGGCGCTTCCTAAGCTGTCCGGCTTCATCAGAGCGATACGGGCTCCCGGCGTAGCAGTACCTACGACTTTCTGTCCGTAACCGGAGCCCTTTCCCACATGACGAGCAGCACCGAGACCACCGCCACCACCCCGCAGGTTGCGGTCAACGACATCGGTAACGAGGAAGCCTTCCTCGCCGCGATCGACGAGACGATCAAGTACTTCAACGACGGCGACATCGTCGACGGCGTCATCGTGAAGGTCGACCGGGACGAGGTCCTGCTCGACATCGGTTACAAGACCGAAGGTGTCATCCCGAGCCGCGAGCTCTCGATCAAGCACGACGTCGACCCCAACGAGGTCGTCGCCGTCGGCGACGAGATCGAGGCCCTCGTCCTCCAGAAGGAGGACAAGGAAGGCCGCCTGATCCTCTCGAAGAAGCGCGCCCAGTACGAGCGTGCCTGGGGCACCATCGAGAAGATCAAGGAAGAGGACGGCATCGTCACCGGTACCGTCATCGAGGTCGTCAAGGGTGGTCTCATCCTCGACATCGGCCTCCGCGGCTTCCTCCCGGCCTCCCTGGTCGAGATGCGCCGTGTCCGCGACCTCCAGCCCTACGTGGGCAAGGAGCTCGAGGCGAAGATCATCGAGCTGGACAAGAACCGCAACAACGTGGTCCTGTCCCGCCGCGCCTGGCTGGAGCAGACCCAGTCCGAGGTCCGCCAGACGTTCCTCACGACCCTCCAGAAGGGTCAGGTCCGCTCCGGTGTGGTCTCCTCGATCGTCAACTTCGGTGCCTTCGTGGACCTGGGTGGCGTCGACGGTCTGGTCCACGTCTCCGAGCTGTCCTGGAAGCACATCGACCACCCCTCCGAGGTCGTCGAGGTCGGCCAGGAGGTCACGGTCGAGGTCCTCGACGTCGACATGGACCGCGAGCGCGTCTCCCTGTCGCTGAAGGCGACCCAGGAAGACCCGTGGCAGCAGTTCGCCCGCACCCACCAGATCGGCCAGGTCGTGCCCGGCAAGGTCACGAAGCTGGTTCCGTTCGGTGCGTTCGTCCGCGTGGACGAGGGCATCGAGGGTCTGGTCCACATCTCCGAGCTGGCCGAGCGCCACGTGGAGATCCCGGAGCAGGTCGTCCAGGTCAACGACGAGATCTTCGTCAAGGTCATCGACATCGACCTCGAGCGTCGTCGCATCAGCCTCTCGCTGAAGCAGGCCAACGAGTCCTTCGGTGCCGACCCGGCGTCGGTCGAGTTCGACCCGACCCTGTACGGCATGGCCGCGTCCTACGACGACCAGGGCAACTACATCTACCCCGAGGGCTTCGACCCCGAGACCAACGACTGGCTCGAGGGCTACGAGACCCAGCGGGAGACGTGGGAGCAGCAGTACGCCGAGGCGCAGACCCGCTTCGAGCAGCACCAGAAGCAGGTCATCAAGTCCCGCGAGGCCGACGAGGCCGCCGCGGCCGAGGGCGGCGAGGCTGCGGCTCCGGCCGCGACCGGTGGCTCGTACTCCTCCGAGGGCGCGGACACCTCCGGTGCCCTGGCCTCGGACGAGGCGCTGGCCGCCCTGCGCGAGAAGCTGGCGGGCGGGCAGAGCTGAACGCCCACTGAGCAGTAGCTCCTGACTGAGGGGCCGTACCTTTCGAGGTACGGCCCCTCGGCTTTTCGGCTTTCCGCCGGTGGGGCGCCTTCTCGCGCAGTTCCCCGCACCCCCGGGGGTTATCGGCGTCCCCCGCTGAGCAAGCACCCACAGGGCGGGAATGCCCGCGCCTGTACGCGCGTTGACATGGGGGGAACACAAGGAGGAGCGGTCCAGGTGCTTGATCCGCAGGGTTTGTACGCATGGGAGCCGAAGGGGCTGGCCGTCGTCGACATGGCGCTCGCCCAGGAGTCGGCCGGACTTGTCATGCTCTACCACTTCGACGGATACATCGACGCGGGCGAGACCGGCGAGCAGATCGTCGACCGGCTCCTCGACTCGCTGCCCCACCAGCTCGTCGCCCGCTTCGACCACGACCGGCTGGTCGACTACCGCGCGCGCCGGCCGCTGCTCACCTTCAAGCGCGACCGCTGGACGGAGTACGAGGAGCCCGCCATCGAGGTGCGGCTCGTCCAGGACACCACCGGAGCGCCCTTCCTGCTGCTGTCCGGACCCGAGCCGGACGTCGAGTGGGAGCGCTTCGCCGCGGCCGTGCGGCAGATCGTGGAGCGGCTCGGGGTGCGTCTGTCGGTGAACTTCCACGGCATCCCCATGGGCGTCCCGCACACCCGCCCCGTCGGCCTCACCCCGCACGGCAACCGCACCGACCTGGTCCCGGGCCATCGCAGCCCCTTCGACGAGGCCCAGGTCCCCGGCAGCGCCGAGGCGCTCGTCGAGTACCGCCTGATGGAGTCGGGCCACGACGTCCTGGGTGTGGCCGCGCACGTCCCGCACTACATCGCCCGCTCCGCCTACCCGGACGCGGCGCTGACCGTCCTCGAGGCGATCACCGCGGCGACCGGTCTGGTGCTGCCCGGCATCGCCCACAGCCTGCGCACCGACGCCCACCGCACCCAGACGGAGATCGACCGGCAGATCCGCGAAGGCGACGAGGAGCTCACCTCCCTCGTCCAGGGCCTGGAGCACCAGTACGACGCCGCCGCCGGCGCGGAGACCCGGGGCAACATGCTCGCCGAGCCCACGGACATCCCGTCGGCGGACGAGATCGGCCGCGAGTTCGAACGTTTCCTGGCGGAACGCGAAGGCGACAACTGAGCCACGGCCCGGCCGCGCGGGAGCGGGGACGCGGGGCCTGCCGGGCCGACGGCCGACGGCAGGCCCTAAGCTTCGCCCCATGCTGAAGGTGGGCCTGACCGGCGGGATCGGTGCCGGCAAGAGTGAGGTGTCGCGGCTCCTCGTGGAGCGCGGCGCCGTCCTGATCGACGCGGACCGCATCGCACGCGAGGTCGTCGCGCCGGGCACGCCGGGACTCGCGGCGGTCGTCGACGCCTTCGGCGAGGAGGTGCTGACCGCGGACGGCGCCCTCGACCGGCCCCGGCTGGGCTCGATCGTCTTCGCCGACCCCGAGAAGCTGGCCGCCCTCAACGCGATCGTGCACCCCCTGGTCGGCGCCCGCTCCCGCGAACTGGAGAGCGCCGCCCCCGAGGACGCCGTCGTCGTCCACGACGTGCCGCTCCTCACCGAGAACGGCCTCGCCCCGCTCTACGACCTCGTGATCGTCGTCGACGCCGCCCCCGAGACACAGCTCGACCGGCTGGTCCGGCTGCGCGGCATGACCGAGCAGGACGCCCGGGCCCGGATGGCCGCCCAGGCGACCCGCGAGCAGCGCCGGGCGATCGCCGACGTCCTCATCGACAACGACGTACCCCTGGCGGAGCTGGAGCGGCGCGTGAAGGACGTGTGGGCCGAGCTGACACGCCGGGCGCGGCGGTCCACGCACGAGGCGCGCTCGCAAGAGGGGGGCTCGCACGAGGCGCGCTCGGAATAGGGGCCCGTGCTCCGCGCGTTGAACCCTCCCAGCAAGGGAAGGATTTTTCCGTGCCCGAAACCAGCGGTTCGACCGGACGTACTCCGGAGACGCATGTCATCGACTTCCGTGCCGCGGAGCAACTGCTCGCCGCACGGGACCCGCGGGGTGCGGTGAAACTTCTCGACCGTGTCATAGCCGCACACCCCGAGAACACCGCCGCTCGCCTGCTGCGCGCCCGCGCGTTCTTCGCCGCCGCGCAACTCAGGCCCGCCGAGCTGGAGTTCACCGTCGTGCTGGAGCGGGAGCCGGACAACGCCTACGCGCACTTCGCGCTCGCCCGCACCTATGAGCGGCAGGGCCGCTCCGACCAGGCCAAACGCCACTTCCGCCTGGCGGCGGCGCTGGACCCCAAACCGCAGTACCTCGAGGCGGCCCGCTTCGAGACCTGACCGCCCCGGCGCCCATGGAGGCGCTCAGGGACGAGGGTCCGGCGGCCGGTACGGCGGGATGTCGCGCCCGGGCTGGTAGTGCGGGCCCTGTCGCAGGTGCCTCAGGACCATCGCCAGGTCGACGGTGACCACCACCCAGAGCACCCCGCAGGCGGCCGCCCACCCGGGACGCCCCGCGAGGGCGAACGCGGCCGTCCCGAAGACCGCCCACAGCAGCCCCCACACGCTCAGCCAGGCACGCATCCGCAGTGCACTGCGCGCGGTCGTCGGCTCACTGCCCGTACGCATCGGGATCACCACTCCTCCCTTGAAACGTACTCTTCCACCCGTCCGCTCGAAAGGGTGAACCTGTGCGAGAGGGGAACGGCTGACCGGAAGCGGGCCGTTGGACGGGCATGCGACTCGAAATGCGACAGGGATACGCGGGCACGGGCCCCGGAGCGATCACCCCGGACGGCTGTGCGGTCGAGCTCTACTCACGCCTGCCGGTGAGGGACGAACCGGACATCATCCGCGCGGCGGTGCCCGCCGGCGCGCACATCCTCGAACTCGGCAGCGGAGTGGGACGCGTGACCCACGCCCTGCTGGAACACGGCTTCACGGTCACCGCGGTGGACGAGTCCGCCGAGATGCTGGAGCGCGTCCGAGGGGCGCGCACCTTATGCGCCCCGATAGAGACCCTCGACCTGGGCGAGACCTTCGACGTGGTCATGCTCGCCTCGTTCCTCGTGCACAGCGGGGACATCGAGGTCCGCCGGGGCATGCTGCGCGCCTGCGCGCGGCACGTGGCCGACGGGGGGTGCGTACTGATCCAGCGCGAGGGCGCCGACTACCACTCCGGCCTCCCGCGCGAACGGGTCGACCCGAGCGGCTTCACCCTGCGGATGGTGTCCTCTGAGCCGATCGGGGACGGCGTCCACTCGGTCCGCGCGGAGTACGTGTTCCCGGACGCGACCTGGACGCAGACCTTCCTGGCCAGACCCCTCACCAAGGCCCGGTTCGAGGAGGCGCTGGCCGAGGCGGGTCTCAGGGTGGACCGGTATCTGACGCAGGACGGGATCTGGGTGCGGGCGGTGCGGGCGCGGGAGTGACGAGGGCGCGGTGCGGGCGCGCCGGTCGCCGTCCTGGCAAGATACCGGGCATGGAACGTGTGCTGGGGATCGGTGGGTACTTCATCAGGGCAGCCGACCCCGCGGCCCTGTCCGCCTGGTACCGGGAGTGTCTGGGCCTGGACGTCGACGAGCACGGCCTGTGGCGTCAGGAGGCCGGGGCGACGGTGTTCGCGACGTTCGAGTCAGGGACCGACTACTTCGGCTCCCGCACCCAGCAGACCATGCTCAACTTCCGGGTCCGCGACCTGGACGCGATGCTCGCGCAGTTGCGCGCCCGGGGAGCGGACGTGGCCGAGGAGACCCAGGACATGGAGGGCGTCGGCCGCTTCGGCTGGGTCACCGATCCCGAGGGCCGTCGGATCGAGCTGTGGCAGCCCGCCTGACCACCGCCCGGCCACCGGCCGTACGGTGGAGACATGGTCGCCCCACAGGGTCTCGGCGGGCTCGACCGGCGGGTCGCGGGCTGCCGGGCGTGCCCCCGGCTGGTGGCGTGGCGTGAGGAGGTGGCCCGTACCAGGCGGGCGGCCTTCGCCGACTGGACGTACTGGGGCCGCCCGGTCCCCGGCTTCGGCCCGTCGGACGCCCGGCTGCTGATCGTGGGGCTCGCCCCTGCGGCGCACGGCGGCAACCGCACCGGCCGTATGTTCACCGGGGACCGCTCCGGGGACGTGCTGTACCGGGCGCTGTACGAGGTGGGGCTCGCCTCGCAGCCCACCTCCGTCTCCGCCGACGACGGGCTCCAGCTGTACGGGGTCCGGGTGACGGCGCCGGTGCACTGCGCACCGCCCGCCAACAAGCCCACCCCCAAGGAGCGGGACACCTGCCGCTCCTGGCTCGTGCAGGAACTGCGGCTGCTGCGGCCCTCGCTGCGCGCGGCCGTCGTCCTCGGCGCGTTCGGCTGGCAGGCCGCACTGCCCGCGTTCGCCGCGGCGGGGTGGACGGTGCCCCGGCCTCGGCCGGTCTTCGGGCACGGGTCTCATGTGTCGTTGGCCGGGGCGGAAACGGACGGTGAGGCGCTGGAGCTGTTCGGCTGCTTCCACGTCAGCCAGCGCAACACCTTCACCGGTCGGCTCACCCCCGACATGCTGAGCGCCGTCCTGCGGACGGCGGCCGACGCGGCGGGGCTGCCGGACCGGTGACGGCGGCGGCAATGGGCGCGACGTGGGCGGCAGTTGACGCCTAGGGTGCCCGGATGAGCCTGTATTCGGAGATCGAACCGTACGAGAACGGCCTGCTCGATGTGGGGGACGGGAACCGCGTGTACTGGGAGACCTGCGGGAATCCGCGGGGCAAGCCGGCACTGGTGCTGCACGGGGGCCCGGGATCGGGGGCGAGCGCGTGGGCGCGGCAGCTGTTCGACCCGCGGGCGTACCGGATCGTGCTGCTCGACCAGCGGGGCTGCGGGCGCTCCACACCGCACGCGAGCGTGTACGACACCGATATGAGCGTCAACACGACGGCTCACCTCATGGCCGACCTGGAGCTGCTGCGGGAGCGGCTGGGGATCGAGCGGTGGCTGGTGTGGGGTGTGTCATGGGGGTCGGTGCTGGCGTTGCGGTATGCGCAGACGCATCCCGGGGTGGTCAGCGAGCTGGTGCTGACCGGGGTGGCCACCGGGTCGGACGCGGAGGTGGAGCTGCTGACGAGGGGGATCGGGAAGTTCTTCCCGGAGGCCTTCGCACGGTTCCTGGAAGGGCTGCCGGAGGGGGCGGCGCGGGAGGGGAGTCTGCCGGCCGCGTACAACCGGCTGCTGGAGTCGCCCGATCCGCAGGTGCGGGAGCGGGCGGCGCGGGCGTGGACCGACTGGGAGACGGCGATCATCCCGGCGCCGCCGCGCTCGGTGGAGCGGTACGAGGATCCGGTGTTCCGCAGCGGGTTCGCCCGTACCGTCACCCACTACTGGGCCAATGGTCACTTCCTGGGCGAGGAGGGGGAGGAGGGAGGTGTGGTCCTGCGCGACGCGCATCTCCTCAAGGGCATCCCCGGCACCCTCGTCCAGGGCAGCCTCGACCTCGGCAACCTGGTCGGCGTCGTCTGGCGGCTCCACCACGCCTGGCCCGGAAGCGAGTTGGTTATCGTGGACCAGGCCGGACACAACGCGAGCGCTCCGGGCATCACGGAGGCGCTGGTGGCGGCGACGGACGGATACGCCCGCCGCTGACCCGCCCCGGGGGAGGGGAGGGGGCGTCGGCGACCGGCCGCCGCCCCGCCCGGATCACACTGTCCGGGCTCCCCGGATCACACTGTCCGGGCTCCCCGGATCACACCGTCCGGGCTCCCCGGATCACACGATCCGGGCCGCCGACACCGGCCGGTCCGACACCGGCCAGGTGTTCGTCGACTTGGACGAGTTGACGCTCCAGCGGTAGCGGGAGAACTCGCCGGTGGTGTCGGAGGCGTAGAACATCATGTGACCGATGCCGACGCCCTGGAAGTTCTCGCCTTCGACCGTGCTCACCATGCGGGTGTCCGGGTACTTGGGGTAGTTGGTCAGGCCGTACACGCCGTGCGGCTCGGCGGTGCAGTCGACGACCTCGACGGCGTACTGCGTCTCGCCGCTGAAGTCCGCCACCCCGCTGAAGACGCCCTTGACCTCGCGGACCATGACGATGTGCCCGGTGTTGTTCTCCACCGTGCCCTGGTAGTCGACGGCGATCAGGTCTCCCGGCAGCAGGTCGGCGACCTTGCGGATGCGCTGGAAGCGGGGGCCGCCCGTGCCGTCGGTGAAGGCCTTGCGGTAGTCGGCGGCCTCCGGGACGCGGTCCTGGAAGTACTGGCGGAAGTAGTCGTCCGTGGCCCATCCGTAGGTGTGCCGCAGTACCCAGGTGAGGAACGACGAGCAGCGCGCGTGGGCGATCCAGCTCGCCGGGTCGTCGGGGGTGCCCCAGGTGACGGTCGAGGGGGAGCCGATCAGGTAGACGTTGTTGGCGCGGGCCGTCCGCCCGCTGATCAGGGAGACCTCGTCGGCGGTGAGGGCGCGGCCGTAGGCGCGGACGTCGTCGACGGAGCCCTTGAAGCGGTTCACGTACGCCCCGTCCCAGCGGGCCCGGCCGATGCTGAAGCCCTGGCCGGCGGCCCAGGACAGGGCCGCGTCGGCGCTGCCTTCGAGGGTGCCGTCGACGTAGAGGTGGACGCGGGTGCCGTCCCAGACGCCGGTCAGATGGGTCCAGCGGCCGAGGACCGGGGTCGTGGTGGCGAGGGCGGAGATCTTGACGCTCTGGTCCTCGGCGCGGACCTTGAAGGCCCAGGTGGCGGCCGCGTCGTCGTACTGGAGCAGGAAGCGGCTGCAGCGGGTGCCGTCCTGGCTGACGGCGGTGTACATGTTCCCGCGGTCGGCGTCGGGGGCGAGGCGTACCCAGGCCGAGACGGTGAAGGGGGCGGTGGTGTCCAGGACGGAGGTGGTGGCGGCGTACGCCCCGGAGGTGCCGTCGAGGCCGAGTTCGCCGCCGGCCCGCAGGGCCGACCAGGTCGCGCCGGTGCCGAGCGTGAGGGGCCGGTCGCGGCCGGAGCGGTCGGCGCCCGAGCCGTCCAGCGGCCAGTGTCCGGTGAGTCCGGCGGGCAGATGCCCGGCCGCCAGCAACCGCTGGTACTGCACCATCCGCTCGGCTTCGAGCAGGTGCGGGGCGGCGACCGGGGTGAACGGGGTGTCGAGCGGGGCGTCGGCGGTGGCGCTTCCCGCGCCACCGATCACCCCGGTCATCGCGCCCGCCCCCACGAGTGCGGCTCCGCTCAACAGCCCGCGTCTGCTGACCATGTTCCTCTTCTCCTCCCGTTGGGTGTCCGGAGGAGAGTTTATTGATCGTGCTCGGTCGGTTGTTCGAGGTCGCCGAAGAGGTGCCGCACGGTGGAGCGGTAGTTGGCCTGGACGTGGCGCAGGGCGTGGGCGCGGGCCCGGTCGGGGTCGCCGGAGGCGAGGGCGTCGTACAGTTCGCGGTGTTCGGCGAGGAGCCGGGGCCACTCCTCGTTCTGCCTGGTGAGCCAGCGCATCCGGCCGTCGACGGGTTCCATGACCGAGATCAGCAGGCTGTTGCCCGCCATGGCGAGGATGGCGTCGTGGAAGCGGGTGTTGATGTCGGTGATCGTCTCGGCGTCCCCGGCGGCGGTGGCCGTGGCCGCCTGGTCGAGGAGCCCGCGCAGTTCGGCCAGCACCTCCTCGGTGGCCCGGGAGGCGGCCAGTCCGGCCGCGTACACCTCCAACGCCTCACGCAGCTCGAAGAGTTCCTTGACGTCGTCGGGGGTGAGGCGGCGTACGACGGTGCGGCGCGCCGACTCGAAGAGGACGAAGCCCTCGGCGACCAGGGAGCGGATGGCCTCGCGGACCGGTACCCGTGAGACGCCGAACCGCTCGGCCAGCTCCCGCTCGACGAGCCGGTCGCCGGGACGCAGACGGCCCGCGATGATGTCCTGCCGCAGGGTGGCCAGGACGCGTTCGCGCACCGCTCCGAGGGGTTCGATCTTCGTCGTGGGGCTCATGGGGCCATCTTCGCCGACCCGGGGGTGCTTTTACCGAGCCGTAACGGGACGGACATCGGTCAGAACGCTTGACGGGAGGAGCATGACCGCAGTTTGGTATACCAAACGCGGATTCCAGAGCAGGACATCCACTTCATGGAGGCCCCGTGTCCCTTGCCGACAGCGCCGAAGCCACCGGCGCGCCAGCATTCGTTCCCGACCCCCGGCTCACCAACGAAGACCTCGCCCCCGCCGAGAAGCGCAACTGGAAGGTCTTCGACCTCTTCGCCATGTGGATGTCAGACGTCCACAACCTCGGCAACTACACGTTCGCGGCCGGTCTGCTGGTCCTCGGCATGAACGTCTGGCAGATCTTCACCTCCCTCCTCGTCGGCTTCGTGCTCATCTACATCGGTATGAACTGGATGGGCAGGATCGGTCAGCGTCACGGCGTGCCCTTCCCGGTCGTCAGCCGGATCAGCTTCGGCGTCTGGGGCGCCAACGTCCCCGCCCTGATCCGGGCCGTGATCGCCATCATGTGGTACGGCATCCAGACCTACCTGGCCTCCGTCGCCGTCAACGTGATGCTGCTGGCGGCCTGGCCCGGCCTGGAGTCCTGGACGCACAGCTCCTTCCTCGGCCTCGACGCCCTCGGCTGGGTCTCCTTCCTCTCCCTCTGGCTGATCCAGGCGCTGATCATCAGCCAGGGCATGGAGTCCGTGCGCAAGTTCCAGGACTTCTGCGGTCCCGCGATCTGGCTGGTGATGATCGCGCTGGCGGTCTGGGTGCTGGCCAAGGCCGACTGGACCATCTCGCTCACCACCACCCCGCACCCGGTCTCCGTCGGTGAGCAGTGGCGGCAGTGGTTCGGCGCGATCGGACTGATCCTCGCCACCTACGGCACGCTGATGCTCAACTTCTGCGACTTCTCCCGCTTCGCGCCCGACTACAAGACCGTACGACGCGGCAACTTCTGGGGCCTGCCCATCAACTCGACCGCCTTCGTGGTCGTGTCGGTCATCGTGACGGCCGGCTCGCTGGAGGTGTTCGGCGAGGCCATCACCGACCCCGCGGAACTGGTCGCCAGGGTCGGCAACACCTGGGTGATGGTGCTGGGCGCGCTGACCTTCGCCATCGCCACCATGGGCGTCAACATCGTCGCCAACTTCGTCTCCCCGGCGTACGACCTCGCCAACGTCTGGCCGCAGAAGATCACCTTCAAGGTCGGCGGCATGATCAGCACCGTCGCCGCGCTGGTCGTCACCCCCTGGAACCTCTTCTCCAACCCCACCGTCGTCAACTACTTCCTCGGCGGTCTCGGCGCCTTCCTCGGCCCGCTGTTCGGCGTGATCATGGTCGACTACTACCTGGTCAAGCGCGGCCGCGTCGACGTGAACGAACTGTTCGACGCCACCCCCGGCTCCCGCTACTACTACCGCAAGGGCGTCAACCCCAAGGCGCTGTGGGCGTTCCTGCCCTCCGCCGGGGTCGCCGCGGTGCTCGCGCTGGTGAAGACCTTCAGCGACGTCGCCCCCTACTCGTGGTTCATCGGTACGGCCCTCGCGGCCGGCCTCTACGTCCTGCTGACCCGCACCGAGCGGGCGGCCGTCCCCGAACAGCCCGCGGAGGTCTGAGAAGCGTGCGGAACGTACGGATCGTCGTCACCAACTGCAACACCACGCAGGAGATGACCGAGGAGATCGTGCGAGGTGCCCGGGCCGCGGCAGGCCCGGGCACCGCCGTGCTCGGCCTCACCCCCGCCTGGGGGCCCGAGTCGGCGGAGGGCTGGCTGGACAGCTACCTCTCGGCGGCGGCCGTCATCGACACCCTGCGCACCTACGACGGCCCGTCCTACGACGCCGTCGTCATGGCCGGCTTCGGTGAGCACGGCCGCGAAGGCGTCCGGGAACTGGTGGACGTGCCCGTCGTCGACATCACCGAGGCCGCCGCCCACCTCGCCTGCCTCCTCGGCCGCCGCTACGGCGTCGTCACCACCCTGGAGCGCTCCTGCGGCCAGATCGAGGACAGCCTGGAACTCGCCGGAGTCGGCCGCAACTGCGCCGCCGTCGTCGGCACCGGCCTCGGTGTCCTCGACCTCGGCGACGAGGAACGCACCGAGGCGGCGTTCCTCACGGCCGCCGAGAGCGCGCGGGACGCGGGAGCCGAGGTCCTGGTCCTCGGATGCGCCGGAATGACGGGCCTGCAGACGAAGCTGTCCGAGAAACTGGGCGTGCCCGTCGTGGACGGGGTGGGGGCCGCCGTGAAGCTGGCGGAGTCACTGGTGGGCCTGGGCCTGACGACCAGCCGCGCGGGGGCCTTCGCGCGGCCGGTGCCGAAGAGACGGGTGTGGGGCAGGCCCTGATTCCGCCGAGGGCGCACGGCAGGCGACAACCGTTCGACATCGGCCGCGCCGCCCCGCCACCCTGGCCACCCGGAGCCGCACCCCAGCCTGGAGACCGATGTCCGTGCCCGCCCTGAGCGACGCCGCCTTCCTCGACGCCACCGCCGACCGTCTCGCAGCCCTCCCCGGGGTTCGGGCCGTGGCGCTCGGTGGTTCCCGGGCCCAGGGAACGCACCGGCCCGGCAGCGACTGGGACCTCGCCGTCCACTACCGGGGGCCGTTCGACCCGGACGACCTGCGGGCCGTCGGCTGGGAGGGCGAGGTCTCCGAGATCGGCGGGTGGGGCGGCGGGGTGTTCAACGGGGGCGCCTGGCTCACCGTCGACGGGCGGCGCGTCGACGTGCACTACCGGGACCTCGACGTCGTGGAGCACCAGTGCGCCGAGGCCGAGCGGGGGCGCTTCCGGGTGGAGCCGCTGCTGTTCCATCTCGCGGGGATACCCACCTGTCTCCTCCTCGCCGAGCTGGCCGTCAACCGGGTCCTGCGCGGTGAGCTGCGGCAACCCCCCGCCTACCCCGCACCGCTCCGCCGTACCGCGCCCGACCGCTGGTACGGCACCGCCCGCGCCACCCTCGGCTACGCCCGGGCCCACCACGCCCCCGCCGGCCGGCGGACCGAGACCGCCGGAGCGCTCGCCGTCGCGGCCGCACAGACGGCGCACGCGGTGCTCGCGGCCCGCGGGGAGTGGGTGACGAACGAGAAACGGCTGCTGGAAAGGGCCGGGCTGCGGCAGGCCGACCAACTCCTCCGCCTTCTCGGCACCGCGGAATCCGACGCGCTGGTGAGCGTGGTGGAGCGGGCCTCGGACCTCTTCGAGGAATGCGTACGGGCCGCCTTGAAGCACGTCCCCGAATAATCGTTGGAAGGGGCGAGTTGCCGTTGCTACGGTCTTTCCGTGGCGAAACTCAATCAGATCATCGCAGTCGAGAAGGGCATCAAGTCCAAGGCTCACCAGGACCTGACCGCGGCACACCACGGGCTGCAGAAGCCCGCGTTGCTGGCCGGTATCTCGCGTACCTACCAGCCCAAGGACGAGGAGGGCGAGCAACTGCCGCCCGAGTCGACGCGCGTACAGGTGCAGGCCGAGGACGTGCTGCGGGAGACCGCGGCCACGCTGACCCGGCTGTTCGACGTGACCGCCACGAAGGACTGGGCCAACTGCACCGCCCGCGCCGATGTGAAGGTCGACGGCCGGGTCCTCGTCGCCGACGTGCCCGTGTCCTACCTGCTCTTCCTGGAGAAGCAGCTCGTCGACCTCCACACCTTCGTACGGAAGCTGCCGGTCCTCGACGCCTCCGAGTCCTGGGTGCGGGACCCCTCCACCGACGCCTGGAAGACCGAGCCGGTGCGGACCCTGCGCACCAGGAAGGTGCCCCGCAACCATGTGAAGGCGGAGGCCACCGAGAAGCACCCGGCGCAGGTCGAGGTGTACTACGAGGACGTGCCGGTCGGTTACTGGACGACCGTGAAGTTCTCCGGAGCCCTTCCCGCCCGCCGGATCAACGAAATCCTGACCCGGGTCGAGAAACTGCAGCAGGCCGTGAAATTCGCCCGCGAAGAGGCGAACGGCGTCGACGTCGTCGACCAGCGCGTCGGTGACGCGTTTTTCGGTTACCTCTTCGAGTAACCGTTTCGAAACTCCCCGGCCTTTCGCGGCCGGGGTGCGCGAGGAGCGCAAAGCTGAAGCTGAAGCCTGTCGTGACGATCACCAATGATCGGTGATCACTGAATCTCAGACTCTCGCTCCAGACTCAGCATTCGCCGCCGATCGCCGGATCGACCGGGCCCAGGGCCCCGGACGTCGAAGTGCTGGTTCAAGTCCAGCCCGCGCAGCTCGATGCGCGGTGGTCCAAAGGCAGGACGCGACGACATCAGACTCACCTGGGTCCTCAAGCGTGCCGGCGTGCCACATGGGCGGCCTCACCAGGGGCCGGGGGCAGGCTACGCCTCCGGTCCCGCTCCCGTTTCCGGCATTGCGTTCATAAAGAAAGCGGGATCCGGCGCAGACGTCACCTCGCCGAAACGCCGCAGCGCCACGATCCCCGCGACCACCCCCTACCGTGGACACCACAGCTCACCGCTGACCGCCCCGGCCGCCGTCGCCCGAAGGCACACCCGCCCTCGCCACGACAGGAGCCCCGTGTCCCCGCGTTCCGCCGTTGCCGATCGCACCGTCCTGCCGCCCTGGCTCGCCCACGCCCTGCGGGCCCAGCGCGGACCCGTCCCCTGGAGCGCGGTCACCCGCGGCGCACTCGCGGCCGGACCGCTCCTGCTGGTCGCGGTCCTCACCGACCACGTCTCCCTCGGCGTCGTCGCCGCCATCGCCGCGATGCTCGCCGGGATCAACGACCGCCCCGGCAGCCGACGGGCCGCCGTCAAACGGCTCGGGGTACCCGCGCTCGCGGGCGCGGGCGGGATGCTCGTCGGGACATACGTCGGCGGCCAGGTGGGCGCCGTCGCGCTGACCGCCGTACTGACCGCCCTCGGCCTCCTCGCCGGCGGGATGAGCGCCATCGGGCCCGTCGCCTCGGGAGCCGGGACACAGCTCCTCGTCGCGGCGGCCGTCGGCGCCGGAATGCCCGTGCCCGAAGCCGGATGGATCCGCGCCCTCGCCTTTCTCGCCGGCGCCGGCTGGCTGCTCACCCTGCGCCTCGCACTGCCCACACCCGGCGCGCTGACCGGCGACTTCCGCTTCGACGGCGAGCGCGCCGCGGTCGCCGGGGTCTACGACGCCGTCGCCGACCTCCTCGACGCCGCCGGCACCGAACACGCCACCGCCCGCCGCGCCGCCCTCACCGCCGCCCTCGACCACGCCCAGGACGCCCTCACCGGCCCCCGCCTGCGCCGCTGCGCCGGCTCCGCCGCCGAACGCCGGCTGCACGCCCAGTACGCCGCCGCGCTGCCCCTCGCCGAGGCCGCGACCGCCCTCGCCTGGGCCGGGGACCCCGTCTGCGAACGCGCCACCGAAGGGCCCCGGCGCCTCGCCGTCGCCGTACGCGACCACACGCCCACCGGGCCGCTGCCCGCGCCCTCCCGGTCCGCGCCCGCGCTGCGCGCCCTCGACGACGCGCTGCTGCACGCCGCCGAGACCTTCGACCGGGGCGGCGCGGACGCACTGCACACCCGCAGGCGCCGCGCCCGCGATCTGCTGCGGACCGCGTTCGGGGCGGGCGGCCGTGAGTACGGGCTGCGGGTCGCCCTGTGCTTCGGGGCGAGCGCCGCCATCGCCCAGGCCCTGCACCACTCCCACTGGTACGGGCAGCACACCCACTGGTACTGGCTGCCCGCCACCGCCGTGTTCCTCGTCAAGCCCGACCTCGGTCCGCTGGTGTCCCGGGTGCTGTGCCGGGCCGCCGGGACGGTGCTCGGCGCGCTGCTGTTCGCCGCGTTCGCCGCCGTGCTGCCCCGGCCGGAGGGGCTCGTCGCGCTGGTCGCCGTCTGCGGTGCGCTCATCCCCGTCTCCACCCGGCACTTCGCCGCGCAGACCGCCGTCGTCACCGTCCTCGTGCTGTCCCTCGTGATGGTCGGCGGCGAGCCCCAGGCCTCCGTCAGCCGTATCGCCGAGACCCTGCTGGCCTGCGCGATCGTGCTCGTCGTCGGACATCTGCCGATGCCGGGGGAGCGCGGCGGCCAGGTGCGCGCCCGGCTCGCCACAGCCTCCGCCGCCGCGCACGCCTACCTCACCCATGTCCTCGACGGCCCCGACGACCGCGCCGTCCGCTGGACCCTGCGCCGCGAGGCCTACCGCACGCTCGCCGAGGCCCGTACCGCCAGCGCGCTGGCCGCCCATGAACTGCCCGCCCTCGCCCGGCACTCGGAGGGCACGGACGAGGTCGCCGCCCTCCTCGAACGGCTCGTCGACACCACCACCGCCTGCGCCGTCCACCTCGACGACACCGGCCGGCTCGGGCCCGGGCACCGGGCCCGGCTCGCCGAACTCCTCGGCGAACTCGCCGTGCGGCGGGACCGCGTGGGGCTGACGACTCCGGTGCCGGTGCCGCTCGCGGGCTGAACGGGCGCCGTGGTGGCTGGTGGCGCCCACGCGGCGCAGCCGCCGGCGACACGGTCCCGCGCCCCTCCAGGGCGCTGCCCGTCAGCCGACGCGCACCCACACCGGGGCGTGGTCCGATCCCGCCGCGCTGTGGTGTGCCGCCGGATCCGCCCCCACCGACGGCAGACGGAGTTCCTCCACCGTCCCCGTCCCGGCCTGCGTGACCCGGTGGACCAGGCGGTGGCTCGTCAGGATGTGGTCGATCAGTTCACGGCGGCCGGAGTCGATCCGCGAGTACCGACGGTCGGCGGGGATCAGCGGGGCCACGTCCCACAGCCGGGCCGCGTCGCCCCTGTCGGGCGTCTCGAAGCCCGGCGTACCGATCACGGAACCGGGTGGCCCCAGCAGCATCTGGGTGGTCGCCGCCTGCACCTCGTCGTTGAGATCGCCCAGCACGGCCACATCGCGCGCACGGCCGTCACCGGCCAGCAGCTCGTCGGCGAGTGCCCGCAGCGCCGTCGCCTCCGCGGCCCGCCGGTAGAGGGCGTACGCGCCGTAACGGGCCCGTTCGCCCTCGTCGTGCGGGAAGAAACGATCCCCCGGGTAGGTGAGCAACTTGGATTTCAGATGCGCCACCGCCATCCGCAGCGGCCCGGCCTCCGTCACCGTCTCCACCGCGAGGAACCCCCGCCCCGCCCCCTCCGAGACGGCACCGGAGTCGTCCGCCTGCACCGGCCGCACCCGCGCCGGGAACGCCCGCGTGTCCGCGAGGACCTCCAGGGGCGTACGGCTGACCACTCCGACCCGGATGCCCCGGCCGTCGGGGAGGGCGGAGAGCGCCGTGTGCCAGGTGCCGCCCACCGTCTCCAGCAGATCCGCCAGCGCCTCGGGCTCCCCGACCTCCTGCACGCCGAGCACCCCCGGGTCGAGCGCCGTCACGACGTCGGCCAGCGCGGCGAGCTTCGCCTCGTACGCCGCCTTGTCCTTCGGGCCGAACGGTCCGCCGGGCCGGTACAGGTTCTCCAGGTTCCAGGTGGCGAGGAGCATGCCGGGCTCCCTCCAGGAGGTGTCGTGGCGCCAGGGTGCCCGCCCGCCGCGTACGGCGACAGCTTCGCGACACGAAGCGGGCCACGCCTCACGCGACCGCACGACACCGCCGTACGTCGACACGACGACGCCCGCTCCGACACCCGCCCCCCACGCGGAAAACCCCCGGCCATCCACGCGGTGTACGACCGCGGCCTCGACGGGCCCGGCGCCACCCCCGGCTCCTCGACCTCACCGCCCTGGAGCCGCTCGCGGAGCGGCCCGTCCGCCATCACGACGCGTACGACGTCTGACACGCGCGGTGCCTGAGTTGTCCGGAACGTGACCGGATCCTCACGGTCCGCGCCGAACCCGTGTCAACTACGTCTCAGTAACGCAACTGAGCGAGCTTCCAGGCCCCCGGAGAGCGTTAACTCCTACAAGTACGACGCTTTCTGGAGGTGCGAGATGGTGAACGGGCGAACCGTGCTCGAGCGCTTTCCCGCAGGCGGGCCGCGCGGATCGTGGCCCGCGGAGGAGTTCGCCCACGCGCGGCGCATGGAGGGGCTGGCCGCCGAGGTCGTCATGGACCTCGCGACCGACACCTTCCTGGTGATCGTGCGGGCCGACGCCGCCGAGTGATCCTCAGCCGACGCTCGACGTGGGCGCCGTCGGCTTGAACTGCTCCGCCTGGAGGGCGTACAGCTCCGCGTAGACGCCGCCGCAGGCCAGCAGCTCGTCCGGGGTCCCGGACTCCACCAGCCGGCCCTGGTCGAGGACGTGCACCAGGTCCGCGTGGCGCACCGACGCCAGCCGGTGGGTGATCAGGACGACCGTCTGACCGCTGCCCGCCAGCGCCCGGATCTTGTCGAACACCTCCAGCTCGGCCCGGGCGTCCAGGGCCGCCGTCGGCTCGTCCACGATCAGGATGCGGCCGCGCCGGTACGCGGCCCGCGCGATGCCGAGGCGCTGCCACTGGCCGCCGGACAGCTCGTGCCCGCCGCTGAAGTTCCGGGCCAGCAGGGTGTCCAGACCGCGCGGCAGATCCGCGACCACGTCCTCGGCGCCCGCCTCCGCGACCGCGCCCGCCAGCCGCTCCTCCGTCATCGCCGCGGACGAGCGCCCCACGGCCACGTTCACCCGCGCGGTGAACGGCCAGCGCTTGAAATCCTGCGCCACCATCGCGATCCGCTCGGCGAGCTGGTGCCGGTCCGCGTCCGCCGCGTCCACGCCGTCCCACAGGATCCGCCCCCGGTCCGGCCGGTACAGCCCGGCCAGCAGCTTCACCAGGGTCGTCTTGCCCGAGCCGTTCTCCCCGACCAGCGCGACGATCCGGCCGAGCGGGAGGGAGAGCGTGACGTCGTCGAGGGCGGGGCGCGCCGACTCGCCGGGATAGCCGAACGTGACGTTCTCGAAGCGGATCTCCCGCGGGTCCTCCGGCAGGGCCACCCCGCCCTCCGGGATCGCCCGCTCGGCCGCCTCGACGTACAGCCGCTGCAGATCCCCCACGAACAGGGCCTCCTCGTGGAGCTGGTTGACCTCCAGGACGAGCGTGTTCAGGCTCGCCGAGCCGCTGCGGATCGCGATCACCGCGGTGCCCGCGACCGCCAGCGCCATCGTCCCGGTGAGCAGCAGCCCGCCCAGCGTGGCGTACGTCGCCACCGTCGCCAGCCCCGTCCAGATCGCCGCGATCAGCCCGGTACGGGCGGCGAGCCGGGCCAGCCGGGCCTGCTCCGCCTCCGCCGTCTCCGACATCGCCCGGAAGTGCCGCAGCAGGAACGGGCCGACCCCGTGCACCCGGATCTCGGGCGCCGCCTCCGGCTCGGTCAGCAGAGCGGCGATGAGATGACCCGCGCGCGCGTGCTGCACCCAGGTGTGGAACGACTCGTAGCGGCGCCGCGCGTTCGTCAGGGCGCTCCAGGCGCTCGGCAGCGTCATCGTGATCAGCAGCGGCAGCAGCAGCGGATGCAGCACCGTCAGCACCCCGGCCGCCGCCACCAGCGAGATCATCGCGTTCACCACGCGCGTGCCGTACATGATCATCCGCCGTGCGGACGAGGCGCCGTACTGCGCCGTGTCCAGCAGCTTGTGGAAGGCGTGGTCCTCGATCGCGGCCAGCTCCACCGCCGCCGCCCGCTCCAGATACAGCTCGGTCGCCACCCGCTCCACCTTGGGCTCCAGCCGCCCGGTGGCGTATGTCGACGCGGCCCGCAGCAGCGCTCCCACGAGGAGTACGGCGGCCATGACGACCAGGGCGGGGAGGGAACCGTGCAGCCGGTCCTCCATCGGGCCGCCGCCGATCAGCCGGGTGAGCACCGAGTTCACCGCGAGCAGCCCCACCGCCTGGGCCACGCCCCGGCCTGCCTCGGCGGCCAGCACGGTGCGGGCGGCCCGCGGGTCGGCCTGCCGGGCCAGCTTCAGGCTGACCGCCAGCAGGGAGGGGAGCCGGGTCACCATCGCGCGGAAACTCAGCTCCAGGAAGGCGTCCCGGTGCTGGTTCCAGCCCATGTCGTAGCGGAGCGGGCCGCCGAAGAGCAGCCGCTCCGACTCGGACACCTCGCGCTCGTCGGGACCCTTCGGTTTGTGCGCCTCTCCCGCCTGCCCCACGTTTGCCGCCTCCCGCGATCGTCGACGAACGGCCACTATCCCGGCAGGCGACGGGGCAGGACAGGGCGCGGGACGCGGAAGAGGGATGCGCGGGGGCGTACGCCGGAGGCCGGACGACCGCGCTGCGCGGGGCCGGCGGGGCGGCCGGCGGTACGTGGTGGCCGACTACGCGCTGATCGGCCGGGACCAGGTGGGTGTCGTGCCCGTGAGGCGGCACAGCGCCAGATAGAGGGGGATCGGCGGGGTGTACGGAAGCGTGCCGTCCGGTCGGTGGATGAGGTCCGGGGCCGGCAGGGACTCCGGGACGATCGCGCCCGGTGCGTAGCGGGCGGGGGCGGGCCACTCCAGGGCGTAGTCGGAGTCCGAGGGGACGAGCCACCACCAGTGACCCTCGTCGGCGAACACACAGCCCACCCGGGGCAGCCGGGGCATGAGCAACGGGCCGATGCCGGCCGGTACGGCCACGGCGTCGCAGCCCAGCGGGGCGGTCATGCCGTCCGGCACGGTGAGCCGGCGGGGAGGCTGCGGGACGGGGCCGAGGTCGCGCCGCAGTCGGACGAGCGTGTCGAGGGAGCGCACCGGCCTCCGGCCGGGCGCGCCGCTCATGCCCTCCCCCGCTCTCGGCTTCTCTCGAGCGCGGGAAGCCCCGAACCGCCCCCGGAACCGGGGAACGGCCGAGGGACGGAGACCTCGCCGACGGGGGCGGGGGAGTGGGCGGTGACCGAATGGACCGGGGGGAGCTGCTCCGCGCCGCGCTCGTCCACGCAGTGGGCGTCGAGGGCACGATGATCCGGCGTGCGGTGATCGGCGGTGCGAAGGTCGGCCGGGCGGTGGTCCGCGGTGCGGTGGTCCGCGGTGCGAAGGTCGGCCGGGCGGTGGTCCGCGGTGCGAAGGTCGGCCGTGCGGTGATCCACCGGGCGGTGGTCCGGCTTGCGGTGGTCCGCGGGGCGGTGGTCCGTCGGGCAGTGGTCCGCGGGGCGGTGGTCCGTCGCGCGGTGGTCCGTCGGGCGGTGGTCCGCGGGGCGGTGGTCCGTCGGGCGGTGATCGGCCGTGCGGTGGTCCGTCGGGCGGTGGTCCGTGAGGCGGTGATCGGCCGTGCGGTGGGTCAGCGGGCTGTGGCTCACCCAGGTGTGGCCGGCCGGGGCGTGCGCGAAGGGGCTCTGGTCCAGAGCGTGATGGCTCGGGCCGTGGTGGTCCAGGACGCAGAGGTCGGACACCCGCTGCTCCGGAGCACGCCGGTCGGGGGCGAACGGGTTGGCGGCGCGCTGTTCGGGGATGCGGTGGTCCGCGCCGTAGGGACCGGCCGTGCGCTGCTCCGGGCCGAGGTGCTGCTTGGGCTCCGGGCCGAGGTGGTCCTTGGGATCCGGACTGACGTGGCCCTTGGCCGGGGGTGTGACCGGCGTCCGGCCGAGGGGCTTCGGCGCGCCGAGCGGCGTTCTGCGTATCAGCTCGGCCGCGTACGCCTCCGCCGCACCGGGCGAGGGCGCCGGACGGGGCACCCGGGCGCCGCCCATCGGCGCGCGATCGCGGTGGGACTGCTCCACGGCCTCGTCCTCGTCCCCGGAGCCCTCGGCCGGGCCGGGCTTGGGACGGGCGCCCCAGCCGAGATCGTCGCGCGGCTCGCCGTGCTCCCGCGCCTCCCCTCCGCCCGGGCGCGGCACGGCCTGCTCCTGCTCCGGCCTCCGCTCCCGCGCTTCCTCCGCGCTCGCGTCGGCACCGGGCTCGGCGGCCTCGGCCGGCTCGTCCGCGCCGCGCGGGAGGTCCGCCCAGACCAGCAGGCCGGAGCCGTGCTCCTGGGCGCCCCAGGCGTGACAGAGGGCCTCGACGAGGAGCAACCCCCTCCCGTGCTCCTCCTCGGGACGCTGCGGGGAGGGATGCGGATCGTCGGGAGCGCAGCCCTGGTCGCGAACGGCTATGCGCAGCACGTCGTCGCCGTCGAGCAGCTCGCACACGACGACATCGCTGGCCGTGTGCACGATCGCGTTGGTGACCAGCTCGGATATGACGAGAGCCGCGGTGTCGCAGGTGTCCTCGCACACCGACCAGCCGGTCAGCCGGGCCCGTGCCAGACGTCTGGCCTGGGCGGGCGAACCCGGATGGGCGGCCAGTTCGAATCGGAACCGGCGCTCGGCAGCGGCCTGTTCGGGGCCTGCTCCCGGGGCGGCACCGAGACCCTGGGGGCGGCCTGCGGCGGCGTCTGTTCCTAAGGGCGCGGACGGAATCACGCTTGCCACTATCGCCGTGCCGTGAACACTTGGCAAGTGTCACTCTGAAAAATGCAGAGTGCTGTGTGACGCGGTGGAGCGCCGTGGCACACTGCTCGCAACAGCATGTTGAGCGGCGCCAGTTGGGATCACCGGAGATCCGCGTACGTGGTCGTACAGATCTTCGAATAGGTCTTCGAATGGCGCCGTAAGGCTGTCAGGATTCGTTCCGTCACCGGCCGGCCGGGGCTGCTCAGCGCGGCCAGGGCACCGGTCGGCCGGGGCTCTTCGTGGAGGTGGAGCGTGAGCGAACCGCGGTCCGCGCCGACCGTCGGACAGGTCGTCCTCGGCCGGCGCCTGCTGGACCTGCGGGAGCGCGCGGGGCTCAAGCGCGAGGAGGCGGCCAAGATCCTCCGGGTCGCCCCCGCCACCGTCCGCCGCATGGAGATGGCCGAGGTCAGCCTCAAGATCCCCTACCTCCAACTCCTGCTGAAGGCCTACGGCGTCACCGACGAGGAGGCCGAGGGGTTCGTCCAACTGGCCGAGGATGCCAACAGGCCCGGCTGGTGGCAACGGTTCCACGACGTCCTCCCCGGCTGGTTCTCGATGCACGTCAGCCTGGAGGGCGCGGCCGCCCTGATCCGCCAGTACGAACCGCACTTCGTGCCCGGTCTGCTGCAGACCGAGGACTACGCGCGCGGGGTCCTGAGGTCCGGCGCCATCGGACAGACCCGGCCGGAGGACATCCAGCGTCTGGTCGACCTGCGCATGCAACGCCAGGAACTGCTCACTCGTGAGGACGCGCCCCGGCTGTGGGTCGTGATGGACGAGACGGTGCTGCGCCGCCCGGTGGGCGGTCCGGAGGTGATGCGCGCGCAGATCGACAAACTGCTCGAGGCGGCGAAGCTGCCCAACGTGACGCTGCAGGTGGCCCCGTTCGCGAACGGGCCGCACCCCGGCACCTACGGGCCCTTCGTGCTCTTCCGATTCGCCATGCCGGAGCTTCCGGACATGGTCTACAGCGAGTACCTGACCGGCGCCGTCTATCTCGACGCGCGCACCGAGGTGGCGACCCACCTCGAGGTCATGGACCGCATGGCGGCGCAGGCCGCTACTGCACATCGCACGAAGGAGATCCTCAGGGATTTCCGCAAGGAGCTGTGAATGGATCGCATCAAGCCGCGCAAACGGGTCTACAACGGCATGCCCGCGCGGGACTTGGGCAGCGAGGGCTGGCACAAGCCCTGGAGCGGCGGCAACGGAGGCAACTGCCTGGAGGCGATGAAACTCGCCGACGGCCGGATAGCCGTCCGTCAGTCCACCGACCCGGACGGGCCGGCGCTGATCTACACGACCGACGAGATGACGGCCTTCATCGAAGGGGCCAAGGCGGGGGATGCCGACTTCCTGCTTTCCTGACCTGGGTACTTGTCGTTTCTCACCCTTCTCGTTTCTGTCGTTCGACTTCCTTGATTTGGCACTGACTTGATTATTCGTTGCGTCTTACGGAGCGTCTCATGACCGGGCAGGACCCGACCCCCGCCGTCGAGATCGACACCGGCAAGCCCCATCCCGCGCGGATGTACGACTGGTACCTCGGAGGCAAGGACAACTACCCCGTCGACGAGGCCATGGGCCGCCAGATGCTCGCGCTCGACCCGCGCGTGCCGGTGATGGCACGAGTCAACCGTGCCTTCATGCACCGCGCCACACGCTGGCTGGCCGGGAACGGCATACGCCAGTTCCTGGACATCGGCACGGGCATCCCCACCGAGCCCAATCTCCACCAGGTCGCCCAGGAGATCGCCCCGGACGCCCGCGTGGTCTACTGCGACAACGACCCGATCGTGCTCGCCCACGCGGCGGCGCTGCTGCGCAGCACACCCGCAGGCGTCACGGAGTACCTGCAGGCGGACGTCCGTGATCCGGCCACCATCCTCGAGGGGGCCGGCAAGGTCCTGGACCTCGGCCGGCCGGTGGCCCTGTCGCTGGTCGCGCTGCTGCACTTCATCTCCGACGAGGACGGCGCGCACGAACTCGTCGACCGGCTGCTCGCCGAGCTCCCCTCGGGCAGCTACCTGATGATGACCCACGCCACCGCCGACTTCACCCCGGAGGAGTCCGCGGCGGCCACGGAGAAGCTGAAGGCGGCGGGCGTCACGCTGGCTCTGCGCTCCCGCGAGGAGTTCGGCCGCTTCTTCGACGGCCTCGAGCTGGTCGACCCGGGCGTGGCGGTCGTACCCGACTGGCACCCCGAGCTCGGCGAGCCGGTCCCGGGGCAGGACGACGGGGTCATCCCGGGCTACGGGGCGGTGGCCCGCAAGCCGTGACCCGGACCGGTCAGAACCAGGTCATCATGCGCCGTGGGGCGTCCACCAGACGGCTCACGGCGACGATCGCCAGCGGCGGCTGCTCCGCCTCCCGGCGTTCGAGATGCAGCCCGTAGTAGATCTGTTCGATCGACGGCGGTCCGACCGCGAGATTGCGCCGGACCGCCGCCGCGGGTGACTCCTGCCCCGTCTCCACGAGGTAGGCCGCGGCCATCGTGCCCGTACGGCCCACTCCGGCCCCGCAGTGCACGAACACCTTCCCGGGCGCCTGCGCGACGGCCGTCAGGAACCGCCGCACCTGCTCGGGCCTCGGCGTCTGCCCGTCACGGATGGGCAGCCGCACGACGGTCAGCCCGGCATTCCGCGGTTCCGCGAGCCGGGACGCGCTCAGGTCCTCGGCGCGCAGGTCGACGACCGTGGTGAAACCCAGGCCCGCCAGCGCGCGATAGCCGGCCGGGGACGGCGCCGCGCCCCGCCACAGCCTGCCCTTGGCGTCCACCGGCTGGAAGTGGTGGATGCCCTGTACGGCATGGGTCCCCGCCGGTGCCGGCGTCTCCTCCCGCACCCAGTACGACGCCGCCGCGACGCCGCCCGCACCGACCGCCCACAGGGCGAGGTAACCGATGACGACGGCGATCAGGACGCGCAGCACACGCCGGGTGACGGGGCGCTTGCGCAGGGCGGGGTGAGGAGCGGGAGGGGGTGGGGGAGCGGTGAGGACAGCCATGTGCGACCGGGGGGACTAGGGGACGTGGGCGCTCTGGCATGGTAGCCCCGTACACCCTTGTCCGTCTTGTCCGTGTACGCATGCATATATGGACCGTATGTCCGTCCGGCAGGCGCAACGGACGGCTCAGTCCGTCTCGGTCGTCTCAGTCCGTCTCGGTCGTCTCAGTCGTCGTCCGCGTCCGCGTCGCCGATGCCGACGACCGTGAGGTGGGCACGCTCCAGCGTGGCGTCCTCCAGGCAACCGGTCAGCCGCAACCGGTCGTGCTCGGTCAGCGCGGGCCGTACCGTCCCGGCGTACAGGCCGCCGCCGAGGTCCCCGAGCGTCGCGTGACGCAGCGGCACGGACGTGGAGTCCCGGCAGCGCTGCCAGACCTGCTGGGCGGCCAGCGACCGGCGGGCCGCCGTCCTGTCCCCACCCCGCATGTCGACCCGGACGATCACGGAGGTCGCCTCGTTCCGGTTCTCCTTCTCCTCCCGCGTCTGCGTGAGCTGCGCGATCCCCACGACCAGTCCGGCGAGCAGGGCGGCGCAGAGGACGTAGACCCCGGCCACGCGCACGCGACGGCCACGGGTGGGCGGGGCGCCGCCCGGGAGGGGGAGGTCGTCCGGGTCGTCCGGGTCGTCCGGGTCGTACGGGTCGTCCGGGTCGTACGGGTCGTACGGGTCGTACGGGTCGTACGGGCCCGGGGTGTACGGGTCATGCCGGGCGTACGGGTCGTACGGGCTGCTGGGGTTGTCGGGGCCCGCCGGATCGGGCGCCGTGAGGACGGCCAGCCGACCGGCCAGTCGGCGCTCCGCCGGTCGAGAGGTGGCGGACGCGATCCGCTGGACCAGCCAGGCCAGCCCGGACAGCAGGACACCGGTGACCATGAGAACCGGTACGAAGACGTACCTACGGTCGGCGGGGTCCTCCAGCCATCGGAACCGCGTCCCGTCCCGCTCGGCGGCGGGCTGCCGGAGCCGGGCCAGCACGTCCTCCTGCCGCGCGTCCGCCTCGCGCCGGCGCCGTTCGGTGGCGCGCAGCCGCTCCTCGATACGGGCCAGCCGCCCCAGCAGGACGACGCCGAACAGCATGACCTCCACGACCAGCAGCAGCACTCCGCAGATCAGGGCCCGCTGCCACTGCCACCAGTACAGATAGAGCACGAGATAGGTGCCCGCACCGGCGGCGGCCAGCCCGGCGAAGACGAACGCGACCCTCCTCACGGCCCGTCCTCCACCAGCCGTACGTCACCCGTGGTCCCGTCGACCGTGAGCCGGGAACCGGGCGGGAAGCGGCGTACGGCGTCGCCGGCCCCGACGACCGAGGGCAGCCCGAACTCCCGGGCCAGGACCGCCAGATGCGACAAGGGGCTGCCCGTCTCGGCGACCAGGGCGGCGAGACCCGGCAGCAGCGGGGCCAGCGCGGGATCCAGGCTGCGTACGACGAGCACCGGGTCGTCGGGCCGGACGCCCGTCCCGTCCCAGACGGTCCCCACGGCACGTCCCCCGGACACGCCCCGCCCGCCGGCGTCCTCGCCGGCACGCCGCTCGGCGACCACGACCCCGCCCGCCGCCGGCCGGAACGCGTCCGGCAGCGGGGGAGAGGCGGCACGCGGCACGCGCGCGTGGAGATCGTCGGGCAGCGGCCCGCCGTCGAGCGCCGCGCCGAGCTCCCGCCAGCGCAGCAGCGCCACGTCCCGCACCGCGACCCCCACCCGCCGCGCCGCCTCCCGCACAAGCCGGACCTGCAGCTCCTGCACCCAACGGATCCGAAGCCGCAGCGCCTCGCGGGCCGGGAGAACGGGGATCCCGCCGGGGAGGGGGAGCGGTGGGGGCGCGGCCCTCGCGGGCAGGGACTGCCCGGGCTCGCCCAGACGCGCCGCGCGTGTCCGTGACGGCCGTTCCCGGTCTTCGAGGCTCGGGGCCGTGAGAGCCAGGATCACCGGGTGCGCGGCGACCGCGGCGTCGTCGCGGACGCCCCGCGCGCGGGCGGCGGCCAGGGCGGTCAGCGCCGCGCCGGCCGCGGTGCGGCTTGCGCCGGACTCCCGTAGGAGGGCCCCCGCGAGGGCCTCCTGGGCGTGCAGCGACACCAGGGCCCGGCGGGTCCACCGCAGCTCGGCGGCGAGCCCGGGAGCGGGCAGCACCGAGGGCGCGGGGATCCGGACCAGCCGGCGGTCGACATCCGCGACCAGGTCCCCGGCCAGACCCGGCAGCGCCCCGGCCAGCCGGCCGACCCGCCAGGCCGCCGCGAGCCGGCGCGCGCCCGGCGCCGGATTGAGCAGCACCAGCCACCGGTGCGCGGGCGGGACCACACCCAGCAGCCGCAGATCCGCGGCCGCGCGCCCCCCGACCGTGGTGACCACCGGTACGGTCCGCAACAGCCGACGCGGTGCGCTGCCCGTGATGTCGAGGGCGGCGGCGAGCCCGCGGGCCATGGGCGTCACCCACAGATCCTCCTCCAGCGGCGCCAACTGCTCCGGCAGGGTCTCGGCGACCGGCCCCGGCCCGAGCAGCCGGGCCCCGCGCGGCGGCCGTACCGCCATCGCCGTGATGGGGCGGCTCTGGAACAGCCACAGCCGCCCCTCCGCGTCGAAACCGAACTCGATGTCCTGCGGCCCGCCGAAGACCTTCCGCGCCCGCCGCGCGAGCCGCGCCAACCGGACCAGCTCCCCGCGCGTGAGCAGCCGCTCCGCCGCGTCGGGCTCGGTGCGCAGCAGCCGTCCGCGCCCGCCCAGCCAGTAGTGGGTACCGGACTGCGCGCCGCCGACCAGGCTGTCCGGGCCGCCCCGCACCACGCTCACCAGCATCCGGTCGGCACGCCCCCCGACCGGGTCGGCACCGAACAGGACCCCGCCCACGCGCGCGGTGAGCATCGGCTGCACCAGCACCGCCATGGGCGCCGTGGCCCCGTCGGACCGGTGCGCGGAGTCGAGCACGGCCGTCACGGCCGTACGGAAAGCGGGCCATCCCCGCACGTCGAGCACCGAGGCGAACCGGCCCGCCAGCGAGGAGTCCTCGGTGTCCTCCCGCGGCGACGAGGACCGCACGACGAGCGGGCGGCTGCCACCGTCGGACAGCTCGTCCCAGGCGCGCCACAGGGCGACCGGATGCCCTCCCGCATTCTGCGGGATCACGAACCCGGGGAGTACGGGCAGTCCGGCGCGGGCCGCACGGGCGAGGTTCGCGGCCTTGGACCCCACCACGCGGGGGAGAGCGGCGCCGGGATCCTCCAGGGGGACGGTGGCCGGGCCATGGGCTCCCACCGGGCCGGGGGCGACCCCGCTCCGGGAGCCTTCCCCGCCGTGGGCACCGTCTCCGTGACGTTCGTCGAGCGTCGTCATCGACACCCTCCAGGACCGACCGCCAACAGGGGGGACGCGCGGGATGGGCCCTGCGCCTGACGGCGGAACGAAGGATGGGGTGGACCACTGCCGCTCCGGCCGGACACCGGCCCGGATCCGGGCACGACGGCAGCACACCTCCTGTTCCGATGATCCCACCGCTGGTCCGATCCCCGCAGCCCGTAAGCCACTTTTCGGACACCAGGGCGGAGGGTGCGGGGCCCCCGCGCAGGGGCCCGCGCACCCCGCCCGGCGGTCCGTCCGTGGACGGCGTGCGAAGCCCCCTCCTCGGGCCCGAGACGCCCCGCGACGCCTCACCCGCCGCCCAGCGCCACGTCGCACCCCCGGCGGCGGCAGAACCTCGCACAGGGCCTCCAACGCCACCCCGTACGTATGCTCCGAGGGCGCCGCACACCCGACGACCAGCCCTCCCCACCGAGGCCGTCGCCCCCGACGCCGCACGGACCCGGCTCCGGGCGGCCCCTGGCAACGGGCAAGGCACTCCGGGCGGCCCCTGGCAACGGGCAAGGCGCTCCGGGCGGCCCCTGGCAACGGGCAAGGCGCTCCGGGCGGCCCCTGGCAACGGGCAAGGCGCTCCGGGCGGCCCCTGGCAACGGGCAAGGCGCTCCGGGCGGCCCCTGGCAACGGACAAGGCGGCGGGCACGGACGAACGGGAGTGACCCGTGCGGCGCTGCCGTTAGACGCTCATGGGCCGGTCGTACGGCGATATCGGCGCCGGCAGCCGTGAACCGCCCGACAGCAGACGGTCCACCGCCGCCGCCACCGCGCGCCCCTCCGCGATCGCCCACACGATCAACGACTGCCCGCGCGCCGCGTCCCCGGCGGCGAACACACCGGGGACGTTCGTCGCGAAGTCACCGTCCCGCGCGATCGTGCCGCGCGGATCCAGCGCCAGCCCCAACTGGTCCACCAGCCCGTCCTCCCGGTCCGGCCCGGAGAAACCGAGCGCCAGCAGCACCAGATCCACCGGCAGCACCCGCCCACTGCCCGCCACCGGCCGACGCCGCGCATCGACCTCGACCAGATGCAACGACCGCACCCGCCCGCCCTCGTCGCCGGTGAAACGGAGCGTGGAGGCCGCGAACAGGCGCGCGTCCGCATCGGCCGCCGGCGCGCTCCGAAGATCACGCGCCTCCTCGTGCGCGGCCGACAACCGGTAGATCTTCGGATACGTCGGCCAGGGGTCCACGTCCTCGTCGCGCTCCACACCGGGCTGGGCGTAGATGTCGAGCTGCGTCACCGAGGCCGCACCCTCGCGGACCGCCGTCCCCAGACAGTCCGCCCCGGTGTCCCCACCGCCCACGATCACCACGTGCTTGCCCGCGGCGGACATCGGCGAGACCTCCAGATCGCCCTCGCACACCCGGTTCGCCAACGGCAGATACTCCATCGCCTGATGTATCCCGGCCAACTCCCGCCCCGGTACCGGAAGTTCCCGCCAGGCCGTCGCCCCGGTGGCGATCACCACCGCGTCGTAACGCGCCCGCAGCTCCGACGCCCCCACGTCCCGGCCCACCGCCGTCCCCGTACGGAACCGGGTCCCCTCGGCGATCATCTGCTCGACCCGCCGGTCCAGATGATGCTTCTCCATCTTGAACGCGGGGATGCCGTACCGCATCAGACCACCGATCCGGTCGTCCTTCTCGTACACGGCGACCGTGTGCCCGGCCCGCGTGAGCTGCTGCGCCGCGGCCAGCCCGGTCGGACCGGAACCGATCACCGCCACCGTCTTCCCCGAGAGCCGGTCCGGCGGGCTCGGCGGCGCGAACCCCTCGGCCCAGGCCCGGTCGGCGATCGCCACCTCCACGTTCTTGATGGTCACGGCGGGCTGGTTGATGGCGAGGACGCATCCCGCCTCGCACGGCGCCGGACACAACCGCCCGGTGAACTCGGGGAAGTTGTTCGTCGCGTGCAAGCGGTCGCTCGCCGCCCGCCAGTCCTCCCGCGACACCAGGTCGTTCCACTCGGGGATCAGATTGCCGAGCGGACACGCGTCATGACAGAAGGGGACGCCGCAGTCCATACAGCGGTCCGCCTGCTTGCTGACGATGGGCAGAAGCGCCCCGGGGACGTACACCTCGTCCCAGTCCCGGACCCGCTCCTCGACCGGCCGACGGGGCCAGTCCTGGCGGGGGGTGGTCATGAATCCCTTGGGATCGGCCATGGGCGTCTTCCTTGCGTACGCGTGGAACAGGCCGAGCGTCATCGGGCGGCACTCTTTCGGCCACGATACGTCCCGTACGTCACCCGCGCAGAGAGGCAGACGCCTGCTCTTTTCAGAGCAGAGCCACCGCGTACACGAGCGCCGCCGCCATCGAGGCGACCGCCCGCACATGGTTCCAGCGTGTCCACCCGCGCACATACACCGACCAGTACGCAGCGGCCTCCGGCCCTCCCGGCTCCAGCTTCCGCAGCGTCTCGTTGCGCGGCACGTTCGCCGTCACGGTCACCCCGAAGGCACCGACCAGGTACAGCGCGCTGCCCAGCAGCAGCGGCAGCGTCCCCTCGTCCGGCCACAGCAGGAACGTCACCAGGGCGATCCCCGCGCACAGCCCCGCCGAGCCCAGGAACAACACCATGAACACCGGCGTCATCGCCGACGCGTTGATCGCGTTCATCGCGGCCACGCCCTGCGCCGCCGGCAGCTTCGCGAGCCCCCGCATCACCAGCACCGAGAACCCGCAGAACACCCCCGCCATCACTCCCGTCGTGACGGCGCCGAGCAGCGCGAGCATCGGATACGGTCCATCGGTCACTGTCACCGTCAACTCCCCGTGTCGTCCGAGATCCTGCCCGCCCAGACTCCGTCACCTCAAGTGAAATGCCGTACATGATCCGTGACCGCGGGCGGGGGAGCCGATGTCTGCGGGGGAGCCGATGTCTGCGGGGGAGCCGATGTCTGCGGGGGAGCCGATGTCTCCGGGGGGGCCTCCCCCCTCCCCCTCCCCCTCCCACCCTCCCCGCCCTCCCGCCACTCCCGCAGCCGTCCCTCCACCCGCGCGGAGATCCGCCGTCTCGCCTCGTTGCGGGGCACACCGCTCATCAGCAGCTCGTCGTACGGCGTGTCCACATGCCGTACGGACGCCGCGACCGCCGAGACCACCGCGCCCTCGGACAACGCCCGCCCGGCGGCGCTACGGCCCACCCGCCCGCTGCCGCGCACCGAGGCGTGGGCCGCGATCTCCCTGGCCCGCTCCACCGGGCAGCCGGGCAGCAGACGCAGGATCTCCGCGGCGAACGTCTCCGCGAACCGCTCGTCCTCGACGGCCCGCCGCCGCGCGTCCCGCAGCCGGCGCCTACGCCGTGCCTCGGCGTCGGCGAGACACCGCTGCTCGGCCCGCGCGAGTCCCGCCTCCTCGACGAGGACGCCCTGCCGCTCGTAACGCCCCCTGCGCCGGTTGAACCGCACCACGACCGCCGACAGCCCGCTCTCCTCCCGTGATCTGCGGGTCAGCGCGGTGTCGCCGCGCGGCAGGAACACCAGATGCCCGAGGTCCGCGCAGTCCAGGCAGCGGCCCCCGCTCTCCTCCGGCACCAGCATCGGCTGGGGCCCCCTGCGGCATCCCGCACAGTACTTCCGCCGAAGCGGCTGCACGACGAGAAGATCGGCGCGGGGCGCGGGAGTTGCGAGTGCTGCCATGCAGGCCCTATTCCCGCTGGTGGGTGCGGTAGCACGTGTCCGTCGCGTCCGTTCCCGCCCGCGGGGCGCGAACCGCTGCCGGGTGGCGACTCCGACGCGTTCCGACCGCGGGCTGACGCATCATGGGCCGTGTGCGACTCGAAGCGATCACCTGGGAACGGCTCGGCGACCTCCTCGTGGAGCGGCTGCTCGACCTGAAGCCGACGGACGGCAGCCCCTGGCCCCGCATCGCCTTCGACGGTGCACCGGCGGCCCGCCCCGGAGACCTCGCCGAACGCGTCGCGGAGGCCCTGCGGATACGCGGCCGCGCCTCCCGTGTCGTGGACGCGCACGGCTTCCTGCGCTCCGCGTCCCTGCGCCTGGAGTACGGCCGTCATGACGTCGAGGCCTACTACAACGGCTGGTTCGACACCGGCACCCTATGGCGCGAGGTGTTCGGCCCCCTCGAACCCGGCGGCGACGGGCGGATCCTGCCCGACTTCTGGGACCCGGCCACGGACCGGGCCACCCGCAGCCCGTACGTCCACCTTCCGCCGGGCGGTTTCCTGTTGCTCCACGGCCCCCTCCTGTTGCGGCACTGGTTCCCCTTCGACCTCACCGTCCATGTCCAGCTCTCCCCGGCGGCCCTGCGCCGGCGCACACCCGAGCCGGACCGGTGGACGCTGCCCGCCTTCGACACCTACGCCGAGGAGACCGACCCGGCCACCACGGCCGACGTCCTCGTCCGCGCGGACGATCCCCGCCACCCCGCGTGGGGCGGGTGACACCTCCATCGAGCTCCGCGGCACCCCCGAGATCCTCCCGGAGCCCGGCGGACGGCTCCCCGGTGAGATGCGGGCGCCCGCGGACACCGTGAGAATGGAGGGGCGCCGGGACCAGCGGTGCCCCCGCGCCGCGCCGGCCGTCCGGCATCGGGAGGTACCCATGACCACAGCCTCAGACATCATGCACCGGGGCGCCCGCTGGATCCCCGCCCATGAAACCCTCGACCGCGCCGCGCAGTTGATGCGCGAGCTCAACGTCGGAGCCCTGCCCATCGGTGACGACAACGACCGGCTCTGCGGCATCCTCACCGACCGCGACATCGTCGTCGGCTGTGTGGCCATGGGTCGCGACCCGGCCAGGGTCACCGCCGGAGAGATGGCCCAGGGCACCCCGCGCTGGATCGACGCGAACGCCGATGTCGGCGACGTGCTCGGCGAGATGCGCGACCACCAGATCCGCCGGCTGCCCGTCATCGAGAACAAGCGGCTGGTCGGCATGATCAGCGAGGCCGACCTCGCCCGGCATCTGAGCGAGGGCCAGATCGCCTCCTTCGCCGAGAGCGTCTACGCCAGGACCGGTCCCGCCCCGCACTGACACCCGCTCCGCACCGGCACCCGCCCCGGGTGCGGAGCCGGGTGCCGTCAGAGCCAGCCGTTGCGCCGGAAGCCGCGGTACAGCACCAGACAGGCCACGGATATCAGCCCGATGACCAGCGGATAGCCGAACCTCCAGTGCAGCTCCGGCATGTGGTCGAAGTTCATGCCGTACACCCCGCAGACCATGGTCGGCACCGCGATCACCGCCGCCCAGGCCGTGATCTTCCGCATGTCCTCGTTCTGCGCGACCGTGACCTGCGCCAGATGCGCCTGCAGGATCGAGTTCAGCAGTTCGTCGAACGCGGCGATCTGCTCCGTGGCCCGCAGCAGATGGTCGGACACGTCCCGGAAGTACGCCTGTATCTCCGGCTCGACGACCCGCACCGGCCGGTCCGCGAGATCCAGCAGCGGGCGCTTGAGCGGGACCACCGCCCGCTTCAGCTCCAGCAGCTCACGCTTGAGCTGATAGATCCGCCCCGGATCGGCCCGCGCCCCGTTCTCCGCGAAGACGTCCGCCTCGACCTGGTCGATGTCGGCCTGCACGGCGTCCGTCACGTTCAGGTAGTCGTCGACGACATGGTCTGCGATCGCGTGCAGCACCGCCGACGGTCCCTTGGCGAGCTGCGCCGGATCGGACTCCAGCTCCTCGCGCAGCGGACCCAGCGAACCGTGCCGCCCGTGCCGTACCGTGACCACGAAGTCGCGGCCGACGAACACCATGATCTCGCCGGTGTTCACCACCTCGCTCGTCGCCGTGAGCTCCTCGTGCTCGACGTAGCAGACCGTCTTGAACACCGCGAACAGGGTCTCGCCGTACCGCTCGACCTTGGGCCGCTGATGCGCCTCGACGGCGTCCTCCACGGCCAGCGGATGCAGGTCGAAGAGCTCCGCGATGCCCGCGAACTCGGCGTTCGTCGGCTCGTGCAGCCCCAGCCAGACGAAGCCCTGGCCGCTCTTGCGGACTCGCTCCACCGTGTCGACCAGGTCGTCACGGACGGGGGCCCGCACCCCCTCCTGGTAGGTCACGCAGTTCACCACCGAGGAGCCCAGCGGGGAGCGCGCGGGGTGACTGAGGTCGACCTTGGCATGCCGCCGGGCCAACCGCGCCACCCCGCGCAGGCCGCCGACCCGTCCGAGGCCGGTGACCTTCCGCAGATTCCCTGCCATGGTCATCTGGATCTCCTTGCGTGGCTCTCCTCGCGCCGTACTCCTGCGCCCTGGCCGGCCAGTCTGCCAGGCTCGCGCATGCCGTGGGTAAGCCTGTGGAAAGGGGCGGTTCCGCTTTGTTCCCGCCTGTGGACAACGGGACCGGCGGCCACGACTGGGACGGATTCCCGCCCGCTCCGGCCCGACGATCGCCCCGTACCGTCCACATGCCCGCACGGTGTGAAGACCCGCCGCGTCGTCCGCCTCCCGCAAGCGGGACAACTGGGATGATCAGCACATGACGCGAACCGACGGGTACCTTCTCGACAACCAGCAGACCGAGGCGGCGGAACGCTTCGACGCCTTCGCCACCCTCTTCGACCCCACGACGTTCCGCCATCTTGAGGGGCTGGGCGTCGGACCCGGCTGGCGCTGCTGGGAGGTCGGGGCCGGCGGGACCTCGGTGGTGACCTGGCTGGCGAAGAAGGTCGGCCCCACCGGCAAGGTCGTCGCGACCGACATCGACACCTCACGGCTGGCCTCGGCCGCCCGCCCGCCGGTCGAGGTACGCGTCCACGACGTCGGCGCCGAGGAACCCCCGGCCGAGGGCTTCGACCTGGTGCACGCCCGGCTCGTCCTGGTCCACGTCCCGGACCGGGAACGGGCGTTGCGCTCGATGGTGAAGGCCCTGCGCCCCGGCGGACGCATCCTGGTCGAGGACGGCGACCCCGCCCTGCAGCCCCTGCTCTGCCCGGACGAGCACGGGCCCGCACAGCAGCTCGCGAACCGACTCCGCCACGGCTTCCGCACGCTGCTCGCCGACCGGGGCGCCGACCTCTCCTACGGCCGCAAGCTCCCGCGGCTGCTCCGCGAGGCCGGGCTGCAGCGCGTCGAGGCCGACGGCTACTTCCCGGTCACCTCATCGGCCTGCGCGGCCCTGGAGTCGGCGACCGTCCGCCAGATCCGTGAGCGACTCGTGGCCGGCGGACTCGCGACCGACGAGGAGATCGACCGCCACCTGGCCAACGTCGCCTCCGGCACCATGGACCTGGCCACGGCACCGATGATCTCGGCGTGGGGGCGGAAGGGGTAGGGACGGCACACCCCCGTGGCGGCCTCAGCCGACCCTGTGCGTCCCGTTCGTGGGCGTCGGAGTCGCACCTTCCCCGGGCGTGGGTGGCCGGGCGCCCACTCGTTCCACCGCCCGCGCTCCCGCCCGGCACCCCTCGGCCGCCGCGGCCGCGGGCTTCGCGCCCCGCAGCAGCGACGTGAGGAATGCGCCCGTGAAGGCGTCGCCGGCGCCCGTGGTGTCCCGGGGCGCCGCCGGGACGGCCGGGACGGCGGCGAGGACCGCGCCGTCGCGTGCGACCAGCGCCCCGCCCGCCCCCTGCTTGGCCACCACGAGCGGAACACGACGACTCAGTTCGGCCGCCGCCCGCGCCCCGTCCGGCAGCCCGGTCAGCAGACACGACTCGTCCCGGCTGGGCAGCAGGACGTCCACCCCCTCGACGAGGGCGAGGAAACGGTCGACGCCCAGCTCCATCAGGAAGCCCGCCGACGCCGGGTCGAGGCTCGTCGGCACCCCACGCGCGCGTGCCGCCACCAACGCCGTGCGCACCAGCGCCCGCCCGGACGCGGAGAACAGCAGATAGCCCGACAGGTGCAGACGGCCCACGCCGTCCAGCAAGGCGTCCGACCAGTCGTCCGGTCCCAGCCGCAGCGCGGCGCCGCTGTCGGTAAGGAACGTCCGCTCGGCCGCGGCCTGTGCGTCGACCAGACAGATCACCGTCGCGGTCGGCGCCTGCGGATCGACGACGAGCCGGGGCCGTACCCCGCAGGCGGCCAGCTCCCGTTCGTGCCAGGCCGCCGCGTCGGCGCCCACCCGGCCGAGCAGCCGTACGTCCGTACACCCCCAGTGCGCGGCCCAGCACGCCACGTTGGCGCCCGCGCCGCCCGGCAGGGTCCGGATCGCGGCGGCCGTGTCCGTGCCCGACGCCAGCGCTCCCCGATGCAGGGCGACGACGTCCGTCACCACGTCGCCGACGACCAGCAGCGCCCCGCCCGACGGGAGCCCGCCCGCGCCGCGTGCGCGGGCCGGTCCGCCCGGGTGTCCGGTCACACCTCGGCCCAGGCCGCCGCGATCCGCGCCGCCAGCCGTACGTTGCCGCGCACCGCCGCCAGATTGGCGCTCAGGGACGCACCGTCGGTGTGCCGGACGAGATGGTCGAGGAGGAAGGGGGTGACCCCCTGGCCGGTGACGCCCGCCTCCTCGCACGCGTGCAGCGCGTCGGCGAGCACACGCGCGTGTACCTCGGGATCCAGTTGCTCCTCCTCGGGCACCGGGTTGGCGACGATCAGCGCCGACTCCGGGCCGCCGAGGGTGTCCTGAGCCCGCATCACCTCGGCCACCTGCGCGGGTGTCTCCAGCGTCCAGTCCACCGGATGCCCCGAGTCGGACAGATAGAAGCCCGGGAAGCGGTCCGTGCCGTAACCGGCGATGGCCACGCCCAGGGTCTCCAGGCGCTGCAGGGTCGCCGGCACGTCCAGGATCGACTTCACGCCCGCGCACACCACCGTGATCCGGGTGCGCGCCAGGAGCCCCAGGTCGGCCGACTCGTCCTGGGTCACCGTCCACTCCCGGTGCACCCCGCCCAGCCCGCCCGTCGCGAACACCCGCACACCCGCCAGCGCCGCCAGCAACGCCGTCGCGGACACCGTGGTCGCCCCGCTCGCCCCGGACGCCACCGCGAGCGGCAGATCACGGTGGCCCAGCTTGCGTATGCCGTCCTCGTTGGCGACCCGCTCCAGCTGTTCCTTGTCGAGTCCGACATGGGGCCGCCCGTCCAGCACGGCGATCGTCGCCGGAACGGCGCCCTCCGCCCGCACGACCGACTCCAGCTCCCGCGCCACCTGGAGGTTGCGCGGGCGGGGCAGCCCGTGGGCGATGATCGTGGACTCCAGAGCCACCACGGGGCGACGCGCGTCGACCGCCTCCCGCACCTCTTCCGACACCACCAGCACCATGCGCCTGTCTCCTGTCCTCGGGTCCTCCCTCATCTCTGGCGGGCGGCGCACCCGGCCAAACCCCGGAGGCCTCAGAACAGCGGCTCGGGCAGGACCCCTTCCAGCGCGAGCAGCTTCCGCTTGGTCTCCAGACCGCCCCCGAACCCGCCGATGCCGCCGTCGCTCTCGACGACCCGGTGACAGGGCACGACGACCGGCAGCGGGTTGGCGCCCATCGCCGTCCCCACCGCCTGCGCCGCGCCCGGCTGCCCGACCCGGCCGGCCAGATCTCCGTAGCCGACGACCGCGCCGTACGGCACCCCGGAGGCGAGCTCGCGCAGCACCTGGCGGTTGAAGCCCGAGATCAGCGACCAGTCCAGGGGCAGCTCGAAATCGCGCCGCTCCCCCGCGAAGTAGGCGTCGACCTGGCGTATCGCCTCGGCCAGCAGCGGGGAACCGGGCGCTTCGACGGGCTCCGTGCCCAGCCGGTCCGCGAGCCGGCCGAGGGCCCGGTCCCGGACCGTCTCGGTGGCGTGGAACACGACGTTGACCAGCCCCTCGCGGGTCGCGGCCAGCAGCAGCGGACCGATGTCGGTGCCGACGACGGCCCACACGACCTGCTGCCCGTTCTCCCCATCGCTGTTCATGCGACCCACCGTACGGCCCGCCACTGACAACGGGCCGGCACCGGCGGCGTCAGTACCAGTACAGAGCGCGACGCACCACGTCGGGCTTGTTGGTGATCACACCGTCGGCCCCGTTCCGGGCGACGGTCCTCGCGGTGGCGGCGTCGTCGACCGTCCAGACGAAGACCTTCATCGGTGTGCCGTGCGGTCCGGCCAGGGCGTGCACCGCGTCGACATAGCTTCGGGTCAGGGCCGTGTGCGAGGGGTTGATCAGATCGGCGAAGACCGCGTACCGGGCCAGGTCCTCCTTGGCCGGAGCTCCCAGCAGACCGGTCCGCACCCCCGGCTTCAGCGCGTGCACCGCGCGCAGACTGTCGGCGCTGAAGCTCTGCACGACGAGCCGGCCGGTCAGATGCCGCCGGTCGAGCCAGCCCTCGTTGCTCAGCAGCTTCAGGGTCTGCTGTTCGATGCCCGGATACAGCTCGGGGTTCTTGATCTCCAGGAGCAGTTTCTGGTGGTGGCGCTCCACCCGCTCCATGTACTGCCGCAGTGTCGGCACGCGCGTGCCCGCGTACGTCGCGCCGAACCAGCTCCCCGCGTCCAGCCGCGCGATCTCGGCCGCCGTGAAGTCCTTCACCTTCCAGGGGGCACGGTCGGGGAAGACCTCCTCCACGTTCGTCGTACGGCGCAGAGTGTCGTCGTGGATCACCACGAGCTCGCCGTCCTTGGTGCGCTGGACGTCGTTCTCAACCCAGGCGATGCCCAGAGCCGCGGCCTCGTCGACGGCGGCCAGGGTGTTCTCCGGCGCGAGCGTGGAGGCCCCCCGGTGGGCGACGACCACCGCGTGCGGGGGGATGCCCGCCGTCGCGTCGTGGACCGGCAGCAGCAGGGCGACGACGCCCAGGAGCGCGGTGGTGGTAACGGCTACTGTGCGCGCGTGCATGCGTACTCCTCGCGTCGGATGCTCACGTACCGCTCAACTGTGACAGCACAGAGTCAACGACGGAGAGGGGTGCAGGATGACCACAGGAGGGAAGGAGACGCCCGGGACCGCTCACCGCTGCCGCACATGTACGGCAAGGACGTGTTTCTTTGCCGGAAAATCGTTCGACCATTCCGGTGGGGGTCATACTCTCTCTCAGCCTTGACCGCCGGTGCGGTCCTGGGAGGGGCGCGAAAAGGAAAAAGCACACAACAGGGCGGAAGGGCAACCGCGCATGCAAGGCACGGTCGACGGATTCAGCTACGGAATCGTCACACCGCTGGTGGCCTATCTCATGGCCTGCCTCGGCGGTGCACTCGGCCTGCGCTGCACGACCAGAGCCCTCCTCGTCGCCCACTCCTGGCGTCCCGGATGGCTAGCGCTCGGCTCGGCGGCGATCGGCTCCGGCATCTGGACCATGCACTTCATCGCGATGATGGGCTTCACGGTCGCGGGCGCCCCGATCCACTACGACAAACCGACGACCTACGGCAGCCTCGGCGTCGCCATCCTGATGGTGGGGGTGGGGATCTTCATCGTCGGCTACCGGGGCGCGCGCGGCACCGCGCTGTTCACCGGCGGCACCATCACCGGCCTGGGCATCGCGTCGATGCACTACCTCGGCATGGCCGGGATGCGGTTCAACGGCAAGCTGGAGTACAACACGTTCACGGTCGGCGTCTCGGTCGCGATAGCCATGGCGGCCGCCACCGCCGCGCTGTGGTCGGCCGGCCAGGTCCGGGGCTTTCTGTGGAGCGTGGGCGCCAGCCTCGTCATGGGGCTCGCCGTCACGGGCATGCACTACACGGGCATGGCCGCGCTCAACGTCCACCTGCACGCGACCGGCAGCCCGGCCGAGGGCGACTCGCCCGCCGCCCTCCTCGCGCCGATGCTGATCGGCCCCCTCACCTTCCTGCTGCTCGCCGGCATCGTCGTCATGTTCGACCCGTTGATGCTGGGCAAGCCCCGCTGGACCCCCGTCGAACACAAGCCCGGAGTCCCGGCGCACCCGGCCGTGCAGCACTCCGCCCGCCGTCCGGCCCTGCGCACCCGCCGCAAGGTCGCCCACCGCGAGTCCCGCACCCCGCAGAACCGCTGAATCCGGCCGCCGCAGCGGGGTCGCGTCCCGCGAAACCGCTGATCCGGCCCGGTTGTCAGTGGGTGGTCGTACGGTGGATGGCATGCGGCCCGTCTCTCACATCGAACGCACGGTGGCGCCCTTCGAGGTCGTCAGTCCCTACCAGCCCAGCGGCGACCAGCCGACCGCCATCGCCGAGCTCGCCCAGCGCATCCAAGGCGGCGAGAAGGACGTCGTCCTCCTCGGCGCGACCGGCACCGGCAAGTCCGCCACCACCGCGTGGATGATCGAGAAGCTCCAGCGGCCCACCCTGGTGATGGCCCCGAACAAGACCCTGGCCGCCCAGCTGGCGAACGAATTCCGCGAACTGCTCCCGAACAACGCGGTCGAGTACTTCGTCTCGTACTACGACTACTACCAGCCCGAGGCGTACGTACCGCAGTCGGACACCTACATCGAGAAGGACTCCTCGATCAACGAGGAGGTCGAGCGGCTGCGTCACTCCGCGACCAACTCGCTGCTCACCCGGCGTGACGTCGTCGTGGTCGCCTCGGTCTCCTGCATCTACGGCCTCGGTACGCCGCAGGAGTACGTCGACCGGATGGTCCCGCTGAAGGTGGGCGAGGAGATCGACCGCGACGAGATGCTGCGCCGCTTCGTCGACATCCAGTACACCCGCAACGACCTGGCGTTCACCCGCGGCACCTTCCGGGTGCGCGGCGACACCATCGAGATCTTCCCGGTCTACGAGGAGCTCGCCGTCCGCATCGAGATGTTCGGCGACGAGATCGAGGCCCTGTCCACGCTGCACCCCCTCACGGGCGAGATCATCAGCGACGACGAGCAGCTCTACGTCTTCCCCGCCTCCCACTACGTCGCCGGCCCCGAGCGCATGGAGCGGGCCGTCAACGACATCGAGAAGGAACTGGGGGAGCGTCTGGCCGAACTGGAGAAGCAGGGCAAGCTCCTGGAGGCCCAGCGGCTGCGCATGCGCACCACGTACGACCTCGAGATGCTCCGCCAGATCGGCTCGTGCTCCGGCGTGGAGAACTACTCGATGCACTTCGACGGCCGTGCGCCCGGTTCCCCGCCGAACACCCTGCTCGACTACTTCCCCGACGACTTCCTGCTCGTCATCGACGAGTCGCATGTCACCGTGCCGCAGATCGGCGCGATGTACGAGGGCGACGCCTCTCGCAAGCGGACCCTCGTCGACCACGGCTTCCGGCTGCCCTCCGCCCTCGACAACCGTCCCCTGAAGTGGGAGGAGTTCCAGGAGCGCATCGGGCAGACCGTGTACCTGTCGGCGACGCCCGGAAACTACGAGCTCTCGCGCGGGGACGGCGTCGTCGAGCAGATCATCCGCCCCACCGGCCTCATCGACCCGGAGGTCGTCGTCAAGCCCACGGAGGGCCAGATCGACGACCTGGTGCACGAGATCCGCAAGCGCACCGAGAAGGACGAGCGCGTCCTGGTCACCACGCTCACCAAGAAGATGGCCGAGGACCTCACGGACTACTTCCTGGAGCTGGGCATCCAGGTGCGCTATCTGCACAGCGACGTCGACACCCTGCGCCGCATCGAACTGCTGCGTGAGCTGCGCAGCGGCGAGTTCGACGTGCTGGTCGGCATCAACCTCCTCCGGGAGGGCCTCGACCTCCCGGAGGTGTCGCTGGTGGCGATCCTCGACGCCGACAAGGAGGGCTTCCTGCGCTCCGGCACCTCGCTGATCCAGACCATCGGCCGCGCGGCGCGCAATGTCTCGGGCCAGGTCCACATGTACGCCGACAAGATCACCCCGGCGATGGAGCGGGCCATCGAGGAGACCAACCGCCGCCGCGAGAAGCAGGTCGCCTACAACAAGGCGAACGGCATCGACCCGCAGCCCCTGCGCAAGAAGATCAACGACATCGTCGCGCAGATCGCCCGCGAGGAGGTCGACACCGAGCAGCTCCTCGGGACGGGCTACCGGGCGAAGAAGGACGGACGCGGTACCAAGGCCCCCGTGCCCTCCCTCGGCGACAAGGCGGCCAAGGGCGCCAAGACCAAGGCGGCGAAGGGCAAGGGCAAGGAGACGGTCCCCACCGACCGCCCGGCGGCCCAACTCGCCGAGCAGATCGAGGAGATGACGGAGCGTATGCGGGCCGCCGCCGCGGACCTGCAGTTCGAGGTCGCCGCCCGGATCCGCGACGAGGTCTCCGAGATGAAGAAGGAACTGCGGCAGATGAAGGAGGCGGGTCTGGCCTGACGGACCCGTGCGGTTGCCGTGCCCGGGCCGCGACGCGCAGTGTTGCAAGACCGACACAAAGTGCGTGCCCGGGTACGGCACTGTCAGTGCCTGTGCGTAGGGTTTTCGGCAACCGCGGAGTCCGCGGCAACAGGGGACAGTTCGAGAGGGGAATCAGCCCGTGACCGTCAACATGACCAAGGGCCAGGCCATCAGTCTGCAGAAGAACGACGGGGGCAGCCTGACCGCGGTCCGCATGGGTCTCGGTTGGCAGGCGGCCCCGCGGCGCGGCCTGTTCGGCTCCCGCACCCGGGAGATCGACCTCGACGCCTCCGCCGTCCTGTTCGCGGACAAGCAGCCCGTCGACGTCGTCTTCTTCCGTCACCTGGTGAGCGACGACGGCTCCGTGCGGCACACCGGTGACAACCTCGTCGGCGGCGTCGGCCAGGGCGGCGACGACGAGGCGATCCTGGTCGACCTCGCGCGCGTCCCGGTCCACATCGACCAGATCGTCTTCACCGTGAACTCCTTCACGGGCCAGACCTTCCAGGAGGTGCAGAACGCCTTCTGCCGTCTGGTCGACGAGACCAACGGCCAGGAGCTGGCGCGCTACACGCTCGCGGGCGGCGGTGGCTACACGGCCCAGATCATGGCCAAGGTGCACCGCGCGGGCTCCGGCTGGACGATGACGGCCCTCGGTGCCCCGGCCAACGGCCGTACCTTCCAGGACCTGATGCCCGCCCTCGTTCCGCTCCTGTAACGAGCCCGGCCGACGGACACGACACCACCACACGCGACACAGGGGGACAGGCGATGACGGCCGAGCTGGTGCGGGGGCAGAACCACCCGCTCTCCACGGTTCGCCTAGAGATCAGGATCTCGGCCGGCACACCGGTCGTGGCCGCGGCCACGCTCAGCGACGAGAACGGCAGGGCACAGGGCGTCGAATGGGTGGCCCACCCCGGCTCCCCGACCCTGCCGGGTCTCGAGGTCTCCCGACAGGCGGCCGCCGATCACCGGCTTGCGGTGGACCTGGACGCCATGCCGGCGAGCGTGCACCGTGTCAACGTCCTGCTCTCCCTGCCCTCGGGCGACGGGAGAGGCCCGGCCAGCTTCGGTTCCGTCCCGGCCCCCGCCGTCAAGGTCACCGGTCTCGACGGCGCCGAGGTCGCCACCTACACCGTCACCGGGCTGAGCGCCGAGTCGGCGGTCGTCGCGCTGGAGCTCTACCGACGTCAGGGCGCCTGGAAGGTGCGCGCCGTCGGCCAGGGGTACGCGGGCGGCCTCGCCGAGCTCCTCACCGACCAGGGTTTGCCGCAGGCGCATCAGCTCGCGGCCGGCATCAACGACGCGGTGGCCCAGGGCCTGGCCCGCTCGGTCCCGGCCCCACCACCCCGTACGACCGACAACGACCGTTCCCGGCAGGCAGCCGCGTCCGCCACCGGGAGCGGCCACCCGGCCGGCACGACGTCGAGCACGGTGCCGACGGGCGGGCCCACCGGCCCGGTACCGACCGGTCCGGCCCCGACAGGCCCCGTGCCGACGGGTCCCGGAGCGACGGGTTCCGTGCCGACGGACCCCGCCGCCACCCAGTCCACCTCTCCGACCCCGCCCACCGCGGGCGGCCCGGTCGACTACGTCCATCCCCGTCGGCAGAACGCAGCGCCTCCGCCGCCCCCGCCCACCGCGCCGCCGGCCCAGCCGGGGCAGCCCGCCCCGCCCGTCGCGGGCGACGCGACCGGCTGGTCGATGGAGGAGCGGCTCTACAACCAGGTCTGGGGCATGTTCGAGGACCTGGCCCGCACCACGGCCGCCTACCGCAGCGCCGTCGACTTCGCCGACACCCGCATGGAGAGGGAACTGGACCAGGTCCTGTCCGACCCGCGCAGCAGGATCGGCGGCCAGGGGGACGCGGCCCGCGAGGCGGCGCAGGCCCGGCACATCCAGCTCGTCGACCAGGCCAGGGAAGCACTGGAGCGGGACCTCACCCAGCTCGGCGCCGAGTCAGACGTCGTGGAACCGGCGCTGCCCCCGGCCTACGCCCGCTGGGACAACCCGGTCTGGCACGGCTATCGCGTCCCCATGGAGCTGCCCATGGCGCTGCGCCTGGGCGACCTCCACCTGCCCGAGAGCGATCCGCTGCGCATCCCGATGCTGGTCCGCCTCCCGCTGGAACGCGGGCTGTGGATCGACAGCGGCAGCACGGGGTCGTCCGAGGAGACGTTCGTCGACTCCCATGAGCTGCGGCACCTCGCCCTGGTCTCGGCCGTGGCCCACACCGCCCGGTTGCTGGCGGTGTATCCGGCGGGCGAGTTCACCGTGCACGTCATCGACCCGGCCGGGTCGGGGGCGACGGCGTTCGCGCCGCTCGTCCAGGCCGGGGTGCTCGCGGCCCCGCCCGCCGCGGGCGCCGCGGGGGTGGCGGACGTCCTGGGCCGGCTGACCCAGCGCGTCGACCTGGTGCAGATGGCGGTGCGCGGAGGCGCCGCCGACTCCCTCCCACCCGGCTTCGACACCTCCCAGCAGCTCCTGGTCGTCAACGACTTCCCGCACGGCTTCGACGACCGCGCCGTGAACCAGCTCCGCTACCTCGCGGACGAGGGCCCCGCCGTCGGTGTGCATCTGATGCTGGTCGCCGACCGCGAGGACGCCGCCGGTTACGGTCCGTTGCTGGACCCGCTGTGGCGCGGGCTGCTCCGGCTGACCCCGGTGCCCGACGACCACCTCGCCGACCCCTGGGTGGGGCACGCCTGGACGTACGAGCCGGCGCTCGTGCCGCCCGGCAGTCAGGTGCTCCAGCAGGTGCTGGCCCAGGTGGCGATCGCCCGCACCAAGCGCACGTAAAGCCACCCTGACCAGGCAACTTGGTCTTTCTTTTGCCAATCGCTTTACCTTTCCTTGGTGATTGGGGTACTGTTTTCCGTACGGAGGGGAGTACTCCCTGAAGCGACGCACCCGTCAATACGGATCGAAGAGGATCCCGGGACGTCGGCCCGTCCCCCCAGGGGCCGGGTGGAAGAGACCTCCGGCAGCGCGACGACGCTGATTACCTGCCGTTACGTACTGCCGGAGGCGCAGTGGATGTTTCCCTGAACCTGTGGGTTCTGACCATCGTGGGTCTGGCCGCCCTGATCGCGGTCGACTTCTTCATCGGCCGCAAGCCGCATGACGTGTCGATCAAGGAAGCGGGCATCTGGACCGTCGTCTGGATCGCCCTGGCCGGACTCTTCGGCCTCGGCCTGCTCGTCTTCGGCGGAGGCCAGCCCGCCGGAGAGTTCTTCGCCGGCTTCATCACCGAGAAGTCGCTCAGTGTCGACAACCTCTTCGTCTTCGTCCTGATCATGGCGAAGTTCGCGGTCCCGTCGCAGTACCAGCAGCGGGTCCTGCTGATAGGCGTCCTCATAGCCCTGGTCCTGCGGGCCGTCTTCATCGCCGCGGGCGCCGCGATCCTCGCCAGCTTCGCCTGGGTGTTCTACCTCTTCGGCGCCTTCCTCATCTGGACCGCCTGGAAGCTCATCCAGGAGGCCCGCGCCGACGAGGAGGACGAGGAGTTCGAGGAGAACAAGCTGCTCAAGGCCGTCGAGCGCAGGTTCGGCGTCGCCGACCGCTACCACGGCACCAAGCTGTGGATCGAGCAGAACGGCAAGCGGGTCATGACCCCGATGCTCGTCGTGATGCTCGCGATCGGCACCACCGACGTCCTGTTCGCCCTCGACTCCATCCCGGCGATCTTCGGCCTCACCCAGGACCCGTACATCGTCTTCACCGCCAACGCCTTCGCGCTCATGGGCCTCAGGCAGCTCTACTTCCTCATCGGCGGCCTGCTGAGGAAGCTGGTCCACCTCAGCTACGGCCTGTCGATCATCCTGGGCTTCATCGGCGTCAAGCTCGTGCTCCACGCACTGCACGAGTCGGGTGTCCACGTCCCCGAGATCAGCATCCCGGTCTCGCTCGGCGTCATCTGCTCCGTCCTGATCGTCACCACGATCACCAGCCTGCGGGCCTCCAGGAAGCAGGCGGCGGCCGAGACGGCGCAGAGCGAGAGCGAAGGCGCTCCGAAGGACAGCATCCAGGCCTGACCACGGACGACGTAGGAACAACCAGCCCGGGAAGCGGTGCGCGGCGCATTGCCGACCACCGCTCCCGGTGCTTCCTTGGGACAGGGGCGTCCGCACCAGGGGGCGCCCGCTAGGGGCGGAGGCACCATGGGCAGTTCACGGAAGTTCGTCCAGATCATCGACTTCGAGACCGACCGCATCGACGAGATGCGCGCACTCGCCGAGGAGGGGGAACAAGGACTCGGGGACAGCGCCGACGGCCCCGTGCGGCGCCTGGTCCTCAAGGACAGGAACCACCCGAACCGCTATCTGGTCGTGGTGGAGTTCGACTCCCACGAGGAGGCCATGCGCAACAGCGAATCGCCCGAGACGAGCAAGTTCGCGGAGCGCATGGCCGCGCTCTGCACCGAGCCCCCGTCCTTCACCGACTGCGACGTCGAGGACGCCACCACCTTCCGGTGACCTGAGGGCCGCACCGGCCGCGGGAGCCGGAATGCGAAGGCCCGACAGCTCTGCGACGATCGCTGCATGATCGCTCGGCTCAGGACGCTCACCACCCGGTGGACGAGCCTCGTGCCGGTGCTCGCAGTCGTTCTCCTGGTCCTGACCTGGGGCCGCGACCTGCCGGCGGCGGTCGTCGCGCTGGTCACCGTGATCCTCGCCGGATCCGTCCTGGCCGCCGTGCACCATGCCGAGGTCGTCGCCCACCGGGTCGGCGAACCCTTCGGCTCCCTCGTCCTCGCGATCGCCGTGACGGTCATCGAGGTCGCCCTGATCGTGACCCTGATGGTGGACGGCGGCGACAAGAGCTCGACCCTGGCGAGGGACACGGTCTTCGCCGCCGTGATGATCACCTGCAACGGTGTGGTCGGCGTGTGTCTCCTCGTCGCCTCCCTGCGCCACGGCACGGCCGTGTTCAACCCCGAGGGGACGGGCGCCGCCCTGGCCACCGTGGCGACGCTGGCCACGCTCAGTCTGGTCCTGCCGACCTTCACCACCAGCAAACCGGGGCCCGAGTTCTCCACCGTCCAGCTCACCTTCGCCGCGCTGTCCTCGCTGATCCTCTACGGCCTGTTCGTGGCGACCCAGACCGTCCGGCACCGCGACTACTTCCTGCCGGTCACCCGCCAGGGAGAAGCGATCACCGCCGACGACCACCTGGGAGCGCCGTCCGACCGGGCCGCGCTCATCAGCCTCGGACTGCTGGGCCTCGCCCTGATCGGCGTGGTCGGACTGGCGAAGGGCGTCTCGCCCACGATCGAGTCCGGGGTGGAGGCGGCCGGCCTGCACCACGCCGTCGTCGGGGTGGTCATCGCCCTGCTGGTGCTGCTCCCCGAGACCATCGCCGCACTGCGCTCCGCCCGCCGCGACCGTGTGCAGACCAGCCTCAACCTCGCCCTCGGCTCCGCCATGGCCAGCATCGGCCTGACGATCCCCGCGGTCGCCCTCGCCTCCGTCTGGCTCTCCGGCCCGCTCGTCCTCGGCCTCGGCGCCACCTACATGGTCCTGCTCGCGCTGACCGTCGTGGTCGCCTCCCTGACCGTGGTGCCGGGACGGGCCACCCCGCTGCAGGGCGGTGTGCATCTCGTGCTGTTCCTGGCCTACCTGGAGCTGGCGATCAACCCCTGACCGGTCGGCGGGTCAGTCCATGACCGGCTGCACGGCGGCCGTCGGCACCGGCCGGGTCTCCGGAAGCAGCGCGAAACAGCCGAGGCTGACCAGCGCGATCCCCGTGAGATAGGCGCCCACACCCCACGGCACCCGCCCCGAGTGCTCCGCCAGGGCCGTCGCCGCGATCGGCGTGAGCGCGCCCCCGAGGACACCGCCGAGGTTGTAGCCGACGGCCGCGCCCGTGCAGCGCACCCTCGGCTCGTACAGCTCGGGCAGATAGGCCGCGATCACCCCGAACATCGTGACGAACGCGAGGAGCGCCCCGAGGAAGCCGAGGAACATCGGCAGGGGAGCACCCGTCGCCAGCAGCGCCACCATCGGCAGCATCCACAGCGCCGCCGCCGCGCATCCCACGAGACACAGCGGCCGCCGCCCGAAACGGTCGCCCAGCATCGCCGCCACGGGCGTCAGCGCGCCCTTCACGACCACCGCGCCCATGACGCAGGTCAGCATGACGGTACGGCTGACCCCGAGGCGTTCGGTCCCGTAGGCGAGGGACCAGGTCGTCACGGCGTAGAAGATCGCGTACCCGACGGCGAGCCCGCCGGCGGTCAGCACGACCAGCCGCCAGTGGTCGCGCAGGACCTCCGCGAGCGGCACGCGCGCGTGCTCGCCGATCTCCAGGAACCGAGGGCTCTCCGGGAGCGAGGACCTCAGCCACAGGCCGAGCACGGCCAGCACCCCCGCCGCCCAGAACGGCACCCGCCAGCCCCACTCGGCGAACTGCGCCTCCGTCAGGGTCAGCGACAGCACCAGCACCACCCCGTTGGCCAGCAGGAACCCGATCGCGGGCCCGACCTGCGGAAAGCTCGACCACAGCCCGCGCCGCCCGGCCGGCGCGTGCTCGGCGGTGAGCAGCACCGCGCCGCCCCACTCGCCGCCTAGCCCCAGCCCCTGCAGGAAACGCAGACAGAGCAGCAGCAGGGGAGCGGCCACCCCGATGCTGCCGTACGTCGGCAGACAGCCCACCGCGACCGTCGAGGCCCCGGTCAGCAGCAGGGAGACGACGAGGACCGGGCGTCTGCCGCGCCGGTCCCCGACATGCCCGAAGAGCACCGACCCGAGCGGCCTGGCCACGAAGCCCACGCCGAACGTCGCGAAGGCGGCCAGGGTGGCGGCGAGCGGCGAGAAGGTCGGGAAGAACAGTGGCCCGAGGACGAGCGCGGCGGCGGTGCCGTAGACGAAGAAGTCGTAGAACTCGATGGCCGTCCCCGCGAGCGAGGCGGCGGCGAGCCGGGGCATGGAGGGCGCCCTCACGGTGCGTACGTCGTGCATGCCGCGTCAACTACCCGGGGTGACGGCCGGTTACGGGGGCGCACGGGGGTGACGGGAGGGGCGGCAAGCGCCGAGGCGGCCTCTCACCGCGCCGTTTCACCGTGATAGACCGGGTCCGAGCGGCGGTCCCCGACGGGCCGCCCCGAACGGACCGGAGGAACCGTGCCCCACACCCTGGCCACCGCCCCGATCATGATCCTGAACGGCCCCAACCTGAACCTCCTGGGTCAGCGCCAGCCGGAGATCTACGGGTCCGACACGCTCGCCGACGTCGAGGCGATGTGTGTGAAGGCGGCGGCGGCCCACGGCGGCACGGTGGACTTCCGGCAGTCCAACCACGAGGGCCAACTGGTCGACTGGATCCACGAGGCGCGGCTGAACCACTGCGGCGTCGTGATCAACCCGGGTGCCTACTCGCACACGTCGGTCGCGATCCTGGACGCCCTCAACACCTGCGACGGCCTGCCGGTGCTGGAGGTCCACATCTCCAACATCCACCGGAGGGAGTCCTTCCGGCACCACTCGTACGTCTCCCTGCGCGCCGACGGCGTCATCGCGGGATGCGGGGTGCAGGGATACGTGTTCGGAGTGGAACGGGTCGCCGCGCTCGCGGGAACGGGCAAGGCCGACGCGTAAGCACCGGCCTCCTGGAGCACACCCCTTACACGCCTCGGGTCACAGCCGGCCGGCCTCCACGATCCGCCGCAGGAAGCGCCGCGTGCGCTCCTGCTGCGGATCGCCGAACACCTGCTCGGCGCCGCCGCGCTCCAGCACCACCCCTCCGTCCAGGAAACACACCTGGTCGGCGACCTCACGGGCGAAGCCCATCTCGTGCGTGGCCAGCACCATCGTCATCCCGTCGCCCTTCAGATCGCGGACGACGTTCAGGACCTCGCCGACCAGCTCAGGGTCGAGGGCGGCGGTGATCTCGTCGAGCAGCAGCAGCCGGGGACGCACGGCGAGGGCGCGTGCGATCGCCACACGCTGCTGCTGGCCGCCGCTGAGCCGGTCGGGATACTCGCCGGCCCTGCCGCCCAGTCCGAGCCGCTCCAGCAGCTCCCTGGCGCGTTCCTCGGCCTCCGCGCGGGCCACGCCGTGCACCCGGCGCGGGGCGAGCGTGATGTTCTCCAGCACCGTCATGTGCGGGAACAGGTTGTAGGCCTGGAAGACCACGCCGATACGGCGCCGTACCGCGTCCTGGTCGGTGCGCGGGTCGGTGATCTCCTCGCCGTCCAGCCAGATCGCGCCGTCGTCGATGTCCTCCAGGAGGTTGGCACAGCGCAACAGCGTGGACTTGCCGGATCCGGAGGCGCCGATCAGCGCGGTCACCGTGTGCGGGGCGACCTCCAGGTCGACGTCCCGCAGGACGACCGAGCCGCCGAAGGTCTTGCGGACGGACTCCATCCGCAGCACCGGGGCGTCGCTCATGTCGTTCCTCCTTGGGCCCGCCGGCTGTCCATCCGGGCCGTCACCCAGTCCGTGAAGCGCGTCATCGGAATGGTCAGGGCGACGAAGACCAGCCCGGCCACGATGTACGGCGTGTAGTTGAGGCTGCGGCCCACGATGATGTCCGCCGCCCGGACGGCGTCGATGGCGCCGCCGATCGACACCAGACCGGTGTCCTTCTGCAGGGACACCAGGTCGTTCAGCAGCGGCGGCACCTGACGGCGCACCGCCTGGGGGAGCACCACGTACCGCAGCGCCTGACGGTTGGACAGACCGAGGGAGCGGGCCGCCGCACGCTGCGAGGGGTGCACGGACTCGATGCCGGCGCGGAACACCTCGGCGACGTACGCCGAGTACGTCAGGGTCAGTGCCGTACCGCCCAGCCACACGGGGTCGACGGTCACGCCCTGCAGACGCAGCGCCGGAACGCCCAGGACCACGATCATCAGGTTGATGATCAGCGGCAGTCCCCGGAAGAAGTCCGTGTACGCCGCCGCCAGCACCCGCAGGGGGAAGAACACCGGGCCGCGCAGGGTGCGGGCCACGGCGATGAGCATGCCGAGGACGAGCACGGCCACGCCGCAGACGAACAGCAGCCGGACGTTCAGCCAGAGTCCTTCGAGGACCTTGGGGAACGCCTCGCGCGCGTACTGCCCGTTGAAGAACGTCTCCTTGGTGCGCGGCCAGCCGGGCGCACCGACGACGATCAGATAGAGGACGGCGGCTGTGACCAGCGTCGACAGCGCGGCGATCGCCGTGGCGCGGCGGGCCCGTGTGCGCTTGTAGCGCTCACGCTCCAGCCGCCGCCGGGACGGGACGTACGCGTCGCCGCCCCCCGGCATGTCACCCTGGTCGTCCGCGTCCTCCTGGCCGGACTCGTCCTTGGTGACGGTCACTTGAGCACCGGGGCGTCGACGGCGTCGGAGAGCCACTGCTGCTCGATCTTCGCCAGGGTGCCGTCCTTGCGGAGGGCGTCCACGGCGGCGGTCACGCACGAGGTGAGGGCGCTGCCCTTGTCGAGGACGAGGCCGAACTGCTCCGGCGTGCCGCCCTGGTTCTCGAACTGGCCGACGATCTCGGCGTTCGTCACCTCGGCGGCGGTGATGTAGAAGGCGGTGGGCAGATCGACGACGATCGCGTCCACCTGACCGTTCTTCAGCGCGGACTTGGCCTGGTCGTTCTTGGCGTAGACGGCGGCCTGCTGCGTCGGCTTCACCACGTCGTCGATGTAGTCGAGGCTGGTCGTGCCGACCTGGGCGCCGAGCTTGAGGCCCTTGAGGTCCGCGACGCTCGTCGCCTTGGCGGCCTTCGTGCCCTTCAGCGCGATGACGGCCTGACGGACGTCGTAGTAGCCGGACGAGAAGTCCACGGCCTTCTTGCGCTCGGCGCTGATGGACACCTGGTTGATGTCGAAGTCGAAGGTCTTCTCACCCGGCGCGAAGGCCTTGTTGAAGGGCACGCTCTGCCAGACGACGGCGCTCTTGTCGTACCCGAGCTGCTGCGCCACGGCGTACGCCACCGCCGACTCGAAGCCCTCGCCGTTGGACGGCTTGTCGTCCTTGAACCACGGCTCGTAGGCCGGTTCGTCGGTGGCGATCGTCAGCTTTCCCGAGGTCTTGGTCGCCAACTCGCCCTTGGCGCAGGTCTTTCCAGCCGAGGCGGAGGACGAGGCGGACGCGTCGGCCTCGGGCTGCGGGGCGCAGCCGACCGCGGTCGCGAGGAGGGCGACGGTGGCGCCGGCGGCGGCGCGGCGCAGGACACGAGGGGCGAGGTGCATGGCGGGAGAGTGGCAGCGAAATCCGTGTTTGTCCACGTCACGACCGTGTTTGTCCGCATAGTGGGAACGGGTGTTGCATTCTCGTGAACAGGGACTCGCGAGGTGGAGCCTGGGCCGCCGGCCGAGGGCGGGGATCGAAGACCGGCGGCCCGATCCGCGCCGGAGCCGTCATCCCGCGCGGGGCTGCAACCAGTTGACCGCGCAACCACGTGGGAGGGGAGCGCGCGTGAGGCACCGGCGCGTGCGCACGATTCACACGGGGCGCGTGAATGGCTTCACGCGCCCCGGTGTTCACCTCTGCGGCTCACCGCCCCGGCGGCCCACCACTCCCGCGTTTCACCACCCGCGCGCGTGCCACTCCGGAAGATGGGGCCGCTCCGCGCCCAGCGTGGTGTCGTTGCCGTGGCCGGGGTAGACCCAGGTCTCGTCCGGAAGCACGTCGAAGATCTTCGTCTCGACGTCGTGGATCAGGCTGGCGAACGCCTCCGGATCCTTCCAGGTGTTGCCCACGCCGCCCGGGAAGAGACAGTCGCCGGTGAAGACATGGGGATGCCCGTGCGGGTCGTCGTAGACGAGCGCGATCGAGCCCGGGGTGTGCCCGACCAGATGCCGCGCGGTGAGCTCCACGTTCCCCACCCGGACGACGTCGCCGTCGTCGACCGGGACGTCGGTCGGCACGGGGATGCCCCCGGCGTCCTCCCGGCCCGCGTAGGTGCGCGCGCCCGTGGCCGCCACGACCTCGGCGAGCGCCTGCCAGTGGTCGCCGTGCTGATGGGTGGTGACGACGGACGCGATGCCGTCGTCGCCGATCATCCCGAGCAGCGCCGCCGCGTCGTTGGCCGCGTCGATCAGCATCTGCTCGTCCGTGGCCCGGCAGCGCAGCAGATAGGCGTTGTTGTTCATCGGGCCGACCGCGATCTTGGTGATCATCAGGTCCTTGAGCTCGTGCACGTCCGCCGGGCCGCCGACGGTCACCTCTCCGCTGTACGTCATGGCGGCAGCCTATAGCGGGGGCAGGGCCGGCAACGGCCCGCCGGTCACGGTCAGCCCGGATCCGTCGCGGCGCCCGGTGAGCCAGCCCAGCAGGTCGGCGGGGGCCCCGGTGACGGCAACCTCCGGGGCGTCCGCCTCCCGCCCGGTGCGCCACGCGTGCGTGCCGTCCGTCAGGCGGGCCGGCGCCACGTCGGGGTGCCCGGCGAACCGCTCCGCGAGGAAGTCGGTCTGCCGTGCGACGAAGTCCTCCGGCAGATCCTCCAGCTCGTAGCCGATCCCGAGGTCGACATGGTGCAGCTCCACCTCCGCCCGGCGCCGGAAGGGGACACGGGCGGCCTCGTCGGTGACCCCGTTGCGCAGCTCCACCGTGCGCGACCAGTCGGCGGGCACGGCCCCGGCCGCCTGGAAGCGGGCCGCGCTCTCGCGCAGGTCGGCGAGGTGGACGTCCAGGGGGCGCGGGGCGTCCCGCTCGATGTCGGCGTCGCGGACGGCGGCGTCGGGGTACATGGGCCGGCCCTCGAGGACGTTCACCAGGGCGTCCGCGTTGCGGGCGAGATGGGCGAGGACATGACCCCGGCTCCAGCCGGGCAGACGTGACGGCTCCGCCACCGCCGCGTTGTCCAGTTCGCCGACCGCGGTGAGCATCCGGTCGGTCGCCTCACGTACAGACCCCAGGTCATGAGCGTGATCAATCATGCTGCTGACCCTAGCCGCGCCACTCCTTCGGGTGAAGGTGGCGGACCGCGGCCCAAAATCGAATGTGCGTGCTATAAGGTCGGTGGCGGCATCGGGCATGCTGGAGGGCCGGGGATTGTTGTCAACCGGTGAATCCGACCGGCGCTGTCAGTGGCTCCCCCTAGTCTGAGAACGATGGGGGCCCCGCCCCTGTCACTTCTCTCAAGAAAGGTGCGGACCGGCGTGGCCGACCGTCTCATCGTCCGTGGCGCGCGCGAGCACAACCTCAAGAATGTCTCGCTCGACCTGCCGCGCGACTCGCTCATCGTCTTCACGGGCCTGTCGGGGTCGGGCAAGTCCTCGCTGGCCTTCGACACCATCTTCGCCGAGGGGCAGCGGCGCTACGTGGAGTCGCTCTCCTCGTACGCCCGCCAGTTCCTCGGCCAGATGGACAAGCCGGACGTGGACTTCATCGAAGGTCTCTCGCCGGCCGTCTCCATCGACCAGAAGTCGACCTCGCGCAATCCGCGCTCGACGGTCGGCACCATCACCGAGGTCTACGACTACCTGCGTCTGCTGTTCGCGCGCATCGGCAAGCCGCACTGTCCCGAGTGCGGCCGTCCCATCTCGCGCCAGTCGCCGCAGGCCATCGTCGACCGGGTCCTGGAGTTCCCCGAGGGCAGTCGCTTCCAGGTGCTCTCGCCGCTGGTGCGCGAGCGCAAGGGAGAGTTCGTCGACCTCTTCGCCGATCTCCAGACGAAGGGCTACTCCCGCGCGCGCGTGGACGGCGAGACGATCCAGCTCTCCAGCCCGCCCACGCTGAAGAAGCAGGAGAAGCACACCATCGAGGTGGTCGTCGACCGCCTCACGGTGAAGGACTCCGCCAAGCGGCGCCTCACCGACTCCGTCGAGACCGCCCTCGGCCTCTCCGGCGGCATGGTCGTGCTCGACTTCGTCGACCTCCCCGAGGGCGACCCCGAGCGCGAGCGCATGTTCTCGGAGCACCTCTACTGCCCGTACGACGACCTGTCCTTCGAGGAGCTGGAGCCCCGCTCCTTCTCCTTCAACTCGCCCTTCGGCGCCTGCCCCGAGTGCACCGGCATCGGCACCCGCATGGAGGTCGACCCCGAACTGATCGTCCCGGACGAGGACAAGTCCCTCGACGAGGGCGCCATCCACCCCTGGTCGCACGGCCACACCAAGGACTACTTCGGCCGTCTGATCGGCGCCCTCGCGGACGCGCTGGGCTTCAGGACCGACATCCCCTTCGCCGGGCTGCCGCAGCGCGCGAAGAAGGCCCTGCTGCACGGCCACAAGACACAGATCGAGGTCCGCTACCGCAACCGCTACGGCCGCGAGCGTGTGTACACCACGCCCTTCGAGGGCGCCGTCCCGTTCGTCAAGCGCCGGCACAGCGAGGCCGAGAGCGACGCCAGCCGTGAGCGCTTCGAGGGCTACATGCGCGAGGTGCCCTGCCCCACCTGTGAGGGCACGCGCCTGAAGCCGATCGTCCTCGCGGTCACGATCATGGAGAAGTCGATCGCCGAGGTCTCCGCGATGTCCATCAGCGACTGCGCGGACTTCCTGGGCGAGCTCAGGCTCAACGCCCGCGACAAGAAGATCGCCGAACGCGTCCTGAAGGAGGTCAACGAACGGCTGCGCTTCCTGGTCGACGTCGGCCTCGACTACCTCTCCCTCAACCGCGCGGCCGGCACGCTCTCCGGCGGCGAGGCCCAGCGCATCCGCCTGGCCACCCAGATCGGCTCCGGACTCGTCGGCGTGCTCTACGTCCTCGACGAGCCGTCCATCGGCCTGCACCAGCGCGACAACCACCGGCTGATCGAGACCCTGGTCCGGCTGCGCGACATGGGCAACACGCTCATCGTCGTCGAGCACGACGAGGACACCATCAAGGTCGCCGACTGGGTCGTCGACATCGGCCCCGGCGCCGGTGAGCACGGCGGCAAGGTCGTCCACAGCGGCTCCCTGAAGGAGCTGCTCGCCAACGCCGAGTCGCAGACCGGTCAGTATCTGTCCGGCAGGAAGTCGATCCCGCTGCCCGACATCCGGCGCCCGCGCGACCCCTCCCGGCAGCTCACCGTGCACGGCGCCCGCGAGAACAACCTCCAGGACATCGACGTGTCCTTCCCGCTGGGCGTGTTCACGGCCGTCACCGGCGTCTCCGGCTCCGGCAAGTCCACCCTGGTCAACGACATCCTGTACACCCACCTGGCCCGCGAACTGAACGGCGCGAGGAACGTACCGGGGCGGCACACCCGCGTGGACGGCGACGACCTCGTCGACAAGGTGGTGCACGTCGACCAGTCGCCCATCGGCCGCACCCCCCGCTCCAACCCGGCCACGTACACCGGCGTCTTCGACCATGTCCGCAAGCTGTTCGCCGAGACCACCGAGGCGAAGGTCCGCGGCTACCAGCCCGGCCGCTTCTCCTTCAACGTCAAGGGCGGCCGCTGCGAGAACTGCGCGGGCGACGGCACCATCAAGATCGAGATGAACTTCCTCCCGGACGTCTACGTCCCGTGCGAGGTCTGCCACGGCGCCCGGTACAACCGGGAGACCCTGGAGGTCCACTACAAGGGCAAGTCCATCGCCGACGTCCTGAACATGCCGATCGAGGAGGCCACGGACTTCTTCGAGGCCGTCCCGGCGATCGCCCGCCACCTCAACACGCTGAAGGACGTGGGCCTCGGCTACGTCCGGCTCGGCCAGTCCGCGACCACCCTCTCCGGCGGTGAGGCACAGCGCGTCAAGCTCGCCAGCGAGCTCCAGCGCCGCTCCACCGGCCGCACGGTCTACGTCCTGGACGAGCCGACCACGGGCCTGCACTTCGAGGACATCAGCAAGCTCCTCAAGGTCCTCGCCGGCCTCGTCGACAAGGGCAACACGGTCATCGTCATCGAGCACAACCTCGATGTGATCAAGACCGCCGACTGGGTCGTCGACATGGGCCCCGAGGGTGGCGCGGGCGGTGGCCTGGTCGTCGCCGAGGGCACACCGGAGGAGGTCGCCGGGGTTCCGGCCAGCCACACCGGCAAGTTCCTGCGCGAGATCCTCGGCGCCGACCGCATCAGCGACGCGGCCCCGGTGAAGGCCCCGCGCAAGACGGCGGCGCGCAAGACGGTCGCGGCCAGGACCGCCAACAACACGGTGACCAAGAAGGTCCCCGCGGCCGCCAAGAAGGCCGCCCCCGCGAAGAAGACGACCCGGGCCCGCAAGGCCTGAGATCGAACGGCGCGCAGGCCCTGCCTCGCCCGCGAACACGGCGCCCCCGGGGAACTCCCCGCGGGGCGCCGCTCGTCGAACCGGTGGGGCCGCCGCCCCGAACGCCCAGCCGCGGCCCTCAGCCGCCCAGCCGCGGCCCTCAGCCGCCCAGCCGCGGCCCTCAGCCGCCCAGACGCGGCCCCCAACCGCCTATCCGTGGTCCGGTACCGCTCAGCCGCGGCCCGGGACCGCTCACGAGTCGCCCAGCTCCGAGGCGTACGGCGGCTCCGCACCCGCCCGCGAGCACGTGACCGCCGCCGCGCGGGCGGCGAACCGCAGCAACCGCTGCCAGCCCTCGGCACCCAGACCCGCGAGGGCCGTGGGCGACAGGGCGTCCCGCACCGAAAGACCGTGCAGCAGGGCCGCGTTCACGGTGTCGCCGGCGCCGATGGTGTCCACCACGTCGACCGGCTCGCCCGGCACCGCGTACACGCCGTGGTCCCGGGTGACGACGCTCAGCCCGGCGGCGCCGTGCGTGATCACGACGGCCGAGGGACCGGCGGACAGCCACTCGTGCGGAGTGCCGCCCAGCCACAGGGCGTCCTCCTCCGAGAGCTTGAGCAGGTTCACCAAAGGCAGCCAGCTCTTGAAACGCGCCCGGTAGGCGTCCGCGTCGGGGATCAGCCCGGACCGGATGTTCGGGTCCAGCGCGGTGAACACGCCCTGCCCCGCCGCGGTCCGCAACAGCTCCTCGTACGCGCTCGCACCCGGCTCCAGCACCAGCGAACAGGTGCCGAAGGACACCGCCCGCGTCCCCGCCGGCAGGGTGGCGGGGGCGGCGAACAGACGGTCGGCGGTCCCGTCGACGTAGAAGGAGTACGCCGCGGAGCCGTCGCCGCCGACGGTGGCCACCGCGAGCGTCGTCGGCTCCGGGCCCCGCTGCACGGCGGACACGTCCACACCCGCCTCCCGCAGCCGGCCGAGCAGCGCCTCCCCGAACGCGTCGTACGACACACGGGAGCAGAAGGCGGTGGGGGAGCCGAGGCGGCCGAGGGCGACAGCCGTGTTGAAGGGACCGCCGCCCAGTGCCGGCTGCAGAGCCGCGAGGGCCTCCGTGCCCCGCGGTACCAGGTCGATGAGGGCCTCACCGGCGACGACGATCACGGGACGGTTCCTTTCGCGGGCACTTGGGGCTGCTCACGCCGAGTCTGCCCGCCCCGCGCGTCATCGCGGGACGGAACGGACGAGTCCGGGCAGCCTGCCGCACCCCGTCACCCGCGCCCGACAGGCCCACGACCCCGCCCTCCCGCTCACTCCCAGTCCCAGCCGATGCCCACCATCCCCGACCGCACGCGCGGCTCCACGAGGTGGACCGAACGGTGGCGGAAGCTGAGCGGAAGCTCCTGACGTCCGCCGCGCGGCGCCGCCGCCGAATGCTGCGTGAACCGGTGACAGCGCACGGGCAGCGCCCGCTCGTCGAACCGGATCTGCAGCGCGTACTGGCCGCCCGCCGTACCGAAACCGCGGACGTACTCACGGGAGACGTCGGCGGTGCCGTCGTCGAAGGCGTAGCGGAAGAGGAAGGTCTCACCGGCCCGCAGCCGGGTGTCGAACAGGAGCTCGGCCACCAGGACGCCGGTCTCGTGGTGGCGGCGGACCCGCCCGGCCCGGCAGTTCTCCAGGGCGTGCACGGTCATCCGCTCGGGCGCGCACCCGGGGTCCCCCTGGTGGACGGCGAGAAAGCGGTCCACGCCGTCGCGGTGGGCGCGCACGATGTGCTGCGACTCGCGGCCCAGGAGCTCACGGCGCCCCCCTATGCGGACGCTCTCGTGATGGCCCAGGGTGTGCAGCCCGCTGTCGAGGGGGCACTCCAGTTCGGCGTGCAGACGTTCAAGGACGCCGGAGGCCTCCAGGACGGAGCGGTAGGACCGGCCCGTCGGCGGCGCGGAAGCGGGGTCGGCGCCGGTCGGTGCCTCGGCGTCCCCCAGCAGCCGGATCAGCGACTCGTCCGGAAGGCGCAGGATCTCCTCCAGCGCCCGGACGGCCCGCAGCGACTCCGGGCGCTGCGGGCGACGGGCGCCCTGCTGCCAGTAACTCAGGCTCGTGACGCCGACCTTGACCCCGTGGCGCGACAGATGGTGCTGGACGCGCTGCAGGGGCAGTCCACGGGCGGCGATCGCGGCACGCAGCGCGACATGGAACGGGCCGCCCCGCAGGACCGTGTCCAGTTCCGCGGCGGCGACGTCCTCCGCGGCGTCCGCGTGCTGTGTGGCGTGCGGCATGCAGGGGCCTTTCTGTGAAAGCTCGCGACGGTTGGTCGGACCGCGCGTGAGGGTTCGGGGCTGCCCCGCTGACGCCGGGGGGCTCCTTCACATCCGTAAGGCGTCCTTCAGGGCCCCGAGTTCTCCCGCATTGAAGCGTGTTGACCAAGTCCCGACAACACCTGATGCCCGAGTGGCACATGCGCTTGGCCGGTGTGCGAGGCTCACCGGTGCGGCGCGAACCCCGCGGAGATCCGGACGCCGGGCAACGGTCCGGGGCCCGGGTAGGCCGACGGGAGCGCGGGCCGGCCGGCCGGGAGGATCATGAGGGGCTGTCCGGAAACGGGGTTTTCCACAGGGGTGCCGACAGCGGCCCACGGTTGTCCACAGGCCCGTCGGAGTGTCACTCCGCGCCAGTAGGGTGTGAGACATGGCCGACCCCTCCAGCTACCGCCCCCAGCCGGGACAGATCCCGGACTCTCCCGGGGTGTACAGGTTCCGCGACGAGCACCGCCGGGTGATCTACGTCGGAAAGGCGAAGAGCCTGCGCCAGCGCCTGGCGAACTACTTCCAGGACCTCGCGGGCCTCCACCCGCGCACCCGCACGATGGTCACCACGGCCGCGTCGGTGGAGTGGACGGTCGTGTCCACGGAGGTCGAGGCGCTGCAGCTGGAGTACTCCTGGATCAAGGAGTACGACCCCCGGTTCAACGTGAAGTACCGCGACGACAAGAGCTACCCGTATCTCGCGGTGACGATGAACGAGGAGTTCCCGCGGGTTCAGGTCATGCGCGGCCACAAGAAGAAGGGCGTCCGGTACTTCGGGCCGTACGCGCACGCGTGGGCGATCCGCGACACCGTCGACCTGCTGCTGCGCGTCTTCCCCGTACGCACCTGCTCCGCCGGCGTCTTCAAGAACGCCTCCCGCACCGGCCGGCCCTGTCTGCTCGGCTACATCGGCAAGTGCTCCGCGCCCTGCGTCGGCCGCATCCCCGCCGAGGACCACTGGGAACTGGCCGACGAGTTCTGCGACTTCATGGCGGGGCGCACCGGCACCCACCTCCGCCGCCTGGAGAAGCAGATGACGGAGGCGGCCGAGGAGATGGAGTACGAGCGGGCGGCCCGCCTGCGCGACGACATCGGGGCGCTGAAGAAGGCCATGGAGAAGAACGCCGTCGTGTTCGCGGACGCGACCGACGCCGATGTGATCGCGGTCGCCGAGGACGAGCTGGAGGCGGCCGTCCAGATCTTCCACGTCCGCGGCGGACGGGTGCGCGGCCAGCGCGGCTGGGTCACCGACAAGGTCGAGGAGATCACCACGGGCGCCCTCGTCGAGCACGCCCTGCAGCAGCTCTACGGCGAGGAGACCGGCGACGCCGTCCCCAAGGAGGTGCTGGTCCCCGCCCTGCCCGACCCGGTCGAACCCGTGCAGGAGTGGCTCACCGGCCGCCGCGGCTCGGGTGTCTCCCTGCGCATCCCGCAGCGCGGCGACAAGCGGGCCCTGATGGAGACCGTGCAGCGCAACGCCCAGCAGGCGCTCGTCCTGCACAAGACCAGGCGCGCCTCCGACCTGACCACGCGCTCGCGTGCCCTGGAGGAGATCGCCGAGGCCCTCGACCTGGACAGCGCCCCCCTGAGGATCGAGTGCTACGACATCTCGCATCTCCAGGGCGACGACGTGGTGGCCTCCATGGTCGTCTTCGAGGACGGGCTGGCCCGCAAGAGCGAGTACCGCCGCTTCCAGATCAAGGGCTTCGAGGGGCAGGACGACGTCCGCTCGATGCACGAGGTGATCACCCGCCGCTTCCGCCGCTACCTCGCCGAGAAGGAGCGCACGGGGGAGTGGACCGACGCCGAGAGCGCCCTCCCCGACGGTGACGCCACCGCCTCCGCCTCCTCCACCGCCTCTGCCTCCGGCGCCGGTCTCCCCGACGGCGCCACCCTCGCCAACGGCAAGGAAGCCCCCCTCGCCGCCGGCCTCAAGGACGACGAGGGGCGCCCCAAGCGCTTCGCCTACCCGCCCCAGCTCGTCGTCGTCGACGGCGGGCAGCCCCAGGTCGCGGCCGCCCGCCGCGCCCTCGACGAGCTCGGCATCGACGACATCGCCGTCTGCGGCCTCGCCAAGCGTCTGGAGGAGGTCTGGCTGCCGCACGACGACGACCCGGTCGTCCTGCCCCGCACCAGCGAGGGCCTCTACCTCCTCCAGCGCGTCCGTGACGAGGCCCACCGCTTCGCGATCACCTACCAGCGCGCCAAGCGGGCCAAGCGACTGCGCTCCGGTCCCCTGGACGACGTACCGGGCCTCGGTGAGACGCGCAAACAGGCGCTGATCAAGCACTTCGGCTCGGTGAAGCGGCTGCGCGCCGCGACGGTCGAACAGATATGCGAGGTCCCGGGCATAGGCCGCAAGACCGCCGAGACCATCGCGGCGGCCCTCGCCCAGGCGGCTCCGCCCGCCCCCGCCGTGAACACGGCGACCGGAGAGATCATTGATGACGAGGAACCCGAAACGACGGCGGGTTCCCCCGGAGACCCCGTGACAGCGGGCGCCCCGGAAGAACGACGGGGGCAGGAGACATGACCGAGCACGAGCACGACGCACACCCCACGGACGAGCGGGACCGCCCGCCCACAGCGACGTCCCCGCAGGGGCACAGGGAACCCGGCGAGGATCCCACCAGGCACCCCGCCACCCCCGAGAACCCAGAGAACACGGCCCCCGGCGCCGCCGGGCACGCAGCAGGCCACGAAGACGGAGCACAGGTGAGTACGGACAGCACGCCGCCCGGGATCCCCGAGGCGGCCATCCCCGAGCTGGTGATCATCTCCGGCATGTCCGGGGCGGGCCGCTCGACGGCCGCCAAGTGTCTGGAGGACCTCGGCTGGTTCGTCGTGGACAACCTCCCGCCCGCCCTGATCCCCACCATGGTGGAGCTGGGCGCCCGCTCCCAGGGCAACGTGGCGCGGATCGCGGTCGTCGTCGACGTCCGCGGCCGTCGCTTCTTCGACAACCTCCGGGAGTCCCTCGCGGACCTGGAGTCGAAGAACGTCACCCGGCGGATCGTCTTCCTGGAGTCCTCCGACGACGCCCTGGTGCGCCGCTTCGAGTCCGTGCGCCGCCCGCACCCCCTCCAGGGCGACGGCCGGATCGTCGACGGCATCGCCGCCGAACGCGAACTGCTGCGCGAGCTGCGCGGCGACGCCGACCTGGTGATCGACACCTCCAGCCTCAACGTCCACGAGCTGCGCGCCAAGATGGACGCCCAGTTCGCGGGCGAGGAGGAGCCCGAGCTGCGGGCCACCGTCATGTCCTTCGGCTTCAAGTACGGCCTGCCGGTCGACGCCGACCTGGTGGTGGACATGCGCTTCCTGCCCAACCCGCACTGGGTGCCGGAGCTGCGCCCCTACACCGGCCTCAACGAGGAGGTCGCCACCTACGTCCTCAACCAGCCCGGCGCGAAGGAGTTCCTCGACCGGTACGCGGAACTCCTGCAGCTGATCGCCGCGGGCTACCGCCGGGAGGGCAAGCGCTATGTGACCATCGCGGTCGGCTGTACGGGCGGCAAGCACCGCTCGGTCGCGATGTCGGAGAAGCTCGCCGCGCGCCTCGCGGCCGAGGGCGTGGAGACGGTGGTCGTGCACCGGGACATGGGACGGGAATGACAGGACGTACTCCGCGGCTGGGCCGGCTGCGCAGGGTGACCCCCGAGGGGCGCGCGAGCCGGCCGGTCGAGGCCCGGGGCGCGAGGCCGCGCCGCCGTGGCACCCAGCCCAAGGTCGTCGCGCTGGGCGGCGGCATGGGCCTGTCCGCCTCGCTCGCCGCACTGCGCCGGATCACCGGTGACCTCACCGCCGTGGTCACCGTCGCCGACGACGGCGGCTCCAGCGGACGACTGAGGGACGAGCTGGGCGTGCTGCCGCCCGGCGATCTGCGCAAGGCGCTGGCCGCGCTGTGCGGCGACGACGACTGGGGGCAGACCTGGGCCCGGGTCATCCAGCACCGCTTCCAGTCCCAGGGCGAGATCAACGGGCACGCCGTCGGCAACCTGCTGATCGTCGCCCTGTGGGAGCAGCTGGGCGACCATGTCCAGGCCCTGGACCTGGTCGGCAAGCTGCTGGGCGCGCACGGCCGGGTGCTGCCCATGTCCGCCGTACCACTGGAGCTGCAGGCGCTGGTCAAGGGCCACGATCCGCGGCGGCCGGAGGACGTGGACACCGTGCGCGGTCAGGCGACGGTGGCGCTCACCCCCGGTGAGGTGCAGTCCGTGCACCTCGTGCCGCACGACCCGCCGGCCGTCCCGGAGGCGGTGGCGGCGGTCCTGGACGCGGACTGGGTGGTCCTCGGCCCCGGATCCTGGTTCTCCTCGGTCATCCCGCACCTTCTCGTGCCGGAACTGCTGGACGCCCTCATGGAGACGAAGGCGCGCCGGGTACTCTCGCTGAACCTCGCGCCGCAGCCCGGAGAAACCGAGGGCTTCTCCCCGCAGCGTCATTTGGAGGTTTTGGGACGACACGCCCCTAAACTCGCCCTGGACGTGGTGCTGGCCGACGAGGCCGCCGTGCCCGACCGCGACTCCCTGACCGACGCCGCCACCCGGTTCGGGGCCGCTGTCGAGCTGGCGAAGGTGGCCCGGACCGACGGAACGCCCCGGCACGACCCGGAGTTCCTCGCCGCCGCGTACGACCGTATTTTTCGGATGCATGGAAGGATCGGCCCATGGCGATGACGGCAGCGGTGAAGGACGAGATCTCCCGGCTCCCCGTCACCCGGACCTGCTGCAGAAAGGCGGAGGTCTCCGCCGTCCTGCGGTTCGCCGGCGGCCTGCACCTGGTGAGCGGCCGCATCGTGATCGAGGCGGAGCTGGACACGGCGATGGCGGCCCGCCGGCTCAAGCGGGACATCCTGGAGATCTTCGGCCACAGCTCGGAACTGATCGTGATGGCTCCGGGCGGGCTGCGCCGCGGCTCGCGGTATGTCGTGCGGGTGGTCGCCGGCGGGGACCAGCTCGCCCGTCAGACGGGGCTGGTGGACGGCCGCGGGCGCCCGATCCGGGGGCTTCCCCCGCAGGTGGTCTCCGGTGCGACCTGTGACGCCGAGGCGGCCTGGCGCGGGGCGTTCCTGGCGCACGGCTCGCTCACCGAGCCCGGCCGCTCCTCCTCCCTGGAGGTGACCTGCCCGGGCCCCGAGGCCGCGCTCGCGCTGGTCGGCGCCGCACGCCGGCTGTCGATCGCCGCGAAGGCCCGCGAGGTGCGCGGGGTGGACCGGGTGGTCGTGCGGGACGGCGACGCGATCGGCGCGCTGCTGACCCGGCTCGGCGCGCACGAGTCGGTGCTGGCCTGGGAGGAGCGCCGGATGCGCCGGGAGGTGCGGGCCACGGCGAACCGGCTCGCCAACTTCGACGACGCCAACCTGCGCCGCTCGGCCCGTGCGGCCGTGGCCGCCGGGGCCCGCGTCCAGCGCGCCCTGGAGATCCTCGCCGACGAGGTGCCGGAGCACCTCGCGGCGGCCGGCCGGCTGCGCATGGAGCACAAGCAGGCCTCGCTGGAGGAGCTGGGCGCGCTCGCCGACCCGCCGCTGACCAAGGACGCGGTCGCCGGCCGCATCCGCCGTCTGCTGGCGATGGCCGACAAGCGCGCCTCCGACCTCGGCATCCCGGGCACGGAGGCCAACCTCTCCGAGGAGCTGACCGACAACCTCGTGGGCTGACGGACGCTCAGAACGCTTTCGGGCGTTCTCAGGACGCCGGTGGTGTGACCCAATAGGGTGATATCACCGGCGTTTTACTGTCCTTGAGGCGCCCTTGACTGGATCATGAAGTGTCATGAGCCTGGCAGAGTTCGCTGCTGTGGCGAACCAACGCAAGGGGGGTTCATGAGACGTAGAGCGAGATCGATCCTCGCCGTCGGCGCACTCCTGCTCGGCGGAGCGGCGCTCGCGCCCATCGCGCAGGCGCAGCCCGCGCAGGCTCCGAAGCCGGACCCGGACGAGGTCAAGGTGTTCCGGGCCGAGGTCACCAAGAAGCAGGTACCCCTGCTGCTGGCGGCCGGTCAGGACGGACACGAGCTCGGCGAGCAGGCGCCGAAGAAGGGCACCGCCACCGTCGAGGTCTACCTCACCGACAAGCAGGCGGCCAAGCTCGAGAAGCAGGGCGTCGAGCTCACCGAGCACACACTTTCGGCCAAGGCCGAGGACCGGGTGCAGGCGGCCTCCGACGGTGTGTTCCGCCCCTACAGCGGCAGCGGCGGCCTGAAGGAGGAGATCCTCCGCACCGGGCAGCAGAACCCGGGCCTGACCAAGGTCGTCTCCATCGGCAAGACGATCAACGGCCAGGACATCCTCGCGCTCAAGCTGACCAAGAACGCGAAGAAGTCGAAGGACGGCTCCAAGCCGTCGGTGCTGTACATGTCCAACCAGCACGCCCGTGAGTGGATCACGCCGGAGATGACCCGCCGGCTGCTGCACTACTACCTGGACCACTACAAGACCGACCAGCGCGTCAAGAAGATCGTCGACTCCACCGAGCTGTGGTTCGTCCCGTCGGCCAACCCCGACGGCTACGACTACACCTTCCAGAGCGCCGACAACCGCCTGTGGCGCAAGAACCTGCGGGACGTCAACGGCGACGGCGTGATCTCCACCGGCGACGGCGTCGACCTCAACCGCAACTTCCCCTACAAGTGGGGCTACGACGACGAGGGTTCCTCCCCCAACCCCACCAGCCAGACCTACCGCGGCGCGAGCGCCGGCTCCGAGCCCGAGACGAAGGCGCTCGACGCCTTCGAGAAGCGGATCGGGTTCACGTACGGCATCAACTACCACTCCGCCGCCGAGCTGCTGCTCTACGGCGTCGGCTGGCAGGTCGCCACCGACACCCCCGACGACGTCCTCTACAAGTCGCTCGCCGGCACCCCCGACAACTCCGCGATCCCGGGCTACCACCCGCAGGTGTCCTCGGAGCTGTACACCACCAATGGCGAGGCGGACGGCCACGCGGCGAACGTCAACGGCACGGCGATGTTCACCCCGGAGATGTCGACCTGTCAGACCGCGTCGAACATCGACCCGAACGACCAGTGGAACGCATCCGACTGCCAGTCGGTCTTCAACTTCCCCGACGACGAGAAGCTGATCCAGCAGGAGTTCACCAAGAACGTCCCGTTCGCGCTCTCCGTCGCCGAGTCCGCCGTCCGCCCCGACCAGCCGAAGTCCTCGGTCGGTCTGAGCGCCGCCGACTTCACCCCCGCGCCGTTCACCACGTCGTACGGGCGCGGCGCGGACCAGGAGGTCTCCGTCGTCGTACGCAAGGCGATCCGCGACAAGGAGCTCAAGTACCGCGTCAACGGCGGGCGTACGCACGAAAGGGCGCTCAAGCCCTGGAAGGGCGGCGAGACCTACGGCGGGGACGACAACCTCTACTTCGACGAGTACCGGGCCACGGTGCGGGACGGCAGGCCGGGCGACAAGGTCGAGGTGTGGTTCAGCGGTGAGACCCAGGGCAAGAAGAAGGTCTCCAGCACCCACTTCACCTACACGATCGCCGCACGGCCGAAGGCCGACACCCTGGTCGTCGCCGAGGAGGGCGCGGCCGCCACGCAGGCGCAGGCCTACGTCGACGCGCTGAAGGCCAACGGCCGCAAGGCCGTCGTCTGGGACGTCGCCGGTCAGGGCGCGCCCGACGCGCTCGGTGTGCTGAGCCACTTCGGCACGGTCGTCCACTACACGGGCGCGAGCGTCCCCGGCAATCCGACCCAGCTGGAACTGCGCGCCTTCCTCAACGAGGGCGGCAAGCTGATCGAGGCGGGCGAGCGGGCCGGCGGCACCGTCGACCTCGGTGACGGCACCCCGTCGGACGACTTCAGCCAGTACTACCTGGGCGCCTACTCCCGTACGTCGACCCCCGGCGCCACCGGTTTCACCGGCTCCGGAGCGCTCGCGGGCGCCGGCGGGGCGCTCGGCGCCGCCCCCGGCAACCCGCTGGACACGGCGGGCACCTACGGCGTCACCTCCGACGAGCTGCCGGCCGCCGCCTACCCGCAGTTCGCCAGCGCCGGCGCCGGTCAGTTCTCCGGGACGGTCAACCCGTACGGCCCGTACGCGGGCTCGTACATGGCCGCCGCGGTGCACACCGACGACGCCTACAAGCGCCTCACCCGCACCATCGACCTCAGTGCTGTCACCGCGGCGACCAAGCCCACCCTCTCCACCGCGCTGCTGTGGGACACCGAGCCCGGCTACGACAACGCCGTCGTCGAGGTCCACACCGTGGGCGCCGACGACTGGACCACGCTCCCCGAGACGGGCGGCGCGACCAGCACCACGGTCCCCGCGGAGTGCGGCGCCGGCTTCTACATCGCCGACCACCCGTGGCTCAAGCACTACCTGACCCTCGGCGACAACACCTGCACCGCGACCGGCACCACCGGCTCCTGGAACGCCCTCACCGGCGCCTCCAGCGGCTGGCAGCAGGTCTCGTTCGACCTGAGCGCCTACGCCGGCAAGAACATCGAAGTCTCGATCAGCTACGTCACCGACCCCGGCAGCGGCGGCCACGGCGTTCTCGTCGACAACGCCTCGCTGGTCGTCGCGGGCACGGCCACCGAGACCGAGGGCTTCGAGACCTCGCTCGGCGCCTGGAAGGCCGGCGGACCGCCCGCGGGCAGCCCCGCCGTCCTGAAGGACTGGACGCGCACCGGAGCGCTGTTCCAGACCTACGGCGCGGTCACCACCGACGACACCGTGCTGCTCGGCTTCGGCCTGGAGCACGTGACCTCGGCGGCGGACCGCAACGCGCTCATCGGAAAGGCCCTCGCATCACTTGATCAGTGACACACCGGTCAACGATGTTTGACGCACCGTGACGAAATAAGGGCACAAAACGCCCCAGGCCTGGGCGGTCCGTACCCCTACTGGCGGGTACGGACCGTCCTGCCGTGTATGGGCGAAGTCGATGTCACCGACGGGGCCTCGGAGAGGTAGGGTCGTGGGTGGTCGGGGACATCCCAAATACAGCTCGCCGGCACCGCATGGCCGGCGTACCAACGAGGAGATCGGTTCGTGACGATCCGCGTAGGCATCAACGGCTTTGGCCGCATCGGTCGTAACTACTTCCGCGCGCTGCTGGAGCAGGGTGCTGACATCGAGATCGTGGCTGTCAACGACCTGGGTGACACCGCGACCACCGCTCACCTGCTCAAGTACGACACCATCCTGGGCCGCCTCAAGGCCGAGGTGTCGCACACCGCCGACACGATCACCGTCGACGGTCACACCATCAAGGTGCTGTCCGAGCGCAACCCCGCCGACATCCCGTGGGGCGAGCTCGGCGTCGACATCGTCATCGAGTCGACCGGCATCTTCACGAAGAAGGCCGACGCCGCGAAGCACCTCGCCGGCGGCGCCAAGAAGGTCCTCATCTCGGCTCCGGCCAAGGACGAGGACATCACCATCGTGATGGGCGTCAACCAGGACAAGTACGACCCGGCGAACCACCACGTCATCTCCAACGCCTCCTGCACCACCAACTGTGTGGCGCCGATGGCCAAGGTCCTCGACGAGAACTTCGGCATCGTCAAGGGTCTGATGACCACGGTCCACGCCTACACCAACGACCAGCGCATCCTGGACTTCCCGCACTCGGACCTGCGCCGCGCCCGCGCCGCCGCCGAGAACATCATCCCGACCACGACGGGCGCCGCGAAGGCCACCGCCCTGGTCCTGCCGCAGCTCAAGGGCAAGCTGGACGGCATCGCCATGCGCGTCCCGGTCCCGACCGGCTCGGCCACCGACCTCGTGGTGACACTCCAGCGCGAGGTCACCAAGGACGAGGTCAACGCCGCGTTCAAGAAGGCCTCCGAGGACGGCGACCTCAAGGGCTACCTGGCCTACACCGAGGACGAGATCGTCTCCTCGGACATCGTCAGCGACCCGGCCTCCTGCACCTTCGACTCCTCCCTGACCATGGTCCAGGAGGGCAACACGGTGAAGATCCTCGGCTGGTACGACAACGAGTGGGGCTACTCCAACCGCCTCGTCGACCTGACGGTCTTCGTCGGCGGCCAGCTCTGATCGTCGGATCAGGCACCACGGTGTGAACGCAGGGCCCGGGCGGCGCAGGGACGCGCCGCCCGGGCCCTGAGTCACGTGCAGAACCGCCCTGTCTACGATCACGGAGCATCATCAGCCCTCGGGAGCCTCTTTCATGAAGACGATCGACGAACTCCTCGCCGAAGGAGTGGCCGGCCGGCGGGTCTTCGTCCGCGCCGACCTCAATGTGCCGCTGGACGGCACCACCATCACCGACGACGGCCGGATCCGCGCCGTCCTGCCGACCGTCAAGGCCCTCGCGGACGCGGGCGCCCGGGTGGTCGTCGCCTCCCACCTGGGCCGCCCCAAGGGCGTCCCGGACCCGGCGTTCTCCCTCGCCCCCGCCGCCGCCCGGCTCGGCGAACTCCTCGGCTCCGCGGTGGCCTTCGCGACCGACACGGTCGGTGACTCGGCCCGTGAGACGGTCGCCGGCCTCGCCGACGGCCAGGTCGCCGTCATCGAGAACCTGCGCTTCAACGCGGGCGAGACCTCCAAGGACGACGTCGAGCGCGGCGCCTTCGCCGACCGGCTGGCGCGGCTCGCGGACGTCTACGTCGGCGACGGCTTCGGCGCCGTGCACCGCAAGCACGCCTCCGTCTACGACCTCCCCGCCCGGCTGCCGCACGCCGCGGGCTTCCTCATCGCCACCGAGGTCGGCGTCCTGAGGAAGCTCACCGAGGACGTGCAGCGCCCCTACGTCGTCGCCCTCGGCGGCGCCAAGGTCTCCGACAAGCTCGCCGTCATCGACGAGCTGCTCGGCAAGGCCGACCGCATCCTCATCGGTGGCGGCATGGCGTACACCTTCCTCAAGGCCAAGGGCTACGAGATCGGCGGCTCCCTCCTGCAGGAGGACCAGATCCCGGCCGTCCAGGAGTACGTCGAGCGCGCGGAGAAGACCGGCGTCGAGCTGGTCCTCCCCGTCGACGTGGTGGTCGCCCCCGCCTTCCCGGACCTGAAGACCAAGGCCCCGGCGAACCCCGCCGCCGTCGCCGCGGACGCCGTCCCCGCCGACCGGATGGGTCTGGACATCGGTCCCGAGACCCGCAAGCTGTACGCCTCGAAGATCACCGACGCCGCCACCGTCTTCTGGAACGGCCCGATGGGCGTCTTCGAGCACCCCGATTTCGCCGAGGGCACCAAGGCGGTCGCCCAGGCCCTCCTCGACTCCCCGGCCTTCACGGTCGTCGGCGGTGGCGACTCCGCCGCCGCCGTCCGTCTCCTGGGCTTCGACGAGACCGCATTCGGCCACATCTCGACCGGTGGCGGCGCCTCCCTCGAATACCTCGAGGGCAAGACGCTCCCCGGCCTCGCCGCACTGGAGGACTGACCGCACATGAGCACCCGTACGCCGCTGATGGCGGGCAACTGGAAGATGAACCTCAACCACCTCGAGGCCATCGCCCACACCCAGAAGCTCGCCTTCGCCCTGTCCGACAAGGACTACGAGGCCGTCGAGGTCGCCGTCCTGCCGCCCTTCACCGACCTGCGCTCCGTGCAGACCCTGGTCGAGGGCGACAAGCTCGCCATCAAGTACGGCGCACAGGACATCTCGGCCCATGAGTCCGGCGCCTACACCGGCGAGATCTCCGGGCCCATGCTCGCCAAGCTGAAGTGCACCTACGTGGCGATCGGCCACTCCGAGCGCCGCCAGTACCACGGCGAGAGCGACGAGCAGGTCAACGCCAAGGCCAAGGCCGCCTTCAAGCACGGCCTCACCCCGATCCTGTGCGTCGGTGAGGAGCTGGAGGTCCGCGAGGCGGGCAACCACGTCTCCCACACCCTCGCCCAGGTCGAGGGCGGCCTCAAGGACATCACGGCCGACCAGGCCGAGACCGTCGTGATCGCCTACGAGCCCGTCTGGGCCATCGGCACGGGCAAGGTCTGCGGCGCCTCGGACGCCCAGGAGGTCTGCGCCGCCATCCGCGGCAAGATCGCCGAGCTGTACGACCAGGAGCTGGCCGACAAGGTCCGCATCCAGTACGGCGGCTCCGTCAAGTCCGGCAACGTCGCCGAGATCATGGCCCAGGCCGACATCGACGGCGCCCTGGTCGGCGGCGCCTCGCTGGACGCCGACGAGTTCGTCAAGATCGTGCGCTTCCGCGACCAGTGACCCGAGCTGTGAGTAGGCGGTAGCGGCGATCCGTCGTACCCTTGCGGGGGCATGGCCCAGGTGCCGTGCCCCCGTCATCATCCGAATCCGAGGAAGTTGGTCCAGCCGTGGTTTTGGGGTTCTCGATCGCCCTGATCGTCTTCAGCCTGCTGCTGATGCTGCTGGTGCTGATGCACAAGGGGAAGGGCGGCGGCCTCTCCGACATGTTCGGTGGCGGCATGCAGTCCTCCGTCGGCGGCTCCTCGGTCGCCGAGCGCAACCTCGACCGCATCACCGTGGTGATCGGTCTGCTCTGGTTCGCGTGCATCATCGTCCTCGGCATCATCATGAAGACGAACAGCTGATCAGCCTCTCACAGGCACGCACAATCCATACGTAAGGCCCCATGTTCGGTACGCGCAGCTGAGCGCGGCCTATCATGGGGCTTGCGTCTAGGTGCGGGAGCTGTAACTCCAATCACTGGACGCGCGTTGGGCCTTACGTAGACTGAGGCGCTCGCAGCGAAGCGAAACGCCGACTCGCTTTGCGGCACCATCACGCAGGGAGTTACGACCGTGGCAAGTGGCAACGCGATCCGAGGAAGCCGGGTCGGGGCGGGGCCGATGGGCGAGGCCGAGCGGGGCGAGTCCGCGCCCCGTCTGCGCATCTCCTTCTGGTGCTCCAACGGGCACGAGACGCAGCCCAGCTTCGCCAGCGACGCGCAGGTTCCCGACACCTGGGACTGCCCGCGCTGCGGCTTCCCGGCCGGACAGGACCGGGACAACCCCCCGGACCCGCCGCGCACCGAGCCCTACAAGACGCACCTCGCCTATGTGCGGGAGCGGCGCAGCGACGCGGACGGCGAGGCGATCCTCGCCGAGGCGCTCGCCAAACTGCGGGGCGAGATCTAGGACTTGAGACCGGCCGGGTGCCCGACAGGCACCTGGCCGGACCTGTCCCGCCCCTTGCGCCAGGCCGTCCCCGGACCCGTTGTCAGTGGTCTCCTCTACGGTTTTCGTGGGGGTTCCGTCTTAGCGGAACCGCAGAACCGGAGGGGGAGTAGTGCCGGGGGAGTCGAGGGCGCCCGCGTGGCGCGGCGGTTTCGGACGGCTGTGGAGCGCCGCCGTGATCTCCCGCTTCGGGGACGCCCTGCGGACCACCGCCCTGCCGCTGCTCGCCGTGCGGCTCACGGACGAGCCGTTGGCCGTCGCCTCCGTGACCGCCTGCGCGTATCTGCCCTGGCTGCTGTTCGGCCTGCTCGGCGGCGCGGTCGCCGACCGGGTGGACCAACGGCGGGCGATGTGGGCCGTCGACACCGTACGAGGACTGCTCGTCGCCGCCTTCGCGCTCGCCGTGGGTCTCGGCCACGCCTCCGTCCCGCTGCTGATCGCCCTCGCCTTCCTGCTGACGACCCTCCAGACCCTGTTCGACAACGCCGCCACGGCTCTGCTGCCCTCGCTCGTGCCCCGCGCGGCCCTCGGCGGCGCCAACGCCCGTCTGATGACCGGTCAGCAACTGGCCGGCGGCCTGCTGGCCGGCCCCTTCGTGCCCCTGCTGCTCGGCGTCGGCGCCTTCCTGCCGTTCGCCGCCGACGCCGGCACCTATCTGCTGGCCGCCGCGCTGGTCGCCTCCCTGCGCATACCGCCGCCCGTGCGGGAGCGGCGCCCCTCGGGCAGCACCCTGCGCCAGGAGATCGGCGCGGGCCTGCGCCACCTCTGGCAGGACCGCGTCCTGCGCGCCGTCTGCACCGCCACCCTGCTGTGCAACATCGGCATGGGCGCCCTCATCGCCACCCTGGTCCTGCACGTGACGCGCTGGCTGCACGCGGACACCACCGGATACGCCGCCGCCATGACGGCGTTCGCCCTCGGCAGCCTGGCCGGCGGCCTGCTCGCCCAGCGCCTCGCGCTGCGCACCGGCCGGGCCCGGGCCCTGCTGCTCGGCGGCACCGTCCAGGTCGCCGCCCTGCTGCTCATGGGCACCGTCCGGCACCTCGGCGCGCTCCTCGCCGGCATGCTGCTGCTCGGGGTCATGAACATGGTGTGGAACGTCCACCAGGTCACGCTGATCCAGCAGCGCAGCCCCGAGCCGATGGTCGGCCGTATCGCCGCGGCGTTCCGCACGGCGTCCACGTCCGGCGCGCCGACCGGCGCCCTCCTCGGCGGAGCGGCCGCAGACATCCTCGGGCTGAACGCGCCCGCGCTGCTGGCGGCCGCGCTCTTCACCCTGGCCGTCGCCGCGTTGATACCCGCGGGCCGGGCGGACGTACCTGTTGTTGCCCCGCAGGACGGTTCCGCGTCCGCTCGCACGACGCGCTGATCAACTAGGTTGGGACCGGCGGGGCAAGGCGTGCACAGCAGCACGGACAGGTGAGGAAGGGCTGAAGTCCGACATGAACGCAGACGGCCGTACGAGGCTCAACCAGACGCCCGAGTGGACGGCTCTGGCCAAGCATCGCGAGGAACTCGACGAGGTGGAGCTGCGCGAGCTGTTCGCCGCCGACCCCGAGCGCGGCAGCGGATACACCCTGCAGGTCGGCGACCTGCACATCGACTACTCCAAGCACCTCGTCACCGACGAGACCCTGCGGCTGCTGCGCGAGCTGGCCGAGTCGGCCGACGTCTTCGGCCTCAGGGACGCCATGTTCCGCGGCGAGAAGATCAACACCACCGAGGACCGCGCGGTCCTGCACACCGCCCTGCGCGCCCCGGCCGACGCGGTGATCGAGGTCGACGGGGAGAACGTGGTCCCCGCCGTCCACGCCGTCCTCGACAAGATGGCCGACTTCGCGGACCGCGTGCGCTCCGGAGCGTGGACCGGCCACACCGGCCGGCGGATCAGGAACGTCGTCAACATCGGCATCGGCGGCTCCGACCTCGGCCCGGCGATGGCCTTCGAGGTGCTGCGCAGCTTCACCGACCGCGGCCTCACGGTCCGCTTCGTGTCGAACGTCGACGGTGCCGACCTGCACGAGGCCACCCGTGACCTGGACCCGGCGGAGACGCTGTTCATCGTCGCGTCCAAGACCTTCACCACCATCGAGACGATCACCAACGCCACCTCGGCCCGCTCCTGGCTCCTCGAGGGCCTCGGCGGCGACGAGAGCGCGGTCGCGAAGCACTTCGTGGCGCTGTCGACGAACGCCGAGAAGGTCGCGGACTTCGGTATCGACACGGCCAACATGTTCGAGTTCTGGGACTGGGTCGGCGGCCGTTACTCCTACGACTCGGCCATCGGCCTCTCCCTGATGATCGCCATCGGCCCGGACCGCTTCCGCGAGATGCTCGACGGCTTCCACCTCGTCGACGAGCACTTCCGCACCGCCCCCGCCGAGTCCAATGTGCCGCTCCTGCTCGGTCTGCTGGGCATCTGGTACGGCAACTTCCACGACGCCCAGTCGCACGCCGTCCTGCCCTACAGCCACTACCTGTCCAAGTTCGCCGCCTACCTCCAGCAGCTCGACATGGAGTCCAACGGCAAGTACGTCGGCCGGGACGGCAAGGAGGTCGACTGGCAGACCGGCCCGATCGTCTGGGGCACGCCCGGCACCAACGGGCAGCACGCGTACTACCAGTTGATCCACCAGGGCACCAAGCTCATCCCGGCGGACTTCATCGGCTTCGCCCGTCCCGTCGACGAGCTCAGCGACGAACTCAAGGCCCAGCACGACCTGTTGATGGCCAACTTCTTCGCCCAGACGCAGGCGCTGGCCTTCGGCAAGACGCCCGAGGAGGTGCGCGCGGAGGGTGTGCCCGAGGAGCTGGTGGCCCACAAGACGTTCAAGGGCAACCACCCGACGACCACGATCCTCGCCGCCGAGCTGACCCCCTCGGTCCTCGGCCAGCTCGTCGCGCTCTACGAGCACAAGGTGTTCGTGCAGGGCGCGGTGTGGAACATCGACTCCTTCGACCAGTGGGGCGTGGAGCTCGGCAAGGTCCTCGCCAAGCGCGTCGAACCCGCCCTCACCGAAGGCGCGGACGTCCCCGGACTGGACGCCTCCACCCGGGCGCTGGTCGCCAAGTACCGCGAGCTGCGCGGCCACTAGCCGACAACATCCCGTGTGTAGACTCCCGGGCGATCATGCACACGACTGCTCGGGAGCCTCACGTGGGCAACGCACACCGCAGGCGCTGGACCGACGGCGAGCTGACGGCCGGGTCCTTCCTGCTGCCTCATCGCGCGGCCCGGGCGGTGTTCCACCCCGCATGGATCCCGGACTCCCTCGACCCGACCGTGGAGCGGCTCAAGCGGGCCAGGGTCGCCGTCGGATTCGTCGCGGCCCTCGGGGTCCATGTGTTCTTCGAGATCAGGTTCTCCTGGGACGAACTGCCGAGGAACGCCGCGATCGCCGCCCTCGTGCTGTTCTGCGTCACCCCGCTGGCGACCGGTGCGATGCTCCTGGTCTGGCGGCGCGGCGGAACCGTGCGCCGGCTGCGGGCGCGGCTCCTCGACACCGTCAAACTGCTCTCGCTGTTCACCGCCTCGGCCTTCGTCTGCCTCGCGCTGTTCGCGGTCGGCGACATGGTCGGGACGCTCCCGAAGATCGCCCTGACGGGCCTCGGCCTGTGGACGGCCCTCTTCGTGATCGCCGGCGGGGTCCGGCTGACCGGCAACTTCTTCGGCACGGGCGCGGTGCACCGCTGTCTGCCGCCCCTGCTGGCCACGGTGACGAGCTGGGTGCTCGCCCTGTCCGATCTGGCCGGCAGCGGCGAGCACGGCATGGACAACGCCCTCGGTGTCACCTGCATCCTGGCCGCCCCGGTGACGGTCACGGCGATCGCCCTGCTGGAGACCCATCGTCTCAAGAAGCGCTACGGCATCCGCCTGATGGCCCACCCGGCTCTTCTCGCCCCGGCCCACAACGGCCGGAACCCGTACGGCGCCTGACCGTACGGGTTCCGGGAACCACCGGGAGCCTCCGGGCACCTCAGGGAGACGACGGCGGATACAGCGATCTCGGCAACCGGGAGGCGGCGGCCCGGTCCAGGAGCCACAGGGTGCGGGCCCGGCCGAGGGCACCCGCCGCCGGGGCCTGGATCTCGCCCGCGCCCGACAGGGCGATCGCCGCGGCGTTCGCCTTGTCCTCGCCCGCCGCGAGCAGCCACACCTCACGGGCCGCCCGGATGGCCGGCAGCGTCAGCGTGACCCGGGTCGGCGGGGGCTTCGGCGCGCCGTGCACCCCGACCACCGTGCGCTCGGTCTCCCGTACGGCCGGCAGCTCGGGGAAGAGCGAGGCCACATGGGTGTCCGGGCCGACGCCCAGCATCAGGACGTCGAAGGTGGGCACGGTGCCATGGTTCTCGGGGCCGGCCGCACGGGCCAGCTCCTCGGCGTACGCCTCCGCGGCGGCCTCGACGTCGGCGCCGTGGGGACCGTCGGACGCGGGCATGGCGTGCACGCGCTTCGGATCCAGCGGTACCGAGTCCAGCAGGGCCTCACGGGCCTGGGTGACGTTGCGCTCCGGGTCGCCCTCGGGCAGGAACCGCTCGTCGCCCCACCACAGGTCGAGCCGGCCCCAGTCGATCGCGTCCCGGGCCGGCGCGGACGCCAGCGCGGCCAGCAGGCCATTGCCGTTGCGGCCGCCGGTCAGGACCACGGACGCCAGGCCCCGGGAGGCCTGGGCGTCCACGATCCGCGTGATCAGCCGGGCCGCGGCGGCCTGCGCCATCAGCTCCTTGTCGCGGTGCACGACCAGCTGCGGGGCGTTCACCGCGCGGCCTTCCCGGACAGACCGGAAGGGAGCGGCTTCAGCGGATCCGGCGTCACCGGTTCCGCCTTCAGCGGTTCCGACGCCTCCCCTTGCGCCCCGGAAGCTTCCGCAGAGCCTTCGCCGGCGTCCGGTTCTCCTTTGGCCGGCTCGGCCTCCACCTCGGCCTGCTCCACTGCGGCCCCGGCCTGCACCAGCGCCGCCTCCGCCTTCTCCAGAGCGGCCCGGGCCTTCCCGACCCCGGCCGGCTCCGGCGCCGCCGACGCGTTCAGCCGCTCCACCCCGAACCGCAGGGCGGAGGCGTAGGTGTCGTCCGGGTCGAGCCGGCGCAGCTCCTCCGCGATCAGCTCGGCCGTGTCACGGCGCTTGAGCGCCACCGCCCGGTCGGGCTGGCCCTCGATCGAGAGCGTGGCGAGCGAGCCGTCGGCCCGGTCCAGGGTGATCGGCCCGGAGCTGGTGGCCATGCGTACCGCCGTCAGACCGGGCCCGCTGGACAGGGAGCGCCGGACGGGGACGTCCAGCCGGTCCGCGAGCCACATCGCCAGCAGCTCGCAGCTCGGGTTGAACTCCTCGCCCTCCACCTCGACCGACTGCACCTCGCAGGTGACCTGGTCCAGGGCCGCGGCCAGCATCGAACGCCAAGGCGTGATGCGGGTCCACGACAAGTCCGTGTCGCCGGGGGTGTAGGTGTCGGAGCGGGCGCCGAGCTCACGCACCGGCTGCTCGCAGGCGTAGGTGTCGGTGACGCGGCGCTGGGCCAGCGCGCCGAGCGGGTCGGCGGCCGGGTCCAGCGGAGCGTTCACCGGCCACCACACGACGACCGGGGCGTCCGGCAGCAGCAGCGGCAGGACCACCGACTGGGCATGGTCGGACACCTCGCCGTACAGCCGCAGCACGACCGTCTCGCCGGTGCCCGCGTCCGCGCCCACCCGTACCTCGGCGTCCAGCCGGGACTGCGTGCGGTCGCGGGGTGTGCGGGAGACACGCCGGATGACCACGAGCGTGCGCGAGGGGTGCTCGCGGGAGGCGTCGTTGGCGGCCTTGAGCGCGTCGTACGCGTTCTCCTCGTCGGTGACGATGACGAGTGTGAGCACCATGCCCACGGCCGGGGTGCCGATCGCCCGGCGGCCCTGCACCAGCGCCTTGTTGATCTTGCTGGCGGTGGTGTCCGTGAGGTCTATCTTCATGGCCGGCGCCAGCTCCGTCCGTCTCGTTCGAGCATCTGGTCCGCCTCGACGGGCCCCCAGGTACCGGCCGGGTACTGCGCGGGCCTGCCGTTCCGGTCCCAGTACCGCTCGATCGGGTCGAGGATCTTCCAGGACAGCTCCACCTCTTCCGTGCGGGGGAAGAGGTTCGAGTCGCCGAGCAGCACATCGAGGATGAGGCGCTCGTACGCCTCGGGCGAGGACTCGGTGAACGACTCGCCGTAGGCGAAGTCCATGGACACGTCCCGGATCTCCATGGAGGTGCCGGGCACCTTGGAGCCGAAGCGGACGGTCACGCCCTCGTCGGGCTGGACGCGGATGACGATCGCGTTCTTGCCGAGCTCCTCCGTCGCCGTGTGGTCGAAGGGGGAGTGCGGGGCGCGCTGGAAGACCACCGCGATCTCGGTGACCCGGCGGCCGAGCCGCTTGCCGGTGCGCAGATAGAAGGGGACGCCCGCCCAGCGGCGGTTGTCGACCTCGACCTTGATGGCGGCGTAGGTGTCGGTCTTCGACGCCGGGTCGATGCCGTCCTCCTCGAGATAGCCGATGGCCTTCTCGCCGCCCTGCCACCCGGCCGCGTACTGGGCGCGCACGGTGTCCCGGCCGAGATCCTCGGGCAGCCGTACGGCCCCGAGCACCTTGGTCTTCTCCGCGGCCAGCGCGTCCGCGTCGAAGGAGGCGGGCTCCTCCATCGCGGTGAGCGCCATCAGCTGCAGCAGGTGGTTCTGGATGACGTCACGGGCGGCGCCGATGCCGTCGTAGTAGCCGGCCCGGCCGCCGATGCCGATGTCCTCGGCCATCGTGATCTGGACGTGGTCCACGAAGGACCGGTTCCAGATCGGCTCGAACATCGTGTTGGCGAACCGCAGCGCCAGGATGTTCTGGACCGTCTCCTTGCCCAGGTAGTGGTCGATGCGGAAGACCTGGTCGGGGGCGAAGACCTCGTGGACGACCTTGTTGAGCTCCTCCGCGGAGGCCAGGTCGTGCCCGAACGGCTTCTCGATGACCGCGCGCCGCCAGGAGTCCTTCGTCTGGTCGGCCAGCCCGTGCTTCTTCAGCTGCTGGATGACCACCGGGAAGGACCGCGGCGGCACGGACAGGTAGAAGGCGAAGTTGCCGCCCGTGCCCTGTGCCTTGTCGAGCTCCTCGATCGTCGCGCGCAGCCGCTCGAAGGCCTCGTCGTCGTCGAAGGTGCCCTGCACGAAGCGCATGCCCTGGATGAGCTGCTGCCAGACCTCCTCACGGAAGGGCGTGCGGGAGTGCTCCTTGACGGCGTCGTGGACCTCGGCGGCGAAGTCCTCGTGCGCCCATTCGCGGCGGGCGAACCCGACCAGCGAGAAACCCGGCGGCAGCAGACCCCGGTTGGCGAGGTCGTACACGGCGGGCATGAGCTTCTTGCGGGACAGGTCGCCCGTGACCCCGAAGATGACCAGGCCCGACGGCCCCGCGATACGCGGGAGCCGTCGGTCGGCGGGGTCACGAAGCGGGTTCGCTCCGGAACCGGAAAGGGGAGGCAAGGATTCAGCCCTCCGAAGGCGCGAGGCGCTCCAGCTCGGCCTCGGTCGACTTGAGCAGGTCGTTCCAGGACGCCTCGAACTTCTCGACGCCCTCGTCCTCCAGCAGTTGCACCACGTCGTCGTAGGCGATGCCGAGCCGCTCGACGGCGTCGAGGTCGGCGCGGGCCTGCGCGTAGGTGCCGGCGACGGTGTTGCCGGTGATCTCGCCGTGCTGCTCGGTCGCCTGGAGGGTGGCCTCCGGCATGGTGTTCACCGTGTTCGGCGCGACCAGCTCGTCGACGTACAGGGTGTCCTTGTACGCCGGGTCCTTCACACCGGTGGAGGCCCACAGCGGACGCTGCTTGTTGGCGCCGGCGCTCTCCAGCTTGCTCCAGCGCTCGGTCGAGAACACCTCCTCGTACGCCTCGTAGGCGAGCCGGGCGTTGGCGACGGCGGCCTTGCCGCGCGCGGCCTTCGCCTCGTCGGTGCCCAGGGCGTCCAGGCGCTTGTCGATCTCGGTGTCCACACGGGACACGAAGAAGGACGCCACCGAGTGGATCAGCGAGAGGTCGAGACCCTTCTCCTTGGCCTTCTCCAGACCGGCCAGGTAGGCGTCCATCACCTCGCGGTAGCGCTCCAGCGAGAAGATCAGCGTGACGTTGACGCTGATGCCGTTGCCGATGACCTCGGTGATCGCCGGCAGACCCGCCTTGGTGGCCGGGATCTTGATCAGCGTGTTGGGGCGGTCCACCAGCCAGGCGAGCTGCTTGGCCTCGGCGACCGTCGCCTTGGTGTTGTGGGCGAGGCGAGGGTCGACCTCGATCGACACCCGGCCGTCCTGACCACCGGTGGCGTCGAAGACCGGCCGCAGGATGTCGGCCGCGTCCCGGACGTCCGCCGTGGTGATCATGCGGATGGCCTCTTCGACCGTGACCTTGCGGTAGGCGAGGTCGGAGAGCTGCTGGTCGTAGCCGTCGCCCTGCGAGATCGCCTTCTGGAAGATCGACGGGTTGGTGGTGACGCCCACGACGTGCTGCTGGTCGATCAGCTCGGCCAGGTTGCCGGACGTGATCCGCTTGCGCGACAGGTCGTCCAGCCAGATCGCGACGCCCTCCTCGGAGAGGCGCTTGAGTGCGTCTGTCATGGAATTACATCTCCTACGTGTCGTATATGGGCGTCAGCGCTGGGCGGCAGCGATGGATTCCCGGGCCTGGGCTGCCACGTTCTCGGCAGTGAAGCCGTACTCCTGGAAGAGGACCTTGCCGTCGGCCGAAGCACCGAAGTGCTCCAGGGAAACGATGCGGCCGGCGTCCCCGACGTACTTGTGCCACGTCAGACCGATGCCCGCCTCGACGGAGACCCGGGCCTTCACCGACGGCGGCAGGACGCTGTCCCGGTACCCCTGGTCCTGCTCCTCGAACCACTCCACGGACGGCATGGACACCACCCGCGTCGGCACCCCGTCGGCCTCCAGCGCCTCGCGCGCCTCGACGGCCACGTGCACCTCGGAACCGGTGGCGATGAGGATGACCTCCGGAGCACCGTTCGACGCCTCGAAGAGGACGTAACCGCCACGAGCGGCATCCTCGTTGGGCTCGTACGTCGGCACGCCCTGACGGGTCAGCGCCAGACCGTGCGGGGCGCCCTTGCCGAAGACCTTGGTGTACCGCTTGAGGATCTCGCGCCAGGCGATCGCGGTCTCGTTGGCGTCGGCCGGACGGACCACGTTCAGGCCCGGGATGGCGCGCAGCGAGGCCAGGTGCTCGACCGGCTGGTGCGTCGGGCCGTCCTCGCCGAGACCGATGGAGTCGTGCGTCCACACGTACGTCACCGGCAGATGCATCAACGCCGAGAGCCGGACGGCGTTGCGCATGTAGTCGGAGAACACGAGGAACGTGCCGCCGTAGACACGGGTGTTGCCGTGCAGCGCGATGCCGTTCATCTCCGCGGCCATGGAGTGCTCGCGGATGCCGAAGTGGATCGTGCGGCCGTACGGGTTCGCCTCCGGGAGCGGGTTGTCCGCCGGGAGGAACGACGAGGTCTTGTCGATCGTCGTGTTGTTGGAGCCCGCCAGGTCGGCCGAGCCGCCCCACAGCTCCGGGATCACCGCGCCGAGCGCCTGGAGCACCTTGCCGGACGCGGCGCGCGTGGCGACGCCCTTGCCGGGCTCGAAGACCGGGAGCTTCTCCTCCCAGCCGGCCGGCAGCTCGCCCGCGGCGATCCGGTCGAACTCGGCGGCGCGCTCGGCGTTGTCGTCCCGCCAGAGCTGGAAGGACTTCTCCCACTCGGCCTTCGCCTCCGCGCCGCGCTCCAGCGCGCCGCGGGTGTGGGCGATGACCTCGTCGGCGACCTCGAAGGTCTGCTCCGGGTCGAAGCCGAGGACGCGCTTGGTCGCGGCCACCTCTTCGTCGCCGAGCGCCGAGCCGTGCGCGGCCTCGGTGTTCTGCGCGTTCGGGGCCGGCCAGGCGATGATCGAGCGCATCGCGATGAAGGACGGCTTGTCCGTCACCTTCTTCGCTTCCTCGATCGCGTTGTAGAGGGCGTGCGGGTCGAGGTCGCCGTCCGGCTTCGGGGCGATCCGCTGCACATGCCAGCCGTAGGCCTCGTACCGCTTGACGGTGTCCTCGGAGACGGCCGTCTCGGTGTCGCCCTCGATGGAGATGTGGTTGTCGTCCCACAGCAGGACCAGGTTGCCCAGCTTCTGGTGGCCGGCCAGCGAGGACGCCTCGGCGGAGATGCCCTCCTGGAGGCAGCCGTCACCCGCGATCACGTACACGAAGTGGTCGAAGGGGGACTCGCCCTCGGGGGCCTCGGGGTCGAACAGACCGCGCTCGTAGCGGGCGGCCATCGCCATGCCGACGGCGTTCGCGACACCCTGGCCGAGCGGGCCGGTGGTGGTCTCGACGCCCACCGTGTGGCCGTACTCGGGGTGACCCGGAGTCTTCGAACCCCAGGTGCGGAAGGACTTGAGATCGTCCAGCTCGAGGCCGAACCCGGCCAGGTAGAGCTGGGTGTAGAGGGTCAGGGACGAATGGCCCGCGGACAGCACGAAACGGTCGCGGCCCACCCAGTCGGCGTCCGCCGGGTCGTGCCGCATCACCTTCTGGAAGAGGGTGTAGGCGGCGGGCGCCAGGCTCATCGCCGTACCGGGATGGCCGTTGCCGACCTTCTGTACGGCGTCGGCGGCAAGGACGCGGGCGGTGTCGACGGCCCGCTGGTCCAATGCGGTCCACTCGAGGTCTGTGGTGGTCGGCTTGGTGCTCACCCTGGGTCAGGGCTCCTCTCCACATGTCGAATACCGGCTGTTGCGGGCACGCGCCCACCGGCTGCCGGGTGACTGGATGCCCACCGGCCGCTGTCGAGCCTACCCCTGCGGGGACGTGCGTTTTTTCGAGTCATTCCAGACTGCCGGGCCTTGCTGCGATCCGCCCGCCGGCCGGCCGGAACCCCACTTGGCACTTGAATACGGAGCCGCTCATCTGACTGCTCAATCGAGCCCCAGTACGACTCATCGGAAACACCCTCCCGCACCCCTCACCGGCGCCCCCGCCAACACGACCCCACCCCCGCGAAGGCCGGGGTATGGGCAACGTCTACAGTGGCGTGGTACGCGCGAGCCTTTACCCCGCATTCACATGGGGAGGCTTGCTGGGAGTCTCTGTCAGGGGTGTGCGTGACGGCCGTTGAATCCCGTCCAGTGGGGATCGTCGGGACGAGCCAGAGCCCGAGCCGGCGGCCGCTGGGGGCCCGGGTCAAGGCGTTCGTGGCGCTGACCAAGCCGCGGATCATCGAGCTGCTGCTGATCACCACCGTTCCGGTGATGTTCCTGGCGCAGCAGGGTGTGCCGGACCTCGGCCTGGTGCTGCTCACCTGCGTCGGCGGCTATCTCTCCGCGGGCGGCGCCAACGCGCTGAACATGTACATCGACCGCGACATCGACGCCCTGATGGACCGCACCTCGCAGCGCCCGCTGGTCACCGGCATGGTCTCGCCGCGCGAGTGCCTCGCCTTCGGCGTCACCCTCGCGGTGGTCTCGACCCTGCTGTTCGGGTTGACGGTCAACTGGCTGTCGGCCTGGCTGTCGCTCGGGGCGCTCCTCTTCTACGTCGTCGTGTACACGATGATCCTCAAGCGGCGCACCGCGCAGAACATCGTCTGGGGCGGCATCGCCGGCTGCATGCCGGTGCTGATCGGCTGGTCGGCCGTGACGAACTCGCTGTCCTGGGCCCCGCTGATCCTCTTCCTGGTCATCTTCTTCTGGACGCCGCCGCACTACTGGCCGCTGTCCATGAAGGTCAGGGACGACTACGCGCGCGTGGGCGTCCCGATGCTGCCGGTCGTCGCCTCCAACAAGGTGGTCGCCAAGCAGATCGTGATCTACAGCTGGGTGATGGTCGCCGTCTCGCTGCTGCTGACGCCCCTCGGCTACACCGGCTGGTTCTACACGGCCGTGGCCCTCGCGGCGGGCGGCTGGTGGCTCTGGGAGGCGCACGCCCTGCAGAACCGGGCGAAGGCCGAGGTGACGGGCGTGAAGCTGAAGGAGATGCGCCTGTTCCACTGGTCCATCACCTATGTCTCGCTGCTGTTCGTGGCGATCGCGGTGGACCCCTTCCTGAGGTAAGGCGTCCGCGAGGGGGGCGTCCCTGAGGCACGCGTCACTCGCCCCGGCCGTCGCCGTTCGATCTACCCGTCGGTAGCATCGTGACCATGGCAGACACGCAGCAGGTTGACGCGAAGGACGGGCGCCGCGTCGCCCGGCTCGCCCGGCAGATCAGCGCCTTCTCGAAGCAGCACGGCGGGGCCGAGGGCCAGGTCGCCCACATCGGGGAACGCGGGGCCCGGATCGTCCTCGTCGGCGAGGACGGCGGCTGGGGCGACCTCGTGGCGCCCTCCGTGGAGATCGCCGAGAAGGCCGTCGAGAAGGCCGGCATCACCGTCCACGAGTCCTTCGACGGCGAGTTCGCGGCGAAGGTGCGGACCGGGCCGTACGAATGGACGCGCATGGCCGGAATCCAGGTGGGCGGACCGAGCAACGGCTGACCGACCCACCACCTGACACCGGGTTCACCCGTTAGGACCTTCAGCGGTACGAGGTCCAGTCGCGGGAGTCCCGATGATCGAAACGCCGTCCCTGGTGGACCAGTACTGCCACGGCGTGCTCAGAACGGAGCTGGGTCTCGGCACCTTCGAGGCCCGGCTGGCCCGTACCGAGGGCCCGCCCGCCCCCGGTACGACCCTGTTCGACACCCAGACCGGTTTCGCCGTACGCCGCTGGTGCCCCCCGCTGCTCGGCCTGGAACCGCACTGCACACCCGCCCGTTATCTCGCCCGGCGCCGTGAACTCGGCGTACTGGAATCGGGCCGCAGACTCCTGCGCGGCAGCGGCATCACGACCTACCTCGTCGACACCGGACTGCCCGGCGACCTCACCGGCCCGGACGAGCTGGCCTCCGCCGCGGACGCCGAGGCCCGTGAGATCGTCCGCCTCGAACTCCTGGCCGAACAGGTCGCCGACACCTCCGGCACGGTCGAGGCGTTTCTCGCCAATCTCGCCGAGGCGGTCCACTCGGCCGCCGCCGGCGCCGTCGCCTTCACCTCCGTCGCCGGGGTCCGGCACGGCCTCGCCCTCGCGCCCGAACCGCCCGGCCCCGGTGAGGTGCGCGGTGCCGCGGGCCGCTGGCTGGCCGCCCGCCGCGTCGGCGGCGAGCTGAGCGACCCCGTGCTGCTACGGCACCTGCTGTGGATCGCCGTCGCCTCGGGACTGCCCCTCCAACTGCACGCCGGGCTCGCCGAACCGGGCCTGCGCATCGACCGCACCGACCCCGCGCTGCTGACCGACTTCGCCCGCGCCACCGCGGGCCTCGGCACCGACCTGGTCCTGCTCCACGGCTACCCCTACCACCGCCACGCCGCCCATCTCGCCGCCGTCCTCCCGCATGTCTACACCGACTCCGGCGCCGCGCTCGTGCGCACCGGCGCCCGCGCCGCGACGGTCCTCGCGGAGATCCTGGAACTGGCCCCCTTCGGCAAGATCCTGTTCTCCAGCGGGGCGCAGGCGCTGCCCGAGCTGCACGTGGTCGGCGCCCGGCTGTTCCGCGAGGCGCTCGGCAGGGTCCTGGGCGGCTGGGTCGCCGAGGGCGCGTGGTCGCTCACGGACGCCCAGCGGGTGGCCGGCATGGTGGCGGCGGGGAACGCCCGGCGGGTGTACGGGCTGAGCTGAGCCACGGGTCAGGCGTTCGAGCCGACCGTCGCCTCCGCCGCAGGACCCGGCAGACCGACCGTCGTCGCCGGACGCTCGCGCAGCGCCAGCAGCACCAGCAGCACCCAGATCCACACCAGCGCCGACCCCAGCATGTGCAGCCCGACCAGGACCTCGGGGAGGTTCGTGAAGTACTGCACGTAACCGATGACCCCCTGGGCGAGCAGCACCAGGAACAGCTCCCGGGTGCGGTTCAGCGGGCCCCGCGGGGCGTCGACCGCCTTGAGGATGAACCACAGGGCGAAGGTCAGCGTCACCACGATCCACGCGAGCACCGCGTGCAGCTTGGCCACCGTCTCCCAGTCCAGCGGCATCCGCTCGACCTCGCTGGAGTCACCCGCGTGCGGGCCCGCCCCGGTCACCACCGTGCCGACCGCGATCAGCAGCGACGAGGCGACGACCAGGAACCACACGAGCTGCCGCACCGGCTTGCCCACCAGCGGCCGGGGCTCCCCGTCCCCCTCCCGGGTGCGCTGCCACATCACGGCGGCGACCGCGATCAGCGCCGAGGCGAGCAGGAAGTGCGCCGCGACCGTGTACGGGTTGAGGCCGACCAGCACCACGATCCCGCCGAGGACCGCGTTGCTCATCACCAGCCAGAACTGCGCCCAGCCCAGCCGGGTCAGCCCCCGGCGCCGCGGCTTCTCCGCGCGCGCGGCGATGATCGCCCAGCCGACGGCGGCGCACAGGACGTACGTCAGCATGCGGTTGCCGAACTCGATGGCGCCGTGGAAGCCCATCGCGCTCGTCGCGGTGAGCGAGTCGGCGGTGCACTTGGGCCAGGTCGGGCAGCCGAGGCCGGAGCCGGTGAGGCGTACCGCACCGCCGGTGACCACGATGACCACCGACATCACGAGCGCGGACAGGGCCGCCCGCTGAACCGTCCGGGGTGCGGGGGTCCAGCGGTCGGCGATGAAGGCGAGCGGGTTGCGCACGGCGGCTACGGCGTCGGCGCGGGTCACGTTTGGCACGCCCACCATCGTAGGCCGCCGCTTGTGCACGCTTTCACGAGGGTCGGGTCTCCGCGACGAGGGCCGGGTCCTCGCGGGTGTCGTCGGGCCGCGCCGGGGTGCCGTGCCACAGGGCCGTGGCGATGCGTTCGGCGCGGGCCAGGAAGTCGGCGGCCTCCCGCTCGTCGTCGGTGCACTCGGCGAGCCGCTCGTACACCGCGACCAGCGAGGGGTGGTCGTCGCCGAGACGGGCCCGGAAGATGCGCTCGGCCTCGCGCAGCACCACCTCCGCGCCCGCCCGGTCGCCGGCCGTCAGCAGGACCGGGCCGAGACGCGAGAGGGTCTTGGCGCGGTAGTGGTGGTCGCCGCCGTACTTCCGCGTGTAGATGCCGTGCGCTGTGTCGAACGTCTCCAGGGCCTCCACCACAAGCCCCTGCGCGGCCTGCAGCGAGCCCATCTTGTTCAGGCAGGCGGCGTACTTGTGCGGCTCGGCCTCGCTGCGGTTGTAGTGCAGCTCCAGCACCGGCTCCAGCAGCTCGGCCGCCGAGCGCAGCTTCTCCCCGCCCCGCTCGCGCAGCTCGCGCCGGCGCAGCGGATGCCAGGTGGCCCGGGCCTGCTCCAGCAGGTCCTCGGCCTGCCGGCGACGGACGTCGGCCAGGAACTTGGCGACCTGGGACGTCTCGAAGTCCTCCAGTCCCCGGTGCTCCCGGAACACCGCGAGGGCGGCCTCCAGCTCGGTCTCGGCGGTGCCCAGATCGCCGCGGTCCTGCGCGACGACGCCCACGTCCCGCCGCAGCATCGCCCGGAACAGCACATGCTGGGCCGGCACCTGGCTGCCCCGCTGCGGGATGCGGGCCTCGGCGCGGGCGTACGACTCCAGGGCGAGCGCGAGACGCCCCGCGTTGCGGTGGATCATGCCGATCTCCTGCTCCGCGACCGCCCACTCCAGGCTCTCCCAGCCCGGCTCGTGGTCCTCCTGGACCTCGTAGATCCGCACGGCCTCCCGGACCGCGTCCAGCGCCTCGTCGAACAGGATCTTCTCGCGCAGGACGCCCCCGTACTGGCGGTGGCACAGCGCCTCCAGCTCGACGAACGCGGGGCCGTCCCCGGTGTGGCGGCGGCACTGCACCAGCGCCTTCAGGCATTCGTCGTGCGCGTCGTCGAGGTGGGCCAGCAGATAGTGCTGGCGGGCCACCGCGAGCTGGGCCGTGACCCGGCCGAGCGCGTCCGCGCCGTCCGGGGCGCCGGCGTCCTGGCGCAGCTCTGCCTCCCACTGGAAGAAGGTGAGCGCGCGCGTCCAGTTGCAGCGCTGCTCCTGGTAGACGCCGACGCGGTGGAGTAACTCGATCAGCGCCCGGTGGGCCGTGCCGTACGCGATCCGGTCGTCCGAGGCCCAGGACACCTCGGTGATCACCGCGTCGGCGTGCGGCATCAGACGCTCGCAGGCGCTGCGCACCTCCGGCTGCTCCGGCCACGCCGGGAACGCGGCCTCCACCAGCCGCACCGCGACCTGCGACCACTGGACCCGGTCGTCCTGGTCCATCCGGCTGCGGATGAACTGGCGCACCCGCGGATGCACCCCGAAGGTCACCGAGCCCTTGCGCTGGTCGCCGCTCACCGTGAGCAGCGAGTGCTCGACCAGCTCACGGACCATGGGATGGAAGACCCGCTCGCTCTCCATGGCCCGCCGCAGCCCGTCCGGCAGCACCGCCCGGTGCTCGTACAGCGCGGAGTGCGGTACGTCCTCGGAGGCCAGGTAGGAGCACAGCCGCAGCAGGTTCTCCGCCTCCGGGGCCTCGCGCGAGATCCGCTCGACCGACAGCCGGAACGTCTCGAACCCGTTCGTCGAGGTGTGCTCGGGCAGCTGGGCCAAATACTCCTCGACGGTGATGCCCTCGCGCTCGATGTAGGCGCCGGCCGTCTCCAGGTCCAGCGGCAGCCAGCCGAGCTGCTTGCCCAGCGCGTCCAGCGACTCGTCGTCGGCGTCCTCGGCCGTGCCGTCTATGCGCAGCCGCAGGAAGGCACGGCCCCGGGTGGGGCTGAGGCCGAGCAGCTCCAGCCGGTGCTCGGTCAGCTCGGCCCAGCCCTGGCGGACCCGGGTGGTGATCAGGATCGTGCCCCGGCACTGGTCCGGGGGCAGGAACTGCTCCAGGCCGTGCGGGCCGTCGGCCGGCGGCCCGGTCTCGTCGCCGTCCGGCTGCACGTTGTCGTACACCAGCAGCCAGCCGGGGTTGTCGCGCAGCCAGCCCCACAGCCGCGCCAGCACCACGTACTCGCTCTCGTGCGCGGGCACGCCCAGGATGGCGGCGAGTTCGAGGAGCCGGTCGCGCAGTCGCTCGGTGCTGGTGGCGGGCAGCCACCAGGTCAGCGTGGCGGTGTCGGCCTGCGCGTGGGTGCGGGCGTGCGCCACGGCGAGCTGGGTCTTCCCGGCGCCGCCCATGCCGTGGATGACGACGATCCGGCGCGGGGCGCCCTGCTGGTCGTCGTCCGTCAGCATCTCCCGGACGCGCCCCAGTTCGGTGTCCCGGCCGGTGAAGTAGCGGGAGAGCGAGGGCAGGTTGTGCGGCGGGACGTACGCGGGCTCGGTGGAGCCCGGGTCCTCGGCGGAGGACGCCGCGCCGCGCCCGAGCGAGTGCCGGGTGAAGAAGGCGGAGGCGGCGGCGAGGAGACCCGTCACCGAGACGACGGCCCACAGCGCGGGCCCGTTCGCGTGGTCGGCCACGATCGGCAGCACCGCCACCGAACCCGTCGTGGCCGTGTACAGGCCGACCAACAGCTTCTTGCCCGATCCGTCCCCGTTGCTCCTGGACGCTCCCATGGCGGCTCCCCCGGTATGACATTCCCCTGCCCGCGCCGTGTGGGGCACGATTCCCGCGCCGGTCGAGGTTGAACCCCTCATTGTCCAAGGGCCATACTCCGTCTTCCATATATGTGCGGCAGAATTGTTCCGACGTCTGCGCACCTCGGAATCGCCCTCGGAGGCGGCGTGGACGCACTGTCAGAGGATCAGAGAATGCATGTGGGACTGGTGCACTGGTCCTTTCCCCCCTGCGTGGGCGGGGTGGAGACCCATCTGTGGCAGTTCTCGCGCCTGCTCGCGGCCCACGGGGTCGACGTCACGGTCTTCACCGGGACACCCGAGGCGGCGGTGCCGGGCCGCTCCGGTGTCGCGGGCGAGGGCACGATCACCCTCGAGCGGCACTCGGGACTGGACCTCTCGCCGGATGTGCTCCCCGCTCCGGACGAACCCGAACTCACGTCCTGGTTCAGAGAGTTGATCATCCGTCGGGGAATCAAGGTCGTCCACGGCCACAATCTGCACCACTTCTCGGAGGCGCCGGCCCGCGCACTGGCCGGACTCCGGGAGGAACTCGGCCTGCGGCTCGTGCACACCTACCACAGCATCTGGCACGAGGAGTCGAATCCCGCGGCCGAGGCCTGCCGTGACTGGCATCTCCACTTCGCGGTCTCCGACTTCCTCAGTGAGGCGTGCACCCGGCAGTTCGGCTTCAAGGTGAAGCGCCGCTACCTGGGCATCGACACCGCGGCCTACCTCGACGTGCCCGTCTCCGGAGTGCAGGAACCCGGCATGGTGCTGCTCCCGGCGCGGCTGATCCCCGACAAGGGGGCCGAGCTGGCGATCAGGGCCGTGCACCACATCATCCGGAACCGGTCGGGTTCCCGGGTGACGCCCCGGCTGGTGCTCATGCGGACCGGTGTCGAAAACACGGTCGATTTCCATGGGGAAACGGTCGGATTCCATGGAGAATTGCTGGAACTCATCAAGGAACTGAACATTCCGGCGGGGGTCGTCGAATTCACCGAGGCCGGAGTCGACCATATGCGGGCACTCTACGAGAGAGCCTCCGTCGTGGTTTATCCCTCGATGTTCGACGAGCCCATGGGACTGGCCCCGCTGGAGGCGATGTGCGCCGCCCGGCCCGTCGTCGTCACCCGGATGGGCGGACTCGACGAGGGCATCGAGGCCGACGAGGAGATCGGCTTCCTGGTGCCCGACCGCAACGTGGCCAAGCTGGCCGACCGCATCGCCCTGCTCCTCGACGACCCCGCCCGCGCCGAGGCGGTGGGACGACGCGCCCGCGAGCACGTCGTACGTCACTTCGACCTGCGACGGTTCTACCTGGAACCGATGCTCGACCTGTACCGGGAGCAGCAGCTCAGCCCGGCGTGACGGTCCAGTCCTCCGGCAGTCCCCCCACCCGGCTGCGGCCCTCCCGGTCCACCCGCACGGAGATGTCCCGCCCGGCCAGCCGCAGCCCCGACACCTGCAGCGGGCCGAAGGGCGTCGGCCGTACCCCGAACGTCCGGCGCCCCGCGTCCGGCCGCAGCCCCAGCAACGCCGACAGCACCGCCACCCCCGAAGCCGCCGACCACCCCTGCGGCCGGCACGCCGCCGGATAGGCCAGCGGGGCGGGGGAGTCCTCCGTGCGGGCGTCCCCGCCGTACAGCTCCGGCATCCGGTAGGCGAAGTGGGCGGCCGCGTCCAGGAGGCCGTCGGCCAGCAGGGAGGCCTCCGCCGCGCAGCCCGCCGCGCACAGCCCCTGGATCGCGATCGCCGTGTCGTGGGTCCACACGGAACCGCCGTGGTAGCTCATCGGGTTGAAGCCGTGCAGCGCGGCGGAGCGGCTGCGCAGACCCCAGCCCGAGTTCAGTTCGTCCGAGGCCAGCCAGGCCGCCACGTCCCGGCAGCCCCGGGGGTCGAGGATGCCGGTGGACAGCAGCTGCCCCATGTTGGACGCCGGTCCGCTGACCGGGTCCAGGCCCCGGCCGACCGCGATCGCCACATACCGCGGGGCGGGACCCCGCGGCGCGTCCAGCCAGAACGCGTCCGAGAAACGCTTGCGCAGCCCCCGGGCCCACAGCCGCAACCGGTCCGAGTCCTCCTTGCGGCCCCGGGCCCCCAGCAGCTCCGCCAGCCCGGTCGCCGCCTGGTAGGCGTACCCCTGCACCTCGCACAGCGCCAGCGGCGGCTCGATACGGCGGCCCGCCGCGTCCCGCACCGCGTCCTCGCTGTCCTTCCACGACTGGTGGCGCAGCCCGCCCGGACGCGGGTAGTAGCGCACCAGCCCGTCCTCGTCCCCGGCGCTCGTCTCCAGCACCCACTCCATCGCGCGTTCGGCGTACGGCAGCAGCGCGGCCACGTCCGCCTCCGGCAGACCCCAGTGCCAGGCCTCCACCAGCAGCGTCACGAACAGCGGGGTCGCGTCGACCGAGCCGTAGTAGCGCGACGGCAGCCTGAGCCCGTGGCCGTGCTCGGCGTCCGCGGGGCGCAGCTCGTGCAGGATCCGCCCCGGCGCCTCCTCGCGGAACACGTCGTGGGCCGTGCCCTGGCGGCGGGCCAGCGCCCACAGCGTGCCGCGGGCCAGACCGGTGCCGAGCGGCAGCATCATCCGGGCCGACCAGATCGAGTCCCGCCCGAACAGCGCCAGGTACCAGGGGCAGCCCGCGGCGATGAACTGGTCCTCGGGGCCGTCGGGCGCGGTGCGCTCGGGGTCCGCGAGCCGCAGGGCCCCCAGGTCGCCGAGGCCCCGGCGGACCAGGGCGACCAGCCGACGGTCACCGCGCACCACCGGCTCGCTCCAGGGCGCCCCGGTGCTCGGGGCGCCCGGATGCCCGGGCGGCGCCGGGACCGCGCCCCCCTCGACCGTCAGCCCGAGCTGCCTGCTCTCACCGGGCCGCAGCAACAGCCGGGGCCAGGTGAAGGTACCGCCCTCCGGTCCGTCGGTGATGCCGGGCGGGGAGGTGGGGAGAGGACCGGCCGAGGAGGAGCGGCCGTCGGGCCGTGGCCGGATCGAGGACGCGGCGGCGTCGGGCTGCCGGCCGGCCGGGGAGGAGGCGGTGTCGGGCTGTCGGCCGGCTGGGGAGGCGGGGGTGTCGGGCTGTCGGCCGGCCGGGGGTGCGGGGGTGACGGGCGGGAAGGTGGTCCGGGACGCGGGCGCGTCGGGCGAGGGGAAGGCCGTGCGGGACGTCGCGGCGGCCGGCCCGAGGCCGGTCTCGTGGGGTGCGGCGGCGCCGGCCGGACCGTCCGGCTCGACCGCGCGGACCTCCGCCCGGCCCGTCGGCGCCTCCCACACCAGTCCTCCGGCGACCGCCGCGCACCGGACGGGGGGACCGGTGCGGCCCCGCTTCACATCGGCGATGTCGGCGAGATCGGTGGCGAGCGCCAGCTCCACGTGCAGCAGCCGGGAGACCGTGCCGACGTTGCGCAGCAGGATGCTCTCGCCCCGGCCGGCCGTGCGCACCCGCTCGATGATCACCGTGGGGTCGTCGGTGCGGTCGGCGGGGTAGCGGTGCACGGAGGTGAACCGCACCTGGTCGGGCCCGAGCGGCTGCACGCCGATCGGCTCCGGCTCACGGCGGTCGATCAGCAGACAGGCCGTGTGCAGCAGCCTGCGGTCATGGCCGTAGAAGCCCTCCGCCCGCAGACCGCGCAGCTGCCCGTCCCGGGGCGAGGCGGCGAAGGCCGGGGCCGCGACGCAGATCACCACGTCGTGGAGAAGGGGCTGCAGAGCACGCACACTCGAGGAATCCGCGGACGCGTACACGGGGCGTCTCTTCCCGCTTCGCACGGGCGTCACTCGCACGGCGTACGACGACGGACACCCCAGGGACCAGAACCGGCCCGTCCGCAGCCTCACCCCCGGGCCGTCCGCCTCACTCCCAGCGGAAGAACCGACCGGCCGCCGCGAGCCCGACCACCGCCCACGCGGCCAGAATCCCCAGGTCGCCCCAGGGCATGCCCGCGCCGTGCTGGAGGACGTCCCGCAGACCGTCGGAAAGGGCCGAGATCGGCAGCAGACCGAGGACGTCCTGGGCGGCCGGGGGGAACTTGTCCAGCGGCACCACGACCCCGCCGCCCACCAGCAGTAGCAGGAAGACCAGGTTGGCGGCGGCCAGCGTCGCCTCCGCCTTCAGGGTGCCCGCCATCAGCAGACCGAGGCCGGAGAAGGCGGCCGTGCCGAGGACCAGCAGGAGCAGTACGGCGAGGGGGCCGCCGTGCGGGTCCCAGCCCAGCGCGAAGGCGATCACCGTCAGCAGGATCACCTGGAGGACCTCGGTGACCAGCACCGACGCCGTCTTCGCCGCCATCAGGCCCCAGCGGGGGAGCGGGGAGGACGCGAGGCGCTTCAGGACGCCGTAGCGGCGCTCGAAGCCCGTCGCGATGGCCTGGCCCGTGAAGGCCGTGGACATGACGGCCAGCGCGAGGATGCCGGGGGTGAGGAAGTCCACCGCCTCGCCCGCGCCGGTGTCGACGACGTCCACGCTGCTGAACAGCACCAGCAGCAGCGTCGGGATCACCACGGTGAGCAGGAGCTGCTCGCCGTTGCGCAGGAGCATCTTCGTCTCCAGCGTCGCCTGCGCCGCGATCATGCGGGGCAGCGGGGCCGCGCCCGGATCGGGCGTGTAGGTGCCGGTGGCGGTCACGAGCGCAGCTCCTTGCCGGTCAGTTCGAGGAAGACGTCCTCCAGGGTGTGGCGTTCGACCGAGATGCGGTCCGGCATCACCCCGTGCTGCGCGCACCACGAGGTGACCGTGGCCAGCAGCTGGGGGTCGACCTTGCCCATCACCCGGTACGAGCCCGGCGTCAGCTCGGCCGCGGAGGAGTCGGCGGGCAGGGCCTTGAGCAGGGAGGCGACGTCGAGGCCGGGACGGCCGGTGAAGCGCAGCGTGTTCTCGGCGCCGCCGCGGCACAGCTCCTCGGGGGAGCCCTGGGCGATGAGCCGGCCCGCGTCGATGATCGCCACGTCGTCGGCGAGCTGCTCGGCCTCGTCCATGTAGTGGGTGGTCAGGATGACCGAGACACCGTCCGCGCGCAGGTCCCGGACCAGGTCCCAGGTGGCACGGCGGGCCTGCGGGTCGAGGCCGGCGGTCGGCTCGTCCAGGAACACCAGATCGGGGCGGCCGACGACGGCCATCGCCAGCGCGAGCCGCTGCTGCTGTCCGCCGGAGAGCCGGCGGTAGGTCGTCCGGCCGCAGGAGCCGAGCCCGAGCCGTTCGATCAGCGCGTCCACGTCCAGCGGACGCGCGTGCAGCTTCGCCACGTGTCGCAGCATCTCGTCGGCCCGCGCCCCCGAGTACACACCCCCGGACTGGAGCATCACACCGATCCGGGGCCGCAGCTCGGACGCCTGCCGGACCGGGTCGAGGCCGAGCACCCGTACGGTCCCGGAGTCCGCTCTGCGGTACCCCTCACAGGTCTCGATCGTGGTCGTCTTGCCGGCGCCGTTGGGTCCGAGGACGGCGGTGACGCCCGCCCGGGCCGTCAGCTCCAGGCCGTCCACCGCGGTCTTCGTCCCGTACCGCTTCACCAGGGCCTGGACCCGGACGACAGGCTCAGTTCGCATGGCCCCAGAGTCTAGGTTCGCCGTCGACCGCTCCGAGCGCCGGGTACGGGAACCGGTCACACCCGTCCGGAAACGGCGCTCAGATTTCCTCCTCGCGCGAGCGGTGCACGGCCAGCCAGCGCTCGGCGTAGGCGACGGCGTCCGCGACGGGGAACAGCCGCACCCCGGCGGCGCCCACCGTCCCCCGTACGACGGGCCGGTCCCGCTCGTAGTCGTGCCCGAGCTCGTCGAACCGGTCGGAGTCGATCGACACCTCGGTCACGGTCTCCCATCCGTGCGGACCGGGCCGGCCGATCTCCACCAGCGGGGCGGGGATCCGGTACTCGGCGAGGTGGAAGCTGGTGCAGGTGTCGTATCCGGTCCCCAGCAGCAGCACCCGCGCCCCCAGCCTCTCCAGCCGGGCCAGCGGACTGCGCTCACCGAGCCGGCAGTCGAGGGCGTGGCCCTCGACGATCTCCGCGGCCCGCGCCCCGAGCGCCGCGAACGAGGTCTGCGGGTGGGCGCTGCGCAGGGCCCCCGGCCAGGTGCGCACGGTCTCCGGGATCACCCCGAGGCCCCGGCTGGGGGTGACGAGGGGGTCGTAGGCGGGCATCGTGGCGCGGATCGTCTCCCACCACTCCCGTGGCACCGGCGGTCGGCTCCACACCGCGGGGTCGGACAGCTCGCCGGTCTGCGTCGGGACCACGAGCGTCCCGTCCGGCCCCAGGGCGTCGCGCAGTCCCTGGACCACCGCGACAGGGCCTCCGCAGACCCAGCCGAGGGAGCGGAGGGAGGAGTGGACGAGGAGGATTTCTCCCGGTTCGACACCCAGGTCCCGCAGCTGCGCCGCGAGGGTCTCCCGAGTGACAAGTGGGCCGGTCGGAGGGGGTGTGGGCATGGTGATGCAGTGTCCTCGCGGAGGGCCCGGAGGGCCACCGGTTTAATCGGGCCTTTGATCGATCAGTGATCGTTTCCGCAGGTCAGATTAGGTATGCCTAAGTGACGCAGGGCACCGTCGGGCGGTCCGGACGCGGCTTGCCTGCGTTTGGGGAATTACGCAACAATGGCGTTGTGAAAAACGTCGGCGAGGCTCGGGAGACCCCCACGGGGGCCCCTCAGGAGGAGTTCGCGACCGGTGAGCGTTCGACGCGCAACCGGGTCGCGCGGTCCATCCTGGACCACGGGCCGTCGACCGTCGCCGAGCTGGCCGACCGGCTGGGGCTCACCCCCGCGGCCGTCCGCCGCCACCTCGACGCACTGGTCGCCGACGACGTCGTACAGCCCCGCGAGCAGCGGGTGTACGGGGCGCGCACGCGCGGCCGGCCGGCGAAGGTCTTCGCCCTCACCGACTGCGGCCGGGACGCCTTCGACCAGTCCTACGACAAGCTCGCCGCCGACGCCCTGAGCTGGATCCAGCAGCGCTTCGGCGGGGACGAGGCGGTCGTCGCCTTCGCCCGCGCGAGGATCGCCGAGCAGGCCGGCGCGTACCGCGAGGCGATCGAGGCCGCCGCCCCCGAGGAGCGGACGGAGGCCCTGGCCAAGGCCCTGAGCGCGGACGGGTACGCTGCCACGGCGCGCAGCGCACCGGTCGGCGAGCAGCTCTGCCAGCACCACTGCCCCGTAGCGCACGTCGCCGAGAAGTTCCCGCAACTGTGCGAGGCGGAGACCGAGATCTTCTCGCAGTTGCTGGGAACCCATGTCCAGCGACTGGCGACCATCGCCCACGGCGACGGCGTCTGCACGACGTTCATCCCCAAAATTTCCCACGAAGCATCTGCCAGCACGGCCGGGAGGAACCCCGCATGACTCTCCCCACGGAGACTGCCCACCCCGAACTCGAGGGTCTGGGCAAGTACGAATACGGCTGGGCCGACTCCGACGAGGCCGGTGCAGCGGCGAAGCGCGGTCTGAACGAGGACGTCGTCAAGGACATCTCCGGGAAGAAGTCCGAGCCGGAGTGGATGACCAAGCTCCGCCTCAAGGGCCTGAAGCTCTTCGAGAAGAAGCCCATGCCGAACTGGGGCTCCGACCTCTCCGGCATCGACTTCGACAACATCAAGTACTTCGTGCGCTCCACGGAGAAGCAGGCGGAGTCCTGGGAGGACCTGCCCGAGGACATCAAGAACACCTACGACAAGCTGGGCATCCCGGAGGCCGAGAAGCAGCGCCTCGTCGCCGGTGTCGCCGCCCAGTACGAGTCGGAGGTCGTCTACCACCAGATCCGTGAGGACCTGGAGGAGCAGGGCGTCATCTTCCTCGACACCGACACCGCCCTGAAGGAGCACCCGGAGCTCTTCAAGGAGTACTTCGGCACCGTCATCCCCGCCGGTGACAACAAGTTCGCCGCGCTGAACACCGCCGTGTGGTCCGGCGGCTCCTTCATCTACGTGCCGAAGGGCGTGCACGTCGAGATCCCGCTCCAGGCCTACTTCCGGATCAACACGGAGAACATGGGCCAGTTCGAGCGGACCCTGATCATCGTCGACGAGGGCGCCTACGTGCACTACGTCGAGGGCTGTACCGCCCCGATCTACAAGTCGGACTCCCTGCACAGCGCGGTCGTCGAGATCATCGTCAAGAAGAACGCCCGCTGCCGCTACACGACCATCCAGAACTGGTCGAACAACGTCTACAACCTGGTCACCAAGCGCGCCGTCGCCTACGAGGGCGCCACCATGGAGTGGATCGACGGCAACATCGGCTCCAAGGTGACGATGAAGTACCCCGCCGTCTACCTCATGGGCGAGCACGCCAAGGGCGAGACGCTCTCCATCGCCTTCGCGGGCGAGGGCCAGCACCAGGACGCCGGCTCCAAGATGGTCCACATGGCGCCGAACACCTCCTCCAACATCGTCTCCAAGTCGGTGGCGCGAGGCGGCGGCCGTACCTCCTACCGCGGTCTCGTCGAGATCGGCGAGGGCGCCCACGGCTCCAAGTCCAACGTGCTGTGCGACGCGCTGCTCGTCGACACCATCTCCCGTTCGGACACCTACCCCTACGTGGACGTCCGCGAGGACGACGTGTCCATGGGCCACGAGGCGACCGTCTCCAAGGTCTCCGAGGACCAGCTCTTCTACCTGATGAGCCGTGGTCTCTCCGAGTTCGAGGCGATGGCGATGATCGTGCGCGGCTTCGTCGAGCCCATCGCGAAGGAGCTGCCGATGGAGTACGCGCTGGAGCTCAACCGGCTGATCGAGCTGCAGATGGAAGGCGCGGTCGGCTAACCACCGGTCCGCACCCCATCAAGCCCCTTACGTAACGGAAAGCGAGCATTACGACAGCCATGGCTGAGGCTCAGAACTCCCCCACCTTCGGCTCCGCTCAGGCGGGGGGACCCCCATCGGTGGGCAGCACCACCGCCGGCGCGATCGCGGTCGCCGCCGAGTCGACCGTCGCCACGCGCATGAGCGCGCCCCCGTCCTTCGACGTCGCGGACTTCCCGGTCCCGCACGGCCGTGAGGAGGAGTGGCGGTTCACCCCGCTGGAGCGCCTGCGCGGTCTGCACGACGGCACCGCCGTCGCCACCGGCGAGGGCGTCAAGGTCGCCGTCGATGCCCCCGAGGGCGTCATCGTCGAGACCGTCGACCGCGACGACCCGCGCCTCGGCAGGGCCGGCACCCCCGTGGACCGGGTCGCCGCCCAGGCCTACTCGGCGTTCGACAAGGCCGGCGTGATCACCGTCCCCAAGGAGACGGTCCTCACCGAGCCCATCCGCATCGCGGTGCACGGCGAGGGCGGCACCTCCTTCGGGCACCAGGTCATCCAGCTCGGAGCCTTCGCCGAGGCCGTCGTCGTCATCGACCACACCGGTGACGCCGTGCTCGCCGCCAACGTCGAGTACGTCCTCGGCGACGGCGCCAAGCTCACCGTCGTCTCCGTCCAGGACTGGGACGACAAGGCCGTCCACGTGGCCCAGCACAACGCCCTCGTCGGCCGCGACGCCTCCTTCAAGTCCGTGGTCGTCACCTTCGGCGGCGACGTCGTACGCCTGCACCCGCGCGTCGCCTACGCCGGCACCGGCGGCGAGGCCGAGCTGTTCGGCCTGTACTTCACCGACGCCGGCCAGCACCAGGAGCACCGCCTGCTGGTCGACCACAACGTCCCCCACTGCAAGTCCAACGTCGTCTACAAGGGCGCCCTCCAGGGCGACGACGCGCACGCGGTGTGGATCGGTGACGTGCTGATCGAGGCCAAGGCCGAGGGCACCGACACCTACGAGATGAACCGCAACCTGGTCCTCACGGACGGCGCGCGCGTCGACTCGGTGCCGAACCTGGAGATCGAGACCGGCGAGATCGTCGGCGCCGGCCACGCCTCCGCCACCGGCCGCTTCGACGACGAGCAGCTCTTCTACCTGATGGCGCGCGGCATCCCGGCCGACGAGGCCCGCCGCCTGGTGGTCCGCGGCTTCTTCGCCGAGCTGGTCCAGCAGATCGGCGTCCCGGACATCGAGGAGCGCCTGCTCGGCAAGATCGAGACCGAGCTGGAGGCCACGGTCTGATGGCGGCCTTCGTACGCGCCTGCGGACTGAGCGAGCTGGAGGAGGACACCCCGAAAAGGGTGGAACTCGACGGCACGCCCGTCTCGGTCGTCCGTACCGAGGGAGAGGTGTTCGCCATCCACGACATCTGCTCCCACGCGAACGTCTCGCTCGCCGAGGGCGAGGTCGACGACTGCCACATCGAGTGCTGGCTGCACGGCTCGCGTTTCGACCTGCGCTCCGGCAAGCCCGACAGCCTTCCCGCGACGCGCCCCGTCCCCGTATACCCCGTCAAGATCGAAGGGGACGACGTGCTCGTCTCCCTCACCCAGGAGTCCTGAGGCCACCATGGCAACGCTTGAAATCCGAGACCTGCACGTCACCGTCGAGGCCGACAACGCCACGAAGGAGATCCTCAAGGGCGTCGACCTCACCGTGAAGCAGGGCGAGACGCACGCCATCATGGGCCCCAACGGCTCCGGCAAGTCGACCCTCGCCTACTCCCTCGCGGGCCACCCGAAGTACACGATCACCGGCGGCACCGTGCTGCTCGACGGCGAGGACGTCCTGGAGATGTCCGTCGACGAGCGCGCCCGCGCGGGCCTGTTCCTGGCGATGCAGTACCCGGTCGAGGTCCCCGGCGTCTCGGTCTCCAACTTCCTGCGTACCTCCGCCACCGCCATCCGCGGCGAGGCCCCCAAGCTGCGCACCTGGGTGAAGGAGGTCAAGGAGGCCATGGAGCGCCTCAACATGGACCCCTCCTTCGCCGAGCGCAACGTCAACGAGGGCTTCTCCGGCGGTGAGAAGAAGCGCCACGAGATCCTCCAGCTCGAACTGCTCAAGCCGAAGGTCGCGATCCTCGACGAGACGGACTCCGGTCTGGACGTCGACGCCCTTCGCATCGTCTCCGAGGGCGTCAACCGCGTCCGCGAGACCGGCGAGGTCGGCACCCTGCTGATCACGCACTACACGCGCATCCTGCGCTACATCAAGCCCGACCACGTGCACGTGTTCGCCAACGGCAGGATCGTCGAGTCGGGTGGCCCCGAGCTCGCCGACAAGCTGGAGGCCGAGGGCTACGAGGCTTATGCAAAGCAGGACGTAGTCCACACGAAGGGTGGCGCATCCGAGTGACACAGCTGCCGGGCCTCCTCGACACCGAGGCGATCCGTAAGGACTTCCCCGTCCTGGACCGGCTGGTCCACGACGACAAGAAGCTCGTGTACCTGGACAACGCGGCGACCTCGCAGAAGCCGCGCCAGGTGCTGGACGCCCTGAGCGAGTACTACGAGCGCTACAACGCCAACGTCCACCGCGGTGTGCATGTGCTCGCCGAGGAGGCCACGGCGCTGTACGAGGGCGCGCGCGACAAGGTCGCCGCGTTCGTCAACGCGCCCAGCCGCGACGAGGTGATCTTCACCAAGAACGCCTCCGAGTCGCTGAACCTCGTGGCGAACATGCTCGGCTGGGCCGACGAGCCCTACCGGGTGGACCGCGAGACCGAGATCGTCATCACGGAGATGGAGCACCACTCCAACATCGTGCCGTGGCAGCTCCTCGCGCAGCGCACGGGCGCGAAGCTGAAGTGGTTCGGCCTCACGGACGACGGCCGCCTCGACCTCTCCAACATCGACGAGATCATCACGGAGAAGACGAAGATCGTCTCCTTCGTCCTGGTCTCGAACATCCTGGGCACGGTCAACCCGGTCGAGGCGATAGTGCGCCGCGCCCAGGAGGTCGGCGCGCTCGTCTGCATCGACGCCTCCCAGGCCGCGCCCCACATGCCCCTGGACGTCCAGGCCCTCCAGGCCGACTTCGTGGCCTTCACCGGCCACAAGATGTGCGGCCCGACCGGCATCGGCGTCCTGTGGGGCCGCCAGGAACTCCTGGAGGACCTGCCCCCGTTCCTCGGCGGCGGCGAGATGATCGAGACGGTGTCGATGCACTCCTCGACGTACGCGCCCGCCCCCCACAAGTTCGAGGCGGGCACCCCGCCGATCGCGCAGGCGGTCGGTCTCGGAGCGGCGATCGACTACCTGAACGCCATCGGCATGGACAAGATCCTGGCCCATGAGCACGCCCTCACCGAGTACGCGGTGAAGAAGCTGGGCGAGGTCCCGGACCTGCGCATCATCGGCCCCACCACGGCCGAGGACCGGGGCGCCGCGATCTCCTTCACGCTCGGCGACATCCACCCGCACGACGTGGGCCAGGTGCTGGACGAGCAGGGCATCGCGGTCCGGGTGGGCCACCACTGCGCCCGGCCCGTCTGCCTCAGGTACGGAATTCCCGCGACCACGCGAGCGTCGTTCTATCTGTACTCCACGCCGGCCGAGATCGACGCGCTGGTCGACGGCCTGGAGCACGTACGGAACTTCTTCGGCTGAGGGGCGTGCTGAACCGTGAAGCTGGACTCGATGTACCAGGAAGTCATCCTGGACCACTACAAGAACCCGCACGGGCGTGGTCTCAGGGACGGCGACGCCGAGGTGCACCACGTCAACCCCACGTGCGGTGACGAGATCACCCTGCGGGTGAAGTACGACGGCACGAAGATCGAGGACGTCTCGTACGAGGGCCAGGGCTGCTCCATCAGCCAGGCCAGTGCGTCCGTCCTGAACGAACTCCTCGTCGGCAAGGACGTGTCCGAGGCGCAGAAGATCCAGGAGACCTTCCTGGAGCTGATGCAGTCCAAGGGCAGGATCGAGCCGGACGACGCGATGGAGGAGGTGCTGGAGGACGCGGTCGCGTTCGCCGGTGTCTCCAAGTACCCGGCCCGGGTCAAGTGCGCCCTCCTGAGCTGGATGGCGTGGAAGGACGCGACGGCCCAGGCCCTGGGCGGGGCCGACGCCGAAAGGAAGACGGCATGAGCGAGACCATCGAGATGAAGCCCGCCTCGGAGGAGGAGCTGCGCGAGGCGCTGTACGACGTGGTCGACCCCGAGCTGGGCATCGACGTCGTCAACCTCGGGCTGATCTACGGCATCCACATCGACGACGCGAACATCGCGACGATCGACATGACCCTGACCTCGGCGGCCTGCCCGCTGACCGACGTCATCGAGGACCAGGCCAAGTCCGCCACGGACGGCCTCGTCAGCGAACTGCGCATCAACTGGGTCTGGATGCCCCCGTGGGGCCCCGACAAGATCACGGACGACGGCCGCGAGCAGCTCCGCGCGCTGGGCTTCAACGTCTGAGACGACCGAGGCGTCCGGGATCACCCGAGCGCAGGAAAGCGGCGGCACCCGGCCCGGGTGCCGCCGCTTTCCTGCGCTCGCGCTCAGCTCACCCCGGCCACGAACCGGAACGCCGAGTCGGCGCGGTACAGGCCGCTGTTCTGGTACGAGTCCAGGCGGACCTGGAAGTCCTTGTGGCGCAGATAGCGGCCCGGGTAGTTCACCGACTCCAGCATGACCGCGCCGGAGTAGGAGGAGGAGCGGGCGCAGAAGGTGGCGTCCTGCTTGAACAGGGCGGAGCCGTCGTAGCTGTCGGCGCGCAGGACGAAGTTGCGGTGCCGCAGATAGCGGCCGTCGTCCGTCTTGAAGGAGTAACAGGCGCTGTCCGTCAGCCCCTTGACGACGGTGAAGGTGGAGTCCTCGCGGGACTCCGAGCCGCGCAGCGGGTCGAGCTTCACCAGACCACTGCTCAGATGCCAGTAGCGGTCCGGGTAGTTGACCGACTGCACCGACCGCTCGTAGCTGGTCGGCGTGGGCTCGGACGGCTTCCTGGTCGGCGACGCCGAGGCCTTGCCCGAGGTGTGCGGCGACGGGCTGCTGTCGTCCGACGCGTCGGCGGCCGAGGAGGCATCTCCGGCGGCCGAGGGCGAGGACGAGACGGACGGGGAGGCGCTGTTGCCGCCCTCCTTGCCGTCGCCCGCCGCGGAGGTGGCACCGCTGACGGAGGCCGACGGCGTGGCGAACGAGATCAGCCCGTCCGAGGTCGGGTCGCCGGACAGCGCCCGCGCCTCACGTGCATCCGAACGCCCGTCGGACTCCTGGTCGTTGACCGCGATCGCGGTCACGCAGGCGACGACGGTGGCCACAGCGAGACCGCCGGCCAGCCAGAGCCGTCGGGTTCCGGGAGCCCGGGAGGTGTCCGGGGCCCAGCCCTGCTCCCACGGTTGATCCTGGGGCGGCCGGGACTTGTTTTCTGGCATGCGCTACTTCCTCCAGCGGCGCTGCTGACGGCGGCCGCGGCTGCGATGGCCCGGTGTATGAACGGTGAAACAGTAGTGGACACCGTGGCTGGTGTTCAGCCGTTTCAGTGAGCGCTTTCGATAACGCTTTCGCAGCCGTCCGCCTCCTGGTTGCGTACGCCTGTACATATCACCCCATTCGTTGTGTACGCTCGTACACATGGGATACCTGACGCTCTCCGGAGCCATTGCCGCCGAGGTCGCCGCGACGACCGCGATGAAGTACAGCGAGGGCTTCAGCAGGCTCTGGCCCACCCTCCTGACGGCCGTCGGGTATGTGATCTCCTTCTTCCTTCTGGCCCAGACCCTGAAGTCGGTGGGGATCGGTACGGCGTACGCGATCTGGGCGGGGGTCGGCACCGCGACCATCGCCGTGATCGGTCTGGCCCTCTTCGGTGAGTCCCTCACCCTCACCAAGATCGCCGGAATCGGGCTGATCATCGGGGGAGTGGTGGTCCTGAACCTCGGGGGTGCCCACTGATGGCCCGCCGTTACGACCCCGAGCGCCGCCAGCGGATCATCGACGCGGCGATCCGCGTGGTCGGCCGGGGCGGCCTGGCCGCTCTGACCCACCGCTCGGTCGCGGCCGAGGCGGACGTCCCCCTGGGCTCCACCACGTACCACTTCACCACCCTCGACGACCTGATGACGGCCGCCCTGCGCCAGGCCAACGAGGGCTTCGCCAAGGTGGTCGCGGCCCGCGGCGCCCTGTCGGACCCCCGGACCGATTTGCCCACCGAACTGGCGGCCTGGCTCGGCGAATGGCTCGCCCGCGACCGCACCGGCGTGGAACTGGAATACGAGCTCTACCTCGCCGCCCTGCGCCGCCCCGCCCTGCGCCCCGTGGCGGCCGAATGGGCCGACGGCACGGCCGCTCTCCTCGCCCGCCGCACCGACCCGCTGACCGCCCGCGCCCTGGTGGCTCTCATGGACGGCATCTGTCTCCAGGTCCTGCTCACGGACACCCCCTACGACGAGCGGTACGCCCGCGAGGCCCTCTCCCGCCTCATCCCCCCGCCCCCAGCCGCCGCACCACGCTGAGCGCGGCCTCCACGCTCCCCGCGACGTCGGTCACCGGATACTGCACGTCCCGCACCACCCGCTCCCGGTCCACCACCAGCGTCAGCCGCTTCAGCCGGCTCACCCCCGCCGCCCGGAACGTGGGAAGCCGCAGAGCCCCGATCAACGCCAGCTCGGCATCGGACAACAACGGAAACCCCAGCCCCTCCTTCGCGGCGAACTCCCGCTGCTCGTCAGCCCGTTGGGTGGACACCCCCCGTACGGCGGCCCCCGCCGCCCGGAACTCCTCACGCCGGTCCCGATAGGTGCACGACTCGAGCGTGCACCCCGCGGTCCCCGGAATGTCCCCCCACCCCGGGGGATAGGAGTCCCCCCGCGCATAGGCGCCCGGAAAGCAGTACAGCACGGTGTACGGCAGCGCGTCCTCCACCGGATCCCGCGCTTCCCCCCGGTCGTCGATCAGCCGCAGCTCGGGCACCCGGGTCCCCACCAGCGCGTGCACCCGCCGCCCCTCGGCGGACGCCTCCTCGCCCGTGGCCGTGGTCTCCCCGTCGCCGAGCACCCACGCGTCCCCCCAGTCCTGCAGGGCCACCAGCACGGGCAGCAGCGCCCGCCCCCTGGGGGTGAGCCGGTACTCGTACCGCGCGGGCCGCTCCTGATAGGGCACCCGCACCAGCACCCCGGCCTCCACCAGCAGCCGCAGCCGCTCGGTCAACACCTTCCGGGACACCCCGAGTTCTTGCTGGAGCGCGTCGAACCGATGCACCCCGCGCGCCGCGTCCCGCACGATCAGCAGCGTCCACCAGTCGCCCACGACGTCCAGGGCCTGCGCGATCGCGCAGGTGGAGTCCTCGAGGCTCGTCCTGCGGGCCATGGCAGGGCTCCTTTCTCCATTGACCCGAGGCTGTCATGCTGACACAGTGAGTTCCCAAAGGGAACTCACTCAAGGGGGAACGGGTGCGAGGACTGCGGCAACTACCGCGACCGGTATGGCTCCTGGCGGCCGGCACCTTCGCCAACATGACCGTCAGCGTCAGTTTCGTCTTCGTCTTCCTCTACCTGACCGGCCCCCGCGCCCTGAGCCCCGGCGAGGCGGGCCTGCTGGTGGGCCTCGGCGGAACGGGCCTGGTCGCGGGCAACTTCACGGGCGGCTGGTACGGCGACCACCTCGGCCACCGCCGCGTCCTCCTCACCGCCGCGACGGCCTCCGGCGCACTCCTCGCCGCGGTCCCCCTCCTGCCCACCCCCGCCCTCTACGCCGCCCTGCCCCTCGCCCAGTACACCGCCGGCGTCCAACGCGCGGCCAACGCCGCCCTGGTCGCGGTGATCGTCCCCGAGGGCGCCCGCCGCCAGGCCTTCGCCCTGATCCGGGCCTCGGCGAACGGCGGCTTCACGATCGGGCCCATCCTCGGCGCCGCGATCGCGACACACCTCTCCTACGACTACCTCTACGCGATCGAAGGCGTCAGCAGTCTGGCCCTGGCCGCCTGGACGGCCCGCGTGGTCCCCGGGGGAACGGCCCCGCACCCCACCCGAACCCCCCACCAGCGGGCCGCCCTCTGGCCGGAACTACGCACCCGCCCCGCCGTCCTCACCCTCCTGCTCGCCATAGCGATCACCGACATCGTCTACCGCCAGCAGTACTCCACGTTCCCGCTCTACCTGGCCGACCACCACATGGACACGGGCGTGTACGGCGCACTCCTCGCCGTCAACGGAGCGGTCCTCCTCTGCCTGGAACTCCCGGCGGCACTGGCCCTGCGCCGCCACGCCCCCCTCCGCATCGTCGGAACGGGCCTGCTTCTCGTGGGCGCCGGCTACGCCACCCTCCTCCTCGGCGCGACGATCACCACGGCGGTCGCCATGATGACCCTCCTCACCCTCGGTGAACTCCTCTACAAGACAACGGCCACGGCCTATATGGCCGACGAGGCCCCACCCCACGTCCAGGGCCGCTTCCAGTCCCTCTACGCGGGCGCGTCGATCAGCGGCGTCGTCCTGGCGGCCCCGTTGGGCGGCACCCTCTACGAAGCGTCCCCGGCCACCCTCTGGCCCCTCTGCACCACCCTGGCCCTCCTGGCCGGTGCGGCGGTACTCACCACAGCCCGCAAGCAGCCGCACACCCCCGCCGACCGCCTGCCACCGGCCGAAGCCAGGACGGCGGGACGGCCGCACGACGGCGAAGGGGCCGTGGCGGTACCCCGCAGCCCGTCGTCCAGCTCGTCTCAGCCCCGCCCCACCGCCGACCCTCCGCGCCCCACCCTGCCCCCGCCCCCACCCGCTCGGCCCGCCACCTGAGACGACGCCCCGCTGGTTAGCCTCCGCACTCTTCGTCCGGTTAGGTTCTTCCCATGACCGACACGACTGCTCCGAGCACCACCGGCGCGGTGGCCACCGGCCTCGCCACCCTCGCCGCCGACGGCACGATCCTCGACACCTGGTTCCCGGCTCCCGAACTCGCGACCGCCCCCGGCCCCTCCGGCACCGAGCGCCTCTCCGCCAAGCAGGCCGCGGAGCTCCTCGGCGGCGCGGCGACCGCCGCGATCGGCCCGGACCCCCGCCGAGGCGTGGAAGTGGTAGCGGTCCGCACGGTCATCGCCTCCCTGGACGCCAAGCCCCTCGACGCGCACGACGTCTACCTCCGCCTGCACCTCCTCTCCCACCGCCTGGTCCGCCCCCACGGCCAGAACCTGGACGGCATCTTCGCCCACCTCGCCAACGTCGCCTGGACCTCCCTCGGCCCGGTCGCCGTCGACGACGTCGAGAAGGTCCGCCTGAACGCCCGCGCCGAGGGCCTGCACCTCCAGGTGACGTCCATCGACAAGTTCCCGCGCATGACGGACTACGTCGCCCCCAAGGGCGTCCGGATCGCCGACGCCGACCGGGTCCGCCTCGGCGCGCACCTCGCCGAGGGCACCACCGTCATGCACGAGGGCTTCGTCAACTTCAACGCCGGCACCCTCGGCACCTCGATGGTCGAGGGCCGTATCTCGGCCGGCGTGATCATCGGCGACGGCTCGGACATCGGCGGCGGCGCCTCCACGATGGGCACGCTCTCCGGCGGCGGCAACGTCATCATCTCCATCGGCGAGCGCTGCCTCATCGGCGCCGAGGCGGGCGTGGGCATCGCGCTCGGCGACGAGTGCGTGGTCGAGGCCGGCCTCTACGTCACCGCCGGCACCCGCGTCACGATGCCCGACGGCCAGATCGTCAAGGCCCGCGAACTCTCCGGCGCCTCCCACATCCTCTTCCGCCGCAACTCGGTCACCGGCACGGTGGAGGCCCGCCCGAACAACGCGGTCTGGGGCGGCCTGAACGACATCCTCCACAGCCACAACTGACCCCGCCGTCACCCCGGTCACCCGAGCGCCCTCCCCCTCCCGGGAGGGCGCTCATGCGTCCAGCCCCGTCGCGAACCCCCGCAACGTCTCGAAGTCCCCCTCCCTCAGTCCCAGCCGTGGGCTGACGGGATGCAGGAGGGCCGGGCCCGTGTGGTGGGCGGCGATGTAGGCCGTGTCCTCGGCGGAGAGTTCGTCGTCGACCCAGGCGAAGGGGCGACCCGCCGCGTGGGCGACGAGGGTCTCCGTCTTCCAGTGGACCCCGTCGGGCCGCTCGGTGAGCAGGGCCGGGCCGAAGTCGACGTACGGCAGCTCGGGCAGCCCCACCACGGGCGCGATCCAGCGGTTGGCCTCGGCCATCCAGGTCGTCGCCCAGATCACCTCGTAGGGAAGCCGCAGCAGCGCGGCCCCGTGCCCCGGGTTCAGCCACACCCGCAGGGGCCGGCCGGGTCGCACCGACGCCCTGATCGTCGTATAGCCGTCGGGGCGCCGCTCGCGCTGGGCGGCGTACGGATTGAGGGGTCCGTCGACGTCGAGGTACAGCAGCGGCCGGCTCATGCGGCCACGGTAGGACAGCGCCGGGCGCGGGGCGGCGGAATTTTTCAGGGACCCGCAGGCATAGCGGCGCACGCCCGCGGGCGTCACAGGGGGCAGGGGGCGGGCAGCGGGTCCGCACCGGGGGAAGAGAAGGTGACGATGGATGCCGAGGGACTGGAGAGCTTCCGCGACTTCGTGGACAGCAGGTCGTCCGCGCTGCTGAGGACCGCCGTCCTGCTCAGCGGCGGCGACCGGCACGCCGGTGAGGACCTGCTCCAGAACGCCTTGGCCAAAGCCGCGGGCCGCTGGCACCGCATCGACGAACCCGAGGCGTACGTACGGCAGGTGCTGTACCGCCAGCAGATCAGCCGCTGGCGGCTGAAGTGGCGCCGACGGGAGGTCATGGTCGCCGAACCGCCGGAACCCGGTGCGACCCCCGACACCTCGTCCGCCGCCGACCTGCGGGTCGTGATGCGCGCGGCCCTGTCCCGGCTGACCGCCCGCCAGCGCACCGTCCTCGTCCTGCGCTACTTCGAGGATCTCCCGGAGGCCGACGTGGCCCGGCTCCTGGGCTGCTCGGTGGGCACCGTGCGCTCCACCACCCACCGCTCCCTCGCCCGGCTGCGCTCCCTCGCGCCGGAGCTCGCCGCACTCGGTCCCGTGGACGCCGAGCAGCCGCCGTCCCGTGACTTCTCGCCCGTGGAGGTGCGTCCGTGAACGTCGAGGAACTCGTACGCGACTGTCTGCGGGAGCAGGCCGAGGAGCAGTCGCCGGCCGCGCCGGGTCTCGTCGACCGGGTCATGACCCTGCGCCGACGCCGCCGTACCCGCCGGATCGCGGCCGTCGCCGCCGCCACCGCCGCGGTGGTCGCCGTCGCCGTGGCCGTACCGCTGCTGGACTCCCCGAAGGACGACGTGCGTCCCGCGAGCGTCCTGGACGAGGACGGCGTCCACGCCCACCCCGACCAGTCGCCGCCGCGCGACCTGACCGGGGCCGGGGACGCGGTGCTGGCCGCGTACTACACGACCGGGATCCAGGTGCGGACCGACCAGCACGCCGTCGCGGCGCGCACCTACTGGCTGCTCGACCCGGGGACGGGGAGGTACGAGAAGGACACCCGCTGGTCCTTCGTCGCCGTCGCCCCCGGTCTGCGGACGGCCGCCGTGCTGGAGCGGAGCCTGCCCGCGCGCCGGATCGGGCTGCTCGACCTCGCCACGGGGGAGGTCGAGCGGTGGATCGAGGTCGAGCGCGGAGTCGGCGGGCTCGCGTTCTCCCACGACGGCGGCAGGCTCGTCGCGACGACGTACGGCGACCACCCCGATCTGCGGATCAAGGAGAAGGTGCGCACACCCGACGGCCGGGAGTACTGGACGTGGGGCGCCGGGGCCGGCCAGTCGAGCCGGTCCGGTTTCTACGACCTCGACGTGGCCTCCGGCGAGGGCTCCTGGAGCGCGGTCGCGGCCGACCGCGACATCAACTCCCGCCAGGACTTCGCCTTCGCCGGCGTCGACGACCGGGTGTACGCGCAGATCGTCGGCGGCGAGGACGGTCTGCAGCAGTTCTACGACCTCGACGGCCGGAAGGCCGCCGCGCCGGCGAACGAGAGGTACCTGCGCTCGGACGTCCCCGCGCGCCTGTCCCCGAGCGGCAGGCTCGCCGCCCTCGGCCTGGCGAAGGAGGTCGGTGGCGACCCCGGCAGGTCGTACTCCTCGATCCGTGATCCCCGTACCGGCAAGGAGATCACCGAGGTCCGCGGTGCCCAGCTCCTCGCCTGGGTCGACGACCGGCACCTCATCGCCTGGGAGCGGGTCACGAGCCTGAAGGAGGAGTACCGGCCCCGGCTCGTGCTGGTCACGATCGGCAGCGACAGGGTCGTACCGCTGAGCGGGGTGCGGGAACAGGGCGTCAAGGCGGACCGGGAGGGATGGGAACCCGTCTTCGCACGCCGCTGATCATGCGGCGGTGGGCGAGGTCAGCGACTCGTACGCCGCCAGCAGCCCGTCGACCGTCTCCCGGTCGGCGGGCCGCAGCGGGGCGCGGACCGGGCCCGCGGGCAGGCCGAGTGCGCCGAGGAGCGCCTTGGCGGTGACGGCGCCGGGCAGGCCCGCCGCCATCATCAGCTCGATGAGCGGCGTGGCGCGTTGCTGGAGGCGGGCGGACACGGGGGTGTCGCCCGCCTCGAACGCGTCCAGGACCGCGCGGAGCCGGTCCGGTACGACGTTCGCGACCGTGCTGACGTACCCCGCCCCGCCCACCGCGTACAGGGCGAGGTTGTGCTCGTCGCATCCCGCGTAGTACGCCAACCCGGTGCGCCCGATGACCTTCTGGGCGCCGAGGAAGTCGTACGAGCAGTCCTTGACGGCGACGATCCGGGGGTGCCCGGCGAGCCGCAGCAGGGTCTCCGGCTCGATCCGGGTGCCGGTGCGGCCGGGGATGTCGTACAGCATCACCGGCAGCCCGGACGCGTCGGCGACCTCCCGGAAGTGCGCCTCCAGGGCGTCCTGCGGAGGCAGGCTGTAGTAGGGGCTGACGACGAGCACTCCGTCCGCGCCCGCCTTCTCGGCGGACCGGGCGAGTTCCACGGTGTGCCCGGTGTCGAAGGTGCCGACGCCGGCGACGAGGGACGCCCGGTCGCCGACCGCCTCCCGCACGGCCGCCACCAGCTCCGCCTTCTCCGTGTCCGAGGTGGTCGGCGACTCACCGGTCGTCCCGGAGAGCACCAGCCCGTCGCACCCCCGCTCGACCAGCCGGGCGGCGAGCCGCTGCGCCCCGTCGAGGTCGAGGGCGCCCGACGCGGTGAAGGGCGTGACCATCGCGCAGAGCGCCCGGCCGAAGGGAGGGTTCGGGGAAGCGGCGTATGTCATGTCCGTAGTCTCGGTTCCCGGACCGTGAAGCTCCACTTAAATCTTCTACGAGATAAAGGTAAGCGAAGCTAAGAGGTGAAGATCCGGCTCGCCTGGGTACCCGGTGACCCGCAACCGAGAGGAGGCGGAACACCGTGACCGTGACACAGCCGGCCGGACACCGTACCGTCGGCGAACTCGTCGGCCAGGCCACCGAACAGCTCTCCCGGCTCGTCCGACAGGAGCTCACCCTCGCCAAGCTGGAGCTCGCCGAGAAGGGGCGGCGGGCCGGACGCGGCGGCGGACTGCTCGGCGCGGCGGGCGCGTTCGCCTACGCGGGACTGCTCGCCCTCGCCGCGACGGCCGTCGCCGCCCTCTCGCTGACGCTGCCCGTGTGGGCCTCGGCGCTCATCGTGACGGCCGTGCTGTTCGTGATCGCCGCCGTGCTGGCCGCGACCGGCCGCGCCCAACTGCGCCGGGCCTCGCCCCCCACCCCCGAGGAGACCCTCGGCAGCGTCAGGGCCGACGTCGAGGAGATCAGGGAAAGGGCGCACCGATGACGGACAGGGAATCGGCGAAGGAGACGGCCGCGCAACTGCGTCGGCAGATCGCCCGAACCAGGAGCCAACTGGGGGAGACAGTAGAGGAGTTGGCGGGCCGTACGGACCTGCGCGGCCGGGCCCGGGCCCGCACGGCGGACCTCCGGGACCGGGCGGGCGCCATGACGGTGCAGCTGCGCAGCACCGCGGCCCAGGCGAGCCACACCCTCCAGGAGAGGGCCACCCACGCGGGCCACTCCGCCCGCGGCAGGGCACTCGAGGCCCGGCACTCCGCCCGCGACAAGGCACTCGAGGCCCGGCACACGGCTCAGGACAAGGCGCTGCGAGCCGGGCACACGGCTCAGGACAAGGCGCTGCGAGCCGGGCACTCCGCCCAGGAGAAGGCGCTGCGGGCGGGCCGCTCCGCCCAGGGCGGAGCGACGGACGCCGGTCGCACCGCGGAGCGCCGGGTGCCCGCGCCGGTCCGGGGCCCCGTGCGGTTCGCGCTGCGGCACCCGCGGCCGGTCGTGATCGTCGGTGCCACGGGCGCGGCGTGCGTGGCGGCGGTGATCCTGGGGAGGCGCCGGGCCAAGCACTGAGCACCCGGCCCGAGGACCACCGGCCCGGCATCACCCCCGAGGACCACCGGCCCGGCATCCCCCCGAGGGGTGCCGGGCCGGTGGCGTGTCCCCCCGAAGGCCCTCACCGAAAACTCATTCCTCCTGGACAAAAAAAGTTTTCGGTGAGACGGTGGACGCATGCTGGATGTGACCGTGATCGAGGACCCCGAGGCCGCCGCCGTCTCCCTGGACCCCATACGGGCCCGGCTGCTGGCCGAGCTGGCCGCGGGCCCGGCGTCGGCGGCGATGCTCGCCGGACAGGTCGGCCTGCCCCGGCAGAAGGTGAACTACCACCTGAAGGCCCTGGAGCGGCACGGCCTGGTCGAGCTGGCCGGCGAGCGCCGCAAGGGCAATGTCACCGAGCGGCTGATGCGGGCCACCGCCGCCTCGTACGTCATCTCGCCGCTCGCCCTCGCCGAGGTCCAGCCGGACCCCGACCGCTTCCGCGACCAGCTCTCCGCGCGCTGGCTGCTCGCGCTCGGCGCCCGGCTGGTGCGGGACGTCGGCTCGCTGATCACCGGCGCCGCCAAGGCCCGCAAGCGGCTGGCGACCTACGCGCTGGACGGCGAGGTCCGCTTCTCCTCCGCGACCGACCGTGCCGCGTTCATCGAGGAGCTGACCGCCGGGGTCGCCGCCCTGGTCCGCAAGTACGACTCCCCGGACGCGGAGGGCGGCCGCGACCACCGGATCGTCGTCGCCGTGCATCCCACGCTGAAACCCCAGGACCCCGAACTTCCCCAGCCGTGAACCCACTTCAGGAGCAGAAGATGTCCAAGGAATTCGAGATCGTCCGTGGGTTCGACGTCGACGCCACGCCGGAGGAGGTGTGGGAGGCGATCACCCACGGCACGGGTGCGTACCTGTGGCCGATGGAGGCGCCGGAGCCCAAGGTCGGCGGCGCGGCGGCCTTCGGGTCCACCGTCACCGCGTACGACCCTCCGCGCCACCTCACCATTCGCAGTGAGAACGTCGGCATCCCCGTCCAGAGCCTGAACCAGCTCGAGCACGTCATCGAGTCCCGTGACGGCGGCCGGCGCGCCTGGGTGCGCTATGTGCACAGCGGGATCTTCACCGACGACTGGGACAACCAGTACGACGGCGCGAGCCGGCACACCGACTTCTATCTGCACACCCTGCGCGAGTACCTCACCCACTTCGCACCCCGCCCCGTCACGTTCTCCCAGCTCAACGGACCCGAGGCGTCCATCACCCCGGGGGCGCTCACCGAGGTCGAGCGGGCGCTGGGGCTGACCGAGGACGCCGCGGAGGGCACCCGGGTGACCGTACGCGGGCCGCGCGAGTTCGACGCCGTCCTCGACTACCGCAACCCGTACTTCCTCGGCCTGCGCACCGACGACGCCCTGATCCGGATCTTCGGCCGCAACCACTGGGGCGCCCCCGTCGGCATCAGCGTCCACGACTTCGCCGCGGACGCCGACGCCGAGGCCAACGAGACCGCCTGGCAGGCCTGGCTGGACGAGGTGTACGGCCAGGCCTCCTGACGGGACGACCGGGTGAGCCGGTGACCGGATTACGGCTCGAAGCGCAGCACCTGCGGGTCGTGGTCGCTGATCTGGTCGTGGAACTCCGAGTTGATGTGCACGCTGTCGTAGGCGAAGTCGCAGGACCGCCGGATCGACGGGCTGACCAGGATCTGGTCCAGGACCTGCTGGTTGCCCTGGTAGTCGTAGGTGTACCGCTCGCTCTTCGGCAGCGACTTGATCGCCGACCACAGCTCGCCGTCACCCTCGAGGATCTTCGCGGTGTCGGAGAACTCGAAGTCGTTCATGTCGCCGAGCGCGATGACGTCGGCGTTCCGCTGCACCTTCAGCAGGTCCTTGACGAACGCGTTCACCAGCGTCGCCTGCTGGTGGCGCTGGACCTCGGAGCTGCGCACGACCGGCTGGTACTGCGCGTGCAGCGCCTGGTCGCCGCCCTTGGAGTTGAGGTGGTTGGCGATCACGAAGACCGTCCGGCCCCGGAAGACGAACTCGCCCACCAGCGGCTTGCGGCTGGCGTTCCAGGCCGTGTTCGTCGGGTCGATACGGCCCGGGGACGCGGTGAGCCGCGCCTTGCCGCGCACGTTCTCCACCGCGACGGCCGTGGTCGCGTCGCCGCCCGCGCGGTCGGTGAACGACACCCGCTGCGGGTTGAAGAGGAACACCTGGCGGATGTTGCCGCCCGGCTCGCCGCCGTCGGTGTCGTTCGTCGGGTCGATCGAGCGCCAGTCGTACGCGGGGCCGCCCGCCGCGACGATCGCGTCGATCAGCTTGGTCACGGTGACGTCGGCGGCGGTCGTCCCGTCGTCCTTCGCGCCGGTGTTGTCCTGGATCTCCTCCAGGGACACGATGTCGGGCGACTTCAGATTGTTCACGATCGCGGCGGCGTGCTCCTCGAACGTGGCGTCGGAAGGGTCGAGGTTCTCGACGTTGTACGTCGCGACCGCGAGCTCGCCCTTCTTCTGCTTCTGGGTCGTCTCCCGCTCAAGGCCGCCGCTCTTCAGGGTGCCGAGGGCGTTCGCGACCAGGGTGTAGCCGCCGAACTGGTTGTAGTCCAGCGGGCCCGCGGTGGTGCCGGCGAGCGTGTCACCGACGTTCGCGACCGGGAAGTCGGCCGTCGCGCCGAGGGACTGGATCTGCAGTCGGCCGGTGTTCTGCGCGGTGTAGGAGCCGTACACCGTGCCCCCGCGGCGGCTCGCGTTCTCCCGCGGCTTCACCGTGACCCACAGCTCGCTGTACGGGTCGGTGGCGGTGACCACCCGGGCGTCGGCGACCTGGACGTTCATGCCCTCCAGGGACTCGTAGAGGTCCAGGGCGTACTTCCCCGGCTCCAAGGTCAGCCCGTTGACCGAGTTGTTCGCGGCGCTGTCGCCGGCCGGGGCGTACGCGGCCGGCACCGACTTCGCGTCGATCACCGTCGCGGCCGGGACCGCGTTGCCGCTGGAGACCACGGTCACCGTCGGCTTGGTGATCTCGGTGACGGTCTGGTTCCCGGAGGTCGCGCCGCCCGGGACGTACTCGGAGACCGTGCCGTTGACGGTGACGGAGTCGCCGACCGCGACCTTCGGGACGGAGCCGGTGAAGACGAAGACGCCCTCGCTGGTGGCCGGGTCGGCGTCCGGGTTCGGATCCTGGATCCAGAAGCCTCTGGAGGAGCCGTAGGTGCGCACACCGGTGACGATTCCGGCCACACCGCCGACCGTCTGGCCGGCGTACGGCGATATCCGGGTCGTGCCCTGGATGTCATGGATCGCCACCGTGTCCGCGTGCGCGGGGGAGCTGAGGGCGACGGTGGAGGCCGCGGAACAGACGGCGGCGACGGTGAGCGCGGCGACGCGCGCGGACTTCTTGCTCGGCAACGGGATCCCTCCGGGGACATGCGTGGGCGCCGGGACGAGGGGGAACAGGGACGCGCATGACGCGCGTAGAAATGAGTGAACAGTCGTTCCCCCGACTTCTACGCGCGTCAATCTCCTGTGTGATCAGGCCAGTTGTCAAGGATTGAGTCATGTACGGACCCCGACGGGCAGATGAACCGGACGTCATGGGTGGAAATCCGTCTAGGCTGAGCCTCTGAGGTACCGAGGCCTAGGAGAACCGGTCGAATGTCAGACAGCTCCCCCCTGCCGCCCGTACGGCTGCACCCCGAAGCGGAGCTGGCGCGTGACGCGCTGTCCACGCCGTTGCTCTCCCGGGCCGCCCGGCTCGCCCGTTGGACCGGCCCCGACACCCGCGTCGACTCCGGGGGCCGGCTGGTCGAGGACCAGCTGCCGGCCGCCGCCGAGACGCTCGCCCTGACCGGCGACGAGGCGGCCGCCGAGGTCGGCGACGCCTGGCAGGTCGCCCTGGACATCGGGCTGGTGGAGATCGTCGACGAGGAGGCCGGCACCGTCCGGCCCGGCGAGGACCTCGACCGCCTCACCGGCGGCAGCCCGCACGACGTGCTCGGGGTCTGGCTCGGCGCCCTGGAGTCGGTGATCGCCGAGGCGGCCGTGCCCGACCTCGACGAGCTGATGGACGCCATGGACGCGACCGGCGAGGTCGACCTCTCCCGGCTCGACTGGGACCCCGAGGGCGAGGCCGCCTTCCTCGACGGGGTGCTCGGCAACCTCTATCTCCTCACCGCCGACGAGGCCGGCCCCGGCGACGGTCCCGTCCCGCTGCCCGCCCTCGCCGCCTCCATGATCGTCCCCGGCGACATGGGCGAACCCACCAACGACGTCCTGGAACAGGTCTCCGACGCGATGATGCGCCTCGACGACCAGTTCCGGCTCCTGGAGCCGATCGGCCTCGTCACGTACCGGCCGGTGGACGAGGCGCTGATGACCGAGGCCGAGGAGGAGGGCGCCGGGACTCCCGTCGACGAGACCGACGTCTCCCGCTACGGCATGGTCCGCCTCACCCCGCTCGGCCTGTACGGACTGCGCGCGCGCCTGCTGGAGTCCGGCTTCCAGGCGCCGGCCGTCGGTGAACTCTCCGACAAGGGCGCCGACGTCCTCCTCGACGGCAGCGCCGGGTACGGCCCGCGCGCCGCCCGCGCCGAGACCGAACAGTGGCTCACCCGCCGCGAACCCCTCGACGCAGCAAGGGAGTTGCTCGCCGCCGCCCGGGGCACGGACCCCGGCGCCCCGCTGCGCAGGCTCCGCTGCCAGCAGGCCCTCTCGCTCGTCGGCGTCCTCGCCGAACCCGCCGTGCGCGAGGTCCTCGACGACCCCGAGCTCGGCGGACTCGCCCGGGTGTGGCTGAGCGAACTCGGCGCGAGCGACGTACCCGCCCCCTCCGAGGACCTCGTCTTCTGGCTCACCATCGACACCGTCGCCGCGCAGCTCGCCGCCGAGGGCAACTCCGAGGAACTCCAGGCCCTCGTCGAGGGACTGGCCGCCCAGCACAGCGGCTTCTTCGCCGCCGCCTGGCGCGTCGACCACCCCGCGACCCCGGACGTCCTGGAGGCGATGGGCCGCCTCCACCCCGACAAGCGCATCGCGAAGCAGGCCCGCAAGGCCGCCTTCAAGGCGAGGTCCCAGCAGGGCGGCTGACCGCGTTCGCGCCCGCGGATCCCGGCGCCCGCCGCGCGAACGACGCCCCGCCGGGGCCGTTCGGCCCCCGTGAGTGCGGCGGACGTAGGGTCTCTTTTGGCTTTCATGGCTGGATCCGTGCGGATTCATGGAACCGGGGTCCCGTCCGCCTCCCCCCGTTCAACTCCCGTTCAGACATGGGCGGGACGGTGTCGCCCGAACCGAGGTCCGCCACCCTCCACGGCACGCCCACCGTCTCAGGAGACACCATGTCGCTCACCCGCAGGGACTTCGCCAGACAATCCGCGTTCACCGGTGCCGGTGTGGCACTCGCGGGCACCGTCGGCGCCCTCGCCACCGCGCCGAACGCCCTCGCCTCCACCGAGACCGAGAACGCGACGGAGGAGTCCGCGGCCGCTCACGGCGGGGTCGGCTACGGGCCGCTGGTCCCCGACCCCGACGGCATCCTCGCGCTGCCCGCCGGCTTCAAGTACCGGATCATCACCTACAGCGGCAGGACCAAGCTGGAGTCGGGCGAGTTCACCCCCTCCAACCACGACGGCACCTCCACCTTCGACGGTCCGCGCGGCGCGACCCTCCTGGTCAACAACCACGAGCTCAAGGGCCCGCGCTCCGCCTGGAAGTACCCCGTTCCGCTCACCGAGGGCCTGGTCTACGACCCGGCCGCCTCCGGTGGCTGCACGGTCGTCGAGGTCCGCCCGGGCGGCAAGGTCGCCGAGTGGGTCGGGATCGCCGGCACCTCCACCAACTGCGCGGGCGGCAACACCCCGTGGGGCACCTGGCTGACCTGCGAGGAGACGGAGGACAAGGCCGGCCAGAACGGCATGACCAAGGACCACGGCTATGTCTTCGAGGTCGACCCCGAGGACCGCCGCGCCAACCAGAACCCCAAGCCCGTCAAGGCGCTCGGCCGCTACGCCCACGAGGCCGTCGTCGTCGACCCCAAGCGCGGCCACCTCTACCTCACCGAGGACGCGGCGGGCCCCAACGGACTGCTCTACCGCTGGACCCCGCCGGAGCACTTCTGCCACGGCCGCGGCAAGCTGCGCACCCTCGCCGACGACGCCGGCGTCCTCGAGGCCTTCAAGTGCTTCGACTCCGGCGGCCGGTTCGTCGACGACCTCTCCCGCGCCACGAAGATCGGCACCGTCTACGGCGTCGACTGGGTGACCGTCCCCGACCGCGACGCCAGGTCCACGGCCGTCCGCAAGCAGTTCACCGACGGCCAGGTCACCCGCGCCCGCAAGCTGGAGGGCATGTGGTGGGGCGACGGCGGCACGTACATCGTGTCCTCCTACGCCCGCGGCGAGAGCCCCGTCCAGCACGACGGCGCCGTCTGGTTCTACGACCCCAAGCGCCGCACCCTCACCCTGAAGGTCCTCATCGGCGTCAACCCCGACCCGGACGCGGACGGCGACTTCGACGGCCCGGACAACATCACCGTCTCCCCGTACGGCGGACTGGTCATCGCCGAGGACGGCGAGGGCATCCAGCACCTCTTCGGCGCCACCGACAGCGGCCGCACCTACCCGATCGCCCGCAACGAACTCAACCTCGGCACCGAGGAGGAGCCCGAGTACAGCGAGTTCACCGGCGTCACCTTCTCCCCGGACGGCAAGACCCTCTACGCCAACATCCAGGACCCGGGCATCATGCTGGCGATCACGGGCCCCTGGAAGCGCCAGAAGCGCGGCTGAGCGACCACACGGGCGACCCGGCCGACCGCATGACACGGGCCCGCACCCTCCCCGAGGGTGCGGGCCCCGCTCTTGTCCGGTCCTGTCCTGTCCGGTCTTGTCGGGGCACGGGACTGACATCTAACATTTCAGTTCATGGAAGCCGTACCCCGCACCCTGCTCAGGGACCGTGCCTACGCCGCGATCCGGGACGCCATCGTGACCGGGGCCATCGAGCCCGGGGCGGTGGTGCGGGACGCCGAGCTCGCGGAGCGGCTCGGGCTGTCCCGGGGGCCGGTGCGCGAGGCGTTCTCGCGGCTGGTGGACGAGGGGCTGCTGGAGAGCAAGCCGCAGAGCTACACGCGGGTGACACCGGTGGTCGCGGCCGACGTACGGGACGCGGCGGCGGTGGTCGGCGCCATGCACGAGCTGGTCGCCAGGGTCGCCGTACCGCGTCTGTTCGCCGCCGACGTCGAGGCGATGCGCACGGCCAACGAACGGTTCGCCGCCGCCGTACGCGAGGGGGACGTGGACGCCGCCCTGCGCGCCGACGACGACCTGCACGACGTCCTCGTGCGGGCCGCCGGCAACCGCGCGGCCGCCGCCACCGTCGCCCGCTACACCCCCCTGATCCGGCGGCTGGAGCGACGGCGCTTCGGCGAGGGCGGCACCTGCCGCTCGGCCGGGCTGCACGGACGGCTGATCGAGGCCTGTGCCGCGGGTGACGTGGACGAGGCCGTCCGGGTCACGGCGGAGATCTGGCGCACCCTGGCCGACCTGGCCGACACCGACTGAGCCAAGGAGGCTCCATGTCCGCGAAGTCCCTCTCCTCGTACGAGCGCTACCCCCTCCTCTTCGGCCCCTCGCCGGTCCACCCGCTGGAGCGGCTCACCGCCCATCTCGGCGGCGCCGCCCTGTGGGCCAAGCGGGAGGACTGCAACTCCGGGATCGCCTACGGCGGCAACAAGACCCGCAAACTGGAGTACCTGGTCGCCGACGCCCTCGCGCAGGGCTGCGACACCCTCGTCTCGATCGGCGGGGTGCAGTCCAACCACACCCGCCAGGTCGCCGCCGTCGCCGCCCGTGCCGGACTGAAGTGCGTGCTGGTGCAGGAGAGCTGGGTCGAGTGGCCCGACTCCGTCTACGACAAGGTCGGCAACATCCTGATCAGCCGGCTCGCCGGAGCCGACGTACGGCTGGTGCGGGCCGGTTTCGGGATCGGCTTCAAGGAGAGCTGGGAGCTGGCCCTGCGGGAGGTCGAGGAGTCCGGCGGCAAGCCGTACGCCATCCCGGCCGGCGCCTCCGACCACCCGCTCGGCGGACTGGGCTTCGCCGGCTGGGCCCATGAAGTGGCCGAGCAGGAACGGGAGTCGGGCGTCTTCTTCGACACCGTGATCGTGTGCTCGGTGACCGGCTCCACCCAGGCCGGCATGGTCGCCGGGTTCGCCGCGCTGGAGGAGGCCGGCGGCCGGCCCCGCCGGGTGATCGGGATCGACGCCTCGGCCAAGCCCGCCGAGACCCGCGAGCAGATCGCCCGTATCGCCCACCGCACCGGACAGCTCATCGGCGTGCGGAGCGAGTTGACCGTCGACGACATCGAACTCGACGAGCGCTACCACGCGGGCGTGTACGGCGTCCCCGACGACACCACCCTGGAGGCGATGCGCCTCGCCGCCCGCACCGAGGGCATGGTCACCGACCCCGTCTACGAGGGCAAGTCGATGGCCGGCATGATCGACCTGGTCGCACGCGGCGAGATCGGCGCCGACTCCACCGTCCTGTACGCCCACCTGGGCGGCCAGCCGGCCCTGAACGCGTACAGCGCGCTGTTCTAGTGCCGCGGCAGGCAACGTTTGCCCCGTCGCGACGCCCGGCTCGCCCTCTCGCCGCACCGGCCGAAAGCCCAAGTACATCCAGTACGAGGGCTTCCGGCCGGCACGACGAGAGCACGCTCCCCCACTCTCGGCTTCGCTCGAGCGGGGGACCCCCACGACGCCGCTCCTTGACGGGCAAACGTTGCCTGCCGCGTCACTAGCCGGCCGTTCCGGCCGGCGGCCGGGCCCCCGGCGTGCCCGGATCGCGAAGGCCGTCGTGAGGAGGGCGGTCAGGGTGCTCCCTGGCTGGTGTCCCCGCGTGATGTGGTGGAGCATGCGGGCAGCACGACGTGGCCCGCAGAGACGAGCGCAGTAAGCGGGGGATGCCTCCGTTTAGTGCCCGATAAAATTAGGAGAGAGTCCCCGGTTCGCAAGGAGTAACTGGATGACGCAGGTCAGACCCATGCGCGCGGATGCTCGCCGCAACTATGAGCGGTTGCTGAAGGTGGCGGCCGAGGCCTTCGCCGAGCATGGGGAGGGGGCGTCGCTGGACGACATCGCCAAGCGGGCCGGGGTCGGCTCGGGCACGCTGTACCGGCATTTCCCCACCCGGCAGGCGCTGTTGGAGGCGGCGTACGTCGACCGGATCGAGGCGCTGGCGGCGCGGGCCGATGAACTGGGGGAGGCGCTGCCGCCGGGGGAGGCGCTCGCGCAGTGGCTCAACGAGCTGTGCGTGGGGACGATCCAGGTGCGCGGGATGAAGGCGCTGGTGGGCTCCGCCGTCACCGACGGCAGTGTGGCGGCGGTGACGGCGTGCGGGACGAGCATGAAGGGCGCGGCGACCCGGTTGGTGTCGGCGGCCCAGGGGGCGGGTGTGCTGCGGGGTGACGTGGAGGCGATCGATGTGCTGCGGCTGGCGCACGGGGTGGCCACGGCGTCGGAACTGGCGAAGGGGGACGGCGCGGTGATCCGCCGGTATGTGGGGTTGCTGCTGGAGGGTCTGGAGGCGTAGCCCCCAGGCCCGTTCCCGGCCACGACCCCCTACAGCGCCTGGGCCGCCGGCTTCACCATGTTGCGGACCGTGCGCGCCTTGACGAAGTCGCCCATCGCCGTCATCTCCCACTCTCCCGAGAACTGGCGGATCAGCTTGGCCATCATCACGCCGGTCTGCGGTTCGGCGTTGGTGAGGTCGAAGCGGACGAGTTCCTCGCCGGTACCGGCGTCGAGGAGACGGCAGTAGGCCTTGGCGACCTCGGTGAACTTCTGGCCGGAGAACGAGTTCACGGTGAAGACCAGGCCCGTGACCTCCTGGGGGAGCCGCCCGAGGTCGACGACGATCACCTCGTCGTCGCCCCCGCCCTCGCCGGTGAGGTTGTCGCCGGAGTGCTTGATCGCGCCGTTCACGATGGTCAGCTTGCCGAAGTAGCAACTGTCGATGTGGTTGCGCTGGGGTCCGAAGGCGATCACGGACGCGTCGAGGTCGATGTCCGCGCCGCGGAACGCGGGCTCCCAGCCGAGGCCCATCTTGACCTGCGAGAGCAGCGGACGGCCGCCCTTGACGAGGGACACAGTCTGGTTCTTCTGGAGGCTGACCCGGCCCTTGTCCAGGTTGATCTTCCCGGTGCCCGGGGCGGGCGGCGGGGCCTGCGGCATCGGAGGGGCGGCGGCGGGCGCCACGGGAGCGGGGGCGGGCGCGGGCGCCGCCGGCTCCTCCACCGTCACGCCGAAGTCGGTGGCGATGCCCGCCAGGCCGTTGGCGTACCCCTGGCCCACCGCCCGGGCCTTCCAGGCGCCGTTGCGCAGATAGATCTCCACGACCACCAGCGCCGTCTCGGTGCCGAGCTGCGGCGGGGTGAAGGTGGCGAGGACGCTGCCGTCGTCCGCGTTGCGGATGGTGGCCGTCGGTTCGATGCCCTGGAAGGTCTGACCCGCGGCGTCCGGGCTCGCCGTGACGACGATCTTCTCGATGCCCGGGGGGACGGCGGCCGTGTCGACGGTGATCGCGTCCGGGGACGTACCGCCGCCGGAGCGGTACGTCACTCCGGGGCCGTTCGGCTGGTTGTAGAAGATGAAGTCGTCGTCGGAGCGCACCTTGCCGTCGCCGGTGAGCAGCAGGCCCGACACGTCGAGCCGCACCGGGGCGGCGACGTCCACCGCCACCCGGGAGGCGGGGAGAGGGATGTTCGAGCCAGGGGTCATAGCTGTCATGCCGGGTAGAACGAACGAACCCGCTTTACCGTTCCCTTACCGTTCCCGGCGTCCGTCAGTACGGCCAGATCGGTGGGTCGCTGACGAAGTGGCCGCCCAGGTGGGCGTGCGCGATGTTCTCCGGGTCCAGCTCGCCCTGTTCGGCGATCAGCTTCTCGGCGTACGGCTCGGAGTCGTCCCGCGGGTCGTAGCCGAGTGCCCGCGCCGAGCTCAGGTCCCACCACAGGCGGGTGTTGGCGGAGGAGCCGTAGACGATGGTGTGGCCGACGTCCTCGGCGGTGAGGGCGGCGTGGAAGAGGCGGGCGCCGTCGGCCGGGCTCATCCAGACCGACAGCATGCGTACGCTGGTGGGCTCGGCGAAGCAGGAGCCGATGCGCACCGACACCGTCTCCAGGCCGTGCCTGTCCCAGTAGAGCTGGGCGAGGTCCTCGCCGAACGCCTTGGACAGGCCGTAGAAGGTGTCCGGGCGGTGCGGGGTGTCGACCGGGATCGGCGGGTCGTCGTGCCGGGGGCGCGGGGTGAAGCCGACGGCGTGGTTGGAGGAGGCGAAGACGATCCGTCCGACGCCCTCCTCGCGGGCCGCCTCGTACAGGTTGTACGTCCCCTCGATGTTGGCCTTGAGGATCTTCTCGAAGGGGGCTTCCAGGGAGATGCCCGCGAGGTGGATGATCGCGTCGACGCCCCGGACGGCCTCCCGCAGGGCCTCCCGGTCGGCGAGGTCCGCGACGATCGCGTCCGGCTCGCCCTCGATCGGGCGCAGGTCCAGCAGACGCAGTTGGTAGCCGTGGGCGGGCAGCAGGTCCCGCATCAGGGTGCCGAGGCCGCCGGCGGCCCCGGTCAGCAGGACGGTGCGGGGAGCGGGCATCCTCGGGTCTCCTTGGGTCTGGCCGCATGCATGGACGGTATTCACATGCGTGGACACGCTAAGGATCTCGCGCGCTCCCCGTCAAGTGTGCCGCGGACCTGGTGGTTCCGCCCCTGAGGTGCGGCATCCGAGCTTGACCGGGTCGGAACGGCGTCCCTAGGGTGGGTCTGTTCAGAAATGTGGACACCGGTCAGAAGAACGCACGAGCCGCACGAGCCGTACAAGTCGTTCCAAGGAGAGCCCGTGACGTCAGCCCCGCTCGCCGCCCGCCTCCGCGTTCCCACCGGACCGCTGTTCTTCCCCGTCACGGCCTACGGACAGGACGGGGCCGTCGATCTCGACGTCTACCGTGCGCATGTGCGCCACGGCGTGGAGGCGGGCGCCGCGGCCGTCTTCGCCTGCTGCGGCACGGGGGAGTTCCACGCGCTCACCCCGGAGGAGTTCGAGGCCTGTGTCCGGGCGGCCGTCGAGGAGACCGGCGGACGGGTGCCGGTCGTCGCGGGCGCCGGCTACGGGACCGCCCTCGCCGTGCGCTACGCCCGACTCGCCGAGGCCGCGGGCGCCGACGGGCTCCTCCTCCTGCCGCCCTACCTCGTCGTCGCCGCCCAGGAGGGCCTGCTGCGGCACTACCGGCAGATCGCGGCCGCCACCGCGCTCCCCGTGATCGTCTACCAGCGCGACAACGCCGTCCTCACCCCGGAGACGGTCGTCGGACTCGCCCGCACCGACGGGATCATCGGCCTCAAGGACGGCCTCGGCGACCTCGACCTCCTGCAGCGGATCGTCAGCGCCGTCCGCACCGAGGTCCCCGGCGACTTCCTCTACTTCAACGGCCTGCCGACCGCCGAGCAGACCCAGCTCGCCTACCGCGCCCTGGGCGTCACGCTCTACTCCTCCGCGGTCTTCTGCTTCCTGCCCGAGCTCGCCCTCGCCTTCCACCGCGCGCTCACCACCGGCGACGAGGCCACCGTCCACCGCCTGCTGGACGGCTTCTACCGCCCGTTCGTCGAACTCCGCGCGCGGGGCCGCGGTTACGCCGTCTCCCTCGTCAAGGCGGGCGTCCGGCTGCGCGGCCTCGACGTCGGCGAAGTCCGCCCGCCGCTGCACGAGGCGCGCGAGGATCATGTCAAGCAGCTCGCGCGGCTGATCGAGCGCGCCCCCGCGCTCCTGGAGGAGGACACCACCAAGTGAAGGCGTCTACGTTCGTCTACCCCTGGGACGTCAACGGCGATCCCGCGGCCCCGGCCCGGATCGCCTCCCTCGGCGTGGAGCAGGTGACCCTGGCCGCCGCCTACCACTCCACCCGCGCCCTCACCCCGCGCCACCCGCGCCACCGCATCGTCACCGCCGAGTACGCGGCCGTGCTGTATCCCGCGGACGCCCGCTGGGAGGGCCGTCGGCTGCGCCCCCACCCGGCCGGCGACTGGGCCCCCGGCGACGCCTGGGGAGAGGCCGCCGAGGCCCTCGAGGACGCCGGCCTCGAGGTGCACACCTGGGTGGTCCTCGCCCACTCCTCCCGGCTGGGCGCCGACCATCCGGACACGTCCGTCGTCAACGCCTACGGCGACCGCTACCCCTGGGCGCCGTGCATCGCGCAGCCCGCCACGCGCGCGTACCTCGTCGACCTCGCCGCCGAGGCCGCCGTACGACCCGGTGCGCGCGGCACCGAACTGGAGTCCCTCGGCTGGTACGGCCTGCAGCATCTGCACGCCCACGACAAGACCGGCGGGGTCGGTCTCGGGGACGCCGGCCAGTACCTGATGGCGCTCTGCTTCTGCCCCGCCTGCCGGGCCGGCTACGGCGCCGGGGGCCTCGACGCCGACGCGCTCGCCGCCGCCGTACGCGAGGCGCTGGAGCCGCTGTGGCGGGGCGCGCCCGACGACGGGGGCTGGGCGGGCGTGGAGAAGCTGCTGGGGGAGGAGACGGCGGCGGCCACCCGCGCGTGGCGCGACGACACCGCCCGCACGCTCCAGGAGACGGCGATCGCCGCCGTCCGCGCGGCCGCCCCCGAGGGCTTCCAGGTGCTGCTGCACGCCGACCCGGTGACGTACCACGTGGGCGCCAACCCGGGCGTGGACCCCGCGCACATCCTGTCCGTCGCGGACGGTGTCGTGGTGCCGTGCGCGGGCGGGCCGGGCCTGCTGACGCCGTTCGCCGAGCAGGGCCGGGCGGACGCGGTGATCGCCGCCAACTTCGGTGTGGTCTCCGGCATGGGCGGCAGCCCCGGCACCCTCACGGCCGACGCGGCACGCGCGCGGGACCTCGGCGCCACGGAGATCCGGCTGTACCACGCGGGCCTCGCGTCGGACGCGGACCTGACCGCCGTGGCGGAGGCCCTGGCGGCGCGCTGAAACGGGCGGGCGCAGGGGGCCGGGACCTCGCGCGGGACGTCGGGCGATGAGTTTCCGCGTCCCCGACGGTCCCCCCTGTATGACCCACACCGACACCGACACCGACACGACGACCGGCCTCCTCGACCTCGGCCCCCAGACCAGGATCGTGGCGCGCCTCGCCGCGGCCGTCCGGGACGATCGGCTCGCGGACGGGACGCCCTGTCCGGCGTACCCCGTGCGCACCCTGCTCGGCCATCTGACCGGACTGGCCGTCGCCTTCCGGGACGCCGCGCGCAAGGACCTGGGGTCCACCACCGACACCCCGCCGACCGACGCCGGGCCCCGGCTCGGGCCCGACTGGCGCACCGAGCTGCCCCGGGTCCTCGGCGAACTCGCCGAGGCCTGGCGGGACCCCGCCGCCTGGACCGGTATGACCCGGGCGGGCGGCGTCGACCTGCCCGGCGCGGTCGCCGGAGCCGTGGCAGCCGACGAGCTGGTGATCCACGGCTGGGACCTGGCCCGGGCCACCGGCCAGCAGTACCTCCCCGACCCGGCGGCGCTCCGGGCGACGTACGCCTTCCAGAGCGCGGCCGTCGACGAACCCGGCCGCGGCGAGATCTTCGGCCCCGTGGTGCCCGTCCCGCAGGACGCCCCCCTGCTGGACCGCACGGTCGGTCTCAGCGGGCGGGACCCGGGCTGGACGCCTCCGCGACGGCCGTAACGGGCCGTAGACGGGGCTGGACGCCCCCGCGACGGCCGTAACGGGCCGTAGACGGTCTTGTACGTATGCCGTAGAAGAACGCGATCGGGGCGCGCCCGGAAGGGGCGGACCGTACGCTCCCCACCATGCCCCTGAGCCTCACCATCCTCGGTACCGCCTCCCCCCACCCCCGCCCCGGCCGCCCCTGCTCCGGCTATCTGCTGCGCGGCGGGAGCGCCGAGGTCTGGGTGGACGCGGGCCCCGGAACGTTCGCGGAGTTGCAGCGGCACACGGATCCGGAACGGCTCACGGCGATCTGGATCTCCCACCTCCACGCCGACCACAGCGCCGATCTGCTCTCCGCCGCCTATGCGTTCGCCTACGGCGGCATGACCCCGCCGGTGCCCATCCTGGTGTACGCGCCGATGGACTGCGCCCGGCGTCTGGCGGGCTTCTTCGGGCGCCCGGACATACGGTTTCTGAGCGAGGTCTTCGACTTCCGGCCCCTCTACGACGGGCACACCGTCCGGCACTGGAACGTACGGCTCACCTCGCGGGCGGTGGCGCACGACACCGAGGCGTACGCCCTGCGCGCCGAGTCCCAGGGGAGCGTCTTCGTGTACTCCGGGGACAGCGGCCCCTGCGACGCGCTCACCGAGACCGCCTCCGGGGCCGACCTGTTCCTGTGCGAGGCGGACCTCGACCGGCATGGCGGAAGCGAACAGGCGCATCTGACTCCGGAGGACGCCGGGGACACGGCCCGCAAGGCGGGGGTGCGCGAGCTGTACGTCACCCATGTCGGGCCCGCGCTCACCCGCGAGGAGGCGACCGCCCGGGCCGCGGTGACCTTCGGCGGACCGACCCGCACCGCGCGCGAGGGCGAGACCATCCCCTTCTGACTTTCCTCTGTCGGAAGCATTGACGAAACACAGCACGCCTCCCTACCTTCAACGCGTCGTACTTCGTACGTCATATATGAGACGCGATATGTGAGATCCGATCCGAGATCTGAGATCCGAGAGGCGCGCATGACCTCTGTGCCCACGCCGATCCCCTCCCGCACGCAGTACGTGCTGGAGGAGATCAAACGCCGCATCCTGACCGGGCAGTTGACGCCGGGCCAGGCCCTGGTCGAGACCGAGCTCGCCGCACGGTTCGGGGTGTCCAAGACCCCGGTGCGCGAGGCGCTCAAGACCCTGGCCGGCACCGGACTGGTCGTCATGAGCCAGTACAAGGGCGTCACGGTGCGCATGGTGGACGCGGACATGGCGCGCGAGGTCTACGACGTACGGCTGCTGCTGGAGCCCGAGGCGCTGAAGCGGGCCGTCCGGCGCGGGGCCTCGCTGGACGCCGCCCGTGACGCGCTCGCCCGGGCCGACGACGCGGCCGACACCGCCGAACGCTCCCTCGCCAACCGGGAGTTCCACCGCGCCCTCTATCTGCCCTGCGGAAACCCGCTGCTCGGCCGGATGCTCGACGAGGTCCGTGACCAGGCTGCCCTGGTCTCCGCGGTCGCCTGGGCCGCCTCCCCCTCCTGGGAGCGCGAGGCCGGCGAGCACCGCGAGATCCTGCGGCTCGCCCTCGACGGCGACGCCGACGGCGCGGCCCGCGCCCTGCACGCCCACATCGCGTCGTTCGTCGAGCGAGCGTTCCCCGAGGCAGCGAACCAGGAAGGCCAGGAATGAGCAGCGTGGCGTTCGAGACCGAGCGGGCGGCCCTGGCCGACGTGGTGGCGATCCCGGTGACCCCGTTCGCCGAGGACGGCTCCGTCGACCGGCCCGCCCATCGGGCCCTGCTGCGCCGGCTGCTCGACGGCGGGATCACCACCCTCACCCCGAACGGCAACACCGGCGAGTTCTACGCCCTCACGCCCGAGGAGCGGCGGCTCGTCACGGAACTGACGATCGATGAGGCGGGGGATCGTTCGACGATCCTCGTGGGGGTCGGGCACGACGTCCCCACCGCCGTCGCCTCCGCCCGGCACGCCCGGGAGCTGGGCGCCCGGATGGTGATGGTCCACCAGCCCGTCCACCCGTACGTCTCCCAGCGCGGCTGGGTCGACTACCACCGGGCCATCGCCGAGGCCGTGCCCGAACTGGGTGTCGTCCCCTACATCCGCAACGCTCAGCTCCACGGTGAACGCCTCGCCGAACTCGCCGACGACTGCCCCAACGTCATCGGTGTGAAGTACGCCGTGCCGGACGCGGCCCGCTTCGCCGCCTTCGCCCGGGACGCGGGTCTGGAGCGCTTCGTCTGGGTGGCCGGCCTCGCCGAGCCCTACGCCCCCTCCTACTTCTCGGCGGGCGCCACCGGCTTCACCTCGGGACTCGTCAACGTCGCCCCGGCCGTTTCGCTGAACATGATCGAAGCGCTTCGATCAGGGGACTATCCGGCGGCGATGAAGGTCTGGGAGCAGATCCGCCGCTTCGAGGAGCTCCGGGCGGCCAACGGCTCCGCCAACAACGTCACGGTGGTCAAGGAAGCCCTTGCCTCCCTTGGGCTGTGCCGCAGAGACGTACGGCCGCCGAGCCGTCGGCTGCCCGAGGACGAGCGGGCCGAGGTGGCCGCCATCGCCGCCGGGTGGTCGATATGAAGCGCTTCGACGATCTTCCCCGCAAGCGGCCCGAGGAGCTGCGCAGCCACCAGTGGTACGGCACCGACGGCCTGCGCTCCTTCAGCCACCGCGCCCGCACCCGACAGCTCGGCTACCTCCCCGAGGAACACCTCGGCAAGCCGGTCGTCGCGATCCTCAACACCTGGTCGGACATCAATCCCTGTCATGTGCACCTCCGTGATCGCGCCCAGGCGGTCAAGCGGGGCGTCTGGCAGGCGGGCGGGTTCCCGCTGGAGTTCCCGGTCTCCACGCTCAGCGAGACCTTCCAGAAGCCGACCCCGATGCTCTACCGCAACCTGCTCGCGATGGAGACCGAGGAACTGCTGCGCTCCTACCCCGTCGACGGGGCGGTCCTGATGGGCGGCTGCGACAAGACCACCCCCGCGCTGCTCATGGGCGCGGCCAGCGTCGACCTGCCCGCCGTCTTCGTGCCCGCCGGTCCGATGCTGCCGGGGCACTGGCGCGGCGAGGTCCTCGGCTCCGGCACCGACATGTGGAAGTACTGGGACGACAAGCGCGCCGGCCTCATCGGCGACTGCGAGATGGCCGAGCTGGAGAACGGCCTCGCGCGCTCGCCGGGCCACTGCATGACGATGGGGACGGCGTCCACACTGACCGCCGCCGCGGAGGCGCTGGGTGTCACGGTCCCGGGGGCGTCGAGCATTCCGGCGGTGGACTCGGGACACGACCGGATGGCCGCCCAGGCCGGCATGACGATCGTCGAACAGGTCCACCGGGGGCGCGTCCTCTCCGAGATCCTCACCGCCGAGGCCTTCGAGGACGCCGTCACCACCGTCCTCGGCCTGGGCGGCTCCACCAACGCCGTCATCCACCTCATCGCCCTGGCCGGCCGCGCGGGCGTCCGCCTCACCCTCGACGACTTCGACCGCATCGCCCGCACGGTCCCCGTCCTCGCCAACGTCCGCCCCGGCGGCCAGAAGTACCTCATGGAGGACTTCCACTTCGCCGGCGGCCTGCCCGGTTTCCTCTCCCGGATCCCGGACCTGCTCCACCTGGACCGGCCGACGGTGTCGTACGACACCCTGCGCGAGCAGCTGGAAGGCGCCCAGGTCCACCACGACGACGTCATCCGGCCCCGCGACAACCCGGTCGCGAGCGAGGGCGGGGTCGCCGTACTGCGCGGCAACCTCTGCCCCGACGGCGCGGTCATCAAGCACATCGCCGCCGAGCCGTACCTGCTCAAGCACACCGGTCCCGCGGTCGTCTTCGACGACTACAGGACCATGCAGCGCACGATCAACGACCCGGAGCTGGGCATCACCGCCGACAGCGTGCTGGTCCTGCGGGGCTCCGGCCCCAAGGGCGGGCCGGGCATGCCCGAGTACGGCATGCTGCCGATCCCCGACCACCTGCTCAAGCAGGGCGTGCGGGACATGGTCCGGATCTCCGACGCCCGGATGAGCGGCACGAGCTACGGCGCCTGTGTGCTGCACGTGGCACCGGAGTCGCACATCGGCGGACCGCTCGCCCTCGTCCGCACGGGCGACCCGATCACCCTCGACGTCGAGGCGCGCACCCTCCATCTCCACGTGGACGACGAGGAGCTGGAGCGGCGCAGGGCGGCCTGGACCCCGCCGCCGACCCGGTACGAGCGCGGCTACGGCGCGCTCTACAACGAGCAGATCACCCAGGCCGACACCGGCTGCGACTTCGAGTTCCTCGCACGGCCGGGCACGGTGCAGGACCCCTACGCGGGCTGACCGCAACCGGCCGGCTCGACCTCGCACACCCCTGCACACCCCTGCCCAAGGAGAAAGCGCTTCCTGCGCGACGTACGCACGAAGCACGCACGACGCACGCACGACGCAACTGAGATCGGAGAACAGTCATGGCCCAAGCCGCAGCCGTGGCGAAACCGCCCGCGCCACCCCGGCGGCGCCGTGCCTCCGCCACGCCCCGCAGGCTCCCGTACCTGCTGATCGCGCCGGCGGCCCTGCTGATGCTGGGCTTCATCGCCTACCCGGTCATCAGCGTCTTCTACTACAGCCTGCAGAACTACAACCCCACAAAGCCGTGGCGGAACGGCTACGCGGGCTTCGACAACTTCGTCCACGCCTTCACCGACGACCCGCAGTTCTGGGACACGCTGACCTTCAGCGCCAAGTGGGTCGTCGTCGAGGTCGGGCTGCAACTGCTGTTCGGTCTGGCGCTGGCGCTGATCGTCAACCAGACCTTCGTCGGCCGGGCACTGGGCCGCGCCCTGGTCTTCTCCCCGTGGGCCGTCTCCGGCGTACTGACGTCCGCGATCTGGGTGCTGCTCTACAACTCCCAGACGGGCATCACCCGTTACCTCGCCGACATGGGCATCGGCGAGTACGGCACGAGCTGGCTGTCGGACACCTCCACCGTGTTCCCGGCGGCGATCGTCGCCGACCTGTGGCGCGGTGTCCCCTTCTTCGCGATCCTCATCCTCGCCGACCTCCAGTCCGTCTCGAGGGACCTGTACGAGGCCGCCGAGGTCGACGGGGCGAGCCGGCTCAAGCAGTTCTGGCACATCACCCTGCCCCATCTGAAGGACGCCATCGTCCTGTCCACGCTGCTGCGCGCGGTGTGGGAGTTCAACAACGTCGACCTGCTGTACACGCTCACCGGCGGCGGCCCGGCGGGAGAGACCACCACCCTCCCGCTGTACATCGCCAACACCTCCGTCGACGCCCACAACTTCGGCTACGCGTCCGCGCTCACCACGGTCGCGTTCGTGATCCTGCTCTTCTGCTCGATGGTCTATCTGCGCCTGAGCAAGTTCGGAGGTGAAGGCAAGTGATCACCAAGGAGGCCACCGAGGTCGCGCCCGCACCCGCGCCCGTGACCCCAGCCGCCGACCGGCGGCCGCGCGACAGGCACCGCGCCTGGGACGAGGTCCCCCGCTGGCAGATCTACGTCCCGCTGTCGATCTACCTGGTCTTCACCCTCGTCCCCTTCTACTGGATCCTGCTCTTCGCGCTCCGCCCGGCCGGCTCGACCTCGCTCGTGCCCTGGCCGATGACCTTCGACCACTTCGAGAAGGTCTGGAACGAACGGGACTTCGGGGTCTACTTCCAGAACAGCGTGCTCACCGGCGTCGCGACCCTGCTGCTCACCACCCTCGTCGCCCTGACCGGCGGCTACGCCCTCGCCCGCTTCGACTTCAGGATCAAGCGCGGCTTCATGCTGGCCCTGCTGTGCACCCAGTTCGTGCCGGGCGCGCTGCTCCTGGTCCCGCTCTTCCAGATCTTCGCCGAGCTGAAGATGATCAACTCGCTCGGCAGTGTCATCATCGCCGAGACGGTCTTCCAGCTGCCCCTGTCGATGATCCTGATCAGCGGCTTCATCCGGAACGTGCCGTACTCCCTGGAGGAGGCCGCCTGGGTCGACGGCTGCAACCGCCTCACCGCCTTCCGGATCGTCGTCCTCCCCCTGCTGCGGCCCGGGCTGATCGCCGTCGGCTCCTTCGCCTTCGTGCACGCCTGGAACCACTTCCTGTTCGCCCTGATGTTCCTCTCCGACCAGACCAAGCAGACCATCCCGGTCGGCCTGAACACCCTGATGAGCGCGGACAGCGTCGACCTCGGCGCGCTCGCCGCGGGCGGCATCATCGCCGCCGTCCCCGTGGTGATCGTGTTCGCCTTCATCCAGAAGTGGCTGATCACCGGCTTCAGCGCGGGGGCGGTGAAGGGATGAGACTCCGTCAGATCGCCTTCGTGGGGGTCCTGGTGGGCGCCTTCTGCCTCCCGGCCCATGCCGAGGCCCGGGACATCGGCCGCGACACCCTCGCCCCCGACGACGGCTGGGCGGCGTACGGCACCGGCACCACCGGAGGCGCGGCCGCCGACGACGCCCATGTGTACACCGTCACCGACCGCGCCGAACTCGTCCGCGCCCTCGACAGCGGCAGCGACACCCCGAAGATCATCAAGATCGCCGGGACGATCGACGCCAACACCGACGACGACGGCGACCGTCTGGACTGCGCCGACTACGCCACCGACGGCTACACGACCCGGAGGTACCTGACCGCCTACGACCCCCGCACCTGGGGCTCCGCCAAACCGGCCGGCGCCCAGGAGGAGGCCCGGCAGGCCTCGGCGGCCCGGCAGGCCGAGCGGATCGTCCTCACCGTCGGCTCGAACACCACGATCGTCGGCCTCGGCAGGGGAGCCGTCCTCGAGGGCGCCTCCCTCCAGGTCAGGAACGCGGACAACGTGATCCTCCGCAACCTCGACCTGCGCGACGCCTACGACTGCTTCCCCGTCTGGCAGCCCAACACCGGCGGCCTCGGCGACTGGAAGACGGCGTACGACACCATCTGGCTGACCGGCGCCACCCATGTCTGGGTCGACCACATCACCGCGAGCGACCGGGGCCACCCCGACGAGGACGAGCCCACCTACTTCGCCCGCAACTACCTCCGCCACGACGGCCTGCTGGATATCACCAACGGCTCCGACCTGGTCACCGTCTCCTGGAGCCGGTTCGCCGACCACGACAAGGCGATGCTGATCGGCAACAGCGACTCCGCGACCGGGGACCGGGGCAGACTCCGGGTCACCCTGCACCACAACCAGTTCGAGTCCGTCGTCCAGCGCGCCCCGCGCGTCCGCTTCGGACAGGTGCACCTGTACGACAACCGGTACGTGGTGCCGGAGGGCAGCGAGTACCGCTACTCGCTCGGCGTCTCCACCGAGTCCGCGATCCACGCCGAGAACAACGCCTTCCACACCCCCGGGCACATCGAGGTCGCCGACCTGGTCAAGAGCTGGAACGGCACCGCCCTGCACCAGAGCGGCACCCTCTTCAACGGCTGGCCCGTCGACCTGCTCGCCATCCACAACGCCTACAACAGCGGCAGCGAGCGCGATCTCACCGAAGACGTCGGCTGGGCGCCTACCCTGCACGGAAAGATCGACAGCGCCGCGGTGGCCGACCGCGAGGTGGCCCACGGCGCGGGCGCAGGGAGGATCCCATGACCATCGACATCGTTCTGGCGGGCGCGCGCGGCCACGGCCACTGGCACCTGGACAACATCCGCCGGCTCCAGGACAAGGGCATCGTCCGGCTGGCGGGCATCTGCGAACTGACCCCGCTCACCCCGGACGAGATCCCCGAGGGCCTCGGCACCCCCGAGCAGTCCGCCGACTTCGGCGCGCTCCTCGACTCCACCGGCGCCCGGATCGCGGTGATCTGCACCCCGATCCCGACCCACACCGACCTGGCCCTCACGGCCGCCGCCCGAGGCGTGCACCTGCTCCTGGAGAAGCCGCCCGCCCCGTCGTACGCCGAGTTCCGCCGGATGGCCGAGGGGGTCGCCGAGGCCGGCGTGGTCTGCCAGATCGGGTTCCAGTCGCTGGGCTCGCACGCCGTGCCCGCGATCCGCCGGATGATCGCCGACGGGGTGATCGGGGAGATCGCCGGGGTCGGCGGCGCCGGTGCCTGGGCCCGCGCCGAGGCCTATTTCCGGCGGGCGCCCTGGGCCGGCAAGCGACGGCTGAACGGCGTCGACGTCGTCGACGGCGCCCTCACCAACCCGCTCGCGCACGCCGTCGCCACCGCTCTCGCGCTGGCCGGCGCCACCCGCGCCGAGGACGTCACCCGCATCGAGACCGAGCTGGCCCACGCCAACGCCATCGAGTCCGACGACACCTCCTGCGTCCGCGTCACCACCGGGGGCGGCCTGCCGATCGTGGTCGCCGCGACCCTGTGCGCCGAGGACCCCGACGACCCGTACGTCGTCGTCCACGGCAAACGCGGCCGGATCACCTACTGGTACAAGCAGGACCGCGTCCTGCTCCAGCGCGCCGGCCACGGCCCCGAGGAGTTCGAGTACGGCCGCACCGACCTGCTGGAGAACCTCGTCGAGCACCTCACCGACGGGACCGAACTGCTCGTCCCGCCGGCCGCCACCGAGGCCTTCATGCGCGTCGTCGAGGCGATCCGGGTCGCCCCCGACCCCGTCCAGCTCGACCAGGACACCTGGCACCTGCTGAAGGACGAGGACCGCAGGGTCGTCGCCGGAATCGACGGCCTGGTCGCGGCCGCCGCCGACACCCTCGCCCTCTACTCCGAACTGGGCGCCCCCTGGGCGCTCACGACCGCGCATCCGAAAGAGGTGAGCACCTGATGGCACAGGCACCCGACGCGCCGGTCGTGCTGTACGTCGCGGGCCGCCCGGTCGGCCGCTACGTCACCCGGCCCGAGCTGCCCGCCCGGCTCTCCCCGCGCCCCTATCTGCACCCCGTCACCACCCTGGCCGGCACCATGGTCACCGAGCTGACCCCCGCCGACCACCTCCACCACCTCGGCGTCGGTGTGGCCGTACCCGACGTCGAGGGGCACAACTTCTGGGGCGGGCGCACCTACGTCCGCGACCGGGGCCCCACCGAGCTCGACGACCACGGCGTCCAGCGCCACCACTCCTTCCAGCTCCGCGACCCCGACGGGTTCGTGGAGGAGCTGCGCTGGATCGCCTCCGCCACCGAGCTCCTGCGCGAGCGCCGTACCGTCGCGGCCACCGAACTCACCGACACCGCCTGGGCGCTGGACTTCACCTTCTCCCTCACCAACGTCACCGCGGCCCCGCTCTCCCTCGGCAGCCCCGCCACCAACGGGCGCCCCGGCGCGGCCTACGGCGGCTTCTTCTGGCGCGCCCGCAAGGAGGACACCGCCCCGGACGTCTTCACCGCCGGCACCGAGGGCGAGGCCGAGGTCCACGGCGGCCGGGCCGACTGGCTGGCGCTGGCCGGCGCCGACTGGACCCTGGTCTTCGCGGGCGCCACCGACGCCACCCGCCGCGACCCCTGGTTCGTCCGCACCGCCGAGTACCCGGGCGTCGGCTCCTCGCTGGCCTCGGCCGACCGCCTCGCGATCGCCCCCGGCGACACCGCCGTACGCCGGATCGTCACCGTCGTCGCCGACGGCCGCCTGGGCCGCGACGAGGCCTCGGCGCTGGTGCGGAAGGCGGTCAGCCAGTGACCGACGACGTGTACACCAACCCGGTCCTGAACGCCGACTGGTCCGACCCGGACGTCGTACGCGTCGGCGACGACTTCTATCTCACCGCCTCCAGCTTCGGCCGCGCCCCCGGACTGCCGCTGCTGCACTCCCGGGACCTCGTCCACTGGACGCTGGTCGGCCACGCCCTCGAACGCCTCGAACCCGCCTCGGAGTTCACCGCGCCCCGGCACGACTGCGGGGTGTGGGCCCCCTCGATCCGCCACCACGACGACCGCTTCTGGATCTTCTGGGGCGACCCCGACCAGGGTGTCTTCCAGGTCAACGCCCCTGAGATCAGAGGCCCTTGGAGCCGCCCGCACCTGGTGAAGGCGGGCAAGGGGCTCATCGACCCTTGTCCCCTGTGGGACGAGGAGAGCGGCGAGGCGTATCTCGTGCACGCCTGGGCGAAGTCCCGCTCGGGCGTCAAGAACCGGCTCACCGGCCACCGGATGCACCCCGACGGCACCTCCCTCCTCGACGAGGGCAAGCTGATCGTCGACGGTGACCGCATCCCCGGCTGGTTCACCCTCGAAGGGCCCAAGCTGTACCGGCACGACGGCTGGTTCTGGATCCTGGCGCCCGCCGGGGGAGTGGAGACCGGCTGGCAGGGCGCCCTCCGCGCGCGGGACTTCTTCGGCCCCTACGAGGAGAAGGTCGTCCTGGAGCAGAAGGACACCGAGGTCAACGGCCCCCACCAGGGCGGCTGGGTGCGCACCCCGTCCGGCGAGGACTGGTTTCTGCACTTCCAGCAGCGCGGCGCCTACGGCCGGGTCGTCCACCTCCAGCCGATGCGCTGGGGCACGGACGGCTGGCCGGTGCTCGGTGACGAGGGCGCCCCCGTCGCCGTACACCGAAAGCCGGACCTGCCGGCGCAGCCGCCCGCCGCGCCCGCCACCGACGACGACTTCCCCGGTGGACGCTTCGGCCGCCAGTGGCAGTGGACAGCCAACCCGCAGGACGGCTGGGCCACCCAGCACGCCGGCGACGGCCTGCGTCTGTCCTGCGTCCGTACGGCGGACGCCCACGATCTGCGCAAGCTGCCGAGCGTCCTCACCCAACGGCTGCCGGGCGTCCCGTCGGCCGTCGAGGTGGAGCTGACCCTGCACGGCCAGGAGCCCGGCGCCCGCGCCGGACTCGCGGTCCTCGGCGACGCGTTCGCCTGGATCGGGCTGGAGCGCGCGGGCGACGGAGCCGTGCACCTCGTCCACCGGTTCGCCGAGGCCGTCGCCGAGCGGGAGCGCGACGCCGCCCACCCGCTCCTCGCCCCCGACGGCCGGGCCCGGCTGCGGATCGAGATCGGCGCGGGCGCCCGCTGCCGGTTCGCCCACGACATCGGCGAGGGCCCGCGCCCCTCCGGCCCCGTGTTCGCCGCCACCCCCTGGCGCTGGGTCGGCGCCCTGCTCGGTCTCTTCGCGCTCGCCCCCTCGGGACCGGGGCACGCCGGAGCGGCCTCGTTCACGGAGTTCCGGATCAGCCCGCTCTGACCCGTTCCCCCACACGCCTGTCGGGAGCCGCATCGGCTTCCTCCCCTGTCTGAAGGCGGGGGATTCCAGCGGTCGCCCGCTGGGTTTCCTGCTTCACCGACGACCGCCCCGTCCGGGAGGACTCCCGTTGAGGTCTTACACCGTCTCCACAGGCAGACGCCGCCGGCCCGGCGGCCAGGATGTCGCGTGCCGCGTTCGCGTCGCGGTCGTGCACCGCGCCGCAGTTGTCGCACGTCCACTCGCGGACGTTCAGCGGCAGCTTCTCTCGGACCGTGCCGCGGTTCCCGCACTGTGTGCCGCTGGGGAAGAAGCGGCCGATCACGACGAGTTCGCGCCCGTACCAGGCGCACTCGTACTCCAGCATCATGCGGAGGTCCGTCCAGGCCACGTCACTGATGGCGCGTGCGAGCCGGCCGTTCTTCACCAGGTTGCGGACGGTGAGGTCCTCGATCACGACCGTTTGGTCTGCCGGGTCGCGGGACACGGTCGCCGTGGTCGGCTCCGCACCCTCGGGCATCTGACGCGACCAGCGGATGTCCAGCGGCCCGGTCGTCTTCGCCGGAGTCAGCCGCCCGTCGCGCCATGTGAAGGCGCTCCGGGTGTACTCGGCCGAAGCACGGGACTTCTCGCGGCTCTTGTACCGGGGGTACTCGGCGCGCTTGGCGAAGAAGTGCCCGAACGCAGTCTGAAGGTGGCGCAGCGCGCAGCCGAACGTACGGGACAGCTCAGCTGCCTGCTCGTCCGTGGGGTGGAAGCGGTACTTGAATGCCCGCTTGACCTGCTGCTCCACACCTCACGCTCTATCAGATCCCCTGTGAATGGCGGGTGTCGGTCGACGGCCGGTGGACGCCGCATCGCCCGGGTGATGCGGCTTTCTCTGCCCTCCTGCGCAGGAGTTTCGTTTCCTCCCCGGTCTGAAGGCCGGGGTATCCACGAAGGAGAGCTCCGATGAACAGCACCATCCGCAGAAGCAGGCGCGCCGCACTGGCCGTCGCTCTGGGCTCCGTGCTCGCGCTGACCGCCACCGCCTGCGGTGACGACGGCAGCGGCAGCGCGGGGGACAAGGGAGGCGAGGGCTCGGGCAAGGGCGAGATCACCTTCTGGGACAACAACGGCGGTGTCCGCACCGACATCTGGAAGGAGATCATCGCCGACTTCGAGAAGGCGAACCCGGACATCAAGGTGAAGTACGTCGGTGTCCCCGCCGACAGCGTCCAGTCCAAGTACGACACCGCCATCCAGGGCGGCGGTCTGCCCGACGTCGGCGGCGTCGGCACCGCGATGCTCGCCGAGGTCGCGGCACAGGGCGCCCTGGAGCCGCTGGACGACCGTCTCGCCAAGAGCGACCTGAAGGACCAGCTCAACGTCAAGTTCCTGGACAGCGTCAAGGCGGCCGGTGTCGACGGCAAGACGTACAGCGTGCCGACCTCCGCCAACAACGGCACCCTGTGGTACCGGACCGACCTGTTCGAGAAGGCGGGCCTGGAGGCGCCGACGACCTGGACGAAGTTCTACACGGCCGCCGACAAGCTCACGAACAAGGGCAAGAACGCGTTCGGGTACACCATCCGGGGCGGCGCGGGGTCCATCGCCCAGGCCCTGGACGCCACGTACGGCCAGAGCGGCATCACCGAGTTCTGGAGCGGCGACAAGACCACGGTCAACGACCCGAAGAACGTGGCCGCGCTGGAGAAGTACGTCGGCCTGTACAAGAAGGACACCCCGGCCGCCGACGTCAACAACGACTTCACCAAGATGGTCGCCCAGTGGGACAGCGGCACCATCGGCATGCTGAGCCACAACCTCGGCTCCTACGCCGACCACCAGAAGGCCCTCGCCGGCAAGTTCAAGGGCATCCCCGCGCCGACGCAGGACGACGGCACGCGCGTGCAGGTGTCCAACCCGGTCGACGGGCTCGGGCTGTTCAAGTCCAGCAAGAACAAGACCGCCGCCTGGAAGTTCATCGAGTTCGCCGCCGGTCATGAGGCGAACAGCAAGTGGAACGAGACGGCGGGACAGGTCCCGGCGAACCTGGAGGCGGCGCAGGACAGCTGGGTGCAGTCGTCGGAGCCGACGAAGCTGGCCGCCGAGGCGCTGTCGGGGGACGGGACGAAGATCGTGCAGCTGCCGTACTACCTGCCCGACTGGAACACCATCTCCAAGGCCGACAACGAGCCGAACTTCCAGAAGGTGCTGCTCGGGAAGCTGAGCGCGAAGGAGTTCCTGGACACGTTGGCGGAGCAGCTGAACGCCGCGCAGGCCGACTGGAAGAAGAACCACGGATAACTCGGGTGGTCTGGGTCGCGGGGCGGCTGCGGGTCCGTTGTGGCCGGTCGCGCAGTTCCCCGCGCCCCCCAAAAAAGACAGGTGAACGTTCGTGTCCCTTACCCGTAGGCAAGTCACCTCCGCGGCGCTCGCCGCCCTTCCGCTCGGTGCGGTCGCCGCCACACCGGCCCGGGCCGCTACTCATCGGCGCCGTACCGTCTTCATCGCCGGTGACTCCACCGCCGCCCAGAAGTACTCCGACGCCGCGCCCGAGACCGGGTGGGGCATGGCACTGCCCTTCTTCCTCTGTTCCGGGCTGCCCGTCGCCAATCACGCCGTCAACGGGCGCAGTTCCAAGAGCTTCGTCGACGAGGGGCGGCTGGACGCCGTTCTCGCGGCCATCAGGCCCGGCGACTTCCTGATCGTCCAGTTCGCGCACAACGACGAGAAGACCACCGACCCCACCCGCTACACCGAGCCCTGGACGACGTACCAGGACTATCTGCGGATGTACCTCTCCGGTGCCCGGGCGAAGGGCGCGCGGCCGGTGCTCGCCACGCCCGTGGAGCGGCGGCGGTTCGACGCCGAGGGGAACGCGCTGCCGACGCACGGGGAGTACCCGGCGGCCATGCGGGCGCTCGCCGAGGAGGAGGGCGTGGCGCTCCTCGACCTCCAGGCGCTGTCGCTGGCGCTCTGGCAGGAGCTGGGGGTCGAGGCGACGAAGACCTACTTCAACTGGACCGACACCGAGCAGGACAACACGCACTTCAATCCGCCGGGCGCGATCGCCGTGGCGCGGCTCGTCGCGCGGGAGCTGCTGCGGACCCGGGTGCTCGGACCGCGGGACGTGGTCCGGCTGCACGACGAGATCCCCACGTCCTGGATCACCTGGCCCGACCCGTCGTAGCCCGACCTGCCGTAAGCCGACCTGTCTCAAGCAAGAGGAGAACCGCACAGTGCGTACACAGCAATGTCATGGACGCGTCATCGCTGCCCTGGTGGGGTGCACCGCTCTGGTGCTGTCCGTCACCGGCACCGCCTCCGCCCACGCCGGCCCGCGCGACCTCGGCCGGCAGGTCCTGGCCGCGAACGACGGCTGGGCCTCGTACGGGACGGGCACCACGGGCGGCTCGGCCGCCGACGCCGAGCACGTCTACACCGTCACCACCTGGGCGGAGTTCAAGGCCGCCCTCGCGGCCGGCGGCTCCGCCCCGAAGATCATCAAGGTGAAGGGCGTCATCGACGCCGTCGCCGAGGGCTGCGACGCCTTCGCCGCGCCCGGCTACGACTTCGACGCCTACCTCGCCACGTACTCCCCGGAGGTCTGGGGCCTGGACACCGACCTCAGCGCCGAGCCCGCCGACAGCCCGGAGGGGCTGCGCCGCGTCTCGCAGGCCAACCAGGACACGGCCATCAAGGCGGCCGTCCCCTCCAACACCACCATCGTCGGCATCGGCCGCAACGCCGGGTTCAAGGGCGTCAGCCTCCAGATCAAGGCCGTCGACAACGTGATCATCCGGAACCTGTCCTTCGAGTCGCCGATCGACTGCTTCCCGCAGTGGGACCCCACCGACGGCACCCACGGCAACTGGAACTCCGAGTACGACACCGCCGTCGTCTACGGCGCCACCCATGTGTGGCTGGACCACAACACCTTCACCGACGGCTCCCATCCGGACAGCGCCGCCCCCACCTACTTCGGGATGCTCTACCAGCAGCACGACGGCGAGCTGGACATCGTCCGCGGCGCCGACCACGTCACCGCCTCCTGGAACGTCTTCACCGACCACGACAAGACGATCCTGATCGGCAACAGCGACAGCGAGTCGACCGCGGCGGGCGACCGGGGCCACCTGAAGGTGACCTTCCACCACAACCTGTTCTCGAACCTGGTCGAGCGCGCGCCCCGGGTCCGCTTCGGCCAGGTCGACTCCTACAACAACCACTTCGTCGCCAACGGCGACTACTCCTACAGCTTCGGCATCGGCAAGGAGTCCCAGCTCGTCGCCGAGCACAACGCGTTCACCCTGCCCGAGGGGGTCAGCGCCGCGAAGGTGCTCAAGCGCTGGAACGTCTCCCCGCTCACCGCCGACGACAACTACGTCAACGGCACCGCCACCGATCTGATCGCCGTCCACAACGCGGAGATCCCCGCCGAGGTCCTCCAGTCCGGCGCCGGCTGGACCCCGACGCTGCGCACCAAGGTCGACCCCGCCCGGTCCGTGCCCCGCATCGTCGACTGCGGCGCGGGCGCCGGACGCCTTAGCTGACCCGACCGCGCACCCCGCCGGGGCGGCCCCGCCGTCGCCCCGGCCACCCCCCAGCAGAGCCGCACCGCCAAGGAGCACCCGCATGCACTCCCTTTCGAGAAGGCGGTTCCTCGCCGCGACCGGCGGCACCGTGGCCGCCCTGGGCCTGGCCGCCCCGCCCGCACGGGCCACCGGCAGACGCGGCCCCTTCGGCCGCCACGGCAGCCCGGCCGCCCGCCTCACCCCCCAGACCCTCTACGTCGACCCGCTCGGCCGGGGCGACTTCACCACCGTCCGCGACGCCGTCGCCGCCACCACCGGCAGTGGCTGGACCCTCGTCCTCGCCGCCGGCGTCTACCGTGAGACGGTCCTTCTCGACGCCACCCGCACCGAGGCCACCTGGATCGGCGCCCCCGAGGACCCCCGGGCCGTCGTCATCGTCTACGACAACGCGGCCGGCACCCCCAAACCCGGCGGCGGCACCTACGGCACCACCGGCTCGGCCACCACCACCCTGCAGGGCGACGGCTTCACCGCCCGCTGGATCACCTTCGCCAACGACTGGCTGCGCGCCGACCACCCCGACATCACCGGCACCCAGGCCGTCGCCGTCAAGGTCCAGGGCGACCGCTCCGCCTTCCACCACTGCCGCTTCCTCGGCCACCAGGACACCCTGTACGCGGACTCGATGTCCCTGGCCGTCTTCGCCCGGCAGTACTACGCCCACTGCTATGCCGAAGGAGACGTCGACTTCGTCTTCGGCCGGGCCACCGCCGTCTACGAGCAGTGCCACTTCCGCACCCTGAACCGCAGCGACCTGGCCGCCGCCCCCTACGGGTTCGCCTTCGCCCCCTCCACCGCGGGCGCCAACCCCCGCGGCTACCTCGTGACCCGCGGCCGCGTCAGCAGCGAGGCCCCCGACGCCTCCTACAAGCTGGCCCGCCCCTGGGTTCCCAGCTCCGACACCACCGCCCGCCCGTCCCTGGTCGTCCGGGACACCCACCTCGGACCCGGCATCGACGCGGTCGCCCCCTACACCAACATGTCGGCCTCCTTCCCCTGGCAGAACCAGCGGTTCGCCGAGTACCGCAACACCGGCCCCGGCGCCGAGATCACCGTCCCCGAGAACCGGCCCCAGCTCACCGACGACCAGGCCGCGTCGGCGACCCGCGCCGCGTACCTCGGCGACTGGGAACCCTGGAAGGGGGAGTGCTGACATGGCCCTGCGCAGACGCACCCTCCTCGCCGGGCTGACCTCTGCCGCCCTGCTCCCCGCCGCTCCCGCCCTCGCCCACTCCCGGCGGGTCCTGCACCTCCGCCCCGGCGACTCCGTCCAGGCGGCCGTGGACGCGGTCACCGGCCCCGGCTGGACGCTCGTCGTGCACCCGGGGACGTATCGTGAGGTCGTCAACGTGCCTGAGGAGAAGGCGGAGTTGACGATCCGGGGCGCGAGCCGCGATCCCCGCGCCGCGGTGATCGTCTTCGACCACGCCAACGGGACGCCCAAGCCGGACGGCTCCGGCACCTACGGCACGGCGGGCTCCGCCACCTTCACCTCCGCCGCCCCCGGCCTCACCGTCCGCGACCTCACCCTCGCCAACGACTGGCTGCGCGCCGACCACCCGGACATCACCGGCACCCAGGCCGTCGCCGCGTACGTCACCGGCGACCGCAGCCACTTCGAGAACGTCCGCCTCCTCGCCCACCAGGACACCCTCTTCGCGGACACCACCGCGCTGGACGCCTTCGACCGGCAGTACTACCGCCACTGCCACATCGAGGGAGACGTCGACTTCGTCTTCGGGCGGGCCCGCGCCGTGTTCGACGGCTGCCGCTTCCACACGTTGCAGCGGGACGTCGCCTTCACCCCCAAGGGCATGGTCTTCGCCCCCTCCACCGCCCGGGCCAACCCCTACGGCTTCCTCGCCCTCCGCTCCCGGATCACCTCCGGGGCCGAGGACGCGGCGTACAAGATCGCCCGGCCCTGGGTGCCGTCGTACGAGACGACCGCCTGGCCCTCCCTGGTCGTCCGGGACACCTGGATCGGCCCCGGCATCGACGCGGCCGCCCCCTACACCAACATGCGGGACGCCTACCCCTGGCAGACCATGCGCTTCCGCGAGTACGCCAACTCCGGCCCCGGCGCGGTCGTCACGGTGCCGGAGACGCGCCCGCAGCTCACGGCCGAGGAGGCGGCCATCCACACCCGGCGGACCTACCTCGGGGACTGGAGGCCGTATGAACGGCGCCCGTGACCCCGTGGGACGGCGCGCCTTCGTGACCGGCGCGGGGGCGGCCGTCCTGGCCGGGGGCGGAGCGGGCCGTGCGGCGGCGGCCACGGGCCCGGCCGAGGCCGGCGCCGGTACGGCCGAGACGACCTCGGCCGCCGCCGAAGCGAGCGCCGGTACGGCCGAGACAGCCGTCGTCGAAGGTCCCCTCCCCGACTTCCACCCCGCGCTCACCGCCGCGCTCACCTTCCCCCTCGCCTGGGGCACCTCCCCGATCCGCGACTTCCGCGCCTGGCGCAGGGCCGCCCGCGCCCAGGTCGACGAACTGCTGATCGTCGACCGCGAGGACGGTACCCCGTACGCCCCCGAGTGGGGCACCCCCGTCCAGCGGGACGGCTACCGCGGCCAGTCGGTCACCCTCTCCCTCACCCGGTACGAACGCGTCCGCGCCGTCCTGCTCACCCCCGACGGGCCGGGCCCCTTCCCGGCGGTGCTGCTCCTGCACGACCACGGGGCGACGTTCGACATCGGCAAGGAGAAGCTGGTCCGGCCCTGGGACGACGACGTGCGGCTGGCCTCGGCGCGCGGCTGGGCGGAGAAGTACTTCAGCGGGCGGTTCGTCGGCGACGAACTGGCCGGGCGCGGGTACGTGGTGCTGTGCGCGGACGCCCTCGGCTGGGGCGACCGCGGACCCCTCGCCCACGACCAGCAGCAGGCCCTCGCCTCGAACTTCTACAACCTGGGCTCCTCGCTCGCCGGCCTCATGGCCCGCGAGGACGCCCGGGCCGCCGGTTTCCTCGCCGGGCTCGACCAGGTGGACGCCCGCCGGGTCGCAGCCGTCGGCTTCTCGATGGGGGCCTACCGCGCCTGGCAGACCGCGGCCCTCACCGACGCGGTGCGCGCCACCGCCTGCGTCTGCTGGATGACCGGCCTGAAAGAGATGATGGTGCCCGGCAACAACACCCTGCGCGGGCAGTCGTCCTATTACATGCTCCACCCGGGACTGCCCCGGTTCCTCGACTTCCCCGACGTGGCGAGCATCGCCGCACCCCGGCCGATGCTCTTCTTCTCCGGCGCCCTGGACCCGCTCTTCCCCACGGACGGCGTCCGCACCGCCCACGAGAAACTGCGCGCCGTCTGGCGCTCCCGCCGCGCCGAGGAGCGGTTGCGTCTGAAGACCTGGCCCGACCTCGGCCATGTCTTCGTCGACCGCATGCAGGACGAGGTCTTCGACTGGCTCGACCGCGTCCTGTGAACCACCCCTCTCCCCACACGAGAAACACACGAGAAAGGACCCGCACTCCATGTCTCGTCGCACCGCTCTCACCGCCCTCGCGGCGCTGTCCCTGAGCGCCGGACTCGCCGTGGCCCTGCCCACCCCGGCGCAGGCCGCCACCGTGGTCGTCAGCAACTCCACCGACCTGTCCAACGCCGTCAAGAACGCCACCGCGGGCACGGTCATCCAGGTCAGGGGCGGCACCTACTACCCCACCGCCACCCTCCAGTCCACGGCCAACGGCACCTCCTCCTCGCCGGTCACGCTCACCGCGTACGGCTCGGAGACGGTGAAGATCGACGGTTCCTCGCTGCCCGACGGCGACTGGATCTTCAAGCTGACCGCGGACTACTGGAACGTCTCCAACATCACCTTCCAGAACTCCCCGGACAGCGCGGTCGTCTGCCAGTCCTGCACCGGCACGGTCTGGAACAACATCAAGACCATCAACGGCGGCGACTCCGGCTTCACCCTCACCGGGGACGGCACGGTCAACAACACCGTCAGGAACATCGACGCCTACGGCAACTACGACGCCGCCAACCACGGCGAGAACGCCGACGGGATCGCCGTCAAGTTCGGCTCCGGCACCGGCAACCTCATCACCGGGGCCCGCCTCTACAACAACGCGGACGACGGGATCGACTTCTGGTCCTTCTCCTCGCCCGTCACCGTCGAGCACACCTGGTCCTTCGGCAACGGCGTCAACCGCTGGTCCGACTCCGCCTTCGCGGGCGACGGCAACGGCTACAAGCTGGGCGGCGACGGCGAGGTCGTCGCCCACGTCGTCAACAACTCGGCCGCCTGGGGCAACGCCGGCAACGGCTTCACCGAGAACTCCAACACCGGGGCGATCGTCATCAACCGCACCACCGCCTACGCCAACAGCAAGTGGGGCTACTACTTCGCCACCAGCTCCGCCAAGCTCGGCAAGAACCTCGCCGTGGGCAACGGCGGAGGCTCGGTCAACAAGGGCTCGTCGGTCACCTCGGCCGGCAACAACTGGGACAGCGGCATCTCTACGCCCGCCTTCCGGTCGACGGACGCCTCGACGACGTACAACGCCCGCAGTTCGAGCGGCACCCTGCCCGCCACCACGTTCCTGACGACGGGTTCGACCACGATCGGAGCCACGATGGACTGACCCGCGGCCGGGCCACCCGGGCGCTTGACCCGTTTTTTGCCCGCCGAACGGATATCGATCGGGCAACGGGTCTCGCGCCCGACCGCGTGACGCGCGTAGAAATCTTGTCATGCATAAGCCATTGCGCATCGCGGCCGTCGCGGCCGCCTGTGCCGTCGCCGGTGCCGCCCTCTACGGCGCCGGCGCGGCCACGGCCGGCCAGGACACGGCCAACTCGACGCACGAGCCCTACAACATCGGGCTCCTGGTGAAGGACATCGACACCTACTACGGCACCACGGCGGACGCCAACGGCGTCTACCAGGCGTCGCCGACCAGCCCGTACGCCAAGGACCTCGCGGCGATCGACAAGGCCGCGCGGAAGTACATCGACCAGGCGGCCCGCAAGGCCCGCCACCACGGCGAGAAGCCCGCGGTCGTCTTCGACATCGACGACACGCTGCTGCTCAGCCTCGACTACGAGAAGAAGACCAACTACACCTACAACTCCGCCACCTGGGCCGAGTACGTGGCGAGGGCGGACCGTCCGGCGGTCTTCGGCAGCCCGGAGCTCGTGCAGTACGCGAAGTCGAAGGGCGTCGAGGTCTTCTACAACTCGGGCCTGAAGGAATCCCAGCGCGTCTCGGCCGTCGAGAACCTGAAGAAGATCGGCGCCGACGTGAACCTCGACGCCGGCCACATGTTCCTCAAGGACGCGGCCAACCCGCCGTCCTACCTGAGCGCCTGCGCCACCGCGAACAACTGGACCTGCACCACCGTCCAGTACAAGGCGGGCACCCGCAAGCACATCGAGCAGGACCTCGGGTACGAGATCATCGCCAACTTCGGCGACCAGTACTCGGACCTCGAGGGCGGCTACGCCGACCGGAAGTACAAGCTGCCGAACCCGACGTACTTCGTCAGCTGATCCTCCGTGGCGGCCGGAAAGTCGCGGCGGTGTTTTTCGTCGGCGCGGCAACCCTTTCCGGCCAGGGCGGCGACTGAGGTGAGGAAGCGGGCCGGGGCGGCCCCCCCGTCCCGCTTCCTCCCGGCCGCCTCACGTTGAAAGGAACGCCCGTGCGTTTGAGCACCGGACGCCACCGCAGGACGCGCACCCTCTCGATCGCCGCCGCCGTGGCGCTCTCCGCGGGGGGCGGCGGGGTGTACCTCGGTCTGTCGGGCGGCGGAGCCCGGGCCGCGTCCTCGATCGTCACCGTCTCCACCACTGCGCAGCTCGAGTCGGCCGTGAAGAACGCGGTCGCCGGCACGCTCATCCAGGTCCGCGGCGGCACGTACTACCCGACCGCCACCCTCAAGTCCACCGCCAGCGGCACCAGTTCCTCGCGCATCACGCTCCAGGCCCACGGCGGCGAGAAGGTGAAGATCGACGGCTCCAAGCTGCCCGCCGGCTCCTGGCTGGCCGGGATCTACGGCAGCTACTGGACCGTCCAGAACCTCACCTTCCAGACGTCCCCGGCCCAGGGCTTCGTCGTCACCTCCTCCACCGGCGGCGTCTTCAAGAACCTCGTCACCGCGAACAACGGCGACTCCGGGTTCACCCTGCGCGGCGACAACACGGTCGACAACCTCGTGCAGAACCTGGACAGTCACGGCAACTACGACGCCGCCGGGCACGGGCAGAACGCGGACGGCATCGCCGTCAAGTTCGGCTCAGGATCCGGCAACAGGATCACCGGGGCGCGGCTGTACGACAACTCGGACGACGGCCTCGATCTCTGGCAGTTCTCCACGCCCGTCACCATCGACCACAGCTGGGCCTTCGGCAACGGCAGGAACCGCTGGAGCGACTCGGCGTTCGAGGGCAACGGCAACGGGTTCAAGCTGGGCGGCGGGGGCGTGGCCGTCGCGCACGTCGTCAACAACAGCGCGGCGTGGGACAACACGCTCAACGGATTCACCGAGAACTCCAACAACGGCGCGATCATTCTGCACCGCGACACCGCGTACTCCAACGGGGAGGCGGGATTCTATTTCGCCACCGGCAAGGCGCGGCTCGCCCGGAATCTCGCGGCGGGCAACAAGGGCGGGCTGTCGAAGCTGGGTTCCTCCGCGGTATCCGCCGCGAACAACTGGGACAGCGGAGTGGCCACGCCCACGTTCCTTTCCACGAACGCGGGTTCCGCCTACGGGGCGCGGAAGTCGGACGGCTCGCTGCCGGCCACGACCTTTCTCACCACCGGCTCCACGACCATCGGTTCCACGATGAACTGACGAAGGCGGAAAGGCCCCCGTCGGGTTCCAGCGACGGGGGCCTCTCCCTTTTGCCGGCCGGAGAGGGGCTCCCGCCGGCACGTCCTCAGGCGAGGAGGTCGATGCAGTCGAAGGACGTGCCCGGGCTCAGATAGAGCGTGCCGGACGAGCCGCTCACGATGGTGAGCTTGAGGACGTTGTCCTGCGAGACGTCCGTCTTCCAGGCGGTCGCCGGGACGGTGTACGTGTACGTGTGGTTGTTGCCCCGGTAGGAGCCCGTGGTGAGGGAGCGCGTCGAGGGCTGGGTGACGGCCGCCGGGACCGGGGAGACCCAGTCGTTCACGCTGATCCGCGGGCGGCCGTTCGCGAAGGCGTCGGTGACGCCGATCCGCAGGGTGTGGGCGGCCGCCGCCTGCTCCCTGGTCAGCTTGAAGTAGATCAGGACGCCGTCGTTGACGTCCTTCCAGACGTACGCCGGGAAGGAGGGGGCGGGGTCGCCGCTGCCGATCGTGACGTTGCCCGTCCACTTCGCCGCGCGGGCGTCGGAGGGGTGGGCGTACGTCATGAGACGGGCGTTCTTGAACTCCCCGGGGGTGCCGTCCCAGTCGCCGAGCCGCCACACGGTCTTCGCGGTGGACGGGTCGCCGGTGATCGAGAGGGTGTGCAGGCTCGTGGTGGTGCCCGCGGTCACCTGCACCTGCCGCGTCAGGACCGCCAGCTCGCCCTTGAAGACCGTCAGCGTGTACGTCCCCGGCAGCATCCCCTTGCAGGAGAAGGCACCGGTGCCCGCCGCCGCCTTCGCCCAGTACTGGGCGTCCTTGTTGGCGAAGCCGACCGTGTACGGGTACCGCGCGTCCATGCCCTTCAGGCCGACGCCCGCCACCTTGCCGCGGCCGGACGTGCCGACCCAGCCGGTGATGCCGAGGCCGTCCACCCAGGAGGTGTCCAGGTTGGCGTGGAAGAGGGCGGAGGAGGGGGCGCCGCCGTCGGTGAAGGCCAGGACGTAGGGACCCTGCAGGCCGAAACGTTCCGCCTCGGTCTGGGCCTCGTTGTAGTGGAGGATCTCGTACAGGCCCGCGCCCTTGTCGTTGGAGTGGCGCAGCAGGGAGCGGTAGAAGGGGCCGCCCGAGGCCTTCTCGTGGTTCGAGCGGACCATGTACAGGCCGACCGAGCCCGTCGTGAAGCCGACGTGGTCGTAGTCGATGGTCCGCCTGCCCGAGTAGTGCTTGGAGTGGGTGGTGCCGTCGGCGCGCTTCCAGACGTCCCCGGCCTCGATGATCGTGTCGGAGGCCTCGATCCAGGAGTCCGCGCCGGTGTTGGGGAACACACCGGGCTTGAGGCGGACGATGTACCGGGTCGCGGTGAAGGAGGCGTCCGCCTTGTTCGTCCAGAGGTAGACGTTGTTCTGGCCGCTGCGGGCCGCGTACCACTGGGTGATCGGGCCGTGGACCACCTTGATCAGGATCGTGGCGCCGGACCGCCTGATCGTCACGGTCGAGGCGCCGAGGCCGGACTCGACGTGCGAGTGCTTGCCGCCGTAGCCCTCGTACTCCTTGCCCTTGTAGACCAGGGAGGTGAGGTCGCCGGTCGTCTTGGAGACCTTGAAGACGAGCGAGGCTCCGGTGTCGACGACGTAGTTCCTGCCGTCGTCCCGGTAGCCGAACGCGGCGGCCGACGCCGACGAGAGCAGGCCGGCGCCGCCCGCGACGGCGGCGCCGGTGGCGGCGACCCCGATCGCGGAGGCACCGAGCACACGCCGGCGCGTGAGGGGTCGTCTTCTGTGCGTGCTCAAGGGCCGTTCTCCGTCGCTCCGTGCGGTTCGAGTCACTTGTACGTAATGCCAGATGAGGAGAACCTGCAGGTGGTTCCGTCCGCACCGGACCCGATGGCGGTGGGTTCCCTGCCGGTGTCGTTGCCCTTGAACCGCACGCAGACCTTGACCTTCTTCTTCGGGTCGTTGTGGATGCGGATCCTCGACAGGGTGGCGGTGTCGCGGTAGTTGGCGTTGACGCCGACGATCGCCTTCAGCGGGGCCACCACGTCGATGTCGCTCAGCACGATCGTGCGCCTCACCTGCGTCCTGCAGTTGCCGCAGGAGCGCACCAGCTTGCCCGAGTTCTCCACCCGGAAGCCGGTCACGGTCAGCTTGCCGGCGCCGTTGAACTGCAGGACCTTGTCGTCGGCGTTCTTCGCGCCTCCGCCGATGACCTTGTACACCGACGAGGACGACTTGCCCTTGAAGCTGGCCGCGTCCTCACCGACGTCCAGCCACCACACGTTCCGCAGGGTGCAGGATCCCTTGCAGTGGACGCCGTCCGCCGCCGGGGACCCGATGATCACGTTCTTCAGGACCGCGCCGTCGGCCAGCTCGAACAGCGCCCCCTGCGACTCGTCCTGGTCGGAGGTGCCGAGCGCGCCCTTGCCGTAGAACTTCCTCAGCTTGCCGTCGTAGGTCCCGGAGACCTTGATCGTCGAGGAGACGGCCTTGCTGCCGGTCGCCGTGGGCCAGGCGGTCGCCGCGCCCGCCGACGACAGCAGCGTCGTGGTGACGAGCGCGGCGCCGGTGAGGCCCAGGGCCGTGGAGCCCGCGATCAGCGCCCGCCGGCCGGTGACCCCGCGGCGGTGCCGGTTGCGCGGTTCTGCGGAAGCAGTCATGTGCCGGATCCTCAGCTGGTGGTGGTTCTTGCGCTGTGTGGTCGCCACCGGTGAGGAAAAGGGTTGCCGCCCTTCCGGAAATTTTTTCGCGCGCTGTTCCCGGGGTGCCTACGAGTCGCCGTCGGCCGTGTCCGCGGTGGCGAAGTCGCCGCCCAGGGCACGGGCCCTGCCGTCCGACTGGCCCGTGATGACATAGCTGTCCCCGCCGGCGTCCCGGCCGCCGCGGTCGTGGTCGTACTGCCCGGCGAACACCCACTCGCCCACGGGGACCGTACGGCCCTCCTTGAGCACCCAGGTGTAGACCAGGAAGCCGTCCTGCTCGGTGACCGTGAGGTCGAAGTCCTGCTCGGGCAGCGAGCGCCAGGCCCCGGCGTCGGACACCCCGCCGGTCTGGGCGATCCGCAGTTGCACGGTGAGCGCGGTGGCCACCTGCTTCACCCGGACCGTGATGTTGCTCTGCGCCCAGAAGTCGTTGCTGTGCGGATCCACGGATCCGTCCGACCACAGCGGGCCGTCGTCATCGTCGTCGGTGCCCGGCAGCAGCACGACGGCCGACGCCGTCGAGGACGAGGTGGCGGAGGGCGACGGGGAACTGCTCGGCCTGTTCGGCGCCTTGGACTCGCCGCCGCCGGACCCCGAGGTGGGGGTGGCCTTCGGGGAGGCCGGGGGCCGGCTCGTCGCGTCGGGGGACTTCACCGGTGTGGGCGAGACGGACACCGTCTGCTCCACCCGGGTGTCGTCCTTCACCGCGGACGCCACCGCGTACCCGCCGACCGCGAGCATGCCCGCGACCGCGGCCGTGGCGCCCACGATCCGCGTCCAGCCCCAGACCGGCGGGCGGGTCGCGCGATGCGCGCGCCGGTCCTGGACCGCGTCCCCGCCCGCCATGCCGCGCTCGACCCGGGCGAGGATGCGCGCCCGGTCCGGCTCGTACGCCTCGGCCGCCTGGTGCAGCCGGGCGCGCAGTTCGTCGTGCACGTCCCGCTGCATCGTCATCGGTTCCTTCCCGAGGTCTCGCGGGTGCGCGCCATCGCGTGCACCTTGAGCGGAGCTCCCTGTGCGCCGAGCAGCTTCTGCAACTCGGCCATTCCCTTGGACGTCTGGCTCTTCACGGTACCGACCGAGACCCCCAGGGCGAGCGCGGTGTCCTTCTCCGAGAGATCGAAGGCGTGCCGGAGCACCACGCAGGCCCGTTTGCGGAAGGGGAGTCTACGCAGCGCGGACTGGACGTCCACCACGCCGGCGACATCGGGGTTCTCGGTCTTCTCCTCGCGCTGCGACCAGAACAGGGCGATCCGGCGGCGTTCGCGGACCGCGCTGCGGATCCGGGTGCGGGCCAGATTGGCGACGACGCCACGGGCGTACGCCACCGGATGCTCGGCCGCGCGCACCCGGTCCCAGCGGTTCCACAGGGCGAGCAGCGCGTCCGCCGCCAGGTCGTCGGCGGCGTCCGCCTCACCCGTCAGAAGGTGGGCCAGCCGGGCCAGTTCGGCGTAGTGGCGATCGAAGAAGGTATGGAATTCCACGGAGGCGGCGTCGTCGACGACTGTGCCCACGGGTGACCTCTTCTCGGTGGCTTCTGTGCGTGTCATGTGAATGACATGGGGACGTCCCGGGGAGGGGCTGGGACGAGATCCGGAAGCGTAGCAGTGATCATCCAGTCGGTTTGGTACTGGGGTTCGAACATCATGGGGCCGCCCGGAGCTGCCCGGGAGCCCGAATCCGTAACACGGAGAAAACCTGAGCACGGTTCAACGACGCAACAATCCAGCCAGCATCCGCACATGTTCGAACAGGTAGCGAGGAGTCACGCGTGGAAAGTGTCGACCGGTTCTTCAAGATCTCCGAACGGGGGTCCACCTTCGGCCGGGAGATACGCGGCGGCTTCGCCACGTTCTTCACGATGGCCTACATCCTTGTCCTGAACCCGATCATCCTCGGAAGCGCGAAGGACAAGTTCGGCCATACGCTCGACGGCGTCCAACTCACCACCGCCACCGCCCTGGTGGCCGCCGTGATGACGATCATCATGGGCGTCGGCGGCAATCTGCCGCTCGCCCTCGCCGCGGGCCTCGGCCTCAACGCGGTCGTCGCCTTCCAGATCGCCCCGCTGATGAGCTGGGACGACGCGATGGGCCTGATCGTCCTCGAAGGCCTGCTGATCTGCGTCCTGGTGGTGACCGGACTGCGCGAGGCCGTCATGCACGCCATCCCGCAACCGCTGAAGCAGGCCATCAGCGTCGGCATCGGCCTGTTCATCGCCTTCATCGGCTTCGTCGACGCCGGATTCGTCAGCCGGATCCCCGACGCCGCGCACACCACCGTCCCGGTCCAGCTCGGCGGCACCGGCACCCTGACCGGCTGGCCGGTTCTCGTCTTCTGCCTCGGTGTGCTGCTGACCGTCACCCTGCTCGCCCGCAAGGTCAAGGGCGCCATCCTGATCAGCATCGTCGCGATGACCGTGCTCGCGATCGTCATCGACTCGATCGCCGACATCCCGTCCTGGGGCCTGACCACCCCCGCCTGGCCCGACAAGCTCGTCGGCGCACCCGACTTCGGGCTCATCGGTCACTTCAGCCTGTTCGGCGCGTTCGGTGAGACCGGCGCCGTCACCGTCGTCCTGCTGGTCTTCACCCTCATCCTGTCCGACTTCTTCGACACCATGGGCACGGTCGTCGGCATCAGCGCGGAGGCCGGACTGCTGAACGACAAGGGCGAGGTGCCGAACCTCGGCCGCGTGCTGCTCATCGACGGCGCGGCGGCGGTCGCCGGCGGCGCGTCCTCCGCGTCCTCCGCGACCTCCTACATCGAGTCCGCGGCCGGCGTCGGCGAGGGCTCGCGCACCGGCTTCTCCAACCTCGTCACCGGCGGACTGTTCGCGCTCGCCCTGTTCCTCACGCCGGTCCTGACGATCGTGCCGCTCCAGGCGGCGGCGCCGGCGCTGGTCGCGGTCGGGTTCCTGATGATGACCCAGGTCAAGTCCATCGACTGGGACAAGTACGAGATCGCCATCCCGGCGTTCCTGACCATCGCCGTGATGCCGTTCACGTACTCCATCACCAACGGCATCGGGGCGGGGTTCGTCGCCTATGTCGTCATCAAGACGGCGCTGGGGAAGGCGCGGGACGTGCACTGGCTGTTGTGGGGGGCTTCGGCGTTGTTCGTGGTGTACTTCGCCATCGACCCGATCGAGCAGATCCTGGGTGTGAAGTAAGGGGTCGCTGCGCGGCCGGCGCGGGTTTGTCGTCGCTGGTCGCGCGGTTCCCCGCGCCCCTTTCTCAGGTGGGCTGCCTCAGCGCTGCCTGCATCATCGCCTTGGCCACGGGTGCCGCCAGGCCGTTGCCACTGACCTCCGAGCGGGCCGCGTCGGACTGTTCGACCACCACCGCGACCGCCACCTCCTTGCCGTCGGTCTTGCCGTACGAGGTGAACCAGGCGTACGGGGCCTTGCTGTTGTTCTCGCCGTTCTGGGCCGTGCCCGTCTTGCCGCCCACCGTCACGCCGTCGATGCGGGCGTTCGTGCCGGTGCCCTTCTCGACGACGGTCTGCATCGCGGACTGGAGCTGCTCGGCCGTGGACTCGCTGACGATCCGCTTCGCGGTCGCCTCGTCGTCGTAGTCCTTCAGCACGTCACCTCCGCTGTCGGTGACCTGCGCGACCATGTGCGGCGAGACCAGCTCACCGCCGTTGGCGAGGGCGGCCGACACCATGGCCATCTGCAGCGGGGTCGCGGTCACGTCGAACTGGCCGATGCCGGTCAGGGCGGTGGACGACTCGTCCATGTCGGAGGGGTACACGCTCGCGTACGCCCGCACCGGCACGTCCAGGGAGTCGTCGTTGAAGCCGAACTTCTCGGCCATCGCCCTCAGTTTGTCCTGCCCCAGTTGCACGGCCATGTGCGCGAACACGTTGTTGCAGGAGTACTGGAGCGCCACCCGGATCGAGGCGTTCTCGCAGGGGGCGGAGGTGTTCTCGTTCTTCAGGACCGTCCGGGTGCCCGGGAGCGTGTAGGGGTCCGCGCTGTCCGTCTTCACGTCCACCGACGCGTACAGGCCGTCCTCCAGCGCGGCCGCCGCGACCACCAGCTTGAACGTCGAGCCCGGTGCCAGCGGCTGCCGCAGCGCGCGGTTGACGAGCGGCTTGTCGGAGTCGGCGTTGAGCTCCTTCCAGGCCGTCCCCGCGGTGTTGGCGTCGGTGAGCGAGGAGGGGTCGTACGACGGGGTCGACACGACCGCCAGGATCTTGCCGGTCTTCGGGTCGAGGGCGACGGCCGCGCCCTTCTTGTCGCCCAGCGCGTCGTACGCCGCCTTCTGCACCGCCGGATCGATCGTCGTGATCACATCACCGGGGTCGGCACGCTGGTCGGTGACCGTGTCCATCACGGTCTTCAGCCGGCTGTCCGTCCCGTTGAGCAGGTGGGCGTAGATGCCCTCGAGCTGGGTCGGGGCGTACGACTGGGAGGCGTATCCCGTCACCGCCGCGTAGAGCTCGCCGTTCGTGTACGTGCGTTTGTACGCGAGGTCACCGCCCGTCGTGCGGGCCGAGCCGGTGACCGCCTTTCCGGCCACGATGATGTTCCCCAGCGGCCGCGAGTACGTCTCGATCGCGTTGCGCCGGTTGTCCGTGTCGTCCGCGAGAGCCTGGGCCTCGTAGAACTGCACCCAGGTCGCCCGGACGAGGAGGGCGAACACGAGGAGCAGCGAGAAGACCGAGGCACGCCTGATCGTCTTGTTCATTGCGCTGGGAAAGACGAACCGGCCGCAGTGAATCGTTCCCTTCGGCCGGTTTTCTCATCGTACGTTCATGCGTACGTTCATGCGTCCAGCTTCAGGACGACCTCCGGCGTCTCCTCGCCGCGGGCGTGGGCGAAGCCGGAGGCGTGCGCCGTGACCCGGAAGCCGCACTTGTGGAGCACCCGGAGGGAACCGGCGTTGTCGGCCGCCGCCCGCGCGTACAGCGGGCGCTCGGGAACCTCGGCCAGCAGCGCCCGCAGGGCCGCGGTCGCGATGCCCCGGCCCCAGTACGCGCGATCGACCCAGTACGTCACCTCGCGCTCGCCCGGCTCCCCGTACACCGCCGCGTGACCGACGACGTCCCCGTCGGTCAGGACCGTACGGACCAGCGCGGAGGACCTGACCCGTTTCCAGTGGTCCTCGAACAGCGACCGGTCGGCGGGATCCTCCGGGGTGAACGCGGCCATCCGCAGGGCTTCGGGGTCGTTCATCTGCCGGTAGAACACCGGCAGATCACTGTCGTGGACCGGGCGCAGGGCGATCTCCATCGTCCGAGCCTACGCCGTGGGGGTCAGAGCCGGCGGGTGGCGAGGGTGAGCCGGTCGCGCGCGTCGAACAGGGCGTCCTTCACCATCTGTTCGTGCGCCGGGGTGAGGCGGGCGACCGGCACCGAGCAGCTGATCGCGTCCCGGGCCGGGGTGCGGTACGGGATCGCCACGCCGAAGCAGCGCAGGCCGAGGGTGTTCTCCTCGCGGTCCACGGCGAAGCCCTGGTCCCGCACCTGGCGCAGCTCGTCGATGAGCTTCTCGCGGTCCGTGATGGTGTGCTCGGTGAGCGCCGGGAGCGTCTCCGGGAGCATCTTGCGGACCTGTTCGTCGGTGTACGTGCTCAGCAGCGCCTTGCCCAGGGAGGTGGAGTGGGCGGGCAGCCGGCGGCCGACGCGGGTGAAGGGGCGCAGATAGTGCTGGGACTGGCGGGTGGCGAGGTAGACCACGTTCGTGCCGTCGAGCCGGGCCAGGTGGATGGTCTCCGTGGTGTCGTCCGAGAGCCGGTCCAGGGTCGGACGGGCGGCGGCCACCACCTCGTCGCCGTCGATGTAGGAGGTGCCGACGAGCAGCGCCCGCACCCCGATGCCGTACCGCGTGCCCGTCGCGTCCGTCTCCACCCAGCCGAGCTCCACCAGCGTGCGCAGCAGCATGTAGAGACTGGACTTGGGGTAGCCGACGGCCTCCTGGACCGCCGCGAGGGAGTGCATCCCGGGGCGGCCGGCGAAGTATTCCAGCAGCTCAACCGTCCGCACCGCGGACTTGACCTGGGCCCCGCCCCCCGTCTCGCCAGCCGACATCGCCCTTGACCCCTTCGTTCGACGGGAAATAGTCTCCGACAGCATATTCACCATGAGAAACGCCGTTCAGTATATCGAACATCCCTGGTGAATCAGCCAGTACCAAACGTGGCCAGTAGCAAGCGTGGAGGGACCCGCGGTGGCAGCAGCACCAGTCTGGAGTGTCGACCCCCGTACCGGGAAGCAGCGTGAACAGGTTGCGGTGGAGGCCACGGCCCAGGAGGTGGACACCGTTGTCCGCGCCGCGCACGCCACGCGCGACTCCCTCGCCGACCGCACCGTCCGCGCCGCCTTCCTGCGTACCGCCGCCGACAAGCTGGAGGCGGCCAAGGACCAGCTCGTCGAGGTCGCCGACGCGGAGACCGCGCTGGGCCCGGTGCGGCTGAACGGCGAGCTGGCCCGCACCTGCTACCAGCTGCGCGCGTTCGCCGGCATCGTCGACGAGGGCGCCTTCCTCGACGTCGTCATCAACCACCCCGACGACACCGCCACCCCGCCGATCCCGGACCTGCGCCGCTACAAGGTGCCGCTCGGCGTCGTCGCCGTCTACTCGGCCTCCAACTTCCCCTTCGCCTTCTCCGTCGCAGGCGGTGACACCGCGAGCGCGCTGGCGGCGGGCAACCCGGTCGTCGTCAAGGCGCACCCCGACCACCCAGGGCTGTCCGAGCTGGTCGCCAAGGTGCTGCGCACGGCCGCCGCCGCGCACGGCATCCCCGAGGACGTCCTCGGTCTCGTGCACGGCTTCGAGGCCGGCGTCGAGCTGATCAAGCACCCGCTGGTCGCCGCGGCCGGGTTCACCGGGTCCATCCGGGGCGGCCGCGCGCTGTTCGACGCGGCGGCGGCCCGGCCCGTGCCGATCCCGTTCCACGGCGAGCTGGGCTCGCTGAACCCCGTCGTCGTCACCGAGGCCGCCGCCGCCGAGCGCGCGGAGGCCATCGGCGCGGGCCTCGCGGGCTCCATGACGCTGGGCGTCGGCCAGTTCTGCGTGAAGCCCGGACTGGTCCTCGTACCGTCCGGCGCGGCCGGTGACGGCCTGGTCAAGTCGCTCACCGACGCGGTGAGCGCCACCGAGGCGGGCGTGCTGCTCGACCACCGGATGCGGGACAACTTCATCGCCGGTGTCGCCGAGCGCGCGGAGCTGCCCGACGTCGAGTCGCCGGTGACGCCCGGCGCGGGCGGGGAGCACACCGTCAGCGCGGGCTTCCTGACGGTGCCCGCGGCGCGGCTGGCCGCCGGGGGTGACCATGATCTGCTGCTGGAGGAGTGCTTCGGGCCGGTCACCGTGGTGGCCCGCTACGAGGACGACGGTGAGGTGAGGGAGGTGCTGTCGCGGCTGCCCGGGAACCTCACCGCGACCGTGCAGCTGTCCGACGAGGAGGCCGCCGGGCAGGGGCGCGGCGGGGAGATCCTCGCCGAGCTGACGCCGCTGGCCGGGCGGGTCCTGGTGAACGGGTGGCCGACCGGGGTCGCGGTGGCGCCCGCCCAGCACCACGGGGGGCCGTACCCGGCGACGACGTCCACGTCCACCTCCGTGGGCGGGACCGCCATCGAGCGGTGGCTGCGGCCGGTCGCCTACCAGAACGCTCCGGCCGCGCTGCTGCCGGTGGAGCTGCGGGACGAGAACGAGCTGGGGCTGCCCCGTCGGTTCAACGGGCACTTGGAGCGGTAGCGCCGCAGGGGGTGCGGTCTCTCGCGGGCCGCGGGCCGGATGTGGCCGGTCGCGCGGTTCCCCGCGCCCCCGAGAAGGTCGGCCTGAGGCGCCTGGATAATCAGGTCATGGACGTCTCGCTTCCCGAACTGCCTTTCCCCCTCCGCACCTATGGGCCCGACGGGCACTGGTCCTACGAGGACGGGGTGCTCAGCGCCTGGGCCGGGCCGCGGCAGGATCGGTTCGTGACGCCCACCGGGGAGGCGCTGGACCCCGCCGGGGACGCGCCCCGGCTCCTCGGGGCACCCGAGGGGGACTTCCAGTTGATCGCACGGGTCACCGTGGGGTTCAACTGGGCGTTCGACGCGGGGGTGTTGTACGTCCATGTCGGTGAACGCGCCTGGGCCAAGCTCTGTCTGGAGTACTCCCCGGATGTGGCGACCGTCTGCACGGTCGTCACCCGGGGTCATTCCGACGACGCCAACTCCTTCACCGTGGAGGGGAGTTCGGTCTGGCTGCGGGTGAGCAGGACCGGGCGGGCGTTCGCCTTCCACGCCTCCCGCGACGGCAAGCGCTGGACCTTCGTCCGGCTGTTCACCCTGGGGGAGGAGAAGGAGACGGGCGCCGCCCTGGTCGGGTTCATGACGCAGTCGCCGATGGGGGAGGGCTGTGTGGTGACCTACGACCACCTCGAGTTCCGGGACAGCTGGCCGGACGACCTCAGAGACGGCAGCTGAGCGGTTCCTGGAACCGGTCCGGCCGCGGTCACGTCCTCCGGATCATGATCGGAGAAACCCCCGTCCCGAGCCGTGTCATCCGCACCGCCGTGCCCGCCGAGGCGGAGGCCGTCGCCGCGCTGCACGCGCGCGCCAGGGCCACCTACTATCCCGACGGCGTCCCGCAGGACGGCACCGACTGGCTCGCCGTGTGGCGCGCGGCCGTCGAGCGGCCCGACGGGACCGTGCTGTGCCTGGTGGAAAACGGGCGGATCGTCGGGCTGGCCTCCTTCCGGGTGCCGGAGGGCGCCGACGCGGACACCGTCAAGCTGTTCCAGTTCCATGTGGACCCCGACCACTGGCGGGCGGGCCTCGGCACGGCCCTGCACACCGCCTGCGTGGAGGAGTGGCGGGCGGACGGCCGCCGTACGGCCGTGCTCGACGTCCATGTCGACAACGGCCGTGCCCAGGCCTTCTACGCACGTCAGGGCTGGTTCCCGGACCCGGAGAACCCGCCCGCGCAGGACGATCACCACCTCTTCCTGCGCTTCTCGGTGGGAGGGACGTCCGGCGGGGAATGAACCCCGCTGCTTGAACGTTCATGCACTCGGCGGAGGGAGTCTCCGTTCCCCGTACGAGCTGGAGAGAGCCGAGAAGATGCGCGTCGAGATCTGGTCGGACATCGCCTGTCCCTGGTGCTACGTCGGCAAGGCCCGCTTCGAGAAGGCCCTCGCAGCCTTCCCGCACCGCGAGCAGGTCGAGGTCGTGCACCGCTCCTTCGAGCTCGACCCGGGACGCACCAAGGGCGACGTCCAGCCCGTGATCACGATGCTCACCAAGAAGTACGGCATGAGCGAGCGGCAGGCCCAGGCCGGTGAGGAGAACCTGGGCGCCCAGGCCGCCGCCGAGGGGCTGGAGTACCGGACCCGGGGCCGCGACCACGGCAACACCTTCGACATGCACCGCCTGCTGCACTTCGCCAAGGAGCAGGGCCGCCAGGACGAGCTGATCCAGCTCCTGTACCGGGCGAACTTCGCCGAGGAGCGCTCCCTGTTCACCGAGGGCGACGAGCGGCTCGTGGAACTGGCCGCCGAGGCCGGCCTGGACGCCGACGCCGCCCGTGCGGTCCTCGCCGACCCGGCCGCCTACGCCGACGACGTCCGCACCGACGAGCGCGAGGCCGCACAGCTCGGCGCGAACGGCGTCCCCTTCTTCGTCCTCGACCGCGCCTACGGCGTCTCCGGCGCCCAGCCCACCGAGGTCTTCACCCAGGCCCTCACCCAGGCCTGGGGCGACCGCTCCCCGCTGAAGCTGATCGACGACGGCGGCGCCGAGGCGTGCGGCCCGGACGGGTGCGCGGTGCCGCAGCACTGAGCGCGCAGGCCGGGGCGGACGTATAAGCGTTGCTTAGGGGATCCGCGCAGAAATCCGCAATGGACTTCTACTTCCCGTGGCCGCACAGTGGTGCCATGGACCCCTTCGAGAGCCTCGTCCGCGCCGAGTTCGCCCCGAAGACAACCTTCCTGGACACCGCGAGCAGCGGTCTGCTCCCGGCCCGTACCGTGACCGCCCTCCACGAGGCCGTGGCGACCCGGGCCGAGGGCCGGCCCCTGGACTCGCTGTTCGCGGACGTGGAGAACGCCCGCGCCGCCTTCGCCCGCCTGGCCGGGGTACCGGTCGGGCGGGTCGCGGCGGGCCCCTCGGTCGCCGCGCACACCGGTCTGATCGCCGCCGCGCTGCCCTCCGGCGCCGAGGTCCTCACCGCCGAGGGCGACTTCACCTCCGTCCTGAACCAGTTCCACGTCCGCGGCGACCTCAAGGTGCGGGCCGTCCCGCTGGAGCGGCTCGCCGAGTCGGTCCGCCCGGACACCGCGCTCGTCGCCGTCAGCGCCGCCCAGTCCGCCGACGGCCGGATCGCCGACCTGCCCGCCCTGCGCGCGGCGGCCGCCGACCACGGCGCCCGCACCTACGTCGACTTCTCCCAGGCCGCCGGCTGGCTGCCCTTCGAGGCGGACGGGTACGACTTCACCGTCTCCACCACCTTCAAATGGCTGCTCGGCCCGCACGGCGCCGCCTTCCTCGTCGTCCCCGAGGACTTCGGCGGACTGGTCCCGATGCTGGCCGGCTGGGTCGCCGCGGAGAAACCCTGGGAGAGCTGCTACGGCCCCGTCAGCGAACTCGCCCACTCCGCCCGCCGGTTCGACGTCAGCCCCGCCCTGTTCAGCTACGCGGGGGTGCGCCGCTCGCTCGAACTCGTCGAGGAACTCGGCGTCGAGGCCATCCACGCCCACGACCTGGCCCTCGCCGACCGTTTCCGCACCGGACTCGCCGCCCTCGGCCACACCCCGCTGCCCGCCCCCGGCTCCCCGATCGTCTCGGTGCCCGGACTCGGCGCGCGCCGGGCCGAGTTGGGCGAGGCCGGCATCCAGGTCTCCGACCGGGTCGGCAACCTGCGCGCGTCCTTCCACCTCTTCAACACCCCCGCCGACGTCGATCGCCTGCTGGACGCGCTGGCGCGCTGAGACCCCTTGCCGCCCGCGCGCCCGGGACGCTAGGAAGGCACCAGGGGTGGTGGTGCCGGTGGAACCCACGGACGCGCAGGCGGACGCCGAGCTGCACGGGCGGCTGGTGTACGGGGACGGGGCCGCGCTGGCCGAGACGTACGCCGTCTACGGCGGGCTGGTGCGGCGGATCGCCCTGCGTGTGACCCGCAGCCCGGCCGCCGTCGAGGACGTCGCGCAGGAGGTCTTCACCGAGCTGTGGTCCCGCCCGTACGCCTTCGACGCGCGCCGGGGCAGCCTGCGGACCTGGCTGTCGATGCTCGCGCACCGGCGGGCCGTGGACTGGGTGCGCCACGAGGCACGGCACCGCAGGGCCGCCCCCGCCGACGACAGCGCCCTGCACACCCTCCCGGACACCGCTCCCGGCCCCGACGAGACCGTCATGGACCGCGAACGCTCCCTGCTGCTGCACTCCGCGCTCGCCGAACTCCCGCCGCCCCAGCGGGAGGTGGTGCACCTCGCCTACTTCGCGGGCCGCACCTACCGCGAGGCCGCCGCCGAACTGGGCATCCCCGAGGGCACCGCCAAGACCCGGCTGCGCACCGCCCTGCGCAGACTGGCCGAGACACTGGCCGACCCGCCCGAACGGTCCCTGGGGAGAGGCGCCATGAGGGCGACAGCGGAAGGAGGCGACCGGTGACCACCGACCACGACGAGCTGCGCGACCTGGTGGCCGCCGCGGCCTTCGACGCCGTCACACCCGCCGAGAGGAGGACGGTGGCCCGGCACCTGGGCGCCTGCGCCCCGTGCGCGACCGAGGCGGCCCGACTGCACGAGACCGTACGCCTGCTGGACATGCCCCCCGGGCCCGACACCGGGCCATACACCGCGGCCACCGGGACGGACGCCGGGACCGGGACCGAGGCCGGGACCGTGGTGGGGGCAGCGGCAGGGGACGGCACCGGGGCGGGCGCCGGGGCCGAGGTCGGAGGCGGCACCGGGACCGATGCCGGGGCCGGCGCCTGGGACGACACCGGCCCCGACGTGGGGACGGACGCCTGGGACGGCACCGGGGCCGGCGCCTGGGACGCCGCCGGACCCGATGTCTTGGGTGACGCCGGCACTGACGTCGGCACCGACGTGGGGACGGACGCCGGGGGCGGCACCGGGACCGATGCCGGGGTCGACGCCTGGGTCGATGCCTTGGGCGACGCCGGCACCGACGTGGGGACGGACGCCGGGGGCCGCACCGGGACCGATGCCGTGGCCGGCGCCTGGGTCGATGCCTTGGGCGACGCCGGCACCGACGTGGGGACGGACGCCGGGGGCCGCACCGGGACCGATGCCGTGGCCGGCGCCTGGGTCGATGCCTTGGGCGACGCCGGCACCGACGTGGGGACGGACGCCGGGGGCCGCACCGGGGCCGACGCCTGGGACGACGCCTGGGGCGGCACCGGGACCGACGCCTGGGATCGCGGCGGGGCGGACGCCGGGGCGCGTGCCGGGGCCGTGGTCGGGGCAGGGGGTGAGGACGTGGTGGCCGGGCTGTTCGGCGGCCGTCGGCGGCCGGGGCACGCGCTGCGGCCGCCGGCCGTGCCGGTGGCCGGGCACGCCGCCGCCTACGCCGCGGCCGTGGCCGCCCTCACCGCACTGCTGCCCCACGTGGACGGCACCGGGGGACACCACCGCTGGAAGGTCCCGGTCGTGCACGACTGGGACGTCCAGGCCACCCTCGCCCATCTCCTCGCCGCCGACGAACAGCTCGCGGGGCAGCTCGGCGTGGAGCCGAGGGTGCCGCCCTCACCGGTCGTGGACGGCGAGCCCTGGGAGGCGTACTGGAACCGGCGCACCGCCGACACCGTCCGCCACGAACTCCGGCACGCACCCGGGCACACGCGCGCCGCCTGGCAGGCCCAGGCGGCCGCGCTGCTCGCCGCACCCGAGGCCCACGACCCCGAACGGGCCGCCCGCCCGGTCGCGTTGATGGGCATGCTGCTGCCCGTCGCCGACCACTTCGCCGTACGGGCCTTCGAGACCTGGATCCACACCGACGACATCGGCCGCGCCCTCGGCCTCCATGTCCCACCGCCGCCCGCGCCGCATCTGGAGCGTCTCGTCGGGCTGGCGGTGGGCGCCCTCGGTCAGGCCCTGGGCCCCGCCGCCCCGCCCGTGCGCTGCACGGTCACCGGCATCGGTGCGTGGACCCTGGGCGCCGGCATCGGTCCGGTGCGGGCCGAACTCGCCCTGGAGGCCGTCGAGTTCTGCTTCCTGGCGGGCGGCCGACGCGCCCCGGACACGGTGCCGCACACGGCCACGGGCGACGCCGCCGCCGTACGGAACGTACTGGAGCGGACGGCGGCGCTGGCGTGGCTGTAGGCCCGGCCCTCAGTGGACGGGGGTGAAGTCCCTCGCCCCGATGAACTCCGGTCGGCGCACCGGCGCGGCGAACGGCTCCACCGCCGCGTTCTCCACGCTGTTGAACACGATGAAGACGTTGCTGCGCGGGAACGGCGTGATGTTGTCGCCCGAGCCGTGCATGGCGTTGCAGTCGAACCAGGTCGCCGAGCCCGCCCGGCCGGTGAACAGCCGGATGCCGTACTCGCCCGCCAGCGTGGTCAGCGCCTCGTCCGAGGGCGTGCCCGCGTCCTGCATCTGCAGCGACTTCTTGTAGTTGTCCTTCGGTGTGGCGCCCGCGCAGCCGAGGAACGTCCGGTGCGAGCCCGGCATGATCATCAGGCCGCCGTTGGTGTCGAGGTTCTCGGTCAGCGCGATCGACACGGACACCGTCCGCATGTTCGGCAGCCCGTCCTCCGCGTGCCAGGTCTCGAAGTCGGAGTGCCAGTAGAAGCCGCCCGCCCCGAAACCCGGCTTGACGTTGATCCGGGACTGGTGCACGTACACGTCCGAGCCGAGGATCTGCCGGGCCCGCCCGACCACCCGCTCGTCCCGCACGAGCGCCGCGAAGACGGGGCTCAGCCGGTGCACCTCGAAGACCGAGCGGATCTCCTTGGAGCGGGGCTCGACGATCGACCGTTCGTCGGCCCGGATCTCCGGGTCGGTGACGAGCCGCTCCAGCTCCCGCCGGCAGACGGCCACCTCGTCGTCGCTGATGAGCTGTTCGACGGTGAGGAAGCCGTCGCGCTCGTACGTCTGGAGTTCGGCCGACGGGATCGGGCCCGGGGTGCTGGGGGACCCCCAGACGACGGGGTCCTGGCGGGGGACGGACACCTCGGTGGTGCCGCGGGTGGGATAGAGATCGGTGACGGTGGTCATGACGGTCACACCTCCTCGGGTTCGGTGAGCTCGGGCTCGGTGAGCAGGGGATAGACGCCGTTCTCGTCGTGGTCCTCCCGGCCCGTCACGGGCGGGTTGAACACGCAGAGGCAGCGGAAGTCCTCCAGGACGCGCAGCGTGTGCCGCTCATGGCCGTCCAGGAGGTACAGGGTTCCGGGAGTGATCGAGTGGGTCGTCCCGGTCTCGTGGTCGGTGAGCTCGGCGGCGCCCTCCACACAGACCACGGCCTCGATGTGGTTGGCGTACCACATCGACGTCTCGGTACCGGCGTACAGAATCGTCTCGTGCAGGGAGAACCCGACCCGCTCCCGGGCCAGCACGATCCGCTTGCTCTCCCAGGTGCCGGACGCGGCCCGCACATGCCGGTCGGTGTTCTCGATGTCCTTGAACGAACGGACGATCATGGCGTTCCTCTCCGCCGGTGGCTGCTAGACGGTTTCCCGGACGGCACGGGCCAGCACGCTCAGGCCCTCGTCCAGCTCCTCCGGGGCGACGGTCAGGGCCGGCAGCAGCTTGACGACCTCGCTCTCCGGGCCGGAGGTCTCGATCAGCAGCCCCAGCTCGAAGGCGCGCCGCGCGACCCGTGCGGCCCGCTCCTTGTCGTGGAACTCCAGCCCCCACACGAGACCCCGCCCCCGGTACTCCTTCACATCGGCGAGGTTCTCCTCGGTGATCGAGATCAGCGCCTCCTCCACCTGCTCGCCGCGCGCGCGGGTCTGCTTCTCCATGACGGACCCGTCGGCCCAGTACGTCTCCAGCGCCGCGGTCGCGGTCACGAAGGCCGGGTTGTTGCCGCGGAAGGTGCCGTTGTGCTCGCCCGGCTCCCACACGTCCAGCTCCGGCCGGAACAGACACAGCGACATGGGCAGTCCGTACCCGCTGATGGACTTCGACACGGTGACGATGTCGGGGGTGATCCCGGCCTCCTCGAAGGAGAAGAAGGCACCGGTGCGCCCGCACCCCATCTGGATGTCGTCGACGATCAGCAGCATGTCCTGCCGCTCGCACAACTCCTTCAGGGCGCGCAGCCACGCGGGCCGGGCCACATTGATCCCGCCCTCGCCCTGCACGGTCTCCACGATCACCGCGGCCGGCTTGTTGAGCCCGGACCCCTGGTCCTCCAGGAGCCGCTCGAACCACAGGAAGTCCGGGACGGTCCCCTCGAAGTAGTTGTCGAAGGGCATCGGCGTGCCGTGCACCAGCGGAATCCCGGCGCCGGCCCGCTTGAAGGCGTTCCCCGTGACGGCCAGCGACCCGAGCGACATGCCGTGGAAGGCGTTGGTGAACGACACGATCGCCTCGCGCCCCTTCACCTTCCGCGCCAGTTTCAGCGCGGACTCCACCGCGTTGGTGCCGGTCGGTCCGGGGAACATCACCTTGTACGGCAGGTCGCGCGGCCGCAGGACCAGCTCCCGGAAGGCCTCCAGGAAGCCGCGCTTGGCGACGGTCGACATGTCGAGCGCGTGGGTCACCCCGTCCCGCGCCAGATAGTCGATCAGCGCCCGTTTCAGTACGGGGTTGTTGTGGCCGTAGTTGAGAGAGCCGGCACCGGCGAAGAAGTCGAGGTACCGGTGGCCGTCCTCGTCGTACATCAGGCTGCCCTGCGCACGGTCGAAGACGGCGGGCCAGCCACGGCAGTAGCTGCGCACCTCGGACTCGAGGGTCTCGAACACGCTGAGGTCGGGCTGGGTGATGGTCACGGCGAAATCGCTCCTCGGTGTGGGGGACTGAGGGATCAGCGGGTGTGGGGGAGGGACAGGGGCCCGATGCGGTACAGCACCTCGGGGTCGTGCGGACCGTCCGGGAACAGCCCGGTGCCGAACAGCACCCGCCGACTGACCCGGGCGCCGTGGCGGGCGGCGTACGACGTGAACAGCCGCTCGGAAGCGGTGTTGCCCGGGGTGATGGTGGTCTCGACGGCGGTGATGGGGCGCTCGGCGGCGAGCCGTGCCGTCAGTCCGTCGAGCAGCGCGGCGGCCAGACCCCGGCCCCGGTACGCGGCGTCGACGGCCACCTGCCAGACCAGCAGGGTGCGGGGGTCCGCCGGGCGTACGTACCCGGTGACGAACCCGACCGGTTCCCCGTCGTCCGTACGCGCCACCGCCGAGGTGCCGGCGAAGTCGCGGCACCACAGCAGATAGCTGTAGGACGAGTTCAGATCCAGGCTCCCGGATTCCTTGGCAATACGCCAGAGAACCGCGCCGTCCGTCACGGAAGGGCGGTCGATGAGCAGGTCTGCTTGTGCGGCGGTCATGCGGATTGAACTTACCCAGGGAAATTCAATGACGCATGGAGGGGTCGTGGGGATTCCGTGATGCCAGAGAGGCCGAGGGGTTCTATGCCCCTTTTCTCCCGGTAAAAAAGCCGCATAACGCCCACGTTGTGCAATGCGTCACCCACTCCTGGCGGGTGCGAAATCTCCCGGGTTTAGCGGAAGGAAAACCGGGCAGAAGAACTCAGGAATTCCCCCGAATTCAGACCCCGGTAACCCCGTCGATTTGTTCCCGGAGAATGTCCGCGTGACCGTTGTGGCGGGCGTACTCCTCGATGAGATGAATGAGCACCCAGCGCAGACTGACCACGGCACCGGTCATCGGACCGTCGACGATCCGCCCGGTCTCCTCCAGGGACCGCCCGGCGATCAGCTCACGCCCCCGCGCCACCTCCCGCCGCCAGACCTCCAGCACCTCGTCCAGCCCTCGCGCGGGATCGAGCGCGTACCCGGTCTCCTCCTCGAACACCACCGGCACGTCCAGCCCGGCGAACACCCGCTGGAACCAGTTCCGCTCGACCTCGGTGAGATGCTGCGCGAGCCCCAGCAGCGTCAGCTCGGACGGCGAGGCCGCCGCCGTCCGCGCCTGCCGGTCGTCCAGCCCCGCGCACTTCAGCTCCAACGTGGCCCGATGAAAGTCCAACCAGCTCTCCAGCATGGGAAGTTCATCACCGGTCAGGAGGGGAACGGGCCGGCCGTCGGGAAGCCTCTGAGGCGTTTCGGTGCTCATCCGCCGAGCATGGCACGCACCACTGACCCACAGCCCGCTTCACGACGCCGGACACTCCATCTCAGCCAGTCCGGCGTGCGACGACGGAGGTCCTTCAGAACAGAAGCGGGGCTCCGGGGTCAGCGGCCCTGCGGCGGCGACCGGGGCGAGGCGGCGTGGCCGCAGCCGAGGCGGCGGCCGGGGCCGGGACGGTGGCCGCGCGCCGGTCGGTGGCCGGGGCCGGGACGGTGGCCGGGCGTGAGGCGGTGGCGGGGGCCGAGGTGCTGGCCGCCGCCCAGGCAACGGCAGCCGGCTTCGTGGCGCCGGACGGCCGATCTCAGCCCGTCCGGCGCTTGACGACGAGGCCCGTTCAGGGCCGATGGGGGGCAGCGGCCCCGAGGCGGCGGCCGGCCCCCGAGGCGGTGGCCGGGGCCGGGACGGTGGCCGCGCGCCGGTCGGCGGCCGGGGCCGGGAGGGTGGCCGCGCGTGAGGCGGTGGCCGGAGCCGAGGCGGTGGCCCGGGCCGGGGCGGTGGCCGCGCGCCGGTCGGTGGCCGGGGCCGGGACGGTGGCCGGTTGGTGGCCGGGGCCGGGACGGTGGCCGCGCGCCGGTCGGCGGCCGGGGCCGGGACGGTGGCCGGTCGGCGGCTGGGGCCGGGACGGTGGCCGGTTGGTGGCCGGGGCCGAGGTGCTGGCCGCCGCCCGGGCAGCCGCAGGCCCCGCGATGGTGGGTCGCGCCTACGCCCAGGTCCGCTCCACCGCGCGGAGCGCCTCCGGCACGTCCACCTCGAGGCCGGACTCCGTCAGTGCGGTGCCCAGGGCCACCAGGCTCCCCCGCACCGCGCCCCGCGTGGCGTCCACCCCGTAGTGGTTCACCCGGATCATCTCCTTGGCCAGCGCACCCCCACCCGCCGCCAGCGGCAGCGCGGGATCCATCGCCAGCGCCCGCCCCACCACCTCCGAGGCCACGACCCCCGGCGGTACCCGCAGCGTCGTGGCGACGGGCGCCGCCTCCGCCGCCCGGTGGACGTACGGCTCCAGACCTCCGCCCAGCGCCAGCGCCCCCGCACGCGTCGCCGCCGCGGCCGTCGCGTGCCGGCGCATCACGGTCTGCGGCCCCTCCGCCTCGATCCGCTCCAGGCACGCCTCCAGCGCCAGCATCTCCACCTGCGCCGGCGCGTGCGGCAGCGCCGCGCGTCCGCCGTCGATCCACCGCGCCTTCCAGTCCAGCAGCGAGAGGTACGACCGCCGCGGCGCCCGCGGGTTCGCCGCCATCCGCGCCCACGCCCGCTCGCTGACCGACACCGCCGACACGCCCGCGGGCCCGCCCATCGCCTTCTGCGCGCCGATCACGCACAGGTCGACACCCCACACGTCCGGCAGCACCGGCTCGGCCCCCACGGAGGCGACGGCGTCCAGATAGAACAGCGCCCCCTGCTCCTTCACCGCCTCACCGATCTCCGCCACCGGGTTGGTGTTGCCGGTCGCCGCCTCCGCGTGCACCAGCGAGACGAAGTCGATCTCCGGGTGCTCGGCGAACGCCTCCCGGATCCGCGCCGCCGTCACCGCCGTGTGGAACGGCACCGCCAGATCGATCACCGTGGCGCCGCAGTCCCGCAGCCAGTCGCCGAAGGTCTGCCCGTACGGGCCGGTGATCACGTTGAGCGCCGTCGTACCCGGCCCCGCGGTCCCCCGGATCGCGCCCTCCAGCGGCAGCAACGCCTCCCCCTGCATGATCACGACGTCCTGCTCGGTGCCCAGCAGCCGCGCCACCCGGTCCTCGACCGAGGCGAAACGGGCGGCACTCAGCGGGGCCAGGTCCAGGAACGGGTGCGTCACAGCGGTGCTCTCTTCTCACTCACGGGGTATGAGGTCACGAGAGTAACCGCCACCCCGCCCCGACCCCCGACCGGTGACTTCTCAGGCAGAACGGCCCCGAAGCCATCGGTTTGGTTTGAGAGACCCAAACATCTCCTTATAATCGGAACCCATAGTTCCCTCACAGGAGGTCCCCGTGAACACCGTCCCCGGCCGCCGGGCCCGCACTCTGCCCCGCGTCCTGGCCGCCCTCACCGCGACGGCCGGGCTGGTGCTCGTGTCCGCCTGCACCTCCAGCGACGACGGCTCGAGCGGCTCCAAGACCGCCGCCGGCGGCGTCGAACTGGTCAAGGCCGGACAGCTCACCACCTGCACGCACCTCCCGTACCCGCCGTTCCAGTCGGAGATCGACGGCAAGGTGCAGGGCTTCGACGTCTCGCTGATCGACCTGGTCGCCGACGACCTCGGTGTGAAGCAGCAGATCCTCGACACCCCGTTCGAGAACTTCAAGACGGGCGCCTTCCTGAACTCCGGCGAGTGCGACCTGGCCGCGGCCGGTATGACCATCACCGAGGAGCGCAAGAAGAACGTCGACTTCTCCGACCCGTACTTCGACGCCACCCAGGCCGTCCTCGTCGACAAGAACGCCGACGTGAACTCCCTCGCCGACGTGAAGGCCCGGAACCTCAAGCTGGGCGCCCAGGCGCAGACCACCGGTGAGGACTACGTCAAGAAGGAGGGCTTCGACCCGGTCTCCTTCGAGTCCTCCGACGCCGTCCTCAACGGACTGCGCACCGGCCAGGTCAAGGCCGTCGTCATCGACTACCCGGTCGTCCAGGGCTGGCTGAAGGACAAGGCCAACGCCGACGCCTTCAAGGTCGTCGACAACCTCAACACGGGCGAGCAGTACGGCTTCACGGTGAAGAAGGGCAACACCAAGCTCCTCGCCGCCGTCAACAAGGCGCTCGCCGACGCCAAGGCCGACGGCACCTACAAGAAGCTCTACGAGAAGTGGATCGGTCCCTACGACGAGTCGGCCGCGTCGCCGTCCGCCTCGCCGTCCGCGTCATGACCGCCACGGACGTACCGCTCCAGCCGAAGAAGAAGGGCCTGACCCGGCGGCAGAAGCGCAGGGTGTCCCGGGGCGTGCAGTACGTCGTCTTCGTCGCCGCCGTGATCGCCTTCGCGGTCTCGGCGGACTGGGACCGGCTGCAGAACCAGTTCGCCCAGTGGGACATCGCGCGGCAGATGTTCCCGGACGTCATCACGCTGGCCCTGAAGAACACCGTGCTGTACACGGTGTCCGGCTTCGCCGTCGGACTGGCGCTCGGCATGCTCATCGCGCTGATGCGGCTGTCCTCCGTCGGTCCCTACCGCTGGCTGGCCGGGATCTACATCGAGATCTTCCGCGGACTGCCCGCCCTGCTGATCTTCATCTTCATCGGCGTGGCCGTCCCGCTGGCCTTCCCTGGCACGGAGATCGTCGGCGGGACGTACGGCAAGGTCGCCCTCGCGCTCGGCCTGGTCGCCGCCGCCTACATGGCGGAGACCATCCGCGCCGGCATCCAGGCCGTCCCCAAGGGGCAGATCGAGGCGGCCCGTTCACTGGGTTTCTCGCCCACCCGCGCCATGGTCTCGATCATCGTCCCGCAGGCCTTCCGGATCATTCTCCCGCCGCTCACCAACGAACTCGTCCTGCTCTTCAAGGACTCCTCGCTGGTGCTGTTCCTCGGCGTCACCCTGGAGGAGCGCGAACTGTCCAAGTACGGCCGTGACCTCGCCAGCACGACCGCCAACTCCACGCCGATCCTGGTCGCCGGCCTGTGCTACCTGCTGGTGACCATCCCGCTCGGCTTCGTGGTGCGCCGTATGGAGGCCAAGGCCCAGGAGGCCGTGAAATGAGCCGACCGGAGATCCAGGTCAAGGACCTGCACAAGTCCTTCGGCGCCAACGAGGTGCTGCGCGGCATCGACCTGGAGATCGGCCAGGGCGAGGTCGTCTGTGTCATCGGCCCCTCCGGTTCGGGCAAGTCGACGCTGCTGCGGTGCGTGAACCTGCTGGAGGAGCCGACCAAGGGCCAGGTCTTCGTGGGCGGCACCGAGGTCACCGACCCGGACGTCGACATCGACGCCGTACGCCGCCGGATCGGCATGGTCTTCCAGCAGTTCAACCTCTTCCCGCATCTGACCGTCACCGAGAACCTCACCCTGCCGCAGCGCCGGGTGCTGCGCCGGGACAAGGCCGCGGCGGCGAAGGTGGCCGCCGAGAACCTGGAGCGTGTCGGCCTCGCCGAGAAGGCCGACGCCTACCCCGCCTCCCTCTCCGGCGGCCAGCAGCAGCGCGTCGCGATCGCCCGCGCGCTCGCCATGGGCCCCGAGGTGATGCTGTTCGACGAGCCCACCTCGGCGCTCGACCCGGAACTGGTCGGGGACGTCCTCGCGGTCATGCGCAGGCTCGCCCGGGAGGGCATGACCATGATGGTCGTCACCCATGAGATGACCTTCGCCCGCGAGGTCGCCGACCGGGTCGTCTTCATGGACGGCGGAGTCGTCGTCGAGGACGGCACACCCGCCCGGGTCATCGGCGACCCGCAGAACGAGCGCACCCGCCACTTCCTCTCCCGGCTGCTCGACCCGGCGATGGCGGAGGTGGAGGAGGACAGGTGAGGGAGCGGGACAAGTCCTGACGCGGGGCGGATTGTCAGTGCCGTGTGACACGCTGCGTGGCATGACCGAGATCACCTCTTACGAGTGGGACGAGACCGTCGCCGTGTTCGAGCGCCGGGGCCTGCCCGAGTCGTCGTACGAGAACCTCTACGACGAGACGTACGAACTGCGCCCCGGCCCGGTGACGATCCGGGGCGCGCTCGACCTGGACACCGAGGGCTGGACGCAGGACACGGGCGTCGTCGTCGACGGCGACCTCACCGTCGAGGGCAACCTCCTCAACACCGACGACGGCTGCCCGGCGCTGATCGTCCTCGGCGACCTCAAGGCGGCCAACGTCTACCTCGAAGGGGACGTGAAGCTCCTGGTACTGGGCTCGGTCACGGTGGAGGGCGCCTTCATCGGGAACATGACCGACAAGCTGGTGATGATCGAGGGCGACCTGAAGGCCGCCGTGACCGTGCTGTCGAGCGAGTTCGCACCCGATCTGATAGGCGGCACCCTGCACGGCCCGGTCCTCGCGCCCGCCTACCTCGACCTCGCCCAGGACGTCGACCCGGCCGCCCTCCTGGTCCCCGAGGTGCTGCGCGCCGAGGGCGACGACGACTCCGACGACCTGCGCTGTTTCGACGCACCGCGGGTGCACGGCGGCCGGCTGCTGGCCCGTATCGAGGAGGGACTGCCCGTCGTCCTAGGCTGACGCCCATGAGCGATCACGCGGTGCTGCACGTGAAGGGCAGGGTCCTGGCCGGACCCGACGACATCCGCGACGAACTGTGGGTCGTCGCCGGCCGGATCTCCTACGACCGTCCGGCCGGCGCCCGCGACGTACGGACCGTCCAGGGCTGGGCCCTGCCCGGGCTGGTCGACGCCCACTGCCATGTGGGCCTCGGACCGGAGGGACCGGTCGCGGCGGACGTCGCCGAGAAGCAGGCGCTGACCGACCGCGAGGCGGGCACCCTGCTGATCCGCGACGCCGGCTCACCCTCCGACACCCGCTGGGTCGACGACCGCGCCGACCTGCCGAAGATCATCAGGGCCGGCCGGCACATCGCCCGCACCCGCCGCTACATCCGGGGCTACGCCCACGAGATCGAGCCGCAGGACCTCGTCGCGTACGTCGCGCGGGAGGCGCGGCGCGGCGACGGCTGGGTCAAGCTGGTCGGCGACTGGATCGACCGCGAGGCGGGCGACCTCGCCCCGAGCTGGCCCCGGGAGGCGGCCGAGGCGGCCATCGCGGAGGCGCACCGCCTCGGCGCCCGGGTCACCGCCCACTGCTTCGCCGAGAACTCCCTGCGCGACCTCGTCGAGTCGGGCATCGACTGCATCGAGCACGCGACGGGCCTCACCGAGGACCTCATCCCGCTCTTCGTCGAACGGGGCGTGGCGATCGTCCCGACCCTCGTCAACATCGCGACCTTCCCCCAGCTCGCCGCGGGCGGCGCGGCCAAGTTCCCCCGCTGGTCGGCCCATATGCGCCGGCTCCACGAACGCCGCTACGACACCGTGCGCTCCGCCCACGACGCCGGCATCCCGGTCTTCGTCGGCACCGACGCCGGCGGCACCCTCCCGCACGGGCTGGTGGCCGCCGAGGTGGCGGAGCTGGTGACCGGGGCAGGCCTCCCGCCCCTGGCGGCGCTCGCCGCGACCACCTGGGCCGCCCGTGCCTGGCTCGGCCGCCCCGGCCTCGACGAGGGCGCCCCGGCCGACCTCGTCGTCTACGACAGCGATCCGCGCGGCGACGTCCGCGTGCTCGCGGCACCCCGCCGGGTGGTGCTCAACGGCAGGGTCGTGGGCTGAACAACTGTGCCGCACGCGTCGAAGATATGTGCGACAAACTCACGTTGGAGTGAACTCCCTTCGGCTCGCTGACCGTTCACCCCTCGTACGTAATTCTTGCGGGGTCCCGAAGCGTCTCCTTCCGGGGGTCCCACCCATGAGCACCCTGTCCTTCCGCATGCCCGCACGCCGTCTCGCCGCCGTCACGGCGGCCGGCGCCCTGGCCGCCGGCCCCGCCGTCCTCGCCGGCGCGGGCCCGGCGCACACGGCCGACGGCGGGGGCAGCGCGAGCGCCGCCGTCCTGCGCACCGGCCTCGACGTGGCCCTGGCCGACAGATCGGTCGAGGTACCGCTCGCCGTCTCCCTCAACGAGGTGCGGGCACCGCGGAGCGCCGGGAAGACCGCGCTGACGGCCGAGCTGGACGGCGTCGACGGCGGACGGCCCTTCAGCGTCCTGCGCGCCGACGCCGCCGAGGCGAAGGCCACCGTCGACGCCACCGGGGCCAGGGCCTCGACCCGCCTCGCGCGCGCCCGGCTGCACGTCCCCGGACTGCCCCTGCTCTCCGTGATCGAGGTCGACGCGGTGACCTCCACGGCGACCTGCGCCGCCGGGAGGGCCCCGGTCGCCACCTCCCGGCTGCCCGGCTCGGTGACGGTGCTCGGCAAGAAGGTCTCGGTGGGCGCGGGCGGCCCGACCGAGGTGAAGGTCCCCGGCGTGGGCGAGGTCCGGCTCGACCTGTCCCGGCGCGAGGTCACCTCCCGTACGGCCGCCGCGACCGCCCTGCGACTCACCGTCTCCGTCAACCCGTTGAAGCTGAACGTCGCCGAGGTCACCGGCACCCTCACCCTGGCCGAGGCGCGCTGCGCGACCCCGCCCGCCGCCGAGAAGCCGGCCGAGGCGGCCGCGACCCCCGGAACCGGCGTCGGGGCGCAGGACGCGACCCCCGAACCCGACGTCAGGGCGCAGGGCGCGCCCGCCGGGGCGGACCTCGCCAGCACCGGCGGCAGCCCGCTCACGCCGTACCTCGCGGGCGGAGCGGTGGCACTGCTGGCGGCGGGCGGGGGAGCGGTGGCCCTGGCCCGCCGCCGCGACCAGGGGGTGTTTCGAAAGTCCTGTGCGGGTGCTGTGCGGGACTTTCGAAACACCCCCTGGGGCACCCGGGAGCGGGTGCCGTCGGTCAGCGGTCGGCCAGGGTCATCGCCCGGTCAAGCGCCTGAAGGAACGAGTTGACCGTCGTCCGGTCCCGGACCGCGAGACGCAGCCACTCCTCGTCGAGCCCGGGGAAGGTGTCCCCGCGCCGGACCGCGAACCCCAGGTCCCGCAGACACCGGCGCACCGCGGCCGCCCTCGGCAGCCGGACCAGCACGAACGGACCCTCGGCCGGGCCGACGACCCGCACCCCGTCACCGGCGAACTCCTCCAGACCGGCCACGAGATGGGCCCGGTCCGTGGCGACGCGATGCGCGGCGTGGGCCGCCTCCGCCAGCGCCCGGGGAGCGACACACGCCTCGGCCGCGGCCAGCGCCGGCGTGGACACCGGCCACAGCGGCTGGGCGCGCTCCAGCGCGGCGATCGTCTCCGGGGCGGCGAGCACGTACCCGATCCGCAGTCCCGCGAGCCCCCAGGTCTTGGTCAGGCTGCGCAGCACCACGAGACCCGGCACGTCCGTGCGCCCGGCGAGGGCCTCGCGCTCACCGGGCACCGCGTCCATGAACGCCTCGTCGACCACCAGCGTCCGCCCCGCCCGGGCCAGCCGCGCGATCGTCTTGGCCGGGTGCAGCACCGAGGTGGGATTCGTCGGGTTGCCGATCACCACCAGGTCGGCGTCCTCCGGCACCGCCGCCGGATCCAGCCGGAACCCGTCCTCGGCCCGCAGCACCACCCGGTCCACGCTGTGCCCGGCGTCCCGCAGCGCCGCCTCCGGCTCCGTGAACTGCGGATGCACCACCACCGGCCGGCGCACCTTCAGCGCCCGCGCCAGCAGCACGAACGCCTCCGCCGCGCCCGCCGTCAGCAGCACCCGCTCCGCCGGCAGCCCGTGCCGCGCGGCCACCGCCGCCCGCGCGGCCCGCCCGTCGGGGTAGGCCGCCAGACCGGTCAGGGACGCGGCGATGTGCTCGCGCAGCCAGCGCGGGGGCGTCTGCGCGCGGACGTTCACCGCGAGGTCGACCAGCGCCGAGCCGTCGTCGCGGACCTCGGCGTCCCCGTGGTGCCGCAGATCGTGCCCCTCAGTGCGCATGCGCATGTCCGCCGTGGTGGTGCCCGTGGTGTCCGTGGTGGTGATCGTCGTCGTCGGGGTGGAAGTGCGGCTGCTGCGGCGCGCCCACCTTGTCCTCGAACCCGGGCAGCGCGATCCGGTACACACAGGAGTCGCAGTTCATCCGCAGATCGCCCTTGACGGCCTCCTCGTACCGCTCCATCACCAGGTCGAGCAGCTCAGGCTCGGGCCCGACGACCTCCGCCGAGCGGACCTCCACCTGCGGGTGCGCGGCCGCCCACCCCTCGGTCTGCTGCCGCACCCGGTCCGGCAGGATCCCGGTGAACAGGAAGTACGGCAGCACGACGATCCGGCGCGCCCCGAGCCGTACGCACCGGTCGAGGCCGCTCGGCACGTCCGGCGCGGCCAGCGACACGAACGCCGTCTCCACGCCCGCGTATCCGCGCCCCTCCCACAGCAGCCGGGCCGCCTTGTGCACCTCGGCGTTGGCGTCCGGGTCCGTCGAACCGCGCCCGACCAGGAGGACCGTGACGTCGGACCGGTCCTCCGGCGTACGCGCGGCACCGCCGAGAGCCTCGTCGAGCCGTCGCTCCAGGACGTTCAGCAGCGCCGGGTGCGGGCCCAGCGGACGGCCGTAGGTGTACGAGATCCCCGGGTGCCGTTCCTTCTCGCGGGCCAGCGCCGCCGGGATGTCCCCCTTGGCGTGCCCGGCGGACACCAGCATCAGCGGGACGGCGGCGAAGCGGCGCACCCCCCGCTCCACCAGCTCGGTCACGGCCTCGCCCAGCGGGGGAGGCGACAGCTCGATGAATCCGCCCGCGACGGGCAGCTCCGGGTGGCGGCGCCCCAGCTCCCGGACGAAGTCGCGGAACGCCTCGGCTCCGGCCTCGTCCCGGGTGCCGTGGCCGGCGATGAGCAGGGCGGGCGGCGGGGTGGTCACTGTTTCTCCTCGGCGGGAACGGGATGCTTCGAAAGGGTCGGGTCGGGCAGGGGGCCGCTCACTTCGGCTCCTGCTGCCAGCGGTAGCCGCGGGGCGTCACCATCCGGCCCGCGACCGTGCGGGTCGCGGTGTTGCCCACGGTCACGACCGTCATCATGTCGACGGTCGCCGGGTCGAGGCCGGCCAGGGTCGTCACCCGGGCGGTGCCGTCCGGGCGGGAGGCGTTGCGGACGACACCGACCGGTGTGCCCGGCTCCCGGTGCTCCGCGAGGATCGCGAGCGCCTTGGGCAACTGCCAGTCACGGCCCCGCGAACGCGGGTTGTAGAACGTCACCACGAGGTCGGCCTCGGCCGCCGCCCGCACCCGCCGCTCGATGACCTCCCACGGCGTGTGCAGATCGGACAGGCTGATCGAGACGTGGTCGTGGCCGAGGGGCGCGCCGAGCAGCGCGGCCGCCGCGAGCGCGGCGGTCACCCCCGGCACCCCGACGACCTCGATGTCCTCGCAGGCCTCGGCGAGCGCCGGGGAGGCCATCGCGTACACCCCGGCGTCCCCGCTGCCGATCAGCGCGACCGCGTGGCCCTTGCGCGCCTCGGCGACGGCCGTGCGCGCCCGCTCCTCCTCGGCGCCGAGCCCCGACTCCAGGATCCGGGTGCCGGGCCGCAGCAGATCGCGGATCTGGTCGACGTACTGGTCGAGGCCGACGAGCACCGAGGCCCGCCGCAGTTCGTCCTTCGCCCGCGGTGTGAGCAGGTCCCGGGCGCCCGGCCCGAGGCCGACCACCGCGAGCCGCCCGCGCCCCGGACGCCGTACGACGGCACAGGTCGCCATCGCGGGAGAACCCGCCGACTTCCGCTTGGGGACGAGGAGTTCGCCCCCCTGCCGCAGGGCCGCCGCCTCCGCGACGGAGGGCGTGCCGACGGCGGCGAGCGGCGCGTCGGAGGGGTTCGGCACCTGAACCGCGGCCAACTCCTCGGCGGAGTACGTCACCACCGGCACCCCGAGCCGCGCCGCGGCCTCCAGGATGCCCGGCTCCCCGGCCTTGGCGTCCACCGTGGCCAGCGAGGCGACGCTACGAGGGGACACTCGGGCCTCCCGCAGCGCGCCCTCGATCACCTCGAGGACCTCCTCCGCGGGGGCGCCCCTGGACGCGCCGACGCCGACGACGAGCGACGGCGGCCGCAGCAGCACCTCCCGGGCACCGGGCGCGACGGCACGGTCGGTGACCCGCACGACGTACGCGTCCGAGGTGTCGGACGCCGTGAACGGCAGCGGCGGCAGCGGCCACGCCACCTCCGCGTCCAGCGCCACCGGCTCCCCGTCCAGCAGGGCCCGGGTCACCGCGGCGACATCGCCCTCCACGGGCAGCCCGAGGGTGTCCAGGCCGGGGAGGCCGACGGCGTCCGTCGCCGTGGTCACCACCGGCTGGGCCCCGAGCAACTCGCCCACTCGCAGGGCCAGTTCATTGGCGCCGCCCCCGTGCCCGCCGAGCACCGGCACGGCGAACCGCCCGCCCTCGTCGACGCACACCACGCCCGGGTCGGACGTCTTGTCGCCGAGCAGCGGGGCGACGAGCCGCACCACGGCCCCCGTCGCCAGGAAACACACGAGCTGCTCGCACTCCGCGAACGCCCGCCGGACGGCGTCCCCCACGGGACCGTCGTACACGCGCGTGCGGTCCGGCCACGCCACGGCCAGCCGGTCGCGCGCCGCCGCCCCCGCCGCGGTGGCGGAAATGAGGCCGATCACCGATCAACTCCTTCACTGGACACCGGGGTGCGCACACCCCACAGCAGAAAAACGGGATTGGTCGCCGCGAGCCGGGTCACGTCCCCCGGCAGGGGAGCGAGCCGCGAGGACTGCAACAGGACGCCGTCGACGTCGTACCCGGCGTCCAGGAGCGCGGCCCGGGCGGCCGGCACCCGGTCCAGCGCGGCCAGGGCGACCACCACGGTCCGCCGCGCCCGCCGCGCGCACACGGCGACGATGTCGGCCAGCTCGCGCCCGCCGCCGCCCACGAACACCGTGTCGGGGTCGTCGAGACCGTCGAGCGCGTCCGGCGCCACGCCGTGCACGACGTCGACGTACACACCGTGCGCGTCGGCGTTGGCGCGGATCCGCTCCGCCCCGTCCGCCGACCGCTCCACCGCGTCGACCGCGGCCCCGAGCCGGGCGCACTCCACGGCCACCGAGCCCGACCCCGAGCCGACGTCCCACACCAGGTCGCCGGGGCGCGGCCCGAGCCGGGCCAGGGCCAGCGCCCGCACCTCGAACTTGGTGATCATCGAGTCGCGGTGCGCGAAGTCGCCCTCGGCCAGCGCCCAGCCGGCCGGCCCCGCCCCCCGCCCGGCCAGCGTCCGCGCGGGACCGAGGACCCGGCTCTCGTCCAGGCTGAGGACGACACTCACCGCCGTACCCCACTCCCGTCGCGCGGCCTCGGCGGCGGAGACCCGCACCACCCGCTCGCGCTCCGGGTCGCCCAGCGCCGAGGCGACCACGAGCGTCCGCCCCGACCGCGCGAGCGCGGCCCCCAGTTCGGCGGGCCCGGCGCCGGGTCCCGTCAGCACGGCCACCTTCGGATGGGCCCGGCATACATGGACCGCCGTCCGCGGCTCCCGCCCGTGCGCGCTCACCACGACCGCGTCGTCCCAGGTCAGCCCCAGCCGGGCGAACGCCGCGGCCACCGACGACACCCCGGGCCGCACCGCGAGCCGCTCGGGCCCGCACCGCTCGGCGAGCGCCCGTACGATCCCGAAGAACCCCGGGTCGCCGGAGGCGAGCACCGTCACCGCCCGGTCCTTCGCGTCGTACTCCGCGATCGTCTCCAGGGCGGGCGCGAGCGGACCGAGGACGATCCGCTCGGCCCCCTCGGGCAGCGCCACGGCGTCCAGATGGCGCCGCCCGCCGACGACCAGCTCGGCGCCGGCCAGCTCCTCGGGGCCGGGCGGGGCACCCGTGCCCGTGCCGATGACGGTGATCACGTACTCGCACCCCGTTCGCGCAGCGCCCGCCGCGCCTCGGGGTCGGCCTTGCGGAAGCCGTGGAAGTGACCCGGGTGGTACAGGTGCGAGCGGGTGCCGTGGGCGTCCAGCGCCGGGCCGACCAGGAAGAGGGTGTGCTTCCAGAGCCTGTGCTCCTTGACCGTCTCCTCCAGCGTGCCGATCGTGCACTTCACGACCAGCTCCTCCGGCCAGGTCGCCTGGTGGGCGACCACGACCGGGGTCTCCGTCGGATAGCCGCCCTCCAGCAGCTCCCGCACCAGCTGCCCGCTGCGGGCGGCCGACAGGAACACCGCCATGGTCGTGCCGTGCCGGGCGAACTCCCGCACCTCCTCCCCGGGCGGCATCGGCGTCTTGCCGCCGCCGAGCCGGGTGAGCACCACGGACTGCGCCACCTCGGGGATCGTCAACTCCCGCCGGGCGAGCGCGGCCACCGCCGAGAACGACGACACACCCGGCACGATCTCGGTCTCGATCCCGAGCGCGTCGCACCGGTCGAGCTGCTCCTGCGTACCGCCCCACAGCGCCGGGTCGCCGGAGTGGATCCGGGCCACCCTCAGCCCGTCCCGCAGCGCCCGCTCGTACACGGCCACCACGTCCTCCAGGGACATCGTCGCCGAGTCGAGGATCTCCGCACCCTCCCGGGCGTGGTCCAGGACCTCGGCCTGCACCAGGCTCGCGGCCCAGATCACCACGTCCGCCTCGGCGATGGCGCGCGCGGCGCGGAACGTCAGCAGATCGGCGGCGCCGGGGCCGGCACCGACGAAGGTCACCTTGCCGGCGGGGGCATCGGCCATGGTCTCGGGTCCTCTCATCACGGTCACTTCGGGGCACAACGGGTCGTAGGGCGGGTCAGAACGGTGGCCGGATGTGCGCGGCCGGGGGGTGATCGGATACGAAGGGCGCATGGCGGTCTTCGTCGCGCTCGGCGCGTTCCTCATGACGCTGGCCGGCGGCTGGACGGCACAGCGTGTCACCGACCGCCGCCACCTGGTCCTCGGCCTGGCCGGCGGCCTGATGCTGGGCGTCGTCGGCCTGGACCTGCTGCCGGAGGCCCTGGAGGCGGCCGGCACGGAGGTCTTCGGCGTCCCGGCGGCGCTCCTGCTGTTCGTGGCCGGCTTCCTGCTGGCCCATCTGGTGGAACGCCTGCTCGCGGTACGCCAGGCCGCGCACGGCGGCGAGGAGCACGACGGCCGGGTCCCCGAGGTGGGCCTGACGGCCGCGGCGGCGATGGTCGGCCACAGCGCCATGGACGGCCTCGCCATCGGCGCGGCCTTCCAGGTGGGCGGCGGCATGGGCCTCGCGGTGGCCGTGGCGGTGATCGCCCACGACTTCGCCGACGGCTTCAACACGTACACGATCACGAGCCTGTACGGGAACGCCCGCCGACGGGCCCAGCTCATGCTGCTGGCCGACGCGGCGGCCCCCGTGGCCGGCGCGGCGGCGGCGACCGTCGTCACCGTCCCGGAGCAACTGCTCGGCGGCTATCTCGGCCTCTTCGGCGGCGCGCTGCTCTACCTCGCGGCCGCCGAGATCCTCCCCGAGGCCCACCACGAACACCCCGCCCGCTCGACCGTGCTCTGCACGATCGCGGGCGCGGCCTTCATCTGGCTGGTGGTGGGCCTGGCGGCCTGAGCTGCCCGGTCTCACAGCTTGCCGCCCCGCCCGCCCTCGCGCCGCGCGGGCGCGATCAGCGTCGAGAGATACGGCAGCGGCTCCCCGTCCAGCTCGCCGGCCGGCCGGATGGACTCCTGCTCAAGACCCAGCGCCGACCCCCACACCGCGTCCCCGATCCGCCCGGTCTCCCGCAGCGCCTCCGCGACCTCGGCGGCCTGCCGCCCGAACTTGTACGCCACGACCGTCCCCGGCCCGGCCAGCGCGTCCTTCAGCACGGCCGACCCGGCGGTCACCGGCACCAGCGTCAGCGGCTCGGTGCCCTCGGTGAGCACGGCGCCCGAGCGCGCGGCGAGGGCCTGCATGGCGGTGATCCCCGGGACGGTCCCGATGTCCGTCCCCGGCACCAGCTCGGCGATCGTCTGCGCGAGATAGGTGAAGGTGGAGTACACGTTCGGATCGCCGATGGTCGCGAAGGCCACGGTCCCATGCCGCCTCAGCAGCTCGGCGACCCGCTCCCCGGCCGCGTCCCAGGCGGACTCCCGCCGCCCCCGGTCCGTCCGCTCGTTGAGCGCGAACACCACCCGGACGACCTTCTCCCGCTCCACGTAGTGCAGCACGGTCGCCTCGGCGCGCCCCTGCTCCCCGGTGTCCATCACGGGGACGACGACGACATCGGCGGCCCGCAGCGCGTTGACGCCCTTCACGGTCACCAGCTCCGGATCGCCGGGGCCCACCCCGACACCGATCAGCCTGCTGCGGTCGCTCATGACGTCCGGCACCTCTCGACGAACCTACGGGCCACACCGGGCTCGGCCGCCCAGTGCGTGTGCAGATAACTCGCGTGCACACCTTGCTGAACAAAGCCTTCGACGCGCCGCTCGGGGCCGCGCACACCCCACGCGGGGGCCGCCCCCGCCCCCGGCTCCACGACCGTCCGATGGAACTCGTGCCCCCGCATCCGCGTCCCCGCGGCCGCCAGCACACTGTCGCTCACGGCGACGGCGTCCCGGTAGCCGAGGGTCAGCCGCCGCGACATCCGCGCGGTGGCGTCGAGCACGCCGCACATCGGCCGCCCGTCCAGCTCCCGGCACAGGTACAGCAGCCCGGCGCACTCGGCGGCGACGGGCGCCCCCGACTCCACGAGCGTGGCGACGGCCTTCCGCAACGGCTCGTTCGCGGACAGCTCGGCGGCGTACACCTCGGGGAACCCGCCCCCGACGACGAGCCCGGCGGTCCCTTCGGGCAGGCACTCGTCCCGCAGCGGATCGAAGGTGACGACATCGGCGCCGGCGGCGGTGAGCAGCTCGGCGTGCTCGGCGTAGGAGAAGGTGAACGCGGCCCCACCGGCGAAGGCGACGACCGGCTTGAACTCTTGTTCGCCCAGCCCCTCCCCCCACCGGGGCGGGTGGCTGTGGGCGGGCAGGACGGGGGTCCAGGGGGCAGAGCCCCCTGGTACGGGACCGGCAGCACGGGCAAGTGCTTCGAGCGCCCCCAGGTCACACCCCTCGGAGACCCACGCGGCCATGGAAGCAACCGCCTCCACCGCAGCCGACCGCCGTTCGGCGACGGGAACCAACCCGAGATGCCGAGAAGGGGTCTCCAAAGGCGCCGCCCGCCGCAGGACACCGAGCACCGGCACCCCGGCCGACTCCAACGCCTCCCGCAGCAACTCCTCGTGCCGGTCCGAGGCGACCTTGTTGAGGATCACGCCCCCGACCCGGACCTCCGGATCCCACGACACGAACCCGTGCACCAGCGCCGCCACCGACCGCGACTGCGAGGACGCGTCGACGACGAGCACGACCGGCGCCCCCAGGAGCTTCGCGACATGAGCGGTGGAGGCCAGTTCGCCCTCCCCCGCCGCGCCGTCGTACATCCCCATCACGCCCTCGACGACCGCGAGGTCGCACCCCCGCGCCCCGTGCAGGAACAGCGGAGCGACCAGCTCCGGCCCGCACAGGTACGCGTCGAGGTTGCGTCCCACCCGCCCGGTGGCGAGCGCGTGGTACCCGGGGTCGATGTAGTCCGGTCCGACCTTGTGCGGGGACACGGTGAGCCCCCGCGCGGCGAACGCGGCCATCAGCCCCGTGGCGACGGTGGTCTTGCCGCTGCCGGACGAGGGCGCGGCGACGACCAGCCGGGGGACGGAGGACATCACCACTCGATGCCCCTCTGCCCCTTCTGCCCCGCGTCCATCGGGTGCTTGACCTTGGACATGTCGGTCACGAGATCGGCGAACCCGACCAGCTTCTCGGGCGCGTTCCGCCCGGTGATCACCACATGCTGGGTGCCGGGCCGGTTCCGCAGCACGTCGACGACCTCGTCGGTGTCCACCCACCCCCAGTGCATCGGGTACGCGAACTCGTCGAGCACGTACAGCCGGTACGTCTCCGCGGCGAGGTCCCGCTTGACCTGCTCCCAGCCCTCCCGGGCCTTCTCCTCGTTGTCCATCTGCGCGTCGCGCTGCACCCAGGACCAGCCCTCGCCCATCTTGTGCCAGTCGACGGACCCGCCCTCGCCGGAGGCACCGAGCACCCGCAGCGCGTTCTCCTCGCCGACCTTCCACTTCGCCGACTTGACGAACTGGAACACCCCGATGGGCCACCCCTGGTTCCAGGCCCGCAGCGCGAGCCCGAAGGCGGCGGTGGACTTCCCCTTCCCGATCCCGGTGTGCACCACGACGAGCGGCCGGTTGCGCCGCTGTCGGGTCGTCAGACCGTCATCGGGCACGACACTCGGCTGTCCCTGCGGCATTACGCGGCCCTCCTTCGTACGTCCTTCACCAGCCCGGCGATGGAGTCCGCCCGCAGCTCGTCGAGCGTCACCGCCGTCCCGCCCAGATCGCCCGCGAGCTGTCCGGCGAGCCCCAGCCGCACCGGCCCCGACTCGCAGTCCACGACCACGGACGCGACCGAGTCGGCCGCGAACAGCCGGGCCGCCCTGGCGGCCAGCGCGACCGGTTCGGGACCGCCGGTGGCCCGCCCGTCCGTCACGACCACCATCAGCGCCCGACGCGCCGGGTCCCGCAGCCGCTCCACCCGCAGCACGTCGTGCGCCTTCAGCAGCCCGGCGGCGAGCGGTGTACGCCCCCCGGTGGGCAGCGACTCCAGCCGCGCCGCGGCGGTGTCGACCGAGGAGGTCGGCGGCAGGGCGACGTCGGCCGCCGCCCCCCGGAAGGTCACCAGCCCCACCTTGTCCCGCCGCTGATAGGCGTCGAGGAGCAGCGACAGCACGGCGCCCTTCACGGCGCTCATGCGCTGCCGGGCCGCCATCGACCCGGACGCGTCCACCACGAACAGCACGAGATTGCCCTCGCGCCCCTCCCGGGTCGCCTGCCGCAGATCGTCCCGGCGCACCACCAGCCCCGGCCCGGACCGCCCGCGCGCCCGCTGATGCGGGGCCGCGGCCTGCACGGTCGCCGCCAGATGCAGCTTGGTCAGCGCGCCCCGGGGCCGCCGGGCCCCGGTGGTCCGCCCGTGCTCGGTCCGCGCCCGCGAACGCCGCCCGGCGGCCCCCTCCCCGATCCCGGGCACGCTCAGCACCTTGGTCCGGAACGGCTCGGCGGCCCGTACGGCGGACTGCTCGCCCGCACCGGAGGCCTGCGGCGCACCGCCCTCGCCCTCCTCGGGGCGCGCACCGAAGTCACCGTCGCCCCGCGGCCCCTCGGAAGGCGGCTGCCCGCCGCCCCCACCGGGCCCGTCCGGACCGGGATCGGGGTCGTCGTCCCCGGAGAACTCCTCCAGCGTCCGGTCCAGTTTGTCCTCGTCGAGCCCCGGCGCGTCGAAGGGGTTGCGGCGCCTGCGGTGCGGCAGCGCGAGCAGCGCCGCCTGACGCACGTCCTCCGCCAGCACCTCGGTCCGCCCCGCCCACGCGGCGAGCGCGGTCGCGGTCCGCGCCATCACGATGTCGGCGCGCATGCCGTCCACCTCGAAGGCCGCGCAGGTCGCCGCGATCTGCCGCAGCGCCCCGTCGCCCAGCCGCACCGACGGCAACAGCTCCCGCGCCGCCACGATCCGCGCCCGTACGGCGGCCTCCTCGGCCGCCCACCGCTCGGCGAAACCCGCGGGATCGTCGTCGTACGCGAGCCGCCGCCGTACGACCTCCACCCGCTGGTCGGGCTCCCGCGAGGCGGCCACCTCCACGGTCAGCCCGAACCGGTCGAGCAACTGCGGCCGCAGCTCGCCCTCCTCGGGGTTCATGGTCCCGACGAGCAGGAACCGCGCCGCGTGCCGTACGGAGACGCCCTCGCGTTCGACGTACGACGCGCCCATCGCCGCCGCGTCCAGCAGCAGGTCGACCAGGTGGTCGTGGAGCAGGTTGACCTCGTCGACGTAGAGGATCCCGCGGTGCGCGTCGGCGAGGAGTCCGGGCTCGAACGCCTTGACGCCCTCGGCGAGCGCCCGCTCGATGTCGAGCGCGCCCACCAGCCGGTCCTCCGAGGCGCCCACCGGCAGCTCGACCATCCGCGCCGGCCGGGTCTCGAACGCCCCCGGCTCGTGCGGCCCGTCCGGGCACGCCGGGTCGGGGGAGCCGGGGTCGCAGGAGAAGCGGCAGCCGGAGACCACGTCCAGCGTCGGCATCAGCGCCGACAGGGCGCGCACGGCCGTGGACTTGGCGGTGCCCTTCTCGCCGCGCACCAGCACCCCGCCGACCGCCGGGGACACGGCGTTCAGCAGCAGCGCGAGCCGCAGGTCGTCCTGGCCGACGACGGCCGTGAAGGGAAAAGGGGTGGTCACTGGTCGCCCTCCAGGTCGCCTTCCAGCTCCAGATAGGTGGCCCGCAGCCGCTCCAGGGTGTCGGCGTCCGGCTCGGCCCACAGCCCCCGGTCGGCGGCCTCCAGGAGCCGCTCGGTGATGCCCCGCAGGGCCCAGGGGTTGGACTTCTTCATGAAGTCCCGGTTCTCCGCGTCGAACACGTACTCGGCGCTGAGCTTCTCGTACATCCAGTCGTCGACCACGCCCGCCGTCGCGTCGTAACCGAACAGGTAGTCGACGGTCGCCGCCATCTCGAAGGCGCCCTTGTAGCCGTGCCGGCGCATGGCCGCCATCCAGCGCGGATTGACCACCCTGGCACGGAACACGCGGTGCGTCTCCTCGCCGAGCGTGCGGGTCTTCACCTGGTCCGGTACGGCGGAGTCGCCGACGTACGCCTCGGGGCTGGCGCCCGTCAGATGCCGCACCATGGCGACCATGCCGCCGTGGTACTGGAAGTAGTCGTCGGCGTCGACGAGATCGTGCTCGCGCGTGTCGACGTTCTTGGCGGCGACGGCGATCCGCCGGAACGCGGTCTCCATGTCCCCGCGCGCCGCCCGCCCGTCGAGGCCGCGCCCGTAGGCGTAGCCGCCCCAGACGGCGTAGACCTCGGCGAGGTCGGCGTCGGAGCGCCAGTTGCGGGCGTCGATCAGCGGCAGCAGCCCGGCCCCGTACGCGCCCGGCTTGGAGCCGAAGACCCGGGCCGTAGCGCGCCGCCGGTCGCCGTGCTCCGCGGTGTCCTCGTCGGCGTGCGCCTTCACGAAGTTGCTCCCGGCGGGCTCGTCCAGCTCGGCGACCGTGCGCACGGCGTCGTCGATCAGCCCGACCACATGCGGGAACGCGTCCCGGAAGAAGCCGGAGATCCGGACCGTGACGTCGATGCGCGGCCGGCCCAGCTCGGCCAGGGGCGTCACCTCGAAGCCCGTCACCCGGCGCGAGGCGTCGTCCCAGACGGGGCGGCAGCCCAGCAGGGCGAGGATCTCGGCGATGTCGTCGCCCTGGGTCCGCATGGCGGAGGTGCCCCACACCGTCAGACCGACGGACTTCGGGTACGCGCCGGTGTCCTGCAGATACCGCTGCACCAGCGAGTCGGCGAGCGACTGCCCCACCTCCCAGCTCAGCCGGGACGGGATGGCCTTCGGGTCGACGGAGTAGAAGTTGCGGCCGGTCGGCAGGACGTTGACCAGACCGCGGGTCGGCGAGCCCGACGGGCCGGCCGGGACGTAACCGCCGTCCAGCGCCTTGAGGATGTGACCGATCTCGTCCGTCGTCCGCGCCAGCCGCGGCACGACCTCGGCGCACGCGAACTCCAGCACGGCGACCGCCTCGGGGAGTTCGGTGCCGAGGACGTCCCGCACCAGCGCCGGGACGGTCGTCCCGTCCCAGCCGTTCGACTCCATGCCCTCGGCGAACCGCCGGCAGAGCTGCTCCAGCAGGTCGATCGTGTCGGCCGCCGTACGCGCCGGGCCCTCGACCCGGTCCGTCAGCTCCACCGGCACCTTCACCGGAGCGCCCGGCTCGGCCAGCAACTCCTTCTCCTCCAGCCCGAAATGGGCCGCCAGCGAGGCCCGGAGCCCCGGCAGCGCGTTCGCCTGGCCGCCCCACACCTGCGAGGCCCGCAGCACGGCCAGCACCAGGTTCACCCGCGGCTCGCCGACCGGGCCGCCGCCCAGGATGTGCAGACCGTCGCGGATCTGCACGTCCTTGATCTCGCACAGATAGCCGTCGATGTGCATGACGAACTCGTCGAAGTCGTCGTCACCCGGCTGCTCGTCCACCTGCAGGTCCTGGTGGAGCTCGGCCGCCTTGACCAGCGTCCAGATCTGGGCGCGGACCGCCGGCGCCTTCGTCGGGTCCAGGTCGGAGACCAGCGCGTACTCGTCGAGCAGCTGCTCCAGCTTCGCCAGGTCGCCGTACGTGTCCGCGCGGGCCATCGGCGGTACGAGGTGGTCGACGACCGTGGCGTGGCCGCGCCGCTTGGCCTGGGTGCCCTCGCCGGGGTCGTTGACGATGAAGGGGTAGATCAGCGGCAGTTCACCGAGGACGGCGTCCGGCGCACAACCGCCGCTCAGTCCGAGGCCCTTGCCGGGCAGCCACTCCATCGTCCCGTGCTTGCCCATGTGCACGATCGCGTCGGCGCCGAACGAGTTCTCCAGCCAGCGGTACGCGGCCATGTAGTGGTGGGACGGCGGCATGTCGGGGTCGTGGTAGATCGCGATCGGGTTCTCGCCGAAGCCGCGCGGCGGCTGGATCATCACGACGACGTTCCCGAACCGCAGGGACGCGAGCACGATGTCGTCCCCGTCGACGTACAGCGAGCCCGGCGGCTCGCCCCACGCGTCCAGCATCCCGTCCCGCAGCTCGGGGTGGAGCGTGTCGAACCACGCCTGGTAGTCGGCGAGCGGCACCCGCGCGGGCGCGGCGGCCAGCTGGTCCTCGGTGAGCCACTCGACGTCGTGACCACCGGCCTCGATGAGCCGGTGGATCAACTCGTCGCCGTTGTCGGGGTACGCGGTGAGCGAGTACCCGGCCTCGCGGAGCGCGTCGAGCACGCGCACCGCCGAAGCGGGCGTGTCGAGCCCCACCGCGTTTCCGACCCGTGAGTGCTTGGTCGGATACGCGGTGAAGACGAGCGCCAGCTTCTTCTCGGCGTTCGCCTTGTACTTCAACCGCGCATGCCGTACGGCGATCCCGGCGACCCGCGCGGCCCGCTCGGGGTCGGCGACGTACACCGGGACGTCGTCCGGCCCCTGCTCCTTGAAGGAGAACGGCACGGTGACGAGCCGCCCGTCGAACTCCGGGATCGCGACCTGCATCGCCGCGTCCATGGGGGAGAGGGCGGCGTCGGAGGCGTCCCAGGCCTCCCGCGAGGACGTCAGGCAGAGCCCCTGCAGCACGGGGACGTTCAGCTCGGCGAGCGCCCCGATGTCCCAGGCCTCCTCGTCCCCGCCCGCCGAGGCCTGCGAGGCGTGCGTGCCGCCCGCCGCGAGCACCGTGGCGACCAGGGCGTCCGTGCGGCCGAGGATCTCGTACAGCCCGCCGTCCGCCCCACGCAGCGAACCGCAGTACACGGGCAGCGCGTTGGCGCCCCGCGCCTCGATCGCGTCGCACAGCGTGTCCACGAACGCGGTGTTGCCGCTCAGCTCATGGGCCCGGTAGAAGAGCACGCCGACGGTCGGCCGGCCGCTCACCTGCGTCCGGGAGCCGTGCACCCCGTACTCGGGCGTCTTCCGCGGCTCGACGAACCCCTCACCCGTCAGCAGCACGGTGTCCGACAGGAACCGGGCCAGTTCGGCCAGGTTGTCGGGCCCGCCCTCGACCAGGTACCGCAGCGCCTCCGCGACCACACCGGCCGGCACCGACGACTCCGCCATCAGCTCGGCGTCCGGCACCGACTCGCCGCCCAGCAGCACCGTCGGGATCCCGGACGCCTTCAGCGCGGCCAGCCCGTCCTCCCAGGCCCGCTTGCCGCCGAGCAGCCGTACGACGGCGAGATCGGCGCCGTCCAGGAGACCGGGCAGCTCGTCCGTGACGTCGACGCGGGTCGGGTTGCCGATCCGGTAGTCGGCACCGGTGGCGGCGCGGGCCGCCAGCAGATCGGTGTCGGCGGTCGACAACAACAACACTGTGCTCATGCGGGCGCTCCCGGTGGAATGAAAGGCAGTCCTTGCGGCGCGCCCGACTCGATGAGCCGCATCAGCGCGTCCGTGTCCGCGTGCTGTTCGATCAGATCGCCGAGCCGGTCGAGCTGCTCCTCGCGCAGCGCGGCGAACGAGGTGTCGGGGGCCGGCACGAACCGGCGGCCGGCGGCGGCCGCCACCTCGCGCAGGAACGCCCGCCGGAACCCGTCGGACTCCAGTGAGCCGTGCCAGTGGGTGCCCCAGGTCTGCCCGACCCGGCAGCCGTCGAGGAACGGCTCACCCCCGTGGACGTCGGCGACCCCGTGATGGATCTCGTATCCCGAGACCCGCTCGCCGAGTGCCTCCCCCTCCGGCCGGGTGAGGGTCTTCTCGGGGGCGAACCGAACCCTCAGGGGCAGCACCCCGAGGCCTTCGACCTGCCCCCGACGGCTCTCGACCTCGTCCTCGATGTGCCGGCCGAGGATCTGGAAGCCGCCGCAGATGCCGAGAATCGGGCGCCCTTGCGCGGCTCTTCCGACGAGGGCGTCGGCGAGCCCCCGCTCGCGCAGCCACTCCAGGGCCCGTACGGTCCCGCGCGTGCCCGGGATCACCACGAGGTCGGCGTCGGCCAGCTCCTCCGGCCGGTCCACGAACCGCACCACGACACCCGGTTCGGCGGCGAGCGCGTCCACGTCGGTGAAGTTGGACATCAGCGGGACCGCGCACACGGCGACCCGCAGCACGTCCTCGCCGACCGGGGCGGAGGCCCGGGTGTTGCGGACCCCCATCCCGTCCTCCTCGTCGATGCCGAGCCCGTGCCGGAAGGGCAGCACCCCGTACGTCCGCCGCCCGGTCAGCCCGTGCAGCATGTCGAGCCCCGGCTCCAGGAGCGAGACGTCCCCACGGAACTTGTTGACGAGGAATCCGGCGACGAGCGCCTGGTCCTCGGGGGAGAGCAGCGCGACGGTCCCGAAGAAGGAGGCGAAGACCCCACCGCGGTCGATGTCGCCGACGACGAGGACCGGGAACCCGGCGCCCCGGGCGATCCCCATGTTGACGATGTCGGTCCGCCGGAGATTGATCTCGGCGGGAGAACCGGCCCCCTCACAGATCACCGCGTCATACGTGCCCCGCAACTCGGCGAGACAGTCGAGAACGGTCCCGAGGAGTTTGCGCTGCCGCCCCCCGTGGTAGCCCCGCGCGCTCAGCTCGCCCACCGGCTTGCCGAGCAGCACCACTTGACTGCTCTGCTCGCCACCGGGCTTGAGCAGTACGGGATTCATCAGCGCGGTCGGCTCGACGCGGCAGGCCTGCGCCTGCATGGCCTGCGCCCGTCCGATCTCGGCGCCCTCCCTCGTCACGAAGGAGTTCAGCGACATGTTCTGCGCCTTGAAGGGCGCGACCTTGACCCCCTGGCGGACCAGCCACCGGCAGATCCCGGCCGTGACGACGCTCTTGCCGGCGTCGGAGGTGGTACCGGCGACGAGGAGACCCCCGCTCATGACCTGTGCCCCCTTGCGATGAGTCGCCCGGCGACACAGACGCCGAGCGCGAGCAGACCGACGCGCCGGGAGAGCCGTACGGCCCGCTCGACGTCGCCCGTGGCGACCGCGCGTCCTTCCCCGTTGAGCACGGGCCGGTGCTCGACCCTGCCCCCGTACGACAGCGTCCCGCCGAGCCGTACCCCGAGGGCTCCCGCGAACGAGGCCTCCACGGGCCCGGCGTTGGGGCTCGGGTGCCGGTCCGCGTCCGCCCGCCAGGCCCGTACGGCACCCCGGGGATCGTCCCCGGCCACGGTGGCGAGTACGGCGGTCAGCCGTGCCCCCGGCCATCCCGCGAGGTCGTCGAGGCGGGCCGAGGCCCAGCCGAACCGCCGGTACCGGGCGGACCGGTGACCCACCATGGCGTCCAGGGTGTTGACGGCCCGGAAGCCCAGCAGCCCCGGCACGCCGCCCACGGCGCCCCACACCAGGGCGCCCACGACGGCGTCGGAGGTGTTCTCGGCGACGGACTCCACGACGGCCCGCGCGATCCCGTCGGCGTCGAGCGCCTGCGGATCCCGCCCGCACAGATGCGGCAGCCTGGCCCGCGCCCCCTCGACGTCCCCCGCGTCGAGGGCCCGTCCGATGGTCCGGGCCTCGCGCACGAGCGAGGTCCCGCCGACCACGGCCCAGGTGGCGGCGGCGGTGAGGACGACGGAGACGGCGGGGGAGCGGCGTACGGCCCGTTCGGCGACGGCCCCCAGGGCCACGGCGCCGCCGGCGCACACGGCGGTGTGCAGGGCGCCCCACCCCCGGTGGTCCCGCCACAGCGCCCGCTCCACGGCAGCGGCGGTCCGCCCGAACGCGGCGACCGGGTGCGCCCGGCGGGGATCGCCGAGGAGCAGGTCACCGAGGAGTCCGGCGGCGGCGCCGTACGCGAAGACGCGATCGGCTCGCATCGGCTCAGCCGGCCGTGGGGTCGGGCAGCGATCCTGGGCAGTACCCGGGAGCCTGCCCGCGGCGGGCTCCCGAACGGCAGGCGAGCATGGCGATATGTCCTCACTCAGGGTGTCCACGCCCTGGTTCGACGAGACCGGCGGCGAGAGTTCCTGGCTCCCGGGGCTACCTACCCCGGTGACAGTGGCGGGACCGCGCCGGATTCACACCGGCTTCCTCTTCTGCCGTCGTACATGGCTCCGGCAGTCCACCACGCCCCCGGAACGGCCGTCAACTTGCCGTTGACCTGCACGGGGAGAGTGTGCAGAACCCCACACGGCGGCCGGGCGCGGGCTGTTCGCCCGGGCATGCGAACGGGGTGCGGGACGGCGAACCGTCCCGCACCCCGGGTGTCCGAACGCGTGGTCAGGCCACGATCAGTGAGATCCCGTACGCCACCGCCGCCGCGCAGGCCGCGAAGCACACGTACGCCCCCGTCACCGCGAGGCCGGCCGAGCCGCCCTCCGCGGAGGCCCGCTCCTGGCGGGACAGGCCCATGACGCCGAGGGTGAACAGGGCCACGAGAGCCACGGTGACCACGAGGCTGACGCCGAAGACGGAGCCCAGGGCCGCCCAGTCGATGTCCATGCTGCTTCTCTTCCTTCTTCCTGGTGCCTGGTGGGCCGGCTCAGGCGGCCGGAGCCGTCGGCTCGACGGTGGTGGCGGTGGCCGCCGGGGAGGGGATGGTGGCCGTCAGGTCCTCGGAGACCGTGCCCGCCGGGGGCGGGGTGACGGCGGCGATCGCGGTGGTGATCACGCCGGCCGGCTCCTCGGTCGCGTTGACGTTCGACGCGTCCACGACCTCGCGGCGGGAGATCTTCCAGATCGCCGCGCTGGAGGCGACCAGGAAGACCGCGACGACCGCCGTGCCCCAGTCCCCGAGGTCGGTGACCGACTCGGCCAGCGCGCCCACCAGGGCGGCCGCCGGGAGGGTCAGGCCCCAGGCCACGAACATCCGGGTCGCCGTGGACCAGCGGACCACGCCGCCCTTGCGGCCCAGGCCCGCGCCCATCACGGAACCGGACACGGAGTGCGTGGTGGACAGGGAGAAGCCGAGGTGGGAGGAGGCCAGGATGACCGTCGCGGCGCTGGTCTGGGCGGCGAAGCCCTGCTGCGGCTGGAGGTCGGTCAGGCCCTTGCCCATGGTGCGGATGATGCGCCAGCCGCCGAGGTAGGTGCCGAGCGCGATGGCCAGGCCCGCGGAGAGGATGACCCAGGTGGGCGGGTCCGAGTCGGGGGCGACGGCGCCGCCCGCGACCAGCGCGAGGGTGATGATGCCCATCGTCTTCTGCGCGTCGTTGGTGCCGTGCGCCAGGGAGACCAGGCCCGCCGAGGCGATCTGGCCGGCGCGGTAGCCCTTCTCGGCGGCCTTGCCGTCGGCCTTCCGGCCGAGCGTGTAGGACAGCCGGGTCGCGAGCATCGCGGCGACGCCCGCCACGATCGGCGCCGCGACCGCCGGGATCAGAACCTTGGTGACCAGGGCGTCACCGTGCACCGCGCCCATGCCGGCCGAGGCGATGGTGGCGCCGATCAGGCCGCCCATGAGGGCGTGGGAGGAGCTGGAGGGCAGGCCCACCAGCCAGGTCAGCAGGTTCCAGAGGATCGCGCCGACCAGGGCGGCGAAGATGACCTCGGGACGGATGCCGGTCTCGTCGACGAGACCCTTGGAGATCGTGTTCGCGACCTCCACGGAGAGGAAGGCGCCCACAAGGTTCAGCGCGGCGGACATGGCCACCGCGACCTTGGGCTTGAGTGCACCGGTCGAGATGGTGGTGGCCATCGCGTTGGCGGTGTCGTGGAAACCGTTCGTGAAATCGAACGCGAGTGCGGTTACCACCACAATCGCGAGGATCAGCGAGAAGTTTTCCATTTACCCAGGCAATCGTTCGAAGTCATTGGTTCGTTGAAGTTAAGTAATCTGAGTGAACGGAAGGTGAACTGAGGTGGGCGTCGTGGTGTCCATATGGACTGGACCTCGGCAGCGCGTTCGACCCGGCCGCCGTCCCGCTGGCAGGATCGGGGCATGGGTGAACACCTGAGCCAGGAGCGGCAGGCCTGGGCGGCACTCGTGGCGACGGCCCGCCGCACCGTCACCGACGGCCTGGTCGTCGGCACCTCCGGCAATGTCTCGGTGCGGCTCGGCGACACCGTGCTCGTCACCCCTTCGGGCGTGCCCTACGACCGTCTCACCCCCGACGACATCACCGGCGTCGACCTCACCGGCCGGCAGGTCCTCGGCACCCTCGCCCCCACCAGCGAGCTCCCCCTGCACCTCGCCGTATACGGCCACACCGACGCCCGCGCGATCGTCCACACCCACGCGGTGCACGCCACCGCCGTCTCCACCCTCGTCACCGAGCTCCCCACGATCCACTACATGGCCGGCGCCCTCGGCGGCCCCGTCCGGGTCGCCCCCTACGCGACGTACGGCACCGAGGAGTTGGCCGGGAACGCCCTGCGTGCCCTGGCCGACCGCACCGGCTGCCTCCTGCAGAACCACGGCACCCTCACCCACGGCACCACCCTCGACCAGGCCTACGACCGAACGGCCCAGCTCGAGTGGATGTGCCACCTCTGGCTCACGGCGTCCTCGGTCCCCGGCCGAACCCCGACCCTCCTGACACGGGCCCAGGTGGCGGAGGCGGGGGACCGCCTACGGGGCTACGGCCAACAGGCCTGACCCCCTGCCGCTCACGCGCGTCTTTCCTCCGCCCCGACGGAGCTCGGCCCCGACGGCGCACACCGGCGGCGCCGAACCGCCCCCGCCACCACTGGCCGCGCAGCGGGATGGCCAGGACACTGGACGCGTGCGCACTGCCACAGCGACGGCCGCCGCCGTCACCGCAGCCCTGGCCGCCGGCGCCGCCAGTGTCGCCGCCGGCCGGATCGCCAGCGACGCCGCACTCAAGGCGCCGCCCGGCCGTCCCCTGCCCACCGAACCCCGGCTCACCGTGCACGGCACCGCGGCCGGCCGGGTGACCCTCACCCGGCACCTCGCCACCCTGCGCCCCGGCACCTACGGCCTCGCCGGGGACGGCTCCCACGCGGTCGTCGGCCCCGTCCTGCCCGGCGCCCCGCCCTCCGCCGACACCGTCGTACGCCGCCTCGAACGCGTGACGCACGGCACCCTCGACCCCGGCGACCCGGTCTGGCTCACCCCCAACCTGTACGTCGGCACCCCGAGCGGCGCCCTGGGCCTCGACCACACCGACGTCGACATACCGGGCGAACTCGGCGACCTGCCCGCCTGGTTCGTCCCCGGCGCCCGCCGCACCTGGGTCGTCGCCGTGCACGGTCTCGGCACCACCCGCGAGCACACCCTGAACCTCCTCGGCTTCCTGCACCGCCACCGCTTCCCCGTGCTCGCCCTCTCCTACCGCGGCGACCTCGGCGCCCCCCGTCCCACGGACGGCCTCAACCACCTCGGCCAGACCGAGTGGCGCGACCTGGACGCGGCCATGCGCTACGCCGTCCGCCACGGCGCCGAGCGCCTCGTCCTGCTCGGCTGGTCCACCGGCGCCACCATGGCCCTGCGCGCCGCCGCCCGCTCCGGACCGCGCGACCTCGTCTCCGGACTCGTCCTGGACTCCCCGGTGCTGGACTGGCAGTCCACCCTGCGCGCCCTCGCCGCCGCCCGGCACACCCCCGGCGTGCTGCTGCCGCTCGCCGTCCGCGCCGCCCAGGGCCGCACCGGCCTGCACGCCGCCCCCGACGGCCACGGCGACGACAGCGCCGACCCGGCCCGGCTCGCCGTCCCGACCCTCGTCTTCCACGGCCCCGACGACACCGTGGCCCCCTGGCACGCCTCCCGCCGGCTCGCCGCCCGCCGCCCCGACCTGGTCGCCCTCCGCACGGTCGCCCAGGCCCCGCACGGCGCCATGTGGAACGCCGACCCGGCGGCCTACGAGGAGGCCCTGCGCCGCTTCCTCACCCCCCTCAGCTGACCCGCACGACACCTCCCCACCCACCGGTCCCGAACGTTCCGTTTAAGCCCGTACCACTGGCCTGAACCCGTCTCCTCGCCGCTCCTCGGACCCCGTGCGTTGGCCAGTCCCGTCGCCCGCCGTGACATTCCGTTTGGGTTTTCGGACCGTCAACCGGAAGACTGCACCCGTGACGTCCCGTATCCCGCGCGACTCCAGGCTTCGACTCGTCCGCCCGCGACCCCTGGCCGCCGCCCCCACAGCAGTGAACCAGCGGCGCCCGCGCCGCCCCGCGCCCCGCCCCCCGGAGGGCACTCCGGCCCCGGCGGAGCTGGCCAGAATGGCGCGCTCAGGTCTGGCCGCCGCGGCCCGTGTCGCGCGCTGGGCCGACAGCGTCCTCGGCCCCGGCGGCGACGCCGCGACCGCCGACGGCAAGGCCACCCTCTCCGAGGCGACCGCCGAACGGGCGGCCCGCGATCTGGCCCTGACCGCCGATCAGGTCCGCCACGACTGGGACACCGCCCGGCTGGCGGGTCTCGTCGAGGTGCACGGCGCGAGCGCCCGCCCCGGCTGGCGGCTGCGCGCCTGGGACCGCGACGACAGCGCCGTGCTGCGCGGCTGGGTCGCCCTCTTCGACGCCTGGTCGCTCGCCACCCCGGAACCCGCCGAGGAGGAGCCCGCGGCCGTCGCCGAGGTCGTCTCGGCCATGCCGCAGGTGCTGTCCTTCCTCCAGCTCTCCGCCGGACCCGTCCCCGTGGACCAGCTCCTGGACCTGCTGCGCCAGCGCGTCACCGAGCTGCGCACCGAGCGCTGCGAGGTCCCCTACGCCGCCGACGCGGCCGGCCCGCCGGCGCCCGCCGCCACCGAGCCCTCCGCCGACGCCGACCCCGCGGAGCCCGCCCGGGACGCCGAACTCGCCCCGCTGCTCGACTGGGCCCTGCACGCGCTCGCCTCCGTGGGCGCGCTCACCTGCGGTGACGGCCACGCCACGCTCACCCCGCTCGGCAACTGGGCGGTGTGGGTCAAGCTGGAGCAGATCTGCGTCGCCGCGCAGAGCCCGGCCGGCAACATCGAGCAGTCCGCCGAGGACATGCTCCGCGGCTGCGCCCAGCTCCGCCCGAACGCGGCCCGCGCCGAGTACCGCGCCTGGCTCGCCGCCCGGCCCGTCGGCAGCGCCGTCACCGAGCTGCTGGTCGCCGCCCGTGGCGAGGACGCCCTGCTGCGCGGCCTGGCCTTCGAGGCGCTGCGTGTCGTGGGCGCCCCCGCCGAGCCCGACGTACGGGCCGTCGTCGAGGTGCCGGCCCTCAGACCGTACGCGCTGCTCTGGCTCGCCGAGCACGACGGCGTCGACCCGGAGGACGCCCACGAGGTGCTCACCCGTGAGGAGGCCACCTGGCTGTGGGTCGACACCGCCGCCGCCGTGGCCGACCACGGCGAGGCCCCGATGCTCGTCCGGCACCTGGAGTCCGCGCTCCAGCCGACCGTGCCCGCGCTGCTGGCCGAGGTGCGCGCCGTCGGCCACCCCCGCACCGTGCAGGTGCTGGTGGCGCTGGCCGCCGCGCACCCCGACCCGGCGCTGGCCAAGGCCGTCCGCCGGGCCGCCTTCCAGGTGCACCGCGGCGGCTGACCCCCGGGGCCCCCTCCCGGGCCCCGGCCGTCAGCCCTGGATGTCCGGCGCGTACGTGCCGAAGCTCCAGATGTTGCCCTCCAGATCGCGGGCCATGTAGTCGCGGGAGCCGTAGTCCTGGTCCGTCGGGGGCATCAGGACCTCGGCACCGTGCTCCACGGCCCGCCGGTGGTGCGCGTCCACGTCGTCCACGACGACGTACACCCCGGTCGGGCCCGCGTCCTTCATCGCCGTGTCGAACACACCGCCGCGGCCCTTCGAGCCGAGCATCACCGCGCCGTTGCCCTGCACCAGCTCGGCGTGCATCACCGCCCCGCCCTCACCCTCGTACACCGACAGCTCGCTGAACCCGAAGGCCTCGGTGAGCTGCCGTATCGCCGCCTTCGCGTCGGTGTACAGCAGCGTGGGGCAGACGCTCGGGCGGCCGCTCGTGCCTGTCATGCAGATCACTCCCTCGTCAAGATCGAACACCTGAACACAGAAAAAGTGCTTGCACGGGCCCGTTAGACTGGCCTCATGGCCATTCTCCTCGCGCATTAGACGGCGGGAACGTCCTCAGCCGCCCAACCCGCCACCGACCCCGCACAGGAGTCTGACCGTGATCTCCGCCTCCGGCATCGAGCTGCGCGCCGGTGCCCGCATCCTCATCGAGAGCGCCTCCTTCCGTGTCGCCAAGGGCGACCGCATCGGCCTGGTCGGGCGCAACGGCGCGGGCAAGACGACCCTGACCAAGGTTCTGGCCGGCGAGGGCATCCCCGCCGCGGGCCAGGTCACCCGCTCCGGCGAGGTCGGCTACCTCCCGCAGGACCCCCGCACCGGCGACCTCGACGTCCTCGCCCGCGACCGCATCCTCGCCGCGCGCGGCCTCGACGTCCTCCTGCGCAAGATGCGGGAGAACGAGCAGCGCATCGCGAACGGCCAGGGCGCCACCCGCGAGAAGGCGATGCGGCAGTACGAGCGCCAGGAGACGGAGTTCCTCACCAAGGGCGGGTACGCCGCCGAGGCCGAGGCCGCCACCATCGCCGCCGCCCTCAACCTGCCCGACCGGGTGCTCGGCCAGCCCCTGCACACCCTCTCCGGCGGTCAGCGCCGCCGCGTCGAACTGGCCCGCATCCTGTTCTCCGACGCGGACACCCTGCTGCTCGACGAGCCGACCAACCACCTCGACGCCGACTCGATCGTCTGGCTGCGCGACTACCTCAGGACCTACCGCGGCGGCTTCATCGTCATCAGCCACGACGTCGACCTGGTCGAGACGGTCGTCAACAAGGTGTTCTACCTGGACGCCAACCGCTCCCAGATCGACGTCTACAACATGGGCTGGAAGCTCTACCAGCAGCAGCGCGAGGCCGACGAGAAGCGCCGCAAGCGCGAGCGCGCCAACGCCGAGAAGAAGGCCGCGGCCCTGCACTCCCAGGCCGACAAGATGCGCGCCAAGGCCACCAAGACGGTCGCCGCGCAGAACATGGCCCGCCGCGCCGACAAGCTGCTCTCCGGCCTGGAGGCGGTCCGCGTCTCCGACAAGGTCGCCAAGCTCCGCTTCCCCGAGCCCGCGCCCTGCGGCAAGACCCCGCTGATGGCCGAGGGCCTGTCGAAGTCGTACGGCTCGCTGGAGATCTTCACCGACGTCGACCTCGCCATCGACAAGGGCTCCCGGGTCGTCATCCTCGGCCTCAACGGCGCCGGCAAGACCACCCTGCTGCGGCTGCTGGGCGGGGTGGAGCAGCCCGACACCGGCGAGGTCCGCCCCGGTCACGGCCTCAAGCTCGGCTACTACGCCCAGGAGCACGAGACCCTCGACCCGGACCGCACGGTCCTGGAGAACATGCGCTCCGCCGCCCCCGACATGGACCTCGTCGAGGTCCGCAAGGTGCTCGGCTCGTTCCTGTTCTCCGGCGACGACGTCGACAAGCCCGCCGGTGTCCTCTCCGGCGGCGAGAAGACCCGCCTCGCCCTCGCGACGCTGGTGGTCTCCTCGGCGAACGTCCTCCTGCTCGACGAGCCCACCAACAACCTCGACCCGGCCAGCCGTGAGGAGATCCTCGGCGCGCTGCGTACCTACAAGGGCGCGGTCGTCCTCGTCACCCACGACGAGGGCGCGGTGGAGGCGCTCCAGCCCGAGCGGATCATCCTGCTGCCCGACGGTGTCGAGGACCTCTGGGGCGCCGACTACGCGGATCTCGTCGCGCTCGCTTGATCATCCGTGGTGGATCACCCGTGTTGGATCATTCGGCCCACGGGTGATCCATCATCTGTGTGAGATCTCCTCGTATCGAGGTGTGTCCTACATCCATTTTCCGGCCGATCCCTTTGTCGACAAGGGATCGGCCGTCGCGCGTCTCTGACCTGGTATTTCGCGAAAGAACCCGTTCGGCCGTACGAACGGCTCCGGGTGGAATCACAGGTTCCGGTTGTGGGGACGCGCTCCTGTCGTCAAAACCCTCTCGCACGGACCTTGCCGAATGGGTGGCCATCGGGCCCCGGAGGGGTGATCATGAGGGGACCAGAGCGCACTTCCCATGAGGAGGCACGGGTGGCCGAGACTCTGAAGAAGGGCAGCCGGGTGACCGGCGCCGCGCGCGACAAGCTCGCGGCAGACCTGAAGAAGAAGTACGACTCCGGTGCGAGCATCCGGGCGCTGGCCGAGGAGACCGGCCGCTCGTATGGCTTCGTACACCGGATGCTCAGCGAGTCGGGCGTCACGCTCCGTGGGCGTGGCGGCGCGACGCGAGGCAAGAAGGCCGCCTCGTCCTGACCCGGGCGGCCCACCGGCTTCGATGGTGCCACCCGGTCGGTCGTCCGATCGGCCGGGTGGTTACTGTGCAGTCACTTAGCATCGCTTTCACCTAGCACCGCTCTGTTGACCGCACGCATCGGAGGCGCCCCATGGCCACGCCCGACCAGGAACTCGTTCCCCTGCTCGACAAGGACGGCGTACGGCTCACCGTCGACGACGCGCTCGCCACGGTGACGCTGACCAACCCGGCCAAGCGCAATGCGCAGAGCCCCGCGATGTGGCGGACGCTCGCCGAGGCCGGGCGGCTGCTGCCGGGCTCCGTCCGGGTGGTCGTGCTGCGCGGTGAGGGCAAGTCCTTCTCCGCCGGCCTCGACCGGCAGATGTTCACGCCCGAGGGGATCGAGGGCGAACCCTCCTTCATCGATCTCGCGCGCAGTGGCGACGCCGAACTCGACGCCGCCATCGCCGAGTTCCAGGAGGGCTTCACCTGGTGGCGGCGCAACGACGTCGTGACCGTCGCCGCCGTCCAGGGCCATGCCATCGGCGCGGGCTTCCAGCTCGCGCTCGCCTGCGATGTGCGCGTCGTCGCCGACGACGTGCAGTTCGTCATGCGCGAGACCGCCCTCGGCCTGGTGCCGGATCTGACGGGCACGCATCCCCTCGTCTCCCTCGTCGGTTACGGCCGCGCGGTCGAGCTCTGCCTGACCGGACGGTTCGTGGGGGCGCAGGAGGCGGTGAGCTCGGGGCTCGCGAACATCGCGGTGCCGGTCGGGGAACTCGACGCGGCCGCACGGGAGCTGGCCACGGCGATCCTCGCCGCGCCGCGGGAGGCCGTCATCGAGACCAAGGCGCTGCTGCGGGGCGCCGCGGACCGTACGTACGACGAGCAGCGCGCCGCCGAGCGGGCGGCACAGGGCCGGCGGTTGCGCGACCTGGCCGGCCTCGGCGACTGAACGGCGCTCGCCCTCAGTTCACCCCGGTCACCAGCACCGTGACCGTCGGGTGGTCCGGCAGCGCCGTGCGCACCGTCTCACGGACCCGCCGTGCCACCTCCACGGCCCGGTGGTCCGCGCGGACCACGATCTCCACGCGCGCGTGCCGGTGCGGCAGGGCCGCGCCGGTCGTCGCCTCGTAGGTCTCCAGGCGTACCGCTCTGCCCAGGGCGCCGGTCATGCCCGTCACCCCCGGCACGGACAGCGCCGCCTCCGCCGCGAGGGCCTCCTCACCGGTGAGGGGCGGGCCGGCGGACGGCAGGGCCGGGGACGCCGCGGCACGCGGAACCGGCTCGCCCCGCTCCAGCAGGTCCGTCACCCGCAGGTCCACCCGCGTGACCGTCAGACCGAGGCGTTCGACCGCGGCCGTGGCCAGTGCGTGGCGCAGCCGGGCCGCCGTCGCCGGGAGCGGCTCCACGGGGGACGCCGCGAAGTCCGCCGTCACCCGAAGGGGCCCCGGCGGCAGTCCGCTCGGCGGAGGCGGCACGACGGGCTCGTCCGCGTCCGCCGGATCCACGGGGGCGACCCGGAGCACCCCGAGCCGCACCCCCGGCACCTCCCCGACCGCCTCACGCAGTACGCCCTTCGCCGCCTCCTCGGCGATCCACGCCCCGTCGCGCGCGCCGCCCAGGGGCAGGAGCCTGCCCAGGCCCACCTGATGCCGTACCGCACTCGTCCACCCGTCCATTCCTCCAGCCTGCCGTATCCCCGGGGCGCGGCGGCGCAACCGCGCTTACCGTGGTCGAAGGGACGACGACCGAGAAGGACGTACGGCCATGAGTGAGGCAACGGAGCAGAGCCGGACACAGAGCACGGAGGGCGGCACGGAGTCCGTGTCGACCCGCAAGCCGACCCGGCGTGGCGGCGGCGACCCCGCGAGCCGGGGCCGCACCACCATCGCCGACGGAGTGGTGGAGAAGATCGCCGGCCTCGCGACCCGTGACGTCGTCGGCGTCCACGCCATGGGCAGCGGCATCAGCCGCACCTTCGGCGCGGTGCGCGACCGGGTGCCCGGTGGCACCAAGTCCGTGACGCGCGGCGTCAAGGCCGAGGTCGGCGAGGTGCAGACCGCGCTCGACCTGGAGATCGTCGTCGACTACGGCGTGTCGATCACCGAGGTCTCCCGGGACGTCCGGGAGAACGTGATCGCGGCCGTGGAGCGGATGACCGGCCTGGAGGTCGTCGAGGTCAACATCGCGGTGAGCGACGTGAAGCTCCCCGAGGAGGAGGACGAGGAGCCGGAGCCCCGCATCCAGTGACGCAACGGCCGACGAGCGGAGGAACACAGCATGAGCAGGGCCGTGATCGGGATGATCGCCGGCATGGCACTGGGCTTCGCCGGATACTTCGGCGGCTTCGGTGCCTTCCTCCTGGTGGCCGCCCTCGGCGCCATCGGGTTCGTCGTCGGAAGGCTCCTGGAAGGAGACATGGAGGTAGGGGACTTCTTCCGCACACGTGACGACCGGCGCAGGTGACGGAGGTGAGCGAGGGGACGGGCGCGGCCGGCCGACGTCCCGCCGACGTCCCGCCGGGCGAGCGCGGGGCGACCCGCATCGCGGACCGGGTCGTGGCGAAGATCGCCGCCCAGGCCGCGCTGGAGGCGGTGCGCCCGCTGCACCCCGAGGCGGGCCGCCCGCACGCCACGGTGGTCGTCCATCACGACGCCGCGCACCTCCACGTCCACCTCGAACTCGACTACCCCACCGACATCGGCTCGCGTTGCCACGCGGTGCGTCGGCATGTCACCGAGCGGGTAGGCGCGTTGGTGGGAATGCAGGTTCCGGAGGTCGCCGTCCAGGTGGAACGGCTGCACCTGACGACGGCTCCCGGCGCGGCACACGGGAGGACGCGATGAGCGAGCCCCGGGGCACGGAGGGCACCAGCACCCTGCCCGTACTCGAGAAGCAGCAACCCGGCGAGGACCCACCGCGGGTGCCCAACGCCGGCGAGGCGCACCGTTTCTGGTCGCCGCGCCGCGTCCCCGCGGCCGTCGTCGCGGCGCTGATGTTCGTCGTCGCGGGCGCCTTCCTCTACGACGTCTGCGCCGTCCGCGCCGGCCGGTCCGCCCTCGCCTGGCGGCACGACCTGGCCACCCAGCTCGCCGAGCGCCCCCTCGACGACACGTGGGTGCTGGTCGGCGCGGGCGTCGCCGCGGCCCTCGGCCTGTGGCTGATCCTGCTGGCCGTCACCCCGGGCCTCAGGGACGTCCTGCCGATGCGCCGCGTCCACCCCGACGTCCGGGCCGGCCTCCACCGGGACGCGGTCGCCCTGGTGCTGCGCGACCGGGCCATGGAGGTCGCCGGCGTCCAGTCGGTCCGGGTGCGGGCGCACCGGCGCAGGGCCGACGTGCGCGCGCTCTCCCATTTCCGCGACCTGGACGCCGTACACACCGATCTGGACGCCGTTCTGACGGAGGCGATCCGGGGGCTGGGACTCGTCCGTCCCCCGCGTCTGTCGGTGCACGTGCGGCGGCCCGGGAAGAAGGGGTGAGGGTCATGCTCAGGACCGTCAACCGTGTGCTGCTCGGCCTCGTCGGCCTGGTCCTCCTCGCCGTCGGCGGGGCGGTGCTGGCCGTGGGCCTGGGGGTCTCGCCACCCTCCTGGTGGATCCACGACGGCCCCCACGACGTCCTGCTCAGCACCGCCGAACGCACGAAGTGGCGGGACGAGACCTGGTGGTGGCCGACGGTGATCGCCGTTCTCGCGGTGCTCGTGCTGCTCGCCCTGTGGTGGCTGACGGCCGTACTGCGCCGCCGTCGGCTCGGCGAGGTCCTGGTGGACACCGGCGACGGCGCGGGCGCGCTGCTGCGGGGCCGCGCCCTGCAGTCCGTGCTGACGGCCGACGCGGGCGAACTGGAGGGCGTGGCCCACGCCCACGTCCGCCTCACGGGCCGCAGGGACGCCCCCGAGACCCGGGTACGCCTGCGCCTGGAACCCCACGTGGACCCGGGAACGGCCCTGAACGACCTGACCCACCAGGCCCTGGCCCACGCGAGGGACTCGGCGGCCCTGAAGAGACTCCCGGCGGACGTACGACTGAGGGCGGCCAAACACAAGGCGGCAAGGGTGACGTGAACCCCAGGTTCGGGGGACGCACCCGAGGGGCGCGGGGCCGCGTCGATCTGCGGCTCCGCCGCGTGGGCGCGACAAGCCCCCGCTCACCCGCACCCGACACGAACCCCTCAGGCTCAGAACCCGTGCCGCATCCCCCCGTCCACCGGCACCATGATCCCCGTGAGATACGAGGCGGCCGGAGACAGCAGAAACGCCGCCACCCTTCCGAACTCCTCCGGCGCCCCGTACCGCCGCAGCGCGATCCGCGACTCGTTCGCGGCCCGCGTGGCCTCGGGATCGGCCGACAACCCGTCCAGCTCCCGCACCCGGTCCGTGTCGATCCGCGACGGCAGCAGCCCCACGACCCGGATGCCACGCGGCCCCAGCTCGTCGGAGAGCGACTTGGCGAAGCCCGCGAGACCCGGCCGCAGCCCGTTCGAGATCGTCAGCCCCGGGATCGGCTCGTGCACCGACCCCGACAGCACGAACCCGATCACCCCGCCGGACTCCAGCTCGGCCGCCGCCGCCCGCGCCAGCCGCACCGCACCCAGGAACACCGACTCGAACGCCGCCTGCCACTGCTCGTCGGTGTTGTCCGCGACGAACCCCGGCGGCGGCCCGCCCACGCTCACCAGCACCCCGTCGAAGGCACCGAAGCTCTCCCGGGCGGTGGCGATGAGCCGCGCCGCGGCCTGCGGATCGGCGTTGTCGACGGCGACCCCCACGGCGTTCGGGCCCAGTGCGGCCGCCGCGTCCGCGACCCGCTTCTCGTCCCGCCCGGTCACGACCACCTTCGCGCCGTCCGCGACGAGTTCGCGCGCGGCCGCGTGCCCCAGGCCGCGGGTGGCCCCCGTGACGACGTACACCCGGTCCTTCAGTCCAAGATCCATGGCCCCTATCCTGCCTTCCCGCCCCCGTACAGGGCGAGGGCGGTGTTCACCAGGCCGAGGTGGCTGAAGGCCTGCGGGAAGTTGCCGAGATGGCGGCCGGCGACCGGGTCGTACTCCTCGGCCAGCAGACCCACGTCGTTCGAGAGGCCCACCAGCCGTTCGAACAGCTCCCGCGCCTCCTCGGTGCGGCCCGTCTCCCGGAGCGCGTGCGCCAGCCAGAACGAGCAGGCCAGGAAGGTGCCCTCGTCGCCGGGCAGACCGTCCACCGTCGTCCCGTCGGTGCTGTAGCGGCGCACCAGACCGCCGTGGCCGAGCTCCGCGCGGACCGCGTCGACCGTGCCGACCACGCGCGGGTCGTCCGCCGGCAGGAAGCCGAGGCGCGGGATGAGCAGCAGGGCGGCGTCGAGGTCGCGGGAGCCGTAGGACTGGGTGAAGGTGTTCCGTTCCGGGTCGTAGCCCTTCTCGCACACCTCCCGGTGCACCTCGTCGCGCATCGCCCGCCACCCCTCCAGGTCCCCGCTGAGCTCGGGGTTCTCCTCCAGCGCGCGGACCGCCCGGTCGGCGGCCACCCACACCATCACCTTCGAGTGCACGAACTGCCGGCGGCCCCCGCGCACCTCCCACAGCCCCTCGTCCGGCTGTCGCCAGTTCTCGCTCAGCCAGCTCATCAACGCGCACTGGATCGCCCACACATGCGGTTTCGTCTCCAGGCCCGCGGCCCGGGCCAGCGCCAACGAGTCGATGACCTCGCCGTAGACGTCGAGCTGGAGCTGGTTCACGGCGTCGTTGCCGACGCGTACGGGGGTGGAGCCGGCGTGGCCGGACAGCCAGGGCAGCTCGAACTCGGGCAGCCGGCGCTCGCCCCCCAGCCCGTACATGATCTGCAGGTCGGCCGGGTCGCCGGCGACCGCCCGCAGCAGCCAGTCCCGCCAGGCCTCGGCCTCGTCCTGGTAGCCGGCCTCCAGCAGCGCGCCCAGGGTGAGGGTGGAGTCGCGCAGCCAGCAGTAGCGGTAGTCCCAGTTGCGCACCCCGCCCAGCTCCTCGGGCAGGGAGGTGGTGGGGGCGGCGACGATGCCTCCGGTGGGCCGGTAGGTGAGCGCCTTCAGGGTGATCAGGGAGCGCATCACGGCGTCCCGGTGCGGGCCGTCGTAGCGGCAGCGCGCGGCCCATTCCCGCCAGTCCTCGACGCTGCCGCGCAGCGCCTTGTGCGGATCGATCAGCGGCGGACGCCGTTCGTGCGAGGGGTGCCACGTCAGCACGAACGCCACGGACTCGCCCTCGCCGACGGTGAACTCCGCGTGGGTGGCGAAGTCCTCGCCCCAGGTGTGCACGGCGGGTTCGCTGCGCAGCCAGACCGCGTCGGGGCCGGCGACCGCGACGCGATGTCCCTCCGCCCTGCGCATCCACGGCACGATCGAGCCGTGGTCGAAGCGCAGCCGCAGCCGGCTGCGGACGGTGACCCGGCCGCGCAGCCCCTCCACGATCCGGATCAGGTCGGGGTGGCGGTCGCGCTGCGGCATCAGGTCGGTGACCCGGATCGCGCCCTGGCCGGTCTCCCACTCCGTGTCCAGGACGAGGGTGTCGTGGCGGTAGGCGCGGCGGGTGCAGACCCCGTCGACGCCCTTCGGGGCGATGCGCCAGTGGCCGTTGTCCTCGTCGCCGAGCAGCCGGGCGAAACAGGCGGCGGAGTCGAACCGGGGCAGACAGAGCCAGTCGACCGAGCCGTCCCTGCCGACCAGGGCGGCGGTCTGTTCGTCGCCGATGAGAGCGTAGTCCTCGATACGGGGGTGCACGCCCTTGCGGGTTCCCGGAGGGCCGGGCGGGCAATCAGGGGTGCGGCCGGGGGAGTGACGCCCCGCTCACCGCGTCGCCCGTCCCCGAGAAGATCACCCCCGGGTGGGCGGGCGTCTGGTTCAGCACCCACAGGCCGATCAGGGTGGCCAGGGCGAACACGACGGCGATCAGCACGGCGAGCACCAGCCTGCGCCGCCTCTCGCGCCGCAGCCACTCCCCGCGCGCGGTGCGGTAGGCGTCGGGCACGGCCCGCGCGGGCCGCACCCCTCCGGCGAGCGCTTCGAGCGCCTCGCGCAGCTCCCGCTCCGTGCGGTCGGCGGCCGGCGGCTCCTGCCGGGTCCGGTCGGGTCCGGTGTCGTTCATCGCCGGGCCTCCATCGCCTGGGTGAGTGCGGCGAGGCCGCGTGAGGTGTGGGTCTTGACGGACCCGCAGGAGATGCCCATCGCGGCGGCGATCTCGCTCTCCTTCAGGCCCAGCCAGTGGCGCAGCACGAGCGCCTCGCGCTGCCGGGCCGGCAACTGCTGCAGGGCGTCGATCAGCACCCGCTGGTCGTCGCGGAGCAGCGCGGTGCTCTCGGCGGAGGCCACGGTCTCGTCGGGGAGTTCCGGCGGGCTCTCGACATGCCGGCGGGCGACCTGGAGGTGGCGTATCCGCATCCGGGTCAGATTGCAGACCGTGGAGCGCAGATAGGCCTCGGCCGCCTGGACGTCCCGCAGCCGCCGCCACTTCCGGTAGATCTGGTAGTACGCCTCGGCGACCACGTTCTCCGGATCGTCCGCGCCGAGCAGCACGGCGAGCCGCAGCATCGAGGAGTAGTGCAACTCGAACAGCCGGGCGAGTCCGGCCTCGCGTTCCCGCTCCGCCGGGTCGGTCACGGCGAGCGCGAGCGGCTCGGCGTACGTCTCCGCCACGGGGGCCGGGATCGGGTGTCTGCGTCTCACGGGTGGTTCGCTCCCGTCGTGCGGGGCCGCCTGACGGTCAGGCGGGAGGGCAGGTCGGTGGTGTCGGCGCCGCGCGGGACACCGAGGCGTTCGAGGGCGGCGGTGCCGGCCACCGCGACGGTCAGATTGAGCAGCAGCGCGGCCAGCCCGGCGTAGATCTCCAGCGGTCCGAAGCCGAGCGTCACGATGGAGGAGAACCCCTCGCGGACGACCAGGACGGTCCCGGCCGCCATACCGGTGGCCCAGCCGGCGAGCAGCGCCCGCGGGTGCAGCCGTCCGGTGAACAGCCCCACCGCCACGGCGGGGAAGATCTGCAGGATCCACACCCCGCCCAGCAGTTGCAGGTTGACGGCGTCCTGGTCGCGCAGCCCGAACACGAACGCCACCGCCCCGACCTTCGCGGTCAGCGACACCGCCTTGGCGATGCGCACCTGCCGCTTGGGGGTGGCCGTGGGCTGGACGTACTCGACGTAGACGTTGCGGACGAAGCCCGTGGCGGCCGCGATGGACATCACCGCGGCCGGCACCAGCGCCCCCACGGTGATCGCGGCGAACACCAGCCCGGCCAGCGGCCCCGGCATCAGCCGGTCGACCAGCATCGGTACGGCGGCCTCGGCGCCGCCCTGCGGAGCGCGCACCCCCGCCGCGAGCGCCGCGACACCGAGGAAGCCGAAGAGGGCGAGCAGTCCGGTCCAGGCGGGCAGCGCCACCGCGACCTTGCGCAGGGTGCGCGGCCCGTCGGCGGCGAACCCGGCGGTGAGGACGTGCGGGTACATCAGCAGGGCGAGCGCGGAGCCGAGCGCGAGGGTGGCGTACGCGGGCTGCTGGGCGGGGGTGAGGACCAGCGGCGAGTGGGCCACGTCCGTGCCCCCGAGCCGCCGCGCCGCGCCCTCGAACACCGGGCCGGGCCCGCCCAGCCGCCGCAGCACCAGCCAGCACACGGCGGTCAGCGACACGAACACGGCCACCGCCTTCAGCGCCGAGATGACCGCGGGCGCCCGCAACCCGTGCCGGTACGTCGCCACCGCCAGCCCCGCGAACAGCGCCACCATCACCAGGTCCCCGGCCGCGCCGCGCGGGTACACGCCCCCGGCGGTCAGCACCGCCCGTATCCCCAGCAGTTGCAGCGCCAGATACGGCATGGTCGCGAGGATCCCGGTCAGCGCCACGACGAGCGCGAGCGGCGGCGAGCCGTAGCGGCCCCGCACGAAGTCGGCGGCGGTGACATAGCCGTGCCTCCGGGCCACCTCGCCCAGGCGGCTCAGCAGGACGAAGGCGAGCGGGCAGACGATCACCGTGTACGGCACCGCGAAGAACGCGGGCGCCCCGTTGCCGTAGGCGAGGCCCGGTACGGCGGTGAAGGTGTACGCGGTGAAGATCGTGCCGCCGAGCAGCAGCCAGGTCCACACCGGGCCGAGGGAGCGGTCGGCCAGCGCCCAGCCCTCCAGGTCGGGCAGCCGGTCGCTGGGGCGCAGCCGGCGCGCGGTCACGGCGAGCAGCGACGCCCCGCCGATCACGGCGAGGAACGTCGTCGTCATGGCGCCGTCGGCCATGGGTCACCGCCTTTGGTGTGCCGAGTCCTCACCGGTCAGTTGCGCGGGCGGCGGGTTCGGTTGACGGGAACCGGCGCGAAATCCACGGGACATCTCATGGGGAGTTCGCTGTCAACCGGTGTCGGGGGGTGGGCAACTCTTGCACAGACCGACAGCGAACGGGAGAGCCGTCCTCGCTGGTACCGGTCGCCGATCTCGCCCGCCTCGGGTCCCGAGGCGTACCGCACCGCCCAGGTGAGGAGCCGCCATGCCTGCGTCAGCCCTGCCCGAAACCGGCCGTCCCGCGCCGGAAAAGTCACGTATGTCACTGAAGTCCGTCGCACTGTGGACCGGTGTCGCCCTGCTCGGCGCCGTCGCCTGGGGCGTCCTCGCCCTCTCGCGCGGCGAGGAGATCTCCGCGGTCTGGCTGGTGGTGGCCGCGCTCGGCTCGTACGCCATCGCCTACCGCTTCTACTCCCGGTTCATCGCCCGCCGCGTCCTGGGGGCCGACGACGGCCGCGCCACCCCGGCCGAGCGGCTGGAGGACGGGGTCGACTACCACCCCACCGACCGCCGGGTGCTGTTCGGCCACCACTTCGCCGCCATCGCGGGCGCCGGCCCGCTGGTCGGCCCCGTGCTGGCCGCGCAGATGGGCTATCTGCCGGGCACGATCTGGATCATCAGCGGGGTGATCTTCGCCGGCGCGGTCCAGGACATGATCGTGCTGTTCCTCTCCATGCGCCGGGACGGCAAGAGCCTCGGCCAGATGGCCCGGGACGAGATCGGCACAGTGGGCGGTGCCGCGGCCCTGATCGGCGTCTTCGCCATCATGATCATCCTGCTCGCGGTCCTGGCGATGGTCGTCGTCAACGCCCTCGCGGAGTCCCCCTGGGGCACCTTCTCGGTCGCCATGACCATCCCCATCGCCCTCTTCATGGGCTTCTACCTGCGCTATCTGCGGCCCGGCCGGGTCGTGGAGACCAGCGTCATCGGCGTGGCGCTGCTCCTGCTCGCCATCCTCGGCGGCGGCTGGATCCAGAACTCCTCGCTGGCCCACTACTTCCTGTGGAGCCCGCAGACCCTCGTCTTCTGTCTGGTCGGCTACGGCTTCGTCGCCTCCGTCCTCCCGGTGTGGATGCTCCTGGCGCCCCGTGACTACCTGTCGACGTTCATGAAGGTGGGCACCATCGCCCTGATGGCCGTGGGCGTGGTGATCGCGGCCCCCACTCTCAAGGCGGGCGCGGTGACCGAGTTCGCCTCCACCGGCGCAGGACCGGTCTTCGCCGGATCCCTCTTCCCCTTCCTGTTCATCACCATCGCCTGCGGCGCCCTCTCCGGCTTCCACGCGCTGGTCTCCTCGGGCACCACCCCCAAGCTCATCCAGAAGGAGTCCCAGGTCCGCCTCATCGGCTACGGCTCGATGCTCACGGAGTCCTTCGTCGCCGTGATGGCGCTGATCGCCGCCTGCGTCCTCGAACCCGGCCTCTACTACGCCATGAACTCCCCGGCCGCGCTGCTCGGCCCGACCGCGCAGAGCGCCGCCGAGGCGGTCAAGGGCCTCGGCTTCGCCATCACCCCGGACCAGCTGACCGCCGCCGCCAAGGCCGTCGAGGAACAGACGCTGGTCGGCCGCTCCGGCGGCGCCCCCACCCTCGCCGTGGGCATGTCGGAGATCTTCTCCAGCGTCTTCGGAAGCGGCCTCAAGGCCTTCTGGTACCACTTCGCGATCATGTTCGAGGCGCTGTTCATCCTCACCACCGTGGACGCGGGCACCCGCGTGGGCCGCTTCATGCTCCAGGACATGCTCGGCAACGTCTGGAAGCCCATCGGCCGCGTCACCTGGAAGCCCGGCGTCTGGATCACCAGCGCCCTCGTCGTCGGCGCCTGGGGCTACTTCCTCTACGCCGGTGTCACCGACCCGCTGGGCGGGATCAAGCAGCTGTTCCCCCTCTTCGGCATCGCCAACCAACTGCTCGCCGCGGTCGCCCTCGCCGTCACCACGACCATGCTCGTCAAGGCGGGCAAGGCCCGCTGGGCCTGGGTGACCGGCGCCCCGCTCGCCTGGGTCGTGGCCGTCACCTTCACCGCCGGGTGGCAGAAGGTGTTCTCCGGCAACCCGAAGATCGGCTTCTTCGCCCAGCGCGACGTCTACGCCGACGCCGCCGACGCGGGCAAGCTCCTGCCCGGCGCCACCGACCTGGACGACATGCACACCATCGTCGTCAACAACACCGTCGACGGCGTCATCATGGCGGTCTTCCTGCTGCTGGTCGCGATCGTCCTGGTCAACTGCGCGGTGGTCTGCGTACGGGCCCTGCGGGCGGCCGAGCCGCTGCCGACGACCGAGACGCCGTACGTCGCCTCCCGCATCGACGTCCCCGAGCAGCGCGACAGCGAGCCGCTGGTGGGGGCCGGCTCATGACCGCCGTACGCAAGGCGGTGGGCGTCCTCCTCTGGTACGCGCGGGAACTGACCGGCGAGGCCGAGTACGACCGCTACTGCGCCCGGCACCGCCGCCACCACCCGCACGCCCCGGTGCCGACCCGCCGGGAGTACCAGCGGATGCGCACCACGGCGCGTGAGGGCGAGTCGCCCGGACGCTGCTGCTGAACCCGGTTCCGTGCGAGGCGGGCGTGCCTTTCCGACGGCGCGCCCGCCCCCGCCGCCCTCCGTCGCCCAGGGAACGAGATGTTCGGACGCCGACCCTCCCTGCTGATCCGCCCCGCACTCGACGACGACCTCCTCCACGCGACCCTGGCCGAACTCCGGCCGCGCCCCCAGCTGCACGGGCTCGGCGCGGGCAGCACCCGCCCGGTCTGGGAGCCCGCGGCCCGGCTGCTGCACACCACCGGACGGGACTGGGACCGCAGGGCGCACCGGGTCTTCGTACTGGCCCGCCATCTGCCGGCCGTGGTCCCGCAGCGCTGGGCCTCCGACCGGCCCGGCGACGGGGACGCCCTCGTCCTGCGGGCCTGCGTGGACACGGTCCGCGCACCCGCCGAGGGGCACGCCGCCGTGCGCGCGGCCGAGCGGACCTGTCTGCGGGCCGCCGACACCTGCCCCGAGGACCCGACGCCGTGGCTGGCCCTGCTCGCCCTGATGCACTCCTGCGCCGTACCGGTGAAGGACGCGGTGCCCGTGTGGAGCGAGGCGGTCCGGCGGGCGCCGTGGCACCGGACCGCGTACCACCGGCTCGTGGAGTACCTCTCCCCGCGCGCCCACGGGACGCTCCCGGACATGATGGACTTCGCCTGGCAGGCCGCCGCCCGCGCACCCCACGGTTCGCCGGTGGCCCTGCTCCCCGTGGCCGCCCGCGTCGAGCTGACGGCCCATCGGCGGGGGCGCTCACCCCTCGCGGCCCTGGGGACGCGCGGCGACTGGAGCGAGCCGCGCGCGGTCCAGGAGATCGACACGGCCCTGACGGGCTGGTTCCGCACGGCCGCCCCGGCCCACGCCGAAACCGTCACCGACCTCAACCTGCTCGCCTTCGCCCTGACCCGCGCCCACCGCCCCGACGAGGCCGCCCCCGTCTTCCGGCGCATCGGCCGCCACATGACCCACCATCCGTGGGACCTGCTGCCCGACCCGGAACGCACCTTCCGGTACTGGCGGGACAGCCTGGCGGGAGGACCGCGCTAGACGGCCGCCGGTGCCGCTTCCCTCTCCTGCGCCGCACCGGCCGCCGCCTCCCGGTCCCGGCGCTCACGGCGGACCAGGACCACCCAGCCGACGGGGACGCCCGCGGCGAACAGCCACCACTGGATCGCGTACGCGTAGTTCAGCGCGGCGTCCTCGCTGCCCGGCTTCCCGACCAGCTCCGGGGTGTCGCCCTTCGGTTCGGGCGCCGTCTGCGCGATGTACCCGCCGAGCACCTCGGCGCCGAGCCGCTTCGCCTGCTCCTCGCTGTTGATCAGCATGATCTGCCGGTCCGGCAGATCCTTGAGGTCCTTGATGCCGCTCGCCGCGGTCGTCTCGTCCGGCATCAGCCGCCCGGTCACCGTGACCCGGCCGGCGGGGGGCGCGGGGATCTTCGGGAACGCGGTCTGGCTCGGCCCGTTGGCGGGGATCCACCCCCGGTTGACCAGCAGCACCTTGCCGTCCGTCAGCACGAACGGGGTGAGGACGTGGAAGCCGACCGTCTCGTCGGCGTTGACCCGGCGCCGTACGACGACCTCGTGCGCGGTGTCGAAGGTGCCCGTCGCGGTCACCGCGCGGTAGCGCTCGTCACGGGTGACGGTGTGTCCCGGGGACGTCATCCGCTCCACCGGCACCGGCTTCGCGGACAGCGCGTCGGTGACCAGTTGGTTGCGCGCGGCGCGCTCGTCGTGGCGGTGCATCTGCCAGAAGCCCAGCCGGATCATCGTGGGGATGAGCAGGAGGGCGACCAGCGTGAGGATCACCCACTGCCGGGACAACAGGAAGCGGTACACCCCACGACCGTACCTCTCGGCCATGGGGTGCTCTCAGCGGGGTACCGGCTCACACCCTGTCGACGATGCCCGCCTTCCCCTCCGCCCGCGCGCAGTGGGCGCCGCAGTACCAGTGGCCCTCGACCTCGACGCCCTGCCCGATGATCTGGACCCGGCAGTGCTCGCAGATGGGGGCCATGCGATGAATCGCACAGGAGAAGCAGTCGAAGACATGCACCGCGCCCTGCGCGTGCACCTCGAAGGTCATTCCGTAGTCATTGCCGCAAACTTCGCATCTCGCCATGCGCCACAGGGTGAGCCGTCACCCCGGCGGGGGCGAGCGGGCGCCGGGCGAGTCGTCCGGCAATCACCCGTACGTACGGCTCGCCCGCGGTCTGCCCGTCCTACTCGTCGGCCGCCTCGACATCCCGCAGCAGCTGTCCGAACGCCGCCTCGTCCACGACCGGGGTCCCGAACTGCCGCGCCTTCACCACCTTGGACGTGCCGGAGTCGGGATCGTTGGTGACCAGCAGACTGGTCAGCCGGGACACACTGGTCGCCACATGCAGCCCCGCCTCGGTGGCCCGGTCCTCCAGCAGCTCGCGCTCCACGGACGTGTCACCCGAGAACGCCACCCGCATGCCCTGTTTGAGCGCTTTGCCGTCTTCGTACCGCCCGGGGTTGGGGTACGGACAGGCGGGCCGCTTGCGGGACGGCCGCCAGCTGCTCGGCCGGTAGCTCCCGTAACCGCCGCCGCCCTGGCGGCCGATACGGGGCGCGGGCCCGTCGCTCCACTCGGTCAGCGGCCGGCACTCGTGCAGCGGCAACCGCACCCCGCCCGCCGCGGCGGCCCGCAGGCTCGGCCGGAACGCCTCCGCGAGGACCCGCGCGTCGTCGAGGGCGTGATGCGCCCGCCGCTGCACGACACCGAAGTGGGCCGCGAGCGACTCCAGCTTGTGGTTGGGCAACGGCAGCCGCAGCTCCTTGGAGAGCGCGATGGTGCACAGCCGCTGCCGCACCGGGGCCTCGCGCTCCGCACGCGCGTACTCCCGGGCGATCATCTGCCAGTCGAACACCGCGTTGTGCGCGACGAGCACCCGCCCCGCGAGCCGGGCGGCGAACTCCTCGGCCACGTCATGGAAGAGGGGCGCCCCCTCCAGCACCTCGCTCGTCAGACCGTGTATCCACACCGGCCCCGGATCGCGCTCCGGGTTGACCAGCGTGTACCAGTGGTCCTCGACCTCACCGCGCGCGTCCAGCCGGTAGACGGCGGCGGAGATGATCCGGTCGTCCCGGGCCAGTCCGGTGGTCTCCACGTCAACGACCGCGTACCCCTGGGGATATGCGGCCGGCCACTCCGTGGGGGAGGACGCTGCGGTCGTCTGGTCTGCGAGCATGGTCATTGAGGATACGGGGCGCCACCGACACGGGGGCACGGAAGCCCCTGAGACGCCCCGGACCGACGAGTCGATACGCCACGGGTGACGCACCGGATGCCATCCTCCCTCCGTGACGGAACGTGAGACGCGACCCGAGCCGGAACCACCCCACGGCGAGCCCCACGAGGGCACCCTCGGCTCCCGGCTGAACTGGCTGCGCGCCGCCGTGCTCGGCGCCAACGACGGCATCGTCTCCACCGCCGGCCTGGTCGTCGGCGTGGCCGGCGCCACCGACGACCGGTCGGCGCTGCTGACGGCGGGGCTGGCCGGTCTGCTGGCCGGCTCACTGTCGATGGCGGCGGGGGAGTACGTGTCCGTGTCCACCCAACGGGACTCCGAGAAGGCGGCCCTCGCGCAGGAGCGGCGTGAGCTGCGCGAACAGCCGGAGGCCGAACTGGAGGAGCTCACCGAGCTGCTGGAGGAACGCGGCCTCACCCGCGAGGTGGCCCGCGAGGCCGCCGTCCAGCTGACGGAACGTGACGCCCTGCGCGCCCACGCGCGCGTGGAGCTCGGCATCGACCCCGACGACCTCACCAACCCCTGGCACGCGGCCTGGGCGAGCTTCCTCGCGTTCACGGCCGGCGCGTTGCTGCCCCTGCTCGCCATCGTCCTCCCACCGGCCGACTGGCGGGTGCCGGTGACGGTGGTGTCGGTCCTGGTCGCGCTGGTCTGCACGGGCTGGAGCAGCGCCCGGCTGGGGGCGGCGGCACCGGGGCGGGCGGTCCTGCGGAACGTGTGCGGGGGAGCGGTGGCGATGGGGGTGACGTACGGGGTGGGGGCCTTGTTGGGGGCGGCGGGGGTGTGATCCTCGGTTACTCGACGTGCAGACGATCGGCGGGGAAGAGGTCGGCGCCGAGAACCTCGAAGCAGTCGTAGAGGGTGATGTCCAGGTGCTGGAGGGGAGCCAGCGGGGTGAGGACGAGGGGGCCGCAGCCCCAGAACTCGACCGTGGACAACTCGGGCAACTCGGCGAGGGCCGCGAGATGCTCCACGTGTTCGACCTTGCGGAGCATGACCTGGGCAAGGCCTTGGTGGGGCACCAGATCCGCGAGATCGATGTGCGGCACATCCAGGATGTGGAGGGTCTCCAGCGTGGAGAACACCCCGGCGGCCAGGAAGTCGCGCCACTGGTGCCTCTCGTTGACGGTGAGCGATGTCAGGGAGGTCAGGGCATCGAGCCCGGAGAGCTTCGTGGCGCAGGCCCGGTGGAAGAACCTGACACCGGTGAGCCGAGGGGCGAACGACAGTTCGTCCAGACGGGTTTCCGCCGCTGCGAAGTTGAAGACCAGGTGCCGTAGGTCGGGGAGATCCGCCAGGGGCGCGAGCGAGAACCCTTCGGCGAAGTCGTAGAGATAGACGTGGGTCAACGGCATGCCGGACAGTGGGCTCAGATCGGTGACACCGGGGCAGCGGTTGAGGGAGAGCTGCTTCAGGTGCGGCAGCCCCCTCAGCGGTGAGAGGTCACCGACCACGTCGTTGTGGGCCAGCCCGAGGAATTGAAGTGCCGAGTGCCGCAGCACCACGGGAGGGATGCCGTGGTCCCCGATCAGGTTCAGCTCAGTGAGCTGCGGGAGCCGCGGAAGCAGCGCCACCGACTCCGCGTCACGCATGTTGAGCATCTGCCCGGCGGTCACCGTGCCTTCGAGAACCCTCTCCACCAGTCCCGCGCCCGGAGGCGGCCTCAGCGCCGACCGCGCGACCGTCGAGACCACCGTCGACGCCAGCCGCACCACCACGACCTCGAGCCCCTGCATCCCCCGGCCTCCCCGTCCGCCACCCCCGGCATCGTAGGCGGCACCCGCCCGGCTCTTGGCGGAGATCGCCAACAAGCAAGCGCATACCCCCGGAAATACTTGTGGGTAACACCGTCTAGCCGCGGCCGACCTGCGGTTCTACGGTGCCTCCATGCCGAACCTGCCCGATGTCGTGCTGTGGTCGATACCCGCCTTCGTGCTGCTCACCGTGGTCGAGATGATCAGCGTCCGCGTCCATCCCGACGAGGACGCCGCCGGATACGACACGAAGGACGCCGCCACGAGCGTCGGCATGGGGCTCGGGAGCCTGTTCTTCGACTTCTTCTGGAAGATCCCGATCGTCGCCCTCTACACGGCGATCTACGAACTCACCCCCCTGCGCGTGCCCGTCCTGTGGTGGACCGTCCCCCTGATGCTGCTCGCCCAGGACTTCTTCTACTACTGGTCCCACCGCGGCCACCATGTCGTCCGCATCCTGTGGGCCTGCCACGTCGTCCACCACTCCAGCGAGAAGTTCAACCTCACCACCGCCCTGCGCCAGCCCTGGACGACCCTCACCGTCTGGCCGTTCTACGTCCCCCTCGTCGCCCTCGGCGTCCATCCCGCCGCGCTGGCCTTCTGCTCCTCCGCCAACCTCGTCTACCAGTTCTGGATCCACACCGAACGCATCGACAAGCTGCCCCGCTGGTTCGAGTTCGTGTTCAACACGCCCTCCCACCACCGCGTCCACCACGCCTCCCAGGGCGGCTACCTCGACCGCAACTTCGGCGGCATCCTCATCGTGTGGGACCGGCTCTTCGGCTCCTTCGTGCCGGAGGTGGAGCGGCCCGTCTACGGGTTGACGAAGAACATCAACACGTTCAACCCCCTCAAGGTCGCCACCCATGAGTACGTCGCGATCGTCAAGGACATCAAGAAGGCGAGCAGTTGGCGCGAGCGCGCGGGACGGGTGTTCGGGGGACCGGGATGGCAACCGGCCCAGGCTCCCGCCGACGCTCCGGCGCCGGTAGAGCAGAGCAGCGCGGCGTGACCCTCCGACCCCGCCCCCTCCTCATCGCCTTCGTCCTCGCGACCGCCGTCGACCTCGGCTCCCTGGCGGCCGGCTGGCACCCCGGGCACGCCGTCGCCAAGCCGCTCCTCATGCCCCTGCTCGCCGCCTGGGCGGCCACGACCGGCGCACCGCGGCTGCTCCTCGCCGCCGTCCTGTGCGGCTGGGGCGGCGACGTGCTCCTCCTGTCGGACGCCGACCCCGCCTTTCTCGCCGGCATGGCCTGCTTCGCCGCCGGACACATCTGCTACCTGGTGCTCTTCACGCGGTACGGCCGCCCCCGCGCGCGCGGCGGCCTCCTCGCCCCCGCCTACGCCGCCGTCCTGATCGCCACCCTCACCCTCCTGTGGCCCGGTCTCCCGCCGGACCTGCGCGCCCCCGTCGCCGCCTACAGCACCCTCCTCACGGCCATGGCGTACACCGCCGCCACCCGCCTCGGCCTCCTCGCCGGCGCCGGCGGTGTGCTCTTCCTGCTCTCCGACACCCTCATCGCGACCGGCGTCGCCGACTGGCCGCAACCCCCGCGCCCCGACCTGTGGATCATGCTGACGTACGCCGCCGCACAGTTCCTGCTGGTCCACGGCGCCCTCGCGGAACGGGCGGCGCCGCCGACGGCGTACGGCGACGTGCGCTCGACCACCCCCTGAGCGCACCCACGCACCGGCACGAGCAGGACCCTGGCCGTGCGCGCCACCACCATCCACGCCCCCTACGACATGCGGGTGGAGGGCGTGCCCGACCCCGTGGTGCAGCTGCCCACCGACGCCGTCGTGCGCGTGCTGCGCGCCCGCGTCCGCGGCGGCGACCTGTGGGCGTGCGGGGACGAGGCCGTCGCGGCCGTCCGCGAACTCACCCGCGGCCAGGGCGCCCACGGCGTCGTCGAGGCCGTCGGCACCGAGCAGTCCATGCGCACGGCGGTCGGCATCACCCGCGACGGCGGCGCCGTCGGCCGCGTCGGCGTCCCGCACGGCAGCGGCACCGGACTCGACCTGGGCGTCATGTTCGACCGCGACCTCACCCTCCGCGGCGGCGTGGCCCCCGTCCGCGCCTACCTCCCCGACCTCCTGCCCGACGTCCTCGACGGCGCGATCGACCCGTCCCCCGTCTTCGACCGCACGGCACCGAAGGTCCTGGTGACCAACTGAACAGAGGGTCGGGCAGTTCCCCCAAGGGGCGCGGGGAACGGCGCGACCAGCCGCGACGGCGCAGCACCCGCACGACGGCACATCACCGCATCCCCAGAGGCGTGCTCAGGCCCACTCCACCGCATCGCTTCCCCAACGGCCCGGCGGCCGCGCCCAGTCGCCAGGGCCGCCCTCAAAGACCACCGGCGGCAACGCGTACCGCAGCCGCCCCACCGCGCTGTCCGTCTCCCCGAGCCACCCCTCGGCCCGGGGGCCGGCCTCCCCGACCTCACCTTCACTCCGGGCACCGCCCATGAGCAGCGCGGCGCTCCGCGCCAGCGCCACCCGCACCACCCGCGCCCCACCGTCGTACGACTGCTCGGTCAGCGCCCGCAGCACGCCCGCCGCCAGCAGATAGCCGCTCCCGTGGTCGAGGGCCTGCGCCGGCAGGGCACCGGGCCGACCGTCCGACCCCTCGACGGCCGCGATGCCCGTGGCCACCTGGACGAGGCTGTCGAAGCCCCGCCGATCGCCCCACGGCCCGTACGCACCCCACGCCGACACCTGCGCCACCACCAGCCCCGGCCGTCGCTCCGCCAGCGCCTCGGGGGAGAGACCGAACCGGTCGAGCGCACCCGGCCGGTAGCCCGTGACGACGACGTCCGCCCCCGCGAGCAGCTCCTCGAAGCGCCGCCGGTCGGAGGCCAGGTCCAGCAGGGCCGAGCGCTTCCCGAAACCGGTGTCGATGTGCTGGTCGGCGAGCTCCGGCAGCCGGGGCGCGTCGACCCGCAGGACGTCGGCGCCGAGCAGGGCGAGCGTGCGGGTGGCGACCGGCCCGGCCAGCACCCGCGTGAGGTCCAGCACGTGCAGGCCGGCGGCCGGAAGCAGCGGAGCCCCCACAAGCTGCGGGAACGTACGCGCGCGTGTACCGTCCAACCGCCCGCGCTCGACGAGGGGCCGCGCGGCGACCTCGGCCGCCTGGGGATGGGCGGCCCACTCCTCGGGTGTGCGCAGCGCGACGGCGAGACCGCCGGCCGCGTACACCGCGTCCTCGACGTCCCGCGCGGACCGCCCGGCCAGGGCGGACTCGACGGCGGCCGGGTCGCCGGGCACGCCCAGCGCCCGTAGCAGCCGCTCCCGGTGGTGGGGGTAGTTGGCGTGTGTCCGCACCCACCCGTCCGCCGTCCGCCAGAACCGCGACAGCGGCGCGAACGGCACCGGCGCCCGCCCGTCGACGAGCAGATGCCGCTCACTGGTGAACGCGGTCGCCACCGCCCCGTCGTCCACCCGCACCCCGGGCACCCGCGCGAGCCCCGCCCGCCGCGCCCCGAGCTCCGCACCGGCCAGGGCGCACACCCCCACACAGGCCCGCGCCAGCTCCCGCACGGGCAGCCGCGCGGACAGCGCGCCCTCGCGTACGACGGTCGACACGTGAGCGAGCCGGGCGGGATCGCCGCCCAGCTCCGACCACACGTAGTTGATTGATGTCATGACTGCATTGTGCAGTATTGATTCAATCAATATACGGGGCTCACTTCATGGCGCTGTACAGGCGCTACTTGACGGCCCTCAGCGCGTTCACCACGCCGTACCCGAAGAAGCCGTTGACGCGCTTGCCGTTCACGCAGGTCGCGTCCACCACCCCGTCACCGTTGCCGTCGTACGGCTCGGCCGGGCAGCCCGGGTTGTCCGCCTGCGCCTTGAGCAGCGCCTGAAGCCGGGCCGGGGACGCGAACGGGTGCGTCGACTTCAGCAGCGCCGCCACGCCGGCCACGTGCGGGGACGCCATGGACGTGCCCTGGAGGAAGCCGTACGTGTTGTTCGGCAGCGTCGACAGGATGCGGCCGTTGGCCGACGGCGTGTCCGGGATCTGGTACTTGTCGCCGCCCGGGGCCGCCACGTCGACGACGCCCAGACCGTAGCTGGAGTAGTACGACTTGGTGCCCTTGACGCCCGTGGCGCTGACCGTGACCACACCCGGAAGCTGCGTCGGCACGTCGAAGCACTCGTGCGGGTCGACCGTCCGGGGCACCGGCGTGGAGTCGTCCGGGCTGGACGAGTCCTGCAGCGCGTCGGAGTCCAGGTCGTGGTTGGAGTTGCCCGCCGAGGCCACATTGAGCGTGCCCTTCTTCTGGGCGTAGAGCTGAGCCCTGTTGACCGCGTCAACGATGGCCCGCTGGTCCGGGTCGTCCATGCAGTTGTACAGCCACGGATCAACGTAGTAGCTGTTGTTCGTGATCTCCACGCCGTGGTCGGCGGCGAACACGAACGCGCAGACGACGTTCTCCGGATAGAAGAGACCGTCCTTGGGGTCGCTCACCTTGATGCCGGCGACCTTCACACCCGGCGCGACACCCGCCACGCCGATGCCGTTGCGGGCCGCGGCTATCTCACCGGCGACATGCGTGCCGTGGTAGTCGTCCGCGGTGTACGGCCGCCAGGCGCCCTCGCTGGTGTCGGCGACACCGCCCACGCAGTTGGCGGACTGGGACGCCGAGAAGTTCGGCGCGAGGTCCGGGTGGGTGTCGTCGACACCGGTGTCGATCACGGCGACCGTGACCCTCCTGCTGCCCGGGTCGACCGAGGCGGCCTTGTCGGCGCCGATCGCCCGCAGATCCCACTGGTCGGCCTCCAGCGGCTCGCTCTGGCCGGCCGCGTCGGACGCCTTCTCGATCTTCGCCGCCTCGGCCTTCGACAGGACCTGCGCGGCCCCCTCGTCGGTGGTGCCCGCCGCGCTCAGCGGCGCGGTGCGCGTCGCACCCGCCGACTGCACCCCGCGCACCGCGCGGATCCGCGACCCGAAGTCGGGGTTCGCCGAGTGCACGACGAGCACGCCGATCTTGTCGTACGACGCCACCAGGGTGCCGTCGGCCGCGGCGATCGCCTTCTTCACCGACGCGATCGTGCGGTGGTCCACCTTCGTGTTGACGACGTACGCCAGCGTCCCGGCCTCGGCCGCCTCCGCGGTCGACACCGCGGCCGCGGGATGGGCGGGCGCCGCGCCGGCGGCCGTCGGCAGGAATCCGACGGCGGCGGTCAACGACAGCACGACGGGCACCGCGAGAGCGAGGCGGCGTCTGGAAGGCAGATGAGCCATGGGGTCTCCACATCATCCGGAAACGAGACCGGCCCGGACGCGAGGTGGCGCCTGGGCAGGTACATGACGGGTGGTGCTCCGCCGAAGCTATCTCCCCGACTCACCGCCCAGCAACGGCCTCCGGGCGATCAAGGCGACGAATCACGAAAGAACCCGATCGGGTTGAACCCGCCCTAGCGTGCCGCCGTGCCCATGGACAGGGAGCCCGTGCACGATCGAGCCCCCGCCCGACCGACCGCCCGCACACGAGGAGACTCCGTGGCCACCGAGACACCGCCCCCCTCGAAAACCCAAGCCCAACTCCCCTCCACCGAGGAGTTCGTCGCGGTGCAGGAGAGCGCTGAGTTCGGTGAACTGCGCGGCTCCTACCGCGGTTTCGCCTTCCCGCTGACCGTCGGCTTCATCGCCTGGTACCTGCTCTACGTCCTGCTCTCCAACTACGCGGGCGACTTCATGGGCACCAAGCTCTTCGGCAACGTCAACGTCGCCCTCGTCCTCGGCCTCGCCCAGTTCCTCACCACGTTCCTCATCGCGTGGTGGTACGCGCGCACCGCCGCCGCCAGGTTCGACCCCAAGGCCGACGCCATCAAGTCCCGGATGGAGGGCGGCGCATGAGCCCCGTACAGCACACCACCCTGCTCGCCGCGGGCGAGGCGAGCGAGCACCGGCCGCTGATCATCACCCTGTTCGCGGTCTTCGTCGCCGCTACCCTCGTCATCACGGTCTGGGCGGGCCGCCAGACCAAGGACGCCGCCGACTTCTACGCGGGCGGCCGCCAGTTCACCGGCTTCCAGAACGGCCTCGCCGTCTCCGGCGACTACATGTCCGCCGCGTCCTTCCTCGGCATCGCGGGCGCCATCGCCCTCTTCGGCTACGACGGCTTCCTGTACTCCATCGGCTTCCTGGTCGCCTGGCTCGTCGCCCTCCTCCTGGTCGCCGAGCCGCTGCGCAACTCCGGCCGCTACACCATGGGCGACGTCCTCGCGTACCGCATGCGCCAGCGCCCGGTCCGCACGGCGGCCGGCACCTCCACGATCGTCGTCTCGATCTTCTACCTCCTCGCCCAGATGGCGGGCGCCGGCGTCCTGGTCTCCCTGCTCCTCGGCATCACCAGCGACGGCGGCAAGATCGGCATCGTCGCCCTGGTCGGCGTCCTGATGATCGTCTACGTCACCATCGGCGGCATGAAGGGCACCACCTGGGTCCAGATGGTCAAGGCGGTCCTGCTGATCGCCGGAGCCCTGCTGCTGACCTTCCTGGTCCTGCTGAAGTTCGACTTCAACGTCTCCGAACTGCTCGGCTCGGCCGCCGACAACAGCGGCAAGGGCTCCGCCTTCCTGGAACCCGGCCTGAAGTACGGCGCCACCGGCACCACCAAGCTGGACTTCATCTCCCTCGGCATCGCCCTGGTCCTCGGCACCGCCGGCCTCCCGCACATCCTGATCCGCTTCTACACCGTCCCCACCGCGAAGGCCGCGCGTAAGTCGGTCATCTGGGCCATCGGCCTCATCGGCTCCTTCTACCTGATGACCCTCGCCCTCGGCTTCGGCGCCGCCGCGCTGATCAAGCCGGACGAGATCATCGCCTCGAACAAGGCCGGCAACACCGCCGCACCACTCCTCGCCCTCCACCTCGGCGGCGTCGACTCCAACTGGGGCGCGATCCTGCTCGCCACCATCTCCGCGGTCGCCTTCGCCACCATCCTCGCGGTCGTCGCCGGCCTCACCCTGGCCTCGTCCTCCTCCTTCGCGCACGACATCTACGCCAACGTCATCAAGAAGGGACAGGCCTCCGAGAAGCAGGAGATCAACGCGGCCCGCTACGCCACGGTCGGCATCGGCGCCGTCTCCATCCTCCTCGGCGCCCTCGCCCGCGACCTCAACGTCGCCGGCCTGGTCGCCCTCGCCTTCGCGGTCGCCGCCTCCGCCAACCTCCCCACCATCCTCTACAGCCTCTTCTGGAAGCGGTTCACCACCTCCGGAGCCCTCTGGTCGATCTACGGCGGTCTGGTCACCGCGGTCGGCCTGGTGCTGTTCTCCCCGGTCGTCTCCGGCAAGCCCACCTCGATGTTCCCGGACGTCGACTTCCACTGGTTCCCGCTGGAGAACCCCGGCATCATCTCCATCCCCGTCGGCTTCCTCCTCGGCGTCGTCGGCACCCTCCTGTCGAAGGAGGAACCCGACGCGGGCAAGTACGCCGAGCTGGAGGTCCGCTCCCTGACGGGCACCGGAGCCCACTGATCCCCTCCGGGAAAGCGGCCGCGTCGTAGACCTCTACGACGCGGCCGTGCCGTGCCTCGTGGGATCGTGCTCTTTCGCTGTCGGTGGCGTCACGTAGGCTCGCAGGTGACGACAGAAGAACGCGATCCGCAAACGGGGAGGGGGCCCACGTGCTCATCGACACCTACGGCCGAGTGGCCACCGACCTCAGGGTCTCGCTGACCGACCGGTGCAACCTGCGCTGCACCTACTGCATGCCCGAGGAGGGCCTGCAGTGGCTGGCCAAGCCCGACCTCCTCACGGACGACGAGATCGTCCGCCTCATCGACATAGCGGTCTCCACCCTCGGCATCGAGGAGGTCCGCTTCACCGGCGGCGAACCGCTGCTGCGCCCCGGCCTGGTCGGCATCGTCGAACGGGTGGCGGCCCTCGCGCCCCGCCCCCGGATGTCCCTGACGACCAACGGCATCGGCCTCAAGCGCACCGCCACCGCCCTCAAGGCGGCCGGCCTGGACCGGGTCAACGTCTCCCTCGACACCCTCCGCCCGGACGTCTTCAAGACCCTCACCCGGCGCGACCGCCACCAGGACGTCCTCGACGGCCTCCAGGCCGCCCGCGACGCGGGTCTCACCCCGGTCAAGGTCAACACCGTCCTCATGCCCGGCCTCAACGGCGACGAGGCCCCCGACCTCCTCGCCTGGGCGGTGGAGCACGACTACGAACTCCGCTTCATCGAACAGATGCCCCTGGACGCCCAGCACGGCTGGAAGCGCGAGGACATGGTCACCGCCGGCGACATCCTCGCCTCGCTCCGCACCCGCTTCGACCTCACCCCCGAGGGCCAGGACGAGCGCGGCTCCGCCCCCGCCGAGCGCTGGCTGGTCGACGGCGGCCCGCATCGCGTCGGCGTCATCGCCTCCGTCACCCGCCCCTTCTGCGCGGCCTGCGACCGCACCCGCCTCACCGCCGACGGCCAGATCCGCACCTGCCTCTTCGCCCGCGAGGAGACCGACCTGCGGGCCGCCCTCCGCTCCGGCGCCCCCGACGAGGAGATAGCCCGCCTCTGGCGCCTGGCGATGTGGGGCAAGAAGGCGGGAGCAGGCCTGGACGACCCGACCTTCGTCCAGCCGGACCGCCCCATGTCGGCGATCGGGGGCTAGCGCGGCGCCGGTCAGTGATCCCGGGGGTCCCAGTCCTCGAACCTCACGACGTCCTTGAGGAACCCCCGGACACCGAGGAACTGGGACAGATGCTCCCGGTGCTCCTCACACGCCAGCCAGGTCTTCCGTCGCTCCGGCGTATGGATCTTCGGGTTGTTCCACGCCAACACCCACACCGCGTCGACACGGCAACCCTTGGCGGAACAGACAGGACTCTCACTCACGACTTCGTCTCTCGAACGCACACAAAAAGGCGACGCCGAGCAGCCACGGGGGGAGCTGCCCGGCGTCGGTCCGTCGCTCCGACGGGGGATGCGGAGCGCGTACGAAGTATGTCACGGCCGACCCGTCGCAGGGCACTGGAACAGCATGATTGATCTGAGCTTTTCTTGAGCTTGGCGCACGGGCCCCTCACGGCCGCGGCTCGGCCCGGTCCTCCGGAACCGATTCCGTCCCGGACCCGTCAGAACCGTCCCGGCCGTCCGTCGCGGACGGCGCGATCATGGGCCGTACATGGGCGGTGACGAACGTGGAGGGCAACCCCGGCGCGTTCTCCCGACCCGCGTTGGCGATGACCACCGCGATGTAGGGCAGGACCGCCCCCAACACGAGTGCCACAAGGGCTACATGGCGCTCCACGTTCCAGAGGGTCGCCGCGAGGATCACCGACACCGTACGGATCGACATCGAGATCACATACCGCCGCTGCCGGCCGCGCACGTCCTCCTGGAGCCCCTGCCGGGCTCCGGTGATCCGGAACACCTGGACGTTCCCGCCGCCACCATGCTTCCGCATCGCATTCCACCGTCCGCCCACATCGAACTCTCCCCGGCGTTCCACGTTACGCCGAGGCTGCGCCGCCTTCGAGACCGGGTCGCCTCCGGCCTGGGCGAACGCCGTGCGCCTTCCCGCGTACGGTCCCACCCGACATGCGCCGTACGGGGCCCGCAACGAGACTGAGGGCAATGCTCACGTCGAGCCGTACGAGGAGGCAGCCATGGGCTGGTTGTGGGCGATCATCGTGGGATTCGTACTGGGGCTGATCGCCAAGGCGATCATCCCGGGCAAGCAGCACAGCCCCCTCTGGCTGACCACCATCTTCGGCATCATCGGCGCGGTCATCGGCAACGCGATCGCCCGCGGCTTCGGCGTCGAGGAGACCGCCGGCATCGACTGGTGGCGCCACCTCTTCCAGCTCGTGGCGGCCATCGTGGTGGTGGCCCTCGGAGACCGGGCCTACATGGCCACCCTGGGCAAGAGAAAACAACGCGCCTGAAGGGGCGCGCCCCGCAGGGGCGGCCCTTCAGGGGCGCGGGGAACGGCGCGACAAGCCACGACGAACCGGTACTCGCGAAGCACCCGCACCCCTGCGGCGGCTACGAACCAGTCACCTCGACGGCGGCAAGATTCCTCTTCCCCCGCCGCAGCACCAGCCATCGCCCGTGCAGGAGATCCTCCTTCACGGGCACCGCGTCCTCGGCCGTGACCTTCATGTTGTTCACGTAGGCCCCGCCCTCCTTCACGGTCCGCCGCGCCGCGGACTTGCTGGCCACCAGCCCGACCTCGGCGAACAGGTCCACGACCGGACCGAGCTCGGAGACCTGGATGTGCGGCACCTCGGAGAGCGCCGCCGTCAGCGTCCGCTCGTCGAGGTCGCCCAGCTCACCCTGCCCGAACAGGGCACGGCTCGCGGCGATCACCGCGGCCGTCTGGTCGGCGCCGTGCACCAGCGTGGTCAGCTCCTCGGCCAGCGCCCGCTGGGCGGCCCGCGCCTGCGGCCGCTCCGCGGTCTCCCGCTCCAGCTCCTCCAGCTCCGTACGGGACTTGAAGGACAGGATCCGCAGGTAGCCCGAGATGTCCCGGTCGTCCACGTTCAGCCAGAACTGGTAGAACGCGTACGGGGTCGTCATCTCGGGGTCGAGCCAGACGGCGCCGCCCTCGGTCTTGCCGAACTTGGTGCCGTCCGCCTTGGTCATCAGCGGCGTCGCCAGCGCGTGGACCTCCGCGTGCGGCTCCAGCCTGTGGATCAGGTCCAGACCGGCCGTGAGGTTGCCCCACTGGTCGCTGCCGCCCTGCTGGAGCGTGCAGCCGTAGCGCCGGAAGAGCTGGAGGAAGTCCATGCCCTGGAGGATCTGGTAACTGAACTCGGTGTAGCTGATGCCCTGGTCGGACTCCAGGCGGCGGGCCACGGAGTCCTTCGTCAGCATCTTGTTGACGCGGAAGTGCTTGCCGATGTCCCGGAGGAACTCGATCGCGGACAGACCCGCGGTCCAGTCGAGGTTGTTGACCATCACGGCCGCGTTCTCGCCCTCGAAGGACAGGAACGGCTCGATCTGGGAGCGCAGCTTGCCGACCCAGCCGGCGACCGTCTCCGGGTCGTTCAGCGTGCGCTCCGCCGTCGGGCGCGGGTCGCCGATCAGCCCCGTCGCCCCGCCGACCAGCGCCAGCGGCCGGTGACCGGCCTGCTGGAGCCGGCGCACGGTCAGCACCTGCACCAGGTGCCCCACGTGCAACGAGGGTGCGGTCGGGTCGAAGCCGCAATAGAACGTGACGGGGCCGTCCGCGAGCGCCTTGCGCAAGGCGTCCTCGTCGGTGGACAGGGAGAACAGGCCCCGCCACTTCAGCTCGTCGACGATGTCCGTCACGGTTCTCGTATCTCCTTGAGGTGGGCTCGTGGTCAGTACGAGGTTATACGCCCTGACTGACAGAGCTCATATTGAAGTCCGGCACCCGCAGCGCGGGCATCGCAGCCCTAGTGAACCAGTCGCTCCACTCCCGGGGCAGCGTCTTTTCGGTGCGCCCGGCCTCCACGGCCCGGCCCAGCAGGTCGACCGGCGACTCGTTGAACCGGAAGTTGTTCACCTCGCCCACCACCTCGCCGTCCTCGACGAGGTACACACCGTCCCGGGTCAGCCCGGTCAGCAGCAGGGTCGCCGGGTCGACCTCGCGGATGTACCACAGGCAGGTCAGCAGCAGCCCGCGCGTGGTGCTCGCCACCATCTCCTCCAGGGAGCGGTCCGCGCCGCCGTCGAGGATCAGGTTGTCGATGGCCGGCGCGACCGGCAGCCCGGTCAGGGCGGCGCTGTGCCGGCTGGTGATCAGGTTCTTCAGCCGGCCCTCGCCGACCCACTCGGTGGCGGCCAGCGGCAGCCCGTTGTCGAACACCGACGAGTCGCCGCCGGAGGAGTGGGCGAGCACGAAGGGCGCCGACTCCAGACCCGGCTCGTGGGGGTCGCTGCGCAGGGTCAGCGGCAGCTCGGTCAGCCGCTCGCCGAGGCGGGTGCCGCCGCCGGGCTGGGAGAACACCGTCCGGCCCTCGGCCGCGTCCCGGCCCGACGCCGACCACATCTGGTAGATCAGCAGATCCGCGACGGCGGTCGGCGGAAGCAGCGTCTCGTACCGCCCGGCGGGCAGCGCGACCCGCCGCCGCGCCCAGCCGAGGCGTACGGCGAGCTCGGCGTCGAGCGCCGCGGGGTCGACGTCCTTGAAGTCCCGCGTGGAGCGCCCCGCCCAGGCCGAGCGCGTACGGTCCGGGGACTTGGCGTTGAGCTCCAGCGTGCCGTTCGGCTGGTCGTGCCGCAGCCGCAGCCCCGTGGAGGTGCCCACGTACGTCGACACCAGCTCGTGGTTGGCGAAGCCGTACAGCTCCCGCCCGCCCGCCCGTGCGCGGGCGAAGGACTCGCCGAGCGCGGGCGCGAAGTCGGCGAACACGGCCGACGAGGTCTCCGCCGGCGCCTCGGTGAACTCCGGGTGCTCCAGGGCCCCGGCCGCCCCGGTGACCAGGGGCTGCGCGTCCTCGGCGGGCCCCGCACCGCGCGCCGCGGCCTCGGCGGCCCGTACCAGCGGCTCCAGCTCGTCGGCGGTCACGGCGGCCCGCGAGACGACCCCGGAGGCGGTGCCCTCCTTGCCGTCGACCGTCGCGATCACGGTGAGCGTACGCGTGCGTGTGACGCCGTTCGTCGTCAGCGCGTTCCCGGCCCAGCGCAGGTTCGCCGTCGACTGCTCGTCGGCGATGACCACACACCCGTCGGCCCGCGACAGCCCGAGGGCGCGCTCGACGACCTCGTGCGGCTTGTTGGTACGGGCGCTCATCGACCGGCCTCCTGCGTGGTGTTCAGAATGTTGACGCCCTTGAACAGGGCCGACGGGCAGCCGTGCGACACGGCCGCCACCTGCCCAGGCTGGGCCTTGCCGCAGTTGAAGGCACCCCCGAGGACATAGGTCTGCGGGCCGCCCACCGCGGCCATGGACCCCCAGAAGTCGGTGGTCGTCGCCTGGTAGGCCACGTCCCGCAGCTGCCCGGTGATCCGCCCGTTCTCGATCCTGAAGAAGCGCTGGCCGGTGAACTGGAAGTTGTACCGCTGCATGTCGATGGACCACGACCGGTCGCCGACCACGTAGATCCCCCGGTCGACGCTCCCGATCAGGTCCTCGGTCGACATCCCCGCAGGGTCCGGCCGCAACGACACGTTCGCCATGCGCTGCACCGGCACATGCCCGGGGGAGTCGGCGAACGCGCACCCGTTGGAGCGGCCGAGGCCGGTCAGCCTCGCGATCCGCCGGTCGAGCTGGTAGCCGACGAGCGTGCCGTCCTTCACCAGGTCCCACGACTGGCCCTCGACGCCCTCGTCGTCGTACCCGATCGTCGCCAGGCCGTGCTCGGCGGTGCGGTCACCGGTGACGTTCATCAGGTCGGAGCCGTAGCGCAACGTGCCGAGCTGGTCGAACGTGGCGAAGGAGGTGCCGGCGTAGGCGGCCTCGTAACCGAGCGCCCGGTCCAGCTCGGTGGCGTGCCCGATGGACTCGTGGATGGTCAGCCACAGGTTGGACGGGTCGACGACCAGGTCGTACAGCCCGGGGTCCACGCTGGGCGCCCGCATCTTCTCGGCGAGCAGCTCGGGCATCCGCTCCAGCTCGTCGTCCCAGTCCCAGCCGGTCCCGGTGAGGTACTCCCAGCCCCGGCCCACGGGCGGCGCGATCGTCCGCATGGAGTCGAACTCGCCGCTGGACTCGTCGACGGACACCGCCGTCAGCGACGGGTGCAGCCGCACCCGCTGCTGGGTGGTCACCGTCCCCGCGGTATCGGCGTAGAACTTGTTCTCGTGGACGGTGAGCAGCGAGGCGTCCACATGGGTGACCCCGGCACTCGTCAGCAGCCGGTTGCTCCACTCACCCAGCAGGGCGGTCTTCTGCTCGTCGGGCACGGCGAACGGATCGATCTCGTACGACGAGATCCACGTCCGGTCGGCGTGCACCGGCTCGTCGGCCAGCTCCACCCGCTCGTCGGCCCCCGCGGCCTTGATCACCTGCGCGGACAGCTTGGCCATCGCCACGGCCTGCGAGGCCACCTTGGCGGCCGCGTCCATCGTCAGGTCCACGCCGGACGCGAACCCCCACGTCCCGCCGTGCACCACCCGCACCGCGTACCCGAGGTCGGTCGTGTCCGACGACCCGGACGGCTTGGCGTCCCGCAGCCGCCACGACGCGCTGCGCACCCGCTCGAACCGGAAGTCCGCGTGCTCGGCCCCGAGCGCACGCGCGCGTGCGAGAGCGGCGTCGGCGAGGGCGCGTAGAGGTAGGGCCGTGAAGCTTTCGTCGATGGTATGAGGCACCTACGTATCTCCCTGGTGTCGTCGCGTGTGTGCCCCCGATCATGTCGCGTCGTGCGCCTGTCGGACCACACCTTTCGGACCGCCTCCGTCAAAGTTTCTGTAGGGACCCCACAGTCAGCCCCGTGCCCCACTGTCGGTGCCCGAATGTCCTCGGACGTGGCGGGACCGATAGGTTTCGAGGGAAGCCGCCTGCCGTCCAGGTCCCGGGCAGGTGTGTCAGACCCCTATCGAAAGGGTGATCCGTTGAGCCGCTCGGTTCTCGTCACCGGAGGAAACCGGGGCATCGGCCTCGCCATCGCCCGCGCGTTCGCCGACGCCGGCGACAAGGTCGCGATCACATACCGCTCGGGCGAGCCCCCGGCGGCCCTCGTCGAAGCGGGCTGCCTGGCCGTCAAGTGCGACATCACCGACGCCGAACAGGTGGAGCAGGCCTACAAGGAGATCGAGGCCGAGCACGGTCCCGTCGAGATCCTGATCGCCAACGCCGGCATCACCAAGGACCAGCTGCTGATGCGCATGTCCGAGGAGGACTTCACGTCCGTCCTCGACACCAACCTCACCGGCACCTTCCGCGTCGTCAAGCGCGCCAACCGCGGCATGCTGCGCGCCAAGAAGGGCCGGGTCGTCCTGATCTCCTCGGTCGTCGGCCTCTACGGCGGCCCCGGGCAGGCCAACTACGCCGCCTCCAAGGCCGGCCTGGTCGGCTTCGCGCGCTCCCTCGCCCGTGAGCTGGGGTCGCGCAACATCACCTTCAACGTCGTCGCACCCGGCTTCGTGGACACCGACATGACCAAGGTGCTCACCGACGAGCAGCGCGAGAACATCGTGAAGCAGGTTCCGCTCGGCCGCTACGCGCAGCCGGAGGAGATCGCCGCGACGGTGCGGTTCCTCGCGTCGGACGACGCCTCGTACATCACTGGAGCCGTCATCCCCGTTGACGGCGGACTGGGAATGGGTCACTGATCACCATGAGCGGAATTCTCGAGGGCAAGCGCATCCTGATCACCGGTGTGCTGATGGAGTCCTCCATCGCGTTCCACGCGGCCAAGCTGGCCCAGGAGCAGGGCGCCGAGATCATCCTGACCGCGTTCCCGCGGCCCACGCTGACCGAGCGCATCGCCAGGAAGCTCCCCAAGCCCACCAAGGTCATCGAGCTCGACGTCACCAACGACGAGCACCTCGGGCGGCTGGCCGACCTCGTCGGCGAGGAACTCGGCGGTCTCGACGGCGTCGTCCACTCCATCGGCTTCGCCCCCCAGGACGCGCTCGGCGGCAACTTCCTCAACACGCCGTTCGAGTCCGTCGCCACGGCCATGCACGTCTCGGCGTACTCCCTGAAGTCGCTGACCATGGCCTGCCTGCCGCTGATGCAGAACGGCGGCTCGGTCGTCGGCCTCACCTTCGACGCGCAGTACGCCTGGCCGCAGTACGACTGGATGGGCCCGGCCAAGGCCGCCCTGGAGGCCACCAGCCGCTACGTCGCGCGTGACCTGGGCAAGCAGAACATCCGCTGCAACCTCATCTCCGCCGGCCCGCTCGCCTCCATGGCCGCCAAGTCCATCCCCGGCTTCAGTGAGCTGGCCTCGGTCTGGGACCACCGTTCCCCGCTGGAGTGGGACCTCAAGGACCCCGAGCCGGCCGGCCGCGGCATCGTCGCCCTGCTGAGCGACTGGTTCCCCAAGACCACCGGCGAGATCATCCACGTGGACGGCGGTCTGCACGCCATCGGCGCCTGACACCGTCCCCCGTTCCGTGTCACCCGTCCGGCCCATCAGGCCGGGCGGGACACGCCTGCGAACAGGCACGATGAAGTGCGCGTCCTCCCACGCGCAGCCCTCCCCAGCTCTGCCGAGGAGGTTCCCTTGTGCGACTGTTCCGTGTTCTCGCCCCAGTGACCGCCGCCGTCGCGCTCGTGTTCTGCGCGCCCCATGAGGCGCAGCCCCACGAGCATCCCGACCCCTTCGGCGCGGAGTGCCGCACCACCGTCGACGGCTCCCATGTCGTCGCCCACTGCCACAACCCCTACGCCGACACCGATCGCGTCACCCTGCACATCGAGTGCGCCCGCTGGTGGGACCTCGACACCGACGGCACCCCCGTCGACGCCGGGCCCGCCCGGACCGTACGGCTCACCGGGCGCTGCTGGAAGGAGGTCGGCAGGGCGTGGGTCACCCACGAGAAGGTGTGACCGGCCGGGGCTGACCGATCCCTCGCTCAGCCCTCGCCGGACCCGGTGATCCGGCCCGGGCGGCACGACAGGGGATAGCCGGCCGCCTCGGCCGCGGCCGTCTCCGCGTCGCCCGCGCGGACCGCGTCCATCAGCCGCGTGTGGTCCATGTACGTCTCCGGCGTCAGCTCCTCGCCGACGTCCTCGCGCAGCCAGTCCCGCAGCACCTCGCCGAGGTCGGCGTGGAGCGCGGTCATGACGTCGTTGTGGGAGGCGGCCACCACCGCCAGATGGAAGGTCGCGTCGGCCGCCACGAAGGCCTCCGCGTCCCCCGACTCCCAGGCCTCCTCGCGCCGCAGCAGCAGCGCGTCCAGCTGCTTGAGGTCCTTCTCCGTGCGCCGCTCGGCCGCGAGGCGCGCCGCCCCCGACTCAAGGGTGGACCGCAGCTCGGCGATGTGCCGGGGTTCGGCGTCCGCGAACCGCCGGTGCATCACACCCGCCAGCTCGCTGGTCGCCACGACGTACGTCCCCGAGCCCTGCCGGATGGCCAGCAGCCCGTTGTGCGCGAGGGCCCGGACGGCCTCACGGACCGTGTTGCGGGCGACGCCCAACTGCTCGACCAGCTCGGGCTCCGTGGGGATCCGCGAGCCGACCGGCCACTCGCCCGAGGTGATCTGGTGGCGCAGCGCGGCGATGACCTGCTCGGAGAGGGCCGAGCGACGGGGATGGCTCAAGGGCATGGCACACCTTCTCACAGGGCTGGACGAACATTCATCCCATGATTCTATGATGGGTGCATGGCTACCGAGCAGACCAGGACGACCTCCCCGCCCACCCGCGCGCGGACAGCCGCCGAGCCGCCGCGCCCGGCCGCGCGCGCGTGGCGGACCCGCCTGCTCATGGCCGGCATCGTGCTGGCCGCGCTGAACCTCCGGCCCGCCATCACCAGCCTCGGCGCGCTCCTGGAGGAGGTCCGCGACGGGCTCGGCATGAGCGGCGGCATGGCCGGGCTGCTCACCTCCGTGCCCCCGCTGTGCTTCGCCGTGTTCGGCGTCATGGCCCCGCGTCTGGCCCGCCGTTTCGGCCCCGGCGCGGTGGTCTGCGCGGGCATGGTGGCCATCACCGCGGGCCTGCTCATACGGCCGTACACGGGCGCTACGGCCGGGTTCCTGGCCGCCAGCGCCCTCGCCCTGATGGGCATCGCCGTCAGCAACGTCCTGATGCCGGTCATCGTCAAGCGGCACTTCCCCGACCGGGTCGGCTCCCTGACCGGCCTCTACTCGATGGCACTCGCCCTCGGTACCTCGGCCGCCGCCGCGCTCACCGTGCCCCTGACCGGGGCGCTGGGCGGCGGCTGGCGGCCCGGCCTCGCCCTGTGGGCGGCCCTGGCCGCCACGGCCGTCCTGCCCTGGCTGCCGTTCGTACGGGACGGGCGGGAGCCACCGGCGGACCGACGGGAGGCACCGGCGGAGCGGCGTCAGGCACCGGCGGAGTCGCGCCGGACACCGGCAGAGCCATGGCAGGCACCTGCGGAGTCGCGCCGGACACCGGCAGAGCCATGGCAGGCACCGGCGGAGTCGCGCCGGACGCCGGCAGAGCCATGGCAGGCACCTGCGGAGTCGCGCCGGACACCGGCAGAGCCATGGCAGGCACCGGCGGAGTCGCGCCGGACACCGGCGGAGCGGCGGCAGGCACCTGCGGAGTCGCGCCGGACATCGGCAGAGCCATGGCAGGCACTGGCAGAGCCACGGCAGGCACCGGCAGAGCCACGGCAGGCACCGGCGGAGCCCGGTAAGGCCGGCCCCGCCCCGGTCTCGCACGCGCGCGTGGAGCCGCCGGTCGTCCTGCGCGTCACCCGCAGCCGCACCGCGTGGGCGCTCGCCGTCTTCTTCGGACTCCAGGCGACCGCCGCCTACGTCACCATGGGCTGGATGGCGCAGATCTTCCGGGACGCGGGCGTGTCCGCGGGCGAGTCCGGTCTGCTGCTCGCCGTCACCATGGCGATGGGCGTCCCGCTGGCCTACGTCATCCCGCGCGTCGCCTCCTGGCTGCCGCAGCAGGGTCCGATCGCCGTCGTGCTCGGCGTCTGCGGCCTGGCCGGCTACGCCGGTCTGTATCTCGCGCCCGCCGAGGGAGCCTGGGCCTGGGCCGTGCTGCTCGGCATGGCGAACTGCGCCTTCCCGCTGGCCCTGACGATGGTCGGCATGCGCGCCAGGACCGGCACGGGCGTGGCCAAGCTGTCCGCCTTCGCCCAGAGCACCGGCTATCTGATCTCGATCCCGGGCCCGTTGCTGGTCGGCGTGCTCTACCAGCACAGCGGCGGCTGGGGACTGCCCCTCGCGCTGATGGCGGCGCTGATGCTCCCGCAGATGGCCGTGGGTGTCCTGGCGGGCCGCGCCCGCACGGTCGAGGACGAGACGGCTGGCCGCCGGCCCCGGTCGTCGACGCGCTGACCCCGGCGGTCCACGCGCCGACCCCGGCGGCCGAAAGGCGGACGGAGGGTGCGAGACTGGGCGCATGGTGCTCGACCCGAACCCCCAGAACGGCCAGAAGAAGATGCTGCTCGTCTTCGGCTCGTTCCTCGCCATCTTCGTGATTATCGCCGTCATCGCCACGATCGCCGCACCCTGAGGGTGGGGTTAACCCCCCTGTCCCCTAGGGGGTGAGGGTCAGGGTCAAGTGGGTGGATCACCGGATGGGCCGGGGCCCGCCGGTTCCGTAGTTTCGAGATGTGGCCGCGCGACGCGGACCACGGACCGCTCGAAGACGACCGGAGGCATCCATGTCGGCCCCTGTGCTCACCCGGCCCCGCCCGACCGCCGCCCAGGCCCGGGTCACCCGGCTGCCCTGGTGGGCCCTCGCCCTGCCGACGCTCGCCTTCATCACACTGCTCGTGCTGATATTGAACCCCTCCGACGCCCAGGCGGCCACCGGCGACCCGGCGATCACCCACCTCGTCGAGCGCGTGCAGCGACTGCTCGCGCGCCAGCCGTGACGAGCACGCCCCGGACGCACTCCGCACACCCGGCCCGAGCGAAGAAGTCCCATGTCAACTCCCTGCGCCCCATGGCCTGTTTCATGCGAAGCTGGGACGCATGAGCGTCGCAGAACCCCGCAGGATCGTCCTCTTCCGGCATGCGAAAGCCGACTGGCCACAGGTGAACGACCATGACCGCCCGCTCGCCGAGCGGGGCCGGAAGGACGCCGCCGTCGCCGGACGCAAACTCGCCGACAGCGGCATCCCCCTCGACCTGGCGCTGTGCTCCACGGCGGTCCGGACCAGGGAGACCTGGAAGCTCGCCGTCCACGAGCTGCCGCACCGGCCGAAAACGGTCTACGAGGAGCGGATCTACGAGGCCTCCCCGGGCGAGCTGATCGCCCTGCTCAACGAAACCCCGGACGATGTGCACGACGTCATCGTGATCGGCCACAACCCGGGCGTCCACGCCCTCACCGACATCCTGACCGACTCGGCCGACAGCGAGGCCCGCGAGCGGATGGTCCGCCGCGGCTTCCCGGCCTCCGCCTTCGCCGTCCTCACCTTCGAGGGCTCCTGGAAGGCCCTGGAGCCGGCCGTGGCCACCCTGACCGACTACTGGGCCCCGGACGAGTAACCCTCCGGCGTCACCTCCGGCATGCGCGAGGGCCCGGCACCGTCACGGCACCGGGCCCCTGCTCGTCGTAGAAGGCGCTACTCGGTGTGGGTCTCCGCCGCCTCGACCTCTTCGCGGGTGATGCCCAGCAGATACAGGACGGTGTCGAGGAACGGCACGTTCACCGCCGTGTGCGCGGCCTCCCGCACCACCGGCTTGGCGTTGAAGGCCACCCCGAGACCGGCCGCGTTCAGCATGTCCAGGTCATTGGCGCCGTCACCGATCGCCACGGTCTGCGACAGCGGGACACCCGCCTCCGCGGCGAACCGGCGCAGCAGCCGCGCCTTGCCCGCCCGGTCCACGATCTCGCCGGTCACCCGGCCGGTCAGTCGGCCGTCGACGATCTCCAGCGTGTTGGCCTGGGCGAAGTCCAGCCCCAGCCGCTCCCTCAGATCGTCGGTGACCTGGGTGAACCCGCCGGAGACGACCCCCACCTGGTAGCCGAGCCGCTTCAGCGTACGGATCAGCGTGCGCGCGCCCGGCGTCAGCCGGACCTCCGCGCGCACCTTGTCCACCACCGAGGCGTCCAGGCCTTCCAGCAGCGCCACCCGCGCGTGCAGCGACTGTTCGAAGTCCAGCTCACCGCGCATCGCGGCCGCCGTCACCTCGGCGACCTTGTCCTCGCAGCCGGCGTGCGCGGCGAAGAGCTCGATCACCTCGTCCTGGATCAGGGTGGAGTCGACGTCCATGACGACGAGCCGCTGGGCGCGCCGGGACAGTCCCGCGTCCACGACGGCGACGTCCACCCCGAGCGCCCGCGCGTCCGTGACCAGCGCGGTGCGCAGCGGCTCGGTCCCCACCCCGGAGACGGCGAACTCGACGGCCGTGACGGGGTACTTGGCGAGCCGGAAGATACGGTCGATGTTGCCACCGGCATTGGTGATCTTGGCGGCGACCTTGGCCGTGGCCTCCGCGGTCAGGGGGTGGCCCAGGACGGTCACCAGGGAGCGACCGAGGCCACGCGGACGGTTGTCGCCGAGACCCGAGATGATCTCTGCCTGCATCTTGATCGACTCGGCCCAGTTGTGGACCGTGCGTCGGAGGTCCCCCTCCAGTGACCGCGGCGGCGCGGTCACGAGCGCGCACAGCACCATCCGGCCACGGGTGACCACCTGCTCGATGTCGACCACGTCGACGGAGTAGGCCGCGAGGGTGTCGAAAAGACCGGCCGTGATGCCCGGCCTGTCCTTGCCGAAGATCTTGACAAGGAGCGTGGGGACATCAGAGGAGGACGAGGTCGGCGAAGTCTGCGAAGCTCTCATGATGTATCCCACCGTATCCGGCACCCAGTGCCTTTCGCCGCAGAGGTCCGTCTAGCGGACACGGAACACTGGGCGAACCGGTGATGTCGATTTTATGAAGTCCCTTCACGGTCGCGCGAGCCGGTCGCCAGGCCCCTCGCCGGACCCCTCACCGGGCCCCTCGCCGGACCCCTCACCGGGCCCCTCGCCGGACCCCTCACCGGGCCCCTCGCCGGACCCCTCACCGGGCCCCTCTCCGAGCCGGTCACCGGGGCCGCTCGGGCCGTTTCGGCGGCAGCGGGGGAGGGGGTGGCGGAGGTGGCGGCGGCCCGTCGTCCCCGACGGAGCCCCCCGGGCGCCGTGAAGCGGGCCCGACCGGCCCCATCGGCCCCACGGGCCCCATCGGCCCCACGACGGTCGGCGCACCGTAGACGTTCCCCGGCCCTGCGCTCCCCTGCCCCGAGGGAGCGCCGCCGGGCCGGGCGCTCCCGCGAGGCCCGCCCCGTCCGCCCGCCCCGCGCCCCTCCCCGGAGGAGGGCTCACCCGCGCCCCGTCCCTCCCCGGCCGAGGACTCACCCGCACCCCGCCCCCTTCCGGACCGGGACTCACCCGGCCGGGCGCCCCGGTACCGCCGCCCCGGTCCGGTCGGGGCGCCGGGCTCCTCCCCGGGACGCGCGTCCTGTGGCTCCCGCAGTTCGTCCGGCACCCGGAGATAGGGATTGGTGGCCGGGTCGGGCGCCCGGTACGACGCACGGGGGGCGTACGGCCCCGCCTCGGACCCCGCGGGCCGCGCGTCCCCGCCCTTGCCCGCCTGTCCCCGCCGCCCGGCTCCCGCCGTCACGTCACCCAGTGCCAACGGCGCCGCCCGTCGCCCGGCCGCCCCGGTGGCCCGGGCGAGCAGCGCACCGGCGGCCCCCGCTCCGGCCCCCCACACGGCACCGAGCAGCAGCGCCATGCCGAGCCGCCCGCGCAGTTCGAGCCCGGCCCCGAACGCGTCGAACCCCAGCACCGACAGCGAGGCGTCCACGGACAGCCCCGTCAGCAGCCCCAGGAAGGGCAGCGCCAGCGCGGTCACCACCCCCAGCCGCAGCGCGCAGGCCCCCGCGAAACCCAGGACCCCCGCCCCCGCCCGGACCGGCGTCCGCACCGCCACCAGGACCCCCGCGAACAGCATCATCACCGCCACGGCCACCGCCAGCAGCCACACCCGGCCCTCCAGATCGGCGAGGCGGCCCAGGGTGACGGGCTGGTCGGTGCCGACGGACAGGAGTGTGTCGAGGGGGTCCGGCAGGACGTTCGTGAGGGCGCCCGTGGCGCGGCCGTCCCACGGGACGAACAGACCGATCGAGACACCCAGCCACACCCCGTTGGGCGCGCCGAGCAGCGCCGCTCCCGCGATCCGCCGCGGATGGTCGTCGCCGACCGCCGCGTAGGCCGCCGCCGCGAACCCGGCCGCCACGGCCACCAGCAGCACGGTGACGACTGCGGACACCGCGGGCCGCACCACCCGGTGCACCGCCTCCCACCCGCGCGGCAACGGGGTCCGGCGCGAGGCCAGCAGGGCGATCAGCAGGATCCCCGCCGACCATACGAGCCCGCCCAGCAGCGTGGGCGCCGTGTCGACGGTGAAGCCGACCGCGGCCTTCGCGTCGACCAGATCCCCGATCCGGTCGGGCAGCAGCCCCCCGAGGTCACCGAGCCCGGGGATCTCCAGCCCGCCGCCACCGCCACCGCCGCCCCCGCCCGTGCCGGGCAGGTCGTCCATCCCCAGCGCGCCGCCGTCGAGCGTGATGACGTCGTGCCCCGCCCAGGCCAGCCCGCCCAGCATCGCCACGAACAGCGCGACCACCGCGCCCACCCGCGCGAGGAGTTCGGCCGGCGCGACCACGACCCCGGCCGCCCGCAGGGACCGTAGGAAGAACCACGACAGCAGCAGCGCCCCGACCAGGCTCACACCCAGTGGCGTGATCTCGATGGCGGTGTGTGCTTCGGCCCCCGTCAGGCCGAAGGCCGACACATCGCCCGACGGTGTGACCGAGCCGCCCGCGCCCAGAGCCACCACGGCCGCCGTCATCGGGCCCAACGAGCCCATCGTGTCCGCCCCGAGCAGGTGCAGGCCCAGCGCCGCCGTCCCCGCCATCCCGATCAACGCCCAGCTCACGGCGGCGATCGCGGCGAGCGCCACGTCCAACCACGGCACGCCAGCGCCGTACCCCGCGCGCCCGTTGCTCTCGATCCCAGTGCCGGCACTCATGCAGACCCCCCGATCCGCGGCGCGGTTCGGCGAAGATCGCCGTATCCGTCCCCCTCGCGTGCGTTTACCACTCTCCGGGGCGATTTCAACCCCGTCAACGGGCACGGCCGATGTGCTGGTGCAAGCTCGTGACGAGGCCCGACTTTCGGTCAGGGGGCCGCTACTGAAATAGTTCCCGACGATGTTCGACATCCCTAGACTCCCTGTGACGGGGGTAACTCGGGGGACTACTCATGGGGTATGGAGTGCCGGAACTCGTACTGGAATTGAACGGACGTACCTGGACGCTCGATCCGTCCAGGCCATACACCCTCGGACGTGATCCGCAGGGGGACATCGTGTTCGAGGACGCCAGGGTCTCCTGGCGTCACGCCACGGTCAGCTTCAACGGCCGCAGTTGGGTCATCGAGGACCACGGCAGCACGAACGGCACGTTCTCGCAGGGGCAGCGGATCGGCCAGTTGGAGATCGGCCCCGGTTCGGCGCTGCACCTGGGCAACGCCAACGACGGTCCGCGCGTGACCCTGTCGGGAGCGCGGGCGCCGGTCGCGCAGCCCCAGCAGCAGCCCTACGCCGCCCAGGCCGCGAACCCCGGCTGGGCCGCCCCGCAGGCGCCCCAGCCGCAGGCCGCGCAGGCCGGCTGGCAGCCGCCGCAGCAGGCGACGCCGCAGGTCCCGCAGCAGCCCGGGCCCAGCGAGCCGTACGCGCAGCAGGTGTCCGGTGGAGGCGCGGGGGCGCCGCCGGCGTACGGAGACCGCAGCCCCACCACGTTCCACCAGTTCTCCATCGGCCGCGTCATGCGCATCGGCCGTGCCCTGGAGAACGAGCTGGTCGTCTCCGACCTCCAGGTCTCGCGCAACCACGCCGAGTTCCGCTCCATGCCCGACGGCAGCATGGAGATCCGCGACCTCGGCTCGCACAACGGCACCTACGTCAACGGTCAGCCGATCCCCAAGGGCGGCACCCAGCTCCTGGGCCCGGCGGACGTCGTCGGCGTCGGCCACTCGACGTTCCGGATCGTCGGCGACCGGCTCGAGGAGTTCGTCGACACCGGTGAGGTCTCCTTCTCCGCGCGCCACCTCACCGTCACGGTCGACGGCGGCAAGCAGATCCTCAAGGACGTCTCCTTCGGCGTCCCGGAGAAGTCCCTGATCGCGGTCATCGGACCGTCCGGTTCCGGCAAGTCGACGCTGCTCAAGGCGCTGACCGGCTACCGCCCGGCCAACCAGGGCGACGTCCTCTACGACAACCGGAACCTGTACAAGCAGTTCGCCGAGCTGCGCCAGCGCATCGGTCTCGTCCCGCAGGACGACATCCTGCACAAGGAACTGACCGTCAAGAAGGCCCTCAAGTACGCGGCCAAGCTCCGCTTCCCCGCCGACACCACGGCCGCCGAGCGCGAGGCCCGGATCGACGAGGTGCTGCGCGAGCTGAAGCTGGACATCCACAAGGAGAAGAAGGTCACCTCCCTCTCCGGCGGCCAGCGCAAGCGTGTCTCGGTGGCCCTGGAGCTGCTCACCAAGCCGTCGCTGATCTTCCTGGACGAGCCCACCTCGGGCCTCGACCCGGGCATGGACCGCGATGTCATGCAGCTGCTGCGCGGCCTCGCCGACGACGGCCGCACGGTCCTCGTGGTCACCCACTCGGTGGCCGAGCTGGCGATCTGCGACAAGCTGCTGGTGATGGCGCCGGGCGGTGCGGTCGCCTACTTCGGCCCGCCCGAGGAGGCGCTGAACTTCTTCGGCTACGACACCTGGGCCGATGTCTTCTCCGCCTTCGAGAACTACCGCGACTACGACTGGGCGGGCCGCTGGAAGGGCTCGCAGCACTACCAGATGTACGCCGCTGACATCGACGCCGTGGCGCCGCAGTCCGTACAGATGCCGCCCATGCAGGCCATGAGGCCGCCGAAGCCGCAGGGCTGGATGTCGCAGTTCATGACGCTGGTGCGCCGCTACACGTCGGTGATCGCGTCGGACAAGGGCTTCCTCGCCCTGTCGGTGATCCTGCCGGTCGTCCTCGGCTCGGTGAGTCTGCTCATCGACTCCGGCAACAGCCTGCTGCCCAACCCGGTCAACCCCAAGAGCGGCCGGATCATCCCCAACGGCACCGCCACCACCGTCCTGCTGATCCTCGCGGTCGGCGCCTGCTTCGCGGGCGCGGCGAACTCCGTCCGTGAGCTGATCAAGGAACGGGTCATCTACGAGCGTGAGCGCGCCACCGGTCTGTCGCGCTCGGCGTACCTGATGTCCAAGGTGTTCGTGCTCGGCCTGGTCACCGTGTTCCAGGGACTGCTCGTCGGTGTCATCGGCTTCTCCAGCCGGGAGATCCCGGAAGAGGGCCTGATCCTCACCAACGCGCCGCTGGTGGAGCTGTGCCTGCCGATCATGGCGCTGGGCTTCACCTCGATGATGTTCGGCCTGATCATCTCCTCGCTGGTGAAGACGGCCGAGAAGACCATGCCGCTGCTGGTCATGTTCGCGATCATCCAGGTGGTCTTCACCGGCTGCCTCTTCGCCCTGAACGGCTCGATCGGCGTCAACGAGTTCTCGTATCTGATGCCCTCGCGCTGGGCCGTCGGCGCGGCCGGCGCCACGCTGGACTTCAACAAGATCAGCCCGCCCAAGGACGGCGGCGACACCGACCCGCTGTGGGAGCACACGGTCGGCGCCTGGAGCCTCGACATGATCGCGCTGATCGTTCTCGGTGTGATCTGCGGCTTCTTCGTGGCCCGCTTCCTGCGCCGGCACGAGCCCGAGGTCATGCGCAAGTAGCACTCGCCGTACGACGCCGAAGGGCGGCACCCCGGGTGGGGTGCCGCCCTTCGGCGCGTGGGGACGGTCAGTACGCGCTGTTGACGTTGTCCATGGAGCCGTACTTGTCGGCCGCGTAGTTGCACGCGGCGGTGATGTTGGCGACCGGGTCGTAGATGTTCCAGGACGTGCCGGCGACGTGGTACGCCTTGAAGGTCGGCGGGATGACCTGCAGCAGGCCCTTCGACGGGATGCCGTTGATGGCGTTGATGTCCCAGTCGTTGATGGCGTTCGGGTTGCCCGAGGACTCACGCATGACGTTGCGCTTGATGCCGTCGTAGGAGCCCGGGATGCCGTGCTTCTTCATGATGTCGAGCGACTCGCGGATCCAGCCGTCGAGGTTGTTGGCGTAGCTCTTGGCGGCGACCTGCTTCACCACGACGCGGTGCGTGGAGCGGCTCGCGGCCTGCTTGGCCTGGTGCGCGGCGGCGGCCTTCTCGGCGGCGGCCCTGCGGGCGGCCTCGGCGGCGGCCTTCTTCTTCGCGGCGACGGCCTTGCGCACGGCCTCGGCGGCGGCCTTCTTCTTGGCGGCGGCCTCGGCGGCGGCCTTCTTCTTCGCCTCAATGGCCTCGACCTTGACGTTCGAGCCGGCGAGCTGGTCGGTCACCGTGCCCTTCACGTCCCGCACCGGCTGGGTGCTGTACGCGACACGGGCCGAGGACACGGCGTCCGTCGTGGTCGTGTGTGCGTCGGCCGGCACCACGGAGAAGGCGAGGGCGGCCGCACCGAGGGTGGTGGCACCGGCGATCGCGATCTTGTGAGTGTTCTTGGGCATGGCGAATGACCTCTTCGAAATAGCGCGGAGGTCGCTCGTCCGACGTTGGACACGGTGCTCTTGGCACGAACGAACGCCGGGGCGAAAACCCGCGGCGCTGAGCGACGAGAGCAATTCTTAGCGGCCGCAAAATGGCCAGGCAAAGGTGTGACCTACGATCCCGGGTAGTGGATCAGGGAAGGGCAAAACGGGACAGACTGGAACGTCTGCCCCGTTCGTGCGGGACCCATTTATCTCCTATTGGCCTTCGTACGTGATGTGCGCCCTATGCGAGGCCTCACATCGTCCGCCCCCCGTTCTCACGGGCAGTTGCCGGAGCAATTCTCTACGTGAGGACCGTCCCCCGGGAGGAGGAGATGGACGTCCCCGAACTCGTGCCACAGATAGCGCCCCCGCAGCGCCGCCTCGTACCCCCGGTCGATCGCCGCCCGCCCCGCCACCGCCTCCAGCATCAGCAGATGCGAGGCCTCCGGCTCGTGCAGCCCGGTCAGCAACCCGTCCACCACCCGCACCCCACGCCCGGGCGTCACCACGAGGTCCGTCCACCCCTCACGCGCGCGTACGACCCCGTCCGCCCCCGCCGCCGACTCCACCGCCCGCACGGCCGTCGTCCCCACCGCGATCACCCGCCCGTCCCCGGCCCGCACGGCGTTGATCAGCCGAGCCGACGCCTCCGGCACCGCGAACCGCTCCGGATACGGCGGCTCGTGCACCTCCGCCGAGGCCACCCCGGTGTGCAGCACGACCGGCGCGAACTGCACCCCCCGGCTCACCAGCTCCGCCACCAGCCCCGCCGTGAACGGCCGCGCCGCACTCGGCATCTCCGCGCTCCCCGCCCCGTCGGCCGACGGCAGCGCGAACACCGTCTGATACACGGACAACGGCTGGTCCCGCTCCGTATAGGAGTACCGAATGGGCCGCCCGTACCCCCGCAGCAGAGCCGGCAGCCCCGCCGCGCCCGCCGCCCCACCGGCCACCCGCGCCCACCACAGCCGCCCGCTCCCCGGAATCAACGGCTCCTCCAGCGTCAGCCGCCCACCCCCGGGCAGCCGCACCTCCGCCCCCGCCGGCCCTCCCGCATGCGCGCGCGTGGTCCCCTTCCCATCCGGATCCCGCAGCTCGACCGCCCACCGCCCCTCGCCCCCGTGCGCGGCGTCCCCCCGCGTCGAGAAGTGCACCACCACCCGCGCGCGCCCGATCCGCCCGGTCACGGCCGCCGCCAGCGTCGGCGAGGTGTTCACCACCAACAGGTCCCCGGCCCGCAGCAGACACGGCAGCTCCCGGAACACGTGATGCGCCGGCTCCGTCCCCCGCGACACCAGCAGCCGTACGTCGTCCCGCTCCCGCCCCGGCCCGCGCTGCTCGGCCGGCACCCGCGCCGACAACTCCTCCGGCACCCGCACCGCCAGCGTCATCGCCGACCCTCCAGCAGCGCCGGAGCCCCGTACCGCCCGCTCGCCGGACGCTCGTCCAGCAGCCGCAGGAAGGCCGGCACCACACCCCCCGGCTCCGGACGCGGATCGTCGTCGTCCGGTACGGCCGCCGCGTACAGGTCCGTCGCCATGTCCCCCGGGTCCACCGCCCACACCCGCAGCCCCGGCTCCTCCTCGCCGAGCACCGCCGCCACCTGGTCCAGGGCCGCCTTGGACGCCCCGTAGCCGCCCCAGGTCTCGTACGCCTCGGCCGCCGCGTCCGAGCTGACCGTGATCACCGCTCCGGCCCGCGCCGCCCGCAGCAGCGGCAACGCCTCCTGGACCAGCCCCAGCGCCGCCACCACGTTCACCTCCAGCGCCCGCCGCAGCCCCTCCAGCGGCAGCACGTCCAGGCGCACCAGCGGCTCCGCGCCCAGCGCGCTCGCGTTGCTCACCACCAGGTCGCACCCGCCCAGCCCCCGGGCGGCCGCGACCAGCGCCGACCGGTGCGCGGGATCCGCGACGTCCCCCGCCACCGCCCGCACACCCGTCCCGTGCCCCGACACCCAGGCCGCCGTCTCCTTCAGCACCCCCTCGTTCCTGGCGTCCAGCACCAGATCCCAGCCCCGCGCGGCCAGCGCCTCGGCCAGCGCCCGCCCCAGCCCCTTCGAGGCCCCCGTGATGATCGCTACCGGCATGACAACCGTCCCCTCGTCAGCCGCCTCCTCGGCGGTGACCCCAACCTAGGAACCGGCCGCCCGCCCCCGCCTCGGACGCGGGACCGGGTCCGCCGGGGCCCTTCGGCGTAGGCCCGCACACCCCCTCCCCGCGCCCTACGCCGCCGTACCGACGACCTCCGGCCTAGGACCCCCGCCCTACCCCGGGCCGTCACAGGTCGGATCCGGGCTGTCACACCCCGCCGGTACCGTGAAGACATGAGTCACGGTCCCCGGTCCGGCCTCGCCGCGGTGAGCTCCGCGCTGCTGGCCATGAGCAGGCATCTCGAGGTGCGCGACGTCCTCAAGACGATCGTCGCCAGCGCCCGCGAGCTGCTCGACGCCCAGTACGCAGCCCTGGGCGTCCCGGACGACCACGGAGGCTTCGCCCAGTTCGTCGTCGACGGCGTCACCGACGAGCAGTGGAAGGCCATCGGCCCCCTGCCCCGCCAGCACGGCATCCTCGCCTCGATGCTCCGCGAGGCCCGCCCCGAGCGCCTCGCCGACGTGCGCGAGGACCCCCGCTTCGAGGGCTGGCCCTCCGCCCACCCCGACATGTCCGACTTCCTGGGCCTGCCCGTCCGCGACGGCGACGAGGTCATCGGTGCCCTCTTCCTCGCCAACAAGAACTGCCCGAAGCCCACGGGCGGCTGCGGCTTCACCCAGGAGGACGAGGAACTCCTCGCCATCCTCGCCCAGCACGCCGCCATCGCCCTCACCAACGCCCGCCTCTACGAACGCAGCCGCGAACTGACCATCGCGGAGGAACGCTCCCGGCTCGCCCACGAACTGCACGACGCGGTCGCCCAGAAACTGTTCTCCCTGCGCCTGACCGCCCAGGCCGCCGCCGCTCTCGTCGACCGCGACCCCTCCCGCGCCAAGGGCGAACTCCACCAGGTCGCCACCCTCGCCGCCGAGGCCGCCGACGAACTGCGCGCGGCCGTCGTCGAACTGCGCCCCGCCGGCCTCGACGAGGACGGCCTCGTCGCCACCCTGCGCACCCAGGTCCAGGTCCTGGACCGCGCCCACACCGCGCGCGTGACCTTCACCAGCCACGGCGTGCGCGCCCTGCCCGCCGCCCAGGAGGAGGCCCTGCTGCGCGTCGCCCAGGAGGCCCTGCACAACGCCCTGCGCCACTCCGGCGCCGAGCACGTCGACGTGACCCTCCACAAACGCGGCGCCGACACGGTCCTGCGCGTCACGGACGACGGCACCGGCTTCGACCCCACGGCGATCCGCAGAGCCGGCCGCCACCTCGGCCTGGTCTCCATGCGGGACCGGGCCGGCGGGATCGGCGGCGCCCTGACGGTGGAATCGGCGCCCGGCAAGGGCACCACGATCGAGATGGAGGCCCCCGGTGGCTGACGCAATCAAGGTGCTGCTCGTCGACGACCACCAGGTCGTCCGCCGCGGACTGCGCACCTTCCTGGAGGTCCAGGACGACATCGAGGTCGTCGGCGAGGCCGCCGACGGCGCGGAAGGAGTCCAGCGCGCCGAGGAACTGCAGCCCGACGTCGTCCTGATGGACGTCAAGATGCCCGGCATGGACGGCGTGGAGGCCCTGCGCCGCCTGCGCGAACTCGACAACCCCGCGCGCGTGCTCATCGTCACCAGCTTCACCGAACAGCGCACGGTGGTCCCGGCCCTGCGCGCCGGAGCCGCCGGATACGTCTACAAGGACGTGGACCCCGACGCCCTCGCCGGTGCCATCCGCTCGGTCCACGCCGGTCACATCCTGCTCCAGCCCGAGGTCGCAGGCGCCCTGCTCTCCCAGGAGGAGACCAACTCGGGGCACGGCAGAGGCGGTTCCCTCACCGAACGCGAGCGCGAGGTGCTCGGCCTGATAGCGGACGGCCGCTCCAACCGCGAGATCGCCCGCGCCCTGGTCCTCTCCGAGAAGACGGTCAAGACCCACGTCTCGAACATCCTGATGAAACTCGACCTCGCCGACCGCACCCAGGCCGCGCTGTGGGCCGTACGCCATGGAGCGGCCGGCCCCTGATCGTCACTCCACAGCCCGGTCGAGCAACTGATCCGAACGGGCTGTTCCCGGCCCGCCGCCCACACCGTTCCCGGTCACTCCCCGTTGATCAGCGCACGACCCGCGGTCGCCGGGCGTCGCCTCGGGCAACACCCTCCAGATCCCGGTCCACATCCCGGTCAACGTCGTCGGCAACACCCTGAACGGTCTCGCCGCCCTGAACCCGGCCTTCGGCAACACGGGCGTCAACCACTGCCCAGCGCAGCCGCTGCGAGGCCCCTCACCGCACGGCGAGTGAGGGGCCTCGCCATGCGACCCCCGAGCGGCCCACGGCAACCCCGCTCACCGCACCCCGCGCTCCAGCTCCTCGACGTAGGAGTTGTACGCCGCGACCTGCGCCCGCCGCCCCGTCCGCTCCACCGGCCGAAGCGCTTCCGCCCGCGCCGCCATCTCGGAGGAACTCACCGCGCCCCCATGCCCGCGATCCACCGCCAGAGACACCAGCAGCCCCACCCGCTGCGCCAGCTCCAGCACCCGCACCGCCCGTCCCGGATACCCCGGCGCCAGCACCTCCCGCCCCCGCTCGGCCCGCGCCCGGTACGCGTCGATCGCCGCCTCCGCCACCGGCCCCGACCCCGCCACGTCCAGCTTCGACAACACCGCCGTCGCCTCCCGCAACGCCTCCGCCAGCTCCCGCTCGGCCTCACCCAGCGACGGCACATCGGCCGGCGGAGCCTCCCGCACCGGCAGACAGTGCCACACCACCTCGACATGCACGTCACCCGCGGGCCCGGCCTCGTACACCTCCGGTACGAGACCCAGCGCGACCCCGTGACAGATCACCGCTTCCTCCGCCTCCAGCGCCCGCGCGTTGAACTCCGGCGGCCCGCTCAGCCCCAGCGGATGCCCCGGCGCCGGCAGCGCCACCCGCAGCCCCCGCACTCCCAGCGCCCGCAGCCGGCCCAGCGCCAGCGTCAGCCCGACGGGCGCCGACTCGCCGGGCAGCCCCTCCACCCGGTGCACGGCGTCCTCCCCGACGACCGCGAGGACGGCGTCGTCCGGAGAGACAAATCCGGCCAACAGGGCATTTCCCCAAGCGGCAAGGCGACCAGAGCGCGGTTCCATGAGCATGCCCCCACCCTAAGGACCGGACCGATGGAACGGGGTGCCCGACCGGTGGCGTAGATTTTCCCGAGGGGCCGCGCCCACCCGCGCGCGGCGGTCCAGCCACAGGCACCCGCGACAACCGAGACCGGCCACACTGCAAGGGGAGACAACGCGCTCATGAGCGATGTTCTGGAGCTTCAGGACGTATCGGTGGTCCGCGAGGGCAGGGCACTGGTCGACCAGGTCTCGTGGTCGGTCAAGGAGGGCGAGCGCTGGGTCATCCTCGGCCCCAACGGAGCCGGCAAGACCACCCTCCTCAACATCGCCTCCACCTACCTCTTCCCCAGCTCGGGCACCGTCTCCGTGCTCGACGAGACCCTCGGCGCCCCCGGCACCGACGTCTTCGAACTGCGCCCCCGCATCGGCGTGGCCGGCATCGCCCTCGCGGACAAGCTCCCCAAGCGCCAGACCGTCCTGCAGACCGTCCTCACCGCCGCCTACGGCATGACGGCCGCCTGGCAGGAGGAGTACGAGGCCGTCGACGAGCAGCGCGCCCGCGCCTTCCTCGACCGCCTCGGCATGAGCGACTACCTCGACCGGAAGTTCGGCACCCTCTCCGAGGGCGAGCGCAAGCGCACCCTCATCGCCCGCGCCCTGATGACCGACCCCGAACTCCTCCTCCTCGACGAGCCCGCCGCCGGACTCGACCTCGGCGGCCGCGAGGACCTCGTACGCCGCCTCGGCCGCCTCGCCCGCGACCCGATCGCCCCCTCCATGATCATGGTCACCCACCATGTCGAGGAGATCGCCCCCGGCTTCACCCACGTCCTCATGATCCGTCAGGGCAAGGTCCTCGCCGCGGGCCCGGTCGAACTCGAACTGACCTCCCGCAACCTCTCCCTCTGCTTCGGCCTCCCGCTCGTCGTCGAACAGGTCGGCGACCGCTGGACCGCCCAGGGCCTGCCGCTGTCCTGACCCCGCCCCTGACCCCCGTGCGCCCTGTCCGCAACGGTACGCACGGCCCTACCATGACCCTGTGAACGACATCGAGGCGTGGGTCTGGTGGCTCGTCGGCGCGGCGGCGCTCGGAATCCCGCTCGTGGTCACCGCGATGCCGGAGTTCGGCATGCTCGCCGTGGGAGCGGTGGCCGCCGCGATAGGCGCCGGCCTCGGCCTCGGCGCGGTCGCCCAGGTCCTCGTGTTCATCGTCGTCTCGGTCGCCCTCATCGCCGTGGTCCGCCCCATCGCGGCCCGGCACAGCGCACAGCGCCCCCAACTCGCCACCGGAGTGGACGCGTTGAAGGGCAAGCAGGCCGTCGTGCTGGAGCGCGTCGACGGTTCGGGCAACGGCCGGATCAAGCTCGCCGGAGAGATCTGGTCGGCCCGCTCCCTCGACACGGACCGCGCGTACGAAGTCGGTGAGCACGTCGACGTCGTGGACATCGAGGGGGCCACGGCGATCGTCATCTGACCTTGCACAACTCCCGCACGACGCAAGTGAGGCGAAGGCCTCCCGAGGTACGCGACGGTCTGTCAGACTCGACCAGCAAGATCTTCACAACCGTAGGATCTTCCGAAAGCGCTCGAGGCGGAGAAGCGGAGAAGGGGACGGGGACGCACGATGGAACCGGTCATCATCGTCTTGATCATTCTGGTGGTGTTGGTCTTCATCGCCCTGATCAAGACCATCCAGGTCATCCCACAGGCGAGCGCCGCCATCGTCGAGCGCTTCGGCCGCTACACACGCACCCTGAACGCGGGCCTCAACATCGTGGTCCCGTTCATCGACACCATCCGCAACCGCATCGACCTGCGTGAACAGGTCGTCCCGTTCCCGCCGCAGCCGGTGATCACCCAGGACAACCTGGTCGTCAACATCGACACGGTCATCTACTACCAGGTCACCGACGCCCGCGCCGCGACCTACGAGGTCGCCAGCTACATCCAGGCGATCGAACAGCTCACCGTCACCACGCTCCGCAACATCATCGGCGGCATGGACCTGGAGCGCACCCTGACCTCCCGCGAGGAGATCAACGCGGCCCTGCGTGGGGTCCTCGACGAGGCCACCGGCAAGTGGGGCATCCGCGTCAACCGCGTGGAACTGAAGGCGATCGAGCCCCCGACCTCCATCCAGGACTCGATGGAGAAGCAGATGCGCGCCGACCGTGACAAGCGCGCCGCGATCCTCACCGCCGAAGGTACGCGCCAGGCCGCGATCCTGACCGCGGAGGGCGAGAAGCAGTCCCAGATCCTGCGCGCCGAGGGTGAGGCGAAGGCCGCCGCCCTGCGCGCCGAGGGCGAGGCCCAGGCCGTCCGCACGGTCTTCGAGGCCATCCACGCCGGCGACCCGGACCAGAAGCTCCTCAGCTACCAGTACCTCCAGATGCTGCCGAAGATCGCCGAGGGCGACGCCAACAAGCTCTGGATCGTCCCCAGCGAGATCGGCGACGCCCTCAAGGGCCTCTCCGGCGCCATGGGCAACTTCGGTGCGATGGGCGGCGGTTCCGGCTCCAACGGCAACACGGAGAAGAAGATCCCGGAACGCCGAGAGAAGCCGTCGATCGACTGAGGACGGCCCCTCACAGCAAAGTTCCCCGCACCCCACCTGCTTCCAAGGGGCGCGGGGAACTGCGCGACGAGCCACAACGAACCCGCGGCCGCCGAGGGACAGCAACCCCCACGGCGAACCGCTAAGCCGCGTCCAGAGCCAGCCACTCCGGCAGCGAGGCCAAGTCGTCCTGCCCCAGAGCCAGCAGCATCGCGTCCTGCGGAGTCGGCTCGAACGGCTCCCGCAGCAACGGCATCCCCGCCTGCTCCGGAGTCCGGTCCGCCTTGCGGTGGTTGTCCTCCGAGCAGGACGCCACCGTGTTCAGCCAGGTGTCCTGGCCGCCCTGCGCGCGAGGCACCACGTGGTCCACGGTCGTCGCCCGCCTGCCGCAGTACGCGCACCGATGCCGGTCCCTGACCAGCACCCCCCTCCGCGACCACGGCGCTTGTCTTCGGAACGGCACCCGTACGTACCTGCACAGTCTGATCACCCGAGGCGCCGGTATGTCCACATCGGCGCCCCGCATACGCAGTTCGGGGTGGGCCTGCTCGACGACGGCCTTGTCCTGGAGCACCAGGACGACAGCTCGGTTCAACGTCACCGTAGACAGCGGCTCGAAGCTCGCGTTCAGGACCAGCGTGTCACGCATCCAGCCCACCTCCCCATTGCATCTGCCCGCCCTCCGGCGAGCTCGGATCAACTCTGGACGGGCACGCCGAGATGGACAACGCAATAAAAAATGCCCGCCTCTGATCACTTCCAAGACCAGAGGCGGGCAAACGTTCAATGAACGATGAGCTGACTGTCGCTTCGGTTATCCCCCGGCGGGGTTCTCGTACTCACCGACGAGCTGAGCACGGGCGATCGCGTGGAACCGCAGGTTGAAACCGACCACGGCGGGCGAGGCGTCGGCATCCGGACCGAGCTTCTCCTGGTCCACCGCGTACACCGTGAAGACGTACCGGTGCGGCCCGTCCCCGGGCGGCGGCGCGGCCCCGCCGAAGTCCTTGCTGCCGTAGTCGTTGCGCGCCTGTACGGCACCCTCCGGCAGCCCTTCGAACGCGCCGCTGCCCGCCCCCGCCGGCAGCTCGGTCACCGAGGCCGGGATGTCGAACAGGACCCAGTGCCAGAACCCGCTGCCCGTGGGAGCGTCCGGGTCGTAGCAGGTCACGGCGAAACTCTTGGTCTCCGCCGGGAAACCCTCCCACCGCAGCTGCGGCGAGGTGTTCCCCTCCGCGTAGACCTGCGCGCCCTTGAGCGTCGCCCCCTCCTCGACGTCCTCGCTCGTCACCGTGAACGACGGCACGGGCGGGTGGAAGTCATGGGGGAGCGGCCGCCGCTTGAGCTCGGTCACCTCGGTACCTCCTGAACGATCCTGAATGGACTCGGTGATTCCGAGCCTAGAACCAGTTGCGCTTGCTGCCGACCTCGGACAGCCACTGGTTGAGGTACGCCGCCCAGTCGGTCGTGTGGAAGTCGTTCAGCCCCACCTGGAAGGACCGGAAGGTGTCACTGCCCTCACTGAACAGGCCGGGCTTCTTGTCCATCTCCAGGACGACGTCCATCGCGTGCTCGTCGGCGACGAAGCTCAGCTCGACCTGGTTGAGCCCCCGGTACTGCGACGGCGGGAAGAACTCGATCTCCTGGTAGAACGGCAGCTTCTGCCGCGTACCCCGGATGTGCCCCCGCTCCATGTCCGCGTTCTTGAAGCGGAAGCCCAGCTGGAGGAACGCGTCCAGGATCGCCTTCTGCGCCGGCAGCGGGTGCACGTTGATGGGGTCGAGGTCACCGGAGTCCACCGCGCGGGCGATCGCCAGCTCGGTCGTGACACCGATGTGCATCCCGCGCAGCGCCTGCCCGTCGATCATCGTGACGGGGGTCTCCCAGGGGATCTCCAGCCCGAACGGCACCGCGTGCACCGCACCCGCCTGGAGCTCGAAGGCACCGCCGAGCTGCAGCTTGGTGAACTCGATGTCCTGCTTGTACTCCTGGTCGCCGCTCTCGACCTCGACCTTGGCCTGCAGCCCGACGGACAGCCCCTCGATGTTCTGGTTGACGGAACCGCCCTGGATCCGCACCTCGCCCTGGACGACACCGCCCGGGACGACGTTGACCTCCGTCAGCACCGTCTCGACCGAAGCCCCGCCGGCCCCCAGACTCGCGAGCAGCTTCTTGAACGCCATGACTCTCCCTCTACGACTACTTCTGACGGGATCCCTTGATCCCTACAAACGCGATCCGGCCGTGACCGGTTCCGCGTCCCACACCCTGGCAAGCCGAGTGCCCGCTGACCACCCCGGCGCACCCACCGTTCTCCACTACGCTCGGAGGGCATGATCGCGACCCCCGACCGTACGCCCCTGTCCAGGGCCTTCTTCGACCGCCCTGTCCTGGAGGTCGCCCCGGACCTCCTCGGCCGCCTCCTCGTCCGTACGACCCCCGACGGTCCGATCACTCTCCGCCTCACGGAGGTCGAGGCCTACGACGGCCAGAACGACCCCGGCTCCCACGCCTACCGGGGTCGCACGCCCCGCAACGAGGTGATGTTCGGTCCCCCCGGACATGTGTACGTCTACTTCACCTACGGCATGTGGCACTGCATGAACCTCGTCTGCGGCCCCGACGGCAGGGCGAGCGCGGTCCTGCTCCGCGCCGGCGAGGTGATCGAAGGCGCCGAGCTGGCGCGTAAACGTCGACTCTCGGCCCGGCATGACAAGGAACTGGCCAAAGGCCCCGCCCGTCTGGCCACAGCCCTGGACGTCGACCGAGCCCTCGACGGCACGGACGCGTGCGCCGCCGACGACACCCCGCTGACCGTGCTGACCGGTACCCCCGTCCCCTCCGACCAGGTACGCAACGGCCCGCGCACCGGGGTCGCCGGCGAGGGGGGCGACGGTGACGTCCACCCCTGGCGTTACTGGGTGGCGGACGACCCGACGGTGAGCCCGTACCGGGCCCATGTACCCAGGCGCCGCCGAAGTTGACTCGCCTTTGGCGGGGGCGTAACGTAGCCCGAGCCGCTTGAACCGGGTACGGCATTCGCCAGCAGCCAAGCGGCCAACCCACTACCTACGACATCCCTCAGCGGGAGCGATTTCGGCATGTCCGCATGCCCGAATTCGAACTTGCGGGACTCGATTATGAGTTGCCCAGGGAATCGGCTAACGTAGTGAATGTCGAAAGGCCGACGGGCGAAAGCCGGAAGCCCGAAGACAATCCCGCCGACAGGGAATCGGACACCGAAAAGGTCTGATAGAGTCGGAAACACCGAAGGGAAGCCCGGAGGAAAGCCCGAGAAACTCGGGTGAGTACAAAGGAAGCTTTCGTTCCTTGAGAACTCAACAGCGTGCCAAAAATCAACGCCAGATTAGTTGATACCCCGTCCCCGGCAGTGATAGCCGAGGATGAGGTTCCTTTGAAAAAACACAGCGAGGACGCTGTGAGCCGGGAGGACTATTCCTCCTCCTGGTTCCGCTCTCGTGGTGTTCATCCCGATTACGGGAAAACATTCACGGAGAGTTTGATCCTGGCTCAGGACGAACGCTGGCGGCGTGCTTAACACATGCAAGTCGAACGATGAAGCCCTTCGGGGTGGATTAGTGGCGAACGGGTGAGTAACACGTGGGCAATCTGCCCTTCACTCTGGGACAAGCCCTGGAAACGGGGTCTAATACCGGATATCACTCTCGCAGGCATCTGTGAGGGTCGAAAGCTCCGGCGGTGAAGGATGAGCCCGCGGCCTATCAGCTTGTTGGTGAGGTAACGGCTCACCAAGGCGACGACGGGTAGCCGGCCTGAGAGGGCGACCGGCCACACTGGGACTGAGACACGGCCCAGACTCCTACGGGAGGCAGCAGTGGGGAATATTGCACAATGGGCGAAAGCCTGATGCAGCGACGCCGCGTGAGGGATGACGGCCTTCGGGTTGTAAACCTCTTTCAGCAGGGAAGAAGCGAAAGTGACGGTACCTGCAGAAGAAGCGCCGGCTAACTACGTGCCAGCAGCCGCGGTAATACGTAGGGCGCAAGCGTTGTCCGGAATTATTGGGCGTAAAGAGCTCGTAGGCGGCTTGTCACGTCGGGTGTGAAAGCCCGGGGCTTAACCCCGGGTCTGCATTCGATACGGGCTAGCTAGAGTGTGGTAGGGGAGATCGGAATTCCTGGTGTAGCGGTGAAATGCGCAGATATCAGGAGGAACACCGGTGGCGAAGGCGGATCTCTGGGCCATTACTGACGCTGAGGAGCGAAAGCGTGGGGAGCGAACAGGATTAGATACCCTGGTAGTCCACGCCGTAAACGGTGGGAACTAGGTGTTGGCGACATTCCACGTCGTCGGTGCCGCAGCTAACGCATTAAGTTCCCCGCCTGGGGAGTACGGCCGCAAGGCTAAAACTCAAAGGAATTGACGGGGGCCCGCACAAGCAGCGGAGCATGTGGCTTAATTCGACGCAACGCGAAGAACCTTACCAAGGCTTGACATACACCGGAAACGGCCAGAGATGGTCGCCCCCTTGTGGTCGGTGTACAGGTGGTGCATGGCTGTCGTCAGCTCGTGTCGTGAGATGTTGGGTTAAGTCCCGCAACGAGCGCAACCCTTGTCCTGTGTTGCCAGCATGCCCTTCGGGGTGATGGGGACTCACAGGAGACCGCCGGGGTCAACTCGGAGGAAGGTGGGGACGACGTCAAGTCATCATGCCCCTTATGTCTTGGGCTGCACACGTGCTACAATGGCAGGTACAAAGAGCTGCGAAACCGTGAGGTGGAGCGAATCTCAAAAAGCCTGTCTCAGTTCGGATTGGGGTCTGCAACTCGACCCCATGAAGTCGGAGTTGCTAGTAATCGCAGATCAGCATTGCTGCGGTGAATACGTTCCCGGGCCTTGTACACACCGCCCGTCACGTCACGAAAGTCGGTAACACCCGAAGCCGGTGGCCCAACCCCTTGTGGGAGGGAGCTGTCGAAGGTGGGACTGGCGATTGGGACGAAGTCGTAACAAGGTAGCCGTACCGGAAGGTGCGGCTGGATCACCTCCTTTCTAAGGAGCACTTCTAGGCCGCTTAGGCGGTCCAGAGGCCAGTACATCAGCGAACGTCTGATGCTGGTTGCTCATGGGTGGAACGTTGATTATTCGGCCGGGTTCACGGGTCGGAGGCTGTCAGTACTGCTCTTAGGAGCGTGGAAAGCATGATCTCCGGACGGGATCGGGTCGGGCACGCTGTTGGGTGTCTGAGGGAATGAACCCTCGGATGCCGGCCCCAGTGAACTCCGGCCTTTGGGTTGGGGGTGATGGGTGGCTGGTCGTTGTTTGAGAACTGCACAGTGGACGCGAGCATCTGTGGCCAAGTTTTTAAGGGCGCACGGTGGATGCCTTGGCACCAGGAACCGATGAAGGACGTGGGAGGCCACGATAGTCCCCGGGGAGTCGTCAACCAGACTTTGATCCGGGGGTTTCCGAATGGGGAAACCCGGCAGTCGTCATGGGCTGTCACCCGCTGCTGAACACATAGGCAGTGTGGAGGGAACGAGGGGAAGTGAAACATCTCAGTACCCTCAGGAAGAGAAAACAACCGTGATTCCGGGAGTAGTGGCGAGCGAAACCGGATGAGGCCAAACCGTATGCGTGTGAGACCCGGCAGGGGTTGCGCATACGGGGTTGTGGGATTTCTCTTGATCAGTCTGCCGGCTGGTCGGCGAGTCAGAAACCGTATGGATAGGCGAAGGACATGCGAAAGGTCCGGCGTAGAGGGTAAGACCCCCGTAGCTGAAATCTGTACGGCTCGCTTGAGAAACACCCAAGTAGCACGGGGCCCGAGAAATCCCGTGTGAATCTGGCGGGACCACCCGCTAAGCCTAAATATTCCCTGGTGACCGATAGCGGATAGTACCGTGAGGGAATGGTGAAAAGTACCCCGGGAGGGGAGTGAAATAGTACCTGAAACCGTGTGCCTACAAGCCGTGGGAGCGTCGGAACGAGGCTTGCCTTGTTCTCGTGACTGCGTGCCTTTTGAAGAATGAGCCTGCGAGTTTGCGGTGTGTTGCGAGGTTAACCCGGGTGGGGTAGCCGTAGCGAAAGCGAGTCCGAATAGGGCGTTTCAGTAGCACGCTCAAGACCCGAAGCGGAGTGATCTAGCCATGGGCAGGTTGAAGCGGAGGTAAGACTTCGTGGAGGACCGAACCCACCAGGGTTGAAAACCTGGGGGATGACCTGTGGTTAGGGGTGAAAGGCCAATCAAACTCCGTGATAGCTGGTTCTCCCCGAAATGCATTTAGGTGCAGCGTCGTGTGTTTCTTGCCGGAGGTAGAGCACTGGATAGGCGATGGGCCCTACCGGGTTACTGACCTTAGCCAAACTCCGAATGCCGGTAAGTGAGAGCACGGCAGTGAGACTGTGGGGGATAAGCTCCATGGTCGAGAGGGAAACAGCCCAGAGCATCGACTAAGGCCCCTAAGCGTACGCTAAGTGGGAAAGGATGTGGAGTCGCAGAGACAACCAGGAGGTTGGCTTAGAAGCAGCCACCCTTGAAAGAGTGCGTAATAGCTCACTGGTCTAGTGATTCCGCGCCGACAATGTAGCGGGGCTCAAGCGTACCGCCGAAGTCGTGTCATTGCAGCATATAGCCCCAACGGGTGCTGTGATGGGTAGGGGAGCGTCGTCTGCCGGGTGAAGCAGCACCGGAAGGTAGTTGTGGACGGTTGACGAGTGAGAATGCAGGCATGAGTAGCGATTCACACGTGAGAAACGTGTGCGCCGATTGACTAAGGGTTCCTGGGTCAAGCTGATCTGCCCAGGGTAAGTCGGGACCTAAGGCGAGGCCGACAGGCGTAGTCGATGGATAACCGGTTGATATTCCGGTACCCGCTGTGAAGCGTCAAACATCGAACCAGGCGATGCTAAGTCCGTGAAGCCGCCCCGGAGCCTTCGGGCAAAGGGGAGTGGTGGAGCCGACGGACCAGACTTGTAGTAGGTGAGTGATGGGGTGACGCAGGAAGGTAGTCCAGCCCGGGCGGTGGTTGTCCCGGGGTAAGGGTGTAGGCCGTGCGGTAGGTAAATCCGTCGCACATGAGGCTGAGACCTGATGCCGAGCCGATTGTGGTGAAGTGGATGATCCTATGCTGTCGAGAAAAGCCTCTAGCGAGTTTCATGGCGGCCCGTACCCTAAACCGACTCAGGTGGTCAGGTAGAGAATACCGAGGCGTTCGGGTGAACTATGGTTAAGGAACTCGGCAAAATGCCCCCGTAACTTCGGGAGAAGGGGGCCACACCTGGTGATCCGTTTTACACGGTGAGCTGGGGGTGGCCGCAGAGACCAGCGAGAAGCGACTGTTTACTAAAAACACAGGTCCGTGCGAAGCCGTAAGGCGATGTATACGGACTGACGCCTGCCCGGTGCTGGAACGTTAAGGGGACCGGTTAGTCGAGATTCGTCTCGGCGAAGCTGAGAACTTAAGCGCCAGTAAACGGCGGTGGTAACTATAACCATCCTAAGGTAGCGAAATTCCTTGTCGGGTAAGTTCCGACCTGCACGAATGGCGTAACGACTTCTCGACTGTCTCAACCATAGGCCCGGTGAAATTGCACTACGAGTAAAGATGCTCGTTTCGCGCAGCAGGACGGAAAGACCCCGGGACCTTTACTACAGTTTGATATTGGTGTTCGGTTCGGCTTGTGTAGGATAGGTGGGAGACTGTGAAGCTTGGACGCCAGTTCAGGTGGAGTCGTCGTTGAAATACCACTCTGGTCGTGCTGGATGTCTAACCTGGGTCCGTGATCCGGATCAGGGACAGTGTCTGATGGGTAGTTTAACTGGGGCGGTTGCCTCCTAAAGGGTAACGGAGGCGCCCAAAGGTTCCCTCAGCCTGGTTGGCAATCAGGTGTTGAGTGTAAGTGCACAAGGGAGCTTGACTGTGAGACCGACGGGTCGAGCAGGGACGAAAGTCGGGACTAGTGATCCGGCGGTGGCTTGTGGAAGCGCCGTCGCTCAACGGATAAAAGGTACCCCGGGGATAACAGGCTGATCTTCCCCAAGAGTCCATATCGACGGGATGGTTTGGCACCTCGATGTCGGCTCGTCGCATCCTGGGGCTGGAGTCGGTCCCAAGGGTTGGGCTGTTCGCCCATTAAAGCGGTACGCGAGCTGGGTTTAGAACGTCGTGAGACAGTTCGGTCCCTATCCGCTGTGCGCGTAGGAGTCTTGAGAAGGGCTGTCCCTAGTACGAGAGGACCGGGACGGACGAACCTCTGGTGTGCCAGTTGTCCTGCCAAGGGCATGGCTGGTTGGCTACGTTCGGGAGGGATAACCGCTGAAAGCATCTAAGCGGGAAGCCTGCTTCGAGATGAGGACTCCCACCCACTTGATGGGGTAAGGCTCCCAGTAGACGACTGGGTTGATAGGCCGGATCTGGAAGCACAGTAATGTGTGGAGGTGACCGGTACTAATAGGCCGAGGGCTTGTCCTCAGTTGCTCGCGTCCACTGTGTTAGTTCTGAGGCAACGACCGTTGCCGGCTTTGAGCAGAACGCATAACAGAAAAGTGTGCTTGTTCGCTCGAAACCATTAGGGTTTCGGTGGTCATAGCGTAAGGGAAACGCCCGGTTACATTCCGAACCCGGAAGCTAAGCCTTACAGCGCCGATGGTACTGCAGGGGGGACCCTGTGGGAGAGTAGGACACCGCCGAACAATCTTTGGGAAGGACCCCTGGTCACCAGCGTTCAGCTGGGACCAGGGGTCCTTTCGTTTTTAGAATGCTTGCGGTACCGAAGACAGGAGTCACCGATGTCCACCAACTCTCCCGACGACCGACCGGAGCGCGACCAGCGGCGACGGGACGGTGGGGATCGCGGCGATCGTGGCGGCTACCGCGGAGACCGTGACCGTGGCGATCGCGGAGGCTTCCGCCGCGACGACCGCGGTGAGCGCGGTGAGCGTGGTGAGCGTGGTGGCTTCCGGCGCGACGACAACCGCGGTGGTGGTTACGGCCGTCGTGACGACCGTGACCGTGGCGATCGTGGTGGCTTCCGGCGCGATGACAACCGGGGCGGTGGTTACGGCCGTCGTGACGACCGTGACCGTGGCGACCGCCGTGAGGGCGACCGCGGTCCCCGTCCCTCGTTCCAGCGGGACGACCGCGACCGCGGGCCGCGGCGGGACGACCGGGACCGTGGATTCCGGCGTGACGACCGTCGGGACGACCGCGGTGACCGGCCGACTTTCCGGCGCGATGACCATCGTGGTGGTTTCGGTGACCGGGACCGGGACCGGGGCGGTTACGGGCGCCGTGACGATCGCAGGGACGACCGGCGCGGCGACGAGCGCGGTGAGCGCGGTGGCTTCCGTCGGGATGACCGGCGTGATGATCGGCGCGACGACCGCGGTGACCGGCCCTCCTTCCGGCGTGACGACAACCGGGGCGGCTTCCGCAGGGAAGACCGTCGGGACGATCGGCGCGACGTCCGTCGGGACGACCGCCGTGACGATCGTGGTGGCGAGCGCGGGGGCTACCGCGGTGACCGCCCGGCGTTCCGCCGCGACGACCGCCGCGACGACCGGCGGGACGACCGCAGGGACGACCGCGGCGACCGGGGCGGTTTCCGTCGGGACGATCGCCGTGATGACCGTCGGGACGATCGCCGTGATGACCGTCGGGACGATCGCCGTGACGACCGCGGTGGCTTCCGGCGGGACGACCGCGGTGACCGGCCGGCCTTCCGCCGCGACGACCGGCGGGACGACCGCCGCGACGACCGCGGTGGGCGTGGTGGGTTCCGGCGGGACGACCGCGGCGGGCGGCCCGGTGGCTTCCGGGGGCGTGACGACCGCAGGGACGATCGGCGCGGGGACGACCGGCGTGGTGGCGGTCGGTTCCGTGACGAGCGGGACCGGGACCGTGAGCCGATCAAGCGGCTGCCGATCCCCGAGGACGTCACCGGCGAGGAGATCGACAAGGACGTACGGCAGGAGCTGCAGAGCCTGCCCAAGACGCTCGCCGACGATGTCGCCAGGAACCTGGTGATGGTGGCGCGGCTGATCGACGAGGACCCCGAGGGGGCCTACGGGTACTCCAAGGTGGCGCTGCGGCTCGCGTCGCGGGTCGCCGCCGTACGGGAGGCGGCCGGGTTCGCGGCGTACGCCAACCAGAAGTACAGCGAGGCGCTCGCCGAGTTCCGGGCCGCGCGGCGGATGACCGGCTCGGTGGAGCTGTGGCCCGTCATGGCCGACTGCGAGCGTGGGCTCGGGCGGCCGGAGAAGGCGCTGGACATGGCCGGTGCCCCCGAGGTGCACAAGCTCGACAAGGCCGGTCAGGTGGAGATGCGGCTCGTCGCGGCCGGTGCCCGGCGGGACATGGGGCAGCTCGACGCGGCCATCGTGACGCTGCAGAGCCCCGAGCTCGCCGCCAACTCCGTACAGCCGTGGACCGCGCGGCTGCGGTACGCGTACGCCGACGCGCTGCTGGCCGCAGGGCGTGAGGGCGAGGCACGGGAGTGGTTCGCCAAGGCCGTCGAGGCGGACCGGGACGGCAGCACGGACGCCTCCGACCGGCTCGCCGAGCTGGACGGGGTGGACTTCGTCGACGCCCTCGACGAGGGCGACGAGGAGGACGCGTCCGAGGTGACCCCGGGCGAGGACGAGCCGGACGTCGAGGACTGAGCGCACGCCGTGTGAGTGGGGGCGGGTTCCCATGGGAACCCGCCCCCCTTTTTTTGCGTTTGGGGTCAGGGAGTTCTTCGGGTGTTGAGGCGGGCCGCCTGGCGGGTCAGATGGTCGCGCTCGGCGAGGTTGGGGGCCTGGTGGGCCGCCTCCGCGTACAGGCGGGCCGCCGTCGTCAGGTCGCCGGCGCGTTCGTGGAGGTAGGCCGCGATGGCGGTGTGCCGGGGAAGGGAGTCGTCCAGGGCCGCGAGGGCGGCCAGTCCGGCGCGGGGGCCGTCGGCCTCGCCGACGGCGACCGCGCGGTTGAGGCGGACTACGGGGCTGTCGGTGAGCCGGGTGAGCTCGTCGTACCACTCGACGATCTGCACCCAGTCGGTCTCCTCGGCGGTGGGCGCGTCGGCGTGGAGGGCCGCGATGGCGGCCTGGGCCTGGAACTCACCCAGCCGGTCGCGGGCGAGAGCCGTCTGCAGGATCTCGACGCCCTCGGCGATCGCCACGGTGTCCCAGCGGCCGCGGTCCTGCTCGGCGAGCGGGACCAGGCCGCCGTCGGGGGCGGTGCGGGTGGCGCGCCGTGCGTGGTGGAGCAGCATGAGGGCGAGGAGTCCGGACACCTCGGGGTGGTCGACGGCGGCCGCGAGCTGTCGGGTGAGGCGGATGGCCTCGGCGGCGAGGTCGACGTCGCCGGAGTACCCCTCGTTGAAGACCAGGTAGAGGACGCGCAGCACGGTGGCGACGTCGCCGGGCCGGTCCAGGCGTACGCCGGAGACGGTGCGCTTGGCGCGGCTGATGCGCTGGGCCATGGTTGCCTCGGGCACCAGGTAGGCCTGGGCGATCTGGCGTGTGGTGAGACCTCCGACGGCGCGCAGGGTGAGCGCGACCGCGGAGGACGGGGTCAGGGACGGGTGGGCGCAGAGGAAGTAGAGCTGGAGTGTGTCGTCCGCCGAGGGCGTGGGGCCGGGCGGAGGCTCTTCGTCGAGGCGGTTCTCGCGCCGGCGGCGGGCGGTGTCCGCGCGGGTCGCGTCGAGGAAGCGGCGCCAGGCCACGGTGACCAGCCAGCCCTTGGGGTCCCGTGGCGGGTCGGCGGGCCAGACGCGGACCGCCTCGACCAGCGCGTCCTGCACGGCGTCCTCGGCCGCCGCGAAGTCTGCTCCGCGGCGGACGAGGAGGGCGAGGACGTTCGGCGTGAGGCTCCTCAGGAGGACCTCGTCCATCGCGGACACCTGGGCGGTCACTCCGTGATGGTGGGCGGGGCGCTGAGGAACGGGCGGACCTCGAGCCACTCGTGGATGGGCCTGCCGCCGGCGCCGGGGGCGGCCGACAGTTCCCCGGCCAGTTCGACGGCGCGCTCCTGGCTGTCGACGTCGATGATCATCCAGCCGGCGATCAGGTCCTTGGTCTCGGCGAACGGGCCGTCGGTGACCGGCGGGCGGCCCTCACCGTCGTATCGGACCCACTGGCCCTCGGGGGCCAGCGCCTGGCCGTCGACGAACTCGCCGGTCTTCTCGAGCCGGTCCGCGAAGTCCTGCATGTACTGGATGTGCGCCGAGATCTCCTCCGGCGTCCACTGGTCCATCGGCACGTTGTTCACGGGGGCGGGGGCGCCGCGGTAGTGCTTCAGCAGCAGATACTTGGCCATGGTGTGTCTCCTCGGTGCTGTGCGACCCATTCTGGTCGCGTTCACACCGGGGACGGAGCCCGACGCGGGTTCTCGACATCGCCCGCGGGTTTTCCCGAAGATTTTTTCCGGCCCGTTCCCGGACCCTCAGACGTCCAGGGCCCGCAGGACCAGACCGGAGGCAGGTTTGGGGCCGAACGACGTGGATTTGCGGGGCATGGTGACGCCCTGGCGGGCGAGGTCGCGGACGACTTCCTCGCGTACGGGGTGGAGGAGGACGGCCGTGGTGCCGCTGCGTTCCGCCTTGCGTACGGTGGCGGCGGTGTCGTGGATGTAGGCGATGCGGGTCGGGTCGTCCTCGGGGATGTGCCACACGTGGGCGAGGAGGGTGGCGTGCAGGACGGTCGCGTCCAGGGTGCGCCAGGCCCGGGGGCGGTCCTGGGGGACCGTGCGGTCCAGGAGGGCCGGGTCGGGGCGGTCGAGAAGGTGGAAGGAGCCGTCGCCTGCCAGCAGGAACGCGTTTCCGGCGCAGGCCGCGTCCGCCAGCGCCTCCAGGGCCTCGGGGAGGGGGACCCGGAGCCGCCGGACCCGGAACAGGTCCTGTACGGCGGTGAGGGCCTCGGCGACCGGCAGGCCGTGCAGGAGGCGGTGGATGGCGCGGACGCGCAGGGGGTAGCGGGCCGTGTCGACGAGGAGGACCAGGCCGTGGTCCCAGGGGCTGGGGGAGGGGTGCGCGGCGCGCAGGCGGCGGTAGGTGGCCCAGCGGTGGTGGCCGTCGGCGATCAGTGCCTGGTGGTGGGCGAGGTCCGCCTGGACGAGGGCCTGCTCGGCGCGGTCGGTGATCGCCCACAGGCGGTGGCGGTAGCCGTCCTCGGTGGTCGTGGCGAGGAGCGGGGGGTGCTCGGCGGTGCGGTCGACGATCTCGGCCGCCGTGCCGTTGCCGCGGTAGGTGAGGAGGAGGGGCTCGAGGTTGGCGTAGGTGGCGCGCATCAGGGCGGCGCGCTCCGCGACGACGGGCTCTATGACGTCCTCGTGGGGGAGGACGATCCCCTCGGCCGGGTCGGTGACGCGCAGGGTGCCGATGAGGCCGCGCTGGATCATGCCGTCGGCGTGCCGCTGTTCGTAGACGTACAGGGCGGGCTCGGAGTCGGCGGTCAGGACGCCCTCGGCGAGCCAGCGGCGCAGGGCGTCGGCGGCCTGTTCGTTGCGGGCGCTGGGCGTGGTGGCCTGGGGGAGGATCAGCCGGACGATGTTGTAGGGGTCGGCGTCCTGGAGTTGGTGCAGGCCGTCGGGGCGGACGACGACGTCGTACGGCGGGGAGGTGACGGCGGCGAGGCTGCCGACCCGTTCGGGGTCGTAGCGCAGGCCTCGGAACGGGGTGAGTTCCAGGCCCCGGGGCGCCGTTGCTTCCGAGTGACCTGCTGTGTTCATCCCGGCATGGTACGTGTCGTACGTGTGTCAGTGGCATGCGCGATGATCGGGGGAAAGCGGATCGAGCGAGGAGCGATGTGGAATGAGCCGGAGCGTCAGGACGAGGCCCGAGGGCAGTGGGCAGGCCCTGAGCGAGGCGTACGACACCGCGCTGCTCGACCTGGACGGGGTGGTGTACGCGGGTGGCAGCGCGATCGTGCACGCCGTCGAGTCGCTGGCGACCGCTCGTGCGGGCGGGATGCATCTCGCGTACGTCACCAACAACGCGCTGCGGACGCCGGACACGGTGGCCGGACATCTCACCGAGCTGGGCATCCCGACGGGCGCCGAGGACGTCATCACCTCGGCTCAGGCGGTCGCCCGGCTGATCAGTGAGCAGGTGCCGGCGGGGGCGCGGGTGCTGGTGATCGGCGGGGAGGGGTTGCGGGTCGCGCTGCGGGAGCGGGGGCTCGTGCCGGTGGAGTCGGCGGACGACGATCCGGCGGCGGTGGTGCAGGGGTACGGCGGTCCCGATCTGCCGTGGGGGCGGTTCGCGGAGGCCGCGTACGCCGTGGCGCGCGGGGTGCCGTGGTTCGCGTCGAACACGGATCTGACGATTCCGAGCGGGCGGGGGATCGCGCCGGGGAACGGGGCGGCGGTGGAGGTGGTGCGGATAGCGACCGGTGCCGAGCCGCAGGTCGCGGGCAAGCCGTTGCCTCCGATGCACCGGGAGACGATCCTGCGGACGGGCGCGGAGCGGCCGTTGGTGGTCGGGGACCGGCTGGACACCGACATCGAGGGGGCGTTCAACGGGGAGGTGGACTCGCTGCTCGTCCTCACCGGTGTCACCGACGGGGCGCAGTTGCTGGCGGCCCCGCCGCAGCACCGGCCGACGTTCGTGGACGCCGATCTGCGCGGGCTGCTCACCGGGCAGCCGGAGGTCGGCCCGGTCGGGGACGGTTTCCGGTGCGGTGGCTGGACGGCGACGGCGGGGCGGGACCGGCTGGAGCTGGAGGGGGACGGTGAGGCGCTGGACGGGCTGCGGGCGCTGTGCGCGGCGGCCTGGACGGCTGCGGGGGAGGGCAGTTGCGCACTGGACGGGGAGAAGGCGCTGGCGCGGCTGGGGTGGTGACCAACCCTCCGGGCGCCTTGGGAGGGTAGGCTAACCTAACTGCGTGTTGGTCGACAGTGTTCCCGAGCAGCGCGCGGAGACCGCCCCCGCGCCCCCGATCCGCCGGGCGGTCCGTTCCCTCGGGCTGCTCGTCGCCGTGGCGGTCCTCGCGGTGGTGGCGGTGGCGAGCATCGCCGTCGGGGCCAAGGAGCTGTCCGTCGCCCAGGTCTGGCACGGGCTGTTCGCGGACTCGGGGACGTACGCGGACGTCGTCGTCGACGAGCGGCTGTCGCGGACCGTGCTGGGACTGCTGGTCGGTGCCGCGCTGGGGCTGTCCGGAGCCTTGCTCCAGGCCCTGACGCGCAATCCGCTGGCCGATCCCGGGCTGCTCGGGATCAACGCGGGCGCCTCGGCCGCCGTCGTCACCGCCATCACCTTCCTCGGGGTGACGAGCCTGACCGGCTACGTCTGGTTCGCGTTCCTCGGGGCGGCGGCGGTCGGTGCGCTGGTCTGGTTCCTCGGCGGTAGCCGGGGGGCCACGCCCGTACGGCTCGCGCTCGCCGGCACCGCCATCAGCGCCGCGCTCTACGGCTACCTCCAGGCCGTGATGATCATGGATGAAGCGGCTCTGGCCAGGATGCGGTTCTGGACGGTCGGTTCGCTGTCCTCGGCGACCGACGAGACCATCCGGCAGGTGCTGCCCTTCCTGGTCGCCGGGACGGTCCTCGCGCTCGCCCTCGCCCGGCCGCTGAACGCGGTGGAGATGGGCGACGACACCGCCACGGCGCTGGGTGCGAACCTCAACCGCACCCGGGCGCTGGCCATGCTCGCGGCGACCGTGCTGTGCGGGGCCGCGACCGCCGCCTGCGGGCCGATCGTGTTCGTCGGGCTGATGGTCCCGCACATCGTCCGCTCCTTCACCGGCCCCGACCTGCGCTGGATCATGCCGTACGCGGCGATCCTGTCGCCGGTGCTGCTGCTCGGCTCCGATGTGATCGGCCGGGTCGTGGCCCGTCCCTCGGAGGTCCAGGTCGGCATCATCACCGCGATCATCGGCGGGCCGGTCTTCATCTTTCTCGTACGACGGCGGAGGACGGCCCAGCTGTGAGGACCGAGGAGACGACCGCGAGGACGACCGCGAGGACGACCGGGAGGGCGGCGGGGGCGCGTGCGCTGCGCACGCCGGGCGGGCTGTCGGTGCGGCTGGACGTGCGTGCCCTGGTGGTCGTCGTGCTGCTGCTGGCCGCCGCGTTCGCCGCGAGCGTGGTGCTGATCGGCACCGGCGACTTCCCGATCTCGTTCGGGGACGTCGTCAAGACCCTGTTCGGCGAGGGGAACCCCGGCCAGGAGCTCGTCGTCAACGAGCTGCGGCTGCCCCGGGTGCTGGTGGGGCTGCTGGTCGGGGCCTCGCTGGGGCTCGGCGGCGCGCTGTTCCAGGCCGTGTCGCGCAATCCGCTCGGCAGCCCCGACGTCCTCGGGCTCGGGCAGGGGGCGACGGCCGGCGCGCTCGTGATGATCGTGCTGTTCTCCGGGACCACCGCCCAGGTCACCGTCGGCGCGCTGGTCGGCGGGCTGGTGACCGGTGCCGCCATCTATCTGCTGGCGTGGAAGCGGGGCGTGCACGGCTACCGGCTGGTGCTCGTGGGCATCGGTGTGTCGGCCGTGGCCACGGCCGTCAACGGCTATCTGATCACCAAGGCCGACTTCGTCGACGCGGCGCGGGCGGTCGTCTGGATGACCGGCACGCTGGACGGGCGGGACTGGAAGCAGGTCTGGCCGCTGCTCGTCCTGGTCTGTGTCCTCGTGCCACTCGTCCTCGGCAACGCGCGCGGGCTGCGGATGATGGAGATGGGCGACGACGTCTCGCACGCGCTCGGGGTGCGGGTGGAGCGCGTACGGCTGGTGCTGATGGTGTCGGCCGTGCTGCTGACGGCGTCCGCCACCGCCGCCGCCGGCCCCGTCGGCTTCGTGGCGCTCACCGCGCCGCAGCTCGCCCGGCGCCTCACCCGCTCGCCCGGCCCCAACCTCGTGGCGTCGCTGTGCATGGGCGCCGCCCTGCTCGTCACCGCCGACTGGGCCTCGCAGCGGCTGTTCGGCGACGGGCAACTGCCCGTGGGCGTGGTCACCGGCGTGCTCGGCGGTGTCTACCTGCTGTGGCTGCTCGTCACCGAGCGCAAGGCGGGCCGGATATGAACCAGAACGACCCGAGGAGCACCGTGAACCGCCTGTCCGCCGAGAACGTCACCCTCGCCTACGACCAGCGGCTCATCGCCGAAGGGCTGTCGGTGGAGATACCCGACCACTCCTTCACCGTGATCGTCGGACCCAACGCGTGCGGCAAGTCCACCCTGCTGCGGGCGCTGTCGCGGATGCTGAAGCCGTCGCGGGGGCGGGTGCTGCTCGACGGGCAGGTCATCCAGTCGATGCCGGCGAAGAAGGTCGCGCGGACGCTGGGGCTGCTGCCGCAGTCGTCGATCGCGCCGGACGGCATCACCGTCGCCGACCTCGTCGGCCGGGGCCGCTACCCGCACCAGGGGATCCTGCGGCAGTGGTCGGCCGAGGACGAGCGGGTCGTCCAGGAGTCCATGACCCGGACCGGGGTGGCCGAGCTCGCCGACCGGTACGTGGACGAGCTGTCCGGCGGTCAGCGGCAGCGCGTGTGGATCGCGATGGCCCTCGCCCAGCAGACCCCGCTGCTGCTGCTCGACGAGCCGACCACCTATCTGGACATCCAGCACCAGATCGACGTCCTCGACCTGTGCGCCGAGCTGCACGAGGACCAGGGCCGCACGCTCGTCGCCGTGCTGCACGACCTCAACCACGCGGCCCGGTACGCCACCCATCTCATCGCCCTGAAGGGCGGCGAGGTCATCGCGCAGGGCGCCCCGCACGACATCGTCACGGCCGAGCTGGTCGAGGAGGTCTTCGGGCTGCGCTGCCAGGTCATCGACGACCCGGAGACGGGTACGCCGTTGGTGGTACCGGCGGCGCGCACGGCACGGGCCGGGGCGAGGCGGGCGGTCGCTACAGAAGTTTCCTGAGCTGGAACAGGTCCCGCAGGGCCGCCTCCAGCTTCACCCGCCCCGAACCCCACGCCTTCGCGAAGTTCAGGTCGCCCTGGACGAGGGCGACCAGGTCGTCCCCCGCCATGGTCAGCCTGATCTGGGCCTTCTCCGGTGGAGGGCCCTGCAGGGTGTCCTGGACCACGATCCGGCCGCCCGTCATGCGGCCGACGAAGGTGACGTCCAGGTCCGTGATCCGGCAGCTCACCGAACGGTCCAGGGACGCGGCCGTACGCACGTCCCCTTCGGCGCTCTGCATGTTCTCCGAGAGCTTCTCGAGTGCCGCACGGCACTCCTCGATCGTGGCCATCGTGATCGACGGTACCCCAGCAGTTCGGGGTAGCGTCTGGGCATGAGCGACACAGTGCCGGAGAACGAGGCCGCACCGGACCCGGTGGGAGAACCCGAGTACGACCCCGCCGCGCCCGCCCCGCTGGCCGTCCCCCGCACTCCCACCGGCGACGCCGAGGTCGACGCCCAGCTCGACCGGCTGGCCGACGCCGACCACCTCGCCACCGACGGCCACCTCGAGGTGTACGAGGATGTACACCGGGGGCTGCGTGACGCGCTGACCGCGCTCGACGCCCGCCCGGGACCCCCGGCGCCCTCACCCTCGTACGGCATTAGGAGCTGAACCGAACGTGGCAGGAGTCGCACGTCGCCGTCTGGACGCGGAGCTGGTGCGCCGCAAGCTCGCGCGGTCGCGGGAGCACGCCGGGCAGCTCATCGCCGCCGGGCGGGTCACCGTCGGCAAGACCGTCGCGACCAAGTCCGCCACTCAGGTGGAGACCGCCGCCGCCATCGTCGTCGCCGTGGACGACGACGACCCCGACTACGTCTCCCGGGGCGGGCACAAGCTCGCCGGGGCGCTGGAGGTCTTCGTGCCGCGGGGGCTCGTCGTGCAGGGGCGGCGGGCGCTGGACGCCGGGGCGTCCACCGGAGGGTTCACGGACGTGCTGCTGAGGGCCGGGGCCGCGCACGTCGTCGCCGTCGACGTGGGATACGGACAACTCGCCTGGTCTCTGCAGAGCGATGAACGCGTCACCGTCAAGGACCGTACGAACGTACGCGAGTTGACGCTTGAAGCGATCGATGGGAAGCCAGTGGATCTTGTCGTGGGGGACTTGTCCTTCATCCCGCTCGGGCTGGTGCTGCCGGCCCTGGCGCGGTGCACCGAGCCGGACGCGGATCTGGTGATGATGGTCAAGCCGCAGTTCGAGGTGGGGAAGGAACGGCTCGGCAGCGGGGGCGTCGTGCGCAGCCCGCAGCTGCGGGCCGAGGCGGTGCGCGGCGTCGCCGACAAGGCGTGGGACCTCGGGCTCGGCGTGAAGGGTGTCACCGCCAGTCCGCTGCCCGGGCCGTCGGGCAATGTCGAGTACTTTCTGTGGCTCCGGGCCGGGGCGCCTGCCCTGGACCCGGCCGACGTTGACCGTGCAGTTGCGGAGGGGCCGCGTTGACCGAGAACCGAACCCGTACTGTCTTCCTCCTCGCCCACACGGGCCGGCCCGCCGCGATCCGCAGCGCGGAACTGGTGGTGAAGGGGCTGCTGCGCGAGGGCATCGGGGTGCGCGTCCTGGAGTACGAGGCCGCCGACCTGCATGTGCCGGACGAGGTGGAACTGGTCGCCGAGGCCACTCCGGACTGCCTGGAGGGCTGTGAGCTGCTCATCGTCCTCGGCGGTGACGGGACGCTGCTGCGGGGCGCCGAGTTCGCGCGGGCGTCCGGGGTGCCGATGCTCGGCGTCAACCTCGGCAGTGTCGGGTTCCTCGCCGAGGCCGAGCGGGACGATCTCGACAAGGTCGTCGACCGGGTGGTCAGCAAGGCGTACGAGGTCGAGGAGCGGATGACCGTCGATGTCGTCGTGCATCGCAACGGGGACATCGTGCACACGGACTGGGCGCTGAACGAGGCGGCGGTGCAGAAGGCGGGCGCCGAGAAGCTGCTGGAAGTGGTGCTGGAGATCGACGGGCGGCCGGTGACGGGGTTCGGGTGCGACGGCATCGTGCTGTCCACGCCGACCGGGTCGACCGCCTACGCGTTCTCCGCGGGCGGGCCTGTGGTGTGGCCCGAGGTCGAGGCGTTGCTCATGGTGCCGATCAGTGCGCACGCGCTGTTCGCGAAGCCGCTCGTGACCTCGCCGAACTCCGTGCTCGCCGTCGAGCTGCTGCCGCACATTCCGCCGGGGGTGCTGTGGTGTGACGGGCGGCGGACGTTCGAGCTGCCGCCCGGGGCCCGGGTGGAGGTACGGCGGGGGGCGGTGCCGGTGCGGCTCGCTCGACTGCATCACGCGTCGTTCACCGATCGGCTGGTGGCGAAGTTCGCGCTGCCCGTTTCCGGGTGGCGGGGGGCTCGGCATTAGCGGTCGGTAGGGGGTGGCGGGGGACGGGCGGCGGCTGCGGCGCCGTCGTGGTCGTTCGCGCAGTTCCCCGCGCCCCTGAAAGCAGCTCCACTCACGTCCCTCACAAACAGCTCCACTCACGTCCCTGACGAACAGGTCCACTCGCGCGGGTGACCAGGGTGCCTCGCACTCCTCGGGTCGGACCTCGTAAGGTCTTCCCCGTGTTGGAGGAGATGCGGATACGGTCGCTCGGAGTCATCGACGACGCGGTCGTCGAGCTGTCGCCCGGGTTCACCGCCGTCACCGGTGAGACGGGTGCGGGCAAGACCATGGTGGTCACCAGCCTCGGGCTGCTGCTGGGCGGGCGCGCCGATGCCGCGCTCGTGCGGATCGGCGCGGAGCGGGCGGTCGTCGAGGGGCGCATCGCCGTGCCCTCGGGCGCCCCGGTGGTCGTACGGGCCGAGGAGGCCGGCGCCGAGCTCGACGACGGTGCGCTGCTCATCAGCCGTACCGTTTCCGCCGAGGGGCGGTCGCGGGCGCACGTCGGCGGGCGCAGTGTCCCTGTGGGCGTGCTGGCCGAGCTGGCCGACGAGCTGGTGGCCGTCCACGGGCAGACCGACCAGCAGGGGCTGCTGAAGCTGTCCCGGCAGCGGCAGGCCCTCGACCGGTACGCCGGGGACGCCGTCGCCGTGCCGCTCGCCAAGTACGGCGAGGCCTACCGGCGGCTGCGGGCCGTGGCCGTCGAGCTGGACGAGATCGTCACACGCGCGCGTGAGCGGGCCCAGGAGGCCGACATGCTGCGCTACGGCCTCGACGAGGTCGCCGGCGTCGAACCGCGCGCCGGGGAGGACGGGGAGCTCGCGGAGGAGGCCGAGCGGCTCGGGCACGCCGAGGCGCTGTCCTCGGCCGCCACGGCCGCGCACGCGGCTCTCGCGGGCAATCCGGAGGATCCCGAGGGCATCGACGCCGCCACCCTGGTCGCGGGCGCCCAGCGGGCCCTGGAGGCCGTGCGGTCCTACGACCCGAGGCTCGCCGCGCTCGCCGACCGGATCGGGGAGATCGGGATCCTGCTGGGGGATGTGGCGGGGGAGCTCGCCGGGTACGCCGACGATCTCGACGCCGACCCGCTGCGCCTCGCGGCCGTCGAGGAGCGGCGGGCCGCGCTCACCGCGCTGACCCGCAAGTACGGGCCGGACGTGAACGCGGTGCTGGCGTGGGCCGAGCAGAGCGCGGCGCGGCTGACCGAGCTGGAGGGCGACGACGAGCGGATCGACGAGCTGACCGCCGAGCGCGACGCGCTGCGGACCGAACTGGGCGGTCTCGCCCAGGCGCTCACGGATGCGCGGACCGAGGCCGCCGACAGGTTCGCGGCGGCGGTGACCGCGGAGCTGGCGTCCTTGGCGATGCCGCACGCGCGCGTGTCGTTCGCGATCCGGCAGACCGAGGATCCGGAAGGGGTCGAGGTCGGCGGGCGGGCCGTCGCCTACGGGCCGTCCGGTGCCGACGAGGTCGAGCTGCTGCTCGCCCCGCACCCGGGCGCCCCGCCGCGGCCCATCGCCAAGGGGGCCTCCGGCGGTGAGCTGTCGCGCGTGATGCTCGCCGTGGAGGTCGTGTTCGCGGGGACCGACCCCGTCCCGACGTACCTCTTCGACGAGGTCGACGCGGGTGTCGGCGGCAAGGCGGCCGTGGAGATCGGACGGCGGCTCGCGAAGCTCGCCAAGTCCGCCCAGGTGGTCGTGGTGACCCACCTTCCGCAGGTCGCCGCCTTCGCCGACCGGCAGCTGCTGGTGGAGAAGACCAACGACGGGTCGGTCACCCGGTCCGGGGTGAAGGTCCTGGAGGGCGAGGAGCGGATCCGGGAGCTGTCCCGGATGCTGGCCGGCCAGGAGGACTCCGAGACGGCCCGGGCGCACGCGGAGGAGCTGCTCGCGACGGCACGCGCGGACGCGTGATCGCGGGGACGTGAGCGACACGACCCAGGGAGCCGGGCGGTAATCGAACGGATCCCTGGGTTTCTTCGCTCGTGTGGGTGACATGTACGGCCGTGTCGCCGGGGGTGCCGCGGCCGGGCGGCACGGAACACCCGTGCGTGCTGGCATCCTTGGGCTTGGTACGAGGAGGAAGCCGAGCGGTCCACCCCTCCGCCGGTCCCCAGTACGTTCCTTCGTGACCGTCCGACGCCGAACCAGGAGCCCCGGCCACGTGAGCAGCCACTCACCGCACGGCCAGTCGCCGCTGCGCACCGTGCAGGTGCTGGGCGGCGGCAACGCCGGCAGCAGCACGCACGTGCGCTCCCTGGCCGCGGGGCTCGTCGCGCGGGGCGTGCGGGTGACGGTGTGCGCCCCCTTTGAGGCGGAGCACCTCTACGACTTCACCGGCGCCGGCGCCGCACACGTGCACGTGCCGCGCAGCAGCGACCCCGGGTCGGTGGCGGCGCTGCGGGCGGCCTGCGCGGACGCCGACGTGGTCCACGCGCACGGGCTGCACGCCTCCTTCCGCGCCGTCCTCGCGCTCGGCGGGCGCCGCACTCCGCTGGTCGTCACCTGGCACAGCCGGGCGCGTGCCGACGGCGCCCGCGCCCATCTGCTGCGGCTGCTGGAGCGACGGGTGGCGAAGGCGGCCACCGTGGTCCTCGGCACCACCTCCGAGCTCGTCGACCTGGCGCGCCGGACCGGCGCCAGGGACGCCCGGCTCGCCGGTGTGGCGCTGCCGCGGCCCCGCGAGGCCGGGGAGCGCGCGGACGCCGAACAGCCGCATCCCAAGGTGCGGGCCGAACTCGGCGCGATCGACCGGCCGTTGCTGATGGCTGTCGGATCACTGGACCGGCACCGCGGCTACGACCTGCTGCTGGACGCCACGCACGCGTGGTGCCGGCGGGACCCCGCACCGCTGGTCGTCGTCGCCGGGGAGGGCCCGCTGCGGCCCGCGTTGCAGCGCCGGATCGAGGACGAGGAGCTGCCGGTGCGGCTGCTGGGGCGGCGGGACGACGTCGGCGCGCTGCTCGCCGCCGCCGACCTCGCGCTGCTGCCGGGGGGCGAGGAGGCCAGGTCGCTCCTCGCCCAGGAGGCCCTTCACGCGCGTGTGCCGCTCGTCGCCGCCCAGGCCGGCGGGATCCGCGAACTGGTCGGCGACGCGGCCGTACTCGTCCCGCCCGACGACGCGCAGGCCTTCGCCGAGGCCGTCGCGGGCCTGCTCGACGATCCGCAACGGCGTGAGCGGCTGCGGGACCTGGGCACCCGTCAGGCGGCCACCTGGCCCACCGAGGACGAGACCGTCGCGCAGGTGCTGAGTGTCTACGACGAGCTGACGCGGCCGATGATCTGACGCCAGGTCGTGTCCGCACAGTCCCGTCGTCCGCCCGAAGGGCGTGCCGGGCGTCGTGGGGCTGGGGGTACCCCCCTCTGGGGGAGGGACGTTGCGGACACGGCCTAGGGCAGATGCCGGCGGGCGCGCAGGGCCAGGCTGAGGGCCAGGACCGTCTGCGGGTCGTCCAGGTCGGTGCCGAGCAGCTCACCGATGCGGGCGAGGCGGTTGTAGAGCGTCTGGCGGTTGAGGTGCAGTTCGCGGGCCGTCTCCGCCTTGCGGCCCGCGTGGGCGAGATACGTCTCCAGGGTGGGCAGCAGGGGCGGCTTGGAGCGCAGGTCGTGGTCGCGGACCGGACCGATCGCGCGGTCCACGAAGGCCGCCAGGTCCGGGTGGTCGCGCAGCCGCCACAGCAGCAGGTCGATGTCGAGGCGGCGGGCGTCGTACCAGGGGCGGTCCGTCAGGCCCTGCGCGGCGGTCGCCGTCTCGGCCGCGTGCCTGAGGCCCGCCGAGGCCGCCGCCCAGCCGCCCGCGACCCCGACGACCACGACCGGCGGCGGGGCGCCCGGCCGCTGCATCCCGGCCCGTTCCACCCCGGCCCGCAGCGCCGCCGCGACCCGGTCCGCGACCGCCGACCGCTCCGGCTCCGACCGCAGGCCCACCAGCAGCGGCACCCGGCCCTCCACCGGCCGCACACCGAGCAGCACCGGCACCCCCACCGCGGCCAGCTCCTCCGCGACCGCGCGGGCCAGCACCGCCCAGCCGCCGCCCGGCGCGAGGGGGTCGCCCAGCCGCATCACGACCGGCAGCAGCGGGCCGGAACCGGGCTTGAAGCCCAGCACCCGCGCCTGCGCCGGAGCGTCCTCCGCCGTGATCCGGCCCTCGGCGAGATCCGTCAGGAAGTCGCCCCGGCCACGCGCCGCGAGCTCCTCCTCCTGGCGGGCCTGCATCAGCACCACGGCCAGGATGCCCGCCGCCCGCTCGGCTGCCATCCGGTGCACCGGAGCGAGCGGGGCGCGCACGGGCAGCAGCGCGAGCCGGGCGCGGACCGAACCCGCCCCCGGCCCGCCCCCGGGCACATCCACCAGCGCCGACCCCGCGGGCGGCGGCGCGTCCTTGCGCGGGCCGCGCAGCCCCTCCCACACCTGGAGCGGATCCGCGCCCTGCGGCCCCTCCCCGGCGGCGTACAGGAGCTGACCGTCCGTCGTCTCCAGGAACACCGGATTGCCGGCGAAGTCGGCGAGGATGCCCAGCACCTGCGGGATCCCGCCGCCGCCCAGCAGCGCCTCCGTGCAGCGGCGGTGCACCTCCTCCGCACGCTGGAGCAGGGCGTAGTGGCCGTTGACGATCTCGGTGTGGATCTCCTCGGTGACCGTCACGAACGGCACCTCGCGGTGGAGCTGGACCAGCGGCAGCCCGTTCGCCCGCGCCGTCTCCACGAGGGTCGCGGGCAGCCGGGTGAAGCGCGGGCCCAGCTCGATCACCAGGGCCGCGATGCCCCGCTCGGCCAGGGTCCGGACGAACGCCCGCTGCTCGGCCGGCCGGGTGCCGAGGCCGTAGCCCGTGGTCAGCAGCAGTTCGCCGCCCTTGAGCAGGGACGCGATGTGCGGGACCTCGCCGGCGTGCACCCAGCGCACGGTGCGCCCCAGCCGGTCGCCGCCCGCGAGGATCTCGGGGAGCCCGCTGCGCAGGCCGGGCAGTTCCAGCGCCCGCCGCACGGTGATGCCGGCGTCCTGGCTGTCGGGTCGGGGGTCCGTACGGCTGTCCATGCAGCGGACGCTACCTGCGCGGACGCCCCGGCAGACAGCCGACGGCCGAGCGGCCGGTCAGGCGGGCTTGATGTTGTGGTTGAAGCGGAAGACGTTGTCGGGGTCGTAGTGCCGTTTGATGTCAGCGAGGCGCCGCGCGTTCTCCGCGCCGAGGCCGGCGACGACCCGGTCGGTGCCCTCGTCGCCGATGAAGTTGAGGTAGACGTCCCCGGTGCTCCAGGGGCGGACACCGGCGCGTACGTCGCGCACCCACCGCACGCAGCGCTCGTCGTCCGCCGCGTCCTGCCAGATCCCGAACGGGTGCACGGCCCAGGGCGCGTCCCGGTACGGCACCGGGTACTCGTGCGGCCCGGCCGCGATCGCGCCGCCCTGCGGCCACAGCAGATGCTGGGTGCCCGTCGGCACGGGCATGGCCTCCGCGAGGCCGCAGTAGGCGTCCACGAAGTCGTCCGGCACCCCGGTCAGATACTCCGCCGACCAGTAGTTCCGCATCCCCGGAGGATCGTCGATCATGCACTGGACGTCCGCGTACGGCATCGGTCCGACGATCTCCGTCTCGTGCGGCAGCGCCAGCAGCGGCTGGGCCAGCTTGCGCATGCCCTCCTCGGCGCCGGCGTACGTCAGCAGCAGCCCGCACACCCGCGTGCCGACCAGGTGCGGCGGTACGAACTCCTCGGGCGGGCCGGTGAAGAAGAGGACCGCGCCGCTCGCCTCGTCGGGGGCCGTCTCGATCACGTCGCGGTAGGTGCGGACGACCTCGGGGCCGTACTCCGGGAGGTACAGCAGCAGCGCGATGCAGAACTCGGGCAGCTCGTACAGCTTCAGGGTGAGCGCGGTGGCGACGCCGAAGTTGCCGCCGCCGCCGTGCAGGGCCCAGAACAGGTCCGGGTGCTCGTCGGCGTCGGCGTGGACCTGCTCGCCGTCGGCGGTGACCAGCTCGACGCCGAGCAGGTTGTCCACCGCGAGGCCGCAGCAGCGGTCCAGCCAGCCGCTGCCGCCGCCGAGGACATAGCCGCCGACGCCGGTGGTGGAGGCCCGGCCGCCGGTCGTGGCGAGGCCGAGGGGCTGGCAGGCGCGGTCCAGGTCGCTCATGGTGGCGCCGCCCGCGACACGTACGGCCCGGGCGGCGGGATCGACGGTGACGGCCCGCAGGTGCCGCAGATCCACCACCACGGCGCCGTCGCCCAGCGCCTGCCCCGCGACGCTGTGCCCGCCCCCGCGCACCGCGATCTTCAGGTCCAGGTCACGCGCGAAGCGGACCGTCCGGGCGACGTCCGCCTCGTCCACGCACTGCGCGATCACCGCCGGACGCCGGTCGATCATCGCGTTGAAGACCGTACGGGCCTCGTCGTAGCCCGGGTCGTCCGGGGCGAACACGTCGCCCGACAGTTCCTCGCGCAGCGCGGCGAGGGCCGCGCCCGCCTTCGACGGGGAGGCCATGGGGGCGCCCCCCTTTCGTGCAGGGGCAGTATGACCTTCCCAGACTAGGCGCGCGCGGCGGCGCGGTCCTGTTGGGCCAGGGGAGGGGGACCGGCCGGTGCGGGTCAGAGGTCGGGCACCACTTCCTCGACCTGGAACTCGACGTCGGCGGCCTGACCGTCGAGGGAGATGGTGACCCGCAGGGTGAAGTCCGGTCGGCCGAGGCGCAGGACGTACGCGGTGGGCCGGCCGTCCGGGCCGGGTGCCGCGGGCTCGGAGGGCGGCAGCTGATCGGCCGTGGGCAGGGGGACGTCGGAACCGTCCTGTTCGGCCGTCCGCCGGACGGCATCGACGGCCAGCCGGGCGAGCCGGTCGGCCTCGGCCCGGTCGATGGCGGCCCTGCGTGCCTCCCTGCGTCGCCGCAGATAGCCCGCGGCGGACTGGCAGCCCGCCCAGACCGCGCTGGCGGCCGCTCCGCTGCCGATGGCCTCGGCGAGCGCGACCACCTCGGACCAGTCGCCCGCTCCCATGGTGGGGCGGTGCTGCCGGCGGTGGGCGAGGCGGCTCAGCTCGTCCAGAACGGCACGGTCGGGCAGCTCCCCGGCGCCGTCGACGCCCTCCGAGTCGAAGAGCACCAGCCAGTGCTCGGCGTCGATGAGGGGGGTCGTCCATGTCCCAGGGTGCCCGCTTGACGCGCTGTCGGGCGTTCTGGCCTGATGCATCATCAATTCCCCCTGTCCGAGGTCGCCTTGCAGCGTATAGTCGGCGCTTCTCGGGGAGGGGCGATTCCGTGAGATCGAGACCGATTCAGGCCCTGAGAGACACACCGGTCTGGCGAGCCTCCGGCGGCAGTCTCTTCGCGTACGAAGCCACGTACGTCGTGGTCAACGCCGCACGCGCGGTGGCGTTCGACGCGCTGGCGCTCCTCCCGCCCGCCGTGCTGGGCCTGTGGTGGGTGGGCGTGGCGCCGACTCCCGCAGCGGACTACGACGTGACCCCTGACCCGCTGCTGCAGTTCATGCTGCGCCACCGGATGTGGGCGGTCCTCCCTGTGCTGCTGGCTCTCACCGCGTGTGCTGTCGTTCTGCGCCTGGGCCGCCGGTCGACCCGGCGGCTGCCGTCGGGGACCGCGGTCAGCGTGGTCACCCGGCTGCCCCTGTACGCGGCGGTGTTCACCGCGGGCCTGTTCTGCCTCAACGAGTTCTTCGTGCCGGGCAGTCTCGCGGTCCGCTTCGGCCCGATGACGGTCGCGGTCCTTTACGGCTGGCTCGTACGCCATGTCATCGCCCGGGCCCGGCTGCTGGCCGCCACCCGGGCCGGCTTCCGGCCCCCGTTCCGTGCGACCTGGTCGCGTCGGGCGCGCGGACACCTGCGCCGGTGCGTCGACCTGCGGCGTGGCGGCCGTACCGGACCGCCCCGCGAGGCGCTGGACGCGCACGCGTACTTCGTCTCCCGAGGGGCCACCGCGGCGGCGGCCTGGTGCGCGGCTCGCGCGGTGGACGACGCGGTGGGAGCCGGGCGGGCCGCGGACGTCGAGTTCCTCTTCCCCGCACGCCGGACCGCGTCGGACGGCGAGGGCGAACCATGGCGGCAGGAGCCGGCCTTCCAGGCGGCCCACGGTCTGTTCTGCCAGGCCACCGGCCGGTACGACGAGGTGGCGCGGCACTTGGACGACGCGCAGGAGACTCTGAGGACCCGGGAGCGGCCCGTGCCGTCAGCGCTGCGGATGCTGATCGCCCTGGAGCGGGCCGACATCCCGAGGTGGCCGGACCGTACGCTCCTGCGGCTGGTGCTGGGACAGCGCTACGCCCTGGTCCTGCGCCACCTGTCGGCGCGAGCGGCCGGCCTCGCGGACACCGCGGACGAGGAGGACGGGCTGCGGCTGGCGCGCCGGATCGCGAACCTGGTCACCGAGCTGGGCGAGCCTCTTTTCAGCACGGAGCTGACCCCGGTGGAGGCACTGGACCTGGTCGCCGTACGGGCGGAGTCCTCCGCGTTCATCGGCGAGCGGCTGCTCGCCCAGCGCCGTTACCGGGAGGCGGTCGAACCGCTCACCACGGCCGGCGAACTGTTCCAGGAACTGGCTCAGCCGGAGCGGGCGGGCCTGTGGACCGCCTGGGTCATCACCGCGTGTCTGCTGCGGCGGGACGCCCGGTCTGCCGTGGCGGAGGACCGCCTGCTCGAAGGCCTGCTGCACAGCCTGGAACGGGTCGAGGCGCCCCGCGGACGGCTGCGCGACCGCCACAACCGGCTCGGGCTGGCCAAGGCACGAGGCGATCTGGCCGACGCCGTCTTCACCGCCCTGGGCACCGGTGTGGTCCACCACTCCCGGCGTGCCGCCGAACTCGCCCTGTGGTTCATGGAGTCGCTGAACCGCAACGCGCTGGCCGACGCGATCCGCCGGGGCCTGCGCCACACCCCTGAGGACGAGCTGCGGACCCTGCTCGCCCAGTTGGACGCCGACGAACGGGTCACGGTCTCCGCCGAACGGGCGGCGCAGGGACAGACACCGCACCCTTCCGCCACGGACGGCGAACAGGCCGCACGGCGTGCGAAGATCATGGAGATCGAATCCCGTGAGATGGCACAGGCGCTGTTTCCCGGTCTGCCCGACATCCGCCGACTCCAGTCCGCTCTGGCCGGCCGGGTGGCGCTGACCTATCGGTGCCGTGAGGACACGGCCGGGTGGCACATCGCCTGTGTGATGGCGGGCCCTGCGGGGGTGCGACTGCACTGCGCGACGCTGCCCGTGCCGCCGCAGGGTGCGCCCGGCGGCAGTACACCGCACGGCCTGCTGACGATGCTCGCCGACACCGGCGAGGGCCGCGACGACGGCGGTATACCGCAGGCCGCTCAGGTGCACACCGAGATCGACTTCTCGCGGCCCGTCTGGCACGAACTGGCCGACGTGCTGCTGCCCGCCGAGCTCGGTACCTGGCTGGAGCAGTCGTCCGCCCCTGACGCCCCGGCGGTCCTCGTCGTGGTACCGGACGGACCGCTCGCTCTGGTGCCGTTCGCCGGTCTGCGGCTCGCCGGGGACCGGACGCTGGCCGAGTGCGCGACCACGGTCTTCGTACCGGGCCTCGGCCTGCTGGTGCCGCCGGGCGACCGGCCGGCCGGGCAGGAGCCGGCGCCACGCCGCGCCGGGCCGCCGGCCCGGGGGCGGGTGATCGCCCATGCCGCCACGCCGATGTTCAGCGAGCGCCTCACCGCGTTCGTCGAGGGCGAGCCCCTGCCGCCGCCGGTGAGCGAGCCGGCGAACCGCGCGGACCTGCGCGAGGCGCTCCGCACGGCCACACCGGACGACGTGGCCGTGCTCTTCCACCACGGCGACACCGCTCCCGACTCCGCCAGCCGAGGCGTCCGCCTCGCCGACGGCGGATACCTGTCGGCCACCACCGCCCGCCGATGGAACTGGCCGGGCACCGTCGTCCTGGGGTCCTGCTGGGCCGCCCATCTGCTGCCTGCCGAGGCGCAGGAGCCCTTCGGTCTGCCGACCGCCTGTCTTCTGGCGGGCGCCCGCAGCGTGATCGGCGGTCAGGCCCCGATCATCGCCAGCCGGACCGTGGCCTCCGTCATCGCCCGGGTCGTGGTGAGCAGCGCCCAGGGCGAGCGGCCGGCCCAGGTCCTGGGCAGGGCGCTGCGGACCCTGAGCCGTACCCCGCGCGTCGGTACCGGACCTGCCGCCGGCTGGGCGAATTTGACCTGCTGGACCACAGACCCGCCGCCCGCGGCCCGACGAGTCGTGGACACCTGGAGGTCGTGGACGTCCCACAGCGAGGACGAGCGGCCGGACGTCCACGGCTCCCTCCGGTTCGACGTGCTGCGCAAGGTCAGCCGCCCCGGCGCCACGACGTCCCGCCATCCGGCCCCCGAGCCGAGCGAGTCGTTCGCGCTGAGCCCGACCGGTACGGACCGGCCGGTCGCTTCGGCCGAACTCGCGGACTGGGCCGGACGGCTGGCGGCGGCCCAATCGGCCGGGCGGCTCGCTGCGGCCCCGGGTTTCCCTCACGAGGCCGGCACCGCCGGGCTGCTGGCCCACATGGCAGCCCGCCGGGACCCGGCGCTGGACGCCTGGGCCGTGGCCGGCATCGTCGTCCACCCGGCGCGGCAGGGCGACGAGGCACGCGAGGGCGGTGTGCGGGTGGAGGTCGGGAACGTCGCGCCGACCGTCAGCGCCGCCGTCGCCGACAGCCTGCGGCGGGCCACCGACCTCGCTCACCACCTCCGGCATCGGGAGGTGACCTCGGCCCATGTGCTCTACTGCGCCCTGCACCGGCCCGGGACCGACGCCGCCGCCTGCCTCGCCTGGGACCTCACCCGGCCCGGCCCCCGTGCCGTGCTGGCCGAGAAGGTCCTGAACTGTCCCGACCTGCCGCTGGACCGGCTGCCCGAGGCGCCCTCCCCCGAGAGGCCCGCCGACTCCCTGGACCATCCCGCGTGGACCCCCGTCCTGATGGCGAGCGCCCTCTCCGCCTGGCTGGCGCCCAAGGCCCTGAAGACGGTGGTCGGCATCGTCGTCGTGCTCCTCCTCGCCGCGACCGTCGCGCAGCACCGCTCGGGGAAGGCCATGGCGGCCGACGCCTGGCTGGACGCGGCGGCGCCGCGGCTCACCGCCGCGGTCCAGGGTCCCGGCGTCGGGCGGAAGCGCCCGGCGTCCCTGATCGGCCCGCTTGCCGACCGCTACGTCATGCCCCGGATCAGCGGTTGGAAGGCAGTGGCGCTGGAGACGTTCTTCGGCGACGCGAAGGACCCGGACGTGCTGCGGGGGCACTACCTCTTCGTCACCGCCGGGGCCGACGGGCTGTCCGCCGAACACCCCGTCCGGGTCCGGTACCGGGGAGCGGAGCTGGGCGGGACCGAACACTGCGCGGGCCGGTGGAGCACTGTCTTCTGTCTGGTCGACGTCCGGCTTCCCGACGCGCTCCGGCCGCACCTGACCCACTGGGCCTTCGCCACCGCGCAGGCCGGAACCCCGACGGCCTTCCTCGGTTCCGGCCGGACCGGGGCCACCTCCCGGCTGGGTCGGTTGTACGAGGATGACGACTTCGTCCAGTCCACCGCCGCGTCCGACGGCACGGCACCGCTGATGACCACGCCGGTGCTGACGCAGCGGCGCGCCCAGGAACCCGCACTGCTCGGCTACGTCGTTTTCGTCATGCCCGACGGCCACGGGACGATCGTGCCGTCCGAGGTGGTCGCAGAGTACGCGGAAGGCTTGGCACAGAGGTTCGTCGGCCCTGTCGACGGCGACCAGGCCTACGCCGGTGTCCGGACCACCGGCGCCGCAGACGGCCTGCGCGTGACGTCGGTCGCGCCGGGCTTCGCCGCCGACGTGGCCGGGGTGCGCGAGGGCGACCGCATCACGACGGTGGACGGCCGCCCCGTCCTGACCCCCGACGACCTCGGCGCGGCCGTCGCTCGGCACCGTCCGCACTCCACGTCGACGCTCGGCATCGTGCGGGGCGCGAAAGCCCTCACCGTCACGATCCGCTGGGGCTACCGCCCCCTCGGGAGCTGACGGCACCTCGGGGGAGGGATCCATCCCTGCCGGGGCCGTCGTACGGCAGCCGAACGAAGGCGTCGGCCGCCGCACGCCGAGTGGCCGGTCGCGTCAGCCTCCGTAGGCTCCCGAAGCCGTCAGGCGCAGGGCCGTGTCGATCAGGGGGACGTGGCTGAAGGCCTGGGGGAAGTTGCCGACCTGGCGTTTGAGGCGGGGGTCCCATTCCTCGGCGAGGAGGCCGAGGTCGTTGCGCAGGGAGAGCAGCTTCTCGAAGAGCTTGCGGGCCTCGTCCACGCGGCCGATCATCGCGAGGTCGTCGGCCATCCAGAACGAGCACGCGAGGAAGGCGCCCTCGTCGCCGGGGAGGCCGTCGACGCCCTCGTTGTCGCCCGAGGTGGGGTAGCGCAGGATGAAGCCGTCCGGGGTGGACAGCTCCCGCTGGATCGCCTCGATGGTGCCGATGACCCGCTTGTCGTCGGGCGGCAGGAAGCCCATCTGGGGGATCAGGAGCAGCGACGCGTCCAGCTCCTTCGAGCCGTACGACTGGGTGAACGTGTTGCGTTCCTTGTCGTAGCCCTTCTCGCACACGTCCCGGTGGATGTCGTCGCGCAGCTCCCGCCACCGCTCCAGCGGGCCGTCGGCGTCGCCGGACTCGATGAGCTTGATGGTGCGGTCGACGGCGACCCAGGCCATGACCTTGGAGTGCACGAAGTGCCGGCGCGGACCGCGCACCTCCCAGATGCCCTCGTCGGGCGTGTCCCAGTGCTTCTCCAGGTAGCGGATCAGCTTCAGCTGGAGCAGGGAGGCGTAGTCGTTGCGGGCTAGGCCCGTCATGTGGCCGAGGTGCAGGGCCTCGGTGACCTCGCCGTAGACGTCGAGCTGGAGCTGGTGCGCCGCGCCGTTGCCGACCCGGACGGGGGCGGAGTTCTCGTAGCCCGGCAGCCAGTCCAGCTCGGCCTCGCCCAGCTCGCGCTCGCCCGCGATGCCGTACATGATCTGCAGGTTCTCCGGGTCGCCGGCGACCGCGCGCAGCAGCCACTCGCGCCAGGCGCGTGCCTCCTCGCGGTAGCCGGTGCGCAGCAGCGAGGAGAGGGTGATCGCCGCGTCGCGCAGCCAGGTGTAGCGGTAGTCCCAGTTGCGGACGCCGCCGATGTCCTCGGGGAGGGAGGTGGTGGGGGCCGCGACGATGCCGCCGGTCGGGGCGTAGGTCAGGGCCTTCAGGGTGATCAGGGAGCGGATCACCGCCTCGCGGTAGGGGCCGTGGTACGTGCAGTGCTCGACCCACTCCCGCCAGAACTCCTCCGTCGCCTCCAGCGACTGCTCCGGCTCCGGAAGCGCGGGGGGCTGCTTGTGCGAGGGCTCCCAGGAGATCGTGAACGCGATGCGGTCACCGGGGGCGACGGTGAAGTCCGCGTACGTGGTCAGCGACTTTCCGTAGGTCTCGGCGGTCGTGTCGAACCACACCGAGTCCGGGCCCGCGACGGCGACCGTGCGCCCCTCGTGCTTGTGCACCCAGGGGACGACCCGGCCGTAGGAGAAGCGCATGCGCAGGGTGGAGCGCATCGGGACGCGGCCCGTGACGCCCTCGACGATGCGGATGAGCTGGGGCGCGCCGTCGCGCGGGGGCATGAAGTCGGTGATCCGGACCGTGCCGCGCGGGGTGTCCCACTCGGACTCCAGGATCAGCGAGTCGCCGCGGTAGGTGCGGCGGGCCGCCGCGGGCGGCGGTGTGTCGGAGGCGTGGGCCGGGCCCAGGCGCCAGAAGCCGTGATCCTCTGTGCCGAGCAGACCTGCGAAGATCGCGTGTGAGTCGAAGCGGGGCAGGCACAGCCAGTCCACTGTCCCGTCACGGCAGACCAGGGCAGCGGTCTGCATGTCTCCGATGAGTGCGTAGTCTTCGATGCGCCCGGCCACGTGCAACTCCAGTCGAACGGCCACGTCACCCCCACGCGAACGGGGGGCTGTCGCTTATTTGCGGTCAAGGGGTCGTTGTAATGCGTCGTTGAGCGATGAAGCAAAGCAGTCGCTCCGCCGTATGGGCAAAACGCCAATTGTTGCTCAACGAACTGACGAGCTCTCGTTGTTCCGGTGGTTACGGGCTGGGGTGTGCCGTCTTGCCGGCCGGGCTCGGCAGCGAGTGTCCGAGCAGGATACGACGCACGTAGATGATCTGTGTGTCGCTCCGGGCAACGTGCGTACGCCGAACGGGTGAGCCACCGGTGAGAAGCCCGTAAGAAGTAGTCTGCCCGGCTCGCGCGAATGGCGCGTCCGGTGTCGGCGCGTGCGCGGAGCGTGGCCGGAAGCCATCCCGCCGAGGCGCTGATACCCTGGTAGCCCGTGGACCGGTGGGCTCGAAACCCCCGAACCGCAGCGACCCCAGACCGCGACCACGGGAGCCCCCTCTTGGCCATGCCGCCGAAATCTACGACGACCAAGCACATCTTCGTCACCGGGGGTGTCGCCTCCTCTCTCGGCAAGGGCCTGACCGCCTCCAGCCTGGGCATGCTGCTCAAGGCGCGTGGTCTGCGCGTCGTGATGCAGAAGCTCGACCCGTACCTGAACGTCGACCCGGGCACGATGAACCCCTTCCAGCACGGTGAGGTGTTCGTCACCAACGACGGCGCCGAGACCGACCTGGACATCGGCCACTACGAGCGCTTCCTCGACCGCGACCTCGACGGCTCGGCGAACGTCACCACCGGCCAGGTGTACTCGACGGTGATCGCCAAGGAGCGGCGCGGCGAGTACCTCGGTGACACCGTGCAGGTCATCCCGCACATCACCAACGAGATCAAGCACCGCATCCGCCGTATGGCGACGGACGAGGTCGACGTCGTGATCACCGAGGTCGGCGGCACGGTCGGCGACATCGAGTCGCTGCCGTTCCTGGAGACCGTCCGCCAGGTGCGGCACGAGGTCGGCCGGGACAACGTCTTCGTGGTGCACATCTCGCTCCTGCCGTACATCGGCCCGTCCGGCGAGCTGAAGACCAAGCCCACCCAGCACTCCGTGGCCGCCCTGCGGAACATCGGCATCCAGCCCGACGCGATCGTGCTGCGCTGCGACCGCGAGGTGCCGACCGCGATCAAGCGGAAGATCTCGCTGATGTGCGACGTCGACGAGGCCGCGGTCGTGGCCTGCCCGGACGCGCGGTCCATCTACGACATCCCGAAGACCGTGCACGGCGAGGGCCTGGACGCCTATGTCGTCCGCAAGCTGGACCTGCCGTTCCGCGACGTGGACTGGACGACCTGGGACGACCTGCTCGACCGCGTCCACAACCCGGACCACGAGATCACCCTCGCGCTGGTGGGCAAGTACATCGACCTGCCCGACGCGTATCTGTCGGTCACCGAGGCGCTGCGCGCCGGCGGCTTCGCCAACAAGGCCCGCGTGAAGATCAAGTGGGTCACCTCCGACGACTGCAAGACCCCGGCCGGCGCCAAGGCGCAGCTCGCCGACGTGGACGGCATCTGCATCCCGGGCGGCTTCGGCGACCGCGGTGTGCTCGGCAAGGTCGGTGCGATCCGCTACGCCCGCGAGAACAAGATCCCGCTGCTCGGGCTCTGCCTGGGCCTGCAGTGCATCGTGATCGAGGCGGCGCGCAACCTCGCCGACATCGGCGACGCGAACTCCACCGAGTTCGACGCGGCCACCGCGCACCCGGTCATCTCCACCATGGCCGAGCAGCTCGACATCGTGGCGGGCGAGGGCGACATGGGCGGAACGATGCGCCTGGGCATGTACCCGGCCAAGCTGGCGGAGGGCTCCATCGTCCGTGAGGTCTACGACGGCAAGGAGTACGTCGAGGAGCGGCACCGCCACCGCTACGAGGTGAACAACGCCTACCGCGCCGAGCTGGAGAAGAAGGCGGGCATCCTGTTCTCCGGCACCTCGCCGGACGGCAAGCTCGTCGAATACGTCGAGTACCCGCGCGACGTCCACCCCTACCTGGTCGCCACGCAGGCGCACCCGGAGCTGCGCTCGCGGCCCACGCGCCCGCACCCGCTGTTCGCCGGCCTGGTGAAGGCTTCCGTGGAGCGGAAGAATTCCAAGTAACACACCAGCTTGTACGGTGGCCGGGGTGCTTCTCTTCAACGGAGAGCACCCCGGTTTTCGTTTGTGCACGTCGAAGGAGTACACGGCATGACGATCAAGGACACCCCCGAGGCGTGGGAGGTCCGTTCCACGGAGACCCCCTTCGTGGGCAACAAGACCTCCGTGCGCACGGACGAGGTGGTCATGCCCCACGGCGGTGTGGTCCGCCGTGACTACCAGGTCCACCCCGGTTCCGTGGCCGTCCTCGCCCTCGACGACGAGGACCGGGTGCTGCTGATCAAGCAGTACCGCCACCCCGTACGGCACAAGCTGTGGGAGATCCCGGCCGGTCTGCTCGACGTGCCCGGTGAGAACCCGCTGCACGCCGCGCAGCGCGAGCTGTACGAGGAGGCGCACGTCAAGGCGGAGGACTGGCGGGTGCTGACGGACGTGTACACGACTCCCGGTGGCTGTGACGAGTCCGTGCGGATCTTCCTCGCCCGGGGGCTGTCCGCGGCCGAGGGGCAGCGGTTCGAGGTGGAGGACGAGGAGGCCGACATGGAGCACGCGCGTGTGCCGGTCGACGAGCTCGTCCGCGCCGTCCTCGCCGGCGATGTACACAACAACTGCCTCGTGGTGGGCGTGCTGTCCTTCGCGGCCGCCCGCGCCGGAGACGGCCTCGACGCGCTGCGTCCCGCCGGTGCCCCCTGGCCGGCCCGCCCGTTCGAGTCCTGAACCCCCAGGGGCCCGGGGCCGCCGCCACCGGGCCGAGTCCGTCGTGAGCGGTCCGGGCCCGACCCGCCGACAGGCGCGTGGTGTGACGATCCGCTGATCCGATCGGGGGACCTCGTGGCTGTGCCCCGCCGTCCTGCGCCCGGGACGTCGCAGAGCGTGAACTAGGCTCTGGAATGGCCCGGTCCGGAGTCCCGGCGGGCAGGTGTGCGCGGTGGGACGGGAGTGTGGCCCGTGACGGATCAGGCAGTGGACACAGGCGGCGTGCAGCTGTCCGGACACGCTGCGACACGGGGTCAATTCCTGGGCCGGACCCGGGAGTTGAAAGAACTGCGCGCCGACATCGAACGCACCGGGCTGGACACCCTGACCGGGAAGAAGGCCCCCCGCGCCCGCGTGCTCCTCATCGCGGGCCGCCCCGGCTCCGGCCGCACCGCGCTCGCCGAGGAACTCGTACGGCAGGTCGCCCGCCGCTACCGCGACGGAGTCCTGCGCACCCGGCTCGCCGACCCCGACGGCACCCCCGTCCCGGTCGAGCGCGCCGCCCGCGAGCTGCTCACCGCCCTGGACCTGCCGACCCCGGCCGGAGCCGACGAGGACGAGCTCGCGGCCACCCTGCGCGAGGCCCTCGCCGACCGGCGCGCGCTGCTCCTGCTGGACGACGCCGCCGGCGCCGACCAGGTCGACGCCCTGCTCCCGGACACCCCGGAATGCCTGCTCGTCGCCGTCTCCGCGGGCCCCCTGACCGGCATCGCGGACGTCCGCCCCTGCACCCTCGGCGGCCTGGACACCAAGTCCGCCCTCGACCTCCTCACCCGCTACACCGGCTCGGTCCGCATCACGGTCGACCCGCGCGCCGCCGAGGGCCTGGTCGAGATCTGCCAGGGCCAGCCCGCCGCGCTGATCCTGGCGGGCGGCTGGCTCGCGGCCCGCCCCCAGGCGGCCGTCTCCGACCTCGCCAAACAGCTCCACGCCGAGGGCGACGAGGGAAGCCCGCTCAGCCGGGTCTTCGGCCTCGTCCACGCCGGCTTGTCCGCCCCCGTCGCCCGCACCCTGCGCCTGCTCTCGCTCGCCCCGGCCGGCCTCGTCGACCCGCACACCGCCTCCGCGCTCGCCGGCTGCTCGATGGGCGCCGCGCAGACCGCCCTCGACGACCTCACCGCCCTCGGCCTGCTGCGGGCCGTGGACTGCCCGCTGCCCCAGTACGAGGTCCCCGGCGCCCTGCACCCCCTCCTGCGCGCCGCCGCCGAGGCCGAGGAGCGCCCCGCGGAGCTCCAGCTCGCCCGCGCCCGCATGTTCGAGCGGACGGTACGGCTGCTGCAGTCCTGCCGGGCCGTGACCGAGCCGGAGAACCCCCAGGCCCGCGAGAAGCTCCAGGGCACGCCCAGGGCCCTGCGCTTCCCCACCCGGGAGGCCGCCGCCCAGTGGCTGACCGTCCGCCGCCCCGCCCTGCTCGCCGCGGCCCGGGCGGCCGTCGAGGACGGCGAGCTGGACACCCTGGCCCGCCGGCTGATGTCCCAGCTCGTGCGGGCCATGGTCGCGCACTTCGGTACCCAGGAGGCCGCGCCCGACCTGTACGGCATCCACCAGCTCGTCCTCGACGTGGCCGAGCGCCGCGACCTGCCCCGGGAGAGGGCGGCCGCCCTGCTGAACCTGGCCGACGTCGACGCCCGTACCGGGCGCACGGCCGAGGCCCTGGTGCGCTACCGGACGGCCCTGGACGCCGGACGGGCCGCGCAGGACCCGTATGCGACCGGCCGCGCGATGGAATCCGTAGGCGGCGCGCATCTGGAGCTCGGGGACTACGAACGCGCTGCCGACTGGTTCGGCCGGGCCCTCGCCCAGCGCCTGGCCCGCGACGAGCGCGCGGACGCCGCCCGGCTGTACGGCCGTATCGCCACCGCCCACACCTATGCGGGCCGCTACGGCGAGGCGCAGCGGTCCTGGCGGGCCGCGGCGGCCGGACACCGCAAGAACGGCGATGTGGCGTCCTACGCGCGGGCGTTGAGCGAGTTGGCCCGGGTCCAGGAGTACGCGGGCCGGCCCGAGGAATCGCTGCGCACCTGCGAGGAGGCGCTGGAGTGGGCCCGGCGTGCCGAGGACACCCGGCTGCAGGCGGCGGTGCGGCTGCGCCTCGCCGACACCCTGGACCACCTCGGCGATCCGACGGCCGCGCGCCTGCACCGTGGCGAGGCCGGCCGGCTGCTGGAGGACCACGATCGCCTGGAACAAGCCCCTAACGCCTACGAAATCCGCAGTGCCCTGGCTGAAGATTGATGCATTGAAAGGCTAGACAGCGGGAACACCTTCATTAGACTGGCTCTGCCGCACCTTCTCCTGCGGTGTATCCCGGTGTACCCCTTGTATCCGGGTATGTATTCCTATGCCCCCACCCACTGAGCCAAGGACCGTGATCGACGTGAAGGTCGGCATCCCCCGCGAGGTCAAGAACAACGAGTTCCGGGTGGCCATCACCCCCGCCGGTGTGCACGAGCTGGTGCGCCACGGTCACCAGGTGGTCATCGAGCGCAACGCCGGTGTCGGCTCGTCGATCGTCGACGAGGAGTACGTGGCCGCCGGCGCCGTGATCCTGGAGACGGCCGACGAGGTCTGGGCCACCGCCGACCTGCTGCTGAAGGTCAAGGAGCCCGTCGCCGAGGAGTACCACCGCCTGCGCAAGGACCAGACCCTCTTCACCTACCTCCACCTGGCCGCGTCCAAGGAGTGCACGGACGCCCTGCTGGAGTCCGGGACGACCGCGATCGCCTACGAGACCGTCGAGCTCCCGAGCCGCGCGCTGCCGCTGCTCGCCCCGATGTCCGAGGTGGCCGGCCGGCTGGCCCCGCAGGTCGGCGCCTACCACCTGATGCGCGCCGGCGGCGGCCGCGGTGTGCTGCCCGGCGGCGTCCCGGGTGTGCCGGCCGGCAAGGCCGTCGTCATCGGCGGCGGGGTCTCCGGCTGGAACGCGGCGCAGATCGCCATCGGCATGGGCTTCCACGTCACCCTGCTCGACAAGGACATCAACAAGCTCAAGGAAGCCGACAAGATCTTCGGCACCCGGATCCAGACCGTCGTCTCCAACGCCTTCGAGCTGGAGAAGGCCTGCCTCGAGGCCGACCTCGTCATCGGCGCGGTCCTCATCCCGGGCGCCAAGGCCCCGAAGCTGGTCACCAACGAGCTGGTGTCCCGCATGAAGCCCGGCAGTGTCCTTGTCGACATCGCGATCGACCAGGGCGGCTGCTTCGAGGACTCCCGTCCCACCACCCACGCCGAGCCGACCTTCCAGGTCCACAACTCGGTCTTCTACTGCGTCGCCAACATGCCCGGCGCCGTCCCCAACACCTCGACCTACGCGCTCACCAACGCCACGCTGCCCTACATCGTCGAACTCGCCGACAGGGGCTGGGCGGAGGCGCTGCGCCGCGACGCCGCGCTCGCACGGGGTCTCAACACCCATGACGGCAAGGTCGTTTACCGCGAGGTGGCGGAGGCGCACGGCCTGGAGCACGTCGAGCTCGACCAGCTCCTCGGCTGAGCCCGTCCGCAGGACCGCTTCCGTCGGCACCACGATTAAGTCACCTTTTCGCAAAGGCGATACGTCAACAAGGCGCGTCAACGGCGCACACCCGGCCGGACCTTGCCCCACAAGGTCCGGCCGGATGTGTGTATGGTCACTTTGCGGCTCTCGGCCAACTCGCCTCGAACGTAACCCTTCGACCGATTCGCACACCGGTTGAACCTGCCGTGCGACGGCCGTACGCCCTTGACAGCGGGATGTTTCATTGCCGACACATCGGGCCGGGTCCGGCGGATTGTGTTGCTGCGGACGCCCGACACGCCATAGAGTCGCCAACCGTCGGCATGGTGCCACGCTGACCTTGTCTAGAAGTTTCCTGGTCACCAAGGAGGTAAGACGACTTGTGAATGAGTCGACATTTGCTCCCGGGGGTGGTCAACCAGGAATGCCTACGCGGGGCCCGGGCCCCACGGGGCTCGAGGCTGTCGGCTCCGTCGCTGTCCGAACCTTCGCAGCCCACCAGAGCCAGACCAGCCCCCCTACGGCTCTGTCAGCACACCAGAGCATGGACGGTCATCACGTGAACGCCATGGCCGGCGACGGAAGTGGCGCGCCCCACAACCACTTCGCCGACTACGACGAACTGCCCGACGGGCACTTCTACGACCCAGACGCCGAGTACGAACCGGACCCGGAGTACGCGGCCACGCTCGCGCCCGACGCTGCCCGCCAGCGCCGCGAGCGCGTCGGCCCGACGGGCCGCCCGCTGCCGTACTTCCCGATCCCGGGACCGCTGACCCAGCACGGTCCCGCGACGATCATCGCGATGTGCAACCAGAAGGGCGGCGTCGGCAAGACGACGTCGACCATCAACCTGGGCGCCGCGCTCGCGGAGTACGGACGCCGGGTGCTGCTCGTCGACTTCGACCCGCAGGGCGCGCTGTCGGTGGGTCTCGGTGTCAACCCGATGGAGCTCGACCTCACGGTCTACAACCTGCTCATGGAGCGGGGCATGTCGGCCGACGAGGTGCTCCTGAAGACCGCGGTCCCCAACATGGACCTGCTGCCCAGCAACATCGACCTGTCGGCCGCCGAGGTCCAGCTCGTCTCCGAGGTCGCGCGCGAGTCGACCCTCCAGCGGGCGCTGAAGCCGCTGATGGACGACTACGACTACATCGTCATCGACTGCCAGCCCTCGCTCGGTCTGCTGACCGTGAACGCGCTGACGGCCGCGCACAAGGTGATCGTGCCGCTGGAGTGCGAGTTCTTCGCGCTGCGTGGTGTGGCGCTGCTGACCGAGACCATCGAGAAGGTCCAGGAGCGGCTCAACCCGGAGCTGGAGCTCGACGGCATCCTCGCCACGATGTACGACTCGCGCACGGTCCACAGCCGTGAGGTCCTGGCCCGGGTGGTCGAGGCCTTCGACGACCACGTCTACCACACGGTCATCGGGCGCACGGTCCGCTTCCCGGAGACCACGGTCGCCGGTGAGCCGATCACCACGTACGCCTCCAACTCCGTCGGCGCAGCCGCCTATCGCCAGCTCGCCAGGGAGGTGCTCGCCCGGTGTCACGCCGAGTGAGTCTGCCGGGGGCCGACGAACTCTTCCGTACGACAGGGGGGATGGCGCTTCAGCCGTCCGCACCCCGACGCCAGGCCGGTGGCGAGGCCCGGGTGCCCGCCCCGGCCGGCGAGAGCGACGGGGTCGCCGCGGGCGAGGACGCGCCGCAGGCCGTACCCGCGCAGGGCGGGGACGGCGAGGGCGCGGAGCACGTGGCGGCCGACGCCGACCCGACCGACACCGAGCCGCGAAGCCGGACGGAGCGCTCCGGACGGCGACCGGGGGTGCAGGAAGGTTCTGTCCCCGCCGACGAGGCCGCCCAGCCCCGCAAACGCGGGGGACGGGCCGCGGCCCGCCGGCCCAGCGGACGTGAGCGGCACGACGAGAAGATCACCGTGTACGTGTCCGCCGAGGAGCTGATGGACCTGGAGCACGCCCGGCTGGTGCTCCGCGGCGAGCACGGGCTGGCCGTGGACCGGGGGCGGATCGTGCGGGAGGCGGTCGCGGTGGTGCTCGCCGACCTGGAGGCCCGCGGAGACGCCAGCATCCTCGTACGACGGTTGCGGGGGCGGTAGGGGTAGCCTGCGGGGGCCATGACCTCGAGCGACGTTCCCGCCCCCGGCACACCCCGTGCGGGCCGTCGGCGTGCGCTGGGCAAGGGGCCGGGCGCTCCGGCGGTCGAGCCCGACACGGCGGTCGAACCGGAGACGGCGGTCGAGCCGGACGCGGTCGTGGAGGCGCCGGTCGTCGACGAGGCGTCGCGGGCCGAGGCGTCGCCGGAGATCCCCGACGGTGTCTTCACGGTGCGGCTCGCCAACTTCGAGGGGCCGTTCGATCTGCTGCTCCAGCTCATCTCCAAGCACAAGCTGGACGTCACCGAGGTCGCGCTGTCGAAGGTGACCGACGAGTTCATGGCGCACATCCGGGCGATGGGACCGGACTGGGACCTCGACCAGACGACCGAGTTCCTCGTCGTCGCCGCCACCCTGCTCGATCTGAAGGCGGCCCGGCTGCTGCCCGCCGCCGAGGTGGAGGACGAGGCCGACCTGGCGCTGCTGGAGGCCCGGGACCTGCTGTTCGCCCGGCTGCTGCAGTACCGCGCGTACAAACAGGTCGCCGACGTCTTCACACACCGGCTCGACGTCGAGGCCCGCCGCTACCCCCGGACCGTAGGCCTGGAACCGCACCACGCCGAGCTGCTGCCCGAGGTGGTCATCAGCATCGGGGCGGAGGGATTCGCCAGGCTCGCGGTGAAGGCGATGCAGCCCCGGCCGAAGCCGCAGGTGTACGTCGACCACATCCACGCGCCGCTGGTGAGCGTGCAGGAGCAGGCCGGGATCGTCGTCGCGCGGCTGCGGGAGCTGGGGGAGGCCTCCTTCCGGACGCTCGTCGAGGACACCGACGACACCCTGACCGTGGTGGCCCGGTTCCTGGCGCTGCTGGAGCTGTACCGGGAGAAGGCGGTCGCGCTCGACCAGGAGACCGCGCTCGGGGAACTGCTCGTGCGCTGGACCGCCGGGGACGGGGACGCCCAGCCGATGGTCACCGACGAGTTCGACCGGCCGCCGGAGCCGCCCGAGGAGCCCGAGAAGGGGAACGAGAAGGGGAAGAAGCCGTGACCGAGAGCCCCGTCGCCGCGCTCGATCTCAAGGGCGCCCTGGAGGCCGTCCTGATGGTCGTGGACGAGCCCGCCACCGAGGAGCACCTCGCGAAGATCGTGGAGCGGCCCCGGCGGCAGGTCGCCGACGCGCTGCGCGCCCTGGCCGACGAGTACACCGTGCAGGGACGCGGCTTCGAGCTGCGGTTCGTCGCGGGCGGCTGGCGGTTCTACACGCGCGCGCGGTTCGCGCCGGCGGTGGAGCGGTTCGTGCTGGACGGGCAGCAGGCCCGGCTCACCCAGGCCGCGCTGGAGACGCTCGCCGTGGTCGCCTACCGGCAGCCGGTCAGCCGCAGCCGGGTCTCCGCGGTGCGCGGGGTCAACTGCGACGGTGTGATGCGCACCCTGTTGCAGCGCGGTCTCGTCGAGGAGGCGGGCACGGAACCCGAAACAGGTGCGATCCTGTATGCGACGACGAACTACTTCCTGGAGCGGATGGGCCTGCGCGGTCTGGACGAGCTCCCGGAGCTCGCGCCCTTCCTCCCGGAGGCGGAGGCGATCGAGGCCGAGACCCAGGAAGCCGTGCCGTCGTTCGACCCGGACGCCCCGGACACGGACGACGGGCCCACGACGAAGACGACTGACACGACGACGACGGAATGTTGATGCGAAGCAGCGGTAGCGGTAGCGGGAAGAGCGGCGGGCGCGGTAACCACCGCGGGGCCGGCAACGGCAGGGACCAGAAGCAGGGCGGCCAGGGCGGCCAGGGGCGCCCCCGCAAGCCCCGTCCCGAGGAGCGCCGCTACGACGTGGGCCCCGGCGCCTCCCCGGACGGCCCGAAGTCCGGGCGCGGCGGCTCCGCGCGCGGCGGTGCCAAGGGCGGCCCCAAGAAGCCCCAGCCCCAGCGCGGGCGCACGGCCCCCGGCAGCTCGCGTGAGTACGAGGCGCGGGCCGAGGAGCGCAACCGCGAGCGGTACGCGGGCAAGAAGGACATCAAGCCGCCCAAGACCTTCCCGGGCGCCGAGCAGGAGGGCGAGCGGCTGCAGAAGGTCCTCGCGCGCGCGGGCTACGGCTCCCGACGGGCCTGCGAGGAGCTCATCGAGCAGGCGCGGGTCGAGGTCAACGGCGAGATCGTGCTCGAGCAGGGCAAGCGCGTCGACCCGGAGAAGGACGAGGTGAAGGTCGACGGCCTGACGGTCGCGACGCAGTCGTACCAGTTCTTCTCGCTGAACAAGCCGGCCGGTGTGGTCTCCACGATGGAGGATCCGGAGGGGCGGCAGTGCCTCGGGGACTACGTCACCAACCGTGAGACCCGGCTCTTCCACGTCGGCCGGCTCGACACCGAGACCGAGGGCGTCATCCTGCTCACCAACCACGGCGAGCTGGCGCACCGGCTGACCCACCCGAAGTACGGCGTGAAGAAGACCTACCTCGCGCACATCGTCGGCCCGATCCCGCGCGATCTCGGCAAGAAGCTCAAGGACGGCATCCAGCTCGAGGACGGCTACGCGCGCGCGGACCACTTCCGGGTCGTCGAGCAGACCGGCAAGAACTACCTCGTCGAGGTCACCCTGCACGAGGGCCGCAAGCACATCGTGCGCCGGATGCTGGCCGAGGCGGGCTTCCCGGTCGACAAGCTGGTGCGGACCGCCTTCGGGCCGATCACCCTCGGCGACCAGAAGTCGGGCTGGCTGCGGCGGCTGTCCAACACGGAGGTCGGCATGCTGATGAACGAGGTCGACCTCTAGAAGCGCCCTGCACGGCTGTGTGGCGGCCGGTACCGGGTCATCCGGTGCCGGCCGCTTCCGTTTGCGCGAAAGCCTGTCAGAGGGCCGCTGAGGACTTGTGGGCCGACGGCTGATTCTTTATAGTCGTCCCGACTATTAGTCATGTTGACCATAAAGGAGGCGGCACCGGTGCAGGGCTACGACAAGTACGCGCACGAACCCTTCGCCGTCACCGTCGACCTCGCCGTCCTCACGGTCCGCGAGGGCACCCTGCACGTCCTGCTCGTCGAGCGCGGACAGGAGCCGTACGCCGGGAAGTGGGCCCTGCCCGGCGGCTTCGTACGGCCGGACGAGTCCGCCGAGACGGCCGCCCGGCGCGAACTGGCCGAGGAGACCGGCCTGGACGGAGTCGGCGCCGGGTCCGGACTCCACCTGGAGCAGCTGCGCACCTACAGCGAACCCGACCGCGACCCCCGGATGCGGGTCGTGTCCGTCGCCTTCGCCGCCCTGCTGCCCGACGCGCCCGAACCGCACGGCGGCGGCGACGCGGCCGAGGCCCGCTGGCTGCCCTACGACGAGACCGGGCCGCTCGCCTTCGACCACGACCGGATCCTCGCCGACGCCCACGAACGGGTCGGCGCCAAGCTCGAGTACACCTGCCTCGCGACCTCCTTCTGCCCGCCCGAGTTCACCCTCGGCGAGCTCCAGCAGGTCTACGAGACGGTCTGGGGGACGGGGCTCGACCGTCCCAACTTCCGCCGCAAGGTACTGGCCACACCGGGGTTCGTCGAACCGGTGCCCGGAGCCGCGCGGCTGACCGGAGGCCGTGGCAAACCGGCCGCCCTCTACCGCGCGGGCACCGCCACCGCGCTCCACCCGCCCCTGCTGCGACCGCCCCGGGAAGGACGTTCCGCATGACCACGACCACCGTGAGGAAGCGCGCCGCCACCGGCGCCCTGCTGGGCCTCGCCCTCGGGGACGCGCTCGGCTTCCCCACCGAGTTCAACGACGTCCCCTCGATCCTCGCCAAGTGCGGGCCCTGGCGGGGGATGGAACTGCCCGGGCGCCCCTTCGTCTCCGACGACACCCAGATGACCCTCGCCGTGGCCCGCGCCCTGCGCACCGCGATGGACCGGGGACTGCTGGTGCCGACACGGCTGCTACGGCCCCTGCGTGAGGAGTTCGTGGACTGGTACCAGTCGCCCGAGAACAACCGCGCCCCCGGCCGGACCTGCCTGACCGCCTGCAACCTGCTCAAGGACGAGCAACGGCTGTGGCAGGACGCCAGCCAGATCGGCTCCAAGGGCTGCGGCGCCAACATGCGCGTCGCCCCCGTGGGCCTCGCCCCCGGCCTCAGTGAGGAACAGCGCGCCGGCGCAGCCCAGTTCCAGTCCGCGCTCACCCACGGCCACCCCACCGCGCTCGCCGCGTCCGACCTCACCGCCCACGCCGTACGGCTCCTCGCCCAGGGCGCCCCGCCGGCCGGACTGGTCGCGCGGCTGCGGTCGTACGCCGTCGCGAACCGCACCCGCTACCACCACCGCTGGCTCGGCGACCTGTGGACCCGCAGCCAGGACCCGTCCGCCGAGCACTTCATCGCGCGCGGCTGGGACGAGTGCCTGGACATCCTGGACCGCCTCGCCGAGGCGCTGCGCGACCCGGCACCCGAGAGCGACCCGTGCCTGGCCACCGGGGCGGGCTGGATCGCCGAGGAGGCCATGGCCACCGGCCTGCTGTGCTTCCTGCTCTTCCCCGAAGAGCCGGTCACCGCGCTGCGCCGGGCCGCGTGCTCCTCCGGCGACTCGGACTCCATCGCCTGTCTGACGGGCGCCTTCGCGGGGGCGTACACGGGCGCCGACGCCTGGCCCACGCCCTGGGCGGACCGGATCGAGTACCAGGGGGAGCTGGTGACGCTCGGCGCGCTGTGGGACCTGTGATCAGGTCAGCGTGATGCTGTCGCCCCGCACCGAGATCTGCTTCTGAGGCAGCGGCTTCGTCGCCGGACCCGAGGCCACCGAGCCGTCGGCGATACGGAACTCGCTCTTGTGACAGGGGCAGTTGATCGTGCCGTTCGCGACCGAGCCCACCGTGCAGCCCTGATGGGTGCAGACCGCCGAGAAGGCCTTGAAGTCACCCTTCGTCGGCTGGGTGACGACGACCTTCTCGGCCGTGAAGATCTTGCCGCCGCCCTCGGGGATCTCGGTGGTCTTCGCCAGCGCGCCCCCGGCGGCGGACTTCGTCGCGTCCGCGGAGTCCGACGACGAACCGCCGCCGTCGTCGTTGCCGCAGCCCGTGGCGAGGGCCGCTGCCGCGCCGCCCGTCACGATGAGCACCGTGCGTCGTGTCGGGGAGATGGTCATGGCGTCACTCCGGGGGGTGCGGAAGCACGTACAGAAGCCAGCCAAGCGCGTACCGGCGGCGCCCCGCAACCGGGCGCGCCGCGTCTCAGGGGGCGGGCGGGGCGCACTCACCCCGGCGCGGGCTGACTAGGCTGGACATCTCAAGAGCCGTACATCAGCACATCAGCGAGGAGCAGCGCCGTGGCGGTACGAGCGGTCCGGGGAGCCGTCCAACTGGAACGCGACGAGGCCGGGCACATGGACGAGCAGGTCGGGGCCCTGCTCACCGCCGTCCTGGAGCGGAACTCCCTCAGCGCGGACGACCTGATCAGCATCTGGTTCACGGCCACCCCCGATCTGCACAGCGACTTCCCGGCCGCCGCCGCCCGGGCGCTCGGCATCGTCGACGTCCCCCTGATCTGCGCCCAGGAACTCGACGTCGAGGGCGCCATGCCGCGCGTCGTCCGCCTGCTCGCGCACGTCGAGTCCGAGCGGCCGCGCGCCGAGATCAGCCATGTCTACCTCGGCGCCGCCGCCGCCCTGCGCAAGGACATCGCCCAGTGAGGACCGCACTCGTCATCGGCACCGGGCTCATCGGCACCTCCGCCGCCCTGGCCCTCGCCCAGCGGGGCGTCGTCGTCCATCTGGAGGACCACGACCCCGGACAGGCCCGTACGGCCGCCGCGCTCGGCGCCGGCACCGACGAGGCGCCCGAGGGCCCCGTCGACCTCGCCGTGGTGGCCGCCCCGCCCGCCCACGTGGCCGCCGTGCTCGCCGACGCCATGCGCCGGGGCGTGGCCCGCGGCTACCTGGACGTGGCCAGCGTCAAGGGCGGTCCCCGCCGGGAGCTGGAGGCGCTCGGCCCGGACCCGTCCGTGATGGCCAGGTACATCGGCACGCACCCCATGTCCGGCCGGGAGAAGTCCGGCCCGCTGGCCGCGACCGGCGATCTCTTCGAGGGCCGGCCCTGGGTGCTCACCCCCACCCGGGACACCGACACCGAGGTCCTCAACCTCGCCCTGGAACTCGTCTCGCACTGCCGGGCCGTCCCCGTGGTGATGGACGCCGACGCGCACGACCGCGCCGTCGCGCTCGTCTCCCACATGCCCCACCTGGTCTCCAGCATGGTCGCGGCCCGGCTGCAGAACGCCGAGGAGGCCGCCGTACGCCTGTGCGGGCAGGGCATCCGGGACGTCACCCGGATCGCCGCCTCCGACCCCCGGATGTGGATCGACATCCTCTCCGCGAACCCGGGGCCCGTCGCCGACCTGCTCACCGATGTCGCCGCCGACCTGGACGAGACGGTGCGGGCCCTGCGCGCACTGCAGTCCTCCGACGACGCCAAGCGACGTGAGGGCGCCGACGGCATCGAGGACGTCCTGCGCCGCGGCAACGCCGGACAGGTCCGCGTCCCCGGCAAGCACGGGGCCGCCCCGCGCGTCTACGAGGCCGTGGTGGTGCTCCTCGACGACCGGCCGGGCCAGCTCGCCCGCATCTTCGCGGACGCCGGACAGGTGGGCATCAACATCGAGGACGTACGCATCGAGCACGCCACCGGGCAGCAGACCGGTCTGATGCAGCTCATGGTGGAGCCGAAGTCGGCGCCGGTGCTCTCGGCGGCGCTGCGCGAGCGCGGCTGGTCGATCCGGCAGTAGGGCGGTTCCCGCGGTGGGGGCGGACCTCGGCCAGAAGGGTGACGTATGCCCGGTAACCTTGTGCGGGGCACCCTCGCGCCCCGCACATCCACCACCTCGCACCAGGAAGGTGTCCCCCCGTGGAAAACGGCGCCGCCCAGCCCGTGATTGTCGCCATCGACGGCCCCTCCGGCACGGGCAAGTCGAGCACGTCCAAGGCCGTGGCCGCCCAGCTCGGGCTGAGCTACCTGGACACCGGCGCCCAGTACCGGGCGATCACCTGGTGGATGGTGACCAACGGGATCGACATCGAGGACCCCACGGCGATCGCGGCCGTCGCGGGCAAGGCGGAGATCGTCTCGGGCACCGACCCGGCGAACCCGACGATCACCGTCGACGGCATCGACGTCGCCGGCCCGATCCGCACCCAGGAGGTCACCTCCCGGGTCAGCGCGGTCAGCGCGGTCCCCGAGGTGCGGGCCCGGATCACCGAGCTGCAGCGTTCGCTGGCCACCGGCGCGGAGAAGGGGATCGTCGTCGAGGGCCGGGACATCGGTACGACGGTGCTGCCCGACGCCGATCTGAAGATCTTCCTCACCGCCTCCCCGGAGGCGCGCGCCGCCCGCCGCAGCGGTGAGCTCAAGGGCTCCGACGTGGCCGCCACCCGTGAGGCGCTGATCAAGCGGGACGCGGCCGACTCCTCCCGCAAGACCTCCCCGCTCGCCAAGGCGGACGACGCCGTCGAGGTGGACACCACCGAGCTGACCCTGGCCCAGGTCGTCGAGTGCGTCGTCACCCTCGTCGAGGAGAAGCGGGCCGGAAAGTGAGCGAGCTGCCTTCCGAGAAGGGCGCCGAGGTCGGGCGGCGGATCGGCGTCGGCCTGATGTACGGGCTGTGGAAGCCGCGGGTGCTCGGCTCCTGGAGGGTGCCCGCGAGCGGTCCGCTGATCCTCGCGGTCAACCACTCCCACAACCTCGACGGCCCGATGGTCATCGGCGTGGCGCCCCGCGCGTCGCACTTCCTGGTCAAGAAGGAGGCGTTCATCGGTCCGCTCGGCCGGTTCATGACGAGCGTCGGCCAGATCGAGGTGGACCGCACGAGCGCCGACCGCACGGCGATCACCCGGGCGCTCGGTGTGCTGGACAACGGCGGGGTCCTCGGCATCTTCCCGGAGGGCACGCGCGGTGAGGGCGACTTCGCCTCCCTGCGCGCCGGGCTCGCCTACTTCGCCGTGCGCAGCGGGGCGCCGATCGTGCCCGTCGCGGTGCTGGGAAGTTCCGAGCGGCGCGGACGGTTGATAAAGGGGCTGCCTCCGTTGCGCTCCCGTGTCGACGTGGTCTTCGGCGACCCGTTCGAGGCGGGCGACGGCAGCGGACGGCGGACGCGCAAGGCGCTGGACGAGGCGACCGAGCGCATCCAGAAGAACCTGGCCGCCCACCTGGACCACGCCCGGCGGCTCACCGGCCGCCCTGCCACGGGCGCATAAAACGCCGGGCGCCCCACAGGGCGCTGGGCGACACTGAGTAGTGGATCAACCCGGGACGAAGGGGGTGATCCACCGACCACCACGATGGAACGACGAGGTACGCACTTCATGAACGACCACATCCAGCCCGGCGGCTCGGACGGCTTCGAGCACGATCACGGGGCGCTCGGCGACGCCGAGTACGCGGAGTTCATGGAGCTCGCCGCGGAGGAGGGCTTCGACCTCGAGGACGTCGAGGGTGCCATCGAGGAGGCCGGACACGGCCCCCTCCCGGTGCTCGCGGTCGTCGGCCGGCCGAACGTCGGCAAGTCGACCCTCGTCAACCGGATCATCGGCCGCCGTGAGGCGGTCGTCGAGGACAAGCCCGGCGTCACCCGTGACCGCGTCACCTACGAGGCCGAGTGGGCGGGCCGCCGCTTCAAGGTCGTCGACACCGGCGGCTGGGAGCAGGACGTCCTCGGCATCGACGCCTCCGTGGCCGCCCAGGCCGAGTACGCCATCGAGGCGGCCGACGCGGTCGTCTTCGTCGTGGACGCCAAGGTCGGCGCCACCGACACCGACGAGGCCGTCGTACGGCTGCTGCGCAAGGCCGGGAAGCCGGTCGTGCTGTGCGCCAACAAGGTCGACGGACCGAGCGGCGAGGCGGATGCCGCGTACCTGTGGTCCCTCGGGCTCGGCGAGCCGCACCCCGTGTCCGCGCTGCACGGCCGCGGCACCGGCGACATGCTGGACGCCGTCCTGGAGGTCCTGCCGGACGCCCCCGAGCAGACCTTCGGCGGCGCCGGGATCGGCGGCCCCCGCCGGATCGCCCTCATCGGCCGCCCGAACGTCGGCAAGTCCTCGCTGCTGAACAAGGTGGCGAACGAGGAGCGCGTCGTCGTCAACGAACTGGCCGGCACCACCCGTGACCCGGTCGACGAGCTCATCGAACTCGGCGGCGTGACCTGGAAGTTCGTCGACACCGCCGGTATCCGCAAGCGGGTCCACCTCCAGCAGGGAGCCGACTACTACGCCTCGCTGCGCACCGCGGCCGCGGTCGAGAAGGCCGAGGTGGCGGTCATCCTGATCGACGCCTCCGAGTCCATCTCGGTCCAGGACCAGCGGATCGTGACGATGGCCGTCGAGGCCGGCCGCGCGATGGTCATCGCCTACAACAAGTGGGACACCCTCGACGAGGAGCGCCGCTACTACCTGGAGCGGGAGATCGAGACCGAGTTCGGCCAGGTGGCGTGGGCGCCCCGGGTCAATGTCTCGGCCCGCACCGGCCGCCACATGGAGAAGCTGGTCCCGGCCATCGAGACCGCGCTGGCCGGCTGGGAGACCCGCGTCCCCACGGGCCGTCTCAACGCCTTCCTCGGTGAGCTGGTCGCCGCCCACCCGCACCCGATCCGGGGCGGCAAGCAGCCCCGCATCCTCTTCGGCACCCAGGCGGGCACCAAGCCGCCGCGGTTCGTCCTCTTCGCCTCCGGCTTCATCGAGGCGGGCTACCGCCGCTTCATCGAGCGCCGGCTGCGCGAGGAGTTCGGTTTCGAGGGCACCCCGATCCACATCTCGGTGCGGGTGCGCGAGAAGCGCGGCAAGAAGAAGTAGACATGAGCGAGGGGGGTCCGTGACCGCGTCACGGACCCCCCTCGCCTCGTTCAGAAACTCCTTCGGGATCCCGGCGGCAGCGCCGCCGGCACCGGAACCATCGCCGTCTGCTGCCGCTCCGTCTGCTGCTGGCCGATCTGCCCGACCCGCTGCCACTGCGACTGCTGCCGGGCACTCTGCACGCCCGCGCTGTAGGCGCTGTAGGAGTGACTGAACGAGCCGGGCCGGTACGCCGTCGGCGCCTCCGCGCTGTGCGGCATGTTCCCGAAGGCGGTGAACCCCAGATCGTCCTCACCGCTGCGGTCACCCGGCAGCGAGCGGAACGTCTTGACGTACTCGGCGTAGAGCGCGTCGTAGATCGGCGTGGCCGACGGGCCGCCCTGGGAGTCATGGGCCGGTCGCGCGGAGGGGACCGACGGATAGACGGGGCGACGGGGAACCTCGTAGCTGTGCACGTAAGTCCAAACGACCCGTGCCTCAAAGAGATGCGGTAACCGTCGGGGGCGCGGGGCCGTACTCGTACGCGGCTCCGCCGCGTGGGCGCGACAAGCCACGACGCACCCGCGGCCGCCGCATCACCCGCACCCCCCTCTCGGTGGGCGCTCAGGTACCAGCCAGCGGCATCGCCGCCCCCACCAGCTTCCCGTTCGCCGCCGCCTTGTCCAGCGCGTCCCGCATCAGGTCCTCCCGCGGCTGCCGCCCGATCGACCCCACCGGCGCCGCGAACATCAGCACCTGCTGGTGCTTGTTGGCGGCGGCCCGCCACCCCTCCGTCACCTGCAGCGGCTGGTGCGCCTGCCACCAGGCGACCGGCTGTCCACCGTTCGCCGAGGGCTGGAGTACGGCGTGCAGCTGACCCATCGCCAGCAGCACGGACCAGCCGTGCTGCACCGGCGGCACCTCGGACAGCTCCGACAGCGGCATGAAGCCCTGCTCGATGAGGAGCGGCAGGAAGTCGTCGCCGGCGCCGGTGGTGCCGGGGCGCACGATGGGCGCGGTCGGCTCGACGACCAGCGCGGGGTGCAACTCCCCGGCGAGCAGGACGAGTCCGCTCGTCACACCGAGGACGGCCTGCTCGGGGACGACCTTGTGCTGGTCCAGGTCGACGCTGTCGCCGCTGATGGAGCGGACGGCGCCCTGGAGCTGCTCCTCGGTGACCTGGACGACCTGCGAGGGCAGACAGGTGGCGTGGGCGAAGGCGAGGACGGCGGTCTCGTCCCCGATGAACAGGACGGTGCTGGTGCGCTCGTGCGCGGAGTCGCCCGGGGTGCGGCAGGACGTGCAGTCGTAACTGCCCGGGGCGTTGTCTCCGGCGAGCAGCCGGTCGGCTTCTTCGTCGCCGATCTCGGCGCGTACCTCGTCGCTGACGTCGAGCATGCGCGGCACGGGTGACTCCCTCGGAAGGCGGTGCGTTGGCGGGCCGGGTGGGTGCCCGGCTCATGAGATGACAACGGGGGAGCTGTGGTGGGGGTCACGCTGGCCGACTGAGTCGTTCAGAACGCCGAACACGGATGGTCGCGTTCCGTGGAGAATCGGCCACTCGCTGTCAAGTAACGGGGAGGTCACGGGCGTTGGTTCCGTGAACTGACTCACAGCACGCCTCGGTCGCTGTCCGGTAAATCGGGAAATGCAGGGATGTAGTGGGTGGCCGAAATTGGTCGCTACCTGCGGTAACCCTCAACTGGCCTGCGACAACGGGGATCTGGTTGATAACGGCTCGTCAGGCTCCCTAGATTGCTCCGCCGTGTGCAGCGAGCACCGCCCGGGTACGTCCACCGGCCGCGCAGAGCAGAACCAGCGCAGCGACACCGCCGAAGGACGGGGCGGAGCGCGACACCCGCGTCGACACGTGGGAAGCGCCCCGCCCGGGGGAGACCCGGGTCCGTAGAGAGGGAACTTCATGTCCGAGTGTGCCGATCAGTCCACCCGCACGACGCGCAAGACGGCGGTCCTCGCCGGGGCGGCACTGCTCGCCCCCCTGGGGCTGCTGGCCGCGACCGGCAACGCCGCGGCTGCCGACAGCGGGGTGTGGGACCGCATCGCCCAGTGCGAGAGCGGCGGCAACTGGCACATCAACACCGGCAACGGCTACTACGGCGGACTGCAGTTCTCCGCCTCCACCTGGCGCGCCTACGGCGGCTCGGCCTACGCGGCCACCGCCGACGGGGCCAGCCGGGAGCAGCAGATCGCCGTCGCCACCAAGGTCCAGAAGTCCCAGGGCTGGGGCGCCTGGCCGGTCTGCTCGGCCCGCGCCGGAGCCACCGGCAGCGCCCCCTCGACCTCCGGGTCCGCCACCGGGTCGAGCTCCCACAAGAAGACGTCCGGCTCGTCGACCCGGTCGGGCGAGGCGACCGGCACGACGAAGTCGCAGAGCGGTTCCGCCAAGGCGCCCGAGCGCACGACGACCAGCACCTCGCGCGGCAGCAGCCGAGGTGACTACACCGTCCGCGTCGGCGACACCCTGAGCACCATCGCCGCCGCGCACAACACCACCTGGCAGCGTCTCTACGAGGCCAACAGGACCGTCATCGGCAACGACCCGGACCTGATCCTGCCGGGCCGGCGCCTCGCGTTCTGAGCCGAACGCGCCCCGGCCCCGCCGGACGCACGGCCCCGTCCGGTCCACCCACCGGGCGGGGCCGCCGTGTTCAACGGGCCCGCCGCTCCCATTCACCCGCCTCCCCGCCGAACACGACGGTCCCGCGCCGCAGTTCGTACACGAAGGCACGGTGACCGCGCAGCGCGGGCGGGAGCCGCTGCTCGGCGAGCACCACGCACGCGTCCAGCGAGGCCAGCAGGGTGTACGTACGCGCCGCGACCGCCGGGGACATGCCCTGGGCCGGCTCGTCGACGAGGACCACGCGCGCGGGGACCGACAGGGCGCGGCACAGGGCCAGCATCCGCTGCTCACCCCCCGACAGGGTCCCGGCGCGACGGGCGAGCAACGGCACCAGCGGCGGGAAGAGGGCGGGGTCCGCCCCGGACAGCTCCAGGTTCTCCCGCACCGTCAGCGAGCCGAACACCGCCCGCCGTTCGGGCACCAGGCACAGCCCGCGCCGCGCCCGCTCGAACGCGGGCATCCGGGTCACGTCCGCCCCGTCCCACACCACCGCGCCGCCCGACAGCGGTACGGCCCCGGCCAGCGCCCGCAGCACCGTCGTACGGCCGGAGCCGTTGCGGCCCAGCAGGACGGTGAGGCCCGGGGCGGGGGCGGTGAGGGTCACGCCGTGCAGGGCCTCCAGGGGGCCGTAGCGCACGCGCGCGTGCCGCAGCGAGATCACCAGGCCGCCTCCTCCAGCGCGTCGAGGACGCGGCCCGGCGGACCCGAGGCGACGATCCGGCCCGCCGCCATGACGTGCACGGCGTCCGCGAGCCCGGCGACCAGGTCGAGGTCGTGCTCGACGACGAGCAGGGCGGTCCCCTCCGCCGCGAGGGCGCGCAGGATCCTGGCCAGCGCGCCCACCTCGGCCGTGTCCAGCCCGGCGGCGGGCTCGTCCAGCAGCAGCACCCGGGGGCTTCCCGCGTACACCCGGGCCAGCTCGACCCGGCGCAGAGTGCCCGTCGGCAGCCCCGCGGCCGGACGGGCACGGACCGGCCCGTCCAGCCCGAACAGCGCCAGCGCCCGCTCCACGGCCTCCGGCCCGCCGCGCCGACCCTGCTCGGCGCCCACCCGCACGTTCTCCGCCACGGTCAGCGACGGGAACACCGCCAGTCGCTGGAAGGTCCGCGCGACGCCGAGCCGGGTCCGGGCGTGCGCGGGCAGCCGAGTGATGTCCCGGCCGTCGAACCGCACCTGCCCGTGGACCGGACGCAGGGTGCCGGCCAGACAGTGGAACAGCGTGCTCTTCCCGGCGCCGTTGGGCCCGACGACCGCCGTGACCCGCCCGCCGAAAACCTCCAGCCCCACCCCGTCGACAGCGGTGAACCCGCCGTAGCGGGCCTCGAGACCGCGGGCGGTGAGGAGGGGCCGGGCCGGTGCGCGCACGGCACGGGAACGGCGGCGCGAGGGCGACGGCGTGCCGACGGGCTCCCGAGCGGGGCGCGGAGCCGTCCGCGGCGGGACCGCCGTGGGGGCGGGCCGCCGGACGAGTCGCTCCCGTACCCGCGCCCCCAACGGTGTCAGCGCCCCCCTCCGCCGCTCCCGGACCCGCGCCCATGCCAGCCGAAGCGCCTCGTACGGCCCGTCGGGGAAACGTCCCGTCAGAGCAGCGAGCACGCCGATCAGGGCCGCCGCGACACCGCCCCGGGTGCCCGCGTCCAGACCCACCAGCAGGGCCGCCGCCGTCAGGGCGCCCAGGGGGTTGTCGGCGCCCAGCACCACCACCGCCGCGAACCAGAGCAGGCTGCGGACGGGGTCGTAGGCCGTGGCGTCGAAGGCGCGCAGCCCCATGCCGAGCAGAGCACCGCCGAGCGCCGCCAGGGCCGCTCCCACGACGAAGGCCAGGAGTTTCAGGGACGGCACGGGCACGCCGGCCGCCGACGCGCCCGGTTCGTGGTCCCGCATCGCGGCCAGGGCCCGCCCGGTCCGGCCCCGGCGCAGCGCGTACGTGGCCGACAGGGCCAGGGCGAGCACAGCCAGCTCCAGGACGTAGTAGGCGCGGTCCCCGTCGAAGCCCGCGGGGCGGCCCAGGGACAGGCCGGCGGTGGCGTACGGCTGGGCGAAGACGAAACGGCTCACCGCGACGCCCACCGCGAAGGTCGCGAGGGCCAGAGCGAGGCCGTGGCGCCGGATGGCCGGCCAGCCGGTCAGCAGGCCCAGCGGGGCCACGAGGAGGACCGCCACGGCCGGCGCCGCCAGTTCGGGCAGGCGGGGGAGGCCGGGGAAGCGGCCCGCGGCCAGCAGGGCCGTGAACAGGGCGCCCAGCCCCGCGTACGCCGCCTGCCCGAGGGAGATCTGCCCGCCGCGGCCCGTGACCACCACCAGGGACAGCAGGATCACGCCCAGGGCGGGCACCTGGACCGCGGTGTGCAGATCGGACCCCGCGAAGCCGAGCGGCAGCAGGAACAGCACCGCGGCCACCACCCACGCCCCCGGCGGCGTACGCACGCGTGCCGTCACCGGAGCCGACGGCGCCTCGCGCGCGCCGGCACCGGGCAGGACGAGGGCGGCGACCAGCAGGGCGACCACGAACAGGTTCGCGCCGACCGCCTGCACCAGCGGGGCCGCCCAGCCCGTGGGGTGCAGCCGGGTCAGCTGGCTCTGCGCGATCCCGATGCCCAGCGCCACCACCACCGCGACCGGCAGACCGCGCATCCGCGCCGCCACCGCGACCGCGAGCACCTCCATCACCAGAAGCGGCAGGCCGTACGGGTCGAGCCGCACGTACGGCGCCAGCAGCACGCCCGTCACCCCGGCCGTGAACGCCCCGAACGCCCAGCCCGCCGCCGCCACCCGGTCCGCGTCGACCCCGCCGAGCACGGCCAGCTCCCGGTCGTCGACCACCGCCCGCAGCTCTCGCCCGAAGCGGGTCCAGCGGATCGTGGCGCCCACCCCGGCCGCCAGGACCAGCACCACGGCGAGCTGCCCCCAGGGATCGGCCGGGACCAGCTCCGGCGCGTCGTCGCGCGCCCCCTGCCCCCACACCAGCGCCGCCCCGCCCACCAGCAGCACGAACACCCCGATCGACGCGACCAGGGTGCGCGCCGGATCGCCGCCCAGGACCGCGAGCGGACGGAAGACGAACCGCTCCAGCACCACCCCGATCGCGGGCGCGAGGAACAGCAGGGTCACCACGGCCCCGAGCCACAGCGGCCACCCCCACTCCACCACGCAGCTCCGCAGCGCGTACGCGCACACCATCGCGACGGCCCCGTGCGCGAAGTTGAGCACGCCGGTGGCCCGGTAGGTGACGATCAGGCCGATCCCGGTGAGGGCGGCCGCGCTGCCGACCGCGAGGCCGGCGAGCGTGAGGTCGTAGGTCAGCGAGGACATCAGGAGTCCGCCGCGTCCGGTTCGCAGATCGGGCACGGGCCGAGGTCGCCGCTCGCCAGCAGCCGGCCGTCCACCGGCAGTGCCTCCGGTTTCCCGGCGACCAGCGGGCAGTCCGCCCGGTGCCACAGGGTGCCCCCGGGCACCATGCGCAGCTCACCGCTGACCGCGACGGGAGCGGAGAGCGCCGCCCGAGGCGCCTCGGGCTCCTCGCCGACGGCGACCAGAAGGCCGTACAGCTCCTCCACGCGCGCGGTGGCGAGATGCTGCCGCCCGGAGGCCAGCAGGACCGCCCCGGCGACGATCAGCGCGGCGCCGGGGACCGTGCAGGAGGCGAGATAGGGGAGCTGGCGTGCGGTGAAGCGCTCGCCGGAGACGCCGTACCAGCCCGCGACGCACAGCACCGCACCGGCGGCCAGGGCGACCCAGCCGGCCCACAGGACGGGGGGCACGGTCCGCAGTCGTCCTGTCCGCATCCCACGCTCCCGCCGCAGTCCGCCGATGGCTTGCACTATGCCTTCTGCAAGCTGACCCTGAAAGGACCGGGCGCGCACGCCCGGACCGACACCCGGTGGTGAGCCTGATGGTTCTCGGGAGCGACCTCGGACGGTCACGGGGTACGGCACTGGCCGCGGCGGTGGTTTTCGTGCTGGCCCCGGCCCTCGCGGCGTGCAGCGACGACGGTGGCGGCGGGGGCGGCGCGGCGACCGCGACGGCCACCGCGACGGTCGGCGGGGCGGCCACCGCGCCCACCGACGCGGCGGCGGCCGAGCAGCGGGTCCGCCGGAACTGGCAGAAGTTCTTCGACCCCGCCACCTCCGCCGCAGACAAACAGGCCCTGCTGGAGAACGGCCGGATGATGGGCCCCATGCTCCGGGCCTTCAACGGGGACCGGCGCGGCGGACAGGTGGCGGCCGAGGTCGAGAAGGTCACGTTCACCTCCCCGACCGAGGCGACCGTGACGTACACCCTCACCCTGAACGGCGCGACCGCCCTGCCGGACGCCACCGGGAAGGCCGTGCTGCAGGACGGCACCTGGAAGGTCTCCGTCACGACCCTCTGCGCGCTGGTCGCGCTGAGCGGCGATGCGTCGGCGTCGGCGGTCCCGGGCTGCTGAGACCGCTGCCGCCGCGCTGCTGCTCCTGCTGAGCGCGGCCTGCGGCAGCCGTCTCCCGGAGAGCGACTTCGAGCAGACCACCGCGGCCCCGCGGGCCTCCGTGATCCGCGTCGGCGTGATCACCAGCACAACCAGCCCCGTCGGCGGCTCCGCGTTCACCGGACCCCGCGACGGGGCGGTGGCCTGGTTCGACCGGCTCGACGCGCGCGGCGGCATCGACGGCCGCCGCGTCGAGGTGCGGTTGTGCGACGACGGCGGCAGCGGCGTCGGGAACAACGCGTGTGTGCACAGGCTGCTCGACGAGGACAAGGTCGTCGCCCTCGTCGCCACCACCTCCCTCGACTACGCCGGCGCCCCGCGGGTCTCCCACGCGGGCGTGCCCGACATCGGCGGCCAGCCCATCGGCCCCGCCTACGACACCTGGCCGCACCTCTACGGCGTCTACGGCAGCCTCGCGCCCCGCGACGGCACCCCGGGCTGGGACGGCAGGCTCTACGGAGGCACCGAGGTCTACCGGTACTTCCGGCGCGAGCACGGCGCCCGTACCGCCGCCGTCGTCTCCTACAACCAGCCCGCGTCCGCCTCCTACGCCCGGCTCGTCGAGCGGGGGCTGAAGGCCGAGGGCTACAAGGTGGTCAGCGAACAGGTCGACTTCGCGCTGCCCAACTTCCGGGCCGCCGCGGCCGACCTGAAGGCGGAGGGCGCCGACCTCGTCTTCGACGCCCTCGACACCCACGGCAACGCCCGGCTGTGCGAGGCGATGGACGAGGTCGGGGCCCGGGTCACCGCCAAGGTCACCAATGTGCAGAACTGGACGTCCACCGTCCCCGAGGACTACAAGGACTCCCCGGCCTGCCGCAACGCGCTGTGGGTCACCGGCTCCAGCCGGAACCACGACGACCCCTCCGACCCGGCCGTACGGGAGTTCCGGGAGGCCACGAAGGATCTGCCGACGCACTCCCAGTGGCAGCTCGAGGGCTGGGCGGCGGCCCGGTGGTTCACGCGGGCGGCGCGGTCCTGCGCCGCGAGCGGGATCACGCGCGCGTGCGTGGACGACTTCATGGACCACAGCGAGGGCTTCGACGCCGGTGGTCTGCTGATCCCCGTCCGCTTCGAACGGCTCACCGAACCGCCGAGGACCAGGCGGACCTGTCTGTCGGTCGCGCGCTGGCAGGACGGCAGGGGGTGGGTCACGCAGGGGGACATGAACCACACCTGCTTCGACGTCCCGCAGCTCGCCTACACGCCCTGAGTCGCGGAGGTTGTGTGGGGGAGTGGTGCATTTCCTACGAGGTGTCAGCCCTCGCCGGCTCCTGCGGAAAGGCCGGTGAAAGGGGATCCGGAGAGGATTCCCGGGGCGCTTTTCGCCGGGTTTTTCGAGGAGTCGGGACGACATACGGGAATTACGTTCGAATGCGTACGGAAGGCCCCGGGAAGCGCTCGTACGTGTGACGGAGTTCGACCGAAACATGTGTCGTGATCCTGTGACAGAAGTGTGACCGGAGTGATCCACATCCCCGTTCCAGGGTTTCCCCGGCGGGCCGCCCCGGCCTAGCGTGGGCGGCATGGCAGCGAATGAGCCCCAGGACAATCCGGACGGATACGTCGGCCTCGACGACGAGCGCGCCGAGCGGCTCGCCCGGGAGCGGGGGTGGTCGACCGTCCGCAAACTGGCGCCCGGGGCGATCATCACCATGGAGTACCGCTTCGGGCGGCTGAACTTCGAGGTGCGCGACGGCCGCGTGACGCGGGCCTGGAAGGGCTGAGGAGGACGAGCACACGGCGAAGGCCCCGGTTCCCGTCAGGAGGGGAATCGGGGCCTTCGGTCGCGGGACCGGGCTGTGCGTACCGGGGGTCCCGCTGCTCGGGAGGTCAGCCGCCGGTCAGCGGGCGGGCCGCCGAGGCGGTCGCCCCGCGCGGCAGACGCTCGGTGTGCGGGGGTCTTCGGCTGCCGACGGGGGTGACCGGCGTGCGCTCCGAGCGGGGCGTGTGGGGGCCCGGCGCCAGATAGACCGGCGCCCGGGGCGTACGGGCGGCGGCGACCGGCTCGCGGGCCGCGGCGGCCTCGTCCTGCGGCGCGGGCCGCGGGGTGAACGGCACGGGGACGGCGACGGGGGCGGCCGGCGCCGGGAGGGTGCCGGAGCGGCGCTCGCGCCAGCGGTCGCGCAGGTCGAGGATCGCGACCTCGGCGCGGGCGATCAGCGGCTCGCACCAGGGCAGGGCCAGCAGGATCAGCAGCCCCGCGGCCCAGCCGAGCACGACATCGCTCAGCCAGTGCGTACCGAGGTAGACGGTGGTCAGGCCGACGCCCAGCGAGACGACGGCGGAGACGGCGGACAGCCAGCGGCGGGCTCTCGGCGTGGAGGCCAGATAGGCCAGGATTCCCCAGGTCACCACCGCGTTGGCGGTGTGACCGCTCGGGAATATGTCGCCGCCCAGACCCATCTCGTTGGAGCCGATCGTGGTCGCGTAGTGCGGTCCGAGCCGTCCCATGCCGAGCTTGGCGGCGCCGACGGTGATGTTCAGCAGCAGCAGGGAGGCGCCCAGGGTCAGCAGGGGGCGCAGGGTGTGCTGCCGCCAGGATCTCCAGCCGAGCCAGGCGGCCACCATCACGGCGGTCGGGCCGCGCTGGCCGAGGACGACGTAGTAGTCCAGGAACGCGTGGATCTCGGGCCACTGCTGGTAGGGCCGGAAGAACATGACCTGCCAGTCGAGGCGGACCAGCCACGAGGTGACCACCACGAGCCATACGATCGCCAGATAGAAGGCCAGGGTCGCCGCGAGCAGCGCGATCCGGTGCCTGCTCATCCTCGGCACATCGATGTGGGCCGGTCGTTCCGGCTCACGGTCGAGCCTGGCGAACACCCGGTCCAGACGGGTGAGGTTTCGTTCGGTACGCACCTAAACGACGTTACAGCGAGTGAGCTCGGCACTCGGCCGAATCCGCTGGTTTGTGATGACCATGTGATGTGGGATTGCTCTCAGGAGGGGCTTAATTCCTGCGGATTCGCTAATCCTCGAACATCGTTTCCTTCAATTCCTTTGATCATTGTGGGAGATAGTTTTAAGGAACGTATGAATGAGTTCACCGGAAACTCATGGAGGGCCGGAACCGTTCAGCCACCACGCCCCGTACACGGCCGACGCCAGCGCGACACCGCCCACCACCAGCGCCGCCCTCGACGTGCGGGAGCGGGCCAGGGCGAGGGCGAGCGGGAACAGCAGCGGGAAGGCAGGCAGCAGCAGGCGCGGCTTCGAGCCGAAGTAGCTGGACGCGCACAGGGCGAGCGCGAGGACGACACCGCCGTAGACCAGCAGCACGAGCGGCTGGCGCTCGCGTACGCAGACGACGTACAGCCGGATCAGCAGGGCGACGCCGACGGTCAGGGCGAGGCCGGCCAGGGCCGACGGGAAGGACGTGAACTTGTCGGCGACGAAGCGGGCGAAGGCGTACCCGCCGTCGAAGCCGTTGCGCCAGCCCGCCTGGACGTCGAGATAGCCGAGCGGGCCCCGGCCGGTGCGGTGGCCGACCCACAGGACGTAGCCCGCGGTGCCCAGCGGGGCGAGGAGCATGCCGAGGGCGCGTAGGGCGGGGCGAGCGCCCTCCGGTGCGGGCTCGCGCCGGGGAGGCGCGTCGGCGGGCGGGCGGGGGGCGTGTTCCGTGGAGTGCGCGCCGGGATCGGGCGCCGTGCTGCGGCTCCCCCCGAACGAGGACCCCACGGGTCCGCCACGGTCCCGCAGGAAGGACGCCAGACCGGCCGCCCAGACCGCCGCGACCACCGCGAGCCCCACCGGGCGGGTCAGCCCGGACAGCGACGCGAGCACCCCCGCGGTCACCCACCGTCCGGTCAGCAGCGCGTACAGCGACCAGGCGGCCAGCGCGGTGAACAGGGACTCGCTGTACGCCATCGACTGCACGATCCCGACCGGCAGCAGGGCCCACACGAGCACCGCGCACACCCCGGCCCGGCGCCCGTACACCTGATCGGCGACCGCGAAGATCCCCCAGGCCGCGGCGAGCGAGGCGAGCAGCGCGACCGTGAACCCGGCGTCGGCGTAGGACAGCGGGCTCACCGTGTGCAGAAGCCTTTCCAGCCACGGCAGCAACGGGAAGAACGCGAGGTTCGAGTGGACGTCGCCGTTCGGCAGCCGGACCTCGTAGCCGTACCCCAGCTCGGCCACCCTCGTGTACCAGAGGGCGTCCCAGCGGGCCGTCAGCAGGGTGTGCGCGCTCTTGCCGCGAGCGGCGCTCCACAGGGCCAGGACGAGCAGGCCCAGGCCCCGTACGGCCACATAGCCCAGCAGCGCGGGGGCCGCCCGGCGCAGGGCCGCGGAGCCGGGAGGCGCCACGCGCGTTGCAAGATCGGTCACGGGCCCGATTATCGACCGGGCGGCACACCGGCCGGGAAAACGGCCGGTCGGGAAGTGGCGTACGCCACAGTGGTTCCGCGGGAGCGTGAGAGTTCCGCCACGTGGCCCCGGCGCGAACTCGCGTACGCTGCCCTTCACTCGTGTTCGTTTGCGCGGGCCGGAGACCACCGCTCCTCTCCGGCCGAGTCGCGGGGCGTCCCCACCCCGTGAGCCCGCCGGACCGAGGGGATCACCTGGGAGGTATGTACATGTCCGGGACGACCACGGCCGCCGTCGGGCTGCGCCGTCGGACGGCCGGGGCCGGTGCCAACCGCTGGGTCGTGCTGGTGGTGCTGTGCGTCAGCCTGCTCCTGGTCGCGGTCGACGCGACCGTGCTGCACGTCGCGGTGCCTGCGGTCACCGAGGACCTCAGGCCCGGCGCGATCGAGCTGCTCTGGATCGTCGACACCTATCCACTGGTCTGCGCCTCGCTGCTGATCCTCTTCGGCACGCTCGGCGACAAGGTGGGCCGGCGGCGGATCCTGCTGCTCGGGTACGCCCTGTTCGGCGTCGCCTCCGCACTGGCGGCGTTCGCCGGGAGTGCCGAGGTGCTGATCCTGGCGCGGGCGCTGCTCGGCGTCGGCGGTGCGATGATCATGCCGGCCACGCTGTCGATCCTGCGGCAGGTCTTCCCCGACCGCCGGGAGAGGGCGCTCGCCATCGGCATCTGGAGCGCGGTGGCCGCGGTCGGCGCGGCGGTCGGCCCCCTGCTCGGCGGCTTCTTGCTGGAGCACTTCTGGTGGGGCTCGGTCTTCCTCGTCAACATCCCGCTGATGCTGGTCAGCCTTCCGGTGGGCCGACTGCTGCTGCCGGAGTCGCGGGGCACGGGCGAGGGGCCCTGGGACGTGGTCGGCGCGCTGATGGCGGCCGCCGGGCTCTTCGGGCTGGTCCTCGGGGTCAAGCGGCTGGGCGGCGCGGAGTTCGGCCCCTTCACCGTGGTGCCCCTGCTGGTCGGCGCGGTGCTGATGGCCCTGTTCGTACGGCGTCAGCGGCGCCGGGCGCATCCGCTGGTGGACCTCGGGATGTTCGCGCGCCCGGCGTTCAGCACGTCCGTCGGGTGCATCGTGCTGGCCATGCTGGCGCTGGTGGGTCTGGAACTGATCGCCGCGCAGTATCTGCAGCTCGTGCTCGGTCTCTCCCCGCTGGAGACGGGGCTGCGGCTCCTGCCGCTGACCTTCGCCGCGATGGCGGCGGGGCTGGCCGGGGCACGGCTGCTGCGCGGGTTCGGGCCGCGGCGGATGGTGTGCGCGGGGTTCCTGCTGACGGCGCTGGCCGTGCTGCTGCTGACCGCGATGGGCGGGGCGGACAACGCGGGGCTGCTGCTGTCCGGGTTCGTGCTGCTCGGCTTCGGGCTGGAGACGACGCTGTTCGCGGCGTACGAGTCGATGCTGAGCGAGGCTCCGGCCGAGCGGGCGGGCGGCGCGGCGGCGATCGGCGAGACCTCCTACCAGCTCGGGGCGGGGATCGGGATCGCCCTGCTGGGCAGCGTGATGAACGCGGCGTACGCGCCCGGGCTGAACTCCGTGCCCGGGGTGCCGGCCTCCGCGTCGGCGGCGGCGGGGCACTCGCTGGGCGAGGCCTACGAGGTCGCCGGACAACTCGGCGGGCCCGCCGGGGTGGCGCTGCGGCGGGTGGCGAGGGACAGCTTCGTGCACGGGCTGCACGTCACGCTGCTGGTCAGCGCCGGGTTGTTGCTGCTGGGGGCGGTGATGGCGCTGAGGTTGCCGCGGGTGATGCAGTGCGAGTCGGCCCCCGTGGAGCTGCCCGCTCCCCGCGAGGTGTCTCCCACCCACGCACCACCGGTGACCGTTCGCTGACCGGGTGACCCTTCCCTGTGGGGCTGCTTCGCCGTCGGCGGCCTTCCCCCGCGCCGTCGGTGGTACCTTCGGTCGGACATTGTGACTAGCGGTGCTAGTTTTGCCGGAGGAGCTCGTCATGGCCGCGTCCTCGAAGTTGCCCCCCTTCGATCCCGCCGATCCGCTCGGGATCGACGATCTGCTCGAGCCGGAGGATCTCGCGATCCGTGACACCGTGCGGAGCTGGGCCGTGGACCGGGTGGAGCCGTTCGTCGCCGAGTGGTACGAGCGGGGCGAGCTGCCGGTGATCCGGGAGCTCGCCCGTGAGCTCGGCGCGATCGGGGCGCTCGGGATGTCGCTCGACGGGTACGGCTGCGCCGGGGCGAGCGCCGTGCAGTACGGGCTCGCCTGTCTGGAGCTGGAGGCCGCCGACTCGGGCATCCGCTCGCTGGTGTCCGTCCAGGGCTCGCTCGCCATGTACGCGATCCACCGGTTCGGCTCCGAGGAGCAGAAGCAGGCGTGGCTGCCCCGGATGGCCTCCGGCGAGGTCATCGGCTGCTTCGGGCTCACCGAGCCCGACCACGGGTCCGACCCGGCCGGCATGCGGACGTACGCCAAGCGCGACGGCTCGGACTGGGTGCTCGGCGGCCGGAAGATGTGGATCACCAACGGGTCCGTGGCCGGGGTCGCCGTCGTCTGGGCGCAGACCGACGGGGGCATCCGGGGGTTCGTCGTGCCCACCGACAGCCCCGGGTTCTCCGCGCCGGAGATCAAGCACAAGTGGTCGCTGCGGGCGAGTGTGACCAGTGAGCTCGTGCTCGACGAGGTGCGGCTGCCCGGCGACGCGGTGCTGCCGGAGGTCGTGGGGCTCAAGGGACCGCTGAGCTGTCTGTCCCACGCCCGGTACGGGATCGTCTGGGGTGCGATGGGCGCGGCCCGGGCCTGCTTCGAGGCCGCCGTCGACTACGCCCGCACCCGTGAGCAGTTCGGGCGGCCCATCGGGGGGTTCCAGCTCACCCAGGCCAAGCTCGCCGACATGGCGGTCGAGCTGCACAAGGGGATTCTGCTCGCCCACCATCTGGGGCGGCGCATGGACGCCGGCCGCCTGCGTCCCGAGCAGGTCAGCTTCGGCAAGCTCAACAACGTACGGGAGGCCATCGAGATCTGCCGTACGGCGCGGACGATCCTCGGGGCCAACGGGATCTCGCTGGAGTATCCCGTCATGCGGCACGCGACGAACCTGGAGTCGGTGCTCACCTACGAGGGCACCGTCGAGATGCACCAGCTCGTGCTGGGCAAGGCGCTCACCGGACTCGACGCCTTCCGCTGACCCGGCCCGGAGCCGAGGCGGGGCCGACGAGCGGCCCTGCCTCAGCTCTGGTTGAAGAAACCGTCCGTGCGGTGCCCGGCCGGATCGCCGTTCACGATCTCCGTGTTGGACGGCGTCAGCAGGAACACCCGGGTCGAGACCCGCTCGATCGAACCGCGCAGTCCGAAGATCAGCCCGGCCGCGAAGTCGACGACGCGCTTGGCGTCGGCCGCCTCCATGGCCGTGAGGTTCATGATGACCGGCACGCCCTCGCGGAACAGCTCGCCGATCAGCCGCGCGTCCCGGAAGCTGTCCGGGGTGACGGTGCCGATCCGGCGGCCCTTCTCCTCGGCCGTGTCCGAGGCGACCTTGACGCGCGGGTCGGTGACCCAGGCGTCCTGCGAATCGGTCCCCTCGGAGTAGTCGTCGTCGTAGTAACGCTCGTCATCGTTGTCGTCGACGAGGCCAAGCCAGGCACTTGCCTTGCGCACCGATCCCATGGACGCCTCCTCTCACAGCGGTCTTTCTTCCTTTCCGCATTCCCATGGTCGTCCATGATGCGGATGTCGCGCCAAGTGGATAGACGCCGCGCGGGGGGTTTGTGACGGTACTGGTGCACAGCGAATCCGTCGAGAGCCCGCGTCCCCCAAGGGTCCTGCTGTGTACGGCTGCTGACTGAGAGTGAAATATGACTGTTTGTGGCGTACGGGTGATACCTGGTGCGTACGGGTGAAGAGGGTGGAGCGTTCAAAGGCGATTATCGGCCGATAGCATGCGGCAGCTCAATGTCTTAACGGCCCGGCTCTCGGGCAGGGGAACACGGACCGAGGACTACGGGGGTTGTCATGTTCGGAATCGTCAGACCGTGCGGTCACCGGCTCGGTGAGCGGCTCAAGGCCGAGTGGATGGCGCATCTGTGCGGACTCTGTCTCGCGCTGCGCGGCGACCACGGCCAGTTCGCGCGGGTCGTCACCAACTACGACGGGCTGCTCATCTCGGTCCTGACGGATGCTCAGGTGGGTACGGCGACCGGTCGGCGGCGTACGGCGGGCCCGTGCCCGTTGCGCGGGATGCGCACCGCCTCCGTCGCCCAGGGCGAGGGGGCGCGGCTCGCGGCGGCCGTCTCGCTGGTGCTGGCCTCGGCCAAGGTGCGCGACCATGTCGCCGACGGGGACGGGCTGCTGGCCCGGCGTCCGGTCGCCGTCGCCGCCCGCAGGGTCGCCCGGAGCTGGGGGAGGGCGGGGGAGCGCGGCGGGGCCGCGGTCGGCTTCGACACGGCGGTCCTGGTGGACGCCGTGGACCGGCAGGTCGGCCTGGAGGCGCTGGCCGGGCCCGGCACTTCACTGCTGACCGTCACCGAGCCGACCGAGACCGCCACGGCCGCCGCCTTCGCCCACACCGCCGTCCTGGCGGGCCGGCCGGGCAACGCCGTCCCGCTCGCGGAGGCCGGGCGGCTGTTCGGACGGCTGGCGCATCTGCTGGACGCCGTCGAGGACCAGGCCGCCGACGCGCGGGCAGGCGCCTGGAATCCGCTCACGGCCACCGGGACCCCGCTCACCGAGGCCCGGAGGCTCGCCGACGACGCCCTGCACGGGATACGGCTCGCACTGAAGGACGTCGAGTTCGTGGACCGCGGGCTGGCGCATCTGCTGCTCGCGCACGAGCTGGAGCGGTCGGTGGACCGGGCGTTCGGGACGACCTCGTGCGGGCACACGCACCCGGGGGCCGCGCAGGAGGGCCGGGCCGCGTTCGGGCCCCCGCCGCAGATGCCCGCGCCGCCCAAGCAGCCGCGGGGGCTGCTCGCCGGGTGCGCCGTCGCGATCGGGCTGTTCTGCACCTGCCAGGTGTGCTGTGCCGACGAGTTCGAGGGTCCCTGGTCGCGGAAGAAGCACGAGGGCTGCTGCTCCAACTGTGACTGCGGGAACTGCGACTGCGGGTGCGGTGACTGCTGCGACGGGTGCGACTGCTGCGGCTGCGACTGCTCCTGCTGACACACGGTCACCTGCCGTGCGCGCGGGGCCCCGTGCGGGCGCACGGTGAGTGCGGAGCGCCTTCGGGACGTATCTCCTGTCGAGACACGGAAGCTCGAAAGGATCACGGATCATGCCCGGGCGCTCAGAGAAGACTGTGCCGCTTGCCGTCAAGATCGTGGTGAGCGGGGGGCTCGGGGTCGGTAAGACGACCTTCATCGGAGCCGTCTCCGAGATCGAGCCCCTCGACACCGAGGCGGCCATCACCCAGGTGTCGGTGGGAGTCGACTCCTTGGAGGGCGTGGAGACCAAGACCAGGACCACCGTCGCGCTCGACTTCGGGCGGATCACCCTCGACCCGGCCATCGCGCTGTATCTGTTCGGGACGCCCGGGCAGGGACGGTTCTCGTTCCTGTGGGACGACCTGGTGGAGGGCGCCCTCGGGACGGTCGTCCTCGCGGACACGCGCCGGCTCGAGGAGTGCTTTCCGGCGGTCGACTACTTCGAGGCCCAGGAGGCGCCGTTCGTGCTCGCCGTGAACCGCTTCGACGGGGCCGAGCGGTGCGGGTTGGACGAGGTGCGGGGGGTGCTGGGGCTGGACCCCGATGTGCCGGTGCTGGAGTGCGATGCCCGGGAGCGGGGGTCTGTGCGGGACGTGCTGGGGGTGTTGATGGATCGGGTCATCGGGGTGCGGGGTTCTTCGGGGGCGCGGGCTTCCTCCGGGGTGCGCTGAATCGCCGTCGGGGTGACGGTCGGTGGCCCGGGTACGGGTGGTGCGGGGTTGATCGCGCGGTTCCCCGCCCCCAAGGGGGGTGCGGGTCGGCGTGCGGGTGAAGCGAGGGGAGGGGTGTGAAGGCCGGAGAGGGGGACGCGGAGGCGTCCCGGGCGCGCAGGGGGTCGGCTCAACAGGAACAGGACCACACTCGACCGAAGTCGATGTGGGAGCGGGTGACCAGCCACTGCTGCGGATGCATGGGCCAAGTGGAACAGGTCTCCGATTACCCGTCAACCGAGATGAGACGTACGGCTCACAGTTCGGACAGCCTTGACAGTGAGGGGAAACACCGCCGTACTCTCGCTGTACGGCCCTGCTGAGGGGCTCGGCCGTGATTCCTGCCGTGTGAAGGCACTCCACCGTGTTCGACCGATGCGTCACGGAGCCTTCGCATGTCTTCCGACACCCTTGCCCCCATCCCCGCCGCCCCGGGCCACAGACACTCCCTCGTGATCGTGGGGGCCGGGCCGCGGGGGACCGGTCTGATCGAACGCATCGCGGCCAACGCGCCCGAGCTGTACGCCGGTCAGGGCCTCGACATCCATCTCGTCGACCCGCATCCGCCGGGCGCCGGACGGATCTGGCGGGCCGCCCAGTCGCCGCTGCTGTGGATGAACTCGCACGCCGAGGACGTCACCATGTTCACCGACGAGACGGTGGTCATGGACGGGCCGGTGCGGCCGGGGCCCACCCTGCACGAGTGGGCCGGTGTCGACGGGAGGCTCTTCGCCGACCGGCAGCTCCAGGGCGCCTATCTGAGCTGGGTGCACGAACAGGCCGTCGCCGCCCTCCCGGAGGAGATCACCGTCCACCGTCATCCCCGGCGCGCGCTGCGGGTGAGCGGTCCGCGCGACGGGCGTCAGCAGGTCTGGCTCGAGGGGCGGCCCCAGCCGCTGGCCGCCGACCTCGTCGTCCTCGCGCTCGGCCACCTCGACGCCGAACTCGACGACGAACAAAAGGAGTTGGCCGCGTACGCCCGCGAGCACGGGCTCACCCATCTGCCGCCCGACTTCACCGCCGACAGCGACCTGTCCGCGCTCGGACCCGGTGAACCCGTCCTCGTGCGCGGCTTCGGGCTGGCCTTCGTCGACCTGATGGTGCTGCTCACCGAAGGGCGCGGCGGACGGTACGAGGGGGGCGAGGGGGACACCTATGTGCCCTCGGGGCGGGAGCCGGTCCTGTACGTCGGGTCGCGGCGCGGAGTGCCGTACCACTCGAAGATCGGCTACGACTGGACCGGCGAACGGCCCCCGCTGCCCCGGTTCCTCGGGCCCGCCGAGACCGACGAACTCCTCGCGCGCCCCGGCGGGTTCGACTTCCGCCGGGACGTGTGGCCGCTGGTGGAGAAGGAGCTGGGCTTCGCCCACTACCACCGGCTGTTCACCACCCATCCCGAGCGGACCGCGATCGCCTGGACGGACTTCGAGGAGAAGTACGCGGTCGCCGCGGGCGAGGCCGAACGGGAGGCCCTCGTCGCCTCCGCCGTGCCCGACCCCGCCGACCGGCTCGACCTCGCCGTGCTCGACCGGCCGCTGGACGGGCTGCGGTACGCCTCGCACGAGGAGTTCCAGGACGGTCTGCGACGGTACGTCGAGGACGATCTGGGCCGTCGTCACGATCCCTCGCACAGCGCCGACCTGTCCGTGTTCCTCGGGCTCCTCTCCGTCTACGGGCAGCTCGTGCGGCTCGGGGACATCGGCTCCTGGTGGCACGGGTTCTTCAGCTATCTCGCCTCCGGGCCGCCCGGCCCCCGGCTGCGGCAGCTGCTCGCGCTCTCCCGGGCGGGGGTGGTGAAGTTCGTCGGCGCCGACATGGCCGTACACGCCGAGGACGGGGCGTTCCGGGCGTCCAGCCCGACCGTGCCGGGGTACTCCGTGCGGGCACGGGCCCTGGTGGAGGCCCGGCTGCCCGAGCCGACGCTGCGGCGCGCCCTCGATCCGCTGCTGCGCGCCCTGCACGCCGAGGGCGCCGGGGAGACGGCCGACGGACTGCTGCGGGTGGACCGGGTCGACGGGCGGGTCCTGGACCGGGCCGGCCGGCCGCACCCGCGGCGCTTCGCGCTCGGCCCGCACACCGACGGACGCACCCCCGGCGCCTTCACCCGCCCCCGCACCGGCGGTCCCGCGTTCCGGCAGAACGACGCCACCGCGCGCGCCGCCTTGGTGTTCCTGCGGGACCTCGGCGCCGACGCCGCCGCATGAGCCCCCTCCGGACCAGCAAAGGAATGCTCACGATGACCGTCCTGGTCGACATCAGGTCCGTGCACCGGGGCCCCGGCCCGAAGCCGCTGCCGTCGAAGGTGCGGTGAGCCATGGGACTGCTGCATCTGGCCGCCGCCGTCGACCTGCCGGGCGTGGACGGGGCCGCCCCCCACGTGGAGCTGGCCCGGCTCGCCGAGCGCGGCGGGCTGGACTTCGTGACGCTGGACGACGCCCCCGGCCGGCCCGGGTTCGACGCGTCGGCCGTGCTCACCCGGATGGCGGCGGCCACACGCCGCGTCGGACTGGTGGCCGCGCTCGGCGAACCCCGGGCCGGGGCCGCGGTCGCCACGCTCGACCGTGCCGCCCGGGGCCGGGCCGGCCTGCGGATCGACGCACCCTCGGGTGAGGCCCTGTCAGAGGCCCTCCTGCCCGGCCGTCCCGTACGGGTCGTCGACGCCACCGAGCCGGCCGCGCGCCCCGCCGCCGCCCGGTACGCCGATGTGGCCCTGGTCCGGGTGGCGGGTCCCGCGCAGGCCGGAGCCGTACGCGGCGAACTGCGCGCCGAGGCCGTCGCGGGCGGCCGGGACCCTGACTCCCTCAGGGTGCTGGTGAGTCTGCTCGTCGACCTCGGGGACGGCGAGCACGCCGCCGAGCGGGGGCACGGCGGGGGCGGCCCCCGGCAGACCGGCCGGGGCCCGCTCTACCGCGGCGGCCCCGTCGACCTCGCCGAGCTGATCGCCTCCTGGCACCAGGACGACACCGCCGACGGCTTCCACCTCGTCCCCGTGGAACCCCACCGCGACCTGGAACGCCTGGTCAACGGGACGGTCTCGCTGCTCCAGCACCGCGGTCTGTTCCGCACCTTCTACCCGGGCGGCACCCTGCGCGAGCACCTGGGCCTCACCCGGCCCGCCCCTCAGTACGCACCGACAGCACGAACCGAAAGGCTGACCCGATGACGACGGACGCGGCAGACCTCTGGAAGCAGTGGCACGCACACCGCCTGGACACGCTCACGGAGCCCTACGGCCCGCTCGCCCTCACCGGCACCCACTGGCTGGAGGACTTTCCGGACGGTCGACTTCCGGACATCCCGGGGGTCTGGGTGGCGGAAGAGGACGGCGTGCTGCTCACGGCGGCCGAGACCGACGGGCTCACCCTGGACGGACGGCCGTTCGGCGGAACGGTACGGCTCGGCGCCGACCCCGGGGCGGTCGACACCGCCCGCGTCGCGCACGGGCGGCGACGGCTGGTCGTGCTGGTACGGGAAGGGGTCTGGGGGGTACGCGACTTCGACCCCGGGGCCGACGCCCGGCGCCTGTTCCGGGGCGTGGAGGCCACCCCGTACGGGGCGCGCTGGTCGGTGCCGGGGCGCTTCACGCCGTACGGCGAGCACCGGACCGTCCGGGTCCCGAACGCCGACGGGCGGGAACGCGGCCTCGGCCTCGGCGGGGAACTGACGTTCGCTCTCGACGGGCAGGAGCACACGCTCCAGGTGTCCGTGCAGGGTGACGGCTCGCTGTGGGCGGTGTTCGCCGACTCCACGAGCGGGGTGAGCAGCCACCGGTTCCGGTTCCTCCACCCGGGTGCCCCCGACGAGCAGGGGCGCACCACGGTGGACTTCAACCGGGCCGTACTGCCTCCGTGTGCATTCGCCGACGCTTTCATCTGCCCCTTCCCGCCACCGGGGAACACTCTCGGCGTGGAGATCGAGGCAGGGGAGCGCAACCTGGTCTGAGCTGGGACAAGAGACCTCCAAGAGGGCTCAACTCACGCAGTTCGTTCAAGGTCTGACGGCCGAAAGGCGCCCTTGCGCCGACCGGCCGTTCGGCCGAATACTCCCCCTCAGCGCTTGTCAGGGTCACGGCGTGTCCGGAATCCGGGCGAACGTCTGATCCTGGCTGCGCCTCACGGGCCCCGACCCCACACGACGGGCCCCCGACTTCCCCTGGGAGGGAACGAAACGTGAGGATCAAGCGCACCACCCCCACCACCCGCGGCATCTCGAGACGGAGCCGGCTGATCGCCGTCACCACCGGACTCGTGGCCGCGGCGGCCATCGCGATCCCCCACGCGAGCGCGGCCGACAGCGCCACCTTCAGCTCCGCCCAGCTCAAGAGCGCCGGCGCCTCGGTGCTCCAGGCGGACGTCCCGGGCACCGCCTGGGCCGTCGACAGCAAGACCAACCGCCTGCTCGTCACCGTCGACAGCACCGTGTCCGACGCCGAGATCGCGAAGATCAAGGAGGCCGCGGGCAGCAACGCCGGCGCCCTGACGATCAAGCACACGCCCGGCAAGTTCAACAAGCTCATCGCGGGCGGCGACGCCATCTACGGCGGCGGCTACCGCTGCTCGCTCGGCTTCAACGTGGTCAGCGGCAGCACCTACTACTTCCTGACCGCCGGTCACTGCGGCGAGGTCGCGTCGACCTGGTACTCCAACTCCGGGCAGTCGACCGTGCTGGGCACGAACGTCAGCTACAGCTTCCCGACCAACGACTACGCGCTGGTCCGCTACACCAACAGCTCGGTCACCAAGTCCGGCACCGCGGGCAACACGGACATCACCAGCTCGGGCACGCCCAGCGTCGGCACCACGGTCTACCGTGACGGCTCGACGACCGGCATCCACAGCGGCCGGGTCACCGCGCTGAACGCCACCGTCAACTACGGCGGCGGCGACATCGTCTACGGCATGATCCAGACCAACGTCTGCGCCGAGGGCGGCGACTCCGGTGGCCCGCTGTACTCCACCAGCGGCATCGCCTACGGTCTGACCTCCGGCGGCAGCGGCAACTGCACCTCCGGCGGCACGACCTTCTTCCAGCCGGTGGCGGAGGCCCTGAGCGCGTACGGCGTCAGCGTCTTCTAGTACACCCGGTACATCCGGTACGTCGTCTCCGAGGCACCGTTCGACGGGCCCCCGCACGTGAACCGCCGTGCGGGGGCTCCCTCTTGCAGGGGGACGGGGTTACCGTCGTAGGACGGGACATGGACGGAAGTGCTTCGGACCCCTGGGGGCCGGCATGGTCGAGGAGCTGGTGGCGGCGGGAGCCGGGCTCGTGTCCGCCGGAGTGGTGTACGTGGCGGCGGCGGCGCGGGTGGTCAAGCAGTACGAGCGGGGTGTGGTCTTCCGCCTCGGGAGACTGCGGCCGCAGGTGCGCGGACCGGGGCTGACGCTGATCGTGCCGGGCGTCGACCGGCTCAAGAAGGTCAACATGCAGATCGTCACGATGCCGGTGCCGGGCCAGGAGGGCATCACCCGGGACAATGTGACGGTCCGGGTCGACGCCGTCGTGTACTTCCGGGTGACCTCCCCGGCCGAGGCGGTGGTCCGGGTGGAGGACTACCGGTTCGCCGTCTCGCAGATGGCGCAGACCTCGCTCAGGTCCATCATCGGCAAGAGCGAGCTGGACGATCTGCTCTCCGACCGCGAAAAGCTCAACCAGGGGCTGGAGTTGATGATCGACAGCCCGGCCGTGGAGTGGGGCGTCACCATCGACCGGGTCGAGATCAAGGACGTCTCCCTGCCCGAGACGATGAAGCGGTCCATGGCCCGGCAGGCCGAGGCCGACCGGGAGCGGCGGGCCCGGGTCATCAACGCCGACGCCGAGCTCCAGGCCTCCAAGAAGCTGGCGGAGGCGGCCCGCGAGATGTCCGAGCAGCCCGCCGCGCTCCAGCTCCGGCTGCTGCAGACCGTGGTGGCGGTCGCCGCCGAGAAGAACTCCACGCTGGTGCTGCCGTTCCCGGTGGAGCTGCTGAGGTTCCTGGAGAAGGCACAGCAGCAACTGCCCGCGCCCGCACCGGCGCCCGCACCGGCGCCCGCACCGGCGCCTGCGTCGGCTCCCGCGCCTCCTCCTGTGCCCGCACCGGCTTCCGGGCAGGAATGAGGGTGACCCGCGGCGGCTCCACCACCCGGGTCCACTCCGGCACGGGCACCGGTCTGGACGCGACCGTGAACAAAGGCAACGGCGACATCGTCGACGGTCTGATCCGGACCGACGTCTGCGCCGAGCCCGGCGACAGCGGCGGCTCCCTCGTGGGTGTGTTTGCCCCCGTTTCCGCAGGTGACTCGGGCGTTCCCGCAGGTGGGGGACGCCCGAGTCGTCATCGTACACACGTTCGGAATTTGGTCTATGGTGGGGGTGAGGGATTAGGGAACTGATGTTCGAAGAGTGATCGTGGGAGGTGCGTGTGCCAGGCTTCACGCATCTGCACACCGTCTCCGGGTTCTCCCTCCGTCACGGGGCCTCGCACCCGGAGCGGCTGGCCGAGCGCGCCTTTGAACGAGGCATGGACGCCCTCGCCCTCACCGACCGCGACACCCTGGCCGGCACGGTCCGCTTCGCCAAGGCCTGCGCGAAGGCGGGCGTGCGCCCGCTGTTCGGCGTGGACCTGGCGGTCGCCGGGCCCGTACGGCAGGACAGCGACGTACGACGGGAACGGCGCCGCACCCCGGTGCGCGGCGGTGCCTTCATCGACGAGTCGACCCCCCGCGTCACCTTCCTCGCCCGCGACGGCGCCCGGGGCTGGGCCGACCTGTGCCGGATCGTGACCGCCGCCCACGCCGACGGGGACCTCCCCGTGCTGCCCTGGACCGGCAACCACGGCGACGGCCTGACCGTCCTGCTCGGCCCCGCCTCCGACGTCGGCCGCGCCCTGGCCGCCGGCCGCCCGGACCGGGCCGCGAAGCTCCTCGCCCCCTGGCGTGAGGTGTACGGCGACGCCCTGCGCCTCGAGGCCGTCTGGCACGGCCGTGAAGGCACCGGACCGGGCTCCCTGCGGCTGGCCGCCCGCACCGTCGGCTTCGCCGCCGAGCAGCGGATCCGCCCCGTGCTCAGCAACGCCGTCCGCTACGCCGACCCCGGCCAGGGCCCGGTCGCCGACGTCCTGGACGCCGCCCGCCGGCTCGTCCCCGTCGACCCCGCCAAGGAGCTCGACTCGGGCGAGGCCTGGCTGAAGGGCGCGGACGCCATGGCCGCGGCGGCCGAGCGGATCGTGGAGGCCGCGGGCTTCCGGCGGGACACCGCCCACCGGCTGCTGGAACAGACCCGGGCCGCGGCCGCCGCATGCCTGGTCGACCCCGAGGGCGACCTCGGCATGGGCACCGTCCACTTCCCCGAACCGCACCTCGTCGGCGCGGGCCGCCGCACCGCCCAGCGGGCGCTGGCCTCCCGGGCGGCGGCGGGCATGGTGCTCCACGGCTACGCCGACCGGCACGCCTACTGGGAGCGGATGCACCACGAGCTGGACATCATCGCCCACCACGGCTTCGCCTCCTACTTCCTCACCGTCGCCCAGGTGGTCGACGACGTACGGCGCATGGGCATCCGGGTCGCCGCGCGCGGCTCCGGCGCGGGCTCCCTCGTCAACCACCTCCTCGGCATCGCGCACGCCGACCCGGTCGAGCACGGGCTGCTGATGGAGCGCTTCCTGTCGAAGGAACGGGTCGTACTGCCCGACATCGACATCGACGTGGAGTCCGCGCGCCGGCTGGAGGTCTACCGGGCGATCATCGGCCGGTTCGGCGCCGAGCGGGTCGCGACGGTCGCGATGCCGGAGACGTACCGGGTCCGGCACGCCGTCCGGGACGTCGGCGCGGCCCTGTCCATGGACCCCGCCGACATCGACCGGATCGCCAAGTCCTTCCCGCACATCCGGGCGCGGGACGCCCGCGCGGCGCTGGAGGAGCTGCCCGAGCTGAAGGCGCTGGCGGCGGAGAAGGAGCGGTACGGAAAGCTGTGGGAGCTGGTCGAGGCCCTCGACGCCCTCCCGCGCGGGATCGCCATGCACCCGTGCGGGGTCCTCCTCTCCGACGCCTCCCTGCTCTCCCGCACGCCGGTCGTGCCGACCAGCGGCGAGGGGTTCCCCATGGCGCAGTTCGACAAGGACGACGTGGAGGACCTCGGGCTGCTCAAGCTGGACGTGCTGGGCGTGCGGATGCAGTCGGCGATGGCGCACGCGGTGGCCGAGGTGGAGCGGGCGACGGGGGAGCGGATCGACCTGGACGCGGTGGCGCCGGGCGACCCCTCGACGTACCGGCTCATCCGCTCGACCGAGACGCTGGGCTGCTTCCAGATCGAGTCGCCGGGCCAGCGCGACCTGGTCGGGCGGCTCCAGCCGGCCACGTTCCACGACCTGGTCGTCGACATCTCGCTGTTCCGGCCCGGACCGGTCGCCGCCGACATGGTGCGGCCGTTCATCGAGGCGCGGCACGGGCGGGCGCCCGTCCGTTGTCCGCACCCCGATCTGGAGGAGCCGCTGCGGGGGACGTACGGGGTCGTCGTCTTCCACGAGCAGATCATCGACATCGTCGCGATCATGACCGGCTGCGGGCGGGGTGAGGCGGACCGGGTGCGGCGCGGGCTGTCCGACCCGGAGTCGCAGGGGCGGATCAAGGTGTGGTTCGCCCAGCACGCGACGGCGAACGGCTATGACGCGGAAACGATTCGGCGTACCTGGGAGATCGTCGAGGCCTTCGGCTCCTACGGCTTCTGCAAGGCGCACGCGGTCGCCTTCGCCGTCCCGACCTACCAGTCGGCGTGGCTGAAGGCCCACCATCCCGCCGCCTTCTACGCCGGGCTGCTCACGCACGACCCCGGGATGTACCCGAAGCGGCTGCTGCTGGCGGACGCGCGGCGGCGCGGGGTGCCGATCCTGCCGCTGGACGTGAACCGGTCGGGTGTCGCACACCGTATCGAACTGGTGTCTGAATCCCCTGGTGCGCAAGGACGTTGGGGGCTGCGGCTGGCCCTCTCCGACGTGCACGGCATCAGCGAGGCCGAGGCGGCACGGGTCGCGGACGGACAGCCGTACGCCTCACTCCTCGACTTCTGGGAACGGGCCCGCCCCAGTCGCCCGCTCGCCGGACGGCTCGCCCAGGTGGGCGCGTTGGACGAGTTCGGCGCCAACCGCCGCGATCTGCAACTGCACCTGGCCGAGCTGCACCGCGGTGCCCGGGGCGCGGGCGGCGGTCAACTCCCCCTGGCGGGCGGACGGAAGACCGCTCCCGCCGGGCTGCCGGACCTGTCCCCGGCCGAGCGGCTCAGCGCCGAGCTGGGCGTACTGTCCATGGACGCCTCCCAGCATCTGATGGACGATCACCGGACCTTCCTCGACGAGCTGGGCGTGGTCCCGGCGCGACGGCTGCGGGAGGCGCGGCACGGGGAGACCGTGCTGGTCGCGGGCGCCAAGGCGGCCACCCAGACCCCGCCGATCCGGTCCGGCAAGCGGGTCATCTTCACCACCCTGGACGACGGCACGGGCCTGGTCGACCTCGCCTTCTTCGACGACTCCCACGACGCCTGCGCGCACACCGTCTTCCACTCCTGGCTGCTGCTGGTGCGCGGGGTGGTGCAGCGGCGCGGCCCGCGCAGCCTGAGCGTGGTGGGCTCCGCCGCCTGGAACCTCGCCGAGCTGGTCGACCTGCGCGCCGAGGGCGGGCTGGACGAGGTGGCGGCACGGCTCGCGGAGCCGGCGGCGGGGGAGGGGGAGGAACCGGACGGGGCGGGTGATGCGCGAGGGTCCGGCGATTCGACAGGGGGCAGGCGAATCCATCTGCCCACCGGATACGAACTCCATCCATGGGCCGATCTGCGGCCCGCGGGACAAGAGGCCTCTCAAGGGCCTGCGACGGTACGGAAGTTGTGGCACCAGAGTCCGGGGAGTGCGGGATGACCATCCTCTGCGTACGTTTCCAGTGGCCGGCGAGGTACGAGGCCGACGTGGCCCTCCCGGGGCTGCTCGGGCTGCTCGAGGAGTTCACACCGGTCGTCGAGGCGCTGCCGCCGGACGGGGCGCTGGCCGATCTGCGGGGCGCCGAACGGTACTTCGGGCGCAGCGCGGTGGAGCTGGCCTCGGTGATCCGGGTCCGCGCCCTCGCGCTGTACGGCGTCGACTGTGTCATCGGCGCCGGTCCCGGCCCGATGCTGGCCCGGGTGGCGCTGCGGGACGCCCGGCCGGGGCTGACCCGCGCGGTCCCGGAGGACGCGGACCAGGTGCGGGAGTTCCTCGCCGAGAAGCCGGTGGCCGCGCTGCCCGGTGTCGGCGCGGCCACCGCCCGCACGCTGGGCGAGTACGGCCTCGACACCCTCGGCCGGGTCGCCGCCGCGCCCCTGGCCACCCTTCAGCGTCTGGTCGGCGCGAAGGCGGGCCGCGAGCTGCGGGAGAAGGCGAGCGGGATCGACCGCGGCCGGGTCGTCCCGAACGCCGTCTCCCGCTCCCTGGCCGCCGAACGACCCTTCGAACGCGACGAGTTGGACCCCGACCGGCATCGTAGGGCCCTGCTGTCCGCCGCCGGGGAACTGGGCGCCCGGCTGCGCGCCGTGGAGAAGGTCTGCCGCACCCTGACCCTCACCGTGCGCTACGCCGACCGTTCCTCCACCACCCGCAGCCGCACCCTCAAGGAGCCGACCGCGCACTCGGCGGCCCTGACGAGGACGGCGTACTCCCTGTACGAGACGCTCGGGCTGCAGCGCGCCCGGGTCAGGGCGATCGTCCTGCGCGCCGAGGCGCTCGGCCCCGCCGACCAGGCCTCCTACCAGCTCACCCTCGATGCCGCCGACGAGAAGATCCGCCGGATCGAGGAGGTCGCCGACCGGGTGCGGGCGAAGTTCGGGCCGGGGGCGGTGATCCCGGGAGCGCTGGCGGCGTGAATAACCGGGAGCCCGCGCGGCACGAGGTCGCATAGGGTGCCCGGATGACGTGGCGGCGGCCGACCTGGCGAATCGTGGACGGGGAGAGCATCAACGGGACCTGGACCCATGTGTGGCGTCGGGTCCAGAGGACGGACGAGTACTACGTGGACGATCTGTTCGTCTACGCCGACGGCGCCGTCGGCTGCTCGGAGCTGACCGATCTGGCCGGCCTGGAGCGGATGCTGGACTCGGGCCGGATCGCGGTACGGGACCCCGGGGCGCCGCCTTTCGAGAAGCCGGAGAACCGCTGGTCGGCCCGCTACCCCGAGCCGCTGACCCCGCAGAACTTCCTCCTCGAGGTCGCCGACCTCATCGAGGAGCTGGCGGGCCGGCCGACGGCCTCCGAGCGCTGCCGGGACACCGTCGAGGTGTTCCGCCGGGAGCCCACCGAGGCCCACCGGGAGCTGCTCAGGGAGGCCTATCTCGCGATTCCGCCGCACCGGCGCGTCTACGTCCTCGGAGACATGGACCATCAGGACCGGCCGCTGAAGATCCTGCTCACCGCGCTCGGGGAGCGGGTCGACGGGGACGGCCCGGTGGCGACGGACGAACTGCACCAGTGGGCGCTCGACTACTTCACCCGCGGGGACGAGGGCGTCGAGCGGGAGCGGGAGTCGCGGGCCGTCCGGTACGCGGACGATCCGGCCCTCCCGGGCCGGCCGGCGGTCGTCCTGCACGAGAGGGTCTTCCCGAAGGGGCACCCCGCGAAGCTCGACCTGTTCGTCCTGCACAACGACTTCCCGGCCCCCCTGCGGTACGCGGGGGACACCTACCCGTCGGTCCTGCACGGCTACTGGGCCCTGTCCACGGCCGACGAGGCCGACCGGGTCGCCGTCCGGGACGCGCCCACCGCCGCCGAGGCCCAGGAGCGCGGCGGCCGGGCCGTACGACGGGACGACTGGCCGGAGATCCGCCTGGCCGTCATGGCCGGGCTGCTGCGCGCCAAGTTCACCCAGCACCCCGGGCCGGCGGAGATCCTGCTCGGCACCGGCGACGCGACGATCGTCTACACCGGATACGCGGAGTCCCCGTACTGGAGGGACACCCGTGCCGCAGGCGGTCGCAACTGGGCGGGGCGGCTGCTGGAGCTGGTCCGCGCCGAACTGCGCGCCGCACGCGTCAGTCGGCCCACGGGGGAGTGATCCGCGAGCCGTCGGCCGGCTCGGCCTCCAGCCCGACGGACGTGGTGACCCAGGACAGCGCGGTGTGCCCGGTCGGGTTCTCGACGGCCAGGGTCGCGCCCGGGTTGATGATCAGGGTGTCCCCGGCCGAGATCCGCTCGGTGCGGCCGTCGAGGTAGCCGGCCGGCTCCGGGCGGGGCCACGGTCACCGACCTCGCCGTCCATCTCGGGGTCACCAGGCAGGCGGCGAGTCAGCTCGTCGACGAGCTCGTGCGCAAGGGGTACGTCGGGCGGCGGGCGCATCCCGGTGACGCCCGCGCCCGGCTGATCGTGCTCACCGGGCGGGGCTGGGAGTGCACCCGGGCGGCGGAGGAGGCGGCCGCCGAAGTGGTGCGGGGGTGGCCGGGTGTGCTCGGGGAGGGTGAAGTTCGCCTGTTGGGTGATCAGTTGAGGCGCATCGCGCCCTACGGCCCCATCACGCCCGCCTGGTGACGGAATGTCGGCGGCCCCGGCCGTCGCCGACTACCACTGGAAGTTTTTACTGACGCGTAACTTCACACGTCTGCTACTCGTTCGTAACTTGATGAGTGAACAGCATCCTGGTGATCCGGATCACAGGGCGTAAGGCCATCGCACCTCCCTTGAGCCGCAAGGAGACCACCCGATGCTGCCCTGGAAGCGCCTGCTCAGACCCCTCACCGCACTGCTGCTGGCAGCCGCGGCCGCCACCGTCCCCGCCTCCGCCGCCCACGCCTCCTCCACCGCCACGACCTCGTCGAGCGGCTGGAACGACTACAGCTGCAAGCCCTCCGCCACCCACCCCCGCCCCGTCGTCCTGGTCCACGGCACCCTCGGGAACTCGGTCGACAACTGGCTGTCCCTCGCCCCGTACCTCGAGGACCGGGGCTACTGCGTCTACTCCCTCGACTACGGCCAACTGCCGGGCGTCCCGCTCTTTCACGGCCTCGGCCCCATCGACAGGTCGGCCGCACAGCTCTCCGCCTTCGTCGACAAGGTGCTCGCCGCGACCGGCGCCGCCAAGGCCGACCTCGTCGGCCACTCGCAGGGCGGCATGATGCCCCGCTACTACCTGAAGTTCCTCGGCGGCGCCGCCAAGGTGAACGCCCTCGTCGGTCTCGCCCCCGACAACCACGGCGCCGGCCTCAGCGGCCTCACCAACCTGCTGCCCTACTTCCCCGGCGCCGAGGACCTCATCTCCGCCGCCACCCCCGGCCTCGCCGACCAGATCCCCGGCTCGGCCTTCCTCACCAAGCTCAACGCCGGCGGCGACACCGTCCCCGGCGTCCACTACACGGTCATCGCCACCCAGTACGACGAGGTGGCGACCCCCTGGCGCAGCCAGTACCTCAGCGGGTCCGACGTGCACAACGTCCTGCTCCAGGACCTGTGCCCGCTCGACCTCTCCGAGCACGTGGCGATCGCCCTGTTCGACCGGATCGCCTTCCACGAGGTGGCCAACGCGCTCGACCCGGCCCGCGCCACCCCCACCACCTGCGCGTCCGTGTTCAGCTGACCGGGAGATGACCCGCCGGGGCCTGTCCGGCCTGAGCCGCCGGTCAGGCCCCGGAGTTGCTCGATAACGGGTGCCGGAACCAAGAAACCGTAGAAAACGCCTGCTGAGCGAGGCCCGGAGCGATCTTTAGGACTGCCTTAAGGGAGCGCTGAGCCGCAGATCAGGTAAGTGCGCATCGGATGGTTACCGTGTCCCGTATGACGAGCGAGGAGATCCGGCCCGCCGCGGCGGCCGACGCGGCGGCCGTGAAGGCGGTCACCGACGCGGCGTACACGCCCTACATCGCGCGCATCGGGGCCGTGCCGCTGCCCATGCGTGCGGACCACGCGGCGGACGTGGCCGCGGGGAAGGTGTTCGTGACCGGGGAACCCGTCGTGGGCCTGGTGGTCCTCGAGGAGTTCCCCGACCATCTGTTCCTCGACAGCATCGCCGTCCACCCCGACGCCCACGGCACGGGCGTCGGACGGCGGCTGCTGCACTTCGTGGACGCCCGCGCGCGGGCGCTCGGCCTGCCCGAGGTCAGGCTCTGCACGAACGTGCTGATGTGGGAGAACCAGAAGATCTACCCGAAGCACGGCTACGAGCTCGTCGGGCGGCGCGTCGACGGCGGTTACGACCGTCTCCACTACCGCAAGCAGCTCGGCTGACCGGGGCAGCGGGGCGTCTCACCCGTCCGGCCACCAGGTGCGCGCGATGTCCTTTCGCACCTCGGGGCGCCCGGCGGGGCGCTCGTCCGCCTCTTCGCGGATCCGGCGGGAGTCCGTCTTCTTCAGGGGCTTCTGCACAGTTGTGCGGCGCATGGCTGCCTCCTTGAGAGCCACCGGGTTCCGCGATCCCACGGAGGTAGACCCTTTCCGGGAGGGTTCCTCATCGAACCTCGCTCTGTCAGTGGCGAGTGTCACGATTCGAGTGTCAGTGGTGGGTGTCACTCCTGGGCACACGGGTGGAAAGGTGACGAAATGACTTCGGTACGTGTCGACTGGGACGCGGAGGCGGAGAGCTTCGACGAGGAACCGGATCACGGCCTGCGCGACCCCGGGGTCCGGGCCGCCTGGGCGGAGCGACTGCGGAGCTGGCTGCCCGAGCGCCCCTGCGACGTCCTCGACCTCGGCTGCGGCACGGGCAGCCTCTCGCTCCTCGCCGCCGAACAGGGACACCGGGTCACCGGGGTCGATCTCTCCGCGCCCATGCTCGAGCTGGCCCGCGCCAAACTCGCCGGGCGTGACGCGGTGTTCCTGCTCGGTGACGCCGCGGCGCCCCCGGTCGGCGAACAGCGCTTCGACACCGTGCTCGTACGGCATGTGCTGTGGGCCCTGCCCGACCCCGCCCGCGCGCTGCGGCACTGGCGGGGCCTGCTGCGCCCCGCAGGGCGGCTCGTCCTGGTGGAGGGCGTCTGGGGCACGGTCACCCCGGTCGGCATACCGGCGGACCGTCTCACCACCCTCCTCGCCCCGCTCGCCGGCCGCACCCGCCTGGAGCGGCTCTCCGAGGACCCGCGCCTGTGGGGCGGCCCGGTGGACGACGAGCGGTACGCGGTGGTGGCCACGGTGTGAGCGGCCCGCTACACCAGCAGGGACTCCAGGCCGCCTTCGACGGACGCGAGCGCCTCCAGCTCGTCGAGGGCGGTCACCGCGGCGGCCGCTGCCGCGGGGTCCCGCTCGGCCAGGCCGCTCTCGGCGAACTCGTCCTCGTCCAGCCGCCGTACGTCCGTGCCGTCGGCGGAGCGCCACAGGTCCAGGTCGAGGTCCTCCACGACCAGCTCACCCCCCGAGAACACGGCCGGGCGCGTGACATCGCAGTACCAGCCCTTGAGGGCACCGGTCGCGGCCCGCACCTCCTTCACCGCGTACCACCGGTCCCGCCAGTAGTACTCGGTGAAGACGTCACCCGACTCGAACCGTACGAAGCCGAAGTCCCGCACCCCTTCACCGGCCCACGGGGCGCGTACGGCGACGCGCGTACCGTCGTCCGACAGCAGCTCCGCCGTGTAACGGATCTTCGTACGGCCGCCCTTGACCAGGACGACGTCCACCGGACGGACCGGGTCAGCCGAGGACGCGGACATGGCGCACCTCCGTCGCGCGGATCTCGTAGCCGAGCCACTTGTTGACCGCCAGCATCGGCCCGTTGTCCGAGTCGTTGCCGGTGTACGCCTCCGTGTACCCCGCGGCGCGGGCGCGGTGCAGGGAGTCGTTCTTGACGAGCTTGGCCAGGCCCCGGCCGCGGTGGGCGCGGGCGGTGCCGGTCATGCCCGTGCCGTAGCGGCCGGCGTCGTTCGTGTGCGCCACGCTGAACGCGACGGGGCGGCCCTCGGCCACGGCCACCGAGGTCAGCTCCCGGTCGAGATGGGGGTGCTCCCAGTACTCCGCGACCCATGCCTCGTAGTCGGTGAACTCGGTGCCCACGTCGCTCGGTTCGTCGGAACCCGCCTCCGCGTCCAGGGCGAACAGCGGACGCGGGTCGTCCGCGAAGTCGGCGGCCGTGCGCAGCTCGACACCCGGCGGGGGAGCCTGGAGCGGCGGCAGCTCGGTGCGCGCCAGATCCAGCACCAGGAAGTGCGCGGAGCGGCTGGGACGGTAGCCGTGCCGTTCGGCGAAGGCACGGTTGCCGGGCTCGTCCGGGACCCAGGCGTACAGGTGCGTCGCCCCCTGCGCCGCCAGATGCTCCTCGGCGGTGCGCACCAGCAGCGCGCCCGCGCCCCTGCCGGTGCGCGCCGGGTCCACATAGACGTTGAGATGGCCCTGGCCGGGCTCCGGGCTGTCCTGGGCGAGGGACACCTGGGCGGTGCCGATGATCTCGCCGTCCTCCTCGGCGACCAGCATCCGCAGATGGTCGCGGAGATGGGGCAGCGAGAGGGCGTGACGCACGGACTCGGGGCTGAAGAAGATGTACGGCAGAGCCGCGTGCCGGACCCGGATGAAGCCCTCCATCTCGGGGGTCGCGTCGGGCCGCAGATCGCGCACGATGACGGTCATGGGAGCGCACGCTACGGGCGTGCGGTGTGCTCGTGCCTCTCATTTTCCGCTGGGTGGGGGACAATCGGGCCGTGACCTTGAAGATCCACATCGATGAGGGCGCCGCGCCGTACGAGCAGGTGCGGGCGCAGATCGCCGAGCAGGCCCGGTCCGGAGCACTGCCGGTGGGGTACCGGCTGCCGACGGTACGGGGGCTCGCCGAGTCGCTGGGGCTGGCGCCGAACACGGTGGCCAAGGCGTACCGGGCGCTGGAGACGGACGGGGTGATCGAGACCCGGGGGCGCAACGGGACGTTCGTGGCGGCGGCGGGGTCGGCGGCGGAACGTGAGGCCGCGCTCGCCGCACGGGCCTACGCCGACCGGGTGCTGCGGCTGGGGCTGAGCCAGGAGCAGGCGGCGGCGGCCGTGCGGGAGGCCCTGCGGGCGGCGTACGCGCAGTGAGACGGCGGGTCAGTGCGAGCGGGTCGCCAGGGCCCGCGGGGTGCGGGTCACCGTCAGGCCCGCCCGGTCGGCCGTTCTGCCGAACAGGGCCGCGTCGCCCACCGCCGCGCCGCCCGGGTCGTTGTTGAAGTAGGCGTAGACGTCGTCGCCGTCGGACCAGGTCGTGGCGATGCGGTCGATCCAGGTCTCCAGGGCGCGCTGGCCGTAGCGCGGCCAGGGGCTCGCCCGGCCCTCGTGGAAGCGGACATAGCCCCAGTCGGCGGTCCGCCACAGCGGGGTCGCCGGGCGGGACTGCACATCGGCCCAGCACAGGGCCGCGCCCCTGGCCCGCAGGACCTCGCGGACCGCCGGGGTCCACCAGGACGGGTGGCGCGGTTCGACCGCGACCCGGGTGGCGGCGGGGAAACGGGACAGACAGGTGTCCAGCAGTTCGGGGTCGGCGCGCAGGGTCGGCGGGAGCTGGAGCAGGACGGGACCCAGCCGGGCGCCGAGGCCGGCGGCGTGGTCCATCAGGCGGTGCACGGGCTCCTCCGGGTCGCGCAGCCGCTTGATGTGGGTGAGGAAGCGGCTCGCCTTGACCGCGACCACGAAGTCCGGGGGGACGCGCTCGGCCCAGGACGTGAAGGTGTCCCGGGACGGCAGCCGGTAGAAGGCGTTGTTGATCTCGACGGTGGCGAAATGCTCGGTGTACTCCTCCAGCCACCGCCGCACGGGCACCTCGGCCGGGTACAGGACCTCACGCCAGTCCTTGTACTGCCAGCCGGACGTGCCGACGTACAGGGTCATACCTCCATCAAAGCACTTCTACAGGTAGAGCCCCGCGTCGGAGCGGTCCCTCGGTTCCGGCAGGGAGGTCGGGGAGGTGCCCCGCCGCAGCGCGTACAGCTCCGCCAGCGTGGCCCCCTCGCGGCCGATGCCCTCCTCGGTGCCCAGCCAGCCGACCGCCTCCGCGCGGGTCAGCGGGCCGACCTCGATGCGGGCGAGACAGCGGCCCGGGCGGACCACGGCCGGGTGGAGTCGCTCCAGGTCCTCGTTGGTCGTGACCCCGACCAGCACGTTGCGCCCCTGGCCGAGCAGGCCGTCGGTCAGGTTGAGCAGACGGGACAGCGCCTGGCCCGCCGTGTGCTTGGCCTCGCCGCGGATCAGCTCGTCGCAGTCCTCCAGGAGCAGCAGCCGCCAGCGGCCCTTGCCCGCCGCGTCCTCCTCGCCGATCGCGATGTCCATCAGATAGCCCACGTCGGAGAAGAGCCGCTCGGGGTCGAGGACGCAGTCCACCTGGCACCAGTCCCGCCAGGACCGGGCCAGGGTGCGCAGCGCGGAGGTCTTGCCGGTGCCGGGCGGGCCGTGCAGCAGGAGCAGCCGGCCGGCGATGTCCTCCGGGGTCGTCGCCATCAGCCGGTCCATCGCCTCGGCCACGGGGGCCGTGTAGTTGGGGCGGACCTCCTCCCACGTCCCCGCGGAGATCTGGCGGGTGGTGCGGTGCGGGCCGCGCCGCGGGGAGACGTACCAGAAGCCCATGGTCACGTTCTCCGGCTGGGGTTCGGGCTCGTCGGCCGCGCCGTCCGTGGCCTCGTCCAGCACCTTCGCGGCGAGTTCGGCGGTGGTCGCGGTGACCGTGACGTCGGCGCCGCGGTTCCAGCGGGAGACCAGCAGCGTCCAGCCGTCGCCCTCGGCGAGTGTCGCGCTGCGGTCGTCGTCGCGGGCCATGCGCAGCACCCGCGCCTGCGGCGGCAGCAGGGTCGCGCCGGAGCGGACGCGGTCGATGTTCACCGCGTGCGAGTACGGCTGCTCGCCCGTCGCGAAGCGGCCGAGGAACAGCGCGTCGACGACGTCGGACGGGGAGTCGGAGTCGTCGACGGTGAGCCGGATCGGCAGAGCGTCGTGTGGGTGCGCAGACATGCCGCCATGATCCGGCACGAAGGCGCCCCGTGCACCCGGTTTCCGTGGTGCGCGCGGTGTGTCGGCGCACTCCGGAACCCGGTCCGCTCAGCCGAGTGCGCCGAGCGGTCGGCGCGTCCGGCGCACCACCGCGTACCCCGTACGGCCCTTGCGTGCGGCGAGCGAGGGGTGTTGCGCATGGTGCGGGGGCGCCCGAAAAGTCTTGGCATGGACACTTCCCGTCAACACGCGTAGTTGCTACGACGGTTGTGGCAGAGATCCTGCTAAGGGAGGTTCCATGAGACATTCCCGACTTGTCGTATTCCTGAGCTCACTCCTCCTCGCCGCAGCCGCCGCCCTCACCGGGGCGACCGCCGCGCAGGCGTCCCAACTCGCCGCGACCGGCGGCTACGTGGCGCTCGGAGACTCCTACTCCTCCGGCGTCGGAGCGGGCGGCTACATCAGCTCCAGCGGCAGTTGCAAGCGCAGCACCAAGGCGTACCCGTACCTCTGGAACGCCGCCCATTCACCCTCCTCGTTCACGTTCGCCGCCTGCTCGGGCGCCCGAACGGATGAAGTTCTGGCGAATCAGCTCGGCGGTCTGAACTCCTCCACCGGCCTCGTCTCGATCAGCATCGGCGGCAACGACGCCGGCTTCGCCGACGTCATGACGACCTGCGTCACCAGCTCCGACAGCACCTGCGTCAGCCGCATCAACACGGCCCGGGCGTACGTCGACTCGACCCTGCCCGGCAAGCTCGACACCGTCTACTCGGCGATCAGCTCCAAGGCCCCCAACGCCCAGGTCGTCGTCCTCGGCTACCCCCGCTTCTACCGGCTCGGCACGGTCTGCCTCGGCCTGTCCGAGACCAAGCGCTCCGCCATCAACAACGCGGCCGACTACCTCGACGCCGCCGTCGCCCGCCGCGCCGCCGCCCACGGCTTCACCTTCGGCGACGTCCGTACGACGTTCAGCGGGCACGAGATCTGCTCCAACAGCTCCTGGCTGCACAGCCTCAACCTGCTCAACATCGGCGAGTCCTACCACCCGACGGCGCCCGGCCAGTCGGGCGGCTATCTGCCCGTGCTGAACGGCGCCGCCCGAGTCACTCCGTAGGCCCCGTCACTCCGTAGGCCCCGTCACTCCGTGGGCGACGACGAGGGGGAGGCCCCGCCCGACGGGGTCTCCGTCTCACAGGTCACCGAGAACGGCACGTACGCGGAGGTCGTCTTCACCGGGTCGCTGACCTCGACACCGATCGCGTTCTCGTACGTCCCGCTCTGCGCGTACGTCGACAGCACCACCTTGTCCTGCTTCGACTTCCCGCCGCCCGACGGGAAGTCGAGCGTCTTCCAGGTCTGGCCGGACAGCTCGCCGTCCTTCGCCACCCAGCGGTAGGTCACCGTGGCGGGCAGCCTCCCCACCGTGATCGTGGCCGTGAAGGCCGGCGCGGAGTCGTTCGGCGGCGGACAGGAGCCCCGGTAGTCCGTGTTCGCGCCGGTGACGGACACCGACACGGTCTGCCGCGGCGCGGCGGACGAGGCACTGTGACTCGGGCTCGGGGAAGCGCTCGGCGTCCCGCTGCTCCTGTCGGGCGAGGGCGTCGAACTCAGGCCCTGCGTCTGACTGCTGGTGACCCCACCGGACGCGCCCTTGTCGTCGTCGCCCCGGTTCAGCAGTCCGTACGTCAGCCCCGCGACCGCCAGCGCGAGCACGATCACCCCGATGACGAACACCGTGCGGCTGCGCCGGTCGGGCCCCGGCTCCTCCCGACGGGAGCCGGTGTCCGTCCACGGGGGCGGCGGCTCCTGACGGAAGGGCTCGACCGGGGTCGGCGGCGTCGAGACGGTCGGCGCGTAAGCCCCGTACGGCGCCGGAGCGACCGGGGCGGAGCGCGGTCCGCCTCCCCCGGAGGGGGTGCCCCCGGCCGCGACGAGCCGCAAGTCCTGCTCGGCCCGCTCGGCCGGCAGCCGCTCCGCCGGGTCCTTGCGCAGCAGCCCCTCGATCACGGGTGCCAGCGGACCGGCCCGCCGCGGTGGCGGCAGCTCCTCGTCGACGATCGCCCGCAGGGTGCTCAGCGGCGTGTCGTGGCGGAACGGCGAGTTCCCCTCGACCGCCGCGTACAGCAGCACGCCCAGCGACCACAGATCCGACTCCGGTCCCGGCGTGCGCCCCAGCGCGCGCTCCGGCGCGAGGAACTCGGGGGAGCCGATGACCTCACCGGTCATGGTCAGCGCGGAGGTGCCCTCGACGGTCGCGATGCCGAAGTCGGTGAGCACCACCCGGCCGTCGTTCGACATCAGCACATTGGCCGGTTTCACGTCCCGGTGCAGCACCCCGGCCTCGTGCGCGGCCCGTAGCGCCGACAGCACCTCCGCGCCGATGTGCGCCGCGCGCGCCGGCTCCAGCGGACCCTCGGCGTCCAGCAGTTCGGCGAGCGAGATCCCGCGCACGATCTCCATGACGATCCACGGGCGCCCGTCCTGCATCGCCACGTCGTACACCGTGACGACGTTCCGGTTGGCGACCCGGGCCGCCGCCCAGGCCTCCCGCTCCAGCCGCGCGTACATCCGCTCGACGTCCGAGGCGGGCAGCCCGGCCGGGGCGCGCACCTCCTTGACGGCGACCTCGCGGCCCAGCACCTCGTCACGGGCCCGCCACACCGTCCCCATGCCGCCCTCGCCGAGCGGGGTCAGCAGACGGTAGCGGCCCGCGATCAGACGTTCACTGCCCGGTTCTTCGGACACGGCGTCCCCCATTCGCACATCGCATCCGGGCGAAATCCTCCGCAACTCCACAAACGTAGCTCAGCCGAGTACGGATGCGGCCCCCTTGAGCACCAGTCCGGCCCCGAGGGCCACGACGAGCAGCGCGGACCAGACCGGGAGGTTGCGTTGGACCAGCGTCAGGGCCGGATGCGTCGTCCAGCGCGGCCGCCGGTCCAGCAGGCGGGTCGCCCCGGCCCCGAGCCTGACCACGGCGAACCCGGCGGCCGTGAGGGTCAGCGCGAGACCGATGCCGTACGCGACGACGAGCAGCAGCCCGAACCAGGCGTGGCCCAGCGCCGCCGCGCCGACCAGCACCACCACGGCGGAGGGGCTCGGGACCATCCCGCCGGCGAAGCCGAGCAGGATCGTGCCGCGCAGGGTGGGGGCGACGGCGTGGGTGTGGGTGTGCCCGCCGTGGGAGTGCGTGTGCCCGCCGTGCGAGTGGGCGTGGTCGTGGGCGTGATCGTGATCGTGGTGGTGGTCGTGAGTGTGTTCGGAGGGGTGGTCGTGGGTGTGCGCGGGGGCCTTCGTGAGGCTGTGCGCCCGGCCGCCGGGGGCCCCGGCGAGGACGAGCTCGCGGCTGGGGGTGGGGGAGTGGTCGTGGGAGTGGCCGTGGTCATGGCCGTGGCCGTGGTCGTGCGGGTGCCCCCCGTCCGGGCCGTGGCTGTGGGTGTGGCCGCCGTGGCCGTGGCTGTGTCCGTGTCCCCGGTTGCGCCAGGCGCGGCGGGCGAGGGTGACGCCGGCGCAGAGCACCAGGGCGCCGCTGGCCAGGCCCAGCCAGGCGATCACCGAGGGGGCCGCCGCCGAGCCGGCCGTGACGAGGACGCCGAGGGCGACCACGCCCAGGGTGTGGGTGATGGTGACCGACGCGGCCAGCGGCAGGACGTCCTTCATCCGCGCCCTGCCGCCCCGGGCGGCCGCCGTCGCCGCCATGATGGTCTTGCCGTGGCCCGGGGCGACCGCGTGCATCGCGCCGAGGCCGATCGCGATCACCAGGGCCAGCGCGGCGAAGCCCACGGTGAGGTCCTGGCGGGCGACGAGGCTGTCCAGGGCCCGCGTCCACCGGTCGGCGCCGCGCGGCAGCACGGACGCGGCGGGCGCGTCCCGGTCGGCGTCCTCGACGAGCGCCGAGCCGCCCGGGCGCACCGTCAGCGCGGCGGTCGCGGTGTCGGCGGGCGAGGACAGCAGTTCCTTCGGGTACGTGGTCAGCTCGTCCGACACCGACGTCTTCGGGACGTCGGACTTCGTGAGCGTCATCCGGTCGCCGCGCGCGGTGATCTCGCGCCAGCCGGGGCCGGTGGAGGCGCCCTCGCTGTGGAAGGCGAGCGAGAACGTCCGCTGCTCGGGCAGCTCCGCCGTGAGCCGGCACTCCACCCGCAGGGTGTTCAGGCCGGCCTGGCCCGGCCGCAGCACCGCTTTGCTGCGGCCGGCCGTGAGGGGGACGGCTTCGCCGTCGACGGTGACCTTGCTGCCGCTCGCGGCGCTCTCGCACCGCTGCCGGGCCCACTCGGCCGTGCCGAGCCGCTCCAGGTCCGGCTTGGCCTGGGTCGCCGGGATCTCGGCGAGGTCCTCGACATGGTCGACGCGCAGCTGCCCGGGGGCGGCGACGAGACCGTCGTAGCGGTTGACGGTGAAGTTGCCGAGGGGGTGCGCGCTCGCGCTGGTGGAAGGAGCCAGCGCGAGCGCGACGCCGGCCGTGAACACGGCCGCGCAGGAGGCGAACAGACGACGGGTGTTCACTGGTCCGCCTCCAGCGTCTTGAGCGCCGTACGGGCCTCGCGGGCGCCCAGCGGGGAGAAGCCGGGGTTCAGCCTCAGCGCGGCGGCGAGGTGGGTACGGGCGTCGTCGGGATGACCGGTGGCCTTCTCGATCACCCCGCGGTGGTAGAGGAAGCTCGCGTTGCGGTAGCCGGTGGCCGTGGCCTGCCGGGCGTAGGAAAGGGCCTCGGCGTCCTTGCCGTTGACGTGCAGGGCCCAGGCGAGGGCGTCCGCCGTGTGTACGGTGTGCCGGCGGGACCAGTCGTCGCGGGCCGCGCGCAGGGCCGTCGCCTTGTCCCCGTGGTCGGCGGCGGCGAGCGCGGTGTCGAGGTCGACGTTGACGCCGTTGGCGCGGGCGATCGCCGTCCAGGCGTCGACGAGGGCGTACTGGTTCTGCGCCTTCTCCTCGTCGCCCTGCGCGCCGCGGGCCTCGTACAGCTCGCCGAGGGCGACGAGCGGGCCGGGCAGCGGATAGCGGGCGACGACCGCCTCCAGTCCCTTGATCGCCTCGGCCCGCTGTCCGCTCGCGGCCTGGGCGCGGGCCCTGCCCTCCAGCGCCGGCAGATAGGTGTCGTCGGCGGCGAGGGCGCGGGCGTAGTAGGTGAGGGCCTCCTCGTAGCGGCCCTGGTTCCAGGCGAGTTGGCCGAGCTGGGCGGCCACGTAGGAGATGTCGCCGGGGGTGGTGGACGCGGAGAGCGCCCGTTCGAGGACACGGCGGGCGGTGGTGACGTCACCGCGCAGTTCGTGGACGTACGCGTAGCGGGTGAACACCGGTACGCCCGGCCGTCGTCGGTCCGCCAGGTCCGCGGCCTTCTCGGCGTCGTCGTAGCGGCCGAGCTCGACGAGGGCGTCGATACGGGAGCACAGGGCGCGTTCGCTGTAGGGGTTCTGCGCGAGCGCCCGGTCGGCGTACGTCAGCGCGCCCGCGAAGTCGTGGCGGGCGGCGGCCAGCGCGGCCCGTCCGGCCAGCGCCGCGTCGTTGTCCTTCTTCAGGGACAGGGAGCGCTTCAGCGCCTGCTCGGCCTGGGGGTAGCGGGAGGGGTCGCCCTTGGTGCGGGCCTGTTCGACGTAGGCGAGCCCGAGGGTGGCCCAGCTTCCGAAGTCCCTGGGCTGGGCGCGCAGATGGGCCTGGAGCGCGGTGATGGCGGTGTCCAGGTTCCCGCTCGCGAGAAGACCGGGGGACACGGCGGCCGCGGTGACCACACGGGGGGCCTGCCCGTCCCGCACGGCGCCGATCGCGATCGCCCCGGCGGTGAGTCCCACCGCCATCATGGCGGCGCAGGCGCCGAGCTGGACGCGCCGCCAACGGCGGCCGGCGGCGGCGACCCGGCGTACGGCGGCCACCCGGACGTCGGCCCCGTCCGTACCGGAGTCGGTCGCCTCCAGGGCCTCAGTGGCCTCGACGTCCTCGACGGCGAAGGCGTCCTCGGAGTCGGTGCCGGCCGGCTCCTGCCCGCTCTCCGACAGGTCCGGGTCCGCCACGGCGGCGTCCTCGGACGCCGGTCCGGATGCCGGTCGCTCGTGCTCCGGTGCGCCGTCGTTCGTACGCGGGGACATGCCCTCTCCTAGGTCGCCTGGGGTGGATCGGCCTGCGGCTGTGGGGGGATGTGGGGGTGGCGCGGCCCGCGCCGTGGGGGATGAGTACGCGGGCCGCGCCAGTTCGTGGGGGGAGGTGGGGCGGGCCGGGGAGCGCAGGATTCTCCCCGGCCCGCCGGGCGGCGGGTCCGGCCGGTGCCTCAGTGGCGGCGGTACGACGGACGCTGCATACGGCGCCACCACATCAGGGCACCGCCGATGAGGAGGATGCCCGCGGCGCCGGCGCCCGCGGACGCGGCGATCAGCGGGGTGTTCTCGGAGGTGGTGGTGAGGCCGTCGCCGAGGGCGCTCTTGGTGTCGGCGCCGCTCTTCGCGGTCTTGCCGCGCGAACCGGCGGTCGGCAGGGCGATGTACGGGAAGTAGTTCTCGAACTTCTTGTCGTTCTTGTCGACCGCGTCACCGAGGTCGTTCTTGGAGCCGACCAGTTCACCCTCGACGACCTGGAGCGAGGCGTCGATCACGTCGTCGGTGAGGCGGCGTCCGTTCGGGAAGCCCGCGTTGTCGCCGTCGAGGACGCCGAGCCGCTTGGGGTTCTTCGCCGGCTGGATGGAGGTGTTGAGGCGCAGTTCCTCGGACGGCGTCACGTACGGCGGCTGGTTGAGGCCCTTGACGCCCTTGAGGAACACGTCGACCAGGTCGTTGCGGGGCTCGGCCGGCGCCTTGATCTTGAAGATCGCCTCGATGAGCTTCGGCAGCTCGGGGTTGGTGACGTTCTTCAGGAACTGGCCGTCGTCCTTGGGCTTGGACGCGTTGAACTTGTCCTTGTCCTTGATCGGGTTGACGACCTCGTTGACCAGCGGGCTGCCGAGGCGCGAGACCTGCTCGTAGTAGCCCTGCGCGTTCTCGCGCTGGATGGTCGACCACATGCCGACGATCGGCTGCTTCTTCGACTCGGTGATCAGGTCGTTCGGCACCTGCAGGGCGATGGTGTTGACGTTGTAGCCCTTGAGGGTGTCCCGGCCGACCTCGGAGAGGTCACCGCCGTACAGCAGGTCGAAGACGCGCAGGTCGGCGAAGAACGGGTCGTCGGCCTGGCCCGCGAACGTCTTGGCGCCGTTGGACAGCTTGTAGATCGCCTGGTCGCGCAGCTTGGAGTACTTCGGCATCGAGGCCTTGCCCACGTTGGACGGTGCCACCGGCACATCGTCCGCGAGCTTGGTCTCGTGCTCGACCCTGCCGTCCTTCTCCTTGATCAGGGTCAGGTCGTAGGTCTGGGTGACGTTCAGGTCGGGGTCGTACAGGCTGTCGACCACACCGGTGTTGTAGAGGAAGGACTTCCGGTTCTTCACGTTCGTCTTGAACGTGTAGCGGAAGACCAGGTCCTCCTTCGCGTCGCCGTTGTTGTCGATGCGGACGTCGTACTGGGCGTCCTCGGCGAACTGGTAGAAGTTCGGGCCGCCACCGGGCTCCTCGAACGGGATCACGTTCGCGATGATCGTGGTCGTGTCCGGGTGGTCCGGGCTGACGAACGCGTAGAAGTCGGTGTTGTCGTACTGCGGGGTCCCCGAGATGAGGGGGGCCTCGCGGTGGCTGGAGGCGTTCGCCGCGCCGGGGGCCAGAACGGCGACGCCGGCCGCGGTGAGCCCCCCGGCGGCGAGCGCCCCACAAATGAGAGTCGCGACGCCCTTGCGCCCCGAGCCGCTGTTGGAGATAGCTGCAGTCATGCCGTCCTGCCGTCCGTCCTCTGTGCCAACTTGCCTGACGGACAGTGATACGGACCGGACGGCCAATCGGATTGGTCGAAAACAAAAAACTTTTTTTCGCTGCTCGACCCGCGTTTCGGCCGTTCGGATCCGTACCCCATCCGGAGGTGTGTCCGTTGCGAATGCCTGGTGTGACGGGGCGGCCCGGGTGCGGCCGCGGAGAGGGGGACCGGATGGAGGCGGACGAGCTGCTGGTGCTCGTCGCTGGCGGGGACCAGAGGGCATTCGAGCAGTTGTACGGGCTGGTGTCCGGGCCGGTGTTCGGACTCGTGCGCCGGGTCGTGCGCGACCCCGCCCAGTCCGAGGAGGTCGCCCAGGAGGTGCTCCTGGAGGCCTGGCGCTCCGCCGCGCGCTACGACCCCGGCCGGGGCAGCGCCCTGTCCTGGATCCTCACGCTCGCCCATCGGCGCGCCGTCGACCGGGTGCGCAGCGCCCGCGCCGCCTCCGACCGCGAGCAGCGCGAGGGGCTGCGCTACCACGACCCGGCCTTCGACCATGTGGCGGAGGAGGTCGAGGCGGGCCTGGAACGGCAGTTGGTGCGCCGCTGCCTGGGCCGGCTGACGAACCTTCAGCGGCAGTCGGTCACCCTCGCCTACTACGACGGCTACACATACCGTGAGGTCGCCGAGCGGCTGAAGCTGCCGCTGGGCACCGTGAAGACCCGGATGCGCGACGGACTCACGCGGCTGAGGGACTGTCTGGGAGGAGCCGCGTGAGCGTGTTCGGAAAACTGTTCGGCCGGGGGGACCTGCACTCGCTGGCAGCGCCCTACGCCCTGGACGCCCTCGAGCCCGATGAGCGCCGCCGCTTCGAGAAGCATCTCGGCTCCTGCGACCGCTGCGCCGCCGAGGTGCGGGCGCTGGCCGAGGACGCCGTCCGGCTCGCCTGGTCCCAGTCGGCGCCGCCGCCGGCCGCGATGCGCGACCGGGTGCTGGCCGCCGTACGCGCCACCCCCCAGGAGCCGGGGCGTGCGCCGGTACGGGAGTACAAGCCCCAACTGCCCCCACATGTCTGGGGCACGCCGCCGACACCGGGACGCCCCCGTGCGCCCCGTGCGCGCCGCCCGTTGTTCGTGCCGCTCGCCACGGCCACCGCCGCCGCGGCGCTCGTCGTCGCCTCGCTCTTCGCCGTCCAGGCCAACCGCACCCAGGACCAGCTCGACGCGGAGCGTGCCCAGGCGCGTGATATCGCCCACGTTCTCGCTGCTCCGGACGCGCGGGCGAACACGGGCAGGGACGCCAAGGGCCGCAGTATCGGAGTAATCGCTTCCGCATCCGAGGGTGAGGCGATCGTTACCTTGAGCGGATACGGGGACCTGGCCGGCGGACAGGTGCATCAGCTCTGGCTCATGCGCCCCAACGTGCAACCGCGCTCCCTCGGGCTCTTCGAGGGCGACACGCCCTTGGTCGCGACCGGTCTCGACAAGACCTCCACATCACTCGCCGTAACCGTCGAGCCCGATGGAGGGTCAGCTCAGCCCACCAGTCAGCCGATTGTCCAACTCACCCTGAAATCGGTTGGATTCGGAGAGTGATTGAAGTGGGTACGTCAACCCCCTTACGGGGAAGGTGATTCCTGTGAGCTCGATACACGCGTGCCCGGACGGGGCGATAGGGTTACCCTGCCCGGGCCGGGTGGACTCGTACGGGTGGGGAGTGACATGGAACAGATAACGATGCGCAGCAGGGCGAGGGTCCCTGCGATCACCTGCGGGAGCAGTGCGACCAGTTCGCGGCTCGACCGCCATCTCTCGGTGCTGGCGGGCCCCGCCATACCGCAACGGGAGACGGTCGAGGCGACCTCGCTCATGCTGGAGCTGACCGCGCGCGAGCCCGCTCACGCCCGCACCAGGACGGCCCGCGTCTCGCTGTTCGCGCCGCTGCGCCGACTGCGCCGCTCGCTGTTCGGCGGACACAAGCACTGAGCGCGCCGCTCAGGCGGCCACACCGGCACTGAGCCCCGCGCTCAGGCGGCCACACCGTCCCGGCACAGCGCTGCGATCCCGTCGTCCGTCATCCCCGCGGCACGCAGCAGCGCTTCGGTGTGCTCCCCGAGCGCGGGCACGTCCCCCTTCCTCGCCTCCGACCCGCCCGGCAGTGTGATCGGAGGCGCCGACGCCCGCAACGGCCCGGCCGGCGATCCCCCTGCTCGCCACCGCTCCCGACGGCCCCGTTCACGGGTGCGTCAGGCGCGGGGTGCGCGTAGCGCCGTACGGCGAGCGGTACGAACACCGCGATCAGCACCGCGCACCAGGCCGGCGAGCCCGCGACCGGGTACGCCACCGGCCAGGCGGCCCCCTCGGGACGGGCACGTTGCCGAACAGGTCCCGCAGGGACCCGGCAGCATCATGATCGGCAAGAGGTCACCGCGGTCCTGGCGTTCGCCGGTCGGACGCGGGAACACGTCGTCGAGGGTGGGCGGTTTCAGGCCGGCGTCGAGCGACGGCACGCCCGCCGCGTCGAGTTCCCGGACCAGCCGGGGGTGAGGGTGGTGTCGCGGGTCACCGCGCCGACCGCGCCCCGGGTGGGGTCCAGGGACGGTTCGGCACCGGCGTTCGGCAGGGCTCGCCCTCACAGCAGGGCGAACTGTCCCTCCGGGCCCTCCTCCTGGTGGTCCAGCACGGACGCGGGTCGCCGTGCGGAGTCCGGGACCGGCAGGACGCCCGCCGCTCGCAGCTCCGCCGCCGTGACCTGGTCCGTCACCGTCAACTCCCGCTGTTGCTCGCGCACTTCGGCGAACAGGGCCAATACCGTGATCAGTTCGAGGAGTTCCGACGTCCACGTCTGCTGCCAGGCCGCCGGACGGATCGCCGCGAGGGTGCCCGGCTCGGCGTCCTCGGCGGTGCGGGCCGCGAACCACTGCTCCAGGACCCGGGTCCCCGTGCCCGTCTCGACGTCCCAGGCCTGCGGCGGGACGGGCGCGATGCGGCCCTCGTCGAGATGGAGGGTCTCCTCCTCGCGGTCGTACAGCAGGGTCAGCGGACGGGTGGGGAGCGGGGCGCGGACGTAGGGGCGACGGCCGCCGGGGAGCTTGGGGCGCTCGCCGTCCCGCCGCAGCAGCCACAGCGCACGCCGGCCCGACTCGACGCCCCGGGCCCACAGGTCGGGGTCCCGGGTCAGCGGCACGGTGAGGTCGGGACGGACGGCCGTCAGGGTCCAGGCCAGGAAGTCCACCGGATCGGCGGAGTGCCCCAGCCCGGCCAGATGCTCCAGGAGGCCCGCAGATTCGGCTCCGCGCCGCCCGGCCGCCGGTACAGCGGGCGGACGCGGCCCGGCCGCAGCAGCGGCAGCACGGAGGTCGCGAGGAGCGGGGCCTTCGGCAGCTCCGGGGTCTCCACAACGAACACCTGCCGTTCGTCCGCGACCCGCCACAGCTCGGGGCGGGCGGCGTCGATCAGCCGGTGGTCGGGGATGAGCCAGCGCTCGTCGAACGGGGCGGCCAGCACCTTGACCGGTTCCGCGCAGGGGCCGGACGCGCGGACCAGCCGCTCGGTGCCTCCCGAGCGACCGGGCAGCCGGCCGACCGCCGTGTGCAGGGTGCGCGAGCGCGTCGGCTCGAACAGGGCCTCGCGGCCCGGGCCCTCGGCCTTCACCAGGGCGTCCCAACGGGCCTTCAGGGAAGCCGGGTCGGGGGCCGTCGGCCACCCCCGGCCGAGCCGCGGCGGTGCGACGGACCACGGCATGAGGTCCGCCAGCGGCGGAGCGTCGTCGTGCGTCACGCTGGGCATGGTACGTGGTGTTCAGGTCGCGTCGGGGGTCGCGTCGAGAGTCACCGTGAAGGAGAAACGGTCGCCCCGGTAGTGGATGACGGCGGCGTCGAGGACCCGCCCCGCGCCGTCGTAGGTGACGCCGGTGTAGTGCAGGATCGGGCTCAGCAGCGGCACCCGGAGCAGGTGCGCGGTCTCCGGGTCGGCAAGCCGCGCCTCGACCGTGTCCGTGATCCGGGCGATGTCCGCGCCCACGACGTCCCGCAGCACCTTGGTCATCGGCCAGCGCACCAGGTCGTCGGGGTCGATCCGGGCGGCGATCTCCGGACGGACGTAGTTGCGGGCGTGGTTGGTCGGCTCGCCCGTCTTCTCGTCGCCGCGCAGCCGGTGGTACGTCGCCACCTCGGCCAGGTCCGGGAAGTGCTCGGCGAGTTCGGCGGGCACCGTGGCCGTGCCGTGGTCCAGCAGCTCGGTCGCCATGCCGGACTGCTGGGCCACGATCGCGTCGACCGAGCCCAGCAGCCGTACCGGCGCACCCCGCCGCACGCCCGGCTCGATGAACGTGCCGCGGCGCCGGTGCCGGCTGATCAGCCCCTCGTCCTCCAGCTCCTTCAGCGCCTGCCGCATGGTCAGCACGCTCACCCCGTAGTGCTCCGCGAGCCGCTCCTCGGTGGGCAGCCGCAGCGGATCGCGGGGCGAGCGGCCGAGTATCGAGGCGCGCAGCGACTGCGACACCTGATACCAGAGCGGCAGCTTGCGGTTGAGGACGATCGAGTCCGGGGCGAAGGAGGTCACGGGGCCATCCGTACCGGTCGGAATACGTCAGTGCAAGGGGCGGAAGTGCCGTTCGAGGCCGCTCCACACGTCGTCGTAGCGCTGTTGCAGATGGTCCGCGGCGGCGGCGTGCGGGGTGAGGACGAGCGGCCACCGGGTCTCGAACATGAACGCGAGCCCGTCGTCGAGCCGCTGCGGCCGCAGCTGCGCGGCGCTCGCCCGGTCGAAGGTCTCCCGGTCCGGTCCGTGCGCCGACATCATGTTGTGCAGGGAGCCGCCGCCCGGCACGAAACCTCCTTTTCCAGCCGTCTTCGCGTCGTAGGCGCCCTCGATCAGCCCCATGTACTCGCTCATCACGTTCCGGTGGAAGTACGGCGGCCGGAAGGTGTCCTCGCCCACCAGCCAGCGCGGCGCGAACACCACGAAGTCGACACCGGCGAGGCCCGGGGTGTCCGACGGGGACGTCAGCACCGTGAAGATCGACGGGTCGGGATGGTCGTACGAGATCGTCCCGATGACATTGAAACGGCGCAGGTCGTAGACGTACGGGACATGGTTGCCGTGCCAGGCGACCACATCGAGCGGCGAGTGGCCGTAGGTGGCGCGCCAGAGGTTGCCGCAGAACTTGTTGACCACCTCAACCGGGCCCTCGACGTCCTCGTACGCGGCGACGGGCGCGCGGAAGTCGCGGGGGTTGGCCAGTCCGTTCGCGCCGATCGGGCCGAGGTCGGGGAGGCGGAAGGGGGCGCCGTAGTTCTCGCAGACGTACCCGCGCGCCGAGGCGTCCAACAGCTCCACGCGGAAGCGCACCCCGCGCGGGACCAGCGCCACCTCGCCCGGCTCGGCGTGCAGCAGCCCGAACTCCGTGCGCAGCAGCAGACCGCCCCGCTCGGGCACGATCAGCAGCTCGCCGTCGGCGTCGCCGAAGACCCGCTCCATGGACGCGTTCGCGTGGTAGAGGTGCACGGCCATGCCGGCGCGCTGGGCGGCGTCGCCGTTGCCGCCGAGGGTCCACAGGCCGGCGAGGAAGTCCGTGCCCTCGGCGGGCTCGGGCAGCGGGTCCCAGCGCAGCCGGTTGGGGTCGGCGACCGTGTCGGTGAACGGGCCGGTGCCCAGCGGGCCGTTGCCGACCCGGGTGAACGCCGGATGCGCGGCCGACGGGCGGATGCGGTAGAGCCACGAGCGGCGGTTGTGGGCGCGCGGCTCGGTGAAGGCCGTACCGCTCAGCTGCTCGGCGTACAGGCCGAGAGGGGCGCGCTGCGGAGAGTTGCGGCCCTCGGGGAGCGCGCCCGGCACCGCCTCGGAGGCGTGCTCGTTGCCGAACCCCGAGAGATAGGACAGCCGCTCGGCGGTCTTGCGTGCGTCCCCGCTGCTCATCGTCGCTCCCTTGCGTGGCGGTGCCGTGCCCTGCCGATTCCTATGCATCACCGTAGGATTGCGTTTTCACGGGCGCAAGAGGTCCGCCGCTCCTCCTCACGGAGGACGATCACACCCGGCCAGAACCAGACCCCAGGGGGATCCGCGTGTCGGACAGGTGCTCTAATCTCCCGGGCATGTCGTGGAAGCGCGCAGCCGTCGTCGCGCTCACGGTCTGTGTCCTGCCGCTGGCCGCAGCCGTGGGGTGCGACTCCGGCGATGCCCGGGAACAGGGGACCGTGGTGTCGCCCTCACCCGTCGGCAAGGTCCTGGACGACACCGACGACGACGGGCGCCACTACCGTGAGGTCGACAAGAAGGGCGCGCCCCAGGTGGGCGTCGAGGTCCAGCCCGACACCGACGGCAGCTGGGACGTCCGGCTGAGACTGACCGACTTCCGCTTCTCGCCGTCCGGCGCGCCGGCCAGGGCCGTCACCGGCCGCGGCACCGCCCGGCTCTCCGTCGACGGCCAGCCCGTGGCCGATCTGCGCACCCCGGCCTATCGCATTCCGGCCGGCTACCTCCCGCACGGCACGCACGAGGTCACGGCGCGGCTGTACGCGGACGACGGCACGGTCTGGGCGGTCGGCGGCAAGCCCGTCGAGAGCACGGCCGACATCACGGTCTCGGAGCCCTCGCCGTCCCCCACCGCGGCGGAGTCGGATTGAGTGCATCGGCCACCTTTCTCCGTACCGAGGGGCGAGGTTCCACCAGGCCACGACGGAAAGGCATCATGAAGTCCGTGCCCCAAGCGACATCGCTCCGCCGTGCGCCGGTCCAGCGGCGCAGCGCCGAACGGCTGACCAGGATCCTGGACGCCTGCGCCGACCTCCTGGACGAGGTCGGCTACGACGCCCTGAGCACCCGTGCCGTCGCCCAGCGCGCCGGCGTCCCGATCGGCTCCGTCTACCGCTTCTTCGGCAACAAACGGCAGATGGCCGACGCCCTCGCCCAGCGGAACCTGGAGCGCTGGTCCGAGCGCGTCACCGAGCGGCTGAAGGAGGCCCGGCACGGCGACTGGCGGGCCGTGATGGACGCCGTGCTCGACGAGTACCTCGCCATGAAGCGCACCGCGCCCGGCTTCTCCCTCGTCGACTTCGGCAACCAGATCCCGGTCGGTGCCCGCCAGGCCGAGCCCAACCACCGGGTCGCCGACCGCCTCGCGGACCTCCTCTCCGCCCACCTCGACCGCACCCCCGACGACGACCTGCGCCGCACCTTCCTGATCGCCGTCGAAACCGCCGACACCCTCGTCCAACTGGCCTTCCGCGTGGACCCGGAGGGCGACGCCAAGGTCATCGCGGAGATGCGGGAACTGCTGCGGGCCTATCTGGGACGGGCCCTGGACTGACCCGGCCGCCGGGCGCCGGAACCGGCGAGGTCGTCGCGAGGCGAGCTGATCGTCGGCACCCGCGGCGGCGTGGTCCTCTTCGGCGGAGTACGGTGACCCCTCGCCCTTGGGCATACCGGTCGGTATGCTCGGCGGGCCAAGGCAACGCCGCCGCCCCCCGGGAGGACCCGTGTCCCGCACCGCCCTGCGAATCTGCCCCCTGTGCGAGGCCACCTGTGGGCTGACACTCACCGTCGAGGGGAGCAAGGTCACCGGTGCCCGGGGAGACCGTGAGGACGTGTTCAGCAAGGGGTTCATCTGCCCCAAGGGCGCGAGCTTCGGGGCCGTCGACGGCGACCCCGACCGGCTGCGCACCCCCCTCGTCCGCCGGGACGGCGAGCTGCGCGAGGCCTCCTGGGCGGAGGCCTTCGACGCCGTCGCCGCCGGGATCCGGCCGGTCGTCGAGCGGTACGGCCCGCACTCCGTCGGGATCGTCCTCGGCAACCCCAACGTCCACACCGTGGCCGGCGCCCTCTACCCGCCCGTGCTGCTCGCCGGGCTCGGCACCCGCAGCCTGTTCACCGCCTCCACGGTCGACCAGATGCCCAAGCACGTCTCCAGCGGACTGCTCTACGGCGACGCCCTCGCGATCCCCGTGCCCGACCTGGACCGCACCGACCATCTGCTGCTGATCGGCGCCAACCCCCTGGAGTCCAACGGGAGTCTGTGCACCGCCCCCGACTTCCCCGGCAAACTGAAGGCGCTCAAGGCCCGCGGCGGCACCCTCACCGTCATCGACCCCCGCCGCACCCGCACCGCCAAGCTCGCCGACCGGCACATCGAGATCCGGCCCGGCACCGACGCGCTCCTCCTCGCGGCGATGACCCACGTGCTCTTCGAGGAAGGCCTCGTGGACCTGGGGGAGTTGACGCCGTACGTCGAAGGGGTCGACGAAGTCCGGGACGCCGTAAGGGAGTTCGCCCCCGAAGCCGTCGCCCCCGCCTGTGAGGTCGACGCCGGTGTCATCCGGACGCTCGCCCGTGAACTCGCCGCAGCCCCCACCGCCGCCGTCTACGGCCGCATCGGCAGTTGCACGGTCCCCTTCGGCACCCTCGGCAGCTGGCTCGTGGACGTCCTCAACATCCTCACCGGCAATCTGGACCGGCCCGGCGGCGCGCTCTTCCCGCTGGCCGCGACCGACCGGACCCGCCCGGCGGGCCCCGGCCGGGGCTTCGCACTCGGCCGCTGGCACTCGCGCGTCAGCCGGCACCCCGAGGCGAAGGGGGAACTGCCGCTCTCCGCCCTCGCCGAGGAGATCGACACCGCGACCGACGAGGGCGAGCCGATCCGCGCGCTCATCGCCGTCGCCGCCAACCCGGTGCTGTCCGCCCCGGACGGCGACCGCCTCGACAAGGCGCTCGGCTCGCTCGACTTCATGGTGAGCGTCGACCCGTACCTGAACGAGACCTCACGCCACGCCGACGTCGTGCTGCCCCCGCCCCCGCCCTCCCAGAGCCCGCACCACGACTTCGCCTTCAACGCCCTCGCCGTGCGCAACCAGGTCCGCTACTCGCGCCCCGCCGTACCGCTGGAGCCGGGCCGGATGGCCGAGTCGGAGATCCTCGCCCGGCTGACGCTGGCCGCCACCGGGATGCACGGCGCCGACCCGTCCGCCGTCGACGACCTGGTCATCGGGCAGACCCTCGGCAAGGCCGTCACCCAGGCCCACTCGCCCGTGCACGGCCGCGACCCGCAGGAGCTCGCCGCACAGCTCACCGGCGAGACCGGACCCGAGCGCCGGCTCGACCTGATGCTCCGCCTCGGCCCCTACGGCGACGGCTTCGGCGCCGACCCCGAGGGACTCACCCTCGCCCGCCTCCTCGACCACCCGCACGGCATCGACCTCGGCCCGCTCGGCCCGCGCCTGCCGCAGCCGCTGAAGACGAGGAGCGGCCGAATCGAGCTGTGGTCCCGGCCGATCGCGGACGATCTTCCCCGGCTCCGGCAGGCGCTGCGCGAGCGGCCCGCCGGACTCGTCCTCGTCGGCCGCCGCCATCTGCGCTCCAACAACAGCTGGATGCACAACGTCCCCGCCCTCACCGGCGGCACCAACCGCTGCACCCTGCACATCCACCCCGAGGACGCCGAGCGGCTGGGCGTCAGGGACGGGGCACCGGTGCGACTGAAGGGCGCCGGCGGAGAGGTGACCGTCCCGGCCGAGGTCACCGACGGCGTACGGCGGGGCGTGGTGAGCCTGCCGCACGGCTGGGGCCACGACCGCCCCGGCACCCGGCTCAGCCACGCCGCCACGGACCCCGGCGTCAACGTCAACCAGCTCCTCGACGGCAGCCTGCTCGACCCGCTGTCGGGCAACGCGGTCCTCAACGGGGTGCCCGTCGAGCTCGCCGCAGTCGTCGCAACGCCGTGACCTGGAATATTGCGCTTATTGCTCGCACGTCAACGTCTTGTTAACGCCGATTGAACGGACCTAACGTCAACGCACCGCCGACCCCCAGGTGGGATGTTCAAGGGCGAACGTTAGGTATCCATTCATGTTGACCATCCTCGGCTTCGCCATGATCGCGACCTTCCTGGTCCTGATCATGATGAAGAAGATGTCGCCGATCGCGGCGCTCGTGCTGATCCCGGCGCTGTTCTGCGTCGTCGTCGGAAAGGGCGCCAAGCTCGGTGACTACGTCATCGAAGGCGTCGGCAGCCTCGCTCCGACGGCGGCGATGCTCATGTTCGCGATCGTCTACTTCGGTGTGATGATCGATGTCGGCCTCTTCGACCCGATCGTCCGGGGCATCCTGAAGTTCTGCAAGGCCGACCCGCTGCGCATCGTCGTCGGCACCGCGCTGCTCGCCGCGATCGTCTCCCTCGACGGCGACGGCTCCACCACCTTCATGATCACCGTCTCGGCGATGTACCCGCTGTACAAGCGCCTGAAGATGAGCCTGGTCGTGATGACCGGTGTGGCCGCCATGGCCAACGGCGTGATGAACACGCTGCCCTGGGGCGGCCCGACCGCCCGCGCCGCCACCGCGCTGAAGCTCGACGCGAGCGACATCTTCGTGCCGATGATCCCGGCGCTGGCCGTGGGTCTCCTCTTCGTGTTCGTGCTCGCGTACGTCCTCGGCCGCCGCGAGCGCAAGCGGCTCGGTGTGCTGACCCTCGACGAGGTGCTGGAGCCCCAGGAGGCCGAGACCGTCCTCGTGGGCGCCGGCACCGGCACCGGCGCGCAGACCACCGGCGGTACGGGCGGCCCGTCCCTTCCCGAGGAGCCGCAGGACGAGGGCCTGCAGGGCCTCGACCCGAACCGTCCCACCCTGCGCCCCAAGCTGTACTGGTTCAACGCGCTGCTCACCGTCGCGCTGCTCACCGCCATGATCATGGAGTGGCTGCCGATCCCGGTGCTGTTCCTGCTCGGCGCCGCCGCCGCGCTGACCGTCAACTTCCCGCACATCCCCGACCAGAGGGCCAGGCTCGCCGCCCACGCCGACAACGTCCTCAACGTCTCCGGCATGGTCTTCGCCGCCGCCGTCTTCACCGGCGTCCTCCAGGGCACCGGCATGGTCGACCACATGGCGAAGTGGATGGTCGACGTCATCCCCGCCGGCATGGGCCCGCACATGGCCCTCGTCACCGGCCTGCTGAGCCTCCCGCTCACCTACTTCATGTCCAACGACGGCTTCTACTTCGGCGTCCTGCCGGTCCTCGCCGAGGCCGGCGCCGCGCACGGGGTCACGCCGCTGGAGATGGCCCGCGCCTCGCTCGTCGGCCAGCCCCTGCACATGTCGAGCCCGCTCGTCCCGGCCGTCTACGTGCTCGTCGGCATGGCCAAGGTCGAGTTCGGCGACCACACCCGCTTCGTCGTCAAGTGGGCCGCCCTCACCTGCCTGGTGATCCTCGGCGCGGGCCTGCTGTTCGGCATCGTCTGACACCCACTCCGGAGGAATACGTGAGGCCCGGCAGGAACCTCGGCTGGCTGCTCCGACTCGTCATCGCCTTCGCCTTCGCGCAGGGGGCGGTGTCGATGGCCCGGCCCGCCGTCTCCTACCGGGCCCTCGCGCTGGGCGCCGACGAACGGGCCGTCGGCGTCATCGCGGGCGTCTACGCGCTGTTGCCGCTCTTCGCCGCCGTACCGCTCGGCCGCCGCACGGACCACGGCCGCTGCGCCCCGCTGCTGCCGGTGGGCGTGGTCCTCATCTCCGGCGGCTGCGCCCTCAGCGGCCTCGCCGGGTCCCTGTGGGCGATGGCGCTGTGGAGCGGGGTGATGGGCCTCGGCCACCTGTGCTTCGTCATCGGCTCCCAGTCGCTCGTCGCCCGCCAGTCCGCCCCGCACGAACAGGACCGCAACTTCGGCCACTTCACGATCGGCGCCTCCCTCGGCCAGTTGATCGGCCCGATCGCGGCGGGCGCGCTGATCGCCCGCGACGACATGGCGCACACCAGCGCGCTCGCCCTGCTGGTCGCGGGCGCGGGCTGCGCGGTCGCGTTCACCTCCCTGTGGCGCATAGAACACCGCGACACGGCGGCCAAGTCCCGTACGGCGCACGGCGACCGCGTCCCCGTCGGCCGCATCCTGCGTGCCCGGGGCGTCCCGGCCGGCATCCTCGTCAGCCTCGCCGTGCTGTCCGCGACCGACATCCTCACCGCCTACCTCCCGGTGGTCGGCGAGCAGCGGGGCATCGCGCCCTCGGTGATCGGCGTCCTGCTCAGCGTCCGCGCCGCGGCCACCATCGCCTGTCGGCTCGTCCTCACCCCGCTGCTCAGGCTGCTCGGCCGGACGCTGCTGCTCGCCGTGACGTGTCTGCTGGCGGCGCTGCTGTGCGCGGGGATCGCACTGCCGGTGCCGGTCTGGGCGCTCGGTGCGATGCTCGCGGTGCTGGGCTTCTGCCTCGGGGTCGGGCAGCCGCTGTCCATGACGACGGTCGTCCAGGCCGCGCCCGACGGCGCCCGCTCCACCGCTCTCGCGCTGCGGCTCACCGGCAACCGCCTCGGCCAGGTCGCCGCGCCCGCCACGGCGGGCCTGGTCGCCGGGGTGGCGGGGGTGGCCGCGCCCTTCGTGATGCTGGGTGCGTTGCTGCTGCTGTCGGCGGCGGTGGCGGTGCGGTCACCGGCGAGGCCGGCGGGGGCACCGGAAGCGGTCGCCGAACCCCGGCGATCCGGGTCCGCGGTGGGCCGGACGAGGGACAGTTGACGGGTCGCAGGGCGAGGCTCCCGCCGTCGGGTGGGCGGATGTGACAAAGAGTCAGGTGAAGAGTGATTTGTATGAAAATCATCTGACTCGGAGGAGCCTGCATGCACGTCACGCCCCGCCCCCGCCGCGCCGGCGCCCGTATCGCCGCCCTCGCGGCCCTCACCGTCGCGGGGAGCGCCCTGACCGGGGCGCACGCCTTCGCCGCCACCGCCGGAGACGTCAAGATCCACGCCGTCGGCACCCCGCAAAGCGGACCGGAGAACGACCCGCACGTCTGCCTGTTCTACATCGAGGCCTTCAACTTCGACCCGACCGACGTCGCCACCTGGACCATCGAGGGCCAACCGCCGACCGCCGACCTTCCGGGGACCGGCGGCCAGATCACCATCGGGACGGCGGGCACCGGGCGGAGTGAGGACATCTCGCTCGCCGACGGCCACTACAAGCTCACCTTCTCGACGCCCGACGGCGACGGCGGCACGGACAAGCAGAAGGTCTTCTGGGTCGACTGCGCGTCCGGTTCGCCGAGCCCGAGCGGCAGCCCGAGCACCAGTCCCAGCCCCAGCCCCAGCGCCAGCCCCAGCGAGACGGTCACCGGCTACCCCGGCGGCCCGCACGGCTACCACGGCGGCCCCCACGGCGGTCCGCCCGCCGGCGGCGGCGGGCTCGCCCGTGACGCCGCGTTCGGCCCGGTCGCCGGGGCCGCCGCCGTAGGGGTGGCCGCGGTCGGCGGGGTGCTCTGGTTCCGGCTCCGTCGCCGGCCGCATGGCGCCGCGTAGACACAGGCGCAGGCGCAGGCCCTGGTACCACACACGCGCCTACCGGCTGACCCGGACGGTCGCGCTGACCGCCGTGCTGGTCACGGGGTGCGTGCACTGGACCCAGGACGAGGAACCCCCGGGCCCGGCGGCGGCCGGCCCGGGGGGCTCCGCCCGGGCCGGGGCGCGGCCCGGTGAGGCAGCCGACGGCCGGGACCCGCTCGCCCCGCCCCGCCCCCAGGACGGCGACTCCCGCCCCCGCAGCACCCCGTCGCCCGGCACCTCCCGGACCCTCCCGGGCCGTGCCCCCGGAGGGCCCCCTCAACAGTCCGCGGCGGGGCAGCCGGGCCGCCCCGCCCAGCCGCCCCCCGCCGGACCCGGGTCCCCTCCCGCCGCCCCGTGGTCCACCTCCGCCGGCCCCGGGTCGACACCGGCCGGTCCCGGCGCCACCCCCGCCACCCCCCGGTCCGGGCCCGGCCCGACGGCTGCCGTCCCACCGGCCGACCCGCGCGCCCGGGCCCTCCGGCTCCTCATCCCCTACCTCAGCGTGGACGCCCCCGTCATCGACCTCCGGCTCGACGACCGGCGCCGGCTTCCCGCGCCCGCCGACGGTGACGCGCATCGCGTCGGCTGGTACGCGGACGGCCCGGGGCCGGGGGAGCGGGGGACCGCCGTGGCCGTGGGGCACCTCGACACCGACAACGGCCCGGCCGTCTTCGCGGGCCTGTCCGAGCTGAAGCGCGGCAAGCTGATCGAGGTGCGCCGCGCGGACGGCCGTACCGCGGTCTACGCCGTCGACGTCCTGCGCAGATACGAGAAGGCGCACTTCCCGAACACGGAGGTGTACGGCGACCGCGGCCGCCCCGAGCTGCGGCTGATCACCTGCGGCGGCGTCTTCCACCGCCGGACCGGCTACGACGGCAACCTCGTCGTCTTCGCCCACCTCACCCGCGTACTCGACCCGAAGACCCGCACCCCCTGACCTGAACCAGACCGTCCGGTTTCTCACCGGTCGGACCGGGACGCCCGATCCGCGCGTGTCTCTTCCCCCGGGCGTGCACAGTCCGTTAGCTTCCGTGACTCACCACACCAGTGAGCCCCCGGGACACTTCCATGACACGCGCCATATCCCTGCACGACGTCAGCAAGGTCCACACCGGAGGGGTCCGGGCCGTGGACCGGCTGTCGCTGGACATCGAGCCCGGCGAGTTCCTGGTCCTCCTCGGGCCCTCGGGCTGCGGCAAGTCCACCGTGCTCAGAATGATCGCCGGCCTGGAACACATCACCGAGGGCGCATTGCTCCTCGACGGCGCGTACGCCAACGACCTCGCGCCCTCCGAGCGGAACATCGCGATGGTCTTCCAGAACTTCGCCCTCTACCCGAACATGACCGGCCGCGACAACATCGGCTTCCCGCTGCGCATCGAGACCCCCGGCGCCGACCCCGGCCCGCGCATCGAGGCCACCGCCCGGATGCTCGGCATCGAGGAACTCCTCGACCGCTTCCCCGCGCAGCTCTCCGGCGGCGAACGCCAGCGGGTCGCCATGGGCCGGGCCATCGCCCGCCACCCCTCCGCGTTCCTGATGGACGAACCGCTGTCCAACCTGGACGCCAAACTCCGCAACCGGCTGCGCGCCGAGATGTCCAAGCTGACCCGGGACCTCGGCGTCACCACGGTCTACGTCACCCACGACCAGGCCGAGGCCATGTCGCTCGGCGACCGGGTCGCCGTCCTGCGCGGCGGCGTCCTCCAGCAGGTCGACACCCCGCGCGCGGTCTACGCCCTGCCCCGCAACGTCTTCGTCGCCGCCTTCATCGGCACCCCGCGCATCAACCTCCTGCGCGGCCTCGTGCGCGCCCCGCTCGACGGCGCGATGACGGTCGGCCTCGGCAAACAGGCCCTGCGGCTGCCCGAGCCGCTCTGTCTGGACCACCGGCTGCTGCGGGTGCAGCAGGGCCGCGAGGTGATCGTCGGCCTGCGCTCGGAGGCCGTGCGCATCGCCACGCCCGCCGAGGCCCGCCCCGAGGAGACCCACATCACCGGGCTCGTCGAGCATGTGGAGTTCCAGGGCCACGAGGTCCTCGTCCACTTCAACACCGGCTCCAGCCCCGCCGTCGTCCCCGAACTGGAGGCACCCCGGCCCCTCGCCCGCCCCTCCCGGCGCCGGACCCGCGAGGGCGGTGTGTTCGGGCGGCTGCGGGAACGCGCGGGCAGCCTGCGGGCCGGACCGGTCGTCGTCCTGGACGAGCGGGCGGAACAGGACCGGCCGCCCGGTACCCCGCAGGTACGGGTCCCCGGCGACCTGGTGGTCCGCACCACCCCCGACTTCGACCTCCGGTACGGCATGCAGGTCCCCCTCCTCGTCGACACCGCCCATCTCTTCGTCTTCGACCAGCACGGCGAGCGCATCTGCCCGGCCCCCGCGCGGCTGCCCGACCTGGAGGAGTGACCGGGCCCACCCACCCGCCGTGGCGCAGTCGCCCCCAAGGCCCCTGGTGCCGGAAAACTAACGACGCTAGTTTGGTGCGCCGACGACCACACCGCCGGAAGGAACGCGATGAAGGCACACGACGGCATCTATCTCGACGGCGCCTGGCGCCCCGCCGCGGGCCGGGACGTGATCGAGGTCGTCGACCCGGCCGACGAGCAGGTGATCGCCCGGGTCCCGGCCGGTGACGCCGAGGACGTCGACGCCGCCGTACGGGCCGCGCGCGCCGCGCTCCCGGCCTGGTCGGCCACCCCGCCCGCCGAGCGCGCCGCCCGGCTGACCGCCCTGCGGGACGTCCTGGCGCGCCGCAAGGCCGAGATCGCCGAGACCGTCACCGCCGAGCTCGGCTCCCCGCTCGCCTTCTCCCACGCGGTCCACGCCGGCCTGCCGATCGCGGTCGCCGGCTCCTACGCCGAGCTCGCCGCCACCCACTCCTTCGAGGAGAAGGTCGGCAACTCGACCGTCCTGCACGAGCCGATCGGCGTGGTCGGCGCCATCACGCCCTGGAACTACCCGCTGCACCAGATCGTCGCCAAGGTCGCCCCGGCCCTGGCCGCCGGCTGCACCGTGGTCCTCAAGCCCGCCGAGGACACCCCGCTCATCGCCCAGCTCTTCGCCGAGGCCGTCCACGAGGCCGGCGTCCCGGCCGGTGTGTTCAACCTCGTCACCGGCCTCGGCCCGGTCGCGGGCCAGGCCCTCGCCGAGCACCCCGGCGTCGACCTGGTCTCCTTCACCGGCTCCACGGCCGTCGGCAGGCGGATCGCCGCCACGGCGGGCGCCGCGATCAAGAAGGTCGCCCTCGAACTCGGCGGCAAGTCCGCCAACGTCATCCTGCCGAGCGCCGACCTCGCCAAGGCGGTCAACGTCGGCGTCGCCAACGTGATGTCCAACTCCGGCCAGACGTGCAGCGCCTGGACCCGCATGCTGGTCCACCGCGACCGGTACGACGAGGCCGTCGAGCTGGCCGCGGCCGCCGCCGCCAAGTACGGCGACCGCATCGGCCCCGTGGTGAACGCCGCCCAGAGGGCCCGCGTGCGGGGTTACATCGAGAAGGGCGTCGCCGAGGGCGCCCGGCTGGTCGCCGGCGGACCCGAATCCCCGCGCGAACGCGGCTACTTCGTCGCGCCGACCGTCCTCGCCGACGTCACGCCCGAGATGACGGTCGCCCAGGAGGAGATCTTCGGCCCCGTCCTGTCGATCCTGCGCTACGAGGACGAGGAGGACGCCCTGCGGATCGCCAACGGCACGGTCTACGGCCTGGCCGGCGCGGTCTGGGCCGGGGAGGAGGCCGAGGCGGTCGCCTTCGCCCGGCGCATGGACACCGGACAGGTCGACATCAACGGCGGCCGCTTCAACCCCCGCGCCCCGTTCGGCGGTTACAAGCAGTCGGGCGTCGGCCGCGAGCTCGGCGCGCACGGTCTCGCCGAGTACCTCCAGACCAAGTCCCTGCAGTTCTGAGGAGGTTGCCGCCATGGTTCGCGCCGCCGTACTCCCCGCCGTGGGTGCTCCGCTGGAGATCACCGACATCGAGCTCCCGGACCCCGGCCCCGGCCAGGTCCGGGTGCGGCTCGCCGCCGCCGGGGTCTGTCACTCCGATCTGTCCCTGTCCGACGGCACCATGCGGGTGCCGGTCCCGGCGGTCCTCGGACACGAGGGCGCGGGCACCGTCGTCTCCGTGGGCGAGGGGGTCACCCGGGTGGCGCCCGGCGACCGGGTCGTCCTCAACTGGGCCCCGTCCTGCGGGAACTGCCACGCCTGCGGACTCGGCGAGGTCTGGCTGTGCGCCAACGCGCTGAACGGCTCGGCGGACGTGTACGCCCGCACCGCCGACGGCACCGACCTCCATCCCGGCCTGAACGTCGCCGCCTTCGCCGAGGAGACCGTCGTCGGGGCCTCCTGCGTCCTGCCGCTGCCCGACGGCGTCCCGCTCGCCGACGCGGCCCTGCTCGGCTGTGCGGTCCTCACCGGATACGGCGCCGTCCACCACTCCGCGCGCGTCCGCGCCGGCGAGACCGTCGCCGTGTTCGGCGTGGGCGGGGTGGGCCTGGCCACCCTCCAGGCCGCCCGGATCGCCGGCGCCTCCACGATCGTCGCCGTGGACGTCTCCCCGGAGAAGGAGGAACTGGCGCGGGCGGCCGGCGCCACGGAGTACGTGGTCGCCTCCGCGCAGACGGCCCGGGAGATCCGCGGCCTCACCGGCGGACAGGGCGTCGACGTGGCCGTGGAGTGCGTGGGCCGCGCCGTCACCATCCGCACCGCCTGGGAGTCCACCCGGCGCGGCGGCCGCACCACGGTCGTCGGCATCGGCGGCAAGGACCAGCAGGTCACCTTCAACGCCCTGGAACTCTTCCACTGGGGCAGGACCCTGTCCGGCTGCGTCTACGGCAACACCGACCCGGCGCGGGACCTGCCGGTGCTCGCCGAGCACGTCCGCGCGGGCCGCCTCGACCTCTCCGCGCTGGTCACCGAACGCATCGCCCTCGACGGCATCCCGGCCGCCTTCGAGAACATGCTCGCGGGCAAGGGCGGCCGGGCCCTGGTGGTCTTCTAGGGGGTGTTTCGGGGTTTCGGCCGGTACGGCGCGAGTACGTGCCGGGCGCCGCGGGTGCTGTGCGGGACTTTCGAAACACCCCCTGGTGCCGCGGCAAAGGTCCTCGCCGGCCGGGCCCGGTCACGCCGACACGTCCTCCTGCTCGGGCCGCGGCTCCACCGCCCCGGCCCGCCGCGCCTTCGACCGGGACACCGCCACCCCCGCCAGGCACAGCGCCCCGCCGGCCAGTGTCAGCAGACCCGGCACCTCACCCAGCGCCAGCCACGACATCAGCACCACCAGTGCGGGCACCGCGTACGTCGTCGCCCCCATGCGCCCGGCTGTCGTCCGGGCCAGCGCGTACGCCCAGGTCGTGAAGGCGAGCGCGGTGGGGACGACCCCCAGGTAGACCATGTTGAGGGTCGCGGACAGCGGGGCGTCGGCGGCCTCCCGGACCAGTTGCCCGGCGAACGGCAGGCACACCACCGCCCCCACCGCGCACCCGAACGCCGTCACCCGCAGCGCGCTCGCGTGCCCGAGCGCCGGCTTCTGCGCCACCACCCCGCCCGCGTACGCGACGGCCGCCGCCAGGCACAGCGCCACACCGAGCAGCGAGGACCCGCCCCCGCCCGACATCGACAGCCCCACGGTCACCGCCCCCGCGAAGGACACCGCCATCCCGGCCAGCAGCCTCGGCGGCAGGGCGTCACCGAGAAACCGTGCGCTCAGCAGGGCGATCAGCAACGGGCCGATGTTCACCACCAGGGCGGCCGTGCCCGCGTCCACCTGCTGCTCGCCCCAGTTCAGGACCACCATGTACACGCCGAACCAGAGCACGCCCGAGACCGCGATCCCGCGCCAGGCCTCCCTCGGCGGCCACCCCTCACGCCGTACGACACACAGGACCCCCAGCACCAGCGCACCGGCCAGCAGCCGGCCCAGCGCCAGCGCGCCCGGGGAGTACGCGCCCCCGGCACTGCGGATCGAGACGAAGGCGGAGGCCCAGGCCAGAACGGTGAAGCCGGCCGCGCCGGCGGCGAGCAGCTCCGGACGACGAGCGGTGTTCATCATGCTCCCGAGCCTAGAAAACGAAGGGCGAGGGGGCTCGCGGATTTCGGACGCGTGCGTCAGCGCGAAGCGGTCCGCTCCACGCCCGACCGGTCGGCCCTCGGTCAGGACAGTTGACGGTGTTGGGTCGCCAGGCCGTCCAGCAACGCCGTCAAGCCCGTCTCGAAGGCCCGTTCGTCGATCTTCTCCTGCTGGTCGGCCAGGAGATGGGCCTGGCCCAGGTGCGGGTAGTCCGTGGGGTCGTAGGCCTCGGCGTCGTCCACGAAACCGCCCGCGAACGAGCCCAGGGCCGAGCCCATGATGAAGTAGCGCATCAGCGCGCCGATCGAGGTGGCCTGGGCGGGGGGCCAGCCGGCCGTGACCATCGCGCCGTAGACCGCGTCGGCGACCCTGAGGCCGGCGGGGCGGCGGCCGGGGCCCTGGGCGAGGACCGGGACGATGTTCGGGTGGTCGCGCAGGGCGGAGCGGTAGGAGACCGCCCAGTCGTGCAGCGCGGTCCGCCAGTCCCGGCCGTCCTCGAACATCGACAGGTCGATCTGGGCGCTCACCGAGTCGGCGACGGCCTCCAGGATCTCGTCCTTGGTGCGGAAGTGGTTGTAGAGGGACGGCCCGCTGACCCCGAGTTCGGCGGCGAGCCGACGCGTGGAGACGGCCGCCAGGCCCTCCGCGTCCACCAGTGCCCGGGCGGTGTCGACGATCCGGTCGGTGCTGAGGAGGGGCTTGCGCGGTCGGGCCATGGCGCACATAGTAGGGCTGCCAACAGAAACTAGCAGTGCTAATTTAAATGTCCGGTTTTCAAGTGGGGTGATCTCGTGGTGAACCTGGGGCTCAGCGACGAGCAGGAGGCCGTCCGGCGGCTCGCCCGGGACTTCGTCGAGCGGGAGATCGCCCCGAACGTCGTCGCCTGGGACCGCGCCGAGGAGGTGGACCGGGCCATCGTGAAGAAGCTCGGCGAGGTCGGCTTCCTGGGGCTGACGATCGACGAGGAGTACGGCGGCTCGGGCGGCGACCATCTCGCGTACTGCCTGGTCACGGAGGAGCTGGGGCGAGGCGACTCGTCGGTGCGCGGGATCGTCTCCGTGTCGTTGGGGCTGGTCGCGAAGACGATCGCGGCCCGGGGGAGCGAGGAGCAGAAGCGGCGCTGGCTGCCCGGTCTCACCTCCGGGGCGCTCCTCGGCTGCTTCGGCCTCACCGAACCCGGCACCGGCTCGGACGCCGGCAACCTCGCCACCCGGGCCGTGCGGGAAGGCGACTCGTATGTGATCAACGGCAGCAAGATGTTCATCACCAACGGCACCTGGGCCGATGTCGTCCTGCTGTTCGCCCGCTCCACGGACGCCCCCGGCCACAAGGGCGTCTCCGCCTTCCTGGTCCCCACCGAGACCCCGGGCCTCACCCGCCGTACCGTCCACGGCAAGCTCGGCCTGCGCGGCCAGGCCACCGCCGAACTGGTCCTCGAGGACGTCCGGGTGCCCGCCTCCGCCCTGCTCGGTACGGAGGGCAAGGGTTTCTCGGTCGCCATGTCGGCGCTCGCCAAGGGCCGGATGTCGGTCGCGGCGGGCTGCGTCGGCATAGCCCAGGCCGCCCTGGACGCGGCGGTGCGGTACGCGGGCGAGCGGGAGCAGTTCGGCAAAAGCATCGCCCACCATCAGCTCGTCCAGGAGCTGATCAGCGACATCGCCGTGGACGTCGACGCGGCCCGGCTGCTGACCTGGCGGGTCGCCGATCTGGTCGACCGCGGGCTGCCGTTCGCCGTCGAGTCCTCCAAGGCCAAGCTCTTCGCCTCCGAGGCCGCGGTCCGCGCCGCCAACAACGCCCTCCAGGTCTTCGGCGGGTACGGCTACATCGACGAGTACCCGGCGGGCAAGCTGCTGCGCGACGCCCGGGTGATGACCCTCTACGAGGGCACCAGCCAGATCCAGAAGCTGGTCATCGGGCGGGCGCTGACGGGTGTGTCGGCGTTCTGAGTACCGACTGAGTAGCTGTACGGATGTGGCCCGCGCCACATCGGCGGGATTCTGTCGCCCATGAGTGACACACCGGTCAAACAGCAGAACACGGCCGCGTTCTACGGGCAGGCCGTCGCGTCCTTCGCCATCGCCATGGCGGCCACGGCGGTCGGGATCTACCGGATGAACGCCGACGCCTGGGTGCGCACCTTCCTGGCCATAGCGGTCCTGTACCTGGTGACCTCCTCCTTCACCCTGGCGAAGGTGATCCGTGACCGGCAGGAGGCCGGCACGATCGTCAGCCGCGTCGACCAGGCCCGGCTGGAGAAACTTCTCGCCGAGCACGACCCCTTCGAGAAGATCTAGAAGGTCCGAGGGTTTTCCCTGGGCTGAGCGGCCACTCTAAGCGGCCGCTCACCTTCGGCGGTATGGTGGGGCGACTGTACCGAGAGGGGCGAGCGAGGGATGAGTACGGCTCAGGAGACGGCCGGCGGCGAGATCGAGCCGTGGGACGAGGTCACCCCCGACGCGGCCCGGCGACTGCTCGTCGCCGCCGTGGAGGCGTTCGCCGAGCGGGGCTATCACGCGACGACGACCCGTGACATCGCGGGCCGCGCGGGGATGAGCCCGGCCGCTCTCTACATCCACTACAAGACCAAGGAAGAGCTGCTGCACCGCATCAGCCGGATCGGTCACGACCGGGCGCTGGACATCCTGCGCACGGCGGCGGCCGGCGACGGCAGCGCGACGCAGCGGCTCGCGGAGGCCGTGAGCTCCTTCGTCCGCTGGCACGCCGGGCGGCGCACCACCGCCCGGGTCGTCCAGTACGAACTGGACGCCCTCGGACCCGACGCCCGCGCCGAGATCCTCGCGCTGCGCCGGCAGGTCGACGCGGAGGTGCGCGGCATCATCCAGGACGGGGTCGCGACGGGGGAGTTCCAGGTCATCGACGTCCACGGCACCACTCTCGCCGTGCTCTCCCTCTGCATCGACGTGGCCCGCTGGTTCAACGTCGACGGCCCCCGCACACCGGACGAGGTCGGCGCGCTGTACGCCGACCTCGTGCTGCGGATGGTGGGCGCGGCGCAGTAGTGGCGCGCCCGGGGGCGGGTGGGCCAGGGGGTGTTTCGAAAGTCCCGGCACCGCACAGGACTTTCGAAACACCCCCTAGAACTAGAGGTAGTAGCGGGATACCGACTCCGCGACGCACACCGGCTTGTCCCCGCCCTCGCGCTCCACGCTGAAGGCGACGGTGACCTGGATGCCGCCCGTCACGTCCTCGACGCCGGTGATCGTCGCGGTGGCCCGCAGCCGGGAGCCGACCGGGACGGGGGAGGGGAAACGCACCTTGTTGGTGCCGTAGTTGACGCCCATCTTCACGTTCTCGACGCCCATGAGCTGCGGCCCGAACAGCGGCAGCAGGGACAGTGTCAGATATCCGTGGGCGATGGTGGTCCCGAACGGGCCGGCGGCGGCCTTCTCCGGGTCGACGTGGATCCACTGGTGGTCCCCGGTGGCGTCGGCGAACAGGTCGATCCGCTTCTGGTCGATCTCCAGCCAGTCGGTGTACCCCAGCTGCTCGCCCACCGCCGCCTTCAGTTCCTCGGCGGACGTGAAGATCCTCGGCTCTGCCATGTCGTCTCGGGCCCTCTCGCGCGATCTCATGCTAAGCGACTGCTTAGCATGGTAGCGGAAGGGGCCGGTAGGGTTCGAGGGGTGCCCCAGATTCCCGAGAAGATCCATGAGCTCACGGTCGGCCAGCTCGCCGCGCGCAGCGGCGCCGCCGTCTCCGCCCTGCACTTCTACGAGTCCAAGGGGCTGATCGCCAGCCGCCGTACCGCCGGCAACCAGCGGCGCTACCACCGCGACACGCTGCGCCGGGTGGCCTTCGTCCGCGCGGCCCAGCGCGTCGGGATCCCGCTCGCTACGATCCGCGAGGCGCTGGCCGAGCTGCCCGAGGAACGCACGCCGACCCGGGAGGACTGGGCGCGGCTCTCCGAGCGGTGGCGGGCGGAACTGGACCGGCGCATCCAGCAGCTCAACCGTCTGAGGGACCACCTCACCGACTGCATCGGCTGCGGGTGCCTTTCGTTGGACACCTGTGTGCTGTCCAACCCGGACGACGTGTTCGGGGAACGGCTGACGGGGTCACGATTGTTGGGGGAGCGGAGGAAGTAGGGGCGCGGATGCGTTCGTCCGCCGGTGCGTGGGGGCTTGTCGCGCAGTTCCCCGCGCCCCCTGAGAAACCCGTTCAGCCGCGGGCGCCGCACGACCCACCCCCGGCCCGCACCGGCCCAGGTTCACTCGTACTCCGTGCCGCCCTTCCGGGTCAGGTACGCCCCGCTCACCGCCTTGGCGATCGCCCGGCCGCCGGTCACCGTGCTGTACCGCTCGACAGCGGGCCGGATCACCACGCCCTCGCGCAGATGCAGCTCCCGCCCGGACACCGTCTCCCGCCCGGTCGCGATCCCCAGGACGGCCTCACTGTCGTACGCCCCCTCGAACAGTCGCGGAACCAGGGGCAGTTCGCCCTCCAGCAGCCCCGTCACCTCCGCCGTGTCCAGCCATCGCACGACACCCCCGACGTCCACGGACACGTCGAACACCGCGTACCCGAGCGTCTCGCGCCGCCCGTCCGCGCCGTACGTCAGATCCTGCACGCCCGCGCCGTACACCTCCCCGAAGACACCGACCCGCCGTGCCCCGAGCCGCTCGGCGATCCGGGCCGCCGCCTCGGCGACGCCGTGTCCGCGCATCGCGCGCCAGTACAGGTTCCGCGGATCCTCCACGAGGGCCAGCGACTTCGCGCCGAACCCCTTGGAGGAGACGTACACCCGCTCGTCGCCCGCGACATACGTCAGCAGGCACGCCGAGCCGTGCAGCTTCTCCGTGAGGACCACCGGCTCGCCGGGCTCGAAGATGTCCGGGTGCCGCTGGATGTTCTCGATGTCGACCCACGGCAGCAGATCCGCCGCCGCCTCGACGTCCCCGCTCATGGTGGGCGGGATCGGCGGCACCCACTTCACGATGCCGAGCAGCTCCGCGAAGTCGGTGCCCTCCGCGGCCGCCCGCACCAGATCGACGTCCGCCAGCGACTTCGGCCGGCACACGATCCCCTGGGACAGCTCGCCCCGCAGCCGCACCGCCTTCACCCGGTCCGACCTGCTGCCCGCCAGCCGGCCGGTCAGCCCCAGCTCCTCGACCAGGCCGAGCGGCAGCACCGCCTGCTCCGGGATGTAGAGGGCGGCCTCACCGGTGCGGTACGCCCCCTTGGCGACGACGGCCCGGTACAGGCCGACCTGGGCCAGTTCGAGGGCGTCCGCGTGGGGGTGTTCGTGCACGGTCAGGACTTCGGCGGTGACGCGCAGCGTCGACATCGAGGGGCTCCTTCGGTACCTCAGCTCGGTTTCATCGCCCCCAACTGTCCTTGCGGGAAAGGGCTGGAGCGAACCGAATATCGACTGGTAACGTCACGCTCTTCGGCCGACGGCGACACCGTCGCGCGCGGAGTCCCGACGGGACGAACTCCCTTGCACTCACCCGCCCTTGCCGCCGCGCTCGCGGACATCGACACGGTCTTCAACGGTTTCGCGAGTCCCCGCGAGACCGGCTGCGCGCTCTGTCACCTGCCCGAGGAGACCGCGTACCTGCGCACCCCGTACACGCGGGTCCCCCCGGACGTCCTGCGCAGGTTCGCCTTCGAGGGCTCCGACCACTTCGACGACCACGCCGCGTCCATGCGCCGCCTGCTTCCCCAGACCGCCCACGCCATCGCCGACGGCACCCTGGACGGCATCGGCTGGAGTTTCCCGGGTCTCGCCCGCGTCGCCTGGCGCGACTGGCCGGCCGGACAGTCGGCGGCGATCGAGGCGTTCGTGCTCGCCTGGTGGCAGGACACCCTGACAACGGCCGCTCCGCCGTACCCGCCCGCGGACGTGTTCGAGACCTGCGCCATGATCCTCGGCGCCCACGCCCCGCTCCTCGACCGGTGGCAGCCCGGGCCGGCCGCCGACGCGCACCTGGTGAGCTGTGTCGCCCGGTGGGAGCACGGACTCGTCTTCGACGAGTCGCCCTTCTCCTGGTGGGCCCCGGGCGACGAGCCCGCCGTCGTCGCCGCGCTCCGGGTCTGGCTCGCCGAGCACGCCCCCGCCCGGCTGCGCGCGGCGGGCGAGCCCGACCTCGCGCTCCGCACCGAGCTCCTCGCCCTGCCCTACGACGACCGCTGGGCGCATCCGTACTGGTACAGCCCCTCGACCACCGACTGAGCGTCGGACGAAGCCCGCCGCCCGTCCGGCGGCAGCAGGGTGTCCTCCACGCCGATCCGGGTCGCGAGCCGGAGCCGCCCCGCCAGCCGCAGCATCGTCCAGGCCCCGCCCTCCTCACCGTGCGGCGGCACGGGCCGGCCTCGCGCCGAGCCCACCCCGGCCGGCAGCGCCCGGGCCGGCGCCCCGGCGGTCCGCGCGTGCGGGTCCGTCACCTCCGCCGGCACGCGCAGCACCTTCGGCGCGAGCGGGGACGCGGCGAACCGGCGGCGCCGTCGGTCGCGGGCCACAGGCCCGCCTCCACCCCGACCCCCAGGGCGAGCACCTGCCCGGCGAACTCCTCCGCGCCCGGCTCGTGCCGGTTGACGGAGGCGAAGTCGGGCAGCACCGACCGGTCGCGCACACGGGACACGCGTACCACCGGATCCGGCTCGGTTCAGGCGCCGGTGGTCACCCCGACCGGGACCGACATCCGCCGCCGTATCGCCTCCACGGCCGTCGCCACGACCCGTGGGGAGAGGCTCTCCCGGCCACAGGGGGCGCGGGGGTGGACGTGGACCTCCGTGGCCCGGCCGCGACGGCCCGCGCCGTCGACTCGGCCGGCGCCCGCGGTGACATCGGCACCGCGGCCCCGTCGGCCGGCCCGCGCGATCCGTTCAGACAGACCTGCGCACGTGTCTCCCCAAGGGGGGTGCGGCATCCCCGGCGCACCCCCGGTGTGCTCCCTTGCTCCCGTGTTCCCCGTGTTCTCGCGCCCTTGCGCTCGGGGGACCTCAGGCCGACACCGACACCAGCAGCCGTCCGCGCCGGGCGTAGGCCAGCGCCTCGGGGGTGAGCACGGGCCGCGGCACGAGGATGCCGCAGTCCACGCAGACGGGGCCCGCCGAGGGCTCGTGGTCCAGGTCGTACTTCCACTGCAGGCGCTCGCCGCCGCAGACGGGGCAGGAGTGGCCCGGTTCGCGCTCCAGCGCGCTGATCAGCCGGCGCAGCACCTCGGCCAGCGGTTCACGGGGGTGGACCCGCGGGTCGTCGCACCACGCCACGCCGAAGCCGCCCCAGGTCAGCCGGTGCCAGTCGTCGACACTCCCCGGCCTGCGCAGCCCGTCGTGCTTCTCCTTCTTGCGGCGCTCGGCGAACTCGACCTCGTAGGCCAGCCACACCGCCCGCGCCTCCTCCAGCTCGTCCAACGCGGCCACGAGCCGCGCAGGGTCGGGGGAGCGGTCCTCGGGTCCGAACCCGGCCCGGGAGCACAGATGGTCCCAGGTCGCCCTGTGCCCGTAGGGGGCGAACCGCTCAAGGCACTTGCGGAGCGAGTAACGCCGCAGTGCCAGATCGCACCGAGCGTCTCGCGCCTGTCTCGCCAGACTCCGGAAACCCGCCATCGCCTTGCACCTCCGTCACATCTGCACCTGTACTTCGGTCACTTCGGCGTCGTCGTACGGACGTCGTCGAATAGACGTATCGACACGCGATTCGGCTCCCTTCGATCTCCATCGCCCCCCACCTGCCGAAAACTTGACGCATGTTCATCTTCAATCCCGGGGATACCGCCGGTAACCTTCCGCCGATTCCCCCGCGTCGCTAGGAGCAGCCGATGCCACGGCGAACCCCACGCTTCACTCTCGACAGACTGAGAACTCCCGGCAGATTCCCCGGGTTCCTGAAGGCCGCATCCGTATGCGCCCTCATTGCCGGACTTTTGTCGCCCCTTGCCCAGACACCGGCCGCCGCGGCCGGCGTCACCGCGGCGAACGACTACTGCGGCGGACAGTGTTCCGACATCCTGCCGCCCGGCGAGAACGGCAACGCCACACTCGCGCAGATCCTGCTCAACCAGGCCTTCGGCACCCAGCCCGACCACGCCGAGGACCAGCTCGGCCCCTACGCCAACCTGGCCAAGGGCTACTCGACCCTCACCAACGCCACGATCAACACGTTCTTCAACGACGCGTCGTTCGGTGTCGCCTCCGATCAAGTCGCCTCCACCCTCAGTCCCGCCGGCCGCACGGACGTGACGATCGTCCGCGACAAGAAGACGGGCGTTCCGCACATCACCGGTACCACCAGATACGGCACCGAGTTCGGCGCCGGGTATGCCGCGGCCCAGGACCGGCTGTGGCTGATGGACGTCTTCCGCCACGTCGGCCGCGGCCAGCTCACCGCCTTCGCCGGCGGTGACCCCGCCAACCAGGGTCTCGAGCAGCAGTTCTGGCGCAACGCTCCGTACACCGAGGCAGACCTCCAGGCCCAGATCGACAACGCCGTCGCCACCAACGGCACCCGCGGCCAACAGGCCCTCGCGGACGCGAACGCCTACCTCGACGGCATCAACGCCTACATCGACGCCTCCGACAGCGGCCGCTACTTCCCCGGTGAATACGTCCTGACCGGCCACAAGGACTCAATCACCAACGCGGGCACCATCGACCACTTCAAGGTCACCGACCTGGTGGCCCTCGCCTCGGTGATCGGCGCCCTCTTCGGCTCCGGCGGCGGAGGCGAGGTCAACAACGCCATCTCCCTGCTCGCCGCGCAGGAGAAGTACGGCGTGACGGAGGGCACCAAGGTCTGGGAGGCGTTCCGCGAACGCAACGACCCCGAGGCCGTCCTCACCGTCCACAACGGCGAGAGCTTCCCGTACGGCGCCAAGCCCGACACCGCCCAGGGCCAGGCGCTGCCGGACTCCGGATCGGTCAGCACCCAGCCGCTGGTCTACGACGCCACCGGCACCGGGGCCGACCAGAGCGCCTCCGCCACCGCGGCGGCGGCCACCGCGACCGCCCTCAGCTCGGCCCGGCGCGGGATGTCCAACGCCCTCGTCGTCAGCGGCAAGTACACCGCGAGCGGCCACCCGATCGCCGTGTTCGGACCGCAGACCGGCTACTTCGCCCCGCAGCTCCTCATGCTCCAGGAGATCCAGGGTCCGGGCATCAGCGCCCGCGGCGCCTCCTTCGCGGGCCTGAGCATGTACGTCGAACTGGGCCGCGGCCAGGACTACGCGTGGTCCGCCACGACCTCCGGCCAGGACATCATCGACACGTACGCGGTCGAACTGTGCCAGGACGACTACCACTACCTGTACCACGGCACCTGCACGGCCATGGACGTGATCGAGCAGAAGAACTCCTGGAAGCCGACCACCGCCGACGGCACCGCGGCGGGCTCGTACACGATGCGGGTGTACCGCACCAAGTACGGTCCCGTGGAGTACCGCGCGACCGTCGGCGGCAAGAAGGTCGCCTACACCACCCTGCGCTCGTCGTTCATGCACGAGGCCGACTCCATCATCGGCTTCCAGATGCTGAACGACCCCGACTACGTCAAGAGCCCGCAGACGTTCCAGAGCGCGGTGCAGCACATCAACTACACCTTCAACTGGTTCTACGCCGACTCCACGCACACCGCGTACTACAACAGCGGTGACAACCCGGTGCGCGCGAGCGGCGTCGACTCCGAGTTCCCGGTGTGGGCGCAGGCGGCGTACGAGTGGAAGAACTGGGTGCCCGCCACCAACACGGCCACCTACACCGCCGCCTCTGAGCACCCCAACTCCATCGACCAGGACTACTACGTCTCCTGGAACAACAAACAGGCCCTCAACTACACCACCGCCTCCTGGGGCGACGGCTCCGTGCACCGCGGCAACCTCCTGGAGAGCCGGGTCAAGGCGCTGGTCGCGGCCGGCGGGGTCACCCGGGCCTCCCTGGTGAAGGCGATGGCGGACGCGGCGCTCGCCGACCTGCGCGCCGAGGACGTCCTGCCCAACCTGCTGAAGGTGATCAACAGCTCCACGGTCACCGACTCCACGGTCGCGGCGGCGGTCACCAAACTGCAGACCTGGCTGACCGCGGGCGGCAAGCGCACGGAGACCTCGGCCGGTTCGAAGACGTACGCCGACGCCGACGCGATCCGCATCCTGGACGCCTGGTGGCCGCTGCTGGTCCAGGGCGAGTTCTCCTCCGGCCTCGGCACCGACCTGTACACCGCGTTCACCGCCAACCTGCCCATCGACGAGTCCCCGTCGGCCGCCCACGGCCCGACCGGGGCACACGCCGGCAGCTCCTTCCAGTACGGCTGGTGGAGCTATGTCGACAAGGACATCCGGGCCGTGCTCGGCCAGACCGTGCAGGGCGGGCTGCCGCAGAAGTACTGCGGCGGCGGCACCCTCAGCGGCTGCCGGGACGTCCTGATCAGCACCCTGAAGACGGCGGCCGGCAAGACCGCGGCCCAGGTCTATCCGGGTGACACCCTGTGCGCGGCGGGCAACCAGTGGTGCGCCGACTCGATCGTCCAGCGCACCCTGGGAGGCATCAAGCACTCCAACATCAGTTGGCAGAACCGGCCCACCTTCCAGCAGGTGGTCGAGTTCACGTCCCACCGCTAGGCGCTACGACGGCGGGTCGCGTCCTAGATGATGCGGCCCGCCGCCAGCACCACCCGCGCCAGCTCGGGGTGCACGATGTCACTGTGCGCCCCGGCCGGCGCCCCGCCCCGCCGGACCACCTCGGCCGCGTCGACGTTCACACACCCCGCCGCCGGCAGCTTCCCGGGGGCCAGCACCTCGGCGAGCCGGTACGCGCGCGTGCCCGGCACCGACTGCACCCCGTCGTGCCCCATGGCACCCCAGGTGGCGCCCAGGACCTCACCCACGAGCCCCCGGGCGTCGCCGGCCATCCGGGAGGCCAGCGGGTACATCGTGCCCAGCGCCTGGTCGAACCGCGAATAGCAGCACACCAGGGGACCGTCGATCCGGTTCTGGTGCCCCTGGAGCACGCCTTGCGGGGCGAACGCGTAGTGCGAGAAGGCCCCCTGGAGCAGCGTCACCGACTTCACCGTGCGCACCCCCTCGGGCAGCCCCCGCAGCGCGAACGACACCAGCCGTCCGCCGAAGCTGTGCCCCACCAGGTGCACCCGCACCCCGGGTGCCGCCTTGGCCAGCCGTCCGACCAGCGGCCCGAGCCCCCGTTCGCCGACCGTGCCCGCGCGCCGTTTCATCGCGTAGTACGTCGCCTGCCGCAGCAGTTCCTTCGCCCCGTCCCAGGGGTTGGGCAGCGCGAAGCCGCGTACCTCGCCGTCGTCGTCGAGGCCGGCCAGGGCCGTCGCGAAAGCGGTGCAGGCAGCCGCCGTCGAGCCGGTGAACATCTCCGGCTCGTCCTGCGGCACCCCCTCCGCGAGGGTGTCGGCCGCGAACGGCGCCTGCGGGCCCTGCGGGACCGCGTCCACCAGCTCCCGGACCAGGCGGCCGAACTCCTCCAGCTCGCTCTCCTCCGGCGGTCGCTGCTCCAGCAGCCGTGCGATGCTCTCGACCACCGTGGCCCGGCCGGGGAAGGTCTCCAGGAGCGCGTGCCGGGTGCCGTCGTCCAGGCCCGGGGTCCACACGGCCGCCGCGGTGTGCGGGAAGTCCGGGATCGGCTCGTCGCAGAAGCGCATCGACGGCCAGATCACGCCCGCGTAGCCGATCCTCGCGGCGGGCGGGGCGAGGGCGGGGATGGGGGCGAAGAAGTGTGTGTAGAGGCGGGTGGCGCCGGAGCGGTCGTTGTTCCAGCCGTGGGAGAAGAGGATCAGGTCGTGGATCCCGCTCTTCCTCACCCCGGCCAGCAGGCGGTCGCGCTCACGGGGATCGGCGTCGCCGTCCGCGTCGAAGGTCAGTTCCCAGTAAGGGCTCACGCTCATCGTCGGCTGTGCCATGTGGCTCTGCTCCCGTCCCCCGGGCTTGTGCGATGTGCGGCGTATCGTCCTGCTAACCGGTGAACTTGGCCATACGTCATGGGTTGTGTTTCGGGTCCTGGTTCGTCGTGGCTGTCGCGCCCACGCGGCGGAGCCGCATGTCGATACAGCCCCGCGCCTCTTTCGGGGCGCCTTCAGCGGGCTCTTTCCTGCAACATACCGACCGGTTAGTCTGGGCCTGCTGAGCCGTGTTGGGTCGTGTCGGAGGAGACCGATGGTGGGAGCCGTGCAGGGTGCTGGAGTGGTCGTCACCGGGGCCGGGGGCGGGATCGGGGCCGCGCTGGCCCGGCGGTTCGCCGCCGAGGGGGCCAGGGTCGTCGTCAACGACCTGGACGCGGGGCGGGCGCGGGCGGTCGCCGACGAGATCGGGGGGATCGCCGTGCCCGGGGACGCCTCGGCGGTCGTCGACGCCGCCCGGGAGGCGCTCGGCGGGACCGTCGACGTCTACTGCGCCAACGCCGGGGTCGCCTCCGGTGGTTCCGAGGCCGCCGGCGAGGCCGTGTGGGCGCAGGCCTGGGACGTCAACGTCATGGCCCATGTGCGGGCCGCCGAGGCCCTGCTGCCGGACTGGCTGGAGCGGGGCGGCGGGCGGTTCGTCTCCACCGTCTCCGCCGCCGGACTGCTCACGATGATCGGCGCCGCGCCGTACAGCGTCACCAAGCACGGCGCCTACGCCTTCGCCGAGTGGCTGTCGCTCACCTACCGCCATCGCGGGATCAAGGTCCACGCGATCTGTCCGCAGGGCGTGCGCACCGACATGCTGGACGCCACCGGCAGCGCGGGCGACCTGGTGCTCAAGCCCACCGCGATCGAGCCGGAGGACGTGGCGGACGCCCTGTTCAAGGGCATGGAGGAGGACCGGTTCCTGATCCTGCCGCATCCCGAGGTCGCCGGTTACTACCAGGTGCGCGCCGCCGAACCCGACCGCTGGCTGGGCAACATGAACCACCTCCAGCAGAAGTGGGAGGCCGCCGAATGACCGGCTCGCGTTACGCGGCCCAGCCGTGGGTGGCCCTGCTCGACGAGGTCCAGCGGGCTCCCGTCGACCCCGCCGACTCCCTGGTGGAGGCGCTGCGCCGGTCCGTCGCCGAGGCCCCGGACCGCACCGCCCTCGCCTACTTCGACGGGCGGATCACCTACCGCGAGCTGGACGAGCTCAGCGACTCCGTCGCCGGGCACCTCGCCGCCCGGGGGCTGGTGCGCGGCGACCGGGTGGCGGTGCTGCTGCAGAACTCCCCGACCTTCGTCCTCGCCCTGTTCGGCGCCTGGAAGGCGGGGGCGATCGTCGTCCCCGTCAACCCCATGTACAAGTCGGGGGAGGTCGCCCAAGTCCTGCGGGACGGCGAGGTGGCTGCGCTGGTCTGCTCCGACCGGGCCTGGGAGTCGTATCTGCGCGAGACGGCGGCCGACTCGCCCGTGCGGATCGTGCTCACGGCCTGCGAGCTGGACTTCCAGACCCGTGGGGACGCGCGCGTACTGACCTTCGAACGGCTCCCGCAGGCCCCGGACGCCGACGACCTCACCGCCGTCGCCCGCGCCGGCCACCAGGCACCCGAGGTCGCCGTCCTCGCCCCCGCCGGCATCGCCCTGATCAGCTACACCTCGGGCACCAGCGGCACCCCCAAGGGCGCGACCAACACGCACGGCAACATCATGGCCAACGCCGAGCGGCAGAGCCGTGGGCTCCATCTGCCCGAGGCGCCCGTCTACTACGCCCTCGCGCCCCTGTTCCACATCACCGGCATGGTCTGCCAGCTCGCCGCCTGTCTGAACAGCGCGGGCACCCTCGTCCTGACGTACCGCTTCGAGGCGGGCGTCGTGCTGGAGGCGTTCGCCGAGCACCGGCCGCACTACACCGTCGGCCCCTCCACGGCCTTCATGGCGCTCGCCGCCCACCCGGGCGCGACCCGCGACCACTTCTCCTCCTTCGTGAACATCTCCTCCGGCGGTGCCCCCGTGCCGCCGGCCCTGGTGGAGAAGTTCCGGGCGGGCTTCGGGCCGTACATCCGCAACGGCTACGGGCTCACCGAGTGCACCGCCCCCTGCGCCTCCGTCCCGCCCCAGCACGAGGCGCCCGTCGACCCGGCCTCCGGGACCCTCGCCGTGGGCCTGCCGGGGCCCGACACCGTCGTACGGATCGTCGACGACCAGGGTGAGGAGGTGCCCCTCGGGGAGCAGGGCGAGATCGTCGTACGGGGGCCGCAGGTCGTCCCCGGCTACTGGCGGCGGCCCGAGGCGACCGCCGAGACCTTCCCCGGCGGGGAACTGCGCACCGGCGACATCGGGTTCATGGACGAGCGGGGCTGGCTGTACGTCGTCGACCGCAAGAAGGACATGATCAACGCGTCGGGCTTCAAGGTCTGGCCGCGCGAGGTCGAGGACGTGCTGTACACCCATCCCGCCGTGCGCGAGGCCGCCGTCGTCGGGGTGCCCGACGGCTATCGCGGGGAGACGGTCAAGGCGTACATCAGCCTGCGTCCCGGCGCGGACGCGGATGCCGATACGCTCGCCGCTTACTGCAAGGACAGACTGGCGGCCTACAAATACCCCCGCCAGGTGGAGATCCTGCCCGACCTGCCCAAGACGGCGAGTGGGAAGATCCTCCGTCGGGAACTGCGTTCCCGCGCGCACGACCGGTAGAACGAGAAGGAAGGCAGGTGGCGGCAGTGCCCAGGACGACGGACGGCTCGGAGGCTCCTGTTCCGCAACGGCTCCTCGCCGCCGCCACCCGGCTCTTCGCCGAGCAGGGCTACGACCGGACCTCCGTGCAGGAGATCGTCGAGGCGGCCGGCGTCACCAAGGGGGCGCTGTACCACTACTTCGGGTCGAAGGACGATCTGCTGCACGAGGTGTACGCGCGCGTGCTGCGCGTCCAGCAGGAGCGCCTCGACGCCTTCGCGGACGCCGACGAGCCGATCGAGAAGCGGCTGCGGGGCGCGGCGGCCGACGTCGTCGTCACGACGATCGAGAACCTCGACGACGCGATGATCTTCTTCCGCTCGATGCACCATCTGAGCCCCGAGAAGAACAAGCAGGTCCGCGCCGAGCGCCGGCGCTACCACGAACGCTTCCGCGCGCTCGTCGAGGAGGGCCAGGAGGCCGGTGTCTTCTCCACGGCCACCCCGGCCGACCTGGTGGTGGACTACCACTTCGGCTCCGTCCACCACCTGTCCACCTGGTACCGCCCGAACGGCCCGATGAGCCCCCAGGAGGTAGCGGACCACCTGGCGGACCTGCTGCTGCGGGCGCTGCGACCCTAGGGCGCACGGTAAGGGGCGGTCGTCCATGGCGACCGCCCCTTACCCCATGACCTCATGACCTCATGACCTCGTGCCTACAGGTACTTCTTCAGCTCACGCCGTGCCAGCGACCGCTGGTGCACCTCGTCCGGACCGTCCGCGATCATCAGCGTGCGCGCCCCGGCGTACAGCTCGGCCAGCGGGAAGTCCTGGCTGACCCCGCCCGCGCCGTGGAGCTGGATCGCCCGGTCGATGATGTCGACGACCGCGCGGGGCGTGGCGATCTTGATGGCCTGGATCTCGGTGTGGGCGCCCCGGTTGCCGACGGTGTCCATCATCCAGGCGGTCTTCAGCACCAGCAGCCGGAGCTGCTCGACCGTCACGCGCGCGTCCGCGATCCAGTTGTGCACCACACCCTGCTGACCCAGCGCCTTGCCGAAGGCCGTCCGGGACACCGCGCGCCGGCACATCAGCTCGATCGCCCGTTCCGCCATGCCGATCAGCCGCATGCAGTGGTGGATCCGGCCGGGGCCGAGCCGGGCCTGGGCGATGGCGAAGCCGCCGCCCTCCTCACCGATCAGGTTCGTCACCGGCACACGCGCGTCCTCGAAGATCACCTCGGCGTGACCGCCGTGGTAGTGGTCCTCGTAGCCGAACACCCGCATCGCCCGCCTGACGGTCACGCCCGGGGTGTCGCGCGGCACGAGCACCATGGACTGCTGACGGCGGATGTCCGTGCCCTCCGGGTCCGTCTTGCCCATCACGATGAAGATGGTGCAGTCCGGGTTCATCGCGCCGGAGATGTACCACTTGCGGCCCGAGACGACGTACTCGTCGCCCTCGCGCCGGATGAGCGTGGTGATGTTGGTGGCGTCGGAGGAGGCCACCTCCGGCTCGGTCATCGCGAACGCCGAACGGATCTCACCGGCCAGCAGCGGCTCCAGCCACTGCTTCCTCTGCTGCTCGTCGCCGAACTGCGTGAGCACCTCCATGTTCCCGGTGTCGGGCGCGGCGCAGTTCAGGGCCGTCGGCGCGAGCTGCGGGGAGCGGCCGGTGATCTCGGCGAGCGGCGCGTACTGCAGGTTGGTGAGCCCCGCGCCGTACTCGGAGTCGGGCAGGAAGAGGTTCCACAGGCCCTGCCTGCGCGCCTCCGCCTTGAGCTCCTCGACCACGGCCGGCGTGTCCCAGGGGGAGGCCAGCGCGGCCCGCTGCTCCTCCGCGACCGCCTCGGCCGGGTAGACGTACTCGTCCATGAAGGCGAGCAGCTTGCCGCGCAGTTCCTCGGTGCGCGCGTCGAACGCGAAGTCCATGGCCGTCAGCCTTCCTGGAGAGTGGTCAGTCCGTGGTGGATGAAGACGGGGACGAGCTCCCCGATCCGGTCGAAGCCGCGCCCGACCGTCTGGCCCAGGGTGTACCGGTAGTGGATGCCCTCCAGGATCACGGCGAGCTTGAACCAGGCGAACGCCGTGTACCAGGAGACGGCCGACACGTCGCGGCCCGAGCGCGCCGCGTACCGCTCGACCAGCTCGGCGGGGGAGGGGTGACCGGGTGCCGCGGCGGTCGTGGAGACCGGCGAGTTCGGCACCTCCAGCGGCACGCTGTACATCACCAGCAGACCCAGGTCGGTCAGCGGGTCGCCGAGGGTCGACATCTCCCAGTCGAGGATCGCCTTGATCCGGTCGTCGGCGCCGATCAGGACGTTGTCGAGGCGGTAGTCGCCGTGCACGACGGCCGGCGCGGGCGAGGAGGGCAGCGCGCGGCCGAGCGCCGCGTGCAGCTCGTCGATCCCGGCCAGGTCACGGCTGCGGGAGGCGTCGAGCTGCTTGCCCCAGCGGCGCAGCTGGCGGTCCAGGAAGCCCTCCGGGCGCCCGAAGTCGGCCAGGCCCACCTCGGCGGGGTCCACCGCGTGCAGCTCCACCAGCGTGTCCACCAGCGACAGCACCGCGCCCCGGGTGCGCTCCGCGCCGATCGGGGCCAGCTCGGCGGCCGTGCGGTACGGGGTGCCCTCGACGAACTCCATGACGTAGAAGGGCGCTCCGGGCGCCGCCTCGTTCCCGGGGTCCTCGCACAGCAGCACCGGGCGCGGCACCGGCACGCTCGTCGGGTGCAGGGCGCTGATCACGCGGTGCTCGCGCTTCATGTCGTGCGCGGTGGCCAGCACATGGCCGAGCGGGGGCCGTCGTACGACCCACTTGCCGGTGCCGTCCCCGACCTCGTACGTGAGGTTGGACCGCCCGCCCTCGATCAGCCGGCCGGTGAGGGGGCCGGTGACCAGACCGGGGCGCTCGCGCTCCAGCAGGGCGCGCAGCCGGTCGAGATCGAGACCTGGCGGGTGGTCGGGGCTCATGACATCGCTCCTACGGACGGATGAACGGGCGGGTGAACCGTGCCCACCCCATCATGCCGACCGGTCGGTATGTCGTCCAGTGGTAGCCCGCGACGTGACCGGCCCCACCCTAGTCCCGGGTTGCGTGGCGTTCGATCACCCCGGAGGGTCGGTGACATGAAGGGCATCAGCTACAACCGTTACGGCGGTCCCGAGGTCCTCGAGTACGGCGAGGTGCGCGACCCCAAGGTCGGCCCGGACGCGGTGCTGGTCAAGGTCCGGGCGGCGGCCGTCAACCCCGTCGACTGGAAGTGCCGCGCGGGTTATCTGGACCCCGTGCTCGACACCGTATTCCCCGTGGTGCCGGGCTGGGACGTCTCGGGCGTGGTCGTCCAGCCGGGCGTCGCCGTCTCCGAGTTCGCGGCCGGCGACGAGGTGATCGGGTACGTCCGGGAGGACTTCCTCTCCCGCGGCACCTTCGCCGAGTACGTCGCCGCCCCGGTGCGCGCCCTCGCCCGCAAGCCCCGCAACCTCACCTGGGAGGAGGCGGCCGGACTGCCCCTGACCGGCCTCACTGCCTACCAGGTGCTGAACCGGGTGCTGCGGGTCGGACGGGGCGAGACCGTCCTCGTCCACGCCGCGGCCGGCGGCGTCGGCTCGATCGCCGTGCAGCTCGCCCGGCACGTCGGCGCACGCGTGATCGGCACGGCGAGCGAGGCCAACCACGACTTCGTACGGTCCCTGGGCGGCGAGCCGGTGACCTACGGCGAGGGGCTCGCCGAACGGGTGCGCGGCCAGGCCCCCGAGGGCGTCGACGCGGTCTTCGACACCATCGGGGGCGACACGCTGAAGGTCTCCGCGCAGCTGCTGGCCCCGGAGGGCCGCCTGGCGTCGATCGCCGACGGTGAGGTCGTCGGCTACGGCGGCGTGTACTTCTTCGTACGGCCGGACGCCGAGGACCTCACCCTGCTGGCGGAACTGGCCGAACAGGGTGTCGTCTCCGTACACGTCTCCGAGACGTTCCCGCTGGAACGCGCGGCGGACGCCCACCGGCTCAGCGAGCAGGGCCGCACCCGCGGCAAGATCGTGGTGACGGTGGAGTGGGAGGACGAGGCCGGCTAGGGGGTGTTTCGAAAGTCCCGCACAGCACCCGCGGCGCCCGGCACGTACGCGCGCCGCACCGGCCGAAACCCCAAGTACGTCCAGTACGAGGGCTTTCGTCCGGCACGCCGAGAGCACGCACCGGACACCGCGGGCACCGCACAGGACTTTCGAAACACCCCCTAGACGACCAGCGCCGCCGCGCACACCGCCGTCGCCACCGCGCACAGGACCGCGACGGCGGCCTGCCGAGCGGGCAGGGCGACCGGCTCCGGGGCCGTCGTCAGCGTGCGGATCCTGCGGTGGGCGAGCAGCAGGAAGGCCAGCCACAGCGCACAGCACAGGGCGCAGGCGACGATCCCTGCCGCCGTGGCCCCGCCGTGCAGCGCGGTCTTCACGGCGAGCACGGCGGCGACGGTGCTCGACAGGGTCGTCCGCCGCCAGGCCAGCCGCGTCCGCTCGGGCTGGAGCCCCGGATCCCGCTCGTGCCGGCCCGCGCCGCTCATCCCGCCCACCCCAGCAGCACCACGACCACCATCGCCACCGCGACCAGCGCGACCACCACGCTCAGCAGCGCCGGGAAACGGGACGCCGGCAGGTCCTCACCGCGGCGCATCGCCCGCTCGCAGCGCATCCAGTGGTTCACCGCGCGCAGCGAGCACAGCACGCCCGCCGCGAGCAGCGCCAGCGCCAGCCCGACCCGCCAGCCCCAGCGCAGGTCGGGCAGGAACTGGTCCACCGCGAAGCCTCCGCCGATCAGCGCGAGCGCGGTCCGCAGCCAGGCCAGGAACGTGCGCTCGTTGGCCAGCGAGAACCGGTAGTCCGGGGTACTGCCCTCCTCCCGCACCTGCTCGGGCGCGAACCACAACCGGACGTTCCGTACGAAGGCGATCACGCCCAGGACCCTACCCGCGGCCGGGCGGGGCGTTGTCAGTGCCTCCCGCTACGGTTCTCGGCATGGATCACCCAAGGGAACTGGCCGGTTACGCGCTGCCCGGACACGGCATCGCGCCCGCCGAGCATCTGCTCGGCCTGCCCGGGTTCTGGCCCGCGTACTACGGCCCGGTCTGGGACGCCTTCGCGGACGATCCGGAGCCCTTCGGCGCGGACCACGCGGACGTGGACGCGGCGGCCGAGGCGCTGTACGACGGGACGGACGTGTGGCCGGCGTTTCGGATACCGCTGCCGCAGGGGCGGACGGTATGGGTGGTGCACCGCAACGGCCCGGACGACGCCGGCACGGACTACCTCCTCACGGACCCCGGACAGCCCCGCGAGCGGGAGCTGGCGGCCATCGAGGGACACTTCAGGGGCCCGGGGCTGTCCTGGCCGGACCTGGTCGCCATGGCCCACTCGGCCCCGGCGGACAGCGAGGGCGTCCGTGACCCGGACCGGCGGCTGCTCCTGCTGCTGCCCGCCTACGGCGACGCGGACACCCCCGTGGAGGAGGCGCGGGAGCGGATAGCGGCCGCGCTGGTCGCCGTCGGCGTGGATCCGGGGGCGGCCCCTCGTGCGGCCGAGCGGTTCCTCGACCACCCCTTCTGGGAGAGCCCGTACTGGCCGGGGCCGGGCGACAGCCCGCTCAGCGGGTCGCGCGGTGCTCCTTGAGCCGTGCGTACGCCGCGAGCCCGTCCGGGACCCACTCCCACGCGGACAGGCGCCGTTCGACCTCCTCCTCGGGCAGGAAGGCGTGCCAGGCGACCTCCTCGACCTGGGGGCTGACCGGCAGCTCGCAGCGGACCTCGTACACCGCCGACCACCAGCTGTGGCCCGCCCCGTCGTCGTAGAGGAACTTGAAGAGGAACTCCGGGCGGGGGAGCCCGCTCACGCCCAGTTCCTCCTCGGCCTCGCGCAGGGCCGCCTCGTCATAGGCCTCGCCCGCGCCGACCACCCCGCCGACGAACATGTCGTACAGGGAGGGGAAGACCAGCTTGGTCGGGGTGCGGCGGTGCACGAAGACACGGCCCTCGGCGTCCCGGGCCTGGATGAACACACAGCGGTGCCGCATCCCCTCGGCGTACGCCCGCCCCCGTGGGAACCGTCCGACGACCCGGTCGTTCTCGTCGACGATGTCGAGGATCTCGTCAGCAGCGCTCATACGCCCATCCAAGCAGGCGCGCGCGGGCGGCGCGGCCGGGTGCCCGCAGCCGTCGGGGCTACTGCGGCTGGAGGCTGGTGATCCGCTCGCGCGGTGCCGCGCCCCTGGGCATCGCCGGGTGCATGCCCAGCAGGACGATGCCCGCGACCACCGCCGCGAGCCCCGCCGCCTCCCAGGCCAGCGCCCCGGTGTCGGTGCGCAGCCGGTCCCCGAGGAAGCCCACCCCGCAGACGATCCCGGCGAGCGGCTGGGCCGCGGTCAGCGCCGGCAGCGACATCCGCAGCGGCGCCGTCTCGAAGGCGCTCTGCACCAGCACCAGCCCGGTCACACCGAGCGCGAGCACCGCGTACGGCTGCCAGCCGGTCAGCAGTTCGGCGAGCCCGGCCGCGGAGAAGCGCTGGCCGCTGACCCGGGTCAGGGCGTCCTGGACGCCGTAGAGCAGACCGGCCGCGAGGGAGAGCAGGACCGGTCCCTGGCTGAGGCGGGAGCGTTTGGCGTACGTCGTGAGCAGCAGGGCCAGACCGACCATCACCCCGATGATCAGCCAGTGCCGCAGGGGATCGCTGACCGCGGTGCCGCCCTGCGGCTGGCCCGCCACGATGAACGCGGTCACCCCGCCCGCGAGCAGCACCAGGCCCGCCCAGCCCTGGCGGCCCAGGGGCTGCTTGGTCTGGTGGCGGGACAGCGCGAGGGCGAAGAGCAGGTTCGTGGCGAGGAGCGGTTCGACGAGGGAGACCTCGCCCTGCCCGAGCGCGATCGCGCCGAGCACCATGCCGGCCACCATCAGACCGATACCGCCGAGCCAGCGCGGCACCTTGATCAGGTCCAGCAGCAGCCGGGGCGAGAGGAAGTCGCCGAGCGGTGCCTTCTGGGCGGCGTTCTGCTGGAGCACGAACCCGAAGCCCAGGCAACAGGCGGCACTCACGGCGAGAACAAGAACCAGAACCGACACGCTGCGTACCTCGATCATCCGGTCGGACCACGGACGGGGTGCGTAGTGGCCGACTGTAGCCTCCCAGCGTCCTGCATGCCCCTGGGAGTGCCCGGAAAGCTGTGTCCGGGAGTACCCCGATGCGGCCGGGGCGCACCCGGAACCGGGCGCCTGACTCGGTTCGCGGCACCGGGCGGCGAGGGCCGCGGGGCGCGGAGACCGTAAGCCCATGGTGTGGGCTCCCGCCGGGCCGCGCCATGGCGTACGCCACATCGGCCTGGTCACGGCCCCCGCACCGAAGGCCCCACCAGCCCAAGCGCGTTCTCAACTTCCCCTCCGCTCACGGTGGTTAACACCTGTCACGGAGGTATGGCCCTTGACGCGGGCGGTGGCTGGGGCTTTGCTGTGCGTGATCGGCCGATCGCGGGCCGATGCCAGAGCCGTCACCGAGGAGGATGAGGAAGTCCCGCGGTGCCCCTACCCCCACTCTCCCGTCGCGGCCGCCGACGCGCCGCCGCCCGGACCCCCGACCCGGCCCTCGACGACACCGAACTGGTGGCCGCCCGAGCCGCGTTGTCCCAGGGCCGCTGGCAGGCCGCCCGCTCCCTGCTCGCCCACACGGGCGACGACTGGGACCGCCGCGCCCACCGGATCACCGTCCTCGCCCGGGAACCGTACGCCGCCGCCTGGGCCCACGACTGGCTCCTCGCCGAACCCGGCTGCCCCGACGGGCGCGTCCTGCACGCCCTCGCCCAGGTCCGCCGCGCCCTGCGCGGCAGGGCGGACGAGGCCGTCGCCCGCGCGGCCTGCCGGGCCGCCGCCGACACCGCGTCCGCCGACCCGACCCCCTGGCTGGGCCTGCTCCTGCTGGCACGCGACGGCGGCGCGGAGGCCGTACGGATCTTCGAGGAGATCCGCGCCCGCCACCGCGACCACCACCACGCCCACCATCTGATGGTCGCCCGGCTGGCCGAGCGCCGCGCCGCGAGCGGCCCGGACCCGCTGCACGAGGTCTACGACTTCGCCGCCTGGGCGGCCGAACAGGCGCCCGCGGACTCCCCGCTCGCCATCCTGCCGGTCGTCGCGCACGCCGAGCGCTACCGCGTCCTCGCCGGCCACGGCTTCGCGCCCGCCGACCCGGCCGCCTCCGGGCACTGGCACGACACCCGGGCCCGGGACGTGATGAAGGCGGCGTTCGACTGGTGGCTGGAGTGGGAGCACGACGGCCACCCCCGCCGGCTCGTCGACCTGAACTTCCTCGCCCACGCCAAGGTCTGCGAGGGCCGCGGCGCCGAGGCGGCCGCCCTCTTCCAGCACATCGGCGACCACCTCACCCCCGAGCCCTGGTCCTACCCGGACCGCGCCCCCGGGCCGGCCTTCCGCACGGCACGCGCGGCCGCGCTCGGCCCCGGAGCGAGTTGAGCGGCCCCCGGCGCCGCGGCTGAGAAGGCGGTGAGAAGTGATGACGGAAGTCTGACGGCTCCCGGGAATCCTGGCCCCGCCCCGCCCTCGGGTGTTCGAATGGATACGTGAACCCCGAACCACCCGAGGAACGCGGCACCCCCGTCGGCCGCCGTGTCTTCCTCGGCACCCTCGCCCTCGGCGCCCTTGGGGTCGTCGCCGCGCCGCCGCTCCAGCGCGGCCTGGAGGCCTTCCTCGGCACCGCCGCCGACAAGGACCCGACCGGCCTGACCGGACTGCTGCCCAACGGCGGCGGCTTCCGCTACTACTCCGTGGCCGCCTCGGTCCCGCACAAGAACGCCTCGAACTACCGCCTCACCGTCGACGGCCTCGTCGACCGCCCCGCCACCTACACCCTCGACCAGCTCAGGGCCATGCCGCAGACCCGCATGGTCAAGGACGTCCAGTGCGTCACCGGCTGGCGGGTGCCCGACACCCCCTTCGAGGGCGTACGGCTCTCCACCCTGCTGGACGCCGCAGGAGTGCGGTCCAAGGCCGGCGCGATCCGCTTCACCTGCTTCGACGGCACCTACACCGAGAGCCTCACCCTCGCCCAGGCCCGCCGCGCCGACGTCCTGGTCGCCCTGCGCATGCAGGACAAGGACATCGGCCACGACCACGGCGGCCCCGTCCGCCTCTACGTGGCGCCCATGTACTTCTACAAGTCCGCCAAATGGCTCTCCGGCATCACCGTCACCGAGGACGTGAAGCCCGGCTACTGGGAGGACCGGGGCTACGACGTCGACGCCTGGGTCGGCAAGTCGAACGGGCGGGACGATGAGCCTACGAGCTGAGGCACCGCCCATGACCAGGATCCCCCGCTTCACCCGCGCGGTCCGGTGGGTCCACCGCACCACCGCCCTGCTCATGGGCGTGTGCGTGCTGACGGCCGCCTTCCTCTACGTCCCCGAGCTCGCGGCGCTCGTCGGCCGCCGTGAGCTGGTGGTCCGCGTCCACGAGATCGCGGGCGTCCTGCTCCCGGTGCCCGTGCTCGCGGGCCTCGCCTCCCGCGCGTTCCGCGCCGACCTCGGTCACCTCAACCGCTTCGGTCCGCACGACCGCCGCTGGCTGCGGGCCGCCCTGCGCCGGGACAAGCGGCGGGAGTCCCGTCCGGCGGCCAAGTTCAACGCCGGGCAGAAGATCTACGCGGCCTGGATCGCCGGGGCGACGCTGGTGATGCTCGGCACCGGCCTGATGATGTGGTTCACCCATCTCACCCCGATCATGTGGCGCACCAGCGCGACCTTCGTCCACGACTGGCTCGCCCTCACCATCGGTGTCGTCCTCGCCGGCCACATCGGCATGGCCCTCGGCGACCCGGAGGCCCGCCACGGCATGCGCACCGGCTCGGTCAGCCGGGAGTGGGCCGAGCGGGAACACCCGCTCTGGCGGCGCTGAGCGGAGCGTCGGACGCGCCGGGGGTCTGCGCCGGTCCGCTCACCTCCGGGCCCGGCACCCGGAACGCGTCCACCCTCACCGCCTCCGTCGTCGCGTACCGCACGTCGACGGTCACCCCGACGGACCCCTGTGCGACGCCCGGGCCCAGGTTCGGGACCACGGCCGCCAGCACCAGCCGGTCCCCGGACCGCGCGAGGGCGCGCAGCGGCCCGGCCGCCGGCACCCCGCCCACCAGCACCGACCCCTCCCGCAGCAGCTCCGCGGGGTCGAAGCAGGTGCCGCGCAGCTCGATCCGGAGCGGATCGCCGGGCCGTGCCTCGCCGTCCGCGCCCACGTCGACCGAGGTGATCGTGTACACGCAGGCCGGCGTGGCGGTGGCCGGGCGCTCGGTGAGCCGGGCGGTGGCCGAGGGCCGGGCCCGGTGGAAGGCGAGCAGACCGGACAGCACCCGCCGGGCCGCCCGTCCCTTGCAGGTGTCCGGCCGCCCCGTGAGCGCCGACCGGTCGCGCTCCGCCGCCGCCCAGCTCCCGCCCTCGCGTCCCTGGACGGCGAGACAGGCGTGGGCGAGCCCCCGCAGGATCTTCCAGTCGTCGCCGGTGGAGGCGCGGGGGACGAGGCCGAGGGCGTCCCGGCACCGGTCGGGCGAGCGGAGCAGGTCGTACACGCTGTCCGGGTCGGGCCGGTGATCGGCGTCGGGCGAGGCGGGGCCGGGCGGCAACCAGTCGGGAGCGGCGGGCGCCGTCGTCGTGGGAGCGCTCGGTGACGGCGTACGGGAGACCTCCCGGGCGGGCGGGGCTCCGCCGCCCGCCTCCGTGCCGCCGGCCCCCAGCGCGCTGGGCCCGGGCGACGGCGACGCGGACGGGGTCTTCGCGACGGGCCCGCCGGACATCGCCCCGGCCGAGCCCTCGGCCGTCCCGCCGGACACGTCGGTCCTCGCGCCGCCCCGCGGCGGGGAGCCGCCCGGGTCCGTCACGGCGGCGGTCGCCACGGCCACCGCCCCCACGAACAGCAGCGCCGACACACGCGTCCCCAGCGATACGGCCATGACGTCCCCCCAGTCGTCGCCCCCGGCTCATCATGGGCCGCCCGCACCGCCCGGCGGAACCCCCGCAGGACGAGTGAGAGCGGCGGCACCCGCCCACCCGGGACGGGCGCGGCCTACCGGGCGGCGAGCGCCCGCACGGCCCGTTCGGTGATCTCCTCGGGTGTGCCGGAGACGTCGACGACGACCCCCGCCTCGTCGGGCTGGAGCGGCTGGAGCGTGGCGAACTGCGAGTCCAGCAGCGCGGTCGGCATGAAGTGGCCCTGCCGGTGCCCCATCCGGTCCGCGATCAGCGCGCGGTCGCCCGCGAGATGCACGAACACCAGTCCCGGAGCCGTGGCCCGCAGCCGGTCCCGGTAGGACCGCTTCAGCGCCGAGCAGCTCACCACCCCGCCCCGTCCGGCCCGCCCGTGCGCCCAGGTGCCGATGGCGTCCAGCCACGGCCACCGGTCCGCGTCCTCGAGCGGGACACCGGCCGACATCTTGGCGATGTTGGCCCGCGGGTGGAAGTCGTCGCCCTCGGCGTACGGCACACCCAGCCGGGCGGCGAGCAGACGACCGATCGTGGTCTTGCCCGTGCCGGTGACGCCCATCACCGCGACGACCTGGGGGGTGCGCATCTCTGCCTCGCTGTCTTCGGACGACACCTGATGTCGAGGACACTGAAACCGATGAGGTACGACGAACTCAAGCGCATACGACAAATAAGTCTGACTTTATGACCGGGTGAGCCTCCCCGTACGCTGAGTGCATGACCACTCCGGGCCGGGGTCTGCACGGCCATGTACTGGACACCCTCGGCCCCGCCATCACGGCCGGCGAGTACCCGCCGGGGAGTGTGCTGCGCACCGACGAACTGGCCCAGCGCTTCGACGTCTCCCGGTCGGTGATGCGCGAGGCGGTCCGGGTCCTGGAGTCCATGCACCTGGTCGAGTCCCGCCGCCGCGTGGGCGTCACGGTCCGCCCCAAGGCCGAGTGGAACGTCTACGACCCGCAGGTCATCCGCTGGCGGCTGGCCGGCGCCGACCGCCCGCACCAACTGCGCTCCCTCACCGTCCTGCGCTCGGCGGTCGAACCGGTCGCGGCGGGCCTCGCGGCACGCCACGCCACGGCCGCACAGTGCGCCGAGCTCACCGCGTGCGCGCTCGGCATGGTCGCCCACTCGCGCGGCCACCGGCTGGAGGGCTACCTCCTGCACGACATCGCCTTCCACCGCGTGATCCTCACCGCGTCAGGCAACGAGATGTTCGCCCGCCTCGGCGACGTCGTGGCCGAGGTCCTGACCGGCCGCACCCATCACGAGGTCATGTTCGAGGACCCCGACCCGGCCGCGGTCACCCTCCACGTCCACCTGGCCGAGGCCGTCCGCGAGGGCGACGCCCCCCGCGCCGAACAACTCACCCGGGAGATCACCGCGGGCGCCCTCCAGGAACTCGACGTCCTGGCCCCCTGACCCGGGCCCCCTACGCCTCGGGGAACTCCCCGTCCACGTACACCCAGGCCCCCTCCACCCGCTCGAACCGGCTCACCTCGTGCAGCGAGCCGCCCCGGAAGGACGCCCGGAACTCCACCTCCCCGGTCCGGTGGAAGGCGGACCCGTCCCGCGTCGCGAGGATCTCCAGTCCCGTCCACCGCACACCGGGATCCAGGTCGAGCCGCGCCGGCCGGGTCCGCGGGTGCCAGGTCCGGGTCAGATACGCCCCGTCACCGACGACGAAGGCGCTGTAGCGCGAACGCATCAACGCCTCGGCGGTCGGCGCGGCGGCGGTACCGCGGTGAAAGCGGCCGCAGCAGACGTCGTAGGCCTGCGGCAGCCCGCACGGGCAGGAACGCGTGGTCATGGCCCCCATTCTGCTAGGCCGTCGCGCGGGTCTCGGCCAGGGGCAGCGGCGGCAGCGCCGGTCGGTACAGCCATGCCTCGAACAGTTCGTCCAGCGGCTCCGCGGAGAAGCGGGCCGCGTGGGCCGTGAACATCGACGTCGTCACCGCGCCGCCCCGGTGCAGACCGAGCCAGCCGCGCAGCATCCGGAAGAACGCGTCGTCACCGAGGGCGCACCGCAGCGCGTGCACGGCGAGCCCGCCGCGCTGGTACAGCCGGTCGTCGAACATCGACTTGCGGCCCGGGTCGGCGAGCTTCAGGTCCTGCGGCCGCGAGGACAGCACCCGGTGCGCGGCGGCGGCGAGTTGCTGAGCGCTCCGGCCGCCCGACCGTTCCGACCACAGCCATTCCGCGTACTTCGCGAAGCCCTCGTTGAGCCAGATGTGCCGCCAGTCGGCGATGGACACGCTGTTGCCGAACCACTGGTGGGCGAGCTCGTGCGCGACCAGACGCTCCGAACCCCGCGCCCCGTCCACGTGGTTGACGCCGAACAGGGACAACCCCTGCGCCTCCACGGGCACATCGAGCTCCTCGTCGGCCACGACCACCGCGTACTCGCCGAACGGGTAGGGCCCGAAGAGGCGTTGGAACAGGTCCATCATCCCGGGCTGGCGCGCGAAGTCCCGCGAGAACTGCGGCAGCAGATGCGCCGGTATGTGCCCGTGCATCGGCACCCCGCCCAGCCCCGGATCGCCCAGCAGCACCGTCTGGTACTTGCCGATCGACAGCCCGACCAGATAGCTCGACGTCGGCGCCGACTGCTCGTACACCCAGGTCGTCGTGGACGCCTTGGTCGTCCGGGTCAGCAGCCGCCCGCCCGCCACCACCGCGTACGCCGACGGCGTCGTGACCGAGATCAGATACGACGCCTTGTCCGCCGGGCGGTCGTTGCACGGGTACCACGAGGGCGCCCCGACCGGCTGGCTCGCCACCAGCGCGCCGTCCGTCAGCTCCTCCCAGCCGATCCCGCCCCAGGCGCTCGACACCGGCTTGGGATTGCCCGACCACTGCACCTCGACGGTGAAGGCGGCACCCGCGCGCAGCGACTTCGCGGGCCGGATGCGCAGCTTGCCGCCGCGGTGCGTGTAGTGCGGCTGCCGGCCGTCCACCCGCACCCGTCCGATCCTGAAGTCGGCCAGATTCAGCTGGAATTCGTTCAGCGGCGCACGGCCCGCGATCGCGTTGATCCGGGCCGTGCCCGACAGCCGGTTCGGGCCGGGACGGTAGTCCAGCGTGAGTTCGTAGCGATGCACCCGGTAACGGGGATCGCCGTTGTCCGGGAAATACGGGTCCGAACCCACTGCCTGCTGCACTGCCACTTCCGCGTCCGCTCCCTGCGCCGTACTCGAAGAACCACCGACCGGTGCGCCGCCCGCAGTCACCGAGTGGCCCGCGTTCAGGGACGCCATGCCTCGATCGGGTTGCCGAGCCAGCGGGTGTCGTCCGGGACGGACTCCGCGGCCATGACGAGCGACGCGGGACCCAGGGTCGTACGGGCCCCGACCGTGCTGCCGGGCAGCACGATCCCGCCAGGGCCCAGTGTGGCGCCCTCACGGAGGACCACAGTATCCGTCCGCAAGATCCGGTCGTGGAAGAGGTGAGTCTGCAGCACGCACCCGCGGCCCACCGTGGCTCCTTCCTCCAGTGTCACCAGATCCGCCTCCGGCAGCCAGTAGCTCTCCACCCACACACCCCGGCCGATCCGCGCCCCGAGCCCCCGCAGCCACGCCGTCATCACCGGCGTACCCGGCACCGCGCCCGCCAGCCACGGCACGGCCACCACCTCGACGAACGTGTCCGCCAGCTCGTTGCGCCACACGAAGGAGCTCCACAGCGGATGCTCCCCGCTGCGGTGCCGCCCCACCAGCAGCCACTTCGCCACCACCGACAGCAGACAGGCCGCCGCCCCCGCGCCGAGCAGCACCAGCCCGCCCAGCAGCGGCGCCCACACCCCGAGGGCGCACAGCGCGGCCACCGTCAGCACGGCCAGCGCCGCCGAGCAGAACACCGGCACGATCCGGCACAGCTCCACCAGACCGCGCGCCCACAGCAGCCGCGCCGGCGGATCGTACGTACGGCTCTGGTCGCCGTCCGCGGTGTTGCGCGGCAGCTTCACCGGCGGCAGACCCAGATACGAGCTGCCCTTCTTCGCCTTCTTCGGCGTCGCCGACAGCACCCCGACCAGACCGCCGTCCGGAACGCTCCGCCCCGGCGCGGTCATCCCGGAGTTACCGAGGAACGCCCGCCGCCCGATCTCCGCGCGCCCGATCCTCACCCAGCCGCCGCCCAGCTCGTACGGCGCGGTCAACGTGTCGTCGGCCAGGAACGCGCCCTCGCCGACCGTCGTCAGACTCGGCAGCGCCAGCACCGTCGACACCTCGGCGCCCCGCCCGATCCGCATCCCGAGCAGCCGCAGCCACAGCGGCGTGACCAGCCCCGCGTACAGCGGGAACAGCGTCTCGCGCGAGCGGTCCATCAGCTGGGTCACCGTCCAGGCCTGCCAGCCCACCCGGCCGTGCGTCGGATGCGTGCCCTCACGCAGCCCCAGGCTCAGCAGCCGTACCGCGACCAGGAGCAGCAGCGCGTACGCCAGCCCGTAGGCGAGCGTCGCCGGGACCAGGGCGAGCACCGCCCCGCGCAGCGCCCCGGCCAGGTCCGCGCCCGGTGTGACGAACACCCGGGCCACGGCGAGAGCGGCCACGGCCGCCGCCACCGGCAGCAGATTCAGCGCGACGCCCGTCACGCCGTACATCACCCGCCAGTACGTGCCGCGCTGCGGCCGCTCCTTCGGCCAGTTCCGCTTGGCCTTGCCGAGCTTGACCGCGGGCGCGCCCGCCCAGCGCTGACCGGTCGGGATCTGCCCCGTGACCGCCGAACCCGGCGCCACCTCGGCCCGCTTGCCGACCCGGGCACCCGGGAAGAGCATCCCGCGCGTGCCGACGACGGCGTGCGCCCCCACCTTGACCGCGCCGATCTCCAGCCGGTCGCCGTCCAGCCAGTACCCGGACAGATCCACCTCGGACTCCACGGCCGCGCCCCGCCCGAGCCTGAGCAGACCGGTCACCGGGGGCAGCGAGTGCAGATCGACGTCGGGACCGATCCTGGCGCCCAGCGCCCGGGCGTACCGCTCCAGCCAGGACCCGGTCAGCGTGGTCGCCCCGCTGAACTCGGCCAGCCGCTCGGCCGCCCACAGCCGTACGTGCACCGACCCGCCGCGCGGATACCGGCCGGGCGTCACGCCCCGCAGCAGCAACCGCGCCCCACCCGCCGCGACCGCGATCCGCCCCGGCGGACTGAAGAAGAGCAGCGCTCCGGCGGCCACCAGCCACCAGGACGCGGTCGGCAGCCAGCCGTACCCGGGCAGCACATTGCCCAGCGCGGCCAAAACGACCGTCCAGCGCAGCCCGAGCAGCGTGAACAGCGGAAGGAGCAGCAGGAGCTGCACGAACTGCGTCTTCTTCGGGACCGGCGCGACCGTACGGCTGCCGCCGTCGTCGTGCGCCGACTCCTCCAGCCGCCGGGCCAGCTTGCGCAGCACCGGCTGCTGATAGACGTCCAGGACGGCCGCGGCGGGGTAGCGGGTGCGCAGCCGGGTGGTGAGCTGGGCGGCGGCGAGGCTGCCGCCGCCGATCGCGAAGAAGTCGTCGGAGGCGCTCGTCACCGGCATGCCGAGGACCTCGGCCCACTGCTCGGCGAGCCACGCCTCAATGCCGTACAGATCCTCGCCGGCCGGCACCTCGACGCTGTCGAGCGGCCAGGGCAGAGCGTTGCGGTCCACCTTGCCGGACGTGCGGGTCGGCAGGTCCTCGACCGGCGCGAGCAGCGGCACCAGCGCGGCCGGCAGCGCGGCCCGCAGCCGCTCCACGGCCCCGGCCCGGTCCCAGCCGTCCTGCGTGACGACGTACCCGACGAGCAGCTGGCTGCCGCCGCGCGCGGTCCGCACGGCCGCCGCCGCGCCCGCGACGCCCGGCAGCGCCTGGAGCGCGGCGTCCACCTCGCCCAGCTCGATGCGCCGGCCGCCGAGCTTGATCTGCTCGTCGGCGCGCCCGAGGAAGACCAGCCCTTCGGGCTCGGCCTTGACCAGGTCACCGCTGCGGTACGCCCGTTCCCAGCCCAGCGAGGGAAGCGGCGCGTACTTCTCCGCGTCCTTCTCGGCGTCGAGGTAGCGCGCGAGGCCGACCCCGCCGATCACGAGCTGGCCGCTCTCGCCCATCGGCACGGGCTCGCCGGCCTCGTCCACCACCGCCAGCTCCCAGCCGCGCAGCGGCAGCCCGATCCGGACCGGCTCCTCGCCCGACATCAGCGAGGCGCAGGCCACCACGGTGGCCTCGGTCGGCCCGTACGTGTTCCAGACCTCGCGGCCCTCGGTCACCAGCCGCTGCACCAGCTCGGGCGGGCAGGCCTCACCGCCGAAGATCAGCAGGCGGACGTCGTTGAGGGTCTCGGGCTCCCAGAGCGCGGCCAGCGTCGGCACGGTGGAGACCACGGTGATCTCCTGCTCCACCAGCCACGGCCCGAGGTCGGCCCCGCTCCTGACCTGCGAGCGCGGCACCGGCACCAGACAGGCGCCGTACCGCCAGGCGAGCCACATCTCCTCGCAGGAGGCGTCGAAGGCCACGGACAGGCCCGCCATCACCCGGTCACCGGGCCCGATGGGCTCGTCGGTGAGGAACAGCGCGGCCTCGGCGTCCACGAAGGCGGCGGCGCTGCGATGGCTGACGGCGACGCCCTTGGGCTTCCCGGTGGAGCCGGAGGTGAAGATGATCCACGCGTCGTGTGCGACGGTCGGCCGGGCGGCCGGCGCCTCGGAGGCGCCATGAGCGGTGATCTCGTGCCCGGCGCCGACCACGGCCCGCACGTCAGCCTCCCCGAACACCAGCTCGGCCCGCTCGTCGGGGTCCTCGGCGTCGACGGGGACATAGGCGGCGCCGACCGCGAGCACGGCAAGGATCGCCACGTAGAGGTCGTTGGTACCGGAGGGCACCCGCACCCCCACCCGGTCCCCGAGCCCGACCCCGGCGGCGGCGAGCCCGCGGCGCAGCCGCTCCACCTCCACGGCGAGCGCACGGTACGTCAGGGAGGTGGAGCCGTCGTCCAGGGCCGGCTCGTCCGGGAACGAGCGCACGGTCGCCTCGAAGACGTCGACGAGCGTGCGGGGGGAAGCGGCGGGCCCGCCGGAGAAGCGAGCCCTGTCACCGAGTTGTACGCGGATTTCTTCGTCGAGCAGGCCGAGAGCACTGCTCTCGTGTATGGCTGCCATCGGTCCTCGCGTCTCGATCCCGGAAGCCTCCGGGGCGCCGGCGGGCCCGCAGGTCTGCCTGGGGTTGTCCGGGCCGGCTCCGTAACAAGCCGGAAATTTTAGTACGACGCTAGGCTCGCCCCCTTCTGTCAGCCATCCGGGAACGCCGTTCGGGGGATGCCGGACGACGGTGCGACGACCCGGTGACCGGCGGTGACCTGTGCGATCTTCGCTCGCGGGGGAGCCGGCGAGAGATCGGCCACACACAACGAGCGAGGGCCCCGACCTGTGGTCGAGACCCTCGCTCTTCTCAAGTGTCCGAGGGGGGACTTGAACCCCCACGCCCGATAAAGGGCACTAGCACCTCAAGCTAGCGCGTCTGCCATTCCGCCACCCGGACAAGGTGTCTGTCGCGCGGGGTTTCCCTCGCGGCGACGTCGTAAACACTACCAGGCTTTCGAGGGTGCCCGATCACCCCAGGTCGGCCGGGTGGCACGGCCCGCGTGAACGCGGTGTGACGGGCCGGGACCGGTCTTGGGCGGGGGCGGCACGGAGAGGGAGGATGTGGAGGACCCACCAGCAGTGCCAGCGGGAGGAAGCAGCGTGAGCGACACGGCCAGGAACGTCACCGGCGAGGACGAGGTCGTGGACCTCTGCCGCGACCTCATCCGGATCGACACCAGCAACTACGGCGACCACTCGGGTCCCGGCGAGCGCAAGGCGGCCGAATGGGTCGCCGAGAAGCTCGCCGAGGTCGGGCTCGAACCGCGGATCTTCGAGTCGCACCCGGGACGCGCCTCCACCGTGGCCCGCATCGAGGGCGAGGACCCGTCCCGGCCCGCGCTGCTCATCCACGGCCACACCGACGTCGTCCCGGCCAACGCGGTCGACTGGACGCACCACCCCTTCTCCGGGGAGATCGCCGACGGATGCGTGTGGGGCCGCGGCGCGGTCGACATGAAGGACATGGACGCGATGACCCTCGCGGTCGTGCGCGACCGGATGCGCTCCGGGCGCAGGCCGCCGCGGGACATCGTCCTCGCGTTCCTCGCCGACGAGGAGGCCGGCGGCCTGTACGGCGCCCGCCACCTCGTCGACCACCACCGCGAGCTCTTCGACGGCGTCACCGAGGCGATCAGCGAGGTCGGCGGCTTCTCGTTCACCGTGAGCGAGGAGCGGCGGCTCTATCTGATCCAGACGGCCGAGAAGGGCATGCACTGGATGAAGCTGACCGTCGCCGGCACCGCCGGGCACGGTTCGATGATCCACAAGGACAACGCGATCACCGAGCTGTCCGAGGCGGTCGCCCGGCTCGGCCGCCACACCTTCCCGGTCCGGGTCACCAAGACCACCCGCGCCTTCCTCGACGAGCTCGGCGACGCCCTCGGCACCGAGCTGGACCCCGAGGACATGCAGTCCACGCTCGCCCGGCTCGGCGGTATCGCCAAGCTGATCGGCGCGACCCTCAGCAACACCGCCAACCCGACCCAGCTCGGCGCCGGGTACAAGGTCAACGTGATCCCGGGCGAGGCGACCGCGCACGTCGACGGCCGCTTCCTGCCGGGGCACGAGGAGGAGTTCCTCGCCGACCTCGACCGCCTCCTCGGCCCGCACGTACGGCGCGAGGACGTCCACTCCGACAAGGCCCTGGAGACCTCCTTCGACGGGGCGCTCGTCGAGGCCATGCAGGCGGCGCTGCTCGCCGAGGACCCGACCGCCAAGGCGGTCCCCTACATGCTCTCCGGCGGCACCGACGCCAAGTCCTTCGACGACCTCGGTATCCGCGGCTTCGGCTTCGCCCCGCTGAAGCTGCCCCCGGAGCTCGACTTCGCCGGCATGTTCCACGGGGTCGACGAGCGGGTGCCGGTGGACGGGCTGAAGTTCGGCGTGCGCGTGCTCGACCGGTTCATCGACGCGTCCTGAATTCGTGCGCCCGTGCGGAGGCTCCTGAGAAGAGTGAATGCGCCGATAAGCGCGTAGCCTCATTAATTCCCCTTCGTTACAGGTACTGCGATCCACTGATGCGGATCGCTTTTGCCAACAAGGAGGAATAATGATCAAGAAGGTCGTCGCTGCTGCGGCTGCCACTGGTGGGCTGGTTCTCGCGGGCGCGGGCCTGGCCGTCGCCGACGCCGGTGCCCAGGGTGCCGCCGTGCACTCCCCGGGTGTCGTGTCCGGCAACGTGATCCAGGTTCCGGTGCACGTCCCGGTGAACGTCTGCGGCAACACGATCTCGGTGATCGGGCTGCTGAACCCCGCCTTCGGCAACGTCTGCATCAACAAGTGACGTCGACCCGCTGAGGGGTCGTCCACACCGTCGGCCCCGGAGCGCGCGCCATGCGCTCCGGGGCCGACCGGTCTTTTCCGAAGGAATGGCCGAAGAATTCGAACGGCCCGAATCTCCCCGACGTGCTTCCCGGTAACTGGAATGATGGGGGAATTCGTGTCGAGGACGAGATCGAAAGCAGGAAACAGCAATGCGACAGGTCACCCGCAAAAGCCTCATGACCGTGGCGGCGGCCACGGGGGTGATCGCCGCCGCCGGCGGCTACGCGCACGCCGACTCGGGAGCGAACGGCTACGCCGCCGACTCGCCCGGCGTCGCGTCCGGCAACACGGTGCAGGTGCCGGTGAACGTGCCGGTCAACGTGTGCGGCAACACCATCGACCTCGTCGGGCTTCTCAACCCGACGTTCGGCAACTCCTGTGCCAACAAGGGCGGCGGCCACCGCGCGCCGGGCGGCTACGGCTCCGGCCACGGTTCCGGTCATGGCTCCGGCTATGGCTCCGGCTATGGCTCCGGCTCCGGTTACGGCTCCGGTCACGGTGACAACGACCAGGGTTACGGCGGCGGTCATCACGGTGGCTCCGGCGCGCACACGGGCTCCGGGGGCGCGCAGGCGGGCGGTCACACCGGGGGCTCGCCCGGCGTCGGGTCCGGCAACCACGTCCAGGCCCCGGTCGACGTCCCCGTGAACGTGTGCGGCAACAGCGTCGACGTCATCGGGATCCTCAACCCGACGTTCGGCAACGACTGCGGCAACGGCGGCGGCTACGGAGACGGTCACGACCACGGCACGCCGCCGAGCCGCGGCCACGAGACGCCGGGCAGGCCGGGACACCAGACGCCGGGCAAGCCGGTCGGCCACGGATCCACCCCCTCCGGGCCCGAGGCCGTGCCGTCCACCCCGGGCCGCGGGACCCCGGCCCACTCCGTGACCGCCCACCAGCCCACCGGCAGCAGCACGGGCACGGTCGCCGACGGCGCCCAGCTCGCGGAGACCGGCAGCGAGCTCCCGCTCGGCCTCGCCCTGCCGGCCGGCGCGGGCGCGCTGCTCGCGGGCGCGCTGATCTACCGCAAGGCACGCGCCTGCGCGTGACACCCCGGGCGGCGAAACGGAGCGGGCCCCGCCTCGGCGGGGCCCGCTCCGTCTGTGCCGCTCACTTCACCATGTGGCCCGCGCCTGGCGGATGATCCGCCGGCGCAACCGCACCCTGCGGCTGCCGTCACGCATCAGGCTGAGGCGGTGCAACTCCCAGTGTCCGTACTCGGCATGGTCGGTCAGCAGACGCGTCGCCTCCTTGCGGGAGACCCCGCGCGGTACGTACACGTCGACAAATTCGTATTCCGGCATCGCATCTATTGTGCGGGCTGGGGCCTCGTACGGATAGCGTCTGCACTATGTCTGATGCTGCGCAGCCCACCGCTGCCGAGGTACGCGCCGCCGCCGAGGCGGTCAAGACCGCGCTCGACCGCCATCTGGCCGCGGTCGAACGCAGGACGGGGGAGGACGACCCGGCCGTCTACGAGGCGTTCAACGAGCTGGCCGCGGCCGCCGAGGCGTACGACGAACTGCTCTACGACCGCTACGACGAGGTCACACCCTTCGAGATCCCCGGCGCGGACGACTCCCTGCCGCCCTACACCGGACCCGAGGAGCCGAACGCGCTGAGCGTGCTGATCCGCCGGGACTACGCCGTCGCGGAGCCGCAGCGGCTGCTCGCCCAGGCCCAGCGGATCGAGGCGGCGGACGACGAGGGCACGGAGGGCTCGGGCACCGTGCACGGGGCCCTGGGCATCCTGTTCGGCGAGTTCGAACCGGACGAGATCGCCTCCCGGCACAAGGAGTTCGGCCTGGAGGAGGGCGACTCCACGCTGTGGGTGCTGGCAGCCGACGAACCGGCCGAACCGGGCGAGTGGCTGGAGGCGCCGTTCGAGCAGGCCGATCCGCAGCGGGTGGTCTGCCGGTTCGACGTCAGCGCGGTCTTCGACGACCTGGACGACGAGGACGACGAGGACGACGGGGTGGACGGCGGTCTCGCGGCCGACCTGGACGAGCTCGACGACCTCGAGGACGTCGACGACGTCGAGGGCGAGGACCTGGACGGGGATCTCGAGCCGCTGGACGCCGAGCGGCGCTAGCCGGTCGCCGTCCGCGGGCAGCGCGACGGCATACGGGCGGCGGCCGGGAGGGGGAAACCCCGCCCGGCCGCCGCCCGTGTTCTCGCCCCCGGACCGCTCAGCCCGCCGCCGGGACCTGGGTGCGCAGCAGGACCGGCAGCCGGGTCGTCCGCGGCTTCGACGAGACCTCGGCGACGGCCCGCGCCAGCCCCTGCTCGACCCCGTGCACCACCGACAGATGCCGCTCGGCCCGCCCGAACGCCGAGTACACCCACGGCCGGGACAGGGCCTGTGCGGCGTCGCCGGGCAGCACCACGACGGCGGCGGGCCACCGGAACCCCACCGCCTGGTGCGCGGTCAGCGCCCAGCCGTGCCGCACGGACTGCTCCACCCGATCCCTCGGTACGACGACGGAGGCACCCGCGCAGGACAGATGCAGCCCGTCCGCGTCGGCCTTCTCCACCCGGCCCAGCCGGGTCCGCCCCGGCGCGGGGGAGTGGGCGACCAGATCGCCCGGGTCGAAGCCGCCGAAGCGGCCCGGCCCCGGGTTGAGACGCTCCTTCAGCGCGGCGTTGAGCGCGCGGGTGCCGGCCGCGCCGCCGTGGCCCGGGGTGATCACCACCGTCCGGCCGGGGTCGACGCCGAAGGCCCGCGGCACCGAGTCCAGCACGAGCTGCAGGGTCCGGTGCACACACTCGGCCGCGTCCCGCACCGGCACGATCACCAGCTCCTTGCCGGGTGCCTCGACCTGGTTGAGCTCGCCGATGCCGATTCCGGAGAGCAGCTCGCCCAGCGGGCCGGGGTCGGGGACGCGCGAGGCGATCTGCGGGCACACCTTGGCCGCGAGCAGGTCGGCGAAGACCCGGCCCGGGCCGGCCGACCACAGATCCGCCGGGTCACCGCTCAGCACCAGCCGGGCGCCGTCCGGCAGCGACTCCACCAGCATCGCGGCGCTCTCCACGTCGAGGCGCGGCGCGTCGAGCACGATGAGCAGGTCCAGGGCGAGTGCTCCGTCGGCGTCCCGGCCGGGGCCCTCGGTGCCCGAGAGCAGCCCGTCGACGGTGACGACGGTGTCCTCCTCACCCGCGAGGGCGGCGAGGCGGTGCCGCCCGTCCGGGGTGTGACAGGCCGCGACCGCGCGCAGGCCCAGGGAACGGGCGGCGCTGAGCAGCGCGGCCGGTTCGGCGCGGGCGGCCTCGCCGCCGGTGTGCAGCACCAGGCCGTGCCCGGCGACGGCCCGGATCAGCTCGGCCGCGCCTCGGGAGGCCGAGTCGGCGGCCGACTCCCAGTCCGTCCGCGCGGCGCCGTCCTTGGACAGGGAGTTCACGATCCGGGCCAGGCCGTCGGCGAGGCTCTCCTCCGCGAGCGCGTACCGCTCCAGTCCGACGAGGACACGGACCGGACGCGCGTCCTCACCGTCTCCGTCGCCGCCACCGTCCTCCTCGGAGTCCTCCGGGCCCTCGGCGTCACGGGCCGCCCCGGTGGCCGGGGCAAAGGCCCCCGGCTCCTCCAGGGCGTCCTGGAAGGCGAGCGCCTCGCCCTCGGCCAGCGCGCCCTGCACGGCCGCGTCGGCGTCGGGCACGGACTGCCGGCCGAGGGCCGCCGTCAGGGTGGGCAGGTCCAGGGCCGTGTGACCGGCCAGGGCCGCCTGCTCCAGGAGCCAGACCGTCAGTGCGCGGCCCCGGCGTTCGTCGTCCGGGGCGCACTCCGCTCCGAGCAGCGTCCGGGCGAAGCCGTCGGCCTGTTCGGGCCGTACACCGGGGACCCGCAGCAACTGCCAGGGGTCCTCGCGCAGCAGGTCCTCGGCACTCTCGCCGAGGGCGCCGGCGACCTGGGGCGCGAGTGTTCCGGGGGCGCCGCCGTCGGCCAGCACGCGCCCCACGGCCGTCACGGTCTCCTGGGCGGGGGGCGGGGGAGCGGCCGCGGCCTCGGCGGCCACCGGCTGGGGGCGCCGTACCGGTTCCGGGGCGGCGGGGCGGCGTGGGGGTTCCGGTTCGCTGAAGACGGTGGTGGGCGGTGTGGCCCCGCCCTCCACGGCCCGGACCGCCGCGAGCAGGTCGGCGGCCCTGCCGCTCAGCTTGGCCCCGCTGTCGACGGGGCCCGCCTTCTCGGCCTTGCGCCGCTCGATCCGCTCCCGCTCCAGCTTCTGCGCGGCGAGCTCGGCCTGGGCCTCGGAGACCTGTGCGGCGGCCTCGCCCCCGGCGTCCTCGGCGGCCGGTGCCGCCGGGGTCTCCTCGGCCGCGCCCCCGCCGCCTTCCTCGACCGTGTCCCGGGCGCCGGCGTCGCCGTCCGGTGTCTCCGGCCCGGTGTTCTCGGTGTCTTCCGAGGAATCCGGTTCCGTGCTCACAGCGTGCTCCAGTCGTGATCGGGATAGCGGTGCACGGGCGCCGACACATCGTCGAGAGCCCGGCAGATCTCGTCAGGAAGAGTAAGGGCCTCCACTGACAACGCCGCTGTGAGCTGCTGCGCGGTGCGCGCGCCGACCACCGGGGCGGCCACGCCGGGCCGGTCGCGGACCCAGGCGAGGGCGACCTGCAGCGGGGTCACCGCGAGTCCGTCCGCCGCGGTCGTCACGGCGTCGACGATGCGGCTCGCGGTGTCGTCGAGGTAGGGCTCGACGAACGGCGCGAAGTGGTCGGAGGCGGCGCGGGAGTCGGGTGGCAGGGCGTCGCCCCGGTACTTGCCGGTGAGCACGCCGCGGCCGAGCGGAGAGGAGGGCAGCAGGCCGATCCCGAGATCGAGCGCGGCGGGCAGCACCTCGCGCTCCACGCCCCGCTGGAGCAGCGAGTACTCCATCTGGGTGCTGGCCAGCCGGGTGCGGGTGCCCGGCGCGGCGAGCTGCCAGGTGGCGGCCTTGGCGAGCTGCCAGCCGCAGAAGTTGGAGACGCCGGCGTAGCGGGCGCGGCCGCTCGCGACAGCGATGTCGAGGGCCTGGAGCGTCTCCTCCAGCGGGGTGTCCGGGTCGAAGGCGTGCACGTGCCAGACGTCGACGTGGTCCGTGCCGAGGCGGGCGAGCGAGGCGTCGAGGGCGGCCAGCAGATGGCCCCGGGAGCCGTCGAAGCGGCGGTCGGGGTCGGGGACGCTGCCGGCCTTGGTGGAGATGATCAGGTCCCGGCGCGGGACGAGCCCGTCCATGAGCCGTCCCAGCAGGTACTCGGCCTCGCCGTCGCCGTACACGTCCGCCGTGTCGACGAGGGTGCCGCCCGCTTCCCAGAACGTCTTCAAGAGGTCCGCGGCGTCGTGCTCGTCGGTGTCACGCCCCCAGGTCAGGGTGCCGAGCCCGATGCGGGACACACGCAGGCCGGTGCGGCCGAGATGCCTCTGCTCCATGAACGCCGAGATTACTGGCCAGAACTGGGCCGTGGGTTGCCTGTGGACAACGGAATCTCCGCGCGTCACCCCCGGACCCCACCGCGCTGCCCCGCAGGCCACACCCACCGCCCTCCCCGACACCCCCGCCGTCCCGCGACCCTCGCCACACCGCCCTCCCCGCCCCCCGCCACCCGCGCTAAGGTCGGCATGACAGCGTCGTTACTGATCAGTAAGGGGAATCGGCCATGCAGCTCGGGATCAACCTCGGCTACTGGGGTGCCGGAATGGACGGGGACAACCTGGCCGTCGCCCAGGAGGCCGACCGCCTCGGGTACGCCGTCTGCTGGGCCGCCGAGGCCTACGGCTCGGACGCCGCCACCGTCCTGAGCTGGGTCGCCGCCAAGACCGAGCGGATCGACGTCGGCTCGGCCATCTTCCAGATCCCGGCCCGTCAGCCGGCGATGACCGCGATGACCGCCGCCACGCTCGACTCGCTGTCCGGGGGCCGCTTCCGCCTCGGTCTCGGTGTCTCCGGCCCCCAGGTCTCCGAGGGCTGGTACGGCGTCACGTTCGACAAGCCCCTCTCCCGCACCCGCGAGTACGTCGAGATCGTCCGCAAGGCGATGACGCGCGAGCGTCTGTCCTACGAGGGCGAGCACTGGACGCTGCCCCTGCCCGGCGGCCCCGGCAAGCCGATCAAGCTGACCGTGCACCCCGAGCGCGAGCACATCCCGCTGTACATCGCCGCCATCGGCCCGAAGAACCTGGAGCAGACCGGCGAGATCGCCGACGGCGCGCTGCTGATCTTCCCGTCCGCCGACCACATCGAGGACACCGCGCTCCGGCACATCCGGGCCGGCCGCGAGAAGGCCGGCAAGACCCTGGAGGGCTTCGACGTCTGCCCGACGCTGCCGCTCGCCGTCGGCGACGACAAGGACGTCGAGAGGCTCGCGGACACCTTCCGCCCGTACACCGCGCTGTACGTCGGCGGCATGGGCAGCCGCAAGCAGAACTTCTACAACCAGCTCGCCCGGCGCATGGGCTACGAGGAGGCCGCCGCCGAGGTCCAGGACAAGTACCTGGCCGGCGACAAGCAGGGCGCCGCGGCCGCGGTCCCGCACGACCTGATCGACCGGACCACGCTGCTGGGCTCGGTGGAGCGGATCGCCGACCGGATGAAGGCCTACGCGGCCGCCGGCGTCACCACCCTCACCCTCGCCCCCGCGGGCTTCACCCTCGACGAGCGCCTCGCCTCGCTGCGCGCGGGCTCGCAGGCGCTGGAGCTCGCCGGACTGGCGTAAGGGGGTTTCAGCGGCCGTGGTGGGGGCTCGGGGGTCTTCCCCGCCACGGCCGTCACGGAGAACAACGCGCCGGAGCGCACCCGGTTACGCCCCACGTCGTCCCCGGTTCCCTCATCCTTTCGGCCGAGTCCCCGGACACATCTGTTGCGGCTTTCACCACCCCGCATTTGACTGATTTGCATGCTTTCGGCCAAGAGTCTGTTCCAGGAGATCCTCGACCACGACGAGTCGTTCGCGCTGTTCTGCTCCATCGCCGCCGGCGGGGAGACACAGGGCGGCTGGGAGAACGCCCGGATCGCCGCACTCGTCCCGCCGGACCAGCGCGATCTCGCCCCCAAGATCGCCCGGCACGGCGCCGACGAGGACAAGCACGGCCGCATCTTCAACGCCCTGATGAGGAAACGCGGCCTCCGGTCCGTCCCGGTGCCGCCGGAGACCGACTACACGATGCTCCTGGAGCGCGGCGGCATCGGCCTGGCCCACGACAGGCTCCGCGCCGACCGTCCGCTGACCGTCCAGGACATCGTCACCTACCTCGCCCACAGCCGGGTCACCGAGCAGCGCGCCTCCGAACAGATGGACCTGCTGCGCAGGCACTTCGCCGATCACCCCGACATCGGCCGCGCGGTCAGGATGATCTCCGACGACGAGGACAACCACCTCGCCTACTGCCACGAGGAGCTGCTGCGCTTCGCGTACGCCGGACACGGCCGCGCCATCCAGCGCACCCTGCGCGCGTGCGCGCTCGCCGAGATCCGGATCTACCGCGACGTCAGCCTCGCCGTCATGGCCCACATGGGCCGCATCCTCGGCTGGCCGAAGCCCAAGTCCGCGGTCCTCGCGGCCGGCATCCAGGCCGTGTACGCCTGGGAGCGGTTCGCGGGCTGGCGCCGGATGGTGTCCCTGGAGATGCCCGAGCGCCGCGACGCCCTCGGCGGATCCCCGACCCCCGCCCCGGAGTTCGCCTGAGTCACAGCCATCCCCGCTGCTTGAACAGCCGGTACAGCAGCACCTCCAGGACGGCCATCAGCGCGATCACCGCCGGGTACGACCACAGCCAGTGCAGCTCCGGCATGTGCTCGAAGTTCATGCCGTAGACCCCGGCGATCATCGTGGGGACGGCCGCCATCGCCGCCCACGCGGAGATCTTCCGCATGTCGTCGTTCTGCCGGACGCTCATCTGCGCCAGATGCGCGCTGAGGATGTCGGTGACCAGCCGGTCCAGGCCCTCCACGGACTCGTTCACGCGCGTGAGGTGGTCGCTGACGTCCCGGAAGAAGGGCCGCGCCTTGTTGTTGACGAAGGGCAGTCCCGCGCCGAGCCCACCGGTGTCCGCCAGCCGGGTCATCGGCGGCATCAGCGGGACCGTGGCCCGCCGGAACTCCAGGAGCTGCCGCTTGAAGCCGTAGATCCGGGACGCGGTGTTGCGCGAGCCGCCGTCCGTCGGCGAGAACACCTCCGCCTCCAGCTCCTCCAGATCGGTGCCGAGTTCGGTCACCACCTCCAGGTAGTGGTCCACGACCGCGTCGGCGATCGCGTACAGCACCGCCGTGGGCCCCTTGGCGAGGATCTCCGGCTCGTTCTCCAGCCGCCGCCGTACGGCACCCAGCGGCGAGCCCTCGCCGTGCCGGACGGTGACCACGAAGGCGTCGCCGAGGAACACCATGATCTCGCCGGAGGAGACGGCGTCGCTCTCGGGCTCGTACACGACCGGCTTGAACACCTGGAACAGCGAGTCGTGGTAGACCTCCAGCTTGGGCCGCTGGTGGGCGTTGAGGGCGTCCTCCACGGCCAGCGGATGCAGCCCGAACTCCTCGGTGACGTGCTCGAACTCCTCCTCGGTCGGCTCGTACAGCCCGATCCACACGAACCCGCCCGACGCGCGCGCCTCGGCGAGCGCGTCCGAGAGGTCCTCGGAGCCCTCCGCGCGGTGCCCGTCGCGGTAGATCCCGCAGTCGACGATCACGGAGCGTATTCTCCCCTCACCCGGCGCCCTGCGCACGCCCGCGTGTGCCTACGCTGGGCCGCATGCCCACCCTGATCCTCGTCCGGCACGGACGTTCGACCGCCAACACCTCCGGAGTGCTCGCCGGCTGGACGCCCGGCGTCGCCCTCGACGAGCGCGGCACCGCGCAGGCCGCCGCCCTGCCCGCCAGGCTGGAGGGTCTGCCGATCACCGAGGTCGTCGCGAGCCCCCTGCAACGCTGCCAGGAGACGATCCGGCCCCTCCTCGAGGCCCGCCCCGGCCTGCCCGTCCACACCGACGAGCGGATCGGGGAGGCCCACTACGGCGACTGGTCCGGCCGCAAACTCGCCGAACTCAAGGACGAACCCCTGATGGAGGTCGTCCAGGCGCACCCGTCGGCGGCCGCCTTCCCCGGCGGCGAGTCCATGCGGGCCATGCAGACCCGCGCCGCCGAGGCGGTGCGCGAGTGGAACGCGCGCGTGGAGCGCGACCACGGCGCCGACGCCGTCTATCTGATGTGTTCGCACGGCGACATCATCAAGTCGCTCGTGGCGGACGCCCTCGGACTTCATCTCGACCTCTTCCAGCGGATCTCCGTCGAACCGTGTTCCATCACCGCGATCCGTTACACCCGCCTGCGGCCCTTTCTCGTACGCCTCGGCGACACCGGCGACTTCGCCTCGCTGGCGCCGCGCGAGGAACCCCCGAGCGGTGACGCGGCGGTCGGGGGCGGCGCGGGCGCACCGTGATCGTCGGCCGCAGTAGGGTGAAGCGGTCCAGACACACGCGTACGCGCATGGACGTTCCCGAACCCACGACTCCCATGGAGACAGGACGTGTCCCGTCAGGTGTTCCTCTACGACCCACCGGACCGCTTCGTGGCCGGTACGGTCGGACTGCCCGGGCGCCGTACCTTCTTCCTCCAGGCCACCGCCGGCTCCCGAGTGACCAGTGTGGCCCTGGAGAAGACCCAGGTCGCCGCGCTCGCCGAGCGCATGGACGAACTGCTGGACGAGGTCGTACGCCGTAGCGGCGGCAGCGCGGCCGTGCCCGCCGTGGCGCCCGCCGAGAACCCCGACACGGCCCCGCTCGAGAGCCCCGTCGAGGAGGAGTTCCGGGTCGGCACCATGGCGCTCGCCTGGGACGGCGAGGAACAGCGCATGATCGTCGAGGCACAGGCCCTCGTGGAGCTCGAGGCCGACTCCGAGGAGGATCTCGCCGAGGCCGAGGAACGGCTCCTCCAGGACGAGGAGAACGGACCCCCGATGCTGCGGGTCCGGCTCACCGGCGCGCAGGCGAGAGCCTTCGCCAAGCGCGCCCTCGACGTCGTCAACGCCGGCCGGCCGCCGTGCCCGCTGTGCAGCCTGCCGCTCGACCCGGAAGGACACGTATGTCCGCGCCAGAACGGATACCGCCGCGGGGCGTGACGACCACCGACCCGGCCTTCGCCGACCTCCTCGCCCGGGGCGAGCTGACCGTACGGGGCCGTATCCGCGACGCCTCCAACGCGGCCCTGTACTGCACCGTCACCCACGACGGCCGCGAGGCCGCCTGCGTCTACAAGCCCGTCGCGGGCGAGAGACCCCTGTGGGACTTCCCCGACGGCAACCTCGCCCGGCGCGAGGTCGCCGCCTACGAGGTCTCCGAGGCGACCGGCTGGGGGCTCGTACCGCCCACCGTGCTGCGCGAGGGGCCGTACGGCGAGGGCATGTGCCAGCTCTGGATCGAGGTGGCCCCCGAGGCCGAGCTGCTCGCCCTCGTCGACGGCGAGGAACCGGAGCCCGGCTGGAAGGCGATCGGGTTCGCCGAGGTCGGCGAGGGGCGGACCGCGCTGCTGGTGCACGCCGACGACGAGCGGCTGCGGCGGCTCGCCGTCCTCGACGCGGTGATCAACAACGCCGACCGCAAGGGCGGCCACCTGCTGCCCACCGCCGACGGCCGGCTCTACGGCATCGATCATGGCGTGACCTTCAACACGGAGAACAAGCTGCGCACCCTCCTGTGGGGCTGGGCGGGGGAGCCCCTGACCGGAGAGGCCGTCGAGGTCCTCAAGGGCCTCAAGGCCGCCCTGGAGCCCTCCGGGACGCTCGCGGGCACGCTGGCCGCCCTGGTCACCCCGGCCGAACTGGACGCCACACGCGCGCGTGTCGACGTCCTCCTGGAGAGCGGCAGGCACCCCGAGCCGAGCGGAGAGTGGCCCGCCATCCCCTGGCCGCCGGTGTGACGAGCCGTATACGGCCGTATGCACACGGGCCGGAAACACGCAAGAACGCCTTCTCGGTCATCCGGCCCGCTCCGGCTCGTATGCACAACATCCGTCCGGGTTACGCTCATGACATGCATGCCTGGCCCGCTTCCGAGGTCCCCGCCCTGCCTGGTCAGGGCCGCGACCTGAGGATCCACGACACCGCGACCGGCGGTTCGGTCACCCTCGACCCCGGTCCCGTCGCCCGTCTCTACGTCTGCGGCATCACCCCGTACGACGCGACCCACATGGGGCACGCGGCGACCTACAACGCGTTCGACCTCGTGCAGCGCGTGTGGCTCGACACCAAGCGGCAGGTTCAGTACGTCCAGAACGTCACCGACGTCGACGACCCGCTCCTGGAGCGCGCCGAGCGCGACGGCGTCGACTGGGTCGCCCTCGCCGAGAAGGAGACCGCCCTCTTCCGCGAGGACATGACCGCCCTGCGGATGCTCCCCCCGCAGCACTACATAGGCGCCGTCGAGGCGATACCCGGCATCGTCCCGCTCGTCGAACGGCTCCGGGACGCGGGCGCCGCCTACGAGCTGGACGGCGACATCTACTTCTCCGTCGAGTCCGACCCCCACTTCGGCACGGTCTCCCGCCTCGACGCCGCCGCCATGCGGGTGCTGTCCGCGGAGCGCGGCGGCGACCCGGACCGCCCGGGCAAGAAGAACCCCCTCGACCCGATGCTGTGGATGGCCGCCCGCGAGGGCGAGCCGAGCTGGGACGGCGGCTCCCTCGGCCGCGGCCGCCCCGGCTGGCACATCGAGTGCGTCGCCATCGCCCTGGACCACCTCGGCATGACCTTCGACATCCAGGGCGGCGGCTCCGACCTCGCCTTCCCGCACCACGAGATGGGCGCCTCGCACGCCCAGGTGCTCACCGGCGAGTTCCCCATGGCCAAGGCCTACGTCCACGCCGGCATGGTCGCCCTCGACGGCGAGAAGATGTCCAAGTCCAAGGGCAACCTGGTCTTCGTCTCCCAGCTCCGCCGCGACGGAGTCGACCCCGCCGCGATCCGGCTCTCCCTGCTCGCCCACCACTACCGGGCCGACTGGGAGTGGACCGACCAGGTCCTCGCCGACGCCGTCGCCCGCCTCGGACGGTGGCGTGCCGCCGTCTCCCGCCCCGACGGACCGCCCGCCGAGGCCCTCGTGGAGGAGATCCGCGAGGCCCTCGCCGACGACCTCGACGCACCGGCCGCGCTGGCCGCCGTCGACCGCTGGGCCGCGCTCCAGCAGGAGCGGGGCGGTACGGACATCAGCGCGCCCGGCGTCGTCTCCCGGGCCGTCGACGCCCTGCTCGGCGTCGCGCTGTAGCACGCCCGCGAGGGGCCCTTCCGTTCGCGGAGGGGCCCCTCCCTCACTTTTCCTCGCCTTCCCCCGCTTCCCTTACTGTCGAAATGCTGTGGACCCCCCACGAGCGGCTGTGGCCGGCGGGGTCCATGTGGTGGGGTGGGGCGGTAGTTGACCGCTGGACCGGCCAACTGCCGGTCCCCTTCGTGGAAGGACGCTCCGTGGCACCCACACACGGTTCCTTCGCACATCCCCTCTCCCGCCGCCGCCTGCTCGCGATCGGCACCGCGAGCTTGGGCGCCGCCTCCCTCGGCACGTCCGCCCACGCCGCCGCCTCCTGGCCGGACGTGATAGCCCTGCCCGACGGCTTCCGCCCCGAGGGCATCGCCATCGGCCACGCCCCCTACGCCTACCTCGGCTCCCTCGGCGACGGCTCGATCTACCGCGCCGACCTGCGCACCGGCGAGGGCGGCATCATCTCCACGGGCCCCGGCACCCCCTCGGTCGGCCTCAAACTCGACGACCGGGGGCGGCTGTTCGTCGCCGGCCGCGACACGGGCGCCCGGGTCGTCGACGCGCGCAGCGGCGAGATCCTCGCCTTCTACCCGCTCGCCACCACCACCCCGACGTTCACCAACGACGTCCATCTCACCCCCCGCGCGGCCTGGTTCACCGACTCCTACCAGCCGGTGCTCTACGCGCTGCCGCTCGGCCGGCGCGGTGAACTCCCGGACGCCGCCGACGTCGTACGCCTCCCGCTGAGCGGGGACTGGACCCAGGTCGCCGACGGATCCGTGAACGCCAACGGCATCACCCGCACCCCCGACGGCTCGGCCCTGCTGGTCGTCCAGAGCGGCGTCGGGGGACTGCACCGCGTCGACCCGCGCACCGGCGTCACCACCCTGGTCGACCTCGGCGACGCGGCCCCCCTCACCAACGGCGACGGACTGCTGCGCACCGGCCGCACGCTGTACGTCGTCCAGAACCGGCAGAACGCGATCGACGTGTTCACCCTGGCCGCCGACGGCCGCAGCGGTGTCTTCCGGCGCCGGATCACGGACGCCGACTTCGACGTGCCGACCACGGTCGCCGCCCTGGGGAACCGGCTCTACCTGCCCAACGCCCGCTTCACGACCACGCCGACGCCCACCACGACGTACTCCGTCGTCGCCGTTCCGGCATGACGAAAGGGGCGGTGCGTTCCGGGAAACGCACCGCCCCGATCAGTCCTCCGACGAATCCTCGTCGCTGGTCGCATCCCCGCTGTCTCCGCCGTCTCCGCCGTCTCCGGCGTCCCCGCTCGGCTTCGGCGGCTTCGGCGGCCGGGTCCGCTCCCCGGGGTCCGGCGGGCCCCCGCCGTCCCGGCGCCGCAGATAGCGCTCGAACTCACGGGCGATCGCCTCGCCCGACGCCTCCGGCAGCTCCGCGGTGTCGCGGGCCTCCTCCAGCGTCTGCACGTACTCCGCGACCTCGCTGTCCTCCGCGGCGAGCTGGTCCACGCCCACCTGCCACGCCCGCGCGTCCTCGGGCAGCTCGCCCAGCGGGATGCGTACGTCTATCAGGTCCTCGAGCCGGTTCAGCAGGGCCAGCGTCGCCTTCGGGTTCGGCGGCTGGGAGACGTAGTGCGGTACGGCCGCCCACAGCGACACCGCCGGCACGCCCGCGTGGGTGCACGCCTCCTGCAGCACCCCGACGATCCCCGTCGGACCCTCGTACTTGGTCTCCTCCAGGTCCATCCGCCGCGCCAGATCGGCGTCGGACGTCGTCCCGCTGATCGGGACCGGACGCGTGTGCGGGGTGTCCCCGAGCAGGGCGCCCAGGATGACCACCAGCTCCACACCGAGCTCGTGCGCGAAGCCGAGCAGTTCGTTGCAGAACGAGCGCCAGCGCATGGACGGTTCGATACCGCGTACGAGCACCAGGTCCCGCGGCTTCTCGCCGCCGACCCGCACCACCGACAACCTTGTCGTGGGCCACGTGATCTTGCGCACGCCGCCGTCCATGAACACCGTGGGGCGGTTCACCTGGAAGTCGTAGTAGTCCTCGGCGTCCAGCGCCGCGAACACCTCGCCCTTCCACTCCCGCTCCAGATGCGCGACCGCGGTGGAGGCTGCGTCGCCGGCATCGTTCCAGCCCTCGAACGCGGCCACCATGACCGGGTCGATCAGCTCGGGAACCCCCTCGAGCTCGATCACCCAGCGCCTCCTTCCGACGTGCCCTCGCCTGACCACCCCACCTTACGGCGTTCCGCGGGGGCGCCCGCAGCCCCCTTGCACGGGGGAGTGAACGGATCACTGCCCCGTTCGCCGCCCTCGAACACCCCGCGCAACGCCCCTGTCGGACGGCGCCTCTCAGAGCGTGGACCTCAGCCACTGCTCCACGCTCGCGATGTGCACCGTCGCCCAGGACCGCGCCGCCTCCGCGTCCCGGTCGCGCAGCGCCGCCAGGATCGCGCGGTGCTCCCGCAGGGTCCCCGCGACCGCGTCCTCCTGGGTCAGCCCCCGCCAGATCCTCGCCCGCGTCGTCGGCCCCGACAGCCCCTCGAGCAGCGAGCACAGCACCGAGTTCCCCGCGCTCTGCACGATGCCCCGGTGGAACTCCAGGTCGCAGGCGACGAGCTCCTCCACCGACGGCGCGTTCCCCAGCTTGTCCAACTGGGCGTCCAGGGCGTCCAGTTGCTGCTCGCTGATCCGCAGGGCGGCCATCGCGGTCGCGGCCGGCTCCAGGATGCGGCGCACCGCCAGGAACTCCAGGACCGTGTCGTCGCGGTGAAAGTCGACGACGAACGACAGGGCCTCCAGCAGCAGTTGCGGATCGAGGCTGGTCACATAGGTGCCGTCGCCCTGGCGCACGTCCAGGATCCGGATCAGCGACAGGGCCCGCACCGCCTCCCGCAGGGAGTTGCGGGACAGGCCCAGTGCGGCGGCCAGTTCGCTCTCCTTGGGGAGCCGGTCGCCGGGGCGCAGCGCACCCGAGACGATCATGCCCTTGATCTTCTCGATCGCCTCGTCGGTGACTGCCATGACCGGCCTCTCTCTCGCTTCTCGACCAGGTCGGACATCTGCCCGGCCAGACATCGGATGTCTCAGGTCATTATGAGCACGGGACCGCGTCGCTGGGGAGTGATCGGACGAGAACCTCCAGGTCGGCGACCGCCGCCCCCTCGTCGAGCGTCAGCAGCGCACGATCCCGCATCAGCACCCGCCCGTCCACCACCGTGTCCCGTACGTCGGCCGAGTGCGCCGCGTACGCCAGCGTCGACCACGGGTCGTGCGCCGGTCGCAGATGCGGCGCGTTCAGATCGAGCACGATCAGATCGGCCCGCTTGCCCGCCTCCAGGGAGCCCAGCCGGTCCCCGAGCCCCAGCGCCCGCGCCCCCTCGGCCGTCGCCATCCGTACGGCCTGCTCGGCGCCGACCGCCGTGGGGTCGCCGCCCGCCTTGTGCACCAGCGCCGCCTGCCGCACCGCCCCCAGCACGTCCAGCGAGTTGGAGCTGACCGCCCCGTCCGTCCCCAGCCCCACGGTCACGCCCGCACCGAGCAGCCGCGGCACCGGCGCGATCCCGCAGCCCAGCTTCAGGTTCGACACCGGACAGTGGGCGACGGCCGTCCCCGTGCGGGCCAGCGCCGCGATCTCCGGCCCGGTCAGGTCCACGGCGTGCGCGAGGAGCACATCGGGGCCGAGCAGCCCGAGCGAGTCCAGCAGTTCCACCGGCCGCTTCCCGTACCGCACCTCGACGGTCGCCACCTCGGTCGCGTTCTCCGCCGCGTGGAGGTGCACCAGCGCCCCGAACTCCCGCGCCAGCGCGAACACCTCGGTGAGCTGACCGGGGGAGAGGGTGTACGCCGAGTGCGCGAAGACCACCGGCCGGTACCCGGCCCGCGCCGCGCCCCGCGCCCGAAGATCCCGCCGCGCCCAGGCCAGGCGCGCCTCGAAGTCCCTGCCGTCCGGCGGCTGCGGTACGTCCATGAAGGTCGGCCCCGTCAGCAGCCGCCAGCCCGCCGCCCGCGCCGCCTCCTCGGCGGCCTCGTGGAACCAGTACATGTCCAGCGCCGAGGTCACCCCGGCCCGTACGCTCTCCGCCACCGCCAGCCGCACCGCGGCCGCCACGTTCTTCGGCTCCAGCAGCTCGGCCTCCCACCGCAGCACCCGCTCCAGGAATCCCTGGAGGGTGACGTCGTCGGCGCGGCCCCGCAGCAGGGTCATCGCCAGGTGGGTGTGGGTGTTGATCAGCCCGGGCAGGACCAGACAGCCCCCGGCGTCGATCTCCTCGGCGGCCTCGTACCGCTCACGAAGGTCCGCCGACGGACCCACGGCGAGGATCTCCCCGTCGCGGACCGCGACCGCCCCGTCCCGTACGACGGTGCCCGCCTCGTCCACCGTGAGCACGTCACCGCCGTGCACCAGCAGATCGATGCTCACGACTGCTCCCCCGCGGCCAGCAGCCGCAGGGCCTCCAACGACACGACCGCGCCCCGCTCCACACCCGCCGCGACGACCGCGCGGTGCGGGTCGTAGCCGCCGGTGGCCTCCTCGTCGACCAGCTCGTCGGCGTTCACCCCGTCCACGACCAGCACACCCCCGGCCACCAGCCCGCGCAGCGAGGCGGTGACCAGCAGCGCCGACAGCTCCATCTCGATCGCCGCGAGCCCGGCGCCGTCGTAGGAGAAGAGGGGGAGCAGCCCCGGCTGGAAGGCCGCCCGGGTCCAGACGACGCCCCGGTGGTGCGGGGCGCCGCTCTCGCGGGCGGCCCGCTGGAGCGCGAACACGGCCTCGGGCGCGGCAACCGCCGGGTACTCCGGGGGCAGCAGCTGGTGGGTGACCCCGTCGTCGCGGACGGCCGCCTCCGCGATGACCAGATCGCCGTCACCGATGCCCGGCCTCATCGCGCCCGCCGTACCGAACCGCAGGAAGACGCGCACGCCCGCGTCCGCCAGCTCCTGGAACAGCAGGATCGCGCCCGGCGCGCCCACCCCGTGCGAGGCGACGACCACCGGCACGCCCTTCCAGCTGCCGCTGAACACCCGGTACTCGCGGTGGTACGACACCTCCTCGGCGCCGTCGAGCAGCGCGGCCACGACGCCGGCTCGTGCCGGGTCGCCGACCACGACCGCGTGCGCGGGCAGACCGGTGCGGGGGATACGGGTGATGGGCAGGAGGTCCTGCGTCATGGACGTGCTCCAGAGGGACGGGGGAGGCGACGGCGGCGGGCCGTCGTCAGGAACAGGGCGCCGAGCGTGACGACGTACGGCGCGGCGTCGGTCGCCTGCTGCGGCAGCCCGAGGCCCTGGAGGCGGAACCCGGCCGCCTCCGCGAGCCCGAACAGCAGCGCCGCGAGCAGCACCCCGAGCGGTGCGGCCCGGCCCAGCATGACGGCCACGACAGCGATCCAACCACGACCGGCCGTCATGTTCTCCGTGAACAAGGTGACGTTGCCGAGGGCGAGTTGGGCACCGGCGAGGCCGCACAGCACCCCGGACAACAGGATCACCGCGTACTGGTACGTCGCGGGACGCACCCCGAGCGTGGCGGCGGCGTCGGGGGCCTCGCCGACCCCGCGCAGCCTCAGTCCCCACACATGCCGGGACAGCAGCAGCGCGGCCACCGCGACCGCCGCCCACGAGAGGTAGGCGAGCGGGCTGAAGCCGCCGATCAGCGGGAGCCCCTGGAGGGACGGGTCGTCGAAGGTGCCCTGCACGCCGAAGACCGTGCGCAGCAGGAAGCTGGTCAGACCGACGGCCAGCAGGTTCATGGCGATGCCGAGGACCACCGCGTCGCCCTTCAGCGTCACCGCGCCCACCGCCAGGATCAGCGAGTACGCCGCCGCCGCGAGGGCCGCCGCGAGCACGCCGAGCCAGGGGCTGCCGGTGAACCAGCTGGTGGCCACCGAGGTGAAGCAGCCCAGCAGCATCATGCCCTCGAGGCCGATGTTGAACACCCCGGCCCGCTCGCACAGGGCGCCGCCCAGCGCGGCCAGCAGGATCGGGGTCAGCGCGCGCAGCGCCGACATCACAAGGTCGGAGTCGAGCAACATCAGACGGCCTCCCGCTTGCGGAACAGACGGCCGGGGAACCGCAGTCGGGCCGCGAGGAACACGATCACGACGGCCTGGAGCACCTGCGTCAGTTCGCGGGGCACCTCGGTGGTCCGCTCCATCGCGAGCCCGCCGACCTGGAGGACGGCGAAGAAGAACGCGGCGATCACCGTGCCGAGCGGGGCCGCGCCGGCCAGCAGCGCCGCCGTCAGACCGGTCCAGGTGTAGCCGGGCGCGGTCAGCGAGCCGTCCACGAAGCGGTACGGGAAGCTCAGCACCCCGATGGCGCCCACCAGTCCGGCGAGACCTCCGGAGACGGACATCAGCCTCAGGGTCAGCCCCCGGCGTTCGACGCCCGCGTACGCGGCGAAACGGGAGTTGAGGCCCGTCATCCGGATCTCGTAGCCGAGGGCGGTGCGCCGGTCGGTGAACCAGTACGCGGCGGCGGCCACCAGGACGAGCACCAGCCCGAGGGTGACCGTCGACGCGCCGAACGCGGGCAGCGCCACCCCGTCCGGCAGGGCGCGGGTCTGCGGCAGGCTGGAGCCCGGCTCCTTGAGCGGGTACCGGGCCAGATAGGAGGCCAGCGACACCGCCGGGTAGCTGAGCAGCAGACTGCTGACCAGCAGCGGCACACCGAGGTGGTTCTCGCACAGCGCGGCCAGGACCGCGTACCCGGCGCCCGCCGCCGTGCCCGCGAGCAGGGCCAGGACCACGGTGAGGGGCGCGGGCAGCGGGGAGTTGAGCCCGGTCACGGCGGCGGTGATCCCGCCGAGGACCATCTGGCCGTCGCCGCCGAGGTTGATCAGCCCGGCCCGCAGCGGGACCGCCAGCGCGAGCGCCAGACCGAGCACGCTGGTGCCGGTGGTCAGGGTGGAACCGATGCCGTCGGCGCCGAGCGCGCCGGTCACGACGGCCCCGTACGCCGTGAACGGGTCCGCGCCGGTGCCGACGAGGAACAGCGCGCCGATGACCAGGCCCGCGAGCACGGAGAAGGTGAGCGGGGAGCGCAATGCCCCCACGAGGGATGTACGTGTCATGTCAGTCCGTGGTCTCCGCCGCCGGGGCCGGGGCGGCGGCACCCGCCATCGCCAGGCCCAGGGTCCGCTCGTCCGCCTCCTGCTGGGAGTACGACGCCACGACGCGGCCCTCGTACATCACCAGGACCCGGTCGGCGAGCCCCCGGATCTCGCTCAGCTCGGCCGAGACGAGCAGGACGGCGTGACCGGCGTCGCGGTAGGCGATCAGCTCGTCGTGGATGTTCTGGACGGCGCCGATGTCCACGCCGCGCGTCGGCTGCTCGACGAGCAGCAGCGGGGCGTCATGGGCGAGTTCCCGTCCGATCAGCAGCTTCTGCAGGTTGCCCCCGGACAGCGCGGAGGCGGGCACCTCGGTGGTCGCCGCCTTGATCCCGAACCGCTCGACCAGCCGCCGGGCGTGGGCGCGGACGGCGGCGGGCGCCAGCAGACCACGTGCGGACAGGGACGTACGGTGATGACCCATCGCCAGGTTCTCCGCGACCGTCGCCGCCGGCGCCGTACCGACCGCGTGGCGGTCCTCGGGGACGTACGCGAGGCCCTTCGCCCGGCGTTGGGCGGCCGAGGCGTGGGTGATGTCCTCGCCCCGGAGGGTGACCCGGCCCGCGCTGACCGGCCGCAGTCCGGCCAGCGCCCCGATCAGCTCGCTCTGCCCGTTGCCGGCCACGCCCGCCACACCGACGATCTCCCCGGCGCGGACACCGAGGTCCACTCCGTGGACGGAGTCCGTGGTGAGACCGGTGACGTCCAGCACCGCTTCCCCCGGAGTCCCCGGCGCGTGGATCCGGTCCAGCTCGACCGACCGGCCGGTCATCGCGGCGGCGATCTCGTCGGCCGTCGTGTCCGCGGTGACCAGCCGGGCGACGACCCGGCCGTCCCGCAGGACCGTCACCCGGTCGGAACCCTCCAGCACCTCACGCAGCTTGTGGGTGACGAGGACGACCGTACGGCCCTGCGCCGTCAGCGACGTGAGCACGGCGAACAGGGCGTCGGCCTCGGCCGGGGTGAGCACGGCCGTCGGCTCGTCGAGGATCAGGGTGCGCGCGCCCCGGTGCAGCAGCTTCAGGATCTCCACCCGCTGCCGCAGTCCGACCGGCAGCTCGCCCACCCGGGCGTCCGGGTTCACGGCCAGCCCGTGCTCCTCGGCCAGCTCCCGCACCCGGCGGCGGGCGGCGGCCCGGTCCACCAGGCCGAAGCGGCGCGGCTCGGCGGCGTACACGACGTTCTCGGCGACCGTCAGCGAGTCGAACAGCTTGAAGCTCTGGTGGACCATGCCGAGTCCGGCGGCCATCGCGGCCGACGGGCTGGCGAAGCTCACGTCCCGCCCCTCGACACGGATCGTCCCGGCATCCGGGCGCTCCATGCCGTACAGGACCGACATAAGCGTGGACTTGCCGGCGCCGTTCTCCCCCATCAGGGCGTGGATCTCGCCCCGGCGGACGCTCAGGTCGACGGCGTCGTTGGCGAGCGTGCCGGGGAACCGCTTGGTGATTCCCCGGAGCTCGACCGCGAGTGCGGACTCAGGAGGCGGCGGGGTCATCGACCTTCAGCTCTCCGGACACGATCTGGTCGCGCAGCGCCTCGACCTTCGTCAGGACGTCCTTGTGGCCGGCGATCACGCACTGCGAGGAGTCGACGCCGTCCTCCAGACCGGTCAGGCTGATGCCGCCCTCCTTCAGGCCGTACGAGACGGTCGTGCCCGTCCTGCCGCCCAGCACCGCCTCGATGCCCTTCTCCACGGCGACGTCCGTGCGCTTGATCACGTTGTCGACGACCGTGCCGGGCGCCGACGGGCACTGGTTGACGTCCACGCCGTACGCGAACGCGCCCTTGGCCTTCGCGGCCTCGAACACGCCGTAGTTGCCGGCCGCGGCGGCCGCCATGATCTGGTCGTAGCCCTGGGAGAGCAGGGTGTTCGCCTGCTCCTTGGCGCGGGCCGAGTCGTCGAACGGCGACTGGCCGCCGACGAAACGGGTCGACGTCGCGGTCTTCGCGGCGACCTTCTTGGCGCCGGCCGCGAACGGGTCGCTGTAGCGGCGGAACTGGGGCGTGTCGAGCACGTCCACCGCGCCGACCTTGCCGGACTCGCTCAGCAGACCGGCCTCGGCGCCCGCGAGGTAGACGCCCTCGTGCTCACGGAACACCGCGCAGCTCACGTTCTTGTACGTCTTCGTCGTGCAGGCGTCGACGATCAGGAACTGCTGCGTGGGGTTCTTCTCCGCCTGCTGGGCCACGATGTCGGCGAACTCGAAGCCGACGAGCACGATGACGTCCGGCTTGGCGTCCACCGCGGCCTGCACGTTCTGCTGCTGGGAGGCGGTGTCGGTGGACTCGTAGACCTTCTGCGTCCCGTCGTGGGCCTTCGCCGCGTCCTTGACGCCGGTGACGGCGAGTTTCAGGAACTCGTTCTGCCCGACGGCGTCCGGGGTGACGAGGGTGAAGGACGGGCCGCTGCCGCCGCTCGCGCTGTCGGAGGCGTCGTTCTTCGCGGCGGCGTTGCACGCCGTGGCGGCGCCGACGAGGAGCGCGGAGGCGGCGACCGCGTGCAGGGTACGGCGGGTTCTGCGGGACATCGGGGGACCTTCCGGAGGTACGGCGAACCACGCTCGGCGGTGAGCGGGTGAAGGGAGAGCCTGAGAGAGGTGACGGGGCGCTGAGGAGACAGGTCAGCGTCGACAGCCGTCGCCGGCACACCGGCCGAAGTCGAGGAAACGGCGCTGGGTCAGCATCACGGGTCTCCTCCTTCGTCTCGGTCTGCGGACTGGGTGCTGGACTGTAACACCCGTTTCCAGACAGGTGCGCGACTGTCTCGAACTATGGTTCTCCCAGGTCATGTACGGTGGCGGACACCACCGGATCATCAGGAGTGCCCCGATATGTCCCAGGAACTGCGTGCTGTCGCCTGGACCGGAAACAGCCTCACCCTCATCGACCAGACGCTGCTGCCGCACCGCAACGAGACCGTGGATGTCCGCGATGTGGACACCCTGGTGGACGCGATCCAGCGGCTGGTCGTACGCGGAGCGCCGGCCATCGGCGCGGCCGGTGCCTACGGTGTCGCGCTCGCGATCCTCCAGGGGCGACGCGAGGGCTGGACCGAGGCCGAGGTGCGCGCGGCCGTCGCCCGGGTGCGCGAGGCGCGGCCCACCGCCGTGAACCTCATGGTCTGCGTGGACCGGGTCATGACCCGCTTCGGCGACGGACTCGACGCCGTGCTCGCGGAGGCCGCGGCCGTCCAGCGCGAGGACGTCGAGGCCAACCGCGCGATGGGCGCGTTCGGCGCGGACTGGCTGCTGAAGCGGGTCGGCGAGGACCGGCCGCTGCGGATCCTCACCCACTGCAACACCGGCGCCCTCGCGACCGCCGGCTGGGGCACCGCCCTCGGCGTCATCCGCGAACTCCACGCCCGAGGCCGCGTCGAGGTCGTCTACGCCGACGAGACCCGCCCCCTCCTGCAGGGCTCCCGCCTCACCGCCTGGGAACTGGTCCAGGAGGGCATCCCGCACTACGTCCAGGCCGACGGGGCCGCCGCCGGCACCATCCTGCGCGGTGAGGTCGACGCGGCGATCGTCGGCGCCGACCGCATCGCCGCCAACGGCGACACCGCCAACAAGGTCGGCACCGTGGGCGTGGCCCTCGCCTGCGCCGACGCGGGCATCCCGTTCCTGGTGGCGGCACCGACCACCACGGTGGACCTCGCCACCCCGGACGGCGACGCCATCCACATCGAACTCCGCGGCGAGGACGAGGTGCTGGAGTGGGCCGGTATACGGACGGCTCCGGCCGGGTCGCGCGGCCACAACCCCGCCTTCGACGTCACCCCCGGGCGGTTGGTGACCGGGCTGGTCACCGAGCGCGGGGTGTTGGAGGTGTCGGCGGGCGAACTCCCGGGCGACAGGCTGAAGTAGACGCGCGAGCAGACGAAGGCAGACACAGAAGGAAGGGATCCCCGGACCGGGGATCCCTTCTTCGTGTCAGCGGCGGGTGAGCTCCAACTCCAGCAGCCACTCGACGACTTCGGTGTGATGGCGGGCCTGGCGCGGGTTCTCCCCCCACACGTACAGCCCGTGCCCGGCGACGACCACGGCCGGCATCCGGGGCTCGCGGGCCGCCTCCAGCCGGTCCCCGAGCACCTTCATGTCCTGGCTGTTGGCGATGACCGGCAGCGTCACCTCGACGTCGTGGGCGGGCTGGCCGACGCCCTTGAGCATCTCCAGGTCCCGGAGGACGATCCCCCCGGGATGCCGGTGGCCCAGCGCCACGGACGCCACCGTGTGCACGTGCACCACGGCACCGGCCCCCGTCAGCGCCGCGACGCGCGCGTGCAGCTCGGCCTCGGCGGACGGCCTGCCGCCCCGCACCGCCGCGCCCGCGCCGTCCACCAGCACCACGTCCGCGGGCGTCAGTTCACCCTTGTCGTGGCCGCTCGCGGTGACGGCGAGCCGCAGCGGGTCGCGCGAGAGCACCACGGACAGGTTCCCGGAAGTGCCCCGCATCCAGCCGAAGGAGGCGAACCGGGCGGACTCGGCGGCGAGGACCGCGCCGGCCTCTTCCAGGTCGAGGGGTGAGATGTCTGCGGTCACGTGGTGCTCCTGGAAACGGTGATCTCGTCGAACGCCCCCGCCTGCGCGTGGTCGCCGACGCCCTGCTCGTAGTACGGCTCCCCGGGCCGCCGGATCCCGACGGTGCGCCAGCCGGCCGCGCGGGCCGCGTCCAGCTCGCCCGGCCGGTCGGAGAGGAAGAGGAGACGGTCCGGGGCGGTCCCGGTGGCCTGCGCGATCCGGCGGTACGACGCCGGGTCCTGCTTGGGTCCCGCGTTCTCGGTGTCGTACAGACCCGACACGAGCGGCGTGAGGTCGCCCTCCGGGCTGTTCGTGAACCACGCCCGCTGCGCCGACACCGAGCCGGACGAGTAGACGTACAGCCGCAGCCCCGTCGAGTGCCAGGCGCGCAGGGCCGGTACGACGTCGCCGTAGAAGTGCGAGACGAGGTCGCCCCGTGCGAACCCCTCCGACCAGACGATGCCCTGAAGGGTCTTCAGCGGGGTCGCCTTGCGGTCCTCGTCCAGCCAGGAGTTCAGCGTCTTCTCGATCGCGGCCGCGTCGGCGTCCGGTTCGCCCGCGAGCTCCCGCACCTGGGCGATCGCCCGCGCCACCGCGGGCTCGGCGGCCCGCTCGGTGAGCAGCTCGGCGAACCGGGCGCGCGAGTACGGGTACAGCACGTCGACGACGAAGCCCGTGGCGCTCGTGGTGCCCTCGATGTCGAGCACCACGGCGTCCACGGTGTGACGCACGCTCACGCGGCGCCCTTGTCGGCCTCGTACCCGGCGGCGATCGTGTCGTAGTCCGGGAAGCGGGCGGAGATGGGGGAGCCGGTGAAGTTGCCGATCCAGCCGTCCTCCTCGTGGAAGAAGCGGATCGCGGTGAACGACGGCCTCGTGCCCATGTCGAACCAGTGGGTGGTGCCGCGCGGCACCCCCAGCAGATCGCCCTTCTCGCAGTAGACCGCGTGCACCTCGCCGTTCACGTGCAGATAGAAGATGCCGGAGCCGGAGACGAAGAAGCGGACCTCGTCGTCGTCGTCGTGCGTGTGCTCCTGGAGGAACTTCTCGCGGGCCGCCTTCGCCTTCGCCGGGTACTCGGGGTCGTCGCTCGGGTGCAGGCCGAGGACGTCGACGGTGGTGAAGCCCTCCTCGGCGTTCAGCTTCTCGATCTCCGGGCCGTACGCGGCGAACACCGTCTCGCTGTCGGCGTCGAACGGGACGTCCTCACGGATCGGCCACTGCTCGTAGCGCACCCCCAGCGGCTTGAGGGCCTCGGCGATCTCGGCGGGGTCGGCGGTGCGGCGGACCGGGGTCTCCGGGCCGGACTCGGCCCAGGTCGTCAGCAGCGTCATGGGAGCAACTCCAGAGTTCTGGATGGGATGTCCGGATACCGAGACGGGATCGGACGCATCTTTCGGGGAAGCGAGAGGGGAGGGCGACGGCGGTGGAGAGTCACTCAGCCGCGACACGGTGCGCCCGGACAGCGCCGCATGCGGGGCATGCGCAGCGCGTTCGCGCAGGGTGTCGTCATCGGGGCCTCACTTGCCGGGACGGGTGCCGGTCCGCCGATGGTAACGCCCGACCGTGCACGGACCGCCTGTGATGTAATCGTTGTCTCATATGGCGAGATTCGGTGTCCATCTCTTTGACGGGTGGCTGAAAACGTTCTCATGATCTCCGTATGAAGACGCTGCTGCTCGTGCGGCGGCTGTACGTGGACCTGCTCCGGTCGACCACGGCCAGCTGTCGCTGACCTCTCCCGGAGCCTTGACGCGCCCGCGTTCCGTCGGGTGTTCCCCACCGCCCTCGCGGTGGCCCGTTCCCGTCCCCTGCTCCGGGTTCCGCACCCGCATCGCCCTCCCCCTTCTGCGCCGTCCGCCCTGGAGCACCCCCATGTCCCGTACCCGTCTGCCCCTCGCCGCGCTCTCGCTGGCCTCCGTCTCCGCCCTCGTCCTGTCCGGCTGCTCCCAGTCCTCGGACGCCTCCGAGAACACCGGAGACACCGCGGCCTCCGCCTCCGCCGCCACCGGCGAGAAGCCCGCCCCCTTCAGCAAGGGCGCGGTCAAGGTGGCCCTGGTCCGGCAGAGCGGCGCCGGCGACTACTTCGAGCAGTGGGGCAACGGCGCCAAGGCCCAGGCCAAGGCCCTCGGGATCGACCTCACCGTGTACGACGCCCAGGCCGACAACGCCAAACAGGCCACCGACCTGTCCTCGGCGATCAACTCCGGCGCCCAGGCGATCATCATCGACCACGGCTTCCCGGCGACCATCCAGCCCGAGATCGACAAGGCCGTGAAGAAGGGCATCAAGGTCGTCGTCTACGACGTCGAGACCTCCACCCAGGGTGTCGTCTCCACCAAGCAGGACGACGCGAGCATGGCCAAGGCCGTCCTCGACGTGATGGCCAAGGAGGTCGGCAAGGACGCCAAGGTCGGCTACGTCAACGTCGCCGGCTACGCCGCCCTCGACAAGCGGGACACCGTCTGGAAGTCCACCGTGACCTCCGAGGGCTGGAAGCAGCAGTTCAAGGTCGGCAAGGTCACCGACTCCACGGCCACTGACAACGTTCCCCTGGTCTCCGCCGCGCTCACCCAGCACTCCGACGTGACCGGTGTGTTCGCCCCCTACGACGAGCTCGCCAAGGGCACCGTCCTCGCCGTGCAGAACAAGAAGCTCCAGGACAAGGTGAAGGTCTTCGGCGCGGACGTCTCCAACGCCGACATCCAGCAGATGACCGCCACCGACAGCCCCTGGGTCGCGACCGCCGGCACCGACCCGTCCGCCGTCGGCGCGGCCGTCGTCCGCACCACCGCGCTCGAGCTCGCCGGACAGCTGAACAAGACCTCGGTCGAGTTCCCCGCCGTCGCCATCACCCAGGACTTCCTGCGCGAGAAGAAGATCGCCAACATGGACCAACTCCGGGAGGCGCTGCCCGCGCTGAACCTGTCGCAGGTCTCGACCGCCGACTGGATCTCGAATGTCGCCCACTGAGACGCCGGCGGTCGCGCTCACCGACGTCAGCATGGCGTTCGGAGGCAAGACCGTCCTCGCCTCCGTCTCGCTGGACATCGCCCCGGGCAGCGTGGTCGCGCTGCTCGGCGCGAACGGCGCGGGCAAGTCCACGCTGATCAAGATCCTGTCGGGCGTGCACACCGACCACGGCGGACAGGTGCGGGTCGCGGGGGAGCCCGTGGCACTCCAGTCCCCGCTCGCCGCCCGCCGGCTGGGCATCCAGACCGTCCACCAGCGGATCGGCGAGGGCGTCGTGCCCGGACTCACCGTCGCCGAGAACCTGGTCTTCGAGGAACTCGCCCAGAAACGCGGCAACCCCTTCCTCGGCGGCCGCGCCACCCTCGCCCGCGCCCGCGAGATCCAGGCCGGCCTCGGCCTGGACTGGAGCGACGCCGTGCTGAAGCAGGACGTCACCGAACTGGGCGTCTCCGACCGGCAGTTGCTGATCCTCGCCCGGGCCCTGGCCACCCGGCCCCGGCTGCTCGTCCTCGACGAGCCGACCTCCGCGCTCTCCGCCGCCGAGGCGGAGCGCCTGTTCGCGCTCGTCCGCAGGATGCGCGAGGACGGCATCGCCGTGCTCTACGTCTCCCACCGCCTCGGCGAGATCGACGCGCTCGCCGACCGGCTGGTCGTCCTGCGCGACGGGCTCCTCACCGAGGACCAGGCCCGGCCGTTCGACTGGGAGGCCGCCCTGCGCGCGATGCTCGCCCAGCCGCAGGAGGCGACCACGGCCCGGCCCGTCCGGGAGGGCACCGACGCAGACGTGGTGCTGTCCCTGCGGGGCGTCCGCCTCCTCGACGGCCGCTCGCCGCTCGACCTCGATCTGCGCACCGGCGAAGTCACCGGTGTCGTCGGCCTGTTGGGCGCAGGCAAGACCGAACTGGCCCGCGGCCTCTTCGGCGCCGAGCCCTTCACCACCGGCACCGTCGAACTGGACGGCACGGCCTACGCCCCCCGCCGCCCCGCCGACGCCATCCGCGCCGGAGTCCACCTGGTCCCCGAGGACCGGCACGCCGACGCCCTCGTCCCCGGCTGGTCGGTCGCGCGGAACGTCTCCCTGCCGTTCCTGAAGTCGCTCTCCCGCGCGGGCCTGGTCCAGCGGTCCCAGGAGGACTCCCTCGGCCGCGCCACCATCGACGCGCTCGGCGTCGTCGCCCGCGACGAACACAGCACCGTCGAGGAGCTGTCCGGCGGCAACCAGCAGAAGGTGGTCGTCGGCCGCTGGCTCGCCGAGACCCCGCGCGTCCTCATCCTGGACGAACCGTTCCGGGGAGTGGACATCGGTGCCCGTCGTGACATCGGCGGCCGGGCCCGGGCGCTCGCCGCCGGGGGCGCCGCCGTGCTCGTGCTCTCCGCCGACGTCGACGAGGTCCTCGAGATCGCCGACCGGGTCGTCGTCCTCGCGGCCGGGGAGATCCATCTCGACGCCCACGGCGAGGACGCGGAGCGCGACCGCGTCATCCAGACCATCTCGGCGTCCGTCTGACGCCGGCCCGCCCCACGAAGTCCCGGGAAGCACCCCATGACCACCACCCAGAGCACCGAGGCCCCGGTGAAGGCGGCGACCCCGCCCGCGCCCGGCACCGCCGTGCGCGTCCAGAACGCCGTCATCAAGTACGGCTTCATCTTCGTCACGGTCGCGCTCTTCCTGTACTTCGCGCTGACCGAGGGCTCCTTCCGTGAGTCGGCGACCCTCCTCGACACCCTGCGGTACGTCTCCGTCGCCGCGATCCTCGGCCTCGGCGTCACCCTCACGATGGCCGTCGGCGGAATGGACATGTCCGTCGGCGCCGTCGCGGGCCTCGGTGTCTCCGTCGCCGCCCAGACCATGGTCGTCTTCAACCAGGTCGGCACGGTCGCGATCCTCGCGGTCCTGGTCGCGGGCGCCCTCGCCGGACTGCTCAACGCGCTGCTGATCGTCGTCCTGAAGATCCCCGACATGCTCGCCACCCTCGGCACCATGTTCGTCATCCAGGGCAGCAAGCTGATCCTCGTCGACGGCCAGTCGATCACCCCCGGCATGACCCTGGACGACGGTTCCACCGCCCCCGGGAAGTTCACCGACGGCTTCCTGAAGATCGACCGCGGCACGGTCCTCGGCGTCCCGATCTCCGTGCTGATCTTCGGCGCGCTCACCGTCGCCGCCTGGGTCTTCCTCGCCCGCACCCGCTGGGGCCGGATCCTGTACGCCATCGGCGCCAACCCCGAGGCCTCCCGGCTGGCCGGCATCCGCGTCGGCGCCTACCGCGCCCTCGCCTACGTCGTCTCCGGCGTCCTCGCCTCCGTCGGCGGACTCATCCTCGCCTCCCGCATCGGCCAGGGCGATGTGTCGGCGGGCACCTCCCAGCTCCTCGAAGCGGTGGCGGTCGCGCTGGTGGGCACCTCCGTCCTCGGCCGGGGCCGCCCGAACGTGTGGGGCACCGCCCTCGGGGCCGTCCTGATCGGCATCATCACCACCGGCCTCACCATCAAGGGCCTGCCGTACTACACCCAGGACGTCGTCGAGGGCGCGGTCCTCATCCTCGCCCTGGTCTTCAGCTTCACCCTGTCCAAGCGCCGCACCGCATAAGGGAGTCACCGACCATGGGCTACCGCATCCTGGAGACCGACGACATCCCGGCCTACCTGCGCGAGCGCGGCCACTGGCCGGACGGCTCGGACGGCTCGGACGGAGCGGACCGGGAGACGATCTCGGTCCGTGAGGTGTCCGACGGCAACGTCAACCGTGTCTTCCTCGCCTCGAACGCCGACGGCACCCGCAGCCTCGCCCTCAAGCAGGCGCTGCCCTGGGTCCGCGTCGCCGGCCCCTCCTGGCCGCTCAGCCCCGACCGCGCCGACGCCGAGGCCCGCGCCTACGAGCAGGTCGCCAAGGTCGCCCCCGACAAGATCCCGGCGATCCACGGCTACGACCCCGAGCACTACGCCCTCGTCATGGAGGACCTCTCCGACCTGGAGGTTCTGCGCACCACCCTCAACGAGGGCGCCCCGTACGGCCCGCACACCTCCGCCCGCATCGGTGAGTTCGTCGCCCAGCTCACCTTCGCCACCAGCGACTTCGGTATGCCCTCCGCGGACCGCAAGGCCCTGCTGGCCGTCTCGGTGAACCCCGAACTCTGCAAGATCACCGAGGACGTCGTCCTCTCCGAGCCGTACATCGAGCACGAGCACAACCACTGGCACCCCGGCCTCGACGACCTGGCCGCCGCCTTCCGCGCCGACACCCGGCTGCGCACCGAGGTCGCCGACCTCCGCCACACCTTCATGACCGGCGCCCAGGCACTCCTGCACGGTGATCTGCACACCGGCAGCATCATGGTCGGGGAGCGGGAAGGCGCCCCCGTGGTGCGGGTGTTCGACCCCGAGTTCTCCTTCGTCGGACCCATCGGCTACGACCTCGGCCTGTACTGGGCCAACGCCCTGGTCTCGGAGGAGCGGGCGCGGGCGCTCGGCACGCTGTCCGACCACGCCGCACAGCTCCGGCTGTCCTGGGAGGCGTTCGAGACGGAGTTCCGACGGCTGTGGCCCACCCGCGTCGACACCTTCTTCGACGACGCCTACCTCGACCGCTTCCTGCGCCGCGTATGGACGGACGCGGTGGGCTTCGCCGGGACGGAGATCGTCCGCCGTGTCATCGGCTTCGCCCACCTCACCGACCTCACGACCCTGCCGGACCCGGTCCCGGCGTCCCGGCGGGCCCTGCTGCTCGGCCGTGAACTGATCCTGCGACGCGAGGAGCTGAGGAGCCCCGACGAGGTGAGGGCGCTGGTGGAAGCCCCCTGAACTCACTCGGCGTCGAACCACTCCTTCCCGGCGGCCCAGTGCGCGACCCAGCCGGCGAAGCCGGGCGCGCAGGTCGTGTAGCCGAACTCGGCGCCGAAGGGCATGGCGCCGACGTCGGTGATGTGCCATATGTGGCCGCGGTGGGGGCCGGTGACGACGAGGTGCCAGAACATGCCGCAGCCGTCCGTTCCGAGGACGACCGAACCATGGTCGCCGACCTGCTCCATGACGGCCTCCGGGTCGTCGTACGGCCCGTCGTCCTCCTCCCACAGCCACCCCCGCGTAAGGGGGAAGGGCTTGCCCGGAGACTGTTTCTCGGTGCCCTCGGCGAGCCCCACCATCCCGTACTCCGGCGGCCCCTGGTGGGACCCGTCGGTCATCTCCGCCACGAACGTCCGGTACGGCTCCGGCAGTACGACCCCGTGCTCCCTCTCGACGGCGTGCACGGCCTCCCAGCCGAGCGCCGACACGCCGCCGTCGTCCACGGCGAAGGCCTCCCGCAGGGCCGCCAGTTCGGCGGGATCCGCCTGTTCGGTGTTCATACGTCCATGGAAGCATCCGGCACTGACAACGGGCCCCGGCCGCCGGACCGGACGCATACGAAAGGGGCGGCTCCCTCGAGGGGAGCCGCCCCTGTCACACCCGTACCGGCCCCGGTCAGGGGAGTGGGCCGGTGCGGACGGTCTACTTCTTGTCGAGCAGGTCCTGCACCTTGCCGCGCACCTCGTCCGTGGCCAGGCCGCGGATCGTCAGCGTGGTGCGGCGGCGCAGCACGTCGTCCGCCGTCTCGGCCCACTCGTGGTCACGGGCGTAGACGACCTGCGCCCAGATCTCGGGGGCGTCGGGGTGGACGCGCTCGCCCAGCTCGGGGTTGTCGTTCGCCAGCCGGGCGATGTCGAAGGCCAGCGAGCCGTAGTGGGTGGCCAGGTGCTTGGCGGTGTCGGCGGCCATGCGCGGGCCGGGCGCCGGGTGGTCCACCAGGAGCCGGTGGGCGACCGCGCGCGGGTTGGCGACACCGGGCAGCGGCAGCTTCTTCGGCAGCGAGGAGATCGGCTCGAAGTCGTCACCGAGCGGGTGGCCCGGCAGCGCCTCCAGCTTCTGCATCACCGTACGGCCGATGTGGCGGAAGGTGGTCCACTTGCCGCCCGCCACGGACAGCATCCCGCCCCGGCCCTCGGTCACCACCGTCTCGCGCTTGGCCTTGGCGGTGTCGCCGGGTCCGCCCGGCAGCACCCGCAGACCCGCGAAGGCGTACGTGATGTTGTCCCGGGAGAGCTGCTGGTCGCGGACGGAGAACGCGGCCTCGTCGAGGATCTGCGCGATGTCCTTGTCGTTGACCGCGACGTCCGCCGGGTCGCCCTCGAACTCCTCGTCGGTGGTGCCCAGCAGGAGCATGTCCTCCCAGGGGAGGGCGAAGGTGATGCGGTACTTGTCTATGGGGGTCGCGAGCGCGGCCTTCCACGGGGAGGTCCGCTTCAGGACCAGATGCGCGCCCTTGGAGAGCCGGATGGAGGGGGCCGCGTTCGGGTCCTCCATCTTCCGCAGGTGGTCGACCCAGGGGCCGGTCGCGTTGAGCACCAGCCGGGCGTTCACCCCGAACTCGTCACCGGAGACGCGGTCCTTCAGGTCCGCGCCGGTGACCCGGCCCCGGGTGAAGCGCAGCCCGGTGACCTCGGCGTGGTTGAGGACGACCGCGCCCGCCTCGACGGCCGCGCGGACCGTCATCAGCGCCATGCGCGCGTCGTTCATCTGGTCGTCGCCGTACACGGCCACGGCCTTGAGGTTCTCGGTGCGCAGCTCGGGCACGTCCTGCGCGGCCTTGGCGGGGGAGAGCAGGTGCCCGACCCCGTCGCCGAAGGCCGACAGGGCGGAGTAGGCGAACACGCCCGCCCCGAGCTTCGCCGCGCCGTGCGGCCCGCCCTTGTACACGGGGAGGTAGAAGGTGAGCGGATTCGCCAGGTGGGGGGCCACCTGACGGGAGACCGCACGGCGCTCGAAGTGGTTCTCCGCCACCAGTTTCACCGCGCCGGTCTGCAGATAGCGCAGACCGCCGTGAAGCAGCTTGGAGGAGGCGGAGGAGGTGGCGCCGGCGAAGTCGCCGGCGTCGACCAGGGCCACCCTGAGGCCGGACTGCGCGGCGTGCCAGGCGGTGGAGATGCCCAGGATGCCGCCGCCGATGACAAGAAGGTCGTACGACGCCTTGGAGAGCTGCTCCCGGGTCTCGGCGCGGCTCGGGTTCGAGCCGGAGGCCGGGTGCGTCCCCAGGGCAGGCACGGAACTCAGGGTGGACTGACTGGTCATGTCGGGTTCTTACTCCTCATCAGAGCTGTGCGCGTGGGGCGGGGGTCAGCTCTCGTCCTCGATCCAGCCCATGGTCCGCTCGACGGCCTTGAGCCAGGTCTTGTACTCACGGTCGCGGGTCTCCGCGTCCATGCGGGGGGTCCACTCGGCGGCCCGCCGCCAGTTGGCGCGCAGATCGTCGGTGTTGGTCCAGAAGCCGACGGCGAGGCCGGCGGCGTAGGCGGCGCCGAGGCAGGTGGTCTCGGCGACCATCGGGCGCACCACGGGGGCGTCCAGGAAGTCCGAGAGCGTCTGCATCAGCAGGTTGTTGGAGGTCATGCCGCCGTCGACCTTGAGGGCCGCGAGCTCGACGCCCGAGTCCTTGGTCATGGCGTCCGTGATCTCCCGGGTCTGCCAGGCGGTGGCCTCCAGGACGGCGCGCGCGAGGTGCGCCTTGGTGACGTACCGGGTGAGGCCGGCGATCACACCGCGGGCGTCGGAGCGCCAGTGCGGGGCGAACAGACCGGAGAAGGCCGGCACGAAGTAGGCGCCGCCGTTGTCCTCGACCGAGAGCGCGAGCGTCTCGATCTCGGCGGCGGTGGAGATCAGACCCATCTGGTCGCGCATCCACTGCACCAGCGAACCGGTGACGGCGATCGAGCCCTCGAGGGCGTAGACCGGCGCGTCGTCGCCGATGCGGTAGCCGACGGTGGTCAGCAGGCCGGAGTACGAGTTGATGATCTTCTCACCGGTGTTCATCAGCATGAACGTGCCGGTGCCGTACGTCGACTTGGCCTCGCCCTCGGAGAAGCAGGTCTGGCCGAACAGGGCCGCCTGCTGGTCGCCGAGCGCGGAGGCGACCGGGATGCCGCCGAGCAGGTCGCCGAGCTTGCCGCCGGTGACCTCGCCGTAGACCTCGGCGGAGGAGCGGATCTCGGGCAGCATCGCCAGCGGGACGCCGATGGACTCGGCGATCTTGTCGTCCCACTCCAGGGTGTGGAGGTTCATCAGCAGGGTGCGGGAGGCGTTGGTGACGTCGGTGTAGTGCTTGCCGCCGTTGACACCGCCCGTCAGGTTCCAGATGACCCAGGTGTCCATGGTGCCGAAGAGGATGTCGCCCGCCTCGGCGCGCTCGCGCAGACCCTCGACGTTGTCGAGCAGCCAGCGGGCCTTGGGGCCGGCGAAGTAGGAGGCCAGCGGCAGGCCGGTCTCGCGGCGGAAGCGGTCCTGGCCGACGTTGCGGCCGAGTTCCTTGCACAGGGCGTCGGTGCGGGTGTCCTGCCAGACGATGGCGTTGTGGACGGGCTCACCGGTGTTCTTGTCCCACAGCAGCGTGGTCTCACGCTGGTTGGTGATGCCGATGGCCTTGATGTCGTCACGGGTGATGCCGGCCTTGGCGATGGCTCCGGCGACGACCTCCTGGACGTTGGTCCAGATCTCGTTGGCGTCGTGCTCGACCCAGCCCGGCTTGGGGAAGATCTGCTCGTGCTCCTTCTGGTCGACGGAGACGATGCGGCCGTCCCGGTCGAAGACGATGCAGCGCGAGGAGGTGGTGCCCTGGTCGATCGCGGCGATGAAGGGGCCGGCGGTGTGGGCGTCGGTCACTGAGTGCTCCTGGGGTTCCGTGGGTAAGGGGCTGTCTGTACGGCGCGGGGCTGTTCAAGCGCGGTGAAGGCCGAGGTGATGCTCAGCGTGCTCTTCGTGCTCTTAAGCAAAGGCGACGTTGTAGATGCCTGCAGCGATCGCGCCGCCGATCAGCGGACCGACCACCGGGATCCAGGCGTAGCCCCAGTCGGAGCCGCCCTTGTTGGGCAGGGGCAGGAGGGCGTGCACGATGCGCGGACCGAGGTCACGGGCCGGGTTGATCGCGTAGCCGGTCGGGCCGCCGAGGGACAGACCGATCGAGACGACCACCAGCGAGGTGATCAGGGCACCGAGGGTGCCGAGGCCGTTGCCCTTGTCGTTCAGACCCTGGGTGAGAACGGCGAGGACCAGCACGACGGTGCCGACGATCTCCGTGGCGAGGTTCTGCCAGGGGACCCGGATCTCCGGGCCGGTGGAGAAGACGCCGAGGACCGGACCCGCGCCCTTCTCCTGGGCCTCGACCGCCTTGGTCGCGGTGGCCTGAGCGCCCGGACCGCCGACGATCTCCTTGTCGGTCAGGTGCGCGTGGAACTGGCCGTAGTAGGCGACCCACACCAGGGTCGCGCCCATCGCGGCGCCGAGGAACTGGCCGGCCCAGTAGACCGGAACGTTGCTCCAGTCGCCGTCCTTGATCGCGAGTGCGAGCGTCACGGCCGGGTTCAGATGGGCGCCGGACAGCGGCGCCGAGGTGTAGACGGCCGTGAGCACGGCGAAGCCCCACCCGAAGGTGATGGCGAGCCAGCCGGCGTTGCGGGCCTTGGAGGCCTTCAGCGTGACGGCGGCGCAGACGCCACCGCCGAGCAGGATGAGTATGGCGGTACCGATGGTCTCGCCGATGAAGATGTCGGAGCTGGACACCCGCGACTCCTTTGTCCTTCGTCCAGGGAAGCCGTTCTCCCCGGGTCCCTCCGGGGGTCTGGCGCCCTCGGGGGTGAGAGCGATGCCGGTCCTTGGCGTTGTCACACTCTAGCGCGTATTGCCGGTAGGTGTTCGACAATGCCGACCGATGGACGGGAGTCTTGTCCCGGGGTCGCTCGCCCGTCAAGAGTTCGGTTGTCGAAAACGCGATCGTTACTGATCCCCGGGATGCGGGTGGGGTCCGCGGGGTGCCCGCGGGCACGACGAAGGCCGGGACGCCGTACGGCGTCCCGGCCTTCGTCGTCGTTCAGAAGCGCCCGGCGCCCAGGTCCCGCGACACCGCGCGGGCGCAGTCGCGTACCGCCGCGATCAGCTCGGGGCGCAGCTCGCCCTCCCGGCACAGCCGCTCCACGGCCCCCGTGATGCCCACCGCGCCGACCGGCATGCGGCGCCGGTCGTGGATGGGCGCGGCGATGGACGCCACGCCCTCCCAGGTCTCCTCCACGTCGGCCGCGTACCCACGCGCGCGCGTGACGTCGAGGATGTGCTCGAAGTCGTCCAGGTCGCAGACGGTGCGGTCCGTGAAGGGCTTGCGGTCGGCCTCCAGGGCCTCGCTGTGCGCCACCGGGTCGTACGCCGAGAGCACCTTGCCGAGCGCCGTGGAGTGCAGCGGCTGCATGGCCCCGATCTCCAGCACCTGCCGGCTGTCGTCCGGACGGAAGACGTGGTGCACGATCAGCACGCCCTGCTGGTGCAGCACGCCCAGATGGACGCTCTCGCCGCTGGACCGCGCCAGGTCGTCCGTCCACACCAGGGCCCGCGCCCGCAGTTCGTGCACGTCCAGGTAGGTGGTGCCCAGCCGGAGCAGCTCCGCCCCGAGCTGGTAGCGCCCGGAGGCGTCGTCCTGTTCGACGAACCCCTCCTGCTGGAGCGTGCGCAGGATGCCGTGGGCGGTGCCCTTGGCCAGGCCCAGCGCCGAGGCGATGTCGGACAGGCCCAGCCGCCGCTCCCCGCCCGCGAGCAGCCGCAGCATCGCCGCCGCCCGTTCGACCGACTGGATGTTCCGTGCCATCCGCCCTCCTGCCTCCGTCCCCTTCGCCGTTCCACGAGCGGCACGCAAGTACCGTCGTTCGGCAATGTCGAACACTACCGGTCCATGTCGACCTCCCGCTAATGGTCGGTCAACACCTGTTACACCACGCGACCCCCGGAAGTGACGTGGCGGCAGTGTGGCGGTGACCGGTCCCTCGCGCGAGCACCGGCACGACCGCCGGCCCCCTTCGGCCCCGTCCGCCCCGTGGACGCCCTGACCATACGGCCCCCGTCCCGGCTACCCTGACGGCGTGCGCACTCCTCGGGAAGCCGTACCGCACGCATCCTGAGGTCACGCAAAGCCGACAGCCGTCGCATCCGAGGGAGCCCTTCCATGGCCTCTGTGCCGCCGACCCCTTCCGCCGACAGCCGGACCCGTGTGTCCGAGCTCCGCCAGGCCCTGGCCACCCGTGTGGTGGTGGCCGACGGGGCCATGGGCACCATGCTCCAGGCCCAGGAGCCCACCCTCGAGGACTTCCAGAACCTCGAGGGCTGCAACGAGATCCTCAACCTCACCCGGCCCGACATCGTCCGTTCGGTCCACGAGGCCTACTTCGACGCGGGCGTCGACTGCGTCGAGACCAACACGTTCGGCGCAAACCACTCCGCGATGGCCGAGTACGACATCGCCGAGCGCGTCCACGAGCTGTCCGAGGCGGGCGCCCGCATCGCCCGCGAAACCGCCGACGCCTACACCGCCCGCGACGGACGGCAGCGCTGGGTCCTCGGCTCGATCGGCCCCGGCACCAAGCTGCCCACCCTCGGCCACATCGGCTACGGCACCCTGCGCGACGGCTTCCAGGCCAACGCCGAGGGACTCCTCGCCGGCGGCGCCGACGCCCTGATCGTCGAGACCACCCAGGACCTCCTGCAGACCAAGTCGTCCATCCTGGGCGCCAAGCGCGCCATGGAGGCCACCGGCACCGAGGTCCCCCTGCTGGTCTCCATGGCCTTCGAGACGACCGGCACCATGCTGCTGGGCTCCGAGATCGGCGCCGCGCTCACCGCGCTGGAACCCCTCGGCATCGACATGATCGGCCTGAACTGTTCCACCGGCCCCGCCGAGATGAGCGAACACCTGCGCTATCTCGCCCGGCACTCCCGCACCCCCCTGCTGTGCATGCCGAACGCCGGTCTGCCGATCCTCACCAAGGACGGCGCCCACTTCCCGCTCGACCCCGAGGGTCTGGCCGACGCCCAGCAGAACTTCGTACGCGACTACGGCCTCAACCTCGTCGGCGGCTGCTGCGGCACCACCCCCGAGCACCTCAGGCAGCTCGTGGAGCGCGTCCAGGGCGCCACGCCCGTCGAGCGCGCCCCCCGCCCCGAGCCCGGCGCCGCCTCGCTCTACCAGACGGTCCCCTTCCGCCAGGACACCTCGTACCTGGCGATCGGCGAGCGCACCAACGCCAACGGCTCCAAGAAGTTCCGCGAGGCCATGCTCGAGGCCCGCTGGGACGACTGCGTCGAGATGGCCCGCGAGCAGATCCGCGAGGGCGCGCACATGCTCGACCTGTGCGTCGACTACGTCGGCCGCGACGGCGTCGCCGACATGGAGGAGCTCGCGGGCCGCTTCGCCACCGCCTCCACCCTGCCGATCGTGCTGGACTCCACCGAGGTCGACGTCATCCAGGCCGGTCTGGAGAAGCTCGGCGGCCGCGCGGTGATCAACTCCGTGAACTACGAGGACGGCGACGGACCCGAGTCCCGCTTCGCTCGCGTCACCCGGCTGGCCCAGGAGCACGGCGCCGCGCTGATCGCCCTCACCATCGACGAGGAGGGCCAGGCCCGCACCCCCGAGAAGAAGGTCGAGATCGCCGAACGGCTCATCGACGACCTCACCGGGAACTGGGGCATCCAGGAGTCGGACATCCTCATCGACACCCTGACCTTCACCATCTGCACCGGTCAGGAGGAGTCCCGGGGGGACGGCATCGCCACCATCGAGGCGATCCGCGAACTCAAGCGCCGCCACCCCGACGTCCAGACCACCCTCGGTCTGTCCAACATCTCCTTCGGCCTCAACCCGGCCGCCCGCATCCTGCTGAACTCCGTCTTCCTCGACGAGTGCGTCAAGGCGGGCCTGGACTCCGCCATCGTCCACGCCTCCAAGATCCTCCCCATCGCCCGCTTCAGCGAGGAGGAGGTGCAGACCGCCCTCGACCTCATCCACGACCGCCGCGCCGAGGGCTACGACCCCCTCCAGAAGCTCATGCAGCTCTTCGAGGGCGCCACCGCGAAGTCCCTCAAGGCCGGCAAGGCCGAGGAACTCGCCGCCCTGCCGCTGGAGGAGCGCCTCAAGCGCCGCATCATCGACGGCGAGCGCAACGGCCTGGAGGCCGACCTCGACGAGGCCCTCCAGGACCGCCCCGCGCTGGACATCGTCAACGAGACGCTCCTGGACGGCATGAAGGTCGTCGGCGAGCTGTTCGGCTCCGGCCAGATGCAGCTGCCCTTCGTGCTCCAGTCCGCCGAGGTCATGAAGGCCGCCGTCGCCCACCTCGAACCGCACATGGAGAAGTCCGACGCCGACGGCAAGGGCACCATCGTCCTCGCCACCGTGCGCGGAGACGTCCACGACATCGGCAAGAACCTCGTCGACATCATCCTGTCCAACAACGGCTACAACGTCGTCAACCTCGGCATCAAGCAGCCCGTCTCCGCGATCCTCGACGCCGCCCAGGAGCACCGCGCCGACGTCATCGGCATGTCCGGTCTCCTGGTCAAGTCCACGGTGATCATGAAGGAGAACCTGGAGGAGCTCAACAGCCGGGGCCTCGCCGCGAACTACCCGGTCATCCTCGGCGGCGCCGCCCTCACCCGCGCCTACGTCGAGCAGGACCTGCACGAGATCTACCAGGGCGAGGTCCGCTACGCCCGCGACGCCTTCGAGGGCCTGCACCTGATGGACGCCCTCATCGGCGTCAAGCGGGGCGTCCCCGGCGCCAAGCTGCCCGAGCTCAAGCAGCGCCGGGTGCGCGCCGGAGCCGCCGTGACCGTCGAGGAACGGCCCGAGGAGGGCCACGTCCGCTCCGACGTCGCCACCGACAACCCCATCCCCGAGCCGCCCTTCTGGGGCACCCGCGTCATCAAGGGCATCCAGCTCAAGGAGTACGCCACCTGGCTGGACGAGGGCGCCCTCTTCAAGGGCCAGTGGGGCCTCAAGCAGGCCCGCACCGGCGACGGACCGACCTACGAGGAGCTCGTCGAGACCGAGGGCCGCCCGCGTCTGCGCGGCCTGCTCGACCGGCTCCAGACGGAGAACCTCCTGGAAGCCGCCGTGGTCCACGGCTACTTCCCCTGCGTGTCCAAGGACGACGACCTGATCATCCTGGACGAGCACGGCAACGAACGCACCCGGTTCACCTTCCCGCGCCAGCGCCGCGGCCGCCGGCTGTGCCTCGCGGACTTCTTCCGCCCCCAGGAGTCGGGCGAGACCGACGTCGTCGGCCTCCAGGTCGTCACCGTCGGCTCCCGCATCGGCGAGGAGACCGCCAAGCTCTTCGCGTCGGACTCCTACCGCGACTACCTCGAACTGCACGGCCTGTCCGTCCAGCTCGCGGAGGCCCTCGCCGAGTACTGGCACGCGCGGGTGCGCTCCGAGCTGGGCTTCGCCGGCGAGGACCCCGCCGACATCGAGGACATGTTCTCCCTGAAGTACCGCGGTGCCCGCTTCTCCCTCGGCTACGGCGCCTGCCCCGACCTGGAGGACCGCGCCAAGATCGCCGACCTGCTCCAGCCCGAGCGGATCGGCGTCCACCTGTCCGAGGAGTTCCAGCTCCACCCCGAGCAGTCCACCGACGCGATCGTGATCCACCACCCGGAGGCGAAGTACTTCAACGCCCGGTGACCCCCGTGTCACCGAGCACACTGATCCGATAAGTCGTACACTGGTCGGTCCACTGCAGGCCGGTTCCCCGCGCGGGAACCGGCCTGCTCGTCCCTCAAAGGAGGTACGTGGATGACCAGCACGGTTCCCGCGCCATTCACCCGCACGGCCGAAGGCTCGGCCCTCCAGGCGGTGCTCCTGGACATGGACGGCACCCTGGTGGACACCGAGGGCTTCTGGTGGGACGTCGAGGTCGAGGTCTTCGCCGGTCTCGGCCACGCCCTCGACGACTCCTGGCGCCATGTCGTGGTCGGCGGCCCGATGAGCCGCAGCGCCGGGTTCCTGATCGAGGCGACCGGGGCCGACATCACCCTCGCCGAACTGTCCGTCCTGCTCAACGACGGGTTCGAGGACCGCATCACCCGCGCCCTGCCCCTGATGCCGGGAGCCGCCCGGCTGCTCGCCGAACTCGTCGAGCACGAGATCCCGACGGCCCTCGTCTCGGCCTCGCACCGGCGCATCATCGACCGCGTCCTGGCCTCGCTCGGGCCCCAGCACTTCACGCTGACCGTCGCCGGCGACGAGGTGGCCCGCACCAAGCCGCACCCCGACCCCTACCTCCTGGCGGCCGCGGGCCTCGGCGTGGACCCGGCCAGATGCGCCGTCGTCGAGGACACCGCGACCGGCGTCGCCTCGGCGGAGGCGGCGGGCTGCCATGTCGTGGCGGTGCCCTCCGTGGCCCCGATCCCCGCGGCCGCCCGGCGCACCGTGGTGCCCACGCTGGAACAGGTCGACTTGTCTTTTCTCCGCGGTCTGATGCCCCTGTGACTCCGCTCCGATGATCACCCCCGCGATCATGGGTGATCCGTTCGATGACGGAATTCACAGCGGTCGTTCACCGAGCGTGCACCGCCGATAGCAAGGTAATTCGGCGGATGTGCGCGCGGGGGAATCAGAGGGTGGAATTCCGATCTCAGGTAACGGTTGAATTTCGGACTGGCGCAGACTGTTGACGGTGTGACGTTCCCCACGTCAGGCAGGGTCGACAGGGGAGTGACCGTGTGCGCGGATGCCGCGTTCCGGGCGTTCGGCCGCACCCTTGTGTCCCGATTGATGGACGGCTGCGTGGATCGTTCCACTGATGATTCTTCAATGCGTTCGCATACGGTTTCGCAGCGTGATGGGCTTTCAACTCCGGTCGCGGCGGACGCTCCTGCCGGCCCGGACTAATCTCTTCGCGGAACATCACCCCTCTCCCCGTGATCCGCCGCGACACCCCTGCATGCCGGGTACACGGACCGACAGCTCTGGAGAAACTCGAGCATGAACCGCAAGACTTTGGTGCTGCCGGCCGTGGTCGGTCTGCTCGCGCCCGTACTCGCCGCCTGCGGCGGGGCCGACAGCGGGAGCGGCGGCGGCGACGCCATCGTCGTGGGCACCACGGACCGGTTCACCGCCACGAAGGCCGCGCCCGCGCCGCTCGACCCGGCCTACGCCTACGACGTCGGCACCTGGAACATCCTGCGCCAGACCGTGCAGACCCTGATGATCGTGCCCAAGGGCGACGGCGACCCCGTCCCCGAGGCGGCGCAGTCCTGCGGGTTCACCGACAGCGGCAACGAGCGCTACGCCTGCAAGCTCCGTGACGGTCTGAAGTTCGCCAACGGCGACGCCATCACCGCCAAGGACGTCAAGTTCTCCATCGACCGCGCTCGCGCCATCAAGGCCGACACCGGCGTCTTCGCCCTGCTGTCCACCATCGACACCGTCGAGACGCAGGGTGACAACGAAGTCATCTTCCACCTCAAGACCGCCGACGCCACCTTCCCGTACAAGCTGTCGACCCCGGTCGCCGGCATCGTCAACCCCGACGACTACGAGAAGGACAAGCTCCGCGACGGCTTCGAGGTCGACGGCTCCGGGCCGTACACCCTGAAGGCCGAGACCGACGGCGATGCCATCACCAAGGCCGTGTTCACCAAGAACCCCCGCTACAAGGGGACGCTGAAGGTGAACAACGACGAGGTCGACATGGTGTCCTACGACGACGCCGACGCCATGGGCACCGCCATCGAAAAGGGCGACATCGACCTGATGACCCGTACGATGTCCCCGGAGCAGATCCAGAAGCTCTCCGGCGCCTCCGCCGACAGCGACATCGACATGGTCGAGCTCGCCGGCCTGGAGATCCGCTACCTCGCCTTCAACACCGACGCACCGGCCGTCAAGACCAAGGCCGTGCGTCAGGCGATGGCCCAGGTCGTCAACCGCAACGAGCTTGTCGCCCAGGTCTACGGCTCCCAGGCAGAGGCCCTCTACTCGCTCGTCCCGGCCTCCGTCACCGGCCACTCCAACGCCTTCTTCAACAAGTACAGCGACCCGAGCGTCACCAAGGCCAAGGCCCTGCTCGCCGACGCGAACATCACCACCCCGGTCAAGCTCACGCTGAACTACACGACCGACCACTACGGCCCGGCCACCAAGCAGGAGTTCGAGCTGCTGAAGAAGCAGCTCAACGACAGCGGCCTGTTCGACGTCACCATCAAGGGCACCGTCTGGGACACCTTCGCCCCCGCCGAGCGCAAGGGTGAGTACGCCGTTTACGGCATGGGCTGGTTCCCCGACTTCCCCGACGCGGACAACTTCCTCGCGCCGTTCCTGGACGAGGACAACACCCTCAACTCGCCGTACAGCAACAGCGACATCATCAACCACCTGATCCCGCAGTCCCGCCGGGAGGCAGACCGCATCAGCGCGGCCAAGAGCCTCACCGAGATCCAGGACATCGTCGCCGACGACGTCCCGATCCTCCCGCTGTGGCAGGGCAAGCAGTACATCGCGGCCAGCACCGACATCACCGGCACGGCGTACGTCCTGAACTCCTCCGCCACCCTCCAGCTGTGGGAACTGGGCCGGGGTGTGAGCAACTGAGAGGCTCTGTCCGTCGGGTGATACGTTTTTCGCGGCCGGGGCCCGGGACGGCGGTCCCGGTGTGACGGGACCCGACGACAAAGGTATTTCGTGAACATGCGTAACCAGTGGCCGGTCCTGCCTATCGTGGCGGGACTGGCCTCCGGCCTGTTGACCGGCTGTGGCACCCAGACCGGGGGCTCGGACGGCGACGGCTCCACCGTGGTGCTCGGGATGTCGGACGACGTCCTCGCCACCGATCCGGCCTCCGGCTACGACCCCGGATCCTGGATGTTGTTCAACAACGTCTTCCAGTCGCTGCTCAGCTTCCCCAAGGGCGGCACCGTACCCGAGCCCGACGCGGCGAAGGACTGCTCCTTCACGGACCAGCAGACCAAGGTCTACCGCTGCACACTCAAGGACGGCCTGACGTTCTCCAACGGTGACGATCTCACCTCCGAGGACGTCAAGTTCTCCTTCGACCGCATGCTGAAGATCAACGACGACAACGGCCCCGCTGTCATGTTCCCCATGCTCGACAAGGTCGAGACACCGGACGCCAGGACCGTCGTCTTCACCCTGAACGTCCCCGACGCCACCTTCCCCAGCAAGCTCGCCTCCGGCGCCGGGTCCATCGTCGACCACGAGGAGTACGACGCCGACAGCCTGCGCGAGGACGGCGGCGCCGTCGGCTCCGGCCCCTACAAGCTGGACTCCTTCGACGACGACCAGGCCGTCTTCTCCGTCAACGAGAACTACCGCGGCACCGCGGCCGACGCCCAGAACAAGGGCGTCACCCTCAAGTTCTTCGGCGGCGACCAGAAGGCCCTCAAGAAGTCCCTCCTGGACGGCGACATCGACATCGCCTACCGCGGCCTCACCGCCGGCGACATCGCCGACATCGACGCCGCCACCGACACCGAGGGAGCCGAAGTCGTCGAAGGCAGCAGCGCCGAGGTCCAGCACCTGGTCTTCAACACCGACGACCCCGTCGCCGGAAAACTCGGCGTCCGCCGGGCCATCGCCCACCTCATCGACCGCGAAGCCCTCATCAGGGACGTCTACGAAGGCACCGCCGACCCGCTCTACTCGATCATCCCGGCCGGCATAGCGGGCCACAACACCGCCTTCTTCGACCGCTACGGCGCCAGCCCCTCACCGGCCAAGGCCGCCGCGGCACTGAAGGACGAGGGCCTGACCGGCAAGGTGAAACTCACCCTCTGGTCCACCCCGTCCCGCTACGGCCCCGCCACCGACCAGGAACTCAAGGCCGTCGCCGCCCAGCTCAACGCCAGCGGCCTGTTCGACGCCGACGTCAAGTCCGTCCCCTTCGACCAGTACGAGAAGGACATCGCCGCCGGCAAGTACGGCGTCTACGTCAAGGGCTGGGTCCCCGACTTCCCCGACGCCGACAACTTCACCGCCCCCTTCTTCGGCGAGGGCAACGTCCTCGCCAACAACTACACCAACAAGACCATCACCGGCACGCTCATCCCGCGCACCGCCGCCCAGAGCGACCGCACCGCCACCGACGCCGACTACTCCACCCTCCAGGACATCGTCGCCGAGGAACTCCCCGTCCTCCCGATCTGGCAGGCCAAGCAGTACGCCGTCGTCGGCGAGAACGTCTACGGCCTCGAGAACTGCCTCGACGCCTCCACCGTGTTCCGCTTCTGGGAACTCAGCAAGGGCTGACCACCCCCGCCGGACACCACCAAGGGCGCCCCCGCACAGCAGGGGCGCCCTTCGCGTCGTACCCGCACGCCCTACTGCTGCGCGCCGGGCCGCACCAGACCGCTCTCGTACGCGTACACCGCGGCCTGCACCCGGTCGCGCAGCCCCAGCTTCGTCAGCACATGCCCCACATGCGTCTTCACCGTCGTCTCACTGACGAACAGATCGGCCGCGATCTCCGCGTTCGACAGGCCCCGCGCCACCAGCTTCAGCACCTCCACCTCACGGTCCGTCAGCGTGTGCAGCGTGTCCGGCACCGGCTCCTCGCCCGACGGCAGATGCGTGGCGTACTTGTCCAGCAGCCGGCGCGTGATGCTGGGCGCCAGCATCGCCTCGCCCGCCGCCACCACCCGGATCGCCTGCACCAGCTCATGGGCCGGCGCGTCCTTCAGCAGGAACCCGCTCGCCCCCGCCCGCAAGGCCTCCACCACGTACTCGTCCAGGTCGAACGTCGTCAGCACCAGCACCTTCGCCGGACCGTCCCGCCCCGGTCCCGTGATCTGCCGGGTCGCCTCCACACCGTCCATCCGCGGCATACGGATGTCCATGAGCACCACATCGGGCTGCAGCGCCCGCACCTGGTCCAGGGCCTGAAGACCGTCACCGGCCTCCCCGACGACCGCCAGGTCCTGCTCCGCCTCCAGGATCATCCGGAAGCCGGTACGCAGCAGCGGCTGGTCGTCGACCAGTAGGACGCGGATGGCCACGTGAGTCTCCTTCGCTAGTCCGGCCCCATTCTGCCCTGCTCGGCGTCACCGGACGCGGCCGCCCTCACCGGCAGCGGATACGGCGGGGGAGTACCGCCGAACTCCGGACAGTGCGCCTGGTGATCGCACCAGCCGCACAGCTTCGTCGGCCGCGGCCGCCACTCACCCGTCTCCGTGGCCTCCCGGATCGCCTCCCAGAGCGCCAGCAGCCGACGCTCCACCCGCTGCAGATCGCCGAGATCGGGGTCGTAGGTCAGCACGTCCCCGCTCCCGAGATACACGAGCTGGAGCCGCCTCGGCAGCACGTTCCTCAGCCGCCACACCACCAGCGCGTAGAACTTCATCTGGAACAACGCACCGTCCGCGTACTCCGCGCGCGGCGCCTTGCCCGTCTTGTAGTCCACGATCCGCACCTCACCGGTGGGCGCCACGTCGACCCGGTCGATGATCCCGCGCAGCCTGAGCCCCGACTCCAGCTCCGCCTCCACGAACAGCTCCCGCTCCGCGGGCTCCAGACGCGTCGGATCCTCCAGCGTGAACCAGCGCTCCACCAGCGCCTCGGCCTCCGCCAGCCAGCCCGCCAGCCGCACCCCCTCCGGATCGTCGGCGAACAGCTCCACGACCTCCGGCCGCGTCCGACGCAACCGGTCCCACTGCCCCGGAATCAGCGCCTTCGCCCTCGGCGCGGTCCGCTCCGCCGCCGGCGCGTCGAACAGCCGCTCCAGCACCGCGTGCACCAGCGTCCCCTTGGTCGCCGCCGGACTCGGCTTCTCCGGCAGCCGGTCGATCACCCGGAACCGGTACAACAACGGACACTGCATGAAGTCCCCGGCCCGCGAGGGCGACAAGGACGAAGGCGCCGCCGGGACCCGCTGGGCCGGCGCGGGCACGACCGTCCCCGCGTCCGCCTCGGACCCGGCGGGATCCGCTGCCACCCCCGCCCCCGCGACCGCTTCCGATGCGACGGCCCCCGCCGGTCCGGGAAGGACGACCTCCGCCACGGCCACCGCCTCCGACCCGGCCGCCTCCGACCCGGCCGCCTCCGCCCCGGCCGCCCCCTCGACGTCCCCGCCCTCGACGCCCGCCCCGCCGACGTCCTCGCTGCTGCTGTCCATGCCTCAGACCATACGGCCCGCCACTGACAGTCACCCACCCCCCGACCCGACCACCCCACGACGAGCGGGGAAACACGGGGGGTGCCGGGGCGGAACGCGTCACGACGGCCGCATACCATCGGTCACAGACCCTTCCGCCCGGCAGGAGCGGGAGACGCTTCGAACGAGGGGACACCGTGGTGGAAAGCGGCGGGAGCGGGCGGCCGCGGCCGGACAACGAAGAGTCGGCCGAGCACCCCTCCACACCAGCGCCCCGGGCCACCGCCCCCGCGGAGCCCGAGGGCCCGTCCCCGGCCGCCCCGTCCCCGACCGGGCCGGACGCCCCGGACGAGGAGACCGCGGACACGGAGTCCTCCCACGGACGGACCGACGGCACGCCTCCCGACGCCCCGACCGGTGAAACCGCCCCCCAGGACGCCCCGCCCACCGGTGACCGCGGCTGGGCGCACTCGGACCCCCACCCACCCGGCGCCGCCCCCGCCGGCAGCAAGGGACCCCCGCCCCAGCGGCCCCCGGAGCAGCCCCGCGGCGGGCTGCTCATGGGACGCCCCTTCGGCGTACCCGTGTACGTGGCGCCGAGCTGGTTCCTCGTCGCCGCGCTGATCACCTGGGTGTTCGGCGGACAGCTCGACCGCGTGCTGCCCGAGCTCGGCGCCGCCCGCTACCTGGTCTCCCTGTTCTTCGCGGTCGCCTTCTACGCCTCCGTCCTCATCCACGAACTCGCCCACACCATCGCCGCCCTCCGCTTCAAACTCCCCGTCCGCCGCATCCAGCTCCAGTTCTTCGGCGGCGTCTCCGAGATCGAGAAGGAGGCCGAGACCCCCGGCCGCGAGTTCTGGCTGGCCTTCGTCGGCCCCCTGCTCTCCCTCGTCCTCGCCGGCGTCTTCTACGCCGCCATGCAGCCCGTCGAGCCCGGCACCGTCCCCGGCGTCCTCCTGGCCGGCCTGATGATCTCCAACCTCATCGTGGCGATCTTCAACCTCCTCCCCGGCCTCCCCCTCGACGGCGGCCGTATGCTCCGCGCCGTCGTCTGGAAGATCACCGGCAAACCCATGAGCGGCACCATCGCCGCCGCCTGGGTCGGCCGCGCCCTCGCCGTCTCCGTCCTCATCGGCCTCCCCCTGCTCACCCAGTCCGGCGCCCTCGGCGCCGGCGCCGAGGACAGCGTCGGCATGGACACCGTCACCGACGCCCTGCTCGCCGCCATCCTCGCCGCGATCATCTGGACCGGCGCCGGCAACAGCCTGCGCATGGCCCGCCTGCGCGAACACCTCCCCGAACTGCGCGCCCGCACCCTCACCCGCCGCGCCGTACCCGTCGAGACCGACACCCCGCTCTCCGAGGCCCTGCGCCGCGCCAACGCCGCCGGCGCCCGCGCCCTCGTCGTCGTCGACGCCCACGGCGAACCCCTCTCCCTCGTCCGCGAGGCCGCCATCGTCGGCGTCCCCGAACACCGCCGCCCCTGGGTCGCCGTCAGCGGCCTCGCCCAGGACCTCACCGACGGCATGCGCGTCTCCGCCGAACTCGCCGGCGAGGACCTCCTCGACGTCCTGCGCGCCACCCCCGCCACCGAGTACCTCGTCGTCGAGGAGACCGGCGAGATCTACGGCGTCCTGTCCGCGGCCGATGTGGAGCGCGCCTTCGTCAAGGCCATGGCCCGGCCGAGCTGAAGGGACCGCGGTGGTCGGCGCCCCCTGCCGGGACCGGTACGCTGTTCACATGTCCGAACCGACCGGTGCCGCCCGCAGGCGCGGGCCCTTCAAGGTCGGGGACCAGGTTCAGCTGACCGACCCCAAGGGCCGCCACTACACGTTCACGCTCGAGGACGGGAAGAACTTCCACACCCACAAGGGTTCCTTCCCCCACGACGAACTGATCGGCGCTCCCGAGGGCAGCGTTGTCCGCACCACCGGGAACGTCGCCTACCTCGCGCTGCGCCCCCTGCTCCCCGACTACGTCCTGTCCATGCCCCGCGGGGCAGCCGTCGTCTACCCGAAGGACGCGGGGCAGATCCTCTCCTTCGCCGACATCTTCCCCGGCGCCCGCGTCGTCGAAGCCGGCGTCGGCTCCGGCTCGCTCAGCAGCTTCCTGCTGCGCGCCATCGGCGACCAGGGCATGCTGCACTCCTACGAGCGCCGCGAGGACTTCGCCGACATCGCCCGGCAGAACGTCGAGCGCTACTTCGGCGGCCCCCACCCCGCCTGGCAGCTCACCGTCGGTGACCTCCAGGACAACCTGAGCGACACCGACGTCGACCGCGTCATCCTCGACATGCTCGCCCCCTGGGAGTGCCTCGAGGCCGTCTCCAAGGCGCTCGTCCCCGGCGGCATCCTCTGCTGCTACGTCGCCACCACCACCCAGCTCGCCCGGACCGTCGAGTCCATCCGCGAGATCGGCTGCTTCAACGAGCCGACCGCCTGGGAGACGATGATCCGCAACTGGCACATCGAGGGCCTCGCCGTCCGCCCCGACCACCGCATGATCGGCCACACCGGCTTCCTGCTCACCGCCCGCCGTCTCGCCGACGGCGTCGAGCCGCCCATGCGCCGCCGCCGCCCCGCCAAGGGCGCCTACGGCGAGGACTACGCCGGCCCCAACGCCGACGGAGGCAGCGGCCGCTGACCCGGCCCCGCACCACGGACAACGACAGGGCGCCGTGGCCGAGTTCCCGGAACCGATCCGGAACTCGGCCACGGCGCCCTCGGCTTGATCCCGCACCCACCGTCGTCCGACATACCGCACCCCGCCGTTCCGCCGGCGTGTGACGTGTGGCACGATGCAGGCCACCCCCCACCCCCCGGCACAGCCACCCCAGGAGACGCTCCTAGTGCAGCAACCCGCCGTCCCGGAACTGGCACACACCCACACCCGGCCCATCCACTGGGTCGCCACCGCCACCGCCGTGGCCGGGGTCGTGGCCCTCTCCTCGATCCTCCAGCCCGGACCCGCGACGGCCGCCCAGGCCTCCCCGCCGCACGCCGACACCACCCCCGCCACCGCACCGGCGACCACCGGCGTCGACTTCCCCCTCGACTGCGGCCCCACGGTGAAGCCCGTCGTGATGAAGAAGGCGAGCGGAGACCTCGACGGCGACGGCAGACCCGAAACCGTCGCCGTCGTCCACTGCGACGCCCCCATGGGCACCCCGCCCGACGGCGTCTACGTCCTCACCCAGGGCGCCGGCGGCGGCCACGCGCGCGTGGTCGCCACCCTCGTCGACCCCAAGGACCGCACCAACGTCGCCACGCTCAGCGTCACCGAGGGTGCCGTCCTCGCCACACTCCTCGGCTACTCGTCGGCGGACGTGCCCAGTTGCTGCCCCGATCTCAAGGACAGCGTCAAGTGGCGGTGGAAGGGCGACACGTTCATCCGCTCGACACCCGCCGGCGCCCACAGCGTCTGAAACAAGCCACCACGCCCTGTGAGAAATCAGACAGCTTTCACGGCCCGTACCTGAACGGTCACTCCGCGTCCGGGCCGTACACCTCGACGCTGTCCGAAACGCGACGTACATGGATGCACTCGCCCGGACACTCCCGCGCCGAGTCCACCACGTCCGTCAACAGCGGCAACGGCACCGGCACCGTGGCGCCCTTGGCCTGCAGAAGCTCGTCCTGCGCGCCCTTCACGTACGCCAGCCCGTCGATGTCCAGCTCGAACACCTCGGGCGCGTACTGCGCACAGATGCCGTCACCGGTACAGAGATCCTGGTCGATCCAGACCTCCAGCGCCTCCGCGCCGACACCGGCCTCCTGCTGCACGCTCATCTCTCCTGCCGTTTAGTGCCGAGCCGTACGGGAACGATGCAGGCTCTGACGGGTGTTGAACACTTCGACCCTACCCCCGCCCGCTTCCCAATCATGTTCGGTGGGTATTCCCCTGGCGTGAGGGAGAGCGCAAGGGTGAAGATCGGACACACCCCGACAGTCTTTGTGATCTAGGGGTTTCAATCGACACCCGCCCAGGTAGGGTCTGGAAGCGTCCAGCTCCCCTTGGAGGAGGTGAGGACCGTGGCAGCCCACGACGACGACATGAACCGCGGCATCCGCCCGGGACGAGGGTCCGACGACCCGTCCGGGCAGATCGCTTACCTTGAGCAGGAGATCGCCGTCCTGCGGCGCAAGCTCGCCGACTCTCCGCGACACACGAGGATTCTCGAAGAGCGGATCGTCGAACTGCAGACCAACCTGGCCGGCGTCTCCGCCCAGAACGAGAGACTCGCCAACACGCTCCGTGAGGCCCGCGACCAGATCGTGGCCCTCAAGGAAGAAGTCGACCGGCTCGCACAGCCGCCGGCCGGCTTCGGTGTCTTCCTCGCGGCGAACGAGGACGGCACGGCCGACATCTTCACCGGAGGCCGCAAACTCCGTGTGAACGTCAGTCCCGGCGTCGAGCTCGACGAGCTCCGGCGCGGCCAGGAACTGATGCTCAACGAAGCGCTCAACGTGGTCGAGGCCATGGAATTCGAGCGGGTCGGGGACATCGTCACCCTCAAGGAGATCCTCGAGGACGGCGAGCGCGCCCTGGTCATCGGGCACACCGACGAGGAACGGGTGGTCAGGCTCGCCGAGCCGCTGCTGGACGTCACCATCCGCCCCGGCGACGCCCTCCTGCTCGAACCCCGCTCCGGCTACGTCTACGAGATCGTCCCCAAGAGCGAGGTCGAGGAACTCGTCCTCGAAGAGGTCCCCGACATCGGGTACGAGCAGATCGGCGGCCTCGGCGGCCAGATCGAGGCCATCCGGGACGCCGTCGAGCTCCCGTACCTCTACCCCGACCTGTTCAAGGAGCACGAACTGCGCCCGCCCAAGGGTGTGCTCCTGTACGGGCCCCCCGGATGCGGAAAGACGCTCATCGCCAAGGCCGTCGCCAACTCGCTGGCCAAGAAGGTCGCCGAGGTCACCGGCCAGGCCGCCGGCAAGAGCTTCTTCCTCAACATCAAGGGCCCCGAGCTCCTGAACAAGTACGTCGGCGAGACCGAGCGCCAGATCCGCCTCGTCTTCCAGCGAGCCCGCGAGAAGGCCAGCGAGGGCACCCCCGTCATCGTCTTCTTCGACGAGATGGAGTCCCTCTTCCGCACCCGCGGCTCCGGCGTCAGCTCGGACGTGGAGAACACCATCGTCCCCCAGCTCCTCGCCGAGATCGACGGTGTCGAGGGACTGCAGAACGTGGTCGTGATCGGCGCCTCCAACCGCGAGGACATGATCGACCCGGCCATCCTGCGCCCCGGCCGCCTCGATGTGAAGATCAAGATCGAGCGCCCGGACGCCGAAGCGGCCAAGGACATCTTCGGCAAGTACCTCACCGAACGCCTCCCGCTGCACTCCGACGACCTCGGCGAGCACGGCGGCAGCAAGGCCACCACCGTCGAAAGCATGATCCAGACGGCAGTGGAACACATGTACGCCGAATCCGAGGAAAACCGCTTCCTGGAAGTCACCTACGCCAACGGCGACAAGGAAGTCCTCTACTTCAAGGACTTCAACTCCGGCGCCATGATCGAGAACATCGTGGGCCGCGCCAAGAAAATGGCGATCAAGGACTTCCTCGAAAAGAACCAGAAGGGCCTCCGCGTCTCCCACCTCCTCCAGGCCTGTGTGGACGAGTTCAAGGAGAACGAGGACCTGCCCAACACCACCAACCCCGACGACTGGGCCCGTATCTCCGGAAAGAAGGGCGAACGGATCGTCTACATCCGTACCCTCATCACCGGAAAGCAGGGCGCGGACACCGGACGCTCCATCGACACGGTGGCGAACACCGGACAGTACCTGTAAGAAACGGGCGGCTGCGGGTGCCCACCACGGGTACCCGCAGCCGACTGTTTTTCAGGCCACGGCTGGAGCAAGGCAATGACGCAAATGATCTCCCCACCGGCACAGAGGCGTTCTAGGCTCTTTCCTACCGCCGGGTTGCGATGTGCGGAGAGGACGGGCACCGCACCCGCACCGGAGCACCACCGGTATCTGAGCGGCGCCCACGACCGAGGGCGCCGCCGGGCAAGGAGGGCCGCATGACCGTACGGCGAGTAATGGGCATCGAGACGGAGTACGGCATCTCCGTCCCCGGCCACCCCAACGCCAATGCCATGCTCACCTCGTCCCAGATCGTCAACGCCTACGCCGCGGCGATGCACCGGGCCCGCCGGGCCCGCTGGGACTTCGAGGAGGAGAATCCGCTGCGGGACGCGCGAGGCTTCGACCTCGCCCGCGAGGCCGCCGACGCCAGCCAGCTCACCGACGAGGACATCGGCCTCGCCAACGTGATCCTCACCAACGGCGCCCGCCTCTACGTCGACCACGCCCACCCCGAGTACAGCGCGCCCGAGGTCACCAACCCCCGCGACGCCGTCCTCTGGGACAAGGCCGGCGAACGGATCATGGCCGAGGCCGCCGAACGCGCGGCCCAGCTCCCCGGCGCACAGCCCATCCACCTCTACAAGAACAACACCGACAACAAGGGCGCCTCCTACGGCACGCACGAGAACTACCTCATGAAGCGGGAGACCGCCTTCTCCGACATCGTGCGCCACCTGACGCCCTTCTTCGTCTCCCGCCAGGTCGTCACCGGCGCCGGCCGCGTCGGCATCGGGCAGGACGGCCACGAACACGGTTTCCAGCTCAGCCAGCGCGCGGACTACTTCGAGGTCGAGGTCGGCCTGGAGACGACGCTGAAGCGCCCCATCATCAACACCCGCGACGAGCCCCACGCCGACGCGGAGAAGTACCGCCGCCTCCATGTGATCATCGGCGACGCGAACCTCTCCGAGATCTCGACGTATCTGAAACTGGGCACCACGGCCCTGGTCCTCTCCATGATCGAGGACGGCTTCATCGCGGTCGACCTCGCCGTCGACCAGCCCGTACGCACGCTCCACCAGGTCTCCCACGACCCGACGCTGAAGAGACTGGTCACCCTCCGCAGCGGCCGCACGCTCACGGCGGTGCAGCTCCAGATGGAGTACTACGAGCTCTCGCGCAAATACGTGGAGGAGCGCTTCGGCGCCGACGCCGACGACCAGACCAAGGACGTCCTGGCCCGCTGGGAGGACACCCTCACCCGCCTGGAGAACGACCCGATGAGCCTCGCCGGCGAGCTGGACTGGGTCGCCAAGCGGGAGCTCATGGAGGGCTACCGCCGCCGTGACGGCCTCGACTGGGACGCGGCCAAGCTCCACCTGCTGGACCTCCAGTACGCCGACGTACGGGCCGACAAGGGCCTCTACAACCGCCTCGCGGCCCGCGGCCGGATGAAGCGGCTGTTCGACGAGCCGGAGGTCGAGCGGGCCAAGGCCAAGCCCCCGGAGGACACACGCGCGTACTTCCGCGGCCGCTGCCTCGAGCAGTACGCCGACGACGTCGCCGCCGCGTCCTGGGACTCGGTCATCTTCGACCTCCCGGGCCGGGACTCCCTCCAGCGCGTCCCAACCCTGGAACCGCTTCGCGGAACGCGAAATCACGTCAAGGAGCTCCTGGACCGCTGCCGCACGGCAGAAGACCTGGTCAGGGTGTTGTCGGGTGGCTGAACAAGCCTGAGGAAGCTGTCCCGCGGCGGGGTGGAAACCCCGCCGCGAGGGAATCATCGAGATGGCCCTCGTACGTTGGAACAACTACGGGGCCGATGTCGGACCCGGCTTGTAGGGTCTGATCATCACCGATCGGCAGGAAGCCGACCTGCCGAACATGTCGGGCGAACTGAGCGGGGTGAGGGATATGGCGACCAAGGACACCGGCGGCGGCCAGCAGAAGGCGACGCGCTCCACGGAGGAGGTCGAGGAGCAGGCGACAGAGGCGCAGGGCTCCGAGGACCTCAAGGAGCGCCACGAGAAGCTGAGCGACGACGTGGACTCCGTGCTGGACGAGATCGACGATGTCCTCGAGGAGAATGCAGAGGACTTCGTCCGTAGTTTCGTTCAGAAGGGCGGCGAGTAACCTTCGATTCCAAGGCTGCGGGCGGACTTTCGGGTGACGATGGAAGAAGGCGTGAAGCTTTGCTCGCGGTGCGGGGAATCCAAACCGCGGGCGGCCTTCGCAAGTAATAGGGCCGCCCGTGATGGGCTACAGGCCTACTGTCGGGAGTGCTGGGCTGCCTATCACCAGGCTCGGCACCTGGCAAAGGGGAGGAACGTCCGGCCGCCAGTGGAGACACCCTCGGGTCACAAGTTCTGTCGCAGTTGCGAGGAGATCAAGCCGCACAGTGAGTGGCACCGCAATGCAACGGCTTCGGACGGGCTCTCCACGAGCTGCAAGGCCTGCCGAGGGGCGAAGGCGCGCGCCCGTCACCTGAAACGAAACTACGGCCTCACCGAAGCCGAGCGTGACGCCATGGTCGCCTCTCAGATGGGGCTCTGCGTGATCTGCCTGAAAGCTCCGGCCGTACATGTGGATCATTGCCACCAGACGGGTAGGGTCCGTGGCGTACTGTGCTTCAACTGTAATTCGGCCATCGGCAAGTTGGGAGATGATCCCGACGCAGTTCGTCGGGCAGCCGCCTACCTGGAAGGAACTCCGTGGAAGCCAACACTCGTAGCACCGGGCGTCTACCAGCTGCCTTCCTGACGCCTGGGTCCTCGTCCTTCATGGACTTCCTCTCCGAGCACCAGCCGGAGCTGCTGCCGGGGAAGAGGCAGTTGCCCCCGACACAGGGTGTGATCGAGGCGCCGCACGGGACGACCATCGTGGCCGTGACCTTCCCCGGGGGCGTGGTGCTCGCCGGTGACCGCCGGGCCACCATGGGGAACGTCATCGCCCAGCGGGACATCGAGAAGGTGTTCCCGGCGGACGAGTACTCGGCCGTCGGTATCGCCGGCACGGCCGGTCTGGCCGTGGAGATGGTGAAGCTGTTCCAGCTCGAGCTGGAGCACTTCGAGAAGGTCGAGGGGGCGCAGCTCTCCCTGGAGGGCAAGGCGAACCGTCTGTCGACCATGATCCGCAGCAACCTGGGCATGGCCATGCAGGGGCTGGCGGTCGTGCCGCTGTTCGCCGGCTTCGACGTCGACCGAGGCAAGGGACGCATCTTCTCGTACGACGTCACCGGCGGCCGTTCCGAGGAGCACAACTACGCCGCCACCGGCTCCGGCTCGATCTTCGCGCGCGGGGCGATGAAGAAGCTCTTCCGCGACGACCTGAGCGAGGACCAGGCCACGACCCTCGTGGTGCAGGCCCTCTACGACGCGGCCGACGACGACTCGGCGACCGGCGGTCCCGACGTCGCGCGCCGGATCTATCCGATCGTCACCGTGATCACCGACGGCGGTTTCCGCAGGCTCACCGACGACGAGTCCTCGGAGATCGCCCGTTCGATCCTCGAGCGCCGGCTGCAGGAGCCGGACGGCCCGCGTGCCGCGCTGCTGTAGCGGCCCGTCCGCTTGTTGTTGCAGGTGATCCAGTGACTTCGACAGAAAGGGACGGATAACCGGTGTCGACGCCGTTCTATGTCTCACCCCAGCAGGCGATGGCGGACCGCGCGGAGTATGCGCGCAAGGGCATCGCCCGTGGCCGCAGCCTGGTCGTGCTGCAGTACGCCGACGGCATTGTGTTCGTCGGCGAGAACCCGTCCCGTGCGCTGCACAAGTTCAGCGAGATCTACGACCGGATCGGCTTCGCGGCCGCCGGCAAGTACAACGAGTACGAGAACCTGCGGATCGGCGGCGTGCGGTACGCCGACCTCCGGGGCTACACCTACGACCGTGACGACGTGACCGCGCGAGGTCTGGCGAACGTGTACGCCCAGACGCTGGGCACGATCTTCTCCTCGGCCGGTGAGAAGCCGTACGAGGTGGAGCTGGTGGTCGCGGAGGTCGGTGAGACCCCGGACGGCGACCAGATCTACCGGCTGCCGCACGACGGGTCGATCGTGGACGAGCACGGCTCGGTCGCGGTGGGCGGCAACGCCGAGCTGATCAGCAACTATCTCGACCAGCGCCACCAGGACGGGATGTCTCTGGCGGAGGCCCTCAAGCTGGCCGTGCAGGCTCTCTCCCGGGAGTCGAACGGCACGCAGCGCGAGATCCCCGCCGAGCGGCTGGAGGTCGCGGTGCTGGACCGCACGCGTCCGCAGCAGCGGAAGTTCAAGCGGATCGTGGGTCGTCAGCTGTCCCGTCTGCTGGACGCGGACGGCGCGGCGACGGAGGCGGAGAGCTCCGAGGAGGAGGACTCCGGGGAGGAGTAGAGCGCGCGTAGTCCCACCCTCACCCTTCTGTGCCCCGGCCGGGTCGACCTCCGGGGCACAGGGCGTTTCAGGAGGCGCCCGGAGGGGCCGTGGAGCCCCGTACGACGAGTTGGACGGGAATGTCCCCCGCGTCCGGTGTGCGGCCCTCCAGGACGGCGAGGAGGGCGTGCATGCCGCGTTCGCCGAAGAGCTCGGCGTCGAGCCGGACGGTGGTGAGCTCGGGGTCGAGGGCGGTGGCGAGGGCGAGGTCGTCGAGGCCGGTGACGGAGACGTCGTCGGGGACGCGCAGGCCGAGGCGGCGCAGGGCCTTGTAGGCGCCGGCGGCGAGCTTGTCGTCGTCGCAGACGACAGCCGTGGGGCCGGGCCCCGGGGCCCTCAGGGCGGCCTCGGCGGCGGCGAGGGCGCCCTCGATGGAGATCGGGGCCCGGGTGGTGCGCAGGGAGGCTCCGGGGGCGTCTGCGAGGCGTGTGGCGAGTTCACGCGCGCGTACCTGGAACGTCCAGGACGGGATGTCGGCCGCGAGGTGCAGGAAGCGGCGGTGGCCGAGGCCGAGCAGGTGCTCGGTGACCTGGCGGACGCCGTCGGTGATGTCGAGGTTGACGGTGGCGGCCCCGAGGCTGCCGGCGGGGTCGCTGTCGAGCATGACGAGGGGGAGCTGGTCGCCGCGGATGGCGGTGAGGGCGTCGGCGGCCATGGAGGAGGCGATGACGCCGTCGAGGGCGGCCTGCGCGGAGGCGAAGGGGTCGCGGGCGGGGCCGACGCCCTCGGGGGAGGGGTAGAGGACCACGCCGAAGCCGTGGTCGGCGGCGACGCGCGCGGCGCCGGTGTAGACGCCGGCGAAGAACTCGGTGGTGAGGGCCGGGACGACCAGCAGAACCGTGCGGGTGTGGCCGAGGCGGAGGTTGCGGGCGGCGAGGTTGGGCCGGTAGCCGAGGTCGCGTGCGGCCTGTCGTACGCGTTCGGCGGTCGTCTCGGAGACGCGGCCGCGCCATTTGTCGCCGAGGACCAGGGAGACGGCGGCCTGGGAGACTCCCGCGGCCCGGGCGACGTCACGGCTGGTGGGGCGGGTGCTACCTCGGGCCACCGTGGGCGGGCTCCTTCGGCTGGACTGGTTCTGGACTGGTGAACAGCGCACATGGTACGTATGACAAGAGGCGTTATACGTAAAACTTCGGGGTGGTCCACCGCCCCGGGCGAGGCGACGGAGGCGGACTGTGGCCGCGGGATACCTGGAGCTCCTCAGGACGAGGCACGCCGCCCGGCTGCTGGCCGGGACGCTGGTCGGCCGGCTGCCCAACGCCACGTCCGCCATCGCGATCGTGCTGTTCGTGCGCGCGCAAGGAGGGTCGTACAGCCTCGCGGGCGCGCTGGCGGCGGTGTACGGCGTCGCGAACGCGGTGGGCCAGCCGCTGCTCGGCCGGCTGGTGGACCTGCGCGGGCAGCCGCGCGTCCAACTGCCCGCGGCGTGCGCCTCGGCGCTCGCGATGGCGCTGTTCGCCCTCGTGGGCACGGACCCGCTGCCGCTCGCGTACGCCGCCGTGGCGGCGGCGGGGCTGTTCACACCGCCGCTGGAGGGCGGTCTGCGGGCGTTGTGGCCGGGGGTGGTGCGGCGCGAGGAGCAGGTGCACACGGCGTACGCGATGGACGCGGTCGCCCAGGAGGTGATGTTCACCGTAGGACCGCTGCTGGTGACGCTGTGCGTGGCCCTGTGGTCGGAGGCGGCGGCACTGGTCGTGATCAACGCGGTCGGGGTGCTCGGGGCGCTGTCCGTGGTCGTGTCGCCGCCCTCGCGCGCGTGGCGTTCGGCGCCGCGTGAGGCGCACTGGCTGGGCGCGCTGCGCTCGCCGGGGCTGCTGGCGCTGCTGGGCGCGTTCCTGTTCGTGGGGATCGCGCTCGGGTCCATCACGGTGGCGTCGGTGCCGTACGCGGACGAGCACGGCGGTGACGCGGTGTACGGCTGGCTGATGGCGGCACTGGGCCTCGGCGCGCTGGTCGGCGGTGTGGTGTACGGGGCGCGGCAGTGGGCGGGGACGCCGGAGCGGCGGCTGAGGGTGCTGGTGGCGTTTCTGGCGGTGTGTTACCTGCCGCTGCTGCTGATGCCGGGCGCGCCGGCGATGGTGGCGCTGACGGCGCTCGCGGGGGTGTTCCTGGCGCCGTCGCTGGCCTGCGCGTTCGTCCTCGTGGACCGGCACGCGCCGAGCGGCACGGTGACGGAGGCGTTCTCCTGGCTGGTGACCACCTTCACGGTCGGCGCGTCGGTGGGGACGGGGATCGCGGGTCCGGTCGTGGAGGCGGGGGGCGCCGTTTGGGGGTTTGCGCTGCCGGGTGTCGCGGGCGGTGTGTCCTTGGTGGTTTTGCTGGTCACGGGGCGGGTACTGGCAGCTCCGGCCGGAAGTGCGGTGGTTGCGGCTTCATCGGAAAATGATCCGAACCGTGCTGCCGAACCTCGTTTCAGTTCAGGGGATCGGGCGTAATGTTCAGTCATGGACCGCCGCATTTTCGGGCTGGAGAACGAGTACGGCGTCACGTGCACGTTCAGGGGACAGCGCCGCCTGTCGCCTGACGAGGTGGCGCGGTACCTCTTCCGCCGTGTCGTGTCATGGGGCCGAAGCAGTAATGTCTTTCTGCGGAACGGCGCCCGCCTGTATCTCGACGTGGGTTCGCATCCGGAATACGCGACACCGGAATGTGACAACGTGACCGAGTTGGTCACCCACGACAAGGCCGGCGAGCGCATTCTCGAAGGACTCCTGGTGGACGCGGAACGACGCCTGCACGAGGAGGGAATCGCGGGCGACGTCTACCTCTTCAAGAACAACACGGACTCGGCGGGCAACTCCTATGGTTGTCACGAGAACTATCTGGTGGCGCGGCACGGGGAGTTCTCCCGGCTCGCGGACATCCTCATTCCGTTCCTGGTGACCCGCCAGCTTCTGTGCGGCGCGGGCAAGGTGCTGCAGACGCCCCGTGGGGCGGTGTACTGCGTCAGCCAGCGGGCGGAGCACATCTGGGAGGGCGTCTCCTCGGCGACGACCCGTTCCCGGCCGATCATCAACACGCGTGACGAGCCGCACGCGGACGCGGAGCGTTACCGTCGGCTGCACGTCATCGTGGGCGACTCGAACATGTCCGAGACGACCATGCTGCTCAAGGTCGGGGCGACCGATCTGGTGCTGCGCATGATCGAGGCGGGCACGGTGATGCGGGACCTGACCCTGGAGAACCCGATCCGGGCGATCCGCGAGGTCAGCCATGACATCACGGGCCGGCGCAAGGTGCGGCTGGCGAGCGGCCGGGAGGCCTCGGCGCTGGAGGTGCAGCGCGAGTACTACGAGAAGGCCGTGGACTTCTGCGAGCGCCGCGGGATCCGTACGGGTACGGTCGAGCAGGTCCTGGAGCTGTGGGGCCGGACGCTGGACGCGATCGAGGCCGAGGACCTGGACCGGATCGGCACCGAGATCGACTGGGTGATGAAGTACAAGCTCATCGAGCGGTACCGGGCCAAGCACAACATGACGATGTCGCATCCGCGCGTGGCGCAGATAGACCTCGCCTACCACGACATCCACCGCCGGCGGGGGCTGTACTACCTGCTGGAGCGCAAGGGCCAAGCGGCGCGGATCTGCAACGACTTGAAGATCTTCGAGGGCAAGTCGGTGCCCCCGCAGACCACTCGGGCGCGGTTGCGCGGCGACTTCATCCGGCGGGCGCAGGAGCAGCGCCGGGACTTCACGGTGGACTGGGTGCATCTGAAGCTCAATGACCAGGCGCAGCGCACCGTCCTGTGCAAGGACCCGTTCCGTTCGGTGGACGACCGGGTGGAGAAGCTGATCGCCGGCATGTGAGCCCCGGAACGCAACACGGGCGCCGTACGTTTCCCGTACGGCGCCCTTCTCACGCCGTAGAGTTGCGCGCACGCCCTTCCCAAGATCGACCGATTACGAGGCCTTCATCGTGCGCCGACGTTCCCTTCTCCTTGCCGCCGTCCCCGCGGGGCTGGTCACCCTCTCCGCCTGTGGTGACGACAAGTCCGACTCGAGCAAGGCGAGCGAGGACGCGTCGCCCTCGGCCTCCGAGACGTCCGCGGCGCCGGCGCCGAAGATCGTGGACGGACCGCTGCCGGCCATCACGGCGGGGACGAAGTTCGGTGAGAAGCCGACGGTGGCCAAGGGCAGCGGTGAGCCGTCGGACCAGCTCGCGGTGAAGACGGTGATCGCGGGCGGTGGCCGGACGGTCGCGGAGAAGGACTTCATCTGGGCCAACTACCTGGGTCAGATCTGGGACACCGGCAAGGTCTTCGACAACTCCTACGACCGTAAGACGCCGCTGTTCATCCAGCTCGCCCCGGGCTCCATTATCGAGGGCTGGCGCTATGCGCTGACGGGCAAGAAGGTGGGCAGCCGGGTCGAGTTCTCGGTGCCGCCGACCTGGGGTTACGGCAAGGAGGGCCAGTCGCAGGCCGGCATCAAGGGCACCGACACGCTGGTGTTCGTGGTGGACCTGGAGGACACGTTCAACGCCAAGAGCTCCGCCAAGGGCACCGACGTCCCGCAGGACGACGCGAAGCTGCCGAAGGTCGGCACGAACACCGACGGCAAGGCGCCCTCCGTCGACATCCCCAAGGTGGACCCGCCGGCGAAGCTGGTGGCGACCTATGTGATCGAGGGCGACGGCGAGAAGGTCGCGGCGGACAGCACGGTGGTCGTGCAGTACCAGGGCTTCGTGTGGGACACGGGCAAGAAGTTCGACTCGTCGTACGACCGCAGCGCGCCCACGTCGTTCTCGCTCCAGCAGGTCGTCAAGGGGTGGGCGCAGGGCCTGACCGGCAAGAAGGTGGGCAGCCGGGTCCTCATCGTGATCCCGCCGTCGCTGGGCTACGGGGACAACCCGCCAAGTGGCAGCGGCATCGAGAAGGACTCCACGATGGTGTTCGTGGTCGACATCCTCGCGGCGTCCTGACGTCGTCCGGGATGGAAGACTGTGTGTGTTGCCTTTCCGTAGAGAAGCAGTAGACAAGCAGGAGCAGTGACGTGAGCAACGAGAAGCCCGAGATCGACTTCCCCGAAGGCGAGCCCCCGGCGGACCTCGAGATCAAGGACATCTGGGAGGGCGACGGCGAGGTTGCGCAGGCCGGTCAGACCGTCACCGTCCACTACGTGGGTGTCTCCTTCAGCACCGGTGAGGAGTTCGACGCGAGCTGGAACCGCGGTGCGCCGTTCCGCTTCCCGCTGGGTGGCGGCCGGGTCATCAAGGGCTGGGACCAGGGTGTGCAGGGCATGAAGGTCGGCGGTCGCCGCCGGCTGACCATCCCGCCGCACCTGGCCTACGGCGACCAGAGCCCCACCCCGGCGATCAAGCCGGGTGAGACGCTGATCTTCGTCGTGGACCTGATCGCCGTCTGACCGTCGTCCGACCGGTCGTGACCAGCCGGGGTCCATGCCTGCGCGGGCATGGGCCCTCGGCTTTTGCCGGGGGACCGCGGGGCGGTACGGTCGTCGATCGTAAGCACCATAGGGGAGGCGAAGGGCGTCGATGGCCATTGCCAAGGCCGAGCGGCTGATGAACCTCGCGCTGTGCCTGCTGGGGACGCGCAGGCCGCTGAGCAAGCGGGAGCTGCGCGACTCGATCGAGGCGTACGTCGAGGCGTCCAGGGCGGGCGGGGGTGCGGGCTCCCGGCCGGATTCCGGTGCCGCCGACGACTCCTTCAACCGGATGTTCGAGCGCGACAAGGACGATCTGCGGGAGCTGGGCCTGGTCATCGAGACCGTGGAGAGCCTGGACGGCGAGATCGGCTACCTGGCGCGCCGCGACAGCAACCGGCTGCCGCCGATCACGCTGGACGCCGAGGAGGCGGCCGCCCTCGGTCTGGCCGCGAAGGTGTGGCAGCAGGCCCGGCTCGCGGGCGCGGCCAGCGGCGCGCTGCAGAAGCTGCGCGCGGCCGGGCTGCCCGAGGACGTCGATCCGTACGAGGCGCACGGCGCGCTGGAGCCCAGGATCCCCGTGCACGAGGCGGCGTTCGAGCCGCTGATGCTGGCCTGCCGTGACCGCAGGCCGGTGGTGTTCGACTACCGCAAGGCCACCGCGGCCCACCCCGAGCCCCGCCATGTGGAGCCGTGGGCGCTGGAGTGCTGGCGCGGCCACTGGTATCTGGCGGGCTTCGACCGGGACCGGGGAGCCGAGCGGGTGTTCCGGCTGTCGCGGATCACCGGCAAGGTCCGTTCGCGCGGTGCGCGGTTCACCGTGCCGGTGCCCGACGTGGTGACCGTACGGGAGACCGTGGCGAGCTGGGCGGGGGAGACCGCCGACCGCAGCGCGCTGATCCGGCTGCGCGCGGATGCCGGATACCCCTTGCGGGCGAAGGCCACCGCCGTCCGGGAACTCGGGGACGGGTGGGACGAGTTGGAGATTCCGTACGGGCACGGGCTGGACGCCTGGCTGGTGGAGTTCGGGCCGGACGTGGTGGTCCTGGAGCCGGCGGAGCTGCGGGCGGACGTCGTGGACCGGCTGCGGGCCGTGGCCAAGGGCTGAGGGGGAGCGGAGCAAGACAGTGGCAGGCAAACCGGTCAGGCCGGCGAACGCGATCGACCAGACCCGGCGGATGCTCTCCCTGGTGACGTATCTCAGGGAGCGTCCGGGGGCGCGGATCGAGGACGTGGCACGCGCCTTCGGCATCACCGAGGACGAGCTGGTCTCGGATCTCGACGTGCTGCCCATGTGCGGCACCAGCTTCCGCGGTGGCGATCTGCTCGACATCGACACCGACGGCGAGCGCATCTGGTGGCACAACCCGGCGGCACTGGGCGCGGAGGCCGCGGAGCCGCTCAGGCTGGCGGCCGACGAGGCGACCGCGCTGCTGGTGGCCGCCCGGGCGGTGGCGACGCTCCCCGGTCTGCGCGAGGGCGACCGCCAGGCGCTGCTGCGGGCGACGGCCAAGGTCGAGACGGCGGCCGGTGAGGCGGCGGGCGCGAGTGCGCGGCTGTCGGTGACGTTCGAGTCGGAGGGCGGGGTCTTCGCGGACGTCGACCGGGCGATCTCCGAGCGCCGCCGGCTGTGGATCCGCTACTACTCGCCCGCGCGGGACGAGGTCACCGAGCGCGAGATCGATCCCATCCGCCTGGTCAGCGTGGGGCACACGTATGTGGAGGCCTGGTGCCGCCGCTCCGAGGCACGGCGCACCTTCCGTCTCGACCGGGTCGCCGAGATCAGGATCCTCGACGAGCCGTCGGCGCCGCCGGAGATCGAGCTGAGGGATCTGTCGGAGGCGCTGGTGCAGCCGGCCGCCGAGGATCCGGAGGTCGTGGTCGAGGTCGGTCCGGGCGGCCGCTGGGTCGCCGAGTACTACCCGCACGACAGCGCCGATGAGCTTCCCGACGGCGGGCTGCGTATCACTCTGCGCACGCCCGACCCGGCTTCGCTCCGGCGTCTGGCCCTGCGGCTCGGCCGCGACGGCCGGATCGTCTCGCCGCCGGACCTCGCCGACAGCGCCCGCCGCGCCGCCCGCGACGCGCTGGCCGCGTACGACGGCATCGAGGCGCGGGAGGCCGAGGACCGGGCCGAGGTGGCGCAGGGCGTGCGGTACGACGGGCGGATCGACGGTCGGTCCGGCGGGCGGTTCGAGGGGCGGGAGCAACGGTGAGCGAGTCGGTGGCGTCCGATGCGCGGGGCATCTCGGTGGCTTCGGCGTTCGCGGGGATGCGGAGTGTGGGCCCGGTGACGTTCCGGGCGGGCTGCCCGGACTGCCGTGGCCGCTTCGAGCTGGCCGCGGGGGCCCTGCGGCTGGCCATCGGCGCCACCAGCCACACCACGTTCTACTCGTTCACCTGCCCCGACTGCGGCGCTGCCGTGCGCAAGCCGGCCGGTGAGCGGATCGTCGAGCTGCTTCTCGGCGGTGGGGTGCGGACCCTGCGCCTGCACACGCCGTAGCAGGGGCTAGGCTCGGCGTCATGTTCTGGCCGATGCTGGCGGTAGCCGTGGGTTTCGTGGGTCTCGCCGTGCTCGCGGTGTTCGCCGTCCGGGTCTTCGTGGAGGCGCGGCGGCTGGGGCGGCAGGTCACGGAGTCGGCCCGCCGCATCAACCGGGCCGCCGAGGAGCTCGAGCGGGCCTCGGCCAGCGCGGTCAGGGCTGTGGACGCGCTGTGATCCGCGCTGTGGTGACCCTGGCGCGGGGCTGTGGCGGTTCTGTGACTCCGGCGGCGAATGCGTTTTGGACCACTTCGCCCTCCCGCCGTGGCACCCGGGCCGGGTAGTGTGCAGATCGCGGCCCGGAGAACGAGGCCCGGACCGCGGACCGGGAGTACGCACGGGGATTGCCTCACGTTCACCCCTGAGCGTTACGATCGCTGCCAGCACGATCGTTCGGACACACGTCCGACCGGTCGGACAGTACAGCACCCCCACCCAGCCGCCTCGGTGAGAAGGTAAAGACTTATGTTCGGACGGCTCGGCGCCCCCGAGATCATTCTGATCCTCGTCGTCATCATCCTGCTGTTCGGCGCGAAGAAGCTTCCGGACATGGCCCGCTCGCTCGGCAAGTCCGCGCGCATCCTCAAGAGCGAGGCCAAGGCGATGAAGGAAGAGGGCAGCAACTCCGCCACCCCCGCGGGCCCGCCGAACCCCGGCGAGCAGCCTCCCGCGCAGCGCACCATCCAGGCCGCCCCCGGCGATGTGACCAGCTCCCGCCCGGTCACCGAGCCGACGGACACGACCAAGCGCTGACGCAGGGCCGGTGACCTCCGGCCCGCCGTACGAGATGGGAACGTGGGTTGCTGAAGTCTGCCCGCAAGGAGGAGAAGGACCCCGAGGGGCGGATGCCCCTCGCGGATCACCTCCGTGAGCTGCGCAACCGGCTCGCGAAGGCGATGCTGGCCATCGTCCTCGTGACGGTCGTGGCCGCCTTCTTCTACAACGACATCATCAACTTCCTCACCAAGCCGATCCTCGACTCGGTCGGCTGCGGGAAGACATTCGAGCAGATCGCGACCGCGCTCAAGGACGGCGACAACGTCAACAAGTGTGCGAGCATCACGATCAACGGTCTGCTCGCGCCGTTCACGCTCGCCCTTCAGGTCTCCCTGATGGCCGGCATCGTGTTCGCCTCGCCGGTCTGGCTCTACCAGCTCTGGGCGTTCATCGCGCCGGGTCTGCACAAGCACGAGCGCAAGTACGCCTACGCGTTCGTCGGCACCGGCGTCCCGCTCTTCCTGGGCGGCGGCTACTTCGCCTACCGGGTGCTGCCGACCACCGCGAAGGTGCTGATCGACTTCACGCCGGGCGGCGTCAACAACCTGCTGCCGCTGGACGACCTGCTGCAGCTCGTCACGCGCATGGTCGTGGTCTTCGGTCTCTCCTTCGAGCTGCCGCTGCTGCTGGTCATGCTCAATCTGACCGGCATGGTCACCGGCACGCGCATGCTCGGCTGGTGGCGCGGCATGATCATCGGCATCACGGTTTTCGCGGCCGTCGCCACCCCCAGCACGGACCCCATCTCGATGCTGGCCCTCGCCGGGCCGATCTGGATCCTGTACTTCGGCGCGACCGCCTTCTCGCTGCTGAACGACCGTCGCCGGCGCCTGCGTGAGGCGATGGGCCCCGCCGACGACGAGGCCTCAGAGCTGGACCTCACCCCCGAGGACATCGGCGAGGTGGAGTCCGTCTCCGCGACCCGCGCCCTGCCGGAACAGGCGAGCACGGAACGCGTCAACGGGTACGACGACGTGACCTGATCACCGTGACGGACAGCGGCCGGCGCGCACCCCTGCGCGACCGGCCGCTTCCGCGTTCCGGGACGGTCCCCACCGTGGCCCGTGAACTGCGCGGTCGTAGGTTTCGCCGGGGCTGATCCGGATATTGATCGTCCTGTTGTCAGTGGCTCCCGGTACGCTCGAAAGCACGATGACAGAGGACCTCTCCCCGGCCGAGCGGTACGCGGCGGCGCGCAGGCGTGCCGTCGAGCAGGCCACCGCGCTCGCTTCCTTCCGCGAGATGTACGACTTCGGTCTCGACCCCTTCCAGATCGAGGCCTGTCAGGCACTCGAGGCGGGCAAGGGCGTCCTGGTGGCCGCCCCTACCGGCTCCGGCAAGACGATCGTGGGCGAGTTCGCCGTCCACCTCGCCCTCCAGCAGGGCAAGAAGTGCTTCTACACGACGCCCATCAAGGCGCTGTCGAACCAGAAGTACTCCGACCTGTGCCGCCGTTACGGCGCCGAGAAGGTCGGTCTGCTCACCGGCGACAACAGCGTCAACTCCGACGCCCCGGTGGTCGTGATGACCACCGAGGTCCTGCGGAACATGCTGTACGCCGGCTCCCAGACCCTCCTCGGCCTCGGTTACGTGGTGATGGACGAGGTGCACTACCTCTCCGACCGCTTCCGGGGCGCCGTGTGGGAGGAAGTGATCATCCACCTCCCCGAGTCGGTCACCCTGGTCTCCCTCTCCGCGACCGTGTCCAACGCCGAGGAGTTCGGCGACTGGCTGGACACCGTCCGGGGCGACACCGAGGTCATCGTCTCCGAGCACCGGCCCGTGCCGCTGTTCCAGCACGTGCTCGCCGGGCGGCGGATGTACGACCTGTTCGAGGAGGGCGAGGGCCACCGCAGGGCGGTCAACCCCGACCTCGCCCGCCTGGCCAGGATGGAGGCCAGCCGGCCCTCCTACCAGGACCGCAGACGCGGCCGCACCCTGCGTGAGGCCGACCGGGAGCGCGAGCGCAGACAGCGGTCCCGGGTGTGGACGCCCGGCCGCCCCGAGGTGATCGAGCGGCTCGACGCCGAGGGCCTGCTGCCCGCCATCACCTTCATCTTCAGCCGCGCCGCCTGCGAGTCCGCCGTCCAGCAGTGCCTGTACGCCGGACTGCGTCTCAACGACGAGGACGCGCGGGCCGAGGTCCGCACCCTCGTCGAGGAGCGCACGGCCGCGATCCCCCGCGAGGACCTGCACGTCCTCGGCTACTACGAGTGGCTGGAGGGCCTCGAGCGCGGTATCGCCGCCCATCACGCGGGCATGCTGCCGACGTTCAAGGAGGTCGTCGAGGAACTGTTCGTCCGCGGGCTGGTCAAGGCCGTGTTCGCGACGGAGACCCTCGCCCTCGGCATCAACATGCCCGCGCGCTCCGTGGTCCTGGAGAAACTCGTCAAGTGGAACGGCGAGCAGCACGCCGACATCACCCCCGGTGAGTACACCCAGCTGACGGGCCGTGCGGGGCGGCGCGGCATCGACGTCGAGGGACACGCGGTCGTGCTGTGGCAGCGCGCCATGAACCCCGACCACCTCGCGGGACTGGCCGGCACGCGCACGTACCCGCTGCGCTCCAGCTTCAAGCCGTCGTACAACATGGCGGTCAACCTGGTCGAGCAGTTCGGGCGGCACCGGTCGCGGGAGCTGCTGGAGACGTCCTTCGCCCAGTTCCAGGCGGACCGCTCGGTCGTCGGGATCTCCCGGCAGGTGCAGCGCAACGAGGAGGGCCTGGAGGGCTACAAGGCCTCCATGACCTGCCACCTCGGCGACTTCGAGGAGTACGCCCGCCTGCGCCGCGAACTCAAGGACCGCGAGACCGATCTGGCCCGGCAGGGCGCCGCCCAGCGCCGGGCCGAGGCGGCCGTCGCGCTGGAGAAGCTCAAGCCGGGCGACGTGATCCATGTGCCGACGGGCAAGTACGCCGGTCTGGCGCTGGTCCTGGACCCCGGGCTGCCGGCCGGACGGGCCAACGGGCACCGCGGCTTCGAGCAGCACGACGGGCCGCGCCCGCTGGTGCTGACGGCCGAACGGCAGGTCAAGCGGCTGGCGTCGATGGACTTCCCGGTGCCGGTCGAGGCGCTGGAGCGGATGCGGATCCCCAAGTCCTTCAACCCGCGTTCCCCGCAGTCCCGTCGGGACCTGGCGTCCGCGCTGCGCACCAAGGCCGGTCACATTCCGCCGGAGCGGGCCCGCAAGAAGCGGTCCCAGGCCGCCGACGACCGCGAGATCGCGCGGCTGCGGACGGCGATCCGGGCGCACGCCTGCCACGGCTGCGAGGAGCGCGAGGACCACGCGCGGTGGGCCGAGCGGTACCACCGGCTGCTGCGGGACACCTCGCAGTTGGAGCGGCGGATCGAGGGGCGGACCAACACCATCGCCCGCACCTTCGACCGGATCGTCGCGCTGCTCACCGAGCTCGACTATCTGCGGGGCGACGAGGTCACCGACGACGGAAAGCGGCTGGCCCGGCTGTACGGCGAACTGGACCTGCTCGCCAGTGAGTGTCTGCGGGCCGGGGTGTGGGAAGGGCTCGGCCCCGCCGAGCTGGCCGCCTGTGTCTCCGCGCTGGTGTACGAGGCGCGGGTCGGGGACGACGCGATGGCGCCGAAGCTGCCGTCCGGCCAGGCCAAGGCCGCGCTGAGCGAGATGGTCCGGATCTGGGGGCGGCTCGACGCCCTGGAGGAGGACTTCCGGATCAGCCAGACCGAGGGCGTCGGGCAGCGTGAGCCCGATCTCGGCTTCGCCTGGGCCGCGTACATGTGGGCTTCCGGGAAGGGGCTCGACGAGGTGCTGCGGGAGGCGGAGATGCCGGCCGGGGACTTCGTGCGGTGGTGCAAGCAGGTGATCGACGTGCTCGGGCAGATTTCGGCGGCGGCTCCCCCGGAGGGGTCGACCGTGGCGAAGGCCGCGCGGAAGGCTGTCGATCAGGTGCTGCGCGGGGTCGTCGCCTACTCGTCGGTGGGCTGAGACCGACGGCGGGCGGGGGAGCACCGCGCAAGGTTTACGCAAGGTGCTCCCCGGACCATCGGGGCATCACCGCCGGGTGTCCGCTCGGCGGTCGGCGAATGCCCGAGGGAGACCATGCCCATGCCCATGTCCCTGTCCAAGTCCCCGCGTCCGCGCGGTTCGTTCGTCCGGGTCGCGGCCGTCACCGCGGCCGTCGCGGGCGGTCTGGCCCTGTCCGCCCCCACCGCCAGCGCCGCGGTGGGCGACACCGCCCCCTCCTGCGTCAGCCGCACGGTGTACTCCACACCGGCCGGCTTCGACGTGCTGCTGCAGAACAAGTGCGCCGGCCAGATGAGCGTCAAGGTCGTCGTGGACTACGGCGGCGACAGCAACTGTTACGTCATGTCCAAGGGCACGGTCCAGGTCTTCGTGTACGAGGGGGTCTTCGGCAGTTACGGCAAGACCGTCCTGTGCTGATCCCGCCGGTACGACCGCCAGCCCCCGTACCGCGTGATGTCCTCGGCGTCCGTCAGGGCGCCCGGTTCGCACAGGAAGCCGGGGACCGCGGTGCCGTCCGCCAGCTCCACCCTGCCCAGCGTCATGGGACGGGGGAGGGACGCCAGTAGGCGGCCCAGCCCCTCCGCGGGGAGGCGCCAGATCTCGACCTCGATCTCCGCGCCTCCCCGTCGCGCGTGCACCAGACCCGGCTTCGGCGGTGTCGTGTCGAGGGCGTGGAGGCGGTAGACGGGGGCCGTGGTCGTGGTGCGGTCCAGGCGGGCGCCCAGGGAGAGGAGCTGGGGGTTCAGGGGCTGGCCGGTGAGGTGGGCGCCGACCACCGCCAGGCGGGTCTCCGGCTGGAGCAGCCCGGCGATCCGCGCCAGACGCTCGTCCGTGTGGGCCGGGCCGATCAGCATCACGCCGAACGGGAGGCCGTCCACCTCGCCGGCCGGGACGGCCACCGCCGCCAGGTCGAAGAGGTTCGTGGAGTTGGTGAAGCGGCCCAGACGGGCGTTGGCGCCCAGGGGGTCGGCGGCGACCTCGGCGAGGGTGGGATGGCCGGGGGCGGTCGGCAGGAGCAGGGCGTCCGCGTCGGCCAGTTCGGCCAGGGCGCGGGTGCGCAGGGCGGCCAGTCGGGCCTGGTCGGCGAAGAGACGGTGCGCCGGGATGTCCCGGGCGCGGGTGATGATGCCGGCGACCGTCGGGTCGAGGCCTTCGCCGCCCTCCTCGCTCACCTTGTCGACAAAGGTGCCTACGGCCGTGTAGCGCTCGGCCACGAACGCGCCCTCGTAGAGCATCGCGGCCGCCTCGGTGAACGGGGTGAGGTCGAGGGGGTGGATCTCGGCCCCGGACTCCGCGAGGTGGCGTACCGCCGACTCGTAGGCCTCCGCCCAGCCCTCGTCGAGTTCGCCGAGCTGGGCGAGCGGGGGGACCGCGATGCGCCAGGGGCCGGGGGCGCGGGCGGGGACGGAGGCGGGGACGGCGCCCGTCGCCATGTGGGACAGGGCCTGCTCCGCCTCCCGCAGGGTGCGGGCGAACACCGTCACACAGTCGAGTGACGCACAGGCCGGGACCACGCCCTCGGTGGGGACGAGGCCACGGGTGGGCTTGAGGCCGACGATGCCGTTGAAGGCGGCGGGGACCCGGCCGGAGCCCGCCGTGTCCGTCCCCAGGGCGAAGTCGACCAGGCCGAGGGCCACCGCGACGGCCGAGCCGGAGCTGGAGCCGCCGCTGATGCGCAGGGGGTCGACGGCGTTGCGTACCGCGCCGTGCGGGGAGCGGGTGCCGACCAGGCCCGTCGCGAACTGGTCCAGGTTGGTCGTACCGAGCAGCAGGGCCCCCGCCGCCCGCAGGCCGGCGACCACCGGGGCGTCGGCGGCGGGATGGTAGGCGTACGGGGGGCAGGCCGCCGTGGTGGGCAGGCCGGCCACGTCGATGTTGCCCTTGGCGGCGAACAGCCGCCCGGCCAGGGGCAGACGCTCGCCCCGGGCCACGCGTGCGTCGAGGGCGCGGGCCTCCGTCTCGACCTCGTCCCCGGGACGCAGGTCGATCCAGATCTCCGGGCGGTCGACCGCCTCGATGCGGGCGTAGGCGGCGCGGACTCGGGAGAGGGTGGTGGACATCGGGTGCTCCTCCTTCAGTTCACGGCCGGGGCCAGGACGAGCAGTGCCGTCCCCGCCTCCACCTGGTCGCCGGGGCGGGCCAGGATCTGCGCCACCACACCGGCCGTCGGCGCGTGCACCCTGGACTCCATCTTCATCGCCTCCAGCGCGAGCAGTGGCTGCCCCGCCGACACCTCGTCGCCCGGTGCCACGGTCACCTGCCAGACCGAGGCGGCGAATTCGGCCTCGATCAGCCGGCCGCCCGCCGGGACGGTCACCTCGGCCGGGGGCGCGGGCGGTGCGGACGCGGCCTCGGCGCGCGCGAACTCGCCGGCCGCCTCCCACGCGTCGCGCTCCGCCGTGAACGCCGTCTGCTGGCGCCTTCTGAACTCCGCGATGGAATCGGCGTGTTCGGCCAGGAAGGCCTCATGGTCCGCCAGCGAGAAGGTGCCCTCCTCGATGCGCGGCACGAAACGTCCGGAGACGAGGTCGGCGCGCAGGTCGAGGAGGTCGTCCGCGTCGACCGGGTACCAGCGGATCCGGTCGAAGAAGCGCAGCAGCCAGGGCGAGCCCGGCTCGAACGCGCCGCGTTGCTGCCACGGCGACCACACCTGGGTCGTACGCCCCACGAACTGGTAGCCGCCGGGGCCCTCCATGCCGTAGACGCACAGATAGGCGCCGCCGATGCCGACCGAGTTCTCGGCCGTCCAGGTGCGGGCCGGGTTGTACTTCGTGGTCACCAGGCGGTGGCGCGGGTCGAGCGGGGTGGCCACGGGGGCTCCCAGGTAGACGTCGCCGAGGCCCAGGACCAGGTACTCCGCCGCGAAGACCGTGTCGTAGACGTCCGCGACCGACTCCAGGCCGTTGACGCGGCGGATGAACTCGATGTTCCACGGGCACCAGGGCGCGTCGTCGCGGACCCCGGCCATGTAGCGGGCGATCGCCTCGCGGGTCGCCGGGTCGTCCCAGGACAGGGGGAGGTGCACGGTGCGGGAGGGGACGACCAGTTCGTCGGTGGGCGGCAGGTCGCGCGCCAACTCCCTCACGCACGACAGGAGCTGATGCTGGGGGAGGCGGGCGGGGTCGGTGCGGATCTGGAGGGAGCGGATGCCGGGCGTGAGGTCGGTGACGCCCGGCAGGTCGGCCCGGGTCACCGCCTCCATGAGGGCGTGGACGCGCATCCGCAGGGCCAGGTCGAGCTGCATCGGGCCGAACTCGACCAGCAGGTTGTCGTCGCCGCTGCGGCGGAACGTGACGTCGCCGTCCCGGGAGAGGACGCCTCCGTCGACGATCTCCGGGCGGGGGACGCCGGTCACGTCCACGGGCTGGAAGCGGACGGTGTCGCCGGGCCGCAGCTGGCCGAGTTTCCAGCGCTCGGAGCTGAGGACCGTCGCCGGGCACACGAACCCGCCGAGCGAGGGGCCGTCGGGGCCGAGCAGCACCGGCATGTCGCCGGTGTAGTCGACGGCGCCGACGGAGTACGGGGTGTCGTGGATGTTGGACGGGTGCAGACCGGCCTCGCCGCCGTCGGTGCGGGCCCAGCGCGGCTTGGGGCCGACCAGGCGCACTCCGGTGCGGGCCGAGTTGAAGTGCACCTTCCAGTCGGCGGCGTAGAAGTCACGGATGTCGTCCTCGGTGAAGAACTCCGGTGCGGCGTGCGGGCCCTCGACCGCGCCGAGGTGCCAGACGCGGGTGAAGGACGGCGGGTCCACGACCTCGGTGCCCTCGACGACCGTGCCGCCGTGCAGGACGTCCCCGGTGCGCAGGGCCCGGCCGCCGTGTCCGCCGAACCGGCCCAGGGTGAAGGTGCTCGCGCTGCCGAGGAAGGCGGGCACGTCCAGGCCGCCGGCGAAGAGGACGTACGTGCGCAGTCCGTGCTCCGGCGGCGCGCCGACCTCCAGCAGGGCCCCGGCCGGGACCGTGACCGGCCGCCACTGCGGGACCGGCGTGCCGTCGAGCGTCACCGGGGCCGGGGCGCCGGTCACACAGACGGTCGTGGGGTGGGTGAACCGCAGCGAGGGTCCCTGGAGGGTGCATTCGAGGCCGGGAGCGCCCTCCGGGTTGCCGAGGGCCAGGTTGCCGAGCCGGAAGGAGCGGTCGTCCATCGGGCCGGACGGCGGGACCCCGACCTGCCAGTGTCCGGTGCGGCCGGGCCAGTCCTGGACGGTGGTGAGCGTGCCGCCGGCGACGACCTCGATCCGCGGGGTGGGGTCGGTGATCGTGGCGAGGGTCGCCGTCGAGTGGGTCGCGGTGCGCACCCGGGGGTCGGCGAGGGCGGCACGGACCAGGCCCAGGTTGGTCTCGATGCCGTCGACGCGGGTGCGGGCCAGCGCCTCGTCGAGGCGGCGCAGGGCGTGGGCGCGGTCGGCGCCGTACGCGATGACCTTCGCGAGCATCGGGTCGTACGACGTCGTCACCTCGGTGCCGGTCTCCACCCAGCCGTCCACCCGTACGCCGCCGGGGAACTCGACGCGGGTCAGCAGGCCGGCGCCGGGCCGGTGGTCGCGGCTCGGGTCCTCGGCGTACAGGCGGGCCTCGACGGCGTGCCCGCGCGGCGGTCCCGGCTCGCGTACGACGTCCCGCTCGCCGCGCGCCAGGCGCAGCATCCAGGCGACGAGGTCGACGCCGTAGATCTCCTCGGTGACCGGATGTTCCACCTGCAGGCGGGTGTTGACCTCCAGGAACCAGGCCTCCTCGCGCTGCGCGTCGTAGACGAACTCGACCGTGCCGGCCGAGCGGTAGCCGACGGAGGCGCACAGATCACGTGCGGAGGCGGTCAGTCGCTGTCGGACGTGGTCGGGCAGGCCCGGTGCCGGGGCCTCCTCCAGGACCTTCTGGTTGCGGCGCTGGAGCGAGCAGTCGCGGTCGCCGAAGGTGACGACCCTGCCCGTGCCGTCGCCGAAGACCTGCACCTCGACATGGCGGGCGTGTTCCACGAGCCGTTCCAGGAAGACGCCGGCGGAGGAGAAGGAGGCGGCGGCGACGCGCTGGACGCGGTCCCAGGCGTCGGTCAGTTCGGCCGCCGACCGACAGGCCGACATCCCGATGCCTCCGCCGCCGCCGGTCGCCTTCAGCATGACCGGGTAGCCGATGGCCCGTGCCTGCTCCAGCGCCTCGGGGAGCGAGCCGAGCAGTCCCGTCCCCGGGGCCAGCGGCACCCCCGCCGCCTCGGCCGCCGCGCGGGCCGTGTGCTTGGCGCCGAACAGCTCCAGCTGCTCGGGCGTCGGGCCGACGAAGACGATCCCGGCGTCGGCGCAGCGGCGGGCGAAGGCGGCGTCCTCGGAGAGGAATCCGTAGCCGGGGTGGATCGCGCCCGCGCCGGTGTCCTTGGCGGCCTTCAGGACGAGGTCGGCGTCGAGGTACGACTCCTTCGCGGGCGCCGGGCCGAGTCGTACCGCCTCGTCGGCGAGCCGGACGTGGGGCGCGGAGCGGTCGGGGTCGGAGTACACGGCGACGGTGCGCAGGCCCAGGGCGCGGGCGGTGCGGATGATCCGTACGGCTATCTCGCCCCGGTTGGCGACGAGCAGGGTGGTGAAGGTCATCCGGCGGCCTCGATCGTCATCTCCACGGCCGTCGGCTCGAAGCCGTTGCACGGGTTGTTGACCTGGGGGCAGTTGGAGACCAGGACGAGGACGTCGCGCTCGGCGCGCAGGGTGAGGGCGAGGCCGGGGGCGGAGAGGCCGTCGACGATGCCGAGGGTGCCGTCCTTCTCGACGGGCACGTTCATGTACCAGTTGATGTTGGAGACCAGGTCCCGTTTGCCGAGGCCGTACCGGGCGCCCTCGGCGAGGAAGTTGTCCACGCACGCGTGCTGCGCGTACGTGTGGTGGCCGTAGCGCAGGGTGTTGGACTCCTTGGAGCAGGCGCCGCCGACGGTGTCGTGGCGGCCGACCGCGTCGGCGGTGACCGTCATCAGCGGGGTGTGCTCGTTGGACATCAGCACGCTGCCCGTGGTGAGGAAGATGCCGCCCTGGGCGTGGATGGTGTCGGGGGCGCTGTAGCGCACGGATGTGTCGTGGGCGTCGTAGACGAGGAAGTCGACGGCCTGGTTGCCGTGCAGATCGGTGACGGTGAGCGTCTCGCCCTCGCGGACGATCGCGGACCAGGCGGCGCGGGCCGGGACGACGGTCTTCATACGAGCCCCCTCGCGGTGAGGAATTCGGCGGTGTTGAGGAAGGCGCGGCGGCCCTCGGGGGTGGCGTCCCACAGCGGGTCGCCCGGACGGGTGGGCGCGGCGCGCCAGGCGAGGACCTCCAGGGGGGTGCTGACGTAGTCGGCGCGGGGGTCGCTCGGATGCGGCACGTTGGCGATCAGGACGACGAGGTCCTGTTCGGCGCGCAGGGTGACGCTGCCGCCGGGGCCGGCCGAGCCGGTGAAGTCGAGGGTGCCGTCCTCGCGTACCTCGACGCCCTGGAAGAAGGAGAGCGAGGGCGGCAGGTCGCGGGGTTCGAGGCCGTTCTTGGCGGCGGCCAGTTTGAACAGTTCACGGCCGGCGGGGGAGGGGCCCTGCGGGGTGCCGTCGCCGTAGCGCGCGGTGTTGCGGGCCAGGGTGGAGGTGCCGGCGAGGGCGTCGTGCCGGCCGGAGGTGTCGGCGATCAGGGAGGCGAGGACGCGGCCCTGGTCGGACAGGAGGAGCACGCCCTCGCCGAGATACGCGTTCCACTGGACCTTGACCGTGTCGGCGACGTTCAGCCGCTCCCAGGGGCGGCCGTCCACGTGGAGCAGCAGATGGGCGCAGGCGTCGCCGCGCAGGTCGGTCAGGCGCAGTTCGGTGCCGCGGGCGAGGACCCGGTGGGTGTAGTTGCCGCCCGCCACGGTCTCGGCCCACACCAGATGGCCCGCCTCGCAGGGCGGGGCCGGCCAGTCGGCCGCCGGGACGACGGGCATCGCCTCGGCGCCGGTGCCCTCCTGGGCACGGGCGTGGGCGCGTGCCCCGTACGTGGTCGCTGTCGCCGCCATCGCGGGCCTCCCTCTGCCGGGGGTAATTTCTGTCGCGTGACAGAAATTAGGGCCGGGCCGGGTCACCGGCATTGCGCGCCCGTTGCCGCCCGGTTACCGACCCCTCACGGGCGGTCCCGGCGAAGATCGCCGCCCGTCGCCGTGTGCGAGGATCGAACGCATGGGGACGAACCACGGAGGCGACGGACGCGGCGGACGCCGGGTCGGCAGGCCGCGGGCCGCGCAGCGGCCGGACAGCGGCCTCGAACCGCGCGCCGAACTCCTGTCCGCCGCAGCGGAGTTGTTCACCACACGCGGCTACGCCGCCACCACCACCCGGGCGGTCGCCGAGCGGGCCGGTATGCGCCAGGCCTCGATGTACCACTACGTCTCCGGCAAGGAGGAACTCCTCGCCGCCCTGCTGGAGTCCACCGTCACGCCCTCGCTGACGTACGCCCGCGCGCTGCTCGCCGAGGACGGGCGGGCGGCCGAGGAGCGGCTGTGGGAGCTGTGCCGCACCGACGTGGAACTGCTGTGCGGCGGGCCGTACAACCTCGGCGGGCTCTACCTGCTGCCCGAGGTGCGCACCGAGCGGTTCGCCGGCTTCCATGCGGTGCGCGCCGAACTCAAGGACGCCTACCGGCAGTTGATCGCCGCGACGGCCGCAGGCGGCGCGCTCGTCAAGAGTGCGCTGGATCTGCGGACCGATCTCGTGTTCGGGCTCATCGAAGGCGTCATCCTCGTCCACCGCTCGGATCCCGAGCGGCCCGTCTCCGACTTCGCCCGCGCCACCGCCGACGCGGCGCTGCGCATCACCGGGGCCTGAACACCGCCTGGGAGTGACCGGCTCACCCGTCCGGCCGGGCGGCGCCTCGCACACCCGTACGCCGTTACCCCGCGTGTTCGAATAATCGCGGAGTGTGTAAATGGGCTGAGGTTACTCCACTCGCACGGCCGGTTTCAGGGGGTCGCCGAATATGACACGGCGATGATCCGGTCGGACTAAGCTCGCCCGCGGCGCACCGAGTTGCGGTGTATTCGTGCGCCTGTTCCCAAATGCTCCGAAGATGCCGACAGATCCCTACCTGAGGGTGCCCACATGGTGAGTGTTCAGTCCCCACCCGGTCGCCGAGAACTTTCCTTCGCCCGACTGCTGTTGCTGCCGGCGATACTGATGGCCGCGGTGACCGGAGCCGCCGTCGCCCTCGTGGCGGGGCCGGCACGGCTCGCCGTCGGCGTCTGCGGAGCCGTGGCCACCGTGCTGGTGACCGCGGCGGGGGCCGATACGCGGCGCCGCAGCCTCCGGCACCGGGAACTGCGCGCGGCCTCCGACGAGCACGTGGCCCATCTGGAGCGGCGCCTCGCCGCCCAGCAGGAGGAGAACAGGTTCATCGCCAAGGAGCTGGTCCCCCTCGCCGCGGAGTGGATCCGCGGGGGAAATTCCCCCGAGGAGGTGATGCACCACCTGGGTGAGCGCGAACCGTTCTTCCACGACCTCGACGACGGACAGCGCGTCCTCGTCCAGCGGTTCCTCGACGCCCTCGACTACGAGAACGCCCTGCGCGACTCCCTCCAGCGCGCCTTCGTCAACGTCGCCCGCCGGGTGCAGGCGATCGTGCATCAGCAGTGCGCGGAACTGCGCGAGATGGAGGAGGACCACGGCCGCAACCCCGAGGTCTTCGACGACCTGCTCCGCATCGACCACGGCACCTCCATGATCGGCCGCCTCGCCGACTCCATCGGGGTCCTCGGCGGCGGCCGCCCCGGCCGCAGCTGGCCCAAGCCCGTCCCGCTCTACAGCGTGCTGCGCGGCGGCATGTCCCGGATCCTCGAGTACCCCCGCATCAAGCTGAACTCCATCGCCAAGGTCAACATCCGCGGCATCTCCGTCGAACCGCTGATCCACGCGATCGCCGAACTCCTCGACAACGCCACCCGGTTCTCGCCGCCGCAGTCCAAGGTGCACGTCAACGCCGTCGAGGTGCAGACCGGGATCGCCATCGAGATCGAGGACTCCGGCGTCAGCCTCAGCGAGGAGGCCCGCGCCAAGACCGAGAAGATGCTCGACGACGCCATGCGCGGCGTCACCATGCAGGACCTCGGCGGCGCCCCGCGCCTCGGCCTCGCCGTCGTCGGACGTCTGTGCACCTCCTTCAACCTCCAGGTGTCGCTGCGCACTTCGGCGTACGGCGGCGTCCGCGCCGTCCTCGTCGTGCCCCGCGAGATGATGACCAACGAGCCGGCACCCGGCTACGCCCACGGCATCGGCGCCTCCTCCGGGCAGATCGACCTGAGCAACCTCGAAGGCCCCAAGCGCCCGCCCAAGCGGCGCCGGCCCACCAATCCCAAGATCCCGGCCAACGTCTCCCTCGAGGACGACGTGCCCGTGATCACCGAGTGGACCGACAAGGGCCTGCCACAGCGCCGCTCCAAGGCGATCATCCCGATCAGCCAGCGCTACGCCGAGGCCTACGCCGCGCAGGAGGCCGCCGAGCGCGCCGAGCGCGAGGGCGAGCCGGACCCGTTCGCGCAGGCCCGGCCCGAGCCGCCGAAGCCCAAGAAGAAGCAGGAACCCGGAGTGGCCTTCGAGGCCTTCTGGGAGGGCCTGAAGAAGATCGCCCCACCGGGCGTCCACCCCACCGACTTCACCCGCAACCCCACCGCCTACCTCCACCTGATCGAAGACAAACCCATGCCCGAGGCCGACGACGAAGGGGACCTCACGTGATCCAGCAGCGCCAGAACTTCGACTGGGTGCTCAAGGAGCTCTACGACGGCGTCCCGGGCATCGAGATGATCGTCGTCCTCTCCTCCGACGGCCTGCGCATCGCCCGCTACGCCGGTGAACCCGACGCGGCCGACCGCGTCTCGGCCGCCTGCGCGGGCATGCAGTCCCTCGCCACCGCCATCGCCCAGGAGATGGAGTGCGTCGAGGGCGACATGAACCTCATCATGATCGAGATGGACGGCGGCTACTTCTACATGATGTCCGCCGGCGCCAACGCCTATCTCGCCGTCCTCTCCGACGTGTGCTGCGAACCGGGCCGCATGAGCGCCTCCATGCGTGATCTCGTGGTCCGGATCGGCGCCCATCTGACCAGCCCGCCCCGCCGCAACGGGCAGACCGTATGACGCCTCCGCAACGCCGGCGGCGCCTGCCCCTGCCCCTGCCCCTGTCGCCCCCGACCCCCGCACCGGCCCCGCCCCAGGACGCCCCGGCGGACGGGGAGAAACAGCCCGAGCGGTTCTACACCCTCACGGGTCCCGACGGGGAGCGCGCGCCGCTCGACCTGGTGACGTTGATCGTGGCGTGCGCCGATCCCCCCTCGTCCACCACCCCGGAACAGGCCGTGGTGCTCCGTATGTGCGCCGCCCCCCTGTCGGTGGCCGAGGTGTCCGCCTACCTCGGCCTGCCGTTCAGCGTCGTCACGGTCCTGATCACCGAGCTGCTGGCGGCCGAACTGGTCCAGGCACGTGCCCCGATCGTCCGGCAGAAGCTTCCCGACCGATCCCTGCTCGAAGCGGTGATGCATGGACTTCAAAGGCTCTGACACGGTCCCCGGCCCCCGGGCCGAGGACCAGCTCCCGCAGACCACCACGGCCGCGGCGAAGATCGTCGTCGTGGGCGGCTTCGGCGTCGGCAAGACGACCATGGTCGGCGCCGTCAGCGAGATCAAACCGCTGACCACCGAGGAGACCATGACCCAGGCCGGTATCGGGGTCGACGACGACTACGGCTCCGACACCAAGACCGCCACCACCGTGGCCATGGACTTCGGGCGCATCCGCATCACCGACAAGGTGGTGCTCTACCTCTTCGGCACCCCCGGCCAGGAACGCTTCTGGTTCCTGTGGAACGGCCTCTTCGAAGGCGCCCTCGGAGCGGTCGTCCTGGTCGACACCCGCCGACTGGAGGTCAGTTACGAGGTCATGGGACGGCTGGAGGAGGGCGGAGTGCCCTTCGTCGTCGCCGTCAACACCTTCCCCGACGGCCCCCGTTACCCCCTCGACGACCTCCGGGCCGCCCTCGACCTGGCCCCGGACGTGCCGATCGTGGAGTGCGACGCCCGCCGCCGCGCCTCCAGCCGGGACGTCCTGATGACCCTCATGCGGTTCCTGCACACCCTGTCGCTCAGGGGCAGCCTCACCTGACCCCCGAGCCCCCGTGCCCACCCCCCGACAACGGATCCCCCACAGTTTCGGAGCGACCCCCTGTGACGCCTGAACACCCCACGACGACCGGACCCCGCGATCTCGCCCTGGACCCGCCGCCCGGCTGCCCCGCCCACGCCAAGGGGCCCGGCGGACTGACCCGGCTCTACGGCCCCGGCGCGGAGGACCTCGGCGCGCTCTACGAGCAACTGCGCGAGGAGTACGGCCCCGTGGCGCCGGTCCTGCTCCACGACGACCTGCCGATGTGGATCGTCCTCGGCCACGCCGAGAACCTCCAGATGCTGCGGACGCCCTCGACGTTCACCAAGGACACCCGGCTCTGGGCGCCGCAGCGGGAGGGCAGGGTCAGGCCCGACCACCCGTACATGCCGCACATCGCCTGGCAGCCCATCTGCGCCCACGCCGAGGGCGAGGAGCACAAGCGGCTGCGCGGCGCGGTCACCGCGGCCATGGAGACCCTCGACGAGCGCAGTGTGCGCCGGTACATCTACCGGGCCACGCAGACCCTGGTCAACCGCTTCTGCGAGGAGGGCCGGGCCGACCTGGTCGGTCAGTTCGCCGAGCACCTCCCGATGGCGGTGATGTGCCGGCTCCTCGGCATGCCCGACGAGTACAACGACAAGATGGTCGCCTGCGCCCGGGACGCCCTCAAGGGCAGCGAGACCGCCGTCGAGAGCCACGGGTACGTCGTCGACGCGCTGAGCCGGCTCACCACGCGCCGCCGCGCCCAGCCCGCCGACGACTTCACCAGCCATCTCATCGCCCACCCGGCCGGGCTGACCGACGACGAGGTCCGCGAACACCTGCGCCTGGTCCTCTTCGCCGCCTACGAGGCCACGGTCAACCTGCTCTCCAACGTGCTGCGGATGGTCCTCACCGACCCGCGCTTCATCGCCCGGCTCAACGGCGGAGAGATGACCGTGCCGGAGGCCGTCGAGCAGTCCCTGTGGGACGAACCGCCGTTCAGCACGATCTTCGGCTACATCGCCAAGCAGGACACCGAGCTCGGCGGCCAGCGCATCCGCGAGGGCGACGGGCTCTTCTTCGCGCCCGCCCCCGGCAACGTCGACCCCCGGGTGCGCCCCGACCTCTCCGCCCACATGCGGGGCAACCGCTCCCACCTCGCCTTCGGCAGGGGCCCGCACGAGTGCCCCGGGCAGGACATCGGCCGTGCCATCGCCGACGTGGGCGTCGACGCGCTGCTGTCCCGGCTGCCGGACATCCAGCTCGCCTGCGAAGAGGACGACCTGCGCTGGACGACGTCGATCGCCTCCCGGCACCTGGTGGCGCTGCCCGTGGACTTCGAGCCCAAGCCGCAGCAGGACGTCAAGCTCAGGCCGACCCACGCGGCGGTCGTCCCGCCGCAGCGCGCCTTCCGCCCGCTGCACATCGACCCGCGGCCGGCCACCCCGGCGCCCGAGCCGAGGTCTGCCCCGCAGCCCGAGCCGCCCGCCCCGCAGCCGGTCCACCGCCCCGGCGCCTGGCAGCGGTTCCTGTCCTGGTGGCGGGGGTACTGAGTCACTGCCCCCGGGCGGCTACGCGGCCCAACGGGCGTACGACGTCCAGGACTCCAGCACCCGGCCACTGCGCAGCCGATGCTCCACGCCCGTGACCGGATCGGTGAACTCCAGCTCCCGCGCCAGCAGTTGCAGCGGGCGCCGGAAGTCACCGGCCGGCCGGGGCTCGGTCACCTCCGGGTAGAGTGGGTCGCCGAGGATCGGCACGCCCAACGCGGTCATGTGGACGCGCAGTTGATGGGTCTGCCCGGTGTGCGGGACCAGGCGGTAGCGGGCCAGCCCGTCCGCCCGGTGCTCGACCGGTTCGAGGTCGCTGACCGCGTTCGGCTCGCCCGGCACCTCGCGGGCGGTGAGAATGCCGCGCTCCTTCACGATCCTGCTGCGCACGGTCACCGGCCAGGTGCGCGCCGGGTCGTACGGGGCGACCGCCTCGTACACCTTGCGCACCCGCCGGTCGCGGAACAGCGTCTGGTAGGCGCCGCGTTCCTCGGGCCGCACCGTGAACAGCACCAGCCCGGCGGTGAGCCGGTCCAGGCGGTGCGCCGCGCCCAGGGCGGGGATGCCGAGCTCCCGTCTGAGCCGGGCCAGCGCGGTCTCGGTGACATGACTGCCGCGCGGGGTGGTGGCCAGGAAGTGCGGCTTGTCCACGACGACGATGTGCTCGTCGCGGTGCACGACCTCGAGCGGGAACGGCACCGGGACCTCGGCGGGCAGCTCCCGGTGGAACCAGACGAACATGCCCGGCACGTAGGGGGCGTCCGGCGCCACCGCCGTCCCGTCGGCGCCGACCACCAGCCCGGCCCGCAGCATCCCGTCGACGACCCCGTCCCCGGCACCGCTGAGCCGCTCCACCAGATGGTCGCGCACGGTGGCCCAGTCCCCCTCCCCGGGCAACCGCACCCGCACCGGATCCACCCCGTCGCGCTGCGGCAGGGGGGACGGCGGAGGAGGGGGACGACGTCTCATCGGGGTCCAGGGTACGGGGGCGGGGGAGGGGCAGGGGGTGGGGGCGCCGCCCGGGTGGCGCCCGCCGGGGGCCTGGCTCGGCGCCCGGGGCCGGAAAATCCGTTGGCCCGGCAGGGTGCCCTTGGCAGGATGCGCAGCATGCCCTTCACCGCCGGCTTCGTGCTGCCCGCCGGGACTCTGTCCGGCTCCCCCCAGCCCGTCCTCGCCACCGGGGACGGACTGGTCCTGCGTCCCTGGCGGGCCGGGGACGCGCCCGTCGTCCACGCCGTCTTCCAGGACCCGCTGATGCACCAGTGGCACATCAGGTCCGCCGAGTCCCTGGAGGAGGTCGCCGGCTGGATCGAGGAGTGGCAGACGGCGTGGAGCGGTGAACGCAACGCGCAGTGGGCCGTCGTCGACGCGGACACCGACCGGGTGCTCGGGCGGGTGGCGCTGCGCGAGATCCTGCTGAGCGAGGGGACGGCCGAGGTGGCGTACTGGACCGCCCCCAAGGCCCGCGGCGGCGGCATAGCGGCCCGCGCCACCACGGCGCTCGCCCGCTGGGCCTTCGACGAGATCGGCTTCCACCGCCTGGAGTTGATGCACGCCACCGGCAACAACGCCTCCTGCCGCGTCGCCGACAAGGCCGGTTTCACCCTGGAGGGCACCAAGCGCAGCGCCGTCCTCCACCAGGACGGCTGGCACGACATGCATCTCCACGCGCGCGTGCAGGGCGACTGAGCCGGCCGCCCTCCACGCGCGCGTGGCTGCCCGCTAGCTCGCCGGTGTCCGGGCGCGGTAGGCGCGGAAGGCGACGCCCGCCACGAGCGTCGCGGCGAGGAAGAGCACGGTGAACCACTGGAAGTACCAGTGGCCGCCCGCCGGGTCGTACACCGCGGCCCGGGGCCAGGCCAGGTTGACGGTCATCAGCAGGCCGTAGAGCAGCGCGAGGGCGTTGACGGGGACGCCCCAGCGGCCCAGGGAGAACAGCGGGGCGCCGGTCTCGTCGGTGCCGGCCGAGGAGAACCCGCCGCGCAGCCGGCGCACCAGCAGCGGTCCGGTGACCATCGCGTAGGCGAGGTACAGCATCACGATGCAGGTGGTGCCGATGGCCAGGAAGGCGTCCGGCGAGGCGAAGTTCAGCAGGAGCAGGGCCGCCGCGAGGACGCCGACGACGAGGGCGGGGGCGCTCGGCATGCCGGTGCGCGGGTTCACCCGGGCGAGGCGGGCGGAGAAGGGGAGTTGGCCGTCGCGGGCCATGGAGAACAGCATCCGGCAGGCCGCCGTCTGGATGGCGAGGGTGGCCACCGCGATCGCGACCACCACGTCCGCGAGGAGCACCTTGCCGACGCCGTCGCCGAGGCTGCTGGTGAGGACGTAGGAGAGGCCGTCGACGCCGAGGCGGCCGTCGGTGAGGCTGGGTGCGGCGAGCAGTCCGCCGAGCACGATCAGTCCGCCGAGCAGTCCGGCGGCGCCGAGCGCGGTGAGGATCGTCCGGGGCGCCGTACGGCGGGGGTTGTGGGTCTCCTCGCTCATCTCGCCAGCGCTGTCGAAGCCGATCATCACGTAGGCGGCGGTGAACGAGCCCACGAGCAACGCCCCGAACAGGCCGTCCCCGGCGGCGCCCTCGGTGTGGAAGGTGATGGTCGGGGTGCGCTCGGAGTGGGTGAGCAGCAGGACGACGATCAGCACCGCGCCGATGATCTCGGCGGTCACGCCGACCCGGTTGACCACGGACATCACACGGTTGTCGACGAGGTTGACGAGTGTGGTGAGGACCAGCAGGAGGACGCCGAGCAGCGCCGCGTTGGCCGCGCCGTCGGGGGAGACGGGCGAGGGGTCGGTGCCGATGAGCTGGAAGCCGGACCAGATCGCGGGCAGCACCATCTGCAGGGCGAGAGCGGCCGCCGCGACGACGACGATCTGCCCGATCACCATGATCCAGCCCGCGAACCAGCCGAACGACGGCGTGGACAGGCGTGACGACCACTGGTAGATCGCGCCGGAGATCGGATAGCGGGCCGCCAGTTCGGCGAAGCAGGCGGCGACCAGCAGCTGCCCGACCAGCACCACCGGCCAGGTCCAGAAGAAGACGGGGCCGCCGAAGGCGTACCCGAAGGCGAAGAACTGGAAGACGGTGGTCAGGACGGAGATGAAGGAGAACCCGGCGGCGAACGAGGCGTACCGGCCGAGGCTGCGGTGCAGTTCCTGGCGGTAGCCGAACTCGGCGAGGGAGCGGTCGTCGGCGGCGGAGCCGGGCGGGGTGGGGGAGTGCGGCGGGTCGGGGCGTACGTCGGCGGGAGAGGTGGTCGTCACGGCGGCACCTGCCTTGGGCGCGAATTCCTGTCGGGCGACAGAAATTAGGGACGCCCTGTTTCGCGGGCGTCACGCCGTCGTGTCCGGGACGGGCCCAACTCCTCACGCTCTCCCGCCGGAGCGCTACGCGGCCGGGGTGGCGTCCTCCTGCTCGGCCTCCACGCGCGCGTTCCACTCCCGCTTGGAGGCCTGCCAGCCGTCCTCGTTGTGGCCGAGGCGCCAGTAGCCGGAGATCGAGAGGTCCTCGCGGGGGATCCGCCGGTCGACGCGGAGGAGCCGGCGCAGTTCCTTCACGGCCGCGGCCTCGCCGTGCACGAACGCGTGGACGCGGCCCTCGGGGAACTGGAGCGCCTCGACGGCCTCGACGAGCCGCTCGCCCACCGGCCGGCCGTCGCGGTGCAGCCAGGTGACCTCGACATCGGAGTCGATCTTCTGCTCCTCCTCGGGCCCGTCGACCTCGATGAAGGCGTGCGCCACGGCACCGGAGGGCAGCGACTCCAGGGCGGCGGCGATCGCGGGCAGGGCGCTCTCGTCACCGGCGAGCAGATGCCAGTCGGCGTCGGTGTCGGGGGTGTAGGCGCCGCCGGGGCCCATGAAACGGACGGTCTCGCCCGGCTGGACGCGCGCCGCCCAGGGACCGGCCAGGCCCTCGTCGCCGTGGATGACGAAGTCCAGGGTCAGCTCACGGTGTTCGGCATCCCAGGCCCGCACGGTGTACGTCCGGGTCACGGGCCACTGCTCGCGCGGGAACTCGGCGCGGATCCGCTCCATGTCGAAGGGCTCCGGGTAGGTCACGCCCTCGGGGCCGAAGAGCAGTTTCACGTAGTGATCCGTGCAGGTGCCCGCCGAGAACTCGCTCAGACCCTCGCCGCCGAGCACCACGCGCTGCATGTGCGGGGTCAGCCGTTCGGTGCGGACGACCTGCGCGGCGTGGGGCTTGCGCGGCTTCCGTGCCGGGCGTTCTGCCATGACGGCCTCCCATGTTCTATGGTTAGGTTTACCTAAGTTAGCATCTCTTCCCCCGCTGATGCCCTCCCTGCGGCGAGAACATTGCTTACGCGCCCAGCGTGAGCAGCAGCCGCTGCAGCGACCCGCCGAGACCCCAGCGCTCCGCGAGCCCCTCCAGTGTCGCGCCGTCCCTCGGGCCGTGGGGCAAAGAGATGTCCACGTCCGGCAGCGGCACGTCACCGGCGACCCGGACCACCTTCGGCGCCACCGCGACGTACGGCCGCGCCTCGTCCAGCCGCTTGCGCTGCGAGGGTGTGAGCTTCGCCCCCGGGTCGTCGACCGCCGCCATGATCCCGGCCAGGTCCCCGAACTCGGCCAGCAGCTTGGCCGCCGTCTTCTCCCCGATGCCCGGCACCCCCGGCAGTCCGTCGCTGGGGTCGCCGCGCAGCAGCGCCAGATCCGCGTACCCCCTTCCGTCGACTCCGTACTTCTCGCGCAGCCACGCCTCGTCGGTCGTCTGCAGCGTGCCCACCCCCTTGAGGGGGTACAGCACCCGCACCCCGCGCGCGTCGTCCACCAGCTGGTACAGGTCGCGGTCGCCGGTGACGATGTCGACCGGGCCCGTCGCCCGCGCGGTGAACGTGCCGATCACGTCGTCCGCCTCGTAACCGGCGACGCCCACCCGGGCGATGCCGAGCGCGTCCAGCACCGCCTCGATCACCGGCACCTGCGGCGAGAGCGTGTCCGGCACCTCCTCCTCGTCCGGGCCCGCCGGGCGTTCCTCGGCCACCCGGTGCGCCTTGTAGGAGGGGATCAGGTCGACCCGCCACTTCGGGCGCCAGTCGGCGTCCATACAGGCCACCAACTGCTCGGGCCGGTGGTCCTTGACCAGGCGGTCGATGAAGTCGAGCAGTCCGCGCACGGCGTTCACCGGCGTACCGTCCGGGGCCTTCACGGAGTCCGGGACGCCGAAGTAGGCGCGGAAGTAGAGCGAGGCGGTGTCGAGGAGCATCAGTCGTCCGGTCACGCCTCGCATCATGCCCCACGGGTGCCCCGGTGACCGGCGGGTATTCACTCCCGTGGCAGGTGTGAACATCTCCCGCACGGCCTGTGAACTGGGACACTCGCGCGTTTGGCCCACAGGGGCCAGGGCAGGCGCGGCCCCGGAGCGGCATCGGGTTGCACCAGCACACGCCGACGCCCTCCCGGCCTGTCCCCGAACGAGTAGGTGAGCGTGTCAGCGAGGCTTGAAGCCGAACATCTCTTCAAGGTGTTCGGCGGACGACAGAACCAGGCGAACGAGGCGGTCGAGCGGCTCCGTGCGGGAGCCTCACGGGAGGAACTGCGCGCCGACGGCACCACCGCCGCCGTCATCGACGCCTCCTTCCGCGTGGACCCTGGCCAGATCTTCGTCGTCATGGGCCTGTCCGGCTCCGGCAAGTCCACCCTGCTGCGCATGCTCAACGGACTCCTCGAGCCCACCGCCGGACGCGTCCTGTTCGACGGCCGGGACCTCACCGCCCTCGGCGACCGCGACCTGCGCGAGGTCCGCGCACGCAAGATCAGCATGGTCTTCCAGCACTTCGCGCTCTTCCCGCACCGCAGCGTCCTCGACAACGCCGCCTACGGTCTCGCCGTCCAGGGCGTCCCCCGCGCCGAACGCGAGGAACGCGCCACCGAGGCCCTCCGGCTCTGCGGCCTGGCCGGCTGGGAGAAGTCCTGGCCGGACGAGCTGTCGGGCGGCATGCAGCAGCGGGTGGGCCTCGCCCGCGCCCTCGCCACCGACGCCGACCTGCTCCTCATGGACGAGTCCTTCAGCGCGCTGGACCCGCTGATCCGCCGCGACATGCAGGACCAGCTCCTCACCCTCCAGCAGACCCTGAGGAAGACCATCGTCTTCATCACCCACGACCTCAACGAGGCCATGCGCCTCGGCGACCGCGTCGCCGTCATGCGCGACGGCCGGATCGTGCAGACCGGCACCGCCGAGGACATCCTGCTGCGCCCCGGGAACGACTACGTGGCCTCCTTCATCCAGGACGTCGACCGTTCCCGGGTGCTCACCGCCTCCGCCGTCATGGAGCCCCCCGTCCGCGGCGACGAGGCCGACTGCGGCTGCGAGACCGCGACCCCCGACACCCCGTTCACCACCCTGTGCGCGCTCAGCGCCCGGCTGCCCCACCCCGTCGCCGTCCTCGACGGCGAGCGAGGGCTCGTGGGGGTCGTCCCCCGGCGTCGACTGGTCGGACTCCTCGGCGACACGGACGGCGAACCCGGGACGTGCGACCACCGGGAGAAGGTGACCGCCCATGCCTAGGCTGCGCCTCGGCGACCGGGTCGACTCCGGCGTCGACTGGCTCGTCACCCATCTCTCCTGGCTCTTCGACGCGGTCAAGACGGTCGTCGAAGGCATGTACGACGGCATCGACGCCGTGCTCACCGCCCCCGAGCCGCTGCTGCTCGCCGGCATCCTCGCCGTGCTCGCCTGGTGGCTGCGCGGCCTGGTCGCGGGTGTCCTCGCGTTCGGCGGGTTCGCGCTCATCGACTCCCTCGCCCTGTGGGAAGAGGCGATGTCGACGCTGTCCCTGGTGCTCGTGGCGACCGTCGTCGCCCTGGTGATCTCGATCCCGCTGGGCATCTGGGCGGCCCGCTCCAAGGCGGTCGCCGCGGCCCTGCGCCCCGTGCTGGACCTGCTCCAGACCATGCCGTCGATGGTCCTGCTGATCCCCGCGATCCTGTTTTTTGGCATGGGCGTCCCGGCCGGCGTCGTCGCCACCCTGATCTTCGCGCTCGCGCCCGGTGTCCGCATGACCGAACTGGGCATCCGCCAGGTCGACGCCGAACTCGTCGAGGCGGCCGAGGCGTTCGGCACGACACCCCGCGACACCCTGTTCCGGGTCCAGCTTCCGCTCGCCCTGCCGACCATCATGGCGGGCGTCAACCAGGTCATCATGCTCGGCCTGTCCATGGTCGTCATCGCGGGCATGGTCGGCACCGGCGGCCTCGGCGGCGCCGTCAACGAGGCCATCGGGCAGCTCGACATCGGCCTCGGCTTCGAGGCGGGCCTCGGGATCGTCGTCCTCGCCATCTACCTGGACCGGATGACCGGCGCCCTCGGCACCCGGATCTCCCCGCTGGGCCGCCGTGCCGCCGCCCGGGCCCGGACGCGGGTGTGGGCGCACCGCCCGCGGCCCGCCGTCGCCCTCTCCGGTGTGGCCGTCCTCGCCCTGGTGGCGGGCGGACTGGGCGTCCTCGGCCCGTCCTCCGGCAGCGCCGCGGCCTCCGCCACGAACGTCGGCAAGGGCCGTGAGATCGGCATCGGGTACATCCCCTGGGACGAGGGCATCGCCTCCACCTACCTCTGGAAGGAGCTCCTGGAGGAGCGCGGCTTCGAGGTGAAGACCACCCAGTACGCCGCCGGCCCCCTCTACACCGGCCTCGCCACCGGACAGATCGACTTCCAGACCGACTCCTGGCTGCCCACCACCCACGCCGAGTACTGGAAGAAGTACGGCGACCGTCTCGACGACCTCGGCCGGTGGTACGGCCCCACCTCCCTGGAGCTCTCCGTCCCCTCGTACGTGAAGGACGTGAACTCCCTCGCCGATCTGCGCGACCACGCCTCCGAGTTCGGCGGGAGGATCACCGGCATCGAGCCCAGCGCCGGGATGATGGGCCTGCTCAAGGACAAGGTCCTCGAGCGGTACGGCCTCGACGGCGACTACCGGGTCGTCGACGGCTCCACGCCCGCGATGCTCGCCGAGCTCAAGCGCGCGTACGCCAGGAAGCAGCCCGTCGTCGTCACGCTCTGGTCGCCGCACTGGGCCTACAGCACGTACGACCTCAAGAAGCTGAAGGACCCCGAGGGCGCCTGGGGCGAGGGCGACGGCGTCCACACCCTCGCCCGGCAGGGCTTCACCGACGACGAGCCCGAGGTCGGCGCCTGGCTGAAGGACTTCCGGATGACGGAGGACCAGCTCACCGGCCTGGAGGCCCGGATCCAGAAGGCCGGCAAGGGCAAGGAGCAGGACGCGGTCCGCACCTGGCTGAAGGACCACCCCGGTCTCGTCGACCGATGGGTGCCGGTGGCCGGAGCCGGCCACACGGGCCGGGCGGCCGGGTGACCTGACAGCCCCGTCACCGCCCGGAGGGGCGGGTACCGCCGTACGACGCGACGCGTGCGGGGGGCCCGCCCCTCGGCCATGTCCGCAGATGAGACGTCCCTCATCACGGCAAGGATCCGGCCAACCACGCAGAGCCACCCCCGGGCCTGGGGTGATGGGCTTGCGAAGCCCGGGACGAGCGGGAACACTCACGGCCGTTCGCGCATTGAACCGGAAAAGCACAGGGCGAGTGAGCGCCCGGCGACCAGGGCGGCCCGTTCCACTGGCGCGATCTGTGGGGTGGTGTGTCACCTGGTGTGTCCTCGATGTGACGGGCACATGAAACGGTTTGCCGAACATGCGTAGGGTGCAGAGAACTCTTCAGAACCCCGACGGTCTCGACGAGCGAAGGAGGGAGCCGAAGCGATGGGCGACCACAAAGAACAGCCCCTGCGGGTCGGCGCGGCCGTACGGCGGCGACGCCGCTCCCTGGATCTCACGCTCGCCGTCGTGGCCGAGCGCAGCGGCCTGTCGGTCCCGTTCCTGAGCCAGATCGAGAACGACCGGGCCCGGCCCTCCACCGGCTCCCTGGAGAAGCTCGCCGACGCCCTGCGCACCACGGCCGTCGAACTCCTCGCCGCCGCCGACCCGGCCTGCAGCGTGGACGTCGTCCGCGCCGAGACCGAGACCCCGGGCCCCGAACCGCGCTCCCGCTCCCTGGTGCGCGGACACCACCAGATGCACGCCACCGAGTTCACCGGCGACCATGAGGCCGGCCGTGAATTCCAGTACCGCAACGACCAGTTGATGTACATCGCCGACGGTGCCGTGGAGATCGAGGCGGAGGGCCGCGCCTACCGCCTGGGCCGCGGCGACACCCTCTATCTGACCGGCGGGGTCCGCCACCGCTGGCGGGCGACCGTCCCGGACACCCGGGTGGTCGTGGTGGCCGTGGCGGAGCACATCGAGGCCGTGCGGAACCGGAAGCGGTAGTGCGCGTCGTCTCCCTGGTGCCGTCCCTCACGGAGGCGGTGGCCGTCTCCGTGCCCGGCGCGCTGGTCGGCGCCACCGACTGGTGCAGCCATCCGGCCGACCTCGACGTCACCCGGATCGGCGGCACCAAGAACCCCGTCGTCGCCCGCGTCGTCGCTCTCGCGCCCGACCTGGTGATCGCCAACGAGGAGGAGAACCGCGAGCCGGACCTCTCCGCCCTGCGCGCGGCGGGCGTCGAGGTGCTGCTCACTCATGTGCGGGACGTCCCTGAGGCCTTCCGGGAACTGGCCCGGGTGCTCACGGCGTGCGGGGCGCGGTCCCGGCCGCGCTGGCTGGACGAGGCGGAGGAGGAGTGGGCCGCCCTGAAGGAGCCGCAGACCCGCCTCACGGCCGTCGTACCGATCTGGCGCCGCCCGTGGATGGTGCTCGGCCGCGACACCTTCGCCGGGGACGTGCTGGCCCGCCTCGGCGTCGACCACCTCCACACGGACCACGAGGACCGCTACCCGAGGGTCGCCCTGGAGGACCTCCGGGCGGCCGCCCCCGACGTCGTGGTCCTCCCCGACGAGCCCTACCGCTTCACCCCCGACGACGGCCCCGAGGCCTTCCCCGGCCTGCCCTGCGCGCTCGTCAGCGGACGCCATCTGACCTGGTACGGCCCCTCGCTCGCGAAGGCTCCGCGGGCCCTGGGCGAGGCCCTGCGAGCAGCGCTCCACTGAGCAGCCCGCGGCCGGTGCGCACGGCGACGACACCCCAGGCGCCCACGAGGACGACGTACAACGCGACGGCGAGCACGTCGTAGACGAGAAGCCCGGTGTGCCGCGCCAGGACCGCGGCCCCGGTGACACAGGTCCCGACCGGGAAGGTGAACGCCCACCACGTCATCGTGAACCCCATCCCCTCCCGACGGGCCCGCGCCACCTGTGCGCCCGCGAGGCCCAGCCACAGCAGCGCGAACCCCATGACCGGCACCCCGTACAGCACGGCGAACACCGCGTAGGCACGGGCCTCCGGCCCCGGTACGACGCCCGGCGCGGCCTCCGCGAACCGGCCGACGGCGGTGGTGGACTGGCCGAGCGGGCCGAGGACCAGGAACAGGGTCGGGGTGAGCGCGAGCGGCAGCGGACCGCCGGTGAGCAGCCGCCCGAACACCACCGGCAGCAGGGCGAGCGTGGCGAGCAGACTCAGCCCGAACAGCGCCAGACACGCCAGCAGCAGGGTCTTTCGGGCCTGACCGGGCGGCAGGAACGGCACGAGCGCCGGCCCCGACGCGGCCGCCACCATGGGCGCGACGAGCGGCAGCAGCCATACGGGCGTGGGCCGCGCCCCGTGCGGGTGTACGGCCATGACGTACGGCACGGCGACGGCCGCCGCCAGCGCCACGACCGTACCGGCGCCGAACAGCACGGCGTCGAGGGCGACCGCGGGCCCGGTGCCGATCCAGTCCCGCCCGACCGCGAGGGCACCCCCGTCGACGGCGAGCAGGGCCATCGCCAGACAGCCGTGGAAGGGAGCCGTCGCCGGGTCGAGGAGGTCGGCGCGGGCCCGGTCGCGGTGGTGGCGCCAGTGCAGGGCACGGGCGGCGAGGAGGGCGAGCAGCAGGGCGAGGGAGAGGGCCCACAGGGCGGTGCAGGCCGGGCGCAGCCCCGGGGGCCGCACGGGCAGGGCGGCTCCCGCCGTGCCGACGATCGCCGTGCCCATCACCGTGGCGTACCAGTTCGGTCCGAGGTGGCGGACGGACGGGCGCGCGGACCGGGGAGTGACGGGCGGGGGAGGGGCGACGGTGACCATGGCCTCCACGGTCGTGCCCGCCCGACGCGCGGACCAGGGACGACCACGCTATGGGGGCATAAACTCGGCTTATGAGCAACGGTTCCCTCGCGCATCGCGTCCCGGATCTCGGGGCGCTGGAGCTGCTGCTGGCCGTGGCCCGGCTGGGCAGTCTGGGGGCGGCCGCGCGCGAGCTGGGCATCACCCAGCCCGCCGCCAGCAGCCGGATCCGTTCCATGGAGCGGCAGCTCGGGGTGGCGCTGGTGGACCGTTCGCCGCGCGGGTCCCGGCTCACCGACGCCGGGGCGCTGGTGACGGACTGGGCGCGGCGGATCGTGGAGGCGGCGCAGGCCTTCGACGCGGGGGCGCAGGCGCTGCGGGACCGGCGGGACTCACGGCTGCGGGTGGCGGCGAGCATGACCATCGCGGAGTACCTGCTGCCGGGGTGGCTGGTCGCGCTCCGCGAGGGGCGGCCCGACACGGCGGTGTCGCTGCACGCCGGGAACTCGGCGGCCGTGGCGCAACGGCTGCTGTCCGGTGAGGCGGACCTCGGATTCGTGGAAGGGCTCACGGTCCCCTCCGGTCTCGACTCCGCCGTCATCGCCCACGACCGGCTGATCGTCGTGGTCGCACCCGGCCACGCCTGGGCCCGGCGCCGGCGGGGGCTGGCCGCCGCCGAGCTGGCCGCCACGCCGCTGATCCTCCGCGAGAAGGGCTCCGGCACCCGTCAGGTCCTGGACACCGCCCTCGGCGGACTGGCCCGCCCCCTCATCGAGCTCTCCTCCACGACGGCCGTGAAGGCGGCGGCGGTGAGCGGCGCGGGTCCCGCGGTGCTGAGCGAGCTGGCGGTGGGCGAGGAACTGTCCCTGCGGCGCCTGGTGGGCGTCCCGGTGGAAGGGCTGACGCTGGCCCGCGAGCTGAGAGCCGTGTGGCCGACAGGACACCGCCCCACGGGCCCGGCGAGGGACCTCCTCTCCCTGACCCGACACTGACCCACCCAGGAGGCTCCGCCTCGGTCGGGAGAACGGCGGGCCGACTGCGGTTGGGGGGACGAGGGTGAAAAGCGTTGGCGGTCGGCGGTGCGTGGTCGTCACCATGTCGCCATGGCCACCCCCGCCCCACCCGCCGAGGGCACCCGTACCCCCTGGGAAGCCCTGCCCGAGGCCGTCCGCACGGCCGTCGCCGACGTCCTCGGCGCCCCCGTCACCCACGCCGCCACCCAGCCCGGCGGCTTCTCCCCGGGCGTCGCCGCCCGCCTGCGCACGGCCACCGGCGGCCGCGCCTTCGTGAAGGCGGTCAGCGCCCGCACCAACCCCGACAGCCCCGGCCTCCACCGCGCCGAGGCCCGCACCGCCGCCGCCCTGCCACCCACGGTCCCCGCCCCCCGCCTCCTCGGCACCTACGACGACGGCACCTGGGTCGCCCTGGTCTTCGAGGAGGTCGCCGGCCGCCAGCCCCATGTCCCCTGGCGCGCAACGGAGTTGCGCCGTGTGCTCGACGCGGTGGCCGACCTGGGCCGTGCCCTCACCCCGTCGCCCCTGCCGGCCCCGCCCGCCGCCGAGTCGCTCACCGCGTCCTTCGCCGGCTGGGAGCGGCTGACCGCACCGGCGGCCGGCCCGCTCCGCGCCCGCCTCGACCCCTGGACCCGCGACCGGCTCCCCGCTCTCGCCGCGCTCGCCGCGGACTGGCCGCGGGCCACCGCCGGGGACACCCTCGCCCACGGCGACCTGCGCGCCGACAACATCCTGCTCACCACCGACGACCGCGTCGTCTTCGTCGACTGGCCGCACGTCGTCCGCGCCGCGCCCTGGTTCGACCTGCTGGTCATGCTGCCCTGTGTGCGGGCCCAGGGCGGACCCGACCCCGAGGAGCTGTTCACCGCGCACCCCTGCGGGCGGGACGCGGACCCCGACGGGGTGACCGTGGCCCTGGCCGCGCTGGCCGGCTACTTCGTCGAGGCCTCGCTGCGCCCCTCCCCGCCCGGTCTGCCCACCCTGCGCGCCTTCCAGCGGGCCCAGGGGGAGACGGCCCTCACCTGGCTCAGGGGGCGGTGGAAGCGGTCGTAGCGGCCACGGCCGCCTCGACCAGCGCCCGCACCACCCGCACGTCCTCGCCCATCTCCGGATGCCACTGCACCCCGAGCACCCAGCCGTCGGCGGCGGACAGCTCCACCGCCTCCACGGTCCCGTCCGACGCGTGGGCGCTCGCGACCAGACCGGCGCCGAGGCGGTCGACGGCCTGGTGGTGGTACGTGGGAACCGCGCTCTCCTCCGGGACGAGCGCGGCGTACCGCGTGCCCGGGACCGGCTTGACCGGGTGGCTGCCAAACACGCCGACCGTCTCGGCGTGCCCCTCGATGTGCTGGGTCAGCGTGCCGCCGAGGGCCACGTTGAGGAGCTGCATGCCCCGGCAGATGCCCAGCAGCGGCACACCGGCCGCCATCGCCGCGTCGATCAGCGCGAGTTCCCACGCGTCCCGCTCGCGGGCCGGCGGTCCGGTGCGGGGGTCGCGCTCGGCGCCGTAGCGGACCGGCTCGACGTCCGGGCCGCCCGCGATCACCAGACCGTCGAGGCGGGCGACCGTCGCCGCCGCGTGCTCGGGGGCGTCCGGCGGCAGCATCGCGGCCAGGCCGCCCGCCCGCTGCACCAGCCGTGGATAGCCGGCCGGCAGCAGCGCCGCGTCCAGCTCCCACACGCCCCAACGTGCCCCGGCCTCCAGATAGGTACTGACCCCGATCAGCGGCCGCCCGCCGTCCGGCCCGGCCTCCGGCCTGCCGTCCCGCTTGTCGTCCGTCCCGTCACCCGTCATGAGAACTCCCGCCCCCGATCCCACGCCCCAAATGGGCTGTCCGCAGACCAATACATCGTTTCACGTCAGGAATCCCCGGAGCAGCGCCGCCGTCCCCGCGCAGTGCTCCCGCATCATCTCCCGGGCCCCGTCCGCGTCCCCGTCCAGCACCGCCTCGACCAGCGCGAGGTGCTGCCGCTGCGAGTGCTCCAGGTTGCGCACAAGCAGCGGGATGCAGTCGAGCAGGTCGTTCACCGTCGCCCGGACGGCCGCGTACTGCGCCGTCAGCGACGGCGAGCCGCACAGCTCGGCCAGCGTGAGGTGGAGCAGGGTGTCCAGGCGCCGGTAGTCCGTCAGCGGGGCGTCCGCGGTCCGGGCGAGCGCCTCGCGCAGCCGCCCCGCCTGCTCGTCCGTCAGCCCGTGCGCGGCGCACAGCCCCGCCGCGCCGACCTCCAGCACCTCGCGGAAGCGCAGCACGTCCTCGATGTCGACCTCGGCGATCCGGCGCCGCAGCTCGTCCTCGCCGCCCCCGTCCGCGCGCGGCAGCACGAACGTTCCGCCGTACCGGCCGCGCCGGGACTCCACCAGCCCCTGGTCCTGGAGCACCTTCAGCACCTCGCGCAGCGTCACCCGGCTGATCCCGAGCCGCTCCGCCAGCTCCCGTTCGGCCGGCAGCCGCTCGCCCCCGGGCACCAGGCCCAGCCGTACGACCTGGAGGATCTGCTCCAACGCCTCCTCGAAGCCGTTCCCCGCGCGCACCGGCCGCAGCACCGGAGCCAACCGGTCCCCGACGCCGCCGTCCGCGTCCACCGACATCCGGCCGTGCCCCCTTCCCAAGCAATGGTTCTCACCAATACCTTATCTCCCGGCCGCCCGATCCAGCAGAGGAAGCCCGAAGGAGGCCCTCCCGTGGCAGACCGCACACCCCCGCTCGCCGTCGAGGAACTGCACGCCCTCGTCGCGAGCGGCGAGATCGACACCGTCGTCCTGGCCTTCCCCGACATGCAGGGGCGGCTCCAGGGCAAGCGGTTCGCCGCCCGCTTCTTCCTCGACGAGGTACTCCACCACGGCACCGAGGGCTGCAACTACCTCCTCGCCGTCGACACCGAGATGAACACCGTCGACGGCTACGCCATGTCCTCCTGGGACCGGGGCTACGGGGACTTCGCCATGCACCCCGACCTGTCCACCCTGCGCCGCGTGCCGTGGAACGCCGGTACGGCGCTGCTGGTCGCCGACCTCGCCTGGAACGACGGCTCCCCCGTCGTCGCCGCCCCGCGCCAGATCCTGCGCCGCCAGCTCGAGCGCCTCGCCGAGCACGGCCTCACCGCCCAGGTCGGCACCGAGCTGGAGTTCATCGTCTTCAAGGACAGCTACGAGCAGGCCTGGGACGCGAACTACCGGGGGCTGACCCCGGCCAACCAGTACAACATCGACTACTCCGTCCTCGGCACCGGACGGATCGAGCCCCTGCTGCGCCGGATCCGCAACGAGATGGCCGGCGCCGGCCTCACCGTCGAGTCCGCCAAGGGCGAGTGCAACCCCGGCCAGCACGAGATCGCCTTCCGCTACGACGAGGCCCTGGTCACCTGCGACCAGCACGCGATCTACAAGACCGGCGCCAAGGAGATCGCCGCGCAGGAGGGCTGCTCCCTCACCTTCATGGCCAAGTACAACGAGCGCGAGGGCAACTCCTGTCACATCCACCTCTCCCTCACGGACGCCGACGGCCGCAACGCCTTCGCCGCCGAGGACGGCGGGATGACCGACACCATGCGGCACTTCCTCGCCGGCCAGCTCGCCGCCCTGCGCGACTTCTCCCTTCTCTACGCCCCCAACATCAACAGCTACAAGCGGTTCCAGCAGGGCTCCTTCGCCCCGACCGCCGTCGCCTGGGGCCACGACAACCGCACCTGCGCGCTACGCGTCGTGGGACACGGCCGCTCGCTCCGGTTCGAGAACCGGCTGCCCGGCGGGGACGTCAATCCGCACCTCGCCGTCGCCGGGCTGGTCGCCGCCGGGCTGTACGGCATCGAGCAGCGGCTCGAACTGCCCGAGGCCTGCCCCGGCAACGCCTACACCGCCGAGTACGCCCACGTCCCCACCACGCTCCGGGAGGCCGCCGAGCTGTGGGAGAACAGCCCGGTCGCCAAGGCCGCCTTCGGCGACGAGGTCGTCGCCCACTACCGCAACATGGCACGCGTCGAGCTGGAGGCGTTCGACGCCGCGGTCACCGACTGGGAGCTGCGCCGCTCCTTCGAACGCCTGTGAAAGGTCACCCCGTGTCCGACCCGCACGAGCTCATCGTTCTCAACCCGGCCACCGAGGAGGTCGTCGCCACCGTCCCCGCCGCCGACGCGGCCGACGTGGACCGTGCCGTCGCCCGCGCGAGCGCCGCCCAGGTCCGCTGGGCCGCCGCCGCTCCCGCCGACCGGGCCCGGCTGCTGCGCCGCTTCGCCGATGTCGTCGACGGCCACCTCGAAGAGCTGGCACGGCTGGAGGTCCGCGAGGCGGGTCATCTCCTCGGCAACGCCCGCTGGGAGGCCGGCAACGCCCGTGACCTGCTGCTGTACGCGGCCGGCGGCGTCGAGCGCCTCACCGGCCGGCAGATCCCGGTCCCGGGCGGCTGGGACGTCACCTTCCACGAGCCGCTCGGCGTGGTCGGGGTGATCGCCCCCTGGAACTTCCCCCTGCCGATCGCCGCCTGGGGCTCCTTCCCGGCCCTCGCGGCCGGCAACGCGGTCGTCCTCAAGCCCGCCGAGACCACCCCGCTGACGGCGCTGCGGCTCGCCGAACTCGCGCTCGACGCGGGCCTGCCCGAGGGGCTGTTCCAGGTCCTTCCCGGATACGGCTCGGTCGCCGGGCGCGCACTCGTCGACCACCCCGGCATCGCCAAGATCGTGTTCACCGGCTCCACCCGCACCGGCCGCGAGGTCATGGAGCGCTGTGCCCGCCAGGTCAAGCCGGTCACCCTGGAGCTCGGCGGCAAGAGCCCCAACGTCGTCTTCGCCGACGCCGACCTGAAGGCCGCCGTCGACCCCTTCTCCTTCCTCGACAACTCCGGCCAGGACTGCTGCGCCCGCACCCGGATCCTCGTCCAGGAGTCGGTGTACGACGACGTCGCCGACCTGCTCGCCGCCGCGCTGTCCGCCGTCGTGGTCGGCGACCCCGCCGACGAGGCGACCCAGATGGGTCCGCTGATCTCCCGTCAACAGGTGGACCGCGTACGGTCGTTCGTGCCGGACGACGCCCCGGGGCTGCGGGGAGGCGCCCCCGACGGGCCCGGCTTCTGGTTCCCGCCGACCGTCCTGACCGGCGCGGCGCCCGACTCCGACGCCGCCCGCGAGGAGATCTTCGGCCCCGTCGCCGTCCTCCTCCCCTTCACCGACGAGACGGACGCGATCCGGCTCGCCAACGACACCCCCTACGGCCTCTCCGGCTCCATCTGGACCCGGGACGTCGGCCGCGCCCTGCGCGTCTCGCAGGCCGTGCGCGCGGGGAACCTGTCCGTCAACTCCCACTCCAGCGTCCGCTACTGGACCCCGTTCGGCGGCTACAAGCAGTCCGGCGTCGGCCGCGAGCTGGGCCCGGACGCCCTGACCGCCTTCACCGAGACCAAGAACGTCTTCATCAGCACGGAGGGCCCCGCACAGTGACCGAACAGAGTGTTTGCCGTCGTCTCGTCGGCCGGACGGCCGTCATCACCGGGGCCGGCAGCGGCATCGGCCTCGCCACCGCCCGCCGGCTCGCCTCCGAGGGCGCGCACGTCGTCTGCGGCGACGTCGACGAGGTCCGCGGCAAGGCGGTCGCCGACGAGATCGGCGGGACCTTCGTGAAGGTCGACGTCACCGACCCCGAGCAGGTCGAAGCGCTGTTCAGGACGGCGTACGACACCTACGGCAGCGTCGACATCGCCTTCAACAACGCGGGCATCTCCCCGCCCGACGACGACTCCATCCTGGAGACCGGGCTGGAGGCCTGGAAGCGCGTCCAGGAGGTCAACCTGACCTCCGTCTACCTGTGCTGCAAGGCCGCCATCCCCTACATGCGGCGTCAGGGCAGGGGCTCCATCATCAACACGGCGTCGTTCGTGGCGCGGATGGGCGCGGCCACGTCGCAGATCTCGTACACGGCGTCCAAGGGCGGTGTGCTCGCGATGTCCCGTGAACTGGGCGTGCAGTTCGCCCGGGAGGGCATCCGCGTCAACGCCCTCTGCCCGGGACCGGTCAACACCCCGCTTCTGCAGGAGCTGTTCGCGAAGGACCCGGAGCGGGCCGCCCGCCGCCTGGTGCACATCCCGGTGGGCCGGTTCGCCGAGGCCGAGGAGATCGCCGCGGCCGTGGCCTTCCTGGCCAGCGACGACTCCTCGTTCGTCAACGCCACCGACTTCCTGGTGGACGGCGGGATCGCGGGGGCGTACGTCACCCCGCTGTAGGGCTCACAGGAACGTGTGGCCCTCACCCCGGTAGGTGGGCACGGTCGCCGTGACCGTGTCCCCCTCCACGAGGTGCAGCACGTCGAACCGCTCGCACAGCTCACCGGCCTTCGCGTGCCGGAACCACACCTTGTCGCCGATCAGCAGATCGTCGGCGGGGGACCCGATGAGCGGCGTCTGCACCTCGCCGGGGCCCTCCTGGGGGTCGTACCGCAGCCCTTCCGGGAGGTACGGCACGGGAAGCCGGTCGGGCCCGGCGGCCCCGGAGGCCGGGTATCCGCCGCCGAGGACGGTCACGACGCCGACCCCCGGCCGCCGTACGACGGGCTGGGCGAACAGGGCGGCCGGACGCCCGGTGAACGACGTGTAGTTGTCGAACAGCCGCGGTACGTACAGCCCCGACCCGGCACCGATCTCCGTCACCGCGTCCTCGGCGGCCGTGTGCTGCACACTGCCGGTGCCGCCGCCGTTGACGAACTCCAGATCCGGCGCGACCGCCCGCACCGCGCGCACCACGGCGGCGCGCCGCTCGGCCAGTTCACGGCGGGCCGTGGCCTGCATCAGCCGGATCGCCCGGGACCGGAAGGGCCGTCCGGCGACGTCGTCGCCGACACCGGCGATATGACCCTCGTACGCCATGATCCCCACGAGCTTGAACCCCGGCCGCCGGGCCACCGCCCGGGCCACCTCGGCGACCTGGGCGGGGGAGTGCAGCGGGGAGCGCAGGGCGCCGACCCGCACCCGGCCGCCGAGCAGCTTCAGCGAGGTGTCCAACTCCAGGCAGACCCGCACGACTTCGGTGCCGCCGGCGCGCGCTCCGTCGATGAGGTCGAGCTGGGCGACGTCGTCGACCATGACCGTGACGGCCGCGGCGAGCTTGGGATCGGCGGCGAGCTCGGCGAACGCGGAGCGGTCGGCGGAGGGGTAGGCGAGCAGGATGTCGTCGAAACCGGAGCGGGCGAGCCACAGGGACTCGGCGAGGGTGAACGACATGATCCCCGCGAAGCCGTCCTTCGCGAGGACGCGCTCCAGCAGGGTCCGGCAGCGGACGGACTTGCTGGCCACACGGATGGGCTTGCCGCCGGCCCGGCGGCGGAGGTCCTCGGCGTTGGCGTCGAAAGCCTCGAGGTCGACGATCGCAACGGGGGCGTCGAGATGCTCGGTGGCCCGGTCGTAACGGGCCCGGTCGGCGGCGCGCGCAGTCATGGACGAAGCCTGCCAGACTCGATTACCGCAGGGTAGGGGGATGTTCCGGGCAGATGCCCCGTCGGTCACGGACTGGTTCCCGTTCGCTCGGCAACAAGCCGTAGAGTGACGCGCACGCACGGAGGGACGGCTCCGGCCGGCGATCCGCGCCGGGATGCCGCTTTCTCCGCGCGGGTATGCGTGCCTGGACGGACCACCGTGTCCGCACCGGGCCGCCCGGGCACGCGCAGGACGGCCCGCGTACGAGAACGACGGCCCGGGCCAGAGGAAACGGGGGGTGCATGAGCACGGAAGCACGCCGCGCCTCGATCCCCCCGCGCCCGGACGTCCCACCCCGGCCGCCCGAGCCGGGCGAGGACGGGGACCAGCGCAGCGACGCACCCGGGGAGAAACCCGCGAACGCCACAGGACAGCCGTACGACGCCCAGGAGAACCGCGGGAGCGAGGGCACGGCCGGTACGAACGGTGGCGACGGTGAGGGCGGTGCCGGGGCGCGGAACTCCGGCCCCCGCGACCGGCCCTCCCGTCCCACGGGAGCCACCGCCCCGCGGCCTCCGCGCATCCCGGCATCCTGGGTCCGCCCGTACTCCCCCGCGGCCGCGCAGGACGGCGGCACCTCCCCGGAGGCGCCCGACGGGGGCACCCCCTTTGATACGGACCCCGTGAGCGCGCCGCCCCCGCCTCCCGCGTCCGCCCGCTTCCCCGACGCGCCTCCCCGGACGACCGGGCCCTCCGACTTCTTCGGCTCCCGTCCCGCCGGGACCGCCGACGGCGGCGCCTCGCGTCCCACCGCTCCCGTCTCCGGCAGCGCCTGGAGCCCGCTGCCCCGCAGCTGGGTCCCCAGCCCGAGTGTCGGCGCGGACCCCGAGCCGGGGCAGGCTCCGGGACGCGGGGCGGCGTCGGCCCGGCGTACCGCCTCCGCGCGGTCGGCGGCCGATGAGGACTCCCGGCCGGCCTGGTCGCCCATCTCAGCCACACCGCCCCCCGACTTCACCGTCCCGCCCGCGCCCAGGACGCCTCCCCCGAGGCCCACCACCCGCCCCACGGCGGGACACCCCGACCCGACCCACCCCGCGCCGCCCACCCAGGGCCCCACGTCCGGGCCCGGAGCCTCCCCGCGTCCCGCTTCCGGACCGGGATCCTCGGACCGCCGTCCCGCCACGGGTCTCGGATCCCCGAGCCGTACGGACGCCGCCGCGCCCCCCGCGTCCGGCCCGGGCACCTCCACGCGCCCCGCGTCCGGCCCGGGCACCTCCACGCGCCCCGCGTCCGGCCCGGGCACCTCCGCACGCCCCGCGTCCGGCCCGGGCACCTCCGCACGCGCCGCGTCCGGCCCGGGCACCTCCACGCGCCCCGCGTCCGGCCCGGGCAGCACCTCCGCGCACCCCGCGACCGGCTCGGGAGCCTTCACCCGGCCTGCGTCCGAGTCGGGCACCTCCACGCGCCCGTCGCTGTTCGGTGATGCCGACCCGGGCACCTCCGCAGCCCCCACGGCTGGTCAAGGCACTCCCGGCCGCCCCCCTGCCTCGCCCGACACCGCGCCGCGTCCCACGTCCGGCTCCAGCATCCCGCCGCGCCGCACGTCCGGGCCGGACACGCCCCCGCGCCCGTCGGCGTCGCCCGACACCGCGCCGCGTCCCGCGTCCGGGTCGAGCATCCCGCCGCGCCGCACGTCCGGACCAGAGACGCCTCCGCGTTCGTCGGCGTCGCCCGGCACGCCCCCGCGCCCCGCCTCTGGGCCCAGCACCCCGCCGCGCTCGTCGGCGTCGCCCAGCACCTCGCCGCGCCGCACGTCCGAGGCAGAGACGCCTGCGCGCCCGTCGGTGTCGCCCGGCACGCCCCCGCGCCCCGCCTCTGGGCCCAGCGCCCCGCCGCGCTCGTCGGCGTCGCCCAGCACCTCGCCGCGCCGCACGTCCGGGCCGGACACGCCTCCGCGCCCGTCGGTGTCGCCCGGCACCGCGCCGCGTCCCGCGTCCGGGGCGAGCATCCCGCCGCGCCGCACGTCCGGGCCGGACACGCCTCCGCGCCCGTCGGTGTCGCCCGGCACCGCGCCGCGTCCCGCGTCCGGGGCGAGCATCCCGCCGCGCCGCACGTCGGGGCCGGACACGCCTGCGCGCCCGTCGGCGTCGCCCGGCACCGCGCCGCGTCCCGCGTCCGGGGCGAGCATCCCGCCGCGCCGCACGTCCGGGCCTGAGATGCCCCCGCGCCCGTCGGCGTCGCCCGGCACGCCCCCGCGCCCCACAGCCGCGGCCGGCACACCCCCGCGCCCCGCAGCCGAGCCCCCCGCGCCCCCGCGTCCGGCGGCCCCGCCGCGTCCCTTCCCGCAGACCTCTTCGCCCGCGGCCTCGGCCGGGCAGGGGGCCCCTGCCGGTCGTGCGCGTCCCGGTGAGGCGGTGAGCGGTGGGGGTGTCTCGCCCGACCCCGCGTTCTCCTGGAGCGCCCCCATGGCCCCCGGCGGTGTCCCGGGGGCCGCGCGGCCGGTGGTGACGTTCGCGCGGCCGGAAGGCTTCGGGGACACGCCCCGGGGGATCGCGCGGCGGACGCGCACCGTCGTGGCCGCCGCCTGTGTCGTGCTCGGACTCGGCCTCATCGGCGGTGCCGCCACCGGCAGTTGGCTCATCGGGGACGCCGAGGGAAGCGGCGCGCGGGACACGTACGCCGCCGCCGGCGGCCTGTGGCACAACGTCCCCGTCGATGATCTGTTCCCGGTCACCGTCGAGGGGCAGGGCGCCGGCCCCGGCGGAGCCGACCGCACCTGGACACGGATCGCCGTCGCCCCCGACAGCGGCTGCGCCGACGCCTTCGACCCCCTGCTGCGCCAGGCCCTCACCCCGGTCGGCTGCCAGCGGCTCCTGCGCGCCACCTACACCGACGCCACCCAGAGCTACGTCACCACCGTCGGCCTGCTGTTCACCACCGCCGACGCCGCCACCATGCGCGCCCTCGACACCCGCTTCGACAAGGAGGGCCTGGCCCGCCGGACCGACCTGATGCCGAAGCCGTACGCCGCGAAGGGCACCGCCGCCGCCTCCTTCGGCGACAAGCAGCGCGCCTCGTGGACGATCTCCGTCCTCACCGACGCCCCGGTCGTCGTCTACGCCGTCTCCGGCTGGGCGGACGGCCGTACCGTCGACACCCCGGAGCCGGCCTCGCAGGCCACCGTCTCCGGCGCGACCGCGGCCCCCGCCCAGGCCGGCCTCGGCAACGAGGCCCAGGGCCTCGCCGACCGCATCGAGCGGAGCCTGCGCAAGACCGCCGTCACGCCGCCCTCGGAGCAGCCCTCATGAGCCGCCGCAGCCCTCGCAGCCGTCACCGCCGCAGGGCCGGGCTGCTCTGCGGTCTCCTCGCCGGTTCCGTCGCCCTGCTGACCGCGGCGCCCGCCCACGCCGACGGCATCCGCGCCCAGCAGTGGGCCCTCGACGCCATGCACACCCAGGAGGCCTGGCAGACCACCAAGGGCAAGGGCATCACCGTCGCCGTCCTGGACACCGGCGTGGAGGCCGACCACCCCGACCTCGAGGGCAACGTCCTCGAAGGCAAGGACATGGTCGGCTTCGGCGCCACGGAGGGGGACCGGGCCTGGGCCCGGCACGGCACCGCCATGGCCGGCATCATCGCCGGACACGGCCACGGGTACGGTGACGAGGACGGCGTCATGGGCATCGCGCCCGAGGCCAAGATCCTTCCCGTCCGCGTGATCCTGGAGGACGAGGACCCCCAGCGCACCAAGGCCCGCAACAGCCGTGGCAACGCCCTCGCCGAGGGCATCCGCTGGGCCGCCGACCAGGGCGTGGACGTCATCAACCTCTCCCTCGGCGACGACTCGGCCTCCGCCCACCCCGAGCCGGCCGAGGACGAGGCCGTGCAGTACGCCCTGAAGAAGGGGGTGGTCGTCGTCGCCTCGGCCGGCAACGGCGGGGACAAGGGCGACCACATCTCCTACCCGGCGGCCTACCCGGGCGTGATCGTCGCGACCGCCGTCGACCGCTACGGCACCCGCGCCTCGTTCTCCACCCGCCGCTGGTACGCCACGGTCGCCGCTCCCGGCCAGAAGGTCGTCATCGCCGATCCCGACCACAAGTACTACGAGGGCTGGGGGACCAGCGCGGCCTCCGCGTTCGTCTCGGGAGCGGTCGCGCTCATCAAGGCCGCCCACCCCGGGCTCACCCCGGCGCAGATCAAGAAGCTCCTGGAGGACACCGCCCGCAACCCTCCCGCCGACGGCCGTGACGACTCCCGGGGCTTCGGCTTCGTCGACCCCGCCGCCGCGATCAGGGCCGCACGCGACCTCAAGCCGCAGGGCCTGAAGTCCGCGTCCTACGGCAAGCAGTACTTCGGCGCGGGCCCCGACGCCGCCCGCGCCGACGACGACACCTCCAGCTGGGCCGCCCCGCTCGCGGGCGGCGCCGGAGTGGTGCTCCTGATCGGCGCGGTCGTCCTGTGGCGCGGCCGCCGCGAACCGGCCGGGTTCGACACCTACGAGAGCTACGAGACCTACGAGACCTACGAGGCCTAGGAGAGCCGCGAGAGGTACCGGAGAGGTACCGGCGCTACGACCCGGTGTCGTCCGTGAGCGCCGACACCGCCGCCTTCGCCGCCGCCTCCACCAGCGAGACGCCCTTCGCCTGGGTCGCGTTCCCCTTCGACAGCACCGCCACCAGGTACGTGCGCCCGCCGGACGCCACCCGCCCGATGCTGTTGATGTCCCACAGCCCGGTAGTGCTCCTGGCCAGCCAGCCGTTCTTCAGCGCCCACGACGAGCCGTCGGCCGCCGCCGAGACACCCCAGTGCTGGTCGGCCGCTATCTGTCCCATCAGGCTCCGCAGATACGTCCGCGACGCCTCGCTCAGTTCCGAGTCGTCCCCGAAGACCTGCTGGAGCAGCGTGAGCTGGTCGGCGGCCGTGGTCTGGGTCAGCCCCCACAGCATGTCGTCGCCGCCCTCGGTGTGCGTGAGCCCGAACCGCTCGTTCGCCGCGTCCAGCCCCTCCGCCTTGCCGATGGTCCGCCACAGCTCCGAAGCCGAGGTGTTGTCGCTGTTCTCGATCATCGAGGTGGCCTGCGACTTCTCGGTCGCCGTGAGATGCCGTCCCGCGTCCTGGGCCTGGAGCAGCAGCGTGGCCAGGATGTCCACCTTCACGATGCTCGCCGTGTCGAACGCGGCCGAGCCGTACGTCGCGCCGTCCCCGGAGTCCATGTCCAGCACCGCCACGGACACCTTCGCGGTGTCCGGCACGGTCACCGACTTCATCGCCCCGGCCAGCAGCGCGTCGTAGTCCACCTCGGGTGCGGCCACCGACTCCACGCTCACCCCTCCGTCCGCGGATTCCGACGCGGAGGCCGAGGGCTCCGCGAAGGACGACGATACGGCCCCCTCGCCGGAGTGCGCCTGCGCCTTCACATAGACGGTGCCGCCCGCGGTGGCACCGAGGACGGCCACGGTGGCGAGCGCGGTGGAGAGGAGGGGACGGCGCCGGGAGGGGCGGGCGCGACGACCGCTACGAGCTCTGCGAGACTCCATGCCCGTGATCGTGGTGGCACCGACTGTGCGGGCCGTTAGACGAACGTAAGAGGTACATCAGCGAATGCTGAGAATCCTGTGAAAGCTGTCTCCGTCGCGTTTCGGGCCCCGCACAAGCCCAGCAGGATCCCCCCGATAAGGTCGGTGACCGTGGCGAACAAGAACATTCCCGACCCCGGTTACTCCGACGACGACGGCTCCGCCGACCCCCGGCTGAGCGCGGCGCTCGCCGCCTGGGCCGAGGACCGCACCGCCGTCGGACCCGTCCTGGAGGCCCTCAAGGGCACCCGGCTGCTCGTCCCCGTGGTGGCCGTCCTCGGCGAGGTCGAGGAGGACGAGAACGGGCTGCGCCGCGAGAAGACCAGCGACATGGCCGTCCCCACCCTGAAGGCCGGCGGCCGCACCGCCCTGCCCGCCTTCACCTCCACCGGCTCCCTGGCCCGCTGGGACCCGGCGGCGCGCCCCGTCGCCGTACCCCTGCACCAGGCGCTGCGGGCCGCCGCGCACGAGAAGGCGGACACCGTCGTGCTCGACCTGGCCGGGCCGGTGACGTTCGAACTGACGGGACCGGCGCTGCTGGCGCTCGCGGAGGGCCGTACGACGACCGATCCGCTCGTCGATCCGGCCGTACGGGAGGCGGTGCGCGCCGCGGTGGCCGCCGAGCCCGCCGTCGTCCGCGCGCACCTCGGGCCGGGGCAGGCGGACGGCACCCTCGCGCTCGTCCTCGACCCGGCCGCCGCCCCCGCCGAGGCCGCCCGGGCCGTGGCCGGCCGCCTCGCCGCCGACGCGACACTGAGGGCCCGCCTGGTGCGCGGCCTCGACCTGGCGCTCCTGCCGGCCGGAACCACGCCTCCGGGCGAGCCCCTGTACGTACGCGGATGAACCCGAAGGACGAGGACGCCTGCCGGGGCACCAGGGGGTGTTTCGAAAGTCCCGCACAGCACCCGCACAGGACTTTCGAAACACCCCCTAGCCGTAGACGGGTCCGGTGTACTTCTCGCCCGGGCCCTGGCCCGGCTCGTCCGGGACGATCGACGCCTCGCGGAAGGCCAGCTGGAGCGACTTCAGGCCGTCGCGCAGCGGGGCCGCGTGGAAGGAACTGATCTCGGTCGCGCTCGCGTCGAGCAGCCCGGCGAGGGCCGTGACCAGCTTGCGGGCCTCGTCGAGGTCCTTGTACGTGTCGCCCTCCTCGGTGAGCCCGAGCTTCACGGCGGCCGCGCTCATCAGGTTGACGGCGACCGTGACGATCACCTCGACGGCCGGGACCTCGGCGATGTCGCGGGTCATCTCGTCGAAGTCGGCGGAGGCGTGGTCCGGGGAGCCGGCGGGGGAGGTCTCACTCATGCCCCACACGATAGGCGCAGGCCGCCCGGTTCCCGCACCGAGGCTCGATTCGCCCATCCCGGCGCGGGCTGGTAATCTCGACTAACGACCGGTCGGACACGCGTGCCCCTCAGCAGGCGGGCCCGGCCCACAAGTGGAGGCTCCGAACTCCCACCCGACCGCCCCCCAGGGACGGCGGGTCACCCCGGTCAGGCGGCCGCCATCGTTCCGTACGGACGATGGAGTCGCCCGGTAGTGCGCCCCGCGATCCTCGCGACGGTGCTCCGGTAGTGCTTGGAGCCCCCGCATGTGATCGTTCGGGGCATTTTTTGTGCTTCGGCGTGGTTATAGGTCTAACGACACAGACGTTACGCGGCCGTCCGCCAGACGCTCGCGTGGTGCTACCGAGGAGGATCCATCAGCGCCGAGCCCCGCATCAACGACCGGATTCGCGTTCCCGAGGTGCGACTTGTCGGTCCCAGTGGCGAGCAGGTGGGCATTGTCCCGCTGGCCAAGGCACTGGAGCTTGCGCAGGAGTACGACCTGGACCTGGTCGAGGTCGCGGCGAACGCCCGCCCGCCGGTCTGCAAGCTCATGGACTACGGGAAGTTCAAGTACGAGTCGGCCATGAAGGCCCGTGAGGCGCGCAAGAACCAGGCGCACACGGTCATCAAGGAGATGAAGCTCCGGCCGAAGATCGACCCGCACGACTACGACACCAAGAAGGGTCACGTCGTCCGGTTCCTCAAGCAGGGCGACAAGGTCAAGATCACGATCATGTTCCGTGGTCGCGAGCAGTCCCGGCCCGAGCTGGGCTACCGACTGCTGCAGCGTCTCGCGGAGGACGTCCAGGAGCTCGGGTTCGTCGAGTCGAACCCCAAGCAGGACGGCCGAAACATGATCATGGTCCTCGGTCCGCACAAGAAGAAGACCGAGGCGATGGCCGAGGCCCGTCAGGCGCAGGAGGCCCGCAAGGCCGAAGCGAAGGCCAACCCCGGCCGCTCGCAGAACCCCGCGGACGCCGAGTACACCGACGCCGAGGACACCGAGACCGCCGAGGCCCCTGCCGAGGCTTCCGCCGAGGCGTGATCCGAGGGACCCACGTCCCCTGGATGCAACCCATACAGCAGCGACGCTCCACCCCGTGCCCGGTTTCACGACCGGGCACCGGAGCGCCACCGACGAGGAGAGAACGGCGCTATGCCGAAGAACAAGTCGCACAGCGGTGCCAGCAAGCGCTTCAAGGTCACCGGCTCCGGCAAGGTGCTCCGTGAGCGCGCCGGCAAGCGCCACCTGCTCGAGCACAAGTCGTCCCGCGTGACGCGTCGCCTCACCGGCAACGCCGAGATGGCCCCGGGCGACGCCGCGAAGATCAAGAAGCTTCTCGGCAAGTGAGGTCGGGCGCACCGCGCCTGATCCACGCACACCGGGACCCAATCGAATCCGGGCCGTGTGACGACACCCACGGCCCCGCTACAAGGAGTTAACAAGTGGCACGCGTCAAGCGGGCAGTCAACGCCCACAAGAAGCGCCGGGCGATCCTCGAGCAGGCCTCCGGCTACCGCGGTCAGCGTTCGCGCCTGTACCGCAAGGCCAAGGAGCAGGTCACCCACTCGCTGGTCTACAACTACAACGACCGCAAGAAGCGCAAGGGCGACTTCCGTCAGCTGTGGATCCAGCGCATCAACGCGGCTGCCCGCGCCAACGGCATCACCTACAACCGCTTCATCCAGGGTCTGAAGGCCGCGAACGTCGAGGTCGACCGCAAGATCCTCGCCGAGCTCGCCGTGAACGACGCTGGCGCGTTCGCCGCGCTCGTCGAGGTCGCGCAGAAGGCGCTGCCGTCGGACGTGAACGCGCCCAAGGCCGCGTGACGCTGCGCTCGCTTTCGAGCCGACGTGACTGAAGGACCCGCAGGTTCCATCCTGCGGGTCCTTTGCTGCTGACGCCCGCCGGGGCCGCCATTCGGGTGCGGGCCCGTCCGTGGCCGGTCGCGCGGTTCCCCGCGGCCCCTGAGAACAAAAACCCGTCGAGCTGCGGGCAGTCGTACCGCTGGGGCGGCACGGGTGGGCGCAGCGGCACCCCGCCGACGCGGGCGAGTGAGACCCCGGCGGTATCAGAACCCACCGAGCTTCGAAGGTGAACCAGAACATGCCCCCCGCCAGCCCCGAGCTGATCTCCCCCCGTTCTCCCCGTGTGGCCGCCGCGCGGCGGCTCGCTCGGCGGAACTTCCGGGGGAAGGAGCGGCTGTTCCTCGCGGAGGGGCCGCAGGCCGTGCGGGAGGCGGCGGCGTACGGCGCGGACACCCTGACCGAGCTGTTCGCCACCGTCGAGGCCGCGGAGCGGTACGCCGACATCGTGGGGGAGGCCCGAGCCGCCGGCGCCCGGATCCATCTCGCCGACGAGCAGGTCATCGCGGACATCTCCACGACCGTCACCCCGCAGGGGCTCGTCGGGGTCTGCCGGTTCGTCGACACCCCCTTCGAGGAGATCCTCGCCGCCCGGCCCCGGCTGGTCGCCGTCCTGGCGCATGTGCGCGACCCCGGCAACGCCGGCACCGTCCTGCGCTGCGCCGACGCCGCCGGTGCCGAGGCCGTCGTCCTGACCGACGCGTCCGTCGACCTCTACAACCCGAAGGCCGTCCGGGCCTCCGTCGGGTCGCTGTTCCACCTGCCCGTCGCCGTCGGTGTGCCCGTCGAGCGGGCGGTGGCCGGACTCAAGGACGCCGGGGTGCGCATCCTCGCCGCCGACGGGGCCGGCGAGGACGACCTCGACGACGAGCTCGACCAGGGCACCATGGGCGGGCCCACCGCCTGGGTCTTCGGCAACGAGGCCTGGGGGCTCCCGGAGGAGACCCGTGCCCTCGCCGACGCCGTCGTACGGGTCCCGATCCACGGGAAGGCGGAGAGCCTGAACCTCGCGACCGCCGCGGCCGTATGTCTCTACGCATCGGCCCGTGCACAGCGCGCCTCCGGAGGGTGCCGCTCCGTCACCGAGAGCTAGTAGGGTGACGAGCTCGGGGGGGCCTCTTCCGGGAGTACGGGAGGTGAGGTACGGGGATGAGTGTCGGCACGAGCAGCGCACCGGGAGCAGCCCGACCTGCCGGTGACCTGGCCGAACTCGGCATCGGCCCCGACGACCTGCCCGACGGGCTCGTCGTCGCCGACGAGCACGGGCGGGTGATCTGCTTCAACGCCGCCGCCGTACGGATCACCTCCGTACCGGCGCACGAAGCCCTCGGCCGGCGGCTCGACAAGGCGCTCCCGTTGGAGGACCTCGAAGGCCGCCGCTGGTGGCAGCTCACGGACCCCTACGGCGGTCTCGCCATCCGGGTCGGGCAGCCCGAGCGGAATCTCCTGCTGCCCGGCGGCCGCGAGGTGCTCGTCACCGTGCGGTACGTCCGCACCGAACCGACCGGACCCGTCCGCCGGGTCGTCGTCTCCGTCCGTGACACCGAGGCCCGCCGTCGCACCGAGCGCAGTCACGCCGAGCTGATCGCCACGGTGGCCCATGAACTGCGCTCCCCGCTCACCTCGGTCAAGGGCTTCACCGCCACCCTCCTCGCCAAATGGGCCCGCTTCACCGACGACCAGAAGCGGCTGATGCTGGAGACGGTGGACGCCGACGCCGACCGCGTCACGCGGCTCATCGCCGAGCTGCTCGACATCTCGCGGATCGACTCCGGACGGCTCGAGGTGCGGCGCCAGCCCGTCGACATGGGCGCCGCCGTCGGACGGCACATCCAGGCCTACGTCGCCGCCGGGCAGCCCGCCGACCGGTTCCTGCTCCGCATCGAGCAGCCGCTGCCCGCCCTGTGGGCCGACCCCGACAAGGTCGACCAGGTCCTCAGCAACCTGATCGAAAATGCCGTGCGCCACGGCGAGGGGACCGTCACGATAGACATCACGCCCGCCGCGTCCCCCCGGGAAGGGGAGGACACCGGCACATCGGTCACCGTGAGCGACGAGGGCGCCGGCATCCCGGAGGAGTCCATGAACCGCGTCTTCACCCGCTTCTGGCGGGGCAGCAAGCGCGGCGGCACGGGCCTCGGGCTGTACATCGTCAAGGGCATCGTCGAAGCCCACGGCGGCACCATCACGGTCGGCCGCGCCCCCGGCGGCGGTGCCGAGTTCCGATTTACGTTGCCCGTGGGCGCCCCGGCGTATCTCGCCTGACGGCCCGCGGGCTCTCCGCACACCTCCACCCCGTTAGACTCGGCCTTTGGCACCTTTGTGTCCCGCAAACCATGACGCACTGGCCGCGAGTCGGTGACGGGGACCATCCGCCAGCCAATCGGAAGCACGGGAAGAGATGTCGGCACCGAATAAGTCGTACGACCCTGTCGAGGTCGAGGCGTTGAAACCGGAAGAGATCGAGCGCATGCGGGACGAGGCGCTCGCCGCCTTCGCCGCCGCGGACTCCCTCGACGCGCTCCAGGAGGCCAAGGTCGCCCACACCGGCGGCACCTCCCCGCTGGCCCTCGCCAACCGCGAGATCGGCGCCCTGCCCCCGCACGCCAAGGCCGCCGCCGGCAAGGTGGTCGGCCAGGCCCGCGGGGCGGTGAACAAGGCCCTCGCCGGCCGCCAGGAGGAGCTGGAGGCCGAGCGTGACGCCCGGGTGCTGGTCGAGGAGGCGGTGGACGTCACCCTGCCGTACGACCGCGTACCGGCCGGCGCCCGCCACCCCCTCACCACGCTCTCGGAGCGCATCGAGGACATCTTCGTGGCCATGGGCTACGAGGTCGCCGAGGGCCCCCAGGTCGAGGCCGAGTGGTTCAACTTCGACGCCCTGAACATCGGCCCGGACCACCCGGCCCGCGGCGAGGCCGACACCTTCTTCGTCCAGGGCCCGGACGGCGGCACCGAGTCCGGTGTCGTGCTGCGCACCCACACCTCGCCCGTGCAGATCCGCTCCCTGCTCGACCGCGAGCTGCCGGTCTACGTGATCTGTCCCGGCGTCGTCTACCGCACCGACGAGCTCGACGCCACGCACACCCCGGTCTTCCGCCAGGTCGAACTCCTCGCCGTGGACGAGGGCCTGACCATGGCCGACCTCAAGGGCACCATGGACCACATGGTCCAGTCGCTGTTCGGCGAGGGGATCAAGACCCGGCTGCGGCCGAACTTCTTCCCGTTCACCGAGCCGTCCGCCGAGATGGACATGGTGTGCTACGTCTGCCGCGGCGAGTCCGTCGGCAACCCAGACCGCCCCTGCCGCACCTGCTCCTCGGAGGGCTGGATCGAGCTCGGCGGCTGCGGAATGGTCAACCCCAAGGTGCTCACCGCCTGCGGCGTCGACCCCGAGAAGTACAGCGGCTTCGCCTTCGGTTTCGGCATCGAGCGGCTGCTGATGTTCCGCCACAACGTCGAAGACATGCGAGACATGGTCGAGGGTGACACCCGGTTCACCCGACCCTTCGGGATGGAGATCTGATGCGGGTCCCGCTTTCCTGGCTGCGGGAGTACGTCGACCTCCCCGCCACCGAGACCGGCCGTGACGTGCAGGCCAAGCTGGTCTCCGCCGGCCTCGAGGTCGAGACCGTCGAGCAGCTCGGCGCCGACCTCAAGGGCCCCCTCGTCGTGGGCCAGGTGCTCACCATCGAGGAGCTGGAGGGCTTCAAGAAGCCGATCCGCTTCTGCACCGTCGACGTCGGCACCGCCAACGGCACGGGCGAACCGCAGGAGATCGTCTGCGGCGCCCGCAACTTCGCCGTCGGCGACAAGGTCGTCGTCGTCCTCCCGGGCGCCGTCCTGCCCGGCAACTTCGCCATCGCCGCGCGCAAGACGTACGGCAGGACCTCGCACGGCATGATCTGCTCGAGCGACGAGCTGGGCATGGGCGACGACGGCACCAAGGGCATCATCGTGCTGCCCCCGGAGACCGAGGTCGGCAAGGACGCCGTCGAGCTCCTGGAGCTGGTGGACGAGGTCCTGGACATCGCCGTCACCGCCAACCGCGGCGACTGCCTGTCCATCCGGGGCGTCGCCCGCGAGGCCGCCATCGCCTACGGTCTGCCCCTGCGCGACCCCGCCCTGATCGACGTACCGGCCCCGAACGCCTTCGGCTACCCGGTGCGGGTGTCCGAGCCGCTCGGCTGCGACCGCTTCACCGCCCGCACCGTCACCGGTCTGAGCCCCGAGGCACGCTCCCCGATCTGGCTGAAGCGCCGGCTCCAGAAGGTCGGCATGCGCCCGATCTCCCTCGCCGTCGACATCACCAACTACGTGATGATGGAGATCGGCCAGCCGCTGCACGCCTACGACCGCTCACTGGTCCAGGGCACGATCGGCGTCCGCCGGGCCGTCGAGGGCGAGCAGATCGTCACCCTCGACGGTGTCACCCGAAAGCTGCACGCCGAGGACCTGGTCATCACCGACGACCGCGGCCCGATCGGCCTCGCCGGTGTCATGGGCGGCGCCAACACGGAGATCGCCGACCACGACGACCTGGAGAACTCCACGGGCGACGTGGTGATCGAGGCCGCCCACTTCGACGCGGTGTCCATCGCGCGCACGGCCCGCCGCCACAAGCTGTCCTCCGAGGCCTCCCGCCGCTTCGAGCGGGGCGTCGACCCGGCCGCCGCCGCGGCCGCCGCCCAGCGCACCGTCGACCTGCTGGTGCTCCTCGCGGGCGGCACGGCCGACGCGGGCGTCACCGAGGTCGTCACCCCCTCCGGCCCGCACACCGTCACGGTCCCGGCGAACCACCCGGACAAGGTCGCGGGTGTCGTCTACGGCCGTGAGACCGTCGTGCGCCGCCTCCAGGAGATCGGCTGCGACGTCTACGGGCAGGACGAGCTGATCGTCACCGTCCCGTCCTGGCGCCCCGACCTCGCCGAGATCAACGACCTGGCGGAGGAGGTCATCCGCCTGGAGGGCTACGAGAACCTGCCCTCCACGCTGCCCAAGCCCCCGTCGGGCCGCGGCCTCACCCACCGCCAGCGGCTGCACCGCCGCGTCGGCCGCGCCCTGGCCGGCGCCGGCTATGTCGAGGCCCCGAACTACCCGTTCCTCGGCGAGGGCGTCTTCGACCAGCTCGGACTGGACGCCGACGACCCGGCCCGCCGTGTCGTCAGACTCACCAACCCGCTCAACGACGAGGAGCCCGCCCTCCGTACGACGCTGCTGCCCGGCCTGCTGGGCGCGCTGCGGCGCAACGACGGCCGGGGCGGCCACGACCTCGCGCTGTTCGAGACGGGCCTGGTCTTCCACCCCCGCGAGGAGGCCGGTGTCGCCGGTCACCTCCCGGTCGACCGCCGCCCGACCGACGAGGAGATCGCGGCGCTCGACGCCGTACTCCCCGAGCAGCCGCGCCATGTCGCCGTCGTCCTCGCGGGCGCCCGCGAGCAGGCCGGCTGGTGGGGCAAGGGCCGCCCGGCCGACTGGGCCGACGCGATCGAGGCCGGACGCGCCGTCGCCCGTGAGGCCGGTGCCGAGCTGATCGTGCGGGGAGGCCAGTACGGCCCGTGGCACCCCGGGCGCTGCGCCGAGTTCGTGGTCGTCGTCGACGGCACCGAGCGGGTCGTCGGCCACGCGGGCGAGCTGCACCCCCGGGTGCTGAAGGCGCTGGGGCTGCCCGCGCGCACCTGCGCGATGGAGCTGAACCTCGACGTCCTGGAGGTGGTCGGCGACGACACCCCGCAGGCGCCGAGCATCTCCACGTTCCCCGTCGCCACGCAGGACGTCGCCCTCGTGGTCGACTCCTACGTGCCGCACGCGGACGTCGAGGCCGCGCTGCGCGAGGGGGCGGGCGAACTGCTGGAGGGGATCCGGCTGTTCGACGTCTACGTCAACGACGAGCAGCTCGGTGACGGGAAGAAGTCGCTCGCCTACGCGTTGCGCTTCCGCGCGGGGGACCGGACGCTGACGGTGGACGAGGCGTCGGCCGCGCGGGACGCGGCTGTCGCCCTCGCGGGGGAGCGCACCGGAGCCGTTCTTCGCGGCTAGTCGTCGTACGGGCTGTGCCGGCCGGCTGCGGGTTCCCGTGGCCGGCCGCGCCGTTCCCCGCGCCCCCGGGCAGCCGCTCTCATCCGAGTGAGAAGCCGGGCCTTGCCCCCGCAACGCCGGACCGCCGCTTTATGAGGGGGAGCCGACGGCCCGGCGTACCTCTTGCGAGGCATTACAGTCAACCGGCCGGAAACGCTCCGCGACAGCGCGCACACAGCATGGATACGCGCACTCCGTTCACACCCCGTGTGAAGAGGGACCCACTACTCTGGCGGCACCGAGGCACCGGGGGGCACCCATGCAGCCCAACACTCTGCTCGACGCGATCCTGGACGAGGCGGGCATCTCGCACGCGGGCCTCGCCGCCCACGTCAACCAGGCGGGACGAGCACGCGGACTCGCCCTGCGCTACGAGCACACGGCGGTCGCCCGGTGGCTCAAGGGACAGCGGCCCCGTGGCCAGGTCCCCGACCTGATCTGCGAGGTCCTCGCGGGACGGCTGCACCGGCCGGTCACCCTCGACGACATCGGCCTCGGCGTGCCGGGCGAGCCTTCCACCCCGCACGGCACCTCCCTGTCCGGCTTCGTCGAGCGGGCCACCGCGCTCTGGCGCTCCGACGAGCAGCAGCGCCCGCACATCCTCGGCGCACCCGCCGTCACCGGCACCCCGGCCGTGATGCCCGTGTGGGAGTGGGAGAACCCGCCCGAGGACGTCGACGTCTCCCGGGGCGGCCGGCACCGCGTCACCTCCGCCGACATCGAGATGCTGCGCGCCGCCCGCGCCCACTACGAGCAGATGTACCGCAAGGCCGGCGGCATCGCGACCCGCAGCCGTATCGTCGGCTTCCTCAACGCCGAGGCCGCGCCTTTGCTGCGGGGCAGCTACACCGATGAGACGGGCCGTCAACTGCACCGGGCCACCGGCGGGTTGGTGGCCGTCGCCGGGATCTGCGCGTACGACTCCGACGCGCACGGCCTCGCCCAGCGCTACTTCCACCAGGCGCTCCGGCTCGCCAAGGCCAGCGGGGACCGGGGACTCGGCGCTTACGTCATCGCGCTGCTCGTCAACCAGTCGCTGTTCATGCGGGAGTACCGGCAGGCCGTGGCGTTCGCCGAGGCCGCGCTGCGGGCGGCCGGCAAGCACATCACCCCCGCCCTCGCCTCGGATCTGTACGCGATGCAGGCCAAGGCGTACGCCCACCTCGGCGACGGCACGAGCGCGCTGTCGTGCATCCGGCGGGCGGAGACGGCCGCCGAACGCATCCGCCGGGGCGTCGAGCCCGACGAGACCGGCTATGTCCAGCCCGGTCTGGTCAACGTCCAGGTGGCGGAGGCGCTGCTCAGCCTCGGCGAGATCGCCGCGGCCGCCGAACACGCCCAGGCCGCCGTCGGCACGCCCGCGCACGACCGGGGGCGGGTGCACCGGCTCGCCATGCTCAGCACGATCGAACTGCGCCAGGGCCACGCCGACAAGGCGGTGGTCACCGCGGTGCGGATGGCCGAACAGGCCAGGGGCATGGAGTCCCAGCGGCTGCGCGACAGACTCCGGGCGGTGCGCGAACACCTCGTGCGCAGCGGCTGCTCGGGGACGTCCGAGGCGGCCGAACTCATCGACGGAGCACTGCGCGTACCGCTGTAGGGCTTCGGGGCGCTCCACAGTCCCTGCTGCGATATTGCCACTCACCCGACGGAAGGTGGCAGAACCGTGCAGTGGACGAAACAGAACGAACAAACTGTGTATGAAAACCGCTGGTTCAGCGTCAACCTGGCCGATGTGGAGCTGCCGGACGGCCGGCACCTGGACCACTTCCTGATACGGCTGCGGCCCGTCGCCGTGGCCACGGTGGTCAACGAGGCGAACGAGGTCCTGCTCCTGTGGCGTCACCGCTTCATCACCGACAGCTGGGGCTGGGAACTCGCGGCGGGCGTCGTCGAGGACGGCGAGGACATCGCCCACGCGGCGGCCAGGGAACTCGAGGAGGAGACCGGCTGGCGGCCGGGGCCCCTGCACCACCTCATGAGCGTGGAACCGTCCAACGGTCTCACGGACGCCGTCCACCACATCTACTGGTCGGACCGGGGCGAGTACGTGGGACACCCCGTGGACGACTTCGAGTCGGACCGACGGGAGTGGGTCCCCCTGAAGGTCGTACCCGACCTGGTCGCCCGGGGGGAGGTCCCGGCCGCCAACATGGCGGCCGCGTTGATGCTGTTGCGCCATCTCAGGCTGACGGGAGACTAGTGGGCCAGCGCCTGCCAGACCGTCACGACCAGGGCCCCGAGGGCCGTGAGCGCCGCGAGCGAGGGCAGCGGCCAGCGCGCGTGCTCCAGCGAGACCATGCGGGTGTTCAGCTCGTCCAGTTCCTTGGCGGTCTCCTCGGCGCGATGGGTGATCAGGGCCAGCCCGCCCTCCACGCGGGCGTAGGCCACGTCCAGCCGGCGACGTAACTCTGCGAGTTCTCCGTGGACGACGGGATGCTCGGGATCGGCGGTCACGTGTCCGCTCCTTTCCGTGGTCGACTCACATCCCTGCATGTGCATGGTGAGTCAACTCGCCTGGTGGGCCGGTGGGGAGCGTGTGCGCGCGGCATATGCGGGCCCGGTGTGCACACCGTGTGTGAAACGAACGGGCCCGGCACTCCGCGAAGCGCCGGGCCCGTTCCGAACACGGTGGGTCATCCGTAGGTGTAGAACCCCGAGCCGGTCTTGCGGCCGAGGCGGCCCGCGTCCACCATCCGCTGGAGCAGCGGGGGAGCGGCGTACAGCGGCTCCTTGTACTCGTCGTACATCGACTGCGCGACCGAGGCGACCGTGTCCAGGCCGATCAGGTCGGACAGCTTCAGCGGACCCATCGGGTGGGCGCAGCCCATCTCCATGCCGTTGTCGATGTCCTCGCGGCTGGCGATGCCCGTCTCGAACATCCGGATCGCGGAGAGCAGATACGGGATCAGCAGCGCGTTGACGACGAAGCCGGAGCGGTCCTGCGCGCGGATCGCGTGCTTGCCCAGCACCTTCTCGGCGAAGAGCTGCGCCCGGCCGATCGTGCCCTCGGAGGTGGTCAGCGCCGGGATCAGCTCGACGAGCGCCTGCACGGGGGCCGGGTTGAAGAAGTGGATGCCGACGACCTGGTCGGGCCGCGAGGTGGCGACCGCCAGCTTCACCAGCGGGATGGAGGAGGTGTTGGAGGCCAGGATCGCGTCCGGGCGGGTCACCACCTGGTCGAGGACCTGGAAGATCTCGGTCTTGACCTGCTCGTTCTCCACGACGGCCTCGATGACGAGGTCGCGGTCGGCGAACTCGCCGAGGTCGGTGGTGAAGCTCAGGCGGGCCTGGGTCTCGTCCCGCTCCGCCTCGGTGATCTTGCCGCGCTCGGCGGCCTTGGCCAGGGAGCCGAACAGCCGGGTCCGGCCGAACTCCAGTGCCTCGCCGGTGGTCTCGGCGACCTTGACGTCGAGTCCGGCGCGGGCGCACACCTCGGCGATGCCCGCTCCCATCTGGCCGCAGCCCACGACTCCGACGCGTTCGATGTCCGTCACATCGTCCCCTTCGCTGACGCTGACTCTGAGGACTCTGTCGCTGAATCCGAGTCCGTTTGCCTGTGACAGGTCTGCCGGGTCCCGGTCGGCCTGCTCCGATCGTGCACGTTACTAGCAAGTATCGATGATCGATCACCGGGGTCGGTGCATGCTGGGCGCGGAGACGATCCGTGACCGAGCGGATCCAGGGCGTGACACAGGGATGGGTGCGATGGGGCGACTGGCCCGGAGGGCGTTCACGCTGGCGGCGCTGTCGGCGTTCACCACGACGGGTGCGGCGGGCCCGGCGGCCCCCGCTCCCGCGCGGGGCGGAGCGGCAGAGGGCCGTGCGACTGCCGAGATGCGGGGGATGTGGCTGGCGACGGTCGCCAACCGCGACTGGCCGTCCAAGCCGGGGCTGACCGCCGCGCAGCAGCGCAGGGAACTGATCGACTGGCTGGACCTCGCGGTACGCGACCGGCTGAACACGGTGGTGTTCCAGGTGCGGCCCACGGCCGACGCGCTGTGGCCTTCGTCGTTCGAGCCCTGGTCGCAGGTCCTCACCGGCACCCAGGGCAGGTCCCCGGGCTGGGACCCGCTGGGCACCGCCGTCACCGAGGCCCACGCCCGCGGTCTCGAACTGCACGCCTGGTTCAACCCGTACCGGGTCGCCACCCACGCCGACCGCTCCAAGCTGGTCGCCGCGCACCCCGTGCGCCAGCACCCGCACTGGGCGGTGGAGTACGGCGGCAGGCTCTACTACAACCCGGGGCTGCCGGAGGTCCGTGACTTCGTCCAGGACGCGATGCTGGACGCGGTGAAGAGGTACCCCGTCGACGCCGTGCACTTCGACGACTACTTCTACCCGTACCCGGTCGCCGGCCAGGCCTTCGACGACGACGAGGCGTACGACGAGCACGGCGGCGCCTTCACCACCCGGGCCGCCTGGCGACGCGACAACGTCAACCGGCTGGTGCGGGAGATGGCCGTGCGGATCAAGGCCGTACGCCCCACGACCCAGTTCGGGATCAGCCCGTTCGGGGTGTGGCGCAACGCCTCCACCGACTCGCGCGGCTCGGACACCCGCGCCTTCCAGTCGTACGACGAGATCTACGCCGACAGCCGCAAGTGGGTGAAGGAGGGCTGGATCGACTACGTCGTCCCGCAGCTCTACTGGGAGATCGGCAACTCCGCCGCCGACTACGCCAAGCTCGTGCCCTGGTGGGCGGAGGTGGCCAAGGGCAGCCGGACCCGGCTCTACCTGGGGGAGGGCCTGTACAAGGCGGGTGCCTCGGGGCAGCCCGCGGCCTGGGCGGCCAAGGCCGAACTGAGCAGGCATCTCACGCTGGCGAAGCGGTACGCGCAGGCGCGCGGGCATGTCTTCTTCGCCGCCAAGGACGTACGGACGGACCGGATCGGCGCGATGGCTCGGGTGGTGGCCGACCACTACGGGCAGTCGGCGAAGCCCCCGCGCTGATCCACGGCCGTCGTACCGCCTCTACCGCTGTTCCTCGGTCGTGGTGCGGTGGCGGATCTCGGTGTCCGGGCCGGGTGAGCACACGCCCACGTGCCCGTCGGTGAAGCGGACCCGGAACGGCGGGTTGCCGTCCTGGCCCAGTACTTCGACGATCTCGCCGACCTTGTCGTGTTGGCCGACCACCCTGCCGTGCTGGACAAACTGGTCGCCCGCGGTTGCACGCATCTGCGGGGCCTCCTCGCCGTGTGGAAGAGAGCAGTGGTCCGTGGTGCCGATTGTAGGGTCTGCCTCCCGGCTCGCGCCGGGGTCGCGGGCCCTGGCACTCCTCAGCCGCGCGCCCGCTGGGTGACGGCGATGCAGATCAGCACCGCCGCCGCGGTCAGCGGTGCGGCGGGCGTGAGGTGCTCGCCCAGCAGCAGCACCGACCACACCAGTGTGAGCAGGGGCTGGGCCAACTGCAACTGGCTGGCCTTCGGGATGCCGATGGCCGCCATGCCCCGGTACCAGACGACCAGACCGAGGAACTGCGAACCCGCCGCCACCCACACCAGCCCGGCCACGCTGTGCGCGGTCGGCTCGACGGGCTCGTACGACAGGGCGAGGGCGGCGGCGGGCACACCGAGCGGCAGGCACAGCACCAGCGCCCAGCCGATCACCTGCCAGCCCGGCATCACCCGGGCCAGCCGGCCGCCCTCGGTGTAGCCGGCCGCGCAGACCAGCAGCGCCCCGAACAGACAGAGATCGGCGCCGCCGAGAGCCCCGCCGCTCTGCTGCACGGTGAACGCCGCGACGGCCGCGGCCCCCGCGAGCGCCGCCGACCAGAAGGTGCGCGAGGGTCGGATCCCCATGCGCAGGGCGGACAGCAGCGCGGTCGTCAGGGGCAGCAGGCCGACGACGACGGCGGCATGGGCGGTGGTGGACGTCCGCAGCGCGAGGGTGGTCAGCAGCGGGAAGCCGACGACGACCCCGCCCGCCACGACCGCGAGGCCCGCCCAGTGCCGTCGGGCGGGCATCGGGACGCGCAGGGCCAGCAGACAGCCGCCCGCGACCAGCGCGGCCAGCACACTGCGGACGGCCACCAGCGACCAGGGGCCGAAGCCCTCCAGCCCCCAGGCGGTGGCGGGGAACGTCAGGGAGAAGGCGACGACCCCGAGGGCGGCCTGGAGGGTGCCGAAGCCGCGGGCGGGAGGGACGCTGACCGCTATCGAGGTGGATGCAATAGCGCTACTCTGTGTCTTCATGCAAGAGCGTAGCAGTGTGGGTGAACTGGCGAATCATCTCCGAAGGGAGCTGGACCGCTACTCTCCCGATGAAAAGCTCCCGTCGAGCCGGACGCTGGTGGAACGATTCCGGGTGAGCCCGGTGACCGTCTCGCGGGCGCTGGCCCAACTCGCCGCCGAGGGACTGGTGGTGACCCGGCCCGGCGCGGGCGCGTTCCGGGCCCGTCCGCGTCCCGCGGCGGCACCGGCCGGGGACACCTCCTGGCAGGAGGTCGCCCTCAGCGCCGACGGCGCCGCCGACCTCGTACCCCGCTCGGTCGACGCCACCGGCGTCACCGCCTCGCTGGCCGCTCCGCCGCCCGGCGTGGTGGAGTTCAACGGCGGCTATCTGCACCCCTCGCTCCAGCCCGAACGCGCGATGTCCGAGGCCCTGGCCCGCGCCGGACGCCGCCCGGGCGCCTGGGGACGGCCCCCGATGGAGGGTCTGCCGGAGCTGCGGGAGTGGTTCGCCCGCACCATCGGCGGCGGTGTCGGCGCGGCCGAGGTCCTGGTGAGCGCCGGCGGCCAGGCGGCGCTCACCACCGCTCTGCGCGCCCTCGCCCCGCCCGGCGCGCCGGTGCTCGTCGAGTCCCCGACCTACCCCGGCATGCTCGCGATCGCCCGCTCGGCGGGCCTGCGCCCGGTCCCCGTCCCGGTCGACGCCGACGGGGTGAGGCCGGAGCTGCTCGCCGACGCCTTCCGCGCCACCGGCGCCCGGGTGTTCGTCTGCCAGCCCCTCTTCCAGAACCCGACCGGTGCCGTCCTCGCCCCCGCCCGGCGCGGCGAGGTGCTGCGCATCGCACGCGAGGCGGGCGCCTTCGTCGTCGAGGACGACTACGTACGGCGGCTCGCGCACGAGGACGCGGGTCCGCTGCCGCGCCCGCTCGCCGCCGACGACCCCGACGGAGTCGTCGTCCACGTCGGCTCGCTCACCAAGGCGACCTCACCCAGCTTCCGGGTGTGCGCCCTCGCCGCACGCGGCCCGGCGCTGGAACGGCTGCGCGCGATCCAGGTCGTCGAGACCTTCTTCGTGCCCCGCCCGCTCCAGGAGGCGGCCCTGGAACTCGTCGGCTCGCCCGCCTGGCCGCGCCATCTGCGGACCGTCGCCGCCGAACTGAGGGCCCGCAGGGACGCGATGGCCTCGGCGCTCCGCCTGCGCCTGCCCGAACTCGCCCTCCCGCACATCCCGTCCGGCGGCTACCACCTGTGGCTCAGGCTGCCCGAGGGCACCGACGAGACCGTGCTGGGCGCCGCCGCCCTGCGCGCCGGTGTCGCCCTCACCCCCGGCCGCCCGTACTTCAGCGCAGAACCCCCGGCCGCCCACATGCGGCTGAGCTTCGCGGCCGTCGCGGGCACCGAGGAGATCGGGGAGGGGGTACGACGGCTGCGGACCGCCTGTGACGAGGTGCTGTCGGCAAATCGTTCGACATGACGAGCGGCCTGCTGTGAGGATCCGGCCATGAACGACGTCCCGCCCCTCGCCGAGGGCTACGAGATCTCCGCCGACCCCGCCCGCCTCGACGCCGGACGCGTCCACCGCTGGCTGTCCACCGACACGTACTGGGCCCTCGGGCGCGAGCGCGAGAAGCAGGACCGGGCGATCGCCGGCTCGCTGAACTTCGGGGTCTACGACACCGCCTCCGGTGAGCAGGTCGCCTACGCGCGCGTGGTGACCGACCTGGCGACCTTCGCCTGGCTGTGCGACGTGTACGTGGACCCGGCGGTGCGCGGCAAGGGCATCGGGACGTCGCTCGTCGCCGCCGTGCGCGACCATCTGCTGCCGCACGGACTGCGCCGCATCCTGCTCGCGACGCAGGACGCGCACGGGGTGTACGAGAAGATCGGCTTCGAGGCGCTGGAGGAGCCGGACCGGTGGATGGCGCTGATCTTCGCCAAGCTCGGGGTGGCCTGAGGCGGTGGCGCGGGGCCGTCGCTCGGGGTTCGGCGCATGGCAGTGGTGCGACGCTCGTTTTCTCAGGACTTGTCCGGCACTTCTCGACTCGCCGGTAAGAATTCCGGTGCACGTCGCCCGACACCCCTTGACCTGCGCAGTTGCTCGGCTCACCATCACCGCATGCCACTTCGGGTGACGTTCGTCGCAGCCGCGCGCAGCTCGCCGCTGCTCGCGGAGCGCTTCGAGGACGACCGGCCGCTGGACCAGGCGGGCTGGGACGAGGTGCAGCGGGTGGTTCCCGACCTCCTGCCCCTCGCCGCCGCCGAGCTGCGCTACTGCTCGCCCACCCCCAGCAGCCGCACCACCGGCGACGCCCTCGGCTATGCCCCGCTGGTGCAGCTCGCCCTGCGGGACTGCGACATGGGCCGCTGGCGGGGGCTGACGCTGGGGGAGGCGATGGCCCGGGAGCCGGCGGCCGTGGACGCCTGGCTGACCGATCCGCTGGCCACCCCCCATGGCGGTGAGTCCCTGCTGGACTTCATCACCCGGGTGGGCGACTGGCTCGACACCCGGCCGCTCGGGGACGGCGACCGGATCGTCGCGGTCGCCGAGCCCGGCGTGATCAGGGCGGCCCTGGTCTACGCGCTCAAGGCGCCGCCGTCGACGTACTGGAACATCGATGTGCGCCCCCTGTCGACGAGTACCGTCACCGGCCGGGGCGGGCGCTGGAACCTGCGCCTCGAAGGGGCGACGGTTCAGCCCACGCGCGCGTAGTCCGTGGTCAGCAGCAGGTCCTTGGCGGGACCGCCGACCCGCCACACCGTGCGCCAGTGGTCCGCGTCCCGGACGGTGAACTCGCCGCGGTAGAGGTCCGCGGAGCACGGGTGGACGGCGGTGTGCCGGCCGGTGGTCAGGTCCAGGTCGTGGAAGGGCCGGCCGTCGGCGAACCGGACGTCCGCCGTGCCCGGCACCGGACCGGGCAGGAACCGCAGGGTGCGTTCGGCGGGTCGGCCCGTGCCCTGCCAGGTGAACGTGCCGGACTCCTCGTGCAGCAGCCCGCCACCGTCCAGCGGGCTGAACACGGTGGTGCCCCGGAAACGTCCCTCACCGCCGCTCGTCGGATCCCGCACCACGCGCTCCACGTGCCACCGCCCGGCGAGATGGGCCAGCACATCGGCAACCGCCAGGAACGCGTTCATGCCCTGACCCTACGTGCCCGCCCCATTGACGCGCTCATGCCGCCTCTTTATCTTGCCGTTCGAAGTGTTGACCGCTGTCCAGTATTTCGAACGGGCAAACGGGCGACGACACCTGCACACGACCCCCAAGAGCCGCGGAGTGTACATGCCACGCACCACCCGCAACCGTCTGAGACTCGCCCTCGGAGCAAGCGCTTTCCTGCTGGCCGTCGCGGGGATCCCCGCCGCCCCCGCGGGGGCCGCCGACGCCACCGACTACACCCTCACCGTCGACCCGACCGCCAAGGGCCCGAAGATCGACGACACGATGTACGGCGTCTTCTTCGAGGACATCAACCGGGCCGCCGACGGCGGTCTGTACGCCGAGCTGGTGCAGAACCGGTCCTTCGAGTACGCGACCGTCGACAACCGCTCGTACACCCCGCTGACCTCCTGGACGGTCTCCGGCTCGGCGAACGTCGTGAACGACGACGGCCGGCTCAACGACCGCAACCGGAACTACCTCTCCCTGGCCGCCGGCTCCTCCGTCACCAACGCCGGCTACAACACCGGGGTGCACGTCGAGGAGGGCAAGAAGTACGACTTCTCGGTGTGGGCCCGCGCCGACGCCGGTACGACGCTGACGGTCTCCCTGCAGGACGCCGACGGCGCGCTGGCCACCGCCCGCCAGGTCGCCGTGGGCACGGGCGGCTGGGCCGAGTACCGGGCCGGCTTCACCGCCACCCGCACCTCCGGCACCGGCCGGCTGACCGTGGCGTCCTCGGCTGCGGCCGCGCTCGACATGGTGTCGCTGTTCCCCCGTGACACCTACAAGCACGAGCCCAACGGTCTGCGCAAGGACCTCGCCGAGAAGATCGCCGCCCTGCACCCGGGCTTCGTCCGCTTCCCCGGCGGCTGCCTGGTCAACACCGGCTCCATGCAGGACTACAGCGAGGCGTCGAACTGGCAGCGCGCCCGCTCCTACCAGTGGAAAGACACCGTCGGGCCCGTGGAGGAGCGCGCCACCAACTCCAACTTCTGGGGATACAACCAGAGTTACGGCCTCGGCTACTACGAGTACTTCCGCCTCGCCGAGGACATCGGCGCGATGCCGCTGCCCGTCGTCCCGGCGCTGGTGACCGGCTGCGGCCAGAACGAGGCCGTCGTCGACGACGCGCTGCTCAAGCGGCACGTCCAGGACACCCTCGACCTGATCGAGTTCGCCAACGGCCCGGTCACCTCCACCTGGGGCAAGCTGCGCGCGCGGATGGGCCACCCGAAGCCCTTCCACCTCACCCACATCGAGGTCGGCAACGAGGAGAACCTCCCCACTGAGTTCTTCGCCCGGTTCAAGGAGTTCCGCGCCGCGATCGAGGCCGAATACCCCGGCATCACGGTGATCTCCAACTCCGGCCCCGACGACGCCGGTTCGACCTTCGACACCGCCTGGCGGCTCAACAGGGACGCCAAGGTCGCCATGGTCGACGAGCACTACTACAACAGCCCGCAGTGGTTCCTGCAGAACAACGACCGCTACGACTCCTACGACCGCAGCGGCCCGAAGGTCTTCCTCGGCGAGTACGCCTCCTGGGGCAACGCCTTCAAGAACGGTCTCGCCGAAGCCGCCTTCATGACCGGCCTGGAACGCAACGCCGACGTCGTCAAACTCGCCTCCTACGCCCCGCTGTTCGCGAACGAGGACTACGTCCAGTGGAGCCCGGACATGGTGTGGTTCAACAACCACGCCTCCTGGAACTCCGCCAACTACGAGGTACAGAAGCTGTTCATGACCAACGTCGGCGACCGCGTGGTCCCCTCGACCGCCACCGGCACCCCGTCCCTCCAGGGCCCGATCAGCGGCGCCGTGGGCCTGTCGACCTGGGCGACCACGGCGGCGTACGACGATGTGAGGGTCACGGACGCGGACGGCGCGACCCTGCTGACGGACGACTTCTCGGGCGACGCCGCGCAGTGGACCCACACCGGGGGCGGCAGCTGGTCCCTCCAGGACGGGCAGTACGTCCAGACCGACGTGGCCGCCGAGAACACCATGGTCTCCGCAGGTGACGTGCACTGGCACGACTACGACCTGCACGTGAAGGCCACCAAGAAGTCCGGCAAGGAGGGCTTCCTCGTCGCCTTCGGCGTCAAGGACACCGGCAGCTACTACTGGTGGAACCTGGGCGGCTGGAACAACACCACCACCGCCGTCGAGCAGGCCGTGGACGGCGGCAAGTCCACCCTGATCTCCCAGGCCGGGACCATCGAGACGGGCCGCGCCTACGACATCGACATCAAGGTGCGGGGCCGCCAGGTCACCCTCTTCCTCGACGGCGAGGAGTGGGGCAGCTTCACCGACGACAAGCCGGCCGAGCCGTTCCGCCAGGTCGTCACCAAGGACAGGAGGACCGGCGACCTGATCGTCAAGGTCGTCAACGCCCAGTCCGCCGACGCCCGCACGGCGATCGACCTCGGTGGGGCCAAGGTCGCCTCCAAGGCCCGGGTGACCACCCTGACCGCCGCGCCCGACGCGGTCAACACGCAGACGGCGACCCCGGTCGCACCGGTGACGTCCACCTTCACCGGCGTCGCCGACCGGTTCACGTACACCTTCCCGGCGAACTCGGTCACGTTCCTGCGGATCAAGCAGAGGTAGCCGGTCGGCGCGGGCGTGGACGGCCGCCGTCCACGCCCGTCAGGCGCCCCGGCGCCGGAACCAGCCCCGCTTCGGCGGCTGGGGCGGCGTCTGCGGGACCGGCTGCGGAGGCACCGGCCCGCCGAACGGTGGCAGCGCCTTGAAGCCGTCGTCGAGCGTCACCGTCGGCGCGATCCGCCGCAGTGTCGCCCGCACCAGGGTGAGCGGATGGTCGGGGAAACGCGCGTCCCACTCCTCGTCGTCCGCCACATGGGACGGCAGGCCGCCGAGCTCGCCGTCCCCGTAGGGGTGCGCCCGGAAATAGGCGTCCGGGCCCACCTCGGCCATGATCACCGCCTCCCGCAGCCCGGTGGTCCCCCCTTCGGCGGCCTGCACCTTCACCACGGTGCTGCACGTCGCCCTGGGGACGGTGAGGCTGCCGATGAAAGCCTGCCCGGACCGGGCGCCCAGCGGGACCTTCACCAGCTGGCGCACGGCCGGCAAGCCGTCCACCGTACCGGGCGCCGCCTCGACCAGGCCGCCCCCCACCCCCGCCGCGACCTGCGCCAGTCCCGCCCGGAGGCGCTCGAGTTCGTGCAGAGGGGCCGGCAGGTCGGGAACCACCGGGAAGAAGTGGACCGACAGGGCCACCCCCGAGCTCTCCTCCCACGCCCCCGGCTCGTACTCGGTGAAGCCGGTGAGGTCGAGGCCGGTTATCGGTGTCATGGCGATCACTGTCTGTCCCCCTTCTGGTCGGGGTCCTTCCGCCGAACCGGCGGACCCGTGATCGGCGGACGCCGATTCCGGCACCGGTGGTTCCACTCCCGATTGGATTGCATAAAAGTGCAGCGAAACGTATAGTCATGCCGTCCAGGAGGAGGAGTCCATGGTGGTACGTGCGGCGGTGGCCGGAGCGAGCGGATACGCGGGCGGCGAAGTGCTGCGCCTGCTTCTCGCGCACCCCGAGGTCGAGATCGGCGCCCTGACCGGCAATTCCAACGCGGGCCAGAGGCTCGGCGCCCTTCAGCCGCATCTGCTGCCGCTGGCCGACCGCGTCCTGCGGGAGACCACCGCCGAGGTCCTCGCCGGACACGACGTCGTCTTCCTCGCCCTCCCGCACGGCCAGTCCGCCGCCGTCGCCGAACAGCTCGGCCCGGACGTCCTCGTCGTCGACATGGGCGCCGACTTCCGGCTCCGGGACGCGGCCGACTGGGAGCGGTTCTACGGCTCCCCGCACGCCGGCACCTGGCCCTACGGCCTCCCCGAACTACCGGGCGGCCGCGCCGCGCTGGAGGGGTCCAAGCGCATCGCGGTCCCCGGTTGCTACCCCACGGCCGTCTCGCTCGCGCTGTTCCCGGCGTACGCCGCCGGGCTCGCCGAGAACGAGGCCGTGATCGTCGCCGCCTCCGGAACCTCCGGCGCGGGCAAGGCGCTCAAGCCGCATCTGCTGGGCTCCGAGGTCATGGGCTCCATGTCGCCGTACGGCGTCGGCGGCGGCCACCGGCACACGCCCGAGATCGTCCAGAACCTCAGCGCGGCGGCGGGGGAGCGGGTCTCCGTCTCCTTCACGCCCACCCTCGCGCCGATGCCCCGCGGCATCCTCGCCACGTGCAGCGCCAAGGCCAGGCCCGGTGTCACCGCCGACTCCGTCCGCGCCGCGTACGACAAGGCCCTCGCCGACGAGCCCTTCGTGCATCTGCTGCCGGAGGGGCAGTGGCCCGCCACCGCGTCCGTGAACGGTTCCAACGCCGTTCACATCCAGGTCGCGTACGACGAGGCGACGGGCCGCATCATCGCGATCAGCGCCATCGACAACCTCACCAAGGGCACGGCCGGTGGTGCCGTCCAGAGCATGAACATCGCCCTCGGGTTCCACGAGAACACAGGGCTCTCGACGATCGGAGTCGCACCGTGAGTGTCACGGCAGCCAAGGGATTCACGGCGGCCGGCATCGCCGCCGGGATCAAGGAGAACGGCAACCCGGACCTGGCCCTCGTGGTCAACACCGGGCCGCGCCGCGCCGCCGCGGGCGTCTTCACCTCCAACCGTGTGAAGGCCGCGCCGGTCCTGTGGTCCGAGCAGGTGCTCAAGAGCGGTGAGCTCTCCGCCGTCGTCCTCAACTCCGGCGGCGCCAACGCCTGTACGGGCCCGAAGGGCTTCCAGGACACCCACGCCACCGCCGAGAAGGCCGCGGACGTGCTGGGCGTCGGCGCGGGCGAGGTCGCCGTCTGCTCCACCGGGCTCATCGGCGTCCTGCTCCCCATGGACAAGCTGCTCCCGGGCGTCGAGTCGGCCGCGGCCCAGCTCTCCGAGCACGGCGGCGAGAAGGCCGCCATCGCCATCAAGACCACCGACACCGTCCACAAGACCTCCGTGGCCCAGGGCGAGGGATGGACCGTCGGCGGCATGGCCAAGGGCGCCGGCATGCTCGCCCCCGGCCTCGCCACCATGCTGGTCGTCCTCACCACCGACGCCGACGTCGACAGCGGGACCCTGGACAGGGCGCTGCGCGCCGCCACCAAGGTCACCTTCGACCGCGTCGACTCCGACGGCTGCATGTCCACCAACGACACCGTGCTGCTGCTCGCCTCCGGCGCCTCCGACGTCACCCCGGAGTACGAGGAGTTCGCCGCCGCCGTACGGTCCGTCTGCGACGACCTCGGCCAGCAGCTCATCCGGGACGCCGAGGGCGCCAGCAAGGACATCAGGATCGAGGTGGTCAACGCGGCCTCCGAGGACGACGCCGTCGAGGTGGGCCGCTCCATCGCCCGCAACAACCTCCTCAAGTGCGCCATCCACGGCGAGGACCCCAACTGGGGCCGCGTCCTCTCCGCGATCGGCACCACCCGGGCCGCCTTCGAGGCGGATCGGCTCAACGTCGCCATCAACGGCGTCTGGGTCTGCAAGAACGGCGGCGTCGGAGAGGACCGCGACAAGGTCGACATGCGCTACCGCGAGGTGCACATCGTCGCCGACCTGGCCGCGGGCACCGAGACCGCCACCATCTGGACCAACGACCTGACCGCGGACTACGTCCACGAGAACAGCGCGTACTCGTCATGAGCAACCCGACGCGGAAGCACACCGCGCTCCCCAAGGCCCAGATCCTCATCGAGGCCCTGCCCTGGCTGACCCGGCACAACGGCAAGACGATCGTCATCAAGTTCGGCGGCAACGCCATGGTGAACGAGGAGCTGAAGTCCGCCTTCGCCCAGGACGTCGTCTTCCTGCGCCACGCCGGACTCAACGTCGTCGTCGTGCACGGCGGCGGCCCGCAGATCAGCGCCGCCCTCGACAAGCACGGCATCGTCAGCGAGTTCAAGGCGGGTCTGCGCGTCACCACCGAGGACGCCATGGACGTCGTACGGATGGTGCTCGCCGGACAGGTCCAGCGCGAGCTCGTCGGACTGCTCAACCAGCACGGGCCGCTCGCCGTCGGTCTGACCGGCGAGGACGCGCACACCCTCAGCGCCACCAAGCACCAGCCCGAGATCGACGGCGAGTTGGTCGACATCGGGCGGGTGGGCGAGATCACCGCGATCGACACGGGCGCGATCGAGGCACTGCTCGCCGACGGCCGTATCCCGGTCGTCTCCTCCATCGCCCGCTCCGAGGACGACGGACATGTCTACAACGTCAATGCTGATACGGCGGCTGCGGCACTCGCTGCGGCACTGGACGCCGAAACCCTGGTGGTCCTCACCGACGTCGAGGGCCTCTACGAGAACTGGCCCGAGTCCGACGAGGTGATCAGCCGCCTGACCGCCTCCCAGCTGGAGAAGCTGCTGCCGGACCTCAGCGCCGGCATGGTCCCGAAGATGGAGGGCTGTCTGCACGCCGTCCGCAACGGTGTGCCGACAGCCCGGGTCATCGACGGGCGGGTCCAGCACTCGATCCTGCTGGAGATCTTCACCGACGAAGGAATCGGCACGATGGTCGTGCCCGACGAGCAGCAGGGGGAGTCCGCGTGAGCAACCAGGAACTGACCACCCGGTGGCAGGGCGCGCTCATGAACAACTACGGCACCCCGCGGCTGCCGTTGGTGCGCGGCGAGGGCGCCCGGCTGTGGGACGCCGACGGCAACGAGTACGTCGACTTCGTCGGCGGCATCGCGGTCAACGCGCTCGGCCACGCCCACCCGGCGGTCGTCGAGGCGGTCAGCCGGCAGATCGCCTCCCTCGGCCATGTGTCGAACCTGTTCATCGCCGAACCGCCCGTCGCCCTCGCCGAACGGCTCCTGCACCACTTCGGCCGGGACGGCAAGGTGTTCTTCTGCAACTCCGGCGCCGAGGCCAACGAGGGCGCCTTCAAGATCGGCCGGCTCACCGGGCGGCCCCGGATGGTCGCCACTACCGGCGGCTTCCACGGCCGCACCATGGGCGCCCTCGCGCTCACCGGCCAGCCCGGCAAGCAGGAGCCGTTCCTGCCGCTGCCCGGTGACGTCACCCATGTCCCCTACGGCGACGCGCAGGCGCTGGCCGCCGCGGTCACCGAGGACACGGCACTCGTCATCATCGAACCCGTCCAGGGCGAGAACGGCGTGGTCGTGCCCCCGGCCGGCTATCTGAAGGCGGCGCGGGCGATCACCGCCGCCACGGGCTCGCTCCTGGTCCTGGACGAGGTGCAGACCGGCATCGGCCGGACCGGGCAGTGGTTCGAGTACCAGGCCCACGAGGGTGTCCTGCCGGACGTCGTGACCCTCGCCAAGGGCCTCGGCGGCGGGCTGCCGCTCGGCGCGACCGTCGCCTTCGGACGGACCGCGGAGCTGCTCCAGCCCGGCCACCACGGGACGACCTTCGGCGGCAACCCCGTCGCCTGCGCGGCCGGGCTCGCCGTTGTCGACACGATCGAGAACGAGGGGTTGCTGGAGAACGTCAAGCGGCAGAGCGAGAAGCTGCGCGGCGGAATCGAGTCTCTCGGCCATCCGTTGATCGATTATGTCCGGGGCGCGGGTCTGCTCCTGGGTATCGTGCTCTCCGAGCCGCTCGCGCCCCAGGTGCAGCAGGCGGCTCAGGAGGCCGGATTCCTCGTGAACGCGCCCGCCCCCGACGTCGTCCGGCTGATGCCGCCGCTGAACCTCGGCGACGACGCGGTGGAGGCGTTCCTCGGGGCGCTGCCCGGCATCCTCGACACAGCCAGCGGGGACGGATCCGGAGAATGAGACGACGATGAGCCAGGCGCAGGACCACGAGCAGGCCGGGGCCAACGGGCCCGCCGTGCCGCAGACCCGCACCGCCCGCCACCGCCGGATCGTGGACATCCTCAACCGGCAACCCGTGCGCTCGCAGAGCCAGTTGGCGAAACTGCTCGCCGACGACGGGCTGAGCGTGACGCAGGCGACGCTGTCGCGGGACCTGGACGAGCTGAACGCGGTGAAGATCCGCAACACCGACGGCGACCTGATCTACGCGGTGCCCAGTGAGGGGGGTTTCCGGACCCCTCGGGCGCCGTTGGGGGAGTCGGCGAAGGAGGAGCGGATGCGGCGGCTGTCCCAGGAGCTGCTGATCTCCGCGGAGGCCTCCGCGAATCTCGTGGTCCTTCGCACCCCGCCGGGTGCGGCCCAGTTCCTCGCCTCGGCGATCGACCAGGCCGAGCTGCACGACATCCTGGGGACGATCGCCGGCGACGACACGCTGCTGCTCATCAGCCGGGAGCCGACGGGTGGGCAGGCGCTCGCGGATCACCTTCTGCGGTTGGCTCAGAACGGCCACTGAGGGGGCTGGCTGCGGGGGTTCGCCGACTGCGGTGCGTGGGGGCTGATCGCGCGGTTCCCGGCGTGCCCAAAACCCCGTCGGCGCCGGGCCGCGTGACCCACCCCCGGCTCAGCCCAGACGCCGGGCCAGGCCTCCCGTGCAGCGCACCTCGTCGCCCGCCGTGATCAGCAGCGCCTCCACGTCCGGCAGGGACTCCAGCCACGCCAGCGCCTCCCGCGAACCCATCGCGAAAGCCGCCGTGGCCCAGCAGTCCGCCCAGGTCAGGCGGGGGGCGACCACCGTCACGGCGACCAGATCGGTCACCGCCGATCGGGCCGTCCGCGGGTCGACGATGTGCGCGCCCCGCTCCGCCGTGCCCGACGTCGCCACCGCCAGCTCGTCCGCTCCCGCCGCCGACACGACCGCCGCGAGTCCGCCCGGCCGCAGGGGGTCGGACACCCCCACCCGCCACGGCCGCTCCGGCCCGGGCACGCCCAGCAACTGCACGTCCCCGCCGCCGTTGACGCTGACCCCGCTCACCCCCGCCACCCGGGAGATCAGCCGCGCCGCCCGCTCGGTGGCCCAGCCCTTGACGATCCCGGTCGGGTCGAGCCGGCCCTCGTAGCGCATGCTGAACCAGCCGTCGCTCACCCGCTCCGCCTCGGCGCCGAGGTCCAGCACCTCGGCCACCTCGGGATCGCACTCCCCGACGCTCAGCTCACCGCGCGCCATCCGGGAGACCTGGCTGTCCTCGCGGTACGTGCTGAACACCTCGTTCACCCGGTGCAGGGAGGCCACCGCCTCGTCCAGCGCCGCACGCACCGCCCGGGGTTCCCCGCCGCGGACGTCGAAGGAGAAGACCGTCCCCATGACCTCCTCCGCGTGACGTACCGCGGCGGGAGCTGCTGCCGACTCGGCCACGGTGTCAGTCACCGGCCTGGTCCAGCGCCGACTGCAGGGACTGCTTGTAGCCCTCGCTGGTGTAGGTGGCCCCGGAGACGGTGTCGATGTCGGCGCTGGACTTCGCGACCGCCGCCTGGTTGAGCTTGGGGACGGAGAGTTCGGTCTTCTGGGTGCTGGTGCCGCCGGAGGGGGCCTGGACCGCCTCCGCCTTGGTGATCTTGCCGCCCGCGACCGTGATCCGCACCTGTACCGGGCCGTACTGCGTCTGCGCCACCTTGCCGGTGAAGGTGCCGGAGGCCTGAGCCGCACCCGAACCGGAGCCGGAGCCGGAGCCCGAACCCGATCCCGATCCCGAGCCGGAGGCCGACGACGAACCCGCGCTCGCCTTCGCCGCCTTGTCCAGCGCCGACTGCAGCGACTTCTTGTAGCCCTCACTGGTGTAGGTCGCGCCCGACACCGTGTCGATGTCCGCGCTGCCGGCCGCCACGGCCGCCTGGTTCAGCTTCGGGACGGACAGTTCCGTCTTCTGCGTGCTGGTCCCGCCGGACGGCGCCTTGACGGCGTCCGCCTTGGTGATCTTGCCGTCGGCGAGCGTGATCCGCACCTGGACGTCGCCGTACTGCGTCGTCGTCACGTCCCCGGTGAAGGTCCCGGAGGCCTGCACGGCGCCCGAGCCGGAGCCCGAGCCGGAGCCCTGGGAGGAGCCCGCGCTCGCGTTCGCCTTGTCGATCGCCGACTGGAGGGACTTCTTGTAGCCCTCGCTGGTGTAGGTCGCGCCCGAGACGGTGTCGATCTGCACGCTCTGCTTGGCGACGACGTCCGCGTTCAGCTTGGGGATCGCCAGCTCGGACTTCTGGGTGCTGGTGCCGCCCGACGGCGCCTTGACGGCCTCCGCCTTGGTGATCTTGTTGTTGACGACCGTGATGCGGACCTGGACGTCGCCGTACTGCGTCTTGACCGCGTCACCGGTCATCGTGCCCGACACGGGCGCCCCGGCCCCGCCCTGGGCCGCTTCCTGCGCCGCCGTTCCGCCGGCGCCCGCCGCCTGGGTGGACGTCGGGTCCGTCGCCGGCTTCAGCGACAGCAGCAGCACGATCCCGGACACGGTGGCGGCACTGGCCAGCACGACCCGCCGAAGAGGGTGGCTCTTCCTCATCTCTTCCTGAGCTCCTGATTCCTGTTGAAGGCCACGTCACGGGCCGGGAGTGGTGCCGGTCACATCTCGAACGACTCGTGATGGATACGGCGGGCCGGAACGCCGGCGCCGCGCAGTGCCTCGTACACGCCCTGGGCGAAGCCGTTCGGTCCGCACATGAACACGTCGTGGTCGTCGATGTCGGGGATCTTGCGCTGGAGGGACTCCGCCGAGATGTCGGGTCGCTCTCCGTCCGGGCTGTTGACCGCGTACATCAGCCGCGCCCCGCGCTCGTCGGCGATCTTCGCCAGCTCGTCCCACAGGGCCAGGTCCTGGGTGCTGTTGGCGCGGTAGAGGAGCGTGATGTCACCGGGCGCGCCCGGCAGCGTCTCGAACAGCGTCCGCATCGGGGTGATGCCCACACCGCCGGCGACCAGCAGCACCTTGCCGCGGCTGCGCCGGGAGGCGGTCATCGCGCCGTACGGGCCCTCGGCCCACACCTTCGTGCCCGGCCGCAGCTCGCGCAGCGCCGCGGTGTGGTCGCCGATCGCCTTGACCGTGATCCGCAGCAGCTCGGGACGCGGGTTCGCCGACAGCGAGTACGGGTGGGAGCTGAACCGCATTCCCGGGGCGAGGAACCGCCAGCGGAAGAACTGGCCCGCCTCCGCGCCGATCCGGTGCAGCTTGCGGCCGCCGATCAGGACGGACACGATGCCGGGCGTCTCCTCGATGACCGCCTCGACGTACATGCGGTGACGCAGGTTCAGCCGGATCGGGGTGAGGATGCGGTACCAGACGACCAGCGCGGTGACCGAGCCGTACAGCCCGTACCAGACCGTCTTGGCGGCGGGCTCGATCGCGAACTCGTTGCCGGTGGTGATCTGGTGCCAGAAGGTCAGGAACACCGCCGCGTACGTCATCAGATGGATGTGGTACCAGGTGTCGTACGGCATCTTCCGGCGGACCGGACCGATCGACACCAGGCCGATGACCAGCAGCAGACCGGTGCCGATCGCCGCCTTGCCCATGTCGGGGAGCTGGTTGATGGAGTCGATCGTCTGCTGGACGATGTCACCGAGCGACTTGCCGGCCTGCAGCGCGTACCCCCACATGATGAGGAACACGTGCGCGAAGGTGAGGCACAGGGTGTACCGGCCGCTCATCGCGTGCCAGCGCGCCACCCGGTCCGAGCCGACCCGGCGCTCCAGCGCGGGCACCCGCGCCATCTGCAGGACGACCAGGGCCATCAGATAGCCGGCGAGCAGACCGGTGATCCGGCCCGCGTTGAGGATCTTGCTGTTGTCGTCCGCGATGTTCGGCGTGTTCTCCCACCACAGCCACAGCACGCCCGCCGCGCCCGCCCATACGGCGAGCAGCAGCGGAACGGCAGGGGATCGGCGCGGGCGGATCCGGCGCATCGTCTGGCGGCGGGCGGCACGTCCGCCTGCGATTGTGGTGGTCACGGTTCCTCCGTGGGGACTTGACCCGGGCGCCCACAGATACGTGCCTCGACCGCTTTGTGTTCAGACCCCCGCCAAGTCCAGTGCGGACTGGAGTGACTGCCGGTAACCGTCGCTCGTGTACGTCGCTCCCGAGACGGTGTCGATGTCCGCGCTCTGCGCCTGGAGGGCCTCGCTGCGCAGTTGGGGGATGGCGTAGGAGTTGATCTGCTGGTCGCGCGGATTCTCCTGGGGGTAGGTCACCGCCGTCACGTCCGTGATCTTCCCGTCCTGGACGGTGATCCGGACCTGGACGGGCCCCCAGCGGGTCTGCACCGAGTCCCCGGTGACGGTCGTGCCGCCCTTGCCCGAGCCGGCGCTCGCACTGCTCGTGGACGAGGGGGCCGGGGACGCCACGGCCACCACGGGCGTTGTGTGCGGCTTGAGCGCCAGCAGCATCACCACCCCGGAGACGGTGGCGGCGCTCGCCAGCATGATCCGGCGCAGGGGACGGTTCTTCTTCAGCGGATGCACTGACAGGACCTCACAACTCTCACAGCTCGAACGACTCGTGGTGGATCCGCCGGTCCGGCACCCCGGCGGCGCGCAGGGCCTCGTACACGTCCCGGGCGAAGCCGTGCGGGCCGCAGAGGTAGACGTCGTGCCCCGCGAGGTCGGGAACGGCCGCGCGCAGCGCGTCCGCGCCCAGGCTCGGGCGCTGCCCCGCGGGCCCGTTGAGCGCGTACAGCACCCTCGACCCGCGCCAGCGCGCCACCGCCTCCAGCTCCGCGCCCAGCGCGAGGTCCTCGGCCGACCGCGCCCGGTAGAGCACCGTCACCTCGCCGGGCAGGGTCTCGAACAGCGCCCGCAGCGGGGTGATGCCGACCCCGGCCCCGATCAGCAGCGACTTCGGCGCGGTGCGCCGGTCGGCGGTCATCGCGCCGTACGGCCCCTCGGCCCACACCCGTGTGCCGGGCCGCAGCAGCGCCACCCGAGCGCTGTGCCCGCCGAGCGCCTTGACCGTGATCCGCATCAGCTCCGGCCGGGGCGGCGCCGACAGCGAGTACGGCGTCGAGGTCCACGCCAGCCCCGCACCGAGGAACCGCCACCGGAAGAACTGCCCGGCCACCGCGCCGAGTTCGTCCAGCCGCCGCCCCCGTACGACGACGGAGTACACCTCGGGAGCCTCCCGCTGCACGGACTCCACCCGCAGCCGGTGCCGCAGGTTCAGCCGTACGGGGACCAGGACCCGGAACCACAGCACCAGCCCCGCCGCCCCGAGGTACAGCGCGTACCAGGCGGCCGTGGCCACCGGCCTGCCGTTGAGGTCGTTGCCGAGGGCGAGCTGGTGGCCGAAGGCGAGGAAGACGGCCGCGTAGGTGAGGAGGTGGACGTAGTACCAGAACTCGTACCCGGTGCGGCGCCGGACGGCGCGCGCGGAGGTGACACCGACCGCGAGGAGGATGACCGTGCCGGCGGTCGCCTTCAGCATCTCGGGGTAGTCGAGGACCACGGTCAGCGTCTCGTCGACGAGCGACCGGCGGTCCTGGGCCGCGTACCCGGCGAGGATCAGCACGATGTGCGCCACCAGCAGACAGATCGTGTACCGGCCGGCCATCGCGTGCCAGCGCGCCACCCGGTCGGAGCCGATCCGCCGCTCCAGCAGCGGCACCCGCGCCATCAGCGCGACGACCACCGCACAGGCGTACCCGCACAGCAGCCCGGCGATCCGCCCGGCCCCGGTCAGCCAGCCCGCCGCCCCGACGACCGAACCGGTGCCGGACCACCACAGGGCGAGCACGGCCGCCGCCCCCGCCCAGAGCACGGCGAGCAGCGGACCCGCGGGGGAGCGCCGGGCGGCCGACGCCACCGGGGGTGCCGCCCGCCGCTCGTACACGGTGGTCATGAGGACGTCCTTTCGCCGTTCGGTGGAGCCCACTGTGCGCGGCGAACCTCTCAGACCGCTCTGAGCGGCCGCCCCGCACGGCGGACTCAGAGGAAACTCAGAGCATCCGCAGAACCCGTTCCGCCAGGCCGGGGGCGATCCTGGAAGCAGCCATGAACACCACACGCTCCGGCCGCCCCGCCCTCACCCGCCCCGACGGCACCCCGCTGCGCGTCCTCGTCGTCGACGACGACCCCGATCTCGCCGAGGTGCTCTCCGGCGCGCTGCGCTACGAGGGCTGGCTGGTCCGCTCCGCGGGCGACGGCGCCTCGGCCCTCGCGGCGGCCCGCGAGCTGCTGCCCGACGCGGTCGTCCTGGACGTGATGCTCCCCGACACCGACGGCTTCGCCGTGCTGCGCTCCCTGCACACCGTGAAACCGGACGTCTGCGTCCTCTTCCTCACCGCGCGGGACGCCGTGGAGGACCGGATCGCCGGCATCACGGCGGGCGGCGACGACTACGTCACCAAGCCCTTCAGCCTGGAGGAGGTCGTCGCCCGGCTGCGCGGACTGCTGCGCCGCGCCGGCATGGCCCGCCAGCAGGAGGAGGGCCCGCGGCTGATCGTGGGCGACCTCGTCATGGACGAGGAGGCCCGTGAGGTGACCCGCGCGGGCGAGCTGATCGAGCTCTCCCCGACCGAGTTCGAACTCCTCCGCTTCCTGATGCGCAACCCGCGCCGGGTGCTCAGCAAGACCCAGATCCTCGACCGGGTGTGGTCCTACGACTTCGGAGGCCGCGCCCATGTCGTGGAGCTGTACATCTCCTACCTGCGCAAGAAGGTCGACGCCGGCCGGGATCCCATGATCCACACCGTGCGCGGGGCCGGATACGTGCTGAAGCCGGCGGTGTCATGAGGCGCCTGCTGCCCCGCACCCTGCGCGCCCGCCTCACCGCGGGCCTGGTGGTCCTGCTGGCACTCGGCTGCGCGGCGGTCGGCGTGGCCGCGGTCGTGGGCCTGAACGGCTTCCTCACCGGCCGCCTCGACGAACAGCTCAGCGAGGTCGGCAACCGTTTCCCGGCCAGCCTGGAACACGGCGGCCTGCTGCCCGACGACCACGACGACCGGGACGGCGACGAGCACGGCGACACCCGCCGCCAGTCGGCCGGCACCCTGGGCGCCCGGCTCCTGGACGGAAAGGTGACCAACGCGGCCGTGGTCCCCTCCTCCGGCGCCGACACGACGGACCTGACCGTCGACCTGACCGCCGAGGACCGGCACACCCTCGCCGCGGTCCCCGTCGACGGACGGGCCCACACCCTCCATCTCTCCGCCCTCGACGAGTACCGGGTGCGGGCGACCCAGGGCCTGGACGGGGACGTACTGATCACCGGTCTCCCGCTGGAGCCGGTGGAGTCGACGGTCCACCGCCTCGAACTGGTCGCGGGGATCGTCTTCGGCGTGACCCTGGCCCTCGCCGGCGTCGCCGGGGCCCTCTGGGTGCGCTGGTCGCTCCGCCCGCTGAGCCGGGTCGCGGCGACGGCCACGCGCGTGAGCGAACTGCCGCTGGCCTCGGGCGAGGTGGCCCTGCCCCCACGGGCCCCCGAGCCGGACCCCCGCAACGAGGTCGGCCAGATGGCCGAGGCCTTCAACCGCATGCTGGGCCATGTCGAGGACGCCCTCACCAAACGCCACGCCAGCGAGGAGCGTCTGCGCAGCTTCGCCGCCGACGCCAGCCACGAACTGCGCACCCCGGTCGCCTCGGTCCGCGGCCACGCCGAACTGGCCCTGCTCCACCCCGGCCCGGTCCCCCCGGAGGTGACCCGGGCCCTGGAACGCATCGCGGCGGAGTCCTCCCGCATGGGCGAGATGGTCGACGACCTGCTCCTGCTGGCCCGGCTGGACGCCGGCCGCCCACTGGAACGCCGGCCCGTGGACCTCACCCGGCTGGTCCTCGACGCGGTGAGCGACGCCAGGGCGGCGGGCCCCGGCCACCGCTGGACCCTCGACCTCCCCGAGGACCCCGTCACCGTCACCGGCGACGAACACCGCCTCCACCAGGTCCTCGCCAACCTCCTGGCCAACGCCCGTCTGCACACCCCCGAGGGCACCCAGGTCACCGTCACCCTGGAGACGGGGACGGCGGTGGCCCGCCTCCACGTGCACGACAACGGCCCGGGCATCCCCGAGGACCTCCGGCCGAGGATCTTCGACCGCTTCACCCGAGCCGACCACCGCCGCACGAAGACGGGCACGGGCCTCGGCCTGTCGATCGTGTCAGCGGTGGTGGAGGCCCACGGGGGACGGGTGACCCTGACCAGCCGCTCCGGCGCAACGACGTTCACGGTCGAACTGAGGGCGACTGGTCCCGCCTAGGGGCGCGGGGCCGTATCGATGTGCGGCTCCGCCGCGTGGGCGCGACCAGCCACGACGCACCCGCACCCGACGACGGACCCACTCAACCCAGCGGATTGAGCAACTCCGCCTTCCCCTCGAACGCGTACAACAACAGGTCCGTCATCTGGAAAACACCCGCGTCGCGCCGCGCGTCCACCGGACTCAGGAACGGCCGCCAGAACGGATCCCGCACGATCGAGTACCGGCTCCCCTCCATCGCCCGATGGAACGTCTCGGCCACGATCCGCCCTCCGACCCCGGTCAGCCGTCCACCCCCGTTCACCTCGGCCTCCCGCAGGACGTAGAACCACAGCGGGCAGTCGGCGACCAGCCGCTTGCGCAGCGCCTCACTCAGCTGCGCCCCGTCCCGGTTCTCGAAGTCGGACGCGCTCAGCGGCTTGACCCCCACGCCTTGGGCCATGAGGTGCTTGGCCATCTGCTGCCCCGAGGCGAGCCGCAGCATGGTGCTCCGGGTGAGGTTGCGGAAGGCGAGGTTGCGCTCGATGTCGTCGGGAGTGGTCCCGCGTCCGCCGAAGGAGCCGAGCGGCAGCTCGGCCAGGGGATTGACCAGGAGCGTGTCGACGCGCTTGGCGATGTTGGCCTGCGCGTCGGTCACCCCGAGATCGCCGCGCCCGGCCTCCCGGAAGTCGAACAGCCTGCGCAGATCGGCGATCCAGTTGCTGGGCAGCCGCTCGAAGGCGCCGGCCTCCGGGTCGTCCGGGCTGTCCGGCGGCGGCGAGAGGATGCCGCTGGTGCCGGTGAACTGGAAGAGCAGCGCCAGGGTGCCCCGGCCGTTGTCGAAGACGCGGTTCCAGTTGTAGGCGCCGCGCACCATGCTGTGGCCGAGCCGGTACGCGGCCACCGAGAACTCGATCGGCATGGTCGGGAGGTCGTGTTCGCCCGGCGAGGGGTCGACCACCTTGCGGCCCTTGGTGAAGACCTCCTTGACGATCGTCTCGTCGACGATCCTGGGCAGGAAGTCGGTGCGCAGCATCCACTGGTAGTGCTTGACGACGGCCTCGCGGGCCGACTCGAACAGGACCGCGCTGGAGACGCCCTTGTCGGCGAGCTCGGTGGCCAGCCGGTTGTGGAACCGGATGAAGGCGCAGTGGATCTGGGCGACCGCGAGGTTCTCGTCGTTGCGCGGGTCGGGGATGAGCGGCCGCCGGCGCTCGGACTTCAGCGAGCCGACGCCCACCCGGGGCAGGTCGAAGCCGGCGAGCGGCTGCCCGGTGATGTCGGTGGCGCCGGGGATGCCCTGGGTGGTGCCCGTCCTGAGACGGATGCCGTCGGTGTCGTAGAAGCGGCCGTCGAAACGGTGGTCCGGACCGAGGCCGTACAGCGAGTCGAGGTCGAGCGCGGGCGAGCGGCCCTGGAGGAGTTGGCGGACGGTGATGTCGTCCTCGAGCTGGGCCGCCGTGGCGTCCAGGGTGAGGTCGTGGTCCACGAACTGGCCCAGGTAGGTGAAGCCGGCGGGCACCCTGGGGTTGGCCGAGTCGGGCTGGGTCCGCGTGCTGTCGGTCATCGCCTGGGCGAGTTCCGTGCGGGCGGCCCGGTCGAGCTGCCGTTCCGGCTTGGCCTGGGGGCCCAGCCGGGAGAACCGGAACCTGCGGAGGGCCTCGACGGTGGAGGCGGTGAGCGGCTCGGCGGGCCGCTCACCGCGGGAGTCGGCGAGGACGCCCTCGCCGACGACGTAGTACGAGGACCTGACGTGACGTTTGCTCTGTGGTTCGCGTGCGGGTCGGAACATGATTCCCCCATGTGTTCCCGAGGTCGCGCATGTGGATGGAGGCCACGCTAGGCGACAAGAGCCCCGGAAGGGGAAATTCCGTCACATCGTCTGATGATTGATTATTTCTCTACAATCAGTCACATCACGTAAACCAGACAGAAGTCGACGTCCCGGCATGCGCTCAGGGCGTCGGCGGCAAGGGCAGCGGCAGCCCCGGAAGACCGTCGATGCTGCTCGCGATGTGCTCCTTCTTGCCGAAGTAGGCGTCCAGGGAGGCGTCGTCCTCCCGGGCGAACCGCTTCCCGTGCAGATCGCGGTCGTCCTCGTACGACATGAAGGGCACCGCGTATCCGCAGGTGTCCCGGACCAGCTCGGCGTGGACGACGATGATCGCCCGCAGTCCGTGCGGCGTCGGGTCGATCCCGGGGAAGCGGGCCAGGAGTTCGCTGAAGCGGGGGTCGTCCCGGAAGACCGGCTCGCCCCGCCCGTGCACCCGCACGATGTTCGGCGGCCCCTGGAACGCGCACCACATCAGGGTGATCCGCCCGTTCTCCCGCAGATGGGCGATGGTCTCGGCGTTGGAGCCGGCGAAGTCGAGGTAGGCCACGGTGAGTTCGTCCAGCACCGCGAACGAGCCCTTGAGGCCCTTGGGGGAGAGGTTGACCGTGCCGTCGCCGGACAGCGGCGCGGTCGCGGTGAAGAAGAGCGGCTGCTCCTCGATGAAGGTGCGGAGCCTGCCGTCGATGCGCTCGTAAGTCTTTCCCATGTCTAACGATTATTCGGGAACGGGTTTCCCGTGTACATGCCGCAGTGGCCGCCCCGGCCGGCGCTTCCTCGGGGCGGCCACCACGCCTGTCACGTCACTTGTTCAACGTGCAGGCGGCCAGGGAGTCCAGGCCGGTGGGCTTGGCGGCGGTGCGGCCGATGGAGATGGCGATACGGTCGATCGTCGACGAGCGCTTGTCCTTCAGCGGGCCGAGGATCGCGTTCTGCACGAAGTTGGGGCCGCCCTGGCCGACCGTGTTCTTCAGGCGGGTGTTCGCCTCCTGGATCTGGGTCTGCAGCAGCGCGAGGTTGCGGTCGACCTCGGCCTTCGCGGTGGCGGGGATCGCCGGCAGCTTCGAGGCGACGTCCGGGCAGGTGATCGTGCCGACCGCGCCCGCGTTGCCCGCGTTGCCGTTGTTGCCGCCCGCGTTCGCGTTGTTGCCCGCGTTCGCGTTCGCGTTGCCGTTGCCCGCGTTCGCGTTGCCGGCGGCCGCGCCGCCGCCCGCGTTCAGGGCGCAGGGCGCGAGGGCGTCCAGGCCGGTCGGCTTGGCAGCGGTGCGGCCGATCGCCGTGGCGATGCGGTTGACGGTCGCCACGCGCTTGTCCTTGAGGGGGCCGAGGATCGCGTTCTGTACGAAGTTGGGGCCGCCCTGGCCGACCGTGTTCTGCAGGCGGGTGTTGGCTTCCTGGATCTGGGTCTGCAGCAGTGCGAGGTTGCGGTCGACCTCGGCCTTCGCGGTGGCGGGGATCGCCGGCAGCTTCGAGGCGACGTCGGGGCACACGATCGTGCCGGGACCGGCGGCCAGCGTCTGGGCGTTGGTGCTGCTGCTCTTGGACGACTCCCCGGCGAGGGCCTGGTTCACGACCACCGCACCGGTCAGGGCCAGAGCGGCGGCGCCGCCGATGATCGCCACACGACGCTTGTTGTACTTCGGAAGAGCCCTGGACATGCGGATGCCTCACTTGGGTCAGGAGTGGGTTTACTAACGCGGCGCCAGCGTTCAGCCGTGAGTACGGGTAAGCGGTTGCCGTTGTTCAAGGTGACTTCAAAAGTCTTTGGATCTTTCCAAAATTGACGAATCATGCAATGGACTGCATACTCATGCATGACCTGGAGTGCAGCGGTGAGGAGCAACGCAGTGAGCAGCAACAGCGGTGACGTCCGGCTCTGGGGCGGCCGGTTCGCCGACGGTCCCGCCGAGGCCCTGGCCAAGCTGTCCGCGTCCGTCCACTTCGACTGGCGGCTCGCGCCCTACGACATCGCCGGTTCGCGTGCCCACGCGCGCGTGCTGCACAAGGCGGGCCTGCTCACCGAGGACGAGCTGACCCGGATGATCGCGGGCCTCGACCGGCTCGAGGCCGACGTCGCCGCCGGCACCTTCGTCGGCACGATCGCCGACGAGGACGTGCACACGGCGCTGGAACGCGGTCTTCTGGAGCGCCTCGGCCCCGACCTCGGCGGCAAGCTGCGCGCCGGCCGCTCCCGCAACGACCAGGTCGCCACCCTCTTCCGGATGTACCTGCGCGACCACGCCCGGATCATCGGCGGCCTGGTCGCCGACCTCCAGGACGCCCTGATCGGCCTCGCCGAGGCCCATCCGGACGTGGCGATGCCCGGCCGGACCCACCTCCAGCACGCCCAGCCGGTCCTCTTCGCCCACCATGTCCTGGCCCACGTCCAGTCCCTCTCCCGGGACGCGGAGCGCCTGCGGCAGTGGGACGCGCGCACGGCCGTGTCGCCGTACGGCTCCGGCGCCCTCGCCGGCTCCTCCCTCGGCCTGGACCCGGAGGCGGTCGCGGCGGACCTCGGCTTCGAGCACGGCAGCGTCGGCAACTCCATCGACGGCACGGCCTCGCGTGACTTCGTCGCGGAGTTCGCCTTCATCACGGCGATGATCGGGGTGAACCTCTCCCGGATCGCGGAGGAGGTCATCATCTGGAACACGAAGGAGTTCTCCTTCGTGACCCTGCACGACGCGTTCTCCACCGGTTCGTCGATCATGCCGCAGAAGAAGAACCCGGACATCGCGGAGCTGGCGCGCGGCAAGTCCGGCCGTCTGATCGGCAACCTCACCGGTCTCCTGGCCACCCTGAAGGCCCTGCCGCTCGCCTACAACCGTGACCTCCAGGAGGACAAGGAGCCAGTCTTCGACTCCTGCGACCAGCTCGAGGTGCTGCTCCCCGCCTTCACCGGCATGATGGCCACCCTCACCGTCCACCGCGAGCGCATGGAGGAACTGGCCCCGGCCGGCTTCTCCCTCGCCACCGACATCGCCGAGTGGCTGGTCAAGCAGGGCGTCCCCTTCCGGGTCGCCCACGAGGTCGCCGGCGAGTGCGTCAAGGCGGCCGAGGCCGAGAACAAGGAACTGGACGAACTGACGGACGAGCAGTTCGCGAAGATCTCCGCCCACCTCACCCCCGAGGTCCGCACGGTCCTCAACGTCCCCGGCGCCCTGGCCTCCCGCGACGGCCGGGGCGGCACGGCCCCGAGCGCGGTGGCGATCCAGCTCGCAGAGGTGAAGGCGAACGTGGCGACCCAGCACGAGTGGGCGACGGCAAAGAAGAAGTAGAACTGCGTCGCCCCCGAGGGGCGCAGGCCCTTCGGGGGCGCGGGGCTGTATCGATGTGCGGCTCCGCCGCGTGGGCGCGACAAGCCACTACGCACCCGCACCCGCGGAACAACCGAACACACCGACCCTGAGGCGAAGGTCATCACGGGTTACGTTGGTCGAAGCCGTACCGGACCGACCGAACGGAGCCCGCGATGCCCTTCGCCCGACTGGCCACAGCGACAACCCCCACCTGCCACATCGGACTGGGCCTCGCCGCGGTCGGCCGCCCCGGCTACATCAACCTCGGCCGGGACGAGGACCTCGGAGAGAACCGCACCGTAGAAGCCCTCCGCACCCGTACCCACGACCTCCTGGACGCCGCCTACGCGCAGGGCGTCCGCTACTTCGACGCGGCCCGCTCCTACGGCCGCAGCGAGGAGTTCCTCGCGGACTGGCTGAGCACCCGCGGCGACATCGACGACGTGGTCATCGGCAGCAAATGGGGCTACACCTACACCGCCGACTGGACCACCGACGCGGAGCAGCACGAGGTCAAGGACCACAGCGTCCAGACCTACGACCGCCAGCGCGCCGAGACCGCCGAACTCCTCGGCGACCGCCTCGACCTCTACCAGATCCACTCGGTGACCCCGGACAGCCCCGCCCTCACCGACAAGGAACTCCACGCCAGGCTCGCGGAGGCCGCCGCCGGGGGCGTCACCATCGGCTTCTCCACCAGCGGCCCCGCCCAGGCGGACGCCATCCGCGCCGCCCTCGCCGTCACGGTCGACGGCGAGCCCCTCTTCCGTACGGTCCAGTCGACGTACAACGCCCTGGAGACCTCCGCCGCCCCCGCCCTCGCCGAGGCCCATGACGCCGGCCTCACGGTGATCGTCAAGGAGGGCATGGCCAACGGCCGACTGGCCGAGCCGTACGCCCCGCAGCCCCTGAAGGCCGTGGCCGCCGAGACGGACCTCGGCTGTGACGCGGTCGCCCTCGCGCTCGTCCTGCGCCGGCCGTGGGCCGGGGTCGTCCTGTCCGGCGCGGCGACCGCCACCCAGCTCGCCTCCAACCTGCACGCGGCCGTCGTGGACCTCGACGACGACCAGGTGGCCCGGCTGGCCGCCCTGGCGGAGGAGCCGCAGGCGTACTGGGCCCGGCGGGCCGCCCTGCCCTGGCACTGATCGCCGGATGAGCCCACCCTCCTGAGTCACGCACGCCCATGGTGAGACAATGATGTCTCAAATGGTCTATGCTCGTCTCATGGCCGTCGATCGTGACCACGTACTGCGCAGCGCCGCCGCCCTGCTGACCCGTAAATCCACCGCGACCATGGACGAGGTCGCCAAGGCCGCCGGGATCAGCCGCGCCACCCTGCACCGGCACTTCGCCGGCCGTGACGCGCTCGTCCGCGCCCTGGAGGCGCTCGGCATCGAGGAGTGCGAGACCGCGCTGGACGCGGCCCGCCTGGACGAGGGCCCGGCGAGCGACGCCGTGGAGCGTCTGGTGCGCGAGATCGAACCCGCGGCCGGACTCCTCGCCTTCCTCTACACCGAGAACCAGCTCTTCGAGGGCGAGGAGCAGAACCAGGGCTGGACCCGGATCGACGACCGCATCTCCGCGCTGTTCCGGCGCGGACAGCTCGCCGGCGAGTTCCGCATCGACCTCACGCCCGCCTGGCTCACCGAGGCGTTGTACGGCCTGCTGGCCTCCGGCGCCTGGCTGGTGCAGTCCGGAAAGGGCGCCCCCAGGGACTTCCGCCCCATGGTCGTGGGGCTGCTGCTCGGCGGCGCGCTACGACATCCCGCACATCCGAGAGAGGAATCATGACCAGCACCCTGCAGCCGGCGACGACGACCGAGGCGGTGAAGCGCCCGGACCGCTGGCTCGCGCTCTCCGTCCTCGTGCTCGCCGTGCTGCTGGTGGCCGTCGACGCGACCGTCCTCGGCCTCGCGACCCCGTACATCAGCGAGGATCTCCACCCCACCGGCACCCAGCTGCTGTGGATCGGCGACGTCTACTCCTTCGTCATCGCCGGTCTGCTGGTCTCCATGGGCAGCCTCGGCGACCGCGTCGGCCGCAAGCGGATCCTGCTCGGCGGCGCCACGGCCTTCGGCCTGATCTCCGTGCTGAACGCCTACGCGACGAGCCCGGAGATGATGATCGCGGCCCGCGCCCTGCTCGGTGTGGCCGGCGCGACCCTGATGCCCGCCACCCTCGCCCTGATCCGCAACCTCTTCCACGACCCCCGCGAACGCAGCCTCGCCGTCGGTGTCTGGGGCGCGACGGCCTCGGCGGGCACCGCCGTCGGCCCGATCGTGGGCGGCTTCCTCCTCGAACACTTCTGGTGGGGCTCGGTCTTCCTGATCAACCTGCCCGTGATGGTGGTCCTGGTCCTGGTCGGCCTCAAGACGCTCCCCGAGTCCAGGAACCCCGACCCCGGCCCGTGGGACCTGATGAGCGTGGCCCTGTCCCTGATCGGCATGATCGCCGTCGTGTACGCGGTGAAGGAGGCCGCGAGCCACGGCCCGACCCGCGAATCCCTCACGGCGGCCGTCCTCGGCGTCGCCGCGCTGTACGGCTTCGTACGCCGTCAGCTCACGCTGCCCCGGCCGCTGCTGGACATGCGGCTGTTCCGCAGGCGGGGCTTCAGCGGCGCGGTCCTGGCCGACATGCTGACCGTGCTCGGCATGTCCGGGCTGGTCTTCTTCCTCTCCCAGTACCTGCAGTTGGTGCAGGGCCGGCGCCCTCTCGAGGCGGCCCTCGCCGAACTCCCCGCCGCCGTGGGCGCGGTGGCGGCCGGTCTGGTCGCCGGCCGCGCGGCCCGCCGCTTCTCGGTGCGGGCGGTGGTCACCGGGGGCCTGGCCGCGATCGGCCTCGCGCTCGGCGCGCTGACCCTGATCGACGCGGGGACCGGCTACCCGGTCCTCGGCGCGGCCCTCCTCGTGGTGGGCGTCGGCGCCGGCTTCTCCTTCACGGTCACCGCCGACGTCATCCTCTCCTCGGTCCCCAGGGAACAGGCGGGAGCGGCCTCCGCGGTCTCCGAAACGGCGTACGAACTCGGCGCGGCCCTCGGCATCGCCGTACTCGGCTCGATCGTGACGGGTGTGTACCGGGGCTTCCCGTCTCCGCCGGGCACCCCGGAGGGAGCCCACGAGAGCCTGGGCGGCGCGGTCGAGGCGGCGTCGAGGATGCCCGCGGCCGACGCGCAGACCATGCTCACCTCGGCCCGAGAGGCCTTCGTCAACGGCCTGAGCGTGGCCTCGGGAGTGGGCGCGGCGATCCTGCTCGCGACAGCGGCGGCAGCCTGGTACCTACTGCGCGGGCAGCGTCTTTAGGGGCGCGGGGAACTGCGCGACGAACCCCCGCGCACCCGCACCCGCAAGACGGCCGACCGCCGGAGGCGTTACGCGGCCTTTGCCTTGGTCGCATACATGTCCACGTACTCCTGCCCCGACAACCGCATGACCTCGGCCATCACGGAATCGGTCACCGCCCGCAGCACATACCGATCCCGGTCCATCCCGTCATAACGGGAGAACTCCATCGCCTCACCGAACCGGACGGTGACCCGCCCCGGCCGCGGCATCCCCGCCCCGCCCGGCTGCAACTTGTCCGTGCCGATCATCGCGAACGGAACGACGGGCGCCCCGGTCATCAGCGTCAGCCGCGCGATCCCGGTGCGCCCCCGGTACAGCCGCCCGTCGGGGGAGCGGGTCCCCTCGGGGTAGATCCCGAAGACCTTCCCCTCCTCCAGGACCCGCCGCCCGGTCATGAGCGCGGCCACACCCCCGCGGCCGCCGTCCCGGTCCACCGGGATCATGCCGACGCCGGTGAAGAACCAGGCCATCAGCCGGCCCTTGAGGCTCTTGCCGGTGACGTACTCGTCCTTGCCGATGAAGAAGACCTGCCGGTCGCACACGAGCGGCAGGATCATCGAGTCGATGAAGGTCAGGTGGTTGCCGGCCAGGATGACCGGACCGTCGCCCGGGATGTGCTCCACGCCCTCGACCCGGGGGCGGAACATCAGGCGCATGACCGGTCCGAGCACTGCCTTGATGAGCGCGAAGCGGGACAACGGGCCCTCCGATGCCAAGGGAAAACGGTATGAGTCTGTGCAGGTGAGGACGATACTCGCGGCCCCGGGGGTGGCGCACATCGGGTTCACCGAGGCCTTACGCACTGTTGACGTACGTTTACCTGGATGGCGGTACTTCCGCCCGCCCGTCACCCGCGCGGAACGCGCCCGGCACGCAGCGGGAACGCGGCAGGCAGCCAACGCCACGCAGCCGGACGAGCCCGGTACCGACCGCCTTCCCCGTCCCCGCGCGGGCATGCCGACGCCCCGTCACCTTCCGCCCGGCACCTGCCATCCACCGTCACCCGCGTGTTCGGACCGACGTCTCCCGACGGTCATGTCCACGCCCCTACGATCGGGCCGCACGAACGACCGACGGCAGGAGGGCCGCAATGGGATCGCAGGACGCATGGGAGCCGAACGAGCGGAGGACCACGGGCGGGACGACCGGACGGCGGGCGCTGCTCGGCGCGGCCGTGCTCGGTGCCACCGGAAGCGTTCTCGGCCTGGCCGGCACGGCCCACGCCACCGGGGCCCGCCGCCCGGGCAGGAGCGGACTGGAGAGCCTCCCGGTGCCGACGATCATCGGTCACCGCGGCGCGAGCGGCTACCGCCCCGAGCACACCTTCGGCTCCTACCAGCTCGCCCTCGACCTGGGCGCCGACATCGTCGAGGCGGGCGACCTGGTCCCCACCAAGGACGGCCATCTGGTCTGCCGCCACGAGCCGGAGATCGGCGGCACCACGGACGTCGCCGACCACAAGGAGTTCGCCGACCGCAAGACCACCAAGGTCCTTGACGGCGTCTCCACGACCGGCTGGTTCACCGAGGACTTCACGCTCGCCGAGCTGAAGACCCTGCGCGCGATCGAACGCATCCCGGCCAACCGCCCGCACAACACGCTCTACAACGGCCGCTGGGAGATCCCCACCTTCGAGGAAGTCCTGAAGTGGCAGGACGAGCAGACCCGCAGGCGCGGCAAACAGGTCTGGATCTATCCCGAGACCAAGCACCCCACCTACTTCCGCAAGCTGGGCCTCGGCCTGGAGGAGCGGGTCGCCAAGCTACTGCACAAGCACGGCAAGGACAGGAAGCACTCGCCCGTCATCCTCCAGTCGTTCGAGCCGAGCAGTATCCAGCGCCTGAACAAGCTGGTCGACAACCCGCTGGTGGTGCTGCTGTCCGCCGCGAACACCCGCCCCTGGGACTTCGTCGAGGCCGGTGACCCGCGCACGGTCGCCGACCTGATCACCCGGAGCGGCCTGCGGGAGATCGCCGGCTACGCCCAGGGCATCGGCCCCACCCTCGACCTGGTCATCCCGAAGGACGCGAACGGCAACCTCACCACCCCCACCACCCTGGTGAAGGACGCCCACGCCGTCGGCCTGCTCCTGCACCCGTACACCATGCGCAACGAGAACCCGTTCCTGCCGGCGAACTTCCGCAAGGGCACCGACGCGGACGCGTACGGCGATGTCTTCGGCGCCTTCCGCACCTACTTCGCGACCGGCATCGACGGTGTCTTCACCGACAACGCCGACACCGGCGTCCTGGCCCGCGAGGACTTCGTCAACGGCTGAGTCCCCGTTGGAGTGACATCCGGCCGCGCGGGCAACCAGCCGCCCGCGCGGCCGCATCGTCCGGCACATGACGCACGACCTGCTCACCGACCTCGGCCCCCTGCTCACCGCCGAGGCCTTTGCCGAGGCCCACGCCACGGGCACCGAACCCGGAGACCTGGAACAGGCGGTCTGGCTCCGCCTCCTGGAGCACCTCGCCACCGACGGCCCGCCGCCCGACCCCCAGAGCTGGCTGCGCCGGGCCGTGCGCGCGGAGGTCCGCCGCACCCGCCGCACGACCCGCTTCGAGCAGCCGTACGACACCGACCCGGCCGACGACCGCGACCGCGGCCCCGAGCAGCTCGCCCTCGCCGCCGCCCGCCGCCGCGCCCTGCGTGAGGCCGTGCACCGCCTGCCCGGCCGTTGCGCCCGCCTCCTGGACGCGTTCCTCTCGCCCGAGGACCCCACCTACCGGCAGATCGCGGGCGAGTTGGGTATCTCACAGGGAAGTCTCGGCCCGGAACGTTCCAGATGTCTGGGATGTCTGAGGCGTTTGCTTGCACCGGAGGTTGCGGCCCGCCAACTGCGGGGATAGGAGTGAAGGACCCAAGGCGATCAGGTGAGCGGGAGGCGTGCGCACATGGGCATGAGCGTGACCATCTCGGTGGCGACCGAGCAGGATGCCGAGCAGATCTTCGTCCTGCAGTACCTGTGTTTCCAGAGCGAAGCCGCGCTGTACGGCAACTACCGCATCGCCCCGCTCGTCCAGACCCTGGACTCGGTCAAGGAGGAACTCGCCTCCGACTGCGTCTTCGTGGCCCGGCTCGGCGACGAGGTGGTCGGTTCGGTCCGCGGGCACGTCACCGAGGACGGCGCCGCCTCGATCGGCAAACTCTGCGTCCACCCCCGCCTCCAGGGCCACGGCATCGGCGCCCGCCTGCTGCGCGCCGCCGAGGCCGCGCTCGCCGAGGAGCGCGGCGCCAAGAAGTTCCGCCTCCATACCGGCCACCGCAGCGAGGGCAACCTCCGCCTCTACCGCCGCGTCGGCTACGAGACGGTGGGCACGGCCGAGGGCGCGGACGGAGTACCGATGATCGTCCTGGAGAAGGTGGCGGGGGAGTACGCGAAAACGGCGTGACGTCAGGCGCTTCGGTCTTTCAGGGGCGCGGGGAACCGTGCGACGAGCCACAGCGCACCGGCAGCCGCCGACGCCCCTCGCCCCTCAGCCGACCCGCTCCGCCCGCGCCTTCCGCAACCAGTAGAGGGCGGACAGCGGCAGCAGCACGGGAATGAACACGTACCCCATCCCGTAGTCCGACCACACGGTCGCGTCGGGGAAGGCGGACGGCTCCACCAGGGTCCATGTACCGACGACCAGCACCCCCGCCAGCTCGGCGGCGCAGCACACCTGCGCCGCCCGCCGCGCCGTCTCCCCGCCCCGCACCAGCGAGTACGTGATGAACCCGTACACCACGCCCGCGACGGCCGACAGCGCGTACGCGAGCGGCGCCCGGTCGAACTCCGTCGCGATCTGGTACACCGACCGCGACACCGCGCCGACGACCATCACGCCGTAGAACCACACCAGCACCAGGCCGGGCCCGCCGATCAGCCGGGCCGGCTTCTCCTGAACGGCCGTCATCTCAGCCTCCCCAGATGTCGTAGAGCCGCACTTCCAGCACCGCGAGCACGACCGCCGACGCGGCGACGGTCACCGACCCCCACCGCGTCCGCTCCGACAGCGACATGAGCCCCGCCGCCGGCACGCATGCGAAAGCGCCCAGCAGATACGCCACGAAGATCGTCGTGCCCTGCGCCGGCTTCTGGCCCCAGGCCAGCAGGACGACCCCGATCACGAGCTGCGTCAGCGCCAGCACCGAGACCACGGCCATCCCCATGAAGTGCCAGTCCTTCGTCGGCTGGTCACGATGGGCCGCCCAGCCGCACCAGGCGGCGAGCAGCAGCGCGGCGACGCCGGTCACCAGCGTCAGGACATCAAGCATGCGGTGACCCTATTACGCCGTATGCGCCACCCCGCGTCCGGCCCCGCGTCGGCGATGCCTGTCCACGGCCGTCCAACATGCGGACAAGCGTTTCTTTGTCAGTACCGTACGTCTGCTTTACTGATGCACATGACCACGACGAGCAGCCGCACCCTTGCGACCGAGGCGATCCTGACGCCCGGCGTGCGCTGTATGTGTCGTATGTGTCGAATGCGCGCCTGCTAGCGGGCCCCGCACCCCCCCCAGAGCCTCCGCTCCGCGCACCCGTTCTCTCCGGGAAACCCCGGCCGGAGACGTGCCGCGTCCTGAACGAACGCACCCGTGCGCCCGGGCACACCCACGCCCGCGCACTCGACAGTGACGGAAATCCACGTGATCACCACCACGGCCTTGACCAAGGTCTACCGCTCGCGCGGCCGTGAGGTCACCGCCCTCGACGGCGTCGACCTGCACGTCCGCGAAGGCGAGGTGTACGGCGTCATCGGCCAGTCCGGCGCCGGCAAGTCCTCGCTGATCCGCTGCGTCAACCTCCTGGAGCGCCCCACCGCCGGCACGGTCACCGTCGACGGCCAGGACCTCACCGCCCTCGTCGGCCGCGGACCGCGGGCCGGCAAGGAGCTGCGGCAGGCGCGCAGCCGGATCGGCATGGTCTTCCAGCACTTCAACCTGCTGTCCTCCCGGACCGTCCAGGACAACGTGGAACTCCCGCTGGAGATCCTCGGGGTCTCCGGCAAGGAGCGCTCCCGCAAGGCGCTGGACCTGCTCGACCTGGTCGGACTCGCCGACAAGGCCACGTCCTACCCCGCCCAGCTCTCCGGCGGCCAGAAGCAGCGCGTCGGCATCGCCCGCGCCCTCGCCGGCGACCCCAAGGTGCTGCTGTCCGACGAGGCGACCAGCGCCCTCGACCCGGAGACCACCCGCTCCATCCTCCAGTTGCTGCGCGACCTGAACCGGCAGCTCGGCCTGACCGTCCTGCTCATCACCCACGAGATGGACGTGGTCAAGTCGGTCTGCGACTCCGCCGCCCTCATGCAGCGCGGCCGGATCGTGGAGTCGGGCACGGTCGGCGAACTGCTCGCCACCCCCGGCTCCGAACTGGCCGCCGCGCTCTTCCCGGTCGGCGGCGAGGCCACCGGCGAGGACCGCACCGTGGTCGACGTCACCTTCCACGGCGAGAGCGCCACCCAGCCGGTCATCTCCCAGCTCTCGCGCACCTACAACATCGACATCTCCATCCTCGGCGCCGCCATCGACACCGTCGCCGGCCTCCAGGTCGGCCGGATGCGCATCGAACTGCCCGGCCGCTACGAGGACAACGTCGTACCGATCGGCTTCCTGCGTGAACAGGGCCTGCGGATCGACGTCGTGGGAGAGCCGCAGCTGGTCAAGGAAGGTGCCAAGTGACCTGGTCGGAGATGCAGCCCCTGCTGGAGCAGGCCTGTTGGGACACCCTCTACATGGTCGGCTGGTCCACCCTCATAGCCGTCGCCGGCGGACTCCCGCTCGGCCTCCTCCTCGTCCTCACCGACAAGGACGGACTCCTCCAGAACGCCGTCGCCAACAAGGTGACCGGGCAGGTCGTGAACATCGCCCGCTCCATGCCGTTCATCATCCTGATGGTGGCGCTGATGGGCTTCACCCGCACGATCACCGGGACGACCATCGGCCGCGAGGCCGCCATCGTGCCGCTCGCCATCGGCGCCGTCCCGTTCTTCGCACGCCTGGTCGAGACGGCTGTCCGCGAAGTGGACGGCGGGCTCGTCGAGGCCGTGCAGTCGATGGGCGGCACCACCTGGACCGTCGTACGCAAGGTCCTCGTGCCCGAATCCCTCCCCTCACTCATCTCCTCCACGACCACCACGGTCGTCGCCCTCATCGGCTACTCCGCCATGGCCGGCACCGTCGGCGCCGGCGGCCTCGGCGACATCGCCATCCGCTACGGCTACCAGCGCTTCGAGACCGAGCTGATGTGGATCACCGTCGCGATCCTCGCCGTCGTGATCTCCCTCATCCAGTTCGCCGGCGACTGGGCCGCCCGCTCCCTGCACCGCCGCGGCGGCCGCTCCGGCGCCGCCCCGAAGCTGCGGCTGCTCAAGACCGAGGACCCGGCCGCCGCCGAGGTGAGCAAGGCCGCATAAGGCCTCCCCGACTCCCCGCACACCCACAGCGGGGCCGCACCACCCCTAGGAAAGGCACTTTTCGTGCGTAACACCGCCAAGATCACCACCGCCGTCCTCGCCGCCGGAGCCCTCACCCTCGGGCTCAGCGCCTGCGGCTCGGACAAGGACAGCGGCAGCACCGACGCGAACGCCACGCTGACCGTCGCCGCGACCCCCACGCCGCAGGGCGAGATCCTCGCCTACATCAAGGACAACCTCGCCGCGAAGGCCGGCCTCAAGCTGGAGGTCAAGGAGTTCACCGACTACGTGACCCCCAACACGGCCGTCCAGCAGGGCGAGGTCGACGCCAACTACTTCCAGCACCAGCCGTACCTCACCGACTTCAACAAGAAGAACGGCACCGACATCGTCGCCGTCCCCGGCGCGACCGTGCACCTGGAGCCGCTCGGCCTGTACTCGCAGGGCGTCAAGAAGCTCGACGACCTGAAGAAGGGCGCCACCGTCGCCCTGCCGAACGACACCACCAACGAGGCCCGCGCGCTGAAGCTGCTCGAGGCCAACGGCCTGATCGAGCTGAAGTCCGGCGCCGGCTACGACGCCACCCCCAAGGACGTCACCTCCAACCCGAGGAACCTGGAGTTCAAGGAGCTGGAGGCGGCCCAGCTGCCGCGCTCCCTCGCCGACGTCGACGCCGCGGTGATCAACGGCAACTACGCGCTGGAGGCCGACCTCAGCCCCGCCAAGGACGCCCTGGTCGCCGAGTCCCCCAAGGACAACCCGTACGCCAACTTCCTCGCCGTGAAGAAGGGCGACGAGGACGACCCGCGGATCCAGAAGCTCGCGAAGCTGCTGACCTCGGCCGAGGTGAAGAAGTTCATCGAGGACACGTACGACGGCGCCGTCGTCGCCGCGTTCTGACCGCTCCCGCCGGTCACCTCCGCAACCCACGGGGTCCGCTCCCTCACGAAGGGTGGGGACCCCGTGGTGCCGTTCAGTGCTTTCATGCTGCATGCTGGGCAGTTCAGCGGGTCCTGACGGTCCGGTAGGTACGGGACGGTCGGACACCGGGGTTTCGAAGGCTACGGAGCGGCTTCATGACGAGCACCTTCCCCACCATCTCCATCAGCACGGAGCGGTTGGTGCTGCGTCCCCTCGACGAGGACGACGTGCCCGCCCTCGCCGAGATGATGAACGACGAGCAGATCGGGGCCTGGACGGACGTCCCCCAGCCCTACGGCGAACAGGCCGCCCGCCGCTGGATCACCGAGGACGCCCCCGACGACCGCACGGCAGGACGGGGCCTCGACCTCGCCGTCACCGAGTTCCTCACCCAACGGCTCGTCGGCGTCATCCGGCTCGCCAGGACCGACTGGCACGTCCGGTCCACCGAACTGTCCTACATCGTCGCCTCCTGGGCCCGCGGCGAGGGCTACGCCTCCGAGGCCGCCCTGGCCACCGCCCAGTGGCTGTTCACCGACCAGAAGTTCGAACGCATCGAGCTGCGCACGGCCGCCGACAACACCGCCTCCCAGCAGGTCGCGCAGAAGATCGGCTGTATCAGCGAAGGCGTCCTGCGAGGCGCCTGCATAGCGCGCGCCCGCGCCGAGGACGGCAGCTGGACCGAGGTCCGCACCGACTACATCGTGTGGAGCCTGCTGCCCGAGGACATCGAGGGCGCCGCGGACCAGCTCGCCGAGGGCGCCGGCTTCACCTCGTACACCGACTGGAACTGACTCCCCGGACGGTGATCGGGCAGCTCCCCGGCCCGCGCGACCAGGTACGCTCACGGAGCCCGCTGCCTGCGTGAACCCCCGGGAGACTGACGACGATGGCCGACCGCGTCACGGTGATCGGCTGGGACGGCTCGCCGCTGACCGCCGCGGCCCGCTCGGCACTCGGCGCCGCCACCCTCGTGGCCGGCGCGGCCCACCACCTGGCGCTGCCCGAGATACCGCCCGCCGCCGAGCGCATCCGCCTGGGCAGCGTCTCCCTCGCCGCCCGCCGCATCGCGGGCCACCGGGGCACCGCCGTGGTCCTCGCCGACGGGGACCCGGGCTACTTCGGTGTCGTACGCACCCTGCGGGCCCCCGAGTTCGGCCTGGAGGTCGAGGTCGTCCCGGCCGTCTCCTCCGTCGCCGCCGCTTTCGCCCGCGCCGGAATGCCCTGGGACGACGCCCAGGTGGTCGTCGCCCACCGGCGCACCCTGCGCCGCGCCGTCAACGTCTGCCGCGCCCACACCAAGGTGGCCGTCCTCACCTCGCCCGGCGCCGGCCCCGCCGAGCTCGGCCTGCTCCTGGAGGGCGTCCACCGCACCTTCGTGGTCTGCGAGGAACTCGGCACCGACCGCGAGCGGGTGAGCGTCCTCACCTCCGACAAGGCCGTCGACCACACCTGGCGCGACCCCAACGTCGTCATCGTCATCGGCGGCCCGGCGAGCGCCGGCGGCGACGGCGACTGGATCGCCGGACGCGACCCGGCCACCGGCGCGCGCGGCTGGGCCCTGCCCGCCCAGGCCTACGGCGGCGGCCTCGCCGAGGGGGAGTCGGACCTGCTGCGGGCGGCCCAACTCGCCCGGCTCGGACCCCGCGTCGGGGACCTCGTCTGGGACATCGGCTGCGGCAGCGGCGCCTTCGCCACCGAGGCCGCGCGCACCGGCGCGGCCGTCCTCGCCGTCGACCACGACCTCCAGGCCTGCGCCCGCACCGACGCCACCGCGCGCCGCCACGGCGTCCAGCTCCAGATCGTCCGCGGCAGGGCCCCGCACGTCCTGGAGAACCTGCCCGAACCGGACGTCGTCCGCGTCGGCGGCGGAGGAGCGGCCGTCGTCTCCGCGGTCGCCGACCGCCGCCCGCAGCGCATAGTGACCCACGCGGCGACCCGTGACGCCGCCGAACGCGTCGGCCGCGACCTGACCGAGCACGGCTACGGCGTCGAGTGCGCCCTCGTCCAGTCCGTCCAACTCGACACGCGGCTGTGGACGGAGACCGAACGGAGCGTCGCGTTCCTGCTCAGCGGGGTTCTCCCGGACCGCCGGACGTGACCCGGTTCGCCCTCCCGGTGATCCTGTTGTCGTACCGCTCGCGGTAGGCTGAACGATCGTCGTACCGCTTCCGTTCGCCCGGCACTTCGTCGGCCAATGTCCGGAAAACACATCCCTTTTGGGCTGTGTGTGGTACGGCAGAACCGGAGCGCGCGCAACGTGGCGCAGTCCACAGTGGAGCGACGGAGATCAACCTGTCGCGAGGCGACGGCGAACGGGACAATGCCACTGAATGGCTTTGTCGCTTTTTCAGGCGGTCGTTCGTGCCGCTGGGCCCGGACGCTCGTTCTTCACTACGGGGCGATCGGTGCGCCGTTCCGGGTGAGCTGGTCGTAGGAGCACTAAACCGATGGGCGAGGGGTACGCATGACCGACACCGGCCAGGTCCCGGGCGAGGGGCTGCCGGAGAACGCAGGCACGGTGGAACAGCCGAGCGCCCCCGCGCACGGCGCGTACACCTACCTCTCCGAGACCACCGCCGAGGACGAAGACCTGTTGCTGCTGCCGGGCGCCCAGAGCGCCTGGGGCAACGAGGTGGCGCCGCCCGCACCCGAGCCGGTCGTCGAGACGGTCCACGAGCCCGGCCCGCACGAGCTCTCCGGCCGCGACAGCGGCTCGGTCGACCTCAGCGCCGTACGTCTGCCCGGTCCGGCCGCGCCCGCGCAGCCCGCCCCGCGCCGGCCCCTGCACCTGGGCCCGCCGATCCCCGACGCCTCCGCGAGCCCGGTCCGCTCCCTCGCCGACCGAGGCCCGGCCGGCGCCCCGGTCCGCCACCCGGCCCAGCCCGCCACCGGCCCCGAGTACCTCGACGTCCCTCCCCTGCGCGAGACGCCCCCACAGGGCGCGGCGCCCTGGGGACCCGCGGCTCAGGCGACCGCGCCGGTCGCCGCTCCGGTCGCGGCCCAGCCGGCCGCTCCGGCTGCCGCCGCCGCTCCGGCCCAGGGGCCGGTGTCGTCCGGGGTGACGACTGCGGAAACGGTTGTTCCGGTTCCGGCGGCGGAGCCGACGGCCACCCCGGAGCCCGGGCCGCTGAGCGTCGCCGACGCCGTCGTGGCCCGCGTGGCCACGGAGGCGATCGCCGCGACGAGCGGTGAGGGGGGCGGCGACGGTGACGCTGTCGGTGCCGCTCCCGCTGCCAGTGGGGATGCCGCTGCCGGTGGTGTCCTGCCCACGGCCCCTGCGGCGCAGGTCCCCGGAGCCGTGACCGCGGCTTCCGCCCAGGTGCCCGCGCCTGCCGCGCCCCAGCCGTTCTCTCCCACCGCGTCCGGGATCGTCGACACCGGCCAGCTCCTCGGAGCGGCTCTGATCGCCGAGGGCGAGCAGGACGTCTCCGACGAGGTGGAGGAGACGGCGCCGGTGGCCGGGGGCGAGGAGCCGGTCGGGTTCGTGGAGCCGGTCGCCGCGGTGCCGGTCGCCGCGGCGCCGACGTCCGTGCCGGAGGCTGCGCTTACGGCACCGGTCGAGCCCGTACCGGTCGAAGCGGTTCCTGCCGAGGTGGCTGAGGCCGCGGAAGGGAGCGCTGCCGAGGAGGCGCAGGCGCCTGAGGTGAGTGCCCCCGCCGCCGAGGTCGCGCAGGGGGAGGAGGCCGCCGTAGCCGAGGTGGCGCAGGCTCCCGCCGAGGCTGCTTCCGAGGCGGCCGAGGTCGCCGCCGAAGTGGCCGCCCCCGCTGCCGTGGACGCCCCCGTGGTGCCGGAGCCCGAGGCGGCGCCGCTGCCCGAGGCCGGCCCCGCCGAGGAGGCCGTGTCCGAGACGCCGGTTCCGGAAGAGGCCCCCGTGCAGGAGGCGGCCCAGGCCGTCGCGCCCACGCCCGGGACCGCGGCCCAGGCTCCCGAACCTGCCGCCCCCAGCGAGGCACCCGCACCGGCAGAGCCCGCGCAGGAAGCGGTGACCGTGGAGGTGGAGGCTCCCGCAGTAGCCGCCGCCGATGTCCCCGTGCCGGCGCAGGATGTCCAGGAGGACGCCGAGTCTCCGGCACCCGCGATCGTCCCTGACACCGTGCGACCCGTCGAAGACGTGCTCACGCCCGAGGCTGCGGCCGTCGCCGAGGCCGCACAGCCCGCCGAAGCCCCGCAGGCCGTCGACGCTCCGGCCGCACCCGTCGAGGCGGTGGCTCCCGTCGAGGCCGAAGCGGCTGAACCCGCCGTGCCCGCCGAGCCCGCGGTGGCGGCCCCGCCCGCCGAACAGGACACACCGCAGCCGCAGCCGCAGCCGCAGCCGCAGCCCGAGCCGGTGGCCGAGACCCACCCCGCCCCCGAGCAGGCGAAGCCCGCGGAGCCGACCGCAGAAGCGGAGCCGGAGCCGCAGCCGAGCCCTGAGGAGGCGGTGGCGCCCGAACCTGTCGCCCCGGCAGCCCACCAGCCGGACGAGGCATCTCAGATCCTGGACACCGCTGAGCCGGCCCCGGCCCCAGTGGCTGCCCCGCAGCCGGACGCGCCGACCGAGGCTGCCGCGGAGGCCCCCGTGCAGGCCCAACCGGTCCCGACCCCGACTCCCCAGCAGGACCAGCCGGACGAGCCGGACCAGCCCGCCGGCACCTTCGTACCGGTCGAGGGCACTGTGCCCACCACCCCGCACCTCGCCCCCACCCCGCCCCAGGGCGTGCAGCTCCTCCCGGACATCCCGCACCACGCCGAGACGCAGCCCGAGGCGGCGGCCGGGGCACCCGCGGAACAGCCCGAGGCACCGGTGGAGGCGGCCGCGGAAGAGCCCGAGGCGGTCCTCGTGCAGCCCGCCGTCGCGACGGCTGCCCCCACGGTCCCCACCGTTCCCGCCCCCCGTGCGGCCGATCCAGCTCCCGCCCCGGCGACCCCGGACCCGGAGCCCGAGGCCGACGTCCAGGCCGACCACGACCCCGAGGTCGCGCAGAACCCGGAGGACCTGGAAACCAGGGCCGCCGACCAGGAAGAGAGCACGGCCACCGTGGAAGAAGCCAGGGAGTCCACCGGTCCTGCCGCGCCCGCGTACGACGACGCCGAGCGCGAGGCCGTCCTGAAGGTCATGCGCGAGCGCCGTGACATCCGCAACGGCTTCCGCGACGACCCGATCCCGCACGAGGTGCTGCTGAGGGTCCTGGAGGCCGCCCACACCGCGCCGTCCGTCGGGCACTCGCAGCCCTGGGACTTCGTCGTGATCCGCTCCGCCGAGACCCGGCGCGCGATGCACGAACTGGCGATGCGTCAGCGCGACGCGTACGCCAAGTCCCTCCCCAAGGGCCGTGCGAAGCAGTTCAAGGAACTGAAGATCGAGGCCATCCTCGAGACCCCGGTGAACATCGTGGTCACCGCCGACCCGACCCGCGGCGGCCGCCACACCCTGGGCCGCCACACCCAGCCCCAGATGGCGCCGTACTCCTCCGCGCTCGCGGTCGAGAACCTCTGGCTCGCGGCACGCGCCGAGGGCCTCGGTGTGGGCTGGGTCAGCTTCTTCGACGAGCGTGAGATGGTCCGCGCCCTCGGCCTGCCCGAGCACCTCGAAGTGGTCGCCTACCTCTGCGTCGGCTACGTCGACGAGTTCCCGCCCGAGCCCGAGCTGATGCAGGCCGGGTGGGCCAAGCGCCGCCCGCTGTCCTGGGTCGTGCACGAGGAGACGTACGGCCGTCGCGCGCTGCCCGGCGAGGACCCGCACGACCTGCTCGCCGAGACCGTCGCCAGCGTCCGCCCGCTGGACGCCAAGGCGCTCGGCGAGGCGTGGGAGCGGCAGAAGCGGATGACCAAGCCGGCCGGCGCGCTCGGCATGCTGGAGATCATCTCCGCGCAGCTCTCCGGTCTGTCCCGGCAGTGCCCGCCGCCGATCCCGGAGCCCGCGGCCGTCGCGATCTTCGCGGGCGACCACGGCGTCCACGCCCAGGGCGTCACCCCGTGGCCGCAGGAGGTGACGGCCCAGATGGTCGCCAACTTCCTCGGCGGGGGAGCGGTCTGCAACGCCTTCGCGAGCCAGGTGGGCGCCGAGGTCTGCGTGGTGGACGTGGGCGTGGCCGCCGACCTCCCGGCGACCCCCGGCCTGCTGCCCCGCAAGGTCCGCGCCGGCACCTCCGACATGACCACGGGCCCCGCGATGACCCGCGAGGAGGCCAAGCAGGCCATCGAGGTCGGCATCGAGACCGCCCGCGACCTGGTGGCGGCTGGCAACAAGGCCCTGCTGACGGGCGAGATGGGCATCGCGAACACCACCGCGTCCGCCGCCCTCATCTCCGTGTTCACGGGCGCCGACCCCTCCGAGGTCACGGGCCGCGGCACCGGCATCAACGACGAGACCCTCGCCCGCAAGACCGAGGTGGTCCGCCGTGCCCTGGAACTCCACCAGCCGGACCCGGCCGACCCCATCGGCGTCCTGGCCGCGATCGGCGGCTTCGAGCACGCGGCGATGGTCGGCCTCCTGCTCGGCGGCGCGTCCCTGCGGACGCCGGTGATCCTGGACGGCGTCAGCGCCGGCGCCGCCGCCCTGGTGGCCCGCGCCATCGCCCCGGAGGTCCTCGCGGCCTGCATCGCCGGCCACCGCAGCGCCGAGCCGGGGCATGTGGCCGCCCTGAACAAGCTGGGCCTGCGCCCCTTGGTCGACCTGGACCTCCGCCTCGGCGAGGGCACCGGCGCGTTGTTGGCCCTGCCGCTGGTGCAGAGCACGGCGAGGGCCATGCACGAGGTGGCGACCTTCGACTCGGCGGGCGTCACCGAGAAGTAGGCGTGAGGGGCACCCGGGACGACGGTTCCGGGTGCTTTCTCGCTGAGGCGAGGTGCCCGACGGCCACATGGTGGCGGACCGCGGTGGTGCCACGGCCCGCACCCGGCCCGTGGTGCCCAGCCACCGGACACCTCAGCCGCCGAACCCCCGCACCCTTAAAATGTGCACGTCAGGGCAACCGCCAAGCCCCGGAGGAGCCGCACCCTCATGGCCGAACACCCCGCCTACCCCGTAGGCCTCCGCCTCACCGGCCGCAGGGTCGTCGTCCTCGGCGCCGGCCAGGTCGCCCAGCGCCGCCTCCCCGCCCTCATCGCGGCGGGCGCGGACATCCACCTCGTGTCCCCTGAAGCGACCCCCTCCGTGGAGGCGATGGCGGACGCGGGCGAACTCACCTGGCACAGGCGCCCCTACGCCGAAGGCGACCTCGCGGACGCCTGGTACGCCCTGATCGCCACCAGCGACCAGGAGGCCAACGCCCACGCCTCGGCCGAAGCGGAGCGCCACCGCGTGTGGTGCGTCCGCTCCGACGACGCCGACCGGGCGACCGCCTGGACCCCGGCCACCGGCACCAGCGAGGGCGTCACCGTCGCCGTCCTGACCACGGACGCCAAGGGCCGCGACCCCCGCCACACCGCCGCCATCCGCGACGCGGTGGTGGAGGGCCTGCGCGACGGCACCCTCGTCGCCCCCCACCACCGCACCCGCACCCCCGGCGTCGCCCTCGTCGGCGGCGGCCCCGGCGACCCCGACCTGATCACGGTCCGCGGCCGCCGCCTCCTCGCCGAGGCCGACGTCGTCATCGCCGACCGCCTCGGCCCCCGCGACCTCCTCGCCGAACTCCCCCCGCACGTCGAGGTGATCGACGCGGCGAAGATCCCGTACGGCCGGTACATGGCCCAGGAGGCCATCAACAACGCGCTGATCGAGCACGCCCGGCAGGGCAGGTCGGTGGTCCGCCTCAAGGGCGGCGACCCCTATGTCTTCGGCCGTGGCATGGAGGAACTCCAGGCCCTCGCCGAGGCCGGCATCCCCTGCACGGTCGTCCCCGGCATCTCCAGCTCCATCTCGGTCCCGGGCGCGGCCGGAATCCCCGTCACCCACCGCGGTGTGGCCCACGAGTTCACGGTCGTCAGTGGCCATGTCGCCCCCGACGACGAGCGCTCCCTGGTCGACTGGCCGTCCCTCGCCCGGCTCACCGGCACCCTCGTGATCCTGATGGGCGTCGACAAGATCGGGAAGATCGCCGAGACGCTCGTCGCCCACGGCAAGCCGGCCGAGACGCCCGTCGCCCTGGTCCAGGAGGGCACGACCGCCGCCCAGCGCCGCGTCGACGCGACCCTGGCGACGGTCGCCGAGACGGTACGGACGCAGGAGGTCAGGCCTCCCGCGGTCATCGTGATCGGCGAGGTCGTCGCGGTGGGCCCGGAGTCGAAGCCGGAGCCGGAGCCCGGACCGAAGACGTCGGCCTGACCAGGCCTGGCGTAACCCCGGGTAACACAACCCGTTCACAGCCGTTGGCACCACACCCAGGACAAGGCAGTATCACCCTGTGGCCGATCTCATCACCGTTGAGGACCCCGACGACCCGCGCCTGCGCGACTACACCGGCCTGACCGACGTCGAGCTGCGCCGCAAGCGCGAGCCCGCCGAGGGCCTGTTCATCGCGGAGGGCGAGAAGGTCATCCGGCGGGCCAAGGACGCCGGGTACGAGATGCGCTCGATGCTGCTCTCCGCCAAGTGGGTCGACGTCATGCGCGATGTCATCGACGAGCTCCCGGCCCCGGTCTACGCCGTCAGCCCGGAGCTCGCCGAACGCGTCACCGGCTACCACGTGCACCGGGGCGCCCTCGCCTCCATGCAGCGCAAGCCGCTCCCGACGGCCGCCGAACTCCTCCGGGTGGCCCGCCGGGTCGTGATCATGGAATCCGTAAATGATCATACGAACATCGGCGCGATCTTCCGTTCGGCGGCAGCGCTGGGCATGGACGCGGTCCTGCTCTCCCCGGACTGCGCCGACCCCCTCTACCGCCGCAGTGTGAAGGTCTCGATGGGCGCGGTCTTCTCCGTGCCGTACGCCCGACTCGACACCTGGCCCAAGGGCCTGGACTCGGTCCGTGAGGCCGGCTTCACCCTCCTCGCCCTCACCCCGGACGAGAAGGCCCGCTCCTTGGACGAGGCGGCCCCGCACCGTATGGACAGGGTCGCCCTGATGCTCGGCGCCGAGGGCGACGGCCTGTCCACCCAGGCCCTGGTCGCCGCCGACGAATGGGTCCGCATCCCGATGTCCCACGGCGTCGACTCCCTCAACGTGGGCGCGGCGGCAGCGGTCGCCTTCTACGCGGTGGCGACGGGCCGCCCCCGAAGCTGACGGGTCGTCCTACTCCCCGCCGACGGGGGGAGCGTGCGGCGGGGACTGCGACAGCCGTGCCTGATGCCGTACGACGCCGTCCTTGCCGCCGAGCCCACGGGCCGGCCCCTGGCAGCCCTGGACGATGCCGATGCCCAGCGCGACCAGCAGCGTCACCACGACGAAGACGAACAGCCGCTGGCGCAGCAGCCGTGGATTGGCGGGCCGACGACCGGTCCCCGTGTTCCTCGGCCCCGGCCGCCCGGCCCCGCTGCGGGGTGCGGGCCGGCTGCCGCTGCCGCCGGGACGACCGCCGCGCGAGGAGGGGGAGGGGCGGCTTCCGGACCGCGAGGCGGAGGAGCCACCGCCACCACCCCGTGAGGCACTTCCGCCCCGGGAGGGAACCCCACCCCGAGAGGGAGCCGCCCCACGGGAGGAGGAGGCTCCACCCCGAGGCGCAGGAGTACCGCCCCCGGCCCCCTGACCGCCCCCGGCCCCCTGACCGCCCCCGTACCCGTGCCCGTGCCCGGCCCCTGGACCTGCTCCCGTACCCGCACCCGCTCCCGTCCCGGACGGGCCCGGCTGGCGCAGGGTGCGCTCGGGATAGCTGGAGTGGTTGAGCCGCCCGGTGGGCCGGTCCGCCTCGGCGGCCCTCGGCACCGGCGGTCGTGCGTCGCCCATCCCCTGGGCCTCGCGGGCGGCGATCTCCTTCAGCCGCAGCGAGAGATCGAGGGTGCTGGGCCGTTCCTCGGGGTCCTTCGCCAGACAGGCCCGGATCAGCGGGGCCAGGGCGTCGGCGACACCGTGCAGATGGGGCTCCTCGTGCACTACTCGGTACAGCATCACCTCGGAACTGCCGTGCCCGAAGGGGGAGTCGGCCGTGGAGGCGTAGGCGAGGGTGGCGCCGAGGGAGAACACGTCCGTGGCCGGGGTGACGGCGGCTCCCCGCACCTGTTCGGGCGCGAGGAAGCCGGGGGAGCCGACGGCCGTGCCGACATGGGTGAGCGTCGAGGCGCCGGTCGCCCAGGCGATGCCGAAGTCGATGATCCGCGGCCCCTTGGGGGACAGCAGGATGTTGGAGGGTTTGAGGTCCCGGTGCACGACCCCGGCCTCGTGGACGGCGACGAGCCCCTCCGACAGCGCGGCCCCGATCGACGCGAGCTCGGCGGCCCCGAGCGGCCCCTCGTCGTTGACCTTGTCGTGGAGCGAGGGCCCGGGAACGTACTGGGTGGCGAACCACGGCCGGTCGGCGTCGAGATCCGCGGCGACCAGCCGGGCCGTGCATCCGCCCCGGATCCGGCGGGCGGCCGACACCTCGCGCGCGAAGCGCGACCGGAACTCCTGGTCCTCCGCCAGATCGGGCCGGATCACCTTCAGCGCGACCCGCTGGCCCTTCTTGTCGGAACCCAGATAGACGACACCCATCCCGCCCGCGCCGAGCCGTCGGTGAAGCTTGAACGAGCCGACGACGCGCGGGTCCTCGCGCCTCAGGCGCATCATCGCCATGTTCATCCCCGCTGCCCGGTCCGTGTGACGTGGCACAGCTTACGTTTCCACGGCCGCTCGCGCGCAGAGGCCGCGCCCTCTCGTCCCGATCGATTGTCAGTGCCTGGTGGGAGACTTGAAGAGTGGTCAGAGGGCTTGAGAACAGGCGCCTTTTGACCCTGCTGTGACCTCAACCACCTGTCACAGAAGGGGGATTGGATCGGTGAAGGGCGACCGAGTGGAGATAGTCGTGGACGCCGGCGACACGACACGGACCTATGAGGTGGTGGCCGGCAGAGCGGGCCGCAGGGTGGAGACAGCGGTCCGTCGAGGGGTGGTGGAAGTGAGCGAAGTCACGCGGACCGGGACGGTCGTCCGTACCGCCCGTTTCATGGCCAACAGGGTCCTGGCCCTGGTCGAGCACCCGATCCCGCGCGAGGACAGCTCGGAAAAACCGTCCCCCACCGGACACCCCTACCGGGAGAACCCCGAGACCTAGGACTCCGTCTCCACCCAGGGGAGTACACCCCAGCTCAGGGCTCATCCTCCGGGAGGCCCGGCAATCGGTACGAGGGCATGACGTGCTCCGCCGGCCGCGCACCTAGATTTGAGGTCAAGCGGCGGGTGGCAGCACTCGTCCCCCGAGGTCAGACACCCGCCGCTGCCAAGGACAACCAAGACGGTCAGGAGAGGGACCATGGCCCACACGGCACCGCGGACCGTGCTCCGCACCCGCACTCGCCGCACGGGCCGCCGCCACCCCTTGGTGGCGACACTCATGGCCCTTCCCCTGGCGGCCCTGCTCCTCCTCGTCTTCGACGGCTGGGAGACAGTGGCCACACAGGCGTCGTCCGTGGGCGTGATGCTGGGGCGCTGAGCGGCGACCCCAGGCCCGAAAGAGCGGTTCGGGCGGGGACATCCACCCATGAAACCCCGTGGGGACGGGGGTGCGGCGGACGGCAAAAAATGCCGGCGCAGCTGGGGAGCTGCGCCGGCATTGCCGTACCCCAACACCCGCCATCGGAGAACAGGCCCCCTCCCCCCGGAGAAACCTCCACCGCCCGGCCCCACCCCGCATGCTCCAGCCCGCCCGCCCTTGGGAGGAGCCTCCACTGTCCGACGCCGGTGCGCGTGCGTCAGCCGGTCCGGCGTCCGGAGCGGCCTGCTCTGTCCGGCGCGGGTGCGCGTGTGTCAGCGCGCCCGGCGTCCGAGGCCGAGCGCCCCGCCATCCCCAGCCCCCACCCACCCGGAGGGGCCTGCACTGTCCGGCGCGGGTGCGCGTGCGTCAGCCGGTCCGGCGTTCGGAGCGGCCTGCACTGTCCGACGCCGGTGCGTGCTTCAGCCCGCCCGGCGTCCGAGGGCAAGCGACCTGCCATCCCCAGCCCCCACCCACCCGGAGGGGCCTGCACTGTCCGGCGCGGGTGCGCATGCTTCAGCCCGCCCGGCGTCCGAGGCCGAGCGCCCCGCCATCCCCAGCCCCCACCCACCCGGAGGGGGTGCGTGTGTTTCAGCCCGTCCGGCGTTTGAGGACGAGGCCCTTTCGGGGCCGATCGGGGGTCCAGGGGGCGGAGCCCCTTGGCGGGGTCGAAGGGGCGGAGCCCCTGGGGGATGGGCAGGGTAGGGGCGGCGGGGGCGAGAAACATCGAGGTCCAGGGACGGAGCGCCGCAGCGCAACACTCCGCGCCGTACCCTCACCACCAAACCCCGCACCACCCCAGGGAGCCCCGTGACCGCCACCCCCTTGCTCACCGCCCTCACGGCCCGAGCCAAGGCCAAGGCCCACCCGAACTCCCCCCACCACACCTGCCCCCGCCCCCGCCCCTGCCCCGCAGGGACCCTCGCCGACCGCGCCGACGCCACAGTCGTACGCCACGCAGACACGGTCGCGAAGGCCCACGCCCCCACCACCACGTCCACCGACCTCACCCCACGCCTGACCACCGCCACCCACCACCCCGACCTCCTCCTCCCCCCACTCACCCCCACCCCCGTCCCCCTGCACGGCCGTCTCGTCACCTTCTGGCCCTACGGCACCCCCGTGGACCCGGGCGACCCCGACGCGGCCCCCTGGGAGGAAGCCGCCACCCTCCTCGCCCGCCTCCACCTCACCCCCGCCCTCTCCACCCTCCCCCCGATGCGAGGCCCGGCCAAAGCAGCCCAGGCCGTCGCCCGCCTCCGGACCGCCGCAGCGCCCCCCGCCACCACCGCCCCCCTCCTCCACGCCTGGCACACCCTCCCCGCCTGGGCCCGCGCGGAGGCTCCCATGCCCGACACCACCACCCTCTGCCACGGCGACCTCCACCTCGGCCAACTCGTCCGCCACCCCGCCCCCGACGGCCCCTGGCGGCTGATAGACGTAGACGACCTGGGCGTGGGAGTGCCCGCCTGGGACCTCGCCCGCCCCGCCGCCTGGTACGCCTGCGGCCTGCTCCCACCCGAGGAGTGGACCCGCTTCCTGGACGCCTACCGCACCGCGGGCGGCCCCGCGGTCCCCGCGGACGGCGACCCCTGGCCCGCCCTCGACGTCCCCGCCCGCGCGCTCACCGTCCAGACGGCCGCCAGAGCGGTGACGAAGGCCATGGCCGAGGACCGGCCGCTGGACGAGGTCGAGCAGTGCCTCGTCGACGCGTGTGTCCGAATGGGTTCGGTACCTCCGCAGTTGCCGTCGAGATCCGCGAAGTAGGGTGCAACCGACCGCAGCCGGACAGAGTCTGTCCTGGCGGTACGCGAAACAGGACCGACCGGCGAGGAGTTGAGCCGAACCATGCAGTGCCCGAAGTGTCATGGACAGATGCACACATACAACCGCAACGGCGTACAGATCGAGCAGTGCGCCAACTGCCGGGGGATCTTCCTCGACTACGGCGAGCTGGAGGCGCTGACCCGCCTGGAGTCGCAGTGGACCCAGCCGGCACCCCCGCCGCCCGCCCCGCAGGCGTACCCGGCCGCTCCGCCCGCCCCCGCCTGGGGCGCTCCGCACGGTGGTGGCCACCACGGCGGCCACCACCGCCACAAGAGCTTCGGCCACATGCTGTTCTCGAGCTGAGCCACTCACGACGAAGCCCCCGGCCGTACGAGACGGCCGGGGGCTTCCGGTGTGTGGACGATACTGGGATTGAACCAGTGACCTCTTCCGTGTCAGGGAAGCGCTCTCCCGCTGAGCTAATCGTCCTCGGGACCGCGACCACGCCGAGGAGCGGATCACGAACACTGCGTGCGCGATACTGGGATTGAACCAGTGACCTCTTCCGTGTCAGGGAAGCGCTCTCCCGCTGAGCTAATCGCGCGGGTACGGATCGCGCCGCGATGTCCGGCGGATCCAGTGGACGATACTGGGATTGAACCAGTGACCTCTTCCGTGTCAGGGAAGCGCTCTCCCGCTGAGCTAATCGTCCTTGGAGGTGGAGACGGGATTTGAACCCGTGTAGACGGCTTTGCAGGCCGTTGCCTCGCCTCTCGGCCACTCCACCAGGAGTGTAGGGGACACGGAGTCCCCACGTTCCTTCGAGCGGACGACGAGGCTCGAACTCGCGACCTCAACCTTGGCAAGGTTGCGCTCTACCAACTGAGCTACGTCCGCTTGTCGTTTCGGTCCGCTCTCGCGTCCCGGCGACGTGTTGAACTCTAGCGGATTCCTGGGCCAGTACAAAAACGCGTTTGTGCAGCGTGCGCCCCTGCGGCCCCGCCCGGACCCGCACAAGACACGTCCCGGTCGGCTCGGGGTCGTACTCCGGACCTGCTCGGAGTCGTACTCCCGACCTGTTCAGGGCCCGCCAGGGAACCCCCTGAACCCACCCCGACCACCCCGCCTCCCACCCGACCTAGACTCGACACCGTGCTCGACCTGTCTCCTCTCGCCCGCTTCGGCGGCCGTGTCGCCACCGGCCTCCTCGACGTCACCGACGACCCGGCCGCTCTCGACTCCACCGGTTTCTGGGCCGTCTGCGCGGACTTCGAGGGCCGTGTCGTCTGCGCCCGCTTCGCCGACGTACGGCAGGAGCCGGTGCCGGCGCCCGAGCCGGGGGAGTGGCGGGGCCCCGCCGCCGGCGACTGGACGTCCTCGCTCGACCGCGCCGCGTACACCGCGGGTGTGCGCCGCATACGGGAGCACATCGCGGCCGGCGAGGTCTACCAGGCCAACCTCTGCCGCGTGCTCACGGCACCGGTCGCACCCGGCGCCGACGTCGACGCCCTGACCGCGCTGCTGGCCCGAGGCAACCCCGCCCCCTATGCAGGAACGATCCGCCTGCCCGATCACGGCGTGGAGATCGCCACCGCCTCTCCCGAGCTCTTCCTCCGCCGCGACGGACGGACCGTCGAGTCCGGCCCGATCAAGGGCACCGGCCGCACCGAGGCCGACCTCCTCGACAAGGACTACGCCGAGAACGTGATGATCGTGGACCTGGTCCGCAACGACGTCGGGCGCGTCTGCGCCACCGGCAGCGTGACCGTGCCCGATCTGTGCGCGGTCGAGAAGCACCCCGGACTGGTCCACCTCGTCTCCACGGTCCGCGGCGAACTGCGCGCCGACGCCGGCTGGCCCGAACTCCTCGACGCCGCCTTCCCGCCCGGCTCGGTGACCGGCGCCCCCAAGTCCAGTGCCCTGCGGATCATCGAGGCGCTGGAGACCGCGCCGCGCGGCCCGTACTGCGGCGGCATCGGCTGGGTGGACGCCGACCGGGGCACCGCCGAGCTGGCCGTCGGCATCCGTACCTTCTGGATCGACCGTGCCGAGGGCGTGCTGCGCTTCGGCACCGGCGCCGGCATCACCTGGGGCTCCGACCCCGAGGCCGAGTGGCTGGAGACCGAACTGAAGGCCGCCCGACTGCTCGCGGTAGCGTCGGGGACGTACGAGGTGAGTGAAGGGACCCTGAGGTGAAGATCTGGCTCGACGGCGGTCTGCAGGACATCGAGTCCGCCCGCGTCTCCGTCCTCGACCACGGCCTGACCGTGGGCGACGGCATCTTCGAGACGGTGAAGGCGACGGACGGGAAGACGTTCGCGCTGACCCGCCACCTCGACCGGCTGACCCGCTCGGCGCGCGGCCTCGGCCTGCCGGACCCCGACCACGACGAGATCCGCGCGGCCTGCGCCGCCGTCGTCGAGGCGAACCCGATGCCGCTCGGCCGCCTCCGGATCACCTACACCGGCGGCCACGGCCCCCTCGGCTCCGACCGCGGCGACCAGGGCCCCACCCTCGTCGTCGCCCTCGGCGACACCACCCGCCGCCCCGACTCCACCGCCGTGATCACGGTCCCCTGGACCCGCAACGAGCGGGGCGCGCTGACCGGCCTCAAGACGACCTCGTACGCCGAGAACGTGGTCGCCCTGGCCCGCGCGCACGAGGACGGCGCCTCGGAAGCACTCTTCGCCAACACCGTGGGACAGCTCTGCGAGGGCACCGGCTCGAACGTCTTCGTCGTCCTGGACGGCGAGATCCACACCCCGCCGCTCGCCTCCGGCTGCCTCGCGGGCATCACCCGCCAGTTGACCGTGGAGTGGACCGGCGCCAAGGAGACCGACCTGCCGTTCGACGTGCTGGAGCGCGCAGACGAGGTCTTCCTCACCTCCACCCTCCGCGACGTCCAGGCCGTCCACCGCGTCGACACCCGCGAACTCCCCGGCGCGCCGGGCCCGGTGACCGCGAAGGCGATGCGGATCTTCGACGAGCGCGCCGGGAACGACCTCGACCCGTAGACCCGTAGACCCGTAGAACCACTGCCCGTGGACCCTGAGGTGCGCGGCTGCGGAAAAAACGAGCTGACTTCGGTCGTTACGGCGGGTAGAAACCCCCTGATGACCACGACCCTGCGGCCGACCGAGCCGCTTCAGCGCGCTGCCGACGGGGCTCTGTCCCGCCACTTCCGGGTGTGTGTGAACAGCCGTCCCGTCGGAGCGGTCCGCGTCTCCACCGATCCGGCCTTCGGGCTGGCCGTCGCCCACATCGACGACCTGCACGTCGAGGAGCCGGACCGCGGTCGCGGCCGGGGCACGGTCGCCGCGCTCGCCGCCGAGGAGGTGGCCCGGGGCTGGGGCTGCCGACAGGTCGAGATCCGGGTGCCGGGCGATTCCGCGGCCGCGCTGCGGTTCGCGACCGCCCTCGGATACGTCCACCGCAACCGCGGCATGGAGAAGCAACTCGGCGCCGTGGCGCCCGAACTGCCGCGGGGCAGCCGGGCGCGGCCCATGACGGAGGCCGAGTACGGCCCGTGGGCCGAGCGCGGCATCGAGGAGTACGCGCAGGACTGGATCGACCGGGGGGTACCCGCCGAGCCCGCCCGGGCCAAGGCGCACGGGGACTACGCGCGGTCCCTGCCGCAGGGCCCGGCGACGGAGAACACCCGCATCAGCGTCCTGGAACACGAGGGCACCCCGGTCGGCGACCTGTGGCTGGCCTTCCCCGGCACCCTCCCCGGCGACAAGGCTTTCGTCTACAACGTCGAGGTCTACGAGGAGCGTCGCGGCCGGGGGCACGGCCGCTCCCTGATGCTGCTGGCCGAGGCGCAGACGCTGGCCGCCGGACGGCGGGTGCTCGGCCTCAACGTCTTCGCGGGCAACACCCCTGCCGAGCGGCTGTACGAGTCCCTCGGGTACGTGACCGTCGGCTACTCGATGTACAAGAACCTGCTCTGAGGCCCCGAAGGCTCTACGCGGTCCCGGCCAGCAGGCGGTCCGCGATCTCCTCGATGCGCTCGCGCAGCCCCTCCTGGCTCCTGCCGCCGTCCAGACGCTCGCCGCCGATGACATAGGTCGGGGTGCCGGTGACACCGATCGCCTTGCCCTCGGCCTGGTCGGCGTCCACGATCAGGATGTGCCGGCCGTCGATCAGCGCGGTGTCGAACTCCTCCGCGTCCAGGCCGAGTTCACCGGCGACCGTGACCAGGAAGGGTTCTCCCGTACGGTCCAGCTCCTCGACCCGGCCCAGTACGGCCTCGACGTACGCCCAGCCCCTGCCCTGCTCCAGAGCCTCCTCGGCGGCCTGCGCGGCGGCGAAGGCGTGCTTGTGCTTCTCCAGCGGGAAGTGCCGCAGCCGCAGCTCCAGCCGGTCGCCGTACCGCTCCCGCAGGGCGCGCAGGTCGACGAGGGCACCGCGGCAGTCCGGGCACTGCAGCTCGCACCAGACGTCCAGGACGACGGCGGGACGCGGGGCAGCCGGGCCGGACGCGGTGCCGGAAGCCGATGCGGAGGGGGAGGCGGGGGAGGAGTCGCTCATGGCACCAGTCTCCCAGCCGACGCCCGCCCGCCCCAATCCGGAGGGCCGCCCCGCATCCGGCCCGGGGCGCGCCGTCGGCCCGGACCCTGCTCCTCCCGTACGACTGCTCGGCGGCGCCGACCGGGTCCTGCGGAGGAGCCGACCCGGAGATGTCCCTGATGTCCGCCTCGGAGCATGGCCCGGGAGGGGGCCGGAGGTGCAGGATGGAAGGGACGAAGCGCCCGCCCGTGCGAGGCGCGGAGTCATGGTGTCCCTGCCCGAGTGAGCCCCGCCTGGAGGACCGGATGATTGCCGAGACCGTCTGTTCCGCCGTCGCCGTGGCCGGTCTGGGCATCGCCGCGGTCACGGCCTACCGCAAGCGTTTCCTGTCGGCCGCCCGGATCGCCGCCTACTCGCTCGTACCGCTCGGGCTGGTGATGACCGGTGTCGTCGAGTGGCTCGCCGACACCGCCTTCAGCCCGACCGCCTGGGCCGGCTTCGTGGTGCTGGGCTGCGCCTGGGCCCTGTTCGCGACCACGCGTGCCGTGGAGCGCCGCAGGGGCGGCGGCCGCGGTACGCGCAAGGAGCGCAAGGCGGCCGCCCGCGCCGGGCGGTCCGACGCCGTGGCTCCCGCGGCCTCGGCGCCCTCCCTGGGCCCGGCCGCGGCCCGCCCGGCTTCCCGACCGACATCCACCGCACGGGGCACCGACTCCGGCGACGACTTCAGCGACATCGAGGCGATCCTGAAGAAGCACGGCATATGAAGCGCGGGCCGCGCCCCATGACGGCCCATGACGGCTGACCGCTGCTGAAACGACACAGTCGGCCCGTCGGCGTGCGAAAACGATCACGGCTTGAAACCGACGTCACGGAATACTGCGAACACCCGCTCATTCCGGGCGCGTTGATCGCGTGGGACGCCTGGCCTGCGCCATCATCGCCCCGAGATGCTGGACACGAAACAAGGCGACACCGCGCCGCCTCAGGACGAGCCGCGAGGATGCCTCTTCGCCCTTTCCCAGCCACCGCTGATGATCTTCCTAGCGGTGATCGGGTGTCTGCTGCTCATTGCTTCGCTGCACGATCTGCTGCTGCTCTGAGCCGTACCCGCGGTACCCGGCGCCACCCGCCGGGACCGCGTCGGCACCGCCGAGGGTTGGTTCCCGGAGGGTTGGTTCCTCGTACGTCCTGGGCCTCGTCAGCCGGCTGCTTCCTTGCGGCGGGCGCGGTAGGCGGCCACATGGAGGCGGTTGCCGCAGGTGCGGCTGTCGCAATAGCGGCGCGAACGGTTGCGGGAGAGGTCGACGAAGGCGCGCCGGCAGTCCGGGGCCTCGCAGCGTCGTAGCCGCTCCTGCTCACCGGCCACCACGAAGAAGGCCAGCGCCATTCCGCAGTCGGCCGCGAGATGGTCGGCGACGGAGGCACCGGGTGCGAAGTAGTGCACATGCCAGTCGTAGCCGTCGTGATCCGTGAGACGGGGCGTGGTGCCCGCGGCGGCGACCAGCTCATTGATCAGGCCGGAGGCGGTCCGGGCGTCCCGGGCCGCGAAGATCCCGGCGAACCGGCCCCGGACCTTGCGCACCGCGGAGAGGTCGAACTCGGACAGCGCTCCGACGTCACTGATGTCGTGCTTGTGCACGAACTCCGCGAGGGCGGCGACATCCGGCAGCGCGTCCGGGGTGGTCTCGTCCTCCGGTGCGGTGTTCACCAGATCCACCACGGCATCAAGCGCACACCGGGTGTCGTGGGTGATCAGCACGTTTCGCTCCCTGGCCTGGGGGTCGGGCGGGCGCCCGCCGATGCTGGCCGATGGTAGCCGCCCCGAGCCTGGAAGCCACGGGGCTCCCGTTGCCGAAACCGGTGACAGCCACGTGACTGCCCCCCCGAGCTGCCCATGAGAGGCTTCGGGGGTGCCTCTGAGCTCTGCCCCCGAGCCCCGGACGAGCGGGCCCCGGGCCCCCGGCCGGGCGCGCCGACGCCGCACCACGGTGGGCCCGTGGTGCGGCGTCGGCGTGTTCCCTGTGCGATTGTTCTGGCCCGAGCCGTCTCCCCGAGTGGACGGCGCCGGGCCGCTCGGTATGAGCCCCGCCCTAGCTTTCCGCCAGGATGTGCGAGAGCTCTTGGTCGAGATCGAAGTGCCGGTGTTCCGTGCCGGGAGGCACGGCCGCGTCCGTCCGCTTCAGGAAGGACTCCAGGGCCCGCGCCGGGGCCTCGAGCAGGGCCTCGCCCTCGGGAGAACTCAGGGCGATGCAGACGACGCCCTGGCCGTGACTGCGTGACGGCCAGACACGGACGTCGCCGGTGCCGGTCGGCCGGTGCAGGCCTTCGGCGAGGAGGTCGCGGGCGAACACCCACTCGACGGTCTCCTCGGCTCCGGTGTGGAAGGTGGCGTGCACGGCGTAGGGGTCGGCCGTGTCGTACCGCAGGCCTGCGGGGACAGGCAGGGAGGACTCGCTCGACACAACGAGGCGCAGGTGCAGCTCGCAGCTGACCGTGGTGTTCATAAGCGCCAGGGCCTTTCGCTCAGTGTGCGCTCGGGGATTCGCACGTCGGCGAAATCGACATGCCACCTACGGTGCCGTTGTAAACCCCTCTGAGTGTTTTGCGTGCCTTTACGTAACTCTTCCGGCCGAGAGCCTGTTCGCGAAGTACCACCATTCCGGTGACTGGAATCTCTCGGGTAGGGTCAGGCTGTATGAATACGGGGAGTAACGAGCCGGGCGAGGTAGCCATGGCGGCGGACGGGGCGAAGGCGGGTGGGGCGGCAAAGGAGCCGCAGGACCAGGGGCTGGGCTCCCGGGCGCCCGAATTCGTCAAGGCGCGCCGCATGCTGCATCTGAGCTGGCAGGTCGGCGTCTTCGTGATCGGTCTGGCCGTCGTGGCCGCCGGCGTGGTCATGCTGCCGCTTCCCGGGCCCGGGTGGGTCGTGATCTTCGGTGGTATGGCGATCTGGGCGACGGAGTTCGTCTGGGCCCAGCTCGTGCTGCGCTGGACCAAGCGCAAGGTCACCGAGGCGGCCGCGCGTGCCCTCGACCCCAAGGTGCGGCGCCGCAACATCACCCTTACCGTGATCGGCCTGGTGATCATCGGCGTTCTCATGGGTGTCTACCTCTGGAAGTTCGGCTTCGAGATGCCCTGGAACATCAAGGACCAGTGATCTTCCGCGGGGCGCGGGAGCCGGGCCGTCGCGGTCACAGGCACCCCGTGACATGGGGTAATGTTCTTTCTGCGCCCGGGCGATTAGCTCAGTGGGAGAGCGCTTCGTTCACACCGAAGAGGTCACTGGTTCGAACCCAGTATCGCCCACCCCGGAACGACGGCCCGTCTGCGACAGAGCAGACGGGCCATCGTCATTCCCACGGCACCGAGCCCTCCCGGCTTCCCCTCGCCCCCACCGGACGGTCCCGAGGCCAGGCCTCACCCATACAGCCGCAGACCAGCCGGACCACGAGCACCGGGCCGGACCGTGTACGTACGGAGTCGGGGCCGCCCCGCGCGGGTCACTATGCGACGCGGGCCAGGTGAAACGACGCGGGGTAAGCGATGCGGCGCGGGTCAAACGAGGTGGCGCGGGGCGAGGCGACGCGGCGCGGGCCGGGCGATGTGGCGCGGGGCGAGGCGATGTGGCGCGGGTCGGGCGATGTGGCGGGGGGCGAGGCGATGTGGCGCGGGCCGGGCGATGCGGCGCGGGGCGAGGCGATGCGGCGCGGGCCGGGCGATGTGGTGGTGGCCAGGCGAGGCGGCGCGGGTCAGTTGCGACTGCGAGACGCAGATCAGACGCGAGGCAGATCAGACATGGGACGCACGTAAGACGGGGGCCGCCACCCCAGCCGCGTGACAGGCGTCGGGCGATGCTATGCAGACGCGGGGCGCGGGGCGCGGGGCGCGGGGCGCGGGGCGCGGGGCGCGGGGCGCGGGGCGCGGGGCGCGGGGCGCGGGGCGCGGGGCGCCGGACGCGGGCAAGGCGGCGACTGCCCGCTGACGAGGTGCCGTAGGCCAAGCCACTGGACGCGGGTCTTGTCGCGCGACATGAGTCGCCACCCGCAGGCCAAACCGCTGGACGGGCCAGTCCGCGCGCCACAGCTGGGGCGATGCGCCGTAGGGCAGGCCAGGGCGCGCGACGCGGTCGGGCCATGCCCACCCCAGCCGGACCGCTCGGCGCAGGTCGGGTGCCGTACCTCAGACGGCCGCCGCCCTGACCGTTCCCCGTTCAACAAGCCCAGGCCGGCCCTGGGCCTGGAGTCCCAACCGGCACCCGGCAGCCCCGGTAAGCACCCCGGTGGGCGCCCTTCACCCACGCGCGGCGCGGGTTCCGGGCCTCGCGGCCCCACACCGGCGCGCCGGCGATAGCCCCAGCCCTCAGCCGGCACCCGGCACTCCCCGCGAACCGCCACCGCCACCCCCACGCCGTCCCCACCAAGCGCCGCGGACCTCCCGGATCCCCCCGCCAATGTGACTGTACGCAGTCACCCCACCCACCCCAGAGCCACCTTCCGCACCACACCGGCCATGTCCCCCCACCACTCCCATGCACTCCACCAGCCCCCCCGGCCCCTTCCGTCCCCTCCACCGCCCTCCGCCTCCTACTCCATCCCCTCCACCCCCTCAACCGCCCTCCACCCCCACTACCGCCCCTCACCCCCAGGCGGATTTCTGACCCTCTCTCCACCCGCCCCACCCCCACCTCCCGGTTCGGCCCCACGAACACACCCCCCTCACCTGCGACTTCGCCGCCCGGCCGTCAACTCGCCCTCGCCGCACGCCCCTTCCCTCGCTTTGCCCCCTCACAAGAAATTCCTGTCCGAATCATTGACGCTCTCTCAACCCCCTCGTACCTTGTGCCAGCAAGCGCTTTCTTGAAACGATTCATGCAGCGGCGGCGATGCCGCGGGGAGGGCCCGACTGTGGGAACCAGCAGGAATGTTGAGAGGCGAACGATCCTCAAGGCGGCCGGAGCGACGGCGGCCACACTCGGGCTGGCCGCGACCACGGGGTGCGGCGGGAGCAGCGAGGCCGGAGACGGAACGGTGACGATCCGTTACGCATGGTGGGGTGGCGAGCCGCGCACCATCGCCATCAAGAAAACGATCGCGCTCTTCGAGAAGAAGTACCCGAAGATCAAAATCAAGCCCGAATTCACCGACTACGAGGCGTTCTGGGAGAAGTTCCAGACGCAGGCCTCCGGTGGAAATCCGCCGGACGTTTTCCAGAATGCGGTCGGTTTCCTGCGCAAGTACGACAAGCGCGGTGTTCTGCTGGATCTCAAGGCACAGTCGGACGCGGGGAATCTGCGCCTGGACAACTTCCGCAACGGCGTCCTGGCGAACGGTCAGGTCGACGGCAAGCAACTCGGCATCCCCGTCGGCGCCAACACCATGGCGCTCGTCATCGACCTCAAGGCCTTCAAGAAGGCCGGTGTGGAGGCGAAGTTCGGTTGGACCTGGGACGAGTACTTCGACGCGCTGCAGACGATCCAGGACAAGGTGAAGATCGCCGGTGACACCGGCTACTTCAGCATCATGTACCTCTACGACCTGTATCTGCGTCAGAACGGCAAGGCGTTCTTCACCGACTCCGGTCTCGGCTTCACCGAGGACGATCTGACACAGTGGTGGGAGGACGGCTACAAGCGCGTCAAGTCCGGCCTCGTCGCCGACCCGAAGAAGATCGAGCAGGTCAAGCCCAAGTCCGGTCTCTCGGCGGGGCTCGCCGCCTCCGAGTTCACCTGGGACAACTTCTCCATCCGCTACGAGGGCGAGGGCGAGTCGGACTACGGGCTCGCGCCGATCCCGACCACCGACGGCAAGGACACCGGCCAGTACCTCGGCTCGCTGATGCTCAGCGGCTTCTCCGGGACCAAGCACCCGAAGGAGGTCGCCCAGTTCATCGACTTCATGGTCCACGACCCGGAGGTCGGCGAGATCATGGGCTACGACCGCGGCATCCTCGCCACGACCGAGCAGTACGACGCGTTCAAGCCTACCGACGAGAACAACAAGGGGATCGCCGCGTACGAGGAGGAGGTCGCCAAGGCCGGCGTCCTCGGGAAGATCACCCCGCACCCGTCCGGCGCCGATGTCGTCGAGGCTGCCTTCCTGCGCATCGGCGGCGAGGTCGCCCAGGGCAAGACCAAGCCGGCCGACGCCGCGAAGGCGCTGTTCAGCGAGGCCAAGGCCGCCTTCGCGGGCTGAGGGGACGTACCACCATGACGCTCGTCAAGGAAGCGCCCGCGCGTCCGGCCGGGAAGCGGTCCGCCGCTCCCGTCGCCGGGCGGCGCGGGCGGCGCCGCGAGAACCTCGCCGGCTACCTCTTCATGTCGCCGTGGATCGCGGGCTTCCTGCTCCTCACGGCGGGGCCGATGATCGCGTCGCTGTACTACGCGTTCACCAGCTACAACCTGTTCACGCCCCCCAAGTGGGTGGGGCTCGACAACTTCACGACGATGTTCCAGGACCCGCGCTGGCAGAAGTCGGTCGAGGTCACCCTGAAGTACGTCGTCGTGGCCACCCCGCTGAAGCTGCTGCTCGCGCTCGGTGTCGCGCTGCTGCTCGCCCAGAAGCGGCGCGGGCAGGGTCTGTACCGGGCCGCTTTCTACATGCCCTCGCTCATCGGCGCCAGCGTCTCCGTCGGCTTCGTGTGGCGGGCGCTGTTCTCGGACGACGCCGTCGTGGACCGGACGCAGAAGATCTTCGGGCTCGACGTGGGCGGTTGGATCGGCAACCCGGACTACGTCCTCTACGCCCTGGTGGCCCTGAGCATCTGGCAGTTCGGCGCGCCGATGGTCATCTTCCTGGCCGGTCTCAAGCAGGTCCCGCAGGAGCTGTACGAGGCGGCCGAGATGGACGGGGCCGGTCCCTTCCGGCGGTTCTGGAACATCACGCTGCCGATGATCTCGCCGGTGCTGTTCTTCAACGTGCTGCTGGAGTCCATCCACGCGTTCCAGGTGTTCGGCTCGGCGTACGTCGTCTCCGACACCCGGTGCGGGCCCGCCGACGCCACGCTCGTCTATACCTGTTACCTCTACCAGAAGGGCTTCAAGGAGGCCCAGATGGGCTTCGCCTCCGCGATGGCCTGGACGCTGGTGGTCGCGGTGGCGCTCGTCACGGCGGTCCTGTTCTGGTCGCAGAAGAAGTGGGTGCACTACGAGGAGGCCGCCAAGTGACCACCGCCACCAGCCCTGCCGTACGCACCGCGAACGAGCGGCGGCCCGCCGGATCGATCGCCTGGCACCTGGGCGCGCTCGTCGTCCTCGCGGTCGTCCTGTACCCCGTGATCTGGGTGCTCGGTGCCTCGTTCAAGCCGAGCAAGGACATCGTCGCCAGCCTCGACCTGCTGCCCACCAAGCCGGTCTGGGCGAACTTCTCCGGGCTCGCCGACGGTATCTCCGGCATCTCCATCAGCACCTTCTTCACGAACTCGCTGATGTACGCGGGTCTCGCCGTGGTCGGTGTCGTGCTGTCCAGCTCGCTGACCGCGTACGCCTTCGCCAAGATCCGGTTCGCCGGGCGGAACCTGCTGTTCACACTGATGATCGGCACGCTGCTGCTGCCGTACCACGTGCTGCTGATCCCGCAGTACGTGCTGTTCCGCAACCTCGGGTACATCGACACGCTGGTACCGCTGGTCGCGGGCAAGTTCCTGGCCACGGAGGCGTTCTTCGTCTTCCTGATGGTGCAGTTCATGCGCGGGCTGCCGCGCGAGCTGGACGAGGCCGCCAAGCTCGACGGCTGCGGGCATCTGCGCACCTACTGGTCCATCGTGCTGCCGTTGAGCCGCCCCGCCGTCATCACCAGCGCCATCTTCACCTTCATCAACGCCTGGAACGACTTCATGGGGCCGTTGATCTACCTCAACACCCCCTCCAAGTACACCGTTTCGCTCGGCCTGATGATGTTCCGCGACCAGGAGGGCATCTCCGACTACGGCAGCATGATCGCGATGTCGCTGGTGGCGCTGGTGCCGGTCATCGCCTTCTTCATGGCCTTCCAGCGCTACCTCATCGACGGTATGGCGACGTCCGGACTGAAGTGAGGCGATTCCCATGGCCCAAGCGCGTGTGAAGGCCCGTAGGGCGGCCTTCCTCGGGGGCGAGCGGTTCGCCGTCTTCGCCGAGTGTCTGCTCACCGGGGTGTGGATCGCGGTGGCCTCGCTCGGGGTCGTCACGTATCCCGCCGCGTTCGCCGCCGGCGCACGGCATCTTCGGCGTCGGGTCGGGCACGAGGGCGGCGGTCTGCGGGAGTTCGTCGAGGACTTCCGTGGGGCTGTCCGCGGTGGCTGGGTCGTCGGGCTGCTCGGCCTGGCGGCGGCCGCCGCGGTCCGGGTCGACGTCGTGGCGGCGCGGGCCGGGCTTCCCGGCGGGCCGTTCGTGGGAGCCGTGGGCATCCTCGCCCTGCTCGGACTGGCCGTGGCTCTGTTGCGGGCGGGGGCCGTCTGGACGCCGGGGGCGTCCTGGCGGGCGCTGCTCGCGGAGGCCGGGCGCCGGACCGTGGTCGATCCCGCCGGTTCCTTCCTGCTCGTCGGCGGGCTGGGCGTGGTCGCCGCGTCCGCGTGGTTCGTCGTGCCGCTCGTCGTCCCCGTCCTGGGGGTGGTCGTGGCGGCGGCCGTCGCAGTCGAGGAGCGCCACCGGCACCGCTGACCGGCGGTGCCCCCCTCTTCAGGTCGGCGCCCGAGGCGGGCGCCGCACCTCTCTCTGTCATGCCCCTGATCAGTCAGACTCGGGAAAGGTAACGACCATGTCTCCCATCCCCCGCAGGTCCCTCCTCAAGGCGGCGGCCGTGGCCGGAGCCGCCGCCCAGTTCTCCTGGGCGCTAGGGGCCAAGGACGCCGAGGCCGCGCCCCGGGCCGCGGCGGCGGACACGGATCCGGTGACCCTCGACTGGCTGGAGGACGGCGGACTCGGCGCCGCCCCCGGCTCCACGCTCGGCGTGCCCTGGCCGATGGGCGCCTTCCAGGAGGACCAGACCTTCGCGCTGACGGACGCCGACGGCAAGGACGTGCCCGTCCAGTCCTGGCCGATCGCCTACTGGCCGGACGGCTCCCTCAAGTGGACCGCGCACGCCGTGAGCCAGGGCTCCGGCAAGCTCACCCTCGCCGCCGGCACCCCCGCCGCCCCCGCCAAGAAGGTCACCGTCGACAAGAGCGGCGGCACGATCGACGTCTCCACCGGGGTCATCACGGTGAAGATCGGCAAGGACGGCGCCTCGCTCATCAAGTCCGTCAAGCGCGGCTCCACCGAGATCGCCAAGAACGGCCGGCTGGTCCTGATCCGCCAGCCCGAGATCGAGGACGAGGACCAGGGCACCGTCAAGACCGAGCGCTTCGAGGGCGCCATCGGCGAGGTCACCGTCGAGCAGACGGGCCCGGTCCGCGCCGTCGTCCGCGTCGACGGCAAGCACCGCAGGGGAAGCCGCAGTTGGCTGCCGTTCTCCATCCGCCTCTACTTCTACGCGGGCGCCGACTCCTTCCGCATGGTCCACACGATCACGTACGACGGGACCCAGGAGCCCGGCAAGGCGAGCGGTGACTTCATCCGCGGACTGGGGGTCCGCTTCACCGTGCCGATGCGCGACGCGTCCTACGACCGCCACATCCGCATCGGCGGCGAGGGCACCGGTCTGCTCAGGGAGGCGGTCAAGGGCATCACGGGCCTGCGCCGCGACCCGGGCGCGGCCGTGCAGGCCGCCCAGTACGCGGGGGAGAAGCTGCCGGACCCGTCCACCTGGGACCAGCGGGTCACCACCCGTCTGCAGTACATCCCCGAGTGGGGCGACTACACCCTCTCGCAGCTCTCCGCCGACGGCTTCACCCTGCGCAAGCGCACCAAGAAGGGCTACGGCTGGATCGGCGCCGGCGGCGGCGGGCGGGCCTCCGGCTTCGGGTACGTCGGCGGGGCGAGCGGCGGGTTCTCCTTCGGGCTCCGGGACTTCTGGGAGCGGCACCCCTCCCAGCTCGACATCCGCGACGCGCACACCGACGAGGCCGAGGTCACCCTCTGGCTCTGGTCCCCCGAGGCGCAGCCCATGGACCTGCGCTTCTACCACGACGGCATGGGCCAGGACACCTACCCCGAGCAGCTCGAAGGCCTCAACATCACCTACGAGGACCACGAGCCCGGCTTCGGCACCCCCTACGGGATCGCCCGTACCTCCGAACTGCTGTTCTGGGCCAACGAGTCGACGCCCGCGCCCGCGAAGCTCGCCGAACAGGTCGAGGCCGTCCGGGTGCTCCCGCAGCTCGCCGCCCCGCCCAGGCAGCTCATCAAGGCGAAGGTGTTCGGGCCGGGCCTGTACTCCGAGCCCGACCGCTCCACCCCCGCCAAGGCGAAGATCGAGGACCACCTCGACTTCCTCTTCACCTACTACAAGGACCAGGTGGAGCAGCGCCGCTGGTACGGCTTCTGGGACTACGGCGACATCATGCACACCTACGACACGGTCCGGCACCAGTGGCGGTACGACATCGGCGGCTACGCCTGGGACAACTCCGAGCTGTCCCCGGACCTCTGGCTCTGGTTCGCCTATCTGCGCTCCGGCCGCGCGGACGTCTTCCGCTTCGCCGAGGCGATGACCCGGCACACCGGCGAGGTGGACGTCTACCACATCGGGCAGTGGGCGGGCCTCGGCACCCGGCACGGTGTCCAGCACTACGCCGACAGCGCCAAGCAGCAGCGCATCGCCAACACCACCTACCGCCGCTACTACTACTTCCTCACGGCGGACGAACGCGTCGGCGACCTCATGCACGCCAACGTCGACTCCGACGAGACGTTCCTCGCCCTCGACCCGCTGCGCAAGATCCGCACCGAGCCGTACACCCCCGACCGGCACGCCCTGTCGATCGGCTTCGGCACCGACTGGAGCGGCCTGGTCTCGGCCTGGCTCACCGAGTGGGAGCGCAAGGGCCCCAAGTGGGAGAAGGCCAAGGCGCGCGTGCTGTCCACGATGGAGACGATCGCCGCCCAGCCCAACGGCTTCGTCCAGGGCAGTGGTCTGTACGACCTCGACACGGGCAAGTTCGCCGTGGCCACCACCCCGGTCGTCGGCGTCTCCCACCTGTCCGCGGTCTTCGGCCTCAACGAGCTGTGCGCCGAACTCATCCACCTCGTCGACATGCCGGCCTTCAACGCGGCCTACTTCGACTACTGCCGCTACTTCAACGCCACCAAGGCCGAGCAGGCGGCCCGCTACGGCTCCAACTTCGGCACCCTGCTGCTGTTCCAGGGCCACTCCCGCCTCGACGCGTACGCCGCCGTGCAGACCGGCGACGAGACGCTCGCCAAGCGGGCGTGGACGAAGTTCTACAGCTCCGACGGCTACACCGAGTCCTCGCCGTGGAGGACGGAGCCGGTGACCGGCCCCGCCGCCCTGGTCGAGGGCAGCGAGGCCGCCTGGGTGTCCACCAACGACACCGCCCTCTACGGCCTCGCCGCCATCGAGAACCTGGCCCTCCTCGGCGACAAGATGCCGTAACCGGCGCTCAGTTCATCCGCCCCAGGACCTCCCGCACCCTCCGGACGTCCCGCAGCCGCTGCTCGTACGTCGCCCCGAGTGCGAGCAGCAGCAGTCCGGCGAGCGCGGGAGCCACCCAGCGGGGGAGCGCGTCGGCGACCTGGACGAGATACGGCGCGAGTTCGTGCAGCGCGTCCAGGACCAGCACCGAGCCGCCCAGCACCAGCGGCGCCCGGAGCCGGTGCCGGGCACCGAGCAGGGTGACCAGCAGCGCGGCCGCGCCCAGCAGCAGGGGGCGGGTCCATTCCGGGTCGCCCCAGGCCGCGGCCAGGCTCGGCAGGAGGGTGGCGGCGAGCCCGGGGCCGTACGCCGTCCAGGACGAGGCCTCGGGGTCACGGCGCCGGCGCAGGACGCCCACCAGCAGCGCGGGGACCGTGACCGGCAGGGTGTACGCCTCCGGGACGCCGACGCGCCAGGCCGCCAGCCGCACCCAGGCGGCCAGCACGAAGAGGGCCACGGCCGCGTACCCGACACGGCGCCGGTCCGGACGGACGGCCGTGCCCGCGGCGATCACCGCGCACAGCGACAGCACCAGCGCGAGCAGGGGCAGGTCGGGGACCGCGAGGCCGACGGCGACCAGGCCCGCGACGGCACCCGTGATCTCCACCGTGAGCGTGGTCGCGGGGTCGGCGATCCGGGGCGCGAGCAGGGCCGCCGCCACCGGGACCACGAGGACCAGCAGGGCGGTGTGCTCCGGGCGCCAGCCGGCCGAGGCGCCCACCGCGCACATCAGCGCCGTGGCGTACCCGAGGGAGGCGGCGGCCGGCACCGGGGCGAGCCGCCCGCGCAGGGCGGCCACCGCGCACACGACGGTCAGCGAGGCCAGGACGGTCAGGGTCGCCGACTCGGCGGCCAGGGAGAGACAGGTCAGACCGAGCGAGGTCGCCACCGCGAGACCGGCCGCCAGGGGCGTGCCGAGCCACAGCAGCACCGCCACCACCAGCCCGAACGTCACCAGGCCCGCCGCATAGGGCAGTTCGAGCGCTGCCGGGAGAACGACCGCCGCCGCCCACGCGGGGACGAGCGCGTACGGCCGCCGGCGCGTGTCGCCGCGGACCGCGAGGAGCGCGGCCACCCCGACGAGCACCAGGGGCGCGGTGGCCGAGTGCGGCGGCCAGAACGCGTCGACCGTCGCCGCCGTACGAGCGTCCCCGGGCGCTCCCGCCCAGATCCGGCTGAGCCACACCGTCGGCCCGAGCAGCGCGACCCCCGCCGCGGGCACCGCCCACAGCACCGCGCCGCCCTGCACGGCGTACGAGGCGAGCGCGAGCCCCCGGCGCACCGGCTCCGGGCCCCGCGCGACGAAGAGCAGCGCGACACCGCAGGCCGAGCACGCGGGCACGACCCACTCACCGGGCAGCGACACCCGCAGCACACCCGCGAGACCGGCGACCGCGCACAGCGCGCCCGCCACCGCCGTCCCCGTGGCGAGCCCGGTGCGCGGCGTGTACCACGCGACGCCCAGGGCGATGGCCGCCGCCAGGGAGAGGAGCGCCGCCGCACGGGCGGCGGCGCCCGGACCGGAGGCGTCCAGCGACAGCACAGCCGCCGTGAGGACGCCGTGACCGCCCACGGCGAACGCGCCCGCCATGGCCACGAGCCGCAGGGGGCGCACGGAGACCCGCAGCGCCACGACGGCGTCGAAGGCCGCCGTCAGCAGCAGGGCGGCCGTCACCGCGGACAGGCCGCCGCCCGCCGTGAGGGTCCACAGCGGCAGCGGGAGTTGGCCGGCCACCAGACCGGCCGGGCGCGGCAGACGCAGCCCGTCGAGGGCCGTGCCGTACGCCGTCCAGAGCGCCGCGAGCGTCGTCGACGCGACCGCCGCGTACGTCATTCCGTCCGCCGTCGTGAACGCGACCTCGTACAGGGCGTAGGCGTCCAGGACCGTCAGGGCGAGACCGAGTCCCGCGACCGTTTCGGCCGTCGAGCGCAGCCCGCGCCGCAGCAGCGCCACCGGCGCGCCCAGCACGGCCAGCGTGACCCCGCCCAGCACCAGGGACCGGCCCGTGATGCCCAGATGACCCCAGCTGACGAGGGTGAACACCATCGCCGCCACGGTGAGCAGGACACCGCCGAGCAGCAGCAGGACGTTCTGCACACCGGGTGCGGTGGCCTCCGGCCGGGTGCTCGGGGGCAGGGGCGCGGGCAGGGGTCGTACCGGCTGGAGGACCGAGACCAGCCAGGCCCGGCGGGCCAGCAACTGGGCGCGCCGGGCGTCCAGTCGGTACAGCTCGGCGTCGAGGAGCCGCAGTTCCTCGGCCGGCGGCGGAAGGGACGTCATGACTGGAGTGTGGGCCGCGTCACTTCGTACGGCATGGGTACGGGTACTCAGTGCGTACTCAAATGCCGTACGGCCCACCCCCGTACTGGCACACTCGGCCCATGGAATGGACCCGTTACCGCTTCCTCAGCCTGTGGGCCCTGCCCGCGCCGCCCGCCGCCGTGTACGCCGAGCTGGAGCGGGTCGAGGACTATCCACGCTGGTGGCGCCAGGTCCGCGAGGTGAACCGCCTCGGCGACACCACCGGGATCGTCCGCATCCGTTCGTTCCTGCCGTACGACATCACGTTCACCGCCCGGGAGAGGCGCCGCGCCCCTGCGGCGGGCGTCCTGGAGATCGCGATGACCGGCGACATCGAGGGCTGGGCCGGCTGGACGGTCACCGCCGGCGGCCCCGGCACCCTCGCCCGCTACGAGCAGGTGGTCGAGGTGCGCAAGCCGCTGCTCAGGAGGTTCGCCGTGGTCGGGCGTCCGCTGTTCCGGGCCAATCACCGGCTGATGATGCGGGCCGGGCGGCGCGGACTGGCCGCCCGTCTGGAAGCGGTTTGAAGGAAGCGTGCGGGGACCTGTATTGTTCAGTGCGTTCCCGGGCGATTAGCTCAGTGGGAGAGCGCTTCGTTCACACCGAAGAGGTCACTGGTTCGAACCCAGTATCGCCCACCGGGAGAGAGCCGGTCCGCAGTCCGCGGACCGGCTCTTCGCGTCCCCTGCCGCCGTCCCGGCTAGGCCGCCGCCGCCGGCAGTTCCGGGCGGACCGGCCAGGACGTGTCCACCGTCTCCGGGTTGCCGCTGCGCGCGAACCACGCCTGCAGACCCCGCGCCTGGGCCGCGAACCACGCCGTCTGCAGCGCGTGCAGCTCGGCCGGGGACAGCCGCTCCAGACGGGCCGAGAAACGCCGGCCCACCGCGCGGACGACCTCCAGCGCGGCCACGGCGTCCGCCGCCGCGTCATGCGCGTCGGACAGGGACACGCCGTAGTGCGCGCACAGGTCGGTCAGCGTGCGCCGCCCCTTGCGGTAGCGGTCCAGATGCTTGTCCAGGACCCGGGGGTCCAGCACCCGCAGCGGCGCCGGCTCCAGCCAGTGGTCCAGCGACGAGGCCCGGTGCCGGCGCAGCTCGCGGTCCAGCAGGGTCAGGTCGAACGGCGCGTTCATCACCACCAACGGCCGTCCCGCCGCCGCCTGTTCGGCGAGCAGCTCGGCTATCTCGAACATCACCGGCGCCGGCCAGCGGCCGTTGCGCTGCAGATGGTCGTCCGTCAGCCCGTGCACCGCCGTCGCCTCGGCGGGCACCGGCACGCCCGGGTTCACCAGCCAGCGGCTCACCCGCGGCCGTACCCCCGGGGCGTCCTGGACGACGAGGGCGGCCGACACTATCCGGTCGGCCTCCACGTCGACGCCCGTCGTCTCCGTGTCGAAAGCGGCCAGCGGGCCCTCGTACCAGTACGACATACCAACACAACCCCTCGTTCACCCACGGCAGCTGACGCACCGTCTTCTGCCCGTTTGGTGATACCCGGGCTGTTTGCGCCGTACGCCGGAAGGACACAACAGGAGTACGGGTCTTTGCAGTTCAGCGGCCCGCGGCGGGATTCACTCGGTATTCCATTCGCATTCACTCGGCCCGGATCAGGGCATCTCACTTGTCGTGGAAGGCAGTTGGTCATGGCGATAGCGCAGCCCGAGCGGGGCGGGCTGCTGCCCGAGCAGACGGGCCCCCATCGCGGCACACTCGCCACCACCGCCTGCATGGAGACACTGCAGGTCGGCTACTTGCACGCGGTCGCGGCGGCCGCGGGCTGCTCACTGTCCCAGCCGTTCCCGGACAACGGCATCGACTGGCACGTCAGCCACAGCGCGCCCGGCCACACCGTGGACGACGAGGTCACCATCAAGGTGCAGCTCAAGGCCACCTACCAGATACCGCCCGGTCCACCGGGCCGGTTCTTCTCCTTCACCCTCGACAACGACCACCTGCGCAAGCTCGCCCGCACCCCGGTGTCGGTGCACAAGATCCTCGTCGTGATGATCGTCCCCCGCTCGCCCGACCAGTGGCTGCGCGCCGGACACGACCGTCTCGACCTGCGGCACTGCTGCTACTGGGTCAATCTCGCCGGCCACCCGATCACCGGGCGGACCCGGACCACCGTGCGGATACCGACCTCACGCATCTTCGACGACCGGGCCCTGTGCGAGATCATGACGCGGGTCGGGACGGGAGGCAGACCATGACCCACCGGCCCCTCGACGAGCCCCTGAGGGCGGTACGACCGCACCCGGAGGTCTGCTGGGACCGGGCCCCCGAGCCCGGCGAGGTCGACCCGGCCGTCCTCGGCGCCCTGCTGCGCCGGCACGGCTGGCAGCGGCGCGGCGGCGCCGTCGGACGCTACGGCCGCTGGACCCCACCCGGGCCCGGCGCGGGCGGCACGAGCCTCCTCGTGCCCGAGAGCCGGGCCTTCCCCGACAGCGACGACCTGCTCGGCGAGGCGCTCCAGGCGCTCGCCCGCAGCGGCACGCCCTCCGCGCGCGAGGTGCTCGTCGGGCTCGCCGTGCCGAGCGACGAGATCCGCTGGTGGCGCGACACCCCCGACGGCGCTGCCGGACCCGCGGGCGCCGCGCCCTGGACCGTCGAGGAACAGTTGCGCGGCGCCGCCCGTCAGATGCTCCTCGCCGGTGCGCTCGCCACCCGCGCGCGGGCCGGCTACTACGGCGCCCGGCACCGGCGGGCCGCCTCCGCACTGCTCGACCAGGTGCTGGTCGGCTCCGGGGCCGGCGGCCGCCGGCTGACCGCCTTCGTGCCGGCCGACCCGGTCCGCCCCCTCGCCGTCCGCCTCCACCAGGCGCTCTACGCGGTCCGTGAGGCCATCGACTACCAGCGGGCCACCGGCGGCATGGACGCCTTCGACGGCGCCGTGGAGGCCGGAGCCAGCCGCGAGCTCACCGACGCGCTGATCGCCCTGGTCCGAGGCACCGAGGGCGCCCGGGTCGCCGTGGAGTGGGCCCCCGCCGCCGGGGTGCCCGAGGGCTGCGCCGCCACCAACGAGCCCGTCGAGTTCTCGCCCGGCGACCTGCCCGTGCTGCGCGAGGCCGGCGCCCGCTATCTGCGCGAGGAACCCGCGATGGCCGTGCGGATCACCGGCACCGTGGTGCGGCTGCGCAGGTCGGGGCCGCGCGGCGAGGGCAGTGTACGGCTGCGGGTGCTGGCCGGCGCCGAGATCCCCCACGTCCGGCTCACCCTCGACGAGGAGGACTACCGCATCGCCGGGCAGGCCCATCTCGTCGGTCTGCCGGTGCGGGTGCAGGGACGGCTGGAGAGCAGGGGCGGCTTCCGCAGGCTCACCGGCGCCTGCGGGGTCGTACCGGTGCAGGTCGACGACGCCGAGCGGGACCGGCTGATGAAGTCCCTCCAGGAGCATCTCGACTTCTTCGAGGAGGCCTGCGGCGGGGAGTACGACGGGGACTGATTTCGCGGTCGGTGGGTGCGGGTCGGTACGATCCCCTATTGCGCGCGCTCCCGGTATGGCGCCGCATCCACCTGCAGTCAGGAGAGACCGGTGTCAGACGTCCGTGTGATCATCCAACGCGATTCCGAGCGGGAAGAGCGCACGGTGACGACGGGCACCACGGCCGCCGACCTCTTCGCCGGCGAGCGTTCCGTCATCGCCGCGCGCGTGGGCGGCGAGCTCAAGGACCTGTCGTACGTGCTCTCCGACGGCGAGGAGGTCGCGGGCGTCGAGATCTCCTCCGAGGACGGCCTCAACATCCTGCGCCACTCCACCGCGCACGTGATGGCCCAGGCCGTGCAGGAGATCTTCCCCGAGGCCAAGCTGGGCATCGGCCCGCCGGTCAAGGACGGCTTCTACTACGACTTCGACGTCGAGAAGCCGTTCACGCCCGAGGACCTCAAGGCCATCGAGAAGAAGATGCAGGAGATCCAGCGGCGCGGACAGCGCTTCGCCCGCCGGGTCGTCACCGACGAGGCCGCCCGCGAGGAGCTCGCGGACGAGCCCTACAAGCTGGAGCTGATCGGCCTCAAGGGCTCCGCCTCCAGCGACGACGGCGCGGACGTCGAGGTCGGCGCCGGCGAGCTGACGATCTACGACAACCTGGACGCGAAGACCGGCGAGCTGTGCTGGAAGGACCTCTGCCGAGGCCCCCACCTGCCCTCCACCCGCCTCATCCCGGCGTTCAAGCTGATGCGCAACGCGGCCGCCTACTGGCGCGGCAGCGAGAAGAACCCCATGCTCCAGCGCATCTACGGCACCGCCTGGCCGTCCAAGGACGAGCTGAAGGGGTACCTCGACTTCCTCGCCGAGGCCGAGAAGCGCGACCACCGCAAGCTGGGCGCCGAGCTCGACCTGTTCTCCGTCCCCGAGCAGATCGGCTCCGGCCTCGCCGTCTTCCACCCCAAGGGCGGCATCGTCCGCCGGGTGATGGAGGACTACTCGCGCCGCCGCCACGAGGAGGAGGGCTACGAGTTCGTCTACACCCCGCACGCGACGAAGGGGAAGCTCTTCGAGACGTCCGGGCACCTGGACTGGTACGCCGACGGCATGTACCCGCCCATGCAGCTCGACGAGGGCGTGGACTACTACCTCAAGCCCATGAACTGCCCCATGCACAACCTGATCTTCGACGCGCGGGGCCGCTCCTACCGCGAGCTGCCGCTGCGTCTGTTCGAGTTCGGGACGGTGTACCGGTACGAGAAGTCGGGCGTGGTGCACGGCCTCACGCGCGCGCGTGGCTTCACGCAGGACGACGCGCACATCTACTGCACCCGTGAGCAGATGTCGGAGGAGCTCGACAAGACGCTCACCTTCGTCCTCGGCCTGCTGCGCGACTACGGCCTGGAGGACTTCTACCTGGAGCTCTCCACCAAGGACCCGGAGAAGTTCGTCGGCTCCGACGAGGTCTGGGAGGAGGCCACCGAGGTCCTCCGCCAGGTCGCCGAGAAGCAGGGCCTGCCGCTCGTGCCCGACCCGGGCGGCGCCGCCTTCTACGGCCCGAAGATCTCCGTCCAGACCAAGGACGCCATCGGCCGCACCTGGCAGATGTCGACCATCCAGCTCGACTTCAACCTGCCCGAGCGCTTCGACCTGGAGTACACCGGCCCCGACGGCGCCAAGCAGCGCCCGGTGATGATCCACCGCGCCCTGTTCGGTTCCATCGAGCGGTTCTTCGCGGTACTCCTGGAGCACTACGCGGGTGCCTTCCCGGCCTGGCTGGCCCCGGTCCAGGCGATCGGCATCCCGATCGGCGACGGACACGTCGAGTACCTGGAGAAGTTCGCCGCCGCCGCCCGCAAGCAGGGGCTGCGCGTGGAGGTCGACTCCTCCTCCGACCGGATGCAGAAGAAGATCCGCAACGCCCAGAAGCAGAAGGTGCCCTTCATGGTCATCGCCGGCGACGAGGACATGTCGAACGGCTCGGTGTCCTTCCGCTACCGCGACGGCTCGCAGGAGAACGGCATCCCGTTCGACGAGGCCATCGCGAAGATCGCGAAGGTCGTCGAGGAGCGGACGCAGGTCTGATCCGGCCGTGCGCGGGCCCTCGGGGAGTTCAGCTCCCCGGGGGCCCTTCGCCGTCCGGGCGGTCGCTCTCCAGCGAGAACACCTGGACCAGCCACGACGAGAACGAGCCCGTCACCGCGCCCAGCAGTGCGAGCCCGCACGCCATCAGGCCCACCGCGATCGTCCGCCCGCCGGTCGTGACCGGGACGACATCGCCGTAACCGACCGTGGTCAGCGTCGCGCACGCCCACCACACCGCGTCCCCGAAGGTGTGCATCTGGGTGCCCGGCGCATCCCGTTCCCGGTCGAAGACGGCGAGTGAGCACGCGAAACCGAGCAGGACCGTCGTCAGCCCCGCATAGGTGATCACGCGCGCGTACAGCGACAGCCGTGGCTCTCCGTGCCGGTGCTGGACGACCTCGTACACCTTGACCACCCGCAGCGGCCTCAGCAGGGGCAGGACGACGACCACGGTGTCCAGTTTGTGGGCGGTGACGAAGCGCAGTCCCCGGCCGCTGAGCCGCCAGCGCACCGCGTAGTCGAGGGCGAACAGCGCCCACGTCCCGGACAGCACCGCCGTGCACAGGTCCCGCCAGGCGTCCGGCAGCTCCTGGGCGAGGACGAGAATCGCGTACATGGCGAGGAACAACAGCGAGGCGAAGGCGAGGGGGATCTCGGTGCGCTGCTCCCAGCGGGCCTGACGGCTGAGTTCGTCCATCACGCCAGCTTGGCCCGCCGGGCTTTTCCCGCAGCCCCGGCGACACGCCGCGATCGGGCGAAGCCATATGCTGCCTTGCATGACGAGTGAGCCGGAGCAGCAGATCGGAGTGGGGACGCAGGACGCGTTCCAGCGCCTGTGGACGCCCCACCGGATGGCCTACATCCAGGGCGAGAACAAGCCGACCGGCCCGGGGGCCGGCGACGGCTGCCCCTTCTGCTCGATCCCGGCGAAGTCCGACGAGGACGGGCTGATCGTCAAACGGGGCGAGCACGTGTACGCGGTGCTCAACCTCTACCCGTACAACGGCGGCCATCTGATGACCGTGCCCTACCGGCACGTCGCCGACTACACCGAGCTGACCGGCCCAGAGACCGTGGAGCTGGCGGAGCTGACCAAGCAGGCGATGACGGCCCTGCGCGCCGCGTCCGGCGCGCACGGCTTCAACATCGGGATGAACCAGGGAACCGTGGCGGGCGCGGGGATCGCCGCCCATCTCCACCAGCACGTGGTGCCCCGCTGGGGCGGGGACACGAACTTCATGCCCGTGGTCGGCCACACACGCATCCTGCCGCAGCTGCTGGCGGACACCCGGAAGATGCTCGCGGAGGCCTGGCCTCTGTGACGGTGAGCGCCTCCGGGGGCCGAGGCCCCCGGACGGCTACGCGTCGTAGGTGTCCGCCTTGCGGGGCGACACCTCCTGGACGCCGCCGCTCAGGACCGACGAGCGGGAGCTGAACTTCTCCAGGTCCACGTCGTGCTCCTTGAGGACCCGGAACGCGGCCCGGTGCACCGCGCGCAACACCGGCGTGGCCGCGCGCAGCGCGTCGTCGGCCATGAAGCGGTGCCGCCAGGGCTGGTCGGCCCAGGCGTGCCGCAGGCCGAACGGCTCGGGCAGGCCGATCGAGCCGCCGAGCCACTTCAGCAGCGGCGGGTACCAGCTGATCGTGGCCCGCGCGGCCAGCCGGACCACCTCGTCGGTGGTGACCAGCGGCAGCTTGATCGTCCGCGTCTCCCAGAAGCGGACGGTCTTGGCGACCTCCTTGGTCGGAGCCTCCGGCTTGGCGCCGAACAGGCCGTTCACCGGGCCCAGCGCATGCCCCGTGACCTCGATGCGCAGGGTCTCCTTCAGCACGGTCACGGTCACCATCAGGGTGAGGATCAGGCTGCCGTTCCACAGGTGCGGCCACTGCACGCCCAGGTAGTGCCGGTTGCCGCTGTCGAACTGCTGGTTGTTGCAGATGTCCTCGATGGCCCTGGGCTTGAACTGGTACGCCTCGATGTCCGTGCCCTCGGGACGGGACACCTCCTTGGCGCCCTCGCCGACATGCGTGACGATCCAGTGGCGCACCTGCGGCTCGGGGAAGCCGCCGGTCTTCAGCCGCTGCCGGTGCAGCACGGTCAGTTCCTCGTGGATCGCCCGGACCACCGTCCAGCTGCGGAACTCGTGGATGCCCTTGACCGGGTCGAGCGGGACCAGTTCCTCCGCGAGGTGCCAGGAGCCCCAGCGGGTGCCCATGCCGAGTATGCCCTTGGGGCCGGCGTAGAAGACCGAGTTGGACTGCTGCTCGGCGCTGAGGCGGGCCAGGGACTGGCGGAGCTGCTCCGCCGCGGCCTGGTCGGGACTGGTCGGCACGGCCTCGGGGACCTTGGCGCCGACACTGCCGCCGGACAGCAGCCCGTCCCAGCGCTCGCGCAGGTCGTTCGCGGTGGTCTCGCAGACCCGCTTGGCCAGGAACCAGCCGGCCACCGGGGCCACGATGCACCCGCGCGCGTACCACCCCGCGAGGCCCGTGAACGGCATCCGGACCAGGAAGATCACGGCGAGCGCGGCGACGGCGACCAGCAGACCGGTGCCGAGTCCGGAGACCCGCTTGTTGTCGGTCCTGCCCATGGTGGCGCGGAGCTGGAACACGAGCAGCCACACCAGCAGGCCGGGCAGGAACAGCACCCCGCACAGCAGCATGATGCCGGTCAGTCTGATGTCGCGCTGGCGGCGGATGCGGGTGGCCGCGAGGCAGTGTTCGACGACGACCTGCGGCTCGCTGCCGAAGGACTGGATGAGCGGCTTGCGGCCGACGCCCAGCATGCGGTCGATCACCGCCTGGGAGTACGCCTCACCGAAGTTGGGCCGGAAGATCTTCGCCCACTTGCGGCCCTCGTTGACCGTCGACTGGTGCCATTCGTTGTCGGCCTTCTTGATCTCCTCCATCGGGGTGTCCCGGTACGCCGCCGAGGCGAGCGCGAACGTGGGGCCCTGCCCCGCTCCGCCCGTCCGGGGCACCTGTGGCCCGAAGAAGTCCTCCACGGTCATTCCCGCCCCCACTCGCCGCGATCCCGCCCTTGCGGCCTTCCCGACTTCCGTACTCCGCACACCTGTTGATCAGGTCATCAGCGTATCCCCAGCCACCGACATCCGTCGGCGGACGGCCGAAGCCGCCCGCCGAACCGGAGGATCACCTTCCTCTCCCGTCACTTGAGGCTGACACCGCCTCAATCCCTAGCTCGCCTCCGCCTGTTGCCGGACCCGCTCGGCCACCTGCGGCGGCATCGGCTCGTGCCGGGCGTACGCGCGGTGGAAACGCGCCGTGCCGTGCGACAGCGAACGCAGATCGACCGCGTACCGGCCGATCTCGATCTCGGGCACCTCGGCCTTGACGAGCGTGCGCCCGCCGGCCGTCTGCTCGGTGCCCAGCACCCGCCCGCGCCGCCCCGACAGATCGCTCATCACGGCGCCCACGTAGTCGTCGCCGACCAGCACACTCACCTCGGCCACCGGCTCCAGCAGATGGATCCTCGCGTCCGCCGCCGCCTCGCGCAGCGCCAGCGCGCCGGCCGTCTGGAACGCGGCGTCGGAGGAGTCCACCGAGTGCGCCTTGCCGTCGCGCAGGGTGATCCGCACGTCGACCAGCGGATGCCCGCCCACGACGCCCTTGGCCGCCTGCGACCGCACGCCCTTCTCGACGGACGGGATGAACTGCCGCGGCACCGCGCCGCCGACGACCTTGTCCACGAACTCGATGCCCGAGCCGCCCGGCAGCGGCTCCACCTCGATCTCACAGATCGCGTACTGCCCGTGCCCGCCGGACTGCTTCACATGCCGCCCGCGCCCGGCCGACCGGTCCGCGAACGTCTCCCGGAGGGAGACCTGGTGCGGTACGACGTCGACCTGGACCCCGTAACGGGCCCGCAGCCGCTCCAGCGCCACGTCCGCGTGGGCCTCGCCCAGGCACCACAGCACCACCTGGTGGGTGTCCTGGTTCTGCTCCAGGCGCATCGTCGGGTCCTCGGCGACCAGCCGCGCAAGACCCTGCGAGAGCTTGTCCTCGTCGGGTTTGCTGTGCGCCTGGATGGCCAACGGCAGCAGCGGGTCGGGCATCTGCCAGGGCTCCATGAGGAGCGGGTCGTCCTTCGCGGAGAGCGTGTCGCCGGTCTCCGCGCGGCTGAGTTTCGCCACGCACGCGAGGTCGCCCGCGATGGCGTGCGTCAGCGCCCGCTGCTGCTTGCCGAAGGGCGCCGACAGGGCGCCGATGCGCTCGTCGACGTCGTGGTCCTCGTGGCCCCGGTCGGCCAGCCCGTGACCCGAGACATGGACCGTCTCGTCGGGGCGCAGCGTGCCGGAGAACACCCGCACCAGCGAGACCCGGCCCACGTACGGATCGGACGAGGTCTTCACCACCTCCGCGACCAGCGGCCCGGCGGGATCGCACAGCTTCAGCTCGCGCGGCTTGCCGTCCACCGTCGTCACCTGCGGCGCGTCGCGTTCCAGCGGCGTCGGGAAGCCCCTGGTGATCAGTTCCAGCACCTCGACCGTGCCGATGCCCTGCCGGGCACCCTCGGCGGCGGGGGCGGCCGCGAGGACGGGGAAGAACGTGCCGCGCGCGACGGCCCGCTCCAGGTCCTCGATCAGGGTCGCGACGTCGACCTGCTCGCCCCCGAGATAGCGGTCCATGAGGGTCTCGTCCTCGCTCTCGGCGATGATCCCCTCGATCAGCCGGTTGCGGGCCTCCTCGAGGTCCGGGAGCTGGTCCTCGCCCGGTTCGGACTCCTTGCGCTCGCCGGAGGAGTAGTCGAACAGCTTCTGCGACAGCAGCCCGGTCAGCCCCGTCACGGGCGCGTGCCCGTCGGGCGCCTGCGGGCCGTGCAGCGGCAGATACAGCGGGAGCACGGCGTCCGGGTCGTCGCCGCCGAACGCCTCCGCGAGGACCGGGGTCAGCTCCGCGAAGTCCGCGCGGGCCGCCTCCAGGTGCGTGACGACGATCGCGCGCGGCATGCCGACCGCCGCGCACTCCTCCCACACCATGCGGGTCGAGCCGTCCACCCCGTCCGAGGCCGAGACGACGAAAAGGGCCGCGTCCGCCGCGCGCAGACCGGCCCTGAGCTCCCCGACGAAGTCGGCGTATCCGGGGGTGTCCAACAGGTTGATCTTGATGCCGTCCCATTCGACCGGCACCAGGGAGAGCTGTACGGAGCGCTGCTGCCGGTGCTCGATCTCGTCGTAGTCCGAGACGGTGCCGCCGTCCTCCACACGGCCCGCCCGGTTCACCGCTCCCGCCGTCAGCGCGAGAGCCTCCACCAAAGTCGTCTTGCCCGAACCGGAGTGGCCGACCAGCACCACATTCCGTACGGACGCGGGATGGTCGGCCGCCGTAGCCCTGCCGGCGGCTCCGGGGTGTGCGTTTGCCTTGTCGCCCATTTCTTGCCTCCCGTGCACGGTGAGGTCATCGGGGGCGCGGGCACGACGGCCCCGCGTGCGATGGCGGCTCCGGCGACGCCCGCGGTCCTTCGAGCTTTCCACTCCCGTCACCCCGCGTCCATACGGCGGACGGGAAGCCGGGTGGCAAGCCCGCGACCGGGCCGTGACCCGGATGCCGTCGTGCTGTGACACGGGGGGTGGGTGCCCGGCCGTCGCACACACGCGCGCGTGGCTACGATGGGCCAGCCGGTGGCCAGCAGGGGCCGCGCGGCCACACCGACCCTCGGGAAGGCCATGCTGAACAAGTACGCGCGTGCGTTTTTCACGCGTGTCCTCACGCCGTTCGCCGCATTTCTCATCCGGCGGGGGGTCAGCCCGGACACGGTCACCCTGCTCGGGACCGCCGGTGTGGTCGCGGGAGCGCTGGTCTTCTACCCCCGGGGCGAGTTCTTCTGGGGCACGGTCGTGATCACGCTCTTCGTCTTCTCCGACCTCGTCGACGGCAACATGGCCCGCCAGCTCGGCCGCTCCAGCCGCTGGGGCGCCTTCCTGGACTCCACGCTGGACCGGGTCGCCGACGGCGCGATCTTCGGCGGCTTCGCCCTCTGGTACGCGGGCAACGGGAACGACAACGTCCTGTGCGCCGTCTCCATCTTCTGTCTGGCCAGCGGCCAGGTGGTGTCGTACACCAAGGCCCGTGGCGAGTCGATCGGCCTGCCGGTCGCCGTCAACGGACTCGTCGAGCGGGCCGAGCGCCTGGTCGTCTCGCTGGTCGCGGCCGGCTTCGCGGGCCTGCACAAGTTCGGCGTGCCGGGCATCCAGTACCTGCTGCCGGTCGCCCTGTGGATCGTCGCCGTCGGCAGCCTCGTCACGCTGATCCAGCGGGTCGTCACGGTCCGCCGGGAGTCGGCCGAGGCGGAGGCAGCGGCGGCCACGGAGGCCACGGAGGAGACCCGGGGGAGCGAGGCCGCGAAGTGAGCCCCCAGGAGCGCGTGACCGACGCGCTGTACGGCCTCGGCTGGAGCACCGTCAAGAAACTCCCCGAGCCGGCTGCGGTCCGCCTCGGACAGTCCATCGCCGACCTGGCCTGGAAGAGACGCGGCAAGGGTGTACGGCGGCTGGAGAGCAACTACGCGCGCGTGGTGCCGGACGCGAGCCCCGAGCGCCTCGCCGAGCTCTCCCGCGCGGGCATGCGGTCCTACCTGCGCTACTGGATGGAGTCGTTCCGGCTGCCCGCGTGGAGCGAGGAGCGGATCAAGGCCGGGTTCGAACCCAAGGACGTCCACCACCTCACCGACGGCATCGCCTCCGACCGGGGCGTCATCCTCGCGCTGCCCCACATGGCGAACTGGGACCTCGCCGGAGCCTGGGTCACCACCAGGCTGCAGACCCCGTTCACGACGGTCGCCGAGCGCCTCAAGCCGGAATCCCTGTACGACCGTTTCGTCGCCTACCGCGAGGGCCTCGGCATGGAGGTCCTGCCGCACAGCGGCGGCGCCGCCTTCGGCACCCTGGCCCGGCGGCTGCGCGACGGCGGCCTGGTCTGTCTGGTCGCCGAGCGCGACCTGTCCGCCTCCGGCGTCCAGGTGAGCTTCTTCGGCGACACCGCGACGATGCCCGCGGGGCCCGCCCTGCTCGCCCAGCAGACCGGCGCCCTCCTGCTTCCCGTCACGCTCTGGTACGACGAGTCGCCCGTCATGCAGGGCCGCGTCCATCCCCCGATCGAGGTACCCCCGTCAGGTACGCGGGCGGAGAAGACGTCTGTCATGACACAGGCGCTGGCAGACGCCTTCGCCTCGGGCATCGCCGACCATCCGGAGGACTGGCACATGCTTCAGCGGTTGTGGCGCGCGGATCTGGACCCCGCGCAGCCCGGTCCCGGGGGGACCGCGTGAGAATCGGCATCGTCTGCCCGTACTCCTGGGACGTGCCGGGCGGCGTCCAGTTCCACATCCGCGACCTCGCCGAGTACTTCATCCGGCTCGGTCACGAGGTGTCCGTCCTCGCCCCCGCGGACGACGACACCCCGCTGCCGCCGTACGTCGTCTCGGCCGGCCGCGCGGTCCCGGTGCCGTACAACGGCTCGGTGGCCCGGCTGAACTTCGGCTTCCTCAGTGCCGCGCGCGTGCGCCGCTGGCTGCACGACGGCTCGTTCGACGTCATCCACATCCACGAGCCGACCTCGCCGTCCCTCGGCCTGCTGACCTGCTGGGCGGCGCAGGGCCCCATCGTGGCCACGTTCCACACATCGAACCCCCGCTCACGCGCGATGATCGCCGCGTACGCGATCCTCCAGGCCGCGCTGGAGAAGATCAGCGCGCGGATCGCGGTCAGCGAGTACGCCCGCCGGACGCTCGTGGAGCACCTCGGCGGGGACGCGGTCGTCATCCCCAACGGCGTCGACGTCGACTTCTTCGCCCAGGCCGAACCCAAGGCCGAGTGGCAGGGCGACACGATCGGCTTCGTCGGCCGGATCGACGAGCCGCGCAAGGGGCTGCCGGTGCTGATGAAGGCCCTGCCCCGGATCTTCGCCGAGCGGCCCGGCGCCCGGCTGCTGGTCGCCGGCCGCGGTGACGCGCGGGAGGCGGTGGCCGACCTCCCGAAGGAACTGCACGCGCGCGTGGAGTTCCTCGGCATGGTCAGCGACGAGGACAAGGCCCGCTTCCTGCGCAGCGTCGACCTGTACGTCGCCCCCAACACCGGCGGGGAGAGCTTCGGCATCATCCTCGTCGAGGCCATGTCGGCGGGCGCCCCCGTCCTCGCCTCCGACCTGGACGCCTTCGCCCAGGTCCTCGACCAGGGCGCGGCGGGCGAGCTCTTCGCCAACGAGGACGCGGACGCGCTCGCCGAGGCCGCCGTACGGCTCCTGGGGGACCCGGAACGCCGCGCCGAACTGCGGGAACGAGGCAGCGCCCATGTCCGCCGCTTCGACTGGTCGACCGTCGGCGCGGACATCCTCTCGGTGTACGAGACGGTCACGGCGGGCGCGGCGGCGGTCGCCGTGACCGACGACGACCGAGGCGGCCCGGGCCTCCGCGCCCGCCTGGGCCTGGCCCGCGACTGACGCCGGGCGACGCGCGCCCCGGGGGGCTCGGTGTCCCCCGGGGTTTCGGGGGTGCGTCCGGCTCTGGGGGGCTTCGGGACGCGGGTCTCGGGGTTGCGGGGGTGCGTGCCCGGCCCCCGGGGGCGGCGGGACGGTGGCTGCCGTGCGCGGTGGCTCGGCGGTGCGCGCCTTGCCCCAGGGCGGTGCGTCGGCGGCAGGCGTGCGGTGGGGGCCGGGGTCCGGCCGGCCGTGGGCCCGGGGTGCTTGCCGGGGCGTACGCACGGGTGCGGTCCGCGACCAGCCGTGTGCCCACGCGCCGAGCGCCCCGTGCCCAGCGCCTCGGGGCACGGCGTCCCATATCCGTGACCCACCGCGCGATCCGTGGCGCAGGGCGTCCCGATAGCCTTGCCGACCGTGACCGCAACCCTCATCTGGGCCCTCGTCGTCCTCGTCGCGACCGGGCTGTACCTGAGCTGGACGGCGGGCCGTCTGGACCGCCTGCACGCCCGTATCGACGCCGCCCGCGCGGCGCTGGACGCCCAGCTCCTGCGCCGGGCGTCCGTGGCCCAGGAACTGGCCACCTCCGGGGTCCTCGACCCGGCCGCCTCGATCGTGCTGTACGAGGCCGCGCACGGCGCCCGGCAGGCCGAGGAGGAGCAGCGGGAGGTCGCCGAGAGCGAACTGAGCCAGGCCCTGAGGGCCGTCTTCGCGGACGCCCAGCAGGTGGAGGCGGTGCGCGCGGCGCCCGGCGGAGAGGCGGCGACCCATGAGCTGACCGAGGCCGTCCGCCGGGTCCCGATGGCCCGCCGTTTCCACAACGACGCCGTCGGCGCCGCCCGCCGTCTGCGCGAGCACCGCAAGGTCCGCTGGTTCCGCCTGGCCGGCCACGCCCCGTTCCCGATGGCCTTCGAGATGGACGACGAGGCCCCCGCCGCCCTCGCCGACCGGGCGGCCTGAGGCCATGTCCGACGCCCCGCGACGGGTCTTCCTCGACCTCGAGGACACCGGCTGGGTCTTCGTCGTGGTGGCGGCCCCGACCGGCGTGGTGTACGAGGTGCAGGGCGGCGGCTTCGGCTGCGTCCCGTACGCGCAGGAGGGCTATCTGCTGCCCGTGCCGGGAAACGACCCGGCCGGGGACCTGAAGGACCTCTTCGTCGGCGAGCTCAAGGGCGCCGGAGCCGCAGGCATGGACTGGCCCCCGCCCCTGCTCGACCGGCTGCGGACCGCGGTCGCCCTGCTCGTCCACGGCTCCGCGAACCGGGACGACCTCTTCCCCGCGCCGCTGGTCCTCGACGAGTCCCGGCTCTCCGAGGCGGACGAGGCCTGGGTGCCGGTGCTGACGCCCGACGGCCCGGGGGTGCTGACCTGGGAGAACTCGGACTGAGACCGGTCCCGGAAGGGCTCCGGAACCGAAAACGATCCACGGCCTTCCCATTGGCCCTTGCTGTGGACTGGTTCATTCCCGTTTCCTCGGTTCCTGCACCATCCCCTCTTCCACTCCAGTGAGGTCAACCCGTGTCCATCACCGAGAACCAGGCTCCCGAGACCGGCACCGCGCGCGTGAAGCGCGGCATGGCGGAGCAGCTCAAGGGCGGCGTGATCATGGACGTCGTCACGCCGGAGCAGGCGAAGATCGCCGAGGACGCGGGGGCCGTCGCCGTCATGGCCCTGGAGCGGGTCCCGGCCGACATCCGCAAGGACGGCGGCGTGGCCCGTATGTCCGACCCCGACATGATCGAGGGCATCATCGAGGCCGTCTCGATCCCGGTCATGGCCAAGTCCCGCATCGGCCACTTCGTCGAGGCCCAGGTCCTGCAGTCCCTCGGCGTGGACTACATCGACGAGTCCGAGGTCCTCACCCCGGCCGACGAGGTCAACCACTCCGACAAGTGGGCCTTCACCACCCCGTTCGTGTGCGGCGCCACCAACCTGGGCGAGGCCCTGCGCCGTATCGCCGAGGGTGCCGCGATGATCCGCTCCAAGGGCGAGGCCGGCACCGGCAACGTCGTCGAGGCGGTCCGCCACCTGCGCCAGATCAAGAACGAGATCGCCCGGCTCCGCGGCTACGACAACCACGAGCTGTACGCCGCCGCCAAGGAGCTGCGCGCCCCGTACGAGCTGGTCAAGGAGGTCGCCGAGCTCGGCAAGCTCCCTGTCGTGCTGTTCTCCGCCGGTGGCGTGGCCACCCCCGCCGACGCCGCGCTGATGCGCCAGCTCGGTGCCGAGGGCGTCTTCGTCGGCTCGGGCATCTTCAAGTCCGGCGACCCGGCCAAGCGCGCCGCCGCCATCGTGAAGGCCACCACCTTCTACGACGACCCCAAGATCATCGCGGACGCGTCCCGCAACCTGGGCGAGGCCATGGTCGGCATCAACTGCGACACCCTCCCCGAGGCCGAGCGCTACGCCAACCGCGGCTGGTAGTTCCCCATGAGCACTCCTGTCATAGGCGTCCTGGCCCTCCAGGGCGACGTACGGGAGCACCTGATCGCCCTGGCCGCGGCGGACGCCGTGGCCAGGCCGGTCCGGCGCCCCGAGGAACTCGCCGAGGTGGACGGTCTCGTCCTCCCCGGCGGCGAGTCGACCACCATCTCCAAGCTGGCCGTCCTCTTCGGCGTGATGGAGCCGCTCCGCGCGCGCGTACGGGCAGGGATGCCCGTCTACGGCACCTGCGCCGGCCTGATCATGCTCGCCGACAAGATCCTCGACCCGCGTTCGGGCCAGGAGACGTTCGGCGGCATCGACATGATCGTGCGCCGCAACGCCTTCGGGCGGCAGAACGAGTCCTTCGAAGCGGCGGTGGACGTGAAGGGCGTCGAGGGCGATCCTGTGGAGGGCGTCTTCATCCGCGCCCCCTGGGTGGAGTCCGTCGGCGCGGACGTCGAGGTGCTCGCCGAGCACGGCGGCCACATCGTCGCCGTACGCCAGGGCAACGCGCTCGCCACGTCGTTCCACCCGGAACTGACCGGCGACCACCGCGTGCACTCCCTGTTCGTCGACATGGTGCGCGCGAACCGAACGGCGGAGTCCTTGTAGGATCTCGGGGGGTCCCCCCGGGCTCTCAGGGCCTGGGGGAGTTCGTTATGGGATGGTTACGCGAAGGAGACAGGCAGATGTCCGGCCACTCTAAATGGGCTACGACGAAGCACAAGAAGGCCGTGATCGACGCCAAGCGCGGCAAACTCTTCGCGAAGCTGATCAAGAACATCGAGGTCGCCGCGCGCATGGGCGGAGTCGACCTCGAGGGCAACCCGACGCTGTACGACGCCGTGCAGAAGGCCAAGAAGCAGTCGGTGCCGAACAAGAACATCGACTCCGCGATCAAGCGCGGTGGCGGTCTCGAGGCCGGTGGCGCCGACTACGAGACGATCATGTACGAGGGCTACGGCCCGAACGGCGTCGCGGTGCTCATCGAGTGCCTCACCGACAACCGCAACCGCGCCGCCTCCGACGTCCGCGTCGCGATGACCCGCAACGGCGGCAACATGGCCGACCCGGGCTCCGTGTCGTACATGTTCAGCCGCAAGGGCGTCATCATCGTCCCCAAGGGCGAGCTGAGCGAGGACGACGTCCTCGGTGCCGTCCTGGACGCGGGCGCCGAGGAGGTCAACGACCTCGGCGAGACCTTCGAGGTCGTCAGCGAGGCCACCGACCTGGTCGAGGTCCGCACCGCCCTCCAGGAGGCCGGCATCGACTACGACTCCGCCGAGTCCAGCTTCGTGCCGTCCGTCCAGGTCGAGCTGGACGAGGAGGGCGCCAAGAAGATCTTCAAGCTCATCGACGCCCTCGAGGACAGCGACGACGTGCAGAACGTCTTCGCCAACTTCGACGTCAGCGACGAGGTCATGGAGAAGGTCGACGCCTGACCGACCCGCTCGCCCGAGGCACACGAAACGGCCCGCCGAAATCCCCTTCGGCGGGCCGTTCGTCGTCTGCGCGCGCCCTCGTCAGGGGCGTGGGGCCGTGATCAGCCGTCGATGCTCTTCACGTCACCGGTGTGCTTCAGGTTGCCCTTGCCGTCGGCGGCCACGGTGGCGGCCTTCATGTACTCCACCGCGCCGTCCTTCCACCAGATGTTGATGGTGGCCTTGTGGTCGCAGATGTTGTGGAAGTAGACCGTGGTGGTCGAGATGCCGTCGGCCCAGGACCAGTTGAAGCAGCCGCTGCGGCCGGTGTGCTTGGAGTCGGCGGCGGCCTGGGCCGGCGTCGCGATCGCGATCCCGGCCAGCAGGACGGAGGCGGTCGTCGCGGCGAGCTTCACCATGGAACGCATGGGGATCCCCGTTTCTGTCGTGATGATGTGACTCCGGCGAGACCTTTGCTCACCGGAACGCGAACATGGTCAGTGTTCGCGTCTGGAAGCTATAAGTGATCACCTGTGCGAAGCAACGGAGTAAGGCCCGTGCGGGGACGGCATTCTGACGACTTGTCGGACATCGGCGACCCGCTGTGATGATCCTTTGCCTTCTCTTTGAATGATCTTCAGTCCCGCCCCGGCCGCCCGACCGCGGAGCGTTGTCAGTGCGGCCGGATAGCCTGACGCGACGGGAACGAACAGGTGCCAGCCGGAGAAGGAGTGACGTGCGCGTACTCGGTGTGGACCCCGGACTGACGCGGTGCGGCGTCGGCGTGGTCGAAGGCGTCGCCGGCCGGCCGCTCACCCTGCTCGGCGTGGGAGTCGTCCGCACACCCGCCGACGCCGAAATCGGCCTGCGCCTGGTCGCCGTCGAGCAGGGCATCGAGCGGTGGCTCGACGAGTACCGCCCCGAGGTCGTCGCCGTGGAACGGGTCTTCAGCCAGCACAACGTACGCACCGTGATGGGCACCGCCCAGGCCAGCGCCGTCGCCATGCTGTGCGCCGCCCGCCGCGGCATCCCCGTCGCCCTGCACACCCCCAGCGAGGTCAAGGCCGCCGTCACGGGCAGCGGCCGCGCCGACAAGGCCCAGGTCGGCGCCATGGTCACCCGGCTGCTCCGGCTCGACGCGCCCCCGAAACCGGCCGACGCCGCGGACGCCCTCGCCCTCGCCATCTGCCACATCTGGCGCGCCCCCGCCCAGAACCGCCTCCAGCAGGCCGTCGCCCTGCACACAGCCAACGCAACGAAAGGCCGTACGGCATGATCGCCTTCGTCAGCGGACCGGTCGCCGCCCTCGCCCCCGACTCCGCGGTGGTCGAGGTCGGAGGCATCGGCATCGCCGTCCAGTGCACGCCGAACACCCTCTCCGGACTGCGCAAGGGCCAGGAGGCCAGACTGGCCACCTCCCTCGTCGTCCGCGAGGACTCCCTCACCCTGTACGGCTTCGTCGACGACGACGAGCGCCAGGTCTTCGAGCTGCTCCAGACCGCCAGCGGCGTCGGCCCCCGGCTGGCCCAGGCGATGCTCGCCGTGCACACCCCGGACGCGCTGCGCCGCGCGGTGTCCACCGGGGACGAGAAAGCGCTGATCGCCGTCCCCGGCATCGGCAAGAAGGGCGCCCAGAAGCTCCTGCTGGAGCTGAAGGACCGGCTCGGCGAGCCGGTCGGCGCCCCCGCGATCGGTGCCCCCGTCACCCACGGCTGGCGCGACCAGCTCCACGCCGCCCTCATCGGCCTCGGCTACGCCACCCGCGAGGCCGACGAGGCCGTGGCCGCCGTGACCCCCCAGGCGGAGGCGGCCGAGGGCACCCCACAGGTCGGGCAGCTCCTCAAGGCCGCCCTGCAGACCCTGAACCGAGCCCGCTGACCCCGCCCCCCTGAGACCACCGCTGAGGCACATCAATGAACTGGGACGACACGACCGACACCGACGCCGCGGCCGAGCGGCTGGTGGGCCCTGTCGCCGACCGCGAGGACCAGGCCGTCGAGGCCGCCCTGCGCCCCAAGGACCTGGGCGAGTTCATCGGACAGGAGAAGGTCCGCGAACAGCTCGACCTCGTCCTGCGCGCCGCCCGCGCGCGCGGGGCCACCGCCGACCACGTCCTGCTCTCCGGCGCCCCCGGCCTCGGCAAGACCACCCTCTCGATGATCATCGCGGCCGAGATGGGCGCCCCCATCCGCATCACCTCCGGCCCCGCGATCCAGCACGCCGGCGACCTCGCCGCGATCCTCTCCTCCCTCCAGGAGGGCGAGGTCCTCTTCCTCGACGAGATCCACCGCATGTCCCGCCCCGCCGAGGAGATGCTCTACATGGCGATGGAGGACTTCCGCGTCGACGTCATCGTCGGCAAGGGCCCCGGCGCCACCGCCATCCCCCTGGAGCTGCCCCCCTTCACCCTGGTCGGCGCCACTACCCGGGCCGGCCTGCTGCCGCCCCCGCTGCGCGACCGCTTCGGCTTCACCGCGCACATGGAGTTCTACGAGCCCGCCGAGCTCCAGCGCGTCGTCCACCGCTCGGCCCATCTCCTCGACGTCGAGATCGACCCCGACGGCGCCGCCGAGATCGCCGGCCGCTCCCGCGGCACGCCCCGGATCGCCAACCGGCTGCTGCGCCGCGTCCGCGACTACGCGCAGGTCAAGGCCGACGGCATCGTCACCCGTGAGATCGCCGCGGCCGCGCTGAAGGTGTACGAGGTCGACGCGCGCGGCCTCGACCGGCTGGACCGGGCGGTCCTGCAGGCGCTGCTGAAGCTGTTCGGCGGCGGCCCGGTCGGCCTGTCCACGCTCGCCGTCGCGGTGGGGGAGGAGCGTGAGACCGTGGAGGAGGTCGCCGAGCCCTTCCTGGTCAGGGAGGGACTGCTGGCGCGCACCCCGCGCGGGCGCGTCGCCACCCCCGCCGCATGGACCCACCTGGGTCTCACTCCGCCGCGCACCCACGGCGGCGGCCAGCAGGACCTCTTCGAGGCATGACACGGAAAGACAACGGTCGGCGGCATTCGCGGGACAAGGAACCCAGGTGCCATGCTGAACGTTGTTCCCTGCGCGCGGACTCGCTTAGACTCCGCCGATGCCGCCTATGTCGGCAGCACACAACCCCCATCCATCAGGCCGCTCAACCATCGCGGTCGCTTGAAGGAAGTTCCGACCCGTGAGTCCTGTGACCCTCCTCCCGTTCATCGTGCTCATCGGGGCCATGTTCCTGATGACCCGGTCGGCCAAGAAGAAGCAGCAGCAGGCCGCCGACATGCGGAACCAGCTGCAGCCCGGTAGCGGTATCCGCACCATCGGGGGCATGTACGCGACGGTCAAGGAGGTCAACGACGACACGGTCCTCCTCGACGCGGGCCCGGGCGTGGAACTGCTCTTCGCGAAGAACGCGATCGGCGCCGTCCTGACCGACGACGAGTACAACCGCATCGTCCACGGCATCGAGCACGACCTGAAGTCCGACTCCGACGTCGTCCCGGACGACGCCTCCTCCCTCACCGACTCCGCCGACGCCGACGAGCCCGCCGACGAAGCTGCCGCCGCCTCCGACGACAAGTCCGTCGACCTCGGCAAGAAGGACACGCCCGAAGCGGCGGAGGAGAAGACCGCCGAGGCCGAGGCCGACGAGGAGCCGCACAAGACCGACGGCGAATCCGACGCGAAGAAGTAGTGCGCCCCCGGGACCCATGGGCCCATGCCCGTGCGGCCCGGGGCGTACGCATCTCGCAGGGGATCCCGACCACATGTCATGGCCGCCGGCGTGCTGACCCGGCGCGAGGCGGCCCGAGAGGGAGTACAAGAAGGTGGCAGCACCTAAAAAGGGCCGGAGCGCGAGCGCCCAGAGCAAGCCGGGGCGCTCGCTGGCCCTGATCCTGATCGCCCTCGTGGGGCTCACCGGAGGCATGTTCGTCTCCGGGGACACCACCCCCCGACTGGGCATCGACCTCGCCGGCGGCACCAGCATCACGCTGGAGGCGAAGGCCGACCAGGGGTCCGCGATCAACAAGGCCAACATGGACACCGCGGTCGAGATCATGAACCGCCGCGTCAACGGGCTGGGCGTTTCCGAGACGGAGGTGCAGACCCAGGGTGACCGCAACATCATCGTGAACATCCCCAAGGGCACCAACTCCAAGGAAGCCCGGGACCAGGTCGGCACCACCGCCAAGCTGTACTTCCGTCCGGTCCTGGCCCAGGAGGCCACCGGCTCCGCCGCGGCCACCACCTCGCCGAGCGCCTCGGCCAGCGGGTCCTCCTCCGCCTCGCCGAGCCCCTCGTCGAGCGCCACCGGGTCCGGGGAGAAGGCATCCTCCTCGTCCTCCTCGTCCCCTTCGGCCACCGCCACCTCCCAGGGCCGGGCCGTCACCGACGGGCTGAAGGCGGACTCCACGCCGTCGGCGAGCGCGACCGACAGCGCCAAGGCCTCCACCACTCCCTCGGCCACCGCCTCCGGCAGCACCTCCGACGCCGCGATCCAGGCGAAGTACGCGGCGCTGGACTGCTCCAAGCGGTCCGTCCGCGCCAAGGCCGGCGAGGGCGTCAAGCCCGAGGACACCACCGTGGCCTGCGGTGAGATCGACAAGGTCTGGTACAAGTACCTGCTCGGCCCCGCCGCCGTCGACGGCACCGACGTCGACAAGGCCCAGGCCGTCTACGACACCCAGACCGCCGCCGGCTGGCAGGTCACCATGGACTTCAACTCCAAGGGGACGAAGAAGTTCGCGACCGTCACCGGCCAGCTCGCGCAGAACACCCAGCCGCAGAACGAGTTCGCCATCGTCCTCGACGGCAACGTCGTCTCCAGCCCCTACGTGCAGTCCGCCATCACCGGCGGCAACGCGCAGATCTCCGGCAGCTTCACCCAGGACGAGGCCCAGGGCCTCGCCAACATGCTGTCGTACGGTGCGCTCCCGCTCTCCTTCAAGGAGCAGAGCGTCACCACCGTGACCGCCGCGCTCGGCGGTGAGCAGCTGCACGCCGGTCTGCTGGCCGGCGCCATCGGCCTCGCCCTGGTCGTGATCTACCTGGTGGCCTACTACCGCGGTCTGTCGCTCATCGCGATCGCCTCGCTGCTGATGTCCGCCGCCCTGACCTACGTGATCATGTCGCTGCTCGGCCCGGCCATCGGCTTCGCGCTGAACCTGCCGGCCGTCTGCGGTGCCATCGTCGCGATCGGTATCACCGCGGACTCGTTCATCGTGTACTTCGAACGCATCCGGGACGAGATCCGCGAGGGCCGCAGCCTGCGCCCCGCCGTCGAGCGGGCCTGGCCGCGCGCCCGGCGCACCATCCTGGTCTCCGACTTCGTGTCCTTCCTCGCCGCCGCGGTGCTGTTCATCGTCACCGTCGGCAAGGTCCAGGGCTTCGCGTTCACCCTCGGTCTGACCACCGTCCTCGACGTCGTCGTGGTCTTCTTCTTCACCAAGCCGCTGATGACCCTGCTCGCCCGCCGCAAGTTCTTCGCGAACGGCCACAAGTGGTCCGGGCTCGACCCCAAGAGCCTGGGCGCGCAGCCGCCGATTCGCCGCACCCGCCGTCCCGCCGGTCCCGCCGCCGGCTCCGTCGAGACGAAGGAGGCGTGAGCGTGTCGAAACTCGGCAACCTCGGCGCCCGACTCCACCGTGGCGAGGTCAGCTACGACTTCATCGGCCACCGCAAGCTCTGGTACGGCATCTCGGTCCTGATCACCATCACGGCCATCCTGGGCCTCGCGGTCCGCGGCCTGAACATGGGCATCGACTTCCAGGGCGGCGCGGTCTTCACCACCCCGAAGACCAGCGTCTCCGTCGCCCAGGCGGAGACCTTCGCCGAAGAGGCCTCCGGCCACCAGGCCGTCGTGCAGAAGCTCGGCAACGACACGCTGCGCATCCAGATCGCCGGCATGGACACCCAGCAGTCCGACGAGATCAAGAACAAGCTCGCCGCGGACTTCAAGGTCGACTCGGAGAAGATCGCCGCCGACCTCGTCGGCCCGAGCTGGGGTGACCAGATCGCCAACAAGGCCTGGCAGGGTCTGGCGATCTTCATGGTCCTCGTCGTGATCTACCTGGCGATCGCCTTCGAATGGCGCATGGCCATCGCGGCGCTCGTCGCCCTGATCCACGACATCACCATCACCGTCGGCATCTACGCCCTCGTCGGTTTCGAGGTCACGCCCGGTACGGTGATCGGTCTGCTGACGATCCTCGGTTACTCGCTGTACGACACGGTCGTCGTCTTCGACTCCCTCAAGGAACAGACGAAGGACCTCACCAAGCAGACCCGCTTCACCTACAGCGAGGTCGCCAACCGCTCGATCAACGGCACCCTGGTCCGCTCCATCAACACCACGGTCGTCGCGCTGCTGCCGGTCGCGGGCCTGCTGTTCATCGGCGGCGGTGTCCTCGGCGCGGGCACCCTCAACGACATCTCGCTGTCGCTGTTCGTCGGTCTCGCCGCCGGCGCCTACTCCTCGATCTTCATCGCCACGCCGCTCGTCGCCGACCTCAAGGAGCGCGAGCCGCAGATGAAGGCCCTGAGGAAGCGCGTCCTGGCCAAGCGCGCCCAGACCGCCGCCGACGAGGAACTGGCCGAGACCCGGGGCGACTTCGGGGGCGACTCCGAGGACGCCACCCCGGCGGTCGTCGGACCGCGCGACCAGTCCGGGCCGCGCAGCCGTCGCCGCCCCTCGGGGAAGCGCCGATGACCGGCATCGAGGAACTGCTGCTCAGCCGCATCCGTGATGTGGCCGACTACCCGGAGCCGGGCGTGATGTTCAAGGACATCACGCCGCTCCTGGCGGACCCGGCGGCGTTCACCGCGCTCACCGACGCCTTCGCGGAGATCGCCGAGCGCACCGGCGCCACCAAGATCGTCGGCCTGGAGGCCCGGGGCTTCATCCTGGGCGCCCCGGTCGCCGTCCGCGCCGGCCTCGGCTTCATCCCCGTACGCAAGGCGGGCAAGCTCCCCGGAGCCACCCTCAGCCAGGCCTACGACCTGGAGTACGGCTCGGCGGAGATCGAGGTGCACGCCGAGGACCTCACTGCCGGGGACCGGATCCTGATCGTCGACGACGTGCTCGCCACCGGCGGCACCGCCGAGGCGGCGATCCAGCTCATCCACCGCGCGGGCGCCGAGGTCGCGGGCGTCGCCGTCCTGATGGAGCTGAGCTTCCTCGACGGCCGCCCCCGGCTGGAGTCCGCGCTCGGTGAGGCGGCCCGGCTGGACGCCCTGCTGACCGTCTGAGAACCGTCGTACGCCGCAAGGGGCGGGCCCGGAGGAATCCGGCGCCCGCCCCTTGCGTTGCACGGGTAGACGGTCCTCACATCGGCCTGAAGGCGATGTCGGAGCCCAGGATCGCTACGATGGGTGCTCCGGAGCCTGACCGGGGGACCCGGATCGCGCACGAGGAGCCCTCTTGCCAGACGAGGCCCAGCACCTGACCGCCGCCAAGCCCGAGTCCGCCTCGGCACCCGCGGCCAAGCCGGCGCACGACGCCCGCGGGCCGGTCGAGCACGACCGTTCCGCGCCCGTCGAGAGGCCGGCCGAGCAGCCGCGCCCGAAGCCCGCCCCGCCCGAGCGCCCCGCGGCCGCGCAGCCCCCCGCCCGCTCCGCCTCCTCCAACCGCGTCCGCGCCCGGCTCGCCCGCCTCGGCGTCCAGCGCGCCAACCCCTACAACCCGGTCCTGGAGCCGCTGCTGCGGATAGTGCGCGGCAACGACCCCAAGGTCGAGACGGCGACGCTGCGCCAGATCGAGAAGGCCTACCAGGTCGCCGAGCGCTGGCACCGGGGCCAGAAGCGCAAGAGCGGCGACCCCTACATCACCCACCCCCTCGCGGTGACCACGATCCTCGCCGAGCTCGGCATGGACCCGGCCACGCTGATGGCGGGCCTGCTGCACGACACCGTCGAGGACACCGAGTACGGCCTCGACGACCTGCGCCGCGACTTCGGCGAGGTGGTCGCCCTGCTCGTCGACGGCGTCACCAAGCTGGACAAGGTCAAGTTCGGCGAGGCCGCGCAGGCCGAGACCGTGCGCAAGATGGTCGTCGCCATGGCCAAGGACCCGCGCGTCCTGGTCATCAAGCTCGCCGACCGGCTGCACAACATGCGCACCATGCGCTACCTCAAGCGCGAGAAGCAGGAGAAGAAGGCGCGCGAGACCCTCGAGATCTACGCGCCGCTCGCCCACCGCCTCGGCATGAACACCATCAAGTGGGAGCTGGAGGACCTCGCGTTCGCGATCCTCTACCCCAAGATGTACGACGAGATCGTACGGCTGGTGGCCGAAAGGGCTCCCAAGCGTGACGAGTATCTGGCGATAGTGACCGACGAGGTCCAGTCCGACCTGCGCGCCGCCCGCATCAAGGCGACCGTCACCGGCCGCCCCAAGCACTACTACAGCGTCTACCAGAAGATGATCGTCCGCGGCCGGGACTTCGCGGAGATCTACGACCTGGTGGGCATCCGCGTCCTGGTGGACACCGTCCGCGACTGCTACGCGGCGCTGGGCACCGTCCACGCCCGCTGGAACCCGGTTCCGGGGCGGTTCAAGGACTACATCGCGATGCCCAAGTTCAACATGTACCAGTCGCTGCACACGACGGTCATCGGACCCAACGGCAAGCCCGTCGAACTCCAGATCCGTACGTTCGACATGCACCGCCGCGCCGAGTACGGCATCGCCGCGCACTGGAAGTACAAGCAGGAGGCCGTCGCCGGCGCCTCCAAGGTGCGTACCGACGTACCGAAGGCCGGCAAGGGCAAGGACGACCACCTCAACGACATGGCGTGGCTGCGCCAGCTCCTGGACTGGCAGAAGGAGACCGAGGACCCCAGCGAGTTCCTGGAGTCCCTGCGCTTCGACCTGTCCCGCAACGAGGTCTTCGTCTTCACCCCGAAGGGTGATGTCATCGCGCTCCCCGCGGGTGCCACTCCGGTGGACTTCGCCTACGCGGTCCACACCGAGGTCGGCCACCGCACCATAGGAGCGCGGGTCAACGGCAGGCTCGTACCGCTCGAATCGACGCTGGACAACGGCGACCTGGTGGAGGTCTTCACCTCCAAGGCCACCGGCGCCGGCCCCTCCCGCGACTGGCTGGGCTTCGTCAAGTCGCCCCGGGCCCGCAACAAGATCCGGGCCTGGTTCTCCAAGGAGCGCCGCGACGAGGCGATCGAGCACGGCAAGGACGCCATCGCGCGGGCCATGCGCAAGCAGAACCTGCCGATCCAGCGCATCCTGACCGGCGACTCCCTGGTCACCCTGGCGCACGAGATGCGCTACCCGGACATCTCCTCGCTGTACGCGGCGATCGGCGAGGGCCATGTGGCCGCGCAGAACGTCGTACAGAAGCTGGTGCAGGCCCTCGGCGGCGAGGAGGCGGCCAGCGAGGAGATCGACGAGGCGGTCCCGCCGTCCCGCACCCGAGGCCGCAAGCGGCGCAGCAACCAGGACCCCGGGGTCGTGGTCAAGGGCGTCGACGACGTCTGGGTCAAGCTCGCCCGCTGCTGTACGCCGGTCCCCGGCGACCCGATCATCGGTTTCGTCACCCGCGGTAGTGGCGTATCGGTTCACCGCAGTGACTGCGTCAACGTGGAGTCACTGTCCCGGGAGCCGGAGCGCATCCTGGACGTCGAGTGGGCGCCCACCCAGTCCTCGGTCTTCCTGGTCGCCATCCAGGTCGAGGCGCTGGACCGCTCCCGGCTGCTGTCGGACGTCACCCGCGTCCTGTCCGACCAGCACGTCAACATCCTCTCCGCGGCCGTCCAGACCTCCCGCGACCGGGTCGCGACCTCCCGCTTCACGTTCGAGATGGGCGACCCCAAGCACCTGGGCCACGTCCTGAAGGCCGTACGGGGCGTGGAGGGCGTGTACGACGTCTACCGGGTGACGTCGGCCCGTCGGCCCTGACACCCGCCGCGGACACGCGAGAGGCCCCCGCACACCACGTACGGGGGCCTCTCTCACAGACGTGTCAGCCGCCGAACTCCTGCAGACCCTTCAGCGCCTGGTCCAGCAGGGCCTGGCGGCCCTCCAGCTCACGCTCCAGCTTGTCGGCGCGGGAGGTGTTGCCCTGGGCACGGGCCTGGTCGATCTGCGCCCGCAGCTTGTCCACCGCGGCCTGGAGCTGGCCGGTCAGACCCTCGGCACGCGCGCGGGCCTCCGGGTTGGTGCGGCGCCACTCGGCCTCCTCGGCCTCCTGGATCGCCCGCTCCACGGCGTGCATCCGGCCCTCGACCTTCGGCCGGGCGTCCCGCGGCACATGGCCGATGGACTCCCAGCGCTCGTTGATCGAGCGGAACGCGGCACGCGCCGTCTTCAGGTCCGTGACCGGGAGGATCTTCTCGGCCTCCTCGGCCAGCTCCTCCTTGAGCTTCAGGTTCTCCGACTGCTCGGCGTCCCGCTCGGCGAAGACCGAGCTGCGCGCCGCGAAGAACACGTCCTGGGCGCCGCGGAAGCGGTTCCACAGGTCGTCCTCGTGCTCGCGCTGGGCGCGGCCCGCGGCCTTCCAGTCGGCCATCAGCTCCCGGTAGCGGGCGGCCGTCGGACCCCAGTCCGTCGACGCCGACAGCGCCTCGGCCTCCGAGACCAGCCGCTCCTTGATCCGGCGGGCCTCCTCGCGCTGCGCGTCGAGCTGCGCGAAGTGGGCCTTGCGGCGCTTGGAGAACGCCGAGCGCGCGTGCGAGAACCGGTGCCACAGCTCGTCGTCGGACTTGCGGTCCAGACGCGGCAGACCCTTCCAGGTGTCCACCAGGGCCCGCAGCCGCTCACCGGCCGCCCGCCACTGGTCGGACTGCGCGAGCTGCTCCGCCTCGGCGACCAGCTCCTCCTTGGCGTGGCGCGCCTCGTCGGACTGCTTGGCCCGCTGCTGCTTGCGCTCCTCGCGGCGCGACTCGACCGACTGCACCAGCTTGTCCAGCCGGGCGCGCAGCGCGTCCAGGTCACCGACCGCGTGATGCGCGTCGACCTGCTCGCGAATGTGGTCGATGGCGACCTGGGCGTCCTTCGCCGACAGATCGGTCGTCTGCACGCGCTTCTCGAGGAGGCCGATCTCGACAACCAGGCCCTCGTACTTGCGCTCGAAGTAGGCCAATGCCTCCTCGGGGGAGCCGGCCTGCCAGGAACCGACGACCTGCTCTCCGTCGGCCGTACGCACGTACACGGTGCCCGTCTCGTCGACGCGGCCCCACGGGTCGCTGCTCACAGCGCCTCCTCCACATGATGCCTCCGAGGGGCTACGGCGCCCCTGGGCATCGTCCACAGTTTCGTCACGGCCAACATAGGCGACCGGCGGGGCGCCTGTCCGCATCCAGCGCGACCGAATTCCGCAGTTGGCCGCCCTGGACGTCAGGACTTCGTGACCGTCGCCTTGTTGATCACGACCGTCGCGTTCGGGGCTCCGTCACCGGCGCCGGTGTTCTCGCCCGCGGCGGCGATCTTCTTCAGCACCTTCATGCCCTCGGCCGAGACCGTACCGAACGGCGTGTAGCTCGGCGGGAGGGAACTGTCCTGGTAGACGAGGAAGAACTGGCTGCCGCCGGTGTGCGCCTGCCCGGTGTTGGCCATCGCCACCGTGCCCGCCGGGTAGACGTTGTCCTTGAGGCTCTTGTCCTTCAGGTTCTCGTCCGGGATGGTGTAGCCCGGTCCGCCGCTGCCGCTGCCCGTCGGGTCGCCGCACTGCAGGACGTAGATCCCGTTGGTGGTCAGGCGGTGGCACTTCGTGTGGTCGAAGTAGCCCTTGCCCGCGAGGAAGTCGAACGAGTTGACCGTGTGCGGGGCGGCGGCCGTCTTCAGCGCTATGTCGATGTCACCGCACGTCGTGGCCAGCTTCATCGTGTAGTCGGCCGACTTGTCGATGGTGACGGCCGGCTCCTTCTTCCACGACAGCTTCTTCACCGAGCCGGCGGCGGCCTTCTCGCACGGGTCCTTCACCGCGCTCGGCGAGGCCTCGGGGCTCGCCTCCGCGCTCGTGTTCGACTTGTCGTCCTTGTCGTCCTTCAGGACGCCCGTCGTGTACAGCGTGAGGCTGCCGATCACGATCACGCCGAGCACCGACGCGATCACCGAGTTGCGCATGCGCGCCTTGCGCCGCGCGGCCGTGCGGCGCTGCTGCTGCCGCAAGAACTTCTCCCGGGCGAGCTGACGCTTGCGCTGTTCCTGGGTGACCACCGGGTTCTCTCCTCGTGCGTCTCGTGACATCGACCGCTTGCGTGTGCCCCGTACCGTATATGGGTTCGCTGAGGAAACGGCAGCGCCGGTAGGCTCTGACAGCGGCTGTGCCGCCCAGAAGCCTCCCGTAATCGACACAACCAAGGACGATCGTGCTCATTGCCGGGTTCCCCGCCGGGGCCTGGGGGACGAACTGTTATCTCGTCGCCCCCGCCGCCGGTGAGGAGTGCGTGATCATCGACCCGGGCCACCAGGCGGCCCCCGGAGTCGAGGAAGCGCTGAAGAAGCATCGGCTCAAGCCCGTCGCCGTCGTCCTCACCCACGGCCACATCGACCATGTGGCCTCGGTCGTCCCGGTCTGCGGCGCGCACGACGTGCCGGCCTGGATCCACCCCGAGGACCGGTTCATGATGAGCGACCCCGAGAAGGCGCTCGGCCGGTCCATCGGGATGCCGCTGATGGGCGAGCTGACCGTGGGGGAGCCGGACGACGTCCGCGAGCTGACCGACGGCGTCAGGCTGGACCTGGCGGGTCTGGAGTTCTCCGTCGCGCACGCGCCGGGCCATACCAAGGGGTCGGTGACCTTCCGGATGCCCGAGACGACCGAGATCCCCTCGGTCTTCTTCTCCGGGGATCTGCTCTTCGCCGGCTCCATCGGACGCACCGACCTGCCCGGCGGTGACATGGCCGAGATGCTCGACTCGCTGGCCCGCGTGTGCCTGCCGCTCGACGACTCGACCGTGGTGCTGTCCGGCCACGGCCCCCAGACGACCATCGGCCAGGAGCGCGCCACCAACCCGTATCTGCGGCAGGTGGCCGCCGGCGGCCAGGGAGCAGCCGACGCTCCCCGACGAGGAATGTGACGAGAGACCTTCCGTGAGCACCTTTCAGGCCCCCAAGGGCACGTACGACCTTCTGCCGCCCGACTCCGCCCGCTACCTCGCGGTCCGCGAGGCGATCGCCGCGCCGCTGCGCAACTCCGGCTACGGCTACATCGAGACGCCCGGCTTCGAGAGCGTCGAACTCTTCGCACGCGGGGTCGGTGAGTCCACCGACATCGTGACCAAGGAGATGTACGCCTTCGAGACCAAGGGAGGCGACAGGCTGGCCCTGCGCCCCGAGGGCACCGCCTCCGTCCTGCGCGCGGCCCTCGAGGCCAACCTGCACAAGCTGGGCAACCTCCCCGTCAAGCTCTGGTACTCCGGCTCGTACTACCGCTACGAGCGCCCCCAGAAGGGCCGCTACCGCCACTTCTCGCAGGTCGGCGCCGAGGCGATCGGCGCCGAGGACCCGGCGCTGGACGCCGAGCTGATCATCCTGGCCGACCAGGCGTACCGCACGCTGGGCCTGAGGAACTTCCGCATCCTGCTCAACAGCCTGGGCGACAAGGAGTGCCGACCGGTGTACCGGGCCGCCCTCCAGGACTTCCTGCGCGGCCTGGACCTCGACGAGGACACCCTGCGCCGCGCCGAGATCAACCCGCTGCGCGTCCTCGACGACAAGCGTGAGTCGGTGCAGAAGCAGCTCGGTGAGGCACCCCTCCTGCGCGACTACCTCTGCGACGCCTGCAAGGCGTACCACGAGGAGGTCCGTGAGCTGATCACGGCCGCAGGCGTCGCCTTCGAAAACGACCCGAAGCTGGTCCGCGGTCTGGACTACTACACCCGTACGACCTTCGAGTTCGTGCACGACGGTCTGGGCTCCCAGTCCGCGGTGGGCGGCGGCGGCCGCTACGACGGTCTGTCGGAGATGATCGGCGGCCCGGCGCTGCCGTCCGTCGGCTGGGCGCTCGGCGTCGACCGCACGGTCCTCGCCCTGGAGGCCGAGGGCGTCGAGCTCGCCCTGCCGGCACCCACCTCCGTCTACGCCGTCCCGCTCGGCGAGGAGGCCCGCCGGGTGCTGTTCGCCAAGGTCACCGAGCTGCGCAAGCTCGGTGTCGCGGCCGACTTCTCCTACGGCGCCAAGGGGCTCAAGGGCGCGATGAAGAACGCCAACCGCAGCGGCGCCCGTTACACGATCGTCGCCGGCGAACGCGACCTCGCCGAGGGCGTGGTCCAGCTCAAGGACATGGAGTCCGGCGAGCAGACCGCGATCGGCGTGAACGAGATCGTGGCGGAGCTGGAGTCCCGGCTCGGCTAGGGCGTGTTTCGAAAGTCCCTCACGGCACCACCCGCACAGGACTTTCGAAACACCCCCTGGCCCACGTACGTGGTGATGTACGTGTTTCCACGGAGGTGATCCGGGGCGCGGGCGCGCAAGGTTTCTGTGCGCCCGCACCCGTGAAAGCCGAAGGGGGACCTTGCCGTGAAGTCCGTGACCAGTGAGCGATGGCGGGCGGCGATCGGCCCGGGACCGGGCACGCAGGCCCGTCACATCCTGTGGCCGGCCTCCTTTCCCGGCACGTCCAGGGCGCGTGTCCCCGCGCACGCGCTGGCCGGTCGTCCGTGTGCGTGCCGCGCACGGTCCCGTCGGGCTCCGTCCAGGCGACCGTCGCGCCGCTGCCGTACCGCTCCCGCAGGGCGGCCGGCTCGCCCTCGGCGACGACCCGGCCCCCGGCGACGACCGCCAGCCGGTCGGCGAGCGCCTCCGCCTCCTCCAGATAGTGGGTCGTCAGCAGGATGGTGGTGCCCTCGTCGGCGAGGGAGCGGATCAGCTCCCAGAACTGCCGGCGGGCCGCCGGGTCGAAACCGGTCGTCGGCTCGTCGAGGAGCAGCAGCTCGGGGCCGCCGATCACGCCGAGCGCGACGTCGAGCCTGCGCCGCTGGCCGCCGGAGAGGGTCTTGGTGCGGCTGTCCGCCTTCGCCTCCAGACCCACCAGGGCGATCACCTGCTCCGGGTCGCGCGGCCTCGGGTAGTGGCGCGCGAAGTGCCGTACGGTCTCGCGGACCGTCAACTCGGCGGGCGCGGATTCGTCCTGCCAGACGATTCCGACACGTGAGCGCCACGCGCGTGTGCCCGTCGCCGGGTCCGCGCCCAGCACCCTGACCTCGCCCCCGTCCCGGTCGCGGTGCCCCTGGAGGATCTCCACCGTGGTGCTCTTGCCCGCGCCGTTCGGCCCGAGCAGGCCGAACACCTCGCCCGCGCGGATGCCCAGGTCGATGCCGTCCACCGCGGTCACGTCCCCGTACTGCTTGCGCAGCCCCCGTACGTCCACCGCGAGATCGTTCGCGTGTGCTGTCATGCCTCCCAGACTCGGCCGGAACCGCGCGTTCTGGGACGACCGTGCGGGCTTCCTTATGTCCATCGAACGGTGGACACCGGCCCGGTGCGGCAGAATGGCCCCTGCCCGAAGATGGTCCAACTCTCAAACACGGATCGGCGTGATGAGCAAGACGACAGTCACAGACGTCTCCACGGAGTCCGAGCCCGAGCGTGACACCACGGCCGCGCCCCGGACGGTGGGCGGCAGCCGCGCGTTCGCCATCCTGCTGCTGATCACCGGCGCGGCCGGTCTGCTCGCAGCGTGGGTCATCACGATCGACAAGTTCAAGCTGCTCGAGGCCAAGGTCGCGGGCACCACCTTCACGCCCGGCTGCAGCCTGAACCCGGTGGTCTCCTGCGGCAGCGTGATGGAGTCCAAGCAGGCCGCCGCCTTCGGCTTCCCGAACCCGATGCTCGGCCTGGTCTGCTACGGCATCGTCATCTGCGTCGGCATGAGCCTGCTGGCCCGCGCCCGCTTCCCACGCTGGTACTGGCTCACCTTCAACTTCGGCACGCTCTTCGGTGTCGCCTTCTGCACCTGGCTGCAGTTCCAGTCCCTGTACCGGATCAACGCGCTGTGCCTGTGGTGCTCGCTCGCCTGGGTCGCGACGATCACGATGTTCTGGTACGTGACCTCGTTCAACATCCGCAACGACTTCCTCCCCGCGCCGCGCTGGCTGAAGAGCTTCTTCGGCGAGTTCACCTGGGTCGTGCCCGTGCTGCACATCGGCATCATCGGCATGCTGGTCCTGACCCGCTGGTGGGAGTTCTGGACGAGCTGACAGCCCTTGGGACACCCCCGGACCCCCGGTAGGGTTTCGGCGTGGAGCCCGATCTGTTCACCGCCGCCGCCGAAGAACGCCAGGAGAAGGATCCCGCCGGGAGTCCCCTGGCGGTCCGGATGCGTCCCCGCACCCTCGACGAGGTCGTGGGCCAGCAGCACCTGCTGAAGCCGGGCTCCCCCCTGCGCCGCCTGGTCGGCGAGGGCGCCAAGGGCCCGGCCGGCCCCTCCTCGGTGATCCTCTGGGGTCCGCCCGGCACCGGCAAGACCACCCTGGCGTACGTCGTGTCCAAGGCGACGAACAAGCGGTTCGTGGAGCTCTCCGCGATCACCGCCGGCGTCAAGGAGGTCCGCGCGGTCATCGACGGCGCCCGCCGCGCCACCGGGGGATACGGCAAGGAGACCGTCCTCTTCCTCGACGAGATCCACCGCTTCAGCAAGGCCCAGCAGGACTCCCTCCTCCCCGCCGTCGAGAACCGCTGGGTGACCCTCATCGCGGCGACCACGGAGAACCCGTACTTCTCGGTGATCTCCCCGCTGCTGTCCCGCTCCCTCCTGCTCACCCTGGAACCCCTCACCGACGACGACCTGCGCGGGCTGCTCCGCAGGGCCCTCACCGACGAGCGCGGCCTCAAGGGCGCCGTCACCCTCCCCGAGGACACCGAGGCCCACCTCCTGCGCATCGCCGGCGGTGACGCCCGCCGCGCCCTGACCGCCCTGGAGGCCGCCGCCGGGGCCGCCCTCGACCAGGACGAGAGCGAGATCGGCCTCGCGACCCTGGAGCAGACCGTCGACCGGGCGGCCGTGAAGTACGACCGCGACGGCGACCAGCACTACGACGTCGCCAGCGCCCTCATCAAGTCCATCCGCGGCTCCGACGTCGACGCCGCCCTGCACTACCTGGCCCGCATGATCGAGGCCGGCGAGGACCCCCGCTTCATCGCCCGCCGGCTGATGATCTCCGCCAGCGAGGACATCGGCCTCGCCGATCCGAACGCCCTGCCCACGGCCGTCGCCGCAGCCCAGGCCGTCGCCCTGATCGGCTTCCCCGAGGCCGCCCTCATCCTCAGCCACGCCACCATCGCCCTCGCCCTCGCCCCCAAGTCCAACTCCGCGACCACCGCGATCGGCGCAGCCCTGGACGACGTACGCAAGGGACTGGCCGGATCCGTGCCGCCGCATCTGCGCGACGGGCACTACAAGGGCGCCGCCAAGCTCGGCCACGCCCAGGGGTACGTCTATCCGCACGACCTGGCGGAGGGCATCGCCGCCCAGCAGTACGCGCCGGACGCGATCAAGGACCGCGAGTACTACACCCCCACCCGCCACGGCGCGGAGGCCCGGTACGCCGACGCCGTGGAGTGGACCAGGAAGCACCTCGGTCGAAAGCGGTCCTGAGCACCCTGTAAACTCGCTCGGAGTGCTGCGTCCCGCGCTGTCAGAACGGGACAGTCAGCCGGAGCCCGGTCCCCGGACCGGCTCCAGGAGCGTCGCGCACCGTCGATCGGTGTCGCGGGCAGCCCACCACCACCCGCCGCACGGCGGGAGAGGTCGGTGGGCCACTCGCGTGCTGCACGTATGTGCCCAGACCAGGGGAGCGGCTGCCCGGAGGGTCCCTCGCGGACCTCATGGGTTTCCCCGGCTGCGGATGCGACCTCCCATAACGCCTGACAAGCCGAAAACCAGGAAATGAGAGACAAGTGGCGAACCAGTCCCGCCCCAAGGTCAAGAAGTCGCGTGCCCTCGGCATCGCGCTGACCCCGAAGGCCGTCAAGTACTTCGAGGCCCGCCCCTACCCGCCGGGTGAGCACGGCCGTGGCCGCAAGCAGAACTCGGACTACAAGGTCCGTCTGCTGGAGAAGCAGCGTCTGCGCGCGCAGTACGACATCTCCGAGCGCCAGCTCGTCCGCGCCTACGAGCGTGCCTCCAAGGTGCAGGGCAAGACCGGTGAGGCCCTGATCATCGAGCTCGAGCGCCGTCTCGACGCCCTGGTGCTGCGTTCGGGCATCGCCCGCACGATCTACCAGGCCCGTCAGATGGTCGTGCACGGCCACATCGAGGTCAACGGCCAGAAGACCGACAAGCCCTCGTTCCGCGTCCGTCCCGACGACGTCGTGATGGTCCGCGAGCGCAGCCGCGAGAAGACCCTCTTCTCCATCGCCCGTGAGGGCGGCTTCGCCCCCGACGGCGAGACCCCGCGCTACCTCCAGGTGAACCTCAAGGCCCTGGCGTTCCGCCTGGACCGCGAGCCGAACCGCAAGGAGATCCCGGTCATCTGCGACGAGCAGCTCGTCGTCGAGTACTACGCCCGTTGATCTTCCAGCGGTCGTAGGGACTCCAGCGCCCGGGCCCGCCGTCTCCCCGGAGGCGGCGGGCTTTCGCATGCCCGTAATGCGGTACGGAGCCCTGCCCCCGGCGCGATAGGCTCGGCCCCGGAGATAGATCCCAACGCTGCAAAAGAGGTGCCAGGTGTCCGGTGGAGAGGTGGCCGGGATCCTGGTGGCCGTCTTCTGGGCGATCCTGGTCTCGTTCCTCGCCGTCGCGCTGGCGAGGCTGGCCCAGACGCTCAAGGCCACCACCAAGCTGGTCGCGGACGTGACCGACCAGGCCGTCCCGCTGCTCGCCGACGCCTCCGCGGCGGTGCGCTCCGCGCAGACCCAGATCGACCGGGTCGACGCGATCGCCTCCGACGTCCAGGAAGTCACGTCGAACGCCTCCGCGCTCTCGACGACCGTCGCCTCCACCTTCGGCGGCCCCCTGGTCAAGGTCGCCGCCTTCGGCTACGGCGTACGCCGGGCCCTCGGCGGCCGCCGGGAGGACGTGCCCGCCAAGGAACCCCGGCGTACCGTGATCGTGGGCCGCACCGTCTCCCGGCGGGAGAAGCGCGGCGCCCGTGGAAAGAGGGACTGAGAGCCAGCCATGTTCCGCCGAACCTTCTGGTTCACCACCGGTGTCGCCGCCGGTGTCTGGGCCACCACCAAGGTCAACCGCAAGCTGAGGCAGCTCACCCCGGAGAGCCTCGCCGCGACCGCGGCCAACAAGGCCCTCGAGACGGGGGCGCGCCTGAAGGACCGCGCGGTCGGCTTCGCGCTCGACGTCCGCGACAACATGGCCCAGCGGGAGGCGGAGCTCCAGGACGCGCTCGGCATCGACGAGGACCCCGAACTCCCCGCGCCCCGGCGGTTCGCCGCCATCGAGAACAGCACCCACCCGAGGTACGTCCAGACCACGACGTACTCGTACGACCGGAATGAGGACCACTGATGGAGTCGGCCGAGATTCGCCGCCGCTGGCTGAGCTTCTTCGAGGAGCGCGGGCACACCGTCGTCCCTTCGGCGTCGCTCATCGCGGACGACCCGACTCTGCTCCTCGTCCCCGCCGGCATGGTGCCCTTCAAGCCCTACTTCCTGGGCGAGGTCAAGCCGCCCTTCGCCCGCGCCACCAGCGTGCAGAAGTGCGTGCGCACCCCCGACATCGAAGAGGTCGGCAAGACCACCCGCCACGGCACGTTCTTCCAGATGTGCGGCAACTTCTCCTTCGGCGACTACTTCAAGGAAGGCGCCATCAAGTACGCCTGGGAGCTGCTCACGGGCGCCCGGGACGAGGGTGGTTACGGCCTTGAGCCCGAGAAGCTCTGGATCACCGTCTACCAGGACGACGACGAGGCCGAGCGCATCTGGCACGAGGTCGTCGGTGTGCCGAAGGAGCGCATCCAGCGCCTCGGCATGAAGGACAACTACTGGTCGATGGGCGTCCCCGGCCCCTGCGGCCCCTGCTCCGAGATCAACTACGACCGCGGCCCCGAGTTCGGCGTCGAGGGCGGCCCCGCCGTCAACGACGAGCGGTACGTGGAGATCTGGAACCTCGTCTTCATGCAGTACGAGCGCGGCGAGGGCATCGGCAAGGACAACTTCGAGATCCTCGGCGAGCTGCCGAGCAAGAACATCGACACGGGCCTCGGCCTCGAGCGTCTCGCCATGATTCTGCAGGGCGTGCAGAACATGTACGAGATCGACACCTCCATGGCCGTCATCAAGAAGGCCACCGAGCTCACCGGCGTGGCCTACGGCGACGCCCACGACTCGGACGTCTCCCTGCGCGTGGTCACCGACCACATGCGCACCTCGGTGATGCTCATCGGCGACGGCGTCACGCCCGGCAACGAGGGCCGTGGTTACGTCCTGCGCCGCATCATGCGCCGCGCCATCCGCAACATGCGCCTCCTCGGCGCCACCGGCCCGGTCGTCAAGGACCTCATCGACACCGTCATCGGCATGATGGGCCAGCAGTACCCGGAGCTGGTCACCGACCGCGAGCGCATCGAGAACGTCGCCCTCGCCGAGGAGGCCCGCTTCCTCAAGACCCTCAACGCCGGTACGAACGTCCTCGACGGCGCCGTCAGCGAGACCAAGGCCGCCGGGTCCACGGTCCTGGCCGGTGACAAGGCGTTCCTGCTCCACGACACCTGGGGCTTCCCGATCGACCTCACCCTGGAGATGGCCGCCGAGCAGGGGCTGTCCGTGGACGAGGACGGCTTCCGCCGTCTGATGAAGGAGCAGCGGGAGCGCGCCAAGGCCGACGCCCAGGCCAAGAAGACCGGCCACGCCGGCGCCGGTGCCTACCGGGAGATCGCCGACAAGGCCGGCGAGACCGAGTTCATCGGCTACGGCGACACCGAGGGCGAGTCCACGGTCGTCGGCATCCTCGTCGACGGTGTCTCCTCCCCGGCCGCCAGCGAGGGCGACGAGGTCGAGATCGTCCTCGACCGCACCCCGTTCTACGCCGAGGGCGGCGGTCAGATCGGTGACACCGGCCGGTTCAAGGTGGCCTCCGGCGCCGTCGTCGAGATCCGCGACACCCAGAAGCCGGTACCGGGCGTCTACGTCCACAAGGGCGTCGTCCAGGTCGGTGAGGTGACCGTGGGCGACCTCGTCCACGCCACGATCGACTCCCGTCGGCGCACGGCCATCGCCCGCGCCCACTCGGCCACCCACCTCACCCACCAGGCCCTGCGCGACGCGCTCGGCCCGACGGCCGCCCAGGCCGGTTCCGAGAACCAGCCCGGCCGCTTCCGCTTCGACTTCGGTTCCCCGTCCGCCGTCCCGACGGCCGTGATGACCGACGTCGAGCAGAAGATCAACGAGGTGCTCTCCCGCGAGCTCGACGTGCGCGCCGAGGTCATGGGCATCGACGAGGCCAAGAAGCAGGGCGCCATCGCCGAGTTCGGCGAGAAGTACGGCGAGCGGGTCCGCGTGGTGACCATCGGCGACTTCTCCAAGGAGCTGTGCGGCGGCACGCACGTCCACAACACCGCCCAGCTCGGCCTGGTGAAGCTGCTCGGCGAGTCGTCGATCGGCTCGGGTGTGCGCCGTATCGAGGCCCTCGTCGGCGTCGACGCCTACAACTTCCTCGCCCGTGAGCACACGGTCGTCGCCCAGCTCCAGGAGCTGATCAAGGGCCGTCCGGAGGAGCTCCCGGAGAAGGTCTCGGCCATGCTCGGCAAGCTGAAGGACGCCGAGAAGGAGATCGAGAAGTTCCGCGCCGAGAAGGTCCTGCAGGCCGCCGCCGGTCTCGCCGAGTCCGCGAAGGACCTCCACGGGATCGCCCTGGTCACCGGGCAGGTCCCGGACGGCACCACCCCCGACGACCTGCGCAGGCTGGTCCTGGACGTGCGGGGCCGCATCCAGGGCGGCCGGGCCGCCGTGGTCGCCCTGTTCACCGTGAACAACGGCAAGCCGTTCACGGTCATCGCCACCAACGAGGCCGCCCGCGAGCGCGGTCTGAAGGCCGGTGACCTGGTCCGTGCCGCCGCCAAGACCCTCGGCGGCGGCGGTGGCGGCAAGCCGGACGTCGCCCAGGGCGGCGGCCAGAACCCGGCCGCGATCGGCGAGGCCGTCGACGCGGTCGAGCGGCTCGTGGCCGACACGGCCAAGTGAGCGAGCCGATGCGCAGGGGCCGTCGACTCGCGATCGATGTCGGGGACGCCCGGATCGGGGTCGCCTCGTGCGACCCCGACGGAATCCTCGCCACCCCGGTGGAGACGGTCCCCGGCCGGGACCTCCCGGCCGCCCACCGACGGCTGAGGCAGCTCGTCGAGGAGTACGAACCGATCGAGGTCGTCGTCGGTCTCCCTCGCTCCCTCAAGGGGGGCGAGGGCCCCGCCGCGGTAAAGGTTCGCGGCTTCGCTGAGGAACTCGCGAAGGGCATCGCCCCCGTCTCCGTGCGCCTGGTGGACGAGCGGATGACGACCGTGACGGCCAGTCAGGGACTGCGCGCGTCAGGGGTGAAAGCGAAGAAGGGCCGGTCGGTGATCGACCAGGCGGCCGCTGTGATCATCCTTCAGCAGGCCCTGGAATCCGAACGGGTGTCAGGTAAAGCACCGGGCGAGGGCGTCGAAGTGGTCATCTGATCGCGATACGGTAACGTTCCGCGCGATGCGGTAGGTGTTCGAACAGCCGCCGCACAGAGAGAGGCGGAACGGTGACGGACCTGGGAAGGCCGCGTGATCGCCGCCTCGCGGCTCTAGGGGATCGATGACTGAGTATGGCCGGGGCCCAGGCTCCGAACCGTGGCATCCGGAGGACCCGTTGTACGGGGACGGCGGATGGGACGGGCAGCAGCAGGCCCACCAGGGCCATCAGCCTGCCTACGGCGGCCAGCCGCAGCACCACCACTACCCGCAGCAGCCGCAGCAGCCGGGATACGGCGACTGGGGCAACGGACAGGCGCAGCAGTACGACCCGCACCAGTACGGTCAGCAGCAGTACCCGCAGCAGCCCTACGACCCTCAGCAGTACCAGCAGCAGTACATGCCCCCCGCACAGGGCCAGCAGGGGCAGCAGGGCTACAACGAGGGGTATCAGCAAGGCGGCTGGGACGGCACGGGCACCCACGCCCATGTCCCGTACGCCGCCGACCCCGGTGACCCTTACGGCCAGCAGCCCGCCGCGTACGGGGCCGAGCAGCCCGACTTCTACGGCACCCCGGACGCTTATCCGCCGCCGGAACCTCCTGCCCGGCGGGTCACCGAACCGGAGCCTGCCGCGGAGCCGGAGGCAGAGGAGAAACCCGACTGGGACCCCGGGCCCGACCAGGGCGAGCACGCCTTCTTCGCGGGCGGGGACGCCGGCGACGACGAGGACGACGACGATCCCGACGGCCGCGGGGGCCGCAGGGGGCGCGGCGGCAAGGAAGCCAAGGGCGGCAAGGGCAAGAAGAAGAGCCGCAACGGGTGCGCCTGTCTGGTGGTCGTCCTGGTGTTCGCTGGTGGTCTCGGCGGGGTCGGCTACTTCGGCTACCACTTCTACCAGAATCGTTACGGCGCGGCCCCGGACTACGCCGGCAACGGCACGAGCCAGACGGTCAGCGTCCAGGTGCCCGAGGGCTCGGGCGGAGCGGCGATCGGCCGGCTGCTGAAGGAGGCCGGGGTCGTCAAGAGCGTCGACGCCTTCGTCTCCGCGGCCACCAACAACCCCGACGGGGACAAGATCCAGGCGGGCGCGTACATCCTGAAGAAGGAGATGTCCGCGAAGGCCGCGGTCGAGATGATGCTCGACGGCGACAGCCAGGCCAATGTGCTGGTCGCGCCCGGCCAGCGCAATGTGCAGATCTACAAGGCCATCGACGAGAAACTCGACGTTTCCGCCGGCACCACCCGCAAGGTCGCCGAGAAGGGCTGGAAGACTCTCGGACTGCCCAAGTGGGCGAACGACAACAGCAACATAAAGGACCCCCTGGAGGGCTTCCTCTTCCCGGGCACCTATCCCGCGGCCAAGGGCATGAAGCCCGAGGCGGTGCTCAAGGGGATGGTGACCAACGCCGCGAAGAAGTACGCGGAGTACGACCTCGAGGCCAAGGCCAAGACGTTCAAGCTGAGCAGCCCGCTCCAGATGGTCACGGTCGCGAGCCTCGTCCAGGCCGAGGGCAAGACCGTCGAGGACTACCGCAAGATGGCGGAGGTGATCTACAACCGCCTCGACCGCGCGAACCCCGAGACGTACGGATTCCTGCAGTTCGACTCGACCTTCAACTACCTGAGGGGCGAAAGCAAGATCAATATCAGCGAGTCGGAGATCAACAGCAACAAGGATCCGTACAACACCTACACCAACAAGGGCCTGCCGCCCGGACCGATCGGCAACCCCGGCGATGTCGCCATCAAGGCGATGCTGAATCCGACCGACGACGGCTGGTACTACTTCGTGGCGACCGACGGGGTGAGCAAGACCGAATTCGCCAAGACGCACGCAGATTTCCTGAAGCTCAAGGACAAGTTCGATGAGAGCACGGGCAACTGACGCCCATCGGGCCGCCGTTCTCGGCAGCCCCATCGCCCACTCCCTCTCCCCGGTGCTGCACCGCGCCGCCTACGAGGCGCTCGAACTCACCGACTGGACGTACGACCGCTTCGAGATCGACGAGGCCGCCCTGCCCGGCTTCGTCGACGGACTCGGCGGGGAGTGGGCCGGGCTGTCCCTGACCATGCCGCTCAAGCGGGCCGTGATCCCGCTGCTCGACGAGATCAGCGAGACGGCCGCCTCGGTGGACGCGGTCAACACGCTGGTGTTCACCGAGGACGGCCGCCGCGTCGGCGACAACACCGACATCCCCGGCATGGTCGCCGCCCTGCGCGAGCACGGCGTCGAGCAGGTCGACGCGGCCGCGATCCTCGGCGCAGGCGCCACCGCGTCCTCGGCGCTCGCCGCCCTGTCCCGGGTCTGCTCCGGCGAGATCGTCGCGTACGTCCGCAGCGAGGCCCGGGCCGCCGAGATGCGGCAGTGGGGCGAGCGCCTCGACGTCGAGGTCCGGATCGCCGACTGGTCCGAGGCTCCCGAGGCCCTCGGCTTCCCGCTGGTCGTCGCGACCACCCCCGCCGGGACGACGGACGCCCTGGCGGCCTCGGTGCCCGAGCGCCCCGCCACCCTCTTCGACGTCCTGTACGACCCCTGGCCGACCGGGCTGGCCGCCCGCTGGTCCATGTTCGGCGGGGCCGTCGTCAGCGGGCTCGACCTCCTCGTCCACCAGGCCGTACTCCAGGTCGAACAGATGACCGGCATCGCCCCGGCCCCGCTGGAGGCCATGCGCAAGGCGGGCGAACACGCCCTCACGTCCCGGCGGAGCGGCCGGCCCTGAACAGGGCCGCCGCGCGCCGCGCCCGGGGCCGTCGATAACGAGCGGCGCGTCCGCCGTTTCGTCCGTCTAATGGACCGGGCGCCCGGTCCGTGCCCCGGACGTGGGAGGATCGAGGTGGCCGGCCGGAGCCGCGCACCCGGTCGGGCCAGGACGTACGCGAGGACGCGCGTAGGGCAGTACCGGGGCGCGAGCACTGAGGAGCATCGTTGAGCAGGCTGCGTTGGCTGACCGCGGGGGAGTCCCACGGTCCCGCACTTGTCGCGACGCTGGAGGGCCTTCCCGCCGGCGTGCCGATCACCACGGAGATGGTGGCCGACCACCTCGCGCGGCGGCGGCTCGGCTACGGTCGCGGCGCGCGGATGAAGTTCGAGCGCGACGAGGTCACCTTCCTCGGCGGCGTCCGGCACGGCCTGACCCTGGGCTCCCCGATCGCGATCATGGTCGGCAACACCGAGTGGCCCAAGTGGGAACAGGTCATGTCGGCCGACCCGGTCGACCCGGAGATCCTCGCCGGCCTCGCCCGCAACGCCCCGCTGACCCGCCCCCGCCCCGGCCACGCCGACCTGGCCGGTATGCAGAAGTACGGCTTCGACGAGGCCCGCCCGATCCTGGAGCGCGCCTCCGCCCGCGAGACGGCCGCCCGCGTGGCCCTCGGCGCGATCGCCCGCTCGTACCTCAAGGAGACGGCCGGCATCGAGATCGTCTCCCACGTGATCGAACTGGCCGCCGCCAGGGCGCCCTACGGCGTCTACCCCACCCCCGCCGACGTCGAGAAGCTGGACGCCGACCCGGTGCGCTGCCTGGACGCCGACGCCTCGAAGGCGATGGTCGCGGAGATCGACCAGGCCCACAAGGACGGCGACACCCTCGGCGGCGTGGTCGAGGTCCTGGCGTACGACGTACCCGTGGGCCTCGGCTCCCACGTCCACTGGGACCGCCGCCTCGACGCCCGGCTCGCCGCCGCCCTCATGGGCATCCAGGCCATCAAGGGCGTCGAGGTCGGCGACGGCTTCGACCTCGCGCGCGTGCCCGGCTCCAAGGCCCACGACGAGATCCTCACCACCCCCGAGGGCATCCGGCGCTCCTCCGGCCGCTCCGGCGGCACCGAGGGCGGTCTGACCACCGGCGAGCTGCTGCGCGTACGCGCCGCGATGAAGCCGATCGCGACCGTGCCGCGCGCCCTGCGGACGGTCGACGTGACCACCGGCGAGGAGGCCCAGGCGCACCACCAGCGCTCCGACGTCTGCGCGGTCCCCGCGGCCGGCATCGTCGCCGAGGCCATGGTGGCCCTCGTCCTGGCGGACGCCGTCGCGGAGAAGTTCGGCGGCGACAGCGTCCCCGAGACCCGCCGCAACGTCCGGTCCTACCTCGACCACCTCCACATCCGATGAGCGGGCCCCTGGTCGTCCTGGTCGGCCCGATGGGCGTCGGCAAGTCCACCGTCGGGCAGCTCCTCGCCGAGCGGCTCGGCGTCGGCTACCGGGACACCGACGACGACATCGTCACCGAGCAGGGCCGCAGCATCGCGGAGATCTTCGTCGACGAGGGCGAGGAGACGTTCCGCGCGCTCGAGAAGGCGGCCGTGCGACGCGCGCTCGCCGAGCACCGGGGCGTCCTGGCCCTCGGCGGCGGTTCCGTCCTGGACGCCGACAGCCGCGCCCTGCTGGCGGACCAGCGCGTGGTCTATCTGTCGATGGAGGTCGAGGAGGCCGTCCAGCGCACCGGCCTCAACGCGGCCCGCCCGCTGCTCGCCGTCAACCCGCGCAAGCAGTGGCGCGAGCTGATGGAGGCCCGCCGCAGCCTGTACGAGGGCATCGCCACCGCCGTCGTACCGACCGACGGCCGTACGCCCGAAGAGGTCACCCAAGCCGCCCTGGACGCACTGGAGTTGAAGGAAGCATGAGCAGCAGTGAGGCGGTGACCCGGATCCGGGTCGGCGGCAGCGCGGGCTCCGAGCCGTACGAGGTCCTGGTCGGCCGTCAGCTCCTCGGCGAGCTCGGCGGACTGATCGGCCCCAAGGCCAGGCGCGTCGCGGTGATCCACCCCGAGGCCCTCGCCGAGACCGGGGACGCGCTCCGCGCCGACCTCGTCGAGCAGGGCTACGAGGCCGTCGCCATCCAGGTGCCCAACGCGGAGGAGGCGAAGACCGCCGAGGTCGCCGCGTACTGCTGGAAGGCTCTCGGCCAGTCCGGCTTCACCCGCACCGACGTGGTCGTGGGCGTCGGCGGCGGCGCGACCACCGACCTCGCCGGGTTCGTGGCCGCCACCTGGCTGCGCGGGGTGCGCTGGATCGCCGTACCGACCACCGTGCTCGCCATGGTCGACGCGGCCGTCGGCGGCAAGACCGGCATCAACACCGCCGAGGGCAAGAACCTCGTCGGCGCCTTCCATCCGCCGGCCGGGGTGCTGTGCGACCTGGCCGCGCTGGACTCCCTCCCGGTCAACGACTACGTCTCCGGGCTCGCCGAGATCATCAAGGCCGGCTTCATCGCCGACCCGGCCATCCTCGACCTCATCGAGTCCGACCCCGAGGCCGCCCGCACCCCGGCCGGCCCGCACACCGCCGAGCTCATCGAACGCTCCATCAAGGTCAAGGCGGACGTGGTCTCCTCCGACCTGAAGGAGTCGGGTCTGCGGGAGATCCTCAACTACGGCCACACCCTCGCGCACGCCATCGAGAAGAACGAGCGCTACAAGTGGCGCCACGGCGCCGCCGTGTCCGTCGGCATGCACTTCGCCGCAGAGCTGGGCCGCCTCGCGGGCCGTCTGGACGACGCGACGGCGGACCGCCACCGCACGATCCTGGAATCGGTCGGTCTTCCCCTCCACTACCGCCACGACCAGTGGCCCAAGCTGCTGGAGACCATGAAGGTCGACAAGAAGTCGCGGGGCGACCTGCTGCGCTTCATCGTCCTCGACGGACTCGCCAAGCCGACCGTCCTGGAGGGCCCCGACCCGGCGGTGCTGCTCGCCGCCTACGGCGAAGTCGGCCAGTAGGTCCCGCGGGATCCCTTCCGCCCGATTCGCCTTTCACAGCGGGCACTTCGGACCGCCCCCGGCCGTTCACCAAACGACGGCCGGGGGCGGTACCGTTCAGAATCGAAAACGGGGGCAGCTCCCCCAGCCAGCGGCCCATTGCCTGTACGAGACGGAGTGGCACCGGATGCAGCACGCAGTGGGTTCTCCGCTGCCGCCGCCCCACCAGCAGGGGCACGGTCCGGCCGCCGGCTGGTCGCCGGCCGCACACCACCCGGGCCCGCCCCAGCCGGGCAGCCCTCCGCAGCAGCCGGGCTACCTCGGCGCCCCACCGCCTTCCGGGCCCGTCCCGCCGGCGCCCCGGCCCCCGGTCCCGCCCGTGCCGCCGCCCCCGGCCCCGCAGCACGCGCCCGCCCCGGCCGGCACCGAGGTCACCGGTCATGTCCCGCTGCCGCCCGGCGGCCCCGTGACGATGCCCACCGCCCCGCCCACGGCACCCGGCCCGGACCTCGCGACCACCACCGTGGCCGTGCTCCTCATCGGCCCCGCGGGCGCCGGCAAGACCAGCGTCGCCAAGTTCTGGGCCGACCACCGCCGGGTCCCCACCGCCCACGTCAGCCTCGACGACGTCCGCGAATGGGTCCGCTCGGGCTTCGCCGACCCCCAGCGCGGCTGGAACGACCACTCCGAGGCGCAGTACCGCCTGGCCCGCCGCACCTGCGGCTTCGCCGCCCGCAACTTCCTGGCCAACGGGATCTCCTGCATCCTCGACGACGCGATCTTCCCCGACCGCCCGGTCGTCGGCCTCGGCGGCTGGAAGCGCCACGTCGGCCCCGGCCTCCTGCCGGTCGTCCTCCTCCCCGGCCTGGAGGTCGTCCTGGAACGCAACGCCCAGCGCTCCGGCAACCGCCGCCTCACCGACGAGGAGGTCGCCCGCATCCACGGCCGCATGGCCGGCTGGTACGGCTCGGGCCTTCCGATCATCGACAACTCCCACCTGGACGTCCCGTCGACGGCAAAGGTCCTGGACGACGTCCTGTCGAGAGCGATCGCCAGCCCACCGAAGTGGTAGAGCACGTGATCTCTTAGGGGCGCGGGGAACTGCGCGACAAGCCCCCACCGTCCCGCACCCGACAACGCACCCGCTCCCACCCCCGCCCCCCACTCGGCCCCTCCCAACCGGCACATTCCCCGCACCCCTCATACGCTCGACACATGTCAGAGGTGTACGGGACCCGCCGCGCGCGACTCAGAGACCGCTGCAGCTCCAGCGGCAGCGCCTCCGCGTTGATCTCCCGCCCGGCCAACGTGAGATACCTCGCAGGCGCGGCCCCGCAGGGCGCCGTCCTGCTCCTGGGCAAGCAGGAGGACCTCCTCGTCTGCGCGGGCCCGCCCGACGACCGCCCCGCCGAGGGAGCCCGCCCGGACGAGCACCTCCGGGTCCACACCCTGCCCCACGCCGGCGGCGACCCCGCCGTCGCCGCCGCGGGCATCCTCACGGCCGAGGGCGGAGACTCCCTGGCCGTCGAGGAACACCACCTCACGGTGGCCCGCCACCGCGCCCTGCGCTCGGTCGCCCCCCGCCTGCGCCTCGCCGACCTAGGCGGCGCCGTGGAACAGCTCCGCGTCGTCAAGGACGAGGAGGAGATCTCCTGCCTCCGCGTCGGCGCCGAGATCGCCGACCAGGCCCTCGGCGAGCTGCTGGAGTCCATCCTCGTCGGCCGCACCGAGCGTCATCTCGCCCTCGAACTCGAACGCCGGCTCGTCGACCACGGCGCCGACGGCCCGGCCTTCCCCACCTCGGTCGCCACCGGCCCCAACTCCGGCCGCCCCGGCCACCGTCCCACGGACCGGAGGGTCGAGGAGGGCGACTTCCTCTCGGTCTGCCTCGGCGCAACCTACCGCGGCTACCGCTGCGAGATCGGCCGCACGTTCGTCATCGGTACGTCCCCCGCCGACTGGCAGATCGAGCTGTACGACCTCGTCTTCGCAGCCCAGCGCGCCGGGCGCGAGTCCCTGGCGCCCGGCGCCGCCTACCGCGACGTGGACCGCGCCGCCCGCCAGGTACTGGACTCCGCGGGGTACGCCCGGGGTCTCCCGGCGCTGACGGGGCACGGGGTCGGACTCGAAATCGACGAGGACCCGCAGTTGACTCCCGCGGCCATGGGTAAACTGGACGCTTGCGTGCCGGTCACCGTCGAACCGGGGGTCCACCTCCCGGGCCGGGGCGGTGTCCGGATCGATGACACGCTCGTCGTGCGCCCCGAGGCGGACGGCGGACCCGAGCTACTCACCATCACGACCAAGGAGCTGCTCGCGCTGTAGAGGTGCGTGCCCCGGGGTCGTCCACGTCAGTCCAGGAGATTCCGCAACCGTGGCTTCCACGAACGACCTCAAGAACGGCCTGGTGCTCAAGCTCGAAGGCGGCCAGCTCTGGTCCGTCGTCGAGTTCCAGCACGTCAAGCCCGGCAAGGGCCCGGCCTTCGTGCGCACCAAGCTCAAGAACGTGCTGTCCGGCAAGGTGGTCGACAAGACCTTCAACGCCGGCGTCAAGGTCGAGACGGCCACTGTCGACAAGAGCGACATGCAGTTCTCGTACATGGACGGCGACTACTTCGTCTTCATGGACATGGAGACCTACGACCAGCTGCACATCGACCGGAAGACCGTCGGCGACGCCGCGAACTTCCTCGTCGAGGGCTTCGAGGCCACGGTCGCCCGCCATGAGGGCGAGGTGCTCTTCGTCGAGCTGCCGGCCGCCGTCGAACTGACCATCGCCGAGACCGAGCCGGGCCTGCAGGGCGACCGCTCCACGGGCGGCACCAAGCCCGCCAAGCTGGAGACCGGCCACCAGATCCAGGTCCCGCTCTTCATCACCACCGGTGAGAAGATCAAGGTCGACACCCGCACCAGCGACTACCTCGGCCGGGTGAACAGCTAACCGTGGCTGCCCGCAACACGGCCCGCAAGCGCGCCTTCCAGATCCTCTTCGAGGGCGACCAGCGCGGCGCCGACGTCCTCACGGTCCTCGCGGACTGGGTCCGGCACTCCCGGGCCGACACCCGGCAGCCGCCGGTGAGCGAGTACACGATGCAGTTGGTCGAGGGCTACGCGGACCACGTGAAGCGGATCGACGAGCTGATCGCGCAGTACTCCGTGGGCTGGACGCTCGACCGGATGCCGGTCGTCGACCGCAACATCCTGCGGCTCGGCGCCTATGAGCTGATCTGGGTCGACGAGACCCCGGACGCCGTCGTCATCGACGAGATGGTGCAGCTCGCGAAGGAGTTCTCCACCGACGACTCGCCGTCGTTCGTCAACGGCCTGCTCGCCCGGCTGAAGGAGCTCAAGCCGTCCCTGCGCCGGGACGAGGCGTAAGCGGTACGACGAACGCCGGAGGGCCCGCAGCGTCCATGCTGCGGGCCCTCCGGCGTATCGGTGCCCCCGGCGCCGCGCAGGCCTTCAGAACGCCGTCGGGGTGGCCGGAACCGCTTGGTTCCGGCCACCCCGACGGTACGTTTCTGCTCAGCCGCGGAGCGGCTCAGCCCTCCTCGTGGGAGACCGCGCGACGCGCGTCGGCGTCCAGCACGCCCCAGCTGATGAGCTGCTCGGTGAGGACCGAGGGCGACTGGTCGTAGATGACGGCCAGGGTGCGCAGGTCGTCCTGGCGGATCGACAGCACCTTGCCGTTGTAGTCACCGCGCTGGGACTGGATCGTCGCCGCGTAGCGCTGCAGGGGGCCGGCCTTCTCGACCGGCACATGGGCCAGTCGCTCCAGGTCCAGGACCAGCTTCGGCGGCGGCTCGGCCGCCCCGCCGGGGGTGGTGCCGGGCAGCAGCTCCTGTACGGGGACGCCGTAGAAGTCCGCCAGCTCGGCGAGGCGCTGCACGGTCACGGCACGGTCGCCGCGCTCGTACGAACCGACCACGACCGCCTTCCAGCGTCCCTGGGACTTCTCCTCGACACCGTGGAGGGAAAGGCCCTGCTGGGTGCGGATCGCCCGGAGCTTGGCCCCGAGCTGTTTGGCGTATTCGCTGGACATATAGCTCCCCGGCACTGGGTCGACGCGGCCGGCTTTGGGTTCCGTACCGCGCGGCTGGTAACTCATTGTGAGGTTACGCAGCGTGATTCTTCTGCGTCAAGCCGAATGGTCCACACCGACTCTTCCGTGGTATCGATGGCCGATTACGCCAAGGGGGTGATCAGGGCGTCCCCGCGGGCTGCTACGGTGGATGGCGCAAACCCGACGTCCTTTAAGATCCGTCCCGTGAGGCGGAGAAGGAGGTCCCTTTCGTATGGACTCCCCAACGTCCGATGCGCGGCCCGTCCTCGAAGGCCCCGACATCGCGCGGGTGCTGACCCGCATCGCCCACGAGATCGTCGAGCGTGCCAAGGGTGCCGACGACGTGGTGCTCCTCGGCATTCCCACCCGGGGTGTGTTCCTCGCCCAGCGGCTCGCCGTCAAGCTCGAGCAGATCACCGACCGCAAGATCCCGGTCGGCTCCCTCGACATCACCATGTACCGCGACGACCTGCGGATGCATCCGCCGCGTGCGCTGGCCCGCACCGAGATCCCCGGTGACGGCATCGACGGCAAGCTCGTCGTCCTCGTCGACGACGTGCTCTTCTCAGGCCGCACCATCCGCGCCGCCCTCGACGCCCTGAACGACATCGGGCGCCCGCGCGCGGTGCAGCTCGCGGTCCTCGTCGACCGGGGCCACCGCGAACTGCCCATCCGCGCCGACTACGTCGGCAAGAACCTCCCCACGTCGCTGCGGGAGACGGTCAAGGTCCAGCTCGCCGAGGAGGACGGTCGCGACACCGTGCTGCTCGGTGTGCAGCGGACCGCCCGGCAGTAGCACGCGCGCGTGCGGCCCGGTGGGCCGCAGGCCCCGCCGCCGTGCCCCTGTCTGCCCGAAACCTCCCGAATTCCCTTACGGAGCCTGACAGATGCAGCGTCATCTCATCTCGGCCGCCGACCTCACCCGCGACGACGCCGTCCTGATCCTCGACACCGCCGAGGAGATGGCCCGGGTCGCCGACCGGCCCATCAAGAAACTCCCCACCCTGCGCGGCCGCACGATCGTCAACCTCTTCTTCGAGGACTCCACGCGCACGCGTATCTCGTTCGAGGCCGCCGAGAAGCGCCTGTCCGCGGACGTGATCAACTTCTCCGCCAAGGGCTCCAGCGTGTCCAAGGGCGAGTCCCTGAAGGACACCGCCCAGACGCTGGAGGCCATGGGCGTCGACGCCGTCGTCATCCGGCACGGCGCGTCGGGGGCCCCGTACCGGCTCGCCACCTCCGGCTGGATCGACGCGGTCGTCGTCAACGCCGGGGACGGCACCCACCAGCACCCCACCCAGGCGCTCCTGGACGCGTTCACCATGCGCCGCCGGCTGATCGGCCGGGACGCGGGGATCGGGCAGGACCTCTCCGGCAGGCGCATCACCCTCGTCGGCGACGTCCTGCACAGCCGGGTCGCCCGCTCCAACGTCGACCTGCTGCACACGCTGGGCGCCGAGGTCACCCTGGTCGCCCCGCCCACCCTGGTGCCGGTCGGCGTGGAGAACTGGCCCTGCGAGGTGTCGTACGACCTCGACGCCGTCCTGCCCAAGTCCGACGCCGTGATGATGCTCCGCGTCCAGCGCGAGCGCATGAACGCCGCCTTCTTCCCGACCGAGCGCGAGTACTCGCGGCGCTACGGCCTCGACGGCGACCGCATGGCGCGGATGCCCGAGCACGCCATCGTGATGCACCCCGGGCCGATGGTCCGCGGCATGGAGATCACCGCCGAGGTCGCCGACTCCGAGCGCTGCACCGTCGTCGAGCAGGTCGCCAACGGCGTGTCGATCCGGATGGCCGTCCTCTACCTGCTCCTGGGCGGCAACGAGCCCGCCGTCAGCCACGCCCGCACCACCGAGGAGAAGTAAGAACCCATGAGCAAGATCCTGATCCGTGGTGCGAAGGTGCTCGGCGGCGAGCCGCAGGACGTCCTGATCGACGGTTCCACCGTCGCCGAGGTGGGCACGGGCCTGAGCGCCGAGGGCGCCGAGGTCGTCGAGGCCGCCGGCAAGGTGCTGCTGCCGGGCCTGGTCGACCTGCACACCCATCTGCGCGAGCCGGGCCGAGAGGACTCCGAGACCGTGCTCACCGGCACGCGCGCGGCGGCCTCCGGCGGCTACACCGCCGTGTTCGCCATGGCCAACACCTTCCCGGTCGCCGACACCGCCGGCGTCGTCGAGCAGGTCTACCGGCTCGGCCAGGAGCACGGCTACTGCGACGTGCAGCCGATCGGCGCCGTCACCGTCGGCCTGGAGGGCAGGAAGCTCGCCGAGCTCGGCGCCATGCACGAGAGCGCGGCCGGCGTCACCGTCTTCTCCGACGACGGCAAGTGCGTCGACGACGCGGTGATCATGCGACGCGCGCTCGAGTACGTGAAGGCCTTCGGCGGGGTCGTCGCCCAGCACGCCCAGGAGCCGCGGCTGACCGAGGGCGCCCAGATGAACGAGGGCGTCGTCTCCGCCGAGCTGGGCCTCGGGGGCTGGCCCGCGGTGGCCGAGGAGTCGATCATCGCCCGGGATGTCCTGCTCGCCGAGCACGTCGGCTCCCGCGTCCACATCTGCCACCTGTCGACCGCCGGCTCCGTCGAGATCGTCCGCTGGGCCAAGTCCCGCGGCATCGACGTCACCGCCGAGGTCACCCCGCACCACCTGCTCCTCACCGACGAGCTGGTCCGCTCGTACAACCCCGTCTACAAGGTCAACCCGCCGCTGCGCACCGAACGCGACGTACGCGCCCTGCGCGAGGCCCTCGCCGACGGCACGATCGACATCGTCGCCACCGACCACGCCCCGCACCCCCACGAGGACAAGGACTGCGAGTGGGCCGCCGCCGCCATGGGGATGGTGGGCCTGGAGACCGCGCTGTCGGTGGTCCAGGAGACCATGGTGGAGACGGGCCTGCTCGACTGGGCCGGGGTCGCCGACCGCATGTCCTTCACGCCCGCGCGGATCGGCCGGGCCACCGGCCACGGACGCCCCGTCTCGGCAGGTGAGCCCGCCAACCTCACGCTCGTCGACACGGCATACCGTGGGTCCGTGGACCCCGCGGGCTTCGCCTCGCGCAGCCGCAACACCCCGTACGAGGGGCGTGAGCTGCCGGGCCGTGTGACGCACACGTGGCTCCGGGGCAAGGCCACGCTCGTCGACGGGAAGCTCACGTGACATCTGCTCTACTGCTCGCGGCCGGGAAGCAATCGGCCGAAGTGACCGACTGGGCCGCGCGGATCGGCTGGGTGGTCGGCCTCGGACTCTTCGTCGCGCTCGTCTACTGGCTGATGCGCGAGGGCTGGAAGTGGCGCGGCACCCTCCAGGGCGACCTTCCCGAGCTTCCCACCGCGCCGGACGAGCCCGGCGAGGCGAGACTGACGATGAGCGGCCGCTACCACGGCTCCACCACCGCCGGGCAGTGGCTCGACCGCATCGTGGCGCACGGCCTGGGCACCCGCAGCCGCGTCGAGCTGACGCTCACCGACGCGGGCCTGGACGTCGTACGCCCCGGCGCGACCGACTTCTTCGTCCCGGCCGCGGCGCTGCGCGAGGCGCTGCTCGGCAAGGGCATCGCCGGCAAGGTCCTCACCGAGGGCGGACTGCTGGTGGTGACCTGGCAGCACGGCGACAAGCTGATCGACTCCGGTTTCCGCTCCGACCACGCGGCCGAGCACACCGAGTGGGTCGAAGCCATCAATTCCATGATCAAGAACAACACGACGGAAGGCGCCGAACGATGACGACCTCCACCAGGGGAGCTGCGAAGACTCCCGCCGTACTCGTCCTGGAGGACGGCCGCATCTTCCGCGGCCGCGCCTACGGGGCCGTGGGGGAGACCTTCGGCGAAGCGGTGTTCTCCACCGGCATGACCGGCTACCAGGAGACCCTGACCGACCCGTCGTACGACCGCCAGATCGTCGTCGCGACCGCCCCCCAGATCGGCAACACCGGCTGGAACGACGAGGACGACGAGTCGAGCCGCATCTGGGTCTCCGGCTACGTCGTGCGCGACCCCGCGCGCGTGCCGTCCAACTGGCGCGCCCGCCGCTCCCTGGACGACGAACTGGTCGCCCAGGACATCGTCGGGATCTCCGGCATCGACACCCGCGCCCTCACCCGCCATCTGCGCGAGCGCGGCTCCATGCGGGCCGGCATCTTCTCCGGCGAGGCGGTCGGCGCGGAGACCGAGCTCCTCGCGCGCGTGCAGGCCCAGCCGCAGATGAAGGGCGCGAGCCTCTTCGAGGAGGTCGCGACCAAGGAGGCGTACGTCGTCCCGGCGATCGGCGAGAAGAAGTTCACCGTCGCCGCCGTCGACCTCGGCATCAAGGGCATGACCCCGCACCGGATGGCCCAGCGCGGCATCGAGGTGCACGTGCTGCCCGCCACCGCGACCGCCGACGACGTCTACGCCGTGAACCCCGACGGCGTGTTCTTCTCCAACGGCCCCGGAGACCCGGCCACCGCCGACGGCCCGGTCGCCCTCATGACCGCCGTCCTGGAGCGCAGGACGCCGCTCTTCGGCATCTGCTTCGGCAACCAGATCCTCGGCCGCGCCCTCGGCTTCGGCACCTACAAGCTGAAGTACGGCCACCGGGGCATCAACCAGCCGGTCCAGGACCGCACGACCGGCAAGGTCGAGGTCACCGCGCACAACCACGGCTTCGCCGTCGACGCGCCGCTCGACCGGGTCAGCGAGACGCCGTTCGGCCGCGCCGAGGTGTCCCACGTCTGCCTCAACGACGACGTCGTGGAGGGGCTCCAGCTGCTCGACCAGCCGGGCTTCTCCGTCCAGTACCACCCCGAAGCGGCAGCCGGCCCGCACGACGCCGCCTACCTGTTCGACCGCTTCGTATCCCTGATGGAGGGCCAGCGTGCCTAAGCGCACCGATATCCAGTCCGTCCTGGTCATCGGCTCCGGCCCGATCGTCATCGGCCAGGCCGCCGAGTTCGACTACTCCGGCACTCAGGCGTGCCGCATCCTGCGCGCCGAGGGCCTCAGGGTCGTCCTGGTCAACTCCAACCCGGCGACGATCATGACCGACCCGGAGATCGCCGACGCCACCTACGTCGAGCCGATCACCCCCGAGTTCGTCGAGAAGATCATCGCCAAGGAGCGCCCCGACGCCCTCCTGCCCACCCTGGGCGGCCAGACGGCCCTCAACACCGCCATCTCGCTGCACGAGAACGGCGTCCTGGAGAAGTACGGCGTCGAGCTGATCGGCGCCAACGTGGAGGCCATCCACAAGGGCGAGGACCGCGACCTGTTCAAGGAGGTCGTCGAGGAGGTCCGCAAGAAGATCGGGCACGGCGAGTCCGCCCGCTCGGTCATCTGCCACACCATGGACGAGGTCCTCGCGGGCGTCGACACCCTCGGCGGCTACCCGGTCGTCGTCCGCCCCTCCTTCACCATGGGCGGCGCCGGCTCCGGCTTCGCCCACGACGAGGAGGAGCTGCGCCGCATCGCGGGCCAGGGCCTCACGCTCTCGCCGACCACCGAGGTGCTCCTGGAGGAGTCCATCCTCGGCTGGAAGGAGTACGAGCTGGAGCTGATGCGCGACAAGCACGACAACGTCGTGGTCGTCTGCTCCATCGAGAACTTCGACCCCATGGGCGTGCACACCGGTGACTCGATCACCGTCGCGCCCTCGATGACGCTCACCGACCGCGAGTACCAGATCCTGCGCGACATCGGCATCGCCGTGATCCGCGAGGTCGGCGTGGACACCGGCGGCTGCAACATCCAGTTCGCGGTGAACCCCGAGGACGGCCGGGTCATCGTCATCGAGATGAACCCGCGCGTGTCGCGGTCCTCCGCGCTCGCCTCCAAGGCGACCGGCTTCCCGATCGCCAAGATCGCCGCCAAGCTCGCCGTCGGCTACACCCTCGACGAGATCCCCAACGACATCACGCAGGAGACCCCGGCCTCCTTCGAGCCCACCCTCGACTACGTGGTCGTCAAGGCCCCCCGGTTCGCCTTCGAGAAGTTCCCGCAGGCCGACTCCACGCTGACCACCACCATGAAGTCGGTCGGCGAGGCCATGGCCATCGGCCGCAACTTCACCGAGGCCTTCCAGAAGGCGCTGCGCTCGCTGGAGAAGAAGGGCAGCCAGTTCACCTTCGTCGGCGAGACCGGCGACAAGGTCGCGCTCCTCGAAGCGGCCGTGCGCCCCACCGACGGCCGGATCAACACCGTCATGGAGGCCATCCGCGCGGGCGCCACGCCGGAGGAGGTCTTCGCGTACACGAAGATCGACCCCTGGTTCGTCGACCAGCTCTTCCTCATCAAGGAGGTCGCGGACGAGCTGGCCGCCGCCGAGCGCCTGGACGCCGACCTGCTCGCCGAGGCCAAGCGGCACGGCTTCTCCGACCAGCAGATCGGCGAGATCCGCGGGCTGCGCGAGGACGTCGTCCGCGAGGTCCGGCACGCGCTGGGCGTGCGCCCGGTCTACAAGACGGTCGACACCTGCGCCGCCGAGTTCGCCGCGAAGACCCCGTACTTCTACTCCTCCTACGACGAGGAGACCGAGGTCGCGCCCCGCGAGAAGCCCGCGGTGATCATCCTGGGCTCCGGCCCCAACCGCATCGGCCAGGGCATCGAGTTCGACTACTCCTGCGTCCACGCCTCCTTCGCGCTGTCCGACGCCGGGTACGAGACCGTGATGGTCAACTGCAACCCGGAGACCGTCTCCACCGACTACGACACCTCCGACCGGCTCTACTTCGAGCCGCTCACCCTGGAGGACGTGCTGGAGATCGTCCACGCGGAGGCACAGGCCGGACCGATCGCCGGAGTCGTCGTCCAGCTCGGCGGCCAGACCCCGCTCGGCCTCGCGCAGGCCCTGAAGGACAACGGCGTGCCGATCGTCGGCACCTCGCCCGAGGCCATCCACGCGGCCGAGGACCGGGGCGCCTTCGGACGCGTCCTCGCCGAGGCCGGCCTGCCCGCCCCCAAGCACGGCACCGCCACCACCTTCGCCGAGGCCAAGGCCATCGCCGACGAGATCGGCTACCCGGTCCTCGTCCGGCCGTCGTACGTCCTCGGCGGCCGCGGCATGGAGATCGTCTACGACGAGACCCGGCTGTCCGCCTACATCGCCGAGTCGACCGAGATCAGCCCCACCCGGCCGGTCCTCGTCGACCGCTTCCTCGACGACGCCATCGAGATCGACGTCGACGCGCTCTACGACGGCACCGAGCTCTACCTCGGCGGCGTCATGGAGCACATCGAGGAGGCCGGCATCCACTCCGGCGACTCCGCCTGCGCCCTGCCCCCGATCACCCTCGGCGGCTTCGACATCAAGCGCCTGCGCGCCTCCACCGAGGCCATCGCCAAGGGCGTCGGCGTGCGCGGCCTGATCAACATCCAGTTCGCGATGGCCGGCGACATCCTCTACGTCCTGGAGGCCAACCCGCGCGCGTCCCGGACCGTCCCCTTCACCTCCAAGGCGACCGCGGTACCGCTCGCGAAGGCCGCCGCCCGCATCTCGCTGGGCGCGACCGTCGCCGAGCTGCGGGCCGAGGGGCTGCTCCCGGCCACCGGCGACGGCGGTGAACTGCCGCTGGACGCGCCGATCTCCGTCAAGGAGGCCGTGATGCCGTGGACCCGCTTCCGCGACCCCTCCGGCCGTGGCGTGGACACCGTCCTCGGCCCGGAGATGCGCTCCACCGGCGAGGTCATGGGCATCGACTCCGTCTTCGGCACGGCGTACGCCAAGTCGCAGGCCGGGGCCTACGGCCCGCTGCCCACCAAGGGCCGCGCGTTCATCTCGGTCGCCAACCGCGACAAGCGCTCGATGATCTTCCCGGCCCGCGAGCTGGTCGCCCACGGGTTCGAGCTGCTCGCCACCTCCGGCACCGCCGAGGTCCTCAAGCGCAACGGCATCAAGGCCACGGTGGTGCGCAAGCAGTTCGAGGGCGCCGGCCCGAACGGCGAGAAGACCATCGTCCAGCTCATCCACGACGGCGAGGTCGACCTCATCGTCAACACCCCGTACGGCACCGGCGGCCGCCTCGACGGCTACGAGATCCGTACGGCGGCCGTGGCCCGGTCCGTGCCGTGCCTGACGACGGTCCAGGCGCTCGCCGCCGCCGTCCAGGGCATCGACGCGCTCAACCACGGCGACGTGGGCGTCCGCTCGCTCCAGGAACACGCGGAACACCTGACCGCGGCCCGCGACTAGCAGCCCGAGGGGGACACCGGAAACGGTGTCCCCCTCTTCATGAGCGCTCTTGATGAGGGCTCTCCATGAGGGAACCATGTACAAGATCTTCTTCAACCTCGTCTTCCGGCGGATGGACCCGGAGCAGGCCCACCACCTGGCCTTCCGCTGGATCCGGCTCGCCGTCCGCATCCCCGTGCTGCGCACCTTCGTCGCCGCCGTCCTCGCGCCGCGCCACAAGGAGCTGCGCACCGAGGCGTTCGGGCTGCGCATGCACGGCCCCTTCGGGCTCGCCGCCGGCTTCGACAAGAACGCCGTCGCGATCGACGGCATGTCGATGCTGGGCTTCGACCACGTCGAGATCGGCACGGTCACCGGGGAGCCGCAGCCGGGCAACCCCAGGAAGCGGCTCTTCCGGCTCGTGCCGGACCGCGCGCTCATCAACCGCATGGGCTTCAACAACGAGGGCTCGCTCGCCGTCGCCGCCCGCCTGGCCTCCCGCACGCCCGTCTTCCGGACGGTCGTGGGCGTCAACATCGGCAAGACCAAGGTCGTCCCCGAGGAGGAGGCGGCCGCCGACTACGTGAAGTCCACCGAGCGGCTCGCCCCGCACGCCGACTACCTGGTCGTCAACGTGTCGTCGCCGAACACCCCGGGGCTGCGCAACCTGCAGGCCACCGAAGCGCTGCGCCCGCTGCTGAGCGCCGTGCGCGAGGCCGCCGACCGCACGGTGACCGCCCGGCGCGTCCCGCTGCTGGTGAAGATCGCCCCGGACCTCGCCGACGAGGACGTGGACGCGGTCGCCGACCTCGCGGTGGAGCTCGGCCTGGACGGGATCATCGCCACCAACACCACCATCGCGCGCGAGGGACTCGGTCTGCGGTCGGACCCCTCGACGGTCAAGGAGACCGGCGGCCTGTCCGGGGCGCCCCTGAAGGCGCGCTCGCTGGAGGTGCTCAGGCGGCTCTACGCGCGCGTGGGGGACCGGATCACCCTGGTGGGCGTCGGCGGCATCGAGGACGCCGAGGACGCCTGGCAGCGCATCCTGGCCGGTGCCACGCTGGTCCAGGGCTACAGCGCCTTCGTCTACGAGGGGCCCTTCTGGGGCCGCGCGATCCACAAGGGGCTCGCCGCGCGGCTGCGCACGAGCCCGTACGCCACCCTCGCCGACGCGGTCGGCGCCGACGTGAGGAAGACGGTATGACCCTCGAGCCCTTCGGCGCGCGCCTGCGCCGGGCGATGGACGAGCGCGGTCCCCTGTGCGTCGGGATCGACCCGCACCGCTCCCTGCTGGTCGAGTGGGGCCTGAACGACGACGTGGCGGGTCTGGAGCGGTTCAGCCGCACGGTCGTCGAGGCGGTGGCCGGCCGGGTCGCCGTGCTGAAGCCGCAGAGCGCCTTCTTCGAGCGGTTCGGCTCGCGCGGGATCGCCGTCCTGGAGAGGTCGGTGCAGGAGGCGCGGGCCGCCGGTGCCCTGGTGGTCATGGACGCCAAGCGCGGCGACATCGGCTCCACCATGGCCGCCTACGCCGAGTCCTTCCTGCACAAGGACGCGCCGCTGTTCTCCGACGCGCTGACCGTCTCGCCGTACCTGGGCTACGGCTCGCTCAGCCCCGCCGTCGCGCTCGCCCGGGAGAACGGCGCGGGCCTGTTCGTCCTGGCGCTCACCTCCAACCCGGAGGGCGGCGAGGTGCAGCACGCGGTGCGGACGGACGGCCGCGACGTCGGCGCGACCATGCTGGCCCATCTGACCGTCGAGAACGCGGGTGAGGAGCCCCTGGGGTCCTTCGGGGCGGTCGTCGGGGCGACCCTGGGTGACCTCTCGTCCTACGACCTCGACATCAACGGGCCGCTTCTGGCACCCGGCGTGGGGGCGCAGGGGGCGACGCCGGCCGACCTTCCCGGGGTGTTCGGGAGCGTGCTGCGCAACGTCGTGCCGAACGTCAGCCGGGGAGTGTTGCGCCACGGTCCCGACGTGATCGCGCTGCGTGACGCCGCGGACCGTTTCGCGGATGAGATCCGCGTCACGCTGGAGTCTTCCTGACGGCCGGTCCGAGGGCGTTTCAAACCTCCGATCAGTGCTTCGTGGCCGATTTGAGGCTGGATACATCCTCAAATCCGGGGCACTATGTCTGAAATATCCTGTCCTGACAGAGGCTGACCAGGACTTTTCCTCTGTTCTCGCTGACTCAGGCGGACTTGGCCGCTAGTCTCCGAGCAGTGGGGGTACCCCCACGCTCTTTCAAGCAGTGGGGGAGAACGGGCAGAGCGTGTTGCTCGTAGCTCCCTAGGTGTGGGGCGACTAGGTTCCTCACCGGTCCGTATCCGACAGTTCGACATCCGAGGTGACGTAGGCGTGGCTCTTCCGCCCCTTACCCCCGAACAGCGCGCAGCCGCGCTCGAAAAGGCCGCCGCGGCTCGCCGGGAGCGGGCCGAGGTCAAGAATCGACTCAAGCACTCCGGCGCCTCCCTGCACGAGGTCATCAAGCAGGGTCAGGAGAACGACGTCATCGGCAAGATGAAGGTCTCCGCGCTGCTCGAGTCCCTGCCGGGCGTGGGCAAGGTCCGCGCCAAGCAGATCATGGAGCGACTCGGCATCTCCGAGAGCCGCCGCGTGCGCGGTCTCGGTTCCAACCAGATCGCCTCCCTGGAGCGTGAGTTCGGCAGCACCGGCTCCTGATCCGGGGTACTGCCGGGAAGGGAGTCCCGGGCACTCCGGGATTGCTGGAATAATCGCTGCATGGCTGCAACATTCCGGGGGACGACCCCCGAGCCCCCGGACGTACGTCCGCGGCTGACCGTGCTCTCCGGCCCCTCAGGGGTCGGCAAGAGCACGGTCGTCGCTCATATGCGCAAGGAACACCCCGAGGTCTGGCTCTCGGTGTCGGCGACGACCCGCAAGCCGCGCCCCGGTGAGCAGCACGGAGTCCACTACTTCTTCGTCACCGACGACGAGATGGACAAGCTGATCGCCAACGGCGAGCTGCTGGAGTGGGCCGAGTTCGCCGGGAACCGCTACGGCACGCCGCGAGGCGCCGTGCTGGAGCGTCTGGAGGCGGGTGAGCCCGTCCTCCTGGAGATCGACCTCCAGGGTGCCCGGCAGGTCCGCGAGTCCATGCCGGACGCCCAGCTCGTGTTCCTGGCTCCCCCCTCCTGGGAGGAGCTCGTCCGCAGACTCACCGGGCGGGGCACCGAGCCGCCCGAGGTCATCGAGCGCCGGCTGGACGCCGCGAAGATCGAACTCGCGGCCGAGCCGGAGTTCGACGTGACCCTGGTCAACACCTCCGTCGAGGACGTGGCGCGTGAGCTGCTAGCCTTGATGGATGTCGTGTGATCGTGATGGTCGCACGGATCGATCCTTTCCCACCCATCGGAAGGTAGAGCGTGTCCTCTTCCATCTCCGCGCCCGAGGGCATCATCAACCCGCCGATCGACGAGCTCCTCGAGGCCACCGACTCGAAGTACAGCCTCGTGATCTACGCGGCCAAGCGGGCCCGCCAGATCAACGCGTACTACTCGCAGCTCGGCGAGGGCCTCCTCGAGTACGTCGGTCCGCTCGTCGACACCCACGTCCACGAGAAGCCCCTCTCGATCGCGCTCCGCGAGATCAACGCGGGTCTGCTGACGTCCGAGGCCATCGAGGGCCCCGCGCAGTAGGCGCAGCAGCACATGGTCGCAGTAGTACGTTCAGACTGCGTCTGACTTATCCACAGGCCCGGCAGTGCCCCTGCCGGGCCTGTGGTGTGTGATGGACTCGTACGTTGCCGCGCCGGGGAGAGACGGGGAGCCAAGTGGTGGACAAGCCCAAGGTCGTACTGGGGGTCAGCGGTGGCATCGCCGCCTACAAGGCCTGCGAGCTGCTGCGACGGTTCACGGAGTCGGGTCACGACGTCCGCGTGGTCCCCACCGCCTCCGCCCTGCACTTCGTCGGCGCCGCCACCTGGTCCGCCCTCTCCGGCAACCCCGTCTCCACCGAGGTCTGGGACGACGTCCACGAGGTCCCGCACGTCCGCATCGGCCAGCACGCCGACCTGGTCGTCGTCGCCCCGGCCACCGCCGACACGCTCGCCAGGGCCGCCCACGGCCTCGCCGACGACCTCCTCACCAACACCCTGCTCACCGCCCGCTGTCCGGTGGTCTTCGCGCCCGCGATGCACACCGAGATGTGGGAACACCCGGCCACCCAGGAGAACGTGGCGACGCTGCGCCGCCGCGGTGCCCTCGTGATCGAGCCCGCCGTCGGCCGCCTCACCGGCGTCGACACCGGCAAGGGGCGGCTGCCCGACCCCGCCGAGATCTTCGAGGTCTGCCGCCGCGTCCTGGCCCGGGGCGTACGCGAACCCGACCTCACCGGCCGCCATGTCGTCGTCAGCGCCGGCGGCACCCGAGAGCCGCTCGACCCGGTCCGCTTCCTCGGCAACCGCTCCTCCGGCAAGCAGGGCTACGCCCTCGCCCGCACCGCCGCCGCCCGCGGCGCCCGGGTCACCCTGATCGCGGCCAACACCGGCCTGCCCGACCCGGCCGGCGTCGACGTCGTCCAGGTCGGGACGGCGATACAGCTCCGCGAGGCGGTACTCAAGGCGGCCGCCGACGCCGACGCCGTCGTGATGGCCGCGGCCGTGGCCGACTTCCGGCCCGGGACCTACGCCACCGGGAAGATCAAGAAGAAGGACGGGAAGGAACCCGACCCGATCGTCCTCGTACGCAATCCGGACATCCTCGCGGAGATCTCGGCCGACCGCGCCCGCCCCGGACAGGTGATCGTCGGCTTCGCCGCCGAGACGGACGACGTCCTCGCCAACGGGCGGACGAAACTCCGCCGCAAGGGCTGCGATCTGCTGGTGGTGAACGAGGTGGGGGAGCGCAGGACCTTCGGCTCGGAGGAGAACGAGGCCGTCGTCCTGGGCGCGGACGGCAGCGAGACACCCGTGCCCCACGGACCCAAGGAAGCCCTGGCCGAAATCGTATGGGACCTCGTGACGCCACGCCTGACCTGAGGGTTGGATGCGCTCGCCGTTCCCTCGTACGCCGCTCGATTCGGGCGTGGCGACCCTGGCCAAGCGCACACGCCATTCGGCACAATGCCCGTGCCGCAGGTCACAGCGCTCCCGAGAGGCGAGACAGGTGGGCCGGTGGCCGGGCTCGACCGATAAACTGTTTCCCGGACGACGCCGGGCGCAGCTCCCGTCGCGTCCGCCAATGATCAGCCAGCAGCCGCTGCAACCACAGGGAGCGTTGTGTCCCGTCGCCTGTTCACTTCGGAGTCCGTGACCGAGGGTCACCCCGACAAGATCGCTGACCAGATCAGCGACACCATCCTCGACGCGCTGCTGCGCGAGGACCCGACGTCCCGCGTCGCCGTCGAGACCCTGATCACGACGGGTCTGGTGCACGTGGCCGGTGAGGTCACCACCAAGGCGTACGCGCCGATCCCCCAGCTGGTCCGCGAGAAGATCCTCGAGATCGGCTACGACTCCTCGAAGAAGGGCTTCGACGGCGCCTCCTGCGGTGTCTCGGTGTCCATCGGCTCGCAGTCCCCGGACATCGCGCAGGGTGTCGACACCGCGTACGAGTCCCGTGTGGAGGGCGACGACGACGAGCTGGACAAGCAGGGCGCCGGTGACCAGGGCCTGATGTTCGGCTACGCCTCCGACGAGACGCCGACCCTGATGCCGCTGCCGATCTTCCTGGCGCACCGTCTGTCCAAGCGGCTCTCGGACGTCCGCAAGAACGGGACCATCCCCTACCTGCGCCCCGACGGCAAGACCCAGGTCACCATCGAGTACGACGGCGACAAGGCCGTCCGCCTCGACACGGTGGTCGTCTCCTCGCAGCACGCGAGCGACATCGACCTGGACTCCCTGCTGGCGCCCGACATCCGCGAGTTCGTCGTGGAGCCGGAGCTGAAGGCGCTGCTGGACGACGGCATCAAGCTCGACACCGAGAACTACCGTCTGCTGGTCAACCCGACCGGCCGCTTCGAGATCGGCGGCCCGATGGGCGACGCCGGCCTCACCGGCCGCAAGATCATCATCGACACCTACGGCGGCTTCGCCCGGCACGGCGGCGGCGCCTTCTCCGGCAAGGACCCGTCCAAGGTCGACCGCTCGGCGGCGTACGCGATGCGCTGGGTCGCGAAGAACGTGGTCGCCGCGGGTCTCGCCGCGCGCTGCGAGGTCCAGGTCGCGTACGCGATCGGCAAGGCCGAGCCGGTCGGTCTGTTCGTCGAGACCTTCGGCACCGCCAAGGTCGACGCCGAGAAGATCGAGAAGGCCATCGACGAGGTCTTCGACCTGCGTCCGGCCGCGATCATCCGCGACCTCGACCTGCTGCGCCCGATCTACGCCCAGACCGCCGCGTACGGCCACTTCGGCCGTGAGCTGCCCGACTTCACCTGGGAGCGGACCGACCGCGTCGAGGCGCTGCGCAGGGCCGCGGGCCTGTAAGGGCACGCTGTCAGGACGTACACCCGCGTCACCGGCTCCCGGCGCCACCGTTCAGGTGGGGCCGGGAGCCGGTTCGTTCGTGAACGTGGGGCTCCATGAGCGGGGCCGGGGTCGCTGTCAGTGGGGTTTGGTAAGAATGCAGGGGTGAGCAGCGAGAACGGGCCGGGGGCCGGGGGCGGGGAGGGCGCGCCGCCGGAGCAGCTCGCGTTGATCCGGGAGACCGTGCGCAAGGCCAAGGAGCCCCGGGCCAAGCCGCGGACCTGGCGCGGGGCCGCGCTGGCCGAGGAGCTCCCGGTCGCGCGGGTGCTCGTCGACAAGGGCGTCCTCCATCTGGACCGGTACTTCGACTACGCGGTGCCCGCCGAGCTGGACGCCGACGCGCAGCCGGGGGTGCGGGTGCGGGTGCGGTTCGGCGCCGGGCGGGGCCGGGTGCGCGAGGGGCGGCGCGAGGGCGGAGGGCTCATCGACGGGTTCCTCGTCGAGCGGCTCGCCGCCTCCGACTACTCCGGGCCGCTCGCGGCGCTCGCCCAGGTCGTGTCGCCGGAGCCGGTGCTGAGCCCGGAGCTGCTGGGACTGGCCCGGGCCGTCGCCGACCGCTACGCCGGGAGCCTCGCCGACGTACTCCAACTGGCCGTGCCACCGCGCAACGCGCGCGCCGAGCAGCGGCCCTCGCCCGCCCCGCTGCCCCCGCCGCCCGCACCGGCGGCCGGATCCTGGGCGCGCTACGAACGCGGGGGCGCCTTCGTGGAGTCGCTGGCCTCGGGAGGCGCGCCGCGCGCCGTGTGGAACGCGCTGCCGGGGCCCGGCTGGAGCGAGGAGCTGGCGCGGGCCGTCGCCGCGACGCTCGCCTCGGGACGGGGCGCCCTCGTCGTCGTACCGGACGGGCGGGCCGCCGCCCGGGTCGACGCCGCGCTCACCACGCTGCTGGGGGAGGGTCGGCACGCCCTGCTCCAGGCGGACGCCGGGCCGGAGAAGCGGTACCGCGAGTGGCTCGCCGTACGGCGCGGAAGCGTACGGGCGGTGGTCGGGACCCGGGCCGCGATGTTCGCCCCGGTGCACGACCTGGGCCTGGTGGCCCTCTGGGACGACGGGGACGACAGCCACAGCGAGCAGCACGCGCCGCAGCCGCACGCCCGCGAGGTGCTGCTGCTGCGCGCCGCGCAGGACCGGTGCGGCTTCCTCATGGGCGGCTGGAGCTGCACGGTGGAGGGCGCCCAGCTGGTCGAGAACGGATGGGCGCGGCCGCTCGTCGCCGCGCGGGAGCAGGTGCGCCAGGCCGCGCCGCTGGTGCGGACCGTGGGGGACCAGGATCTGGCGCGGGACGAGGCCGCGCGCGCCGCCCGGCTGCCCAGCCTCGCCTGGCAGGCGGCGCGTGAGGGGCTGCGGCAGGGGCCGGTGCTGGTCCAGGTGCCGCGTCGGGGTTACGTACCGCGCATGGCCTGTGCGCAGTGCCGGGCGGCCGCTCGGTGCCGGCACTGCTCCGGACCGCTGGAGGCGCGGGACGGCGGGGCACTGTGGTGCGGCTGGTGCGGGCGGGAGGAGAGCGCGTGGCACTGCCCGGAGTGCGGGTCGTTCCGGCTGCGGGCCCAGGTGGTGGGGGCGCGGCGGACGGCGGAGGAGCTGGGGCGGGCGTTTCCGGCCGTCCCGGTGCGGACGTCCGGGCGGGAACACGTCCTCGACACGGTGCCCGGGGCGCCCGCGCTGGTCGTGAGCACGCCCGGGGCCGAGCCGGTGGCCGAGGGCGGGTACGCGGCGGCGCTGCTGCTCGACGGCTGGGCCATGCTGGGGCGGCCCGATCTGCGGGCGGGGGAGGACGCGCTGCGGCGCTGGATCGCCGCCGCCGCGCTGGTGCGGCCGCAGACGGAGGGCGGGACCGTGGTGGTCGTCGCCGAGCCGACGCTACGTCCCGTGCAGGCGCTGGTGCGCTGGGATCCCGTGGGCCACGCGCTGCGGGAGCTCTCCGAGCGGGCCGAGCTGGGATTCCCGCCCGTGTCGCGCATGGCGGCGGTGTCGGGCAGGGCGGAGGGGGTGGCCGCGTTCCTCGGGGCGGTCGATCTGCCCGCCGAGGCGGAGGTGCTGGGTCCGGTTCCCTTGCCGGCCACTCCACCGGGGCGCCCGGTCCGGCCGGGCGCGCCGCCTGCCGGGGAGCACTGGGAGCGGGCGTTGATCCGGGTGCCGCCGGGGAGAGGAGCGGCGTTGGCCGCGGCGCTCAAGGCGGCCCAGGCGGCTCGGATGGCCCGGGGTGGGGAGGAGCGGGAGCGGGTTCGGGTGCGGATCGACCCTGGGGACATCGGGTGAGGGGCGAAGGCGTGGGCGGGTGTGCGGCTGCCCTCCCGGGAGGGGCCGAGAGGGCAGGAGCGGTGCGCAGTCAGCCGTTGCGGGGGCCGGGGAAGGCCGTCGGTCTCACCTCGTCGCGCAGTGCCGGGCTGCCCGCGGTCGGCTGGGTCGGCATGGAGCGGGCGGCGGGCACGGTGGGGACCGTCGGCAGGGAGGTGTTCACACCGACGGCACGGGCGCCGGTGGGGTCCGCCGTCCGTTCGGTCTCGGCGGGCGCCTGGGCGGTCGCGGCCGCCCTGCGGGAGCCGTAACGGCGGTGCACCGCCTGCTTGGTGACTCCCAGTGCGGAGCCCACCGCGTCCCACGAGAAGCCGAGCGAGCGGTCGAAGTCCACCGCCGCGGTGACCAGGGTCTCGACACTGTCCCGGAGCTCCTGGGCGAGGCGGACCGTCGGGGCGGGGGCGCGTCCGTAGACGACGAAGCCCGTGGAGGGGCCGGAGCGGCGGGGGCGGTAGACGTTGCCCAGTTGGGCGGTGAGGGTGCGCAGCGCGTCCACCTGCCGGCGGACCCGCTCGATGTCCCGCACCAGCAAGTGCAGGCTGGCCCGGGCCTGGGCGTCGTGGGTTGCATGGTCGGCCATGAACAAGCCTCTCGAACCGGCGTTGGGGAGAAGGTCAACTCTTTCTTGACCAACGCGGGTGCGCTCCGCTGGTCACGGTGTGGGGGCGTATGGGCATATGCGGGCGCTCCCGAGGGTGGTCTGCGCCCCCTCGAGGGGGATGAGAGAGGGGCCGGGGGCCGAGCCCCGCCGACGGCTGCACCGCCGTGGTCGGGAACTCATAGACTTGTGCGTTGCCCGTCGTTCGTCCCTTCGAGAGGCATGTCTCTCCATGAAGCTTGTCTTCGCCGGTACCCCCGAGGTCGCCGTTCCCGCTCTGGACGCTCTGATCGCCTCCGGGCGGCATGAGGTGGCCGCCGTGGTGACGCGGCCCGACGCGCAGTCGGGGCGGGGGCGCAGGCTGGTCGCGTCACCGGTCGCGCAGCGGGCCGAGGAGGCGGGCATCGAGGTGCTGAAGCCCACGCGGCCCCGGGACCCGGAGTTCCTGGAGCGGCTTCGGGAGATCGCGCCGGACTGCTGTCCCGTGGTGGCCTACGGGGCCCTGCTGCCGAAGGTGGCGCTCGACATCCCGGCGCACGGCTGGGTCAATCTGCACTTCTCGCTCCTGCCGGCCTGGCGTGGCGCCGCGCCCGTGCAGCACGCCGTCATGGCGGGGGACGAGATCACCGGCGCTTCCACCTTCCTGATCGAGGAAGGGCTCGACTCGGGGCCCGTCTACGGGACCGTCACCGAAGTGGTGCGCGCCACCGACACCAGCGGTGATCTGCTGACGCGGCTCGCCTTCGCCGGCGCCGGACTGCTCGCGGCCACCATGGACGGGATCGAGGACGGCACCCTGAAGGCGGTCCCGCAGCCCGCCGAGGGGATCACCCTCGCACCGAAGATCAACGTCGAGGACGCGCTCGTCGACTGGACCGCCCCCGCGCTGCGCGTGGACCGGGTCGTGCGCGGATGCACGCCCGCCCCCGGCGCCTGGACCACCTTCCGGGGCGAGCGGCTCAAGCTCATCCAGGTGCAGCCGGTTCCCGGGCGCGACGACCTCGCTCCCGGCGCGCTCGCCGTCGGCAAGAACAGTGTCCACGTGGGGACGGGGTCGTACGCCGTCGAGCTGCTGTGGGTGCAGGCCCAGGGCAAGAAGCCGATGCGGGCCGCCGACTGGGCGCGCGGGGTGCGCATCGGCGAGGGCGAGCGCGTCGGGGCGTAACGCTCCTGCACCGGTCCCGCGCGCACGTCGTACGCTGGACGCGACTTCCATCCTGCAATCCGGAGCACCTTTTTCGTGAGCGACCAGCCCCGCCGTCCCCGCAAGCCCGCCCGGCCCTACCGCCGGCCCCAGAAGGACCCCGTCCGCATCCTCGCCTTCGAGGCGCTGCGGGCCGTGGACGAACGGGACGCCTACGCCAACCTCGTGCTGCCCCCGCTGCTGCGCAAGGCGCGCGAGCAGGGCGACTTCGACACGCGGGACGCGGCGCTCGCCACCGAGCTGGTGTACGGCACGCTGCGGCGCCAGGGGACGTACGACGCCGTCATCTCCGCCTGTGTGGACCGGCCGCTCAGGGAGGTCGATCCGCCGGTGCTCGATGTGCTCAGCCTCGGGGCGCACCAGCTCCTCGGGACGCGTATCCCGACGCATGCCGCCGTGTCCTCCGCGGTCGAGCTGGCGCGGGTCGTGCTCGGGGACGGGCGGGCCAAGTTCGTCAACGCCGTGCTGCGGAAGATCGCCCAGCACGATCTCGACGGGTGGGTGGAGCAGGTCGCCCCGCCGTACGACGACGATCCCGAGGACCACCTCGCCGTCGTGCACTCGCACCCGCGCTGGGTCGTCTCCGCGCTGTGGGACTCGCTCGGCGGTGGGCGCGCCGGGATCGAGGATCTTCTCGAGGCCGACAACGAGCGGCCCGAGGTGACCCTCGTCGCCCGGCCCGGGCGGGCCACGACCGAGGAACTGCTCCGGGAGGAGGCCGCGGTGGCGGGGCGCTGGTCGCCGTACGCCGTGCGGCTCACCGAGGGCGGGGAGCCCGGGGCCGTCGACGCCGTACGGGAGGGGCGTGCGGGGGTGCAGGACGAGGGGAGTCAGCTCGTCGCGCTGGCCCTCGCGGGCGTCCCGGTGGAGGGGCGGGACGAGAAGTGGCTCGACGGGTGTGCCGGGCCCGGCGGCAAGGCCGCGCTGCTCGCCGCGCTCGCCGCGGAGCGCGGGGCCACCCTCCTGGCCGCCGAGAAGCAGCCGCACCGGGCGGGCCTGGTGGCCAAGGCGCTGCACGGCAATCCCGGGCCCTACCAGGTCATCGCCGCCGACGGGACCCGGCCGCCGTGGCGGCCCGGCTCCTTCGACCGTGTGCTGATGGACGTGCCGTGCACGGGGCTGGGCGCGCTGCGGCGGCGGCCCGAGGCACGCTGGCGGCGCCGCCCCGAGGATCTCGAAGCGCTCGCTCCGCTCCAGCGCGGGCTGCTGCGGACCGCCCTGGAGTCCGTGCGGGTCGGGGGTGTCGTCGCGTACGCCACCTGCTCGCCGCATCTCGCCGAGACGCGGGCGGTCGTCTCCGACGTGCTGAAGCAGTTCCCGCGGACCGACCTCGTCGACGCGCGACCGCTGCTGCCGGGCGTACCGGCGCTCGGCGACGGCCCCGACGTCCAGCTCTGGCCCCATGTGCACGGCACGGACGCCATGTACCTGGCCCTCATCCGCCGGACGGGCTGACTGAGGGGTGCACGTAGGTTCTCAAAGTGAGTGACCAATTCTCATTCCAGTTGGCCACTGTCTGGCCAACTGGCCACAGGCCGGCGCTGGGACAGGCAAAACGAGCACACTGGGAATGCTTGCCGCGAGTACCGGCACGTCGTGGCCGCTACCTCGCGTTCAACAAGGACATCGCCAACGACGCCGCCAGCCGATTCCCGCGCTCCGTCCTGTGCAAGACCGCGCATTCCACGGCCTACGCGGCAGTCGGCTACCGCTTCGCTCGCCGTCTCAACAGTCCTCGACGGCCTGCCTGGCGGATCGGGCAGGCTCTCGGCATCACATCCCCCGTCCGTATCGGTGTTCACGCGCACCATGTACCGATGCTGCGGAGGCTCGGAGCACCCGACGAACGAGCTCAACTTGCTGAGGTTGTCATGCCGTTCGTCGAGAAGGCATGGAAGGACCTCAACGCGGTCATGCTCAGCTGGTGATGGTTGGTGACTCTGCCCAGGCCATCTACGGGTGGCGCGGTGCCCGGGACGTGATGACGGGCTTCGATGCCACCCACCTCACTCTGACGCGTTCCTTCCGATTCGGTCCCCTCCTCGCCGAACAGGCCAACCAGTGGCTTGCGCTTACGGACGCGCCGATCCGGCTGACTGGTACCGACGCGATCCCCCACGAAAGTCGGTCTGGTCACTTCTCCGGATGCGGTGCTGTGCCGAACCAACATCGGCGCAATGACCGAAGTCATGCGGCAGCTGGGTTCCGGACGTCGGGTGGCTCTGAGCCGAGGCGGGCAGACGCTGAGCACACTGGCGCTCGCCGCCCGCGACCTTGAAGAGGGCCGACGGACGGGCCACCCTGAACTCGTGCTCTTTGCTTCCTGGGGTGAGCCGCAGGACTATGCACGATCCCGCAGGACGAGACCTCCAGCCGTTCGTGGAACTTGTCGACACCCACGGTCCCGAAGCCATCATTGCCGCTGTCGACGCACTGATCGACGAGACCAAGGCCGAGGTCACCGTTTCCACAGCCCACAAGGCAAAAGGCGGGGAGTGGCCCAGGGCCAGAATCGCAGACGACTTCCCCCCACCACCGGACAGTGACCAGCAGGACGACAGCGGTCGCCCGATTCCGGAACCCGTGAGCGACACGGACGCTCGGCTGGCCTATGGGGCCGTCACCCGCGCCCGGCGCCGGCTGGACCTCGCCGGACTTGAATGGATCGAGGCCTATCCGACTGCTACTAATGGCGCGTGACCAGGCCGGGCGCTTCGGCGGGCTTGACCCTTGGCCCCAAAGACCCCACAGCGGGGTTGCTTCATGGCGTGCCATGACTCTTGGCTGATGAATCGCAGAATTGCCATGACCAGTTCTGATAAGTGGCATGGCAAATGCCGTTACCTCGATCTTGTGGGCAAGGCGCAGGATGGGTGCCAGGCAGGTGCTGTTCGGAGGAGAACAAGGCATGCGTTTTCGCAGCCGGCGCATGCCGAGCTGTTGACCGGGATCTGGACGCTTCGAGTAACCACATGCCCCTGCACTCCGCCGCGACGGGCCTGCCCCGCGCGTAGGGCAAACATCTCGAAGAGGGCTGCGGTAGGGGCAATGCGGCCACTTCGGGGTGGGCGGTCACCCGCCTCACCACTGTCGCTCTGAGGAAGGAAGCATGCGCCGCACCGTGTTCGACGAGGACCACGAGTCCTTTCGCCAGACCCTTCGCGCATTCATCGAGACGAAGGTGGCCCCGGTCTACGACGAGTGGTACGCCGCCGGCCAAGTGCCCCGCGACTTCTACTACGAGCTCGGTGGGCTGGGTGTCTTCGGCATCCGTGTGCCTGAGGAGTTCGGGGGTGCGGGTTCGGACACGCACAAGATCCAGGCCGTGCTCCTCGAGGAGACCGCCCGAGCGGGCGTCCAGTTCGGCGGCTCCGGCGCGCATGTGCTGCTCTCCCTGCCGTACATCACCATGCTCGCCACCGAGGAGCAGAAGCAGCGCTGGCTGCCGAAGTTCGTCAGCGGCGAGGAGATGTGGGCGCTCGCGATGACCGAGCCGGGCACCGGCTCCGACCTTGCGGGCATGAAGACCACCGCGAAGCGCTCCGAGGACGGCACGCACTACGTCCTCAATGGCGCCAAGACGTTCATCACCGGTGGGGTGCACGCCGACCGCGTGATCGTCTGCGCTCGTACGTCGGCCGTGCGTGAGGACGACCGCCGCCACGGCATCTCTCTGTTCGCCGTCGACACCCGGGCCGAGGGCTATTCCGCCGGCCGCAAGCTGGACAAGCTCGGCCTGAAGGTCTCCGACACCGCCGAGTTGGCGTTCGTCGACGTCAAAGTGCCCATGGAGGATCTGCTCGGCGAGGAGAACAAGGGCTTCTCCTATCTCGGCCGGAACTTGCCTTCGGAGCGCTGGGGCATCGCCCACAATGCCTACGCCCAGGCAGCCGCCGCGGTGCGCTTCGCGCAGCTGTATGTGCAGGCACGCACCGTCTTCGGCAAGCCGGTCGCCTCCTTCCAGAACACCAAGTTCGAGCTGGCCGCCTGCCAGGCCGAGGTGGACGCTGCCGAAGCCGTCACCGACCGAGCCCTGATCGCCCTCGACGCCGGTGAGCTGACTTCGGCCGAGGCTGCCTCCGCCAAGCTGTTCTGCACCGAGGTTGCGCACCGCGTGATCGACCGCTGCCTCCAGTTGCACGGCGGCTACGGCTTCATGAGCGAGTACCCGATCGCCCGCCTGTACGCGGACAACCGCGTCAACCGCATCTACGGCGGCACTTCCGAGGTGATGAAGATGATCATCGCCAGGAGCATGGGCCTGTGAGCTGCCGTGTACCGGGAGCAGGCCACAGGTGGGTCACGGTCTGCCGCGCCTCCCCAGTAGCGCACCAACCACACCGCGATGCACAGGCGAGGTCCGCAGGCACCGGCGTCGGCAGGGTCGCCGACGACGCGGTGATCTGACCGGCGCTGAAGGCGGCTTCGCCGAAGGCGAGAAATGCTCGGCATCGGCTACGCCGTTGCAGGCCTGCCGCCGCTTGCGTTCCTGCGTGTGAACCGACCTCAGCCCTGGCAGCGAGCAGGGGGCACGTACGCGCGCTTTGCCGTGCTTGTGCCCCAGCTCCAGTTCGGCGAACGCGTCGGTGCCGCGGTCGAGCGGGTGAGCGGAGGCGACCGGGACCTCGACGGCGCCGCAGGCGACCAGGTCGACCAGGTCCAACAGGATGTCGCACCCGAGCCGCTTCATCTCGCACACGGCGACGACCCCGGCGAAGCGGGGCGTGGGCCGCGATATCCCGGCCGGCCTTCAGCGCCTCCACGAACGTGGGCCGCACGCGGATGTGGGTGCTGATCTCCGCGCTGAAGATCTTGCCCCCCCGGTGATGCTCGCCTGTCAGCTGCCGCCGGCGGGCGTGGCGGTGGCCGTACTCTGCTCGGCTCGGCGGAAGTCACCGGGAGCGGTACCGGTGAGGCGGATAAAGAATTTGCCGAAGTTGGTGGGTTCGGAGAAACCGAGGCGGCGGGCGATGACGGCGACTGGTTCGTCGGTGTGCGCGAGAAGCCGCCTGGCCTGGAGGGCGACTCGGGCGTCGATCACCTGTTTGACGGACTGTCCGGTGGCGGCCAGACAGGCGCGGGTGAGGGTCTTGACCGAGTAGCCGAGACGGTCGGCGTAGTCCTCGGCGCGCCGAGTGGAGGTGAAGGAGCGCTCCAGCTCGGCGCGGAACCGGGCGTAGACCTCACCGCCGGCGTGCTGGTCGGGGTGCGTGCGGTGCCGGGGGATGCGGTTGATGTGCAGCAGGAGGGCGGCCAGCAGCAGGCGCAGGATCTCGCGTGACGGGTCGCTGGTCCGGGCGCACTCGGCCTGGATGCGGGCGAGCAGGGCGGACGTGGCCGCGTAGTCGCCGCTGGTGCCCAGCTGCCAACAGTTGGGTGCGGACCAGTCGTCGGCGAGCCCGCTCGCGGCGGCCGTCTCGGGGAAGGCCGGTGTGAACAGCAGGAGGGTGCCGTTCATCCGGCCGGGGGTGGTGAAGCGCTGGACCTGGCCTGGTCGAACCCACAGCAGGGTGCCGGGGCGGCAGGGGTAGGTGACGAAGTCGACGGTGTGCTCGCCCCCGCCCTGGGTGATCAGGGTGAGCGCGTGGAAGTCGGCGCGGTGGACCCGTTGCAAGGTGCCATCGGTGACCCGGTCCAGCAGTGCCGCCAGATCGGTGATCTCGATGCCGGGGACCGGGGCGTCGGGCGGGTTGAATCCGAATCCCGGGATGGCCTCCCCATCGGCACCTTCATGGGCACGGCTGCGAGCGAGGCCGCGACTGTCCGTTTTCGACCACCACATGTCCCCACCGTACCTCGCTGGCCAGCACCCTTTCGCGGACAGTGGAAGACGAGGCCGGACAGGGGCCTCTCCCCACCAGCAGGAAGTAGACATCATGAACGGCACGGTCACCGTCATCGACAAGGGCGCGGTGCGCATCCACAGCTACATGGCTCCCGACGACAGCCTGAACGTCACCACCCAGCTGATCGAGACCCCCGCCCGCATCGTGGCAGTTGACGCCCAGTACGCCCTGGCCTACGCCGACGAGGTCGTCGCCTACGCACGCGGCCTGGGCAAGCCGCTGGACCGGGTGATCATCACCCACGCCCATCCGGACCACTTCCACGGCGCCGCCCGCTTCGGCGCCCCCGTGCACGCGCTGGCCGCGGTGCGTGACCAGATCGCCGCCCTGGACGACAGTCAGGACCCGTCGGGGACGGTCATCCCGGTCGCCGACGTGACTCCTACAGTGGAGATCGACCCGGGCCCGGAGGTCATCGACGGCGTCCCGTTCGTCTTCGAGGCCCACCGGGGCGGCGAGGCCGCCGACCAACTGGTGATCAGGCTCCCGGAGCAGGGCGTCCTGGTCGCCCAGGACCTCGTCTACCACGCCACGCACCTGTTCCTCGGCAACAACGATGTCGCCGGTTGGGCCAAGGCCGTCGACGAACTCGCCGCCATCCCCGGCTACGACACTGTCCTGGCCGGGCACGGCCTGCCCGCCGCCCCGGAGGTCTTCGACCAGCTGCGCGCCTATCTCGCCGACGCGGACGACCTGCTCGGCGACGACGGCGAGGCGTACAAGCAGGCCATCACCGCCCGCTACCCCGGCTTCGGTGGCCCGTTCCTGATCGACATCGGCAACCAGTACCTCTTCGGCGCCCAGAACGCCTGATACCCCCCCAGCGAAACGGATCTCACCATGAGCAGGATCCCTGTGTTCGGCGCGGCCGGAAAGGCCGGCTCGCGCGTCGTCACCGAGGCCGCCGCGCGCGGTCACCAGGTCACGGCCGTAGCCCGTGGCCTCGACGCGCTGACCGCCCTCCCCGAGGGCGTGCAGGCCGCCGCCGGTGACATCACCGACCCCGAGTCCGTCGCCCGCCTGGCCAAGAACGCCGACGTGATCGTGCTGACGGTGGGCGGCCCCAGCCCCTCCCTCTACACCAACGCCGTCGCTGCCGCCGCGTCGGCCGTCCGCGGCCTCGGCCCGGCCGGGCCGCGCATCATTCACATGGGCGGCGGCGCCAGCCTCCTGAATGAGCAGGGTGTGCGCTTCTTCGACGCACCGGGCTTCCCAGAGGAGTTCAAGCCCTACGCCATCGGCCAGATCCGCGCGCTCGACGCCTATCTCGCGCTCGACGACAGCGTGACCTGGACCTACCTTTCCCCGCCGCCGGTCCACTTCGCCCCCGGCGAGCGCACCGGCCATTACCGCACCGGTCTCGATCAGCCCGTCGTCGGCGACGACGGCCAGGCCCGCATCTCCTACGAGGACTACGCCGCCGCTCTCGTCGACGAGATCGAGAACCCCCGCCACCTCAACCGACGTTTCACCGTCGGCTACTGACTCCCCCACAGCGACCTGGCGCCCGCCGTGCGACGTGGCCGTGCCTCCAGGCTCTCCCGGGCCTTGGTGCCGCACACCGGCCGCGGCCGGGATCGGCGAGCGGCGGCCGTTCGGTCGGGGGCTGGTGGCTACCCAGGGGGCCGGGAGCCCGGCGGGTCGACTGGTCAGGGGGTGAGAGGGGCTCGGGCCTAGCTGTGCTGACCGGACAGGTTGGTGACACGGCTGGCTGGGGGGTGGCCGCCGATGCCGGTGTGGGGTCGGTGGTAGTTGTACCAGTGCAGCCAGTCGGGAAACGCTGCCTGACGTTCGCTGTCTGACATGTAGGGCCGCGTGTAGGCCCATTCCTCGAGCAGGGTGCGGTGGAAGCGTTCGACCTTGCCGTTCGTCTGCGGCCGCCAGGGCCTCGTCCAGCGGGGACTGATCCCCAGGTCGAGGCAGGTGTCACGCCAGGTGTTCTTGGTGTAGGCCAGGCGGGAGTGGTCGTCCAGGGCGGTGTGCAGGTGGGCGTAGCCGGTCCCGGTGCGGTTGCGTCGGCCTTCGGCGCGGCCCTGGGTGCGGTGCCCGCCGCCGTCGGGAATCCGCCCCAGCTTCTTGACGTCGATGTGGACCAGTTCGCCGGGCCGTGCACGCTCGTAACGGCGGACGGGTTCGCCGGTGGCCCGGTCGACGGCGGCCAGGACGGGCAGGCCGTGCCGGCGCAGGATGCGATGGGCGGTGGAGGCGGCGACGCCGGTGCGGGCGGCCAGCCGCAGGGGGCCGATACGGTGCTCGCGCCGCAGCCGCACGACCCGTTCTTCCACCGCCGCCGGTGTCCGGTGCGGTTGACGGTGCGGGCGGCTGGAGCGGTCCCGCATCCCCGCCTCGCCGTGCTGCCGGTAGCGGCTCGCCCAGCGTGCGGCGGTGGTGTGACTGACCTGGAAGCGTTCCGCGGCCCGGCGCAGCGGCCAGCCGTCGTCCACGACACACCGGGCCAGACGGAGCCTGCCGGTCGGCGTCAGCGGCGCATTACGGTGGGACACGAGGGCCTCCTGCGGTCGGGTGCAGATGCGGGAAGGGTGACGTCGTCGTACGGGCCGGTGATCGCGCTCGGCAGGCCGATGACGACGTACGGCCGGTCCTCCGCAGCCCGGCGGTCCATGACTGCGGCGATCTCCGCCCGTGCCTCCTCGACCATGCGCGGGTCGTCGGAGCCCGGCTGTCCGGCGTGACAAGAGCGGGGAACGGGACCCCGTCAGGGGCGGAAAGGGTGCCGAGAGCGCCACTTCGACGACGACCTGCTCGCCCGCGTTGGCGGCCGCTACGAACTGACCCCCTGGGCGAAGTCCTCCTCGACCGCACCACGGCGGCGTACGGCCTGCCAGAACGCTTCTTCACCAGTCAGGCCGACTTCGATCGGGCCACGGAGTCACGAGAGTTCACCCTCGCCACCACCGACTACGCCGTGACGTTCTTCGGAGCCGTACTCGCCCGGACCTTCGACCGCGAGGCCCGAGGAGGGTCTTCCTCGTCGCCGAAGAGAACCACGAGGTGGGTGATCACCTCACCCGGGTGGACCTGGGGCGGCTGCCGTGGGTGACGTACCTGCGCGCCCACGATTCCCCGGCGGTGCGCCGGCTCGGCATGCTCGGCATCGAACCACGGGTGGACGTGTCCGTCGACAGCTTCACGGCGCTGCCCTTCCTGGTCGCCGGCACTCGTCGCATCGCCCTCATCCCCGCACTCCTTGCCGAACGGCTCCGCGGCGTCGCACCGGTACGGATCATGAAACCGCCCTACGAGTCAGTGCCACTGCGGGAGGCGCTGTGGTGGCACCCTCTCCACACCCGCGACGCCGCCCATGTCTGGCTGCGTGAGACGGCGGCGCGCGTGACCTCGGCCGAGAAACAGCAGGTCGCCCCCCCCGAACCGGCCATCCGCTGAGCGGATGAGGAGATCCGGCAGTTCGATGGTGTGCGTATCAGTGGGTGGTGCGCAGTCGGCGGGGCCAGATTCCCTGCTTGCCCGGTGCGAGGATGCCGGCCGGGTCGAGCGCGTCCTTGATTCTTTCCACCATGGCCAGGTGGGCGTGGTCGTTGAAGTCGAACTGCTCCGCCACGAGGTCCATGAACGCGATGTGGGTGCGATACTCGCCGTAGCCCAGCCGTGCCGCCTCGACCACCATGTCGCGGTAGAGCTGGTGGGCCGCCTTCACCTGCGGTTCGTCCGCCACGTCGTAGAGGATCAGGGAGACGTGGATGGCGTAGCGCTGGTACAGGATGATGCCGCAGGTGTAGTCGAATCCGGCTTCCTCCACCCGGGTCCGGACCAGATCGACGATGCGGCGCGTGTCCACGCCCGCGAGGGGGATGGTGGAGGCGAAGGAGAGGTGGCCGCCGGTGCCGTACATCTTCAGGACATCCAGCATCGACATGTCGGGCACGCCCGCCATCACGCGTGCCTTCTGGTCGGCCAGGGCAGGGTTGCCGAGCCGCGCCTCCTCCGGGTCGATGAACGTCCCGGTGAGCTCCGCGTCGGGGATGGACACGATCGCCGTGTGTATGCGCTCGAAGTTGCGCTCGACGATCTCCCGGTCGCCGTACAGGGCGAAGCGGATGTTCCACGCTCCCATCACCGCAGCCTCCGGTCCGAGCCCCTCGGGTAGGTCACGGGGGACCGGGGTGTCCTGGTCCCAGAAGTCGCCGCGCCGGAAGGGGGGCGGAAGTATGGACAGCATCGGGCAGTTGGCGACTGTGCCGTCGACCAGGAAAGGCCGGAACGTGTCGACCAGCGCCTCCAGGTCGCTTTCCTGGCGGACCTTGATGTCGCAGACCTTGTAGGTGTCTGGCTGGGGCATCACCCAGACGCCCATCTTGGTGACGATGCCCATGTTGGACTGCATGAAGAGGCTGTCCGTGCTCGGGCCGAAGCCGCGCTTGGACAGGTGCCAGGTCTTGCTGGCCGTCATCGCGCCCGTACCGGTGCGTACCAGCGAACCGTCCGCGAGGACCACCTCCATGCCGCACTGGGCCGCAGCGTGATCGCCGTAGAGGGTGAAGCCGTTGCCGTGGTCGAGCGTGTTGCCGATGACGCTTCCCCAGCTGATGTCGGGCATGTTCACCCAGAGCTTCTTGCCCGATGCCTGTACGGCGTCATAGAGGTCGCGGAAGGACACGCCGGGCTCGACGACGACATAGGCGAGGTCCTCGTCGATCTCCAGCACGCGGTTCATCCGGCGCAGGTTGACCACGACGGTGTCCGGGTCGCGGGGAGCCGATCCGCCGTAGCCGTTGTTGCGTCCCTGCGAGTTGGTCCAGATCGCGACGCCGGTCTCGGCGGCGATGCGGACGACGGCCTGGACGTCCTCCACCGAGCCTGGCTGGAGGACCGCCGGGGTCCGGTAGCCGAAGCCGGCGGGGGAGTACGGGTCGGTGAACTCCGCGAGGGACGCCTCGTCGGTGAGCACGTGCTCCGGGCCCAGCGCCTCGCGCCAGCGGGTCAGTGCCGTCTCGAGGTCACCGGCCGTGGTGGGCGTACCGGCGACGGGTGTGCTGTCGGTCTGGTCCATCTCAGTACTCCAGGGGGTGTGTCGGTGCCGTGCGGGGATCAACGGGCGGCCGCAGCGGTGAAGGCCCGGGCGATGCCCGCGTGCCGCGACTCGAGCATCGGCAGGCCCTGCGGGTGGGTGATGATGTAGAGATCGCCTCGCCGGACTCCGTCGAGGATGATCCCGGCCGCGTCGTACGCCTCCATCCACTCGCCCGGCGGCAGATGGTCGTCGTTGCTCCCGTGCGGCGCGCCGCCGGCCAGGCCGGGCCGCTTCAGCGCGTTCTCGCCGATGTTCGACCTCACCTGCGCGGGCGCCAGCACTGAGAGGACCACCTGGCTGCCCTCCGCCTCCAGTTCGGCCCGCACGGTCTCGGTCAACGCCACCACGGCGAACTTGGACGCCGCGTAGGCGCTCATACCGGGCGGGGTCACGAGTCCCGCCATCGACGCGGTGTTGAGCATGCCGCCCCCGTCGGGGTTGGCCTTCAGCAGCGGCAGGAACGCCTTCATGCCGTGCACGACCCCGTGAACGTTGATGTCGAACACCCAGCGGAAGTCATCGAGCGTCAACTCGTCGAATGGAGCGAGTGGCCCGACTCCCGCGTTGTTCGCCACGAAGTCGACGGTGCCGAATCGGTCGACGGTCCAGTCGGCCAGTTCCTGTACGGCGGCGGCGTCGCGGACGTCGACGACGTAGGGCGTCGCGGCGATGTCCTCGGCGGTCGCTGCCAGCAGGCTCGCGTCGTGGTCCGCGATGACGACCTGGGCTCCTTCGTCCACGAGCCGCTGTGCCAGTCCCTTGCCTATGCCGGACGCTCCGCCTGTCACGACGGCGACGCGGCCGCTGAAATCCTTGATCCCGGTCATACGGAACTCCTTCTCCTGCGTGAGATGCGTGGGGGGCGCCGGACGCCCTGGATCAGGCGGTCCGGAACAGACGCTTGAGCTTGGCCGGTGGGGTGGGGTGGTTGACGGCCATGACCGTGCGGTGCTCCTCGGAGCCCGGGCCAGGCCAACAGGACGTGGCACAGGGAGAGGTCACCGTCCAGTACGGCGGGGTTTCCGGCCGGCGCGGCGCCGCCGGCCATCTTCAGGTCCCAGCCGGTGGAGGAGGACGTTGTGGTGGTCGCCGCCTCAGCGTTCGAGGACGAGGACGAGGTCCTGGCCCATGCCGATGCAGAGGGTGGCGACGCCGACCCCGCCGCCCGCACGGGCGAGTTGGTGGGCGACGGCCGCGGCCAGGGCGTGGCCGAGCGCGATGGCACCCCCTGGGGGTTGAGGATCGCCGGACTGGGCCTTGGCGGCCTTTCGGTGGCTGTGCAGGGCGAACTCGTCCTGCTGCTCGCGGCTGATCTTGTGCTTGTCGGCGATGAGTTCGGCCGACTCGCCCAGCGGGATGGTCCACTGCGGGTCATCCCGGGGTTGACCATGCGCCAGCCCAGCGTGGTCGAGTACAGCTCGGCGTGCCCGGCCGGGAACGGCTCGTCGGACTTGGGCAGCACATACGGCGCCCCAGTCATCGACTCCACCCCGCCGGCCACGGCGATGTGGGCGTCGCCGGCCGCGATGGCGCGGGGGGCCTGAATCACGGTCTCCATACCGGCGGCGGACAGGCGGTTCATGGTGACGCCGGGCACGGAGGCCGGCAGTACCGCCAGGAGCGCGGCCATGCGGCCGGCGTGGCGGTTCTCCTCGCCCGCACCGATGGCGTTGCCGAAGTAGACGTCCTCGACAAGGGACGGGTCCAAGTTGGCCGTACTGGCGAGGAGTTCGCGGATGACGAGCGCGGCGAGGTCGTCCGGACGCATGGACGCGAGGTCACCGTTGTAGCGGCCGATCGGCGTGCACACCGCATCGACGATGTGGACGGACCTCACAACGGTTCCTCCGCGACGGCCCTGAAGCCGCCCACCGTGAGTGACGCGCCGTCGCCCACGTCGGCCACCGTCTCCGCAGCAGACTCCCACACCGTGTTCACGCCATCACCTCACCGGCGGCGAGGTCTGGCGGGCACTGGGCGGGACGCGTGCCCGCGATCGTCAGGCACGGGAACGGGCGTAAGTTCCAGCTGGAGAGCATTGCGAACCACACCTTGTCGAGGAGCAAGTAGGTGACCGTGGGAGGGCAAGGGTTGTGGTGTGCGGCGGTGGAGTGCGTACACCAGGGTGTACGAGGACGTGGACTCGCTTGACCTCGCCCCGGACACGCGGACGTGCACCGTCAGGGCCTGCGCCACCTCCAGCGCGGACCTGCCGTGGACGGCGGTACGTCCTTCCGCCGTCCACGGCAGACTTCCCACCGGAGAGGTGACTTCCGGCGGTCAGGCTCCGGTGGCCGGTGCGAGGTGCTGGGCGAACCAGTCGGCGGTCAGCGCGTCGCGCTCGGCGGCGTGGTTGTAGAGCGTGTGCTCACCGTCGGGCCAGGTGCGCAGCTCGCCCCGGTCACCGGCCGCCTCGGCGAAGGGGGCCAGGGCCGCCGGGTCGGGGATGAAGGGGTCGGCGCCGCCGTGCAGGGCCAGTAGGGGCACCTCGATCCGGTGGACGGCCGGGTCGAACCGCAGCGCGCCCAGAACAGTGCCGACACGGGCACCGTCCTGCGCGCCGATCGCGGCGGTCATCTGCGCGAAGGCGGGCGGCGGCCCGGCCTGTGCCGACGGTTGTGCGGGCGCCTTCGCCGGCGGCGCTCCAGTGGGCGTGCAGTTGACCACGCAGGCCTTCACCCGCGGGTCACGGGCCGCGAGGTGCGCGGCGAACAGACCGCCGAAGCTGTTGCCCTGCACACCGATGGCGTCGCCGAGCCGGGGGTCGGCGGCCACGACATCGAGGAAGCGGGCGAAGCCGTCCACGGCGTCCTCGTCGATGAACAACTCGTGCTCCAGCCGCGCCTCGCCCTGACCGGGCCCCTCGGCGAGCAGACAGGCCAGACCGCGAGCGGTGAGGGCGTCGGCGGCGGACAGGTAGTTGGCACCCCAGCCGCTCAGCCCGCCCCACAGCACGACGGTGGCGGTGGCGGTCCCGGACGGCGGCAGGCACAGCCAGCCGACCAACTGGCCGTCGTGGTACGGAACGTCGATGCGCTCGATGACCGGTTCGCTGAGCTCGGCGACCTTGCCGACCAGCTGGGTGTAGCGGCGGTAGAGGTCCTTCTTGAGCGGGGTGTCGGACTCCTCGGCCATCTGCGCGAACAGCGCCGCGCCGACGGCCCAGCGGTAGGACTGGAGCGCGGTGGCCCGGTGACCGGCGGCGAGCGCGGCCTCGGCCGTGCGGGCGCGGCGGCCGGCCAGCTCCTCGGCGACCGCGATCCAGGACCGGCCGCCCGCCGTGGCGTCCAGCAGGGTGCGGGCGTCGGCGGGGTTCATGCCGCAGTCGACCAGCCGTGTGTAGGGCATGGCCCGGTGCAGGGCCTCGACGGCCGGATCCGGGGACTGCGTCTCGACCGTCGACTCGCCGGGCGACCAGGCAAGGGCGGTGCGCAGCTCGTCGACCAGTGCGGACAGGTCCTTCTCGTCGGCCGCGGAACCGAACAGCACGAAGTCCGGGCGGGCCAGATAGGCGACCGCGTCGAGCTTGCGCAGGTACGCCGTGTGCACGCCGTCCTCGTCGACGAAGTCGCGGCCGGGGCGTACGACACGGCAGCCGAGCCGCTCCAGGAAGCCCCGCTGCTCCGGCGTCAGCGCCTTGGTGACGTCGGCGTCGCTGACGAGGACGAAACCGCGTCCGACGACGTCGTCGAACCGCCCGGTCAGATCGCCGACGGTCACCCGGCCCTGGGGGACGAGGTCGCCGACAGGCCGCTTGACGGTGCCGTCGGGCTCGTGGTGGAGAATACCCTCGGTCACCGTGGGCCCGGGCTCGATCACCGGGGGTTCGTTCTTCATCATCATCTCGTCGCGTTTCGCGGCGGCCACCGGGTCGTGCATGTTGGCGATGGAGCCCATGAACAGCGACATCTGGGTGATGGTGTTGGTGTGGGGCTTGCGCTCCTGCTCGTAGGCGTCCAGCAGGGAGTGCTCGGCCAGCCCGCGCAGGACGAGGTCGAGTTTCCAGCTGAGGTTGACCGCGTCCCGGATACCGGAACAGGCTCCCTGGCCCGCGTACGGCGGCATCGTGTGCGCGGCGTCGCCGGTCAGGAGGACGCGGCCGTCCCGCCAGCGCTGTGCCTCGCGCGCCTCGAAGGTGTAGACGATCTGGCGGATGAACCGCACGTCCTCGGGCCCGAGCCCGTGCTTTTCCTTCAGGAGCCGCCAGGCGGTCTCGGGCCGCTCGAACTCCTCCGTCGCCTCGCCCTCCAGCAGGGCGAACTCGAAGCGCTGCCGCTTCTCGCCGATGTTGATGTACATGTGCCCGCGGGCCGGGTCGCAGAACTGCTTGGCGCTGGCGAACTCCGCCGGTGCCGGACGCAACCACTCGACGTCGACGTTGAGCCAGCGCTCGTTGAAGCCGAAGTCGTCCCGCTCGACGCCGAGAATCCGCCGGACGTCGCTCTTGCTGCCGTCCGCGGCGATGACGTAGCGGGCGCGCACCCGGTGCTCGGCCGCGTCGCGGTCGGCGGCCCGCCACGGCGTGAGGGTCAGCTCGACGCTCTCGGAGTCCTGGGACAGCCCGGAGACGGCCCAGCCCTGTCGGACCTCCACGTTGGACAAGGTCCGGACGCGGTGGTCGATCGCGTCCTCCACATCCGGCTGGTAGATCGAGTTCTGGGTGTAGAAGCCCATCGGCCCGACCAGCGGCGCCGGGCTGAGCATCAGCTGCTCGCCCTTGCCGTTGACCCACTGGTACTGGGTGGGCGACACATCGCGGAAGGCCTCGTCCACGTCGGCCGCGGCCTGCACCGCGCGCAGCGTGTTGTCATCCATGTGCGTCGCCCGGGGCATCCCGTACAGCGAGGTCCACCGCTCGCACACCACTACTTCGTGACCGAGCTGCCCCAGCAGGGAGGCCGCGACCATGCCGGTCGGGCCGTAACCCGCTATTGCGACGTCGAAGATCTTGTCCACGCCCCGCGCCTTTCGTGCAGTATGTAAACCAAGGTTCGCGTTGAGTGTGAACTCAAGTTCACAGCTGTGTCAACGACGGGGTGCGGATTTTTCAGTGATCGACCTTTTGGTGATCGTTGGCCGACGCTGCCGTCGGGGCGTCCAGCAGGTAGGCCGTGACGGCTCGCCGCAACTGGTCGACCAGGTCGGGCCAGGGCAGGGGGCGCTGCGACTCCAGGTGCTCGCCGTGGACGAGCCGGTGGGCGCAGGTCGCGTAGACCATCCGGTAGGCGAAGTCGATCGCCGCCTCGATGTCCGTGTGATGTCGCAGCGCCGGTGCGGCCAGCATGACCGTGTCGCGAAAGGCCCGGCCGCCCTGGGTGCTGACGGCCGAACCGTGTGCGAACACCGCCTGGTTGTGTGTGCCCAGCAGGATGAACACCCGCATCAAGGTGGCGTGGAAGTGCAGTGATTCGGCCGTTCCCCGCACCGCCTCGGCGATCACCGCGGCGGGGGGTGTGGTCGCCGCGAGGTTGAGATCGGCCGGGTGTCGGATGAACTCGGCGGCCAGATCCCCGGTGAACCGCGACTGGATCGCCAGCAGGAGCCGCTCCTTGTCGCCGAAGCGGCGGTAGACGCTGCCCACCGAGACTCCCGCGGCCTCGGCGACCGCGGCCACGGTCAGCGCCTCCGGTCCGCCCTCCTCCAGGAGGCGGATGCCGGCGTCGAGGATGCGGTTCTGGGTCTCGCGGCTGCGCGCTTGACGGGCAACCGGTCTCGGGAACGTGTCGCTACTCACCGTGAAAGCGTAACCATCGGGTTGACAATCTCAAGCGCTTAGCGGGAATACTGGTTCACATTCTCCCGTACGGGTTTGCCCCCTCCGCACCTCACGTAAGGGCACGAAACCGACATGACAGCGGACACCTCCGCCACGACCGGATCAGCACAACGCTTCAGCGAGGAGCGCTCCGCCGAGGTCGTGGCCGCGACCTTCGCCGACACCTCCGACCCGCGCCTGCGCGAGATCACGACCTCGCTGGTGCGGCACCTGCACACGTTCGTCAAGGACGTCGAGCCCACCGTGGACGAGTGGGCGGCAGCGATCAACTTCCTCACCGAGGTGGGCGCCACCTGCACGCCGGTCCGGCAGGAGTTCATCCTGCTGTCCGACATCCTGGGGGTGTCCATGCTGGTGGAGACCATCAACAACCGGGCGGGGGAGGCCACCGAGTCGACCGTTGAGGGCCCCTTCCACATGGTCGACTCGCCCCCGCGTGAACTCGGCGCCGACATCGCCCTGGACGGCAAGGGCGATCCGTGCCTGGTCACCGGCACGGTGAAGGGAGTCGACGGTACTCCCGTACCCGGGGCCGCGGTGGATGTGTGGCAGGCCAACGCGGAGGGCTTCTACGACGTCCAGCAGCCGGAGCTGCAGCCCGAGCGCAACCTGCGCGGGCTCTTCACCACCGACGACGAGGGGCGCTTCTGGTTCCGGTCGATCGTCCCGCGCTACTACCCGATCCCGACCGACGGCCCGGTCGGCCGGCTCCTCCAGGCGACCGGACGGCACCCGAACCGTCCCGCGCACGTGCACTTCGACGTCCGGGCCACCGGCTTCAGACCCCTGGTCACCCACCTGTTCGTCGCGGACACGCCCTACATCGACTCGGACGCGGTCTTCGGCGTCAAGGACAGCCTCGTACGCGAGTTCCCCACCGTGGACGATCCCGCCCGCGCGGCCGAAGCCGGCCTGCCGAACCCGTTCAGGACCGTCCACTTCGACGTCGTACTCCGTCCCGAGCAGCAGGCCGCGGACCAGAAGCCAGGAGAGTAGGCCCAGCAGTGAGCACCTTTCAGTCCTTCACCTACCAAGCCCTGCCGATGCGGGTGGTCTTCGGCGCCGGCGCCGTGAAGTCGCTCGCGCAGGAGATCGAGCGCCTCGGCTACGAGCGGGCGCTCGTGCTGTGCAGCCCCGAGCAGGAGTCCACCGGCCGGATGATCGCCGACGCGCTGGGCGAGCGGTCGGCCGGTGTCCTGGCCGAGGCACGCATGCACGTCCCCCGGGAGGTCGCCGACCTCGCCCGGGACCGGGCCCGCGAACTAGGCGCCGACTGCTGCGTCGCCGTCGGCGGCGGCTCGGCGGTCGGCCTGGGCAAGGCGGTCGCGCTGGAACACGGACTGCCCGTGGTGGCCGTGCCCACCACCTACGCCGGCTCCGAGATGACACCCATCTGGGGGCTGACCGAGGACGGACGCAAGCGCACGGGTCGCGATCCACGTGTCCTGCCGGTCAGTGTCCTCTACGACCCCGAACTCACCCTCACCCTGCCCGCAGCCCTCTCCGTGACCAGCGGCATCAACGCGATGGCGCACGCCGTGGAAGCCCTCTACGCCCCCGACGCCAGCCCGGTCATCTCGCTCATGGCCGAGGAAGGCGTACGGGCGCTCACCACCGCCCTGCCCGCACTCGTCCGCGACGGCGGTGACCTCGACGCCCGAGGTCAGGCCCAGTACGGAGCCTGGCTGTGCGGCGCCTGTCTCGGAGCCACCACGATGTCGCTGCATCACAAGTTGTGCCACAGCCTCGGCGGCACCCTGGATCTGCCCCACGCTCCCACTCACACGGTCGTCCTCCCGCACGCCCTCGCCTACAACCAGCCCGGCGCCGCACAGGCCGTGACCGCGCTGAGCCGTGCGCTCGGAGGGAGCCTGGACCCGGCGCACCGCTTCTGGGAACTCGCCGGTGATCTCGGTGCCCCACGGTCGCTGCGCGAACTGGGCATGGCGAAGACGGACATCCCCCGCGTCGTCGAAGAGGTGCTCGCCAATCCCTACGCCAACCCGGTCGAGGTCACCGAGGGAGGGCTGACCCGGCTGCTGAACGCCGCCTGGGCGGGCGAGCCACCGAACAGCTGACGTTCTGGCTCAAGTGCCTTCCGATCACCCACTGTTGACACCAGATCCCCCTTCCCTCATCACCGAAAGAGATCATCGATGGTCAAGCTGGTCGCAGTCCTCCGCCGTCGGCCCGACATGACGCACGCCGAATACCTCGACTACATCGTCAACGTCCACGCCAAGCTGGCGCCCCCGGCGCCTGCTCCGGGCAGTGAGGCCGCTGTCCCGGCCGGGCCGCCGCCCATGGGCAGGTACATCCAGAACCATGTCTTCGACAGCGCCTACGGTGCGACCGGGGACGACGGATACCAGGTCACCATGCCACGGGACTCCGTGACCGAGCTCAGCTTCAACGACGTCGAGTCCATGCGGAAGGTCTTCGAGTCGCCGTTCACCCGGGACGTCGTCGGCCCCGACGGCGCCAACTTCAGCGACCTGCCGGCCGCCGTGAGCCTCCTGGTGGAGGAGACCCGCACCGGCCGGGCCGCGCCGAGCGACACCGACGTGAAGGTCCTGCACTTCCTCGGTGCGGGCGAGGGGCTGTCAGCAGAGGAGGTTCAGGAGCGCTGGCTGCGGGCGCACCAGGACGTACTGGCCGCCGACCCCGAGCTCGCCGCCGCGTTGCGCGGACACGAGTGGAACACGGTCATCCCCGGGCAGGGCATGACCGGGTACTTCGGCGGCGCGGAACTCCCGGAGTACGTGGCCTACTCCGCCCTGTGGTTCGACGAGTCGGAGGCGCTGCCGCTGTTCCGCCGCTATGCCGCGGGCATCGCCGAGCACCAGGACAAGCACGGCACGTTCTACCGGCCGTCGCTCTCGTTCTTCCTGCTCTGCCGCGAAGTGGTGATCTTCGACGTGGCACAGTTCGCCGCGCCGAGCGAGGACTGAGGTTCAGGGACGGCCGCGCATCCGCGGGCAGCATGCACCGGGCCGAACTGTCGACTGTCGCCCCCTCGTCGAGCAGGCGCTGGGCGATCGAGTCGAGCAGGCGGTCGAGACGCGCCCGGCCGACATGGCCAGCGGCCACCGCACGATCGTCAGGAGTCCACGCATTCCTGGGGATCACGCGGTGGCCGCGCGCTTCGCCGTATGTCCTGACGTGATATCAGGAGGCCGGACCGGAGTGTCAGGGCACCAGCACCAACCGGCCGCGCAGGCCGCCCTCCGCGAGGCGGGCGTGTGCCTTCGCGGCCTCGGCCAGGGGATACGTCTCGGCGACCCGGAGAGTCAGTACGCCCTGGTCCGCCAGCTGAACCAGTTCCGCCAGACGCGCACCGTCCGGACGGGTCTCGACGGCGTCCGTGCGGACACCGCGTACCGAGGCCGGAGCCGCGCCGGGGTGGACGCCGACATACGTGCCGTTGTCCCGTACTCGGGCGAGAGCCGGTTCCCCGAGGGCGCCGGCGTCGAGTACCGCGTCGAAGTCGGCTTCCCCGGCGCCCGCGACATGCGTCGCTCCCAGCGAACGTACGAGCTCCTCGTCGTTCGCGCGGGCCAGTGCGGTCACCGTCACGCCACGGTGGGCGGCGAGTTGGACGGCGTACCCGCCGACGGCGCCCGCGGCGCCGGTAACCAGCAAGGACTGCCCGGCCGTCAGCTCCAGCAGGTCCAGGGCCTGAGCTGCGGTCAGGGCGTTCAGCGCCAGGGTGGCGGCTTGCACCTCGTCGGCCGTTGCCGGCGCCTTGGCCACGGCGTCCGCGTCCACGATGACGTACTCGGCATGCGTGCCGACCGCCAGAGCCACCACCTTGTCACCGACACTCCACTGCGCGTCCGGACCGGTCGCGTCGATCGTGCCGGCGACATCGGAGCCCAGCGGCAGGCTCCCGAACATGTCTCCCATGAAACCGGAGCGCCGACCGGCATCCACCGGGTTCAGCGCGGCCGCCGCTACCTTGATCCGCACCTGCCCCGCCCCCGGCTCGGGCACCTCCACGTCGGCGATCTCCACGGCCTCGGGACCGCCGAACGTCCTCACCACTGCTGCACGCATGGTCAATTCTCCAAGATTGCGATAGGTCATGATTTTTGGCGCTGTGCGATGACAACCCTAGAAAGAAGTACTCTCTAGCGGGAAGTAGTTACCTGAAAGTGCGTACCGCACCCGGAGGAGAGCCATGGCGACCACGACGGCGGACCGGAGGCGCGAGCAGGCCAGCGCCGAGTTCAACGCGTTTCTCAAAGCCTGCCCCACTCATGAGCTCCTGGGCCGCCTCAGTGAGAAGTGGTCCTGCCTCGTGGTGGCCGCACTCGCCGACGGACCCATGCGCTACGGCGACCTCAGCCGCAGGATCGCCGGAGTGAGCCCCAAGATGCTGACCCAGTCGCTGCGCTCACTGGAGCGCGACGGCCTCGTCAGCCGCACCGTGACCCCGTCCGTCCCGGTCCGCGTCGACTACGAACTCACCGAACTCGGCGCCAGCCTGGCCCAGTTGATGACCGCGGTGAAGGACTGGGCCGAGACCCATATCAAGGAGGTCCACGAGGCACGGGAGCGCTACGACGCGGGCGGTGTCTGATCCGCGGATCAGTGCTCGCCGACGCTCGCCGAGGCGGATGGTGTCTGTCGGGATGCGGAGCAGGCGGCAAACTACTGGAAGTAGAGGTTGTACGTCGCGAAGACCATCAGCACCGGCATCACACAGGCCATGACGCGCCGGACATACGGCTTGGACAACACTGCGGGCACCCGAGGAGCCGGGTCGGCCTGAAGCTTTGTCTGAGGATCCTTCAGGTCGAAGCCCTTCCGAAGGACGGATTCCTCGACGCCGCGCACGATGCGGTCGGCCTCCGCGTAGCGTCCGTGGGCGGCCAGCCAGCGCGGTGACTCGGGCAGGCGGGCCACGGCGTACAGGCCGACCGGCAGAGGAACGCCTCCGAGGAGCAGCACCGCCCTCCAAGCCGTCTCGTCCGAGAACATGGACAGCGCCGCGGAACCGAGCAGGGTACTGGCCAGGATGCCGAAGGGCGGGGCGAGCAGAGTACTGACGGCGAGCCGCCGGCGGTGAGGGAAACCGCTCCGCTCACGGAGCATTGCACCGACTTGGCAGATCACGACCCCCGAGCCGAAACCCATGACGGTACGGAAGACCAGCAGACTCGTGAGGTTCCAGGCCAGGCCCGACGCCGCACTGAAGGCTCCGTACGCGACGAAGGCGAGTGCGAGCGGCCTTCGTGGGGCGAGGCCCTTGCCGAAGACCGCGGTGAGGCGCTCGCTCACGAGCGAGCCCAACAGGGTGACCGCGCCGACCCAACCGACCTCGACGGCGCTGAGGTGGAGCGAGTCGCGCAGGGCGGTCTCCACCGGCTTTGTCACCGTGACGGCGAAGAGCTCACAGATTCCCCCCAGGGCGAGGAGGAGCTGCATCCGCAGGTCGTAGCGCGTGAACGGCAGCCGATTCAGCCTGGCCGCTGTCTCAGCCGCGGCTCGGGCTTCCGCAGACTCCGCACCGAAGTCTTCGGCCTCTGGCGGAGGTGTGGCGTGTTTTTCCGCTTCACTGCCTTCACTTCGAGCATGGCAGGAGATGCTTCCACGCGTCCCTCGTCGGCTGTCTCGTTGCTCACGATTCCTCATCCCGTCGCTGTGTGCGGCCTGGTTCGGAAGTTCGCCCCGACGGACTCGGTGCTCTCCCGTTGAGCCCGAGCCGGTAACGCCCCTTACTCGGGAACGTCGGTGGCAGGTTTGGCGGGGCGTGCCTCGCCGCTTGCGTGATGTGGACTGCCTGCGGTCGCAGTTGACGTGGAAGCAGGCGGAACTTCTGGAACGCCGAGGAGGCCCTCGTCAGGCCTGTCTGGTGCCGACGTGCCGCCCAGGTTGCCGGTGTGCCGGTTCAGCCCCTGCGTGTTGTGCTCCTTCAGCGGCGGCTGACCTCCGCTGAATTCGTGCGTGCCGTCGGTGCGTCACTCGCTTGCCGTACCGGCTCGTCGATTCCGAGCTTGCGGTTGGGCAGGAAGAAGGCGAGTGCGAGGGCCACAAGCGCGACCGCGGCCAGGCCGGTGAAGATCGGCAGCAGCGAGTCCGCGTACGCGTTCACGACCTGGTCGCGGATCGCGTCGGGCAGCGAGTGGACGAGCGCGGGTGTGAGCGAGTCGGTGCTCGATCCCGCCAGGCTCCCGCCGAGGCCGGAGAGGGCGTCGGTGATCCGGCCGGCGAACAGGGCGCCGACGGTAGCGGTGGCGACGGTCGCGCCGATCTCGCGGAAGAAGTTGTTCGAGGAGGTGGCGGTGCCCACCTCGCTGTGTCCGAAGGCGTTCTGCACGGCGAGCAACAGGTTCTGCATGACCAGGCCGACGCCCAGACCGAGGATGCCCAGGTATACGCAGGCCAGTTGGACCGGAGACGACGGGTCGAGCGTGGAGAGCAGGTAGATCCCGACGGGGATGACGGCCGTTCCGGTGATGACGAAGCCCTTGTAGCGGCCGAACCTCGAGATCAGCAGGCCCGAGATCCGTGAGGTGAGGACGAGTCCGCCCACCATGGGGATCATGAGCAGTCCGGAGGTGGTGGCGGAGTAGCCGTAGACCATCTGCAGGTAGGTCGGCATGTAGGAGATCACGGCGAACATGCCCGCGCCCACGGCGATCATGCCGATGAGGATCGCGACCACGAACACCCGGTTGCGCAGGATGTACAGCGGGATGAGCGGCTCGGCCGCCCGGCGCTCCACCGCGATGAACGTGATCGCGCCGACCACGGTCGCGGCGATGAGGGAAAGGATCAGGGGTGAGGTCCACGCGTAGTCGTTGCCACCCCAGTCAGATACCAGGACCAGGCTGGTGACGGTGAGGGCCATGACCGCCGTGCCGAGGTAGTCGAGCTTGACCTTACGGTCCGGCCGGGGCAGGCGGATGCCGAAGTAGCTGATGGCGAACGCGGCGACGCCCAGGGGGACGTTGATCCAGAAGGCCCACCGCCAGGAGACGTGGTCGGTGATCCAGCCGCCCAGCAGGGGCCCGGCGACGGAGGCGAGTCCGAAGACCGCGCCGATGGCCCCCATGTACTTGGCGCGCTGGCGCACCGGCACCAGGTCGGCGATGATCGCCTGCGCACAGATCATGAGGCCGCCGCCGCCCAGACCCTGCAGGGCACGGAACGCGATGAGCTCCTCGATGTTCTGGGAGAAGCCCGACAGGAGAGACCCGACGACGAAGATGGCCAGGGCCCACAGGACCAGGGGGCGGCGGCCGATGAGGTCGCCGAGTTTGCCGTAGATCGGCATGGCGATCGTGACGGCGAGGATGTAGGCGGTGGTCACCCAGGCCATCTCGTCCAGCCCGTTGAGGTCGCCCACGATGGTCGGCAGGGCGGTGGAGACGATGGTCTGGTCGAGGGCCGACAGCAGCATCGAGACGATGAGAGCGGCGTAGATCCAGCCGAAGTACGGCGGAAGCTTTCCGGCCCCGTCGGGCCCGGTGGTGACAGCGGTGTCGGTCATGTCAATGGACTCCGATCACGGGAAGGATGACGGTGTCGACGAACCGCGCCAGGAACTCCTCGTCGACGCTGCGGCCGGTGACGGCACGGCGGGCCAGGATCGAACCCAGGAGCAGTTCGGGGATGAATTCGCGACCGGGTGCGGCGGCGGCGACCTCGCCGCGAGCCGTGGCCCGGTCGAGGATGTGGTGGGTGGCCTCCGTGATCGGCGTGATCAGGACGTCGTTCACCGCTTCGTGAAGGTCCGGGTCGGTCCTGGAAGCGTGCGCCAGAGCCGACATGACCGATGCGTATCTCTCGGAAACCTCGGCCATGCGACGGGCCCCTTCGACGAAGTCGCCGTGCAGGCTCCCGGTGTCGATGCCGCTCAGCGGTGGAGGCATGGCGTGCCGCAGCGCCTCGACGACCAGCCGCGCTTTGCCGTTCCAGCGTCGGTACAGCGTCGCCGTGCTCGCGCGGGTCGCGGTGGTGATCTGCTGCACGGTCAGCCGGTCGTAGCCGTGCTCGCCGACCAGGCGCATCACGGTTTCGTAGATCTCGCCCTCACGCTCGGGCGTGAGTTTGGAGTGTCCGTCCACAGGCCCTCTCCATCGAAACGAAAGCGTTTCCTTTCGGTCGTAGCCGGTGAGGAGAGAAAATGCGAATTTGGATTTACGTTCGATGTATCCGCTGCCGGGCGCACCGTTAGGCTTACTGCGTGACCATCGACAGAACCTCTGCACCGCCCGCACACCAGAAGCGCAGCCGCGAGACGCAGAGCCGCATCTTCGCCGCGGGATTCCGGCTGCTGGAGGCCGGGGGGCCCGAGGCGCTGACCATGGCGGCGGTCGCCGCGGAGGCGGAGGTGTCGGTCGGCAGCGTCTACCGGCGGTTCGGCGACAAGGAGCGGCTGCTGCTGGCGATCCAGGCCGGGTTCACCGCTCAGTTCCGTGACGAGTTCCAGCGCCAGTTCGCCGCCAGCACCCTTTCGGCGGCCACCCCGCCCGCCGAGGTGATCGGCGCGGCGGTCACCGGCATGGCCGAGAGCTTCCAGTCGCACGCCTCGCTGCTGCGCGTGTTCCTGTTGCTCGGGCTCAGCAACCAGGCCGTGCTGGAGCACGGCAAAGAGATCGGCCTCGAAGGCGGAAGGGTCTTTCGGGACCTGGTGATGCTGGCCGCGCCTGCTCTCCGGCACCACCCGGATGTGGAGGCGGCGATCGACTTCGCCCACCGGCTGGTCTACGCCGCCTGTGCGCATCGCGTCGTGCACGGTGAGCACCTCGAGTCCCGGCGCGCGCTGCCGTGGACGGACCTGATCGAGCAGCTGCGGCGGTCGGTCACGGCCTACCTGCTGAGCCCGGTCGACGGGTCGGCGGCCCGGGGGGAATAGCGCGGCCTCCTGCTCAAAGAACGCAAGAAACCCGGTGTGAGTTTCACACTCACACCGGGTGGAGGTTCAGACGGTTCAGACGGCCATGGCCACGTACTTGGTCTCCAAGTAGTCCTCGATGCCCTCCGGGCCTCCCTCGCGGCCCAGCCCCGAGTGCTTCACACCGCCGAAGGGGGCGCCGGCGTTGGAGACCATCCCCTGGTTGAGCCCGATCATGCCGGTCTCCAGTGACTCCATCACGCGGAAGGCGCGGGAGAGGTCGCGGGTGTAGACGTAGGAGGCAAGCCCGTACTCGGTGCTGTTGGCGGCCGTGATCGCCTCTTCCTCGGTCCTGAAGGTCAGTACCGGAGCGACCGGCCCGAAGATCTCCTCCGTGACCAGGGCGCTGTCCGGTGTGAGCTTGGCGAGCACGGTCGGCTCGTAGAAGTAGCCGGGTCCCTCGACACGCGATCCGCCGCACAGGACCTGCGCGCCCCTGGCGACGGCGTCGGCGACGAGTCCGGCGACCTTGGTGCGCTGGGCCTCGTCGATGAGCGGGCCCAGCTGCACGCCCTCGTCCGTGCCGCGGCCGACCCTGAACGCGCCGATCCGCTCGGCCAGTTTGGTCGCGAACTCGTCGGCGACGGCCTCGTGGGCGTAGAACCGGTTGGCCGCCACGCAGGCCTCTCCGCCGTTGCGCATCTTGGCGATCAGCGCTCCCTCCACCGCCGCGTCCACATCGGCGTCCTCGAAGACCAGGAAGGGGGCGTTGCCGCCGAGTTCCATCGACACCTTGAGGACCTGCTCGGCGGACTGCTCGATGAGCAGGCGCCCGACCTCGGTGGAGCCGGTGAAGGACAGCTTGCGCAGACGGCGGTCCCGGATCAGCGGCTCCATCACGGGGCCCGACGTCGACGCCGTGACGATGTTCAGCACCCCGGCCGGCAGTCCCGCTTCCTCGAGGATCCGGCCCAGCATGAGCATCGACAGCGGTGTCTGCCTGGCCGGTTTGATCACCACGGTGCAGCCTGCCGCGATCGCGGGGCCGATCTTGCGCGTGCCCATGGCCAGCGGGAAGTTCCAGGGGGTGATGAACAGGCAGGGGCCCACCGGCTGCTTCATGGTCAGCACCCGGCCGGTGCCCGACTCGTTGACCGTGTAGCGACCGCTGATCCGCACCGCCTCCTCGGCGTACCAGCGGAAGAAGGCCGCCGCGTAGGAGACCTCGGCGCGCGCCTCGGCCAGCGGCTTGCCCATCTCCAGCGTCATCAGCAGCGCCAGTTCCTCGCAGCGGTCCGTCATCACCTCATACGCGCGGCGCAGGATGTCGCCCCGCTCGCGCGGCGCGAGCGTCCGGAACGTGGGAAACGCCTGGTCGGCGGCGGCCAGGGCGGCCATCGCGTCATCCACCGTCGCGTCGGCGACCTCGGCCAGCCTCTCGCCGGTCGCCGGGTCCTCCACGGGAAGCGTGCCACCGCCCGCCGCGTCGACCCAGCCACCGGCGATGAACAACTGCCGGGGAACGGCATCCAGCACGGCCTGTTCGGCGGCAGCGCTCGCGTACGCGTCCTTGGTCGGGGACGTTTCGGTGAGGGACATGGGAGAGCTCCTGGTCTCTTGTGGCTTGCGGGTCAGGACGCGTGCGGTACGGCGTGCGCGTGCGGCCGGCACGCGCCGTCGTCCGCGGAGGCGAACGTCCCGTACTGCCCCTTGAAGAAGACCAGCGGGCCGCCGGCCGTCGCCGCTTCGATGCCGCTCACCGCGGCGAGCACGATGGTGTGGTCGCCGGCCTCGTACTCCTCGACGATCTCGCACTCCAGCCAGGCGAGCGCGTCGTCGAGGCCCGGACCGGCGGACCGGGAGTGCCAGGCGACGTCCGCGAAGCGGTCGGCGCCACGCTGGGCGAAGCGACGGCACAGCGGCTCGTGGTGGCTGGCCATGACGTTCACACAGAAGGTGCCGGCCTCGCGCATCGCCGGCCAGGTCGTCGAGGTCTTCGCCGGGCAGATCAGGACGAGCGGAGGATCCAGCGAGACGGAGGTCAGGGAGTTCGCGGCCATGCCGGCCAGGGCCCCGTCGGCCGCGTAGGCGGTCACGACCGTCACCCCGGTCGGCAGGTGTCCAAGGACACGACGGAACTCCGAGGCGTCCGGATTCGACAGGTCGGCAGTCATCTCGTTGGGGATCCAATCCGGTCGGAGCCCTGCTCCGACCTTCCGTTCTGACAGGGGTGTGCCGATCGAGGTGCCTAGATCGGGTAGGGGCGGCTGCCGTCCTGGACGGTGAGCCAGCGCAGATCGGTGAACTCCTCGACGACGGCGCCACTGCCGAAGCGGCCCCAGCCGGAGTGCTTGACCCCGCCGAAGGGCATGGTGGGCTCGTCGTGGACGGTCGCACCGTTGATGTGGCAGATTCCGGACTCGATACGCCGCGCCACCTTCTCGGCCGCGGCGACATCGCGGCCGAAGACCGCGGCGGACAGGCCGTACTCGGTGTCGTTGGCGACGCGGACGGCCTCGTTCGGGCCGTCGACGGCGATCACGGTGACGACCGGGCCGAAGGACTCCTCGCCGTACAGGCGCATCTCCGGCGTGACGTCCGCGACGACGGTCGGCTCCACGAGCAGCCCCTTCGCGTCGCCGCCGGTCAGCACACGAGCACCCTTCGCCCTCGCGTCAGCCACGAGCTCACGGATGCGCCGGGCCGCCGCCTCGTTGATCACCGGCCCGATCTGGGTGTCCGGGTCACGGGGGTCGCCGACCGTCAGGGCCTCGGCCCTGGCGACGAGCTTCGCCTCGAACGCGGAGGCGACGGCGCGGTCGACGACGACGCGTTCCGTGCTCATGCAGATCTGGCCCGAGTTCATGAAGGCGCCGAAGTTCGCCGCCGCGGCGGCCTCGTCCAGGTCCGCGTCGGCCAGGACGACGAACGGCGCCTTCCCACCGAGTTCGAGGAGTGTGCGCTTGAGGTAGGTGGCGGCGGCGCGGGCGATGAGGGTGCCGACACGGGTCGAGCCGGTGAAGTTCACGCGGGCCACGGCCGGGTGGGCGATCAGCGCCTCGACGACGCCGGGCGCGTCCTCCGGCTGGTTGGTGATCAGGTTGATCACGCCGTTGGGGACGCCGGCGTCGTGGATCGCCGAGGCGATGGCCGCGTGGGTGCGCGGGCACTCCTCGGACGCCTTCAGCACCACGGTGTTGCCGAGGGCGAGGGGCGCCGCGACGGCACGCGCGGCCAGGATGAGCGGCGCGTTCCACGGAGCGATGCCCGTCACGACTCCGGCCGGCCGTCGGATCGCCCTCGCCCGCAGGCCCGGGACGTGGGACTCGATCGGCACTTCCTTGTCGACCTCATGGGCCAGCGTCGCTGCGTGTCTGAACACCTCCGCCGCCAGTGCGCAGTTGAACATTCCCCAGCCGAAGGTTGCCCCGCATTCGGCTGTCATCGTGGCAGCGATGTCCGGGGCCCGTTTGTCGAGCAGGTCCGCGGCGCTGCGCAGCAGGCGGGCGCGCCCTTCGGCCGGCGTCGCAGCCCAGGCCGCGAACGCGTCGTGGGCTGCCTCCGCGGCGCGCTGGGCGTCTGCGACCGACGCCGCGGCGGCGTCGGTCGCCGCCTCGCCGGTGAACGGGTCGGTCTTCACGTACGTTCGGCCGTGTGAGGCCTGCACCCACGCGCCGTCGATCAGCAGCGGCTGCTCGAGCCCGGTGGCTCCGGTCATGGTTGTCCTCGCTCTCCCAGCGGTCTTTCACCGCGGTCGTACGCAGCGATCCGTTGCCGAGGCTTCGTCGGCAACGCGGTCGGCTCCAGCGGTCGGCCTCGGGACGCCGTCGGCTCTACGGAGGCGTCCGGTGTGGCGGGGTGGCGGGGTGGCGGTGTGAGAGTCCGTCCCGGCCGCGATCAGAAAGCCGCCATGGGGGTGGGCGCTGTCCGTTCCCCCGCCCCCACATGGTCGGGAGGTACCGTGGGCCGTGTCCAAGGACTCTCGTCAATACCTGGCATGCAGACTGGCCCGGTGCTCGCCGCTGTCGCACCACTTCTCACCGGGTGACCTGGGGCCAATACTCGGAAGACCGCCTCTGACCTGCCGGTCTGCGGAACGCGCCGAGTGAAGGGACCGCTCAATGCCGCGCGGAAACCTCCGGAAGTACGACCTCAATCTGCTCGTGGCACTGGACGCCCTGCTGCGAACACGCAACGTGACCAGGGCGGCCGAGCAACTGTGCCTGACGCAGTCGGCCATGAGCAGCGAACTGCGCCGCCTGCGGAAGATGTTCGGCGACGAGCTGCTCGTGCGCAACGGCCGCGAGAACGCGCTGACGACCCTGGCCGAAGACCTGAAAGAGCCTGTGGCCGAGATCCTGGCCCATGTGGAGCGCACGCTCGAATACCAGCCGGATTTCGACCCCGGTACCGAGCCGCGCCACTTCTCCGTGGTGATGACCGACTACACGTCGCTGATGCTGCTGCACCCTCTGTTGCAGCACGCGGCCAAGGAGGCCCCCGGAACCGGCATCTCGGTGTTTCCGTTCAACAGCACGATCGAGAGGATGCTCACCCAGGACGGCGTCGACCTCGTTGTCGCACCGACGTTCGATCTGGAGGGCATCCCTTCCCGGAAACTGTTCTCCGAACGCTACGTCTGCGTCGTCTCCGCCGACCACCCGGACGTCGGCGACGAGCTCACGGAGGAGCAGTTCGCGACCCTGCCCCGGCTCACCGTCGCATGGCGGGCGCGACCGCTGCCGCGGCCACGGGTGCGGAGCACCACATCGCCGATGCTCGGGTCGGTATGGCGCGCCAGCAGCCTTGCGGAGCGGGGCGATCCTCAGCCGGTGGACGAGAACGAGGCACCACGCACCGAGGTGACGATGGAGAACTTCACGGTGGCTCCCTTCCTCGTCAGTGGGACCCGCCTGGTGGGAGTCCTGCCCGAGCGTCTCGCGAACCGGTTCCGCGACGTGGCCGGCCTCAGGGTGCTCCAGCCGCCGGTCCCGCTCCCCGTGCTCGAGGAGACGATGTACTGGAGCCCGGTGTGGGAGAACGATCCCGCACACATCTGGCTGAGGGAGACCATGGTCTCCGTGGCCCGGGAGATCGAGTAGGACGCGGCCCGCGGTAGGTGCGGTCAGGAACTCGGCGTCCCGCCCGTGTCCAGTAGGAACGCGCCGATCGGGTCGACGACGTACCGCTCCTCGGGCTCGACGTCGAAGGCGCCCATGAGGCGCACGCCGTTGTTGTAGTAGGCGATGTTGAGCACCAACTCGACCATCTCCCTGTCGTTGAGGAACGCGGCGGCCGCGTTCCACACCGCGTCCGTGACACGGACGTTGACCGTCGACTCGTACGCCAGGCGCATCACGGCGCGCTCACGGTCGTCGAACGCGTCGGAGGTCTCGAAATCCGGGATGCTCGCGAGCTGCTCCCTGGTCGCGCCGTAGCGGTATGCGAGACCTGAGTGGTGGACGACCAGGTACTGCACGCCGGTTGCGTGACCGACCGTCAGGACCGCCAGCTCACGCAGCTTGTCGTCGATCTCGGTCCCGGCACGCAGCGCCTGCCCGTACGTCAGGGAGGCGGCGAGCACGGCGGGGGAATGGGCAGTGAGCCTGAACACGCCGCGGGCATGCTCCGGGCGCTCGGTCACCAGGCGACTCCATGCGGCCTTCGCCTCCGGTGTCGCCATGTCATCGCCATCGAGGTACTTCACTCGTGCCATCGTCGGGTCCTCTCTCGAAAGGCCGGGAAACGTCAGGACTGGTCGGGCTGCGGCAACTCGATTGAGATCGGCTGGAGTTGCTCACCGCCGACGACGACGGGCTCGGCATCGATGAGGACCCATGCGACGGTGCACGGCTTGCTGGACTCGTTCGCCCAAAGGTGGTTCGTGCCCCGCTGGATGAGGACATCACCGGTGGCCAGCACGACTCGGTCGCCGCCGTCGAGTTCGAGGACCGCCTCGCCCTCGAGGACGATGCCGTAGTCGACCGAGAGGGTGCGGTGCAGCGGCGAGCGGTGTCCCGGCTCCAGCCGGCCGATCCTGAACACCGAACCGCCCGCGAGGGTCACGCCCACCTCGCGCAGCGCGCCGTCGGCATCGTCCATGTTGTCGGCGGGCGAGGTGGCTGTCGTCCACACCAGGTTCGCGAACCGGGTCGGCCCGCTGCTCACCTCGTCGCTGACGATCACCGCTCGGCCTGTTTCGTCGTGCCCGGTCACCACGCGGCGGATCTCCGGTGCGTTCATGGCAGAAAGACATCCTTCTGTACGGTGGGGTTCAGCGGTACGAGAATTGGAAAGTCGACGTCCGTCATTGATTCTGCTGCTCAGCGGCTTGACCGAGGTAATCGGATCGGTCATGCCACATATGCGCGCAATTCATGGTGAGGGCTTCACGGGAATTCCGTGAGATGCGCCAGGCAGTTCTTTCCGCACCGAGGGCCGTCGTATTGTGCGGAGCGATGAGGCCAGGAGCGGAGGCGGCGATGGCGAACTCGTCGTCGGGGGAGACGGTCACCGAGCGGATCGTGCGCATCCTTGAAGCGTTCGACGGCGTGCGGATCTACCGTCGTCCACCGTGCACCGCATGGTGTCCGACCTCGTGGCGTGCGGGCTGCTGGAACGGGACGAGGACCAGCGTGTCCGTCTCGGTATGCGGCTGTGGGAGCTGGCGCTGCGCGGCTCCCGCGCGCTGCGCCTGCGCCAGGCGCAGCACTTCTCGTGGTGGATGACGAGCATGCTCCACCTTGAGCCCGGCGCGAGCGACTTCGACCGCCTGCGCCAGATCGGCGAACTGCGCTCGGTCGTCGAGTCACGGTCAGGCCGCGCTCACCTCGCGGAGGCGTACACCGGGTGGCCGCTGTAGGCCACAGGCCCTCGTCGCGTCCCCGGAGCTTCGCGGCGGCAGCGGAGAGGAGCGCCGCCTGACCCTGACGCAGGCCCACATCAGCGATGGATTTGTGAGCCTCACATTTCAAGTGTCAATGCTTCCCATTGCCACCGTCAATTGATCGGGCTGACCTCAAAAGGCATCTCGGCTGGCAAGGTATGCGCCCGGAGGAACTCAGAGCGGCTGTGCCGCATGGGCATCGTCCTCCTCGGCAACGTTTGTCGGGCGCTGTGAGCAACACAGTGCACTGTTGAAGCCTCTGGTTGGCGCTAGTGACCGTCTGTCAGTACGTGCCCAGCTCCAGGAGGCATGCACTCACCTAGGCGGAACCAATTGCACTCGTCCCCGCGTACGGGTTATCCGTCGCACAATCCAGGCAGCTCTGCTTCCAACTCGACCCGACCGGAACTCACCTGGATGCGACGGATCTCCAGAGAGCTGGATCGCGCGTTCTTCGGGTCCATCCTTCTCTGCTTCCTCCTGACATCCGCACCGGCTCTGCTGGGAGCTCGCGTGCTAGGCAGCAAAGTCCTGCGGACATCTCTGACCACGGGCTTTCTGCTCTGCCTGATCCAGATCCTGACGTTGCTCTGGCTCATCGGCCGGTACGAACGGCGAAGTGTCCAACGTCTGGAGCCGCTCGGACGACGTGCTCTCGCTGAATCACAGGTCACTGGACATGCGAGCAGGAACGCCACACGCCGTCCTCCGGGCCCGGAAGGAACCTGAGATGACGTCACTCGCTATCACCACCTTCGACTCCGACGGCAAGGGTTTCGTACTGGTCGGCTTCCTGATGTTCGTCGTGGTGGCCCTGTTCCTGACCACCATGGGTGGCCCGGACGAAGAGAGCACGACAGACTTCCACGTGGGATCGCGCACCCTCACCGCTCTGAAGAACGGCGTCGCTCTCTCGGGAACCTACCTGGCGACATCCCTCTTGCTGACCGTCACCGGAGCCGTGGCACTCGCCGGCTTCGACGGCATCACTCTGGCCGTCGGCCTACTGCTTTCTCTCGGCGTACTGGTCCTGATCGGCCGACCGCTCGGGCAGAGCGGTGCCCTCACCCTCGGCGACCTTTTCGCCCTGCGAGGCCCCGGCAGCGCGCCGCGGATCGCGGGTGGCGTGGCGACTCTCGTCGTCACGTTCCCGTTCTTGGTCATCCAACTCAACAACGCCGGCAGCATCACGGCCCAACTGCTCGGTCTGCCGTCGATCGGCGCGAGGCAGGTCTGTACCGTGATGCTCGGTGGACTTGTGATCCTGTGCGCCATGCTCGGCGGGATGAAGGGCCTGACCCTGGTGCAGGTCCTCAGCGCCGTGGTCACCCTCGTCTCACTGGCTGCGGCCACCTTGGCTCTCACTGCTCACTTCCACGGCGACCTCGATTCTTTGCTGGTGCACGCCGCCGAGGGCAGCGGACAGCACGATGAGTATCTGCAGCCGGGGAACCTTATGGGACGCGGCGCCGAAAGCCGGCTCGACATGTTCGGACTGCAACTGGTGCTGGTTCTGGGAACTGCCTGCATGCCGCATGTCCTTCTGCGCATGCACACGACCCCGGACGGTGCCACCGCCCGACGCTCCGTGCGTAACGCCGCCCTCATCGTGGCCGCTGTGTGCCTGATGCTCGTCCTCCTCGGACTCGGGGCCGCGGCTGTCGTAGGCGGAGCCTCGATCAGCCGCGCCGGTGGGGGTGATGCCGCGCTCTTGCTCATCTCCCATTCCCTGCTGGGCGGTTCCAGCAGCGTGTCCGGGAACCTGCTCTTCACCGCTGTGGCCTGCGCGGCATTCCTCACCGTGCTCTCGGTGGTGGGGGGCACCACCGTCGCGGCGGCCTCGTCGGTGAGCCGCGACATCTACGTCCACGCCATACGGCACGGGAAGACCGCGAGAATCGGGGAGGTTCCGGCGGCCCGCGTCTCGGTCATCGTGCTCGGCTCTTTCGGCATCATCATCGCGGCTGCCCTGCAGGGTCTCCCTGTGGCCGTCGGCGCTCAACTCGTCACGGGGCTCGCTGCGTCTTCGGTTCTGCCCGCGCTGGTGTACAGCCTCTACTGGCGTGGGTTCAACCGCACCGGACTGCTGTGGGCGATCTACGGAGGGACGGCGGTCGCTCTCACCCTTGCGGTCTCCGCGCCCTCGGTGTCCGGCGGTCCGGAGGCGATCTTCACGCACTCGGACTTCGCCTGGTTCCCGCTCCGGACCCCTGGTCTGGTGTCCATTCCCGTCGGCTTCCTCCTGGGCTTGCTGGGCAGTCGCATGGGACGTTCGCGTACCACCCCCGCTGACGAGCGACGTCGCGTCGGGGCCGAGACGCTCCTGCTCATCGGTGCCGAGGAGGAACAAAAAAACTAGCGACAGCCGGCCCTCCCGTGGCAGACCGACTGTGAGGGCGTCGCTGCTTCATGGAATTGACTCGCGGCGGTGTCCGAGTCTTGATCGGAAAAGCGAAAGTGCCTTCTGAGCTGGATGACGGGCTTGTCGAGAGCCTCTTTCATCACAGCAGGAAGGCACTTTCTGCGCGAGCCCTGCCCGGTTGCGGCTGGCCGTCGCGGACGCACTGCGTCGCTGCGGCCGGCTGGTACCGGGCACGGCCCCGACGGTATCGCGGTGGATCTCGCGGTCCTGGCCGCCGTCGGCGGTCGATGGCGGATTTGCCCCTGCTGCGCGACCGGACGGACGCGACCTACCGGGCCTGGTCCTGGACCTCGGCGCCACCATCCGCTGCCCATTGCCGTCGAGCGGCGGGTGGACGCGATCGCTGACGCGCCCACCCGTTGCTTGCGGCTGTCACCACAGGCCGGCCGGCGGCTCCATCCCGAGCCGGATCCGCCCGTAGAGCTCCGAGACGTTGTCCCATTGCAGGGCCAGTTGGTGGGATCCCGCGTTGACGTCGCGGTGTATCCGCGCCAGCGGGCTCGGGGTGAGGATGGCGCTCGCCCCGGCCGCGTCGTAGAGGCGGTTGACCGCGCTCACGGCCAGCTTGGCGGTGTAGCAGTGGTTGCGCCGGTAGCGGGCGCGGTCGATGTCGCTCAGGGTTTCGCCGCGGGCCCCGAACTCCAGCAGTTCCCGCAGGTCGGCACGGAACATGGCGACGGCCGCGTCCGCTTCCGCGGCGGATTCGGTGATCCGGAAGTGCGGGCCCGCGGTCTCGGCCGCCGCCTTTCTGTGGGGGCCGAGCTGGAAGACCCGGGTCTTCGTCAGCCGCGTGTACTCCTCCACGGCCCCCTGGGCGAGGCCGATGAGCGGTGTGGCGAGCACGGTCGGCAGGATCTGGGCCTGCGGCAGAGCGTAGGAGGCCCGGTCGTGAAGGTCGCGGGCCTCAAGGTTGGTGGACCCCGGCCAGATGGCCCGGTGTTCCGGCACGAACACCGGCTTGTCGATGACCACGCTCTTGCTTCCGGTGCCCTTGAGGCCGGCGGGGTACCAGTCGTCGAGTACGCCGAAGTCGCTGCGTGGCACCAGAAGGTAGACCGGACGCCTGCTGTTGGGGTCGATGGCGCCCAGGAAGGCCCACTCGGCGTGGTCGACACCGCTGGAGAACGGCCACCGGCCGGAGATCAGCCAGCCGCCCTTGGTGCTCTCGGTCTTTCCGCTCGGGGCGTAGGCCGAGGAACAGATGACGTCGGGTGACTGGAAATACTCGTCCTGGGCCTCCTTGCTCGCCATGCCCATCATCCAGTTGTGGCTCTGGGTGACGGTGTAGAACCATCCGGTGGCTCCGCAGCCCTGGGCAAGGCGCCAGCCGACCTCGAAGAGCGTGTCGACGTCCACGCCGTGGCCCCCGTAGGCCGCCGGAGTGGCCACCCGGATCAGGCCGGCGTCGATCAGATCACGGACCGACTCGTCCGGGACACGGCGCTCCTCCTCGGCGCGAGCGGCCCGCTCGGCCAGGACCGGAACCAGTTCCTCGGCGCGAGCGATCAGCTCGTCGGCGGTCTGCACGCCGGGGCTCGTGCTCACTGCCTGCTCAGACATGGAGCACCCCCGACTCAAGAGGAAAGCGGCTCGGCATTGGGCCTCCTTGACCATGGATTACCTCGTAGGGCGCCCACCATATTCACGAAAACGCTCCGACAGTGCTGACGATCGGTGATACCTGGAATTGCTTTCTGGAATGCGTAGGGGCCGTGGCGAACCATAAAAACCTTCCATACGCGGTATGCAGAGAAGTCGTTTCTGCATTCGTATTCCGGCTGGAACAGTGTGGGCGCGGGCGCGGCAGGCCGCGCACAGCGCGCCCAGGGAGCCGTCGCCGGCACCCGCTCCAGAACAGCCCAGCCGTCGATCAGCGAAGGACGACCATGACCGACCGCCTCCTCACCCATCTGCGGCACGTGGACCTAGCCGTGCCGGACTACGACAAGGAGCTCGACTTCTACTCCGGGGTCTGGGGGCTGACCAAGGTCGCCGAGGACTCCGGTATCTCCTTCCTGGCCGCGGAGGGCAGTCCGGAGCAGTACATCGTCCGTCTGCGCAGCGCGGACGAGAAGCGCCTGGACCTGATCTCCTACGGCGCCGCGACCACGACGGACGTGGACGCGCTCGCCGAAAAGCTGATCGCCGACGGCGTTCAGCTGATCACCGAACCGGGGCGGCAGGACACCCCGGGCGGGGGCTACGGCTTCCGGTTCTTCGACGTCGACGGGCGCACCATCGAGGTCTCCGCCGACGTGGCTCCCCGTAGGCACCGCAGGATCGAAGAACGCGAGTCGATCCCGGTGCGTCTGTCCCACGTGGTGGTCAACTCGACGGACCCGAACCGCACGCGGGACTGGTACGCCCGGCACCTCGGCTTCCAGCTCTCCGACACCATCAGCCACCCGCAGCGCGGCGACATGATGCACTTCATGCGCGTGAACGCGCAGCACCACTCGATGGCCGTCGCCCGGGGGCCGCATCTGTCCCTGCAGCACATCTCCTTCGAGATGCGCGGTCTGGACGAGTACATGCGCGGCACGGGACGGCTCCTGAGGGCGGGGGTCCGCAAGCTGTGGGGCCCGGGGCGTCATGCCGCCGGCGACAACACGTTCAGCTACTTCATCGACCCCCAGGGAAACATGGTCGAGTACACCACTGAGCTGGAGCAGCTGGACGAGGACACCTGGCACCCGCACATCTACGACCCCACCGAGCCGGACGTCATGGACCAGTGGGGCACGGCCAACAACCCGATGGAGGAAGACCTCGGCAGGCACGGCTTCAACGACCCCGACCACGGCGCCTTCGTCGCCCCGCCGGTCTGACCAGTGACTCACCAGGAGGTATCAGCGATGGGGCAGCAGCCGGAACTCAGGTTCCTGTTCGACATGACCGTCACCATGGGCGAGGGCATCGATCTCGGCCGGACACCGTACGGCGAGATCGCCTTCCAGCACGCGATCGGCGGCACCGTCTCGGGACCCCGCGTGCAGGGCGAGGTCCTCCCCGTCGGCGGCGACAAGGTCGTGGGCCGCACCGACGGCACCCGCGAACTCAACGTCCAGGCCATCATCAAGACCACCGACGACCACCACATCCTCATGTCCTACCGCGGACTGGTCCGCCCGATGCAGAGCGCCGACGGCAAGCCCGGCGTCTACTGGCGCACCGCACCCCTCTTCGAGACCGCAGCCGAGCCCTACCAGTGGCTCAACGGCGTACTCGCCGTCGGCCACGGCACCTTCGGCGACGGCCAGGTCAACTACCAGATCCACGAAGTGCTCTGAGCAAGCGCCGCCCTCGGCATGCGCTGAGTTCCCGCATCCGGCGGGAACGTCCACTATCCCCATCCCTCAGCGAGCGCACGGTCCGAAGCAGGAGACGCCAGGGCGTCGGAGTTGCCGGACGCGCACGCTCGCCGGCGACTCGAAGGAGAGTCGACCTTGAAGCATGCGTCCCTGCCCTTGCCGACGTCCGGCGTCGACCTGTTCGCCGATGACGTACTGCACGACCCGTATCCCGCGCTGCGCGAGCTGCGCGATGCCGGCCCGGCGGTCCGGCTCACGGCCTACGACGCCTGGGTCCTGCCGCGCTACGAGCATGTCCGCGCCGCCCTGGCCGACCATGAACGCTTCTCCTCGGCACATGGCGTGGGCTACGAGGACCAGTTCAACGTGCGGCAGAAGGGCTCGGTGCTGGCCAGTGACCCACCGGACCACACCCGGTTGCGGGCGGTTCTGTCGGAGAAGCTCGCTCCCAAAGCCCTGGCGAAGCTGCGCACCCGGATCGCCGCCATCGCCGACGACATGGTCGCGGACACGGTGGTAAGGGGCAGCTTCGACGCCGTCACGGACCTGGCCGCGCTGTTCCCGGTCACCGTGGTCGCCGACCTGATCGGACTGCCGGAGGACGCCCGGGACCCGCTGCTGACCTTCGCGGACGGGGCGTTCAACAGCTTCGGCCCGTTCAACGGCCGCACGGCGGCCTCCCTGCCCATGGCGGCCCAGCTGTCCGAGTACCTCACGACCGTCATGGTGCGGGACAACCTTCGTCCGGACGGCTGGGCCGCCGCCGTCTACGAGGCCGCGGACCGAGGTGACATCGAGGCGTCCTCCGTGATTCCGCTGCTGGGCGCCTACGTCGTCGCGGGCATGGACACCACGATCAACGCGATCGGCAACACGATCCTGCTCTTCGCCCGGCATCCGCAGTCCTACCAGGAGCTGCGCGCCGATCCGTCCCTGCTCGGCTCGGCTTTCGAGGAGTCGCTACGGCTGGAGTCGCCCGCCCAGGGCTTCTTCCGGCGCACCACCCAGCCGGTGGACATCGAGGGCGTCACCGTCCCGGCCGACACCAAGGTCCTGCTGTCGTTCGCCTCGGCCAACCGCGACGACCGCAAGTGGGAGCGCCCCGAGGAGTTCCTCGTCCGGCGCAACCCGGTCGACCATGTCGCCCTCGGCTACGGCGTCCACGGCTGCGCGGGCCAGGGGCTGGCCCGCATGGAAGCCCACGCGGTTCTCGGCGCGCTGGTTCGGCAGGTCTCGTCGGTCGAGCTCGCCGGCGAGCCGGTCCGCAAGCTCAACAACGTCACTCGGGGACTTGCCTCGCTCCCCGTCACGGTGCGCACACAAGGACGGTGACATGACCCGGATCCTGGTCGACCACGACCGTTGCGAGGGACACGGCCTGTGCGAGCAGACCGCTCCCGAGGTGTTCCGGCTCGACGACGAGGGCGAACTGCACCTGACCCACGAGGAGGTGGCCGCGGAGCAGCAGGGAGTCGTCGCCGCCGCCGTACGGGTGTGCCCCGTCGCGGCGTTGAGGATCCAGCCGTGAGACGGATCGCCGTGGTGGGAGGGTCCATCGCCGCGCTGACGGCGGCGCAGAGTCTGCGGGCGGAGGGGTTCCTCGGACAGGTGACCGTCCTGTCGGACGAACCTCACCAGCCCTACTCGCGCGTCCCGCTTTCCAAGGGCGTCCTCGCCGGCCGGGAGTCCGCAAAGTCGGCCCTGCTGCCCGCGCCGGGCGAGGACATCGAGTTCCACGCCGGGGCGCGGGCCGTACGGCTGGACGTCCGCGGCCGGGCGGTGACTCTGGCAGACGGCACTCGGGTGCCGTACGACGGGCTGGTCGTCGCCACCGGTGCCAGGGCACGCCGCCTGACCGGCGGCGACGACCTCGTGGTGCGCACCCTGGACGATGCCGTGGCCCTCGGCTCCCGGCTGGCCGCCGCCCGCAGCGCCATCGTGCTGGGCGGCGGGTTCCTCGGCATGGAGGTCGCCACGACCTGCCGAGCCCTGGGCATGGAGGTCACCGTGGTCGACCTCGTCCCGCCGCTGCTCAGGCTGCTCGGACCGTGGCTGGCCGACCTCGCGGTCGCGGCAGCGCGTGATCACGGCATACGGGTCCGGGTCGCGCCGGACGGCCTCACGGTGGTCGACGGACACCGTGTGCGCTGCGGCGAGTCGGTCCTGGAGGCCGATGTCGTCGTCTGCGCCGTGGGTGACGTGCCGAACACCGACTGGCTGCGGGACTCCGGCCTTCCCCTGGACGCCGGCGGCGGGCTCGTCGCCGACGCGTGCTGCCGGGTCGCTCCGGGCGTGGTCGCCGCCGGGGACGTCGTATCCCGGGAGGGGCGGCGAACTCCCCACTGGACCAACGCCGTCGAGCAGGGCCGAGCGGCCGCGGCGAGCCTGCTGCGGGGCGTGTCGGCACGGCCTTACCGTCCGGACCCGTACTTCTGGACCGAACAGTCCGGCCTGGACATCAAGATCAGCGGCGAACTGCCGCTCACCGGAACCCCGGAGGTCCTCGCCGGCTCCGTGGCCGAGCGAAGTGCGCTGCTGAGATGGCGCCACGGCGACGGCACGGCCACCGCCGTCGCCGTCAACCACCGCCTCCCAGTCGTCAAACTCAAGCGACTGGGAGGCGGAGTGCCCGCCGCCGAGTCGGCGCCGCCGGGCTCAGTCGCTGTCGGTGAGTGACTTCCGCACGAATTCCGTGATCAAGGGCGCCGCCAGTGGCCAGTAGTCGAAGACGTGGCCCTTGCCGCGCGCGGCTGCCTCGACGTGCCGCTCCCACGCGTCCTCCGGCCACGGCGGGTCGGCGACCACTGATCCGCGGATCAGGCATCCCACTTCCAGGGAGGTGCGCTTCGGGTGGTCGAGGTCGCGCTCACCCCCGCGGATGATCAGAGTCGGGGTGGTGATCCCCTCCAGCTCCTGGTCGAGCAGACCGGGGATCGTCTGTCCCGGCTTGGGCACGTAGGCGTCCAGCCAGCGCATCAGGACCTCGCGCAAGCTGCCGGGGCCCAGTTCCCGCAACCGGTCCAGATTGCCGGGCTTGGTCTCGATGAGCCCGCGCCAGTGAGGCAGTTCGGCCAGTCCGTCAACCCCCTTCTCGTTGAGGGCCACCAGCGGGTTGATGATGTACAGGCCGCCGAGGCGCAACAAGGCGAAGTTTCCGCCGGAGACGTTCCACATGACGAGTCCGGATGCCACTTCCGGGTGCTCGATCACGGTGATGAGGGAGTCCCGCGCGCCGCTGGAACCGCCGGCGAGCACGGCCGGCGCGAGGTCGAGCCGTCGTAGCAGTTCGCTCAGTACCTCCGCCCGCATGTGCGACTCGGACCTGCCCCAGAACTGGACGTCCGAGGAACCGGAGTTGGGCCGGTCCCAGAGCAGCACTCGCATGCCCTCGGCGACCAGTCGCTCGGCGAGGGGCCGCAGCCCGGGGATGTTCATGTCGAAGCGACCGCCGGGTGTGAGAACGACAGGGGTGCCGTCCGTCGGCCCGATGAGGTCGTAGACGACCTGTCCGCCGTGGATTTCGATCGAGGACAACATGCGCTTGTTTCTCCCTAGTGGAACCTGAGTCCGCCGTTGATGTGCCATACCTGGCCGGTGACCCAGTCGGCGTCGTCGCTGAGGAGGAAGGAGATCAGCTGAGCGACGTCGCTGGGCCTGCCGAGCCTCTTGATCGGACTCTTGGCGAGGGTCATCGCCTTGATCTCGTCACTGATGAACGCCTCGGCCTGCTCACTGAGCACGAGGCCGGGGCTGAGCGCGTTGGCCCGAACGCCGTGGGGGCCGTAGACGGCGGCGATGTGACGGGTGAGGGCGTTGATGCCGGCCTTGGAGGCCCCGTAGGCGGGGCGTTGGGGTTCTCCCGCGTCTGCCGCGTCGGAGGACATGTTGACGATGGAACCGCCACCGGCGGCGATGAGGTGCGGGATGGCGTGCTTGTTGATGAGCGCGTAGCTGGTGAGGTTCGCGCGCAGCGTCCTCTCCCAGTTGGCGAGGTCCATGTCGACCAGAGGTCTGTCGTTGCTCATGGTGGCGATCGATGTGTCGGCGGCGATGTTGGCGACTCCGTCAAGTCCTCCGAAAGCGGCGACGGCGTCGGCCACGAGGGATTCGATCGAGCTCGGGTCGAGGAGGTCGAAGCGCTCCGCTCGCGCGGTTCCGCCGGCCTCGGAGATCTCCTGTGCCACCGTCTTCGCCCCGACGAGGTCGATGTCGCCCAGGAAGACCTTCGCACCCTCCGCTCCCAGGCGGCGGGCCGTTGCCGCACCGATCCCCGCAGCGCCCCCCGCGACCAGAATTCTCTTTCCTTCGAGTTCACCCACGGCCTTCTCCTTCGAAGTCCTGGACCGAGAGCCGCGCGGGTTCACGCGCCGCCTGCGACGGTGGGGTCGAGTTCGCGGTTCAGTCCGGCGCCGGACCGGAGTTCCTCCGTGGCCTCCAGCCAGTCCGCGTCCGCGGGCAGGACGATTCCGCCCGAGCGCTGCCGGTAGACCGTCGGATCGTCGAGGCCGGGCGGGGTGGTCCCCTTGTCGCGCAGGGCGGCGATCGCGCGCAGCATCCGGCGCCGGACGCGGATGACCATGACGTCCGCGCTGCCCAGGTGCTCGTGGGTGCGGTCGACGATGCCGCCCATGCTCTCGGTGATGGCCTGGTCCTCGACCGTCACGCCGGTGATGCCGGTGAAGCTGTCCCCGCGCAGCTGCGCGTCGCGGTCGATGAAGTAGTCGTTGTGCTTGTTGGGGGCGAGCCGGAAACGCCCGTACCAGTCGGGGGTGTTCGGCAGGGTGGCCCAGGCCTCCTTCTCCCGTGTCGTGATGCCGAGGCCCTGGGTGGCGGGAGCCGCGTGCCGCACGCCCTGCGGCTCGCTGTGGAACGCCATGGTGTGGGTGTCGTCCATGGGGACCCAGGCCCGGAAACCGCACTTGGTACCGAGGACACCGGTGGGGATCATCGTGAAGAAGGGGAAGAGGAAGTGGGCGAACCGCCAGTAGGTCTTCTCCGGGGAGCCGGCGTTGCGGTAGGCGCCGTAGGTGGCGCCGTACCCGGTGTCCAGGACCTTGTAGCGGGGTGCGCGGTCCTCGATGGTGTAACGCAGGAAGCTGCCCTCGGGGGCGTCCTCGGCATCCGCGTGTCCGACGTGCAGGAAACCGAAGTGACTGGTGTCGATGTCGCCTTCGAGTGACTGCAGCCAGTTGCACTCGCGCTGGAACGCCCACGACTCCACGGGCGTGTCGGTGTCGTCGAACCACTCGAACCCGGGCATCGGCGGGGGCGTCTCTCGGGGACCGAGATAGGCCCACACCAGTCCGCCCGCCTCGCGGCACGGGTAGGTGCGAGCGCGTACGCGGTCCTTGAAGTTGCTCTCGACGGGTTCGTTCGGCATGTCGAGGCAGGTGCCGTCGGGGGCGAACTTCCAGCCGTGGTAGACGCAGCGCAGTCCCTCCTCCTCTCCGGTCGCCTCGTTGCGGGCGAAGAACAGCGACGCCCCGCGGTGCGGACAGTTCTCCGCGATCAGCCCCGGCTTTCCGCCGCGGCTGCGGAAGCCGATGAGGCGCTCGCCTAGGACGAGGATGCGCACCGGGGCGCCGCCGGAGACGAGCTCGGAGGCGAGAGCCACAGGTACCCAGTACTCGCGCATGAGGTTGCCCATGGGCGTGCCGGGGCCGACGCGGCAGAGGGCGTCGTTGTCCGTTTCCTTCAGCACTGTGCGGGTCCTTTCGATGGCGGAAAGTGTCCTCGATGAATGTCTTCAATATTGAAGACACTGCTTGGTAGTGTCAACGTCGCGACGCGAACGAGAGAGGTGAAGTCCGATGGAAGAGCAGGACGTGCCGGCTGTGCCCTACGTGCTGGACGTGTCCACACGCCGCACCGAGTCCGGGGAGTGGGTGTGCCGGCTGGAGTACCCGGAACTGCCCGGGTGCGTCGCGGAGCGGCGAGACGTGTTCGAGGCGCTGGACGAGGTCGAACGGCGCCGCGAGGCCTGGCTGAACGGGCGCCGGTCCGCCGGACTCCCGGTGCCGACACCACGAGCCGCTCTTCCGGTCTGAGGGGGATGACATGTCCGAACTGACGCTTGCCGGATCGGACCGGCCGAGCACGGTGTCCGTGGAACGGTGGCTGGTGGTGGCGGAGCACGTCGAAGAGGCCGACGGGGTCGTGTCCTTGACGCTGCGGGCGGAGGACGGGCTGCCGCTGCCGCCCTGGCTGCCCGGTGCCCACTGCGAGGTGGAGGTGAACGGCGGGCTGCGGCGGCAGTACTCGCTGTGCGGCCGTCCGTCGGACCCGGCCTGGAGGATTGCGGTACTGCGCGAGCCCGCGTCGCGGGGCGGGTCGCGGTGGCTCCACGACGAGGCCGCGGCCGGTACCCGTCTGCGCGTCACCGAGTTGCGCAACCACTTCCCCTACGAGGGTCCGGGGCCGGTCGTCTTCGTCGCGGGCGGCATCGGGATCACTCCGCTCCTGCCGATGCTCGCCGTGGCCGAGGAGTCGGGGGTGCCGTGGAAGCTGCACTACGCGGGACGCAGCCGGGAGTCCATGGCTTTCCTCGGCGAGTTGGCCGCGTACACGGGGCGCGTCGAGCTGTACCCCTCCGACACGGGGCACCACCTCGACGTCGACCAGGTGGCCCGCGAGCTCCCGGCGGGAGCCCGGGTGTACGCCTGTGGCCCGGCCCGTCTGCTCGACGCGTTGGAGCAGGGGCTGGCGGCGACGTCCGCCGCACTGCGCACCGAACGGTTCCGCGGCGTCGAGGTGGACAGCTCCGGTGACCGGCCGTTCCTCGTGCGGTGCGCACGTTCCGAGACCGACGTCGAGGTCAAGGCGGACCAGAGCATCCTCGCCGCGCTGGCCGAGGCAGGGGTGGCCCAGACCTCGCAGTGCGAGGAGGGGGTGTGCGGCTCGTGCGAGACGGCCGTGCTGGACGGGGTTCCCGAGCACCGGGACCTGCTGCTGACCGACGAGGAACGAGCGGAGAACACGACGATGATGATCTGTGTGTCGCGCGCCCGGAGTCCTCGGCTCGTGCTCGACGTCTGAGGTGGTGGGACGCTCAGTAGGATCGGGTTCATGGTTACCTTCGCCCGTCCCGCCAGCCGCACCACGGCCAAGGTGCTCGACAGCGTACGGGCCGCGATCCTCTCCGGTGAGCTGGCACCCGGCGAGCAGGTCCGGCAGCAGGTGTGGGCCGAGCGGTGCGGGGTCAGCCGGCCCCCGGTCCGGGAGGCCCTGGAGATCCTCAGCAACGAGGGCCTGCTCGTGCACGGCCTGAACCAGGGATATTTCGTCACGAAATTCAGCACCGACGAGATGGACCAGCTCTACACGATGCGCCACCTGCTGGAACTGGAGGCGATCCGCACCCTCGTCTGGCCCGAGGCGGACACGCTGGCCGACCTGCGGAGGCGGGCCCACGAGATCGAGTCGGCGGCCGACGCCGGCCGCCCGGACTTCGCGATGCAGGCGGTGGCGGAGTTCTTCCTGGAGATCTACCGGCTGTGTCCGCGCAAACTCATCGTGGCCGAGATCGAGCGACTCTGGATCAGAACGGCCGCGTACCGGGCGCTCAACTACGACGTGATGGCGGCCCCACGAGGTGTCGATCTGCGCTTCCAGGAGGTCATCGACGCGCTTGGGGCACAGGACCGTGACGCCCTGGCCGAGTTGCTGCAACGCCCCACCCTGCGCGGTATGCGACGCGCGCGGGGCGGGGCGGAGGAGCCGGTGGCACGATCCGTACCGACCGCCTGATGCCGTAGCTACCGTTGAACGAAGCCTCATGCGTGTCAGCGACGGGTGAATCCGCCGTCGACGGCGATGATCTGGCCGGTGATGAACGCCGCCTCGTCCGACGCGAGGAACGCGATCGTGTTGGCGACGTCCTCCGGTGTCTGCGATCGCTGCAGGTCCTGCTGTTGTGCGATCTCGTCGAAGAACTCCTGGGGCAGTATCCGGACCGCCTTGGCGGTCCGGACCAGGCTGGGGGCGACCGCGTTGGCGGTGACCTCGTAGGGTGCCAGGTTCGTCGCCAGCGCATGGGTGAGTCCGTGGATGGCGGCCTTCGAGGAGATGTACGCGACGAAGGACGGCGGGGCCTTCCAGTAGCTCGCCGACGCCATGTTGATCACCCGACCCGCGGGGGAGCGCTTGAGGTGGTCGAGGAACGCCCTGGTGGTCAGGAACGCGCCGTCGACGTTGACCGAGAAGGTCTGCCGCCACTGCTCGTACGTCACGTTGTCGATGTCGCCCAACGGCGCGGCGACCGCGTTGTTCACGACGATGTCGGCGGGGCCCAGCGCCTCGCGCACCTGGTCGGCGAAGCCACGTATCTGCTCCTCGTCGGATATGTCGACCTTCGCGCTGAAGAACCGTCGCCCGTTGGCCTCGACCAGCCCCCTCGTCTCCTCCGCCGGGATGATGTCGGCGACCGCGATGTCGGCGCCCTCGGACGCCAGCTTGCGAGCGGTCGCCTGACCGATTCCGCCACTGGCGCCGGTTATTACGGCGATCCTGCCCGTCAGACGACCGGCCATGACTCAACTCCTCTTGTTCCGCAGGTGGTTCGGCGATCAGACGTACTGCCGGGTCACGATGGTCGCGACGCAGGCCGGCTTGGTGCCCCCCTCGACCTCGAAGGTGACGGTCTGGCGGATCTGGATGCCGCCCTTGACGTCGGTGACCTCGTCGATCACCGTCCTTGCCCGCAGCTTGGCGCCCACCGGCACGGGAGCGGGAAAGCGGACCTTCTCGGTGCCGTAGTTCACGCCCATGGAGAAGCCGGTGTAGCGCGCCAGTTGGGGCAGAAACCGCGGGACGAGCGAGAGGGTGAGATAGCCGTGGGCGATCGGCCCGCCGAACGGGCTTTCCTTCTCGGCCCGTTCGACGTCGACGTGGATCCACTGGTGGTCACCGGTGGCGTCGGCGAAGAGGTTCACCATGTCCTGGGTGACCTCGATCCACTCGGTGGGGCCGAGCTCCTCGCCCACCAGGGCCTTGGCGGCCTCGACGCCCTCGACGGTGCGGGTGGTCATGTCTTCTCCTGTCGTCATGTGTTCCGGACTGCGGACCGGGCGGCCTCACGCGCCCAGTTCAGGTCGGCTTTGCCGGAGGGGCTGCGCTTGACCTCGTCGACCACGACAAGCTCGCGCGGGCGCTTGTGGTCGGCCAGTTGTTCGCCGACGTGCGCGCGGGCCTCCTGTTCGGTGAGCGTGGCACCGGCCCGCAGGGCCACCACGGCGACGATTCGCGAGCCCCACCGCGGATCCGGGGCGGCCACGACGATCGCGTCCCGGACGGCCGGGTGCGTCAGCAGGGCCTCCTCGACCTCCTCGGCGTGGACCTTCTCGCCGCCGGTGTTGATGACCCGGCTGCCGCGGCCGTGGAAGATCACGGTGCCGTCGGTCTCCAGGCTGGCCATGTCGCCGGGCACGACCCAGCGCTCGCCGTCGATCTCGAAGAACGTGGCGGCGGTCGCGGCGTCGTCGCCCTGGTAGCGGGCGCTCTCGTGGGCCCGCGCGGCGAGCAGTCCGACCTGGCCGGAACCGGGAACGACGTCCCCGCCCTTGTCGTCGATGACCCGCGCGCCGGGCCACAGCATGAATCGCGACGTCGCCGCCGAGTCTCCGCGCCGCGTGTCCTGCAGTGCGAAGGGACCGCCCTCGGAGGCCGTGACCGTGTCACGGCACAGCACGTCGGCGTGCCGGAGCAGCCGCTTCTTGACCTCGGCACTCCAGGTCATGCCGAAGCTGATCACCCGCTTCAGGCTGGTCAGGTCGTACGGGCGGCCGTCCGCCTCGGCGGCGTCCAGCGCGTCGGCCAGTGGCCGGGCGAAGACGTCACCGACGATCGCGACGGTGTCCACGCGCTCGCGCTCGATCGTGGCCGCCAGCTCGTCGGAGTCGTAGGACTTCGACGGCAACAGGACCACACGGCCACCGCTCACCAGTGCTCCCAGCGCGGTGTACATGCCGGTGGCGTGCATGAGCGGGGGCGTGGACACGCACACCATGACGTCCCGGTCCAGTCCGGACGTAGTCAAGGCGTCACACAATTCCTGAAGGCTTGACGGGGGCGGGCCCAGCAGGGAGACCTGGGAACCCCAGGCGAGGGTGAACAGCCGGGAGTGGCGCACCAGCACGCCCTTGGGCTTGCCGGTGGTGCCGCCGGTGTACGTCAGCCAGTGGTCGTTGCCGCGTGGGATCCGCAGGGCGGGCTCGGCCGCAGCGACCTCCCGCTCGAAGCCGAGGGCCCACTCCGGCAGCTTGCCGTCCCCGACCTGCAGCAGCGTGGCCAGCCGGGGCAGTTCCGTGTGAGCCTCGCCGAACCGCTCGGCCAGGGAAGCGTCGAAGACCACCGCCTCGGCCTGCGCGTCACCGAGTACCTGCACGAGCTCGTCGCTGCGGTAGCGGTAGTTGACGTTGACCGGCACGGCTCGCAGCTTGAGGGTGGCGAACACGGCCTCCAGGTACTCGATGCCGTTGTAGAGGGCTACCGCCACCCGGGACTCAGGGCCTACGCCCCGAGCGGCCAGGACGGCCGCCAGCCGGGCGGCCCGGTCGTCGAACTCGGCCCACGTCCGGGTCCGGTCGCCGTGACTGACGGCGAGCCGGCCCCGGCGCAAATCCCCGACCATCTCCAGGAGGGTCGCGAAGTTCTCGTCAAGGGTCGTGATGCTCTCGCTCACGCCTCAGCCGCGCCCTTCAGCCCGAACAGCCGCGCCGCGTTCTCCTTGAGGATCTTCGGGCGCACCTCGTCCTTGATGGCGATGTTGGCGAAGTCCCGCATCCACCGCTCCGGCGTGATCAGCGGGAAGTCGGAGCCGAACAGCACCTTGTCCTTCAGCAGGGTGTTGGCGTACTGCACCAGCTGCGGCGGGAAGTACTTCGGCGACCAGCCGGACAGGTCGATGTACACCTGCGGCTTGTGCGTGGCCACCGACAGCGCCTCGTCCTGCCAGGGGAACGACGGATGGGCCAGGATGATCGGCATGTCCGGGAAGTCGACGGCGACGTCGTCGATGTACATGGGGTTGGAGTACTTCAGCCGGATGCCGCCACCGCCTGGCCGACCTGCGCCCACGCCGGTCTGCCCCGTGTGGAACAGGGCGATCAGATTGTGCTCGGCGATGACCTCGTACAGCGGGTAGGCCAGCCGGTCGTTCGGGAAGAACGCCTGCGTGTTGGGGTGGAACTTGAAGCCGCGCACGCCGTACTCGGTGATCAGCCGGCGGGCCGCCCGTACGCCGGCCGCGCCCCGGTGGGGGTCGATGCTGGCGAACGGGATGATCACATCGCTGTGCTCGGCGGCGAGTTCGGCGACTTCCTCGTTGGTCGGCACCGGCTCCTCACCGGTCTGCGAGATGCTGTCGACACCGAAGGCGACCGCGGCCATCCGGCGTTGCCGGTAGTAGTCGGCCAGCTCCGGCAGCGAGTAGCGCGGCATCGTCCCGATGCCGAAGTACTCGCCCATGCCCTCGGCGTTCGGGGCGTGCGCGGCCCCTCGGACGGACTTGTGCACATGGGCGTGGACGTCGATCGCGTCCAGCGCGTCCAGGTCGAGGTCGGGCATGGTGCTCACTTTCCTTCGGCGGTGGGGGACTTGAACGGCTGCAGATGGGGTGCGAGCCGGGTCGGGAAGGCTTCGGCGAGCGCGTCGGCACTCCAGCCGCCCTCGCGCAGCTCCACGGCCACCTCGGCCGGGTGCGACCAGACGGCGATGCGGTCGCCGCCGATACCGATGGCCTGGCCGGTCACCCCGGCGGCCTCGTCGGAGGCGAGGAAGACCACGAGGGCCGCGACGTCGTCCGCGGTTCCCATGCCCTTCGCGCGGACCTCGGCCGGGATGGGCTCTCCGCGGTCGGCCTTCTCCACCAGCTCTGCCAGTCCCGGGATCGTGGCGACCATGCGGGTCAGCGCGACCGGGATGACGGCGTTGACCGTGGTGCCGCCGCGCTCCAGTTCGGCGGCCCAGGTGCGCACCAGGCCCACGATGCCGGCCTTGCTGGCGGTGTAGCCGGTCTGTCCGAAGCCGGCACGCTGGCCGGCCGGCGAGCCGATGAGGATGAGCCGCCCGTTGCCACCTTGCTCCTTGAACCGGCGGGCGGCGGCGCGGCCGCACGTGAAGGTGCCGCGCAGATGGGTTTCGACGACGGTGTCGAAGTCGGCGTCCACCATCTTCAAAAGGGTGCGGTCCCGCAGTACGCCCGCGTTGGTGACCATGATGTCCAGCCGGCCGAAGTTCTCGACCGCCGTGGCCACCAGCGCGTCGGCCGCCTCGGTGGAACCGATGGCCGAACCCTCGGCGACCGCGGAACCGCCGGCGGCCTGGATCGCCTTGACCGTCTGCTCGGCGAGCTCGAGGTCGAGGTCGTTGACCACCACTGCGGCACCGGCCGCGGCGAGGGCCTTGGCGTAGGCCTGGCCCAGGCCACGGCCGGCGCCGGTGACGACGGCGGCCTTTCCGGTCAGCTGCATGCCATTCCTTTCCGGCGACCGGCCCATGAACTCTCATGGGCCGGTCGCTCCCTTCCAGATGGGCGTATCGGGTATCGGGGAGCGGGCGGTAGCGGTCGAGTTCCACTCGGACCGCTGCCGCCCCTCGCCTGCCGGCCCGGTCTGCGGACCACGAGGCGCGTGTGCCTGTTCGTTCAGCGAACCGCGCGGATCGGCAGGACGGTTGCCGCGCTGATCAGGGCGCACACGGCTCCGATGATGAACAGGACGAAGAAGTTGTTGCCGTGCGTGGCCGCCCGCGTGCCGAAGGCGATGCCGAGGAACGCCGGTGCGATGGCGGGCGCCAGCGACTGCGGCAGGAGGTTGGCGACGGCGAACACGCCCAGGTCCTTGGCCGCGTCGGCCTCCTTGTTGGGCAGCACGTCCGTCACCAGGGCGAGGTCGACAGCGAGGTAGATCCCCTGGCCGGTCCCCACGAGGACCATGGCCAGGAAATAGCCCGGCACCGTGGTGGCGAACGCGAGCGCGAGCAACCCGGCCCCCGCCGTCACCGCCGAGGCGAGCACGAACACCTTGCGCCGGCGCAGCCGGTCGGAGAGCGGACCGAACACGAGGCTGCCGACGACCATGCACACCGTCTGCGTGACGACACCCGTGGAGACCACCGCCGTTGCCTTGGACTGCGACAGGCCGACCTGGCCGGTCAGGTAGAAGACCTGGTAGGTCTGGGCCCACGCGAGCGCCAGGAAGATCGCGAACCGGCTGAACCACGCCCAGCCGAAGTCCGGGTGTCTTCGCGGATTGAAGGTGTAGCTGCGGATGAGCAGCCCGACACTGAGCGCAGGCCGGTCACGCGGGTCCAGCACGCGGTCCTTGAGGAGCAGACACGCCAGTGCGACGCAGAGCATGCCGAGAAGGCCGGGGACCAGGACCGCCGCCGCGGTGGAGACTTCCGTCAGCGCACCGGCGATGCCCGAGCTCACGATGGCGCCCAGGGCGTTCGCGAGACCGAGGATTCCGGAAACCTTCCCGCGGGCATCGGCGTGGACCTGATCGGGCAGCATCGCGAGCACGACCGAGACCAACGAGGCGAGCACGACATTGGTGATGCACCAGCCCACCAGCAGTACGGGGATCGACCCGGCGACCGCCACTATCACCGTCCCGGCGGACCCGAGCAACGCTCCACCCATCAGCCAGGGCCGCCGCATGCCCCATCGGGAGAGGGTGCGGTCGGACAGCCTGCCCATGACCGGCATGGCCAGCAGCGACAGGACCGAGGACACGCCAAGGACGAGTGACAGGCTGCCCGTGCGGCTCGCGGGAGTCAGCTCGGACACTTTCACTTGCAAGGTCAGCACCAGAGGCGCGAGCCATGCGACCCACACGCCGAAGTAGGCGACCGCGAGGGGGATCACGAATCGTGCGCCGACCGGCGGCCGGGGGACGTCCTGAACGGCCGGTTGGTCGGTGATGGGAAGAGCGGAATCGGAGGGCATCATTGGCTCCCGAAATCACGAATGGGATGAAACCTGGGCAGGCCGCCTTGTGAAACTGTTTCGGCGGTGTCTCCGGAGCGGAAGGCGAAATCGGCGATGGCACGTATGAACGGCGCAGATGTTCGGGGAGATATCCGTGCGCGTTCGGGCCGACCGGGTCTTTCTGGCGAGCAGACAGTGATGGGGATTCGATCCGGCAGGTGAGCCGGTCTCGGTGTCCGGCCTTTCCGGAAAGCCGGACACCGGGATTTCAGACGTTGCTGCGTATCGGCAATTCGAGGGGCGTCGGCTCAAGCACTTCGCCGTTGATCGTCACCGGCTCGGCGTCGATGAGGATGAAGGCGATGGTGCACGGCTTGTCCGATTCGTTGGCCCAGACGTGGTTGGTACCGCGCTGGATCACCACGTCACCGGCCTTGAGTGGGGTCCTTTCCCCGCCGTCGAGCTCCAGCACCAGCTCTCCGTCGAGCACGAGGGCGTAGTCGACGGACAGGGTGCGGTGCATCGGGGAGCGAAGACCGGGCGCGAACTCGGCGATCCGGAAGACCGTGCCGCCTTCCTGTGTGATCCCGACCTTTCGCTCGGCCCCGTCGGCCTCCTGCGTGTTGTCGGCGGGACTCGTGTCGGTCGTCCACAGGAGGGCGGCGAACGAGCCGGGGCCGCTGCCACCGCGCACCTCGTCGCTGACGACCACCGCCTTTCCCTCTCTGTCGTGCCCGGTCACCACACGCCGGATCTCCGGTGCGCTCATGCGTTTGTCCTCCGCTCGTTCCACTGTCCGTTTCCGACACCAGGCGCCCAGCAATTACTGCGCGGTGAAAAAGGGGATGTCAGCCCGATGGAGGCCCACATTCCTCTAGCGGTGCGGTATTTGGTGTTCGCGCCGTCGTAGGCGGTCACTTCGTCGGCTCTTGTCAGATGTTCGGGGGCGGCAGCCGTCGACGTTCGCTTCGTACGACGGGCAATCCGGATCGTGGATAGCCGGGTAGCCCCGCTCGCCGATCCGTGCTCGATGAGAAGTCCCGTACCCCGGGTGCCATCCTGACTGCCTTCAGGCAGAAAGCCAGATGTGCGGCGCGATCGAGCCAATCACATCCGCCATGACACCCATGAGCACTCTTCATGGCGACAGCGGTGTCGGGCATTCATCGACGCCGCGAATAGCAGGTAGTCAAGAGTGTGTCTTGCCCGCCACCCCGCGGCGCCCGCAGGATCGACGTCTAGCGGGACGATGTCCGCGCCCGTCTCGGGGCGCCGGTCGGGGCGCCCGCGGCGTGGACGCGCCCGCCTCCGGCGGAGGAAGCCTGAGGCCACGATCGCCTGCCCCGCCTGACTGCCGTGACCGACGGACGGGCGCAGGCACAGCCCTTACCTTCATGCCCGCCCCCGACGCATCGGAAGGCCGCTCAATGACGACCGCTTCCCCCTCCAGCCCCGTCTTCGTGTCCGGCGCCGCCGCGAAGGCGGTGTTCCAGTGGAAGGACGCGGTGTCCGCGCTTCAGGCCGGATACGCCCGGCCGTTCGACGCGGCGTCCACGCCGCCGCGTACCGTGGCGACGGGCGGCGGGGCCGCGCTGCGGACCCTGCCGGCGATCCCGGCGGGCGGGCGTTATTTCGGCGCCAAGCTGATGGGCATGGCCATGGCCGGAGCCGATCCCGGGTGCGAGTACGTGATCGTGCTCTTCGACCATGCCACGGGCCGGATCGCGGCCTTCGTCGACGGCAACCAGGTCACGGGCCTGCGCACGGCGGCCACGTCTGCCGCGGCGCTCGACCGGCTGGCTCCGGAGCGGCCGGCGCGGCTCGGGGTTCTGGGCAGCGGTCTCGAAGCGTCCATGCACACCCGCGCGTTCGCCGCCGTCCGTTCCCTGACCGAGGTGGTGGTGTTCAGTCCGACACCACAGCGGCGTCAGGACTTCGCCCGGGAGATCTCCGAGGAACTGGGCGTGCCCGTGCGCGCCGTGGACGAGCCGAGGGCCGCGGTGGAGGGAGCCGACATCGTCCTGGCCGCCGCACGGTCGAGGGGGGAGAAGCCGATCCTGTTCGGCGACTGGCTCCAGCAGGGGACGACGGTCGTGTCCATCGGCTCAACCGTGCCCAACCAGCGCGAGATCGACGCCAGCGTCGTCGAGCGCGCCGATCTGATCGTCTGCGACGTGCTCGAGGAAGTCCTGGAGGAGACCGGCGACATGCTGGCGGCCGCGAAGGCCGGTGTGGCGTTCCGGGACAAGTCCTTCTCGATGAACGCGCTGCTGGCCGGCGACCTCGATCAGCGGCGGGGGTCGGCGGTCCTGCCCATGTTCAAGTCGGTCGGTAGCGGCGTCCAGGACGTAATCGTGGCGGAGGTCATCCTCACCAAGGCGCTGGAGGCCGGCCAGGTGACAGCCCTCCCGATCGCATTCGAGACCAAGCGCCCCAAGGGCATTCGCAAGGAGAAGACCGATGGCCACGTACAGCCGTAAAGACGCCCGGGACTGGGCACGGGAAACCATGGTGGGCGTCGCGAACGTCACGATCCCGACCATGACGTCCGACTTCAAGGATCTGAACGAAAAGGCGATCCGGCACGATGTCGAGAAGACGGTCGAGCACGGTTTCGTCGGCACGCTGGCCTGTTCCGAGGTGGCGTGGTACCCGGAGGAATACGGCCGTTTCGTCGAGATGATGGTCGACCAGGCGCAGGGCCGGGCCTTCGTCGTGCACCACGCGATCTTCAACTCCCTGGAAGACAACATCGAGCAGGCGCGAGTGGCGGAAGCCGCCGGTGCCGAGCTGGTGCTGCTGGGATACCCGCCGTTCTTCTACCCGAAGTCGCTGGAGGACGTGTACGCGTACACCAAGGCCTTCTGCGACGCGACCAACCTGGCGGTCATGCTGTTCCCGGTTCCGGCCTGGGGTTTCTCCCGGCTTCACCCGACCGACCTGCCCGTTTCGCTGCTGCGCCGGCTCGTCGACGACTGCCCGAACGTCGTCGCCATCAAGGCCGAGGGCGGTGCGCCCGTGATCATGGGGGCCATCGAGGCGTATCAGGCCTTCCATGAGGAAGTCGTGATCTCCTACCCGCTGGAGTGGGAGTTCGTGCCGCTGTCGCGGCTGATCCCGGTGCAGTTCTGCGGCACCAACTTCTCGGCCTACTACGGGCCTTGGCTGCCCCGCATATTCGATCTGATCCGGAAGGGCGACCACGACGCGGCCGCCGAGATCTTCCACCGGCTCCAGCCCGCCCGCAGTGCCTTCAACACGGTGGCGCAGGGCGGCGGCGCGGGCAACCGCGCGCTGTGGAAGTACCAGTCCTGGCTCCAGGGCTACAACGGCGGTCCGCTGCGGCACCCCACCGGACGCGTGCACGCCCGCCACATGACCGCGCTGCGCCGCGGCCAGGAGGCGTCGGGCCTCAACCCGACCAAGGACCCCGACGAGGACTTCTTCGTCGGCCGCACCCCCGCCTGACGCCGCGCCTCATACCCGCCAGAGCCACCTCACCAGTCTCGCCCCCACATCGTCGACAGCCATCCGATCCTCGGCAACAGGGAGAACGCCATGCCGGTTCCATTGAAGTCCCCAGTCACCAGCGACCACGACCAGGCGGCCTCGGCCGCCGTCCGCGAGACCGTGGCGAAGGTGATCGAGGACGTCCGGCGCCGGGGAGACGACGCGGTTCGCGAGTACTCCGAGAAGTTCGACAACTGGTCCCCGGAGAACTTCCGGCTCGACGCGGACGCCGTCGAGCGCATCGTGTCGTCGGTGGACGAGCAGGCCATCACGGACATCCGGGCCGCCCAGGCCAACGTGCGCCAGTTCGCGGAGCGGCAGCGGGAATCGCTGCACGACTTCGAGGTGGAAACCCAGCCCGGCGTGCTCCTGGGGCAGAAGAACCTGCCGGTCGCCGCCGTCGGGGCCTACGTGCCGGGCGGACGCTATCCGCTGGTGGCCTCGGCCCACATGACCGTCGTCACGGCCAAGGTCGCCGGAGTGGAGCGGGTGACCGCCTGCACACCGCCGATCCGGGGCGAGATCCCGGCGGCGACGATCGCCGCGCTGCACCTGGCCGGCGCCGACGAGATCCTCCTGCTCGGCGGGGTGCAGGCGGTGGCCGCGATGGCGCTGGGCACCGAGACCATCGGCCGCGTGGACATGCTGGCCGGCCCCGGCAACGCGTATGTGGCCGAGGCCAAGCGGCAGCTGTTCGGCGAGGTGGGCATCGACCTGTTCGCCGGCCCCACGGAGATCCTCGTCATCGCCGACGAGCACGCCGACCCGTTCGTCGTCGCCGTCGACCTGCTCAGCCAGGCCGAGCACGGCCCCGACTCGCCCGCCATCCTGATCACGGACTCCGAACCCCTGGCCCGCGAGACGATCGCGCACATCGAGCGCATCCTGCCCGGCATGCCCACCCGGGACTTCGCCGGACCGGCATGGCGGGACCACGGTCAGGTCATCGTCACCGCCGACCTGACCGAGGCCTACGCACTCGCCGACACGTTCGCCGCCGAACACGTGCAGGTCCTCACGACCGAGCCGCGCGATGCGCTCGACCGGATGCGCAACTACGGCGCCCTCTTCCTCGGCGCGGGCACCTGCGTCTCGTACGGCGACAAGGTGATCGGCACCAACCACACGCTGCCCACCCGCGGCGCCGCCCGCTACACCGGCGGTCTCTGGGTCGGCAAGTACCTCAAGACCGTCACCTACCAGGAAGTTACCGACCCCGCCGCCAGCGCCGCGCTGGGCGAGTTCTGCGGTCGGGCCGCCCGCCTGGAACGGTTCGAGGGCCATGCGCGTTCCGGCGATGTCCGGGTGGCCGCCCACACCGGCACGAAGCCGGAGTGGGCATGATCGCCGGACGCACGGCGCTGGTCACCGGCGCGGGCAACGGCCTGGGCCGTGCCATCGCGCTCGCACTGGCGGAACAGGGCGCACGCGTACTGCTGACGGGGCGGACCAAGACCACCCTGGAAGACGTGGCCGCGGAGATCGGCACGGACGCTCGCGTGGGGGTGTGCGACACCTCGGACCCCCACGCGGTGACCGCCCTGGCCGAGGAGTTCGCCGACGAGGAGATCTCCATCCTGGTCAACAACGCCGGGATCGCCGGCCCGGTGGCATCGCTGACCGACATCGAACCCGAGGAATGGGACGAGGTGTTCGCCGTCAACGTGCGCGGCGTGTACCTGATGTGCCGGGCCTTCCTGCCGTCGATGATCGCCCGGGGCACCGGAGACGTCGTCAACCTCGCTTCCGTCAGCGGCAAACGCCCCCTCGCCCGACGCACCCCCTACACGGCGTCCAAGATGGCCGTCATCGGACTGACCGCCACCCTGGCGCACGAGGTCGGGCCGCTGGGAGTGACCGTCAACTCCCTCTCCCCAGGCCCGGTGAGCGGCCCGCGTATGGAGCGCAACTTCGCCCTCGAAGCACAGCGCACCGGCACGACACCGCAGGAGGCCGAGGAGGAGTTCGTATCGCGCGCCGCTCTGCATCGGATGGTCACCGAGACCGAAGTCGGCCACGCTGTCGTCGCGATGCTGCAGATGCCCGGCCTGTGCGGCGCCGACATCGATCTCTCCGCCGGCATGATCGCCAGGTGACCGGCGGCTGAGCAGGCTCGTCTCAGCGTCGTGGCTCGGCTTCTCCTTCCGTTGCTCCAGTTCGGTCCGGCGGGCCCGTGATCGGTTGAAGCTGCTCGTTCGGTCACGGTGAGCCACTCCGGCCCTTCTGGATCATGTACCGGTGCCGGGTGGGCTTCCTGTCCCAAGAAGCGCATGTCCGTGTAGCGCTGCCGCAATCGTCCGCCCCGGGTGCTGAGGAACTGCTGGTAGAGCTGTGTCGAAGGTGGATCTTGATCATGAAATGATCTTGATTCGTGGCATGCGGAGATCTGTGGCGCAGTGTTGAACCGGTCCCCCGCGGGCCGACGAGCAGCCGGTGGTGCATGACGGCACGTCATATCCCAAGCCGGGCAAGAGAGTTGAAGTCGGGAAACCTTAAGCCGGCGACGCCCGGGCACAGCATCGCATAGCGAAACCTGTCTGTTCTTCGATGTGCGCCACAGTGGTGACTGGTTGCCTTTATCTCACCCGAACAACGACGCGGACTTCTTGAATTCCGAATCCGGTGAACGCTGATCCGGAATTCCTCGTGGAGTCCCATTCGGAAAGGTGGAAAAGGTGGAAAAGGCGTCGGAGAACAACAGTCACCGCAGGGTGAAGAGCCGGTGGAAGCGGGCGGGTATCGCCTTCGCGGCGGGGACCAGCCTGCTGTTCGGAGCGGTCTACGTCAGCGCCAACGCCGCGACCGTCCCGAGCGACCCAGCCGGCGGCGCGGGGACCCCGACCGCCACAGCCCCCGGCGGCGCGGGAGCCCCGACCGCGACCGCCTCCTCGTCCTCCGACGCCTCGGACGTGGTCACCGCGGCCAACGCGTTCCTGGACACCCTCGACGAGGACCAGCAGTCGTCCGTGCTCCTCGACTTCACCGAGGCGAACGCCACCGCCTGGTCGAACCTCCCGTGCGGTTCCACCTGCCGGGTCGGCATCGCGTTCAGCTCGCTCAGCGACGAACAGCTGACCGCCGCCAAGGCGGTGATCAAGGCGGCGACCGGCACCGGCACCGACTCCGGCAACGACCAGATCACGCAGATCCTGGCCGCCGACGACTACCTCGGCGAGTCCGCCGACGGTTACGGCAGCGGCAACTACTACCTGGCGTTCCTCGGCACCCCGAGCGCGGACGGCACCTGGCAGCTGCACTTCGGCGGTCACCACCTCGCCCTGAACCTCACCTACGAGGACGGGGAGGTCGAGGGCTCCACGCCCTACTTCGTCGGGGTCGAGCCGACCAACTGGACCGAGGACGGCACCTCCTACGCGCCGCTGTCCGGGATGTACGACGCGATGTCCGCCATGGTCGCAGGCCTGAGCACCGACGAACTCGCGGAGGCGAAGCTCTCGGAGTCGTTCAGCGACGTGCTGCTCGGTCCGGACGACGACGGCGACTTCCCGACGGCGAAGGAGGGACTCAAGGTCGGCGAACTCACCGACGACCAGCAGGAGCTGGTCCTGAACGCCATCGAACCATGGGTGGACGTGGCGGACGACACCACCGCCGCCTCCGTCCTGAGCACCTACAAGTCGGAACTGGACGAGACCTACATCTCGTACTCCGGCTCCACCGATCTGAGCGCCCAGGGCGACTACGTGCGCATCGACGGACCGGGCGTCTGGATCGAGTTCGTCTGTCAGGACGGCGTGGTGTACTCGGACCAGATCCACTACCACACCGTCTACCGGGACCACACCACCGACTACGGCGGAGAGTTCTCGTTCTGATGGACCGCCGGCCGATCTCACTGTCACATGCGCTGCGCATGCTGGCCGGGATCGCGGTGACGGTGACGGCGGCGCTGCTTCTGGCGGCGCCGCCCGCCGCCGCCCATCCCCTGCCCCACTCGGTGCTGCTGCTCGACGTGCACGAGACGTCGGTGGCGGCCGAACTGGAGCTTCCGGTCAGCGACTTCTCCCGGGCCAGCGGTATCGCCCTGGACGACTCGACCACGACCGGGCAACTGTCGGCGCGCGGCGCCGCGATCCGCCGCTATCTCGCGGCCCATCTGCACCCCACCACCCGCCGGGGCGCGGCCTGGACCGTCGCCTTCGGCGCCATGGCCCTCGGCCGGGCGGAGCAGACCTCCACCGGCACCTACCGCGAGCTGACCGTCCGGGCCACGCTCACCCCGCCCTCCGGCGGGGACCCGCGCCGGTTCGTCCTCGACTACGACGCGATCGTCCACCAGGTCGTCACCCACACCGTCATGGTGTCCGTCCGCCGGGACTGGGCCGCCGGCCGGGTGGCCGAGGAAGGGCGGGACGACGCCACCGAGGTCGGTGTCATCCGCATCGACACCCGGACCATGAGCGTCGCCCCCCTCACCGTCGACCTGAAGGGCGGAAGCGTCTGGAGCGGGACGTACGCCATGTTCCGGCTGGGCGCCGATCACATTCTCGAAGGCACCGACCATCTGCTTTTCCTGCTCATTCTTTTGCTGCCCGCGCCTCTGCAGGCGGCCGGAAACCGCTGGCGCGGGCTCGCGAAAACCCGGACGGCCGTCGGTCGAACGGGCCGTACGACTCTCGCGTTCACCGTCGGGCATTCCACCGCACTCGCCCTGAGCGCCTTCGGGCGCCTCGACATTCCGGCCCGACCGGTCGAAACCTTTATCGCCTTCAGTGTTCTCGTCGGCGCGGTCCACGCCATTCGCCCGCTCTTCCCCGGGCGGGAAGCCGTCGTCGCCGGTGTCTTCGGCCTCGGACACGGACTGGCCTTCTCGCTCACGCTCGCCGAGATGAACCTCTCGACCACCCAACTGGCCCTCAGCCTCGCGGGATTCAACCTCGGCATCGAATGCATGCAACTCGTCCTCGTCCTCCTCGCCCTGCCGAGCCTGATCCGTCTCACCCGACTGCGCGGCCATCCCGCACTGCGCGGCGCGTGCGCGCTGCTGACGGCCGGCGCGGCCCTCGGCTGGCTGCTGGACCGGCTCGGCCTGGCCAACCCCGTCGCCCGGGCCGCGGACAGCGTGGGAACGCACACCTCCTCCCTGCTCCTCGTCCTCGTCGCGACGGCCCTGCCGGCCACCCTCCGGCTGATCACCGCCCACCGCCGCACCCGGGGCGGAGACGAGGAGACGCAGAGACCCGGAGGCACGGAGACATCCGGAGACACGGGGACCTCCCGAGACACGGAGACATGGAGACACGGGGGCAATGCGGCGAGGGCCGCGGACGCTTCGTAGGGTGTCCCCATGCCTCGCACATCTCCCGCAGTCGCCCTCGACGCTCTCCTCTCCGGGAACGAGCGGTTCGTCGCGGGCACCCCCAGCCATCCCAACCAGGACGCGGCCCGTCGGGCCGAGCTCGCGCCCGGCCAGGAACCCTTCGCCGTGATCCTCGGGTGCTCCGACTCCCGGCTCGCCGCGGAGATCATCTTCGACCGGGGGCTGGGGGATCTCTTCGTCGTACGGACCGCCGGGCATGTGCTCGGCGCGGAAGTGCTGGGCAGCGTCGAATACGCCACGGCCGTGCTCGGCTGCCGGCTGGTCGTCGTCCTCGGGCACGACTCCTGCGGGGCGGTCGCCGCGGCCCGCGCGGCGGTGGAGAACGGACTGCCCTCCACCGGCTTCGTCCGGGACGTGGTCGAGCGCGTCACCCCCAGCGTGCTGGCCGCCCGCGCCGCCGGCCTGACCTCCGACAGCGACATCGTCGACGAGCACATAAGGCACACCGTGCAGCTGCTCCTCGACCGCTCCCGCACCCTCGCGGAACAGGTGGACGCGGGGGAGGTGGCGGTCGTGGGCATGGCGTACCGGCTCGCGCAGGGCAGCGCCCGCATCCTGGTCTCCCGGGGCGACACCGGCATCCCGGTCGCGGCCGTGGGACACGACCAGGTGGGCTGACCGCGTTCAGCGGCCCGAGCGGGTGGCGGGCTCCGGCGCGCCCTCCGTCACCGCCCGGCCGTCCTCCCGGGCCAGCCGATGGGGCCACCACACCCTCGGGCCCACGTCCAGGAACAGCGCCGTGACCAGCACCGACCGTACGACGAAGGTGTCCAGCAGGACGCCCAGGGCGACCGCGAAGCCGATCTCGGCGAAGCCCACCATGGGCAGTGTGCCGAGGGCGGCGAAGGTGCCGGCCAGCACCAGGCCCGCCGAGGTGATGACCGAACCCGTCGCGGCGAGGCCCGTCACCACGCCCGTACGGGTGCCCTGACGCATCGCCTCCTCCCGGACACGGGTGGTGAGGAAGATGTTGTAGTCGATGCCGAGGGCGACCAGGAACACGAACACGAACAACGGGAAGTCCGTCGACTCGCCCGCGTAGTCGAAGACGTGCCGGAACGCCAGCGCGCTGATGCCGAGGGCCGCCGCGAAGGACAGGATCACCGTCCCGACCAGCAGCAGCGGGGCGACCAGGGCGCGCAGCAGACCGCACAGGATCAGCAGGACCACGCCCAGGACCAGCGGGATGATCAGGATGTTGTCGTGCGTGGTCGCCCGGTCCGCGTCCAGCAGCGCCGCCGTACCGCCGCCCACCTGCGCGTCGGCGTCGGGCACCGCGTGCACCGCGTCCCGGACCCGCTCCACCGTCTGTTTGGCGGCCTCGCTGTCGGACGGCGCGGTCATCGTCGCCTCGAACAGCACCTTGCCGTCATGGAGCGGTTTCGTGCCGGGCGGCAGCCCGAGCGAGGTCGGTACGACACCGTCCGTGGCGGCGACCGTCGCGCCCACCCGGCGGGCCTGGGCCTGGTTGGAGACGATCACCAGCGGGTCACCGCTGCCTGCCGGGAAGTACTTCTCGGACACCTTCTGGCCGGTGATCGAGTCCGGTGTGCCGGTGAAGGCGTCCGCGTTGCTGATGCCCTCCGCTCGGAGCTGGATCAGGCCCAGCGAGCAGACGCCGAGGACCAGCGCGGTCACGATCCAGATCATGCGCGGGCGGCGGGCGATGCCCCGGCCGGTCCGGGCCCAGAACCCGCGCTCGGTCGGATCGGGGGAGCCGAAGTGGGGGATCACCGGCCAGAAGATCCAGCGGCCGCAGATCACCAGCAGGGCCGGGAAGAGGGTCATCATCGCGAGCAGCGCGACCGCCACGCCGATGGCCGCCACCGGTCCCAGGCCGGCGGTGGAGTTCATCTCCGCGGCCGTCAGGACCAGCATGCTCAGCACCACCGTGGCACCGGAGGCCAGCACCGCCGGGCCCGCCCGGTGCAGGGCCAGCGCCATCGCCTCGTGGCGGTCCTCGTGCCGGCGCAACTCCTCCCGGTAGCGGGCCACGAGCAGCAGCGCGTAGTCCGTCCCGGCGCCGAACACCAGGACCGTCAGAATGCCGGCGCTCTGACCGTTCACGGTCAGCCCCGCGTAGTGCGCCAGGAAGTAGATCAGCGCCTGCGCCGTGAACAGCGCGACCACCACGCCGATCAGCGGGACCAGCAGCAGGGTCGGACTGCGGTAGGTGATCAGGAGCATCACGATGACGACACCCATCGCCGCCACCAGCAGCGTCGAGTCGATGCCCTCGAAGGCCTTCGCGAAGTCGGCGGAGGTGCCGCCCGGACCGGTGATGTGCACGGCCAGCCCCGCGCCGCCCTTGCCGACGACGTCACGGATCGAGTCGACGGCCGGCGAGATCCGCGACCAGCCCTTCTCGTCCATCGTGATCGGCACGTAGATCTGCGCGGCACGTGGATCCACCTGTCGGTCGTAGACCGGGCCGCGTGTCTCGGCCCCCCGGATCCCATGGTCCGTGAGCCGCCTGAGCTGCACCGCGTCCGCGGTGATCTGCGCCCGGTCCCGCGCCGTCAGCCCGTCGTCCCGGGCGTACACGACGACCGCGGGAATCTGCTCCGGCCGGAACCCCTTCGAGATCTCCAGCACCTGGGTCGACTCCGCCGACCCCGGCAGCCAGGACGCCGCGTCGTTGTCCTGCGCCCCGGTGAGCTTGGAGGCGAACGGCGCCATGAAGAACAGCACGACCAGCCACACCCCGAGCACCAGCCACTTCGCCCGCCGCCCACAGACAAGATGCGCGGTGCCCTTCATACCCGCCCCAGCCTCTCAGGGGCGCGGGGAACCGCGCGATCAACCACCACGCACCCGCGCACGACGACGAACCGCAGACTCCAGGGACCGATGCGGCCCAGCCCCGGAGGGCATGGCAGGCTTGGGTCATGGCCGCGCAGATCAACCCCAGCATTCTGTCCGCCGACTTCGCCCGCCTCGCGGACGAGGCGAAGGCGGTCGAAGGAGCCGACTGGCTCCACGTCGACGTCATGGACAACCATTTCGTCCCGAACCTCACCCTCGGTGTGCCGGTCGTAGAGTCCCTGGCCCGTGCGACGGACACCCCGTTGGACTGCCATCTGATGATCGAGGCCCCCGATCGCTGGGCCCCGCAGTACGTCGAGGCGGGTGCCTCGTCCGTCACCTTCCACGTCGAGGCGGCCGCCGCGCCGGTGCGACTCGCCCGCGAGATCCGCGCGAAGGGCGCCCGTGCCTCCATGGCGCTCAAGCCCGCGACGCCCATCGAGCCGTACGAGGACCTGCTGCCCGAACTCGACATGCTGCTGATCATGACGGTCGAGCCGGGCTTCGGGGGCCAGGCGTTCCTCGACATCATGCTGCCGAAGATCCGCCGTACCCGCGAGTTGATCAGCAAGCACGGCCTCGAGCTGTGGCTCCAGGTCGACGGCGGTGTCGCGGCCTCGACGATCGAGCGGTGCGCGGAGGCCGGCGCGGACGTCTTCGTCGCCGGATCCGCGGTCTACGGCGCCGAGGACCCCGCCGAGGCGGTCCGCGCCCTGCGCGCCCAGGCCGAGGCCGCGACCGCGAAGGCGAGCTGGGCCTGCGCCCACTGAGTCACGGACCGTGACCGTGGCCCGCGAACCATGGCCCTGTGAACAGCGGGCTGACACCATACGTAGCCCACTGAATACGCAGCCCGTGCGGACACTGGGCCACAGGTACGTGAACGGCTCCCATCAGGGCTGATCAAGTGCGCCGGATCTGCAAGGATGAACGGCGTATCCAGAGTGTGAACAGCAGTGAGGAGATCGCCGTGTCGGGTATGTCGGCGGGCCGGTCAGCCATGCGGATGGGACCCGCAGAGCTGGTGCAGGCGGCGGCCATGGCCCGCCGCTTCTACCTCGAGGGCAAGTCCAAGATCCAGATCGCGGAGGAGTTCGGCGTCAGCCGCTTCAAGGTGGCCCGGGTCCTGGAGACCGCCCTCGAACGGGATCTCGTACGGATCGAGATCCGCGTGCCGGCCGAGCTGGACGCCGAGCGCTCCGACGCGCTCCGCGCCCGCTACGGCCTGCGGCACGCCGTGGTGGTCGAGTCCCCGGCCGAGGCCGAGGACTCGCCCGACCCCGAGAACCTGGGAGAGGTGGCCGCCGACCTGCTCGGCGAACTCGTGAACGAGGGGGACGTGCTGGGCCTGGCCTGGGGCCGCTCCACCATCCACATGGCGGCGGCCCTGGACCGGCTGCCGCCCTGCACGGTGGTGCAGCTCACGGGCGTCTACGACGCGGGGACCGCCGAGCGCGGCTCCGTCGAGGCCGTCCGGCGCGCCGCCCAGGTGTCCGGCGGCGACGCGCACCCCATCTACGCGCCGATGCTGCTGCCGGACGCGGCCACCGCGGCCGCGCTGCGCAACCAGACCGGGATCGCCCGGGCCTTCGAGTACTTCGACAAGGTCACGGTCGCCTGTGTCTCCATCGGCTCCTGGGAGCCCGGCATCTCGACGGTGCACGACATGCTCAGCGACGAGGAGCGGGCCCACTACGCCTCGCTCGGTGTCGCCGCCGAGATGTCCGCGCACCTCTTCGACGCCGAGGGCCGCCGGGTCGGACGGGACCTGGGCGAGCGGTGCATCACCGTCAAGGCCGACCAGCTCCGCCGTATCCCCGAGGTCGTCGCGATCGCGGGCGGGCAGCGCAAGGCGGCCGCGATCGACGCCGTGCTGCGGTCCGGACTCGTCACCAGCCTGGTCACGGACACCTCCGCGGCCGACTATCTGATGACGGCGGGACCGACCCCGAAGCCGGCGCTCAACCGGGCCGACCCGGACGGGATCTGAGGCAAGATCGGAAGGGGGTGGTCTTCGCGGCCGCCCCTTTCCGCAATCACGACTGCTCAGGACGGTGCCTGGATGACGGAGCACATGCTCACGCTGGACCTCGACGGGGTCATGGACAAGGCGGCCCTGATGGACCGGTGTGTCCGGGACCTCGAACTGCCCGACTGGTTCGGCCGCAACTGGGACGCCCTCGCCGACAGCCTCACCGACCTGCCCGAGGGCCCCGAGTCCGGGCCGGTGCTGGTCGTCGTACGGAACTGGCAGTCGTACGCGAAGGCGCGGCCGGAGGAGTGGGAGATCGCGCAGGAGGTGTTCTCCTCGGCGGTGAGGAATGTGCCCGCGCTCTCCGTGGTGCTCGCTCTCGGAGGATCCTCCTAACCGCCTCCGAGCTGCTTGGACGTTCCGTCCGGGCACCGCATTACGGTCGTCATGGGACAATGAAGTACGTGCTCTTCCCCCTGGCTGACCTGTCAGGGGGTCACCTCTGAACGACTGGGATGTGCAGCACGTGCGTTTCCTCAACGACATCCAGCCCGCGTACGACCTCACCTACGACGACGTCTTCATGGTGCCGAGCCGCAGCGCGGTCGGGTCGCGGCAGGGGGTGGACCTCTCCTCCCCGGACGGCACGGGCACCACGATCCCGCTGGTCGTCGCCAACATGACGGCCGTCGCCGGCCGCCGGATGGCCGAGACGATGGCCCGGCGCGGTGGACTCGTCGTGATCCCGCAGGACATCCCGATCGACGTCGTCACCGATGTCGTCACCTGGGTCAAGAGCCGCCATCTGGTCCTGGACACGCCGATCGTGCTCGCCCCGCACCAGACCGTCGCGGACGCCCTCGCGCTGCTGCCCAAGCGCGCGCACAACGCGGGCGTCGTCGTCGACGAGGACTTCCGGCCGGTCGGTGTCGTCACCGACCAGGACCTCAGTGGCGTCGACCGCTTCACCCAGCTCGAGGTCGTCATGTCCCGCGACCTGCTGCTCCTCGACGCCGACATCGACCCCCGCGAGGCGTTCAACACCCTCGACGCGGCCAACCGGCGGTACGCGCCCGCCGTGGACGGCGACGGCCGCCTCGCCGGCATCCTGACCCGCAAGGGCGCCCTGCGCGCCACGCTGTACACGCCCGCCGTCGACGCGCGCGGCAAGCTGCGCATCGCCGCCGCCGTCGGGATCAACGGCGATGTCGCGGGCAAGGCCAAGCAGCTCCTCGACGCGGGCGTCGACACGCTCGTCATCGACACCGCGCACGGCCACCAGGAGTCGATGATCAGCGCGATCCGCACCGTGCGCGCGCTCGACCCCCAGGTGCCGATCGCGGCCGGCAACATCGTCTCCGCCGAAGGCGTCAAGGACCTGATCGAGGCGGGCGCGGACATCATCAAGGTCGGCGTGGGCCCCGGCGCCATGTGCACCACCCGGATGATGACCGGGGTGGGGCGGCCGCAGTTCTCGGCGGTGCTGGAGTGCGCCGCCGAGGCGAAGAAGTACGGCAAGCACGTGTGGGCCGACGGGGGTGTCCGCCACCCGCGTGACGTCGCCATGGCGCTGGCCGCCGGGGCGTCCAACGTGATGATCGGTTCCTGGTTCGCGGGGACGTACGAGTCGCCGGGCGACCTCCAGCACGACGCGAACGGGCGGCCGTACAAGGAGTCCTTCGGGATGGCCTCGGCGCGGGCCGTGCGCAACCGTACGTCGGAGGAGTCCGCCTACGACCGGGCGCGCAAGGCGCTGTTCGAGGAGGGCATCTCGACGTCCCGGATGTTCCTCGACCCGGCCCGGCCCGGGGTGGAGGATCTGGTGGACTCGATCATCGCGGGGGTGCGGTCCTCGTGCACCTATGCCGGTGCGGGGTCTCTGGAGGAGTTCGCCGACAAGGCCGTGGTGGGTGTGCAGAGCGCTGCCGGCTATGCGGAGGGCAAGCCGTTGCACGCCAGCTGGTAGTGCCGGTTCAGGTCGTCCGGCGGGTGCGGGTGCGGTGTGGTTGATCGCGCGGTTCCCCGCGCCCCCGAAGAACAGCTGTGTTCAAGCGGCCCGCAATGAAGCGTGCGCCTTCGCGCCGTCAACGCAATGATCTTGCGTGGGTGCGCAAGGTTGCCTCATTACGACCGCTACGGCCCTGCTCATAGGGTCGTGCGCTGTACGTGGCGTGGCAGGGACCCCGCTCTGTGGGTTTCCGCCCGCACGGTCTTTGTCGCGTCGTCAGGCACCGACGAAGGAGTCAGCGCGTGCTAGACCAAAGCGCACCCCCGAAGGAACGCACCCAGGGCGTCCCCACGTCCCCGGGGTTCGGTGGGCGGCTCATGCGGCGCAAGCCCGTGGAACGGCTGGTCGCCGAGGGCGGCCAGGGTGAGGGAGGGGCGCTGCGGCGGTCCCTCGGGCTGTGGCAGCTCACCATGATCAGCATCGGGGCGACGCTCGGCACCGGCATCTTCGTCGTCCTCGGCGAGGCCGTTCCGAAGGCGGGTCCGGCCGTCACCCTGTCCTTCGTGATCGCCGGTCTCACGGCGCTCTTCTCGGCCCTGTCCTACGCCGAGCTGGCCGGCACGATCCCGGTCGCCGGGTCCTCCTACTCGTACGCGTACGCGACGATGGGTGAGCTGATCGCCTGGATCTGCGGCTGGTGTCTGGTCCTGGAGTACGGCGTGTCGGTCGCGGCCGTCGCCGTCGGCTGGGGCGAGTACCTGAACGAACTGCTCGACGGGACCGTCGGGGTGACCATCCCCGACGCGCTGTCGGCGCCGCCGGGTGACGGGGGCGTCTTCAATCTGCCCGCCCTGATCGTCGTCCTGCTGGCGATGGCGTTCCTGCTCGGCGGGGCCCGGGAGTCCGCGCGCGCCAACACCGTCATGGTGGCCGTGAAGATCGCAGCGCTGGTGCTGTTCTGCGCGATCGGCGTGCAGGGCTTCCGCTCCGGCAACTACGCGCACTTCATGCCGCTGGGCATGGCGGGCGTCAGCGCGGCCGGGGCCACGCTGTTCTTCTCGTACATCGGCTTCGACGCCGCCTCCACCGCGGGCGAGGAGGCGAAGAACGCTCAGCGCGACCTGCCGCGCGCGATCATGCTGTCGCTCGTCATCGTCACCGCGCTGTACGTACTGGTCGCCGCCGTCGCGGTGGGGGCACAGCCCTGGCGGCGGTTCGGGGACTTCGAGGCCGCGCTGGCGCAGATCATGCGCGATGTCACCGGGCAGTCCTTCTGGGCGACCCTGCTCGCGTTCTGCGCGGTCGTCGCCATCGCGAGCGTCGTGCTGACCGTGCTCTACGGCCAGACGCGCATCCTGTTCGCCATGTCCCGGGACGGCCTGGTGCCCAAGGTGTTCTCCCGCGTGCACCCGAGGACCGGCACGCCCCGCGCCAACACGCTGATCGTGTCCCTGTTCTGCGGGGTCCTCGCCGCCGCGATCCCGCTGGGCCAGTTGGCCGACGCCACCAGCATCGGCACGCTGTTCGCGTTCGCGCTGGTCAATGTGGCCGTCGTGGTGCTGCGCCGGACCCGGCCGGAGATGCCGCGCACCTTCCGGGTGCCGCTGTCGCCGGTGCTGCCCGCCCTGGGCTTCGCCTTCTGCGTGTGGATGATGGGCAGCCTGTCGGCCGTCACCTGGGTGGTCTTCGGTGTCTGGATGGCCGTCGGGCTCGTGTTCTACTTCGTGTACGGCCAACGCCGCTCCCGACTCGCCACACCCGCACCAGCTGAGAAGTGAACAACCCACCGTGCTGAACGATCTCGACGAACGCATCGTGCACGCCCTCGCCGAGGACGCCCGCCGTTCCTACGCGGACATCGGGCACCTGGTCGGTCTGTCCGCGCCCGCCGTGAAGCGGCGCGTGGACCGGCTGCGGGCCACCGGCGCCATCACCGGTTTCACCGTACGGGTGGATCCGGCGGCCCTCGGCTGGGAGACCGAGGGGTTCGTCGAGATCTACTGCCGGCGCAACACCTCGCCGGAGACCATCCAGCGCGGCCTGGAGCGCTACCAGGAGGTCGTCGCCGCCTCCACGGTCACCGGCGAGGCCGACGCGGTCGCCCAGGTCTTCGCCGCCGACATGCGTCACTTCGAGCGGGTCCTGGAGCGGATCGCGGGCGAGCCGTTCGTGGAGCGGACGAAGTCCGTGCTGGTCCTGTCGCCCCTGCTGCGCCGCTTCTCGTCCGGCTCGCCCACCTGACGTGTTCCGCCCGCCGACGGATCGTCGCCGGCGGGCGCCCCGTTTTCGAGGGGCGGACGAGGCGCGGGGGACCGTCAGTCGGCCGTCTTGCGTGCAAGGGCGTTGTTGCCGATCGAGTTGTGCACGCTGAAGCTCACGGCGTCCGAGCGGTAGCGGTCGTCGGACCACTCCACGGGGCGGCCCTCGTGGGTCGTGGTGACCCGGCGGACCCTCAGCAGGGGGCTGGTGCGGCGGACACCGAGGAGGTCGGCGTCCTGGGCGCTCGCCGCCACCGCGTCGATGACGTGCTCGCCGTAGGCGAAGACCAGCCCGGTGTCGTCCAGCAGGCGCTGGGTCACCGAGGGGCAGTCCGGCTCGATCGACTCGACGGCGGGGGAGATCCAGTCCGCGTAGACCGTCCGCTCCAGGAGGACCGGTTCGCCGTCCAGACCGCGCACCCGCAGGACGTGCAACACCTCGGTGCCGAGGGGGAGTTGGAGGCGGACGGCGTCCTCGTGGGTCGCCGGACGGTACTGCTGGGCCACCACCTGGCCGGTCGCCTCGCGGCCCATGGCCCGCGCCCACTGGGCGAAGCTGCGCAGCTCCGCGAAGCTCTGGCTGCGACGGCTGGCCAGCACCACCCGCCGGGCGCCCTGGCGGGAGCCGATGAGCCCCTCGGCGGTCAGCGCCGCCACGGCCTGGCGGACCGTCCCGCGAGAGACTCCGTAGCGGGCCGCGAGGTCGGTCTCGGCGGGCAGCCGGGCGCCCACCGTGTACTCCTCGCGGTCGATAGCCCGGCGCAGCTCGTCGGCGATCTCCTCGTGTCGGGCCGCCATGCTTCCCCTTCGCTCTTGGCTGCTGTGCACAGCCTGACCAGCCTAGTCGACATCGAAACGTGAGGAAGGGCAGCCCGGAGTGTCCGCGAAATAAGGGATCAGGGTTTCGCCGGAGTTTACCGGGGGGACATCAGCGGCGTGGTTACTGAGGCCAACTTGTTCAGACAAGTTCGCCCCGTCTCCTGATCTCCCGCACCCTCGCGCGTCCCCTGGAGAAGCCGTGACCGTGTCCCTGCCGAGAACCGCAGCCCTCGGTGTCATCGCCACCCTCGCCCTGAGCGCCTGTGGCGCCGCCCCCGACAACTCCACGACCACCGCCGACGGCAAGAACGCCGCCACGGCCACCTCCGCCGCCGACTTCGGGGGCCTCGACGCCCTGGTGAAGGCCGCGAAGAAGGAGGGCAAGCTCAACGCCATCGCCCTGCCCCGCGACTGGGCCAACTACGGCGCCCTCATCGACGGCTTCGAGAAGAAGTACGGCATCGAGATCGCCGTGGAGAACCCGGACGGCTCCAGCCAGGACGAGATCAACGCCGTGACCTCCCGCAAGGGCCAGGACCGCGCGCCGGACGTCCTCGACCTCGGCAGCTCCTTCGCCCTGAGCGCCGCCCAGCAGGGGCTGCTCGCGCCGTACAAGGTCGCCTCGTTCGCCGACATCCCCGAGGGCCAGAAGGACGCGCAGGCCCGCTGGTACAACGACTACGGCGGCTACATCTCCATCGGCTGCGACGCCAAGCGCGTCAAGACCTGCCCCACCACCTTCGCCGACCTGCTCAAGCCGCAGTACAAGGGCCAGGTCGCCCTCAACGGCAACCCCACCAAGTCCGGCTCCGCCTTCGGCGGCGTCTACGCGGCGGCGCTCGCGAACGGCGGCTCCTTCGACGACATCCAGCCCGGCCTCGACTTCTTCGCCAAGCTGAAGAAGAACGGCAACTACACGCCCGTCGAGTCCACCCCGGCCACCGTCGAGAAGGGTGAGACCCCGATCAGCATCGACTGGGACTACCTCAACGCCGGATACGCCGACGAGTTCAAGTCCAAGGGCGTCGACTGGAAGGTCGCCGTCCCGACCGACGGTCAGTTCTCCCAGTTCTACTCCCAGGCCGTCAACAAGGACGCCCCGCACCCGGCGGCCGCCCGGCTGTGGCAGGAGTACCTCTACAGCGCCGAGGGCCAGAACCTCTGGCTCAAGGGCTACGCCCGCCCGGTTCTGATGACCGCCCTGGAGAAGGCCGGCACCCTCGACAAGACGGCCGCCGCCAAGCTGCCCGAGGTCTCCGGCACGCCGACCTTCCCGACCGAGGACCAGCAGAGCAAGGCCAAGACGGTGCTCGGCCAGGGCTGGGCGAAGGCCGTCTCCGGATGACGGCCACCGCCGTACGGGTCGACTCGGCGCCCACCGCTGCGGTGAAGCGGCGGCGCCGGTCGCTCGGCTGGCTCGCCGTCGTCCCGCTGCTCGTCTTCACCGCGCTCGCCTTCGGGCTGCCCGCCCTGGCCATGCTCGACGGCGCGTTCACCGTCAAGGACCCGGCCGACGGGGCCACCGCGTACACCACCGCCAATCTGACGGCCTCGCTGCAGGGGGCGTATCTGACCGCCCTGCTCGGCAGCGTGAAGCTGTCGGCCGTCTCCGCCGCCCTCGGCGCGCTGCTCGGGCTCCCGCTGGCCCAGGCCGTCGTCACCTCCCGCTTCCGCGCCCTGCGCGAGGCCGTGCTCACCGCGTCCGGCGTCCTCGCCAACTTCGGCGGCGTCCCGCTGGCCTTCGCCTTCGTCGCCACCCTCGGCAACGCGGGCGTCCTCACCCGCCATCTGGGCCTCGCCGACAAGGGCTGGGACCTCTACAGCTTCTGGGGCCTGGTGATCGTCTACCTGTACTTCCTGATCCCGCTGATGGTCCTCACCATCACCCCGGCCCTGGAGGGCCTGCGCACCCAGTGGCGCGAGGCCGCCCAGAACAACGGCGCGACCCCCGTGCAGTACTGGCGGCACGTGGCCCTGCCCGTGCTGCTGCCCTCACTGCTCGGCGGGCTCGTGCTGCTGTTCGGCAGCGCCTTCGCGGCCTACGCCACCGCCGCCGCGATGGTCGGCAGCTCCATCCCGCTGGTCACCCTCCAGATCGCCGACGCCATCTCCGGCAACGTCCTGGTCGGCCAGGAGAACGTGGCGCTCGCCCTCAGCCTCGACATGGTCCTGGTCGCCGGGCTGGTCATGGCCGTGTACCTGCCCCTGCAACGGAGGAGCGCGCGATGGCTCGCCTGACCCTGTGGCGGTGGGGCGTCCTCGGCCTCGCCGGACTGTACTTCCTGGTCCCGCTCGCCGCGTCCGTCGTCTTCACCGTCGACGTGCCCGGCCAGGGCGTCACCTTCGACGCCTACACCCAGATCTTCTCCACCGACGGCTTCACCTCCAGCCTGCTGCTCTCGCTGGAACTGGCCGCCGCCACCATCGCCCTCGTCCTGCTGCTGATGGTGCCCGCCATGGTCGCGCTCCGGCTCGGCGCGCCCCGGCTGCGGCCGGTCGTCGAGGTGGTGTGCTCGCTGCCGCTGGTCGTCCCGCCGATCGCGTTCGTCGCCGGCATCGGGACCGTGCTCAAGTGGGGGCCGGACCACCTCTCGCGGACCCCGCTGTTCCAGACCTTCGTGGCGATCCAGAACCCCGACTTCCCGTTCGTCCTCGTTCTCGCGTACGTCGTGATGGCGCTGCCGTTCGTGTACCGGGCCCTGGACGCCGGACTGCGCGCCGTCGACGTCCGCACCCTCGTCGAGGCCGCCCGCAGCTGCGGCGCGGGCTGGCCGCAGGCGCTGGTCCGGGCCGTCCTGCCCAATCTGCGCGGGGCCCTGCTCAACGCCTCCTTCCTCACCCTGGCCCTGGTGCTCGGTGAGTTCACCGTGGCCCAACTGCTCGGCTTCCAGCCCTTCGCCGTGTGGATCGTGAACGTCAGCGGCTCCCAGGCCCAGCTGTCCGTCGCCGTGTCCGTGCTGAGCCTGCTCGTGACATGGGTCCTGCTCCTCGCGCTCGCCGGTGCCGGTGGGCGTACCCGAACCGCATCCCGGGGATGAACCATGACCGTGACCGCGCCCGACAAGACGGCGACGACCGCAGCCACCGTGGAATTCCGGGGCCTGCGCAGGGAGTTCGGGCCGACCGTCGCCCTCGACGGACTCGACCTGACCGTCCGCCCCGGTGAACTCCTCGCCCTGCTCGGCCCCTCCGGCTGCGGCAAGACCACCGCGCTGCGCATGCTCGCCGGCTTCGAACACCCCGACGCCGGCGAGGTGCTGATCGACGGCGAGGACGTCACCCGGATCCCGGCGCACCGCCGTGACGCGGGGATGGTCTTCCAGTCGTACAGCCTCTTCCCGCACCTCGACGCGCTCGACAACGTGGCCTTCGGACTGCGCATGCGCAAGGTCCGCACCGCCGAACGACGGTCACGTGCCGCCGAGTTGCTGGAGCTGGTCGGTCTCGCCGACAAGGGCGGCCGGTTCCCGCACCAGCTCTCCGGCGGCCAGCAGCAGCGCGTCGCCCTGGCCCGCGCCCTCGCCCTGCGCCCGCGCGTCCTGCTCCTGGACGAGCCGCTGTCCGCGCTCGACGCCAAGGTGCGGCTGAGCCTGCGCGAGGAGATCCGGCGGCTCCAGCAGGACCTCGGCATCACCACCCTGTTCGTCACCCACGACCAGGAGGAGGCCCTGTCCATGGCGGACCGGGTCGCCGTGATGCACGCCGGGCGGCTCGAACAGTGCGCGCCGCCCGCCGAGTTGTACGGCCGGCCCGCCACCGCCTTCGTCGCCGAGTTCGTCGGCACGATGAGCCGGATACCCGGCCGGCTCACCGACGGTGGCGTCGAGGTGCTCGGGCAGCGGCTGCCCGTCGACGGACCCGTGCCGGCCGGCACCGACGTCGACGTGCTGGTGCGGCCCGAGGCGGTCGGCGTGCGCGCCGACGGCGACGGGCACGCGCGCGTGGTCGCCACGTCCTTCCTGGGCGCCGCCGTCCGCGTCACCGTCCGGCTCGCCGACGGCACCGAGGTGAAGGCCGACCTGCCCGCCCACGAGGCCGGCGACCTCGCCGCCGGGACCGCCGTCACCGTGTCGCTGCCCGAGCGTCCGGTCCTGGTCGCCGCACGTACCCCCTGATGCCCGCTCCTCACCTCCCCCCCACCGCGCAGAAAGAGTGTGACCGTGACGCGACTCCCGCTCCAGGCCGTCCTGTTCGACATGGACGGCACGCTCGTCGACACCGAGCGGCTGTGGTGGGAGGCGGTGGAACGGGTGGCCGGCCGGGCCCTGACGGAGGCGGACCAGCCGGAGGTGCTCGGCCGGCCGGTGGAGCACACCGCCGCCTGGCTGGCCGCGGCGACGGGCCGGCCGGCCGCGGACCTCGCCGACACCCTCCACCGGGAGTTCGCCGACCGGGTGCGCGCCGACATCGTGCCCCGCCCCGGCGCGCTCGCCCTGCTCGACGCCCTGGCCCGCGACGGCGTCCCCACGGCCCTGGTCACCGCCTCCCCGCGGGCCGTCGCCGACACCGTCCTCGAAGCCCTCGGCGCCCACCGCTTCGCGATCTCCGTGACCGCCGACGACACCGCGCACACCAAGCCCGCCCCCGACCCCTACCTCGCCGCCTGCCGCGCCCTCGGGGTCCACCCCGCGGCCTGCGTCGCCGTCGAGGACACCGAGACCGGGGTCGCCTCCGCCGAGGCGGCGGGCTGCGCGGTCCTCGCGGTGCCCTCGCTCGCCCCCATCGGCCCCGCCCCCGGCCGCACCGTGCTGACCAGCCTGGAGGGCGTGACCCCGGAGCGGCTGCGCGCGCTGACGCCGGCCCGGCTGCGCGTCATGACCTGGAACCTCTGGTACGGCGGCACCAAGGTCCACGACCACCGGGCCAAGCAGCTCAAGGTCATCACCGAGACCGAGGTCGACGTGGTCGGACTGCAGGAGACGTACGGCGCCGCCGCCGAGGAGCTCGCCGAGGCGCTCGGCTGGCACCACCACCGGGCCGGCGACAACCTCGGCGTGATCAGCCGCCACCCGATCACCGCCGCCCTCGGCGACCCGGAGGTGGGGTTCTACGGGGCGGCCGGGGTCCGGCTCGACGTGGCCGGCACCGAGGTCGACGTCTGGACGGTCCACCTCGACTACACGCCGTACGGCCCCTACAAGGCGGCCTTCGACGGGCTGCCGGCGGCCGAGCTGATCGCCCACGAGGAGGTGCGGCTCGCCCAGATGAAGGACGCCCTCGGCCGGCTCGACCCCGCGCTGCCGGTCGTCCTCGTCGGCGACTTCAACAGCCCCTCCCACCTGGACCGGCCGGACGTGGAGTGGCCGGTGACCGGGGCGGCCGAGCGGGCGGGTCTCGCCGACTCCTACCGCGAGGCCCACCCCGACCCCGTCCGGGACCCCGGACACACCTGGTCGCCGGTCCACGCCGAGCACGAGGACGGCAGCGGCCGCCCCGAACCCCAGGACCGGATCGACTTCGTGCTCCACCGGGGCGGTCTGCGGGTGCTGGACTCCCGGACGTACGTCAGCGGCGACCCCCGGCCCTGGCCGGACGTCGAGGACAACGACTGGCCCTCCGACCACGCGGCGGTGATCACCACCTTCGCGGTCCCCGGAAACCCGCTGGGCACCGAGCCGGACGGTGTCTAACATCGGGGGCATGACCTGGCGACATTGATCCACCACCGGCCCCGGCACCCGTCGACTGACCGCCACGCTGTACGCGTACGCGTTCCTCGACGAGTTCGTGCTGCTCTACCCGGTGTACGCGCTGCTGTTCGCGGACACCGGGCTGTCCGTCGGGGAGATCTCCTCCCTCTTCGTCCTGTGGTCGCTGACCGGCCTCCTGCTGGAGGTGCCCTCCGGCGCCTGGGCGGACGCCGTCTCCCGCCGGCTGCTGCTGTGGCTGGGCCCGCTGCTGGGCGGTGCCGGCTTCGCCCTGTGGGTGCTCGTCCCGTCGTTCTGGGCCTTCGCCGCCGGATTCGTCCTGTGGGGCGTGCGCGGAGCACTGGGTTCCGGCGCGCTGGAGGCGCTGGTCTACGAGGAGCTGGAGCGGCTCGGCGCGGCGGACCGGTACGCGGGCGTCATGGGCCGGTCCCACGCGGCGGGCCAGGTGGCCGTGATGGCGGCGATGGGTCTGGCCGGCCCGGTCCTCGCCGTGGGCGGCTATCCGGCGGTCGGCGCGGCGAGCGTCCTGGCCTGTCTGCTGTGCGCCGCGACGGCGACCCGCTTCCCGGAGCACCGGACCCCCACGGACCAGGACGAGAGCTGGGCGGCGACCCTGCGGACCGGGCTCGCCGACGCCCGCCGTGACCGTCCGGTGCGCGGCGCCCTGCTGCTCGTCCCGGCCGTGGCGGCGGTGTGGGGCGCCCTCGACGAGTACACCTCCCTGCTGGTGCGGGACACCGGTGTGCCCGAGGCGGCCGTCCCCTACTGGCTGATGCTGATCTGGGCCGGGGTCACGGCCGGCAGCCTGCTGTCCGGCCCCGCCGAACGCCTGGGTCCGACCGCACTCGCCACCCTCCTCACCGGCTCCGCGCTGACCCTGGCCGCCGGCGCGCTCATCGGCACCCCCGCCGGTATCACCCTCGTCGCCCTCGCCTTCGGCGGCTTCCAGCTGGCGACCGTCGTCGCCGACGCCCGGCTCCAGCGGCGCATCGACGGCACCGGCCGGGCCACCCTCACCTCGGTGGCGAGCCTCGGCACCGAGGTCCTCACCATCGGCGTCTACGGCGCGTACGGCGCCCTCGGCTCGACGTTCCCGCACGCCACGGTGTTCGCGCTGTGCGCGGTGCCGTACCTGGTGACGGCGGTGGCGGTGGCCCGGGGCAGGCGCGGGTGAGGGCGCGCAACGAATCGCCGCGCCGTCGCCGTCGTACGCAACGATTCGCTCACCGGCGCGCAACGGCTCCTCCTTGTCCGGCCGGAGCGCGCGACCGTACCGTCTAGTGGGCCCCGGAAACCGTCCCGGCCGGCCCGCCCACCCCCCTTCCGCCCGGTGAGGACCCCGCATGCGCACAGCCCTGCTCCAGAGCTCCGGCCGCCCCGGCTCGGCCGTCGAGAACCTCAAGGTCCTCGACGAGGCCGCGGGCCGGGCCGCCGCCGCGGGCGCCGGGCTGCTCGTCGCGCCGGAGATGTTCCTCACCGGCTACGCGATCGGCGACGACATCGCGCGCCTCGCCGAACCCGCCGACGGCGACTGGGCGGACGCGATCGCCGAGCTGGCGGCCCGGCACGGGATCGCCGTCGCCTACGGCTACCCCGAGCGCTCCGGCGAGACGGTCTACAACTCCGCGCAGCTCGTCTCCGCCGACGGCACCCGGCTCGCCAACCACCGCAAGACCCACCTCTTCGGCTGCTTCGAACGCGACCACTTCACCCCGGGGGAGCGGACGGTCGTCCAGGCCGAGCTGGACGGGCTCACCGTCGGCCTGTTGATCTGCTACGACGTCGAGTTCCCGGAGAACGTCCGCGCCCACGCCCTGGCCGGCACGGACCTCCTGCTCGTCCCGACCGCGCAGATGCACCCGTTCCAGTTCGTCGCCGAGTCGATGATCCCGGTGCGCGCCTTCGAGAACCAGATGTACGTCGCCTACGTCAACCGGGTCGGCCAGGAGGGCGAGTTCGAGTTCGTCGGGCTCTCCACCCTCGCCGGCCCCGACGGGGTCGCCCGGGCCCGCGCCGGACGCGGCGAGCAGCTGGTGTTCGCCGACGCCGACCCCGCCTTCCTCGCCGCCTCCCGCGAGGCCAACCCGTATCTGCGGGACCGCCGCCCCGGCCTCTACGGGTCCCTCGTCTGAACCCCTCACCCCTGCTTTCCGCGCAAGTCCCTTCCGTGCAAGGAGTCCGTACCCCATGACGTCCATGGTGCCCAACGCCGTCGAGCACACCGACGAGCCGCATCAGCCGCCGATCACCATGTTCGGCCCGGACTTCCCGTACGCCTACGACGACTTCCTCGCCCACCCGGCGGGCCTCGGCCAGATCCCCGCGACCGAGCACGGCACGGAGGTCGCCGTCATCGGTGGCGGACTGTCGGGCATCGTGGCCGCGTACGAGCTGATGAAGATGGGTCTGAAGCCGGTCGTGTACGAGGCCGACCGGATCGGCGGCCGGCTGCGGACCGTCGGCTTCGACGGCGCGGGCGCCGAGGGGCTCACCGCCGAGATGGGCGCCATGCGCTTCCCGCCCTCCTCCACCGCCCTCCAGCACTACATCGACCTGGTGGGCCTCAAGACCAGCCCCTTCCCCAACCCCCTCGCCGAGGCGACCCCTTCCACGGTCGTCGACCTCAAGGGCGAGAGCCACTACGCCGAGACGATCGACGACCTCCCGCAGGTCTACCGCGATGTCGCCGAGGCCTGGAACAAGTGCCTCGAAGAGGGCGCCGACTTCTCCGACATGAACCGCGCGATGCGCGAACGCGACGTGCCGCGGATCCGGGAGATCTGGGCGAAGCTCGTCGAGAAGCTCGACAACCAGACCTTCTACGGCTTCCTCTGCGACTCCGAGGCGTTCAAGTCCTTCCGGCACCGCGAGATCTTCGGCCAGGTCGGCTTCGGCACCGGCGGCTGGGACACCGACTTCCCCAACTCCATCCTGGAGATCCTGCGGGTCGTCTACACCGAGGCCGACGACCACCACCGCGGGATCGTCGGCGGCTCCCAGCAACTGCCGCTGCGCCTGTGGGAGCGGGAGCCGGAGAAGATCGTCCACTGGGCGTACGGCACCTCGCTGGCGAGCCTGCACGAGGGCGGCGAGCCCCGTCCCGCCGTGACCCGGCTGCGCCGCACCGCCGGAAACCGGATCACGGTGACCGACGCGAACGGCGACATCCGCACGTACCGGGCGGCGATCTTCACCGCCCAGTCCTGGATGCTCCTGTCGAAGATCGACTGCGACGACTCGCTCTTCCCGATCGACCACTGGACGGCGATCGAGCGCACCCACTACATGGAGTCCAGCAAGCTCTTCGTGCCGGTCGACCGGCCCTTCTGGCTCGACAAGGACGAGGAGACCGGCCGGGACGTCATGTCGATGACGCTCACCGACCGTATGACGCGCGGCACCTACCTGCTCGACGACGGTCCGGACCGGCCCGCCGTCATCTGTCTGTCGTACACCTGGTGCGACGACAGCCTGAAGTGGCTGCCGCTGTCCGCGAACGAGCGGATGGAGGTCATGCTGAAGTCGCTCGGCGAGATCTACCCGAAGGTCGACATCAGGAAGCACGTCATCGGCAACCCGGTGACCGTCTCCTGGGAGAACGAGCCGTACTTCATGGGCGCGTTCAAGGCCAACCTGCCCGGCCACTACCGTTACCAGCGGCGCCTGTTCACCCACTTCATGCAGGACCGGCTGCCCGCCGACAAGCGGGGCGTCTTCCTCGCCGGCGACGACATCTCCTGGACGGCCGGCTGGGCCGAGGGCGCGGTCCAGACCGCGCTCAACGCGGTCTGGGGCGTGATGCACCACTTCGGCGGCACCACCGACGCCACCAACCCGGGCCCGGGTGACGTCTACGACGAGATCGCCCCGGTCGAGCTGCCGGAGGACTGAGGTCTCAGTCCCGCAGGGGCGTGAGCAGCATCCGCCCCGCGAAACCCACCGCCGTGTCGAGGCGTTCGGTGAACTCCCCGGCGACGTCGGGGAGCCGGCGCAGCGCCCACAGTGCCCGGGCCGCCGTCCACGTGGCGTCCCGGGCCCGCTCCAGACTCCACGACCCCAGCAGATGGGTGAGCGGATCGGCGATCTGGAGCAGGTCGGGGCCCGGCATCAGCTCCTCGCGGATGCGTTCCTCCAGCGCGACGAGCAGGTCCCCGACCCGGTCGTAGGCGTCCTCCAGCTCGGCCGGTTCACAGCCGAGGTCACGGCAGGCGTCCACGACGGCGAGCGCCAGGTCGTGCCCGATGTGCGCGTTGATGCCCGCCAACGCGAACTGCAGGGGGCGTACGCCGGGATGGCGGCGCATCTGGAACAGCGGGCGCCAGCAGGCGGGTGGGGGCCGGTCGGCCACGGCCGCGTCCACCGCGGCCAGATAGCGCTCCGCGAACCGCAGATCCAGCGTGCGGGCGGTCCGCGCGTCGGGGAATCCGCCCGTGTCGATCCGCCGGTCGACCTCCTGGGTCACGGCGAGGTACACCCGGTTGAAGACCGCGATCCCGTCCCGGGCCGGCAGGGCCGCGTCGACGGCGCGCATCCGGGCGATCACGTCGTGCACGCTCGCGTCGAGAGCCGGGTCCACGACCGGGGCGAGGGCGGGGTCCACGGGTGGGATGAACTGTTCCAGTTGCGGCATGGGGGAAGGGTGGCAGCCCGGGGCCGCCCCGCGCGTCGGCGAGCCGTGCGCTTCCCCGGAACGGGGGAACGGGCCCGCCGCGGCACCAGGTACCGGCGTCGTCGTAGGAGCTGGTCCCCTCGTCCAGCAGCGGTCGCCGCGCCTTCAGCTGGGCCGGGGATCGGCTACGAGGCCCCGGTCACCCGCACCGGCACGTACGCCGTCCACCTCTGGCTGGAGCGGCTCGGCACCACCGGGCTCACGTACGGCTTCCGCTTCTGCTCGGTGGACGGGGCCACGACACACGCGCGCGGGACCCGGGTCCTCGTCCGGCTCGACGCGGCCACCCTGCGCCCCGCGCCGTGGAGCGACGGCTTCAGGGCCGCGGCTCGGGCACTGCTGCGGACCGCGGACTGACCTTCGCGCCGGTCCGCTCGCCGCCGCGCAGCACCCCGGCGAACACCGCGAGCCCGCACGCCAGAGCCGTCACCACGCCGAACGACACCATCAGGCTGGTCGCCTGCGCCACCCCGCCGATCAGGCTCGGGGCGATCAGCCCGGAGGTGTACGTGATCGTCGCGACGCCCGCGATCGCCTGACTGGGGTTCGGCCCGCTGTGCCCGGCCGCGGCGAAGCACAGCGGTACGACGACGGCGATCCCGAGGCCCATCAGCCCGAACCCGGTCATCGCCACCGCCGGATGCCCGGCGAGGACGATCAGCAGCCCGCCCAGGGCGGCCAGGAGGCCGCCAGCCCGCACGGTCCGCACCGCGCCGAAGCGGTTCACCACCGCGTCGCCCACGAGCCGGGCCGCCGCCATGGTGAGCATGAAACCCGTCGTGCAGGCCGCCGCGAGCCCCGCCGACGTCTCCAGCTGGTCGCGCAGATAGACCGCCGACCAGTCCAGGCTGGCGCCCTCGGCGAACACCGCGCAGAACCCGACCGCGCCGATCAGCAGGGCCGAGCGGGGCGGCAGGGCGAAGCGCGGCGGCGGCTCCTCGTCCTCCCGCGGGCGCAGGTCCGGCACCCAGCGGCAGGCCAGCAGGCCCAGCGCGGTGAGGACGACGGCCGCCAGCGCGTGATGCACACGCGCGTCCGCGCCCAGGTGTGCCGCGAGCGTCCCGCCGGCCGAGCCGATCAGCGCCCCGGCGCTCCACATGCCGTGCAGCCCGGACATGATCGACTTTCCGAGCAGCCGCTCCACCTCCACGCCGAGCGCGTTCATCACCACGTCGGCCATGCCGGAGGTCGCGCCGTAGGCGAACATCGCCAGGCACAGCGTCAGCAGGTTCGGCGCGAGCGACGGCAAGGTCAGGGAGAGCGTCCACAGGGAGATCAGCAGGCTCAGGGCGGTCCGGGTGCCGAGGCTGTGGGAGATCCGCCCGGCCAGCGGCATCGAGCAGGAGGCGCCGAACGCCGTGAACGCCAGGGCGAACCCCAACTGGCCCGCGCCCACCCCCGCGTGGTCCTGGATCCACGGCACCCGGGTCGCGAACGAGCCGGTGACCGCGCCGTGCACGGTGAACACGGCCGCCACGGCGTACCGGGCGCGCCGTATCTCCGACGTTGCGTGAACCACTTCGCTCATTCTTCCGCCCCTCCCGGCCGAGCACCGCTCCGGAGCGGTGCCGTCGTAAACTATCAGGAACCCTGCCTGATAAAAAGAGAGCGCTCTCGGACCGGCGCTCGTCCGGCCCGTGGGAGGATTCCCCGCATGCCCGCATCCCCTCGCACGGCCCGGGCCATCAACGACCGCATGGCCCTGCAACTTCTGCAGGCCGAAGGCCCGTTGACGGCAGGACGGCTGAAGGAGCTCACCGGCCTGTCCCGGCCGACGGTCGCCGACCTCGTCGAACGCCTCACGTCCGCCGGTCTGATCCAGGTCGCCGGGGAGACGGGTGCGCAGCGGCGCGGCCCCAACGCCAAGCTGTACGGCCTCGTCGCCGACCGCGCCCACCTCGCGGCGCTGGACGTGCGCACCGAGGGGGTCGCCGTGCGCGTGTCCGACCTGGTGGGCCGGGTGCTGGCGGAGGCGTCCGTGCCGATCGGCGGCGACACCGGCACCGGGCCGGCCGTGGAGCAGGCGGTGACGCTGGTCGAGCGGACCGTGAAGGAGGCCGGCGCCGACCGGCTGCACACCGTGGGCATCGGCGCGCCCGGGCTGATCGACCCGGCCGCCGGTGAGCTGCGCGACTCCATCGGGCTGCCCGAGTGGCACCGCCGGCTGGTGGCGGCCCTTCAGGAACGGTTCCCGCACGCGCGCGTGAACGTGGAGAACGAGACCAACCTCGCCGCCCTCGCCGAACAGCGGGAGGGCGCCGCCCGGGACCGCGACACCTTCGTCCTGCTCTGGCTCGGCCACGGCACCGGCGCCGCCGTCGTCCTCGACGGCACCCTGCGCCGCGGCGCCTCCGGCGGTACCGGGGAGATAGGTTTCCTTCCGGTCCCGGGCACGAGCGGGCTGCCCTCGGCGACCGACTGTGAGGGAGGTTTCCATTCCCTGGCCGGCTCGGCGGCGATCACCGCGCTGGCGGGGGAGCACGGGCTGACGGCGCGCGCGGAGGGCGAGGAGCCGACGGGCGCGGCCGTGGTGCGGGAGGCCCGGGGGAGGGGGGACGCGGACCGGGCGGACGCCTTCCTCGACGCCCTCGCCCACCGCATCGCCATCGGGGTCGCCTCCGTCGTCGCCGTTCTCGACCCCGGGTGCGTGGTCCTCGGGGGTGAGATCGGCCAGGCGGGCGGACCGGAACTGGCCGCCCGCGTGGCGGAGCGCCTGCGCGGGATGGCGCCCCTGCCCACCGAGGTCCGGCCGAGCGCCCTCGGCGGCGCGGCGGTCCTGCGCGGGGCGCTCCTCACCGCCCGGGAGTCCGCGCAGAGGGAACTGTTCGGGACGCCCTGAGGAGGCGGGCGTCCGGGGCGCTCACCGAGCCCTGCGCGTGCGTGCCGCCAGGTACTGCTCGAACGTCCCCTTGCCCACGGCCCGTTCGGGGGCGAGGTGGCCGCCCGCCCGGAACGCCCGGTACGCCGCGCCGAACAGCGGTACGTTCACCACCCGGCGCCGCTTGCCGCTCGCCGTGAGATACGCGCGGGCCAGCGACTCCAACGTACGGACCTCGGGCCCCGCCATGTCCTCGACACGCCCCGCCGGTTCCCCCACGGCCAGCTCCGCGAGCCGGCCGGCGACCTCGGCCACCTCCACCGGCTGGTCGCTCACCCCGGCCGGCAGGACCAGCACCGGCACCCTGGCCAGCGCCTCGAACAGCTGGAGCAGCAGATCGTGGAACTGGGTCGCGCGCAGCACGGTCCAGCCCAGCCCCGAGGCCGCCACCAGCTCCTCCACCGCCAGCTTCGCCCGGTAGTAGCCGAACGGCACCCGGTCCACCCCGACGATCGAGATGTACACGAGGTGCCGTACCCCCGCCTCCCGGGCCGCCGCGATCAGCCGCGCCGCCGCCTTCTCGTCGCCCCCGCGCGGGGTGCTCGCACAGTGCACGACCGTGTCCACCCCGGCCAGGGCCGTGTCCAGCTCCGGCCCGCCCTCCCGCAGATCGACGGCGTACGGCCGGCTGTGCCGGCTGAGCACCCGCACCTCGTGCCCGTCCGCCCGCAGCCGCTCGGTGACGAGCCTGCCGAGGGTTCCGGTGCCGCCGGTCACCAGGATCGTGGTCATGCTGTTCAGCCCCTTCGGACACCGGGCGCTCCCGGGTGGAACGCCCTGCGTCAGCTGAGACCGGGCGGGGCCCTGCGGATGTGACAGGCCCCGACGCTTACCCGAGCTGACGTCGTACGAAGTCCAGCTTGTCCGGGTTCAGCACCACCCGCAGGCCGGTGATCCCCTCGGCGCCGCAGTCGAAGCCGATCGTGGCCACGAGCGTGCCGGCCGCCCGCGCGAGCAACGCCGGTGCCCCGTTGAGCTCGACGGCGTCGAACGTGAACCCGGCCGCGAACCTCCGGAACCCGCCGGCCAGGAACCGCAGCACCTTCTCGCGTCCCTCGATCGGCCGCAGGGCCGCGCCGACCCTGCCCCCGCCGTCGCTCCAGTACGTCACGTCGGCCGTGAGCAGGCGCTCCAGCCCGGCGAGGTCGCCGTCCCGGGCCGCCGTGAGGAACGAGGCGACCAGTTCCTCCCGCCGTCCGGCGGAGACCTCGAAGCGGCCTTCCCCGGCCGCCAGCCGCCGCTCGGCGCGCCGGTAGAGCTGACGGCAGTTGGCCTCGCCGAGATCGAGCGCGGCGGCGATCTCCCGATGGCTGTAGGCGAACGCCTCCCGCAGCACGTACACCGCCCGCTCGGTCGGGGTGAGCCGCTCCAGCAGCACCAGCATCGCGAGCGACACGGCGTCCCGCTGCTCGGCCGACTCCAGGGGGCCGAGCGTGCCGTCGGACGTGACCACGGGCTCCGGCAGCCAGGGCCCGACATAGCGCTCGCGCCGCGCCCGTGCCGAGGTCAGCCGGGTGAGGCAGAGACGGGTGACGGTCTTCGCGAGCCAGGCCGCCGGATGCGCGATCGCGGTGCGGTCGGCCCCGCTGAACCGCAGATACGCGTCCTGGACCGTGTCCTCGGCCTCCTCGGCCGAGCCGAGCATCCGGTAGGCGAGCCCGAACAGCCGGGGACGGTGTGTCTCGAACTCGTCGGCGCCCGCGGTCGTCGTCATGGGGCCACCCTGTCAGAAGCCCCCGCTGAGGGGTCCGGCGACGGGCAAGGGCCGTCGTCACCGTCGCCGGACCGTACCCGACGACCCTAAGAGGACTAGACCAGTAGGGTCAATAGGTCTGGACCAAGTGTCAGATGGCGCCCCCGTGCCGGAAGTTGGCCGGCCGAAACCGTGCGACAAGTCCAGGGACGCACTCTGTGAGCGAGCCCACACACTTCGCCCGTATGGACGACGATCGGGCGTGGCACACTGGCCCTGTACCTAAAGCAGCGCACTCCGGGGTCGGTGAAAGTCCGAACCGGCGGTTACAGTCCGCGACCCGGTCACGTCCAGTGACCGGTTGACCAGGTGAAATTCCTGGACCGACGGTTAAAGTCCGGATGGGAGGCAGTGCGCGGCGGGCGGGCATTCGTGCGCGCCGCCGTATGTGTACTCGTCCAGGCGGACGAGTCTGTCGGCGTCGCCCCCAATGTCCCCGCTCGTGTCTGCTGTCGTCATCGACAGGCCCCGGAGTCCGTGCCCCAATGAGGCAGGAGGACCCGGGAAGTGTTCACCGGAATCGTCGAAGAGCTGGGTGAGGTCACCGCCGTCGAGAATCTCGGCGACGCCTCCCGCTTCCGGCTGCGCGGCCCCGTCGTCACCGACGGCGCGAAGCACGGCGACTCCATCGCCGTGAACGGGGTCTGTCTCACCGTCGTCGAACACGAGGGCGACGAGTTCACCGCCGACGTCATGGCGGAGACCCTCGACCGCTCCAGCCTCGGCGCCCTCGGCGTCGGCTCCCGGGTCAACCTCGAACGCCCCACCGCCGTCGGCGCGCGCCTCGGCGGACACATCGTGCAGGGCCACGTCGACGGCACCGGCCGGGTCCTGGAGCGCAGGCCCTCCGAGAACTGGGAGATCGTCAAGGTCTCCCTCCCCGCCGACCTCGCGCGGTACGTCGTGGAGAAGGGCTCCGTCACCGTCGACGGCATCAGCCTCACGGTCGTCGAGGCCGGCCCCGACTACTTCACCGTCAGCCTCATCCCCACCACCCTCGCCCTGACCACGCTCGGCCTCAAGCAGCCCGGCGACCCGGTCAACCTCGAGGTGGACATCGTCGCCAAGTACGTCGAGCGGCTGCTCGCGAGCTCCCAGGGGGCGGGCAAGTGAACTGGCTGACCTCCGTGGCGTTCACCGCCTTCGGCAAGGACATCCTCTGGACGGACATGATCGGCAACATCACCGGTCTGATCGCCCTCGTCCTCGGCTGGCGGCGCTCCATCTGGAGCTGGCCCGTCCAGTTCCTGGCCGGCCTGATCCTCTTCGGTGCCTTCTTCGGCCATCTGACCGGCAGCGCGGGCAAGCAGGCGATCGTCATGGCCGTCGCCCTGTTCGGCTGGTGGCAGTGGAAGCGGAAGAAGGGCGAGACCGGCGACGGCCACATCGCCCCGCGGTTCGCCACCTGGACCGAACGCGGCGCCATGGTCGGCGCGGCCGCCGCCGGCACCGTCGCCGTCGCCCTGCTCTTCAAGGCCTACCCGTCCCTGTCCTGGGACCCCTGGCCGGACGCCTACATCTTCGTCGGCACCGTCGTCGCCATGTACGCCCAGGCACGCGGCATGGTCGAGTTCTGGATCGCCTGGCTCCTCGTCGACCTGGTCGGCGTCCCCCTCAACTTCGCCAACGGCTACGCCTTCTCCGGCTTCGTCTACGTCATCTACGGCGCGCTCGTCCTGTGGGGCATGCGCGACTGGTGGCTGCGCTCCCGCAAGGACGCGCGGCCCACCCTGGAAGGAGCGCCGGCATGAGCACGGCACCGATCCTGTACAGCACCGACGGCCTCGACGACCTCACCCTCGACCCCGTCGAGCAGGCCATCGCCGACATCGCGGCCGGCCGCCCGATCGTCGTCGTCGACGACGAGGACCGCGAGAACGAGGGCGACCTCGTCATCGCCGCCGAGAAGGCCACCCCCGAGATCATCGCGTTCATGATGAGCGAGTGCCGCGGCCTGATCTGCGCCCCCATGGAGAGCGACGAACTCGACCGGCTGAAGCTCCCTCAGATGGTCGAGGACAACACCGAGTCGATGAAGACTGCCTTCACCGTCTCCGTCGACGCCTCCGGGGCCCACGGCGTCACCACCGGCATCTCCGCCGCCGACCGCGCCACCACCCTCCGGCTCCTGGCGAGCGGCGACGCCGAGCCCACGGACTTCGTCCGCCCCGGCCACGTCTTCCCGCTGCGCGCCCGGTCCGGCGGGGTCCTCACCCGCAACGGCCACACCGAGGCCGCCGTCGACCTCGCCCGTCTCGCGGGGCTGCGCCCGGCCGGCGCGATCGTCGAGATCGCCGGCGAGGACGGCCGGATGCTCCGCCTGCCCGAACTGATCCCGTTCGCCCGCAAGCACGGCCTGACGATCATCTCCATCGAGGACCTGATCGCCTACCGCCGCAGCGCCGAGCCGACCGTCCGCCGCGAGGCCGAGACCCGGCTGCCCACCGCCCACGGCACCTTCACCGCGTACGGCTACCGCTCCACCGCCGACGGCGTCGAGCACGTCGCCCTCGTCCACGGCGAGATCGGCGACGGCGAGGGCGTCCTGGTCCGGGTCCACTCCGAATGCCTCACCGGCGACATCTTCGCCTCCCAGCGCTGCGACTGCGGCCCCCAGCTCGACGCCTCGCTCCGGCGCATCCAGGACGAGGGCCGGGGGGTCGTCGTCTACCTGCGCGGACACGAGGGCCGCGGCATCGGCCTGCTGTCCAAGCTGCGGGCGTACGAACTCCAGGAACAGGGCCACGACACCCTCGACGCCAACCTGGAACTGGGCCTGCCCGCCGACGCCCGCGACTACGGCGCCGGCGCGCAGATCCTCACCGACCTCGGGGTGCGCAGCGTCCGTCTGATGACCAACAACCCCGAGAAGACCGACGCGCTCGTCCGGCACGGCATCGAGGTCACCGAACGCGAGCCGATGCCCGTCCAGGCGGGCGAGCACAACATCCGCTACCTGCGCACCAAGCGGGACCGGATGGGCCACGACCTGCCCTGGCTGGACACGGCCCCCGTGTCCCCCTGCGGCAACCAGTAAGCAAGAACACCTCTAGGAGAGACGTGAGCGGCAAGGGCGCACCGGAACTGTCCGTACGCAATGTGGGTGACTTCAGGGTCGCCGTCATCGCGGCGCAGTGGCACGAGAAGGTGATGGACGGTCTGGTCGACGGCGCGCTGCGCGCCCTGCACGACCTGGGTATCGACGAGCCGACCCTGCTCAGGGTCCCCGGGAGCTGGGAGCTCCCGGTCGTCGCCAAGGTCCTCGCGGGCCGCGGCTACGACGCGATCGTCGCCCTCGGTGTCGTCATCCGCGGCGGCACCCCCCACTTCGAGTACGTGTGCCAGGGCGTCACCCAGGGCCTCACCCAGGTCTCCGTCGAGACCGGCGTCCCCGTCGGCTTCGGCGTCCTCACCTGCGACACCGAGGAGCAGGCCCTGGACCGGGCCGGTCTGGAGGGCTCGAACGAGGACAAGGGACACGAGGCGGTCACCGCCGCCGTGGCCACCGCGGCCACCCTCCGCTCAGTATCTGAACCCTGGAGGTAGGCGCCCCGGCGTTACGGCTAGGGTGGGACGCACCATGTCCAAGAAGACGTTCGAGGAGCTCTTCTCCGAGCTCCAGCAGAAGGCCGCCACCGGCGACCCCGCCACCTCCCGCACCGCCGAACTGGTCGGGAAGGGCGTCCATGCCATCGGCAAGAAGGTCGTCGAAGAGGCCGCCGAGGTCTGGATGGCCGCCGAGTACGAGGGCAAGGAGGCGGCCGCCGAGGAGATCTCGCAGCTGCTCTACCACGTCCAGGTGATGATGGTCGCCCGCGGCATCTCGCTGGACGACGTCTACGCCCACCTGTAAGCCGTACACGCACCCATTCCGTACGAACGAAGGAAGCTCGCCTCATGCTGCGCATCGCCGTCCCCAACAAGGGTTCCCTGTCAGGCCCTGCGGCGGAGATGCTGCATGAGGCCGGCTACCAGCAGCGCCGCGAGTCCAAGGAACTGCGGATCGTCGACCCGGAGAACGAGGTCGAGTTCTTCTACCTCCGCCCCCGCGACATCGCGATCTACGTCTCCTCCGGCCGCCTCGACATCGGCATCACCGGCCGCGACCTGCTGATCGACTCCGGCGCCAACGCCGAGGAGATCCTCCCCCTCGGCTTCGCCCGCTCCACCTTCCGCTTCGCCACCAAGCCCGGCACGGCGAAGACCCTCGAGGACCTGGGCGGCAGGACGGTCGCCACCTCCTACGAGGGCATCGTCGCCAAGCACCTCGCCGAACAGGGCATCGACGCCTCCGTCGTCCACCTCGACGGTGCCGTCGAGACCGCCATCGAGCTCGGCGTCGCCGAGGTCATCGCCGACGTCGTCGAGACCGGCACCTCGCTGCGCAACGCCGGCCTGGAGGTCTTCGGCGACCCCATCATGAAGTCCGAGGCCGTCGTGATCCGCCGCACCGGCGCGGAGCCCGACGAGGCCGAGCCCAAGGTGCAGCAGTTCCTGCGCCGCCTCCAGGGCGTCCTGGTCGCCCGGACCTACGTGATGATGGACTACGACTGCCGCGTCGAACAGCTCGAGAAGGCGGTCGCGCTCACCCCGGGCCTGGAGTCGCCCACCGTCTCCCCGCTGCACAACGAGGGCTGGGTCGCCGTCCGCGCCATGGTCCCCGCCAAGGAGGCCCAGCGGATCATGGACGACCTCTACGACATCGGCGCCCGCGCCATCCTCACCACGGCCATCCACGCCTGCCGCCTCTGACCTCGATCTCCACCACGACCTCCACCGGGAACATGTCCGATCTGCCGGGCAGCGAGCTGCCCACCCTCCCCGTCACCTTCCGGCCGGGCCGCACCCGCGCGGTGCTGCTCTCGGCCGGGGTGGCGATCTTCCTCGTCATCTCCGGCGTCGCCATGCTGCTGGAGAAGCTCGGCCCGGGGGAGCGGCTCAGCTTCGTCGTCACCGGCGCCCTCATCTTCTGGGCGCTGGCCCAGCTCGCCCGCGTCCGGGTCGTCGCCGACGACGCCGGGGTCACCGTGGTGAACATCGCGAGCAGGCGGCGCCTCGACTGGGCCGAGATCATCCAGGTGAACCTCCGTCCGGGCGACCCCTGGGTGTTCCTCAACCTCACCGACGGCACCAGCCTGCCCGCGCTCGGCATCCAGCCCGGCATCAACAAGCAGCAGGCCATCAGGGACGCCCGGGCGCTCCGCGGGCTCGTCGAGGCACGCTCGCTCCGGGACCCCGAGACCTCCCCCGGGCAAGATCAGGGCTGACTCGGGGCCGTCGCCCCTGCCGCTCAAGCCCCTGTCTTGATTAATCTGGTGACGGAGGCGTTCCCCTGCTGCCTCCACCCCTGTGGTGCCCTGCCGGTGCACAGGGGTTTCCTGCTACCCGAGGAGTGACCCTCTCCGGCGATGGACGGTTCGTCCTGTAGTACCTGCGCCGCCCCCATCCGGCATGTCCCGGAGGCGGCGGCATCATGACCATCCCCCTGCTGCTCCTGGCAGCCGCGTTCCTGCTCATCCTGGCCAACGGCTTCTTCGTGGCCGCCGAGTTCGGCCTCGTCACGGTCGAGCGGCCGGAGGCCGAGAAGGCCGCCGCCGAAGGCGACAGACGAGCCGGTACGGTCGTGGAGTCGCTCAAGGAGCTGTCCTTCCAGCTCTCCGGCACCCAGCTCGGCATCACCATCACCTCGCTCGTCGTCGGCATGCTCGCAGAACCGGCGCTCGCGGAGCTGCTGCGCACCCCGTTCACCGCGATCGGCATCCCCGAGGGCGCGGTCTCCGGTGTCGCCGTGGTCGTCGGCATGCTGCTGGCCTCCGCCGTCCAGATGGTGGTCGGCGAACTCGTGCCCAAGAACTGGGCGGTGTCCAAGCCCCTCCAGGTCGCGCGCTTCGTCGCCGGCCCGCAGCACGCCTTCTCCCGGCTGTTCCGGCCGGTGATCTCGGCGCTCAACACGGTCGCCAACCGGCTGGTGCGCGCCCTCGGCGTCGAGCCCACCGAGGAGCTGGCCTCCGCCCGCACCCCCGGCGAACTGGTCTCCCTGGCCCGTCACTCGGCCCAGGCCGGCGCCCTCGAACAGGACACGGCCGACCTGTTCGTACGCACCCTGTCCCTCGCGGAGCTCACGGCGCAGCACGTGATGACCCCGCGGGTGAAGGTCAGCGCCCTGCAGTCCTCGGCCACCGCCGAGGACGTGGTCAATCTGACCCGGGCCACCGGCCTGTCCCGTTTCCCCGTCTACCGCGAGAAGATCGACGAGATCGTCGGCATGGCCCACCTCAAGGACGCCCTGGCCGTCCCCGTCCAGGACCGGCTGCGCACGCCGGTCGCCCGTATCGCCCGCCCGGCGCTGCTGGTCCCGGAGACCCTTCCCGTCCAGCCCCTGCTGGCCCGGCTGCGCAGCGAGCAGCCCATCGCCGTCGTCGTCGACGAGTACGGCGGCACGGCCGGCGTGGTCACCCTGGAGGACATCGTCGAGGAGATCGTCGGCGAGGTCCGCGACGAGCACGACGGCCTGGACATCCCGGAACTGGCCGCGGCCCCGCCCGAGGAGGGCAAGCCCGCCTGGGACGTCGACGGGAGCTGCCGGGTCGACACCCTGCGGCGGATAGGCCTGGAGGTGCCCGAGGGGCCGTACGAGACGGTCGCGGGTCTCGTCGCCGACCTGCTCGGACGGATCCCGGCCGTCGGTGACCGGGCGGAACTGCCCGGCTGGCGTCTGTCGGTGCGCCGGGTCGGCCACTACCGGGCCGAACGGGTCCGTCTGGTCCACGTCGGCCGGCTCGGCCAGGGCACCACGATCGCGGAGGCCGTCCGATGAGCGTCCTGCAACTGGTCTTCGCCGCCCTGCTCGTGCTGACCAACGGCTTCTTCGTCGGCGCCGAGTTCGCGCTCGTCTCCGTCCGCCGCAGCCAGATCGAGCCCCTCGGCACGGCCCGCGCCCGCCAGGTCCTCTACGGCCTGGAGCGACTGCCGCAGATGATGGCCGCCGCCCAGTTCGGCATCACGGTCTGCTCGCTCACCCTCGGCGCGGTCGCCGAGCCGACCGTGGCGGAGCTGCTGGAACCGTTCTTCGAGTGGATCCACCTCCCGCACGGCATGATCCACCCGCTGGGCTATGTCATCGCCCTGGCGGCCGTGGTCTTCTTCCATCTCGTCATCGGCGAGATGGTCCCGAAGAACCTCGCGATGGCGGCCCCCGAGAAGGCGGCCCTGTGGCTCAGCCCGGGGCTGGTCGCCTTCGCGCGGCTGTGCCGGCCGATCACCGTCGCCCTCGGCGCCTGCGCCCAGGCCATCCTGCGGGTCTTCCGGGTCGAGCCCAAGGACGAGGTCGAGGCCGTCGTCACCAGCGAGCAGCTCAACCGTCTGCTGGAGGACTCCGGCCAGGCGGGCCTCCTCGACCCCGAGGAGCAGGAGCGGCTGGAGGACGCGCTGGAACTGGGCTCCCGCCCGGTCACCGACGTCCTCCTCAAGCGCGAGTCGCTGATCACGGTGCCCCCGTCGGTCACGCCGGGCCAGATCGTCGAGCTCACCGCCCGCACCGGCTACTCCCGCTTCCCCGTCGCCGCCGAGAACGGCGCCTTCATGGGCTATGTACATGTGAAGGACGTCCTCGACGTGGAGGACTCCGAGCGGGCGGTGCCCCAGCAGGTGTGGCGCCCGATGACGACCCTGCGCTCCGACCTCCCCCTGGACGACGCCCTGACGGTGATGCGCCGCGCGGCCACTCACCTGGCCCAGGTCGCGGACGCCTCCGGCAAGGTCCTGGGCCTGGCCGCCCTGGAGGACGTACTGGAACTCCTGGTCGGCGAGGTGACGGATCCGGCACACCGGGAGGCCCCGGAGGTCAGACTGACGGAACCGAGGGCCAGCGGGACGCCCGACGAGGTGTTCGCGTCGTAGGCTGCGGCGGCCGTTTCCTCTGCGGGCGCGTGGTGGCTGATCGCGCAGTCCCCGCGCCCCCAGGGGGTTCCGGTCGCCCCGGCTACGTCGCCGACGGGTCCTGCGGTCCCCGCCCGGACAGCACCTCTCCATACGCCTGCATGAGATCCGGGAGCCGCAGGGTGGAGAGGTCGTCCCGGGTCAGCGCGGTCGGGTAGGTCGACAGCCGCAGATCCCGGTACGCGCAGCTCTTCTCATACAGCGTCCGCAGGAACCGTCCGTTGCCCAGTTCGTCGATCCACCCCTGGTCGACGACGTGCCCCGCGATCGAGCGCAGCTCGTCGAGTGCCTCCTCGTCCCACACGTCACCGTTCTCCGCGGCCAGCACCTCGCCGATGGAGGTGAGTTCGAGGGGGCGGTACGAGGGGAAGTCGACGCGGGTCGTGAAGCGGGAGGACAGCCCCGGGTTGGCGGCGAGGAGACGGTCCATGCCCTCCGGGTATCCGGCCAGGATCACCACCAGGTGGTCCCGGTTGTCCTCGGCCCGCTTCAGCAGCACCTGGAGCGCCTCGTCGCCGTAGGCGTCCCCCTTGCCGTAGCCGGAGTTGGAGAGCGAGTACGCCTCGTCCACGAAGAGGACACCGCCGAGGGCGGAGTCGATGAGTTCGTTGGCCTTGACGGCCGTCTGGCCGAGGTACTCGCCGACCAGGTCGGCCCGCTGGGCCTCCACCAGATGGTCGCCGCCGAGCAGACCGAGGGCGTAGAAGACCCGGCCGAGGATGCGCGCCACCGTGGTCTTGCCGGTGCCGGACGGGCCGGAGAAGACGAAATGCCGTTTGGGCGGCTGGACCGGAAGGCCCTGCCCGGCCCGCAGCCGGGCCATGTTGAGCTGCGCCGACAGCGCCTTGACCTGCCGTTTCACCGGCTCCAGGCCCACCATGCGCTCCAGTTCGGCGAGCGCCTCCTCGAGTAAGCCGGGGTCGGTGGGCCCGGCCGGCAGCGGGGACGGTACGACCGTCTTCGCGCGGACCGCCGGATCGGTGACCGAGGGCAGGGGGCCCACGGGCGGCAGGTCCGCGGGGTCGGTGAGTTTCAGGTCCCGGCCCTCGGTGCCGAACAGCGGGTCGAGGGCGTCCGGACCGTCCCCCACGTCCTGCCCGATCCCGGTGAGGGTGATCGACGCGAGGTCGGACGGATCGTCGTAGCCGTCGCCCTCGGCGATCGCGGCGAGCCGGGCCGAGGTGTCCATGAAGGCGGGGTCGACCCGGTGCACCGCCCGGTACAGGGGGAGCGCGGCGGCCGAGCGGCCGGTGCCCTCATGGGCCCGGGCCAGCCAGTACCGCAGTTCCTTGCGCTGCGGCTGCTCGCTGCGGCAGCGCATCAGGGCGGCCGCGAGCAGCGGTTCGGCCTGGCCGTACATCTCCAGCCGGACCCGGGCCATCCCGCCGAACAGCCCCGCCTCGATCCCGAGGAGCGGGTCGTCGAGCAGCGGGTCGGTGTGCCGGACGAGCTGCTCCCAGTCCTTGACCAGATAGGCCCGGCAGGCGTGCAGAAAGCGGACCTGGTGGTCGGCGTCCACGGGCGGGAGCCCGGCGAGCGCCCGGTCCAGCTCGGGGACGTGCCGGCCGTCCAGCCAGTGGGAGGCGTGCGCGAGCAGCAGATCGCGCGGGCTCTCCAGCACCGGTTGCACCCACCAGCCCAGCCAGTACCAGGAGTTGAGCGTCCGGCGGTGCCGGGTGCGCTGTTCGCCGAACCGGTCCCGGTGCCGGTACATCCGCAGCAGCGCGGTCGTCGTGTCCACGCGCAGCGCGTGCAGCCCGAGCCAGCCGTCGGCCATCCCGGGATCGATCCGTACCGCTGTGCGGAACTCCTCTTCCGCCTGCGGATACGCACCCATGGTGTAGGCGTCCACGCCTCGTAGCCAGGCGAGGTCGGCCGGGGCCTCGAGGCCCTGCGTGCCGAAGTCCATCACGTCCCCCACAAACCGTGCCCCCGTCGGTTTGCCACCGGGCCCGTGCCCGCCGGCTGCCTTGGTCGAACCGCTGTGCCGCGGACCGGAGTTGCAAGGTGCGCGAAGCAGCTGTCCGTAGGTCGCACCGAGGGCATCGTACCTGCGGAGGAGTGCCTGCCGAAGGGTGCCGCCCAGGCCGTTTGACGAGGTGGGAGCGGACGGGGCGCATCCCGGATTGGTGACCCTCGGTGAGCGGACGGCGCCGTGGCGCGTCCGGAAAAAGGGGCCGCGGAGGGGCACGAGGGCAGAACGAAGCCCCCGATCACGGGGGAACAACCGGGGGCTTCGCGACTTGGGGGCGGCGTCGATGCCGCACATTGAGAACGTAAGTCCTGTACGGGCCGTCGGTCAAGCGAAGTTGAGGCACTTGGCGAAGTTCGAGCGCAGACCCCTTCACACGTTCACCACATCGCGGGTGGTCCCTCACGGTGGGTGACATCGGGGTGTCCGGCAGGGTCTCGCAGCGGCCCCGGCAGTACCTCGTACCCCTCGCTCAACTGCCGTACCAGCAGCCCGGCATAAGGGCGCGAAGGGTCGTCCGAGAAGTGGTGCGTCTCCGCCCGGACCCAGCCGTCCCAGAACTCCCGTTGCTCCTCCCCGTCCCGCGACCTGCCGCGCTCCCAGGCCTCCTCGCGCGTCATCTCCAGCCACAGCAGACAGGCGAGATGGGGACGCAGGGCGCGGCGGCCCGCGCCGACCCCCTCGATCAGGACGACCGGGGCCGCGGGCAGCGACCGGGGCGGGCCGAAGCCGCGCTCGCGCCAGTCGTAGGGGGAGTAGTGCGCGGTCTCGCCGCGGCCGAACGGCTCGATCACCTCGGCCAGCAGTCGCCCGGTCCACGCGAACAGCTCCGCATGGCTCGCGATGTCGTCGAGGTGCAGCACGGGCGCCCCGCCGAGCGCCTCGGCCAGCCGTCCCGCGAAGGTGGACTTCCCCGAGCCCGCGTGCCCGTCGATCCCGATCAGACGGACCGGGCCGCAGGACGGGGGCAGGCGGCGGAGCCGGGCGGCGAGCTGGTGGATGGCGGGTCCTGGGGGCTTGGAAGGGCGGGGACACCGTATGACCCGGGGTGCCGGAACACGGTGGAGTACGGCCCGGAAGTCTAGTGCGACACGGGTGACCTCCGGAGGCCGAGGTGCTGGTGAGCGGGACCCCTCGCGCTCATAGTGGGCGCACGTCGTGCACCGGCCACCCTGGGGGTCCTTCCGCCCATGAGCAGCTTCGAACAGTCCTCGCGGCAGTCCCGGCCCGCTCAGGCCCCGGGGGGAGCCGAGCAGCCCTCCCGCAGAACGCTCCTCGCCGCCGCGGTCGCCGTCGCGGTGGCGGGCGGCCCGGGAGCGGCCGCGGCCCAGGCCGCCCCCGGCCCCGGCGAGATCCCGGACGAGATGTCGCCGGCCGGGACCCCGGACGCCACGCCCCCGGCCGTGACGCCGGACCCCGCGCCCCTGGCCGAGATCCCGGCCGCGGGGTCCGCCCCCGCCCGGCCCGTCGACCTCCGCTCCTGGTTCACGTACGCCGACTGGAGCTCCGGCTCGGCCCGGGGCACCCGCGCCGTCGCGGGCGAGCGGCCCGGCCTGGTCCTCGACGGCTCCCTCGGCACCTTCGCCTACGCCGACCCGCACACCGGGTCCACCGCCGACTGGGAGTACGCGACCTGGACGTCCCCCGTCCACCGGCTCGCCGTGCCCGCCACCGAGGCGATCGCCTCCTGGAACGCGAGCACCCCGGCCGGCACCTGGCTCCAGGTGGAGCTGCGGGCGACGTACTCCGACGGCGGCGACACCCCCTGGTACGTGATGGGGCGCTGGGCCTCCGGCGACCAGGACATCAAGAGGACCTCGGTCGACGGCCAGACCGACGGCAGGAGCACGGTCTGGACCGACACCCTCGCCGTCGACGACACCGCGACGGGCCTGCGCCTCACCTCGTACCGCACCCGGCTGACCCTGTACCGCCGTCCGGGCACGACGGCCGTCCCGACGGTGTGGCGACTGGGCGTGATGGGTTCCGGCATCCCGGACCGCTTCACCGTCCCGGCCTCGGCCCCCGGTCCGGCGCACGAGCTGGCGGTCCCGCGCTACTCGCAGGAGATCCACCAGGGGCAGTACCCGCAGTACGACAACGGCGGCGAGGCCTGGTGCAGCCCCACCTCCTCCCAGATGATCATCGAGTACTGGGGCGGCCGGCTCACCCCCGCGCAGCTCGAGTGGGTCGATCCGTCCTACGCCGACCCGCAGGTGTGCCACGCCGCCCGGTACACCTACGACCACCAGTACGCCGGCTGCGGCAACTGGCCGTTCAACGCCGCCTACGCGGCCACCTTCGACGGACTGCGGGGCGTGGTCACCCGGCTGACCTCCCTCACCGACCTGGAGACGCTGATCGCGGCCGGCATTCCCGCCATGACCTCCCAGTCCTTCCTCAAGGAGGAGCTCACCGGGGCGGGGTACGGCACCGCCGGTCATCTGATGACCGTGATCGGGTTCACGGCCGCGGGCGATGTGATCGCCAACGACCCCTACTCGGCGGACGACGCCTCGGTGCGGCGGGTGTACGCGCGGCGGCAGTTCGAGAACATCTGGCTCAGGACCAAGCGCCACAACGCGGCGGGCAAGGTCGTCTCCGGGAGCGGCGGGGTGTGCTACCTGTACTTCCCGGTGCGGCCGAGCGCGCGTCAGTGCGCGGCGCTGAAGGCGGTGGGCGTGGCGGTGTGAGCGCGGTGGGCGGGCCGGTGTCAGCGCGGTGGGCGGGGTCATGTGAGCAAGGTCTCGGCGGCAAAAGCCCTGGCCGGTGGCAAAGTGGACACCATGACCGCACACGCAGCCCCCGCCGCCCGCACCCGTACCGGCGGCCCGCGCGACGACGGCCCGAAGATCGCCGAGCACCTGATGGGCTGGGTCCTCGTCGCGGTCGTCGCGATGCTGGTGACCCGGCTGGGACTGCTCTGACCTCTGCTGTTACGGCTGTTGCCGGTGTGAGCGGCCCATGGTTCGACCTGACATACTGACGTGGTCCCGCCGACCGTTGGAGACCAGGTCGAAATTGAATATCAGCCAACAGCGCGACGCCGTCCGTCCCCGGGCGCGGGGAACCGAGCGCTCACTGGCGCGCCGCGCCGAACTCATCACCATCGGGCGCAAGTTGTTCGCCGACACGTCCTACGACGCGCTCTCGATGGACGACATCGCCCGGCAGGCGCATGTCGCCAAGGGGCTGATCTACTACTACTTCCAGTCCAAGCGCGGCTACTACCTGGCCATCGTCCAGGACTCCGTCGCCGATCTGGTCTCCTTCGCCGCGAGCGGTCTGGAACTGCCCCAGGTGGACCGCGTCCAGCGCACCATCGACGGCTATCTGCGCTACGCCGAGCACAACCAGGCCGCCTTCCGCACGATCGTCAGTGGCGGAGTCGGCTTCGACACCGAGGTGCACGCCATCCGTGACGGGGTGCGCGCGGCGATCGTCGCGACCATCGCCGAGGGCGCGTACGGCGAGAGCGACATCCCGCCGCTGCCCCGGATGGCCCTGCTCTCCTGGGTGTGCAGCGTCGAGGGCGCCACCCTCGACTGGATCGACCGTCCCGAGCTCTCCCGCGAGGTCATGCGCGACCTGCTGGTGAAGACCCTCGGCGGAGTGCTGCGCGCGATCGAGGAGATCGACCCCGCCTTCCCGGCGCCGAAGCCGGCCCGCAGGGACTGAGGACGCGGAAGGGGCGGAGGCTCGTGGTCCTCCGCCCCTAGTGTGCTGGGGGGCCGGCTCAGTGGATCGCGTGGATCAGCTCGCCGTTGGCCGTGTCCCCGCTGAGCTCCCAGAAGAACGTGCCGCCCAGATGCTGGGCGTCCTTGTACTTCATCTTCCCCTTGATGGTCTTCGGGGTGTCGTAACTCCACCAGTCGTTGCCGCACTTGGCGTAGGCGGTGCCGCCGACGGTACCGGTCGCGGGGCACTTGGTCTTGAGGACCTTGTAGTCCTCGTTGCCGTCCTCGTACGTCCCCGCCGCGGGCCCGGTGGCCGTGCCGCCCGGCGCCGCCTGGGTGACACCGGTCCAGCCGCGTCCGTAGAAACCGATGCCGAGCAGCAGTTTGCGCGCGGGGATGCCCAGGCCCTTGAGCTTGGCGATCGTGTCGGCGGTGTCGAAGCCCTGCTGCGGTATGCCGGGGTAGGAGTGCAGCGGCGAATGCGGTGCGGTGGGCCCGGTGGCGGCCCAGGTGCCGAAGTAGTCGTACGTCATCGGGTTGTACCAGTCGACGTACCGGGCCGCGCCCGCGTAGTCCGTCGCGTCGATCCTGCCGCCGTCGGTCGCGTCGGCGGTGATGGCCGCCGTGACCAGGTCCCGCTTGCCGAACTTCTCCCGCAGCGCCTTCATGACGTCCCGGAAGGCCTCGCGGCCGCTGGTGTCGCAGGTCAGACCGCAGGCGTTGGGGTACTCCCAGTCGATGTCGATGCCGTCGAAGACATCCGCCCACTTGGAGTTCTCGACCAGGTCGTAGCAGGACTGCGCGAAGGCCGCCGGGTCCTTGGCCGCCTCGCCGAAGCCGCCGGACCAGCTCCAGCCGCCGAAGGACCAGACGACCTTGAGGTGGGGGTGCAGCTTCTTCAGCTTGCGGAGCTGGTTGAAGTTGCCGCTGAGCGGCTGGTCCGCGGTGTCGGCGACGCCGTCCACCGACTCCTCCGCCGTGAACGGCTTGTCGGTGTCCGCCCAGGGGTCGCCGAGGGCGCACTTGCCGTCGGTGACGTTGCCGAAGGCGTAGTTGATGTGGGTGAGCCGGTCGGCGGAGCCGGAGGTCTCGATGTTCTTGACGTAGTACTGGCGGCCGTAGATGCCCCAGTCGGTGAAGTAGCCCACGACCTTGGACCCGGGACGGGCCTGGGCCGGACCGGGCGCGTCGGCGGTGGCGGTGCCCGCGCCGGCGAGCAGGCCGGCGCCGAGGGCGACGCAGCAGCCGGCGGCCAGAAGCGTCCGGGGGCGGGGGCGGAGCGGGGTGTGCATCGGGTGTCTCCTCGCAGGGACAGGGAGGGGATCGCACGCCGATCGGCATGAACGCGGGGAGCGTTGGAGCGAAACGGTAGGAGGACTAGACCAGTCCGGTCAATGGTTTGGACCAATCCGGTGGTCGCTCCGCCGTGCGGGGAGGGCGTCGGGCGGGCATACTCACAGCGCGAAGCCGCAGGTCGGAGGGTGCGGCCCCGGCCCGGCAAGTGAGGAGGCGCCACCATGAGCGAGCGCGCGCGGGCACCGGTGGACCGCCTCCTGCCCACCGAGGAGGCGCGGGAACTGCTCGCCCTCGTCCGGGACATCGCCCGCCGGGAGATCGCCCCGGTGGCGGCCGAGGAGGAGGACGCGGGACGCTTCCCGCGCGAGCTGTTCACCCTCCTGTCCGCATCCGGGCTGCTCGGACTGCCGTACGACTCCCGCTACGGCGGTGGCGACCAGCCGTACGAGGTCTACCTCCAGGTCCTGGAGGAACTCGCCGCGGCCCGGCTCACCGTGGGGCTCGGGGTCAGCGTCCACACCCTGGCCGCCCACGCCCTCGCCGCCCACGGCACGGATGCCCAGCGCGCCGCCCATCTGCCTGCGGTGCTCGGCGGCGGGCTGCTCGGCGCGTACTGCCTGTCCGAACCGTCCTCCGGATCGGACGCGGCCGCGCTGCGCACCCGGGCCGTGCGGGACGGCGGGGACTGGGTGATCGACGGCACCAAGGCCTGGACCACCCACGGCGGGATCGCCGACTTCTACACCGTCCTGGCGCGCACCGGCGGCGAGGGCCCGCGCGGGATCACCGCCTTCCTGGTCCCCGGCGACGCCGACGGCCTCACCGCCGCGCCGCCGGAGCGGAAGATGGGCCTGAAGGGCTCGCCCACCGCCCAGCTCCACTTCGACGGCGTGCGCGTGTCCGACGCGCGCCGTCTCGGCGAGGAGGGCCAGGGCTTCGCGATCGCGCTGGCCGCCCTGGACTCCGGGCGGCTCGGCATCGCGGCCTGCGCGGTCGGCCTCGCCCAGGCGGCCCTGGACGAGGCCGTCGCCCACGCCGGCCTGCGCCGGCAGTTCGGACGGCCCCTCGCCGACTTCCAGGGGCTGCGCTTCCTGCTCGCCGACATGGCGACCCGCGTCGAGTCGGGCCGCGCCCTGTATCTGGCGGCGGCACGGGCGCGGGACGCCGGCCGGCCGTTCGCCCGGCAGGCGGCGATGGCGAAACTGCACTGCACGGACGCCGCGATGCAGCTCACCATCGACGCCGTGCAGGTTCTCGGCGGATCCGGCTACACCGCCGACTTCCCCGTGGAACGCCATCTGCGCGAGGCGAAGGCCCTGCAGATCGTCGAGGGCACGAACCAGATCCAGCGGATGGTCATCGCCCGTCATCTGCTGGGCCCGCAGTCTCGCTGAACTGCCCCGGCCGCACCTGGGGAGCCGCCAGCCGCACCCACTCCGGATCGTGCCGCCCGGGCAGGGTGCGGCCGTGATCGGACCAGGTGCGGATCAGGTCGCGGTAGATGGGCGGGTCCGGTGGGGGAGGAGGGGCGGACGGACCCGGGGGAACCGATTCTGCGGGTCTGTGTCCGGTGCCTCCGGGTTCCGCGGAGGCACCGGACCGGTGATGACGTCCGCGCGCCAGGGTGTAGGTGGGGGTCATACCGGGGCAACGCCGGGCCGCGAGGGCAGGTCACGGCCCATCCGGTCGAGCGTGCGTTCGCCCGCCCCCGGCCCCGTTTCGGCCGGTCCCGCATCTGGCCGCGGCGCCGCTGCTGACGTACCGTCAAATCCCTTGCGCCCAGGGAGGTGTGCCCGTGGTCGACGACCGCCCCGTGCCGCTCGACGAGTACCCCGTCCACCAGGTGCCCCTGTCGATGAAGCACGTGGCGACCGGGGACCGCAACGCCTACGACCGCTGCATCTTCCACGTCCTCGACCACCAGGGCCGCTCCCTGCTGATCACCGGCCTCGGCGTCTACCCCAACCTGGGGGTGAGCGACGCCTACGCCACCTTCCGCTCCGGGGACACCCTCCACGCCGTCCGCGCCTCCGACGCCCTCGGCGAGGACCGGATGCGCCTGGAGGTCGGCCCACTGCGCATCCGCGTCGAGCGCCCACTGCGGGACTTCGTGCTGAGCTGCGCCGCCGACCCCGAGGACCCGGACGGACTGTCGTACGAGATCCACTGGTCGGCGGACTTCCCCGCGCTGTGGGAACCGCACCACCAGCAGCGGCGCGGCGGCCGGCTCACCCTTGAGGGGAAGCGGTTCGTGCAGGCCGGCCGGTGCGTGGGGTGGCTGCGGGCCGGCGGGGAGGCGGTCCGGCTCTCGGCGGGCGCCTGGACGGGGACCCGGGACCGCAGTTGGGGTGTACGCCCGGTCCCGGGGGAGGAGGGCGGCCGGCTGGCCCAGGAGCATCCGGCCGAGGGTTTCCACTGGATCTGGTGCCCGGTCCGCTTCGACGACCGCTTCCTGATGGTGATCACCCAGGAGGACGCCGACGGCCACCGCTCCCTCAACGACGCCACCCTGGTCCGCCCCGGCCGCCGCGACCGCCAACTCGGCTGGCCCCAGGCCGAGATCACCTACCGGCCCGGCACCCGCCACCCCGAACGCGCCCTGATCCACCTCGGGGACATCCGCAAACCCCTGGAGCTGGAGACGGAAATCCTCACCTCCTCCCCGCTCGCGATCGGCGCCGGCTATCCACCCGCCGAGGACTGGCAGCACGGCACCTGGCGCGGCCCGCGCTGGACCGACCGCCGCACCTACGACCTGACGGCCCCGCACCCCCGGGCCGCCTACGGGGTGACCGACCACGCGGCCCGCTTCCGGCTCGACGGCCAGACCGGCTACGGCGTCTTCGAGCACGGCTCCTTCGGCCGGCACGACCCGAGCGGCTTCTCCGGCTTCGACGCGGTCGCCCCGCAAGGGAGTTGACGCCATGACCACGGCACCGCGACCCCGCACCACCACCCGGGACCCCGAGGAGCTGACCCGCCGGCTCACCGCCTGGCTCGGCACCCGGCTGCCGGGCGCCCGGGCGGCCCGCGTGACCGTACCCGCCTCCAACGGACTGTCCAGCGAGACCCTGCTCTTCGACGTCGAGCATCCCGAACCACCGTTGCTCCGCTGCGCGTTGCGGCTCGCGGCGGACCCGGCGGCGTACACCGTGTTCCCCGTGTACGACATGGTCCGCCAGTACCGCACCCTGCGGCTGGTGGCCGAGCACACCGACGTACCCGTACCGCGCGTGCTGTGGCTGGAGGAGGACCCGGGCCCGCTCGGCGCGCCCTTCTTCGTGATGGAACGCGTCGAGGGACGGGTCCCGCCCGATGTGATGCCCTACACCTACGAGGGGAACTGGCTGCACGCCGCGAGCGACGCGGAGCGCGAGCGGCTGGAGGCCGCGACGATCGGCCTGTTGGCCCGGCTCCATGACCAAGTACCGCTGAGCGAGGCCGAGTTCCTCGCGCATCCCGGTGAGGGCGACGCCCTGCGCCGCCATGTCACGGCCCAACGTGCCTACTACGACTGGGTGATCGGCGGACTCGCCCGGTCACCGCTGATCGAGGACGCCTTCGACCGGCTGGAGGACCTGTGGCCCAAGGACCCGGGCCCACCCGTCCTCAGCTGGGGCGACGCACGCATCGGCAACATCGTCTACGACGGCTTCGAGCCCGCCGCCGTCCTCGACTGGGAGATGGCGGCGCTCGCCCCGCGCGAGGTCGACCTCGGCTGGACGGTCTACCTGCACCGCTTCTTCCAGGATCTGACGGTCGCCTCGGGACAGCGCGGACTGCCCGGCTTCCTGCGCCGCGACCGGGTGGAGGAGCGGTACGCGCGGCTCACCGGGCATCCGCCCCGCGACATGGACTTCCACACCCTGTACGCGGCGCTGCGGCACGCCGTCGTCATGCTGCGGATCGCCTACCGCCAGGTCCACTTCGGCGAGGTGGCCGTCCCGGCGGACCCGGACACACTGATCCTGCACCACGGCAGCCTGCGGGCCATGGTGCAGGGCAGCTACTGGGAAGCGGGCTCCTGAGAGCGGGCGACGCGGATCAGGCCGCGTGGCGGCGCATCGCCGGTACGCGCATCGGGCGCGAGCCCGGGCCGCCGACGTGCGAGAACGGCTGCATACGCCAGTCGAGCCCCTGAGGGAGCGTCAGCAGGAGCGCGGTCTCCTGCTCCTGCGGCGTGTCGGACTCGTCCGCCGAGCGGGCCTGTGACGCCGGACGTCCGGTGCCGGCGCAGACCGTCAGCCCGAACGGGTTCCACGGCGAGGCGCACAGCGCGTGCTCCGGCAGGACCTGCTCGTCCGCCAGCAGCGCGATGGACTGCGCGCAGTCCGGGCAGATCACCCGGTACATCTCGAAGGTGTCGTACGCGTCGAGCTCGTCCGTGTCGTCGTACTCGGCGAAGCCGGGTTCGACGCCCTCCGGCTCGGACTCGACCAGGGACAGCCGCTTGGGCGCGGTGCGACCAGGGCGCTTAAGACTCTGCATGGGATTCTCCCCCTCGGGCTGGGCCGTGAAGGCACTGCGGCCTCGACCACAGCAAGCACTTCCCAGCACGTCTCGGCGGTAATCACGAGGACATCACGAAGCCGTGACGGGCCCTGTGGTCTTCGTCACATGCCACGTGCAGGTGACAACCCGCCGCGGCGGCCCGGCAGATCACAAACCGGGTATGACCTGGGGCGCATAGGTATCCGGGAGATCACACGCACTGTAGGTTCTTGCGTCATGGAGGAGCTGGACCGCCACATCGTGCAGCTGCTCGTCAAGGACGGGCGGATGAGTTACACCGACCTGGGCAAGGCCACGGGCCTGTCCACGTCGGCCGTGCACCAGCGGGTGCGCCGGCTGGAACAGCGCGGCGTGATCCGGGGCTACGCGGCCGTCGTCGATCCCGAGGCCGTCGGACTGCCCCTGACCGCCTTCATCTCGGTGAAACCGTTCGACCCCAGCGCGCCCGACGACATCTCCGACCGACTGGCCGGCGTGCCCGAGATCGAGGCCTGTCACAGCGTGGCGGGCGACGAGAACTACATCCTCAAGGTGCGGGTGGCCACCCCGCACGAGCTGGAGGAGCTGCTCAGCCGGATCCGCGCCCTCGCTGGGGTGTCGACCCGGACGACCGTCGTGCTCTCCACTCCCTATGAGGCGCGGCCGCCGCGTATCTGACGCGTTCCACGGGCGCCGGCCCGCCCCGTGTGCGGCTTCGGGGCCGGGGCGCGAGAAACTGTCGGACATGAGTGAGCGCACACCCGAGCCGAAGACCGTCCTGCTCCGCCGCGGCGAGGTCCACAGCCCCGCCGATCCGTTCGCGACCGCGATGGTCGTCGAGCGCGGCCAGGTCGCCTGGGTCGGCTCGGAGGGCGCGGCCGACGCCTTCGCCGACGGCGTCGACGAGGTGGTCGACCTGGACGGCGCCCTCGTCACCCCCGCCTTCACCGACGCCCACGTCCACACCACCTCGACGGGCCTCGCCCTGACCGGCCTCGACCTGTCGAGCGCCCCCACCCTCACGGCGGCCCTCGCCCTCGTCCGGGACTTCGCCGCCGCCCGCCCGCAGGACAAGGTGCTGCTCGGGCACGGCTGGGACGCCTCCCGCTGGCCCGAGGGGCGCGCCCCCCGGCGGGACGAGCTGGACGAGGCCGCCGGTGGCCGGCCGCTCTACCTCAGCCGGATCGACGTCCACTCGGCCGTGGTGACCACCGCCCTGCTGGAGCTGGCGCCCCGGGCCCGCACCGAGCCCGGCTACGCGGACCGCGAGCCGCTCACCCGGGACGCCCATCACGCCGTACGGGCCGCCGCGTTCGCAGCCGTGACGCCCGCGCAGCGCGCCGAGGCCCAGCGGGCCGCCCTCGCGCACGCCGCCTCCCTCGGTATCGGTTCCGTCCACGAGTGCGGCGGCCCCGAGATCTCCTCCGAGGACGACTTCACCGGCCTGCTCCGGCTCGCCGCCGAGGAGAGCGGCCCGAGGGTCGTCGGATACTGGGCCGCCCGCGATGTCGACCGGGCCCGGGAGCTGGGCGCGCTCGGCGCCGCCGGGGACCTGTTCGTCGACGGCGCCCTCGGCTCCCACACGGCCTGTCTGCACAGCCCCTACACCGACGCCGCCCACACCGGCACCGCCTACCTGACCGCCGCCGACGTCGCCGCCCATGTGGTCGCCTGCACCGAGGCGGGCCTCCAGGCGGGCTTCCACGCGATCGGCGACGCCGCCGTGACCACCGTCGTCGACGGCACGCGGGCGGCCGCCGAGAAGATCGGCCTCGCCCGGATCCGCGCCGCCCGCCACCGCGTCGAGCACGCCGAGATGCTGACGCCCGAGACCGTCGCCGCCTTCGCCGAACTGGCCCTGACCGCCTCCGTGCAGCCCGCCTTCGACTCCCTGTGGGGCGGCGAGGACGGCATGTACGCCCGGCGGCTGGGCGCGGAGCGGGCCCGCACCCTCAACCCCTTCGCGGCCCTGCTGCGGGCCGGCGTCCCGCTCGCCTTCGGCTCCGACAGCCCGGTCACCCCGCTCGACCCCTGGGGCACGGTCCGCGCCGCCGCCTTCCACCGCACCCCCGAACACCGCGTCTCCGTACGCGCCGCCTTCACCGCCCACACCCGGGGCGGCTGGCGGGCCGTCGGCCGGGACGACGCGGGCGTCCTCGTCCCCGGCGCACCCGCCGACTACGCGGTCTGGCGCACCGACGAACTGATCGTCCAGGCCCCCGACGACCGGGTCGCCCGCTGGTCCACCGACCCCCGCTCGGGCACCCCCGGCCTGCCCGACCTCACCCCCGGCACCGACCTGCCCGTGTGCCTGCGCACGGTGGTCGCCGGGAGGACGGTGTTCGTACGGCCGGGCGAGTGATCTCCGGGGCAGGTGCGGGGAAGATCACCCGTCCGCACGCCGAGGTGCCCGGGGCACCGCCTCCCCGCTGACCAGGGCATTGACCGGAAACCCGCAGGTCATACGGCTGTTGACAGGCGATGGCGGAGGGCCGGTAGGTTCGGCCGGGTCCACCACCGGACGCCCCGCCGCAGAACGTCCGCGCACTCGCGGCGGCGCCGCTGGGTCAGGGACGGTGTGCCGCACCGGGGCACCGCCACTGGCAGCCAGGCTCAGCGCCAGCGCCGCAGCGAGGGAACGTTCCGTCCGGCCGGGGAGGTGTGACCCGGGTGGGGCCCGGGCGCTCAGTAGACAACGGCTTTCGGTCGACCCGCAGCCAGCGGGCCCCAGGTCGGCCCGAAGGGCGCCGGGCCCCCATCCGCAGCACGCTTCGATGCCTCCGGACGGGGTACGTACGTACACACAGGCCAAAGGCCTACTCTTACCCCGCTCTTGGGGAATCGACACCACCATTCGAACGTCCTGTCACGTCATCGCAGGCGGTGGCCACTATGGTGGTGCCCTGCGTACGGACACGAAGGGGCAGCAGTGAACGACGGCGACGGGACCCTCGCGGCACAGAAGCGGGGGCGGCAGTTCGGCCCGCTCGGCACCGCCTTGGTGATCATCCCGACCTACAACGAGGCGGAGAACGTCAAGAGCATCGTCGGCCGGGTGCGCGAGGCCGTTCCCGAGGCCCATGTCCTCGTGGCCGACGACAACAGCCCCGACGGCACCGGCAAGCTCGCCGACGAGCTGGCCGCCGAGGACGACCACGTCCAGGTCCTGCACCGCAAGGGCAAGGAGGGTCTCGGCGCCGCCTACCTCGCGGGCTTCCGCTGGGGCCTGGAGAACGGCTACGGCGTCCTCATCGAGATGGACGCCGACGGCTCCCACCAGCCCGAGGAACTGCCCCGGCTGCTCACCGCGCTCAAGGGTGCCGACCTGGTACTCGGCTCCCGCTGGGTCCCCGGCGGCCGGGTGGTGAACTGGCCGAAGTCCCGCGAGTTCATCTCACGCGGCGGCAGCCTCTACTCCCGGCTCGCCCTGGACCTGCCCCTGCGGGACATCACCGGCGGCTACCGGGCCTTCCGCCGCGAGACCCTCGAGGGCCTCGGCCTCGGCGAGGTCTCCTCCCAGGGCTACTGCTTCCAGGTCGACCTCGCCCGCCGTGCCGTCAAGGCCGGCTTCCATGTCGTCGAGGTCCCCATCACCTTCGTCGAGCGCGAACTCGGCGACTCCAAGATGAGTCGCGACATCCTCGTCGAGGCGCTGTGGCGGGTCACCGCATGGGGCGTCGGGGAGCGAGTGGGCAAGATCACGGGCCGGACCGCGGACCAGCCCGCCCCCGCCCGGGCCCCGTCCGGGCCGCCCACGACGACGCCGGCGCCGTCCGACGAGGCACCCGCGAGGGCCTCGTCCGAGGCACCCGCGACGGCTTCGTCCGACGAGGCGTCCGTGAAGGCTTCGTCCGGCGAGGCGTCCGTGAAGGCTTCGTCCGGCGAGGTGCCCGCGAAGATTTCGTCCGAAGACGCGCCCGCGACGGCTTCGTCCGACGAGGTGCCCGTGAAGGCTTCGTCCGACGAGGTGCCCGCGAAGGCTTCGTCCGAAGACGCGCCCGCGACGGCTTCTTCCGAAGAGGCGCCCGGGAAGTAGCTGGCCGGCGAGGCGTCCGGAGGGACGTCGTCCGGGACGAGCTGTCTGGGAAGACGTCGTCCGGTGAGGCGCCCGCTCGGTCCCACGGTGACGGCTGATCGTCCCCTTATGCCGCTCTGAGCCGGGTCCGGGCACACTGGGAGCATGACGACTGGCGCTCCGATCCCGACGTACCCCGTTTCCGGCCCCGGCCCCGGCTCCGCTCCCGCCCGCCCCCGGCGCTCCCGCCTGCGGACGTTCCTGCCGCTGGGGCTCGCCGCGTGGCTGGTGCTGGAGATCTGGCTGCTGTCCACGGTGGCGGCCGCGACGAGCGGGTTCGTGGTCTTCCTGCTCCTCGTCGCCGGTTTCGTCCTCGGCTCCGTGGTCATCAAGCGCGCGGGCCGCCGCGCCTTCCGCAACCTGAACGAGGCCCTCCAGCGCGGTGGTTCCCCGTCGAAGGGCTCCGGCAACGGCCTGATGATGCTCGGCGGTCTGCTCCTGATGATCCCGGGCCTGCTCTCCGACGCGGCCGGCCTGCTCCTGCTGCTCCCTCCGGTCCAGAAGGCGGTCAGCTCCTACACCGAACGCAAGCTCCTCGCCGCCGCCACCCCCGGCTCCCTGGGCGACGCCTTCCAGCAGGCCCGCATCCACCGCCCGGACGGCAAGGTGGTCCAGGGCGAGGTCGTCAGGGACGAGGAGTAACCCTCGAGAACGCACAACGACCGCGGGCGCCGTACGTATCTTTCACGTACGGCGCCCGCGGTCGTCAACGTGGGCCGATGGGCCGGTCCCAGCCCCGCAGGGCTACGCCGACTTGCGGCTGTCCCGGGGATGCACCGCAAGGTTCATCGCCCCGGACCGCAGAACGGCCAGCCGCTCCTCGAGGACCTCTTCGAGTTCCTCGCGGGTCCGCCGCTCCATCAGCATGTCCCAATGCGTACGCGCGGGCTTGGCCTTCTTCTCCTCAGGGCCGTCGCCGTCCACGAGGAGTGCGGTGGCACCACAGACCTTGCACTCCCACTCCGGCGGGATCTCCGCCTCGACCGAGAAGGGCATCTCGAACCGGTGCCCCTTCTCGCATGCGTACTCCACGGCCTGGCGCGGGGCCAGGTCGATACCGCGGTCCGTCTCGTAGCTGGTCACCACGAGGCGCGTGCCGCGAAGAGCTCGCTCACTCATGAATCGTGCCTCCCGGGCTTGTCGCCCACAGGACAGGTGTCGCTGTCGTCGTCATCCGGTCAACGTCCGGTCGGCGGTAAAGATTCCCGTTCCGAGTCCCGTTCCGGGTCATGCGTCGCCGTCGTAGCCGCAGCCTTGTCAACCAGTGCAGTACCCACCGGCGCCCGGTTTGTCACATCTGCAAGGAGATGTCACCCAGCGTTTCGGCATCTTTGACGCGCAGTAACGGTACGCCTGGCAGGCCAAACGCGTACACTACCGCCCTTTCGCGTTGAGCGCTAAATCTTCTCGGGGACCGGATTGCCGGCGGCCCCGATCGCCCGTCGCACCGGAACCCGCGCGAGCAGCAGGAACCCCAGGACGAAGAAGGCCACCAGGGAGATGATCGCGTCCCGATAACTCCCGGTGAGCTGGTACGTCAGCCCGAACAGCAGCGGCCCGAGCCAGCTCATCCCGCGGTCGCTCATCTCGTACGCGGAGAAGTACTCGGCCTCCTTGCCCGGTGGGACGAGGTGGGAGAACAGGGACCGGGACAGCGCCTGGCTGCCGCCGAGGACCAGTCCGATCGCGGAGGCCAGCAGGAAGAAACCCACCGGGGCCCCGGCCGGCAGGAAGTACCCGGCCCCCAGTGTGAGCGTCCAGGCCACCAGCGAGCCGAGGATCGTCCGCTTCGCGCCGTACGTCCGAGCCAGCCGCCCCATCGCGAGGGCGCCCGCGACGGCCAGCACCTGGACCAGCAGCACGGCGCCGATGAGCGTGGACTGGCCGAGGCCGAGTTCCTCGGAGCCGTACACCGACGCCTGGGAGATCACGGTCTGGATGCCGTCGTTGTAGATGAGGTACGCGAGAAGGAAGGAGAGGGTGAGGGGATGGCGGCGCATGTCGCGGATCGTCGCCGCGAGCTGCCGCAGTCCCGGAGCGGTCGCCTCCCCGCCGGCCCGCTCGGTGGCCGCCCGCTCGGCGCGGCCCCGGTCGCGCAGCCGTCGTAGCGGGATGATCGCGAACGCGCCCCACCAGACACCCGCCGACGCCAGACAGATGCGCACCGCCGTCGACTCCGAGACGCCGAAGGAGTCGTGGGCGAGATAGAGGACCAGGTTCACGACCAGCATCAGTGAGCCGGCCGCGTAGCCGAAGGCCCAGCCGCGCGAGGAGACCGCGTCGCGTTCCTCGGGCGGGGCGATCTGCGGGAGATAGGAGTTGTAGAGCATGGTGCCGACCGCCATGGCGGCGTTCGCCACGACGAGGAGCGCCCCGCCGAGCAGATAGCGGTCGCCGTCCAGGAAGAACATGCCGGTCGTCGCCGCGGCGCCCACATAGGCCGCGACGCCCAGCAGCGGCTTCTTGCGGCCCGTGCGGTCTGCGGCGGCGCCCACCAGGGGCATCACCACCACCGCCAGGATGACCGACAGGGACACCGAGTAGGCGAAGAAGGAGCCCGCCCGAACCGGCAGGCCGAGCGGATGCACATACCCGTCGGCGTCCGCCGCCTCCTTGGCGACGGACGTCAGATACGGCCCCAGGAACACGGTGAGGACGCTCGCCGAGTAGACGGAGCAGGCCCAGTCGTAGAAGTACCAGCCGCGCTGTTCGCGCCGCCGCCCGGCGGCCTCGTCGGACGCCGCCGTCCGCACGGTGTCGGTGCCCACCCGTGCCCTCGCTTCCCGCTGGTGCGAAGGCGTGCGATGACGGTGTGCGGCGGGTCAGACCCAGACGCCCCGGTCCTCCATGACCTTGCGCAACGTGTCGATGTGATCGGTCATGATGCCATCGACTCCCAGGTCCAGGAGCCGGTGCATGGCATCGGGATCATTGATGGTCCACACGTGCACCTGCAGCCCCCGCGCGTGGGCGGCCCGTACGAAGCGCCGGTCCACCACCTGGATGCCCGACTGCGTCTCGGGGACCTGCGCGGCCACCGCCGAGGGCCGCAGCGCCGCGGGGACCCCCCAGGACCGCAGCCGCAGATTCAGCACACCCCGGGTGCCGTACGACGTCGCCAGGCGCGGTCCGGCCAGCCGCTGGGCGCGCACGACCCGCGCCTCGGAGAACGAGCCCACGCAGATCCGGTCCCAGGCGCCGGTGCGCGCGATGAGGTTGAGCAGGGGATGCAGCGCCGGTTCCGCCTTGATGTCCACGTTCCAGCGCACATCGGGGAAGGTCTCCAGCAGCTCCTCGAAGAGCGGCACCGGCTCCTGGCCCGCCACGCGCGCGTGGCGCACGTCCGCCCAGGGCAGCTCGGCGATCCGGCCGGCACCGTCGGTCACCCGGTCCAGCGTCCCGTCGTGGAAGGCGACCAGCTTGCCGTCCCGGGTGGCGTGCACATCGGTCTCGATGTAGCGGTAACCCGTCTCCACCGCGCGCCGGAACTGCGCCACGGTGTTCTCCAGACCGTCCGCGGCCCCGCCGCGGTGCGCGAACGGGATGGGCCCCGGATGGTCGAGGTAGGGGTGGCGTATCGAGGTGGTCACCTGCGCAGTATCGCCCCATGGGGTGTCCCCGTGGCAACGACCGTACTGCCGTCGGATGCCGGTGCGGCGGCGAACATCCGCAGGAAGAACTGGGCGAGAGGGCCGATGCAGAGCGCGTAGAGCACGGTGCCGACGCCGATGGTGCCGCCCAGCGTGAAACCGGTCACGACGACGGCCACCTCGATCGCCGTCCGCATCAGCCGGATCGAGCGGCCGGTGCGCCGGTGCAGCCCCGTCATCAGCCCGTCCCGCGGGCCCGGCCCGAAGTCGGCGGCGATGTACAGCCCGGTGGCCACACCGTTGAGCACGACACCGGCGACCAGCAGGGGAACGCGCACGGCCAGGGAGCGCACCTCCGGGACCAGGGCCAGTGTGCCGTCCATCGCGAGCCCCACGACGAAGACATTGGAGACCGTGCCGAGGCCGGGCCGCTGGCGCAGCGGTATCCACAGCAGCAGCACCACCGCGCCCACGACGATCGACACGGCACCGATCGTCACACCGGTGAGCTCGGCCAGGCCCTGGTGCAGCACGCCCCAGGGTTCCAGGCCGAGGCCCGCCTCGACGAGCAGAGCCGAGCTGGCGCCGTAGAGGGCGAGACCGGCGTACAGCTGGAGCAGTCGTCGGACGAGAGGTCCCCTGGTGGACCGGGCCGGCGTGGACAAGGGGAGCCCCCTGGTGGTGGTAGTGGCCTGACTCATGACACTCTGTGGCTTGGAACGAATCCTCATCCATGGCCAATTCGGGGAAGGTGGACTGTAACCATGGCTCAGTGGACCTCCGCAGTGGGGGCCGCCCAGCTCGCACGGCTGCTCACGTCCCAGCAGGACCGCCCGGCGGGCCCGGGCACCCGCCGCCCGCCCGCCTACCGGGCGCTCGCCGACGGTATCCGGCTGCTCGTCCTGGAGGGCAGGGTCCCGGTGGCCGCGCGGCTGCCCGCCGAACGTGAACTGGCCCTCGCCTGCTCCGTGAGCCGTACGACGGTCGCCGCCGCCTACGAGGCACTGCGCGCGGAGGGCTTCCTGGAGTCCCGGCGCGGGGCCGGCAGCTGGACGGCCGTCCCGGCCGGCAACCCGCTGCCCGCGCGCGGACTGGAACCGCTGCCGCCCGAGGCCCTCGGCTCGATGATCGACCTGGGCTGCGCCGCCCTCCCGGCACCCGAGCCCTGGCTCACCCGTGCCGTCCGGGGAGCCCTGGAGGAACTGCCCCCGTACGCCCACACGCACGGCGACTACCCGGCGGGCCTGCCCGCCCTGCGCTCGATGATCGCCGACCGCTACACCGCGCGCGGGATCCCGACGATGCCCGAGCAGATCATGGTGACGACCGGTGCCATGGGAGCCATCGACGCCATCTGTCATCTCTTCGGGGGGCGCGGTGAGCGCATCGCCGTCGAGTCGCCCTCCTATGCCAACATCCTCCAGCTCATGCGGGAGGCGGGCGCCCGGCTGGTGCCCGTCGCCATGGCGGAGGGGCTCGCCGGGTGGGACATGGACCGCTGGCGCCAGGTGCTGCGCGAGGCCGCGCCGCGGATCGCGTACGTCGTCGCCGACTTCCACAACCCGACCGGTGCCCTGGCCGACGAGGACCAGCGGCGGCGGCTGGTGGAGGCGGCCCGGTCCGCCGGGACCGTGCTGGTCGCCGACGAGACGATGACCGAGCTGTGGCTGGACGACGACGTCGAGATGCCCCGGCCGGTGTGCGGGTTCGACCCCGCCGGATCGACGGTCATCACGGTCGGTTCGGCGAGCAAGGCCTTCTGGGCGGGCATGCGCATCGGCTGGGTGCGGGCGGCGCCGGACGTCATCCGCAGCCTGGTCGCGGCCCGGGCCTACGCCGACCTGGGCACCCCCGTGCTGGAGCAGCTCGCGGTGAACTGGCTGTTCAGCACCGGCGGCTGGGAGCAGGCCGTCGACCTGCGGCGCGACCAGGCCCGGGAGAACCGGCAGGCGCTGGTGGCGGCGCTCCGGCGGGAGCTGCCCGACTGGGAGTTCGCCGTACCGAAGGGCGGGCTGACGCTCTGGGTCAGGGCCGGCGGTCTGTCCGGCTCGCGCCTCGCCGAGGCGGGCGAGCGGGTCGGCGTCCGTGTCCCCTCAGGGCCGCGCTTCGGGGTCGACGGCGCGTTCGAGGGGTACGTCCGCCTCCCCTTCACGGTGGGCGGCGCGGTCGCGGACGAGGCGGCGGCCCGCTTGGCGGCGGCGGCGAAGATCGTGCGGAGCGGGGGGACGGCGGGAACGGAGAGCCCTCGCACCTTCGTCGCCTAGCAAAACCACCTGTGGCTGCGGGCAGCCGGCGTCAGACTCTCCGCCCGCAGCGGCACCCCGCCGGCGCGGGCGAGCGAACCCCCTGCCCGCACCGACGGGGCCGACTCCTCACGCTTCGGCCACGACAGCCGCCTCCACCGGCACCGGCCCCTCGTCCGCAGGCGTACTCCGAGGTGGCAGCAGCTCCAGCACCGCCTGCCGCTGCACCTCGCTCGTGGCGTCGTCGTACGGATCCGGGGTGGCCGGAACCTGGAGCCGATGCACCGGCCCCGCCCCCAGCCGCGCATACCCCCGCCCCGGCGGGACCTGCTCGACGGGAGTGGTGTGCGGGGGAGCCCCGAGGACGGCTGCCAGGCGCCCGGCCGAGGCGGGGCCGAGCACGACACGCGCGCGCGTGTGCTGCCGTACGGCGTCGTCCAGCAGGTCCAGGCTGTCGAACTGTTCGGCCACGACCACCGTCACCGAGGCCGCGCGGCCGTGCCGCAGGGGAACCTGGAGCAGGGACTGCGGATCCTTGCGCCCGTCGGCCTCGGCGAGCGGGGCGAAGGCGGTGGGCCGGTCGAGGACGATCCACAGCGGGCGCCTGGTGTCGTCCGGCGGCGTCCGGCCCGCCTGACGTGCCTGGTTGGCGGCGATCAGCCGGCGCTCGGTCTCCTGGGCCGCCCATTCCAGGGCGTTCAGCGCCCCGGCCAGCCCGACCTCGACGCCCAGGACGCCGTCCCGGCCGGTCAGGCAGGCGTACTCGCCGGTGCCGCCGCCCTCGACGATCAGGACGTCGCCGTACTGGAGCGCCTGGAGCACGATGGAGCGCAGCAGGGTGGAGGTGCCGCTGCCGGGCTGGCCGACGACCAGCAGATGCGGCTCGGTGGAGCGGGCGCCGTGACGCCAGACGACCGGCGGGACGTCACGCTGTTCCTCGCCGTAGGTGAGGGGGAGGGTGCGCTGGACGCGCATGGGGTCGGTGAAGCCGAGGACCGTCTCGCCCGGCGCGGTGACGAAGCGCTGGGCGGCGATGTCGGTGGGGAGCGGGGCGAGGACGCCGACCGTGAGTTCGTTGCCCTCCTCGTCCCAGGTGAAGAGGTACTCGCGGCCGCGGCCCGACTTCGCGGTGAGCAGCAGCTCGACCCGCGCGCGGGCTTCGGTCTCGCCGTCCGGGAAGTAGGCGGGGTAGCGGATCACGAGCTGGGTGATGCGGCCCGAGGTGTCGAACTCGTACGCCGGGAAGGCCTCCTCCCACTCGCCGCCGTGGGCGTAGAGGGGAGAAGGGTCCTCGGCCGTCGAGAAGTACGGGACCAGGGCCTCGTACAGCGACTGGAGCCGTTGGGCCTGCGACTCGTCGGGGCCGTCGGGAGCCGGTGGGGTGCGGTCCCGGCCCTGCCAGGCCGCCGCCGCCATCAGGGTGATGACGGCGAGCAGCGGGCCGTACGGCATGAGCGCCACGACCAGGATCAGCGAGGCCACCAGGAACAGCAGCGGACCGCGCTTGTCCTTGGGGGTCTCGGCCCATCTGCGCCGCCCGGCCGAGGCCAGCCGGCGCAGACCGCGCGTGATCGTGATCAGTGGATGGAGGACATCGGTGGCGCTGTCGGCTGCCGTCCGGGCCAGCTCCCGGCTCCGGGCGATCTGCGCGCTGCCTGTGCTCAGGATGCGGGGGAGGGGGCGCCGGGCCACTGCTGTCTCCTGATCATGCGTACGGAAGGGATGTTCGGCGGGTCGGGCGGCGTCAGAACTTGATGCCGCCCAGCAGGCCGGCCAGGCTCTCGCCGCCCGCCTTGATGCTCGGGGCGATGGCCGTGCTCGCCAGGTAGAAGCCGAACAGGGCCGAGACGCAGGCGTGCGACGCCTTCAGTCCGTCCTTCCGGAAGAACAGGAAGACGATGATGCCGAGCAGGACGACGCCTGAGATGGACAGGATCATTTGAGATCTCCTGGTTCGTGGGGACAGTCACCATGAGTACTTCCAGGATCACAGGATGTATCCATACGATAAAAGGTGCAACTGAGTGATTTTCCGTAGATTTCCCCTGAGTGGCGGTATGTCTGATGAGCTGCGTGAGCAGGAGAATTGCGGCGAACGGGTCGCTCCGTGATCTTTGCCTCGGAGAGGACCACCCATGTGCGCGACGAGCCAGTACCCTGGCGATTCACCTGAACGGTGGAGTCGAGCTGTGAGCGAGAGGCGGTCCAGGCCGATGAGTGAAGCCCCCGACCCCGAGGTCGTGGAGCTGGCGACCAAGATCTTCGATCTGGCCCGGCAGGGGCGGACCGAGGAGCTCGTGGCGTACGTCGACGCGGGAGTTCCGGCGAACCTCACCAATGACCGCGGGGACTGTCTCGTGATGCTCGCCGCCTACCACGGTCACGCCGACGCGGTGCGGGCCCTGCTCACCCGTGGCGCCGAGGCCGACCGGATCAACGACCGGGGGCAGACCCCGCTCGCCGGGGCCGCCTTCAAGGGCGAGACGGGTGTGATCAAGGTCCTTCTGGAGGCGGGCGCCGACCCGTCCGCGGGCACCCCCTCGGCCGTCGACACGGCCCGGATGTTCGCCCGGGCCGAGCTGCTGGAACTGTTCGGCGCACGGTGAACCGCACCGACTCCGATCAGGTAATGGGAAGTTCCTGACCAGGTAAATCAACGACCACGGGGGAGGCGGTACAAGGCCGCCGGAAATATCGGTCGCGGCAGGCAGAAGCGCCGGGTCATCATGACGACGTGATTCACGGACGCGAGGGCTGGGCAGGTGTTGCCGCACCGCGCGGGCCGTGATGCGGTCCGCATGGGCCACCGACGAGAGGCAGAGGAAGATGGTCTACAGCAAGCAGGAAACGGCGGGCGCCCCGACGTGTTGTCACGCGGCCAGGTAGTGCACGTCCCCGGTTGCGTCGACGCTTGATGTGAGGCTGTTTCCCATGTTCGATCCGGTCATAGCGCCCAGCGGTACCCTGCTCGGCCTCCTCCAGAGGGGCCGAGGCGACGGTACGCTGCACGCGCTCACCGCCCCGCGCGCCGAAGCGCTCGCGGCACTGAACCACTGTGTGCTGCGCGATCCCCGCCACGACTGGCAGGTCGAGAACCGCTCCCTCTACTACGCCCGTCTCTACCTCGACCTCGGTGGCGAGCTGGACGAGATCGAGGCGCACCTCTTCGACGTCGAGGACGCCTTCGACACCGAGGAGTCACGCACGGGCCTCGCCCTGGCCGTCCTCGGCCACCTCGCCTCCTACGGCAGGCGGGACGCCCTCGAACTGCTGCGCAGGTACGCCACCACGGGCGCCAACTGGGCCTGGGCCCTGGACGAACTCGCCCTGCGCGACGACGACGCCGCACTGCGCGCCCTCGCCGCACCGGTGCTCGCCCGGTTCGCCACGGATCCCGAGGGCGAGGCCGAACTGGCGACCGCCGTCCGGGACGCCTTCGAGCCACGGCCCTGGCGGCTGTGGGCCGAGGATCCCCGCGAATACGTCTCCACGCGCGTGCGTGCCGCCCAGGAAGCCGGCTGTTTCGACCGCTGGCAACGCCAGATGAGTCCCAGCGGCCCGCGCCCGGGATGGAGCGTCCGCGCCGTGTTCGAATGGGCGCAACAGGGACTGGAGCGCGGCGCCGCCCTCCATGTCCCCGCCGCCCGCTGCCTCACCGCCGTGGCCGGCCCCGAGGACCGGCCGGAGATCGTGCAGGCGGCCAAGGACGGCACCGACGGCGCCCGGTGCACCGCCCTGCGCTATCTCGCCGACTGCAACGACCCCGACGCCCTGCTCCTGATCGAGCAGGCCGTGGCCACCGGGTCCGCAGCCGTCGTGGAAGCCGGCGTCGACGCCTTCGAACGCATGCGCAGCATCGCCGCCGTCGAGCGGGCCCGCGGCTGGGCCCACCGGCCCGACGCCCTCGGCGCCGCCGCGGGCCGCATGCTCGCCTGCCGTGGTGGTACCAGGGACAGCGAACTCGTCCTCGGCGCCCTGCGTGAGGCCGTGCGCGGCGAAGGCTGCGACGCGCCGACCCTGTGGACCCTCGTCGACGGCGCCGGCCGCCTCGGCATCGTCTGCGCGGCCCCGGTGCTCCGCCACATCTACCGCGAGACGGCCTCCTCCCATCTCCGCGGGCGCTGCGCCCGCGCCCTCGCCGCCACCGACCCCTCCTTCGCCACCGGCTTCGCCGTCGAATGCCTGTGGGACTGCGAGGAGGCCACCCGGGAGATCGCCGCCCGGCACGCCGAGACCGGTGACGCGCGGGTCGTGGAACGCCTTCGGCGGCTCGCCGCCGACCCCGCCGAGGAGGCCGAGGTCCAGACGGCCGTACGCAGCCGCATCGGCCCCGACGCGACCTCGGCGATGTAGACACACGACCGGGCCCGGCGCCGCCGGAGCGGCCGACGCGCGCCCGCTCGGTGAACACCGGATGACCCACGGGTCAGGCGGGCATGGACACCGTCTGACCTGCGCGGTCACCGGGGGCGCGGGCCGTCCGCGGTGCGCCGGCGCACGCAGCGCAACGCTCATGGGACGTTTGTCGTCAGGAAAGATCCACGTTGACGCGGCCACGTCCAAGGCGGCGACAACACGGGTATGCGTGTCGTCATCGTGACCGAATCCTTTCCCCCCGACGTGAACGGCGTGGCCCACTGCGCGCTCCAGACCGCCCGGCACCTCGTAGATCGCGGTCACTCCCCGCTCGTCGTCGCACCGGCCACCGCGGCCGGTACCGGGCCCGACGCCTCCGCGCCGTGCCCCGTCGTCCGTGTCCCCTCCCTTCCGCTCCCGGGCTACCCGCAGGTCCGCGTCGCCCTCCCCAGCCGACGCGTCGCCGCGGCGATGGCCGAGCACCGCGCCGACGTGGTGCACCTGGCCAGCCCGTTCGTCCTCGGTGTGCGGGGCATGGCGGCCGCCGCCAGACTCGGCATCCCCGCCGTCGCCGTCTACCAGACCGACCTGGCCGGATACGCCCGCACCTACATGGGCGTCGGCGAGGCCACCGCCTGGCGGCGCATCCGCTCCGTGCACGCCGCCGCCGACCTCACCCTGGCTCCCTCCAGCGCCGCCCTGCACGACCTGGAGACGCACGGCATACCCCGGGTCAAGCTGTGGCAGCGCGGAGTGGACACCGTCCGCTTCCGCCCCGAGCACCGCGACGCGAACCTGCGCCGCGAACTCGCGCCCCACGGTGAACTGATCGTCGGCTACGTCGGCCGCCTCGCCCCCGAGAAGCAGGTCGAACTGCTGTCCGGGGTGTGCGGACTGGAGGGCGTGAAGGTCGTGGTCGTGGGCGACGGACCCAGCCGAGCCCACCTCGACGAGGCCCTGCCCGGCGCGGTCCTCCTCGGCCGCCGCACCGGCGACGACCTCGCCAGGATCTTCGCCTCGCTGGACGTCTTCGTGCACACGGGCCCCTTCGAGACGTTCTGCCAGACCGTGCAGGAGGCCATGGCCAGCGGGGTGCCGGTCGTCGCGCCGGCCGCCGGAGGCCCGCTGGACCTGGTCGCCCACGGACGCACCGGCCTGCTCTTCCCGCCGCGCGACACGGCCGCCGTACGGGACGCGGTGGCGACCCTGGCGGCCGGCCCGGCCCTGCGCACGGCGTACGGCGAGGCGGGGCGGGCCATGGTCGAGGGGCGGACCTGGGCCGCCGTCGGCGACCAGCTCATCGGCCACTACGGGGACGTACTGGCCGCGCGCCGACTGGTGGTGGCGGCGTGAGCGGCGGGCCGCTGCGGATCGTCCGCCTGGCGAACTTCGTGGCGCCCGCCTCGGGCGGACTGCGCACCGCGCTGCGCGAACTCGGCAAGGGCTACCGCGCGGCGGGCCACGAACCCGTCCTGATCGTCCCGGGCGAGCGGGCGGGCGACCGTGACACCGAGCAGGGCCGGGTGATCACCCTGCCCGGACCGCTGCTGCCCGGCACCGGCGGCTACCGCGTCCTCACCGACAAGCGCCGCCTCGCCCGCCTCCTGGAGGACCTCGCGCCCGACCGCCTGGAGGTCTCCGACCGTACGACGCTGCGCTGGACCGGCAAGTGGGCCCGCCGGGCCCGCGTCCCCGCCGTGATGGTCTCCCACGAGACCGCCGACGGGGTGCTGCGCACCTGGGGGCTGTCCGAGGCCACCGCCCGGCGCACCGCCGACGCCCTCAACATCCGTACGGCGCACACCTACGCGCGCGTGGTGTGCACGACCGAGTTCGCCGAACGGGAGTTCGTCCGCATCGGGGCGCGCAACGTCGTGCGCGCCCCGCTCGGCGTCGACCTCGTCGAACGGCATCCCTCGCTGTACGACGCGGCCGTGCGGGCCCGGTACGCGCGCGAGGACGAGATCCTGCTCGTCACGTGCACCCGGCTGTCCGTGGAGAAGCGGCCCGGTACCGCGCTGGACGCCCTGGAGGCGCTGGTGGGGCGGGGCGTGCGAGCCGTGCTGGTGATCGCCGGCGACGGGCCGCTGCGGCCGCGCCTGGAGCAGCGCGCCCGGGAGCGCGGGCTGCCGGTGACCTTCCTGGGGCATGTCGCCGACCGGGGCGCCCTGGGCGCGTTGCAGGCCTGCGCCGACGTGTGCCTGGCACCGGGGCCCGCCGAGACGTTCGGGCTGGCCGCGCTGGAGGCGATGGCCTGCGGGACGCCGGTGGTCGTCAGCGCGTCCTCCGCGCTGCCCGAGGTGATCGGTGAGGCGGGCGCGGTCGCGGCCGACCGCGGCACGGCCTTCGCCGACGCGGTGGAGTGCCTGCTCGAGCGCTGCTCGGCCGAGCGCCGGGAGGTCGCACGCGCGCGTGCGGAGTGTTTCGGGTGGGGCGCGTCGGTGGAGGCGTTCCTGGCGGCACACGACGCGACGGTACGGGTGCGTTCCGTCGTGACCGGAGGCGTCGGATGAGCGTGACCGGAGGCGTCGGATGAGACGGGTCCGTTTCGTAGCCCTCGGTGACTCCCTCACCGAGGGGGTGGGCGACCCGGCCGGTGAGGGGTGGCGCGGCTGGGCCGCGCTGCTCGCCGCGGGGCTTGCCGACAGGGGCGCGGGGTCCGGGGAGCCTGCCGAGGGGGTCGCGGAGTCCGGGGAGTTTGCCGAGGCGTTCACCAACCTCGCGGTCAGCGGGGCGCAGACGCGGGACGTGCTGGAGCGGCAGCTCCCGGCCGGGCTGGCGCTGCGGCCCGACCTCGTGTCCGTCGTCGTGGGCGTCAACGACACACTGCGCTGCACCTTCGACATCCACGCCGTCGCGGCCCGGCTCGACACGGTGTACGCCGCTTTCGCCGAGCAGGGGGCGGTCCTGCTCACCGCGTGCCTGCCCGACCCCGGCGCCATGCTCGGCCTCCCCGGAGCCCTCGCCCGGCCGCTGGCCCGGCGGCAGCGCGCGGTCAACGCCGTCGTCCACGCGCTGTCCGAGCGCTACGGAGCCGTCCATCTGCACGCGGCCGAGGGCGCCTGGCTGACGGACCGCGCGATGTGGAGCGCCGACCGGCTGCACCCGGGCGAGCGGGGACACCGGCAACTCGCCGTGCGCTTCCACGCCCTGCTGGTTGAGGCGGGTCTGGCCACCGGCCCCGCGCCCTCACCGGAGCCCGAGTTCCCGGCGCCGACGACCGCGGCGAGCCTGTGGTGGCTGGCGACCGCCGGCACCGGCTGGGTGGCCCGGCGCTGCACCGACCTGCTGCCGCAACTGCTCCGGCTGGCCGCCGACGAGACGCGCCACCGCGCGCGGGGCACGAGCGCGCGGCTCGACCTGCGGGCCTCGGCGGCGGTCTCCGCGGCCCTGGCGGCGCTGTCGGTGACCGAGCCGCAGCCGGACGCCGCCTAGGGACACGGCGGCCGACGTACGTCACCCACGTGCGTCACCGTCGTCGTACCGCCACGAAACGGACCGGTGTGCCCGGGACCGCCTGCGCGGCGGACGGGAGGTCGGCCGTACGGACGACCCCGATCACCGGGTAGCCCCCGGTGGTCGGATGGTCGGCGAGGAAGACCACCGGCTGGCCGTCGGGGGGCACCTGGACGGCGCCCAGGACCATGCCCTCGCTGGCCAGTTCGCCGTGCACGGCACGCTCCAGAGTGGGGCCCGCGGTGCGCAGTCCGATGCGGTTGCTCGCCGGGGACACGCGGTACGCGCGCGTGGTGAACACACGGACGGCTTCCGGCGAGAACCAGTCGTCCCGGGGGCCGAGCGTGACCCGCAGGACGAGTTCGGCCGGGGGAGCGGCCTGCGGGGCGACGTCCACGCGCGCGTGCGCGGCGGGTTCGGGGCCCAGCGGCAGGACCGTACCGTCCGTGAGGGGTTCGGGGCCGAGTCCCGACAGCAGGTCCGTCGAACGGCTGCCGAGGACCGGTTCGACGGTGACACCGCCGGACACGCCGACGTAGCTGCGCAGCCCGGACACGGCGGGGCCGACGTCGAGAACCGCCCCGGCGGGCAGCCGCACCGGCGCGCCCCAGGCGGCCGGGCGTCCGTTCACCGTCACCCGGCAGGGTGCGCCCCCGACCGCGACGGTCACGGCCGAACGGGGCCGCAGGGCGCAGCCGTTGACGGTGGTCTCCAGGACCGCCGCCTCGGGAGGGTTGCCGACGAGCCGGTTGACGAGGGCCGCGGCGGGCGCGTCCAGCGCGCCCGAGCGCGGCACGCCGAGGTGGGCGTGCCCGGGCCGTCCCCGGTCCTGCACGGTGGTCAGGGCCCCCGCCCGGACGACGCAGAGCGCGCGGTCCGTCACCCGGCACCCCCCGGATCCGCCGCGACGAACCGCACGCGCGTGCCCGGCGAGAGCAAAGCGGCCGGTACGCGCGCGTGGTCCCACAGCACGACGTCCGTGCTGCCGATGAGCTGCCAGCCGCCCGGCGACGAGCGCGGGTACACGCCCGTGTACGGCCCGGCCAGCGCCACCGCACCGGCCGGCACCGCGGTGCGCGGCGTGGCCCGGCGCGGGACGTCGTAGCGCGCGGGCAGTCCGGTGAGATAGCCGAAGCCCGGCGCGAACCCGCAGAAGGCGACCCGGAACTCGGTGTCCGCGTGGATCCGGGCCACCTCGCGCGCGGAGACACCCCAGTGGGCGGCGACGTCCGCGAGGTCGGGGCCGTCGTAGCGCACCGGCAGCTCGATCACCTCGCGCGCCCGCGGGGGAGCGGGCGGGACGTCGGCGGCGGTCAGTTCGGAAGTCAAACGGACCGGGTCGGGCACACCGTCCAGGAGTACCGTCCGGGCCGCCGGGACGATCTCCCGGGCCGTCAGCAGTCCGGCCGCCCGACGACGCACCAGCTCCGCGTGCAGCGCCTCCGCCTCGGTGCCCGAGGCCACCTCGACGAGCAGGGCGTCGTCCCCGACCGGCAGGACACGCAGGCTCATGCGAAGGCCTCCACGCGCACCCCGGACGCCTCCAGTCGCCGTCGGACCCGGCGCGCCAGCTCCACCGCGCCGGGCGTGTCGCCGTGCAGACACAGGGAACGCGCGCGTACCTCGATGACCGGCCCGGCCGCGGAGGCGACCGTGCCGGAACGGGCCAGGCTCACCGACCGTTCGACGACGGTGACCGGATCGGTGACCACGGCCCCGTCCAGGCCGCGCGGCACGAGTGTGCCCTGCTCGGTGTACGCGCGGTCCGCGAACGCCTCGGGGACGGCCGGCAGACCCGCCGTGCGGGCCGCGTCCAGCAGACGCGAGCCGGGCAGCCCGAGCACCGGCAGCGTGGCGTCCGCGAGCAGCACCCCGTCCACCACCGCGCCGGCCTGCTCCTCGTCGTGCACGACCCGGTTGTAGAGCGCCCCGTGCGGCTTGACGTACGCCACGCGCGCGCCCGCCGCCCGGGCGAAGACCTCCAGGGCGCCGATCTGGTACGCCACCTCGGCGGCCAGTTCGGCGGGCGGCACGTCCATGGCGCGCCGCCCGAACCCGGCCAGGTCCCGGTAGGAGACCTGTGCGCCGATCGTCACGCCCCGCTCGGCCGCCAGCTCGCACACCCGCCGCATGGTGGCCGCGTCCCCGGCGTGGAAGCCGCAGGCCACATTGGCGCTCGTCACGACGGACAGGAGCTGTTCGTCGTCGGTGAGCCGCCAGCGGCCGAAGCCCTCGCCGAGGTCGGCGTTCAGATCGATCGCGGTCATGGTTCCTTCCTGATGTCTGGCCGTGTCCTGTGTCAGGCCACGCGGTACTGCTCATCGCGGGCGTCGGTGAGGAACATCTGTCCCGGTGCGTGGGTGAGGGCGAACGGGGGGCGCGAGGCCATCACCGCGGCCTGCGGGGTCACACCGCAGGCCCAGAACACCGGGATGTCGTCCGGCTCGGCGTCCACCGGGTCGCCGAAGTCGGGCCGGCCGAGGTCGTCGATGCCGAGTCCCGACGGATCGCCGCAGTGTACGGGGCTGCCGTGCACCGCCGGGAGCAGACTGCTCTCCCGGATGGCGGCCGCCAGGTGCCGCGGCGGCACCGGACGCATCGACACCACCATCGGGCCGTGCAGCCTGCCCGCCGGCCGGCACGGACGATTCGTCACGTACATGGGGACGTTGCGCCCCTGTTCGAGGTGGCGGATCGGGACGCCCGCCCCGGACAGCGCCCACTCGAAGGTGAAGCTGCAGCCGATCAGGAACGACACCAGATCCTCGCGCCAGTACGCGCGCACGTCCCTCGGCTCGGCCACCAGCTCGCCGTGCTCCCACACCCGGTAGCGCGGCAGATCCGTGCGCAGATCGGCGCCCTCGGCGAGGACGGTCGTCCAGGAACCGGCGTCGGTGACGTCGAGCACCGGACACGGCTTCGGGTTGCGCTGGCAGAACAACAGCATGTCGTACGCCCAGTCCGCGGGCACCGCGATCAGATTGACCTGGGTGTGGCCCGCCGCGACCCCGGCCGTGGGGCCCGCGAGGCCCTCCCGGAAGCGGGCTCTCGCGGTCTCGGGGCTCCACGCGTGCGCGTGCTCGTCCACGAGGGTCAGGGGGACGTCTTCCGTGACGCTGTTTTCCGGGACGCCGTCCCGCGGGACGCCCGACGGTGTGCGGGGAGGCGGAAGAGGGGCCGAGAGGCGCTCCTCGGCGAGGATCGGACGGTTCACTCCAGTTCCTTCCCGCGTGTCTCCGGCAGCCCCAGCAGCGCGAGGGCGGCGATCCCGTAGCCGAGTGCGCCGAAGACCAGCGCGCCGCCCACCCCCCAGCTGTCGGCCAGATAGCCGACCGTGGTGGGGAAGACGGCGCCGACGGCGCGCCCGGTGTTGTACGTGAAGCCCTGCCCGGTGCCGCGCACGGCCGTCGGGTACAGCTCGCTCAGATAGGACCCGAAGCCGCTGAAGATCGCCGACATGCAGAACCCCAGCGGGAAGCCGAGGACCAGGAGCAGAGTGTTGGCGCCGTCGGGGATGTGGGCGTACGCCAGGATGCAGAGCGCCGACAGCAGGGCGAACAGCCAGATGTTGCGGCGCCGGCCCAGCCGGTCGGTGAGATGGCCGCCGGTCAGGTAGCCGAGGAAGGCGCCCGAGATCAGGAAGCTCAGATAGCCGCCGGTGCCGACCACCGACAGGCCCCGGTCCGACTTCAGATAGGTCGGCACCCAGGTCGCCAGGGTGTAGTAGCCGCCCTGGACGCCGGTGGACAGCAGCCCGGCGAAGAGCGTCGTGCGCAGCAGCGGGCCCTTGAAGATGGCCGGGAACGAGCCCTTCACCGCGCTCTGCTCACGGGCGGCGGCCGCCTCCGGCGCGTCCTTCACCCGGCGCCGCACCCACACCACGAGCAGCGCGGGCAGCGCGCCCGTCCAGAACATCACCCGCCAGGCCACGTCGTCGCCGAAGAACGAGAAGACCAGCGTGTAGACGATCACCGCGAGCCCCCAGCCGACGGCCCAGGAGCTCTGGACCGCGCCGAGGGTGCGGCCCCGGTGCCGGGCGCTCGCGTACTCGGCGACCAGGATGGCGCCGACCGCCCACTCGCCGCCGAAGCCGAGGCCCTGCAGGGCGCGGAAGACCAGCAGCGTCTCGTAGTTCGGCGCGAAGCCGCAGGCGACGGTGAACACGGCGTACGTGATCACCGTGATCATCAGGGCCCTGACCCGGCCGATCCGGTCGGCCACGACGCCCGCGACGGCGCCGCCGATCGCGGACACGACCAGGGTGACCGTGGTGAACAGCCCGGTCTGGCCGTTGTCCAGGCCGAAGTACGCGGTCAGGGCGACCATGCTCAGCGGCAGCGTGAAGTAGTCGTAGGAGTCGAGGGCGTAGCCGCCGAACGCGCCGGCGAAGGCGCGACGGCCCCGCGGGCCGAGGGCGCGCAGCCAGGCGAACGCCCCGTCATCGGGGGCAGGGGCGGCGGTGGCGGGGCGCTTGTCGTCGGGCGGGGCCTGCGGTGGAGGGGTCGAGCTCATGGGGCACCTCGCAGAGGGATGACGAAGGGTGCGGGAGTGAGCGGGTCGTGCGCCGTGCGTGCGGCGCGTGCGGTACGTGCCGTGGACGAGAAGGTACGCGACAGGAAGGTAGAGGATCGTTGAACGATCCTTCAATACCCGTGTTGGTTCGTTCTCGTGTTCTGCGGTTGAATTCCGGGCATGGCAGAGCAGCTTGCGGGACTGGCCGACGACCGCACCCTCCTCGGGCGCACCAGCACGGCCGAGCGGGTTTCGGACATCCTCAGGAGCCGTATCGCCGAGGGCTTCTTCCCTCCGGGAACCCGGCTGTCGGAGGACAGCATCGGCGGGGCGCTCGGGGTCTCCCGCAACACGCTCCGCGAGGCGTTCCGGCTGCTCACCCATGAGCGGCTGCTCGTCCACGAGCTGAACCGGGGCGTGTTCGTGCGGGTCCTGACCGTCGAGGACGTCGAGGACATCTACCGCACACGCGCGCTCGTCGAGTGCGCCGTCGTACGCGGGCTGGGCGAGCCGCCGTACGGGCTGGACGCCCTGCGCGCGGCCGTCACCGAGGGCCAGGTGGCCTCCATCGAAAATGACTGGAAAGCAGTGGGTACCGCCAACATCCACTTCCACCGCGAACTGGTCGCCCTGGCCGGCAGCGCCCGCACCGACGAACTGATGCGCAGCGTCTTCGCCGAGCTGCGCCTCGCCTTCCACGTGGTCGACGACCCGCGCCAACTGCACGAGCCGTACCTCATGCGCAACCGCCAGATCCTCCAGGCCCTGGAGGCCGGCGACCGGGCCGGGGCGGAGCGGCTGCTCGACATCTATCTGCGGGACTCCCTGGCCCGGGTCGTCGAGGTCTACCGGAGCCGGGTGGGCGAAGGCACCGGCAAGGGCGAGGCCTGAGGCCGTCCGGCGCCCTCGTCGACGGCCGTCACGGCCCCGGTCGCTTCTGCGGTCGTTTGGGTCGTTGTCAGACCGAGGACCTACTCTGTGCACCGTGACTTCGCCTGCATCGACGGACCGTGTTCCGCCCCAGCTCAGCGCGGGGCCGCGCCCGGCTCCGGGCCCGGCCGCCGACGAGGGCCTGGCGCGGCGCCTGCGCGCGCTCGCCTGCACCGCGCCCCTCCACGACCTCGACGCACGCAAGGCGAACCTCGCCGGTGAGTACTCGGTCTACGGCATGGCGGAGGTCGCCCTCGCCGCCATCGACCTCGTCACCCTGAACATGGACTTCGACACGGGCGCCGACCACGACCAGATAGTGGCCCGCCTCATCCCGCGCATCGCCGCCCAGGCCCCGCACCGGCCCGTCGCCGAGCACGAGCGCGTGGCCCGCTGGGTCCTGGAGAACCTGATCAACGTCGGCAGCGTCGACCGCGGCTTCCGCGCCGTGTACGGCACCTTCACGGCGGACGGCACCTATGTGCGCCGCGACTACGACTTCAAGCTGATCGAGGAGGTCCCCGGCTACGGCGGCACGGTCTATCTGCGGACCACCGACGAGGCGGTCAACGTCCTCGTCGGGGCCCTCGACACCGACGTCACCAGCGCCCAGATCGCCGCCGAGGTCAAGCTCGAGGTCCTCATCCGCCGCGGCCGCCTCGCCGACGCCCAACTCGCCGCCGAACAGGCCCGCTACCGCACCGTGCAGTACTCCGAGACCCTCCGCCGGGCCCTGGAGGCCACCCGGCGCAACGTCCGCGCGGTGGACTGGCTCAACGCCGTGCCCGACATGATCGCCGAGGCCCTCGACCACGTGGCCGACCGCTACCGCCACGAGAACGCGATCCTCACCAACATCCGCAGGGCCCGCGACGAGATCGAGGACGCCGACAACAAGCGGCGCGCCGCCGAACTCGTCGACATCGTCAAGGACTGCATCCGCCGCCACACCCAGCTCCAGTCCCGCCTCCTGGAGGCCGGCCCGCTCTTCCGCGCCGAACAGGACCGGCAGGCCTTCGCCACGCCCATGACGTCCTCGGGCATCGACCTCTACGGCCATCTCGTCACCCCCGTGCTCCCGTTGCCGCTGGAACAGGCGGCCCGGGTCACCGGCGCGTTCTTCGCGCGCGGGACGGGATTCCGGACCCCGGCGTCCGTCCGGATGGGCGACCTCGTCGACCTGCTGCTGACCCCACCGGTGGAGCGGGAGCACCTGGGCGCGGAGATGCCGGAGCCCGACCTCATCGCGACCCCGGACGACAGCCGCTTCAGCGAGGAACAACTGGCCGCCGCGAAGCAACTGCTCGACCTCCCGGCGGACGCGCCCCGCAGACTCTCGGGACTGCTGGCCGAGGCCCGGCGGTCCGATCCCGATCTGCCCTACCTGGTGGCGCTGCTGGCCGTGCACGCGGCGAGCCCCGCCGTCGGCACGGCCTACCGGCAGGGCGAGGAGAAGCTGCTGTTCGCCGTGGACGACGGGACGGAGCTGGACGACCCCGAGTTCGGCGGCGCCGACCTCATCGTCGGCACCGCCCTGCTGGACGCCGCGGGGATGGCGGCGGACCGCACGGAGGCGGCATGAGCCGACCACGACCTCACCCGAACGACCACGAGAACACCGAGGAGCCGAACCCGTGAGCGAGCACGTCGAGTGGAGCGAGCCGGACACGGGACCCGCGCCGGTGTCCGCGCCGCTCACCCCCGCCGACGCCGCCGACGCGGCGCGGCTCGTCGCCTTCGGCCTGCAGCCCAAACTGCAGCCCGCGCGTGACCAGGAGTACGCCGACCTGCTGCGCCGGTACCGCGAGGACCCGGCGTTCGCCCGGCTCGCCGACGCCGTCGCCGCCGGACTCGGCCTGATCGTGCTGGAGGTGTCCCCGCGCGCGGGGATGGCCGTGACCGCCGCCGAGGACTCGGTGTTCGCCGTGCGCATGGGTGACTACGCGCGTCGCACCTCCGCCGACGGCGGCGACCGCTTCCTGCACGGCCTCGCCCATCTCGCGGTCGCTGCGCTGGCGTTCCCGCGCCCCGAGGACCTCGCCGACGACGGATACATCGGGAGGGTCAGCGTCAACGGCGTCGACGCCTTCGTCCGCCAGGCCTGCCGCCGGCTGGAGGAGCGCGCCGAGGAACAGGGCGAGAACACCGACCCGGCCACCGACGCGCCCGGTCTCGAGGCCGCCTGGCGGATCTGGGCCAGACGCAGCGCCGCCGGAGCCACCAAGGACGCCCGCAGACTCGCCGGCTCCACCACCGGCATCGTCGGCAAGGCCGTCGCCTTCCTCACCGACTCAGGCTTCCTCCAGCGCACCGGCGACGACAACGGCGGGACGTACCGCACCACGGCCCGCTACCAGCTCCAGGTCCGTGACATGGCGGGCAGCGCCGCCCTGGCCGAACTGCTGGAACTGGGCGTCGTCCCGGTCACCGACGGCACACCGACCCTGCTGCCCCCGGACGAGACGGACGACCTGGACCTGGTGGCCGACGCCGGACTGCCGTTCCACTCCTGACGGCTGCTCGCAGCCACCGAACCCCTGAACCGCCGAAGACGAAGACTTACGAGAGTCCGCCATGTACGAGCTGTCCCGGGTCCGCCTCTACTCCATCGGGCCCGCCGGTGCGCGCTATGCCGACACCGTGCTTGACCTGCGGGGCGTCGGCGACGTCGTACCCGACCCCGCCCCCACGCAGGCGGAGTTCTTCGAGGAGGAGCCCGTCGGTCCGCCACGCCGGCCCGCGCCCGCCGGTGTGCTCTTCCTGGAGAACGGCGGCGGCAAGTCCGTCCTGCTCAAGCTGATCTTCTCGGTGATGCTGCCGGGCCACCGCAACACCCTCGGCGGCGCCAGCTCCGGCGTGCTGCGCAAGTTCCTGCTCGCCGACGACTGCGGGCACGTGGCGCTGGAATGGCAGCACGTCCTCACCGGCGAGTGTGTCGTCGTCGGCAAGGCCAGCGAGTGGCGGGGACGGCAGGTCTCCAACGACCCGAGGAAGTTCGCCGAGGCCTGGTACTCCTTCCGGCCCGGCCCGGGGCTCAGCCTCGACAACCTCCCCGTCGCCGAGTCCACCGCCGTACGCCCGCCCGTCGAGGGTGCCTCCGGTGCCCAGGGGCGGCGACGCACCATGAAGGGCTTCCGCGACGCGCTCACCGAGGCGGGCAAGGCGTATCCGCACCTGGAGGTGCACTGGGAGGAGATCCACGACCGGTGGGTGGAACACCTCACCGAACTCGGGCTCGACCCCGAACTCTTCCGCTACCAGCGGGAGATGAACGCCGACGAGGGCGAGGCGGCCGGCCTGTTCGCGGTCAAGAAGGACGCGGACTTCACCGACCTGCTGCTGCGGGCGGTGACGGACACCCGCGACACCGACGGACTCGCCGACCTCGTCAGCGGCTTCGGCAACAAGCTCGGCCGACGTGCCGAACTGATCGCCGAACGCGACTTCACCGCCGGGTCCGTGGACCTGCTCGGACGGATCGTGGAGGCCGCCGAGGGCCGCTCACGCGCGCGTGACATCCACACCGGCGCCGAGCGCCGTACCCGCACGCTGGCCCGCCGACTGTCCTCGCGGGGCGTGCGGGAGCGGATGCGGGCCGCCGACCTCGCCCAGCGGGTCACGGCCGCCGCCTACGCCGTCACGCACTCCGAGGGAGGACGCGAGCGCAGCGCGCTGATCGCCGCCGAACTCGCCTTCCGGCACGCCTCGCTGGCGCTCGCCGCCGCGGAGAAGTCCGCCGCCGCGCAGAAGCGCGAACTCGCCGACGCGCGCACCCTGCACTCCGCCTGGCAGGCCGCCGAGGCCGTCCTGCGCCACCGTGCCGCCGCCGACCGCGTCGCGCGCGTCTCCGCCGCGATCCAGGAGGCCGAGCGCGACGCCGCCCCGGCCCTCGCCGCCCGCGCCAAGGCCGCCGTCGACCTCGTACGGGCCCTGCACGCGGCGGCCGAGAGCGCCGAGACCCTCGCCAACGAGGAGGAGGAACGCTCGGCCGCCCTGCAGGAGGTCGGGGAGACCGCCCACCGGGACTCCACCTCCGCCGCGACCGAGGCGCAGCGCGCCCGCAGCGAGATCGGTCATCTGCGCCAGCGGCTCACCGAGGTCGAGCAGGAGACCGCCGAGGCCGTCCGGGCCGGCTGGCTGGACGACAGCGCTCCCGACGCCGACCCGGCACGCGCGGCCCTCGCCGCCAGTGACGCCGAGAAGACGGCCGTGGCCGCCTGGGACACCGCCCGGGAGGTGTCCCGCAGGGCCACCGAGCACGCGCGCGAGGCCGCCTCCGCCGAGTCCCGCGCCGAGCTGACCGCAGCCCGCGCCGCCGACGCGGCCGCCGCCGCGCAACGCTCGTACGAGGCCGAACGCCGGCTCGCCGAGGCCCTGGCCGAGGAGGAGCGGCTCACCGAGCTGCTCGGCCTCACCGGTGGAACCGGCCGCGGACCCGTTCCGCGGCCCCGCCAGGACGAGGACGCCGACGCGGACGACGGCGCCTCCCTCACCCCCGAGGACCTCGACCGCTGCGCCGACGAGCTGCGCGGGCTGCTCGACGACGCCGTCTCCTCCGCCGAACGCCAGCTCTTCGACCTGCGCACCGCGGCCGCCGACGACTCCCGCATCCTCGGCGCGCTCGGCGACGGCGGGCTGCTGCCGCCCGGCCCCGACGTGCTGGCCACCGTCGAGTTCCTCGGCGAACACGGCATCCCCGCCCTGCCCGGCTGGCGCTACCTCGCCCAGGCCGTCGACCCCGCCGACCACGCGCGCGTGCTCGCCGCCCGCCCCGAACTGGTCGACGGCGTGATCATCACCGACCCCGACTCGCACGCACGCGCGCGGGAGGCCCTCAGCGACGCCGCCCTGCTGCCGCGCTCGGCCGTCGCGGTGGGCACGGCCGCCGCGCTGCTCGCACCGACCCCGGCCGCCGACGCGCAGCACGGTGATGTCTTCCTCGTACCGCCGAACCCCGCCATGCACGACGAGCACGCCGCCGACGAGGAACGCCAGGCGCTGCGCGCACGGGCCACCGAACGGGACGAGGACATCCGCCGGCTCGCCGCGCGGCTCGGCAAGGACCGGGAACTGTCGGCCCGGCTCGCGTCCTGGCGCACCGGCTGTCCCGCGGGACGGCTCACCGAGCTCGCCCGGGCCGCCGGGGAGGCGCGCGCCTTCGCCGAGGAGTCCGAGGGCGAACTCGCCGAGGCCCGCACCGTGCGCGCCGAGGCGGAGGAGGCCGCCGCCGAGGCCGCCCAGGTCCGCGACGAGAAGCAGGAGACCGCCCAGAAGGCCCGGCGCGCCGCCGACGCCCTCGCCGGGCTCGGCTTCCGCCTGCGGGAACGCGCGGGCTGGCAGGTCAAGCTCCGCGAACTCGCCGACGAGGCCGCCGAGTCGGAGGCCCGCGCGCAGTCCTGCCTGGAGCGCGCCCGCGCCGCCGACGAGGACCGCCGCGCCGCCCAGCGCGCTGCGGACGACGCCCGCCGCACCGCGCGGGCGCTGCGTGCCGAGCGCTCCGAGATCGCCGGCGCCCCCGACGACGTACCGGAGGGCGATCCGCAGGCGCCGAAGGCGTCCCTGCCGGCCCTGCGCGAGGCATACCGGGCCGCCTCCCAGGTCTATGAGAAGGTCGGTGTCGGCGCCGACCTGCGGGCCGAGCAGGCGCGCGCGGAGAGCGACGAGAGCGCCGCCCGCGCGGAGCTGGACCGGCTGAGCAACAAGGTCCGCACGCGTGCCGAGCAGCTCCTGCAGTCGCCCGAGGGCTCCGACGGGCCGTCCCGGCAGGCCGCCGCCGCCCGCGCCGAGGAACTCGTCCAGCTCCTCGAGACCCGTATGTCCACCGCGAGCGAGCAGCTCGGCCGGCTGCGCGGCGAGGCCGAGCGGCACGCACCCGAGGACGGCGAGACGCACACCGAGCTCACCGAGGAGCTCCAGCCACGCGACGCCGAGCACGCCCAGGCCCTGCTGCGCACCGCGACGGCCGAACTCGCCTCCCGCACCGAGGCGCTGGCCCAGGCCCGCGAGGCGCACGCCGAACTCCTCGACGCCCACCGGGCCGCCGAGGGCGCGGCGGGCGGCTTCGACGAGATCGCCGCGATGCTCCGTGATCTGATGCGCGAGCAGACCCGTGAGCCTTCCGAGGAGGAACAGGAGGCCCCCGAGCCCTACCCCGGGACGCTGGAGGAGGCCAGGCAGTCGGCCGCCGAGGCCCGCCGCTCGCTGCGCGGCTGCGCCGCCGACCTCTCCGCCGCCGAGTCCGCCGTACGCGAGGCCAGTGATGTGCTTGTGCGGCACGCCAACTCCACGCGCTACGAACAGGTCCGTACGCCCGCCCGGCAGCAGATCCGCGAACTGCCCGCCTCCGCGCTGCCCGAGCACGCCCAGAAGTGGGCGGACGCCTTCGCCCCCCGGCTCCGCGTGCTCACCGACGAGTTGGAACAGCTCGAACGCAACCGCGACTCGATCGTGGACCGGCTGCGCGGACTCGTCGAGTCGGCGCTCGCCACGCTCCGCTCGGCCCAGCGGCTCTCGCGGCTGCCCGAGGGCCTCGGCGAGTGGTCCGGCCAGGAGTTCCTTCGCATCCGCTTCGAGGAGCCCGACCAGGCCACCCTCACCGAGCGGCTCGGCGAGGTCATCGACGAGGCGACCCGCGCCGCCGTGAAGAAGAACTCCGACCTGCGGCGTGACGGCATGTCCCTGCTGCTGCGGGGCGTGGGCGCCGCTCTGCAGCCCAAGGGCATCGCGGTCGAGATCCTCAAGCCGGACGCCGTGCTCCGGGCCGAGCGGGTCCCGGTCGGACAGATGGGTGACGTGTTCTCCGGCGGTCAGCTGCTCACCGCCGCCATCGCCCTGTACTGCACGATGGCGGCGCTGCGCTCCAACGACCGGGGCCGGGACAAGCACCGGCACGCCGGCACGCTGTTTCTCGACAACCCCATCGGCCGGGCCAACGCGACCTATCTGCTGGAACTCCAGCGGGCCGTGTCCGACGCGCTCGGTGTCCAGTTGCTGTACACCACCGGACTGTTCGACACGACGGCGCTGGCGGAGTTCCCCCTCGTCATCCGGCTCCGCAACGACGCCGACCTCAGGGCCGGCCTGAAGTACATCAGCGTCGAGGAACACCTGCGACCCGGTCTGCCCCAGCCACCCCGGTCGGACGAGGCCGTGCACAGCGAGATCACTGCGACCCGGATGTACAAGCGCCCGGCCGTCGGCGCTTCGTAGCCGGGCCGACCGCATGAGATGGGTGCCGGGCGCCAAGGGGCCCGGCACCCACGGGTGCTCAGGAGTGCGAGAGCTGCCCGGTGCCGCCCTGACGGCGTATCCGCTCCTGCGCCCGCTCCATGGCCCTGGCCTGGCGCCGCGCCCGGCGGCGCTCACGGCGCAGCGAGCGGGCCGTGCTGCTGGGTGCCGACACCACGCCGTTGCGCTGGTTCCACACCTGGCGGGTCACCCAGACGTCCAGCACCGACCACGTGGCCACCACGGTGCTGACCACACTGCTGATCACCATCGGGAAGGCCAGCCAGGACTCGGCGAGGGTGCACAGGAACGCCACCATCGCCTGAAGCAGCGTCACGGAGGCGATGAGGACCGCGCGTACGGCCGCCGTACGCACCGGATCCGGCAGCCGGCGCCGTCGCGCGGGCTCCTCCACCCACAACGGCCGGTAGGACACCCGCTCCTGTGTCGTGATCGCCACACCCTCTTCGGACGCCTCACGCCGCTCCGCCGTGCCCATCAACGTGTCACTCCCCACCGCCGGCAGACCGCTCACTTCCGGGTCGAAGACCCGGCTCCCCAGTGGCTGCCCGGCTTGCTCTGTTTTACGCCGCCGGGGGACAGCCTGCGGCTCCTGTGGCCGATTCCGCCCCCGTTTCCCAATGATGAAGACGCACGAGAAGCCGTGAAGATTCCCAAGTTGCGAAAAATTCTGGCCAAGTCCACGACGTGGCCGATCGATTCCGGTCTTCTCGGGAAGGCGGGTTTCAGGGTCGCAATCCCCCGTATTGCCCGGACAACTCACCATGTCCGGACGCTGGTGCGGAAGTTCGGCTTCCGGACCGCTCTTCGAGTTAACCGCGCGTCGGTAGTAGGCTCGCGCCGTTTGTTGACGCACATGCGTACCCCCTGACGCAGGGGGTTCGAGCTGGGGGAGGCCATGCGCTTTCGCGGGAAGTCGATCCGCCGGAAGATCGTGGCGCTGCTTCTCGTGCCGCTGGTGTCCCTGACCGCGATCTGGGGCTTCGCCACGGTACTGACGGGCCGTGAGGCGAACCGTCTGTTCACCGTGTCGTCCCTCGTGGAGAAGGTCGGCTACCCCATCGAGGACACGGTCCGCGTCGTCCAGCAGGAGCGCCGCCAGACCCTCGTCTACCTCGCCGACCCCCGCGCCTCCGACGCGCTCTCCGCCCTGCGTCGCACCCGGACCGCCACGGACGAGGCGCTCGCCGAGATCCGCCGCAACGCCCGGGACTCCGATGTCCGCGAGGTCCTGGACCAGGACGACGGCGAGGGCCTGACCGCGGTCCTCGACGCCTTCGACGGACTCGACTCCCTGCGCGGCAGTGTCGAGGAGGGCACCGTCACCCGGGCCCAGGCGCTGGACCTCTACAACCGGCTCATCGACCCCTGCTACGCGCTGCTGGCCAAGCTGGACGTGGTCGACAGCGTGGAGATGGACAAGCAGTACCGGGCTCTCGTCAGCGTCGCCCTCGCCCGCGAGCTGCTCTCCCGGGAGGACGCCCTGCTCGGCTCCGCCCTGGTCGTCGGCCGGCTCACCCGCGAGGAGATCCGCGAGGTCTCCGACTTCCAGGCGCAGCGCGACGTCGTCTACGACACCAGCCTGGCCCAGTTGCCCTCCGCCGAGCGCGAGCGCTACGAGAGCTTCTGGAAGAACGCCACCACCGCCCCCCTGCGCACCGCCGAACAGGCCGTCGTCGCCGCCGCGCCCGGCACCCCGCCCAAGGGCGTCACCGCCAGGAACTGGGACACGGCGGCCGGAGACGTCCTCCAAGAGCTCGGCACCCTGGACGAACAGGCCAACGACCGCTACCAGGACCGCGTCCGGCCGGTGGCGATCGAGGTCATCGTCAAGGCGGTCTTCGCCGGCGTCTTCGGTCTGGTCGCCCTGATCGTCTCCCTCGTCCTGTCCGTGCGCATCGGCCGCGGCCTCATCCGCGACCTGCGCCAGTTGCGGCTGGAGGCCCACGAGGCGTCCGGTGTGCGGCTGCCCAGCGTGATGCGGCGTCTGTCCGCGGGCGAACAGGTCGACGTGGAGACCGAGGTGCCGCAACTGGAGTACGACAAGAACGAGATGGGCGAGGTCGGCCAGGCCCTCAACACCCTCCAGCGCGCCGCGGTCGAGGCCGCCGTGAAGCAGGCCGAACTGCGGGCCGGGGTCTCCGAGGTCTTCGTCAACCTGGCCCGACGCAGCCAGGTCCTGCTCCACAAGCAGCTCACCCTGCTCGACACCATGGAGCGCCGCACCGAGGACGCCGAGGAACTCGCCGACCTCTTCCGGCTCGACCACCTCACCACCCGCATGCGCCGTCACGCCGAGGGCCTGGTGATCCTCTCCGGCGCGGCCCCCTCCCGGCAGTGGCGCAAACCCGTCCAGCTCATGGACATCGTGCGCGCCGCCGTCGCCGAGGTCGAGGACTACGAGCGCATCGAGGTCCGCCGCCTGCCGCGCCTCGCCGTCACCGGACCCGCCGTCGCCGACCTCACCCACCTCGTGGCCGAGCTCCTGGAGAACGCCACGGTGTTCTCCCCGCCGCACACCGCCGTCCAGGTCCTGGGCGAGCGGGTCGCCAACGGATTCACCCTGGAGATCCACGACCGAGGCCTCGGCATGGCCCCCGAAGCGCTCCTGGAGGCCAACCTCCGTCTCGCGGAGACCCCGGAGTTCGAGCTGTCCGACACCGACCGCCTCGGACTGTTCGTGGTCAGCCGCCTCGCCCAGCGCCAGAACGTCCGTGTCTCCCTGCAGCCCTCCCCCTACGGCGGCACGACCGCCGTCGTCTTCATCCCCGACGCCCTCCTGACCGACGACGTCCCCGACACCAACGGCATCGGCTTCCGCCTCGACCGCCCCCGCGCGCCGAAGGCGGCCGAGTCCGACGACACCCGCAGGCCCGCGCTGACCCCGTCCGTGCAGCTTCCCGGCATGCCCGTGCTGGACGGCCCGGTCGAGCTGGAGGCCCCCGTCGACCTCGACGCCCTCGGCGGCTTCCCGGCCCCCCTGGACGACGAGGACGACAGCGGTGCCCTCTTCCGCCCGCGCCGCTCCCTCACCCGACCCGAGGACGCCCCGGCCGTCACCGCCGCCGACCCGCACCGCAGGCTGCCCGACACCCCCGGTGAGCCGGGCCACGGGACCGGGGACCCGGCCGCCCTGCTGCCGCTGCCCGGCCGCCCTACACCCAAGCTGGTCAGCTCGCACGGCCGCCCGGTCGTCGACCCGCGCTCCCCGCGCGCGGAAACGGACGAGGACGCCGCGCACCGCGCCGCACAGCACCGGACGGACTCCGGCGGGCCGGCTCCCCTGCCCTCGCGCCGCCGGGGAAGCGGGGCGCAGATCCCGAGGAGCACCGGCGCGAACGAGCCCCCGGCGCCGCCGGCCCGCCCCGGACACGGCACCGGCGAGCCGTGGCAGGCCCCCGCCCTCCCGCAGCGCGCCCGCCAGGCGGCGTCCGACGGCGGGCACGACCCGGCCGCACGCCCGCGCCCGATACCCGACCCACGCGCGAGTGGCGCGGGCGGCCCAGCGGAGCGCAGGCTGGAAAGCGGCCCCCAGGACCGCGCCCCGGGCAGCGGGCCTCATGACACCGGCTCCGCGCCCGCGGCGCTGCCCCGCCGGGTACGGCAGGCCAACCTCGCCCCGCAACTGAGGCAGGGGCCCGCGCCGCGCCCGGGAACCCGCTCCGACCTTGAGGACCGGGACGCCGACGAGGTACGCAGCCGCATGGCATCGCTCCAGCGAGGCTGGCAGCGCGGCCGCGCAGAGAACGCCGCGGGCGACGAGACCCACAGCGGCACAGCACCACAACGAACGACTAAGGGGGACGGTCGATGACCGCACCGCAGGCGACCGGCCACATGAGCAACAACGGCGAACTGAACTGGCTCCTCGACGAACTCGTCGACCGGGTCGCCAGCATCCGCAAGGCCGTCGTGCTCTCCGGCGACGGTCTGGCGACCGGGGCGTCCAGGGACCTGACCAGGGAGGACAGCGAGCACCTCGCCGCCGTCGCCTCGGGCTTCCACAGCCTCGCCAAGGGCGTCGGCCGGCACTTCGAGGCCGGTGACGTCCGTCAGACCGTCGTCGAACTCGACGAGGCGTTCCTGTTCGTCACGGCCGCCGGTGACGGCAGTTGCCTCGCCGTCCTCTCGGACGCCGACTCGGACGTGGGCCAGGTGGCGTACGAGATGACCCTGCTGGTCAAGCGGGTCGGCGTACATCTGGGCACCGTCCCGCGCACCGATCTGCCCTCGGGCGGGTAGTGGGATGGCATGAGCACAGACGGTCAGGGAAGCAGCCACTGGTTCGACGACGACGCCGGACCGGTCGTCCGTCCCTACGCCATGACACGGGGCCGCACCACCAGTGCGGTCCAGCACCGTCTCGATCTGATCGCAGTCGTCGTCGCCGAGCCCCACGCCGAGGATGCCGAAACCGACCCGTCGCTCTCCCCGGAACACGTGCACATCGTGGACCTGTGCCGCCGGGCGCCGCAGTCGGTCGCCGAGCTCTCCGCCGAGCTCGATCTGCCCATCGGCGTGGTACGGGTCCTCGTCGGCGACCTCGTGGACACGGAATTCGTCCATGTGAACCGGCCCGTACCCCCTGCCGAACTGGTGGACGAGAGCATCCTCCGCGACGTGATCAACGGCCTCCGGGCGCTGTGAGCAGCACGGAAGCGAGGTGAGGACGTGAGCGGCTGGCAGTTCTGGGTGGACCGGGGCGGTACCTTCACCGACATCGTCGCGCGCCGCCCGGACGGCCGGCTGCTGACGCACAAGCTCCTGTCGGACAACCCCGCGCGGTACACCGACGCGGCCGTCGCCGGTGTCCGCGCCCTGCTGGCCGACTCGGACGACCCCGTCGACGCCGTCCGCATGGGCACGACGGTCGCCACCAACGCCCTGCTGGAACGCACGGGCGAACGCACCCTGCTCGTCATCACCCGGGGCTTCCGCGACGCCCTGCGGATCGCCTACCAGAACCGCCCGCACATCTTCGCCCGCCGGATCGAGCTCCCCGAGCTGCTCTACGAGCGGGTCGTGGAGGTGGACGAGCGCATCGCGGCCGACGGCACCGTCCTGCGCGCCCCGGACCTGGACGCCCTCGCCGCCCCCCTGCGGCAGGCGTACGACGACGGAATCCGGGCCGTCGCCGTCGTGTGCATGCACAGCCATCTCCACCCCGAGCACGAGCGGGCCGTCGGACGGCTGGCCGCCCGGACCGGCTTCCCGCAGATCTCGCTGTCCAGCGAGGTCAGCCCCCTCATGAAACTCGTCCCGCGCGGGGACACCGCCGTCGTCGACGCCTACCTGTCGCCCGTGCTGCGCCGCTACGTCCGCCATGTCGCCGACGAACTGCGCGATGTACGGCTGATGTTCATGCAGTCCAACGGCGGCCTGGCCGAGGCCCACCAGTTCCGCGGCAAGGACGCCGTCCTGTCCGGTCCGGCCGGCGGCATCGTGGGCATGGCCCGTATGTCCCAGCTCGCCGGTTTCGACCGCGTCATCGGGTTCGACATGGGCGGCACCTCCACCGACGTCTCCCACTTCGCGGGAGACCACGAGCGCGTGTTCACCACGCAGATCGCCGGCGTCCGGCTGCGCGCCCCGATGCTGGACATCCACACCGTCGCCGCGGGCGGCGGCTCCGTCCTGCGCTTCGACGGCTCCCGCTACCGCGTGGGGCCGGACTCGGCCGGCGCGGACCCCGGCCCGGCCTGCTACCGCGCGGGCGGCCCGCTCGCCGTCACCGACGCCAATGTGATGCTCGGCCGCATCCAACCCGCCCACTTCCCCAAGGTGTTCGGCCCCGACGGCGACCGGCCCCTGGACGCCGCCCTGGTCCACGACCGCTTCACCGCCCTCGCGCAGGAGATCCGCGAGCGGACCGGGGACGACCGCACCCCCGAGCAGGTGGCCGAGGGCTTTTTGCGGATCGCCGTGGCGAACATCGCCAACGCCGTGAAGCGGATCTCCGTCCAGAAGGGCCACGACGTCACCCGCTACGCCCTCACGACCTTCGGCGGCGCCGGAGGCCAGCACGCGTGCATGGTCGCCGACTCGCTCGGTATCCGCACCGTCCTCGTGCCGCCCATGGCCGGTGTCCTGTCCGCGCTCGGCATGGGGCTCGCCGACACCACCGCCATGCGCGAACAGTCCGCCGAGTCGCCCCTCGAAGCCGGCGCGATGCCGAGCATCCACAAGACCGCCGACGACCTCGAATCGGCGGCCCGCGCGGAGCTGCGCGCCGAGGACGTCCCCGACGACCGGGTCCGCGTCACCCGCCGCGCACAGCTGCGCTACGACGGCACCGACACCACCCTCACCGTCGAACTCACCGAACCCGCCACGATGACCCGCGCCTTCGAAGAACGTCATCGCGCCACGTACTCCTTCACGCTCGACCGCCCGATCGTCGTCGAAGCGCTCTCCGTGGAAGCGACCGGCATCACACAACCCCCCGATCTGTCCGCCCTCGCCCCGTACGAGGGCCGTACCGCCACGCCGCTGACCGTCCGCCTCCACACCGGCGGCGTCTGGCGCGACGTACCTCTCCACCGCCGCGAGGACCTTCCTCCCGGCGAGTCCGTCACCGGCCCCGCGATCATCACCGAGGCCAGTGCCACGACCGTGGTCGACGACGGCTGGGAAGCCGCGGCGAGCCACGACGGGCATCTGGTCATGGAACGCACGGCGATTACGGAGAGTTCCGATCTCGCCACACAAGTCGATCCGGTTCTCCTCGAGGTCTTCAACAACCTGTTCATGTCCATCGCCGAGCAGATGGGCGCCCGACTGGAGTCCACGGCGCAGTCCGTCAACATCAAGGAACGCCTCGATTTCTCCTGCGCCCTGTTCGACCCGGACGGAAACCTCGTGGCCAACGCCCCTCACATCCCCGTCCACCTGGGCTCCATGGGCACCAGCGTCAAGGAGGTCATCCGCCGCCGCGGCACAGGGATGCGGCCCGGGGACACCTACGCGGTCAACGACCCGTATCACGGCGGCACCCATCTGCCCGACGTCACCGTCATCACCCCGGTCTTCGACACCCGCGGGAACGGCGACACGGAGAGTGACCCCGAGATCCTCTTCTACGTGGCGTCCCGCGGCCACCACGCCGAGATCGGCGGCATCACTCCCGGCTCCATGCCCGCAGACAGCCGCACCATCGACGAGGAAGGCGTCCTCTTCGACAACTGGCTGCTCGCCGAGAACGGGCGCTTCCGCGAGGAGGAGACCCTGCGCCTGCTCACCGAAGCGGCGTACCCCTCCCGCAACCCCACGACCAACCTAGCCGACCTGCGTGCCCAGATCGCCGCCAACCGGAAGGGCGTCGACGAAGTCGCCCGCATGATCGAGGACTTCGGGCTCGACGTCGTACAGGCCTACATGCGCCACGTCCAGGACAACGCCGAGGAAGCGGTACGGCGCGTCATCGACGCCCTCGACGACGGCGCGTACGCCTACGAGACCGACTCGGGCGCCGTCATCCGCGTCCGCGTCCGCGTGGACCGCGAAAACCGGTCGGCGACCGTCGACTTCACCGGCACGTCACCGCAGCTCGCCACCAACTTCAACGCGCCCTACTCGGTCGTCAACGCGGCCGTCCTCTACGTCTTCCGCACCCTCGTCGCCGACGACATCCCCCTCAACGACGGCTGCCTGCGCCCCCTCGGGATCGTCGTGCCGCACGGCTCCCTGCTCGCTCCCGAACCGCCAGCCGCCGTGGTCGCCGGCAACGTCGAGACGTCCCAGGCGATCACCGGCGCCCTCTACGCGGCCCTGGGCGTCCAGGCCGAGGGCTCCGGCACCATGAACAACGTCACCTTCGGCAACGCACGCCACCAGTACTACGAGACCGTGGCCTCCGGATCCGGCGCGGGCGACGGCTTCCACGGCGCCGCCGTCGTCCAGACCCACATGACGAACTCCCGGCTCACCGACCCCGAGGTGCTGGAGTGGCGACTTCCGGTACAACTGGACGAGTTCGCCGTCCGGTTCGGCAGCGGAGGGGCGGGACAATGGCACGGCGGGGACGGTGCCGTCCGCCGCATCCGCTTCCACGAGCCCATGACCGTGTCCACCCTCTCCCAGCACCGCCGAGTTCCCCCGTACGGTATGGCCGGGGGCGCATCCGGCGCGCTGGGCGCCAATCGGGTGGAGCGGGCCGACGGCACCGTCGTCCGGCTCGGAGGGAGCGATTCCGTGGACGTCGCCCCCGGTGACGTACTCGTCGTCGAGACCCCCGGCGGCGGGGGCTACGGCTCCCCGCCCCACACCCCCAGTCAAGCCATCAAGCAGGAGAAGTGAACGATGATCTTCGGGCGTTCTGAGCGCGGCAAGCCCCAGGTCGAGCCCGTCACGCTCAAGATCCTGGTCGCCGGCGGTTTCGGGGTGGGCAAGACCACCCTCGTCGGCGCCGTCAGCGAGATCAGGCCGCTGCGCACCGAGGAGTACCTCACCGAGGCCGGCCGCCCGGTCGACGACCTCACCGGCGTCGAGCGCAAGCACACGACCACCGTCGCCATGGACTTCGGCCGCATCACCCTGCGCGAGGACCTGGTGCTGTACCTGTTCGGCACACCCGGCCAGGAGCGGTTCTGGTTCATGTGGGACGAGCTCTCCGAGGGCGCGCTCGGCGCCGTCGTGCTCGCCGACACCCGCCGCCTGGAGGACTGCTTCGCCGCCGTCGACTACTTCGAGCGCCGCGACATACCGTTCCTCATCGGCGTCAACTGCTTCGAGGGCGCCGACCGTTACCCCGAGGCGGATGTGCGCAGGGCCCTCGACCTCGACGACGACGTCCCGGTGATCCTGTGCGACGCGCGCGACCGGCTCTCGGTCAGGGACGTCCTGGTCGGTGTCGTCCAGCACGCGATGGACTACGGCACCGAACGCCGTCAGACCGTCACCACCTGAGCCGGCACGGCCCGTACCCTCGCCGACCGGGGGACGGGCCGCTGCCTCGCGGCTCCACGGGGACGCACACGCGCGTACTAGCCCTCGCCGTCCTCCACCCAGCGGAGGCTCTTCTCCACGGCCTTGCGCCAGTTGTGGTACTCGCGGTCCCGCACCGACGCCTCCATCGCGGGAGTCCACTCGGCGTCCTTCTGCCAGTGCGCCTTCAGCTCGTCCAGGTCGTTCCACACCCCGGTGGCCAGTCCCGCCGCGTACGCCGCGCCGAGGCAGGTCGTCTCGGAGACCCTGGGGCGGATCACGGGCACGCCGAGGACGTCCGCCTGATGCTGCATGAGCAGGTTGTTCTTCGTCATGCCGCCGTCCACCTTCAGGGTCGTGATCTGCACCCCGGAGTCCTGGTACATGGCGTCCACGACCTCCCGCGTCTGCCAGCTCGTCGCCTCCAGCACCGCACGGGCGAGATGCGCCTTCGTGACGTAGCGGGTCAGCCCGGTGACCACACCGCGCGCGTCCGAACGCCAGTACGGCGCGAACAGTCCGGAGAACGCGGGCACGATGTACGCGCCGCCGTTGTCCTCGACGCTCGCCGCCAGTGTCTCGATCTCGTCAGCCGAACGGATGATGCCGAGCTGGTCCCGGAACCACTGCACGAGCGCACCCGTTATGGCGATCGAACCCTCCAGACAGTAGACCGGCGCCTCCTCGCCGATCTTGTAGCCCATCGTCGTCAGCAGACCGCTCTTCGACGGCACCGGCCGGGTGCCGGTGTTGAGCAGCAGGAAACTGCCCGTCCCGTACGTGTTCTTCGCCGTCCCCACGTCGTAGCAGGCCTGCCCGAACACCGCCGCCTGCTGGTCGCCCAGCGCCGAGGCGACCGGCACCCCGCCGAGCTGTCCCACGGCGGTGCCGTACACCTCGGCCGAGGACCTGATCTCGGGCAGCACGGCCTCGGGCACGTTCATCGCCGACAGAATCGAGGTGTCCCATTGAAGGGTCTCCAGGTTCATCAGCATGGTCCGGCCGGCGTTGGTCACATCGGTCACGTGCCGGCCGCCGGCGGTGCCGCCGGTGAGGTTCCAGATCAGCCAGGAGTCGATCGTGCCGAAAGCGATCTCGCCCCGCTCGGCCCGGTCCCTGAGCCCCGGCACGTTGTCCAGCAGCCAGGCAGCCTTCGGCCCCGAGAAGTAACTGGCCAGCGGCAGCCCCGTCTGCTCACGGAACCGGTCCTGCCCGTCCGGGCCGCCCAGTTCGTTGCAGAGGGCGGCCGTCCGGGTGTCCTGCCACACGATCGCGTTGTGCACGGGTTTGCCCGTGGCGCGGTCCCACAGCACGGTCGTCTCGCGCTGGTTGGTGATGCCGAGCGCGCTGATCTGATCGGCCCGCAGCCCCGCCTTCGCGATCGCCCCGGCGACCACGGCCTGCACCTTGGACCAGATCTCGGTGGCGTCGTGCTCCACCCAGCCGGGCTTGGGGAAGATCTGGCGGTGCTCGCGCTGGTCGACGGCGACGATCGCGCCGTGCCGGTCGAAGACGATGCAGCGGCTGGAGGTGGTGCCCTGGTCGATTGCGGCGACGTACTTCTCGGCGTTGTCCGTCATTGCTACCCCTTGGGCTGGGTTCAGAAGTCGGATCAGAAGGCCACGTTGTAGATGAGGCCCGCGAGCACTCCGCCGATCAGCGGGCCGACCACGGGGATCCAGGCGTAACCCCAGTCGGAGGTCCCCTTGTTCGGGATCGGCAGGAAGGTGTGCACGATCCGCGGGCCCAGGTCGCGCGCCGGGTTGATGGCATAGCCCGTCGGCCCGCCCAGGGAGAGTCCGATACCGACGACGAGCAGCGACACGATCAGCACGAGCGTGCCGGACTCACCGAGTCCCTTCGTCAGCCCGAAGGCGAGGATCGGCAGGACGAGCGCGATCGTCGCGATGATCTCCGTGATCAGGTTGGCAACCGGGTTCCGGATCTCGGGGATGGTGGAGAAGATCCCCAGCGTCGGCGTCGGCTCCTCCGCCGTGCCCTCCGTGGTGCCCGTCTGCCGTACGTTCGCCTGGAACTGTGCGAGATACACCAGATAGGCCAGCACGGCACCGAGCATCGCACCGACCATCTGGCCCAGCAGATAGACCCAGACCTTGTCCCACTTGCCCGTGTCGACGGCGATCCCGACGGTCACGGCGGGGTTGAGCTGCCCGCCCGACAGCGGCGCGGCCGTGTACGCCCCCGCCAGCACGCCGAACCCCCAGCCGAAGGCGATCACCACCCAACCCGACGCCCGTGCCTTGGAGTATCTGAGGGTGACGGCGGCGCAGACCCCCGCGCCGAACAGGATGAGGATCGCGGTACCGATGACCTCGCCGACGAATATGTCTCCGTTTGTCATGGCGGCTCCTGGGCCCGGCCCGGGGCGATTCGGCCCCGGTGCGCTGTGCAGGGTGCGGTTCGCGTGGCTGCTTCGGCCATGGCAGGGAGATCCCGCGCCCCGCCCGGCGTCCGTGACGAGCGTGCCGTCAGCGCCGCATCGCCCTTGGGGGAGTGGCCGCGGTGAGAGAGGTCCGCGTGGCGCATGCCTGGATACGCCGAGAATGTACGGCGATGTCGGCTGACACCGGGAAGTGTTCACCGGCACCCAGGGAGCGTCAAGGAGGCGGACGGCAATGGTTGGTCCTCGTGACGCCCGCTCACACCACGCCCGGCTCCACCCCCACCGCCTCCGCCGCCGACGGCGACCCCCGCCGCACCTCATGACCGGAGAACCCCGCCTGCCCCGTCACCCAACTCGCCCCGCGCAGCGCCTTCGCGGCCTTCTTCAGCGGGGCCAGACACGCGGCCGCGGCCCGGTGGTCGGTGACGCTGCCCGGCGGGCACTGCACCGTGGCCAGGGACACCGTGACCGGACGCCCGCCCGCCGACCACGGCGCGTCCAGCACGGACACCGCCAGCGGATCCAGCGCCTCCGGATCGGCCAGCACCAGGAAGTCGTCCCCGCCGATGTGCCCCACCCGGATGCTCCCGGACGCCGCGACCCGCAGCGCCCGCCCCACCGACCGGATCGGCTCGTCGCCCGCCGCGAAGCCCGCGCTGTCGTTGACCTGCTTGATGGTCCACGTCCAGCCAGCTCAGCGCGAACGCCCGGCCCTCCGCGATCCGTCGGTCCACCTCCGAGGTGATCGCGTCCGAACCCGGCAGCCGCGTCAGCGGATTGGAAGGCGAAGCGGAGAGTATCCGTCCAGGAGGGCACGGGAGCATGATGGCGCCGTCGGCGCACGCCCAGGCCCAGTTCATGAGACGTTCACGCAGGATTCCGGCCCCTCACGGACGGTGCCGGACGACCCCCGGGAGCGCGCCTCGACCGCCCGTGCCCGGCCGCTCCTCACCGCACCGCGATCACCGCCGACCCGTGCCCGAACAGCCCCTGGTTCGCCGTGATGCCCACGCGTGCGTGCGGGATCTGACGCTCTCCCGCCTGCCCCCGCAACTGCCATGTCAGCTCGCACACCTGGGCGATCGCCTGCGCCGGCACCGCCTCCCCGAACGAGGCCAGCCCTCCGCTCGTGTTGACCGGCGTACGACCGCCCGGCGCGGTCGCGCCGTCCCGCAACAGCTTGGCGCCCTCCCCGTCGCCGCACAGGCCGAGGTCCTCGTACCACTGGAGCTCCAGCGCGGTGGACAGGTCGTAGACCTCGGCCAGCGACAGATCCTCGGGGCCGACGCCGGCCTCCTCGTAGGCCGCGCGGGCGATCGACGCACGGAACGGCTCACCGGGCGGGTCCACCGCGACCGCCGAGTCGGTGGCGATGTCCGGCAGATCCAGGACCGTGCTGGGATAACGGGGCGTCACGGTGGACACGGCCCGGATCCGCACCGGCTCCGCCGCGCCGTGCCGACGGGCGAACTCCATGCTCGACAGCACCAGGGCGGCCCCGCCGTCCGAGGTCGCGCAGATGTCCAGCAGCCGCAGCGGATCCGCGACCACCGCGGAGGCGGCGACCTCCTCTGCCGTGACCCGCCTGCGGTAGCGCGCGTTCGGGTTCAGCGCCCCCATGGCGGCGTTCTTCACCTTGACCCGGGCGAAGTCGTCCAGGGTGTCCCCGTGCACCGCCATGCGTCTGCGCGCGTACAGCCCGAAGTACGTCGGATTGGTGGCGCCGAGGACCCGGAACCGCAGCCAGTCCGGGTCGTCCGGCCGGTCCCCGCCCGCGGGCCGGAAGAAGCCCTTGGGCGCCGCGTCCGCCCCCACCACGAGCGCCACGTCCGTCAGACCGGCGAGGATCCGCGCCCGCGCCGCGTCGATCGCCTGCGCCCCCGACGCGCACGCCGCGTACACGCTCGTCACCCGGGCACCCTGCCAGCCCAGGGCCTTCGCGAACGTCGCCCCGGCCACATAGCCCGGGTAGCCGCCACGCACCGTGTCCGCGCCGACGACCGAGCCCACGTCCCGCCACTGCAGACCGGCGTCGGCCAGAGCCGCCCGCGCGGCCGCCACGCCGTACTCCACGAAGCCGCGTCCCCACTTGCCCCACGGATGCATTCCCGCGCCGAGCACCGCCACCTCTGTCGTCATCCCGCCACCCCCGTCGGCCGCCACTGCCAGGTCGTCCACGTCGTCTCCGCGTCCTCGCCGAGCACGCCCGCGACGACCTCCACCTCCATGCCCACCGCCAGATCGGCGACGGTGACCCCGGGAACCGCCTGTCCCAGCACCACGATCCGCTCGGACTCCAGCTCCACAGCGATCAACGCGTACGGCACCCACGGAAGTTCCGGATCGGTCACATAGGGTGACGGAGGGCGGTAGCGGCTGTCCGTGTACGACCAGACGCGTCCACGCCGCGACAGCGGGACCTCCTCCAGGTCCCCGCCGAGGCAGCCCGGGTTGCGGCAGTGCGTGTCCTCGCGAGGGAAGAAGACCGAGCGGCAGACCGAGCAGCATGTCCCGAGCAGCCGGAAGTCGTCACCGTCCCCCGTGAACCAGCCGGCGACCACAGGTGTGCGTGTACGTGACAACGGTCCTCCTCCGCAGGCAATCTGACGGACAATCAGAATTTTGGCACGGGTGCCTAGCCTTGGGCAGGGTGTGGGCATGACACGCCCCTTCAGTGCGGTCCGCGGCCTCGTCGCCGTCCTCGTGGCCTTACTCACCGTGACCGCGGCGTCCGCCACCGCGCGCGCGTCCACCGACGGCCGAGCCCCCGCGGACTTCGTGGCCCTCTCCACCGTGGACCCGACGATCCTTCAGGACATCCGCTACTTCACTCCGCACAACTTCGTGGGAGCACCCGTCGACGGCTACCGGCAGCCGATCTGCATCCTCACCCGCCCGGCGGCCGAAGCCCTGCACCGCGCACAGAGCCGGCTGCTCCGCCAGGGCTACTCGCTCAAGGTGTACGACTGCTACCGGCCCCAGCGCGCCGTCGACCACTTCGTCCGCTGGGCCGAAGACCTGGACGACCAGGCCATGAAGGACGAGTTCTACCCGGACGTCGACAAGACCCGCCTGTTCGACGACGGCTACATCGCGGCCAAGTCCGGCCACAGCCGCGGCTCCACCATGGACCTCACCCTGGTGAAGCTCCCCGCCCACCCGACCAGGCCGTACGTCCCCGGCGAGACCCTCGTGCCCTGTTACGCGGCCCAGGACGAGCGTTTCCCGGACAACTCCGTCGACATGGGGACCGGCTACGACTGCTTCGACACGCTCGCCCACACCCTGGACCCGCGCATCCAGGGCCCGCAGCTCGCCAACCGGCTGCTCCTGAAGAACACCCTGGAGGAACTCGGCTTCGTGAACCTCGCCGAGGAATGGTGGCACTACACCTTCAAACCCGAGCCCTACCCGGACACCTACTTCGACTTCCCCGTCTCCGCCGCGTCCCTGACCACCGCGTCCTGAGCCGGTCGCGCACGACGCCCTCCCCAAGATCGGATACGCTCCGCCGCGTGTCCGAATCTCTGCACTCCAAGTCGAACTCCGCGCGCGACTCCCACTGTTCGAGCTGTGGAGCGCCCTACGGGGAGGGCGTCACCGGCTGGCCCCGCACCTGCCCGGCCTGCGCCACCGTCGCCTACCGCAACCCGCTGCCGGTGGCCGTCGCACTCCAGCCGGTGTACGACGCGCAGGGCACCGGCCTGGTCGTCATCACCCGAACCGTCGCTCCCGCGCGCGGGGGAGTCGCCCTGCCCGGCGGCTTCATCGACGACCGCGAGGACTGGCGGCAGGCCGTCGTCCGCGAACTCAGGGAGGAGACGGGCATCGAGGCCGCGGGCCGCGACGTACGCCTCGCCGACGCCATGAGCTCGCCCGACGGCCACCTGCTGCTGTTCGGCCTCCTCCCGGAGCGCCCCGCCGACCGCCTCCCGGAGTCCGCGCGCACCGACGAGACGGAGGGCTGGCACGTGCTGCGCGGGCCGCAGGAACTCGCGTTCCCGCTGCACACCCACGCCGTGCGGGCGTTCTTCGAGGGCCGCTACATCTGACCCCCGCCCGGCCGGGACCACCGGACACGACCTAGGCGAGCCCGCGCACGCGCACGGGGTGGGACGGCTCCTGCAGCCCGTCCTCTCCCTCCCGCTCGACGACGACCTGCCGGCCCTCCCAGCGGGCGACGTACCGCTCGACCTCGGGCTCGTCCCAGCCGTCGCCCGGGTCCCGCACCACCAGACCGCCCCCGGTCCGTCCCCGGGCCGGCGTCCACACCTCCAGCTCCAGCCCGCCGTCGTCCCCGCGCACCGGTATGACGGCACCCGCGCGCGCGAACACCGGAATGCGCGACAGAGGGGCGTCCACCAGCACCTGCCCCGGCCCCCGGTGCCTGCGGCCCGTCGCCGTGTCGTACCAGAGCCCCCTCGGGAGCTGTACGGCACGCCGCTCGGCGCCCGGATCGAGCACCGGCGCCACCAGCAGGCAGTCACCCAGAAGGAAGGCGTCCTCGCAGTCCCGCAACGCCCGGTCCTCGGGCGCGCCCCACCACACCGGGCGCACATAGGGAGCCCCGGTACGCCGGGCCAGATGCGCCAGCGTCACGAAGTACGGCAACAGCCGTCGGCGTTCGACGAGCGCCACGCGCGCGTGCTCCAACACCTCCGGACCGAACTCCCACGGCTCGCGGCGCCCCGCCCGCATGCTCGCGTGCGTACGGAACAGCGGCAGATACGCCCCGAGCTGGAACCACCGCAGATACAGCTCGGGCGACGGACTCCCGTCGAAGCCGCCCACGTCCGGCCCCGAGTACGGCACCCCGCACAGACCGAGCCCCATCACCAGCGACAGCGACGCCCGCAGCCCCGCCCAGCCCGTGGCGACGTCCCCCGACCACGTCCCGCCGTAGCGCTGCAGCCCCGCCCAGCCGGACCGGGAGAACAGGAACGGCCGCTCCTCGGGCAGCAGCTCCCGCAGCCCTTCGTAGGCCGCCCTGGCCATGCACAGCGCATAGACGTTGTGCGCCTCCCGGTGATCGCCGTCCCGCCCGTCGAGGGCGTGGCGGGCCGACCGGGGCAGCGTCGGCTCGCCGAAGGCCGTGAACGACGTCGGCTCGTTCATGTCGTGCCAGAAGCCGGCGAACCCCTGACCTATCCGCTCCGCGTACAGCTCCCCCCACCAGCGCCGCACCCGCGCGTGCGTGAAATCGGGGAACACCGCCTCACCCGGCCACACCACGCCCTCGACGACCCGCCCCGAGGCGTCCCTGACGAACGCGTCCTCGGCCAGCCCGCTGTCGTAGACGGCGTTGCCCGGTTCGGCCTTGACCGCCGGGTCGACGATCGACACCAGGCGGACGCCGTCCCGCCGCAGCTCCTCGGCCAGCACCGGCAGCTTGGGGAAACGGTCCTGGTCGACGGTGAACACCTGATGGTCGTCGTAGTGGTCGATGTCCAGATGGACGGCGTCAAGGGGCAGATCGCGCTCGTGATAGCCGGCGACGATCCGGCGCACCTCCTGCTCGCTGCCGAAGCCCCACCGCGCGTGATGGTGCCCGAGCGCCCACGCGGGCGGCAGCGCCGGAGCCCCCGTGAGCGAGGCCCAGGCGAGCAGCACGCGCGCGGGGGTGCCCACCACGACCCAGCAGCGCAACGGGCCGCCGTCCATCCGGAGCTCGCACGACCCGGGCCGGTCGTGTCCCGACCCCGCCCCCTCCTCGCCCTCCCGCAGCGTCACCGTGCCGTCCCACGACGTGTCGTGGAACACCAGATGCGTGGCCGCGTCGGCCACCACGAGCTGGACCGGCATCGTCAGATAGAGCGGATCGTCCTCGCGGCCGAAGGCACGGCCGGGATCGGTGTTCCACAGCCGGTACGTCCCCCCGCGCAGCCGCGGTCCCGACGCCCGTCCGCCGAGCCCGAAGAAACGCGCGTCCGCCGCCACCTCCGACCGCTGCATCCAGCGCCCCGGACCCCCCTCCCGCGGCTCCCACCAGCGCGGCGGCAGATCACGGCGCAACGTCACCCCGCCCGGCGTACACACCTCCACCGCGCCGTGCCGCGAGACCACCACCGTCACCCGCTCGGCCACCACCCGCCAGCCGCCGTCCTTGTCCGGCTCCAGCACCGCCCGGGGATCGGCCTCCGGGCACCGCCCGGCCAGCGCGTACGACGGCTCGGGGCCCGCGCCGTCCCAGCCCCAGAAGACCGCTCCGTTCACCGCCACGAGGATCCGCAGCTCCGAGCGGCCGAACCGGATCGTGCCCCCACCGGGCGCCGGCTCCACGTCCCGCACCGGCCCCGGCACCCGGGCACGCTCGGCACCCCGCGCCGGCAACCCGGCGGCATCGGCACGCCTTCTGCGCCAGGCGGCCCGTACAGTGCGCAACCCCTGGGCCGCCCCCGCAGAACCGACCGTCTTCATCGAACGCACCAGGTCACGACCGTCCATGCTGTTCACCCTGCCACTGACCGCTCCACACGCGCGTGTCGTTCAACTGCCGTTCACCCATGTCGGGACCACATGTTCACGACACGGACTGTGTGGGGCACACCCTGGTGCAGAAGTCGATCACATGGCATCGTCCCTGTCAGCCGCGTCACGCGCACAACCCCGCACGTGCGCGGACGACGCACACGACGCGCCACAGTCCGGGAGCCGCCCCCATGTCGACCGTGAACCCCGAGCCGCTCTGGCGGCCCGATCCGCAGCGCACCGCGAAAGCCCAGGTCACCAGGTTCCAGTCCTGGGCGGCCGAGCACCACGGAGCTCCCGCCGAGGGCGGGTATCCAGCCCTGCACCGGTGGTCCGTCGACGAGCTGGAGACGTTCTGGAAAGCCGTCACGGAATGGTTCGACGTCCGCTTCTCCACGCCCTACGCGCGCGTGCTGGGCGATCGCTCGATGCCGGGCGCCGAGTGGTTCCCCGGGGCGACGCTGAACTACGCCGAGCACGCCCTGCGGGCGGCCGCCACCCGTCCGGACGAGCCGGCCCTGCTGTATGTCGACGAGACCCATGAACCGAGCCCGGTCAGCTGGGCGGAGCTGCGCCGACAGGTGGGCTGCCTGGCCGCCCGACTCCGCGCCCTGGGCGTGCGCCCGGGGGACCGCGTCAGCGGTTACCTCCCGAACGTTCCGCAGGCGGTGGTCGCGCTCCTCGCGACCGCCGCCGTGGGCGGCGTCTGGACCTCCTGCGCCCCCGACTTCGGCGCTCGCAGCGTCCTCGACCGCTTCCAGCAGGTCGAGCCCGTGGTCCTGTTCACCGTCGACGGCTACCGCTACGGCGGCAAGGAACACGACCGCCGCGACGTCGTCGCCGAACTGCGCCGCGAGCTGCCCACCCTGCGTGCCGTCGTCCACATCCCGCTCCTCGGCACCGAGGCCCCCGAGGGAGCCCTCGACTGGTCGGCGCTCACGGCCGGGGACGAAGAGCCCGTCTTCGAGCAGGTCCCCTTCGCGCACCCCCTGTGGGTGCTCTACTCCTCCGGGACGACCGGGCTGCCCAAGGCCATCGTCCAGTCCCAGGGCGGCATCCTGGTCGAACACCTCAAGCAGCTCGGCCTGCACTGCGACCTCGGGCCCGAGGATCGTTTCTTCTGGTACACCTCGACCGGCTGGATGATGTGGAACTTCCTCGTCTCCGGCCTCCTCACGGGGACCACGATCGTCCTCTACGACGGCAGCCCCGGCTATCCCGACACCGGCGCCCAGTGGCGCGTCGCCGAACGCACGGGCGCCACCCTGTACGGCACATCGGCGGCGTACGTCATGGCCTGCCGCAAGGCGGAGGTGCACCCGTCCCGTGACTTCGACCTCTCGCGGGTGCAGTGCGTGGCCACCACCGGCTCACCGCTCCCGCCCGACGGGTTCCGCTGGCTGCACCAGGAGGTCCGTGACGACCTGTGGATCGCCTCGGTCAGCGGCGGCACGGACGTGTGCTCCTGCTTCGCCGGGGCCGTACCGACCCTTCCCGTCTACACCGGTGAGCTCCAGGCACCCGGCCTCGGCACCGACCTGCAGTCGTGGGACCCGGACGGCCGGCCCCTCGTCGACGAGGTCGGCGAGCTCGTGGTCACCAACCCCATGCCGTCCATGCCGGTCCACTTCTGGAACGACCCCGACGGCAGCCGCTACCACGACAGCTACTTCGACACCTACCCCGGCGTATGGCGCCACGGCGACTGGATCACCGTCACCTCGCGCGGTTCCGTCGTGATCCACGGCCGCTCCGACTCCACGCTCAACCGCCAGGGCGTCCGCATGGGCTCCGCCGACATCTACGAGGTCGTGGAGCGGCTGCCCGAGATCAAGGAGTCCCTGGTCATCGGCATCGAACAGCCCGACGGCGGGTACTGGATGCCCCTCTTCGTGCATCTCGCCCCCGGAGCCGCCCTCGACGACGCCCTGCTCGGCCGGATCAAGCAGGCCATCCGCGAACAGCTCTCCCCCCGTCACGTTCCCGACGAGGTCATCGAGGTTCCCGGCGTCCCGCACACCCTCACCGGCAAGCGCATCGAGGTCCCCGTCAAACGCCTCCTCCAGGGCACCCCGCTGGAGAAGGCCGTCAACCCGGGCTCCATCGACAACCTGGAACTGCTGCACTTCTACGAGGAACTCGCGCGCAAGAAGGCCTGACGCGACCGCCGAGCGGCACCGGCCCGCCCGGCGCCGCTCAGCCGCCGTAGGTGGCCTCGGACTCGCCCAGGACCACGGCGAAGTCCGAGGCCAGCCGCAACGCGTCGGCCGGTTCGAGTTCGGCCACGGAGATCCGTACACCCGGCTCCGAGGCCAGCCGGAACCGGGCTCCCGCCGCGACCCACCAGCCCCGCGACCGCAGCCCGTTCACCACGGCCGACTCGTCGCGCACCGGCACCCACACGTTCATCCCGCTCGCGCCCCGCGCCCGGATGCCACGGGCCGTCAGTTCCCGGAGCAGCGCGCCCCTGCGCCGTGTGTACGTTTCCCGCGCGCGGCCCACCAACGCGCGCGTGCCGTCATCCGTCAGCAGCCCGTACACCGTCTCCTGCAGCAGATGACTGACCCACCCGGACGTCAGCAGCAGCCGCCCGTCGTGCCGGGCCATCGTGATCGGATCGCAGGCCGCGGCCGCCCACCGCAGGTCGGTCCCGAGGAACTTGCTCACCGTCCGTACATGCACCCAGCGCGCCAGCCCGCCCGAGGTCAGCGTCCACAGGGGAGCGTCCGCCACCGCCGACGCATGGTCGTTCTCGACGACCAGCAGATCCGGCTCGTCCCGCAGGACCTCGACGAGTTCGTCCCGGCGCGCCTCGGAGAAACAGCCCCCGTACGGGTTCTGCGCCCGCGGACTGCACACCAGCGCGCGTACCCCCGCCCGCACGGCGGCGCGGAGCGCCTCGGGACGCATGCCCCGCTCGTCGACGGCCACCGGGACGATGCGCAGCCCCAGAGCGGTGACCAGATCAAGCAGATGGTGATACCCGGGATCCTCCATGGCCACGGCGTCCCCCGGCCGAAGCTCCACGGACAGCAGCCGGCCGACCAGATCCAGCGCACCGTGCGCGAACGTCACCTGCTCCACCGGCACGCCGTCCGGACGCAGCCAGTCCCGTACGGCCTCCTCCAGCCGCTCCAGCCGGGGCGTCGCCCGGTGCGAACGGGCGCCGGGGGACAGGCGCGTGGGCGGTACCAGAGCCGGCAGCAGTTCCGGATCCGGATGCCCTCCGGCCAGGTCGCGCAGCCCTTCCGGCACCCTCGGCGGCCTGCGTGAGGCGACGGACGGAACGGGCGCCACCACCGTGCCGCCCCGCCCGCGCGTGACGACGATGCCTCGCCGCCGCAGCTCCTTGTACGCCGTCGCGACCGTGCCCGGGCTCACCCCGAGCTCGTCCGCGAGCCGCCGCACCGGAGGGAGCGCGGCACCCGGGCCCAACGCCCCCTCGGCCACACCCCGTTCGACGGAGCCGGCAATCCCCTTGGCCGTCGTACCACTGATCCCATATTGTGTTGCCACATTGCCAAGTATGTATCAATACATAGTTCGAGGCAAGGGGGAGCCCGTGCAACCGATCCGCCGCGCAGTCGCCTGGACCCGCACCACACCCGGAGGACGCGACGGACGCAGAATGCTGACCATCGCCCTCGTCGACCGCGTCGGCAGCGGCCTGTGGGCCTCCGTCAGCGTCCTGTACTTCACCTACGTCTCGGGGCTCTCCGTCGCCCAGGTCGGCACCCTCGTCGCCGCAGCCGGAGCCGCCGGAATCGCCGGAGCCCCCCTCGGCGGCCGACTCGCGGACCGCTTCCCGGTGACCCGCGTCCTCATCACCGTCCAACTGCTGCGCGCCCTCGCCTCCTTCGCCCTGCTGACCACCGACCACTACGCACTCCTGGTCGCCTACTGCTCCCTCGGCAGCCTCGGCGACCGCGCCGCCAACGTCCTCACCAAGCTCTACGCCACCCGCGTCGCCGGCCCCGACCGCGTCCGCTACCAGGCACTCCAGCGCACCGTGGCCAACGCCGGCTGGGCCCTCGGAGGCCTGGCCGCCGCAGCCGCCCTGGCCCTCGGCAGCACCGCCGTCTACCGCTGGCTCCTCGCGGGCGACGCCCTCTCCTTCCTCGCCTGCGCCCTCCTCACCGTCCGCTGCGCCGAACCCCGCTCAGGCACCCGCACGGTCACCACCTCCAAGGACCCCAGGCCCACCGCCGCGCCGACCAGCCCCTGGCGCGACCGCACCTATCTCGCCTACGTCGCCACCGACACCGTCCTCTTCCTCGACGACGCCGTCTTCAAAGTCGGCCTGCCCCTGTGGATCGCCCACACCGGCACCGCACCGCACGGCCTCGCACCCCTGCTGATGGTCCTGAACAACGTGATGGTCGTGGCCCTTCAGGTCCCTCTGGCCCGCTTCGGCGCCACCACGACCGCAGCCCGCGCCCTCCTCGTCCCGCTCTCGGCGGCCTTCGCGCTCGCCGGCCTCGCCATGGCCGTCTCGGCGACCGGCGGAACGGCCACCACCACCCTGTTCCTCACCGCCGCGGCCGCCCTCTTCACGCTCGCCGAGATGCTCCACGCCACGATCTCCTGGGAACTCTCCGTCGCCCTCGCCCCGGAAACCGCCCAGGGCTCCTACCTCGGCGTCCATGGACTCGCCCAGTCCGCGCAGCGCAGCATCGGACCACTCGCCGTCACCACCGCCATCGCCACCGGCCCCCTTGGCTGGCTCACTTTCGGCACCACCATCGCCCTGACCTGCGGAATCCAGCACCGACTGGTCCGCGAACGACTCACGCGAGGGGCATTGTCAGTGCCGTCGGTTACTGTGAGTGAGCATTGATCGACCGTGCACACAGGGGGAAACCATGGCACTCACCGACCGCCAGCTCATGCGCCGCGTGCTGCGCCGAGAAATCGCCGGCACCATCGGCCTGCTCACGGACGAACACGACTTCCGGTCCATGCAGCGCTACCGCACCTTCACCTTCGAGGACCACACCACCTATCTGCGCCAGGTCGAGGACCTCCTGAAGGTCCGCGCCCTGCAGGGCACCCACACGACCCTCGCCCTCTTCGACCCGCAGGAGTACGCCGACTACTGCACCGCCGGCGACCTCGACCCCGACCTCCCCGCCAGCCGCAGCCGCTTCACGGCCCAGCTCGCCACCACCGGCCCCACCATCCCCTACGACGGCCAGCCACTCGCCGACCTGCTCCCCGCCCTCGTCGACGAAGCCGTACGCCAGGCCACCCGGGAGTACGCGGCCACCCTGCTCTCCCGCCTGGGGGCCTGCGCGACCTGCGGCGAGGACATCGGCCGAGCAGCCTTCCAACGCGCCTCCGACCTGATCGTCCGCGTCCTCGACACCGCCCCGCCCGGCGACCGCCACCTCGTCTGCAGCGTCACGGCAACACCCGAGACACTCGTCGCCGTCCTCCACGCGGACGACAAGACCGACAGCGCCACCCAGGTCGACGAGGCCGAAGCCCTGGAGTTCACCACCGTCCTCGCCCTCGGCCTGGCCACCCGAGGTCCCGGCGGCCTCGTCATGCGCACGATCGCCCCCGGCGCCCCCGACCGTGTCTACGGCTGGCGCATGCGCGGCGACGGCCTCGAGGCCCTGACCGCCGGCGAGGTCTTCGACGCCTACTGCACCGACGCGGAATCCGGCGACCTCATCGCCCCCGAGTCCGGGGTCGACTACTGCGTCCCACCGGACCTGGAAGGACCCGAAGGAGGGGACCCGCTGCCGGGCCACCACCACTGAAAAGAAAGGGGCGCTCCACCTGAAGGCGGAGCGCCCCTGCTCACCAACCGACCGGAGACCGGCCCGACCGCCTACTCGCCGGACAGCACGGCCTGCGCCGCGGCGCGCGCCTCCTCGGCACTGTCCGTCGCACGGGCCGCCGCCGCGGCACGCTCGCACTGCGCCAGCGTGTACTTCGCCAGCGTGGCCCGCACATAAGGAATGGACGCCGCCCCCATGGAAAGAGAGGTGACACCCAGACCGGTCAGCACACATGCGAGCAGCGGGTCGGACGCCGCCTCCCCGCAGACACCGCAGCTCTTGCCCTCGGCCCTGGCCGCCTCGGCCGACAGCGCGACCAGGTCGAGCAGCGCGGGCTGCCACGGATCCTGCAGCCGGGACACCGCACCCACCTGCCGGTCCGCGGCGAAGGTGTACTGCGCCAGGTCGTTCGTCCCCAGCGACAGGAACTCGACCTCCTGCAGAATCGAGCGCGCCCGCAGCGCGGCGGACGGGATCTCCACCATCGCACCGAACTTCGCCCGCAGCCCCGCCGCACGGCACGCGTCCGCGAACGCCTTCGCGTCAGCGCGGTCCGCCACCATCGGGGCCATCACCTCGAGGTGGACCGGCAGCCCCTCGGCCGCCTTCGCCAGCGCCGTGAGCTGGGTCCGCAGAACATCCGGGTGATCCAGCAGGGTGCGCAGACCACGCACGCCCAGCGCCGGGTTCGGCTCGTCGGCGGGCGTCAGGAAGTCGAGCGGCTTGTCCGCGCCCGCGTCCAGCACGCGCACCACGACCCGCCCCTCGGGGAAGGCCTCGAGCACCTGCCGATACGCCTCGACCTGCTTCTCCTCGGACGGCGCGCTCTTGCTGTCGTCGAGGAAGAGGAACTCGGTACGGAACAGACCGACACCCTCGGCCCCCGCCTCGACGGCGGCCGGGACGTCCGCCGGCCCGCCGACATTGGCCAGCAGCGGCACGTTGTGACCGTCGGCGGTCGCACCCGGACCGGTCGACGCGGCCAGCGCGGCCCTGCGCTCCGCCGCCGCGGCCTGAAGCTGCGCCTTCTTCTCGTCGCTGGGATTCACGAAGATCTCGCCGCTGCTGCCGTCGACCGCGATCATCGTGCCCTCGGCCAGCTCACCGGCGCCCGGCAGTGCCACCACGGCCGGCACACCGAGCGCGCGGGCCAGAATCGCGCTGTGACTGGTCGGCCCGCCCTCCTCGGTCACGAAGCCGAGCACCAGGGTCGGGTCGAGCAGCGCCGTATCGGCCGGCGCCAGATCCCGGGCGACCAGCACGTACGGCTCGTCGCTGTCCGGGACACCCGGCATCGGGACGCCCAGCAGCCGGGCGACGATACGATTCCGCACGTCGTCGAGGTCCGCCACGCGACCCGCGAGGTACTCACCGGCCCCCGCCAGCAGCTCGCGGTAGGCGGCGAACGCGTCGTACACGGCCCGTTCCGCCGTGCTGCCGACGGCGATGCGCCGATCCACGTCCACCATCAGCTCGGGGTCCTGGGCCATCATGGCCTGTGCCTCGAGCACCGCCTGGGCCTCGCCACCGGCCAGATTGCCCCGCGCCATCAGGTCGGCCGCGACAGCCTCCACGGCCTGGCGGGCGCGCCCCTGCTCGCGCTCCGCCTCCTCCGCCGGTATCTGCTTGGCAGGCGGTTCGAGCACCGCCGTTCCCATGTGCCGAACCTCGCCGATCGCCACACCGTGACTCACGCCGACGCCTCGCAGCGTTGTCTCCATCTCACCCGTCTCCGATAGGGCGGCGGGTCCCGCCGCCGCGTTGGTTGTCCTACGAGCCGTCGTGCGGTTCAGGACGACGGCGCCGGCATCACTGCCAGGAAAAGAGGAGGTCGCCAGCCTTCACGTTGCCGTCTTCCCGCAGCTCGCCGAGGGCGTCGGCCGTGGCCTCGAGCGCCACGACGGGGCACACCGGAGACTTGCCGTTCTCTTCGACCGCCGCCGGGTTCCAGCGCACGATGCTCTGCCCCCGGGTCACGGTGTCGCCCTTGTTCACGAGCAGCTCGAAGCCCTCGCCGTTGAGCTGCACGGTGTCGATACCGAGGTGGGTGAGCACGCCGTGCCCCTCGGAGTCGACGACCACGAACGCGTGGGGGTGGAGGGAGACGACGACTCCGTCCACGGGCGCCACCGCCTCGGAGGGTTCGCGCACCGGGTCGATCGCCGTACCCGGGCCGACCATGGCCCCGGAGAAGACCGGATCGGGCACTGCGGCCAGGCCGATGGCGCGTCCTGCAAGAGGGGACGTCACGGTGGTCATGGGAAGCCTCCCAGGGTGGAGATGTACATGGGCCGTTACTGGTTGTCCGGGACGGCGCACTGTGCAGCAGGGTATGTCACGTGACGTACCGGTTCCGCACGAGAGTCCCATCCGCGGTCTACCGTGGTCTAGACCACCAGCCTAGTGGATTTGCACGGGCTCCGCGGCCCCGTGTACAGTCGTACTCCTGCTTGAGGGTGAGCGACGCGATCAAGCGCGCTTATCGAGCAGCATCCAACTCAGTCAGATCCTCACTCTGGATCATCTTCTGCATGCCTGCAGGATGGTGGTCAGGAGGCCGGAAAAACCCTGATAGAGTCGGAAACACCGAAGGGAAGCCCGGAGGAAAGCCCGAGAGACTCGGGTGACTACAAAGGAAGCTTTCGTTCCTTGAGAACTCAACAGCGTGCCAAAAATCAACGCCAGATTAGTTGATACCCCGTCCCCGGCAGTGATAGCCGAGGATGAGGTTCCTTTGAAAAAACACAGCGAGGACGCTGTGAGCCGGGAGGACTATTCCTCCTCCTGGTTCCGCTCTCGTGGTGTTCATCCCGATTACGGGAAAACATTCACGGAGAGTTTGATCCTGGCTCAGGACGAACGCTGGCGGCGTGCTTAACACATGCAAGTCGAACGATGAAGCCCTTCGGGGTGGATTAGTGGCGAACGGGTGAGTAACACGTGGGCAATCTGCCCTTCACTCTGGGACAAGCCCTGGAAACGGGGTCTAATACCGGATATCACTCTCGCAGGCATCTGTGAGGGTCGAAAGCTCCGGCGGTGAAGGATGAGCCCGCGGCCTATCAGCTTGTTGGTGAGGTAACGGCTCACCAAGGCGACGACGGGTAGCCGGCCTGAGAGGGCGACCGGCCACACTGGGACTGAGACACGGCCCAGACTCCTACGGGAGGCAGCAGTGGGGAATATTGCACAATGGGCGAAAGCCTGATGCAGCGACGCCGCGTGAGGGATGACGGCCTTCGGGTTGTAAACCTCTTTCAGCAGGGAAGAAGCGAAAGTGACGGTACCTGCAGAAGAAGCGCCGGCTAACTACGTGCCAGCAGCCGCGGTAATACGTAGGGCGCAAGCGTTGTCCGGAATTATTGGGCGTAAAGAGCTCGTAGGCGGCTTGTCACGTCGGGTGTGAAAGCCCGGGGCTTAACCCCGGGTCTGCATTCGATACGGGCTAGCTAGAGTGTGGTAGGGGAGATCGGAATTCCTGGTGTAGCGGTGAAATGCGCAGATATCAGGAGGAACACCGGTGGCGAAGGCGGATCTCTGGGCCATTACTGACGCTGAGGAGCGAAAGCGTGGGGAGCGAACAGGATTAGATACCCTGGTAGTCCACGCCGTAAACGGTGGGAACTAGGTGTTGGCGACATTCCACGTCGTCGGTGCCGCAGCTAACGCATTAAGTTCCCCGCCTGGGGAGTACGGCCGCAAGGCTAAAACTCAAAGGAATTGACGGGGGCCCGCACAAGCAGCGGAGCATGTGGCTTAATTCGACGCAACGCGAAGAACCTTACCAAGGCTTGACATACACCGGAAACGGCCAGAGATGGTCGCCCCCTTGTGGTCGGTGTACAGGTGGTGCATGGCTGTCGTCAGCTCGTGTCGTGAGATGTTGGGTTAAGTCCCGCAACGAGCGCAACCCTTGTCCTGTGTTGCCAGCATGCCCTTCGGGGTGATGGGGACTCACAGGAGACCGCCGGGGTCAACTCGGAGGAAGGTGGGGACGACGTCAAGTCATCATGCCCCTTATGTCTTGGGCTGCACACGTGCTACAATGGCAGGTACAAAGAGCTGCGAAACCGTGAGGTGGAGCGAATCTCAAAAAGCCTGTCTCAGTTCGGATTGGGGTCTGCAACTCGACCCCATGAAGTCGGAGTTGCTAGTAATCGCAGATCAGCATTGCTGCGGTGAATACGTTCCCGGGCCTTGTACACACCGCCCGTCACGTCACGAAAGTCGGTAACACCCGAAGCCGGTGGCCCAACCCCTTGTGGGAGGGAGCTGTCGAAGGTGGGACTGGCGATTGGGACGAAGTCGTAACAAGGTAGCCGTACCGGAAGGTGCGGCTGGATCACCTCCTTTCTAAGGAGCACTTCTAGGCCGCCTAGGCGGTCCAGAGGCCAGTACGTCAGCGAACGTCTGATGCTGGTTGCTCATGGGTGGAACGTTGATTATTCGGCCGGGTTCACGGGTCGGAGGCTGTCAGTACTGCTCTTAGGAGCGTGGAAAGCATGATCTCCGGACGGGATCGGGTCGGGCACGCTGTTGGGTGTCTGAGGGAATGAACCCTCGGATGCCGGCCCCAGTGAACTCCGGCCTTTGGGTTGGGGGTGATGGGTGGCTGGTCGTTGTTTGAGAACTGCACAGTGGACGCGAGCATCTGTGGCCAAGTTTTTAAGGGCGCACGGTGGATGCCTTGGCACCAGGAACCGATGAAGGACGTGGGAGGCCACGATAGTCCCCGGGGAGTCGTCAACCAGACTTTGATCCGGGGGTTTCCGAATGGGGAAACCCGGCAGTCGTCATGGGCTGTCACCCGCTGCTGAACACATAGGCAGTGTGGAGGGAACGAGGGGAAGTGAAACATCTCAGTACCCTCAGGAAGAGAAAACAACCGTGATTCCGGGAGTAGTGGCGAGCGAAACCGGATGAGGCCAAACCGTATGCGTGTGAGACCCGGCAGGGGTTGCGCATACGGGGTTGTGGGATCTCTCTTCTGTCGTCTGCCGGCGACAGGACGAGTCAGAAACCGTTGATGTAGGCGAAGGACATGCGAAAGGTCCGGCGTAGAGGGTAAGACCCCCGTAGCCGAAACGTCAGCGGCTCGTTTGAGAGACACCCAAGTAGCACGGGGCCCGAGAAATCCCGTGTGAATCTGGCGGGACCACCCGCTAAGCCTAAATATTCCCTGGTGACCGATAGCGGATAGTACCGTGAGGGAATGGTGAAAAGTACCCCGGGAGGGGAGTGAAATAGTACCTGAAACCGTGTGCCTACAAGCCGTGGGAGCGTCGGGTAGGAACTTGTTCCTACCTCGTGACTGCGTGCCTTTTGAAGAATGAGCCTGCGAGTTTGCGGTGTGTTGCGAGGTTAACCCGGGTGGGGTAGCCGTAGCGAAAGCGAGTCCGAATAGGGCGTTTCAGTAGCACGCTCAAGACCCGAAGCGGAGTGATCTAGCCATGGGCAGGTTGAAGCGGAGGTAAGACTTCGTGGAGGACCGAACCCACCAGGGTTGAAAACCTGGGGGATGACCTGTGGTTAGGGGTGAAAGGCCAATCAAACTCCGTGATAGCTGGTTCTCCCCGAAATGCATTTAGGTGCAGCGTCGTGTGTTTCTTGCCGGAGGTAGAGCACTGGATAGGCGATGGGCCCTACCGGGTTACTGACCTTAGCCAAACTCCGAATGCCGGTAAGTGAGAGCACGGCAGTGAGACTGTGGGGGATAAGCTCCATGGTCGAGAGGGAAACAGCCCAGAGCATCGACTAAGGCCCCTAAGCGTACGCTAAGTGGGAAAGGATGTGGAGTCGCAGAGACAACCAGGAGGTTGGCTTAGAAGCAGCCACCCTTGAAAGAGTGCGTAATAGCTCACTGGTCTAGTGATTCCGCGCCGACAATGTAGCGGGGCTCAAGCGTACCGCCGAAGTCGTGTCATTGCAGCTTATAGCCCCAACGGGTGCTGTGATGGGTAGGGGAGCGTCGTCTGCCGGGTGAAGCAGCACCGGAAGGTAGTTGTGGACGGTTGACGAGTGAGAATGCAGGCATGAGTAGCGATTCACACGTGAGAAACGTGTGCGCCGATTGACTAAGGGTTCCTGGGTCAAGCTGATCTGCCCAGGGTAAGTCGGGACCTAAGGCGAGGCCGACAGGCGTAGTCGATGGATAACCGGTTGATATTCCGGTACCCGCTGTGAAGCGTCAAACATCGAACCAGGCGATGCTAAGTCCGTGAAGCCGCCCCGGAGCCTTCGGGCAAAGGGGAGTGGTGGAGCCGACGGACCAGACTTGTAGTAGGTGAGTGATGGGGTGACGCAGGAAGGTAGTCCAGCCCGGGCGGTGGTTGTCCCGGGGTAAGGGTGTAGGCCGTGCGGTAGGTAAATCCGTCGCACACAAGGCTGAGACCTGATGCCGAGCCGATTGTGGTGAAGTGGATGATCCTATGCTGTCGAGAAAAGCCTCTAGCGAGTTTCATGGCGGCCCGTACCCTAAACCGACTCAGGTGGTCAGGTAGAGAATACCGAGGCGTTCGGGTGAACTATGGTTAAGGAACTCGGCAAAATGCCCCCGTAACTTCGGGAGAAGGGGGCCACACCTGGTGATCCGTTTTACACGGTGAGCTGGGGGTGGCCGCAGAGACCAGCGAGAAGCGACTGTTTACTAAAAACACAGGTCCGTGCGAAGCCGTAAGGCGATGTATACGGACTGACGCCTGCCCGGTGCTGGAACGTTAAGGGGACCGGTTAGTCGAGATTCGTCTCGGCGAAGCTGAGAACTTAAGCGCCAGTAAACGGCGGTGGTAACTATAACCATCCTAAGGTAGCGAAATTCCTTGTCGGGTAAGTTCCGACCTGCACGAATGGCGTAACGACTTCTCGACTGTCTCAACCATAGGCCCGGTGAAATTGCACTACGAGTAAAGATGCTCGTTTCGCGCAGCAGGACGGAAAGACCCCGGGACCTTTACTACAGTTTGATATTGGTGTTCGGTTCGGCTTGTGTAGGATAGGTGGGAGACTGTGAAGCTTGGACGCCAGTTCAGGTGGAGTCGTCGTTGAAATACCACTCTGGTCGTGCTGGATGTCTAACCTGGGTCCGTGATCCGGATCAGGGACAGTGTCTGATGGGTAGTTTAACTGGGGCGGTTGCCTCCTAAAGGGTAACGGAGGCGCCCAAAGGTTCCCTCAGCCTGGTTGGCAATCAGGTGTTGAGTGTAAGTGCACAAGGGAGCTTGACTGTGAGACCGACGGGTCGAGCAGGGACGAAAGTCGGGACTAGTGATCCGGCGGTGGCTTGTGGAAGCGCCGTCGCTCAACGGATAAAAGGTACCCCGGGGATAACAGGCTGATCTTCCCCAAGAGTCCATATCGACGGGATGGTTTGGCACCTCGATGTCGGCTCGTCGCATCCTGGGGCTGGAGTCGGTCCCAAGGGTTGGGCTGTTCGCCCATTAAAGCGGTACGCGAGCTGGGTTTAGAACGTCGTGAGACAGTTCGGTCCCTATCCGCTGTGCGCGTAGGAGTCTTGAGAAGGGCTGTCCCTAGTACGAGAGGACCGGGACGGACGAACCTCTGGTGTGCCAGTTGTTCTGCCAAGGGCATGGCTGGTTGGCTACGTTCGGGAGGGATAACCGCTGAAAGCATCTAAGCGGGAAGCCTGCTTCGAGATGAGGACTCCCACCCACTTGATGGGGTAAGGCTCCCAGTAGACGACTGGGTTGATAGGCCGGATCTGGAAGCACAGTAATGTGTGGAGGTGACCGGTACTAATAGGCCGAGGGCTTGTCCTCAGTTGCTCGCGTCCACTGTGTTGGTTCTGAAACCACGAACGGCCCCGTATGGCCACATACGGTGCGGCTGACAGTTTCATAGTGTTTCGGTGGTCATAGCGTGAGGGAAACGCCCGGTTACATTCCGAACCCGGAAGCTAAGCCTTACAGCGCCGATGGTACTGCAGGGGGGACCCTGTGGGAGAGTAGGACACCGCCGAACTCCTTTTAGAGCTCTGGCTCTTGGGCACACACAGCCCAAGAGCCAGAGCTTTTTTGCGTTGAGGTAGGGTCAGGGGGCATCGTTGGCTCGTTTTCACTGGAGGCCCCCGGGTGGAGGTCCAGGAGACCCGTGTTCAGACGGACCGGGTCCTCACCATCCCGAACATCCTCAGCATGGCGCGTCTCGTCGGCGTGCCCGTGTTTCTGTGGCTGATCCTCAGGCCCGAGTTCGGGGGCCCGCAGAGCGACGGGTGGGCGCTCCTGGTGCTCGCTCTGAGCGGCGTCAGCGACTACCTGGACGGGAAGCTCGCACGGCGCTGGAACCAGATCAGCAGCCTCGGCCGGCTGCTCGACCCCGCCGCGGACCGGCTCTACATCCTGTCGACGCTCGTCGGCCTGACCTGGCGGGAGATTCTCCCGCTCTGGTTGACGGCTGCACTTCTTGCGAGGGAACTGGTTCTGCTGGTGATGGTGGGCATCCTCAGGCGACACGGTTACCCACCGCCCCAGGTGAACTACCTCGGGAAGGCGGCCACGTTCAACCTGATGTACGCCTTCCCGCTGCTCCTGCTCAGTGACGGAAGTGGATGGCTGGCGTCACTCGCTGCTATTTTCGGATGGGCGTTCGCAGGGTGGGGTACAACGCTCTACTGGTGGGCAGGAGTCCTCTACGTGGTACAGGTCCGCCGCCTCGTTCGTGCGGACGCCATGGCCGGCTGAGCCCCACAGATGGGCGGTCGCAGTGGTGGCTCGATGGCCCGCTGCGAAAAAGTGCGGGACAATCTGGATGGGTGAAGTCGGCTAGACCGTCGTCTCTTTTAGGAGGACGCTTCCGACATGAAGGCCGTCGTGATGGCCGGAGGCGAAGGCACACGCCTTCGCCCGATGACCTCGAGCATGCCCAAGCCGCTCCTGCCGGTGGCCAACCGGCCGATCATGGAGCACGTACTGAGGCTGCTCAAAAGGCATGGGCTCAACGAGACCGTCGTCACCGTGCAGTTCCTGGCCTCATTGGTCAAGAACTACTTCGGTGACGGAGAAGAGCTCGGTATGGAGCTCAGCTATGCCAATGAGGAGAAGCCACTCGGAACCGCCGGAAGCGTCAAGAACGCAGAGGAGGCGTTGAAGGACGACGCCTTCCTCGTCATCTCCGGCGATGCCCTCACCGACTTCGACCTCACCGAGCTGATCAACTTCCACAAGGAAAAGGGCGCACTGGTCACCGTCTGTCTGACGCGTGTGCCCAATCCGCTGGAATTCGGCATCACCATCGTCGACGAAGAGGGCAAGGTCGAGCGTTTCCTCGAGAAGCCGACCTGGGGCCAGGTCTTCTCGGACACCGTGAACACGGGCATCTACGTGATGGAGCCCGAGGTCTTCGAATACGTCGAGGCCGATGTGCCCGTCGACTGGTCCGGCGACGTCTTCCCGCAGCTCATGAAGGAGGGCAAGCCGATCTACGGCTTTGTCGCCGAGGGCTACTGGGAGGACGTCGGCACGCACGAGAGCTATGTGAAGGCCCAGGCCGACGTGCTCGAGGGCAAGGTCGACGTGGAGATCGACGGCTTCGAGCTCTCCCCCGGAGTGTGGGTGGCGGAAGGCGCCGAGGTGCACCCCGACGCCGTCCTGCGCGGGCCGCTGTACATCGGCGACTACGCGAAGGTCGAGGCCGGTGCGGAAATCCGTGAGCACACCGTCGTCGGCTCCAATGTGGTCGTCAAGAGCGGAGCCTTCCTGCACAAGGCCGTCGTGCACGACAACGTGTACGTCGGACAGCACAGCAATCTGCGCGGCTGCGTCGTCGGAAAGAACACCGACATCATGCGGGCAGCGCGGATCGAGGACGGCGCCGTCATCGGCGACGAATGCCTGATCGGTGAAGAATCGATCGTGCAGGGCAATGTGCGGGTGTATCCGTTCAAGACCATCGAGGCCGGCGCGTTCGTCAACACCTCGGTGATCTGGGAGTCCCGGGGCCAGGCGCACCTCTTCGGCGCGCGCGGGGTCTCCGGGATTCTCAACGTCGAGATCACGCCAGAGTTGGCGGTGCGTCTGGCCGGTGCCTACGCGACGACGCTGAAGAAGGGGTCCACCGTCACGACGGCCCGCGACCACTCCCGTGGCGCCCGGGCACTGAAGCGGGCGGTGATCTCCGCGTTGCAGGCCAGCGCCATCGACGTACGGGATCTGGAGAACGTACCGCTGCCCGTGGCGCGACAGCAGACGGCGCGGGGGTCGGCCGGCGGGATCATGATCCGGACCTCGCCAGGAGTGCCGGACTCCGTGGACATCATGTTCTTCGACGGGCAGGGTGCCGATCTGTCGCAGGGCAGTCAGCGGAAGCTCGACCGGGTGTTCGCGCGGCAGGAGTACCGGCGGGCGTTCCCGGGGGAGATCGGGGACCTGCACTTTCCTGCCAGTGTGTTCGACTCGTACACCGGCTCCCTGCTGCGGAACGTGGACACGACCGGGATCTCGGAGTCCGGGCTGAAGGTCGTGGTCGACGCGTCGAACGGCAGCGCGGGGCTGGTGCTGCCGAGTCTGCTCGGGAAGCTGGGCGTGGACTCGCTGACCATCAATCCCGGTCTGAACGAGTCCAGACCGACCGAGACGGGTGATCAACGGCGCTCGGGGCTCGTACGGCTCGGGGAGATCGTGGCCTCCTCGCGGGCGGCGTTCGGGGTCCGGTTCGACCCCGTGGGTGAGCGGCTGTCGCTCGTCGACGAGAAGGGCCGGATCATCGAGGACGACCGGGCTCTGCTGGTGCTGCTCGACCTGGTGGCCGCGGAGCGGCGCAGCGGGCGGGTGGCGCTGCCGGTGACCACGACGAGGATCGCCGAGCAGGTCGCGGCCTATCACGGGACGCAGGTCGAGTGGACGACGACCTCGCCCGACGACCTGACGCGGGTCGGAGGGGACGAGTCGACCATCTTCGGAGGGGACGGCAAGGGCGGCTTCATCGTCCCCGAGTTCAGCAGTGTCTTCGACGGTACGGCCGCCTTCGTGCGGCTGATCGGGCTGGTGGCGCGGACGCAGCTCACGCTCAGCCAGATCGACGCGCGGATTCCGCGGGCGCACGTCCTGAAGCGGGATCTGGCGACCCCGTGGGCCGTCAAGGGTCTGGTGATGCGGCGGGTCGTCGAGGCGGCCGGAGACCGCTTCGTGGACACCACGGACGGTGTGCGGGTGGTGGAGACGGACGGGCGCTGGGTGATGGTCCTGCCCGATCCGGCCGAGGCCGTCACCCATCTGTGGGCGGAGGGGCCCGACGACGCCTCCGCGCAGGCCCTGCTCGACGAGTGGTCGTCGGTCGTGGACAGCGCCGGCCGCTGATCCGGGCCGCACACGCGCGTGCCGGACAGGTGTCCTCAAGGGGGCCTGTCCGGTTCGGCGGTGGGGCCATTCGGAGGTAGTGGCCGCGACATGCGACGATGTGCGGCATGCCGCAGCAGCCCCCCGTTCGGAGCACACCCGCGCGCGTGTCGCGCCCGGACGCCTCCATGTCGCTGCTCACCAACGTCATGGACCACAGCCTCGACGACGGGTACGCCGAGGCCGCCGCCCGGAAGAAGGCCGAGGGCGCCGGCGGTCTGCCGAAGACGCTGCGGGCGAAGCTGGGTCTCGCGGGCGGTCTGGTGCTCGCGGCCCTGGTGGTGACCGTCGGGGCGGCCCAGGCACGGATCTCGGCCCCGGTCGTCGCCAAGGAGCGCGAAGAGCTGATCGACCGCGTCGACAGCGAGACCAAGGCGGCCGACGAACTGGAGCGCACCGTCGACCGGCTGCGCGACGACGTGAGCGCCCGGCAGCGCGAGGCGCTCAGGCACAGCGGCGGCAGCGGGCAGACGGACCTGGTCGGCATCCTGTCGGGCGCCGTGGAGGTGCACGGACCCGGCATCAAGCTGGTGGTGAACGACGCCAAGGAAGCCACCACCGGGGGTGACGGCGACCCGCGGGAGACCTCCGGCTTCTCGGACACCGGGCGGGTCCGTGACCGGGACATGCAGAAGGTGGTCAACGGACTCTGGGCGTCGGGTGCCGAGGCCGTCTCGATCAACGGGCAGCGGCTGACGGCGCTGTCGGCGATCAGGGCCGCGGGTGACGCGATACTGGTCGACAACAAGCCGCTGGTGCCGCCGTACACGGTGCTCGCGGTGGGGGACGGGAAAAAGCTCAGCACCAGGTTCCAGAACAGCGCGGACGGCGTCTATCTGAACGTGCTGCAGGAGAACTACGGCATCAGGACGGCCATTTCCGTGCAGGACGACGTCCGGCTGCCCGCCGCACCGAGTGTGATCGTACGTACAGCACAGCCGAGAACTGAGAAGGGCACATCGTGATCGCCGTACTGGGCCTCGTCGTGGGAGTCGTGGCCGGCCTGTTGGTCCGGCCCGAGGTTCCGGCGGTTGTCGAGCCTTATCTGCCGATCGCCGTCGTGGCGGCGCTGGACGCCGTCTTCGGCGGTCTGCGGGCCATGCTCGACGGGATCTTCGACGACAAGGTCTTCGTGGTGTCGTTCCTGTCGAACGTGGTCGTGGCCGCGCTGATCGTGTTCCTGGGGGACAAGTTGGGTGTGGGTGCCCAGCTGTCCACCGGTGTCGTGGTCGTGCTCGGTATCCGGATCTTCTCCAACGCCGCGGCGATCCGTCGGCACGTCTTCCGGGCGTGACGCCGATGACCAACAAGGACGAGGTGGCCGAGAACCGACTGCGCAAGGAGCTGCCCGAGGAGGTCCCGGCGCTCCCTGCCGTGGCCGAGGAGCCCCAGGAGGCCGCTGAGCCCGCGCTGACCGGCCGGCAGCGGCTGGCGCAGGGGCTGTGGCCTCCGCGTGTCACGCGGGCCCAACTCATCGTCGCCCTGCTGCTGTTCGGGCTCGGCTTCGGCCTGGCCGTCCAGGTCGCCTCCAACAGCGACAGCGGAAACGCCCTGCGTGGCGCGCGCCAGGAAGATCTTGTGCGCATCCTCGATGAACTGGATGACCGCAGTCAGCGTCTTGAGGACGAGAAGCAGGGACTCGAGAAGCAGCGGGAGGAGCTGGAGAACAGCTCCGACCAGGCCGAGGAGGCCCGGAAGCAGACGGTCGAGAAGGAGAAGCAACTCGGCATCCTGGCGGGCACGGTGGCCGCGCAGGGGCCGGGCATCACGATGACGATCGAGGACACGAAGGGGACGGTCGAGGCCGACATGCTGCTCGACGCGATCCAGGAGCTGCGCGCGGCAGGCGCCGAGGCGATCCAGGTCAACGACGTGCGGGTGGTCGCCGGCACGTATCTGACGGATTCCGGTGACAGTGTGAGCGTCGACGGGAACAAGATCAACGCGCCGTTTCGTTTCAAGGTCATCGGCAACCCGCAGGACCTCGAGCCGGCGCTGAACATCCCTGGAGGCGTGGTGCAGACTCTGGAGAAGGAGCAGGCCACCGTGACCGTGGAGCGCTCGGACAAGATCGTCGTGGACGCCTTGCGAGCGGCGAAGCAGCCTGACTACGCTCGGTCGTCCTCACAGTGAACCGGGGGTGCATGGCGGCCGTCGGGCAGGGGCATGAGGTTGCGGGGGGTCGACGCACCGATCGGGTGGTGCGTGGTGGAAACTGTCTGGTGGATACGGACGTTGTGAAGGTGTCCGGGTCGACCGGTGTATTCAGTCAGGGTTCGTCCTGCCCCACGGGCGGGTCTGTTTCGGTCAAGGGGAATCGCCCGTGAAGTTGTTTGCGAAGTTGTTCGGCAAGAGCGCGCGAGAGGGCAGCGACAACGCGACCGCCCGTCATCGCGCACAGCCCGACGCGGAGGGCCAGCGGCCGCTGTTCCGGGACCAGGTGCCTGGCCCGGGTGGTGACATTTCCGGAGGTCAGGGCGCGGCGTCTGTTGACCCGGCACAGTCCGGCGGAATAGGTTTCGGCCAACCGTCAACCTCAAGTACGGGTGGAGGGTTTTCTCCCATGTCGGCCCTGGTGTGTACGAGGTGCGGTAACCGCAACGCGGAGAACAGCCGCTTCTGCTCCAACTGCGGCGCGCCGCTGCGTCCCGGTCTCACGCCGGAGCGTGCGTCGGAGACGACGTCCACCATCTCCATCTCCGGTCTCGAGGCCTACGACTCCGAGGCCACCGGCCAGACCCAGCTCCCGGCGCTCTCCCCGGAGGCGCAGGCGGCGGTCGACGCGCTGCCGTTGGGCTCCGCGCTGCTGGTCGTCCGTCGTGGTCCCAACTCGGGCAGCCGCTTCCTGCTGGACAGTGACCTGACCACGGCCGGGCGTCACCCGCAGAGCGACATCTTCCTGGACGACGTGACGGTCTCGCGCCGCCATGTGGAGTTCCGTCGCAATCCGGACGGCACGTTCAAGGTCGCGGACGTCGGCAGTCTGAACGGCACCTACGTCAACCGGGAGCGGATCGACGAGGTCCCGCTGTCGAACGGTGACGAGGTGCAGATCGGTAAGTACCGGCTGGTCTTCTACGCGAGCCAGCAGGGCTACTGACCCTCCCCCGGAGTCCATCCGGGGGGAACCAAGGGAAGGTCCATGCTTCAAACACCGAGGGGCGGTGCCGGGCACGGCACCGCCGCCACGGACGCCGGTCCGATGAGCATCGGCACCGTGCTGAACGCGCTGCGGCACGAGTTTCCCGAGGTCACCATCTCCAAGATCCGTTTCCTGGAGGCGGAGGGGCTGATCGAGCCGCAGCGGACCCCCTCGGGATATCGCAAGTTCAGCCCGCAGGACGTCGAGCGACTCGGCCACGTACTGAGGATGCAGCGGGACCACTATCTGCCGCTCAAGGTGATCCGGGAGCATCTGGACGCCATGGAGCGGGGCGAGGCCGTGCCCTTGCCGACCGTGGGCCGGCAGCGGGACGGAGAGGCTCTGGCGGAGCCCTCCGAGGGGCCCACGGCGGCCCGGATCGGGCGGGCCGAGCTGCTCGCGGCCGCCGGGATCGACGAGGCGGCGCTCGCGGAGTGGGAGTCCTACGGGCTGCTCGTGCCGCTGGAGAACGGTGTCTACGACGCGGAGGCCGCCACGGTGGCCTCGCTCGTCGCCGAGCTGGGGCGGTTCGGGATCGAGCCCCGGCATCTGCGGGTGATGAAGGCCGCGGCGGACCGTGAGGCGGGCCTGGTGGACCAGGTGGTCGCCCCGCTCAAGCGGCACCGCAACCCCCAGACCCGGGCGCACGCCGAGGCCCGTACGAAGGAGCTGGCGGGGCTTACGGTCCGGCTGCACGCGGCGCTCGTGCAGACCGCGCTCGGTGTCCGGTTGCCCTGAGCCACCGGTTTCGCCCTCGGCGGATCGGTCACCCGTTCCCGGCCCGACTACCCAAACGTCCCGGGCACGGCCTAGGGTTGCTGTGTGAACGAGCTCGATGTCGTAGGTGTCCGGGTCGAAATGCCCTCCAACCAACCGATCGTGCTGCTGCGTGAAGTGGGAGGCGACCGTTACCTCCCCATCTGGATCGGACCGGGGGAGGCGACGGCGATCGCCTTCGCCCAGCAGGGCATGGCCCCGGCGCGACCGCTGACCCACGATCTGTTCAAGGACGTGCTGGAAGCCGTCGGCCAGGAGCTCACCGAGGTGCGCATCACGGATCTGCGGGAGGGCGTCTTCTACGCGGAGCTGGTGTTCGCCAGCGGTGTCGAGGTGAGCGCCCGCCCGTCCGACGCCATAGCGCTGGCGCTGCGCACGGGGACGCCGATCTTCGGCAGCGACACGGTGCTCGACGACGCGGGCATCGCCATCCCGGACGAGCAGGAGGACGAGGTGGAGAAGTTCCGCGAGTTCCTCGACCAGATCTCGCCCGAGGACTTCGGCACCAGCAACCAGTAGCCGTGTGCCGGGCCGCCACCCGGCGCGAGGAGGACCGGGTCGGCCGCCCTGTTCCCGGCACTTGCCAGCGGCGCGTGAGAGCGTCCTACGGCTCCTTCTCCACGCATTCGGCTAGCCTTTCCCCGCGGTGGGGTGCGGGAAACCACTCTTAGGGTGATTATCACTCGGCGTGGCGAGTGTGGCGATCGTTGACGCACCCCTGGTGACTGCCTACCGTCGAGAAGGCAGGTCAAGGACGGAGGTCGGCGTGAGAAGCAGCGGCGACGGTACGGCTGGGGGTGCCCCCGGACTCGGTGTCGGGGGGAGCGGTCCGTACCCTCCCCCAAGCTCTCGGCTGCGCCCGGGGCGGGGGTATCCCCACCAGGGCGGCGCGGCCGATCATGCCGTCCCGCAGCGACCCGCGGCCGTGCCGAGCAGCGGAGGGGCGGCGTCCATGGCGTCCGAGCAGATCGGCTACCGCGGACCGACGGCCTGTGCGGCCGCCGGCATCACCTACCGGCAACTCGACTACTGGGCCCGCACCGGGCTCGTCGAGCCGAGCGTGCGGCCCGCCTACGGGTCGGGTACGCAGCGCCTGTACAGCTTCCGGGACGTCGTCGTCCTGAAGATCGTCAAGCGCTTCCTCGACACCGGGGTGTCGCTGCAGAACATCCGGACCGCCGTCCAGCATCTGCGGGAGCGCGGCTTCCGTGATCTGGAGCGGATGACGCTGATGAGCGACGGCGCGACGGTCTACGAGTGCGGCTCGCCCGACGAGGTGCACGCGCTGCTCCAGGGCGGTCAGGGCATCTTCGGGATCGCCGTCGGCGTGGTCTGGCGGGACGTGGAGAGCGCGCTGTCGCAGCTCCACGGCGAGCGGGTCGACACCGGCGAGACGCTGGTCGGGCCCAACCCGGCGGACGAGCTGGCGCGCAGGCGCAACCGCGCGGTCTGACACCCCGCTCCCGCCGGACGGGGGCATTGTCAGTGGTGTGGTGCAGCATCGGAGATGTGAGAAACGCGCCCACGATCCTGCATCTCGACATGGATGCCTTCTACGCCCAGGCGGAGCAGGCGTCCAAGCCGAGTCTGCGGGGAAAAGCCGTGATCGTGGGCGGTCTGGGTCCGCGTGGGGTGGTGGCCACCGCCTCCTACGAGGCGCGGGCCTTCGGGGTGCACTCGGCGATGCCCATGGCCCAGGCGCGCCGACTGGCCCCGAACGCCGCCTATCTCGTGCCGCGCTTCACGTTCTACCGGCAGATCAGCGACCAGGTGATGGGCCTGCTGCGGGCTCTGTCGCCGCTGGTGGAGCCGCTGAGCCTGGACGAGGCCTTCGTGGATCTGGAGGCCGGGGGAGCGGCCTGGGACCGGGAGTCGGCGCAGCTCGCGGGGGTCAGGCTGCGGGCGGACATCCGGGCCGTCACGGGCCTCACCGGTTCGGTGGGACTGGCCGCCTCGAAGATGCTGGCGAAGATCGCCTCCGAGCAGGCCAAGCCCGACGGCCTGGTGCTGATCGAACCCGGGACGGAGCGGGCGCTGCTCGGGCCCCTGTCGGTGCGGACGCTGCCCGGGGTCGGTCCGGCGACGGGGGACCATCTGCGCCGGGCCGGGATCACCACGGTCGACGAGCTCGCCGAGGCGGGCGAGGACGAGCTCGTCCGCCTGGTGGGCAAGGCGCACGGGCACGGGCTCTACGCGATGGCGCTGGCCCGCGACGACCGGCCCGTGGTCGCCGAGCGGGAGGCCAAGTCGGTGTCGGTCGAGGACACGTACGACGTGGACATCCATGACCGGATGCGGGTGGAGCTGGAGGTGAGGCGGCTGGCGGAGCGCTGTGTCCGCAGACTGCGGGGCTCGGGTCTGTCCGGGCGGACGATCGTGCTGAAGGTGCGGCGGTACGACTTCTCCACACTCACGCGGTCGGAGACCCTGCGCGGGCCCACGGACGATCCGGCGGTCGTGCGGGAGGCCGCCGGGCGGCTGCTGGACTCCGTCGACACCACGGGAGGGGTGCGGCTGCTCGGCGTCGGCGTGAGCGGTCTGGCGGACTTCACCCAGGAGGACCTGTTCGCCCAGGCGGCGGGGGAGGCACGGGGCGAGGGGGCCGAGGAGGAGCTCGCCGAGGAGCCCGCGCGGCAGGAGCCGGTGCCGGCCGAACACCGGTGGCGCCCCGGGCACGACGTGGTCCATGCCGAGCTGGGACACGGGTGGGTGCAGGGGAGCGGGCTGGGCCGGGTCACCGTGCGGTTCGAGACTCCCGACTCGGAGCCGGGGCGGGTGCGGACCTTCCGGGTGGAGGACCCGGACCTGGCGTCTGCGGAACCCCTGCCGTTGGTGCGGCGAAGACCCGGCGAGGACGGCGAGGACAGCGACGACGAACAGGACATACGGGATGTACAGGCCCCAGGGTCCGCATTCCCGGATCGTGCCGGGGGATACGGGAACAACCGGATGGCAGGCGGCGACCGGTGAGGGCGTCAGCCTTCGTCCGTGCCCGCCAGGCGGCCGAAGTCGTGGTCCGGCAGGGGAGGGGGAGCGGCGACGTCCAGGCCGTAGTGGTGGTAGAGCTGGAGTTCCTGCTCCGGGGAGAGGTGCCGGCCCACGCCGAAGTCGGGCGCGTCCTTGATCAGGGCCCGGTCGAAGGGGACGTGCAGGGTGCCCTCGACCAGTTCGCTCGGCTCCAGCGGGACGAAGGCGTCCCGGGAGAACAGCCCGGTGCGTATGGCCGCCCACTCGGGCACACCGGTCGCGTCGTCGAGATAGACCTCGTCGATGGTGCCGATCTTGGTGCCGTTGCGGTCGAACGCCTTGCGGCCGATCAGGTTGCGCGGATCGATGTCGGTCTGCACGGGCCCTCCACTTGGTCGCAACTCATCCGTAAGCACTACAAAAGAGCACATCGGGACGAGCGGCCACTCGAGGGGGTCCCGTTGACCTCGCTGGTAGTCTGACAACGGCTGCTGACCCCGTGCGGGAGAGTCCTCCGAAGACCACCGGAGGCGCCGAAGGAGCAACTCCTCCCCGGAATCTCTCAGGCACACGTACCGCGCGGACGAGGTCACTCTGGAAAGCAGGGCGGATGTCGACGGCGTCGACGGCCTCCGTCCTCACCGACGGTGAAAGCCCGCTGCCCCGGTGGCGGCGGGTGAAGCTCTCAGGTTGAGATGACAGAGGGGGAGGCCGTCCGGGTACCCGCGCCGTGGTGCCCCTCGAAGGTCGCGTCAGACCAGGAGGCCTCAGACATGACCGCCGATCGTATTCCGCTCTCCGAGCTCGAACGGGGTATCCCCTTCGAGCAGCGTCACATCGGGCCCGACCAGGAGGCGCGGGCCAAGATGCTCGCGCACGTCGGCTACGGCTCGCTCGACGAGCTGACCGCCGCCGCGGTCCCGGACGTGATCAAGAACGCCGACGCGCTGGACCTGCCGGACGCGCGCACCGAGGCCGAGGTGCTGGCGGAGCTGCGCTCGCTGGCCGACCGCAACCAGGTCCTCGACTCCATGATCGGGCTCGGCTATCACGGCACGTTCACACCGCCGGTGATCCTGCGCAACGTCATGGAGAACCCGGCCTGGTACACGGCCTACACCCCCTACCAGCCGGAGATCTCGCAGGGCCGCCTCGAGGCGCTGCTGAACTTCCAGACGATGGTCGCCGACCTCACCGGGCTGCCCACCTCCGGTGCCTCGCTGCTCGACGAGGGCACGGCCGCGGCCGAGGCGATGTCGCTGTCCCGGCGTATGGGGAAGAACAAGAAGGGCCTCTTCCTGATCGACGCGGACGTGCTCCCGCAGACGATCGCCGTGATCGAGACGCGTGCCGAGCCGACGGGCGTGGAGGTCGTGGTCGCCGATCTCGGCGAGGGCATCCCGGCGGACATCGCCGAGCGTGAGATCAACGGCGTGCTGCTGCAGTACCCGGGTGCCTCCGGTGCCGTACGCGACATCAAGGCCGTGATCGACCAGGCGCACGGGCTCGGCGCGCTCGTCACCGTCGCCGCCGATCTGCTCGCGCTGACCCTGCTGAAGTCGCCCGGCGAGCTGGGCGCGGACATCGCGATCGGCACGACGCAGCGCTTCGGTGTGCCGATGGGCTTCGGCGGACCGCACGCCGGCTACATGGCGGTGCACGAGAAGTTCGCGCGCAGCCTGCCCGGACGGCTCGTCGGGGTGTCGGTGGACGCGGACGGGCACAAGGCGTACCGGCTCGCGCTGCAGACGCGTGAGCAGCACATCCGCCGGGAGAAGGCCACCAGCAACATCTGCACCGCTCAGGTGCTGCTCGCGGTGATGGCCGGGATGTACGCCGTCTACCACGGGCCCGACGGGCTGCGGGCGATCGCCGGGCGCACCCACCGGTACGCCACGATCCTGGCCGCCGGGCTGGCGGCGGGCGGGGTCGAGGTCGTGCACGGCTCCTACTTCGACACGCTGACCGTGCGGGTGCCGGGGAAGGCCGACGAGGTGGTCGCCGCGGCGCGCCGGCACGGGGTCAACCTGCGGCTGGTCGACGCCGACCAGGTCTCGATCGCGTGCGACGAGACCACGGGACGGGCCCAGCTCGCCGCCGTATGGGCCGCCTTCGGGGTGGACGGGGACGTCGAGGCGCTCGACTCGGCCGCCGGGGACGCGCTGCCCGAGGGGCTGCTGCGGGCCGACGCGATACTCACCCACCCGGTGTTCCACCAGCACCGTTCCGAGACGGCGATGCTGCGCTATCTGCGCCGGCTCGCCGACCGGGACTACGCGCTCGACCGGGGCATGATCCCGCTGGGCTCCTGCACCATGAAGCTCAACGCCACCACCGAGATGGAGCCGGTCACCTGGCCCGAGTTCGGGCAGCTGCACCCCTTCGCGCCCGCCGAGCAGGCCGAGGGCTACCTCACGCTCATCCGGGAGCTGGAGGACCGGCTCGCCGAGGTCACCGGATACGACAAGGTGTCGCTGCAGCCCAACGCGGGGTCGCAGGGCGAGCTGGCCGGTCTGCTGGCGGTGCGCGGCTACCACCGGGCCAACGGGGACGAGCGGCGCACCGTGTGCCTCATCCCGTCCTCGGCGCACGGCACCAACGCGGCGAGCGCCGTGATGGCCGGCATGAAGGTCGTCGTCGTCAAGACCGCCGAGGACGGCGAGATCGACGTCGAGGACCTGCGGGCGAAGATCGAACAGCACCGCGACGAGCTGGCCGTGCTGATGATCACCTACCCGTCGACGCACGGGGTGTTCGAGGAGCACGTCGCCGACATCTGCGCCCAGGTCCACGAGGCGGGCGGCCAGGTCTACGTCGACGGGGCCAACCTCAACGCGCTCGTCGGACTCGCCAAGCCCGGGCACTTCGGCGGTGACGTCTCCCACCTGAACCTGCACAAGACCTTCTGCATCCCGCACGGCGGTGGCGGTCCCGGCGTCGGCCCGGTCGGCGTACGCGCGCACCTCGCGCCGTATCTGCCGAACCACCCGCTGCAGCCCGCCGCCGGGCCCGAGACGGGTGTGGGCCCGATCTCGGCCGCGCCGTGGGGCTCCGCGGGAATCCTGCCCATCTCCTGGGCGTACGTCCGGCTCATGGGCGGCGAGGGGCTCAAGCGGGCCACCCAGGTGGCGGTGCTCAGCGCCAACTACATCGCCAAGCGCCTGGAGCCGCACTACCCGGTGCTCTACACCGGCCCGGGCGGGCTGGTCGCCCATGAGTGCATCATCGACCTGCGGCCGCTGACCAAGGCGACGGGGGTGAGCGTGGACGACGTGGCGAAGCGGCTGATCGACTACGGGTTCCACGCGCCGACGATGTCGTTCCCGGTGGCGGGGACGCTGATGATCGAGCCGACCGAGTCCGAGGACATCATCGAGCTGGACCGGTTCTGCGAGGCGATGATCGCGATCCGCGCCGAGATCGAGAAGGTCGGCGCGGGGGAGTGGCCGGCGGACGACAACCCGCTGCGGCACGCGCCGCACACCGCGGGCGCGCTCGGCGGGGAGTGGGAGCACGCGTACACCCGTGAGGAGGCCGTCTTCCCGGCCGGGGTGTCCGCCGCCGACAAGTACTGGCCGCCGGTCCGCCGGATCGACCAGGCCTTCGGCGACCGGAACCTCGTGTGCTCGTGCCCGCCGCTGGACGCGTACGAGGACTGAGCAGGCAGGCGGTGAGGGAGCGGGGCCCGTCCGGGTGCGGACGGGCCCCGCCTCGCGCTCAGGCCGTCGCCAGGGACACCTCGGTCGCCTTGATCAGGGCCACGATGTCGGAGCCCACGAAGAGGCCGAGGTCGATGGCCGCGTCCTTGGTGATCGCGGCGGTGAGTTCGGCGTCCGCCACGGAGATCTTCACGACGGCCATGACCGTGCCGGTCGTGAGGCCGGTGATGGTGCCGGGGAGCTGGTTGCGGATCGAGAGGCCCTCGACGCGGTTGGTGGCCAGGGAGACCTCCGTCGACTTCACCAGGGCCTGGACGGCTGTGCCCGGGGCGAGGGCGAGCTCCCGCACGGCCTCCAGGGTGATGGCCGCCGTGAGGGCCTGTCCGCCGTCGAGGCGCAGGTCGACGGCGGCCATGACCTCGCCGGGGTGGACGGCGGTGACGGAGCCGGGGAGCTGGTTGCGGATGCTCAGGGTCATGGGCACCCACGGTAGGGCCCGGTGCGGCTCATGCCGGGTATGCATGGGTCTGTGCCGCTTTGACCGTCACCCAGACCGCCGCGCCTGGATGCAGATCCAGCTCGGCCGCGGCGACCGTGGTGAGGTCGGCGGCGAGGGGCAGTTCGCCGGTGAGGGCGGCGCGGATCTGGTCGCCGTGGGTCTCGAGCCCCGCGATCTCGCAGTGCCAGAGGTTGCGGGCGCTGGAGCCGGTGGGGCGGTCGCGATGGAGGGTGACCGCGCTCGGCGGGAACGCGACGAAGACGGGGCCCGAGAGGATGTCGGTGGTGGTGATGGCCGGGCCGGTGTCGAGGCGTACGGCGTGGCCGTCGGCGTGGCCGCGGTAGAGGTTCAGGCCGACGAGCTGGGCGATGTAGTCCGTGCGCGGACGGCGGGCGATGTCGGCCGGGGTGCCCTCCTGCACGATCCGGCCCTCCTCGACCACGACCAGGCGGTCCGCGAGGACCATGGCGTCCAGCGGGTCGTGGGTGACGAGGACGGCGACCGCCTCGAACGCGGCGAGGTGGCGGCGGAGCTGGGCCCGTACCTCCAGCCGGGTGCGGGCGTCCAGGGCGGCGAGGGGCTCGTCCAGGAGCAGCAGCCGGGGGTGGGTGGCGAGGGCGCGGGCCAGGGCGACGCGCTGGGCCTGGCCGCCGGAGAGCCGGCGGGGTTTGGCGCCGGCGTGTGCGGTGAGGCCCATGCGGTCCAGCCACTCGGCGGCCTGCGCGCGGGCCTCCGCCTTGGTCGCGCCGTGGCAGCGCGGGCCGAACGCGACGTTGTCCAGGGCGGTGAGGTGCGGGAAGAGCAGATAGTCCTGGAAGACCACGCCGACCGGGCGGGATTCCGGGGGCGTGCGCTCCAGGGCCGTACCGTCCAGGCGAAGGTGTCCGCCGGTGAGCGGGACGAGACCGGCGAGGGCGCGCAGGGCGGTGGTCTTGCCCGCGCCGTTGGGTCCGAGGAGGGCCACGACGTCGCCGGCGGCGGCGGTCAGGGCGACGTCGAGACGGAAGGAGCCGCGGTCGACGACGAGGTGGGCGTCGAGGCCCTCGTCGGGCACGGTCTCCGGAATCACGGACGTCCTGCGCCACGTCGTCATGACGCGGTCATCCAGCGGTCGCGCAGTCCGGCGAGGACGGCGATCGAGACGGCCAGCAGCACCAGGCTGAGGGCGATGGCGGCCTCCGGGTCGCTCTGCAGGGCGAGATAGACGGCGAGCGGCATGGTCTGCGTACGGCCCGGGAAGTTGCCCGCGAAGGTGATCGTCGCCCCGAACTCGCCGAGGGCGCGGGCCCAGGCCAGTACGGCACCCGCCGCGATGCCCGGTGCGATCAGGGGGAGCGTGACCCGGCGGAAGGCGGTGAAGCGGGAGGCGCCGAGGGTGGTGGCGGCCTCCTCGTAGCGCGGGTCGGCGGCCCGGAGCGTGCCCTCGACACTGATGACGAGGAACGGCATCGCCACGAACGTCTCGGCGACCACCACGCCGGCCGTGGTGAACGGGAGCGTGATGCCGAACCAGGAGTCCAGCCACTGCCCGATGACGCCGTTGCGGCCGAGGGCCAGCAGCAGGGCCACACCGCCCACCACCGGGGGCAGGACCAGCGGCAGGGTCACCAGGGCGCGGACCAGGCCCCGGCCGGGGAAGTCCGTACGGGCCAGCAGCCAGGCCAGCGGCACCCCGATCACCAGGCTCACCGCGGTCGCCGCCGTGGCGCAGATCAGCGACAGCCGCAGGGCCTGCCAGACCTCGGCGCTGGTGAGCTGCTCGGGCAGGGTGTGCCAGGGCGCCCGGACGAGGAGCGCGACCAGCGGCAGGAGCAGGAAGGCGAGGCCCAGCAGGGCGGGCAGGAGCAGGGCGAGCGGGACGCCCGTACGGACGCGGTGGGCGCGCCGCGGGCCGCCCTCCAGGGCATCCGCGGCGGTCTGCTTCACGGCGCGGGTCACGGCTGCAGGAACCCGGCCTCGGCCAGCGCCTTCTGCCCGTCGGCGGAGCGGACCAGGGTGATGAAGGCCCGGGCGGCCTCGGCGTTCGGCGCGTCCTTCAGCAGGGTGATCGGGTAGTCGTTGATGGCGTCGGCGGACTCGGGGAACTCCACGCCCTCCACCTTGTCACCCGCGGCGTGCACATCGGTCTTGTAGACGACGGCCGCGTCCGCCTCCTTGAGTTCGACCTTGGTCAGCGCGGCCTTGACGTCCTGCTCGTAGGACACGGGCGTGAGCCTGAGGTCGCTCGCCTCCAGCGCCTTCTGGGCGGCGGCGCCGCACGGCACCTCCTTGTCGCACAGCACCACCTTCAGACCGGACTGGGTGAGGTCCTTGAGGGAGGAGATCTTCTCCGGGTTGCCCGGCAGGGTCGCGATCTCGAGCTGGTTGCGTACGAAGGTGACCGGCTCGGTGGCGTTGTCCTTCGCGTCGGTCACGATCGCCATGGTCTTGGGGCTGGCGGAGGCGAACACATCCGCCGGGGCGCCGCCCGTGATGCTCGCGGCCAGGGTGTCGCTGCCCCCGAAGTTGAAGGTGACCTTCGTGCCCGGGTGCGCCTTCTCGAACTTCTGGCCGAGGGCCGTGAAGCTCTCCTTCAGCGAGGCGGCCGCGAAGACCGTGACCGTGCCCGAGAGCTTCGGGGAGGCCGAGGAGGAGGCCGAGGAGCCGGACTTGGCCGACGTGTCGCCGGAGTCGTCGGAGGAACAGGCGCTCAGGGCCAGCAGCGCGGCGACTCCCGCGCCGGTCACCTGCACGGCGCGGCGGGCACGGCGCTCGGTACGGGTCATCACGTTGCACTCCTCGGTATCGGCGATCCCTCGAACGGTCCAACATCATGATGATGCCGCATATGCAAGGCATACGTCTTCCGGGGCTTCGCATAATCCGGGGTGAGGTGGGTGATGGGCACGCATGTGCGTTCGTACGGAGGCGGCGGGCCGGCGGGGTCGGGAGGGTGGCCCGCCGCTGCTCAGACGCGGTCGATGTGCACGTTCGTGGACTTCACCCGGGCGGTGGCCTCCATGCCGACCTCCAGGCCCAGTTCCTCGACGGCCTCCCGGGTCAGCAGGGAGACCAGTCGGTGCGGGCCGGCCTGGATCTCCACCTGGGCGGCGACGTCACCGAGCTTGATGGCGGTGACGATGCCGGGGAAGGCGTTGCGGACCGAGGTGTACGGGGCGTCCTCTTCGGCGCTGTCCGTGCGGGCGAGGGCGACCGAGAACGCGGCGAGGTCCTTGCCGTCGATGAGACGCCGCCCGGCCTCGTCCCGATGGGTCGCGACCCGGCCGGCGTCCGCCCAGCGGCGCGCGGTGTCGGGGCTCACGCCGAGCAGCCGTGCCGCCTGGCCGATCGTGTAGCTCTGCATGCGGGTCACGATAGGGCCCGCGTGCAGCGGAGCCGTACGGCGGTCGGGGCGCCGTCGGTGGGGCCGGCGCGCTCAGCCGGTGTGGACGCGGGGGCGGCGCGAGCGGTCCGGTTCCGCCTCGCGCAGCACCTCTCGGGTGACCGGGGCGACCTCGCCCTGGCCGAAGAGGAAGAAGCGCAGGAAGTTGGCGAACGGGTTTCCCTCGGTCCACTCGAAGTAGATGTGCGGGAGGCAGCCGGTCGCGTCGCGGGTGTGGAGCAGCAGGGCGGCGAGGGCGTTCGGGATGGAGGAGGACTCGAGGGTCAGCACCCGGTAGCGGTTGTGCAGGACCTCGCCGCGGACCGTGAGGCCCGCCTCGAACTCGGACGGGTCCAGGACGGTCACCTCGACGAAGACGAAGTCCTCGCCGGGAAGGTCGTTGTCCGCGCGGATCTGCTCGATCTTGTCGCGGTACTCGGCCTTGTCGCGCTGATCGGGCTCGTTGGCGATGAACCGTATCTTCCGGCTGGCCATGTCCCGGATGAAGCGTTCCGCCATCGGGTCGAGGACCACGCTCGTCACGCGCAGCTCGAAGGCGCGGGCGAGCCGGGACAGCAGGGAGACGAGGATGATCCCGGCGATGAAGCAGGCGCCGATCTTCACACCGTCGGGGCGCTCGATGACGTTGGCCACGGTGGTGTAGAGGAACACCGCGGAGATCACCGCGAAGCCGATGGTCCAGTTGCGCTGCCCGGCCTTGTGGGCGGCGATGGTGACGGCGATGGCGGCCGAGCTGATCAGGACGAGGACGCCGGTGGCGTACGCGCCACCCTGGGCGTCGACGTCGGCGTCGAAGATCCAGGTGACCAGGAAGGCGATGAGGGTGAAGACGATGACCATCGGGCGCACCGCGCGGGCCCAGTGCGGGGCCATGCCGTAGCGGGGGAGGTAGCGGGGCATCAGGTTGAGCAGACCGGCCATGGCGGAGGCGCCGGCGAACCAGAGGATCGCGATGGTCGAGATGTCGTAGACCGTGCCGAAGGCGCTGCCGAGGTACTCGTGCGCCAGATACGCGAGGGCGCGGCCGTTGGCCTGGCCGCCGGGCTCGAACTCCTTCTCCGGGATCAGCAGCGTGGTGATGAAGCTGGTCGCGATCAGGAAGACGCTCATGATCAGGGCGGCCGTGGTGAGGAGCTTCTTCGTGTCCCGGATCCGGCCGGTCGGCTGCTCCTCGGTGTCGCCGGTGTCGCCCTTGACGTGCGGCATCACGGCGACGCCGGTCTCGAAGCCGGACAGGCCGAGCGCGAGCTTGGGGAAGACGATCAGGGCCACGCCGACCATGACGAAGACGTTGCCGTGCTCGGCGGTGAGGGCGTCGGCCCAGTCGGTGACCACGTGCCCCTCGGTGAGGACGTGCCACAGGCCGACGATCACGACCACGACGTTCAGCGAGAGATAGAGGCCGACCAGGGCCACCGCGACCCCGATGGCCTCCAGGAAGCCCTTGAGGAACACCGCGCCGAGCAGGGCGACGAGGGCCAGGGTGATGATCATCTGCTTGTCGTGCAGCGCGCTGGTCAGATGCGGGTTCTCCACCAGGTGGGTGGAGGCGTCGGCGGCCGACAGGGTGATGGTGATCAGGAAGTCGGTGGCGGCGAAGCCCAGCAGGGTCAGCACGAACAGCTTGCCCTGCCAGAAGGACAGCAGCCGCTCCAGCATCGCGATCGAGCCCTCGCCGTGCGGGCTCTCCTCGGCCACCCGCCGGTAGACCGGCAGGGCGCCGGCCAGGGTCACGATCACCAGCACGATGGTCGCGATGGGTGACAGCAGACCGGCCGCGAGGGCCGCGATGCCCGGCTGGTAGCCGAGGGTCGAGAAGTAGTCGACGCCCGTCAGACACATCACCCGGTACCAGGGCTGGCCCCGGTGCTCCGGTTCGGCGGCGGCCTGGCTGCCCTGCTGCGCATGGCCCTTGCCCATGTCGGACAGGCCCTCCAGCATCCAGGCGCGCAGGCGACTGGGGGGAGGGTGCTCGGTCGTGGCCATCGGCGTGCTCCTGGGTGCGGCTCCGGCGTGGGGTTTCGGCCATCACGCGGACGGCGGATTCAGCGTAAGCGGAGAGTGACGCACAGGCCTGCGGATGAGGGGCCGGACGGCGTCAAGCTTCCGTTAAGACTGGTCGCGGCCAGGCGTCGGGGAGCTCGAACGGCAGGCGCTTTTCGGCCACTCTCCCGCCGCCCCTGTGGCTGTTCGTAATGTTCGCCCGCCGGATCGAATGTTTCGACGTCCCTCCGGGCGCCTGTGACCCCGCGCTCGTGAACGCCTATGAGGATTCCCTGTGTTCAGGGGGTTGCCACCCGTCGGAGGGTGTCTCTAGGGTGCGGCAGCAGCGAAGCTTTCTGGATTTGATTCGAAACTTTCGATCAACAAGGATCTACCCAAGGAGCGCATGATGGGCGACCCGGCACTGTCCCGCCGCGGCTTCCTGGCGGCCTCCGCCGCTGCCGGGGTGAGCATGACGGCACTGAGCGGCTGCGGCGGCGACTCGGACGGAGGGTCGTCGGGGACGACCACGATCGAGTGGTGGAACATCTCCACCACCCAGCCCACCAAGGACGTCTGGGCCGCACTCGCCAAGCGGTTCGAGGCCCAGAACCCCAAGGTGAAGGTCAAGATCGTCCAGCTGGAGAACGACCCCTACAAGTCCAAGATGACCGCGCTGACGGCTTCCGGGAAGCTGCCCGACATCTTCCACACCTGGGGCGGCGGCGTCCTGAGGCAACAGATCGACGCCGGGCTCGTCGAGGACCTCACCGACAAGAGCAAGGGATGGGGCGACGGGCTGCTCTCCGTGGCACGGGAGCCGTACCTCGTCGACGACAAGGTCTACGGCATCCCGTTCGACATCGGCATGATCGGCTTCTGGTACAACAAGGCGCTCTTCAAGAAGGCCGGCCTCAGCGCTCCCCCCACCACCTGGAGCGGCTTCCTGGACGCCGTGAAGAAGCTGAAGTCCGCCGGCATCACCCCGCTCGCCCTGGCCGGCAAGGAGAAGTGGCCGGGCATGTACTACTGGGCCTACCTCGCCATGCGCACCGCCGGGATCGAGGCCCTGCGGAAGGCGAACGACGACAAGGACTTCACCGGGGACGGATTCGTCCAGGCGGGTCGGCATCTGGAGGAACTCGTGGACCTCCAGCCGTTCCAGAAGGGCTTCCTCGGCGCCGCGTACAGCACCCCCACCGGCCAGGCCGCCACCATGGGCAACGGCAAGGCGGCCATGGAGCTGATGGGCCAGTGGGCGCCGGTGGTCGAGGCCGACGCGGGCAAGGGGCTCGGCGCCGACCTCGGGTTCTTCCCGTTCCCCGCGGTCGAGGGCGGCCAGGGCGCGATCACCGAGGTCTTCGGCGGAGGCGGCGGGCACGCGCTGCGCAAGGGCGCCCCGCAGGCGGCCGTCGACTTCCTGAAGTTCTTCGCCTCGGCCACCACCGACACCGAACTGGTCAAGAAGACGGGCGTGCTGCCCGTCGTACCGGCCGCCGAGAGCGCCCTCACCGATCCCAACCTGTCCGCCGTACAGGCCCAGTTGAAGGCCGCCACCGGCTTCCAGCTCTATCTCGACCAGGCGTACGCCCCCGCCGTCGGCCAGGAGGTCAACGACAGCGTCGCCGGACTCATCGCCGGATCGAAGTCCCCCCAGCAGGTCGCCGAGTCGATCACCAAGGTCGCGAAGGAAGAGCAGTAGCCGGATGGCCTCGACCTACCTCCCGGACAAGCGCAGCGCTCCGGACGCCGACCGGCCGCCGCCCCTGCCCGCGGCGGCCGGCCGCAGGCGCAGGAGCGTGGTGCACTGGCTCACCGCCGTCGGTCTCCAGGTGCCCGCCCTGGTGCTGTTCGGCACACTCGTGCTGCTGCCGATGCTGTTCGCGCTGTACGCCGCGTTCTTCCGCTGGGGCGGCTTCGGGATGCCCGAGGACTTCGTCGGCGGCGACAACTTCACCCGGCTCTTCCAGGACCCGGTGTTCCTGGGCGACCTGTGGCGCTGTCTCGTGCTGGTCGCACTGTCGCTGCTGCTCCAGCTTCCGTTCGCCCTCGCCCTCGCGGTCGCCCTCAACCAGCGGATCCGCGGCCGGGCCGTCTACCGGATGCTGTTCTTCGCGCCGTACATCCTCTCCGAGGCGATCACCGGCGTGCTCTTCAGCATGATCTTCGCCCCCGACGACGGCCTCGCCGACCATCTGCTGGGCGCCGTCGGACTGGACGGCCTCGGCGGGCAGTGGTTCGCGGACCCGTCCACCGTCATGGCCACCCTGTTCCTGGTCATGACCTGGAAGTACTTCGGCTTCCACATGATGCTCTACCTCGCCGGACTCCAGTCCATCCCGGCCGAGCTGACCGAGGCGGCGCTGATCGACGGGGCCGGGCCCTGGCAGCGGTTCCGCCACGTCACGCTGCCGTTGCTCGCGCCGACCCTGCGGATCAGTGTGTTCCTGTCCGTGATCGGTGCCATCCAGCTCTTCGACCTGGTGTGGATCGTCACGGCCGGAGGCCCCGACCACCACTCCGAGACGATGGCCGTGACCATGTTCCAGTACGGCTTCAAGCGCTACCAGGTCGGCTACGCCAGCGCGATCAGCGTGGTCATGTTCGGCATCAGCCTCGTCTTCGCCCTCGCCTACCAGCGGTTCGTGCTCCGCCGCGATCTCCAGGGCGCCACCACGACCATGCGAGGAGGCCGCTCGTGAGCGCCCGCAGGACCGGCCGGACCCTTCCCGTGCACGCCGTGCTGGTGGTCGTCGGCGTGGTGATGGCCGTACCGCTGCTGTACGCCGTGCTGTCCGGCTTCAAGTCGACCGACCAGCTCTCCCGCAACCCCATCGGGCTGCCCGACCCGTGGGTCGTCTCCAACTACACCGACATCCTCGGCTCCCGCTCCTTCTGGCAACTGCTCGGCAGCAGCACCGTGATCGCGGCCGGTACGACGGTGGTGGTGGTCGCGGTGTCCGCGCTCGCCGCCTTCTCCTTCGCCCGGTTCGCCTTCCGGGGCCGCGAGCTGCTGTTCACGCTGTTCACGATGGGGCTGATGTTCCCCTTCGCCGTGGCGGCGCTGCCGCTGTTCCTGCTGCTGCGCTCGATGGACCTGCTGGACAACCCGCTCGGGGTGATCCTGCCGCAGGCGGCGTTCGGGCTGCCGATGACGATCATCATCCTGCGCGGCTTCTTCCGGGAGATCCCGGCCGAGCTGGAGGAGGCGGCGACCCTCGACGGATGCGGGCCGCTCGGCTTCTTCTGGCGGATCCTGCTGCCGATGGCGCGGCCCGCGCTCGGCACGGTCTCCGTGCTCGCCGTCGTGGCGAGCTGGAACAACTTCTTCCTGCCGCTGCTGGTCTTCAACGAGCCCACCTGGTGGACGCTGCCGATCGGTGTGCAGCAGTTCCAGGGCCAGTACTCCTCGGAGTACGCCCGCATCTTCGCCTATCTCGTCCTCGCCATGGTTCCCGCCCTGGCCTTCTACTCCGTCGCCGAGCGCCAGCTCGTCGGCGGTCTCGCGGCCGGCGCCACGAAGGGATGACCCGCGCCCGGCCCTGCCCGCGCCTGCCCACGCCCCATCGACCGTGAGGAGTCGCACCATGTCCAGCACCGCCCGCACCCGGCTGAGACTCGCCGGAGCCCTCGCCGCCGTCCTCGTCGCCGCCGGGATCGCCACGGGGCCCGCCGCCCAGGCCCACGACAAACCCCACCGGACCACCCTCGCGGACCTGGCACGGCGTCACGGCCGCTACTTCGGCAGCGCCACCGACAACCCCGAACTCACCGACACCGCGTACACGAGGATCCTCGGCAGCGAGTTCGACATGATCACCCCCGGCAACGGCATGAAGTGGTATGCCACCGAGCCGCAGCAGGGCGTCTTCGACTGGACCCAGGGCGACGAGATCGTGAACCTCGCCCGGGCCAACCACCAGAAGGTGCGCGCCCACACCCTCGTCTGGCACAGCCAGTTGCCCGGCTGGCTGACCGGCAGGGAGTGGACGCCCGACGAGCTGCGCGCCGTGCTGAAGAACCACATCCAGACCGAGGTGCGCCACTACCGGGGCAAGGTCTACGCCTGGGACGTCGTCAACGAGGCGTTCAACGAGGACGGCACCTACCGCGAGACGGTCTTCTACAAGACCCTCGGCCCCGGCTACATCGCCGACGCCCTGCGCTGGGCCCACCAGGCCGACCCGAAGGCGAAGCTGTACCTGAACGACTACAACATCGAGGCCGTGGGCCCCAAGAGCGACGCCTACTACGCCCTGGCCAAGGAGCTGAAGGCACAGGGCGTCCCGCTGAACGGCATCGGGCTGCAGGCCCATCTCGCCCTCCAGTACGGCTATCCGACCACCCTGGAGGACAACCTCCGCCGCTTCTCCCGCCTCGGCCTCGACACCGCGCTCACCGAGGTCGACGTACGGATGCTGCTGCCCGCGACCGAGGAGAAGCTGGCCCAGCAGGCCGAGTGGTACGGCGATCTGACCGAGGCGTGCCTCGCGGTACGGCGCTGTGCCGGCATCACGGTCTGGGACTACACCGACAAGTACTCCTGGATCCCGGCCTTCTTCCCCGGTCAGGGGGCCGCCCTGCCCTGGGACGAGCAGCTCGCGCCGAAGCCCGCGTACACCGCGATCCGCGAGGCACTCAGCTAGCGCGTCGGGGTGGTGCGGTGCTCGACCGGACCACCAACTCCGTGCCCAGTTCGACCCGCGGCGAGTCGGGGTGCTCGCCGCGGGCCAGGCGCAGGACCGTGCGGACGGCCAGTTTGCCCATGTCGGCGAGGGGTTGGCGGACGGTGGTCAGGGGCGGCGCGGACCAGCGGACCTCCGGAAGGTCGTCGAATCCGACCACGCTCATGTCCTCCGGGACCCGCAGACCGCGTCGGCGCAGCGCCTCGATCGCGCCGAGGGCCATCTGGTCGCTGGCCGCGAAGAGCGCGGTCGGCGGATCGGGGAGGTCCAGCAGGGCCGTGCAGCCGGTGAAGCCCGACTCGGGGTGGAAGTCGCCGGGGACGACGAGGGTTTCGTCGACGGCGAGGCCGGCCGCCTCCAGGGCGGCGCGGTAGCCGTCGTGGCGGGCGCGGGAGCACAGCAGCCGGGGCGGGCCCGCGATCAGACCGATGCGGCGGTGACCGAGGGCGAGCAGGTGCTGGGTGGCGGCGAGGCCGCCGGACCAGTTGGCGGCGCCGATGGTCGGGGTGTCGAGGGCGGGGGAGCCCATCGGATCGACGATCACCAGCGGGACGTTCAGCATGCGCAACTGCTCGTGCAGCGGGGGTTCCAGGGCCGAGGTCACCAGGATGACCCCGTCGGAGGCGCGGGCGCGCAGATTGCGCATCCACTCACGGGCGTCCCCGGAGCGGCCGTGGATCGCCGAGACGACGGTGCCCACTCCGGCCGCGTGGGCGACTTCCTCGACCCCCCGGATGATCTCCACCGCCCAGGGGCTGTCGAGGTCGTTGAAGACCAGGTCGAGCAGGGCCGCGCGGGTCGCGGAGGGGGCGGCGGGGCGTTTGCGGTAACCGTGCTCCCGCAGCAGGTCCTCGACGAGTGCGCGAGTGCGCGGGGAGACGTCGGAGCGGCCGTTGACCACGCGGGAGACGGTCGGGACCGAGACACCGGCCCGGCGGGCGATCTCCGTGATGGTGACCTTGCTCCGGCCCGTGGGCGCCGTGTCGTCCGCCGTCATTCCCCCACCTCCGTCGACCCGTTCCGGGCGCGCCGCCGAAACTTCCAGGAGTCTTCCGGAAAAGACGTACGTACGGAAGGGAAGAGAGGCGCTACGAGGAGTGAGCGGCCCCGGACACGCGTCGGGGCCGGTTCGCGGCGGCCGGCCGCGGTCCGGCCCCTCGATGTCCCCGGACGGCGGTCCCGCGCCGTCCGAGTGGTGCTCAGGCTGCGGTCGTGACCCGGTGCGGGGCGATGACCTGCCCGTCCGGCAGGAGTTCACCGGTGTCCTCGAAGAGGAGGACGCCGTTGCACAGCAGGCTCCAGCCCTGCTCCGGGTGGTGCGCCACGAGCCGGGCGGACTCCCGGTCGGCGGAGGTTGCTGTAGGGCACGGTGGCTGGTGCTGGCACATGGATGGGTTCTTCCGCTCTGGCGTGATCCGTGAGGTGGATGTGGTCGTGTCTGTCCCGCGGCGTGAAGCGTCGTGTACGTCGTTCATGGCCGCCCCCCGTTGTGATAAGTCGGTCGGAACCCAGTGTTGCCCCACGGACGTCGTTCCGCAGGGATTTCGCGGCACCGCCTCTCACAGGTTCATGACGCATCACCCGCGCGGGCGGTTCATCTCAACTGCACTGTCACTTCGGGTGGTTTCCAGTGGCCGGATGGGGCTAGTCCGGACGGGGACGCGGGGACGAACACCCCGGGTGACGAGCACCGTACCCCGCCACCGGAGCCGCGGTGGCGGGGTACGGGGGTGCGGGGCCGCCGTGTCAGGCGGGTGAGCCCAGCAGGGGCGGTGGCGCCGACGGCGTCACCCGAAGGGTCAGCACCGGGAGCAACTCGGCGACCCGGTGGGCGCGATGGGCGGCGATCCCGGGCGGCGCGGGGGCCAGCGGCACCAGCAGGTCGGTCGCGGCGGGGTGACCGGTGGTGCCGTCGGTGTCGGTGTCGCCGTGCAGCCAGAGCGTGAGCATGTAGAGCCCGGGGACCGACAGCAGCCGCGCCTGGTACGGCTGGGTCGTCGACTCGGCCTGCCGCAGGGCGCGTTCGGTGGAGGCGATGTAGGGACCCTCGAAGAAATGGGAGAACGCCCAGCCGTCCGGGGTCAGCCGGGTCTCGGCCGCCGCCACGGCCCGGTCGCCGCAGCGGATCAGGAAGCGCCAGCCGGCCAGCCGGGTCGCGGACACGCCCTCGGGGGTGATCCGGTCCAGGACGTGCAGCGGCAGCGGCAGTTCGGGGGTGGCCTCGTCCTGGGCGGTGCGCAGGGAGGGAGTTCGTGCTTCACGGACCGCGGTGGGGGAACCGAGGGCCATGAGGACGGAGCGCAGGGCGGGAGCGGGAGCCGGAGGGACATGCAGCGGCATGATGGGTCGCCTCTCATTCACAGGCGGTGGCGCGAGGGCGGGGGCGGACGGCGCTGTCAGCTAGCTCTCGTCAGGGTCGGAGAGGCGGGGGCCGGGGTCTTCGGACAGCCGGGGTGCGCGAGCGGCCTGCCGCCACGTGGACGACAGGCTCCTTCGACCGCGGGGCCACCTTCTCCGCCTTGTGCGAGGAGTTTATACGACACGTGTTCAGACTGTGTTTCGTCTAGCCGATCCCGGGACACCCGGCAAGGGTCCATTCGGTCGGCGATACGTGTGAATCATCCCGATTCAGAGCGGTGGAGGCCGCGATGACCTCGGGATATGTGCGCGCTATGGTCGGCCCATTCTCGTCGGATTTTTTCACGAGTTCCCGAGCGTGAGTTCCGGAGTTAGTGAAAGGGCCGTCTGCCGCTTGCCCCGTGAATGTGCCTCCGGACCGTCCGGACACTTCCGGTCAGACTAGCGGGTGGCGGGAGCCGACGGGGACGTTATCGATCGGTCCGGCTGGGCATCATCCCACCTGACCCGGGAGACCGGCGGCCGGATCCCCGGCCCGCCCATGCGAGGAGGGACGCTTCGATGGGGGAGAAGGTCGTGGCGGGCGCGTTCGACCTGTCCGATCGGCAGCAGTACCGCGACAAGCTCCGAAGGTGTCTGACGGGGCTGGAGCGGCTTCTGGCCCAGAAGCGCTTCGACCGGCCGAAGAACCTCATGGGGCTCGAGATCGAGCTGAATCTCGCGGGCGCCGACGGCCTGCCGAAAATGCTGAATGGCGAAGTGCTCGAGCGGATCGCCAGCCGAGATTTCCAAACAGAACTCGCCATGTTCAACCTGGAAGTCAACATAGCTCCACACCGCTTGGGCGGGCGGGTATTCGACCGGCTCGCCGAGGAACTCCGTACGTCACTGGCATATGCCCATCGGAAGGCGGGCGAGGTCGACGCGGGAATCGTGATGATCGGTATTCTGCCGACTCTCGACCGTGACGATCTGGTCTCCACCAATCTTTCCGACGTCGACCGTTACACCCTCCTCAACGACCAGATCGTGGCCGCCCGGGGCGAGGACTTCGCCCTCGACATCGACGGCGTGGAGCATCTGTCGTGCACCTCGAAGTCGATCGTGCCGGAGGCCGCCTGCACCTCCGTGCAACTGCACCTCCAGGTCACCCCGGCGCGCTTCGCCGACGTGTGGAACGCCGCCCAGGCCGTCACCGCCGCGCAGATCGCCGTGGGCGCCAACTCACCGTTCCTGTTCGGCCGCGAGCTGTGGCGCGAGTCCCGGCCCCCGCTGTTCACCCAGGCCACCGACACCCGCCCGCCCGAGCTCCAGGCCCAGGGCGTACGGCCGCGGACCTGGTTCGGTGAGCGGTGGATCAGCTCGGCGTACGAGCTGTTCGAGGAGAACCTGCGCTACTTCCCCGCGCTGCTGCCGCTGTGCGACGAGGAGGATCCGCTGGAGGTGCTGGAGGCGGGCGGCACCCCGTCGCTGGCCGAGCTGGTCCTGCACAACGGGACCGTCTACCGCTGGAACCGGCCCGTGTACGGCATCGCCGACGGCGTCCCCCACCTGCGGGTGGAGAACCGGGTGCTGCCCGCCGGGCCCACGGTGACCGATGTGATCGCCAACGCGGCCTTCTACTACGGCCTGGTCCGCGCCCTCGCCGAGGACACACGGCCGGTGTGGTCGCGGCTGTCGTTCGAGGCGGCCGAGGCGAACTTCGACGCGGCGTGCCGGTACGGCATCGAGGCGCGGCTCCAGTGGCCGCGGCGCGGGCGGCTCGGGGGCGTGGGCGAGGTGGACGCGGTCAGTCTCGTACGGGAGGAGCTGCTGCCGTTGGCGGAGGCCGGGCTGGACGCGTGGGGGGTGGAACCGGCCGACCGGGACTACTACCTCGGGGTGATCGAGGAGCGGTGCCGGCGGCGTACGAACGGGGCGACGTGGCAGGTGGCGACGTTTCGGCGGGCGGTGGAGGCGGGACTGTCGCGGGACGCGGCGCTGGCCGCGACGACGCGGCGGTACGCGGAGTTGATGCATGAGGGGGAGCCGGTGCACACGTGGCCGGTGGGGGTGCCGGAGGTGGTGGGGGCGCGGTGAGGGGTCCTTCGACGGTGGGCCGGATGCGGGTCGTGGGGGGTGATCGCGCAGCTCCCCGCGCCCCTTAGGCCCGGGGTGGTTCCGCTTGCGTTCAGGGCATCGGGCAAGCTGTGGTGTCCCTTGAACGGAAGCGGGTGTGCGGGTGGGCGAGGTGTACGACGAGCGGCCGTCTCGGCGGATCTTTCGGGACGAGACCCTGCTGGTGCTGGGGCTTTCGCTCGGGGCCAGCGGGGTGTCCGCCCTCATCAGCTTCATCGGGTCGGTCACGAGGCCGGGTGGGCTGAAGGACCAGGCGGCGACGCTCAACGCCTCCGCCGCGCCGGGGCGGCCCTGGCTGGACCTCGCCTGGCAGCTCTTCGGGATCGCCTCGGCGCTCGTGCCCGTCGCGCTCGTCGCGCATCTGCTGGTGCGGGAGGGGCGGCACGGGCTGCGGACGCTCGGCCTCGACCGCACCCGGCCCTGGTCCGACCTGGGGCGCGGCGCCGGGATCGCGGCCGTCATCGGCAGCACCGGCATCGCCTTCTACCTCGCGGCCCGCGGGCTCGGCTTCAACCTCACCGTGGTCCCCGAGGCGCTGCCCGACGTGTGGTGGAAGTACCCCGTGCTGATCCTGTCGGCGCTGCAGAACGCGGTCCTCGAAGAGGTCATCGTGGTCGGCTATCTGCTGCGCCGTCTCGGGCAGCTCGGCTGGACCCCGGGCACGGCGCTGGTGGCCAGCGCCGTGCTGCGCGGGTCGTACCACCTCTACCAGGGCATCGGCGGGTTCATCGGCAACATGGTGATGGGCGTGGTGTTCGTCTACCTGTACCGGCGCTGGGGGCGGGTGGGGCCGCTGGTGGCGGCGCACTCGCTGCTCGACATCGGGGCCTTCGTCGGGTACGCGCTGCTCGCGGGGCATGTGTCCTGGTTGCCGACGGCCTGAGCCGCCGGGGTCTCACCAGGCCAGCAGCTCACCGTCGACGACCGTCACCGCGCGGCCGGTCAGCAGCGTCCGCTCGCCGCGCAGCTCGGTGCCGACGCGGCCGGAGCGGGGGGAGGCCTGCAGACCGGTGAGCCGGGTACGGCCGAGCCGTTCGGACCAGTACGGGGCCAGTGCGGTGTGGGCGCTGCCGGTGACCGGGTCCTCGTCGATGCCGACGTTCGGGAAGAAGCAGCGGGAGACGAAGTCGTAGCCGAGGCCGGGGTTCTCGGCGCGTGCCGTGGCGATGACGCCCTGCCGGGAGCAGGCGCCGAGCGCCCTGTGGTCCGGCCGCAGGGCGTGGACGGCCCGCTCGTCGGCCAGCTCGACCAGCAGGTCACCCACGTGCGGGCCGGTGTCGAGGACGGCGAGCGGTTCGGCGCCCAGGGCCTCGGCGGCGCCCTGCGGCAGTGCGGCCGGTGTGAGGGGCGCGGTCGGGAGGTCCAGGGTGATCGAGCCGTCCTCGGCCGGGGTCGCGACGAGGACGCCGCTGCGGGTGGCGAACCGTACCGGGCCCCTGTGGGCGCCCGTGCTGTGCAGGACATGGGCCGTGGCCAGGGTGGCGTGGCCGCACAGGTCGACCTCGGTGACGGGCGTGAACCAGCGCAGCGCCCAGTCCGCCTCGCCGCCCGGCGGGAGCGGATGGGCGAACGCCGTCTCGGCGTGGTTGACCTCCAGGGCCACGTTCTGGAGCCGGTCGTCGCCGGGGAAGGCGTCGAGGAGCAGGACTCCGGCCGGGTTCCCGGCGAAGGGGCGGTCGGCGAAGGCGTCGACGATTCGGATGCGCATGGCGGTGACGTTAAGCGGGGTGGGCGCCCGTCGACCAAGGCCAATCGACGGGTCCTGGACCTGTTTCTCCGGTCCACCCGGGCGGCGGGCACGCCAAGTGCCGTAGGGTTGCGGGTCGTTCACGGGCCGGGGAGCGGACGGCATCCCGGATGAGGGAGGGGAACGGTGCGGCAGGGCGAGGGCACGGTGGTGCTGACCGGGGCGACCGGATTCATCGGGTCGCATGTGCTGCGGGCGCTGTTGGATCCGGGGGAGTGGGGCGGCGGCGGGTCCGGTCCACGGGTGCGGGCGCTGGTGCGGAGCGTGCCCGAGGAGGAGGGGTCCGTCGAATGGGTGCGCGGTGATCTGACCGATCCGGGCGCGGTGCGCGGGCTGTGCGAGGGCGCCGGGGCCGTCGTCCATCTGGCCTCGTACATCGGTGGGGACGAGCGGCTCTGCGAGGCCGTCAACGTCGAGGGCACCCGGTGGGTCATGGAGGAGGCGGCGCGGGCCGGCGTCGGCCGGGTGGTGCACCTGTCCACCGCCGCCGTCTACGGCGGTGGACCGCACCGGGGTGTCGCGGTCGACGCGATCCCGGCCGAGCCCGCCTCCGCCGTGAGCCGGTCCCGGCTGGCGGGGGAGTCGTACGCGCGCCGGGCGGGGGCCGTCGTGCTGCGGCCCGGGCTCGTGCTCGGTGCCGGCGACCGCTGGGTCGTACCGGCGCTGCGGGAGCTGGTGGAACGGGTGCCCGCCGAGTGGGACGGCGGACGTGCGCTGCTGACCGTGGTGGACGCCGGCGACCTCGGCCGGCTGATCGCCGCCGTCGCCGTGGGGGCGCGGGACGTGCCGCCCGGTGTCCACCACGCGGGACATCCGGACCCCGTGCGCATCGGCGATCTGCTGGCCGAACTAGCCGCTCACGGCGTGCTGCCGCCCCGGCCGGACGCCGACTGGCCGCTGCCGGTCTGCCGGGAGCGGCTGCGGGCGACCCCAGGAGCGGTCTCCGAACGCCAGTTCGCGTTGGCCGCCGAGGACCACTGGTACCTCGCCGAGGAGCTCTGGAAGCTGGCCGGTCGGTCGCCGGGTCCCGGCCCGCTGAGCCGCCTCGCGGACTCGGCCGCCTGGTACCGCGCGTATCTGGGGCTACCGGGGAGCGGCTGACCTGCGCTTTCCTCCCGCTGCGCGGTGGCGCCGTCCCTGCGATGCTGGAGGAGGCGAGCGCTACCCACGATCGACACCGGGCGGTGAGCGCATGGCTGGACTCGAGGAAGACGGTGCCGAGCCGAAGGTTCCGGGGGACGATCCCCGGGACGAGAGGGCGGCGGCATCGGTGGCCGATCCCCAAGGGGATCCGTATCTGCGGACGCGGTTCGCGGTACCCGCTCGACCGGCGACCTTTCTGCGCCGGAAGCGGCTGCTGCTCCATCTCGACCAGGCTCTCACCACCCCGCTGACCATGGTGAACGGCTCCGCCGGTGCCGGGAAGACCCTGCTCGTCGCCGACTGGGCGGCCGACCGGAAGCCGGCCGTCGCCTGGTTCACCACCGAGGCCGCCGACCAGGGCCCCGGCATGTTCTGGGCGTACCTGCTCCAGGCGCTGCGGGCCGCCGGGGTGCCGCCACCCGCCGGAGTCGGCAGTCCGGCGGACGCGAGCCGGGTCACCCACACCCTGCTGGCGCGGCTCGCCGCCGACCTCAGCGCGCGGGAACGGCCCGTCACCCTCGTCCTCGACGAGTACGACCAGGTCCGCGACCCCGACATCGCCCAGCAACTGGAGTTCGTGCTGCACCACGCGGGCGGCGGACTGCGGCTGATCCTCGTCACCCGCACGGAACCCCTGCTGCCGCTGCACCGCTACCGTGCCGCGGGTGAGCTGACGGAGATCCGCGGCGCGGAGCTGGCCTTCACCCCGCAGGAGACGGCCGAGCTGCTCGCGCTGCACGGGCTGCGCCTGCCCCTGCCCGCGGCGGGCGCGCTCGTGGAACGCACCCGGGGCTGGGCCGCCGGCCTGCGCCTGTGCGCCCTCGCCGCGCAGGAGAGCCCGGATCCGCAGACGTATCTGAAGGAGTTCGAGGCCGACCGCAGCACCGTCGCCGACTTCCTGCTGGCCGAGGTCCTCAAACGGCAGAGCCCCGAGGTACAGGACCTCCTGCTGCGGGTCAGCGTCCTCGAACGGCTCTGTCCCGAGCTGGCCAACGCGCTGACCGAACGCGCCGACTCCGAGCCGATCCTGGCCGGACTGCACCGGGAGAACGCCTTCGTCGAGGACCTCGGGCACGCCTGGTACCGCCTCCACCCGCTGTTCGGGGAGATCCTGCGCGCCCATCTGCGGGTGCGGGCCCCCGGCCTGGAGCCGGAGCTGCACCGGCGGGCCGCCCACTGGTTCGGACGGTCGGGACTGCTCCCGGAGACGCTGGGGCACGGGGCCGCCGCGGGCGACTGGGAGTTCACCGCGGGCGCGCTGGTCGACGACCTCGCCATCGGTCAGCTCTTCACGGGCCTGCGCTCCGACGATCTCGTCGAGCTGTTCTCCCGGATGGGGCCCGAGGCCGGCAGCCCGGCGACGGAACTCGTCCGGGCGGCCCGTGATCTGTCCCGGTGCGACCTGGACCACGGCCTGGCCCATCTACGGCTCGCCGAGCGGGGGTTCGCGGAGAACACCGCGCCGGACGAGGGTGCGGACACGGCTCCGGACGAGGCCGCCGCCCGGCTCAGCTGTGCCCTGCTGGAGGCCTCCGCCGCCCGGCTGACCGGTTCGCCCGAGCGGGCGGAGGCGGCCGCGGCGGAGGCCGAGAGGGTACGCGGACGGGTCCCCGCCCACCTGCTGGACAAGCACCCCGAACTCACCGCCCTGCTGCTGACCCACCTGGGCTCCACCCGGCTGTGGGCCGGACGGTTCGAGGAGGCACGGGCCGCCCTCGCGCCCGCCGCCGACTGCCCCGGCGGAGCCTCGACGGCGCTGCTGCGCGAGGACGCCCTCGGCCGGCTGGCCCTCATCGACTGCCTCGACGGCTGGGCCGGGCGGGCGGAGCGCCAGGCCCGCGCGGCGATGGCCGAGACGGAACGGTTCGGACTGCCCCGGTCGGCCGGCTCCGGCATCGGGCTGCTCGTCCTGGCCGCCGTGGCCGTCGACCGCGACGAGCTCGACGAGGCCCAGGCCCTCCTCGACGCGGCGGCCGAATCGCACCCCGCGCTGCGCGACCCGGTGCGGGAGGCGGGCCGCGCCCTCGCCACCGCACGGCTGCACCTGGCCCGCGGCGACACCCGGGGCGCGCTCGAAGCGGTGGAGCCCGCCGTCACCGCCGAGGTGGTCTCCCCCTGGGCGGCGGGGCAGTCGGCGCTGGTCGCCTCCGCCGCGCACCTCGCGGAGGGACGGCCCGAGACCGCCGTACGCCTGTTGCGCGCGGTGCCCGAGGACCAGGTGGCCTGCGCCGTGGAGGAGGCGCGGGCCCGGCTGGCGGCGGGTGAGCCGGGTGCGGCGGTCGAGCTGCTCGACCGGACGCGCCCCGAGGACCGCTGCGGCCCCGCCGTGACCGTGCGGGCCACGCTGGTGCGGGCCCGGGCCGCCGAGCGGACCGGCGACCCCGCCGCCGCGCGCCGGCTCGTCGCCCGGGCCCTGCGCGAGGCCCGGCGCGACCGACTGCGCCGGCCCTTCCTCGAGACCGGTCCCTGGCTCACGCCCTTGCTGAGCGCCGACCCCCTGCGGGAGCTGGCCGGCGGCTGGCTCACCCCCGGCGCGCCCCCGCCTCCCGCCGACACCGGGCCCCCGGTGGTCGTGGAGGACCTGAGCGGACGCGAGCGCGATGTGCTGCGACGCCTGGCGCAGATGATGTCCACCGAGGAGATCGCCGCCGATCTGTACGTGTCGGTGAACACGGTCAAGACCCACCTCAAGAGCGCCTACCGCAAGCTGGGCGTCAACCGCCGCCATGACGCGGTGCGCCGGGCACGGGAACGGGGACTGCTCTGACGACACCCGACCCCGGGTTCGCCCCTGACGGGTGAGGCGCCCGGCCCGCTCCTCGGGTGGGATCGGGAGTGGCGGCCGGGCCCCGGTCGCCGCCCGGCCGGCTCCGGCGGTGTCCCGGGCGACCCGACTCCCCGAGGGGGACGACGTGGCGCGCTGGCACGCTCTGATGGTCCTGGGGACCGCCCAGTTCCTGATGGTGCTCGACACCTCCGTCATGAACGTCTCGATCAGCCGGCTGGTCGAGGACTTCGACACCGAGGTGACCACCATCCAGGCCGTGATCACCCTGTACGCGCTGGTCATGGCGGCCTTCATGATCGTGGGAGGCCGGCTCGGAGACATCTTCGGACGGCGCCGGCTGTTCCTCCTCGGGCTCGTCGTCTACGGCGTCGGCTCCGCCCTGACCGCCGCCGCGCCGACCGTGGGGGTGCTGGCCGTGGGCTGGTCGGTCATCGAGGGGCTCGGTGCCGCGATGGTGTTGCCGGCGATGGCCGCCCTCGTGGCCGCGTCCTACCGGGGGCGGGACCGGGCCGTCGCCTACGGCGTCATCGGCGGGCTCGCCGGTGCGGGCATCGCCGTCGGCCCGCTGCTGGGCGGCTGGGTCACGACGTATCTCACCTGGCGGCTGGTCTTCGCCGGGGAGGTCGTGGTCGTGCTGGTGATCCTCGCCTTCCGCCGTGTGATCACCGAGGTTCCGCGGCCCGGCCCCCGGCCGCGCCTGGACGGGGTCGGCGCCACGCTCTCGGCGGCGGGCCTGGCCCTGGGCGTGCTCGGTGTGCTCCAGAGCGGCACCTGGGGCTGGGTGCAGCCGCGCAACCCGCCCTTCACCGTCCTGGGTTTCGCACCGACCCTGTTCGTGATCGGTCTCGGGGTCGCCGTGCTCGCCGCCTTCGCGCGCTGGGAACGGCACCGGGAGGGGCGGCACGCCGACCCCCTGGTGGACCTGGACCTGCTGCACAGACCCGCCCTGCGCTCGGGCCTGCTCTGTCTGCTCGGCCAGAACCTCATCCTGCTCGGACTGTTCTTCGCCATCCCGCTCTACCTGCAGGTCGTCCAGGGTTTCGACGCCTTCGAGACCGGACTGCGCCTGGTGCCCGTGTCCGTGACCATGCTGCTGGCGTCCACGCTCGCCGCACGCCTCGGACGGGTGGTCGGCGCCCGTCCGGTGGTGCGGCTGGCCCTGCTGACCCTGGCCGCCGCCATCGTGTGGCTGCTGGCCACCATCGACCCGGTGATCGACGACGTGCAGTTCGGCTGTGCCATGGGGCTGCTCGGCATCGGGATGGGCCTGCTCGCCTCGCAGCTCGGCAACGTCGTCCAGTCCAGTGCGGGCGAGGAGGAGCGCAGCGAGGTCGGCGGGCTGCAGTTCACCGCCCAGAACCTGGGCTCCGCGCTGGGCACCGCGCTCATCGGATCGCTGCTGGTCGGAGCCCTCGCCCACGCCTTCACCACGGAAGTGGAGAGCAACCCGCACCTGTCGGAGCAGACGCGGCAGAAGACGAGCGTCGCCCTGGAGGCGGGCATCGGCTTCGTCTCCACCGACCAGGTGCGCACGGCGGCCGAGCAGGCCGGACTCCCGCCCGCCGAGGTCGACGCGCTCACGGACTCGTACGCCGACGCGCAGCTCGACGGACTCAAGGCGGGGATCCTCGCCGCCGGAGGGATCACCCTGGCCAGTCTCCTGGTCACCTCGCATCTGCCGGGTCGGCCCTCCCGTCGTCCGGAGCCGTCGCGCGTCGACGCGACCTGAGCCCGAAGGAGCCGGTCATGTCCGACACCGAGCACCTCGCCGTCCGGGACGGCCCCGCCGAGCGGCGGTCCCGCGCCGACTACACCGGAGGCGTCTACGGCTCGATGCTCGCCGCGTCCGTCGTCGTCGGCGCCGGAGCACTGGGCGACTTCCCCCGCCTGGAGCTGGTGGGGCTGCTGTTGCTCACGGGTGTGGTGTTCTGGCTGGCGCATGTGCACGCCCAGATGTTCGGGGCCCGGCTGGCCCAGCGACAGCGGGATCGCGGCGCGGTCCTGCTGCACGTGTGCCGGGAGGAGTGGCCGATCGTCGAGGCCGCCGTCCCGCCCGCCGTCGCGGTGGCGATCAGCCCCGTCCTCGGCCTCGACCTCGCGGGCACGCTGTGGTTCGCGCTCTCGGTCGCGGTGGCGGGCCAGGTCGGCTGGTCGGTGGCCGCGGCACGGCGGGCCGGGGCCACCTGGGCGCTGGTGGCGGTCACCGCCTCCGTCAACCTCCTGCTGGGCCTGCTGATCATCGCGTTCAAGCTGCTCCTGAAGGAGTGAGCACACCTGTTCCGGAGGCATCGCCGCAGATCAGCCGGGTGGCCCGGGTGCCGTATCACCTGTATCGGGTGAGGTTCGGCGGCCCGCCGCGACGGAGGATCGCAGGGAGACCACAAGGAAGGCCCATGCGCTACGAGATCCGTGTCGACGGACAGATGTCGGAGACGTTGATCAAGGTCTTTCCCGAGCTGGACCACGTGGTGATGTCCGGCCAGACCGTCCTGTTCGGACACGTCGTCGACGAGGCGCATCTGTACGGGCTGCTGGCCCGCTGCCAGTCCCTGGGGCTGCACGTCCTGGAGATGCGGCAGATGCCGGACTGACCGCGCTGGGAGAAACCATGACCATGCCGTCCGGCGGAGACTCCGCCGCCGCACTCTCCGCCCTCGGCCGCTCCTGGACCTGGCTGCTCGGGTCGGCCGTCGCCACGCTCGTCCCGGGCGTCCTGGTGCTGGTGTGGCCCGACGAGACACTGCACGTCCTGGCGGTGCTCATCGGGCTGTATCTGCTGGTGACGGGGGCGTTCCGGTTCGTCGCGGTGTTCGCCCGCGAGGATCACGGCGAACGGCTGCCCGGACTGCTGCTGTCCGTGCTGTACGTCCTCCCGGGCGTGCTGTGTCTGCGCAACCCCCTGCAGACCATCGCCACGCTCTCCCTGATCGTCGGGGTCGTCTGGCTGGTGTCGGGCGTCCTCACCCTCTACACCGCCCTGGCCGCCCGGGACCTGCCGCACCGGGGCTTCGTCCTGGCCGTCGCCCTGCTCGCCGTCGTCGCGGGGATCGTCGTCCTGGCCCTGCCCACCGAGTCGGCCCGGGCGCTGACCCGGCTGCTCGGGCTGTGGCTGGTCCTGATCGGCCTGGCCGAGGTGGCCATGGCCCTCGCCTGGCGGGCGGCCCTGCGCAGGGCGGGCCTCACCGGTGCGCCGGAGCCCGAGCGGAGCGGCGAGGACTCCGGGCCCGGGATCACCCGCCCGGGGTGAGGCGCCCGCCGCTTGCCGTGGGCACGCTGAAGACGGCAGTCAACGACCGCCGGGCCCAGACCCGGAGACCGAACGGGCGCAGGCCCGGAACGGAGGAGTGAGATGACCGGGGACACGTACCTCGCCTACGACTATCCGCTGCTCAGCGCCTTCTGGACCATGCTGATCTTCTTCCTGTGGATCATGTGGTTCGTGCTGCTGTTCCGGGTCGTCGTGGACATCTTCCGCGACGACGACCTCAGCGGCTGGGCCAAGGCCGGCTGGCTGGTGTTCTGCATCTGCCTGCCGTTCCTCGGCGTGTTCGTCTACGTCGTCGCGCGCGGGAAGAACATGGGCCGCCGGGAGAGGGCGCAGGCGAAGGAACAGCAGCGGCAGTTCGACGACTACATCCGCGAGACCGCCAAGGGCACCGGCCCCACCAGCAGCGTGGACGAACTGGCCAGGCTCTCCGAGATCAAGGCCCGCGGGGACATCACGGACGAGGAGTTCGACCGCGCGAAGCAGCTCGTCCTGAGCGGGCACGGCACGGCGCACCGCGGCTGAGCCGCCGCACGACACCGAAGACAGGGAATCGAGGCAGGGCATGACGACCAATCCGACGCGCGCGCACGAGACCAGGCGGCACTGGGCCGAGGGTCTGACGGCGTTCGCCGCAGTCACGCTCATGATCGCCGGAGTGCTCGACATCTTCCGCGGGATCATGGGGATCGCCGAGGACGACATCTTCGTCACGACACGCAGCTACGTCTTCCGGTTCGACGTCACCGGCTGGGGCTGGGTCCATCTGATCCTCGGAGCGGTCGCGGTGATCATCAGTCTGGGCCTGTTCCAGACGGCGATGTGGGCCCGCGTCGGTGGTGTGGCCATCGCGAGCCTCATCATCATCGCCAACTTCCTCTCCCTGCCGTACTACCCGGTCTGGTCGGTGGTGATGATCGCGTTCTCCGCGTTCGTCATCTGGGCCCTGTGCGTCGTGCGACCCGACCGGTACGCCTAGGGGGTGTTTCTGATGGATCTCCGTGGGTGAAGACAGTCCACGCGCTACAGGAAGGCTGACGACGATGTGCCGATGGCTGGCCTACTCGGGAACCCCCATCCTGCTCGACACGATCCTGTACAAGCCGGCGCACTCGCTGATCGACCAGAGTCTGCACTCCCGGATGGGCGTCGAGACGACCAACGGCGACGGCTTCGGGATCGGCTGGTACGCGGCCGACTCCGACGACCACGCCCCGGCCGTCTTCCGGGACGTCGGGCCGGCCTGGAGCAACCGCAACCTGCGGGAGATCGCCTGTCACGTCCGCTCCCCGCTGTTCTTCGCCCATATCCGGGCCACGACCGGCACGGCCGTGCAGCAGACCAACTGCCATCCCTTCCGGCACGGCCGCTGGTTGTGGATGCACAACGGGGCGATCACCGATTTCCACCGGATACGGCGTGACCTCGCGCTCGCCGTCGACCCGGAGCTCTTCCTCGACATGGAGGGCTCGACGGACTCCGAGATGATGTTCTACCTGGCGCTCACCTTCGGCCTGGAGAAGGACCCGCCGTCCGCCGTCGAGCGGATGGCGGGGTTCGTGGAACGGGTCGGGCACGACCACGACGTGGAGTTCCCGCTGCAGATGACGGTCTCCGTCACCGACGGGGAGCGGCTGTGGGGCTTCCGCTACTCCAGTCAGGGAAAGTCCCGTTCGCTCTTCTACAGCACCGCCGTGGAGACCCTGCGCCAGCTCCACCCCGACGTCGCCTTCCTGCGCGGAGTCTCCGACGACACCCGGCTCGTCGTCTCCGAACCGCTCGGCGATCTGCCCGGGGCCTGGAACGAGGTGCCCGAGAGCAGTTACGGCATCGTCGAGCCGGGAGTCGACCAACTGCACCACTTCACCCCCCAGGCGGCCTAGCCGCCCCCGTCACCGGAGCTCCAGGCCGGGCAGGCGGTCTCAGTGGACGGAGAACCCTCCGTCGACGAAGATCGCCTGCCCGGTGACATAGCCGGAGGCACGGGAGGCCAGGAACACCGCCGCTCCCGCGAAGTCCTCGGCCAGCCCGTTGCGACCGACCATGGTGCGCGCGGCCAGCGCCGCCACCCGCTCCGGGTCGGACGACAACCGGGTGTTGAGCGGGGTCATGACGAACCCGGGCACCAGGGTGTTGCAGGTGACGCCGTGCGGCGACCAGGCCTCGGCCTGGGAGCGGGCCAGCGACTCCAGCGCCCCCTTGGACACCCCGTAGGCCCCGCTCTGGACGAAGGCCCGGTGCGCCTGCTGGGACGTCAGGTGGATGATCCGTCCGAAGCCCCGCTCGGCCATGCCGGGGCCGAACCGCTGGCCCAGCAGATGGGGCGCCTCCAGGTTCACGGCCATGGTGGCGTCCCAGACGTCCTCGCCCAGCTCGCCCATCGGGGGCCGCAGGTTGACGCCGGCGCTGTTGACGAGGATGTCCGGCTCCCCGAACACGGCGGCCGCCGCCTCCGCCGCCGCGCGCACGCCGTCCCGCGTTCCGAGGTCGCCGCCCACCCAGGCGGCCCGGCAGCTCTCCGCCGTCAACTCCTCGACGGTGGCGACCAGTTCCGACTCCCGGCGCGCGACGACGACCACACTCGCCCCGGCCCGCGCGAGCGCGCCGGCGATGGCCCGGCCGATGCCGGAACTGCCTCCCGTCACCACGGCGACCAGGCCGTCCAGCGAGAACAGGTCGGAGAGGTAGGAGTGCGGGCCGCGCTGCGATGTCATGTCCGCACCCTAAAGGCACCCGCCGCGCGCGCCCTCCTTCCGGGCCTTGCCAAGCGAACTGTTCCGATATATCGTTGAAGCATCGCGACAGATCAACGATGGAATGGAGTGATGGGCGATGCGTACCCACGGATTCGAGCGTGGACACGGACAGGACGGCCCCTTCGGCGGCCGCGGTGGACGGGGCGGACGACGTGCCGCCTTCGGTCCCTTCGGGCCGGGCGGCCCCGGCTTCGGCCCCGGCGGCCCCGGTTTCGGTCCGGGCGGACCGGGCTTCGGCCCCGGCCCCTGGGGCGGCCGAGGGCGCGGCGGGCCCAGGGGGAGGGCGCGGCGCGGTGACGTACGGGCCTCGATCCTGGCCCTGCTCAAGGACCGTCCGATGCACGGTTACGAGATGATCCAGGAGATCGCCGAGCGCAGCGGCGGGGCGTGGAAGCCCAGCCCGGGCTCGGTGTACCCGACCCTCCAGCTCCTGGAGGACGAGGGCCTGATCAGCAGTGAGAGCGAAGGCGGCAAGAAGCTGTTCTCGCTCACCGACGAGGGCCGCACGGCGGCCGAGGGTGGTCCGGAGGCCCCCTGGGAAGAGGCCACGCGTGGCGTCGACTGGGAGGCGCTCGGCGAGATCCGCCAGGCCGGCTTCGGGCTGATGGAGGCCTTCGGGCAGGTCTGGAAGACCGGCAGCAAGGAGCAGCGCGAGAAGGCGCTCACGGTCATCAACGAGGCCCGCAAGAAGCTGTACCTCATCCTCGCCGACGAGGACTGACGGCCGCCGTACGACGGTGGAGGCGCCCCGTGGAGCGATCCGCGGGGCGCCTTCGTGTGCCGTACGCCCTCCGTGCTCAGGCCACCAGCCCGCCCAGCTTGCGCAGCGACTCGTTCAGGGCGGCCGTTCCCGAGTCCTTCAGCTTGCCCGCCATCAGCGACACGGCCGCGCCCGTGAACTCGCCGTCGATGCGGACCGTCGTGGCGTCCCCGTCCGGGGTGAGGGTGTAGCGCGTGGCGACGGACACCGCCATCGGGCCCTTGCCGCGGATCACCAGCACCCGGGCCGGCTCCAGCTCCGCGACCGTCCACTCGACCTCGGCAGGGAAGCCCATCAGCTTCATGTTCTCCTGGAAGGTCGCGCCCACCTCCAGGGTCTCGGGGCCGCCCCGGGGGAAGTTGGTGTGGGTCGCGTTCCACTCCCCGTACGCCGGCCAGTCGGTGAGCTGGGCCCACACCTTCTCGGCCGGTGCCTGGATGCGTGCCTCCGCGCTGACTTCGGCCATGAGACCACCCTCCTCGTGTCGGGCAACTGGGCTGCGGTGTCGCGGAACGTAGCCCCAGGGCCTCGAACATTCAATACTGATGAACCGTCAGGGAATGGGAAGAGTCCCCTTCGGGAGGCCTGATCTCCTCCGTAAGGAGGAGATTGCGTCCGCCCGTGTCCGCTCTGCGTGGGACGCGCAGATGCTTCCCTCCGGGGATGACCGGACGGGCCGGGACTGATGGGGTGGGGTGGTGCAATCCCGTATTCCCCGGCAGTCGACGAACGACCAGGCGACGCACGGGACGGACGACGACCCGAGACTCGACGCGGAGTCCGCGGCGGCACTCGCCGCTGCCCGCCGCCGGGCGGTGCGCGACGGGGACCGTCAGATCGACACCGCCCACCTCCTGCACTCCCTGCTCGAACACGACCCCCGGGTCCGAGCCGTCTTCGGCGACGGGCCCCAGCTCGCCCGGCTGCTCGGCTATCTCGTCCAGCGCAGCATCGGCTACGGCCTGCGCTGGCAGAGCGGTGTCGAGGACTCCGGGGCGCTGCCCGTCGTCCCGCTGGTCGAGGGGTTCTCTCCGCTCGCGGCCGCCGCGCTGGAACAGGCGTGCGGCCGACGCGCCGGTCCGCGGGTCCGCGGACTCGAACTGCTCGCGGCGATCGTCACGGACCGGCAGGCGCGGGCCGTCGAGGTCCTCACCCACGCCGGGGTCGACGTGTACGAGCTGCGCGCCCGGATCGACGAGACCCTCACGGCGCCCCAGTCGGCGGAGTACGCCTCAGGTCCCGAGCCGGCTTTCTGACCACCGCGCCGACCGCTCCCCGCCGTCCACCTCGCGAGACAGGTGTCATCCGGGGTGACGGTCCTGTCGTCGCCTGTCATCATGGGCCGGTGCGTACGTCAGTGAGCAGTCAGGGCGGCCGCGGCAAGGGCATCGGGCTCGGGCTGGCGGTCGGGTCGGCGATCGCCTTCGGTGGATCGGGGGTCGCGGCCAAGCCGCTGATCGAGGCGGGGCTCGACCCGCTGCACGTGGTGTGGCTGCGGGTGACCGGCGCCGCCCTCGTGATGCTGCCCCTCGCCGTGCGGCACCGTGCGCTGCTGCGCCGTCGGCCCGCGCTGCTCGCCGGGTTCGGTCTGCTCGCGGTGGCCGGGGTCCAGGCCTTCTACTTCGCGTCGATCTCCCGGATGCCGGTCGCGGTCTCGCTGCTCCTGGAGTACCTCGCGCCCGCCCTGGTGCTCGGCTGGGTGCGGTTCGTGCAGCGGCGGCCGGTGACCCGTGCCGCCGCGGTCGGAGTGGTCCTCGCGGTGGGCGGGCTCACCTGTGTCGTCGAGGTGTGGTCGGGACTGCGCTTCGACGCCCTGGGGCTGGTGCTCGCGCTGGCCGCCGCCTGCTGCCAGGTCGGCTACTTCGTCCTGGCCGACCAGGGCGGCGACTCCGGCGACGACGCACCCGACCCGCTCGGCGTGATCGCGTACGGCCTGCTGATCGGCTCGCTCGTCCTCACCGTCGTCGCCCGCCCCTGGGGCCTGGACTTCTCCGTGCTCACGGGCACCGCCGACCTGGACGGCACCCGGGTCCCGGCCTGGCTGCTGCTGGTGTGGATCGTGCTGATCGCCACGGTCGTCGCGTATGTGACCGGAGTGGTCTCCGTGCGCCGGCTCTCCCCGCAGGTCGCGGGTGTCGTGGCCTGTCTGGAGGCGGTCGTCGCGACCGTGCTGGCCTGGGTCCTGCTGGGCGAGCACCTCTCGGCGCCGCAGCTCGCGGGCGGCGCGATGGTGCTGCTCGGCGCGTACATCGCCCAGTCGTCCGCGCCCGCCAAGGGCTCCCCGCGGCCGGTCGCGGGCGTCGGGCCCGAGCGGGATCCGTCCGCCCACGAGACCGCCGTCTGACGGGTCAGAGCGCCGCGAGATAGTCCGGGACCCCGATGCCGGGGGCGAGGTCGGCCTCCGGGAGCGGGGTGCCGTACCCCTTGCGCAGGGGGAGCACTCCGGCCCAGTGGGGAAGGTCCAGGTCCTCGGGCTCGTCGTTCACACCGCCGGTGCGGGTCTTGGCGGAGACCTCGTTCAGGTCGAGGCGGATCACTGCGGTCGCCGCCAGTTCCTTCTTGTCGGCCGGGCGGGAGTCGGCGGCGCGGCCGGGGACGACGTGGTCCACCAGCGCGTCGAGCGCGGCGCGCTTCTCCTCGGGGTCGGTGACCTCGTACGCGAGGCCGTGCACCACGACCGAGCGGTAGTTGATCGAGTGGTGGAAGGCCGAGCGCGCCAGGACGAGACCGTCCACATGCGTCACCGTCAGGCACACCGGAAGCCCGGGGTCGGCCTGGCCCGCCATCCGCAGCGGGCGCGAGCCCGTCGAGCCGTGCACGTACAGGGTCTCGCCGACCCGGCCGTACAGCGTGGGGAGCACCACCGGCGCGCCGTCGCGGACGAAGCCGAGGTGGCAGACGTACCCCTCGTCGAGTATCGCGTGCACCAGTTCCTTGTCGTAGGAGGCCTTCTGCGCGGCACGCGTGGGGACCGTGCGGTCGGTCGCGGCGTACGCGGCGGGCTGCGGTGTCGGCTGGTGGGTCCCCTGCATTGGTGTTCTCCATTGCACTAGTGCATAATCTTGTTTGTGCTAGGAGAGTATCGGATCGAAGGCCGCCGCGCAGCAGACATTTCCGCGAGCATCGAGCGCGCGGTGGGCGAAGGTGCCCTGGAACCGGGCCAACTGCTGCCGCCCATGCGGGAATTGGCGCTCACGCTCGGGGTGAACCCGAACACGGTCGCGGCCGCGTACCGGACCCTGCGCGAGCGCGGGGTCATCGAGACGCACGGGCGCCGGGGCAGCCGGGTGCGGCCCAAGCCCGCCACCACCGGCCGGGAGAAGGTGCGCCTCGATGTGCCGGAAGGGGTCCGCGACCTGGCGGACGGCAACCCCGCCCCGGCTCTGCTGCCCCCGCTCGCCGGCGCCTTCGCGGCGGCCGCCGAGCGCGGCGACCGGGAGCCGGTCCTGTACGGGGACGACCCGGTGGACCCCGAACTGGCCCGGGCGGCCCGCGCCGCGCTCGACGCCGACGGCGTGCCCGCCGGACCGCTCGCCGTGGCCTCCGGCTCCCTGGACGTCGTGGAACGCGTCCTCGCCGCCCATCTCAAGCCGGGCGACGCCGTCGCAGTGGAGGACCCCGGCTGGGGCCGCACCCTCGACCTGGTGCCGGCCCTCGGGCTGCGCACGGTCCCGGTCGGCGTCGACGACGAGGGCCCGCTCCCGGACGACCTGCGCGCGGCCCTGGAGGGCGGGGCGCGAGCCGTTCTGGTCACCGACCGCGCCCAGAACCCCACCGGCGCCTGTGTGACCGCGGCACGCGCGCGTGCGCTGCGTTCCGTTCTCGCCGACCACCCCGGGGCGCTGCTGATCGAGGACGACCACGGACACGGCATCGTCGACCTGCCCCTGCACCCCCTCGCCGGCGTCACCCGGCACTGGGCCTTCGTCCGCTCGGTCGCCAAGGCCTACGGGCCCGACCTGCGGCTCGCCGTCCTCACCGGCGACCAGGTCACGGTGGACCGGGTGCGGGGACGCCAGCGGCTGGGCCCCGGCTGGGTGAGTCTGTTGGTCCAGCGGGCCGTGGTACGGCTGTGGGCCGACGGCGCGGTGGACGGCCACGCGGTGGCCGCGGCCTACCGGGGGCGGCGAGAGGCACTGATCGCCGCGCTGGCCGAGCGAGGGGTCGCCGCGCACGGACGCAGCGGGATGAACGTGTGGGTGCCCGTGCCGGACGAGACGGGGGTGGTCGCCCGGTTGCTGCACGCGGGGTGGGCAGTGTCACCGGGGGCGCGGTTCCGGCTGGGCGCCGGGCCCGGCATCCGGATCACCGTGTCGACGTTGGGGGAGGGGGAGGTCGGTCCGCTGGCGGACGCGGTGGCCTCGGCCCTGGGGCCGGTTCCCTCTCGTAGTTACGTCTAGGGCCCTTCTGATGGATCTCCGTGGGTGAAGGAGCGGCGAGCGGGCGTGGAGGGCGTCGCGACGCCGCGGAGATCCGTCAGAAGGGCCCTGGCGCCGTAGGGGAGCGGATGGTGGCAGGTGCGTCGTGGCTGGTCGCGCGGTTCCCCGCGCCCCCGGGGCGTCACCTCGTTCGTACTTGAGTCAGTGCCGCCCCCGCCAGCACGATCACCGCCCCCACCGGCGTCGACCAGCTCAGCGGCTCGCCCAGGAGGGCGACCCCCGCCCCCGTCGCGATCACCGGGATGAAGTAGGTGACCATCTGCGCGGTCGTCGGACCGACCTCGGCCACCAGGCCGTACTGGATCAGCAGGGCCAGACCGGTGCCCAGGGCGCCCAGTGCGGCGATCGCCAGCAGGGGCAGCGGGGCGAAGCGGTCCGGGACGCTCGTGAACAGCGGGGTGACGACGGCGAGCTGGAGGGCGGCCACGCCGAGCTGCGCGCCCGTCATCGACAGCGCCGAGGCCCCCGTCCCGGCCAGGGTGCGGCGGACGTAGATCCAGCCGATCGGATAGCTCAGCGAGGCCAGCAGGGCCATCGCCGTGCCGCGGCCGTCCAGGCCGGCGAAGCCCTGCCAGGCGCCCAGGACCGTCAGGACGCCGAGGAAGCCCAGGCCGAGGCCCGCGACGCGGACCCGGGTCGGCCGGTCCTCGGACAGCGCGACCAGGGAGAGGGCCATGCCCCACAGGGGCGAGGTCGCGTTGCAGATGCCGGCCAGGGTGGAGGGGATCGTCAGCTCGGAGTAGGCGAAGAGTGAGAACGGCAGCGCGTTGAGCAGGAAGGCGGCGACCGTCAGATGCGCCCAGGTGCGTCCCCCGCGCGGGAGGCGCTCCCGCTTCACCGCCATCGCGACCGCCAGCACCGCCGTCCCGAACACCAGCCGCCCCAGGGTCACCTGGAACGGAGCGTAGCCGTGGGTGCCCACCTTGATGAGCAGAAAGCTGAAGCCCCATATCAGCGAGAGCGCGCCGAAGCGCAGGCGCCAGTCCAGGGTGCGGCGCGGGCGGGCGGCGACGGGGGCTGCGGAGGTCCGGGTGTCGGCGGCGGTGGTCATGGCCGTCACGATGCCGCAGAGGACCTTGTAGCACAATCGAGAATTCGCACTGGATACCTCGTAGCATTGCTTACATGTTGAACCTGGAGCGCCTGCGCACCCTCGACGCCCTGGCCCGGCACGGCTCGGTCAGCGCCGCCGCGGCCGGCCTGCACATCACCACCTCGGCCGTCTCGCAGCAACTCGCCAAGCTGGAGCGGGAGGTCGGACAGCAGCTCCTGGCCAAGCACGGGCGCGGGGTGCGGCTGACCGACGCGGGGCGGCTGCTCGCCGACCACGCGGCCCGGATCCTGTCCCAGGTGGAGCTCGCGCAGTCCGATCTGGAGGCTCAACGCGGCCAGGTGGCGGGGGAGTTGCGGATCTCGGCCTTCCCGACCGCCGCGCGCGGGCTGTTTCCCGTCGCGCTCGCCGAACTGCGCAAGGCCCACCCCGGGCTGCGGCTGCGCTCCTGCGAGCTCGAGCCGGAGAACGGCATCGCGGGAGTCGTCCGCGGCGATCTGGATCTCGCGGTCGTCCTGGACTGGTACAACAAGCCGATGCCGGTGCCGGACGGGCTGGTCAAGGCGCCCCTCCTGGACGATCCCGCCGATGTGGCCATGCCGGCCGGGCATCCGCTGGCGGGCCGGGAGGAGGTGGATCTCGGGGAGTTCGCCGGGGACGAGTGGATCACCTGGGGCGAGGGCGAGTTCTGTCACGAGTGGCTGATGTTCACCCTGCGCTCACGGGGCGTCGAACCGATCGTCGGTCATCGGGCCGCCGAGACCCACACGCAACTCGGCCTGGTCGCCGCCGGTCTGGGGGTCTGTATCGTGCCGCTGCTCGGTCGTCACCCGGTGCCCGAGGGGGTCGTCATGGTGCCGCTCAAGCAGCGCGTGCGCCGCCATGTGTACGTGGTCTGGCGGGCGGACGCGGACCGCCGTCCGTCGATCCGGGCGGCGGTCGAGGCCCTCAAGTCGGCCGGGGACGCTCTCGGTTGACCTACTTGTCACCCAACTTGCGAAAGTCCCAGGACACGACCTTCTCCGGCTTCAGCCGCACCCACGCGTGCCGCCCGTCGTGCGGCATCGCGTCCAGCCCGAAGTTCTTGCGGGCGAACAGCGTCTCCACCGCGTCGAGTTCGGCGCACAGCTCGCCGGTGCGCGGAGACTCGCCCACGAACTCCACGGCGCCGGACAGCTCGACGCCCCGCAGCGACTCGTACTCCTCGCCCGTGTCGATCACGATCGCGACCCGGGGGTCACGGGTGAGCTGGGTCCAGCGCTTGCTGCGCACGACCGAGTACAGCCACAGCGCGCTGCCGTCCCACAGGAACCACAACGCGCTCACGTGCGGTGCGCCGTCGGCGGAGACGGTGGCCACCCGGCAGGTGCGCTGCGTGGTGAGAAACGCGTCCAGCTCCCCCGGCGACATCATGATCTTGCGGCCCCGGCGCTGAGTGACGGTCATCCGGCCCCCTCATTCTTCTTCTCTTGTCACTGCTTCCCGTGTACTGCTTACCAGTACGACTTTTCTGACGCTGCGTCAGAAAAGCAAGTATCCCGACACCAGGGGGAGCCGTGCCGTCGTCCGAAGAGCTCCGGGACCTCCTCGACCCCGACTCCACCGTGCTGCTGACGGTGGAGTGCCAGCGCGGTGTCGTCGGCCCCGGCGCCGCCCTGCCCCGGCTCGCCGCCGCGGCGAGGGAGTCGGGGGCCCTCGCCCAGGTGGCCCGACTGGTCGACGCCGCGCACGAGGCCGGGATCCAGGTCGTCCACGCCGTCGCGGAACGCCGACCGGACGGCCGGGGCGCCAACCGCAACGCGCGCCTCTTCCGCGCCGCCGAGCGCCTGCCCGTCCAGCAGCTCACCGGCACCGACGCGACCCGGGTCGCGCCCCCCGTCGAGGTCGCCGAGCAGGACCTCGTCGTACGACGGCTGCACGGGCTGTCGCCCATCCAGGGCACCGACGTCGACGCCCTGCTGCGCAACCTCGGCTGCCGCACCCTGGTCGTGACCGGGGTCTCGGTCAACGTGGCGATCCCGAACACCGTCTTCGACGCGGTCAACCGGGGCTACACCGCCGTCGTGCCCTCCGACGCCGTCGCGGGGGTGCCTGCCGACTACACCCCCGCGATGATCCGCCACACCCTCGCGCTGGTCGCCACGGTCGCGACCACGGACGAGGTGCTGACGGCGCTGAGGCGGCCGGACGTCAGGCCAGCGTGATCGAGTCACCGCTGACGGTGATCTTCACCTCGGGCAGCGCCTGGGTCGCCGGACCGCTCTTGACGCTGCCGTCCTCGATCGAGAAGTTGCTGTTGTGACAGGGGCAGTTGATGACCCCGTCCGCGATGGTCTTCACCGCACAGCCCTGGTGGGTGCACACGGCGGAGAACGCCTTGTAGGTGCCGGCCGCCGGCTGGACGACGACCACCTTCTGGGAGTCGAAGATCTTGCCGCCGCCCTCGGGGATGTCGGCGGTCGTGGTCAGCGCCGCACCGGCCGCACTGTCCCCGCCGCCCGTGCTCGCGGACTCACTGGCCCCCGTCGAGCCCGTCGACCCGGTCGTCCCGCCGGTCGAGGCCGACGAGGAGGACGAGTCGTCGTCGGACCCCCCGCACGCGGTCAGCGCGACGGAGAGCCCCGCGGCTCCGGCGGCCGCCATGACGGTACGGCGGGCGGGGTTCGACGCGGAGTTGATCGATGCGCTGGTCATGCTGAGGATTCCCTTCCGAGGGGGGAGCGTGGATCTGCCGAGTGGTACGGGCGGTGGACGCCGCTTGTTCAGAGCCCTCGCCAAGTCCGGACAGTGTCGAGATATTGACCGTTTCGAGATCAGACCCGCGTAAGCCAGAGCTGTCGCGGAGCTGTCGACCGCCGCCGCACCCGGCCCCAGTAACCTGGGGCGATGCTCAAGGAAGTCACCGCCACCCGCTACATCACGGCGTTGCGTGAGGGCGGCTCGCTGCCGGGACTCGTCGAGGCCGACGACCTCGGAACGTACGTCATGAAGTTCACCGGCGCCGGACAGGGCCGCAAGACGCTCGTCGCGGAGGTCGTCTGCGGCGAACTCGCCCGCCGGCTCGGCTTCCGGATGCCCCGCCTGGTGACCCTCGGCCTCGACCCCGTGCTCGGGCTCGGCGAACCCGACCCGCAGGTGCAGGAGCTGCTCCGGTCCAGCGGCGGCACCAACCTCGGCATGGACTTCCTCTCCGGCGCCCTCGGCTACGACCCGCTCGCCTTCCCGGTGAGCCCCGAGGAGGCCGGCGAGATCGTCTGGTTCGACGCGCTCGTGAACAACGTCGACCGCTCCTGGCGCAACCCCAACCTGCTGCGATGGCAGGGCGACCTGTGGCTCATCGACCACGGCGCCACCCTGATCTGGCACCACAACTGGCCCGGCGCCGAGACCTCCGCGGCCCGCCCCTACGACGCCTCCGACCACGCCCTCGCCTCCTTCGCCCCGGACATCGCCCGCGCGGCCGAGCGGCTCGCCCCCCTGGTCACCGCCGAGCTGCTCGCCGAGGTCACCGCCGAGATCCCCGACGTCTGGCTCACGGACGAACCCGGCTTCGACACCCCGGACGACCTCAGGCGCGCCTACGCCGGGCCGCTGCTCGCCCGGGCGGCCGTCATCGCCGACCGCATCACCGGCATCGAGGAGAACAAGTGAGCGAGCGCCATATCCACATGGCCGGCCATGTCACCGAGCGCCACATCACCCGGACCGGCCAGGGCGGCGACCGGGACGTCTTCGAGTACGCCCTGCTGCGGGTCGTACCGAGGGTCGAACGCGGCGAGTGCATCAACGCGGGCGTCCTCGTCTACTGCCGCGCCCGGGCCTACGTCGGTGCCCGCATCCACCTCGACGAGGCGCGGCTGCGCGCGCTGGACCCGGACGCCGACGTGGCCGGGATCAGGGCGGCGCTGGCGGCCGTCGAGGGGGTCTGCGGCGGCGGTGCGAACGCCGGTCAGGCAGCCGGCGACGACCCGGGGCGGCGATTCCGCTGGCTGGTCGCGCCGCGTTCGGCGATGGTGCAGCCGGGGCCGGTGCACACCGGACTCACCGCCGATCCGGCGGCCGAGACCGAGCGGTTGCTGGGCCTCCTGGTGAGGTAATGGATCACACCGGGGCCGTGGGACGTTGACACCGGGTGCCAGGGCTTCTAGCGTCACGTCTGCCGAAGGTACTAAGCGGTCGCTCACCGCACCACAGGTTCTCTCAAGGGCGAGGAGACACAGGAATGTCCACCACTGAACAGCGGGTCGCCGTTGTCACCGGCGCGGCGCGCGGCATCGGAGCCGCCACCGCCGTACGGCTGGCCGCCGAGGGCCGTGCCGTCGCCGTGATCGACCTCGACGAGGCCGCCTGCAAGGACACCGTGGAGAAGATCACCGCGGCCGGCGGCAAGGCCGTCGCGATCGGCGCCGACGTCTCCGACGAGGCCCAGGTCGAGGCGGCGATCGCCCGTGTCGTCGCGGAGCTCGGGGCCCCGACGATCCTCGTCAACAACGCGGGCGTGCTCCGCGACAACCTGCTGTTCAAGATGAGCGCCTCCGACTGGGACACCGTCCTGAACGTGCATCTGCGCGGCTCGTTCCTGATGTCCAAGGCCATCCAGAAGCACATGGTCGACGCGGGCTTCGGCCGGATCGTCAACCTGTCCTCGTCCTCCGCGCTCGGCAACCGCGGCCAGGCCAACTACTCCGCCGCCAAGGCCGGTCTGCAGGGCTTCACCAAGACCCTCGCCATCGAGCTCGGCAAGTTCGGCATCACCGCCAACGCCGTCGCACCCGGCTTCATCGCCACCGACATGACCGCCGCGACCGCCGCCCGGGTCGGCATGGGCTTCGAGGAGTTCAAGGCCGCGGCCGCCACCCAGATCCCCGTGGCGCGGGTCGGCGAGCCCGACGACATCGCCAACGCGATCGCCTTCTTCACGAACGAGGCCGCCGGCTTCGTCTCCGGCCAGGTGCTGTACGTCGCCGGCGGACCGCTCGACTAGGGATCAGAGACAATGACCGTGGAACTCTCCGGCAAGGTCGCGCTCGTCACGGGCGCGAGCCGCGGCATCGGCTACGGCGTGGCCGAGGCCCTCGTCGCCCGCGGCGACCGGGTCTGCATCACCGGCCGCAACGAGGAGGCCCTCAAGGAGGCCGTCGAGCGGCTCGGCGCCGACCGGGTCATCGGCGTGGCCGGCAAGGCGCACGACCTCGACCACCAGACGGCCGCCGTCGAGGCCACGATGGAGGCCTTCGGCCGCATCGACCACCTCGTCAACAACGCGGGCACCAACCCCGTGTTCGGGCCGATCGCCGACCTCGACCTCGAGGTGGCGCGCAAGGTCTTCGAGACCAACGTGGTCTCCGCCCTCGGCTTCGCCCAGAAGACCTGGCACGCCTGGCAGAAGGACAACGGCGGCGCGATCGTCAACATCGCCTCCCTCGCCGGCCTGTCGGCCTCGCCCTTCATCGGCGCGTACGGCATCAGCAAGGCCGCGATGATCAACCTGACCCAGCAGCTCGCGCACGAGTTCGCGCCCCGCGTACGGGTCAACGCGATCGCCCCGGCCGTCGTGAAGACCAAGTTCGCCGAGGCCCTGTACGAGGGCCGGGAGGCCGAGGCGGCCGCGGCCTACCCGCTGGCCCGGCTCGGTGTGCCCTCCGACATCGGCGGCACCGCCGCCTTCCTCACCTCCGAGCAGTCGGACTGGATCACCGGCCAGACGCTCGTCGTCGACGGCGGCATCCTGCTCAACGCGGGTGTGGGCTGAGTCTCATAGGGCACCGCCACGGGCCCCGGTTCCTTTACGGAACCGGGGCCCGTGTCCATCCCGGGAACCGTCCCGGGGTATGACAACGTCGTCACGATTTCTCCCTGATCAATAACGCTTTCCTCTCGCCCATTGAGCCTCTCCGGGCCTGCGGTATGGTCTGGCCACTCTTGGCATGGCTTTAACGAGGAGCGTGTGCGTGTTCTACCGGAACCGATCGTTGCAGCACGTGGCGGTGATCGCGTCCATATCCCTGGTGAGCGGATGCGGTCTTCTGGGAGGCGGGAGCTCCGAGGACGCCGGACCGATCGTCGTGGGCACCACCAGCGCTCCCAGCACGCTGGACCCCGCGGCCTCCTGGGACAGCTCCTGGGAGCTCTTTCGCAACGTCTACCAGACGCTGCTGAACTACAACCCCGAGCAGACCACCCCCGAACCCGACGCCGCCGAGAGCTGCGAGTTCACGGACAGCAAGAGCACCGTGTACAGCTGCACGCTGCGGGAGGGCCTGAAGTTCTCCAACGGGCACACGCTGGACGCCAAGGCCGTCAAGTACTCGTTCGACCGGATCAAGAAGATCAACGTCAACGGTGGACCCGCGGGCCTGCTGGAGACGCTCTCCCAGGTACAGACGAAGGGCGACCGCGAGGTCGTCTTCCGCCTCAGCCAGCCCGACGCCACGTTCCCCCTGGTGCTCACCACGCCTGCGATGTCGATCGTGGACCCCGAGGAGTACCCGGCGACCGCGCTCCGCAAGGAGAGCGGGATCATCGGCTCCGGACCCTACCGGCTGCAGTCCTACGACGAGGGCAAGCAGGCGGAACTCGTCCGCAACGACTCCTACAAGGGCATAGCGGACCGGAAGAACGACGCCGTCACCATCCGCTACTTCCAGCAGTCGGATCAGCTGGTCAAGGCCCTCAAGAGCAAGGAGATCTCGGTCGTCTACCGCGGTCTCGGCGCCTCCGACATCGTCGACATCGAGACGAACCAGAACGCGGAGGGGCTCCAGCTCGTGGAGAACCCCACCACCGAGATCAGTTACCTGGTGTTCAACCCCAGCGACCCGTGGGCCGCGAAGCCCGCGGTGCGCAAGGCCGTCGCCCAGATCGTCGACCGCTCGGCGCTCGTGCACAACATCTACAAGGACACCGTCGAGCCGCTGTACTCGATGGTGCCGGCCGGACTCACCGGCCACACCACGGGTTTCTTCGACGACTTCGGAAACCCCAGCGTGACCAAGGCCAAGGCGCTCCTCAGGGAAGCGGGGATCACCGAGACCGTCCCGCTGACCCTCTGGTACACCACCGACCGCTACGGCTCCACGACCAAGCCCGCCTTCGAGGAGCTGAAGCGGCAGCTGGAGGCCTCCGGCCTCTTCAAGATCACCCTTAAGAGCCGCCCGTGGAAGACCTACGTCAAGGGCTACCAGGATGGCGAGTACCCGGTCTTCGGGCGCGGTTGGTTCCCCGACTTCAACGACGCCGACAACTTCATCGCGCCGTTCGTGGGCGAGCAGAACGCGCTCGGGACGCCGTACAAGTCCCCCGCCATCACCGACAAGCTGCTGCCGGAGTCGCGCGCGGAGAGCGACCGCGGCGCGGTGAAGCAGCAGATCGAGGACGCGCAGAAGATCTTCGTGAACGACGCGCGCCTGCTGCCGCTGTGGCAGGGCAAGCAGTACGTGGCGGCGGACGAGGAGATCTCCGGCCTCGAGAAGGTCATCGACCCGGCGACCATGATGACGATGTGGGAGCTGTACCGGAAGACGAGCTGGTAGCGGGCCCCTGAACCCGGTGCGTGGCGCCGATGTCAGTGGTCGCCTGTAGGTTCTGTGGTGAGCAAGTGACCGCACAACGGAGGACGTTGACGTGACCGACATCGCCATGCTGCCCGAGTCCTGGCGCGGGGTCCTGGGCGACGAGCTGCAGCAGCCCTGGTTCAAGGAGCTGACGGAGTTCGTCGAGGAGGAGCGAGCGAAGGGTCCCGTCTACCCTCCGCGGGAGGAGGTCTTCGCCGCGCTCGACGCGACGCCGTACGACCAGGTGAAGGTCCTCGTCCTCGGCCAGGACCCGTACCACGGCGAGGGCCAGGGGCATGGCCTGTGCTTCTCGGTGCGGCCGGGAGTGAAGATCCCGCCCTCCCTGCGCAACATCTACAAGGAGATGCACGAGGAGCTGGGCACGCCCATCCCGGACAACGGCTATCTGATGCCGTGGGCCCAGCAGGGCGTCCTGCTGCTCAACGCGGTCCTCACCGTCCGCTCCGGCGAGGCGAACTCGCACAAGGGCAAGGGCTGGGAGAAGTTCACGGACGCGGTGATCCGCGCCGTGGCCGACCGGCCCGACCCGGCGGTCTTCGTGCTCTGGGGCAACTACGCGCAGAAGAAGCTCCCGCTGATCGACGAGTCCCGGCACATCGTGGTCAAGGGCGCGCACCCCTCCCCGCTGTCGGCGAAGAAGTTCTTCGGCTCCCGCCCGTTCACGCAGATCAACGAGGCGATCGCGCAGCAGGGGCACACCCCGGTCGACTGGACGATCCCGAACCTCGCCGGCTGACCTCCTGCCGCCGGGCCGGTTCCTCCAGGACCGGCCCGGTGCCGCCTGACCGACTTCGCCGCCCGCTGCCGTTAGCGTCGTGCCAAGGACGCGGTGCCGTCCCCGGGACGCGGCGTCGTCGCGAGGTGGCGAAGGAGGACGCGGTGGCGGAGCGACAGGAACAGGCGGTGCCCGACGCCGTGCTGACGCGGATCGGGCAGGTCGTGATGCTGCATCACGGCGGAGACCGCGAGGAGGCCCGCCGCAGACTCCTCGACCTGTGGACGGAGCTCGGCGAGGACGGCGATCCGCTGCACCGCTGCACCCTCGCCCACTATCTGGCCGACACCCAGGACGACCCGTTCGACGAGCTGGCCTGGGACCTGCGGGCGCTGACGGCCGCCGAGGAGCAGGGGGAATCGCCCGCCGTACGAGCCCTGTACCCCTCGCTCCATCTCAATCTGGCGGCGGACTACGCCCGGCTCGGCCGCGCCGAGGCCGCCCGCACCCATGTGCGCAGGGCACGCGGGGCGGCCGGTGTGCTGGGGGACGACAGCTACGGCGACGGCGTGCGGGCGGCGCTCAGCAGGATGGAGCTACGGCTGGGAGAGGGCGGGGCGCAGGACTGGGGCCCCGCTCCCCTTTAGCGGCGGCCGGCTCCGGCAGCCCCTAGCGGCGGCCGTACACCTGCCGGCAGGCCACCGCCTCCGGGCTGTCGCCGCGCCAGCCGCCGTACTTTCTGCCGAGCGCGCACACATCGGTGTTCCGGCGGATCTCCCGCTGCACGTCCGGCACGTCGACGTGCGGCTGGGCGCGCCGGTGCTGGTCCGGATGCGCCGGTCGGACGTGCGGGCGCGGGTGCTGCGCGGGGGAGTGGGACGTCGGCGGGCGGGCGTCCGGGGCGGCGGTCCGGGCCGGCCGTTGCCGGAGCGTCGTGGCCGCCCGGTCCCGGGCAGGTCCGACCATCTCCAGGGCCTCACGGGCCGGCGCCTGCACGACCTGTGTCTCGGCCTCCCCCTTGGGGCGGGGCACAGGCGGCGGGGACGTCCCGGCGGCGGGCGGGGCGGGCACGGGCGGGCGCTGGACGGTGACGCAGCCGGAGAGGGCCGAGAAGGCCATCACCAGGAGCGCGGCGGTTGTCGTCGTTCGATGCACCCGCGCAACTCTGCTGGTTACCGCCGCGCGCCCGGCATCGGACGAGCGCAGGTTGCCTCGTACGGGTGATCTCGTCCCCCTCAGGGAGGGCGTGGGCGCACGGGCGCTGACGTCACTCGCCGGTCGCGCCGTCGAGGCGTTCGCGCAGCAGGTCGGCGTGGCCGTTGTGACGGGCGTACTCCTCGATCATGTGCGTGTAGATCCAGCGCAGGCTGAACGGCTCCTCGGTGTGCCTGCCCGTGCCGCGCGAGAGGTCGTCCAGGCCGAAGCCGGCCGCGCACCGCCGGGCCTCCCCGATCTCGGCCTGCCAGGTGGCGTACGCCTCCTTCCAGGTGTCCTCCTCGGTGAGGTGGAACTCGCCGTCCGGATCGGCGTCGCTGTAGTGGATCGGGCTCGCGTCCTCGCCCGCCAGCATCCTGCGGAACCAGCCGCGCTCCACGTCCGCCATGTGCCGTACCAGCCCCAGCAGGGACAGCTCGGACGGCGGCACCGCGGCCGTGCGGAGCTGGGCGTCGGTGAGGCCCTCGCACTTCCGCTCGAGGGTCTTGCGGTGGTAGTCCAGCCAGCCCTCCAGCATGGTGCGTTCGTCGGCGTTCTGGGCGGGCTCGGTGCGCTGAGTCGTCATCCCGGCATGATCGCGCACGGCGTCCGCCCGGGACGAAGGGTTTTCCCGGCCGGCCGCGAGGGGGCGCTCAGCGGTCCAGCATCCCGCCGAGCAGTTCGCGCAGTCCCGTGCGCACCTCGTCCGGGCCGGGGGGCCGGGAGCTGTAGGACCCGGCCACGCAGGAGAACATCAGCCCGTCCGCCCAGGCCACCAGCGACAGGGCGTGCCGGGCCGGGTCGGCCGAGCCGAACGCCGCCGCCAGCGCCGTCAGCCGGTCGCGGAAGACGGCGCCCGTCGTGTCGTAGAACGCGCGCAGTTCGGGGCGCCGCGTCGCCTCCAGCGCGAGTTCGTAGCGGGCGACGAGCAGCTCACGGTGGCCGGTCAGTGAGCGGTGCACCGCCAGGGCCAGTGCGGCGGCCAGCCCGTCGAGTCCCCCGGCCGGGTCCGGCATCCACTCCGCCGTACGCCGCACCCTCTTCCCGGACCACCCGGGACCGGTGTACTCCGGCTTCACCACCTGGCGGGTCGTGATCCCGCTGCCCGGCGTGGCGTTCGCCTCGCACGAGACGTGGGGGAGGGGCCGTATCTGGGGGTCGCACCCGCTCAAGGACGGCCGGGTGTACGCGTACGCCGCCGCCCTCGCGCCCGCCGGGCGGCGCGCCCCCGACGAGCGCGCCGAACCAGGGGGTGTTTCGAAAGTCCCGCACAGCACCCGCGGCGCCCGGCACGTACTCGCGCCGCACCGGCCGAAACCCCAAGTACGTCCAGTACGAGGGCTTTCGTCCGGCACGCCGAGAGCACGCACCGGACACCGCGGGCACCGCACAGGACTTACGAAACACCCCCTGGTGCGTCGCTACGGCGACTGGCACCGCCCCGTCCCGGAGATCCTCGCCGCGATCCGTCCCGAGGACGTCCTGCGGCACGACGTGCACCACCTCGCCCGGCCCCTGCCGGCCCTCCACCGCGGCCGGGTCGCCCTCCTCGGCGACGCCGCGCACGCCATGCCCCCGACCCTCGGCCAGGGCGGCAACCAGGCCGTCGAGGACGCGATCGTCCTCGCCCACCACCCCACGGACCTGCCCGCCTACACGGCGGCCCGACTGCCCCGCACGACCGCCGTCGCACGCAAGGCCGTCCGCACGGCGCGCCTCGTCCTCGCGACCGGCCCGGCCGTCGTCGCCGTACGGAACACCCTGACCGCCGCGCTGTCCGCGACGGCACCCGCGCTGTTCCTGCGCGGCTTCGACGGGATCGCCGACTGGCGGCCGCCGCAGCCCCCGTATGCTGCGGTGGAGGCACGCGGTTCGAGGTGAGGGAGCGCCCGTGAAGGTCGGCTGCATCGGACTCGGTGACATCGCGCAGAAGGCGTATCTGCCGGTCCTCGGCGCGCTGCCCGGGATCGAGCTCCACCTGCAGACCCGTACGCCCGCCACCCTGGAACGGGTCGCCGACACCTTCCGGGTGGCCGAGGGGCAGCGCCACCGCGACCTCGACGCACTGCTCGCCGTCGGCCTCGACGCGGCCCTCGTGCACGCGCCCACCGGCGCCCACCCCGAGATCGTCGCCCGGCTGCTGGAGGCGGGCGTCCCGACGTACGTCGACAAGCCGCTGGCGTACCGGCTCGCCGATTCCGAGCGGCTGGTGGAGCTGGCGGAGGCACGCGGGGTGTCCCTCGCCGTCGGCTTCAACCGACGCTTCGCGCCCGGCTACGCGCAGTGCGCCGACCATCCGCGCGAGCTGATCCTCCTGCAGAAGAACCGGATCGGGCTGCCCGAGGAACCCCGCACGATGATCCTCGACGACTTCATCCACGTCGTCGACACCCTGCGCTTCCTGGCCCCGGCCCCGATCGACGACGTGACCGTGCGCGCCCGGGTGGTGGACGGGCTGCTCCACCACGTCGTCCTGCAGCTCTCGGGATACGGCTTCACCGCGCTCGGGGTGATGAACCGGCTCAGCGGCTCGAACGAGGAGATCCTGGAGGTCTCCGGGCAGGACACCAAGCGTCAGGTCGTCAACCTCGCCGAGGTGATCGACCACAAGGGCCAGCCGACGGTGCGGCGGCGCGGCGACTGGGTACCGGTGGCCCGCCAACGCGGCATCGAACAGGCGGTGCTGGCCTTCCTGGACGCGGTACGGGCCGGCAAGGTGCTCAGCGCCCGGGACGCGCTGGCGACCCATGAACTGTGCGAGCGGGTGGTCCGAGCGGTGCGGGAGCGCCCCGGCGGAGCCTGATCGTCCGCGCCCCCTCCGTCAGCCCCAGGGCCACCAGCACCAGCAGGGCACCGTGGACCGGCCAGTCGCCGTAGCGGACGTACGGGGTGATCCCGTCGGCGAGCGGGACGTCGTAGACGGCCGCGGTGCTCGCCCGCGTACCCAGCCACGAGCCGACGCGCCGGCCACTCGCGTCGTACACCGCGGAGTCACCGGTGAGGGTCGCGTGCACGAACGACCGTCCGGTCTCCGCGGCGCGCAGCGCGGCCAGCGAGGCGTGCTGCGCGGGCGCCCCACTGTCCTGGAAGGACGAGGTCGAGGACTGCGCCACGAGGAGGTCCACCCCGTCGTCCGCGAGACGGCGGCTCATATCGGGGAACGCGGTCTCGAAGCAGATCAGCGGCCCGATCCGCAGCCCCGGCCCGATGCGCATCACCACCTGCTCGGTGCCGCGCCGCCGGTCCTCACCGGCCGCCTTGCCCACCGAGGTCGCCCAGCCGAGCAGGGAACGGGCCGGTATGTACTCCCCGAAGGGCACCAGCCGCATCTTGTCGTACCGGTCGCCGGTCGGACCGTCCGGCCCGACGAGGATCGAACTCTTGTAGATACCGGGCCGGTCCGAGCGGCGCGCGTCGACGTTCACGAGGATGCCGGCGCCGGTCGCCCGTGACAACTCCGCGAGCCGCGCGGCCAGTTCGGGATGCTCGGCGAGGTCGTAGCCGACACTGCTCTCGCCCCAGACGATCAGATCCACGTCCTGCCCGACGAGCTGCCGGGTGAGCCTCTCCTCGACGTCGAACCGGCGCTCGACACCCTCGACGACGCCCGGCTGTACGACGGCGATCCGCGCCCTTCCCTCGACCTCCGGGCGTGGCGCCCACACCCACGCGGCGGAGGCGGTCGCCGCGGTCGCGACGAGCCCCGCGACGGCCGGCGCCCGGGATCCCGGAACCGCGACGAGCACGGTGGCGGCCACGTTCACCGCCACCACCAGGAAGCTCAACAGCCACACCCCGCCCACGGAGGCGAGCCGCAGCGCGGGGCCCACCTGCCACTGACTGGACCCGAGCATGCCCCAGGGCCCGCCCAACCCCTGCCAGGAACGCACCAGTTCGACGGCCAGCCACGCGGAGGGCAGAACGAGCAGGGCGCCCCCTACCCGCCCCCGGGCGGTTCCCCTTCCCGACTCACCCGGAGCCAGGAAACGGCGGACCAGCCAGCCCCAGGGCGCCCACAGGGCACCGAGCAACGCGGCCAGCACGAGCGTGAACACATGCAGGTCCGGCAGCAGCCAGTGGTGCATCGCCAGCATGAACCCGAACCCCCCGCACCAGCCGTCCACCGCCGCACGCCGGCCCGTCGGCGACGAACGCATGAGCAGCATCCAGGGGACGAGGGCGACGTACGCCCACCACCACAGGGCCGGCGCCGGGAAGGCGAGCACGGGCAGCGCACCCGCTCCCACCGCGAGGACCGAGCGCCGCCTTGGGGACGTGAGCCAGCGGGCGGCGCGCGGGGAGGAGATGAGCCAGTGTCCGGACACCTTCATGCGGCACCTCCTACCCGGTGGTGCCACCAGTGTGCGCCGCAGCGGACGATCTCCGACAGGGCGCTTTCGGGCGGGTGGCGGAGGTGCGGAGGCCGCTCCTACCCGGGCAGGCGCCGCCACTTCTCCTCGACGACCACCTCGCGCAGCCGCCAACCGTCGTCCGTGCGCAGCAGCCCGAAGGCGTAACGGCCCCCGCAGACGAAGTCGGGTGCGCCGGTGGTGTCCCCGTTCCCCGCCAGCCGCATCGGATTGACGTAGTCGGCCAGCACCCGGGCGGTGTCGCCGGTGTCCTGCTCCAGGGTCCCGAACCGTACGCGCCGGTTGACGATGAGATGCTGCCGCATCGAGAACACGCGCAGGTTCTCCGCGAGCCACGCCGCGACACTCCCGGCGTCCCCCTCGATCCCTCCGGCCGAGCGGTAGTCCGCCCGCCCGTCCGGAGTGAACAGTTCCCGGTACGCGGCCCAGTCGCCGTCGTCCACGGCCACCGCGTAGTCGGTGACCAGGCCGTCGACGGCCAGCCGGTCCATCACCGTGGCGAGTTCCACACGCTGCGTCATGGCCCGAGTGTTGGGCATCCACGCCGCGGATCCAAGGGGCGTGCGGGGACAGGGAATGGCGGGATGTCTCCGTTATGGATCACCGGTGCGCGTGAACAGGCCGAGAGCTAGGGTCAGGACGGTGGTCGGCCGCCGAGGCCGGTTTTGTGTGGGGTGATGCAGTGGACGAGGAAGGCCGCAGGGTGAGCAACCGGCGCGTGGGCCGGGGCTGCCGGGAGGCCGGCAGGTGATGGCGATGAACGAGGACGAGAGCCTGGACCTCTACGGACTGCACCCCGCCGACGCCCACCTCGAGGAGGTACGGAGTCTGCTCGCCGCGCACACCCGGCGGGAGAAGAGGGCCCAGGGCGACGGTGACACCGAACTGATGAAGCTGTGTTGCGTTCAGTTGTTCAACTCCGGGGGCCTGGACGAGGTGTTGCTCATCTGGGAGGCCAAGTCCGCGAGCATGGACGCCGACTGCTCCATCGACATCCAGTTGCTGTGCGGGAGCGGACTGGCCCCTACCAAGGCGTACCTGGCCTCTCGATGTCTGCCCGAAGCCGACGCGGCACTTCGGCGATTGCTCGACGCCGAGGAGGCCGGCGATTTCGAGGGCTTCTCCGTCGAGGAGTACGCGGCTCAACACGCCGCCTACTACGCGCCGTGAGGGAGCTTCGAGGGCCGGGGTCCATGGTCGTGCGGCGGCCGCTGCCCTGGGCAGGGGCGTGGTTGGGGCTGCCCATAGGGTGATCACATGTCTGCCCGCTTGAGTTCCGTGAGAAGTCGCGCCGCGCTGCGGGGTGCGGCGCGTGTCTCCGGTGAGTCGTTGCTGGTCCTCGTGATGGTCACGGTGGTGCTGTGGGTGCTCGGCCGGATGTGGTCGGTCGTGTGGCCGCTCACGGTCGCCCTGTTCCTGACCACCCTGACCTGGCCGGTGGCCCGATTCCTGTGGCGGCGCGGCTGGCGTCCGGCCGCCGCCGCGTCGCTGGTGACCCTGCTGTTCGTCCTGGTCGTGCTGGGCATCCTGGCGCTGATCGCGGTACCGGTGGCCTCGCAGTCGGGTGAACTGACGGACGGTGTCGTCGCGGGTATGCAGCGGGTGCGTGAGTGGGCCGAGGGGCCGCCGCTCAACATCGGCGACGAGCAGATCGCCGGTGCCTTCGACGCGGGGGTCGACCGGGTGCAGAACAGCGTCGGCAGCCTCGTCGGCACGGTCGCCTCGGGGGTCGGCACGGTCGTCGACGGTGTCGTCACGGCCGTCCTTGCCGTCTTCCTGATGTTCTTCTTCCTCAAGGACGGTCCGCGGTTCCTGCCCTGGATCAGCCGTCAGCTGCCCGGCCGGCTCGCGACCGACCTGCCGATCGTCGCCCTGCGCGGCTGGGAGACGCTGGGCGCCTTCGTACGCTCCCAGGCGCTCGTCGGTGTGCTCGACGCCGTCTTCATCGGGCTGGGCCTGTGGATCCTGGGGGTGCCGCTGGTGCTTCCGCTGGCGGTGCTGACCTTCGTCTCCGCGTTCGTGCCGATCGTGGGGGCCCTGTTCGCCGGGTTCGTGGCCGTCCTCATCGCGCTGGTGTCGAACGGTCCGACGGACGCCCTGATCGTGCTGGCGATCATCGTCGTCGTACAGCAGCTCGAGGGCAATGTGTTCCAGCCGATGATCCAGAGCCGTGGGCTCGGTCTGCACGCGGCGGTCATCCTGCTGGCGGTGACGCTGGGCGGGAGCCTGGCCGGGATCGTGGGGAGTCTGCTCGCCGTTCCGATCGCCGCGCTGATCGGGGTGGTCTGGAGCTATGTGCGCGAGCAGCTCGGGGAGGCGGAGCAGGGGGACGCGGAGGGGGAGGCCGACGAGCCGCCTGCCCAGGTGGCCGCGGGCTGAGGCGCCTTCGCCCTGCCGGGTGCGGACTGGTGTTGGGGTCCTGCCGCTGCGGGCGCGGACTGGTGTTGGGGTCCTGCCCTGCGGGTGCGGACTGGTGTTGGGGTCCTGCCCTGCGGGTGCGGACTGGTGTTGGGGTCCTGCCCTGCGGGTGCGGACTGGTGTTGGGGTCCTGCCGCTGCGGGCGCGCACGGGTGTTGCGCTACCGCCCTGCCGTCGCGCACGGGTGTTGCGTTTCCGCCTTGTCGGCCGCGGACGCCGCGAGCTGGCGAGCGGGCCGTGGTGTTCGGTGCGGGCTCTTCGAGACAGGCGCTGCCGGACCTGACGGGAGCCGTGCGAGCCGGTCGGCGGGGAAACGCGGACGGGCGGGCGGAGAGAGGCGGCCTTGCCGGGGCGGTCAGCGGGAGGCGGGCTTGCGGGCCGCAGCGGGAGCCTTGCCCGCTCAGCGGGAGGTGGGCCTGCCGGGTCGGTCAGTGAGGCGGCCTTGCCGGGCCGGGCGGCCGGAGGCGGGCATGCCGGGCCGGTCAGCCGGAGGCGGGGGGCGGGGGCTGGTGGTTTTCAGGCCGCCGTGACGACCTCGCCGCGGATCGCCGCGGCCCACTCCACCACCAGCAGCTCGTACTCCGCCCGCTCCTGGGCCGACAGCGATCCGCCGGCACGCAGCCACAAGGACCTGATCCGCTCGTTCACCTCGGAAGCGGACCGCACGGAACCAGGGGCATCAGAGTTGGGGGACATGGCTGTCAGCGTAGGCGCAGCAACTGACAGCGCGCTATGCCTCCGCTACGTGAACCGTTATGGGCTTGGTCACGGTTGATCGATCAACGGGGTTGCTCCGCCCGGGAGTTCGGTGATCTTCCCTGGGGGAGCCGGACTCAGCTCGCCGACTCCGCCGCGTGCGGGCTGAGCGCACCCGTGGCGACGAGGGCGATGATCACGACACCGAGGACGACCCGGTAGTAGACGAACGGCATGAAGGACTTGGTGGAGATGAACTTCATGAACCAGGCGATCACGGCGTAACCGGACGCGAACGCGATCGCCGTCGCGAAGAGGGTGGGGGGCCAGTCCACATGGCCGCCCTCCAGCGCGTCCTTGGTCTCGAAGAGGCCGGACGCGAGGACGGCGGGGATGGCGAGCAGGAACGAGTAACGCGCCGCCGCCTCGCGCTTGTACCCCATGAAGAGGCCGCCGCTGATGGTGGCGCCGGAGCGGGAGACGCCCGGGACGAGCGCGCAGGCCTGGCAGAGGCCGAAGATCAGGCCGTCCTTGACGCCCAGGTTCTCCAGGGTCTTGCGCTGCTTGGGCGCGCGGTGCTTGCCGCCCGTCTCGTCGCGCGCCGCCAGCCGGTCGGCGATGCCGATGACGACGCCGATCACCACGAGCATGGTCGCGGTGACCCGCAGGTCACGGAACGGGCCCTCGATCTGGTCCTTGAGGGTGAGGCCCAGCACACCGATCGGGATCGAACCGACGATCACCAGCCAGCCCATCTGGGCGTCGTGGTCCTTGCGCATGGTCTTGTCGAACAGTGACTTCGACCATGCGGCGATGATCCGCCCGATGTCCTTGCGGAAGTAGATCAGCACCGCGGCCTCCGTGCCGATCTGGGTGATCGCGGTGAAGGCGGCGCCGGGGTCCTTCCAGCCCGAGAAGGCGGCGGTCAGTCGCAGATGCGCGCTGGAGGAGACGGGGAGGAACTCGGTCAGCCCCTGGACGAGTCCGAGGATGAGCGATTCAAACCAAGACATGAGGTTAAGGAGTCCAAGCGCCGATCGGAGCGGGGCGACGGGGCGACGGCCGCCCGCGCGCGGTGATCAAGGGGTGTGCGAAGGGAAGCGTAGCGGGCCCCGGGAACGGTGCCGCCACAGGGGTTTCGTAGGCCGCCGGGAAGCCGGGCCCGGCCACCGAACCCCACGTCGGCGCACGTGCGGAGGCGCGGATGGTTGACCGCCCCCAGGACCGCCGCATAACTTGCTGCCGAGCGGAAAGCGCTTGCTGAGCGTGCTTGCTGCTCCGTTTGCCGCTCACCGGTCCTTCGGGCCGTACCTCGGAGGAGTGCTGATCACCCCCATGTCCCCAACCTCTCCGCTCTCCGGCCGTCCGGTCCGGGCCGCCGTCGTCGGGACCGGTGCCATCGGGCGCGGCTCGCATCTCTCCGCCCTCAAGCAGCTCGCCGCCGAGGGCGAGACCGAGGTGGTCGCGGCCGTTGACATCGATGCCGAGGCGGTCGAGGCGTTCTGCGCGGAGGGCGGGGTTCCGCACGCCTACACCGACCTGGAGCGGATGCTCGCCGAGCAGCGCCCGGACCTGGTGACCATCTGCACTCCGCCCACCCTGCACCGCGAGCAGAGCGTGGCCGCGCTGCGGGCCGGCGCCTGGGTGTGGTGCGAGAAGCCGCCCGTGCCGACCCTCGCCGACTACGACGCCGTACAGGCGGAGGAGGGCGCGGAGCACGGGCCGTACTCCTCGATCGTGTTCCAGCACCGGTTCGGGTCCGGCACCCGGCACGTACGGCGGCTGCTCGCCGAGGGGGCCCTCGGGCGGCCGCTCGTCGCGCACTGCCAGACCACCTGGTACCGCGACACCGCCTACTACGCCGTGCCCTGGCGGGGCCGCTGGCGGACCGAGGGCGGAGGCCCCGCGATGGGCCACGGCATTCACCAGATGGACCTGCTGCTCGATCTCCTCGGGCAGTGGAGCGAGGTGCGTGCCATGGCCGGGCGGCTCGTCCACGACGTCGAGACCGAGGACGTGTCGACGGCCCTGCTCCGGTTCGACAACGGCGCGATGGCGACGGTCGTCAACAGCGTCCTGAGCCCCGACGAGGTCAGCCGCATCCGTATCGACTGCGAGCGCGCCACCGTCGAGCTCACCCACCTCTACGGCCACTCCAACGCCGACTGGCGCATCACCCCGGCCCCCGGCGTGAGCGGGGAGGAGGTGGCCGCCTGGCAGGACTTCGGCGCGGACGTGCCCAGCTCGCACCTGGCGCAGCTGCGGGAGCTGGTCGCCGCCATGCGCGCCGGTGAGCGGCCGCGCAGCAGCGGCGCCGACGGGCGCACCAGCCTGGAGCTGATCACCTCGCTGTACAAGTCGGCCTTCACCGACACGACGGTCAGGCGCGGGGAGATCGGGCCCGGCGACCCGTACTACACGGCCCTGCACGGCGGCGCCCCCGGCTGGGCCCCCGGCACGGCCGGGGCGGAAGCGGCGGTGGAAGCGGAGGTTCCCGCGTGAGCGCCGGCCTGCGGCTCGTCCACGCCCTCGGCGACCGGATCACGGTGACCGACCCGGCCACCGGAGTCCAGCTCCTGGCCTACGTCTACCGGCCGGAGGCGGCCTGGGAGGCGCCGCGGCCGTACATCCACCCGCTGCGCACCCTCGCGGGCGACGTCGTCACCGACTACCGGCCCAACGACCACCGCTGGCACAAGGGTCTGTCGCTGACCGCCTCCCACCTCTCGGGCGCGAACCTGTGGGGCGGCAATTCGTACGTCCACGGCGAGGGGTACGTGGCCCTCCCCGAGCGCGTCGGCTCGATGGCCCACGCCGGCTTCGACGAGGTCTCCGTCGAGGGCGACCGGGTCGTGATCGCCGAGCGGCTGACCTGGCACCCGTACAGCGGCGAGCTGTGGGCCGAGGAGACGCGGCGGATCGAGGTCCACGACGTCGACCGGGAGTCCAGGTCCTGGGCGCTGACCTGGACCAGCGCGATCACCAACCGGCGGGAGGAGCCGCTGCGCTTCGGCAGCCCGACGACCGCCGGACGCGAGCTGGCCGGCTACACCGGACTGTTCTGGCGCGGCCCGCGCGCCTTCCGTGACGGCCGGATCATCGGCCCCGAGGGCGAGGGCCCGGCTCTGATGGCCTCGCAGAGTCCGTGGCTCGCCCTCTCCGGTGAGCACGACGGCACCGACGGCCACGCCACGGTCGTCTTCGCGCACGCCCCCGAGAACGACCACTCCGGCGCGCACGGCGCCCACCCCGCGCACTGGTTCGTCCGCAACGAGCCCTTCGCGGGCATGGCCCCGTCCTGGGCCTTCTTCGACGAGCTGGAGCTCGCCCCGGGCGACACCCTCACCCGCCGCTACCGCGTGGTCGTGGCCGACGGCGCCTGGGAACGGGAGGAGATCGCCAAGTACCTGGGGGCGCACCCGTGGTGACCGCGTACCGGGGACTGCCCGGCGGGGTCGCGCTCTCGCACCTGCGCGTGTACGACTGGCCCGCCGCCGACGGACTCCACGGCGGAACCCCCCATCTGCACCTGACCTGTTCGGAGGGGTACGTCGTCACGGGCGGCCGGGGCTCGGTGCAGACGCTGACCACGTCCGGATACGAGGTCACACCCCTCGCGCCCGGCACCGTCGCCTGGTTCACGCCGGGCACGATCCATCGACTGGTCAACGACGGCGATCTCCGTATCACCGTGCTGATGCAGAACGGCGGCCTGCCCGAGGCCGGCGACGCGGTCCTCACACTGCCCCCCGAGTACCTGGCCGACCCGGAGGCGTACGCCGCCGCGACCACGATCCCGGCCGACGCCCCCGAGGAGGAGCAGGCCCGTATCGCCCGCGCCCGGCGCGACCTCGCCCTGGAGGGGTACCGCGCGCTGCGGGAGGCCCCGGAGGGGCTTGCCGCCTTCCACCGGGCCGCCGCCGCGCTCGTACGGCCCCGGATCGACGCGTGGCGTGAGCGCTGGCGGCGTGGCGCGCGGGCGGCGGCCGAGGCCACGGGGGAGCAGCTCGACCGGCTGACCCGGGGCGACGCCTCCCACCTCGCGGACGCCGTCGTACGGGCGGAACAGCCTTCCACACGGGGGAGGTTCGGGATGTGCGGGCGGCTGGACGCGTACCCGCAGGGCTGACGCCTCCCGGCTACGCCGCCGTCGGGCCCGTCACCGTCCAGCCCGGGGACTGGGGGTGGGCGGTGAGGTCCTCGTGGCGGATCCGGTCGCCGCAGGTGGAGCAGGTGACCACCGGGACCAGCTCGTGGCCGCAGGTGTGCTCGATCACCATGGGGCGGTCGTCGTCCTCGCGGAGGTGGCGGTCGCCCCACGCCATGAGGGTCATGAGGACCGGTTCCAGTTCCAGGCCCGCCTGGGTCGGCCGGTACTCGAAGCGCTGCGGGCGCTCGCTGTAGGCGCGCTTGGTGAGGATCCCGGCGTCGACGAGCCGGCGCAGCCGGGTGGCCAGGATGTCGCGCGGGGCGCCGATGTTGCGCACCAACCGGTCGAAGCGGCCGTTGCCCAGGCACACCTCCCGCAGCACGAGCAGGGAGTACTTCTCGCCGACCAGGGCGAGGGCGTCCGCGATCGAGCAAGGGCGCGGTTCTCTGGAGCTCTTGGAGGCGGCCATGCGGTCAGTCTAGGGGAGGGTTGGAAAAGCGGACCGTAGTGAGTTTGATTTTCCAACTTGCGGCGTTAGGGTGAGTTCGGATTTCCTACTCACCGGTAGTCGCGGAGGCCCGCACATGCGTGACGCAGTCATCGTCGAAGCCGTACGCACCCCGATCGGCAAGGGCAGGCCGAACGGCTCCCTCGCGCACGTCCATCCCGTCGAACTCCTCGCCCACACCCTGCGCACCCTCGTCGAGCGCTCCGGCGTCGACCCCGCGCTCATCGACGACGTCATCGGCGGCACCGTCGACCAGGTGGGCGAGCAGGCCATGAACACCACCCGTTACGCCGCCCTCTCGGCCGGTTTCCCTGAGACGGTCCCCGCGACCACCGTGGACCGCCAGTGCGGCTCCTCCCAGCAGGCCGTGCACTTCGCGGCGCAAGGGGTCATGGCCGGGGCGTACGACCTGGTCGTGGCCTGCGGGGTCGAGTCGATGAGCCGGGTGCCGATGTGGTCCAACGTGCCGCCCGGCAAGGACCCCTTCGGCCCCGGGGTCGCCGAGCGCTACCCCGACGGACTGGTCCCGCAGGGCATCAGCGCCGAACTCATCGCCGCCAAGTGGTCGATCACCCGCGAGCAGATGGACACCTTCGCCGTGTCCTCCCACCGCAGGGCCGCGGACGCCTGGCGGCAGGGCCTCTTCGACGCCGAGGTCGCCCCCCTCGACGGAGTCGCGCGGGACGAGAGCGTACGGCCCGGCACCACCCCCGAGATCCTCGCCGGGCTCAAACCGGCCTACCACGACCCGGCGTTCGCCGCCCGCTTCCCGCAGATCGAGTGGAACGTCACCGCGGGCAACGCCAGCCCGATCAACGACGGCGCCTCGGCCGTGCTCATCACCTCCTCCGAGACCGCCGCCCGCCTCGGCCTGCGGCCGCTCGCCCGGCTGCACAGCTTCGCCGTCACCGGCTCGGACCCCCTCCTGATGCTCACCGGCGTCATCCCGGCGACCGACAAGGTGCTGCGCCGGGCCGGGCTGCGCCTCGACGACATCGACCTGTTCGAGGTCAACGAGGCGTTCTCCAGCGTCGTCCTGGCCTGGCGTCAGGAGACCGGCGCCGACCTCGCCAAGGTCAACGTCCACGGCGGCGCCATCGCCCTCGGCCACCCCCTGGGCGCGAGCGGCACCCGCCTGACGACGACCCTCGTCCACGCGATGCGCGAACGGGGCGCCCGCTACGCCCTGCAGACGATGTGCGAGGCGGGCGGACTGGCCAACGCGATGATCTTGGAGTCGGTGTAAGGGAGGCGGTGCAACGGAGCCGGTGCCGGGGCTCGGGCGGGCTCAGCGACGACGCAGGTGGTGGCGCTTGCGCCAGGCCACCACCGCGCCCGCCACCGTCGGCAGCGCGATCGAGGCCAGCGCGATCAGGAAGAGGGGGGACGTCGGGGCGGAGGCCCGGGCGCCGGCGACGACATAGGCGGCCGTGTTCGGGATCGAGCCCAGCGCGGTCGCCACCAGATACGGCGTCCAGCGCATCCGGGAGACGGCCGCGGCGTAGTTCACACCCCAGAACGGCAGCCCCGGGAACAACCGCGCCCCCAGCATCGACCGCATCCCGTGCCGGCTCAACTGACCGTCCGCCGCCCTGAGCAGCCGACCGCGCAGCAGGGGCCGTAGCGCGTCCTGACCCAGCACCCGGCCGAGGCCGAAGGCGAGCCCGGCGCCCAGCACCGTGCCCACCAGCGCCGCGGAGAGCCCGACGGCCGAGCCGAACACCGCGCCCGCCGCCAGGTTCAGCAGCGGGCGGGGCACGAACGCGACCGTGCACAGCCCGTACGCCCCCGCGAACACCACGGCGGCCGTCACCCCGCCCACCTGCGGCGGCCAGCCGTCCGCGAGGAGTCTCTGCGGTTCGAACAGCAACACGCTCGACCCGGCCAGCGCGAGGAGGACGACGAGCAGCGCGAACCGGCACCAGGGCGACAGCAGCACTCTGCCGAGGCGCGCCAGGGGACGGGCGGGCGCGGCGGCGGTGACGAGAGGCACGGGAACGAGGAGCTCCGTGGCGGCGGCCCGGGGAGTGGCCGCGGCGGTGCCCCCAGAGCGGGTGGTGGCATCGAGCATCCCGCGACAGTAACCGAAGGACATGTGTGATCGCCGTATGGTTCGTCTCATGACCGTCACAGGCGCGGGCACGACCGGTGTACCGCACAGCGCTCTCGCCGACACCGTGCTGGAGCGGCTCACCGCGGTCTACGGGGGCGCGGCCGACGCCGAGAGGGCCGCCGCCATGCGGGCGTACATGAAGGACGTGGCACCCTTCCTGGGGCTTCCCACGCCCGAGCGCCGCGCCCTGTCCCGGACCGTCCTCGCGGGCACGTCCCGCCCCACCGAGGCCGACTGCACGGCGATCGCCCTGCGCTGCTGGGCCCTGCCGGAGCGCGAGTACCACTACTTCGCCGTCGACTACCTGCGCCGGCACGCCGGGCGCTGCTCGTCCGCGTTCCTCCCGGTCACCCACCGGCTGATCACGACGACCTCCTGGTGGGACACGGTCGACCTGCTCGCCGCGCATGTCGTCGGCGTCCTCGTCGAGGCCGACCCCCGGCTCACCGCCACCATGGACGCCTGGATCGCCGACGACGACCTGTGGGTCGCCCGCACCGCCCTGCTGCACCAGCTCCGCCACAAGGACCGCACCGACGCCGACCGCCTCTTCGCGTACTGCCTGCGCCAGTCCGGCCACCCGGATTTCTTCATCCGCAAGGCGATCGGCTGGTGCCTGCGTGAATACGCCAAGACCGACCCGGACGCGGTCCGCGACTTCCTCGTGCGCGAACGGGGCCGCTTCGCCCCGCTGACGGTCCGTGAAGCGCTCAAGAACATCGGTGGCGCCGGCTAGTCCGTACCCGTTCCGGCGTTCCGGCGGGTCCCCGTGAGGTGACTGTCGATGGACCGGGCGAGGATCAGCCCGTCCTGCGGCGCGTCGGCCCGGAAGGAGACCCGGCGGAGCAGGAAGACCTTGTCGAGGGCGATGCCCTCGCGGGCGAGGACGAAGACGAGGGTCAGGAACGCGGACCGGGCGTTGCCGTCGTCGAACGGATGGAAGAAGCAGACGTCCAGGTAGGCGCGGGCGGCGCGGGCGGTCAGGGGGAGCGGCCGGTCGCCCCGCGCCGCGCTGTCCGCCAGGCAGGCGTCGAGACGGGCGCGGGTGTCCGGGCCGATGCCGTACCGTTCCCGGCCCCGCTTGGCGAAGGCGGGCAGACTGCGGAAGTCCGGCGGCTCCGGCGTGCCCAGGACATGGTGCTGCCAGCCGCGCAGCACCTCGAAGTCGAGCTCTGCGCCGCGTGCCGCGTCGGCCCGTACCCGCTCCAGCGCGGCGAGCAGACCCTGCGCGCGGGCGGGGTCCAGGGCGCCGTCGAAGCCGCGGATGTCGTCCGCCGCGCCGTCGGAGGCCGGTTTGACCGGCCCGTCCTCGCCACTGGCCGGCGCCTCCCGCCACGGCACGTCCTCCCGCACCGCGAGCCAGCTCTCCAGATGGTCCGGCGGCGGCGCGGGGGACCACGCCACGTCGTCCGGCCGCAGCGACCCGGCGATCCGCTCCGCCACGTCGTCGATCAGCACGCGGTCCGGGCCGGTCCAGCTCTCGAACCGCCCCCCGACGGCCTCTTGGACGAGTCTCCGCGCGGCGTCGGGCTCGAGGCCCCAGCGGCTGAGGAACCAGGTGAGCACCTGATGGCAGTGTCCGTACCAGCCGCTGCCGCAGCCGGTGCGGTCGGTCACCTGGACGATCAGGTTCCGGGCGGCGCACTCCCACAGGATCCGCTGGTCGTCGACCGAGACCGGATCCAGTGGATACGCCTCGAAGCGCCCGGCGAGGCTCTCCAGCCACCCGCGCCATTCGCACAGCGCCGAGGTGACCCGGGCGAGGGTCTCCTCCGGGGTGGTGATCGAGTGGGGCGGACAGCACCAGCTCCCGACCGGGCCGCCGTCGAAGTCCCCCTCGTCGAGCGCCCAGCGCCACCCCGCGGCCCAGAGCCCGTACTGCTCGACCAGGGCGTACGACATCGCGTCGGCCCACGGCCCGGCCACGTCCGAGTCCCAGGCGCGCATCGCGGGATCGGCCGGGGAGACGTCCGGCCGACGCGGCACCCGCCGGGCCGGCCCGAGCGAACGCACCACCACCGCCGCCGACGCGCTGTCGAAGGGATGACGGGCGGGATCCACCTCGTCCCAGCCGAGTTCGCGCGGTGACAGCTCGACGATCATCGGACAAGCCTCCGCGCCCACCCGCCCCCCGTTCAACCGAATTGGGGCCGCCACCGGGGCGCTTCGTCGTCCGGGGCGTGCGGCCGCCACTCGGCCGCGCCGAACCCGTTCACCGCGACCGCGCCCTGTCTCCCACCCACCCGAAAACCATTCGACGCCGAACGAACCGTCGGCGAGGATCGACACCATGTTCCGGTACGCCTTCGCCATCACGGCATCCGCCGTCGCGGATGCCCCGAAGGCTGCCGTCCCGCTGTACCCGGCCGTTTTCGGCGGCGCCCGAAGCTGACCCTCCCCGGATCGTCCGGCGGACCCCGCAGGGGGAGGGTCGGCCGGTTCCCCGGGGTCCCCTCTCCCAACGGAGATCTTCCACGCAGACGCTTCGAGGTACAGCCATGCCCAAGACCGCCTACGTGCGCACCAAGCCGCATCTCAACATCGGCACCATGGGCCACGTCGACCACGGCAAGACCACTCTGACCGCCGCCATCACCAAGGTCCTCGCCGGCCGCGGCACCGGCACCTACGTGCCCTTCGACCGTATCGACCGCGCCCCCGAGGAGGCGACCCGCGGGATCACCATCAACATCGCGCACGTCGAGTACGAGACCGACACCCGCCACTACGCGCACGTCGACATGCCGGGCCACGCCGACTACGTCAAGAACATGGTCACCGGCGCCGCGCAGCTCGACGGGGCGATCCTCGTCGTCTCCGCGCTCGACGGGATCATGCCGCAGACCGCCGAACACGTGCTGCTCGCCCGGCAGGTGGGCGTCGACCACATCGTCGTGGCGCTGACCATGGCCGACCGGGCCGACGACGAGCTGGCCGAACTCGTCGAGCTGGAGGTCCGCGACCTGCTCACCGCGCACGGCTACGGCGGCGACGCCGCCCCCGTCGTACGGGTCTCGGGACTGAGGGCGCTGGAGGGCGACCCGCGGTGGACGGCGTCGATCGACGCGCTGCTCGACGCGGTGGACATCTATGTGCCGATGCCGGAGCGGTATCTGGACGCGCCGTTCCTGCTGTCCGTGGAGAACGTGCTCACCATCACCGGCCGGGGGACCGTCGTCACCGGTGCCGTCGAGCGGGGCACGGTGCGGGTGGGCGACCGGATCGACGTGCTCGGCGCCGGGCTGGAGACCGTCGTCACCGGCCTGGAGACCTTCGGCAAGCCGATGGAGGAGGCGCAGGCCGGGGACAACGTGGCGCTGCTGCTGCGGGGCGTGCCCCGCGACGCCGTCCGGCGCGGCCACGTGGTGGCGGCACCGGGCAGCGTCGTACCGCGACGGCGGTTCTCCGCGCAGGTGTACGTGCTCTCCGCGCGCGAGGGGGGCCGTACGACGGCGATCGCCACCGGCTACCGACCGCAGTTCCACATCCGCACGGCGGACGTCGTGGGGGATGTGGACCTGGGGGAGACGGGGGTGGCACGGCCCGGTGAGAGGGTCGTCATGACCGTCGAGCTGGGGCGTGAGGTGCCTCTGGAGCCCGGGCTCGGGTTCGCGATCCGTGAGGGTGGGCGGACGGTGGGGGCAGGGACGGTGACGGCCGTGCTGTGAGAGGGGCTGCTTCCCCCCGGGCACAATGAAGGGGTGAACGACGAGCCCATACCCGTCAGCCGCGTCGTCGACCACGGCACCGCCAAGCTCATGCCCGACGTCGACCGGGAGCGGGCGTGGCTGCTGACGGTCGACGGGGCGCCGCAGTCGTACGTCGATCTGGACGCGCCGACGCATCTGGAGTTCGAGTACGCCCAGCGGCTGGGGCACGTCCTGGACACCGTGGCCGCGCCCGGGCGGCCCCTGGACGTGGTGCACCTGGGCGGGGGCGCGCTCACCCTGCCCCGGTACGTGGCCGTCACCCGGCCGGGTTCGCGGCAGGACGTCGTGGAGGCCGACCGGGGGCTGCTGGAGCTCGTCGTCGAGCATCTGCCGCTCCCGGCCGGCGCCGGTGTCGCGCTGCACACGGCCGACGCCCGCGCCTGGCTGGAGGCGGCCCCCGAGAACTCCGCCGACGTCCTCGTCGCCGACGTCTTCGGCGGCTCCCGGATCCCCGCCCATCTGACCTCCCTTGCCTACGCCCGTCAGGCCGCGCGGGTGCTGCGTGGCGACGGCGTCTACCTCGCCAACCTCGCCGACGCGGCGCCGTTCGGCTTCCTCCGCTCCCAACTGGCCAACTTCGCCGCGGTGTTCGAGGAGCTCGTGCTCATCGCCGAGCCGGCCGTCCTGCGGGGCCGCCGGTTCGGCAACGCGGTCCTCGTCGCCGCGCACCACCCCGTCGACGTGACCGCCCTGGCCCGCCGCACGGCCTCCGACGCGTTCCCGGCCCGGGTGGAACACGGCCCCGGGCTACGGCGGTTGATCGGCGACGCGCGTCCGGTGCGGGACGAGGACGCCGTACCGTCCCCCGAACCACCGGACGGCGCCTTCGGCATCGGCTGAGACGGCCGCCGCCCTCTCGGAACCGGATGCCGGTCGGCCTCCGGTTCGCCGTCCGCGACGGCGGCCCCGGGTCCGTGCCGCTCAGTTCGCCGTGGGCTCGCCGTGCCAGCGCACGGTGCTCAGGATCCGCAGGACCGTCGCCTTCGGGACCTCGTCCTTCACGCCCTTCGCCCCGAACCAGTTCCACGACACGTAGTCGCCCTTGGAGTTCTTGAAGCCGAACGTGATCGCCTTGCCGTCGCTGTCGCACTTGCCCTTCTGGGGCGTGTTCGTCGACTGGGCCCAGGCGTAACTGCCCTTGATGCCGGACGCGGTGGTGAAGGGCGTCGCCTTCTCGTCGTAGGTGATGCTCTTCTTGTCGGGCTCGGTGTAGCCGCCGAAGACCCACCACGCCGGGGTGTTGACGGCGATCTCGTCGGTGTTCTTGGCCCCTTCGGCGCCCTTGGTGCCGACCATCGCCAGCGCCGTGTAGTCGGTCTTGCCGTCCTTGTCGCTGTCGGTGCCGCACCACTTGGACTTGTACTCGGCCACCCCCGACATGAGGATCGAGCCGTAGCCGCTGGCCTCCTTCTTGTCCTCCCACTCGAAGCCGCGGCCCACTCCGGGCTTCTCGACCTCCCAGTCGGCCGGCACGTCGAAGGCGAGGCCCCACTTGGGGTTCACCACGACCTTCCAGCCCGAGATGGTCGCCTTCTCCTCCTCGTTGTCACGAGGGTTGTCGTCGGTGCCGACGGAGGCGGAGGCGGAGGCTGGCGCGGACGCCGAGGGGCTGGTGCCGCCCTTGGCCGTGTCGTCCTTGCCGTCGTCCTTGCCGCCCAGCACCAGGTAGCCGGTGACACCGGCGGCGACGACCACGGCCGTGGCGGCGACGATCGCGACCAGCTTCGTGCGGTCGCCCCCGCCGCTCCCGCCCCCGGGCGGGGGCTGGGGTCCGCCCACGGCCGTCGGCGCACCCCACTGGGGCTGCTGCCCAAAGGGGTTGGGCTGCTGATAGCCGGGCTGCTGGTACGGATTGGGCTGCTGATAGCCCGGCTGCTGGTACGGATTGTTCTGCGCCTGCGGGTTCTGCTCTCCCCCGGGCGGCTGGTTTCCTGGCCACATGGCCTGAAACCCTAGTGCCGTCCGTGACCCGGTGTGGTCACCGGCCCTCCTCGTCTCGTGACCTCGGCGTGGTGGGGCGAGCACCGTGCCGACCCTGGCCAGGCAGGCTACTCATGGGTAACATCGCGGCATGAGCGCAGACCAGATGTCCATCGGCGAGATGCTCGCCGCCACCGTGCCCATGGCCCGGACCCTCAACCTCCAGTTCCTGGAGACCGGCCGGGACCGGGCTGTGGTCGCCCTGCCGGACCAGGGCGACTTCCACAACCACGTGGGCGGTCCGCACGCCGGTGCGATGTTCACGCTGGGCGAGTCCGCCAGCGGTGCCATCGTGCTGGCCGCGTTCGGGGACCAGCTCTCGCGTGCGGTGCCGCTCGCCGTGCGCGCGGAGATCGCCTACAGGAAGCTCGCGATGGGTGCCGTCACCGCCACGGCGACCCTGGGCCGGCCGGCCGCCGAGGTCGTCGCCCAGCTCGACGCGGGGGAGCGCCCGGAGTTCCCGGTCGTGATCGAGATCCGGCGCGCCGACGGGGCCGTCACCGGCGAGATGACGGTGGTGTGGACCCTGCGCCCCAACGGCTGAGTGCCGCGGGGGATGTGAGACGGGTGCCGGGGTGGTCGGGGTCGGGGAGGGCGGGGGGCGGGGGCCCGCCCGAGGCGTCCGGACGAGCCCCCGGGGGTCAGGCCGCCAGCGGCTCCCGTCCGGAGCCGCTCTCGCCGTCCCCGCCCCTGCCGACGGTGTCGGTGACCAGGCCCGCCGCGAACTCCTTCAGCCAGCTCACGAACTCCGGGCCGAGATCGGGGCGGTCGCAGGCCAGCCGGACCACCGTACGCAGGTAGTCGGCCTTGTCTCCGGTGTCGTAGCGGCGGCCGGAGAAGATCACACCGTGGACCGTGCCGCCCGCGGCGAGTTCCTGCAGGGCGTCGGTGAGCTGGATCTCGCCGCCGCGCCCGGGCTCGGTGCGCTCCAGGACGTCGAAGACCGCCGGGTCGAGGACATACCGCCCGATGACCGCGTACCGGCTCGGCGCCGCCTCCGGTGAGGGCTTCTCCACCAGGCCCGTCACACGTACGACGCCGTCCTCGCCGGACGGTTCGACCGCCGCGCAGCCGTAGAGGTGGACCTGCTCCGGCGGCACCTCCATCAGTGCGACGACGCTGCCCGCGTACCGGTCGCGGATCTCCAGCATCCGGCTGAGCAGGGTCTCCCGAGGGTCGATGAGGTCGTCGCCGAGGAGGACGGCGAAGGGCTGGTCGCCGACGTGATGGCGGGCGCACAGCACCGCGTGGCCGAGGCCGAGCGGGTCGCCCTGCCGGATGTGGTGGATGTCGGCGAGCCGGGCCGGGTCGCGCACCGCGTCCAGTCGTACGGTGTCGCCCTTGGCCGCCAGGGCCTGCTCCAGCTCGAAGGCGTGGTCGAAGTGGTCCTCGATGGCCCGCTTGTGGCGGCCGGTGACCATCAGGACGTCGTCCAGACCGGCCGCGGCGGCCTCCTCGACGACGTACTGGATGGCCGGTTTGTCGACGACCGGGAGCATCTCCTTCGGGGTCGCCTTCGTCGCGGGCAGGAAGCGGGTGCCGAGGCCCGCCGCCGGGACGACCGCTTTGCGGACCGTGGGTGAAGAGTGGGGGGTACTCATGGGGATCAGGGTGGACGAAGGGGATGGGAGAACCCCGGGAGTTCCCTGGGTGATTCCTGTGCGAGGGAAGTTGAAGATTTCGTGTGGCAACGGCCTTTGCTCGTCCACAAGTTGAGCCGCGTCGTCCGGCCGGATGTCGAATACGGGTACGGATACCGGCGGTAACTTTTTTGCAATTCCCTCGTTTTGACCTTGGGTCGATCGAACTCCTTGTTTCCTGTGAGACGCATGTGCGAAGGTGAGCCTCCCCTTACGACGGCCACGCAATGCGCGGGCGGTCCGTCGGCGTGGAAGGAATTGGTTCCGTGCAATCCCCGAACCCCCCGCGACCCCCCTACCCGCCCCGCCCCGGGTGGCCCCCCGGGGACTCCGACCCCCATCTCGCCGCCCGGTTGGCCGAGGGAGACACCAGCGGTCGCGCGGTCGCCCTGCTGCTCGCCCGGCACTGGCGGGCCACCCATGACTACGCGGCCGTCTGCCTGGCCGACTCCGGCGACTCGGCGCGGCTCGTGGCCGCCGCCGCGTTCCACACGGTGTTCGACCGGCTCGCGAAGGGGCACAGCGGTGGCGCCCTACGGCCCCAACTCCTCGTCGTGGTCCGGAACACGGTCCGTGAATGGGCCGGAACCGAAGGGCTTTCCGCGGTCCTTCCGGAGCTGCGCAAAACCGTGGGCGGTCGCGGACTGCGCGCCGCCAGACCCGTCACCCCCGAAAGGCGACAACTCGCCGAGCGCGCTTTCTCGTTGCTTCCGGCCGCTTCCCAATGTCTGTTGTGGCACTCCGAGGTGGAGCGGGAACCGCTATCCGTACCGGCCGGTCTGCTGGGCGTCGACGACATCACCGCGGCGGCCGGACTGGAACAGGCGCGAGAGCAATTCCGGGCGGGCTGCGTCCGTGCCCACCGTGAACTCGCGCCCACCGCCGAATGCCGCTTCTACAACCGCCTCCTCGACGTTCCCCTGCGCCGCGGCGGAACGCTGCTGCCCGATGTCCGCCGGCATCTCGCGCAGTGCCGCTTCTGCCGGCACGCCGCCGAACAGCTCGGCCACTTCGACGGCGCACTGGACACGCTGCTCGCCGAGACCGTGCTCTCCTGGGGCGCCCACCGCTATCTCGACTCGCGTCCCGCACGCGCCGCGTCCGGTGCCCGTCCGGCCGGGCCCATCGCTGCGGCCCGCCCGACGGGACGTCACCGCGTCGCGCCCAGCGGTCTGCTCGACCTGTCGGGCCGGCGCCCGAAGGCCGTGCTCGTCGGCGTCGGCCTCACCTCCCTCGCCCTGCTCGCGACCGTCCTCGTCGCCAAGAGCTGGTCCGACGACAACGGTGTCCCCGCGCCGGGAGCCACCTGGGGCGCCCCGGCCGGCGGCACCGGCACCCCGGACACTCGGACCCCGAGCACTCGCAGTCCGGGCATCCCCACACCCGGCGCCCGTACCCCGGGGCCGGAGGACCCCGCGCCCTCCGGCCCCCGCACGGCGGGGACGAAGGCGACCGAGGCTCCCGGGGAGGGGGCGCCCACGGAGCCCGCCGCCCCCCGCACCGACCCGCCCCTGTCCCGTGACGCCGGGCGGGTGCCTCCCGCGCTGCCCGACGCGGCCCCGGTCGCACCGGAGTCCGGGACCGAGGCGGCCCAGGTGAGGTGTTGCGGCGCACCGGCGCGGCGACCGCCGGGGCCGGCCGTGCCGATCCGTCTGCCGGAGCCGGCTGTGCCGATCACCGTGGTGCCTGTCCGCCTGCCGGAGCCGCCGGGGCCGGCGTCGGTCCCCCCGCCGACCGGCGCCGTCGTGCGGGTGACGACGGTCCTCTCCCGCTGACGGCACACCGTCCGGGCATTCCCGGACGGGACCTAGGAGGTGCAGACGTCCCGCAGCTCGGCGGCGGCGTCGTCGATCGCGGACGAGTCCGGGGTGTCGCCGTTCAGGATGTCCCGGTTGTACTCCTTGATCGCCTGGTTGAGCTTGTTCACCGCCTTGTCGACCTTGCCGTCGTCCGACGTGTCGTCGATTCCGTCCAGGCTCTTCTCGATCGTGGCGATGGAGTCCTCGGTCTTCGTGGGGTCCTCGATCGCGTCCGCCCCCGCCCTGTTGATCGCGGTGATGCTGTCCGTGATGTCGGAGGCGTCGGACAGGCAGTCGACCGTGTCACCGAACTCGCACCCGGTGAGCAGGCCGGTGGTCAGCGCGAGCGCTGCGGCGGCGGAGGCGATGACGGCGGTACGGCGGCGCCGGCGGTTCACGGCCATGGAAGGGGTCCCTTCTTCACTGTTGTCCTTCGCTGTCGTCCTGTGGACCACGATGACCTGCACCCGGTGGCCGTCACGAGGGGCCGTACTCCCCTCTCCGTGGTGGAGCCCGCTCCACCACGGATCCCGGGCGGGCCCGGCCCAACGGGTAGGCTTCCCGGCAGCAGGCGATGTTCAAGGGATGTCAAAGGGGAGGACCGCCGGTGCACGTCCAGGAGTGGCTCGACACGGTGCCCGCGGCGGCCGTCTACGCCGTGGTCGGTCTGGTCATCGGGCTGGAGAGCCTCGGCATCCCGCTGCCCGGCGAGATCATCCTGGTCTCGGCCGCGCTGCTGTCCTCGCAGCACGCCGGCATCAACCCCGTGGTGCTCGGCGCGGTCGCCTCCGCCGGTGCCGTGATCGGCGACTCCATCGGCTACGCCATCGGCCGCAAGGGCGGGCGTCCGCTGCTGGCCTGGCTGGGCAAGAGGTTCCCGAAGCACTTCGGCGAGGGGCACATCGCGACGGCCGAGCGGTCCTTCGAGAAGTGGGGCATGTGGGCCGTGTTCTTCGGCCGTTTCATCGCCCTGCTCCGCATCTTCGCGGGGCCGCTCGCGGGTGTGCTGCACATGCCGTACTGGAAGTTCCTCATCGCCAACGTGCTGGGCGGGATCGTGTGGGCGGGCGGGACCACGGCCGTCATCTACTACGTGGGTGTCGTCGCCGAGTCCTGGCTGAAGCGGTTCTCCTATCTGGGCCTGGTGGCGGCCGTGTTGATCGGGCTGACGTCCTTCCTGGTCATCAAGCGCAAGGCGAAGAAGGCGCAGGCGGCACAGCAGGAAGCGGAACCGGTTCCCGCCGGGGAGTGAGCCGCCCTCCCCTCACTGCCCTCCGACCCTCACTCGTGAACCTCCTTGTGCGCCTTCGCCAGGTCCGCGTACAGGGTGCCGTTCAGCGTGACCCCCTGCCGCTCCTCCTCCGTCAGCTCCCGCTTCACCTTCGCCGGGACGCCCGCCACCAGTGAACCAGGCGGGACCTCCATCCCCTGCGGGACCAGGGCCTGGGCCGCGACCAGGGAACCCGCTCCGATCACCGCGCCGTTGAGGACCGTCGCGCCCATGCCGATGAGACAGTCGTCGCCGACGGTCGCGCCGTGGACGACCGCGTTGTGGCCGACGGAGACCCGTTCGCCGACCGTGACGGGGAAGCCGGGGTCGGCGTGGAGGGTCACGTTGTCCTGGATGTTGGCGTCGCGGCGGACGGTGATCCGCTCGACGTCGCCGCGCACGACCGCGCCGTACCAGACGCTGGCCCCCGCCTCCAGCGTCACGTCCCCGACGACGGAGGCCGTCGGGGCCACGAACGCCGCCTCGTCGACCTTCGGTTCCCTGCCGCCGATGCCCACGATCAGCGCCCTGTGCGTCATCACCGTCTCCTCGTCTCCTCGTCCCCACGTCGCTCGTGTCCGTCGTACCGTCGCACCGTACGCCACCCGGTGGGGCGAAGATCACAGGCCTCCGGCCGTATCCCGGAGGTGACCGGTGAGTACGGTGAGCGGGTGCCGAAGCGCAAGAACACGTTCTCATCCTGGCGGGGCCGCCTCGCGCAGCGCGTCGTCCACGCGGGCTGGGCGTGGGTGCAGCGCACCGGCTCCGTGACGGCCGAGCGCCCCGGACGCCTCCGCTTCGGTTCGATCGGCCCGGCCACCCGGCTCGCCTTCCCGCTCGGCACCGTCTTCGGTGAACCCTGGATCCACCTCGGCTCGCACTGCATCGTGGGCGAGCAGGTCACCCTGACGGCGGGGCTGATGCCCGACCTCGACCTCGGGCCCGAGCCGATCCTGCGCATCGGCGACGGTGTCGTCCTCGGCCGGGGCAGCCATGTCATCGCCGACACGACGGTCACCATCGGCAGTGACTGCTACTTCGGGCCCTATGTCTATGTGACGTCCACGAACCACTCCTACGACGACCCGCACGAGCCCATCGGGAAGCAGTGGCCCCGCATGGAGCCGGTGGAGATCGGGCCGGGCTGCTGGATCGGCACCGGCGCGGTGATCCTTCCGGGGGCGCGGATCGGGCGGAACGTGGTCGTCGCGGCGGGGGCGGTGGTCCGCGGGACCGTGCCCGACCACGCCGTCGTCGCGGGCGCGCCCGCGAAGGTCGTACGCCGCTGGACTCCCGATGAGGGCTGGCAACCGCCGCTGCGCACCCCCGCACCGGTGCCGATCCCCGACGGGGTCACCTCGGACCAGTTGGTCGCCCTGACGGACCTGGACGAGGAGACGGTGGAGAAACTCGCGCAGCTGGAGCGGGAGGGCTGAGCGGAGGGGGAGCGGGGTGGCCTCCCCTCCGGGGGTGTCTCCCGGGCCCCGGCAGGTCCAAGGGCAGGCAGGCCCCCGCCGGGTCAGCCGGTGGCCAGGAGCAGGGTGCCGAGCAGGGCCAGGCCCGCACCCGCCGCCTGGACGGCACGCAGTCGCTCGCGGAGGAAGCCGCGGGCGGCCAACGCGGTCACCACCGGGTAGAGCGAGGCCAGTACGGCGGCGACCGTGACCGGGCCGTGCTGGGCGGCGACCGCGTAGAGGCCGTTGGCGGCGACGTCGGCGAGACCGACGAAGGCGTACGCCGGCAGCGCGGAGAGGGCCAGTCCGCCGTGGGGGAGTGCGGCGCCGCCGCGCCGGACGGCCGTGTACAGGGCGACACCGCCCGCCGCCACATTGGTCAGACGCTGGACGAACAGGGCGAGGAACAGACCGGTGGGGGTCGTCGACGCCTCGGTGATCAGGACGAACACGGTGCCGAAGCCGAGCGCCGAGACCAGGGTGAGGAGGATGGCCCGCCGCTGGACGGGTGCCCCCCGCAGCTGCGGCCCGCCCGCCATGACCACGCCCACCACCGCGACCGCGATGCCCGCGACCTGGAGGAGCCCGGGGCGTTCGCCGAGGAGCAGGCCGACCGAGATCGGGACGGCCACGCCGAGGGTGGCCAACGGGGAGACCACGCCCATCGGACCGAGGGCCAGCGCCTGATAGAAGGAGAGCAGGGCGACCGGGCCCACCAGACCGGCGGCGACGGCGAACCACAGACGGGGACCCGCCTCGCTCCAGCCGCCCGTGGCGACCACGAGCCCGCCGAGGACGACGGCCGCGATCGACTGCGACACCATGACGACCGTCAGCGCCGGGGCGCGGCGCGTCAGCAGTCCGCCGCCGAAGTCGGCCAGTCCCCACAGCAGGCTGGTGACCAGGGCGAAGAGTGCGGTCACGGTCCCTCGCAGTACAGTTCGATGCACCATCGGGTGCACCACGATAGTGCAGCACGATGAACCCTGTCATTCAGAATATTGAACTCCAGCATCTTGGACGGAATGTGGCGGACCTCGACCTGCTGACTCAGTCCCTGGCGCGCAACGTCAAGCACTGGCGGGCGGTGCGCGGCTTCACCCTGGACGTGCTCGCCGCCCGCGCGGGCGTCAGCCGGGGCATGCTGATCCAGATCGAGCAGGCCCGCACCAATCCGAGCATCGGGACGGTCGTCAAGATCGGTGACGCGCTCGGCATCAGCGTCACCACCCTTCTCGACTACGCGCGGGAACCGAAGGTGCGGGTCGTCCCTGCCGACCAGGTGGTGCGGCTGTGGCACACCGAGGCGGGCAGCTACAGCCGGCTGCTCGCGGGCGCCGAGGCCCCCGGGCCGCTGGAGATGTGGGACTGGCGGCTGATGCCGGGGGAGGGCAGCGCCTCGGATCCGCACCCCGTGGGCACGGTCGAGATCATCCATGTGACGTCGGGCGAGCTGACCCTCACCGTCGAGGGTGAGGAGTACCGGGTCCCGGCCGGGGCGAGCGTCACCTTCGAGGCCGACGCCCCGCACTCGTACGCCAATCGGGGCGAGACCCCGGCGGAGCTGGTGCTGGCCGTCTCGGTCCCGCCCGTGCGCTGAGAGGCGGCGCCGCGGACCTGGCGCGTCTTGTTAACGTGCGGTTATGCGCGCACCCATCGGAGACTTCGACACCGCCACCCCCGCCCCGGACTGCCTGGACGAGCTGACCCGCCCGGTCGCCGACGCCGTACGCCACTGGGGCGGCAGCGTGCCCGCCGACCAGATCCTCTACGTCGAGACCGACCCGCGGTGGGCCGACACCGCGGTCTTCGTCGAGCACTACGGCCGGGACCTGCTGGAGCGGTCCGCGAACTGTGTCGTGGTCGCCGGCAAGCGCGGAGCGGAGACCACCCTCGCCGCGTGTGTCGTGCCGTCCACCACCCGCGTCGACGTCAACGGGGTCGTCCGCCGCCAACTGGGCGCCCGTAAGGCGTCGTTCGCCGCGATGGACACGGCGGTGGGGGAGAGCGGGATGGAGTACGGCGGGATCACCCCGATCGGGCTCCCCGCCGCCTGGCCGGTCCTGGTGGACTCCGCCGTCGTCGACCTGCCGTGGGTCCTGGTGGGCAGCGGCCGCCGCCGCGGCAAGCTCCTCGTCCCGGGCAAGGCCTTCAGCGGACTGCCGGGCGCGGTGGTACTGGAGGGGCTGGGAACCTGACGGCGGCGGTCCTCCGCCGTGGGGTTCCCGGCCGTCCGCCGAGCGGCCGAGACCGACGCCGCTCAGACCGCCGTGTGGTGGGCCAGTGCCCGATGGGGATCGGTTTCGCCCGGTACCGGTGCCGGGTCCGCGTGGACCAGGGCCGCGGTGAGGCGGGGGACGGCGTGCAGCAGGGCGTGTTCCGCGTGGACGGCGATCGTGTGCGCCTGACGTACCGTCGCCTCGCCGTCAACGACGACCGCCACCTCCGCCCGCAGCCGGTGCCCGATCCAGCGCAGCCGCAACTCGCCCACTCCGCGCACCCCTTCGACCGCCAGCAGGGTCCGCTCGGCCCGGTCGACCAGCGCCGGGTCGACGGCGTCCAGCACCCGCCGGAACACCTCCCGCGCCGCGTCCCGCAGCACCAGCGCGATCGCCGCCGTGATCGCGAGCCCCACCACCGGGTCGGCGAGCCGCCACCCCAGCGCCGAGCCGCCCGCGCCGAGCAGCACGGCCAGGGAGGTGAATCCGTCGGTGCGCGCGTGCAGCCCGTCCGCGACCAGCGCCGCCGAGCCGATCGAGCGGCCGACGCGGATGCGGTACCGGGCCACCCCCTCGTTCCCCGCGAAGCCGACCAGCGCGGCCACCGCGACCGCGCCGACATGCTCGATCGGCCGGGGGTCGAGCAGCCGCTCGATCGCCGTCCATCCGGCGAAGGCCGCCGACGCGGCGATGGTCAGCACGATCGCGAGACCCGCCAGGTCCTCCGCACGGCCGTAGCCGTACGTGAAGCGGCGGGTGGCGGCACGCCGGCCCACCACGAAGGCGATGCCCAGCGGTACGGCGGTCAGCGCGTCCGCGGCGTTGTGCACCGTGTCGCCGAGCAGCGCCACCGACCCCGAGACCGCCACCACGACCGCCTGGGCGACCGCCGTGAAGCCCAGCACCGCCAGCGAGACCCACAGCGCGCGCATGCCCCGGGCCGAGGACTCCAGGGCCCCGTCGAGCTTGTCGGCGGTCTCGTGCGAGTGGGGCGTGAGGAGATGGGAGAGCCGGTGGCGGAGGCGGGACGCCGCGGGGGAGTGGTGCGGGTGCGGGTGCTCGTGCGCGTGTCCGTGGTGATGCTCGTGCCCGTGGTCGTGCTGCTCGCTCACGTCGGTCCCTTCCGCTGCGCCGGGGGTGGACGCGCTCCACCCACCTCGCCATTATGTGCGTATGAGCGCACGCATGCACCTATCACCTGCATACCATGCGCATCCGCGCACCCCCGGCGAGGAACAGCTCGCGCTCGCCGCCGAACTGCTCGCCCTGCTCGGCGACCGCACCCGGCTCGCCCTGCTGCACGCCCTGACCTCGGGCGAGGCCGACGTGACCACGCTGACGGAGGTGTGCGGGGCGGCCCGGCCGGCGGTCAGCCAGCATCTGGCCCGGCTACGGCTGTCCGGTCTCGTGCACACCCGTAAGGAGGGCCGCCGGGTGATCTACTCGCTCTCCGACGGCCATCTGCGCCGCCTGGTCGACGAGGCGCTGAACGTGGCCGACCACCGCCTCGGCGACAAGCCGGTGCACGACTGACAGCGGCGCTCAGTAGTGCTCGGCGGTCCCGAGGTACTGCTCGGCGAAGGCCGCGGCGGCCACCGGCGAGGTGAACAGCCGCCGCAACCGGGCGAACGTCGTGCCCGCCCGGAACGGGTCCTCGGCGGCCGTCCCGTGGTAGACCTCCGACAGCCACTGGGAGAACTCCTGGTAGTCCCACACCCGCCGCAGACACGCCTCCGAGTAGCCGTCGAGACCGTCCCCGTCCCCGCCGTCGAGATACGCCACCAGCGCGTCGCCCAGCAGGAACGCGTCGTGCAACGCGAGGTTCATGCCCTTCGCGGCGATCGGCGCGACCAGGTGGGCCGCGTCACCGGCCAGGAAGAGCCGCCCGTACGTCATCGGCTCGACCACGTAGTCGTGCATGTCGAGCACCCGCTTCTCGACCAGCGGGCCCTCGGTGAGCGGCTGCGCGTCGGTGCCGCCCGCGAGCCGCGCGTGCAGCTCGGACCAGATCCGCTCGTCGGGCCAGTTCTGCGGGTCGTCACCCGGCGGGCACTGGAGGTAGTAGCGGGTGACCTCGGGGCTGCGGGCCATGTGCCCGGCGAACCCGTTCTGGTGCACCCCGAACAGCACGCAGTCGGAGGACGGCGGCGCCTCGGCGAGCAGCGCCAGCCAGCCGATGCCGTAGTCGTGGCGGGCGATCCGCGCGTGCCCCGCCGGCATCGCGGCCCTGCTGACCCCGCGCGCCCCGTCGGCGCCGACCACGAAGTCACAGGCGAACATCCGCCGTTCACCGCTCTCCTCGCAGGTGTACGACACGGAAGGGTGCCCGGTGTCCAGGTCGTGCAGCGTGACGTCCCGCACCGAGAACCGGGCGTCCCCGCCCCGTACGTCGACGTACTCGCGGACCAGGTCGGTCACCAGCAACGGCTGCGGATACACCCAGTGGTGGCGACCCGTCAGATCGCCGTAGGAGAACCGGTACCGCTCGCCGCCGAAGCGGAACTCGCAGGCGGTGTGGCGCTGGGCGCGCGCCAGCAGGTAGTCGGCCAGGCCCCGTCGGCGCAGACCGTCGACGGCCCACTCCTCGATGACGCCGGCCCGCGGCCGCCGCTCGATGAACGCACGGCTCTCCGTCTCCAGGACGACGCAGTCGACGGACGCGGCCCGCAGGATGTTCCCGACCGTGAGCCCCGCGGGGCCCGCGCCGACGATGACGACCTGAGTGCGCTGGAAGGAAGGGGAGTTGGTGGTCACCCCGCCATTATCGGCCGGGGCCGGCCGCGCCGTTGACGTCCTGGACGCAGCGGAAACCCGCGTGTCCGCTGGAGCTGTCAGGGGTGTTGGCGCTGCGGGCGGCCACGCGGTAGCGGTTGCAGTAGGAGGCGTGGCACAGGTGCGAGCCGCCCCGGATCACCTTCTCCGCGCTGTGCGAGGACCAGGCGTCGGCACACCACTCCCAGACGTTTCCCGACACGTTGTACAGCCCGAATCCGTTCGGCGCGAACGCGTCGACGGGGGCGGTCGCGCGATATCCGTCGGCCGCGGTGTTCCTCGTCGGGAAGGTGCCCCGCCAGATGTTGCAGCGGAACTCCCCGCCGGGATCCAGCTCGTCGCCCCACGGGTACCGTTTCCGCTCCAGACCGCCCCGGGCCGCGTACTCCCACTCCGCCTCGGTGGGCAGCCGCCCGCCCGCCCAGGCGGCGTAGGCGCCCGCGTCGAACCACGACACGTGCACCACCGGATGGTCTCCCCGCCCCTCCAGGGAGCTGCCGGGCCCCTCCGGCCGGTTCCAGGCCGCCCCGGGGACCGCGCACCACCAGGGGGTCCGCTCGGGGCGCGGCGCGTCACGGCGCAGCGCGCCCGGCAGGAACCCCGCGAACACGTACGACCAGCCGAGCCGCTCCGCGTCCGTCACATGCCCGGTGTCCGCGACGAACTCGGCGAACCGGTCGTTGTCGACGGCGTACGCGTCGATCCGGAAGGGCGCCACCCGCACGGCCCGCACGGGCCCCTCCCCGTCCGCCGGAAAGCCCTCCGAGTCCTCCGCGCCCATCAGGAACTCACCGCCGGCCAGCTCCACCATGCCGTCCACGACGGCATGGGGCGAGGGCAGGGGCTGTGGACGCGCGGGCTCGGCGGAGCCGCCGCCGGAGGGCATGCAGCAGCGGGCGGGGGCGGCGGACGTGTCCCCGTTCTCGGGCGCGGGAGCGTTCTCGGACATACGAACGCCCAGCATGCCCGGCGAACCTGTGGGCCCGAGCGGCCCCGGGCCGGCGTCAGCCGAGGCGCGGGATCTCGATCGCCGGGCAGCGGTCCATCACCATCTCCAGGCCCGCCGCGCGGGTCCGCTCATAGGCCGCCTCGTCGACGACGTCGAGCTGGAACCACACCGCCTTCGCCCCCTTGGCGACCGCCTCGTCCGCGACGGCGCCGGCGAGCTCGCTGTTGACGAAGACATCGACGACGTCCACGGGGAAGGGGATCTCCGCGAGCGAGGCGTAGCCCTGCTCCCCGTGCACCGTCTCGGCCTTCGGATGGACCGGCACGACCCGCTTGCCGTAGCGCTTCAGCACCTCGGCGACGCCGTACGCGGCTCGCCCGCGGTTCGTCGACAGCCCCACCACGGCCCAGGTGTCCCCGAGTCCGGTGAGGATCTTGCGGATCGTCGCGTCGTCGCCGTACACCGTCGGCCTCCTGTGGCATGTCGGACAGCACCCGTCGAGCCCTACAACACGCCGCGCCGGGCCCTGATTCCGCCCCCTGCCTGCGAACCGCGGGCCGCGCGCCTAGGCTCGCCTCGTGCTGCGCATCACCGACGCCCGAAACGGCGAAGCCGTCGTCGCCGCCCCCGTCCGCCGTGGTCTGACCCGGGTGCAGGCGCATGCCTCGGGGTACGGCGCGGGCTCGCTCCGTGTCCTGCTCGTCGCCGATGTGCTGGTGCGCGCGCTGGAACTCGGCGGAACGCCCGTGTGGGCGCTGCTCACCGGCGAGCGCCAGCAGGCGGAGCTGCGGGCCGGCGCCACCGCCCTCGGCATGCACCCCTTCGAGGACGGCCAGGATCTGGGCTCCGGAGTGGGCGAGGCGCAGGTCCTGCACGTGGTCGGGGAGGGCGGTCCGGAGCCCGACGGGGTGCGGATCGCCGTGGCCCCGGTGGAGGGACCGGTCCCGGCCGACCCCGCCGTGCTGCGCCTCGCGCTCCTCTCCCGGCCCCGCACCGCGCCCGTCCGTCTGGACGCGGCGGCGGTGGGCGAGGCCGGCGAGACCCTCGTACGCTGGCGGAGAGCCGTCGCCGCCTGGGCACGGCGGCCGTCGCGGCCCGTCCCGGACGAGGTGCGCGGACGTCTGCGTACCGCCTGGGAGGACGACCTGGACGTACCCGAAGTGCTGAGGGTGCTCGGGTGGGTGGCGGACGCCGGGCCGGAACTGCCGGAGGGCGCCCGCTTCGAGACGTACGCCTACGCCGACCGCCTCCTCGGCCTCGACCTCACCCGTGACCTGGGAGCCGCACCATGAGCGCACCGGACGGACCCGAGCGCAGGCTGGTGGTGCTCCGGCACGCCAAATCGGACTGGCCGGCCGGCGTCCCCGACCACGAGCGGCCCCTCGCGGCCCGCGGACGCAGGGACGCCCCGGCCGCGGGCCGCGCCCTCGCCGAGATTGGCGGAGTGCCCGACCTCGCGCTGGTCTCCACCGCCGTCCGCGCCCGCCGGACCTGGGACCTCGCCGCCGCCGAGTGGGACACCCCGCCCCCGGTCCGTCACGACCCGCGCCTGTACGCGGCCGACGTACCGGACCTGCTGGACGTCGTACGGGAGACCCCCGCCGAGGTGGGGACGCTGCTGCTCGTCGCCCACAACCCGGGCCTGGAGGAGCTGGTCCTGGAGCTGGCCGGGGACGCCGTCGGTGACGCGCTGGACCGGGTACGGCAGAAGTTCCCCACGTCGGCGATCGCGGTCCTGGCCTGGCAGGGACCGCACTGGCGCTCCCTGGGCCCGGGCAGTGCGCTGCTGACCTCGCTGCTCGTGCCCCGAGGGGAGAAGGCGGGCTGAGCGGGTCCTCGGGGAGCGCATAGGGTGGCCGGATGCAGGACGAGTACCGCACGGTCGCCCGGGAGGGCGTGCACGAGACCGAGGTCAACCGCTCCCGCTTCCTGTGCGCCCTCGCTCCGGCGGCGACCGAGCGGGAGGCCCAGGAGTTCATCGCGTCCGTGCGCAAGGAGCACGCCGACGCCACCCACAACTGCTGGGCCTACGTCATCGGCGCCGACGCCGCCGTCCAGAAGGCGAGCGACGACGGCGAACCCGGCGGCACCGCGGGCGTCCCGATGCTCCAGATGCTGCTGCGGCGTGACATGCGGTACGTCGTCGCCGTCGTCACCCGCTACTACGGCGGCGTCAAGCTCGGCGCCGGGGGCCTGATCCGGGCCTACGGCGGTGCGGTCGGCGAGGCGCTCGACGCCCTCGGCACCCTCACCCGCCGCCGCTTCCGCCTCGCCACCGTCACCGTCGACCACCAGCGCGCGGGCAAGGTCCAGAACGACCTGCGCGCCACCGGCCGCGAGGTCCGGGACGTCCGCTACGGCGAGGCCGTCACGATCGAGATCGGCCTCCCGGACGCCGACGTGGACGCCTTCCGTGCCTGGCTCGCCGACACGACGGCCGGGACGGCGCTGCTGGAGCTGGGCGGCGAGGCGTACGGGGACGCCTGACGGCTCCGCCTAGGCGGGGAGCCGGTAGACCGACACATGGGAGCGGGACTCGGCGGTGAACTCGGCCCCCGACCAGTCCGCGTGCCGGCTCTCGCGCTCGAACCCGGCCAGCTCGGCCATGAGGTCGAGCTCGGCGGGCCAGACGTAGCGGTGCGGGCTGCGCTCCAGCCGGGCCTCGCGGCCCTCCTCGGCGAACGTGAAGTGGTGCGAGACGACGTGCTGGCGCAGCACGTCGTAGGTGTCCAGGCCGATGTACCCGGGCTCGGAGCGCCACACCGTCGCCGGCGTCCCCGGCGGCAGCCTGCGCAGTTCGGGCACCCACAGCTCGATCACGAACCGCCCGCCGGGCGCCAGATGCCGGGCGGCGTTGCGGAAGCACGCGACCTGCTCTTCTTGCGTGAGCAGGTTGGAGATCGTGTTGAAGACCAGATAGACGAGCGCGTACGTGCCCGGCGCCCGGGCTGTCGCCATGTCGCCGACGATCACGGGGATCGATGTTTCGTCCGCCTTCGTCCGCAACTGCTCGATCATCGGGCGGGACAGCTCGATGCCGGTCACCGGCACCCCGCGCGCGGCGAGCGGGACGGCCACCCGCCCGGTGCCGATCGCGAACTCCAGCGCCGCCCCGCCGTCCGCGAGCGCGGCCAGCCGGTCCACGGCCGGCCCGAGCACCTCGGGCGCGAACATCCCGGTGCCGGGGGTGTCGTAGCGGCGTGCGGTGTCCGCGTCCCAGATCTGCTCCTGATCCATTCCCCCAACGATCGCCAGGGGCAGGGGAGTTGTCCAACGGTTTTGCCGTCGGTCGCGCCATGACCGAGGCAGAGTCGGAATGTTTATGGCGATTCACTGTCGTATACGGACAAAAGAGTGCTGTGGGTGAGGGGTCGGGTGCCGAAGGCGTTAGCGTGGTCGGTGTTCACGGTCGGTTTCTGTACGTCGGAGCGGTTTCTTGAGAGTGCTGCACACGTCCGACTGGCATCTCGGCCGGTCGTTCCACCGCGTGAACATGCTGGAGGCCCAGTCCGCGTTCATCGGCAGCCTCGTCGCGACCGTGCGGGAACGCGCGGTCGACGCGGTGGTCGTGTCGGGGGACGTCTACGACCGCGCGGTGCCGCCGCTCGCCGCCGTCGAGCTCTTCGACGACGCCCTGCACCGTCTCGCCGACCTCGGGGTGCCGACGGTGATGATCTCCGGCAACCACGACTCGGCCCGCCGGCTCGGCGTCGGCGCCGGGCTGATCGGGCGGGCCGGCATCCATCTGCGCACCGCCCCCGCCGCGGCCGGCACCCCCGTCATGCTCGCCGACGCCCACGGAGACGTCGCCTTCTACGGTCTGCCCTACCTCGAACCCGCCCTGGTGAAGGACGAGTTCGCCGTGGAGAAGGCCGGCCACGAGTCCGTCCTCGCCGCCGCCATGGACCGGGTCCGCGCCGACCTCGCCACCCGAGCGCCGGGCACCCGGTCCGTCGTCCTCGCCCATGCCTTCGTCACCGGCGGCGAACCGAGCGACAGCGAACGGGACATCACCGTCGGCGGGGTCGCCTCCGTCCCCGCCGGTGTCTTCGACGGCGTCGACTACGTGGCGCTGGGCCATCTGCACGGCTGCCAGACCCTCACCGAGCGCGTCCGCTACTCCGGCTCCCCGCTGCCGTACTCCTTCTCCGAGACCGACCACCGCAAGACCATGTGGCTGGTGGACCTCGACGCGGACGGCGCCGTCACCGCGGAGCGGATCGACTGCCCGGTGCCGCGCGCACTGGCCCGGATCTCCGGCACCCTGGAGGAGCTGCTCGCCGACCCCGCGCTCACCCGGCACGAGGACGCCTGGGTCGAGGCGACCCTCACCGACGCCGTCCGCCCCGCCGAACCCATGGCCCGGCTCACCGCGCGCTTCCCGCACACCCTCAGCCTCGTCTTCGCCCCCGAGCGGGCCCCGGACGACCCGGACGTGTCGTACGCCCGGCGCCTCTCCGGCCGCAGCGACCAGGAGATCGCCGAGGACTTCGTCGCCCATGTGCGCGGGGCCGGACCCGACGCCCGTGAACGGGATGTGCTGCGGGACGCCTTCGACGCGGTCCGCGCGGACGACGTGGTGCGGGAGGTGGCGCGGTGAGGCTGCACTGGCTCGACCTGACCGCCTTCGGCCCCTTCGGCGGCGCCCAGAGCGTCGACTTCGACGACCTGTCCGCCGCCGGGCTCTTCCTGCTGCACGGGCCGACCGGCGCGGGCAAGACCTCCGTCCTCGACGCCGTCTGCTACGCGCTCTACGGCTCCGTCCCGGGCGCCCGCCAGACCGTCCAGGGGCAGGGACTCACCCTGCGCAGCGACCACGCGGCCCCCGGCGTCCGCACCGAGGTCACCCTGGAACTCACCGTCGCCGGACGCCGGTTGGAGATCACCCGGCAGCCACCCCACGAGCGGGCCAAGAAACGCGGCACGGGCACGACCGTCGAGAAGGCCCAGACCTGGCTGCGCGAGTACGACCCCGTCGGCGCCGTCTGGAAGGACCTCAGCCGCTCCCACCAGGAGATCGGCGAGGAGATCACCCAGCTCCTCGGCATGAGCCGGGAGCAGTTCTGCCAGGTCGTGCTGTTGCCCCAGGGCGACTTCGCGCGGTTCCTGCGCGCCGACGCCGAGGCACGCGGCCGGCTGCTGGGCCGGCTCTTCGACACCCGGCGGTTCGCCGACGTGGAGAAGCGGCTCGCCGAGCGACGCAGGGAGGCGGAGGCCCGCGTACGGGAGGGCGACGCCGAGCTGGTCGCCGACGCCCACCGCATGCAGCAGGCCGCCGGGGACGCGATGGAGCTGCCCGAGCTGCAACCGGGCGAGCCGGGCCTCGCCGAGGCGGTCGCCGGCGCCGCCGCCGTGGCCCGCAGCACCGCCCGTGAGCAGCTGACGATCGCCCGCTGCGGGCTCGCCGCCGCCGAGTCCGCCCAGGCGAGCGCCGAGCGCGCGCTGACCGACGCACGGGAACTCGCCCGTCTGCAGCGGCGTTTCGCCGAGGCACGGGAACGTGCCGAGCGGCTGGAGGAGCGCGCCGGGGCCCACCGCGAGGACCAGGTGCGCATGGAGCGGTCCCGCAAGGCCGAGGCGGTCGCCCCCGCCCTGGAACTGCGCGAGGCCGCCGAGACGGAACACCGGGCGGCGGCCCGGGCGGAGGCCCACGCGCGTGCGCTGCTGCGCACGGCCGTCGTCGATCACGCCGGCCACGAGGGCGGACTCGACGGCGGAGACGGCGGCGGGCGTGACGGTGGAGGCAGTGGCGGGCGCGATGCCGGACACGGCGGCGGGCTCGACCGCGGGCACAGCGGCGGGCGCGACGGCGGGCATAGCGACGGCGGGCGCGACGGCGGGCATAGCGGCGGCGGTCGTGACGGTGGAGGCAGTGGCGGGCGCGATGCCGGACACGGCGGCGGGCTCGACGGCGGGCACAGCGGCGGGCTCGACGGCGGGCACAGCGGCGGGCGTGACGGCGGAAGCAGTGCCGGACGCGAGGCCGGAGGCAGTGTCGGGCTCGCGGAGGCGAGTGGTGTCGGGCTCGCGGAGGCGAGTGGTGCCGGGCTCGCGGAGGCGAGTGGTGCCGGGCTCGCGGAGGCGAGTGGTGCCGGGCTCGCGGAAGCGAGTGGTGCCGGGCTCGCCGCCGCCGCGCGTCGCGCGGCCGAGGAGCTCGGGGGTCTGGAGTCGGCCCGGCGGGCCGAGCGGCGGCTGGCCGACCTCCTCGCGGAGCGCACCGGGCTGGACCGGCAGGAGCGGGCCGACGCGGACGTCCTCCAGGAGGCGGAGTCCTGGCTGGCCGGCTGGGAGGAGACCCGTACCGGCCTCCTCGGCGCCGTCGAGTCCGCCCAGGAGGCCGCCACCCGCGCCGAACGGCTCGCGGTGCAGCGGGAACCCGCCCGTGAGCGGCTCGCCGCCGCCCGCCGGAGGGACCGGCTCGTCCGGGACGCGGACGACGCCCGTCGGCACCTGCTCACCGCCACCGAACACGCCCAGCGGGCCCGCGCCGCGTGGCTGGACGTCAAGGAGCGGCGGCTGAACGGCATCGCCGCCGAACTCGCCGCGCGGCTCTCCGCCGGCGAACCCTGCGCGGTCTGCGGCGCCGTCGACCACCCGGCACCCGCGCGCAAGGACGCCGGGCACGTCGGCCGGGAGACCGAGGAACAGGCGCTGGCCGTGTTCCAGCGGGCCGACGAGGAGCGCGCCGAGGCCGCACAGCGGCTGAGCCTCGTCGAGCGGGAGCTGGCCACCGCCGCGGGCGAGGCCGGTGACTCCTCCACCGAGGAACTCGCCGCGGTGGCCGACACGTTGGAGCGGGAGTACACCCGGGCCCGGAGCGGCGCCTCGACGCTGCACACCGCGCACGAGCGGCTGCGCCAGGCCGAGCAGGAACGCGACCGGCGCGTCTCCGCCCAGCAGGAGGCCGCCGTGCGCTCCGCCTCCCGGGTCGCGCGACGGGACGCCCTCGACCGCGAACGGGCCACCCTGGAAGCGGAGTTGGCGCAGGCGCGGGGCACGGCCGACAGTGTGGCCGACCGGGCCGCCCAGTTGGAGCGGCGGGTCGCGCTGCTCACCGACGCCGCGGACGCCGCGCGGGCCGCCGAGGACACCGCGCAGCGGCTCAAGGACGCCGACGCCCGGCTCGCCGACGCCGCGTTCCGGGCCGGTTTCGACACCCCGCAGGCCGCCGCCGACGCCCTCCTCGACCCCGCAGCCCACCGTGAGCTCCAACGGCGCCTGGACGCACGGCAGTCGGAGGAGGCCACGGTGCGCGCGGTGCTCGCCGAGGCCGACACCGCGGCCGCCGCCCAGCAGCCGCCCGCCGACCTCGCGACGGCCCAGGACACGGCGGCCCTCGCCGCCCGGCGCCTGCGCGACGCCGCCTCCGCACGCGACGCGGCCGCACGGCGCTGCACGGAACTCGACCGGCTCTCCGCCCGCACCGCCGAGGGCGTACGGCGGCTCGCGCCCCTGCGCGAGGAGTACGACCGGGTGGCCCGCATGGCCGGTCTGACCGCCGGCACCTCGGCCGACAACGAGCGCAAGATGCGCCTGGAGGCGTACGTCCTCGCGGCCCGCCTGGAACAGGTGGCCGCCGCCGCGACCGCCCGTCTGCAGCGGATGTCGGCCGGGCGCTACACCCTCGTCCACTCCGACGACCGGGCCGGACGCGGCCGCAGCGGGCTCGGGCTGCGTGTCGTCGACGCCTGGACCGGCCGGGAGCGGGACACCGCCACGCTCTCCGGCGGCGAGACCTTCTTCGCCTCCCTCGCCCTCGCGCTGGGCCTCGCCGACGTGGTGACCGACGAGGCGGGCGGGGTGCGGCTCGACACCCTCTTCATCGACGAGGGCTTCGGCAGCCTCGACGACCAGACCCTCGACGAGGTCCTCGACGTCCTGGACTCCCTGCGCGAACGCGACCGCAGCGTCGGCATCGTCAGCCATGTCGCCGACCTGCGCCGGCGCGTCCACGCCCAGCTCGAGGTGGTGAAGGGACGATCCGGTTCGGTGGTGCGCCAGCGGGGCTACCGGCCGAGCGGGCGCCGGGGGAGCGGGGAGGAGTAGACGACGCTGGTCGTGACCGACCCGAGCGCGCCGATCTTCCCCGACACCTCCTCCAGATGCCGCATCGAACGGGCGGTGACCTTGATGACGAAGCAGTCGTCGCCCGTGACGTGGTGCGCCTCCAGGATCTCGGGCGTCACGGCCACCAGGTCGTGGAACGGCTTGTAGTTGCCGTTGGGGTAGCGCAGCCGGACGAACGCCAGGATCGGCAGCCCCAGCCGCTCCGGGTCCACGACGGCCGCGTACCCCTGGATCACCCCCGCCTCCTCCAGCCGCCGCACCCGCTCGGTGACGGCGCTGGGCGACATGGCGACGGCCCGCGCCAGCTCGGCGTAGCTGGCCCGGCCGTCCCGCTGGAGGACCTCGAGGATGCGCCAGTCGGTGGCGTCCGGGGAATACGCGGTCATGTCCGATGAATAGCAGGGGAATCCCGGGCGGAGCAAGGGAAGTCCCGGGGATCCCCACTTCAGCGGGGCGGTCCGGAGCCGTAGATTTCCGGTCATGACGACCGACACCGTGAACCCCGTCCTCCGCGTCGCCCCCGCCACCCCGGCCGAGGCCGCCGCCCACTTCCGCGCCTCGCTCGCCTTCCACGCCGACGTCTCCGACGTGGCCGCCGCGCTCGCCGCCGGCGGTGACCCCGGGTTCGTCGTCCTGGACTCCCGCTCCACCGAGGCCTGGGACCAGGGCCACATCCCCGGCGCCGTGCACCTGCCGACCGCTCTCATCCCCGAACAGGCCGAGCGGCTCCTCGACAGGAACGTGCCGGTCGTGACGTACTGCTGGGGGCCCGGCTGCAACGGCGCCACCCGCGCCGCCCTCGCGCTCGCCGAACGCGGCTACCGCGTCAAGGAGATGCTCGGCGGCTTCGAGTACTGGGCCCGCGAGGGCTTCGCCTACGAGACCTGGCAGGGCCGCGAGGAGCGCGACGCCGACCCGCTCACGGCACCGGTGGACGCGGCGAACTGCGGCTGCTGACCGCCGACTCGGCGCTCAGTCGCGTACGACGTCCGGGACCGGCCGCAGGAAACCGCGGTCCGGCGTCTCGAACTCCGCCTCGGGGCGGGCCGCCCGCAGGACCACGTCCAGTGCGGCGTCCGCGTCGCACGCGTAATGCCCGCTGGCCCAGGCGGCGTTGGCCTCCACGACCGCCCAGCCCGACCCGTCGATCAGGCCCACGTCCACCACGATCGCGCTCGGCAGCCCCGTCCCCGCGGCCGCTGTCATCCGCCCGGCGAAGTCCAGCACCTCGGCGCGGCGCGGGTCCTTGGCCAGCGGGGCGACGTCCAGGGCGCCCCGGGTCGCGTACCGGCTGCCCGTGCGCACCTCGCCGTCCAGCAGGAACAGCCGGTACTCCACGGCGAACGCGACGATGTCGCTGACCAGGACCGGTTCCGTGCCGTCGACCGCGTCCGCCCCGGGCAGTCCACTGCCGTCCGGGTAGACCCGGGCCGGGAAGCTCTTGTCGTTCGGCGGCTTGACGAACGCCGGTCGCCGCAGCGTCCACGCCTCGGCGATCGTGGTGAACTCCACGTCCCGCAGGGTGAGTTCGTACGGCAGCCGGGCCAGCCAGTCCGTCGGTGCCTCCAGCAGCCCGACGCCCAGCTCCCGCGCGACCGCGTCCGCGAACAGCGGACCGGCGTACAGCGAGGCATCCGGGGCGCCCCGGTACCGCTCCGGCACCCGCCAGTCCCGCAGCGTCTCCACGTGCGCCCCGCGTCGCCGTGCCGCGTCCGCGAGGGCGTGGCCGGTGGCGGTGACGCGCGGGGAGAGGAAAAGGGTCCGGGTGATCGTCATGGGAGACGAGGGTGGCGTACGGGCGGGCCCCGGGGACAGCGAATTTCCCGGGGCCCGCTCCCGTCCGCCGGGTCAGAGGCGCGCCAGCTCGTCCACCAGGTCGTCCAGCCCCAACGACCCCTGGGAGAGGGCCGCCATGTGCCAGGACTTGAGGTCGAAGGCCTCGCCCCGGCGTTCGCGCGCCTTCTCCCGGCCCAGCAGCCACGCCCGCTCACCGAGCTTGTAGCCGATCGCCTGGCCCGGGATGGTCAGATAGCGGGTCAGCTCGCTCTCCACGAAGTCCGCCGGCCGGCTGCTGTGCGCCCCGAAGAACTCCTGCGCCAGCTCGGGCGTCCAGCGCTCGCCCGGGTGGAACGGCGAATCCGCCGGGATCTCCAGCTCCAGGTGCATACCGATGTCCACGATGACCCGCACCGCCCGCATCATCTGCGCGTCCAGATAGCCGAGCCGGTGCTCGGGGTCGGTGAGGAAGCCCAGCTCGTCCATCAGGCGCTCCGCGTACAGCGCCCAGCCCTCGGCGTTGGCGCTGACCATGCCGACGACGGCCTGGTACCGGGAGAGGTCGGCGGCGACGTGCGCCCACTGCGCGAGCTGGAGGTGATGGCCGGGGACGCCCTCGTGGTACCAGGTGGAGACCAGGTCGTACACCGGGAAGCGGGTCTGGCCCATCGTCGGCAGCCAGGTGCGGCCCGGCCGTGCGAAGTCCTCCGACGGGGGCGTGTAGTAGGGGGCGGCGGCGCTGCCGGCCGGGGCGATCCGCGACTCCACCCGCCGTACCCGGTCGGCGAGTTCGAAGTGGGTGCCGTCCAGCGCCTCGATCGCCTGGTCCATCAGGCCCTGCAGCCAGTCGCGGACCTCGTCGACGCCCTCGATGTGCTTGCCGTGCTCGTCGAGGTGAGCGAGGGCCACCCAGGGCGTGGCCGCGCCCGGCAGGATCCGCTCGGCCTCCTTCTTCATCTCGCCGAGGAGCCGGTGGTACTCCGCCCAGCCGTAGGCGTACGCCTCGTCCAGATCGAGGTCGGTGCCGTTGTAGTAGCGCGACCAGCGCGCGTACCGCTCGCGGCCGACCGTGTTCGGCGCGCCCTCCACGGCCGGCGCGTACACGTCGCGCATCCAGTCCCGCAGCTCCACGACCGCCGCCGTCGCGGTACGGGACGCCTCGTCCAGCTCGGCGCGCAGCGCGTCCGGCAGCGACTCGGTTCCGGTGGCGACGAAATCCTCGAACCAGCCGCGGCCGGCGCCGTCCGTGTCCGACCACTCGGTGAGCTGGCCGATGAACGTGGCGGTCGGGCGCGGCGCCCCGTACAGCTTGCGTTCGAGGCCGAGCGCCAGGGACTCGCGGTAGCCGGCGAGGGCCGTCGGCACCGCGCGCAGCCGTTCGGCGATCGCCGTCCAGTCCTCGTCGGTCCTGTTCGGCGTCACGGCGAACACCTCGCGCACCTGGTGCGCGGGCATGCCCAGGTTGCCGACCGTCCGCAGCCCTTCCTCGGCCTCGTGCACGGCCAGTTCCGCGGTCAGCCGCTCGCGCAGGAGCCGCGCGCACCGGCGCTCGATGTCACTGTCCGCGCCCGGCCGGCGCTCCGCCTCGGCGAGCTCCGCGAGGGTGTCCCGGGCCAGCCGCGCCCGCGCCTCGAGGCCCGCGGGCGAGTAGTCGGGCAGACGGCTCGAACTCTCCGCCACTCCTAGGAAGGTGCCGGTGACCGGGTCGAGGGCGATGAGGCCGTCGACGTAGGCGTCGGCGACCGCACGGGGAAGCGGGTTGTTGGTCTGTGACATGCACACCATCCTCGTACGGAGGGAAGCGCACGTCACGGCGTTTGAGCTGTGGGCGTAGGACGGTGCCGAGGGGTTTGAGCCGGACCGCCGCGGGGTGCGGGCCGGGGCACGTCACGGTGTTCGAACCGGCCGCCCGGCGTCCTCGCCCGGCGGGAGCAGCGGTCCGCAGTCCCACTGCTGGAAGATCAGCCGGGTCTCCACCCGGGCCACCTCGTGCCGGGCGGTGAACTCGTCGAGGACCAGCCGCTGGAGGTCCGCCATGTCGGCGACCGCCACATGCACCAGGTAGTCGTCGGGACCGGTCAGATGGAAGACCGTCAGCGCCTCCGGCAGCGCCCGGATCCGCTCCACGAACGGGCCCACGAGCTCCCGCCGATGCGGTCTGACCTGCACCGACAGCAGCGCCTGCAGCCCCCGCCCGAGCTTGGCCGGATCCAGCCGCAGCTCATGCCCGAGGATCACGCCCGAGCGGCGCAGCCGCGTCACCCGGTCCAGGCACGTCGACGGCGCGACCCCGACCTGCGCCGCGAGGTCGCGGTAGGTGGTCCGGGCGTCGTTCTGCAGCAGTCGCAGGAGCTGCAGATCCACCGGGTCCAGTACGACAGATTCGGCCATCGGCCGAACGTAGCACGGTGTTCGATTCCTGTGACCCGTGCGTTGTTCACTCTGCGGTCCATGGACTCAGCCGCAGCGAGCACGCACGCGCACGCGTACGACGACGTACGTACGTCCCCGGCACCCCGGGCACTGGCCACCGAGGCCGTGCACGCCGGACGGGACGACCTGGCCCGGCAGGGCCTGCACGCCCCGCCGATCGACCTGTCCACCACCTACCCCTCCTACGACAGCCGCGCCGAGGCGGCCCGCATCGACGCCTTCGCCGCGACGGGCGCCGAGCCGGAGGGCCCGCCGGTCTACGGACGGCTGGGCAATCCCACGGTCGCCCGCTTCGAGACCGCCCTCGCCCGTCTGGAGGGCACCGGGAGCGCGGTCGCCTTCGCCAGCGGGATGGCCGCCCTGAGCGCGGTCCTGCTCGCCCGCGCCTCCCTCGGCCTGCGTCATGTCGTCGCCGTATGCCCCCTCTACGGCTGCAGCGACCACCTGCTGACCGCAGGACTGCTCGGCTCGGAGGTCACCTGGACGGACCCGGCCGGCATCGCCGACGCCCTGCGCCCCGACACCGGACTGGTGATGGTGGAGTCACCGGCCAACCCGACCCTCGCCGAAGTCGATCTGCGGGCCGTCGCCCATTCCTGCGGTTCGGTCCCGCTGCTCGCCGACAACACCTTCGCCACCCCCGTGCTCCAGCGCCCCGCCGAGCACGGCGCCCGGTTCGTCCTGCACAGCGCCACCAAGTACCTCGGCGGACACGGTGACGTCCTGGCGGGTGTGGTCGCCTGCGACGAGGAGTTCGCGGGGCTGCTGCGGCAGATACGGTTCGCCACCGGCGGGGTCCTGCACCCGCTCGCCGGCTATCTCCTGCTCCGGGGCCTGTCGACCCTCCCGGTCCGGGTCCGCGCCGCCTCCGCGACCGCCGCCGAACTGGCCCGCCGGCTCACCGCCGACCCGCGCGTGGCCCGTGTCCACTACCCGCGTCTGGGCGGCGCGATGATCGCCTTCGAGGTCCACGGCGATCCGCACGAGGTGATCGCGGCGGTCCGTCTGATCACCCCGGCGGTCAGCCTGGGCAGCGTGGACACCCTCATCCAGCACCCGGCGTCCATCAGCCACCGCATCGTCGACGCGGACGACCGCAGGGGAGCAGGTGTGAACGACCGCCTGCTGCGCCTGTCGGTGGGCCTGGAGGACACGGAGGATCTCTGGAACGACCTGGACAGCGCTCTGGGGGGCGCTTGCGCACCCCCGTCAGGGGCGACGCTCAGGCGTTCCCCGGCTCACCGGAACGGGACAACGACTCCGCCACCCCGACGGAGTCCAGCCCGGCCGTGATCACCAGGGTCCCCTCCTCGATCTGGTAGTCGAGCGGCAGCCCGAGCCCCCGCATCGCGGCCACCATCCCGGTGTTGGAGGACTGCGTCACGGCGTACACGCTGTCGCACCCGGCCTCGACGGCCATGGCGACCAGCCGATCGAGCAGTTCACGGCCGATCCCACGCCCCTGCCACTCGTCCTCGACGAGCAGCGCGACCTCCGTCTCGTCACCGTCCCACAGGAGGTGCCCCAGCCCGACGATCCGCCCGGAGGGCGTCCACACCGCGAGGGTGCGGCCGTACCGGGGGCTGAGCAGGTGGTTGAGATAGCGGTCGGCGTCCCCCACGGGCCCGTGGTACCGCATGCCGAGCGTCCGCGCCGAGCACCGCTCGTGCATCGCCCGGGCCGCCTCCAGGTCCCCGGTGTCGGCGCGGCGCACGGTGATGTCGTTGCCCTCGGGCAGCGTCAGCACGTCCTGGCCGCGGGGGATCCGCGGACCGAGCCGGGCGTCCAGCTCGACCAGGGCACGCGCGCGGGCGAACTCGGTCGGGGTGAACGGCAGATACGGCCGCTCCACGGTGATCACTCCGCCTTCCGGCGCCCGCAGGCGCATCACGGTGTCCTCCAGCACCCCTTCGACGGGCACGTCGGCCGCTGCCCGGCCGCCGCCGACGGGGGTGGCGGGCAGTGAGCGGATCGTGCACCGGCCGAGGAGCTGCCGCAGCGCCAGCGGCAGTTCCGCCGCGTCGAGGGCCGTGCGGGTGGCGAGACCGAGGACCCGGGTCGGCGCGTCCACCAGGTCGTGGGCGTCGGCCCGCTCGATCCAGGTGCGCTTGCCGCCCGCGGCGGCGACGGCGTGGGTGAGGTCGGCCGAGGCCAGCGCGGCCGGGGCGCGCAGCAGGAACTCGTCGACGGTGTCCTCGCCCAGCGGATGCGTCTGCAGGCTCAGGATGTCCACCCGGTGCCCGGCCAGCGCCGAGCACAGCGCGGCCAGGGATCCCGGGGTGTCCCTGACCGTCGTCCGCATCCGCCACAGGGTGCTCTGCGCGCCGACGGCGCCGGGCCCGGCCTGCTCCTCCGGGGAGGACGGCCGGGCACCGGTATCGCTCGTGGGCGGCGGGTCTTCGTGGCGGCGTGTCCTCCAGGCCGCCTTGCAGTACGCGGAGAGGGCGGAGAGAGCGGCGATTTTCACGTCGGACAGGTTTCGAGTCATGCAGCCACTGTGAAGGAACGGTGTTGCGTGATCACGAACTGTTTGTGACTGTCGGGTAAAGGCCGCTAATGCCTGTTTTGTTGATTCTTCAGTTAATTATTCTGTTAATTCTTATACGGTTCCTTGTCCGACGTCACTGCCCCACGCGCCCCGGCTGCAGCACCTGGGTGAACAGCACGGTGCCGTCCTGCTCGCGCAGCCGGACCGTCAGCTCCCCGCTGTCGCCGTCGATGTCGACCTCGCCGAAGAACTGGTAACCGCCCGCCGGGGACACGTTGGACGCCGTCGGGGCCTTCACGAACACCCGCTCCGGACCGAACGTGCCGTCGAGCGCGTTGGCCGGGAAGGCGCCCGCGTTGAGCGGGCCGGAGACGAACTCCCAGAACGGCTCGAAGTCGGTGAACGCGGCCCGCGAGGGCTGGTAGTGCTGGGCCGAGGTGTGGTGCACGTCGGCCGTCAGCCACACGGTGCCGGTGATCCGCCGGTGCTTGACGAACCGCAGCAGCTCGGCGATCTGCAGCTCACGGCCGAGCGGCGCGCCCGGGTCGCCCTGCGCCACGGCCTCGATGTCGGCCCGGCCCTCGGTGGTGTCCGGCACGACGAGCCCGATCGGCATGTCGGCGGCGATCACCTTCCACACCGCGCGCGAGCGGGACAGCTCGCGCTTGAGCCACTCCAGCTGCTCCCGGCCGAGGATGCCCTGCGGGTCCACCGTCTGGTCGTCGGGCGAGTTGGCGTTGCGGTACGTCCGCATGTCCAGTACGAACACGTCGAGCAGCGGTCCGTGCCGCAGCACCCGGTGGACACGGCCCTGTGTGCGGCCCGCCCGGAGCGTGGAGATCGGGAAGTACTCGCTGAACGCCCGCCGGGCCCGCGAGGCGAGGACGTCGACGCTCTTCTCGGTGTACCGGGTGTCGGAGGCGGCGATCACCTCGCCCGGGTACCAGTTGTTGCGGACCTCGTGGTCGTCCCACTGGATGACCGAGGGCACCTGGGCGTTGAACCGGCGCAGATTCTCGTCCAGCAGGTTGTAGCGGAAGTTGCCGCGGAACTCCGCGAGGGTCTCGGCCACCTTGGACTTCTCCTCGGTGACGACGTTGCGCCACAGGGAGCCGTCGGGCAGCGCCTGGGTGGCGGTGAGCGGGCCGTCGGCGTAGATGTTGTCGCCGGAGCAGACGAAGAAGTCCGGGTCGAGCCTGGCCATCGCGTCGTAGATGCGGTAGCCGCCGAGTTCCGGGTTGATGCCCCAGCCCTGGCCGGCCAGATCGCCGGACCACAGGAAGCGCACTCCGCGCCGACGGCCGGCGGGCACCGTGCGGAAGGTGCCGGTGACCGGTTCCCCGGTGCGGCGGGGGTCGTCCGGGTCGGCCGGCAGCACGCGGTAGTGGATCTGCTCGCCGGCGGGCAGGCCGTGCAGCCGCGTCGTGCCGGTGAAGTCCGTACCGGCGCCGAGCAGCGGGCCGTACCAGCGCCGGGCGTGCCGGAACGACTCGGTGGCCGCCGTCTCGACGATCATCCGTGCCGGACGGTCGGAACGCACCCACACCAGACCGGAGTCCGCGGTCACATCCCCGGCCTGCACGCCCCAGTCGGCCCGGGGGCGCCCGGACAGGGCCAGCGCCGGCGCCGCGCCGGCCGCGACGGGCAGGGTCAGGGCCGCGGACGCGGCCAGCGAACCGCGCAGGACGCTTCGGCGCCCGGGCAGGGGAAGGTGTGACACGGGAGGGCCTCCAGGGTCGGGATCCGGCCGATGTGCACCGTCACACCTACTGGGGCACCGCAGCGCACACGGAAACCCCAAGTGAACAACTGCCCGTGTCCCTCGCCGAGTCGACCCGCTCCCGCCCCGCGGGTGCTCCCCTCATCGGCCGTACGGCGTCCCCCGGCCGCCCACCGCCTCACCCGGGGACGGCTCAGCGGCTCCCGTCCAGGATCACCCGGGCGACCAGCGCCGGGTCGTCGTTCATCGGGCAGTGGCCGCAGCCGGGGAGGCGGACCAGACGGGCGGCCGGGATGATCTGCTTGGCGCGGACACCCTGACGGCGCACGAGGAGCCAGTCGCGGGTGCCCCAGCCGACGGTGACCGGGATACCGGGGATGTCGTCGGTGAACTGGACGGTGGTGCCCGCCCGCAGCGTCTGGTCGAAGCCGGTGGCCTGGGCCAGCGCGAGCGTCTCGGCGACCACGGCCTCGGGGGCGCGCCGGCCCGGACGGGCGTAGATGGTGCTGGTCAGGGCCGTGCGCCCGGCCGCCGTACGGGACAGTCGCTCGACCAGGGGCAGCGGCAGCCGGCGGGAGATGTGCCGCATGGTGAGCAGGACACCGAAGGCGTACCGGCGTTCGGCCTCCGACCAGAATCCGGCGGGGGACAGCGCGGTGACGGACCGTACGAGCTTCTCCCGGCCGAGTTCCAGGGCGAGCAGACCGCCGAGCGAATTACCCGCGACATGCGGCCGTTCGAGTTCCAGGGACTCGCAGAAGGCCGCGAACACGGAGGTCGTGGTGGGCAGGTCGTAGGCGAGCCCGTCCGGCAGCGCCGGGGAGACGCCGAAGCCCGGGAGGTCCACGGCGATGACGTCCCGCTCGGCGGCGAGGATGTCCACCACCGGGTCCCAGGCCTGCCGGTGATGGCCGATCCCGTGCAGCAGCAGGAGGGGTTCACCGCGGCCCACCCGCTCGTAGGAGACGGTGACCGGCTGCGGGCCACCGGGGGTGGTGACCGGGAAGGAGACGGTGACGGGCATGGGGGAGCTCCTCGTCTGGACGGACCGGCGGACGCGTAGACAGCTTGTCAGCAATTGCTACCGACGGGTAGCCCTCAAGGGTGACGCGGCCTCGGCGGGGGTCAACGGGGGGTGTGCAGTTCCAGGTTGAAGTCCGCGTGCCCGAAGTGGCGCATGAGGTTCAGCCACAGCGGCAGCCACATCTCCACACTCCGCGCCGCCTGGATGCCGCCCAGGTCGAGCACCCGGTCCGCCGGCCAGCCGAACTCCCCGAGCAGCGCCGTGACCTGCGCCTTCGCATCCGCGTCCGCGCCGCACACAAAGATCTGGTGGCGGCCCGGCACACGCGCGGGATCGACCATCACCGCACAGTTGACCGTGTTCAACGACTTCACCACGCGCGCGTGCGGGAACGCCCGCTGGATCTGCTCGCCCACGCTGTCCGACTCCACGGGGGACAGCCGCACCTCGCCGCCCTCGAACGACAGCGGATTGGAGACGTCCACCACGACCTTCCCGGCGAGGTTGTCCGCTCCGGCCGCCTCCAGCGCGGCGAGCGCCACCTGCCCCGGCACCGCGTTCACGACCACCTCGGCGCCCGCGGCGGCCTCGGCGAACGTACCCGCGAAGGCGCTTCCGCCCGCGCTCGCGGCCCACTCCCGCCCCACGGGGTTGTCCTGCGTACGCGAACCCAGGGTCACCTCGTGGCCCAGTTCCACCAGCTTCCCGCCGAGCGTGCGACCGACCTGCCCGGTGCCCAGCACCCCGTACCGCATGCGACCTCCCGTTTCCGGATGTTTCCGGCGTTTCCGGCCCACTGCCGACTCGGTCATTGTGGGCCGGGAACCCGGATTCCGCCCGGAGGATTGGTCTTGACCAAGGGTGGGGGCCGCCCTATGGTCGCAGAGAAGTACAACAACCTTTAATAAACAAGGGCGCGAAAAACGCCGCCGGACCACGGCGATTGCGGAGGACAGGGTGGGGACCACGCAACTGGAATCGGTACCGGAACCGAAGTACTGGCATCTCAAGACCGTGCTCAGCGAGGCGCTCGACTCCGAGTTCGCCGTCGGCGAGATCCTTCCGAACGAGCGCGACCTGGCCGCCCGCTTCGGTGTCGCCCGCGCGACGCTGCGTCAGGCCCTGGAGCAGCTCGAACTGGAGGGCCGGCTCCAGCGCCGTCGCGGCGTCGGCACGACCGTCGCACCGCCCCGGATGGGCGTCGCCGTCGGCTCGGAGCGGCAGGGCTGGCCCGGCGGCGGGGACGACGCCTGGAGCTGCGTCGACTGCGTCCTCGAGATCCCGCCCGCCGCCGTCGCCACGGCCCTGGAGACCCCGCGCGAGGAGGCCGTGCACGTGGTGCGCCGCTCGCGTGTCTCCCACGGCCAGCCGGTCGCCGCCGAACTCCTCTACGTCCCGGCCGCCTCGGTGCCCGACCTGACCGCCATCGGTGCCCCGTCCGAGGCGGCACGCGCGCGGGCGGTGCTGCGCGAACTCCAGCACCTGGAACTCCAGGGCCAGGACCGCGCCGTGGAGCTGGGCTCGGCCCGCGCGGACGACGCCAGGGAACTCGACCGGCTGCCCGGCGCCCCCGTCCTCGTCGTCACCACCCGCTTCTTCGCCAGGGGCCGTACCGCCGCCCTCTCCGTCGCCACGTATCGCGCTGACACGTGCCGCCTGACGTTCGGAGCCTCCGGCGGCGTGGAGATACACCACGGTCCGCAACGCCAGGCGTCCTGACGACCGAAGCCCGCGCCCCGGACTCCTCCGGGGCGCCACGCGTCTCACCGCCGACGTCCCGTCATCTGCGGGCCGTCACCGTCCCCTCCACCGCGAAGAGCTGCTCCTCGACATGGTCCAGCGCCAGCCGCAGGGCCCCCGTCGCCACCGCCGCCTCGCCCAGCATCGACAGGGCCACCCGCGGCGGCCGCAGACAGTAACGCGCCAACTCCCGCCGCAGCGGCTCCAGTACGTCGTCCATCCCGGCCGCCCAGCCGCCGACGACGACCAGCTCCGGATCGAGCGCGAGGACCAGAGCGGCCACATCGTGCACGAGCCGCCGGATGAACCGGTCCACGGCGGCCCGCGCCTGCTCGTCGCCCTCACGGGCCCGGGCGAACACCTTGGCCACCGCCTGCTCGTCCAGCGGATGCAGCGGCTCGCCCGTCGTGGACAGCAGGGTCTCCGGGGTCACCTCCCGGCCCAGCAGATGCAGCGCCCCGATCTCACCGGCCGCCCCGCCGTACCCCCGGTGCAGCCGCCCGCCGATCAGCGACCCGGCGCCCGGACTGAGCCCGGCCAGGACGAACACGACGTCGTCCGATTCGGTGGCCGAGCCCTTCCAGTGCTCGGCGACGGCCGCCGCGTTGGCGTCGTTCTCCACCAGCACCGGGCACTTGAAGGAACGGCTCAGCCGGTCGCCCAGCCGCAGCCCGGTCCACTCCGGCAGCGCCGTGCCCAGCCGTACGGTCCCGTCCGCCTCGACGATGCCGGGGGTGGCCACCCCCACCGCCCGCAGCGAGTCACGGGGCACCCCCGCCCGGCGCAGCAGCTCGGCGACCGCCGTGCGCAGCCGCTCCAGCCGCTCGTCCGCGGACGCCGTCTCGTCGACGTCCTTGGCCTGCGAGCCCAGCAGCCGCCCGTCCAGGTCGGCCAGCAGCGCCGCCACCCGGTGCGGGCCGATCTCCAGGCCCAGCAGATGCCCTGCCTCGGCACGGAACCGGAACCGCCGCGCGGGCCGCCCCTGCCGACGGGCGACACTCTCGTCGGCCGCCTTCTCCACGACGAGCCCCGCCTCGATGAGGTCCTCGACGACCCCCTCGACCGTCGGCCGGGACAACCCGGTCACCCGTGTGATCTCCGTGAGCGTCGCGCAGTCCACGGCACGCAGCGCGTGCAGCACCACCGCGGAGTTGATCCTGCGCAGCAGCGAGGGATCCCCGCCGGTCAGCCGCCCCACCGTCCGTCCTCCCAGCTCGTGCGCGTGTTGGCCGGATCGTACTCGGCGGGGACGAGTCGGGCGAGTGCGGAATCCGTACCGATGCCCTCACACACCGTCTCAACCCGGCGCCACGAACCCCGATTCGTACGCCGTGATCACCGCCTGGGTGCGGTCGCGCGCCCCCACCTTCGCCGGCACCGCGCTCACATGCGACTTCACCGTCTCCGTGCCCACCACGAGCCGCTGCGCGATCTCCGCGTTGGACGGCCCGCGCGTCATCAGCCGCAGCACCTCGGCCTCCCGCTCGGTCAGCCGGGCCCGCTCCAGGGTGTCCCGGGCCGCACGGTCGCCGCCCGCCCCCGCCGTACTCGGCGGCCGGCCGCCGCACCGACGCCGGGAACAGCGGCGACTCGCCCTCCGCGACCAGCCGTACCGCGTGCACGATCTCGGCGGACCGGGCCCGCTTCAGCAGGAACCCGTCCGCGCCCGCCCGCAGCGCCTCGTACACGTACTCGTCGTTCTCGGACCGTGGAGCGGGCTCGCGGTGACCGCTCTGTGGACGGGCGCCGCGGTCACGGCGGGCGCGCGGCGGCTGCGGCGCGGGGACGCCTGAGCGCGGGCGGGACTGACGGGCCGCCAATTGTCAGTGGCGGCGGGTTTACTGGAGGCATGGACATCGAGACGTTGCTCGCCGGTCCCGGCGACCGCACCGCCGCCTTAGCGACCAGTCATGGTCTCGGGGCGGCGGACGCCGCGGTGCGCGTCGCGGAGGCGGAGCGGTTCCACGAGGACAAGGAGGACCTCGCCGGGGAACTTGCGCAGCGATGGGGCGAGCCCCACCACATCGGCATGCAGACGGTACGGCTGCGGACCGCGACCGAGGAGATACCCGCGCCCTGGGCCGAACTGAGCCTGCGGGTGGCGGACGTGTACCTCTGGCAGCTCGCGGAAGACGGCCGCTGGGTCGCCCTGGGCGTCGCCGACCTCGACCCCGACGACGAGATAGAGCTCCTCGTCGTCGTCACCGAGACCGACCCGCCCTGACCGGCGCTCAGTCCCCTGCCGCTCGGTCCTCCGCCGCCACCCGCAGCCGGGCGAACTCCTCCGCCATCGTCGCCGCCGTCCAGTGGGCGTTGAGGCCGCTGGGATTCGGCAGCACCCACACACGCGTCGTCCCGATCACCCGCTCCTGCGGCCCCACCGAGGCCCTGCGGTCGTCGAAGGCGGCCCGGTAGGCGGTCACGCCGACCACGGCCAGCCAGCGCGGCTCCAGCCGCGTCACCTTCGCCACCAGCAGCCGCCCGCCCTCGCGGAACTCCTCGGCGCTCAGCTCGTCGGCCCGCGCGGTCGCCCGCGCCACCACGTTCGTGATGCCGAGGCCGTACGCCGGCAGCTCCCCCTGCTCGGCCGGCTTCATCAGCCTCGGCGTGAAACCGGACAGGTGCAGCACCGGCCAGAACCGGTTGCCCGGACGGGCGAAGTGGTGACCGGTCGCGGCCGTCATCAACCCCGGGTTGATCCCGCAGAAGAGCACGCGCAGACCGCCCGCGACGACGTCCGGTACGAGACGGTCGCGGGCGGCCTCCAACTGCGCCGGGGTGAAGCGCGGCGAGCGGGTCAGAGGATCGCCCCCGGGGTGTAACCGGCCGCCTCCGGACGCTGCTTCACGATCTCCTCGATCCGCCCGACCAGGGTGGCCACCTGCGCGGACGCCGCGCCCGTGAAGGACAGCTTGTCGGCCATCAGCGCGTCGAGCTGCGCCCGGTCCAGCGGAAGGCGCTCGTCGGCGGCCAGCTTGTCCAGCAGCTCGTTGCGCTCGGCGCCGCGCTCACGCATCGCGAGGGCGGAGGCGACGGCGTTCTCCTTGATCGCCTCGTGGGCGAGCTCACGGCCCACGCCCGCGCGCACCGCGCCCATCAGCACCTTGGTGGTGGCGAGGAACGGCAGATACCGGTCCAGCTCGCGGGCCACGACCGCCGGGAAGGCACCGAACTCGTCGAGCACCGTCAGGAACGTCTCCAGCAGACCGTCCAGCGCGAAGAACGCGTCCGGCAGGGCCACGCGGCGCACCACCGAGCAGGACACGTCGCCCTCGTTCCACTGGTCGCCCGCCAGCTCCCCGGTCATCGACGCGTAGCCGCGCAGGATCACCATGAGGCCGTTGACGCGCTCGCAGGAGCGGGTGTTCATCTTGTGCGGCATCGCCGAGGAGCCGACCTGGCCGGGCTTGAAGCCCTCGGTCACCAGCTCGTGGCCGGCCATCAGCCGGATCGTCTTCGCCAGCGAGGAGGGGGCGGACGCGAGCTGCACCAGGGCCGTCACGACCTCGTAGTCCAGCGAGCGCGGGTAGACCTGCCCGACGGAGGTGAACGCCTGCGAGAAGCCCAGGTGGGCCGCGATCCGGTCCTCCAGCTCCGCTAGCTTGCCCGCGTCCCCGCCCAGCAGGTCCAGCATGTCCTGCGCCGTCCCGACCGGGCCCTTGATCCCGCGCAGCGGGTAGCGGCCGAGCAGCTCCTCGACCCGGCCGTAGGCCACGAGCAGCTCGTCGGCGGCGGTCGCGAAGCGCTTGCCGAGGGTGGTGGCCTGCGCGGCCACGTTGTGCGAGCGGCCGGCCATGACCAGCTCGCCGTACTCGCCGGCCAGCTTGCCGAGGCGCGCCAGCACGGCCACCGTACGGTCGCGGACCAGCTCCAGCGAGAGCCGGATCTGGAGCTGCTCGACGTTCTCCGTGAGGTCGCGGGAGGTCATGCCCTTGTGGACCTGCTCGTGCCCGGCGAGGTCGTTGAACTCCTCGATCCGCGCCTTCACGTCGTGCCGCGTGACCTTCTCGCGCTCGGCGATGGACGCGAGGTCGACGGTGTCGAGGACACGCTCGTAGTCGGCGATCGCCGCGTCCGGCACCTCGATGCCGAGGTCCTGCTGGGCCCGCAGCACGGCGAGCCAGAGCTGACGCTCCAGCTTCACCTTCTGCTCGGGCGACCAGAGCGTGGCGAGCTCGGCGGAGGCGTACCGTCCGGCGAGGACGTTCGGGATGCGGGGCTTGGCGGGCGCAGAAGTCACGTGTACGGATTCTACTGGCGATTCGTGCAGGCCAGCGCCACGGTCCCGTTCGGCGGATCCTACGAGACCGGCGTCACCCGAGGGGTGCGGCCCGCCGGGGCCGGCGGTGGCCTGCGGCGTCCTACGCGGGTCCCTCGTACGGCAGCAGCTCGGGACGCTTCGCCGGGCGGCCGTCGCCGGAGGAACGGCCGGTCAGCCGGCGGCCGATCCACGGCAGCAGGTGCTGCCTGGCGAAACGGGCGTCGGCGACCCGGCGGGCGGCCCAGCCGGGCGGCACGGTCGCCGGGATCGGCGTGCGCCACTCGGTGTCCTCGGGGTCGTAACCGAGGGTCTGCCAGACGGCCTCGGCGACCCGGCGGTGCCCCTCCGGCGTCAGGTGCAGCCGGTCGACGTCCCACAGCCGCGGGTCGGCGAGCGAGGGGGCGCCGTACAGGTCGACGACCAGGGCGCCGTGGCGGGCGGCCAGCTCGTCGACGCAGACGAACAGCTCCTCCATGCGCGGCCGGAACCGCTCCAGGACGGGACCCTGGCGCCCGGGGCTGCGCATGAGTACGAGCTGCTTGCAGGACGGGGCCAGCCGCTCCACCGCCTCCGTGAGCAGGCCCTTGACCATGCCCATGTCGCACTTGGGGCGCAGGGTGTCGTTCAGACCGCCGACCAGGGTGATCACGTCGGCGTTCATCGCCGCCGCCACGTCCACCTGCTCCGCGACGATCTGCCCGATCAGCTTGCCCCGCACCGCCAGGTTGGCGTACCGGAAGCCGGGGGTGCGGGCCGCCATCCGGCCCGCCAGGAGATCGGCCCAGCCCCGGTAGGAGCCGTCGGGCAGCAGGTCCGACATGCCCTCGGTGAAGGAGTCGCCGACCGCGACCAGGCTGGTGTGTGTGGGGTTCGTCTGCATGGCGACACAGATGGTAGCCCGAGTCCCATACCCAGCGGTCGGTCACCCCTGTCCGGTACGCGGACTCACGCGCCTCCGTCTCACACCGGCTGCCCGAACAGCTCCCGCAGCACGTCCTCCATCGTCACCAGTCCGGCCAGCCGCCCGTCCGCACCGAGCACCGCCGCCAGGTGCGTCCGGCTGCCGCGCATCGCGGTGAGGACGTCGTCGAGGGGGGTCGCCTCCCGCACCCGCGCGATGGGCCGCATGTCCCGCAGCCGGAACGGCTCGTCCCGGGGCGAGGCGTCCAGCGCGTCCTTCACATGCAGATAGCCGATGATCCGACGTCCCTCGTCCACCACCGGGAAACGCGAGAACCCCGACTCGGCGGCCAGCGCCTCCAGCTCCTCCGGCGTCACGCCCACGCGCGCGTAGACGACACGTTCCAGCGGCAGTACGACGTCCCGCACCGGGCGGCTGCCCAGCTCCAGCGCGTCGTGCAGCCGCTCCCGGGCACGGTCGTCGATCAGGCCCGCCTCGCCCGCGTCCTTGACGATCTGGGCGAGCTGGGCGTCCGAGAAGGCCGCCGTGACCTCGTCCTTGGTCTCGATCCGCAGCAGCTTCAGCAGCCCGTTGGCGAACGCGTTGATCGCGAAGATCACCGGGCGCAGCGCCCGCGACAGCGTGACGAGCGGCGGGCCGAGCACCAGTGCGGTGCGCACCGGTTCCGCGAGCGCGATGTTCTTGGGGACCATCTCGCCGAGCAGCATGTGCAGATAGGTGGCCAGCACCAGCGCGATCACGAAGGACACGGCGTGGCCCGCGCTCTCGGGCACCCCCACCGCGTGGAACACCGGCTCCAGCAGATGCGCGATCGCCGGTTCGGCGACGACACCGAGGACCAGCGTGCACAGCGTGATGCCGAGCTGTGCCGCCGCCATCAGCGAGGACACGTGCCGCAGTCCCCACAGCACGCTCGTGGCGCGCCGGTCGCCCTGTTCGGCGTAGGGCTCGATCTGGGCGCGGCGGACGGAGATCAGCGCGAACTCCGCGCCGACGAAGAACGCGTTGACGACCAGCGTCGCCAGGGCGATCAGAAGCTGTACGACGGTCACTGGTCCGCCCCTTCCACGGGGTCCTCGGCGAGCGGGGCGTGCAGCAGCACGCGCGCGGCACGGCGGCCGGACGCGTCGACCACGTCCATGCGCCAGCCCGCGACCTCGACGCCGTCACCGACGGCCGGTATCCGGCCCAGCTCGGTGGCGACGAGGCCGGCGAGCGTCTCGTAGGGCCCCTCGGGGACGTTCAGGCCCACGCGCGCGAGCTGGTCCATCCGGGCCGCGCCGTCGGCCGAGTACAGCGCGCGGCCGGCGTCGTCGGTGCCGGCGGGGGCCAGGTCGGGCGTCTCGTGCGGGTCGTGCTCGTCGCGGACCTCGCCGACGACCTCCTCGACGATGTCCTCCAGCGTCGCCACACCCGCCGTGCCGCCGTACTCGTCGATGACCACGGCCATCGTCCGCTTGCCGGACAGCCGGTCGAGGAGCCGGTCCACGGTCAGCGACTCGGGCACCAGGAGCGGCTCGCGCATGATCTCCGAGACCGGCACGTGCAGCCGGCGCTCGGCGGGGATCGCCAGGGCGTCCTTGATGTGCGCGGTGCCGACGACCGCGTCGAGGCCGCCGCGGTGGACGGGGAACCGGGACAGGCCCGTCGCCCGGGTCGCGTTCGCCACGTCCTCGCAGGTCGCCAGGGCGTCGAGGGAGATCACCTGGACGCGCGGGGTCATCACGTTCTCCGCGGTCAGGTCCGCCAGGTTCAGGGTGCGCACGAACAGCTCGGCGGTGTCCGCCTCCAGCGCGCCCTCGCGGGCCGAGTGGCGGGCCAGGGCGGCCAGCTCCTGGGGGCCGCGCGCGGCGGCCAGCTCCTCGGTGGGCTCCAGGCCGAAGCGGCGCACGACATGGTTGGCGGTGTTGTTGAGATGGGCGATGAACGGCCGGAAGGCGGCGCTGAACCACCGTTGCGCGTTGCCCACGGTCTTGGCCACGGGCAGCGGCGAGGAGATCGCCCAGTTCTTCGGCACCAGCTCGCCGACGACCATCAGGAACACCGTCGACAGCGCCGTCCCCAGGACGAGCGCCACCGAGCCGGACGCCGCGCTCGACAGCCCGGCCGACTCCAGCGGCCCCGCGATCAGCGCGGCGATCGACGGCTCGGCCAGCATGCCGACCACCAGGTTGGTGACGGTGATGCCGAGCTGGGCGCCGGAGAGCTGGAAGGTGAGATTCCGTACGGCCTTGAGCGCGCCGGACGCGCCGCGCTCACCGCGCTCCACCGCCCGCTCCAGCTCGCTGCGCTCGACCGTGGTCAGCGAGAACTCGGCGGCCACGAAGGCGCCGCAGGCGAGGGACAGCAGGATCGCCGCCAGCAGCAGGAGCACTTCCGTCATCGGTTCACCTCCGTCCCATGGTCCGGCAGGGCAGGGAGGATCGCGCGATGTCGCGCACGGCTACTGGGAGGCTCGCCCATGGGCGGACGCTCACACCTTTCGAGGACTGGCGGGGGACCGCACGGGTTCGTACGGCCCCCCAATAGTAAAGGATCGGCAAAACCGACCCGCGTCGGGGGCGTCGATCAGTCGACCAGCGGCTTCACCCAGCGCCGCCAGTGCTCCTCCGGCGTGTACCCCGCCGCCCGCCACGCATGATGGGCCGTCTCGTTCCGGGTGAGCACCATCGCGTCCCCGCGCCGCCCGCCGAGCCGTACGAACCTCTCCTCGGCGGCGGCGAGCAGCGCCGTACCGACGCCCTGGCGGCGCCGCTCCGGGTGCACCGCCAGCCGGTACAGATGGCACCGCCAGCCGTCGAACCCGGCGATCACCGTGCCCACCAGCTCACCCCCGCGCTCGGCCAGCAGCAGCGCCTCGGGGTCACGGGCGACCAGCCGCTCCACACCGGTGCGGTCGTCGCTGATGCTCGTGCCCTCGGCGGCGGTCTTCCAGAAGGCGAGGACGGCGTCCAGGTCGTCGGGCGTCGCGGCCCGTATGCGCAGATCAGACATGCGGCGATCCCACCACGGACGCCGTGGCGGGACGGCGCATTCCACGATCCGGACCCCCGCACATGGTCAGGGGTCCCCTCGCGCCATGCCGCGCCCGCGCCCCTCACTCGTGGGCGATCGCCGCCAGGACGTTCATCCGGGACGCGCGCAGGGCCGGGAGCAGGGCGGCCACGACGCCCACCACCGCCGAGCCGATGACGACCGCGACGATCGTGCCCCACGGGACGGCCAGCGCCTTCATGCCCTGGAGGGCGAGCACCTGCTGTATGCAGACGCCCCACACCAGTCCCAGCGCCAGCCCCAGCACCGCGCCGAACACCGCGATCACCACCGACTCCAGCCGGATCATCCGCCGCAGCTGCCGCCGGGCCAGCCCGATCGCCCGCAGCAGCCCGATCTCCCGGGTCCGCTCCACCACCGACAGCGCCAGCGTGTTGACGACGCCGAGCACCGCGATGACGATCGCGAGACCGAGCAGCGCGTACACCAGATAGAGCAGGACGGCGATCTGGTCGTGCACCAGCTTCTTGTAGTCGGCCTGGTCACGCACCTGGACCTGCGGATACGGCTCGAGTGTCTTCTCCAGCCGGGGCCGCAGCTGCTCGGCGCCGGTGCCGGCGGCCGCGTTCACGTACAGCGCGGAGTCCTGGCCGTCGGGCACGTACTTCTCGACGGTGCCCATCCCGAGGAAGAGCCCGCCCTCCATCCCGAAGCCCTCGGAGGCGTCCTGGTCGGTGAGCGCGCCCACCTTCAGCGAGGTCGTGCGGTCGCCGGGGAAATCCGCCGGGAGCACACTGCCGAGCTTCACCCCGTGGTCCTTCGCGAAGTCCACGTCCATCCCGATCGCGCCGTCCGCCAGCGCCGCCGCCGAGTCGCCCTCGGCGTACGTGACATGGGCGACGTCGTCGACCCGGTCGTCGTATCCCGAGGCCGTGGTCTCGACCCGCTTGCCGTCCGGCAGCCGGATCGCGAGGGGCGCGAACCGCTGCCGTACGACGAGCCCGACGCCGTCGGTGTCACGGACCGCGTCCGTCACCTCCTGCGAGAAGGGCGTGAAGTTGGCGTTCTGGATCACGAAGTCCGCGCCGAGCGTCTTGTCGATCTGCTGGTCGAACGACTTCGACATCGACGCGCTCGCCACCGACATGCCGCCGACCAGGGCCAGGCCCACCATCAGCGCGGCGGCGGTGGCACCCGTACGACGGGGATTGCGCAGGGCGTTGCGCTGGCTCATCCGCCCGACCGGCCCGAACAGGGCGGGGAAGGCGCCGCCGAGGACCCGGATCACCGGCCGGACCAGCAGCGGTCCCGCGATCACCATGGCGATCAGCGTCAGGACCACGCCGAGGCCCAGCAGGGAGGCCGCGGACGCCGTCTTCGAGGCGGTCGCGCAGCCCAGCAGCGCGGCCGCGCCCAGCGCCCCGACGACCGCCCCGACGATCGCGCGCACTTTCAGCGGCCGGCCCACCCCGGCGATGTCCGCGTCCGAGAGGGCCGCCATGGGCGACACGGTGGCCGCGCGCCGGGCCGGGAGGTAGGCGGCGACGAAGGTGACGCCCACGCCGACGACGTACGCCGCCACCGGGGTTGCCCAGCCGACCACCATCTCGGTGGTCTTCAGGTTCATGCCGAACGCGCTCATCAGCCGGATCAGCCCGGCAGCGAGCCCGATGCCGGCCGCGAGACCCAGGGTGGAGCCGACGAGCCCGAGCAGCACCGCCTCGGTGAGCACCGAGCGCCGCACCTGACGGCGGTCGGCGCCGAGCGCCCGCAGCAGGCCCAGCTCACGGGTGCGCTGGGCGATCAGCATCGAGAAGGTGTTGACGATGAGGAACACGCCGACCAGCACGGCGATGCCGGCGAACCCCAGCATCACGTACTTGATGACGTCGAGGAAGCCGCCCAGCGACGCGGCCGAGGACTTGGCCTGCTCGTCGGCGGTCTTCACGTCGTACGGACCCGAGCCCAGCGCGGCCGCGACGCGGTCCTTGAGCACGGCGTCGGAGACACCCGGCGCCGCGTCGACCGAGATGCCGGTGGCCTTGTCGGCCGAGCCCAGCAGCTCGGTCGCGGCGACCTTGGGGTCGAGGAAGACGAGGGCCGCGCCGGGGTTGGTGGTGGTGAAGGTGGCGATGCCGACAATCTCGACGTCGAAGGAGCCCGGCTGGGCCATCACGGTGAGCGTGTCGCCGATCTTCACATGCTTCTTGTCGGCGGTGTCGGCGTCCAGCATGGCCTGCCCGGCGCCCTGCGGGGCGTGGCCGGAGGTCAGCTTCACCGGACTGCGGTGGGTGAGGTACCAGTCGGTGGCGATGGTGGGGGCGCCGGTCGTCGGACCGACGGACTTGTGGTCGCTGTCGACGACCGTGATGTTCTCCACGCTGACGTCCGCGTGCGCGGAGGCGACCCCGTCGACGCCGGCGACCTCGGCGGCGAGGGCGGCCGGGACCGTCTGCACCGCGCCGCTCGGCACGTTGGAGTTCAGGTCGTCCTTCGGTTCCACCGTCACATCCGCCGAGGTGGAGGCGAACAGCCGGTCGAAGGTACGGGTCACCGTGTCCGAGAAGATCAGACTGCCCGCGACGAACGCCACGGACAGCACGACGGCGAGGGCCGACAGCAGCAGCCGTCCCTTGTGCGCGAGGAAACTCCTGAGCGTCGCCTTCAGCACCGGGTCAGTCCTCCTCGGGTGCGGTGCCGTCGCCGGACGCGCGACCGACGTCGAACCGCTTCATGCGTTCGAGTACGGCGTCCGCCGTAGGCCGCTCCATCCGATCCACTATCCGGCCGTCCGCCAGGAAGAGGACCAGGTCGGAGTGGGCCGCGGCGCCCGGGTCGTGGGTGACCATGACGACCGTCTGGCCGAGCTCGTCCACCGCCTGGCGCAGGAACGCGAGAACCTCCAGACCGGCCCGTGAGTCCAGGTTGCCGGTCGGCTCGTCCGCGAAGATCAGCTCGGGCCGGGAGACCAGCGCCCGGGCGCAGGCCACCCGCTGCTGCTGTCCGCCGGAGAGCTGGGACGGCCGGTGCTTGAGGCGCTCGCGCAGCCCGAGCGTGTCGACGACCTGGTCCAGCCACTTCTCGTCGGGCTTGCGGCCCGCGATGTCCATGGGCAGCGTGATGTTCTCCGCCGCGTTCAGCGTCGGGATCAGGTTGAACGACTGGAACATGAACCCGATCCGGTCCCGCCTGAGCCGGGTCAGCTCCCGCTCCTTCAGGCCCGTGATCTCCGTGTCGCCGAGCCAGACCTGGCCGGCCGAGACGGTGTCCAGCCCGGCCAGACAGTGCATCAGGGTGGACTTCCCGGACCCCGAGGGCCCCATGACCGCGGTGAACCGGCCCCGGGCGATGCTCACGTCCACCGAGTCCAGTGCCAGCACCGCCGTCTCGCCGGAGCCGTACGCCTTGGTGAGTGCCTGGGCTCGGGCCGCGATTCCGTCGGGTGTGGACAAGGCCGCTGTGGACAAGACTGCCTCCTCGCTCGCGTGGACCGTGCCGAGAGTAGTGTGACCCGGCGCACAGCCGGTATCTCTTTTCGATTCCGGCGCGCCCTTGCCCCGCTAGCACCCTCGCGCTAGCGTCGAGGGTATGGCGAAGACCCAGCTGAACGTACGCGTCGACGAGGGCACGGCCCGCGCCGCGCGCGAGCGCGCCACGGCACGCGGCATGAGCGTCAACCGCTACATAGAGGAGCTGGTCAGACAGGACGCGGGCGAGGTGGGTCACACCTTCGTGGAGGCCGCCGCCGACTTCATGAAGCAGTACGAGAGCGTCTTCGCCGAGGAATTCGGCGCGGACCGTGAGGGCACTGTGCCGGAAGGCCGCCGCTGATCCCTTGAGCGACCTCCGTATCGATCTCGCCTGGCTCCTCATGCTCGCCGAACAGCAGACCCCGGGCGACCCCCAGGTCACCGACTGGGGCGCCCTGATCGCCGCCGTGGCCCGCCACCAGGCCGAGATATTCGACGTCCCCGTCTACACCGACCCCCCGGCCCGCGCGGCCGCGCTGCTCCAACTCCTCATCCACGTCCCGGCCCTGGAGCGCTCCAACGCGCTGTTCGCCTGCGCGGTCGCCTACGCCTACCTCGTGGCCAGCGGACTGAAGGTGGCCACCTCACCCGAACAGGTCCGGGATCTGGCCCGCCTGGTCAAGACCGGCGAGGCATCGGTGGCCGACATCGCCCAGGAACTGCGCCAGTGGAGCCTGTGAGGACGCCCCGCGCCTAAACTTTGCGGGCCGTGCCGAGGACGCCGTAGGAGAAGGGGAACCTCGGCCCCTTCTCCGGCAGGAGTATCCGCCGGTACGGGCCGAGTTCGAACCCGGCGGCGCGCAGGGCGCCGACCGTGTCCCGGGTCAGATGGCAGCCACCCGCCAGGGACGGCCAGACCGTGCGGTCCAGGGCGCGCTGGGTGGCGCGCATCGCCCGTCCGCCGCCGGGGCCGTGTTCGAGGAACCGCAGCTCACCGCCGGGCCGCAGCACCCGCCGCAGCTCGGCGAGCGCGCGCGGCACGTCCCGCACACTGCACAGCACCAGCGAGACCACCGCCGCGTCGAACGCCTCGCTCTTGACCGGCAGCGCCTCCGCGACACCGGGCACCAGGTCCACCGGCACCCCGGCGCGCAGCGCCGCCTCCAGCGCCAGCTTCCGCATCCGGCGCTCCGGCTCGATCGCGACGACCTCCGAGACGGCACCCGGATAGTGCGCGAAGTTCAGTCCGTTGCCCGCGCCGATCTCGATGACCCGCCCGGCGAGCCCGGCGAGCAGCCGCTCCCGCACACCGGCGAGACCGGCCCGGCTCTCCGCGGCCGTACCGAGCGCGGCGTAGAAGCGGGCGAACAGCGGGTGGTGGACGGGGTCACCGGGCACCCGGCCGGAGCCGGCGGACCGTATCGGCATGACGACCTCCCGGGCAGGACGGGCCTCCCCGGGATTCTCCCCCGTGGGGAGCCGTCGCACCCCCGCTGTCCTTCACACGGGTGTCACCGGCTCACGCCGGGGTCACTGGATGAAGTCGCGCACCTGCTCGTAGACGCCGTGGTCGTTGTTCATGTCGTCGTGCGAGATGCAGCCGACGCCGACGTTGGTGGCCCCGCTCAGCAGCGCCGAGGAGTCGGGGTCGATGGCGGCGTCGCAGTTCGACCAGTACGTGGCGTAGCTGACGCTGCCCGGCGTCTCGTCACCGGAGTTGAGCGCGGTGAGGAACGAGCTGCCGGTGACCATCTCCGCGCAGGAGGTGTACAGCCAGGAGCACCAGGCCGCCACCGACGTACCGTGGTTGACGCCCGCGACGGACACGAAGTCGTCCACGTACGACGTGCCGCCGAGGTTCTTGAGGTAGTAGCGGGAGCTGAGGGCTCCCATCGAGTGGACGACCACGTCGACCTTGCTCGCGCCGGTTCTCGCCAGCACGTTCTTGATCTCGGTGGCCAGCTGGGAGGCCGTGGTGGCGTTCGACTGGGACCAGCTGTAGGTCCACGCGTCCAGCTCGGCGGCCGTGTAGCCGTCGGCCTTGAAGTCGGCGACCCAGTCGTTCCAGCTGCTGGAGGAGCTGCTGATGCCGTGTACGAAGACGATGGGGTTGTGGGTCGCGGCGTGGGCGGTGGGGGCGGAGAACGACAGTGACAGAAGGAGCGAAGAGGCCGCGGCCGTGAGGACCGTGGCGATGCGACGCCTGGCGCGCTGCATGATGCCTCCTGAAACGGGTGGGGTTGCCAGGAGTGTCCGACCAGGTCTACGCGCGCCGCATCGGTGAAATCGCCGGTCTTTACTGTTCAAGTAACCCGCCAGTAACGTCAATTGCGTGGTGACTCCTGTAAACCCCCCACGTCTCGACGGCACTTCGCCACCGCCGCTCGCGGACCCGTGGCCGCGCCCCGCCGCGTCCCTCCCCGAGGGCGTGCGGCTGCGCGTGCTGCGTCTCGTATACGGCGACCCCCGTGCCGCCGCCGAACTCGCGGCGCGGCTCACCGACCGTCAGGCGGCCGGTCTGGACCCCCTGCCGACCGACCCGGCCGACCTCGCCCCCGGCCTGCTGCACGGATACCGCCGGGAGATCCGCGCCCTGCCCGACGACACCCGGCTGCTGCTGCTCCTCGCCGCCGCCGACCAGTACCCGGTCGCCACCCACGCCTTCCTGCGCGCCGTGGCCGCCGCCCGCCTCGACACCCGCCCGCTGGAGGCCGCCGAGACCGCCGGGATCGCGTACGCCACGGCCGGCGGGGTCGGTTTCCGCGATGCCTGGACCCGGATCGCCGTCTACGAGACGGCCGCACCGGCCGACCGGCGCGACGCCCACCGGCTGCTCGCCCGCGTCCTGCACGACGACACCGAACTGCCCCGCCGCTCCTGGCACCGGGGTGCGGGCGCGCTCGGCCCCAGCGGGCGGCTCGCGGCCGAGCTGACAGTCGCCGCCGACCGGGCCCGCCGGGCCGCCGACCCCGCCCTCGCCGCCGCCCTCACCGAACGCGCCGCCGCGCTGCGCACCGACCCCCGCGCACAGGCCCGCCTCCTCGCCCGCGCGGCGGCCGACGCCTGGAACTCCGGCGACGCCGACCGCGCCCGCACCCTCGCCGCCCGCACCCACACCGACGCCCTCACCGGCATCCTCGCCCTACGCTCCGGCCAGGCGGGCGAGTCCTTCGACGCCCTCCTGGCCGGCGCCCTGCGAGCGGCTCCGGCCACCACCGCGCTCGGTCGCGGGGGGCCCGCCGGAGCCGACGCCACGTCCTCGCCCGAGCGTGCCGCCCCCACGGACGTCGGCGGGACCGCCCCGCCCGGGCGCGTGGGGCCGACGGGAGTCCCCGCCGCGACCTCGCCCGGTCTCGCGGGACCTGCGGGGGGCGATGTCAGGCCCTCGCCCGGGCTCGCCCCGCCTGTGCCTTCCGGCAGTCCTGAGCCCACGGGTTCCGGCCCCGCGCCCGGTCACCCCCGCCCCGCCGTCGCGCAACCGTCCCTCCCCTTCGCCCGGCATCTGCTGGCCCGTGCCACCGAGGCCGCCGTCTACACCGGTGATCTGCGGCGATGTAGGGAAGTGGTCGCCGTCGCGCGGCGGCTGGGTGTGGAGCCGCCGGGGGTGCTTCCCGCTCTCGCCGCCGCCGTCGACGGGCGATACGGGGACGCCCGGGACCTGCTGGAGGCGACCGCCGGCCGGTGCGGGCCGGGTGGCGACCCCACCGGGCTCCTGCACGCCGGAATCGCCGCCCTGATGCTCGGCGATCACACCCGCGCCGCCACCGCCACCGTCCGCGCGGCCGCCGCGGCGAGGGCCCGGGGCCTGACCGCGAGCGTCTCCCAGGCGATGGAGTTCCGCGCCTACGCCGACTTCTGGACCGGCCGCCCCCGCGCCGCCGAGGCCGCCGCGCTGGACGCCCTGCGCCAGTCGTACGCCACCGGACAGGACAACGGCGCCTGCCATCTGCAGGCCGCCCTCGCGATGTTCGCCGCCCTCACCGGCGACGGCGAGCTGTGCCGGGAGCGGGCCGCGACAGCCCGCTCCTACGCCCTCGCGCACGGCCTCGGACTACCCGCCGCCCTCGCCCAGTGGGCGCTCGCCTTCCTCGACCTCGGCTCCGGACGCTACGGCGCCGCCGCGGCCCGGCTGCGCGCCCTCGCCGCCTTCGGCCCCGGCCACGGTCACCGCGCCGTCCGCCATCTCGCCACCCCGCACTACGTCGAGGCCGCCGTACGCGCCGGCGACACCCGCGTCGCCCGCGCCGCCCACGCCGACTACGACCGCTGGGCCCGCGCCGTCCGCAGCCCCGACGACCTCGCCCTCAGCGCCCGCTGCCGGGCCCTGCTCACCCCCGGCGCCGAGGCCCTCGACCACTACCGCACCGCCCTCGACCTGCACGCCGAGGGCACCCGCGCCTTCGAACGGGCCCGTACGGAACTGCTGTTCGGCAGCGCCCTGCGGCGGCTGCGGCGCCGCGCGGAGGCCCGGGACCGGCTGCACAGCGCGCGCGAGGCCTTCGAGTCCTTCGGGGCGCCGCACTGCGCGGAGGCGGCCCGTGCGGAATTGCGCGCCCTCGGGGCGCCGGCCGGTCCGGCCCGGGGCGCCGAGCCGCCGACCGGCCGGCTGACCGCCCAGCAGTTGTTGGTCGCGCGGATGGCCGCGGAGGGCGCCACGAACCGGGAGATCGCCGCGCGGCTCGCGCTCAGTCCGCGGACCATCGACCACCATCTGCGGGGGGTTTTCACGCGGCTCGGGATTCGGTCCCGGATCGAGCTGGTACGGCTGCTTTCGGAGGTCGAATGAGTGTGCGGCTGGGTGGGGGGCGCTGGTCGCGTCCACGCGCGGAGCCGCATATCGACACAGCCCCGCGCCACACAGCCCCGCGCCGCTTCAGGGAGTTGCCGTTGCCCTCTCCCGGAAAGCCGACGCCTCCCACCTGCCGTCCAGGCGTGGGGCCAGCCAGCCCGGTGCCGCCGCGCGGAAGCCGGTGGGCGACAGTGCGCCCACGCCCATCGGCAGGGCGCCCAGCAGTGGTGCCCCGGCCACCTCCGGCAGGTCCGTGACGTTGCAGCGCATCGCCAGGTCCGGGGAGTCGGGCCAGCCGCCGATCACCACGCCCAGGAGTTCCACGCCCCGGGTGCGCAGTTCGCGGGCCGTCAGTTCCGTCGTGTTCAGGGTGCCCAGGCCCGCCGAGGCCACCACCAGGACCGGCGCCCGCAGCGTCTGGGCCACGTCGGCCAGCGTGCCGCCCGCCTCGTCGAACCGGACGAGCAGTCCGCCCGCCCCCTCGACGAGCACCAGGTCGTGCTCCGTGGCCAGCTTCTGGGCCGCCTCGACGACGTCGTACGGCCGTACCGGGGGCAGCCCCGCCCGCCGCGCCGCCGTCGCCGGGGCGAGCGGCTCGGGATAGCGGGCGCACTCGGCCGTCGTGACCGGTCCCGCGAGCCGCGCGATCTCCTCGGCGTCCCCGGGCTCGTCCGGCCGTACACCGGTCTGCGCGGCCTTCAGGACGGCGACCGTACGGCCCACCGCGAGCGCGGACGCGGCGACGGCCGCCGTGGTGACGGTCTTGCCGACCTCCGTGCCCGTGCCCGTGATCACCAGGATCGGCATGTTCATCCCTCCCGCGCCGCGGCGCACACCGCGCGCGCGATCCGTGCCACGTCCGTGTCCCCGGTGACGTACGGCGGCATCGTGTAGACCAGGTCGCGGAACGGCCGCAGCCAGACGCCCTCCCGCACGGCCGCCGCGGTGGCCGCCTTCATGTCCACCGGATGGTCCAGTTGGACGACTCCGACGGCGCCCAGGACTCGTACCTCCCGGACCCCGGGGAGGCCGGCGGCCTCCGCCAGCCCGTCCCGCAGCCCCGTCTCGATCCGTTTGACCTCCGCGAGCCAGTCCTGACCGAGCAGCAGCCCGATCGAGGCGCAGGCGACGGACGCGGCGAGGGGATTGCCCATGAACGTCGGGCCGTGGGCCAGGACCGGCACCTCGCCCCGCGAGATCCCGTCGGCCACCCGGGAGGTGCACAGCGTCGCCGCCATGGTCAGATAACCGCCGGTCAGCGCCTTGCCGACGCACATCACATCCGGCGTCACCGCCGCGTGCTCCGCCGCGAACAGCGCACCCGTGCGCCCGAACCCGGTCGCGATCTCGTCGAACACCAGCAGCACGTCGTGCGCGTCGCACGCCTCGCGCAGCACCCGCAGATACGCGGGGGAGTGGAAGCGCATCCCGCCCGCGCCCTGCACCACCGGCTCCACGATCACCGCGGCCAGTTCGTCCGCGTGTTCTTCGATCGCGGCGCGCAGCCGATCGGCGTACGTCTCCTCGTACTCGGCCGGTGGCGGGTCCACGAAGACCTGACGGGGCAGCACCCCGGTCCACAGGTCGTGCATGCCGCCCTCGGGGTCGCACACCGACATCGGCTGCCAGGTGTCACCGTGGTAGCCGCCGCGCCAGGTCAGCAGGCGCTGCTTCCCACCCCGGCCGAGCGAACGCCAGTACTGAAGGCACATCTTCACGGCGACCTCGACCGACACCGAACCGGAGTCGGCGAGGAAGACGTGCTCGAGGCCGTCGGGAGACATGTCGACAAGGAGCTTCGCCAGCCGGACGGCGGGCTCGTGCGTGAGCCCGCCGAACATGACGTGGCTCATCCGGCCGAGCTGCTCGCGCGCGGCCTCGTTGAGCACCGGGTGGTTGTAGCCGTGGATCGCCGACCACCAGGACGACATGCCGTCGACCAGCTCGCCCGAGCCGTCCGCGAGGCGCAGCCGCACCCCGCTCGCCGACTCCACGACGAGCGGGTCCACCCGGCCGGGCATCGGACCGTACGGGTGCCAGACGTGCCGCCGGTCCAGTTCCAGCAGCTCGGCGACGGGCAGTGCGGGCAGCTCAGGCATTGGGCGCGAGGTCGGTACCGGCGCCACGACGGCGTACGGCGACCAGGTCCGTACGGGGCTCACCGGCCGGGGCGGCGGCAGCGGCCGTACCGCACACCGAGCCCCCCTCGTGCGCACCGCAGCCGGAGCCGCAGCCCGCGTCCGCGTGCGAACCGCAGCCCGCCTCGGCGTGCGACCCGCACCCGCCCGCGCCCGCCGTCGCCCGGTGCTCCGGGAGGGTGATCTCGCCCGCGCCCTCCACCTCGAAGCCCGCGTCCGCGATCATCTCCAGGTCGGCCTTGCCGGCCTGGCCCTCCGTGGTGAGGTAGTCACCGAGGAAGATCGAGTTGGCCAGGTGCAGCGCGAGGGGCTGCATCGTACGGAGATGGACCTCGCGGCCGCCGGCGATGCGGACCTCGACGTCGGGGCAGACGAACCGGACCATCGCCAGGATCCGCAGACAGCGCTGCGGGGTGAGGTTCCACTCCTTGCCCAGCGGGGTGCCCTCGACCGGGATGAGGAAGTTGACCGGCACCGAGTCGGGGTCCAGCTCGCGCAGCGAGAAGACCACGTCCACGAGGTCCTCGTCGCTCTCGCCCATGCCGGCGATCAGACCGGAGCAGGCCGACAGCCCCGCCGCGTGCGCCTTGGAGACGGTGTCCACCCGGTCGGCGTACGTGTGGGTGGTCGTGATGTCCCCGTACGTCGCCTCGGAGGTGTTGAGGTTGTGGTTGTAGGCGTCCGCGCCCGCCTCGCGCAGCCGCTCGGCCTGGCCGTCGGAGAGCAGTCCCAGGCAGGCGCACACCTCGACGCCCTCGTTCTGGTCCTTGATCGCCTTGATGGTCTCGGAGACCCGGTCCACGTCCCGGTCGGTCGGACCGCGCCCGGACGCCACCAGGCAGACCCGCTTGGCCCCGCCCGCGAGCCCGGCCGCCGCGGCCCGGGACGCCTCGTCGGGCTTGAGCCAGGTGTACTTCAGGATGCCGGTCGTGGAGCCGAGCCGCTGGGAGCAGTACGAGCAGTCCTCGGGGCACAGGCCCGACTTGAGGTTGACGAGGTAGTTGAGTTTCACCCGCCGGCCGAACCAGTGCCGGCGCACCTTCCCGGCCGCGGCCACCACGTCCAGCACGTCGTCGTCGGAAGTGGCGAGGACGGCGAGCGCCTCCTCGCGGGTCGGCAGCTCGCGCCGAAGCCCCTTGTCCACCAGCGTGTTCAGCAGGTCCATGAGAGCCGATCCTGTCCTACGGACCCGCCCCGGGCCAAGGTAGGGATCACACAACACACCCGGTTCGACGTGTGGGTATTGCCACACCGTGGGTAGCGGTCCGTGACGCTAGGGTCTGTCCGCTACCTACAAAAGCCCCGGAGGAGCCATGGCGTTCGGCTGGATCGACGAACAGGCGCGGGCGCGCCGACGGGCCGGACTCGTACGGACGCTGCGGCCCCGTCCGGCCGACTCCCCGCTGCTCGATCTCGCGAGCAACGACTACCTGGGCCTGTCGCGCCATCCGGAGGTCAAGGAGGGCGCCGCGACGGCCGCGCGGACCTGGGGCGGCGGGTCGACCGGCTCCCGGCTGGTCACCGGCACCACCGAACTGCACACCGAGCTGGAGCGGGAGCTGGCCGGGTTCTGCGGGTTCGAGGCGGCGCTCGTCTTCTCCTCCGGGTACGCGGCGAACCTCGCCGCGGTCACCGCGCTGGCCCCGCACGGCTCGCTGATCGTCTCCGACGCGGGCAACCACGCCTCGCTCATCGACGGCTGCCGGCTGGCCCGGGGGACCACCCAGGTCGTGGCGCACGCGGACCCGGAGGCCGTCCGCAAGGCGCTCGGCACCCACGACGGTCCCGCGGTGGCCGTCTCCGACACGGTCTTCTCCGTCGACGGCGACGCCGCCCCGCTGGCCGCCCTCGCGGCCGTCTGCCGGGAGCACGGTGCCGGGCTGGTGGTGGACGACGCCCACGGCCTCGGCGTGCTCGGCGACGGCGGCCGGGGTTCCGCGTACGCGGCGGGGCTGGCCGGCGCCGAGGACGTCGTCGTCACGGTGACGCTGTCGAAGTCCCTCGGCAGCCAGGGCGGGGCCGTACTGGGGCCCGCGCGGGTGATCGACCACCTGGTCAACGCGGCCCGAACCTTCATCTTCGACACGGGCCTCGCCCCCGCGGCGGCGGGCGCGGCCCTCGCGGCGCTCCGGCTGCTGCGCCGCGAGCCCGGGCGGGCGGCACGCGCGCGTGCGGTGGCGACCGAACTGCACGACCGGCTGACGGCCGCGGGCCTGGAGGCGGTGCCTCCGGACGCCGCGGTCGTCTCCGTGCGTGCGCCGTCCCCGGAGGAGGCCGTGCAGTGGGCGGCGGACTGCCGGTCGGCGGGCCTCGCCGTGGGCTGTTTCCGTCCTCCCTCCGTGCCCGACGGCATCTCACGTCTGAGGCTGACCGCCCGCGCCGACCTCTCCGGGGCCGAGCTGGATCGCGCTGTACGGGTCATCGGGGAGACACGACCATGAGTCGGCGTGACACGGCCGTGGGTCGCCCCTGCTGACGGATGACGGTGATCAGCGGAACGCGGCGGTGAAACCCGACCAGCTCTCGGGGGAGAAGAGCAGGGCGGGGCCCTCCGGGTCCTTGGAGTCGCGTACGGCGAGCAGCCCGGCGTGGGGCCCGAGGGCCGGCCGGGCCGTTTCCACGCAGTTGTTCGCTCCGGTGCTGTGGCTGCTGCGCAGCCACCGCACCTGGGGCAGGGCGTGGGGATCGGTGCTGCGAGGTACGGTCCGAGGTACGTTCCGAGGCAGAGCAGTCATGGTGCCTCCCTACGCGCCGTCAGCTATCGCGGCGATGTATTCCAGTGATTCCCCGGGCGAAAGGGCATGTGCCCGAAGGGCGTTGAAGGCCTCGGTGTAGGCCTCGAGGTCTTCTTTCCGTTCGAGATAGAGGCTACTCGTCAAGTGGTCGAGAACAACCACATCCAAATCAGGAGCGCTCGAAAATGAGAAGATAACGAAAGGCCCGGTGACGCCGATATGGGCACCGGCCGCGAACGGCAGGACCTGCAGCCGCACTTGGGGCAGTCGCGCCGCCTCCATCAGCCGGGCGAGCTGGTGCTCCATGACCTCGGGGCCGCCCACCTCCCGCCGCAGCACCGCCTCGTCCAGCACCGCGCTCAGCCTGAGCGGCGGCTGCCGGCGCAGCACGTCCTGGCGGGCGATCCGCACCTCCACCAGCGTGTCGAGCTGGTCGTCGCCGGCCCCCTCCACCGCCGCCCGGGTCACCGCGCGCGCGTACGCGGCCGTCTGGAGCAGCCCCGGCACCACGGTCGTCTCCAGCGTGCGCATCGCGCCGGCCTGCGACTCCAGGCTGATGAAGTCCCGGTAGGCGGCCGGCAGGACCCCGCGGTAGGCGTGCCACCAGTGGTCCCGGCCGCCGCTCTCCTCGGAGCCGGCCAACGCCGTCATGAGGTCCCGCAGTTGCGGGTCGGTCACACCGTAGGCGTCGAGCAGTAACCGCACATCGGCCGGTTTCGTGCCACTGGTGCCGGTCTCGATCCGGCTCACCTTGGACTGGTGCCAGCCGACGAGCCGGGCCGCCTCACCGCTCGTGAGTCCCGCCCGCGCGCGCAGACTGCGCAGTTCGGCGCCCAGCTTCCGGCGGCGCACCGCGGGACCGTGCTGCATGGGCTCCTCCTTACTCCTTATGGGCCGTCCGAAAACGCTCTGCCGTGGCAGAGTTCACCGCATTGAGCGACAGATATATGCATATCTTGGTGGATCGACACCCGTGACGGGCGTGCTGATGGCAGTCTGGCGAAGAAGCACCGGTCCGGGACCGTACTCGAACCATCCGCAGCGTGTCGGACTCCGGTCCCGTGGGAAAGGGACGAGGTCGTCATGGCAGACCATCTGGAAGCATCCGTCACTCTGCCGAGCGATCCCGCCTCGGTCTCCACGGCCCGCCGCTTCGTGGCCGACGCACTCGGCGAGTGGGGCCTGCCGGCGGACACGGAGGCGGCCGACACCATCCTGCTGATCGTCTCCGAACTCGCGACCAACGCCGTGCAGCACACCTTCGGACAGTCCCCCACCTTCACGGTGGGGCTGGTGCTCGACCGGGACGAGCGGCTGCGCATCGGCGTGACCGACAGCCACCCGCGCTTCCCGAAACGACTGCCGGCCGCCGTCCAGCAGGACAACGGCCGAGGCATGGTGATCATTCGCTGGCTGACCGCCGAGCGCGGCGGCAGGCTCGGAGTCCGCCCCACACGGGAGGGCGGCAAGACGGTCACGGTCGAGCTGCCGTGGTCCGTCCCGACGGCGGAGCCGGTGGCGGGCGCCGCGGCGACCGTGCCGCCGGGCGAGCTCCCGGGGCGGTGAGGACGCGTCAGGGACGCCACCACCACCCCGGGAAGCGGTGCCCGGGCGCCTAGCGGACCCGGCCGTACCAGACGCTCTTGGTCCAGATCTTCTCCAGCTTGACCCAGCTGCCGGTCTTCGGCGAGTGCCAGATCTTGCCGTGCCCGGCGTAGATCCCCACGTGGTACACGTTCGACCCCGAGTGGAAGAACACCAGGTCGCCGGCCTTACGGCTGGAGGCGGAGATGTGGCGGGTCTTGTTGTACTGCTGCGCCGCCGTGCGCGGCAGGGTCTTGCCCGCCTTCTTGAACGAGTACATCGTCAGACCCGAGCAGTCGAACCTCTTCGGTCCGGCGGCCCCGTACTTGTACGGTGCACCCTTCTTGGACGCGGCGACCTGGAGCGCCTTCGCAGCCGGCGTGGCGGCCGCGGCGTCGGCGGCGACGCCCGGGATCACGATCGAGCCGCCCACGGCGGCGATGGCGAACGCGGAGGCCGTACCGGCCCGGGCCATGAGCGACGGGACACGATTGAGCGCAGTCATGCGCAACCCTTCGTCAACCGCCTGTGAAGGATGACCTGTCGGATTCGGGCTGACAAAGGTGCCCGGCCGCTCGCGCGGCTTCACCCCAAGGGCTGCTCGACCCGGTCATGGTGTGACCGTGCCGGCGACCCGTCGTGCTTGGGTCCTCCACTCCTGCCGATGCACTCCTGTCGACGGGTCAATCCGGGCAGCGGCAGGACTCGGCGTCCGCCCGGACCGCCCCGCCGCTTGTGGCGGGGACTTGTCGTCAGACACGGATCTTGACTCACCGTTGACCGAAAATCCCAATGGAACCGGCCGTTTGTGGGCTTACTCACCACTCACCCGTTCGGGTGGACACCCTGATGGGGGATCAGGTGTCAAGGCCGCCAAAGGCCCCCCGACCTGCGCCGCTTCCCCCTGGGTCACCCCGGAAAACGGCGCCTTCGGCACAATGCGCTCGCCCGCAAGAGGAGCGGCCGCTACGCCGAACGGGGGTAACCCGACTGGTCCGTTTCAAGTCCCGCCCGGACGTCGCGTTCACGTCGGTGACGTCCCGGACCGGACGAGCGTGCGTCAACTGTCGGAGAGCGGGGGCACCGTGACGCGCGCGGTGCGGCGCTCCCCGTCCAGGACGCGCAGCGCCCGCGCGAGGGTCGGCGCGTGCAGCTCGCTCTCGCCCCGCTGGTGCATCAGCGTCAGCGCGTCCCGCAGCTCCGCCGCCCTCGCCACCAGCGCCTGGGCGGCCCTGAGGCCCCGATAGGTGTCACCGTGGTGCGCGGGATTGATCCGCCCCAGCAGATCCACCACGTCCAGATAACGGTCGATCAGCTCGGCCTCCGCGCGGGTGAGCGCGGGCAGCGGCGGCAGCTCGGGAACCATCGGCTCACCTCGCCCCGGAGAGGTCGCGACGGCTCGGGACGACCCCGTCCACCAGGCCGTACTCCACCGCCTGAGCCGCGGTCAGGATCAGATCCCGCTCGATGTCCTCGGTCACCTGTTCGGGGGTGCGTCCGGTGTGGCGTACGAGCATCTCCTCCAGCAGGTCACGGGTGCGGGCGAGCTCCTCGGCCTGGATCGCCAGGTCGCTCGCCTGTCCCTCCACGGGCTCGGGCAGCGCCGGCTGCCGGACCACCATCCGGGCACCCGGCAGCGCGAACCGCTTGCCCGGTGTGCCCGCCGCCAGCAGGACCGCCGCGGACGAGCCGGCCTGGCCCAGGCAGGTCGTCTCCACGTCACAGGTGACGTACCGGAGCGTGTCGTAGATCGCGGTCATCGCGCTGAAGGAGCCGCCGGGGGAGTTGACGTACAGCGCGATGTCCCGGTCCGGGTCCTTGTGCTCCAGGTACATGAGCTGGGCCATCACGTCGTTGGCCGCGATGTCGTCGACCGGCGTCCCGAGGAAGACGATCCGCTCCTCCAGCAGCTTGGAGTACGGATCCATCGTGCGGTGTCCGAAGCTCGTGCGTTCCGTGAACTCGGGCAGCACGTGGCGGGCGGACGGTCGGGTCATGGGAAGCCCCTCCTTCGACGTCTGGCGCATCTGTAAAAAATGTACAGGACGTACGTGACGTTAGAATGGGGTCATGGCCTACGAGATTCCGGTGACGCAAGCCAGGGCTGAACTCGCCGACCTGATCAACCGGGTGGTGTACGGCGGTGAGCGCGTCGTGGTGACGCGGCACGGCAAGCCCCTCGTCGCCCTGGTCTCCGCCGCCGACCTGGAGCGACTCGACGCACTGGACCGGCCCGTGGAGGAGCCGGTGATCAGCTCGGTCTCCGCCGTGCGCGAGGTCGGTTCCGCTCCTCGCCAACGGCACCGGTTCGGCATCGCCGCGGAGCACCGGGGCGGGGCCGCAGCCGAACACCGGGGGCCGAACCCGTCGTAGGCGCACGCCTCGTGGACACGGCGAAGGCCGCGCACCACCGGGGTGCACGGCCTTGCGGGAGGCGAAGGGCTCGGGTCAGGCGACGAGCGCGGGTTCGCGCCGCTCGGTGGCCGGCCCCGCCGGGGACGTGCGCGCCTTCAGCTGGGCGCCCAGCACCACCGCGCCGAGCCCGACCGCGGCCCACCACACCAGGGTGAGGGCGGGGCCGGTCGCCGCCGCGCCGTCGAAGAACGACACCGAGCGCAGCAGGGTCGTGCCCGCGCCCGGCGGCAGCCACTGGCCGATCACCCCGGCGGGCTCGGGCAGCATCCGGGGGGCCGAGGGCGCCCCGGAGAACGGGTTGCCGAGGAACATCACCAGGAACGACACGACGCCGATCCCCGCCGGCCCGATCAGCGCGGCGCAGCCGGCCACCGCCGCGGCCACCGCGAGCGTCGACAGCCCCAGCACCGAGGCCTCCGCCCACCAGTCGCCGGTGAGGACGCCCAGCCAGCTGTGCGCCAGAGCCGCCGCGACCAGGCCCACCAGGGCAGCCGCGCCGACCAGGGCGAGCGCCGCGCGCAGCCCGCGCAGCCCCAGGACGGTCACCACCGCGCCCGCGACGATCCCGGCCAGGGCCAGCGGCAGCACACTCGCGTTCAGGGCCGCGCCGCGCGGATCGGCCGCCGGAGCCGGTACCACGTCCACCGTCTTCACCTGGGCGCCCTCGGCGGCCGCCTGCTGGGCGACCGCCTGCTGGAGGAGCTGGGCGACGACCGGGCTCGCGGCCGAGGCCGTCAGCAGTTCGGGCCCCTGGGCGGTGACGACCACCGCGCCGTATACGGCCCGGTCCTCGATGGCGTCGCGGGCGGCGGCCTCGTCGGCGTAGCGGTGGATCTCGAAGGCGCCCTCGTGCCGGGCGAGCTGCTTCTCCACCTGGGCCGTCGCCGCGGCCGGGCCCGCCACGCCGAGCGGCAGGTCGCGGGGCGCGGTGCGGGCGGCGGGCCAGGCGAAGGCCCACAGCGCGACGGCGGCGAGGGTCGGGACGAGCAGGACTACGGCGATCAGTCGCCGGGTGGCGGACATGGCTTCCCCCTGGGGGAGTAGTGGGGCCGGAACTAAAAAGAAGGATCGTTCGTTTTACTTTCGTCCCACGGTGCGCCGCCGGACGCCGCTTGTCAAGAAGGAATGTTCGTTTTACGTTTGCGGTCATGGCACGCGTATCCCAGGCCCACCTCGACGCCCGCCGCCGGCAGATCCTCGACGGCGCCGCGGTCTGCTTCGCCCGCAACGGCTTCCACGCCACGTCCATGCAGGACGTGCTGAAGGAGGTCGACCTGTCGGCCGGGGCGGTGTACCGCTACTTCAGCGGCAAGGAGGAGCTCATCGCCGCGATCGTCTCCGAGGTGCTCGGGCAGGTCCGCGCCTCCTTCGACGAGGCGGCCCGGCTGGACCCGCCGCCGCCCCCGGACGTCCTGGTCGTGGAGGTGCTCGGCCGCACCCTGGCCGCCCGCGAGTCCCTGACCGTCGACGGCAGGCCGGCCTTCCCCCGGCTGGTCATCCAGGTCTGGACGGAGACGTTGCGGAACGAGGACCTCTCGGCCGTCCTGCGCGAGGGCTACGGCTCGGTGCGCGCGGAGTGGGTGCGGATCGTCGAGGCGTACCAGGCCGCCGGGACGATGCGCGCGGACGTGGACCCCGACCACGTGGCCCGGACGATGATCGCGTCCGTGCTGGGCTTCATCGCCCAGCAGTCGCTGTTCGGACCGGCACCGGTGGAGGTGCTCGGCGACGGGCTGCGGGCGTTGATGAGCATGCCGGAGCCGAGGCCGGGGACCTGAGCGGGTCACAGCTCGGTTAACGTGCTCGAAATGCACCCCAACTAGCCTGCCCCTCCACGCCACCAGGGCTTTTCCTCGTGGCTGCGGCAACCGGGCCCCGCACGGCCCGGAGCGAGGATGTGAGGTGGGACGTGCAACTGACCCCGCACGAGCAGGAGAGGCTGCTGATCCATGTCGCGGCCGACGTCGCCGAGAAGCGCCGGGCCCGCGGACTGAGGCTCAACCACCCCGAGGCCGTCGCCCTCATCACCTCGCACATCCTCGAGGGCGCACGCGACGGGCGCACGGTCGCCGAGCTGATGGCCTCCGGGCGCAAGCTGCTCACCAGGGACGACGTCATGGAGGGCATCCCCGAGATGATCCACGACGTCCAGGTCGAGGCCACCTTCCCCGACGGCACCAAGCTCGTCACCGTCCACGACCCGATCGTCTGACGGGGGAGGCCGCCATGATTCCCGGAGAGATCCTCTTCGCCGAGGACCCGATCGTCTGCAACGAGGGCCGCGAGATCACCCTCCTGACCGTCCTCAACGCCGCCGACCGGCCCGTCCAGGTCGGTTCCCACTACCACTTCGCCGAGGCCAACCCCGGTCTCGACTTCGACCGCGCCGCCGCCCGGGGCAAGCGGCTCAACGTCGCCGCCGGCACCGCCGTGCGCTTCGAGCCCGGCCTCCCCGTCGAGGTGGAACTCGTCCCGCTGGCCGGTGCCCGGGTGGTGCCCGGACTGCGCGGGGAGACCGGAGGTGCCCTCGATGCCTGAGATCACGCGTGCCGCCTACGCCGACCTGTTCGGCCCGACCACCGGGGACCGGATCCGCCTCGCCGACACCGACCTGCTGATCGAGATCGAGGAGGACCGCAGCGGCGGCCCAGGGCTCGCCGGTGACGAGGCGGTCTTCGGCGGCGGCAAGGTCATCCGGGAGTCCATGGGCCAGTCGCGCGCCACCCGCGCCGAGGGCACCCCGGACACCGTCATCACCGGCGCCGTCGTCGTCGACCACTGGGGGATCGTCAAGGCCGACGTCGGCATCCGCGACGGGCGGATCACCGCGCTCGGCAAGGCGGGGAACCCCGACACCATGGACGGCGTCCACCCCGACCTGGTGCTCGGCCCCGAGACCGAGGTCATCGCGGGCAACGGGCGCATCCTCACGGCCGGCGCGGTCGACGCGCACGTCCACTTCATCTGCCCCCAGATCGCCGACGAGGCGCTCGCGGCGGGCGTGACCACCCTGGTCGGCGGCGGCACCGGACCCGCCGAGGGCTCCAAGGCCACCACGGTGACCCCGGGCCCCTGGCACCTCGCCCGCATGCTGGAGGCGATGGAGCAGTACCCGCTCAACATCGGCTTCCTCGGCAAGGGCAACACCGTCTCGCAGGAGGCGATGCTCTCCCAGATCCGGGGCGGCGCGCTGGGCCTGAAGCTGCACGAGGACTGGGGGTCGACCCCGGCCGTCATCGACGCCTCCCTGACCGTCGCCGAACGCACCGGCATCCAGGTCGCCATCCACACGGACACCCTGAACGAGGCCGGGTTCGTGGGCGACACACTCGCCGCGATCGCCGGGCGGGGCATCCACGCGTACCACACCGAGGGCGCCGGCGGCGGGCACGCGCCGGACATCATGACGGTGGTCTCCGAACCGCACGTCCTGCCCAGCTCGACCAACCCGACCCGCCCGTACACGGTGAACACCGCCGAGGAACACCTCGACATGCTCATGGTGTGCCACCACCTCAACCCGGCGGTCCCCGAGGACCTCGCCTTCGCCGAGTCCCGGATCCGGCCGTCCACCATCGGCGCGGAGGACATACTCCACGACCTCGGCGCCATCTCGATCATCTCCTCCGACGCCCAGGCCATGGGCCGCGTCGGCGAGGTGATCCTGCGGACCTGGCAGACCGCGCACGTCATGAAGCGCCGGCGGGGCGCCCTGCCCGGCGACGGCCGCGCCGACAACCGTCGCGTACGGCGCTATGTCGCCAAGTACACGATCAACCCGGCGCTGGCCCAGGGGCTGGCCAAGGAGATCGGTTCCGTCGAGACGGGCAAGCTCGCCGACCTCGTCCTGTGGGAGCCGGCGTTCTTCGGTGTCAAACCGCACCTCGTGATCAAGGGGGGCCAGATCGCCTACGCCCAGATGGGTGATGCGAACGCGTCCATCCCGACCCCGCAGCCGATCCTGCCGCGCCCGATGTACGGGGCGATCGGCCGGGCCCCCGCCGCGAACTCCTTCAACTTCGTCGCACCGCTCGCGATCGAGGACGGACTGCCGGAGCGGCTCCAGCTCGGCAAGAGGTTCGTCGCCATCGAGTCCACCCGTGCGGTGACCAAGGCGGACATGCGGGAGAACGACGCCCGGCCGCGGGTCCAGGTCGACCCCGACAGCTTCGCCGTGCACATCGACGGCGAGCTGGTCGAGGCGACCCCGGCGGCCGAGCTGCCCATGGCCCAGCGCTACTTCCTGTTCTGAGGGGCGGGACGTGATGGGCAGGGCAGCACTGCTGGTCCTCGCCGACGGCCGCTTCCCCGCCGGAGGGCACGCGCACTCCGGCGGGGCGGAGGAGGCGGTCAAGGCGGGGCGGATCACCGACGCGGCGAGCCTGGAGGCCTTCTGCCGCGGTCGGCTGCACACGGCCGGACTCGTCGCCGCGGCCCTCGCCGCCGCCGCGGCGGACGGCGCGGACCCGGCCGCGCTGGACGCGGCGGCGGACGCCCGCACCCCGTCCCCGGCGCTGCGGCTGGCCGCGCGGAAGCTGGGCCGCCAGCTCGTGCGGGCCGCCCGCGCGACCTGGCCGAGCGCCGAACTGGACGCCCTGGCACGGGAGTTCCCCAAGGGCGCCCACCAGCCCGTGGTGCTGGGCCTGACGGCGCGAGCGGCCGGACTCGGCGCCGAGGACGCGGCGTACTGCGCGGCGTACGAGAGCGTGAGCGGCCCGGCGACCGCCGTCGTACGGCTGCTGAGCCTCGACCCGTTCGAGGCGACGGCGGTACTGGCCCGGCTGGCCCCCGAGCTGGACCGGGTGGTCGACCGGGCGACGGTGGCAGGCGCCGCCGTACGGACCACGGGCCTCGACACCCTGCCGGCGGCGTCAGCGCCCCTGCTGGAGATCGGCGCGGAGGCGCACGCGGCCTGGCCGGTGCGTCTGTTCGCCTCGTAGGTCTGCCCGTGCCAGGGGGCTGCCGCCCCCCGGACCCCCGCTTCGGCCCTCAACGGGCCTCCTCCTCAAGCGCCGGACGGGCTGAAAGCGTCCGTCCATCTGAAAGGAGCCGTCCCATGCACCTCGACCACTCCCACCCCGGTCCCGCCGCCGTCAGCGCCGACGCCCGTCGGCCCGACGGGGCGCGGCGCGCCCTGCGGATCGGGCTCGGCGGTCCCGTCGGCTCGGGCAAGACCGCCACCGTCGCCGCGCTCTGCCGGGCCCTGCGCGACGAGCTGTCGATCGCCGTCGTGACCAACGACATCTACACCCGCGAGGACGCCGAGTTCCTGCTGCGCGAGGCCGTGCTGCCGCCCGAGCGGATCACGGCCGTGGAGACCGGTGCCTGCCCGCACACCGCGATCCGCGACGACATCTCCGCCAACCTCGAGGCGGTGGAGGACCTCGAGGACGCCGTCGGCCCCCTCGACCTCGTGCTTGTGGAGTCCGGCGGGGACAACCTCACCGCCACCTTCTCCAAGGGGCTCGTCGACGCGCAGATCTTCGTCATCGACGTCGCGGGCGGCGACGACATCCCGAGGAAGGGCGGCCCGGGCGTCACCACCGCCGACCTGCTCGTCGTCAACAAGACCGACCTCGCCCCCTACGTCGGCTCCGACCTCGCCCGGATGGCCGCCGACGCCAAGGCGCAGCGCGCCGAACTGCCCGTGGTGTTCCAGTCGCTGCGCGCCGAGAGCGGTGTGGCGGACGTCGCCGCCTGGGTGCGGGCGCGGCTCGGCGCCTGGACGGCGTGACATGAGCGGGGTGCGCGCCGTCGCCCGGATCGGGGCGACGGCGGACGGCCGCGGGGGTACCGCCCTGCCCGTCCTGGAGAGCGACGGCCCGCTGGCGCTGCGGCGCACCCGGAGCACCGGCCAGGAGGCCCGGGTCGTGCTCGTGGGCGCGATGAGCGGCCCCCTCGGCGGCGACCGTTTCGCCGTCGAGGCCGAGGTCGGGAACGGGGCCCGGCTGACGGTGTGCTCGGCCGCGGCCACCCTCGCGCTGCCCGGGCAGATCAAGGACGCCGCCCACTACGACGTACGGCTCCGAGTCGTGGGTGAGGGCGAACTCAACTGGCTGCCCGAGCCGTTGATCTCCGCGCGCGGCAGCGACCTGTACGTCACCACCCGCGCCGACCTCGACGCCGGTGCCCGGCTGGTGCTCCGCGAGGAGCAGATCCTCGGCCGGGTGGGGGAGGAGCCGGGGCGGCTCACCAGCCGGATCGTCGTCCGCGTGGGCGGGCGGACCGTCCTCGACCAGGAACTGGCCTGCGGGCCCGGCGCCCACGGCGGCTGGGACGGTCCCGCCGTGCTGGCGGGACATCGCGCCGTGGGACAACTGGTGCTCGTAGGGCCGGAGTTCGCCGACAAGCCGGTCTCCGCGCAGGTTCTCGGCGAGCACGCCACGCTGGTTCCGCTCGCCGGGCCCGCCGCCCTGGTGACCGCCGTAGCGCCGGACGGGCTGCGGCTGCGGCGGGTGCTGGACCGGGCGTCGGCCGCCCTCGACCCCCGCTGAGCGGGGCTTTCCTCTCCGGTTATCGGTTATCGGATTGGCAAAGAAGGTCAACGACACCTGTTCTCAGGCACCTCACAGCCGAGAGGATCCCCCTACCGCCGTTTCGCTGTACCGCCACAACAAGGTAGGGGAGAAGCCCACTTGAGGGACATACGACCGAACAGAAGGACCGCTGCGCTCGGTTCGGCCGGCGCGCTCGTCGCCGCCACGCTGATGGCCACGGCGATCGCGGCGCCCAGCGCGAACGCGGCCGGCGGCCGTTCGGGACAGGACAGGGAACAGCGGGGTGCGGCGATCGCCGCGGAGCGCGCCGCCAAGGCCGGCATCGACTGGCAGGACTGCCCGGCCGACTGGGGCCTGGAGAAGCCGATCCAGTGCGGCTGGGTCACCGTGCCGCTCGACTACGCCCGCCCCAACGGCAAGAAGATCAAGCTCGCCGTCGACCGCATCGGCAACACGGGCACCCCGAAGGAGCGCCAGGGCGCGCTCGTCTACAACCCGGGCGGCCCCGGCGGCTCCGGCATGCGCTTCCCACGCCGCGTCACCACCAAGAACGCGGTCTGGGCGAACGCGGCCAAGGCCTACGACTTCGTCGGCTTCGACCCGCGCGGCGTCGGCCACTCCGCGCCCATCTCCTGCGCCGACCCGCAGGAGTTCGTCAAGGCGCCCAAGGCCGACCCGGTCCCGGACACCGAGGCCGACAAGCTCGCCCAGATCAAGCTGGCCCGCGAGTACGCCGACGGCTGCTACGAGCGCAGCGGCGAGATGCTGCCGTACATGACCACGCCGAACACCGTGCGCGACCTGGACGTCATCCGCGCCGCCCTCGGCGAGAAGAAGCTCAACTACCTGGGCGTCTCCTACGGCACCTACATCGGCGCCGTCTACGGCACCCTCTTCCCGGGCCACGTCCGCCGCATGGTCGTCGACAGCGTGGTCAACCCCTCCCGCGAGAAGATCTGGTACGAGGCCAACCTCGACCAGGACGTCGCCTTCGAAGGCCGCTGGAAGGACTGGGAGGACTGGGTCGCCGCCAACGACGCGACCTTCCACCTGGGCACCACCCGCGCCGCCGTCCAGGCGAAGTGGCTGGAGCTGCGCGCCACCGCCAAGGCGCACCCCATCGGCGGTCTCGTCGGCCCGGCCGAGCTGATCTCCTTCTTCCAGGGCGCCCCGTACTACGACTCCTCGTGGATCCCGGTGGCGACGGTCTTCAGCAAGTACGTCGCCGGGGACACCCAGGCCCTCGTCGACGCGGCCGCCCCGGACCTGACCGACACGGCCGGCAACATCGCCTCGGAGAACGGCAACGCCGTCTACACGGCCGTCGAGTGCACCGACGCCAAGTGGCCCACGAGCTGGCGCAAGTGGAACGCCGACAACACCCGGCTCAACAAGGACTACCCGTTCCTGACCTGGGCCAACGCATGGATGAACCTGCCGTGCGCCTACTGGTCGGTCAAGCAGCAGACCCCGGTGGAGGTCAAGACCCACAAGGGCCTGCCGGGCGTGCTGATCGTGCAGTCCGAGCGGGACGCGGCCACCCCGTACGACGGCGCCGTCTCCCTGCACAAGCGGTTCAAGGGCTCCCGTCTGATCACCGAGAAGGACGCCGGTTCCCACGGTGTGACGAGCCTCGTCAACCCCTGCATCAACCCCCGGGTGGACAGCTACCTGCTCACCGGCAAGCTGGACGCCCAGGACGTGACCTGCGCCCCGCACGCCACGCCGAAGCCGTAGGCGACATCCGACAGCGAGGGGCGGCCGGAACTCCGGCCGCCCCTTCGCGCTGTGATCCACCGTCAGCTCAGCGGTATCCGGGGGAACCTGCGCTGCTTCTCCGTCGCCGCGGCCTGCTGCGCCTTCACCACCGCCGCGTACTCGTCGACGTACTCCTGGTCGGACAGCTTCAGGATCGCGTACATGATCTCGTCGGTGACCGCGCGCAGGATCGCCTTCTCGTTCTCCATCCCGGCGTAGCGGGAGAAGTCCAGCGGCTTGCCGAACCGGATCACCACCGGGTGGAGGGTGGGGATCACCTGGCCGGGCGGCTGCGCCTCGAAGGTGCCGATCATCGCGCAGGGGATCACCGGCACCCCGGCCTTCAGGGCCATCACCGCCACCCCGACCTTCCCCTTGTACAGGCGCCCGTCGTGCGAACGGGTGCCCTCCGGGTAGATGCCGAGCAACTCGTCCTTGCTCAGCACGCCGAGCCCCTCGCGGATCGCCGCCTGGCCCGCCTCCTTGCCCGAGCGGTCCACCGGGATCTGCCCCGCGCTGCGGAAGAAGGTGGCCGTGAGTCTGCCCTTGAGGCCCGGTCCCGTGAAGTACTCGGCCTTCGCCAGGAAGGTGATGCGCCGCTTGAGGACCGCGGGCATCAGGAAGTGGTCCGCGAACGACAGATGGTTGCCGGCGACGATCGCCGCGCCCGACTCCGGTACGTGCTCCAGACCCTCGATGCGCGGGCGGAAGGCCAGCCTCAACAACGGGCCCAGCAGGACGTACTTGAGCACGTAGTAGAACAAGGGGTAGCTCCTCACTCCGGTGGATTCCGCGACGGGCGGCCGCGCCACCAGGTTCCTGCCGCCGGTGGCCGCACAGCAAGTCCGGTGCGGGCGTTGTCGCCGCTCCCTCACAGCCGTACGACGACCAGGGCCGTGTCGTCGGTCGCGCCGCCCGGCGGGAGGAGTTCGAGGAGCACGGAGTCGGCGAGGGTCTCCGGGTCCGCGTCCCGGTGCCGGGCGAGGGCCTCGGCGAGACGGCTCAGGCCGGTGTCGATGTCCTCGTGCCGCCGCTCCACCAGCCCGTCCGTGTACAGGACGAGGGTGGCGCCGTGGGCGTAGGCGGTGCACTCCTGCGGCCGGGGCTTGGGGTCCGGGGGAGCGTCGAGCGGCGGGTCGGTGGCCCGGTCGAGGAACTCCACCCGGCCGCCGGGGTGGACGAGCGCGGGCGGGGGGTGCCCGGCGCTGCTGTAGGTGATGGTGTGCCGGTCGAAGTCGATGAACGTGGTGACCGCGGTGGCCGATTCGGCGCCGTCCACGACATGCGCGTACCGGCCGAGCACATTGAGCGCCTCGGCGGGCCCCTCCGCGACCCGGGAGGCCGCGCTGAGCGCACTGCGCAGCTGGCCCATCACCCCGGCGGCCTCCAGACCGTGCCCCACGACGTCCCCGACCGACACCCCGATACGGTCGCCGCCCACCAGGTCGACCAGGTCGTACCAGTCCCCGCAGACGTTCAGCGAGCCGACCGCCGGGCGGTAGCGCACCGCCGCCTGATGGTGGCCGACCTGACGGCGGGCGGGCAGCATCGCCTCCTGGAGGGCGAGGGCCACCTCGCGCTCGCGGGCGTGCGCCTGCCGCAGCCGCTCGTTGAGCTCCTGCAGTTCACGGGCGCGCGTGTACAGCTCCGCCTCCAGCACCCGGGTCCGGCTGCCGGGACCGTCCGCACCCCGCGCGCCACGGGCCCGGATCAGCTCGGTGACCTCCTCGACGCGGTGCACGACGAGCACCACCGACCCGTCGGGTCCGACCACCGGCGCGTTGACGGGGCTCCAGTACCGCTCCTCCCACTCCCCGGGCCGCTCGGGGTCCTCGACGTCGTAGCGCTGCAGCGCCATCGCGTCCCGTTCGCCGGTGGCGATCACCCTGCGCAGCGAGGCCTCCAGATTGCGCACCCCGCTCGCGCCCGGGTCGTTGGGGTTGTCCGGGAACACCTCGAACAGATGGCGGCCGATCATGTGCTCCCGTCTTCGGCCCGCGACGCGCAGGAACTCCTCGTTGACGTCGGCGTACCTCAGCTCGGGCGTCAGCAGCGCCACCATGCCGGGCAGGGACTGGAACACCGCCGCGTAGTCGATCGCCGTGTCGTTCATGGCTAGCGCCCCATCTGCCGGTTCTGCGTTATTTTCGCACGGGGCGCGGCGGACGGAGGCGCGCGTCACACGCCGGGGTCCGTGAGCGACTGCTCGGCCCAGATGATCTTTCCCTCGCCGAGGAACCGGGTGCCCCAGCGCTCGCTGACCTGGGAGACCAGCAGCAGACCGCGGCCGCCCTCGTCCGTGGTGCGCGGATGGCGCAGATGCGGGGCGGTGGCGCCGCCGTCGAAGACCTCGCAGACCAGGGAACGCTCGCGGATCAGCCGCAGCCGGATCGGTCCGGTGGCGTACCGGATGGCGTTGGTGACCAGCTCGCTGACCACCAGCTCGGTCGTGAACGACAGTTCCGGCAGCCCCCACTCCACCAGCCGCCGGCTCGCGGTCCTGCGTGCCTCGGCGACCGCGGCCGGATCCGCGGGCAGCTCCCAGTCGGCGACGCGGTCCGCGGGGAGCCGGTGCGTCCGGGCCATCAGCAGCGCCACGTCGTCGTACGGACGGGCCGGGACGAGCGCGTCGATCACGCTCCGGCAGCGCAGGTCCAGACTTGGCGCCCGCCGCTCCAGCGCCTGCCGCAGCCGGGTGCGGTCGGCGTCCAGCGCCCACGCGCCGCCCTGCGCCAGCAGCCCGTCGGTGTGCAGCGCGAGCGTGCTGCCCTCCGGCAGGGTCAGCTCCACCGACTCGAACGGCAGTCCGCCCGCACCGAGGGCCGGCCCCTGCGGCAGGTCCACGAAGGTGACCTTCCCGTCGGGCAGGACGACCGCCGGGGCGGGGTGCCCGGCGGCGGCCATCGCGCACCGGCCGTCGACGGGGTCGTACACGACGTACAGGCATCCGGCCCCCTGCGCCTGCGTGCCCGCCTCCAGTCCCTCGTCGCGGGCCATGCGGGCGACCAGGTCGTCCAGGTGGGCGAGGACCTCCTGCGGCGGGAGGTCCAGGGCGGCGAGGGTGCGCACGGCGGTCCGTACGCGTCCCATGGCCGCGGCGGCGTCGATGCCGTGTCCGGGCACCTCGCCCACCACCAGCGCCACCCGCGCCGCCGACAGCGGGATCAGGTCGTACCAGTCGCCGCCGAGGCCGGTCAGCTCGTCGGCGGGCCGGTAGCAGGCGGCCACCTCGACGGCCTCCTGCTCGGGCAGCCGGTGGGGGAGCAGATCGCGCTGGAGCACCAGGGCCGCGTCGCGCTCGCGCGTGTAGCGCCGGGCGTTGTCCACGCAGACGGCGGCCCGTGACACCAGGTCCTCGGCGAGGGCCAGGTCATCGGCGTCGAAGGGCTCCCGCGGCCCGCGCCGCAGGAACGTGGTGACCCCCAGGGTGACTCCCCGGGCCCGCACGGGGACGACGAGCACGCTGACCGGATCGCCCGGGGCCGCCGCGGGCAGGTTCCCCAGCCATGTCTCGGCCGACGCCTCGAGACGTTCACCGTGCCAGGGGCGGCCGGTGCGCAGACAGCGCACCGGGGGCGAGTCGGCCGGGTAGACGACGCCGGGAGCGACGGCCCCGGCCGAACCGCCCACGCCGGCGCCCCGCAGCCCCGCCCGACGCAGGGTGACCGCCTCCTCGGAGCGGACGGGGCCGGGTTCCGTACCGGGCGGGGGCGCGACGGACGGCCCGCGGGTGGGACGCGTACCGAGTGGGGGCGGGCCGGGCAGCGCCGAGCCCGGTGGGTCCGGGCTGGGTTCCGCGCCGCGCAGGACCGGGGACGGCAGGTCCACGGCGACCGCGTCGGCGAAGTCGGGCACGGCCACGTCGGCCAGTTCCTGGGCGGTGCGGGCGATGTCCAGGCTGCCGCCGATGCACCGCCCCGCCCGGTCGAGCAGGGCGAGCCGCTGCCGGGCGCGGTGGCGGTCGGTGATGTCGACGACCGTGTAGTACACGCCCACCGGATTGCCGCGGCCGTCGTCCAGCCGGGTGAACGACAGCATGTGCGCCGTCTCCCGGTGCGGCGCGGCCCGTACGTGCCCGACGTGCTCGTAGCCGACCACCGTCCCGCCGTCGGCGAGCACCCGCCGCATCTGCGCCTCGGCCGCCGCCGCGTCCAGCCCCGGCTGCACGTCCCCGAGCCGCAGCCCCAGCCGCTGCTCGGGCCGGCCCCCGCCGAACCGGGCCAGCGCGTCGTTGGACCACACGAACCGCAGGTCGGTGTCGACGACGGCGATGCCGATGGGGGAGTCGGACACCATCTGCTCCAGCACGGAGCGGCTCATCGCCCAGCCGGGGGCGTCGCCCATCTCGCTCAGCAGCACCAGCCTGCGGTCCGCCCCGCCGGGCTCGTCGGCGCAGGTGACACGGGCCATGACCGGGACCGGCCGGCCGTCCCCGCGCCGGGCGGACAGCAGGCCGCTCCAGCCGCCGTCCCGACGGCACCGTTCGAGGATCTCCGGCACCCGGCCGGCGTCCCCCTCGGTCAGCAGTGCGGCCAGGTCCCGGCCCACCGCGTCGGACGCCGGGTACCCCAGCAGCCGCTCGGCGTCCCTGGTCCAACTCGTGACCACGCCCAGCCCGTCGAGCAGCAAGGGCGCGGCATCCGCCACGTCGAACCGCCGGCGGGCAAGGCCGTCCTCGTCGAGTGTGCCCACGGTCGACCTCTCTGTCGCTGAGAGTGGTCTACCACCTCTTGACCCCATCTTCACCCTGCCTGCACGAGCCCGGCCAAGCCACCCGGGAGCCCCGGCTCACCCCCGGGTGCGGCCGGTCCGCTCAGGCCCCCTGAGCGAGCACCCTCCCCAACGCCTCCAGCGCCGACCCCAGTTCCTCGCCCGTGATCGTCAACGGCGGCGCCAGCCGAATGGTCGAGCCGTGCGTGTCCTTGACCAGGACGCCCTCCCGCATCAGCCGCTCGCTCACCGCACGGCCGCTGCCCAGGGCCGGGTCGATGTCGACGCCCGCCCACAGACCCCGGGCCCGGAAGCCGACGACGCCCCGGCCGACCAGACCGGTCAGGCCGTCCCTGAGGACGCCCCCCAGCTCCGCCGCCCGCTGCTGGAACTCCCCCGTCTCCAGCAGGTCCACCACCGCCGTGCCGACCGCCGCCGCCAGCGGATTGCCGCCGAAGGTCGACCCGTGCTCGCCCGGCCGCAGCACCGACAGCACCTCCCGCCGGCCCACCACGGCCGACACGGGCACGATGCCGCCGCCGAGCGCCTTGCCGAGCAGGACGACATCGGGGACGACCCCCTCGTGCTCCACCGCGAGGGTCCGCCCCGTGCGGCCCAGCCCGGACTGGATCTCGTCCGCGACGAACAGGCAGTTCGCCCGGCGGGTCAGCTCCCGCACCCCGGCCAGGTAGCCGTCGTCCGGGACGACCACCCCCGCCTCGCCCTGGATCGGCTCGATCAGCACCGCGGCCGTGGTCTCGTCGACCGCCGCCTCCAGCGCCGCCAGATCGTTGTACGGCACGATCCGGAAGCCCGGGGTGAAGGGGCCGAAGCCCGTCCGGGCCGTCTCGTCCGTCGAGAAACTCACGATCGTCGTCGTACGGCCGTGGAAGTTCTCCGCCGCCACCACGATCGTCGCCCGGTCGGCGGGGACGCCCTTCACCTCGTACGCCCACTTGCGGGCCACCTTGATGCCGCTCTCCACCGCCTCCGCGCCGGTGTTCATCGGCAGCACCATGTCCAGGCCGGTCAACGCCGCGAGCCGTTCGGCGAAGGCGGCGAGCCGGTCGTTGTGGAAGGCGCGCGAGGTGAGCGTGAGCCGGTCGAGCTGACGGTGCGCCGCCTCGATCAACCGGGGGTGGCGGTGGCCGAAGTTGAGGGCCGAGTAACCGGCCAGCATGTCGAGGTAGCGGCGGCCCTCCACGTCCTCCACCCAGGTGCCCTCGGCACGGGCGACGACCACCGGCAGCGGGTGGTAGTTGTGCGCGAGGACCGGTTCCTCGGCACGGATCAGCTCGGCCGAGGAGCGCGCGGACACGGCCTCGGACACACCGGCGGGCACGGCCTCGGGCGAACGCGCGGGAACGACGGGAGCGGTCATGAGCGGATCTCCTGAGTGCAGCACTTGATGCCACCGCCGGCCTTCTGGAACTCCGACAGGTCGACGGGGACGGGGACATAGCCGCGCTCGTCCAGCCGGGCGGCGAGGGCCTCGGCCCGGGGCGCGATGAACACATGACGGCCGTCGGAGACCGAGTTCAGGCCGAACGCCATCGCGTCGTCGCGGGTGGCGAGCACGGCGTCCGGATAGAGCCGCGCGAGGACCTCGCGGCTGCCCGGCGAGAACGCCTCCGGGTAGTACACGATGTTCTCCTCGGGGCCGGCGTCCAGCACGAACAGCGCCGTGTCCAGGTGGTAGAAGTGCGGGTCCACCAGCGTCAGGCTGATCACCGGATGGCCGAAGAACTCCTGCACCTCGCGGTGCGCCTCACGCGTCGTACGGAACCCCGTGCCGGCCAGCACGTACCGGCCGGTCCACACCAGGTCGCCCTCGCCCTCGCAGACGTTCTCCGGGCGGTGCACGTCGTAGCCGGCGGCCTTGAACCAGGTGTCGTAGAGCGCGGACTCGGGGCGCCGCTCGGGCGCGTGGAAGAGCGAGCCGAACACCCGGCCGGCCACCACGACCGCGGAGTTCGCGGCGAAGACCATGTCCGGCAGACCGGGGACCGGTTCCACGGTGTCGACGGTGTGTCCGTGGGAGCGGTAGGCGCGGATCAGCGACTGCCACTGCTCCTGGGCGAGGTCCACGTCCACGGGGGTGTCGGGACGCATCCACGGGTTGATCGCGTACTGCACGGCGAAGTGTCTGGGTTCGCAGACGAGAAAGCGCCGCGCACTCGGCCTGCGGCCGGTGGTCACACTCTCGGGCATGTCCCCAAGGTAAGAAGCGACAGCGGAGCGCTACAAGCGACGAACGCTGCGTGTTCACGCAGGAGTGCTGCGCAGTCAGCCCTGTTCACGCAGGTTCGCTGCGTCATCGGGCGCGGCGTGGGTGGCTCCCGCCTCCGGGCTGTCCGGCAGCAGATGCGACAGCACCATCACACTGATCGTCTTGCGGATGAACGGCTCCACCCGGATCCGCTCCAGCACCTCCTCGAAGTGCTCCACGTCCCGCGCCCGCACATGCAGCAACGCGTCCGCCCCGCCCGTCACCGTCATCGCCGCGGTGATCTCCGGATGGTTGCGCACCACCTCCGCGAGCCTCCGCGGCGGGGCCGCGCCCTCGCAGTACACCTCCACATACGCCTCCGTGCGCCAGCCCAGCGCCGCCGGCTTCACCGTGGCCGTGAACCCCGTGATCACCCCGGTGTCCCGCAACCGGTCCACCCGGCGTTTGACCGCCGTCGCCGACAGGCCGATCGCCGACCCGATCTCCGCGAAACTGGTCCTGGCGTTCGCCATCAGAGCGGTGACGATCTTCCGGTCGAGCTCGTCGAAAGGGGCAGTGCCGCTGTTCATGCGGGCACTGTATCCAGCGGATCCGTCCACACCCCGGCACATGTCCAGCCGCGCCGTTCACCCCTACACTCCACGTTCATGCTGCGCGCCCTCGCCGTCGACGACGAACGCCCCTCGCTCGAGGAACTGCTGTACCTGCTGAACGCCGATCCCCGCATCGGCAGCGTGGAGGGCGCCGGCGACGCCACCGAGGCGCTGCGCCGCATCAACCGGGCGCTGGAGTCAGGCCCGCACGGTCCCGAGGCCATCGACGTCGTCTTCCTCGACATCCAGATGCCCGGCCTCGACGGCCTCGACCTGGCCCGCCTCCTCACCGGCTTCGCCCGCCCGCCGCTGGTCGTGTTCGTCACCGCCCACGAGGACTTCGCCGTGCAGGCATTCGACCTCAAGGCCGTCGACTACGTCCTCAAGCCGGTCCGCAAGGAACGCCTCGCCGAAGCCGTGCGCCGGGCCGCCGAACTGCGCGGCAACCCGCCCCGCATCCCCGTCCACGAACCCGACCCCGACCACATACCCGTCGAACTCGGCGGCGTGACCCGGTTCGTCGCCGTCGACGACATCACCCATGTCGAGGCCCACGGCGACTACGCCCGGCTGCACACCGACCGCGGCCACCACCTCGTCCGCATCCCCCTGTCCACCCTGGAGGAACGCTGGCGGGCCCGCGGCTTCGTCCGCATCCACCGCCGCCATCTCGTCGCCCTGCGCCACATCGGCGAACTCCGCCTCGACGCCGGCACGGTCAGCGTCCTCGTCGGCGACGAGGAACTCCAGGTCAGCCGCCGCCACGCCCGCGAACTGCGGGACCTGCTGATGAGGAGGCCGTGACCATGCCGCAGGACCCCGTCGAGCGGCGCGTCGTCGTCACCGGCCCGCCCCGCCGCACCCGGCGGGCCTTCGGCTACTACCGCCCACGGACCGAGATCGACGAGCAGACCACCCTCGGCCACACCTATGTCCGCTCCCTCATGCGCTCCCAACTGCGCGCCGCCCTCGCGGTGTTCGCCGTCCTCGCCCTCCTCGTCGGCCCCCTGCCGCTGCTCTTCGCGGCGATGCCCGACGCCCACCGCCTGGAATGGGCCGTCCTCGGCTTCTGCCTCTACCTCCCGCTCGTCCTGCTGGCCCGCTGGTACGTCCGCCGCGCCGAACGCAACGAGCGGGACTTCGTGCGGCTGGTCGAGGACCGGTAGGGCCGGGCCCATGAACTCGGCGTACGCCGTGCCCGCTGTCGCCCTGGTGGTGGTCGCGACCGTCCTCGTCGGCGCCTTCGGCCTCAGGATCTCCCGCACCACCTCCGACTTCTACGTCGCCTCGCGCACCGTCGGCCCCCGCCTCAACGCGGCCGCCATCAGCGGCGAGTACCTGTCCGCCGCCTCCTTCCTCGGCATAGCCGGACTGGTCCTCGTCCAGGGCCCCGACATGCTCTGGTACCCCGTCGGCTACACCGCCGGCTATCTCGTCCTGCTCCTCTTCGTCGCCGCCCCGCTGCGCCGCTCCGGCGCCTACACCCTGCCCGACTTCGCCGAGGCCCGCCTCGCCTCCCACACCGTCCGGCGGCTCGCCGGCACCCTCGTCGTCGGCGTCGGCTGGCTGTACCTGCTGCCCCAGCTCCAGGGCGCCGGACTGACGTTGACCGTCCTCACCGGGGCGCCGGACTCCCTCGGCGGGCTGATCGTCGCGGTCGTCGTCGCCGCGACCGTGGCCGCGGGCGGGATGCGCAGCATCACCTTCGTGCAGGCCTTCCAGTACTGGCTCAAGCTCACCGCCCTTCTCGTCCCCGCGCTGTTCCTGGTCCTCGCCTGGCAGGGCGACGGAGCCCCCCACCACGCCTTCGCCGAACCGGCCGCCTTCCGCGAGCAGCGCACGGTCCGCGTCGACGACACCCTCGAACTGAAGCTCGACAGCCCGCTGGCCGTGACGGTGGACGGCGCCGTCGACGGCCGCCGGCACTCCGGCACGCTTCTGAACCTGCCCGCCGGCACCCACCGCATCGACCGCGGCACCCGGCTCACCTTCGCCGGGGGCACCCCCGTCCCCACCGCCGAGCGCGGCAGCAACGGCGGCATGTCCACCTCCCTCGCCGCGGGCCGCGAGGAACGCCCGCTGTACGCCACGTACGGACTGATCCTCGCCACCTTCCTCGGCACGATGGGACTGCCGCACGTCGTCGTCCGCTTCTACACCAGCCCGACCGGAGTCGCCGCCCGCCGCACCACGGTCGCCGTCCTCGCCCTGGTCGGCGTCTTCTACCTGCTCCCGCCCCTCTACGGCGCCCTCGGCCGCCTGTACACCCCCGAACTCGCCCTCACCGGTGACGCCGACGCCGCTGTCCTGCTGCTGCCGGACCGGATGATCGGCGGCGTCGGCGGCGACCTGCTCGGCGCCCTGGTCGCCGGGGGCGCCTTCGCCGCGTTCCTGTCCACGGCGTCCGGGCTGACCATGGCCGTCGCGGGCGTCCTCACCCAGGACGTGCTGCCGGCCCGGGGCGTACGCCACTTCCGGCTGGGCACCGCGCTCGCCATGGCCGTACCGCTCGCCGCCAGTCTGCTGGTGGGCGGACTGCCGGTGGCCGACGCGGTGGGCCTCGCCTTCGCGGTGTCGGCGTCCTCCTTCTGCCCGCTGCTCGTCCTCGGCATCTGGTGGCGCCGGCTGACCCCGCCCGGGGCGGTCGCCGGGATGGTGGTGGGCGGCGGTTCGGCGTTCCTCGCGGTCGCGGCGACGATGGCGGGCCTGCCGGTCACGGGCGGGCTGCACGCCCTCCTCGCCTGGCCCGCGCTGTGGTCGGTCCCGCTGGGCTTCCTCACCATGATCCTCGTCTCGCTGGCCACCCCGGGCCGCGTCCCGGCCGGCACGGCGGCGATCCTCGCCCGCTTCCACCTCCCGGAGGAACTGCGCACGGAGGAACTCAGGACGACGGAGGCCACCCCATGAGCGGGTTTCTGGCGGGCGTGTGCATGGCGATCCTGCCCTTCCTCGCCCTCGGCTTCTGGCTCGGCCGGCGCACCGCACGCCCGGACAGCCGGGGCGGCCTGGGCACCCCCGTCGAGCACGCCACGTTCCAGACCCTGCACACCGCCTCGCTCGCCGCACCCCCGCTGCGGGCGGGCCTCACCGAGGAGACGGCCCGCAAGTCCGCCCGCAGACTGCGCACCCTCCTCGGCACGGACGCCCTCTGCCTCACCGACCGCGAGCAGGTCCTCGCCTGGGACGGCGTGGGCGCCCACCACCGCGGCGAGATCATGGAACGCCTCGCCGGCCCCCTGGACAGCGGCCGGGGCGAGGCCTTCCGCCTCGCCTGCGACCACGCCGACTGCCCCGTCCGCTGGGCCGTCGTCGCCCCGCTGACCGTCGACGACCGGGTGCACGGCGCCCTCGTCGCCTGCGCGCCCCGTGAGTCCGCCGTACTGGTCCGGGCGGCGGGGGAGGTGGCCCGCTGGGTCAGCGTCCAGCTGGAACTCGCCGATCTCGACCAGTCCCGTACGAAACTCATCGAGGCGGAGATCAAGGCCCTGCGCGCCCAGATCTCCCCGCACTTCGTGTTCAACTCGCTCGCCGTGATCGCGTCCTTCGTCCGCACCGACCCCGAGCGCGCCCGCGAGCTGCTCCTGGAGTTCGCCGACTTCACCCGCTACTCGTTCCGCCGGCACGGCGACTTCACCACCCTCGCCGACGAGCTCCACGCCATCGACCACTATCTGGCCCTGGTCCGCGCCCGCTTCGGGGACCGCCTCGCCGTCACGCTCCAGATCGCCCCCGAGGTCCTCCCGGTCGCCCTGCCCTTCCTCTGCCTCCAGCCCCTGGTGGAGAACGCCGTCAAACACGGCCTGGAGGGCAAGGCGGAGAAGTGCCACATACAGATCACGGCCCAGGACGCCGGCGCCGAGGCCCTGGTCGTCATCGAGGACGACGGCGCCGGCATGGACCCGGTCCTGCTGCGCCGCATCCTGGCCGGCGGGGTCAGCCCCTCGGGCGGCATCGGCCTGTCCAACGTCGACGACCGGCTCCGCCAGGTGTACGGCGACGACTACGGCCTCGTCATCGAGACGGCCGTGGGAGCGGGGATGAAGATCACCGCCCGGCTGCCGAAGTACCAGCCGGGCGTCCACTCGGCGGCCCGGCTCGCTCCCGGGTGATCAGCCGGTCTTCAGCACGATCATGGCCAGGGTGATCAGCCCGAGCACCACCCAGCCGAACCACAGCCAGCCGTTGCTGCCGAGGGCCACCGTGTAGGCGGTCACCGCGACGAGCCCGCCGATGGTGAGCACCCCCATGGTCTTCGTGGAGCCGTCCGTGGAACCTGCCATCGCGACACCCTCCTCAGGGCCGCCCTCCGCCGGGCGTGTCCACCTCCATGGTGCCCCGGCTCACGCTCCGGCGCCCCGGATTCGCGCGGCCGGGCCCTCAGCGCCCCCGGGCGTCGAGCGAGGCGAGGTAGGCGTTGTACGCCTCCAGCTCCTTGTCACCGTCCCGGTCGGCGGCCCGGTCCTTGCGCTTGGCCTGCCGCTGTTCGGAGCCGTACCACTGGAACAGCAGCGCGATCAGCACCAGCACGGACGGAATCTCACTGAACGCCCACGCGATGCCGCCCGCGGCGTTCTGATCGGTCAGCGCGTCGATCCCGAGCGAGGCCGGCGGGTTGCGGAACGTGTCGACCATCGGCTCGGACGCCATCATCAGCGCGATGCCGAAGAACGCGTGGAACGGCATCCCGGCGAACAGCTCCAGCATCCGCATCAGATGCCCGGGCCGGTGCGGCCCCGGGTCCACCCCGATGATCGGCCAGAAGAACACCACGCCCACCGCGAGGAAGTGCACCATCATCGCGAGGTGCCCGACCTTCGAGCCCATCAGGAAGTCGAAGAGGGGACTGAAGTACAGCGCGTACAGCGAGGCGATGAACATCGGAATGGTGAACGCCGGATGCGTGATGATCCGCATGTACCGGCTGTGCAGCAGCATCAGCAGCAGCTCACGCGGCCCCTTGCGCCCCCCGCCGGCCGCCGGCAGCGCCCGCAGCGCCAGCGTGACGGGCGCGCCCAGCAGGATCAGGATCGGCGACAGCATGCTGATGACCATGTGCTGCACCATGTGCACGCTGAACATGACCATCCCGTAGTCGTTCAGGGCGGTGCACATCACCAGCATGATCGTCAGGACTCCGACGACGAACGACACGGTCCGCCCCGCCGACCAGGCGTCCCCCCGCCGCCGCAGCCGCACCACACCCCACCCGTACAACCCGAGCCCGGCCAGACAGGCGACCAGGAAGAACGGATCAGCCGACCACTGAAGCCCCCGCCCCAGCGTGAACGGCAGTAGATCCATATGCGTGCCGTGCCCGCTGTGTTCCATGGTGGGCGGCTCCTGATTCGTGGGGGGTTGTGCGTTTCCTGCCGCCCCCAGAGTAGAACCGCCCCCGGCCGAACTTTCGACCGGGGGCAGGACAGCCGACCTGAAAGGGGCGCGGGGAACCGCGCGAGCAACCACACACGACCCGCACCCGCCGGACGGCTACAGCACGCACTCCGCTTCCGCGTACCGCTCCGCCGGCACGGTCTTGAGCGTCTCCACGGCCTCCGCCAGCGGCACCATCACGATGTCCGTCCCGCGCAGGGCCGTCATCTTCCCGAACTCCCCCCGATGCGCCGCCTCCACCGCGTGCCACCCGAAGCGGGTCGCCAGCACCCGGTCGTACGCGGTGGGCGTCCCACCCCGCTGCACATGCCCGAGGATCACCGGACGGGCTTCCTTCCCGAGCCGGTCCTCCAGCTCGATGGAGAGCTGCCGGGCGATCCCGGCGAACCGCTCGTGCCCGTAGATGTCCTTGCCGCCCTCGTCGAAGTCCATGGTCCCGGCCCGCGGCTTGGCGCCCTCCGCCGCGACGACGATCGCGAACCGCTTGCCCGCCTCGAACCGCTCACCGACCCGCCGGGCCAGCTCCTCGATGTCGAACGGCCGCTCCGGTACGACGATGGCATGGGCGCCCGCCGCCATGCCGGACTGCAGCGCTATCCAGCCGGTGTGCCGCCCCATGACCTCGACGACCAGCACCCGCTGGTGCGACTCGGCGGTGGTCTTCAGCCGGTCGAGCGCCTCGGTCGCGACCCCGACGGCCGTGTCGAAGCCGAAGGTGACGTCGGTGACCGCGATGTCGTTGTCGATGGTCTTCGGCACGCCGACGATCGGCAGCCCCGCGTCGGACATCAGCCGGGCCGCCTTGAGGGTGCCCTCACCGCCGATGGGGATGATGGCGTCGAGCCCGAGCTCCTCCACGTGCCCCCTGGCCCGCTCCACGCCGTCCCGCAGATGGGAGGGCTGGACGCGGGAGGAGCCGAGGATGGTGCCGCCGCGGGCCAGGATGCCGGCCACCGCGTCGAGGTCGAGCTTGAGGTAGTCGCACTCCAGGAGGCCCTTCCAGCCGTCCCGGAAGCCGATGACCTCGTCGCCGTGGTCGGCGACGGCACGGTGCACGACGGACCGGATGACGGCGTTCAGGCCGGGGCAGTCGCCGCCGGACGTGAGGACACCAATGCGCATAGCCCGAAAAACCTTCTCCACGAGGGCCGGATCCGGACCACGTCGTCCGGCTCGATCCCCGCCACCCTAGCGGCAGGAGGGGGCGGGGCCGAAGCATGCGTCCGCCTGCTGGACGTGCCTGCTCACCTGTGCGGACGTACCGTCAGACGGGCTGCTGACGGTGCCCTGAAAAGCAGGTGAACACATGGATCACGCAGGCTGCTGCGCGGCCGCGATCCGTTCGTTGCGCAGCGCCTCGTACCAGCGGTCGTCGGTCGGCGGAAGCGCGTTCACGTCGAGCGCCAGCTTCAGCAGCAGGTCCGCGATGAGCGGGTTCCTGGCCAGCACGGGCCCGTGCATGTACGTACCGAACACGGTGTCGTTGTACGCGCCCTCCGTACCGTCGCCCGTGCCGTTGCCCCGGCCCATGCTGACCCGGGCGAACGGGCGGGCGGTCGGGCCGAGATGGGTGACGCCCTGGTGGTTCTCGAAGCCCGTCAGGGACGGCAGCCCGAGCCGGGGGTCGATGTCGGCGAGGACGTCACCGACGCACCGCTCGCCCTCGCCGCGCACCGTGGTGACGTCGAGGAGGCCGAGGCCCGGCTGGCGCTGGCCGACGTCGTTGACGAACTCGTGGCCGAGGATCTGGTAGCCGGCGCAGACCGCGAACACGATCGCGCCGTTGTTCACCGCCTGGAACAGGTGCCCGTCGCGCAGCAGCCGCTCCGCCGCGAGCCGCTGGGGCCGGTCCTCGCCGCCGCCGATGAGGTAGATGTCGCCGGAGGTGGGGATCGGCTGGTCGCTGCGCACGTCGAGGCGGGCCACGTCCAGGCCGCGCTGCCGGGCGCGGCGCTCCACGACCAGGACGTTGCCCTGGTCGCCGTAGGTGCTGAGCAGGTCCGGGTAGACCCAGACGATCCGCAGTTGGTTGTCGCTCATGAACTGGTCGTCCTTCGTGGTCAGTTGCCGACGCGGCGGCGCAGGTCCTGGAACGCGGTGTAGTTCGCGATGACCTCGATCCGGCCCGGCGGGCACTGCTGCACGGCCTGGTCGACGCTGTCGCACACCTGGAAGTGCTGGTTCGCCACCTCGAGGCGCACCGCGAGGTCCAGCTTGCGGTCACCGATGACGAAGATCGGGTGGCCGGTCAGCCGCGTGTAGTCGACGTCCCACAGCCAGGAGGTGTCGGTGCCGTCGGCGCCGCGCGCGTTGACCGAGAGGATCACCGGGGCCGGTGCAGGATCGATCAGGCTGAACGTCTCGAGCCAGCCCGCGGGGTTCTTGGCGAGCAGCAGCCTGAGGTCACGGCCCTGGAACTGGACGACGTCATAGCGTCCGGCGACGGCCTGCACCTGGTACATGCGCTCCAGCGCGACCTGCGGCGGCACGCCGAACACGGCGGCGACGGCGGCGGAGGAGGCGGCGTTGGCCTTGTTGGCCCGTCCGGGCAGCTGGAGGTGGATGGGCCAGGCGGAGCCGTGCGGGTCGAGGACGTGGTCCCCGGACAGCGCCCAGCTCGGCTGCGGCCGGCGGAACCCGCACTCGCCGCAGAACCAGTCGTCGCCGGGCCGCTGCATGACACCGCCGCAGGACGGGCACGACCAGGCGTCGTCCTTCCACATCTGCCCGGCGGCCACCCACACCACGTTGGGGGAGGAGGACGCGGCCCACACCACCAGCGGGTCGTCGGCGTTGGCGACGACGACGGCCTTGGAGCCGGCGAGCCCCTCACGCCAGTTCTCCGCGAGCATCCGGGTCTCGGCGGCGCGGTCCAACTGGTCCCGGGAGAGGTTCAGCAGGGCGATGCACTTCGGGGCGGTGTCCCGCGCGACGCCGGCGAGGTACTTCTCGTCGACCTCGATGACGCCGTACTTGGAGTCCGACCCGCCCGCGAGCGCCGAGGTGATGCCGGCCGGCATGTTGGCGCCGAGCGCGTTGGACACGACCGGACCGGCGGCCCGCAGGGCCTCGGCGATGAGCCGGGTCGTCGTGGTCTTGCCGTTGGTCGCCGACACCAGGACCACGTCCAGGTTCTGGGCGAGCCGCGCCAGGAGATCGGGGTCGAGTTTGAGTGCCACCCGGCCACCGATCACCGATCCGCTGCCGCGTCCGGCCGCGCGCGATGCCGCAGCGACCGCCTTGCCCGCGGTCACGGCGATCTTGGCCCGCGGCGTGAGCGGGTCCGAGTTGCCTGCCATCAGTTCTCGATCCTCCTTGCGTACGCGCCGCGCCTCTGCCGTACGGCAACGTGGTAGGTGGTCAGCCTATCGAGATCCCCTCGCAGCCCCGAATCGCGGCACCAGCTCCCACGCGTACGGCATGCGCGTGTCAGAAGGGACCGTACCCTTGCCGCCATGCGACACGGCTCCATCCCGGGCGCGCACGGACGCGTCAGGCCCCTCACCCTCCTCGGCGACCCCGTCCTGGCACGGCCCTGCCGGGAGGTCACCGAGTTCGGCCCCGAACTCGCCCGGCTCGTCGAGGACATGTTCGCCACGATGTACGCCGCCCAGGGCGTGGGCCTCGCCGCCAACCAGGTCGGCGAACCCCTGCGGGTCTTCGTCTACGACTGCCCCGACGACGAGGACGTCCGCCACCTGGGCCATGTCGTGAACCCGAGGCTGGTGGAGGCGGACGGCATCGTCCTGCGCGGCCCGGAGGGCTGCCTCTCCCTGCCGGGCCTGGAGGCGGGCACGGAACGCCACGACCACGCGGTCGTCGAGGGCTTCACTGCGACCGGCGACCCCCTCACGATCCACGGCACGGGATTCTTTGCCAGATGCTTGCAACACGAGTGCGACCACCTGGAGGGCCGGGTGTACGCGGACCGCGTGGAGGGCTGGCGCAAGAGGAGACTGATGCGCCAGGTCAGCCGAGCGTCATGGCACGGGCGAGCGCAGCTTCTTTAGGGGCGCGGGAGCCGTGTCGATTCGCGGCTCCGCCGCGTGGGCGCGACAGGCCACAACGCACCCGCACCCGCCCCGCAACCCTCAGAAGCCCGGCCCCCCGATCTTGTCCCCCGCGGCGGCGAGCCGCCCCCACAGAAGATCCGCGAGACTCCGCACCAGCTCGGCCCGGGAACAAGGCCGTTCGCCCAGCCACCAGTCCCCGGCCGCGTGCATCATCCCGACGATCCCGTGCCCCCACACCCGGGCCACCCGCTGACTCTCGGGCCCGAGATCCAGCCGGTCCTCGATCACCTGAGCCAGTTCCTCGCCCATCCTGCGGAGCAACGGCGCGCTGTGCTTGCCCACGTCGAACCCCTGGTCGCCGCCCTGGCCCCCCTCGGAGGGGTGCATCAGGAACCGGTACACCTGGGGCCGCGCCTCGATGGCCGCGAGGTACGTGTCGAGGGTCGCCTCCACCCGCTCCCGCCGCTCCGCGGGCGCGTCCAGCGCGGCGCGCAGGGAGTCCAGCAGCGCGTCCGTGTGCCGCTTGGCCAACGCCGCGTAGAGTCCCCCCTTGTCGCCGAAGTGGCGATAGAGGATCGGCTTCGTGATGCCGGCCTCGGCGGCGATCGCGTTCATCGATGCCTGGGGGCCGTCCCGGAGCACCACCCGGTCCGCGGCCTCCAGCAACTCTCGCCGTCGGCGGTCGGCGGACCGCTGCTGCTCGGTCCGTTGTGTGGTGTCCATGTGCTCTCCCCACCCGTGATGTTTCGGTGACGCCTGCGCAAACTAACACCTGACAGCAGCCTGACAGCGAACGGGACTGAAGGCTCCCTGGCCGACCTCAGGAGTTGACTTTTCCTACCCGTGAGTAACAGACTCGGGGTTACCGCTAGTAACACGCACGCCCGCCGCTGGAGGGGACATGGCCGAGTTCACCATGGAGCTCAACGACGAACAGAAGGAGGTCCGGGACTGGCTGCACGGTTTCGCCGCCGACGTCATCCGCCCCGCGGCCGCCGAATGGGACGAGCGTGAGGAGACTCCCTGGCCGGTCATCCAGGAGGCCGCGAAGGTCGGCATCTACTCCCTCGACTTCTACGCGCAGCAGTACTTCGACCCCACCGGCCTCGGTATCCCGATGGCCATGGAGGAACTGTTCTGGGGCGACGCGGGCATCGCCCTGTCGATCGTAGGCACGGGCCTGGCCGCCGTGGGAGTCCTCGCCAACGGAACCGAGGAACAGATCGGCACCTGGATCCCCCAGATGTACGGCGACGTCAACGACGTCAAGGTCGCGGCGTTCTGCTCCTCCGAGCCCGACGCCGGCTCCGACGTCGCCTCCATGCGGACGCGGGCCGTGTACGACGAGGCCAAGGACGAGTGGGTGATCAACGGCACGAAGACCTGGGCGACCAACGGCGGTATCGCCAACGTCCACGTCGTCGTGGCCGTCGTCGACCCGGAGCTGGGCTCCAAGGGACACGCCTCCTTCATCGTCCCGGCGGGCACGCCCGGCCTCGCCCAGGGCCAGAAGTTCAAGAAGCACGGCATCCGCGCCTCGCACACCGCCGAGGTCATCCTCGACAACGTGCGCGTGCCCGGCTCCTGCCTGCTCGGCGGCAAGGAGAAGCTGGACGAGCGGCTGGCGCGGGCCCGGGAGCGGGCCAAGCAGGGCGGTGAGCGGGTGAAGAACGCGGCGATGGCCACGTTCGAGGCCTCGCGGCCCGCCGTCGGCGCGATGGCCGTCGGCACGGCCCGTGCCGCGTACGACTACGCCCTCGACTACGCGAAGACCCGGGAACAGTTCGGGCGGCCGATCATCGACAACCAGGGCGTGGCCTTCCAGCTCGCGGACATGCGGACGCAGATCGACGCGGCCCGTCTGCTGGTCTGGCGCGCTTCCTGGATGGCGATCAGCGGGAAGCCGTTCACGGCGGCCGAGGGGTCGATGTCGAAGCTGTTCGCGAGTGAGACGGCGAAGAAGGTCACCGCGCAGGCGATCCAGATCCTGGGCGGCAACGGTTACACCCGGGAGTACCCGGTGGAGCGGATGCACCGCGATGCCGCGATCTACACGATCTTCGAGGGGACGAGCGAGATCCAGCGCCTGGTGATCGCGCGGACGCTCTCGGGGATGCCCATCCGGTAGTACGCGGTAGTACGCGGCCTGCGGGCGCGTGGGGGCCGCGCGCAGTCCCCCGCGCCCCTGGCAGGCACGTCCACTGCACCCACCCAAGGGGCGCGGGGAACTGCGCGACAGGCCCCCACGCGCCCGCACCCGGCAACGAAACGCCAACCCCCTACGACGTCCCCCCGCTGCTGTGCGCGATGCACGCCACGTCGATGCGGTCGGCCAGCTTCGCCAGTTCGATCGTCAGCGCCGCCACCGTGTCCTCGTCGAGATCCTCCGCCCCCGCCTCGACGAGGTGCAGCCACCTCCCGCCCAGCGTGCGGAGCAACTTGCTCACATCGGCGGCAGACACCTGCAGGGTCCCGCGGTCGTCGACGATCAGGGGCAGAGTCACTTCGCGGTTCACACCCGGGATCGTAACCGCGCCGCGCTCACGCGCCGTGCCAAACCGTGGTGATGTTGCAGAACTCCCGGATTCCGTGCCCGGACAGCTCACGCCCGTACCCGGACCTCTTCACCCCGCCGAACGGGAACGCCGGATGGGACGCGGTCATCCCGTTCACGAACACCCCGCCGGCCTCCAGGTCCCGGGCGAAACGGTCCACCTCGGCCTCGTCCTGCGTCCACACGTTCGAACTCAGTCCGAAGGGCGAGTCGTTGGCGATGAGCACCGCCTCGTTCAGGTCGGCCGCCCGGTACAGCGTCGCGACCGGGCCGAACGCCTCCTCGCGGTGGATGCGCATCTCACGGGTGATCCCCGACAGGACCGTCGGCGGGTAGTACCAGCCGGGCCGGTCGGGACGTTCGCCACCGCACAGCACCGCCGCGCCGCCGCGCCGGGCGTCGTCCACCAGTTCTTCGAGGTCGGCCCGGCCCTGTTCGCTCGCCAGCGGACCCACCTCGGTGTCCTCCTCCAGCGGATCGCCGACCTTCAGCGCCTTCATCCCTTCGGTGAACCGCTCCGCGAACGCGTCGAACACGTCCGAGTGGACGATGAACCGCTTCGCCGCGATGCACGACTGACCGTTGTTCTGCACCCGGGCCGTCACCGCGACCCGCGCGGCCCGGTCGAGGTCGGCGGAGGGCATCACCACGAACGGGTCGCTGCCGCCCAGCTCCAGCACCGTCTTCTTGACCATCGCCCCGGAGGTGGACGCGACGGCCCGGCCGGCCGGCTCGCTGCCCGTCAGGGTCGCGGCCTTGACCCGCTCGTCGCGCAGGATCTCGTCGACCGCGCCCGATCCGATCAGCAGGGTCTGGAAGCAGCCCTCGGTGAAGCCCGCGCGATGGAACAGGTCCTCCAGGTAGAGGGCGGTCTGGGGCACGTTGGAAGCGTGCTTGAGCAGGCCCACGTTGCCCGCCATCAGCGCGGGCGCGGCGAACCGGATCACCTGCCACAGGGGGAAGTTCCACGGCATCACGGCCAGCACCGGCCCCAGCGGACGGTAGCGGACCAGGGCCCGGACGCCTCCCGAGTCCTCGACGTCGGCGTCGGCCGGCCGCTCGTCCGCGAGCAGTCCCTCCGCGCGCTCGGCGTACCAGCGCATCGCCTTGGCGCACTTCGCGGCCTCCGCGCGGGCCTGCTTGATCGGCTTGCCCATCTCGGTGGTCATCACCCGGGCGATGTCCCGCTGGTCCTCCTCCAGCAGGTTCGCCGCCTGGAGCAGCAGTCGTGAGCGATCGGTGAAGCTGCTCAGCCGGTACGTGCGGAACGTGGCCTCCGCGAGCTGGAGCCGGCGCTCCAGTTCCTCCTCGCCCATGGCCTCGTACGTCTTGAGCGTCTCGCCGTCCGCCGGGTTCACCGTCGCGATGGGCATGACCGACCTCCTGGAGAGCTGCCTGCTTCGACCTTCCCGCGCCGCACCACGGCGCGCAACGCGTGCACGTCAGCGCGCGTGCTCCGCCAGACGGTCGAGAAACACGGCCTGCGCCGTGACGATCACCTCACGCGCCCGCGCCACCCCGTACCACGCCACCCGGTCCAGCTCGGGGAACTCCTGGACGCGCCCGGATCTCGGCGGCCACTCCATCGTGAACGTCCCGGGCGCGACCGTCGCCGGGTCCAGGTCCGCCTCGATCGCCCAGACCGTGACGATCTTGCCGTTGCTCTGCCTGACCTCCCCGAGGTCGATCGCCTCGCCGTCGGGCGGCTCAAGCCCCAGCTCCTCCCGGAACTCACGGCGGGCCGCGTCCCAGGCGGGCTCGTCGGGCTCGTACTCGCCCTTGGGGACGGTCCAGGCCCCGGCGTCCTTCTTCGCGAAGTAGGGGCCGCCCATATGGCCCAGCAGCACCTCGGCGCCGTCGCCCGTGTGCCGGAACAGCAGCAGGCCCGCGCTGCGCTTCGGGGTCACGGACGCACCTCCGGGTGGGCGGCGAGCAGGGTCTCCACCGTGTCGGCCTCCTGCGGGCGCTTGTCCTCGCGGTAGCGGACGACGCGGGCGAAGCGCAGGGTGACTCCGGCGGGGTAGCGGGTGGAGCGCTGGAGACCGTCGTAGGCGATCTCGACGACGAGTTCGGGGCGTACGGTCACCACCCAGCCGTCGTCCTTCATCGCGAGCTCCCGCAGGCGTTCGGTCTGCCAGCCGAGCATGGCGTCGGTCATCCCCTTGAAGGTCTTGCCGAGCATGGCGAAGCCGCCGTCGGCCGTCACGGCGCCGAGGTGGAGGTTGGAGAGCTTGCCGGTACGGCGGCCGTGGCCCCACTCGGCGGCCAGCACCACCAGGTCGAGCGTGTGCACGGGCTTGACCTTCAGCCAGGACGCGCCGCGCCGGCCCGCGCTGTACGGGGCGTCGAGGGACTTCACGACGACCCCCTCGTGACCGCGCCCGAGGGTCTCGGCGAGGAACTCCTCGGCGGTCGGAAGGTCCTGCGGGCCGTCGACCAGCGTCCGCCGCACCCGCATCGGCTCCGGGACCAGCCGCTCCAGTTCCGTATGACGTTCGGCGAACGGCAGGTCGAGCAGGTCCCGGCCGCCCACCGACAACGCGTCGAAGAACACCGGGGAGACCGGGACCGCCTCGGCGGCCGACGCCACGTCCACCCGGGAGCCGACCCGCCCGGCCGTCTCCTGGAAGGAACGGGGCCGGCCGTCCGCGTCGAAGGCGATGACCTCACCGTCCAGGATGAACCGCTCGCCCGCCAACTCCCGTGCCGCCGACGTCACCTCGGGCAGCCGGTCGGTGATGTCGTCGAGCGTGCGGGTGTAGAGGCGGATGGCGTCGCCGTCCCGGTGCACCTGGACGCGGATGCCGTCCAGCTTCTCCTCCACCGCGCAGCCGCCCAGCTTCTCCACCGCCTCGGCGACGGAGGACGCGGAGTGCGCCAGCATCGGCAGGACCGGGCGGCCGACGGTCAGCCGGAACGCCTCCAGCGCCGGCGGACCGTCCCTGAGCAGGGACTCGGCGACCGTCTGCAGGGACCCCGCGAGCATCACCGCCCGGCGTACGTCCGCCGGGGGCGCCCCGGTCGCCTGCGCCAGCCCCTCGACCGCCACCGCGTCCAGGGCGCCCTGGCGGACCTCGCCGGTGATCAGCCCGAGCAGGAACCGCTGTTCGTCCGCGGTGGCCGCGCCCATCAACGCGCCGACCAGCCGCAGCCGTTCGGCCTGGGAGCCGGGGCCGGAGACCTCGCCCAGCTCGCCGAGCAGCGCGTCGACCTCACGCACGGTCAGCGCCGGGGTCCCGGCGGGCTCGACCGGCCGGCTCAGCACCTTCCAGCCCACGCCGAGCCGGCCCTGCGGCAGCCGCCCGGCGAGGTAGGGGATGACGACCGGGACGTCCTCCGCCTCCGTCTCCCGGAACAGCTCCGCGAGCAGAGCGATCTTGCGGGAGCGCGCCGAGGTGGCCGCGACCTCCCGGGACACATCGGCGAGCCGGGTCAGCAGCATGCAGCCATGGTGCAACGCCGGTGCCGGGACTACACCCCGGTCGCGTCCAGGTCCGCGAGGAGCAGCTCGCCGTTGATCGCCGCCCCGGCCCGGTAGCCACGGCTCGCCGCGTTCACCACCTGCTCGGCGAAGCCGCTCGCGTTGCCCGCGGCCCACACGCCCGGCACGCTCGTCAGACCCCGCTCGTCGATCACCGGACAGGCGCCGAAGGGCGTTTCCCTCAGCTCGGCGCCGAGCTGGAGCAGCAGGTCGTTCCGCGGGACCGGGCGCGGGGCCACGAACAGGGTGTCCCGCTCGTGCGCGCTCCCGTCCCGGAGCCGTACGCCGGTCAGCCGGTCGTCCTCGATCCGCAGCCCCGCCACCTCGCCCGGCACCACCCGGACCCCGGCGACGGCCAGGCGGCGCAGGTCGTCGTCGGTCAGCTCCTCCTCGGCGACCCGGTGCAGGAAGAACGTCACGTCCTTGGACCACTGGGTGACCATCAGCGCCTGGTGCGCGCTCATCGGGCTCGTGGCGAGCACCCCGAACGCCCGGTCGCGGACCTCCCAGCCGTGGCAGTACGGGCAGTGCAGCACATCCCGGCCGAAGCGCTCCGCGAGCCCGTCCACCGCGGGAAGCTCGTCCTTCAGCCCGGTCGCGAGGACGAGCTGCCGGGCCCGCACGGTCCGGCCGGACGCCAGCTCCACGGCGAAGACCTCCTCCTGGCGCGCGGCCACGGCCCGGTCCCGGACCAGCTCCACGCCGTAGCGGGCGATCTCCTCCCGCCCCTTGGCGAGGAACTCCGCGGGCGGCATGCCGTCCCGGGTCAGATAGCCCTGCACATGGGCGGCGGGCGCGTTGCGCGGCTCGCCCGCGTCGACCACCAGCGTGCGGCGCCGGGCCCGGCCCAGCACCAGCGCGGCCGACAGCCCCGCGGCACCGCCGCCGACGACGATCACTTCGTACGTATCGGTCATGGTGACCACCTCCACCGAGACGGTGACCCGGACAGCACAGGATTGACAAAGACATTTGCCGAACCTGCAATGAGCGGTATGAGTGCCGAAGACGTTCTGGCGGAAGTGGGTCCCCGGCTGCGCCGGATCCGGAAGGAGCGGGAGGTGACCCTGGCGGCGCTGTCCGAGGCGACCGGGATCTCGGTCAGCACCCTGTCCCGGCTGGAGTCGGGGCTGCGCAAGCCCAGCCTGGAGCTGCTGCTGCCGATCGCGCAGGCCCATCAGGTGCCCCTGGACGAGCTGGTCGGCGCACCGCCCGTGAGTGATCCCCGGGTGCGGGCGAAACCTTTGGTCCGGCACGGGCGCACCTTCTGGCCGCTGACCCGGCAGCCCGGCGGACTCCAGGCGTTCAAGGTGCTGGTGCCGCAGGGCGTCGAGGAGCCGGACCTGCGCACCCACGAGGGCTACGAATGGCTGTACGTGCTGGCCGGGCGGCTGCGGATGGTGCTCGGGGAGCACGACGTGGTGCTGACGGCGGGGGAGGCCGTGGAGTTCGACACGCGCGTGCCGCACTGGTTCGGGTCGACGGGGGAGGGGCCGGTGGAGTTCCTCAGCCTGTTCGGTCCGCAGGGGGAGCGGATGCACGTACGGGCCAGGCCCTCGCGAAGGTGACGTTTGCCGGGGACTGTTTCCAGGTGGGCAAGCGACCGCTTAGTATGCGCGGGAGCCCGGTCAGACGACGCAGTCCCGTGGAGGCACCGCATGCAGGCATGGCAAGTGCACGAGAACGGCGAGCCGAGTGAGGTGATGCGCCTGGAGGAGGTGGCGCGGCCCACGCCCGGCGACGGCCAGGTCCTGCTGAAGGTGCGTGCCGCGAACATCAACTTCCCGGACGTGCTGATGGCGAAGGGCCAGTACCAGGTGCGGCCGCCGCTGCCGTTCACGCCGGGCGTGGAGATCTGCGGGGAGACCGAGGACGGCCGGCGGGTCATCGCCAACCCCGCCCTGCCGCACGGAGGCTTCGCCGAGTACGCCGTCGCGGACGCCGCCGCCCTGCTGCCCGCCCCGGACTCGCTCGACGACGCCGAGGCCGCCGCCCTGCACATCGGCTACCAGACGGGCTGGTTCGGCCTGCACCGCCGGGCCCGCCTGGAGGCCGGGGAGACGCTGCTCGTCCACGCTGCCGCGGGAGGGGTCGGCAGTGCGGCCGTACAGCTCGGCCGGGCGGCCGGCGCACGGGTCGTCGGCGTCGTCGGCGGTGCCGCCAAGGCCGCCGTGGCGCGGGAGCTGGGCTGCGACGTCGTCATCGACCGCACGAGCGAGGACGTGGTCGCCGCCGTCAAGGAGGCGACCGGCGGCCGGGGCGCCGACGTCGTCTACGACCCGGTCGGCGGGGACGCCTACACCCAGTCCACCAAGGTCGTCGCCTTCGAGGGCCGCATCGTGGTCGTCGGCTTCGCCGGCGGGGTCATCCCGCACCCGGGGCTCAACCACGCCCTGGTGAAGAACTACTCGATCCTGGGCCTGCACTGGGGTCTGTACGCCACCAAGAACCCCCGACTGATCCTGCACTGCCACGAGCAGCTCACCGAGCTGGCCGCGAAGGGCGCCATCAAGCCGCTGGTCAGCGAGCGGGTGCCGCTCGACGGTGCCGCCGACGCGGTGCAGCGGGTCGGTGACGGGCGCACCACGGGCCGCGTGGTCGTCGTCCCGACCCTGGAGAACGGAGCCGCCGCATGACCGACGCAGCCGAACTCAAGCGCCGCACAGCCGAGTTGCTGGCCGCGCACCCGCCCGCCTCCACCGACCGCCTCGACTTCCTCAAGGCCCGCTTCGACGCGGGACTGGCCTGGGTGCACTACCCGGAGGGCCTCGGCGGTCTCGGCGCCCCGCGCTCCCTCCAGGTCGTCGTGGACGCCGAGCTGGAGGCCGCCGGCGCTCCCGACAACGACGCGCGCCGCAACGGCATCGGGCTCGGCATGGCCGCCCCCACGATCCTCAAGTACGGCACCGAGGAGCAGAAGCGGCGTTATCTGCGGCCCCTGTGGATCGGCGAGGAGGTCTGGTGCCAGCTCTTCAGCGAGCCCGGCGCCGGCTCCGACCTCGCGGCCCTCGGCACCCGGGCGGTCCGGGAAGGCGACGACTGGGTCGTCAACGGACAGAAGGTGTGGACGTCCGGCGCGCACAACTCCCGCTGGGCCATCCTCATCGCCCGCACCGACCCCGACGTGCCCAAGCACGCCGGCATCACCTACTTCGTCTGCGACATGACCGACCCCGGTGTCGACGTCCGTCCGCTGCGGCAGATCACGGGTGAGGCCGAGTTCAACGAGGTCTTCCTCACCGACGTCCGCATCCCCGACTCCCGCCGCCTCGGCGGGATCGGCGACGGCTGGCGCGTCGCGCAGACCACGCTCAACAACGAACGCGTCGCCATCGGCGGTATGCGGCTGCCCCGCGAGGGCGGCATGATCGGCCCGGTCGCGAAGACCTGGCGCGAACGCCCCGCCCTGCGCACCCACGACCTGCACCAGCGGCTGCTCACGCTGTGGGTGGAGTCCGAGGTCGCCCGGCTCACCGCCGAGCGGCTGCGCCAGCAGCTCGTCGCCGGGCAGCCCGGCCCCGAGGGCGCCGGCATGAAGCTCGCCTTCGCCCGCCTCAACCAGGAGATCAGCGGCCTCGAGGTCGAACTCCGCGGCGAGGAAGGCCTGTTGTACGACGACTGGACCATGCGCCGCCCGGAGCTGGTGGACTTCACCGGCCGGGACGCCGGATACCGCTATCTGCGTTCCAAGGGCAACAGCATCGAGGGCGGGACCAGCGAGGTCCTGCTGAACATCGTCGCCGAGCGCGTCCTGGGCCTGCCCGCCGAGCCGCGCACCGACAAGGACGTCGACTGGAAGGACCTGGCCCGATGACGGATCTTCTCTACTCCGAGGAGGAAGAGGCGCTGCGGTCGGCGGTACGCGACCTGCTGGCCGACCACTGCGACGCCCCCGGTGTCATCGCCCGCACGGAGTCGGACACCCCGCACGACCTGGCGGCCTGGAAGGCGCTCACCGACGGCATGGGCCTCGCGGGCCTGCTGATCCCCGAGAAACTGGGCGGCCAGGGCGCCACTCACCGCGAAGTCGCCGTAGTGCTGGAGGAGTTGGGCCGCGCGGTCGCTCCCGTGCCCTATCTGACCAGTGCCGTCGTCGCCACGGAGGCGGTGCTGGCCTGCGGTGACGAGGAACTGCTCGGCCGACTGGCGTCCGGCCGGACGATCGGCGCGCTGGCGGTCGGGCTGCACCACGCTCCCGGCGCCGCCTTCACCGCCGTACGCGTCGAAGGGGGTGCCCTGCACGGGGAGCTGACCGGCATCGCGGACGCCGTCGCCGCCGATGTCCTCCTCGTGCCCGCCGAGGACGGCGGCCTCCACGCCGTCTCCGTCGCGGACACCGACGCGGTGACCGTCACCCCGCAGATCGCCTTCGACCTCACCCGCCCCCTCGCCACCGTCACCCTCACCGGTGCCCCCGGCCGCCGCATCGGCGACGCCGGACCCGCCGTACGCCGGGCCCAGCGCGCCGGTGCCGGCCTGCTCGCCTCCGAGCAACTCGGACTCGCCGACTGGCTGCTGACCGAGACCGTGCGCTACCTCAAGGAGCGCAAGCAGTTCAACCGGCCCGTCGGCGGCTTCCAGGCGCTCAAGCACCGGCTCGCCCAGCTCTGGCTGGAGGTCGTCAACCTCCGCGCCGCCGCCCGGGGCGCCGCCGACGCCCTCACGACCGGCGAGGACGCCGACCTCGCGGTGGCCGTGGCCCAGGCCTACGCGGCCGGTGTCGCGGTGCACACCGCCGAGGAGGCGCTGCAACTGCACGCCGGGATCGGCATGACCTGGGAACACCCCGTCCACCTGTACCTCAAGCGGGCCAAGTCCGACTCCATCGCCTACGGCACGGCCGGCGCCCACCGGTCGGCCGTGGCCGAACTCGTCGATCTGCAGGCCCCCTGACCCCGTCGCCGTTCATCCGGTGAAGCCCGCCCCACCTGGGGCGGGCTTTTCGGTGTGGCGGGGCGGAAGGAGTGAACGGACCGAGGCGGTCCGGCCAACTCCCGGCAGGTACAGGTTCCTTGGGGGCGCACGGCCCCATACTCCCTGTGGTTCGGACCCGCCCCACAGGGAGGAACACCATGGCCCACGTCACCCGCCGCAGAGTGCTCACCGGTCTCGCCGCGACCACCGCCGCCGTCCTCGCGCCGCCCGCCGGCAGCGCGTTCGCCGACGGACAGCGGCACGGGCCCCGCCCACTGTGGCGCGCCCACGCCCACAACGACTACGAGCACCCCCGCCCCCTCTTCGACGCGCTCGACCACCGCTTCGGCAGCGTCGAGGCCGACATCTTCCTCGTCGACGGCGAAGTCCTCATCGCCCACTCGGCGGACGAACTCGATCCCACCCGCACCCTCGAAGGCCTCTACCTCGCCCCGCTCGCCACCCGCGTCAAGGCCAACCACGGTTCCGTGTACCGGGGGCACCGCCGGCCCCTCCAACTGCTCATCGACATCAAGACCGAGGGGTCGTCCACCTACCTCGCCCTGGACGAGCTCCTGAAGCGCCACCGGCACCTGTTCACCACGTACGCCCACGGCAGGATCCGGCGCGGCCCCGTCACGGCCGTCATCTCCGGCGACCGGGCCGCCCGCGTCCCCATGGAGGCGCAGACCGTCCGCCGCGCCTTCTACGACGGCCGCCTCACCGACCTCGGCACCAGCGAGGCCTCCTTCGCCTCGCTCATCAGCGACAACTGGACCCTCAACTTCACCTGGCTCGGGGTCGGCGCCTTCCCCGCGGCGGAGCGGACCAAGCTGCGCCGGATCGTGGACACGGCCCACGCGCGCGGGCAGCAGGTCCGCTTCTGGGCCACCCCCGATCTGGCAGGACCCGAGCGCGACGCCCTGTGGACGGAACTCCTCGCGGCCGGCGTCGACCACCTCAACACCGACGACCTGGCCGGCCTGGAAGCGTTCCTCGACGCACACCGCTAGGGCGGGACACCACCCGTTCGGACGACAGGCCAGCCGCCCGGACGAACCCTCCGTTACGCCACACTTGCGGCCGAACGCCGTGAAAGCGGACGTGATGGAGGAGGTTGGCGATGGCCATTTCCATTTCCGTGGTCCTGTTGCTGTTGATCCTTGCGGTGGTCTTCATGCGCAACAGCGGACTGAAGATCTCGCACGCACTGACCTGTCTGCTGCTCGGCTTCTTCCTGGCCGGCACCAGCATGGCCCCCACCATCCACAGCGGCCTCACGGCGACGGCCGAGCTCGTCGGCAGCCTTCGACCGTGAGGCCGCTCCGGTCCCGGTGGGGGACCGGCCCTACGGCGTGAACACCCCCACACCGTTGGCCACCGACCGCTCGCCCCCGTCGGACGGATGGTTGCGGACGGCGACCCTGGTCGAGCCCGTCGGACGGGACACCAGGGTCGAGGAGCCGCCGCCGTCCAGAGCGAAGCCCTCGGTCGCCCCGAGGCCCTTCAGGGCGGCGGCGACCTCCGCGATCGTCATCCCCCCGCGGTAGGCGGCCCCGCCGTCCAGCGCGAACAGCACCACCCGACCACCCCCGTCGGCCACGCCCACCGCCGTCCGCACGGACGAGGTGCGCGTGTCCAGCCCCGCCAGCGGCTGACCGCCCCGCAGCAGCGGATGCCCGCCGATGGCGAAGCGGTACGCCGTGCCCGACGCGGACGTGAGTCCGTGGCGCACCGTCACCCGGTCGCCCACCCTCAGCAGCCTCAACTGCTCCGCGCCCGCCTCCCGGCCGACGAGGACCGTGGTGCCGGCCGCGACGGCGCCGCTGCCGGGTGTCGTGGAGACCGCGACGACCCGGTCCTCCCCGACCGTCACCTCGTAGGTGCGGGTGCTGCACGGCGCGCCCCGGCTGGTGTCGGTGCCGCAGGTGGCACGCTTGCGCGAGACGCTGCCCCAGTCCGCGGTGAACGCGCCGACGGAGTTCTCCGGCAGCGCGTACTGGTTGAGCCCGGCCAGTCTCAGCCGCCCCGGCGCGGCGGTGACCGTGCCGTCGAGTGTCAGCGTGTCCAGCCGGGCCCTGCCGTCGGCGCCGACCCCGAGCACCGCCCGGGTGTCGGTGCCCGGCGGCAGTGCCGGCCCGAACCGCTGGGCCCCGGGCACCGCCGCCTTCAGCTCATGGCCGTTCGCGATCGCCGGCCCCACGCTCGCTCCGGTCACGGGGACACCGGGGTGCTGGGTCTCGGAGACGTTGAAGAAGTCGCCGTTGACACCGCCCACGGCCCTCTGGGCGTCGGCCATCGAGGAGAGGGACGCGCGGGAGGCGACCTTCCCGGGGTACAGCAGCCCGAGCCGCACCTGGCTGTTCGTGAGGTCCACGTCGAGGACATGGACGCGGGTGACCCCGGCGGCCGCCGACACGTCGTACTGACGGTAGGTCACACCCGGCGCCACCGGGGTCCAGTTCGCGGCACCGGCCGGCGCGGCCCCCGCGAGGGTCACGCCGGCCAGTGAGCCGAGGGCGGTGAGCAGCGTCGCCGCCGATCGGCGGCGTGCCCCGGACCATTGATGACGTCTTGTCATGAAATCCCCCTGAGTGGATGGGGCCGCAACCTTCTCACGGGCCACGGGACCGTCCGCCGGAAGTCAGGGGGGCGACACCACGAGAACGGGTGACAGAACCACGAATCCGAGTGCCTTCCCAGGCTTTTCGGGCGTGCCGCCGACGCGTTCGTGCTACTCGGTGCGCAGCGCGGTCGCCGTACGGACCCGGACGGCCCGGCCGGCCGGCAGCAGCGCGCCCAGGACCGCCACGGCCGTTCCGGCCACGGCGAGGAGGGCGAGCAGCGGAGTGCCGTAGCCCGAGAGGACCGACTCCGGCAGCCGCGGCCCGGCGCTGCGGCCCATGGACCGGGTGACGACACCGTGCACCGACATCCCGAGCGGCACCCCGCCGGCCGCGCCCACGAGCCCGGCCGGCACCACCGGCGTCAGGACCGGGGCGTGGGTCTGCCGGGGCGTCATACCGAGCGCCTTGTGGACGCCCAGCTCACGGATCGGTTCTTGGGTGTCCAGGACGACCCCGCCGAGCACCCCGAGGCCGGCGACGGCGACCAGCATCAGCGTGAGCAGGGCGGTCATCGAGTCCATCGCCTCGGCCATGTCGCTGCCGTTGACGTACGCGGCGCTCGTCGCGCCGAGCCCGAGCGGCTTCAGCGCGGTGGCGAGGCCTTTGGCGGAGGCGTCCGCGTCGGTGCCGGGCTCCAGCTCGACGGCCCAGCCGGTGACCGTCAGGTCCGGATCGGCGGCCCTCAGGGGGCGACACGCTGCTCGCGCCCGCCATCACCCGCCGCCTCGTCGAACGCTTCGCCCGCACCGGCGCCGAGACCGCCGCCCTCCACCGCGACCTGGCCGGTCTGACCCCCCCGTGAGCTCGACGTCCTGCGGCTGCTCGCCCGGGGCCTGAGCAACGCCGAACTCGCCGAGCGGCTGCGTCTGTCCGAGGCGACCGTGAAGACGCATGTCTCCCGTGTCCTGACCAAGCTCCGCCTGCGCGACCGGGCGCAGGCGGTGGTGGTGGCGTACGAGACGGGGCTGGTCAGCCCGCGGGCGGGGGAGCGGTGACGGGGGCCGCCGCGTAGGGCGTGAAATGGGCCGGGGCGTGGTCGATCGGCAGGTCCGGGCGCCAGGCCGTCAGCGACTGGGCGCTGCACTCGAACAGCGAGGGCGGCAGTCGGTCCAGCGGATACCAGCGCCAGTCGCCCACGCTCTCGCCCGGCTGGTCGGCGGGCTCGCCCGTCCACCGGTCGACGACGGCGCCGACCGTCATCCGCACCACCCCCTCAACCCGGTCCAGGCTGGTGCCGAGCAGCCGTACGTGCGACGGGTCCGCGCGCAGCCCGGTCTCCTCGCGCAGCTCCCGTACGACCGTCTCCTCCAGGGACTCCCCGGGCTCCACCGTGCCCCCGGGCAGCTCCCAGGTGCCCCGGCGGTGGCGGCCGAGGAGCAGCCCCCGGGGGCCGTGCACGATGGCGCCCACGCCGAGGGCCGCGTGCGCGACCGGCGGGTGCGCGGTGCGCGGACGGGCGGAGATACGCGGCGGGCGCCGGGCGCGGAAGACCCGGTAGGAGGCGCGGTTGACGGCCGGGTCGGGCGCGTCGACCCTCTCCACCCGCTCGACGCGCAGACCGTGACCGGTGAGGAGCTCCTCCCACCGCTCGGTGCCGAGCACCCACATCCGGACCGTGGCCTCTCCGCCGCCGGCGAACCGCAGGGTCTCGGGACGGTCGACGAGCTCGTCGGTCGGGCCGTCCCCCCGCGAGTCGGTGTGCAGCACGCTGAAGCACAGCGTTCCGCCGGGCTTCAGCGCGGTCGCCAGCGCCGGCAGCAGCCGACGGGGATCGACGTACGGGACGGCGTTGACGGCGTAGATCACGTCGTACGGCTCCGCCGCGCGCAGATGGGTGACGGCGTCCGCGTGCACCAGACGCAGGCCGGGCAGGGAGCCGTAGCGGGCGCGGGCCCGCTCGATCTGGCCCGGCGCCGCGTCGACGGCGTCCACCTGCGCGCCGTACGCCCGCACCAGACGGGCGGCGTGCCGGGCCGTGCCACAGCCGAGATCCAGCACGCGCCGCCCGGTCAGCTCGCCGAGGAACGCCTCGTCGGGCCCGGCGCCCGGGAAGCCCCAGTCGATCCGCTGCGCCTCCGTCAGGACGGTGCCGCGCCGCAGGTGGTGGACGGCGTAGGCCTGCCAGGCCTCGGCGTTGACGGACTCCGGTCCGGGCGGCGGTAGGGACTCGGGCATCGGCGGCCTCCAGGGGGTCGGTCGGCTGACCGGGCGATTCTTACCGGGCCGCCGCGGGGGCAATCACCGGTGTCGGGGGGCGCTGCGTGCGCTGTGGGGTCGGCGCCCGTGCACGCAGGGACACGAGGGGGGCCTCCGGCGGCTCTAGCGTCGGGGTGCGGCGGGCCGGGCGGTCGGACGTGCGGCCGTACGCGTGAGGGTGTGCGCACAGGAAGGGCAGGGGCATGGACGAGCAGGTGGACGTGGTCGTCGTGGGGCTGGGGCCGGGCGGCGAGCATGTCGCGGGCACCCTGGCCGAGGCGGGGCTGGACGTGGTCGGGGTCGAGGCGGAGCTCGTGGGCGGGGAGTGCCCCTACTGGGGCTGTGTGCCCAGCAAGATGATGATCCGGGCGGCGAACCTGGTCGCCGAGGTGTGCCGGACGCCCGCGTTGGCGGGTGCGGCGAGCGTGACACCGGACTGGTCGAGGGTCGCCGACCGTATCCGCCGCGAGGCGACGGACGACTGGAACGACCACGTGGCCGTGGAGCGGCTGGAGTCCAAGGGCGGCCGACTGGTCCGGGGCACCGGACGTCTCGCCGGGGACCGCCGGGTGACCGTCGGCGAGCGCACGTTCGCGGCGCGCCGGGGTGTCGTGCTCGCCACGGGCGGCCGTCCCCGGATCCCCTCCGTGCCGGGGCTGGCGGGGACCCCGTACTGGACCAACCGGGACGCGATGGCGGCCAAGGAACCGCCGGCGTCGATGATCGTGCTGGGCGGGGGCGCGGTGGGCGTCGAAGTCGCCCAGGTCTTCGCCCGGTTCGGCTGCCGGGTCACGGTGCTGGAGGGGCGGGAACGGCTGCTGACGCAGGAGGAGCCGGAGGCGGGGGAGCTGGCGGCCGAGGCGCTGAGGGCGGACGGGGTGACCGTCCTGACCGGCGTGAGGGCCCGTCAGATCGGCTACGGCGCAGCCGGATTCGGGGTGAGCGTCGAGGGCGAGGTGCTGCACGCCGAGCGCCTGCTGGTGGCGGCGGGGCGGTACGCCGATCTCGTCGGCCTCGGCGTGGACACGGTCGGGCTGGACCCCGGGGCCCCGGCGGTCCCGACGGACGGACGGATGCGGGCGGCGGACGGTCTGTGGGCCGTCGGCGACCTCACCGGACGCGGCGCCTTCACCCATGTCTCCATGTACCAGGCGCAGATCGCCGTCCGTGACATCCTCGGGGAGCCGGGCCCGGAGGCCGACTACCGCGCCCTGCCCCGGGTCACCTTCACCGACCCGGAGATCGCGGCCGTGGGTCTCACCGAGCGCGGGGCCCGCGCCCAGGGCCTGCGCGTCCGTACGTCGGTGACCCCGCTCTCCGCCTCCACCCGCGGGTGGATCCACGGGCCGGGCGGCGACGGATTCCTCAAGCTCGTCGAGGACGCCGACCGGGGCGTCCTGGTCGGCGCGACCTCGGCCGGTCCGGCCGGCGGCGAACTGCTGTACGGCCTGAACGTCGCCGTCCACGCGGAGGTCCCGGTGGAGCGGCTGCGGCACATGATCTACACGTACCCGACGTTCCACCGCGCGGTGGAACCGGCCCTGGCGGCGCTGCGCTGACCGGACGGGGTCAGCGCACGGGGTGCTTGCTGAGGACGGACACCCGGTTGAAGGCGTTGATGGTGACGGCGACCCAGATCACCGCGGAGATCTGATCCTCGGTGAGGGCCTTCCGGGCCTCGGCGTACGCGGCCTCCTGGGCGTCGGCGTCGGTGGGGTGGGTGGTCGCCTCGGCGAGCGCCAGGGCCGCGCGCTCCAGCGGGGAGAACAACTCGGTGTCCCGCCAGGCGGCCAGGACGCCGAGCCGGCGGGTGTCCTCGCCGGCCCGCACGGCGGCCCTGGTGTGCAGGTCCAGGCAGAACGCGCAGCCGTTGAGCTGCGAGACCCGCAGATTGACGAGTTCCACGACGGTCCGTTCCAGACCCGCGTCGGCGGCGGTCGCCCGTACGGCCTCGGACGTCTGGACCAGTGCGTGGTAGGCCTTGGGGCTCTGCTTGTCGATGAAGATCCTGCGCGTCATGCTTGAATATTAAAGCATTCAGCCGCTCAGCCCAGCAGCGGATCGTCGAACAGGGCGAGCCGGGCCGTGACGCGCTTGCCGACCGGCTCCCGCTGCGCCTCGAAGCCCTGGGCCACCGCCATCACGATCTCCAGCCCGTGCTGCCCGACCCGCCCGGCATCGGCCGCCCGGGCCAGCGGAAGCGTCGGATCGCTGTCCCACACCTCTATCTCCACCGTGCCGCCGACGATCCGCAGGTGGAGCAGGACCGGTCCGGGCGCGTACTTCAGCGCGTTGGTGACCAACTCGCTGACCACCAACTGTGCCAGGTCCAGGGTGCGGGCCGACACCGGCAGCCCGTGCTCGGACTGGGCCCGGGTCAGGAAGTCCACCGCCTGACTCCGGGCGACAGCGATACAGCCGTCGGCCCCGTCCAGGGCCATGGTCACCTCGGCAGGTGCGGAATCCGGCATCCGGGAACACTCCTCGAGCGGGACGGCTTCCCTGCCGATGATCTGCGATACCCCGTTCATGGGCGCGCGACTACCCCGTAATCCCCGCGCCACACCTGTGGTGCGGGCGATCGCGCGAACCCGGGACACGGGGGCGCCGCGATGGAAAACTGTCCCGGTACCCCGGAACGGCCCCGCCACACCGCTTTCGTGACGCCTTTCTCGGCGGCCCGCACTGCCCGCGCCCGGCAATTGGTTGCCGCACGACAACTGAGCTAACCTTCGACGGACCTCTCAGCGGGCAGTCGCGCCACCGCGGAATCGCCGCTGGTGAGGGGCCCTTCCGGGGCCCGGCGCGGTTCCGAGTCCTCGGGGTGGGGACTCCAGGGGAGCGGAACGAGGGTGCGCATGACCGGCAAGTCGAGGGACGCCCAGGAGCAGGCCCCGGGCGAGCAGGAGCTACGACAGCTCCTGGCCGGGCTGACCGCCGTCCGGGACGGCGACTTCGGCACGCGGCTGCCGTCCGACGGACCGGGTCTGCTGGGTGACATCGCCACGGTCTTCAACGGCATGGTCGACCAGTTGTCCGTGTTCACCTCGGAAGTGACGCGGGTGGCCCGCGAGGTGGGCACCGAGGGCACGCTCGGCGGACAGGCCGAGGTGCCGGGCGTCTCCGGCACCTGGGCGGACCTCACCGACTCCGTCAACGCCATGGCCGGCAATCTGACCACCCAGGTCCGTGACATCGCCCAGGTGGCGACGGCGGTGGCCAAGGGCGACCTCTCGCAGAAGATCGACGTGCCCGCCCGCGGCGAGATCCTTCAGCTGAAGGAGACCGTCAACACCATGGTGGACCAGCTGTCCGCGTTCGCCGACGAGGTGACCCGCGTCGCGCGCGAGGTCGGCAGCGAGGGCCGCCTCGGCGGCCAGGCCCAGGTGCCCGGGGTCGGCGGTGTGTGGCGCGACCTGACCGATTCGGTCAACTTCATGGCGGGAAACCTCACCTCCCAGGTCCGCAACGTCGCCCAGGTGACGACGGCGGTCGCGCAGGGCGACCTGTCGCAGAAGATCACCGTCGACGCGCGGGGCGAGATCCTGGAGCTGAAGAACACCATCAACACGATGGTGGACCAGCTGTCCGCGTTCGCTGACGAGGTCACCCGCGTCGCCCGCGAGGTCGGCACCGAGGGGCGCCTCGGCGGACAGGCGGACGTCAAGGGGGTGAAGGGCACCTGGCGCGACCTCACGGACTCCGTGAACTTCATGGCGGGAAACCTCACCGCGCAGGTCCGCAACGTCGCCCAGGTGGCCACGGCGGTCGCGCAGGGCGACCTGTCGCAGAAGATCACCGTCGACGCGCGGGGCGAGATCCTGGAGCTGAAGAACACCATCAACACGATGGTGGACCAGCTCTCCGGCTTCGCCGACGAGGTCACCCGCGTCGCCCGCGAGGTCGGCACCGAGGGCAACCTCGGCGGGCAGGCGATCGTCCGGGGCGTGTCGGGGACCTGGAAGGACCTGACGGACAACGTCAACGTGATGGCGTCCAACCTGACCGGGCAGGTCCGCTCGATCGCCCAGGTCGCCACCGCGGTGGCCAAGGGCGACCTCTCGCAGAAGATCACGGTCGAGGCCAAGGGCGAGGTCGCCGCCCTGGCGGGCGTCATCAACACCATGGTCGACACGCTGTCCGCGTTCGCCGACGAGGTGACCCGCGTCGCCCGCGAGGTCGGCACCGAAGGACGCCTCGGCGGACAGGCGCACGTGCCGAACGTGGCCGGCACCTGGAAGGACCTGACGGACAACGTCAACTCCATGGCCAACAACCTCACCGGGCAGGTGCGCAACATCGCCCTGGTGACGACGGCGGTGGCCAACGGCGACCTGTCCAAGAAGATCGACGTCGACGCCCGCGGCGAGATCCTGGAGCTGAAGACCACCATCAACACGATGGTCGACCAGCTCTCGTCGTTCGCCGCGGAGGTCACCCGGGTCGCCCGGGAGGTCGGCAGCGAGGGCCGGCTCGGCGGACAGGCCGAGGTGGAGGGCGTCGAGGGCACCTGGAAACGGCTCACCGAGAACGTCAACGAACTGGCCGGGAACCTCACCCGGCAGGTCCGGGCGATCGCCGAGGTCGCGAGCGCCGTCGCCGAGGGCGACCTCACCCGGTCGATCACCGTGGAGGCCTCGGGCGAGGTCGCCGAACTCAAGGACAACATCAACTCCATGGTGGGGTCCCTGCGCGAGAGCACCCGGGCCAACCAGGAGCAGGACTGGCTCAAGACCAACCTCGCCCGGATCGCCGGCCTGATGCAGGGCCACCGCGACCTGCCCGTGGTCGCCGAGCTGATCATGGACGAGCTCACCCCGCTGGTCTCGGCCCAGTACGGCGCCTTCTACCTCGCGGAGGACACCGAGCGCGGACCCGAGCTGCGGCTGGTGGGCTCGTACGGCCGCCCCGACGACACCGACCGGCCCGAGCGCATCCCGGTCGGGCGGTCGCTCGTCGGCCAGGCGGCGCGCAGCCGCCGTCCCGTCACCGTGGAGGAGCTGCCGGCGGGCTACGTCACCATCTCCTCCGGCCTCGGACAGGCGGTCCCCAGCGCCCTGGTGGTGCTGCCCATCGTGGCCGAGGAACAGGTGCTCGGCGTCATCGAGCTCGCCTCGCTCGGCAGCTTCACCCAGATCCACCAGGACTTCCTGGCCCAGCTCATGCCGACCATCGGCGTCAACCTCAACACCATCGTCGCCAACGTCCGCACCGACGAGCTGCTGGGTGAGTCCCAGCGCCTGACGGCCGAACTCCAGGCCCGGTCGGAGGAGTTGCAGGTCCAGCAGGACGAACTCCAGCGGTCCAACGCCGAGCTGGAGGAGAAGGCCTCCCTGCTCGCCTCCCAGAACCGCGACATCGAGGCCAAGAACCTCCAGATCGAGCAGGCGCGGCAGGAACTGGAGACCCGGGCACAGCAGCTGGCGCTGGCCTCCAAGTACAAGTCGGAGTTCCTGGCCAACATGAGCCACGAACTGCGCACCCCGCTCAACAGCCTGCTGATCCTGGCCCAGTTGCTGGCCCAGAACCCCTCGCGCAACCTCACCCCCAAGCAGGTCGAGTACGCGGGCATCATCCACTCGGCGGGCTCGGACCTGCTCCAGCTCATCAACGACATCCTCGACCTGTCCAAGGTGGAGGCCGGCAAGATGGACGTCGCTCCCGAGCGCGTGCCCTTGCGCAAGCTCCTGGAGTACGTCGAGGCGACGTTCCGCCCGATGACGACCCAGAAGAGCCTGGACTTCACGGTGGCCACCGCGCCCGGCACGCCCGTCGACCTGCTCACCGACGACTCCCGGCTGCGTCAGGTCCTGCGCAACCTGCTGTCGAACGCGGTGAAGTTCACCGAGCAGGGCGGGGTGGAGCTGCGGATCGAACCCGCCGCCGACCGGGAGGTGCCACCCGGCGTGCACCGGGGTGGCCCCGTCGTGGCGTTCCGCGTCAAGGACACCGGCATCGGCATCCCCCCGCACCAACTGGAGACGATCTTCGGGGCGTTCCAGCAGGCCGACGGGACGACCAGCCGCAAGTACGGCGGCACCGGCCTGGGCCTGTCCATCACCCGGGAGATCGCCCATCTGCTCGGCGGCGCCGTCACGGTCGACTCCACCCCCGGTCAGGGCAGCACGTTCACGCTGTACCTGCCCGTGGCGCGCGCCGACTTCGAGGAGCTGCTGGACAACGGCGGCCGGCCGGCGGAGCAGGCCGACCCGTTCGTCACCTCCGACGCGGAACCGGCGCCCCGGGTGCTCACGGGCCCCGCGGCGGTGCCCGAGCAGCGCAGGCGCCGCCTGCTGGTCATCGAGGAGCGCCCGCGCGGTCTGCTCACCCTCGTCGCCGAGCGGGCCGTCGCGGACATCGCACACGACCCCGACGATCCGCGCGGGGCGATCGACATCATCACCGCCGTCGGTGCCCAGGAGGCGGCGAGCACCCTGGCGGCCGAACCCTGCCACGGTGTCGTCCTCGAACTCGGCATGCCCGACGACGAGGGCGCGGACTTCCTCGAGGCCATGCGCGGCGACTCCGCCCTGTCCAGCGTGCCCGTCCTCGTCCACACCGGGCACCGGGTGGACGTCGACCAGGAGCGGGCCCTGCGCTCCCGCGCCGGGGACCGGCCCCTCGACTTCCTGTCCAGCCTGGACGAGCTGCGCGAACGCATCACCCTGCACCTGTCCGCCGAACAGCCGGGCGACGTCCTGTCGCTGGTGCGCGCCGAGGAGCCGCAGCCCGCGCAGGTGGACGACGCCTTCCTCGGCCGTACGGTCCTCGTGGTCGACGACGACGCCCGTAACCTCTTCGCGCTCAGCGGCGTGCTGGAGCTGCACGGCTTCCAGGTCCTGCACGCGGACAACGGCCGCAAGGGCATCGAGATGCTGCTCGCCCACCCGGACGTCTCGCTCGTCCTGATGGACGTGATGATGCCGGAGATGGACGGCTACGCCGCCACCTCCGAGATCCGCGCGATGCCCCGGTACGCGGAGTTGCCGATCATCGCCGTCACGGCGAAGGCGATGCCGGGCGACCAGGAGAAGAGCCTCGCCTCGGGCGCCAACGACTACGTCACCAAGCCCGTCGACACCAACGACCTCATCGCCCGCGTCCGACGCTGGCTGCCCAGGTGACCGGGCGCCGCGACCGTCGTCCCCCAGCCGACCGGGTGACGTCCACGGACGTCCCAGCCGAGGAACAGGCCCACCGTGAGTGATCTCCGTCAGCCTCCCGATCCGCAGGGCTCGCCCGGAGGCGAGCCGTCCGGCGCCGCCGCCGGCACCCCCGTGGGCCGGCTCGCGGCGACCGTGGAGCGGCTGCGCCGCGAGGTGCGGGCGGCGCAGGCCGAGGCCGACGGGCGGGCCCTGATCGAACTGGCCAAGGGCATCCTGGTCGAGCGGCTCGGGTGCGGGCCGGCGCAGGCCGCGCGGCAACTCGCCGAGCTCACCGAGCAGGCGGGGGTGACCCCGCTGGAGTTCGCGGTGGACGTCATCAACCAGGCCTCGCGCGACCGGCTCTCGGAGGTGACCAGCGCCTTCCTCGCGGCCACCGCGGCCCGCACCGACGCCGCCGACCCGGCCGGCCGCCCCTCCTCCGCCGTACGGCTGCGGGCCGCCGAGAGCGGTGCGCTGTCCGCCCACGACACCCAGGCCGTCGCGGACTCCCTGCTGGAGCACGCCCTGAACCCCCTGGGCGCGGAGGCGGTGGCGATCTGGGCCCTGGGCGCCGACGGCTCGCTCACCCTGGCGGGCAGCGCCGGGTTCCCGTCCGCCGAGGCCGGGCGCTGGCGGCACGTGCCCCCCGGGGTGACGACCGTGGCACGCCGCGGCCTCACCGAACGTGCGGGGCAATGGATCCGCAGCCTGTCCGAGACCGGTCTGCCCTCCATCGGCCAGCACCACCACGCCGACGGCGGGCGGGTCGCCGTACCGGCCGGGGTCGGCGGGCGGATCCACGGGGTGCTGGAGATCGCCTGGCCCGTACCGCTCGACCCGCCTCCCGCGCCGATCGTCCGGCAGATCGAGGCGCTGGCCGAGCTGTGCGCGCACACCCTGGAGACCTCCGCGCTCCACGGTCCCGACGGGCCCTCGGGCCCCCGCCTCCTGCCCGATGTCACCGAGCTGATGGACCTGGCCGACGGACTCCACGACCCGGCTCTGGTGCTCCACCCGCACCTGGACCCCGACGGCAACCTCGTCGACTTCCGGATCCTCCACGTCAACAGCCGCTTCCTCGACCCCGCCGGCCGGCCGCGCGGGGTCGTCAACGGCTCCCTGCTGCTGGAGACGTATCCGATGGCCGCCGGCCACAGTGAGCTCTTCGAACGGATGGAACGCGTCTACGCCACCGGGGAGCCCTACCGGGCCCATCGGATGCGGCTCACCGCCCTGGTGGACGAGGTCGCCCTCGCGGCGGTCGCCGACGTCAACATCAGCCGGCACGGCGGCAGCGTCCTGCTGATCTGGCGCATCGAGGACGAGACGGCGCGTCTGGCGAGCCTGCTCCAGCACGCCCAGCGCCTCGGCCGCATCGGGGGCTTCGAGGAGAACGTCCTCACGGGCGAGATCACCTGGAACGGCCAGCTCTTCCACCTCTACGGCAAGCCCGCCTCCAGTGCTCCCGTGCCGCTGGAGGACCTGCCCGCGCACGCGCACTCCGACGACGCCGTCGCCATCGGACGGTTCCTGCGGGCCCTCATGCACCACCGCCGCCCCGCGTCCACCGCCTTCCGGCTCCAGCGGCCCGACGGAGTCACCCGCCACATCCGCGTGGTCGCCGAGCCGGTCCTCGACTCCGACGGCCAGTTGTACGTGGTACGCGGCGCCTACCAGGACATCTCCGCCCACCACTGGACCGAGGTGGCGCTGGCCGCCACCCGTGACCAGCTCGCCCACACGGAGCAGCAGTCCAGCGAACGCAACCGGCTCGCCCTGCAGTTGCAGCACGCCATCATGCCCCCGGCGCAGGCCCCGCTGGAGGTGCCCGGGCTTCAGGTGGCGGTGCGGTACCGGCCCGCGGAGACCCAGCATCTGGTCGGCGGCGACTGGTACGACGCGGTCGTGCTGCCGTCCCGGCTGGTGCTGCTGTGCGTGGGTGACGTCGCCGGGCACGGCATCGAGGCGGCCACCAGCATGGTCGTCCTGCGCAACGCGCTGCGCGGGCTCGCCGTCACGGGCGCCGGGCCGGGCCAGTTGCTGTCCTGGCTCAACATGGTGGCCCACCATCTGACCGGCGCCGTCACCGCGACGGCGGTCTGCGGCCTCTACGACCCCGAACGCCACACCCTGCGCTGGGCGCGGGCCGGACATCTGCCGCCGGTCCTGGTGCGCGGCTCCGAAGCGGCGCCGCTGCCGCTGGTCAAGGGGCTGCTGCTGGGCGCCGTACCCGAGACGACGTACGAGGAGCACGAGGTCCAACTCGCCGTCGAGGACACGCTGCTGATGTACACGGACGGTCTGATCGAACGCCGTGACCGGTCCGTGGAGGAGTCCCTGGCGCAGTTGCTGACGGCGGCGCGCACGGTGCCGCCCACGTTGGACCAGCAGTTGGACCGGCTGCTCACCCACAGCAAGTCGGACACGGACGACGACACCTGCATCGTGGGCATCCGCGTGGCCTGAGACCCACCGCGGTCCTCCCCTCCGCCAGTGGCGACCACGCGAACGTTCCGGGCCGGGTTCACCGACGGCGCCGTGTCACGCGTGGTCCGCGGCCCGGCGTTCCGCCGCCTCGACGATGTTCGTGATCAGCATGGCGCGGGTCATCGGTCCCACGCCGCCGATCGGGGGAGCGAGGGTGCCGGCCACCCGGCCGACGTCGGGGTGGACGTCGCCGAGGATGCCCTCCACGGTCCGGGTGAGCCCGACGGACAGCACCGTCGCCCCGGGCTTGATCCAGTCGGGCCGGACCAGATGCGCCACCCCGGCCGCGGCGACGACCACGTCCGCCTCCCGGGTGTGGGCGGCGATGTCACGGGTCGCCTCGTGGCACAGGGTGACGGTGGCGTGCTCCGTGCGCCGGGTGAGCATCAGCCCGAGCGGCCGGCCGACGGTCACACCACAGCCGATGACACAGAACTGCGCGCCCCTGATGGGCACTCGGTGGCGCCGCAGCAGATCGAGGATGCCCCGGGGGGTGCACGGCAGCGGCCCGGGGATGCCCAGGACGAGACGGCCGAGGTTCGTCGGGTGGAGCCCGTCGGCGTCCTTCTCGGGAGCGACGAGCTCCAGGACGGCGTGCATGTCGAGGTGGTCGGGCAGGGGCAGTTGCACGATGAAACCGGTGCACGCCGGATCGGCGTTGAGCCGCAGCACCGCGGCCTCGACATCGGCCTGGGTGGCGGAGGCCGGCAGGTCGACGCGCAGGGACGCGATGCCGACCTCGGCGCAGTCCCGGTGCTTGCCGCCGACATAGGAGTGGCTGGCGGGGTCGTCGCCGACGAGGATCGTGCCCAGTCCGGGCACGATGCCGCGGTCTCGCAGGGCGGCGACCCGGCCGGCGAGTTCCCGCTTGATCTCTGCGGCGGCTGCGGAGCCGGACAGCACGGTCGCGGTGGACATGGTGGGACGCCTTCCGTGTCAGCTGAAGATGACCGTGCGGTTGCCGTGCAGCAGGATGCGGTTCTGGCAGTGCCAGTTGACCGCCCGGGCCAGCGCCAGCCGTTCGGCGTCCCGGCCCACGAGGACCAACTGGTCCGCGGAGAGCCGGTGGTCGACCCGGATGACCTCCTGCTCGATGATCGGCCCCTCGTCCAGGTCGGCCGTGACGTAGTGCGCCGTCGCGCCGACGTGCTTCACCCCGCGCTGGTACGCCTGGTGATACGGCTTGGCGCCCACGAAGCTCGGCAGGAACGAGTGATGGATGTTGATCGCACGGCCTTCGAGGGTCTTGCACAGGTCGTCGGAGAGGATCTGCATGTAGCGGGCCAGCACCACGAGGTCGATGCCGTGCCGGTCCACGAGGTCCAGCAGACGGGCCTCGGCCTGCTGCTTGGTCGCGGCCGTGACCGGGACATGCTCGAACGGGACGCCGGCCGTGTCCGCCATGAGCCGCAGATCGGGGTGGTTGGAGACGACGAGCGCGATCTCGGCGTCGAGCGTGCCGCTCTGCCAGCGGTAGAGCAGGTCCGCCAGGCAGTGGTCGAACTTCGACACCATCACGAGGACACGGGGCTTCACCGTCGCGTCCCGCAGCTCCCACTGCATCCCGTAGGCGGCCGCGACCGTCGCGAACTCCTCCTTCAGACCGTCGAGGGTGAGCGCCCCGTCGGTGGTCGTGAAGCCGGTACGCAGGAAGACCTGTCCGTGGTCGGGGTCGTCGAACTGCTGGTGCTCGGTGATGTCACAGCTGTTGCGGACGAGGAAGCCCGTCACGGCGTTGACGATGCCGGGGCGCTCGGGGCAGCTCAGGGTCAGGACGAACTGGGTGCTCATGGCTGTCTCCTCAGCACTCGACCACGTTGAGGGCGAGACCGCCACGTGCGGTCTCCTTGTACTTGTCCTTCATGTCGGCCCCGGTCTCCCGCATGGTCTTGATGGCCTTGTCGAGGGAGACGTGATGGGTGCCGTCACCGTGGAGGGCCATCCGCGCGGCGGTGATCGCCTTCAGGGAGGCGACGGCGTTGCGCTCGATGCAGGGGATCTGCACGAGTCCGCCGACGGGATCGCAGGTGAGGCCGAGATTGTGCTCGATGCCGATCTCGGCGGCGTTCTCCACCTGTTCGGGCGTGCCCCCGATGACCTCGGCCAGCCCGGCGGCGGCCATCGAGCAGGCCGAGCCGACCTCGCCCTGACAGCCGACCTCGGCCCCGGAGATCGAGGCGTTCTCCTTGAACAGCACGCCGACGGCGGCGGCGGTCAGCAGGAACCGCACGATGCCGTCCTCGTTCGCGCCGCGCACGAACCGCTCGTAGTAGTGCAGGACGGCGGGGATGATCCCGGCGGCGCCGTTGGTCGGGGCGGTGACGACCCGTCCGCCCGCCGCGTTCTCCTCGTTCACCGCCAGCGCGTACAGCGTCACCCACTCCATCGCGTGCAGGGAGTCGGTCTCCGCCTCGTCGTCCGCGGTCAGGAGCCTGCGGTGCAGCGCGGCGGCCCGGCGCCGCACCTTCAGCCCGCCCGGCAGCACCCCGTCGGTGGCGCACCCCGTCCGGACGCACTCCCGCATGACGGACCAGATGTGCAGCAGCCCCGCCCTGACCTCGTCCTCGGGGCGCCAGGCCGTCTCGTTCGCCATCATGATCGAGCTGATCGACAGGCCGCTCGCCCCGGTGTGCGCCAGCAGGTCGGCGCCGGTGGTGAACGGGTAGGGCACCGCGGTGGTGTCCGGGACGATCCGCGGGCCGTTCGCCTGGTCCTCGTCGAGGACGAAACCGCCACCGACCGAGTAGTACGTGCGGTGCGACAGGCTCCGGCCGGCGCTGTCGACCGCCTCGAACGTCATGGCGTTGGAGTGGAACGGCAGCCGTCTGCCGCGGTGCAGGACGATGTCGTCGTCGACCCGGAAGGCGAGGGGATGCTTGTCGAGCAGGCGCAGGCGTCCCGTCGTACGGACCCGGTCCATGGCCGGCGCGGCCAGGGCGGGATCCACGGTCTCGGGGGCGTGGCCCTCCAGGCCGAGCACGACGGCCTTGACGCTGCCGTGCCCGTGCCCGGTGGCGCCCAGCGAGCCGAACAGCTCGACGCGCACGCCGTGGGTGTCGTCCAGCAGTCCTTCCTGTTCCAGGGCGTGCGCGAAGGAGCACGCGGCCCGCATCGGGCCGACCGTGTGCGAACTGGACGGTCCGATGCCCACCTTGAACATGTCGAAGACGCTCAGGGTCATCCCGTGCCCCCGCCGTACTCGGTGGCCGCGTCGACCAGCCAGGCCGCTGCGTAGGGGGCGAAGGAGGAACGGACGAGGAGCCATGCCTCGGCGGCGGCCTCGGCCCGGACGACCAGGGTGATCCCCGTCTGCGCGAGCAGCGTGGTGTAGCAGGCGCCGACGGGCGCCACCCTCGGGTCCAGGTCGATCGCGCAGCCCTGGGCCAGCACCTCGCGGGTGAGGTCGCCGCGCAGGGACAGCACCGTGCGCTGCGCCGAGACGTCGGTGACGGTGGCGAACTCCTCGCCGATCGCCGACCGCAGCTCCTCGGTCAGCGAGGCACCGGTGTCCGCCGGCGCGACCAGCAGCCATTCGTCGGGGCCGAGCCACAGGGCCTTCACCTCACCCGACAGCTCCGCGCGCGAGGCGGACGGCAGCCGGATCCCGAGGACCGACTCGACCGCCTTCGCCGCGGGGCTGTCCGGGGTCACCCGCAGGGTGAGCTGGGTGAGGTACGGCAGCTCGCGGACCTGGAAACCGGCGGGGAGCCGGCCGAAGGCCTCCTGCCAGTCGGCGAGCGGGCTGAAACGGGCGGGGGCGTCAACCGTCACGGCGGGTTCCCTCCTTGTCGTAGAGCACGGGGTCGGTCACGGTCACCGGCACGGTGCGGCCCTCCAGCGGGACGTAGAGGGTCTCGCCGACCCGCCGGGTGCCCTCGCGCAGCAGCGCGAGGGCGAAGGTGCGGCCCAGGGCGTCGCTGCGGTAGCTGGAGGTGACGTGCCCGAGCATCGGCACCGGCGGCGCGGGCACCGTCTCGGTCCCGATGATCTGGGCGCCCTCCGGCAGCAGGGTGCGTTCGTCGACGGGCAGCAGCCCCACCAGTTGCTTGCGGTCGGCGCGCCGGTTCTCGGCCCGGTCGAAGGAGCGCTTCCCGACGAAGTCGTCCTTCTTCTTCGACACCACCCAGGACATGCCGAGATCCTGCGGGGTGATCGTGCCGTCGGTGTCCTGCCCGATGATCGGGTACGCCTTCTCCGCGCGCAGCACGTGCATGGTCTCCGTGCCGTACGGGGTGATGCCGAACGGACCGCCCGCCGTGTACAGGGCCTCCCACACGTGGAGTGCGTACCAGGCGGGGACGTTGATCTCGTAGGCGAGTTCGCCGGAGAAGCTGATCCGGGCCACCCGGGCGGGCACCTCCGCGACGACGGTGTCCTGCCAGGTCATGAACCCGAAGGCCTCGTTGCTCACGTCGAGCGTGGGCGCGACCAGGGCCAGGACGTCGCGGGAGCGGGGCCCGACCAGCGGGATCGTCGCCCAGTGCTCGGTGACGGACGTCAGGTGGACCCTCAGGTCGGGCCACTCCGTCTGGAGCCACTCCTCCATCCAGTCGAGCACCTTGGCGGCGTTGCCGGTGGTCGTCGTGACCAGGAACTCCTGCTCGGCGACGCGCAGCACGGTCCCGTCGTCCAGCGCCATGCCGTCGACGCCGCACATCACGCCGTAGCGGACCCGGCCGACCTTCAGCGAGCTCATCACATTGGTGTAGAGCCGGTCCAGGAGTTCGCCGGAGTCCGGGCCCTGGACGCTGATCTTGCCGAGGGTGGAGCCGTCCATCATGCCGACGCCCTCACGGGTCGCCCGGCACTCCCGCAGCACGGCCTCCTCGATGGTCTCCCCGTCGACCGGGTAGTACCACGGCCGCTTCCACTGGCCCACGTTCTCGAACAGGGCCCCGTGCTCGACGTGCCACCGATGGACGGCGGTGACCCGTACGGGGTCGAACAGCTCGCCCCGGTTGCGGCCGGCGAACGCGGCGAACGCCACCGGCAGCGCCGGCGGCCGCAGGCGGGGGGTGCCCAGCTCGGCGATGTCCACGCCCAGGGACTCGGCGATGATCCCGGAGGTGAGCACGCCCGAGGTGCGGCCCTGGTCATGGGCGGTGCCGATGGTGGTGTACCGCTTGACGTGCTCCACCGAGGTCAGGCCCGCTCCGGTGGCCCGCAGGACGTCGGTGACGGTCCCGTCGCGCTGCAGGTCGACGAACTGGGCGTCGTCCGTGCCCCGCGGACTGGGCACCCGCCAGAGCACCGCGCCCGGCGCGCCCGCGGGCCCGGCGGCCACGGCCGGCAGCGGAACCGGCTCCACGGTCCTGCCGAGCGCCGCCAGCGCCTCCCGGGCCGCCTGCGCGCCGTCCGCCAGGGCCCCGGCCGACCCGAGCACCCCGCTCGCCGCACCCGCGGTGCGCACGGTGTCCAGCGCGGCGGCGGGGACGAAGGAGCCCAGCTCACCGTCGTAGGCCAAGGGGCCCCCGGCCTGGCTGAACAGGGCCACCGCCGGGTTCCAGCCGCCGGAGACCAGCAGCAGGTCGCAGCCGAGCTCCTCGGACGCGACCCGCACGCCGGTGATCCGCTCGACGCCCGTGGTCCCCGTCACGACCTGCCCGGCCCGCACCTCGATGCCGCGGTCCGCACACGCCTCGCGCCAGGCGGCGGGCACGTTCTCCCGCGCGTCGATCACCGCGCGGACGCGGGCGCCGGCGTCGGCCAGTTCGGTCGCCGCGTGGTAGGCGCTGTCGTTCGTGGTGAACACGACGACCTCGCGGCCCGGGAGCACGCCGAAGCGGTTGAGGTAGGTGCGGGCGGAACCGGCGAGCATGATGCCGGGACGGTCGTTGTCGTCGAAGGCGATCGGCCGCTCGTAGGCGCCGGTGGCGAGGACGACCTGCTTGGCCCGGATGCGCCAGATCCGCTGACGGGAGACGTGGGCGGGCGCGTCGGCTCCGAGGTGGTCGGTGCGCTTCTCCAGGGCGAGGACGAGACCGTCGTCGTAGTAGCCGAAGGCGGTGGTGCGCTGGAGGTGGCGGACGTCGGGGTGGGCGGCGAGTTCGGCGGCGGTCTCGGTGACCCAGTCGTCGAGTCCGTCCCGGCCGCCGAGCAACGAGCCGCCGGGAGCGGGCAGTTCGTCGACGAGGACGACCCGGACACCGGCCCGCGCCGCGGTCAGGGCGGCGGACAGACCGGCCGGACCGGCGCCGACGACCAGCACGTCGCAGTGGGCGTGCCGGGTGTCGTACCGGGCCGGGTCGGGCTCGGTGCTCAGCCGGCCCTGGCCGCTCAGACCCCGGGCGACGAGACCGTCGTACAGCTCCACGGTCGTGGCCGTGAGCATCGGCTCGGGGAAGGGGGCCTCGATCTGCACCAGGGCGTTGGGCTCCTCTACCCCCGCGGTCATGATGCCGCGGGGCCGCCCGTACCTGATGCTCGTGGCCACGTGGTGCACCCCGTTGGCCAGCAGGGCCGAGGCGAGGGTGTCGCCCGGGTGGCCGGTGTACGGGGATCCGTCGAAGGTGAACGACAGTGTCCTGCCGCGGTCCACGGACCCGAGGCCGTCGATACGGAAGGGGTTGCTCATGCGCCGGCCTCCTGACCGTCGTCGCCCGGGCGGTGCACCGCGAGGAACTGGTGGGTGGCGGTGTCGCGCACGGCGTTGAACCAGCGGCGGCACCCGGCGGCGTGCATCCACCGCTCCGCGAACGCGCCCTTGGGGTTGTCGCGGAAGAAGACGTACTGGGCCCACTGCTCGTCGTCGAGCGCGGCGGGCTTCGCGGGGTAGGGGACGTGCGCCTGGCCGCCGTAGTGGAACTCGGCTTCCTCGCGCGCGCCGCACCAGGGGCAGGCGATGAGTTGCATCGGAGTCTCCGGGAGGGTGCTCAGTGGGCGACGGCGGCCGCGCCGTGCTCGTCGACCAGTGCGCCGGTGACGAACCTGGACAGGGTGAAGGGCGCGTTGTACGGGTGGGGCTCGCCGGTGGCGATGGTGTGGGCGTAGCACCAGCCGACGCCGGGGGTGGCCTTGAACCCGCCCGTTCCCCAGCCGCAGTTGAGGTACAGGTCCTGGATCGGGGTGAGCCCGACGATGGGGGAGGCGTCCGGGGTGGTGTCGACGATGCCGGCCCAGGTGCGCAGCATGTGGGCGCGGGCGAACACCGGGAACAGCTCCAGGGCGGCGGCCATCTGGCGCTCGATGATGTGGAACGCGCCGCGCTGGCCGTAGCCGTTGTAGCTGTCGATGCCGGCGCCCATGACGAGTTCGCCCTTGTGCGCCTGGGAGACGTACACATGGACGGCGTTGGACATCACGACCGTCGGGTGCACCGGCTCCAGCAGTTCGGAGACCAGCGCCTGCAACGGGTGGCTCTGGAGCGGCAGGCGCAGGCCCACCATGGCGGCCAGCACGGAGGTGTGGCCCGCGCCGGCGAGCGCCACCTTTCCGGCGGCGATCCGGCCACGCGTGGTCCGTACGCCCGTCACCCGGCCGTCCGTCACATCGATGCCGGTGACCTCGCAGTTCTGGATCAGGTCGATGCCGTAGGCGTCGGCCCGCCGTGCGAAGCCCCAGGCGACGTAGTCGTGCTTGGCGATGCCGGCGCGCGGTTGGTACGTGGCGCCGAGCACCGGGTGGCGCACGTCCGGGTCGATGTTGACGATCGGGCAGACCTTGGCGACCTCGTCCGGCTCCAGCCACTCCGCGTCGATGCCGTTGAGCTGGTTGGCGTAGACCCGGCGCTTGCTGTCGCGGATGTCCTGGAGGGTGTGCGCGAGGTTCAGCACGCCGCGCTGGCTGAACAGGATGGGGTAGTCGAGGTCCTCCTCGAGGGTCTCCCACAGCTTCAGGGAGTGCTCGTAGATGCCGGAGCTCTCGTCCCAGAGGTAGTTGGAGCGGATGATCGTGGTGTTGCGGGCCATGTTCCCGCCGGCCAGCCACCCCTTCTCCAGGACGGCGATGTTGGTGATGCCGTGGTTCTTGGCCAGGTAGTAGGCGGTGGCCAGGCCGTGCCCGCCGCCCCCGACGATCACCACGTCGTACGACGGCCTGGGGTCGGGGTTGCGCCAGAGGAAGTCCGGGTGGTCCGGAAGCGGCGTGCCGGTCATGCCGCGGCTCCGTTCAGCTCGGGGTACAGGGGGAACGCGGCGGCGAGCCTGGCGACCCGGTCGCGCAGCGACCGGGTCAGGTCGGCGGAGAGCTGCTCGGGCTTGAGCGTGTGGGCGACGATGTCGGCGACCTCGCGGAACTCGGTCTCGCCGAAGCCCCGGGTGGCCAGCGCGGGGGTGCCGATGCGCAGCCCGGACGACACCATGGGCGGACGCGGGTCGAAGGGGACGGCGTTGCGGTTGACGGTGATGCCGACCGAGTGGAGCCGGTCCTCCGCCTGACGGCCGTCGAGGGGGCTGTCGCGCAGGTCGACCAGGACGAGATGGACCTCGGTGCCGCCGGTCAGCACGGTGATGCCGGCCTCGGCCACGTCGTCGGCCAGCAGCCGCCCGGCGAGGATCTTCGCGCCCTTCAGCGTGCGCTGCTGCCGCTCGCGGAACTCCTCGGAGGCGGCCATCTTGAAGGCGACCGCCTTGGCGGCGATCACATGCTCCAGCGGGCCGCCCTGCTGACCGGGGAAGACCGCCGAGTTGATCTTCTTGGCCAGCTCGGCCCTGCTGAGGATCACTCCGCCCCGGGGACCGCCCAGGGTCTTGTGGGTGGTCGTCGTCACCACGTCCGCGTACGGCACGGGGCTCGGGTGCAGTCCGGCGGCCACCAGACCGGCGAAGTGCGCCATGTCGACCATCAGGCGGGCGCCGACGCTGTCGGCGATCCGGCGGAACTCGGCGAAGTCGAGCTGCCGGGGGTAGGCCGACCAGCCGGCCACGATGAGCTTGGGCCGGTGGGCGAGGGCGAGTTGTTCCACCTCGTCCATGTCGACGCGGAGGTCGGACTCGCGCACGTGGTAGGGGACGACGTTGTAGAGCTTGCCCGAGTAGTTCAGCCGCATTCCGTGGGTGAGATGGCCGCCGTGCGCCAGGTCCAGGCCGAGGACGGTGTCGCCGGGCTGGAGCAGGGCGAACATGGCGGCGGCGTTGGCCTGGGCGCCGGAGTGCGGCTGCACGTTGGCCGCCTCGGCGCCGAACAGGGCGGTGACCCGGTCGATGGCCAACTGCTCAAGGGTGTCGACGTGTTCGCAGCCGCCGTAGTAGCGCTTCCCGGGGTAGCCCTCGGCGTACTTGTTGGTCAGCACCGAGCCCTGGGCCTGCATCACCGCCGGCGGCGCGAAGTTCTCGCTCGCGATCATCTCCAGCGTCGACTGCTGGCGCTCGAGCTCGGCGTCGACCGCCGCGGCGACCTCCGGGTCGAACAGGGTCAGCGGCTGGGCGAAGCTCATGCGGTCCCCTTGGAAGACTAGGAGCGTACGAGAGCCGTACGACTGGTATATCAGTTGTAGGTGGACCCCGCGCGCGCCGTCAAGAGGGTCGTAGTCGACGCGACCGCTGATATATCAATTGTGCTAGCGTGAGACGTCGGGTGTTTCGGCGAGGAGGGTGCGCATGTCGGTCGCGGTGGCGGAGGGGCGGCCCACCCTGGCCGAACAGGCCTATCGGGCCCTGTGCGACCGCTTGGTGACCCTGCGGATCGCCCCGGGGACACCCATCAACGACGAGCAGGTGGCGGCGGAGCTGGGCGTGGGACGCACCCCGGTGCGGGAGGCGCTCAAGCGGCTGGAGGCCGACCGGCTCGTGGTCTCCTACCCCCGGCGCGGCACGTTCGCCTCGGAGGTGCAGATCACCGACCTCGGACATCTCACCGAGGTGCGCCTCCGGCTGGAGCCGCTCGCCGCCGACTGCGCGGCGCGCAGGGCGAGCGCGCAGGACCGGGCCGTACTGGGCGAACTGCTGGCGGAGCTGGACGAGGCCACCGGGCGCGAGGTCGAGGAGCATCTCGAACTGGACCTGCGGCTGCACCGGGCGCTGTACACCGCCACGGCGAACCCCTTCCTCCAGGACACGCTCGTGCGCTACGACAACCTGGCCACCCGTATCTGGTGTCTGTTCCTCGACCGCCTGCCGGGCCTGGCCGGCCACGTCGGCGAGCACGGTCCGCTCGTGCGTGCCGTCCTGGCCGGCGACGGGGACCTCGCCGCGGCGCTGGCCGCCGAGCATGTGCAGAGGTTCGAGACCACGATCCGCTCCCTGCTCTGAGCCTGCTCGTGGCCAGGGCCGGGGGAAGCGGGAGCGACTGACGCGGGGCGACCGACCGGCCCGCGTCCCGTCAGCCGGAGGCCGGTGCCCACTCCTCCTCGGGATCCAGGGGGAGTTCCGGGTGGTCGCGGGTGAAGGCCGCGGCCTGTTCCTCGATCTGCGGCAGGGCGTGGTCGGGTGCGCCGAAACCGCGGAACAGGGTCCCGCAGTACTCGCGGGCCAGGTAGGCCGCGTCCCACTCCCCGTCCGGCTTCACCCATTGATAGGTGTGGTTGTGGAGGTTGAGGAACTGCAGGGTGCCCAGCCGCAGTTCCGTCGTGCGGAAGGTGTTCTGCTCCACCGCCTCGGCGAGCAGCCCAGAGATCAGGTGCTCGAAGTCGGAGCGCTGCCCCAGCAGGGTCTTCAGTTCCGCTCCGCTCAGCGACCGGTAGTCGTGCTCGTAGACCCAGATGTGGTCCAGCCGGCGGAAGATGATGGTCAGCAGCGACTCGGAGAGCAGCCGCAGTCGCAGCAGCGGGCTCGTGTCGAGGTCCGCGATCTGCCGGGCCCGGGCGAGCAGCGGCCCCATCACCCGGCCCTGGATCTCGACGAGCAGGTTCTCCTTCGAGCCGATGTAGTAGTACAGCGCGCCCTTGGCGAGTCCCACCGCCCGGCCCAGGTCGTTGATCGACGTCGCCGCGTATCCCTGCCGGGCGAACAGCGCGGCCGCGACGTCGATGATCTTCTGGCGTCTGACCTCGAAGCCCGGTCCATGGCCCGGTGGTCGTGGCATGGGTTCTCTCCCGCGTGACGTGACGACGTAGTGAATTAAAGCCGACTCCGGGGCGCCGACGGACGGACTCCCTTCTGCCGGGGACGGAGCACGGAACATCGTCCGGTTTGCTGCGGAGCCGGCGCCGAGCAGGATCCTGCCGTCCACGCGGCGGGCGAGGAAGCCCGTGCCGACGGCCGCGACGATGATCATGGCGCGGATCGGCTGGTGACGAGGGCGTTGTGGGTGCCGGACCAGCCCAGCCCCTCGGAGACGTTCGGGATGGCCGGCATCAGCACCAGCATCTCGAGGCCAAGACCGACGACCCCGGTGAGGACGTCCTGTCGGACCTCGCCGAGCGGGTCGCCGAGGGCGACCTCACCCTGGAGCAGGCCTGCGGACTCGGGCACGTCCTCCTGGTCGCCGGACACGACACCAGCGCCGACATGATCCACCCTGGGTACCGCGCTGCTCCTGGAGAACCCCGACCAGCTCGCCGCGCTGCGCGCGCACGCGGACGACGAGAAGTACGTGGCCAACGCAGTCGAGGAACTGCTGCGCTACCTCACCATCCCGCATCTGCTGGCCCGTCGCGCGGTCGTCGACGACATCGAGATCGACGGGGAGGTCATCCGGGCGGGCGAGGGCGTGATCGCCTCCCTGCCGGCGGCCAACTGGGACCCCGCCCGGATCGAACTCCACGTCGTCCTCAGCACCCTGTTCCGCCGCGTCCCGACCCTGCGGGCGGCGGTCGGTCTCTCGGAACCGACGTTCAAGGAGGACTCGCAGGCCTACGGCATCCACGAACTCCCCGTCGCCTGGTGACCGTCAGCCCCGGTGCCGCCAGAGGTCGCGGAGCAGGGCGATCTCGGACATGTGGTGGATGAACTCGAGGTTGGCGCCCCAGAGCACGTCCACGAACGCGTCGTCGGGGTGGGAGCCGTACGGGTACTGGGAGAGGCCGACGGTGTCGAGCTGCTCGTCGGTGACACCGGCGACGGCCTCGCGCCAGCGGTCGATCACGGCCCAGAACCGTTCGAGGGCCAGGGAGGCGTCGGGCGTGAAGTCGACCATGAGCTTCGGGTCCCGGCGCCGTTCGCCGAAGGTCCACTCCCAGCCACCCGCGAACTGGTAGTGCAGGTGTCCCAGCCGCCAGGCGATCGTCGTGATCGGCGTCCGGTCGGGCTCCACCGGGCCGGTGTGGGCGAGGACCTCCTCGACCCGCTCGACGCTCACGCTCCAGTCCTCGGCGATCTTGGCCACGGACATGCCGTCGGCGACCTGCCGGGCGATCGCGGCGTACTCGCTCGCCGGGATGTCCGCGGCGCCCTGGTCGAGCACCCAGTCGCCGGGACCGAACGCCCGGGGGGTCCTCGCCTCGCCCCGCGGCCTGATCGACCAGCAGTCGGGCACCGGTTCCCAGAGGAACTCCTCGTCGCCGAGCCCCGACAGCCGCACCCGGGCCGACTCCCCGGCGGTGTCGAACTGGTCGAGCAGTAACCTCAAACGATCGGTCCCCATGCACGGCCCCTTTCGCGGTCGCCCGCCTCGTCACGTCCAGGCGGAGGCTAACGGCCCCCGCATCGGGGGCGCGACGGATTTCCGGGCGTCCGCGGCCCCGGACGACCTTGTTCGCCGCGTGGATGTTCGGCATCACAGAATCGATTTCCCCGATCGGGCGGGGTGACGAGAGATGGGCGTCGCCAAGGAGACGAGCCCGGAGCCGCCCATGCGTTTCGCCACCTATGCACACCAGGACCGGCGCCGCGTCGCCGTCGTCGACGAGGACGGGAGCCTCTTCCCGCTGCCGGGGGCGCGTTCCCTCACCGAACTGATCGCGTCCGGCGAGGGACTCGACGCGCTCCCCGGCGTCGGCGCCGCCGCCCTCGACGCACCGGCGGGGCCGCATGTCTCCGAGGTGCGGCTGCTGCCCCCGCTGGAGTGCGCCGCCGAGACCGAGGCGCCGACCCGCGAGGGTGCCCGCAGATCGGGGCCGGAGCAGATCCTCGCCAGGCGGGCCGCTTCTCCCCACCTGACGCCGGCTCCGGTTCAGCGCCAGCCGAACCGCCGGTCGACGACCGCCGCGAACTCCTCCAGGGTCAGCACCGCGTCCCCGTTCTGGTCGGCCGCGTCGAACAGGGCGGAGGACGCGTCGGCGTCCCCCAGACCCCAGAACGGCAGATCCCCGGACGCGGCGAGCGACGGGCCCCTGGTACGCAGGGCGGTGATCACCTCCACGCGGGTCAGGGTCCCGTCGTGGTCGAGGTCGAGCGCCTCGAACAGTCTTCGGGCCTTGTCACTCGTCACGTCGGCCACTTCCTCTCACCGGCGGGCGGGGTCCGCCTCGCTCACAGGGGAAAACGCCCGCCCCGTCACCCTGGTTCCATCGCTCGCGCCCTCACCCCAGGTAGGCGGGGGCGACGGCGGAGTCCATCAGCCGGCGGGCCGTACCGCTTCCGTCGGCGGGAACGGTCCACAGATCCGAGCCGTAGTCGCCGGGAAGGGCGTAGACGAGGGTGGAGCCGTCGGCCCACAGCGCCTGGTCGTCGATGGTGCGCCGTTCGGCGGTCGGGGTCTCCTTCATCGTCCGCAGATCGAGGACGTACAGCCGCCAGGGCGCGTCGGGCGAGGCTCCCTTCACCCGCTTCTTGTACGCGATCCGGGTCCCGTCCGGCGACAGCGAGGGGCATTCGACGTTGCCGTGCAGGGTGGTGAGGGTGCGGGCCGTGACGTCGCCCCGTACGAGATAGGTCTTCCCGCCGGTCGCGAGCGTGGCGTAGAAGCGGTGGTCGTCGGCGAAGGTGACACCCCAGACGTTGGTGTCGGCGGCGTGACGAGTGCGCCCGTCCTTGACGACGCTGAAGGTCTCCAGGTTGTCGTCGACCGCCCAGGTGCGCGTGTCGACGATGGCGGTACGGGTGGAGAAGTCCGTACCGGCGTAGGAGTCCCCGCTGACGAAGACCGTCCAGGCCACCAGACGGCCGGAGGGGGAGACCCGGGCCCGGGTGGGGATGCCCGGGACCGCGAAGTGGCGCCGCTCGTGCAGACGCGCGTCGAGCACCACCGCCCGGTAGGTGTCCCGCAGCGCGCCGTGCACCGCCTGCAGACAGATACCGGTGCCCGCCGCCGCGTGGAAGCGCAGACACTTGACGCCCGACGCCGTGCGCGGCCCCTGCGGATCGTCGGCGGGCACGGTGGCGATCTCGTCGCGGTGCGGCCCCCAGGCCAGGTTGCGCACCAGCAGCAGGCGCCCGGACGCCGGCCGCAGCGAGACCGTGCCGGCCCGCACGGTCGGGCCGTTCGCCTGCTGCTCGTCGCGCTGCCCCGACCGGTGCGCCGCGTACAGCACCGCCCCGGTCCCGACGCTTCCCAGCAGCAGGACCGCCACCAGCAGGGTCACCAGACGGCCGGTCCGGGTCATACGGGCACCACCTCGTCGGGCGCGGCGGCGGGACGCAGCAGATACGCGGCGACCAGGGCGCTGACGGCCAGGCCCGCCGCGGTGACCGCCAGCGCGGTCCGCCCGCCCCACAGGCTCCAGGCGGCGCCGAAGGCCAGCGAGCAGGTGAACCGGGCCAGTGCCTGGCCGGTGCCGACCAGGGCCTGCCCGGCGCCCTGGTGCCGCGCCGGGACGACTCCGGCGGTGGTCGCGGCGAGGACGCCGTCGGTCGCGGCGTAGAACGTGCCGTGCAGGACGAGGACGGCGAGCACGGCCGGGACCCCGTGCCACGGGGCGAGCACCAGGCCGTAGCCGAGCAGCAGGACCCCGTGCCCGGCGAGGAAGAGCCGGCGGCGGCTCACCCGGTCGGCGAGGGCGCCCAGCGGGACGGCGAGCAGCAGGAAGACGGCGGCGGTGCCCAGCGGCAGCAGCGGGAACAGCTCGGCGGGCAGGTCCCCCTCGCGCTGGAGCAGCAGATAGAGGAAGGAGTCGCTGACGGTGGTCAGGCCGAGCAGGGCCGCGCACCCGGTGAGGCGGCGCAGCGCGGGGCGGCGCAGCAGCGTGAGCGCGTCCCGCAGGGTCGGCGGGGCCGACTCGGGCGGCGGTACGGCACCGTCGGCGGGGACGGTCCGGGCGGGCACGAACAGCACCAGCACCAGGACCCCGAGCACGGCCACGCAGCCGCTGACGGCGAACACCGCGTCGTAGCCGTCGATCGTGGCGCGCAGGACGGCGAAGGCGACGAGGGGGCCGAGCAGCGCGCCGGTGGTGTCCATGGCCCGGTGCACCCCGAAGGCCCGCCCCCGCCGCTCGGGCGCGGTGGCCAGCGAGATCATCGCGTCCCGGGGCGCGGTGCGCAGCCCCTTGCCGGTGCGGTCGGCCGCCAGCACGGCGCTGATCACCGGCAGGGTGTGGGCGAAGAGCAGCAGCGGCTTGCAGAGCGCCGACAGACCGTAGCCGAGACCCGCGACCGCCTTGTGCCGGCGGCCCCCTCGGTCGGCGAGATGGCCGCCGGCCAGCCGTACGAGCGCTCCCACACCGTTGTTGATGCCGTCGAGCAGTCCGAAGCCGAGCGGCGACAGACCGAGGCCGGCGACGACGTACAGCGGGAGGACGGCGGTGACCATCTCCGAGGAGACGTCGGTGATCAGACTGACCGCGCCGAGGGCCAGCACCGTGGAGGGCACGGCGGCCGGCCGCCGCCCCGGACGGGTGTCCGGGGCGACGGCGGGCCTGGTGCCGCGGGAGTCCGCGAGATACACCGGCGTCAGTTCCAGATGCCGGTGATGTCGGAGGCCGAGGCGGCGTTGCCCGCGTGTGCGGACAGACCGGCCAGGTCCTCGATCGTGCGCAGCACGTTGTAGTGGTTGTAGGTGGTGGAGCTGGAGCCGCCGGCGGTGACGTGCTCGCCGTAGAACAGGGTGGGGATGCGGTTGCCGGAGAGCTTGTTGTCCTCGTCGAACGTGACGGCGAGGACGCTGTTGTGGGTCTTGGCCCAGGTGGCGTACGCGCCGAGGTTGTTCTTGATCCAGGTGTCGCCGGTGGAGACCGAGCAGTCGTGCATGTCGCTGCACAGGTTCGGCACGACGAAGGACACCTTCGGCAGGGTCGTGTAGTCGGTGGGGAACTGCGCGAAGGTCTTCGCGGTGCTCGTCGGCACGTTGGAGAAGCCGAACCACGGGTTGTGCTTCTGGGCGTAGTTGCCGCTGCTGCAGGTCGTCGAACCCTGGCTGGGCAGCGACTCGTTGTAGCTCGCCCAGGTCTTGCCCGCGGCGATCAGCTCGGAGGCCAGGTTCGGGGCGGAGATCGAGCCGACGGAGACACAACTGTCGTCGGTGCGCCCCTGGTTGGAGCCGGAGAAGAGCATGTAGTAGTTCGGCTCGCTGGGGTGGGTCAGACCGTAGGACTGGGTGAGGTTCGCCCCGCCCGCCTTGATGGTGTTGTTGAGGTACGGGGCGCTGGAGCTGCCGATGACCTGGGAGTAGGCGTGGTTCTCCATCACCACGACCACCACGTGGTCGGGGGTCGGGAGTGCGGCGGCCTGGGCGGTGGTGGCCGTGGCGGCCCAGACGCCGATGGAGGCGGCGGTGAGGGCGACGGCGCCGGCGAGTGCGGCGAGCGGGCGTCGGTTGCGCTGGGGAGCCTTGACGGCGGCCATGACTGTCCTCCGGGACAGAAGCGACGGACGTTCGGGGGAGCGGCGCCGCAACCCTAGGGGTCACGGACATGCCCCACGTGAAGGCCGGGCGAACGGCGGACCCCGACAGGCAAAGGTCGGGTCAGTCACAGGTAATGCACAGCAAAGGCAAGGGGGATGGGCGGCGTCCCGGGGAGCGGCCGACACCCTCAGCGTACGCCCGGGATCCCGGAGCGGCCCCCGCAGCCGGCCCGCCCACGGCCGTTCGCCCCGGCAGGTGCCGCCGACGCCCGCGCACCTCGTACAGACCTGTCGAGGGATCCGACCTTGACTCCTTCGATGCCCTGCGCTTGCCTGCTGACGTGCCCCTGACAGCATGACCGGCCGGTACGCGCGGGAAAGGACAACCGATGAACCGCAGAACCCTCTTACGGGCGGGCGGCGCACTGCTCGCCGGCGGAGCCGTGGCGGCGGCGCCGGCCGCGGCCGCCCCCACCGACGGCTGGACGCAGACCGCGTTCACCTACGGCTGGCACAAGCCCTGGAACCTCGACCTCGCCGAGCGCCACGGCTACAGCGGCGGCGTGCACCGCATGTGGGTGTACGCCACCGACGAGCCGTTCCAGGAGGGCAGCGCCACCGACCCGCGCACCGAGATGCGCTGGCAGGTCGACTACACCACCGGCGACCGCATGTGGGACGCGGACGTCTATCTGCCCTCCGGCACCGACGGCGCGTCCTTCGTCCAGATCCTGCGCGGCGTCCACCCCTCGGGCACCCCGGCCACCGACATCATGCTCAACGTCTACGACACCGGCGGCGGCACCGTCCGCCGCTACGACGGCACGGTGCTCAGGACGGACGCGTACGACACCTGGTTCAACGTGAAGATCGCCCACCAGGCGACCAGCGGCACCGGCACCATCAAGGTCTACCTCGACGACGCCCTCGCCCTCACCGTCGCCGACCGGGGCCCCGCCACCCGCTACTTCAAGAACGGCGTCTACAACCACGGCTCCGGCCGCGCAGAGGCCCGGTTCCGCGACATCCGCTACTGGACCCGCTGAACCCATGTGACGCACGTCATAACGGCGTTCACCGGAGTGGCGTAATGACCAGCCGCCTCCTCGCTCTTCAGGGTGAGGTCGCGGAACCCGCCGCCGCCCCGCCCCCTTCGGAGACCGCCGTGTACATCAGCCTCGACCAGCCCATGGGCGCCTGCCTGCTCACCCATGACCAGCGGGAGCTGGCCGTGCCGGCCAACCTCCGCTGCACCTCCGACGATCCCCTCTCCGTACGGCTGGTGTTCCCCGCCAGCGTCGCGCTGGACGGCGAGGAGGTCACCTGGGTGCTGGCGCGCGCCCTCCTGGAACAGGGGCTGGAGCGCCCGGCCGACGGGGGCGGCGTACGGGTCCGCCCGCACGGACCGGCGCACACCACCGTCGAGCTGCGCGCGGCGGAGGGCGCGGCCCTGATCCGCTTCGAGACGGCCGCCCTCCGGCGCTTCCTGCTCCGCTGGGCCACGGTCGGCGAGCGGGTCGCCGCCCCGGCCGAGGCGGCCCCCGTCGCCTCCGCGCGACCCATCGGCGCGCAGCGCACGCCCCGCTCGGTGCCCCCCGCGTCCCGGCGGCGGCTGGCGATATGACGACGCGTTCCCCGGCCGGCCGGGCCGACGCTGAAGACGGCGGCGCGGGTCGAGGGCAGGCGGTACCGGGTGCGGGCGGGCCGGGAGGAAGGTGTCCGCGGGGCGCGACGGGGTGCGCGCGGGTTCCGGCGGCGACCGCGGCCGCCGGCCCGGCGGAGGTTCCCGCAAAAGCTCGCGCCCGGCCGACGACGATGACCCGGATCGCCGTGTACGACGGATGACCGCGACCGGTGGGCGGACGGCACCGCGTCCACCCACCGGCGCGAGCGGCTACTCGCCCTTCGGCGCAGCCTGCTGCACCACCTCGAAGGACCAGAGGGTGGCGGCCGAAGCGGCGGGTCTGGCCTGCTCGCCCTCCGCGCCGCCCCGGTGCGCGGACTTCATCGAGCCCTCCATCCACGCCTGGAACGACTCCTCGTCACGCCAGCGCGTGTACACGAGGTAGGTGTCCGTGCCCTCGACCGGGCGGAGCAGCTCGAACCACTCGAACCCGTCGGAGTTCTCCACGGCGTGCGCCCGCGCGGCGAACCGCTTCTCCAGGGTCTCGCGCTGTTCGGCCGGGACGGTCAGTACGTTGATCTTGACTACGCTCATGCTCCCATCCTGCCTCCCGGGGAGACCGGGGCAGCGGACCGCCCCCCACTCCCGCACCCGGGTCTACTCCTCGGCGGACGGTTCGAGCCGTTCCGCCTCCCGGGCCGCCCGCCGCGCCTCCTGCTCCGCACGGGAGAGCGCGTCGGCGGCGGTGCGGGCCCGCTCCTCGGCCCGCTTCTCCTCCCCGGCGGCCGAGCGGAGCGCCTTGCGGACCTGCGGGACGCTCTCCTGCGCCTCCCGGAGCTCCTCCTCGGCTGCCTGAAGCGCCTCCTCGGCCGTCCGCAGCGCGCGCTGCGCCGCGGGGAGCGCCTCCCGGGCCTGCCGGACCCGTTCCTCGGCCTCGTCCGCCTCCCGCCGGGCCCGGCCGTGGTGGTCCCGTGCCTGCTCCACGGCAGCCTCGGCGTCGGCGTGTCGCGCGCGCCGCTCGTCGCGCCTCCGTGCGGCGGCCTCGGCTGTCCGACGGGCCCGGGTCAGGCGTTCCCGGCGCAGCGGCGCGAGTTCGTCCGTACGGGCGGGGCGAGGTGTCCCGGTCCGGACGGCGCTCTCCCCCGAGGACGACGGCCCGCTCCGGACGGCCCCCTCCGGGGCGGGCCCCGAGGGAAAGCCCGACGGGGGCACGAGGGCGCTGTCCAGCCGGCCGGTGGCCCACCGGTCCGCCGCGTCCGGGTCGGCGAGTACGGCCTGCAGGGTCGCCGAGACGTCGTTCAGCACGGCGTCGGAGAGCCGCTGACCGGCGTCGAGTGCCAGGTCGGCGGTCTGGCGGGTCAGGGCGGCGACGATACGGCGGCGCTGGGCGGAGAGCTCCTTGATCCCGGCCGGGTCCAGGTCCTGGTGGGCCTTGCGCAGCGCCTCCCCGAGCTCCAGGAACCGGTGGCTCTCCTCCGGCTGGGCCCGCAGGAGCAGATTGGCGGCCCAGGCGGCGAGCGTGGGCCGGCGGGCCTCGTGGATCCTGCGCGCCTCCGCACCGCGGCCGGCCGTCCTGGCGGCCATCGCCAGTTCCTCACGGCGCGCGACGAAACCGGACGGCGGGGTGGTGTAGAGGCCGTCGAGGACCTCGTCCACGTCGTACGCCCCCTCGTCGCCCCTGCGCCTGCCCGCCATGGTCCACAGCCTCCACCGGGCCGGGGCACCGCGCACGCCGGGAGGCGGAGGAAGGGGGACCGCGACGAGCTCCTCGTACCGGCCGGATTCTCAAGTGACCGGACTGCCGGGCGACTTCGCGGCGGACCGGGTGCGCGTCCAGTCGAACAGCAGGACCGAGCACACGGCCGCCAGCGCGCACCAGGTGGAGACGAACTCCAGCCGCCACAGCGCCCAGCATCCCAGAGCGCCGAGGGCGACGAGCACGCCCAGCAGCGACAGCCGCCGGTCGCCCGACAGGAGCAGGGAGCCCACGGTGGCCGGCAGATAGCCCGCGACCAGGAGCGGCGGGTGCGGGAGGTGGAACGCGTAGCCGATCGTACGGCCGTGGATCTCGGCCGTCACCGGGCCGCGGGCCAGCCCGTACGCGAGGAACACAGCGGTCACGACGCCCACCGCGAGCGGCGGCACCAGCCGGGGGCGGGCGGGCGGCGGGGCGGCGCACCACACCCCGGCCGGCACCCACACCGCCAGCAGCGGCAGGGCGATGACGGCCCAGACGACGGTGGCGGCTCCGCCGCCCCCGCCGCGGTGCCAGACGGCCGCCTCGACGAGCTGATGGGCCCCGAGCAGCAGCGGCAGCGCGGCGAGCGGCAGACACCGGCTCTCGCGGACCCGCGCCACCGAGGCCACCCCGACGGCGGCGATCCCGGCACCCGCCACCAGATCGGCCGTCGCACTCCAGCACATCCGGCCACCCTAGGGCGGTCCTTCGCGGCACGTCTGCCCTGCCACGCCCCCGGTGGCCTCCGAAGGACCGGGTTCAGTCGGTCCCGGGCTGGACGAGCCGGTGGAACAGGCGGGCGCCGGTGCGCTGGGCGGAGTGCCGCAGCCGGGCCGGGAGGGGCCGGGCCGGATTCTGGACGGGCGGGTGTGCGGCCAGGCGGGGGAAGAGGGCCTCGGCGTTGCCGCGGTTGATCGCGGTGAGGGTGGCGGGGTCCACGCCGTCGTCGAGGCCGTTCGCGGAGTACTGGCCCGCGGGTGCGGGCGCGAAGGGCCAGTCGCTGCCGGACAGGACATGGCCGGGACGGGCGAAGGCCGGCAGGGTGGGCAGGGCGGCGGGGCCGGAGGAGAGCGCGGTGTCGAAGTAGAAGCCGCGCAGGTCGTCCAGGATGTCGAGCGGGCTGCGTCCGGTGTCGGCGGCGAGGGCGACGGCCATGCGGTGGGAGGCGTACGGGACGAAACCGCCGGCGTGGCCGAGGACGAACCGTATGTTCGGTAGCGGCGCGGGACACCGTTGCGGACGAGGAGAGGGGCGGCGCGGGTGGTGTCGAGGAGGAAGCCGGCGGCGAACGGGGGGATGCCGTCGACGGCGGGGGCGGCAGTTCGGCGGGGTGGACGAAGACGACGGCGCCGTGTGCGTCCAGGACCCGCCACAGGGCGTCCTGGCTCTCGGTGCCGAGGTAGCCGCCCCGGTTGTCGGCGAGCAGGGTGACCCCGTCCGCGCCCAGGTCGGTCAGGGCGCGCGCGGCCTCCCGGGCCGAGGCGTGGACGTCGGGCATCGGCAGGGTGGCGAACCAGCCGAGACGGCCCGGGTGTTCGGCGGTGACCGCGGCCGAGTGGTCGTTGAGGCGGCGGGCTGGGCCGGCCGCCTCGGCGGGGCAGGTGAGGCTCGGCGGCCGCCCGACCACCCCCTGTCTACACTTCCTCCATGGGAGAGACGGTGCGTTGGCTGACGCCGGAGGAGCAGCACGCCTGGCGGGGCTTTCTTCGGCTGCACGACAGGCTCCGGGGCCGGCTGTCGCGCTCGCTTCAGTCGGAGTCCCATATCTCGGCGGCGGACTTCGGCGTGCTGGTCGAGCTGACGGACGCGCCGGACGGGCGGCAGCGGTTCCTGGACCTCGCCCGTGCCCTGGAGTGGGAGAAGAGCCGGATGTCGCACCACGTCTCCCGGATGGTCAAGCGGGGGCTGGTGGTGCGGGACGAATGTCCCGAGGACGGGCGGGGCGCGTTCGTGGTGATCACCGACGAGGGGCGCGCGATGATCGAGGCCGCCGCCCCGCGTCACGTCGAGGCGGTGCGTGCGCTGTTCCTCGACCATGTCACGCCGGCCGAGCTGCGGACCCTGGCCCGGATCTCCGAGCGTGTGGTGGGGAAGCTCGACGAGGACACGGACTGAGTGCTGATCCCCGCGGTTGTCGCTCTTCCGCCGTGACATCATGGTTGATGTAACAACTAGCGCATACGGGAGGTGCTCTCGGTGAGCAACGTGGAAACGGAACCCGCGGAACTGCGATGCGGGGCGTTCGTCGACGAGGGCAGGCCGGACGGTGCGCCCCGGGTCGATGTGCTGTCCGCCCGCGACGTGCCCCTCGGCGGTCCGCGGGCGATGCGGGTGCGGCGGACCCTGCCTCAGCGCTCCCGCACGCTGATCGGCGCCTGGTGCTTCGCCGATCACTACGGCCCGCACGAGGTCACCACCTCCGGCGGCATGGACGTCGGCCCCCATCCGCACACCGGCCTGCAGACCGTGAGCTGGCTGTTCAGCGGGGAGATCGAGCACCGTGACACCCTCGGCACCCACGCCCTGATCCGGCCCGGTGAGATGAACCTGATGACCGGCGGACACGGCATCGCCCACTCCGAGGTCTCGACCCGGAACACCACGGTGCTCCACGGTGTGCAGCTCTGGGTGGCGCTGCCCGAGGAGCACCGCCACGCGGACCGGGACTTCCAGCACCATGTGCCCGAGCCCGCGCGGGTCGACGGGGCCGAGATCAGGGTCTTCCTGGGCTCGCTCGCCGGTGGCGTCTCCCCGGTGCGGACCTTCACGCCTCTCCTCGGTGCCGAGCTCACCCTCGCACCGCGTGCCACCGTCACCCTCGCCGTGGATCCCGCCTTCGAGCACGGCCTCCTCGTGGACAGCGGGGACGTCCGTCTGCTCGACACCGTGCTGCGCCCGGCCGAACTCGGCTACGTTCCCTGCGGCGCCGACAGCCTGACCGTGGTCAACGAGTCGGACGCCCCGGCGCGCACGGTCCTGCTCGGCGGCCCTCCCTTCGAGGAGGAGATCGTCATGTGGTGGAACTTCATCGGACGCACCCACGAGGACATCGTCAAGGCCCGCGAGGACTGGGAGGCCTCCTCCGACCGCTTCGGCGTCATCGAGGACTTCCCGGGCGGCCGTCTGCCCGCCCCCGCCCTGCCGAACGCGGTCATCAGGCCGCGCGGGAACCCGCCGCGTCGCTGACCGCCGTACGGGATCCGGCACGCGGACCGAGCCCGGCCCGGCTCCCGCCGACGCCCGCAGGGCTGCCGTCCGGCTGGAACCCGATGGTCCGACAGGGCGCCGTCGGCGACCTGAACGCCGACGGTGCCCGGTCAGGCCCGGGGGGCGGGGACCACGCTGAGGTGGTTCGCGGTGCGCCGGGCGGTGCCGCGGCGGGCCCGGCGCGGTACGGGTGCCGGACGGGGTTCGCGCAGCACCATGGTCAGCCGCGTGTACCCCATGTCCTGGAGGGTTCGTGGGGTCTCGCCGACGATACGGCACTCGGTGGCGCCCCGGCGAGGGTCGGGGTGGTGCAGCGGGCGGACGGCGCCGTCGTGCTCCAGGGCGACCTCGCCGACCGCGCGGATCCAGTGGGGCAGGCCCTGCCGGTAGGCGGCCTCCATGATCGGGTCCTGGGCGATCTCCCGCCGGATCGCCTGCAGCCCCGCGTCGTGCCCGTGCCGCTCCACGGCCGCCGCGAAGCAGGCCAGCATCGGAAGGCACCAGGCGGCCTCGTGGTCGCCGAGGACCGAGGCCGCGTCGGGGTGGAAGAGGACGAACCGGAGGAAGTTGTCGTCGGGCTGGGCCGTCGGATGCGGGCCGACCTCGCGGAAGAGCGCCGCGTAGGCGGTGTTGGCCAGGACGACGTCCCACCGGTGGTCGAGGACGACGGACGGGAAGGGGACTGCCTCCAAGTAGTCGGCGTAGTCCTGCAGATACGCCTGGGCCTCGGGACTCTCGGGGACGGGCCGCGGTGCGGACCGCTGCCCTCCTGCCTGAAACGCCATCGGGAGGTCACCCCTCTTGCCGGTGCCGCCTTCACGCGGCGCCCCGATCCTGCTGCCCGGATGCGCGAGGTGTCAACTATCGTGGCATTCAATGCTTGTTGACGGCTGAAATTGGCCACGGTTGTGGCGGGACCTGATTGGTCCGCAGAGTTGACGTGTCATCCGGCCTGCCTTCACCGTGAAGCTCAGATGGTCGACCACCGTCCTGTCGCCGGGACGGCCGTGGTACCCGGGTACCACGGCCGTCCCGAAGATTCCCCGGCCGCCCTACGGATCGGGGCAGTCCTCGTCGGTGCCCTGGACGCGCCGGCCCTCGGCGGTGGTCACGGTCACCGTCACCGGCTCCGAGTCCCGCAGGATGAGGCGACGGGCCCGGCCCGCCGTGCAGATCAGCTGCCGCCGCGCCAGGGGGGAGAACTCCGTCGACACGCTCTTCGGCAGGACGACCGAGACCCGGCCGCCCTCGGTCGTGACCCGTATCGGCTCATGGGACGTCTCGGACGGGGAGGGCACCGCCGTGGCGGCCGGCTGGACGGTGCTGTCCCGGACCGGCGAGGTGTCGTCGGTCGGGATGAGGGACTCCGGCCCCGACGACCAGTCCACCTGCGTGGTCACCCCCTGCGACCGCTCCACCACGTCCGGGCCCCCGAGCATCTCCTCGATGGCCACCGCGGGGTCCCCGCCCTCCCGGACGGCGCGGCGTACGACGAACAGGCCGCCGTCCTGGACGAAGTAGATCGGGGTCGTCGCGGTGATCCCGCTCGCCGGGCCGCCCGCCTCGACCACGCCGGTCGAGGGGATGCCGCAGGCGCAGAGCGCGAGCGCCGCGCCGACGATCAGCAGCGCCGCACGGTAGGGCGGTCTCGTCACAGGTTCTCCCACGCCGACTCGTCCCGCCGCAGCGGGAGTTCCACCGTGAAGACGGCACCGCCGCCGGGACGGTTGGCCGCGCGGACGGTGCCGCCGTGCATCCGAACGTTCTCCTCGGTGATCGCCAGGCCCAGCCCGCTGCCCTCGGTGCGGGTACGCGCGCTGTCGGACTTGAAGAAGCGGTCGAAGACGTACGGCAGCACGTCCTCGGGGATGCCCGGCCCGCTGTCGGCCACCTCGAGGACCGCGTGCCGCAGTGTGGCGTGCGGCCCGCCCTCGGACAGCGTCAGCCGTACCGGCCGCCCGCCGTGCCGCAGGGCGTTGCCGACCAGGTTGGCCACCACCACGTCCAGCCGGCGCGGATCGACCCGCCCCCGCAGCTCGTCGGGCCCCGGCAGCCGGGCCTCGACCGCGTCCGACCAGCCCCGGGAGGCGATGGTGCGCCGGACCGACTCGGCGAGGTCGATCTCGTCCAGGTGCAGTTCCGCCGCCCCCGCGTCGAAGCGGGAGATCTCCATCAGGTCCTCCACCAGCCGGGCCAGCTTCACGGTCTCCTCGCTGATCAGCCGTACCGCGGTCGCCGTGTCCGGATCGAGGCGGGCGGCCTCCTCGTCCAGCACGTCGGTGACCGCCGACATGGCGGCCAGCGGGGTGCGCAGCTCGTGCGAGACGTCCGAGGCGAAACGGCGGGCCCGCGCCTCCATGCCGCGCAGCTCGGCGACGGACTTCTCCAGCGCCGCCGCGGTCTCGTTGAACGTGTGGGAGAGATCGGCGAGTTCGTCGGAGCCGTTGACGTCCAGCCGGGTGTCGAGCCGGCCCTCGGCGATGCTGCGGGTCGCCCGGCGCAGCGCCCGCACCGGCCGCAGCACCCCGCGCGCCGCGAACAGGGCGAGCAGCACGGCGACGCCGAGCGCCGACGCGGTCGCCCGTTCGATGGCCGTGACCAGCGCGTCGACGGACCGCTGCTCGTCGGTCTGGGGCACGGTCAGGAACACCCGGATCCCGGTGGGCGTCTGCGTGCCCTCGGCCGAGGCGAAGACGACCGACATGCCGACGACCAGGGAGGTGCGTCCTTCGCTGTGCACACGCTGGAACACGGTGGCCATGCTGGAGCCGACGGCCTGGCGCACGGCCGGCGTCACCTCGTCGAAGCGGTAACCGGGCATCGAGGTCGCGCTGAGCCCCTCGTAGGTCACGAGGACCCGCCAGGTGCCCGACGGTTCGGCACGGGCCACCTCGCCCGCATACCGCTGGAGCATGTCCTCGGTCGGCGGGTAGCCGACGCCCGTGGCGAGCCGGCTGACCTGGGCGCGCAGCTGCCGGATCACGGTGTCCTGGCTCTGCTGGAGCATCCCGTTGCGCGCCTCGCGGTAGGTCAGCGCGCCGGTCGTGGTCGTGGCGAGCGCGGCGACCAGCCCGAACGCCACGACCAGCCGTACCCGCAGGCCCCGCAGCACCACCCGGGACGGCCCACGTGCCCCCTTCACCCGTGTGCTCACCCGGTGCCGCGAGGCGGGCACTTCCTTCTCGGGAACGGTCACTTCTTTCTCGGGAACGGGCACTTCCTTCTCGGAAACGGGCACTTCCTTCTCGGGAACGGTCACTTCCTTCTTGGGAGGGGGGAGACGCGGAACGCTCCTCGCCTCGCTCCCGCGGGTCCTCACCCGCTCCGCGCGTCTCACCGCGCCGCGAACCGGTAGCCGAAGCCGCGGACCGTCTGGATGTACAGGGGTTCGCGCGGCGGGTCGCCCATCTTGGCGCGCAGCCGTTTGACGCAGGCGTCCACCAGCCGGGCGTCGCCGTGGTAGCTGTGCTCCCAGACCGCCTCCAGCAGCTGCTGCCGGCTGAACACCTGCCCGGGCGAGGCGGACAGGGTCAGCAGCAGCCGGAGTTCGGACGGGGCGAGCTGGACCGGGGTGCCCCGCACGGTGACGGACAGCCCGGCCCGGTCGACGGTCAGCTCCCCGTACGTCTCGATCTTCGGCAGTCCGCCGTCGCCCGCTGCCGCTCCGCCCGCCCGGCGCAGCACGGCACGGATCCGTGCGTCCAGCACCCTGGCCTGCACCGGTTTGACGACGTAGTCGTCCGCGCCCGCCTCGAGACCGACAACGATGTCCACGTCATCACCCCGCGCGGTCGCCATGATGATCGGCAGGGTCTGGTCGACGGAGCGGACGGCACGGCACACGTCCAGGCCGCTCATGCCGGGCAGCATCAGATCGAGGACGACGACATCGGGCCGGAAGGACCGCAGCCGGTCCATGCCCTCCTCCCCGGTCGGGACGGCGGCGACCTCATGGTTCTGGCGGCGCAGCCCCAGTGCGACCCCTTCCCGGACGGCGGGGTCGTCTTCGATCAGCAGAACACGTGGCATGGGCTCAGTATCGGGACCGCCGGTCCTCGAGCGGGGCACTGTTACCGGATGATCACATAGACCGGATGATCACTCGTTACGAATCCGTTATTGTCTGACCCTGATCCGGTCACATCAACTTCACAGTCGGGCTGAACATGAGCGAGCACAAAGCGAAGTCCTCCACCGCCGGCCGCCGTCGGAGGGGCCCCGCGCACGCCTCCGGGCGGCGGCGCGGCAAGGGCCTGCTGTGGACCGGGCTCGCCGTGACGACGGCCCTCGGGGTCGCCGGCTTCGCCGCCGTGGGCTGGGCGCTGCCGGCCGGCAAGGACTTACTGACGAGGGCGGGTGGCGCCGGGAGCGGCGGGAGCGCCGAGCCCAGCGCCTCGGAGTCGAGTGCCTCCGGGGCGGGCGCGGACGACGGGTCCGGCGCCGTCGGGTCCGGCACCGGTGGGCCGGGCGCCTCCGGGGCGGGGGTCTCCGACTCCGACGGGCCGGCCCCCGGCCGCACCACCCCGCGCCCCGGCGCGTCCTCCTCGGGCTCGTCCGGTTCGGCGTCGCCGAGCGCCTCGCCGAGCCCCTCCACGACCACCGTCCCCCTGCCGAGCACCGGCCCGGGAACCTTCGTCACCGCCTCCGGCGGCAGCGACCCGGTCGGCAAGGGGAAGAAGCCCCTCCGCTACCGGGTCGAGGTCGAGACGGGGCTCCGGCTCTCCACCGCGGACGTGGCGCAGCAGGTGGACACGATCCTGGCCGACCCGCGCGGCTGGACCGCCGACGGTGTCTCCGCCTTCCAGCGGGTCTCCGGCGGGCCCGCCGACTTCGTCGTCAAGGTGGCCACCCCCGGCACCGTCGACAGGATCTGCCTGGAGGGAGGGCTGGACACCCATGGCGACTTCAACTGCAGCCACCACGACAAGGTCATGGTCAACCTCGAACGCTGGGAACTGGCGACCCCCGTCTACGCCGACGACGTCCCGTCCTACCGGGCACTGATCATCAACCACGAGGTCGGCCACTTCCTCGGCCACAACCACGTCGGCTGCCCCGGCGCCGGCCGGCCCGCCCCCGCGATGATGCAGCAGATCAAGGGCATGAACGGCTGTGTCCCCAACGTCTGGCCCTACGACGACCAGGGCAACGTCATCACCGGCCCCGCCGTGCCCTGACGGGCGCCGAGTACGATGACCATGGTCCGGACGTCAGAAGGACGACGACGGCCGGGACTGCGCCCGACCCCGCCGGGGCGGGCACGTGGGAGGGTCGGTTCAGGTGAGCGCTTCGGGCAGGCGGCGGCCCACGATGGCGGACGTCGCCGCGAAGGCGGGCGTCTCGCGGGCGCTGGTCTCGATCGTGTTCCGCAACCAGCCGGGTGCGAGCGAGGAGACCCGGGAGCGGGTGCTGAAGGTCGCCGACGAGATCGGCTACCGGCCCGACAGCGCCGCCCGGCTGCTGGCGCGCGGCCGCAGCCGCACCCTCGGTGTGATGTTCACCGTGCAGCAGACCTTCCACACCAACCTCATCGAGGCCATCTACCCCGAAGCCGAACGCCTCGGCTACGAGGTCCTGCTGTCGGGCTCCACCCGGAGCCGCAGCGAGGAGAAGGCGGTCGAGGCGCTGCTCAGCCATCGCTGCGAGGCGCTGATCCTGCTCGGCTCCTTCGCCGAGCCCGCCTTCCTCGACGACCTGGGGCGCCGTACGGTCGCGGTGTCCGTCAGCCGCCGCGTCCCCCAGGCCCACGTCGACTTCGTCCACTCCGCCGAGGGCAAGGGCGTACGGCAGGCCATGGACCACCTCGTCGAGCTGGGGCACCGCCGGATCGTGCACATCGACGGCGGCCACGGCCCCGGCTCCGCGGAACGCCGGCGCGCCTACCGGGCCGCGATGCGCCGGCACGGACTGGAGTCCGAGGCCCGGGTCCTTCCCGGCGACCACACCGAGGTGTCGGGCATCGAGGCCGGCCGCACCTTCCTCGCCGAGCGCGACGGGGGCAGGCCGCTTCCGACGGCGGTCCTCGCCGGCAACGACCGCTGCGCCATGGGCCTGTTGATGTCCCTGACCCGGGCCGGCGTCGAGGTGCCCCGCGATCTGTCCGTGGTCGGCTACGACGACAGCCACCTCTCCCACCTGATGCCCATCGGGCTGACCACCGTCCGCCAGGACGCGGTGCTGATGGCGGAACACGCCGTGCGCTACGCGGTGGAACGGCTGGAGAACCCCGAACTCCAGCCCAGGGAGGCGGTGGTGGAACCGAAGCTGGTGGTGCGGGGGACCAGCGGACCCGCGCCGGAGGGCGATCCGGCCTGACGCGAGCCGCCGACCGCCCCGCTCAGCGGGTGCCGTTCGCCGCGAACAGGGTGCCCGCCAGGACGGTCGCGGTCGGAGCGGCGGGCCGACGACGTCTGTTGACAAGCCGGTGGGAGTTCGGCGAGCCGGTGACAGAAGGCGGCTAGGAGCGGGGGTCCGGGTCGCCACCTCGGTCGCGTACGGTCTCCGCGGCTCGCCGCAGTGCGGTGAGCACCGTGCGTACGGCTCGACGGGCCGAGCGCTCGGGGCGGTGGAGCACGTCGATGTGGCGGTGGGCGTGGATGCCGCTGAGGGGGCGCAGCACCACGGACGGGTGGGGGCGGGAGGTCCAGCGCGGCATCAGGGCGACGCCGGCGCCGGCGGCCACCACCTCCGCGACCACCGCGATCTCGTTGATGCGATGGACGATCCGTACCCTGCGTCCGGCGGCGGCGGAGACGGCCTCGACGGTCGCCATGAGCGGAAAGCCGTCGTGCACGGTGATCCAGGGCAGGCCGGCGACGTCCTGAGGGGTCAGCTCGGCCCGGTCGGCCAGCGGATGGTCGGCGGGCAGGGCGATGTCGAGGGGTTCCCGCAGCAGGGCGGTGGCCGTCGCGGTCCTCGGCCACGGCGGCGCGTGGTCGAGCCGGTGAGCGACGACCAGGTCGTAGTGGCGGGTCAGCGGCGGAAACTCGTCCTGCGCCACGTCCTCGTCGTGCAGGGAGACCTGCGGCGATCCCGGGGTGCCCGTCTCGCGCAGCAGGAGCGGGAAGAACGCGGCGGCACCGCTGTGGAAGGCCGCCACCGACACCACGCCGTCGGGCCGTTCGACGAACGCGTCCACGGCGTGACGGGCCCGGGCCAGCGCCGTCTCCACCCCGATCGCCGCGTCGGCGAGCGCCTGCCCGGCGGCCGTGAGGACCAGCCGCCGCCCGTCGCGCTCGGTGAGCGGCACCGGGATCGACCGCTGCAGCAGCCGCAGTTGCTGCGAGATCGCCGAAGGCGTCACCCGCATCGCCTCGGCGACCGCGGTGACACTGCCCAGCTCGCCCAGCTCCCGCAACACCCGGAGCTGCCTCTCGTCCATCCCGCCAGTGTAGCTTCGCTAAAGGGTTGTTTCACAAAGTCGGCGTTTACTTCACAGTGCGGGTCCGCGAAGGTGAAGCCATGCCAGCAACCCGCCGAACGGATGTGGTGCTCCTGGCCGTCGCCGTCGTCTGGGGTTCCAGCTATCTGTCGGCGAAGACGGCCACGGCCACCACCCCGGTGCTCCTCGTCCTCTTCCTGCGCTACGCCCTGTCCGCCCTCGCCTGCGTCGCCGTGGTCACCGCGCGGCGCGCGAGCACCGGTCCCCCGACCCGGGACGAGGTGCTCCGCGGCTCCCTGCTCGGTGTCACCCAGGCGGCCGTCCTGGTCCTGGAGACCTACGGCGTCGCCCACACCAGTGCCGCGAACGCGGGCCTGATCATCAGCCTCACCCTGGTCCTCACCCCGCTGCTGGACCGCGTGGGACGCCCCGGCGGCCTGCCGCGGACCTTCTTCCTGGCCGCCGGGGTGTGTGTCGCGGGCGTGGGCCTGCTCGTCTCCGGGACGGGCCTGCGCGCCCCCGGCGCCGGTGATCTGCTGATGCTCGCGGCGGCGGTCGTCCGTGCGGGCCATGTGGTGCTCGTCGGACGGCTCACCACGGGCCGGGCGATACGACCCCTGCAGCTCACGACCGTGCAGCTCGTCGTCGGCACCGCCCTGTTCCTGCCCGGCACGGCCGCCGGACTGCCGGAGCTCGCCCGCGTCGACGCGGCCACCTGGGCCCAACTCGTCTATCTGGCCCTGTTCTGCGGACTGTTCGCCTTCCTGGCCCAGACCTGGGCGGTCCAGCGCACCTCACCGACCCGCGCCAGCCTGCTGCTCGGCACCGAACCGGTCTGGGCCCTGCTGGTCGGCATCGGTTTCGGCGACGAGCACCTCACCGCGCTCTCCGCGCTCGGGGCCGCGCTGATCGTCACCGGGACGTACTGGGGGCAGGCCGTCGAACGCCGGACGCGGGCGACCGGCTATCCCAGCGCGCGCAGCGCGGACACGCGCTCGGCAAGGAAGCCCTGGGACCAGGCGACGCGATCCTCGTCGTATCCGCGCGGCGAGCACTCCACGACCAGCAGCAGCCCCAGATAGAGGCCGTAGAGCGCCAGCCGGTGGCGGAGGGCGGGGGTGAAGTCGAGCCGGCCGCCGGCCTGGCGGTACCCGGTGACGAGATCGCTGTCCGGACCGATGTCCCCGCCGAACTCCAGGGAGGTCAGTTCGGCGGCCGGGTCGCCCCAGAAGGCCCGCTCGTGGTCGATGAGACCGGTGATCCGCACGTCCGGTGCGTCGCTCCCGTCCTCGTCGCAGGCGCCGGTCTCGTCGCGGGCGCCGGTCCCGTCGGACACGCCGACGAAGATGTTCCCCGGCCACAGGTCGAAGTGGACCAGGCACGGCCGGGTGACCTCGTCCAGCGCGTCGGCGCCCGCCGCCACCAGGGCCCGTATCTGCGCCGGCGGCACGCCGAGAGGGGACCGCCAGTGCGCGGCGTCCTCCAGCAGCGCCTCCACCATGGCGGTGAACGCCGTCCGCCAGTCGGGGGCGGACAGACCGGACTCGGGGGCCGGATAGCCGAACCGTCCGTCCTCGGAGACCAGGGTGTGCAGCCGGGCGGTGATCCCGCCCAGCTCGCGCCGCAGAGCCCTCTCGGCCGCGACGGGCAGCCGGTCCGCCGCCTTGTCCCACGGAGTGCCGTCCAGCACGGACACCGCGAGGAAGTCGTCCCCCGCGTACAGCAGTTCCGGGGTCGGCACCCCGCCGTCGGCCAGGGGCGCGAGCCGCCGGTACACCAGCGCCTCGGTCGCCATGATGCCCCGCTCGTACCGCAGGACGGGCGCGTCGGCCGGCGGCGCCAGCTTCACCACCGCCGCACGGCCGTCGTCGAACCGCACCCGGTAGGCGGTGTTGAACCAGCCGTCGGTCAACTCCGCCTCCAGCCGGCACCCCACACCCGTCGCCCCGCGCATCAGGATGTCCAACTCCTCGGCGGACAGGCGGCGTTTGGTCAGGCTCTGCATGCGGCGGCTCGCTTCCGGTCGTCGGCACGGGATGCGGGGAGCGTTCACATTCTGCGGCGGCCGACGATCTCGGTCCAGGGACCGGAGGCCGTCAACCGGCGGCGCCGAACCACCGGGCCAGCGGGCCGGAAAGCTCCTCCTGGTCCTCGCCGACCCACGCCACATGACCGTCCGGCCGCAGCAGCACCGCGGGCACGTCCAACTCCTCGCAGACGTCGACCACATGGTCGACCCGGTCCTCCCGGCCCGCCACCGACAGCCGGCCCGTCCCGTCGAGCAGCAGCCCGCGCCCGCCGTGCATCAGCCCGTACAGGCGCCCGCGCTCCTTCAGCCGTACGTCCCGCAGCCGCCGGCCGACCAGTTCGTGACCGCCCTCGCCGGCGCCGATGTCGTAGCGGATCCCGACCGCGGTGATCATCCCGGTCACGTACCGGTTCACCTCCTCGAAGTCCATCAGCTTCGAGAACAGCTCCCGCAGCGCGGTCGGACCCGGTTCCGCCCCCAGCAGGGTCATCGCCGCCCGGGTGTGGTCCAGCACCCGGGCCCCCACCGGATGCCGTTCGGTGTGGTAGCTGTCCAGCAGCCCCTCCGGCGCCCAGCCGGCGACCTCGGCGGCCAGCTTCCAGCCCAGGTTGAACGCGTCCTGGACGCCCAGGTTGAGCCCCTGCCCACCGGTCGGCGGATGGATGTGCGCCGCGTCGCCGGCCAGCAGCACCCGCCCCACCCGATAGCGCTCGGCCTGCCGGGTGGCGTCGCCGAACCGGGACAGCCAGCGCGGCGAGTGCGCCCCGAAGTCCGTGCCCGCGAACGCCCGCAGCTGCGTCCTGAACTCCTCCAGGGTCGGCGGGGTCGTCCGGTCCTCGGCCACTCCGTCGGCGGGTACGACGACCCGGTACGCCCCCTCCCCGCTGGGGGCCACGCCGAAGCGCAGCTGGGTCTTGCGGACCTCCGCCATCACGGCGTCGATCCTCGCGGGATCCTCGGTCAGCTCCATCTCGCCCAGCAGGGTCTCGACCGTGGCGGGCTCGCCCGGGAAGCCGACGCCGAGCTGTCCCCGCACCAGACTGCGGCCGCCGTCGCACCCGACGAGATAGCGCGAGCGCAGCCGGGTGCCGTCCGCCAGCTCGACGGTCACCCCCTCCTCGTCCTGGCTCACCCCGACCACGTCGCAGCCCCGCCGGATCTCGGTACCGACCTCCAGGGCCCGCTCGTTCAGCAGCCGCTCGGTGACGGGCTGCGGTGTGGCGAGACCGTACGGGTGGGCCGTGTCCAGCCCGTCCGGCCACGGCTTGACGATGCCGCCGAACAGACCCCCGACCGAGAACTCCTTGCTGACCGCGGCGAACCGCTCCAGCAGCCCGCGCTGGTCCATGATCTCGACACTCCGCGCGTGCAGGCCCTGCCCGCGGGACTGCGGGGTCGGCTCGGTCAGCCGCTCCAGCACGACCACGCCCACGTCGTGCAGCCGCAACTCGGCGGCCAGCATCAGACCGGTCGGTCCGCCGCCCACCACGATCACGTCGATCATCGAAACGCCCCCGGTTTCCGCAGGTTCCTGGCTCAGGCCGGAAATTCTGCAGCACACCGGGGGCCTTGCCGCAATACCCCCCGTGTGCTATAGGTTGAGAGTGGCAAGGAGTGGACTGCTCCTTGCCTTTGTCGTTGACGGGGGAGGCCGCCCGGCTCCGGCGGCGCGGGCGAGCGGGCTGTCGACGGCCGTCCGCGCACACCGCCGCGGAGCGCGCGTGACGCGGGTCAGCCCTGCGGCCGCTCCGGCCCCCCGAACGCCCGCAGGATCCGCTCGGCCGCCAGCGTGGCCGTCAACTCGCCCTCGCGCACCTGCTGTTCGAGGGCCGGCGCCAGGGCTCGTACCGTCGGATCGGCGTGCAGCCGGCCGAGGAGTTCGTCGCGGACCATGCTCCAGGTCCAGCCGACCTGCTGGTCCCGTCGCTTGGCGGTCAGCCGGCCGGTCGAGTCCAGCAGCGCGCGATGCTGTTCGAGGCGCTCCCAGACGGTGTCCAGGCCGGTCGACTCCCGGGCGCTGCAACTGAGCACGGGCGGTGTCCAGGCCGGATCGGGTCCGTGCATCAGCCGCAGGGCGCCGGAGAGTTCGCGCGCCGCGGCCTTCGCGTCGCGTTCGTGCGGACCGTCCGCCTTGTTGACGGCGATGACGTCCGCCAGCTCCAGGACGCCCTTCTTGATGCCCTGGAGCTGGTCGCCGGTACGGGCGAGGGTGAGCAGCAGGAAGGAGTCGACCATGTCCGCCACGGCGGTCTCGGACTGCCCGACGCCGACCGTCTCGACGAGGATCACGTCGTAGCCGGCCGCCTCCATCACCACCATCGACTCCCGGGTCGCCTTGGCGACCCCGCCGAGGGTGCCCGCGCTGGGGGAGGGCCGTACGAAGGCCGCCGGGTCGACCGCCAGGCGTTCCATCCGGGTCTTGTCGCCCAGGATCGAGCCGCCCGTACGGGTCGAGGACGGGTCGACGGCCAGCACCGCCACCCGGTGGCCGAGCGAGGTCAGCAGCGTGCCGAAGGCGTCGATGAACGTGGACTTGCCGACCCCCGGGACCCCGCTGATCCCGATGCGCCGCGCCCGGCCGCTGTGCGGCAGCAGCGCGGTCAGCAACTCCTGCGCCAGCGACCGGTGTTGGGGCCGGGTGGACTCGACGAGGGTGATGGCGCGGGCGATCAGCGCGCGCTTCCCGTCGAGTACACCCTTCACATACGTGTCGACATCGATCACAGCTCGTGCCCGAGGTCGGCACCCAGCCGTGTCACCAGGTCGTGCGCCGCGTCCGGGATGACCGTGCCCGGCGGGAAGACGGCCGCCGCGCCCATCTCCAGGAGCGTCGGCACGTCCTGCGGCGGGATGACCCCGCCCACCACGATCACGATGTCCTCGCGCCCCTCCTCGGCGAGCGCCTCGCGCAGCGCCGGCACGAGGGTGAGGTGTCCGGCGGCCAGGGAGGACACCCCGACGATGTGCACATCCGCCTCGACCGCCTGCCGGGCCACCTCGGCCGGGGTCTGGAACAGCGGGCCGACGTCCACGTCGAAGCCGAGGTCGGCGAACGCGGTCGCGATCACCTTCTGGCCGCGGTCGTGGCCGTCCTGGCCCATCTTGGCGACCAGGATGCGCGGACGGCGGCCCTCGGCCTCCGCGAACGCGTCCACCAGGGCGCGGGTGCGTTCCACGGACGGGGACTCGCCTGCTTCGGTTCGGTACACGCCGGAGATGGTACGGATCTGGCTCGCGTGCCGCCCGTACACCTTCTCCAGGGCGTCGGAGATCTCCCCGACGGTCGCCTTGGCGCGGGCCGCTTCCACGGCCAGCTCCAGCAGGTTGCCCTCACCGCCGGCGGCCCGGGTCAGCGCGTCGAGCGCGTCCTGGCAGGCCCGCTCGTCCCGCTCCGCGCGCAGCCGCCGCAGCTTCTCGATCTGCTGGGCGCGTACGGAGGAGTTGTCGACCTTGAGGACCTCGATCGCCTCGTCGTTCTCGACGCGGTACTTGTTGACACCGATGACGGGCTGGCGGCCGGAGTCGATCCGTGCCTGGGTGCGGGCCGCGGCCTCCTCGATGCGCAGCTTGGGGATGCCGGCGTCGATCGCCTTGGCCATGCCGCCCGCCGCCTCCACCTCCTGGATGTGCTGCCAGGCCCGGCGCGCGAGGTCGTACGTCAGCTTCTCCACGTACGCGCTGCCGCCCCACGGGTCGATCACCCGGGTGGTGCCGGACTCCTGCTGGATCAGCAGCTGGGTGTTGCGGGCGATGCGCGCCGAGAAGTCGGTGGGCAGCGCCAGCGCCTCGTCGAGGGCGTTGGTGTGCAGCGACTGGGTGTGGCCCTGGGTCGCCGCCATCGCCTCCACACACGTGCGCGTGACGTTGTTGAAGACGTCCTGCGCGGTCAGCGACCAGCCCGAGGTCTGCGAATGGGTGCGCAGCGACAGCGACTTGGTGTTCTTCGGGTCGAACTGCTTCACCAGCTTCGCCCACAGCAGGCGCGCCGCCCGCAGCTTGGCGACCTCCATGAAGAAGTTCATGCCGATCGCCCAGAAGAACGACAGCCGGGGCGCGAACGCGTCCACGTCCAGGCCCGCCTCCCGGCCCGCCCGGATGTACTCCACCCCGTCCGCGAGCGTGTACGCCAGCTCCAGGTCGGCCGTGGCACCGGCCTCCTGGATGTGGTAGCCGGAGATGGAGATGGAGTTGTAGCGGGGCATCCGCTGCGAGGTGTACGCGAAGATGTCGGAGATGATCCGCATCGACGGCTTCGGCGGATAGATGTAGGTGTTGCGGACCATGAACTCCTTGAGGATGTCGTTCTGGATGGTCCCGGCCAGCTTCTCGGGCGGTACGCCCTGCTCCTCCGCCGCCACGATGTACAGCGCCAGGACCGGCAGCACGGCGCCGTTCATGGTCATCGACACGGTCATCCGGTCGAGGGGGATCCCGTCGAACAGCTGCCGCATGTCGTAGATCGAGTCGATCGCCACGCCCGCCATGCCGACGTCACCGGTGACGCGCGGGTGGTCACTGTCGTAGCCGCGGTGCGTGGGCAGGTCGAAGGCGACCGACAGGCCCTTCTGGCCGGCGGCCAGGTTGCGGCGGTAGAAGGCGTTGGACTCCTCGGCCGTGGAGAAACCGGCGTACTGACGGATCGTCCAGGGCTGGTTGACGTACATCGTCGGGTACGGGCCGCGCAGATACGGGGCGATGCCCGGGTGGGTGCCCAGGAAGTCCAGGCCCTCCACATCCTGCCCGGTGTACAGCGGCTTGACGGCGATGCCCTCCGGGGTCTCCCAGAGCAGGTCGTCCCCGCCGGCCGCCTTCTTCAGAGCCGTACGCCACTCGTCGGCGCCGCCGTCGGCGACCGGGGTCCCCAGCTCGATCCCGGAGAAGTCGGGGACGGAGGGGCCGGAAGGGGCGGTCATCAGGACACTCCCATGCGGTCGAGGGTGGCGGACAGGACGGCGACCGCGTCGCAGCCCGCGAAGACGAAGTCGTCGACATCCGGGTACGGCCCGGGACGCCCGGCGAGGAACACCCGCGTGGCGCCGGCCGCCTTCAGGCGCGCGGCCTGCGGCCCGGCCTGTTCCTCGTACAGCGCGTCACTGGAGCACAGACAGGCCTCCGTGGCCCCGCTCTCCTCGAACGTGCCCTCGGTGACCGGCTCGATGCCGCCCGCCTGGAAGAGGTTCGCGGCGAAGGTCAGCCGCGCGGTGTGCGCGGCGGCCGGACCGAGCGCCGCCAGGAAGACCCGCGGCCGGGCGCCCGTCGCGGCCAGATGGGCGTCCGAGCGCGCCCGCAGCTCCTCGAACGCCTCGTCGCGGCGCACCCGCGGCAGACCGCCCGAGAGGGGCGCGGGAGCGGCCTCCCGCACGACCGGCTTCTCGGCGAGGAACGGGAACTCGCTGACCCCGGTGATGGGTTCGCGTCGCTTGGCGATCCGCTTGGAGCGCTCCGCCCAGGTCGTCGCCAGGTCGGTACGGATCCGGCCCGAGCGCAGGACCGCCGCCTGGCCGCCGTCGCGCTCGATCGTCCGGAAGAACTCCCAGCCCGCGCGGGCGAGTTCGTCCGTGAGCCGCTCCACGTACCAGGAACCGCCCGCCGGGTCGATCACCCGGGCGAGGTGCGACTCCTCGATGAGGATCGTCGAGGTGTTGCGCGCGATGCGGCGCGCGAACGCGTCCGGCAGCCCGACCGCGTCGTCGAACGGCAGCACGGTCACCGAGTCGGCCCCGCCGGCCCCGGCGGCCAGCGTGGCGACGGTCGCGCGCAGCATGTTCACCCACGGGTCGCGGCGCGACATCATCACCGGCGAGGTCACCGCGTGCTGGACCTGGGCGCCCGCGGCGGGTGCCCCGCACACCTCGGCGACCCGGGCCCACAGGCGGCGCGCGGCCCGCAGCTTGGCGATCGTCAGGAACTGGTCCGCTGTCGCCGCGTACCGGAACTCGACCTGCGCACAAGCCTGTTCGACACTCAGCCCGGCCTCGGTCAGCGCCCGCAGATAGGCGACACCGGTCGCGAGCGAGGCGCCCAGCTCCTGGGCGGCCGAGCCGCCCGCCTCGTGGTACGGCAGGGCGTCCACCGTCAGGGCCCGCAGCGCCGGGTACTCCTCGGAGCACAGCCGCGCCAGCGCGACGGCAGGCGCGAAGTCCGCGGTCCGCCCGGTACGGGCCTCGTGCCCGAGCGGGTCGGCGCCCAGGTTGCCGCGCGCCGCGTCCTTGCCGACGCCCCGCTCCTCGTACAGCCGCAGCAGCTCCCGGGCGGCGGGCTCGACCTCGGCCCCCGCGTCGAGGACGACCGGCGCCAGGTCCAGATAGACCCCGTCGAGGACCGCGCCGAGCGACGACACCGGGATGCCCGCGTCGCCCACGGCCAGCCACAGGGAGGTGACGCCGTTCTCCAGGTCCGCGAGCACCGCACCGTTGTCGGCCGCCGTGTGCCGCTGCCGTACGTCCCACCCCCCGACGGTGTTCCCATCCGGCCGGCCGGATCGTACGAAGGGGGCGAACCCGGGGTAACCCGGCTCGGGCGCGGTGTCGTGCGCGGTGTACAGAGGACGGGTGCGCAGCCCGTCCTCCAGCGCGGTGGACAGGGCTTCCTCGGCCTGAGCGCCCTCGACGTCCTTGCCCGACTTGCGCAGCACGCCCGCGACGAGGCGCTGCCACTGCTCGTGGGTGGAGTCAGGGAACTCGGCGGCCAGCTCAAGCCCGTCGTCAGGCAGGACCGTCATGCTCGGATGTTAGGGCAGAGGCGCAAAGGGGCAGCAGAGGGCGCGGCTGTGACCTTTCCCTCGCCGAGCATGTGATTGCCTTCACCGGTCGTCCGGATCACCGGTTCCGGCTCTCGTAGCCGGCCCGGCCGGACCCGATCTCCGCGGGTGCGCCTGGCCCTGACCCGTTCGGCCCACCCCGGAGGCACGTCCCCGTCCTGACGGGGACGTTGGAGTCGTGAGTGACAGCCCGCAGGCCACGTTGGCCGGTGTGCGCGGGCCCGGCGACTTGCGGGCCGGAGGTTCCCGGTGGCGGTCGCGGGGCGACGCGGGACTCCTGGCCGTCGTCGGCGCGTTCACCCTGGCCCAACTCCTGCTGGTACGGCCCGGGATGGGACTCGGCTGGGACGAGTCGGTGTACGTCAGCCAGGTGTCGTCGCACGCCCCGGCGGCCTTCTTCAGCGCCCCGCGCGCCCGTGGCGTCCCCTTGCTGGTGGCGCCGGTCGCGGCCTGGTCGTCGTCCACCGCGCTGCTGCGGACGTACCTGGCCGTCCTGTCCGGGCTCGGACTCCTCCTCGCCCTGCGCGCCTGGCGCGGCGTCTTCCCGGCCCGTGTGCTCACGACCGCGGGCGCCCTGTTCGCCGGCCTGTGGGTCACCCTGTTCTACGGCCCGCAGGCCATGCCCAACCACTGGGTCGCCGTCGGCGCCTTGGCCGCCACGGGGTACTTCCTGCGCGCCCGGACCGCGCGAGCTCTGTGGGGGCTGGCCCTGAGCGCCGCGCTCATGGCCCTGATGCGCCCCACGGACGCCCTCTGGGCGGCCCTGCCCCTGCTCGTCCTTCTCGTGGGCGTACGGCGCTGGCGGCGCCCCGCGCCCCTGCTGGCCCTGGCCGGCGGCCTCGCCCTCGGAGCCGCCCCGTGGGTGATCGAGGCGTACGTCTCCTACGGCGGCCCGGCGCGGCGCCTGTCCGACGCCTCCCGCGTCCAGGGCGGCCTCGGCTGGAACATCGCCGTCATGGACCAGGTGCGCGGTCTGTCCGGACGTACGCTGTGCCGCCCGTGCACCGGTGACCCGCCGCCCGTCGTGGTCACCCTGTGGTGGTGGGCCCTTCCGCTGCTCGCCGTCGGCGCGGCCGTCGTCGCCCTCCGCGCCCGGCGCACGGCCCCCACCCTGGTACCGCTGGCGTGCGCCGCCTCGGCGGCCTTCCCCTACCTCTTCCTGATCGGCTACGCGGCCCCCCGCTTCCTGCTGCCCGCCTACGCGCTGCTCGCGGTGCCGGTCGCCGACCTCCTGGTGCACCGGGCCAGGTCACCGGGCCGGATCCGTCGGCGGCCGGCCCCGGCCCTGCTGACCCTCGCCCTGGCCGTGCACCTGGCCGTGCAGTTCGCGGTGCTGGAACACACCGTGCGGCGCACCACCGCCGCGCACCGCGAGTGGGCCCGCACCGCCGCCGCACTGCACCGCCTCGGCGTACGCCCGCCCTGCCTGGTGACCGGGCGCGACTACGTCCCGATCGCCTTCCACGCGGGCTGCGCGTCCGCGGCGGTCCGCGGCCACGACGCCAACACCGGCGCGGCCGGTCTCGCGGCCACGGCCCGGCGGCTGCCCGTCGCCGCGCTCGTACGGCCGGGCGGCGCGCCACCCGCCTACGCCCGCTCCTGGACGCCGGCCCGGGCGGGCGCCCTGGACGTCTACCTGGCCCCGGGCGTCAGCGCACCGGGAAGCCGAACGAGTAGCCCTGCTCCTTGAGCCAGGGCAGGACCTGGCGCAGGGCCTCGACGGTCTGGGAGCGGTCGCCGCCCGCGTCGTGGAAGAGGATCGTCGGTCCGTTGGTCACCTCGCGCTCGACGGTGGCGACGATGGTGTCGGCGCCCGGCCGTTCGAAGTCCTTGGAGTCCACGTTCCAGCCCAGCGGGCGCATGCCCCGGGAGGCGGCGAGCTTGCGGCTGTACGGGGTGAACGCGCCACCGGGGGCCCGGTAGTACATCGGCCGCACGCCCCCGGACGCCTCGGTGATCATGCGTTCGGCGTCGAGTATCTGCTGCGACTGGTACGCCTCGGACTTCTTGTCCATGGTGGTGTCGTGCGACACCGAGTGGTCGCACAGCCGGTGCCCGGCCGCGACCACCTGCTTCACGAGGTCCGGGTGGGCCTGCGCCTGCGTCCCCACCATGCAGAACGTGGCCTTCACCCCGTACTCCCGCAGCACGTCCAGGACCTGCGGGGTCCACTCGGGGTCGGGGCCGTCGTCGATGGTGATGTTGACGCCCCGCGCCCCCTTGTCCGAGGCGTGCGCGATGGTCACGTCCACCGGCTTGATGTCGGCGCCCGGCTCGGCGGAGCTCGACGCACGGGCGGACCCGGTCCCCACGGCACCGGCCTGTGTGGCCCACACCGAGGCCCCGGCGGCCAGCACCGTCACCCCGACCGCCGCCGCGGCGACCTTGCCGTACCAGCCCCGCCCGCTGTGCCGCGCCATGTCCGCCCCACTTTCCCGCAGTTCCGCGTCGACCCTCGGTCGCCGTCCCGATCACCTGGCAGGACGAGGGCGTGGGACCACGGGATCCCTTCGTTACGAAGCACGGACCATTCCGGGGGAGTTCACGGACAACTCGGCGGGCGGCGGCCGGTCGGTGCCCCCGATCGGCCCTGCCGCACATGCGGAGGCGGCTACTCCGAGTACACTATCATCACACTCTGTAATCATATGGGTGTGGTGTGTCCGCATCGATGGTCTGCCCGCTGCTGCCTTGGAGGCGATTCATGGCATCCGTGCCGCGTCGTGGAGTACTGAAGGGCCTGCCGCTCGCGGCCGGGGCGGTCCTCGCCGGGAGGGCGACGAGCGCACAGGCGGCGAGCACGCCCGCCACGGGCGCGCGCGCGACCACCGACGTCCCCTTCCCGCAACCCGCGACCCGGACCGTCCGGCCCCGCCCGCGCCGGCTGGAGACCCGGCTGACGGTCGGGTTCACCGAGCAGCACGTGCCCGACGTCGGCACCGTGCTCACTCGCACCTACGACGGGTCCCTGCCGGGCCCGACGCTGCGGGTGCGCCCCGGGGACTCCCTGCAGATCACGCACGTCAACGCGCTCCCGCCGAACACCGGGCCGGCCCACCACGACCTCGGCATGAACGTCCCGCACGGCTTCAACACGGTCAACCTGCATCTGCACGGCATGCACGTCGACCCCGCGGGCGAGGCGGACAACGTCTTCCGCTCCTTCGAGCCCGCCGGCACCGCCCGCCGCACCACGACCTGGCGCAGCGTCGTCGACGTCCCCGCCCACCACCCCGCCGGCACGTTCTGGTACCACCCGCACCACCACGGCTCCACCGCGACCCACCTCCTGAACGGCCTGGCCGGGGTGATCGTCGTGGAGGGCGACATCGACGCGGTGCCCGAGGTCGCCGCGGCGAAGGACATCGTCGTCTGCATCAACGAACTCAAGATGTCCGGCGGCAAGGTGCCCGACCTGACCTCGGAGACCACCTACGACCGCATCCCCTCGACCTTCCTGGTCAACGGCGCGCTGAGCCCGGTCCTGACCATCGCCCCGGGAGAGGTCCAGCGCTGGCGGCTCGTCAACGCCGGGGCGCTCACCACGCTCTATCTGTCCCTGGACGGGCAGAAGATGCACCAGATCGCCTTCGACGGCATCACCTTCATGAAACCGGCCGCCGTCACCGCCCTCCAGCTTCCCGTGGGCGGCCGGGCCGACCTGCTGGTCCGCGGCGGCGAGCCCGGCGTCTACCGGCTGACCGCGGGCGGAGTGAGCCGGCCCCTGATGACGCTCAAGGTCACCGGCACCCCGCGCCGGATGTCACTGCCCACCCGGCTGCCGGGCCGGCCCACCACCCTGCCCGCGCCCACCCGCAGACGCTCGCTGATCTTCCGCAGCTACGAGAACGTCCTCACGGGGGACTTCCGCAACGCCTACCGCATCCTCGGCGACGGCGAGACCCCGCCCGCCGACCCGCAGGCCGGGCGCGCGGACCTCCAGTGGGGCCGCTTCCGGCCCGACTACGTCAACCACCGCGTCCGTCTCGGCGAGGTCGAGGAGTGGACCGTCACCAACGACTCCCGCACCCACGCCCACCACCCCCTCCATCTGCACACCAACCACTTCCTCGTCACCGCGGTCAACAACCGCCCGCTGGCCACACCCGTCTGGCACGACACCGTGGGCCTGCCGCCCCACGGATCGCTCACCTTCCGGCTGCGCGCGGAGGACTTCACCGGGCGCGCGATGGTGCACTGCCACCAGTCCCAGCACGAGGACGAGGGCATGATGCAGATCGTCGAGTACGTGCGCTGACGGCACGAGGACGGCTCCCGGCCGAAGGAGCCGGGAGCCGTCCGGGACGACGGGAGCGGGGCTACTCGACCTTGACCCAGTCGAGCGTGCGCTCCACCGCCCGCTTCCAGCCGTCGTAGCCCTCCGCGCGCTGCTCCTCGGACCACTGCGGCTCCCAGCGCTTGGACTCCTGCCAGTGGGTGCGCAGTTCGTCCTGGCTCTGCCAGAAGCCGGTGGCCAGGCCCGCCGCGTAGGCGGCACCGAGCGCGGTGGTCTCGGCGACGACCGGACGGCTCACCGGCACGCCGAGCACATCGGCCTGGATCTGCATGCACAGATCGTTCGCGGTGATCCCGCCGTCCACCTTCAGGACGTCGAGATGGACCCCGGAGTCCTGCTCCATGGCCTCGACGACATCACGGCTCTGGTAGCAGATGGCCTCCAGGGTCGCCCGCGCCAGATGCTCGTTGGTGTTGTACCGGGCGAGCCCGACGATCGCGCCGCGGGCGTCGGAACGCCAGTACGGGGCGAACAGACCGGAGAACGCCGGGACGAAGTAGCAGCCGCCGTTGTCCGCGACGCCGCGGGCCAGCGTCTCGCTCTCGGGCGCACTGGCGATGATCTTCAACTGGTCGCGCAGCCACTGCACCGCGGACCCGGTCACCGCGATCGAGCCCTCCAGGGCGTAGATCGCCGGGCTGTCCTGGAACTGGTAGGCCACGGTGGTGAGCAGCCCGTTCTGGGAACGCACCAGTTCCGTACCGGTGTTGAGCACCAGGAAGTTGCCGGTGCCGTAGGTGTTCTTCGCCTCGCCCGGCGCGTAGCAGACCTGGCCGACGGTGGCCGCCTGCTGGTCGCCGAGCACGCCGGCGATGGGAATGGCCTCGCGCAGCGGCCGGGAGGTCCGGGTGGTCCCGTACGCCTCCGCGTGCGAGGAGGGGTTGATCTTCGGCAGCATCGACCGCGGAATGTTGAAGAACCCCAGCAACTCGTCGTCCCAGTCGAGGGTTTCGAGATCCATCAGCATGGTGCGGCTGGCGTTGGTCACATCGGTGGCGTGGATGCCGCCGTCGGGACCGCCGGTCAGGTTCCACAGGACCCAGGCGTCGGTGTTGCCGAAGACCGCGTGGCCCTGCTCGGCCGCCTCACGGACGCCGTCGACGTTCTCCAGGATCCACTGGATCTTCCCGCCGGAGAAGTACGTCGCCGGCGGCAGCCCCGCCTTGCGGCGGATGACGTCGCCCTTGCCCTCGCGTTCCAGGGCGGCGGCGATGGAGTCGGTGCGGGTGTCCTGCCAGACGATGGCGTTGTAGTACGGCCGGCCGTTGCGCGGGTCCCACACCACGGTGGTCTCGCGCTGGTTGGTGATGCCGATCGCCGTCAGGTCGGTGGGGGACAGGTTCCCGTGCCGCAGGGCGTTCTGGATCACGGAGTTGGTGCGCTCCCAGATCTCCACCGGGTCGTGCTCGACCCATCCCGCCTTGGGGAGGATCTGCTCGTGTTCCAGCTGGTGCTTCGCCACCTCGTTGCCGCTGTGGTCGAAGATCATGAAACGGGAACTGGTGGTGCCTTGGTCCACCGCTCCCACGAAGTCCGCCATGGGGATGCCGCCTCTTTCGTCGGGGGTGTCAGTCCTCGGGAGCCGGTACGCGACCGGGAGGCTCGGGCTCCGCCGTGGGCAGGAACCGGCCGATGAAGAACTTGTAGAGGAAGGCGCCGAGCAGTCCGCCGATCAGTGGACCGACGATCGGCACCCAGAAGTACAAGTTGTCGTACTGATCTCTCCAGGCTGTGCCGTACCCCGTGATGAAACTCGCGAGTCTGGGGCCGAAGTCACGTGCCGGGTTGATCGCGTATCCCGCGTTGGTGCCCCACGCCATGCCGATCGCCACGACGATCAGGCCGACGATGAACGGGGCCAGATTCGCCTGGGGCGGGTTGTTCAGCAGGTCCGTGACGGCCAGGATCAGCAGCAGCAGAATGGCGGTGCCGATGACCTGGTCGCGGAACGCGCCCCACTCGTGGACCGGCAGATTGGGGTTGCCGTTGGCCGGGAGAGTGGAGAACACGCCCTGGGACTTGATGGTGTGGCCCGGGTCGTACTTCCCCAGTGCCTCGGTGTAGTTCCAGCGCACGATGAGGGCCGCGACGAAGGCACCGAGGAACTGGGCCACGATGTAGGGCCCCACCTTCTTCCACGGGAACCCCTTGAACGTCGCCAGGGCGACCGTCACCGCGGGGTTGAGGTGCGCGCCGCTCAGGCGTCCCGCGACGTAGACGCCGAGGGTGACGCCGAGACCCCAGGCCCAGGCGATGCTGTCGTGGTTGCCCAGCCCGCCCGGGGGTGTCGTCAGTCCTCCGCCGGCCACGACCTGGGCCACCACGCCACAGCCGAAGAGGATCAGAACCATGGTTCCGGCGAATTCGGCCGACACTTCGCCGACCAGCACCGATCTTTTCAGCCGCTCAGCCATAGCAGCTCGATTCCCGCCGGCCTCAGGACCGGCCGTAGATTGCCCCGAGTCCTCACGGGATCAGAATAGGACGATCAAGCCCTTACCGCACATACAGAATATTTATCTGCGCGGGTCCGGGTGGCTGCTTCCCGGCGGTCTGCCGGGGATTCGGTGGAGAAAGTTTGGTTGAATTCTGTAGTTCGCAGGGAGAGGAACGGCGCGTGAGTGAACCGACTGGTCTGGCCTGCCCGGAATGCGGTGTCCCCAGGGCGGCGGACGGCGGTCCGGCCTGCTCCTGCGCCCGCCGCGCGGCCGACGCCCACCTGGAGACCCGCGCGGCGGAGGCGGCGGCCGCGGAGGACTTCGACCCCCTGCGCATCCGCCCCTTCGCGGAACCGGCGGTCACGACGGAGGACACCGGGAACTTAGCCACCCGGCCGGTCACCGGAGCCACGGGCGCACCGGTGCCGTGGTCCCCGGAGGAACGGCCTGAGGAGGCCGCGGAAGGGGCCCAGGAAGGGGCCGAGGGGGCGGGAGGGGCTGGAGAAGCCGAGGGGTCCCCAGTGACCGGTGGCCGCCGACGGCCCCGGCGGCTCGTCCAGCTCACCGGGGTCGGAGCGGCCGCCGCGGTGCTGGTGACGGGAGGTGCCGTCGCCGCGCTGTTCAGCTACCAGAGCCCCTCGAGGGGCAGCGCGGGCCCCGAGGACATACGGGCCAGCGTGCCGGCCGGGGCCACCGGGACCGGCACCGCCGCCACCGGCCCGACGGCCTCGGCGTCCCCGACGCCGACCTCCGCGAGCCCGACCCCGTCACAGAGCGCCACCCCCACCGAGAGCGCCGCGACCTCCACGGAATCCGCCGAGCCGACCGCGTCCCCGACCGGCACCGGAGCCACCTCCACCGCGGCCCCCGCTCCCAGCCCCACCGGCGGACCGTCCCCGGTGCTCCGCCCCGGCGACCGCGGCCCCGAGGTCACCGAACTCCAACTCCGCCTGCAGCAGGCAGGGTTCTACAGCGGAGACGCCGACGGCGAGTACGGCAGCGCCGTCGAGGCCGCCGTCCGCAACTACCAGCTCGCCCGGCTCGTCCTCACGGACGAGTCGGGCGTCTACGCGACGGCGACCCGGGCCGCCCTGGAGTCCGAGACCTCGGAGCCCTGAGCCGGGCTATGCGCCCGAGGGCGCCGGCAGGGAGACACCGAGGGCCACCGGGGTGCCGAAGTTCGGGGTGCCGTCCGCGTTCCGGGTGAGCTTCAGCGCCCGGGTCGTGCGGTTCATGTCGCAGCCGCCGCCCGCCGAGGAGTTGGCGTGGTACACCATCCAGTCCTCGGTCCCGTCGGGCGACTTGAAGAAGCCGTTGTGGCCCGGGCCGTACACCCCGTTGGCGTCGGACCGCTGGAAGACCGGGTTCGGCGACTTGACCCAGGACGAGGAGCTGAGCGGATCGCCCCCGTTGCAGGTGAGCATGCCGAGTTTGCAGTCGGGTGTGGAGCAATGGAGCGGACCCCGTTCAACGTCGTCGCCACCTCACCGGCCGAGGACGGCCGGGCCTTCTTCTACGCCAACACCCTGCACCGCCGCCGCCGGGGCACCGTGCCGCCGGTGGACGCCGAGAGCCCGCGCGCAGATTCCGGCCTGCGCGCGCCTGGTTCGCGGTGTCGTGCCGTCCGGCCAACGTGGCCCGCACCCTGGCCGCGCTCCCCGCCTACCTGGCCACGGAGGACGACCACGGCCCCCAGCTCCACCAGTACGCCGACGCGGAGATCTCCACCGCCGGCATCGGGCTGACCATGCGCACCGACTACCCGACGGACGGACGCGTGACCGTACGGATCGACCGGTCCCCGGAACCGCCCGTGGACCCTGCCGCTGCGCGTGCCCGAGTGGGCGGACGGCGGCACGGCCCGGCTGGTCGACCCGGACGGCGTCCGCCGTACCGCCCGGCGGGGCACGGCCACGGTCACCCGTGTCTTCCGCGCCGGCGACGAGGTCCCTCTCGAACTGCCCGTCGCGCCCCGCTGGACCGAGGCCGACCCGCGCGTAGACGCCGTACGCGGCACGGTCGCCGTGCAGCGCGGGCCGCTCGTGTACTGCGCCGAGTCCGTGGACCTCCCGGACGGCCGGGAGACCGACGCGATCCGCGTGGACACCTCCGCCGCGCCGCGGAACGGCCCCGACGGCACCGTGGTCGCGCCCGGGGAACTCACCGCACCCGACGCACGGGCCTGGCCGTACCGACCGCTCGACCGGACCCCCTCGTCCGCCGCCGCCGCCGACCGCACCGGCATCGTTCTCGTGCCCTACCACTCCCGGGCCGACCGGGGCCCGTCGACGATGCGGGTGTGGCTGCCGACGACCGGCCCCCACTGACCCCGCCCGCGGGCCGGGCTGACCTTCCTCGACGTCCTCCGGGCGGGAGCGCCGTTCCCGTCCCGGGCCCGCTTCGTGCACGCGGTGCCAGCGCTCGCCGGCGCCCCTCAGCGCCGTACGAGCGTGATCCGGTACGTCGTCGTCCGTGAGCCGTCCTCGGCGGTCACGGCGACGACGGCCAGGGCACGTCCGGCCTCGCGGGTCCGTGTGACCGTGACCGTCGCGTACGGGTCGCGGGGTGTCGCCGTCACGACGGCCTGGGCGGGGTCGGCGCTCACCACGCGGTAGTCGGTCGTCCCCGGGTCGAAGGCCGCGACCGGGACGCCGGCCACCTCGATCGATCCGGCGGCCGCGTCGGCGGAGACCCCTGCCGTCCTGCCGTACACCTCGACCTCGCTCATCGTCATGTATCCGCCGGCCCGTGCCGTCATCACCAGCCGCACCCCGGTCGCCGGACCCGCCCTCAGCGGTACGTCGACCACCGGTGTGCCCTCCGTCCCGACCGGGATCTCGTCGCTCGCGTCGGTCCAGGCCCCGGCGGAGTCGCGCACCTGCGCCTTCAGGCTCGCCGGGAAGGAGGCGCTGCTCCCGTCCCGGTAGAAGCGCGCCACGAGCCGGGTGAGGTCGCGGGCCGTCGGCAGGGTGAAGGTGACGGTGTCGGAGGGGTTCTTGGTGGACCCCGGCTTCCAGTTGGACCAGGCCTTCTCGGTCGTGTCGCCGTTGCGCAGGCGCTCGGCGGAGTAGCCGCTCTCGGTGAAGGTGGCCGCGACGGAGACGGCGGGGTCCGGCGCGAGGTTGGTCTCGACCGGCTCGGTGACCTGGACCCGTACGGTCGCCGCGACCGTGCCGCCGTCCACCACCCGCGCGGTGCCGCGCAGGGTCACGACCCCCGCCCGCGCGAACGCCCCCTCGGGCGCGGGCTCCCAGGCCACCGGCAGATCGGTCCGGCCGCCGTGCGCGCCCACGCCGACGACCGTGGCAGGCAAACGGGGGCTCCCGCCGACGTAGGTCTTGGCCCGGCCGGGCAGCGTCGCGGTGACGGTGTCGACGGTGACGACCGCCTGCGCGGGGATCTCCCGGCCGAGCGGGTCGGTGGCCCGGCCGGTGACCCGGACCGTGCCGGGCTCGCGCCAGGACCGGTCCGGGGGGAGCCGCCACACCACGGGGAGGGAGCCGCGGGCGCCGTCGCGGTACACGGGGGTCACCGTCGAGGGGAGTTCCGGCGTCCGGCCGGGGGTGGTGAACACCGTGGCCGGGTCGGTGCGCAGCACGGTCTCGTCCATGACGGTCCAGCGCTGGTTCGCCGCCGAGGTCGGGGTGTACGTCGACACCGGGGCGCCGTCCGCCGTGGACTGTCCGGTGACGTCCAGGAGGCGGCCGGTCGCGGCGTTGACGAGGGTCCAGGTGCCGTCGCCTGTGGTGGACAGGATCCACTGCGCGGCGGCGCCGGGCTCGCCGTCGGCGGGGTCCTCCAGGACGGCCCGGTCGTCCCGTACGGCGAGCCGTCGGCCGGTGGCGGCGCCGACGACGGTGTAGCGCTCACGGTTGCCGCTGCCCCGCGTCACCTTCTCGACGCGCCAGAGCTGCGGTGCCGCGGAGGCGTCGGTCGTACGGATCACCGGCGCGCCGCCGTCCTGCGCCGGGGTGAGCGACTTCCCGCTCTGGGCGCCCTGGAGGCGGTAGACGTGCCCCGGCCGGACGAGTGCGGCGTCCTTCGCCACCCCGCCGACGCCCGAGACCAGGAAGGTCGTGACGGACTTCGCGGGGACGGTGAGCGTGGCCGACCGGCCGCCGACGGGGACCGGGGTGCCCCGGACCAGGGCGCCGTCCGCGCTCGTGACCACGGGGGTGACGGTGGCGCCCGGCGCGATCCTGCCGAACCGCGAGAGGTCGAGGGTCACGGTGCGGGCGGTCGTGCCGCCGTTGACGTGCACGACGGTCGCCGCACGGCCCGACCGGGCGACGGCGGCCACACTGGAGGTGTCGTCGACCTTCACGAAGTGGTCGCCGGGGCGGATGTAGTGGGTGAAGTTCCGGATCGTGTGGAACTTCGCGTTGGTGCGGATCGGGCAGGTCTCCAGGGTGTCGGCGGCGGTGCAGGTGAACGGGACGTGGATGCTGCCCCAGTTCTTGCCCGCCGCGGCCTGCGGGATCGCGTCCTCGACCGGCTGCCAGAACACCCAGGCGGAGGGCTCGAGTTCGCGGATGTCGTCGACCATCCGGCCGGCGATGCCGAGCCCCGGTTCCATGCCGGTGAAGTCGGTACCGGTGCCCCAGGTGCCCTCCACCTCGCTCATCCAGAGCTTCTTGTCCGCGCCCTTGGCGACGTCCCGGGCGCCGGTGCGCCCAGCGGTGCCGTAGGTGTGGACGTTGAGCTGGTCGACGGCGGCGCGGGCGGAGGCGTCGTAGGCGTTCCAGTTCTGTGTGAAGAGCGTGGGGTTGGTCTCGTCCATGGCCGAGACGCGGGCGTCGGTCGAGGCGCCCCGAAGGGCCTTGTCGAGGGCGAGGAGCACCTTCTGCTGGAGGGCGGGACCGGCGTGCGCGCCCTCCTGACGGCCGCCCGTGGGCTGACCGTCGGCGCCCAACTGGGTGCCCCAGTAGGTGGTGTTGGGCTCGTTGAGCGGATCGATGGTGTCGAAGGTGATGCCGTGTTCCCGCTCCAGTCGCTCGGTCACGCGGACGAGGTAGGCGGCGAAGTCGTCGACGCGGTCCGCGCGGATCTGGTCGGCGCCGGAGTCGAGGCCGCCGGAGACGTAGCCACTGACCGTCTGGAACCAGGGCGGCGAGTTGCTGAACGCCTCCCAGCGGGTGACCTTGTCCTTGATCTGGTCCACCCACCAGCGCTGTCCCGCGTCGGCGTCCCAGTTCCAGTGGCCGGGATCGTTCGGGTCCCACCAGTCCGTGTCCGTGCGGGTGGTGCCCTCGGGGGCCTTCCAGAAGCCCTCCATGGTCGCGCCCGTCTTCATGTAGTCGGTGCGGACGTCGGGCGCGTTGCCGCCGCCGATGTTGTAGCGCGCGATGTTCAGGCGCAGCCCGTCCTCGCCGAACAGCAGGTCGACCAGCCGGCGCCGGATGGGCTCGGGGTAGCCGCCGGTGGCGTTGGCGAACCAGACGAGGCTCGTCCCCCAGCCCTCGAACTCCTGCTGCCGGTACGAGGGATCGATCCGCACGGTCACCGCGCTCGGTGCCGGGGTGTCCGCGGCGGCGGCCGGGGCGGGGACGGTGACGAGGCCCGCGCCGAGCACCAGGGGCACGGCCGGTGCCACCGCCCGGATCATGCGCTGTCGTCCGGACATGGGACTCCCTTGTGGAGAGGCACGCAGAGACACGGAATCGACCAGAAGCGATCAGTCTCGGATATGCTCAACGAACAGTAATGAGCACGTCAAGACAGCGGGTCTCCGCCAGGGAGGGGAATCAGCCCGCGGCCGGGGTCAGTTCGGCCAGCAGCAGGGTGCGGTCGTCGGCGCCGGGAGTGCCCGACGGCAGACGCAGGAGCCGGTCGCACAGGGCGGCCAGCGCACCCGGGTCGCCGCTGTCGGCGGGCTCGGCGACGGCCTCGTCCAGGGCCCGCGCCAGCCGCCCGATCTCCTGGTCTATGTCGGCCTCGCGGGACTCCACCAGACCGTCGCTGTACAGCGCGAGCAGCGCCGGCTCCGGCAGGGTGAGCACCGTCGGCTCATAGGTGCCCGTGCCGAGGCCGAGCGGCAGACCCGCGCCGGTCAGGGCCACCGGGGAGGTGCGCCCGTCAGGGCCGCGCAGCAGCGGCGGCGGATGCCCCGCCCCCACCAGGGAACAGGTCCGCTCCCGCGCGTCCCACTCGGCGTACACACAGGTCGCGAAGGAGGCCCCGGGTGTCTCACTGGCGAGCGCGTCGAGCCGCCGTATGAGCTCGGCCGCCGGGATGTCCAGCCCCGCCAGGGTGCGCAGGGCCGTGCGCAGCTGGATCATCGCCACGGCCGACTCCGGGCCGTGCCCCATCGCGTCCCCGACGATCAGACCGACCCGGTCGCCCGGCCGCCGCAGCACGTCGTACCAGTCGCCGCCGACCACGCTGCCCTTCCCCGCGGGGAGACAGCCGTGCGCTATCCGGCACCCTTCGAGCTTCTGCGCCGGACCCGGCGGCAGGCTGTCGCGGATGGCGAGGGCGGTGCGGCGCTCGCGCTCGTAGCGGCGCGCGTTGTCCAGGGCCACGCAGGCCTTGGCGGCCAGCGCCTCCACGGCGGCCACGTCGCCGGGCCGGAACGGCGCCCGCCCCTCCATCCGGGTGCACGTCATGAGACCGATCGGGACGCCCCGCAGCCGCAGCGGGACGACCAGGAAGGAGCCCACGCGCAGCAGGTCGCCCCGGCGCGCCTCACCGTCCCCCGAGGTCACGAGCCGCTCGGCCATGTACGGGTCCACCTTGTCGAGGATCTGGGCGTGCCCGGCCACGAGGGCCTGACCGTACGGCGTGTCGCGGGGGAAGGACACCATCTCCCCGACCGGCAGCACCCCCTCCCAGTCCTCGACGGCCCCGGGCCCCACCCGCAGCGCCAGCCGACGGGCCTCCGCGGGCGCGTCGGGGGCCGGGTGCGCGGCCGGGTGGGAGTCCTCCTCGCGCCGCCAGCGCTCCAGCAGGAACAGCGAGGCCGCGTCGCAGAATCCGGGTGTCAGCGCGTGCACGACATGGCTGCCGGTCAGCCGCAGATCGAGTTCCGAGCCGATGACGTCGGCCGCGGGGGAGAACACCGACCGACGGCGTGAGGACAGGGGGTCGGGTGAGTCGGTACCGCTGCTGTGCGGGTCGTTCCGCAGGGTCGTGCCTTTCCGGTGGGGCGGTCCGCGCGGCGGGGACAACGGATCACCACGCGTAGTCGGCCACTATATGATGAAGCGTCAAGTCGTGAGACGCCTAAGGAAGTTGCCGGCCATCGTGGCAGGTCGGCGGAGCGCCGTCAGGACGGTTCCGCGCGGCCTGCCCGCCACTCCCGGTAGGCGGCCACCGCGGTGGGCAGGGTCGGGAAGATCAGCCCCTCGCCGACGGACTCCGTCAGACCGTAGGCGTCCAGGTCGTGCCGCAGGTCCTGCTTCACCCGGGCCAGCGCGAACACCACGTCCCGCCGGGCGAGTTCGCGGCGCAGCTCGTCGACCGCGTCGAGCGCGGTGATGTCGACCTCCACATTGGCCTCGGCGTTCAGCACGAACCACCGTACCGGTTCGTCCTGCTCGTCGACCGCGGCCAGCGCCCGGCGCCGGAAGTCCTCCGCGTTGGCGAAGAACAGCGGGGAGTCGTACCGGTACACCAGCAGCCCCGGGATGGTGGTGGCCTGCGGATAGTCGTCGATGTCGTGCATCCCGGCCAGACCGGGCACCAGCCCCTGCACCGCGTCGTGCGGACGGGCCACCCGGGTCAGCAGCTCCGCCACCGACAGGCCCACGGCGACCAGCACGCCGTACAGGATGTCCAGGACCAGTACGCCCGCCAGACAGCCGACGGCGAGGAGCAGTTCACGGCGGCGGAAGGAGGCCAGCCGACGGAATCCCGCCAGGTCGATCATGCGGACCGCGGCATAGACGACGAGCGCGCCGAGGACCGCCGACGGGGTGTGGGTCAGCAGCGGCCCCAGGAAGAGCAGCACCGCGAGCACCACCGCCCCCGCGACCAGGGAGTACGCCTGGCTGCGGGCGCCCGCCGAGGAGGCGAGCGCGGTGCGGCTCGCGCTGCTGCTGACCGGGAAGCCGTGCAGCACCCCCGCGCCCAGGTTGGCCGTGCCCAGCGCCAGGAACTCCTGGTCGGCGTCGAGCTGAGGACTCTCGGGGTCGGCGAACGCGCGCGCGGTGAGCACGAAGTCGGTGTACGCGACGAGCAGTACACCCACCGCGGGCAGCACGAGCCGCGGCAGGTCCGACAGACTCGGGAAGGACAGGCTCGGCAGGCCCGAGGGGATCTCGCCGATCACCTTCAGGCCGTAGCGCCCGTCCAGGTCGAACAGCGTCACCGCCGAGGTGGCGAGGACCACCGCCAGCAGCGGGCCCGGGACCTTGGGGAACCATCGGGCCACCGCGAACAGCAGGGCGAGGATGCCGGCCGAGAACAGCACGGTGGCCAGGTGGAGGTCCGGTAGGTTCCGCAGGAACGACCACATCTGGGGGAAGAACTTCGAGCCCGTGGTCTCCACCCCGGTCAGCTTGGGAAGCTGGTCCACGATCATGATCAGCGCCACACCGGCCAGATACCCGATCAGGACCGGCCGGGACAGCAGGTCCGCGACGAAGCCCAGCCGCAGCAGCCACGCCGCGAGACACAGCAGCCCCACCGTGATGGCCAGCGCGGCCGCGAGCACGGCGTAGCGCCCCGGGTCCCCGGCCGCGAGCGGGGCCACCACCGTGGCCGTCATCAGCGCGGTCGTCGACTCCGGGCCCACCGACAGCAGCCGGGAGGAGCCGAACAGCGCGTACAGGCCGAGCGCGGGCAGGATCGCCCACAGCCCGGCCACCGGCGGCAGTCCGGCCACCCCCGCGTACGCCATCACCTGCGGCACGAGATACGCCGCGACGGTCACCCCGGCGAGCAGGTCGCCGCGCAGCCAACCACGGCGGTAGCCGGCCAGGACCGTGAGCCCGGGCAGCGGGCGCAACCTCGGCGGGGCGAGCGACATGGAACTCCTTCTGCGGACGCCTTCAGCATCCCCCTGGGTGGGGGGCACGCGACAGCATCGCAGGGTGCCGGCGCAGCGGCGGGGCCGGGCGGTCTGCGCCTGGGTCAGGCCCAGCAGCCGTTCACGGTCGCGGCGAGGCCGTCCATGGCGTCCTTGATGTCGCTCGCGTTGGCGGTGGAGCCGTTCTCGATGAAGGAGAACACCTTCCACTTGCCGTCCTTGCCCTGGGTGAGACCGCTCAGCGCGATGGCCCCCGTGAGGGTGCCGGTCTTGGCGTGGACCTTGCCGACGGCGCAGGACGAGTTCACGTCGTCGAACCGGCCCCACTCCGGGCCGAGGGTGCTGCCGGCCTCGCCGGAGACGGGCAGTCCGTCGAGGATGGAGCCCAGGGTGTACGCGTAGCGGTCCTGCGTCAGCAGTTCCAGGATCTCCGCGAGGGTGGCCGCCGGGATGCGGTCGGCGCGGGAGAGGCCGCTGCCGTCGTACATCTCGAAGTTGGCGAGGGACACGCCGTAGCGCTTGCTCAGCACGGTGCGCACCACCTCCGTGCCGCCCTCGAAGGTGGCCGGGCGGCCGGCGCCGAGGGCGGTCATCCGCAGGAGCGTCTCGGCGATGTTGTTGTCGCTCTTCTTGAGCATCGTGTGGACGATGTCCGACAGCGGGGCCGACGTGTGCCGGGCCACCGGCACGTCGTGCGTGCTCGCCGTGGCGCGGGTGACGTCCCCGTCGACGGTGACCCCGTTCGCGGCGAGCTGCCGGGCGAAGACCTGTCCGGCGTCCAGGGAGGTGTCGTCCACGCCGTTCCCGTCGACGACGAGCGCCCGCACGGGGGCGACCGAGTCGGGGTAGTAGCCGGTGTTCCAGCCGTTGGCCAGGCTCGGCTCCGGGAAGAGGCTGTCGTCCACCGCGACCTTCACGGAGGTCAGGCCCGCCGCCTTGAGTCCGTCCACCGCCGTCTTCGCCAGCTCCGCGAGGTCGGCGCTGGTGAGGGTGCGGTCGCCGCCGCCGACGAGGGTCAGCGTGCCGTCGCCGTAGACGACCTTCGTGGTGAAGCGGTGGTTCGGGCCGAGGACGGTGAGCGCGCCGGTCGCCGTGGCGAGCTTGACGTTGGACGCGGGCATCAGCGCGGTGGCGGCGTTGTGGTCCCAGAGGGTGGCGTCGGACTCGGCGTCCAGGACCACACCGCTGACGTTGGAGCCGAGGCGCGTGTCGAGGACACGGGACTCGAGGTTGGTGACCATCTGCTGGTCGTCCGCGTCGAGGGTGGTGGTCTTGGCGGTGGTGCCGATGCCCTTGCCGGCCGCGAAGGCGGAGGGGCCCGACAGCGCCACCGAGGCGACGGGCACGGCCATGGCGAGCACCAGCGCACGCCGCATGCCGTGGCCGTGTTGCCGGGGCTTGCGGTGCCGGCGCCGGCCGCCGGGCTCGAAAGAGTCGGCGGAGGTCTCCGCGGTCGTGGTCATGTCACTCATGGGGCTCGAGACTTTCTGTGGGGGCACTGTGCAGCGAACTCCGGCGCACATTACCGGAATTGATCCCTCATCCGGCCGATCCGGGGCGGGTCTGCCCGTGTGCGCGTCCGTGGGGGCACCGGGGGACGGCGCCGACGGCGTGCACGGGTGCCCTTCCCGATCGATACGCTGTACCGTACGATGACCCGTATGCCCCGCCGCACCCCCGCCCTGGACCGCGCGACACCGGAGCGCATCGCCGGGACCGCCCTCGCCCTGATGGACGAGGACGGTCCCGAGGCGCTGACGTTCCGCGCCCTCGCCGCGCGGCTCGACATCTCCCTGGCCTCCCTCCAGCGCCGCTGCACCGACCTGGCCGGGCTGCTCGACCTCTGTCTCGACCACCTCGCCGCCCGCCTGCCCGAACCGGCGCCGGGCGGCGACTGGGCCACCGCCACCGAAGCCCGGTTCACCGCCCTGTACCGACTGCTGGTGGCCCACCCGGGCCTGCTCGTGCTGCGCGGAGCCCGCCCCTGGCTCGGCCGGAACCTGCTGGCCCGGCTGGTGGAGCCGCAGCTCGCCGACAGCCTCGCCGCCGGGCTGACGGCCGAGGAGGCGATCACCGCGTACCGCCGGATGTATCTGCTGACCCTCGGCAGCGCGAGCTTCGTCGACCACCGCGACCCCGGCTCCGCCCGCGCGCTCACCCGCACCGCGCTGGCCGCCCTCGACCCCGAGGAGTTCCCGGCGCTGACGGGCCATCTGACCGCGATCGTGCCGGCGGTGACCGGGCACGACGTCTACTACGGCGCACTGCGTCAGCTCATCCGGGCGGCCGACCCGACCCCGGCCGCCGCCGACACCCCCTGAGGACCTTGATGACCACCCCCGCGCACCTCTTCAGCAGCGACAACACCGCCGGCGCCTCCCCGGAGATCGTCGAGGCCGTGAGCCGGGCCGCCACCGGACAGGCCAAGCCGTACGGCGCGGACGACCTCAGCGCCGACGTCCGGCGCCGGCTGTGCGAGATATTCGAACGCGATGTGGACGTGCTCCTCGTCTCCACCGGCTCCGCCGCCAACGCCCTCTCCCTCGCCGCGCTGACCCCGCCCTGGGGAAGCGTGCTGTGCCACCGCGACAGCCACATCAACAACGACGAGTGCGGGGCGCCCGAGTTCTACACGGCGGGCGCGAAGCTGGTCCCGCTCGGCGGCGAGGACGCCAAGATCGACCCCGACGCGCTGCGGGCGGCCGTCCGGCACAAGGCCGGGGACGTGCACAGCGTGGAGCCCTCCGTGGTGAGCCTGACCCAGGCGACCGAGACCGGCGCCGTGTACACCCTCGACGAGATCGAGACGCTGGGCTCCGTGACCGAGGAGGCCGGTCTGCGGCTGCACATGGACGGGGCCCGCTTCGCAGGCGCCGTCGCCGCACTCGGCCGCACCCCCGCCGAGCTGACCTGGCGGGCGGGCGTGGACCTGCTGTCGTTCGGCGCGACCAAGAACGGCACGATGACCGCCGACGCGATCGTCGTCTTCGACCGCTCCCTCACGCCCGAACTCTCCTTCCGCGCCAAGCGCGCCGGCCAGCTCGCCGCCAAGATGCGGTTCCACGCCGCCCAGTTGGACGCCTACCTCACCGACGGCCTCTGGCTGCGCAACGCGGCCCACGCCAACGCGATGGCGGCCCGTCTCCAGGACGGCCTGAAGGCGCTCCCCGGAATCGGCCTGCTCGGCGTCGCCGACGCCAACGTCGTCTTCTGCCGCCTGCCCCAGCAGGTCACCGAGGGCCTCCTGGCCGACGGTTACGTCTTCTACCACGACCGCTGGGAGCCGGGCGTGGCCCGTTTCGTCACCTCGTTCGCGACGACGGAGGCGGACGTGGACGGTCTCCTCGAAGCGGTCGGCCGGCACACGGGCTGAGCGGTCCGCCGACCGGGGTGGGCCTCAGCCGACGATCCGGCCCACCTCGATCCGCGCGATGTCCGGGGCCGGCCCGTCCGTGTTCCCGAAGGTCACCGTGTTCACGCCCGCCACCAGGTCGACGGGGACCGCCAGGGTCCAGAAGTCGTGCCGGCTCCAGGTGTTCTTGAACGTCGCCCGCAGCGGGGCGCCGCCGCCCACGGTGATCTCGGCCGTGCGCGAGACGATGTCCGTGTTGTAGGCGTGACCGTTGTCGCGGCGGTCGTCGTGGGCGTAGTGGACGACCAGCAGATGACGGCCCGGCGCGGGCGCGTCCACGGTGAACCGGGCCGTCCCGGCCCGGTCGCCGCCGAGCCCGGTGACCCGGTGCCCCCCGGGGGCACGGGCGCACGCGACCAGCCGGGCCCCGCCCTCGAGCGCGGCGGTGGCCGCCCCGTGGGACAGGACCCCGGCGTCCGAGCCGTCGCCGGAGACCTCCAGCGAACGCAGCGCGGCGTGCCCGGCCGTGGCGGTGACCCGGTTGTTGCCCGCCGCGAGACACAGCCGCAGCGGTGTGCCGGGCCGCGCCGTCACCGTCTCCCCGTGCAGGGCGAGTTCCACCTCCGCCGAGGCCCGTGCCACGACCGTGAAGCGGCCGTCGCGCGGGGCGTACACGTCGAACACCGCCCGGTCGCCCTCGCCCAGCACCAGCGCACCCGTGCCGGTCCCGGCCGACGAGGAGTAGTCGTACGACGGGTCACCGCCGGGGTCCGCCAGCGTCGCCTCGTACACGGCGGACGGGGCACCGGCGCGGGCGGTCAGATCCAGGCGGTCGAGGCTCACCGCGGCCTCGCCCTTCGCGAGCGTGAGGACCCGCGTCCCGGCCCGCAGTTCCACCCGGACGTCCTTCCTGCCGCCGTGGGACCGGTTCTGGGTGGACGGGTATACGACGGTGACCGGGTCCCCGCCGTCGACCGACAGCCGCTGGGTGGCGGGGCCCCCGGAGTCGTTGCCGTACAGGATCGCCAGGTCGTACACGCCGTCGGCGGGGACCGTCACCGTGAAATCCACCCTGCTGGTGGGGGAGTCGAGCGACTCGACGTTCCGCGTGCCGGAGGCCGCGTAGCCGTTGGCGTCGCTCACCGTGCCGTGGGTGCGGACCTGCCCGTCGGTGACGGCCGCGTCCTCCGCCTCGTACGACGCGGACCAGGGGACGCGCGGGGGCGCCGGGATGCCCCGGCCGGCCGGGGTGAGGACGATCCGGTAGGCGGACATCCGGCGCAGGCCGCGCAGCGGCACGGTCACCGAGCCGTCCCCGGCCACCCGCACCTTGGTCCGCGTGAGCACGCCCGGCGCCGGGTGCGGCCCCTCGTACCCGGACCAGGCGGCCTCGGCGACGGTCGCGACGACCGTACGGCCGAAGACGTCCGCCGGGACGTTGTGTACGACGACGTCGGCGTCCCCCGTCGCACCGCCGAGCAGCACCTGGGCCTGGCGGCGGCCGGTGTCGAGGGAGGCGAGACCCTGGAGGGTGTCGACGGTGTGCGGCGCGGGCGGGGTCACCCGGACGGTGTCGCCGGTCAGGCCCGCGTACCAACGGAAGAACCACCAGGCCCCGTTCGGGATGTTCATCCGTACCACGGTGCCGCTGAGATTGCCGGCGGCGTCCCAGTAGGCCTGGTTGGCGTACACCTTGTTCCGCTCGAACATCGCGACCCACTGCACGAGTTGGCCCGGCACGGACAGGTCGCGGCGGTTGGCGTACTCGTCGATGTTCACCGTCAGCGGCGGGATGCCCGCCTCCCGCTCGATGGACCGGTACACGTCGTGGTGGTCCTGGAAGTCCCGCAGCGAGGAGGAGTCCAGCTCGTGCCAGGTCATCACCTGCGGCAGGACGTCCTCGCGCCGGGCGAAGGCGAGGAAGTCCGTCAACAGGCGGGCGTGGAAGGCGGCTTCGTTGGGCCCGGCGATCCGGGCGCCCGGATGGACCGCCCGGATGCGCCGGTACACCGTCCTCCAGTCCCGCAGGAACCGGTCCCGGTTGGCCTCGTACTCCATCTGGTCGGCGACGTCGAGGTGGTACCAGATCTGGTCGGGCTCGTTGAACGGCACGTAGACGAACCGGTCGCGGTCCGGCCGGGCGGCGATCTCCTCGACGATCCCGTCCACCCGGGCCAGATGGTCGTCGATCCCGAGGTCCTCGTAGGGCCACCGGGCGTAGGTGTCCTGGAGCAGCACAAAGATCTCGCCGCCGCCGTTGCGGAAGAAGGACCGCGCGACGGTGAGGGCGTCCCCGTTGGGATGCTGGGCGCCGCCCTCCGGTTTCTGCGAGATGCTGGTGATCTTCAGGGGTGCGAGCACGGCGTCGCCGGGTACCCCGTCGTCGCTGAGCCCGTACAGCGCCCCGTTGGCGCCGTGAAGCACCGGGCCCTCGGAGACGGCGAGGTCGACGGTCAGGCGCTGCGGGCCGGCGGCCCGTGCGGGCGGCGGCCCCGAGCTCTCCCGCACCAGCAGCTCCGGCTCCGCGACGGGGTACGCGTGCGGCGACGCCGGCTCCTCCAGCGTCGAGTGCAGCAGCGCGAACGCGGCCCTGCCGAGGCCGGCGAAGTCCAGTCGTACGGTGGTCAGTCGCGGGGTCAGGAACGCGGCGTGCGGGGCGTCGTCGAACCCGGCCACGCTGACCTCGCCGGGGACCGCCCGGCCGCACTCGTGCAGGGCGCGCAGCACCCCGAGCGCGAGGTCGTCGTTGCCGCACAGGATCGCCGTGACGGCGGGGTCCCGCGCCAGTGCCAGACCCGCCGCATGACCGGCCTCCGGTCCCCAGCCCCCGTGCAGGGGACGGGGTTGCGGGGCTCTCGCGTCCCGGAGCGCCTGCCGCCAGCCGCCGGTGCGCGGGCCGGTGCGGCGGGCGCCGGTGGGGAGCGCGACGTAGTGCACGGTCTCATGGCCGAGGGAGAGCAGATGCCGGGTCGCCTCGTAGGCCGCCCGGCGGTCGTCCGTCCACACCCAGGGCCGGCCGTCGCGGGGTGGGCGCGCGGGTGTCTCGACCACCCCCACGACCGGCAGACCTGGCGGCACGCAGTCAAGCGCCCGCACCCCGGCCGGGTCGTAGGCGAGCACGATCAGCCCGCCGCCCTGGTCGGCGGCCCGCTGTACCTCGGCGGCGACGGCGGACTCCTCCGAGGACTCCAGGACGCCGATCCCGACCGCGTACGAGGCGGCCCGGGCGGCCTCCTCGACCCCGCGCAGCACGGAGGCGTACCCGTAGTGGGTGGTGTCGGCGGTGAGGACGGTGACCGCCCTGCGGCGCCCGCTGGCCAGCGCGAAGGCGGTGGGGTTGCGCCGGAAGCCGAGCGCCTCGACCGCGCCGAGGACCCGCTCCCGGGTCGCCGGGCTGACCCGTGGATGACCGTTGATCACCCGGGAGACGGTCTGGTACGAGACTCCGGCGGCGGTGGCGACATCACGGATGCTCGCGGGACGCCTGGTGTGACCGGTCACCTGCATGACGGGAATGTTACCGGTCACATCAGAGGCGTCAAGGAGCCGGCTCACCAGGTGTGGGCGACGTCCACCACGAGATGTCCGTCGAGCTGCAGCACCCGGAAGGGCAGCCGGGCCCGCACTCCGAGGCCGAACTGGGTCTGTCCCTCGAAGCTGCTCGCGAACCGGGTGTCCCGGAAGGTGCGGTAGCCGGTGAGGTCCACGCCCGGCAGGGGCTGCCCGGCCCGGGCGGGGTACGTGGACGTGCCGGTGTCCGGGTTGTAGGCGGGCGCCCGCACGATGACCTCCAGGATGGCGCCGCCGCCCACCGGGATGGGCTTGCCCGACGGGTCCTGGATGAGTTCGTCGACGTAGTGCACGGTGTACCCGAGCTCGGCGGCGGAGGCCCCAGGGACGTCCACGACGAACCGGTCGTAGCAGTCGTGGCGACCGGTCCTGACGTTGGTGATGTACTCGCCGGACGTGCTCGCCCAGCTCGTCTTGTCGAGGCTGCCCCAGCCCGTCGGGCAGGCGGCAGCCGCCCGGGGAGCGGCGGCCGGGGCGGCCACGGCCGGAACCGCGGCCGCGCCCAGCGTCGTGGTCAGCAGGAGTGCGGCCGCCCAGACGGTCTTGCTTCGTACCATCTTGTTCCCCCAAGGGTGTGAGTGTCTGGTATCAGGGGAGACATTCAGATTGGCCCGAAGGTTGCACTTGCTTTACCCGAAAGTGGGGGAATTCCGTTTTCTGTCCTACGACAGGCTCGTGGTCGTGTAGGCGCACTCCGTGTAGATGTACCCGGGCTCCAGCTTGGCCGTGTCCGAGGCCGGTGAGGCGAGGCTGTCGCCGTTCGGCTTGTGCAGGAAGTACGTGGTGCCGGCGGGCAGGCTGATGGTGCGCTCCGGGTAGTTCCTGTTCGCGTTGCAGGGCTTGAAGTTCAGGGAGAGCGTGTCGGCGAAGGTGTACGTCTTGCAGCTGCCGCAGCCCTTGAGCTTGAAGCTGCCGGTCACCGGGCCCGTGTACATGACCGTGATGTCATCGGGGCTGTCGTTCTGCACGGTCACCGAGATGCTGCCGCCGGAGCGCGTCGTGGGCAGCTTCTTGCCCGCGGCCGGAACCGTCTGGGCGATCTCCGCGGCGATCGCGATCTTCTTCGCCCTGGCCGCGTTCTTGGCGCTCTTGTGGGCGGAGGCGTACTCCTCCATGGTCGTCTGCGCCGCGTCGAAGTCACCGTCCTTGTACTGGTCGACGCCGCAGTTGTACGCGCCCGAGGCGGCGCTGCCGGAGGCCCGGTCTGCGTCCTTGGCCAGCGCGCCGGTGACGCTCCCGTCCTCGGCCGAGATCGTCTGGATCTGGCTGCTCAGGCTCTTGAGCTGCTCGACCGCCGTGCACGGGTCGCTGCCGCCGAGCCCCTTGACCTCGGCGGCGACGGCCGAGGCGACGGCCGGCTCGACCTTCGCGGCCTGCGCCGAGTCGGGATAGGTGGTGAGCAGCTCACCGAACTGGGAGGCCCAGGTGGACTGCTTGGTCGTCAGACCGTCCGAGGCGCACTCGTAGAGCGAGGTGGCGAGCCGGTCGTCGGGCCAGCCCTTCAGATCGCTCAGGTCGGTCTCCGGCATCTTCTTCGGGACCGTCCGCAGATAGTCGAGCGGGGCGATCGCCTCGCAGTAGTCGCCCTTCTCGTAGACGGCTCCGACGGTCGCGTAGTACGTCTTCATCCGGGCCGGCACCTTCGCGGCCGCCCGTGAGTCCGGGTGGTCGGCGCTGAGGTTCTCGTAGGTCTCCAGCGCCTCGCGGTAGTCCGACTGCGCCGAGGAGAACGCCCGCTCGCCGGCCGCCTCCACCAGACGGTCGGCCTCGTCGAGCCGGTCGAGGAGCATCTGCTGCGTCGCCTCGTCCCGGGCGCTGTCGTACGCCACGACACCCCCGGCCGGCGCGACGAGCAGCACCAGCCCCAGCGCGAGCGCCAGCGGCGCGGACGGCGGCCACGCGAGCCGTGTGCGCAGGCCCACGACAGCTCCGTGCGCCGCCACCGCGAGCAGGAACAGGACGTACAGCACCAGGGCGAACGCCGGCACCCCGTCCGGGTCGGCCGGCAGCGCGACGAACAGCAGGACGGCCGACGCGGCGAGACACGCCAGCATCGGCACCCAGCGCCGCACCAGCGCATAACCGAGCCCGAGCCCACTGAGATTGAGCACCGCCACCGCGACCGCCCGCACGCCGTCCGCCGGGGCCGGCGGCGGCGCCACCGGCATCGGCGGCACCGGTGGCATGACGAATCCCTGGTCGTATCTGCCGTACTGGTCCCCGGACATGGCGGCCTCCCCCGTCAACTGCACCCGCGTGGCTCTGATTTGTCAGTCTATCGGGCGAAGAAGAGCCACCGACAGCGAAAACCCGGGGGAACTCAGCCGTCCGTGACGTTCGCCGTGAGCAGGCGCAGGAGGTGCTTGGCGAGGGCGTCCTGTTCCGGGGTGAGGCCCATGGCGTCGCCGATGGCGAGGGGGACGGCCCTCGCGCGGTCGCGGAGGTGGGCGCCGGCCTCGGTGAGGCACAGGGCGACCGAGCGTTCGTCGTCGGGGCGGCGCTCGCGGCGCAGCAGGCCGTTCGCCTCCAGGCGCTTGAGGAGGGGGGAGAGGGTGCTGGACTCGAGCTGGAGGGCGGCGCCCAGCTCGCGGACGGAGATCGAGTCCTGCTCCCAGAGCACCAGCATCACCAGGTACTGCGGGTAGGTGAGGCCCAGCTCGTCCAGCAGGGGCCGGTAGCGGGCCGTCACGGCGCGGGACGCCGCGTACAGGGCGAAACAGAGCTGGTCGTCCAGGAGCAGGGATCCGTCGGTCGGTGCGGCGGCTTCGTCCACTGCGCGGCTCCCGGTGTTTGCGCTGGTCATGGGGTCGTCACCCTATCGTTGAAGTCCTCTCGATCCTATCGCCCCCTAATGGATCGTGCGGGAATTAGTTGTGCACGACTTAATCGCGCGCTACTGTTCTGGAGGTGCCGCCTCCCCCGACCGGGACCCCCGTCGGGAACTGCCCGCGGCACCCCGACCGAGGAGACCGTCATGACCGACACCGCCGCTCAGCGCCCCGTTCTCGAACCCGCCGCCCAGTCCTTCGTGGAGGCGACCGCGAACCCGCCGTATCTGTTCGACCTGCCTCCGGTCGAGGGTCGTAAGGCGGTGGACGAGGTGCAGTCCGGTGAGGTCGTGATGCCGGTGGTGGAGGAGGAGTGGGTCACGGTCGAGGGGGGTCCGACGGGTGGTGTGCGGGCTCGGATCGTGCGGCCCGCGGGTGTCGGTGGTGTGTTGCCGGTGATCTTCTACATTCATGGTGCGGGGTGGGTGTTCGGGAACGCGCACACGCATGACCGGCTGGTGCGTGAGCTGGCGGTGGGCGCTGGGGCCGCGGTGGTGTTTCCGGAGTACGACCTGTCGCCGGAGGTGCGGTATCCGGTGGCGATCGAGCAGAACTTCGCGGTGGCGCGGTGGGTGGTGGAGGAGGGTGCCTCGAGGGGGCTGGACGGTTCGCGGATCGCGGTGGCGGGTGATTCGGTCGGGGGGAACATGAGCGCGGCGCTGACGTTGATGGCGAAGGAGCGGGGTGGGGTTCGGCTGGTGCAGCAGGTGCTGTTCTATCCGGTGACGGATGCGTCGTTCGAGACGGCGTCGTATCGCCAGTTCGCGGAGGGGTACTTCCTGCGTCGGGACGGGATGCGGTGGTTCTGGGACCAGTACACGACCGATGAGGCCGAGCGGGCCCAGATCACCGCTTCTCCGCTGCGGGCCACTGTCGAGCAGTTGAAGGACCTGCCTCCGGCTCTGATCATCACGGGTGAGGCGGATGTGCTGCGGGACGAGGGTGAGGCGTATGCGAACAAGTTGCGGGAGGCGGGTGTGCCGGTGACCGCGGTCCGGTTCCAGGGGATCATCCACGACTTCGTCATGCTCAACGCCCTGCGGGAGACGCATGCCGCGCAGGCGGCCATCACCCTCGCCGTCGGCACCCTGCGCGACGCCCTGCGTCGGTGACTCCGGGCGTCACGGGGGCGAGAGCCTGAAGGTCAGTACCCCGCCCCTGGCCGGGAAGGAGTCGGGCAGCCAACGGGGGTCCGTGGTACGGCCGTTGAGGCGGACCTCGCGGACACGGGAGTTCGCCTCCGACGCCTGCGGGGCGAGAACGGTGATGTGCACGCCGTTGCCCCGGTGGATCTGCGTGAGCGGGAACAGCGGGCTGGCCAGGGCGAGTTGGGGGCTGCCGGGGATCTGGGGGTACATGCCGAGGGCGGCCCAGACGGCCCAGGAGGACATGGCGCCGAGGTCGTCGTTGCCGACCAGGCCGTCCGGGCCGTCCCCGAAGAGGGTGGTGAGGATGCCCCGTACGGTGTCCTGGGTGCGGTCGGGGCGGCCCAGGTAGTCGTACGCCCAAGGGGTGTTGAAGGACGGCTCGTTGCCGAGGTAGGCGTAGGGCTGGTCGGCGCCCGCGTTGTACTCGGTGAAGAAGGTGTCCAGGCGGGCGGTGGCGGCCGCGTCGCCGCCCATCGCCGTGAACAGGCCGGGCAGGTCGTGCGGGACCATCCAGGTGTACTGGGCCGCGTTGCCCTCGACGTAGTCGCGGCGCTGGGTCGGCTTGAACGCGGGCCAGGTGCCGTCGGCGCGGCGGGGCTGGAGGTAGCGGCTGTCGGGGTGCAGCAGGTTGCGCCAGTTGCCCGACGCGCGCAGCAGCGTGTCCCGGGTCGCGGTGTCGCCGAGCCGGTCGGCCAGGTGGGCGAGGGCGGCGTCGGCGACGGCGTACTCCAGGGTGGTGGCCGCCGCGCCCCAGACGCCCTTCGTCCCGGCGGGGATGTAGCCGAGCGTGTCGTAGAAGGTGTGTCCGGGTCGCTGTCGGTCGTCCTGGCGGCCGGCGACGGCCGCGCGCAGCAGCTCCCGGGCCTCGAAGCCGGTGCCGCCGAAGGCGTGGACGGAGGCCGCCATCGCCGGCAGCGGGTCGCCGACCATCACACCGGTGCCGCCGTTGGCGAGCGTCCAGCGGTCGAAGTAGCCGGCCTGGCGGCCCTGTTCGAGGATGGACTGGGCGACGTCCGACGCCTCGCGCGGGGCGAGCAGCGCCAGCAACTGGATCTGGGAGCGGTAGACGTCCCAGCCGGAGAAGTTCGCGTACTGCACATGTCCGGGCCGGGTGCGGTGGACCAGACCGTCGAAGCCCCGGTAGCGGCCGTCGACGTCGCTGAAGGCGCCGGGGTGCAGCAGGGAGTGGTAGAGCGCGGTGTAGAACATCCGGCGCCGTGCCTCGGTGCCGCCGGTGACGGTGATCCGGCCGAGCCAGCCGTTCCACTGCCGGCGCGCGGCCCCCCGTACCTCGTCGAGCGAGCGACCGCGCTGTTCCACGCGCGCGTTGAGACGGGCGGCGTCCTCGCTCACGAAGGAGACGCCGACCCGCACGGTCACCCGGCGGGTGCCGGGCGCGAACGACACGTACGCCCCGGACGTCCTGCCGTCCAGCGGCTCGCTGTGCGCGAAGGGCCGGTCGAACTCCGCGTGGAAGTAGAGGCGGTAGCGGACGGACGTACCGCAGAAGCCGCCGCTGTCCGTGAAGCCGGAGAGGGACCGGTCGCCGACCGTGACCGTGCCGGTGGCCCTGTTGTGGGCCTTCCCGGCGTCGACGGTCAGCCCGGCGGGTTCCTCGGCGCTCTCGGGGAAGGTGAGCCGGGCCACGCCGGACCGCTGGGCGGCGGCGATCTCGGTGCGGATCCCGTTGTCGAGGTCGACCCGGTAACTACCGGGCGCGGCCTGCTCGTCCGTGTGGGAGAAGGTCGCGTACCGGGCCTCCGGATCGGCGGCCGGCCGCCCCGTCAGCGGCATGAACGGTACGTTCCCGTAGTCGCCGCAGCCCGCGCCGGACAGGTGGGTGAGGCTGAAGCCGCGGATCCGGTTGTCGGTGTGGGCATAGCCGCCGAACTGGCGGGTGACCGTGTCCGGGCTCCACTGGATGCCGCCCAGCGGCGCCGAGGCTCCGGGGAAGGTGTTCCCGCCGCCGCCTCCGTGGCCCCAGTCCACCCCGCCCGGCCTGGTGCCGACGAAGGGATTGACGTAACGGGCCGGGTCGGCGACCGACCCCGCGGACATGACGCCGGCCCGCGCGGGCGGGGCCAGCAGCACGACCGCCGCCACGGCGGCCCCGAGAGGTGACAGGCGCAATGAGATCTCCTTCTCGTCGCGGATGGCCGGCGGAGCGCACGGCGGGGGAGACGCCCACTGTCACCGCCCCCGCCCCGCGCACCGAGCCGCCGTGCCGGGCGACGCCCACAAGTCAGGCACACGGCGCAGTGCCGGCCGGCCGTGCCCCGGTGAACGGGACGGACGTCTCATTCGTAACTCTGGGTAACTCCGTCCGTGACGTAAGGTCGAGGGCGGGGAGGAGCGAGCGGGGAGGGGATCGCGTGCCGCCGGAGCCGGTGCGGTTCATGGTGCTGGGCACCCTGCGGGTGTGCCGGGGGGAGACGGAGCTGGACGTCGGCGGGCCGCAGGAGCGCGCCTTCCTGGCGCTGCTGCTGGCCAGGGCGGGTCAGCCGGTCGCCGTGAGCGAGATCCTGGACGTCCTGTGGGGCGCGGAACCGCCGCGCAGCGCGGTCAACGTCGTCCGCCGCCACGTGGGTTCGCTGCGCCGGCTCCTGGAGCCCGGGCTCCCCGCCCGCGCCGAGGGCCGCCGGCTGGTGCGGGACGCCGGCGGATACCGGCTCGTCACCGACGGTGACGGTGCGGACCTCCCGCGCTTCCGCACCCTGTGGGAGGCGGCCCGCGCCGGCGCGGACACCGCCCCGGCCCACGCGGTCGAACTCCTCACCGAGGCACTGTCGTTGTGGCACGGACCGATGGGCGAGGGCATCCCCTCGCCCGCCCGCAGCCATCCGGTCTTCGCCGGCGTGGAGCGCGAACGGCTCGCGGCGGCGGGGGAGCTGGCCGAGACGGCCCTACGGGCGGGGCTGCCGGAGCGGGCCCTGCCGCAGCTTCGCCGGGTCGCCGCCGACCATCCGCTGGACGAACCCGTCCACGCCCGTCTGCTGCGACTGCTCGCCGCATCAGGGCACCGCACCGAGGCGCTCGCCGTGTACGAGACCGTACGGGCCCGGCTCGCCGAGGAGTTGGGGATCGACCCCGGCCCGGAACTGAGGGACGCGCACGACGCCCTGCCGGGCGAGGGCACGCTTCCTTTCGTGACCCCCTCCCAACTCCCCTCGGACCTGCCCCTCTTCACCGGCCGAGGGGCCGAACTCGGCGAGTTGCCGCAGCTGTTCGACGCCGAGCTGCCGCACCCCGGGACCGTGGTGATCGGCGCCGTCGGCGGTATGGCGGGCGTCGGCAAGACCACTCTCGCCGTGCACTGGGCGCACCGGGTCGCCGACCGCTTCCCCGACGGACAGCTCTATGTGAACCTGCGCGGCTTCGACCCGTCCGGCGCGGTGATGGACCCGGGGGAGGCGCTCCGGGGCTTCCTGGACGCGCTCGGCGTCCCCCCCGAACGCGTCCCGCACGGACGGGAGGCGCAGGCCGCGCTCTACCGGAGCGTACTGGCCGGGCGACGCGTCCTCGTCGTCCTCGACAACGCCCGCGACACCGAGCAGGTCACACCGCTGCTGCCCGGCTCACCCGGCTGTCTGACCCTCGTCACCAGCCGCGACGAACTGGCCGGCCTGGTGGCCGCCCACGGCGCCCGCTCCCTGACCCTGCGCCCCTTCGACGCCGCCCGGACCCGCGCCTTCCTCGTCCGCAGACTCGGCGCGGCACGGGTGGCCGCCGAACCCCGGGCCGCTGAGGAGATCGGCGCCCTGTGCGCCGGACTGCCGCTCGCCCTGGCCTGTGTCGCCGCCCGCGCCGCCGCCCACCCGCACTTCCAGCTCGCGGACGTCGCCGCCGAACTGCGCGAGGCCCACGGAAGCCTCGACGCCTTCGCCCGCGCCGACGCCTCCGTCGACGTCGGCACGGTCTTCTCCTGGTCCACGAACGCCGTGTCCCCCGACGCGGCCCGCCTGTTCCGCCTCCTGGCCCTGCACCCGGGACCCGATGTCTCCCTCCGGGCCGCGGCCGCCCTCGCGGGCCTCCCGGAGCGCCGGACCCGCCGGCTGCTGACCGAGCTGACCGGCCTGCACCTGATCGCCGAGCACCGCCCCGCCCGCTACTCCTTCCACGACCTGCTGCGCGCCCACGCCGGCGAACTCGTCCACGACCACGAGAACGAGACCGACCGCGAGACCGCCCTCGACCGGCTCCACCACCACTACCTGCACACCGCGCACGCCGCCGACCGCCTCCTCGCCCCGAACTCCGACCCGCTGCCCCCGCCACCCGCACCCGAGGGCGCCCGGCCCGCACCGCTCGCCGACGACCACGAGGCTCTGGCCTGGCTCACCGCCGAACACGCCGTACTGCTCGCCGTCGTCGCCACGGCCGCCGACTGCGGCCGGGCCGCGCGCGAACGGCTCGCCTGCCAACTGGCCTGGTCCCTGGAGCCGTTCTTCGACCGACGCGGCCACTGGCACGACGCGCTGACCGCACAGGACACCGCCCTCGCCACGGCCCGGCGGCTCGCCGACCCCGTCCTCCTCGCCCGCGGCCTGCGCGGACTGGCCCGGATCGAGGGCCGCCTCGGTCTGCACACCCGCGCCGTCCCCCGTCTCGAACAGGCCCTGGACCTCTTCACCGGACTGGGCGACGACACCGGCCGCGCCAACACCCACCGCAGCCTCGGCTGGGAGTGCGACCAGCGGGGCGACCTGCCCGGCGCCCTGCGCCACAACCAGCTCGCCCTCGCCCTGTTCCGCGACCTCTCAGACCGGGCGGCCCAGGCCAGCGTCCTCAACTCGGTCGGCTGGTACCACGCCCTGCTCGGCGACCACCGGCAGGCCCTGAAGCACTGCTACGAGGCGCTGCGCATGCTGCAGGAGCTCGGCGACCGGTACGGCCAGGCCGCCACCTGGGACAGCATCGCCTACGCCCACCACCACCTCGGCCGGCACCCGCACGCCCTGCTCGGCTACCGCAACGCCCTCGCCCTGCTGCGGGACCTGGGCGTGCCCTATGTGGAGGCCGGCATCCTGACCCGCGTCGGCGACACCCACCTCGCCATGGGCGACGAACCGTCGGCCCGCGCGGCCTGGACCGACGCCCTGGCCCTGCTCCGAGGACTCGGACACACCGACGCGGAAGCGGTCGAGGAGCGGTTGGGGGACGGCGAGGAGCGGGCCGGTGCGTGCTGACACCGGGGGCGGCGCCGGTTCACCGGACGCCGAAGCGGTGGCGGAACCCGGCCCGATCCGGTTCCAGGTGCTGGGCCCGGTGCGGGTGTGGCGCGGCGCACGAGAACTCGACCTCGGCTTCCCCCAGCAGCGTGCCCTGCTCGCCCTGCTCCTGGCGCATGCGGGCCGGACCGTGTCCACCGGTGAGATCCTCGACGCGCTGTGGGGCGACCGCCCGCCCGCCAGCGCGCCCCATGTCGTACGGCGGTACGTCGCCGCCCTGCGCCGCCTGCTGGAACCCGGACTGCCGCCCCGCGCCCCCGGCCGCCGGCTGCCGCGCCGCACCGGCGGTCACCTCCTCGTGGCGGAGACGGACGAGGCCGACCTGCTGCGGTTCCGTGAGCTCACCCGGCAGGGCAAGCGAGCGGCCGCCACCGGACGGGCCGGGACGGCTGCCCGGCGGTTCACCCGGGCGCTGGAGGAGTGGCACGGCCCGCTGGCGATGGGCATCCCCGAACATGTCCGCGCCCACGTCCGGTTCACGGCCGTACAGCGTGAACTCCTGGACACCGCACGCCTCGCCGCCGACGCCGCCCTCCTGTCCGGCCACGCCGGGCAGGTCCTCCCCGCCCTGCGCCACGCCGCCGCCCACGAGCCCCTCGACGAGCCCCTGCACGCCCGCCTCGTCCTCGCCCTCGCCGCGTGCGGCCTCCAGGCGGAGGCGCTCGCCACGTACGAGGACATCCGCCGCCGTCTCGCCGCCGACCTCTCCCTCACCCCCGGACCGGAACTGACGGCCGCCCATGCACGGGTGCTCCGCCAGGAGGTGCGCGGAGCCGCACCCCGGCCGCTCTCCGACCCGGGCCACTTCGCCGGACGGCAGGCCGAGTCGGAGCGGCTCTCGGACCTGGCACGGGACCGCGGTGCGGTGCTCGTCGGCGGGATGCCGGGGGTGGGCAAGACCGCCCTCGCGGTGCGCTTCGCGCAACAGGCGGCGCCCCGGTTCCCCGACGGACGACTCCAGGTGCACCTGCGCGGATCGGAGCCGGGACGGCCCGCCGTGGAGCCCCTCGACGCGCTGCGCGAGCTGCTCACCGCGCTCGGGGTGCCGGCCCGGCGCATGCCGGACGGGGTGACCGCCCGTGCCGGGCTGTATCGCACGCTGCTGGCGGAGCGCCGCGCGCTCGTGGTCCTCGACGACGCCCTCGACACCGAGCAGGTACGCCCGCTGCTGCCCGCCGCACCGGGCTGCCTGACCCTCGTCACCAGCCGCAACGCCCTGCCGGGACTGGTCGCGGCGGGCGCCCGGCCGCTGCGTGTGGAACCGCCGTCCGCCGAGGACGCGCACGCGATCCTCGCCCGCCGCATCGGCCCCGGCCGGATCGCCGCCGAGCCCACGGCCGCCGACGAGATCCTCACCCGCTGCGGCCGGCTGCCGCTGGCCCTCACGCTCGTCGCCGCCCGCGCCATCGGCCACCCCCATGTCCCCCTCGCGGCGCTCGCCGCCGAACTGCGCGCCGCGCACGGCGGCCTCGACGCCCTGTCCGCCCTGCGCCCGGCCCTCCTCGCCTCCTACCACCGTCTGCCGGACGACAGCGCCCGCTTCTTCCGGCTGCTGTCCCGCCACCCCGGCCCCCACCTCACCGCGACCACGACCGCCGCGCTCACCGGCATCCCGGCCCGCCGGACCCGTCTCCTCCTCGGCCACCTCGCGGAATCCCACCTCCTCGCCGAACCCGAGCCGGGCCGTTACACCCTGCACGACCTGCTGCGGGCCCTCGCGACGGAACTCTCCGCAGAACCTTCCCCGGCATAGCCCTCGCAGGGCGAAGTCACTTCGGTGTCACTCTTTTTGCACCTCCGCCGACCTAGCGTCCCCCCTCGTGACCACCACCAGCTCCGTCCGTACACCCCCGGGCGTCGAGATCCTCACCGACGAACGCGGTTCGGAGACCACCGAGCCACTGCCGGCCGACGGTCCCCGGATCCCCGCGCACCGGCTCCTGGCCCGCACCGCCGGCGAGTACCTCTTCGTGGGCCTGAGGGGCGGCACGGCCCCACCCGACCCACGGCATCTCGCCCTGCACCTCACCCCGGGCGACATCTGCTTCTACGACACCCGGCACGCCCCCGTCCTGGACTTCCCCGAGCGGTTCCGGGCGACGGTGTTCCTCGTCCCCGGCGAGCTGCTGGGGCTCTCCGGCACGGAGACGGAGCGGATCGTCCGTACACCGGTCGCCCGCGCCTCCCGACTGGGCACACTGCTCTCGCCGTTACTGTCCGACCTCGCCCGCGCGGCGGCCGGGGCCCGCCCCCGGATCGGCGAGATGCTCGCCTGGAACGCGGTGAACCTGCTGTCCACCCTCGCCACCGAACAGCTCGGCGGCCGGACACCGAACCCCGCGGGCAGCGCGCCCTCGCCGGTGCTGACGCGGATCCTGGAGTACGTCGAACTCCATCTCACCGACCCCGACCTGTCACCGGAGGTCATCGCCCGCGCCCACCACGTCTCCGTGCGCTACCTGCACAAACTGTTCAAGGACGAGGGCACCACCGTCGGCCGCTGGATCCTGCGCCGCCGCCTCGACGAGTGCCGGCGCGACCTCATGCGCCACGGCCGCGGCAGCCGCACCATCGCGGCGGTGGCCGCCCGCTGGGGCTTCCTCAGCGCCCCCCACTTCAGCCGGGTCTTCCGGGCCGCCTACGGCATGTCCCCCCGCGAATGGCGCGACACCGTCGGCCGCACCCCGGGCGCCGGACGGTGAGCCGGTCGCACCATGCGCTGTGAGGACATCACCGCTGCGCTCGCGGGCAATTCCCGGCCACCCGACGGACTTAGCGTGCCAGAGCAAGACAACGCACAACGACAACAGCAGGAGATGCCATGTCCGACGTCGTAGAGCCGGTCGTGCCGGTGCTGGAGCCCGAGGCCGCGGCGTTCGCCGAGGCGACCGCGAACCCGCCGTATCTGTTCGACCTGCCTCCGGTCGAGGGTCGTAAGGCGGTGGACGAGGTGCAGTCCGGTGAGGTCGTGATGCCGGTGGTGGAGGAGGAGTGGGTCACGGTCGAGGGGGGTCCGACGGGTGGTGTGCGGGCTCGGATCGTGCGGCCCGCGGGTGTCGGTGGTGTGTTGCCGGTGATCTTCTACATTCATGGTGCGGGGTGGGTGTTCGGGAACGCGCACACGCATGACCGGCTGGTGCGTGAGCTGGCGGTGGGCGCTGGGGCCGCGGTGGTGTTTCCGGAGTACGACCTGTCGCCGGAGGTGCGGTATCCGGTGGCGATCGAGCAGAACTTCGCGGTGGCGCGGTGGGTGGTGGAGGAGGGTGCCTCGAGGGGGCTGGACGGTTCGCGGATCGCGGTGGCGGGTGATTCGGTCGGGGGGAACATGAGCGCGGCGCTGACGTTGATGGCGAAGGAGCGGGGTGGGGTTCGGCTGGTGCAGCAGGTGCTGTTCTATCCGGTGACGGATGCGTCGTTCGAGACGGCGTCGTATCGCCAGTTCGCGGAGGGGTACTTCCTGCGTCGGGACGGGATGCGGTGGTTCTGGGACCAGTACACGACCGATGAGGCCGAGCGGGCCCAGATCACCGCTTCTCCGCTGCGGGCCACTGTCGAGCAGTTGAAGGACCTGCCTCCGGCTCTGATCATCACGGGTGAGGCGGATGTGCTGCGGGACGAGGGTGAGGCGTATGCGAACAAGTTGCGGGAGGCGGGTGTGCCGGTGACCGCGGTCCGGTTCCAGGGGATCATCCACGACTTCGTCATGCTCAACGCCCTGCGCCCGACCCACGCCGCCGATGCGGCCATCACCCTCGCCGTCGGCACCCTGCGCGACGCCCTGCACGTCTGACCTTCAGGAGATCCCCCCATGACCACCACCCCCACCGTCGTCCTCGTCCACGGCGCGTTCGCCGACGCCACCAGTTGGTCCGGCGTCATCACGGAACTCCAGAACCACGGCATCCCCGTGATCGCCCCGCCCAACCCCCTGCGCGGTCTCGCCTCCGACGCGGCCTACGTCGCCTCCGTCGCCGCCCAGATCGACGGCCCCGTGGTCCTCGTCGGCCACTCCTACGGCGGCGCCCTCATCACGGTCGCCGGTGTCACGGAGAACGTCGTCGGTCTCGTCTACGTCGCCGCCTACGCCCTGGAGGAGGGCGAGAGCCTCGGTGAACTCCAGGGCCGTTACCCGCTGTCGCCGCTGGTGAGCAACCTCAAGGAGTGGACGTACCCGACTCCGGGCGGCGAGCCGGCCGTCGAGGTCACCATCGCCCAGGACGCCTTCCCCTCAATCTTCGCCGCCGACGTCCCCGCGGACGTCACCAAGGTCCTCGCCGCGGCGCAACGCCCCCTGGCCGCCGCCGCGTTCGAGGAGAAGGCCGAAGCGGCCGCCTGGCGGACCAAACCCTCCTGGGCGCTGATCGCCGCCGCCGACGAGGCCATCAACCCCGACGTGGAACGGTTCGGCGCGCGGCGGGCCGGGGCCACCGTCGTGGAGCTGGAGGGCGCCTCGCACGCCGTCGCCGTCTCGCGTCCCAAGGAGGTCGCCGACCTGATCCGCGACGCGGTGCGCGCGACCGGCTGACGCCCCCCGAACACCGCGCGGACGGCTCCCCTGTGCACGTCCGCGCGGTCTCCGGCGCCCTGCCAGCTCACCGGCAGCTCATGGACGCCGTACACGATCCCGTCGTTCTTGAACGGGTCGTGCAGACGCATCGTCTCCGGCGGCGGCGCGAACGGACAGGCCGGGTCCCTCGGCATCGGGAAGTCGGGGGCGGACTCGGACGGGTCGTGCGCGAGGATGGGGGTCATGGCACTCCTGGTGGGGGGAACGTCCCCCGTCATGCAACCGCAGTCGCCTGACAACCCGCCGTCAGAAGCCTGACGATGCCCAGTTCGTGACCCGCGTCACGGCCGCCTGCGGCGGTGTCCGCGACGCCGTACGAGATCCTCGGCGGCCTCCGGCCAGTGCGGGTGGTCGAAGGAGAAGCCCGCGGCGAGGAGCCGGCCGGGGACGACACGGCGGCTCTTCAGGAGCAGTTCGGTGTCCGAGCGCAGGGCGAACGCGCCGAGTTCGGCCATCCACCGGGTGGCGGGCAGGCCCACCGGGACGCCCCACGCGGAGCGCAACGTCCGCATGAAGCCGCGTTGCGGCAGGGGAGCGGGGGCGGCCAGATTCACCGGGCCGGTGAGGTCGTCCCGCTCGACGAGGAACTCCACCGCGCGCACGAAGTCCCGGTCGTGGATCCACGACACGTACTGGGCGCCGCCCGCCACCGGTCCGCCCAGACCCAGCCGGGCGAGCCACGACAGCACGTCGAAGACCCCGCCCCGGTCCGGGCTCATCACCATGGCGGAGCGCAACGCCACCTTGCGGGTGTGCGGGGTGTCCGCCCTCTCCAGCTCCCGCTCCCAGGCGGTGGCGATGTCGACGCTGTAACCCCAGTAGTCCGGCACACCGGGTTCGTGGCCGCCGATCACCCCGGTGTCCTCGTCGTGGGCCGCGTCGAAGCGATGGGCGTAGATCGTCGCGGTGCTCATCTGCAGCCACACCTCGGGCGGCCGCGCGGCGGCGGCGATCGCCTCGCCCACGACCCGCGCCGAGTCCACCCGCGAGTCCATCATGGCCTTGAGGTTCTCCGGCGTGTATCGGCAACTCACGCTCCGCCCGGCCAGGTTGATCACGACATCGCTGCCGTCGACCTCCTTCGCCCAGGCCCCCACGGTCCGCCCGTCCCACCGCACCTCACCGGCCCGGGCCGGCTGTCGGCCGAACACGACGACCTCGTGCCCGTCCGCTTCCAGCGCCCGCCGCAGGACCGTCCCGACCTGCCCGGTCCCCCCGGGCAACACGAACTTCACGAGCAGGCTCCCCTCGTCGCAGGAAAGGGAGCCTACCCCTGTTTTGAACGCGTTCAAAACCCTGCGGGGCTACCAGCAGGGCTTGAACGAGCTGATGCGGTCGTTGGCCCCCTCCACGAGGACGTCGGCGGCCGAGCGTGCGGGGACCCACATCAGCATGTCTCCCCTGTAGTCGGCGTCCTGGTAGAAGCAGATGTCCCGGTCGGTCCTGTTGACGATGGAACTCGTCCGGTCGTTCATGTAGTCGCCGACGTTGGGGCGGTACGGATCGGTCTGGCCGATGTAGCGCCCCTCGAAATTGACGTTCTGGAAGATGCACACCATGGCCGCGGGGCAGTCGCTCTGGGCGGCGCTCGCCGCGGGCGCCACGGCCAGGGCGCCGCCGGCCAGGGCGGCCGTCATCGCCGCGGGTACGGCGGCTCGTCGGACGAATCGCTGGAACGTCATGGGTCCGGCCCTTCCTTCGGGATCATTCCTGAAGGAAGGGAATCACCGCTCGATTGCTCAACCGTTGTCCGGACAGCGGGGGTTCAGGCCCGATGGACCTCCAGTGCCGCCCGTACGCCCGACTCCACGGCCCCCTCGATCCACGACGGTTTCACGGAGGTGTGGTCGCCCGCGAAGTGCAGCGGGCCCTCCGGGGTGCGGATCGCGGTGAGGAGTTCGGTGTGCTGCCCGGGCAGGAGGACGGACGCCTCGCCGTACGCGTACGGATCGCGCAGCCAGCTCTGCGTGCGGCCGGCCCCCGTGTAGAAGACCTCGACGCGCTGGCCGTAAACCTGCTGAAGCCCCCGCAGGGCGTGCGGATGGCGGGCGTCGTCGTCGAGGGAGTCCCAGCGGGAGGCGTCGTCGGCCCAGCTGTAGGACGCGAGGACGACACCGCCCGCGCTGCCGGGCACCGGATGCGACGGGTTGATCATGAAGCGGTTGGAGTTGTCGGAGACCGAGCCCCCGCCGACGATGTGCGCCGCCTCCGGCTGGTCCCGGGTCGCCCACCGGTTGGCCGCGTAGTGCGTCCGCTGCCCCTCGCCGATGTGCCCCGGCGGCACGGAGGGATGCGCGCCGAGCAGGCTGCCGTCGGCCGGTGCCTTCCCCGAGCGGTACTCCTCGTACAACCCGGCCCGTACGGCGTCGAGTTCGCGCTTCCAGTCCGCCTCGGTGAACTCCCACCAGCGCCTGCTGAACTCCAGCAGCACCTTGGTCGCGCTGTCGTAGTGCAGCTCCGCGACCGCCCGTCGCTTCCCGTACGACATCAGCGGGGCGACCTGCACCTGCCGCAGCCCCGAGAACGGGACCGTGACGATCGCCAGGTCGGCGGTGAACTCCTCGCGCACCACAGTGCCGTCGCGCCCCTCGGAGACGGTGTCGATCCACACGTGCGGCCCCTCGGCGCTCACGTGCGCGGTGTCGTCGGCGCCGCGGCGGCCCGGTGCCCAGTACTCGATGTGCGTCGCCCGCCGGTCCGGGCGCAGTACGTCCGCGACCTCCTTCAGCAGTGCGTCCGGGAGGGTCGCCGTGCCGCCCACCAGCTCCCAGAACTCGGTGTCCGGGCTGATCAGCGAGGCGCTGATGAAACTGTGGATGAAGGACAGCGGGAGCCGCGAGGTCAGGTTCTCCAGGGTGCCGACGAGATCGACGGTCCGCTCGTCGAGACCGGCCTCCTCGGTCAGGAACCGGTACATCGACCAGTCGCCGTAGGTCCGCACCACCCGCGCCCACCCCCGCACCCGCTCCGGGAGCGGCTTGTCGACCCGCCTGCCGTCGGCGCCCACCGTGCTGAACTCGTCCCGCACCGGATCCAGGGCCTCGCGCAGGATGACCGCCGAGGGCTTGTCCCAGTACCTGCGCGGCACGCCGAACGACCGGTTGACCCGGCGCGGCGACCTCGCGTACGCCGAGCGCCGCACCCGGAGACCGTTGACGTGCAGCCAGGCGTTGTTGACCGGCCGGCCGTCCGCGTCGACGTCCACGAGGTGGAACCGGCGCTTGGCCAGGCCGAGTTGGCCGATGAGCTGCATCACCAGCGGATGGCTTCCGGGGATCCGCATGGCGCCGGCCTCCGCGTACTGCAGCGGATCGGCGAACGCCTGCCGTGCCCGCTCGTGGCCGCCCGTACGGAAGGTCTTGACGCGGCCGCCGACCCGGTTGCCGTTGGCCTCCACGAGCGTGACGTGGTGTCCGGCCCGCTTCAGCAGCCAGGCGGCCACCAGACCGGCGGGCCCGGCGCCGACCACCAGCACCTTCTTCGCGGGCCCGGCCCCCGCCCGCGGCAGGCCGCCGTCGAGGATCTTCCGGTACGACGGCACGAGCGGCCGGTCCTCGGCGTCGACCACCAGCAGGGCGCGGGCGACGGCGAGACAAGTCGCCCAGTCGGCGGTGGACTTGGGCGCAGACCGCGCGGGAAGGGCCTCGGCGGGGGCGGCGGCGGTGAGGGCGGCGGCCCCGGCGGTGGCCGCCGTGAACCTGCGGCGGGAGAGTCCGGGCTGTCCAGAAGTGTGGGAAACGTCCATGGGTCCTGGATAGGCGGCCGTGCGCGGGCCCGTCGGCCACTCCGGGCGATGATCACCTGATCGGCCGGGCGCACCCGCTGTGGGCGCGCAACTACCCACGGGAGCAGGAGGTTTACCCGTCTCACGCCGACTTATCAGGTCAAGCGTCCCGGACTCTTGACTGGGAAAGGCGGCAGCCGCATTCTCGTCCCACTATCTTGCGTCGGTCATGACAACCTCAAGGGCGGTTCAAACGCCCTCGTCGACCGCGCGACCCGCCGACCGAGGGACGTGGGCTGTGACCATGACCGGACGCCCGTACCGCAGACGCCGAGACGTCACCGTCGTCTCGCTGCTCCTTCTCGTACTGGCCTCGATCCTCGGCCCCGCGCAGAGCTCGGCGGCCGGCACCGACTGGTGGACACCGACCTCACGGCCGTCCCCCGACGCCCAGATCAACGTCACCGGTGCGCCCTTCACCGGCACCAACTCCGCCGGGGAGGTGCGCGGTTTCGTCGACGCGCACAACCACCTGTTCTCCAACGAGGCCTTCGGTGGCCGGCTGATCTGCGGCAAGGTGTTCTCCACGTCCGGAGTCGCCGACGCGCTCAAGGACTGTCCCGAGCACTACCCCGATGGCACGCTCGCGCTCTTCGACTACATCACCCACGGCGGGGACGGGAAGCACGACCCGGTCGGCTGGCCGACGTTCGCGGACTGGCCGGCGTACGACTCCATGACCCACCAGGCGAACTACTACGCCTGGGTGGAGCGCGCCTGGCGCGGCGGACAGCGGGTGCTGGTCAACGACCTCGTCACCAACGGCATGATCTGCTCCGTCTACCCCTTCAAGGACCGCAGCTGTGACGAGATGACCTCGATCCGGCTCCAGGCGAAGCTGACGTACGACCTGCAGGCCTACATCGACGCGATGTACGGCGGCACCGGAAAGGGCTGGTTCCGGATCGTCACCGACAGCGCGCAGGCCCGTGAGGTGATCAAGGCGGGGAAGCTGGCCGTGATCCTGGGCGTGGAGACCTCCGAGCCGTTCGGCTGCAAGCAGATCCTCGACATCGCGCAGTGCAGCAAGGCCGACATCGACAAGGGCCTCGACGAGCTGTACTCCCTGGGTGTGCGCAGCATGTTCCTGTGCCACAAGTTCGACAACGCGCTGTGCGGTGTCCGCTTCGACGAGGGCGGCCTCGGCACCGCCATCAACGTCGGGCAGTTCCTGTCCACCGGCACCTTCTGGCAGACCGAGAAGTGCACCACCGCGATGCACGACAACCCCATCGGCACCGCCGCCTCCGACGCCGAGGCCGACCTGCCGGCCGGCACCGACGTCCCGGACTACGACGCGGACGCCCAGTGCAACACCCGCGGGCTCACCAACCTCGGTGAGTACGCCGTGCGCGGCATGATGAAGCGCAAGATGATGCTCGAGATCGACCACATGAGCGTCAAGGCCACCGGCCAGGCCCTCGACATCTTCGAGGCCGCCGGCTACCCGGGCGTCATCTCCTCGCACAGCTGGATGGACCTCAACTGGACCGAGCGGGTCTACTCCCTCGGCGGGTTCGTCGCCCAGTACATGCACGGCTCCACCGACTTCGTCACCGAGGCCAAGAGGACCGAGGCGCTGCGCGACGAGTACGGCGTCGGCTACGGCTACGGCACCGACTTCAACGGCATCGGCGACCACCCCGCCCCGCGCGGCGCCGACGCCGCGAACAAGGTGACGTACCCCTTCAAGAGCGTCGACGGCGGCTCGGTCATCGACAGGCAGACCACCGGCTCACGCACCTTCGACTTCAACACCGACGGCGCCGCCCACGTCGGCATGATCCCCGACTGGATCGAGGACATCCGCAAGGTCGGCGGTCAGGACGTGGTCGACGACCTCTTCCGGGGCGCCGAGACCTACCTCGACACCTGGGGCGCGACCGAACAGCACCAGGCGTCCGTCAACCTCGCCCAGGGGCAGACCGCCACGGCCAGTTCGTCCGAGTCCAACCCGTTCACCAGCTACCAGCCGGGCCGGGCCGTGGACGGCGACGACGGAACCCGCTGGGCCAGCGACTGGAGCGACGACCAGTACTGGCAGGTCGACCTGGGCTCCACCAACCGGGTCTCCCGCGTCACCCTCGACTGGGAGCGCGCCTACGGCACGTCGTACCGGATCGAACTCTCCACCGACGGCACCACCTGGACGACCGTCTGGTCCACCACCTCCGGCGACGGCGGCCTGGACACCGCCAAGTTCACCGGCACACCCGCCCGCTACGTCCGGGTCCACGGCCTGGACCGCGGCACCGACTGGGGATACTCGCTGTACGAGGTGGGCGTCCACAGCGCCTGACGTACGACAACGGGGGACACGCATGGCACGGATGCCGTCCGCACAGCGGCGCCGGCAGTTGACGGAAGCGGCGATCAGAGCGATGGCCCGGGACGGCGTCCCGAAGACGACCACCCGGTCCATCGCGGCCGAGGCCGGCGTGTCCCTCAGCGTCTTCCACTACTGCTTCGACTCCAAGCAGGCCCTCGTCGAGTCCGTCATCACGACGCTCACCGACCACTCGGTGAGCGTCGTGAAGGAGGCGCTCCTGCCCAGGGCCACCCTGGAGGAGACGGTCCGGGCCGGGTTCCAGGCGTACTGGGACCACGTCCGCGCCCATCCCGACGAGCACATGCTGACCTACGAGCTCACCCAGTACGCCCTGCGCGAGCCCGGCTTCGAGCATCTGGCGCGCCGGCAGTACGAGCTCTACGAGGAGGCCTACGCCGCACTCCTCGGGGACCTCTGCCGGAGCATGGACCTCCGGCTCGGCGTGCCCGTGCCCGTCCTGGCCCGCTATCTGGCCGCCATGACCGACGGACTCACCCTCAACTACCTGGTCCTCGGCGACGCGGCCGCCTGGACCGACATCCTCGACACGGTCACCGCCCATATCGCCGGACTGGTGGGCGTCAGCGGGCCTTGACCTCGGCCACCAGCGCCTTGAACTCCGCCCAGCGGACAGGCGGCTGAGCCCGTCCACGCCGGTGCAGATAGCGGGCGGTGGCCCGCTTGGCGCGGCTCAGCACCTTGAAGGCGTCGGTGGGGCGCCCGGTGCCCATCGGCTCCACGACACGGTCCGGGACCAGCAGCCAGGACTCACCCGCGCGCTTCAGCTCACCGCGCACCAAGGCGTTGTGCATGTGGTTGAGCTTCTCGTCGTGCCGGTGCACCAGCAGGGAGGCGGGCCCCGGGGCGGCGGCGCAGTCGGCGGGAACCGTGACGGCGAAGCCGCCGTCCGCCGGGACCGGCCGGGTCCGCGCCAGCACGGGGGCCCCGGAGGCGTCCCGGGCGGCGAGCACCGCGCTGCTGTGACGGGCGAGTTGGGCAGCCCCCGGGAGGCCGCCGGTCGTGGCCGCGACGACCGGCGGGACGAACCGCTCCCGTACGATCACCTCCTGCGGAGTGACCGTGATCAGCAGCCGCAGGTAGTACCACGCCATCGTCCCGCGCAGGGGCGGTGAGACGTACGCGCGGCTGTGCGGCTGCCGTTCGAAGAGCATCCGCCAGTAGTCCTCGGCGCCCCGCGGACCCGTCATGATCTCGTCCGGGCACTCGGCCCGGCCGCCCACGAACACCTGTGGGGCGGAGACGAGACCGCTGCCGGTCGGGTCGGAGAAGAGCAGGGCGACCCGGCCGTCACGGCGGATGTTCAGCGCCTTCTGCGCGAACGCCAGGGACGTGGACAGCAGCAGCGTCCCGTCCGGGCGCCGCAGCACCGCCGTCGGCCAGACCAGCGGGGTGCCGTCCCTGCCGAGGGTGACGAACTCGCAGGTGCGGTAGGCGTCCAGGACGTCGAGCGGGGCGGAGTCGAGTACGGACATGTCCCTACCTCCCTTCCAGCGGGCCGCGCAGCGCACGGCACGCGGCGGCGTACTGGCGTCGGCCGACCGCCCACCACAACAGCCGGCCGATCAGCGGGGCCTTGCCGAGGAAGACCCTCCGCTCCTCGGGCGTCGCCTCCTCCAGCAGCGCGCCGAGGGCGAGGAACAGCTTCTCCTTCGGTATCCGCTCCAGACCGCGCGTGCCGACCAGGTCCCACTCCGCGACGGTCAGCTGCTCGGCGACCAGCGGGAGCACCAACCGCTCCTCGTCGTCGAGGTGTTCGAGCAGGACCGTGCGGTGGGCGTCCAGCGCGAGGGCCAGTTCCTCGCCCGCGATGCGGTCCGCGGCCCGCTCCCAGGCGGGCGCCCATTCGGCCACCGCCGCGAGGGTGCTGTCGATCCGCCGGTGCTGCTCCTCCATCCGGTCGACCACTTCGCCGTCCCGCGCGACCCGCGCGTGCAACAGCGGCCAGACCAGTTCGTCCTCCAGCGCGTGATGGTGGTGCAGACCGTCCACGTACTCGCGCAGATGGCCGGCGACCTGCGCCGCACGCGCCGTCGCGCCGTCGGGGACGGCCCGCACCAGACGGGGGAGAAGGGCCGACTCGCGGCGGAAGACACGGTGGACCACGACCATTTCGTGGGTGTACGGCCGCTCGGCCGAGGGAAGTTCGTCAGTCGTACTGCTGGGGGACACGCTCGGGGCTCCCACACTCGGAAACAGGCAACAACCACCCAGGATCCGCAGGCCGCTTGGCGTCTGCTTGGCGTCCGCTTGGCGCGTTTATCGTCCGTTGACGGGATCGCACGACGGCTCGGGTAGATTCCCGCGGCGTGCTGCGTATTCGAGTCCTGGGTTCGCTGGGTGCCGAGGTCGGGGGCACACCGGTCGGACTGGGCGCGCCCCGGCAGCGGGCCGTGCTCGCGCTGCTGACGGCGGCCCGGGGCAGCGTCGTACCGGTGGAGCGGATGACGGACGCGCTGTGGCGCGGGGAACCGCCCGCGAAGGCGACGGTGTCCCTGCACACCTACGTCTCCCATCTGCGCCGCGCGCTGGAGCCGGGGAGGCCGCCCCGCACCCCGGCGACCGTCCTGGTCACCGCCCCGCCCGGCTACGCCCTGCGGCTGCCGCAGGACGCCGTGGACGCCTGGCGTTTCGAGGCGTCGGTGGGCCGGGCCCGCCGGGCGCCGGCGCAGGAGGCCCGCGGACTGCTCGCCGAGGCCCTCGGGTGGTGGCAGGGGCCCGCCTACGCGGAACACGCGGACGAGAGCTGGGCCGCCGCGGAGGTCGCGCGGCTGACGGAACTGCGCACCGAGGCCCGCGAGCTCGCCGCCGCGGCCGACCTGCGCACCGGCCGCGCCCCCGAGGCGGTTCCGGCGGCCGAGGTCCTCGTCCGGGAGAACCCGCTGCGCGAGGAGGGCTGGCGGCTGCTCGCCCTCGCCCACTGGGCCTGCGGCCGCCAGTCCGACGCCCTCGCCACCCTGCGCCGCGCGACCCGCATCCTCCGCGAGGAACTGGGCTGCGCCCCGGGCCCGGCGCTGACGGAACTGGAACGGGCCGTACTCACGCAGAGGGCGGAGGTCCTGCACGCGACCGTACCCTCGCCGACGACTGCGATGGCCGCGACGGGTGTGACCACTGCCGCCGCTGCGACTGTTGCCCTCCCCCTCGCCCCGGATTCCGGCCTCCCCGTCCCTGCCCCCACCGCCCCCGGTCCCGGCTCCGCGCCCTTCGTCGGCCGTGAAGGTGAGCTGCGGGTCCTCGGGGCCGCCGCACGGGTCGCGCGAGGTGGGGGAGGGGTGGCGCTGGTCAGGGGGGAGGCCGGAGCGGGGAAGTCGGCGTTGCTGGAGCGGTTCGTCGGGGTGCTGCGGGCCGACGGGTGGGTGGTGGTCGTCGGGCGGTGCCCCGAGTACGAGGGCGCGCCGCCTGCCTGGGCCTGGGTGGAGGCGCTCGGCGCCCTCGCCCGGGACCTGCCCCCGGCCCGGCCGGACGAACTCGACGTGCTGCTGCGCGAGCCCGCGCACCGGGCCGCCGCGACCCGCGACGAGGCGACCGCCGGCCGGTTCCGGATGCACCGCGCGTTCGCCGCCTGGCTGCGGGCCGCCGCCACCGCCGCCCCGCTCGCCGTCGTCCTGGAGGACCTGCACCGCGCCGACGGCGAGACCCTCGCCCTGCTCGAGGCGGCGGCCGCCGTCACCGGCGTCCCCCTCCTCACCGTCGCCAGCTACCGCCCGGCCGAGGTGGGCGAACACCTGGTCAAGACTCTCGCACAGCTCGCCCCTGGCGCCCCGCACCGGATCGCGCTGCGCGGGCTGCCCCCGGCGGACGTCGCGACCGTCGTGCACGCCGTCTGCGGGGCGCCCGTGGACGCCACGACCGTCGCCGCCCTCGCGGAGCGCACCGGCGGCAACCCCTTCTACGTCCTGGAGAGCGCCCGGCTGCTCGCCGACGAGGGCGCCCTGGTCGCCGTGTCGGAGGTGCCGCAGGGCGTCCGGGACGTGCTGCGCCGCCGGCTGGCCCTGCTGCCCGAGGGCGCCCGGGCCGCCGTACGGCTGACCGCGGCCGTCGGCCTGGAGGCCGAGGTGGCGCTGCTGGTCGACGCGGCCGACGCCGACGAGGACGCGGTGCTGGAGGGGCTCGACGCCGCCCTGGCCGCCGACCTGCTCACCGAGCCGGGGCCCGGGCGGGTGCGGTTCGTGCACGCCCTCGTCCGCGACACCGTCTACACCGACCTGTCCGGCGTACGGCGGGCCCGGCTGCACGGCCGTATCGCCCGCGTCCTGCGCCGCCACCGCCCCGACGATCTCGCCGCCCTCGCGCACCACTTCGCCCGCTCCGGCAGCCCCGCCGACGCGCCCCTCGCCGTCGACTACGCGCTGCGTGCCGCCGAGGCCGCCGAGCGGCGCTACGCCCACGACATCGCCGTCGATCTGCTCCAGCAGGCGATCGACGTGCACATGGCGACCCCGGTCCACGATCCCCACCTTCGGCTCGACCGCACCGTGGGGCTGCTGGTGCGGCTGCTCGGCGCGCAGATCAGGGCCGGCTCCACGGACGCGGCACGGCGCACGCGGCAGCGGGCCGTCGAGCTGGCCGAACTGGCCGACCGGGGCGACCTGGTCGCCGCGGTCTACGGCGCCTGGACCGAGCCCTCCGGGTGGCGCAGCAGACTGGACGGCCCCTACGACCGCACCTCCCTGGCCCGCCTGGAACGGCTCGCGGACGATCCCGGCCTGGACGACGCGACCCGTGGCCGCGTACTGCACGTCCTCGTCGAGGCGGTGGCCGCCGAGGACCCGCCACGGGCCCTGGACGCGGCCCGCACCCAGCTGCGGCTCGCCCGGGAGGGAGGCGACCCCCGGCTCCTCGCCGCCGCGCTGATGACCTCCGCCCGGCTGCTGCCGAACGAGGTCCAGGGCAGCGCCCGCACCCCGCTCGTCACCGAGCTGCGCGAGCTCGCCCGCGCCCACGACCTGCCCGCCTACCGCTGGATCTGCGAGCACCTCGACGGCATGACCGCTGCCGCCCTCAACGATCCCGAGACCGTCCGCCGCCGCACCGCCGACGGGCTGGCCCTCGCCCGCCGCTACCGCATGCTCTGGGCCCAGGGCCTGGGCGCCGCGTCCTCGGCCATGCTGGCCGCCGTGGCCGGCCGCTTCGACGCCGCCGAGGCCCTGTACGCCGAGGCCGACGGACTGCTCCAACGGGTCGGCGCGCACCACGCCACCGGTCTGCGCACCCTCGGCCTGAGCACCGTCCGGCTCGCCCAGGGCCGTGTCACCGAGGTCGAGCGGATGATCCGGGCGGTGTACGACCAGGCGGGCCCCTCGGTGGGAGTCCTGCTCGCCCTCCTCCTGACCAGGCTCGGCAGAAGCGACGAGGCGAGCGAGGTGCGCTTCCCGGCGGAACCCGTCACCGACCATCTCTACGGCATCGAGCTGGACTACCGCTCCCAGCTCGCCGTCCTCCACGACGACCACGCCACCGCCGCCGCGCTGATCGAGCGGATGCTGCCCTTCCGGGACCAGCTCGCGGGCGCGGCAGGCACCGCGTACGCGAGCCGTCCCGTCGCCCACGCCATCGGCGACCTGCACCGGCTGCTCGGCGAGGACCGGTCCGCCGCCGAGCACTACGCCCTCGCCGCCCGCACCGCCCGCGCCTGGGGCTCACCCCACCTCACCGCCGCCGCCGACCGAGCGGCCGCCGACCTGGAGACCACCCGCGCGTCCCGCCCCACCGTCGTGCCCTAGGTGTATTGACCCGCAGCGTTGTTCACACGGCTGATCGGTGGCTGACCGCCGAGTGCGGTGTGGCAGCGGTGGTGGTTGTAGGTGTGCAGAAAGTCTGCCAGGGCCGCGGTCCGCTCGCCGTTGTTCGTGTAGGGCTTGAGGTAGGCCCACTCGTCGAGCAGGGTGCGGTTGAAGCGTTCGACCTTGCCGTTGGTCTGCGGCCGGTAGGCGCGGGTCAGCTTGCCGGCCGCGCCGAGGTCGGCAAGCGCCTGCTGCCAGGCGAAGCTCTTGCGGTAGGGCCAGGCGTTGTCGGTCAGGACCCGCTCGATGCGGTCGATGCCCGTGGTCTGGAAGAAGGCCGCGGCCCGGCGGAGGAAGTCTGCGCAGGTGGCGGCCTTCTCGTCCGCGTGGATCTCGCTGTAGGCGAGGCGGCTGTGGTCGTCGACGGCGGAGTGGATGTAGTCGAAGCCCATCCCGCTGCGAGTGGCCCGGCCCGCTTGACGGCCCAGGACCTTGTGGCCGCCGCCGTCGGGGATGCGGCCGAGTTTCTTGACGTCGACGTGGATGAGTTCGCCGGGCCGGTCGCGTTCGTAGCGGCGGATGAGCTGTCCGGTGGGCCGGTCCAGGTGCGCAAGCCGGTTGAGGCCGTGGCGGGTGAGGATGCGGTGCACGGTCGAGGGGGGCAGGCCCAGGACCGGGCCGAGGCGGGCGGGGCCCAGTTTGCGGTCCTGGCGCAGCCGGCACACGCGGGCCTCTACCGCTGCCGCCGTGCGGTGGGGTGTCGTCAGCGGACGGCTGGGGCGGTCGTGCAGCCCCAGCTCGCCCTCCGCCCGCCAGCGGCGGATCCACTTGTGGGCCGTGGCCCGCGAGATGCCCATTTCCGCCGCGACATGCGCGACCGGGCGGCCACCGCAGACACGTTCGACGAGCAGCCGCCTGCCGTGAACGGTCAACCGGGCATTACGGTGGGACACGAAGACCTCCGTGCGGTGCAGTCCTAGACAGCTCCACCACACCGGAGGTCTTCGCCATGATCAAGCACCGGCGAGTGTCAACAACGCTTGTGATCAATACACCTAGGGCCGCCCTAGCCGCCGTGGGGGCGGATGGAGGGTGCCGGACCGCACGCCTTGCCTGCTGCCCGTGCCCGGCGCACGCTGGTCCTATGGCTGGGCACGACGGCCCCACGCTCATCACGTCCGTGCAGCGGGCCTTCCGGCTGCTCGAGGCGGTGAGCGCGCACGAGAACGGCGCGCCGGCGAAACAGCTCGCGCGGGAGACGGGGCTGCCGCTGGCCACGGCCTACCACCTGCTGCGGACGCTGGTCCACGACGGATACGTGCGCAAACTGGAGGACGGCGGCTTCGTCCTGGGGGACAAGCTGGGCACGCTGACCAGCTCGGGCCGGGGACAGGCCCTGCTCAGCCGGGTCCGGCCCACCCTCGCCGCGCTGCGCGACGAGCTCGCGACCGCCGCCTACCTCACCTTCTACGAGGAGGGCGAGATCCGCGTCGCCGAGATCGTCGACGGCCCCCGGACGCCCCGCGTCGACCTCTGGGTGGGCTTCGAGGACGCCGGACACGCGACCGCGCTCGGCAAGTCGGTGCTGCGGGAACTGGACGAGGAGGCCCGCCAGGACTACCTCTCCCGCCACCACCTCGCCGACCTCACCCCGAGGACGATCACCAGCCCCCCGGAGCTGCTGCGGCGGCTCGACGCCTCGCCCGTCGCCCCGGCCGTCACGGACCTGGAGGAGTACGCCCTCGGCACGGTCTGCGTCGCCGTGCCCGTCTACAGCGGCGACACGCTCGGCTCGCTCGGGGTCTCCCTGCCGGCGGACCGGGTCCCGAGGCTCCAGGAGATCCGGGACCGGCTGCTCCCGACCGCCGACCGCGTGACCAGGGGCCTGTCGCTCACTATCTGAAATCCCGCGCCTTGTGGCACCGCAGTCGAACCCGTTTTCCTAGATGAAACAGACATTCCGGTGCACATCCCTATGGATAGACGAGGACTGCGGACCCGACATGAACCAGGCCCGACACCGTGGCGGCGACCACGGGCCGACGCACCTGTTCAGGCACGTGGTGGCGGGACCCGCCCTGCCCGTGCTGATCGTCCTCGGCGTGATCCTGGTCGACCTCGTCGGCGGCGCCGGGATGACCTGGCTCCCCCTGCTCGCCGCCGGGCCGGCGCTGGCCGCCACCACCAACGGGCCGCGCGGCGTCCTGTGCGTGGGCCTGCTCGCCGGGGCGCTCGGTGGGCTGCTCGGCATCCGCGACGGTGTCCCGGCCCGGGAGCTGACCGCGGTGCTGTCCGCCCTGGGAGCCGTGACCCTGGCGAGCGGCCTGGCCAGCGCCCTGCGCGGACGCCGGGAACGGGTCCTCGCGGCCGTCCGCTCGGTCGCGGAGGCCGCCCAGCACGCGCTGCTCCTGCCCGTGCCGGAGACCGTCGGCCCGTTCCAGGTGGCCGTCCGCTACAGCGCGGCCGCCGCTGAGGCCCGGATCGGCGGGGATCTCTACGCCCTGGTCTCCACGCCGTACGGGGTACGGCTGCTCGTCGGCGATGTGCGCGGCAAGGGTCTCCCGGCCGTCGGGACCGCCGCGCTGGTGCTGGGTGTCTTCCGTGAGGCCGCCCACGACGAACCCGACCTGCTCACCGTCGTCGACCGGATCGAGCGGAGCCTGGCCCGCAACCTCGGTCACGACGACTTCGTGACCGCCGTGGTCGCCGGCCATCCGCGCGACGGCGAGCTGGAAGTGGTGAACTGCGGACACGCCCCGCCGCTGCTGGTCGGCGCCGGCGGAGCCGTGACCCCGGTCGAGCCCACGCATCCCGCACCGCCCCTCGGCCTGCGCGCCCTCACCGGTGAGACACCCACCCTCCAGGTGCTGCCCTTCGCCGACGGCGACCAACTGCTGCTCTACACCGACGGCGTGACCGAGGCCCGCGACCATGGGCGGGAGTTCTATCCGCTCGTCGAGGGCCTCGCCCGCCATGTGACCGACGAACCCGCCCGCACCCTCGACGCCCTCCACGACGAACTCCTGAGCCACGTCGGCGGCAGGCTCCACGACGACGCGGCGCTGCTGCTCCTCCGCAAACCGGCAGCCGTCGTTCCGGGCGTTCCCCAACCCGTGTGCGGCGGGGCGCTGTTGGAGGACCGGACCGGGTGACCGGCGGTGGCCACCTGCTGTGTGACCGCCGTGACGGCTGTTGCAGACTGGGCGCATGACACGCATGAGGAAGTTCGCAGCCGCGTTGTTAGCCGCATCGGCCGCGCTGCTCGCGACACCCCCCACCGCCTCGGCCACCCCCACCCCCCACCGCCCCTTCTTCCGGGAGGGCTTCGACCGGCTCCCCCTCGGCCCGGTCACCGCCGGCCGCGGCTGGACCACCGACACCTCCCGCGGTTCGCTGACCGTCGAACCGAGCGCCACCGGACACGGCCGTGAACTGCGGCTGCACACGGAGGGCAACGGTCGCGCCTTCCTCGTCCTGGACGACCTCGCCCCCGCCGGCAACAGCTTCTGGGCCCGGCTGCGGCTGCGCGTGGACGCCTTCCCCACCGCCCCCGACTGGGCCCACTGGACCGTCGCCGAGGCCTCCGGCTCCGACGCCGCCACCGTCGTACGGCCCCTCGGCGGCCAGTACGTCCCCACGGAGAAGGCGAACTTCTGGGGCGTCGGCTCCGACCTCGGCCCGACGGGCGACTGGACCGCCTGGAAGACCTCCGCCCCGGCCACGGCCGGCGCCTGGAGCTGCGTCGAGTTCCATCTGGACGCGACCGACAACCGCGTCACCGTCTACCTGGACGGCGTCGAGCGGTCCGAGCTCACCGTCTCCACCCGGGAGCACGGCGGCACCGCCGACGACTTCGTCTTCCCCGCCTTCGACAAGCTCAAGCTGGGCTGGCAGCTCTACCAGGCCGACCCCACACCCACGTCGTACGACGTCCGCATGGACGACGTGGCGCTGAGCACCCGGCGTGTGGGCGGGTGTGCCGCGTGAGCCGGGGTGTGTCGCGCAGGACGCTGCTGGGCGGGGTGGCCGGCGGGCTCGCCCTGTCACCCGTGCCGGCCGGTCACGCCGCCGCGAAGCCGTACGCACCCGGGACCGCCCATGAGCGCTACGTCCCGTTCGCCGTCGGCGCCGGGGGCGGCCCCGCGGGGACGGACCGCGTGCGTGTACTTAGGATCGGTGCCGACTCGGCGCCCACCGTGCTGGTCACGGTCCCCGGCATGTTCGGCGCCGCGAACGACTTCCGGCTGCTCGCCCGCGACCTGGTCGCCGCCGTGCCCGGCGTCCAGGTGTGGGCGTTCGACCGGCGGGAGGAGAACCTCGCCGACCGCTCCGGGTTCACCGGCGCCGACCCGGCCGCGTACTACCTGGACGGCCACTACCGCTCGCAGGACCCCGCCGCCTCCGCCTTCGCGGCGGACTGGGGCCTCGCCCGCACCCTGGAGGACCTGGACACCGTCGTCCGGGCCGCCTCCCGCGGCGGCCGGCGCCGGGTGGTGCTCGGCGGTCACTCCTGGGGTGCGACGACCGCGATGGCGTACGCGGCCTGGGACTTCGACGGCCGCCCCGGCCACCGGGGCCTCGCGGGCCTGGTGCTGGTCGACGGCGGGGTGCGCGGGGCGTTCGACGGGACGGGAGCGCCGGTGCTCGACTCGCCCGACGAGGTGCGGGAGCGGCTGGCGGCGATCGACGGCGGCGCCGTCTTCGACCTGACCCTCAGCGCGGTCGGGCTGGGCGCCCGCGCGGAGTCCACCCAGATCTGGTACCAGCTCGCCGGCCATTACGCGCACCACGACCCGCGGGGCCGCTCGGTCCTGCAGCCCCGGATGCCCGAGGCCCTGCGCCCCTCGGCCCCGGTCACCAACGCCGCCCTGCTGGGCGTCCTGGTGGACGCCGGTTTCGGCTGGCCGAACGACATCAGCGTGCACTCGGGACACCTCGGCGCGAGCGGGAGCGACGGGGTGCGCGGCTGGGTCGACGCGGGCGTCACACCGCTCGCCCGGGTCGCGGAGGCCTACGCGGGCGGGCCCGCACCGGCCGTGTGGGAGTGGTACTGGCCGGCCCGGCTGTCGGTGGACCTCGACGTCAGCGACGCCTACGCCGACACCGGCCAGGCCCGCTCGCTCGGACTGCGGCTGCGGCACGGCACGGGGCTGGACGTCCCCCTGTACGCCTTCGAGACGAGCTACGCCCGGGGCACGATCGTGTCGGCGGCCCGCAGGGTGGTGGCCGACTCCCGTATCCCGTACGCCGTGTACGAGACCGACGAAGGGATGAACCACCTCGATCCGCTGTTCGCCGCACCGCCGCACAACACGCTCACCCGCACCCTCGCGCCGTTCCTCGCCGGACTGGGCTGAGCGGCCGCGTCGGGCACCTCAGACCCGGTAGCCCCGCAGTTTGCGGTACAGCGTGGCGCGGGCGATGCCCAGGGCCGCCGCCGTCCGGGCCTTGTTGCCGCCGTGGGCGTGCAGGGCCTCCAGGATCGCGGCGCGCTCGGCGTGCTCCATCGGACTGAGCGGCCGGGCCGCCGGACCCTCCCGTACGGGGTCCGGCAGCTCGGCCCGCCGGACGGGCCCGGTCGCCCGCCGGTGCTCGGCCAACGCGCGGACGAGATGGGCGAGTTCGGTGACGTTCCCGGGCCATGGATGCCGCTCCAGGGCGCGCAGGGCGTCCAGCGTCCAGGTCAGCGGGGGCTGCCCCGGCGCCGGGCGGGGGGCCAGGGCGGTGACCAACTCCCGGACGTCCTCGGGGCGTTCACGCAGTGCGGGGAGGGGGACCGTGCGGGCGGCGAGGGTGTCCAGGAGTCGCTGGAGACAGGGGCCGGGGGGTGCGCCGGGGGTGTAGGTGATCAGCAGGGGTACGCCCGGCCGGGCTTCCAGCAGGGAGTTGAGTGCCGCCGTGCCGGGCTGGGTGAGCCGCTCGACGTGCCGGACGAGCAGCGGACGACCGTCCAGCAACTCCCCCGGCCATGAGCCGAGTTCCTCCTTCGCCGCGTCCACGGTCGTCATCGGGCCGGGCGTCAGCGCCCGGGCGAGCGCGGTCTTTCCGGTGCCGCGCTCGCCGACCAGCAGCAGCGGCTCTTCGAACCTCGTCAGCTCCGTCGCCCGTCCCACCGCGTGCCGCCAGGGCACCGACCGCCCGGCCAGCCCGACGGCGGTCCGCGCCACCGCGGGCGGCACGGAGGTGGCCGCGGCCGGCTCCAGGACGGCCACCGCTCCGACGATCTCCCGCAGATGGGTGAGGGGGGTGAGGGTCGCGGTGCACCCGACGCCGTCCGAGAGCCGGACACGGTACGAGGCCGGGCCGTCGGCCGGCTCCCGGCCGGCGCCGGTCCGCGCCGGGTCCGCCGTGGCGAGCAGCGCGACCACGCCCCGCTCCAGCTCCGCCAGCCCCTCGGGGGACAGCAGGCGCTCGGCCGCCTCACTGACCAGCCGGTTGCGTCCGTCGAGGGCGACGACCGCGCCCGCGCGTTCCCCGCGTCCGTGCTCCCGGTGGGCTCCGCGACCCTCCTCCCGCAGCGCGCGCAGATAGGCGTCCAGCAGCATCCCCTCGGGCGCCCTCGCCCGCACCGGCAGCGCCGCCTCCACCGCGCTCGCCGTGGCCTCGGCGAGCGGGGCTCCCGGATGCGGGGCGCACTCGGCGCACAGCCGGGCGGTCACCGTCACCGTGCCCAGCGCCCGCCCGGTGCCGGGCGCCCGCACCGGCACGCTGACCGCGGAGACCTCCTGCCAGACGTCCAGGAAGTGCTCCGGTCCGTGCACCTCGGCGCGGCGGCCGGTGCGCAGCGCGAGGGCCGCGCTGTTGTGGCCGACGAGCTGCTCGGAGAGGTCGGGGCGGAGCAGGTCCGGCGCACAGCCGTGCTCCCACAGCACCCGCAGCCGCTCGTCGGTGAGCAGCAGGGCCGTCCGGCCGGCGTCCAGAGCCGGGGCGACGCGTTCGAGGACGGGGCGGGCCGCGGCCAGCAGGGGGGACCCGGACGGCAGCGGCCCGGGCGCGGGGCCCGCCGCGTCATGACGTACGCCGAAGAAGCGGGCCCGCTTCCACCCGGCCACCACGTCCTCCGGTACCCCGGACGGCAGTTGACGACCCATCAGGAACAGCTCGCGGGCCCTGCGCACCGAAGCGAGGGCAGGGCGGACGGCGGGGCGTTCTGCGGTGGTCACGGCGTCCGTCACCCTACCCGGAACAGTTGAACACGGAACAACCCTGGCGACTGTCTCGTATTGAGACACCCACGCGCCCCCGTCCCGCCACATGATCTTGAACGGTCGGCACCTGTCCTCACCTCCTGGAGCCCCTCCGTGCACACCGTCGAGCCCGATGTCGTGACCGACGTACTGATCGTCGGCAGTGGTCCCGCGGGCGCGTCCGCCGCGCTCGCGCTGAGCACCTACGGTGTCCCGAACATCGTCGTCACCCGCTACGCGCGCCTCGCCGACACACCCCGGGCGCACATCACCAACCAGCGCACCATGGAGGTGCTCCGCGACCTCGGGGTGGAGCACGAGGTGGTCGCCAGGGCCACCCCGCAGCGGCTGATGGGCGACACCACCTTCTGCACCAGCCTCGCGGGCGAGGAACTCGGCCGGATCCGCTCCTGGGGCAACGACCCGCTGGTCCAGGCGGCGCACGAACTCGCCAGCCCCACCCGGATGTGCGACATGCCCCAGCACCTCATGGAGCCCGTGCTCGTCGACGCGGCCGTCGCACGCGGCACGAACCTGCGCTTCAGCACGGTCTACAAGTCCTTCGTCCAGGACGCCGACGGCGTGACGGTCACCGTCGAGGACCGGCTGCGCGGCGACGAGTACACCATCCGCGCCCGGTACCTCGTCGGCGCCGACGGCGGCCGCTCCCAGGTCGCCGAGGACGCCGGACTGCCCATGGGCGGCCAGATGGGCGTGGCCGGCAGCATCAACATCGTCTTCGACGCCGACCTGACGAAGTACACCGCGCACCGGCCCTCCACCCTCTACTGGGTGCTGGCGCCCGGCGCGACCGTGGGCGGCATCGGCGCAGGCCTGGTGCGCTGCGTACGGCCCTGGAACGAGTGGCTGATCGTGTGGGGGTACGACGTCACCGCCGGCGCCCCCGACCTGACGACCGAGTACGCCGAGGGAATCGTCCGCAAGCTCATCGGCGACGACGAGATCCCGGTGACCGTCACGTCCTCCTCGGCGTGGACGGTCAACGAGATGTACGCCGAGACGTACTCCCGGGGCCGTGTCTTCTGCGCCGGCGACGCCACCCACCGCCACCCGCCGTCCAACGGCCTCGGCTCCAACACCTCCATCCAGGACTCCCACAACCTCGCCTGGAAGCTCAAACTCGTCCTCGACGGCACCGCGTCCCCGAGGCTCCTGGACACCTACACCGCCGAGCGCGCCCCGATCGGCCGCCAGATCGTCACCCGCGCCAACAAGTCCATCGGCGAGACCGCCCCCGTCTTCGAGGCCCTCGACGGGCTCTCCCCGCAGACCCCCGAACAGCTCTGGGCCAACATCGCCGCCCGCAAGGACGACACCGAGGCGGCACGCGAGCAGCGGGCGCGACTGCGCGAGGCGATCGCCCACAAGGTGTACGAGTTCAACGCCCACGGCGTCGACCTCAACCAGCGCTACTCCGCCGACAGCTCCACCGCGATCGTCCCCGACGGCACCCCCGACCCGGGCTTCGACCGCGACCCCGAACTGCACCACCAGCCCTCCACCCGCCCCGGCGCCAAGCTCCCGCACGCCTGGATCACCGAGGGCACCCGCACCCTCTCCACCCTCGACACCGTCGGACGGGGCCGCTTCACGCTGCTCACCGGCATCGGCGGCACCGGCTGGCTGCGGGCCGCCGCCGCACAGGACCTGGAGATCGCCACCGTCGTGATCGGACCCGGCCGGCAGTACGAGGACCCGTACGGGGACTGGGCACGGCTCAGCGAGATCGCCGACGGGGGAGCGCTGCTGGTGCGCCCCGACGGCTACGTGGCCTTCCGCCACGCCGACGCGGCCGAGGACGCCGAGCGGTTGCTCACCGACGCGTTGCGGCGCATCCTCGGGCATGCCTGAGCGGGAAGGATCCCCGGACATGACCACTGCGTACACCAGCCACCTCACCCAAGCGGTCGTCGACAGCCTGAAGGGCACGGCCGACCCCCGGCTGCGCGAGCTGCTCGCCTCCCTCGTCCGCCATCTGCACGCCTTCGTGAGCGAGACCGAGCCGTCCATGGCCGAGTGGGAGCGGGCCATCGGCTTCCTCACGGCGACCGGGCAGACCTGCACCGACACCCGCCAGGAGTTCGTCCTGCTGTCGGACGTCCTCGGCGTCTCCATGCTCGTCGAGACGATCAACAGCGAAGGCCGGGCGGACGTGACCGAGTCGACGGTGCTCGGCCCCTTCCACATGACCGAGTCCCCGGTCCGCGCGCTCGGCGCCGACATCGACCTGGTCGGCGGCGGCGAACCCTGCGTGGTCGGCGGACGGGTGCTGTCCCCGGACGGCACCCCGCTGCCGGGCGCGGTCCTCGACGTCTGGCAGGCGAACCCCGAGGGCTACTACGACGTCCAGCAGCCCGGCGTCCAGCCCGCGGGCAACGGACGGGGACTGTTCACCGCCGACGACGAGGGCCGCTTCTGGTTCCGCACCTGTGTGCCGAGCCCCTACCCCATCCCCACCGACGGCCCGGTGGGCGAGCTGCTGAAGGCCACCGGACGCCACCCCTACCGGCCGGCCCACATCCACTTCATCGCCTCCGCCGAGGGACACACCCCCGTCACCACCCACATCTTCGTCGCCGGCAGCGACCACCTCGACTCGGACGCCGTCTTCGCGGTCAAGGAGAGCCTCGTGAAGGACTTCGCCGAGACCGACGATCCCGCGCTGGCCCGGGAGTTCGGCGTCCCCAACCCCTTCCGGTACGCCCGTTTCGACCTCGTGCTCAACCCGGCCCGGTCATGAGGGAGTTCGTCCACGAGGCCCAACCCATGCGGGTCGTCCTGAAGCCCGGCGCCGCCGTCACCGCCACCCCCGGCGAGGCCGAACGCCTGGGACTGCGACGGCTGTTGGTCGTCAGCGGCCCCCGGGGCGCGCACACCGCCCGGACGGTCGCCGACGCCCTGGGCGACTCCTGCGCCGGGCTGCACACCGAGGCCCGGATGCACGTGCCCGCCGAGGTCGCCGACCGGGCCGTCGAGGCGGCCCGCGAGCTCGGGGCCGACGGCTGTGTGGCCGTCGGCGGCGGCTCCGCCATCGGCCTCGGCAAGGTGATCGCGCTGCGCACCCGCCTGCCCCTGATCGCCGTGCCCTCCACCTACTCCGGCTCCGAGATGACCCCCGTCTGGGGCCTGACCGAACACGGCGCCAAGCGCACCGGCCGCGACCCGTCCGTACTGCCCCGCAGCGTCGTCTACGACCCCGAGCTCACCCTGTCCCTCCCGGTGCCCCTCTCCGTCACCAGCGGTCTCAACGCCGTCGCCCACGCCGCCGAGGCCCTGTACGCCCCCGACGCCTCACCGCTGGTGGCGCTGACGGCCGAGGAGGGCGCCCGCGCGATGACGGCCGCCCTGCCCGCCCTCGCGACGGCCCCCGAGGACCTCGACGCCCGCGGCCGCGCCCTGTACGGGGCCTGGCTCTGCGGCGCCGCCCTCGGCGCCACCACCATGGGCCTGCACCACAAGCTCTGCCATGTCCTCGGCGGCACCTTCGGCCTGCCGCACGCCGAGACCCACACCGTGGTCCTGCCGTACGCCCTCGCGTTCAACGCGCCCGCCGCCCCCGAGGCGATGGCCGCGCTCGGCCGCGCCCTGGACACCGACGACGTACCGAACGCCCTGCGGGACCTGGCCCGCCGTCTCGGCGCACCCCGCTCCCTCGCCGGACTCGGCCTGAAGGAGGCCGACCTGCCCCTCGCGGCCACCGCGGCGACCGCGCAGGCGTACCCCAACCCCAGGCCCCTCACCACGGAAGGCGTCCTGGACGTCCTGCGAGCGGCGTGGGCCGGCGACGAGCCCCGCCCCGCACCCTGACCCACAAGACCGAAAGGTGACCCCATGCCCCTCGGACTGCTCCGGCGGCGCCCGAAGAACGCCTCCGGGGACGCTCCGGCCCGCCTGTTCCCGCTCCCGGCCGGCGCGGGCGCCGTCGTCCGCGAGGTCCTGGACCCGGTGAACCAGCCCCTGGGCGCCGCCGAGGTGACCGTCACGGAACTCCGCGGCCACCAGGTAGTGGCCCGCGGCACGACCGACCCGTACGGCCTGTTCACGGCGGTGCTGCCGCCCGGCGGCTACAGCGTGCTGATCGTGGCCGAGGGGCTCGAACCGCACCGGGAGACCGTCGACGTCGTCGCCGACGCGGGACTGGTCACCCAGCGCGTATGGCTCCAGCCGGGCCGGCAGGCCGAACTCCCGGTACCCGGCACCTGGCTCTTCGACCCGCCGCACACCGCGATCCGCTTCATCGCCAGACACGTCGGCATGGCCCATGTGCACGGCCGCTTCGAACGCTTCGAGGGCGGCATCCAGGTCGCCCAGGACGTCTCCGACTCCCGCGTCCACGTCCGCATCGACGCGTCCAGCATCACCACGGGCAACCACACCCGCGACACCCATCTGCGCTCGGCCGACTTCCTCGACGTCAAGCAGTTCCCGTACATCGACTTCCGCAGCACCCGCTTCGCCTACCGGGGCGGCAGCAGATGGACCCTCCAGGGCACCCTCACCATGCACGGCGTGAGCCGGTCGGTGGCGCTGGACACCACCTACCTCGGCATGGTCAACGGCGGGTACGGCGAGGAACTGCGCTGCGCCGCCCTGGCCCGGTCGGAGCTGCACCGCGAGGACTACACCCTCAACTGGCGTTCCATGCTGGCCCGCGGCATCGCCGTGGTCGGCCCGACCGTCCAACTGGAACTGGACGTCCAGGCGATGTACCGCACCCACGACACCCCGACCCCACCGGACTGAGGCGCCCAGCCCCCAAACGACAGGCCCTGGCCGAAGGTCACCTCGGCGGTGGCGTGGCGGGGCTCGCGGTGGGTCGCGATGTGGAGGCGGGCGCCGTCGTCGCCGGGGGTGCCGTCGGCGAGGAGGTGCTCGCCCGCGAACACCGGCCGGTGCAGCCGGTACGCCAGGGAGCGCACGCGCCGCTCGGGGGCGTGGCGGCGGACGAGTTCCAGCATCAGCAGCGCCAGCAGCGGCCCGTGCACGACCAGCCCGGGGTAGCCCTCGACTGCGCGGCAGTACGGGGTGTCGTAGTGGATGCGATGGGCGTTGGCGGTCAGCGCGCCGAACCGGAACAGCAGGGTCTCCTCCGGTCGCAGCCGTGACCACCACGGGCCCTCCGGCTCCGGCACGGCCGTGCCGTCGACGGTGGCCGGGTGGCCGGGCACCGGGCCCTCCCCCGACCGGTAGACGATGTCCTGCTCCTCGACCAGACGGACCCGTCCGTGCCGGCGGAACTCCTGGCGTTCGGTGACGAAGAGCAGTTCGCCGCTGCGGCCCTGCTTGGCGGTCACCGCGGCCAGACTGCTGACGCGTCCGGCCGGTGCCCCGAGCCGCAGGGGCTCGCCGATCTCGCAGCGCCCCCCGGCGAACATGCGCCGACGGCCGGGGATCGGCGGCAGGAAGCGCCCGTCGCGCGGATGCCCGTCCGCGGCGAGGGCCCGCTGCGCCGGCCAGTGCAGGAAGTACAGCCACTGCCACAGCGGCGGCAGCGGCTCCCCGGAGACCGCGGCGGCCCCGGGAAGGTCCAGCAGCGCGGACAGCGCCGCCGCCGGACCGAGCGGCAGGGCGTCCTCGTCCGTGACCGGCTCGGGATGCCAGGACTCCACATGGGCGGCGAGGGACATGGCGGGAGCCTCTCCTTCCGGGGGAGTGGGCGGCTCGTGAGCGTCATCATGAGCGGTGACGGACTCGATCGGACAAGGGAAAAGAGTGAGGGCTCCATGCTCAGCCGGTATGAGCCGGCCGGGCGGACGGCCAACGCCCCTGCCCCACCGCCGACTCGACCTGTCGGACCAGTTCCCGGGCGACGACCTGGACGGCGGGCGGAGTCCGCCCGGCCCGGGGAGTGGCGAGCACGATCGAACGCCACACCTCCGGCTCGCACAACGGCGCGGCGCTCAGCGTGCCCCGCGCGACGTCCTCGGCGATCCCCACGCCCGGCAGGACGGTCCAGCCGTGCCCGGCCAGGACGAGCCGCTTCTGCACCCGCATGGAGTTGGTCTGCACGGCCATCTCCATGGCGGCCCGCGCCCGCCCCGCCGCGGCGTCGATCAACGCCCGCAGGCCATGCCCGGAGGCGGGCATGACGAGCGGCCGGGCCGCCACCTCGGCGAACGGCACCGGCCGGTCGGCGCTGAGCCCGGCCGCCGGCGGAGCGACCGCCCACAGACGCTCCCGCACCAGCGGACGCGCGTGCAGCGACGGAGTGCTGTCCAGGTTGTACAGCAGCGTCAGATCCAGGTCGCCGTCGTCCAGCCACCGCTGCAGATGTCCGGAGTAGCCGGTCATCAGCCGCAGTTCCACCCCGGGATGCTCCTCGGCCAGGGTCGACACCAGGGGTTCGGCGAGCAGGTCGGCCGTGCTCTCCAACAGCCCCGCGGTGACAATCCCGGTCACCGCGCCCGGCGCGGGCTGCACCTCGGCGCGGGCCCGCTCCAGCTCGTCCAGCGCCCGCCGGGCCCGCTCCACCATCACGGTCCCGGCCTCGGTGGGCCGCATGCCCTGGCGGGTCCGCTCGAAGAGCGCCACCCCGAGTTCGTCCTCCAGGGCGCGGATCTGCCGGGTCACGGCCGGCTGCACCAGATGCAGGAGTTCGGCGGCGCGGGTGACGCTGCCCACCTCGGCGACGGTGACGAGCGCCTTGAGCTGTTTGAGGTCCATCGATCTCCCGCTCCCGCCATCCCCACCCGGCATGGTGCCATCAGAACTTACTATTTCACCGCAGTTCCCATGACCACCCATGATGTCCTCACCGCATCGCCGAGCCCCGGAGGCCAGATGTGACCGAGTCGCCCGAAGCCCCGCTGCCGCTCGCCGGCATCACCGTCGTCAGCGTCGAACAGGCCGTCGCCGCGCCCTTCGCCACCCGTCAGCTCGCCGACCTCGGCGCCCGGGTGATCAAGGTCGAGCGCCCCGGAGGCGGGGACTTCGCCCGCCGCTACGACACCACCGTGCACGGCGAGTCCAGCTATTTCGTGTGGCTCAACCGCTCCAAGGAATCCCTGACCCTCGACCTCAAGACGGAGGACGGCCGCGAGGCGCTGGAGCGACTCCTCGCCCGGGCCGACGTGTTCGTACAGAACCTCGCCCCCGGGGCGGCCACCCGGATGGGACTCGGCGCGGAGGCGCTGCGCGCACGCTTCCCCTCCCTGATCCCCTGCGCGATCACGGGATACGGCTCCAGCGGCCCCTGGGCCGACCGCAAGGCCTACGACCTGCTGGTGCAGTGCCAGACCGGGCTGGTATCCCTCACCGGAGGCCCGGGGGAACCCGCCCGGGTGGGCATCTCCGTCGCCGACATCGCCGCCGGCATGTACGCCTACTCCGGCATCCTCACCGCCCTGTTCACCCGGGCCACCACCGGTGTCGCCCGAGCCGTCGAGGTCTCGCTGTTCGAGGCGCTCGCGGAGTGGATGGGCCAGCCCGCCTACTACACCCGCTTCGGCGGAACCCAGCCCCCGCGCGTCGGCACCCAGCACGCCACCATCGCCCCCTACGGCGCCTACCCGGCCGCCGACGGCAAGGACGTCCTGTTCTCCATCCAGAACGAACGCGAATGGGCCGCGCTGTGCGAGCGGTTCCTGCGCGACCCGGCCCTGACCGACGACCCCCGCTTCGCCACCGGCTCGGCCCGCGTCGCCCACCGCGACGAACTGAACGCGATCGTGGCCGAGCGGTTCGCCGCCCTGGACAGCCGGGAGGCGCGGGACCTGCTGGACGCGGCGGGCATCGCCAACGCCGACGTCAACGACGTCCAGGACTTCCTCGCCCATCCCGTGCTCGACGCCCGGGACCGCTGGCGGCAGGTGCCTCTCCCCGGCGGCACCGCCGTACCGGCCCTCGTCCCGCCCGTGGACCTGGCCGGTGTGACGCCCCGCATGGACGCCGTCCCGGCCGCGGGCGAGCACACCGACGCCATCCTGGCCGAACTCGGCCTCCCTCCGGCGAGGAGCGACACCGCATGAGCACCCTGGACGTCCTGTCCGAGGACGAGCAGCTCGTCGTCCGCACGGTCCGTGACTTCGTGGACAAGGACGTGCGCCCGGTCGTCCGGGAGCTGGAGCACACGAACACCTACCCCGAGGCCCTCGTCGAGCGGATGAAGACCCTCGGTGTGTTCGGCCTCGCCGTCCCCGAGGAGTACGGCGGCACACCCGTCTCCACCCCCTGCTACGTCCTCGTCACCGAGGAACTGGCGCGCGGCTGGATGAGCCTGGCCGGTGCGATGGGCGGCCACACGGTCGTCGCCAAGCTGCTGCTGCACTTCGGGACGGAGGAGCAGAAGCGGCGGTATCTGCCGAGGATGGCCACCGGCGAGGTCCGCGCGACCATGGCGCTGACCGAACCGGGCGGCGGTTCGGACCTCCAGGCGATGACCACCGTCGCCCGCCGCGACCCGGACGGTTACGTGGTCGACGGCGCGAAGACCTGGATCACCAACTCGCGGCGGTCCGGCCTGATCGCCCTGCTGTGCAAGACCGACCCCGACGCCACCCCCGCCCACCGCGGCATCTCCGTCCTGCTCGTCGAGCACGGCCCGGGACTCACCGTCTCCCGCGACCTGCCCAGGCTCGGCTACAAGGGCGTGGAGAGCTGCGAGCTGTCCTTCGAGGAGTACCGGGCCCCGGCCGACGCCCTGCTCGGCGGTGTCGAGGGCCAGGGCTTCGCACAGATGATGAAGGGGCTGGAGACCGGACGCCTCCAGGTCGCCGCCCGCGCCCTGGGCGTCGGCCGGGCGGCCCTGGAGGACGCGCTCGCCTACGCCCAGGACCGCGAGTCGTTCGGCAAGCCGATCTGGCGGCACCAGTCCATCGGCAACTACCTCGCGGACATGGCGACCTCCCTCACCGCGGCCCGCCAGCTCACCCTGTACGCCGCCCGGGAGGCGGAGGCCGGCCGCCGGGTCGACATGGAGGCGGGCATGGCCAAGCTGTTCGCCTCCGAGACGGCGATGCAGATCGCCCTCAACGCCGTGCGCATCCACGGGGGTTACGGCTACTCGACCGAGTTCGACGTCGAACGCTACTTCCGCGACGCCCCGTTGATGATCGTCGGCGAGGGCACCAACGAGATCCAGCGCAACGTCATCGCGAGGCAACTGGTCGAGCGAGGGGGCCTCGACACCTGACCGGCGCCTCACACGCCGAGCCTCCCGCGCCACTCGCTGGGCGACATGCCGTAGGCGGCGCGGAAGGCCCGGCTGAAGTGGGAGTAACTGGTGAAGCCGAAGCGGTGGGCGATGGCCGTGAGCACGGGGGCGTCCCGGGCGGGGCGGCCGAGCGCGCGGCGGCAGGCCTCCAGCCGGCGGTGCCGGATCCAGCGGCCGACGGTGGTGCCCTCGGCCTGGAAGAGCCGGTGGACGTGCCGTACGGAGATGTGGTGGGCGGCGGCGATCGTCCGGGGGGTCAGATCCGGATCGGTGAGGTGGTCCTCGACATAGCCCTTGATGCGCAGCCGCAGCAGGGTGCCGGCGGTGTCGGTGCCGGCGCGTGGGGTGCCGTGGGCCAGGCGCTCGGCGGCGAGGGTGGCCAGCAGGTCCGCGGCGTTGCGGGCGAGCAGGGGGCGCAGGTGTGGCTCGTAGGCGCCGGCCCGGTCGGCGAGCCGGGAGAGAAACGGGACGACCAGGGCGGCGATCTCGGTGTCGGGCGGGACCGGCGCCTCGGCGACACGCCTCCGGTCGGCCTCGCGCAACCCCAGCGACTGCTGCGGCAACCGGAAGGCGTGGGTGCGGGAGCGGTCCCCGCCGATGAGGGTGTAGGGCCGGTTCGTGTCGGTGAAGACGAGACAGCCGGGCCCGAGCGGGGTCTGCCGGTCGCTCTGGTCGAGGAGGACGCGGCCGCTGGCCTGAAGCAGCACCGTGATGTGGTCGTCGGCCGTGGGGCGGCCGATCGCCTGGGCGGACGGGGGAATCTCCACCGGGCCGGACTCGGTGGTCGTGACGCACAGCGGGCCGAGCCGATGGGTGGTCACGGTACCGCCGGGCTGTGCGCCGGCGGTGGACGGCGTGACTCCCATGGCGGTTCCTCCCCTGCGGTGATTCCTGTCGCTGCTAGACGCGCGGGGCGGAGCACGGGTTGGGGCCGAGGAGGCGTCGTCGCGGGGCATGTTCTGTGGCGCGGACGGGCAACTCGGCCCACGCCAGGACCCATACCTTCGTGCCGCCCGTAGATCGAACTCCCCGCCCCTGCCCCGTGCGGGAGTTCCCGGTCCCAGGAGACACGCGCGATGACGACTGCCCGCCAGGACCCCTCGGCGCCTCCGCCCGTGCAGGAACTCGGGGCCCCCTGGCGGGGGTTGAGCGTGGCACGGGCGACGGTGACGCAGGGAGTCGCCGAGTGGGAGCGGCCGCCCTCCGACGGGTTCCGGCTCGTCGTCCATCTGCGGGGTACCGCCCGGTGCGAGGCGGACACCGGTGACGGCCGGCGGCGCACGGTGTCGTGCGCGCCCGGTGACGTCTGCCGGATCCCGCCCGGGCACCCCCGGGTCGCGGTCCGTTGCCGACTGCTCGGGCCGGGCCCCCTGGAGATGGTCCGCATCGTCCTGCCGGCCGAGGTCTTCGGGCGCCACACGGCCGAGGAGCCGGGCGGCCGGCCCGTCGATCTCCAGTCACTGGAGCGGCTGCCGGCACCCGATCCGCTGATCTGCACCATGGCCGCCGCTCTGGTCAGGGCACGCGAGGCCGGAGCGGGACAGCTCTACGCCGACTCCGCGGCGGAGTACCTCGCGGCGCATCTCCTCGCACCCCTGCACGGCGAGGCCGCCCCCGGGGCACTCGGCCGGCGCGAGCTGGACACCGTCATCGCGTACATGCGGGCCCACCTCGCCGACCGCGTCGGACTGGACGACCTGGCCCGTCAGGTCGCCCTGAGCCGGTTCCACTTCCTGCGTCTGTTCTCCGCGACGACCGGACGGACACCCCATCAGTTCCTCACCGCTCTGCGGATCGAGACCGCGTGCCGGTTGCTGGAGAGGGGTGACGAACCGGTGGGCAGGATCGGCCGGTGGTGCGGGTTCAGCACGGCCAGCCACTTCTCCACGGTGTTCCGCAGACAGGTCGGCCACACGCCCACGGAGTACCGGCGGCTGTGGCGCGGACCCGTGTGACCGGACGGGACAGGCCCGGCCGAGGGGACACCCGGCCGGGCCCGAGGAGGGAGGGATCAGATGTAATCGGCCCAGTAGGTGCTGAACCTGCCGACGCCGAGGTCGGCGAGCACGCCGAACGCGGCGGGGCTGAGGTCCACGTCGTACGGCCCGCAATCCGCGCACCGGTCGACGATCTTCGCCCACGTGGCCTTCCCGCCCGCGGCATGGACGACCACGTACTTGCCGCACACGGGGGAGTTGTTCGGGTTGGGGTAGCTGCCGTACATCTGCGGGGAGACCGCCGCCACCAGCTCGTTGTCGCCGTGCCACTCACCGCACGCCCCGACGCCGACGCTCGGGTTGTACCAGGTGATGCTCCCGTAGTGCCAGGTCTCGGCGGAGGCGGGGGAGGCGCCCAGCGCGGTCGTGGCGGCGATGCCGGCGGCGACCGCGCCGAGTGTCACAGAGCGCCGGGTGGCGCTCTTCATGGCTGTGAGGGACTGCACGATTCGGGACACGTTTCAGCTCCTGCGGGAGAGAAGGCGAGAGGGCTAACTCCGGTTCCGGAACCGTGCGTGTGCTGTGGCCGGAAAGGACGATACGCACTCCACCCGCGGGAGCTCTGTCGTGAACGTGCGGTCGACTAGCGTGATGTTGCACAGGCTCGTACGAGGGTGTCGAAGAGCCCCTGTTGTGCCCGGTCCTCGGGGGCGGTGTCCTCGGGGTGCCACTGGACCGCGGTGAACCACCCTGCGGCGCCCGGGATTTCGAGGCCCTCCACGGTGCCGTCGGCGGCCGTGGCGGTGACGGTGAGTCCTTCCCCGACGCGGTCCACGCGCTGGTGGTGGTAGCAGGACGCCTCGGCCTTCTCCGCGCCGAGCGCCTCCTCCAGCAGGGAGCCGCGCCGTACCGTCACCGGGTGCACGATGTGCCGGTGCTCGTGCTCGGGGCCGCCCATGTCCTGTTCCAGGGTGCCGCCGAGGGCGACGTTCACGACCTGGAGGCCGCGGCAGATCGCCAGCAGCGGCAGGCCCAGGTCGAGTGAGTGCCGCGCGAGGTCGAGATCGAAGGCGTCCTGGGTCTCGTCGACGTCGTAGACGCTGGCGTGGGTGGCGTCGGCGCCGTAGCGGTACGGGGCGAGGTCGCCGCCGCCGGGGAGCAGGACGCCGTCGAAGCGGGTGAGGCGTTCGGGCAGCTCCCCGGGGGCGGGGTGGATGGCCGCCGGTTCGCCGCCGGCCCGCCAGACGGCCTCGACCAGGGCGCGGGCGGTGACCTCCGCGGCGTACCGCAGCGCGGAGGTGGTCGCGCAGAAGCGGGCGGGGACGGCGATCAGGGGCCGGGTGGCCCCGCTCGTACGGCTCACAGCTGGATCCAGGTCGTCTTCAGTTCGGTGTACTTCTCGATCGCGTGGACGGACTTGTCACGGCCGTTGCCCGACTGCTTCACCCCGCCGAAGGGGACGGTCAGGTCGCCCTCCTCGTAGCAGTTGACCCAGACCGTGCCGGCCTTCAGGGCGCGGGAGACCCGGTGGGCGGTGGACAGGTCGGAGGTCCACAGTCCGGCGGCGAGCCCGTACTCGGTGGCGTTGGCCAGCCGGACCGCCTCGTCCAGGTCGTCGAAGGCGAGCACGGACAGGACCGGCCCGAAGATCTCCTCCCGGGCGAGCCGCATCCCGGGGTCCACCCGGTCGAAGACGGTCGGCTCCAGGAAGCTGCCCCCGGTGGCGGTGAGCGTGCGGGAGCCGCCGGTGAGCAGACGGGCGCCCTCGTCCAGCCCCGTGGCGATGTGGTCCCGCACCCGCTGAAGATGGCTCTCGCCGACCAGGGCACCCATCTCGGTCGCCGGGTCGAGGGGGTCGCCGATCCGCAGCTCCCGGGCCCGCCGGACGATCGCCTCGGTGACGCGTTCGGCGACGGAGGAGTGCACCAGCAGCCGGGACGGGGCGGTGCACATCGCGCCCTGGTTGAAGAAGATGCCCCAGGCGGCGGTGGCGGCGGCCTTGTCCAGGTCGGGGGCGTCGGGCAGGACGATGTTCGGCGACTTGCCGCCGAGCTCCAGCCAGACCCGCTTGAGGTTGGAGTCGGCCGCGTAGCGCAGGAAGTGCCGGCCGACGGCGGTGGAGCCGGTGAAGGCCAGCACGTCCACCTCGGGGTGCAGGCCGAGCGCCCGGCCGGCCACCGGCCCGTCGCCGGTCACCACGTTCAGCACCCCCGGCGGCAGTCCGGCCTCGGTGGCGATCCGGCCGAGCAGCAGCGCCGACAGCGGTGCGTTCTCGGACGGCTTCAGCACCACCGTGCAGCCCGCGGCCAGCGCCGGGGCGATCTTCCAACTCGCCAGCGTCAGGGGGAAGTTCCACGGTACGACGGCGCCCACGACACCCGCCGGTTCCCGGGTGACCAGCGCCAGGGCGTCCCGGGCGGTGTGCGGCGCCTCGTCGGTGAGCTTGTCGGCGAGCTGACCGTACCAGCGGAACGTGGTGATCGCGGCGCGCAGTTCGATGCCGTACGCGTCGCTGATCGGCTTGCCCATCTCCAGGCCGACGGTCAACGCCAGCTCGGTGCGCCGCTCTTCGAGGAGGTCGGCGACGCGCAGCAGGATCCGGCCGCGGTCGGCGGGTGCGAGGCGCGGCCAGGGGCCGCAGTCGAAGGCCCGGCGGGCGGCGGCCACGGCCAGGTCCACCTCGGCCTGCCGGGCGTCCGCGACCTCGGCCAGCACCTGGCCGTCGCGGGGCGAGACGACGGTGAAGGTGGTCCCGCCGCCCGGCTCGTCCACCCCGTCGATGTGGTGCCGGGTGGGCGGGGTGAGGTCCTTGGCGCGACGCAGCAGCTCGTCGTGGGCGAGGGCCGGCATCAGCGGTTCTCCTCCGTGTCGGCCTCGGTGGCGGGCGCGGTCACCGCGAGGGGAGGCCGCCGGGTCAGCCGCGCCACGACCAGCCCCGCGGCGAGCACGGCCGGCACGGTGAGCTCCAGCCACAGGGCGGTGGTCGTGTCGCCGCCGATGAGGGTGGTGAAGTTCTGGACGATCAGCCAGATGGTCGCGGCGATGCCGAGCGCGCCCAGCACCGGCGCGATCACCGTGTTCCAGATCCGGCGGTCGGCACCCGAGCGGCGGAAGAAGACGATCACGGCGACGGAGGTCAGGAAGTAGAGCAGCATGGCGGCCAGCACGGCGACCCCGCTGAACCAGGAGAACAGCGTCAGCACCGGGTCCTTGCCCAGCAGCGCGAACGGCACCACCAGCGCCACCGCGATCACCGTCTGGACGATGCCGGCCACCCAGGGGGAGTGGCGCCGGTTGAGCGCGGTCAGCCCCTGCGGCAGCAGTCCCTCGCGGCCCAGCGAGAACAGGTAGCGGTTGGCGGAGTTGTGGAAGGCCAGGATGCCCGCGAACAGCGAGGTCGCCAGCAGGACGGGCAGCACGTCGCCGACCCGGCCGCCGAACAGGTCGGTGATCGGGGCGAAGACGAAGGCGGCGGCGTCGCCGGAGGCCAGTGCCTTGCCCGCCTCGTCCGTGACACGGGACGCGCCGTGCGCGGAGACCAGCATCCAGGAGGTGAAGGCGAAGAACCCGGTGACCACGGCGACCGAGAGATAGGTGGCGCGCGGGACCGTCTTCTTCGGCTCCCGGGCCTCCTCGCCGTAGATCGCGGTGGCCTCGAAGCCGAACATGGACGCCACGGCGAACATCAGCGCCACACCGGGGGCGCCCTGGAGCGCGGCGTGCGGGGCGAAGCTGTCGGCGAGACCGAGCCCCTCCGGTCCGCCGCCCCGGAAGAGGGTGACGAGGGCGAAGGCGATCAGGATGCTGAACTCGGCGAGGACGAACACGGTCAGCACCTTGGCGCCCATCTCGATGCCGGCGGCGCCCAGGATCTGGACGATCACCATGGTGACGAGCGTCCAGACCCACCAGGCGACACGGACCCCGGCGTAGTGCTCGACCAGTCCGCTCACGGTCGCGCCGTACAGCCCGTACATGGCGGCCTGGACGGCACAGTAGGCGAAGAGGGCCACCCCGGCGCTGCCGGAGCCCGTCGAGCGGCCGAGGCCCTTGCCGATGTACGTGTAGAAGGCGCCGGCGTCCACGACGTGGCGGCCCATGGCGACGAAACCGATGGAGAAGAGCAGCACCACGACACCGGCCGCGAGATAGGCGGCGGGGGCGCCGGCGCCGTTGCCGATGGCGATGGCGATGGGGACCGCGCCGGCGATGCCGGTCAGCGGGGCCTGGGCGGAAAGGACGAAGAAGAGGATGCCCAGGACGCCGAGCGAGTCGGGCTTGAGCCGGCCTGTGGTGGAGGAATCGTGCGCGGAGTGCGGGGCGACCGCCGTCTGACTGTCCACTCGGATCACCTGTCGGGGGACGGGAAGGGATGGGAGTTCGTTTTAGGTCAAACGAGTTGCCTCATCGTGGGCGCGAACTATCCGTTTGGCAAGGGGGTGCGGCGGGTTTTCTCACCCGACGACGGCGAAGGCCCCGGACGTCGGGCGTCCGGGGCCGGGAAAAACGCAGGTCGGAGGGTCAGGGGCGGGATTCGCCGTCGGCGTCGAGGAGCCGGAGCAGGGAGCGCAGATGCTCCACGGCGCGGTCCGTGACCTCGGGCTCGCCGAACACGAGCTGATGCAGGACGAGGCCGTCGAGCGCGGCGAAGACCAGCCGGGTCAGGGCGGGGTCCGCGTCGGTGGGCAGCATGCGGCTCAGCTCGCGCTGGGTGGCCTCGAAGTACTGGTCGTACAGGGCGCGCAGCTGGGGCAGCAGTTCGGGCCGGCGGCGCGACTCCAGGAGCAGCTCGTACTGGAACGCCTGGACGCCCGGGTCCGCCGTGACCATCTCGGACAGTCCGGTCGAGAAGTCCGCGACCTTGCCGGTGCCCGGCTCGAGGGCGCTCGTGTTCAGCGAGGTGCGGATCGTGTGGGCGAGGGCCTCCGCGATCAGCGCGTCGCGCGAACCGAAGTGGTGCACGACCAGGCCGTGGGTGACCCCGGCCTCCTCCGCCACGGCCCGGTAGGTGAGCTTGCGCAGTCCGCCCCGCGCGACGACGCGTACGGCGGCGTTCAGCAGGGCCTCGCGCCCCTCGCCGTACTGCAGGCGCCTGCGTGACGGGCGGCCCTCGGGGTCGGTGGCGGAATCGGTCATGGCGTGACCCTATCGCGGGCTGCCGGGGTGACCTTCAACACATCCGACGTCTTGGATCGCCCAGGTCGCTTCATCCTGCACTTGTTGCTCATCGCGCACTGTTCCCGCAGGGCGAGCACGTGTCACCCGATCTTTGACGTCGCGTCATATGGGTTTCGCGAAACGGAAGGTGTGGCTCACACTCATCTTCAGGTCATCGGCGAGGGTGTTCATGGAACGCTCCCCTCCCGCACTCCTGCCTTTAATCTGTTGCCGGACCCCCCACCGAGAACAGGCGGCCGAGGGCATGAAACCACTGCGCCCAGAAGACCCTGAGCAGCTAGGGCCGTACCGCCTCCTGGCCCGGCTCGGAGCCGGCGGCATGGGCCGGGTCTATCTGGCGCGCTCCTTCGAGGGCCGGACCGTCGCGGTCAAGGTCATCCGGCCCGAGATGGCGGAGGACCGCAACTTCCGTATCCGCTTCCGCCGTGAGGTGGCGGCCGCGGCGGCGGTCGGCGGGGCCTTCACGGCGCCCGTGGTGGACGCCGCGCCGGACGACGAGACGCCCTGGCTCGCCACCGTCTACGTTCCCGGCCCCACCCTGGCCGAGGCGGTCGCCGAGCACGGCCCGCTGCCGGTGGAGACGGTTCTCGCCCTGGGCGCGGGGATCGCCGAGGCGCTCATCGCGGTGCACGCCGAGGGGCTGGTGCACCGCGACCTCAAACCGTCCAACGTGCTGCTGGCCGCCGACGGCCCCCGGGTCATCGACTTCGGTATCGTCCGCGCCCGCGACGGCTATGAACTCACCGGCGACGGCTCGCTGTTCGGCTCCCTCGACTACATGTGCCCCGAGCAGGCCACCGGTGAGCAGATGGGGCCGGAGGGGGACGTCTTCTGTCTCGGCTCGGTGCTCGCGTTCGCCGCGTCCGGGCACACGCCGTTCGGCGGGGCCGCCGGAGCCGCGCTGCTCTACCAGGTGGTCCACGGCTCGGCCGACCTCACCCAGGTGCCCGAGCCGCTGGACAAGATCATCAGCCTCTGTCACGCCAAGGACCCGGCCCTGCGGATCGACCCCGACCGGCTCTCCGCGGCCTGCGCGCCCGGCGGCGCCGACCAGGTACTGACCGAGGGGTGGCTGCCGCGAGCGGTGGCCGACATGGTGGCCGCCCGCCGTGCGGCCGCGGCCCTCGCGGAGCGCCGGGCCGTCGCGACGGACCTCGCCCGCGGCCGGGACGCGGCACCGGCGGGCTCCGCCGACGTACCCGAGCCGGAGCCGTACACGGCCGGCCGGGGCGGGTCCGCCTACGCGACGGTGGGCTGGTCGGCGTACGACACCGCCGTCACCGGTGAGCAGGGCGCCTCCGGGTGCCCGAGCGGGGCCGGCTCACCCGGTGCGCGGGGCGCGGACCTGGACGGCGTCCGCGGCGCCCGGGGGGCCGGGGGCGCCGCCACCGGGGGGCTCGCCACCGAGCCGACCCAAGGGGAACCCTGCGGCGGCCGAGGGGGATCGGAGGAGACACCGGAAGGCCGAACACCGTTCACCCCGGAGGGGGCAGCGCCACTGGACGGCGCGGACGCCTGGGTGCAGGCGGGGTCCCAGGACGGCGCGGACGCCCCGGCGCAGGCAGCGCGCCGGGATGGCGTCGACGCCTGGGGGCAGGAGGGTCCCCGGACCGGCGCCGAGGCCCCTGCGCAGGGAGGCTTCGGGCGGGGGCCGGACGCCCAGGTGCAGGAAGGGCGCCGGGACGGGGAGGACGCCTGGGTGCAGGCGGGGTCCCGGGGTGGTGCCGACGTCGGGGGGCTGGGCGGTTTCCGGCGAGGGCCGGACGCCCAGGTGCAGGAGGGGCGCCGGGACGGGGAGGACGCCTGGGTGCAGGCGGGGTCCCGGGGTGGTGCCGACGTCGGGGGGCTGGGCGGTTTCCGGCGAGGGGCGGACGCATCGACGCGGGGAGAGCCACTGGATGGCGCGGACGCCTGGGTGCAAACCGGGTCCCGGGGTGGTGCCGACGCCCGGGGGCTGGGCGGTTTCCGGCGAAGGGCCGGCGTGCCGACGCAGGAAGGGCGCCGGGACAGGGCGGGTGCCCGGGGGGAGGCAGGGACCCGGCAAGGGGTCGACGCGGCGGTGCCGGAACGTTCCGGCGGTCCCGTTCAGCACCGGGCCCGGGCGCGCGCCCCGCTCTCGCGGCGCACGGTCCTCACGGCGGCGGCGAGCGCCGGTACGGCGCTCATCGGGGGCGCGGCCGTCGTGGCCGCCCGGAGAAAGCCGCGCGCACAGGGGGTGCGCCCGGCCGGCCCGGCCCCCGAACCGACCTGGGTCTACCGGGGCGGACCGCTGCTCCAGGCCCCGGCCGTCTTCCACAACGGCACGGCCCTGCTCAAGACGCGCCCCGGCACGATGATCTGTCTCGACCTCGCGAACGGCTCCCGGCCCAAGTGGGTCTACCAGGGCATCAGCCTCTCGCCCACGCCCGTGACGCTGACGTACGGCGCCGCGGTCGCGCTCGGCGGGACGGGGTCGACCCTGATCGGCGTCGACCCCGCCGACGGCTCCGAGAAGTTCACGCTCGACTTCGGCGAGGACTACCAGTTCGACCAACTGCTGGGCAGCTACGACGGATACGCCGTCTCGGTCCTCGGCGCCAGCCTCCAGCGCCGGTCGGGCGAGCAGGGCGTGGCCACCTCCACCAGCACGGTCTTCGGCGTCGACCTCAGGGCACGCCGGGCCGTCGTCATCCCCATCGACCCGGAGGACGTCGGCATCCCCCTGCAACCCGTCATCACCTCCACCTACTTCGTCTACGCCGACGGCCTGCGCAACGTCGCGGTCCGTGACACCCGCGACGGCGGCAGCCTGCTCTGGCGGCACCCGGTCGGCTACGACCTCCGGCCGGGGCTCGCGGTGCTCGGCCGGACCGTGTTCGCCATCGGCTCCGAGTTCATCGCCCTGGACCTGGCCGACGGCAGGATCCGCTGGCAGGCCAAGGCCGAACGCGGCATGTTCGCCTCCCTCGGGGCGGGCGGCAACACGGTCTACGCCACCGGCACCGATCCGCACGGCGTTTACGCCTTCAACGCGGCGAACGGCACCCGGCGCTGGTTCTGCGAGACACCCCGCCTGAACGTCGACGGCCCGATCGCGGTCGGCGCGCACGCCCTCTACGTCCCGGCCTACGAGAACAAGGACGGCTTCTACGCCATCGACACCGCCTCCGGCCGACTGCTGTGGAACTTCACCGACGGCCGCGAGACCGGCGTCAACGACTGGCAGCTCTCCTGCGACGGCGCCGGACACCTCGTGGCCCAGCACTTCGACCGCGCCTACGGACTGCCCGTCACCTGAACGGGCGCGTAGGCTCCGGCCCGTGAGCACCCCGCCCCCCGCCGAGTGGAGCCGTCTCCATCACGCCCACGGCCGGGCGGACGACGTACCCGGGCACCTGGCCGCGCTCACCGACCCCGATCCGGCGGCCCGTCGCGCGGCGGTCTCGGTGCTCAGCGGCACCCTTTACCACCAGGGCACCCGCTGGCCCGCGAGCGCCCACGCGGTGACCCCCCTGGTCACCCTCCTCGACACGCCGTCGACCCCGGACCGGGCAACGGTCCTCGCCCTGCTGCACGCCGTCGCCCTCGGCGACCTGCCCGACGACCTGCTCCCCTTCGACCCCGCACCGGCCTTCGCCGAGGCCGACGGGATCGGCCCGGCGGACGAACAGGCGGTGATCCGGGTCCTGTTCGAGGAGGACGACCCGGACGTGGAGGCCGTCGCCGACGTGGCCGACGCGGTGGCCCTGCGCTGGGCGGCCGACGCCTACCACGCCGCCGGACGCCACACGGCATCCGTGCTGCGCCGGCTGCACGACCCCGACCCCGTCGTGGCGGCCCGGGCGGCGGCGTTCGCCGTCTGGTACCCCCGCGCCCCCGGCCTGCCGGACGCGCTGGCCGCCGTCCCCCACGACCGCACCCTCCCCCGGGCCTCCGCCCACCTCGCCCTGGGGCACCTCCCCGGCCCCCTCGGTCCCACCGAACGCGCCTCCCTGACCACCGGCCTGACCTCCCCGGACGAGACGGTGCGCCTCACGGCGGCCATAGCGAGCGCCCGCCGCCACCCGGCGGCCCTCCCCGACGAGGTCCTGACGATCCTCGTCCACTCCTACGACACCGGAGCCTGCGGCACCCTCCCGGGCTGGACCCGACCGCTGCGCGGCCACACCGCCCGGGCCCTCCATCGCCTCGGTCTCTGACCGCTCGACGTCGAGGGGGAGGGGCCGCCGTCGTTCACCAGCGGTGGAAGCCCTGGCCGCTCTTGCGGCCCAGTTCGCCGCGGGCGACCTTCTCCCGCAGCAGCCGGGGCGGCGCGAAGCGTTCGCCGAGCGTCGCGTGCAGGTGCTCGGCGATGGCGAGCCGTACGTCGAGTCCGACCACGTCGGTCAGGCGCAGCGGCCCCATCGGATGGCGGTAGCCCAGCCGCATGGCCGTGTCGATGGCCTCCGGGTCGGCGACGCCCTCCTCGACCATGCGGATCGCCTCCAGACCGAGGGCGAGCCCGAGCCTGCTGCTGGCGAACCCGGGGGAGTCCCGCACGACGACGTCCTGCTTGCCGAGGGCGTGGGTCCAGCGGATCGCCGCGCCGAGGGCCGCCGCGCCGGTGCCCGGCGCCAGGACCAGCTCGACGAGCGCGGAGACGGGCACCGGGTTGAAGAAGTGCATCCCCAGAAAACGCCCGGGGTGCTTCAGGACCGCCGCGAGCTCGGTCACCGACAGGGCGCTGGTGTTGCTCGCCAGCACGCACCCGTCGTGGACGGCTCCCTCGGCGGCGGCCAGCACCTCCGCCTTCAGGGCGGCGTCCTCGGGGACCGCCTCGACGACCAGGTCGCAGTCGCGGGGCAGCGCGTCGACCGACGAGACGACCGTCACCCGGTCCGGCACGTCGGGGTCCGGCGCGCCCTCGGGCGTCCCATGCTCGGCCGCCTTCCGCAGCCCGTGCGCGATCCGCTCCAGCGCGGCCGCCGCCGTGGTGCCGTCGCGTTCCACGACGACCACCCGTGATCCGGCCGCCGCGAACGACTGGGCGACACCGGCGCCCATCCGGCCGCCGCCGATCACCCCCACCACCGCGGGCGGGGTCGTGGCCGAGGTCATGCCCGTCCTCCCCTCTTCTCCAGGAACCGCGTCATGCGCTCCTGTTTGTCCGGGCTCTCGAAGAGCACCGCCTGAGCCAGGTCGTCGGCCACGGGATGCGGCCCCGAGGCGTCGGTGACGAGCTTGGTGAGGCGCAGCGCGAGCGTCGAGGAGCGGGCCATCCGGTCGAGCAGCGCATGCGCCTCGTCGAGCAGCCGGTCCGCCGGTACGACGTCCAGGACCAGCCCGCAGCCGAGCGCGGCCCGTGCGTCGAGGGTGCGCCCGGCGAGCAGCACCTGCTTGGCCACCGACTCGCCCACCAGCTCGCGCAGCCGCCAGCACGCCCCGGCGGCGGCGAGGATGCCGAGGCCCGGTTCGGGGTTGCCGAACATCGCGTCCGGACCGGCGATCCTGAGGTCGCAGGCGTACGCCAGCTCGGCGCCGCCGCCCAGCGCCCACCCCGGCACCGCGGCCACGGTCGGCAGCGGCAGCCGGCGCACCCGCTCGAACAGCCGGCTGTTGATCCCCTCCAGCGCCTCGTCCCGGCCGCGCCGCCGCAGCTCCGCGATGTCGGCGCCGCCCGCGAAGACCCCGTCGTGCCCGGTGAGCAGGAGCAGTTTCGGGGCGCGCTCCAACTCCCCGCACACCTGGTGGAGTTCGTTGATCATGAGGGCGTCGAGAGCGTTCCGGACGGCGGGCCGGCACAGGGTGACCACGACCCGGTCCGCACGCTCCTCGACGCCGAGCGTGTCGTACGTTTTCATACCCGCTCCACGAGCATCGCCACGCCCTGCCCCACCCCGACGCACAGGGTCGCCAGACCCCGTCGGCCGCCCTCCCGCTCCAGCCGGCCCAGCAGGGTGAGCAGGACACGGGCGCCCGAGCAGCCCAGGGGATGGCCGAGGGCGATGGCTCCGCCGTCGGCGTTGACCCGGTCCGGGTCCAGCTTCAGCCGCCGTGTCACCGCCAGGGCCTGGGCGGCGAACGCCTCGTTGAGCTCGATCGCGTCGAGGTCGTCGACGGTCCAGCCGGCCCGCTCCAGCGCCAGGGCGGTGGCCGGTACCGGGCCGAGACCCATGAGCTGCGGCTCCACCCCGGCCGAGGCGGCGGTGACCACCCGGGCCCGGGGCGTCAGCCCGTACCACTCCACCGCCGCCGCGCCCGCCACCACCAGGGCGGCGGCCCCGTCGGACAGGGGTGAGGAGTTGCCCGCGGTGACGATCCCGCCCCTGCGGAAGACCGGGCGCAGCGCGCCCAGTTTCTCCAGCGTGGTCGTCGGGCGCGGGCCCTCGTCCTCGGTGACCTCCCCGTCCGCCACCGGCACCGGGACGATCTCCGCCGTGAAGCGGCCCGCCGTCCGGGCGGCCACCGCGCGCCGGTGGCTGCGCAGCGCGAAGGAGTCCGCCTCCAGCCGGGTGACGCCGTCCAGGGCGGCGACCTCCTCCGCGGTCTCGCCCATCGACAGCGTGGTGGTGGCGGGGAAGCGCGGGTTGGTGAACCGCCAGCCGAGCGAGGTGTCGTGGACCTCGCCCGGCCGCGCCCAGGGTGTGCCCGGCTTGGCCATCACCCAGGGCGCGCGGGTCATCGACTCGACGCCGCCCGCCACCACCAGCTCCGCCTCACCGGCCCGGACGGCCTGCGCGGCGGACGCGACCGCGGTCAGCCCGGACGCGCACAGCCGGTTGACGGTGTACCCGGGCACGGTGTGCGGCAGCCCGGCCAGCAGGACGGCCATCCGCGCCACGTCCCGGTTGTCCTCTCCGGCCTGGTTCGCGGCTCCGAGGACCACCTCGTCCACGGCCTCGCCCGGGATCCCGGCCCGCCGCACGGCCTCCCCCACGACGAGAGCGGCCAGGTCGTCGGGCCGTACGGACGCGAGCGCACCGCCGTAGCGGCCCTGGGGGGTCCGGGCCCCGTCGATCAGATACACCTCGGTGGTCATCGGCGTTCTCCTTGTGTGCGGTGCGCCCCGGCAGAGGGCGCGGGGGGACGGGCTCAGACGTCGGCGAGCAGGATCGCCGGGCGTTCCACGCAGTCGGCCACGAACCGCAGGAAGCCGCCGGCGGTGCCGCCGTCGCAGACCCGGTGGTCGAAGCTGAGTGAGAGCTGCGCGACCTTGCGGACGGTCAACTCGCCGTCCACCACCCACGGTTTGTCGATGATCCGGCCCACGCCCAGCAGCGCCGCCTCCGGGTGGTTGATGATGGGCGTGGAGCCGTCGACGCCGAACACGCCGTAGTTGTTGAGCGTGAAGGTGCCGCCGGTGAGCCGGTCGGGCGGCAGGCTCCCGGTCCGGGCCAGCTCGGTCAACCGGGCCAGTTCCTCGGCGAGTTGGACCGTCGTCAGCCGGTGGGCGTCGCGTACGACGGGGACGACCAGGCCGCGGTCGGTCTGCGCGGCGAAGCCCAGGTGCACCTCGTCGTACCGCAGGATCTCCCGGCGCTCGGTGTCCACCGCCGCGTTGAGTTCGGGGTGGCGGCGCAGACCGGCGACGCAGATCCGGGCCAGCAGGGCCAACAGGCCGACGCGGCGGCCTCCTTCGGCCGCTTCCAGTGCCCTTTTGGCCTGCAGCAGTCCGGTCGCGTCCACATCGACCCAGGTGGTGGCGTCGGGGATCTCGGTGCGGCTGCGCGAGAGCTTGTCGGCGACGGCCTTGCGCAGGCCCCGCAGGGGGATGCGGGTGGGGCCCGCCGAGGGCCGCTCCGGTGCGGGTGCGGTCGGTGCCGGTGCGGGGTGTGCGACGGCCAGGTCCACGTCCCGCCGCAGGACGACTCCGGCGGGGCCGGACGGCGTCAGCGCGGTGACGTCGATGCCGTGGTCCCGTGCCAGCTTCCGCACGAGGGGGGAGAGGACACGGGGGGCGTGCGGCTCGATCGAGGGCGCGGGCCCGGCCACCGGCGCGCGCTCGGCCACCGGCGCCGTGGCGGCCGACGGCGAGCCGACCGTCGTGGAGCCGGTACGGCGGCGGCGACGGCGTGGGGCGGGGTCGTGCCCGGTGCCGTAGCCGATCAGGACGTTCCCGGAGCCGGCCTGCTCCTCCTCGCGATACCGCTCGGCGGCGGCCTCGCCCGGTGAGGGCGCCGAGGGTCCCACCGTGATCAGCGGTTCCCCCACCGCGAGGGCCGTCCCCGCCTCGGTGTGCAGCCGCAGCACCGTCCCGGCGTACGGCACCGGCACCTCGACGGCGGCCTTGGCGGTCTCGACCTCGACCACGACCTGGTCGATGACGACGGTGTCGCCGACGGCCACCTTCCACTCGACGATCTCCGCCTCGGTCAGCCCCTCGCCGAGGTCGGGCAGCCGGAACACCTGCTCGGTCGCTGTCACGGCGGTCATGCGGCCACCCCCTGCGGCCGCGGCAGGTGCCGGGTGTCGGGTTCGTCGGCGAACTGCAGACGGTCGACCGCGTCCAGGATCCGGTCGACGCCCGGCAGATGCGCGTGCTCCAGCTTCGGCGGCGGATACGGGATGTCGAAGCCGGTCACCCGCAGCACCGGCGCGGCGAGCGAGTGGAAGCAGCGCTCCTGCACCCGGGCCGCGATCTCCGCGCCGACCCCGGCGAAGCCCTGCGCCTCCTGGACGACCACACAGCGCCCGGTCCTGCGCACCGACGCGGTGACGGTCTCGTCGTCGAAGGGCACCAGCGTCCGCAGGTCCACGACCTCCAGCTCGATCCCGTCCTCGGCGGCGGCCTGCGCGGCGGCCAGGGCCACCGGGACCGACGGGCCGTAGGCGACGAGCGTGGCGTCCCGGCCCTCCCGGCGGATCGCGGCCCGCCCCCACGGCAGCGCCCCGCGCGTCTGCGGAGCGGCCGCCTCGCGCGACCAGTACAGCTTCTTCGGCTCCAGGAAGACCACCGGATCCGGGTCGGCGATCGCGTCCCGCAGCAGCCAGTACGCGTCCTCGGCGGTGGCCGGGGTGACCACCTTCAGACCGGGCGTGTGCGCGTAGTACGCCTCGCTGGAGTCGCAGTGGTGCTCCACCCCGCCGATCCCGCCCGCGTACGGCACCCGGATCACCATCGGCAGACCGATCCGGCCCCGGGTGCGGTTGCGGGTCTTCGCGACGTGCGAGGCGATCTGCTCGAACGCCGGGTAGGCGAAGGCGTCGAACTGCATCTCCACCACGGGCCGGAACCCGCCCATCGCCATGCCGACCGCGAGACCGACGATGCCGGCCTCCGCGAGCGGGGTGTCGAAGCAGCGCTCCTCGCCGAAGTCGCGGGTCAGCCCGTCGGTGATCCGGAAGACCCCGCCGAGCGGGCCGACGTCCTCCCCGAAGACGAGGACCCGTTCGTCCTCGCGCAGCGCGTCGCGCAGGGCGGCGGTGAGCGCCTGCGCCATCGTGACCGTGGCCATCGTCGTCAGTCCTCCTGGGTCTGGGTGGTCGCGGCCAGCTCGGCCGCCAACTGGGCACGCTGTTCCTGTAGCTGCGGGGTCGGCTCGGCGTACACGTGGTCGAACAGCTCCAGCGGGTCGAGCACGGGGTCCGCGTTCATGCCGGCCCGCAGCCGCGCCGCCAGCTCCTCGGCCTCCTCCCGCACCGCCGCCACGTCCGCGTCGGTGAGCGCGCCGCGCGAGCGCAGGTACGTCTCCAGCCGCTCGACGGGGTCGGCGGCCCGCCACCGCTCGACCTCGTCGTCCTGCCGGTAGCGGCTGGCGTCGTCGGCGTTGGTGTGCGCGTCCATGCGGTAGGTGTGCGCCTCGACGAGGACCGGGCCGCGTCCCGCGCGGGCGTGCGCCACGGCCGAGGCCAGCACCGCCAGCACCGCGACCGCGTCGTTGCCGTCGACCTGCTCGGAACGCACCCCGTAGCCGATGCCCTTGTACGCCAGCGCGGGCGCCGCCGTCTGGCGGGCCAGCGGCACCGAGATCGCGTACCGGTTGTTCTGCACGAAGAACACGACCGGCGCCCGGAACACGGCGGCGAAGTTCAGCGCCTCGTGGAAGTCGCCCTCACTGGTCGCGCCGTCGCCGATCAGCGCCATCGCCACGCCGTCCTCGCCCTTGCGGCGCAGGGCCTCGGCCATGCCGGTCGCGTGCAGCACCTGCGTGGCCAGCGGGGTGCACTGCGGGGCGACCCGGGTCGCGGCGGGGTCGTAGCCGCAGTGCCAGTCGCCGCGCAGCAGCGTCAGCACCTCGACCGGGTCGATGCCGCGGGTCACCAGGGCGACCGAGTCGCGGTAGGTCGGGAACAGCCAGTCCTCCGGGCGCACCGCGAGCACCGCGCCGACCTGGCAGGCCTCCTGGCCGCGGCTCGACGGATAGACCGCGAGGCGGCCCTGCTTGGTCAGGGCGGTCGCCTGGGTGTCGAACCGGCGGCCCAGGACCATCCGCCGCCACGCCTCGCGCAGGGTCTCGACCGGCGGCTCGGCGTACTCGGCGGGCGGCCTGGCGACGGGGGTGCCGTCCTCGGCCACGAACCGCACCGGCGTCAGCGACGGCAGGAGGCCCTGAACCGTCTGCCGAAGGCTCTTCACGGACATCGGGGGCACTCGCTTTCTCTGGAGGCATTCCCTGGACACTTGACAGGAGAATGGTGGGCATCGCGGAATATGTGTTCAATAGCTCGGCAGAACCGGCGATGAACTGCCGGACGGAAGTGCCTGGGAGGACAATGTGTCCGAAGAATCCTCGCTGCCGGCGGCGGTGGCCGGACGAACTGCCGTCCCGCTCGACGACATCGACCGCCAGATCCTGAGCCGGCTGCTCCAGGACGGCCGTATCTCGGTGCGCGCGCTCGCCGAGCAGGTCCACATCTCCCGGGCCAACGCCTACACCCGGATCGGCCGGCTCGTCGCCGAGGACGTCATCACCGGCTTCACCGCGCAGCTCAACGCCCAGCGGGCGGGTCTCGGCACGAGCGCCTACGTCACGCTGAGCATCGAGCAGAACGCCTGGCGGGACATCTCCCGGGCCCTGCGCGAGATCCCCTTCGTGGAGCATGTCGCCCTCGTCACGGGCGACTTCGACGCCCTGGTGCTGGTGCGCGCGCCGGACAACCTGACCCTGCGCAAGGTCGTCCTGGAGAACATCCACGCGGTGCGGGGCGTGCGCTCCACCCGCACCTGGCTGGTCTTCGACGAGGTCCGGGGACGCGGCGCCACCTGGACGGACTGACCACGGTCATACGCGGACCAGCTCGGCGGCGACGTCGCGAGGGGGCGGCACCGTGAGGGGCGCGGGCCGGCGGGCGCGCACCACCCGGAACCTCCCGGTGATGAAGTCGGCGCCCGAGCCCGGCAGGTCGGCGAAGGCCGAGGACGGGTCAGCGGGCAGGTCGTCGAGGTTCTCCACCAGATGCACCCCCGCGTCCAGCGCCGCCGTCTCGGCCGCCGCCAGCACCAGCGGGTCGCTGGAGTGCACCGACGCGTACAGCGCCCCGTGCCGGCCCAGCGTGCGCCGCAGGAGGTCCAGACCGTGCGAGGTCGACCCGGTGCCCACCAGGAAGGTGACCGGCCCGGGCCACTCCCGCGTGTAGACCCGCTCGTCCGCGGCGCGCAGCCGCACCAGCAGCGGTCCGCGCAGCTCCGCCCCGGGATGGTCGGGGTGGGCCACGGGAGCGGAGGCGCGCAGGACCGGGCCGCAGCGCGCGGCCTCGGCCAGCGCGGCCCGCACCTCCTCGCCGGTGATCGCCCCCAGCAGCCGCGCCGCGCGGGCGGGATGTCCGAGCAGCCGGTCCACGGCGTCCCCGAGGTCCGCCCCGAGGTCCCGCAGCGTCTTGTGGCCCTCGTCGGTGGAAAAGCCCCGCTCCGGCACCAGGATGTTCTGCGGTGTGGTGCGCACCGTGCCGTGACAGAGACACGCGGCGAGGGCGAGCCCCCGCACCAGGCCCCGGTAGTCGTCGGTGGAGTCCACGAGCACGGTGTTCAGCCCCGTCCGGTCGGCGAACACCACCGCCTGGCGGGCGTGCTGCTCCAGCCAGTCCGCGAACCGCCCGGAGCCCGTGAAGTCCACGATCCGCACCGCCGGGTCCGTGGCGAGCAGCCGGTGCACCCGCCGCTCCGGCTCCGCCACCGCCAGCGTCACCAGGTCGGGGGAGTGCCCGGCTTCCGCCAGCACCTGCCGGGCCACCCGCACGGTGATCGCCAGGGGCAGCACCGAGCGCGGATGCGGCGCCACGATCACCGGGTTGCCGGTCACGAGGCTCGCGAACAGGCCCGGCCAGCCGTTCCAGAGCGGGAAGTCGGGACACCCGACCAGCAGCGACACCCCCCGGGGCACCAGGGTGCTGGTGTCCCGCAGCGCACGCGGCCGACCGCCCCGTACGGCGCTCTCGCACCGCAGATCCGCCGGGACGCGCTCCGACTCGGCGAACGCCCGGGCCACCGCCTCCAGGGCCCGGTCCTGGGCGCGCGGCCCGGCGGCGCGGAAGGCCGCCGGGAGGGTCTGCCCGGTCGTGTGGTGGACCGCCAGGGTCAGTTCATGGCTGCGCGTGTTGAGCCGGCGCAGGATCTCCACCGCCAGCCCGGCCCGCCGGCTCGGCCCGGCGGACCGCCAGCCGGCCGCCGCCCGTCCAGCCGCCGCGACCAGTTCGGCGGGCTCGCAGCGCGGATAGGAGACGGCCGGTCCGACGCCGTACGGCGACGACTCCGTGCGCACACGGCCCGCCTCGCCGGGCTGCCCCAGCTCGAAGGGCCGCCCCAGCAGTGAGTGGAACACCTTCCCGGCGGTGCGGGTGGACCGCATGCCCGCGTCGGCCGCGTCCTGGCCGGTCGCCTCCGTGAAGGGGCGCCGGCACTCGCCGGCGGCCAGCGCGCGGACCAGGCCGTGCAGCAGCTCGTGGTGGCGTTCGTAGGGACCGGGGCGCATGGCCGTCAGCCTCTCCGGCTCGCCGCGAGCGCGAGCAGGGCGTCGTTCTCCTCCGGCAGCCCGATCGTCACCCGCACGCCCTCGCCGGGGAACGGGCGGACCATCACCTTCCCGTCCGCGCAGTGCAGGGCGAAGTCGCCGCTGTCCGCGCCGAGCGGCAGCCAGACGAAGTTGGCCTGGGAGTCGGGCACGTCATGGCCCAGCTCCCGCAACCGCCCGGCGACCCGGTCGCGTTCGGCGACCGTGAGCGCGGCCCGCCGGGCCACCTCCGCGCTCTCGCCGAGCGCCACGACGGCCGCCCGCTGGGCGAGCGCGCTCACACTGAACGGCACCTGCGTCCGCCGCACGTGCGCGGCGATCCCGGGCGGTGCGACGCAGTAGCCGACGCGCAGGCCCGCCAGGCCGTACGCCTTGGAGAAGGTCCGCAGCACCGCCACGTTCGGCCGGTCGCCGAGCAGCGCGAGACCGTCGGGGACCCGGGCGGGATCGGCGTACTCCCGGTACGCCTCGTCCACCACGATCAGCACGTCCTCCGGCACCCGGTCCGCGAACTCCGTCAGCGCCCGCGCGCCGACCGCCGTGGACGTCGGGTTGTTCGGGTTGCACACGAAGACCAGCCGGGTCCGGGAGGTGATCGCCGCGGCCATCGCGTCGAGGTCGAGGGCGTGGTCCCGCAGCGGCACCCGCACCGCCGTACCCCCCGCGACGGCGGTCAGGATCGGGTACGCCTCGAACGACCGCCAGCCGAAGACGACCTCGTCGCCCGGTCCGACGACCGTGTGCAGCAACTGCCCGCACACCTCGGAGGAACCCGCGCCCACCGCGATCCGCTCCGGCTCCACCCCGTGGTGCGCGGCCAGGGCCTCGACGAGCGAGGAGGCGTGCATGTCCGGGTACCGCGACACACCGCCGGCGGCCTCCGCGAGCGTCGCGGCCACCCCCGGCAGCAACCCGTGCGGGGACTCGTTGCTGGCCAGCACCACGGCGCCGGGCCGTTTGCGGCCCGGTACATAGGCGGGCAACTGGGACACAGACGTACGGACACGCACCATGGTCGACTCGCTTCCGCAGCGGGGGGCCCGTGGCCTGGCCGCCGGGCACTTGACAGGGAAAGCGTGAAGAGCGGACGACAACCGCTCAACTGTTTGGCGAATTCGGCTACGAATCGACGAAAAGAGGTCGGGAGTTCGGCAAACCGTCTCCCGGAGCCCCCTGCGGGACCTTTGGTACGAGACGGACTGCGCGCCCCTGGCCGGCCAGGCCCTCCGTATCCGCAGCTCCGGCCGCGGATCCCGGAACCGCGAGGCGGGTTCCCGCGTCCAGTCCCGTCAACCGGGCTCACCTGGGCGCATGCCCCTGCCGGGCATGATGGGCGCAAGCGGTACGACAGGGACGGACGGAGACGGATCGGTGCCGGAGTGGGACGGGACGGCGACACGGCTGATCGGCAGGGGCGAGGAACTCGCGCGGCTCGACGCGGTGATCGCCGGCCTCGGACGGGACGACGCACCCGCCGTGCTCGACATCACCGCGGACGCCGGCATGGGCAAGAGCCGACTGCTGGGCGAACTGCGCGCACGGGCCCGGCGGCGCGGACTGACCGTGCTCGGCGGCAGGGCCACCGAGTACGAGCGGCACACCCCGTTCCAGCCGTTCACGGACGCCTTCGCCGACGCCGATCCCGCCTTCCTCGCCTCCGGAGCCGTACCGGAGGCGGCCGCACCGGTGCTGTACGGGATGGGCGACCCGGCCTCCCGCCCCCACGGCCGTGACCGCTTCGGCCTGCACCGCGCCGTCACGGACGTACTGAAGGGGCTCGCTCGGCCGCGCGGTCTGGTGATGGCGCTGGACGACCTGCACTGGGCGGACCCCGCGTCCCTGGAACTGCTGGACCAACTGATCCGGCATCCGGTGCGCGGACGGGTGGTCCTGGTCGTCGCCCGCCGGGAACGGCAGACCCCGCATCCGCTCGCCGCCGCCCTGACCCGCGGCGTCGACAGCGGAGCCGTGCTGCGCACGGTGCTGGGGCCGCTGCCCGAGCGGGAGGCGATCGAGGCGCTCGCCCCCGACCTGGCACCGGACGACGCCCACCGGATCTACACGGCCGCCGAGGGCAACCCGCTCTACCTGCGGTGCCTCCTGCACGCCCACCGGCACGGCGGATCCCCGTCCGCCACCGGCGCCCCGGCCCACGGGACCACGCTCTCCGGGGTACCGGTCGGGCTGGCGTCGCTGCTCCTGGACGAACTGACCGCGCTGACCGAGGAGGAACGCCGGACCGTCGAGGCGGTGGCGGTCCTCGGGGACCACGCCACCCCCGCCATGCTGCGGCTGACCGCCGGAGGTCCCACGGCGGACGGACCCGACGTCCACACCGGCACGGCCCTCCGGCGCGATCTGCTGCGCATGGGGTCCGACGGCCGCTGGACCCTGCGCCATCCGCTGCTGCGGGCACTGGTCTACGAGAACACCGCCGCGCCCCGTCGCGCCGACCTCCACCGCGCCGTGGCGGAGGAACTGGCGCGCAAGGGCGCCTGCGCCGCCGAGCGCGCCCACCACGTGGAGCGGTCGCTGACGGAGTGGAACCCGGTGCAGGCGGCCGTACTGACCGAGGCCGCCGCCCAGTTCGCCCACACGGCCCCCGCGACCGCCGCCCATCTGCTGGACGTCGTCCTGCGGCTCATGCCGGACACACCCGCCCACGCGGGCCGGCGCGGCGAGCTGACGCTGGCCCGCGCCCGGGCGCTCGCCATCGGCGGCAGCCTGCGTGAGAGCCGGGACCTGCTCCACACCCTGATCGGCCGCTCGGGGCCGGCCGACGCCGCGCTGCGCGGGGACGCGACGGCGCTGTGCGCCATGATGGAACGGCACCTGGGGCACTCCCCGGAGGCGACCGCCCTGCTCCAGCGGGAACTCACCCGCGACCCCGAACCCCGTCAGGCGGTCTCCCTGGGACTCGCGCTCGGCATGGCCGCCCTGAACACCGTCTCCTACCCGGCCGTCCGTGACGACGTCCAGCAGACGCTCGCCGTGGCCCGCTCCCACGACGATCTCATGGGAGAACTGGGCGCGTTGGCGCTCGCGTCGCTCGGCGAGGCCTACGAAGGGGAGACGGCCGCGGCCCGCCGGCTCGCCGACGCCGCCGCCGCGCTCGCCGACGGACTGACCGACCCCGATCTCACCGAACTGTCCGAGGCGCTGGTCTGGCTGGCCTGGGCGGAAGCCGTCCTCGAACGCTACGCCGACGCCGAGCGCCACACCGCCCGCGGACTGGACATCGCCCGTCGCGCGGGACAGGTCCACGTCCTGCCGCACCTGCTGAGCGCGCGGGCCTTCGTGCATCTCAACACCTGCCGGCTGCCCTCCGCCCTGGAGGCGGCCGAGGAGGCGGAAACCGTCGCGCGCGCCGTCGGCAGCAGCGACCTGCTCGCCCTCACCCTGAGCTTCAAGGCGCTGATCCTCCTCCTGCGCCGTCCCCTGGGCGACACCCAGGCCCTCGCGACCGCCGAGGAGGCCGTGGCCGCCGCCGGCACCAGCCACCACTGGTGGGCCTCGCTGGCCGGATGCGTGCTCGGCCACACGGCCCTGGTGAGCGGCGACCCGCACCGGGCCCAGGAGGCCATCCTGCGGGCGGGCGGACCCGAACTCCTCGGCCTGCAGCCCTCCACACGCCCCGGCCAGCTGGACACGCTCGTCGCCACCGCGCTCGCCACCGGCGACACCCGACGGGCCGAACGCTGGGCCGCCCGCGCCGCCGAGGAGGCCGAGCGCATCGGGCTGCACGGCCAGCGCGGGGCGGCCCTGCGCGCCCGGGCCGCCCTCGCCCAGCACCGCGGCGACCCCCGCACCGCCGCACACGACTTCGAAGCCGCCGCCCAGGCCTACGCGCCCTCCGGCGCCACGCTCTGGGAGGCGTACTCGCTGCTGCTGGCCGCCACCCAGGCCCGGGCCGCCGGTGACGTCCCCCACGCCACCGTGCTCTGGGAACGGGCCCGCCGCCTCGCCGACGACGGAGGCGCCCGCCTCCTGACCGACCTCGCGTCCCTCATCCGCCCCGGCACCGAGGAACCCCCGCCGGCACCCACCGAACTCGACCGACTCACCGCGCGGGAAAGGGAGATAGCCGGGCTCGTCGCCGAGGGGCTGAGCAACCAGGCCATCGCGACCAAGCTGTTCCTCAGCCGCCGTACCGTCGAGACCCATCTCTCGGCCATCTACCGCAAGACATCCGTCCCGTCCCGCTCCGCCCTGGCCGGCCTCATGACCCGCGCCGCCCTCGACCGACACCCTTAGGGCCCTTCTGACGGATCTCCGCGGCGTCCACGGAGATCCGTCAGAAGGGCCCTGGCGGTACGGCGACCCCCCGGTCCGGCGGCCACGTACCCTCCCGGGTATGACGGACGACGAAGCCACGCGCGCGGCGCGGCTGCTGGAGGCCCAGGCGAAGGCCGTACGGCTCTTCGAGGAGATCGAGGAGCGCGGACTCGTCGCGCCGGGCCGGGGGGAGCGGGCGGTCAGCGACCGGATCCGGGATCTGGCGAACGACCTGTTCGGCACGACCCGGCACTGGCACAAGCGGATCGTGCGCTCCGGCCCGAACACCCTGCTCCCCTACAAGGAGAACCCGCCGGACCGGGTGATCGGCGCGGACGACCTCGTGTTCGCCGACTTCGGGCCGATCTTCGAGGAGTACGAGGCCGACTTCGGCCGGACCTTCGTCCTCGGCGACGACCCGGTCAAGCACCGGCTGCGCGACGACCTTCCGAAGGTCTTCGCGGCGGGCCGGCGGTTCTTCGAGAGCGACCCCGGCATCACCGGCGAGCGGCTGTACGCCGAGGTCGAGCGGCTCGCCGCCGAGGCCGGCTGGGAGCTGGGCGGCTGGCACGCCGGGCATCTGGTCGGCGAGTTCCCGCACGAGTGGATCGACGGCGCGGACGTCGAGTCGTACATCACCCCCGCCAACGCCACCCCGCTGCGCCGCACCGACAAGGCGGGCCGCCGCTGCCACTGGATCCTGGAGATCCATCTCGTCGACCGCGAGCGGGGCTTCGGCGGCTTCCACGAGGAACTGCTCACCCTCTGACCGGCACCCTGCCGCCGTACGTCCGCCGCCTCCCGCTCCCCGAGGCCTCGACCGTGCGGTGGGCACGGGCCGCCGGGCTGTCGCCGTGTCTGCTCGAGCACCCTCCTGCTCCGTCAACGGCCGCCCGGCCGCACACCGTGCCGGGCCCCGGCATCCCGCACACGCTCCCGTGCGGCGGAGCAGGGTCACCGCCCGTCCGGTCCCCTTCACCGCGCACCCGCCCCGGACGCCGTCCAGGATGAAGGATGCGCGTCCCGCACCGGCCGCCCACGGACGCGGCGTCACGAGTCGGTCGTCCGGGACCGCGGCCACCCCGAGTCTCCCGATCAGGGCCTCGGGCTGCCACAGCGCGGTGCGGCGGACGCCGGCCGGCTCGCGCCACACCGTGCCGATCTCCCTGCCGTGCGGGGTGGTCGGCAGGGGTGCCGGCGGTTCACGTGCGGACCGGATGTATTGACTTTAATTGACGACAGTGAAAAATACGAGACATCGGTTCCCGGACCGACCGCCCCGACCGAACGGAGCCGCATCGCCATGGAGCCCGACCTGAGCACGTACCGGCCGGAGGGCGACAACGCGATGTACCGCCTGCCCGGCGGCATCGTGGCCCCCGTCGTCACCCGCGGCGGCCTGGAGGACGCGAACACCGCCGACTCGGGCGGGGCCCTCCCTGTCTCGGGCGTGAGCAGTCGGCACACGCCCGCCACCCGACCGCGGTTCGGCGAGAGGTTCGAGGACCACGTCGACATGCAGGAGGGCGACCGGGTCTTCGTCGCCGACCTGCCCGACATCGCCGACGCCGAGCCGCGCGACAGGCTCGACCGATGACGGCGACGCCACCGACCTCGGCCGTCTTCACCGCCGCCGTCACCCTGAAGCCCGCCGAACCCGAGCACTTCGACCTCGCCTTCACCGCCGTCACCCAGCCCTGCCCCTGGCCAAAGGCCTACGGCGGCGACCTGGTCGCCCAGGCGGCGGCCGCCGCCATGCGGTCGGTGACCGACGGCAAGTCGCTGCACTCCATGCACAGTTACTTCCTGCGCCCGGCCGACATCGGCGCAGAGGTCCGCTACGAGGTGGAGGTGCTGCGCGACGGCCGCGGCTACAGCACCCGCCAGGTGCGCGGCCACCAGAACGGCAAACCGCTCTACGTCTGTCTCGCCAACTTCGCGGCGGGCGAGCCCGGTTCGGCCTTCCATGCCACGCTCGCCGAGGACGTCCCCGGGCCGGACGGCCTGCCGACCTCGGCCGAGTACCTCGCACGGCACCCCGACGCCCCCCTGTCCGAGGAGGTCAGGGCCTACTGGTCCGGCGGCCGCAGCTTCGACATGCGGCATGTGCCGGGGCCGGTCTACCTCACCGTCGACGGCGACCGCAGGCCGCACCAGGCCGTCTGGATCAAGCCCTACGACCCGCTCCGCCCCGTCGACGGACTCACCGACGCCCAGCGGGACCTGGCCGCCCTGGCGTACGTCTGCGACTACACGATCCTCGAACCCGTCCTGCGGGTCCTCGATCTGCCCTGGTCCCGGCCCGGGCTGGTCACCGCGAGCCTCGACCACGCCATGTGGTTCCACCGCCCAGGACCGGTGGGCGACTGGCTTCTCTACGTCCAGGAAGCCGCCGCCGCCGACGCGGGCCGCGGACTGGGCACGGGCCGCTTCTTCACGCGCGACCACCGCCACCTGGCCACCGTGGTCCAGGAGGGCATGATCCGCCCCGCCTGACCCGCCCCTTCCCCGGCGGGATCCCGGAAGGACACGTCCGTTGACCCCTCCCTTCCCCGTCCCTCTCACCCCGTCGGCGCACGTCGACACCTTCACCCGCGACCATCTCCCGCCCGCACACCTCTGGCCGACGATCGAGTTCACCACCCCGGAACTGCGCTACCCGGACCGGCTCAACGCGGCGACCGAACTCATCGACCGGCCCCTGGCGCTCCACGGCCCCGACCGCCCGGCCCTGCGCACCCCCGCCGGAGAGGTGTGGACGTACGGCGAGCTGCGCACCCGCGCCAACCAGGTCGCCCAGGTCCTCACCGAGGACCTCGGCCTGGTCCCGGGCGGGCGCGTCCTGCTCCGCTCACCCAACAACCCCTGGACGGTGGCCTGTTGGCTCGGCGTGCTCAAGGCGGGCGGGGTCGTGGTCACCACGATGGCCGCCCTGCGCGTCCGCGAACTCGTCCCCGTCGCCGAACGCACCCGTCCCTCGATCGCCCTGGTGGACCACCGGTTCGCCGAGGACGCCTACGCCCTGCGCGACTCCGTCCTGCCGTCGCTGACGGTCGTGGAGTACGGCGGCACCGGGGGCCTCACCGCCCTGGCGGCGGCCAAGTCCGGCGAGTTCACCGACGTCGACACCGCCGCCGACGACGTGGCCCTGCTCGGCCCCACCTCCGGAAGCACCGGCGTCCCCAAGATCACCATGCACTTCCACCGGGACATCCTGTCCATCGACAACACCTTCGGCCGCCACACCCTCGGCCTGGTCCCCGACGACCTGGTCGCCTGCACCGCGCCCCTCGCCTTCACCTTCGGTCTCGGCATGCTGGTCGTCTTCCCGCTGCGGGCCGGCGCCTGCGCCCTGCTCACCGAGGCCGCCACCCCCCTCCAGCTCGCGGACATCGTCCAGGAAAACGGGGTGACCGTCCTCGCCACGGCACCCACCGCCTACCGGGCCGTCCTGCGCGAGGGAGCCGAGTCCAAGCTGTCCGGACTGCGGATCGGTGTCTCGGCCGGCGAGCACATCCCCCGCTCCACCTGGGACGACCTGCACACCCGCATCGGGCTGAAGGTCGTCGACGGCATCGGCGCCACCGAACTCCTGCACATCTTCATCTCCGCCGCCGCCGACGCCATCCGCCCCGGCGCCACCGGCCTGCCCGTCCCCGGATACCGCGCCGCCGTCCTGGACGTGGACGGCACGGAACTCGGCCCCGGCGAACCGGGCCGGCTCGGGGTCATCGGCCCCGTCGGCTGCCGGTACCTCGACGACACCCGCCAGAAGGACTACGTCCTCGACGGCTGGAACATCACCGGGGACGTCTTCCACCGGGACGAGGACGGCTACTTCCACTACCACGCCCGCAGCGACAGCATGATCGTCTCCTCCGGCTACAACATCGGCGGCCCCGAGGTGGAAGCCGCCATCGACACCCACCCGGACGTCGTCGAGTCCGCCGTCGTCCCCCGCCCCGACCCCGAACGCGGCTCGGTCGTCTGCGCGTTCGTCGTGCTGCGCGACGGCGTCGCCGGCGACGAGGCGAAGGCCAAGGAGATCCAGGACCACGTCAAACAGGTCCTGGCGCCCTACAAGTACCCCCGTGACGTGCGCTTCCACGGCGCTCTGCCGCGCAACACCAGCGGAAAACTCCAGCGGTTCGCCCTGAGCAGGATCATCGAGGCCGAACAGGCCGCCGAACGGTGAGAGACGAACACCCGACATCCACAAGACCCACGTGCCGCGCTGGGCGACCTGGCACCCGATTCGCCCAGCTCGATCCGTGGGTGAACGGCGCCGGCCGGGTGCTCGCCCCGGCTCAGCCGCCCTCCCGGCCCGCCGACACGAGCGTCCGCGCCGGACACGGTCCCGGTGGTGGTGCTCCTGTCCCGGAGGTCAGGCGTAGGGGGTGAGGACGAGGTAGCCGTCGATGCGGCTGAGCCGGTCGGAGGCGGGGTCGGGCGGCAGCGCGTGGCCGAGGTCGCCGGCGCGGACCTCGCTGATCCACTGGTCGTGCTGGTACTCGTGGTTGATCAGCGCGGTCAGCAGCAGGTTTCCGACGACGGCGAGCTGGCCGGGGGCCCCGACGTCGCCGGAGGCGATGGCGCCGATCCGGGCGTGGACGCGCTCGGCGACGGTGTCGCGGAAGGCGGTGAGCCGTTCGACGGTGGGCAGGGCGCCGCGGAACTTCTCCGGGTTCGCCGAGTCCATGAGCCCGTCCAGTCCGGGGTCGGGGCTGGGCTCGGCCGCGGTGAGGTTGCGGACCATGAAGTGGGCCACGTGGGCCTGGTGCCCGAGGTGCCAGCCGATGGCGCTGGAGTCCTCGTGCGGGCGCCAGGTCACCTCGTCCGGGGTGAGGTCTCTCCAGAGGTCGTCGGTGTAGGCGCGGGCACGGTCGTACTCGTGCAGCAGCGCTGTGAGGTCGTGCATGACTCGGCCTGTCTGCTTCGGGGGTGGGCATACGGCAGGCGCCGCGGCGTGCCTGCCAAGGTAGGCAGTGATCGCGGGATCGGGTAGGGGGCGAAACGGCGCCCCGCCACGCCGGCCACGTCGAAGGCGCCCTCGCGGCCGGAGCGCGAGCGGCACAGGCGGTACTGGGGCGCCGACGCGCCGAAATACGGCAGTCGGTCATCCGGCAGTCGGTCACCCGGCCCGGTAGAGGGCGGTGAGCAGCTCGATCGCGGCCGGTGTGGCGGGGTGCGGGTCGTCCCGCCACCAGGCCAGCCGTACGGCGACCGGCTCGGCGTCGCGCACCGGGACGTAGACGACGCCGGGCCTCGGATACTGGTAGGCGGTGGACTCGGCGGTCATGCCGACGCGGCGGCCGGCGGAGATCACGGTGAGCCAGTCGTCGACATCGTGGATCTCCTCGGTCGCCGGGCGGGCGTCCGGCGGCCACAGCTCGGGGGTCGTGGTACCGGTACGGCGGTCGATCAGCAGGGTGCGCTCGGCCAGATCGGCCAGCCGCAGGGAGCGGTGCGCGGCCAGGTCGTCCTCGGCGGACAGAGCGGCGAGCCGCCGCTCCAGACCGACGATGGCCGAGTCGAACCGGCGGTCGTCCAGCGGCCGGCGCACCACCGCCAGGTCGCAGCTGCCCTCCGCGAGACCGGCGGTCGCGGTGTTGACCCGCACCAGGCGCAGATCCGTCCCGGGGTGTTCCTGGACCCAGCGGCGCTGGAAGGCCGCCGTGTGGCGGCCGAGCGCGGACCAGGCGTAGCCGACGCGGAGGCTGGTGTGGCCCGAGGTGGCCTCCCGGACCAGGTCGGCCACCTCGCCGAGCACCCGCCGAGCGTGCGCCACCACCCGTAGTCCGGTCGCCGTCGGCGTGACCTCGCGGGAGGTGCGTCGCAACAGCCTCACTCCCAGGCTCCGTTCGAGCGACGCCAGGGTCCGGGACACGGCCGCCTGGGAGACGCCCAGCGCGATGGCCGCGTCGGTGAAGGTGCCCTCGTCGACGATCGCGACGAGGCAGCGCAGGTGCCGAAGCTCCACATCCATGACTCAAGCGTATGGACCAGGCGGCGAACGCATTTTGTGCATGCGCCACTGAGGCACACGATCGGGACATGCGCGCAGCCTCCGCATCTGCCACACCCCCACGGCGTCCCGCCGTGCCCGTCTTCTCGCCGTCCTCCGCGCCGAAGCCGCCCGGAGGACGACTCGCCGGTGTGGCCACCATGATCGGCAGCGGCCTGTCCAACCAGACCGGCGCCGCCCTCGGTTCCCTGGCCTTCCCCGTGCTCGGGCCCGTCGGTGTCGTCGCGGTCCGCCAGTACGTCGCCGCGATCGCCCTCCTGGCCGTCGGCCGCCCCCGCCTCAGGAGCTTCACCTGGTCCCAGTGGCGTCCGGTGCTGGCGCTGGCCGTGGTGTTCGGGACGATGAACCTGTCCCTGTACACCGCCATCGACCGGGTCGGACTGGGCCTGGCGGTGACCCTCGAGTTCCTGGGTCCGCTGACGATCGCCCTGGCCGGGGCGCGCCGAAGGATCGACGCGTGCTGTGCGCTGATCGCCGCGGCGGGCGCGGTCACGCTCATGCGCCCGCAGCCCTCGACCGACTACCTCGGCCTGGGCCCGGGCCTGCTCGCCGCCTGCTGCTGGGCGTCGTACATCCTGCTCAACCGCACGGTCGGCGACCGCGTACCCGGCGCCCAGGGCTCCGCCGCCGCCTCCCTCGTGTCCGCCGTGTTGTTCCTGCCCGTCGGAGCCCTTGCCGCCCTCCGTCATCCGCCGACCGCGGCCGCCGTCGGCTACGCCGTCGCCGCCGGTGTGCTCTCCTCGGCGGTGCCGTACCTCGCGGACCTGCTCACCCTGCGCCGCGTGCCCGCCCGGGCCTTCGGTCTCTTCATGAGCGTCAACCCCCTCCTCGCCGCCCTCGTCGGGTGGATCGGCCTCGGGCAGAGCCTGGGCGGCCTGGAGTGGGCGGCCATCGGGGCCGTCGTCGCCGCCAACGCCTGCAGCATGCTCAGCCGGAAGAAGGGCTGAGCTGCCCGGGGGGACGGCGAACCGGTCGAGGCCGGCTTCGCCCCGGCACATGCCGCAGTCGGCGCGCCGAGGCGCGGCCCTGGACGTCGTCCTCGGCGCCTACCGAGGAGGCCGCCTGATCGCGTTCCTCGCCTGTGACGAGGCCTCCTTCATCACCGGCCGGCTCCACCTCGTCGACGGCGGCCTGATCCGCCGCCGAAGACGACCGGTGCTTTGTCCCGGCGGGACGCGACCTTCACGGGTGTCGTGGAACTGCCGGATCGGCCCCGGCAGGGCCGTCCGTCGGGCCGCTCAAGCCTGTGGCGAGGCGGGTGCGTGCGGGGAGCGGAGTGTGAGCAGGGTGATCTCGCTGGGGGCGAAGACGCGGAACGGCGGGCCCCAGAAGCCGGTGCCGCGGCTGGTGTAGAGGAGGGTGCGGGGGCCGTGGTGGCTGAGGCCGGCGAGGGCGGGCTGGTCGAGGCGGACCAGATGGTGGAAGGGCCAGATCTGGCCGCCGTGGGTGTGGCCGGAGAGCTGGAGGTCGATGCCGGCGGCTGCCGCCCGGTCGACGAACGTGGGCTGGTGGGCCAGGAGCAGGACGGGGAGGTCGGGGTCCGCGCCGTCCAGGGCTCCGGCGAGGTGGGCGCGGTGGCCCTCCAGGCCGGAGGACTCGGCGGTGACGTCGTCCACGCCGGCGACCACGAGGGTGTCGCCTCCGCGTTCGAGCAGCAGATGGCGATTGCGCAGCGGCTCCCAGCCGAGTTCGTCCATCAGGTCGACCCAGCCCTGGGCCTCGCTGTAGTACTCGTGGTTGCCGGTGACGTAGACGCGGGCCCGGGTGGCCCGCACGGTACCGAGGGGGACGGCCTGGGCGCGACGGCGTTCGGCCGTGCCGTCCGCGATGTCGCCGGTGTGGCAGACCAGGTCGGCGTCCAGGGTGTTCACCGTCTCGCACACCCGTGCCGACCAGCGGGCACGATCGAGTGGGCCGTAGTGGGTGTCGGTGACGAGGACGACGCGCGTGCCGTCCAACCCGGCACCCAGTCGCGGGAGCGGCACGTCGAGTCGGCGCACGCGTGGTACGCGGCGGGCCTCGGCGTACCCCCAGACGAGCAGGACGGCGGTGACGCCGAGGACGGCCCAGGTGACGATGCGGGCCCGGTCCTGGCTCTCGCCGACGCCTGCCACGGTCAGGGCGAGCCGCAGGAGGACGCCGAGCAGCACCGACCAGGTGAACAGAACCCAGATGGCGCCCAGCAGCGTGTCACCCACGATCGCCGCCCGGTCCTGCTGGCGCCGGCCGTGGCCGCGCACCATCGCGAGCGGCATACCGACGAGGCCGAGGACGAACAGGGCGGTGCCGGCCGGCGTGACGGGCAGCGGCCAGTGCTGGCCGCCGTACAGGAGCACCCAGCAGGGCACGGCCCACAGAAGGACGGGGGCGAGCAGAGGGATCCAGCGCATCAGGCGGCGCAGTCGGCGCTGCCGCGGCGCTTGCGCCTCACCCTCGGCGGGCCGGGTGTCGCTGGTGTCGGTCACGCTTCCCCTCCCTGACCTGGCTGCCCTCTCGCGCACTGTATCCCGTCACGGACTTTGTCCTGTGCGTGGAAAAAGTGACACCCTACTCATGCGTAACTACTTCACAGGCTGGAAAATCGTTGTTACGTTCCTCCACAGCCTGACGACGCAGTCGGCGGAGAGAGGAGGGATCGTGCGACGGATGACCGCTCGACCTGAGAACGCGCATCAGGCGCGGCTGCTTCGTCTCCTGCGTGACAACGGGTCCCACTCCCGTGCCCGCCTGGGCGATCTGGTGGACCTGTCCCGTTCGAAGCTGGCAGTCGAGGTGGACCGGCTGCTGGAGACCGGGCTGGTGGTCGCGGACGGGCTGGCCCCCTCCCGGGGCGGTCGGCGCTCGCACAACATCCGGCTGGCGCCGACGCTGCGTTTCCTCGGCGTCGACATCGGTGCCACATCGGTCGATGTCGCCGTGACCAACGCGGAGTTGGAGGTCCTGGGGCATCTGAACCAGCCCATGGACGTCCGGGAGGGTCCGGTGGCGGTCTTCGAGCAGGTGCTGTCGATGGCTGCCAAGCTGAAGGCCTCCGGTGTCGCGGAGGGCTTCGACGGCGCCGGAATCGGCGTCCCGGGTCCGGTCCGCTTCCCCGAGGGCGTACCGGTCGCGCCGCCGATCATGCCGGGCTGGGACGGCTTCCCGGTCCGGGAGGCGCTCAGCCAGGAACTGGGCTGCCCGGTCATGGTCGACAACGACGTGAACCTGATGGCGATGGGGGAGCAGCACGCGGGCGTCGCGCGCTCCGTGGGCGACTTCCTGTGCGTCAAGATCGGTACCGGCATCGGCTGCGGCATCGTCGTCGGCGGCGAGGTCTACCGTGGGACGACGGGCAGCGCCGGCGACATCGGTCATATCCAGGTGGAGCCGGAAGGCCGCATGTGCGCGTGCGGCAACCGCGGCTGCCTGGAGGCCCACTTCAGCGGGGCCGCGTTGGCCGTAGACGCGGAGCAGGCGGCCCGTGAGGGCCGGTCGGCGCAGTTCGCCGCCCGGCTGGAGACGACCGGGCGTCTGACAGCCGAGGACGTCTCGGCTGCCGCGGCGGCGGGCGACGCGGTGGCTCTCGAGCTGATCCGGGAGGGCGGCAAGCGCCTGGGACAGGTCATCGCCGGGCTTGTCAGTTTCTTCAATCCTGGACTGGTGGTGATCGGCGGCGGGGTGACCGGGCTCGGGCACACGTTGCTCGCTAGTGTCCGGACCCAGGTGTACCGGCAGTCCTTGCCGCTGGCCACCCGCAACCTGCCGATCGTGCTGGGGGAGTTGGGACCGGCAGCCGGAGTCATCGGCGCGGCCCGGCTCATCAGCGACCACGTCTTCTCACCGGCCTGACGTCTGCCCGACCCCAGGGGCGACGGAACGTCGCGTGAGCCACTGGAACCCCACGACGTCACCACGACCAAGCGTCCCTGCGACCCCACCGGCGCACCACTACCACGTGTCACCGCGACCTCGTTGAGCCGCCGCACCACCCCATAGGGCCACCGCAACCACCGTACGACCCCTCGGCGGCCGGCTCCCCCCACCTCCTGGCCGCCGGGCCCTCAGGCCTGCCGTGCCCCCGCCCTGCCCCGCTCAGCCCATACGCCCCGGCGCCCGCGACGCCAGGGGCTCTCCAGAGCCGCCCAGGTACCCGAACACCGTGCCCGGCCAGGTGCCCGAACACCGTGCCCGGCCAGGTGCCCGAACACCGTGCCCGCCCGGTACCCGAACACCGTGCCCGGCCAGGTACCCGAACACCGTGCCCGGTCCGCCCGCTCACGGCCCGCACCCGCCGAGGGGATTCCTCATGGCACCACAACCACCCCTGCTCACCATGTCCGGTATCACCAAGTCGTTCCCGGGCGTTCGCGCCCTGGACGGTGTGGATCTCGAGGTCCAGGCCGGGGAAGTCCATTGCCTCCTCGGCCAGAACGGGGCCGGCAAGTCCACGCTGATCAAAGTGCTCGCCGGAGCCCACCAGCCCGACGGCGGTGAGATCACCTGGCGGGGCGCGCCCGTGACCCTGGGGTCGCCGATCGCCGCCATGCGTCTCGGCATCGCCACCATCTACCAGGAACTCGATCTGATCGAGGGGCTGTCGGTCGCGGAGAACGTCTTCCTCGGGCACGAACCCACCTCCGTCGGGTTCGTCGTGCGCGGCTCCGCCGCCCGCACGGCGACCGCCCGGTTGCTGCGACGCCTCGGGCACGCGGAGATCGATCCCGAGCGGCTCGTCGGCGATCTGTCCGCGGCGCAGCAGCAGATCGTCTCGATGGCCCGCGCGCTGTCCCACGACGTCCGGTTGATCGTGATGGACGAGCCGTCGGCGGCGCTCGACCCCGAGGAGGTGGACAACCTCTTCCGGATCGTGGGCGATCTGACGGCGGACGGTGTCGCCGTCGTCTACATCTCCCACCGACTCGAGGAGATCAGGCGCATCGGCGAGCGGGTCACGGTCCTCAAGGAGGGCCGGTCGGTCGCCGGCGGTCTGCCCGCCGAGTCGACGCCGACCGAGGAGATCGTGGCGCTGATGACCGGGCGGAAGGTGGAGTACGTCTTCCCCGAACGCCCCGAGGCCGGGTTCGCCACGGGGAGAGAACCGGTGCTGAGGGTCGAAGGGCTGACCCGGCGAGGGGAGTTCGCGCCCGTCGATCTGGAGCTGCGCCCCGGTGAGATCGTCGGTCTGGCCGGGCTCGTCGGGTCGGGGCGCAGCGAGATCCTGGAGACGGTCTACGGGGCGCGCAGGCCCGACGGCGGCCGTGTCGTCGTCGACGGCACTCCCCTGCGCCCCGGAAGTGTCCGCGCCGCCGTCCGCGCGGGCATCGGCCTCGCACCCGAGGAACGCAAGGCGCAGGCCCTGCTGATGCTGGAGTCCGTCAGCAGCAACGTCACGGTCTCCACCCTGTCCCGGTTCGCCCGCGCGGGCTGGCTCGACCGCCGTACCGAGCGGGCCGTGGCACACCGGGCGGTCCGGGAGCTGTCCCTCCGGCCGGACGACCCCGACGCCGCGATCAGGACCCTGTCCGGCGGCAACCAGCAGAAGGCGGTCCTCGCCCGCTGGCTGCTCAGGGGCTGCAAGGTGCTGCTGCTGGACGAGCCGACCAGGGGCGTCGACATCGGCGCCCGGGCGGAGCTCTACGCGGTGATCCGGCGGCTGGCCGACGAGGGCCTGGCCGTACTGCTCGTGTCCAGCGAGGTGCCCGAGGTGCTGGGTCTCGCCGACCGGGTGCTGGTCCTGCGGGAAGGCAGCGTCGTGCACACGGCGGACGCCCGCGAGCTCGACGAGCACCGTGTACTCGATCTTGTGATGGAAGGGAGCCCGACGCCATGACGCAGCCGGCCACTGCGGGCGCGCAGCAGGAAGCGCCGACATCCGCCGCCAAGTCCTCGGAAGGACAGGGGAGTTCGCGCCGACTCGGGCTGCGCTGGGACGTGCGCAGCCTGTCCCTGCTCGGTGTCCTCGCCGTCCTCGTCGCGGTCGGTGGGATCACCGCACCGGACGCGTTCCTCGCGACGAGCAATCTTCAGCTCGTCCTCACCCAGGCGTCCGTGATCGGCGTCGTGACCGTCGGCATGACGTTCGTCATCACCAGCGGCGGGATCGACCTGTCGGTCGGCGCGATCGTGGCGCTCGCCTCGGTGTGGGCGACGACCGTGGCCACCCAGGAGTTCGGCTTCGCGGGCATCCTCTTCACCGCTGTGACCGTCGGTGTGGGCTGTGGCCTCGTGAACGGTCTGCTGATCGCCTACGGCAGGATGGTGCCGTTCATCGCGACGCTGGCCATGCTCGCCTCCGCCCGCGGGCTGGCGTTGCAGATCACCGACGGCAGCACCCAGATCGTCACCGTCACGTCCGTGCTCGATCTCGGTGCCAGGGACTCCTACGTGCTCGGCATCCCGCCCCTCGTTCTGATCTTCGCCGCGGTCACCGTCATCGGCCGGCTGCTGCTCAACCGCACCACCTTCGGGCGACGCACCGTCGCCGTCGGCGGCAACGCGGAAGCGGCACGCCTCGCCGGCATCGACGTACGCCGCCAGCGTCTGTACCTGTACCTGCTGTCCGGACTGTGCTGCGGTATCGCCGCGTTCATGCTGATCGTGCTCGCCGGATCGGGCCAGAACACCAACGGCAACCTCTACGAGCTGGACGCCATCGCCGCGGCCATCATCGGCGGCACCCTGCTCAGCGGCGGCCGCGGCACCATCCTCGGCTCCGTCCTCGGTGTCCTGGTCTTCACCACGATCACCAACATCTTCGCCCTGAACAACCTCGAGACCGCCGTCCAGCAGATCGCGAAGGGCGCCATCATCGTCGCCGCCGTCCTGGTCCAGCGCCGGTCGACGCACGGCGACGCCTGACACCGCCGTCCCGCACCCCCACCCCACCCCCACCCTCCCCATCCGACGCGCACCGCCCAGTCGAAGGGTCGATCCGCCATGGCAAGAATCCCCTCCACCAGCCGCAGATCACTGCTGTTCGGCACCGCGGCCGTTTCCGCCGGCGCGCTGCTGACGGCCTGCACCAGCAATGAGCCCTCGAAGCAGGAAAAGGCCGCGGACGACGCCCCGGTCGCGGACGACAAGCCGGGCAGGGCCGTCACCATCGGCTTCGCCGGCCCCCAGGCCGACCACGGCTGGCTCAACGCCATCAACGACAACGCCAAGTCGCGTGCCAAGAAGTACTCCGACGTCACGCTGGAGATCACCGAGGGCTCCAACGACATCGCCCAGCAGATCGGCCAGATCCAGACGCTGATCAACAAGAAGGTCGACGTCCTGGTGATCCTGCCGGCCGACGGCAAGGCGCTCACCCAGGTCGGCCTCCAGGCCATGAAGGCTGGCATCCCCGTCGTCAACCTGGACCGTGTCTTCGCCTCCCCCCAGGCGTACCGCTGCTGGATCGGCGGCGACAACTACGGCATGGGCCTCAACGCCGGCCACTACATCGGCGAACGGCTCAAGGACAAGCCGAACGCCAAGGTCGTCGAACTCGCCGGCCTCGACAACCTCGAACTCACCCAGCAGCGCACCAAGGGCTTCGACGACGCCCTGAAGAACTACCCCAACGTCAAGAAGGTGGCCCGCCAGGCCGCCGACTTCACGGTCGAGTCCGGCCAGGCCAAGATGGCGCAACTGCTGCAGGCCCAGTCGGGGTTCGACGCGCTGTGGAACCACGACGACGACCAGGGCGTGGGCGCGCTGCGCGCCATCGACCAGGCCGGTCGCGACGACTTCCTGATGGTCGGCGGCGCGGGGGCCAAGTCCGCGATGGACGCCATCAAGGCCGACAACAGCGTGCTCAAGGCGACCGTCCTGTACCCGCCGACGATGGCCGCCTCCGCCATCGACCTCGCCCGGGCGCTCGGTCAGGGCAAGGGCGTCGGCGGCCTCGCCGAGTTCGAGATCCCCTCCTCGCTGACGCTGTACTCGGCCGTGGTCACCAAGGACAACGTCGGCCAGTACCTGCCGACCGGCTTCAGCTGACCGGTCCGGGCCGCGTGCCCCCGCGCACGGCGACGAGTCACTGACACTCCGACGTGGAGGAATCCGTATGGAACAGAGGGACGGTCGGACCGCACCGCCGGCACTCGGTGTGGGCATGGTCGGCTACGCGTTCATGGGTGCCGCGCACTCACAGGGGTGGCGCACCGTCGGGCACGTGTTCGACCTGCCGCTGCGGCCGGTCCTGGCCGCGATCGCCGGCCGCGACGCGCTCGCCGTGCGGGCGGCGGCCGACAAGCACGGCTGGGCCGCGGCGGAGACCGACTGGCGCGCCCTGGTGGCCCGCGACGACGTGCACCTCGTCGACATCTGCACACCGGGCGACAGCCATGCGGAGATCGCGATCGCGGCGCTGGAGGCGGGCAAGCACGTGCTGTGCGAGAAGCCGCTGGCCAATTCGGTCGCCGAGGCGGAGGCCATGGTCGCCGCCGCCGACGCGGCCCGCGCGCGCGGGCAGTTGGCGATGGTCGGCTTCAACTACCGGCGGGTGCCCGCCCTCACCTACGCCCGCCGGCTCATCGCCGACGGCAGGCTCGGCGCGCTGCGCCACGTGCGGGTCGGCTACCTCCAGGACTGGCTGGTCGACCCCGACTTCCCGCTGACCTGGCGACTGCGGCGGGAGCACGCGGGATCGGGGGCGCTCGGCGACCTCGGCGCGCACATCGTCGACCTCGCGCAGTACCTGACAGGAGAGCCGCTGGTCGGTGTCTCCGCCCAGCTGGAGACCTTCGTCAAGGAACGCCCCCGGCTCGACGGCGCCTCCTCCGGTCCGACCGCTTCCGGCGACACCCGGCGCGGTCCGGTCACGGTGGACGACGCTGCCGTCTTCACCGGCCGGCTCGCCTCGGGCGCGCTCGCCACGTTCGAGGCGACCCGGATGGCCTCGGGGCGCAAGAACGCCCTGCGACTGGAGGTGAACGGCGCGTCCGGTTCGCTCGCCTTCGACCTCGAGCGCCTCAACGAGCTGCACTTCCTCGACCACCGGGAGCCGGCCGCCACGGCGGGGTTCCGCAGGATCGTCGTCACCGAGGCCGAGCACCCGTACCTGGAGGGCTGGTGGCCGCCCGGCCACGTGCTCGGCTACGAGCACACCTTCGCCCACCAGGCCCGCGACCTGGTCGAGGCCATCGCGTCGGGCACCGACCCGCTGCCGTCGTTCGCCGACGGTCTTCAGGTGCAGCGGGTGCTCGCCGCGGTGGAGGAGAGCGCGCAGAAGAACTCCGTCTACACCCCCGTCCAGGCCGTCGTGGCCGAAGTCCGTTAGGGAACCGGCAGGAACCCCGTTGGGAGGCACCATGTCACGCCCGTTCACCCTGTTCACCGGCCAGTGGGCCGATCTGCCGTTGGAGGAGGTCTGCCGACGGGCCGCCGACTTCGGCTACGACGGCCTCGAACTCGCCTGCTGGGGCGATCACTTCGAAGTGGACAAGGCCCTGACCGATCCCGCCTACCTGGCCGGTCGGCACGCCCTGCTCGACAAGTACGGCCTGCGCTGCTGGGCGATCTCCAACCATCTCGTCGGCCAGGCCGTCTGCGACCACCCCATCGACGAACGGCACCAGGGCATCCTGCCCGCCCGCATCTGGGGCGACGGGGAGCCGGAGGGCGTACGGCGGCGCGCCGCGGCCGAGATCAAGGACACGGCGCGGGCCGCGGCCGCCTTCGGGGTCGACACGGTCGTCGGTTTCACCGGATCGTCGATCTGGCATCTGGTGGCGATGTTCCCGCCGGTACCGGAGCGCATGATCGAGCGCGGCTACGAGGACTTCGCGGAGCGCTGGAACCCGATCCTGGACGTGTTCGACGCCGAGGGCGTCCGCTTCGCCCACGAGGTCCATCCCAGCGAGATCGCCTACGACTACTGGACCACCGCACGGGCCATGGAGGCGGTGGGCAACCGGCCGGCCTTCGGGCTCAACTTCGACCCCAGCCACTTCGTCTGGCAGGACCTGGACCCGGTCGGCTTCCTCTACGACTTCCGGGACCGGATCTACCACGTCGACTGCAAGGAGGCCCGTAGGCGTCTGGACGGGCGCAACGGGCGGCTCGGCTCCCATCTGCCCTGGGGCGACCCCCGCCGCGGCTGGGACTTCGTCTCCGCCGGGCACGGTGACGTCCCTTGGGAGGACGTGTTCCGGATACTGCGTTCGATCGGTTACGACGGGCCGATCTCCGTGGAGTGGGAGGACGCCGGCATGGACCGCCTCGTAGGCGCGCCGGAAGCACTCGCCCACCTGAAGCGGTTCGACTTCGACCCGCCTTCGGCGTCCTTCGACGCCGCCTTCGGAGGCGCCGACACCTAGACGAGTAGTTCCGATGTGGGTCAGTGGTCGTAGGCGATCAGTGACCGGGTGATGGGTGCGCCGATGGTTCGGTTGTGCCAGATCGCGCAGGTCATCGCCAGGATCCGCTGGGCCACCCGGACTCCGACGCCCTCGATGGTGCGGCCGCCGTGCTGTTCGAGGTCGAGCTGGCCCTTGAGGGTGTCGTTGACCGACTCGATCAGCTGCCGCACCGTCTTGAGCAGGGATTCTGCGGGGTGTGGGGTGCCGCGGTTGCGGTAGGACGGCCGTAGCAGGCTGATGCCGCGAGCGGCGAGGAAGCGGTCGAGTTCGGCAGCGATGTACCCCTTGTCCGCCAGGATCAGCAGCCCCGGCCGGGCAGCTGCCAGATGCGGTTCGTCGTCGATCAGAGCGGCCAGGACCTGCCGTTCGTCGACCTTGGGGTCGGCCAGGGCCCAGGCGACGGGCAGGCCTGCCGGGGTGCACACCAGATGCAGCTTCAGGCCCCAGTAGAAGCGGGAGTGTGATCGGCAGTAGCCGTAGCCTGCCCAGCCGGCCAGGTCGGAGCGTTTGACGGTCTCGCGGGAGCGTGCGCACTCGACCGGAGTGGAGTCCACGATCCACACATCGTCCAGCCATAGGTCGGTGTCAGCGGCCAGCGACCGGATGGCCCGTTTGACCAGGGGCAGAGCGGCTCGCAGCCGCTTGTTGTAGGCAGGGCGCTGGGGCAGGTACGGGAACATCCCGTGCAGGTGGGCGTGGGCGAAGCGCAGCCAGCGGGCCTCACAGTGGAAGCCCAGCACGGCCTGGGCCACCGCCAGGGTCACCAGCTCGGCATCGGTCAGCCGCGGCGGACGTCCACGCCACCGCGGGGTCTTCAAACGGTCATCGACATGCACGTACAGTGCCGTCAAGAGGGTGTCTAAATCGGTCGTCACAACCCGATGTTGGACACCCTCCCTCCGTCTGAGAACCCCGCATTCGGAACTACTCGTCTAGGGCCCACCGCGGCTGAATTCCCCCGACGCCGAGAACCGAGAGCCGCCGGGCCGGTCCGCGCTGCCCTGATACGTCGTCAGCGCCAGCAGCCGGGCGGGGGTCGAGACCCTGACCCGGCTCCACCGGCACGGCGGCGGCGCCGAACGGCGCGCCATACTCCGGGCGCTGCCGACCCTGGTCGAAGGACCGCATGCCGTCCACCTCGTCGCGGACGCCCTGCGGAGCAACGACACCGGCCTCGTCCGCGCCGCCGTCGGCCCGTACGCCGCCACCCAACTCGATCCGCACGCCTGGCGCCACGCCGTTCTGAAGTGCCTGTTCACCGGCGTCCCCCTCGCTGCGGTCGCGCACTGGACGCGGCGGGCGGCCGGCGACGCCGAACCGGCCCGCATGCTCGGCGACCAGGCCGCCGAGCGGACGGCCGCCGGCCGCGACGTCCCCCACGATCTCCGGTCGTGTGCTGACCCTGACGGGCGAACAGCCCAAGGAGCTGTGATGCGTCTCTTCGACCCGCACACGACTACGACCTCCAGCGGTTCGGCCCCGACGATCCCCGCCCACCGCGCCGCCGCCGAGCTCGACACCGTCATCGGCCCGTTGCTGGACGACGCGCGCGCCGAGGGCCGTACGGTCGTGGCCCTGTCCGAGTACGGCATCACCCGCGTCAGCCGTCCGGTCGACATCAACCGCGCCCTGCGGCGGGCCGGACTGCTCGAGGTCCACACTCAGGACGGCATGGAGTACCTGGACCCGACGACGTCCCGCGCCTTCGCCGTCGCCGACCACCGGATCGCGCACGTCTACGTCCGCCGCACCGAGGACCTGGCAGCCACCCGCGAGGCGCTCAAGGACCTGCCGGGCATCGACGAGCTCCTCGACGACGACGGCAAGAAGGCCGACGGACTCGGCCACCCGCGTTCCGGGGAGCTGGTCGCGCTCGCCGCACCGGACGTCCTGGTCTCCACCCCCCGCGCAGTGTCCGGCCTCGTAGCGGCCACCGAGGTGAAGCCCCTGCTCCTGCGGCTCGCAGGCCTCGCCTGAGGCGGCAGCCGTTCCCACACCCGCAGCACCGTGACAACGAAAGAGAGAACCACTGTGACCGCTTTCAACGACGAAACCGTCACCGGCGACGCCCTGCGCCGCACGCTCGGCCTGAGCCGCCGTCGTTTCCTCGGCACCTGCACCGCCGCCTCCGCCGCGGCGGTCGCCGCCCCGGTCTTCGGCGCCGCGCCCGCCCTGGCGCAGGACAGAGCGGAAGCCTCCGGCGGTGACCGGGGCCGTTCCGCTCTGGTCCCGCCGCACAAGCGCGGCATCATCCTCTACACCGTCCGTGACGCGATCGGCCGCGACCCGCTGGCCTCCGACCTGCCCTCCGGTTTCCGCGCGGTCTTCAAGCAGCTGTCGCGCTTCGGCTACCGCCAGGTCGAGTTCGCGGGCTACGGCCAGCACGCCAACGCGCCCGGCGGCGCCGACCTGGGCACCGTCAGGGGCGCGAAGCTCATGCGCTCCTGGCTCGACGCGTACGGCCTGCGGGCGCAGGGCAGCCATGGCTACATCCCGCCGGCCTGGCCGCTGACGCCGTCCGACCTGGACACCTTCAAGCGCTGGCTGGAGATCGCCAACATCCTCGGCATGGAGCACATGGGCACCGGCGCCGACCCCACGACCACCCCCTACCGGGCCGACTGGGACATCGCCGCCCAGAAGTGGAACACCCTGGGCGCCCTCGCCCGCCGTGAGGGCGTCAAGCTCTACACCCACAACCACGACAGCGCCTACGACTTCCTGCTCGACGGCGGCCCGCTCGACGCCGAGGGCCGGCCGACCCGCAGCTCCGGCATCAGGAAGCTGGAGTACTTCCTGAACCTGACCGACCGCAAGAGCGTCTACCTGGAGCTGGACGTCTTCTGGGCGCACGTGGCCCGGTACAAGTTCCACACGTACACCGCCCACGACGGCTCACCGCGCGAGCGCGTCTTCGACCCGGCCGCGCTGGTGGTCCGCAACACCCACCGCTTCCCGCTCTTCCACGCCAAGGACGGTGTCGTCAACCTCCAGAGCGGCCTCGGCTACGACATGGTGCCGTTCGGCACGGGCGACATCGACTACCGGACGTTCTTCACCCGGGTGGGAGCGAAGAACCACCACAACCCGATGGTCGAGCAGGACAACGCGCCGAGCACGAGCGCGCCCGGCCAGTCCCTGGAGTTCGCCCGGGTCGGCTACGACAACCTCGCCGCCCTGCGCGCCTGCGACTGACGCCCCGTCACCCCCTTCCACCCGCAGAGCGAAGGAGTTCTGAGTGCGCAACAGACGGATCGCCGCCCTCGTGGGGGCGACAGCGCTGGCCGGAGCCGTCGGGCTCCTGCCTCTCCCCGCAGCGCAAGCCGCCCCACCGGCTCCCGTGCCGCCGGCCGCGTCGGACTTTCAGAAGGTGACCCTCAACGACCGCCCGGGCGAGCCCATGGCCCTCGCCGTCCTGCCCGACCGGCGCGTGCTGCACACGGCGCGCACCGGAGAGGTCCGGATCCACGACCCCAAGAGCGGTGTGAACTTCCTCGCCGCCGACATGAAGAAGAGCCCCGCGGGGCTCTACCAGCACGACGAGGAGGGCGTGCAGGGCATCGCCGTGGACCCCGACTTCGCCGAGAACCACTGGGTCTACCTCTACTACTCGCCCCGCCTCGACACCCCCATGGACGACCCGGCCACCCCGGGAGTCAACGAGGGGGACGCACCGCAGTTCGGCACGGCGGAGGAATTCGCCGCGTACCGGGGGGTCACCCGGCTGTCGCGGTTCAAGCTCGTGGGCGGCAAACTCGCCTACGCCACCGAGCAGAAGATCCTCGACGTACCGGCCGACCGCGGCATCTGCTGCCATGTCGGCGGCAAGATCGACTTCGACGGCAAGGGCAACCTGTTCCTGTCGACCGGTGACGACTCCAATCCGTTCGCCTCGGACGGCTACGCCCCGCTCGACGACCGCCCCGGCCGCAACCCGGCCTACGACGCGCGCCGCACCGCGGGCAACACCGACGACCTGCGCGGCAAGGTCCTGCGCATCAGGGTCGAACGGAACGGCGGATACGTCGTCCCCAAGGGCAACCTCTTCGCGCCGGGCACCCCCCGGACCCGCCCCGAGATCTACGCCATGGGCCTGCGCAACCCGTTCCGCTTCGCCGTCGACGACAGGACCGGCGAGCTGTACGTCGGCGACTACTCGCCCGACGCCAACAGCGCCGACCCCGACCGCGGCCCCGCCGGCCAGGGACGCTGGATGGTCGTCGACCGCCCCGCCAACTACGGCTGGCCGTTCTGCGTGACCCGCGACCTGCCGTACCAGGACTACGACTTCGCCACCCAGAAGTCGAGCGGGGCGTTCAACTGCGCCAAGCCGGTCAACGACTCACGCCACAACACGGGCCGCAGCCTGCTGCCCCCGGTCACGGACGCGGAGATCGTCTACGGCTACGGCGCCTCCGAGACGTTCCCCGAACTCGGCACGGGCGGCATCGGACCCATGGGCGGCCCGGCCTACCACTACGACAAGCGCAACACGGCCGAGAACCGCTGGCCCCGGTACTACGACGGCAAGCCGCTCTTCTACGAGTGGACCCGCGACCAGATGAAGGCCCTCACCCTCGGCGGCGGGAACGAGGTCCGGAAGATCGAGGACGCGATCCCCTCGATCAGGACCGACGGTCCGATCGACGCCGAGTTCGGCCCGGACGGCGCGCTGTACGTCCTCGAGTACGGCACCGGGTACTTCGCGGAGCTGCCCGAGGCGCAGCTCTCCCGTATCGACTTCACGCGGGGCAACCGCACCCCCGAGCCCCAGGTCGCCGCGGACGTGCTCAACGGGACCAGCCCGCTGACGGTCCGGTTCTCCAGCGCCGGCACGAAGGACGCCGACGGGGACGCCCTGCGCTACGCCTGGGACTTCGACGCCGACGGCACCGTGGACTCCAGGGAGGCGAACCCGAGACACACCTTCACCAGCAACGCCGTCTTCGACGCCACGCTGAAGGTCACCGACGGCACCGGGCGCTCGGCTTCCGCGTCCGTTCCGGTCGTGGTCGGCAACAAGGCGCCGGTCGTCTCCCTCACCACCGACCCGGCTCCGCACGGCGGCACGGCGTTCCACTGGGGGGACACGGTCACCTGGCAGGTCTACGTCACCGACGACCAGCCGGTGGACTGCTCGAAGGTCACCGTCTCCTTCATCCTCGGCCATGACGCGCACGGCCACCCGCTGTCGTCGAGCAACGGCTGCTCCGGATCGTTCCAGACCTTCCTGGACGGCGGTCACTCCGGTTCGGACAACCTGAAGGCGGTCTTCAACGCCACCTACCAGGACTCACCTCCGGACGGCCTGCCGTCCCTCTCGGGCAGCGCCGAGGTCGCGCTGACACCGGCGGACTGACCAAGACACCGGTCCAACCCGGGATCAGCTTCGGACAGCGACCGAGAAGGGTGCCCGACGGGAGACTTCCCCGGTCAGGCACCCTTCCGTGTGTCTCTAGAAGAAGCCCAGCTTCTTCGGCGAGTACGACACCAGCAGGTTCTTCGTCTGCTTGTGGTACACGATCTCACCCGCTTCTGACCTGCGGCAATGGATGGAATCGCCCGATCCGAAGCCGAGTTGGTCCGTCCCTGGTCCGGATCACTGAGGCTTTCACCGGGTAGATGCTTGGGGGACCTTGGCGTGCCTCAGCGGCGAGGTCCGCTCCTCGATCCTGCTGCGGCATCTGCGAACGCCTCGAGCGCCCGCAGCGGGCGGCGCCGCCGCTGGGCCACCCGTTGCGGGTCGGCCCTGATGGGCGGCGCGTTGGTGCCCTGCCCCATGGCGCCCATAGCTGCGGGTCGGTGAGGGCTGGTCGCTCCCCCACTCTCGGCTTCGCTCGAGCGGGGGGACCCCCAACGCGGCGGTAGCCGAAGATCGAGACAGCCCCGCGTCCCTCCCGCGGCGGCGTGCCGTCCGCCGCTTACTCCCCAGGGAGTAATCCGCAGCCGCCGTCGCCCCCGGCAGTACGCGTCACCTCGCCCTCCCGCCCGACGAAAGCCGTGGTTCTGACCGGAAGTCTGGGGACCGAAGCAGACGTCACCCGGAAGGAGATCGGTCAATGAGGGCCGGAGAGAAAACCGCTACGACGAGGCTGGGGCCGGGGCGCGGGCGAGCCGTTCCATGGGCGGTGCTCGGGCTGTGGATTGCGGTGATCGCGCTCGTCGGGCCGTTCGCGGCGAAGCTCGGCAGCGTGCAGCACGACAAGGTCACCGACTACCTGCCGGCGAGCGCTGACTCGACACAAGCGGCGAAGATCGAGGAGAAGTTGCCCGGTGGCGAGACCACCGAGATGGTGCTCGTCTACCACCGGGACGGCGGGCTCAGCGCCGCCGACCGGAAGACCGCCGCCGGTCAGGTCGCGGAGATCGCCGGGCAGCACAAGCTGATCGGCGGCGCCCCGAAGGGGATTCCGTCCAAGGACGGCACGACCCTGATGTACCCGGTCGCCAGCAACGAGCCCGGGGCGGACGAGGAGAAGCAGGACCAGCTCGTCACCGACGTTCGCGAAGTCGCCCAGGGCGAAGGCGGGTTGAGCGTCGATGTGGGCGGCACCGGCGCGCTGGGCACCGACTCCGGCGCGGTCTACGACTCGCTCGGCGGACCGCTGCTCTACACCACCGTCGCCGTCGTCGCCATACTGCTGATCCTGATCTACCGCAGCCCCGTGCTGTGGCTCGTGCCCCTGGTCGTCGCCGGGATCGCCGACTACATGTCGATGGGTGTCTCCTACGGCCTCAACCAGGCCTTCGGCACGACCGTCACGGGGCAGAGTGCGGGTGTGATGACGATCCTCGTGTTCGGGGCGGGCACGGACTACGCGCTGCTGCTCGTCGCGCGCTACCGGGAGGAGCTGCGGCGCATCGAGCGACCGTACGAGGCCATGGTCGCCGCCCTGCGCGGCTGCGGGCCCGCCGTGCTCGCCTCCTCCGGCACCGTCGCCGCCGGACTGCTGTGCCTGCTCGCCGCCGACCTCAACAGCAGCAAGGGCATGGGCCCGCTCGGCACCGTCGGTGTGCTGTGCGCGCTGATCGCGATGCTGACCCTGCTCCCCGCCATCCTCGTACTGGTCGGACGGCGGGTGTTCTGGCCGCTCGTGCCCGCCTTCGGGAGCACGCCCAAGCAGCGGCGGAGCCTGTTCGCGGCGATGGGCAGCTCTGCCGGACGCAGGCCGCTGACCGTACTCGCGAGCGGTGCCGTACTGCTCGGCGCCTTGGCCCTCGGCTCACTCAACCTGCCGGGAGTGCTCAAGCAGGAGGACTCCTTCGTCAAGAAGCCGGAGTCCGTCGTCGCGATGGAGACCCTCGCCAAGTCCTTTCCCGAGAGCGGCAGCCAGCCCATCGACGTGATCACCCCGCAGGACCGGGCCGACGAGACCCTCGCGACCGTCCGCGGCACACCGGGAGTCGGCAGCGCGGAGAAGGGGCGTACGGGAGACGGCTGGACCGAGATCTCCGTCTTCGCGAAGAGCGCACCCCAGTCGGCGGGGGAGACCGCCACCATCAAGTCCCTGCGGGGCCAACTGAAGGGCTCCTACGTCGGCGGGGACAGCGCCCAGCAGATCGACCTGGAGGTCACCAACGCCCGGGACACGAAGATCGTCGTACCGCTCGTTCTCGTCTCCGTGATGCTCATCCTGATCGGGCTGCTGCGGAGTCTGGTCGCACCGCTGCTCCTGGTGGTCGCGGTCGTCGCGGTGTGGGGCGCCTCCCTCGGGATCGGCGGACTGGTCTTCGAACCGCTCCTCGGCCTCAAGGGCACCGATCCAGGGCTCGGACTGCTGTCCTTCGTGTTCCTGGTCGCCCTCGGTGTCGACTACGGCATCTTCCTCATGCACCGGATGAGGGAGGAGTCCCTGGCGGGAACGGAACCGGCCACGGCGGCACTCACCGCACTGCGCACCACCGGCGGCGTCATCGCCTCCGCAGGACTCGTCCTCGCCGCGACCTTCGCCGTGTTGACGAACATGGGCCTGGTGCAGCTGGTCCAGCTCGGCTTCGTGATCGCCGTCGGCGTCCTGCTCGACACCTTCCTCGTACGGACGTACCTGGTGACCAGCGCCAGCGTCGCCCTGGGCCGGAAGGTGTGGTGGCCGGGCGTGCTCTCACGGGAGCCCGGGCCGGCTGAACCGGCCGGGTCGCGCGGACCGGGCGGACCGGCCGAGCCGCCCCGGCAGCCGGAAACCGTCAGAGCACCCGGAGCACGCTGATCGAAGGCCTCGATCGAACGCTCTGATCGAGCACCCTGATCGTGCACCTTGATCCTGCGGGGCCGCCCAGGTGCCTCTCCTTCCGTAGAGGCGCCCGGGTTCCCGTACGAGTACCGGAAGATGGAGCCGTGGAAGAACGGGGAACGACCACAGGGGTACGCGACCGGTCGGCGGCGGAGACGGCGGCCGGTGGCGGCGGGCGGTCCCGTCGCGTCGAGCGCATCATGTCCGCCGTCAACCGCGAACCGCTGACCGCACCGCACCGCACCCGCAACGACGCGGTCCTCGCGCTGGGCGTCGCCGTGCTCGCCTCATCCTTCGCCCTGACGGGCGGCGAAGGGATCCGGCCCGACTCGCTCGGCTGGACTCTGGTGCTCGCCGGGCACGTGCCCCTCGTATGGCGGCGCCGCCGTCCGGTGGTGGCCCTGCTCGGGGTGGTGGCCTGCATGGCTCCGTACTACGCCTTCGACTACAACCCCGCCCTGCCCATGCCCGCGATCGTCCTGGCGCTCTACACCGTCGCGGCGACCGGCGCCGTACACCGCACGCTGCTCACCGGTGTCGCCGTCCTCGGCTCGACAGTGATCAGCAACGGCATCACCGACCAGGACGAGGCGCTGGACTCCCTGGAGATCTCCGGCTGGATCATCGCGGTCCTGGTCGTCGGTGTCGCCGTCCGCTACTACCGCTTGTACGTCGCCTCCATCGTCGAGCGGGCCGAGCGGGCCGAACGCACCCGGGAGGAGGAGGCCAGGCGCCGCGTCGCCGAGGAACGGCTGCGGATGGCCCGTGACCTGCACGACCTGCTCGCCCACAGCATCACGCTCATCGGCGTGCAGACGTCCGTGGCGGCCCACGTCCTCACCGCCGACCCCGAGCGCCTCGACCGCAAAGCCGTCGCCCAGGCACTGGACGACATCGCGGGGACCTGCCGGACCGCCCGGGGGGAACTGCGTACGACGCTGGAGGTGCTGCGGGCGCAGGACACGGCCGAGGGAGCGGGCGTGGATCGGGGAGCGGGGGCCGGTTCCGTGTCCGGGGCCGAGGACATGCGGGGGCCGCTGCCCGGGATCGACGGACTGGCCGGTCTCGCGGAGACCGGCCGGGGGGCCGGGGCCAAGGTCGAACTGTCCGTCCGCGCGGACGGCGTCCCGCCCTCCGTGGGCGCCGCCGCGTACCGGATCGTGCAGGAGGCGCTCACCAACGCCGTCCGTCACGGTGGCCGCGAGAACCTCACCGTGCGGGTGGGTCTGTGGACCGCGGACGGCGCACTGAGGGTGAGTGTCAGGGACGACGGGACGGGCGGCGGAGTGGGCCCGTCCGACGGCACGCCGGGGTTCGGGCTCATCGGAATGCGGGAGCGGGCCCGTAGCGTGGGCGGCACACTGGACGCCGGCCCAGGGCCCGCCGAGGGCTTCGAGGTGACCGCCACACTGCCGCTGTCCCGGGAGGACGAGCTTCGATGACCATCCGCGTACTGCTGGCCGACGACCAGAACCTCGTACGGGCCTCCTTCGCGATGCTCGTCTCGTCGGCCGGCGACATGGAGGTCGTCGCCGAGGCGGGCACCGGGCGGGAGGCCGTGGCGCTGGCCCGGTCCGCGCGGGCCGATCTCATCGTGATGGACATCCGCATGCCCGACCTCGACGGGATCGAGGCGACCCGGCTCATCGCCGCCGACGAGGATCTCGCGGGGGTGAAGGTGCTCGTCCTGACGACGTACGAGACCGACGAGAACATCGTCGAGGCACTGCGGGCCGGGGCGTCCGGCTTCCTCGTGAAGGACATCAGGCCGGCCGAACTCCTCGACGCCATCAGGACGGTGGCCGCGGGGGAGTCCCTCCTCTCGCCCGGTCCCACCTCGCGGCTGATCGCCCGCTTTCTGCGCGCGCCGAACACCGCGACGACATCCGCGTTGGGCGGGCCGAGCGTGCTGTCCGAACGGGAACGGCAGGTGCTCGCGCTGGTCGCGCGCGGTCTCAACAACCCCGAGATCGCCGACGCGTTGGGACTCAGCCCGCTGACCGCGAAGACCCATGTCAGCCGGATCATGGGCAAGTTGGGGGCGCGGGACCGGGCGCAACTGGTGATCGTGGCGTACGAGTCGGGGCTTGTGATACCTGGGACTGTCTGAGTTCGGGGCGGGTTCAGGTTGCGTTCCGGGGGTCGCTTGTACGGTTTCTCAACTCCCCGTGGTTGCACGGGCATTGCTCTGTCCCTCGGTGCGCAACGGAGCGCTCTACCACCAACGCACCTTCCCCAGCCCGGAACCGTGGGCCCGGCCTGGGGCCCATGGGTGTCCGCGTGCTCGCAGAGCTGGGCGACGATCGGGCACGGTTCGCCGACGCCCGGACACTGAAGTCGTAGGCCGGATCCGCGCCCATCACCCGGGCCTCCGGCAAGAAGCGTTTCGTCGGCCGCCGCTACGTCAAGAACAACCGCCTCATCAACGCCGGCTTCTCTGGGCCTTCGCCGCCCTCACCGCCTCACCCGGAGCCAACGCTCACTACCGACACCGGCGCGACCACGGAGACTGGCACGCCGCCGCACAACGGCACTTGGTGAACCGCTTCCTCGGCCAGCTCCATCACTGCCTCAAGACCCGGCAGTTCTTCCACGAACAACGTGCCTTCGCGCCAATGGCTCTGTCTCCGGAAGCGTCGAGCGCTCAGACATAGCCAGGGCCACTGACGGCTTGCCGCTCACCCGCCTGCCCTATCCGCTCCGGTTGCCCTGCTCAACTGGGCGGCGAGACGGACGGCGGTCTTCTCCCCGGCTCGCTGCCTGATCAGACCCTCTTTGGCAGCTGCACGAAGCCAGACCTCCGAGCTGCCCCCATCGGCCTTCAGCACTCGTGCGGTCACCACTACGGCATTCAGCCCGCTGGCACCGCCGCTGGCGACGATGCGGATAGTTTCGTCCTCGCCAAGGCGAACTGGCACAGTCTCAATAACGTGGCCCGCCCTCCCGAGCACACCGAAGACGCGCTTCACCGCATCGTCGAAAGGCAAGGGAACACCCGGACCAAGCGACCACTACCCCCACCCACTGCGCCGAGAGCAGCAAGCTCCTCAGCCAAGACCTGGTCCTCGCTCTGATCCACGGACCCCACCCTCACCGACAGACCGCTCCTACCGGGCCACCACATGCTGTTCCGCCCGGCAGACCATGGTGACGTATGCCGATCGTTGAAGCACGCCCCGGCTTGCCGTCCCCCCGGCCAGGCAGACGACTTGACTTGTCAGCCCCTGAGATGTCTTTGAGAGCCCGGACGCGCCAACCGTCGACGGCGCAGTCGTCCAGGTCAAGCGAGTCCGTGCGGCGCAGTTCGGTCAGCAGGGCGGAGTGCGGGCGTGGCCAGACGCCGGCCTCGGTCCAGTCCCGCAGCCGACGCCAGGCCGACTCCGGAGCAGCCTACGGTCTCGGCCGGCACGTCGCGCCAGGCAACGCCGGTCCGCAACACGTACATGATTCCGGCGAGGACTGCTCTGTCCGGAACGCGCAGTCGTCCGGGACAGCGATGGCGTGGTTGGGGAGTGGGTGGCAGCAGCGGCGCCACCCGCTCCCACAGGTCGTCCGGAACAAGATCAGCACGCACCCGGCGACTCAACTCATTCTGAAACGATCAGTCAGGCCCGGCAACGCCGGTGCCGACACCGCTGCTGTTCGCGCGATGGTCGCCTCGCGTTCGAAGCGGGCGCGGGTGTGCGGGTCCGTGCGGTCGGGCCGGATCACCTTCACGGCGACCGGTTCCCCCGCGACCTCCCCCATCCCGTCCGCAGCGCATCTTCGTCCGTTCGGGCAGCCGTTGGTGATCTTGAGGCTCATGGTTGTTCGCGAGAAATAGCAGCAGCAAGGCTGGCGGCCTGCGCTCGTGAGGGCGGGGACGTGGCGCTGACATGTGGGGATCAGTCGGTCTTGTCAGCGAGCCGGTGGGGTGAGGGTGGTGCGGTCGAACGGACCGCCATGCGAGGCGGCGTACGTGACGGCCTCGTTGACGGCGCTGAGGCCGAACGACCGGACCCGTTCGGTGGCGAGGTCCAGGGTGCCCGAGGCGAGGAGCCGGATGATGCCGACGTTCGCTGTACGCGGGTACATCCACTGGCCGCGCACGGTGATCGAGTTGCGCATGATCCATGGGTACGGGAGGGCGAGGTCGTCGCCGCCGAGCATGCCGACGCCACCCATGAGAACGACGCGGCCGTATTCGCGCACGGTCATGGCTGCCGTGCGCGCTGCCGAGCTGGGTGCGCTCGGGGGTAGCAGGTCGATCACCATGTCGATCGGGCCGTCGGCCGCCGCGGACATCGCCGCGCGGTCGCCGGCCTCGTCCCCGGTGAGCGGAACCGGGCGCACGAGCGGACCGAACCGGTCGGCGAGGAGGTCGAGCGCGGCCTGGTTGCGGCCTGGGGCGACCACGCGGCCCGCCCCCATGGCAAGCGCCACCGCGACCGCACTGCTGCCGAGATTGCCGGTGGCCCCGCTGACGAGCAGCGTCTCACCGGCTGCGAGCCCGCCGGCCAGCAGCCCGCCGTAAGGGATGACGTGCACGCCGAGCGCGGCCCAGCGGGCCGGGTCGTCCCCCGCCGCTGCGGGGAGCGGGAAGACGTTCTCCGTCGGGACCCGCATGAGCTCGGCGAACGACCCGTCGTGCAGGTACCGGGCGAGGCGCGCGCCGCCCTCGCCGCGGGAACTCCAGCCCTGGAGCGTGATGTCGGGCGTCAGGGCGTCATCCCGCGAGCGCACCGTCGGGTCGCACCACACCAGGTCGCCGGGGCGCAGCCGGGTGGCGTCGGGGCCCACGTGGACGACCCGTCCCACGCCGCCGATCCCAGGCACGACGGGAGGGACCAGGGGGTAGTTCCGCTCGCCGCTGAAGACCTCAGCCGCGTAGGGCGCCACCATGGCGGCGAGGACCTCGACCACCACCTCGCCGCCGCCGGCCTCGGGGTCGGGAACCTCCCGCACCGTGAGCGGGGCACCGAACTGCGTCAGAACCGCTGCTCGCACTGATGACCTCCGTGTTCGTCCGTGTTCGTCGGGATCGACACCAGGAACCCGGCGGGCATGCGGGAAGCGACGATCAGGCATCTGTGGTATGCGTATCTCGCATGGACATCTCCAGCACAGGCCTACGAGTCCTGCGGCAGATCGCCGAGTCCGGCAGCTTCACCGCAGCAGCCATCCGGCTCGGCTACACACAGTCGGCGGTCTCACGCCAGGCCGCCGTCCTCGAACGAAGCGCGGGCACCGCCCTGTTCGAACGCCGCCCTGACGGAGTGCGGCTCACCCCCGCGGGTCTGACTCTGCTGCGCCACGCTCGCACGATCCTGGACTGTCTGACGGCGGCCGAGCGCGACCTCACCGGCACCGTCCCGCGTACCGAACTGGTGCGGCTAGGACTGTTCCTGAGCGCGGGCGCGGCCATCCTGCCTCTCTCACTCACCCGCCTCGCGGCGACCGACCCGCAGATCACGGTCACGACTACCGAGGGCACCACGCCCTCCCTGGTCCGGGCACTGCGCGCGGGCTCGATCGACCTTGCCGTGCTGACGTCCCGCCCGCCCCACCGTCCTTTGGACGGCGAGTCGCCGCACCTGCACGTCGAGACCGTCATGGACACCGAACTCGTCGTGGCGGTGCCTTCGACCGGAGAGTTCGCCGGCCGCACCGAGGTGCACGTCGACGAATTGATCGACGCCCCGTGGATTGCCGCCCGGGCGTCGAACGCCGAGCCACTGCTCGGCGTCTGGCCTGGCCTGCCCGGACGGCCGGACATCGTCCACTGCGCGCGCGACTGGCTGACGAAACTTCAGCTGGTCGCCGGTGGCTTCGGGGTGACAACGGTGCCCTCGCGGCTCTCGCCGGTGCTGCCGCCCGGGGTGAGCCTGCTGCACGTCGAAGGCGCACCTCCCGAGATCCGCCGGGTTCTCGTGGCGCGGCTCCCCGGCCGCCCCACCCCGGCGATCACGGCCGTCACTCGAGCAATTGCCTCGACCACCTGATACGGGCCGCCGGCCGTCAGATTCGGTGCCGTAGCCCGCCGAGGACGCGCACCATCACGTGTACCTCGGCATTGGAGGATGTCTCACGTGGCGAGTTTCGCGAGCTTCTTGTAGTAGGTGAGGGCGGCTGCGAGGCCGAGGAGGGCGAGGAAGTGAGATCCCTTTCGCTCGTACCGGACGGTGAGCCGGCGAAAGCCGAACAGCCAGGCGATCGACCGCTCGATCTTCCAGCGGTGCCGGCCGAGCCGCTCGCTCGATTCGATCCCGGGACGCGCGATGCGCGGGACGAGCCCTCGCTCGCGCAGCCAGGTGAGGTGTTCGGCGGAGAAATACGCCTTGTCCGCGCGGAGTTTGACGGGCCGAAGCCGTCGCGGCCCGCGGCGGGAGCGGACGGCGGGTGTACCGCGGATCAGCGGCTTCAGAACCATGCTGTCGTGGGTGTTCGCACCGGACACCGCGACGGCCAGCGGGATGCCCTGGGCCTCGGACAGCACATGCAGCTTGCTGCCCTTCTTGCCGCGATCGACCGGGTTCGGCCCGGTCAGCGTGCCCCCCCTTTTGGCCCGGATCGAGGCGGCATCGACGATCGCCGAGGCCCAGTCCAGCGCGCCTCGCGCACCGAGTTCGTCCAGGAGCGCCCGGTGAAGCCGACGCCACAGTCCCGCCCGGGTCCACGCGGTGAACCGGCGGATGCGCGGTCGCGGGCGAGACGCCGAACGTCTCCGGCAGATGCCGCCAGGCGCACCCGCTGGTCAGCACATACACGACCGCCGTAAACACGGCCCGCTCGTCACACGGAGCGGTCCCGCCGCCCTGCGGACGGGAGTTGAACGACGGCAGCAATTGATGCGACCAGCTACGGTGTCCTATGTGGTGATCGCTCGCTGGGTTGTTCATGGGGCGGGATACGTGGAGTTGAATTGTTCCGGACGGGCTGCGGGAGATTGCCGAGTCGCTGATCCCACCGTCGAAGGTGCGGCTGCAGCGCGGCGGAACGCAGGACAGGCCTGATGAGACGCTGTTCGCGGCGATCATTTAAGTGCTGGTCAGCGGTTGTGCCTGGCGGGGTCTGCCGCCGTGTTTCGGGATATCGAAGTCGACCGCGCACCGCCGGTTCCTGATCTGGTCGCGGGCCGGGGTGTGGGGCCGGCCGCACGAGGCGGTGCTGCACCGACTCGATGACGCCGGCCTCATCGACGTCTCGCGTGGTCCTCGACTCCGCTCACGTGGGGGCTGGAAATGGGGGCGAATTCAAGGTCTGGGACCCCCTTTTTCGTGTCGATGTGGATGCCGTCGATCAACGCCCGGGACCAGTCGATCTCATTTGCCGCGTTCAGCTGGGCAAGCAGGATCCGATGCAGTTCGTCGAACACCCCGGCGTTGATCCACCGCTTGATCCGCCGCCAGCACGTCATGCCTGACCTGAAGCCGAGTTCCTGCGGAAGGTCTTCCCAGCCGATCCCGGTATGCAGCACGTACAAGATGCCCTGCAGGCACTGCCGATCCGGCACCGGCCGCGGACCGGGCGCCTCCATCGGGCCACGGCGGAAGCAACGGCTCGAGAAGCTCCCACAACTGATCATTTAGCAGAGCGCGTGAGCAGCTCTTCAACGTTCGTCTCAGGTTCGCTCGGTAGGAAGTAGGCATGCGGATAAGCGATGCAACCCGTATGTAGAAGGCTGGTGATGGCAGTCGACGCAGCATCATCGGGGAAAGCACGGACCGGCCCATCTCTGTACTTCGGGCCCAGTTGCGACGGGCCTTGATTCTCGTGCGGGTGTCGAACGGCGCTCCGGAGAGTACTCCCGTCGGAGTAACGTCGTACCGCCTGTCTCCCGAGGGATGACGACCGCAGTATGACGAAACAGAACGGAATCGGGCCTAGCGTTGGGGCTATGCCGGAACTTGATAGTCCACTGCGGAGGTTCGGGGTGGCCACCAGGGCGCTGGCGACACCGTTCCCTGTCGCCGCATGCGGGGTCACACGCCGACAACAGTGCGGGGCCCGCCGCGGCCGGCCCGCACAGCGCGCACGCGGGCGGTCGTCAGCTCCACCACAGCCGCTGCGCACCGGCGAGCGGTTCCTCGACCTGCGCGCTGCCGTGGTGCGCGAGCAGGACGCGAAGACCCCCCGAAGCATCTCGCAGACGGATGCCGTACGGATACCTCACCACACAAACGCCTTAAGAGAGGGACTGACATGAAGCCCATGGGACGCCGCGGCTTTCTCACCGCCAGCACGGCACTTGGCATTGGTGCCGGCTTGTCCACGCACGCCATTCTCTCGGAAGCGAGCGAGAACGAGACTTCGGACATTTCACGGCGGGACCAGGACCTGCCCTTCATCGGCACGGAGGAGACCTTTTCGACTCCCACGTTGTTGAAGTTGAACTCCATCAATCAGGATCACATAGCGTTCCTTGAGGAAATCGGTCTTTCGGATCTAGGTCAACGCCGCATCGGCGATATGGATGCAGGGGGACTCAACGTTCAAATCCTCTCTGCTCATACACCCTCCGTGCAAAATGTCCCTGGGCAGAGGGGTATCGACCTTGCCTATCGTCTTAACCGGCAACTTGCAGATGGGCCAATCGCCAAATATCCGGACCGCTTCAAGGCTTTCGCCACCTTGCCCTTGCAGAGCCCGGAGGCGGCGGCGGACGAATTGGAACGCTCGGTTCGGGAAGATGGCTTCTTGGGCGCACTGACCAACGGACACATCGCGAAGAAGTATCTCGATCATCCCGATTTCGAGCCTGTGCTGGCACGTGCCGTTGCTCTCGATGTGCCGATCTACCTGCATCCCGGCTATCCAGCTGACGAGGTCTTCAAGATCTACTACAGCACCACACGGTCTAAATACACGGAAGAGTTCCAAGACTACATTTTCAGTGGGTCTGGATATGGCTGGCACCAGGAGGTGCTGACCCAATGCATTCGGATGATCACGTACGGGGTTTTCGACAGGTTCCCCAAACTGAAAATCATCATCGGCCACATGGGCGAAGGTCTTCCCTTCTACTACGAGCGGATCGTCAATGACATGGGCGAGCCGACCAAAGACTCGCTCGAGAAGCCCATCGCGCAATACTTCAAGGACAACTTCTGGGTCACAACCAGCGCATTCCCCCAGACCGAACTGCTCGATCTCCTGCTGAAGTACATAAGCGTGGATCGAGTGATGTTCGCAACCGACTACCCGTTTGCGGACATAAAGGAGCAGACCGACTGGTTCCGCGGAGTCGATTTGCCACGCGAAGACAAAGAAAAGATCGCATTCCGAAATGCAGCGAAATTGTTCAGAATGAACGTGCCCGTGAAGTGATACGCCAGCGTCGGCCGGAGTGAAAGAATGCTTTGCTGTAAGGCGAGAGTACGGCCGACGTATGCGATGCGCGGCTGCCCCACAACGCGGTCTCATACAGGCTCTTCTGGTAACGTGACCTTTACGGACGCGTTCGGGCAGGCGGCCAACTCCTGTGTGAGGGCTGCCGGTTCCGCCTCAACGACGGCGAGCTGCCAGCACATCTCCTTCGTCGCACAGTCTGTGATGTACGTGCACCGGTCGAGGGCAGTCACTGGGCCGGGTCTCGGTCCCCTTCGATCTATTTGTGGCCCGCCGATACCACCCGCAGGGACCGCGGATCACCGAGTCGTTCGCGTAGCACTCCCGCTCGGCCGCAGACCACGTCGAAGCGCCGGGGTTCCAGGCTTCGGACAGCGGCGCGACGCGGTGGATGTCTAGCCTCTGTGCGTCGTCCGGGCAGGGGTCGACGGGGCCGTTTGGTCCGCTACTGGTCCGGGAGAATTCGCTTGAGACGCCAATCGTGGCACGAGGCGCTTAGGTGATCACGGAGAGTAATGTAGGTGCAGGGGTTGCCTGGAGTGGAACGGAGTCTCCAGGCAACCGACTTGAGACTCTAGAAGAACCCAAGTTTCTTTGGACTGTATGAAACGAGAAGGTTCTTCGTCTGCTGGTAGTGCTCCAGCATCATCTTGTGGGTCTCCCGGCCGATCCCCGACTGCTTGTACCCGCCGAAGGCGGCATGCGCCGGGTAGGCGTGGTAGCAGTTGGTCCAGACGCGGCCCGCCTGGATCGCCCGGCCCGCGCGGTACGCCGTGTTGATGTCCCGCGTCCACACGCCGGCCCCGAGGCCGTACAGCGTGTCGTTGGCGATCTTGATGGCGTCGTCGAAGTCGTCGAAGGAGGCCACCGAGACGACCGGACCGAAGATCTCCTCCTGGAAGACACGCATCCGGTTGTCGCCCTCGAAGATCGTCGGCTGAACGTAGTAGCCGCCCTTCAACTCACCGTCGTACTCGGCGCGTTCCCCGCCGGTGAGCACCTTGGCGCCTTCCTGCCGGCCGATGTCGATGTAGGACAGGATCTTCGACAGCTGCTCGCTGGACGCCTGCGCGCCGATCATCGTGTCGGTGTCGAGCGGGTTGCCGGGCTTGATCAGCTCCGTGCGGGCGACGGCCGCCTGGAGGAAGTCGCCGTAGTTCCCGCGCTGGATCAGACCGCGGGACGGACAGGTGCACACCTCGCCCTGGTTCAGCGCGAACATGGTGAACCCCTCGAGGGCCTTGTCGCGCAGGTCGTCGTCCTTCTCCCACACGTCGTCGAAGAAGATGTTCGGCGACTTGCCGCCCAGCTCCAGCGTGACGGGTTTCAGGTTCTCCGCGGCGTACTGCATGATCAGCCGGCCCGTGGACGTCTCACCGGTGAACGCCACCTTCGCCACGCGCGGGCTGGACGCGAGCGGCTTGCCCGCCTCCGGGCCGAAGCCGTTGACGATGTTCACCACGCCCGGCGGCAGCAGATCCGCGACGAGGCTCATCCAGTAGTGCAGGGAGACCGGGGTCTGCTCGGCCGGCTTGATGACCACCGCGTTGCCGGCCGCGAGCGCCGGCGCCAGCTTCCACGTGGCCATCAGGATCGGGAAGTTCCACGGGATGATCTGCGCGACCACCCCGAGCGGCTCGTGGAAGTGGTACGCCACGGTGTCGTCGTCGACCTCGCTGAGCGACCCCTCCTGCGCGCGCACCGCCCCCGCGAAGTAGCGGAAGTGGTCGATCGCCAGCGGGATGTCAGCCGCCAGCGTCTCCCGGACCGGCTTGCCGTTCTCCCAGCTCTCCGCGACCGCGAGGGGCTCCAGGTAGGCCTCCATCCGGTCGGCGATCTTCAGCAGGATGTCCGAGCGCTCGGTCGCCGACGTGCGCCCCCATCCCGGCGCGGCCGCGTGTGCCGCGTCGAGCGCCCGCTCCACGTCCTCCGCCGTGCCACGGGCCACCTCGGTGAAGGGCTGCCCGTTGACCGGAGACGGGTTCTCGAAGTACTGCCCACGGGCCGGCGGCACGTACTCGCCGCCGATGAAGTGGTCGTAGCGCGCCTGGTAGGAGACGATCGCGCCCTCGGTGCCGGGCGCCGCGTAACGGGTCATGCCGGTGTGCCTCCCTCAGCAGGGCCGCCCGCCGTTGGACGGCTCTGAGCGGAGGCTAGGGATCCGGACGTTGCAGCAACGTTGCGGTGATCCCCACGGCCCCTGTCGGGGCGACGGCCCCCACCGCCCAGGCCGCCTGGAAGGGCCCTAGCGGTGCAGCCGGCCCTTCGGCGCCGCCAGTTCCTCTTCCAGCGCCGTCAGGCGCGCCCGTGTCGCCGCCGTGGGGCGGGCCGCCGCCAGCGCCCGCCAGACGTCCAGGTCGTCCTCGCCCCACGGCGCGTGCGCCCAGTCCGCCAGGAGGTCGGGGTCCTGACCGGCGATCAGGGCGGCGCGCAGTCCGTCGGCGAGGCGCTGTCGCAGCCGTACGACCGCCGGAGCCTGCGACGCGGGCAACAGCGGCCCGGAGTACGCCGCGGCGGCGGCCGTCACCGCGCCGGACGCCAGCCGCCGTTCGACGATCGCGACGTCCGACTCCAGGCGAACCGTGAGCCGGTACGGACGCGAGACCAGCAGCCCCGGGCCGAGCACCCCGCGCAGTCTGGCGAGTTCCGCCCGCAGGGTCACCGGCGTCACCGACTCGTCCTCGTACAGCGCGCACAGCAGCTCGTCACCGGTGAGGCCCTCGGGGTGACGGGCGAGCAGCACCAGGATCTCGCTGTGCCGACGGCTCAGGCGGACACTGCGTCCGCCGGTCACCAGCCGTGCCTCGTCCCGTCCGAGCGCGGTCAGCTCCGGCACGTCGGGCTGCGGCACCTCCGGGGCGAGGAGCGCGAGCTGGGACTCCGCGGCCCGCGCGACCGCCTGGACGAAGCCCAGGCTGTGCGGATGGGCGAGGCCGTTCCCGCCGGTGATGTCCACCGCCCCCAGCACCCGCCCGGTCCGCGGATCGTGCACCGGCGCGGCCGCACAGGTCCACGGCTGCACCCGCCGGATGAAGTGCTCGGCCGCGAACACCTGCACCGGCCGGTCCAGGGCGACCGCCGTGCCCGGCGCGTTCGTCCCGACGGCGCTCTCCGCCCACCGCGCCCCCGGCACGAAGTTCATCAGCCCCGCCTGCTTGCGCGTCGCCGCATGGCCCTCGACCCACAGCAGTCTGCCGTGCGCGTCGCACACCGCCAGCAGATGCTCCCCATCGGCGGCGAACGTGCCCATGAGCTCCCGGAACAGCGGCATCACCCGCGCCAGTGGATGCTCGGAACGGTAGCTGCCGAGATCACCGTCGGTCAGCTCCACACTCGCGGTGCCGTCGGGACCCACACCGGCCCGCGCCGAACGGCGCCAGGAGTCGGCCACGACCGCCCGCACCGGCCGCGGGACCGTCCCCGCCTCGGTGAACGTCTGGTGCGCCCGGCGCAGGATCCGTACCCGCTCGGCGGGGTCGGTTCCCGGTTCCAGGGCCACCCATGGATCGCTCGACAACTCGCCCTCCCGGAAGACGACACGGCTGGGGACATCGTCACTCCGGGTGTGCGGGGCGACAACCGTTTGGACGTCGTTCGCCCTTCACAGACCGTTGACGAGTCTCATGTAGCGCCCCCAGTCCCAGTGCGGACCGGGATCGGTGTGGTCGGTGCCCGGAACCTCGTAGTGGCCGATGATGTGCGCGCGGTCCCGGGGGATGCCGTGGCGCTCGCAGACCGAGGCCGTGAGCCGGGCGGACCGCTCGTAGAGCGCGTCGGTGAACGAGGCGGGCCGGTCCACCCATCCCTCGTGCTCGATGCCGACGCTGCGGGTGTTGTGGTCCCAGTTCCCCGCGTGCCAGGCGATGTCGGACTCCCGGACGCACTGCGCCACGTGACCGTCGGCCGAGCGGACCACGTAGTGCGCGGACACCCGCTTCTTCGGGTTCTGGAAGACGGCCAGGGTCTTGGCGAAGTCGGTCTGGGTGACGTGGACGACGACCAGGTCGACCGGATGGGACGCGGGGCGGTCGGCCGCCGTGTAGTTCGCGGAGGTCGCGGGCTGCCACTCCGCCGGCCGGTAGTCGACGGCCTGGGTCTGCGCACCGGCCGGTGGGTCCGGCAGCAGCGCGTACGGGACGGCCGCGAGCAGGGCGCCGCGCAGCAGCCGCCGTCTGGTGGGCAGGGGCATGGGTGGGGTCATGGCTGGGCTCTCCGTTCCGCGGAGGCCGACGGCCGCGCTCCGCGGGGATCACAGTACGGCGATCACCGGTCGGCCCGTGGGAGGCCGGGCAGTTCGGTGGACACAGGCCCTGGCTGTGGACAACTCGCTCACCCGAACGGGGAGTTCCGGTCCTGTGCGGGTGTCAGGAACCGTCCGCGGCCGCCGCCGCCGGATCGTCCAGCACCGCCCGGACCACCGAGTGCGCGGCCCCCAGCAACGGCCCCTCGGGGCCCAGCCGTGAGACCGAGACGGCACGGGCGGGGCCCGCGGTGCGCCGGGCGAGTTCGGCCTCCAGCGACGGCAGCAGCCACGGCGCGAGTCCGGCCAGCGCACCGCCGAGCACCACGCTCTCCGGATCCAGCAGATTGAGCGCGCCGGTCAGGGCGATACCGAGAGCCCTGCCCGCCTCGTGCAGGGCGAGCCGTACCTCGGGGTCGCCCTCCGCGGCCCGTCCCGCGAGGAGCCCGACCCGGTCTCCGCCCGGCTCCAGCCCGGCCGCGCGCAGCACCGCCTCCTCACCGGCGTACTGCTCCAGACAGCCCCGGCCGCCGCATCCGCACCGCGGCCCGTCGGGGTGGACCGGCACATGGCCCAGCTCGCCCGCGAAACCGCGGGTGCCGCGCAGCAGACTGCCGTCCACGACCACCGCGGCGCCGATGCCGATCTCGGCCGACACGTGCAGGAAGTTCTGCGGGGTGCGCTCGCCCAGCCAGAGTTCGGCCAGTCCGCCGAAGTTGGCCTCGTTGTCCACGGTCAGCGGCCACTCGCCGGGCAGCAGGGCGCCGAGATCGGTGTCGTGCCAGCCGAGGTTCGGCGCGCGGACGACCGTACGGCCGTCGCGGGCGATCAGCCCGGGGACGGCCACGGCGAGCCCGGCCGGCCACAGCCCCTCGCCCTCCGCCTCGGTGACGGCCTCCCGCAGCAGCCCGGTGAGCTCCTCGATCACCGGCTCGGGGGACCGCCCCCGGTTCGTCCCGTGCCGCACGGCACGGGCCCGTACCTCACCTCGTAGGTCGACGACGCACACCGCGAGGTGGTCGACGCCGACCTCGGCGCCCAGCCCCGCCGGGCCGCGTCCGCTGACCGCCAGCGCCGACCCGGGACGACCGACCCGGCCCGGTCGCTCCGGGCCGAGCTCCTCCAGCAGACCGGTGCGTATCAGCTCGTCGACGAGGGTCGACACCGCCGCCCGGGTCAGGCCGATGCGTGAGGCGACCGCCGCCCGGGACAGCGGGCCCTCGGCGCGAACGGCGTGCATCACCCGCGCCAGATTGCGCCGGCGCATGCCCTGCTGGGTGTCGGGCAGCGCGCGCCCCGGGCCGGTGGCGCGGGCCTCGTGCAGCGGTGCGGTCATGCCTCCGTCGATCCGTCTCGATTCATCGACAAGCCGATACGTCGATACAGCCAGCCGTACCTGTACTGCCGTACAGGTACAGCCGTACGGCGGTACCTCGCTCAGCCGGTGTGCGTGCTCCGCTCCAGCAGCGGGGCCGCGTCGGAGAGTACCCCGGCGATCCTCGCGAGCGTCGCCTGGTCCCGCTCCACGGCCTCCAGCACCGGCCCGCGCGCGGTGTTCCAGCGGCGGGCGACCGCGGCCGGGTCCTCGCCGGTCAGCAGCCCGGCCGCCTGTGCCGCCGCGCCCAGCGCGACGAGCTCCTTGGCCTCGGGGATCTGCACCGGCCGTCCCGACAGCCGCCGTACCGTCTGCTGCCAGGCCGCTCCCCGCGCACCGCCGCCGATCAGCAGCAGCGGGGCCGACGGGTCCGCGTCCTCGTCGAGAACCAGGTCGAGCGCGCCGAGCAGCGAGTGCACGGCACCGTCGTAGGCGGCCTGCAGGAGCTGCCCGGCCGTGGTGTCGTGGCGCAGGCCGTGCAGCAGACCCGAGGCGTTCGGCAGGTTCGGGGTGCGCTCGCCGTCCAGGTAGGGCAGGAGCGTGAGGTCCGCGGTGGGCTCCACGGCCTCCCGGTCCAGGCCCAGCAGGGCCGCGACGCGGTCCACGGCGAGCGTGCAGTTCAGGGTGCAGGCCAGCGGCAGCCAGTCGCCGTGGGCGTCCGCGAAGCCCGCGACGGTGCCGGTCGGGTCGGACGGCCGGTGCTTCGACACCGCGTACACCGTGCCCGAGGTGCCGAGGCTCAGCACCGGAGTGCCCGGGCGCAGCCCCAGCCCCAGCGCGGCCGCCGCGTTGTCGCCGGTGCCCGCGGCGACCAGGGTGCCCTTGGCGAACGGCAGGTCGTGGCTGTCGCGCACGGTGCCCGCGATCTCGCCGGGCCGCACCACGCGGGGCAGCAGCGCCGGGTCGAGACCCACGCGCGCGAGGATCTCCTCGTCGTAGCCCTCCGTCACCGACGCCCACCAGCCTGTGCCGGACGCGTCGCCCCGGTCGGTCGTGCCCTCACCGGTGAGGCGTTCGGTGAGGTAGTCGTGGGGGAGCCGTACCGCCTTCGTCGCGCGCAGGGCCTCCGGCTCGTTCTCGGCGAGCCACGCCCACTTCGTGACCGTGAAGGACGCGGCCGGGACGGACCCCGTGCGCTCCGCCCAGAACTTCGCCCCGCCGAGTTCCTCGGTCAGCCTGCGCGCCTGCGGGGCCGACCGCACGTCGTTCCACAGCAGCGCCGGGCGCACCGGCTCACCGTGCCCGTCCAGCGTGACCAGCCCGTGCTGCTGCCCGCCGATCGACACCGCGGCGGCCTCGCGCGCCGCGTCACCGCACTGGCGCAACGCCTCGTGCAGCGCGTCCCACCACTGGCGCGGGTCGCTCTCGCGGCCGGCGCCGGAGGACACCGTGTGCGGCGCCTGGCCGCTCGCGACGACCTCGCCGGTGCCCGCGTCGACGACCAGCGCCTTCGTGGACTGGGTGGACGAGTCCACGCCGACGACGAGCGGACCCTCGGCTGCTGACATCGGGCTCTCCCTCAAGTTTTTCCGCGGCTCTGCGGGATCTGTCTTCCCAGAGATGCGTTGGCATACTAATTTGTAAACGGCCATGACGAAATAGTTCGCCACCGACCGCCCGAGAGTCAGCACAGCAAGGAGCCGCGGCAATGAGCTACCAGCCCACCCCCGAGGACAGGTTCACCTTCGGCCTGTGGACCGTCGGCTGGCAGGGAAGGGACCCGTTCGGCGACGCCACCCGGCGCGCCCTCGACCCGGTCGAGACGGTGACACGCCTGGCCGAGCTGGGCGCCTACGGCGTGACCTTCCACGACGACGACCTGATCCCGTTCGGGTCCTCCGACAGCGAGCGCGAGGAGCACGTCAAGCGCTTCCGCCAGGCACTGGACACCACCGGCATGACCGTGCCGATGGCCACCACCAACCTCTTCACGCACCCCGTCTTCAAGGACGGCGCGTTCACCGCGAACGACCGTGACGTGCGCCGCTACGCCCTGCGCAAGACGATCCGCAACATCGACCTGGCCGTCGAGCTCGGCGCGAAGATCTACGTCGCCTGGGGCGGCCGTGAGGGCGCGGAGTCCGGTGCCGCCAAGGACGTACGAGTCGCCCTCGACCGTATGAAGGAGGCCTTCGACCTCCTCGGCGAGTACGTCACCTCCCAGGGCTACGACCTGCGCTTCGCCCTCGAGCCCAAGCCGAACGAGCCGCGCGGCGACATCCTGCTCCCCACCGTCGGCCACGCGCTCGCCTTCATCGACCGCCTGGAGCGCCCCGAGCTCTACGGCGTCAACCCCGAGGTCGGCCACGAGCAGATGGCGGGGCTGAACTTCCCGCACGGCATCGCGCAGGCGCTGTGGGCGGGCAAGCTCTTCCACATCGACCTCAACGGCCAGTCCGGCATCAAGTACGACCAGGACCTGCGCTTCGGCGCCGGTGATCTGCGCTCCGCGTTCTGGCTGGTCGACCTGCTGGAGAGCGCCGGCTACGCGGGCCCGAAGCACTTCGACTTCAAGCCGCCGCGCACCGAGGACCTCGACGGCGTGTGGGCGTCCGCCGCGGGCTGCATGCGCAACTACCTGATCCTCAAGGAGCGTGCCGCCGCGTTCCGTGCCGACCCGGAGGTCCAGGAGGCCCTGCGCGCCTCCCGCCTCGACGAGCTCGCCCAGGCCACCGCCGCCGACGGCCTGCAGAGCCTGCTCGCCGACCGCACCGCCTTCGAGGACTTCGACGCGGACGCGGCCGCCGCCCGCGGCATGGCCTTCGAGCGGCTCGACCAGCTCGCGATGGACCACCTGCTGGGCGCCCGCGGCTGACGAGCCCCGGGGGACCGGGACCTCCGTACGGAATACGCCGGAATCATGCCCTCCACGGCATGAGCCGGTATCAACTTCCATGCGGAGGTCGTCCCGCGTCCCGTTCGCGGGGACGCTGGACGTATGGCCACGCCCCCCGTACCGCCCCACCCGCCAGGACCGCCGGGCGACACGCCCCCGTACGGCGGCTTCGGACCGCCCGACCCCGGCTACGGCACCGGCGGCCCCCGCCGACGGCGCCGTAGCCCCCTGTTCGCCGTGCTCGTGCTGCTCGTCGCCGCCGCCGCCGTGTTCGCCGTCGTGCTGATGGCCTCGTCCGGCGACGACTCATCGGACGACAAGCCGACCGGCGGCAACAGCACCGGAGCCACACCCGCTCCGTCGATCAGCCTCCCGGTGGACCTGCCCAGCGAGCTGCCGTCGCAGCTTCCGAGCACCCTGCCCACCGAGATACCGAGCGATCTGGAGTCGCTGTTGCCGTCCGTCACTGCGCTGCTGCCCTAGAGGGACGCGCGCGGGGAGGGACGCAAGGCTCCACGCGTGCGTGGGCCGTCAGACTCCCCGCGGCAGCCGCACGTAGGTCACGGTCGTCTCGACGCCGCTGTCCACCAGCCGGCCCTGCGCGTCGAAGGCGCCCGCCCCGTCCGTCATCCCGAAGTCGTTGTCGTTGATCAGGGCGAGCGTGTCGTGGTCCACGCGCGCGACGCCCTCGATCTTCCCGGGCACCCCCTCGACCGTGCCCAGGTCGACCACCAGCCGCTTGGACAGCACCGGGACCCCGGAGGCCGCCGGGTCGTCCAACTGCTCCAGCGACGGTGAGGTCGTGTCGTCGTCCCAGCGGCTGCCCAGGATGTTCGCGCCGCGCCCGAGCCGCACGACCTGGAGCCGGGCGGCCTTGTCCGTCCGCTCCTCGACCAGCAGCCGGTCGCCGCCCACCGCGACCACGGAGGAGATCTTGAGCTCGGAGGTGTCGTCCTCGCTCGGGTCGACCACGTTCACCGGGTCGAAGCGGTAGGCGTACTCGGCGGTGACCGCCTTCTTCCTGGGCGAGAACCGCAGCAGCCGGGTCGTCAGCGATGCCTCGCCGGTCCCCGTGTCCGGCAGCGAGAGGGGACTCTGCACGGCCAGCACCAGGTCCCCGCAGGGCAACTGGGCCAGGCCCTCGAAACCACGGTTGACCTTCCGGTGCAGCAGCACCGACGGCAGCGCCTCCACCACCGGGTAGTCCGCGCCCTCGAGGTGCAGCCCCTCGGGGACATGGCGGCTCAGCACCTTCCCGCGCGCGGAGACGTGCACCAGAGAGGGGCCGTACTCGTCGACGAGCCAGAAACTCCCGTCCGCCGCCCGCACGATGCCCTCGGTGTCCAGCCCGTTCGGGTTGTACGACAGGGGCGTGCGGGCGTCGTAGGTGTACGGCGCCTCGTCGCGGCCCTCCTGGTTCGACAGACCGGTGACGGGCTTCCCGGAGGAGGTGGTGATCGGGACGGCGTCCAGCACCTTCACCGTGTCCCCGGTCACCCGGATCCGCACGATCGCCGGATCGAAGCCCGGGACGGGGAACGTGCGGCGCTTCTTCCCGTCGATCTTGATCTGGCCGTTGGGCCCGCGGTCCGTGACCGTCCAGAACTCGCCCGCGCGGCCCGCCGGGTACAGGTCGCTGCCGATGCCGCCGAGGTCCACACCGCGGTCGTCGTCCACGGTGCCGGGCAGCAGGCCGTTGCTGAACGCCCCCAGCGGGATGTCCCCGAGCGTGGCGGTCCGCGTCACGCGCGCCTGCCCCGAGGCGGTTCCCGCGGACGCCGGGCCGGCCATGACGAGGGCGGCCAGCACGGCGAGCGGTAGGCCCGCCGCGACGGAGCGGTGGACGCGGCGCCGGCCGGTGGAGTGCGGGGACATCAAGCCTCCTGGTGTGCAAGTTCGTTGACAGCGGCCAGAGTTGGCGCGCCCGCCGAACGGGACGCGACGTTCCGGTGAACGCGGGGCGTCGGCCGCCCGGCGAGCCGACACCCCCCACCCGCTCCGAGCTCGGGAAAGCGCTTCCCCGGCTCGGACGACGTCACCGCGGCTCGGACGACGTCTCCGCGGCTCGGACGACGTCTCCCCGGCTCAGGGCGGCGCTTGCTCACCGGGCTCGGACAGGCGTTTCCTCGCCGTCGGACCGGGCCGCGGCCAGCGCCGTCGCCGGGTCCCGCGCCGCCTGCCCCGCCGGCACCCAGCGGCCGCCCTCCTTGCGATACGGCCACCACCCACCGTCCCGTCCCAGCCGGAGCTGACCGGATTCCCCGACGACCGTCCACCGGTTGCCCCGCGCCCGCAGCGCCGGTCGCTCGTCCTCCTCCCAGGCCGACTCCAGCGCGGCACGCGCGCGTGCGAGGGCCTCGCCCTCCACCGGCCACTCCTCCTCCAGGACCGCCAGGGCGGCGGAGCCTCCGTACCGCCAGGCCCGCACGGCCCGCGCCAACTGGTCCCGGCCCCGCCCCGACCCGGCGGCGAGCCGCTCGGTCACCGCGCCGCTTTCCACCACCTCCGAGCCGGCCCCGGCGGCCAGCCGCACCGCGTCCTGAGCGACCGTCCACCGCTCTGCCGGGGACAGCGGTCCGACACCGCCGCCCAGGGCCTCCGCGAGCCGCAGACGGGCGGCGGAAGCCGTCCTGGCGGCCAGGAACCGCAGAGCCACCGGATCCACTCCGGGCGGCGGCGGGACGTCCGTGTCCCACACGGGCGGAACGCCCGGCTCCGACGGCGGTCCGGGCAGGGCGGGCAGCGGCGGCAGGACGTCCCCCGCGGCGTACGCCTCGGCCGCGTCCACGCCCTCCGGTTCGGCGGGTTCCGCCACGGCGGGCGCGGCCACCCCACGGGCCTGCAGATCCTCCAGCACGGCCCGCTCGGCGCGTCCCCGGATCAGCAGCAGGAGGAACGGATCCTGGTCGAGCAGCCGCGCCACCTGGTAGCAGAGCGCCGCCGTGTGACCGCAGTGGTCCCACGCGCCGCAGTCGCACGCGGCCTCCAGCTCGCCGAGCCCCGGCAGCAGAGCGACACCGGCCGTCTCCGCGTCCTCGACCAGATGCGGCGGCATCTCGCGGTCGAGCAGCGCGGCGACATGCGCCGACCGCTCGGCCGCCAGGTCGAGAAAACGGTCCCACTCGGTGTCCGGGAGCTGCCCGAGCAGCACATCGGCCCGATGCGCCGTGCGGTCGCGATCCTGTACGACGGCCGTGATGCGCCCCGGCCGCACCGACACCGCTCCCACGGCGCCCGCCCGCGCCAGCCTGCGCCCCGTCCGCACCTGCTCGGAGTCCAGCGCGCCGTCCTCCAGGGCGGCCAGCCACGCCCGGCCCCACCAGCTCTGCGCGAAACCTCTCCCCTGCGCGGGCGGCAACGCCGCGAACGTGCGCTCCAGGTCGTCGTCGAATCCGTTCATCGCATGCCCCCGCGCAGCTCGACCAGTTCCGCCAGCTCGGTGTCCGTCAGTTCCGTGAACGCCGCCTCGCCCGACCCCAGGACGGCATCGGCCAAGCCCTGCTTGCGGCGCAGCATCTCCGCGATCCGGTCCTCGATCGTGCCCTCGGCGATCAGCCGGTGGACCTGCACGGGCCGGGTCTGTCCGATGCGGTACGCCCGGTCGGTCGCCTGCGCCTCCACCGCGGGGTTCCACCAGCGGTCGTAGTGCACGACATGCTCCGCGCGCGTGAGGTTGAGGCCGGTGCCCGCCGCCTTCAACGACAGCAGGAACACCGGAACCTCGCCGCCTTGGAAGCGCCGCACCATCGCCTCCCGCTCGGCCACGGGCGTCCCGCCGTGCAGGAACAGCGTCGGCACGCCCCGCGCCGCCAGATGCCGCTCCAGCAGCCGTGCCATGCCCATGTACTGCGTGAAGAGCAGGACGCCCGCCCCCTCGGAGAGGATCGTGTCCAGCAACTCGTCCAGCAGCTCCAGCTTGCCGGAGCGCCCGGCAGCCCCCGGACGCTCCTCCTTGAGGTACTGCGCCGGATGGTTGCAGATCTGTTTGAGGCCGGTCAGAAGCTTCACGATCAACCCGCGCCGCGCCATGTCGTCGGCCTCGGCGATCGCCGCGAGCGTCTCGCGCACCACCGCCTCGTACAGCCCCGCCTGCTCCCTGCTGAGCGACACGGGGCGATCGGTCTCGGTCTTGGGCGGCAGCTCGGGGGCGATCCCCGGGTCCGACTTGCGGCGGCGCAGCAGGAACGGCGCCACGAGCCGGGACAGCCGCTCGGCGGCGGCCGGATCCCCGCCGCTCTCCACCCCGCGCGCGTACCGCCTGCGGAACGTGCCCAGCCGGCCCAGCAGACCCGGTGTCGTCCAGTCGAGGATCGCCCACAGCTCCGACAGATTGTTCTCCACCGGCGTGCCCGTCAGCGCCACGCGCGCGCGTGCGCCGAGGGTGCGCAGTGCCCGCGCGGTCGCCGAGTACGGGTTCTTCACATGCTGCGCCTCGTCCGCCACGACCAGCCCCCACGGCACCTCCCCGAGCCGGCCCGCGTCCAGCCTCAGGGTGCCGTAGGTGGTCAGCACGAACTCCCCGTCCGCCAGGCCGTCCAGCGCGCGGCGCGGCCCGTGGAAGCGGCGCACCGGCGTTCCGGGAGCGAACCGCTCGATCTCGCGCTGCCAGTTGCCCACCAGGGACGTCGGACAGACCACCAGGGTCGGACCGGCGGCCGAGGGGTCCGTCCGGCGGTGCAGGTGCAGGCTGATCAGCGTGATGGTCTTGCCGAGCCCCATGTCGTCGGCCAGACAGCAGCCGAGCCCGAGCGAGGTGTTCCGCGCCAGCCAGTCCAGACCGCGCCGCTGGTAGTCGCGCAGCGTGGCGGCCAGGGCGGCGGGCTGCTCCACCGGCTCCTGCGCCCCCGGATCCGTCAGCCGCTCCCGCAGGGCCGCGAGCCGGCCCGCCGGCCGCACCTCGACCTGCCGGCCGTCCACCTCGGTGGAGCCCGTCAGCGCCGCGCCGAGCGCCTCGACGGGCGTCACCTTGCCGTCCTGCCGTGCGCGGGCCCGGCGCACTTCCTGCGGGTCGATCAGGACCCACCGGTCGCGCAGCCGTACGAGGGGCCGGTTGGCCTCGGCGAGACGGTCCAGTTCCGCACGGGTGAGCTGCTGGTCGCCCACCGCGAATCGCCAGGTGAACGAGAGCAACGCGTCCGCGGACAGGAACGACGGTGTGTCCGCGCCGAAGCCGTCGCTCTGCGTGCCGTCCTCGGGCGGACCCACGACCGCGCGGGCCGTCAGCCTGGGTGCCAGCTCCCTCGGCCAGTGCACCTCGACCCCCGCCGCCGCGAGTGCCCGCGCCCCCTCCCCGAGCAGTTCGGCGACCTCCTCCTCGACGAGATCGACGGCATCCGGGACCGTGGCCGACAGCAGCGGCGTGAGCGACGGCCAGGCCCGTGCCGCGCGGCGCAGGGCGAGCAGGGCGTCCACACGCGCGCGTGCACCGAACTCCCCGCTCGCGGCCTCCGCTTCGCCCCAGATCTCGGCGGCGTCCACGACGAGCGCGGGATCGCTCGCACTGTGCACCTGGGGAACGGCCCGGAAGCGTGCCGCCGCCTCGCCGTCTTCCTCGGCCGCGGTTGCCCCTGAGCGGTCGACCGGGGCCGGTCGCCCCCCGACCGGGGCCTCGGTCCACGACGGTTCGATCCCGGTCACCTCGATCCGCAGCGAGACCCTGACGCCCGCGTCGTGGCCCGCGGCGACATCGGCGGCCCATGGGCGCAGCTCCGGCAGCTGGCGCGGCTCAGGGGCCGCGTAGGCCGGGCCGCCCGTCACGAGCGGTGCGGCGGGGGAGCGGGGCAGCGCGTCGGCGACCGCGTCCAGGAAGGCCCGCAGCAGCCGCTCCGGATCCGGCAGCCGCAGGGGCGGGTCGGTGTCGACGGGCACGCAGTGCGCCTCGGGCGGCATGGAGGCGGCCAGCCGGCGGACCGCCTCGACGTCGCCCGGTCCGAGGGGGCCCATCCGCCAGGCATCGTGGTCCTGCGGGGACAGGCCGGGCAGCAGCAGTCCCCGTGCGACACAGTGCAGGGCCAGCAGGGACGCCGCGCCCCAGAACACCGTCGCCCTGTGCCCTTCCTCGGCGACACGCGCGCGTGCCAGCACCGGCAGGGCGTCCGGCAGCGGCATCAGGAGGGCAGGCACGCGCGCGAGGCTCACCCCGGCCTCGTCGGCCTGGACGACCGTCACGTCCCCGACGGCCGCCGAAGCAACGCCGGAGGGGACAGGAGGGGGACCGTCCCCCGCGGACCGCCAGAAGGCGACGACGCCGGAGCGGGCCGGGACGCCGGGCACGAAGACGGCCTGACACCGGGCCAGTTCGGAGATCTCGGACACTGCTTGCACGGGAACCCTCTGCACGGCGATGAGCGTACTCCTCAAATTTGACTACCGGAGTCGGAGCCGCCGAGGGTACAGCATTCTCAGGGCTGCCTCGTGGTTGCCTCGGCGCTGCCTCAGGGCTGCCTCAGGGATGGAGGTCAGGGACGTTTCAGGGTCGGGTCCGGAACCGCGCGCGGCGCGGACCCGTTTTCATGACAGAGAGCGGCAGGGGCCGCGAAGGAGGCGACACACATGTCGAGGAACGCGAAGATCGCCGCAGGAGGTGTGGCGGTCGGGATTCTGCTGTTGATCTGGCTGCCCTGGTGGGCTGCTCTGCTGATCGTGCTGGGGGTTCCGGCGGCCGCCTACCTCACGCTGGATCCCTCACAGCGGCGCAGGCTGCGCCGCGTCACCCGCAAGGAGCTCGGCCGCTGAGGAAGGGGGGCCGCGGTGCGCCTCACCGCGGCCCCCCTTTCTCAGGACGGGCGGACCGCCATCCTGTCCAGCGCTTCCAGGAGCCCCGGCAGTTCCGCTCCCCGGCCGACCGGGAGCACCACGCCGGGCCGCGCGTCCAGCAGGAGGAACGCGATGTCGTCGGTCCGGGCCACCAGCGACCAGCCCGGGCCGTCGGCGCGCAGGGTGCGCGCGTCACCGGGGGCGAACGACGACCGCACGCGGCCCAGCGGCGGCGGCGTCTCGACGTACGAGCGGGCCTCGGCCAGCACCCGCCGAATGTCGTTCTGCCCCTCCGGCGCCTTCCGCTCGGACTTCTCGCCGTCGCCCGCGGCGCCGCTGTCTCCGGCCGCTCCGCCGCCGCCCTCCGTCCCGCGGTCGCCCGCCGCCCGGTCGCCCGGGCCGGTGCCCTCCGCGTCACCCGTGGACGTGAACTCGGCGTCGTCTATCTGCTCCCGCCACAGGGTCCACTGGACGGCGATCTCGTCGGCTCCCAGGCGTCGCTGCGCCGGACCCCACACGGAGGTGTCCGGCGGGGCCAGTGCGGGGCCGTCCGCGATCTCGGGGGCGGGATCGTGCGGGGCCGGCACGCCGGGCGCCGCTACGGCGACATCCAGGGGCCACCCCGGCAGGGCCGCGACCACCGTCCGCTCGTCGGGCGACAGCTCGTGCTCCATGCCGCAGTCCCATGAGGCGATCGCGACCGCCACCAGCGACACGTCGTCGATGACGACCGTCCAGCGCGCGCCCTCGCCGTCCTGGCCCAGTACCAGGCCGTACCCGTCGGCCAGCGGCGCGAGACCGAGCGCCGCACAGGCCTCCGGGTAGTCGTCCCCGAGCACCGCCGGGAACTTCGCCGGCGTCAGCAGCGCCGCCGTGAGCACGTAGAGCGCGTCCTCCGCGGCGGCGACGGCGTCCTCGTCCGTCCCGGCCATCCCAGCCTCCCCATCCGTTGGTCCAACGGCGCGCACCCTAGTGCGGCGGGAAGGCGCTTGTCACGATCCCCCGACACACCCGGAGCTGCAGTTTTCCGACCTGACGGGGCGAATCGGCCACCCTTCACCGTCCTGTCACACGGTCGGCAGCCCCAGCAGCGCCCGCGCCACGGTCGTGGGCGACTCGGCGCGCTCCCGCGCGAGAGCGACGACGGCACGGCAGGCGAGTTCGTTCACCCCGAAGGACAGCGCCTCCGGCGACACCCAGCCGGCCGCCTCGTCGAGCCGGTCCTGATCGTCCTCGGCGCGGGCGGAGACGTACACGGCGGCCGCTTCGAACAGATTGTGCGGACGCTTCGCGGCGGAGCCCTTCCCGGCGGCGGGCCGCGACCCGCCGGGGCCGGCGGGGGACGGTGTGCGCCGCGCGCCGAAGAGCCTCGCACCGGCTTTGCGGATCCTGTCGAACATGATGGCGACCTTCCCCGATACGGTGGTACACGTTGAGCTGAACTGGTCCTTTCATCTCCCTTTACCCAAACTGGAGTTGGAGTCACGGCGGCAGACCGCATACGAGTTCTCCCGGGACTTCACCGCGCCCTGGAACTTGCCCTGTACCGCACCTAAGCGGTCCCGAGCATCGGCCACAGCCTGTTCGTCGACCTTCCCGGACACGGCATCAGCGACCGGCCGGAGGAGTTCGTCCTCGCCCACCGCCGGCCCGACCCGGTGGCACGGCTCGTCTTCACCGAGGCCAACCTCGACGCCTTCCCGCCGAACGCCGCGGGCAGCGCCGACATCGCCTCCTTCACGGAGGAGGAGTACCTCGACGGCGGCCACGCACGCGTGCTCGACCGGGTCGGTCCCCTGTGGGCCGCGACGATGCGCCTGGCCGACCCGCGTGCCCTGTACCGCAGCGCCGTCGCGCTCCGGCGCGGATCCGAGCCGGTCGTGCGAGAGATCCTGGCCGGGCTCGACACCGTCGACCGGGTCCATGTCCAGGGTGGACTCAGCGGCGCGCTCGACGGAGCGGACGCCCTGGAGGAGGCGGGCGTCCGTGTCGTGACGGTGCCGGGCGCCGGCCACAACGTCGTGTTCGACGACGCGGACGCGTTCGTGAGAGCGGTCACGGCGACCGCGTGAGCCGTCAGCCCTCCCGGACGGCCAGGGTCAGGAAACGGTCGTCCTCGTCGACGTACGACGTCATGCGCCAGCCGGAACCGGCCAGCAAGGGGCGCAGGTTCGGCTCGGCGCGCAGGTCCTCGGGCGTGATCCGCCGCCCCTGCCGGGCGGCGAGCGCGGCCCGCCCGATGGGATGGAACAGCGCGAGCACACCGCCCGGCCGCACCACCCGGGCCAGTTCCCGCAGGTTCTCCGCCGGGCTGGGAAGGTGGGCGATGAGCCCCGCCGCGAACACCGCGTCCAGCGACTCGTCCCGCAGGGGGAGCGCGGCGACGTCGGCGATCATCAGCCGCCCGGCACGGTCGCGTCCGGCCCGTACGGCGGCCTGGAGCATGGCCGGGGTCAGATCGGCCCCCATGACCACTCCGGAGGGCCCCACGGCCGCGCGCAGCGGCGTCAGGGCCCTTCCGGTGCCGCAGCCCGCGTCCAGCACGCGGTCCCCCTCGCGCAGACCGAGCTCGGCGACCGCTGCCGCGTAGACGGGGCCGTCGTCGGGGAAACGGGTGTCCCAGTCCGCCGCGCGGGCGGTGAAGAACTCCTGGACATGTGTGTGGTCGTCGCTCATGTTCCGCATGATCCCTCACCGCCACGGAGGACACCGCTGTGCGCACGTTCGAGCGTGAGCCGATCGGTCAGGCGCACTTATGCGTCACCTTCCATCACCTTTCGAAATGCGCCCCCTGTGTGCACCCGTGCCCCCACTAGCGTCCCCTGGCCATGGGACACCTGGACCACGCCGCCTTCGGCTGGCTGACCCCCGTGCTGTCGTACGCGATGGCCTGCACAGGCGCCGCCCTCGGGCTGCGCTGCACCGTGCGTGCCCTCGGCGCCACGGGGCGCTCGCGCCGCAACTGGCTGATCACCGCAGCCTCCGCGATCGGCACCGGCATCTGGACCATGCACTTCGTGGCCATGCTCGGTTTCGCCGTCAGCGGCACCGACATCCGCTACGACGTTCCGCTGACCGTGCTCAGCCTCCTCGTCGCCATGGTGGTCGTCTGCGCCGGTGTCTTCGCCGTCGGCCACAGCCGTGACCGCACGCGCGCGTTGCTGCTCGGCGGGCTCACCACCGGTGTCGGCGTGGCGAGCATGCACTACCTGGGCATGGCCGCCGTCCGCCTGCACGGCGACGTCTCCTACGATCCGACCCTCGTCGCCGTCTCCGTCCTGATCGCCGTCGTCGCCGCGACCGCGGCCCTGTGGGCGGCGCTCAACATCAAGTCGCCGATCGCGGTCACCGTCGCCTCGCTCGTGATGGGGGCGGCGGTCAGCAGCATGCACTACACCGGCATGTTCGCGGTGAGTGTGCACGTCACACCGTCCGGCGCGGCGCTGCCCGGGGCCACGGCGATGCAGTTCATCTTCCCCCTCGCCGTCGGTCTCGGGTCCTACCTCTTCCTGACCTCGGCCTTCGTCGCGCTGTCGCCCACCACGGGGGAGCGCGAGGCGTCGGCCTCGGCCCAGCAGCCGGTGGAGAGCGGCGCCGGCCGCCGGCCGGCCCCGACCGCGTGACGGGCCCGGACGCCGGGCCCCTCGACGTCTTCGGACGGCACGCCCCCAGAACTTCATCCGAGCGAGGAGGCCATGCGTACACCCCGTAGGACCCCCACGACCGGCGCCGAGGCGCCGCCCCCGGTGCGCGGGCGCCGTGCCCACGCCGGGCCGCCCGCCGACGAGGGCCCGGACGAACAGTCCGGCCCGTCGGCCGGCGTCGCACCCGCGCGCGCGGGACGCCGGCACCTCCGGCCGCGCACCGTGCGGGCCAAGATCGTCTGTCTGCTGATGGTGCCGGTCGTCTCCCTGCTGGCCCTGTGGGCGTACGCCACCGTCAGCACCGCCCAGGACATCTCCCGCCTGCGCCAGTTGCAGCGCGTCGACTCCGAGGTCCGCACCCCCGTCGCGGCGGCGGTGGCCGCCCTGCAGAACGAGCGGGTGGCCGCCGTACGCCACGCGACCGAACCCGCCACGGTGCGGGACGACGACCTCACAAGCCTCGCGGAGCGCACGGACGCGGCCGTGGCCGCGCTCCGCCTCGGCGACCACAGCACGGTCGCCGACGGCCAGGACCTGCCCGCCGGAGTCGCCCAGAGGCTAGAGGCGTTCGTCTCCGGAGCCGAAGGCCTGCGTCCCCTGCGGACCGCGCTGCTCGACGGCGACGCCGACTGGCGGGAGGCCTACGACCGGTACACGGCCACGATCTCGGCGGCCTTCCAGGTCGACGGCGCGCTCTCCGGGATCCAGGACGCCGAACTCGGCTCCGACGCGCGCGTGCTGCTCGAGTTCTCCCGCGCGGGCGAGGCGCTGGCCCAGGAGGACGCCGTCCTCGCGGGCGCCCGCCTGGCCGGCCGCCTCGACGGCGAGCGACTGCGGCTGTTCACCGGCGCCGTCGGCACCCGCCGTACCCTCACCGGATCGGCCGTCGCCGACCTGCGCGGCCCCCAACGCACCACCTGGCAGCGCCTCGCCGACGGCAGCGCCTACGCGGCCCTCGCCGCCACAGAGGACCGTGTCCTCAGGAGCGGACCGGGAGCGAAAGCGGTTGCGGCCGCCTCGGAGGCCACCTGGGACACGGCCCACGCGCGCGTGCGGGACGGAATGCGCGGCATCGAGGCGGCCGCGGGCCGCGATGTCGCCGAGCGCGCCGACCCCTTCACCCGCGGGGTGCTCACCCCGGCGGGCGCCGCGGTCCTGTTCGGCCTCGCCGCCGTCGCCGCCTCGCTCGTCATCTCCGTGCGCATCGGCCGCGGACTCGTCGTCGAACTCGTCAGCCTGCGCAACGGCGCCCTGGAGATCGCCCGGCGCAAACTCCCCGAGGCCATGCGAAGGCTCCGCGCCGGAGACGAGATCGACATCCGTGCCGAGGCCCCGCCCGGACCTCCGGCCGAGGACGAGACCGGCCAGGTCGCCGAGGCACTGACCACCGTGCACCGGGCCGCGCTGCGGGCCGCGGTGGAGCGCGCCGAACTCGCCAGCGGCATCTCCGGTGTGTTCGTGAACCTCGCCCGCCGCAGCCAGGTCCTGGTCCACCGCCAACTGAGCCTCCTGGACAGTATGGAGCGCCGCTCGGACGACCCGGACGAGCTGAGCGACCTCTTCCGGCTCGACCACCTCACCACCCGTATGCGCCGCCACGCGGAGAGCCTGATCATCCTCTCGGGCGCCGCGCCCGGCCGGGCCTGGCGCAAGCCCGTCTCCCTGACCAACGTCGTCCGTGCCGCGGTCTCCGAGGTCGAGGACTACGCGCGCGTGGAGGTACGGCAGCTTCCCGAGACGTCCGTAGTCGGCGCCGCCGTCGCCGACCTCACCCATCTGCTCGCCGAACTCGTCGAGAACGCGGCCCAGTTCTCACCGCCGCACACGCGCGTGCGCATCACCGGCGAACCCGTCGGCAACGGCTACGCCGTCGAGGTGGAGGACCGCGGACTGGGCATGGGCAAGGAGACCCTCACCGAGGCCAACCGGCGCATCGCGCAGTCCGAGGCGCTCGACCTGTTCGACAGCGACCGGCTCGGACTGTTCGTCGTGAGCCGGCTCTCCGCCCGCCACGGCGTCAAGGTGCACCTGCGGACCTCGCCCTACGGCGGCACCACCGCGGTCGTCCTGCTGCCGACGGCCCTGCTGCACGGCGGGAAGCCGGAACGTTCCGTCCGGGAGGCCGCCGAGGTCGAGCCGTCCGCGGAACGCGCGTACGCGCGGGTGCCCGCACCCGACCGGCCGACGTTCGAACACGAGCCCGTCGCCGCGCCCGCCGACCGGCCCGCCCTGGTGGCCCCCGTCCGGGCCGCCGCCGGACCGGCCGCCGCCGACCCGCCGCCCCCGGGAGTCACCGCCTTGCGTCTGCACCGCCCCCCGGACGACTCCGACGGATCGGACGACCTCCCGCGCCGGGTGCGGCAGGCACACCTCGCCCCCCAGCTGCGCAGGCCGCTCGCCGAGGAGACGACTCGGGAGCCCCGGCCGCGCGACGACGGGCGCACACCCGAACTCGTCCGGGACCGGATGGCCGCCTACCGGGCCGGCTGGGCACGCGGCGGCGGCAGGCAACCCGGCCGGGGCGCCACCCCGGATCCCGCACCGGGCAGCGACAGCAGCGAAGGAGACCCCGCATGATCCAGGACCCGAGCGCGAAGTCGGCCCAGCCGTCCGGCGAACTCGACTGGCTGCTGGACGACTTGGTGATGCGCGTCAGCGAGGTACGGCACGCCGTGGTGCTGTCCAACGACGGACTCGCCGTCGGCGCCTCCACCGGCCTCACCCGCGAGGACGCCGAACACCTCGCGGCCGTGGCCTCCGGCTTCCACAGCCTCGCCAAGGGCGCGGGCCGCCACTTCGGCGCCGGCGGAGTCCGCCAGACCATGGTGGAGATGGACGACGGCTTCCTGTTCGTGGCCGCCGCCGGAGACGGCTCCTGCCTCGCCGTGCTCACCGCCGTGACCGCCGACATCGGCCTGGTCGCCTACGAGATGGCGCGACTGGTGAAACGGGTCGGCGAACATCTGTTCACCCCGCCGCGTCTCGCCGCGCGGCCGCCCGCCGCCGGATGAGACGAGAGAGCGACCGGCCGAGATGACCGAGGACATGACCGGCGTCCCGCAGGAGCTGGGCAGCCAGTGGTACGACAACGAGGCCGGCCCCCTGGTCCGCCCGTACGCCATGACGGGCGGACGCACCAAACCCGGCCCCACCGGAGTGCGCTTCGATCTGATCGCCCTGGTCACCCTGGACCCGGGGGCGCCCGGCGCGGAGGACCTGGCCGTCGGGCCCGAGCACCGGGCCCTCCTCGACCTGTGCCGGACGGAGACGCAGTCGGTCGCCGAACTCGCGGCGGGCGCGGACCTGCCCGTGGGCGTGGTCCGGGTCCTGCTCGGCGACCTTCTGGAACACGGCTGCGTCACCGTCAGCCGGCCGGTCCCGCCCGCACACCTGCCCGACGAACGCATCCTGCGCGAGGTGATCGAAGGGCTGCGGGCCCTGTAGCACCCACACCCGAGCCGACCCGGACGCGGAACGGACCCCCTGGCACCGGCTCGCGCACACCTTCGGACCGTGAACGCGCAAGGGGCGGTCAGATCGGGCAGATTACGGTCGAACCCCTCGGAAAAGGGCCCACGTTGTCATGATGCTGACCTCGCACACCTGCACCGCAGCCGAACTCTCCCGAGAGAAGTGATCCATGGTCTCCGAGCACTCCGATGCCACAGGTGGCGACACGGCACCCCTGGCGTTGAAGATTCTGGTCGCCGGCGGGTTCGGCGTCGGCAAGACCACTCTGGTGGGCGCGGTCAGCGAGATCAAACCGCTGCGCACCGAGGAACTGCTGAGCGAGGCGGGCCAGTGGGTCGACGACACCGACGGAGTGGACCAGAAGGTCACGACGACCGTCGCCATGGACTTCGGCCGCATCACCATCCGCTCCGGCCTCTCCCTGTACCTCTTCGGCACCCCGGGCCAGGACCGCTTCTGGTTCCTGTGGGACGAGTTGTCGCAAGGGGCGCTGGGCGCGGTGGTCCTGGCCGACACCCGGCGCCTCGAGGACTGCTTCCCCGCCGTCGACTACTTCGAGCACCGGCACATCCCGTTCGTCGTCGCCGTCAACTGCTTCACGGGCGCCCGGACGTACGGCGCCCAGGACGTCTCGCGCGCCCTCGACCTCGACGGGGGCACCCCCGTCGTCCTGTGCGACGCCCGGGACCGCGACTCGGGGAAGGAGGTCCTGATCCGGCTCGTCGAGTACGCCGGACGGATGCACACCGCCCGGCTCCTCGACTCGGTGAGCTGACGGCGACCCGGTCAGCCGGCGAGGGACTTCCAGGCCAGCACCTTGTCGACAGCGACCCGCACCAGCAGCTCGCCGGGTACGCCGTTGCGCGCGCCGAACTCCTCGGCACGCTCCTCGCCCATGTACCGGCCGGCGATACGGGTCGCCCAGTGCCGGAGCTCGCCGAGATCCTCCGAGATCCGGGCCCGGCCCTCCAGGACCACGAAGCCGAACGGCGGCCGGTCGTCGTCCACACACAGCGCGACCCGGCCGTCCCGTGCCAGATTGCGCCCCTTCACCGTCCCCTTGCCCGTGTTGAACACGACCTCGTCCCCGTCGATCAGGAACCAGATGGGTGCCACGTGCGGACGGCCGTCGGCCCGCACCGTGGACAGTTTTCCCGTGCGGGTGCCGTGCGAGACGAACGCCCGCCATTCGTCGTCGGTCATCTTCTGCGCCATGCCGCAATCCTCCTTGCTCCGGCGCCGTCTCCTGGGGAAGGCTTGCGGGCGTTTCCTTCGGCGAAACGGAGGAGGCACGGGGGACATCCACGGGGAATGACACGCGGGGAGACGGAGACATGGCGCAGAACCAGGGGCTGGGATGGCTGCTGGACGACCTGACCGAGCGCGTCGACCACGTCCGCCACGCGCTGGTCCTGTCCAACGACGGACTGGTGGCGGGCGCGAGCACCGGACTGCGCCGCGAGGACGCCGAGCACCTCGCCGCGGTCTCGTCCGGACTGCACAGCCTGGCCAAGGGATCCGGACGCCACTTCGGAGCCGGTCAGGTACGCCAGACCATGATCGAGTTCGATGACGCGCTGCTGTTCGTCACCGCGGCGGGATCGGGTAGCTGCCTGTGCGTGCTCAGCGGCGCGCAGGCCGACATGGGCCAGATCGCCTACGAGATGACCCTGCTCGTCAGCCGGGTCGGCGAGCACCTCACCGTGGACGCCCGCCAGCCCGATCGGGCTCCGCTCGAAGACCTCTGACCTGCTCTTTTCTCGGCTCCCCCGGAGTTATCCACAGGCCGCCACGAGATCCGCGAATCCGGCTACGGTTTTTTCCGGGGCCTTCGCGGATCGTGCGGGGCCTCGGCACTCCGCTCCACTCCGACGCACTCCACGGGGGAGACCGACCATGTCCGGAAACACCGTCGCACCACAGCAGACCCTCGCCTGCTCCGCGAGCCGCGCGGCTCGGGAACTGGGCCTCAAGCGCGGCGAGTTCGATCTCGCCGTGCACCTGGGCCGCATCAGGACCATGCCCGACGAGGGCGGAGGGGGCCGCCGGGTGGTGGCCCGTGCGGAGCTCGACCGACTGCTTCGTTCGACGGAGGAACTGCGCGAGCACGTCCGGGTCGTCGGCACCGGTGAGGCGGCCGCCCTCATGCAGGTACCGGCCTCCCGGTTCACCCGCCTGGCACGGCTGGGGCTGGTCGTGCCCGTGAAGTTCTACCTGAACCGCTACCGGGCCGTCGTCTGGCTGTATCTCGCCGAAGAACTGCAGCAGTTCACCGCCGAACAGAGCAACGCCTTCCTGCTCAAGGGCCGGACACCCGAATCCCTGCGGGCCCAGATGGCGGCAGGCCGGGATCTCAGGGCCCGCAACTGGCGAGGACGTCACCTGGGCTTCCTGCTCCGCCTGGCCGACGACCCCTGGCAGCGGGCCGGGGCCGTGGCCGCGTTCCTCGACCCCCTCCAGATCGCCGAGATCGTCAAGGACCCCTACGAGCGCTCCCACCTGAACCGGTTCCGGCCCGGACCACCCGCCCACGGGGCCCCGGGCAGCCCGGCCGCCCACCTCGTCGAGAAGATCGTCACGGCCGAGGACCCGGACGAGATCGCCTGGCTGCGGGCCGACCTGGAATCCACTCTGGACGAGGCCCGCACCCACCAGCCCGCGCCGCGCCCGGCGCCGTCACACCCCGGCGAGAAACCCAAGACGCCACAGCGCCCCCCTCGCTCGCCCCGCGGCCTGCTGAGCCGGCTCCGCCGCGGCGGAGCCTGACACGCACGCCCTACAGCTTGCGGAAGAGACCTTCCTGGACGACCGACACCAGCAGACGCCCCTGCAGATCGTAGATCCGCCCCCGGGCCAGACCACGCCCGCCGGTCGCGATCGGCGACTCCTGGTCGTACAGGAACCACTCGTCCGCGCGGAACGGCCGGTGGAACCACATCGCGTGGTCCAGGGACGCCATGTCGAAGTTCCGCTGACCCCACAGCGGCTCCACCGGCAGACGGACCGCGTCCAGGAGCGTCATGTCGCTGGCGTACGTCAGCGCGCAGGTGTGCACCAGCGGATCGTCGCCCAGCGGTCCGACCGCGCGCATCCACACCGCGCTGCGCGGCTCGGCGTCCTGGACGTCCTCGGCGCTCCAGCGCAGCCGGTCCGCGTACCGGATGTCGAACGGCTGACGGCGCGCCATCCGCTCCAACTGCTCGGGCAGAGCGCCCAGATGCGCCCGGATCTCCTCCGTGACCGTCGGCAGGGACTCCGGGTCCGGGACCTCGCGAGCCGGCGGCAGCTGGTGCTCGAAGGGTCCTTCCTCAGGCTTGTGAAAGGAGGCGGTGAGATTGAAGATCGTGCGGCCCTGCTGCACCGCGGTGACCCGGCGCGTGGTGAACGACCGCCCGTCCCGCACCCGTTCTACCTGGTACACGATCGGCACACCCGGCCGTCCCGGGCGCAGGAAGTACGCGTGCAGCGAGTGCACGGGCCGGTCGCCCTCGGTGGTCCGGCCGGCCGCGACCAGCGCCTGGCCGGCCACCTGCCCGCCGAAGACCCGCTGCAGGGACTCCTGCGGGCTGCGGCCCCGGAAGATGTTGACCTCGATCTGCTCCAGGTCGAGCAGGTCGACGAGTCGGTCGGCGGGGTTCGTCATCGGTGCGCTTCTCCTGTGCCTCGCGCTGTTCTCACAGTTGGCCCACGTCCGTGACGCGGACGACCGCCCTGCCCTCCGCGTCGGAGGCCGTGAGGTCGATCTCCGCGCTGATGCCCCAGTCGTGGTCGTCGTTCGGGTCGTCGAAGATCTGACGGACCCGCCACAGACCGTTCTGCGGCTCCTCCTGGATCACCAGCAGCTTGGGACCGCGGGCGTCCGGGCCGGTGCCGAGGTCGTCGTACTCGTCCCAGTACTTGTCCATCGCCTCGCCCCACGCGTCGGCGTCCCAGCCGGACTCGCCGTCCATCTCGCCGAGTTCGTCGACGTGGTCGAGGGCGGCGAGCTCGACCCGCCGGAACATGGCGTTGCGCACCAGGACCCGGAAGGCCCGCGCGTTGGCGGTGACCGGCTTGACCTCGTCGGCCTTCTCCTGGGCCTCCTCGGCGGTCATCTCCTCCGGGTTGGCGAGCTGTTCCCACTCGTCCAGCAGACTGGAGTCGACCTGGCGCACCATCTCGCCCAGCCACTCGATCAGGTCCTGCAGGTCCTCCGACTTCAGGTCGTCGGGGACGGTGTGGTCGAGGGCCTTGTAGGCGCTGGCCAGGTAGCGCAGCACGATGCCCTCGGTGCGGGCCAGCTCGTAGTGGGACACCAGCTCCGTGAAGGACAGCGCCCGCTCGTACATGTCCCGGATGACGGACTTCGGCGACAGCGGGTGGTCGCCGACCCACGGGTGGCTCTTGCGGTACGTGTTGTAGGCGTGGAAGAGCAGCTCCTCGAGGGGCTTCGGGTACGTGATGTCCTGGAGCCGCTCCATGCGCTCCTCGTACTCGACGCCGTCCGCCTTCATCGCGGCCACGGCCTCGCCGCGCGCCTTGTTCTGCTGGGCGGCCAGGATCTGCCGGGGGTCGTCCAGCGTGGACTCGACGACGGACACCATGTCCAGGGCGTACGACGGCGACTCGGGGTCGAGCAGTTCGAACGCGGCCAGCGCGAACGTGGACAGCGGCTGGTTCAGCGCGAAGTCCTGCTGCAGGTCGACGGTGAGGCGGACGATCCGGCCGGTGGCGTCCGGCGCGTCGAGCTTCTCGACGATCCCGCCGTCCAGCAGCGAACGGTAGATGGCGATCGCGCGCCGGATGTGCCGGAGCTGCTGCCGGCGCGGCTCGTGGTTGTCCTCCAGCAGATGCCGCATCGCCTCGAAGGCGTTGCCCGGCCGGGCGATCACCGACAGCAGCATCGTGTGCGTCACCCGGAAGCGGGACGTCAGGGGCTCCGGCTCCGAGTCGATCAGCTTCTCGAAGGTGTTCTCCGTCCAGCCGACGAAGCCCTCCGGCGCCTTCTTGCGGACCACCTTGCGGCGCTTCTTCGGGTCGTCGCCGGCCTTGGAGAGCGCCTTCTCGTTCTCGATGACGTGCTCGGGCGCCTGCGCCACCACGAAGCCCGCGGTGTCGAAACCGGCCCGCCCGGCCCGCCCGGCGATCTGGTGGAACTCACGCGCCCGCAGCGTGCGCACCCGGTTGCCGTCGTACTTGGTCAGCGCCGTGAACAGCACCGTGCGGATGGGCACGTTGACCCCGACGCCGAGCGTGTCCGTACCGCAGATCACCTTCAGCAGACCGGCCTGGGCGAGTTTCTCCACCAAGCGCCGGTACTTGGGCAGCATGCCGGCGTGGTGGACACCGATGCCGTGCCGTACGTAGCGGGAGAGGTTGCGGCCGAACTTGGTGGTGAAGCGGAAGTTGCCGATCAGATCGGCGATCTGCTCCTTCTCCTCCTTCGAGCACATGTTGATGCTCATCAGCGCCTGCGCCCGCTCGACCGCCTGCGCCTGTGTGAAGTGCACGATGTAGACGGGAGCCTGCTTCGTCTCCAGCAGATCGGTGAGCGTCTCCGTCAGCGGGGTGTAGCGGTACGCGTACGACAGCGGTACCGGCCGGGTGGCCGAGCGGACCACGGCGGTCGGGCGGCCGGTGCGGCGGGTGAGGTCCTTCTCGAAGAAGGACACGTCGCCGAGGGTCGCCGACATCAGGACGAACTGAGCCTGCGGCAGCTCCAGGATCGGGATCTGCCAGGCCCAGCCGCGGTCGCCCTCGGCGTAGAAGTGGAACTCGTCCATGACGACCTGGCCCACGTCCGCGTGCTTGCCGTCGCGCAAGGCGATCGAGGCGAGCACCTCGGCGGTGCAGCAGATGACCGGGGCATCGGAGTTGACGGACGCGTCGCCGGTCAGCATGCCCACGTTCTCCGTGCCGAAGATCTTGCACAGTTCGAAGAACTTCTCCGACACCAGCGCCTTGATCGGCGCCGTGTAGAAGGTGACCTCGTCCCGGGCGAGCGCCGCGAAGTGCGCGGCCGCGGCGATCATGCTCTTGCCGGAGCCGGTCGGCGTCGACACGATCACGTTCGCCCCGGAGACCACCTCGATCAGCGCCTCCTCCTGGTGGGGGTAGAGCGTCAGACCGCGCTCCTCGGCCCAGGACTCGAAGGCTTCGTACAGGGCATCGGGATCTGCGGTCGGCGGCAACTGATCGATGAGGGTCACGCCCCCATCTTGCCTGCCCGCGAGCCCGATGGGGGAATCGGCTGTCGACCCGAAGATCACGGCCGCTACGCTGTGTCGCCGACGGAGCGTCATCGCACCCGGTCAACTGGACAGCGGCACACGAGGAACAGGGCGGGCAACGGCCATGATGGGACCAGCACACTCATTGTCGGGCGCCGCAGCCTGGCTGGGCGTCGGCGCGGCCGCCGCCGCGGCGGGGCACACCATGCCCTGGCCCGTCCTCCTCTCCGGCGCGCTGATCAGCGCGGGTGCGGCCCTCGCACCGGACCTCGACCACAAGGCCGCCACCATCTCCCGCTCCTTCGGCCCGGTCTCCCGCTGGCTGTGCGAGATCGTCGACAAGCTCTCCTACGCCGTCTACAAGAGCACGAGGAAGCAGGGCGACCCGCGCCGCTCCGGCGGGCACCGCACCCTCACCCACACCTGGCTCTGGGCGGTCATGATCGGTGCCGGCGCCTCGGCGCTGGCGATCGCCGGTGGTCGCTGGGCGGTGCTGGCGATCCTGTTCGTCCACATGGTGCTGGCGATCGAAGGCCTGTTGTGGCGGGCGGCGCGGGGCTCCAGCAGCGATGTGCTGGTGTGGCTGCTGGCCGCGACCAGCGCGTGGATCCTCGCCGGGGTCCTGGACAAGCCCGGCAACGGCGCGGACTGGCTGTTCCCGGACCCGGGTCAGGAGTACCTCTGGCTGGGGCTGCCGATCCTGCTGGGCGCCCTGGTGCACGACATCGGGGACGCGCTGACCGTCTCCGGCTGCCCGGTGCTGTGGCCCATCCCGATCGGGCGCAAGCGCTGGTATCCGGTGGGGCCGCCCAAGGCGATGCGGTTCCGGGCGGGCAGCTGGGTCGAGCTGAAGGTGCTCATGCCGGTGTTCATGGTGCTCGGCGGGGTCGGTGCCGCGGCCGCGCTCAACGTGATCTGACGCGGCTCCGCGGCGGGGGTGACGGCTCAGCCGGTCCCGCCCTCGCCGTAGCGGCGCTCGAAGCGGGCGACGCGGCCCTCGGTGTCCACCGTGCGGGCCTTGCCGGTGTAGAAGGGGTGGCTCTCGGAGGAGATCTCCACCTCCACCACGGGGTACGTCTCACCGTCGTCCCACTCGATGGTCTGGTCGCTGGAGGCGGTGGACCGGGTGAGGAAGGCGTAGCCGGCGGCGCGGTCGCGGAAGACGACCGGGTGGTAGTCGGGGTGCTTGTCCTGCTGCATGGATGCTCCTCGTCCTCGTCAGGGCGTCGCGGGTCAGCCGGACAGGCTGTCGTCGTCGACGATGTGCATGGCCGCCTCCTCGGCGGACGCGGCCGCGCCGTCGATCCCGACGTCGCTGGCGACCATGGCGCTCTCCTCGTCCTCGTGGGCGCCCTCGTCCGGTGCCACGAGCCGGCCCGACCGCGAGGCACCGACCTCGTTGTCGAGGAGTTCCCCGTCGCTGCCGTCGCAGTCGCCGAGACCGTCCCCGTCGGGCACGGCGAGGTCGGGCAGCTCCTCGGCGAGCCGTTGGTCCAGGGTCTCGCCCTGACGGCGCTCGGCGGCCGTCACGCCGTCGTGCTCCACCGCCCAGGGCCGCTCGGGAGGGGACCAGCCGCGGTCGAGAGGGTCCGCGACGCCGTCGTCCACCAGTGTGTCCTCCGCGTCGAGCAGCCCCGAGTCCTCCTGGATGTCGGAGGCGTCGGGCTGGTAGACGTCGTCCCCCCATCCGTCGACGCTGTTCACGGGTACCTCCAGGGGGTGACCGGCCCGTACTCACCGCGGTCGGCGGCGGGGCACCGCCGTACGGGGCACCGGCCGGGCCCGGCGTGCGCCGGACGGAGCCGGGCCTGTTCCCACGCGGGTGCCGGTATCCAGCGTTCCATCCCGCTTCGGCACCGCGCAACGCCAGAGCGGGGACAGAACGGGGAAGGACCGGCCGGGGCAGGCGCACCACCCGGTGCACCCGCGACGACCGGTCCATGTCAGGCCCACGCCGGGCCCGGCTCAGCCGTGCCAGGACCGCCACAGGGCCGCGTACGCCCCGTCCGCGCCGACCAGCTCCGTGTGGCTGCCCAGCTCGCTGATGCGGCCGTTCTCGACGACGGCGATGAGGTCGGCGTCGTGGGCGGTATGGAGACGGTGGGCGATGGCGACGACGGTGCGGCCGTCCAGGACGCGGGCGAGGGACCGCTCCAGGTGGCGGGCGGCACGCGGGTCGAGCAGCGAGGTCGCCTCGTCCAGGACCAGGGTGTGCGGATCGGCGAGCACCAGCCGGGCCAGCGCGATCTGCTGGGCCTGGGCCGGGGTGAGCGCGACGCCGCCCGAGCCGACCTCGGTGTCCAGCCCCTGGTCCAGCGCCCGGGCCCAGCCGTCCGCGTCGACCGCGCCCAGCGCGGCCCACAGCTCGTCGTCCCCGGCTCCGGTCCGGGCGAGCCGCAGGTTGTCGCGCAGGGAGCCGACGAAGACATGGTGCTCCTGGTTGACCAGCGCCACATGGGAGCGGACGCGCTCGGCGGTCATCCGGGACAGTTCGGCGCCGCCGAGGGTGATCCGCCCGTCACGCGGCGCGTAGATGCCGGCCAGGAGCCGGCCCAGCGTCGACTTGCCCGCGCCCGACGGGCCGACGAGGGCCAGCCGGGTGCCCGGGGCGACCTCCAGCGACACCTTGCGCAGCACGTCGACGCCCTCGCGGTAACCGAAGTGGACCCGCTCGGCGAGCACGTCCCGCCCGTCGGGCGCCAGCCCGGTGTCCCCGGCGTCCGGCTCGATGTCCCGCACCCCGACGAGGCGGGCCAGCGACACCTGGGCGACCTGGAGCTCGTCGTACCAGCGCAGGACGAGGTTCACCGGGTCGACGAGCATCTGCGCGAGCAGCGCGCCGGTCGTGAGCTGGCCGACGTCGATCCAGCCCTGCAGGACGAACACCCCGCCGAGCATCAGGACCGACCCGAGCACGGTGACGTGCACCAGGTTGATGACGGGGAACAGCACCGACCGCAGCCACATGGTGTAGCGCTCCCAGGCGGTCCACTGCCGGATCCGCTGCTTCGACAGTTCGATCCGGCGGTCGCCGAGGCGGTGGGCCTCGACGGTGCGTCCGGCGTCCACGGTCTCGGCGAGGGCGGCGGCCACGGCGGCGTACCCGGCGGCCTCCGAGCGGTAGGCGGACGGTGCCCGTCTGAAGTACCAGCGGCAGCCCGCCACCAGCAGCGGCACCGCGACCAGCACGGCCGGTGCGAGGGGCGGTGCCATGACGACGAGGCCGCCGAGCAGCAGCGCGGCCCACATCACGCCGATCGTGAGCTGGGGCACGGCCTCGCGCATGGCGTTGGCCAGCCGGTCGATGTCCGTGGTGATGCGGGACAGCAGGTCGCCGGTGCCGGCCCGTTCCAGCACGCCCGGCGGCAGCCGCACCGACCGGACGAGGAAGTCCTCGCGCAGATCGGCCAGCATCCGCTCCCCGAGCATGGCACCGCGCAGCCGCACCTCGCGGACGAACACGGCCTGGACGAGCAGGGCGAGCACGAACAGCGTGGCGACGAGCCCCAGATGGAGCTCGCGCGCCCCCTCGGAGAGCCGTTCCACCACGTCGCCGAGGAGCCACGGCCCCACCATCGAGGCGACGGTGGCGACGGTGTTGACCAGCAGCAGGATCAGGAAGGCGCGGCGGTGCCGGCGCAGGAGTTCGGCCACGTAGGCGCGTACGGTCGCGGGGGCGCCGACGGGCAGCGTGTTCGCCGTCGTCGGGGCCGCCGGGTCGAACGCCGGTGTCGGCACGCCGATCATGCGGTCTCCTCGATCTCTTCCAGTTCGTTGAGCTCGGTCTCGTCCAGCGCGGTCCCGTCCAGCCGCGTCAGCGCCTCTCCGAGAGCCGTCTCCTCGTCGGTCTCGCGGGTGACCACCGCGCGGTACCGGGGTTCGGTGTGCAGCAGTTCGCGGTGCTCACCGATGGCGGCGACCTCGCCCTCGTGCACCAGGACCACCCGGTCCGCGCGGTCGAGCAGCAGCGGGGAGGAGGTGAACACCACGGTCGTGCGCCCGGCCCGCAGCCGGCGCACACCCTCGGCGATCCGGGCCTCGGTGTGCGAGTCGACGGCGGAGGTGGGCTCGTCCAGGACGAGCACCTCCGGGTCGGTGAGCAGCGAGCGGGCCAGGGCGAGCCGTTGCCGCTGGCCGCCGGACAGCGAGCGGCCGCGCTCGGTGATCCGGGCGTCCATCGGGTCGTCGGCGTCCAGGGACCCCTGCGCCAGGGCCTCCAGGACGTCTCCGCACTGCGCGGCCGCCAGTGCCGCCGTGGCGTCCACGTCACCCGAGGCCGGCACGTCGAGCAGCTCACGCAGTGAACCGGACAGCAGCACCGGGTCCTTGTCCTGTACGAGGACGGCCGTGCGCGCGGTCTCCAGCGGGAGTTCGTCCAGCGGGACACCGCCGAGCAGCACCGACGGGCCGTCCTCCGAAGGGTGTCCGCCCAGCCGTTCCGCGAGCCGTCCGGCCGCGTCCGGGTCGCCGCACACCACCGCGGTCAGCCGGGCGGCCGGGGCGAGCAGTCCGGTCGCCGGGTCGTACAGGTCGCCCGAGGGGGCCTGTGCCGCACGCGATCCGCCGATGTCCGTGACCCGTTCCAGCGACAGCACGCCGGCCGCACGCCGGGCGGACGGGCGCGAGAAGGAGTACGCCATCGCGATCTCCTCGAAGTGCCGGAGGGGATACGTCAGCACCATGACGGAGCTGTAGACCGCGACAAGTTCACCGACGGAGATCCGGCCCTGGTGGACCAGACGGACGCCGTAGCAGACGACCGCGATCAGCAGCAGGCCGGGCAGCAGCACCTGGAGGGCGCTGATGAGGGACCACATGCGGGCGCTGCGCACGGCGGCGTGCCGGACCTCCTGGGAGGCGCTGCGGTAGCGGTCGAGGAAAAGCTCCTCGCCGCCGATCCCGCGCAGCACCCGCAGGCCGGCCACGGTGTCCGAGGCCAGTTCGGTGGCGCGTCCGGCCTTCTCGCGCTGGATGTCGGCCCGGCGGGTCGCCCGCGGCAACAGGGGCAGCACCGCGACCGCGAGGACGGGCAGACCGACGGCGACCACGATGCCGAGGGCCGGCTGGTAGACGACCAGGCCGACGCAGACCAGCACGACGGTCAGGGCCGCGGCGGTGAAGCGGGAGACCGCCTCGACGAACCAGCCGATCTTCTCGACGTCACCGGTGGACACGGCCACCACCTCGCCGGCCGCGACCCGCCGGGTCAGCGCCGATCCCAGCCGGGCCGCCTGGCGGGCGAGCAGTTGCTGGACACGGGCGGCGGCGGTGATCCAGTTGGTGACCGCGGTCCGGTGCAGGAAGGTGTCGCCGATCGCGGTGGCCGCCCCGAACAGGGCCATCAGCCCGCCGGCCAGGGCGAGGCGGCTGCCGGAGCGGTCGACCACGGCCTCGATGGCGAATCCGACGCAGAAGGGCTGTGCGGAGACGGCGAGGAAGTGCAGCAGTCCCCAGGCCAGGGACTGGAGCTGGCCGCCCAGTTGGTTGCGGCCGAGCCACCACAGGAAGCGAGGCCCCGAGCGCGCGTCCGGCACACCCGGGTCGGGATACGGAAGGTCTTGGATCTGCATGACGTCCCAGTGGCTCGTGTCAGGGGAGGGGTGGGGGGAGGGGGGTCGAGGTACGGGAAGAACCCGCGAGGCGCGGCAACAAACCGTGAAAGGTTCGCGTCGCGGCGTGGTCGGAATCAACTGGTTTTCTGCGGGAGGCACAGGGATCCGGCTACTCGCCGACACGGCCTCGCCGTCCGGTATTTGACGCATATGCCGGGAAAGTGGTGCGAGCATGGGCGGATGCGACATGGCGGTGTGCGGTCCAGGGCGACCGCGACGGTGGCCGGAGTCCTCCTTCTCGCGGCCCTGTCCGCGTGCGTCGGCCCGGACGCGGGACGAGGCGGCGGCAGCGGGGCGGCGGGAGCCGAGGGGAGCGCGGTCGGGTCGCCCACCGCCCTCTCGCGTGCGCCGGCGCCGGGTGCCGCCGCTTCGCGCGCCGCCGCGCCGACCCGTATCCCGGACATCGGTGACCGGCTGCACCGCCGAATTCCGGCCACTTCCCGACAGGTTCTGGCGGTGTACGGCGACGGAGCGGACTCCGCCGAGTCCACCGCCGTGCTGTACACGCGACGGGGACCGGTCTGGGAGCGTGTGCGCCGCTGGCCCGCGCACAACGGCAAGAAGGGCTGGACCCCCGACCATCGCCTCGGGGACAACCGCAGCCCCGTGGGGGTCTTCACGCTCACCGCCGCGGGCGGCGTCCTGGACGATCCCGGGACCAGACTGCCGTACACCCGCTCGGAGGACTATGCGGCGCCGCGCCGGTGGGACGCGTCGCACTGGCACGACTTCGACTACGTCATCGCCATCGACTACAACCGTGTCCCGGGCACCCCGCCCGACGACGGCGAGCAGCCCTGGGGCGAGGAGAAGGGCGGTGGGATCTGGCTGCACCTGGATCACGGCGACGGGACGTCCGCCTGCGTCAGCCTGTCCAAGGAGGCGATGGAGTTTCTGCTGCTCACGCTCGACCCGGAGCACGACCCCGTGGTGGTGATGGGGGACCGGGACGCGCTGAAGGCGTAGCGGCCCTGAGGCAGGCGGGGGAGGCGTCATTGCGGGCACGGGCCGAGTCGCCGTAGAACACCGGCCATGAAGAGACGGTTAATCATGTCCATGCTCGCCGGGGTGACCCTTCTGGCGAGCACGCTTCTCGGGGCGGCTCCGGCCCGATCGGCCGACATTCCCGCCGAGTTCGGCACCGACTGGCACGATCCGGTGACCGCGGCGCCGCCCGTGGACAAGCCCTCCGGCAAGTCCTGTCGCGTCACCGTCGCCGAGGCGCAGTTCCGTGACTTCACCCCGTACCGCGGCGCCTACACACCGCCGGACGGCTGCGGCGACCGCTGGAGCACGGTGGTGCTGCGCCTCGACGGCAAGGTGAAGGGACGTCAGTTCGACCGGCTGGGCTATCTGCGGGTCGGCGGCGTCGAGATCTTCCGCACGTCGACGCCGGAGCCCTCGCCCGACGGCATCCAGTGGTCCGTGGAGAAGGACGTCACCCGCTACAGCGACACCCTTCGCGGCAGCCAGGACGTCGAGATGCTCATCGGGAACGTCGTCGACGACACCTACACCGGCGTGATCGACGTCAAGGTCACCCTGACCTTCTACGCCGGGAAACCGGCGGCGACCCCCGACCGCGTCCTCACTCTGGCCGACGGCGCGACCCTCACCACGCCCCGCAACAGCGAACGCGTCGTGGCCGAGGTGTACGCCACCGGCTCCGGCGGAGGGTGCGAGGAGTACTGGTATCTGACGGTGCCCGCGCAGGCGCCGTATTCGTGTCACGCGGACGACGGCCCGTACCGCGAGGTGCAGATCAGGGTCGACGGTCACCTGGCCGGAATCGCCAACCCGTTCCCGACGGTGTGGACCGGCGGCTGGTCCAATCCCTTCCTCTGGTATGTGATCCCGGGTCCCCGCGCCTTCGACATCAAGCCGATCACGTACGACCTCACCCCCTTCGCCGGCCTCCTCAACGACGGGCGCCCGCACCGCGTCGAGGTGTCGGTCGTCGGCGTCCCCGAGGGGCAGAGCGGCTGGAGCACGCCGGTCAACGTACTGGTCTGGCAGGACCACGGCAGGGCCGTCGTACCCGGGAAGCTGCTCCGCGCCGACGCGGGCGACCTCCGCGACTCGACCGCCTACACGCCCGGTACGGAACACCGCCTCGACACCGAGGGCGGGCACCGGCTGACCGTCGCCGGCTTCCTCGACACCTCGCACGGCCGCGTGCGCACCACTGTCACCCGAACCCTGGCCACCACCTCCGCGCACCGGTGGACCGACGGCGAGACCGTCGACGGCCTCGACGCCACCTGGACGGACGACGAGAGCGTCACGGTCGACGGCCGCGGACGGACCGTCACCAGCCGCACGCACCGCGCCTACACGATGAACGGTACGACCACCCTCGGCGCGGACGACCGGCTGCGGACCGTGCTGACGCTCGGCGACCGGGCCGACGCCGTGACGACCCGGAACGGCCGGCGCACCCGGTGGTCGCGGCTCGACGACACCTACGCGGGTGATGCGACGTACACCGTCGGGGTGCCCCGCGACCAGCGCCACGCGGTCGGCACGACGAGCGAGCACTACCGGCTCCACGGCTCGGACCGCTGCCACGACCGCCGACTCACCACGGTCCAGGGCATGGTGACGGAGGATCGCGAAGGCTGCTGAGCCGGCGGGAGTGCGACGCGTCACGCGTGACGGGATTTACACGGACGAAACACAGCGGTCTTCTGCGCGATCAACGGCACCCGCACAGTGATCGCAACGGAAGCTGTTTTCCACATCGCAGAAGTCCTGTGGTTCCAGGGGTTTCTGCGATGCCGTCGTCCCCCACCGATGCCTTCGTCCCCCACAAGGAGTGCCCGTGCCGCCGTCCGTCCCCTCCCTGCCGCGACGCGTCGCACGCATCCTGCGTACCTCGCTCTTCGCGCAGGTCGCCTGCGCGCTCGTGCTCGGCATCGTCGTCGGGAAGCTGTGGCCCGGAGTGGCCACGGACCTTCAGCCGCTCGGCGACGGTTTCACCCGGCTCATCAAGACGATCATCTCGCCGCTGGTGTTCTGCGTGGTCGTCGTCGGCATCGCCAAGGCGGGTGATCTCAAGGCGTTCGGCCGGATCGGGCTCAAGGCCCTGATCTGGTTCGAGGTCGCCAGCACGCTCGCCCTGGTCATCGGGCTGCTCGCCGCCAACGTCGTCCAGCCCGGCGCGGGGATGAACGTCGACCCGGCCACCCTGGACACCGCGGCGGTCGACGCGAAGACGGGCGGCGGTTCGCTGCCCTCGACGACCGAGTTCGTCGTGAACGCGCTGCCCACCAGTTTCATCGGCGCCTTCGCCGAGAACTCCCTGCTCCAGGTGCTGATCCTGGCCTGTCTGGTGGGTGCCGCGCTGCTGCACCTCGGGCACACGAGGGTGCTGCCCGCGATCGAGCAGGCCCAGGAGGTCATCTTCGCGATCGTCGGCTTCGTCATGCGGCTGGCGCCGATCGCGGTGTTCGGCGCGATGGCCGTCCTCATCGGCAACTACGGGCTCGGGGTCATCGAGACCTACGCCAAACTGATCATCCTGTGCTACACGGCCGCCGCGTTCTTCATCGCGCTGCTGGCCGTGGCCCTGCGGCTGGTGACCGGGCTCAGCCTGTGGAAGTTCCTGCGCTACATCCGTGAGGAGATGCTGCTCGCCCTGGGCACCGCCTCGACCGAGGCCGTGATGCCGCGGGTGATGCAGAAGCTGCGCAGGGCGGGGGCGCGTGACGACGCCGTGGGCCTGGTGCTGCCCACGGGCTACTCCTTCAACCTCGACGGCGCCTCGCTGTACCTGTCCATCGGCACGCTGTTCATCGCGCAGGCCGTGGGCGTCGACCTGACTCCGGGGCAGCAGATCACCGTGGTCCTGGTGCTGATGCTGACCAGCAAGGGCATGGCGGGCATCCCCGGCTCGGCCTTCCTCGCCCTGTCCGCGACCGCGTCTTCCCTCGGGGCCATACCCGCCGGCGCGGTCGCCCTTCTGCTCGGCGTCGACCGGATCATGGACTCGATGCGGGTCGTGACCAACCTCCTCGGCAACTGTGTCGCGGTCTTCGCGGTGTCCCGCTGGGAGGGGGCGCTGGATCTGGACCGGGCGAAGAGGGTGCTGAGCGGGGAGGGCGTGGCAGAGGGGGAGGAGACCCCGGTACCGGAGGAGACGGCGCCTGTCGCCCCGTAGCTCGCGTGGTGAGGTGCGTGGGCGGCCGCGGGTGGTTCGTGGCCGGTCGCGCAGTTCCCCGCGCCCCTGAAGCGCCGGCTCGGCGCACCGGGGCGCGGGGAACTGTGCGATCAACCCCTACGCACCCACAGCCGCCCACGCACCGCTGTGCTCCTAACCGCAGCGTCCCTCCGGGACCCCGTCCACCAACGTGTCCAGCAACCCGCCCAGCACCTCCCGCTGCCCCCCGGACAGCGGAGCGAGAAGCTCCTCCGCCGCCGACCGCCGCGCGGCCCGCAGCTTGCGCAGGGCCTCCCGGCCGTCGTCCGTGAGCTCGATCCGGATCACCCGGCGATTCGTGGGATCCGGCACCCTGCGCACCTTGCCGCCCGCCTCCAGCCCGTCGACCAGCGTCGTCACCGCGCGCGGGACCACCTCCAGACGCTCGGCGAGGTCGGCCATGCGCGGTGGTGAGCTGTAGCACGCCAGGGTGCGCAGCAGACGGGACTGCGCCGGCGTGACACCGAGGCCGCACTGCTCGATGTGCCGCTTCTGGATCCGGTGCACACGGCGGGTGAACCGCAGCAGTTGCTCGGCGAGCGCGCTGTCGGAATCGGGGGTGGTCATGCGGGAACAATATCAGGATGCCGTTCATTGTGAGTATAGGTAACAATGAGCTATGGTCAGCTCGTTTCCGCCCGCTCACCTCCCGTAGGAGCCCATGCACCCCGACACACCAGACTCCTGGATCTCGTCCGACGACGCCGAGGACCGGCCCCGGCAGGTCCGCCGCATCCTCGGCCTCTTCCGTCCCTACCGCGGCCGGCTCGCCGTCGTCGGCGTCCTCGTCGGCGCCTCGTCGCTGGTCTCGGTCGCCACGCCCTTCCTGCTGAAGGAGACCCTCGACGTCGCCATCCCCGAGGGCCGTACCGGCCTGCTGAGCCTGCTCGCGCTCGGGATGATCCTCAGCGCCGTGCTCAGCAGCGTCTTCGGCGTCCTGCAGACCCTGATCTCCACGACCGTCGGCCAGCGCGTCATGCACGACCTGCGCACCGCTGTCTACGGCCGGCTGCAGCGCATGTCCCTCGCCTTCTTCACGCGTACGCGTACCGGCGAGGTGCAGTCCCGCATCGCCAACGACATCGGCGGCATGCAGGCCACCGTCACCTCCACGGCCACCTCCCTGGTCTCCAACTTCACCAGCGTGGTCGCCACGATCATCGCGATGATCGCCCTCGACTGGCGGCTGACGGTCGTCTCCCTGCTCCTGCTGCCGGTCTTCGTGTGGATCAGCCGCCGCGTCGGCAACGAACGCAAGAAGATCACCACCCAGCGCCAGAAACAGATGGCCGCCATGGCCGCCACGGTCACGGAGTCGCTCTCGGTCAGCGGCATCCTGCTCGGCCGGACCATGGGCCGCGCCGACTCGCTGACCCGCTCCTTCGCCGAGGAGTCCGAGCAGCTGGTCGACCTGGAAGTGAAGTCCAACATGGCCGGCCGCTGGCGGATGGCCGTGATCACCATCGTCATGGCCGCCATGCCGGCGGTCATCTACTGGACGGCGGGCATGGCCCTCCAGCTCGGTGGCCCGGACGTCTCCCTCGGGACGATCGTCGCCTTCGTCTCCCTCCAGCAGGGACTGTTCCGCCCCGCCGTCAGCCTGCTCGCCACCGGCGTGCAGATCCAGACCTCCCTCGCGCTCTTCCAGCGCATCTTCGAGTACCTCGACCTGCCGATCGACATCACCGAGCGCACCGACCCGGTCCATCTCGACCAGATCAAGGGCGAGGTCCGCTTCGAGGGCGTCGCGTTCGCCTACGACGACAAGGGCGGGCCCGTCCTCGACGGCATCGACGTCACCGTCCCGGCGGGCGGCAGCCTCGCGATCGTCGGCCCGACCGGCGCCGGCAAGTCCACCCTGGGCTACCTGGTGCCGCGCCTCTACGACGTCACCGGCGGCCGGGTCACCCTCGACGGCGTCGACGTCCGCGACCTCGACTTCGACACCCTCGCGCGCGCGGTCGGCGTCGTCTCGCAGGAGACGTACCTCTTCCACGCGACGGTCGCCGACAACCTGCGCTTCGCGAAGCCGGACGCCACCGACGAGGAGCTCCACGCGGCCGCGAGGGCGGCGCAGATCCATGACCACATAGCCGGCCTGCCCGACGGGTACGACACGGTCGTCGGAGAGCGCGGTCACCGCTTCTCCGGCGGTGAGAAGCAGCGCCTGGCGATCGCCCGCACCATCCTGCGCGACCCTCCGGTGCTGATCCTCGACGAGGCGACCAGCGCCCTGGACAACCGCACCGAGCACGCCGTGCAGGAGGCCATCGACGCGCTCTCCGCCGACCGCACCACCCTCACCATCGCCCACCGGCTGTCCACCGTTCGCGACGCCGACCAGATCGTGGTCCTCGACGCCGGCCGGCTGGCCGAACGGGGTACGCACGAGGAGCTGTTGGAGCAGGACGGGCGCTACGCGGCCCTGGTGCGACGGGACGCCAGCCTGGAGCCGACAAGATGACAACAGGTAAGCCCATGACCGGTTATGCGGAGTTTATGACGATATGAGGGTTACCGTGCCCGCATGCAGATGAACACTCCGCCACGGAGCACGATTCGACTGACGCGCCGGGGCCGTCTCGCCCTCGTCGCGGCCGGAGCCGTCGTGGCCGGTACCGCCGTGGCGGTGCCGCTGCTGAGCACGGAGCACAAGGCGCCGAAGGCACCGAAGAAGCCCACCGCGCTGGTCGTCCCGGAGGGCTGGCGGGCGAGCCAGGTCTACGAGGCGGTCGACAAGGTCCTCGCCCTGCCCGCCGGCACCACCAGGAAGACGCTGCCCCAGGCCGGTCTGAAGCTGCCGGAGGACGCCGACGGCAACCCCGAGGGCTACCTCTTCCCGGCGACGTATCCGCTGGACCGGACGACGACCCCCCGCTCGCTGCTCGCCTTCATGGTCGACACGGCGAACAAGAGGTTCAACGGGGCACCGGTCACCGCGGGCGCCCAGCGCAACGCGATGAACGTCTACCAGGCGGTCACCATCGCCAGTCTCGTCCAGGCGGAGGCCGCCACCAAGGCGGACATGGGGAAGGTGGCCCGGGTCGTCTTCAACCGGCTGGAGCGCGGCATGCCCCTGCAGATGGACTCCACCCTCAACTACGCACTGAACCGCTCCACCGTGCGGACCGCCGAGAGCGACACCCGGATCGAGAGCCCCTACAACTCGTACCAGCGCATGGGCCTGCCGCCGACGCCGATCGACAACCCCGGCGAGGAGGCGATGCGGGCCGCCCTCCACCCCACCCCGGGCAACTGGCTGTACTTCGTCACGGTCAAGCCGGGCGACACCCGTTTCACCGCGAACTACCAGGAGCATCAGCGCAACGTCGCCGAGTTCAACCGGAACCAGAAGAGCCCCTCGGCGAAGGCGGCCCGATGACGCGACGGGACGTCAGGCGGCGGCCGGCTCCCGCTCGGGCGCGCCGGCGCTCCCGGTCGGCGGCCGCCCGGAGTCGCCCACGAGTGCGTCGACGCCCCCGGTCAGCAGCCGTCGGATGTCCCGCACGGCCGCCCGGCCCGCCCGGTTGGCGCCGATCGTGCTGGCCGACGGACCGTAGCCGACGAGATGGATCCGCGGATCGGCCACCACCCGCGTGCCCTCGACCCGGATGCCGCCGCCCGGTCCCCGCAGTCGCAGCGGCGCGAGATGGTCGATCGCGGCCCGGAACCCCGTCGCCCAGAGGAGGACGTCCGCGTCGACCCGACGCCCGTCGTCCCACTCCACGCCCCGCGGAGTGATCCGGTCGAACATCGGCAGCCGGTCGAGGACCCCGTCCGCCAGCCCACGCCGGATCGCGTCGTTCAACGGCAGCCCCGTCACCGACACCACGCTCTTCGGCGGCAGCCCCTGCCGCACCCGCTCCTCCACGAGCGCGACGGCCGCGCGGCCCGCCTCCTCGTCGAACGGGCCCTCGCGGAACACCGGCGGCCGCCGGGTCACCCAGGTCGTGGCGGCGGCGTACGGCGCGATCTCCAGCAGATGCTGGGTGCCGGACGCCCCGCCGCCGACCACGACCACCCGCTGTCCGGCGAACGCCTCGGGCCCCGGATACCGCGCGGTGTGCACCTGCCGTCCGCGGAACGTCTCCTGCCCGGGGTAGCGCGGCCAGAACGGCCGGTCCCAGGTGCCGGTCGCGTTGATCAGGGCCCGTGTCGACCAGGTGCCGTCGGAAGTCTCGACGAGCAGCCGCCCGCCGGACCCCTCGCGCACGGCCCGTACGTCCACCGGCCGCCGTACCCGCAGGTCGAAGGTCTGCTCGTAGGCGTCGAAGTACGCGGAGATCACCTGGGACGACGCCCGCGCCGGATCGGCCCCCGTCAGCTCCATACCGGGCAGCGCGTGCATCCCGTGGACCTTGCCGTACGTCAGGGAGGGCCACCGGAACTGCCAGGCGCCGCCGGGACCGGGCGCGTGGTCGAGCACCACGAAGTCGCGCTCCGGCACGAATCCGGTGCGCCGCAGATGGTAGGCGCCGGCCAGTCCCGCCTGGCCGGCGCCTGTCACCACCACCTCGACCTCACGGATGTCGTTCACGCTTCTACCAACAGTCCCGGCCTGGCGGATCTTCCCCTGGGCGGCCCATCGGCCAGGATGGGGGTATGTCAGACGCGTTCACCACACGAGTCCTGCACGTCGCCTCCGGTACCCGGGAGCGGGTCGTCGATCTCACCGAAGAATGCGAGGCCTTCGTGCGGGAGGCGGCCGGCGACCGCGACGGCCTGCTGAACATCTTCGTCCCGCACGCCACCGCAGGGATCGCCGTCATCGAGACGGGCTCCGGCAGCGACGACGACCTGCTCGCCACCCTGCACACCCTCCTTCCCGCCGACAACCGCTGGCAGCACCGCCACGGCAGCCCCGGCCACGGCCGCGACCACGTCCTCCCGGCCATCGTCCCGCCCCACGCGACCCTGCCGGTCCTGGCGGGCAGGCTGGAACTGGGCACCTGGCAGTCGGTGTGCCTGGTGGACACCAACAAGGACAACGCCAACCGTCAGGTGCGCTTGAGCTTTCTGGGTTAGGGGTCTGCTGAACCAGGGGCAGAGTCCGGCCGCGCTGAACGAGGCGGGGAGGGCCCGATCCGGGGCGGGCCTTCGCCGGAGAGGGTTCGCCGCCTACCCCTGATGCCCCAGCCTCACGATCACGTCCGGGTGGCGCTCGCCGCCTTCAGGGCGAGCAGGGCGCCGCGGTGCGGGCGAGGCAGGAGACGTGTCCGGCGGTGCGGGTCCTGCGCGCCGTCGCGTTGCGCCGGACGTCGTCGTCCACTGTCGCGTTGCGCCGGACGTCGTCCACCGTGGCGTTGCGCCGGACGTCGTCCACCGTGGCGTTGCGCCGGACGTCGTCCACCGTGGCGTTGCGCCGGACGTCGTCGTCCACCGTGGCCTCGACGGTCGCTCTGCGTGCCCGTCCACCGGATGCCAGACTGGATCCATGTCGGGCAACGGGCAGGCCGTCTCCCGCTCGGAGTTCGACGCGGTCTTCGAGGCGGTGCGCACCTGGGGCGCCTGGGACCGGGCCGACCGCGGCGCCTGGAACCGGGTGACCGCGGACCATGTGCGACGGGCCCTGGCCGAGGCCCGCTCCGGGACGGTCGTCCCCCTGGCCCTTCCCTGGAACACCCGGCCCGACCCCGACAACCCCCGGCCCGCCCTGCACCACATGACCGATCTGGGCGATGTGGAGAGCCCCGAACCGGCCGCCCACAAGGACTTCATCGCCGCCGACTACCACGGCAGGGGAGTCACCCACCTCGACGCGCTCTCCCACATCGCCTACCGGGGCCGGCTCTACGGCGGCCGTACGGCACGCGAGGCCGTCGGCGCCGGCGGGGCCCGCTTCGGCGCGGTGTCGGAGCTGGGGCCCCTGGTGACGAGGGGTGTCCTGCTCGATCTCCCGGCCGTGCGCGGGGTGCCGTGGCTGGAGCCCGGCGAAGCGGTCCGGGCGCGGGACGTCGTCGCCGCCGAGCGGGCGCACGGGGTGACGATCGGCGAGGGCGACGCGGTGCTCCTGCGCACGGGACACGCCCGCCGCCGCACGGAACGCGGTGCCTGGGACTCCGGTGCGCTGAGCGCGGGCTTCCACGTGGACGCCGTACCGCTGCTGGCCGAGCGGGGTGTCGCGCTGCTCGGCGGCGACGGCGACAGCGATGTACGGCCCTCGCCGGTGGACGGGGTGCACTCGCCCGTGCACGTCCTGGCCGTGACCGCGATGGGGGTTCCGCTGCTGGACAACCTGGACCTCGAAGCCCTGTCCGCGGCGACGGCCGAGGCGGGCCGGTACGCGTTCCTGCTCGTCGTGGCGCCGCTGAACGTCCCCGGCGGGACCGGCTCACCCGTCACCCCGGTCGCCGTCCTGTGACGAGCGGCCGCCGGAGTCCGGGCGGCCCATGACGCACGCCGTGTATGTCCGTATGCTCTTCAATGTCGGATTCTTTACCGAAAGGCGAGCGAGTCGCAGGGTGAGTGAGCGCGGGCGCGAGTGAGGCGAGGCGTGTTTCGATCCGGAGGAGAACAACCGGCGGTCGGGCGTGCGGCGGACGGCACGGGGCCCACGCGTTTTCGTGAGCGCTTCCTGCAGGGAGAGCCGGTCGACCGGGGCGTACGGCCCTCGATCCTGGACTCCTGGCAGCGCTGCCGGGTCCTGGGGCTCTCACCCGACCAGTTCGACCTCCCCTTCCGCGAGGACTTCGAGGCGGACGGCCGTATCGTCCGCGCCGCGGTGCCGGTGCTCGACCGGCTGGAGTCCCTGTTCGCCGGCAGCACGATCAACATCTCGGTCGCCGACGCGAACGGGACGGTGCTGCTGCGCCGCTTCGGCGAGGCCTCCCTCGCCCGCACCCTTCCGGCGATCCAGCGCGTCCCGGGCTTCGTCTTCGCCGAGCAGGTCGCCGGCACCAACGGCATCGGTCTCGCCCTGGCCGAACGCCGGCTCATCCGGGTCTACGGCGCCGAGCACTTCGCGGAGCGTTCCCAGGCGAACGCCTGTGTGGCGCTGCCGGTGCGCGACCCGCTCAGCGGCGGCATCGAGGGCGTCCTGTGCTTCGGCTACCCGCGCGGCTTCGAGACCCCGGCGCTCGCCACCGTGATCCGCAAGGCGGCCCGCGCCATGGAGCAGCGGCTGCTGGGGCAGAGTTCCGCGCGGGAGCGCGCCCTGCTGCGGGCCTACCTGGCCGCCGGGGCCGCGTCCGGCACGGCCGAGGGGGCGGCGCCGGCTCTGCGGCTGACCGCGGGCGACCGGGAGCTCCTCATGGAGAAGGCGGCCGAGCTGATCTCGCGCGCCCAGCGGGCCGCCGTGGACGTGCCGCTGCCCGACGGGCGCCGGGTGACCCTCGTGAGCCGTCCGATGCGCAGCGCCTCGGGAGTGGAGGGCGTCGCCATCGAGGCCGTTCTCCCCGGCTCGGTCGCCCCGGAGCCGCTCGCCTCCACCGCAGGGGAGCCTTTCGGCCCCCTCGCCTCCACCGCCGGTGAGCCCTTGGGTCCTCTCGGCGCGTCCGCCGGTGAGCCTCTCGGGCCTCTCGGCGCGTCCGCGCGGGAGTTGCTGGTCGTTCCGGGACGGGACGACGATCAGGCGCCGGGCTTCGCGGTCGAGCCCGCCGTCGTCGCCACCGTCTCCCGCCTCGCCCGGCTCTCCCTCACCCCGGCGGGCGGGGCCGGGACCCACGCGGCACGGGACGCTGACGACGGCGCGGGCGAGAACACGGGCGAGGGTCATGGCTCGGGCGACGGTGCCCCCCCGCTCGACGTCGCCCCCCTCGACGTCACCAACGGGGCCGGCGGCGGTGCCGCGAACGGTTCCCCCGGCCCGCCCCCCTCCGCCCGAGGGCTCGTCCTGGTGGGGGAGCCGCAGGTCGGCGCATACGCCCTGGCCGCGCGCCGCCGGCTGGAGCTGCTGTCCGAGGCGAGCGCCCGCATCGGCACCACCCTGGACGTCCGCCGTACCGCCGAGGAACTCGCCGAGACGGCCGTGCCCCGACTCGCGGACTACGTGACCGTCGACCTGCCCGACGCCGTCCTGCGCGGCGAGGAGTCCGCCGACCCCGTCGGCGACCTGCGCCGGATCGTGATCCACGGCATCCGCGACGACCTGCCGTTCACCCCGGTCGGCAAGCGCACCGACTTCGGCCCGACCGCGCCCCAGCGGCGCTCGCTCACCGGGGGACAGGCGGTGCTGGAACCCGATCTGGCGAGCGCCGCCGGCTGGCTCGCCCAGGACCCCGAGCACACCGCGACCCTGCTCGCCCATGTGCACTCCCTGATAGCGGTGCCCCTGGTGGCGCGGGGTGTCGTCCTCGGCGTGGTCAGCTTCTACCGCGCCCAGGAACCCGCCCCCTTCGGCGACGACGACCGCTCGCTGGCCCAGGAACTCGCGACCCGCGCGGCCCTCTCCGTGGACAACGCGCGGCGCTACACCCATGAGCGCGCCATGGTCCTGGCCCTGCAGCGCCGACTCCTCCCGCACGGGCTGCCCGACCAGGAGACCGTCGAGGTCGCCCACCGCTATCTGCCCGCCGAGGCCGACGTCGGCGGGGACTGGTACGACGTGATCCCCCTGTCGGGTGCGCGGATCGGCCTCCTGGTCGGCGACGTCGTCGGCCACGGCATGCTCTCCGCCGCCACCATGGGCCGGCTGCGCACCGCCGCCCGCAGCTTCGCCGAGCTCGACTTCCCGCCGGACGAGGTCCTCGTCCACCTCGACAACCTGGTGGGGCGCCTGGACCGCGAGGACCCCGAGGGCGAGGGCGCCGGCATCATCGGCGCGACCTGTCTGTACGCCGTCTACGACCCGACCTCGCAACGCTGCCTGATGGCCCGCGCCGGACACCCGCCGCCCGCGCTGGTGCGCCCCGACGGCAGCGTGACCTATCCGGACCTGCCCGCGGGGCCCCCGCTCGGCCTCGGGGGGCTGCCCTTCGACGCCGTCGAGATCGACCTGCCCGAGGACAGCCAGCTCATCCTGTACACGGACGGACTGATCGAGGACCGGCACCGGGACGTCGACCTGGTCCTCGACCAGTTGCGCGGCGCCCTCGCCCACCATCCGGAGCGGGCCCCCGAGGACACCTGTGACGCGATCCTGGACGCGGTGGCGCCCGCCCACCCGTGCGACGACATCGCCCTGCTCGTCGCCCGCACCCATGCCCTGGACCCCGGCCGGATCGCCACCTGGGAGCTGCCCGCCGACCCCGCCCGCGTCGGGGAGGTCCGTGCCGGTGCCCTCCGGCAACTGGCCGACTGGGGGCTCGACGAGGCCGCCTTCGCCGCCGAGCTGATCCTGAGCGAACTGGTCACCAACGCCATCCGCCACGGCACCGGCCCGGTCCGGGTGCGGCTGCTGCACGACCGCTCCCGCTCCCTGATCTGCGAGGTCTCCGACCGCAGCAACACGGCCCCGCATCTGCGCCGGGCGGCCAGCACCGACGAGGGGGGACGCGGCCTCTTCCTCGTCGCCCAGCTCTCCCGGACCTGGGGCACGCGGTATCTCCCGGAGGGCAAGGTCATCTGGGCGGAGTGCGCGCTCGAGGGCGCGTGAGGCGGGCGGGCCCCGTCACGCGGGAGGCGCCACCACCCATGCCCGAATGTCTGAAATGACATGAAAGATCCAGATAGGATCGCCTCATGTGCGACGCTCCCGACACGTCTGCGAAGGCGGCCGCGCCCCTCGCGTCGGAGCCCCTGGTCCGCATCCGCGGCCTCGGCAAACGGTTCGGCGGGACCCTCGCGCTGGCCGACGTCGACCTCGACGTCCACGCCGGCAGCGTCCTCGCCCTCCTCGGGCCCAACGGTGCCGGGAAGTCCACGCTCATCAAGGTGCTCGCCGGGGTCCACCACGCCGACACGGGACGGATCACGGTGGACGGGCACCCGCTCGGCAGCCACGCCGCCGCCCGCCGCATGTCCTTCATCCACCAGGACCTCGGTCTCGTGGAGTGGATGACGGTCGCCGAGAACATCGCCCTGAGCACCGGATATCCCCGCCGCGCCGGACTGGTCTCCTGGCGCCGCACCCGTGAGCGGTGCGCCGACGCCCTGCGTACCGTCGCCGCCCCGCTCGACCCCGACACCCCGGTCGCCCGCCTGGCGCCCGCCGAACGGTCCCTGGTCGCCATCGCCCGGGCCCTCGCGGCGGACGCCCGGCTCATCGTCCTGGACGAGCCGACGGCCCGCCTCCCCGCCCCGGACTGCGCGCGACTGTTCCGCGTCCTGCACGCCCTGCGCGACCGCGGCCACGCCCTCCTCTACGTCAGCCACCGCCTCGACGAGGTCTACGAGGTCGCCGACACCTTCGCCGTACTGCGCGACGGCCACCTCGTCAGCCAAGGCCCCCTGACCGGCCACAGCCCCACCCGCCTCGTCCACGACATCATCGGCCCCCGGCCACCCACCCCCGCTCCCGTTGGCACGCACGCACCGGCCGCTCACCCGGCCCCCGCCCCCCTCCTCCTCACCCTCGACGCCGTGCGCACCGCCCACGCGGGACCCGTCGACCTGGAGGTGCGGGCCGGGGAAGCGGTCGGGCTGGTCGGGCTGTCCGGGGCCGGACAACTGGACCTCGGACGGGCCCTCGCCGGGGCGCGGCCCCTGCTCGCCGGGGAGGTCCGGCTCGGCGGACGGCCGTACCGCCCCCGTACGGTCGCCGACGCCGTGCGGCACGGGGTCGGATTCGTGCCCGGCGACCGGCTGCGGGAGGGCTGCCTCGCCGAGCTGACCGTCCGGGAGAACCTCTTCGCCAACCCCGCCGCCGGCGGCCGCCGCGCCCCCCGCTGGATCGGCCCCCGACGGGAACGGGTGGCGTCCGCAGCGCTCCTCGACCGGTTCTCGGTGCGCCCCCACGACAGCGAGGCCCCCCTCGCGACCCTCTCCGGCGGCAACCAGCAGAAAGTCATGATCGGCCGCTGGCTGCGCACGGATCTGCGGCTGCTGATCCTGGAGGAGCCGACCGCGAGCGTGGACGTCGGCGCCAAGGCCGCCGTCCACCGCCTGCTCGACGAGGCACGGACCGCGGGCCTCGCGGTGCTCCTGATCTCCACCGACTTCGAGGAGGTCGTGAGCGTGTGCCGACGCGCCCTCGTCCTCGTCCGGGGAGCCGTGACGGCCGAGCCGAGCGGCGCGTCCCTCACGGTCGCCGAGCTGACCCGCGCCGCCTCGGCCATGCCCCCGCCCCGGACGGGGACGCGGCCATGACGGCCCCGCCCGCGCCCCGCCCCCGCCGGCCCGGCGGCCACCTCGTCGGCGCCTACGGCCTGCTCGCCCTCACCGCCCTGCTCTTCCTCGTCTTCTCGCTCGCCCTGCCCCGCACGTTCCCCACCCTGGACACCGTCGACTCGATCCTGTCGACCCAGGCGATCCCGGCGATCCTCGCCCTCGCCGCCATGGTCCCCATCGTGACCGGCGCCTTCGACCTCTCCCTCGGCTACGCCCTCGGTCTGGCCCATGTCATGGTGATGCAGCTCGTCGTCGACGAGGGCTGGCCCTGGCCGCTCGCCGCGATCACGGTGATCGCCGGAGGGGCCGCCGTGGGCGTCCTGAACGGGGTCGTCGTCGAGTTCGGGCGGATCGACTCCTTCATCGCCACCCTCGGCACCGGCAGCATGCTCTACGCCGTGACCGGCTGGGTCACCGACGGCGGCCGGATCGTCCCCGGCCCCGAGGGCCTCCCGCCCGCCTTCACCGACCTCTACGACTCGACGTTCCTCGGCCTCCCGGTCCCCGCGTTCTACGTCCTCGTCCTCACCGCCGTCCTCTGGCTGGTCCTGGAACGGCTCCCCCTCGGCCGGTACCTGTACGTCGTCGGCTCCAACCCGCGCGCGGCCGACCTCCTCGGCATCCCGACCCGCAGGTACACCGTCTACGCCTTCACCGCCTCGGGACTGATCGTCGGCATCGCCGGGGTGCTCCTCGCCGCCCAGCAGCAGATCGGCAACCCCAGCGTCGGTCTGGACTACCTGCTCCCCGCCTTCGCCGGCGCGCTCCTCGGCGCCACCGCGATCAAGCCCGGCCGGCCCAACGCCCTGGGCACCCTGGTCGCCGTCGCCGTCCTCGCCGTGGGCCTCACCGGCATCGGCCAGCTCGGCGGCGACTTCTGGACGGTCCCCCTGTTCTACGGTGGCACGCTCCTGATCGCCGTGGGCCTGGCCGGATACGCGGCCCGCCGCCGGCTGACCGGCCCCGCCCGCGACGCCCCGCCCGCGAAGCCGCCCGGCCCACCGCCCTCCCCGTAATTCCCGCCCGCCCCATGGAAGGAGCCCCCGTGCACGGCAACCGCAGAGCCACCCCCGGCGCCCGCACCGCCCGGGCCGGCTCCTGCGCCCTGCTGCTGGCGGCGGCCACCCTCCTCGCCGGCTGCGAACGCGGCTCCTCGGACACCTCGGGGGAGACCCCCACCGGCCCGAACGGATGTCCCACCGTCCACGCCACGGCACAGGCCGCCGTCCTCGAGGCGGAGCGCACCGACGTCCCCTGGGACGGCCCGACCACCGGCCCCCGGGCCGTGTCCCGCAGAACCCTCGTCTACGTCGCCCAGACCATGACCAACCCCGGAGTCGCCGGCGCCGCGCAGGGGGTGCGGGAGGCCGCACGCGTCATCGGCTGGAACGTCCGGGTCATCGACGGCGGAGGCACCCCCGCCGGACTCCAGGCGGCGATGGGCGAGGCCGTGGCCCTCAAACCCGCCGGCATCGTCATCGGCGGCTTCGACCCCGCCTCGACCTCGGGACAGGTGGCGCGGGCAAACCGGGCGGGCATCCCGCTCGTCGGCTGGCACGCCCTCGCCGCCCCCGGCCCCAGCCGGCGGCCCGAGCTGTTCACCAACGTCACCACTCGCGTCGAGGAGGTGGCCGCGATCAGCGCGCGCTGGGTCATCGCGCACTCCCAGGGCCGCGCCGGGGTCGTCCTGATCACCGACGCCTCGATCCCCTTCGCCCGCAACAAGTCCGAGCTGATCAAGAAGGAGCTCGCCACCTGCCCGGGAGTGAGGCTCCTCGCGTACGAGAACATCCCGATCCCGGACGCCGGCACCCGCACCCCCCGCGAGATCTCCTCCCTCCTCGCCCGCTTCGGCGCCCGGTGGACCCACTCCGTCGCCATCAACGACCTGTACTTCGCCGACGCGGCCCCCGCCTTCCGCGCGGCCGGCAAGAAGGGCTCCGGACCGCCGTACAACATCGGCGCGGGCGACGGCGACCCCTCCGCCTTCCAGCGCGTCAACAGCCGCCAGTACCAGGCCGCCACCGTGCCCGAACCGCTGACCCTGCAGGGCTGGCAGATCGTCGACGAGTTCAACCGCGCCTTCTCCGGTGCTCCCGCCAGCGGGTACACGGCCCCCGTCCACATCTCCACGGCCGACAACAGCGCCGGTACGACGAGCTGGGACCCGACGGGCTACCGGAAGGCGTACCGGACCATCTGGGGCAGGTGAGGGACCCGGACCCGCACCGGCCCGTCAGCCGAGCGCACGGTCGAGATTGAAGGCCGCGCTGATCAGCGCGAGATGCGTGAACGCCTGCGGGAAGTTCCCCTGCTGCTCACCGGTCTGGCTGATCTCCTCGGCGAACAGGCCCAGATGGTTGGCGTACGTCAGCATCTTCTCGAACGCCAGCCGCGCCTCGTCCAGCCGCCCGGCGTGCACCAGCGCCTCGACGTACCAGAAGGAGCAGATGGAGAAGGTGCCCTCGTCGCCGCGCAGCCCGTCGGGGCTGGCCAGCGGGTCGTAGCGGTAGACCAGCGAGTCCGAGACCAGGTCCGCGGTGAGCGCGTCCAGCGTCGACAGCCACTTGGGGTCGGTCGGCGCGATGAACTTGGTCAGCGGCATCATCAGCACCGCCGCGTCCAGCACGTCCCCGTCCTCGTGCTGCACGAACGCCTGCCTGCGCGCCGACCAGCCGTGGGTGTGGATGCGCCGGTAGATCCGGTCGCGGCACTCCTGCCAGCGGGCCAGATCGGCGGGCAGCCCCCGCCGGTTCGCCATCCGTACGGCCCGCTCGATGGCCACCCAGCACATCAGCCGCGAGTACAGGAAGCTCTTCCGGCCGCCCCGCGTCTCCCAGACCCCCTCGTCCGGCTGGTCCCAGTGGGCGCACACCCAGTCCACCAGGGCGCACACGTCGTCCCACTGGTCGCTGGAGACCGGCCGCGCCCACTTGTCGTAGAGGTAGACCGAGTCGATCAGCGCGCCGTAGATGTCGAGCTGCAGCTGGTCCGCGGCGGCGTTGCCGACCCGCACCGGCGCCGAGCCCTGGTGGCCCTCCAGATGCGTGAGCTCGGTCTCCGACAGATCCGTGCGCCCGTCGATGCCGTACATGATCTGCAACGGCCCCGAGGGCTTCCCGTCACCCGGCGTGATGTGCCGGGTCACGAACTCCATGAACGCCTCGGCCTCGTCGGAGAACCCCAGCCGCAGCAGCGCGTACACACAGAACGCGGCGTCGCGCACCCAGACGTACCGGTAGTCCCAGTTGCGCTCACCGCCGAGCTGCTCCGGCAGGCTCGTGGTCGGCGCGGCCACGATCGCCCCGGTGGGCGCGTAGGTGAGCAGCTTCAGGGTGAGGGCGGAGCGGTGGACCATCTCCCGCCAGCGGCCCCGGTACCGGGAGGCCGACAGCCAGCGCCGCCAGTACGTCACCGTCTGCGCGAACTGCTCCTCGGCCTCCGTGCGCGCGCACCGCCGCGGGTTGACCTCGCCGCCGACCTGGTCGAGGGCGAACACCGCCGACTCGCCCTCGGACAGCTTGAAGTCCGCCCGCACGTCCGGCCCGTCGCACTCCAGCGGCACCGTCGCCGTCAGCGACAGGGCCAGTTCCTCGGACGCGAAGACCGCCATGCCCTCGACCACGCGCAGGGTGTGCGGACGGGCGCCGTAGTCGAACCGGGGAGCCACCCGCATACGGAACGGCAGCGCGCCGCGCACGCACAGCACCCGCCGGATCAGCCGGTGCCGCTCGGCCTCGGCGGCCCCACCGGTCACCGGCATGAAGTCCTGCACCTCGCCCACCCCGTCCCCGGTGAAGAAACGGGTGATCAGGACGTTGGTGTCGGGGAAGTAGAACTGTTTGGTGCGGGCCGGGACCGCCGCCGCCAGCTCGAAGCAGCCGCCGCGCTCGGCGTCCAGGATCGAGCCGAACACGCTCGGAGAGTCGAAGGCGGGACAGCAGTACCAGTCGATCGTGCCGTCCGTCCCCACCAGGGCCACGCTGCGCAGATCACCGATGAGCCCGTGCTCGGCGATCGGCAGATAGCGGCCGGCATCGGTCATGACAGCCTCCCTGGCCCGCCCCGCGCTGGCGAGACCTCCAGCCTAGGCGGGATCGGCCCTCACGTCCTCGGCAGCCAGTCGTCCAGGGCGTCGATGAGCCGGTCGAGCGCGGGCTCCTCACCGGAGCGGTCCGTCATCACCGTACGGCCGCCGAACCGCAGCGTGTACTGGAACGAGTCGTACGCCCCGCTCCCCATCGTGAACGAGGGGACGTCCTCCAGCGCCGGATCCCCGAGCAGCAGGCGCAGGCTCCGGAACTGCGCCGCGGTCGTCCGCCGGACCCGGGACGCGCCCTTGTCGGTGACCCGGACCGTGCCGTCGCCCCGCAGCACCACCTCCTGGTTCACCCCGGCGAAACCGCCGGTGATCGTCATGGTCGCCAGCTTCTGGTCCGGACCGGTCACGGGCACGGGCGTGGGCGTGGGGCGCGCGGACGCCGACCGGGAGGGGGAGGCCCCAGGCGGGCCGGAGGAGGTCGTCGAGGTGGCCGTCGGACCCGTCGGGCCGGTCGACTGCCCGCCGGTGTCCTCGAAGGTGCAGCCGGACAGGGTCAGCACACCCACCGCGCACACCGCCGCCGCGCCCGCGGCCGTCCCCCTGGTGAACATGACGTCCCCCGCGTGTCGAGCCCTGAATGAGCGTCACATCAGGGTGCCATGCCGGGGTTCGAGCCGCGAGTGGGGCAGCGCGCTCAACATGTGGACCACCCGGCACGGCACCCTGGTCGGCGCCGGCACGACCGTCGTCCAGGTGGACGACGACCCGTCGGCCCTCGGCGCGCACCGGGCGCGGCGGCTCGGCGTCACCGGCGACGTCACGCTCACCGCCCTACGGCTGCTTGAGGCGGGCGAGGAGAACGCGAGGGACTGCGCACCGCGACCTCGCCAAATCGTGGCCGTGGAGGAGTGGCTCGCGGGGCGGCGGTCGGCGCCGCTGCTCGTCGACGCGAAGGCGGTCGAGGACCGCGGCGCCTGGTGGCTGGAGGAGGCGTTCCGCGGACACCGAACGCTCCCTCAGCCCCCTCCGTCGACGTCCCGGCTCGGTTCATCCGATGTCCACCACCCGTGCCCAGTCGGGCGGCGGGTCCGGTACGTAGTCGGGGTCGTCCTCCCGCCAGGACCCGGCCCCGGGCCGGGAGAAGAGGCCCACGACCGTACGGCACGCCGGGCGCGCCGTGGGCCAGGGCGTCTGACCGTCCGTCAGCACCACGACGACATCGGGCCGCGGCGGCGTCCGCAGCGCCCTGGCGAAGCCCGTGCGCAGATCCGTGCCCCCACCGCCCATCAGCGGAATCCCCTCCCCCCTGCACAGCGAGTGCGCCAGCTGCGCGTCCGCGTCGCACGGCACCACCGTGACCAGGTCCCGCCGCCCGCCCACGGCACGGCAGATCGCGGCGACCTCCAGCAGCGCGCTGCCCAGTTCGACGTCGCTGACCGACCCGGAGGTGTCGATGATCACGGACACCTGGGGCGGCCGGCGCCGCAGACTCGGCAGGACGACCCCGGGCACCCCGGCCGAGCGCCGCGACGGCCGCCCGTACGAGTAGTCCTCGCCCCCGCCCGCGCCCGAGGCGGCCGAGCGGACCGCCGCCCCCAGCAACTCCCGCCAGGGCTGCGGCGGATGGAACGCCTCCTCCGCCCAGCGCCGCCACTGCTCGGGCGTGTTCCCCGGGCGGCCCTTGATGCCCTGTGCCACCCGGAAGCGGACGGCGTCCCGTTCCTGCTCGCTCAGTCCGTGCGCGCCGGCCGGGCCGAGGTCCCACTCCCGGTCCAGCCCGTCGGCGCCGCTGCCGCAGTCCAGCCAGGCCAGGTCCTGGGTGCGCGGGCCCAGACCGAAGAGGCGCAGATAGTCCTCCATCAACTCGCCCTCGGGCAGCCCCAGGAACTCCGGATCGACCGCGCCCGCGGGCCGGACCAGGCCGTCGCCGTAGGCGTCGTCGTTGATCTCGCAGTCTGCCGCGATGTTCATCCGCAGCCGTTCGCCCGGGCCGGTCAGACCGCGCTCGCGGGCCACTCGGTCGCTGCGCCCGTGATGGTCGCGCAGCAGATGCGACACCTCGTGCACCCAGACCGCCGCCAACTCCTGAACCGGCATCCGTTCCACGAACCCCGGCGAGACGTAGCAGCGCCAGTGCTTGTCCACGGCCATCGTCGGCACCCGCCGGGACTCGACGACATGCAGGGCGAAGAGCGCCGTCGCCAGATAGGGGCGGGCCCGCGCGGCGTACAGCCGGGCGGTGAAGAGCTTGTCGCGGTCGAGGGGCACCGGCGTGTCCACGCCGGTCACCGGCCGTGCCTCCTCCATGCCTCGGTCGTGCGTGCCTGTGTCGTCCGCCCTCACGCCGTCGTCCGCCCTCACGCCGTCGTCCTCCCTCACGCCTTGGCCGCTGCCGTCGCTCGCTGCGCCCGCTCCGCCCGCTGTGACAGCGAGACGACCCCGGCGAGCTGCTCGATCGACGCCGGCACCTGCCACTCCTGGCAGCGCAGCGCCGCGAGGGTCGTCGCCGGGACCACCACCAGATCCGGCGCCCCGGTCTCCACCGCCCGCACGAGCAGGGCCCAGGCCGCGTCCCAGCGGGACTTGTCCGGGCGTTCCCGTACGGCGGCCACCACCCCGTCGAGCACCGCCTGCCGCAGATCCCCGCGCTCGGGCAGCTCGGCACCCGCCGGCTCGGCGAGCAGCACCTCGGGGTCCGGGAGGTCGAGCCGGTCCAGGCCCGCCAGCAGCTCCAGGCCCGGCCCGTCGCCCACCGTGCCCCTGACCAGCAGGGCGAGCACGTCCCGCGAGGAACCGGCCGCCGTCGCGAACGCGATCAGCCGCAGGGTCATCTCCCAGCTCCGGGGTGACGGCCAGGGGCCGCCCCGGCGCGTCTCCCCGCTGGGCAGCCGGTGCACGAGCGGCGGGCGCGCGGTGAGGAACGCGCACACCGCCCGGCGTGCGTACGCCACGGCCTGCGGCAGCTTCTCCGGGTCGAGCCGGGGCAGGGTCGCCCGCGGCCAGGTCCCGCCGAGCCCCCGTACGACAACCTCGTGGTCGTGTTGCCACTGGAGGTGCACGAACCGGTTGGCGAGCGGAGGGCTCAGCTCCCAGCCGTCGGCCGCGGAGGACCGGGGGTTGGCGGCGGCCACGATCCGCACCCCGGGCGGCAGCCGCAGGGCGCCGATCCGCCGCTCCAGCACCAGGCGGAGCAGCGCGGCCTGGACGGCGGGCGGCGCGGTCGACAGCTCGTCGAGGAACAGCAGACCCCGGCCGGCCCGCACCAGCCGCACCGCCCAGTCCGGCGGCGCCAGCGGGACGCCCTGCTCGGCGGGGTCGTCCCCGACGACGGGCAGCCCGGAGAAGTCGGAGGGTTCGTGCACGCTCGCGATGACCGTGGTGAGCGGCAGATCGAGGGACTCGGCGAGCTGGGTCAGGGCGGCGGTCTTGCCGATCCCCGGCTCGCCCCACAGCAGGACGGGCAGATCGGCCGCCACGGCGAGCGTCAGGGCCTCGAGCTGGTGGTCGGGGCGCGGTTCGGTGTCGGCCTCGCCCAGCAGGGCCAGCAGATCTGCGGCCACGTCGAGCCGGGAGTCGGGGGCAGGGGCGGTGGTGGGTACGGCGGACGGGGTGCTGGTGGGCATGTGTGTGATCACCTTTGGGTCGGGGTGAGCCGAGTGAGGGAAAACGACAAGAGAAAAGGACGAGAGAAAACGGCGAGAGAAAAGGCGGGTGGGTCCCGGGTCAGCGCGGGGTGGTGTGACGCGGATGCGAGCGCAGGTGGAGGGGGCGCCGGTCCTGCGGGCTGTTCCGGGTGGGCCCGGGTCCCGTGAGCCCCGCCCGGAACAGCCCGTAGGTGATCCGCCGGTGCGCGGCCTCCTCCAGGGCGTCCCGCAGCGCGCCGTCGCGCAGCACCGCCTCGGGGCCCAGCAGGCCCTCGACCACGGCCAGCGCACCGGCGATGTCTCCGTGGCTCAGGCGTTCGCGGACCCCGTCGAGACAGTCGGGGCGGCGGTGCGCCCGGTCGACGGCCTGGAGACAGGGCAGGGGAGTGCCGGTCAGCGCGGCCAGCAGCTCCTCCCGGCGGATCTCCTCCGGCTCGTGGTCGAGCGGGGCCAGGACACCGTCGACCAGGCCGATCCGGTGCCGGGCGCCGCGGCACTCCACGAGCCGCGCCCGCCCCGCCGGGTCGTCGCTCCTCGGCGGAGGCACCGGTGGGCGGCCCGGTACGAGCGCCGCGGCGACCAGGGGATGCAGCAGATCGGCGTCGATGGCACCGGTGCGCAGCAGCTCCAGATCGGGGAGCACCCAGGTGGCCGCGTCGGGCAGGACCGGCAGCGCGGAGACCCCGCCCCCGGAGGGCGCCCGGGTGATCCGCAGCCCGGGCGGCCCGCTGCCGTCCCCCTCGGCGGCCGGTTCCAGGGCCAGCCGACGGCGCCCTCCGAGCCGTACGAGAACGGTCCCGCCCGGCCGGCCCTCGGCGGCGAGCAGGATCCCGGCCTCGTCCGCCCACCGGCCGACGGCACACCCGAGGTCGGGGGGTACCAGCCCGGGCTCCGCGCCGGGATCCGGTCCCGCACCCCGGGCGCGTGCCCCCAGCTCCCCGGCCCGCTCCGCATCCCACAGATGCCGGTGCAGGTCGAGGCGGAACCGCCGGTCGGGACAGGGATGCGGATGATGCGAGGCGCGGTCCGCCGGACGGGACGCGTCCCACAGCGCGAGGCTCATCCGCTGCCCGGCGTCCGCCCAGGCCGGTGCCGTCCGCACCACGAGGTGCGCGGGCCGCTCGCCGCCCGGCCCCTCGGTGTCGTACCGGGCCAGTGACAGGGTCAGCCCCGGTCGGAGCAGTCCGTCGGGAGCGATCCTCGGCATGTGCCAGCGCAGCAGGTCGGGGGCGAGCCGGCGCAGGTCGGCCCGGACCCGGTCGGCCAGTTCCCGGCCGTGGGTCCGCGCCACGGAACGCGGAGCGAGGTCGACGTCGATGCCCGCGGCGGCGCACGCCCCCGCCCAGTCACCGGCCAGCCGGCGGGCGGTCGCGGTCTCGATCATGGAGGGCGGGACGGCGAACTCGCGCACGCGCCGCCAGAAGGAAAGCCGGGAGTCCCCGAACGCGGTGTGAGTGGCCATCAGCACTCACCTTGCGCGGACGGGTCCCCCAATCTGCGAACAGAAGGAGTAGTCATCGCGGCGATCGTACGGACCGGAACCACGTTCCGCCACACGGTTTTTCCGGAGCCGGTGACGGCCGTTCGGCCCGGGACGCGGGGTCCGGTGGATCCCTGTCCTCGTCCTTGCGACCCGGTCCGATACGCCCGACTGTGGGGACAGTGCCGGTGCTGAGGAGGACGGGCGATGACCGATGCCGAGGGACCCGTGGACGCCGAGCGGCAGCGGCTCGTGGAGGCCGACGCCGGCCTGGCGCCCTGGCGGCGCTGGGGCCGGTATCTGAGCGAGCGGCAGTGGGGGACGTCCTGGGCCGGAGGCACCGCGATCCCCGCCCTGCGGGCGACCGACGGGGCCGTCCGCGCCGACCTGGCAGCGGGGCGGCCGGGAGTCGCTCGCACCCTCGCCGGGCGAACGTGAGGAGCCCCTGTCGTGACCGTGATCCACGAGATCAACACCCTTGTCTGGCTGGAGGGGCTGAGCCGTCGTCTCGGCCGCCGGATCACCCTGGGCGAGGTGCCCGGCGAGATCTGGGACGAGGTCGCCCGGCCCGGCGTCGACACCGTCTGGCTGATGGGCGTCTGGGAACGCAGCCCGGCCGGCCTGCGGATCGCGCTGAGCGACCAGAACCTCCTCGGATCGTTCCGCGAGGCCCTGCCCGACCTCACCGAGGCGGACATCACCGGATCCCCGTACTGCGTCCGCGACTACGTCGTCGACCCGTCCCTCGGCGGCCCCGGCGGCCTGGCCGCCGCCCGCGCCCAACTCGCCGCCCGTGGACTGCGGTTGATCCTCGACCACGTCCCCAACCATGTGGCCCCCGACCACCCCTGGCTCACCACGCACCCCGACCGCCTGATCCGGGGCACCGCCGACGACCTCGCCCGCGACCCCGGCGCCCATCTGGAGGCGGCGGGACGGATCTTCGCCCGGGGCCGTGACCCGTACTTCCCGCCCTGGCCGGACGTCGTGCAACTCGACGCGTTCAGCGAGGAGCTGCGGGAGGCGACGGTCGACACCCTCGTGTCCATCGGGGACCAGGCGGACGGCGTGCGCTGCGACATGGCGATGCTGATGACGAACGACGTGTTCGCCAAGACCTGGGGGGAGAGGGCGGGGCCCGTGCCCGTCGAGGACTTCTGGCCCTCCGTCCTGCCGCGGGTGCGCGCCCGCCACCCCGACCTCCTCCTCGTCGCGGAGGCCTACTGGGACCTCGAATGGACCCTCCAGCAGCAGGGCTTCGACCACTGCTACGACAAACGGCTCTACGACCGGCTCGTCCACGAGGACGCCGGTGCCGTGCGCGCCCATCTCGGCGCCGACCTCGCCTACCAGCGGGGCCTGGTCCGTTTCCTGGAGAACCACGACGAGCCGCGCGCCGCCACCGCCCTGCCCGGTGGCCGGGACCGCGCGGCGGCCGTGACCGTCGCGACCCTGCCCGGCGCCACCCTCTGGCACGAGGGCCAGTTCGAGGGACGCGGGGTCCGGCTCCCCGTGTTCCTGCGCCGCGCCCCCGAGGAACCGGCCGACGCGTCGCTACGGGACTTCTACGGCCGGCTGCTCCCGGCCGCGGCCGGGATCCGCCGGGGCGAGTGGCGACAGCTCACCCCGACCGGCCGGCCCGACGACGACACCCACACCCGGCTGCTCGCCTGGACCTGGACGGACCCGGACGCCCGCCATCTCGTCGTCGTCAACCACTGCGACCGGCCGTCCCGGGCGAGGATCCCCCTGCCCTGGGACGGGATGCGCGGACACGCGTACCGCCTGACCGACCTGCTCACCGGACTGACGTACGACCGCGACGGCGACGAGCTGACCGACCCGGGCCTCTTCGTCGCCCTGGAGCCCTGGCAGGCCCACCTCCTCGAGATCAGCCCATGCTCTTCGCCCCGTCCAGGGACTCCCGGATGATGTCGGCATGACCGGCGTGCTGGGCGGTCTCGGCGATGATGTGGATCAGCGCCCGGCGCGCCGACCAGCGCGCGCCCGGCGCGAACCACGGCGCCTTCGGCAACGGGTGGTCCACGTCCAGGCCCGGCAGACCGGCGACCAGCTCGTCCGTACGGCGGGCCACCTCCTCGTACTCCTTCAGGACGCCCGCGAGCGTCTCGCCCGGCAGCATCCGGAACTCGTCGGCCCGCCGGGCGAAGTCCTCCTCGGTCATGGAGTCGAAGTCGCCCAGGGCCGACGGCCCCTCGACGATGAACTGCGCCCAGCTGCGCTCCGTCGCGGTCACGTGCTTGATCAGACCGCCCAGGCACAGCTCACTGGCCGTGGTCCGCTGCCCGGCCTGCTCGTCGGTGAGCTCGCGGGTGGTGAACCGAAGGAAGTGGCGGGCCTGCGCCAGCTCGTTCAGCAGGTCGGCGCGCTCACCGGTGACGGTGCGGGCGGGGGTGGTGGAGTCGGTCATGGTCCTCTTCTTCCGTGTCGTCGCGGTCGAGTACCACGTTAGGCGCCATAGAGGTCAGATCCTGACCTAAAACCCCAGGCCGTGGCGCACAACGCGCGCTCCACTTCGCCCGTGTAGCAGGCGGCCGCCAGCCAGGCCCGGGCGAAACGGGGGGTGTCGGCCGGGAGCAGACGGCCGAACGCGTCACGGGCGCGGTCCGCCGCCGTGGCGTGCAGCTCGTCGAGCACGGCCGCCCCGGTGGCGAACCCGGTACGGCGCAACCGGGCCGGATCGCCCGCCGCGCCGCCCGGGAAGGCCAGCACCCTGCGGCCTCCGGACACCGCCTGGTGCACCCGGCGGCGCAGCAGGTGCAGCGGGGCCTCGTCCGGCACGGGAGCGGCGCCGGGCGGCACGGCCGGGGCGGGCAGATCGGCGCGCTGGAGACGGTCCAGACCGAGATCGACCCGGACACCCGGCTGGGAGGGGTGTTCGGCCGCCAGCAGCAGGGCCCGGGGGAGCGGACCCGGGGCCAGCCGGGCGACCACGCGCAGCCGACTGCCGCGGGCCGCCGCCAGCAGGCGGAGGTTCTCCCGGTGGGGGAGCGCCGGATCGTCGTGCGCCGCGGCCAGTCGCAACGTGAGCCCGTCGCAGTCGGCCAGCAGACAGTCACCCGTCGCCTCCCGGACGGTCCCGACGAGGGTGACGTCGAGGAAGAGCAGGTCGTGGGGGCCGCCGGCCAGGGCACGGGCCACCTGCTCGGCGACGGGCACCGCCCACAGCCGGTCCAGCGGCTCCCCGCGCCACTGTGCGCCGGCCGCGCGGACCGCCCGTACCCCCGCCCCGGCGCCCAGCCGTCCCGTCGGCGACACCGTCGCGCCGGACACGGCGAGCCCCGCCCGCGACAGCTCGCGATGGGTCAGGGCCGTGTCGCCGATCCGCACCGTCCGGTCGGCGGCGCCGGTGGCCCGCCCGGGACCGCCCGGGGCCACGTCGGAGACCGTGTAGAGGCGGCCCTCCGCGTCCGCCGTCCAGGTGACCGCGCCCGCGTACCCGGTCGCCGTCAGTACGGGCTCCGAGAACAGCCCGTACAGCCGCAGCGAACCGTCCGGGGTGTACGGCTGCCGTACCGTCCCGCGCAGCTCCGTCAGCTCGGCGCCCGCCGCCTCGGGCAGCCGGTGCGCCACGCCCAGCACCGTGCGCAGCGCCTCGACGAGGTCGGGCAGCCGGTAGGCCGGGTCCGCCGACCGGGCCGCGCGCACCCCGGTCACCACGGTGACCGCCGCCGAGGCGGCCCGGGGGAGCCCGGCGAGCCGTGCGGTGTGCGCGGCCCGCAGCAATTCGGCCTGGAGCACGGCACCGGCCCCGTCCGTGCCGGCCTCGAGGACGGCGGCCGCCGCCTCGAAGACGGCGCGGGCGGCGGCGAGCTCGCCGGGGGAGGGGGCCTCGGGCCCGGGCTGGGGCTGCGGGGCCCGCGGGCTCGCCGCCGTGGGCACGGCCGGTGCGCCCGGCCCCTGCCGCTCCCCCGGCACCGCGACGTCCTCCGCCTCCGGCACCGCGACGTCCTCCGCCTCCGGCACCGTGACGTCCTCCGCCACCGGCGCCGCCGAGGCCGCCGCCGCGCGGTGCAGACAGTCCGGGGCGAGCAGACAGCCGCACCGGACCGCGTCCGCGCCGGTCACCACCCCGCCGGGCGCGTGCAGTTCGAGGTCGGTGTCGTCGTCGATCGCGATGCGCACGGTGTCCCCGTCGCGGACGACGGGACGCGCCGCCAGCTTGGCCACGCCCGCGTCGAGCCGCTTGCGCAGCCGGGGTGACAGCGCCTCGACCAGTTCGGCGGTCACGGACGGGGCGACCGGAGGCAGCCGCGGACTCGTGCTCATGCGATCTTCTCCCCTACCCAGCGGGCGAGTTCGAGCGGACTGAGGGCGGCCACGGGCATACCCGCCGAGACGAGCTGCCCCGCGACGCCGGTGGAGTAGCGCGGCCGACCGGTGTCGTCGAGGCTCGCGCAGCCCAGCACATGACAGCCGGCGCCGACCAGGGCGCGGACCTCGGCGAGCAGCCCGCCTAGCGGATACCCCTCCTCGAAGTCGCTGACGACCACGACGAGGGTGCGCGAGGGCACGGTGACCAGCTCGCGCGCGTGCCGCAGACCCGCCGCGATGTGCGTGCCGCCCCCGACGCTCACCTCCAGCAACAGCGACAGCGGGTCCTCGACATGCCCGGTGAGATCCATGACCTCCGTGGAGAAGGACAGGAAGTGCGTGGACAGGGTCGGCACACCGGCCAGCACCGAGGCCGTGAGCGCCGCCCACACCGTGGAGGCCTCCATGGACCCCGACACGTCCGTGACCAGGATCAGCCGCCAGTCGGCGGCCCGCCGGGCGCGGGTACGGAACACCGGGTGCTCGGGGATGACCCGAACCGTGCCGTCCGGGCCGCGCCGGGCCGTCGCCAGATTGGCCCGCAGCGTACGGGGCAGGTCGAGACCGCCGCCCGGCCGCCGACTGGGCCGCGGCAGCACCGTGCCGTGCAGCGCCGGACGCAACCGGGTGGCCAGCTCCCGGGTGAGCGCGTCCACCAGCCGTCGGACGAGCGGACGCAACGCGGCCAGCCGGGCCTCGGGCAGGCCGCCCGCGTGGCTCAGCACGGTGCGCAGCAGATCCACCGAGGGGCGCACGCTGTCCGCGTCCAGCTCCGTCAGCACGTCCTTGCGGCCCTCCGCCGCGGCCGCCGCCAGCACCTCCTCCCGGATGCCCGGCCCGAACAGCGCCGCCAGCTCCTCCGACCACTCCCGCACCCCGGGATACGGCACCTCCCGGCCGCCGCCTGCGCCGGCACCCGTGAGATCACCCCGGCTGCCCTCGCCGCGCCCGCTGCCGTACAGCTCGTCCAGGGCGGTGGCGAGCGGCGCGGCGGACGCGGGCAGCCGGTCCCGCCGTCGGCCCAGGACGAGCCGCCAGCGGTCGGCCGGGGCGAGCTGCCGCTCGCCTCCCCCGATCCCGCGAACCGGGCTCCGCCCGGTGACCTCCTCGGTGACCTTCTCGGTTCCGTGTCGCGGAGCGGGCAGCAGTCCGAGGGAGCGCAGGGCGGCCTGCGCCGCGAGGTCGGCCCGGGTCCAGGCGGCCAGCGCGGCGGGGTCCACCCCGCCCGTGTCCGCGACCCGGTCCGTGCCGAGGCGTTCCTCCACGGCCGACAGGAGCCGGTCGCGGGCCGCCGGGCTCAGCGTGTCGAAGCCGCCCCGCAGCGCCGGAAGCCGGTCCAGGAAGGCCCGGTCGGACAGTTCCGCCACCCGGTCGAGCAGCGGATCCAGGGTTTCGGCCGCCGCCTCCAGCAACGGCCCCGCGGCCGTCAGCAGCCCGGTCAGCCGGGCGGCCAGCGCGGAGCGCGCCCCGGGATCCACGGCCCCGTCGACCCATGAGGCCACCCGGTCCCCGAACACCCGCGCGTCCTCCTGCCCGAGCAGCACCCGTACGGCCCCGGCGGCGCCGCGCATCAACGGCGAACCGCCGGCCGCCAGCCGGGCGAGGGCGTCGGTGAGCCGGATGCCGCCCAGCAGATCCGCCCGATGGGCGAGTTCGAGCAGGGCGTGCGCGTCGGCCGGGTCCTCGGAACCCGTCAGACCGTCCACCTGCCGCACCGCCGCCGACGTCAGCAGCTCGGCCACGGCGGCCGCCCGCACCGTACGGTCCTCGTCGGCGCCGAGCCCGGCGACATGACCGGAGCGGACCCGGTCCAACAGGGCCAGAGCGCCGAGGAGTTCGGGCAGGGTACCGACCTGCGGCAGGGTCTCGGCGAGGTCGTCGAGCCGTTCGTCCGCCAGCGCCGGCAGACCGCACTCCGCCGCCCGCGCCAGCCCCTCCAGCACCTGCGCGCCGGTCGAGCCGCCCTCGTCCCGCTCCGCGCGCCGCCGCTCCCGCAGCACCCCCTCGGCGGCCTGGGCGGCGGTCACCCCGCGCACCCCGGCCGCGGTCAGCATGGCCGCGGTGGCCGGCGTCCAGCGCACCTCCCACCGGGAGGTCAGCGCCTCGGCCCCGCCCGCCCCGGCGACTTCCTTGGCCTCCCCGTACGGCACCCCGCACACCGTCAGCCGGCGCAGCAGCAGCTCTCGTCGCCGGTCGAGGTCGGAGCGCAGCGGGTCGAGGCGCAGGTCCTTCGCCGTCGCCGTGCCGCTGCCCGGTCCGGGCAGCCCCAGTTCCGCGACCTCGGCCTCGACGGCCGGCGCGAGACCGCTGCGCGGGGCCGCCGGGGCAGGACGGCCGGTGCGGGTGCCGACCAGCACCCGCTCCATCGCCCGCGCCACGGCCCGGCCCCGCCCGTAGGGTTCGCCCTGGGTGAGCACCGTGGTCACCGCCTCGACCAGCTCGCCCCGCCCCGCCGCCGGGAGCCCGCGCAGCCGGGCCAGGTCCGAGGCGAGCCGGGTGATCTCCCGGGCGTCGGCGGGTCCGGACGGATGTCCGAGCTCCCGCAGCTCCGCGCACACCCGCACGGCCGCCCCCGTCAACGCCTCCTCCAGCGCGGCCGGGTCCCCGGCCGCCCGCAGCACCAGGTCCTGCCACTCCGGGTCCCGGATCCCGGCCGGATAGCCGGACCGCTCGTCCAGGAGGGCGTAGGTGTACGGGATCAGCGACGTGGTCCAGGACGTGCCCCCGCCGTCGGAGACCGGGTCCTCCTCCGTGTCCCGCGACGCCGTCAGCGCGGGCGCGTGGAAGGCGCCGACGACCACCGCGGCCCGCTGCCCGTCCGCGGTGGCCTCGGCGATCCGGGCCCGCATCCACCGTTCCCGGCGCAGGTCCAGCTCAGGTACCCCGCCCGCGGCGGCCGCGTCCTCGCGCAGCGCCCACCCCGTCAGCAGGGCCGCCCGGCGCAGGGCCTCCGGCGGGGAGCCCGGCGCGGTGGCCTCGACGAGCCGGTCCCACAGGTCGTCCCCGGGACGCCCCGTCAGCCGGGACCGCAGCGCGGAGGTGAGCCCGAGGGACTCCCCGGACGCCGTGGAGCCGCGCCCCTCGCCCCAGGCCCGGTGCGCGAGCGGCAGATCGCAGGCGACCACCGCAACGCCGTGCCGAGCGGCCCACCGCACGGCCGCCAGCTCGGGCGAGAAGTCGGCGAACGGGTAGAAGGCCGGCCCGGTCGGACCCCGGCCGTCCGAGGGCGCGGCGGCGAGGGCGACCGGCGCCCGGGTCTCCTCGTGCCCCAGCCACGGCAGCCACTCCTGCATCTCGGCCGGCAGCTCGACGAGCACCACGTCCGGCCGCGCCGCGTCGAGCAGCGCGGGCACGGCCGCCGCCAACGACGGAGCGTGGTGCCGTACACCGATGAGACAGGGCGCCGCGGGGTCGGTGAGGGCGGCGAGGGCCTCCTCGGGGGAGCTGGGCGCCTGGAGCGCCTTGCCGGTGGGGTCCCCCTCGGCGGCGGGGGCGACCCCCTGGGAGAGCGACACGGCCGTCAGCCCTCCAGGACCGTGCGCAGGTCCCACAGGGTCCGCCAGGTGGCGGAGCCCTGCTCGGCGCGGCGCCGCACGGGACCGTCCCAGTACCCGCGCAGCCGGGCCGCGTCGGCCGGGTCGTCCTTGCGGACCACGCCGAGCAGATGGCCCGGCAGCAGGCCGAGCACATCACGGTCGCCCGGGAAGTAGGCCGCCGCGAGCCCCAGCGCGCCCGCGACCGACACGGCCTCCGCCGTGCTCATCACCGTGGACGGCCGCTCCACCTCCCAGCCCTCCGCCGACCGGCCCTCCCGCAGATCGCGGAAGGCGGTGACGAGCGCCTCCAGCACCGCGTCGTCGACCTGGAAGGGCGCCCCGGCCCGCTCCACGGAGGCCCGTGCCTGGCTGCGCACCAGCGCGGTCTCCGCGTCGAGGTCCGGGATCGGGCCGACCGTCTCGAAGTTGAAGCGGCGCTTGAGGGCCGCGGACATCTCCGAGACGCCCTTGTCCCGCAGGTTGGCCGTGGCGATCAGATTGAAGCCGGGCGCCGAGTGTGCCAACGCGTCGTCCGTGCCCGCCAGTTCGGGCACCGCGATCCGCCGCTCCGACAGCAGCGACACCAGCGAGTCCTGCACCTCCGGCAGACACCGGGTGACCTCCTCGACCCGGGCGATGCCACCCCGGCGCATGGCGGTCAGCACCGGCGAGGGCACCAGCGCCTGCCGGCTGGGCCCCTGCGCCAGCAACAGGGCGTAGTTCCAGCCGTACTTGAGCTGGTCCTCGGTGGTGCCCGCGGTGCCCTGCACGACCAGGCCGCTGGTACCGCACACGGCGGCCGACAGCAGCTCGGACAGCATGGACTTGGCGGTGCCGGGCTCACCGACGAGCAGCAGACCCCGCTCTCCGGCGAGCGTCACGACGCACCGCTCCACCAGGGCCCGGTCACCGACGAACTTGCCCTCCACGACCAGTCGGCGCGGCACGCCCTCGGGCGCCTCGACGTCGTCGGGGAGCTTCAGGGCCCGGCCGTCGCTGCCCATGACGAAGGTGACGACCGCACGCGGGGTGAGCCGCCAGGCGGGCGGCCGCGGACCGTCGTCGTACGCGGCGAGGAAGGCCAGTTCACCGGCGTACCGCTCCTCGGGCGGGACGATCTGGCGGGCGTTCTCGGGGGCGAGGGTGCTGGTCGTCGCGGCGGTCATCGCGGTGCGTTCTTCCGGTTCGGACGGGAGGGTGGTCGGCGTCGGCCCCTGGGGCGGGGGCGGGACGGTGGTCATCGGCGGCGGCCCTTGCGGGTGGCGCGGGTGGTGAGCTCCTCGTACGCCGGGGCGTCACCCGTGCGCACGCGGTCCCAGGCACGCTCGTACAGCTCGGGCACCGGCAGCAGCGGTACGGCGCGCCCGTAGCCGCTGAGCGGATAGAGGTCCCGCTTCCAGATCTCCACCGGCAGCGAGCCCCTGGACTTCAGGTCCAGCCAGCCGCACGGCAGGAACAGGGTGCGTCCGGCGCGCGACCGCTTGGCCTCCACGACCAGGTCGCTCGCCGCGAGTTCGGCGCGTGCCTTCTTCGTCCGGGCCGGCTTCCAGCCGGTCCAGCGGGCGCAGTTGCGGTCGGTCGGGTCGGGCAGGGCGAGCAGCATCAGATACAGCGCCGCGGCGTCCGGACCGAGGCCGTGCCGCTCGGCGACCTCGGCGACCAGGCCGGGCACGCTGAAGGCCGGGTCCTGCGCGTGGCCCACGGGCCCCTCGGGGTCGACACCGGCCGCGAGGGCGTGGGTGAGGTCCTCGCCGAGGAGCGTCCGCAGCGCCCACATGCCCTGTCCGCGACCGGGGCCCACGATCCCCTCGAGGAGTCCGAACACCGGGTCGTCGGAGCCGGTGATCGCGCCCGGCCGGACCAGCACGGTCTCCTGGTCCCCGTACCAGGGGCGCAGCACCAGCGCCTCGCCCGCCCGCGTCAGCCCGTCCTCGCCGGCGCCGCCGGTGGCGGGCATCCCGTACGCCTTGCGCAGTTCGACGGCGGTAGCCCCGGCGTTCGACGTCCAGGCCAGGTCGAGGTCGAGCAGCAGCCCGGGGTCGGCGACCCGGCGGCGCAGCGCCGCGAGGCTCTCCGGCAGCACGGCCCGCAACGGGTGCCCGTAGGGCAGCGTGTAGGCGAGGCCGGCCAGGGCGTGCACGGCCTGCGTGAGGTCGTACCGGCCGGGCAGTGCCCGCGGGTCCTCCGCGACCAGGTCGCCGTCCTTGCCGGGCCGCTGCACGGTGGTGCGGCTGATCCAGGGGGTGCGCTCCGGGTTGAGGACCTCGTGGACGGAGCCCAGCGGCAGGGACACGAGGGAGAACTCGGCGGCGAGGTCCTCGGGCAGCCGGATCACGTCGCCCAGGTACCGCTTCCAGATCCGGCCCACCGCGTCCGTGTCCGGTCCGGTGGTCCACAGGTCGGCTGGGTTCTCGGGCAGCAGGGCGCCGACCATCGGCTTCCAGGTGCCCGGCTCCAGCGAGTTCAGCAGGGTGTCGCCGAGCTCCTTCTGACGGGGCTTCAGCCCGGTCACGGCGATCGTCTCGTCGGTGAGCTGAGCGGGCCGGCCCGCGAGCAGCAGGGCCGCCTGAAGGGGCCCCAGCCCGCCGCCGGTGGCGGTGACCAGCGCGTCCTGCGCCGAGGCCTGCCAGGGGGCCGGGCCCTTGTCCCGGACGAGCCGGGTGACGGCGGCCAGCGCCTCGGCGGGGTACACCGCCGGATGCGCGTGCTCGCGCTCCAGGGTGAAGTGGGCGATCGCGCCGCGGTCGTCGACCGGGCCGTGGTCCAGGGCCAGCCAGTGCATCCGGCCGCGCTCGTCGACGCTCCGGGAGGTGAGGAAGACGACCGTACGGTCGCCTCGGCGCATCACCTGGCCGGCTCGCTGCTGCTTGTCGTGGGGCTCGCTCAGCACGATCTGGCGCAGCGGCTTCCCGGGCGCGGCCAGCGGTCCCTCCACGATCGCCTCGAACAGCAGAAGCAGTGCCGCACGATGTGTCTCGGTCGTCGCCGGGGACGTCGCCCGGTAGGCGAGCGGGCGCAGGGTGTCCAGGACGGACAGCCACTGCGCGCCGTCGCCGGGGACGGTGAACTCGTCACTGCTCCAGCCGTCGCCGACGCCGGTGTCCCGCAGGGCCTTGGGCAGCGGCCTGCCGTCGGCGGGCCTCCCGGACAGCACCTGGTTCACGGCGCGGATCTGCCGCAGCGCGGTCCACCGCGGGTCGCCGCCCCACCAGCCGTGCAGCCCCTCCAGGCCGCCCATCGCCTCGCGCAGCGTGGAGTCGTCGCCGTACTCGGGGCTGTAGTCGGCGAACATGCCCTCCGTGCGGCGCGGGTCCCGCTTCGGCCGCTCGGCCGGGGGCGCCACGTACGCCGCCGTCGACTCGTCGAACTGCAGTGCGGCGCGCACCAGCGCCGTCACACCGGTGACCAGCCGCTCGTCGCCCAGCCCGGGCAGGGCGGCGGCGACGACCTTCCGCAGCACCTCGGTGGCCGTCGGGACGACGGCCTTCGCGTCGGAGCTCCCGTCGACCGTGCCGGCGGCCGCCACCTTCGCCAGCCGCTCCGCCAGCGCCTCGGCGCCGGCCCGCAGCACCTCGGCCACCCGCTCGTCGGTCAGCGCGCGCAGCACGGCCGAGGCCCGCTCGTCGCGCGGGCGCAGCGCGTGCCAGAACTCGACCGGGGGCACGAACCGGGTACCGGCGGCGAACTCGCTGCCCCGCTCCATCGGCGTCACCCGCCCGAGCTCACCGGCGGCGGACGTGTCGTCGCCCGAGTACAGCGCGATCTGCCGGTGCTGCCGTACGGCGACGGGCTCGGCGCCTCCCGGCAGCCGCAGCGCGCCGAGCGGAACCCCCGACGCCCCGCCGTTCTGCGGCACGGCGACCGTCCGGCCGTCCGGTGTGCCGACGACCGTACGGGCGCCCTCGCCCTCGCCCTCGGTCCGCACCCAGCGGCCGAGGACCGTGCCGTCGGTGCCGAAAGGGCTGTGCTCGAGACCGGGCTGCAGCGGCAGCACCTCGCAGTGCTGATGCAGCAGCGTGGCGTCCTCCCGGACACCGCTGTGCAGGAACGAGGGCAGCGAGGCACGCCCGTGCGTGCCGGTGGCCGGGTCGTACTCCAGCCACACCTGCCGACGGCCCTGTCGGCCCTGACGCCAGTAGGAGGTGCCGTCGCCCAGGATCGGGCGGCGCGGCGGCAGCACGGTGTCGCCGGCGTGCAGGGTGCGCCCGCCGGAGGCTCGGCCCCCGCCGGTCAGCGGGATCGAGGGATCGCCCGCGTCACCGCCGCCGTACCAGTAGTGGGGGATCTGCTCGCCCCCGAGCGGGAACACATCGCCCGCGCGGGCGGACCAGTAGCCGTACTGCTTGCCGTCCTCACGCCACATCACCAGCAGCTCGCCGTCGGTGTAGCGGAACGACGGCCGGTTCCACTGGCCCAGGTCCACCGGCAGCCGCAGATCGTGCTCCAGCAGGATCTCCTCGGGGCCGACGACGAACACCTTGTGGCCCCGGGACACGATCAGCGCGGGCCAGGCCTCCTGGACGGTGATCGTCTTGTCCTGGTCGCGCCGGGGCTTGGTCTCGGTGTCGATCCGGCGCAGTGCCTCCTCCAGCGCGGGCCAGCCCAGTTCGTCCAGCAGACCGGCGCGCAGGGTGTGCCCGAGCAGCGGCGCGGCCTTGTGCGCGGCGACCTGCGCCACGGCGTCCGGGGCCACCTCGGCGGCCACGCCGCGGAAGGGCCGCATCCGCTCCAGCGCGGTGCGTGCGGCCGGCAGCCCGACGGCGGCCGTCAGCTCGCCCGCCGCGTCCCGCAGCCACTCGCGCAGCACGTCGCTCAGCACGGGATGGCCGGCGATGCCCCGCAGCACCGCGGTCTCCGGGCGGTTGCCGCTCTGCGTGCCGATCTCGGTGTAGAGCAGACGCCGGAAGCGGGCGTCCGCCGCGATGCCGGTCAGCTCGCGCCGGCCGGGCCGGTTCTCGCTCAGCCAGCGCTGGAGACCCAGGTACACGACCTCGTCCGCGGGGGGCGGCGTCAGCGGAACGCCCTCGGCCAGGCACAGATCGAGCAGGTCGAGGTCGGCGCCGGCGTGCCAGCGGCCCGTGACGACGTCGACGGGCCGGCCCCGCTCGCGCAACCGGGGGGCCATCCTCGCCACGAGCGCGAGGGTGGCCGGGGACCGGTCGCAGATGTTGCCGCCGTGCTTGCGGTGCAGGGCCCAGCGGGTCAGCCAGTCCGCCCCGTCGACCGCGTCCGCCTCCGCACCGGCCTCACCGGTCAGCAGCAGGTCCGCCCCGCACTCCGTGAGCAGCGCCAGCCAGAACTCGTCGTCCTCGACGGAGCGGCCGAGGCCCGCCGGCATGATCTCGAGCAGCCTGCGGCGCACCTCCGGCTGCCGCTCGGCGAGCACCACGAGCGTCGCCCGGTAGGAGTTCCAGAAGGACGCCGGAGCCCGCACCGCCGCGGGCGAGGCGAGCAGATCACCGACCAGCCCGCACTCCTCGGTCACCCGGTCGAGCCCCGCCGCCTTGATCAGCCCTCGCGCGTCCTGCGGCAGCGACGCGTACGGCGGCATACCGGCCGCACAGCGCTCCACCGTGAGCTGGCGGAACTGCGCCCACGCGTCGGCCGGGCTGAGCCGCGCGGCGAGCGCCTTGACGTGCTCCTTGAGCGCCTTGACCGTCAGCGCGCCCGCGAAGGCGAACTCCAGGAACACGGCACGCTGCCGCTCCTCGTCCACCGTCAGCGCGTGCACCCGCTCGGCGTCCCGGGCCTTGCCGAAGAAGGCGGCGGCGTACGTCGTGTTCTCGTGCTGGAGGAAGACGCGCGCGGCCTGCTCGTAGAACGTCGGCAGGAAGTGCGGCACCGCCCGGCCGAGCCGGGTGCCGAGCTCCTCGAAGCCGTCCTTGGCGGTGCCCGGCCGTGACTTGGCCTGCCGGGCGAGCCGCTCGATGTCCCGGACCAGCGCCAGCGCGTGGTGGCCGTTCGCCGGGTCGTTGACCAGGGCCCAGGCCGGGAAGCCGAGGGTCACCCGGCGCACCTGGCCGACCTCGGGGACCTCCGTGTCCCGTGCCAGACCGAGGAAGTCCAGGGCGAGGTCCTCGGCCTCGCCGAGGGTGCCCGGCACCAGCCGGACGATCCGCCGGTCGTCCAGCACGGGATGGGTGTAGGTGCGCACGGTGAGCGTGTCGGCGTCCTCGCGGCCCGTGCTGCCCTGCGGCAGGATCGCGCCCGCGTCGAGCAGCGTGCCCGCGGTGGTCTCGTCGTAGGTCGTCATGCCGCCCGCTCCTCGTCCTCGATGTCGCGTCCCGCGTACAGCGCGGCCGCCATGCGCATGCCCTCCGACCAGGCCACCGGCCCCACCTGACCGAGCCTCAGCACCCGGCCCGCGGGATCCGTGAACACCAGGGAGCCCGTCTCGGACTCCTCGTAGCTCTCGTAGTCGCCCACCCACACCCGCGCCTCGACCGTGCGCCCGTCCTCCAGGACGGAGTGGACGGCGTTTCCGCCGCGCACCCGGTAGCCGAGCTGGGTCACCCGGCCGTGCAGGAACCGCTGCTCCTTGAACGCCCCGCCCGCGTACTCCTCGACGGAGGTGGCCTCGGCGTCGAGTGTCGCGGGCCGGTGCCACACCTCACGGAAGAGCTGCTGGGCGCGCTGTTCCACCCCGAGTTCGACGGCGAACTCCCGCAGCTCCTCCAGGTCGTCCAGGAGGACCGGATGCGGCAGACGGACCAGGTCGGGGGTGATGCGCACGGTGTCGCCGTCGAGGTCGACCAGACCGAGGCCGCGCTCGGGGTCGGCGTCCCGCAGGAATCCGGCCACCTCTCCGTCGTCACCGGTGACCACCAGGTCGCGCAGGGCGGCCTGCCAGGCGGGGTCGGGCCACACCCGGGCGAGGACCGCGAACGGCACCGGCAGCGAGCGCACCATCCACCGCTCCACGTCGGTCAGGCACTGCCGCTCGTGCCGCTCCAGCCACTCGACGAGCTGGCGCAGGCCCGTCACCGCCGGATCGTCGGCGATCTTCGGCGGTACGGACTTCAGCAGCCGCCCCGCCGCGTTGCGGCACACCACCTTGCCGTCGTCGAGGGCGACCTCGTAGTCGCCGGCCGACACCCACCCCATACGTGCCTCCCGCACCCGCGTTGATCAAGTGACGGGAACTGTAGAACAAGCCACTGACAACGGGTCCCGGGAGAAACCGACCTGACGGGGGAACAGGTGCTGACCTGGGGATTTCCCTGCGCTGCTCCCGTCAGGACGGGGTCTGCGGGGTCGGTGCGAAGGCGCTGCCGTGGCCGGGAACGATCAGTGCGGGGCCGAGGGGCGGGGATCCGGGCGCGCGAGGCGTGCGGCGCCTGCGGATCGGTGGCGTAGGGGCCCTCGGTCGTACCGGGAAGCCCGCTGTCATCCGCGAACGGCAACGTTCGGGCGCGGCGGTGCACAGAGGGACGCCGGGGCCCCCGCGTGCACCGCCGCGGCCGGTGGGTCAGCCCTCGACCCAGCCGTGGTTCTTGGCGAACTGCGCCAGCCCGGCGCGCACCTGCACGATCTGCTCGCCGGTGAGCGAGGGCGCCGAGCTCAGCAGGGCCTCGGTGACGTCCCGGACGAACTCCTCGGTGCTGAGCACATCGCACAGCACGTCGTCGTCGGCCGCGAGCGGCTTGCCGTCCTCGCCCCGCGCGAGCCGGACCCCGGACGCCTTCGGACCGCGCTCGCCGTCCTCGATCTCGAATTCGACGAGGATGCCCCGCCGCACCTGCGACTCGGGCATCAGCATGTCGTTGACGTGCAGGAAGACATCCTCCCCGCCGTCGTCGGGCGCGATGAACCCGTAGCCCCGCTGGCTGTCGAAGCGCACCACACGACCAGCAACCATCCCAACCCCCAGCAACCTCGAAACACCCACGTCGGTGAACCTGCCCAGATCGTAGTCAAACCGACCGCTTCCCGGCGACTCCCGGGGTCCACCGTGCGCGGCGCACCGCGCTGAGCAGCGCAAACCGGGCCGGTCAGTCCTCGGCGGCGCGCTCGGCGTCGCGCTTCTTGATGCGGGCCGTCTCCTTGCGGACCTCGGCCTGGGTGGCGCGCTCCTTCTCCAGCCACTCCGGCCGCGCGTCCTTGAGCGCGTCGATCTGCTCGGTGGTGAGGGCCTCCGTCACCCCGCCGCGGGCCAGACCCGCGATGGACACGCCCAGCTTCGCCGCGACCACCGGACGGGGGTGCGGGCCGTTCTCGCGCAGCGTCCGCAGCCACTCGGGCGGGTTCGCCTGGAGTTCGTTCAGCTCGGCGCGCGAGACGACGCCCTCCTGGAACTCGGACGGCGTGGCGGGGAGGTACACACCCAGCTTCTTCGCCGCGGTGGCGGGCTTCATCGTCTGGGTGGTCTGCTGCGACTTCATACGGTCCAGGGTATCGGCCGCCGGGGAGGCCTCCGACCACAGCCGGTAACCTGGCGGGATGACCGACCAGGCGGATTCCCCTTCGTTCCGGCTCGCGTACGTTCCCGGAGTGACGCCCGCCAAGTGGGTGCGGATCTGGGAGGAGCGCCTGCCCGGCACCCCGCTCACCCTCCTCCAGGTGTCCCCGGGCGAGGCCTCCGACGCCCTGCGCGACGGCGCCGCCGACGCGGCCTTCCTGCGCCTGCCCGTCGACCGTACGGTGTTCAGCGCGATCCCCCTCTACACCGAGGCGACGGTGGTCGTGGTCCCGAAGGACCATGTGATCACCGCCGCCGAGGAGATCACCCTGGAGGATCTCGCCGACGAGGTGGTCATCCACCCGCTCGACGACGTCCTCGGCTGGGAGGAGTTGCCCGGCGAGCCCGCCTTCGAGCGCCCGCGGACCACGGAGGACGCGATCGAACTCGTCGCGGCGAACATCGGCGTCCTGGTCGTGCCCCAGTCCCTGGCCCGCCTCCACCACCGCCGCGACCTCACCTACCGCACGGTCCTGGACGCCCCGCAGTCCGCGGTCGCCCTGTCCTGGCCCGAGGAGGCGACGACCGACCTGGTCGAGGACCTCATCGGCATCGTCCGGGGCCGCACGGTCAACAGCACCCGGGGACGGGCCCAGCAGCCCCCGGAGAAGCAGCGCGAACCCCGGAAGGCGCAGCCCGGCACCGCGTCCCGCAAGAGCACCGGAACCGGCGGCGGCACCCGCACCCGCGGCGGCTCGCCGAAGGGCGGCGCGGGCGCGAAGGGGGGAGCCGGCGCGAAGGGCGGCGGTCGGCGCGGCACCGGCGGCGGCAAGCCCCGCCGCCGGTCCTAGATCCGGCATCCGGCGCTACGACACGTAACTCGCCGCGTTCGCGGTGGTCACCACCTTCTCGCCGTTCGCCGACGTGAGCAGCCCGGCGGCCACCCATGCGTCCACCACGGTCCGCACCCGGGCGACCAGCGCCGCCTTGGACGCGAACGGCGCCGCCGCCCACACCTCGTCGAGCAGCGTGGTCCCGTCGGACTTCGCGGGGTTGGCGACCCCCGAGTCGAGGGTGCCGAAGACCGCCCTCGGCTCCGAGCGCCGGAAGTAGGCGTGCGTCGGATCCTCGGTCCCCTCGTGGAAGGGGGCGAACTCGGTGCCGTTCAACGTGTAGTGGAGTGGCGTTCCGCTCACCGGCGTCAGGGTGGGCAGCAGATCGCCGGAGAGCGCCGTGTTCGCGTACAGCCCGAACGGCAGGTAACTCGTCGAGGAGTTGCGGGCGACCAGGTTGACCGGGCCGTAGAAGAGGGTCTGCAACGTCGGGTCGTCCATGGCCTTCTCGACGCGCAGCCGGAACGGGACGGTGACGCGCACGACGTCACCGGACTTCCAGGTGCGGGACACGGTGAAGTAGCTGCCGGCGACCGGAGTGCCGCTCACCGCGCCGCCGTTGACCGTCACCTGGAAGCCGGCGGTCGCCCAGGACGGCACCCGCAGTGCGAGCGCGAAGGCGGCGCTGCTCCCGCCGAAGGTGAGCGTCGTGCCCTGCTCCGCCGGGTAGGCGGTGGTCTGGGTGACCGTGACGCCCTTCTCGGCCCAGGTCAGCGTGGACGGGCTGTAGAGGTTGACGTACAGCGCGCTGCCGTCGGAGGCCTTGAAGTACACCGAGTCCTGGTACTTGGTGGCGCTCTCCATGCCGGTGCCCTCGCAGCAGGTCGTGCCCTGCTTGGGCGTGTAGTCGCGGACATGGCCGGGGGTGAGCCCGATGAAGTACGTGACGAGAGGCTTCTCCGCGTCGGCGGTGTCCTGCTTGGAGCCGAGGACCTGGTTGTACAGCGCCCGCTCGTAGTAGTCCATGTAGGCCGGGGTCTGCTCGTGGAAGAACAGGGTCCGGCTCAGCTTCAGCAGGTTGTAGGCACAGCACGTCTCCGCGTTCGTGGCGCTGATCGTGCCCGCGACGCTGTCCCGCGCCTTCCAGAACTCCCCGGTGCTGGTGCCGCCGATGCCGTACATGCGGTGCGGTACGACCATGCCCCAGAAGTTCTTCGCGGCGGTCAGGTAGCGCGTCTCGCCCGTCGCGTCGTACAGCCTGAGCAGTCCGGTGAAGATCGGGATGTGCTGGTTGGCGTGCAGCCCGTCGAGGGTGTCGGTGTTCGCGGCGCACGCGTCGATCAGCGAGTCGAGGTCGAACAGCTTGGCCAGCGCGAGGTGTTCGGCCTTCTTGGTGAACGCGTGCAGATCGACGATCGCCTCGACGATGCCGCCGAACTCCCCGCTGGAGAACAGCCCCCACATCCGCTGGAGCGTCGCCTCGGACAGCACCGACAGCCGGGAGTACATCCAGTCGCCCATGCCGGAGGCGAGGTCCAGGGCGCGGGCGTCGTCGGTGGCGACGTAGGCGTCCAGCAGCCCGCGCAGGATCTTGTGCGCCGTGTAGTAAGGCGCCCAGACCTTGGTGTAGTCGCTGGCGGTCATCGACTCGAGCAGGATGAACTGGGTTTCCGGGTAGGCCGCCAGGAACCCGGGGTGGCTCGGCCCGCCCCAGGTGCGCTTCAGGGTGGCGGTCTGACCCCGGCCGGAGGCGTCCGAGAAGGTGCCGCCGTTCGTGGCCTGGAAGTAGTACGACGCGAGGGTGCCGAGGCCCGGCGCGGAGAGCTTGGCCTCGTTGGTCTGCAACGAGGTGATCTCGGCCTGCGTCAGGACCCGCGACCACACGTTGAACTCGTCGTAGCAGCCGGCGTACAGGGGGTCGCCCGAGTAGTTCGAGCGGCCCAGCCAGTTGTTGGTGAGCGTGCCGAGTGCCGCCGGGGTGAGGGTCATCGCGGTGTTCGTGGCGACGGCCGTGCCGTTGACGTACAGGGTGCCGGTGCTGCCCGAGAGGGTCACCGCGAGGTGGCTCCACTGGTTCAGCGGCAGCGCGGCCGTGCCGTTGAGGCCCTGTTCGCCGCCGGCTCCGCTCGTGGTGACGGCGAACCGCGGCACACCGCTCGCGTTGCGGGTGGCCAGGTACATGTACCGGGTGGTGTTGTTGCCGAAGTCGAAGACCCGCTGCCAGTTGGCGTCATGGGTGGGCCTGACCCACACCGACAGGGTGATCGCCGAGGCGCCGTTCAGCACCGTGGCGGGCAGGTCGACGAACTGGCTGGAGCCGCGGACGAGTTCGACGGCGCCGCCCCACCTGCCGGTGACGGCGAGCATCTTCGGGTCGGTGCGCAGGGCGGCGCGGACGTCGGTCAGCGCACCGACCACGGTCGCGATCCGGTCCGCGAACACCTGCTCGCCGGTGCTCGCGTACGCCTGCGCCAGCATGGTCAGGAAGTGTCCCGTGTAGTGCCCGCGCAGATTGCCGTTGGCCTCGCCGTCGAGCCCCTCCCAGCCCCCCGGCGCGACCGCCCCCTGGGTGGAGAGCCCGGCGTTGGCCCGGAAGACCTGGAGCAGCCGGTTGACGTCGTAGCCGCGGGCGTGATCGAGCATCAGCTTCCGCTTGCCGGCGAAGATCCCGCTGCCGAGGGCCACGTCCTTGAGCGCGAAGGGCTGGAGCGCCCAGGAGGCCGGCGGGGGAAGGATGGCCGCCGAGGCCGCGGGGGCCACCGCCGCGCCGACACCCGGGACGGCGGCGGCGAGGATCGCGCTCTGGAGGAGGGTCCGTCTGCTGAGGGGACGTGCCATGTGCTGCTCCTCTGATCCACAAGGGGGTGCGTGCGTGATGTTCGGTATCACGAACAACGTGCGGATGGTCGACCAGACGTTAGAAGGGGGACGGGAGAGCGTCAACGGGCCTGACAGGATCGAAAGTTGAGAAGCTACCGGCGGGCCGCACGGCCGATCGACTCCACCAGCGGCAGCAGTCGGTGCGGCACCCGTTCGCGCAGGGCGACCTCGGTACGGGTGCGGACCACTCCGGGGAGGCTGATCAGCTTCTGGATCACGTCCTCGAGATGGGCGTTGTCCCGCGCCACCACCCGGGTGAGCAGATCGCCGCCGCCGGTGATGGAGAACGCCTCGACGATCTCCGGTACGGCGGCCAGCGCGTCGCCCACGTCGTCGAGATGGCCCTGGGTGACCTCGATGTGCACGAACGCGAGCACCGGATGGCCGAGTGCGGCGGGGGAGAGCGAGGGGCCGCTGCCGGTGATCACGCCGTCCCGCTCCAGCCGGTCCAGCCGCGCCTGGAGGGTGCCGCGCGCGACGCCGAGGATCCGGGCGTACTCCCGCACGCTGGTGCGCGGCTGTTCGAGCAACAGCCGCAAAATGCGGGTGTCGAGCTCGTCCACGGCCATGGCGCCCGGCCTCCTCGTGCGGAACCGATCTTCGCCGACTGTACCAACGGCCCGGTCCCACGGCTCATGGGCCCGCCCTCGGCCCGTGCCCGAGGGCCGGGTGCGCCACCGCGAGCGTGCCGGCCGGGCTCTCGGTGACCCGGACGCCGGAACTGATCCGGTCCAGCGTCGTACGCAGCCAGGCACGGTCCGCCGGGGAAGCGGCCTCCAGGCGCATCCGGCGGGAGCGCAGCGGCACCATGGTCAGACCGGCCAGCCGGCCCGTGTCCGCGGCGAGCCGGACGAGCCAGGCGAGCCGCAGATCGTCGCGGTACTCCGCGTAGCCCGAGATGCCCTCGTAGTCGTCGATGAAGTCGCCGCAGCCGTGCAGCACGAGATGGTCGCGGTAGACCTCGACGGGGCGCGGATGGTGGGAGGAGTGCCCGTGGACAAGGTCGACACCGCCGTCGACCAGGGCACGCGCGAACCGGATCTGGTCACGGGGCGCGTGAAAACCCCAGTTGGAGCCCCAGTGCACCGACACCACCGCGAGATCGCCCGGGCGCTCGGCCCGGCGCACATGCCGGACCACCGCGTCGGCCGTCGCGGCCGACAGCTCGGGCAGATAGGCGAGACCGGCCGCGGTGGGGCTCGCCGCCCAGTCGGGCGGGATCCCGCCCGAGCGCGCACCCAGCGCGAACACGAGCACCCGGCCGCCGTCCGGGACCGGCACCGCGGCGGGGGCGTAGGCCTCGTCGGGGCCGCGTCCCGCGCCCGCCGTCCGCAGACCCGCGCCGGCCAGCGCGTCGAGCGTCTCGACCAGACCCGGGCGACCGAAGTCCAGCACATGGTTGTTGGCCAGCACACAGACGTCGGGCCGGGCCACCGTCAGAGCCGGGAGGTTGGCCGGATGCATCCGGTAGTGGACCGCCTTGCCGGGCGCGAACGCGTCACAGCGCGTGACGGACGTCTCCAGGTTCACCACCCGCACATCCGGAGCCGTCCGCTCCAGCACGCCCAGTGCCTCGCCCCACGGCCAGGAAGGAGCGACGGGCGCCGGCACCGGCCCGTTCACCGACTCCGCGAGCCGGACGTACACGCGGGCGTCCTCGACCCACTCCTCCCGCAGCCGGGGACTGCCCGGATGCGCCAGGACTTGATCGACGCCGCGCCCGAGCATCACATCGCCGCACAGGAACAGCGTCACCGTGCCGCCGCCCACGCCCCCACCGTAACCCCGGGCGACCAGTGCCATGCTGGATACAGGAACGTGCCGGCGCCGGGGGAGGCACGCGCGGCGCCGCCGCCGTCCCGAGGAAGAAGGTGACGGTGATGATCTCCTCACCGGTCCGCGTCCCGGCCGACGGCGCGGCGCTCACCGGTGACCTCCTCGTACCGGAGCGCGCCCGGGCCGTCGTGCTGTTCGCCCACGGCAGCGGCAGCTCCCGCCACAGCCCGCGCAACCGCGCGGTCGCCGCCGAGCTGCGCACCGCCGGCCTCGGCACGCTGCTGATCGACCTGCTCACCGAGGCCGAGGACCGCGCGGACGCGTCGACGGGCGTGCACCGCTTCGACATCGCGCTGCTGGGCCGGCGCGTGGTCGCCGTCGTCGACTGGCTGGCCGCACAGTACGACACCGGGGCGCTGCCCGTGGTCCTGTTCGGCGCCAGCACCGGCGCCGCGGCGGCCCTGGTGGCGGCCGCCGAGCGACCCGACCGGGTGCTGACCGTGATCTCCCGCGGCGGGCGGCCCGACCTGGCCGAGGCGGCCCTGGACGCCGTACGGGCGCCGGTGCTGCTCGTCGTGGGCGGCCGGGACCCCGAAGTGCTGCGGCTGAACGAGGAGGCGGCCCGGCTGCTGCGGGGGCCGAGCGCCCTCCACGTCGTACCGGGCGCCACCCACCTGTTCGAGGAGCCCGGCGCGCTGGAGGAGGTCGCCGGGACGGCGAAGCGGTGGTGCGACGACCGGCTGCGGTCGGTACCGCCGGCGGGGGACGGGGGCTGACGCGGGGGACGCAAGGGAAGGAGTGGCGGTCGCCATGCGGTTCCGTGACCGCGGTCAGGCGGGACGCGCGCTCGCCGGTGTGCTGCGGACCCGGCAGGAGGAGGGCGAGCTGCCCGACCCCGTCGTCCTCGCCCTGCCCCGGGGCGGTGTCGCCGTGGCCGAGGAGGTCGCCCGGGCGCTCGACGCGCCGCTGGACGTGCTCGTCGTACGGAAGATCGGCGCGCCGTTCCAGCAGGAGCTCGGCGTCGGCGCGCTCGTCGGCGGCGCCGAGCCGCTCTACGACGAGGACACCCTGCGCAGACTCGACCTCACCGAGCGCGACCTCGCCCCCGTGGTGGAGCGCGAGCGCGCCGAACTCCACCGTCGTGAGCTGCTCTACCGCGAGGGCCGACCCGCCCCGGATCTGCGGGGACGCACCGCGATCGTGGTCGACGACGGCCTGGCCACCGGGGCCACCGCCCGCGCCGCGCTGCGCTCCCTTCGGCGGGTGGCGCCCCATCGCACCGTGCTCGCCGTACCGGTCGGCTCCCCGGAGGCGGTCGGCCTGCTGCGGCCCGAGGCGGACGAGGTGATCTGTCTGCACCAGCCGGCCGCCTTCATGGCCGTGGGCCTCTGGTACGACGACTTCGCGCAGCTCAGCGACGCCGATGTGCTGCGCGCCCTGCACACGGCGGCCGAGCGGTGAAGCGGCACCCCGGTGGTCCGTTGGCACCCTGTCGGCGGACCGCGGGACCTCAACCCTGAACCATTGGCTCAGTGAGGACGAGGCCGGTTGAACCATCTGCCCTCCGGATGTTCCCATGGGTGGGTCAATGGCGCTGCGGACCCCGCGGCGCCTTTTTCATGCGGACGTCCGGCAGGGGTGGGAAACAGTGCTGAAGAGGGTGTTCACGGCTCCGGACCCGGGGCGGACTCGGCTGCGCTTCGCCGCCCGGGCCGTCCTGGGCATCGGCCTGGCCGTGGCGGTGTGCGGCCTCGCCGGGCACGCGCTCCCCGGGGTCGTCACGGGCGGGCTCGCGGCCCTGCTCGCGCTGTTCACCGTCGCGGACGCCACCGTGCGCGGCCAGGCGCTCACCACCGCGCTGCTGCCCGCCGTGGGCCTGCCCGTCCTCGCCGCCGCGGCCGTGCTGCACGACCACCCCGTGGCCCGTGACCTCACCTTCCTCGCCGTCATCGGGGTGGGCGTGTACGCCCGCCGGTGGGGGCCGCGCGGCCACAGCCTGGGCGTCTTCGCGTTCATGATGTTCTTCGTCGCCCAGTTCCTGCACGCGACGACCGGGCAGCTCCCCGAGCTGTCCGCGTCCGTCGCGCTGTCCCTGCTGAGCGCCGCGGCCGTGCGCTTCGGGGCGTGGTGCTACGAGCGCCGCACGCCCCCGCCCCCGGTCCCCGTCCCGCCGGGCGGCCGGGGCCTGGGCCGGGTCACCACCCGGCAGGCCGTCCAGGCGACCGCCGGCGCGGGCCTCGCCCTCGTCCTGGGCCAGCTCGTCTCCGGACAGCGCTGGTACTGGGCCGTCGGCGCCACCTGGTGGATCTTCGTCAACACCGCCTCACGCGGCGAGACCCTCGTCCGCGGCTTCCGCCGGGTCCTCGGCACCGTCATCGGCGTCGGACTCGGCCTCCTCGTCGCGGCCCCCGTGAACGGCGCCCCGGCCCTCACCGCCGCCCTCGTCGCGGTCTCGGTCTTCGGCATCTTCTACACGGCCGCCGTGTCCTACACCTGGATGATGCTCTGGGTGACCCTGCTCGCCGAACTCCTCTACGGCCTTCTCGGCGTCCTCACCCCCGGGCTGCTGGCGCTGCGGCTCGCCGAGACCGGGGTGGGCGCGCTCGGCGCCGCACTGGCCGTGCTGTTCGTGCTGCCGGTCACCACGCACACGATCACCGACGCCTGGATCCAGCGCGTCCTGCGCTGTGTGCACGCCTGCACCGCCGAGGCCGCCGCCCGCCTCGCCGGCGACCCGGCGGCCGACCCCGCCGCACGCGTCGCGGAACTGGAGCAGCTCCTCGGCCGGGTGCGGCTCGCCGTCGCCCCGCTCGTACACCCGCTGAACCCGATGCTCGGCCGCAAGCGGCGCGCCCGCCGGGTGCTGGCCCTGCTCGACGCCTGCGCCCTGGAGAGCCGCGGCCTCGCCGACGTCGCCGCCGACCCCGAGGCCTCGCACGACGCCCGCCTCGCCGCCGCCTGCTGGCGCGTCCAGGCGGCCGTGGAAGCCCTCACCGACGGCGGGTCCACCGCCGCCGCCCCCGTCGAACGGCCGTCCGCCGCCGAGCCCGCGCTGGCCCACCTGCACGGCCTGGAACACGCCCTGGCGGAACTGGCGCAGCCGCTGCGGACCCCGTCCGGATCGCCGTTGGTCGGAGCGTGACGTCCGCCGCGACACCCGGCGTGACGTTTCGGCGCGGGTCTGGTCTAGACCTGCGCTGATCAACTGCTACCGTCACCCCGAACAGCAGCGGTCGAGAGGGGACAGCGGTGGCAGATCTCGGCGGACGGACCCGGCGGGCGTTCATCGGCTCGTTCACGGCGGCGGGCGGGCCCGGCATCGTGACCGCCGCCGTGGACCCGGACAGCGGGGCGCTCACCGCCCTGAGCAGCCTCGACGGACTTCCCGACCCCTCCTACCTGGCCCTCTCGGCCGACGGCGGCACGCTCTACGCGGTCAGCGAGACGACCGAGGGCGCCGTGGCCGCGTACCGTGTCACGGGCGACGTCCCGGAGTCGGCCGGGCCGCCCGTTGCGGTCGGCGGCAGCGGCCCCACCCACCTCGCCGTGGTCGACGGGCACGTCCTGACCGCCAACTACGGTTCCGGGAGCGTCACCGCCGTCCCCGTGCGCGAGGACGGCAGCCTCGCCCGCACCGCCTCCGGGGTGCTCCACCACACCGGCTCCGGCCCGCACACCCGGCGTCAGCAGGGGCCGCACGCCCATCAGGTGCAGGCCGATCCCAGTGGGCGCTGGGCGGTCAGCGTGGACCTCGGGACGGATTCGGTGCGGGTGTGCGCCCTGCGTGACGGCACGCCGGTCCTGCACCGCGAGCACGCCCTGCGCCCCGGCTCCGGCCCGCGCCACCTCGCCTTCCATCCGGACGGCTCGTACGCCTACGTCGTCAACGAACTCACCCCGACCGTGACGGTGTGCCGCTGGGACGCGCTCGACGGCTCCCTGAAGCCCCTGGCGGAGGTGCCGGTGCTGCCCGGCCCGCCGGACGGGGACGCCTACCCGTCGGGCATCGTCGTCGCGCCCGACGGCCGGTTCGTGTGGACCGCGGTGCGCGGCGAGGACGTGGTGTCCGTGTTCGCCGTCGAGGGGGAGGGCGACGCGCTGCGGCTGGCGGGCACGGTCCCCTGCGGCGGGCACTGGCCGCGTGACCTGGCCGTCTCCGCCTGCGGCAAGGTCCTCTACGTCGCCAACGAGCGCTCGGGCGACGTCACCTGGTTCACCCTCGACCCCGGCGGAGCACTCCCCGGCGCCGCAGGCTCCCTCCCGATCCCCGCGGCCTCCTGCGTGGTCCTGGGCTGACCCCGCCCCGATCCGCCGCTGCCGCCCGGTGCTCCGGCACGGCGAAGGGCCCGCTCCTCAGCCGGAGCGGGCCCTTTCGCGGTGTGCGGCGTCCTTGACGGTCGGCCGGTCAGCGGACCGGCGCGCCCTGGGGCTGCGGTGGGGCGATGCCCAGAGCGGTCGTGTACTTGGCCAGCGCGAGCTTGCCGATCGCCGGGTAGGCGCCGAGCGCCTCGGCGGCGGCGCAGTCCGCTTCCTTCGCGGCCTCCGCGATCAGCGCGGCGTCGATCTCGGGGCCGATCAGATACGGCGCGAGCGCGAGCTGCTGGGAGCCGGAGGAGCGCAGCTGCTCGGCCACGGAGGCGATGGAGCCCTCCTGGTCGAGCGCGGCGGCCATCACCGGCACGGCGAGCCGGGCGGCGAGCAGCATGCCGGTGATCCCGGCGGCCTGCACGGCCTCCTCGCCGCCCACGGAGGCCAGGATGATGCCGTCCGCGGCGGTCGCCACGGTGAACAGGCGGGCGCGGTCGGCGCGGGCCAGACCGGCCTCGGACAGCCGCACGTGCAGCGCCTCGGCGAGCAGCGGGTGCGGGCCGAGCACATCGGTGAGGTCGGCGGCGACCCGGCTCTCCATCACGGCCTGCCGGAGCTGACGCAGCAGCGCGCTGTCGGGGCCGGCCAGCAGCGGCACGACGACGCCGACCGGGCCGTCGGGCTCCTTGACGTCGAGACCGGCGGCGCGGGCCTGCTCGTAGCGGGCGGTGCGCTCCTCGGCGGCGTGCGCGAGGACGGACTGCAGGGCGGGGAACTCGGCGTCGTCCCCGTCCAGGTAACCGATGCGCGCGTCGAGGCCGGGGAGCTCGGAGCGGGCGATGCTCACGATCTCCTCGGCGATGCCGCGGGTGGCGGCGCTCGGCGTGCCCGGCACCGCGAGAACGAGCGCGGGCGCGCCCTCGGGAGCCGCCAACGGCTCGGGTCGCCGGTGCCGCCCGGGCTGGCGGGGGCGCGGCATTCGTACTGGCAGGCCGGACGCGGGCCCAGTGGGGGAGCTCATGGCGCCGCATGTTACTTGTTTCCTGGGCTCCCCTGTTCGGGGAGGGTGCAGGTGAGCGGTATCCGTCCGGTTTTGTCTGATGAGTTACGTACGGATCAGAAGTGATCAGCGTGTTTTCCGGGCGACTTGCCCTCGAAGAGAGCAATCCCTCTTTTGGGTAAGGGTGTACGACTCGTTCCGTACGATTCATGCCGTACGTCCCCTACGTACGCGCCTACGTGCGGCCTCAGGCCCGGTGCGTCACCGACAGGAGCATCCCGTCGACCGGCAGGGCCAGTCGTCCGTGCGCCAAGTCGGCGGCCATCCGCACCGCGCCGTGCAGGGGATCCCCCTCGGCGTCCACCTGCCGCGCCTGCGGCAGCCGCCGTGCCACTTCCTCGGCCAGGGGTACGAGGAGCGGGGGGCCGAGCCTCGCCAGGCCCCCGGTGAGGGCGAACGGGGGCTCTCCTCCCGCCGGGCAGACGGCGGCGGCCGATTCGGCGATGTGCCGGGCCGCCGCGCGCAGGAGGTGCGCGGCCACCGGATCGTGTTCCGCGCAGGCGGCCACCTCGGGTGCGAACGAGGCGAGGACGGCCGCCCGGTCCGGCCGTGGGTAGAGCCGGCCCGGGAGTGCGGGCATCGGCCCGAACCGCTCCTCGGCGCGGGCCAGCAGCGGGGCCGAGCCGCCCGGCCGCCCGTCGTGGGCGCGCAGCGCGGCCTCGAGGCCCGCCCGCCCGATCCAGGCGCCGCTGCCGCAGTCGCCCAGCAGATGGCCCCAGCCGTCCGCCCGCTGCCAGCCCGTCAGATCCGTGCCGAGCGCGATCAGCCCGGTGCCGGCCGCCACCACGGCACCCGCCCGGGCGCCGAGCGCGCCCGTGTATGCGGTCACGGCGTCGGCCGCGAGCGCGGTCGTCCGCACCCCGAACGCACGGGTGAACTCCTCCGGGATCTCGGCCCGCAGCGCCTCGCCCAGGGTGGCCGTCCCGGCCGCTCCCACGACGGCCGCGGTCAGCTCCTCGATCCCGGTGCGCGCCGTCAACGCCCGCACCATCGGTACGAGTTGCTCCATCAGATGCTTCGGATCGATGCCCCGCTCCCCGGTGCGCACCGGCACCGCGGAGGACAGCTCGGCCGGGGCGCCGGCCCCGGCGGTGCCCACGGCGACCCGCAGACCCGAGCCGCCCGAGTCCACGGCGAGGATGCCGTGGCCGCGCCCCGGATCCGCGGGGCCCCTCACGCCAGTTGCCAGTCGACCGGCTGACCTCCCTGCCGGACCAGCAGGTCGTTGGCCCGGCTGAACGGCCGCGAGCCGAAGAAGCCCCGGTCCGCCGACATGGGGGAGGGGTGAGCGGACTCCACCGCGGGCAGATCGCCCAGCAGCGGACGCAGATTGCGGGCGTCCCGTCCCCACAGGATGGACACCAGCGGCTTGCCGCGCGCCGCCAGCGCCCGTATCGCCTGCTCGGTGACCGCCTCCCAGCCCTTGTCGCGGTGCGCGCCGGGCTTGCGGGGGGCCGTGGTGAGGGCTCTGTTCAGCAGCAGCACGCCCTGCCGCGTCCACGGCGTCAGATCGCCGTTGGAGGGCTGGGGCAGGCCGAGGTCGGTGTTCAGCTCCCGGTAGATGTTGATCAGGCTGCCGGGGAGCGGGCGTACGTCCGCGGCGACCGAGAAGGACAGCCCCACCGCGTGTCCCGGGGTGGGGTAGGGATCCTGTCCGACGATCAGGACCCGGACGTCGTCGAAGGGCTGCTGGAAGGCCCGGAGAACGTTCTGTCCGGCCGGGAGATAGGTGCGTCCCGCGGCGATCTCCGCGCGCAGGAAGTCGCCCATCTCGGCGATCCGTCCCGCCACCGGTTCCAGGGCCTTCGCCCAGCCCGCTTCGACGATTTCATGCAAAGGTCGTGGTGCCACGGGCGTCACCCTACTGCCGTGCACACGGCGGTGATCAACCGGTGGCCAACGCCCTGCGATCCCCCCACTCGGCTCATCCGACGACCGCTGCCCGCACACACAGCACGTCCGGCAGATGGGAGGCCAACTGCCGCCAGCTGTCGCCGTCGTCGGCCGAGGCGAACACCTCGCCGTTGCGGTTGCCGAAGTACACGCCCGCCGGATCCGCGTCGTCCGTGCACAGCGCGTCGCGCAGCACCGTGCCGTAGTGGTCGTCCTGCGGCAGACCCGCCGTCAGCGGCTCCCAGCCGGCGCCCGCGTCCGTCGTGCGGAACACCCTGCACCGGTGCCCGGCGGGCACCCGGTCCGCGTCGGCGTTGATCGGGAAGACGTACGCCGTGTCCCCGCGCGTGGGATGGGCGGCGACCGCGAAACCGAAGGTGGAGGGCAGGCCCGCGCCGATGTCAGTCCAGTTCCGTCCGGTGTCGTCGCTGCGGTACACCCCCCAGTGGTTCTGCAGATAGAGCCGGTCCGGGGTGGCCGCGTCCTGGGCGATCTTGTGCACGCACTGGCCGAACTCCGGGTGCGGGTCCGGCAGGAACACCGCGGAGACACCGGAGTTGGAGGGCTCCCAGCTCACCCCGCCGTCGGTGCTGCGGAACACCCCGGCCGTCGACACCGCCACCGTCACCGCGTCGGGGTCGCGCCGGTCGGTCAGAACGGTGTGCAGGCCCTCTCCGCCGCCGCCCGGCACCCACTTCGAGCGCGTCGGGTGCTCCCACAGCGGGCGGACCAGCTCGAAGGTCTCCCCGCGGTCCTCCGAGCGGTACAGCGCCGCCGGTTCCGTCCCCGCGTAGACCACGTCGGGCTCGGCCGCCGCCGGGTGGAGCTGCCACACCCGCTCCAGCGACGCCTCCGTGTCCTGCGGGAACCTGACGGCGGGTGTGGCCGGTTCGGTCCAGGTGCGGCCGAGGTCGTCGGAGTGGAACACCGACGGGCCCCAGTGCGCGCTGTCACCGCCGGCCAGCAGCCTCGGCCGCTCGCCCCGGGTGTCGATGGCGACCGAGTAGATCGCCTGTGCGTTGAAGTAGGGGGATGTGTCGAACTCCCATGTGCTGCCGCGCCGACGCCCGATGAACAGGCCTTTGCGCGTGCCCACGGCGAGCAGTACCTCGGTCATGCCGCTCTCCTCCGCTGTGTCCTCGACCTCGTTGTCCCGGACACCGGCCAGTCTGCACCCCGCCACTGACAGTCACCTCCGGACGGCCCTTCACCGCAGGTCACCGCGGTCGCGCCGGTCCCGGACCGCATGACGTCGGCCACGTTCGGACGGACGCCTGCGCGGGCGGCGTGACGCATGCGACCGTCGGGACGAAGGACTCGCCCTGAGCATCCGGACCGCCCGCCCCGTATGGGAGGGCGGTCCAAGGATGTTCGTGCGCTCATGAGGAGGAAGCCTTCGATGGCGTTCCGTGGTCCGAAGGTGTGGCTGTGGCGCTGGCGGCGCAACCCGCTGAGGCGTCGCGCCGACGCGGTGGAGGCCTGGGTCGTGCTCGGTGCCTGGGCACTGACCGTCCTCGTCGGGGTTCTGGCGGGGTGGGGGGCCGCCGGGTCCGTCGAACAGGGCTTGGCCAGAGAACGCGTCGAGTGGCGTCCGCTCCAGGCCCGCCTGACCGAGGCGGCGCCGGGCAAGGCCGTCGCGCGGTCCGGCTCCACCGGCGCCGACCAGGTCTGGGCGAAGGTCGGCTGGACCGGCCCGGACGGCTCCGCGCACACCGGTCAGGTCAGGGCCGCGACCGGCAGCCCCGCCGGCACCCCGGTCACGATCTGGACGGACCGCCAGGGCCGCATGGTCACCCAGCCCGCCACCCCCGCCCAGGCCCGCCTGCGCTCCACCCTGGTCGGCGGTCTGGCCGGCGTGGCCGCGGGGGCGCTGCCGTTCGCGGGCGGCCGTGTCCTGCGCGGCCGTCTGGAACGCCGCCGCATCGACCAGTGGGACACCGACTGGGCCCGCTTCGACGCCCTCCGCGGCCGCCCGATGAGCTGAGCCGAGCCCGCCGGCCCTCGTCCCTCGGGATGCCACGCGGAGACTTCCGCAGCGCCCCCGCGGCGGGGCCGAGGGCCGCCAGGCCGGCGGCAGGGCGTCGCACCGGTCGGTCGGGGCAGGGCTGCCGGTCGTCGAGCCGGTGTGCGCGGCAGCCGGCCCCCCTCGTCCGGGGAGCGCGTGGTGGGCGCCGGGATGCCGCCGCCGAGGGTACGCGCGCGTGGCGGGCACGGACTTCCGCGCTCCGCCGGCAGCCCGAGGACGCTCGGCGCCAGGTCGGCCGGGAACCGCCCGGGGCGCAGCCCGCGAGCTGCCCCGGACCGTACGGCGGGGCGCTCCGCGGGGCGGGCGGCTCCACCGCGGGTGAGGGGCGTCAGTTCCCGGCGGGAAGGCTCCTCTCCAGGATCCCGCCGATGTCGGCCCCGTCGGGCAGTGTGCCGAAGGCGTACCCCCAGTCCCCGCCGAGCCGGGTCGCGCAGAAGGCGTCCGCGACCGCGGACGGGGCGTGCCGGACGAGCAGGGAGCCCTGGAGCACGAGAGCCATCCGCTCCACGAGCCGACGGGCGCCCGACGCGGTCGCGGCGCCCAGCTCGGAGCGCAGCCGCGCGACGGCCGCGTCCAGCCGGGCGTCCGCCCCCCGCGCCAGGGCGAGTTCACCGAACAGGGCGTCCGCCGTCCCCGGTTCGCGCGTCAACGCCCGCAGCACGTCGAGCGCGTTGACGTTCCCCGAGCCCTCCCAGATCGACAGCAGCGGCGCCTCGCGGTAGTGCCGGGGCATCCCGGAGTCCTCCACGTACCCGTTCCCGCCCAGGCACTCCAGCGCCTCCGCGGTGAAGGCCGGACCCCGCTTGGTCACCCAGTACTTGCCGACGGCCGTGGCGATCCGCCGGAAGGCCTGCTCACCGGCGTCTCCGCGCACCGCACGGTCGGCCGCCCCGGCCAGCCGCAGGGTCAGCGTGGTCGCCGCCTCCGACTCCAGCGCCAGGTCGGCCAGGACGTTCCGCATCAGCGGCTGGTCCAGCAGCCGCGCGCCGAACGCGCTCCGGTGCCGTACGTGATGACCCGCCTCGACGAGCGTCTTGCGCATGAGCGCCGCCGACATCATCACGCAGTCCAGCCGGGTGCAGTTGACCATCTCGATGATGGTCTTCACCCCCTGTCCCTCCGGCCCCACCAGCCAGGCCACGGTCCCGTCGAACTCGGGCTCGGAGGACGCGTTGGAGCGATTGCCCAGCTTGTCCTTGAGCCGCTGGATGCGGAACGTGTTGCGGGTGCCGTCCGGCAGTACGCGCGGCACCAGGAAACAGGACAGCCCGCCCGGCGCCTGCGCCAGCACCAGGAACAGGTCGCACATCGGCGCCGACGTGAACCACTTGTGCCCCCGCAGGGTGTACACGCCGGGCTCCGCCGTCGGCGAGGCCGCCGTGGTGTTCGTACGGACGTCCGAGCCGCCCTGCTTCTCGGTCATCCCCATGCCGGCCAGCAGCCCGCGCTTCTGCGTCGGCACCCGCAGCCCCGGGTCGTACTCGCGGCTCGTCAGCAGCGGCTCGTACACCTTCGCGAGCTCCGGCTGGCGGCGCAGGGCGGGGACCGCCGCGTACGTCATCGACGTCGGGCAGCCGTGTCCGGCGTCGGTGTGCCCCCACACCAGGCCGCCCGCCGATCGCGCGACATGCGCGCCGGGCCGGTCGTCCGCCCAGGGCGCGCCCGCCTGGCCCTCGGCGACGGCCACCCGCATCAGCTCGTGCCAGCTCGGGTGGAACTCCACCTCGTCCACCCGGTGGCCGTACCGGTCGTGGGCGCGCAGCACGGGCTCGTGCCGGTTGGCCAGGTCGCTCCACTCCTGCGCCTCGGCGCCGCCGGCCAGCAGTCCGAGCCGGCGGACGTCCGGCTCCGCCCATCCGGCGCCCTCCCGGCGCAGCCCCTCCAGCAGGGCGGTGTCGTCGGAGGCGTCGTAGGGGGACAGCGGCGGTGCCTGGTTGGTCACGTCGTGCGTGGCGTACGGCGGGGTCTGCGCGGGTGTCGAGGTCATGCGCCCATGTTGCACTTGTTCTGCGACTGCAGCAATACTGCAACACCTGGGGCGACGTACAGTACGTGCCCATGCGGATGAACGTCTCGGCGGAGCCCGGCGGGGTCGACCTGCGGCCCCTGTCCGCGCGGTCGGTGGTGCTGAGCCTGCTGCTGGGGGCACACCCGCCCGAGTTGCCGGCGCGGGACCTGGTGCGCGGAGTGGAGCCCTTCGGGGTGGGCGGGTCGACCGTGCGGGCCGCGCTGAGCAGGATGGTGGCCGCCGGTGATCTGCGGCGCACGGACGCCGTCTACCGGCTCAGCGACCGGCTGCTGGAGCGGCAGCGCCGGCAGGACGACGCCGTCGCGCCCGACACGCGCGCGTGGGACGGCGACTGGGAGATGGCCGTGATCACCGCGACCGGCCGCGGCCCCGCCGAACGCGCCGAACTGCGCACCCGGCTGTCCGCCCTCCGGCTCGCCGAACTGCGTGAGGGCGTCTGGCTGCGCCCCGCCAACCTGGGCCGACCCTGGCCCGAGGACCTCGACCAGGTGCTCCGGCGCTTCACGACCCGGCCCGCGGACCCCGCCCGCGACCTCGCCGCGAGCCTGTGGCCGCTCGACGCCTGGGCCGGCACCGCGCGGGCCCTGCTGGCCCATGTGGAGCGCTCACCCGCGCCCGCCGACCTGTTCACCGTCCTCGCCGCCGTCGTACGGCATCTGCTGGCCGACCCGGTCCTGCCGCCCGCGCTGCTGCCCGCCGACTGGCCGGGCCCGGCGCTGCGCACCGCGTACGAGCACCACCGGCGCACCCTCGCCGACATGGCGCTGGGGCCCGTCCGGGCCCGGACATAGGCACGGCGGCCGTGCGAAGCACCGTGCGGGGGCGCTTCGTACGGCCGCCTTCACCGTGGGGGGACGGTGGGGGAAGGGGCTACTTGTAGGTGAGGTCGGCCGCCGTGTAGTTGCAGTACGTGCCGTCGGCACTGGTGCCGTTGGTGGTCGGCTCGGCGCCCGTGTTGTTCCCTATGTACTTCTGGCAGGGGATGATCTTCTTGCTGCTGTCGCCGACGACGGTGATGGCGCGCAGGGCCACGCTGTCGCCGTAGTTGGTGTTGATGCCGGCGATCCGGCCGCCCGGGTAGGTCACCTCGATGGTGTTGAGGATGATCGTCCGCTTGTACTGCGTCTTGCAGTTGCCGCAGGACCGCACGAAGGTGCCGAAGTTCTGCACGGCGAACTTGGAGACGACCAGCTTGCCCGCGCCGTTGAACTGGAACACCTTGTCGCTGGCGGCCTTCGCGCCCCCGCCGTAGACGGTGTAGACGCTCGACGAGGAGGTGCCCTTGAAGGTGGCGGCGTCCTCGCCGACGTCCTCCCACCACACGTTCTGCAGCGTGCAACTGCCCTTGCAGTGGACGCCGTCCGCGGCCGGGGCGCCGATGATGACGTTCTTCAGGACGGCCCCGTCGGCCAGTTCCAGGATCGGCCCCTGGTCCTCGTCCTGGTTGCCGCTGCCCAGGTCGCCGGTGCCGTAGAGGCGGATCATCCCGTAGTCCTTCGTCCCGGACACGGGGATGGTCGAGGAGACGGCCCGGCTGCCGGTGGCGGTGGGCCAGGTGGCGGCGGCCGCGGGCGAGGTGCCCAATGTCGTGATCATGCCAATCGATAGACCGAGGGTGGCCAGTATGCCGGTCAGCGCGCGCACGAAGGTGCGCGGACGTGCCGAAGAAGTCATGTCCCGATTCCTTCTTCCTGATGGGGGCGGTCAGAGTTTTCCGGCGCCCGCGCCGGACGTCACCGAGGCGGCGACGGACGAGGCGGGCTCGGCGGTGTAGCTGTAGGGCGGCCTGGTGAACGTCCCCACCTGCGAGATCTCGATCGCGGCTCCGCCGAGGTCGTTGCCGGTGAGGTTGGCGTAGCCGTCCACGTCGCTGTCGCGGCTGGTGGTCACGGCGACCAGGGTCGAGCGGAAGACGTTGTTCTCGACCAGCATCTGGGCGCCCATGCGCGAGTGGACGGCCGTCTCGGCGCCGACGACGTAGTTGTCGTAGAAGTGCCCGGTGCCGAACCGCAGACTGGGGATGCGCGAGTACACGTTGCTGAACAGGTTGTGGTGGTACGTCACCCTCAAGTGGCCGGTGTCCTCGGAGGCGTTGTTGTCGCTGTGGCCGACGAGCGAGCCCTTGAAGTGGTCCTTGAAGGTGTTCCAGGACACCGTCACGTAGTCCGAGGCGTGGTTGACGTCCAGCAGGCCGTCGTAGTGGTCCTTGTCGTGATCGCGGTCCGCCGAGAAGGAGTTGTGGTCGATCCACACCTTGGTCGAGGCCTGGACCTCGATGCCGTCGGCCGGCTTGAGCGGCTTGCTGATGTTCAGATTGCGGACGACGACGTTCGTCACCTTCTTCAGCCGCAGCCCGCCCCCGGTGAATCCCGATGACGAACCGACGCCCAGAAGCGTGGTGTTGGAGCCGATGTCGACCTGACCGCCCAGGGTGATCAGGCCGTTGACCTTCACGACCTTCGCGGCGCTCCCGGTGACCGCGGCCTTGAAGGCGTCGAGTGTCGAGACGGTGACCGCCGAGGCGCTTCCGCCGCCGGTCGTCCCGGCGCCGAACCCGACCGGCGAGGTGTCGGCGGCCCCGGCCGACTGGGGGAGGGTGAGGACCGCCGTCGCGGCGAGAGCGGCGGCCGCCGCGACGAGAGCGAACCTTTGCGCCTGTGTACGCGGGGGGCTCGTGTGCATGCCAATGCGTCCCTTCGGGGGGCGGGGGAGAACGCATATATAAACTTTGATCACATACATGAATCATGAAGCGCTGACAGTGCGACCTGCCGGGGATCTTGGGAGCGGATGGGTCACACTGCTGAACGGAACGTAGAGGGCAAGCGCTTTCTAGTCAACGCTTTGCGCAGAACACGTCACCGACCCACGTGGAGGCGTGGGAGCGCTTCCATGGCAAGCATGGGCATGCCACCATGCGGGCGGACGCCTCCCCGAGCCGCCACGAGAAAGGGACCGCACGTGTCCGATTTCTTAGCGAGAGCGCTGCGTTCACTGGGGGGAGCCCTCGCGCTCCTGCTCGCCGCCGCCCTCCTCACCGCCCCCACCGCCTCGGCCCGCCCGCAGTCCGCGGCGCCCGTCCCGGCCGCCACCCTCACCGAGGTCACCGACTTCGGCACCAACCCCAGCGGTCTGCGGATGTACGTGTACGTGCCGGCGAACGTCACCGCGCACCCGGCCGTCCTCGTCGCCGTGCACTGGTGCACCGGCTCCGGACCGGACATGTACAACGGCACCGAGTACGACACGCTGGCCGACCGGTACGGGTACGTCGTCGTCTACCCGTCGGTCACCCGCAGCAGCAAGTGCTTCGACGTCTCCTCGCCCCAGGCGCTCAAGCGCGGCGGCGGCAGCGATCCCGTCGGCATCAAGTCCATGGTCGACTGGGTGGCCGCGAACTACTCGGCCGACACCAGCCGCGTCTACGCCACCGGCATCTCCTCCGGCGCGATGATGACCAACGTCCTGCTCGGCGACTACCCGGACGTCTTCGCGGCGGGCGCCGCCTTCTCCGGCGTTCCCTTCGGCTGCTTCGCCACCGCCGACGGCTCGGAGTGGAACAGCGCCTGCTCCGGCGGCACCGTGATCCACACCGCGCAGGAATGGGGTGACATCGCCCGCGCCGCCTACCCCGGTTACACCGGTACCAGGCCCCGGATGCAGCTCTGGCACGGCACCGAGGACGACGTCCTGCGCTACCCCAACTTCGGGGAGGAGATCAAGCAGTGGACGAACGTCAAGGGCCTCGGTCAGACGCCGGCCGCCACGGACTCACCCCAGTCCGGCTGGACCCGCACCCGCTACGGCGCCACCGGTGACCAGGCCCCGGTGGAGGCGATCAGCCTCCAGGGCACCGGCCACAACCTGTACGCGTACGGGATGGCGGCCCGCGTGCTCACGTTCTTCGGTCTCGACAGCGGTGGCCCCGCGCCCCAGCCGCAGCCCGGCGGCTGCAGGGTGACCGTCACGACCAACGCCTGGAACACCGGGCTGACCGCCTCGGTGACCGTCACCAACACCGGCACCACCACCGTCGACGGCTGGCAGCTCGCTTTCACGCTGCCCTCCGGCCAGACCATCACCAACGGCTGGGGCGCGACGTACAGCCCGGCCTCCGCAGCGGTGACGGCGACGAACGCGTCGTACAACGCGACCCTCGCACCGAACGCGAGCGTCACCATCGGCTACCAGGCGAACCACACCGGCAACAGCGCGGCACCGGGCGCCTACACCCTCAACGGAGCGGCCTGCACAGTGGGTTGAGATCCGTGTGCCGTGCGGGACGGTCGGCCCGCACGGCACGCCGCCGCTCTACGCCGCCTCACCCCGGGACTCCCCACCGCCGGCCGGGGGTGTCGCCGCCTCCGGTGCCGAACCGCCCTGCGCGGGAAGGTGGTTGAAGACCAGGTTGAGCACGATCGCCGTCACACAGCCCGCGCTGATCCCGCTGTTCATCACCGTCTGGAACCAGTCGGGGAACTTCTCGTAGATGGTCGGCACCCCGACCGGCAGCATGCCGATCGCCACCGACACGGCCACCACGGTGAGGTTGTGGTTGTCCTCGAAGTCCACCCGGGCCAGGGTCCGCAGACCGCTCGCGGCGACCGTTCCGAACATCACCAGACCGGCTCCGCCGAGGACCGGCGCCGGGACGGCCGCCACCACCGCGCCGAGCTTGGGCAGCAGACCGAGCAGCACGAGGATGCCGCCGGCGGTGGCCACCACCCAGCGGCTGCGCACCCGGGTCATGCCGACCAGGCCGACGTTCTGCGCGTACGCCGTGTAGGGGAAGGTGTTGAAGACGCCGCCCAGGACCGTCGAGAGGCCGTCCGCGCGCAGACCGTCGGCCAGCGAGCGGGCCTCGACCCTGCGGCCGGTCATCTCGCCGACCGCGATCAGGTCACCGGTCGTCTCCGTCATCGTCACCAGTGCCACGACCAGCATCGACACGATCGCCGAGGCCTCGAAGGCGGGCGCCCCGAAGTGGAACGGGGTGCTGATCCCCAGCCAGTCGGCGTCCCGGACCCCGCCGAAGTCGGTGAACCCGAACGGCACCGCGACCACGAGCCCCACGACGATGCCGATCAGTACCGCGATCCGGCTCAGGAACGCGGGTCCGAACCGCTGCACGACCAGCACCACGGCGAGCACGAACGCGGCCAGCGCGAGGTTCTTCTGCTCCCCGAAGTCCTTTGAACCGGCGCCGCCCGCCGCCCAGTTGCCGGCGACGGGCAGCAGCGAGAGACCGATGACCAGGATCACCGTGCCGGTGACGAGGGGCGGGAAGAACCGCAGCAGCCGGCCGAACACCGGGGCCAGCAGCACGATCGCGAGCCCCGCGACGATCACCGACCCGTAGATCGCGGGCAGTCCGCCGCCCGTCGTCCCGATCAGCACCATCGGCGACACGGCCGCGAACGTACAGCCCTGCATGATGGGCAGCCTTACCCCGAAACGCCAGAACCCCACGCACTGGATCAGCGTGGCGATCCCGCACACCAGCAGATCGGCCGTGATCAGATACGCCAGGTCGGCGGGCGACAGCTTCATCGCGCCGCCCACGATGAGCGGCACGGCCACCGCGCCGGCGTACATCGCGAGCACATGCTGGATCCCGAACGCGGCCAGCTGCCGTACGGGGGGCACCTCGTCGACGGGATGCACGGGTGCGGTCGAGGCCATGGACACTCCTGGGCGGGGGACATCCGGACAGCACGGGACGGTACGGGGATTAAACAGAATGTTGATTTCCGAGGTGTTGCCGCCGCGTGTACTCGTCGGTGATCTCTGCCCGGGCGACGGCCGCCCGCAACGCCGCCCAGTCCGGCAGCTTCACCACGCCCCGCCCCAGCGAGGCCCCGAGCTCCGCCTCGGCCCGCTCGATCGCCCGCCACCCCTCCCAGCCGACGGGCTCCGCCCCGGCGGCCCGCAGCAGCGGCAGCACATCCTCCGGCACCGACGCGCCCGCGAGCACGGGGGCGTCCTCCAGCAGCGAGGTCACCGTCTCCTTCGCGCACGGCCGGTTGGTGCCGATCACGCCGGTGGGCCCCCGCTTGATCCAGCCCGCCACGTACTCGCCCCGCGCCACCCCGCCCGCGCGCATCACCCGTCCGGCGGTGTGCGGCACCGTGCCCCGCGCGGCGTCGAACGGCAGCCCGTCCAGCGGTACCCCGCGATACCCCACCGACCGCAGCACGAGCTGTGCCTCGACGTCCTCGTAACGGCCCGTGCCGCTCACCCCGCCCCGGCCGTCGGGTGCGGTCCGCTCGAACCGCACCGCGCCCACCCGCCCCCCGACGGCGAGCAGTTCCACGGGCCGCAGGAAGAACCGGAGCCGGATCCGCCGTCGTGCGTCCCGCGGCGGCAGGGCCGTCCAGCCGCGCAGCACCTCCACATTGCGGCGCTGGGCCGCCGGCAGCCCGGAGGGATCGCCGTAGCCCGGGTCGAGCGCCAGTTCCGCCTCGTCCACGCGCACGTCCGTGCCGGGCAGCGCGCCGAGTTCCCGCAGCTCCTTGGTGGTGAAGCGGGCCTGGGAGGGGCCGCGCCTGCCCACCGTGTGGATCTCCGTGACCCCGCTCGCGTCCAGCGCGGCCAGCGCCGCCTGGGGCATGTCGGTGGGGCTCAGCTCGGCCGAACCACGTGCCAGGATCCGGGTGACGTCCACCGCCACGTTCCCCACGCCGATCACGACGGCCGCGCGGACGCCCCGCAGAAAGTCCTCGCCGACGGCGTCCGGATGCGCGCTGTACCAGGAGACGAACTCCGTGGCCGACCAACTGCCCGGCAGGTCCTCGCCCGGAATGCCCAGCCGGCGGTCGGCCGCCGCGCCCACGCAGTACACCACCGCGTGGTACAGCTCGCGCAGCCGGGCGACCGGCACCCCGCCCGCGCCGACCTCGACCCCGCCGAGGAAGCGCACCCGCTCGTGCTCCAGCACCGTGCGCAGGTTCCCCTGGAGCGACTTGATCTTCTCGTGGTCCGGGGCGACGCCGTACCGCACCAGGCCGTACGGGCACGGCAGCCGGTCCAGGACGTCGACGAGCACCTCGGGATCCTGCTGGACGAGGCTCTGGGCGGTGTAGACCCCGCTCGGCCCGGAGCCTACGACGGCGACACGCAGCACGGCGTGACCCCTTACCCGCACGACGGACGCGTGCGACGGAGGAGAGCGCTGGTGCCTCCAGCATCCCACCGAGGCCGCTCCGCTGACAGGGTGTCGTCGGTTCGACACGCGTGCGTGTTCGTTCGTATGGAAAGTGATCATGCGGTTACGTTCCGTGTGTGCTAGAAGCATCCTTCCTTAATCTTTCTGATCGTTCCGCCGAGGACGGGACCGTGTCCGTGTGGCCGGCGTGGGAGGTGCGGGAGACCGGCGACCCCGCCGTGACCTGGTTCGACGTCCGGCTCGCCTTCGCCGACGGGGCCGCTGTGGACCTGCTGGCCGTGGTGTCCGGGGAATGCGTCTCCATCGAGGACGTCCGCGCCCGGCCACCCCTGTCCCTCGTCGACCTGGCGGACCTCGCGGACTGGATCGAGGGCCCGCTCTTCGACCGGTGCGCCGGCGGCGCCGGGGCGGAGACCGGGGAGGCCGCCACCCGGCCGGGCGGATCCCGGCGCGCCCGCCCGGCCTGGCCGCGCGGGCGCGAGGGGTGCCGGCTGGTCGCCGAGGAGTACCGCGCGGCCCAACGCGAGGGCGCGGACCCCGTGCTCGCGGTGATGTGCGCGACCGGCCACAGCCGGCGCCGGTCGCTCCGGCTGATCGCCCAGGCGCGGGACGCGGGATACCTGACACCACGTCACGCCAAGCGGTGAGCCGCCGACTCGGGCTCAGCGCATCCGTTGCATGCGGGCGATCTCGCTCGTCTGCTGGGCCACCACGTCGTCCGCCATCTCCTCGACGCGCAGGTTGTTGCCCTGCGCCTTGACCTCCGTGGCCATGGTGATCGCGCCCTCGTGATGCGTGATCATCAAGGTGAGGAACAGGGCGTCGAAGGCCTCGCCGTGCGCCGCGCGCAAGGTCGTGAGCTGGGCCTCGGTCGCCATGCCCGGCATCACGGTGTGGTCGTGCGGATCGCCGGTCTCGGCCTTGTCGTAGGACGCGAGCCAGCCCTTCATCGCCTCGATCTCCGGTCCCTGCGCGGCCGAGATCCGCTGCGCGAGCCGCTTGACGTCGGCCGACGCCGCCCGGTCCGGGACGAGTTCGGTCATCTCCAGGGCCTGGGCGTGGTGCTGGATCATCATCCGGGCGTACGACACGTCCGCCGAGTTGGGCGTGTCGTCCTCGGCCCGCTGCTCGGCCGCCTCCTGGGCGGAGAGCGTCCGGTTCCCCTCGCCCGGCGCGCCCGGCGCGATCACCGAAGGCCCGCTCGCCACGGCCGACGTGTCCTGCGCACCGGAGTCGCAGCCGGCGAGAGCGAGCACGAGCAGCGCGGCCGCGGCGGTGAGGGATGCGCGGCGGTGGGGCACAACGACCTCCTGGGGCAGGGGAGTTGGTGGTCCGAACCTCTCACTTACGGCTGTTCGACCGGCTCACGCTCCGGATCCTCGCATCACTGACCGGAAAGATTCATGACGAGTGCGTTACCAGCCTTTGATATGTGCATGATGAAGACGATACTTCAGAGGACCGTGAACCGTTCCACAGGAACGGCAACGAGGGAGGATGCAGTGACCCTGTTGAACGATCCCCGAACGCGGCGCAGACGGCTGGGCGTCACCGCCGCCTGTACCGGGCTCCTGGCCGCGCTGCTCACCGCGGTCCCGGCGGCCGCCACCCCGGACCCCGGGGACGCGCCGACCGCGGAGCGCGGGGTGTCCCGCAGCGCCCAGGCCGAGGCCGCCGCGGCGATCGCCGACGGCGAGATACCCGGGCAGGACGAGATCGTCCACTCCGACAACGTCGAACACCTCACCAACATCCCCAAGGACGCGCTGACGGGAACCAATTCGGACCTCGCCTTCCAGGGGAAGTACGCCTTCGCCGGCAACTACGACGGCTTCCGCGTCTTCGACATCAGCGACCCGAAGGCCCCGAAGACCGTCTCCCAGGTGCTCTGCCCCGGCTCGCAGAACGACATCTCCGTCTCCGGCGACCTGCTCTTCCTGTCCACCGACTCCTCGCGCAGCGACAGCAGTTGCAACAGCACCACGCAGCCCGCGACCGAGAAGTCCTCCTGGGAGGGCATGAAGGTCTTCGACATCAGCGACAAGAGGAACCCGAAGTACGTCGCCGCCGTCGAGACCGCCTGCGGCTCGCACACCCACACCCTGGTGCCCGAGCGCAAGAACGTCTACATCTACGTCTCCTCGTACTCGCCGAGCGCCACCTACCCCGACTGCCAGCCCCCGCACGACGGCATCTCCGTCATCAAGGTGCCGCGCAAGGCGCCCGAGACGGCCGCGGTCGTCAACTTCCCCGTCCTCTTCCCGGGCGAGGGCCCGGACGGCGGCGGCAACCCCGGCTCGCCCACCAACCCGGGCGTGTCCAAGACCACCGGCTGCCACGACATCACCGTGCTCCCGGAGAAGGACCTCGCGGCCGGCGCCTGCATGGGCGACGGCATCCTCTTCTCCATCAAGGATCCCGAGAACCCCAAGGTCATCGACCAGGTGCAGGACAACGTGAACTTCGCGTTCTGGCACTCGGCGACCTTCAACCAGAAGGCGAACAAGGTCGTCTTCACCGATGAGCTGGGCGGCGGCGGAGCGGCCACCTGCAACGCGGCGATCGGCCCGAACCGCGGCGCCGACGGCATCTACGACATCGTCGGCAAGGGCGACAAGCGCAAGCTCGTCTTCCGCAGCTACTACAAGATCCCCCGCCACCAGGCGGACACCGAGAACTGCGTGGCCCACAACGGCTCGCTGATCCCCGTCAAGGGCAAGGACCTCATGGTCCAGGCCTGGTACCAGGGCGGCGTCTCGGTCTGGGACTTCACCGACTCCGCCAGTCCGAAGGAGATCGCCTACTTCGAGCGCGGCCCGCTGAGCACGACCGCGCTGTCGGTCGGCGGCGCGTGGTCGGCGTACTACTACAACGGCTACATCTACGCGAACGACATCACCAAGGGCTTCGACGTGCTCAAGCTCAGCGACCGCCGCACGGATCCGGCCAAGCGGATCCATCTGCGGGAGCTCAACGTCCAGACGCAGCCGGACTACTTCGACTGATCTCCGTCGGGCGGCTCCGTCGCGAAGAAGCGCGACAGATCCGTTCCGCACCTCCCGTCGGGCGCCTCGGCGTCCGGCGGGAGGCCCGACTCCCAGTCCAGCCGATAGCGTCGGAACAGCTCGGCGCGCAACGTCGCCCGGGACAGCGGCACCTGGGGCAGCACCAGCGCGTAGACGGCGCCCATGAGCTGGGAGCGCAGCAGCGGGTAGTCGCGGTCGACGTCCCGCGAGCCGTGCCGGGCGGCGGTGTCCCGCAGCAACTCGGCCAGCCGCTGCTGCTCCGGACACCGCACGAATCCCTCGGCCTGCAGCAGCCCGGCCATGTGCTGCCGCATCAGCACCGTACGGTCCCCGGCCAGTCCGAGGATCGCGTCGATGGCCCGCGCCATCCGCTCCCCGCCGTCCTCGGTGCGCGGCTCCCGCTCCAGGGCCTCCTCCAGCGTGCGGTGCATCAGCCGGTGCACCGCCGACTGCACCAACTGCCGCTTGCCGGGGAAGTAGTAGGACACCAGCCCCCGGGCCGAACCCGCCCGGTCGGCGATGTCGGCGAGCGTCGTCGCCTCGTACCCGCGCTCGCTCACCAGCTCCAGCGCCGCCTGCAACAGCCGTTCCCGCGAACGCCGCCGCAATTCTTCATTGACCGAGGCGCTGCGCGGGGACATCCTGTAACTCCTGTGTTGACTGGCTATCAGCCAACTATAATCAGGGCATCCTGGACGGCTCCGCACGGAGCGCGGCCGGGCTGCCGCCTGCTCTGGGCGACGCGGGGGATCGTCCAGAGTGGGCGTGCCTTCGCCCCGATGGTGGCCTCGGGCTACCGGTTCCCGGCCCCCTCGCTCCGGCCCACCAGGTCCAGGACCGGCCGCAGCCCGTCCGGCCGCTCCGCCGCCGGGAGATGGTCCACGAAGTGCACCGCGCAACCCAGCGCCGCGGCCCCGCCGTCCGCCCGCCGGTCGTCCCCGACCATCAGGACGGCCCGCGGATCGACCCCGAGCGCCTCGCAGGCCGTCGCGAACAGCCGTGGGTCCGGCTTCTGCACCCCGTGCTCGTACGACAGCACATACGTGTCGACGAACCGGTCCAGCCCGTGCTCCCGGAACACCGGCCGCAGATCCCACCCGATGTTGCTGACCACGCCCACCCCGATCCCCCGCTCCCGCAGCCCGCTCAGCACCTCGACGGCATCGGGGTACGGCGCCCAGGCCGCCGGTGTCATGTGCCGGTCGTACAGCGCGTCGTGCAGCCGCGGATCCGGCAGCGCCACCTGCCGCGACAGCCCGGTGTACGCGGCCCGATGCGCCGCGGCACTCTCGTCCCGCACGCCCCACAGCCCGGCCAGCTCCTCGGGCACCCGCCCGGGAGCCGCCCCACCCGGCAACGCCCCGGCCGCCTCCAGCGCCCGCGCCGTGGCGGCCACCTCCCCCTCCGGCCACCCGGCCCCGGCGCCCCTCAGCACGGCACGCAACCAGGTCTCGGTGGACTCGACGCGAAAGAGGGTCCCGGAGAAGTCGAACAGAACGGCAGCCATGGGCTTGATCCTAGGAACGGGGAGGATCCCGTGGGGCCACGTTCCACACGAAAGGCAGGTCGTCCTCGCAGAACACGCAGACTTACACGGCTTCCCGCACCACATTGATCTCACGGCACCGCTCGCAGCGCCGGAACACCAGGGCCTGCGTGAACCCGACGGGCCGCGCGATCCCGGCCCGGTGCAGGGCGAGGGCGACAGCCGGCCAGCAGCCGGGGTCCGGACAGTAGCCGGTGGACTGATTGCCGACCTCGTGCACCTCCCAGCCCCGTCGGCCACGGCGGAACGAGATCTCGCCCGCGCCGAGCACGTCCTCGCCGCTCGCGCAGGCCACGTGTTCGCTGCGGCGCGGTGCCGGTCGCAGCCGTCCGTCGAGACCGACGACGTAGGTGTACGGCTCCTCGTCCTCCGCCCGGAACGCCAGGAGATCGACGGCGTCGCGCACCAGGTGCCCCCGGTGCCCGGGGCGACCGCCCGGCGGATGTCCTCGGGGCCGACATGGGCGTACGGCGGCCCGGTCACGGGTGCCAGCGGTGGTGGGCCGTGATGGCCGAGGTCACCAGCAGGGCGCCGAGGAGCCAGCCGCCGAGGACGTCCGAGGGCCAGTGGACGCCCAGCCAGACCCGCGTCACGCCCACGCCGATCACGGAGACGACCACCACCGTCACCGCCGTACACCACAGCTGGCGGCTCACTCCATGGCGGTGCAGGAGCCAGAGGAGGAGGCCCAGGACCACGGTGGCGGTCAGGGCGTGGCCCGAGGGATACGCCTGGTAGTGGGCGGAGTCCACGGGGTCGGGCCAGACCGGGCGGTTCCGGTCGACCGCGGCCTTCAGGCCCTGCTGGAGCAGCGTGCCCACGGCCGACGTGACCACCAGCCAGCCCGCCGTCCACCATGCGGCGTACCGCCACACCAGCCACACCGCCACCGCCGCCCCCAGCAGGCGCATGGTCAGCGGATCCCACACCCAGTCCGTGAGGATCCGGCAGGCCTGGGTGACGTCCGGGTCGGCCAGGGCCCAGCGGTGCGTCGTGCGGGAGATGCCGCCGTCGACGGACATCAGGGGGTGCCACTTGGTCACCACCAGGACGAGCAGGACGACCGAGCACAGTCCGAGGGGCACGGCGAGTCGGCGGGCCGTGCCCGGGGCGGGCGGTCGGGGCGGGGAGTCGACGGACCGGGTGTGCATGATGCGATCCTCGCCGACCCAAGGGGTCGGAAGCCAACCAGGGGTGTCGCTCAGGCGGGGCCCGCGTGTCCCGGAGCGGAAGCCGGGGTGCCGCGGTCCCGCGATCGGCTCCCCGCGCTCAGCCCAGCGCCCGTAGCCCCGGCACCAGTGTCACCAGCACCGGGATCACCGGGACCAGTGAGGCCGCCGCCGTCAGACGCAGCCGGCGGGCAGCCGTGAGCCGGTCCGGGGGTGTGAGCAGTCGGTGGACCCGCTGGGGGACATGCGCCTGCGGGGTGGGGGAGGGGCCGAACACCCCGCGGTCCTCGTTGAGCTCGACCAGGGCGAGCGCGGTGGTCAGCCGGCCGAAGCGGCGCGAGGCCATGTCGTCGGCGGCCAGTTCCACCAGCCGGTGCATCTCGTCGCGGAACGCCGCGAACACCGGCACCTGCGGAAACCCGGTGGCCAGCGCGGACGACGAGTGCAGCAGCCAGTGGTGGCGGGCCTGCGCGTGACCCTGCTCGTGCGCGAGCAGGGCATCGAGCTGACGGCCTTTCAGTCGGCGCAACGCGGCCGTGGTGACAACCAGTCGGGGTGCCGCCCCCGCCAGCCACCACGCGTCGGACCGCTCGCCCTCCAGCACCACGAGCCGACCCGTCTCCGGCTCCTCGCCCGGCAACAGCGGGGCACGCAACCGCAGTTCGGCGCGCCGCGTCCTACCGCCGGCCCGGGCGCGCGCCACCTCCCGGACGAGCATCGCCCCGCTCCACAGCCCGGCACAGGCCAGGGCGACCGCGGTGGCCGCCGCCCACGGGCCGGTCGAGCCGAGGGAGTAGGCCTCCACGACCGCCCGCGGCGCCGGCGCGAAGACATGACCGCGCACCGCCTGCCAGGCCGCCGCCGCGCTCAGCGTCATCGACAGCGCGCAGCACAGCAGGACCGCCGCCACCACGCACTGCCAGGCCCACAGCGCGACCACCGGTTCGCGGTCCGGCCAGTCGGCACGGGCGAGCAGCCGGGGTGCGCCGACAGCGGTCAGGGCGCCGAGCAGCAGCAGGACCGCGGGGACCATCATGGGCAGCACCCTATGAGCGGCGCGCCGCTCAGGGGTACGGCTTGCCCGGGCAAAGTGACGCAGGCCACGGCCGAGTTGGGGGGACCGGGCCCGGTCACATGGTCAGCAGCATCGCCAGCATCCCGATCCCCATCGACAGCCGGCACGCCCGCGCCAGCTCGGGCCGGTCGCTCCAGCCGACGGCGGCTCCACCGGCGCCCGTGGTCGCGGCGGACCCCGTCAACGGCAGCAGCCGTACCCCGGACAGAAGGACGTATCCGGTGAAGTACAGCAGCAGTGTCCCCGTGAGGAGCGGGACACCGGAGGCGGTGCCGTGCGGGTGCGCGTGGGGCGGGGAGAGGGCCATCGTGACCGCCATGTAGACCATGGCCGCGGTCCCCACCAGGTGGTGCAGATGATGGGCGTCCGCACGAGCCGACCACAGGGCGCGCAGCCCGGCCGCGCCGAACACCGCCGCGTACGCCGGCCAGGCCCACGACGGCGGGGTGAACACCGCCGGGGGCACCGCCATCACGGCCATCCCGAACCCCATGAGCGCCTCGCCGCCCGCGGCTCTGCGCTGCTCCTCCACACGGCTGCGCATCCGCAGCAGACAGTAGGCCCCGGTCGCCGCACACAGCGTGACCAGCAGCCAGCCGGGCGAAGTCGGTCCGTGCACGCGCACCTCCCCGCTCGACGGTCGCGTCGAGAGATGCGATGCCCACGGCATGCGGCGCGCACGCGGCGCAACGAAGTACACGGGGAGCATGCGAGGGAGCACTCGGCACGCGCCACGCCATGTCCAGCGGCGTACCACATATATTTCACGAGTAAAACACATGCTAAATTGATGAGCGTGCCCGCCTCCCGCCTCCCGCTGGCCGGCGTCCTGCGCCTCGGCCGTCCCTCCGACATCTGGTTCAAGCCCGCCCTCAGCGTCGTCGCCGCGGTCGCCCCGCCGAACCTGATCCTGCTGGCCCTCGGCCGGCTCGACCTGGCGGTGTACACGATGGCCGGTTCCCTGTGCGCCCTGTACGCCCACAACCGCCCCTACGCCGCCCGCGCCCGGGTGCTCGCCCTGGTGGTCCTGGGCATGACCGGCGGGCTGGCAGTGGCGCTCCTCGCCGCCGGGCTCACCGCGGATCCGGTCGTCCTGGTCACCGTGGGCGCGCTCCTGGCGGCCGCCCAGAAGGCGCTCTGCGACGCGACCCGCCTCGGGCCGCCCGCCAACGTCGTCCTCACCTTCGTCAGCTCCGCCGCGCTGTTCACCCCCCAGACCCTCGACCGGATCCCCGGCCATCTGGGCCTGGCGCTGGCCGCGGGCGGCTGGGCCTGGCTGATCGGCATGGCCCCGGGACTCGTACGCCCCCACGGCCCGGAGCGCCGGGCCACCGCCCACGCCCTGCGCACGGCCGCCGCGTACGTCACCGCACGCAGGACGGCGACGCGCGGGCCGGTGCCGCCCGGCCCCGTCGAAAGCCGTGCCCTAGCCACCGCGGCCGCCGCCGTCCACGCGGCATGGCAGACCCTCCTCGCGGCCCGCACCCCCGAACGCCGCAAGGACACCCACCGTGCCCTGGAACGGCTCCTGATCCGCGCCGAGACCGCCCTCGCCGCCCCCGCCGACACCGACCCCGAACCGCTGCGCACCTGGGCCCACGCCCTGCGCGGCACCGGCCCCGTCCCGCGCCCCGACGACCTCCTGGACGACGACGAACTCCTCGGCATCGACGCCGGGACGGCCACCCCACCCCCACCGTGGCGGCACAGGCTCGGCCCGCTCGCGCCGATCGCCGCCCGCACCGCCCTCGGCTGCGCCCTCGCCGGATACGCCTCGCTCGCCCTCGGAGTCGGCCGCCCCTACTGGGCCCTGGTCACCGCCGCCTCCCTCTACCAGGCGAACCTCACCCTCACCTGGAACCGCGCCGTGCAGCGCGTGGTCGGCAACCTCGTCGGGGTCCTCGCCTTCGCCGCGCTCGTCCCCCTCGCCCATCTCCACCAGGCGGCCCTGGTCCTCGTCTGCCTCGCCCTCCACTTCGGCGCGGAGGCGTTGATCGGCCGCAACTACTGGCTCGGCGGCGTCTGCGTCACCCCGATGGCCCTGCTGATCACCGAGTTCGCCCACTACCAGGACGCGGGCCCGCTCATCACCGAGCGCCTGGTGGACACCCTGGTCGGCGCGGCCGTCGGCTTCGTCGCCGCGGTCGCCGTCACCGACCGCCGCTGCGGCGACCGTCTGGAGCGCGCCCTGACCACCGTGTCGGAGGCGCGCGAGCACGCCGCCCGCCTGGTGGCACAGCCGCAGCGCGCGCCCGCCGCAGCCCTGGAGTCCGCCCGCCGTTCCCTCGCCGCCGCCCTGGTGGACCTGCGGGCCACCGCCGACACCGCGTCCGGCGAGTGGTGGCGGCGCGCCCTGCCCGAGGAGCGGGTCGTGGCGGCCGAGCGGTCCGGACACCGTACGCTCGCCGCGACGGTACGGCACCAGGGGCTGCTCCTGGGCCGGGACGCGACCACGGAAGCGGAGGGCGTACGGCGATGACGGGGACGCGGGGACCAGCGGCGGCCGGAGACGGGGCGAGGGGGGACACCGTCGCGGCGGTGGTGGGGCAGTGGCAGGCCGTACGGCCCGACCTGGACACCGGGCCCATGGAGATCATCGGCCGCGTCAACCGCTGCGCCGCCCTGCTCCAGCAGGCCGAGGACGCGCCCCTGCGCCGGGCGGGCCTGAGCCGCCCGGAGTTCGACCTGCTCGGCGCGCTGCGCCGCACCGGCCATGAACTGACCCCCGGCGACCTGGTCCGGGAGACCTTCTCCTCCGGAGCCGCCGTCACCAAGCGCCTCAAGCAGCTCACCGAACGCGGCCTGGTGGAACGCCGGGGCGACACCCGCGACCGCCGCGTCGCCCACCTCCGCCTCACCGACGCCGGCCGTGACCTGGTCGACTCCGTCCTCCCGGAGCAACTCGCCTACGAGCGGGCCGTGCTGTCCCCCCTGGACGGCGACCGTCAGGGCGAACTCGCTGAACTTCTCGGCGAGTTGCTGAGCCGTCTGGAAGGCCACATGCGGCCGCTCGGAGCCTGAGCGCTCCACCGCCACCCGCAACGCCCGGAGTTCACCTCTCGTCGCCCGCCCGGTACACCCCGAACGCCGCGCCCTGCGGATCCCGCAACACGGCGATCCGCGGGCCGTGGGGCACGGAGGTGGGCTCCGTCAGCGCGCTGCCGCCGGCCCCGGTCGCGGTGGCGGTGGAGGCGTCCACGTCGGCCACCGCGAAGTACGGCAGCCAGTGCGGGGGCACCTCGTCCGGGAACGTCTCGTCCATCCTGATCATGCCGCCGAAGTCGGCGCCTCCGACGCCCCACCGCATGTAGTTCTCCGACGAGCTCACGGTCCAGCCGAAGACCGTCGTGTAGAAGGTCTCCGCCCGGTCCGGATCGCGGGTCAGCAGTTCCACCCAGCCGAGCGAGCCGGGCGCGTTGAACAGCCCCGCTCCGGGAAAGCTCCGCGCCTGCCAGAGCTGGAACGCGGCCCCGCCCGGATCGAGGGCGACCACGAAACGGCCCACGTCGAAGATGTCCATGGGGCCGACCAGCACCTTGCCGCCGGCCTCGGTGACCAGCCGTGCGCTGACATCGGCGTCGGTCACCGCGAACGACACGTTCCAGGCGCACGGCTGCGCCTTCTGGTAGAGGGGGGTCAGCGCGGCGACGGCCGCCTCGCCGAGGTGGGCGACGGTGTAGCCGCCCGCCTCCTGCCGGGGATCGGTCTCCGCGCGCCAGCCGAACAGCTCGGCGTAGAACCGCTTCGCCGCCTCCGGATCACTGGTCCCCAGCTCGGCCCAGCAGGGCCCGCCGGGCACGGGCGCGTCGAGCTTCATGGCGTTCCTTCCAGAAAGGGGACCCCTCCAGCACGCTAAGCCCGCCCTGCCCGCCCGGCATCCGCTCACCTTCCGGCGAGGGCCGCCGAGACCCCCTGGGGGGAACCGCGCGACCAGGCACAACGCACCCGCACTCGCCGCCGACCGTAGCCCACGGAGTCAGTGGGCGGCCTTCACATCCCCGGCCGATACCTGATCGGATGATCCGCCGGCACCTCCACGACCACGATCGGCGTCCCGTCCGGATCCTCGATCCACATCTCCACCAGCCCCCACGGCTCCTTCACCGGCGGCCGCACGACGGCGACCCCCTTCGCCCGCAGCTCCTCGTACGCCGCCGTCACGTCCGCGACCTGCAACCACAGCCGTACGGCGGGATCCGGCGCCGTCAGCGCCCGCCCGGAGAGTTCCAGGAAACCGCCGCCGAGGAAGTAGACGACCCCGCGCTCCGGCCCCGTACCGAACTCGCGGTAGACCGCGAGTCCGAGCTGCTCGCCGTAGAAGGAGCGCGAGCGCTCGGGGTCGGTGGGACGGAGAAGGACCCTGCTGCTGAGTACGTGCACCATGCGGCGGGAGCCTAGTGCCGCGGCAGGCAACGTTTGCCCGTCGAGGAACGGCGTCGTGGGGGTCCCCCCGCTCGAGCGAAGCCGAGAGTGGGGGAGCGTGCTCTCGTCGTGCCGGCCGGAAGCCCTCGTACTGGACGTACTTGGGGTTTCGGCCGGTGCGGCGCGAGTACGTGCCGGGCGCCGCGGGTGCCGTGCGGGACTTTCGAAACACCCCCCAGTTGCTCACCGCCGCGCCGAGCGGCCGGACCGGCGCGGAGCCGGTGGGGATACCCTCGTCCGAGTCCCAGCCGCGCCACAACACCGGAGACCCCCGCATGGACACCGCCGCCACCCCCCTCAGCTTCCGTGACGCCACCGACGCCGATGTGCACGAGCTGGTCGCGCTGGTCGAGTCGGCCTACCGCGGGGAGTCCAGCAGGGCCGGCTGGACCACGGAGGCGGACATCCTCCAGGGGCAGCGGACCGACCCCGAGGGCGTGCTGGAGATCATCGGGTCGGCCGACGGCCGGGTGCTCACGGTCGAGCGCGACGGCCGGATCGTCGCCTGCTGCCAGCTCGAACACCGCGGCGACCACGCCTACTTCGGCATGTTCGCGGTCAGTCCCACGGCCCAGGGCGGCGGCCTCGGCCGGACGGTCCTCGCCGAGGCGGAGCGCCAGGCCCGGGAGGTCTGGGGCGCCACCGAGATGCACATGACGGTGATCTCCGTACGCGACGACCTGATCGCCTGGTACGAGCGGCGCGGCTACCGCCGTACCGGACGCATGACGCCCTTCCCCTACGGCGACGAGCGCTTCGGCGTCCCGCAGCGCGACGACCTGCAGTTCGAGCTGCTGGTCAAGGCGCTCGCCTGACACCGCTCACGGGGCCCCTCACCGGGCACCCCTCACGCCGTGAAGCGCCCCGTGCGCCGGATCTCCGGGTAGTCCGTGGTCGCGCCGTCCAGCTCCAGCGCGCGCACCAGCCGCAGCTGGTGCTGGGTGTTGACGACCCAGCCGATGATCCGCAGATCCCGTCTGCGGGCCTCCTCGACGATCTCCAGCGTGAGACGCCGCAGGTTGAGGCACACCGTCGTGGCCCCGGCGTCCACGGCCCGGGCAACGATGTCAAGGCCGTAGCGGCTGCCGATCAGCGCGGTGCGCACCCCCGGCACCAGCCGGGCCATCTCGGCCACCGCCTCGTCGTGGAACGAGGACACCTCCACCCGGCCCACCAGATCCCGGTCCCGCATCACCTCGGCCAGGGCCCGCGCCGCCTGCACGTCCTTGATCTCGGCCTGCAGCGGAAGGGCCACGGCGTCCAGGACCTCCTCGAACACCGGCACGCGCTCTCCGCGCCCCGCGTCCAGGGTCTTCAGCTCCGCGAGCGTCTGGTCGGCGATGGGCCCGGTCCCGTCCGTCGTACGGTCCACGTCCGGATCGTGCATGATCACCAGGGCGCCGTCCTTGCTCAGATGCAGATCGAGCTCGATCACATCGAGGCCGGCTTCCTCGGCGGCGACGAACGAGCGCAGGGTGTTCTCGGGCTCGACCCCCATGACGCCGCGATGACCGATGGTGACGAAGTTCAAGACGGGACTCGCTTCCGTCGACGAGCGGGTGCGCGGACTCGCAGCCTAACGGCCTGTGCTCGTCATGGACACGTGTAGATACGGGTGGTTCTCATGTATGCCCAGCCGTAGCGGAACTAGTCACTCCTGGGATGTCGGACAGGAAAAACTCACGTGAAACCGAGGGTGCGCAGGATAATTTCCGGCGGCCCCACTTGCTGAGGGAAACCTCGTATGCATACGGTGGCCATACGCGAGGTTCTCCCGTGGAGGATGGGACATGACGGAAATTCTTGTGCAGGCGGCGACGGGGGAGCAGGTTCCTCCCGGAACGAGGGTGGTGGAGCACCCGGCGTGGCCCGTGCTCAAGGATGCCGTGGAGCGGATCCGCCCCTGGCAGTCCAAGGACGGATCGATCGACTTCACCGCCGGGGACGCCCCCGGGCGCGCCGAGGCCGAGCAGGTCGTACGGGACGTGATCGGCGCGGTCGAGCGGCTCTCCCCGCTGCTGCCGCACGACGCCGGCTACCACCGTGCCCTGGTGGAGGATCTGCGCCGCTGGGCCGACGGCGGTTTCGAGGTGCCCGACTTCCTCGACTCGCTGCTCGCCTTCCAGCCCGCCGCGAACCGCGCCGACGGACTGCAGCACCTGGTCGTCTTCCCGATGTACACGCAGAACGGCAACCCGGACCGCAACCTGGAGGCGGTCGTACTGCGCATGGTCTGGCCGGACTGGCTGGCCGAGCTGGAGCGCAGCCGCTACGACAACCCGCTGTTCTGCGGCATCACCTTCGAGGACTTCACCTCCGGCTACGACACCAACTCGGCCGTGCTCTTCCCGGAGACCATCGCCGTCCGTGAGGCGCCGGAACGTTTCTCCTGGGGTGGCATCTTCTGCGACCGCGAGGCCGCCCGCTTCCGCAGGGTCACCGACGCGGCCGTCGGCATCCTCGGCCTGGAGCTGCCCGAGGACATCGCCGCCATGGTCCACGACCAGAAGCGCTGCGAGGAGGCCTTCGTCCTGTGGGACATGGTCCACGACCGCACCCACAGCCACGGCGACCTGCCCTTCGACCCCTTCATGATCAAGCAGCGCCAGCCGTTCTGGATGTACGGCCTGGAGGAGCTGCGCTGCGACCTCACCGCCTTCAAGGAGGCCGTGAAGCTCGAGGCCGACGGCATCCCGCAGGCCCGTGACGTGCAGTACGCGGTCCTCTTCGACCGTATGTTCCGTTTCCCGGTCACCGGCGAACGCGTCCGCAACTACGACGGCCTCGGCGGCCAGCTGCTCTTCGCCTACCTGCACAAGCACGAGGTCGTCCGCTGGACCGACAACAAGCTGCACATCGACTGGCAGCGCGCCCCGCGGGTCACCAACGAGCTGTGCGCCGAGATCGAGAAGCTGTACCGCGACGGCATCGACCGCCCGAAGCTGGTCCACTGGTTCGCCGGCTACGAGCTGGTCTCCACCTACCTCGCCCCGCACCCGGGCTCCCGCTGGGCCAAGGGTCCCGATGCCCTCGACCTGACGCAGCCGCCGCGCAAACTCGTGGATGACGTGCTTCCTGACGAGTTTCCGCTGAGCATGTTCTATGAGGCACTGTCCAAGAAGCTGAAGAACGTGATCGCCTCCACCAAGGGCATCACGGCGGACAGCGCGGAGAGGGTCGCCGCGTGAGCGACCGTACGGACACCGCTCAGCAGGAGGCAAGGATGGGGAACGGCGCTCTCAACGGTGCGGTGATCGCGGTGGCCGGCGCGGGCGGACCCGCGGGCCGCGCGGCACTGCTCCGGCTCGCCCGGGCGGGCGCGACCGTCGTGGGCTCGGACAACGATCCCGAGCGCCTGGCGGAGGCCGTGGACCACGCCCGCTACGAGGCCGGCGGCGCCACCGTCACCGGTGACACCGTCGACCTGCTCGACCTGAACTCCACCCGCGAATGGGCCTCCCGCGTCGAGAAGGACTTCGGCCGCATCGACGGCCTGGTCCACCTCGTGGGCGGCTGGCGGGGCAGCGAGACCTTCGTCAAGACCAGGCTGGACGACTGGGACCTCCTCGAGCTGCTGCTCGTCAAGACCGTGCAGCACACGTCCCTGGCGTTCTTCGAGGGCCTGCAGCGCAGTGAGCACGGGCGGTACGTGCTGATCAGCGCGGCCGGCGCCTCGAAGCCCACCGCGGGCAACGCCGCCTACGCCGCCGCCAAGGCCGCCGCCGAGGCCTGGACCCTGGCGCTCGCGGACGCCTTCCACAAGGCCGGGGGCGCCGCGGGCCCCACCGCCGCGGCCACCATCCTGGTGGTGAAGGCGCTGGTGCACGACGCGATGCGCGCCGACCGGCCCAACGCGAAGTTCGCCGGTTTCACCGATGTCACGGACCTCGCCGAGGCGATCGCGGGAGTCTGGGAGAAATCCGCCCCCGAAGTGAACGGACAGCGTCTGTGGCTCACCGAGAAGCCGTGAACCCTCCGAAGACCGACGCCCGTCGCCACCACGACCCGGAGGTCCGCGGTTTCGCCAGTGACAACTACGCCGGGGCCCACCCGGAGGTGATGGCCGCCCTGGCCCTGGCCAACGGCGGCCATCAGGTCGCGTACGGCGAGGACGACTACACCGAGAACCTCCAGCGGATCGTCCGCAGCCACTTCGGCCCGACGGCCGAGGCGTTCCCGGTCTTCAACGGCACCGGTGCCAACGTCGTCGCGCTCCAGGCGGTCACCGACCGCTGGGGAGCGGTGATCTGTGCCGAGAGCGCCCATATCAACGTGGACGAGGGCGGTGCTCCGGAGCGCATGGGCGGCCTGAAGCTGCTCACGGTCCCCACCCCCGACGGCAAGCTCACCCCGGAGCTGATCGACCGGCAGGCCTGGGGCTGGGAGGACGAGCACCGCGCGATGCCGCAGGTCGTCTCGATCACCCAGAGCACCGAGCTCGGCACCCTCTACACCCCGGACGAGATCCGCGCGATCTGCGACCACGCCCACGCCCGGGGCATGAAGGTCCACCTGGACGGCTCCCGCATGGCCAACGCGGCCGCCTCCCTGGACGTCCCCATGCGGACCTTCACCAATGCGGTCGGCGTCGACATCCTCTCCCTCGGCGGGACGAAGAACGGCGCTCTCTTCGGCGAGGCGGTCGTCGTCCTCAACCAGGACGCCGTCCGCCGTATGAAGCACCTGCGCAAGCTGTCCATGCAACTCGCCTCCAAGATGCGGTTCGTCTCCGTGCAACTGGAAGCACTGCTCGCCAAGGACCTGTGGCTGCGCAACGCCCGGCACGCCAACGAGATGGCCCAGCGGCTCGCGGAGGGCGTGCGCGCGGTGCACGGCGTGGAGATCCTCTACCCGGTCCAGGCCAACGGGGTCTTCGCCCGGCTGCCGCACGAGGTGGGTCTGCGGCTGCAGAAGCGTTTCCGGTTCTACTTCTGGGACGAGGCCGCGGGCGTCGTGCGCTGGATGTGCGCCTTCGACACCACCGAGGAGGACGTGGACGCGTTCGTCGCGGCGGTCAAGGAGGAGATGGCGCACTAGGCGGCCCCGTCGGACCAGCCGAGTTATGCATAGATATGCGGTCTACCGAAAAATCATTGACGGTCGGGTGGTCGCGTTTCTATGCTCTCCGATCATGGAGCTGATCCAGGAGAACCCCGACCTGTCCGCGTATCTGGCCGCCGACGAGGTCATCGACCATCATCACCCGCTCGTCCGGGAGACCGCCGCACGACTCGCCCGGGACGCGGTGGACTCGTATGCCTATGCGCACCTGGCCTTCGACTTCGTGCGCGACACCATTCCCCACTCGAACGACTCCGGGGACCCGCGCGTCACCTGGCGCGCCTCCGACGTGCTGGAGCAGGGCACGGGCATCTGCTACGCCAAGGCCCACGCGCTCACCGCGCTGCTGCGCGCCGAGGACATCCCGACGGCACTGTGCTACCAGCGCCTCAGGCACGACGCCGGTGCCGGCCACTGCGTCCACGGGCTGGTCGCCGTACGGTTCCACGGCGCCTGGCACCGCCAGGACCCGCGCGGCAACAAACCCGGGGTGGACGCGCGGTTCTCCCTGAACGGCGAACAGCTCGCCTTCCTCCCGGACCGGGAGGAAGGCGAGCTGGATCATCCGGTGCTGTACACGGCACCGCATCCGGCGGTGCTGGCCGCGCTCAAGGCGGCCCCCGACCGGTCGTACCTCTGGGAGACGCTCCCGGCCGAGCTGGCCTGAGGCGCCTCCCGACCGCGTCAGCGCGCCTCGGCCGCCTTCACCTGCTCCGGCGTGGGCGCCGTACCGCCCAGGTGCGCCGGCATCCACCAGGTGTCGTTCGCGTCCTTCGGGCGGACCGGGTAGGCGCGCTGGGCGGCCTCCAGCAGCTCCTGGACGCGCTCGCGCAGCTGGCGGGTGATGGCGCCCGCGTACTTGTCCCTGGACGCCTCGATCGCCTCGCCGACCCGGATGGTGATCGGGGTGTGGCTGCGCTTGAAGTTGCGCGGGTGGCCCTTCGTCCACAGCCGCTGCGTCCCCCACACGGCCATCGGGATCAGCGGGACGCCCGCCTCCTGCGCGAGGCGCGCCGCGCCCGACTTGAAGCTCTTCAGCGTGAACGACTGGGAGATGGTCGCCTCGGGGAAGACCCCGATGATCTCGCCCGAGCGCAGCGAGGCCAGCGCGTGCTGGTAGGCCGCCTCGCCCTGGTTGCGGTCCACCGGAATGTGCTTCATCCCGCGCATCAGCGGACCGGAGATCTTGTGGCGGAAGACGGACTCCTTCGCCATGAAACGAACGAGACGTTTCTGCGGGAGCGCCGCCAGGCCGTTGAAGATGAAGTCGAGGTAGCTGATGTGATTGCTCACCAGTACGGCGCCGCCCGAGCGCGGGATGTTCTCCGACCCCTTGCAGTCGATCTTCAGATCCCAGGCCTTGAACAACGTCAGGGCGAGGCCGACGGCGGGACGGTAGACAAGCTCTGCCATGGGCGGGGCGGACCCTTCCTTCTGCCCGGGAAGGGATTCCCCTCGGGCAAAGTTACGCAGCCGTAGGTTTACGGCATCTCGCAGATCGTGCCCGAAGAACGGCCGGGGGGCCAGTCCCCGTGCCCCGGGGCGACGAGATCCTCGTCACTCACCCCTTTGATCCATCTCGGTCTTTTGAGCCGCCCTTACTGCGTGCGTACCGTCACCCGCCGCACGAGCAGGTACATCTCGCATCCCAGGCAGTACCCGAAAGCGGCATTGAGGAAGGCCGCCGCGAGCGCCGCGCCGGTCGCCGCGAGCCCGAGCCAGTCCGGCCCCAGCGCGAAGCCGGCCAGGCCCGCACCGGCGAAGACGAGCCCCACCGCCTGCGCGAACCGCGGCGGTTCCGGCGCCTCGAACTCCGTCGGCGGTCCGATCCTCGGCCGGACGATCCTGCGGAACACCCAGCCGTAGGGCGAACGCCCCACCCCGCCCGCGGCGCCCAGCGCGAACGCCAGTGTCTGCCAGGCCAGCAGCCACGCACTGCCCGTCACCAGAACGACCGCCAGTACCACGGTCGTGACGGCGGCCCCGAACCGCGGGCCTCTCACATCGATGTCCATGCTTCGAGCATTCCGCAGGAGAAACGTTTCTTGGTGCGGGGAATCTTTGCAGTCTCATGAACGCTGGAGCAGCTGATGACCGGACTCGTGGTGTGTGTGGCGGTGCTCGCGGCGGCGAGCGTCTACGGAGTGCTGCAGCGACGGCGGAGCGGGAGGGTACGGGTGCGCGGACGCGACGACGGAAAGCGGCTGGGAGCCGACCGGCTCGGTGCCGCACTGGGGGAGCGGGCCACCCTCGTGCAGTTCTCCAGCGCCTTCTGCGCGCCCTGCCGGGCCACCCGCCGGGTCCTCGGCGAGGTGGCCGGCATGGTGCCGGGCGTCTCCCACGTCGAGATCGACGCCGAGGAGCACCTGGACCTCGTGCGCGAGCTCGACATCCTCAAGACCCCGACCGTCCTGGTCCTCGACGCCGACGGCCGGATCGTCCGGCGCGCCACCGGCCAGCCCCGCAGGGCCGACGTCATCGCCGCTCTGGGGGAGGCCGTGTGACCTGCCGCCAGGTGAGGGTGAGGCAGCTTTCGGATCGCGGAACGTACTTGACTGGGCACGCCGCCTGTCGTCAGCCTGACCCCATGCCTGAGGAACTCCTTCTCCACGGACGGGTCCACGTCGACCTCGTCCGTACCGCGAGCGCGCGCTGTCCGGGCCGTTGACCGCCCCAGGACCCGCCCGCCGCCCCCTTCAGAAGGACGACAACTCCATGACGGCCACGCCCGACCTCGGCACCGCCCGGCTCGCCTCCCCCGACCTCCTGCGCTCCGTCTTCCGGCGACACGCCGCCGGGGTCGCCGTGATCACCGCTCCGGGTGCCTCCGGTCCGGTCGGCTTCACCGCCACCTCCCTCACCTCGGTCTCCGCCGAGCCGCCCATGCTCTCCTTCGGTATCGGCACGGGCGCCTCCAGCTGGCCCGCGATATCCGGGGCCGACCACGTGGGCGTGCATCTGCTCGGAGAGCACCAGCAGGAGCTGGCCGCGACCTTCGCCCGCAGCGGCGCCGACCGCTTCGGCGCGCCCACCGTCTGGCGGGAGGGCCCCGAAGGCGTTCCGGTCCTCGACGACGTCCTCGCCTGGCTGGTGTGCCGGGTCGTCGCCCGCGTCCCCGCCGGCGACCACCGGATCGTGCTGGCCGAGGTGATCCTGGGCGACCCGGCGGGCGCCGGCCGGCCCCTGCTCTACCACCAGGGCCGGTTCACCGCTCTGCGGGATTGATCACTGTCCGGCTCTCCTGCGGAGCCGTCGAGTTCCGGTTACGCTGCGTTGCAGAGGTCACAGTTCAAAGCGCTTGCTTAGCGGGCAGGAACTGGGTGTACTGACGAGTAATATTTCGTTCGGAGCGCGGGCCGCCCCGATCGGGATCGGCCGCTTGTGGCGCCTATGCTGCCTGAAAGAAGGCAGCCGAGAACTGACGATGCAGTAGGAGAGCCGGCGTGAGCTTGAGGATCGTTGTCACTGTGAAGTACGTGCCCGACGCCACTGGCGACCGGCACTTCGCCGATGACCTGACCGTCGACCGGGACGACGTGGACGGTCTGCTCTCCGAGCTCGACGAGTACGCCGTCGAGCAGGCGCTGCAGATCTCCGAGAACTCCGACGACGACGTGGAGATCACCGTTCTCACGGTGGGTCCCGAGGACGCCAAGGACGCCCTGCGCAAGGCGCTGTCCATGGGTGCCGACAAGGCGATCCACGTCGAGGACGACGACCTGCACGGCACCGACGCCATCGGCACCTCGCTGGTGCTGGCCAAGGCCGTCGAGAAGGCCGGCTACGACCTGGTGATCTCCGGCATGGCCTCCACCGACGGCACCATGGGCGTGCTGCCGGCGCTGCTCGCCGAGCGCCTCGGCGTCCCGCAGGTCACCCTGCTCTCCGAGGTCTCCGTCGAGGACGGCACGGTCAAGGGCCGCCGCGACGGCGACGCCGCCTCCGAGCAGCTCGAGGCCTCCCTGCCGGCCGTCGTGTCGGTCACCGACCAGTCCGGCGAGGCCCGTTACCCGTCCTTCAAGGGCATCATGGCGGCCAAGAAGAAGCCGGTTCAGTCGTGGGACCTGTCCGACCTCGACATCGAGGCGGAGGAGGTCGGCCTGGAGGGCGCCTGGACCAAGGTCGAGGACGCCTCCGCGCGCCCGGCCCGCACCGCCGGCACGATCGTCAAGGACGAGGGCGAGGGCGGCAAGCAGCTCGCCGAGTACCTCGCGAGCCAGAAGTTCATCTAAGGCTCGACACGCCGACCGCCCCCTCAACTTCGTTTCGCAGGAGAGCAATCCCATGGCTGAAGTCCTCGTCTACGTCGACCACGTGGACGGTGCCGTCCGCAAGCCGACCCTCGAGCTGCTGACCCTGGCCCGCCGCATCGGCGAGCCCGTCGCGGTCGCGCTCGGCGCCGGTGCCGAGAACACCGCCGCCGCGCTCGCCGAGCACGGTGCCGTCAAGGTCCTCACCCACGACGCCTCCGAGTACGCCGACTACCTCGTCGTACCGAAGGTCGACGCGCTGCAGGCCGCCGTCGCCGCCGTCTCCCCGGCCGCCGTGCTGGTCCCGTCCTCCGCCGAGGGCAAGGAGATCGCCGCCCGCCTCGCGCTGCGCATCGGCTCCGGCATCATCACCGACGCCGTCGACCTCGAGGCCGGCGACGAGGGCCCGGTGGCCACCCAGTCGGTGTTCGCCGCGTCCTTCACCACCAAGTCCCGCATCGCCAAGGGCACCCCGGTCATCACCGTCAAGCCCAACTCCGCCGCCGTCGAGGCCGCCCCGGCCGCCGGCGCGGTCGAGGCCCTCGCCGTCACCTTCTCCGCGCAGGCCACCGGCACCAAGGTCACCGGCCGCACGGCCCGTGAGTCGACCGGCCGCCCCGAGCTGACCGAGGCCGCGATCGTGGTCTCCGGCGGCCGCGGCGTCAACGGCGCCGAGAACTTCGCGATCATCGAGGCCCTCGCCGACTCGCTCGGCGCGGCCGTCGGCGCCTCCCGCGCCGCGGTGGACGCGGGCTGGTACCCGCACACCAACCAGGTCGGCCAGACCGGCAAGTCCGTCTCGCCGCAGCTCTACATCGCCAACGGCATCTCCGGCGCCATCCAGCACCGCGCCGGCATGCAGACCTCGAAGACCATCGTGGCCGTCAACAAGGACGCCGAGGCCCCGATCTTCGACCTCGTCGACTACGGCATCGTCGGCGACCTGTTCGACGTCGTCCCCCAGCTCACCGAGGAGATCAAGACCCGCAAGGGCTGATCACCCGCTCGGCGCAGTCGGCCCGAGGCCCCCGTGACCCCGACGGTCACGGGGGCCTCGGCCGTTCACCTCAGGCTCACCGACGCCAGCACCGGCAGATGGTCGCTGGGATAGCGGCCGTCCACGGTGAACGGGTCCGCCCAGGCCCGGTGGACCGTGACGTCCGGGGTCGACAGGATCCAGTCGATGCGGTCCCCGTCGGGCTTGAGCGCCTTCCAGCCGTTGAACGTCCCGAACACCGGACCGTTCTCCCGCGCCGTGTCCCAGGTGTCGACCAGTCCCGACTCCAGCAGCGTGGCGTAGGCCCGGTCGGTGTGGGCGACGGCGTTGAAGTCGCCGGTCAGCAGCACCGGCCGGGACGGACCGAGCCCCTTGATCCGCTCACCGATCAGCCGGGCGGCCCGCACGCGCGCGTACTCGCTGCGATGGTCGAGGTGCGTGTTGAGGACGTGGAACTCCCGTCCGGTGCCCTCGCGGTCGCGGAAGAGGACCCGCGTCACCAGCCGGGGGAACGCCGCGCCCCAGGTGTTGGAGCCCGGTGTGTTCGGCGTGTCGGAGAGACGGAAGACGTCGTGTTCGAGGGGCTCGAGCCGACGGACGTCGTAGTAGATCGCCACCGACTCCTCGTCGCCGCTGCCGGGGGTGCCGATCCAGTCGTAGTGCGGCCCCATGTCGGCCCAGACGGCCTGGAGCTGCTTGAACTGACCCTCCTGAGTGCCCATGACATGCGGCGCGGTCTCCTGTAACAGCGACCGCATCACCGGGCGGCGGTTGACCCAGCTGTTGCCGTCCCGGTCGACCGGGACCCGGAGGTTGAACGTCATGATCCTCAGCGGGGGCACCCGGCTCGGCCGGGGATCCGGCGCCGACGTCGCCCGGCGCGGCTCCGCGGCCCCGACCGCGCCGAGCAGCGGTACCGCGACGGCTGCCGCGACCAGCGTCCTCAGTCCCGTCCGCCGCGTGGGCCCCGCGGTGCCTGTCATGTGTCCCCTCTCGCCTCGTGAGCCAGGATGAAGGTGTGCGGGTCTGTGCGGAAGAGGGGGAAGGTGCGGGAGTGATCACACAGGACGACCCCGGTGTGCGGGAGATGACCAGGGCGTGGACACGGTGTTGACCCGCCGGAACCTCCACGGATAGCTTCACTGTACGGACTATTGATTCCGGAATGCGGAAATCAGGAGGTGTGGCGCATGGGCCAGGGCCGACACGACGAGACAGTGGCGACGAGCCTCGCGGGCGCCGTCAGCGAGGAGATCAGCGCCTCCCTCGCCCCCGTGGACGCCGAACTCGACCGCCGCTACCCCGGCGACCCCGGCACCCGCCAGCCCGTCCACACCGTGTACGTCCCCGCCGACGCCTTCACCGCCGACACCGTGCGCTCCTGGGGCGACCGCGCCCTCGCCGCCCTCGACGAACACGCCCCCGACGCCGCCTCCTTCGCCGCCTGCCTCGGCCTCTCGGACGAACTGGCCGCGCCCGTCCACGCGCGGGTGCGGGCCAAACTGGAGCGCGAGCCGATCGAGGACCTGCGCATCGACTTCGAGGACGGCTACGGCACCCGCCCCGGCCCCGAGGAGGACGAGACGGCCGCCCGCGCCGCCCGGCTCGTCGCCGAGGCGTACGCGAAGGGCACCGCGGCCCCGTACACGGGCATCCGCATGAAGTGCATGGAGGCCGCCGTCCGCGACCGCGGCATCCGCACCCTCGACATCTTCCTCACCGGTCTGATGGCGGCCGGCGGCCTGCCCGAGGGCCTGGTCCTGACCCTGCCCAAGGTCACCTACCCGGAGCAGGTCACCGCCATGGTGCGGCTCCTGGAGGCCTTCGAGCAGGCGCACGGCCTCGTACCCGGCCGGCTCGGCTTCGAGATCCAGATCGAGACCAGCCAGGCCATCCTCGCCACCGACGGCACCGCGACCGTCGCCCGCATGATCCAGGCCGCCGAGGGCCGCGCCACCGGACTGCACTACGGCACCTTCGACTACAGCGCCTGCCTCGGCGTGTCCGCCGCGTACCAGGCGAGCGACCATCCGGCCGCCGACCACGCCAAGGCGGTCATGCAGGTCGCCGCGGCCGGCACCGGCATCCGCGTCTCGGACGGCTCCACCAACGTCCTGCCCGTCGGCCCCACCGAGAAGGTCCACGACGCCTGGCGGCTGCACTACGGCCTCACCCGCCGCGCCCTGGCCCGCGCCTACTACCAGGGCTGGGACATGCACCCCGCCCACATCCCCACCCGGTACGCGGCCGTCTTCGCCTTCTACCGCGAGGGGTACGCCCAGGCCGCCGAGCGCCTCGCCCGCTACGCCAACCGCGCCGGCGGCGATGTGATGGACGAACCCGCCACCGCGAAGGCCCTCAGCGGCTATCTGCTGCGCGGCCTGGACTGCGGCGCCCTCGACCTCGCCGAGGTGACCGGCGCGACCGGGCTGTCCCGGACGGCCCTGGAGGGCTTCGCGGCACCTCGGCGAGGCGATCTGACGGCCTCGGCCCGGTGACCTCGGTTCCCGGGCTCCGGGGAGACCGCCGAGGTCCGGCGGGTGAGCGGGGTAGGGGTACTCCGGGGAGTGGCCGACAGGCGCGCGACGATCTCCGTACTGCCGTGCACGGCCGGGTCCATGAGGTACGGGCCGCGACCGCCTGCCTGCCGCACGGATCAGTGAAGTTCGGTCCGACGGACCCGGGAGCCCCGCGCCTAGCGACAACGCAGGTGCTCAAGACCGGAGTTCGTCACCATCTCCTCCTCCGCGAACAGCCGGGTCCCCCGCTCGCACAGCCGCGCGTCGGCCCGGGCGCGGGCGACGAAATCCTCCGGGGTCTCCCCGAACAGTCTCCTCAACGCCGGTGACACCAGGAGGAGTTCGGCGATCAGGGCGTGCTGCCCGGGGTGACTGCGCGGGAGACCGTCGCCGTTGCGCAGCACGCCGTGCCGGTTCACGTACGAGTACACGCCGTCGAGAGTCTCGCCGTTCTCCAGCTCGACCCGGAACCGGGGCGCGGGCAGGACGACCCGGTCGTAGTTCGGCTCGGTGGCGTCGACGGCGGCGAGCTGCTCCCCGTCCAGCCAGATGACGAACAACTCCCGCACGCAACCGGGGGAGTCGACGGGCGAGGCCGACACATACCCCAGCCGGCTGACGTGCGCCGAGACACCGACACCGATGCCGGTCACCCGGGTCCGGACCATCGGGATCGGGGAGGTGATACCCAACACGGCCAACTTGGCGCGCAGTTGCCCGGGGGAGGCGTTGGAGCCGACGGCCAGGACCGGGGTGCGGCCGGGATGCGTGAGACGGTCCAGCGGCAGCATCAGATCGCCCGCGAGCAGACCCGACTCCGCCGGCCACGCACCCGGGTAGGTGAGCGGATGGTCGCGTGGCGCGTGAGCCAGCCCCAGCGCCTCCAGCGTGCGGTGCTCGTGGCGTTCGTCCATCGCTGCCCAGTCTGCCTCAGTCCGCGGGCGGCAGCTCGCCCGAACCCCGCCTGATCAGCCGGGTCGGCAGTTCGATGCGCTCCGGGGCGACCAGGGAGCCCTCCAACTGCCGGAACAGCCGCTCGGCGGCGGTCCGCCCGAGCGCCGCCGCGTCCTGGGCGACCACGGTCACCCCCGGCTGCAGCAGATCGGCCAGCTCCAGATCGTCGAACGCCACCAGCGCCACCCTGCGGGAGCGCTCCGCGAGGACCCGGATCACGGTGACCGTCACACGGTTGTTGCCCGAGAAGACCGCCGTGACCGGCTCGGGACCGGACAGCATCTCCTCGGCCGCCCGGCGCACCCGCTCCGGATCGGTGGTGCCCAGCGAGACCCAGGCGTCCGCGACCGCTATCCCCGCGTCCTCCATCGCGGTCCGGTAGCCGCGCAGCCGCTCCGCCGCGGTGTGGATGCGCGGCATGTCGCCGATGAAGCCGATCCTGCGATGCCCGTGCGCGAGGAGATGGGCCACGCCCTCGCGGGCACCGCCGAAGTTGTCCGACAGCACGCAGTCGGCGTCGATCCGGCCCGCGGGCCGGTCCACGAACACCGTCGCCACGCCCGCCTTGATCTCCGGCTCCAGATAACGGTGGTCGTCACCGGCCGGGATCACCACCAGACCGTCCACCCGCCGGGCGCACAACGCCAGCGCCAGCTCCTGCTCCCGGTCCGGGTCCTCGGCGCTGGAGCCGTTGATCAGCAGCGCGCCGTGCGCCCGGGCCACCTCCTCCACCGCGCGGCTCAGCGGGCCGTAGAACGGGTCCGCGAGATCCTCCAGGACCAGACCGATGCTCGCGGTGCGGCCCTTGCGCAGCACCCGCGCGCTGTCGTTGCGGCGGAAGCCCAGCGCGTCGATGGCCTCCTGGACGCGACGCTCCGTCTCGGGGGTGACCCCCGACTCGCCGTTCACCACCCGGGAGACGGTCTTGAGCCCGACCCCGGCGCGTGCCGCGACGTCCTTCATGGTGGGACGGTTGCCGTAACGGCTGTCGGGGCGGCGCGGCGTCTCGGGCACGATGCGGTGTCCTGTTCCTGTCGTCCACGGGACGGCCGGCCACGGCCGCGTCCGACCGATGATGCCGACGGGGTGGATGCGTCCCTCGGTTTGTATGAGGATGTGGCGTCGAGCATAGAGCCTGGACAACGTTGTCAGATGCGAGAGAGACTGTCCAGCGACAAACTCCGGCCCACGTCCCCCACCACAGGTCGGCCGGCCCCTTTTCCAAGGTTGACGGGGAGAACCGAGACTTTGATGCAGACCGACCTCGTGGCCGCGCTCGACATCGGCGGCACCAAGATCGCCGGAGCCCTGGTGGACGGCGACGGCACGATCCTGGCCCGTGCGCAGCGGCCCACGCCCGCGCAGGAGGGCGGCGACACCGTGATGGCGGCCGTCGAGGAGGTACTGAAGGAACTGACCGCGTCCACGCTCTGGCCCCGCGTGTACGCCGTCGGCATCGGCAGCGCCGGCCCGGTGGACGCCTCCGCGGGTACGGTCAGCCCGGTCAACGTGCCCGGCTGGCGCGACTACCCGCTCGTCGAGCGGGTCCGTGCCGTGACGGGCAACCTCCCGGTCGAACTGATCGGCGACGGCGTGGCGATCACGGCGGCCGAGCACTGGCAGGGCGCCGCGCGCGAACATGACAACGCCCTGTGCATGGTGGTCTCGACCGGGGTGGGCGGGGGTCTGGTCCTCGGCGGACGTCTGCATCCGGGCCCCACCGGCAACGCCGGTCACATCGGCCACATCAGCGTCGACCTCGACGGCGATCCCTGTCCGTGCGGGGCCCGCGGCTGTGTCGAGCGCATCGCCAGCGGCCCCCACATCGCCCGGCGCGCCCTGGAGAACGGCTGGCGCCCCGGGCCCGACGGCGACACCTCCGCGGCCGCCGTGGCCGCCGCCGCCCGCGCGGGCGACCCGGTGGCCGTCGCCTCCTTCGAACGCGCCGCCCAGGCCCTCGCCGCCGGCATCGCGGCCACCGCGACCCTCGTCGAGATCGACATCGCCGTGATCGGCGGAGGTGTGGGCAAGGCCGGCGACATCCTGTTCACCCCCCTGCGCCGCTCCCTCGCCGACTACGCCACCCTGTCCTTCGTCCGCCGGCTGACCGTGGTCCCGGCCCAGATGGGGACGGACGCGGGGCTGGTGGGGGCGGCCGCCGCGGCGCTGGCGCGGGCCGGGTCCGTACGGGTGTGAGGATCGCCCCGGCAGGAACGTTCAGGCGGGCCACGGGGCGGGAGGCGAACGGGGGGTCCGGGCGTGACCTCTGTCCCGTCCGGCCGTTGGAGTGGGCATGAAGAAGCGCAGCATGCTCGCCATCGCCTCCCTCGCCACCGGGTTCGTCGTCGCGGCCATCACCCCCTCCCACGGCCTGGGCGCCGACGACCTCGACGACCTGAACGTCCGCGACACCCTCGGCAGCCTCGACCACACCGTCGCCAGCGAGAGCCTGGCGATCGACGACAACGCCCTGGGCCAGAGCGACTGACGGCGGGCGCGGCACGCCGCACGCAGCGGGCCGTGGCGCGGGCCTTCCCTCCGGGGAAGCGCCGGCGCCACGGCCTTCGTGCGCCCTCTTCCGGGAACTGGTTTCCGTGGCAGGGTGGAGCGGGCAAGCCACAGGGGGCCACCAGAAGAGGGGGACATGTGACCGTCGTTTGGATCAACGGCGCGTTCGGTGCGGGCAAGACCACGACCGCACGGGAACTGATCGACCTGATCCCGAACAGCACGCTCTTCGACCCCGAGGTCATCGGCGGAGCGCTCCCGCACCTCCTGCCGCCCAAGCGGCTCGCCGAGGTCGGCGACTACCAGGACCTGCCGATCTGGCGACGCCTCGTGATCGACACCGCCGCCGCGCTCCTCGGCGAGGTCGGCGGCACCCTCGTCGTCCCCATGACGCTGCTGCGCCAGGAGTACCGCGACGAGATCTTCGGTGGTCTCGCCGCCCGCCGGATAGCGGTCCGCCATGTCCTGCTCGCCCCGGCGGAAACGATCCTGCGCGGGCGTATAGCCGGCCGGGAGGTCCCGCCCGACCTCCCCGACGGCGAGATGCGCGTCCGGCAGTGGTCCTACGACCACATCGAGTCCTACCGCACCGCCCTCGCCTCCTGGCTCACCGCCGACGCCCACCTCGTCGACACCAGCCACCTCACCCCGTACGAGACCGCCGTGCGCATAGCCGACGCGGTCGGCACCGGGGCCGCGCCCCCCTGCTCCATCGTGCAGACCCCCGAACCCACCGGGGAGACCCTCGCCTCCGGAGTGCTGCTCTTCGACGACCAGGACCGGGTGCTTCTCGTCGACCCGACCTACAAACCCGGCTGGGAGTTCCCCGGCGGGGTCGTGGAACCCGGCGAGGCACCCGCCCGCGCCGGGATGCGTGAGGTCGAGGAGGAGACCGGCGTCCACCTGGACGAGGTGCCCCGGCTCCTCGTCGTCGACTGGGAACGGCCCAAGCCCCCCGGCTACGGCGGACTGCGCCTCCTCTTCGACGGCGGCAGGCTCGACGCCGCGGCCGTGGAGGGGCTGCTGCTGCCCGGACCCGAACTGCGCGGATGGCGATTCGTCACCGAGGCCGAGGCGGCGGATCTGCTGCCGCCGGTCCGCTACGAGCGACTGCGCTGGGCGCTGAGGGCACGGGAGGGCGGCGCCGCGCTGTACCTGGAGGCCGGGGTCCCGGTCGGCTGACCTTTGCCGAATCCCCGCGATGTTGGCGGGGATTTTGCGGTCTCTGAGTGGTTATCAGAAGGTTTTGCCCCCATCACCCACGACCTGGGCGTGGTCGCCGGCCACTGCGACCGCGTGGCCGTCATGTACGCCGGCCGGATCGTCGAGACCGGCACCGTCGACGACATCTTCTACACCCCGCGCATGCCCTACACCCTCGGACTCCTCGGCTCCCTGCCCCGCATGAACCGCGAGGAGGAACGCCTCACCCCCATCAACGGCTCCCCGCCCTCCCTGCTGAACCTGCCCCCCGGCTGCCCCTTCGCCCCCCGCTGCCCTCTGCGCCGCGATCTGTGCGACCGCACCGAGCCCGCCCCGCGCCCCGCCGGGCACCACCCACTCCACCTCAGCGCCTGCCACTTCACCGACGAACTCGCCGGCACCGGCGCCGCCGAGGTGTTCGACGCGGCCGGCGCCGACTCCGCCGCACTGGCCCGCTTCGCCGACACCACAGCGTCGGGCAACGCCGAGGAGGACCCCGTATGAGCACCCCCACACAGCCCGCCGCCGAGGCGCTGGCCCCCCTGCCCGGCCACGGCGGTGACGGCACACCCGTCCTCCAGGTCCGCGACCTCGTCAAGCACTTCCCCGTCCTGTCCAAGGGTGTGGTCCGCCGCCGCGTCGGCGACGTGCACGCGGTGTGCGGGGTCTCCTTCGACCTGTTCGAGAACGAGACACTCGGCCTGGTGGGCGAGTCCGGCTCGGGCAAGACCACCACCGCCCGCACCCTCCTCGGCCTGGAGACCGCCACCTCCGGCCAGGTCCGCTACCGCGGCACCGACCTCACCGCGCTGAACAGACGCCGCATGCGGCCGCTCCGCCGCGACCTGCAGATCGTCTTCCAGGACCCGTACGCCTCCCTCGACCCGCGCGTCTGCGTGCACGAGATCGTCGCCGAACCCCTGCGCATCCACGGCCGCTACGGCTCCGGCGGGAAGGCCGAGGTGCGCGAACTGCTGCGCCTGGTCGGACTCAACCCCGAGCACGGCAACCGCTACGCCCACGAGTTCTCCGGCGGACAGCGCCAGCGCATCGGCATCGCCCGCGCGTTGGCGCTGCGCCCCAGGATGATCGTGCTCGACGAGCCCGTGTCGGCGCTCGACGTGTCGATCCAGGCGGGCGTCCTCAACCTGCTGATGGACCTGCAGAGCGAGCTGTCGCTGTCGTACCTCTTCGTCGCCCACGACCTGTCGGTGATGCGCCATGTGGCCGGCCGCGTCGCGGTCATGTACCTGGGCCGCCTGGTCGAGATCGCCCCCGCCCGGCGCCTGTTCACCGCCCCCGCCCACCCCTACACCCAGGCCCTCGTCTCCGCCATCCCGCTCCCGGACCCGCGCAAGGAACGCGCCCGCACCCGCGTCCTCGTCCAGGGCGACGTGCCGAGCCCGGTCCACCCGCCGAGCGGCTGCCGCTTCCGCACCTGCTGCCCCACGTTCGCCGACCGGCTCACCGACGCCGAACGCACCGCCTGTGTCGAGCAGGTGCCGGAGCTGGTCGACCGGGGCGGCGGCAACCCGGTCGCCTGCCACTACGCGGAGAGCGTCGAGCTGCTGTAGGCGAGGCGCAACTCCTCGTGCGGATACGGGGTCAGCCGGCTCTCATGCCGCAGCCGGCCGAAGAAGCCGTTGAACACCGCCGTCAGGCGCGCGTCACGGGCGATGACCGCGGCGGCCGCCTCCGGGATGCCGTCGGGACGGGCCCCGACGGCACAGCCCCGCACGAAGGCCTCCCGCTCCCGCCGGTCGTACCCGTACAGGGCGGTGACGAGCCAGTTCACCAGGTGGGCCCGGGCGTAGACCATGTCGTAGTCGCGGTGCCGGTCGAGGAAGGCGCGCTCCTGCCGGGCGAGCCGGAAGCGGGGGCTGACGCCGAGGCCGTAGTCGGCGAGGAAGAAGTCCTCGCCGTCGGTCAGCACGTTCGCGAAGTGGGCGTCGAAGTGCAGGAGTTCCTGCTCCCGCAGGAAGGCGGTGAGACTCCCCAGCCACGTGTCGACACGGACACACGTCCGGTCCGCCGCGCCGGTGCGGACCTGGCTGTCGAACCAGTCGTGCAGGGTGTGCGGAAAGTACTCCAGGAACAGCGTCAGGCTCGCGGACGCCGTGCGCAGACCCTCGAGGCGCTCGCGCACCGGCGGGGCGTCGCCCCAGAAGGCGACCACCCCGTCCACGTCGGCGAGTTCGGCGGGCAGGGGCCGCACCTCGTCCGGGAGGACCCGCCAGTGATGCATCAGCGGAAAACCGGCGAAGCGGTCTGACAGCACCCAGTTCGTCGTCATCGTGTGGACGGCGAGCTCACGCCAGGCGCCGAAGCCCGGGCCGCCGATGCCGTAGTGACAGCGGGACGGCAGCCCGAACACGTTCGCCGTCGACCGCGCGTTCTCGGGCAGCAACTCGGTGTCCGTGAGCGGAACCCGCTTGACGAACACGCGCCGGCCGGCGACCTCGACCACCGTCGAACGCCCGCCGATCCCGACACCGGCGGGCGTCCCGGACGCCACCAGGTCCGCCAGCTCCCCGTCGCTGAGGAGGGCGAGTTCGACGGCGAGGTCGGCGTGGACGGCGCGGCGCGTGGCGAAGGACATGCCCCCATGGTCGGGGTGCGACCCGGGGCTTGTCCGCCGATCCCACCGGACGGACCCGGCGGGGCCGCTCAGCTCGCCGCGTAGTTCCGCAGGAACAGCGCCTCGGCCACCGACAGCCGCTCCAGCTCCTCGGGCGACACGCTCTCGTCGACCGCGTGGATCTGGGCCTCCGGCTCACTCAGACCGATGAGGAGGATCTCCGCCGCCGGGTAGAGCGCCGCGAGGGTGTTGCACAGCGGGATGGAGCCGCCCTGACCGGCGTACTGCATCTCCTGGCCCGGGTAGGCCACGGCCATCGCGTCCGCCATCGCCGCGTACGCCGGGCTGCGCGTGTCGGCGCTGAACGGCTGGCCCTGGCCGATCTGCTCGGTGCTCACCCGCGCACCCCACGGCGTGTGCGCCTCCAGATGCGCCTGGAGCAGCTTCGTCGCCTCGGCCGCGTCCACGCCCGGCGGCACCCGCAGGCTGATCAGCGCACGGGCGCCGGCCTGCACGGACGGCGTGGCGCCGACGACCGGCGGGCAGTCGATGCCGAGGACGGTGACGGCCGGACGGGCCCAGATACGGTCGGCGACCGTCCCGGAGCCGATCAGCTCGACCCCGTCCAGCACCTTGGCGTCCCGGCGGAACTGCTCCTCGTCGTACTGCAGGCCCTGCCACCGCTCGTTACCGGTCAGCCCGTCGACCGTCGTCGAGCCGTCCTCGGCCCGCAGCGAGTCCAGTACGCGGATCAGGGCGCCGAGCGCGTCGGGGGCCGCGCCGCCGAACTGGCCCGAGTGCAGGTTGCCCTCGAGTGTGTCGATCCTCACGCGCAGCATGGTCATCCCGCGCAGGGTGGAGGTGGCCGTGGGCAGCCCCACGCGGAAGTTGCCCGAGTCGCCGATCACGATCGCGTCGGCGGTCAGCAGCTCCGGGTGCTGCTCGGCGTACCGCTCCAGACCGCCGGTGCCCTGCTCCTCCGAGCCCTCCACGATCACCTTCACATGCACCGGGACGCCGCCGTTCGCCTTCAGGGCGCGCAGCGCGAGCAGGTGCATGATGAAGCCACCCTTGCAGTCGGCGGTGCCGCGTCCGTACCAGCGGCCGTCGCGCTCGGTCAGCTCGAACGGCGGAGTGGTCCAACCGGACTCGTCCAGCGGCGGCTGCACGTCGTAGTGCGCGTACAGCAGAACGGTCCGCGCGCCCTCGGGCCCGCGCAGATGGCCGTAGACCGACTGGGTGCCGTCGGGGGTCTCCAGCACGGCCACGTCCTCGAAGCCCTCGGCGCGCAGCGCGGCCGTGATCCAGTCCGCCGCGGCCTCGCTCTCGCTGCGCGGGAACTGGTCGAAGTCCGCCACCGACCTGAAGGCCACCAGCTCGGTGAGCTCCGCCTTCGCCCTGGGCATCAGCGTGGCGACGGTCTCGGCGACCGGATTCGACGACATGGGCACGCTCCTTGTGGGTGCGACGTTGTACAGGGTGGCACGGGTCCGTTCGGGGGACCGTGCGAGCGTACGCGCTGCCGGGATGGGGTCGCGCACCTCGCCGATCTTTCCACAGCGGACTGTCATGGGGCCGTGACGATCTCCGCCGTAGGATGCGGGGGACAGGTGCGGCAGGCGGCTTGATCGGGAGCAGTTGACCATCGTGAGCAGCGAGAACTCTTCAGCGGACGACGTGCGGCAGGTGTGGGACGTCGTCGTGGTGGGCGCGGGACCCGCGGGGGCTTCGGCCGCCTACGCGGCGGCGGTCACGGGACGGCGTGTGCTGTTGCTGGAGAAGGCGGAGCTGCCCCGCTACAAGACGTGCGGCGGCGGCATCATCGGCCCTTCCCGGGACGCGCTGCCCCCCGGCTTCGAACTCCCCTTCCGCGACCGGGTCACCGCGGTGACCTTCTCCCACAACGGACGCTTCACCCGCACCCGGCGCTCCCGGCAGATGCTGTTCGGGCTGATCAACCGGCCCGAGTTCGATCAGCAGCTCGTCGAACACGCCCAGAAGGCGGGCGCCGAGCTGCGTACGGGCGTCACGGTCACCCGCGTCGAACAGCACGGCTCGGCGGTGCCCGACCGGCGCACCGTCGCGATCGTCCTCCAGGGCGGCGAGACCGTCCTGGCGCGCGCGGTGGTCGGCGCGGACGGCAGCGCCAGCCGCATAGGGGCGCATGTCGGTGTGAAGCTCGACCAGGTCGACCTCGGCCTGGAGGCCGAGATCCCGGTGCCGGACACGGTCGCCGAGGACTGGAAGGGCCGCGTCCTCATCGACTGGGGTCCGATGCCCGGCAGCTACGGCTGGGTGTTCCCCAAGGGCGACACGCTGACGGTCGGCGTGATCTCCGCGCGCGGCGAGGGCGCCGCCACCAAGCGGTATCTGGAGGACTTCATCGGACGGCTCGGCCTCGCCGGCTTCGAACCGAGCATCTCCTCCGGCCATCTCACCCGCTGCCGCGCTGACGACTCGCCGCTCTCCCGGGGGCGGGTGCTGGTCTGCGGTGACGCGGCGGGGCTGCTGGAGCCCTGGACCCGCGAGGGCATCTCCTTCGCGCTGCGCTCGGGCCGGCTCGCGGGCGAGTGGGCCGTGCGCATCGCGGAGGCGCACGACGCGGTGGACACCCGCCGCCAGGCCCTGAACTACGCGTTCGCGATCAAGGCGGGCCTGGGGGTGGAGATGGCCGTCGGCAAGCGGATGCTGGCCGCCTTCGAGCGCCGCCCTGGGCTGTTCCACGCGGCCCTCACCGGTTTCCGCCCGGCCTGGCGCGCGTTCACCGACATCACCCGTGGCCGTACGACCCTCGGCGAGCTCGTCCGTGCGCATCCGATGGCCCAGCGCGCGCTGACCCTGATGGACCGCCGGCCGGAGCCGGTCGCGCCGGCGGCCGAGGAGACCGAGGACTCCTGAGCCGGGAGTTTCCCGGGAGCGGGGCGGTCAGCCCTCGACCGTGATCCGGAACACCGGGTGGTCGGGGGCCGCCGCCCTGAGCTCCTCGTCCGACGACTTCGCCGTGACCCCGTTGAAGTACTGGTTGACCTCCCAGCCCCACTTCTCGAGGTAGGTCCGCAGGATTGGGAGCTTCTCCTCGTCGGGAAGCTCCACCGCGGTGAACGTCCGCACCTTGCGGCCCACCCGCAGCTCCCCGCCGCCGGCCGCCCGCATGTTGCGCACCCACTGGGAGTGCCCGCGCGCCGAGACCAGGAACCGCGCGCCCTCGTACGTGTGCGGGTTGACCGGGATGCGCTGCATCTGCCCGCTCCTGCGGCCCCGCACGGACATCTCCGCCGAGCCCATGAGGCTCACCCCGTGCCGGGCCAGCCAGCCGACGAGGCTGTTGAACCGGACGTTGAGCGGGCTGCCCTTGAGGTAGTACGGCTGCGACGACATGGTGACCCCCAGTCATTTGGAGAGCGGTGCTCTCGCTTGATTCGAGTGTGCCGGAGGCCGGTGTCCACATGCAAGAGCAGTGCTCTCGAATTTTTGCGCCGCTCTCGAATGTGTGCACTGCTCCGCATCGTGGAAGACTGGCCCCCATGAGCAGCAACGCCGCCCAGGGGGCCCGCGCCCGTGCCCGGATCGAAGTCACCGCCGCCATCAAGGAGGAGGCGCGCAGACAACTGGCGGCCGAGGGCGCGGCCAAGCTCTCGCTGCGGGCCGTGGCCCGTGAGCTGGGCATGGTCTCCTCCGCGCTGTACCGGTACTTCCCGAGCCGCGACGACCTGCTCACCGCCCTCATCATCGACGCGTACGACTCCCTGGGCGAGCGGGCGGAAGCGGCCCACGCCGCCGTCGCCGGGGCGGAGCCGGTCCGGCGCTGGGTCGCGGTGTGCGAGGCGGTGCGCGGCTGGGCGCAGACGCATCCGCACGAGTACGCGTTGATCTACGGCTCGCCCGTCCCCGGCTACAGCGCGCCGCAGACCACCGTGCCGGCCGCGTCACGCGTCGGCCTTCTCCTCATCGGCATCGTCCGGGAGGCGCATCGGACGCAGGTCCTGGAGGTGCCGCTGCTGACGGACGAACTCGTCCCGGAGGCCGTACGCATGGCGGGCGACCTCGCCCCCGACCTGCCGCCGGGAGCGGTCGCGGCGCTGGTCGCGGCCTGGGCGCAGATCTACGGACTGGTCGGCTTCGAACTGTTCGGCCAGTTCAACCGCGTGGTCGAGGAGCGCGAGCCGTTCTTCCGACACGCGGTGACGCGGCTGGCGCAGGGGGTGGGGCTGCGCTGAGCCGCTCGGGAGGGCGGACCGCGCGTCAGGGGGTGCGGTCGCGCCTGCGTCCGCCCGGCGGGCCAGGGTGCTCGGTGAGGTCCGTGAAGTCCCGGACGAAACGGGTCAGCAGCAGGGCCAGGGCGGCGCGGTCCTCCGCCGGCCAGTCGGCGACCGTCTCGGTGACCACGCGGTGCCGGAAGTCGTGGATGCGGGCGAGGGCGGTCCGTCCATCGGCCGTGAGGGTGAGCAGGGACCGGCGCCCGTCGCGCTGATCGGCCTCGCGGCGCACCAGCCCGGCCCCCAGTGCCTGTGCGGCCAGCCGGCTGGCACGGGGCTGGTCGACGCCGAGCGCGGCCGCCGCCTCGGTCACCGTCAGGGTCTCGCCCCGTTCCGTCGCGGACTCGACCGCGTCCAGCAGATCGAAGACCCCGTCGGGGAGCGCGGCGTGCTCACCGACGCGCTCCCCGCGCCGCTCCGAGAGCCGGGCCAGATTCCGGCGCCGCTGCGCCCGGCGCAGGGCGACGAGCGCCCGCTCGATCGACGCGGAGTCCGTATCCCGCTTGCCACCCATGTCCCGCCCCTGCATAGTCGAAGACAACTACATGTCACCTTACATGCTTCTCTTCCGTGCAGGAGGCCCCGATGTCGGCACCGGCCCGTCCTCTCGGCTACTGGCTCAAACACCTCGACAACCTTCTGGAACGGCATGTCGAGACCACCCTCGCCGGTCTCGGCGTCAGCCGTCGTGAGTGGCAGGTGCTCAACGCGCTCGCCGACGGCGGACGGGTCCGCCGCGCAGGGCTCGTCGACGCCCTCGCCCCGTTCTGGACGGAGGACGGCCCGACCCTCGACGAGGTGCTGGGGCGGCTCACCGCCCGGGAGTGGCTCCTGCCCGCCTCGGACGAGGGTCTCGCCCTGACGGAGGCGGGTCGCGCGGCGCACACGGAGGTGCGGGTCCGGGTCGAGAGCACCCGCGCCACCGTCCTCACGGGTCTGACCGGTGAGCAGTACACCGAGACGGTGCGCGTGCTGTCCGTGATGGCGGGGAACGTGGAGGCGGCGCTCGCGGCCCGCTGAAGAGGCCGTGCGTGAAGGGGCCGTGCGTGAAGGGGCCGTGCGCGCGGGCATCGGGTCGACCGGGTCGGCCGGGCCTACTTCCAGGGGAGTACGGGCGATCACCTCGCCCGGCGGACGTCCGGTCCGGGCGGTGACGTCTAGCGTGGCGGACATGGACGCAGAGCAGGCGCACGGGCCCGGTGGCCCGCGGTGGTGGCGCGGGCGGGGGACACCGTGGCGGTCCACCCTGCTGCTGACCGTCTTCGTCTTCGTCGGGTCGGCCTTCGCCGCCCGTATGCAGCAGGGCGAGCGGGCCGAGCTGGACCTCTTCGCCCGGGTCCTGCTGTTGGTCGCCTGCGCGCTCCTGCTGTGGCGGCGACGGTATCCGGTGGCCGTCGTGTTCGGCACGGCCGTCGCGGTCGCGCTCTATCTGGGGGCGGGCTATCCGTACGGGCCGGTCTTCCTCACGGTCGCCGTGGCCTGCTTCTCCGCCGTCGTCGCCGGGCACCGCCGGGCCGCCTGGACCGCGCTCGGGCTGCTGTGCGCCGTCCATCTGCTGGTCGCGTACTGGCTGTACCGATGGCTGCCGCCGTCCGGGGACGCGCCGGCGTCCCTCGGTCAGGAGCTCGTGGTCGCCGGCTGGGTCGTCGCCATCGTGGCGCTCGCGGAACTCGCCCGGTCCCGTCGCGAGCAGTGGGCGCGGGAGCGGGCCGAGCGCGCGCAGGCCGCCCGGCGCCGGGCCGACGAGGAACGGCTGCGGATCGCCCGCGAACTGCACGACGTCCTCGCGCACAGCCTCTCCGTCATCAACGTCCAGGCGGGCGTCGGCCTCGCCCTCCTCGACGCCGACCCGGAACAGGCGCGCACCGCGCTCACCACCATCAAGTCCGCCAGCAAGGAGGCGCTCGGCGAGGTGCGCCAGGTGCTCGACTCCCTCCGTACGCCGGGAGACGCGCCGCGCACCCCCGCGCCCGGTCTGGACCGGCTTCCCGAACTGGTCGAGCAGGCGGCCCGCGCGGGCCTCACGGTCGAGGTGGCGGGGGAGCCGCCCCGGCTGTCGCCCGGCACCGACCTCGCCGCCTTCCGTATCGTCCAGGAGGCCCTCACCAATGTCGTACGGCACTCCGGTTCGCGGCACGCGCGCGTACGGATCGACGAGGAGCGGGGGACGCTACGGCTGCGGATCGACGACGACGGGCCGGCGACCGGTGCGGACGCGGGCGGCGGCGGCAACGGTCTGGCCGGGATGCGGGAACGGGCGGCTGCGCTGGGTGGCACGATCGAGGCGGGGCCGCGGGCCGACGGAGGTTTCCGGGTGCTCGCCGTACTGCCGGTGAAGGCGACCGCCGAGGGTGGGGAGGACCAGTGATCCGTGTGCTGCTCGCCGACGACCAGTCCCTGGTCAGGGCGGGATTCCGGGCGTTGCTCGACGCGCAGCCGGACATCGAGGTGTGCGGGGAGGCCGCCGACGGCGAGGAGGCGGTGCGCGGGGTCCGCGCGCTGCGTCCGGACGTCGTCCTGATGGACATCCGCATGCCGGTGCTGGACGGGCTGGCGGCCACCCGCCGGATCACCGGGGACGCGGCGCTCGCCCAGGTCAGGGTGGTCATGCTGACCACGTTCGAGCTCGACGAGTACGTCTTCGAGGCGATCCGGTCCGGGGCCTCGGGCTTTCTGGTCAAGGACACCGAACCCGAGGAGCTCCTGCGTGCCGTACGGGCGGTGGTGGCCGGTGACGCGCTGCTCTCGCCCGGCGTGACGCGGCGGCTCATCGCCGAGTTCGCCGCCCGCTCCAAGGAGCCCGCCGCGGCGGACGAGTTGAGCCGCCTCACGGAACGCGAACGGGAGGTGATGGCCCTGGTCGGCATCGGCCTGTCCAACGAGGAGATCGCCCGCCGCCTGGTCGTCAGCCCCCTCACCGCGAAGACCCACGTCAGCCGCACGATGGTCAAGTTGGGCGCCCGCGACCGCGCCCAACTGGTCGTCCTGGCCTACGAGTCGGGGCTGGTCCGCCCGGGCTGGCTGGGCTGACCGCCCACCACGGCGAAGCGCCGCGGCACACGAACCAAACAGGCGTGGTGAACAGTGTGTGCGCCCGGCGGGGCAACCACCCCCGCCGGGCGCTTGCTTGTGGACGGCTCGCTAGTCGCGGACCGGTACGCGGTTCTCCTGGGGCTCTTCCGCCGTGGACCTCGCGACCACGACCGAGCCTCGGGTGTGGCGGGCGCGGAGGCCCGGGAGGGTGATCAGGAGGCCTGCGGCGGCGATGGCCGTCACGACCGCGAGGCCGGGGCGGTAGCTGTCGAGGACGGCCTGGGGAGTGGGGTCGGCCGGAGCGCCCGCGGTGACCACCGCCGTCACCACGGCGAGGAAGATCGCACCGCCGACCTGCACGGAGGTGTTGAGCAGCCCCGAGACCATGCCCTGCTCATGGTCCGCCACACCGTTGGTGGCCTGGATGTTGAGCGAGGGGAAGACCAGGGCGCAGGCGGCGCCGATCAGCAGCATGGTCGGCAGGATCACGGCGGCGTAGACCGGATCGAGGTCCACCCGCAGGAACAGCGCGTATCCGGCGACCATGAGGGCGAAGCCGGCCGCGATCAGCCGCGGGGTGCCGAACCGGTCCACGATCGCCCCGACCCTGGTCGAGGACACCGCCACCAGCGCACCCGCCGGCAGGAAGGCCAGGGCCGTGTGGAGGGCGGACCAGCCGAGCAGCGACTGCATGTAGAGGGTGGCGAGGAACTGGAAGCCGACGTACGACCCGAAGAACGCCATCGCGCCGAGCTGGGCGCGGATCTGGCTGCCCGAACGCAGGACGCCGAGCCGGATCAGTGGTCCGGCGGAGCGCCGCTCCACTCGCACGAACACCGTCAGCAGGACGGCGACCGCGAGGAACGAGAGCAGGGTGCGCGCGGACGCCCAGCCGGCCTCCGGTGCCTGGACGACCGTGAACACCAGCAGCAGCATCGACAGCGTGCCGAGGACGGCGCCGGGGACGTCGTACCCGTTGTGCTCCCGTTCGCGCTCGCTGCGCGGCAGCAGCCGGAGCCCCGCGAGCAGCGCGATCAGGGCGATCGGCGCGGGCAGCAGCATGGTCAGGCGCCAACTGGCCTCCGTCAGCAGGCCGGAGAGGACCAGCCCCATGGAGAAGCCGGTGGCCGCGCAGGTGGTGTAGATGGACAGCGCCCGGTTGCGCAGCGGACCCTCGGGGAAGGTCGTCGTGATGATCGAGAGCCCGGCCGGTGCGGTGAACGCCGCGCTCAGCCCCTTGATGAAACGGCTGGCGATCAGCAGCGGACCCGAGTCGACGAGCCCGCCCAGCAGCGAGGCGAGCGCGAAGACGCCGAGGGCGACCAGGAAGACCTGGCGCCGGCCCAACAGGTCGGCGGTCCGGCCGCCGAGGAGCAGCAGTCCGCCGTAGCCGAGGATGTAGCCGCTGACGACCCATTGCAGGGTCGAGGTGGAAAGCCCCAGGTCGGAGCCTATGGACGGCAGTGCGACGCCGACCATCGACACATCCAGGGCGTCCAGGAACATCGCGGCGCACAGCACCAGCAGGGTGCCCCACAACCGGGCGGTCCAGCGCCCTTCGGACACGCCGGACACGCCGGAGGCGGGGGAGGTGAGCGGAGAGGTCATGACCAGGACAGTACATGCGCATGCATCAAATGCAAGCGCATTTAATGCCGATGCAACAAAACCGTTTCTCTGCTACGGTGCGGGCCATGGCGGCGAAGAACGGCGAGGTGGACAGAGCCGAGCGGGCGCTGGTCGAACAGTGGCGGGACATGCTGGCGCTGCACGCCCGGACCCAGTGCGAACTCGACCGGGCCCTGCACCGACACGGGCTGTGCGCCAGTGACTTCGAGGTGCTGGACGTGCTCGCCGAGTCGGCGGCGGACGTCACGTGCGGCTACCGCGTCCAGGAGATCGCCGAGCGTGTCCATCTCAGCCAGAGCGCCCTGTCCCGGCTGATCGCCCGCCTGGAGAAGGACGGTCTCGTCGAGCGCGGCCTGTGCGCCGAGGACCGCCGGGGCGTCCGCGTGGCGCTCACGGGCGAGGGGCGGGCGCTGCACGGGGATGTCCTGCCGGTGCAGCGAGCAGTGCTCACGCGGATGCTGGCGCAGCCGGACGTCAGCTCCAGGTGACGGCGGAGTTCTCCCGCCACAGGGTGGCGAGCGACGTGTCGCCGGTGACGGCGGGGAACGGCAGGCGGTTCCACAGCGCCAGATAGAGCCGCGCCGCCGGTCCGTTGATCTCGCAGTCCGCGTGGCCGTCGGCGGTCCGCTCCGTCACGGGCGGTTCGGGGGACAGCCGTACGGTCCACACGGCGTCCTCCTCCAGATCGGTCGCCCGTACTCGCAGCACCCGGGGCTTCCCGCTGCGCACCTTGCTTCTGCCGCGGGCGTGGAATCCGCTCAGCAGCTCGTCGATGCCGTCGGCGGCGAAGGCGGCGGGCAGACTCCGCGCACTGTCCTCCGGCGTGCGGCCCTGTGCCGAGTCGGCGTCGGCGCGGTGGACGGCCGTCTCGTGCGCCTGCCGTCTGGCCCAGAACGCGAGCGGCGAGGGGGCGGGCAGAAAGTGCCAGCACGCCACATCGGGCGGTGCGGTGGTCAGGGTGTCGACGAGCCGGCGGTGCCCCTCGCGGAACCACTCCAGCAGCTCGGACCCGTCGAGGTCCGGCTCGCCCTCGCCGGGGTGGTACTCCGTCCTGCCCTCGGCCACGAACGACCCCGCCCAGCGGTGGACCATGCCCGTGTGCCGCAGCAGGTCCCGGACCTGCCAGCCCGGGCAGGTGGGCACCTTGGCGTCGGTGCCCGCCCCGGCCGCCGCGTCGGCCAGTGCGCGGCCCTCCCGGTCGAGCACCTGGATGAACTCGGCAGTCTCCATGGGGGTGAGTCTGCCGGATGGAGCGCGGTCCGACGCCGGTGTTCTTCTGCGCCCGGGCGGCACCTCTCGCCTGCCTGCGGCTGCTCAGGCCACCCGACGCGTACCGAAGCCGATCAGCGCGGCCGGCGCGGCGAGGACGGCCACGCTCGTCAGCGCGGCGGGCAGGGAGATCCACTCGGCCATGAACCCGATGGCGGGCGGTCCGAGGAGCATGCCGCCGTAGCCGAGGGTGAACGCGGTGGCGACCCCGCCGGGCCCTGCCAGGGCACCCGCGCGTTCGACGGCCACCGGGAAGAGGTCGGCCAGGCCGAGCCCCGCGACCAGATAGCCCAGCAGCGCCGCCCACAGCGCGGGGGCGAGGGCACCGAGCGGCATCCCGGCGGCGGCGACGGCACCCCCGGTCACCACCGTCGGCGCCCGGCAGCGGGCGGGGCTGATGCGGACGCGCTTCGTGATTCCTCCGGAACAACGCTCGATGGATGTTGACAGGAATGTTGGAAGTCGACAGGAAGCGGGGGATCCCGTGTCCGGCGCGACACGGGGTGGGATAGTGTCGACACCGTTGAACCGGCTGTGAGCCCGGACCAGGCAGGGAGAAGTGCCGCATGACCGACCAGGACACGCACCTCGTGCTGGAGCGCCTCCTGCGGTTGCGGGACCGGCGCGAGCCGCTGGTCGCGCAGATCGCCGAGTGGGTCGGCGCGGGCATCATCGAGGGCCGGCTGGAACCAGGGCAGGACCTCAACAGCGTTGATCTGTCACGCCGGTTCGACACCAGCCGCACCCCGGTGCGCGAGGCGCTGATGCTCCTCGAACAGGAGGGCCTGGTCGAGATGAAGGCGCGCCGCCGGCCCCGGGTCGCCGCGCCCTCCCCGCAGGACATCCGGGACATCTACCAGGTGCGCAAGAACCTCCTGTCGATGCTCGCGGCCCTGCTCGTCGAGCGGGCGAGCGAGGAGGAGATCGCCGAGCTGCGCACCCGGGTCGAGCGGATGCGGAAACTGGCGGACGACGGTGATGTGGACGGCTACTTCTGGAGCCATGTCACGCTCCAGGAGCGGATGACGGAGATCGTCGGCAACGCCACGCTCAAGCGGATCCTGGACTCCCTCGCGTTGCGCACCCTGATGCTGCGGCACCTGAGCCTCACCCGGGCCGGCCGTCTCGCCTCCAGCGTCGACGACCAGGAGCGGCTGCTCCAGGCGGTCGAGGAGCGGGACGGCGAACTGGCCTCCGCGCTGATCGCGGGCGCGACGGTGCGGGCCCAGCGGGCCGTCGAGAAGCAGTTGGAACAGGACGCGGCGGTCCGGGGCCGGGGGCCCGAGCGGCGCCGGCGCGCGGCCTCCTGAGGGGGCACACGCGCGGCTCACTTGGCGAGCACTCCGCCGTCCACCGGGAAGTTCCCGCCGGTCACCCACGCCGAAAGGTCCCGCTGCCCCGGAAGGCGTTCACCGAGGCGAAGGTGACGATCGAGCCGCCGCCCGAGGCCTCCATGAGCGGCCGCACCGCCCGGACGGGCAGGAAGGCGACGTCGATCTCACCGCGCAGGGTCGGCGTCCACCGCGCGTCGAAGTCCATCTCGGCGGTCGCCGCCGTGTGCGGGGCGATCGCCCCGGCGGTCACCAGGACGTCGACCCGCCCGTGCCGCTCGTACGCCTCGTCGGCGAAGCGCCGCGCGTCGGCCGGGACCTCATGTCGTACGGCGCGAGCACCTCGACGGTCGGCCCCCGGTCGGCGGCCTCCCTGCGGGTGCGTTCGGAGGCGGCCGCGTCGATGTCACAGCCGACGACGGTCGCGCCCTGCTCCGCGAGGTGCAGCGCGCAGCCCTGGCCGATCCCGGCTCCCGCGCCGGTGACGAGTGCGACTTTCCCGGAGAGCCTGCCGGTCGCATGGACCCCTTTTCTCGTGACGTCCGCACGAGACGCGGCGCGACTCGCTCTCCCTTTTTTAGTGTCGACAGTATGACTGGGCCAAGGGGCATGGATTCGTCAAAACGCTTTTCTGTCGACAGATTCGGCTTCCCCTGTCGGACGGTGCTTGGTGCGAACGGCACGAGGGGCGCCCCGGCCTTTTGTAAAGTTGCCGTGACCACCACTCCACGCGACCCCGGAATCCGTGAGGTACACCCGAACCATGACGACCGAAACGTTTGAGTTCCAGGTAGAGGCCCGTCAGCTGCTCCAGTTGATGATCCACTCGGTCTACTCGAACAAGGACGTCTTCCTGCGCGAGCTCGTCTCCAACGCCTCCGACGCGCTGGACAAGCTGCGCCTCGCCAAGCTGCGGGACGACACGCTCGACGCCGACGTCTCCGACCTCCACATCGAGATCGACACCGACACCGAGGCCCGTACGCTCACCGTGCGGGACAACGGGATCGGGATGTCGTACGACGAGGTCGGCAAGCTCATCGGCACCATCGCCAACTCGGGCACCGCGCAGTTCGCCGAGGAACTGCGCGAGGCCCAGGACGCGGACAGCGCCGAGGGGCTCATCGGGCAGTTCGGCGTCGGCTTCTACTCCGGCTTCATGGTCGCCGACGAGATGACCCTGGTGACCCGGCGCGCCGGCGAGAGCCACGGCACCCGCTGGTCCTCGCGCGGCGAGGGGACGTACACCCTGGAGACCGTCGACGACGCGCCGCAGGGCACCTCGGTCACCCTGCACCTCAAGCCCGCCGACGACGAGGACAAGCTCCACGACTACACGTCCGCCTGGACGATCAAGGACATCGTCAAGCGGTACTCCGACTTCATCACCTGGCCGATCCGCACGGTCCCGCGGCAGGGCGAGGACGGCACCACGCCCGAGGCCGAGACGCTCAACTCGATGAAGGCGCTGTGGGCTCGCTCGCGCGAGGAGGTCTCCGACGACGAGTACCACGAGCTGTACAAGCACATCAGCCACGACTGGCGCGAGCCGCTGGAGACCGTCAGGCTCCAGGCGGAGGGCACCTTCGAGTACCAGGCCCTGCTGTTCGTGCCCTCGCACGCCCCGCACGACCTCTACACCCAGGGCTACAAGCGCGGAGTGCAGCTCTACGTCAAGCGCGTCTTCATCATGGACGACTGCGAGGCGCTGCTGCCGCCCTACCTGCGCTTCGTCAAGGGCGTGGTCGACGCGGCGGACCTCTCGCTGAACGTCTCCCGCGAGATCCTCCAGCAGGACCGGCACATCCGCATGATGCAGCGCCGGCTCACCAAGAAGCTCCTGTCCACGGTCAAGGAGATGCGGGAGAACGCCCCCGAGCGGTACGCCACGTTCTGGCGGGAGTTCGGCTCGGTCCTCAAGGAGGGCCTGCTCAGCGACTCCGACAACCGCGAGACCCTGCTCGCCGCCGCGTCCTTCGCCAGCACCCACGACGGCGAACCCACCACGCTCGCGGCGTACGTGGAGCGGATGAAGGACGGCCAGGAGGACATCTACTACCTGACCGGCGAGTCCCGCGAGAGCATCGAGAACTCCCCGCACATGGAGGCGTTCCGCGCCAAGGGCGTCGAGGTCCTGCTGCTCACCGACCCCGTCGACGAGGTGTGGGTCGACGTGGTGGGCGAGTTCGAGGGCAAGCGGCTGCGGTCCGTCGCCAAGGGCGAGGTGGACCTCGACGGCGAGAGCGACGACTCCTCCGACAGTGAGCGGGAGAAGCAGGGCGAGGAGTACGCCGCCCTGCTCGGCTGGATGAAGGAGCAGCTCGGCGACGACATCAAGGAGGTACGCCTCTCCTCGCGTCTCACCGTCTCCCCGTCCTGCCTCGTCTCCGACACCGGCGACCTCACCCCCGCGCTGGAGAACATGTACCGCGCGATGGGCCAGGAGGTGCCCAAGGCCCAGCGGATCCTCGAACTCAACCCCGGTCACCAGCTCGTGCAGGGCCTGAACAAGGCGTACCAGGAGCGTGAGGACCGCACCGAGCTCGCCGGGACCGCCGAACTGCTGCACGGCCTCGCGGTCCTCGCCGAGGGCGGCCGGCCGACGGACCCCGGACGGTTCGTGAAGCTGGTGGCCGAGCGACTGGAGCGCGCGCTCTAGCGGTCGCCGCGCGATTCCGGGCGGGGGGAGTCCCCGAACGTCCCCTGCCCGGAATCTTCACGCCCCGCACACCGCATCTTCTGATTGGTTGAGTCAATCAACTGGGCCTACGATGCTGGGCAGTTCGTGCTGGACCGCATCCCCCCACGGAGGCCCGCCCCATGTCCCAAGCGCATCCGACACACGCGGAAACAGGGGAGGTTGCCCCGCCGCGGGCGGGTCTCGTCGTCGCGGTGCTGGCCTTCGGCGGGATCGTCGTCTCGCTCATGCAGACGCTGGTCATCCCGATCGTCCCCGAACTGCCGAAGCTGCTCGACGCGTCGGCCTCGGACGCGGCCTGGGCCGTCACCGCCACCCTGCTCGCCGCCGCCGTCGCCACCCCCGTGACGGGCCGGCTCGGCGACATGTACGGCAAGCGGCGCATGCTGCTGGTCGGTCTGGTCATGCTGGTCGCCGGATCCGTCACGGCCGCCCTCAGCGACACCCTCGCCCCGATGATCGTCGGCCGGGCCCTGCAGGGCCTCGCCTCCGGTGTCATCCCGCTCGGCATCAGCATCATGCGCGACGAACTGCCCGCCGAGCGGCTCGGCCCGGCCACCGCGCTGATGAGCGCCTCCCTCGGCGTCGGCGGCGCCCTCGGTCTGCCCGCCGCCGCGCTCATCGCGGACCACCTCGACTGGCACGCGCTGTTCTGGACGTCCGCCGTGCTGGGGGTCGTCGCTGCGGTGCTCGTTCCGCTGTTCGTACCGGAGTCGCCGGTGCGCGCGGGCGGCCGCTTCGACGTGGTGGGCGCCCTCGGGATGGCGGTCGGGCTCGTCTGTCTGCTGCTGGGCATCTCCAAGGGCGCCGACTGGGGCTGGGGCAGCGCCACCACGCTCGGGCTGTTCGGCGCGGCCGTCGTCGTCCTCCTTCTGTGGGGCCTGTTCGAACTGCGCGTCACCGAGCCCCTGGTGGACCTGCGGACCACCGCCCGCCGCCAGGTGCTGGTCACCAACCTCGCCTCCCTGGCCTTCGGGTTCTCCATGTTCGCGATGTCCCTGGTCCTTCCCCAGCTCCTGCAGTTGCCTGAGGCGACGGGCTATGGTCTGGGCAAGTCGCTGCTGGCCGCCGGACTCGTGATGGCCCCCACGGGCCTGGTCATGATGGCCACCGCGCCGCTGTCCGCCCTGGTGTCCCGGGCACGCGGACCCAAGGCGACCCTGATGATCGGCGCCGTGATCGTCGCCGTCGGGTACGGGCTCGGTGTCGTGCTGATGGCCGCCGTCTGGCAGCTCGTGCTGGTCTCCTGCGTCATCGGCGCCGGCATCGGCTTCGCCTACGGGGCCATGCCCGCGCTCGTCATGGGCGCGGTGGACCCCTCCGAGACGGCCGCGGCGAACAGCCTCAACACACTGATGCGGTCCATCGGCACCTCGACCGCGAGCGCCGTCGCCGGGGTGGTCCTGGCCCGGATGACCACCTCCTTCGGCGCCGTCGCCCTGCCGTCCGAGCACGGGTTCACGGTGGTCATGGCGGTGGGGTCGGGCGCGGCGGTGCTGGCGCTGGTGGTCGCCGCGTTCCTTCCGCGCCGGCGGGTGGCCGCGGCGGAGGGCGAGCCGGACGCCCCAGCCGCTGCCGTACGGGACGAACGGGCCGTCGGGGCCGCGGTCGCCGTGCCGCTGGCCCGTGCCGTCGCCGAGCTGGTCGCGACGGTGCCGGGACTCGGCGACGGGGAGCCGGGCGGCGGTGGGCATCCGGTGCGCGGGCAGGTGCGCGATGCGCGGAGCACGCCGGTCGCCGGGGCCGCGCTGACGCTGATCTCGCTGAGCGGACGGCAGTTGGGCCGCGTGGTCACCGCCGCCGACGGCTCCTACGCCCTCGACGCGCCGGGCGAGGGCCCGTATGTGCTGATCACCGCCGCCGACGGCCATCAGCCGCAGGCGACGACCGTCGTGGCGGGGGCGGCTCCGGTGACGTACGACGTTCTCCTCGTCGGGGGCAGCGGGCTCACCGGTGTGGTGCGCTCCGCCGACGGCGGTGCCCCGGTCGCCGGGGCGGTCGTCATCGTCACGGACGTGCGCGGGGATGTGCTGGCCAGTGTGCGGACCGACGGCACGGGCGCCTTCACGGTGGCCGACCTGGTGCCCGGACCGGTGACCGTCGCCGTCGGCTCGCCCAAGCACCGGCCGCTGGCCCTGCCCGTGGAGATCGGCGCCGCCGGTCTCACCCGGGTCGACGTGGAGCTGCGGCCCGGCGCACAGGTCCGGGGCACGGTACGCGGAGCGGGGGCCCCGCTGGGCGACGCGCGGGTGACCCTGGTGGACGCCGCCGGGAACGTCGTCGCCTCCACGACGACCGGCAGCGACGGCGCGTACGCCTTCTCCGACCTGGACGGCGGCCGGTACACGGTGATCGCCACCGGCTATCCGCCCCGCGCGAGCGGGATCAGCCTCGGCGGCGGTGACGTGAACGCCCACGACATCGAACTCGCCCACGCCGGCGACTAGGTGTATTGATCACGAGCGTTGTTGGCAGTCGTCGGTGCTTGATCCAGGGCCCTTCTGACGGTACTCCGCGGGCACGGCCTGGTGCCGCCCCTCGAGCGGACCGGCATCCGCCCCACTCGGGTGCCGGTCCTTCAGTTCCGCCGACACGGGCACCCTCACCAGCGCTCTCACACCCTGACGACCCGGATCCCCGCCTCCTCGAACCGCCCCGCCGTCTCCGCGTCCGCTCCCGTGTCCGTGACCAGGGTGTCCACCGCCTCGGCCGCGCAGATCCGGGCGAAGGCGCGCCGCCCCAGCTTGCCGGAGTCCGCGGCCACCACGACCCTCTCCGCGCGGTCGCACAGCAGCCGGTTGACCGCCGCCTCCGCCTCGTCGTGCGCGGCGGCGCCGTCCGTTACGTCGAAGGCCACCACGCCGAGCACCGCCACGTCGAGGGCGATCCGGCCCAGTACCCCGTCGGCGAGCGGCCCGACGAGCTCGTACGACTGGGCCCGCGCCACCCCGCCCGTCACGACGATCTTGAACTGCGGGCGCACGGCCAGCTCGGTGGCGATGTTCAGGGCGTTGGTGACCACGGTCAGCGCCGGTGAGCCGGACGCCAGATCGGCGCGCACCGCCAGCGCCCGCGCCACCTCCGTCGTCGTCGTGCCCCCGGTCAGCCCGACCGCCTCGCCCGGCGCGACCAGATCCGCCACCGCCCGCGCGATCCGCTGCTTCTCGGAGGCGCGGCGGGCCGTCTTGTAGCGCAACGGCAGCTCGTACGACACCCCGTGGACCACCGCGCCGCCCCGGGTGCGGACCAGCATCTGCTGCTCGGCGAGCCGGTCCAGGTCCCGCCGGATCGTCGCGGCCGACACCGCCAGCTCCGCCGCGGCCTCCTCCACGTCCAGCCGGCCCCGTGCGACGAGCAGCTCCAGCAGGGCCTTCCAGCGGGCGTCGCGCGACATCGGCCGCCTCCGTTCGCATGCTTGAAGTTGTTCGAAAGCAGCCTCTATCTTGCAGTAACAATCACCGTCGGCGGGAGGTGGGCATGACCCACGTCGAGGACGAGCTGAGGAGCCAGCCCGAGTGCTGGACCCGGGCCGCGGCCGAGGCCGGCCGGTACGCGCGGGAGCTGCCCCCGGCAGGGGAGCGGGTGGCGGTCGTCGGCTGCGGCACCTCCTTCTTCATGGCCCAGGCCGTCGCCGCCCTCCGCGAGGGGGCCCGGCAGGGCGAGACGGACGCGTTCGCCGCCTCCGAGTTCCCCCACCACCGTCGCTACGACCGCGTCCTCGCCCTCACCCGCTCCGGCACCACCACCGAGGTGCTCGATCTCCTCGCCCGCCTCCGGGGCCGTACGCCCACGACCGCCGTCACCGCCGACGCGCACACCCCCGTCAGGGAGGCGGCCGACCGGGTCGTCGCCCTCGACCACGCCGACGAACGCTCCGTCGTGCAGACCAGGTTCGCGACCACCGCGCTCACCCTCCTGCGCGCCCACCTGGGTCTGCACCCCGGCACCGCCGTCGCCGACGCCCGCACCGCCCTCGCCGATCCGCTGCCCGAAGGGCTCGTGCGGTGCGGGCAGTTCACGTTCCTGGGGCGGGGCTGGACCGTGGGGCTGGCGAACGAGGCCGCCCTGAAGATGCGCGAGGCCTCGCTCTCCTGGGCCGAGGCGTACCCCGCCATGGAGTACCGGCACGGTCCCGTCAGCGTCAGCACGGCCGGCACGGCCACCTGGATGATCGGCGAGGCACCCGACGGACTCGCCGCCCAGGTGCGCGCCACCGGCGCGTCATGGGTGCACGGAGCGCTGGACCCGCTCGCCGAGCTGGTCCGTGTCCAGCGGCTCGCCGTGGCCGTCGCCGCCGCCCGGGGGCTCGACCCGGACCGGCCCCGCCACCTCACCCGTTCCGTGATCCTCTGACCCCGGCCGACCGGGAGCTGCCGTGCCCCTGACCCCCACCGGCGAGCTGGTCGTCCGGGCCCGCGCGGCCCGTACCGCCGTCGTCGCCTTCAACGTCATCACGTTGGAACACCTCGAGGCCGTCGTCGCAGGCGCCGAATCCGCCGGCTCGCCCGTCGTCGTCCAAGTCAGCGAGAACGCCGTGAGGTTCCGCCAGGACCGGTTGCTCCCGCTGGCCCGCGCCGCGGTCGCCGCCGCCGAACAGGCCGCCGTGCCCGTCGCGTTGCACCTCGACCACGTCCGGAGCGATCCCCTGCTCGACCGGGCCGCCGACGCCGGGTTCAGCTCGGTGATGTACGACGCCTCCCGGCTGCCGTACGCCGCGAATCTCGCCGCCACCCGCGCCGCCGTCGACCGGGCGCACTCCCAAGGCCTTTGGATCGAGGGCGAGTTGGGCGAGATCGGCGGCAAGGGTGCCCATGCTCCCGGTGCACGCACCGATCCCGGCGAGGCGTGCGCCTTCGTGGACGCCTCCGGTGTGGACGCCCTGGCCGTCGCCGTCGGCAGCGTCCACGCCATGACCACCCGCACCGCCACCCTCGACCACGCCCTCCTCGCCCGGCTCGCCGCGGCCGTCGACGTGCCGCTGGTCCTGCACGGCTCGTCCGGGGTCCCCGACGACCAGCTCACCGCCGCCGTCGCGGGCGGGATCGTCAAGGTCAACATCGGCACCGCGCTCAACCAGGCCCTCACCGAAGCGGTCCGGGAGTTCCTGGAGGCCGAGCCGACCGTGGTCGACCCGCGCCGCTACCTGAGCGTGGGGCGGGCGGCGATGGCCCGCACGGTGGAGCGGAGCATCCGCCTCCTCAGCCGCGCCTGACGGCGCGCAGCACCACGAACTTGGGGTCTCCGGCCACCACCCGGCAGTTCCCGAACAGCCGCTTCAGCGTCACGTGGTAGCCCAGATGACGGTTGCCCACCACCCACAGCTCCCCGCCCGGCCGCAGCACGCGCCGCGCCCCGGTGAACATGCGCCGGGCCGTCGCGTCCGTGGTGGCCTGGTGGGAGTGGAACGGCGGATTGTTCAGCACCACGTCCACACTGCCGTCCGGCACCCCCGTCAGTCCGTCGCCGACCCGGAACTCGGCGTGCCCCGGCACCCCGTTCGCCTTGAACGTCGCCTCCGCCGAGGCCACCGCCTGGAACGACTCGTCGGTGAACAGCACCTCGGCCTGCGGGTTGGCCAAGGCCACCGCCGTACCGACGATCCCGTTGCCGCAGCCCAGGTCCACGACCCTGCGGGTGCCGACCGTCTCCGGAAGGTGCCGCAGGAAGAACCGGGTGCCGATGTCCAGCCGGTCGGCGCAGAACACCCCCGCGTGGTTGACGACCGGCCGGCCCGAGAGCGCGCCGACGTCGCCCGGAAGGTCGTAGGCGTACGGCCAGGGGTTCGCGGGGCGGGACAGCGACCCGTCCGGGGTGCAGAAGATCAGCCGGGCCTTCTGCTCGGCCAGTGAGGTCCTGGTCGGGCCGAGGATCCGCTCGAACAGGTTCAGCGTGGAGGTGTGGATCTCCTTCACCATGCCGGTGCCGAGCACGACCGTGCCCGGGTGGACGGCGGGCGCCAGCCGCAGGAGCTGGTCCTCCAGGAGCGCCAGGCTCTTCGGCACCCGGACCAGGAGCAGGTCGACGCGGTCCGGCACCGGGTCCCGCGTGGTGAGCAGCCGCACGGAGCCGGGTTCGACACCCGCCCGCGCCAGGTTCGCCCGGGTCGCCTCCTGCCCCAGCCAGGAGTCGGTGATCTGCACCGGGCGGTGCGCCGCGAGCGCCGTGACCAGCGCGCCCCAGCGGTCGCCCAGCACCACGACCGTGCCGGACAGGGGCAGGTCCGCCTCCCGCTCCGCGAGGTGCCGCAGCAGATAGGCGTCGGAGGCGTCCCAGGCACGCAGCCGGTCGCGCGGATCCTCGGGGAAGCGGGCCAGGGCGACCTCGCCCCACGGCGTCGTCATACGGTCGTTCATGGTGCCCCAAGGCTAGCCCAGCCCCAGCTCAGACCAGGTGTCGGTGCGGTGGGGGAGGATGGGCGCATGGACGGCGAGCTGTTTCCCCGGGAGCGGGCCCGGATCGCGCCGGGCGCGGTGCACGTGCCCGACTGGCTCGACGCGGACCGCCAGCGCGGGCTCCTCGAGGCCTGCCGCACCTGGGCCCGGCCCCCGGCGGGCCTGCGCACGGTCCGCACCCCGGGCGGCGGCACGATGACCGCCCGCCAGGTCTGTCTGGGCTGGCACTGGTACCCGTACGCCTACGCCCGCACGGTCGTCGACGGCGACGGTACGCCGGTGAAGCCCTTCCCGGACTGGCTGGGCGAGCTGGGCCTGCGTGCGGTGGCCGACGCGCTCGGACCGCGGGCGGCGACCACGGCCCCCTACGACATCGCACTGATCAACTTCTACGACGGCGACGCCCGCATGGGCCTGCACCGGGACGCCGACGAGAAGTCCGACGCACCCGTGGTGTCCCTGAGCCTCGGCGACACCTGTGTGTTCCGCTTCGGCAACACCGAGACCCGCACCCGGCCGTGGACCGACGTGGAGCTGCGCAGCGGTGATCTGTTCGTCTTCGGCGGACCGTCCCGGCTCGCCTACCACGGAGTGCCGCGCGTCCTGCCCGGTACGGCACCGGCGTGGCTGGGGCTGACGGGGCGGCTGAACGTGACGCTGCGGGTGAGCGGCTTGCCCGTCACACCGCCGCGTTCGGCCGGCGCACCCGCCGGCTTCCCCGGCGGCGACTGAGGAACGGATCATGGGAGACTCGCCCTCATGAGCGGCAAGGCGGACCCCCGGCCGACGGGGGAAGGGACCACGTCGAGGGCGCGGCTGGACCGGGGGCGCGGTGCGCTCGGCCCCGCGCTGGAGCTCGTGCACACCGGACGGGCGCCCACCCGGTCCGTGCTCACCGCGGAACTCGGCGTCACCCGCGCCACGGCCGGCGCGGTCGCCGCGGAACTGGAGGCTCTGGGGCTGATCCGGGTGGACGCCCGGCCCGGCGCCGCCGCCGGTTCCCAGGGCCGCCCCTCGCACCGGCTCGAACTCGCCGAGGAGGGCCCGGTCGCGCTGGCCGCGCAGGTGCACGCCGACGGGTTCCGGGCCGCGCTGGTCGGCCTCGGCGGCCGGATCGTCGCCACCACCCCCAGCTGCGAGGCCGTCGACGCCGATCCGGCGAAGGTGCTCGGCGCCGCCGTGGAGGCCGGTGCCGACCTGCTGCGGCGCACCGGGCGCCGGTGCGTGGGCGCCGGGCTCGCCGTGCCGTCGGCGGTCACCGAACCGGAGGGCCTCGCGCTGAACCCCCTGCACCTGGCCTGGCCGGTGGGGGCGCCGGTGCGCGAGGTCTTCGCCGAACGCGTCCGTGCCGCCGGGATCACCGGCCCCGCCTTCGTCGGCAACGACGTCAACCTCGCCGCCCTCGCCGAACACCGGCACGGCGCCGGACGCGGCGCCCGCGACCTGCTGTGCGTGGCCACCGGACACCGGGGCGTCGGCGGGGCACTGGTCCTCGACGGCCGTCTGCACACGGGCAGTTCGGGACTGGCCCTGGAAGTCGGCCACCTCACCGTCACCCCCGAGGGCCGCCCCTGTCACTGCGGCGGACGCGGCTGCCTCGACGTGGAGGCCGACCCGCTGGCCCTGCTGACGACCGCGGGGCGAGAACCCGGCCCCGAGGGCTCCCTGCTCCACCAGGCCAACGAGCTGATCCGCGAGGAGTACGGCGACCCGGTCGTCCGCACGGCCGCCGAGACCCTCATCGACCGGCTCGGCCTCGGCCTCGCGGGCCTGGTGAACATCCTCAACCCCGATCGCATCATCCTCGGCGGCCTGCACCGCACCCTCCTCGACGCCGCCCCCGAGCGGCTGCGCGCCGTCGTCGCCGACCGCAGCCTGTGGGGCCGCAGCGGCGGTGTCCCCATCCTCGCCTGCTCCCTCGACCACAACAGCCTGGCCGGAGCGGCCGAGCTGGCCTGGCAGCCGGTGCTCGACGACCCACTCGGGGCACTGAGCGCGGCCTGACCAGCCGACCGCCTCACGGCCCGGTGAGGCTCCACAGCGCCGCCACCGCCGGCCTGCGCAGGTCCGCCCTGCGCACGCACAGCCCGATCGGGAACGACTCCGGCGGCGGACCGGCCACCGGCACCACCGCCAGCCGCCCCCGCACCGCGCTGTGCTCCAGGACCAGCCGCGGCACCACCCCGGTGCCGCAGCCCAGGGCGACGAGCGCGAGCAGCCCCTCGTGGCCGTCCGGTTCGCAGACCACCTCGGGGGTGCGGCCGCGGGCCCGGAACCAGCGGTCGGCCGCCTCCCGCACCAGCCCGCGCTGCGGGAGCACGAACGGCCCGTCCAGGCCCTCGTCCGGCCGCTCCCGCGCGGTCACGCAGACCAGCTCCGTGACCGCCACCGTCCGGCTCACCAGCGCCGCCGGCAGCCGCGCCGGGATCCCCGCCACCGCCACGTCGACCTCGCCCTCGTCCAGCCGGGCCAGCGCGGCCGCCGCGTCCCCGGTCCGCAGATCCAGCCGGACCTGCGGATGCGCCGCGCGGAACGGCGCCAACAGGTCCGGCAGCAACGCCTGACAGGCGGTCACCGTCGCGAACAGGGCCAGGCGGCCGGTGAGTTCGGCCGGATCCGGATGCTCCTCCCGGTACGCGCGCCACAACTCCAGCGCCTGCAGCGCGTACGCGCGGAACCGGTGGCCCTCCGCCGTCAGCGCCACCCCGCGCGGCCCGCGGTCCAGCAGCCGGTGCCCGAGATCCGCCTCCAGCCGCTGCACGGTCCGCGTCAGCGTCGCCGGACTGACGTGACAGTCCAGGCTCGTCCGCCCGAAGTTCAGCGTCCGTGCCAGATGCAGGAACAGCCGCAGCTCCCGATGGTCGTCCCGCATGACCTGGCCCTTTCATGTTCCGCAACACCCCGCTGCAAGAGTTGCGCTTGTCGCAACACCGGCCCGGAGCCTACAACTCGACCATGACCTCGACGACGTACACCTCCACGCCGTACACCTCCCGTGTGTTCCCCCTGGAGACCATGGCCGTGCCCGGCGGCACCGAGACCGTCCTGCGCGGTGGCCGGCACCTCTTCCCGCTGCTGCCGCGGGCGTTCGCCGGAGTGCGCCGGATCGGGGTGCTCGGCTGGGGGCCGCAGGGCCGTGCCCAGGCCCTCAACCTGCGGGACTCGCTCGCCGACACCGGCATCCTGGTCACCGTCGGGCTGCGCCCGGGCTCCCCGTCGGCCGACGACGCCCGCGCCCACGGCTTCACCGAGGAGGACGGAACGCTCGGCGACTGGCTGGCCGTGGCCGCCGACAGCGACCTGCTGATCCTGCTCATCGCCGACGCCGCCCTCGCCGCGCACCACGAGGAGATCTTCCGGGCCCTGAGGCCCGGCGCCGTGATCGGACTCTCCCACGGCTTCCTGCTCGGCCATCTCCGGGAGAACGGCGGCGACTTCCCGCGCGGCCACGCCGTGATCGCCGTCTGCCCCAAGGGCATGGGTGACTCCGTCCGCCGCCTCTACCAGCAGGGTGCCGAGACCGACGGCGCCGGGATCAACAGCAGTTGGGCCGTGCACGCCGACCCCGACGGCCGGGCGACCGACCTCGCGCTCGGCTGGTCGGTGGCGCTGGGCTCGCCGTACACCTTCCGCACCACCCTCGACAGCGAGTACCGCTCGGACGTCGTCGGCGAACGGGCCGTCCTGCTCGGCGCGGTCCACGGCATCGTCGAGAGCCTGTACGGGCGTTACCGGCTCGCGGGCGACGACGCGATCACCGCGTACGAGAAGTCGTGCGAGAACGTCACGGGCCCGATCGCCCGTACGATCTCCCGGTCCGGACTGCTTGCGGTGCGCGAGGACCTCGACCCGGCCGGCCGGGAGGTCTTCGACCGCGCGTACACGGCGACGTACGCACCGGCCCGCGAGATCGTCGCGGAGATCTACGACGAGGTCGCCGACGGCACCGAGCTGCGCAGCGTCGTCCTCGCCGAACGGCGCCTCGCGCGGCGCCCGATGACCGGGATCGAGGGTTCACCGATGTGGGCGGTGGCCCCGCGCGTCCACGCCCGCCGGGGCGGACGGGAGCTCGCCGTCGAGCCGTTCACGGCCGGGGTGTTCGTCGCGACGACGATCGCCCAGATCGACGAGTTCGCCGAACGCGGCCACCCCTGGTCGGAGATCGTCAACGAGTCCGTCATCGAGGCCGTCGACTCCCTGCTGCCGTACATGCACGCCCGGGACGTGGCGTACATGGTCGACAACTGCTCCCGCACGGCCCGGCTCGGCGCCCGCCGCTGGGGTCCGCGGTTCCAGGCGGCCTACGAGCAGATCGCCTACCCCGCCGCCGAACTCCCCGCGGACGACGCCCTGGTGCGAGCCTTCGCCACGCACCCCGCGCACGCGGCGCTGGCCGCGGCGGCCGCGCTGCGGCCCTCCGTGGACATCCGCGTCGCCTGAGCCGGCACGCGGGCCGTCACCAGGCGGAGGCGGCGGCCCGCAGACGGTCGCGCACCCGCGGCACGTCCGGGTTGGCGTCGGCAACCGGCGACAACGTCGTCTCCAACGAGGTGATCGTCACGGGCCTCACGGCCGCCCGGGTCTGGGACTTTTCGACCGACACCCCGGACGGCTCTCCTGGACGGCGAAGCAGGACGGGGGCGAGGGGCGGCTGGACGTGCTGCACGCCTGGCTGGTCGAGGACCTGCCCGGCGCCCGGGTCCGTGTCCTCACCCAGGAGACACAGCACGACCGGCCCGCGGCGGCGCCGGCCCAGGAGCGCCCCAACCCGATGCTCAACGGTCACCAGGCCTGGCTGGACGGCCTCGTCGGCGCCGCGTCGAAGTAGGTTGATGCCATGACCGACAAGACCACCGTGAGTGTCCTCGGCACCGGCATCATGGGCGCCGCCATGGCCCGCAACCTCGCCCGCGCCGGACACACCGTCCGCGCCTGGAACCGCACCCGGGCCAAGGCCGAGCCGCTGGCCGCCGAGGGCGTCACCGTCACCGACACCCCCGCCGAGGCCGTCCGCGGCGCGGACGTCGTCCTCACCATGCTCTACGACGGTCCCGCCGCCCTCGACGTCATGCGCGAGGCCGCCCCCGCCCTGCGCTCCGGCGCCGCCTGGGCGCAGTCGACCACCGCCGGCATCGAGGCGATCGGCGACCTGGCCGCCTTCGCCCACGAGCACGGGCTCGTCTTCTTCGACGCGCCGGTGCTGGGCACCCGCCAGCCCGCCGAGGCCGGGCAGCTCACCGTCCTCGCAGCCGGTCCGGCCGCGCACCGGGACGCGGTCGCGCCCGTCTTCGACGCGGTCGGCGCCCGCACCGTCTGGACCGGCGAGGACGGCGGCGCGGGCAGCGCCACCCGGCTGAAGCTGGTGGCCAACAGCTGGGTCCTCGCCGCGACCGCCGCGACCGGCGAGGTGCTCGCTCTCGCCCAGGCGCTCGAAGTCGACCCGGAGGCGTTCTTCGGGCTCATCGAGGGCGGGCCGCTGGACATGGGCTATCTGCGCGCCAAGGCCGGGATGATCCTCGACGGCCGGCTCACCCCGCCGCAGTTCGCGGTGGAGACGGCGGCGAAGGACGCCCGCCTCATCGTCGAGGCCGGCCGCGCGGGCGGAGTCCGCCTGGACGTGGCGGCCGCGAGCGCCGAACGCCTGCGACGGGCGGCGGCGCAGGGCCACGGCGACGAGGACATGGCGGCGGCCTATTTCGCGAGCTTCGACGAGAAGCCGCCCGCCTGAGCCGGCTCCTCGTGACGTCGCGGCCCGGCAGCAGCCGGTCGCCGTACACGGCGACCCGCATCTGCCGGTCGGTCGCCCGACGAGGCGTCACCGCGCCATCGCGTTCCGGCCCGCCGCGCGGAACGTCCCCGAGCACGGTGCGTACGGCGGTCACCACTGCGGGCCCGGGGCAGACAGGTGCGGCACACCGGGAACAACTCTCCGTCGGCCTTCGGCGTGTCGTGCTCCCACAGCGGCGGTGGCCCGCGTCTCCTCGGCCCCTGAAGTGGTCCATGCTGCCCTGCCCGGCGCCCGCCCGTTCCAGGCTCGCCTTCGGGCTGGTGCCCCCGTGGCCGAGGCACCCGGGGAGCACCCCGGAAGCGCGCGCGTACTCCCCGGGAGGTATCCGCACTGCCGCCGGCCGTACGACGACCCGACCCCCCTCCCGGCGGGACTCTCGAGGCATCGCAGCACCAAGCCCTCACCGAGCCCGCACCGAGGAGATGACCCGAGATGAACACCCTGGCGAACTGGGACGGCGGCGGCCCCGGCCCCTGGATCCTGTTCCTCCCGCTGATCTGGGCGGCCGTCGTCGTCGGCGTCGTCACCCTGCTGCGCCGCACCGTGTGGCGAGGGCGGCGCGGCCCCTGGAACCCCGTCGACCGGCCCACCGGCGACTCGCCCCTCGCCGTCCTCGGCCGGCGTTTCGCCTCCGGCGAGATCGACGAGGACGAGTACTGGCGCCGGCTGTCCGTCCTCGACGAGCAGTTCGGCCGGAAGGGCGGTGCGCCGTGACCACCGCGACCGCCCTCACGACGGCCGCCCGCGTCACCGACGCCGTGAAGGTGTCGCCGCGCAGTACGGCGACCCCGAGGTCCAGACCCGTGACGCGTACGCGGCGTCGTCGGCGGCGGCATCGACATGATGCTCACCCTCGTCTACGCCCTGCTCGCCTTCGCGGTCCTCATCGCGCTCCTCGGCATCGCCAACACCCTGACGCCGGCGATCCACGAACGCACCCGCGAACTCGGCCTGCTGCGGGCCGTCGGCCAGACCCGCGCCCAGCTGCGGGCCATGGTCCGCTGGGAGTCGGTCCTGGTCGCCGCCTTCGGCACGGCGGGCGGCCTGGTGCTCGGCGCCTTCCTCGGCTGGGTGCTGGTGCGGGCCTCCGACGGCGCGAGCGACAGCGCGTTCACCTTCGCGCTGCCGCCCGCCCCGCTCGCCGTGGTCGCCCTCATGGGCGTCGCCGCTGGAGCCCTCGCCGGTCTGCGCCCGGCCCGGCGCGCGGCCCGCATGGACGTGCTGCGGGCCGTCGCCACCGAATGACCGGCCCGGACGAGCAGGTCACCGCCCGGTCAGCCGACGACGGCGGACCGGGCGGGAGCATGGGCGGGCCGGTGCGCGTCGACGGCGACGACCTCCGGGAACCGGGGCGCGACCTGTTCGCGGGGCGCCCGACGCGGCGGACGCGCCGCCCGCTCCGGTGCGACGATCGCCGCGGGCAGCGTGAACCAGACGACCTTGCCGGACTCCCCGTCCGGGCGCGCGCCCCAGCTCTCGCTCATCGCGGCCACCATGGCGAGCCCGCGCCCGCAGGTGGTCAGGGCCCCGGTGTCCTTGACGTCGTCCAGCACCGGAAGGCGGGGATCGCGGTCGCGCACGGAGACGGTGAGCCGGTCCAGCAGCAGCTCCATCTCCACGACACACGTCTTGTCGGGCCGGGCGTGCAGGTGGACGTTGGTCAACAGCTCCGTCACACCGAGCGCGGCCCGGTCTATCAGGGGATCCAGATGCCAGTAGCGCAACTGCGCCGATACGATTCTGCGGACCTGGCCGATCCGCGACGGCAGGGCTTGGAGCTCCACCGTGCAGTGCCTGCTTGGGTTGCTGATCACGGCTGCGACTCCCCGACTGAGGTCCGGAAGAACACGGAGTTCGGATCGATCGAGCAGAGCTGCTGCGCAAGGCGGCCGCCTGCTGCGGTGGCCGGCGGGCTGGTTCGCAGCGTTATCGCCGGTAAACCCAGAGTGACGTGAGAACAGCGTGACTCAGGGGGTGCTGCGGCGCAACTCGCACTGCCGGTGGCCGGCTCAGCGGGGGTGCCCCGCCGCCTTCCGTACGGCCTCGATGAACCGGCGTGCCGCGGGCGGCCCCGGCTCGCCCGGCGCGGGGTCGTGGTCGCCGAGGGTCAACAGGTACCGGTTGCCGTTGAGGTCCGCCAGCGCCCGGTCCTCCGGGGCGAACCACGGCCGGGAGGCGCGGACCGCCTGCACCGGCGCGCTGTCGATCTCGCTGCCGTAGCTGGTGAGCAGCTCGAGCCTGCCGCCGCTGATCCGGACCTGTCCGGCCCGGGTGAGCGAGCGCAGTCTCTTGCCGATCCGCACGCCCGTCGCCGTGAACTCCGGCTCCGCCATGCCTTCCCGCCCCCTTGCGGTCGTCCTCGCGTGAGCGAACTCGTGGTCCGTGATCCAGTGTGCGCCCCCGTCCGGGACCCGCGCCCGCGTCGGGGACATACGCCCTGACCGGGAGCTCCGCCCCGCCCGGTGCAGTCTGCCCGCGCACGGCGTCGAGCACCAGTGCGTACGACACGCCGACGACGCCCTTCAGGAGCACTCGCGTGAATGCGCCCCCCGTGCGCCCGTACCCACCCCCCAGGGCCGCCTTTGAGGCCCCCAAAGGTGTGTTTATGCAGGTGAGAAGCGGTGCGGATGGTGCTTATGATCGGGGTGTGGGCCGCGTTCGGCGCCCGTCGCCGCGCAGCGTGTAAGGAGCTCCTGCCGTGACCACCCCCCAGCAGACCAGGACCGGCGCCACCCTCGACGTCGACCGCAGTGACGGCTTCTACCGCGACTGGCTGAAAGAGGCCGTGCGCAAGGTCCAGGCCGACGCGAACCGCTCGGCCGACACGCATCTGCTCCGCTTCCCCCTCCCCGATGCCTGGGGCGTCGACCTCTACCTCAAGGACGAGTCGACCCACCCCACCGGCAGCCTCAAACACCGCCTCGCCCGCTCGCTGTTCCTCTACGGCCTGTGCAATGGCTGGATCCGGCCGGACCGCCCGGTGATCGAGGCGTCCAGCGGTTCCACCGCCGTCTCCGAGGCGTACTTCGCCAAGCTGATCGGCGTGCCGTTCATCGCCGTCATGCCCCGCACGACGAGCGCCGAGAAGATCCGCCTCATCGCGTTCCACGGCGGCCGCTGTCACTTCGTGGACGACCCCCGCACGATGTACGAGGAGTCGGCCCGCCTCGCGACGGAGACCGGCGGCCACTACATGGACCAGTTCACCTACGCCGAACGGGCCACGGACTGGCGCGGAAACAACAACATCGCCGAATCCGTCTTCCGCCAGCTCGAGCGGGAGCGGTTCCCGGAGCCCGCCTGGATCGTCGCCACGGCCGGCACCGGCGGCACCTCCGCGACCATCGCCCGGTACGTCCACTACACCCAGCGCGACACCCGCATCTGTGTCGCCGACCCCGAGAACTCGTGCTTCTACGAGGGCTGGACCACCGGCGATCCGGACGTCACCTGCGACTGCGGCTCCCGTATCGAGGGCATCGGACGGCCCCGCATGGAGCCGAGCTTCGTGCCGGGTGCCGTCGACCGCATGATGAAGGTCCCCGACGCGGCCAGCGTCGCCGCCGTACGGGCCCTGGAGCAGGCCATCGGCCGCAAGGCGGGCGGCTCCACGGGCACCGGGCTGTGGAGCGCGCTCAAGATCGTCGCCGAGATGGTCGCCGAGGGCCGGCGGGGCAGCGTGGTGACCCTGCTGTGCGACCCCGGCGACCGCTACCTCGACAAGTACTACTCCGACGCCTGGCTGGCCGAACAAGGCCTGGACATCGCCCCGTACACCGCGGCCCTCGAGTCGATGCTGGCGACGGGGGTGTGGCCGGAATGAGCGGGGCGAGCGGCTCTACGCGCCCGTGGTGAGCCGTCGGTCGAGCCGGGTCATCGCCTCCCGGAACGAACGCCCCAGCCCCGGTGCCGCCAGCCGCAGCAAGCCTCTCACCAGGACGGTCCCGTCCGCGGCGAACGTCCACCGCACCCGGGTCCCCGGGCCGTCGGGCGCGAGCCGCCACTCCTCGACCAGCGCCCGCACCCCCGGCGCGTTGGTGACGTCCACCCGGTAGGCGTACAGCTCGGGCTCCTTCGCCGCGAGCACCGTCTCCCGGAACCGCCCGCCGCCCCACAGCCGTACGTCCCGCCCCGCTCCTTCGTCGAGCGGCACGATGGAGGTGACGGCCGGGAACCACTCGGCCCAGCCGGAGACGTCCTCGGCCAGCGCGTGGAAGACCCGCTCCGGCGGGGCGGAGACCGCACGCGTGAACACCAGCCGTACAGGAGCGACCCCGACGAAGTCGAGCCCCTCGGCGCGCAGACGACGGACCATGACGACACGAACCCCCTCGGTCGGCGGATCCGTCACCCTAGCCGTCACCCCGTCAGATGTCTTCCCCCGTACCGTTCTCGCCGGCCACCACCAGTCGCCGCAGATGCTCCGAGATCTCCGTGCGGGCGGCGCCCGGCAGCCCGGCGTCCGTGACCAGCGTGTCGACCTGCTCCAGGGCCGCGAACGAACTCAGGCCCACCACACCCCACTTGGTGTGGTCGGCGACCACCACGACCCGGCGCGCCGACTGCACCAGACGCCGGTTGGTCTCGGCCTCCGCCAGGTTCGGCGTCGACAGCCCGGCCTCGGCGGATATGCCGTGCACACCGAGGAACAGCAGATCGAAGTGGAGCGCCGCGATGGCCTGGTCGGCGACCGGCCCCACCAGCGAGTCGGACGGGGTGCGCACCCCACCGGTCAGCACCACCGTCGCCGCGCCCTGCCGGGGACCCGAGATGCGCTGCGCCCCGTGGAACACATCGGCGACCCGCACCGAGTTCGTCACCACGGTCAGGTCCGGCACCTCGAGCAGCTGATGCGCCAGCGCGTACGTCGTCGTACCGCCCGACAGCGCGATCGCGCTGCCCGGCGCCACCAGCTCCGCGGCGGCCCGCGCGATGTCCTCCTTGGCGGTCAGCTCAAGACCCGACTTCGCCTCGAAGCCCGGCTCGTGCGTACTCGCCTCCACCACCGGCACGGCGCCGCCGTGCACCTTCTCCAGCACACCCTGGCGGGCCAGCGCGTCCAGATCGCGGCGGACCGTCATGTCCGACACGCCGAGCTTGCGGGTGAGCTCGTTGACGCGGACGCCGCCCCGGCGACGCACCTCGTCCAGGATCAGGGAGCGGCGCTGCTCCGCGAGGAGGTTCTGATTCTCGCTCACGTACGCTCCGGTCCTTTCCTCGAACGGGTCGGCAGGCCCGCTCACCTGCGGCGACGAGAACATTCTCGCCGGTCCCAGGTACGCGGGCGTCCCATCCTCGCACGACAGGCCGCCGACCGTGCCGGCACCCCGATGCGCGTATGCCGTCAACGGGCTGTGATCTTCCTGTGTCGCACGGATCGGGGAGATTCGGTGCGCCGAGGTGTAGACGCCCTCCGGAGCGGAGATCCTGTGCCCGCACGGCAGACCGGGAAGCGGCGTGTCATGGGGGAAGTGCGAACAGTGGAACGTTCCTCGACGGACCGAGCGGCGCTGGAACTCCTCGTCCACGGCGTGGGCGGCGCCACGCCCGAGAAGATGCTGAACGATCCGCGCACCGTGCGGATCACCGGCGACGACACGGCCGCGGTCTACCGGCGCGCCGAGGACGCCGACGCGGACAGCCCGGCCGCCGACGCCAACACACCGTCCGGCGACCACGACGGACGGCCGGTCCCGGAGGCGTACGTCTGGTCCAACCTGACCTCGGGCAACGGCACCCGCGCCCTGTGGCTGTTGCTGCTGCCGTTCATGGTGGTCAACCTCGCCCACTGGATGCGCCCCGCCGCCCGCGAGGGCACCCGCGCGGTCCGCCTCTACGGCCTGCTGGTACGGCTCGCCGGCCTCAGCCTGACGGTCCTGCTCGTCGCCGCGGCCTGCGAGGTCGCCCTGGACCTCACCGCCTGGCAGTGCGCGGGCACCCGCGCGTGCGCCGCGCGCCACTCCTGGCTGGGCTTCCTCTCCCCGAGCGGCTCGCACGAGGGCTGGTGGAGCCCGCCGGGCCGCCGTCTCGCCCTCGCCGCCCTGGTCCCGACCGCCCTGACCGGACTCCTGTGGTACCTCTCCCACCGCACCTGGCGGGCGTACGAGTCCCAGGAACCCCTCGACCGGGGCCCCGAGCCCGAGCACGGTCCCGCCCAGACCGCGCTGAGCCGCCCAGGCTTCTGGTACGGCCGCCGCCTCGTCGCCCGGCTGCGCGCCGCCCACACCGCGGCTGGCCTGCTCACGGTGGCCGCGGCGGTCGGTACGGCGGCCGCCCGCGAGGACCACCGCCCCGGCGGCCCCGCCGCCCTGGACGCGCTCGGCCGGCTGCTGGAGGTGTCCCTGACCCTCGGGGCGCTCGCCGTGGTCTGGGTGGTGTGCCGGCGCGGACGCAGCGAGAACCGCCTCGACCGCACCCTCGACGCCCACCTCGTCCACCGCCTCCCCCTCACCGCCCTCACCTTCCTCGCCCTCACCCTCGTCTACGCCGCCTGGGACCGCCCGCACTGGCACTCCTCCGGCCGCCTGGCCGGCGACACGACCTTCGGCACCCTCGCCCTGGCCCAGGGCGCCCTGGTGATCACCCTGGCCGCCGTCGCGCGCGTCCTGCACCGAGGACCCGGGACCGGGCCGCGCCCGGACGACCGGGAGCGGTCCGCCCTGCGCGGACTCGGCGGGCCCGCTGTGGTGATGCTGGCCTGCGCGCTGGGCGGAGTGATGTCCGGCGGGGTGTCCCAACGGGTCTCGGACTGGCTGGACGGGACCGGGACCTCGCTCGACGGCCCGCCGGTGCTGCTGACCTGGCAGGCGTCCGTGATCCCCGTACTGCTCCTCGTCCTGCTGGCGCTGTCCGCGCTGCTCGGACGCCGCACCTGGCGGCTCACCCGGGCCGAGCGGGAGGCGGTGGCCCGGGAGTACGGCGCCGTTCCGGGCGACCCGGCCCGCACCGGCCGTATCGCCCGTACGCGGTCGATGGCCACCCTCACCGACCGCGGCCCCCTGCTCGTCGCCGTCACCGCCACCACCACCCTGCTCCTGGGCGCGGGCGCCCTCGCCGGAACCTTCGTCAGCGGTGAGACCCCCGTCCGGGCCGCCGAGGCGGCCGGCCCCTTCGTGCAGGGCGCCGCCCGGACCGCGCAGGCGCTCGGCTCCTGGCTGATCGGCCTCGGCTTCCTCCTCTTCGTCACCTGGGGCCGCCGCGCCTACAAGGACGCCTCCGCGCGCCGCACCATCGGGATCCTCTGGGACGTGGGCACCTTCTGGCCCCGCGCCGCCCACCCCTTCGCCCCGCCCTGCTACGCCGAGCGCGCGGTGCCCGACCTGACCTGGAGGATGACCGGCTGGACCCGGGCCACCGGCGGCCGTCTCGTCATCTCCGGGCACTCCCAGGGCAGCGTCCTCGCCGCGGCCGCCGCCTGGCAGCTCAAGCCCTCCGACCGCAAACGGGTCGCCCTGCTCACCTACGGCTCACCGATCGAGCGCCTCTACGGCCGCTGGTTCCCCGCCCACTTCGGCCCGGCCGCGCTCGCCGCCCTGCACCGGGACATCGACTGCTGGCGCAATCTGTACCGGCTCACCGACCCCATCGGCGGCCCGGTACGTCTGACCGGCGACGACTGCGGCCCCGCAGTGGACCGCGCTCCCCTCGCGGACCCCCTGGCGTACGGCCGCACCGCCGCGCACCCGCTGCCCGCCCCCATCCTCGGCCACTCCGACTACCAGGCGGATCCGGCCTTCGCCGAGGAACGCGCCCGCCTGCTGGCCCGGCTCCACCCCGACCTGCCCGTACAGCGCGCCTGAGGGGGTCAGGGCAGCTCGGGCAGGTCCTCCACGAACAACAGGGTCAGATCGTCCGTGCTCGGCTCGGCGAGCTGCGCGACCCGGCTCGCGTGCCGCTCCACCATCGCCTCGAACGTCTGGCGCGCCGTACGCCCGTTGCCGAAGGCGGCACCCTTGGGGATCTCCGTGAAGTACTTCGACAGGGCCTCCGCGGTGCCCGGCGCCAGCCGGTACTCGTGCTCCTCCGCCTGCTGCTCCACGATCCGCAGCAGTTCCTCGGGGCCGTAGTCGCCGAAGGTGATGGTCCGTGAGAAACGGGACGCCACACCCGGGTTGACCGTGAGGAACCGCTCCATCTCGGCCGTGTAGCCCGCCACGATCACCACCACCGAGTCCCGGTGGTCCTCCATCAGCTTCACCAGGGTGTCGATGGCCTCCTTGCCGAAGTCCCGCCCCGCGTCCTCCGGCGACAGCGCGTACGCCTCGTCGATGAACAGCACCCCGCCGTGCGCCCGCTGGAACGCCTCCTGCGTACGGATGGCGGTGGAGCCGATGTGCTCGCCGACCAGGTCGACCCGGGACACCTCGACGAGATGACCCTTCTCCAGCACTTCGAGGGAGGCGAGGATCTCGCCGTACAGCCGAGCGACCGTCGTCTTGCCGGTGCCGGGGGAGCCGGTGAACACCAGATGGCGCTTGACCGAGGCCGCCTTCAGGCCCGCCCGCTGGCGGCGCCGGCCCACCTCGATCATGTCGGTCAGCGCCCGTACCTCGCGCTTGACGCTCTCCAGACCCACCAGCGCGTCGAGTTCGCCCAGCACGTCCGTCGACGTCCGCACCGACGCCTCCGTCCCACCCTCGGCCGCGCCCGGCTGCGGCTCCGGCAAGGTCACCCGCTGCTCGGGGAACGGACCGAGCAGACCCACCGCGGAGGGGGTCGTCTGGACGGCAGTCTCCCGGGAGGCCGCGGTCCGCAGGCCGGCGCTCTCGTCGCTGGTGCAGTCCTCGACCACGGCTCCCGCACCGGGCGCCCCGTCGGCCCCGGTCTCCGCGAACTCGTACCCCCCGCGGGCGCAGCGCTCGGTGCGGCACCGGCGCAGGGTGGCGCGGCAACCGTCTATCACGTGGAAGCCATAGCCGCCGCTGTCGGTCACCCGGCAGTTCAGGAAGCTGCCCCGGCCGCCGGCGGAGACGTAGAAACCGGCTTCGGCGGGGGAGGTGACCGTGCAGCGCTCCACCGTGGGGTCGGCGCCCTTGGTGACGATCACGCCGGTCTGCACGCCGTCCACCGTGCAGTTGTTGAGGGTGCCGCCGCTGCCGTGGTCGCGGAACCAGGCGCCGGTCGCCGCCTCCCGGATCCGGCAGTCGTCGAGCTGGGCGGTCGCGCCGTCGCTCACCGACACGGCTGTGTTGCGCACCTGGGCCAGATCGCTGTCGATGACGTCCGCGCGCGAGCCGCGGTCGAGGACGAACAACGCGTCCGGCACGTCGTGCACCCGGCAGGAGTCGAGCACGGCGGTCGCGCCGTCACTGACCCATACGGCCGGGTAGTCGCCGGTGCTGTCGAAGATCTCGCACTGGTTGGCGTCCACCCGGGTGCCCGGGTCCCACACCGACAGCCCGTTGCGCCCGAACTGACGCACCGTCGTGCGCGTCAGTGTCAGCACGGAGCGGGACCGCAGGTCGATCGCGTTCTCGGGGATGTCGTGGATACGGCAGTCGGCGAGCGTGAGCACGGCGTCCGTGTCGATCGTGACGCCGTCCGCGGTGGTGCGGTGCACGGCGCAGTCCGTGAGGTGGGCCGTCGCCCGCGCGGTGACCTGCACCCCGCTGCCGCGGATCTCGTAGATCTCGCAGCCCACCGCCTCCAGGCCGGAGTTGTCGCCGGTGACGCTCACCCCGGTGCCGGAGGCGTGATGGACCCGGGAGCGCTCGAGCCGGGGGTGCGCGCCCCCGCGGACCAGGACGCCCGCCTGCCCGGCCGCGACGACCTCGCACTCCTCGAAGACACCGCCGCCGCCGTCGACCACCGCGATCCCGATGCCCGCGGGGTTGTCGACCGTGCACCGCCGCACCGTCGGACGGGCGTTGCCGCGCACCTCGATGCCCGTGGCGGAGCGGGTGACGATCCGCATGTCCAGCAGCTCGGGCGTGCCCTCCTCCACGAGGACCGCCGGAGCGGCCGCGTCCTGGCCCTCCACGTGCAGGTCCTGCACCACCGCCGACGCGCACACCGTCAGCGGCACCCCGTCCACGGGAGCGATCCGCACGGAGCCGGGCGAGCCCTCGGGGCCGCGCAGCGTCACCGACCGCTGGACGACGAGGTTCTCCCGGTAGGTGCCGGGAGCGATCGTGAGGACGTCGCCCTCGGCCGCGGCCTCCAGGGCGGCGGCGAGCGATGCGTACTCACCCGTGCGGCGCCGCCACCTCGATGTGCCGGTGTGCGTCACCTGGACCGTGCCCTGTGCCATGGCGTTGCTGTGCCCCCACCTCGTCGTACGCGGGTTTGATGCCGAATCATGCATGGTTCGGCCGGACCACCGTAGCGTGCGCGCGGGCGGAGAGTTGACCACTGACCGAACGACGTCAGCTACCGGTACCTGTACGGCCCCAGTCCGGGCCGGCGCGGTCCCATGCCTGGTCCCAGCGGGCGTACCGGCGGCGGACCATGCGCCAGACGATCAGCCGCCTGCAGCCCTCGACCGCGCCGGCGGTCAGCAGGGCCGCGCCGAATCCGGCCAGGACCGCGTGTGTCGTGGCGGTGGCGGAGTCCAGTGGACGGGCCACCAGCCGGCCGTGCGCGTCCGTCCATATCGCGAAGTGGTCGCCGCGGTGCGGGGTCTTCAGGGTCGCCAGCACCGTGCCGTGCTGTGCGGTGCCGTCCGGGGCGGTCCAGTCGGCGACGACCCGACTGCGGGTCTCCCGCCCGGACGCGGCCTCGGGGTCGGCCTCCAGCGGCGAGGCGCCCGCCTTGCGCACCACGGTGGCCGTGATCTCATGGCGCGCCAGCCGCTGCTCGCGGACAGCCTGTTGCAGGGAGTCCTGGGCCACGGCGCCGATCAGGGAGCCGACGACGGGCGCGACGAGCAGGATCAGCAGCAGCGCCGACAGCGCCACCCATGCCTCGACCAGATCCGTCCCGCGGCGCAGCGGATTGTGCCGCCAGCGCCAGATTCCACCGATCGCTCGCACGTCCCGCACCCCCTTCCCGCTCCGTGATAACCCCCGTTGGAGCCGTTCACGCGGGAATCCGGGCGAAGAGAGAGCCAAATCACCCGCGCCCGGGACCTCTCATGAACTTCTCACGACAGCCCAACGCTCCGGCACCCGGTGGAGGTTCCCGCACGTCGGGGCGGCGCGGAACGAGGCCTGAACGCGTGGGCGCCCGGCCGGATCTAGCCGATCACCCGCACCGGGTCGCCGACCCGGACGGTGCCACGGGTGAGGGGGACCAGGTTCTGCCCGAAGACGAGTTTGCCGCCGAGGCGGCGGTGGCGGCCGAGGGTGTGCAGGGGCTCCCTGCCGCGCTCGGCGGTGGCCTGGTCGGTGGTGGTCACGACACACCGTCCGCAGGTCTTGGCGACGCGGAAGGGGACCTCCCCGATCTCCACCCGCGACCAGCCGTCCTCCGCCCAGGGCTCGGTGCCGGCCACGACCACGTTCGGCCGGAAACGGTTCATCGGCAAGGGGCCCTCGCCGGCGTGTTCTCCGTCGGCCGTCAGCGTGTTGAGGGCGTCGAGCGAGGCGACCGTGGTGAGCAGCAGCGGATAGCCGTCGGCGAAGGTGACGGTCTCTCCGGGCAGCGCGTACTCGGCGTCGACGGGCCGGCGGGTCGCGGGATCGTCCATGTGGACCAGGCGGACGCCGGCGCCGAGATACGCGCTGCACCAGGCATGCGCCTCGGCGTCGGCGAGGACCCCCTCCACCTTGTCACGGAAGATCTCCAGCGCGACCGTGCCCAGCGGGTCGGGCACCGCCACGGTCAGCGGCTCCAGGCCGGGTGCGGACAGCCGGACGCCGCCGCCGGGCAGAAGCTCGGCGGCGGCCAGTGCCAGGCGCGGCTGCTGGCGTTGCGTGACGACCTTTCCCCCGTCGTCGATCAGCGCCCAGCGTCTGTCTCCGGCCAGCCCCCAGGGCTCCACGACGGCCTCCCGGGGCGCCTGGCCCCGGCACGCCTTGACCGGATACAGATGGATGGACAGCAGTTCCGCGTTCCCCATGGGGTCATCCTGCCAGGTGGCACCGACGACACCGGGGCGGGATCAGTAGCCGCGGTACTGCTGGTTGTTGTACGGGTCCTGGTACTGGGGCGCGGCCGGCCGGGGAGCGGCGGGGCGCATCGCCTCGTAGCCCATCCCGGGCGCCGCCGGGCGCGGCTGCTGCGGCACCTGCGGACCGGGGTAGCCGCGCGGGGCGGCCTGCGGCGGGATGTACGCAGCGGGCGCCTGCTGCAGCGGCGAGGGCTGCTGCGCCTGCGGGTAGCCGTAGGCCGCCTGGGAGGGGGCGGCCGGGAGGGCCGGCAGTGCCGACGGCAGCGCGGGCAGGTTGCCGCTGCTCGGCGTGTCGTAGGCGGCGGGGACCCGGATGGGAGCGATCTGCGGGGTGCCCCGCTCGGCGACGAGCGAGTCGTAGATCGGGGTGTCCGGGAAGGCGGAGTAGTAGCCGCCATAGGTGGAGCGGGGGGAGGTCATGGCACATAAGTTAAGCCCACGATGTGCTGGTTGGGGAGACCGATAAGAGGGTTGTTTTCCGTGTCCGCCGTGACCTCGGATCCCCAATGGGAGCGAACTTGGCAAAAAGGGGCGGCACGGACTGCCCCGATCGTGTAAAAGCCGAGTTCCGGGCGGGTTACCGGCGGGTCGGGGGAGGGCGTTCCTGTGCCTGTCCTGGGCCTGAACCGTCCGGCGGATTAGGTTGACGGGGTGGACAACCGAGAGGGGGCGGACATGTCGATGCCGAAGGGTTCCAACACCCCGGTGCCGACCACGGCGCTACGGGTCGAGCTGGGCTGGCGTTCGGGGCCCGGGGTGCCCGACGCGGACGCCTCGGCGCTGCTGCTCGTGGGGGGAAAGGTCCGCTCGGACGCCGACTTCGTCTTCTACAACCAGCCGGCCCACTCCTCCGGCGCGGTCCGCCACGAGGGCAAGAGCACGGCCGGCGGCCGCGTGACCGACACCCTCCTCGTCGACCTCGCGCGCGTGGAGCCCGCCATCGAGACCGTGGTCCTGGCCGCCTCCGCCGACGGCGGCACCTTCGCGCAGCTGCCCGACTTCTACATCGAGGTGCGGGACGCGGCCCGGGACACCGTGGCCGCCCGGTTCGACCCCGCGGGCGCGACGGTCGAAACCGCTTTCGTACTGGGCGAGTTCTACCGCCGTCAGGGCGCCTGGAAGTTCCGCGCCGTCGGACAGGGGTACGGAACGGGCCTGGAGGGCCTGGCCACGGACTACGGCATCACCGTGGAAGAGCCGCAGCACGCGGCACCGCCGACGCTCGCCCCGTCCCCTCCGCCGACGCCGGCCACCGCCCCGCCCCCGCCCCCGCTGTCCGCCCAGCCCACCATGCCCGCGTTCCCGGTCACCGTGCCCCCGCCCGCCCACCAGGCCCCGCCGCCCCCGCCGCCGGCTCCGCCCGCCCACCAGACCCCGCCGCCCCCGCCCGCCGCACCGGTCCGTCTGACCAAGGTGACGCTCACCAAGGCCGCTCCCGCGGTGTCCCTCGCCAAACAGGGCGCTACTTCGGGCGTCATGCGGGTGAACCTCAACTGGGAGGTGCGCAAGCAGTTCTCGGGCTGGGGCGGCAAACGCGGCCGTGCCGTCGCCCTCCACAACGATCTCGACCTCGACCTGTGCGCCCTGTTCGAACTCGCCGACGGCCGCAAGGGCGTCGTCCAGGCCCTCGGCAACGCCTTCGGCGCGCTGCACCAGCCGCCGTACATCCATCTCGACGGCGACGACCGCACCGGGGCCGTCGCGCAGGGCGAGAACCTCACCATCAACCTCGACCACCGGAACGACTTCCGGCGCATCCTCGTCTTCGTCACCGTCTACGAGGGCGCCCGCTCCTTCGCCGACCTGCACGCCACGGTCACCCTGCACCCCCAGTACGGCGCCCCGGTCGACTTCTCCCTCGACGAGTGCACCGTCCCCTCCACCGTCTGCGCGCTCGCGCTGATCACCCAGCAGGGCGGCGACCTGATCGTCCAGCGCGAGGCCCGCTACCTCGTGCCCGAGCGCGGTGTCAGCCCGCAGCGGACCGTCGACCGCGCCTACAACTGGGGCATGAACTGGACACCCGGCCGCAAATAGCCCCCGCGCGCGACCTCAGCTCTCGTCGGCCACCGTGTCCGGACGGGCGTAGGTGCGGCCCTTCCAGGCCGCGCCGCGCCCCCGGTAGTGCTGCACCGCGGAATCCACCGTCATCAACAGATAGAGGAACGCGGTGAACGGCAGCAGCGGCGCGAGCCACAGCGGCTGCCGGTGGTAACGGAGCATCGGTACGTACGTCCCGGTCATCAGCAGCCACGCCAGACCGCCCAGCAGCGCGGCGGACGTACCGCCGACGAGGAGCCCGGCGACCAGGGCCACGGGCGGCACCAGGTAGACCAGCGCCAGACCCAGCACCGTACCGGCCAGCAGCGGCGGACTGTGCCGGAGCTGCGCGTAGGCGCTGCGCGAGACCATCCGCCACAGGTCGTGCAACGTCGGATAGGGGCGCACGCTGTCCACCCGGTCGGCCAGCCCCAGCCAGACGGATCCTCCCGAACGCTTCACCGCGCGCGCGAGCGCCACGTCGTCGATGACCGCGTGCCGGATCGCCTCCGGGATCCGCGCCCGCTCGGCCGTCTCGGCGCGCAACAGGACACAGCCGCCCGCCGCCGCCGCGGTCCGCGCCCCGCGCCGCCCGATCCGGCGGAACGGATAGAGCTGGGCGAAGAAATAGACGAACGCCGGCACGACGAGCCGCTCCCACCGGCTCTCCACCCGCAGCCGCGCCATCTGCGACACGACGTCGAAGCCCCCGGTGCGCGCCGCCGCCACCAGCGCCCGCAGACTGTCGGGCGCGTGCGCGATGTCGGCGTCCGTCAGCAGCAGGTACTCCGGCTCACGCGCGCGTGCCAGCGCGATGCCGTGCCGCACCGCCCACAGCTTCCCGGTCCAGCCCGCCGGAGGCTCACCCGGCGAACCGACGGTCAGCGGCAGCCCGCCGTGCCGCCGCGCGAGCGTCCGTGCCAGCTCCCCGGTGCCGTCCGTGCTGCCGTCGTCGACGAGGAACACCTCCGCCCGGCCCGGATAGTCCTGCGCGAGCAGCGACGGCAGACTCGCCGGCAGCACCGCCGCCTCGTCGCGCGCGGGGACGACCACACAGACCGGTGGCCACTCCTCGGGGTCCCGGCGGGCCGGCAGCCTGACGTCGGTGCGCCAGAAGAAGCCCTGACAGAGCGACAGCCACACCCAGGCGGCCAGGGACACGGCGGCGATCCACACGACGGCGCTCACCCGCGCAGTCTGCCCCACCCCGCCGGTCCGCAGGAGCACATCGTCTATCGTGGCCGGGTGAAGATCGCGCTCATGGACTCCGGAATCGGGCTGCTGGCTGCCACCGCCGCGGTACGGCGTCTGCGACCCGACGCCGATCTGGTGCTCTCCCTCGACCCCGACGGCATGCCCTGGGGCCCGCGCACCCCGCAGGACCTCACCGCACGTGCCGTGGCCGTCGCGGAGGCGGCCGCCGCCCACCGCCCCGACGCCCTGATCGTCGGCTGCAACACCGCGACCGTGCACGCCCTGCCCGCCCTGCGCGCCCGCCTCGAGCCGGGCATCCCGGTCATCGGCACCGTCCCCGCGATCAAGCCGGCCGCGGCCGGCGGCGGCCCCGTCGCGATCTGGGCCACCCCCGCCACCACCGGCAGCCCGTATCAGCGCGGCCTGATCGAGGACTTCGCCGCCGGGGTCACCGTCACCGAGGTGCCCTGCTGGGGCCTGGCCGAGGCCGTGGAGCACGCGGACGAGACGGCCATCGCCTCCGCCGTCGCCGCGGCCGCCGCCCTCACCCCCGAGGACGTGACGACCGTCGTCCTCGGCTGCACCCATTACGAGCTCGTCGCCGACCGCATCCGCACCGCGGTCCGGCCGCCCGACGGGGAGCACCTCGTCCTGCACGGTTCGGCCGGTGCCGTCGCCGCCCAGGCCCTGCGCCGCATCGGCGCCCGGCCCGAGCCCGGAGCGACCGGCCTCGGCTCGGTGACCATCCTGCTCAGCGGCCGGGAGGGCGGCCTTCCGCAGCCCGCCCTCGCCTACGCGGAGGGCCGGCTGCTCCAGAGCGTCAGCCCCGCCCCGTGAGCGGCGGTCACCGTCCGTAGACCCTGTCCGGAACACCGCCCACTCGGCGCAGTGACCCTGTGCGACGCCCTACCCGCGCAGGGAAACCTGAGTAACCTCATGTATATGAGGGACCACTCCCACGTTCACCCCCCGGGCGAGGACACCCCGCATCCCGACGTCTGGACCGGCCGTGCCACCAACCGGTTCCAGTGGCTGCTCGCCCTGGTCGGCGCCGCCTGCATGGCGCTCGGCATCGAGCTCGCCGTCGACTCCGCCTGGACGTCCGGCACCGTCCCCCTCGTCATGTCCGTCGTCGGCTGCATCGCCGCCGGACTGCTGGTCCTCTTCGGCACCCTCGCCTTCGTCCACGTCGACCTCAAGCTCGAGCGGGACGTGCTGGAGGTGCGCTGCGGGCACATCGGCGTGCCGCGTCGCCGTATCCCGCTCGCCCATGTGGTCGGCGCCGACTTCGAACCGCACGTCACCCCGCGTCACTGGGGCGGCTGGGGCTACCGCTGGCGTCCGGAGAAGGGCACCGCCGTCGTCGTACGCCGTGGTGAGGGTGTGGTGCTGCGGCTGTGGGACGGGCACACGTTCACGATCACCGTGGACGAGGCCGAGTCCGCCGTGGAGGCGATCGAGGCGCGGCTGCGGGCGCGGACGCCCGGTCCCGCCGTCTGACCCCCCTTTCGTCCGGACGTCAGACGGCCGGCCGGTCGCGTTGCCTGCTCGATCCGGTCGGCAGCCCGGACACCGGCTCGTCGGTGAGCGGCCGGGCCGTCGCGAGGCCCGCCAGGAGGCCCGCACCGACCGACACCGGCGTGAAGCTCAGCGCGTTGCCGACCGAGGCGAGCGCCGCGAGGGCGGTGAGGGCGGCCCCCGCCGTGAGGACCACCGGCGTGGGACGGGGCGCACGCCACAGGGCGTACAGCACCCAGCAGTAGGCCGCGGCAAGAAGCAGCACTCCTACGACGCCCTGTTCCGCCGCGAGCTGCAGGGGCGCCGAGTGCGGTTTGCCGTCGGAGAGCGTCGACTGCGCCGCCGTGGCGCTCAGCTCCCCGAACCGGCCCGGTCCGACGCCGAGCCCGGGGTCGCCGTGCGCGAGGTGCAGGGCGTCCCGCCAGAGGTTGACCCGGTGCGGTGTGAGCTGGTCCTCCAGGGACGAGGCGAGCCCCTTGGGCAGGGCGTTCCCGGCGATCGCCCAGGTCAGACCGGTCACCGAGGCCGTCGTGAGGGCGAGGCCGGCGAGCGCCGGGCCCCGGTGCGGCATACGGCCCGCGGCCAGTGAGCACAACAGGACGGCACCGCAGGTCACGACCGCCGTGACCGACCCCAGGGCCGCCCCCGCGACCACGGCGCCGCAGGCAGCCGACCGCAGGGCGAGCCGCAGCGAAGGCACGGGCGTCGCCCAGGCGGCGCAGCACGCGGCACCGGCCGACAGCGTCAGCACCGCGGCGGTGGCACCCGCGTGGCCCAGCGGTGCCGCGATCTCGGGCCCCGGCGCGAGCCGTGGCAGCGCCACGGTCAGGGTGAGGCCGGTGAGCGCGGCGGCGGTCGGCGCGGCCACCGGAAGGAGCACACCGCAGATCCGCCCCATGGCGTATCCGGCCGCCACCGCCAGCACCGCCAGCAGGACGCCCTCGGGCCGCCCGCCGTGCACGGCCGCGCTGACCAGCGACCATGCGGCGCAGGCCCCCAGCACGGCCACCCCGGCCGCGTCGGAAACGTTCCGTCTCTCCCCGTCGGCGTCCGAGCCGGACACCGACGTCATCCCCGTGGAACCCGTGGACCCCACCAGACCCCCCGAACCCGGTCGCCCCCGGCCAGTACCGCCCCGGACGTCTGTGCGAACGGGGCTCTGGCACACCGTAACGGCTGAGGGGGTTGTTTGTGGATGAGCCGTGCCCGGGTTGTGCGCGAGGCGGTTGTCACGGCGTGCGCCCGCGGACCGCGCTGTCGGCCGAAAGGTGACCCGCCGTACACTCCCGGAGTGACCGCCACCGCAACTTCCGTGGGCCAGCCCGACCAGCTCGAGCCCCAGGCCACGCCGGTTTCCCGCCGCGCGCGACTTCTGCGCCTCCTCCCCGCCGTCGCGGCGGCACTCGCCGGAGTGCTGCTCTACGTCAGTTTCCCGCCACGGACGGTGTGGTGGCTGGCCCTGCTGGCCTTCGCCGTCTTCGGCTGGGTGCTGCGCGGCCGCAGCTGGAAGGCGGCGCTGGGTCTCGGCTACCTCTTCGGTCTGGGCTTCCTGCTGCCGCTGCTGGTGTGGACCGGCGTCGAGGTCGGTCCCGGTCCCTGGCTCGCCCTGGTGGCCATCGAGGCGGTCTTCATCGCTCTGGTCGGGGTCGGGATCGCCAAGGTCTCGAAACTGCCGGCCTGGCCGGTGTGGGCGGCCGCGCTGTGGACGGCCGGTGAGGCCGCACGCGCGCGTGCGCCGTTCCACGGCTTCCCCTGGGGCAAGATCGCCTTCGGTCAGGCGGACGGTGTCTTCCTGCCCCTCGCCGCACTCGGCGGCACCCCCGTGCTCGGCTTCGCCGTCGTCCTGTGCGGTTTCGGTCTCTACGAGACGGTCCGGCTGGTCCTGGACCGCAGGCGGACGGGTGAGCTGCGGACGTCGGCCGCCGCAGTGGCCCTGCTCAGCCTCACCGTCCCCGTCGGCGCGGCGCTGGCCTCGCGGGCCCTGGTGAGCGACACGGCGGAGGACGGCACCGCGACGGTCGCCGTCATCCAGGGCAACGTCCCCCGTCTCGGCCTGGACTTCAACTCCCAGCGCCGCGCCGTTCTCGACTACCACGCGCGCGAGACGGAACGGCTGGCCGCCGAGGTCAAGGCGGGCAAGAAGCCGCAGCCCGACTTCGTGCTGTGGCCCGAGAACTCCTCCGACATCGACCCCTTCGCCTACGCCGACGCGGCCGCCGTCATCGACAAGGCGGCCAAGGCCATCGGCGTGCCCATCTCGGTCGGCGGTGTCGTCGAGCGGGACGGCAGGCTCTACAACGAGCAGATCCTCTGGGACCCGGTGAAGGGCCCCACCCAGACCTACGACAAGCGGCAGATCCAGCCGTTCGGCGAGTACCTCCCGCTGCGCTCGCTCATCGGCGCGATCAACAGCGAGTGGACCTCGATGGTCCGCCAGGACTTCAGCCGCGGTACCAAGCCCGGTGTGTTCACCATGGACGACGCCAAGGTGGGCCTGGTCACCTGCTACGAGGCCGCCTTCGACTGGGCGGTGCGCTCCGAGGTCACCGACGGCGCCCAGATCATCTCCGTGCCCAGCAACAACGCCACCTTCGACCGCAGCGAGATGACCTACCAGCAGCTCGCGATGTCCCGCGTCCGCGCCGTCGAGCACAGCCGCACCGTGACCGTGCCCGTCACCAGCGGTGTCAGCGCGATCATCATGCCGGACGGGAAGATCACCCAGAGGACCGGCATGTTCGTCGCGGACAACCTGGTGCAGAAGGTGCCGCTGCGGTCCTCCGAGACACCCGCGACCCGGCTCGGGATCCTCCCGGAGATGGCCCTGGTGCTGGTCGCCGCGGGCGGCCTGGGCTGGGCGATCGGCGCGGGCCTGCGGGCCCGGCGGGGTGCGGACGCCTGAGTCGTCCCTCCGGACGGGGGGCCGGTCCGGTTAGGGTCGGCCCATGCCGACTCCTGAGTTCATCACCGAGATCCGGGCCTCCGCGGGCCACCAGCTCCTGTGGCTCCCCGGCGTCAGCGCCGTCGTCCTCGACGACGAGGGACGCGTCCTGCTGGGACGGCGCGCGGACAACGGCCAGTGGACCGTGATCACCGGGATCCCCGACCCGGGTGAGCAGCCGGCGGACTGCGCCGTGCGGGAGGTCGAGGAGGAGACGGGCGTGCACTGCGTCCCCGAGCGGGTCGTCCTGATCCGCTCCGGGCGCCAGGTCGAGTACCCCAACGGCGACCGGTGCCAGTTCATGGACGTCACCTTCCGCTGCCGGGCGACCGGCGGCCAGGCGCGGGTCAACGACGACGAGTCCCTCGAGGTCGGCTGGTTCGAGGTGGACGCCCTGCCGCCGATGCACGAGAAGCAGCTGTTCCGGATCAAGCAGGCCCTCTCCGACGCACCCACATGGTTCGAGACCACCCTTTCCGAGTGAAGTGTGGGTGCTGACCACATGGGGCGAGGGCGGGGCGCCGCCTAGGGTCGCGTCATGACCACCCCGCGGCCGGCCCCGGCCCCCTCGCTCGACCTCGACGGTCGTACCGCCCTCGTCACCGGCGCCGCCGGCGGCATCGGCCGTGCCTGCGCGCTGCGGCTGGCCGCCGCCGGGGCAAAGGTCCGGGCGGTCGACCGGGACACGACGGGCCTCGAGGCCCTCGCCGGCGACGCGGCCGGTCTGCCGGGCACCGTCGAACCGCACGTCCTGGACCTCACCGACCTGGACACCGCCGAACTCGCCGCCGCCGGGACCGACGTCCTGGTCAACAACGCCGGACTGCAACACGTCAGCCCCCTGGAGGACTTCCCGCCGGACGTCTTCCACACCGTCCTGACCGTGATGCTGGAGGCGCCCTTCCGCCTCATCCGCGGCGCCCTGCCCCATATGTACGCTCAGGGCTGGGGCCGTGTCGTCAACGTCTCCTCCGTCCACGGACTGCGGGCCTCCGCCTACAAGGCGGCGTACGTGGCCGCCAAGCACGGCCTCGAGGGCCTGTCCAAGACCACCGCCCTCGAGGGCGCGCCCCACGGCGTCACCTCCAACTGCGTGAACCCCGCCTACGTCCGCACCCCCCTCGTCCAGCGGCAGATCGCCGACCAGGCGCGGGCCCACGGCATCCCCGAGGACCGGGTGATCACCGAGGTCCTGCTGAAGGACAGCGCCGTCAAGCGGCTCATCGAACCGGAGGAGGTCGCCGAGGCCGTCGCCTACCTCTGCGGCCCCCGGTCGTCCTTCGTCACCGGCACCTCGCTCGTCCTCGACGGCGGCTGGACCGCGCACTGAACACGCGTTCGATATCGGCCTCCGGGGTTTTCCACAGGGCTGACGGGGCGAGCCCGTCATGAGGAATCCTGTGGGCATGTCCCGCGATCACACGAAGGGCACCACGACGGCCCTCGACACCGCCCACGACGCCGACGCGCCGTTCCTCGAGCTGCTCGCCCGGGGCGCGGCCGCCGAGGCGTACGAACGGCCGGTGCTGCGCGCCCGCGCCGAGGGACGGCCGGCCGAGCGGATCGCGGCACTCGAGCGGGCCAAGCTGCTGGCGCTGCGCGTCCACGCGGAGCTGGAGGGCAGGCGCCGCCGCGAGGCCGAGCTGTCGGCGCTGTTCGAGACGGCCCACGATCTGGCGGGCCTGCGCGACCTGGACGCCGTGCTGCGGGCGATTGTGCAGCGCGCCCGCTCCCTGCTCGGCACGGACGTCGCCTACCTCAGCCTCAACGACCCCGCCCGGGGCGACACCTACATGCGGGTCACCGAGGGCTCGGTCGCCGCCCGCTTCCAGCAGCTGCGCCTCGGAATGGGGGAGGGGCTCGGCGGACTGGTCGCCCAGACCGCCCGCCCGTACGTCACCGACGACTACTTCCGCGACGACCGCTTCCGGCACACCTCGACCATCGACGCGGGCGTGCGGGACGAGGGCCTGGTCGCGATCCTGGGGGTGCCGCTGGCCCTCGGCCCGGACGTCATCGGGGTGCTGTTCGCCGCCGACCGACGCGCCCGTGTCTTCGAACGGGAGCAGATCGCCCTGCTCGGCTCCTTCGCGGCGCTCGCGGCGGCCGCCATCGACACCGCCAACCTCCTGACGGAGACCCGCTCGGCCCTCGCCGGCCTCGAACACGCCAACGAGATCATCCAGGACCGCAGCGCCGTCATCGAGCGCGCCTCCGACGTCCACGACCGGCTCGCCGAGCTGGTGCTGCGCGGCGGCGGCGTGCACGACGTGGCCGCCGCCGTCTCCCAGGTCCTCGACGGCACGGTCGAGTTCACGGAGACCGCACCGGCCCGGGCACTGGAGGCATCCCGCGCCGAGGGCCACGCCGTACGGCACGCCGACGACTGGATCGCCGCGGTGGCCGCCGGAGGCGAACTGCTCGGCGCGCTGGTGCTGCGCGGGCACCCCGGCCTCGACCCCGTCGACCAGCGCACCCTGGAGCGCGCCGCCATGGTCACCTCCCTGCTGCTCCTGGCCAGACGCTCCGCCGCCGAGGCCGAACAGCGCGTCCGCGGAGAACTGCTGGACGACCTGCTCGACGCACGCGACCACGACCCCCGCCTGCTGCGCGAACGGGCCTCGCGCCTGTCCGCCGACCTCGACGCCACCCATGTCGTCCTCGCCGCCCGCCTCGACGGCGCCGCGTCCGACGCCGACCAGGAGGCGGGCGCCCGCCGGCGCCTGTGGTCCGCCGCCTCCCACCTCGCGGCGACCCGGCAGGGCCTCGCCGCCGCCCGCGACGGCGGTACGGTCCTGCTGCTGCCCCTGGAACCGGGCGACACCGCCACCGACCTGGCCCGCCGTACCGCCCGGCACCTCGGCACCGCCGTCCACGAGGCGGTCACCGTCGGCGCCTCCGCCCCCGTCCGTGACCTCACCACCCACCCCGACACCGTGGCCGCCGCCTACGAGGAGGGCCGCCGCTGCCTGGACGCCCTGCGGCTGCTGGGCCGCTCCGGGGACGGCGCGGCCGCCGAGGACTTCGGCTTCCTGGGTCTGCTCCTCGCCGGCGACCGCGATGTGACCGGCTTCGTGGACCGCACCATCGGCCGCGTCGTCGCCTACGACGAGCGGCGCGGCACCGACCTGCTGCGCACCCTGGACGCGTACTTCGCCTGCGGGATGAGCCCGGCCCGCACCAAGGACGAACTCCACGTCCATGTGAACACGGTGGCCCAGCGCCTCGAACGCGTCGGCCGCCTCCTGGGCGATGACTGGCACAGCCCCGGCCGCGCCCTGGAGATACAGCTCGCCCTGCGTCTGCGCCGACTGGCGGTGGCCCCCTCGGCGCACTGACCCCCGTACGGGTGTACGGGGGCCGGTGAGGACGCGAGCGGGCTCAGACGGCCCCGGCCTCCTGGGCCGTCGCGAGCTCGGCCTCCTCGGAAGCCCCGACCCGGGCCAGGTCGCGGTGCCGGGTCTCCTTCGCCGCTCCCACGGCGACGACGGTCACCAGGGCCGCGGCGATCACGTACAGGGCGATCGGGGTGGAGCTGTCGTAGTCGGCGAGCAGGGCGGTGGCGATGAGCGGTGCCGGCGCACCCGCCGCGACCGAGGCGAACTGGGCGCCGATGGAGGCGCCGGAGTAGCGCACGCGGGTCGCGAACATCTCGGAGAAGAACGCGGCCTGGGGCGCGTACATCGCGCCGTGCAGCACCAGGCCCACGGTCACGGCGAGGAGGAGGCCACCGAAGTCACCGGTGTCGACGAGCGCGAAGAACGGGAACATCCACAGACCCACCCCGGCCGCACCCAGCAGATACACGGGCCGCCGTCCGACCCGGTCCGACAGCGCGCCCCAGGCCGGGATGACGGCGAAGTGCACCGCCGAGGCGATCAGCACGGCGTTGAGCGCGGTCTGCTTCGAGACACCGGCGGAGGTGGTGGCGTACACGAGGATGAAGGCGGTGATGACGTAGTAGGAGATGTTCTCGGCCATCCGTGCCCCCATCGCGACCAGTACGTCACGCCAGTGGTGGCGCAGTACGGCGACCAGCGGCAGCTTCTCGGACCCGGAGGCCCGGTCGGCCCGACGGGCCTCGGCCTGCGCCAACGCCTGCCGGAAGACCGGCGATTCATCGACGGAGAGACGAATCCACAGACCCACGACCACCAGCACGCCCGAGAGGAGGAACGGGATCCGCCAGCCCCAGGAGGCGAAGGCGGAGTCCGACAGCACGGCGGTCAGCAGCGACAGCACACCCGTCGCCAGCAACTGCCCGGCCGGCGCGCCGGTCTGGGGCCACGAGGCCCAGAACCCGCGCCGCCGCGCGTCCCCGTGCTCCGACACCAGCAGCACGGCCCCGCCCCACTCACCGCCCAGCGCGAATCCCTGCACCAGCCGCAACGCGGTCAGCAGCACGGGCGCGGCGGCCCCGACCGTCGCATGCGTCGGCAGCAGCCCGATCGCGAAGGTCGCCCCGCCCATCAGCAGCAGACTCAGCACCAGCAGCCGCTTCCGGCCGAGCCGGTCGCCGTAGTGCCCGAACACCAGCGCTCCGAGCGGGCGCGCCGCGAATCCCACGGCGTACGTCAGGAAGGACAGCAACGTGCCGACGAGCGGTTCGGAGTCCGGAAAGAACAGCTTGTTGAACACGAGCGCGGCGGCGGAGCCGTACAGGAAGAAGTCGTACCACTCGATGGTGGTCCCGATGAGACTGGCGGCGACGATGCGCCTGAGGCGGGCGGGGGGTGGGGGAGCGGATGCGGTCTCTGATGCCATGGGCGCCACTTCCTCGTGTGCGGTGGGGACGGGTGGTCGTCCGGACACCGTAGGAACGCCCAGATCAGGGTCACATGTGGTGGGGCTACACAGTTTCGCGGCGGGGGGTGAGCGGCGAACCCACGCCAAGCTCACGGCGCCCCGCAGGGGTGCTTAAGTCAGGCAAGTAAATGATCACCATGACGCTCCGGCTCGCCGGCTACCGGGTGGCCGACACGGCGGTCACCGGCGCCGAGGGGTTCGCCCGGATCTCCCGGCACCGGTTCGGCCTGGTGGTCCGGGACGCCATGCCGCCCGACCTCAGGGACCTGATCCGTCACCGCGGAGCCGCGCCGGCCGAGGTGCCGCCGGTGCTGGACGACGGACATCGCCGCCCTGTCCACCCCTCGGCGTGGACAGCAGTTCGCGGCCCCGCTCAGGCGTCAGCAACGGCCCGAGCACGGGGTCGGCCAGCCACCCAAGCGGCGCCAGATGGTCCGGTCCCAGAGGCTCCCACCGGGGCAGGGCGCTGCTCAGCGCCCGCCACGCCCCGTCGCTGTCGCCCCACCGGGCCAGCTCCCGCGCCCGCTCCACCGCCTCCCCGAACGGTCCGGCCGCCGTGTACCGGAAAGTGCCGCTCCGCACCTGATCCAGCGTCGCGTACGCCAGGGACACGAGGTCCTCGTCGGCGCCGCGCAGGGAGAAGGTCAGCGTGGAGTCGTCCCGGTAGGTGTGCGCCGCGTGCTCGGCGACCAGCGGCGGCAGCAGGTCGAGCGCGTAGCGGTGGTCCGTCACCACGTCCTCGAAGGACACCGAAGAGGTGTCGCCGAGCAGACGGCGTATCTGGTCGCCCAGCCCCGCCGCCCGCGGTCTGCCGTACCCCTTGGCCTGGTTCAGTACCTGCAGGGCCCGCTCCCAGTCACCGCGCAGCGCCTCCAGGCGAGCCTCCTCGACCTGGGCGTCCAGGGTGCGCGTCGTGTCGTTGGCGAACTCAGGCTCCCCGTCGCTCCGGTGCGCCCGCAGGCTGTGGAACTCCCGGTACATGTCCTGCATGAACGCGCGGAAGCTCGCGTGCCGTTCCGGTGGCGCGGCCCTCCAGCTCGCCCAGGTGTACGCGGCCCACTCGCCGTCCTCGTCGACGTCCTCGGGGTCGAGGAGGACGTGAGTGATGTCGGATTCCACGTCGAGCTGCAGCCCGCGCCGCCAGAGGTCCGCCTCCCACTGTTCCTCGGGCCCGGCGTCCTCGTCCAGGTACTCCTCGTACATCTCCGCGAGCCCCGAGGCGTCCTCGTGCCAGCGCGCGTCCGTCGTCCCGGCGAGCAGCCACACGAACCCGCCCGCATGTCGCCATCCGTCGCTGACCCGGAGGAACTCGCGGTACGACGGGGGCATCCGTCGGCCCAGGCGCTCCTCCAGGGCGGCGATCCGCTCCTCGGACGCGGGCGGCAGACCCAGCCACCGCGCCTGCCGGGCGGCCTCGTCGTCCTCGCTCCGCGTCTCGTCCTCCGGCAGGGAATCCGCCCACTCCCCGCTCCACCGGAGCAGGAAGGACCGCCAGTCGAATGCCGTGGTGTCCGTCATACGCCCGATGCTGCCACCCGCCACTGACAATGCTCCGCCGCCTTCTCGCCGGCCACGGGGATGCCGGCCTCCGGTCTGACGGGCACTCCGACGCGGGGGCGCGCCGGGCTGGGGCGACCCTCCCGGCCCGCAACCCCCCAGAAATCAGGGCTGGTTGGTCAGATAGCCGCCCATGGAGGTGAAGTACTCGGCCGCGGGCAGTTCACGGCCGTCCTCGGTGCGGACACGGGTGAGGGCCAGGCCGTGGTTGCGGCCGGTGCGGGCGTCGGCTCCGGCGACGATGACCACGCCGTCGCCCTCGCGGTAGAAGATGCGGCCGGGCGTGCCGCCGTAGAGCCCCTGGGAGACCACGGCGGCCAGGACCTCGAGCCGCCTGCCCCTGTGGTGGGTGAACGCGCTGGGGTACGGCTCGGACTGGGCGCGGATCAGGCGCTCCAGGTCCTCGGCGGGCCAGCTCCAGTCGATGCGGCTGTCCTCGAGGGACCGCTTGTGGAAGAAGCTCGCCTGCGAGCGGTCCTGTCGGGTGAACTCCGTCTGTCCGGAGGCGATGAGATCGAGCGCGCCGATGGTGACGGGGGCGATGAGGTCGACGGTCTTGTGGAAGAGGTCGGTCGCCGTGTCCGTCGGTCCGACCGGCACCGCCTCCTGCCGCACGATGTCCCCGGCGTCGAGCTCGTCGTTCATCATGTGCGCGGTGACGCCCACCTCGGGCTCTCCGTTGATGAGCGCCCAGATCAGCGGGGAGAAGCCGGCGTACTTCGGCAGCAGGGAGTCGTGCACGTTGAGCGTGCCGTGGCGCGGCAGGCCGAAGACGCGCGGCGGGATCCAGGTACGCCAGTTGTTGGCGACGATGATGTCCGGGTCGGCCTCCTTCAGACGCTCGAACAGCTCCTCGTCGTCGGGGCGGTTGCGGATGACGACCGGTACGCCGTTCTCCTCGGCGAGGTCGGCGACCGAGTCGCTCCAGATCTTCTCGTACGCGTGCTCGCTCTTGGGGTGGGTCACGACGAGGACCACGTCGTGCTCGGAGTCCAGGAGGGCTTGCAGGGTGCGGTGCCCCCAGGTCTGGTAACCGAACATGACGACCCGCATGGGGTTCCTCCTCAAGCCAGGGATGGGGCCTGGACAGTAAAGCAAGGCTTACCTAAGTGGTCAACGGGGCCTGCTTGGCGGTGGATTGACGGGAGCTCATATGCCGACAGTCCGAATTGTTCTATGGACAGGCTCCACAGGATGAGCTTAGCCTTACCTAAGTTCCGGGTCGCGGCTCTTCGGCGTGCCCCGGCTTCCGTACTTCCCGATGCTCGACCAACGGCCGCCTTCCCCGCAGGGCGGCCGCCCGCACGATGGGAGTGACATGGCACAGGCTCGTCCTGGCGACGCCCCTTTGATCCACGACCTCATAGGCATCGGCTTCGGGCCGTCCAATGTGGCCATGGCGATCGCGCTCAGCGAGCACAACGCAGGCGTCGCCCCCGAGGAAGCGGTCACCGCCCACTTCTTCGAGCAGCAGCCGCGCTTCGGATGGCACCGGGGCATGCTCATCGACGACGCGACCATGCAGGTCTCCTTCCTCAAGGACCTGGTGACGCTCCGCAACCCGGCCAGCGAGTACAGCTTCCTGTGCTACCTCCAGAGCCGGGGACGGCTGATCGACTTCATCAACCACAAGAACCTCTTCCCGCTGCGGGTGGAGTTCCACGACTACTTCGAGTGGGCCGCCGGCAAGGTCGACGACATGGTCTCCTACGGCCACGAGGTCGTCGGCGTCATGCCCGTCGTCCGCGACGGAGTGGTGGACCACCTGGACGTGACGGTCCGGTCCGCGGAGGGGCTCGCGGTCCACCGCGCCCGCAACCTCGTCATCGGCACCGGTCTGCGTCCCCTCATGCCGGACGGTGTGGAGCGCTCCGAGCGCGTCTGGCACAACTCCGAACTGCTGGCGAAGGTCGAGGGGTTGGACGGCGAGGCGCCCTCCCGCTTCGTCGTCGTCGGCGCCGGACAGAGCGCCGCAGAGAACGTCGCCTACCTCCACCGGCGCTTCCCGCGGGCCGAGGTGTGCGCCGTCTTCTCGCGCTACGGCTACAGCCCCGCCGACGACAGCAGCTTCGCCAACCGGATCTTCGACCCCGCGGCGGTCGACGAGTACTTCACCGCGCCGGAGAACGTCAAACGCCGGCTGATGGACTACCACGGCAACACCAACTACTCCGTGGTGGACATCGACCTCATCGACGACCTGTACCGGCAGATGTACCAGGAGAAGGTCCTCGGCAGCGAGCGCCTGCGCTTCCTCAACGTCTCCCGGCTCACCGGGGTCAAGGACGCGCCCGACAAGGTGCGGGCCACCGTCACCTCCCTCGTCACCGGGGAGGAGACCCTCCTGGACGCGGACGTCGTGGTCTTCGCCACCGGCTACAGCCCCGCCGACCCGGTCGCCCTGCTCGGCGAGGTCGCGGACCGCTGCCTGCGCGACGACGAGGGCCGCGTCCGCGTCGAGCGCGACTACCGCATCGCGACCGACCCCGACCTGCGCTGCGGCATCTATCTCCAGGGCGGCACGGAGCACACGCACGGCATCACGTCGTCACTGCTGTCCAACACCGCCATCAGGGTCGGCGAGATCCTGGACTCGCTCCTCGGCCGCGGCCCCGCCCCTGCCGCCGCCCGGACGGTCACCGACGGAACCAGCAGCACCGCCCGCTAGCCGATCAAGGGATGACGTACGTCGACATGGGCACGACTGGAGTGGAGCGACCGGCGGCCGGGGTCTCGACTCGACTTCGCCACAGGCGAGTCGTAGGTCTCGGTCTGCTGGTGGTCGTCCTCGTCGCGGCGGGGGTGGTGTCGTTGGCGGTGGGGGCGCGCGCGTTGACTCCGGCCGAGGTGTGGCACGGGCTGTTCGCGGCGCCCGACGCCGACCGGCGGCTGACGGAGATCAGGCTCATCGTGCAGACCGTACGGGTGCCCCGGACGGTGCTCGCTGTCGTCGCGGGCGTCGCCCTGGGCGTCGGCGGTGCCCTGATCCAGGGGTACACCCGCAACCCGATCGCCGACACCGGCCTGCTGGGGGTGAACTCCGGCGCGTCCTTCGCCGTCGTGTCGGCGATCGCCGTGTTCGGGTTCTCCGACCCCTTCCAGTACGTCTGGTTCGCCTTCCTGGGCGCGGCGCTCGCCGGTGTCGTCGTGTTCGGGCTGGCGAGCATCGGCCGGGGCGCCGGCAATCCGCTGACGCTGGCCCTCGCCGGACAGGGCGTCACCGTGTTCCTCGCCGCGATGACCACCGCGGTCGCGCTGTCGGACCAGAAGTCGCTGAACGCCCTGCGGTTCTGGAACGCGGGCTCCGTGGCCGGCGTCGGATTCGCCGTCATCTGGCCGGTGACCGCGTTCATCGTGGTCGGGCTCGTGCTGGCGCTGACCACACTGCCCACCGTCAACCTGCTGAACCTCGGCGAGGACGTGGCACGCGGGCTCGGCGCGAACATCGCGCTCAGCCGGACGATCGGCATCGCCGCCATCACCCTGCTGGCGGGCGCGGCGACGGCGGCGTGCGGCCCCATCGCGTTCCTCGGGCTCATGGTGGCCCACGTGGCCCGGTACCTGACCGGCCCCGACTACCGCTGGCTGGTGCCCTACGCCGGTCTGCTCGGCGCCGTCGTCCTGCTGGTCTGCGACATCGTGGGCCGCCTGGTGGTCCGTCCGGGCGAGCTGGACGCGGGTGTCCTCGTCGCGCTCCTCGGTGCGCCGTTCTTCGCGGGGCTGGTGTGGCTGGGAAAGTTCAAGAACGCGTGAACGGGACGGATGTGAAGCCCTCGGTGGCGCCGGGCCTCAGGCTCGGCCGTATGTCGTTCGTGTGGCGGCCCTGGCTCGTCCTGGTCACCCTGCTGCTGGCGGCGAGCACCTTCGTGGTGTTCTGTGTGTCCGTCGGCGTCGGGGACTTCCCCATCGGCCTGCCCCGGGTGTTCGCCACGATCCTCGGGCGGGGCGAGCAGATCGACGAGTTCGTGATCATGGATCTGCGGATGCCGCGCGCCCTGGCCGGGGTCGTCGTCGGGATCGCGCTCGGCGTGTCCGGGGCGATCACGCAGTCCGTCGCCCGCAATCCGCTGGCGAGCCCGGACATCCTGGGGATCACCGGGGGCGCCGGAGCGACCGCGGTGTTCCTGGTGACGGTGTCGGGCGGCACCGCCTCGGCGATCGTCGACTCCCTGGGGGTGTCCGCGGCCGCGCTCGTCGGCGGCCTCGGCACCGGGCTGCTGGTGTACTTCCTGGCCTGGCGGCGCGGGATCGACGGCTTCCGGCTCATCCTCATCGGCATCTCGGTGAGCGCCGTCATGGAGGCGATCACGACCTGGCTGCTGGCCACCGCCGACATCCGGGACGTGGCCCGGGCCCAGGCCTGGCTGGTCGGCTCGCTGGACAACCGGTCGTGGGACGAGGTCCGCATCGCGCTCTGGGGCACACTCGCGCTCCTGGTCGTGGTGGCGTGCGTCTCGTTCCAGTTCAAGCCGCTGCATCTCGGCGACGACGTCGCCGCCGGGCTGGGCGTCCGCCACTCGGCGGTGCGGGCGGCCCTCCTGCTGTGCGCGGTCCTGCTGGCCGGTGTGGCGGTGAGCGCGGCGGGCCCGGTTCCGTTCGTCGCTCTGGTGGCCCCCCAGGTGGCGATGCGGCTGACGCGGTCACCGACGCCGCCGATGCCGGCCTCCGGCATGGTGGGCGCCCTGCTGCTGATCGGCTCGGACCTCCTCGCGCGTACGGCACTCCCCGACGGTCTGCCGGTCGGTGTGGTCACCGCCGCGATCGGCGGCCCCTTCCTCGTCCATCTGCTGGTGCGGGCGAACCGCAGACAGCCGACATGAAGTCAGACAATCCTGAGCAAGGGGGCCTTGTGGTCGTGCAGTCCGTCACCGGCGTGGAGTCCGGGACCGAAACAGCCTCGCCGGAGCGGCTGGCAGCCAGGGGTGTCACGGTCGGGTACGGCGCCCGGACCGTCATCGAGGATCTCGACGTGGCGATACCGCCCGGCGTGATCACCACGATCATCGGCCCCAACGGCTGTGGGAAGTCGACCCTGTTGAGGACCCTGGCCCGGCTGCTCAAACCGTCCGGCGGGAGGGTCGTGCTGGACGGCGAGGACATCGCCCGACTCAGGACCAGGGACGTGGCGAAGAAGCTCGGTCTGCTGCCGCAGGCGCCGGTCGCCCCGGAGGGTCTGACCGTGTCCGACCTGGTGGCCCGGGGCCGGCATCCGCACCAGAGCTGGCTGCGGCAGTGGTCCTCCGACGACGCCGCCGTGGTGGAGCGCGCGCTCGCCATGACCGGGGTGTCGGACCTCGCCGACCGTGCGGTCGACACGCTGTCCGGCGGACAGCGGCAGCGCGTCTGGATCTCGATGACCCTGGCCCAGGGCACCGACCTGCTGCTGCTCGACGAACCGACCACCTATCTCGACCTGGCGCACGCGATCGACGTGCTCGACTTGGTGAGCGACCTCCAGGGCGCGGGGTGCACCGTGGTCATGGTGCTGCACGACCTCAACCTGGCCGCGCGCTACAGCGACAACCTCGTCGTGATGCGGTCCGGGTCCCTTCTGGCGCAGGGGCACCCGCGTGACGTGATCACGGCCGAGCTGCTGTACGAGGCGTTCGGACTGCGTGCCCGGGTGATCGACGACCCGGTGGGAGACCGGCCGCTCATCGTCCCGATCGGACGTACCCACGTCCAACTCGACTAGACAGCAACAAAGTTGGTTAAGTTAGGCTAGGCTAACCTTACTTCAATGCGGTACGGTTTGCCTGCCCTTACCCGGGGCGCACTGGACAGCGCGAACAGCAAGGGGATTGACGGATGCTCCTCCACAGAACGACGCGCCGGAAGCCGTGGCGGCGGCTCGCGGCGACCCTGTCCGCCGCGGCCCTCGGCGTCGGCCTCCTCGCGGGGTGCGGTTCCGACTCGGACACGGCCGACAAGGCGGGCGACGCCGCGGCGACCACCGCGGCCGGCGCCTTCCCGGTCACCGTGGAGCACGCCTTCGGCAGCACGACGGTCAAGAAGGCCCCCGAGCGGGTCGTCACCGTCGGCTACACCGACGACCAGACCGTCCTGGCGTTCGGCATCAAGCCCGTCGGCATGGTCGACCAGTACCCGAACCCCGAGGGCCAGAGCCCCGACATCAACACCCAGTGGCCGTGGGTGAAGGACAAGTGGGGCGACACCAAGCCCGAGGTCATCATGAAGAACGGCGACTCCGGCCCCAACTACGAGAAGATCGCCGCCCTGCGCCCGGACCTGATCATCGCGGTCTACTCCGAGGTCGACCAGGCCGCCTACGACAAGCTCTCCAGGATCGCGCCCACGGTGGGCCGCACCAAGACGGAGAAGGAGCCGTTCAGCGCGCCCTGGCAGGACAACGCGCTGCAGATCGCCAAGGCACTCGGCAAGGCCGAGGAGGGCGAGAAGATGGTGGACGACATCCAGGCCAAGCTCGACGCGGCCAAGAAGGCCCACCCCGAGTTCGCCGACCAGAAGGCCGTCGTCCTGTCCTGGTACGAGAACTCCGTCGCGCCGTTCACCTCCACCGACGTCCGCGCACGCCTGGTGTCGGGCATCGGCTTCGCGTACCAGACCGAGATCGACAAGATCGCGGACGGCAGCTTCTACACCAAGCTCTCGCCCGAGCGCGTCGACCTGGTCGACGTCGACCACATCTTCGTCATCAACGACAAGGCCGACACCGAGGCGCTCAAGAAGTTCAAGCTGTTCGCCAACCTCGACGCCGTCAAGAAGGGCAACGTGTCCTACCTGCTGGACAGCGAGGGTCCGGCGGTCGGCGCGGCCATCTCCCAGGGCACCCTGCTGTCGATGCCCTACGCCGTGGACGAGCTCGTCGAAGCGGCGGCCGGCTCCTAGATGTCGACCGACACGCGGGTGCCCCCCGCGACCCTGCGCACGGCGTCCGGGCGCGAGGCCACCCGGTGGGTCACGGCGCACTGCCGCGAGGTCCCCTGGCTGACCGCGGCCACCGTGCTCACCACGGTGGCCGGGGCGGCGCTCCAGGTCCTCCCCGTGCTCCTGCTCGGCCGGGTGGTGGACGCGGTCGTCGAGGGCGGGTCGCGCTCGGTCCTCGTCACCGTCGGTGTGCTGATCGGGGCCGCCGCGCTGCTCGGCGCGACGGCCACCGCGGCGTCGACGTATCTGATCGGCCGGCTCGGCGCGGATCTGCTCGCCCGGCTCCGCGAAGGCGCCGTCCGCGCGGTGCTCGGGATGCCGAGCGCCCGCATCGAGCAGGTCGGCCGCGGAGACGTGCTCTCCCGGGTCGGAGACGACGTGGCCGTCGTCTCCAAGGGCATCCGTACGGCCGTCCCCACCGTGTTCTCCGCGGGAGTGCTGGTCACCATCGCCACGGCCGGCATGTTCGGACTGGACTGGCGGCTGGGCCTGGCGGGCGCCGCCGCCCTCCCCGCGTACGCACTGGCCCTGCGCTGGTACCTGCCGCGCTCCGCTCCCCTGTACCAGAAGCAGCGGGCGGCCCAGGCCGACCGCGCCCAGGCGCTGATCAGCGGTCTCGACGGGATCGACACGGTCCGGGCCTACCGTCTCGAGGAGTCCTTCCGTGAGAAGGTCACCGCCGAGTCCTGGCGGGTGCGCGAGCTGGGCATCGAGGTGTTCCGGTTCTTCGGCCGGTTCGTCGGCCGGGAGAACCGCGCCGAGTTCATCGGGCTGGTCCTGATCCTCCTGGTGGGATACGGCCTGCTGGAGGCGGACGCCGCCACCCTCGGCGAGGTGTCCGCGGCGCCGCTGCTGTTCCACCGGCTCTTCACCCCGCTGGGCCTCATCATGTTCACCTTCGACGAGGCACAGAAGTCGGGCGCGAGCCTGACCCGGCTGGTGGGCGTGCTGGGGGAGGCCGCCGAGGGCCGGCTGGTGGGCGACCCGGCCGTCGCACCGGCGGACCCCGCGCCCCTGCCGGTGACGGTGAAGGGACTGACCTTCACCTATCCCGGCAGTGCGGAACCGGTCCTGCGGGACGTCGACCTGAGGATCCCCGCCGGCGGTTCGCTCGCCCTGGTGGGGGCGACGGGCGCGGGCAAGACGACCCTGGCCGCGCTGATCGCCGGCATCGGGACCCCGACCTCCGGATCGGTGCGCATCGGGTCCACCGACCTCGCCGGTCTGGACGAGGCCGGGGCGCGCGCCCTGGTGAGCATCCTCACCCAGGAGACCCATGTGTTCTCCGGTCCGCTCGCCGACGATCTGCGGCTGGCGGCACCGGAGGCCACCGACGGCGAACTCGCGGGCGCCCTGCGCACGGTCGGCGCCGGAGCCTGGGCCGAGGCGCTGCCCGAGGGGCTGAACACCCCGGTCGGCGAGGGCGGCGAGCGCCTGGACGTCACCAAGGTCGCCCAACTCGCCCTGGCCCGGCTGGTGCTGGCCCGCTCGCCGGTGGTCGTGCTCGACGAGTCGACCGCGGAGGCGGGCAGCGAGGGCGCCGCCGAACTGGAGCGGGCCGTCCTGGCCGCCTGCGCCGGCCGGACCACCCTGTTCGTGGCGCACCGGCTCACCCAGGCGATGGCGGCCGACCGGATCGCCGTACTGGACGCGGGGCGCGTGGTCGAACAGGGCACGCACGACGAGCTGGTGGCGGTGGGCGGCCGGTACGCACGACTGTGGCGGGCCTGGCGAGAAGGCAGTTGAGCAGCCCCTCACGCCAGCAGGACCGACGTTATGTGAGGCAACTTTCATGCTCAGAAGGGGCGTTGAGTCGTCGATGGAACCGAGCGCTGGTCTCGTACTGCTTTCCCCCGAACGCCTGACCGGTGTACGCCGGCGCATCGGCGACTACTCCGACACCACCATCGCCGCAGCGTGCGCCATCGGGCTGTCGTACTGGGCGACGGGCCGGAGCCCCGACGGCATCGATCTCACCCCCGGCACCCTCTTCGCCGACGTCCTCGGCTGGGTCGACAACGGCGGTGCCACGCCCGATGGTTGGGAGGTGGACGCGGACGGGCACGGCATCACCGTCCCGGACGGCGTCGACCCGGCCGACGCGCAGCTCGCGCTGGACGACCTGGCCGACTTCCCCGACCGGCCGCTCGGCACCGTCGGCCCGTCCGGCGTGGCGGCGCGGCTCGCCACCCTCGCCGAGTGGAACGACAACCGGGCCGACCGGGTCCGCCCGACCATCGTGGAGATGTTCCACGAGCAGGCCCGCAGCAGGCCGGACGCCGTGGCCGTCGTCGACGAGCACCGCTCACTGACCTACCGTCAGACGGCTGAGTTCTCCGCCCAGTTGGCCCACCATCTGATCGAGCGGGGCCTCACTGCCGAACAGGTCGTCGGCATCTCCCTCGGCCGCTCCGCCGACATGGTCGTCGGCCTGCTCGCCGTCCTCCAGGCGGGGTGCGCGTTCGTACCGCTCGATCCGCAGTGGCCCGCCGCACGCCGGGCCGTCGTCGTCGAGGACGCCCGGGTCGTCCTGCAGCTCAATGACTCGGGCGAGCACGCCCCCGGAGAACCGGACGCCGTGGCCGTCGACCTCGGCGACTGGCGGTACGGTTCGTACCCCACCGGGAGGACGGGTGTCACCGTCCACGGGGACGCCCTCGCCTATGTGATCTTCACATCCGGTTCGACGGGCCGGCCCAAGGGCGCGATGATCCGGCACGAGGCGATCAGCGAGCGCCTGCTGTGGCAGGTGGACGAGATCCTCGGCTTCGGCCACGACGACGCCTCGCTGTTCAAGGCACCCCTGTCCTTCGACATCTCCATCAACGAGATCTTCCTGCCGCTGGTGTCCGGCGGCCGGCTGGTCGTGCTGCGGCCCGGCGGTGAACGCGACCCGCACCATCTGCTGAGCGTGATCGCCGAACAGCGCGTCACCTTCACCTACCTGGTCTCGTCCATGCTGGACGTCCTGCTGGAGATCGCGGGCGACTCGGGGCGCCTGGACAGCCTGCGGCACGTGTGGTGCGGCGGCGAGGTCCTGACCCCGGAGCTGTACGAGCGCTTCCGCACCCGGCTCGACATCCCCATGTACCACGGCTACGGCCCGGCCGAGACGACCATCGGCGTCTCACACGTCATCTACCGGGGCGCGGCCGAACGCCTGTCGACGTCGATCGGCAGGGCCAACCCGAACACCCAGCTCTATGTGCTCGACGACGAACTGCGCCCGGTCCCGGTCGGCGCCGGCGGCGAACTGTACGTGGGTGGCTTCCTCCTGGGGCGCGGATACGTCAACGCCCCCGGACTGACCGCCTCCCGGTTCGTCGCGAACCCCTTCGCGGACGACGGCTCCCGGCTCTACCGGACCGGTGACCTCGCCCGCTTCACCCCGGACGGATCACTGGACTTCCTCGGCCGCGCCGACAACCAGATCAAGATCCGCGGCATGCGGCTGGAGATCGAGGACGTCGAGGTCGGCCTGGCCGAGCACCCCGGCGTTCGGCACACCTGTGTCGTCGCGAAGAAGAACACGGCGGGCGGCACCTACCTCGTGGGCTACGTCATCCCGGCCGCCGGGAGCGAGGACCTGCGGGCGGACGACGTCACCGCATGGGCCGCCGAGCACATGGTCGAGTACATGGTCCCCGCCCACGTCGTCGTCCTCACGGAGTTCCCGCTCACCGCGAACGGCAAGCTCGACCGGGGCGCGCTCCCCGAACCCGTCATCGGCACGGGCTCGCTCGCGCGGCCCACCACCGAGGCCGAGCGCGCGGTGTGCACGGCGGTCGCGGCCGTCCTGCGGCTCGACGAGGTCGGCGTCGACCAGAACTTCTTCAAGCTCGGCGGAGACAGCATCCTCGCCATCTCCCTGCTGAGCGCGCTGCGCGAGGCGGGCCTCCACGTCACGGCACGGCAGATCTTCACCCACGACACCGTGGGCGCCCTCGCCGCGGTGGCGAGCCGCGAGGACGTCTCCACCGTCGACCACCGCGATGTCGCCACCGGCGCCGTCGTGGGATCGCCCGTCGTGCAGTGGCTCGGTGAGACCACCGACGCCATCGACGGCTTCGTCCAGTCGGTGGTGCTGACCACCCCCGCCGACCTGACCGCCGACGCCCTCGACGAGATCCTCACCGCCGTGGTCCGACGCCACGACATGCTGCGCGCGCGGCTGGTGCGCGGCGAGCGCTGGAGCTTCGACATCCCCGAGGCGGACCGGGCCGCGCCGGGATGGCAGGAGAGCGACCGGCCGCTCGACGAGTGCGTCGCCCTCGCCACCGCGGCGCTCGACCCGGGGAACGGGGCGATGCTGCGGGCCGTCTGGCGCCGCGCGGCACGGCAACTGGTCCTCGTCGCCCATCACGTCGTGATCGACGGAGTCTCCTGGCGCATCCTGATGGACGACCTGGCCACCGCCTGGCGGCAGCGCTCCACGGGCGCCCCGGTCGAGCTGCCCAGGGCGGGCACGTCCTTCCGGCGCTGGACCCAGCTGCTGGAACGCGCCGCGTACGACGCGGACAGCTCCTTCTACCGGCGCCCCCTGCCGGGAGAGGACCAGCCGGTGGGCCGACGTGCGCTGTCGGAGGCCGACACCGTCGCGCACGAGCGGCTGCGGACCGTCTGCGTCGGCCCCGAGGTCACGGCCGCCCTGCTCGGCGAGATCCCCGCGAGGTTCCACGCCGGCGTCAACGACGTGCTGCTGACCGCGCTCGCCGTCGCCCTCGCCCGGTGGCGCCGCGACCTCGGCCAGCGGCAGACGTTCGCCCACATCGAGCTCGAGGGCCACGGCCGCGAGGCACCGTTCGTGGCGCCCTGCGCCGGCTTCGAGCCCGAACTGTCCAGGACCGTGGGCTGGTTCACCACCCTGTTCCCCGTGACCGTGGACCCCGGCGACACCGCCGACTTCACCGCGCCCAGGTATCTGACCGCCGCGCTCAAGGCGGTCAAGGAGGACCTCGCCCGGGTGCCGGACAACGGCGTGTCCTACGGCGCCCTGCGGTACCTGGCCGGAACCGAGTTCGACGCGCCCGCACCCCAGGTGCTCTTCAACTACCTGGGCCGCTTCGACGCGGGCGCCCCGGGCGACTGGCAACTCGCGGGAGCCACGGGGCAGTTGGGCGAGAAGCGGGACCCGGGCATGCGCCTGCCGCGCCCCCTGGAGTTCAACGCCATCGCCGAACCCGCCCCGAGCGGCGCGTACGAACTGGTCACCACCATCTCCTGGCCCGAGGGGATGTTCACCGACGAGGACATCACGACCCTCGCCGAGTACTTCCGCACGGCCCTCACCGGACTGGCCGCGCTCGACACGGGCGGCCACTCGCCCAGCGACTTCGACCTGGTACGGCTCACCCAGGCCGACGTCGACGCCCTGGACGGCCCCCGGCTCCGGGACATCCTGCCGCTGACCCCGTTGCAGGAGGGCCTGTACTTCCACTCGGTCTTCGACGACGACTCGGCGGGCTCCTACGTCGAGCAGCAAATCCTCACGCTCGACGGCGAGGTGGACGCCGACCGGCTCGCCGCGGCGGCCACCCGGCTGCTCACCCTCCACCCGAATCTGGCCGCACGGTTCACCGCGCTCGCCGACGGCCGGGTGGTCTCCGTCCTGGAGAGCGGGGTGCGGGCGCCGTTCACCACGCTGGAACGCCCCGGCATCACCGACGCCGAGCTGCACGCGTACGCCGAGCGGGACCGCCGCGCCGGCTTCGACCTCGCCACCGGCCCGCTCATGCGGTACACGCTCGTCCGCGGCGGCCCCGGACGCGACGTCCTGGTGCAGACGGTGCACCACATCATCGCCGACGGCTGGTCGGTACCGCCGATGCTCCGCGCGCTGCTGGCGGAATACCACGCGCCCGGGACCGTGCACCCGCTCGGCGGCTTCCCCGACTACGTCCGCCGGCTCGCCGCGAGCGACGAGGACGAGAGCGACCGCGTCTGGCGCGAGCAGCTCGCCGAGCTGCCCGGCCCCTCACTGGTCGCCGAGGGACACACCCCCTCCGACCGCTTCACGGACGCCGCCCTGGAGCCCGACGACGACATCGACGCGGCCGCCCGAGCGGCCGGCGTACCGCTGAGCGTCGCCGTGCACAGCGCCTGGGCCGTGACGCTGGGCTCCCTCCTGCACGGCAGGGACGTGGTGTTCGGATCCACGGTGTCGGGGCGCGACCTCGACCTGCCCGGCATCGAGGACATGGTCGGCCTGTTCATCAACACCATCCCCGTACGCGCCCGTTGGGCCGCCACCACCACGGCGGGCGACCTGCTCGCCTCCGTGCGCGACCACCAGAGCGCCGTCCTGCCGCACCAGCACGTCTCGCTGGCGAGGACCGCCCGCCTCGGCGGCTCGGGCACGCTCTTCGACACCCTGGTGGTCTTCGACGTCGCCACCGACGTGGCCGCCCTGCGCCGGCCCGACGACACCCTCGTGATCTCCGACATCGTCAACGAAGGTGCCCCGCACTACCCGTTGACGCTGGTGGTGGAGCGCACCCCCGACGGCCGCGCCCGCTTCGACCTGATCCACGACGGCGAGCTGCTCCGCGAGACGAGCGCCCGGTCGATCCTGCACGCCTTCACCCGCACCCTCACCGGCCTGCTCACCCGTCCGGACGCCCTGGTCGACGATCTCGCCGCGGACCCCGACCGGCGGCCCGAGCCCCTCACGCCGACCACCCTGGGCGCACTGTTCGACGCCGCCGCCCGCCGGGACCCGGCCGCCACCGCCGTCACCCAGTGCGCCCTCGACGGCACCACCCGGTCCCTGACGTACGGCGAACTGGCGGCCGCGAAGGACGAGTTGGCGTCGGCCCTGCGGGCGGCCGGAGTCGGACCCGGCAAGCGGGTCGCCGTCGCCGTCCCGCGCTCCGTCGAGCAGGTCGTCGCCCTGCTCGCGATCGTCGGCGCCGGCGGCGCGTACGTACCGCTGGACCTGGCGTACCCCGACGAACGGCTGGAGTACGTCCTCACCGACGCCGCTCCGCAGGTCGTCCTCGTGGACCGCGAACAGCGCGAGCGCTTCGCGGACCTGCTGGCCCGCGCGGGCGTGGCGGCGCGGGTGCTGGTGCAGGGGGACGAGCCGCCGCAGGCCGCCGTCGGACCCGTCCCCGAGGCCGACCGGCACGACCCCGCCTACGTGATCTACACCTCCGGCTCGACCGGCCGGCCCAAGGGGGTCGTCGTCCCGCACTCCAGCGTGGTGACCCTGCTCGGCAACACCCGGTCCGCCATGGGCTTCGGCCCGCAGGACGTGTGGGTCCAGTTCCACTCCTTCTCCTTCGACTTCGCCGTCTGGGAGCTGTGGGGCGCGCTGGCGTTCGGCGCAGAGCTGCTCGTCCCGGAGTACGCGCTGACCCGCTCCCCGGTCGACTTCCACCGGCTGGTCCGCGAGCGCAGGGTGACCGTGCTCAACCAGACGCCGTCGGCGTTCTACCGGTTCATCGAGGCCGACCGGCACACGGGCGCACCTCTGCCCGCACTGCGCCGGGTCATCTTCGGCGGCGAGGCGCTCGACCTCGGTCGCCTGCGGGGCTGGGTCGAACGGCACGGGACCGCCTCGCCCGAACTGGTCAACATGTACGGCATCACCGAGACCACCGTCCACGTGACTCACCGGGTGCTGACCGACGAGGACTTCGCCGGCGGGGACGACGTCAGCCCGATCGGCGGTGCGATCCCCGGTCTGGTCACCCATCTGCTCGACGACCGGCTCCGGCCGGTCCCGCCGGGCAGGGTGGGCGCGATCTACGTGGCCGGCGACCAGGTGTCCCTCGGTTACCTGGACCGGCCCGGGCTCACGGCGAGCCGGTTCGTGGCGGACCCGTTCGCCGGCGACGGCTCCCGCATGTACCACACGGGCGACCTTGCCCGCCGTACGCTCGACGGCGAACTCGAATTCGCCGGCCGAGCCGACGACCAGGTCCAACTCAAGGGTTTCCGCATCGAGTTGGGCGAGGTCGAGACCGCGATCAGGGAGCTCGACGGGGTGGTCGACGTGGCCGTCACCGTCGCTGAGGCAGGCGACCACCTGGTGGCCCACGTCGTCGGCCGGGTACCCACCGACCTCACGCCCCTGCTGTCCAGGAAGCTGCCCGCGCACATGGTGCCGGGCCGCGTGCTCACGGTGGAGGCCCTCCCCCTCACGGTCAACGGCAAACTGGACCGCAGGGCACTGATCGACAGCGCGGGGCGGTGTCCATCAGCGGCTCCGCCGCGGGGCGCGACGAGTCCCCACACACCCGCGGACGAGAACACCACACTCACCGCGCTGATCGGCATCTTCACCGAGGCCCTGCAAGACACCGACGTGGACGCCGACACCGACTTCTTCCGCGCCGGAGGCGACAGCATCGTCGCCATCACCGTGATCAACCGTGCCAGGGCGCTCGGCCTGCCGATCGCGCCGAGGGACGTGTTCCTGCTCAAGACCCCCCGCGCGCTCGCCGCGCACCTGGGGACACAGCCACCCCGGGCCGCGACGTCCCCCGCACCCGTCCCCCACGAGGACGGCCCCCTGCCCGCCACGCCGATCATCCTGCGCCAACGCGAACGCGGCGGCTCCCTCACCCGGTTCGCGCAGGCCAGGACCCTCGCGGCCCCCGAGGGCACCGGGTTCGCCGACGCCGAGCGCGCCGCGAACGCCGTCGTCGCCGCGCACGCGGCCCTCCGGCTCCGGCTGCGCGTCGAGCACGGCGTCTGGGCGCTGCGTACCGAACCGGCCCGCGCGGTCACCGTCGTACGGACGGAGACGACCGATGCCACAGCGGCGGCGAACGAGGCCGCCGGACGGCTCGATCCCGAGTCGGGGGACGTCGTCGCGTTCGCGTGGCTGGAGCCGAGCCGGACCCTCGTGATCACCGTGCACCACCTCGCCGTCGACTCCGTGTCCTGGCTGATCCTGCTCGACGACCTGACGACCGCCCTGCGCGGCGAGCCCCTGGCACCGGCCACCACCTCGTACGCCGCGTACGCCGAGGCCCTGACCCTCGACGCCGCCCGCACGGCCGACGACCTCGGACACTGGGTCACCACGCTCCAGGCGCCCCCGCTGCTCCCCGCCGTCCGGGGGCTCCGCGAGACCGATGTCGTCCTCGCGCCCGACGTGACCGAGCGCCTCGCGCGCACCGCGCCCACCGCCCTCGGCGTCGGCCTCACCGAGCTGCTGTGCGGCGCCCTGCGCACCGCGCTGACCCGTGTCCAGCCGTCGCCCACGGATCTCGCGATCGAGCTGGAGCGGCACGGCCGGGTCCCGGCCCTGGAACACCACGACTACACCCGTACGGTGGGCTGGTTCACCTCCATCGCACCGGTACGGCTCACCGCGCACACCGATCCGGTCGCCGCCGCGCGCGAGGTCGCCGCACGCCAGCCCGACGAGCGGGCGCACGTCGCCTACGGCCGGCTCAGGTACCTCAACCCGCAGACGGCCCCGCTGCTGACGGCCCGCCCGCAGGTGCTGTTCAACTACCTCGGCCGGGGCAGCGAGTCCCGGGCGGTGCGCCTCACCGGCGCCGACGAGGGCGGCGGGTACGCCGTCGAGGTGAACGCCTGGCTCGACGAGACCACCGGAAGCCTGCGCGCGGCCTTCACCCTCGCCGAGGGCGTACCCGACGGGATCACCGAGCACTGGCGGACCGCGCTGGAGCACATCGCGGACACCGCCGCGACGGCCGAGCGCACGGCACCGGTCACCCCCCTCCAGCGGGGCCTGTTCTTCCAGGCCCAGATGGCGGGTTCCGCCGGGCACTACGTCGCGCAGAGCTGGTTCACCTTCGACCGGCGCCTGGACGCCGACGCGCTCGCCGAGGCGATGGCGTACGTGATCGCACGGCACCCGGTCGTCGGCGCCGGTTTCACCACCGACGACGACGGCGCCCCGGTGCAGGTCCTGAAGGCGGGCCGGCGGGTCGACGTCCGCACGGTCGACCTGGCCACGGACGCCGAGGTCGACGCCCTGCGCGGCCGCGACCGCGACACCGGATTCGACCCGGACGAGCCGCCGCTGATCCGGCTGACCGTGGTGCGCCTGCCCGACGACCGCGACGGCCTGCTGCTGAGCTACCACCTGCTGCTGTGGGACGGCTGGTCCCGCGAGATCGTGCTGCGCGACCTGTTCGACGCCTACGAGGCCGTCGTCGCCGGCGAGCCCCTGGTCCCGGTCCCGGCCACGCCCGCCTTCGAGGACCACGCCCGGGCGCTCGCCGCCAAGGACAGCGCCGCGGCGGAACGCTTCTGGGCGGAACACCTGGCCGCCCTGTCCGGCCCGACGCTGCTCGCCGGACCGGCGCCCGCCCTCTCGGACGATCTGCCGCGCGCGCTCGTGCACACCCTGACCGCCGACGAGTCCGCGCTGCTGCGCGAGGCGGCCGGCACGCACGGCGTCACCCTGAACTCCGTGCTGACCGGCGCCTTCGGCCTCCTGCTGGGGGCCCGCACGGGCCGCGCCGACGCCGTGTTCGGCGTGACCGTCTCCGGCCGCGAGGGCGAGGGCCTGGAGGACGTCGTCGGCGTGCTCCTCAACACCGTGCCGATGTGGACCCGGGCCCGGCCCGACGACACGGTCCGCGCCTATCTGTCGGCCGTCCAGGCGGCCCGGGTCGAGGCGATGGAGCACGAGCACCTCGGGCTCGGCGAGATCCAGCGCGCCAGCGGACACGACACCCTGTTCGACAACCTGTTCGTGCTGCAGAACTTCCTCGACATGGACGCGTTCGCCGCGATGAACACCCGGCACGGCATCACCTCGGTGAAGGCCGACGACTCCACCCACTATCCGTTCACCTGGGTCGTCACGCCCGGCGACCGGCTCACCGTCAAGCTGGAGTACCGCGACGGCGACACCGGGGGCGCCCGCCGCCTCCTCGACGACTACCTGCGCGTCCTCGGCGACCTGGCCCGGGCGACGGGACCGGTCGGCGCGCTGCGCGGGTCCGGGCCGGTGCCCTCGCCCGGCGCGCGCACGGACATCGGCACGGACACCGTCGTCGACCGGTTCGACCGGGCGGCGGACCGCGACCCGGAGCGGATCGCCCTCGTCGCGGGCGGCTCGACGCTGACCTTCGCGGGGCTCCGGGACCGCAGCCGCGCGGTGGCCGGTGTGCTCGCGCGGCGCGGCATCGGCCCCGAGAAGACCGTGGGGCTCGCGGTCCCGCGTTCCCTGGACTCGATCGTGGCCCTGTTCGCCGTACTCCGCGTGGGCGCCGCGTACGTGCCGCTGGAGCTGGACCACCCGGACGAACGGATCGCGGCGATCGTCGAGGACTCCCGCCCGGACGTGATCCTCACGGTGAGCGCGGTCTCGCCGCGGCTGACCGGCCTGTCCGGCGACCTGATCGAACTGGACCGCCCGCTGCCCGCGGCCGAGCCCTACCGGACGTTCGCGCCGGACGACCCGGACCGGCTGCGGCACCCCGCGTACACGATCTACACCTCCGGCTCGACGGGCAGGCCCAAGGGCGTGGTGACCGAGTACGCGGGCCTGACCAACATGCTGATCAACCATCAGCGCCGGATCTTCGAGCCGGTGCTGGCGCGCCACGGCCACCGCGTCTTCCGGATCGCGCACACCGTGTCGTTCGCGTTCGACATGTCGTGGGAGGAGCTGCTGTGGCTCGCCGACGGCCACGAGGTGCACGTCTGCGACGAGGAACTGCGCCGTGACGCGCCCCGGCTGGTCGCGTACTGCCTGGAGCACGGCATCGACGTCGTCAACGTGACGCCGACCTACGCGCAACAGCTCGTGGCCGAGGGTCTGCTCGACGACCCGCGGCGGCGGCCGGCGCTGGTGCTGCTGGGCGGCGAGGCCGTCACCCCGACGCTGTGGCAGCGGCTCGCCGAGACGGAGGGGACCGTCGGCTACAACCTGTACGGGCCCACCGAGTACACCATCAACACCCTCGGCGTCGGCACGTTCGAGTGCGCGGACCCGGTGGTGGGCGTGGCGATCGACAACACCGACGTGTACGTGCTGGACCCCTGGCTGCGGCCGCTGCCGGACGGCGTCCCCGGCGAGCTGTACGTGTCGGGCGTCGGCATCGCGCGCGGCTATCTCGGGCAGCCCGCCCAGACCGCGCACCGGTTCGTCGCCTGCCCGTTCGGCGCGCCCGGTGAGCGCATGTACCGCACCGGGGACCTGGTGGTCCGCCGGCCCGACGGCCACCTGATGTACCTGGGCCGCACCGACCAGCAGGTCAAGATCCGCGGCCACCGGGTCGAACTCGGCGAGGTGGAGGCGGTGTTCGCGGCGCATCCGGCGGTGCGGTTCGTCGCCGCGGTCGCCCAGCCCGACCCGCAGGTCGACGGCGCGTACCGGCTGGCCGCCTATCTCGTGCTGGACGGCGCCGACCTGGCGTCGGTCGCCGCCGAGGTGGGCGCCGGGCTGCCCGACTTCCTTCGCCCGACGCACTACGCCCAGGTCGACCGCATCCCGCTCACGGTGAACGGGAAGGCTGACACGAAGGCCCTGCCGGAGGCCAAGCCGCTGGGCGCCCTGACCACGGCGGGGGAGCGGGGGCCCGAGACCGAGACCGAGACGGTGGTGTGCGCGTTCTTCGCCGAGGCACTGGACCTGGACGACGACGAGGTGAGCGCGGTGAGCGACTTCGTGTCCCTCGGAGGCCACTCCATGCTGGCGGTTCGGCTGATCGGGCTCCTCCGCCGCGAGTTCGGCCCCGTCATCACGATCCGAGACCTGTTCACCCTGCGCACCCCGGAAGCGATGGCCCGCCACCTCGATGACCACTCCTGACCCGCAGCGGCCCCGCCCGGGGTCCGACATCCTCCGCACCGCCCTGCGGCGCAACATCGGCGCCATGGCCGGCGGCACCCTCCTCATGGGCCTGTACCAGGCGGGCGAGACGGCCTTCCCGATCGCGCTCGGCCTGATCGTCGAGCACACCATGCGCGACCGCGGTCCCGGCGCGCTCGGTCTGTCGATCGCCGCGCTGGCCGTGATCATCACGACCGTGTCCCTGTCGTGGCGGTTCGGCATGCGCGTCCTGCAGAAGGCCAACACCACCGAGGCGCACCGCTGGCGGGTGAAGGTCGCGGCCTGCGGCCTGCAGCCCGTGGCCCGGGACGTCGACCTCAAGTCAGGCGAGGTGCTGACCATCGCCACCGAGGACGCCGACCAGACCGCCGACATCATCGAGGTGGTGCCGCTGCTGATCAGCTCGCTGGTCGCGGTGGTGATCGCGGCCCTCGCGCTGGGCCTCGCCGACATCCGGCTCGGCCTGCTGGTGATCGTGGGCACCGTCGCGATCATGTCGATCCTGAGCGTGCTGTCCCAGCGGATCGGCTCCAGCACCCGGGAACAGCAGGCCCGGGTGGCGCGGGCCGGCGCGAAGGTCGCCGACCTGATCACCGGTCTGCGCCCGCTGCACGGCTTCGGCGGCAACCACGCCGCCTTCCGGTCCTACCGGAGGGTCAGCACGGAGGCGAAGCACCAGGCGATCACCGTCGCCAAGGTCAACGGCGCCTACGCCGGCACCGCGCTGGCCCTGAACGCGGTCCTCGCCGGCGCGGTGACCCTGACGGCGGGCTGGCTGGCGTTCGACGGCCGGATCGACATCGGCGAACTCGTCATGGCCGTGGGCCTGGCGCAGTTCATCATGGAGCCGCTCAAGCTCTTCTCGGAGATGCCCAAGTACGTCATGATCGCGCGCGCCTCGGCCGAGCGGATGGCGCTGGTGCTGACCGCCCCGCCGGTGACGGTCCCGGGCTCCCAGCGCCCGGCCGCGGGCGAGGGCCTGGAGATCGACGGGGTGCGCCACGGGGCGTTGCGCAGGCTGAAGTTCCAGGTTGCCGCCGGTGAGTTCGTGGCGATCGCCGCCTATCAGCCGCGCGCGGCCGCCGACCTCGCGGCGATCCTGTCGGCCGAGGTCCCGCCGGACGCGTACGAGGGCGTGGTGCGGGTCGGCGGGCAGGAGTTCGCGGACCTGTCGATCGAGGCGCTGCGCGCGCACCTGCTGGTGAACCCCTACGACGGGGAGATCTTCGCGGGCACCCTCCGCACCAACATCGACCCCTCGGGCACCAGCCGACTGGTCCCCGAGGCCGTCGAGGCGTCCCTGCTCACCGACGTCGTCGCCCTGCACCCCGAGGGACTCGACTACGGTGTCCGCGACCGCGGCGCGAACCTCTCCGGCGGCCAGCGCCAACGGCTCTCCCTGGCCCGCGCCCTCGCCGCCGACACCGACGTCCTGGTCCTGCACGACCCGACGACGGCCGTGGACGCGGTCACCGAACAACTCGTCGCGCGGGGCGTGGCGCAGCTGCGCCGGGGCCGCACCACCGTCGTGATCACCAGCAGCCCGGCCCTCCTGGACGCCGCCGACCGGGTCCTCGTCCTGGACGACGGCGTCATCACGGCCGAGGACACCCACCGAAACCTGCTGGCCACGGACGAGGAGTACTGCGCGGCGGTCGCCAGGTGAGCCAGTGCCCCGGCAGGCGACGTTGGCCCCGTCGCGCAAACGTTGCCTGCCGCGGCACTAGCCGAGGGCCCAGGCGACATCCCTGAGCAGGGCGTGCCGCCAGCCCGCGCGGTCGTGGCCGGACGCCGACCGGGACACCCGTACGGTGGCGCCGGCCTGTTCGGTCAGCGTCTCGGTCAGGGCGCAGTGGGGCAGCATCCGCGTCTCGTGCTCGCCGACGTCGAACGCGACCCGCAGACCCGACAGGTCGGGTCGCGCGCGCAGGCGCTCGGCGAGGGCGCCGCCGACCGGACCGCCCAGCGGGTCGGCGAGATCCATGGCGTCGGGCGTCCACCAGAACGACCCCGACTGGCAGGCGACTCGGGACACCAGCTCCGGGAACTCCAGGGCCGCGTACAGGGCGCTGAGCCCGCCGAGGCTCTGCCCGGCGACCACCAGCCGCTCCGGGTCGGCGGGTACGCCGGACTCCACGACCAGCGGCAGCAGTTCGTCGCGGACCCCCTCCCACAGCTCGGGCCGGCACGCGAACTCGGCCGCCCGGTCCTTGGCCGGCAGGAGGACGAGGGTGACCGGGGGCAGCTCACCGGCGGCGACGGCCGCGTCGAAGGCGGTCATGGCCGGATGCAGGTACAGCCAGTCGTCCCCGTCGAGGAGCAGGACGACCGGTCCGCCGCCCCCCGCCGGATGGACGCGTACGGTGCGCCGCCCGCCGAACCGTCGACCGGCCCAGCGGATCCGGGTGAGCGGCACGGGCAGCACGGCGTCGGCGCCGACGACGGGCCAGTACGGCTGGGGCGGGGCGTCCGGTGTCGCGGCGATGGAGCGGTCGCCGCCGGCGCCGACCGGGTTGAAGGGGTCGGCGTACGCCGCGTCCCCCACGAGGAACTGGTAGGTCACCCGCAGTCGTGCGGGCATGGGCACCCGGGCGTACCAGCAGTCCGAGTCGCCCCACCGGCGCAGCGGCACCGGCTCCGACCAGCTCTCGAAACCGACGCTCGCCTCGGACCCGCGCCACAGGAACAGGGTCAGCCAGCCGCCGTCGTCCGCGGGGATCGACGCGGGGGTCGACGCCGCTGCCCAGAACGCGTCGGTGCCGGGTGTGCCCGGCAGCCCGAACTCGGCGAAACCGTCGGTCACTTCGGCGGCGAGGCCCGGCATGAACATCTCCTTGTGAGGGGGAAGGGGAAGAGGTTAGGCTCGAGTCAATTAGGCGAGGCTAACCTAATCTCGACCTCTGTGGGAGGCACTCAGCATGAGCACCAACCCCTTCGACGACGCCGAAGGCCGTTTCCTGGTCCTGGTGAACGACGAGGGCCAGCACTCGCTCTGGCCGTCCTTCGCCGAGGTGCCCGGAGGGTGGACCGTCGTCTTCGACGAGAACACCCGCGAGGCGTGCCTGGAGTACGTGGAGACGCACTGGACCGACCTGCGGCCCCGGTCCCTCGCCGCGTCCACGGACTAGGTGAGGCTGCCGCACCTCGTGATGCCGACCACGGCTCTGCCGCACCCCGTCCCGCCGTACGCGCTCCTCCCGGCGACACCGCTCGTCCGCACCGCCTGCCCCGAGGACGCCACCGCCCTCGCGGCCCTGTCCCGTCCCTTCGTGCGCGCGGGGGCGCTGCGCGAGCGGCCGCTGTCGCTGTACGCGGCCCACGCGGCCGACTTCCTGGTGGTGGAAGCCCTCGACGGCACGCTCGAGGGATGTCTGGGTCTACGGGTCCACCCGGACGGCGACCGGGCCCCGGCCGGTGTGCTGTACAACTTCTGTGTGGCCCGCCACCGGCAGGGACGCGGCACCGGGGCGCACCTTCTGCGGGCGGCCCTGGCCACGGCCCGAGCCCGGTCGCTGGGCGCCCTGTTCACGGCGACGACCGGCGACGGGGGCCTCTTCCTGCGGCACGGGTTCACATCGACGAGCCCGCGTCCGGCCCCCGTCGAGTGGGTCGGGTCCCTGGACCCGCGGCGCAACGCGCGGATCCTCGCCAGGGCGTTGTAGGCGCGTACGCGCCCGGATGTCCGGGTGGGCTCCCGCCGGGGTCGCGGAGCTCACCCGCCCGTCCGGTGCGGACCGTCGTCCGGCACCACGGTGGTGCCGGTCCGCTCCTCGCCGAGAAGACCCCGCAGCAGCGCGTGCGGCACCCGCCCGTCGAGCACCTGCGCCCGGTGCACGCCGGCCCGTACGGCCCGCAGGCAACCCTCCATCTTCGGCAGCATCCCCGACGCCAACTCCGGCAGCATCGCCTCCAGTTGATCTGCCGTCAGCAGGTCGATCACCTCGGTGCCGTGCGGCCAGTCGGCGTACAGGCCCGCCACGTCGGTGAGCACCACCAGACGGGCGGCGCCGAGGGCCGCGGCCAGGGCCGCTGCCGCGAGGTCCGCGTTGATGTTGTAGACCTCCCCGTCCGCGCCGCGCGCCACGGGCGACATCACGGGGATGTGTCCCTGTGCCAGCAGCGCCCGCACCGCGCCCGGGTTCACGTCGACGATGTCGCCGACCAGACCGATGTCCACCGGGCGGCCGTCCACCCGGGCCGGCCGGCGCACGGCGGTCATCGTGTGCGCGTCCTCGCCCGTGAGGCCCACGGCGAAGGGCCCGTGGCTGTTGATGTGCCCGACCAGGTCCCGCTGGACCCGGCCCGTCAGCACCATGCGCACCACGTCCATGGTCTCGGGCGTGGTCACCCTGAGACCCGCCTCGAAACGGCTCTCCAGGCCGAGACGGTCGAGCATCGCGCTGATCTGCGGACCTCCGCCGTGGACGACGACCGGGCGCAGGCCCGCGTGCCACAGCGCCACGACGTCCCGGGCGAAGGCCCGTTGGAGCCCGCCGTCCACCATGGCGTTGCCGCCGTACTTGACGACGACCGTGCTGCCCCGGAGCTCCTCGGTCGGCCGGAGCGCACCGGCCGAGGACTCCCCGTACGTATGATCCGCCATGGGCGAATCCCTCCCCTGACGGCGTGCCGCACGGAACTGGACCCAAGATTCTATTAGCTTAGCCTAACCTAATCTTGAATGCCTGGTCTCGCATGGGGAGGGACGCGCCACCGGCGTGGTCGCCCGGCCCGGGTGGAGCGGTCGGCGCCGGGCGGGGCGGTCAGCGCTGGGTGTAGATGAAGCCGACCTTGTCCACCTCGTCGCCCGAGCGGCCGTGGAAGCCGGCGATCTGCCAGCCGCTGGGCGCGGTGCGCGTCACGCAGTCGGAGGTCGTGGTGCCGCCGGCCAGGGTGCGGCCGAGGTTGGTCGTGAACCTGGCGTAGAAGATCCGCGTGTGGCCGTCCTTCTCGGCCTGGCACAGGTACGCCGTCGTCACGTACTCACCGCTGCCGAGCGTCAGCGAGGACGCGGTGCCGCCCGTCCCGCCGTGGGTGAGGGTGGTGCCGTTCGACAGGGTGACGCCGAGCTGGTCGACCCGGGAGCCCGCCCGCAGGGCGATGGTGGAGGCGCGGGCGCCGGCCGGAACGCGGTCGATGTCGTTGTAGTAGTCGCCGTGCGGGCCGCCGAACTGGTCGCTGAGCTGGAAGGCGGAGGCGCGCGACCAGGTGAAGCCGACCGTGATCGGGTCGTGGTCGGAGAGCATCAGCCCGTCGGAGGTGAGGAACTTGGCGTGCTCGTTGTTGTAGGTCGTGGCGTTCAGCGAGACGAGCTTGCTGCCCCGGTAGAGGACCTTGTCGACGACCTCGCAGGTGTTGGGGACCGTCGCCCCCGACTGGTCGCAGACCAGGGCGTCACTGCCCTTGGCGGGCGCGCTGCCGCCGCGGATGAGCTGGACCCAGGCGTCGGTCAGGCCGTTGGAGGCGGCGAACTCGGCGATGGTGTCGCCGCTGCGGGTGTAGCGCGTGTTGGTGTCGCCCATCACCACGACCGCGTTCCCGGCGGAGTGGGTCGAGATGAACTCGGTGAGCTGGCTGAGGTTGTCGGCGCGGGCGGCGAGGTCGTCGTCGTTGGTGCCCGCGTTGGTGTGCAGGTTGTAGAAGTCGACGTACACGCCCTCGGCGAGCCGCTCGCGCATGAAGGTGAAGCCCTTGGGGGTCAGGCAGTCGCCCGAGCCGTAGGTGCAGGAGTCCCAGCCGACCCGCTCGAAGTCGTCCGCGTCGTACGGGATCTTCGACAGCGTGTTGAGCCCGCTGCCGATGCCCGCGCCGCCGCTGGTCGCGGTGCGGTAGGCGTGCGCGGTGTCCGCCGCGTACAGGTAGGCGTGGTAGTTGAAGTCCTCCTGCGCGTGCACGATGTCGTACGGAGCGATCCGCTGGCCGATGGCCGTGGTGCTGGACTCGCGGGGCGTGGACGAGCTGTTGATCGCCGCGGGCAGCCCGGCCACGTTGTAGCTGAGGACGCTGAAGGTGCCCGAGTCGGCGGCCGCGGCGGGCGGTGCGGCCACGGCGAGCCCGCCGAGAACGGCGGCCGTCGCCGCCAGGCAGGCGAGGAGTCTGCGCATGGGGTGTGTCTCCTGGGGGGAAAGCGGTTGCGAGTTGAATATGGCGGAAGTTACCGCTGGTTACCCCGGGTGTGTCCAGAGTTCGCGCGCTCTTTCGGAGGAGTCGCCGGGCGTACACGGATGATTCGGATTCCCGTCACGCGGCGGATCGTCATCGTCCTCGTGCACAACTCGGGCCCATGGGGCGGAAGTTGCCATACTGTCGAGGGATGGCGCTGCATCACCACAGGCGAGTATCCGTGGCGGGTGAGGGTGGATGACGAGCGGGGGAGTCCGCGGGGTGCCGGCGTGCTGCTCGACGACCTGCGCGTCCTGACCTGTGCCCACGTCGTCGAGCGAGCCGGGGCCGCCCCGGGGGGCGCCGCCGACGGGGTACGGATCAGAAGGCCCAGCAGGCCTGGGTGAACCAGGGGGAGGGGTCCGCGTTCTCCGCCGACAGCGAGGTCACCCGCTACGACGACGCCGTGCAGCGACGGATCGCCGGGATGCTCCGGCCCGCCTCCGGCCACACCCTGTGCTTCGGCGCCGCCGACGCGATGGTCCCCGATGTGTCGGCCGCCTTCTACCGGGCCGTCCTCGACCACGCGACCGGCGCGACGGAGGATCCCACCCGTCTCCTCGACGCGCTCGACGACGTCCAGGAGGAGTTCGGCGCGTCCCCGGTCCCCCCGGACAAGCTCTGCGCCGAGCCGGCCTGATCAGGGCCGTACCGGTCGCGGTCGGGCCCGGTCAGCGGTGGCGCAGTGTTCCGACGGTGTGCAGGGCGCGGACGGCGGCCCTCTTCAGGGCCGGGTGGGTGCGGACCAGATGGTGGGCCACGCGCAGGGGCTCGTGGCGCAGCCAGTGGAGGGCGGCGGCGGGGTCGGCCGTCCTCAGGGCTCCCTCGTGGACCAGGAGGTCTCCGGTCTTGAACGAGTTCTTGTACGGCGCGTCGCCCCGGCCGAAGTCCACCAGCCGGATGCCGGACTCGGCGGCGGCCTCGATCATGCGCAGGTAGAGGATGCGGCCGGGGGAGTAGCCGGCGAACGCCCGGTCGTACGCGGGGAACCAGCAGGAGAGGACCGTACGGGAGCGCAGGCCGAAGTGGGCGGCGACGGGCCGGCCGGCCGCGTAGAGCACGGAGAGCGTGCCCGTGCAGTCCGCGGCCGTGGTCGCGGACAGAGTGTCCACGAGCCGGGCGATCCAGGGCTGCGCGAAGGGGTCGCGGCGGCCGGTGCGGCGGTACTGGGCCGACTTCCAGGCGATCAGGGCCCGCAGCGCCGCCCCGCTCCGGTCGTCCTGGACGAAGCGCACCGGACCGGCGTTCCGGGCCAGCCGGCGCTCCTGGGACCGGGCCGTCTTCAGGAAGCCGCGGGCATGGGCGTGCAGATGGCGCTCGTAGGCCTCGAACCCGGGGGTGAGGTCGACGACCGGGGACGCGAACCGGCCCGTCGCGTAGGGCAGGAAGAGGTCCTGACCGCTTTCGAGGTGGTTGAACTCCCAGGTGCTCAGCGCGCAGGCACGCATGAGCTGGTGCGGGTCGAGCCGCAGGTCGGGGTCGAGGACGGCGCCCTGGCAGTCGGAGACGCCCAGGCCGACGGCCCGGCCGCAGCCCCAACGGCTCCTCTGGTACGGGAAGTAGCCGACGGTACGGCCGCCCCGTCGGAGGACGGCCACCCGGGTGTCGTCGCGCACCCGGCCGACGGCCTGGCTGAACTGGGCGCTCATGAAGGGGTTCGCGGCGGTCGTGGTCGCGGCCCGCAGCTCGTTCCAGCGGTCGAGGTCCGCGGCGGTCAGATCACGGGCGTGGACGATGGCGATACGGGGAGCGGTGGTGGTCATGGCTCGTCCATCGTCGAGGAGACGCACAGGTCAGGGGTCCGGAACGGGAAAACTGCCGCATGTGAACGTTCAGCCGAGGACTCACGGGGACGGGTGAAACCGTGCGCCACGACCACAAGATCCCGCGCACCCACCCGGTGATCCGCCGGTCGGTGCGCATACATGACGCCGGATGACAGGTTTGGCCCGGAGGATCGGACGCGTCAGGACGAACGCCCAGGACGTGAGGAGTCCCCGTGCGCAGCCACCAGACCGTCATCCCTCCGGAGGACGCGGAACCCCTCCGCGCGGAACCCTTCGGCGACGAACCCGTTCCGGTCGAACGGGCCTGGCTCGGGATGGTGTCGGCCGAGCACGCCCGCCTCGCGAGCCGGTACGGCTGGATCCAGCTCAACCACGGGGCCCGGCGCAACCTCGTCCGTCTGCGCCGGGGCGACGGGTTCGTCTTCTACTCGCCCACCGAACGCATGGGGGACAGGGCGAAGCTGCGTGCCTTCACGGCGCTGGGGAGGGTCGCCGACGACGAGCCCCACCTGGCCGAGGAGGCCATGGACATGGGCGCCCGAGGCATCGTGCGGCCCTGGCGCCGGTCCGTCGACTTCGCCGAGGTGCGCCCCGTCGACCTGCACACCGTCACCCACGACCTGGCCCTGACCCGGGAGCGGAACTGGGGGTACGGCCTGCGCCTCGGGCTGCTGCCGCTGGCCGTCGAGGACTACGCGCTGCTGGGCGCCGCGATGCTGAGGGGCCCGGGCCCCGCCTCCTGAGACCCGTTGTCAGTGGCGCGGTGCAGGATGCGGATCATGACGTCGAATCCGACTGTGCCGCTGACCCTGCCCGCCTCCCTGATGGAAGCCCGCCGGGTCGATCCGGCCTGTGACGGGTGGGGGTTCGTGGTCCATCACGCCGTGGCCACGGCGGCCGGGGACACCTACGTGGTCTCCGGCGCGGGCCGCTACCGCCGGGAGGCCGAAGGGGCGACGGACCCCGGCGAACAGAACTTCCGCTGCCGGATGATCACCCGGTACGGCGGCGACGGACGGCCCGTCGCCGTGGCCCTGTACGGGCAGTCGAGGCCGGACGGTACGCCCTCGGCGGTCGAGGAGGGCAGCGAGCCGACGCTCGCGGTCCTCCCGGACGGGACCGTGGCGGTGAGCTCCAAGCCGGGAAGCACCTGTCTCATCTCCTCCGACCTGAGCCGGGTCCTGGCCGCCTGGCCGCTGCCCTGGGGCTGGGAGGAGGAGAAGGAGCGCAACGGCGACCCCTACGCCGCGTCGATATCCGTCACCCCCGCCGGCCGGCTGCTGTGCGTGACCTCCGAGTTCGGGCTGAGCGACACCGCCGGAGCCCATCCGAACATCGTCGCCCTCTCCGAGCCCGGCGCCCCGCTCGCCCCCGGCTCCAAGACCCCGCTCCGGGCCCTCGCCACCCACGACGCGCGCACCGGCCGCCAGACCGACGCCGACCTCCACCCCCATGTCCGCTTCCGGGACGCCCCGGTGGGGCGCGACCACCGGCCCTCGCCCTCGCTGACCGAGATCGTCTCCCGGGACGCCCAGCACCCCGACGACTACGGCGACTGCACGCTGGGCCGGCCGGCGGCCCTCGGCGACGACCTGTTCGTCGTCCCCGTCTTCGGACGGATCCACCGCGCCGGCAACCGCGGCCAGGTCTTCACCTTCCTGCTCCTCGACGACCGGGGAGCGGTCCGGGGCCGCCTGGAGGGGCTCGACCGGTACGAGGACAGCCCGTTCACCGGCTTCTGCTTCACCGTGGTGGCCGACCCGTACCGCGCACGGGCCTTCCACCTCAACCGCCACGGCCTGTACGCCTGGAGCGCCGACGGCCGGCTGCGCTCCCGGATGTCCACCGCGCACAAGCCGTACAAGGCCCTCACCCACTTCACGCTCCTGGAGACCTCGCCCGCCGGGGAACTCCTCCTCGCCCACCGCAAGCAGCACCTGCTCCTGCGCGTACCGGTCCCGGGGGACCTCGACGGCCTCGCGAGCGCGGTGGAGGGGGCCCTGAAGAGCTACGCCCGCGGACGCGCGGCCTGGAAGAAGGAGTACGGCCCGGTGAACTGGCACTGGGTGGACGACTCCGCCCGGGTGCACGCCCTGTGAACCCGGGGCCGGAGCCGTCCGGAGCCCGCCTCAGGCCGTCGGGGCGGGCAGCCACAGGTCGGGGCCGAAGACCTCGTAGCGGATCCGCGGCGCCGGGACCCCGGCGCGGAGCAGCGCGCCCCGGACCTCGCGCATGAAGGGCAGCGGGCCGCACAGGAACACCGTCGCGTCCGCGGGCAGTTCGATGCCGTCCAGGTCCATCAGCCCGGCCCGGGCATCGGGTTCCTCCGACCCGGGCCGCTCGTACCAGAACGTGGCCCGGGCATCGGGCAGCCGCTCGACGAGCGCACGGGTCTCGGCGCGCAGGGCGTGCTCGGCGGGGGAGCGGTCGGCGTGCAGGACCAGCACCGGGCGGGCCGACCCGATGCCGGCGAGATGGGCCAGGACGCCGGCCATGGGCGTGCAGCCGATGCCCGCGGAGACCAGGACCACCGGGGTGCCGGCGTCGGCGGGCTCGTCGAGGAAGATGTCACCGAACGGCGCCGACAGCATCAGCTCGTCCCCCGCGCGGACCTGGTCGTGCAGCAGGGCGGACACCTCCCCGTCCGGCGCGCAGGACAGGCTGTACTGACGGAGCTGACGCATCCCGTCGGGCATCCGGACCCGCACGCTCACGTACTGGCCCGCCCGGGCCCGCGGCGCCGGCGCGCCGTCGGCGGGGCGCAGCAGGAAGGACACCACGTCCGGGGTCTCCTCCCGGCGTTCGACGACCGTCCAGGGCCGCCACACCTCGCCGGGCTCGACCCCCGCGTCCCGGTAGAGCCGGGCCTCCCGCCCGATCAGCGCCCCGGCCATCAGCCAGTACACCTCGTCCCAGGCGGCCGCCACCTCCGGGGTGACCGCGTCGCCGAGCACCTCGGCGATCGCCCCGAACAGGTACTTGTGGACGATCGTGTACTGGTCGTCGGTGACCCCGACCGCGGCGTGCTTGTGCGCGATCCGGTCCAGGAGCGCGTCGGGACGGGCGTCCGGATCGGCCAGCAGCGCGGTCGCGAACCCGGCGATCGACCCGGCCAGCGCCTGCCGCTGGGCGCCGCTCGCCTGGTTGCCGCGGTTGAACATCCCGTCGAGCAGCTCCGGCCGGTCGCGGAACATGGTGGCGTAGAAACGCGTCGTGATCTCGTCGAGTGCTCCGGCGACCGCGGGCAGGGTGGCACGGACGACGGCGGCGGATTCTGCGGACAGCATGGAGCCTCCCGGGGAGGGCGTGAGAAGGGGATGGGCGCCGCTTCGGATCGGTGCGGTGCACCTCTGTGTAGCAGGCGAAAGCCCGGATCCCGGCGCCGATCGGCCGTCCGGGGCGAAAAGGGGACCAACGGCCCCATCGGTCCGGGAACAACGGCCCGGCGGGCGTTCGCGCCCCGGGGGCTCATGGCGGGACACGACCGCCTTTCGGCCCAGTGGACCCGTGGGCAGTAGGGCCGACCGGCCCTGGCCGTCCGGCCCCGGATGGCGCAAGATCTTCACAGGACACGTCTGACGGCACGAACGAGGAGCATCCGATGGCGGACGCCGAGCGCCCCGACACCCCGATCAGGGTCTTCCTGCTGGACGACCACGAGGTGGTGCGGCGCGGGGTGCGCGACCTGTTGAACGACGAACCGGACATCACCGTGGTCGGTGAGGCGGGCACGGTCGAACAGGCCCTCGTCCGGGTGCCCGCGCTGCGCCCGCAGGTGGCCGTGCTCGACGTACGGCTGCCGGACGGCGACGGCGTGACCGTCTGCCGCGAGCTGCGGTCGAGCATGCCGGAGCTGGCCTGTCTGATGCTGACCTCGTTCGACGACGAGGAGGCGCTGCTCGACTCGATCATGGCCGGCGCCTCGGGTTATGTGCTCAAGCAGATCCAGGGCACGGACCTGGTCTCGGCGGTCCGTACGGTGGCCGCGGGCCAGTCGCTGCTCGACCCCAGCGCCACCACCCGGCTCATGGCACGGCTGCGCCAGGGTCAGGAGCCGGAGCCCGAGCCGGACGCCCTGCCGGGCCTGACCGACCGGGAACGGGAGATCCTCGCCCTCATCGGTGAGGGGCTGACCAACCGCCAGATCGGGCAGCGGCTCTACTTGGCCGAGAAGACGGTCAAGAACCACATCTCCCGGCTGCTCGCCAAACTCGGTGTGGAACGGCGCATCCAGGCCGCCGTCATCGCCACCCAGGCCCAGGACCGGCTCCGGGAGAAGGGCCACTGACCCCCTCGGCCCCGTGTCAGGCGGCCCGCCGGGGGCCGGCGGCCGGGCGGCCTCGGCCCCCGGCCTGCGGCACCGCGGCGGGCGCGGCCCGCCGGCGGTAGACCACATAGGGCCGGACGAGGTAGCCGACCGGGGCGCTCCACACATGCACCAGCCGGGTGAACGGCCAGGCGGCGAAGAGGAGACAGGCGCTCAGGGCGTGGAGCTGGAACAGCAGGGGCGCCCCGGCGATCGCCTCGGGCTGCGGCCGCAGGGCGAACAGCCCCCGGAACCAGACCGAGACGGTGGAGCGGTAGTCGTACCCCGCGCCGAACACGTTGTGGGCGGCGGTCGCGGAGATGCCGAGCAGGACGGTGGCGGACAGCAGCGGGAAGAGCACCTTGTCGCTGCGGTCGGTGCCGAGGCGGATCCGCCGGGTCAGGAGACGGCGGGCGCAGAGCATGCCGAGCCCGGTGACCATCGCGAGGCCGGCGACCGACCCCGCCCAGACGGCCGTGGTGTGGTACGTGTGTTCGTCGATGCCCGCGGACTCGGTCCACGAGGCCGGCACCGCCAGGCCCACCACATGCCCGGCGATCACCATGAACGCCCCCAGGTGGAACAGCGGGCTGCCCCAGCGCAGCCAGCGGTGTTCCAGGAGCTGGCTGGTGTGGGTGGTCCAGCCGAACTGGTCGTGCCGGTACCGCCACACGTGCCCGACCACGAACACGGCGAGACAGACGTAGGGCACGGCGACCCACAGCAGCAGATCGTTCATCGCGGGTCTTCCTCACGGCTGGTCGGAGCGGGTGTCGTCGGCGGTACGAAGGCGTCCGGCGGCGCGAACTCACCGTTGCCGTAGGCGGTGTACGCGCCGTAGGGGTCGAGACCGACCTCCTCGTTCGGCGGGCCCTCGGCGACGAGCCGGTCCACCGCCGCCCGGTCCGCCTCGGTCGGCGGCGGCAGCAGGGTGAGCAGCGCGGCCAGGACGTGCCGGTACGGGGATCCGGCGTCGCTCAGGGAGCGATGGATGAGCTCCAGTCCGCGCCGGTGCCGGCGCAGCGGTGCCTCCCCGCCGCGGGGGCCGGCCAGGGCGGCGAACTCCAGCACGACCGGGAGGTGGTCCGGCAGTTCCCCGCCGTCCGTGTCCCAGCCGGCCGCCCGAAAGGACTGGTTGAGGGTGAGCAGGGCCATGCCCCGGCGGCGGGTGTCGCCGTGCAGGTAGTAGGTGAGGTAGAGGCCGCTCCGGCGGCGCAGGTCGAACATCTCGACGTAGTGGCGCTCCAGCGCCTCGCCCTCCTCACCGACGAGCCAGCCGGTGAAGGCGGTCAGGTGCTCGGCGGCGGGCGAGAGCGGCAGCGCCTCGACAGCGGCCCCCATCTCACCCCGTGCCGCGACGAGTTCGGCGTCCGGGTACTGCAACAGCAGCGAGCACAGCCGCAGCAGCAGGGCGCGGGTCTCGGTCTCCTCGGGGGTGAGCCGTGCCGGACGGCGTACGGCCGCCCGGACCCGGGTGCGCACCAGGGCGGGGATCGTCGAGGGCAAGGGGCTCATCGGTGGCCTCCGGCGGGGGTGTCGCGGCGCAGGGTGGGCATGCCGAGGTGGATCCGCCGGCCGTCGGCGCCGGAGGACTCCACCGGGCAGCGGTTCTCCATCGCGCTCAGCGCGGCCGCGTCCTCCTTGTGCGCCGCGGGGACGACGTACCGGTCGGCGTACTTCGCGACGGCGAGCAGCCGGTGCAGGTCCTCCGCCTCGCGCGGGGTCAGCCCCACGGCCTTCAGCGCGCGGTCGTCGCCGCTCTCGCCGAGGGTGCGTTCGCGCATGTACGAGCGGAGCGCGGTGAGTTTCATCAGCACCCCGCCGACGACATCGGTGTCCCCTGCGGTGAACAGCTCGGCCAGGTACTCCAGCGGGATGCGCAGCCGGGTCACGGCGGCGAAGACGTGGTCGGGGTCGTCCTGGTCCCCGCCCGCCGCGTCGACGGCGTCGAGGACGGGGGAGAGCGGCGGGACGTACCAGACCATCGGCAGGGTGCGGTACTCCGGATGCAGCGGCAGCGCCACCCTGTACCGCAGGACCAGGTCGTACACGGGCGAGCGGCGGGCCGCCGCCAGCCAGTCCTCGGGGATCCCCGACTCCCGTGCCGCGGCGATCACCTCGGGGTCGTGCGGGTCGAGGAACACCCCGCGCTGGGCCTCCGGCAGGTCCTGCTCGTCGGGGGTCGCGGCGGCCTCGCCGACGCGGTCGGCGTCGTACAGGAGCAGCCCCAGGTAGCGCAGCCGGCCGACGCAGGTCTCGGAGCAGACGGTGGGCTGGCCGGCCTCGATGCGCGGGAAGCAGAAGGTGCACTTCTCGGCCTTGCCGGTGGCGTGGTTGACGTACACCTTCTTGTACGGGCACGCCGTCACGCACATCCGCCAGCCGCGGCAGCGGTCCTGGTCGACGAGGACGATGCCGTCCTCGACCCGCTTGTACAGCGCGCCGGACGGACACGCCGACACGCAGGCCGGGTTGAGGCAGTGCTCGCACAGCCGGGGCAGGTGGAAGAGGAAGGTCTGCTCGAACTCGAACTTCACCTTCCGCGCCCATTCCCCGCTGAGATTGGGGTCGCCGCCGGCGTGTTCGGGCGCCCCGCCCAGCCCGTCCTCCCAGTTGGCACCCCAGGTGATGGCGGTGGGCTGCCCGGTGAGGACCGAGCGCGGACGGGCGACGGGCATGTCCTTCTGGGCCGGGGCGCCGACGAGGTTGTCGTAGTCGTAGGTGACCGGCTCGTAGTAGTCCTCGATGGAGGGCAGGTCGGGGTTGGAGAAGAGGGACAGCAGGCGCCTGATCCGGCCGCCGGAGCGCAGGACGAGACGTCCGCGCCGGTCGAGCATCCAGCCGCCCTTCCACTGCTCCTGGTCCTCGTAGCGGCGGGGGTAGCCGACGCCGGGCTTGGTCTCGACGTTGTTGAACCAGGCGTACTCCACCCCGGTGCGGTTGCTCCAGGTCTGCTTGCAGGTGACCGAGCAGGTGTGGCAGCCGATGCACTTGTCGAGGTTCATCACCATCGCCGTCTGAGCCATGACGCGCATGTCAGTACTCCACTTGCTGGCTGCGGCGGCGGATGACGGTGACCTCGTCGCGCTGGTTGCCGGTCGGGCCGTAGTAGTTGAAGGCGTAGGTGAACTGGGCGTAGCCGCCCGCGAGATGGGTGGGCTTGAGCAGCAGCCGGGTGAGCGAGTTGTGGATGCCGCCGCGCCTGCCGCCGACCTCGGTCCTCGGCACGTTCACGGTGCGGTCCTGGGCGTGGTACATGTACACCGTGCCCTCGGGCATGCGGTGGGTGACCACGGCCCGGGCGGCGACGACGCCGTTGCGGTTGTACGCCTCGATCCACTCGTTGTCCTTGACGCCGATCTTCTCGGCGTCGGCGGTGGACATCCAGATCGTGGGTCCGCCGCGGGACAGGTCGAGCATGTACTTGTTGTCCTGGTAGTTCGAGTGGATGGACCACTTGGAGTGCGGGGTCAGATAGCGGACCGTGACCTCGGCCCGGCCGCCTTCGTGGAGGTGCTCGTCGCCGTAGTGCTTGGGTGTGTTCAACGGCGGCCGGAAGACGGGCAGTTGCTCGCCGAGCTCGGTCATCCAGTCGTGCTGGACGAGGAACTGCTGGCGGCCGGTGAGGGTGTGCCAGGGCTTCTTGTGCTCGGTGTTGATGACGAACGGCGCGTAGCGGCGCCCACCGGTCTCCGAGCCCGACCACTCGTAGGAGGTGATCACGGAGCGGGGCTGGGTGCGGGTGTCGGCGAACGTGATCCGCTCCGCCTCGCGCTCGGCGGCGAGTTCCACCAGGCCCTCGCTGCCGGTCTGCCGCTCCAGCTCCCGGAAACCCTCCGTGGCCAGCCGGCCGTTGGTGGTGCCGGACAGGGCGAGGATCGCCTCGCACATGTCGCTCGCGGTGGCCAGCGAAGGCCGTCCGGCGGCGATCCCGTCCCGCACCGTGCCGTTGCGGTGCCGCAGATCCTCCAGCTCCCGGTCCGGGTGGACGGTGACGCCCTTGGTGGTGGTCCCCAGGGTGTCGAGCAGCGGGCCGACCGCGCGCATCTTCTGCGCGGTCGCGGCGTAGTCGCGCTCGATGACGACCAGCTTCGGCATGGTCTTCCCGGGCACCGGTTCGCACTCACCGGTCTTCCAGTCCCGCACCACCCCGCCCGGCTGGGCGAGTTCGTCGGGTGTGTCGTGCAGCAGCGGTACGGCGATGACGTCGGTGCGGCTGCCGAGGTGCTCGGCGGCCAGCTCACTGAACCGGTCGGCGATCGTCAGGAACGTGTCGTAGTCGGTGCGGGCCTGCCAGGGCGGGGCGATGGCGGGGGTGAAGGCGTGCACGAAGGGGTGCATGTCCGTCGACGACAGGTCGTCCTTCTCGTACCAGGTGGCGGCCGGCAGGACCACGTCGGCGAGCAGTCCGGTGGACGTCATCCGGAAGTCCATGCAGACCAGCAGGTCGAGCTTGCCCTCGGGGGCCTCCTCGCGCCACACCACGTCCTTCGGCCGGTGCTCGGGCGGGGTCTCCTCGGAGCGGACGGCCGCGTCGGTGCCCAGCAGGTGGCGCAGGAAGTACTCGTTGCCCTTGCCGGAGGAGCCGAGCAGGTTCGCCCGCCAGACCGTCAGTACCCGGGGGAAGTTGGCCGGGTCGTCGGGGTCCTCCGCCGCGAACCTCAGCCGCCCGGACCTCAGTTCGTCCACGATGTGCTCGGCGACCGGCCGGCCCGCCCGCGCCGCCTCGTCCGTCAGGTCCAGCGGGTTGCGGTTGAAGCCGGGGTGACCGGGCGTCCAGCCCAGCCGCACGGCCTGCGCCAGGCAGTCGGCGAACCCCTTGCCCCGGAACCGCCCCTCTCCGAGCGGGGAGGCCAGCTCCTCGGGCCCGAACGCCTCGTAGCGCCACTGGTCGGAGTTCAGGTACCAGTAGGAGGTGCCCGCCATGTGCCGGGTGGGCCGCTGCCAGTCGAAGGCGAACGACAGATGCTGCTGCCCGGTGACCGGGCGGACCTTCTCCTGGCCGACGTAGTGCGCCCAGCCGCCGCCGTTGACGCCCTGGCAGCCGGTCATGGTGAGCAGGGCCAGGAAGGCGCGGTAGATGGTGTCGGAGTGGAACCAGTGGTTGGTGCCGGCGCCCAGCGCGATCATGGAACGGCCGTGGGTGCGCTCGGCGTTGCGGGCGAACTCGCGGGCGATCCGCGCCGCCTGCTCGGCCGGCACGGAGGTGATCGTCTCCTGCCAGGCCGGGGTGTACGGCTGCGCGGCGTCCTCGTACGACTGCGGCCACCTCCCGGGCAGACCGGGCCTGCGCACCCCGTACTGGGCGAGCATCAGGTCGAACACGGTGGTGACGAGACGGCCGCCGATCCGGCGCACCGGCACCCCGCGCACCATCACCGAACCGCCCTCGGTGGCGCCCTCGTCGAAGCGGGGCAGGGCGATCTCGGCCGTCTCCTCGGCCCGTCCGAAAAGGCTCAGCTCGGGCACGACGTCGCCCAGGTCCAGGTTCCAGCGGCCTCGCCCGGCCTCCCCCCACCGGAAGCCGAGCGAGCCGCCCGGGACCACCGGCTCACCGGTCGCCCCGTCCAGGAGGACCGTCTTGGACTCGGCATGCTCTTCCTCATGGCCGAGATCCGCGGCGGTCAGGAACCCGTCGGGGACGAGTCCGCGGTCGTGCTCGCGCAGCGTCACCAGGAACGGCGCGTCGGTGTACGTCCTCAAGTAGTCCCGGAAGTAGGGGACTTCACGGTCGACGAGGAACTCGCGCAGGATCACGTGTCCCATGGCCATGGCCAGCGCCCCGTCCGTGCCCGGATGCGGGGCCAGCCATTCGTCGGCGTGCTTGACGTTGTCCGCGTAGTCGGGGCTGACGGCGACCACCTTGGTGCCGTTGTAGCGGGTCTCGGTGAGGAAGTGCGCGTCGGGCGTACGGGTCACGGGGATGTTGGAACCCCACATGATCAGATAGCCCGCGTTCCACCAGTCCGCCGCCTCGGGTACGTCCGTCTGGTCGCCGAAGACCTGCGGCGAGGCGATCGGCAGGTCGGCGTACCAGTCGTAGAAGGACAGCAGGGTGCCGCCGATCAGGGAGTGGAACCGCGCGCCGGCCGCGAACGACGCCATCGACATCGCCGGGATGGGCGAGAAGCCGGCGACCCGGTCCGGGCCGTACGTCTTGACCGTGTGCACCTGGGCCGCGGCCACCAGCTCGCTCACCTCGTCCCAGTCGGCCCGCACCAGACCGCCCTTGCCGCGGGCCCGCTTGTAGGCGCGCGCCTTGGCCGGGTCGCCCGTGATCTCCGCCCAGGCCGCCACCGGATCGCCGAGCCGGCGCCGGGCCTCGCGCCACAGCTTCAGCAGCGCGCCGCGCACATACGGGTAGCGGACCCGGCTCGGGGAGTACGTGTACCAGGAGAACGAGGCACCGCGCGGGCAGCCCCGCGGCTCGTACTCGGGGCAGTCGGCGCCGATCGACGGATAGTCCGTGGCCTGGTGCTCCCAGGTGATGATGCCGTCCTTGACGTACACCATCCACGAGCAGGAACCGGTGCAGTTCACCCCGTGCGTCGAGCGCACCACCTTGTCGTGGGCCCAGCGGTCCCGGTAGAAGCCCTCCCACCGGGGATCGCCCTCGCCGAACACGGCGCGTCCGTCCGCCGACACCTCACGGCGGGTCAGCAACCGCCGGGCGGCCAGCGGCCAGTCCTCACCGGTGCGTGCCGCCCGGCGCCCTGCGCTCTGGTCGTTCTCCATGTCCAGGAACCTAGGCGGCGCGGCCCCGGCCGCACCCGGGGCCGGCGGTCCCCGCCGGGTACCCGTCCGGCCCCATCCGGCCGGCCCGGAAAGGGACCAACGGCCCTCTTGCCGTACCGCGGCGCTCAGGCGCTGTCCCGGGCCCCGATCACCTCGCGCCCGGTGACCATCCCGGGATCGATCCGTACGAAGACCCCGTCCCGGATCGGCATCCAGGAGGTGGGACCGCTCTCGGACAGGCGATCGTGCTCGGCGGGGTCCGTCACCACGGCCGCCTGGCCCGTGACGACGACACTCCAGCCGGACTGGGTGGCCGCATGCCACTCGTCCGCCTCGAAGGCGACCACGACGCCGTCGATCGCACGGACCAGGTCCGAGGCGGCCGAGGTGCGCAGCACCACGGAGGCGTCCGGATCGAGGGTGAAGTTCACGGGGAGGACCGCGGGCAGCGCGTGTCGGGTGTACACCACACGGCCGACCGGCACCTTCGCCAGCAGGCGCAGGCACTCCTGCCGGTCGAGCGCACGAAAGGCATCGTTCTGAACCATCCGTCCATCGTCGGACGCGCCCCCGGCAGGCGGGTAGGGCCGGTCGGCCCGTTCTGGGCACGGAACACGGACCGGGTCCGGCGACCGGTGTCCCGGGCACGGCGAAGGGCCCTGCGACAGGGGAGTGTCGCAGGGCCCTTCCGGCGCGGGATCAGACGGCGCTGCCGGCGCCCCACGGGGCGTACAGGTCGAGCAGGCGGGTCCGGGTGGAGCGCAGCCGGTGGGCGAGCACGTCGCCGACCCACTGGCCGACGGCCCGCCCCAGGTCCGGGTCCTCCTTGCACATCATCCGGACGGCCGTGGCGTCGAACTCGTACGCCCGTACCGGTGTCGCCGCCTCCGCGCCCAGGTGCCAGACATGGGGGGTGAACAGCCAGGACCAGCCGACGAGCTCGTTGTGCCGCAGGGACTCGATGACGGCCGGGCGGCGGCCGGGCACCCGCAGGTCCAGCTCGACCGTGCCGGTACGGACGATCCAGAACCGGTCGGCCCGGCCGCCCTCCTCGAACAGACGTGTCCCCTGCGGGAAGGACACCTCGCGGGCGACGCGCAGCAGCCGCGCACGGTGCTCGGCGGGCAGGGCGCGCAGCATGGTGGGTGCGGGGATGTCGATCATGGCGTGCCTCCGGGCTGATCGGCGGGAACTGCCACGCCCAGCGTGTGCCCGGCACCCGTTCCCGGACCAGGGGCCGTCCGGTACCCCACCTGGGCCGGTCGGCCCCGGCCCCGGACGGCCCCGGACGGCCCCGGGCGGGGCCGGGGCGGGGAAAACCGAGGGCAGGCGCCGTCGGACACGGCATGCTGGCGGCATGCGCACCGTCGGCGTGGATCTCTCCGCGCGCCCCCGTCGTACCGCCGCCTGTGTGATCGACTGGTCCGGGAAGCGGGCCGTCGTCCACGCCCCCGTCCTGCGCTGCACCGACGAAACACTGCTGGAGCTGCTCACGGCCCTGGGGGAGGAGGACCGGGCCGGGGTGGACTGCCCCTTCGGCTGGCCCGTCGCGTTCGTCGAGGCGATGGCCGCCCACGCCGCCCCGCACCCCGACTGGCCGGGCCGTGACACCGAGGGCGACGAGGACCTGCGGGCCCTGCGCTATCGACGTACCGATCTGCTCGCCGCCCGCCACGCACCGCGCCTGCCCCTGTCGGTCTCCTTCGACAAGCTCGGCTCCGTCGCCGCCCGCTGGGCCCGCCTCCAGGCCCGGCTGGCCCGGCTCGGCCACCCGGTGGACCGCACGGGAGCCGGCAGGGTGGCCGAGGTGTACCCGGCCGCCGCCCGGCACCGATGGGGTCTGACCCTCGGCACGGTGGCCGAACTGACCGCCGCCGCCCCCTGGCTGCACATCCCCGACGCGGCACGCCGGACGTACGCCGCCGACCGGGACGCCTACGACGCCCTCATCGCCTCGCTGGCCGCCCGGGCGATCGCCGTGGGGCGCACCGCGTGGCCCACCGCCGAGGACGCCGCGACCGCCCGCACCGAAGGCTGGATCCACATCCCCGAACCCGACTCCCTCCCTGACCTCCCGCGGGACTGACGGGCCGTCACCGTGTGCGTCCCTTAGGGCCCTTCGGCCCCCGGAAAGGACCTCAGGCCCCTGCTGCGGCGGGTGCGCCGCCCCGGAGACTGACGGCGCATCCCCCAAGGAGGTCCGCACATGCCCGTCATCACCGTCGGTCTCGACGGCTCGCCCGAGAGTCTCGCCGCCGCGGACTGGGCCGCCCGCGAGGCGGCCCAGCAGGAGGCGCTCCTGCGGCTCGTCCACGCCGAGGAACCGGTGGTCCCCCTCTACGCGCCGCTCGGCGGGGTCCCCGCGCCCGGACTGCTCACCGCACAGCGCGCCTGGGCCGAGCAGCTGCTCCGGGACACCCGGTCCCGGCTCGAACGGCGCCGCCCCGATCTGCGCGTCACCACCGAGGAGATCCGCCGGCCGGCGGTGCCGGCCCTGCTGTCCGCCGCCGAGGACGCCGACCTGCTGGTCCTGGGCTCCCGCGGCCTCGGCACCGTCACCGGCTTCCTCGTCGGCTCCGTCGCCCTCGCCGTCGTGGCGCGTGCCGAGCGGCCTGTCGTCCTCGTCCGGTCCGGCGGGCGCGCCGAGGACGAGCATCTGCCGGACGCCTCCGGCGCCCCGTCGGAGACCACGCCGTACCGCGACGTCGTGCTCGGCGTGGACCTGGAGCACCCGGCCGACGCCGTCATCGCGTTCGCCTTCGAGGCCGCCCGGCGCCGCGCGTCCGGTCTGCGGGTCGTCCACGGCTGGAACCCCGCGGCCGTCTACGGCTACGGCGCCGTCCTCGACTCGGGCCTCGACGCGGAACTGGCCCAGGAGGCGCGGCACGGGCTGCGCGAGGTGCTGCGGCCCTGGCGGGACAAGTTCCCCGGCGTGGAGGTCCGCGAGCAGACGGTCGTCGGCGGCGCCGGACGCCATCTCGTGCACGCCGCACGCGACGCCGCGCTGGTCGTCGTGGGCCGGGAAAGGCGCCGCACCCCGCTCGCCGGCCGCATCGGCCCGGTGACGCACGCCGTCCTGCAGCACGCCTCGGCGCCGGTCGCCGTCGTCCCGCACGACTGACGGCGGGACGGCGACGGGCCGTCACAACGGGGCCGGTCGGCCCCCGGCCGGGACCACCGGCCCCTGCGGCCCGCGCCCCGAAGAGCCAACACTGGAATCGGATCCCTTGCCACCAGGAGGTGGAGATCATGCTCCGCACTGTCACCGTAGGCCTCGACGGCTCGCCCGAGAGCCGGGCCGCCGCGGAGTGGGCCGCGCGCGAGGCGACGCTGCGCCGCCTGCCGCTGAAGCTCGTCCACGTGTGGGAGCCGGTGCCGGAGCCCCTGGCACAGGCCCCGCTCCTCGGCGCGGAGACCCAGCAGCACTGGACCGAGCGGATCCCCCGGGAAGCCGCCGCGGGCATCGGACTGCGTCACCCCGGCGTCGAGGTGATCACCGAGCAGCTCCACGGCCACCCGGGCGACGTGCTCGCCGAGGCGGCGAAGGACGCCGAGCTGCTCGTCCTCGGCTCGCGCGGTCTCGGCGGGCTGGGCGGGTTCATGGTCGGCTCGGTCGGCCTGTCCGTCGTCGCACACGCGGAGCGCCCCGTGGTGCTGGTCAGGGCGCTGGAGCAGGCAGCCGACGAGCACGAACCGGACCCCGCCGGCATTCCGTCCGCCGCCGCGCCCTTCCGGCCGGTCGTCCTCGGACTCGACACCGCGCACCCCGACGAGACGCTGATCGAGTTCGCCTTCGACGCCGCCCTGCGCCGCACCACCTCGCTGCGGGTCGTCCACGCCTGGAACCCGCCGCCGTACTACGCCTACGCCACCCCCGCCAACCCCGCCCTGCACGAGGCACTGGCCCTCGCCGCCGCGGAGGAGCTCGCCAAGGTGCTCAGCCCCTGGCGGACCAGGTTCCCCGGCGTGGAGATCGTCGAGGTCACCCGCTACGGCAGCCCCGCGGTCCATCTCGTGGACGCCTCCCACGAGGCCTCCCTGGTCGTGGTCGGCCGGCGCGCCCGCCGCAACCCGGTCGGCACCCACATCGGCCATGTCACCCACGCCGTCCTGCACCACGCCAGTGTCCCCGTCGCCGTCGTCGCCCACGACTGACAGGCCGTCCCGAGGAGTTGACCCCATGAAGGCAGCGGTCGTCCGAGCATTCGGCGAGCCCCTTGTCATCGAGGAACGCCCCGACCCCGAACCCGGCCCCGGCCAGGTCCGCGTCCGGGTGGAGGCCTCCGGGCTGTGCCACACCGACATCCACGCCGCGCACGGCGACTGGCCCGTGAAGCCGAATCCGCCGTTCGTGCCCGGCCACGAGGGTGTCGGCCTGGTCGAGGCCCTCGGTGCCGGCGTGACCCACCTCGCCGTCGGACAGCGGGTGGCCGTGCCCTGGCTGGGCCGGGCGTGCGGGCGGTGCGAGCACTGTCTGTCCGGCTGGGAGACCCTGTGCGAGCAGCAGGTCAACACCGGCTACGGCTGTGACGGCGGCTACGCCGAGAAGATGCTCGCCTGGGCCGACTTCGCCCAGCCGGTGCCCGACGGCGTCAGCCCCTTCGACGCCGCCCCGCTCACCTGCGCGGGCGTCACGACGTACAAGGCGCTGAAGGTCGCGGGGGTCCGGCCGGCGCAGCTCGTCGCGATCTCGGGCGTCGGCGGGCTCGGCCATCTCGCCGTGCAGTACGCGAAGATCGCCGGCGCCACCGTCGCCGCGATCGACGTCACCGACGACAAGCTGGGCCTGGCCGCCGAACTCGGCGCGGACATCCTGATCGACGCCCGCAAGGAGGACGTCGGCGAGGTCCTCCAGCGCCACGGCGGCGCCCACGCGGCGCTGGCGCTCGCGGTGAACGAGGCCGCCTTCGCCGCCGTCCACGCCGGTCTGCGGCGCGGCGGCAAGCTGGTCATGGTCGCGCTGCCGGCCCACGGCACCGTCCGGGTGCCGATCTTCGACACCGTCCTGGGCGGCACCTCGGTCATCGGCTCGATCGTCGGCACCCGCCAGGACCTCGCCGAGGTCTTCCAACTGCACGCGGCCGGCCGGACCCAGGTCATCTACGAGGCCCGTCCCCTCGCCTCCGTCAACGACTCCATCGACGAGGTGCTGCGCGGCCAGGTCAAGGCACGGATCGTCTTCGACCTCGGAGCCGGTCGATGAACACGGCCGACCTGCCGGTGGTCGTCGGCGTGGACGGCTCCGAACCGAGCCTGAGCGCCGTCGACCGGGCGGCCGACGAGGCCGCGCTGCGGGGGGTGCCGCTGAGGGTCGTGTACGCGTCCCTCTGGGAGCGCTACGAGGGCACCGCCCTGGCCGGGGACCACCGGCCCTTCGAGGAGGTCCGCGCCGACGACGTCGTGGCGGTGGCGGTCGGCCGGGCCCGCGCGCGCCGGCCGGACCTGACGGTGTCCGGCGAGGTGGTGCCCGAGGAACCGGAATACGTCCTGGTCCGGGAGGGGCGCCGCGCCAGTGTCCTGGTGGTCGGCACCCGGGGTCGCGGCAGCGTCGTCGAGATGCTGCTCGGCTCCGTCAGCCTCACCGTGGCCGCGCACGCCCACTGCCCGGTGGTCGTGGTGCGCGACGGACCCTCCGATGGCGGGACGCGCCGCCGTGTCGTGGTCGGCGTCGGCGGCACGGGCAAGGACTCGGCGGCGACGCGCTTCGCCGCCGAGGAGGCGCGACTGCGCGGCGTCCCCCTGGACGCCGTACGGGCCTGGCGCTGCCCGGCGCGGGAGAGCGTGGAGCACCCCCTGCTGACCGGCGCGCCCGCCCGTCTGCACGAGGAGCAGGCCGCCCGGGTTCTGGAGGAGGCCCTGGCCAACGTCCCCGCGGACGTCGAGCTGCGCCGCCGTACCGTCGAGGGACCCGCCCGTGACGTCCTGCTGGACGCCTCCCGGGACGCCGCGCTGCTGGTGGTCGGCGCCCGGCGCACCCATGGGCACCTAGGTCTCCAGCTCGGGCAGGTCGCCCACGGCGTCCTGCACCGGGCCACCTGCCCCGTCGCCGTGGTGCCCGAACCGGCGTAGCGGCGCTCAGAGACCGGCCGCGTGGTCGGGGACGTAGGTCCGCAGATCGCGCGGCGGGCGCTGGTAGCCCGTCGACGCCGGCCGCTCCGGCAGCTCCAGCACCGGCGGCGGCACCTCGTGGTACGGCACGGACGACAGCAGATGGGCGATCATGTTCAGCCGCGCCTTGCGCTTGTCGTCGCTCTCGACGACGTACCAGGGCGCCTCGGAGATGTCGGTGTGCACCATCATCTCGTCCTTCGCCCGGGAGTACGCCTCCCAGTGGGTGAGGGACTCCAGGTCCATCGGCGACAGCTTCCAGCGCCGCAGCGGGTCCTGAAGCCGGCGCCGGAACCGCTCCTGCTGCTCGGTGTCGCTCACCGAGAACCAGTACTTGCGCAGCAGGATGCCGTCCTCGACCAGCATCCGCTCGAAGACCGGGCACTGGCGCAGGAAGAGCTGGTGCTCCTCCGGCGTGCAGAAACCCATCACCTGCTCGACTCCGGCCCGGTTGTACCAGGACCGGTCGAACAGCACGATCTCCCCGGCGGCCGGCAGATGCTCGACGTACCGCTGGAAGTACCACTGGGTGCGCTCGCGCTCGGTCGGCTTCGGCAGCGCGGCGATCCGGGCCACGCGCGGGTTGAGATGCTCGGCCACCCGCTTGATCGTGCCGCCCTTGCCGGCCGCGTCCCGCCCCTCGAAGACCACCACCAGCCGGACGCCGTTCGCCCGCACCCACTCCTGGAGCCTCACCAACTCCGTCTGCAGACGCAGCAGTTCCTTCTCGTACACCTTGCGCGGCAGCTCCGCCGCCTTCTTGCCGGCCATGGGACGCACCGTACCCGCCCCGGGCCCGCGGCGGGGGGGCCGACCGGCCCCCCGCGCGGCCCGTCCGGCCCCGTGCCACCCCCGCCGTACCGCGCGACGATGGAAGTGTCCCGGGGCGTGTGCGCGCACGCGGGGGACGGAGATCAGGAAGGAGGCGAACCGTCATGGCCGACAAGGTGCTGGTCACCTACGGCACGACCAACGGTTCGACGGCGGAGATCGCCGAAGCGGTGGCCGCCGTCCTGCGCAAGGACGGGCTGTCCGCCGAGGCACGCCCGGCGCCGGACGTGGCGAGTGTGGCGTCGTACGACGCCGTGGTGGTCGGCGGCGGCCTGTACGCCGGACGCTGGCACAAGGACGCGCGGCGGTTCGTCCGGCGCCACGGCCGGACACTGGCCGGTCGCCCGGTGTGGCTCTTCAGCAGCGGGCCGCTGGACCCCTCGGCGTCCGAGCGGGACATCCCGCCGGTACGGGGCGTGCGGCGGGCGATGACCCGGCTGGACGCCCGGGGACACATCACGTTCGGCGGACGCCTCGAGGAGGGCGCCAAGGGACGGGTGGCCGGGATGATCCTGCGCTCCGGAAAGGGCGGCGACTTCCGGGACTTCACCGCGATCGAGACCTGGGCGGCGGGCATCGGCCACGAGCTGACCCGCTCGTAGGAGATTTTCCACGGTGGCACGAGAGGACGTGACGGCCATGGCCGAACAGCAAGCGGTGCCCGTGACGGAGGGGCCGCCCGCGGGTGATCTGGGCCGTCGGCTCGCCGCGCGGCGAGCCGAGCTCGGACTGTCGCTGCACGAGACGGCCGCCCGGGCCGGCATGGCCCCCAGCTATCTGGCGCACCTGGAACGGCACCCCGGGGCCGCCCCGGGCCGGGGAACCCTCCTCGGTCTCGCGGGGGTGCTGCAGACCACGGTGTCGGCACTGACCGGCGGCGACGCCGACCGCCCGCCCGGTCCGGGACGGGCCGGGCACGCGCCCGAGTTCACCGAGCTGACCAGGACCGAGTGCGGCGATCTGCTCGCGACGCACGGGGTGGGCAGGCTGGCGGTGCCCACCGCCCAGGCACCGGTGATCGTGCCCGTCAACTACAGCGTCGTCGACGGCACGATCGTCTTCAGGACCGCGCGGGGCGCGGCACCGTCCCTGGCGGTCGGCTGCCCGGTCGCCTTCGAGGTCGACCGCATCGACGACACGTTCAGCGAGGGCTGGAGCGTGCTGGTGCGCGGGCACGCGCGCATGGTCACCGACCTCGGTGAGGCGCATCGCCTGGCGGGGCGGGCCCACAGCACCCCGTGGGCGGGCGGCCGGCGTGACGTATGGGTGCGCATCCACCCGTACGCCGTCACCGGCCGCCGGATCAGCCGGCGCGCGGAGACGGACGTGCCCACCGGGTGAGACGCGGCGGAGCGACACCGCGGGGGATCGGTGCCGCTCCTGTTTCCAGAGTGGCCCGTCCGGCTCCCCTTGCACAGGTGCCGAAGGTCCCGCCCCGCGCGCCGTACGGCCCCTCACCGCACGACCGGTCCTCATCACACGCACACCGGTGCGCGCCGGGATCAGGCCAGGTCCACCCACGTCCCCGTCCCGGCGGACCGGGTCATCGCCTCCAGTGCGGCGGCGCTGTGGACCGCGTCCGTGAGCGTCGTGCCGTACGGGGTGCCCTCGGCGATCGAGCGCAGGAAGCGGTACGCCTCGACGACCTTCAGATCGTCGTAGCCCATGCTGTTGGCGGCGCCGGGCTGGAACGCGCCGTACTCGCCGACGCCGGGGCCGACGTACACCGTGCTCACCGGCTGGTCCTGGTACGTCGTGCCGCGGCTGACGCCCAGCTCGTTCATCCGGCGGAAGTCCCAGAACACCGCACCTCGGGTGCCGTGCACCTCGAAGCCGTAGTTGTTCTGCTCGCCGACCGAGACCCGGCAGGCCTCCAGGACACCGCGGGCGCCGGAGGCGAAACGCAGCAGGCAGTTGACGTAGTCCTCGTTCTCCACCGGGCCGAGGTCGCCGCCCGTGGAGCGGGTGTGACCGGCCGTCGCCCCGGTCGGACGGGCCCGCTCCGGCACGAAGATCGCGGTGTCGGCGGTGAGGGAGACGATGTCGCCGAGGAGGAAACGGGCCAGGTCCACGCCGTGCGAGGCCAGGTCGCCCAGCACCCCGCTGCCGCCGCGCGCCCGCTCGTAACGCCAGGTCAGAGCACCCTCGGGATGGGCCGCGTAGTCGCTGAACAGCCGCACGCGGACATGGGTGACCGTCCCGATCTCTCCCGAGGCGATCAGCTCACGGGCGGCCTCGACGGCGGGCGCGTTGCGATAGTTGAAGCCGACCGTGCCCTGCACGCCCGCCTTCGCGACGGCGTCGGCCACCGCCCCGGCGTCGCCGGCGGTCAGACCCACCGGCTTCTCGATCCAGATGTGCTTGCCGGCCTCCGCCATCGTCACACCGATCTCCCGGTGCAGGAAGTTCGGCGCGGTGATGCTGACCGCCCGCACACGCGGGTCGGCGGCGATCTCGCGCCAGTCCCGGGTGGTCGAGGCGAAGCCGAACTGCGCGGCGGCCTCCTCCGCCCGGCCCGGCACCTCCTCCGCCACCCGGATCAGCTCCGGACGCAGACCCAGGCGCGGATAGTGGTGCGCGATCCGGGCGTACGCCTGGGTGTGCACCCGCCCCATCCAGCCGAACCCCACGACGGCGACACCGAGCGTGCTTGCCATGACACCCCTTCTCCCTACCTGTTTGGACCGTTCCACAAGCGCTGGGCCCCACCCTGGGCCCCGAATACCCAGGTGTCAATCCTGGAAGCCCCCTTTGACAAGCCCACGACCTTATGGAACGGTCCACACCATGAGACCCCCGACGATCCGCGACGTGGCCGAACGCGCCGGCGTGTCGAAATCCCTGGTCTCCCTGGTCCTGCGCGGCTCCGCACAGGTGCGTCCCGAGAAGCGGCAGGCCGTGCTGGCGGCCGTCGAGGCCCTCGGCTACCGGCCCAACGCCGCCGCGCGCAGTCTCAGCGAGCGCCGCACCCGCTCGGTCGGCGTGCTCCTGAACGACCTGCGCAACCCCTGGTTCGTGGAACTCCTCGACGGCCTGAACTCCCGCCTCCACGACAACGGTCTGCGCATGCTGCTCGCCGACGGCCGACTGGGCCGCCGCCTCGGCGAGGACCTCACCCGCACCTTCACCGAGCTCAGGGTCGACGGGCTCATCGCCGTCGGCACCCTTCCTCCTTCGGAGGCGCTGCGCGCCGCGGCCGCCCACATCCCCACCGTGGTGGCGGGCGCCCGTGAACCGGACCTGCCCCGCGTCGACGTCGTCGCCAACGACGACGAGCACGGCGCGCGACTGGCCACCGAGCACCTCATCGCGCTCGGCCACCGCCGTATCGCGCACATCGCGGGCACGGGCGTCGTCGGCGAGCTGCGCCGGCGCAGCTTCGAGACGGTCATGGGCGAACACGGGCTCGCGGCGGAGGCCGCGGTCGAGCAGGGCGACCTGACCGAGGAGGGCGGCTACCGGGCCATGGTCCGGCTGCTCAGCGCACCCGAGCGGCCGACCGCCGTCTTCGCCTTCAACGACATCGCCTGTGTGGGCGCCCTGTCCGCGGCCGAGGAGTCCGGCCTCCAGGTGCCGCGGGACCTGTCCCTGGTCGGCTACGACAACACCTACCTGTCCCGGTTGCGGCACCTGTGGCTGACCACGGTGGACAACGCCAGCCACGACGTCGGGCGGGGCGCCGCCCAGCACCTCCTCGACCGCATCGAGGACCCGGCGCGGCCCAAGCGGACCGTGCTGTCCCCGCCGGCCCTCGAGGTGCGCGGGACGACCGCGCCCCCCGCCGCCGGCTGAGCTCGCGCCGAGCCGGGAGCACACCGCGGCGACACACGCCGGCCAAGAGTTTGTTACGAGCCATTGACAGAAGCCCCGCGCGTCGGCACTCTCATGTGCACACCGGTTGGCTAAACGATTTACCAACCCGGTATCCACTACTTTGTACGGACGTTGGGCAGGGGCGATGGCGCGTCGGATCGGGATCAAGGACGTGGCCGCGGCGGCAGGTGTGTCGACCGCGACCGTGTCGCACATCCTGAACGGCGTCGAGGGCAAGCGCGCCAGCGCCCAGACCCGGCAGCGCGTCCTGCGGGTCGCGGAGGAACTCGGATACGCCCCGAACGGCCTCGCCCGGGGGCTGCGGACCCAGCGCTCCCAGACCATCGGCCTCGTCAGCGACGAGATCGCCACCACCCCCCACGCCGGCCGGATGATCCTCGGCGCCCAGGAGGCCGCCGCGGCCGAGGGACTGGTGCTCCTCCTCGTCAACACCAGCGGCGACGCCGCACTGGAGCGCACGAGCATCGAGATGCTACTCCAGCGCCAGGTCGACGGCGTGCTGTACGCGGCCATGTACCACCGGGTGGTGAGCGTCCCGGGGAGCCTCGGCTCGACGCCCACTGTGCTGCTGGACGCCCGCTCCGAGGACCCCGCCGTCCCCTTCGTGGTACCGGACGAGGTCCAGGGCGGTTACACGGCCGTGCGCGAGCTGATCGCCCACGGGCACCGCAGGATCGGCATGACCGTCCAGACCGTCGACCTTCCCGCCCGGCAGGGCCGCCTGGAGGGCTACCGCAAGGCCCTGGCCGAGATCGGTGTCGCCTACGACCCGTCCCTGGTCGCCGTCGAGACGGCCGTGCCCTTCAACACGGTCGGCGGCGATGTGAGCGCGGGGTACCGGGCCGCCCGGCGGCTGCTGACGGCGGACCGGCGCCCCACGGCGCTGTTCTGCTTCAACGACCGGATGGCGGCCGGTGCCTACCGCGCCGCCGCCGAACTGGGACTCTCCGTCCCCGGCGATCTGTCGGTCATCGGCTTCGACAACCAGGAACTGGTCTGCGAGTCGGTCCACCCCCAGCTGACGACGGTTCAGCTGCCGCACTACGAGATGGGGGCACGGGCCGTGGCCCAGTTGCTCGCACTCACCAGGACTCCGGGCCGGCCACCGGGCCCGGACATTCAGGAGAAACTGCTGTGCCCGCTGGTGGCGCGGGCATCGGTCGCTTCGCCGCCCCGACTCTGACCCCGGGACGGCGAAGCATCTGCACCATGACAGGCGACCGTCGCAACCGGTCGTCGGTCCTGTCGGTACGTGAACACAGTGAGGGTACACATATGACCCCCGAGACTTTCAACGAGTCCTCGAACCAGCGCCGTCGGCCGGCCTCCACCGCTCGGGCACACGGGTACTGAGCCCGCGCCACCCGCTCCCCGCCGACCGAGGTCGGCTCTTCCGCACCCCTTTCCCGCGTCCCGCCGCCGGCCCGCGGCCGGCCCGCGCCCGCGCCGCCCCGTCCGGCGTGCCGCGCGCGGCGGGTACCGCCGGAAGGCACGTCATCGCGTTCTCCGAGGGGACCGCCGCCGGCCGTTGTCCGGTGACCGGCCGTCCCCGCCTGCTCTTCGCACCTCGAAAGGCACGTGTGTGTCCACCGCGCCCTGCGATCCACACCGCCCGGTCGCGCATCTGCGCCCGCCCCGGAACTGGATCAACGACCCCAACGGACTGGTCTTCCACGACGGCCACTACCACGTCTGCTACCAGTACAACCCCCATGGCGCGACCCACGCGCACATGCACTGGGGCCACTTCCGCAGCTCCGACCTGCTGACCTGGGAGCCGCTGCCGATCGCCCTGTCGCCGACGCCGGGCGGCGTGGACGCCGACGGCTGCTTCTCCGGCAACGCCGTCTCCGACGGCGACCGGCTGGTCGCCTTCTACTCCGCGCACCGAGAGGACCGCTCACCCCAGCACCAGCCGGTCACCTCCGCCACCTCCCACGACGGCGGCCTGACCTTCACCCCGCGGCGCGCACCGGTCGTCGCCGGCTGGCCCGAGGACTGCACCATGTACCGCGACCCGTACGTCTGGCGGGACACGGACCGGTGGCGGATGCTCGTCGGCGCCGCCCTCACGGACGGCCGCGGCGCGGCCCTGCTGTACGAGTCGCCCGACCTGGAGGACTGGACCTACCGGGGCCTCTTCGACGCCCGCCGGCAGGAACCGGTCGGCGGCACCGGCCTGCACACCGGCGAGGGCTGGGAATGCCCCCAGTACCTGCCGGAGCAGGCCGGACGCCCCGGCGCCCTCCTGTTCAGCGCATGGAACGCCCACGACGGCGAACGCTGCGTCACGGCCCTGGTCGGCAGAGAGAACGGCGACGTCCTCGAGGCCGGCGCCCCCGTCCTCGTGGACCACGGCCCGGACTGCTACGCACCGGCCCTCCTGCGCGCCCCCGGCGACCGCTGGCTGCTCTGGGGCTGGTCCCCGGAGGCCCGCGAGGAATCCTGGCCGGTCGCGGACGGCTGGGCCGGCGTGCTGACCCTGCCCCGCGAGATCTCGGTCGACGCCGACGGCACGCTCCGGCAGCGGCCCGCCGCCGAGCTGCTCGCCCTGCGCGGCGAGCACACCGTGAGCGCCGAGGGCGTGACCGAGGGCCCCGAGCCCGTGGAACTGGGCGGCGTGGGCCGCGCCTTCGACCTGACGGCGCGCCTGGAGGCCACGGGCACGGCGGGCCTGCGCCTGGTCACCGACACGGAGGGAACCGAGTATCTGGACCTCCGCCTCGACCCCGCCGCGGGCGAGCTGGTGGTCGACCGCGACCACGCCTCGCGGGACCCCCGCGCCCACGGCGGCACCCATCGGCTGCCCTGCCCCGACGGTCCGGTCGAGCTGCGGCTGGTCGTCGACCACTCCATCGCCGAGGTCTTCCTGACCTCCACCGACCAGGTGCTCACCCTGCGCTGCTACCCGACCGGCGACGGCCCGTGGCGACTTCAGGCCCGCACCGCGCCCGACACCCGTCTCAGCTACGCGATCGACGCCTGGGAGCTGCGGCCCCTCGTCGTCAAGGAGCCGGGCACCGACACCGACGCCGAGCAGGACCGGTCCCGATGACCGGGCAGCCGGCCGCGTCGCCGTCCACCACGGGCCGATCCCGACCTCTCTTCGCGCACCTCCGCACCACCCACCCTCACCCGCGTCCCACCCCGGAGGCTCCCACCATGAACGCCGGCACCGGAAGATCCCGCCGTACCGCCCGAACGGCCCTCGCCCTCGTCCTCCCCCTGGCGGCGCTGGCCGCCTGCGGCGGTGGCGGCGGCACCGGCACCTCCGCCGAACAGGGCAGCGGCACGGGCACCATCACCGTCTGGGCCCACCAGGGGCAGGCCACTGAGGCCACGGCCCTGCAGAACGCGGTGAAGACGTTCAACTCCTCCCAGAAGAAGATCAAGGTCGAGCTGACCCTGATCCCCGACACCGACTACACCAAGACCATCACGACCACCGACGCCTCCAAGCTGCCGGACGTGATGGAGTTCGACGGCCCGACCATGGCGAACTTCGTCTACAACAAGAAGCTCACCGCGATCGACGACTACGTCTCCGCCACGACCATGGCCAACGCCACGGACGCCATCAAGGCGCAGGGCGAGATCGACGGCAAGCACTACGGCCTGGGCATGTACGACTCAGGTCTCGGCGTCTACGGCAACAAGAAGCTGCTGGACGCGGCGGGCGTCACCTACCCCACCGGGCTCGACGACGCCTGGACCGCGGCCGAGTTCACCGCTGCCGTCAAGAAGCTGGCCGCCGAGGACGCCGACGGCAAGAGCCTCGACCTCCAGGAGAACAACGGGTACGCCAGTGAGTGGGGCACCTACGGATTCGCCCCGGTCGTCTGGTCGGCGGGCGGCTCCCTGCTGAAGAACGGCAAGGCCGAGGGCGTCCTCGACACCCCGGCCGTGGCCTCGGCGCTGAAGACCTTCCAGTCCTGGAAGACGTACACCGACCCCAACACCGACGGCAACGCCTTCGCCAAGGGCAGGGTCGCCCTGAGCTGGGTCGGCCACTGGATGTACCCGGCCTACGGCAAGGCCCTCGGTGACGACCTCGTCGTCCTGCCGCTGCCCGACTTCGGCGACGGCCCCAAGACCGGTCAGGGCTCCTGGAGCTGGGGCATCGGCGCCGCCACGAAGAACGGCAAGGCGGCCGGCGCCTTCCTCGACGCCCTCCTGAACGACACCAACGTCACCGCGATGACCACGGCCAACGGCGCCCCGCCCGCCACCCGTTCCGTCCTCGCCAAGAGCCCGCTGTACAAGGAGGGCGGACCGCTCCAGCTCTTCGCCGACCAGCTCGCCCAGCCCTGCGGCGACAGCGCCATCACCACGTCGTGCGTCGCCGTGACCCGCCCGGTCACCGCCGGATACCCGACCGTCACGGCCAAGTTCAGCGAGGCCCTGGCCTCGGTCTACGGCGGCGCCGACCCCAGGAGCGCCCTGGAGAAGGCCGCCCGCGCCATCGACCAGGACTTCTCCGACAACGCCGGCTACCGGATCCAGTAACCCCGCAGGACCGAGCGGCCGGGGCGGACCCCTCGACGCGACCTCGCGCGAGGCCGTCCGCCCCGCCGGGAACAGGACCACTCGTGAAAACCGTGGAACCCGCGGCCGCCACGCCCTCCGGCCGACACCGGAGCGAGGGCCCGCCTCCGCGCGCCACCGGCCCCGCGCGCCCGCCCCGCAGAAACCGGGACCGGCTGCACGGACTCCTCATGTCCGCGCCCGCCCTCGTGGGACTCATCGCCTTCGTCGGCGTCCCGTTCGTCTACGCCGTGGTGCTCTCCTTCTACAATGTCCGCCTCGGCTCGCCCCTCGCACCGACGTTCTTCGGCGTGGAGCAGTACCGGCGGCTGTTCACCGACCCCGACCTGTCCGGGCCGTTCCTGCGGGCCCTGCTGAACAACCTGACCTTCGCCGTGGTCGTAGTCCCGCTGCAGACCGGACTGGCGCTGGCGCTGGCGATCCTCCTCAACCGCAAGCTGAAGGCCATCGGGCTGTTCCGGTCCCTGTTCTTCCTGCCGGTCGTCTTCCCCATGGCCCTGGTCGCCGTCGTCTGGCGGCTCATCCTCGCCCGCAGCGGCGACGGCCTGCTCAACTCGGCGCTGCACACGGTCAGCCTCGGCAACTGGGGCGCCTTCGACTGGCTCGGCGACGGGCTCACCGCGATGGCGTCGATCATCGTGCTGTCCGTCTGGCAGGGCGTCGGCTTCCAGATGGTCATCCTGCTCGCCGGCCTTCAGCAGATCCCCTCCGAGCTCTACGAGGCGGCCCGGCTCGACCGGGCCTCCCGATGGCAGCAGTTCCGCCATGTCACGCTGCCCGGCATCCGCGGCACCCTCGTCTTCGTCGCCCTGCTCACCTCGGTGCTGTCGTTCCGTGTCTTCGACCAGGTCTACGTCCTCGTCAAGGGCGGCGGACTCGACGAGGACGCCACCCGGACCGTGATGTACCAGGCCGTCACCACCGCCTTCGACCAGAACAACATCGGCCAGGCTTCCGCGATCACCGTCGTCTTCTTCCTGATCGTCGTCGTCCTGACCCTCGTCCAGCGCCGCGTCGTCCGCTCCGGCAACGAGGACTGATCATGACCAGCACCCCCCTGCGCCGCCTCCTCGACTACACCGTCCTGAGCGTCCTGGCGTTCGTCTTCGTCCTGCCGGTCCTCTATCTGGTCCTCGGCAGCTTCAAGCCCTCCGACCAGGTGCTCAGCGGCCTGACCGGCTTCCTCCCGACCCATCTGTCCCTGGACAACTACCGGGCCGTCCTCGACGCCTTCGACTCCGACGCCACCGGCTACCTCTGGCGGTTCATGGGCGTCTCCCTGTTCCTGTCCACCGTGGTGGTCCTCGGCGGGCTGGTGGTCAACTCCATGGCCGCCTACGGCCTGACGCGCCTGCGGTGGCGGGGCCAGGGCGCCGTCTTCACCCTCGTGCTGCTGCTGATGCTCGTGCCGTTCGAGGCGGTCGCGGTCCCGCTGTTCTACCTGTTCAACGACCAGCGCAACACGCTCGCCATCCAGGCCGTGCCCTTCCTCGCGAACGCCTTCTCGGTCTACCAGTTCGCCACGTTCTTCCGGGCGATCCCGCCGAGCATCGAGGAGGCCGCCCGGATCGACGGCGCCGGTCCCTGGCGCACCTTCTTCGCCATCGTCGTCCCGATGTCGAAGCCGGTGTTCGCCTCGGTCGCCATCCTGACCTTCCTCACCCAGTGGGGCTCCTTCCTCTGGCCCGTCCTGATGGTCTCCGACCCGGCCGTCCGCCCGCTCCCGCTGGAGATGAGCGTCTTCCAGGGCCAGCAGCCCGTGGACTGGGGCCAGGTCCTCGCCTTCGGGGTCCTGCTGGTCCTGCCGGTGCTGATCGTCTTCGCGTTCTTCCAGCGCTGGTTCGTCCAGGGCGTCGCCGCCTCGGCGGTCAAGGGCTGATCCCGGCCCGGGATCGGCCCTTGACCCAAAACGATCAGGAGCTTTACTGCGACTAAGTTGCAAGTAGGTCATGCAGGCAGAAGGGTGAGACATGCAGATCGCCCCCACGAAGGAAGCCTCCGCCCGATGACCAGCGCCCCCGCCGCCTCGCTCCGGCACCGCATCCGAACGTCCATGACCCGGGAGGAGTGGACCAGGGTCGGCGGGATGGCCGCCTTCGTGCTGGCTCTGCATGTCATCGGCTGGTTCACCCTGGTCGCGATCGTGGCGCCGGAGCACCACAGCATCGGCACCCGGTCCTTCGGCGTCGGTATCGGCGTCACGGCCTACACCCTCGGCATGCGGCACGCCTTCGACGCCGACCACATCGCCGCCATCGACAACACGACCCGGAAACTGATGCACGAGGGGCAGCGGCCGCTGTCGGTCGGCTTCTGGTTCTCCCTCGGCCACTCCAGCGTCGTCTTCGCCCTGGCCTTCCTGCTCTCCCTGGGCGTCAAGGCCCTCGCCGGCCCGGTGCGCGACGACGGCTCGGGACTGCACGACGTCACCGGCCTGATCGGTACGACGATCTCGGGGACGTTCCTCTACCTCATCGCCGCGATCAACCTGGTGATCCTCGCGGGCATCTGGAAGGTCTTCCGGCAGATGCGCTCGGGCCGCTTCGACGAGGCGGCGCTGGAGAGGCAGCTCGACAGCCGAGGCCTCATGAACCGCATCCTGGGCCGCTTCATGAAGTCGATCACCAGGCCGTGGCAGATGTACCCGCTGGGCCTGCTCTTCGGCCTGGGTTTCGACACCGCGACCGAGATCGCCCTGCTCGTCCTCGCCGGCTCCGGCGCCGCCTCCGGGCTGCCCTGGTACGCGATCCTCTGCCTGCCCGTCCTCTTCGCCGCCGGCATGTCCCTGCTCGACACGATCGACGGCTCGTTCATGAACTTCGCCTACGGCTGGGCCTTCTCCAAGCCGGTCCGCAAGGTCTACTACAACCTCACCGTCACCGCGCTGTCGGTCGCCGTGGCGCTGATCATCGGCACGGTCGAACTCCTCGGCCTCCTCGCCGAGAAGCTCCATCTCCACGGCGCCTTCTGGGACTGGGTGTCCGCCCTCGACCTCAACGTCGTCGGCTTCGTCATCGTGGGACTGTTCTTCGCCACCTGGGTGATCGCCCTCGTGGTGTGGAAGGTCGGCCGCATCGAGGAGAAATGGACGGCGGGACTGGCGCAGGCGGCGCCCTCCGAGGGGTGAACCCGGTCCGCCGGTCGGGCGGACCACGCCGTAGGGTCGCCCTGTCACCGTCGAACCCACCGGAGCGGGCTGGTCAGTGCGTCTCGGCATCATCGGGCAGGCGGTCGGGCTGTTCGCCGTCACCAACGTCGACGACATCCTCGTCCTGTCGCTGTTCTTCGCCCAGGGCGCCGGGCGGCCGGGCGCGGCCCGCCGGATCGTGATCGGCCAGTACCTGGGCTTCGCCGCCCTCCTCGCGGTCGCGGGCGCGGCGGCCTTCGGCGCGACCTTCCTGCCCGAGGGCGTGCTCCCGTATCTCGGGCTGCTTCCGCTGGCACTCGGACTCAAGGCGGCCCGGCGGGCGTGGCGGGGGAGCGGCGACGACGAGGACGACGGGCCGGGGAGTGGGGGCGGCCCCGGGCCGCTGGAGGTCGCGGCCGTCACGTTCGCCAACGGCGGCGACAACATCGGCGTCTACGTCCCGGTGTTCGCCACCGCCGGGGCGGCCGGCCTGACCGTGTACACCGTCGTCTTCCTGGGCCTCGTCGGTGTGTGGTGCCTGGCGGGCCGCTTCTTCGCGACCCGGCCCGTCGTGGCCCGCGCCCTGAGCCGCTGGGGACACGTACTGCTGCCGGCCGTCCTCATCGGCCTCGGCGTGCTCATCCTCGTGGAGGGCGGCGCGTTCGGACTCTGAGGGCGCCCGGCTCACTGGTCGGCCACGAGCAGCCGGTACCCGACGTCTAGGGCGTCCAGCGTGAGCAGTCCGGCGTGGCGGGTGTGCCAGCGCCCGGTCGCCAGGTCCTCCGCGAGCCGTGCCAGACCGGGGGCGAGGATCTCCTCCCCGGGCTGGGCGAGCAGGGAGACGCCCGCCCGTACGCGGGGATCGAGATAGGCGTGCGGGCGCCGCCAGTACGCGGCGGCGAAACCGTCGACACAGTCGTGCGGAACCGGCACCACCTCCTGACGCGCCCCGCCCAGCAGTTCGCACAGCCGGTCGACGGGCGTGGCCCGCGCGTCGTCGAACGCGGCCGCCTCCGGCAGATAGTCCCGGACCAGCCAGAACCGCTCCCGAAAGACCCGCTGGTCCCAGGTCAGCACGACGACCCGACGGCGGGCGACCCGCCGCAACTCCGCGATCCCGGCGGCCGGATCACTCCAGTGGTGAACGGTCAGCAGCGCCATCACCGTGTCCACGGCCCCGTCCCGCACCGGAAGCCGTTCGGCGACGGCCTGCACGGCGGGCGCGGCCCCCACCGGCCGTTGCGCCAGCATCACCCGACTGGGCTCCACCGCCAACACGGTCCCCGCCGTCTCGTACGACCCGCTCCCGGCCCCCACGTTGATCACACCGCCGACTTCCCCGACGGCGCCACGAATCCGCGCGGCCACCCGTGGATCGGCCCGCCGAGTCCGCGCATACGCCACCCCGAGCACGTCGTAGACAGCCATGCCGCCCAGTATCCGAACCAGGCCACCCCACAGGAACGAGTTGGACCACGACATACGAGACGCGCGGTACGACCACCCGCGCGGCCCGCACCCGACGGTCCCGCTCCGACGGGCAGCCCGGCCGGGGACGTGACGTCCAGACGCTTCAACGTCCCAGGACGGTGAACTGACGGCCGGTCACCTCGAGGTGCGCGTACGGGAGGGCGCGGCTGTCCGTCACGGCACGTCGGTCCCGGCCGGACCGGACCTGCGGGTTACCGTCGGCGGGTGGACGGTAAGCGCCGAGGATGGGGTCCGTGCCTGCTCAGCGGGGCGGTGTTCGCCGTCTGCATGGCCGGCACCACGCTGCCGACCCCCCTCTACCCCCTCTACCAGGAGAAGTTCGGGTTCTCCGAGCTGACCGTCACCGTCGTCTACGCCGTGTACGCCTTCGGCGTCATCGGTGTGCTGCTGGCGGCGGGCAACGCCTCGGACACCGTCGGCAGACGCCCGGTCCTCCTCGCGGGCCTGGGCTGCGCGGCGGCCAGCGCCGTGTGCTTCCTGCTCGCCGGCGGGCTGGGCGCCCTGTACGCGGGGCGGCTGCTGTCGGGCTTCTCCGCCGGACTGTTCACCGGGGCCGCCACGGCGTACGTGATGGACCTGGCGCCGCCCGGCGGCTCCGCACGGGCCACGTTCGTGGCGACGGCCGCCAACATGGGCGGGCTGGGCTGCGGTCCGCTGCTCGCCGGCGTGCTCGCCGAGTACGCCGCCCGGCCCCTGTATCTGCCCTTCGCCGTGCACCTGGTCCTGGTCGCCGCCTCGGCCGCCGTCCTGGCAAGGCTTCCGGAGACCGTCCGTGAGCCACGGCCGCTGAACACCGTACGACCGCAACGGCCGGGACTGCCCCGCCGGGTACGACCGGTGTTCGTGCCTGCGGCCATCGCCTCCTTCGCCGGGTTCGCGCTGTTCGGGGTGTTCACCTCGGTCAGCCCGGCGTTCCTCGCGGAGTCCCTGGACGTGCGCGATCACGCCGTGAGCGGGGCGGTCGTCGCCCTGGCATTCTTCGCCTCGACCGCCGGGCAACTGGCCGTCGGCCGGGTCGGGGTGGGGCGGTCGCTGCCGATCGGCTGCGCCGTGCTCCTCGCCGGGCTCGCCCTGCTCGCGGGCGCCCTGCACTGGGACCTGCTGGCGCTGGTGGTGCTCAGCGCGGTCGTCGGCGGGTTCGGACAGGGGCTGGCCTTCCGCGGGGCGCTGTCCGCCGTGGCCGGGGCGTCCCCCGCGGAGCAGCGCGCGGCGGTCATCTCCACCCTGTTCGTCGTGGCGTACGCCGGTATCTCGGTGCCGGTGATCGGCGTGGGGCTGCTGACCGTGCCCCTCGGCCTGGAGGGCGCCGGGCTGGTGTTCATCGCCTGCATGGCCCTGCTCGTGACGGCGGCGGCCGGCTATCTGCTCCGTCGGCCGGTGCCCACGAAGGCGTGACGGGGGCGTGGCTTGCACGGCCGGGGCCGCTGTTCCATAGTCCGAGGTATGGACGCGCGCGAGGAAGCGCTGCGACAGGCACACGACCACGCCGTCCGCTGGCTGGCCAGTCTGTCCCACCGCCCGGTTCCCGCCCGCGCCTCGGTCGAGGCGATCGTGAGCGCGCTCGGCGCCGGACTGCCCGCAGGACCCAGCCCGCCCGCCGAGGTCGTCGACCTGCTGGCCACCGCCTGCGAACCCGGGCTCACCGCGTTCCCCGCCGGACGCTTCTACGGGTTCGTCGTCGGCGGCACCGAACCGGCCGCCCTGGCCGCCGACTGGCTGGTCAGCGCCTGGGACCAGAACTGTGTGATGCGGGCGGCGGCCCCCGCGTACGCGGCGGCCGAGGAGATCGCCGGCGCGTGGCTGCTCGACCTGCTCGGCCTGCCCGCCCCGAGCGCCGTCGGCTTCACCACCGGCGCCACGATGGCGAACTTCACCTGCCTCGCCGCCGCCCGCGACGAGGTGCTGCGGCGCGCCGGCCGGGACGTCGGCCGCGACGGGCTCACGGGTGGACCGGCCGTCCACGTCGTCGCCGGTGCGCAACGGCACATGGCGATCGACCTGGCGCTGCGCTACCTCGGGCTGGGCCGACCCGACCTGGTGGCGACGGACGACCAGGGACGGATCGAGCCCGAGGCGCTGCGCGAGGCCCTCGCGGCGGGCGGGCGCGGGCCCGCGATCGTGGTCCTCCAGGCCGGAGACATCCACTCCGGCGCCTTCGACCCCTTCCCCGAGGCGGTCCGGGCCGCCCGCGAGGCCGACGCGTGGGTGCACGTCGACGGCGCCTTCGGACTGTGGGCCGCCGCGTCCCCGGCCCACGCACACCTCACGGCGGGCTGCGCCGACGCCGACTCCTGGGCGACGGACGCCCACAAGACCCTCAACGTCCCCTACGACTGCGGTCTCGCCGTGGTCCGTGACACGGCGGCGCTGCGGGCGGCGATGGGCCTGCACGGCGCCTACCTCATCCACGACGCACAGGGCGACCCCGTCGACAAGGTGCCTGAGCTCTCCCGGCGCGGGCGGGCCTTCCCCGTGTGGGCCGCACTCCGCTCCCTCGGCCGGTCGGGCGTGGCCGACCTCGTCGAACGGCTCTGCCGGCACGCCACGGCGTTCGCCACCGGCATCGCAGGCATCGACGGGGCGAGCGTCCTCAACGACGTCGTGTTCACCCAGGTCTGCGCCGCGTTCGGCGACGACGCGCGCACCGACCGGGTGATCGACCGGCTGCTCGCCGACGGCACCACCTGGATCAGCGGCTCCCGGTGGCGGGGACGGCGCGTCCTGCGGATCTCGGTGAGCAACTGGTCGACCACGGACGAGGACGTCGCGCGCTCACTGGAGGCGATGCGACGGGCGGCGGCCGGGGTCTGAGCCCCCGGTCACGCGGACTCCCCCGTCCTGCGTCGCCCCGGTCTCCTCGGTGTCCCCGGTCTCCCCGATCGCCTCGGTGTCCAGGCGCAGGGCGAGCACGGCCCGGTCGTCGTTGTCGGCGCCGGCCGACCAGCGTGCGGAGTCGGAGCGCACGAACGACACGACCGCCTCCGGATCGGGGGCGCACTCCTCACGGAAGCGCTCGCCGAGCCGCCGCAGCACCGGATAGAAGACACCGTCCGCGTCCCGGGCCTCGCTCACCCCGTCCGTGTGCGCGACCAGCACCTCGCCGGGGCCGAGCGGGTGCACGGTCGTCTCGTCGCCGCCCGCCGCCAGCGCGCCCAGGCCCAGCGGCAGCCCGGGCGCGGTGACCAGCCGACGGGCCTCCCGGTGGCCGACCACCAGCGGGGAGGGGTGCCCTCGGTCGACGATCCGCACCTCGCCGCCGCCCGGCGGGAACTCCAGCACCAGCGCGGTCACGAAGAGCTCCGGGTCGCCCTCCTCACCGGCCGGACCGTTGCGGGCGATGCTGAGCTCCAGCCGTTCGGCCAGCCGGCTCAGGCTCCGCCACTCATGGGCCGACACCCGGAAGCTGCCCAGCACCGCCGCGACCGTCTGCACCGCGCCCAGCCCCTTGCCCCGCACGTCACCGATGATCGCCCGCACCCCGAACGGCGTCTCGCACACGTCGTACAGATCACCGCCGACCAGCGTGCCGCCCTCCCCGGCCTCGTAGAACCCGGCCGCGCGCACGGGACCGAGCCGGTGCGGGACCGGCCGCAACAGGGTCCGCTGCATGGCCTCCGCGATCGAGTGGGCCCGGATCAGATGCTGCCGGGTCCGCTCCCGCTGCCGGGCCAGCGCCACACTGGCGACGCCGATGAGGAGCGTGCCGACGTACACCGCGACATGGTGCTGCTCGGCGAAGTGGCCGGGGCGACGGGCCGCCATCCACATCTGCAGGCCCAGACAGACCACGGCCGACAGCGCCGTGCCGCGCGGGCCGCGCGTCGCGGCGGCGAGCGGCGGCACCGCGATGAGGACGAAGCTCACCGGCTCACGGCCCCTGACGATCACTTCCATGAGCACGTCGACGGCCACCGCGATCAGCGGCAGCCACCACACCCAGCCCCGCCGCGGGGACGGGGGCCGCAACGCGGCGTCGAGGCTCTCGCGGGACACGGCACGCGCCCTAACGTCCGGGCCCACGGGGGCCGGTCCCGTGCGCCAGGCCCGCTTCGGGGCCGGTGGCGTGCGCCAGGCCCGCCTCGACCCGGGTGAGCTGGGCGGTCAGGCTCAGCAGCCATGCCTCCAGGTCCACGAGGGTCGCCAGGGGTGGGGTCGGTGCCGGCGCTGATGCCGGGTGCGGTGGCGCTCCGTCCGGCGGCGGTCGCTCCCCGGCGCACAGGGCCGCGAGCCGCTCGACGGTCCGGGCCGCCGCCCGGGCGTCCGCCCGCGCCCGCTCCACCGCGTCCGGGGGCAGAGCGGTCGCGGGCCGGTCGAAGCGGGGGAGCCAGTGGGCGCCGAGCAGGATCTGATGGGTCGCGATGAGGACGCCGTGCCAGTCGGCTCCGGCCGCGGCCCCCGCGGCCGGCTCACTGCGGAACTGCGCGTAGGCGGACTCGGCCAGCCGCATCCGGTGCAGGGCGGGCAGCGTCGACGGGGGCGGCGCGGAGCCCGGCGGCACCGCCGCCAGCGAGGTGACCGTGCCCTTGATCAGCGACGCGCACTCGTGCAGCAGGCCCGCCATGGTCCGCCGCACCTCCCGGCGGGCACCGGACGGCCAGGCGAGCAGCGCACACAGCAGACCGATGACGCTGCCCGTCACCACGTCCACGATCCGCGCCTCCGCGAGCCGCCAGGTGGCCGGGGTGATCTGGGCGAACGCGCTGGCCACGACCAGGGTGAACAGGGCCTGCGCCCAGGCGATGCCGAGCAGCGGTCCGACCGAGAACGCGATCAGCATGCCCGGCGCGAGAATCGCGGCGTAGGCGTCGGTGTGCTCGCCTAGACCGATGAGCAGGGCGCCCGCGGCGACCGCGCCGGCCAGATTGCCGGCCACCGCCTGCCGCATGGCCGCCCAGGTCTCCCCGACGGTCGTCCTGCTCAGCGTCAGCACCGCCAGCAGCACCCAGAACCCGTGGGTCAGGTCGAGCGAACCGGCGACCAGCCGTGCCGCGCCGAGGGCGAGGGCGACGCGGAGGGCGTTGTGGAACTGCACCGAGCGGACCGTCATGTTGCCGAAAATCCGGCGCAGCCACAGCCGGAGCGTCGACGCGTTCGTGTACCAGAACAGCTCCCGGGGCTCGATCGGAGCCGTGCGCCGCCCCTCGAGGGCGACCCGTACGGAGATCTCCAGCGCCCGCGCCGACTCGGCCACCCCCAGCAGCGCGGCCTGCCGACGCAGCACCGTCACCACGTCCGGCCCCGTGGCGCCGGTCTCCGCGCCCTGCCGCATCCGCATCCGCTGGAACGCGCCGATCGCCTCGTCCAGACGCCGGGGGACCGGCCGGGCCCGTCCCGCCCGCAGCGCCGCGGCGCTGTCGGCACACCGCTCCGCGACCTGCGGCAACAGCCACCGCGACGCACGGTCGCTGTGACGGCGGCCGTCCCCGAGCAGATGGTGCAGCCGCCCCGTCTCCGTCAGATGGGCGAGCTGTTCCAGCAGTCGGCGCGACGCGGAACCCGCCTGGGCCAGTCCGCGGGCCCGGCGGCCCGGACCAGCGGGGCGTTCGGCGGGCGGGAACCTCGACAGCCGCAGCCGCTCCCCCTCGGCGCGCAGCGCCTCCGGCGGGAGGCCGACCCGCCCCGCGAGGGTGTCGCCCACGAGCGCCACGGCCTTCGCGACCCCCGACCGGTACGTCGCGCCCCCGGGCTGCGGCAACAGGAACACCTCGCACAGCGCGAGGAGCACCACGCCCGTGGCGAGCCCGGCGAGCCGCAGCCCCAGGGTCTGCGGCGCGTACGGCGGGAAGCACGCCAGGATGTAGAAGAGCTGGAGGCCCGGCGCCGCCCCGGCCGGCCGCGGGCCCGCGACCGCGGCGAAGGCCAGCAGGAAGCCGACGACGAGCATCCCCAGCACCGCCGCCCAGGTCCGCACCGCCAGCGCGGTCCCCAGCGCCACCAGCGCCAGGCCCGCCGGCAGCGCCTTCAGCATCACCTCGGCGCGCTGCCGCCCGGAGCCCGGCACGGCCGACAGCAGTCCGAGGGCGATGGGCCCGAACAGCGCGTACAGGGCCGGCACCGGTTCGTCCAGGCCGTACAGGAAGGCGTAGAAGCCCGTGGCCGACGCCACGGTCACCCGCACCGACCGGTGCAGGATCGCGGCCCACCCCGCGCCGCCGAAGAGAGCCCCGATCCGCGCGGTCGGCGAAGACTCAGCGCGCATGAGCACGTTTCCTCTCGGGCCGACGCCCCCGAGGCATCGCGGGCGGGCCGGACACACGCGCCCCGCCCCCTCATTGTCAGCCGCCCCCGCCCACCCCGCAGCCCAGCCACGCGAAACGCACGGCGCGCCCGACGGGGTCGGGAACCGCGGGCCCCGCCGACGCCGACGCCGACGCCGGATCCCGGCGAGCGGGGCGCCCCCGCACCGCATCCCGGGACGGGCCCTGATGCCTGGCTGAATCCGGATACCTGGCTGAATGCTGAATACGGATGCCCGGCCGGTTGGCGATGCCCGGCCGAGCCGCGATGTCCGGCCGAGCCGCGATGCCCGGCTCAGTCCGGGATCTCAGCCGTGCCAGGCGCCCGGCGTCGGACGGCGCCGGGTCCCCGGTGGAGCCCGGATCCGTGGCCGGTTCCAACGCCCCGGCCTCGGACGGCGCCGGAGCCGTATCCCCGCCCGGGCGCACATGCTCGGCCGGGTGCAGATGCATGGCCGGGCGCACATGCTCGCTCTGGCGCACATGCTCGGCCGCCCCACATGCCCGGCCGCCCCACATGCCCGGCCGCCCCACATGTCCGACCGCCCCACATGCCCGGCCGGGCCGGGTGCCCGATCGACGCCGAGCCCGGTGCCTGATCGCTGCCGGGCCCCGGTGCCTGATCGACGCCGGGCCCGGTGCCTGATCGTTGCCGGGCCTGGTGCTCCCAGGCTGCGTGCAACACCATGGCGGGCTGTGCCGCGCGGCCCTACGCTCGCCTCCACATCGGCGGGGCGCCGGGCCGCACGGCGGCCGGGCACCCCGGGGTGGACGACCCAGGGGGGCACATGATCTGGTCACGGCTGCGCGGCGCCCGGCGGGCGCCCAGGCTTCCGCTGCCCGGCGTCTGCGGGCACGGGCGGCACACCGTTCGCACCGAGCGCCTCCTGCTCTACACCCCGCGGACCCAGCTCGACCTCGCGGTCTGCCTGGCCGCGGGCGCGGACCCCGAGGCCCAGCGCTGGCTCGGCTGGGACACCGTGGGCGTGATGGCCGACGCCGGTGTCCGCAGGTCCCTGGTCCAGCTCCGCCCCGCCGACGCCGGCGTCCGGCCACCGCTCCCCGGGGTCCCGGTCCTGCTCGCCCAGCCCTACGAGCCGCGCCCCGAACACGGCGAGGTGCTGATGGCCGTCCGCCTGGACGACGGCCGGTATGCCGGCTACACGGAGCTGCACCCCGGCACCGGCGAGATCGGTGGATGGCTGGCCCCGCACGCGCGCGGCCTCGGACTCGGCACCGAACTGTTCCGTGCCGCCGCCCTCCTCGGGCACGACCACCTGGGACTCGCGGCGGTCCGGGCCGGATACGAGCCCGCGAACACCGCGAGCGCGCGGGCCCTGACGGCCGCCGGCTTCGTCCCCGCCGACGGGCCGCCCCGCCACCGTCTGCGCAACGGCCGGGTGATCGACGCCCGCTGGGTGCGGCACCCCTCGCAGACCCCGCCCCAGCACTGCCCGGGCGCGAGGGCCGTTCCCCCGGACGCGGACCGGACCGACTAGGGAGTGACGGCCCGGTGCGGCCGGGCCGGGCGGGGAGGACGAGGGAAGACCGGGGGCCTACAACGCCCTGGCCACCAGCAGCGCCACGTCGTCGTGGTCGTCGGGATGGCGCAGGCCGTACAGCAGCAGGTCGCAGATCTCCTCCAGCGGCCGGTCCGGTTCGTCGAGGAAGGCGAGAAGGACGTTCAGCCGGTCGTCGATGGAGTGGTGCCGGGTCTCGACCAGACCGTCCGTGTAGAGGACCAGCACGTCACCGGGGGCGAGATCGGTCGTGGTGGTCTCGAAGGGGATCCCGCCGACGCCGAGCGGGGCACCGGCCGGCAGGTCGAGCAGCGCGGGGGCGTGGCCGGGGCCGACCAGGGCCGGCGGCATGTGGCCCGCGTTGGCCATCCGGCACTGCCGGGCGCGGGGGTCGTACACCGCGTAGAGGCAGGTCACGATGTAGTGCTCCAGATCGCAGGTGATCTTGTCCAGGTGCTGGAGCACCTCGCCGGGTTCGAGGTCGAGGTCCGCGTAGGCGCAGGTGGCGGTGCGCAGCCGGCCCATCGTGGCGGCCGCGTCGATGCCGTTGCCCATGACGTCCCCGACGACCAGCGCGGTCTTGTCGTCGGTCAGCGGGATGACGTCGTACCAGTCGCCGCCCACCTCACTGGTGGCCTGCGCCGGCTGGTAGCGGGAGGCCAGGTCGAGACCGGCGTGGTGCGGCGGGTGGTCCGGCAGCAGGCTGCGCTGGAGGGTGAGCGCGGTGTTGCGCACGCTCTCGAACCAGCGGGCGTTGTCGATGGCCACGGCCGCCCGCCCGGCCAGCTCACCGGCGAGGACGACGTCGTCGTCGTCGAAGGGCAGCGGGTTGCGGGTCCGCTTGAGGTCGAGGGCGCCCAGCACCTCGCCGTGGGCGATCAGCGGGACCGCGAGATACGAGTGGACACCCGCCCGCGCCAGCAGCGAGCCGGCCTCGGCGTCGCGGGCGATACGGGGGATGTCGCCGGCGCCGACATGCCGCACCAGGACCGGCCGGCCGGTGTGGACGCACAGGGTGACCAGACGGTCGCCGTCGTAGGCGGCGATGTCGCCGGGGGCGTCGGCGGCCCGCAGGGCCACGGTCGGATGCGCCGCCTTGAGCGCGAGGGAGCGGAACAGCTCGGGGCCGTCGTCCGGGCGGCGGGAGCGGCGGCAGGCCAGCGCGGAGTCCAGGACGTCCACCGCGACCACGTCGGCGAGCTGCGGCACGGCGATCTCGGCCAGCTCACGGGCGGTCTGCCCGACCTCCAGCGTGGTGCCGACCCGGGTGGAGGCCTCCGCGATCAGGGCGAGGCGCCGCCGGGCCCGGTCGGCCTCCGCCGCCGCCCGGTGGCGTTCCGTCACGTCGACGACCGAGGCGGCCGCGCCCAGGACCCGCCCTCCGGCGTCCTCCAGCCGGTAGAAGGAGAGCGACCAGGCGTGCTCGCGATCGGGGTCGGTGCGGGGACGGCCCACGTGGTACTGGTCGAGCAGCGGCGTCCCGGTGGTGAGCACCTGCCGCAGCGCGGACTCGATGGTGTCCACATCGGGCAGCGGCAGGGTCTCCCGCAGCCGCCGGCCGACATGCTCCTCGGCGGGGATGCCGTCGATGCGCTCCAGGGCCGGGTTGACCAGCAGATACCGCAGATCGGGGTCGAGGAGGGCCAGCCCGATCGGGGACTGGTCGATCAGCCGCTCGCACAGGGCGAGGTCGGTCTCGACGCGTTGCAGCAGGGTGTGGTCGGCGGCGATACCGAGGGCGTACACACCCCCCAGGTCGTCCTGGAGCCGCATGTTGCGGAACTCCATCAGCCGGGTGCCGCCGTCCTTGTGGCGGATGGGGAAGGTGCCGGCCCAGCTCCGGCCGGTCTCCAGCACCTCCGCGAACAGCCGAACCACGGCCTTCAGATGCTGGGAGTGGATGAACAGCCGCGCCGCGTACTTGCCGAGCGCCTCGTCGGCGGTGTAGCCGAACAGTTCCTCGGCCTGCGGGGTCCAGAACACGATCCGTCCGTCGGCGTCCAGGACCATCGCGGACACGCTCAGGACGTCCAGCAGCCCCGTGGGCGGGGGTGCCCCGGCCGCCTCGGTGCCGTACACGTCCTCCGCGGACGGGAAGGGTTCGGCTGTCATCGCCAACCTCCTCCCCTCCATGCTGCCCCCGCCCGGGGCGTCCGGAAAGCACCGAGGGCTCGGCGGCGCTCCGGGCGCCCCGCGCCCGTGCACATCCGTCGGACAAGCAGGACCATGGGTCGTGTAAAGGATGGCCCGATGGACCCTGCGCGAGAAGCCTCCGACGCCGCTCCGGCACCGGCGCAGCCGCGCGATCTCCTCGACGCGTCCACCGACGCGGCGGCGGTCGTGCGGGCGGACGGCGTCGTCGTCGGCTGGACCCGGGGCGCCGCCACGCTGCTCGGCCGCCCGGCCGCGGAGGTGGTGGGCCGCCCCGCCGCGCGGCTGATGGCGGGCCCCCGCGACCCGGCCCGGGTGGCCGGTGTCGCCGAGCGGTGCCGGGCGGGCATGGGCTGGAGCGGTCAGCTCCCCGTACGGCACCACGACGGCCGCGCCGTCGAGGTCGACCTGCGGGTCTCCGCGTCCTTCCGTATCGGCGAGGACGAGTGCTTCCTGCTCTCGGCGCGCCGCCGCAGCCCGCACTGGACGGTCGGCCAGTCCGTCCTCGACGGATTCCTCACCCGCTCCCCGGTCGGGATGGCGGTGATGGATCTCGAGCTGCGCTATGTGTGGCTGAACGACACGCTGGAACGCTTCGGCGGCGTGCCCCGCGAGGAGCGCCTCGGACGGCGGCTCAGCGATCTGCTGCCCGGACTGCAGACGACCACCCTCGAAGGGCTGATGCGCAAGGTCCTGGACTCCGGCGTCCCGGTCACCGACTACGAGTACCTCGGGTGGAGCTGGGCCGACCCGCACCGCCAGCGCGCGTATTCCACGTCCTTCTTCCCCCTGGTCGACTCCGACGGCTCCGTCACCGGCGTCTGCTACATGGTCCAGGACGTCACCGAGCGCTGGACCGCCCGCCGGCTGCTGGCGCTGGTCAACGAGGCCGGCACCTTCGTCGGCACCACCCTCGACGTGCTGCGGACGGCCCAGGAACTCGCCGACTTCGCGGTGCCCCGGTTCGCGGACTTCGTCGTCGTGGACCTTCTGGAGACCGTGCTCAGCACCGAGGGCCACGGGGCGTGGCTGACGGACGCGGGACCGGCGCCCGCCCGGCCGGCGATGCGCCGCGCCGGGATGAACTCGGTCCGGGAGGGCTGCCCGGAGGCCGTGGCCCAGGTCGGCGACCGGGTGGACTTCCTGCCCCCGCCGCACGACGGGCACCTCCTCGTCGAGGGCGAGCCGATCCTCATCCCCGTCCTCGACCCCTCCGACGAGCTCTGGACCAGGGAACAGCCCGCGCGGGCGGCCACCATCCGGGAGTTCGGACTGCACTCCCTCATCTCGGTGCCGATGCGGGCCCGGCACACCGCCCTCGGCCTCACGACGTTCATCCGGTCGGTCAACCCCGTGTCGTTCGAGCCCGACGACGTGCTGCTCGCCCGTGAACTGGTCGCGCGGGCCGCGCTGTGCGTCGACAACGCCCGCCGGTACACCCGGGAGCACACCGCGGCCGTCACCCTGCAGCGCAGTCTGCTGCCCCACGCCCTGTCGGGCGGCACCGCGCGGTGGCCTCCTCCTATCTGCCGGCGGACCCCAGCGACGGGGTGGGCGGGGACTGGTTCGACGTGATCGAGCTGTCCGGGGCCCGGGTGGGCCTCGTCGTCGGCGACGTGGTGGGACACGGCATCGCGGCCGCCGCGACCATGGGCCGGCTGCGCACGGCGGTGCAGACCCTCGCCGACATGGAGATGCCTCCCGAGGAGCTGCTGGCCCACCTGGACGACCTGGTGCTCAGGCTGAGCGCCGACCAGACCGACGGGACGGCCGTACGCCAGGACACGGCCGCGTTCCTCGGCGCCACCTGTCTGTACGCGGTCTACGACCCGGTCACCCGGAGCTGTCGGATGGCCCGCGCCGGGCACCCGCCCCCCGTCGTCGTCGGCCCCGACGGACAGGTCTCCTTCCCGGAGCCCCCGGCCGGCCCTCCGCTCGGGCTCGGCGGGATGACCTTCGAGGCGACCGAGATCGAGCTCGCCGAGAACAGCCTGCTCGGCCTCTACACCGACGGCCTCGTGGAGGGCACGGACCAGGACATGGAGCGCGGCATGGCCCGGCTCGGCGACCTGCTGACCCCGTCCGACACCGACCTCGCCGCTCTGTGCGACGCGGCGGTACGGCGGCTGGTGCCCGTGCCCCAGCCCGACGACATCGCCCTGCTCCTGGCCCGCACCCATGCGCTGGGTCCCGACCAGGTCGTCTCCTGGGACGTGCCCGCGGACCCGGCCGCCGTCGCCGACGTCAGGGCCCGGGCGACCCGCCAGGTGGCGGCCTGGGGGCTGGAGGAACTGGCGATGACCTCGGAACTCGTCGTCAGCGAGCTGGTCACCAACGCCCTTCGCTACGGCACTCCGCCGATCCGGCTGCGGCTGCTCCGTGACACCCGGCTGACCTGCGAGGTCTCCGACGCCAGCAGCACGGCCCCGAGGCTCCGGCACGCCCGGAGCATGGACGAGGGGGGCCGCGGCCTCTTTCTGGTGGCCCAGCTCGCCCACCGGTGGGGAGCCCGCTACACGGGCGAGGGGAAGATCATCTGGGCGGAGCAGGAGATCAGCCGGTGAGCAGCCCGTCCATCCGGCCCCCGCCAGCCGCGGGCCTCCGCCATGCCCATCTCCACCAGCCGGTCCATCTGCTCGCGGGTCTCGAAGGACCACCGGACCTTCATGCGCGTGCCGTCCCCGTGCGGGGTCGGCCGGACCCGCACGTTCATGGTCGGCAGGGCGGGGTCCGGCTTCCCCTCCTCGTCGGTGAACTCGTCGGCGAAGCCGTCGGTGAAGTCCGGGGACGTGGGCGCGGCGACCGAGGTGACGAGGTGTGGCGGCTGTGGGCCGACCCCCGTCGCACGGGCGTCGGACGGGCGGCGGCGAGCTGCGACACCGACGGTCCGTCGCCGGCGCAGCGGCTGACCATGTCCGTCAGCGCGGTACGCGGCCTCCCGGCGCGGCCGCACCGCTGTGACCTGCTGTGACATCCCCCACCTGCTCTTGCCCGAGCGGGGAACGCTTCCCTACGTTCGAACCATGTCCCACCACGGCCCCACCCCCGACCGGACACCGTTCGACTGGTCCGTCGACCTGAGCGCGCACGAGATGCTCCGGCGGGCCCACGTCATGGACGCCCTCGGCGCCGACTGGGACCCCGTGGAGGCGCTCCAGGGCGAGGAGACGGCGTACCGACTGCTCTACTCCGGCCTCAGCGCCGAACAGCAGCGCATCCACGACGAACTGGTCGCGGCCGGTGTGCTCCCGCCCCGGGGAGACGGCGATGCTGCCGCTTGACCCCCAGGCCGACCCCGGTCGCCGCGCCTGGGTGGCCTGTCCCCGGTGCAACGACCACCAGGGCTGCGCCACCTGCGAGGAACGCCGCACCTGCTCGACGCACTGGCGCTATCTGCTCTCCAACGTCGGCAGCCTGCTCCATCTGCAGTGCCCCTCGTGCGCCCACGTCTGGGACCACGAGACCCACTTCGGCGCCACCCGCAGCCGCTGGGAACGCATCACCAGCGGCCTGCGCCGCGACTGACGGCACACCTGCGCCCGGACGGCGCAGCCGCGCCCGCTTTCGGATGACCCGGCCGTCTGTCGCCGGGGACGGCCCGCGGAGCTGACGGAGGATCGCCCTCGGCGGTCATCCCCGCCTGCCGCCCGTCCGCCCGGAGGCAGCCGTGCACATCCTGCTGGTAGCCAGCGCGTTCAACAGCCTCACCCAGCGCGTCCACGCCGAACTGCGCGACCGCGGCCATGCGGTGGCGGTCGAACTCGCCCTGCCGGACGCCTCGTTGCCGGACGCCGTCCGACGGCACGCGCCGCGGCTCGTCCTCGCGCCGATGCTCAGGACGGCGATCCCCGAGGACGTGTGGACGGCGTACCCCTGTCTCGTCGTCCATCCCGGCCCCGTCGGGGACCGCGGACCGTCCTCGCTGGACTGGGCGATCCACGAGGGCCACGACGTCTGGGGCGTCACCGTCCTGCAGGCCGACGCGGAGATGGACGCCGGTGACGTGTGGGCCAGTGTGCCCTGCCCCGTCCCGCCCGTGGGCAAGAGCGACCTGTACCGGGGCGAGATCGCCGACGCCGCGCTGCGGGCCGTCCTGCTCGCCGTGGACCGCTTCGCCGGCGGAACGTACGTGCCGCGCCGGCAGGACCCGGCGGCCACGGCCGACCCCCGTCCGCGGACCCGCCCGTACCTGGACCAGGGCGTCCGGCGCATCGACTGGGCCGAGGACTCCACCCGGACCGTGCTGCGCAAGCTGCGGGCGGCGGACTCCCAGCCCGGTGTGCTGGACGTGCTGTTCGGCGAGGAATGGTATCTGCACGGCGGCCACCCCGAGCCCGTCCTGCGCGGACACCCCGGAGCGCTGCTGGCCACCCGGGCCGGGGCGGTCTGCCGGGCCACCACGGACGGCGCCGTCTGGATCCCCGAGCTGCGGCTCCGACGGCTGCGCGGGGCGCCGCCCACCTTCAAGCTGCCCGCCGTGCGCGCCCTGGGCGACCGGCTCCCGGCGCTGCCCGACCACACCCCCGAGGGGCTGCCCGACCTGCCGGAGTCCGCCTGGACGGACATCCGCTACCGGGAGGACGGAACCGTGGGCTTCCTGTCGTTCTCCTTCCCCGGCGGAGCGCTGAGCACCGAGCAGTGCCGCCGCCTGCTGGACGCCTACCGGAAGGCGTGCGAGCGGCCCACCTCGGTGCTGGTGCTGGGCGGCGCCCGCGACTTCTTCTGCAACGGCATCCACCTCAACGTCATCGAGGCCGCCGCCGATCCGGCCGCCGAGTCCTGGGCCAACATCAACGCCGTCGACGACCTCGTCGAAGCGGTCCTGACGACCACGGACCGCCTGGTGGTCGCGGCCGTCGCGGGCAACGCCGCGGCCGGCGGCGTCATGCTCGCCCTCGCCGCCGACGAGGTGTGGTGCCGCTCGGGCGCCGTGCTGAACCCCCACTACCGGCTGATGGGCCTGTACGGCTCCGAGTACTGGACCCACACCCTCCCGCGCCGGGTCGGCCCCGTGGCCGCCGCACGCCTCATGAGCGAGGCCCTCCCCGTCAGCGCGGCGGCCGCCCTGGGCCTCGGGCTCGTCGACCGCGTGGTCGAGTGCGCCCCGGACGCCTTCGCCGCCGAGGTCGCCCAGCGCGCGGCCCGCCTGGCCGCCCTGCCCGCGACGGCGGACCGCGTCACCGCGAAGAAGGCGGACCTGGACCGGCTGCAGACCCTGACCCCGCTCGCCGGCTTCCGGGAACGCGAGCTCGCCCGGATGCGGGAGACCTTCGACGACCCGCACGCCTCCTACCACGCCCTGCGCCGCGCCTTCGTCCACAAGAAGCGGCTCACGGGCACCCCGCCGCACCTCGCCCGGGTTGCGCCGGCCGCTCCGCACCCCAGTCCCCCCGCTGTCACCGGAATGGCCCTCCCCGGTGTCTCACCCGGGCCGAACCGCTGATACGAAGAATTCTGATGGCCGAAATGCAGGCCTTCGTCCCTTACCTCCCCAGGAGGCGGTCCCATGAGCCAGGCGACGCCGAACACGGCCGGCGCTGCGGACGCCACAGGCGCGCCCGCCGACGAGACACCCACGATCCACATCCTCTGGATCAACGCGGGGCTGAGCTGCGACGGCGACTCGGTCGCGCTGACCGCGGCCATGCAGCCGAGCATCGAGGAGATCGCGCTCGGCGTGCTCCCGGGCCTGCCGAAGATCGCCGTGCACTGGCCGCTCATCGACTTCGAGTGCGGCCCGGTCGGCGGCTCCGACACGTTCATCGAGTGGTTCTTCAAGGGCGAGCGCGGCGAGATCGACCCGTTCGTCCTCGTCGTCGAGGGCTCCATCCCCAACGAGGCGATCAAGCCCGAGGGCTACTGGTGCGGCTTCGGCGACAACCCGGAGACGGGCCAGCCGATCACCACCAGCGAGTGGATCGACCGCCTCGCGCCCAAGGCCCTCGCCGTCGTCGCCATCGGCACCTGTGCCACGTACGGCGGCATCCACGCGATGGCCGGCAACCCGACCGGCGCGATGGGCGTCCCGGACTACCTCGGCTGGGACTGGAAGTCGCAGGCCGGCATCCCGATCGTGTGCGTCCCCGGCTGTCCGATCCAGCCCGACAACTTCGCCGAGACCCTCACCTACCTGCTCTACCAGGCGGCCGGCTCCGCCCCGATGATCCCGCTGGACGACAAGCTGCGCCCGACCTGGCTGTTCGGGGCCACCGTCCACGAGGGCTGCGACCGGGCCGGCTACTACGAGCAGGGCGAGTTCGCGACGACGTACGACTCGCCGAAGTGCCTGGTGAAGATCGGCTGCTGGGGCCCGGTCGTCAAGTGCAACGTGCCCAAGCGCGGCTGGATGAACGGCATCGGCGGCTGCCCCAACGTCGGCGGCATCTGCATCGCCTGCACCATGCCCGGCTTCCCCGACAAGTTCATGCCGTTCATGGACGAACCCCCCGGCGCCAAGGTCTCCAGCACGGCCAGCGGCGCGTACGGCGCCGTGATCCGCAAGCTCCGGGACATCACCGCGAAGACCGTGGACAAGGAGCCCAAGTGGCGCCGTACCGGCGAGAAGATCACCACCGGCTACCGGCCCCCCTGGTGACCCCGGCCTGACTCACCCCCCACACCCCCGCGCGACGAAGGGCACGGCAACGACCATGGCAAGGACGAAGGCGGCCGGAGACGACACCGGTCTGGTGGAGATGGCCTGGGACCCGATCACCCGGATCGTGGGCAGCCTGGGCATCCACACGAAGATCGACTTCAAGCAGAAGCGGGTCGCCGAGTGCTACAGCACCTCGTCGGTCTTCCGCGGCTACAGCGTCTTCATGCGCGGCAAGGACCCCCGCGACGCCCACTTCATCACCAGCCGCATCTGCGGCATCTGCGGCGACAACCACGCCACCTGCTCGGTGTACACGCAGAACATGGCGTACGGAGTGAAGCCCCCGCACCTCGGTGAGTGGATCATCAACCTCGGCGAGTCCGCGGAGTACATGTTCGACCACAACATCTTCCAGGAGAACCTGGTCGGGGTCGACTACTGCGAGAAGATGGTCAAGGAGACCAACCCCGGCGTCCTCGAACTCGCCGAGCGCACCGAGGCCCCGCACGCCGCCGAGCACGGCTACCGCACCATCGCCGACATCATGCGCTCGCTCAACCCCCTGGAGGGCGAGTTCTACCGCGAGGCCCTCCAGGTCAGCCGCTACACCCGCGAGATGTTCTGCCTGATGGAGGGCCGCCACGTCCACCCCTCCACGCTCTACCCGGGCGGCGTCGGCACCATCGCCTCCGTGCAGCTCTTCACCGACTACCTGAGCCGCCTGATGCGGTACGTCGAGTTCATGAAGCGGGTCGTCCCGCTCCACGACGACCTGTTCGACTTCTTCTACGAGGCCCTGCCCGGCTACGAGGAGGTCGGCCGCAGGCGCGTCCTGCTCGGCTGCTGGGGCGCGCTCAACGACCCCGAGTACTGCGACTTCACGTACGCCAACATGACCGACTGGGGCCGACGGATGTTCGTCACCCCGGGCATCGTCGTCGACGGGAAGCTGGTCACCAACGACCTCACCGCGATCAACCTCGGCATCCGCATCCTGCTCGGCAGCTCCTACTACGAGGACTGGCAGGGCCAGGAGCAGTTCGTCACCCACGACCCGCTCGGCAACCCCGTCGACCCCCGCCACCCCTGGAACCAGCACACCATCCCCGCCCCCCAGAAGCGGAACTTCGACGACAAGTACAGCTGGGTGATGTCCCCGCGCTGGTTCGACGGCAAGGACCACCTCGCCCTGGACACCGGCGGTGGCCCCATCGCCCGCCTGTGGTCCACCGCCCTGTCCGGGCTCGTCGACATCGGGTACGTCAAGGCCACCGGGCAGAGCGTGGTCATCAACCTGCCGCGCACCCTGACCAAGCCGGAGACCACCTTCGAGTGGAAGATCCCGAAGTGGTCCAACGCCCTGGAACGCAACCGCGCCCGCACCTACTTCCAGGCCTACGCCGCCGCCGTCGCCCTGCACTGCGCGGAGAAGGGACTGGAGGAGGTCCGCGCCGGACGCACCCAGACCTGGGAGAAGTTCGAGGTCCCCGACGAGAGCATCGGCTGCGGCTTCACCGAGGCCGTCCGCGGCGTCCTCTCCCACCACATGGTGATCCGCGACGGCAAGATCGCCAACTACCACCCGTACCCGCCCACCCCGTGGAACGCCAGCGTCCGCGACTCCTACGGCACCCCCGGCCCGTACGAGGACGCCGTGCAGAACACCCCCATCTTCGAGGAGAACCCCCCGGAGAACTTCAAGGGCATCGACATCATGCGCACCGTCCGCAGCTTCGACCCCTGTCTGCCCTGCGGCGTCCACATGTACGTCGGCGGAGGCAGGACCGTGAAGTCGATGCACGTGCCGACCGGCCTGAGCGGACTGGGCGGGTGAGCGCGCCGGTGACGCCCCGCCCCACGACCGCCGAGCAGACCGGGCGCCGGGTCGAGGAGGTCCTGGACCGGCTGGCCGCGAGCGGTGAAGGCGCCGCCGCGGCCGAGGAACTCGTCCGCTCCCTCATGGACCTCTACGGCTCCGCCCTCGCCCGCATCGTCGAACTCCTCGCCCCCGCGCCCGGCGAGCCCCTCGCCGGCCTGCTCGACGACGACCTCGTCGCGAGCCTCCTCGTCCTGCACGACCTGCACCCCGAGGACCGCGACACCCGGATCGCCCGGGCCCTCGACGGCGTCCGCGACCACCGGCTGGAGGTCGTGGGCTTCGACGAGCACAGCGGCACGCTCAGACTGCGCGCCAGGGCAGGCGGCGGCTGCGGCTGCGGCTCCGGCACGGACGCCGCGCGGGCCGCCGAGACGGCGCTCGCCGGCCTCGCCCCCGAGGTCAGGGCCGTGGACGTGGAGACCGCCCCGGCCGGCCCCACGCTCCTGCAGATCGGCACGGCGCCGACGGGGGTCCGATGAGCACGACCGCCCCCGGCCTGCGGAGGTTCCTCACCGAGCGCCCGCCGCAGCCCGAGCGGTGCGAACTGTGCGCGGCGGTGGTCCCCGAGGACCACCGCCACCTCGTCGACACGGAGCAGCGCGCCCTCGTCTGCGCCTGCCCCGCCTGCGCGGTCCTGATGGAACAGCCGGGCGCCACCGCGGGCCGCTTCCGCGCGGTCCCCGCCCGCTACCTCAGCGACCCCGGCCACCGCCTCGACGAGCGGGCCTGGGAGGCGCTGCAGATCCCGGTCGGCGTCGCCTTCTTCTTCCGCAACGCCGCCCTCGACCGGCTGGTCGCCCTCTACCCGAGCCCCGCCGGAGCCACCGAGAGCGAACTCGACCCGGACACCTGGACCGCGGTCCTCGGCGACAGCCGGCTCGCCGGCCTCCTCGCACCCGACGTCGAGGCGCTGCTGCTGCGCCGCACCGACGACCGCGTCGACTGCCACCTCGTACCGATCGACGTCTGCTACGAACTCGTCGGCCGTATGCGGCTGTTGTGGCAGGGCTTCGACGGCGGCCGGGAGGCGCGCGCCGCGCTCGACGCGTTCTTCACGGACGTGGCGCGCCGCGCCCGCCCGGTGGACGCGGCAGGGGGCCGCTCATGACCGAGTTCTCCTTCTCCTGCACGGGCGTGCGCGCCGACCGGTTCGCCGCCGGGCCGACACTCGTCTTCCGGCTGCGCGTCACCGCGTCCGACGACACCCCCGTGCACGCCCTCGCGCTGCGCTGCCAGCTGCGGATCGAACCCGCCCGGCGCGGTTACGTCTCCGAGGAGGCCGACGGGCTCAAGGACCTCTTCGGTGAACGCTCCCGCTGGGGCAGCACGCTCCACCCGGTGCAGTTCGCGCAGGTCCCGATGATGGTCTCCGGGTTCACCGGGGAGACCGAGGCCGACCTCGTCGTCCCCTGCACCTACGACCTGGACATCGCCGCCACCCGCTATCTCGACGCCCTCACCGACGGCGAGGTCCCGCTGCTGATGCTGTTCTCCGGTACGGCCTTCACCGGCGCCGGCGGCTTCCACGTCGAGCCGGTCCCCTGGGACCGCGAGGCGGCGTTCGGGATGCCGGTCGCCGTCTGGCGGGAGATGGTCGAACAGCACTTCCCCGGCTGCGGCTGGATCCGGCTGCCCCGGGACACCATGGACGCCCTCCTCGCCCACCGCTCCCGGCACGCCCTGCCGTCCTGGGAGGCGACCGTCGAGGCCCTGCTCGACCGCGCGGCCGACGGCGGCGCCGACGAACGGCCGGAGAGCCGCGACCCGTTGCGCGCGCTCACCGCCCTGACCGTGAGGACCGACTCGTGACCGTGACCGCGTTCGCCCCCGAGACCGAGGAGCGGTTCGCCCTCGCCCGGCAGGTGGCCGACGCCGTCCTCTTCGAGGGCTATGTGCTCTACCCGTACCGCGCCTCGGCCGCCAAGAACCGGCTGCGCTGGCAGTTCGGGGTGCTCGTGCCGCCCGCCTGGGGCGCCGGGTGCGAGGAGCACGACTTCCAGCACACCGAATGCCTGATGGAACCGAGGCGGGGTGCGACGCTCTCCGTGGAGGTGCGCTTCCTGCACGCCCGCCGGCGCACCGTGCAGCGCACGCGCCCGGACGGCGGCCACGACACCGTCCCCGAACTCCGCCTCGACGACCGGGTCCTGGTGCCCTGGGACGAGGGCGGCGAGGAACGCGTCGAACTGGTCGTCCCCGTCGAGGAGTTGCTCGGCGACGGCGTCACACACCCCTTCCGGGTCCCGGCCCGCGAGGACACCGAACCGGTCAGGGACGCCTCGGGCACCACCGTCGGCCGGCTGCTCCGGCGGAGCGAGGAGATCCACGGAACCGTCCGGCTGTCCGCCACCCCGCTCGACGGCCCCTACCGGACCCTGCGGCTGACCGCCGTCGTCGAGAACACCAGCCCCTGGACGCCCCCCGCGGACCGGGCCGCCGACCGGGACGCGGCACTGCCGCACTCCCTGGTGGCCACCCATCTGCTCATGGCCCTCAGCGCCGGATCGTTCCTGTCGATGACGGATCCCCCCGAATGGGCCAGGGGCGCGGTCGCCGCCTGCCGCAATCTCCACACCTGGCCCGTCCTCGCCGGCGAACCCGGCCGCACGGACCTCGTGCTGTCCTCCCCGATCATCCTGGAGGATTACCCGGCCATCGCACCGGAGAGCCCCGGCGCGCTCTACGACGCCACCGAGATCGACGAGATCCTCGCCCTGCGCACCGCCGCCCTCACCGACGAGGAGAAGCGCGAGGCCCGGGGCACCGACGCGCGGGCCGCCGCCGTGATCGACCTGGCGGACTCGATGCCGGCGGAGGTGCTGGAGCGTCTGCACGGCGCGGTGCGCGGCCTGCGCGAGGTCACCGGGGAGACCGGAGCGCCGAACGCGCCCGGCTTCTCCGGCTTCCCCGACGAGCACGGGGTGCCGCGCCCCGACACCCCCTGGTGGGACCCGGCGAGCGACGCGGGCTTCGACCCGGACCGGGACACGGTCGTCGTCGGCGGCAGGCCCGTCGGCAAGGGCAGCCGCGTCGAACTGCGGCCCGGTCTGCGGCACACCGACGCCCAGGACCTGTTCCTCCAGGGCCGCGCCGCGACCGTCGAGGCCGTGCTGCACGACGTCGACGGCGTCGTGCACCTCGCGGTCACCGTCGACGGCGACCCCGGCGCCGACATCCGCCGCGCACAGGGCCGCTACCTCTACTTCCAGCCGGACGAGGTCGTACCGCTGGAGGCCCGACCATGACCCGCACGCTCGTGGCCGGCATCGGCAACATCTTCCTCGGCGACGACGGCTTCGGCGTCGAGACTGCTCGCCGGCTGGCCGGGCGCCGGCTGCCGGAGCACGTCGAGGTCGCCGACATCGGCGTGCGCGGGGTGCACCTCGCCTACCAGCTCCTCGACGGCTACGGCACCCTCGTCCTCCTCGACGCCACGGCACGCGGCGAGGCCCCCGGGACGCTGTACGTGATCGAGTACGAGGGCCCGGGCGCCGAGCCCGGCGCGGTCCCCGCGATCGACGGCCACCGGATGACCCCGGACACCGTCCTGGCCCTGCTGGACACCCTCTGTGCCGGCACCGGCGCACGACCACCCCGGCGCACCCTGATCGTCGGCTGCGAACCGGCCTCGGTGGACGAGGGCATCGGACTCAGCCCGCCGGTGTCCGACGCCGTACCCCGGGCCGTACGGCTGATCGAAGAGCTGCTGCGGGACGGCGAGCCGTCCACGGCACAGGCCGGGGCCGCCGAGGCTCCGCGCGCGAGATGAGGAGAGACGGATGAAGAAGATCGTCATCGGTGGGGCGGCCGTCGCCGCCATGGCCGCCACCGCCGCCGTAGCGGCCGAGCTGTTTCCCGACCTCCGGCGCTATCTGCGGATCCGCCGCATGTGACCCGGGCCGGACGCGCCCCGCGCGGCCGGGCGGTTGCGTCGAACGGGCGTAGCCGCCGACCCCTGACGGCGCGCCGGGCCGTGCCACCCGGGTGCCCCCGCCTCTAATGAAGCCCGGCGGGGGGCACGCCCACGCCCGGGGAGGTCCGAGACCGATGCACGAGATGTCCGTCGCGCTGGCCGTCGTCGACCAGGTGACCGAGGCCGCCGAGCGCGCCGGGGACGTCACGACGGTCCGCTCGGTCCGGCTCCAGGTCGGCGAACTGGCCGGGATCGTCCCCGACGCGCTCGCCTTCTGCTTCGAACTGGCCTGCGCCGGGACCCTGCTGGAGGGCGCCGAACTCGTCACCGAGGCCGTACCGGGCCGGGCCCGCTGCACGACCTGCGCCCACACCTGGGCCGTCGGCATGCCGCCCCGGCTCACCTGCCCCGGCTGCGGCGGCACCCGTACCGACCTGTGCGCCGGGCGGGAACTGCAGATCGCCTCCGTCCAGTGGGAGGACGGCGCCCCCGCGCCCGCCGGCGCACCGATCCCCGAGGAGTGCTGAAACCATGTGCCGTGTCGTCGACCTGCGGCAGGCCGTGCTCGCGAAGAACGACGCGAGCGCCCACACCCTGCGCGACCGTCTCACCGCCGGTGGCACCACCGTCGTCAACCTGCTCTCCAGCCCCGGCAGCGGCAAGACCGCGCTGCTGGAGCAGGAACTGCTGCGGGCCCGTGAGCGGTCCGTGTCCGTCGCCGCGCTGACCGCCGACCTCGCCACCGAGAACGACGCGGCCCGCCTGGCCCGCTCGGGCGTCCCGGTCAAGCAGGTGCTCACCGACGGACTGTGCCATCTGGAGGCGGGGATGCTCGCCGGGCACCTGGACGGCTGGCTGCCCGACGACACCCGGCTGCTGTTCGTGGAGAACGTCGGCAACCTCGTCTGCCCGGCCTCCTACGACCTGGGGGAGACCCTGCGCGTCGTCCTCGCCTCCGTGACCGAGGGCGAGGACAAGCCGCTGAAGTACCCCACCGCCTTCGGCCTCGCCCAGCTCGTCGTGGTCACCAAGACCGACCTCGCCGAGGCCGTCGAGTTCGACGAGCTCACGTTCCGCGCGAACGTGGAGCGGGTGAACCCGGGCGTCGAGGTGATCCTGACCTCGGCCCGCCGGGGCAAGGGCGTCGGCGCGCTGCTCGACAGGGCGCTGGCGGCCGCGGAGGGGGCGCCGGTCCACACGCCGGTCATGGCCCGCACGCCGCACTCCCACTCCCACGCGCACACCGACTCCCACTCCCACCCGTCCACGCACTCGGACCCGGCCGACGCCCTGGCCCGCACCCACCCGTGAGCGCTCCACCGTCCCCGTCCGTCGTCACCGGCGACCGGCCGCTGCGCCGCCGGGTAGTCGTCCGGGGAGTGGTGCAGGGCGTGGGCTTCCGGCCCTACGTCTACGGCCTCGCCACCGAACTCGCCCTCGTCGGGCATGTCACCAACACCCCGGAGGGCGTCGTCGCCGAGGTCGAGGGCAGCGGCGCGGCCGTGACCCGGTTCTGCGAACGGCTCGCGGTCCAGGCGCCGCCGCTCGCCGTGGTGGAGTCCGTCCACCACGAGGAGCTGCCCGCCACCGGAGGAGAGGCGTTCACGATCCTCGCCTCCCGCACCGACGGTCCGGCCCGCACCCTGGTCTCCCCGGACACGGCCACCTGCGCCGACTGCCTCGCCGAACTGGCCGACCCCGCCGACCGGCGCCACCGCCACCCCTTCGTCAACTGCACCCACTGCGGCCCGCGGTTCACCATCGTCACCGGCGTCCCCTACGACCGCGCCCACACCACCATGGCCGGCTTCCCGATGTGCGCCGACTGCCTCCGCGAGTACGGCGATCCGGCCGACCGGCGCTTCCACGCGCAGCCCGTCGCCTGCCCGGCCTGCGGGCCCACGCTGCGGCTGATCGCCCCGGCCGCCGTCGGTGATCCGATCGCCGGGGCCCGCGAACTGCTCGCGGCCGGCGCGATCCTGGCCGTGAAGGGCCTCGGCGGCTACCACCTGGCCTGCGACGCGACCGACGGCACGGCCGTGGCGCTGCTGCGGCGGCGCAAGGCCCGAGGTGACAAGCCGTTCGCCGTCATGGCCCGCCGTGCGGCCGACATCGAGCACCTCGTGCGGCTCGGACCCGAGGAAAGGCGCCTGCTCGAAGGCGGCGTCCGGCCCGTCGTCCTGCTGCGGCGACGCCCGCACCCGTCGTACGCGGCCGGGGGGCCGTGGCCCGCCGAGGCCGTCGCGCCGGGCAGCCCCGACCTCGGCGTGATGCTGCCGTACACCCCCCTGCACCATCTGCTGCTCGGCCTGCCCGGGGACCCGGACGGGCCCCGGCTGCTCGTCATGACCAGCGGCAACGTGTCCGGGGAGCCGATCGTCACCGACGACACGGAGGCCCTGGAACGGCTCGCGCACCTGGCCGACGGCTGGCTCACCCACGACCGGCCCATCCATGTGCCCTGCGACGACTCCGTGGTCCGCGTCTGCGACGGCGAGCCGCTGGTGATCCGCCGTTCGCGCGGCTACGCCCCCCTGCCGGTCACCCTGCCCCTGCCCGTCCGGCCGGCCCTCGCCGTCGGCGGGGACCTGAAGAACGCCTTCTGTCTCGGGGCCGGCCGCAAGGCCTGGCTGTCCGCGCACATCGGCGACATGGACGACCTGCGCACCCAGGGCGTGTTCGAGGGCGCGGTGGAGCAGTTGGAGTCGATCACCGGTGTCCGGCCCGAGCTCCTGGCCGCCGACCGGCACCCCGGCTACCGCTCCACCGGGTGGGCCGACCGCGCCGCGGCCGGGCGGCCCGTGGCGCGGGTGCAGCACCATCACGCGCATGTCGCCGCCGCGATGGCCGAGCACGGGCTCGACGGCACCCGCCCGGTGATCGGCGTCGCCTTCGACGGCACCGGCCACGGCGACGACGGGGCGGTGTGGGGCGGGGAGTTCCTGCTCGCGGACTACGACGGCTTCACCCGGTTCGGACACCTCGCATACGTCCCTCTGCCCGGCGGCGACGCCGCGGTGCGCCGCCCGTACCGCATGGCGCTGTCCCATCTGCGGTCCGCGGGCCTCGACCGATCGCCCGACCTGCCCTGCACACTGGCCTGCCCTTCCGAGGAACTCGCCGTACTGGAAAGGCAGTTGGAGCGCGAGCTGAACTGCGTGCCCACCTCCAGCATGGGCCGGCTCTTCGACGCCGTGTCCTCGCTCGCCGGTGTGTGCCATCGGGCCGGGTACGAGGCACAGGCCGCCGTCGAGCTGGAGGCGGCCGCCCTGCGCGCGCCCGACGGCGACACCACCGCGTACGACTTCGTCCTGCGCGCGCCGGAGCAGGGCGAGCCGGGTGCCGTACGGGCCGATCCGGCCCCCGTGGTCGCGGCCGTCGTCCGCGACCTGCGCGCCGGCCGTCCGCCGGCCCTGGTCGCGGCACGCTTCCACCGGGGCGTGACGGGGCTGGTGCGGCGGATGTGCGCGCTGGCCCGGGAGCGGCACGCGCTGGACACGGTCGCCCTGACGGGAGGCGTCTTCGCGAACACCCTGCTCTCGGCGGCGTGTGCCGCAGCCCTGCGCGAGGACGGCTTCACGGTCCTGCGGCACCGCCTGGTGCCGCCCAACGACGGCGGTCTGGCGCTGGGTCAGCTCATGGTGGCCGCGCGGACGAGGAACACCGACTGATCCCACCCACACCCACATCCCCATCCACAGCGAGGAGAGGCCCATGTGCCTGGCGGTACCCGGCAGAGTGCTCGACATCGAGGAACGCGACGGCACCCGGATGGCCACCGTCGACTTCGGCGGGGTGGTCAAGGAGGTGTGCCTGGAGTACCTGCCCGACCTCCAGGTCGGCGAGTACGCCATCGTCCACGTCGGGTTCGCCCTGCAACGGCTCGACGAGGAGTCGGCGAAGCAGACGCTCGAACTCTTCGCCGAACTCGGCATGTTGCAGGAGGAGTTCGGCGACGCCTGGGAGATGGCGGCGGCCGAGGCGGGCCGGGACGTGGTGGGGGAGGCGGGGAAGTGAAGTACATCGACGAGTTCCAGGACCCCGAGCTGGCGCGCCGGCTCCTGGACGACATCCACGCCACGGTCACCCGGCCCTGGGCGCTGATGGAGGTCTGCGGCGGTCAGACGCACAGCATCATCCGGCACGGCATCGATCAACTCCTGCCCGACGAGGTCGAGTTGATCCACGGACCGGGCTGTCCCGTCTGTGTGACCCCGCTGGAGGTCATCGACAAGGCACTGGAGATCGCCTCCCGGCCGGAGGTGATCTTCTGCTCCTTCGGCGACATGCTGCGCGTGCCGGGCACCGGCCGGGACCTCTTCCAGGTGCGGGGCGAGGGCGGTGACGTACGCGTCGTCTACTCGCCGCTCGACGCCCTGCGGATCGCGCGGGAGAACCCCGACCGCGAGGTGGTGTTCTTCGGCATCGGCTTCGAGACCACCGCCCCGCCCAACGCCATGACGGTCCATCAGGCCCGCAAGCAGGGCATCCGCAACTTCAGCATGCTGGTCTCCCACGTCCGGGTGCCCCCCGCCATCGAGGCGATCATGTCCTCGCCGACCTGCCGGGTGCAGGCCTTCCTCGCGGCCGGACACGTGTGCAGCGTGATGGGCGTGGGGGAGTACCCGGAGCTGGCGGAACGCTTCCGGGTGCCGATCGTCGTGACCGGCTTCGAACCGCTCGACATCCTCGAAGGCGTACGCCGGACCGTACGCCAGCTCGAGAGGGGCGAGCACACCGTCGACAACGCCTACGCCCGGGCCGTCCGCGCGGAGGGCAACCCCGCCGCACGGGCCATGCTGGAGGACGTCTTCGAGGTCACCGACCGCGCCTGGCGGGGCATCGGGGTGATCCCGGACAGCGGCTGGCGGCTGTCCGCGAAGTACCGCGACCACGACGCCGAGCACCGCTTCTCCGTCGAGGACATCCGGACCCGGGAACCGGCCGAGTGCCGCAGCGGCGAGGTGTTGCAGGGCCTGCTCAAGCCGCACGAGTGCGCCGCCTTCGGCACCCTGTGCACCCCCCGCACCCCGCTGGGCGCCACGATGGTCTCCAGCGAGGGCGCCTGCGCGGCGTACTACCTCTACCGGCGGCTGGACCTGCCCGCCGGCCCGACGGCCCGGGAGGCGACCCCCGTTGTCTGACACGACCGCTCTCCCCGCCCTCGACGTCGAGGGGTGGACCTGCCCGGCGCCCCTGCGCGAGCGGCCCCGGGTCGTCATGGGCCACGGCGGCGGTGGCGTCCTCTCCGCCGAACTGGTCCAGCAGATCTTCGCCCCGGCCTTCGGCGGCGAGACGCTCGCCCAGCTCGGCGACTCCGCCGTGGTCTCCCTCGGTGGCGCCCGGCTGGCCTTCTCCACCGACTCCTACGTGGTCCGCCCGCTGTTCTTCCCCGGCGGCAGCATCGGCGACCTGGCGGTCAACGGGACCGTCAACGACCTCGCCATGAGCGGCGCCCGCGCCGCCTACCTCTCCTGCGGCTTCATCCTGGAGGAGGGCGTCGAACTGGACACGGTCACCCGGGTCGCACAGGCGATGGGCGCGGCCGCGCGCACCGCCGGGGTCGAGGTGGTCACCGGGGACACCAAGGTGGTGGAGGCCGGCCACGGCGACGGGATCTTCGTCAACACGGCAGGCATCGGGGTCGTCCCGGCGGGTGTCGACCTGCGTCCGCAGCGGGTCGTCCCCTCGGACGTGGTGATCGTCAGCGGTGCCGTCGGCGTCCACGGCGTGGCGATCATGAGCGTCCGGGAGGGCCTGGAGTTCGGGGTGGAGATCGCCAGCGACTGCGCACCGCTCGGCGGTCTGGTCGAGGCGATGCTCGCGGTCACCCCCGACCTGCACGTGCTGCGCGACCCCACCCGGGGCGGCCTGGCCGCCGCGCTCAACGAGATCGCCGGCGCCTCCGGCACGGGGGTCGTCCTCCAGGAGCGGGCCGTCCCGGTCCCACCGGCCGTGGCCAACGCCTGCGCCATCCTCGGCCTCGACCCCCTGTACATCGCCAACGAGGGCAAGCTGGTCGCGTTCGTCCCGCGCGAGCACGCCGACGCCGTCCTCGCCGCGATGCGGGCCCATCCGCTCGGTGCGGACGCCGTGATCATCGGTGAGGCCGTCGAGGCGCACCCCGGCATGGTCGTGGCGCGCACCGGGCTGGGCGGCACCCGCGTGGTGGATCTGCCGATCGGGGAGCAGCTGCCGCGCATCTGCTGAGGAAGGGCCCGGTCCGCTCCGACCTGACCCTTCCTGAAAAACCGTGTTAAAAGCCGGTATGACCGGATCGCTGTCCTATGGTGATTCCGTGCGTGGAATCCTGTTGGCCGGAGGTACCGGCTCCCGACTCTGGCCGCTGACCCGCTCGGTGTCCAAACAACTGCTGCCGGTCTTCGACAAGCCGATGGTCTATTACCCGCTGTCCACCCTCGTGATGGCCGGCGTCCGGGAGATCCTCGTCATCACCACCCCCGAGGACCAGGGCCAGTTCCGCCGGTTGCTCGGGGACGGAACCCGGCTCGGACTGCGCCTGGAATACCGGGCGCAGAAACGTCCGGAGGGAATCGCCCACGCCTTCGTGCTGGGCGCCGAATTCATCGACGGGGAATCCGTCGCCCTCATCCTGGGCGACAACATCTTCCACGGCAGCGGACTCGGCACCCGGCTCGCCCGCCACGAGGACCAGGCGGGCGGCCGGGTGTTCGCCTACCAGGTGGCCAATCCCTCGGCGTACGGCGTGGTGGAGTTCGACGAACGGGGCCGTGCGGTCTCCATCGAGGAGAAACCGGCCCGGCCCCGGTCCCGCTACGCCGTCCCCGGGCTGTACTTCTACGACCACCGCGCCGTGGACATCGCCCGGACCCTACGGCCCAGCGCCCGGGGCGAGTTGGAGATCACCGACCTCAACCGCGCGTATCTGGAAGCCGGGGAACTCCAGGTCACCCGGCTCGACCGGGGCACCGCCTGGCTGGACACCGGAACCTTCACCTCCCTGGTCCAGGCCTCGGAGTTCGTCCGGGTCATCGAGGAGCGCCAGGGCTTCAAGGTCGGCTGCGTCGAGGAGACGGTCTGGCGGGCCGGCCTGATCGACGACGACCGGCTGCGGGAACTGGCCCGGCCCCTGCTGAAGAGCGGATACGGCCGCTATCTGCTGGGTCTGCTGGAGGACCCCCGGGAGGTCGCCGTGGACCGCGGGGACGAGGACCGACTGAGGAGGGCGGGCGTGTGAGACCACTCGGGATCGAAGGGGCGTGGGTGGACACGCCCCGGGTGTTCACGGACGACCGGGGCCGCTTTCACGAGTGGTTCCGGAGCGAGACCTTCAGTGAGGCGGTCGGGCACGGCTTCACGTTCGAGCAGGCGAACTGCTCCCGTTCGGTGCGCGGCACCCTCCGCGGCATCCACGGTGCGGCGGTGCCGCCGGGCCAGGCGAAGTACGTCACCTGTGTCGGCGGCGCCGTTCTCGACGTCGTGGTCGACATCCGGCTGGGTTCCCCGACCTTCGGGACCTGGGAGGCGGTGCGCCTCGACGACACGACGCATCGCTGCGTCTATCTCTCGGAGGGGCTCGGGCACGCCTTCATGGCGCTGGAGGACGACTCCACCGTCGTCTACCTCTGCTCCCGGGGATATGCGCCGGAACGTGAGTTCGGTATCCATCCGCTCGACCCGGCATTGGCCATCGCCTGGCCCGAGGATCTCACCCCCGTCCTTTCGGGAAAGGACGCCGCGGCGCCCACGCTGGCGGAAGCGGAGCGGAAGGGGCTTCTGCCGTCCTTCGAGGAATGCGCGGCATACCGCGGAAGCATGGCCGGTGAATCACCCCGGTGACGCCGGTCGGGTGATCCTCATGGTCGAGACGGGTCGAGTATTAGTCATTTTTTCATAGCGGGTGGAAGGGATGAGGTCGTTCATGGCCGAAGGAGACATGACGGCCGAGCGGAACCGATGCGCGCCGTCTGATCCCTCCCCAACGTGAGGAAGGTTCTCTTGAACCGTAGAACTATCCGAATCGCCCGCCTGAAGTCCGCCACCATGGTGACGACGGGCGCGGCCGCGGTGGCGCTGAGCGTCGTTCCGAGCACGGCGGCCATCGCCGACGCGATGCAGGCGCCGACCGCCGGTCGCCTGGTGGTGCAGGAAGTCCCCCAGGGCGTGACCCAGGCGGCTGTGGCCGACGCGGTCCGCCGGGCTGGTTCCGACGGCCGGGCGACGGTGCAGTCGTACGGCGGCCGGACCGCCGCGGACAAGGACCGCAACCCCCATCACCACGTCCAGCAGGGCGCCCGAGGCCCGCAGGGTCCCAGGGGCCCCCAGGGCCCCAGGGGCCACGACGGCAGGCCGGGCAAGCCCGGCCCGCAGGGCGCCCAGGGAGCTCAGGGTGCCCAGGGCGCACGGGGTGCTCAGGGGGCCCAGGGTGCTCAGGGCGCCCAGGGTGCTCAGGGGGCCCAGGGTGCTCAGGGCGCCCAGGGTGCTCAGGGTGCCCAGGGCGCGACTGGTGGCACCGGCGGCACTGGTGTGCAGGGTGCTCAGGGCGCGCAGGGTGCCCAGGGCGCGCAGGGTGCTCAGGGCGCGACTGGTGGCACCGGCGGCACTGGTGTGCAGGGAGCTCAGGGCGCTCAAGGTGCTCAGGGAGCTCAGGGTGCTCAGGGCGCTCAAGGTGCTCAGGGAGCCCAGGGTGCTCAGGGAGCGCAAGGCGCTCAGGGAGCCCAGGGTGCTCAGGGAGCCCAGGGTGCTCAGGGAGCCCAGGGTGCTCAGGGCGCGACTCTCACCACGTACATCGTGACCGCGGCCGGCTCCACCACGGCGACGGCCGCCTGCGACACCGGAGACCTCGTCACCGGCGGCGGATTCATCGCGTCCACCGGTTCTCCCGGCTCCAGCCAGCCGGTCCAGATCACCGGTACGCAGCAGGGATGGCAGGCCACGCAGACCGGCACCGGGGGGATGGCCCTGACCGCCTTCGCGGTCTGCGCCAACGTCGCGCCGTAGTCCCGGATGAAGTGAGCACGTGCCCCGAGGGTCCCCCTCGGGGCACCGCCGGCTACACGAGCAGTTTCCCCCCGCAGCGCGCGGCGCCCTCCTTCATCGCGATCAGGTTGGCGACGACGTACGAGATGTCGTTCTCCGAGTGCCACTCACTGGGGAAGTAGGTGACCAGGCGGGAGGACTGGAAGCGCGCCTCGATGTCGGGGACGAAGGCACGGTACTGGTCGTCCGTGTAGTACCAGAACGAGTTCTCGTTGTAGTACGCCACGTGCGTCGGATCCTGGTATGCGCCGCGGCCGTCGGAGCTGGCCGTCATCGTGAGCAGCATGCCGCCGGGTGCCAGCAGCCGGTACAGCTCGTTGATCAGCGGCACCTTCGCGGGGACGTACTCGAGGAAGTTCACCGCCCGGACCAGGCCGACGGAGTCGTCGGGCAGGTCCAGTTCCCCGGGCAGCGTCGCGACGATGTCGACGCCCTCGCCGGCCCGTCGGTCCACACCCGTGTAGCCCGGAGGCTTGCGGTGCGCCGAGCCGAGGTCCAGGGCGAGCAGTCCGCGTCGATGCGTCCAGGCGAGCGCGTTGGCCTCGATGTACTTGTCGTACAGGGTGACCGTCTCGCGCTGGATGTGCGCGTTGATCTCCGGATCGCACTGGGTGTTCGCGGAGTGGACCCGCTGGAGGTACAGACAGCGGTTGATGTGGTGGAAGTCGCCGAGGTGGAACAGACGGCACATCAGGTCCTGGTCGTCCAGCACCGTGCGCGACGCGTCGTACCCGCCCGCCTTCTCGTAGCTCTCCTTGCGGAAGGCCCGCACATGGTTCGGCGCGTACCAGATGTACGCGACGTTGTGCGGCGTCGGCGCCAGGGACACGACCTGGAGCAGCCGGCGGCCGTCGACGGTCACGTCCTCGTACTGCCAGCCGAACGTCTCGTCGAAGCGGGTCTCGTCCCGCCCGCCGTCCTCGGTGATCTGCGCGGTGTTGCTGTAGACGAAGACCGCCTCGGGATGCGCGTCGAACGCCTTGCCCAGCTCCGCCAGGCATGCCTTCGCCAGCAGGTCGTCGTGGTCCAGTTCCACGAGGATCTCGCCGCGGGCCAGCTCACACGCCCTGCGCTTGGCGGCGCCGACGCCCGTGACCTCGTCCGCGATCACCACCCGGATGCGTTCGTCGGGGTGCTCCGGCCGCCACCGGGCGCCGTTGTTGAGCAGAACGATCCACTCCCAGTCCGGACAGGTCTGCGCCTGCAGTGTCGCCAGACACTCGTCGAGGAAACGGGGCCGGTGGCTCGGGGTGAAGACGGAGAACCTCGGGGTGGCGGTCGACGTCGTCATCTGCTGCTCCCTGCGTGGCTCGCGGACGAGGGGGGCGACGCCGGTGAAATCCCGGACCCCCGCCGGTACTTGGCATGGCCGGCGGCGGTCCGCAGCCGGGCCGCCGCCGTTTCCGCCGAGGCTACGAGCCGACCCCGGCGAGGGAGCCGTACGGCAGGCGGTGGGGGGTGCGGACCACCCGAATGCACGCACGCGGGGACGCCCGACCGCGAGGTCACCCTGTCCGTACGGCCTGCGTCGTCGGGGTCCTCAGCCGGCCGGGGCCGTGATCTCCCGCTTGAGGATCTTGCCGCTCGGGCCGGTGGGGAGCTTGTCCATCAGCCAGATCTCGCGAGGGTACTTGTACGCCGCCAGCCGGTCCTTGACGAACGTGCGCAGTTCGTCCGGGGTGGCCGCCGCGCCCGGGCGCAGGACGACCGCCGCCGCGATCTCCTCGCCCAGATGGGCGTGCCCGACGCCCACCACGGCGGCCAGGGCGACGGCCGGGTGTTCGTGGAGGACCTCCTCGATCTCCCGCGGGTAGACGTTGTAACCACCCCGGATGATCATGTCCTTCTTGCGGTCGACGATGTACAGGTAGCCGTCCTCGTCCCGCCGGGCCAGATCGCCGCTGCGCAGCCAGCCGTCGGGAATGGCCGCCGCCGTCTCCTCGGGACGGTTCCAGTAGCCCTTCATCACGTTCGGGCCCCGGACGGCCAGCTCACCGACCTCGCCTGCCGGGACGTCCTGCCCCTGCTCGTCGAGCAGCCGCACCTCCACGTCACGGATCGGGGTGCCGACGGACCCGGCCTTGCGCGGCCGGTCGGGGTGGTTGAACGTCACCACCGGGCTTGTCTCGGACATGCCGAAGCCCTCGAGGATCGCGCAGCCGAACCGCCGCTCGAAGCCGTGCAGGACCTCCACCGGCAGCGAGGCGCCGCCGGAGACGCACATCCGCAGCGTCGACACGTCCGCCTCCGAGGGGTGCTGGAGCAGCGCCGCGTACATGGTGGGCACGCCCTCGAAGACGGTGGCCCGGTCACGTGCGATCGCGTCCAGCACGGCCTGCGGCTCGAAGCGGGGGACCAGCGTGAGGGAGGCCCCGGCGCGGACGGCGACGCTCATGGTGCAGATCTGGCCGAAGATGTGGAACAGCGGCAGACAGCCCACCACCACGTCGTCCGGGGTCATCCGCTGCACATGGACCGTGTTGACCTCGGTGTTGTGCCGCAGACCGCCATGGGTGAGCGTGGCGCCCTTGGGACGGCCCGTGGTGCCGGACGTGTACAGCAGGACGGCCACGTCCGCGTCGTCCGTCTCCGCCACCCCCGGCAGCGGCTCGTGCCCGGTCAGCAGTTCGGCGAAGGCGGCGGGCTCCACCGCGAGGTGCCGCACCCCGGCGGCCGCCGCGCCCTGCGCGCCCTCCCCCGGGGCCTGGTGCCACTCGCACAGCAGGCTCGCCCCGGAATCGGTGAGGTGGTACTCCGTCTCCCGCGCCTTCAGCAGCGGGTTCATCGGTACGACGACGGCCCCGGCGCGCAGCACGCCGTAGTAGAGGACGACGAACTCGGGGACGTTGGGCAGCATCAGCGCCACCCGGTCGCCCGGCCGCACCCCCTCGGCCCGCAGCAGCGCGGCGGCGCGGGCGCTGCGCTCGTCCAGCTCCCCGTACGCGATGACCCGTTCGCCCAGACGCAGCGCGGGACGGGCCGGCTGTCGCGCCGCCGTGTCCACCAGGAAGTCCGCCAGATTGGCCATGCCCGCCTCCACGCATCTCACCGTCGAAATCCGCCGTTCACGTCGACGACATGGTGCTGGCGTATCCCGCGACGACCTATGGGCGGCGGCACAGCGTCTGCGCCCCCCGATTGTTCCCCAGCACAAGAAGACCCGTCTAAGCTGCGGCAATGGACCTTGCGGGTGTGACCTCGGCGCTCCACGCGCGGCTGCCGGAACTGGGCGAGCGGATGGCGCAGCGCATCCGCTCCGCCGTGCCCGCCTACCAGGACGAGTCACTGATCCCCTTCGACTCGCTGCGCCGCTCGTGCACCGCCAACGCCGACCTCGTCCTGAGCCATTTCCACCGCGCGGACACCCCCGACCCCAGCCCCGCCCGGGACACCGGCCGGGTCCGCGCCGAACAGGGCATGCCGCTCGCCGACACCCTGCACGCCTACCGGATCGGCTTCGAACTCCTGTGGTCGGAGATCATCGAGGAGTCCCGCACCCACCCCGAGGTCTCCGACGCCCAGCTCGTCACCCAGTCGGCGGAGATCTGGGCGCTGTTCGGGCGGTACGCGGAGGCCGTGGCCGCGGCCCATCGGGAGACCGCCGCCGAGCTGACCCTGCAGCGCGAGGCCCGCCGCTCGGCGCTGGTGGAGGCCCTGTTCACCGGCGTCCTCTCGGACCGCACCACGTTGTGGGAGGCCGCCCGTGAACTGGGCCTGCCCGAACAGGGACCGTTCGCCGTCGTCGCGGCGACCGCGGGCGCCCCCGGCGAGGAGCCGCTCGCCGGGATCGAGGCCGCACTGCGCCAGGCGCAGTTGCCCTCCGCCTGGCGGCTGCTGCCCGACCAGCAGATCGGCGTGGTCGCCCTCACCGCCCCCGGCGCCGAGCAGACCTGTCTGCGCGCCCTGCGCCGCACCCCCGCCCGCGTCGGCGTCAGCCCCGGTTTCCCCTCACTGCGCGACACCCCGCAGGCCCTGCGTTTCGCCCGGCTCGCCCTGGCCGGACTGCCCGGCGTCGGGCCCGGCGTCGCCCGCTTCGACGACAACCCCCTGGCCATGCTCGTCGCGGCCGCGCCGGCCGAGGCGGCGCACCTGACCCAGGTGGTCCTCGAGCCGGTGCTCACCCTGCCGGTCGCGGAACGCTCCCGCCTGCTGACCACCCTGGAGCACTGGTTCGCCGCAGCCGGCTCCGCCGCGGACGCGGCCCGCACCCTCTTCGTCCACCCCAACACCGTCCGCTACCGGCTGCGCCGCGTGGAGGACCTGACCGGCCGCTCCCTCACCGACCCCCGCACGGCGGCGGACCTCGGCGCCGCGCTGCTCGCCGTACGCTCGCGGGAATGACCGCGGCCGCGGCACCGGAGGGATCCGCCGACGCCGCGGACGCGCGATCTCGCTCAGCGACGCCACACGCCGGAGAAGTCGATCCGGCGGGCCCAGTCGGGGTGGTCGACGAGCGGGTTGCGGTTGCCCTGGATCTCCGCGGCGGCCGCGTTGCGGTGCTGCTCGTACTCGCTCACCGGCTCGCCGTCGTGCCAGGTCAGCAGGGTGGGCAGACGTTCCTCGGGGAACTCCCCCGGTGCGTCGCCGACCAGCCCCGGATAGCGCAGCAGGAAGTACAGGGTGGCCCGGGCGACGCTCCCCTTGCCCTGCCGCGGCTCGAACCCCTCGGCCTCGCGCATCCCGCAGGCGTCCCGGACCGCCTCCGGGAAGCCGGGGAAGTCGATGTACGGGATGTTGCCGCGGAAGCTGTTGCAGCCGGACTCGCACGCGAACAGGTGGTGCAGATCGCCCCGCATCGGCTCCTGCTTGGCGAACCACGACTGCGGCACCACATGTTCGCAGTTGAACGGCAGCGAGTCCTCCAGCGCGTCGAACTCGGCCTCGAACTCGGCCGGCCCCGCCGTGCTCTCGTGCAGCAGGAGCTCCCGGACCCGGGCCAGCCGGTTCTCCGCGACGGCGGCGTCGGCCCGGATGAACTCCTCCGGCGCGAAGTCCTTGCCGGAGTAGATGCTGTGCAGCCGGCCGTCCGGGTGCAGATCGACCCACGGATACAGCAGGCGGATCGGCTTGTACCGCGGCCGCGGCGTGTGGGTCCGCTCCAGCAGATCGGTGAGCGCGCGGCGCAGCGCGTCACCGCTCAGCTCGCCGACGCCCGCGTAGTAGGCCTCGCGGGCGGCCTGGTCGGCGGCGCGGTCGTAGTACGGCCGGTCCTGGGCGAGCCGGAGGTTGACCAGGGCCGCGGTCACGTCCTTCTCGACCGCCGAGGCCGTCTCCACCGGGCCGGCGGCGATCGGTGCCGCCGGGGGAGGCGGGGGTGTGAGCGGCGGGGAGGGAGGCACGGGGACGGGCTGCGCGCCGGTGACCCCGGCCGCCGTCGGCGCCGCCGACGGACCGAGGCCGACGGTGACCCAGAGGGGGACGGTCAGCCGCGCGGTGCCCTCGGGGACGTACGCCGGGCGCGAACCGTTCGGGCCGGCGGTCCCGTTGGCGGAGGGCGCGGGTGCCGGTGCGGGTCTCGGCGCGTTCTCGGGCGGCGCCGGTGCCGCGGGCCCCGCCGTGAACACCTCGTCGCGCAGCCGGGCCGCCTCGCCGGCCGGGCTCATCGCGTGCAGCGCGCCCAGCACCCGGCTGATCCGCACCCCCTCGTTCGCCTTCCACGCCAGCCGCTGCTCACCCATGTCCGGCTGCCAGACCGTGCCGTCCACGCTCAGCGGCCGGCCCTGTTCGTCCGTCTTCGGCACGGCCGAGTGGTGCAGCGCCACGACCTCCCACTGGTCGTTGAAGACCGGAGAACCCGATGACCCCGGCTGGGTGTCGCACTCGTAGTGCAGGAAGTCGTCCAGCACGTCGACGACTTGGTTGTCACGCAGCGCCAACTGCTTCGGCTCGCCGCGCGGATGCTGGACGATGTTGACGAACTCCCCGATGACTACCTTGCCCTGGGCCTCGCTGAGCGTCAGCCGCCCGAACGACGACAACGCCTCGCCCTGCGTGCCGCGCGGCGCCACCGCGACCAGACTGAAGTCCAGCCCCTGGTCGGTGACGAAGAACCGCTGCGGCTCCAGCCGGAAGACCGCCGGGACGAGGGGACCGCCGTCCACCCCGTCCTGGAAGGCGAACGCGACCTCGCTGCGGGCCGCCTCCTCCGGGTCGCCCAGAACATGATGGTTGGTCAGCAGCAGGGCGGGGGAGATGAGGAAACCGGTGCCGTGGCCACCGCCAGGCCCTCTGACCGTGATCCGGCCGACCGGGCGCGCGGCCAGGACGCCCTCCTCCAGGAAGGCGACCGGGGTGAGGTTGTTGCGCCCGATGAGACGCTCCAGGCCCAGCACATCACGGCCGAAGCTGTCCGGGGGCAGCAGCAGGGTGCTCCCCGCCGTGGCCGCCGGCTGCGACGGCGTCCGTTCGATCGCCCGGGCCAGGGACCAGTCGGCGCCGAGCCGGGCCAGCCGCTTCTCGACCCGCTCGGGATCGTCGGCGTACAGCACACCGCTCGTGGCGAGCACGGCCTTGTTGCGGTCGCGCTGCCCGGTCCGGTCCGCGTAGCGCCGTGCGGCCGCGGTGAGCTGGGACAGTTGGTCAGAGGCGCGTTCGCTCCGGAGTTCCGTCGTCATGGGTCTGCCTCCTCGGCCTTCCCGGGCCGACAGTCCGCTGCGGCGGGAGCCGAGACGTACGCAGAGCGTGCCGGTCGCGTCGCGGGCGCGAACTACGACGGCTGTACGGGGATGGTGGTGATTTCCCTATAATCATCGCCTTTTGGGGTGCGTCACGCCAATCGGAGGCTCAGTCGGCGGCGCGCAGCGCGACCCAGGTGTCGTGGGCCACGACACCGTCGGCCGACAGGCCCTTGGCACTCTGGAAGGCACGCACCGCGCTCGTCGTCTCGGGGCCGAACTCACCGTTCACCCCGGCGCTTCCCACGCTGTAGCCGCGTTTCGTCAGCATGCACTGCACCTGCGACACCTTCTTGCCGCTGTCTCCCTCCTGTGTACGGCCGTTGCCGTTGTAGTCCGTGCAGTCGGTGTTCCAGGGCTGGGAGGCGGGCGGCTCGGCCGACGGCGTGGTGGGGTCCGTACTCGGAGCGGAGGAAGTGCCCGTGCCGCTACCGGTGTCGGTCCCTGCGCTCGTCGAGGTGGGGGAGCCGCCGGCGGTCGTGGAACCGGGCGCCTCCGGCCGGCCGGAGGCGGGGCCGCCGTCGGCGTCGGCCCGCCCGTTCGAGGAGCCTGCCGCCGACGCCCTGTCCGGCATGCCGGACGTCCCCGGGAGCGCGACATTGCCGGGTCCGGCACCCGGCGCGACACCGGTCACCGTCTCGACGTCCGTCGGAGGGGCCGCTGTTGCCGGACCGTCCGGCCGTAGGAGGACGACCCCACCGGCCGCGACCGCGCACAGCGCGGCACCCGCCACGACGACGGTCACCCGCTTGCGGCGCGTCCACCGCCGAGATCTTGCCGAAAGTAAGACTTCTGACGCCGCGTCACCGGAGGCGGAGGGAGGAGCTTGCCCGGACACCGCCGACGCCGACGGCGAGTGCGAGGGCGTGGGGCGGGCCGGTGATGGTGCGCTGGAGGGTTCGGAAGGGGCGGGGGTGGCCTCGGACTGCACGGCGGGGAGTTCGGCGGGGGCGGCCGGGGCCAGGTGTACGGCGTCGGGGTCGCGCCGGTCCTGCGGTACGGCGTCGGCGTTCGGCCGGTTCGGCGGTGGGTCGGTGACGCCGGGAGGGGCCGGGCGGCTCACCGGGCCCGGTGCCGGGGTGCGGGAGGCCGCGGGGCGGTGGACCGAGGGGAACAGGCGGACAGCTCGCTCGACGGGCAGCCGGTGCAGGGTCTCGTACGCCTCCTGCCGGGCCAGCACCTCGCCGTGCAGCGGTTCGGGCCAGCCGTCCGCGGCGTACGCCCCGGCGGCCTCGATCAGTTCCCCGGCGGTGGGGCGCTGCCCGGCCTCCTTGGCCAGGCACCGGGCCAGCAGCGCGGCGAGCCCGGGGTCCGCCGCCGCGACCACCGCGGTCACCTTCGGATCGGGTTCCTCGAACGCCACCCGGTGCATCACGTCGACGCCGGTGCCGTCGCCGAACGGGGCACGCCCGGTGGCCGCGTACACCAGGGTTCCGGCCAGCGAGAACACGTCCGAGGCGGCGTCGCAGGTGCCGGTCCTGAGGTACTCCGGCGACATGTAGGCGGGCGTGCCCACCCGGTTCCCCGTACCGGTGAGCGCGCTCGCGTCCGCCGCCTTGGAGATCCCGAAGTCGATCAGGTGCGCGCCCTGGACGGACAGCAGCACGTTGGACGGCTTCAGATCCCGGTGGACGACCCCGGCGGCGTCCAGCGCGGCCAGGGCCCGCCCCAGATCCGCGACCAGCCGCCACACCGTGGCCGCGGGCAGGGCGCCGCCCCCGCGTACGGCCTCCGTCAGATCGAACCCCGGGATGTACTCGGTGGCCATCCACAGCAACTCGTCCTCGAACCCCGTACCGCACAACCGTGGCGCGTACGGCGGGCCCAGCCGGGAGTGCACCGCCGCCTCCCGCTCGAAACGGCGCTGGAAACGGACGTCCTCGGCGTACTCCGGGCGGATCACCTTCACCGCGAACAGTCCCGGGCCGTCGTCGGCGGCCCGGGCCAGATAGACCCGTCCCATCCCGCCGCTGCCGAGCAGGGCCAGCGGCACATAGGGGCCGACACGGCCGGGATCCCCGACCCGCAGGGGTGCGGCGCCGGTCTGCCGCAGCGCGGCGGTCTCGGCCGCCGTGGCACTCGGTGGGGTCGGCCGGTGGTGAGACACTGAACTCCCGAAGTGATGTTCGCCGTACGCCAGTTCGTTCGAGGCGGGTAAAACGAGGCTAGCCCAGTCGCCGCCTGTGCTCAGGCTTTCAAACACTTCCGTGACCGCTTGATCATCCGAACCCCGGCGGTCGCCGGCGGCACGGCCCGCCGACGGGGCCCGGGGGAGCGGGCCGGACGACGTTCAAGGCGCCGCAGCCGGGGCACCCGGGGCGGGGCGGATCCGAACCGGAGCCGCCGCATCCGGCTGGAGGTGGACGACATGGGGCACGGCGGAAACGTCATCGATGAACTAATGACCGATCACCGCGAGGTGGAGGAGCTCTTCGGCAAGATCGAGCGACTGCCCGCGGGGCACAAGGACCGCAAGATGTACGCGGACCAGGCCACCATCGAACTGGTCCGGCACTCGGTGGCCGAGGAGGCCTTCCTCTACCCGGCCGTGCGGGAGCACGTCCCCGGCGGAGACGCGCTGGCCGACAAGGAGCTGGAGGACCACGCCGGCGCCGAGCGGATCATGAAGGACCTGGAGGGCTGCGCCGCCGAGGACGCGGACTTCGACGAGCTCATCGGGAAGTTGATGGGGGAGATCCGCGAGCACATCGCCGACGAGGAGCAGAACCTCTTCCCGAGGCTGCGCTCCTCCTGCCCGCCGGACGCGCTGGACAAGCTGGGCGACAAGGTCCGCACGGCGAAGAAGACCGCGCCGACCCGGCCGCACCCGACCGCCCCGGACAAGCCCCCGGCGAACAAGATGCTGGCCCCGGGCGTCGGCCTGGTCGACCGCCTCCGCGACGCCCTCTCCGGCCGAGGCAAGCACGGCTGACCCCCTCCATCGGGCGGGACGGCGCGGCAGCCGCTGCTGTCGGGAAACGGGGAGGGGCGTGGCTGCCCCTCGCTCCCGGCCCTCAGACCGTCGGCCCGCTGTAGGGCGTGTTTCGAGACTCCCGCCTGCCCTTCGGGCGGACGACGGGACTTTCTAAACACGCCCCGGCGCCTCAGGCCACCAGCCCCCGCCCCGACCCCAACCGGTCCAGCAGGTGTTCGCGGTGGAGGTCGGCCACCGGGCCGATGAGGTCGGGGTGGCGCAGCAGCGCGGCCGCTCGGCGGTCGTGGGCGTCGGGGGCGAGCAGGCGCCGGAACTCCACCGGCGTCCCGCTCGTATGGGAGCCGCCGGACAGGCCGGCCACCGCACGCGCCGCCAGGTCCGGGTCGGCGAGGAGACCGGCCGCCCAGCTCGCGACGACCTCGTCGACCCAGCTGCGCCAGGCCGCGTCGTCCGGATCCTCCCCGGCGCCGCTCAGCCGGTCGAGCCCGGCCGAGCCACCCGGCCCCGCGATCCCGACCAGCGCCGAGTCCGTCGCCGTCGGGTAGCGCAGCCACGCCGCGACGGTGACCGCCTGGCGGGCCTGCGCCTCACAGAGGGCGACGGCGAGCGCGCCCCCGGAGGCGGGGTAGGCGCGTGTCAGCCACTGGGTCGTCGCGGCGATGAGCGGGGCGAGGTCTGCGAGCACTGGGGACCGTCCGTGCGGGTGCGGGGCGCCGGGAGGAGAGCGGTGCGGGGGACAGGGGTTCCTTCGAAACGGTAGCGGAGCCCTGCGCGGTCTCTTGACGTGTACTTGGCACAGTGGCTTGATGGGAGCGCTCCCACACTCCCGCATCCCGCCTTCTTGGCCTCACTCCTGGAGCCGCAGTGAGAACGACAAGAAGCACGACACGAGGCACCACAGGAAGCACGACCCGTATCGCGACGCGCCGCCCGCCGGGCCCTACGACCGACGGCCCGCCCCGGAAGCACCCCTTCGCCACCCTCCTGACCAGGCTCGCCGTCCTTCTCGGCCTGCTCGCCCTGGGCGTCCTCGCCCCCTCCCAGGCCCAAGCCCGCCCCGACGACCTCGCGGCCACCGGCCTCCACATCGCCAACGGCCGGCTGCTGGAGGCCAACGGGAACGACTTCGTCATGCGTGGCGTCAATCACGCCCACACCTGGTACCCCGGCGAGCTCCAGTCGCTGGCCGACATCAAGGCGCTGGGCGCCAACACCGTCCGAGTGGTCCTCGCCGACGGCCATCGCTGGAGCGCCAACAGCGCCTCGGACGTGGCGAACGTGATCGCCCAGTGCAAGGCCAACCGTCTCATCTGCGTCCTGGAGGTGCACGACACCACCGGCTACGGCGAGGACTCCGCGGCCGGCACCCTCGACCAGGCCGCCGACTACTGGATCGGTCTGAAGGACGTCCTGGCCGGCCAGGAGAACCACGTCGTCATCAACATCGGCAACGAGCCCTGGGGCAACACCGGTCCCGACGGCTGGACCGCCCCCACCATCGCCGCGGTCAAGAAGCTGCGCGACGCCGGCTTCCAGCACACGATCATGGTGGACGCGCCCAACTGGGGCCAGGACTGGCAGGGCGTGATGCGCGCCAACGCCCAGTCCGTGTACGCCGCCGACACCACCGGCAACCTGATCTTCTCGATCCACATGTACAGCGTGTTCGACACCGCGGCGGAGATCACCGACTACCTCAACGCCTTCGTCAACGCCAAACTGCCCCTGCTCATCGGCGAGTTCGGCGGTCCGGCCGACCAGTGGGGCGACCCCGACGAGGACACCATGATGGCCACCGCCCAGCAGTTGAAGCTGGGCTACCTCGCCTGGTCCTGGAGCGGCAACACCGACCCGATCCTCGACCTGGCGACCGACTTCGACCCCGCCCGGCTCAGTTCCTGGGGCCGGCGCGTCTTCAACGGCGTCAACGGCATCGCCCAGACCGCGAAGGAGGCCACGGTCTACGGCGGCGGCACCCCGGGCGACACCCAGGCGCCGACCACCCCGGGCACCCCGACGGCCTCCGCGGTGACCGCCACGTCCGCGACCCTCACCTGGACGGCCGCGACCGACAACGTCGGCGTCACCGGGTACGACATCGTCCGCGTCAGCGGCGGCACCGAGTCCGCCGTCGCCGCCTCCAGCAGCAACGGCGTGACCGTGACGGGCCTCGGCGCCAGCACGTCGTACACGTTCGCCGTCTACGCCAGGGACGCGGCCGGCAACCGCTCGGCCCGCTCCGGCACGGTCGCCGTGACGACCGCCGCCGCTCCCGCCACGCCCTGCTCCGTCCGCTACCGCGCCGTGGGCGAATGGCCGGGCGGCTTCCAGGGGGAGATCGTCCTGGGCAACCCGGGCGGCGCCGCGATCAACGGCTGGAAGCTCGTCTTCACCTTCGCCGACGGGCAGACGGTCACCACCATGTGGGGCGGTACGCCGACCCAGAGCGGCGGCACGGTGACCGTCGCCCCCGCGTCGTACACCTCCACCATCCCCGCCGGCGGCTCGGTCACCGTCGGCTTCATCGGCGGCAAGGGCAGCACGAACACCGCCCCGACCGCCTTCACCCTCAACGGCACCACCTGCACGACCACCTGACGTGCCACTTCTCCGGCGCGGCCGGCCGACGCCCTATCGTCGGCCGGCCGCCCCCCGTAACCCCGCAGGGAAAAAGCGTTTGCCCCGGGCGCGCCCACTCCGTACGGTCGCAGCACTCTTACGCACCACGCTCTCTCGAACGAACGCCGCAGAACGGGAGCAGGCCCGCGCACCGCGCGCGGAGCCAGGAGGGGCGGCAGTTCTGTCCGTATGCCCTCCTCAAGGACTGCTCTCATGAAGATCGGCCTCGGCCTTCCCATCGACGACCCCGCCCTCCTCCTGGCCTGGGCGCGGCGCGCCGACGCGGGCCCGTTCAGCACGCTCGGCCTGCTCGACCGGCTCGTGTTCGACAACCCCGAGCCCCTGGTCACCCTCGCCGCCCTCGCCGGCGCCACCTCACGCATCCGCATCCAGACCGAGGTGCTCATCGCGCCCCTCCACCGCACCGCGCTGCTCGCCAAGCAGACCGCGACCCTCGACCGCGTCTCCGGCGGCCGGTTCACCCTCGGCATCGGCGTCGGCGGCCGCGAGGACGACTTCCTCGCCGCCGGCGTCGATCCGCGCGGCCGCGGCCGCCGTCTCGACGAGCAGATGGCCCTGCTGCGCCGCCTCTGGGCCGGTGAGCCCCACGGGGAGGGTGTCAGGCCCGTCGGACCCTCGCCCCTCACCCCGGGCGGCCCCGAAGTACTCTTCGGGGGCTTCGCGCCCGCCGCCCTGGAACGGGTGGGCCGCTTCGGCGACGGCTTCCTCGGCGCCGCCCTGCCCCCGCAGCACCTCGACGGCCTCTTCCGCGAGGTGGAGAACGCCTGGGAGAAGTACGACCGCCCCGGCCGGCCCCGGCTGGTCGCCCAGATCAGCGTCGCCCTCGGCCCGCAGGACACGGTGGACCGGGCCCGGCGCAACCTCCTCGACTACTACGCCTTCACCGGCCGCGCCGCCTACATGGCCGACGGACTGCTCACCACCCCGCGGACGATCGGCGCGGCCGTCGCCGCCCTCGCCGGCATCGGCGCCGACGAGGTCGTCCTGTACTGCTGGGCCCCGGACCCCGCACAGGTGGACCGGCTGGCCGAGGTGGTGTTCTAGGCCCGGGCGGGGCTGTATTTGATATTTCAAACAAAAGGCGATCCGGGTAAAGTACGACCATGTCCACGACGCCGCGCTGGCTCAACGCCGAGGAACGACGGGCCTGGCTGGCCTATGTCGACTTCTCCACCCTGCTGGCCGACTACCTCAACCGGCAGCTGCGGCGCGACGCCGGGATGACCCACTCCGACTACAGCCTGCTCGCCTACCTCTCCATGGCCCCCGACAACACCCTCGGGATGTCCGAACTGGCCCAGGAGCTGAAGATCACGCGCAGCCGGCTCACCCACGCGGTGAACCGGCTGCGCGAGGTCGGCCTCGTCGACCGCCGGGAGGACCCCGCCGACGGCCGCGGTCAGCTCGCCTTCCTCACCGAGGAGGGCAAGGCGCTGCTCGTGGAGGTCGCCCCCGGCCATGTGGAGGCCGTCCGCCGCGCGGTGTTCGACGTGCTCACCCCCGATCAGGTGCGGCAGCTCGCGGAGATCGGCGAGGCCATCAGCGACGGTCTGCACCGGGCCGAGAGCACCGAGGCCGACCCCGCGGTGCTGCCCTGGCGACGCCGCTGAGCCGGGCGCCCGCCTCACCCGCGACACCTGTCCCGGCGCTTCATTCGGGCCGGCGCCGAGAAGAACCGGCCCGACATCGAGAAGAACCGGCCCGGCGCGCGTACCTGGAGGTACGGGGCTGCCCGCCCCCCTTCGCAACACGCCACCGATCCAAGGGACGTACCTCGTGAACGCAACCGCCGCCATCGGCGTCACCGGCCTCGGCGTGATGGGCCGCAACCTCGCGCGCAACTTCGCCCGCAACGGCTACACCGTCGCCGTCCACAACCGCACCGTCGGCCGTACCCGCGCGCTCGTCGAGGAGTTCGGTCACGAGGGCACCTTCGTCCCCGCCGAGTCGGCCGAGGACTTCGTGGCCGCGCTGGAACGCCCCCGCCGTCTGATGATCATGGTGCAGGCGGGTGCCGTCACGGACGCCGTCATCGACGAGTTCGCCCCGCTCCTGGAGCCCGGCGACATGATCATCGACGGTGGCAACGCCCACTTCGCCGACACCCGCCGCCGTGAGGCCGCCCTGCGCGACAAGGGCATCCACTTCGTCGGCACCGGCGTATCCGGCGGCGAGGAGGGCGCCCTGCTCGGGCCGTCCATCATGGTCGGCGGTTCGAGTGAGTCGTACGACGTCCTCGGTCCGATGTTCGAGTCCATCAGCGCGAAGATCGACGGCGAGCCCTGCGCCACCCACGTCGGCACCGACGGCGCCGGACACTTCGTCAAGATGGTCCACAACGGCATCGAGTACGCCGACATGCAGCTCATCGCCGAGGCGTACGACCTGCTGCGCCAGGTCGCCGGCTACACCCCCTCCGAGATCGCCGACGTCTTCCGCACCTGGAACGAGGGCCGCCTCGGCTCCTACCTGATCGAGATCACCGCCGAGGTCCTCGCCCACACCGACGCCACCACCGGCCTCGCGTTCGTCGACATCGTCACCGACGCCGCCGGCCAGAAGGGCACCGGCCGCTGGACCGTGCAGACCGCCCTGGACCTGGGCTCCCCGGTCACCGCCATCGCCCAGGCCACGTTCGCCCGCGCCGCCTCCGGCCAGCGCGAACTGCGCGCCGCCTACGCCGGGCTGCCCGGCGGCACCACCCCCGCGCTCAGCCGCACCGAGGCCGCCCGCTTCACCTCCCAGGTCGAACACGCCCTGTACGCCTCCAAGGTCATCGCCTACGACCAGGGCTGGAAGATGATCCAGGACGCGGCCGCCGAGTACGGCTGGAAGATCGACCTGGGCGCGGTCGCCAAGATCTGGCGCGGCGGCTGCATCATCCGCGCCTCCTTCCTCGACCGCATCCGCGCCGCGTACGCCGCCGACTCCGAACTGGTCAGCCTCCTCGGCGAGATGGAGTTCGCCATGGAGATCACCGACGCGCAGGTGCCGTGGCGGGAGACGGTCGCCTCCGCCGCCCGCCGGGGCATCCCCGTCCCCGCCTTCTCGGCGGCGCTCGCCCACTACGACACCCTGCGCGCGGGCCGGCTGCCGGCCGCCCTGCTCCAGGGCCAGCGCGACTACTTCGGCGCGCACACCTACGGCCGTACCGACCGCCCCGGCGCCTTCCACACCCACTGGGCGCAGCCGGGCCGTCCGGAGACGTCGGCCTGAGCCCGGTTCGGCGGAGTGAGCGGCCCGCGCCGCAGCGGGCCGCTTCGATGCGTCCCGGAGCGGGGCGGGCCGCTCAGCTCCGGGACGCCGCCGACTGGCGGATCACCAGCTGCGTGCTCAGCACCACATGGTCGTCCCCGGACACCCGCTCCTCCCGCTCCAGCGCCAGCCGCACGGCCGACCTGCCGAGGTCCTCGTACGGGACGCGGACGGTGGTCAGGGCGGGGGTGAGGTCCGCCGCGAAGGGCACGTCGTCGTAGCCGACCAGGGAGACGTCGTCCGGGACGCTCAGCCCGGCCTCGCGCAGCGCCGCCAGCGCGCCGAGGGCCACCATGTCGGTGCCGGCGAAGACGGCCGTGAACCCCAGCCCCGCGCGCAGGGCGTCACGGGTGCGCAGATAGCCGGAGGTGCGGGTGTACGGACCCGGGACGTCCAGTTCCTCCTCGTACGGCACCCCGTGCGCACGCAGGGCGTCCAGGTGCCCGGACCGGCGCTGCTGGGCGGTGGCGAACCGGGCCTCGCCGCCCAGGAACAGGACGCGGCGGTGCCCCGCGGTGAGCAGATGGGTGGCGGCCTGGAAGGCCCCGCCGCGGTTGTCGTACTCGATCACCGTGACCGGTACGTCGGCCGGCAGCGGCGGTCGGCCCACCAGGACCAGCCGGGAGCCCGCCGAGGCCAGGCCGTTCGCGTAGCCGGCCATCCGCTCGTGGTAGGCGTCGTCGATCTCCGCGCCGCCGACGAGCACCACCGCGGCGGCGTGCTGTTCGCGCATGAGCTGGACGAGGTCGTTCTCGCGGCCCGGATCGCCGTGTGTGGCACAGACCAGGCTCAGCCGGCCCCGCAGCGCCGCCTCCTGCTCCACACCGGCCGCCACATGGGCGAGGGACGGGCCGGTGATGTCGTGGAGGACCAGCGCGACCGGGCCGGCGACCTTGCCCGAGAGCGCCTTGGCGTGCACGTTCACCACGTAGTGGAGCGCGTCGACCGCGGCCGTCACCCGGGCCCGGGTGGCCTCGGACACCGGGTAGTTCCCGGCCAGCGTCCGGGACACGGTGGCAACCGACACGCCCGCCCTGGCCGCGACGTCGCGGATGGTGGCGGGCTTGTCCCGGCCCGCGGTGCCGCGCCGCCGCCTGCCCCCGCCCACGGGCCGGCGGCCCGCGCTGTCTCCGGTGGTGTGATCCGTCACGGCTTGACGTTACTGCATCCGAGGCCCTGGCCCGACCATTCGATCGCCCTACTATTCAAATTTGACTAGACTGCGGGCCATGGGCGAGACGACGATTCCGATCCTTCCGTGCCGGACCCTCCCGCCGGTCCTCGACTTCTACACCGCCCTCGGCTTCGAGGTGACCTTCCAGCAGGTGAGCCCCAACCCCTACGCCGTCGTGGAACGCGGCGGCATCCAGCTGCACTTCTTCGCGATGAAGCAGCACGAACCGACCGCCTCGTTCAGCACGTGCCTCATCCGCACGGACGACGTCGACGGGCTGTACGAGGCCTTCCGCGCCCGGCTCAGGGAGGCCTACGGGCGCGTCCCGACCCGGGGGCTGCCCCGCATCGGGACGCTGAGGGACACGTCCCACGGGGTGCGGCAGTTCCTCGTCACCGATCCCGGCGGCACCTGTCTGCGCGTCGGGCAGGAGCTGAGCCGGGAGCATCACCACCGTCCCGCGCCGACGGAGACCTTCGCCCGGGCCCTGCACCACGCGTACCTGTTCGCGGACTCGAAGGAGGACCCGGAGGCCGCCGCGCGGACCATCGACCGTGTGCTGCGGCTCGAGGACGAGCGGCCCACGCCCGCGCAGTCGGCCCGCCTGCTGGTGCTGCGCGCGGAGGTCGCCGGGCGGCTCGGTGACGAGGCGACGGTGGCGTCCGCGCTCGACCGGGCCGCCGCCGTCCGTCTCACCACCGGGGAGCGGGAGTCGGTGCGCGACGACCTGGCGCGGCTGGAGGAACTGCGCCCCTGACCCCGTCCGCACCGTGTGGCGGGCCGGGGTGCGGACGGGGGCCTCACCCGCCTCCCGAGGGGGCGGGTGAGGCGGGCGAGGCATGCTCAGCGGGCGACGGCGGAGGCCGAGAGGAGCGTCGCGGCGGCGAGGCCGCCCCAGAGGGCCGCCGGGCCGTGGGGTGCGAGCGGGCCCTGGAGCTGGCCCAGGCACGCGGCGCACTCCAGGAGGCGTTCGCGGAGCGGCTCCTCGCGGACCCGGCCGCGGTGCGGGCGCGGGTGCGCGACACCCTCGAACAGTGCGCCGAGGCGTTCTTCGACGCCGCCTGGACCGGCGTCTCCGTGCGCCTGGCCGCCGACCTGCGTCTGAAGAACGCCGTGCTGAAGCGCCAGGGCATCGGCGCGGCACTCGCCTCGGTCTCCGGCGCGGTCACCCTGGCACCGGACGGCGACTGCATCGTCGTGGACAAGCTGCAGGACAACGCGACCGCCGCCCACGGCACCGGGGTCACCTTCATCCCCAGTGACTTCGGCCGCCCGCACCTGGCGGTGGTCCACGCACCCGGATGGCAGCCGGTGGTGCAGTACCCCGTGGCCGAGCCGAGTCCGTCGGAACCGGTGTCGCTGGGAACGGTCACCCTCCGGCTGGAGGCACTCGCCCATCCGGTACGGCTGCGGCTGCTGCGCACCCTGGCCCGCGGCCCGCACACCACCGGCGAGCTGGCCCACGCCTGGGAACTCTCACCCCCGGAGGTCTCCCGGCACCTCGCCGTCCTGCGCCGCGCGGGCCTGCTCACCACCCGGCGCCACGGCCGCTACGTCCACTACCCGCTCAACGTGCCCGAGACGACGACGCTGGGCACGGACCTGCTGGCGGCCGTCCTGCGCTGAGCGGCTGCGGCACGCCCGTGGTCACCGGTCGCGTGTCCCAGGGGCCGCGCCGAGGTCGATCGGTGCGCCGTCGAGGCCCGGCAGGATCAAGCGGCTGCGCCCGGACCTCGCCCGGCTCCTCGCCACCCCGCGACGGCGCGGAAGGCATCGGGTCGCTCGTGGTACCCCGCGACGCCGCCTTCACCGGCCGCTGACCACCGGGCCCCGCCGGGAACTCGACCGACCGCGGGGCGGAGTCGGTGCGCACCGAGTGCCGGGCACCCGCCGCGCGCACCGCTCCGTCGAACCTGCGGCGAGCCGCTAGACGCTCGTCGCCGGGTACGTCGGGTACTCCACGCCGGAGACGTGCTGGACGACCCGGACGACCTGGCAGGAGTAGCCGAACTCGTTGTCGTACCAGAGGTAGAGGATGGCGTTGTCGCCGTCCACCTTGGTGGCGCCGGCGTCGACGATCGAGGCGTGGCGCGAGCCGATGAAGTCCATGGAGACCGCGTCGGGGGCCGTGGTGAAGTCGATCTGGCGCCGCAGCGGCGAGGTCAGGGAGACCTCGCGGAGGTGGTCGAGGACCTCCTCGCGCGTGGTCTCGCGGCCGAGCCGCAGGCTGAGGATCGCGATCGAGACGTCCGGCACCGGGACCCGGATGGAGCTGCCGGTGATCGGCGCCTTGAGGTCGGGAAGCGCCTTGGCGACGGCGGACGCGGCACCCGTCTCGGTGATCACCATGTTCAGCGGCGCCGAGCGGCCACGGCGGTCGGCCTTGTGGTAGTTGTCCAGCAGGTTCTGGTCGTTGGTGAACGAGTGGACGGTCTCCACATGGCCGCGCTCCACGCCGTACTCGTCGTGCATCGCCTTCAGCGGCGGCACGATCGCGTTGGTGGTGCAGGAGGCGCAGGACAGGATCTGCTCGTCCGGCTTGATGGTGTCGTGGTTGACGCCGTGCACGATGTTGGGGACGTCGCCCTTGCCGGGCGCGGTCAGCACGACCTTGTCGATGCCGGGCCGCAGGTGCTGGGAGAGCCCCTCGCGGTCGCGCCACTTGCCCGTGTTGTCGATCAGGATGGCGTCGCGGATGCCGTACGCCGTGTAGTCGACCTCGGACGGGTCGTTCGCGTAGATGACCTTGATCTCGTTGCCGTTGGCGATGATCGTGCCGTTGGCCTCGTCGACCGTGATCGTGCCCTGGAACTGGCCGTGGACCGAGTCGCGGCGCAGCAGCGAGGCGCGCTTGACCAGGTCCTGCTCGCCGCCGCCGCGCACCACGACGGCGCGCAGTCGCAGCCCGTTGCCGGAGCCGGTCTTCTCGATGAGCAGCCGGGCGACGAGCCGGCCGATGCGGCCGAAGCCGTACAGGACGACGTCGCGCGGCTCGCGGCGGTCGATCTTGTCGGCGCCCGTGGCGCCGGCGACGGCCTCGGCGGTGAACTCCAGGACCGACAGACCGCGGTCGTCGGCCCGGTGGGTCTCGGCGAGCATGCCGATGTCGATCTGGGACGGGCCGAGGTCCAGCGTGGTGAGCGCCTCGAGGAACGGCAGGGTCTCGGTGACCGAGAGCTCCTCGCCCGCGATCTGGCGGGCGAACCGGTGGGTCTTGAGGATGCTGACCACCGACTTGTTCACCAGGGAGCGGCTGTGCAGCAGGATCGTCACGTCCCGCTCGCGGTGCAGCTTCCCGATCATCGGGATCATCGACTCCGCGATCTCCTCGCGGTTCTTCCAGTTGGTGAACGAAGCGTCGTTGAGCGTCACGGGCCTATCTTTCGAGCTAGGTGGCGCTCAGATGCTAACCCGACCGTCATCTGATCATTCAAGCGGGGGTCTGCTCAGGTGTGCGGGAGGGCAGGGGCGGACGCAGGGCGCGGGCGGCGCGGGATCCCCAGGGCGCACAGCGCTCCGGCGAACACCACCGCGACACCGACCCACACCGCGGGGTGCAGACCGTCGACGAATTGCCGGGGGCCCTCGGTGCTGCCATGCGCCACGAACACCGTGCTCAGGACGGCGATGCCGAGCGCGCCGCCGACCTCGCGGACCGTGGTGTTGGCTCCGGACGCCTTGCCCGCGTGCTCCTCGGCGACCGAGCCGAGCACGACCGCCGCCGTCGGCGCGAACACGAGGCCCATGCCGGCACCGGCCACGATCATCGGGGCGACCAGGGACGTGTACTCCGTGTCGACGCCGGCCACCAGGTTGATCCAGCCCAGCCCGACACCCTGGAGGAACAGGCCGAGGGCCATCAGCCGGCCGCCGCCCACCTTGTCGGTGAGCAGTCCGGCGACGGGGGCCACGACCATCGGCATCAGGGTCCAGGCGAGCGTGCGCACACCGGCCTCCAACGGGGTGCGCGGCGGCACGATCTGGAGGTACTGGGCGAGCAGGAACAGTGAGCCGAAGACGCCGAAGTACATGGTCGCGGAGACGATGTTGGTGAGGGTGAAGGCCCGTACCCGGTAGAAGGACAGCGGCAGCATCGGGTCGTCGGTCCGGCCCTCCCGGGCGACGAACGCGGCCAGCAGCACCGCCCCGCCGGTGAACGCGCCGAGCACCTTGCCGGAGGTCCAGCCGTCGGGCTCGCCGTGCACGATCGCCCACACCGCCGCGCTCAGTCCGGCCGCCGCCAGGACCATGCCGACCAGGTCGAGCCGGACGCCGGGCAGCGAGCTCTCCTTCAGCGCGGACAGCACGAGCGGGATCGCGATCACACAGACCGGCACGTTGATCCAGAAGATCCACTGCCAGTCCAGACCGTCCACGACCGCGCCGCCGACGACCGGGCCCATCGCCACGGCGAGCCCGCTCACCCCGGACCACACGCCGAGGGCCATCCCGCGCAGCCGCAGCGGCACCGCCTGCGACAGCAGCGTCAGCGACAGCGGCATGACGGCGGCGGCGCCGACGCCCTGGACCGCCCGGAAGGTGATGAGCCGGGCGCTGGTGTCCGACAGGCCGCAGCCGATCGAGGCCAGTGTGAACAGGGCGATGCCGGCGACGAACACCTTCCGGCGCCCGAAGCGGTCACCGAGCGCGGCGCCGGTCATCAGCAGACAGGCGAAGCTCAGCACGTACGCGTTGACGAACCACTGGAGTTCCTGGGTGTTCGCCTCCAGGTCCACGGCCAGGGTGCGCAGGGCCGTGGAGACGACGAGGTTGTCCAGCGCGACCATGAACATGGGCACGCTCGCCGCGACGATCGCGAGCCAGAGGGGTGTTCGGCGGCCCTCGGCCGCCGGGGCGGAGGCGGCCGGTTCGTCGAGGGCCGGGCTCTCTTCGGACAGTGTCATGGTGGGGCCTCTCCTGGGTGAGGGGGTGTCAGGCGCCGGTGCGTTCCTGCTCGGCGAGGCGGCGCCGGGCGTCCGTCCAGTCGAGGGGCAGGTCGGACGCGGGGACCCGCCAGAACGTGAAGACCGAGCCCTTCATCGTGGGCCGCAGCCCGTTCATGATCGACTTGTGCGGCTCGGCCCCGGCGTAGGCGTGGAGCGCGGCCTTGTCCTCCCAGGCCGACAGCGTCCAGAACGTGCGTTTGAGGGGCTCCGCGATCAGCGAGGCGCCGTACGCCCCCGGCGCGCCGGAGACCTGCCTCCACGCGGCGAGCGACTTCAGGAAGAAGCGCGGTACGTCCCTGGGCGAGCGGACCTCCAGCCGGGAGGCCATCACGAACGCCTCGGTGTCGGGTGCGGGGGTGCTGACTGTCGTCCAGCGCAGGGTGGGCATGGCTGCGGCCTTCTCTCCGGCGGCGCGAATATTGGATACCTCTACTATCTATGTTAGACAGTAGAGGTATCCAGTTTTCAAGTGTGGAGCCGAACGAATCGGAGCCGAACCGTATGCGCATCTCCGAACTGAGCCGCCGCAGCGGCGTCTCCGTGACGACGATCAAGTACTACCTGCGCGAGGGACTGCTGCCGCCCGGCCGCCAGACGGCCGCGACCCAGGCCGAGTACGACGACCAGCACCTGCGCCGGCTCCGCCTCGTCCGCGCCCTGACCGGCGTCCGCGGACTGTCGGTCAGCACCACCCGCGAGGTCCTGGACGCCCTCGAGGAGTACACGGGGGACACCCACCGTCTGCTTGGCCTCGCCCTGGGCTCCCTCCGGGTGGGCGGGGCGCCCTGCGACGACGCCGCCGAGGCGGCCGAGGTGGAGGAGCTGGTCAAGGAGCTGGACTGGGACGTGCACGCCGCGGCGCCCGCCCGGGCCACCCTCGCCGAGACGCTCGCCTCCCTGCGCGCCCTGGGCGTCCCGATCGACTGGCGGACCCTGCTGCCCTACGCCCGCCTCGCCGAGGACACCGCGGTCCTCGACCTCGACCAACTCGGCGGCCTGGACGACCCGTTGGAGGCCGCCGAACGCGCCCTGCTGCTGACGGTCCTCCTGGAGCCCGCCCTGCTGGCCCTGCGCCGCATGGCCCAGGAGAACGAGTCGGCCCGTCGGCACACTCCCTGACCGGACAGGTGGGTGACACGCCTGGCCGGGGGGGTGGCCGCGACGGGGCCGCATGATCCTCGCTCGATCGGGTACGCGAGGCCGGACCGCGCCTGGAGGGAGCCTTCGGGAGCGGGCCGTACGACCGCCGCGACGAGGGGAACTGTCATGGAGACGCCCGCCCACGACCGCAACGCCGACCCCGCCCGGTGGGCACTGGACGCGCTGGCCAAGGACACCGGGAACACGGTGGCGCTGGACACGCTCGCACACTGCGACGTCCTCGTGCCGGTACCCGAGGACGCCACCGACGAGGACATCACCAACCCGGCCACCGTGGCCCTGCCGGTCCTGGACAACCCCGGCGGCGCGCCCGTCGTCCCGGTGTTCACCTCCGAACCCGAGATGGCCGAACTGCTGCCGGGCATCGACCGCTACCGCCTGGTGCCCCTCGGCGCGCTCGCCGCCCAGTGGCCCACCGAGGAGCTGTCGCTCGCCATCGACGCCGCCGGCGAACACCCGCTGACGCTCACCTCCGAGGGGGTACGCACCCTGCTCGCCCGCTGACGCCGTACGGGAGCCGGTGCACGCACAGCACCCCCCGCGCGTGATCCAGAATGACCCCATGATCTGGCTCTCCGGCGTGGCCGGCGGACTCGTGCTCGCCCTGGTGCTCGGGAGCGTTCTGCGCACCCTCGTCGTCCCGCGCGGCCTGTACTCCGTGGTCGTGTACCGACTGTGGTGGACCCTGCGCCGGCTGCTGCATCTCGCGGCCCTGCGCCGCGGCTACGAGGCCATCGACCGGTGGCAGGCCTGGCTGGCCCCGCTGATCCTGGTCGGCATGCTGGGGATCTGGCTGCTCGGCGCGCTGATCGGGTACGGGCTGCTGCTGTACGCGCTGTCCCCGCTCGACTGGACCACCTCCTTCCGCGAGGCCGGCTCCAGCCTCTTCACCCTCGGCTTCGCCAGCGGCGCCCGGCTCAGACTGTCCGCCCTCGACTTCGCCGCCGCGATCACCGGCCCCGTCGTCATCGCCCTGCAGATCGCCTACCTGCCCACCCTCTACGCCGCCTACAACCGGCGTGAGCTGGAGGTCACCCTGCTGCAGTCGCGGGCCGGCGAGCCCGCCTGGGGCCCCGAGATCCTCGCCCGGCAGTGGCTCGTCGACACCGAGACCGCGCTGCCCGAGCTGTACCGGGCCTGGGAGCGGCTGGCCTCCGACATGGGCGAGAGCCATGCCACGTACCCGGTGCTGCTGGCGTTCCGCTCCCCGCGTCCGCACCGCAGCTGGCTGGTCGGGCTGATCGCGGTGATGGACGCGGCGGCCCTGCAGCTCGCGCTCTCCCCGCGCTCCGCCCCGCCGGAGGCCCGGCTCGTGCTGCGGGCCGGCTTCACCGCCCTGCGCGACATCGCCCGCTCGCTCCGCTTCCCCTTCGACTCCGACCCCACCCCCGACGGCCCGCTCCGGCTGACGTACGTCGAGTTCGACGCGGCGGTGTCGATGCTGGAGTCGACGGGCTTCCGGGCCGAGCGCGGCACCGAGGAGGCCTGGCCGCACTTCAGGGGCTGGCGCGTCAACTACGAGACGGTCGGCTACGAGCTGTGCCGCCGCTGCGACGCGGTCCCCGCCCTGTGGACGGGCCCGCGCGACTTCCCCTCCGCCCCCATCCCGCCCCGCCGCCCGGCGGACCGGCGGCCGGGGGAGGGGAAGGGATAGCGCTCCCGCCGTCTTCCCTCCTGCTTGCCTTCACCACGGCAGGTTCACCGTGAAGACCGTCTGCGTGTTCGGCGTGCCGGTCACCGAGACCGTGCCGCCGTGGGCCTCGGTGAGCCGGCGGACGATCGCCAGGCCCAGACCGCTGCCGCCGGTCTGCCGGCTGCGGGACTTGTCGGCACGCCAGAACCGGTCGAAGACGCGCGGCAGGCCGTCCGCGGCGATCCCGGTACCGGTGTCGGCGACCTCGATGACGACCTCGCCCCCCGCGCAGCGGCAGCGCAGCGTGACGGCGCCGCCGGGAGGCGTGTGCCGGACGGCGTCGGACAGCAGGTCGCCGATGGTCCGGCGCAGGCGGGCGGGGTCGGCGTGGAGGGTGGGCGTGCCCTCGATTCGGGTGGTGAGCGCGACCCCGGCGGACTCGGCACCGCCGCGGTGGGCCGCCGCCACGTGGTCGAGGAGTTCCCGCAGGTCCAGGGGTTCCGGATGCAGCCGGAGCCGGCACGCGTCGGCCTGCGCCAGGTGCTGGAGGTCGTCGACGGTGTGCCGCAGCAGCAGGGCCTCCTCCCGCAGGGAGGCGACGAACGCCTCGTCGGAGACGGCCAGGCCGTCCTGGGCCGCTCGGGCGGGCCGCTACCGGCTGCACGGCCAAGCCGGGATGCAGGACCGCTCCAGCCGTCCGCGCCGCCAGCCGCGCCGGACACCGGCCCAGGTGGAGGAACACATCGTGCGGCTGCGGCAGGAGCACCGCATCGGCCCGCTGCGGCCGGCCGCCCACACCGGCATCGGCGGCCACACCCCAGCCAGCCGTGTCACCAACCTGTCCGGTCAGTCACCTAGGTGTCCTGGGAACCGCCGAGCATCCGCTCCAGCACGTCCCGCTGGAGCGGCAGCACCTCGGTGTGCAGGTCACGGCCCTTGCGGGTGAGGGTGACGTACACCCCGCGCCGGTCCTCCATGCAGACGGCCCGTTCCACGAGGCCGTCCTTCTCCAGCCGGCCGATGAGACGGGACAGGGCGCTCTGGCTGAGGTGCACCCGGCCGACGAGGTCCTGCACCCGGCACTGGTCGTTCTGCCGGGGCGCCTCGGCGGCGAGGAGGTCGAGCACCTCGAAGTCGCTCGCCCCGAGGCCGTGCGGGTGCAGCGCGCGGTCGATCTCGCACATCGTCCGCGCGTGCACCGACAGGATGTCCCGCCACCGCTCCTCGAGGCCCGCCCCGACCGTCTTCGCCGCCATACCCGCACGGTAACACCCTGGGGACGGTTCATTGAGTGGGCAACTAGTGCAGGCGCATGCGGTTTTCTACGACGGGTCCTGGAGCAGCCCGACGAGGTTGCCGTCCGGGTCCTTCACGGAGGCGATGAGCCGGCCGTTGCCGACGTCCTGGATGTCCTGGAGCACCTCGCCCCCCGCCTCCACCAGCGCCGCGAGCCGCGCCCGGATGTCGGAGACGTGCCAGTACGGGACCGGTCCGGTCAGCCCCTGGGCATGGCCGTTCGGGTTGAGGCCGACGTCCTGGCCGGCGGCCTTGAAACCGACGTAGTACGGCGCGTCGGCGTACGGCTCGACCTCCAGCAGCGCGGTGAACAGGGCCTTCGCCCGCTCGGCGTCCTTGACGGGGTAGATGATCGTCTGCAGACCGGTGGTGGTCATGGGGGTCGCTCCTCGCTGGTGCGTGGCCCGACGGGGTTCCGCCGGTGGTTTCACGCTAGGGCGGGGGAGGGGTGAGCCGCTTCTCGAATCCTGACCGATGACGAAGGGGCCGGTCGCTGGGACCGGCCCCCTGCGTCATCAGGTCGATTCGCGCTTCACCAGCTCCGTCGGCAGGATCACCGCCGCCGGGTCCTCGCCGCCTATCTGGGCGAGCAGCACCCGGACCATCTCGTTGCTGATGCGGTCGTAGGGCTGGCGGACCGTGGTGAGGGCGGGAACGGCCTCCGTCGCCGCGGTGGAGTCGTCGAAGCCGCCCACCGACACGTCCTCGGGGACCCTGCGACCCGCCCGGCGCAGCGCCGCCAGCGCGCCCTGGGCCATCAGGTCGGAGGCCACGAACACGGCGTCCATGTCCGGGGCCTGCGCCAGCAGCCGTTCGGCGCCCGCCTCACCGCTGGCCCGGCTGTAGTCGCCGGAGACGACGAGCCGCTCGTCGATCTCGATGCCCGCCTCCGTGAGCACCTCCCTGTACCCCGCGAGGCGGTCGACACCGCCCGGTGTGTCCAGCGGGCCACTGACGATCCCGATACGGCGGCGGCCCAGCGACAGCAGGTGGCGCACCATGTCACGGGCGCCGTCCCGGTCGTCGGCCGCCACATAGCTGACCTTGGAGCCGGGCCCCATCGGCTTGCCGCACTGGACGAGGGGTACGCCCGCCTCGCGCAGTTGCTCGGCGACCGGGTCCCCGGAGTGGCTGGACACCAGCAGTACGCCGTCGACATGGCCCGCGGTGATGTACCGCATGATCCGGCGCCGCTCGTCCTGCGTGCCGGCGAGCATCAGCAGCAGCGGGATGTCGTGCGCGGCCAGGGCCTGGGTGCAGCACCGCAGCAGCACGTTGAAGTTGGGGTCCTCGAAGAGCTTCTCCTGCGGTTCGGTCAGCAGGAAGCCGATCGAGTCCGAACGGCCGGTGATCAGCGAGCGGGCGTGCCGGTTCACGACGTAACCCGTCTTGCGGATGGCGGCGTTGACCGCCTCCGCGGCCGCCGGGCTGACGTAGTGGCCGCCGTTGAGCACACGAGAGACGGTGCCTCGTGAGACCCCTGCCTCCCGCGCCACGTCGTGGATCGTCGGCGGCCTGCGCCGGCCCCCCGCATTGCTCATGGTCATGACTTTACGGCCCCGGACAGCAGATCCAGGCTCCAGAACCGCTGAATGACCAGGAACAGCGCCACCAGCGGGATCACCGCGAGGAACGCGCCGGTGATCACCAGCGTGTACAGCGCGGGCTGGTTCGAGCCCTGCTCCAGCAGCGTGAACAGTCCCAGCGTGATCGGGAACTTCTCGTCGTCGCTGAGCATGATGTACGGCAGCAGGAAGTTGTTCCACACCGCCACGAACTGGAACAGGAACACCGTGACCAGCCCGGGCACCATCATGGGCAGCGCGATCCGGGTGAAGATCCGCCATTCGCTCGCCCCGTCCATCCGGCCCGCCTCCACCACGTCGGCGGGCACGGCCGCGGCCGCGTAGATGCGCGCGAGGTAGACGCCGTAGGGAGAGAGGATCTGCGGCAGCAGCACCGACCAGTAGGAGTCCGTGAGGTCCGCCTTGGCCAGCAGCAGATACTGCGGGACGGCCAGGATGATCGGCGGCATCAGGACGCCCGCGAGCAGGATGTTGAAGATCGCCTCACGGCCGCGGAAGCGGTAGGTCGCCAGGGCGTAACCGCTGAACGCCGACACGCACGTCGACAGCAGCGCGCCGAGACCGGCGTACAGGGCGGAGTTGCCCATCCACGTCCAGTAGACGCCGTCGCGGTAGGCGGTGAGCTCCTTGACGTTGTCGGTGAAGCCCGTGCCCGGCAGGAAGGTGAACGTGGAGAACAGCTCACGGCCGGACTTGGTCGAGGCGATCACGACCCAGGCCACGGGGAGCAGGCAGTAGAGCGCGCCCAGCAGCAGGGTGACCGTCGGGATCAGTGCGACACGGCGGCGCAGGGGCGGCCGGCTCTGCGCCGCACCCGTCGTACCGGCCGCCGTGGGGGCCTTGTGTACGGCAAGAGAACTCATCGTGCCGCCTCCTGCTTGTTGCGACGGTTCGCGGCCCGCAGGAAGCCGAAGCTCAGCACCAGCGTGACGAGGGCGATGATCACGGCCTCGGCGGCCGCCTGGTAGATGTCACCGGTGCCGAACGCGTCCCGGTACACCTTCATCAGCGGACTCCACGTCGTGGACACGGAGTTGGTGAGCGGTTTCAGGGTGGTCGGCTCGTTGAACACCTGGAGGGTGGCGATGATCGAGAAGAAGAAGGTCAGCACCAGCGAGGGCGCCACCATCGGGATCTTGATCCGCAGGGCGATCTGCAGCGGGGTGGCGCCGTCCAGCTTCGCGGCCTCGTACACCTCGGCCGGGACGGCCTGGAGCGAGGTGTAGATGACGATCATGTTGAAGCCGGTGCCGCCCCAGACGGCGATGTTGGAGAGGGCGGCATACAGGGGACCGCCGTCCAGCAGGTCCGGCTGTGGCAGGCCCAGCTTCTCCAGCACGTAGTAGAAGGGGCTGACGTCCGGCAGGTACAGGAAGCCCCACAGCAGCGCCGCCACCACACCGGGGATGGCGTACGGCAGGAAGATCGCCAGCCGGGTGAAGGGCGCGAGCCGCACCTTCTCGGAGTCCAGCATCAGTGCGAACAGCAGGGCCAGGCCCAGCATCACCGGGACGACGATGCAGCCGTAGCCGAGGACGCGCAGCGCGCCGTCGAGCAGCTCGCTGTCGGTGAAGGCGTCCGTGTAGTTCTCGATGCCGGCCCAGACCTCGCTGCGGGCGCCCTTGCCCAGCCCCAGGCCGGAGACGTGCACCTTGTGGAAGCTGAGCCAGACCGCGTAGCCGATGGGCAGCGCGAAGAACAACGAGAACAGGACCGTGGCGGGGAGGAGGAAGAAATAGGGGGCGCTTCGCGCTCGTTCGAGGGTGGTGCTGGGAGACGGGAGGGCGTACGGGGCCCCCTTGACCCCGTACGACTTCCGGTGTGCGGTGGTCACTCGGAGACCTCGAAGCCCTGCTTCTTGAGGTCGGCGACCGTGGCGTCCTGCATGGTGTCCAGGGCGGCGGAGAAGTCCGACTTGTTCTTGGCGGCTGCGCCGAAGGCGTCGTTGAAGGTCTGGTAGGCGACGTTCACGTTGGGGCCCCAGGCCGAGGGCGCCGTGGTCTTCGCGATCTTGGCGGCCAGCGTGTAGAAGTCCGCCTGCGTCGAGAAGTAGTCCGGCGGGGTGGTGAAGGCGCCGCTGGTCTGGGCGTTGGTGGCGGCCGGGTAGATGCCGCTCTCCTTGGCCAGCGCCTGCAGCGCCTCGCCGTCGGTGTTCAGCCAGGCGGCGAACTTCGCGGCGGCCTCCTGGTGCTTGGAGTCCGTCGTCACGGCGGTGGAGGATCCGCCCCAGCTGCCGGTGACGTCGTCACCGGCCGACCACTGGGGGAGCGGGGCCATGGCCCACTTGCCCTTGGTGTCGGGCGCGGCGGTGGTCAGCGTGCCCGGCGCCCACACGGCCGACACCCAGGCGATCTGCTTGCCGGTGTTGAGCGCCTTGTTCCAGGCCGGGGTGTACATCGGCTGGTTGTCGATGGCGCCCTCCTTGACGAGGCCGCCCCAGAAGTCGGCGACCTTCTTGGTGGCCGCGTCGTTGATCCCGACCTGCCACTTGTCGCCGGAGGTGGTCCACCACTTGGCGCCGGCCTGCTGGGCGAGGCCCGCGAAGAGACCGGAGTCGTTGGCGGAGAACGTGGTGAGGTCCGTCTGCGGCGCCTTCTTCTTCAGCGCGCGGGCGGTCTCGGCGAACTCGTCCCAGGTCGTCGGGACCGTCAGGCCGTACTTCTTGAAGAGGTCGGCGCGGTAGTAGAACATCATCGGGCCGATGTCCTGCGGGACCGCGTAGACCGCGTCCGTGCCCAGTGTGGTCTGCTGCCACACCCCGTCGGCGAACCTGCTCTTCGCGTCCCCGACGTTCTTCGCTATGTCCGCCAGCGCGTCATTGCTGACCAGCGTCGGCAGCGCCTGGTACTCGGCCTGCACCAGGTCGGGCGCCTTGCCCGCCTTGTGCGCGGTGAGGATCTTGGTGACCAGCGTGTCGCCGGACGCCTGCTTCTTCACCGTGACGGTGATCTTGTCCTTCTTGCCCTGGCCCTTGTTCCAGAGGTCGACGACCTTGTCCATGCCGGGCGTCCAGGTCCAGTACGTGAGCGAGACCGGACCGGACTCGGCCTTGCCCTCGTCGTCGGACGAGCCGCAGGCGGCGAGTGCGGTGGCGCCGAGGGTGACGGCGAGGACGGAGGCCGCGCTTCTGACAAGGAGCCGTCGGCGCTGCGTGTTGGGCATGGATCTCTCCCCTGACCTGGGTCCCCACCGGATGCGGGAACCTGCCATGCGAAGGCACGACCGGGGACCCCGCCCGTCGCGAGGCCCTGTCATGCTGTCTGTGAGCGTTCACAGTAGAGAAACATCCCGGACACTTGTCAATGGTTGTTGCTGTGCGGTTATGTTGGGCTCCGAACGCCGCCACAGTGTGTGCACGTTCCCAAATGATCGATAAAACGGGAGACATCCATGCCGGAGACCACCCCCAAGGGCCTCACCAGGCTCGCCTTCGGTGGGGACTACAACCCCGAGCAGTGGCCGGAAAGCGTCTGGCAGGAGGACGTCCGGCTGATGCGGGAGGCCGGCGTCACCATGGTGAGTATCGGGATCTTCTCCTGGGCCCTGCTGGAGCCCTCGCCGGGGGAGTACGACTTCGGCTGGCTGGACCGGATCATCGGCCTGCTCCACGACAACGGCATCCGCGTCGACCTCGGCACCCCCACCGTCGTCCCGCCGGTGTGGTTCTACCGCGCCCACCCCGAGGCCCTGCCCGTGACCGCCGAGGGCACCCGCCTGGAGTTCGGCTCCCGCGGCGCCATCTGCCACAGCAACGCCGACTACCGCGCGGCCGCCGCGACCATCACCACCCGGCTCGCCGAGCGCTACGGCGACCACCCGGCCCTCGCGATGTGGCACGTCCACAACGAGTACGGCGTCCCCGTCTCGGCCTGCTACTGCGCCTCCTGCGCCGCACACTTCCGCCGCTGGCTCGCGACGACGTACGGCACGGTCGAGGCGGTGAACGCGGCCTGGGGCACCGCCTTCTGGGGCCAGCGCTACGCGAGCCTCGAGGACGTCAACCCGCCGCGCGCCACCCCCACCGTCGGCAATCCGGGCCAGGCCCTCGACTACAAGCGCTTCGCCGACGCCACCATGCGCGAGAACTTCGTGGCGGAGCGGGACATCCTGCACCGCCTCGCACCGGACGTCCCGGTCACCACCAACTTCATGACGGCCCTCAGCCAGTGCGACTCCGTCGACTACTGGGCCTGGGGCCGCGAGGTCGACATCGTCACCAACGACCACTACCTCATCACCGACGGCCGCCGCACCCACGTCAACCTGGCGATGGCCGCCGACCTCACCCGCTCCGTCGCGGGCGGCGCCCCCTGGATCCTGCTCGAACACTCGACCTCGGGCATCAACTGGCAGCCCCGCAACCCCGCCAAGGCGCCCGGCCAGATGGCCCGCAACTCCCTCGGCCATGTCGCCCGCGGCTCCGAGGGCGCGATGTTCTTCCAGTGGCGGCAGTCCCGGCGCGGCGCCGAGAAGTTCCACTCGGCGATGGTCCCGCACGGCGGCACCGACACCCGTGTGTGGCGCGAGGTCGTCGAGCTCGGCGCGTCCCTCGACTCCCTGGCCACCATCCGGGGCACCCGCACCGAGGCCGATGTGGCGGTGCTGTGGGACTGGCACTCCTGGTGGGCGCAGAACCTGGCCTGGCGCCCCAGCGAGGACCACGACGCCCGCGAGCGCGCCGACGCCTTCTACGAGGCGCTCTACGACCGTCACCTCACCGTCGACTTCGCCCACCCCGAGGCCGACCTGTCGGCGTACCCCCTGGTCGTGGTGCCCGCCCTGTACCTGATGACGGAGGCGGCCGGGAACAACCTCACGGAGTACGTCGAGAACGGCGGCACCCTCGTCGTGTCGTACTTCTCGGGCATCGTCGACGAGCACGACGCCGTCCACGAGGGCGCCTACCCGGGCGTGCTGCGCGACGTCCTCGGCCTGACCGTCGAGGAGTTCTCCCCGCTCCTCGCCGACCAGGGCGTACGGCTGACCGGCCCCGACGGCTGCGAACTCGGCGGCGACGTGTGGAGCGAGTTCGTCGTGCCGCGCGGCGCCGAGACCGTCTGGACGTACGCCGACGGCCTCACCGCAGGACACCCGGCCGTCACCCGGCACCGCCTCGGCGAGGGCACCGCCTGGTACGTCTCCACCCGCCTCGGCCACGAGGGCCTGGACGCCGTGCTCGGCCGGGCCGCCGAGGACGCGCGCCTCGACCCGCGTGCCGACCTGCCCCATGACGTCGAGGTCGTCCGCCGCTCGGGGGAGACCGGCAGCTACGTCTTCGCGATCAACCACACCGCCACCGACGCCAAGGTGCCGCTGGAGGCCGCCGGCACCGAGCTGCTCACGGGCGAACGCGCCGCCGGCCGCCTCGCGGTCCCGGCGGGAGCCGTACGGGTCGTCCGACTCGACGGCTGAGCCGACTCCCCCTCCGCCCGTGGAGCCGCGAGCCGCGGGCGGAGGGGGTCTCTCCCTCGTACGAGGGATCCCACCCATACGTCGAAGGGACGACGGACGACGATGTTCCATCCCAGACGCACCCTCAGAGCCCTGCTCCTGCCGCTCGTCGCGGGGCTCGCCCTCATCTCCCTGCCCGCGCAGACCGCCCAGGCGGCGAGCACGCTCACCAACGGCGGTTTCGAGTCCGACGGCACCGGCACCGCCACCCCCACGGGCTGGTCCACCTACTCGGCCGCGGGGCAGAACGCCGCCTCCTTCACCGAGTCCGGCGGCCACGGCGGCAGCTACCGCCTCACCCACTGGGCGTCCACCGCCTACAAGGTGGAGACGTACCAGTACCTCTCCGGGCTGACCAACGGGAACCACACCCTCACCGCCTGGGTCCGCTCCGGCGGCGGCCAGAACTCCGCCTACCTGGCCCTGAAGAACTGCGGCAGCGCGGAACAGCGCACCGATCTGCCGGTGTCCACCAGCAGCTGGGTCCGGATCGTCACGTCGATCAACGTGACGAACAACCAGTGCACGATCAGCATCAACAGTGACGCGAAAGCGGGCAACTGGATCAATGTGGACGACCTGACCTTCACGTCCGGATCAACAGGCCTTGCCATCAAGGGATCCGACATCTCCTCCCTCGCCAAGAGCGAGGCCCTCGGCGGCGTCTACAAGACCAGCTCCGGCACCACCGGCGACGCGGTCACCATCCTGAAGAACGCCGGCATGAACTACGCGCGCCTGAAGGTCTGGGTGAACCCCGCCGACGGCTACAACAACAAGACGCGCGTCCTGGCCATGGCCAAGCGGATCAAGGCCGCCGGCATGAAACTGCTGGTCGACTTCCACTACTCGGACACCTGGGCCGACCCCGGCAAGCAGACCAAGCCCGCCGCCTGGTCGGGCCACTCCTACAGCCAGCTCAAGACGGACGTCTACAACCACACGTACGACGTACTCAACGCGCTCAAGTCCCAGGGCACCACGGCCGACATGGTCCAGGTCGGCAACGAGATCAACGGCGGCATGCTGTGGAGCGAGGGTTCCACGGACAACTGGTCGCAACTCGCCGGGCTGATCAACTCCGGCTACAGCGCCGTCAAGGCGGTCTCCTCCGGCACCCAGGTCGCCCTGCACCTCGCCAACGCCGGTGACGACGCCACCGTCCGCTGGTGGTTCGACAACGCCAAGACGTACGGCATCACCTACGACGTGATCGGCCTGTCGTACTACGGCTACTGGCACGGCTCCCTGGCCGCCGCCCAGACCACCCTGGACGACGTGGCCTCGCGCTACTCCAAGCCGGTGTTCATCGCCGAGACGGCCTACCCCTTCCGGCTCGACAGCGAGGACTCGCTCACCAACCAGATCGACACCACCGGTGAACTGGTCACCGGCTACCCGGCCACCGCGGCCGGTCAGCTCGCCTGGATGAACGCGGTCGCGAACATCGTGGAGGCCGTCCCGAACGGGCGCGGGCTCGGCGTCTTCTACTGGGAGGCGACCTGGACCGCCGTCACCGGCAACGGCTGGGACCCGACCGACGCCACCTCGGGCAACGGCTGGGAAAACCAGGCCCTGTTCGGCTACGACGACAAGGCCCTGTCCTCGACGGCGTGGTTCAGCCACCGCTGACGACCCGACCCGGTGAACCGGGGGCCCGGCCGCGACCGCGCGGCCGGGCCCCCGGCGGTGTTTCCGGTGGTGAACGCGAACGCCCTTTCGTGGCAAGGGTGTTCGATCCCGGCCAAGGCTTCCGGAGTGCGGGACACGGTGGCCCCGACTGCGGAAGAGTGGGACGACACGGCACGAGGAGGCCCGGACAAAGGGGGACGACGATGCTGAGGACTCCCGGTGGCGAGAGGCGACTGGACATCCTGGAGTGGCTGAAGGATCCGGCCCGCCACTTCCCGCCCCAGCGGCACGCGGATCTCGTCGAGGACGGCGTCACCGCGGACGCGATCGCGGCGAAACTCGGCGTGCGCCGCCGGGTCGCCGACACCCATCTCGCCCTGCTCACCGACCTCGGCCTGCTGCGCGCCACCCGCGTCAAGCGGCGCCTCCACTACCGGCGCGACGAGATGCGCATCGCCGAGGTGGCCCGCATGTTCGAGAAGGGCTGGTGACGGGCCACCCGGAAAGGACGTCCGAGCACCTGCGAGGATGGCCGCCTCCGCCAGGAAGGACGGACCCGCCATGCACCAGCCCCGCACGGCCCTCGTTCCGCTCAGGTACCTCACCCTCCCCGGACACGGCCCCGAGGACGTCGTGGCCGACCCCGGAGGACGAGTGCTGACCGGGGTGGCCGACGGACGCATCCTGCGGATCGACGGTCTGGACGACCCGTCCACGGCCCGCGTCGCATGCGTCGGCGAGATCGAGGGCCGCCCCCTCGGCCTCGAACTCCTCCCCGACGGCGACCTGTTGGTGTGCGACGCCGAGGGCGCCCTGCTGCGCCTCGACCCCGAGGGCGGCCCCGGCACCGTCCGTGTCCTGACCGAGTCGGCGGCGGGGGAGCCGCTGCGCTTCTGCAGCAACGTCGTCGCCCTGCCGGACGGCACGGTCTACTTCACGGTCTCCAACCGGGTCCACCCGTTGCGCGACTGGATGGGCGACATCGTCGAACACACCGGCACGGGACGGCTGTTGCGCCTCGCACCGGGCGCCCGCGAGGCCGAGGTCGTCCTGGACGGGCTCCAGTTCGCCAACGGGATCGCCCGCGGCGCCGACGACGCGTTCCTGGTCGTCGCCGAGACCGGCGCCCGCCGCCTCACCCGCTTCCACCTCACCGGCCCCCGCGCGGGAGCGGCCGAACCCTTCGTCGAGAACCTGCCCGGCTTCCCCGACAACCTCTGGCGCGCCCCCGACGGCCCGGTCTGGGTCGCCCTGGCCGGCCCGCGCGTCCCCCCGCTCGACCTCCTCCACCGTGCCGGCCCCGCCGTACGCCGTCGCGCCGCCCGAGCGGCCCTGCGGGCGCCGTACCGCCCCTCGGGCACGGCCGGGGTCCTCGCGGTCGACGACCACGGCCGGACCGTCGCCCACCTCACCCGCCGCCGCTCCGGCTACCGCATGGTCACCAGCGTCTGCGAGACCGGCGGCCGCCTCGTCCTGGGCAGCCTCTGGGAGCCCGGCATCGCCATCTGCGAGGCACCCGCGGTCATGTAGGCGAGACGGCGTCCTCGACCGACCGGGACGGCGATACGCTGGTGCGACATGTCAGCTCCCGAGGCCGAGAGCCTCCGCACCAGCACCTCGCGCGGGACCACCGGAACCGGTCAGCTCCCGGTGATCGCCGTGGTGGCCGTCGGCGGCGGGATCGGCGCCGCCGCCCGCTACGCCGCAGCGCTGGCCTGGCCGATGCCCACCGGCGGCTTCCCCTGGACGACCTTCTGGGTGAACGCCGCCGGCTGCGCGGTCATCGGTGTCTTCCTGGTGCTGATCACCGAGGTGCTGACCGTGCACCGGCTGGTGCGCCCCTTCTTCGGCACCGGCGTCCTCGGCGGCTTCACCACCTTCTCGACGTACGCCGTCGACATCCAGCGGCTTCTCGACGCGGGCCGCCCCGGCACCGCGTTCGCCTACCTCGCCGCGACCCTGTGCGCCGCGCTCGGCGGGGTGTGGGCCGCGGCCACCACGACACGCCGTCTCCTCGGCCGGAGGCCGCGATGACCCGACTCAGCGGCAACGCCCTGCGCCTGACCGTCCTCGTCGGCGAGAACGACACCTGGCACCACAGACCCCTGTACGCGGAGATCGTCCATCGCGCCCACGCGGCCGGTCTCGCCGGAGCCAGCGTCTTCCACGGCATCGAGGGTTTCGGCGCGTCCTCCGTGGTCCACACCTCCCGGCTGCTCTCGCTCAGCGAGGACCTGCCGGTCGCGGTCGTGATCGTGGACGCCGAGGAGCGCGTGCACGCCTTCCTGCCGCACCTCGAAGAGCTGGTCACGGACGGTCTGGTCGTCCTCGACGAGTGCCATGTCGTCCGGTTCGAGGGCCGCGACCGGAATCAGGGCGAACCGGACACGAAGGGTAAGAAGTCGTTGTGAACTGGCTGGTGGTCGTCGCGGGCGGCATGATCGGCGCGCCCGCGCGCTATCTCACCGACCGCGCGGTGCAGTCCCGGCACGACTCGGTGTTCCCCTGGGGCACGTTCGTCGTCAACGTGACCGGCTCCCTGATCCTCGGCACCCTCACCGGCGCCGCCGCCCTCGGCCCCGACCTGCGGTTGTTCCTGGGCACGGGTTTCTGCGGGGCGCTCACCACGTACTCGACGTTCTCGTACGAGTCGCTCCGGCTGACGGAGACCGGCGCGGGCCTCTACGCTGCCGCCAATGTCCTCGGGAGCCTCCTGGCGGGCCTCGGGGCCGCGTTCGCCGGCGTCGCGATAGGCCAGGCGGTGTGGCCCTAGCCGGTCCACCACCACCCGGCTGCCGGTAATCGCCTGGTAGGACTGTCCCTCGCCGTAGTCGACCCACCCAGAACTGGATTCCATGAGCGCCATCTCCATCGGCCAAGCCGTCGTCCTCGGAGCTGTCGAGGGAGTGACCGAGTTCCTCCCCGTCTCCTCCACCGGCCATCTGAAGATCACCGAGGGCCTGATGCACATCCCGGTCGACGACGACGCGGTCGTCGGGTTCTCCGCGGTGATCCAGGTCGGGGCGATCGCCGCGGTGCTGGTGTACTTCCGCAAGGACATCGTGCGGATCGTGTCGGCCTGGTTCCGGGGTCTGCGCCACCGTGAGGAGCGCGTCCACCACGACTACAGGTTCGCCTGGTGGGTGATCTACGCGACGATCCCGATCGTCGTGGTCGGTCTCGCCGCCAAACCGCTGATCGAGGGGCCGCTGGCCTCCCTGTGGGTGGTCGCGGGCTCGCTGATCGCCGGCAGCGGTGTGATGTGGGCGGCCGACCAGATGGGCCGGCACAAGCGCGGCGAGGACGACACCTCGTTCAAGGACGCGATGCTCGTGGGCAGCTCCCAGATCCTCGCACTGCTCTTCCCGGGCTTCTCCCGCTCCGGTGCCACCATGTCCACCGCGCTCATCCTCGACCTGGACCGCGTCGCCGCGACCCGGCTCTCCTTCTTCCTCGGCATCCCCGCCCTGACCGGCGCGGGCCTGTACGAGCTGAAGGACGCGCTCGGCACCGGCGCGGGCGCCGCCCCGCTGGCCGTGGGCACCGTCGTCTCGTTCGTCGTGGCGTACGCCTCCATCGCCTGGCTGCTGAAGTTCGTCGCCAAGCACTCCTTCAACGCCTTCGTGATCTACCGGATCGTCATCGGCGTCCTGCTGTTCGGCCTGCTGGGCACCGGTGTGCTGAGCGGTTGATCTCCCGCGCGGTCGACCGCCCACGGGCGGGAAGTCCCCATGCGGACTTCCCGCCCGTTGAATTTTTGGTTTCACCGCCCTTGACACCACCCGTACGTGAACCGGAACATCTCTCCCGTGAACCTGTCAGACAGCCAGACAGGTGGTTCGGCACCGCGGCGCGTCAGCGCGATGGAAGCGGTTCTCGGCCACCTCCGTGGCGCCATCGAGCGCGGCGAGTACGCCATCGGCGACAAGCTCCCCTCCGAGGCGGAGCTCTGCCGCACCCTCGAGGTGTCCCGGCCCGTGCTGCGGGAGGCCCTGCGCGCCCTGCAGACCATGGGCCTGACGGTCGCCAAGACCGGCAAGGGCACCTTCGTGATCGCGAACACCGTCGAGGACCCCACCTTCGGCGACTACGCGGCCAGCGACCTGCTGGAGGTGCGCCGCCACGTCGAGATCCCGGTCGCCGGATACGCGGCACGGCGCCGCAGCCCGGAGAACCTGGACCACCTGGCCCATCTGCTCGACCGCATGGAACGGGAGACGGACACCACCGCGTGGGTCGCGATGGACACCCTCTTCCACCTGGCCGTCGCCGAAGCCGCCCAGAACCCGGTCTTCCGCCGGGTCATCGAGGAGATCCGGGACGCACTGGCGCGTCAGTCGGCCTTCCTCAACGAGCTGGGCGGCCGGCGCGAGCAGTCCAACCGCGAGCACCGGGCCATCGTGGAAGCGCTGATCGACGGTTCCGAGCACGACGCCGTGGAGGCGATGAGCCATCACCTCGACCGCGTCGAGACGACCCTCACCGACATCGTGCGCTCCCCTGGCACGAGCACCCCCCTGGAAGGCGGACCCGAGGCGTGAGCGAACAGCACCTCAAAGACGAGACGCGCCCCTCGTCCGGTCACATCGACGCCGGAGACCACGGCTACAGCAAGTCGCTGAAGCACCGGCACGTCAACATGATCGCCATCGGCGGTGCCATCGGCACCGGACTCTTCCTCGGCGCGGGCGGCAGGCTCGCCGACGCCGGGCCCTCCCTCTTCGTCGCGTACGCCGTCTGCGGCGTCTTCGCGTTCCTCGTCGTGCGCGCCCTCGGCGAGCTCGTCCTGTACCGCCCGTCCTCCGGCGCCTTCGTGTCCTACGCCCGGGAGTTCCTCGGCGAGAAGGGCGCGTACACGGCCGGCTGGATGTACTTCCTGAACTGGGCCACCACCGGGATCGCCGACATCACCGCGGTGGCCACCTACACCCACTACTGGGGCATGTTCTCCGACATCCCCCAGTGGGTGATCGCCCTGATCGCCCTGGCCGTGGTCCTGGCCGTGAACCTGATATCCGTGAAGATCTTCGGCGAACTGGAGTTCTGGTTCGCCATCGTCAAGGTCAGCGCCCTGGTGATCTTCATGTGCATCGGCATCTTCCTGCTGGTCACCCAGCACCCGGTGGACGGCACCACCCCCGGCCCCTCCCTGATCACCGACAACGGCGGCGTCTTCCCCAACGGCCTGCTGCCCATGCTGCTGATCATCCAGGGCGTCGTCTTCGCCTACGCCTCCGTCGAGCTCGTCGGCGTCGCCGCCGGTGAGACCGAGAACCCCGAGAAGATCATGCCGAAGGCGATCAACTCGATCATGTGGCGCGTGGGCCTGTTCTACGTCGGCTCGGTCGTCCTGCTGTCGATGCTGCTCCCGTGGAACAAGTACACGGCCGGCGAGAGCCCCTTCGTCACCGTGCTGTCCAACATCGGCGTCCCGGCGGCCGGCGGGGTGATGAACCTGGTCGTCCTCACGGCGGCCATGTCCTCCCTCAACTCCGGCCTCTACTCCACCGGCCGCATCCTGCGCTCCATGGCCGTCAACGGCTCCGCCCCCCGGTTCACCGCGAAGATGAGCCGCACCCAGGTCCCCTACGGCGGCATCCTGCTCACCAGCGGTATGTGTGTCCTGGGCGTCGGCCTCAACTTCGTGGTCCCGGCGGACGCCTTCGAGATCGTCCTGAACTTCGCGGCGATCGGCATCCTCTCCACCTGGGGCATGATCATGATCTGTCACCTCCTCTTCTGGCAGAAGACCCAGAAGGGCGAGCTGACCCGCCCGGGCTACCAGCTCCCGGGCTCCCCCTGGACCGAGCTCGTGACCCTGTTCTTCCTCGCCTCGGTCCTGGTCCTCATGTACGCCGACGGCGGCGCCGGACGCACCACCGTGCTGTGCCTGCCGCTGATCGTCGGAGCACTCGTCGCCGGCTGGTACGCCATCCGCCGCAACCTCCGGCGCACCTCCGCCAAGGCCGACGCGTGAACCCGGCGCCGGCCCTCGACGACCCCCAAGTGATCAGGCAGTGATGTACAGCAGCGCGCTCGCGGACGCCCCCGTGATCCGTGAACCCCTCCACGCGCCCGTCGCCCACCTCGTCAGAGGCGGAGTGACCGAGGGCGTCCACCACGGCTCCGTCGTCGTCCTCGGCACGGGCGGTGACGTCGACCTCCAGCTCGGCGACATCGAGGCCGCCTTCTACCCGCGGTCCGCGCTCAAGCCCGTCCAGGCCGTGGCGATGCTGCGGGCCGGGCTGCCGCTCGACGGCGAGCTGCTCTCGCTCGCCGCCGCCAGCCACTCCGGCGAGGAACGCCACCTCGCCGGGACCCGGCGGATCCTCGAGCTGGCCGGTGTCACGGAGGACCATTTGCGCAACGTCACGGACATGCCGTACGACCCGGCGGTCCGCGACACCTGGATACGCGAGGGCCGCGCGCCCTCCCGTCTCGCGCAGAACTGCTCCGGCAAGCACGCCGCCATGCTGTACACCTGCAAGCTCAACGGCTGGTCCCTCGACGGCTACCTCGATCCGGAGCACCCGCTCCAGCAGGCGATCGCGGAGATCGTCGAGGACCTCACCGGACAGCGGATCGCACGGGTCACCGTCGACGGGTGCGGCGCCCCGCTCTTCTCCGTCTCCCTGCACGGCCTCGCCCGGGCCGCCGCCCGCATCACCACCGCGGCGCCCGGCACCCCCGAGGCCCGGGTCGCGGACGCCATGCGCGACCACGCCGAGATGGCCTCCGGCGCCGACCGGGACGTGGCCGCCCTGATGCGGGCCGTCCCCGGACTGCTCGCCAAGGACGGCTTCGAGGGCGTGGAGGTCGCCGCCCTCCCGGACGGCCGCGCCGTCGCCGTCAAGATCTCCGACGGCGCGAACCGGGCCCGGATCCCGGTCACGGCGGCCGCCCTCGCCCGCGCGGGCGTCGACCCCGCCCTCCTCAAGGCATTCGAGGGCGAGGACCTGCTCGGCGGCGGCGTACCGGTCGGCTCGGTCCGCCCGGTACGGGCCCTGGACCCGGTGACCGTGCGCGCCTGCGCCTGACGACTCCGGTGGCCACCGAGTGTGCGCGGTGGCCACCGGCGGAACGGCCGGTCCCGGTTGCCCTGCGGCCGCACGGTCGCACGGCTGGCGGTTCCACGGCGCCGGCCTCCGAGCCCCTCGGCGCCCGGCCTCGTGAGACCGGGTCCCGAACGGCCGGTCGCATCCCCGCAGCCGGCCCCCGAACCGCCGGTCCGGTCACCACCGGCCCGGTGTTCCGGCCGGCTCGGGCGGACACACCCCGTTCCGCCCGAGCCGGCCCCCCCTCGACGTCGCCCGCTCCCCCACCCTCACCGCCTCAGAAAGAGGACCCGTACCTCATGACCGCCGCCACCCGCAGCGAACACGACCTCCTCGGAGACCGGGACGTCCCCGCCGACGCGTACTGGGGTGTCCACACCCTGCGCGCCACCGAGAACTTCCCCATCACCGGCACCACCCTCTCCGCCTACCCGCACCTCGTCGACGCGCTCGCCGCCGTCAAGGAGGCAGCCGCCCTCGCCAACGAGGAACTCGGCCTGCTGGCGCCCGACAAGGCCGCCGCGATCGTCGCCGCCTGCCGAGAGATCCGCGCGGGCGGGCTGCACGACCAGTTCGTCGTCGACGTCATCCAGGGCGGCGCCGGCACCTCGACCAACATGAACGCCAACGAGGTCGTGGCGAACCGCGCCCTGGAGCTGATGGGTCACGAGAAGGGGCAGTACCAGTACCTGCACCCCAACGAGGACGTCAACCTCGGCCAGTCCACCAACGACGTCTACCCGACCGCCGTCAAGATAGCGACGGTCTTCGCGGTGCGTGGACTGCTCAAGGCGATGGCCGTACTGCAGGACTCCTTCGGCCGCAAGGCCGTCGAGTTCCGCGATGTGCTCAAGATGGGCCGTACACAGTTGCAGGACGCGGTCCCCATGACGCTCGGTCAGGAGTTCTCCGCGTACGCCGTCATGATCGACGAGGACCGCAACCGTCTCGACGAGGCCGTCCAGTTGATCCATGAGATCAACCTCGGCGCCACGGCCATCGGCACCGGCCTCAACGCCCCCGCCGGATACGCCGAGTCCGCCCGCCGCCACCTCGCCGAGATCACCGGCCTGCCCCTGGTCACCGCCGCCAACCTGGTCGAGGCCACCCAGGACTGCGGCGCGTTCGTCCAGATGTCCGGCGTGCTGAAGCGGATCGCGGTCAAGCTGAGCAAGAGCTGCAACGACCTGCGTCTGCTGTCCTCCGGTCCGCGCGCGGGCCTCGGCGAGATCAACCTCCCGCCCGTGCAGGCCGGATCGTCCATCATGCCCGGCAAGGTCAACCCGGTGATCCCCGAGGTCGTCAACCAGGTCGCCTTCGAGGTGATCGGCAACGACGTCACCATCACCATGGCCGCCGAGGCCGGACAGCTCCAGCTCAACGCCTTCGAGCCGATCATCCTGCACTCGCTGTCGGAGAGCATCACGCATCTGCGGGCCGCCTGCCTCACCCTCGCCGAGCGCTGTGTCGACGGCATCACCGCCAACACCGAGACCCTGCGCGCGACCGTCGAGAACTCCATCGGCCTGGTCACCGCCCTCAACCCGCACATCGGGTACACCGCGGCCACCGACATCGCCAAGGAGGCCCTCGTCACCGGCCGGGGTGTCGCCGAACTCGTCCTGGAGAAGGGCCTGCTGCCCGCCGAGCGACTCGCCGACCTGCTGCGCCCCGAGGTCCTGGCCGGCAGCGGCGCCCCCCTGGTGTGACCCCTTCCTGAGCTGCGGTGACGCACCAGGACCGGCCCGGAGGCACAATGGTGATCATGACAACGACGTCGTCCCTCGCCTTCCAGCCGGTCCTGGAGCGCATCGCCGAGGAGATGGAGCACACCCCCGGCCGCGGCCGGCCCGCCGACTACATCCCGGCGCTCGCGGCCCGCGATCCGCGCGACTTCGGCATGGCCGTCGCCGAGCTCGACGGCACGGTGTACGGCGTGGGGGACTGGCGCGAGCCGTTCTCCACACAGTCCATCACCAAGGTCTTCACCCTCGCCCTCGACCTGGCCCGCGAGGGCGACGAACTCTGGGAGCACGTGGGCCGCGAGCCCTCCGGCAACCCCTTCAACTCCCTGGTCCAGCTGGAGTACGAGCACGGCATCCCGCGCAACCCCTTCATCAACGCGGGCGCCCTCGTCGTCACCGACCGCCTCCAGACCCGTACCGGAGACGCGGCCGGGGAACTCCTCGCCTTCCTGCGCGCCGAGAGCGGCAACCCCGCGCTCGCCTTCGACGCGGAGGTCGCCGCGTCCGAGTCCGCGCACGGTGACCGCAACGCCGCGCTCGCCCACTTCATGGCGTCGTACGGCAACATCGACAACCCGGTACCGGACCTCCTCGACCAGTACTTCCGCCAGTGCTCGCTCACCGCGTCCTGTGCCGACCTGGCCCTCGCCACCACCTTCCTCGCCCGGCACGGCATCCGCGCCGACGGCACCCGTCTGCTGACCCGCAGCCAGGCCAAGCAGGTCAACGCGGTGATGCTGACCTGCGGCACCTACGACGCGGCCGGTGACTTCGCCTACCGCGTGGGGCTGCCCGGCAAGAGCGGGGTCGGCGGCGGGATCATCGCCGTCGTCCCCGGCCGCTGCACCCTGTGCGTATGGAGCCCCGGTCTCGACGAACACGGCAACTCGGTGGCCGGCGTGGCGGCCCTGGACCGCTTCACCACCCTCACCGGCCTGTCGGTCTTCTGACACCCTGCCGGCCCCGGCGGCCCCGCCGCCGCAATTCGGTTGAGGGCGAGCCGGTCACCCGCGAAGACCTGGGAGTCCCCGGGCGGGGAGACGTCCCCGGTGCGCTGCGGCATCTGGGGCACACCGGGGAGGGTCTGCCCCAGGACGAGGAGGACGTCGACCCGGCCACCGACCGTCCGCCTCCGCTCATACGGCGGTCACGCACAGGCCGCCGCTCGGCAGGGGGAACGTTGCTTTCCGGCCACCCCGCGTTGACACCCTGACCGAGTGTTGGCCATGGGTTTCCCCGTCGATCTCCGTAGTTGCCAGGTTCTCGGTCTGGCCGGTACGGCCTGTCTCGCGCTGGGCGGCGAGAGCGCCGGCGCGCTGCCCGCGCGGGAACTCCTGGCACCGTCCTCCGTGCACGCCGCACTCGGTCTGGTCGGCGTGTACTTCGGGCTGGTGCTGCTCACCGCGGCCTGGGTCCTCCTCGGCCGGCTCGTCCGCGGCGCCGACCCGCCGACCCCGCGCGCCCTCGTGCTCGTCCTCGCGGTGTGGGCCGCGCCGCTGGTCGTCGGACCGCCCCTGTTCAGCCGGGACGTCTACAGCTACCTCGCGCAGGGGGCCATGGTGGACGCGCACATCGACGTCTACGCCCACGGCCCGGCGCGGCTCGGCGGCCCGCTCGCCGCCGAGGTCGCCCCGCTGTGGCGGCACACCGGAGCCCCGTACGGCCCGGTCTTCATGGCGGTCGCCTCCGCGCTGTACGGCCTCACCCACGGCGAACTGCCCGCAGGGCTCATCGGCATGCGGCTGGTCGCGCTGTGCGGGGTGGCGTCGATGGCGGCCGCGCTGCCCCGGATCGCCCGGCACAGCGGCGCCGACCCGGCCGCCGCGCTGTGGCTGGGTGTCCTCAACCCGCTGGTGCTGCTGCACCTGGTGGCGGGCGCCCACAACGACGCCGTCATGCTGGGCCTGCTCGGGACCGGACTGGTCGCCGCCCTCGCCCGCCGCCCGGTCCCCGCGGCAGTCCTCGTCACGCTCGCCGCCCTGGTCAAGGCCCCCGCGATCCTCGGTCTCGCCGCGGTCGTGCTGCTGGCCGTGCGCGCGGGACGGCATCCCGTGCGGGCCGTCCTGACCACGCTCGCCGCCTGCGCCGCCACCACGGTCGCCGCGACCGCCCTCGCGGGCACCGGATACGGCTGGATAGCCGCCCTGAACACCCCGGTGTCGCCGCAGAACTGGGCCCTCACCAGCCTCCTCGGCCGCGCCACCGGCGCCCTCCTCGAACACCTCGGCAGCGACCTCGCCCCGCTCGCCGTCCCCGCCTGGCACGTGATCGGTCTCGCGGTCACCGCCATGGCCCTGGTCGCCATATGGTGGCGGCTGCGTCCCCGCCCGGTGTACGCGCTCGGGCTCAGCCTCGCCACGGTGGCCGCGTTCGGCCCGGCGATCCGTCCCTGGTACGCGCTGTGGGGCCTGTTCCTCATCGCCGCCGCGGCCCCCAGCACCTCCGTACGCCACCGTACGGCGGCGGTGGCCGGGGTCCTCGCCCTGGCCGTGCTGCCCGACGGCGGGCCCGCCGACGGCGGCCGGTTGCTCCTCGCGCTCTGCGGCGGCGCGCTCGCCGTCGTCGTCCTGTGGCAGGCCCACCTCGCGGCACAGGGGCCGGCCGCTCTGGGACGTACGGCATGAGAGCACCCGCCACGGACCGTGGCAGCCTGCTGCTGCTCGGCTGCCTCGTCGCGGCCGTCACCCTCTTCACCGCCATGGTCCCGCTGCTGCGCGACTGGTTCGACCTGCGCGTCTACTACGGCACCGTCAACACCTGGATGCACCACGGCGGCCGTGTCTACGACTACCGGGTGCCGGGTACGCCGTACGGCTTCACCTATCCGCCGTTCGCGGCCGTGACCATGCTGCCGATGGCGCTGGTCGGTCTGCGGACCGCGATCGTGGCCGCCCTGCTGCTCAACCTGGCGGCGCTCGCGGCCGTCGTCCGCGCGCTGGCGGGGCCGGGCTGGCGGCGGCACGGCTGGTACGGCGTGATCCTCGGCGCCTGTGTCCTCGCGCTGTTCGAACCGCTGCGGGACACCTTCAGCTTCGGACAGGTCAACCTGCTCCTGCTGGCCCTCGTCCTGGCCGACGCCCGGCTGTTGGCGAGCGGCCGGGGGCGCTGGGCCGGCGTCGGGATCGGGCTCGCGGCAGCCGTGAAGCTCACCCCGGCCGTCTTCATCGGGCTGCTGCTCCTCGCCCGCCGCCGACGCGCGGCCGCCGTCGCGACGGCCGTCGCGCTCGCCGCCACGGCGTGCGCGGCGCTGGTCGCCCCGGACGCGTCCCGGTTCTACTGGACCGAGGCGCTGTGGGACACCAGCCGCGTGGGCCGGCTCGGCTATGTCTCGAACCAGTCGCTCCAGGGGGTGCTGGCCCGGCTCGGCGTGGAGAGCAGGGCCGTGTGGGCGGTGCTGGTCGTGGTGGTGCTGTGCGTGTGGGCGCGGCGGGCCCGGCAGGCCGTGACCGCCGGTGACTGGCAGGCGGCCTTCGCCCTCACGGGGGCCACCGCCTGCCTGGTCAGCCCGGTCACCTGGGTGCACCATCTGGTGTGGCTGCTGCCGTCCTTCGCCGTCCTGCTCCGTACGGGGCACGCGCGTGTGGCGGGTGCCCTGTACGCGGTGCTGTGCACCAGCGTGGTGTGGCTCTGGTTCGACGACGCGTCCGGCGTCGACGGCTTCCTCGGCAGCAACACCTACACCTGGGTCACCCTGGGCCTGCTGCTGTTCCTGCCGGTCGGTCATCTCCGCGCGGAGCGCCGCCCCACGAGCCACAGCGCCAGCGCGACGGCGGACCCGCCCAGTACGGCGGCTCCCGCGATCGCCGCCGCCTGCGACCAGCCCGGACGTCCCTCGACGGCGGCCACGGGGACGGCCGCCGAGTGTGCCGCGGACCGCGCCACCGGGTCGGCCACCGGCCCGGCGGCGGGCCTGGGCCGGGCGCGCAGCGCGTCCAGCGACCCGACCGGTTCGACCCGCCCCTCGGCGGCGAACCCCCAGTCGAGCAGCTCGCGCGCCTCCTCGTAGACGGCGTACCCGCCGCCCTGCCGGGGGTTCATCACCGTCACGAGGAGGGTGCGTCCGTCCCTGCGGGCGGCGGCGACCAGGGTGTTGCCGGCGTTGGTCGTGTAGCCGTTCTTGACCCCGATGAGCCCCGGGTACGGCTCGACGCCGTCGTGCCCGGTCAGCAGCCGGTTGGTGTTGGCGATGCCGTACGACCCTCCCGCCCGGCCCGGGAAGGTCGCCTCCGCCAGGCCGCAGTACCGCGAGAAGTCCGCCCTGCGCAGCCCGGCCCTGCCGAACACCGCCAGGTCGTACGCCGACGACACCTGACCGGGTGTGTCGTATCCGTCGGGCGAGCGGACGTGGGTGTCCAGCGCGCCCAGCGCCCGCGCCTTCTCCTGCATCCGCGCGGTCGTCGCCCGCCAGCCGCCGCTGAGGGCGGCCAGGACGTGCACGGCGTCGTTGCCGGAGTTGAGGAACACCCCCCGCCACAGATCGGCGACCGAGTACGTCTGCCCCTCGGCGACCCCGACGAGACTGCTGCCCGGCCCGATGTCCGCGAGCTCCTCCTCGGACACCTCGTGCCGGACGCCCGCCGGCAGGACCGGCAGCACGGTGAGGGCGAACAGGGTCTTCAGCGTGCTGGCGGGCGGCAGTCTGCGGTGCGCGTTCGCCGCGGCGAGCACCTCGCCGCTGTCCGCGTCGGCCACCAGCCAGGACAGCGCCGAGAGGTCCGGTACCTCGGGGGCCGCGCGGTCGGGTCTGACCTGCGTCCCCGGACGGAAGAGGAGCGACGGCTTCGGGGTGTGCGCCCGGGACGGCGCCCCGGCCTGCGGGGCTCCGGGCGGGGCGGCGACCGCGCTGGACCCGAGGGCCAGGGCACCTGCCGCACAGAAGACACCGGCCGACAGTCCGACCCGAGAAGGGAATCCGATCTTCATATGATCAACGTAGGAATCGGTGGGGCGTTCCTCGTGCTGCCCGTGCCGTAGGCCGGTCGGCGAGCACCCGGATGCCGCACGCCTCAGCGGTCCGAGGGCAGGGTCGGCTGGATCCGATGCAGGAAGGTCGCGTTGTCCGGGGTCTCGCGCAGTCGCTCCAGGAGGGTCTCCAGGTTCGCCTGCCCGTCGCGGGTCTGCAGCGCCCGGCGCAGTCCGCGTGTCGCGGTCAACTCGGCGGGGGAGAGGAGGAGTTCCTCGCGGCGGGTGCCGGAGGCGTTGACGTCGACGGCGGGGAAGAGGCGGCGTGCGGCCGGCTCGCGGTCGAGCCGCAGCTCCATGTTGCCGGTGCTCTTCAGCTCCTCGAAGTAGAAGTCGTCGGCGCGAGAGCCCGTTTCGACCAGGGCGGTGGCGAGGATGGTGAGCGAGCCGCCCTCCTCGGCGGTCCGCGCGGCGCCGAAGAACCGCTTGGGGCCGATCAGCGCGGTCGCGTCGACGCCGCCGCTGAGGGTACGGCCCCCGGCGGCGGCCGCGTTGTTGTGCGCCCGGCACAGCCGGGTCAGGGAGTCGAGGAGGATCACGACGTCCTCGCCCGCCTCGACGAGCCGCTTGGCGCGTTCGACGACGAGTTCGGCGAGGGCGATGTGCTGCCGGGGCGCCCGGTCGAAGGTGGAGGCGTACACCTCGCCGCGCACCGAACGGCGCATGTCGGTGACTTCCTCGGGGCGTTCGTCGAGCAGCAGCACCATCAGCCGGGCCTCGGGGTGGTTGCCGGTGACGGCGGCGGCGAGCTGCTGGAGCAGCACGGTCTTGCCCGTCTTGGGCGGCGCGACGATCAGCCCGCGCTGGCCCTTGCCGACGGGCGCGATGAGGTCGGTGAGCCGTCCGGCCAGTCCGGCGGCCGGGTGTTCGAGGCGGAGCCGCTGATGGGGGTGGAGGGGAGTGAGGTCACGGAAGTGCCGGCGGCCGCTCAGGGCCTCGGGCGTACGGCCGTTGACGCGCGCCACCTCGGTCAGGGCGCGCTGACCGCCGCGCACCCCTTCGACGAGGTCGCCCTTGCGCAGTCCATGACGGCGGATCAGGACGGGCGGGACCTGGAGGTCGGCGGGCGTGGGCAGGCAGTCGGCGGCGCGCAGGTGCCCCTTCCCGCTCGCGTCGATGTCGAGGACACCGGCGGCGATCCGGGCCGGGGGCTGCTCCACAGGGGGGTGTTCGAGTGTGGTGGTCATGGTGGTGGGTCCTTTCACGGACGGACGGCATGTGACATGCGAAGAGGGGGTGGGGCCGCGAGGCGAGGGCGCACGGCGCACCTCGGGCGGCGGGAAGCAGCACCTCGGGCACGGCGGAGGGGGTCCGCTGCCGAGAGGGTGCGGGAAGGCCACTGCGCCGGCCGACGGAAGCGGCGGGCGAGTCAGCGAACTGAAGGAAGATCAGTACCGGGCCCGGAACGGGACTTACACAGGTACTGATCGCACTGTACCACAGGGTTGCGCCGGGTGGGCTGGGGCCTGTCGTTCGGATCAGGTCGCAGGGAAGGAACGGGACTGCTCGGCGCCGGCGTCTGCGGCGTGATCCGAACGACGGGCCCTAGCGCAGACGCCCCAGCACATCGGGGGAGAGGCGCTCGGCGAGCTGTTCGAGCAGGGCGATCGTGTCCGCGATCCGCTCGGGGTCGTCCGTCCCCAGGGCGGCCGCGAGGGCGGAGTCGACGGGGGTCGCGGCCACCTCGGCGCGGCGGCCCGAGACCCCGGGGTTGCGGCGGAGCAGGGTGCGGCGGCGGTCGGCCGGGTCCGGTGCCGTCACCACCGAGCCGGCCTCCTTCAGCCGCGCCACGCACCCGGACACCGCGCTCTGCGGGAGCCCCGTGCGGGCCGCGATCTCGCCGACGGTGGTGTCGGAGTGCGTGTAGACGTCGAGCAGCACGATCAGCATGGAGTGGGTGCCGGTGGACCGGAGGCCGACGCCCTCGGTGGGGATGGCCTCCTCGCCGATCTTCATCAGCGTGCCGAGCTGGACGAGATGCGGGCCGTGTTCGAGCGCGACGGCTGGATCGCCGGGGTGCGGCGGATCGGCGAGCTGCTCGGCATCGACCCCGCCCGGCAGGAGACCGAGCCCGGCGCCCGGCCGGCCCCGCTCGACGCCTCGCGCGAGGCGAACTTCGACTTCTTCATCCGCCACGACGCCCTCACCGTGCGGGACGCCGATCTGACCCCCGCCGAGCTCGACGCGCTGGGGGCGGGCCCCGTCCGTGTGGTCCCCGCCGCCGGACACACCACTCCCCGCACCGTCTTCGACTACCGCTGCGCCGAGGAGCTGGCCGCCGGACTCGGCGTCGGTCCGACCCACTTCCCCGGCGGCCACAACGGCAACATCACCCACCCGCGGGGCTTCGCGCGGACCCTGCGCGCCGTGCTCTGACACCGCGGCGCGGGCGTCCCCCGCATACCAGCCAGACGAACCCGGCCTCTCCGAGGTTTACGGCAGATGTCCCTAGAGCGTAACGATCCAGCACGTCAAGGGCCTTGACTGCCAACCGACCCTTATCTTCACGTCATGTCCACGCCGCCTGAGCCTCCGCAGCAGCACCAACCGCCGTCCGACGCTCCGGCCCAGCCGAGCGCGTACCCCTACCCGAGCCCGCAGTCGCCGGGCCCCGGCGGCCCCCTGGGATTCCCGCCGGCCGCGCCCGCGACCCAGGCGGGCCAGCAGCAGATCTACGCCCAGCCGACCCTGGTCGGCGTACCCGCACAGCCCGGCCAGCCCGGTCAGCCGCCCCAGCCCCAGCCGGGCAACCCCTACGTCCAGCAGGGCCCGTACCCGGTCGTCGGACCGCCGCCCGGCGGCGGGGGCGGCGGCGCGGGAAGAGCCGTCCTGTGGGCCGCCCTCGGCGCGCTGGTGGCCTCCGCCGCCTGGGCGGCCGGCGTCTTCCTGATCGCCGCGGGCGACAAGGCGGACCTCGCCGGGTACACGGCGCCGGCGAACCTGTGCAACGCCCTCGACTACTCGTCCTTCAAGGAGGAGTACCCCGACAACGACGGCACCCCGACCCGCAACCGGCTCGAGGACGACGCCCTCGACGAGGGCCTGTGCAGCATCAACCTGAAGAAGACCACGTCGACGTACGCGGACGCGTACCTCTACGCCCAGCTCGACCTGCACAAGAAGACCGACCCCGAACCGGAGTTCACGGCCACCTGGAAGAACTACGGCGACAGCCACACCGGGTACGACGTGGAGACCGTCACCGGCATCGGCGACGAGGCCTATCTCGTCAGTGACGACACCACCTCCGGCTCGTCGAGCGGCTCGCTCTACGCGACGCTCGCCGTACGGGACGGCTGGGTGACGTACACGATGACCTACAGCGCCTACTACTCCTCGTACGACGACGACAAGGACCCGCCGACCCTCGACGAGGTCTCGGACATGCTGAAGACGGACACGAGGACGACCCTGGCGGACCTCAAGGACTGAGGTCCGCCACTGTTCGCCCGGTCCTGACGGCACGGTGGCCGGCACCCCCCGCCGCGTCAGCGGTCGGCCACCGGCGCGTCCAGCGCGTTCGTGATCGCCTACACCCCGCCGTGCGCCGCGTACCCGCCGTCCACGGTGATCTCCGCGCGTCAGCTTCAGCCCGCTGCCGCCCTCCACCGACAGCGCGCCCCAGGTCTCCGAGAACACCGTGGAGTCGAGGTAGGTGGCCCGGCTGTTCCTGCCGATGAGGTTGGTGGCGCGGACGTTGCCGTCCAGGCCCAGCATCCACGGCACGGACTGCATGTACGGGGTCTCGACGGGGTGCCGTAGCCATACGCCCCGGTGTTTCCGACATGGCTGTTGATCGCGCCATCGGCGACGCCACCGTCCGCGTCCTCGGCTCCCGCTTCGACGTCGGCAGCTACGCCACGATCATCGCGGGCCCCGCGGCCGTCGTGCACTACGGCGACAGCACCCGGGACGCCGTCGCCGCGCTCAACACCGAGCTGGAACTCGGTCTGTCGCCGGCCGAGTTGAAGGCCCTGCCGGTGCGCAACACGGTCGTGAACCCGGGCCACTTCGGCTACATGTTCTTCGGCGCGGGTACCCTCACCCTCGACGGCGGCACGGTCGTCAGCTCCGAGCGCGCCACCTTCCTCGACAAGGGCCAGCAGACCGCCATCACGGTCGACGGCTCGAAGGGCGCCCGCCTCAACCCGGCCGACGGGGTCATCCTGCAGATGATCGAGCCGGACGACCCGGGCCCGGTCAACGTCAACGGCAAGATGATCCCTGAGCCTCGCCGCCGACGCGGCAGTGAAGGCGCCGCGCGGCAAGGCGGTGACGCTGACCGTGGACGGCACGGTCACCGCGATCACCCCGGGCAGCAGGTGCGCTCACCCTCACGGTCGCCTGACCCGGGGGACCCCGACCGTCAGGAGGCGGAGGCCGACCGGGCCTCCGCCTCCTTCACGATGTCGTCGAACCGCGCCCCCATCGCCGCCGCGAGCGCCTGCGCACCCGACAACGGCCGCACCATGACGGTCAGTTCGTCGATCAGCCCCTCCTCGTTCAGATGGATGAAGTCACAGCCGCCGAGCTGCTTGTCGCCCACCCGCGCCGTGAACACCAGCGCATGGTCGCGCCCCTCGTCCCCGGCGAGCTCACGCTCGTAGCGGAAGTCCTCGAAGACCTGCGACACCGCGCGCAGGATCGCCGCGGTGATCGCCCTGCCCGGGTACGGCTTGAAGACGACCGGGCTGGTGAACACCACGTCCTCGGCCAGCAGCGCCTCGACGGCCCCGAGATCGCCGGCCTCGACCGCCTCACGGAACGCGCGCATCGGATCACTCCATCCAGATAGTCAATTTGTTGAGTAGGTGCGGACGACAATAATCACCTCCTGTTACCGTGTCCACATGTCCCTCAAGTACGCCGTCCTGGCCTCCCTCCTGGAAGGCGAGGCCTCGGGCTACGAGCTGGCCAAGCTCTTCGACGCCTCCTTCGCGAACTTCTGGTCCTCGACCCCCCAGCAGCTCTACCGGGAGCTGGAGCGGCTCGCGCAGGACGGCCTGATCGAGGCGCGGGTGGTGCAGCAGGAGCGCCGCCCCAACAAGCGGATGTTCACCCTCACCGAGGCAGGCCGCGCGGACCTGGACGCCTTCGCCGCCACCGCGCCCCGCAGACCCACCGCGATCCGCGACGAACTCCTCATCAAGATCCAGGCGGTGGACGGCGTCGACCCGGCGGCGGGCCTCGCGCTGATCGAGGAGCGCCTCGGCTGGGCCCGGGCCAAACTGGCCCGCTACCGCCGCGTCCGGGAACGGATGCTCGCCGGGCGCACCGAGGACGCGTACCTCGCGGGGACCGACCGGATCGGGCCGTACCTCACCCTGATGGCCGGGATCGGCTTCGAGGAGGAGAACATCCGCTGGTGCGAGCGCGCGACGGTGCTCATCGGGCGCCGGGCCGCCGTAGGCTGAGGGCGATGTTCAGTCCCGAAGGCCCCAGCCTGCGCGAACTCGCCGTCCAGGCCCTGTCGTCCGTCGAGCACGGCTACGACCTCCTCGCGCCCAAGTTCGACCACACGCCCTTCCGTACCCCGGACTCCGTGCTGTCCGCCGTGACCGCCGCCCTCAAGGAGTCCGGCCCCTACGACGACGGCCTCGACCTGTGCTGCGGCACCGGCGCCGGAATGGACGTCCTCACCGCGGTCTGCGGGCGCGGCGTGACCGGGGTCGACTTCAGCGCGGGCATGCTCGCCGAGGCCCGCGCCCGTACGCCGACGGCCGGGCCGCGGGTGTCCTGGGTGCGCGCGGACGCCCGCGCCCTGCCCTTCAGGGCCGCCTTCGACCTCGTCGTCAGCTTCGGCGCGTTCGGGCACTTCCTGCCCCGGGAACTGCCCGGCCTGTTCGCCCAGGTGCACCAGGTGCTGCGGCCCGGCGGCTGCTTCGCCTTCCCCGTGCTCGCCCCGCCGCGCCCCTCGGACCTCGCCTTCTGGATGCTGCTCGGCTTCGACGCCGTGATGCGGGTGCGCAACGCCGTGTGGCGGCCGCCGTTCGTGATGTACTACCGCGCCTTCCGGCTCGGCGAGGTGCGAAGGGAACTGGAGCGCGCCGGGTTCCGGGTGGACCTCCGTGCACTGCCCGAGTTCGGCACGCGCGGTGACGGAAGTCCACGGGTCCGTGTGGTCGAGGCCCGACGGGTCGCCTGACGCCGGGCCGGGGCCGGTCACAAGGCGCTGTACAGGGCGTCGACCAGGGCCATCTTGCGCGGGTCGTCCGAGATCCTCGGCCCCATGCGGTTCATGACGTACCCGAGCGACACCCCGGCCTCCGGATCGGCGAGCCCGCAGGATCCCCCGAAGCCGTCATGGCCGACCGCGCGAGGATTGGGCCCGTAGGAGCCGTCCGGGCCGCTGAGCCACAGCCCCAGCGCGATCTCCGTGTCGTGCCCGAGCCCGGCGCCCAGCACCAGGTCCCGGCAGGGCCCCTGCCCCTCGCGCACCCGCTCCGCCGCCTCGGCGGAGAGTATCCGGCGACCGCCGTGGGAGCCGCGCCCGGCCACGACGCCGTACAGCGCGGCGACCGCGCGGGCCGTGCCGTGGCCGTTCGCCGCCGGGATCTCCGCGGCCCGCCACGCGGGCGAGTTGGCCTCGGTGGCGCCGACCAGCGGATTGGCCAGGGCGGCGATCGCCGCAGGCGCCAACTGGGCGAAGACGGCGGCTTGTTCACTGGCCGGCGCGGCCTGCGGAGGCACCAGCTCGGCGACCCGCCCGGCCTCCTTCTCCGCCAGCCCCACGGTGAAGTCGATCCCGAGCGGCCCGGTCACCTCCCGCTCCAGGAACGCCCCCGGCAGCAGCCCCGACACCCGCCGGACGACCTCCCCGACCAGGAAGCCGTACGTGAACGCGTGATAGCCGGATCGGGTGCCCGGCTCCCACCAGGGCTCCATGGCCGCGAGGCGCGCGGTGGTGGTCTCCCAGTCGTAGAACTGCTCCAGCGTGTGCGGCTCACGCAGTCCCGACAGGCCCGCCCGGTGCGACAGCAGATGGCGCACCAGCACGTTCTCCTTGCCCGCGGCCGCGAACTCGGGCCAGTACGCGGCGACCGGGGCGTCCAGGTCGAGCAGCCCCCGGTCCGCGAGGATGTGCGCGCACAGCGCGGTCGGGCCCTTCGTCGTCGACCAGACGTTGACCAGGGTGTCCCGCTCCCACGCGCGGGTGCGCGCCGGGTCGGCCCAGCCGCCCCACAGGTCCACCACCGTCACGCCGTCGACCGTGACGGCCACCGCGGCGCCCAGTTCGTCCCGGTCCCGGAAGTTCTCCTCGAACGCCGTGCGCACCGCCGTGAAACGCGCGTCGCAGTGGCCGTGAACCTGTGGCACGTGCTCGGACATGGGCCCTCCATGGTACGCCGGAACCCCGGACCGCCACAGCGCGGCCCGGGCATCCTGAACATACCGACTGGTCGGACTGGAGGGAAGGGGTGTGCGGAGGCCTCAGGCGTAGGAGCGCAGCCACCTCATCTTGGCCGCCTCCTGGTAGGGGCCGCCGCCCTCGTGGTCGTTGAAGTCGTACACCTCGATCGCCTTGTCCTCCTGGCCCCAGGCGTTGAACGCGGCGAACACGGTCGACGGCGGGCAGGTCTGGTCCTCCAGCGCCGCCGAGAACAGGGCGGGCGCGGTGCCGCGCGAGGCGAAGTGGACGCCGTCGAAGTAGGAGAGGGTGCGCAGCGCGTCCTGGGTGCGGCCGCGGTGCGTCTTGAGGAACAGGCCGATCTCACGGTACGGGTGACGGTCCGTCAGCGTCGCGGCGCGGGGGAAGTCGCACAGGAACGGCACGTCCGGCGCGACCGCCACCAGGTCCGGTACGAGACCGCCGACCGCGATCGTGATGCCGCCGCCCTGGCTCGCGCCGAGCGCCACGGTCCGGCTCGCGTCGGTCAGCGGGTGCGAGCGGGCCGCCTCCACCGCGCGCACCGCGTCCGTGTACACCCGGCGGTAGTAGTAGTGCTCCGGCGCGTCGATGCCGCGGGTCATGAAGCCGGGGTACGAGGGCGCGCCGCCCACCGGATCGGCGGTGCCCCCGCCGCCGCCCCAGCCGCTGCCCTGCCCCCGGGTGTCCATGATGAAGTGGGCACGGCCGGTCGACGCCCACAGCAGGTTCTCGTGCGGCAGCCCCCGCCCGCCGCCGTACCCGATGAACTCCACCACCAGCGGCAGCGGCCCCTCGGCGGCGGCCGGCACCTTCAGCCACCCCTTCACCGGGTGCCCGCCGTACCCCGCGAACGTCACGTCGTAGACGTCGACCGTGGCCAGGCCCGTCTCGACCCGCTCGAAGCGGGCGTCGAGCTCGTGCTCGCGGGCCTCCTGCAGCGTCTTGGACCAGAAGGCGTCGAAGTCCTGCGGCTCGGCGGACTCGCTGCGGTATTCGTGAAGTTCCTCGACGGACAGGTCGAACAGGGCCATGAAGGACCGCCTTTTGTTAAGAGGCCATACGAATGATCACACCGTACGTGCCCGTCCGGAGGCCTCGCCAGACCTCCTCGGCGCCCTCAGGCGGACCGGCGGCGGGTCCACTCCGGCTCGGTGCGTGCCCACGCGCGGTCCCACTCGTCGAGCCGGTGCCGCATCGCCACCCGGCGGATCACGGTGTGACCGAGCAGCACCAGGGCGGCGGTCCCCCCGGCCGCGCAGGCGCCCATCGTGAGGGTGTGCTGCCACACCGCCGTACCGCTCGCGGGCGGCGGAACGGCCCGGCCCCGCTCGTCGAACCACACGTCCACCAGGTCGCCCCGGTGCGTGCCCTCCGGCACCCGCGCCTCGGCCGTCCGCGGCTTCTCACCCGGCGGGGACCAGCGCACGGTCACCCGGTACGTCCGCTCCCGCACCCCGTCCGCCGAGGGCAGGCCCTGCGGCACCCGTCCGACGACCTCCGCCCGCACCCGGTGGCGCTCGGCCTGCTGCTGGACCGCGACCGTCCGTGCCTCGTCGTGGGCCCAGCGGCCGGCGACCGCACCGGCCAGTGGCACGGCGACCAGCAGCAGCACGGCCACGACCAGCGCCGTCCACGCCTCCACGACGTCCGAGCGGCGGCGCAGCGGGTTCTTCCGCCACCGCCAGCCACGTGTTCGGGTTCGCATGTCGACCTCCTCGCCGTCACGCGAGTGCCCACATCAAAGTCGTACCCCCATTGGAGTGCATCCGCGACCCGGAGCCGGTCGCGGACGCCACCGTCGGGCGGGGTCGCTCAGCCGAACCGTTCGATCCGGATGCGGTCCACCGGCTGGCCGGCGGCCACCAGCAGCCGGGATGCGTGCTCGGCGAAGGCGTTGGACCCGCACACGTACGCCTCCCAGTCACCGGCCGGCCGCTCCTCGAACACCGGCCGCAGATGAGCGGCGCCCAGCCGTCCCACCGGCTCGCCCGCCGGCGCGCGCCGGGTGAAGACGGGCGTGGTCTCCGCGCCGTACTCCCGGGCGTAGATCAGCTCCTCGGGCCCGCGCGCGGACACCAGCAGCCGCAGCGGCACGTCCAGGGCGCGCGCCCGGTGGTGCCGCACCATCGACATCAGCGGCACGACCCCGGAGCCCGCGCCGATCAGCAGGGCGGGCCGGTCGCCGGCCCAGGCGAAGAAGCCGCTGAGCGGACCGCGCACCTCGACCCGGTCACCGGGCCGCGCCACCGTGTGGAACCAGCCCGAGACCTCGCCGCCGTCGACATGGTCCAGGGTCAGCTCGACGTGCCCCTCGTCGTCGGGCGCGGAGGCGATCGAGTAGTGCCGCTGGGCGGTGTAGCCGTCGTCGGCGGTCAGCCGCAGCATCAGGTGCTGGCCCGGCAGATGTCCCGCCCAGGCCGGCACCGCGAACCGGAAGGTCGCCGCGTGCGGGGTCTCACGGCGGATCTCGGTGAGCGTCGCCGTCTGCCACACGGCGGCGGCCCGGTTGCTCACCGCGATCCGGCCCGGCACGGCGAACCGGGTCGGGGGAGTGAAGGAAGGGAAGGAGGGAGAAGCCGAAACGGCGGTCTCAGTCACCGGAGTACCTCTGCTCCTCCCACGGGTTGCCCCGCTCGTGATAGCCGTTCTGCTCCCAGAACCCCGGCTCGTCGTGGTCGAGCAGCCTGAGGCCCGCGATCCACTTGGCGCTCTTCCAGAAGTACAGATGGGGCACCAGCAGCCGTGCCGGGCCCCCGTGTTCCGCGGGAAGCGGTTTGCCGTCGTACTCCCAGACGATCCAGGCCCGCCCGCCCGTGAGGTCGGCGAGCGGCAGGTTTGTGGTGTACCCGGTGTGCGCGTAGGCGACGGCGTGCGTCGCGGACGGGCGCGGAGCCACCGCGTGCAGGAACGCGTCCAGCGACACACCGCCGAACCGCACCCCGAACTTCGACCAGCTCGTCACACAGTGGATGTCACCCTCGTACGCCGACTCCGGCAGCGTGTGCGCCTCGTCCCAGTCCCAGGTCCTCGGCGCCCGGACCAGCCCGTCGATCCGGAAGGTCCAGTCGGCGGGGGAGAGGTCGGGGGTGACCTCGGCGGAGAGCACGGGCCAGTCGTCACCCGCGTCGTACTGGCCCGGCGGAAGACCGGGGTTGTCGACGCGGGCGCGCCCGGCGAAGCCTCGGGTGACGTTCATGCCTCCACCGTACGCTGTCGCCGTGGGTGCTCCGTCCCAGGTCAGGGCGGCCATCATTGCGGCCGTATGAACACTGCGCGGTCCCGGGAATAGCCGCGGCGCGCCGCTCCTTGGCGATCGGTGCCGGGGCCGGTGCTCCGGACGCAGCGCAAGGAGAGTGAGGAAGAAGATGCCCAAGGCGTACGTCTTCACGCGGTACGGCGGTCCGGAGACCGAGGCGTTCGTGGACGTGGACCGGCCGACACCCGGCCCGGGCGAGGTGCTCGTCGCGGTGCGGGCGGCCGGGGTCAACCCCGTCGACTGGAAACTGCGCCAGGGCTACCGGCGTCCCGGCGACACCACCGAGCGGGTGTTCCCCTCGGTGCTGGGCAGCGAGGTGGCGGGCGTGGTCGAGGAGACCGGCGAGGGCGTCACCGGGTTCGCGCCCGGTGACGAGGTGTTCGGCACCGCCGTCGCGGGCGGCTACGCCGAGTTCGCGCTCCTCGCCGCAGGCATCACCGCGCACAAGCCGGCCGCCCTGTCCTTCACCGACGCGGCCACCCTCCCCGTCGCCGCCGCCACCGCCTACGACGGCGTCCACCAGCTCGGCCTGCCGGCCGGGGCGACCCTGCTGGTGACCGGGGCCGGCGGCGGAGTGGGCGTGGCCGCTGCGCAGATCGCCCGCGCCCTCGGCGTACGGGTCGTGGGTGTCGCGAGCGAGGGCAAGAAGGCCTTCCTGGAGTCGCTGGGCGTGGTGCACGTGTCCTCGGGCCCCGGCTGGGACGAGCGCGTCCGGGCCGCCGCCCCCGAGGGGGTCGACGGCGTCTACGACCTCGTCGGAGGCGAGGTGCTCCACGCGGCGGCCGCCCTGGTGAAGGACCGTGCGAAGCTGATCACCGCCGGAGCCCCGGCCGACGAGGTCGGGGAACTGGGCGGCGCCCGGGTCCTGCGGGCCCGCTCCGCCGACGTCCTGCGGGCCGTCGCGGATCTCGTCGTCACCGGCGCCCTCGACCCGCACGTCACCGGCACCTTCCCGCTGGAGCGGGCCGACGAGGCCCTGCGCGAGGTCGAGAGCGGTCACGCGCGCGGCAAGATAGTGATCGAGGTCGCCGGATGAGCGAGCACGTCCTCGACAACCCCGCGCGCGCCTCCCTCACCGGCCCGCACGCGCACTTCGCCGAGCGTCGCGGCCGGGTGCTGCGCTATCCGGTCGACGTCTCGCCCTGGCTGGCCCTGCCGGACGAGCCGGACGCCGACGACTGGGCGGACCTCGCGGCCCTCGCCGGACCCGGCGCGGAGGTGCCGCTGCCGGGCTTTCGCGGTGAGGTCCCCGAGGGCTGGGAGATCACCTTCCGCGTGGAGGGTGTGCAGCTCGTCGACGACGGCGTCGCCGCTGCTCCCGACCCGGAGGCCGTCCGCCTCGGTCCCGCCGACGTCCCGGAGATCCTGGACCTCATCGCCCGCACCCAGCCCGGGCCGTTCGAGCCGCGCACCATCGAGATGGGCACGTACCTCGGCATCCGCCGGGACGGCGCCCTGATCGCCATGGCCGGCGAACGTCTGCACCCGCCGGGCTGGACCGAGATCAGCGCGGTCTGCACCGACCCCGCCCACCGCGGCGAGGGCCTCGCCACCCGGCTGATCCTCGCCGTCGCCCACGGCATCCGCGAACGCGGCGAAACCCCCTTCCTGCACACCGGCGCCGGCAACACGGGCGCCATCCGCCTCTACGAGTCCCTGGGCTTCCGCCTACGCCGCAGAACGGCGTTCCTGGCGGCCCGCATCCCGGAACGCCCGGGCGCCCTGGTGCCGTAACCAACGTCTCGGCCGACGGTCAGGAGCCCCCGCCCGGGGTCCTCCTGACCGGTCGACGCCGCGGAGCAGGACCGTGGGCCGGGGCTTCGGTGGTCGGGTGCACGTCGCCCTCCCCTGGACTCTGGGGGACTTGACCGTCACCCGGTTCGGCTACGGCGCCATGCAACTGGCCGGCCCGTCGCGTCCCTGCGGCAGGTCCCTCCGGCGACCGCGACCGCGTGCGCAAGCCGGCCAACACGTCAACGGTCCGGCGTACGAGAAGTCACCCGGCGGGCGGTGGGCCCCACGTGTTGTACCGGACCAGGTACTCCGCGAACCGCTCCAGGTCCCCCTGCGGCCACCCGGCGAGCCGCTCCCGGAAGGCCGCGCGCCGGCTCTCGGTGACCTGGGCGAGGATGTGGCGCCCCGCGTCGGTGAGGTGGAGGAGCTGGACCCGGTGGTCCTCGGGGTCGACGCGGCGCTCGACCAGCCCCGCCCGCTCCAGGGCGGCGACCTGGCGGCTGACCGTCGACTTGTCCAGGGCGTGGTGCGCGGCCAGGTCCGTGGCCCGGCGGCCGCCGCTCTCCTCCAGATGGCCGAGGAGCGTGTACGACACCAACGACAGCTCGGGATGCAGCCGGCCGGCGGAGGCACGGGCGCGCCGGGCGAAGACCGTCATCTCCCGCTGAATGGTCTCCACGGCCTCGGCTGCTTGCATGGCGGGCTCCCTCGCGCTCTTGGTTGCATACTACAACTCCGGGCGCGAGGGGTGCTAAGGTGATCGACCGGTCGTGGACGTCACGGCCCGCGCGACGCGAGGAGGTGAGACCGATTACCGCCGTTCGATTCCCCGAAAGGTGCTTGTCCTTCCATGTCTCTCTCCTCACCGTCCACTCCGTCCTCCTCCCGTGACGCCGTCGTCGCCGCGCTGCGCGGCGCCGGGTGCGTCTTCGCCGAGGACGAGGCGGAGCTGATCATCTCCACCGCCCGTACGCCCGCCGAACGCGCCGCCATGGTGGCGCGCCGCGTGGCCGGTCACCCGCTCGAACTCGTCGTCGGCTGGGCCGAGTTCCGCGGACTGCGCATCACCGTCGAACCCGGTGTCTTCGTGCCCCGCCGCCGTACCGAGTTCCTCGTCGAGCAGGCGCTCGCGCACGCCCCGCACGCGTCCGTCGTCGTGGACCTGTGCTGCGGCTCGGGCGCGGTCGGCGCGGCCCTCGCCGCGGCCCTCGGCCGGGTCGAGCTGCACGCGGCCGACATAGATCCGGTGGCGGTGCGCTGCGCCCGTGCCAACGTCGCCGCCCACGGCGGTCACGCCCACCGGGGCGACCTGTTCGAGGCGCTCCCCGGTGAGCTGCGGGGCCGGGTCGACATCCTCGCCGCCAACGTGCCGTACGTCCCCACCGACGAGGTCCCGCTGCTGCCGGCGGAGGCCCGTGACCACGAGCCGCGCACCGCCCTCGACGGCGGCGGCGACGGACTGGACGTGCTGCGCAGGGTCGCCGCCGAGGCGCCCGAGTGGCTCGCGCCCGGCGGGATCCTCCTGGTGGAGACCAGCGAGCGGCAGGCCCCCGCCGCCGTCGAGGCCTTCGCCCGTGCCGGTCTGACGGCCCGCCCCGCCGAGGACGAGGAACGGTACGCCCACGTGGTGGTGGGAACCAGGGTCAGGTAGCTGCGCCGCTGCCCGTGGGGCCGGGGGAGCCGTCGCCGTCCCCGCGGTTCCACGGGCCGTGCCCCGGGAAGCCGCCGCGCCGGTCGTCGTCGTCCGGTCCCCGGCCGCGGAAGTCGGTGAGGTCGCCGGAGACGACCCGCGTCGCCGTGTACGTGTCGTCCGAACGGGAGCCGGCGACGACCACCGTGTCGCCCTTCTTCAGCGCGGACGCGCCGGAGCCCGAGTCGCCGTCGGTGCGCACGGTGGCGTCCGAACCGACCGTCCACGTCCACGAGGTGCCGTCCTCGCTCTTCACCGTGACCCGGTCGCCGTCCACCTTCTCCACCGTGCCGCGCTGCCAGACCCTGACGATCCACTTGCCGGTGTCCTGGTCCTTCACGGTCGCCTCGCCGTGTGCCGCGTCGCCGAGGCCGAAACCGAATCCGAACCGGTGGCCGCCGCGGCCGTGTCCGTCGTCGGGGCCCTTCGACGGCGACGAGGCGGACGGGGACGCCGAGGGCGAGCCGTCGGACGAGCCGCCCGAGGTCGCCGCGTAGGCGACCGTGCCCCCGAGGGCCAGCACCGCGACGGTCGTGGCCGCGATCACCGCCCGCCCGCGCACCGACCGGCGCTGCCATCGCGTGCGCAGCGAGCCCGGCTCGCGCTCCTCACCGCCCGGCCCCGAGAGCACCTCGACCTCTTCCGGCTGCTCCTGCTGCTCCTGCATCACGGCTCACCTTCCTCGGCCCGGTCCGCGGGCACGGCTGGCACAGCTGGCAGTCCTCACTGTGATTGTCGGATCGAAGCGGTAAGGAAGCGGTAATAATTGCCTGTGAATCGGGCCGTCGGCGCCGTCGTCCGCGTGGGTCAGTCGCGTGCGCGGGCCACCAGCAGGGCCACGTCGTCGTGGTTGTCGGGGTGGTGCAGCGCGGTCAGCAGGTGGTCGCAGAGTTCCTCCAGCGGCCGCCAGGGATCGTCCAGGAGTGCGAGCAGCGCGTCCAGGCGCTCGTCGAGGGAGTGCAGCCGCGTCTCCACCAGGCCGTCGGTGTAGAGCACGAGCTGGTCGCCGGCCGCGAAGTCGACGTCGGTCGTCGAGAAGGCCACCCCTCCCACGCCCAGCGGCGCGCCCGTGGGCAGGTCGAGCAGCGCCGGGGGCAGCCCGGGACGCACCCGGGCCGGCGGCAGATGCCCGGCGTTGGCGATGCGGCACCGGCCCAGCCGCGGGTCGTGGACGGCGTACACGCAGGTGGCGATGGAGTGGTCCAGGCCCTGGGTGATGCGGTCGAGGTGCTCCAGGAGCACCGCCGGGTCGAGGTCGAGGGAGGCCAGGGTCGTCGTCGCGGTGCGCAGCCGGCCCATGGTGGCGGCAGCGTCGATGCCGCTGCCCATCACATCGCCGACGACGAGCGCGGTCTTGCCGTCCTCGAGCGGGATGACGTCGAACCAGTCGCCGCCGACCTCGGTGGTGGCGCCGGCCGGCTGGTAGCGGGAGGCGACCTCGAGGCCGCCGGTGACCGGCGGATGGCTGGGCAGCAGGCTGCGCTGGAGGGTGAGGGCGGTCGTGCGGGCGTTCTGGTACCAGCGGGCGTTGTCGATCTGCACGGCCGCGCGGGCCGCCAGTTCCCGGGCGAGCAGCAGGTCGTCCCGGCCGAAGGGCAGCGGGTTGTGGATCCGCTTGAGGTCCAGCGCGCCGAGCACCTCGCCGCGCGCGATGAGCGGGACGGCCAGATAGGAGTGGACCCCGGCCCGGGCCAGCAGCCCGGCCGCCTCGGCGGAGGGCGCGATCCGGGCGAGGTCCTCGTCCTCGACGTGTGCCACCACGACCGGCTGCCCGGTGCGGACGCACTCCGTGACCAGCCGGTCGGGCGCGTAACGGACGACCTGCCCGGCGGGGTCGGCGGCCCGCAGCGCGTCCGGTGCGTCGACGGCCCGGACCGCCAGGGAGCGGATCGCGGCCGACTCGGTGGGCCGAAGGCCCGAGTAACGGCCCGCCACCACGTCGGCGAGCAGGTCCACCGAGGCCACGTCGGCCAGCTCCGGCACGGCGACCTCGGCCAGTTCGCGGGCGGTGCGCTCGAGGTCCAGGGTGGTGCCGATCCGGGCCGAGGCGTCGGCGATCACGGCCAGCCGGCGCCGGGCCGCCTCGGCCTCCAGGCCCGCCCGGTACTGGTCGGTGACGTCGATGACGGAGGCCGCCACGCCCAGGACCGTGCCGCGCGAGTCCTCCAGCCGGTACAGCGAGATCGACCAGGCGTGGTCCTCGTCCGGGTCGGCCCGGGTCCGCCCCACCGTGGACCGGTCGACGAGCGGCTCCCCGCTGTGCAGCACCGCCCGCACCGCCGCCTCCAGGGCGTCCGCGTCCACCGAGGCCAGTACCTCACGGATCCGGCGGCCGACGTGGTCCTCGGGAGGCAGGCCGTTCATCCGGGCCAGCGCCGGATTGACGGAGACGAACCGCAGATCGGGATCGACGACGGCCAGGCCGATGGGGGACTGCGCGACCATGCGCGTGGACAGCGCCACGTCCCGCTCCAGCCGCCGTACCGTCGACTGGTCGGCGGCGAGCCCCAGGGCGTAGACGGTGCCCTGGTCGTTGACGAGCCGCATGTTGCGGAACTCCACCATCCGGGTGGAGCCGTCCTTGCGGCGGACGGGGAACGCCCCCGCCCAGCTCTGCCCGGTCGCCATGACGTCGGCGAACAGCTTGACGACCAGGTCGACATGGCGTTCGTGGATCATCACCTGGGCCGCGTACCGGCCCAGCGCCTCTTTCGCCGTGTACCCGAACAGCTCTTCGGCCTGCGGGCTCCACAGCACGATGCGCCCCTTGGTGTCCAGCACCACCGAGGCCACGCTCAGGACGTCCAGCAGTCCGCTGGGCAGGCCCGGGGCGCCGCCCGCGGACGAGGACGATCCCGCTGCCGCACTCATGCCACGCACCGCCTCCGCACCTCGCCGCGGCACGCTGTCCCCCGTGCCGACTCCCCCTCGTTCACCGCGCTCAATCCTTTTCTCCCACGGACCGGGACGCTCTTCTCCATGCTCCTCCAGTACGCGGCCGGACGCCGTTCGCCTCAAGCACGTCTCCCGAGGGGGCCTCGCTGGTCCTGCCCGGAAAGTGGTGCTTTTCTGGGGTTGTGGCGCGGTCCGCGGGGAACCCGCGTCGCCGTGCCACCGCCACGAGAGGAGCGATCACGATGGACCGTGAGCGTCTGCACGAGGAGCCCGTCTCGCTCGAGATCAGCGGATGCAGCAAGGAGGACGCCCGGATCGTGTTCGACGCTCTGTGCGCCTGCTTCGAGTCCGACCGGGGCCCCGACGAGGTGCCGCAGCAGCTCCACGAGACCCGGCCGATGGTGTGGCTCGGCACCTTCGAGGTCACCGACGCCCACGAGTGCGCCCCGCCCGCCCGGCTGTCCGCCTCGGTCGAGGCCGACGCGCAGGGCGGTTACTGGGCCATCGAGCGGCTGCGCTCCACCCTCGACTCCCTGTTCAGCGTGCGCGACCTGACCTCGGCCTCCGGGGACCAGGAGCGGGAGCTGCACGTCCTCCTCGAAAGCAGGTGAGGTACGGCACATCGCGGTGAAGCTGTTTTGCAACTAGTTGCATAAACCGTGCGCGGTCCTCTAGAACTGGAGGCGAACACCGCCGCGCACGGAGGCCTGCCATGAGCCGTTACCCCCATCTGCTGAGCCCGCTCGACCTGGGCTTCACCACGCTGCCCAACCGCGTCCTGATGGGCTCGATGCACGTCGGCCTGGAGGAGGCCGAGCGCGGCTTCGAGCGCATGGCGGAGTTCTACGCCGCCCGCGCCCGCGGGGGAGTGGGTCTGATCGTCACCGGCGGCATCGCCCCCAACGACGAGGGGCGCCCGTACGAGGGCGGCGCCAAGCTCACCACCGACGAGGAGGCGGAGCAGCACCGCACCATCACACAGGCGGTGCACCGCGAGGGCGGCCGGATCGCGCTGCAGATCCTGCACTTCGGCCGCTACGCCTACCACCGCGACCTGGTCGCCCCGAGCCCGTTGCAGGCCCCCATCAGCCCCTTCCCGCCCCGTGAGCTCACCGACGCCGAGGTCGAGCGCACGATCGACGACTACGCCCGCACCGCCCGCCTCGCGCGGCAGGCCGGCTACGACGGCGTCGAGATCATGGGCTCCGAGGGCTACCTCATCAACGAGTTCATCGCCGCCCCGACCAACCACCGCACCGACCGCTGGGGCGGTTCGTACGAGAACCGCATGCGCTTCCCCGTCGAGATCGTGCGCCGCGTGCGCGAGGCGGTGGGCGAGGACTTCATCGTCGTCTACCGGCTGTCCATGCTCGACCTGGTGCCCGGCGGCTCCACCCTCGACGAGGTCGTCACCCTCGCCCGGGCCGTCGAGGAGGCCGGTGCGACGATCATCAACACCGGCATCGGCTGGCACGAGGCCCGTATCCCCACCATCGCGACCTCCGTGCCGCGCGGTGCCTACAGCTGGGTGACCAAGAAGCTGATGGGCGCGGTGAACGTCCCGCTCGTCACCACCAACCGCATCAACACCCCGGAGCTCGCCGAGCAGTTGCTCGCCGACGGCTGTGCCGACATGGTCTCCATGGCCCGCCCGATGCTCGCCGACCCCGACTTCGTGAACAAGGCCGCCGCCGGCACCCCGGAGGCGATCAACACCTGCATCGGCTGCAACCAGGCCTGCCTCGACCACACGTTCAGCGGCAAGCTCACCTCCTGCCTGGTCAACCCGCGCGCCTGCCACGAGACCGAACTCGTCCTCTCCCCGACCCGGTTGCGCAAGCGCGTCGCGGTCGTGGGCGCCGGACCGGCCGGTCTCGCCTGCGCGGTGTCGGCGGCCGAACGCGGCCACGACGTCACGCTGTTCGACGCGGCGGGCGAGATCGGCGGCCAGCTCAACGTGGCCCGCAAGGTCCCCGGCAAGCAGGAGTTCGACGAGACGCTGCGCTACTTCCGCCACCAGCTCGACGCGCACGGGGTGGACGTACGCCTCAACACCCCCGTCGCCGCAGACGACTTGGCCGGCTACGACGAGGTCGTCGTCGCCACCGGCGTCACCCCGCGCACCCCCGACATCCCGGGCGTCGACCACCCGAGCGTCGTCGGCTACCTCGACGTCCTGCAGGGCGGCGCCGCCGTCGGCGACCGGGTCGCGATCCTCGGCGCGGGCGGCATCGGCTTCGACGTCGCCGAGTTCCTCACCGACGGCGGCGACGGGGCGAGCGAGGACCCGGCGGTCTACTTCCGCCAGTGGGGTGTCGACACGGACTACACGGGACCCGGCGGACTCGCCGCCCCCGAGCGGCCCGCGCCGCCGCGCACGGTCCACCTCCTGCAGCGCAGGACGACCAAGGTCGGCGCCGGCCTCGGCAAGACCACCGGCTGGATCCACCGCACCGAACTCAAGCACCGGGGCGTCACGATGGTCCCCGGCGTGCGCTACGACCGTATCGACGACGCCGGACTGCACATCACCGTCGGTGAGGAGAGCACGCTCCTCGAGGTCGACACCGTCGTGCTGTGCACCGGCCAGGAACCGCGCCGCGACCTCTACGACGCCCTGCTCGCCGCCGGCACGAAGGCCCACCTCGTCGGGGGCGCCGACGTGGCCGCGGAACTCGACGCCAAGCGCGCGATCAAGCAGGGGACCGAGGTCGCGGCCGCCCTGTGACGGCCTCCCTAGGATGACCCCATGTCACTCCCGCACGCGATCCTCACCGCCCTGCTCGAGAAGCCGTCGTCGGGGCTGGATCTGACCCGCCGGTTCGACAGGTCGATCGGGTACTTCTGGTCGGCGACGCACCAGCAGATCTATCGCGAACTGGGAAAACTGGAAGCCGAGGGGCACATCCGGGCCCTGCCCGCCGCACAGCCGGCCCGTGGACAGAAGAAGGCCTACGAGGTCCTGCCCGCGGGCCGCGCCGAACTGGCGCGCTGGACGGCCGCGTCCCAGGACCCCAAGCCGCACCGTGACGCGCTGCTGCTCAGGCTGCGCGCCGCGGCCGTGGTCGGCACCGCCGGCCTGGACGCCGACCTGCGGCGTCATCGGGAGCTGCACCGGCGGCAGTTGGCCGAGTACGAGGAGATCGAGAAGCGCGACTTCCCGCCCGGCGACCACAGTGCGCAGGCCAGGCTCCAGCACCTGGTCCTGCGCGCGGGCATCGAACTGGAGACGTTCTGGATCCAGTGGCTCACCGAGGCCCTGGAGGGGTTGCCGGAGGGGGACGACGACAGGCCCTAGATGTATTGATCACGAGCGTTGTTGACACTGGCGGGTCTTGAACATGGCGAAGACCTCCGATGTGGTGGAGCTGTCTAAGAACACACCGCACGGAGGTCTTCGTGTCCCACCGTAATGCCCGGCTGACCGTTCACGGCAGGCGGCTGCTCGTCGAGCGTGTCCGTTCGGGCCGCCCCGTCGCGCATGTCGCGGCCGAGATGGGCATCTCACGTGTCACGGCCCACAAGTGGATGCGCCGCTGGCAAGCGGAGGGCGAACAGGGGCTGCACGACCGCCCCAGCCGTCCACTGACGACACCCCACCGCACGGCGGCAGCCGTGGAGGCCCGGGTGTGCCGGCTGCGCCAGGACCGCAAACTCGGCCCCGCCCGCCTCGGCCCCGTCCTGGGACTGCCCGCCTCGACCGTGCACCGCATCCTGGTCCGCCACGGCCTGAACCGGCTTGCCTTCCTCGACCGGCCCACCGGCCAGGTCATCCGCCGCTACGAACGCGACCGACCCGGCGAACTCATCCACGTCGACGTCAAGAAACTCGGCCGCATCCCCGACGGCGGCGGCCACAAGGTCCTGGGCCGCCAGGCCGGCCGCGCCCGCCGCAGCAGCGTGGGCTTCGACTACGTCCACTCAGCCATCGACGACCACAGCCGCCTCGCCTACAGCGAGATCCACCGCGACGAGAAAGTCGCCACCTGCGCCGGCTTCCTCACCCGCGCGGCCGCCTTCTTCCACGCCCACGGCATCACCCGCATCGAACGCGTGCTCACCGACAACGCCTGGGCCTACCGCAAGGGCCTGGCCTGGAAGCAGGTGCTCATCGAGATCGGCGCGACCGGCAAGCTGACTCGCGCCTACCGCCCGCAGACCAACGGCAAGGTCGAACGCTTCAACCGCACCCTGCTCGACGAGTGGGCCTACCTGCGGCCTTTCACCAGCAACGACGAACGCACCGCAGCCCTGGCCGACTTCCTCCACACCTACAACTACCATCGCTGCCACACCGCACTCGGAGGCCAGCCACCCATCACCCGAGTCAACAACCCTGCGGGTCAATACACCTAGAGGCGGTAGGGCTTGGAGCGGCGGCGCAGCAACCAGGCCGCCGCGATGACGCCGACGCCCACGAGCGCCCCGCCGACCCCCATCGTCACCGGACCGGCGTCGCGGGCCGCGCCGCCGAGGCCGCCCATGACACCGCGCGACGGCGAGGCGGACGCCGTCGCGGAGATCGTCGGGGTGGACGGCGCCGACACGATCACGGACTGGGTGCCCGCCGTGGTGCCGTTGGAGCACATCACGACCACGGTGTACGTGCCGGGGGAGACGCCCGACCAGGCGGCGGACTGGCTGACGGTCGTCCCCGACAGCGCCACCTGGCGCCCCTGCGAGAAGCTCGCCTGACCGCTGCCCAGCAGCGCCGCGGTGCCCCAACTGCCGTTGATCTGGGTGCAGGCGCTGGTCACCACGGACACCGTGGAGCCGGTCGTGCTCACGGAGATGCCGGAGACCGCGGCCGCCGGCTGCGCGGACAGGGCGATCGGCAGCACGGCGGCGGCTGCCACGGCCGGTCCTGAGCGGAGAAGAAGACGGTAAGTGCGCATCGGACGTCCTCCGGCGGCACGGTTGGCGGTACATCCCTTGCGCCGCCTAGGGTCGGGTACGCCCGTGCCTCAGGGGCAGCCAACGTGTCCCCGGACCCGCCCGCACCCGGACCGCATCCGGGCAGGTGACGGATTCCTTCGGACGGCCCAGGAGCCGGCCGGGAGGCGGCCGGGTGCCGGTCAGGTGCCGGTCAGGTGCCGGTGGTCACCGTCCGCTCCGCCGAGTACGCCCCCCAGGTCCCGTCCGGCAGCCGCGCCCGCAGCCGCACCCGGTGGGTGACCCCCTGCTCGCGGCCCACGTAGAAGCCGTACGCCGCCCTGCCGCGCGGTGGCGTCCCGCCCCACACCAGCGAGGTGACCGTCGCCCCGTCGAGCTGGATCCCGTACTCGGTGACCACCCCGTCCACGCGCGGCGCCACCCAGGACAGATCGATGTAGTACGCCCCGTCGGCCGCGCGGCGGGTCGTGGCGCGAAAGCCCGTGGGAGCCGTGCCGGTCCCCTCGTCGGCGCCCGGCGCGGTGGTCACGCGCACGGCCGGCCCGGCCGGGGACAGATGGTCGGCGGCGTCGCGCGCCCGGACGGTGAACACATACGCGGTGCCCGGCCGCAGCCCCGTGACGACCGTCGCCGTCTGGCCCCCGCCGACGCTGTGGATCCTCGTACCGCCCTGCTGGATGTCGTACGACACCACCTCGCGGTCGTCCGTCGACGCCGACCAGGACAGCTGGACCGCCCGGCTTCCCACGGCCCGGCCGGTGACCGCGCCCGGGCGGGTCGGGGCGGAGGTGTCCGCCGGGGCCGCCGCCGGTGTCGTCGCCCGCACCCGCCGGCTGGGCGGACCGAGCCGGCCGGCGCCGTCCCGGGCCCGCACGGTGAAGACGTACGAGGTGGCCGGGGCCAGCCGTACGACGTCCAGCATGTGCGCGGAGCCGGACACGTCACCGACCTTCGCCGTGCCCCGGTAGACCTCGTACCCGTCGACCGGCGGATCCGCGAGGACCGCGTTCCACATGACGTGCACGCTGGTCGCGCTCCCCGCCCGCGCCGTCACCCCGCTCGGAGCACCGGGGGCCCGCCCCTCGTCCCCGCCGCCGGGCGCGCACCCGCACGCCATGGCCAGCGCCAGCCCGCAGAGCATCACACGTCGCACGGCTTCGCCTCCCGGCCCGGCGCGGCGGTATTGGTCCGGACCAATATGGCGCGGTGGTCCGGGCTCATCAAGATGGCGAACACATGAAGACGGCCACGCGAGTCCGGGGGTTGCGTGACTACTCGGGAAAGTTACGTATGCTGAACCTCCTCCCGGCGCGAACTCTCCTTGACGGAGGCCTGGTTCGGGCCGATGGCGCGGACCGCTGTCGTCGCTGATCCCGCGCCGGCGCGCGGGCCGGGGGGCCGGGGCCGAGCAGGCACCGGCCCCCCGCCCCCTGTCGGGCCGTCAGAAGCGTGCACCGTACGGCCCCCTCGGAATGGCCTCGGCCGACCGCTCGCCCCAGATTGGGCTGAGTGTCCGTCACCGTCCCACGAGAGGGTTCCGTATCGTGCGCGCCCAGTCGCTGACCCTGGCCGTGGCCGGCCTCGCCCTGCTGGCCCCGACCACCGGCTCCCTCGCCGCCCGGCACGCCCAGGGCAGGCCGGGGGCGCCGGCGATACGGCAGGAGGGCGCCGTCCGCGCGGCCGAGCTGCTGGCCCGTGTACGGGAGTGCGCGCCGGTCTCCCGGGGCCGCTACCGCACCGACGACGGCGTGCCCGCGACCGTCTCGGTCTGCGGTACCCGTGAGGCGGTCTTCTGGACGGCCGACATGGACATCGACTGCGACGGCCGCCCCGGCACCCACTGCAACAGCCGCACCGACGCCCTGTTCTCCGACACCACCGCCTTCACCCAGTCCGACGGCCGCTATCTGAGCGCCGAGACGCTGCCCTACATTGTGGTGCCCGGGGCGAGCGCCCTGTGGAACCACCGTGATCACGGGGTGCGGGGAGGTTCGGTGGCGGCGGTGGTCTACCGGGACCGGGTGCAGTACGCGGTCGTCGGTGACGTGGGACCCTACGACATCATCGGCGAGGCGTCGTACGCCACCGCCCAGGCCCTCGGTATCCGCCCCGATCCCCACGGCGGCGGCGCCCCCTCCGGCGTCACCTACATCGTCTTCAGGAACTCCCTCGTCACCCCGATCGAGAGCCATGCGTCGGCCGTGGAACTGGGGGAGCGTCTGGCCCGCTCGTTCGTCCGGACGACCGACCGCACGGCCGGAGTCCCGGGGGACGGAGCGGCTGCGGAGGACCCGACCGGCCAGGCGGCCGGGGCTGTCACCGAGGAGGACGACCAGGATCCCGCCGAAGCATGGCCGGACGAGGAGGACGAGGGGGACGAGTAGCGGCGCGGGGAGCCGCGGCCGACCGGGGGCCGCCGGTGGCGTCGGACCGCCGACCAGCCGTCGTCGACCGGCAGGACCACACCGTTGATGTTGCTCGCGGCGTCCGAGGCGAGAAACACGACCGCGGCGGCCTGCTCCTCCGCCTCCGCCGGACGGCAGACGCCGGCGACCTGCGCCCGGCGACCCAGGCGGCGATGTTCGACGCGGCCCTGCGAGCCGCCGTGGAGCGGCACGCCTGGCGCACCGCCGACACCGTCACGGATCCGGCGACGGCCCGGCCGAGCCGGCGGAGGCCATGCGCTCGGCCCTCGCCGTCGCCGCGGAGGGGCTGAGGTGAGCAGCGGCGGCCGGTGTGCCGCGGGCCCGCCCCTCGGTCACACCTTCCGGTAGTCGTACGCCTCCGAGGCCGCCGCCACGACCGCGTCCAGGTCGGCTCCCGTCGCCGCCGTGACCACCGCGGCCACCGCGCCCTCGACGAACGGGGCGTCCACCAGGCGGGCGGTCTCCGGGAGTTCGTCACCCTCGGCGAGCAGCGCCTTGACCGTGAGGACGGCGCTGCCCAGGTCCGTGAGGAGGGCGACCCCGGCACCCCGGTCGACGGAGGCGGCCGCGGCGGCCACCAGCTCCGCGCTCGTACCCAGCCCACCGCCCTCGGTGCCGCCGGCCGCGGCGACCGGCACGGCCGCGCCGCCGCCCGCGAGCCCCTTCGCCAGCTCGGCCACGGCGGTGGCCACGGCCGCGCTGTGCGAGACCAGCACGATCCCGACCAGCTTCTCGTCGCTCACCTTCGCCTCACTTCCCGCTCGCGTCCACGAGCGCCGCGATGAGCAGGGCGGACGAGGTGGCCCCCGGATCCTGGTGCCCGATGCTGCGCTCGCCGAGGTAACTGGCCCGGCCCTTGCGGGCCTGCAGCGGTGTCGTCGCCTCGGCGCCCTGCTCGGCGGCGGCCCGCGCGGCGGCGAACCCGTCGGAGAGCGCGGCCACCGCCGGCACCAGCGCGTCGATCATGGTCTTGTCGCCCGGCGCCGCGCCCCCGAGCTGCATCACGGCGTCCACGCCCGCCCGCAGCGCCTCCGCGAACCGGGCCTCGTCCACCTCGGCCGCGTCCCCGAGCGCCTTGCCGGTACGGCGCAGCAGGGTGCCGTACAGCGGGCCCGAGGCGCCGCCGACGGTCGAGATGAGCTGACGCCCGGCGAGGACGAGGACCGCGCCCGGGGTGGCGGCCGACTCGGTCCCCTCCTTCTCCAGCGCCGCGGTCACCGCGGTGAACCCGCGGTGGAGGTTGCTGCCGTGGTCGGCGTCCCCGATGGGCGAGTCGAGGGCCGTGAGCCGTTCCGCCTCGCGGTCGACGGACGCGGCGGTCGCCGTCATCCAACGGCGGAAGAAGTCGGCGTCGAGCACAGGATCTCCTTGCCTGGTCGTTGCGGTGCGCGTGCCTGTCCCGCTGCTCCTTGCCTCACATGCCCCAGCGCAGGCCCGGTGTGCTCACCGGCGCGTCCCACAGCCGCAGCAACTCCTCGTCGATCTGGCAGACCGTCACCGAGGCGCCGGCCATGTCGAGGGACGTCACGTAGTTGCCGACGAGCGTACGGGCGACGGCCACCCCGCGCTCGGTGAGCACCCGCTGCACCTCCGCGTTGAAGCCGTACAGCTCCAACAGCGGTGTCGCGCCCATGCCGTTGACCAGCACGAGCACGGGGTTGCGCGGCGCCATGTCGTCGAGGACGGCCTGGACGGCGAAGTCGGCGATCTCCCCGGACGTCATCATCGCCCGCCGCTCACGGCCCGGTTCGCCGTGGATGCCGATGCCCAGTTCCAGCTCACCGGCCGGCAGGTCGAAGGTCGGGCTCCCCTTGGCGGGTGTGGTGCACGCGCTGAGCGCCACACCGAAGCTGCGGGAGTTCTCGTTCACCTGGCGGGCGATGGACTGGACCCGCTCCAGCGGCTGCCCCTCGTCGGCGGCGGCGCCCGCGATCTTCTCCACGAACAGGGTCGCGCCGGTGCCGCGCCGCCCCGCCGTGTACAGACTGTCGGTGACGGCCACGTCGTCGTTGACGAGCACCTTGGCGATCTCGATGCCCTCGTCCTCGGCGAGTTCGGCCGCCATGTCGAAGTTGAGCACGTCGCCGGTGTAGTTCTTGACGATGAACAGCACGCCCGCACCGCTGTTCACGGCGGCCGCCGCGCGCAGCATCTGATCGGGGACCGGCGAGGTGAACACCTCGCCCGGACAGGCGGCGGAGAGCATTCCGGGGCCGACGAAGCCCCCGTGCAGCGGCTCGTGCCCCGACCCGCCGCCGGACACCAGTCCGACCTTCCCGGCCACCGGGGCGTCCCGCCGGACGACGACCCGGTTCTCCACGTCGACGGTCAGTTCGGGATGAGCGGCCGCCATTCCCCGCAGCGCGTCCGCGACCACGGTCTCCGGAACGTTGATCAACATCTTCATGGGTACCTCCTACTGACACGAGCAGGCTGGGTTCCTCCGAAGGAATTATCGACCTTGTGGCGGTGAAGGTCACGTGGGCGGGCGCTCGGGGGGCCGCGTCGCGGGTGGCCAGGCACCCTCGGTGACGTCCATGGAGCCGGTCCAGCGGAACTCGCCGACGCGCACATGGGCACGGCCGACCGCAGGACCCGCCCGTGCGGGCGACGACCCGGCCGCCGTGACAGTCGGCGGGGCCGGGCCGGTACGCCGGTCCACGCTCGGTCGTCCATGGCGCCGCGCCCCGAAGGCTCCGCGGCGCCCCGCCGGCCGGCCGGGGTCACTCCGCGATCGGGGAGGGCGACGGCGACGACGACCACTGGCGTCGCGCCGCGGCGAGCAGCGTGCCGATCTCCGCCGCCCGTGGTGCGCCACCGAACACATAGTGGTCGGGACGGGCCAGCACCGCATCGCATCCGTGCGACCGCAGCCAAGTGGCGAGGAGGGGCACCTCCTCCTGGTATGTGCCGGGGGGCACCGGGCCGTCGAGCCGCCGCAGAGGTACGAGCCGGATCGGGAACCCTCCCTCGGCCTCGTGCGCGCGCAGAGCCGACTCCGCGGCGCGGACATCGGCGTCCTCGGCGAGCACCAGCCGGAAGGCGTCGCCGGTGAACTCGTCCAGCAGCCCGCTTGCTCCCCGGCTGTCGGTGACGCGCGGCTGGGGAAGGATCCCGCCCCGTGCGGGGGAACCGTCGGGCGACAGGAAGCCCGCGCGGAGACCCGGGATGAGGGACTGGCGGACGGTGCCCCCGGGCCGGGCCGCCAGTTCGTCCAGCAGCGCCGCGTCACGCGATGCCGCGGCCGTCTCGTCCCGCTCGCAGATGATCCGCCCGAACTCCTTCGCCGTGGCCGTCACCTGGAGCACATGCGGCTCGCGCTCCCGCTGATAGGTGTCGAGCAGCCCGTCACCGGCACCCCCGTGCCGGTGGGCGGCCAGCTTCCACACGAGGTTGGAGGCGTCGCGGATCCCCTGGCACATGCCCTGCGCGAGGAACGGCGGTGTCATATGGGCGGCGTCCCCGAGGAAGAACAGCCGCCCGGCACGCCACTGTCTGAGCACCAGGGCGTGGAAGCGGTAGGCCGACGCCCGCCACAGGTCGTAGTCACCGGGATCCAGCCATCGGGACAGCAGCTCACGGACGACCCGCGGCTCGGTCATCTCGCGCGGATCCTCGTCCTTGTTGATCATCAGCTCCCAGCGGCGGAGACGGCCGGGCCCCACCACAAAGGTGCTGGGCCGGGCCGGCTCGCAGTACTGGACGTTGGTCCCCGGCAGGTCCTCGCCCGCGCCGGGGTGCAGGAGGACGTCCACCACCAGCCACGGTTCGTCGAACTCCAGGTCGCGCAGGGGCAGCCCCGCGCGGGTCCGGATCCCGCTGCTCCCGCCGTCGCACGCCAGCACATACCGCGTACGGACCGTGCGCCGGCGCCCCGCCCCGTCCACCGTCTCGACGGTCGCGCCCCCGGCGTCGGTCCGCACGCCGGTCACCGCGGTGCCGAGCCGGACCTCGACCCCGGCCACCCCTGCGAGGCGCTGACGCAGGGCCTTCTCCAGCTCCGGCTGGAGGAAGACGTAGTTGGGCGCCCAGCCCAGCGGGTGGGGCGGCGGCGCGGTGTCGATCCGTTTGATGACCTGCCCGTGGCGGTTGCGGTACTCCGACGGGCGGTACGGCATCACATGCGGCGCGAGCGCGTCGGCCAGGCCGAGGCCTCCGAACGTGCGCATGGCCTCCTGGTCGAACCCGATGGCACGGGGCCGAGGCTCGACAGCCGTGGCCCGGTCGAACGCCACCGCGGTCAGTCCGTGGGCGCCGGCCAGATTCGCCGCCGTGGCACCGACCGGGCCGAGTCCCACGATCGCCACGTCGGCGTCGAATGCGTCTGTCACACGAGCCCCCCACTGCACCGCAGAGACCGTCTCGAGCTGCTGAACCGCTCGCAGCGTATTTGTATGAACCTTGACAGTCAAGGGTCGATCGAAATCGGGGCCGCCCGGGGACGGCCGCGCACCCCCACCCTGCGGTAAATTAGTAGGACGTCCTAGTATCTCGGGGTCGGCGTACCCCTGACCCGTCCGGGAAGGCCCCCATGAGCGACATGCACCGCCCCGAACACCCCGTCCGTCTCGTCACGGCATCGGCCCTGTTCGACGGGCACGACGCCTCGATCAACATCATGCGCCGGATCTTCCAGTCCCAGGGCGCGGAGGTGATCCATCTCGGCCACAACCGGTCGGTGCAGGAGGTCGTGGACGCGGCGCTGGAGGAGGACGCCCACGGTGTGGCGGTCTCGTCGTACCAGGGCGGCCATGTGGAGTACTTCGAGTACCTCGTCGAGTCGCTGCGGGCCCAGGGCGCGGAGCATGTGCGGGTGGTCGGCGGCGGCGGAGGTGTGATCGTCCCCGAGGAGATCGCCCGGCTGCGCGGGAGCGGGGTGACGATCTTCTCCCCGGAGGACGGGCAGCGGATGGGGCTGGCCGGGATGGTCAACTCGGTGGTCAGGGACTGTGACTTCGACCTGTGGGACGGCGGCCCGGCCGAGGTGTCGGCGGTTCTCGCGGGGGAGCGTTTCGCGGTCGCCCGGGCGATCACGGGCGCCGAGCTGGGCAAGCTGCCGGACGGCTTCCTGGCCCAGGTGCGGGCCGCGGCGGCCGGACGGACGGTGCCGGTGCTGGGCATCACGGGCACGGGTGGTTCCGGCAAGTCGTCGCTGACCGACGAGCTGGTGCGCCGGTTCCGGGTGGACCAGCAGGACAAGCTGCGCATCGCGGTGATCGCCGTCGACCCGACCCGCCGCCGCGGCGGCGGCGCCCTGCTCGGCGACCGCATCCGGATGAACTCCCTGGACGGCAACCGGGTGTTCTTCCGCAGCCTGGCCACCCGGGGCAGCCACGAACTGCCCGAGCACCTGTCCGACGTGATCGACGTGGTGAAGGCGGCCGGGTTCGACCTGGTGGTCGTGGAGACGCCCGGCATCGGCCAGGGCGACGCGGCGATCGTGCCGTTCGTGGACACCTCGATGTATGTGATGACGCCGGAGTTCGGCGCCGCCTCACAGCTGGAGAAGATCGACATGCTCGACTTCGCCGACGTCGTGGCGATCAACAAGTTCGAGCGGCGCGGTGCCAAGGACGCCCTGCGGGACGTGGGCCGGCAACTCGTCCGCAACCGGGAGGCGTTCGGCAAGCGGCCCGAGGACATGCCGGTCTACGGCACCTCGGCGGCCACGTTCAACGACGACGGGGTCACCGCGCTCTACCAGCACCTCAGGACGGTCCTCGCGGAGGAGGGGCTGCCGCTGGTCCAGGGCGCTCTCGCACCGGTCGAGGTGCGGCACTCCTCCGGCATCCGCCAGGTGGTCCCGGCGGAGCGGGTGCGCTACCTCGCCGAGATCACCGACACGGTCCGCGCCTACCACGCCGAGACCGGCGAGCTGGCCGAGGCGGCCCGGCGGGTGCAGCGCCTGGAGACGGTCGCGGGTGAACTCGCCGCGGCCGGCTCCGACGCCGCGAACGTGGAGTCGCTGCTCGACGGCGCGCGCCGTGACCTCCCGCGCGAGATCACCGAGCAGATCGCGAACTGGCCCGCCGTCGTCGCCGCCTACTCGGGCGACGAGCAGGTCGTGAGGATCCGCGACAAGGAGATCCGCACCAGCCTCACCCGCGAGTCCCTCTCCGGCAACAAGGTCCCCCGGGTCGCCCTGCCCCGCTTCACCGACCACGGCGAACTCGTGCGCTTCTGGCGCGCGGAGAACCTCCCCGGGTTCTTCCCCTTCACCGCCGGCGTGTTCCCGTTCAAGCGGGACGGGGAGGACCCGGCGCGGATGTTCGCCGGCGAGGGCGACCCGTTCCGCACCAACCGGCGCTTCAAACTGCTCTCCGAGGGACAGCCCGCCACCCGGCTGTCCACCGCCTTCGACTCCGTCACCCTCTACGGCCGTGACCCGGACGAGCGCCCCGACATCTACGGCAAGGTCGGCACCTCCGGCGTCTCGGTGGCCACCCTCGACGACATGAAGGCCCTCTACGACGGCTTCGACCTGGTCGCCCCGACGACCTCGGTGTCGATGACGATCAACGGGCCCGCGCCGACGATCCTCGCGTTCTTCCTGAACACCGCGATCGACCAGCAGCTCGACCGTTTCCGTACCGCCGAGGGCCGTGACCCGTCACCGCAGGAGGCGGCCGCGCTGAGGGCCGGGGCGCTGGCGAACGTGCGGGGCACGGTGCAGGCGGACATCCTCAAGGAGGACCAGGGCCAGAACACCTGCCTGTTCTCCACCGAGTTCAGCCTGCGGATGATGGCCGACATCCAGGAGTGGTTCATCCAGCAGAAGGTCCGCAACTTCTACTCGGTGTCCATCTCCGGCTACCACATCGCCGAAGCCGGCGCGAACCCCATCAGCCAGCTGGCCTTCACCCTCGCCAACGGCTTCACCTACGTCGAGGCCTACCTCGCCCGGGGCATGCGCATCGACGACTTCGCGCCCAACCTCTCCTTCTTCTTCTCCAACGGCATGGACCCCGAGTACTCGGTGCTGGGCCGGGTCGCCCGCCGGATCTGGGCGGTGGCGATGAAGGAGAAGTACGGCGCGAACGAGCGCTCCCAGAAGCTGAAGTACCACGTCCAGACCTCCGGACGCTCCCTGCACGCCCAGGAGATGGACTTCAACGACATCCGCACCACCCTGCAGGCGCTCATCGCGATCTACGACAACTGCAACAGCCTGCACACCAACGCCTACGACGAGGCCGTCACCACCCCCACCGAGGAATCCGTCCGCCGTGCCCTGGCGATCCAGCTGATCATCAACCGGGAGTGGGGCCTGGCGATGAACGAGAACCCCCTCCAGGGCTCGTTCATCATCGACGAGCTGACCGACCTGGTGGAGGAGGCGGTGCTCCAGGAGTTCGAGCGGATCAACGAACGCGGCGGGGTGCTCGGCGCGATGGAGACCGGCTACCAGCGCGGCCGTATCCAGGACGAGTCGATGCTGTACGAGCAGCGCAAGCACGACGGCACCCTGCCCCTGATCGGCGTCAACACCTTCCGCAACCCGCACGCCGACACCGCCGAACCGGGCGTCGTCGAACTCGCCCGCGCCACCGAGCAGGAGAAGCACTCCCAGCTCGAGCGGGTCCGCGACTACCAGGCCGGACACCGCGAGCAGGCGCACGAGGCCCTGGCCGCCCTGAAGGACGCGGCGGTGGGCGGGGACAACGTCTTCGCGGTCCTCATGGACGCCGCCCGGGTCTGCTCGCTCCAGCAGATCACGGACGCCTTCTTCGAGGTCGGAGGCCAGTACCGCCGCAACGTCTGACCCGGGCTCAGGCCCGCCCCCCGGGAGCCGGCGCACGCCGTCCGCGACCCGGGGAGGACGTCGGCCGGGGCGTCGATCCGGGCGCCTGCGGGAGCTGCGCCCAGCCGAGGACAGTCGGCACAAGCGGCCGTCGGGCTAGACTATGACGGGCGTTATAGCCAAGTGGGACAGGGGCCGGAGCGTGCGGCCGGAGGGGAGTGCGGGCGTGGCCAAGTCCAGTGCGCCGTCGCGGGAACGCATCGTGGCCGGCGCCGCCGACCTGATCAGCAGGCGTGGCCTGAACGCCGCGAGCATCCGGGAGGTGGCCAAGCACGCCAAGGCGCCGCTGGGCTCGACGTACCACTACTTCCCCGAGGGCAAGCAACAACTCGCGACCGAGGCGGTGCGCCACGGCGGTGACGCGGTCGCCCGCCTCCTGCGCAAGGAGTTGGAGGCGGGCCCGGTCGCCGGGCTGAGGGCCTTTCTGGGGCTGTGGCGCGGCGTCGTCGTCCAGAGCGACTTCCGCGCCGGGTGCCCCGTGCTGGCCGTGTCCGTGGAGGAGCCGTCGGACGCCGAGCCGCCGCCGGCCCTCGTCGCCGCGGCCGAGGCCTTCGACACCTGGCAGCGGCTGCTCACCGAGGCGCTGTGCGAGCAGGGCGTCGACCCCGGGCGGGCGCCGGAAATCGCGGCTCTGGTGGTGGCCGCCGTCGAGGGGGCCATCGCCATGTGCCGCGCCCAGCGCGATACCCAGCCCCTGGACCGTGTCGCGCGGCAGCTCGAAGCGGTGCTCGCCGGGGCCGTCAGCCCGTGATCGCCGCGCGGATCGCCTTCGCCTTCTCCTCGGTGAACACCCCGGTGTCCAGGAGGGAGAGGATCGACCGGACGCCTCCGCCGGAGCCCCAGCTGCCCTCCTCGACGACCCGGAAGTTCACCCACCACGCCGGGGAGGGCGCCGGCAGTCCGCAGGCCTCGGTCAGTGCGGCCAGCAGGCGTTCGATGACCTCCGTGCGTACCTCCTGGGGCCAGTCGCCGTCCATGACGGCCACGTCGATCACCATGACGTCGAGCTCCTGACCGGCGTCGGCCAGCAGTCGCCCGCCGATCGCCATCATGTCCGGCTCGCGCTCCACGAAGTGCACCTGGAACCCGGCCCTGGCGGGCGGCGCGAACCGGCCGACCTCGGGCACCAGCACCGCGTCCGTCAGGGTCTCGGCCAGGGCGCGGCGCTGCTCCAGGGTGAGGCGACCCTTCGGGGTGTTCACGGTGATGATGGTCATGGAATCTCCTATGACGACTGTTATAGAGGAACCCTACACCGGGGCTATAACGAGTGTCATAAGCGAAGGTCGGCGGTTGGGGCAGGTCCGACCCGGTGACCGGTGCGGCGCGGCGGGCGCCGGGATTCCGTCAGTCGGTCCCGTGTCCGGAGTGGCCGCCGCGGTGATGCCTGCCCTCGCCGTGCCGGGTCTTCCCGTGCCCGCCGTCCTGGCCGCCGCCGGTCGCGCAGCCCCCCTCGCCGCCGTCCCCGGTCCCGGGCTCGGGGTCCGCGGTGTGCGGCGGCTCGGGCTGCGGGATCTCCGGCTGCGGGGTCTCGGGCTCGGGGGTCTCGGGGGAGGGGGTCTCGGGGGAGGGGGTCGAGGGTGTCGGGGTCTCCTCCGCGCCGTCGTCCGCTGTGCCGTTGTCCGCGGGCGGAGGCGTCCGCTCCTCCGTCGGCGGGGTTCCGGTGGACGAGGGCTCGTCGTCCACGGGAACCCCGGTGCTCCCCCCGCCGGTCGTGGGGGGCTTCCCGGTGTCGGACGGGGGCGCCGCCTCGGTCGCCGGGGGCGCGGTGTCCGTGCGGAGGTCTGCCGTGGCGTCGGCGACCCGTACGGGTGTCGTCCGGTCCTCGGTGGCCTCCGCCGGCACGGTGTCCCGCGCCGGAGGGTCCGTCGGCACCTCCGCCACGGGCAACTGGCGCACGGGCGCGTCGGCGATCGGCGCGCGCTGGGCCGGTACCGGAGCGGACTCGCCCGGGCCGATGACCAGCGCGAGTGCGGCGGCGCCCGCCACGAGCGCACCCGCCGCCACCGCCGGCGCCTTCGAGCCACCGACCGCCGAGTGGCGCACTCCGTGCCACAGCCCGCCACCACCTGCCGCCCCCGCACTGCCCGCGGCCCCGCCACCACCCGCCGCGCCGACACCACCCGCCGCGCCCGCGGCCCCCGCCCCGGCACCGGCTGCGGCCCCGCCACCACCTGCCGCCCCCGCACTGCCTGCGGCCCCCGCGCCACCTGCCGAGCCGACACCGCCCGCCGCACCCGCGGCCCCCGCCCCAGCACCGCCTGCGGCCCCGACACCGCCCGCCGCGCCCGCACTGCCCGCCGCCCCGGTGCCGGCCCCTGCGCCGACGCCGGCTGCGGCCCCGGCACCACCCGCTGCCCCGCCGCCGCTTGCCGCGCCCGCACTGCCCGCCGCCCCGGCTCCACCCGCAGCCCCTGTACTGGCTGCGGCCCCGGCACCGCCCGCCGCCCCGGCGCTGCCTGCCGCGCCCGCACTGCCCGCAGCCCCGGCGCCGCCTGCCGCCGCGCTGCCCGCTGCCCCTGCGCTGCTTGCTGCGCCCGCGCCGCCCGTTGCCCCTGCGCTGCCTGCCGCACCCGCGCTGCCCGCCGCGCCCGCACCGCTCGCCGCCCCGGCACCGCTCGCCGCCCCGGCACCAGCACCGCCCACTGCCCCGCCGCCCGCCGCCGCCCCCGCGCCCGCCGCCGCCCCCGCGGCGAAGGTCATGAGGTACTTGCCCGTGCCGCCCAGTGCGCACAGCAGCAGGGCCGGTGCGACGATCGCGGGGAGGCGGTCGTTGGCCCGCATCAGGGCGGCGAGCCGGGCGCGGCAGTCGTCGCAGCCGTCGACGTGACCGAGCAGCCGCTCGCCCTGGCGCGGGGTCGCGGCGCCACGGACGTAGGCGGGCATCCGGGACCAGTGGACCTGGCACGCCGGGTCCTGCGGCGCGCCGGTCTGGGTGCGCAGGAAGGCCTGCCGCATGCCCTCGCGGGCCCGGTGCAGCAGGACGGCCGTCGCCCCCTCCTTGGTGCCGAGCTGCGGCCCGATCGCCGCCAGCGGCTGCCCCTCCGCCTCGGCCAGCCACAGCGCCTTGACCCAGCGCTCGGGCAACTGGCCCAGCACCCGCACCACCAGGTCGACCTGGGACACCTGCTCGGCCGGGTCGCCCTCCTGCGCGCCCGGCTCCGCCCGCTCGTCGGTGTGCGGATCCCGGGGCGTCTCGCGCACCGCGGTCCCGGAGGCGATCGCGAGGTGCCGCACCGTCGTCCGCAGATACGCCGGCACGTTCTCGATCTCGTGCCCCTCGGCCAGCCGGCGCCACACCCGGAAGTGCGCCTCGGCGACGAGGTCCTCGGCGGTCCAGGCGTTCCGGGTGAGCGAGCGCGCGTACGCGACCAGCCTCGGCTGCTGTTCCTCGTAGATCCGGGCGTACGAGGCGGTGGCGGAGGCTTGCGCGGGGACGGCGGCGGACCGGTCGGTCATGGAGGAACGCTCCAGTTGCCTGCTGGGGGCCGAGGGGTTTGTCAGCCTAGATGACAAAACTTTCAATGAAAGTTGCGGAGGTTGCCTGATGTGACGCACATCACGCCCGGCCGTGTGCCTCCTGTGAGTGCCGGGACAGCGCGTCGATGACCACCGCCGCGAACAGCACCCCGCCCGTGATCACGAACTGGACCGCCGGGGGAGTGTCCGTGATCGCCATGCCCGAGGCGATCGACTGGATGACGAGCATGCCGAGCACCGCCGACCACGTCGTCCCGCGCCCGCCGAACAGACTGGTGCCCCCGATCACCGCCGCCGCGATCGCGTTCACCAGCAGGACCCCCGAGCCCGAACTCTGGCTCACCGAGGTGATGCGCGAGGCGAGGAACAGTCCGCCGACGGCGGCCATGGTGCCGGAGACGGCGAACACGGCCGTCTGGACCCGGAACACACTGAGGCTCGCGCGGCGGGCCGCCTCGATGCTGCCGCCGAGGGCGTACACCTGCCGCCCGTAGTGGGTGCGCCGCAGCAGGATGTCGAGGCCGGCCACGACCACGAGGAAGATCAGCAGAGCGAGCGGCAGCCCCTGGAAGCGATTGACGACGTAGGCGACGCCGAACGCGACCACCGCCGTGACCGCGGTCCGCACGCCCACGGCGGTGAGCGAGCGGTGCGGCATGTTCACCGCCTTGCGGCGCCTTCTGTCCAGGTCGGCCCCGAGGAACACCACCGCGGTGGCCACCGCCGCCAGCCCGTAGGCGACGGCGTCCTGGGTGAAGTAGTAACTGGTCAGCTGGGCGACGAGCCCGTCCTCGTCCAGGTTGACGGTGCCGCTGTCGCCGAGGACGGCGAGCATCAGGCCGTTCCAGGTGAGCAGCCCCGCGAGCGTGACCACGAACGCCGGGACCCGGGTCCGTGCGACGGAGAAACCCTGCAGGGTGCCCGCGACGGTGCCGGTCAGGACGCCCACGACGAGCGCGAGCCACTCCGGTACCCCGCTGTTCACGTTCAGCACCGCGAACACCGCCGCCGCGAAGCCGCTGACCGAGCCCACGGACAGGTCGAGTTCGCCGAGCAGCAGCACGAACACGATGCCGACCGCGATGAGACCGGTCCCCACGATGTCCACGCTGAGGTTGGACAGGTTCCGAGGCGACAGGTAGTTCGGGTTGAGGGACTGGAAGGTGATCCAGACGACGGCGAGGACCAGGACGACGGGGAGCGAGCCCAGTTCTCCCGCCCGCACCTTGCGCTTCAGCAGCGCGAGCGTGCCGCGCAGCGCACGGACCCCCCCGTCCACGGCCCGGGAGGCGCGCCCCTCGCGCTCCGGCGGGCGGACCTCGCCCCCGGACGCGGTGGGTTCGGCCGAGGCGTCGTCCGCCACCTTGCGCATGCCTCTCACCACCCCGACTCCCGTGGGGACGGCCGGCGGGGCACGTTCTCCGTGGCGCCGGTGATGGACGCGATGATCTGCTCCTGCGAGGCGGTGTTCACGTCGAAGAAGCCGTTGTTGCGGCCGAGCCGCAGCACCGCGGCCCGGTCCGCGAGGGCCTTCACGTCCCCCATGCTGTGGCTGATCAGCAGGACGCCCAGCCCCCGGTCCCGCAACCGGTCGATGAGGTCCAGGATCTCGGACGTCTGCTCGAACCCGAGCGCGGCCGTCGGCTCGTCCAGGAGCAGGACACGCGGTTCGCCGAGCAGCGAGCGGGCGATGGCGACCGTCTGCCGCTGCCCGCTGGAGAGCGAGGCGACGGGACCGCGCAGATCGGGCACCCGCCGGGTCAGCCGCTCCAGCAGCTCCTGGGTGCGGCGCTCCATCTCCATCTCGTCGAGGAACCCGTACCGGCGGATCTCCCGCCCGAGGAACAGGTTCCCGACCACGTCGAGGTTCCCGCACAGCGCGAGGTCCTGGTAGACGGTGGCGATGCCGAGGGTCCGCGCGTCGTGCGGGCGTCGGATGTGGACCGAACGGCCCTCCCACTCGATGACGCCCCGCTCCGCGGGCGCCACCCCGGAGATCACCTTCACCAGCGTCGACTTGCCGGCCCCGTTGTCCCCCAGAAGGGCGACCACCTGACCGGAGTGGATCTCCAGCTCGATGTCCGTGAGGACGTCGACGACACCGAAGCGCTTGCACACCCCGCGCAACGCCAGCAAGGGCGGACCCGGCACGGCAACCACCTCCTTCCCTGGCCCCGGACCAGGCCGGAGTCCGCGCGACGCGGCCCGTCAGATCAGCCCCGCCTCCTCGCAGGCGGCCCGGAGCTGGGGGGTGCAGATCTGCTGCACCGTGTGCAGGCCTTCCTTCACCACGGTGTCCTTGATGGTGTCGGCCGTCACGGACACCGGTGTGAGCAGCACGGCCGGGACCCGGTCGCCGCCGCGCGGTGTCACCTCGCTGGTCGCGAGCCGGTCCAGGCCCTCCCGGCGGGCCGCCGCCACGGCCATCGCACCGCCCGCCGCGGCCTCCGGACCGAAGGGCTTGGAGACGGTCATGTACTGGTCGCCGGCCAGGATCCGGCGCAGCGCGCCGAGTTCGGCGTCCTGGCCGGTGACCGGGGGCAGCGGGGCGACCTTGTTCGCCTTCAGCGCCGAGATGCTGCCGCCGGCGAGGCCGTCGTTGGCCGCGTACACCCCGTCGATGGCGTCGGCGCCGAGGGCCGCGATGGCCGCGGACATGTTCATGTGCGCGGTCTCCGCCCGCCACTGCAGGGTGTCGTACGCCTTGCCGATCCTCACCTTCCCGCGCAGCACGGACAGCGCGCCCTCCTTGAACAACGCGGTGTTGGGGTCGGCGGGATCGCCGTTCATCATCACGATCTGCGGGCGCGGTGTCCCCCCGCCCATCGCCCTGAGCAGGGCCCGGCCCTGGAGTCGGCCGACCTCCCTGCCGTCGAAGGAGACATAGCCGGAGATCGGGCCCTGGGCGAGCCGGTCGTAGGCGATCACCGGGATGCCCGCCGCGCGGGCCTCCGAGACCGACGAGGCGAGCGACTTGCCGTCCACGGCCACCAGCACGATGGCGTCGACCCCCTTGGTGATCATCGAGTCCATCTGCTCCTGCTGGGTGGCCACCTCGCCCCTGGCGTTGGCGTGCTCGACCACACAGGTGTCGCACAGTTCCTTGATCTTCTTCTCCAGCAGCGGCCGGTCCTGCGCCTCCCAGCGCGCCGTGGTGGCGTCCGGCAGCAGCAGGCCGATGCTCGGCGCGCTCCCTCCGTCGGGGTCGCTCCCGGTGTCCGCCCCGCAGGCCGCGAGGGCGACCGCCGCCCAGACCGCGGTCACGGCGGCGGCCGTGTCCCGTATGCAGGCCTTCATGGGTGATACCTGGCGTAGACGACAACAGTGACGATCGGTAGGTATGTCGGGTTGGTTCGTATATGCGATTCTGGTGGGTGGGTGCCCCGTTCTCAACCTGTCGGCACCCGAGGCGGGGACGGGAGGTACGTTGCGGACATGCCTCGACCGGGCCCTGATCTTGGCCGGAGCGACACAGGCGGCGGTCTACGCGCCGGGGGCCGGGCACGAAGAGCTTCGGCTGGTGGACTCGGCGGGAGGCGTCCCTTCCGAACCGGGGCCACCGGTCCGGCTCCCCCTGTCCGGTGACTCACCCGCCGTACGCGCCTTCCTGACCGACCGCCCCCTGTGGCTGACCGCCGACCCCTCGCTCGGCGCGCTGCCCCTCGACGTGGAGGGCCGGCGGCTCGGCTGTCTCGTCGTCACCGGCGCCTCGACGGAGGGCTTCGAGGCCGACCAGCGCCGCTTCCTGGAACGCTACGCCGACGCCGTCGCCGGCCTCCTCCAGCCCGTCACGGGCCCGCCGGAGCCGTCCTCGCTGCTCGACCCCGCGCTGCGCAGCCTGCGCGTCGGCTCCTTCGTCCTGGTCCCGGACACCGGGCTCATCGAGGCCGACGACACGCTGCTCGACCTGGTCGGCATCTCCGCCGAGGACTTCGACGGCAAGGTCGACACCCTGCTCGCCCACGCCCTCCCGGAGGACATGCACGCCCTGATGTCGGTCCTGGAGCCCTCCTCCGAGGCCTCGGGCCGACGTGATCTGGAGTTCAGGGTCCGCGGCCCCACGGGCGAGATGCGCTGGCTGAGCCTGACCTGCCGCGCCGAACCGGCCACCGCCGACCGGCCGGAACGGGTCCTCGGCGTGGTGACCGCCACCCCGGTGCTGCGCCGCAGCGCCGACGACGTCTCCCGCATCCAGTGGCTGACCGCCGCCCTCGACGACGCCGTGACCGTCCGGGACGTCGGCCGGGTGGTCGTCTCCGCCCTGCGCGAGCCGCTGGGCGCCGACCGGGTGGCCCTCGCCGCCCTCCAGGACGACCGGCTGATGGTCACCGTCCTCGACCCGCCCCAGCCCGCAGCCTGGCCGGACGCCTGGCGCGCCGAATGGCGCACCGAGTGGCCCGACGCGCCCGTCCGCGCGCTGCCCACCCTCCAGGCCGCCCTCAGCGACGGCCGGATGGACCTGTGGCCCGCCGGCACCGCCCTCGAACCAGGACTCGCCGGCATCGGCCCCGGCGGGCTCGCCGTCCTGCCGCTGCCCGCCAAGGGCCGCGTCGCCGGGGTGTGCCTGGTCGGCTGGGACCTCCCGCACACGTTCGTCCCCGAGGAACGCTCCCTGCTCACCGCCACCGCGGCCCTCGTCGGCCAGGCCCTCCAGCGCGCCCACGCCCATGACGCGGAGCAGGAACTCGCCACCATGCTCCAGCGCAGCCTGCTGCCCCGCCGACTGCCCGAACTGCCCGGCGGCATCGCCGTCGCCCGCTATCTCCCGGCCCGCCGGGGACTGCAGGTCGGCGGCGACTGGTACGACGTCATCGCCCTGTCCGAGGACCGTGTCGCCCTGGTCATCGGCGACGTGCAGGGCCACAGCGCCGGAGCCGCCACGATCATGGGCCAGATGCGGACCGCGGTCAGGGCGTACGCCATGGAGGGCCACCCTCCCGACGTCGTCGTCTCCCACGCCAACCGGCTCCTCGTCGGCATGGAGACCGACCTCTTCGCGACCTGCTGCTACGCCGAACTCGACATGGAGGAGGGCAATACCCTCTTCGTCCGCGCCGGGCACCTCGCCCCGCTGGTGCGTCACCCCGACGGCGGCACCGAGGAGGTGGAGGTCGCGGGCGGGCCCCCGCTCGGCATCCTCGCCGAGGCGGAGTTCCCCATGACCTCGGTCGCGCTCGCCCCCGGCACCGTCCTCGCCCTCGTCACCGACGGCCTGGTCGAGGCCGCCGACCTGCCGATCGACGAGGGCATGCGCCGCACCCGCACGGCCCTCGCGGCGGCCGACCCCGCCGACCCGGGAGCGATGGCCGACGACCTGCTCGGCGACGGGGGCCGCCGCGAGGACGACGTGGCGCTGCTGCTCCTGCGCTACGACGGCATGGAGACCCGGCCGATCCGGGCCGGCTGGATGGTGTGGCGGCTGCCCGACGCCGTCATGCACGCCCGCCGCTTCACCGCGCGCACCCTGCGCCGCTGGAAGGTCCCGGAGGCCGCCGACGCGGTCCTGCTGGTCGTCTCCGAACTCGTCACCAACGCCCTCGTGCACACCCAGGGCCCGGTCCGGCTCGACCTGGTGCTGCGCGGGGACCGGGTCCGGGTCGGCGTCAGCGACTCCTCGCCCCGCGCGCCCGCCAAGCCCGTGATCGTGGACTGGGAGTCCACCGGCGGCCGCGGTCTGATGCTGGTCGAGGCGATGTCGGAATCCTCCGGCTCGGTGCCGGTGGCCGGCGGCAAGCAGGTGTGGAGCGAGATCGTCGTACCGGACGGAGAACCGGCCGTGGAGGCGCGAGGCGGTGTGCTGCCATGAGGCCGGGGCGCGGCCGGACCGTCGCCGCGGCGCTCGCCGCCGCCCTCCTCGCGCTGCCCGCGGCCGCCTGCGGCTCGGAATCCGGCACCGAGTCCGACGCGTTCACCGTCGGCCTGCTCCTGCCCAGCCGGTCCGTCCCCCGCTGGGAGCACGCCGACCGGCCCCTGATCGAGGCACAGGTCAAGAAGCTCTGCCCCCGCTGCACCTTCGAGTACGCCAACGCCGAGAACGACGCGACCCGCCAGCAGCAACAGATGATCTCCATGATCACCAAAGGGGCCGGAGTGCTGATCCTCGACGCCGCCGACACCCGTGCGCTGCGCTCCTCGATCCAGGAGGCGCGGCGGGCGGGCGTCCCGGTCGTCGCCTACGACCGGCTCGCCGAGGGCCCGGTCTCCGGCTTCGTCGGCTTCGACGCCCTCCAGGTCGGCCGGCTCCAGGGCCAGGGGCTGCTGGACGGTCTCGAGAAGCGGCACGGCGGCCGGACCGTCGTGATGATGAACGGCGACCCGACCAGCCCCAACGCCGCCTGGTACCGGCGGGGCGCGCTGTCCGTCATCCGGGACCACGTGCGCGTCGCCCGGTCCTACGAGACCCAGGACTGGAGCACCCAGGCCGCCCACACCAACATGTCCGCCGCCATCGCGGCCCTCGGCCCCTACGGGATCGACGGGGTCCTGGCGGCCAACGACAACATCGCCTCGGGCGTCATCTCCGCCCTGAAGAACGCAGGCGTCACCCGCATCCCGCCCGTCACGGGCCAGGACGCCGACCTCGACGCCGTACGCCGCATCGTCAAGGGCGAGCAGTACATGACGGTCTACAAGCCCTTCCGCAAGGAGGCCGCCGAGGCCGCCGCCATGGCCGTCGCGCTCGGCCGCGGCGAGGACGCCCGCGACCACGCCCCGACCACCGTCGACAGCCCCACCACCCGCGACGTCCCGGCCGTCCTGCTCACCCCGCACGCGGTGACCGCCGCCGACATCGGGCGGACCCTGGTCAAGGACGGCGTGTACACCGTCGACCGGATCTGCACCCGGGAGGTCCGGGCCGCCTGCGCCCGGGTCGGGCTCACCCGGTGACGGACCCCTGGGTCCGCAGCCGCTCCGCCTGCTCCGCGGTCACCTTCTCCTCCGCGCCGCAGAACGTGCACTGCGTCAGGTACGTCGTCGACACCGGGAACAACGGCACGAAGAACAGCGTGAACTTGGTGACCCGCTTGCGCAGCGTGTGCGCGGCCGGGTTGCCGCAGCGGCCGCACACCAGCGTCAGGATCGCCAGCTGGTACAGATAGCCCTTGGTGCCGAAGATGATCACGCGGCTGTTCCCCTCCCGGTCGGTGCCCCTGTGCACCGCCCAGTCTCCTGCATGCGGCAGGCGGGTTCATGACCTGGTCCGGCCGGGGGACCCCCCGGCCACGAATGCCACCGCCGTCCCGGGCCCGCCGCCATGGTCGTCAGGCGCCACACCCCGGCGCCCTCGTGCTCCGCTCCCAGGAGAGGCCCATGCCCCGACTTCCACGCCTGGCGGGTGTCACCGCCGTGGCCCTCGCCCTCGGTCTGCTCGCGACGGCTCCCGCGGTGGGCGGCGAACCGACCGTGTCCGACCCGCGCGTCCTCGCCCACTTCGACTTCGCCCGGGGGCAGACCCCCGAGAACATCGCCCTCGAACCCGACGGCTCCGCCGACCTGACCTTCTTCTTCGCCCGGACCGTCGTGAACGTCACCCGCACGGGAGCCACCCGGACGCTCGCCACCCTGCCGACGGTGGCCGACCCCCACACCCCGGTCGTGGGAGCCGCCGTCGTCACCGGCATCGCCCGCGCCTACGACGGCACCCTCTACGTCAACTACGCCACCGGAACCCGCAAGACCGGCATCTGGCGCATCGCCCGCGACGGCGGCGCGCCGCGGCAGCTCGCCGAGCTGCCCGCCGACGGCTTCCCCAACGGCCTCGCCCTCGACGAGCGCCGGGGCGTGCTCTACGCCGCCGACTCCGTGCGCGGCACCGTCTGGCGCGTCTCGCTCAAGAACGGCACCCGCACCGCCTGGGCCACCGGACCCGAACTCGCCCCGGGCACCGGGCCGGACGCCTCCGGCGTCGGCGTCAACGGACTGCGGTTCCACCACAACGCCGTCTGGGTGTCCAACAGCGACGCCGGCACCCTCCTGCGCATCCCCGTCCGCGAGGACGGCACGGCCGGCCCCGTCCGCACCAGGGCGACCGGGCTCACCGGCGTCGACGACTTCGGCTTCGTCGAGCGGCACCGCGACACCGTCCTCGCCGCGCTGGTCACGAGCAGCGAGGTGGTCCGGGTCGGCCCGGACGGCCGCCGTACCGTCGTCCTCACCGCCGACGACGGGCTGTCCAACCCGACCGCCGTGGCCGTACGCGGCCGAAGCGCCTACGTGACCAGCGCGGCGTACTTCAACCAGGACGACCCGAACCTCCTCCTCGCCCGCGTCCACCAGCGCGCCCGCGGCTGACCCGCGGGCACGGCCCCGCCCGGAGCCGGTCACCGCTCCGGGCGAGGCCGACGCGCTCAGCGTTCGTGCACGACCCGCCCGTCGAACACCGTCATGTCCACCTCGACCTCGGGGATCGCGCGCGGGTCCAGGTCCAGCAGCGGCCGGTCCAGCACACACAGGTCCGCGACCTTCCCGGCCTCCACCGTGCCCTTCCACTCCTCGGCGAAGTCCTGCCGGGCAGGGTGCACGGTGTACGCCCGCAGCGCGTCGACCAGGCCCACGCACTGCTCGGGGCCGCTGGTGCGGCCGCTCGCCTTCGACTCCCGCAGCATCATCGCGGCCACCCCCTGCCGCCAGTCGGGCTCGGTGATCGGCGCGTCGGAGCTCGCGCAGACCGCGATCCCGGCGTCCAGCGCGGACCGCACCGGCCACTGGTAGGCGGACCGCTCCCGGCCCACCACCTCGTCCATCAGGTCCGACACCGTCCACTTGATCGCCGGGTTCATGTTGACGCCCCACCCGTGCTCGGCCAGCCGGGCCAGGCTGCGGGGACCGACGAAATCACCGTGGATGACGTAGTGCCGGGCGTCCGGCCGGGGCACGGCCGCCTCGGCCGCGACGAACGCGGCCACCACCACGTCGATGGCCAGGTCCCCGGTGACATGCACCCCGAGCTGGAACCCCGCCGCGTGCGCGACGCGGATCATCTCCCGCAGCTCCTCGGTCCGCAGCGCGGGCGTGGCGCCGTGCACGCACAGCGCGCCGTGCCCTCCGTCGGCGTACGGCTCGCTCATCCACGCCGTACGGTTCGGCGGCACCCCGTCGGCGAAGATCTTCACCCCGAGCACGTTCAGCCGGCGCGGATCGGCCCCGACCGGGGCGCGCAGCTCGGCCAGGCCCTTGCGCAGGTCGTCGGCCGAGCCGCCCATCGGCGCGGGCAGCAGCAGCACACTCACGCGGGCGTCGAGTTCGCCGTCCGCCGCCAGCCCGGCGTACGCGGTCAGGTTGTCGGTGCTCAGCCCCCCGAAGAAGGTCGTGGCGCCGCCCGGCCCCAGCCCCGGCTCGGTGTAGCTGGTGATGCCGCGCGTGTGCAGCTCGGCGACGACGGCCCGGATGGCGTCGCGGCGCCGGGCGACCGTGGGGGAGGGCAGCGCGGCCTGGACGAGGGCCTGCGCGGCCTCGCGGAGGATGCCGGTGGGCCGGCCGTCGGCGTCGCGGTCGAGGACCCCGCCCGGCGGCGCCGTCGTATCGGCGTCGACGCCGCACGCGCGCAGTGCCGCGCTGTTCGCCCACACCATGTGCGAGGAGAAGTCGGTGAGACACACCGGATGGTCCGGCGCCACGGCGTCCAGGTCCCGGCGGTGCGGGAGACGCCCCGGCTCGCTCACGCACTCCGCGAGATAACCGGGGTCCCAGCCCAGCCCCACGATCCACTCGCCGGGCCCTGCGGCGGCGACCGCCCGCTCCACCGCCCGTGCCACGTCGGCGATCGACCGCACGGCCGGATGACCGACGTCCAGGGCGAACGGGGGCTTCGTCATCCCGTACGCGGCGCCGTGCAGATGGGAGTCGTTGATGCCGGGCAGGACGGTCCTTCCGCCGAGGTCGACGACCCGGGTCCCGGGCCCGGCCAGGGCCCGCACCTCGGCGTCGGAGCCGACGGCCACGATGTCCCGGCCGCGCACGGCCACGGCTTCCGCCACGGTGAACGCGTCGTCGAGGGTGAGGACCTGACCGCCGGTCAGGAGGAGGGTCGGGGTGCTGTCGGGCACGGTCGGCCTTTCTGCGCGAGTGGGGGACGGGCAGGTCACCGCGTCCTCCGGGGGGCGAGGTGGGCGAGGGCCGCGCCCGCCACCAGGGCGGCGCCCTGGGCCATCTGCTGCCAGAAGGCGGGCACGTTCAACAGGGTGAGGCCGTTCTGCAGACAACCGAGGAACAGCACGCCGAGCAGCACCCCGAGGACCGAGCCGCTGCCGCCGCTGAGCGCGACCCCGCCGAGCAGCACCGCCGTCAGCACGGTCAGCTCGAAGCCCGCTCCCGAGGTCCCCGCCACCGCGCTGTCCAGCACCGACGCCCTGATCGCCCCGGCCAGCGCCGCCGCCACGCCCGTCACCACGAACAGCGCGAACGGCGCACGGCGCACGGCGATGCCGGAGAGATGGGCCGCCTCCCGGTTGACCCCGATGGCGAAGACATGCCGCCCCGCCGGGGTGAACGCCACGAACAGCGCGCCCGCCAGCAGCACCAGCCCGGCGATCACGACCGGCGCGTCCACCCCGGCGATCCGCGAACCGCCCAGCCAGGCGAACCCGGACCCGAAGCCGCTCAGCGGCAGCGGGAACAACTGCTGCGCCAGCCCGCGCACGGCGGTCAGCATGCCGAGCGTCACGATGAACGCCGACAGCCCCAGGTAGCAGCACAGGATCCCGTTCACGGCACCGACGGCCGCGCCCACCGCCAGCGCGCCCAGCACGGCGACCACCGGCGACTGGTGCTGCTGCCCGGCGAGCCAGCCGGCCACCAGCCCGCCCAGGGCGAGCGTGGACCCCACCGACAGATCGAGATACCCGCTGATCACCAGCAGGGCCAGCGGAACGGCCACGAGGGCGAGCGTGGCCGCGTCCGTGGCGATCCCGCGCAGATTGCCCGCGTCGAGGAAACTGCCCGTCGTCACCTGGAAGACCAGCACCAGGACGGCGAGGACGGCGAGCAGCGGCTGACGGCGTACGGCGGTGAGCCGGCCGTACGACGTCACACGCGCGGCGGTGAGGGTGGTCATGCTGCTCCTTCGTGGACGGCCGACAGCAGCGCGGCCTCGGTGAGTTCGGGTCCGCCCAGCTCGCCGACCACCCGGCCGGCCGAGACGATCAGAGCGCGGTGGGCGAGCGCGACGACCTCCTCGGGGTCGTTGGACGCGAACAGCACGGCGGTGCCGCGCTCGGCGGCGAGCGCGCGGACGACGTCGTAGATCTCGTGGCGGGACCCCACGTCGACGCCCTGCGTGGGCTCGTCCAGGAGCAGGACGTCGACCTCGCGGGCCTCGTTGATCCAGCGGCCGAGGACGAGTTTCTGCTGGTTGCCGCCGGAGAAGGAGGCGGCGGCGAGCCGGGGCGCCGAGGGGCGCAGACCGACCGCGTCGGACAGGGCGCCGAAGATCCTGCGCTCGGTGGCGAGCCCGCGCGTCCCGAACCGGGCGAGGCGGCGGACGGACGGCAGGAGCGCGTTGTCGTGGGCGCTGAGCACCGGGAAGAGAGCCTGGCCGCGTCGGTCGCCGGGGACCAGGGCGATGCCTGCGGCCAAGGCGTCGGAGGGGCGGGAGGGGTGGACGGTCCGGGTGCCGACCTGGAGGGTTCCCGCGGTCGCGGGATGTCTGCCGTAGATCGTTTCGAGGAGGCTGGTGCGGCCGGAGCCGATCAGGCCGTAGAGGGCGACGATCTCGCCTTGGGCGACCGTGAGGTCGAGGGGGCCGAAGTGGGGGCCTCGCAGTGCGTTGAGGGTCAGGCGGTTCGTCGGCGTGTGCGGGTCGCGTCGTGGTTGATCGCGCCCAGGCGGCGGAGCCGCACAGGGATACGGCCCGCGCCGCTTTGAGGTGGGCCCGGTGATCGCTTGTACCAAGTCCCGGCGGGATTGGCCTGCCATTCGGGCGTGGTGGGCGACTCGTCCGTCGCGCAGTACCGTCACCTCGTCCGCCAGGCGCTCCACCTCCCCCAGCAGATGGGTGACGTGGACGATCGCGAGGCCCTGGGTGCGCAGGTCCTCCACCCGTTCCGCCAGGGCCTCGCTCTCCGCGCGGGACAGGGCCGCCGTCGGTTCGTCCAGGACCAGGACCGAGGCGCTGCGGCTGAGGGCCTTGGCGATCTCCACCAACTGGCGCTGTCCCATGGGAAGTTCCCCGACCCGGTCACGGGGGGAGCAGGTGGCCGCGACCCGTTCGAGCAGACCGGCGGCGACCTCCTCCTGGGCGCGCCGGTCGATCCGGCCGTACCGGGTCCACTCCTGGCCGAGGAAGATGTTCTCGGCCACCGTCAGGGAGTCGACGACGCTGAGCGTCTGGAAGATGATCGCCACCCCGGCGGCGATCGACTCGCGCGGGGTCAGCCGGGCGTAGGAGGTGCCGCCCACCTCGATGGTGCCCGCGTCGGGCGGGAAGGCCCCGCCGAGGCAGCGGATCAGAGTGGACTTGCCGGCCCCGTTGTGGCCGAGCAGGGCGTGCACCCGGCCCGCCGGGACGGTGAGGTCGACGCCGTCCAGGGCCCGGACACCGCCGAAGGACTTGGTCAGGCCCCGGATCCGCAGATTCGGTTCGGTCATGGCGGGCGCCTAGGAGTTCTGGGCGAGCAGGGCGTCGATGCGCGCGGTGTCGGTGGGTCCGACCAGGGTGATCGGCACCTGGACGCTCGGGTTCGCCTTTCCGGCGGCCACCGCGAGCGGCACCTCCACGACCGCGTCGGCGATGTCCTTCGGCGCGAGGGCGGCGGAGGCGCGGTAGAAGGTGCCCTGCTTGATCGCGAGGAGGGAGGGGGCGGCGCCGTCCTGGCCGCCGACGAACGTCTTCGCGTCGGTCGCCTTGCGTCCCGTCTGCTGCAGGGCCTTGAAACCGCCGTACGCCGCCGCGTCCGTGACGCCGAGGACCAGGTTGAGGTCGGGGTGCTTGGCGAGGACGGCCCGGGTCTTGGACAGCCCGGTGTCCGGGTCGATGGCCTGCTCCCGGGCGACGACGTCGACACCGGGGGCCTTCGCGGTGAACGCGTCGATCATGCCCTTGGTGCGTTCGCGGCCCAGTTGGATGGTGCTGTCGGTGAGGAAGGCGATCTTGCCCTTGCCGCCGAGCGTCTCGTTGGCCCAGCGCGCGGCGGCCTCGCCGAGGAGCCGGCCGCCCTCCAGGAAGCTGAACTGGATGTCCGCGCTCTGGTGTGCGAGCGATCCGCCGTACGTCACCCAGATCAGGCCCGCGTCCAGGGCGCGCTTCGCGAGCGCCTCGGTGGCCTCGAAGACCATGGGAAAGGACACGATCGCCGGGACCTCGCGGGAGACCCAGGTGGTGAGGTTGGCGGCCTGGGTGTCGGCGTTGCCGGCGTCGCTCGTGGTGAGCAGCGAGACGCCCCGCTTCTCGGCGGCGGCGGTGGAGAGCTTCACCAGGGTCGCGTAGAGGGGGAGCTGGGTGAACGGGTAGTCCAGGCCGATCTGCTTCAGGTCACGTGCCTTCGCCGCGGGCGTGCCCGCCGCCTCGGCCGTGCTCGCACCGCCGGGGGCCGAGCAGCCCGCGGCGCCGAGCGCCCCGGTCGCGACGGCACCGGCCGACCAGGCGAGGAAACGGCGGCGGGACGCCGTGGGGACGAGGGCGTACGGGGGTCTGGACATGGCGGAACTCCCAGGGAAGGCGGCCCGCGTCGGCGGGCGTCCGGCTGTGCCGAACAGGAAAGACCCGCCCGCCGCGCGACGCCATCCGTAGATGTACCGACAGCCGCCGGGGTCGCCGAACGCCTTGTGGGCCGTGACCGTCACCCCTATCGTTAGGGCCCAAATAACCTGCCCGTCATCGAACTCCCCGGAGGCCCGCGTGTTCGGTCACCGGCAGATCGCCGCCGCCGCCCGCATCGGCATGCTCACCCGGGAACGGGACACCGCGGGCGCCTGCGCCGAAGCCGTGGAGGAACTGGGCCGGGCCCTGCCCCTCGACGCGGTCACCCTCCTCTCCCGCGACCCCGTCTCCCGCACCCACGTCCAGATCGCGGGCGTCGGCTACACCGCCGAGACCTCGCAGGCCCTCGCCGCCGAGTTCGTCGCGACGCCCTGGTACGGCAACGTCGTGGGCCGGGACCTGCCGATGTCCATCTCCGAGGACGCCGACGACGACCCCGGACCGCGCTTCCGGCACGGCTGGTTCTACGCCGAGCGGGTCCGCCCGACCGGCTTCCGCGACGGACTGACCGGGGCGCTGCGGCACGACGGGCGTCTGGTCGGCCTGGTGCACCTGTCCACCGAGGGGCGGGACGTCTACGACACCGAGGCGCGCCGTCTGCTCGCCTCCCTGCTGCCGGCCCTGGGCGCCCTCGCCGACCCGGCCGACCTGCGCGACCTGGCCGCCGGGGTGCGCGCCGGACTGTTCACCGCCGACGGGGTCGTGGACCTGCCGGGCCGGGAACGCGCCGAGGTCCTGCACGACCCGGACTTCCGCCGCCTCGCCGAGGCGTTCCAGGCATCCGGGGGGCTCCGGCTGCGGGTGCTGTGGCCGGTCGGCGCCACCTGGTGCCGGGTCGTGCTGCGCCGCCGTACCGGCGGACCCGCCCCCGTGCGGGAGGCGGCGCTGGTGACCGAGGTGCCCGTGGACCTGCCCTACGGCGTCAGCCCCCGCGAACTGGAGGTGCTCACCCGGGCCGCCACGGGCCAGACCAACCAGGCCATCGCCCAGGCCCTCTATCTGTCACCGCGCACCGTGCACAGCCACATCGAGCACCTCCTGCGGAAGACCGGCTGCGCCTCCCGCGCCGAGGCCACCGCCCTCGCGGTCCGTGACGGCGTCCTGCGCCCGGCCCCCGAACACCTCGCCCACTTCGTGGAACACGTACCGGCCGACTGAGCCACGGCTCAGCTCCCGGCCGCCAGGCCCAGGGCGATGTCGATGATCATGTCCTCCTGCCCGCCGACCATGCCGCGCCGGCCCGCCTCGATCAGGACGGACCGTGTGCCGAGGCCGTACCGGGCCACGGCGGCCTCGGCGTGCCGCAGGAAGCTGGAGTGGACGCCCGCGTAGCCGAGGCTCGGCGTCTACGCCCCCGCCGTCCGGACGGCGGCACTCGGGCTGTCACGGGTGCTGCGGGGAGCGGCCCGACGGCGCGACCCCGCTACTGGTCGGGCGCCGCCGTGCCGGCCCCGGTGTCCGGCTCGGGGTTGAACACCGGGTGGTAGCTCTCCGGCGGCGCGAGACCAGCGGCGGCCGGCACCCCGCCCGTGTCGATGACGATCTGATCCACGGCGATCCCCGGATCGACCATGAAGATCCGCAGGACATGCTCACCGGGCTCCGCGACCGTCACCGTGGCGGTCAGCTTCTCGACGCCCTCCTCGACATTGCGCGCCCAGGCGTCCCCGCGGTTGCCGGTGGCGATGTTCTGCCCCGTCAGCACGGTCACCGGCTGGTCGTCGAGGCCCACGGCCAGCCGCCGCGCGCCGCGCTCGTCGAGCGAGGGGAGCCGGAAGACGGTGACCGGGAAGTCGCCGGTGCTCGTGAAACGCACCCGGTAGCGCAGCTCGGGAGCCCGGACGGGGTACTCCCCGGTGACAGGCGCCGCTGTCGACGGCACCGCCTCCACCGCCCCCGTACGACGTCCGAGACCGCGTACGGTCCGCCAGCGGGCCCCGCCCCGCGCCACCCGGCGCTCGGTGTGCACCGCGTCGATCGAGACCCAGCCGTCGGCCTCCACGAACCCACGCGCCCTGCGCCGGGCCCTCCCCCCGTCGTTGACCACCCGCAACGGCACCTCGAACCGCCGATCGGCACCCGTGACGACCACCGTGGCGTCGAGGGCGCCCTCGGGGGCCTGTGACCAGTCGACCTCGACCCACACCCGGGTCTGCTCGGTGAGGGAGCCGCCGGTCGCACTCAGCCTCACCCAGGGGCGGTCGGCCTCGGCCGTCCACGTGAGCGGCAGGAAACCGGTGTTGAAGACGTCCACGAAACGGCGCCCGCGGGTGACGGAGGAGAGGGAGAGCGGACGGTCCGCGCCGGTCTCGTTCCCCTCGGCGGCCACGCCGAGGCCGGAGGTCTCCTGCCGGGGCACCCGGGTGACGGCCGGACGCCCCGGCGCCTTGGGGATCTGCGAGGGGTAGGGGTTGATGTAACCGTCCCACTTCCCGCCCGCCACCTGCGCGTTGTACCGCGCGGTGAGCGCGGCCTCCGCGGTGTGCGCGGCCTCGGCGAGATCCGCGAAGCGGTTGGCCCCGGCCCCCCGGCCCTGCCGCACCGCGAGCGCGTTGCGGTCCGCCCAGTAGTACTTCAGCTGCATCAGGTAGGCGCCGTGCACCGGATATTCGACCAACTCGTAGTAGGCGTCCCGGTACGTGTCCGGCAGTTCGGCGCCGACCGCCCGTACCCGCTCCAGCAGCCGTTCGCAGGCGGCCATCCGACGTCCCGCCTCGTCCCCGTGGTGGACCACGGAGAAGACGTTCCGGTCGATGAACTCCGGTCTGCGCTCGGCCGCCAGCCGGTAGTACTCGCCGCGGATCGCGGCGATCTCCGGCGCGTGCCGCCGCCCGAACTGCCGCCCGTACCACTCCACCAGGAAGCCCTCGACGTCGTCGGCGCCCCACCGGTCCACGTCCCAGGCCAGGTCCATGCAGAACGACAGACCGGTCTCGATCGACTTCACGTCACCGACGTTGAAGATCCACATCCGGTCCACGCCGTGCTCGTACACCCGCCGCAACTCCTGCCACACCTTGGCGAGTGGGGTGGTGTCCAGCCAGAGATAGCTGCGCGGGCGGCCCCAGTAGGAGAGGTGGTAGTAGATCCCGTTCCCGCCCGCCCGGGCGCGCTCCGCGTCGTTCGGCAACTGGCGCATGTTGCCGTGGTTGTCGTCCGGCCAGATCAGCGTCACGTCGTCGGGGACCTCGACCCCCGCGTTGTACAGGTCCAGGACCTCCTTGTACGGGATGAAGATCTGCGGCTCGGCCGCCGCGCCGACCTCCTCCGCGAGGATTCGGCGCTGGTCGGCGAGGATGTCGTTCATCACCGCGACCTTCTCCGGGATCGTCGTGGCGTTCTTCGTCTCCAGCGCGGTGTCGTGCAGCCCGCGCATCCCGATCGTCCAACTGCTCTCGTACGCCGCGTTCTCCCGGGCCCGCGCCCTCCAGTAGGCGGAGATGACAGCCGGGTTGACGGTGTAGTCGTAGACCGGCAGGCTCCCGTCCGCGCCCCGGTGCTCCTCCGCCCAGGGCGCCCACTCGTGGACCCCGTTGCGCAGCAGCGCCTCGGGGTGGCTGGAACCCACGACGACGCCGAAGCGGTCGGCGAGTTCGGGGTTCTCGCGGTACTCGTTGAAGAAGTCCGAGTACGGATGCATCGCCGGCCACAGGTAGTTGGCCTTCAGGCGCAGCAGCAGCTCGAAGACGCGCTTGTACGTCTGCGGGCCGATGTTCTTGTCCGGTTCCTGGGTGCGGTGCGACCACGTGGTCAGATTCTGCTCGTCGTTGATGAAGACACCCCGGTAGCGGACCGCCGGCTCCGGCCGCACGAACGGGCCCGCGGGCACGGCCACCGAGTCCCGCCGCTCGACCGGTACGTCCGCCCACCAGTACCAGGGCGTGACACCGATGCGCTCCGAGGTGTCGTACACGCCGTAGACGGTGCCGCGCCGGTCGCTGCCCGCGATCACCAGGGCGCGTTCCACGCCGGGTGCCGGCCGGTCGACGACCTGGGTGACCGAGGCCTCCCAGCGGCCCTTCACCCGGGAGACGTCCAGCCGCCCCTGCGCCACGAGCCGGTCGATGAGCGGGCTGGAGCCGAGCGTGCCGATCAGGACGAGGGCGGTGGCCCGGTCCGGGAGGGTGTCCCGCAGTTCCGGGCGGACACCGGTCACCCGCTCCACGTCCGCCTGGAGATCGCCGGCGACGCGGAGCACAGCGGGATCGTCGGCCGTGTCGACATGGAGGGCGACGGCGATCCCGTCCCGGACGAGGGCGAAGTCCGGGCGGTGAGACGAGGCGGTCGCCCGGGACGCCGCCGACACGACGGGGAGCAAGGGGGCGACCCCGGTGGCCGCGAGGCCCCGCAGGAACGACTTGCGGGTCGGGGTCCAAGGGGTCGACGGGGCCGACGGGGCCGTCGTCTGCGTGGGGTCCTTCGGGTCCTTCGGGTCGTTCCGGGCGGAGTGCGGCACGAGACGCGTTCCCTTCCGTGCGGTGCGGCGGACGGCGGGGTGCGGGCATGAATGGCGGGGTACTGGCATGAGCATGCCAGAAAGCGCTTGCTATCCGGCACCCTAGGCCAGCCCCGCGAAACCCGTCCAGAAGCGTGCGCGGATCAGTCGCCGCGCAGCCGGTCGCGCTGGAGCCTTCGGGCCAGGGTGCGGCGCACCGAAGCCGAGGCGGTGGGGGGCTCGCCCTTGCCCGGGAGGTCGAGTCCACGGCTGATCGTGTCGTACGCGGCCCGGAACTCGGCGGGCAGCTCGGTCGCGCCCCCTCGCAGATCGGCCTCGACGAGACGCCTCAGTGTGTCGACGTTCTGCGGGGTGAAGCGCTTCCTGCCCCGGGCGAGGGCGTCGAGATGCCGCGTGCAGTGGGCGGCGCCGTCGAGGAGTGCGGAGATCTCGTCGGCCAGGCCCCACAGGCGTCCTTCGAGCCACGGGACGTCGGGCTGGTCGAGGGTGAACTCCAGCGGGGCCGGCGGTCCGTCTTTGTGCTTCGTCATCTGCTTGGACACGGCCGGCTGGCTCATCCCGGCGAGCCGGGCGATGGTGTCCTGCGTCCAGCCGAGGCCGGCGAACACCTGGATCATCTCGGCGCGCAGCTCACGCATCTCCTCGCCCGCGCGGATGACCTCGTTGATCTCGGCCAGCATCCGCTCGGCCTGCTCCTCGGTCAGCGCCACGGGGGCGTGCCCCCTGCTCTCCTCACCTGCCACAACCCGGTTATACACCCTGCTCGCTTGCGCCCTTCTCCGTCATAACCAGGTTGTACAACCAGGTTATGGCTGCCAGGATCCGGGACATGCCCACCTTCTGCGCCCCCGACGGCACCCGGCTCGCCTACCGCGAGACCGGGACCGGAACCCCTCTCGTCTGCGTCCCCGGCGGCCCCGCCGACTCCGCCTACCTCGGGGATCTCGGCGGTCTGTCCGCTCGTCACCGGCTGATCGTCCTCGATCTGCGCGGCACCGGGCGGTCCGCCGTCCCCGAGGACCCCTCCTCCTGTCGATGCGACCGTCTCGTCGACGACGTCGAGGCGCTGCGCGCGCATCTGGGCCTTCCCCGGATCGACCTCCTCGGCCACTCCGCCGGCGCGAACGTCGTGACCCAGTACGCCGCCCGCCACCCCGAACGGGTCGCGAGACTCGCGCTCGTCGCCCCCGGGACCCGCGCCGTCGGCATCGAGATCACCGCAGAGATGCGGCGTGAGCCGGCGCGGCTCAGGAAGGACGCGCCGTGGTTCCCCGCGGCGTACGCCGCCCTGGAGGCGATCACCGAGGGCGGGGACGGTGACTGGGAGGCGATCACCCCCTTTTTCTACGGGCGGTGGGACGAGGCAGCGCGGCAGCACCATGCGCGGTCCCGCCCGGCCGACAGGGAGGCGGTCGCCCGTTTCGGGGCCGAGGGTGCCTTCACCCCCGAGGCCACCCGTGCCGCGCTCGCCGCCCTCCCGGCTCCCGTCCTGCTGCTCGCCGGGGAGTACGACCTCAACAGCCCGCCCTCCGCGGTCGCGCGGTGCGCGGAGCTGTTCCCGGACGCCTGCCTCGTCGTCCAGCCGGGAGCGGGGCACTACCCCTGGCTGGACGACTCCACGCGGTTCGTCGGAACCGTCTCGACGTTCCTCGGCCCGGACCCGGCGGCGGGGCTCACCGGCACAGCGCGAACAGATCGTCCTCGAACGTCGGGAACTCGGCCTTCGCCTCCTCGATGACGACCCGGGCGGGCCGGCGCGGGGTGGTGGCGTGCCGTGCGGCCAGTGCGGCGAGTTCCGGCCGGGGGCGGACGTCGCGGTCGGGGTGGATCGCGGCCTCCATCGGCCCGTAGCCGTCGGCGAGGACCCACAGGAAGTCCGACAGGTTCCCCGCCACCACCCCGACCTCGCCCTCCGAACCGAGGAAGACCACCGGCTGCTCGGTCAGCGGCAGCCCCGGGCGCACCAGCCACAGGGCGGCGAGTCCGCCCGTACCGTCCTGTCCGAAGACCCGGTAGGCCTCGCCGTCGAGTGCGTCGTTGCCGGTCCAGTCGCGGATCCAGTCCGTGGTCTCCTCGGCGGGGTCGAAGGCGTCGTACGGCTCGAAGTCGAAGCCCTCGCCGTCGTCGTAGGGGAAGTCCGCCGTGGCCACCTCGGCCAGGGCGGGCGGGAAGCGGCGGTCGCCAATGATCGTCTCGGTCATGGGGGCAGGCTAGGGGGTGTTTCGAAAGTCCCGCACAGCACCCGCGGCGCCCGGCACGTACTCGCGCCGCACCGGCCGAAACCCCAAGTACGTCCAGTACGAGGGCTTTCGTCCGGCACGCCGAGAGCACGCACCGGACACCGCGGGCACTGCACAGGACTTTCGAAACACCCCCTAGACCCGGCCACCGACAACGAGCGGCAAGGTTGTTATGACCGCTGTCATGATGGATGCTGCCTACCGGAACCCGCCGCCGACGCACCGGGAGGAACGCAGTGGGGGACACCGTCGCACGGGCCCTGTGGGAGCGGTTCGAACCGATCCACGGTCTGGTCTACTTCACCCCCGAGGTACGCCGGGCCGCCGACGACCTCGGCCTGCGCGGCTACTGGATGGGCTACTTCGCCCTGCGCGCGGCCCCCCTAGGCCCCGCGCCCGCCTCGGTGGTCACGAGCTGCTTCTACGTCTTCCACCCCGACCGCGTCTCCCGCGCCCTGCCGGACGCGTGGGGGTACGCCGACCCGGCAGCCGTGCTCGCGGCCCGCGCGCGGGCCGTCGGCGCCGCCATGAGCAGCCTCTACGGCCCGGAGGTCCTCGCCTCCGACGACCTGGCCGAGGCGGCCGACCTGGCCTGGGCGGCGGCCGAGGCCGCGGACACGGCGGGGCGGGTGCTCGGCGCCGCCAACCAGGCCCTCGCCCGCCCGGCCGAGCCGCACCTCAGGCTCTGGCAGGCGCTGACCACCCTGCGCGAACACCGAGGGGACGGCCATGTCGCCGTCCTCGTCGCCCACGGGGTGGGCCCGGTCGAGGCGATGGTGCTGAAGTGCGCGGCGGGGGAGTCGCGGGAGGAGTTCCAGCGGCAGACCCGCAAGTGGGACCTCGAACCGTGGCAGGCGGCGCGGGGGCGGCTGTGGGAACGCGGCTGGCTCGACGAGGACGGGCACCTCACCAAGGAGGGGGCGGTCGCCCACACGGAGATGGAGGCCGCCACGGATGCAGCGGCCACCCAGCCCTGGACCGCCCTCGGCGCCGACCCCACCACCCGCCTCACCCACCTGCTCGAACCCCTGGCCCGGACGGTCCTGGACTCGGGGATCATCCCGCCCGCCAATCCGGTCGGGCTCACCGCGGGCTCGTGGGCAGCCGTGCCTCGACCGTGACGCGCCTTTACCGGGTGCCCGCCCGCCGCGGCCCGGCCGGATCCCGTGGTCAGGGGCGCCGGCCCGTCACTCGGGGGGCGACAGCAGCGGTGTCCGCTGAGTAGGCTCCCGGACATGCGGATCTCCGTCTCCTCGGACATGGACGAAGCCGTGGCCCGCGCCCTCGTCTCGGAGCTGCGCGGCCGCGGGCACGATGTCGTGACCCACGGGGCGCTGCGGCCCGGCGACGACCCGCAGTGGGCCGTGTGCTCGGAGGCGGCGGCGCGGGACGTGGCCGACGGGATCTCGGAGCAGGCCGTGGTGTGCTGCTGGACCGGCACGGGCGCGTCGATCGCCGCCAACAAGGTCCCCGGCGTCCGGGCCGCCCTGTGCGCCGACGCCTACACGGCCGACGGCGCCCGCCGCTGGAACGACGCGAACGTCCTCGCCCTGAGCCTGCGGGTGACCTCCGAGCCGTTGCTCAAGGAGATCCTCGACGCCTGGTTCGGCGCCGAGGCCGGCCGCGACGCCGAGGACCGCCGCAACGTGGAGCACCTCACCACCCTCGACACGGCCCGCACCGCTGCCCGGCCGCGTCCCCGCCCTTAAGGACGCATCCGCTCGGCCGTATGGGCCGGTCGGTCCCGACGGGTACCCGGCCGACCGGAGAGAGTGGGGAGGTACGGACCGGCACGCACCTGCGCGCGACCCCCCATCCGGAAGGGACCCCGTGATGCCCGTCGAACCGCAGCAGTCCTCCGCCCGGCTCACCGACGACGAGCTCAGGACACTGCACGCGCACTGGCGCGCCGCGAACTACCTGTCCGTGGGGCAGATCTACCTCATGGCCAACCCGCTGCTCAGCGAGCCGCTGCGCCCCGAGCACGTCAAGCCGCGGCTGCTCGGCCACTGGGGCACCTCACCCGGACTCAACCTCGTGTACACCCATCTCAACCGGGTGATCCGCAACCGCGACCTGAACGCCCTGTGCGTCTGGGGACCCGGGCACGGCGGTCCGGCGGTGGTCGCCAACTCCTGGCTGGAGGGCTCGTACACCGAGACCTACCCCGACGTCACCCAGGACGCGGCCGGCATGGCCCGGCTGTTCCGGCAGTTCTCCTTCCCCGGCGGCATCCCAAGCCACGTCGCCCCCGAGACACCCGGCTCGATCCACGAGGGCGGCGAACTCGGCTACTGCCTCTCCCACGCCTACGGCGCCGCGCTCGACAACCCCGGCCTGCTGGTCGCCTGTGTGATCGGCGACGGGGAGGCGGAGACCGGACCGCTGGCCGCCTCCTGGCACTCCAACAAGTTCCTCGACCCCGTCCACGACGGCGCGGTCCTGCCGATCCTGCACCTCAACGGCTACAAGATCGCCAACCCGACGGTGCTGGCCCGTATCCCCGAGCCGGAACTCGACGAACTGCTGCGCGGCTACGGCCACGACCCCATCCACGTCACCGGCGACGAGCCGTACGCCGTCCACCGCGCGATGGCGCAGGCCATGGACACCGCCCTGGACCGCATCGCCGCCCTGCAGCGCGCCGCCCGCGTCGAGGGCGCCGGGGAACGGCCGCGCTGGCCCGTGATCGTGCTGCGCACCCCCAAGGGCTGGACCGGACCCGCCCATGTCGACCGGCTGCCGGTGGAGGGCACCTGGCGCGCCCACCAGGTGCCGCTGTCCGCCGTCCGCGACAACCCCGCCCATCTGCGCCAGTTGGAGGCCTGGCTGCGCTCCTACCGGCCCGAGGAACTCTTCGACGCCCACGGCGCCCCCCGCCTCGACGTCCTCGCCTGGATCCCCGAGGGCACCCGCCGGCTCGGCGCCACCCCGCACGCCAACGGCGGACTCCTCCTGCGCGAACTCCCCCTGCCCGCGCTCGACTCCTACGCCGTCCCGGTCGACAAGCCCGGGACGACCCTGCACGAACCCACCCGCGTCCTCGGCCAGTTGCTGGAGGACGTCATGCGATCCACCGCCAGGCGCCGTGACTTCCGGCTGGTCGGGCCCGACGAGACCGCCTCCAACCGGCTTCAGGCCGTCTACGGCGCGAGCGGCAAGGCCTGGCAGGCGCAGACCCTCCAGGTCGACGAACACCTCGACCGGCACGGCCGGGTGATGGAGATCCTCTCCGAACACACCTGCCAGGGCTGGCTGGAGGGATATCTGCTGACCGGCCGTCACGGGCTGTTCTCCTGCTACGAGGCGTTCGTGCACATCGTCGACTCGATGGTCAACCAGCACATCAAATGGCTGCGGGTGACCCGGCGGCTGCCCTGGCGCGCCTCCATCGCCTCCCTCAACTACCTGCTCACCTCCCACGTCTGGCGACAGGACCACAACGGCTTCTCCCACCAGGACCCCGGTTTCGTCGACCACATCCTCAACAAGAGCCCCGAGGCCGTACGGGTCTATCTGCCGCCGGACGCCAACACCCTGCTGTCGGTCGCGGACCACGCCCTGCGCAGCCGCGACTACGTCAACGTCATCGTGGCCGGGAAACAGCCCTGCTTCGACTGGCTGTCCATGGACGCCGCCCGTGCCCACTGCGCACGCGGCGCCGGGATCTGGGACTGGGCCGGCAGCGAGAACGGCAGCCGCGAACCCGATGTCGTCCTCGCCTGCGCGGGGGACGTCCCCACCCAGGAAGTGCTCGCCGCCGCCCAGTTGCTCCGCCGCAACCTGCCCGAACTCGCCGTCCGTGTCGTCAACGTCGTCGACATCGCCCGCCTCATGCCCGGTGACGAACACCCGCACGGGATGAGCGACTTCGAGTACGACGGCCTGTTCACGGCCGACAAGCCGGTGATCTTCGCCTACCACGGCTACCCGTGGCTCATCCACCGCCTGGCCTACAGCCGGGCCGGACACGGCAACCTGCATGTGCGCGGCTACCGGGAGATCGGCACCACCACCACGCCGTTCGACATGGTCGTCCGCAACGACCTCGACCGCTACCGCCTGGTCATGGACGTCATCGACCGGGTGCCCGGACTCGCCGTGCGGGCGGCGGCCGTACGCCAGCGGATGGCGGACGCGCGGCTGCGCCACCATGACTGGATCCGGGCCCACGGCACCGACCTTCCCGAGGTCGCGGACTGGTCCTGGGACGGCTGAGACTGCAGGTCACGGGCGGCCGGGCAGGGCGCACACACGGGGGCGGACGGCGCAGGGCGAGGGGCAGGAGGACGGCACGCGTGCGCCCTGGTACGGCGCCTCGCCGGGTGCTTACAGTGGTCGGCCGGCCCCGCGCGCGGATCCGGCGGGGCGACATCCCCGTGGTCCCGGCCGGGCGCTCGCCCGGCCCCGGCACGACTCCCGCACACCGGCGCGGCTCCCAGGCGACGGGTGCGAGGACCACCCGCGCGACAGGCACCATCCGTGACACCGCTCGCACCGCGCGCCCGAGGGCACCCGCGCACCAGGAGCGCGCGCCGACACCACTGGAGGCCGCTGTGTCCCGACCGAGCATCGCCCTGATCGCCGATCCCACCTCGCCCGAAGGCTGCCGTGACTACCTGGCCGACGCGGTGGAACTGCTCACCGGCGCACCGCCCGTCCGCATCGACTCCCGGCACTTCGCGACCGGCGGCCGCGGCCGGGGCGTCCCCGAGGGGGGCCGGTTACGGCTCCAGGTCCCCGAGGAGCGGCTGGACTTCGTCCCCGACGTCGTCCTGCTCTACGAGATCCCCCCGCATCGCCGGCGCGACCTCGCCGCCTTTCAGGAGCTGCTGGAGACCCACGACGTGGTGACCCTGGGCACCGGGGCCGAGGCCTGGCGGACGGCGACGGAGAAGAACCTCACCGTCGCCCGCTTCCACCGCGACGGCGTCGCCCAGATGGAGACCGTCGTCCTGTCCACTCCCTCGGTCTGGGAGGCGGCCGACGTGTTCGACCGGCTCGGCGGCGACACCTGGGCCCGGCCCGTCGTCGGCACCGGCGGCGACGACACCTTCCATGTCACCACCCCCGAGCTGCTGGAGTACGCCACCGCCTACTACGCCGAGCACGGCACCGACTGGATGCTCTCCCGCGACGCCGGCAACGTCACCGCCGACGGGCTGCGCCACCAGTTCCGGGTCTTCGTCCTCGGCGGGCAGGTCGTGCACGCCCGCGAGCACCTCCAGCCGGAACCCGACACCCCCTGCAACACCTGCCGGGGCGCCACCCCCGTCCACATCGACCCGCCGGACCTGCCGCCGCGTCTGACCGAGCTCGCGGTCGCCGCGACGGCCTCGGTCGGGTTGCCGTTCGCCGGCGTCGACCTGGCGATCGAGAACGGCGGGGTCGTCTTCGAGGTCAACGTCCAGCCCGCCTTCGTCGACGGGCGGATCGAGGTGGAGAAGGTGGCCGTGCCGTACGTCCAGGCCCATCTGGACGCCTTCGAACTGGCTCGCGGCGGCCCCTCGCGGGGGCTCACAGCCTCAGCGTGAACCAGGTGGTCTTGCCCTCGTCCGTCGGCCGCACCCCCCAGCCGGCGGCGAGGGCCCTGACCAGGATCAGCCCCCGGCCCGACTCCTCCTCCTCGGTGGCCAGCCGCGGCTGGGGCAACTGGGGGCTGCGGTCGCTGACCTCGACGGTGAGATCGGTCGCCGTACGGTGCAGATGCAGTCCGATCGGGCCGTCGGCGTGCAGGACGGCGTTGGTGAGCGTCTCCGACAGCAGCAGGAGCGCGTCGTCGGCGCGGGCCGCGCAGTTCCACGAGGTCAGGGTCCGGCGCAGGAAGGCCCGCCCCTGCGGCACGGACGCCGGGTCTGCCGGCAGATCGGTGCCGACCGCCGCCAGTGGCGCCTCCGGCAGCCGGGCGAACAGCAGGGTCACATCGTCGTTGTGGCTGTCGGCGTCCGGCAGCAGACCCGCCAGCACCTGGTCGGCGGCGGCCTCCAGCGACGGCGTGCCGGAGAACAACTTGTCCAGCAGAACGGTGAGTTCACCGATCCGCAGCTCGATGTCGCTGCCGGGCGTCTCCACCAGTCCGTCCGTGTAGAGCACCAGCGTGGCGCCCGGCGGTATCTCCGTGCTGGACTGCTCGTACAGCACGTCGCCCACCCCGAGCGGCGCGTTCACCGGGCAGGGCAGCGCGGTGATGCCGTCGCCCACCCCCGCGACCAGCACCGGCAGATGACCGGCCGAGCAGACGGTGACCGTGCCCGCGTCCGGGGCGATGACGAGATAGCAGCAGGTGACGAGCTGGTCGGGGACGTCGAGGTCGGCGACACAGGTGTCCAGCGCCCGCATGAGCTGACGCGGCTGCATCCCGGTCTTCGCCAGCGCGTGCGCGGCCGAGCGCAGCTGACCCATCACGGCCGCCGCCTCGAGTCCCCGCCCCATCACGTCACCGATCAGCACCCCCACCCGGTCGGCACCGAGCGGGATCAGGTCGAACCAGTCGCCGCCCACACCGGCGCCCTGGGTGGCCGGCCGGTAGCGGCTCGCCGTGTCCAGCCCCGGCAGGGCAGGCGGGGTGCCCATGAGACTGCGCTGCAGGGTCAGCGCGATGTGCCGCTGCTGCTCCAGCAGGGCGGTGAGCTCGGCCTCGGCCCGCTTGCGGTCGCTGATGTCCCGCACGATCGCGCAGGCCCCGACCACCGTGCCGTGCGTGTCCCGCGTCGGCCACAGCGTGACGTCGACGTCCAGCAGCGATCCCTCGCTGGTCAGCCGCAGGGTCTCGAAGTGCTCGACCTTCTCGCCGTGCCGCAGCCGCTTCAGCAGGGAGCGGACCTCGCCCCGCAGCTCCGGCGGTGCCAGCAGCGAGACATGACGCCCTATCACCTCCTCGGCCGTATAGCCGTACAGCCGTTGCGCGGCCGCGTTCCAGTAGGTGATGTACCCGTCGAGGGTCTTGGCGAGGATCGCGTCCTGCGAGGACTCCACCAGCGCGGCGAGCTCGTTGATCCGGGCCTCCGCCGCCTTGCGGTCGCTGACGTCCCGTACGGCCGCCGACACCAGCAGCCCGTCGGCCGTCTCCAGCGGACTGAGGCTGATCTCCACCGGGAACTCCGTGCCGTCCTTGCGCAGCCCGTGCAGCTCCAGCCCGGCGCCCATCGGCCGCACCTGACGGTTGGCCGTGTAGGCGCCCCGGTGCCCGGTGTGCTGCTCGCGGAAGCGGTCCGGGATGAGCAATTCCACCGGGTGCCCGAGGAGTTCCTCGCGGCCGTAGCCGAACAGCGCCTCGGTCTGGGCGTTGACCAGCCGGATGGCGCCCCGGTCGTCGACGATGACCATGGCGTCCGGCGCGGCCTCCAGCAGACCCCGGAACCGCTCCTCGGCCCCGCTCGGCGCACCGTCCGCTATGGGCGCGCCACAGCCGCACCGTTTCTGCTGTGCCCTGCCCGGGCGCAGCACGGGACCTGCCTGCATCACGTCGGCCATCTTCCACCTCACCCTGCGCGACGGTTCAGGCCACTACAGCGCCTTTCGGCCGCCTCCGCTCCGCGAAGTCGCTTACTGTCCGTTCACTGTCCGAACGTGAACGCCGGGTCACAGGATGGCCGCCTGATGGCGAACGCAGTTCTGCGCACCGCGCGGCTCCCGGCCGTACGCTCGTCCCCGTGTCCTTCGCCCGCCGCCCCGCCCCGGACCCCGCCGCCGTCACCGGGCTCACCGGGACGCCGGTGCGGCGGGTGCGCCCCCGGTCCGGGACGCTCTGGGAGGCCGAGCTCGACGACGGGCGCACGGTGATGGTCAAACGGAGCGACGAGCGGGACGCCGTACGGGCCGAGGCGGCCGGGCTGCGCTGGCTGGCCGCGGCCGACACCGTGCGGGTGCCGGGGGTCCTCGGGCACGACGAGCGCTGGCTGGTGACCGAGCGCGTGGCGACCGGGGTGCCGAGCGCGCGGGCCGCCGTACGGTTCGGCCGTGACCTCGCCGCCCTGCACGCCTCGGGTGCCCCCGCGTTCGGCGCGCCACCACCGGGCGGCCCCGAGGACGCGTACATCGGGCTCGCCCCCCTGCGCAACCGGGCCGGCGGTGACTGGCCGCACTGGTACGCCGAGGACCGGGTGCTGCCTTATCTGCGCGCCGCGGTCGACGCCGGCACGCTGCGCTCGGCCGAGGCCGCCGAGGTCGAACGCCTCTGTGCGCGGCTGCCCGCGCGGGCCGGGCCCGCCGAGCCGCCCGCCCGGCTCCACGGCGACCTGTGGAACGGCAATGTGCTGTGGGGCGCCGACGGCGAGGTCCGTCTCATCGACCCGGCCGCGCACGGCGGGCACCGCGAGACCGATCTGGCGATGCTCGCCCTGTTCGGCTGCCCTCACCTGAGGGAGGTCGTCGACGGCTACCAGCAGGTCGCGCCGCTCGCCGAGGGGTGGGCCGCACGGGTCGGCGTGCACCAGCTCTTCCCGCTGCTGGTGCACGCCGTGCTGTTCGGTCGACCGTACGCAGAGCAGGCGCTCGCGGTGGCCCGGACAGCCCCGTGACCTTCCGGTGACTCAGTGGGCGCCCAGTCCGCCCCCGCCGAACGAGCCGCTGCTGCCCTTGCTCCAGCGGGGCCGGTTCTTGTCGGTGCTCGACCGGGTCTGGAGGTTGGTCAGCTCATAGGGGGTGAGGGGGCGTTCGCCCTTGCCGGTCTGGGGCACCTCCTGGGACTCACGGTTCTCGCGGATCTCGTGCACGGCGCCGTCCGGCGGAAGGTGCGGCTGTTCCTCGGGACGCGGCCTCGGCGACTCGCGCGCCTTCACGCGTGCCCCGAACCAGAAGCTCCCGGCCAACAGTGCCACGACGACGACCGCCACCAGGAACAGCACCAGGCTCATCAGGCCGCTCGCGGCGGCCAACTGCTCGCTTGCGGTACTCATATCGCCTCAATACCCCATGAACAGGGCGTAAACCCGCACCGCCTTACCCATTACCCGGTGTCAGCAAACCGGTGCACAGGGTGCCGGCGTGCGCGCACGCCTGGTTTGGCGCGCCCCGTCCCGGCTACCCGCGAGCCGTGACTTCGACGACCACGACGACCACAGCCGCCTCGCCCCAGGAACTCGTCCGCTTCCTGGAGGACCGCTTCGCCTGCGCCCAGGCCTCCGCCGACTGCGCGCGGGCCTGTACGCACCGCGCGAGCCTCATGGACCCCGAGGGGACGGAACGGCAGCGGATCCTGCGCCGCAAGGCCATCATGTGCGCGGAGGTGTGCGACGCGACCTGCCGGGTGCTCGCCGAGGACCCCCGCGTGGACGAGGCCGGTCTGCGCCTGCAGCTCGAATGGTGCCGGACCGTCTGCCTGGAGACCGCGCACGCCTTCGAGAAACAGCCGAGACGGCCCGGCGCCGCGGAGACCGCCGAGGCCTGCCGCGCCTGCGCCCGGGCCTGCACCGACTTCATGGTCACCCTGAACTGAGCGCCTCTACGCCCCCGTCGCCCGCGCCTCCTGCACGATCCGGCGCATGACCGGCACGGGCAGCCCCGGATGGCGGGCCGCGGCCTCCGCCGTCTCCAGGTCCCGGAGCAGCCCCACCAGAATCCGGGCGGGCAGTGCCGGGTGCCGGGCCGCCGTCGCGCGGACCGTGTCGCAGGGGTCGCTGAGCAGCCGTACCGCCGAGGCGGCCGACAGCCGGGCGTCGGCGGCCGCCCGCGCCCGCACCTCCCCGCTCGCGTCCCGCCCGAACCGTTCCATCAGTTCGGGCGTCGCTCCGGGGTCGTCCAGCGCCAGCCGCCGCATCCGGGGGCTGGGGTCGTCGGCGTACCGCAGGAGATCGCGGCGCGGGAAGTGGGGGTGGCCGTGCGGCCGGTCAGGATGGCTGAAGCTGCCGGTCCACCACCGCCACACCGACAGCAGCAGGTCGGCGGGCGCGTCCTCGCAGGACTCGGCGAGGAACAGGTGGACGACCCGGTCCCCGTCCCCGGCCAGCCGCTCGACGACGTCCGCCGGCAGACGCCGGGCCCGGGCGACGCTGCGGCGGACGACGGGGTGGGCCGAGGCCGCGAGCCGGCGCATGGCGTCGGGGTCGTCGTGCAGCGCCGCGACCCAGGCGAGGTCGTGGGACATCATGGCCGGATCGAACGGGAAGTCGATACGGGCGCGGTCCTCCTCGCTGAGCCCGGGGTGCACCGACGCCTGGAACCGGACGTCGCCCTCGCGGTCCTTCCCGAGCAGGAGGACCAGGTCGCGGTCCAGGTGAGGATTGCGGGCGAGGTCGCGCCGCCGGGCCGGGTCCTCGGCGTGGACCAGTCGCTCGGCGAGATCACGCGTCAGCCGGCAGCCCGCCGCCGCCCGGGCCCGCACGCGCTCCTGCGCAGCCTCGAACACGGACCGGGGCATCGGGTCGTCCTCGTGGTGGCGCAGCAGGGCGGCGGTACGGACACCTCCGTCGGTGTCCGTCAGCAGGGCCTCGCGCGCCCGCTCGTCCAGATACGGCCAGGCGCGCCCGCAGATCGCGGCCCGCACGGAGGCGTGCGAGTCCGCCGCGAGGGCCTTCAGCGCGGGAACCGGCACCTCGGGCACCTGGGCGAGCTCCTCGCGGACGGCGGCGGAGGGATCGGCGGCGAGCCGCTCGCACACCGCGGGCGGAATCCCCTTGTGCCGGGTCTCCCAGATCAACGCCGCCCGGTAACGGGCCTCGGGCTCGCCGAGGATCAGCCGGCCCCGTTGTTCCGGCGTGAGGTTCGGCTGGTACTCACCGAACCGCCCGCGCACCCCCCGGTCCGGGTGCGCCAGCGCGGACTCGACCACCGCGACCGGCTGCGGCAGGTACGGCAGATGGTCCGACCGGGTCAGCAGATCGATCCGTACGTCGTGGGGGGCGGCGGGATTGCCGCCGAGGCCGTTGGCCCACAGCAGGCGCAGCTTTTTCGACGCGCCGGCGAACAGCGACTCCCAGGCATCCTCCCGCTCACGCGGGGTCTCCTCGGCTGCCCTTCGTGCCTCCTCCTCGATGCGGGCCGCGATCCCGTCCACCACCGTGATCCGGACGCCGTCCGCGGACGCGGTCACCCCGAGGACCGCGTCCCCGCCGACCGCCATGGCGACGAACTCCGCCTGCCCGTCCGGCGCGGGGCGCAGCCCTCCCGCGAGATCCCACCCGGGCGTCAGCCGCACGCGCGCCCAGTGCCGGGGCACGCGGCCGGCGCGGTCGCCCTCGATCTCGACGAGGAACAGGCCGTCGCCGTCGAAGAAACCGCTCTCCCGCGCGAGGCGGTGCCACTGCGCGTCGATCTCCGCGAGCCGGTCCGCGGGCAGGGTGACGCGCGGCGCGGTCCCGCCGGAAGCGACCCGGCGCCAGGCCGCGCGAGGAGGCAGCGGCCCGTCGGCGTACCAGGGGTCCGCGATCGCGAGTCCCGCCCGCTCCAGCCGTGCCTTCAGTCCGTCAACCGTCATGGGACGACATCCTCCCCGCCCGCGCCCTCTTCCCGCTCCGCCATTCCCAATTACTGGAACACGTTCTACCGTGTGCGCCGTCAGGACACCGGCCTGGGGAAGCCTGGAGGCGCCGTGCACCTCGACCACACGCCCGAGCAGCAGCGACTGCGCACCGAACTGCGCGCCTACTTCGCCGAGTTGGTGCCGGACAACGCCTACGCCCGGCACGCCGACCCGGTCGGCGCGAAACGCTTCTACCGCAAGACCATCCGCCGCCTCGGCGCGGACGGCTGGCTCGGCGTCGGCTGGCCCAAGGAGTACGGCGGACGCGGCCTGACCCCGATCGAGCAGTTCGTCTTCTTCGACGAGGCCGCCCAGGCCGGCGTACCGCTGCCCCTGATGGCCCTCAACACCGTCGGCCCGACGATCATGCGGTACGGCACCGACGAGCAGAAGGCGTACTTCCTGCCGAAGATCCTCTCCGGCGAGATCGACTTCGCCATCGGCTACAGCGAGCCCGACGCCGGCACCGACCTCGCCGCCCTCAGGACGCGAGCGGTCCGGGAAGGGGACGAGTACGTCGTCAACGGCCAGAAGATCTGGACCACCAACGGCGACACCGCCGACTGGGTCTGGCTGGCGACCCGCACCGACCCCGATGCCCCGCCGCACAAGGGCATCACCATGCTCCTGGTGCCGACCACCGACCCCGGCTACTCCTGCACGGTCATCCGCACACTCGCCTCGCACGACACCACCGCCAGCTACTACGAGAACGTCCGCGTGCCCGTCTCCCACCGCGTCGGCGCCGAGAACCAGGGCTGGCGGCTCATCACCAACCAGCTCAACCACGAGCGGGTGACCCTCGCCGCACACGGCACCATGGCGATCCGCGCCCTGCACGACGTCCAGCGCTGGGCCACCGAGACCAAGCTCGCCGACGGCCGCCGCGTCGTCGACCTCCCCTGGGTCCGCCGCCTCCTCGCCCGGACCCATGTCCGGCTGGACGCCCTCAAGCTCCTCAACTGGCAGATGGTCGGCGCCCTGCAGAACGGCACCCTCACCCCGCAGGACGCCTCCGCCGTCAAGGTCTACGGCTCCGAGGCCCGCCGCGACGCCTACGCCTGGCTCCTGGAGATCGTCGCCGCCCCCGGCGCGCTCCAGGAGGGCTCGGCGGGAGCCGTGCTGCACGGCGAACTCGAACGCGGCTACCGCTCCGCCGTGATCTTCACCTTCGGCGGCGGCAACAACGAGATCCAGCGGGAGATCATCTCCTGGATCGGCCTGGGGATGCCGCGGGTGCGTCGCTAGCCTGCTGTGACGAGGCTCTCACGACCGCGAGTCGGACTGTCCTGCGCAACGACGAAGCTCCTGGTGGGCGGGTTCCCGACCAGGATCACCCGTGTCGGTCAGGAGCTTCGCGTGCTTGTCGGCCCGTCCTCGGTCGATCCTCACGGATCCATGGGGACGGTTGCTCCGGGCCTCGCCGGCTCTGCATCAAGCGATGGAAGCGCCGCCACGACACCACCCACGCCAAGATCCGCTGCCCTGGCGAGCGGGCTCCCGCGGCGAGGCCGCCTCCGCGGTCCGGGCCGGGACGGCGGCCCGCCGCTCGAGCCGGCCCGCGCTCCTCGGGGCCGCCGCGCGCAGCCGCGTCCCCGCTGCCCGTACGGCTGGCGCGGACACGGCCCTCCAGCTCCTCAGGGAGGCGCACGGTGAGGTGGGCACCGGCTCCAGGCCGTCGCTGCCTTCCTGGGCGCCTCCGGCAGGGTGGCCCCGACCGCGGCGTACGGCGCTGCCGAGGCCCGTCCGCCCTGTGCCGCGCAGCAGTTCGCAGCCCGCCTTGTCCGCGCTGCGGGCGGGGAGCTGTCGCCGGCGCTGTGCGTGCTGTACGCGGGCATTGCCGGAACCTGCGCTAGAAGGTCAGGTTCCAGGCGTCGATCTTGCCCGTGTCGGAGGCGGCGTTGTCGTTGACGCGCAGCTTCCAGGTGCCGTTCGCGACCTCCGAGGAGGCGTTCAGGGTGTAGGTCTGGGCGATGTTGTCGGCGCTGCCGCCGGTGTGGTTGTGCAGCGTGTAGACGGTGCCGTCCGGCGCCACCAGGTCGACCTTCAGGTCACCGATGTAGGTGTGCTTGATGTCCACACCCACCTTGAGGGTGGCCGGGGCGTTGCCGGTCACACCGGTGACGGCGATCGGGCTCTCCACGGTCGCGTTGTCGTTGACGGCGAAGTCCGTGAGGTTCTCGAAGTACGCGCCGGGCGGCGGGGTGGTGCCGACGGCCTTGAGGGCGTCGACCTGGCCTTCGCCGAAGAACGAGTTGTTGGCCGTCGTGCCCGTGCAGCGGCTGTCCGAGGGGCAGGCGATGTCGTTGGCCTGGGCGGCCAGCTTGGCGCTGATCTGCTCCGGGGTGATGCCCGGGTTGGCGCTGGCGATGAGTGCCGCCACGCCTACCACGTGCGGGGTGGCCATCGAGGTGCCGCTCTTGCTGCCGTAGCCGCCGCCGGGGACCGTGGAGTACACGCTGCTGCCCGGCGCCGCGACGTCGATGACGCCCTGCCCGTAGTTGGAGAACGAGGCCTTGGTGACGCCCGTGCCGTTGGCCGCGACCGTGACCACGCCCGGCAGCTCGGTCGGGATGTCGAGGCAGGCGTTGGTGATGGTGCGGGTGACCGGCGTCGAGTCGTTCGGGCTCGCGGAGTCGGTCGTCTTGTGGGCGAGGTCGTAGTTCTCGTTGCCCGCGGCGGCGATCTGGAGGGAACCCTTGCCCTCGGCGTACTCCTGGGCGCGCTTGACGCCCTCGATGATGGCGGCCTGGTCGATGTTGTCCGGGCAGTTGAACTGCCACGGGTCCGTGTAATAGCTGTTGTTGGTGACCTTGAAGCCGTGGTCACCGGCCCAGACGAAGCCGCAGATGGTGTTCTCGGCGAAGAAGAACGAGTTGCCCGGCTCGGCGACCCGGACCGCGGCGATCTTCACCCCGGGGGCCACGCCCACGACGCCCTTGCCGTTCTTGGCCGCGGCGATGGTGCCCGCCACGTGGGTGCCGTGCGTGTCGACGTCCCGCCATGCGCCGGCACGCGTGTCGGGCTTGCCGTAGGCGCAGGAGACCGAGTCGGCCGCGTCGAAGTTGGGCGCCAGGTCCTGGTGCTGGTCGTCCACACCGGTGTCCAGGATGCCGACCGTGACGGACGCGGAGCCCGGGTTCACGGCCCAGGCCTGGTCGGCCTTGATCTGGCTCATGTCGGCCCGGACCGGCTCTCCGGCCGGGGTCGAGGCCTGGGCCGGATTGGCCGGGAGCGGCGGGTTGTAGGCATCGGCCGGGACGTCCGAGGTGCGTGTGGCGCCGACCTGCTGCACGCCCGCGACGCCGCGCATGGTGGCGGCGAATCCGCTGGACGCCGAGTGGGCGACGATCACGCCGATGGCGTCGTAGTTCGAGAAGACGGTGCCGCCGTTGGCCGTGATCGCGGAGCGGACCGCCGCATTGTCACCGGGGGCGGTGATCACGAGGTAGGCACGTGTGCCGGCCACCCAGGCCGCACTCTGGGAAGCCGGCACGGCGGCCGGGGCGTGGGCCTTGGCGGCCGGTGCGGTGGAGGAGACGACGGGGAGCGTGCCCGCGAGGGCGCCCGGGGTGCCGAACGCGAGGGCGGCGCCGAGCGTGGCCGCCAGCACCAGCGTGCGTCTGGGGCGGCTGGATATGTGGGGTATCAATGCGTCCTCCGGAGACGGCCCGGCCGTGCTGATGGCAGCGGCCGGGCCGTACGAAACGAGTGGTGGATGCAAGATGTCAGGTGCATGCTCTACTGCGGAAGTACCTTTCCGCGCAGGGCCGTTGCAGAGGCATGACTGAAAAGAGACCTACTGGCGGGCATCGAGGTTCGTGATCCGCCGGGAGCTCGGGGACGCCCACCGCGCCGCAGCCTCAGGTTCGGTGTCCGGTGACTCGTGTATCCCGGGGTCCACCGCCCGGGGCGGTCTCGCGGAACGCCTCCAGGTCGGCCGTTGCAGGGCTGACCTCCACGACCGAAGGATGCCGCGCTCCGTACGGGGTCGACGCAGGCGAGGGACACCCGGTCCGTGAACGGCACCCAGCCGTGCCGCGCTTGGACGAGCATCAGTCCTGTGTTCCGCGCTGTGCTCTACGGGGCCTGCCGCGGTCCGGCCCCCTCGGGACCGTGCGGCCGAAGCGGTCGCCCACGCCTCGTGAGGGCTGGCCGGGGATGGGGCGCAGCCCCCGCCGGCTCGAGAAGCGCGGCTCCGAAGGGCCATCGTCCGGAGACCGTGCGGATCCGGCCGGTTCGGCTCGTGAGCCGCAAGAGGGGGCCCCTGGGCTTGCGCATGGAAACCGATCGGTTTACGGTGGTGGAAACCGATCGGTTTTCGACGCGCCGTCCCGCCTCGGATTCACCCGTCCGCACTTCACCTGGAGGAACTGAGACATGCCCGAGCAGCAGCCACGTCCCACGATGCACATTCCGGGGACCACCAGCCACACCATCGCCCCGCGCGCGGGACACGGCGGCGAGGGAACGCTGCGCTACCTCAAGGCGGGCACCGGCGCCCCCCTGGTCCTGCTGCACACTCTGCGCACGCAGGCCGAGCACTTCCGCTCGCTCATTCCGCTGATCGCGGAGCGGTACACCGTGTACGCCCTCGATCTGCCGGGGATGGGCTATTCCGAGATCGTGCCCGGGGCGTCGTACGAAGAGTCGGCGCTGCGTACGGGCGTCGAGCGACTCCTCACCGAACTCGACCTGCGCGACGTGACGTTGGTGGGGGAATCCCTGGGTGGAGTGCTCGCCCTGACCACCGCGGCCGATCTGCCGGAGCGGGTACGGCGCGTCGTCTCGGTGAACCCGTACGACTACCGCGACGGCATCGCCCGGTCCAGCCTCATCGCCCGCGTGGTGATCAGCGGGATCATCGCTCCGGGGGTGGGCAAGTTGATCGCCGAGCAGGAACCCAAGCCCGTCCTGCGCAGGATCCTGCAGGGCGGCGTCGGCGACAAGGCCGCTTTCCGGGAGGACTACCTGGACGAGCTTCTCCAGTCCGGCAGGCGTCCCGGCTTCCCGACCGTCGCCCGCGCCCTGTACCGGAACATGCCCAGCCTCATCGCGGCCCGCTCGCGCTACCCCGAGGTCAAGGCTCCCGTCCACCTCATCTACGGCGAGAACGACTGGTCCCGCCCATCGGACCGGGAGGCCAACAAGAGGTTGCTTCCCGCCGCCGACTTCACGCAGGTACCGGGAGCGGACCACTTCATCGCTCTGGAGAGGCCGGAGGTGGTGGCCGACCTGCTGAACGCGGTGGCATGACGCGAGAAAGCTGAATGCCGCCGACAACAACGCTGCCCTGGCCATCCACCGCCGCGGCCTGCGATACCCGAACAACCCAGGAGTCAAGAAACCATGTCTTCTCACGCCACCTCCACCATCTTCGTCATTGGCGGCACAGGGGCCCAAGGAATCCCGATCGTGCGCGCTCTGGTCGCCGACAAGAAGTACTCCGTCAAGGTCCTGACCCGGGACGCCAACTCCCCCCGAGCGCAGGCGCTCGTCGCGCTGGGAAATGTCTCCGTCCTCGAAGGGACGTTCGCCGACGAGGAGGTACTGCGCGAGGGATTTCGCGGCTGCGACGGGGCGTTCATCAACATCGACGGGTTCAACACCGGTGAGAAGGCGGAGACGTACTGGGCCATCCGCACGTACGAGATCGCGATCGAGGAAGGAATCAAGTTCTTCGTCTACGGCAATCTCGACTACGCCCTCAAGAAGTCGGGCTACGACTCCAGGTTCCGCACCGGCCACTATGACGGCAAGGGCCGCATGGCCGAATGGGTGCTGTTCCAGAACGAGAAGAACAGGGACCGGATGGGAGCCGCGGTCTTCACGTCGGGCCCCTACATCGAGATGGTGATCTCGCCGCTCACGCCCATGACACCCTCCGTCGAGGACGGCGTCGTCACCTGGCGCGTCCCGCTCGGCGAGGGGGCCGTCCCGCACGTCGCCCTGGAAGACTGCGGCTTCTACGTCCGCTGGCTCTTCGACAACCCGGAACGGGCCAACGGCATGGACCTCGAAGTCGCCATCGAGCACATGACCTACGCCGACATGGCAGCGGCCTTCGAAAAGGTCACCGGGCACCCGGCGCAGTACATCGACACCGACCTGGACGAGTACTGGAACAGTCCGGACCTGACAGGGATCGCCGATGACCCTGCCGGATACAACGCCGATCCCCACGACAAGAGCACCATGAGTTTCCGCGACAACTTCACCGGCTTCTGGAATGTGTGGAAGCACGGGATCATCACCAGGGACTACGCCCTGCTCGACGAGATCCACCCCAACAGGATCAGGAGCGCCGAGGAGTGGTTCCGCCGGGAGGACGAGCTGGGCCGGGAGTCCGGCAAGGGAAGCCTGTGGGAGAGGGTCCAGCCGGAAAACTGGACCATGGACTCCGCGGTCCTCAAGAGCAGCGCCGACTTCAGGACGGGCAAGCTTTGACGTGCTCCCTGGCCCAAAGCCCGATGATCTTCATGCGAGGGGCTGTGATCACGGCGTCGGAGCCGTCATGGACAGCGCCGTACGAAGCTCCGGGGCGGGATGGCGGGCGGGTTCGTCAGCGCGGACGACCGCGAGGAAGGCGTGAGCGAGCAGGGCCAGGGCCTTGGCGCCGGCCCCTGCCGACAGCTTCTGCCGGGCCCGCTTCGGCACCTTGACGGCCAGGGCATCCGCGCGGAACTTCCCGGCATCGGCCGTGACTTCATGGGAGCAGGCGACGGCGAGCACATGGCCGACGCCGCGCCCTTCCGGCGCCGCCCGCAGTTCCGGGTTGCCGCCGTAGACCGGCCGGCGGCCCGGCGGCGGGCCGGGTCGCACGTCCACGAGCGCGGGATGTACACACCAAGTCCCGCACCCGGCGCCGGGGTTCAACCCGCGCGAACCGGCCCGCTGTCCGGCCCGTCACGACCTCGAACGCCTCCTGCCGGCGGACAGCGTCTACGCTTTGACCCGCGGCTTCCGCATGTCTTCAGTCTTCGCACACCGATGATCACCGGCGGCCGCACCCGTCTTCACCACCCCCTCGGTCACGACGTGCGAAGACGGGGCCGCATCCGGTGCCCCGCTCGGGCATGCAGCGTCCGCCCGCCGACTCGTTACCAGGAGGACACATGCGACGCGGCGAAATCTGGTGGGTCGACTTCGACGAGCGACGCCCGGTCGTGCTGCTGTCGGACGACGAGTCATCCGGGTTCCAGGTCATGCAGGTCGTTGCGCCGGCGGGCGTCGACATCAGCGGCCTGGGCGTTGAAGTGGCGATAGGCGCCGGGGAAGGGCTGCCTTTCGAAGGCGTGCTGCGGTTCGCGTTCCCGCGTCCAGGCTTTACTCCTTGCACCTGGCTGACCACTGTCGCCCGGGACGACCTGATCGAGCGAGCGGGCGTGTTGTCCTCCGCGAAGCTCAGCGAGGTCGGAGCCGCCCTCCATACCGCTGGAGAGAGGAGGGAGTGGACCCCGATGACGGCTGCGAGGCTCCGCGAGATCAAAGATGCCCGCCGTCTCGGAGGACTCGACCAGCGGACGCCTCTGCTGCCCAGTCCGATCTCGTCGACGACCGACGGCGGCCCCCCTTCCACCGCCCTCCAGCAACAAGATCACGATCTAGGGCCGGGGCACTAGGTGTGCTGACCGGACAGGTTGGTGACACGGCTGGCTGGGGGGTGGCCGCCGAGAGGATGCCGGCGGTGAGATTGCGGGCCGCGGTGGTGAGGTCCATGCCGATGGTGGTGAGGGCCGGTACGGCGAGCGAGCTCACGGGGAGGTCGTCGACGCGGATGAGCGCCAGGTCGTCCGGGACGCCGATGTGCTGCGTGCGGCAGCTCGCCAGGACGGCGAGAGCGATGAGGTCGTTGAACGCGGCGACCGCCGGACCGGGGTGGCGGCCTGTGCCCACTCCGCGACGGCGTCCCGGGCGCTGGTCCGCGAGTAGCGCATGCTGACCACGTGCGCCGCCGGCAGCCCCGGATCGCGGCAGGCCCGGGTGGCTCCTTCCGGGCGGCGCGGACTTGCACGGGGAAACCGATCGGTTTACGGTGGTGAAACTGACCGGTTTCTCGTCGCGCACGTGGGCGAGTTCCGGGCCCGAGTGACGAGGAGCATGGATGACTGCCGCGCGCGATGGCGAGGGGCACACGCCGCCTCCGCCTCCCAGGCTTCCGGCGAAGCTGGCCGCCCACCCGTCCGTGCGGGCCGTACTCGCCCGGCGCGCGGCCGGTGACACGGCGCGCCCGCCGGCGGTGATCGACGCGGCCTGGCTGCGCGAGCTGTGTCTGGCGGCCGGTGCGGACGACATGGCCGCGGTGAGCCTGGACCACCCCGACCTGGCTGGCGAACGCGAGTACGCCCAGTCCGCGCTGCCCGGCACTCGGAGCCTGATCGCGATGGCGGTCCGGCTGAACCGCGACAACTGCCGCTCCCCGGCCCGCAGCGTGGCCAACCAGGAGTACCACCAGACCGACGAACAGGCCAACCACGCCGCACGCGGCGTCACCCAGGCGCTCCAGGACGCCGGGTACCGCGCACTCAATCCGTCCGTCGGCTTCCCCCAGGAGATGGACCGCTACTCCCGTGACCGGATCTGGGTCGTCGCTCACAAGACGGTCGCGGTGGCCGCCGGGCTCGGCGTGATGGGTCTGCATCGCAACGTCATCCACCCGAAGTTCGGCAGCTTCATGCTGCTGGTCACCGTTCTGGTGGACGCGGAGGTGAGCGAGTACGGACAGCCGCTGGACTACAACCCCTGTATCGACTGCAAGTTGTGCGTCGCGGCCTGCCCGGTCGGCGCCATCGCCAAGGACGGCGCGTTCGACGGACTGGCCTGCGCCACCCACAACTACCGCGAGTTCATGAGCGGGTTCACCGACTGGGTGCAGACGGTGGCCGACAGCGAGGACGCCGCGGACTACCGCTCCCGGGTCACCGACTCCGAGAGCGCCTCCATGTGGCAGAGCCTGGCCTCGCCCCCCGGCTACAAGTCCGGCTACTGCCTCGCCGTCTGCCCGGCCGGCGAGGACGTCCTGGGCCCGTACCTGGACGACCGCAAGTCGTTCATGGACACCGTGCTGCGGCCGCTGCGGGACAAGAGGGAAACGCTCTACGTCCTGCCGGGCTCCCAGGCGCAGGAGTACGCCCGGCGCCGTTTCCCCCACAAGCCGATCAAGGAAGTCACCGGCGGCTGGCAGCCCCCGGCGAAGCGTTCCGCGTCCCCCGAACGAGAGACACCTACGTCATGAGTGGCATGTCCCCCTTCCGTGTCCTGCGCGCCAAACCTCTGTGGATCGCCAACGGCGTCATCACGGGCGTACTCGCGCTGCTGTTCGCCGTGTTCTACGTCGGCGCCAACATCGATCCGGTCGATCACATGACCAAGCTGCCCGTCGGCCTGGTCAACGCGGACAAGGGAGCGGGCCAGGTCAACCTCGGGGCTCAGATCACCGAGTCGATCAGGAAGTCCACCGCGAACGGGGGCAAGATCGACTGGAAGGTGATGGACGAGAGGGAGCTGAAGGAGGAACTCGGCGAGGGCAAGCTGTTCGGCGCGCTCGTCGTCCCCGCCGACTTCACCTCCTCCGTCACCGCACTGACGAGCACCACGACCACCGGCGCACCGGCCCGCCCGACGCTGACGGTCCTCACCAACCAGTCGGCCGGCAGCATCGGATCCGGCCTGGCCCGCACGGCGACGACCCGGGCGGCCGAGAGCGCCTCGCTCCAGGTGGGCAAGGAGCTGACCGCGCGGAGCGGCGCCCAGCAGGCGAAACTCCCTGCCGCGGCACGTGTGCTGCTCGCCGACCCGGCCGCCGTCACGGTGAAGGACGGCCACCCCCTCGACTCGCACAGCGGCCTGGGCCTGACGGCGTTCTACTACGCGCTCACCCTCGTGGTCGTCGGCATGCTCTCCGCCAACGTCATCAGCGGCCAGGTCGACCACGCCCTCGGCTACACCCACAACGACATGGGTCCCCGGCGCCTGCACCGTCCCCTGATCCGGGCGACCCGGGTGCAGACCCTCGCCATCAGCACCACCCTCATGGCCGGACTGTCGCTGCTGATGGGCACCCTGGTCATGGCGGGTGCGGTCGGCCTCATGGGCATGGACGCTTCCCATCTGCCGCTGCTGTGGCTGTACTCGGTGTGCGCCATCGCGGTCGCCGGGATCGGCGCGCTCACCCTCCTCGCGGTCTTCGGCACGCCCGGCATGCTCGTGGTCACGCTGGTCTTCATTGGAATGGCGGTGCCGACGGCAGGCGCCACCACCCCCATCGAGGCGCTGCCCGGCTTCTACCGCTTCCTCGCGGAGTTCGAGCCGCTGCGGCAGATCACCGGCGGAATCCGCTCGATCCTCTACTACGACGCCCAGGGCGACGCAGGGCTGACCCGGGGCTGGGTCATGATGGCGGCCGCTCTCGCGGCGGCGGCGCTGTTCGGCTTCGGCGTGCTGGGGTGGTACGACCGCAAGGGTCTGCACCGCATCCCGGTGGAGACGACGTCAGAGAAGACGGCGGTCCCGGCCTAGCGGAAGCCACTCCCGCATCCCCCAGGACGGGGCCATCACTTGGAGTGGCCAGGGCTCGGCGACGGCCATTCCCCCGGGCCGTCGCCGAGCCGCCCCCTGTCCGCAACGCGGAAACCGATCGGTGTCTTTTCCGCTTCTCTCTGAGCTAACCTCGCGGTGTGACCACTGAAGTGAAACTGAGCCCCAGGGAACGGCTGCTGGAGGCGGCGGCCGCACTCACCTACCGAGACGGTGTCAACATCGGCGTCGAGGCGCTGTGCAAAGCGGCCGGAGTGTCGAAGCGCTCCATGTACCAGCTGTTCCAGAGCAAGGACGAACTGCTCGCGGCGAGCCTGGAGCGGCGCACCTCCACCCATGTGGCGGCCCTCCTGCCCGCGGCGGACGACGACCGGCCCCCCAGGGAGCGCATCCTGCACGTCTTCGGGCAGGTGGAATCGCAGTCGGGCGCCCCCGATTTCTACGGCTGCCCCTTCCTTGCCGCGCAGATCGAGCTCAAGGACCGGAGTCACCCGGCGAGCCGCGTCGCCCATGGGGTCAAGGAGAACCTGACCGCCTTCTTCCGTGCCGAGGCCGAGCGGGGCGGAGCGAGCGATCCCGGTCTGCTGGCCCGGCAGCTCAGCCTCGTCTTCGACGGTGGCAGCGCCCGCGCGGGCATCGGAGCTGACGAACTGGCGGGGCTCTTCGCGCCCACGGTGATCACGCTGCTCGACGCGGCGGGTGTGCGCTGACCGATCACTACTCGGTCGCAAGCGTGGACCCGGATCATCGGCCGCGGGGGATACGGCGGCATCACCGGCGAACTGGACACTCTGCTCGGACGCCCTGCGCATCCACGACGGGGCGTTCTCCGCGATGGACCTCACCGCCCGCCACCCGCGCACCGGAGAACTGCTGTCCGGCCTCGGGCCGCCGGCGCCGGAGTCGGCGAGGGTCGTTCCTCGCCCGGCTCCAGGCGAACCGCCGTTCCAGGAGCACCCGGACTCGCGAGGCTGAGCACAGTACGCGCACAACGAGGGCGAGCAGGCGTTCTCGGGTCACCGGTCTGTACTGCCGGCCGAGCCGGTGCGAGGAAGCGACATCTCACCGACACCGGCCCGGGCCACCAGGCATCAGCGCAGGTCGCGAACGTGGCCTGGTGCCCACCAACGAGTCCGGTCACACTGCCCGTATGACGGGTGAGACGGGTGATCCGGGGCTGTTCACCCCGGCGAGCGTGACATGGCAGATGCACGGCGACCCGATGATGTGGGTCGCCGGCATCCGCGCCCTCTATCTCCAGGCGCTCCATCCGCGCGCCGTCCGCGGGGTCATGGAGAACTCCGACTTCCGGCACGACGCCTGGGGCCGGCTCATGCGCACCGCGAACTTCGTCGGCACCACGACCTACGGCACCGGCGACGCCGCGGAGAAGGCCGGAGCCCGGGTCCGCAAGATCCATCGCCTGCTCACGGCCACCGACCCCGACACCGGCGAGCGCTACCCGGTCGACGAACCCGGCCTGCTGCTGTGGGTCCACTGCGCCGAGATCGACTCGTATCTGCACGTCCTGCGCCGCTCCGGCTACCCCCTCACCGACGCCGCCGCCGACCGCTATGTGGCCGAACACCGCGTCAGCGCCCGTCTGGTGGGCCTCGATCCCTCGGGCGTGCCCGCCGACCAGGCCGAGATGAAGGCCTACTTCGAGAAGGTACGACCCGAACTCGCCGCCGGAGCGGACGCGCGGGCGGTGGACGACTTCCTGCTCCGGCCGCCCACCCACCCCCTGCTCGTCCCCGCGCGCACCCTGCTGTGGCGGCGCGTGGCCGACCTGGCCTACGCCTCCCTGCCGCCGTACGCCCACGCGCTGTACGGCAGACCGGCACCGCGCCCCGCCACCGTCACCCGGCGGTTGCGCGCCACGGGCACCCTGCTGCGCCGTATCCCCGCCCACGTACGCTGGCAGCTCCCGCCCCAGCACATCCTGCGCGCCATGGCGAGACTGGGCCCCCAGGCCCGTCCCGCACCGCACAAGGTCCCGCTGTAGACCGTCCGGCTCAGCCCCAGCCCAGCTCCGTGTACGCGCGGCCGGCTCGGATGCCGTCGACCGCCGCCCGCGCGTAGTCGACCATCGGCTCCGGGAGCGCGTCGAGGGGCCACCAGTCCCAGCCCAGGCACTTGTCCGGTTCGAGCAGTCGCGGTTCGCCGCCCCAGCGGCGGGCGCGGAACACCAGCTGGATCCGGGGCCGGCGGCGGAAGCCGTTGTCGATGTGGACGGTGTGCACCAGCTCCACGTCCGCCGGGTCGATCTCCAGCCCCGCCTCCTCCCTGGCCTCCCGCACCAGACAGGTCACGGCCGACTCCTGTTCGCAGTGCCCGGCGAGGAAGTGGTGGGTCCGGGGCGCGAAGGCCGCGTCCGGATGGCGCAGCCCGAGCAGGATCCTGCCGTCCTGCTCCAGGTAGAGATGGACGCCCACGACATGCGGGGCCTCCCGCCGCACGGGCACGCTCCCGTCGCCGCGGTGCAGGGCGAGCACCTCGGCCGCCCAGGGCGCCACGACGAGATGCCGGACCGTCGACGCGTCGAAGAAGGCGAACATGATGCCCTCGCCGACCGGGATCCGCGACGGGTCGCCGTCCCAACGGCCCAGGAAGACCGTGGTGTCCTCGGTGACCGTGAACCGGGTCATCCCCTCGATCACCAGTCCGGTCTCCTCCAGCAGCTCCCGCGCGACCGCCTCCTCCGGCGTCTCGTCCCCCTCCCGCGCCCCGCCGGGCAGCGACCAGGTGCCCGGATCCCAGATCGGCTTGTAGGCGTCCCGCAGATGCAGCAGATACTGCCCCCGCCCGTTGACCAGGAGCGCGGCCGTCTGACTCGCCTCGGTGTCCATGGGATCCCCCCTCGTATCCAACCTGCCGTAGATCGTGTTACGAAGAATCCATGCCTGCTCACGAGGGACACCACACCTACGACGCCGTAGTCGTCGGCGGCGGACACAACGGCCTGGTCGCCGCCGCCTACCTGGCCCGGGCCGGACGGTCCGTGCTGGTGCTGGAACGGCTCGACCACACCGGCGGCGCAGCCGTCTCCACCCGCCCCTTCACCGGTGTGGACGCCCGGCTGTCGCGCTACTCCTACCTGGTCAGCCTGCTCCCGCGGAAGATCGTGACGGACCTCGGCCTGCGCTTCCGCGTGCAAGGGCGCACGATCTCGTCGTACACCCCCGTCGAGCGCGGCGGACGACCCACGGGACTTCTGGTGGGCGGGGGAGAGGACCGCACCCGGGAGGCCTTCGCCCGGCTGACGGGCGGGGAGCGGGAGTATACGGCCTGGCAGCGCTTCTACGGCATGACCGGGCGCCTCGCCCAACGGGTCTTCCCCACGCTCACCGAACCCCTGCCCACCCGGGACGAGCTGCGCCGCCGTATCGACGACGAGGAAGCCTGGCGCGCGCTCTTCGAGGAACCGATCGGCGCCGCCGTGGAGGCGAACTTCACCGACGACCTGGTACGGGGCGTGGTCCTCACCGACGCCCTCATCGGCACCTTCGCCGACGCCCACGACCCCTCCCTCCGGCAGAACCGCTGCTTCCTGTACCACGTCATCGGCGGCGGGACCGGTGCCTGGGACGTGCCCGTCGGCGGGATGGGGGCCCTCACCGACGCCCTGGCCGCCGCCGCGCGCGACGCCGGAGCCGTCATCGCCACCGGCCACGAGGCCGTCCGTATCGCCACCGACGGCCACAGCGCCGAGGTCACCTGGCGCACCGCCGACGGCGAGGGCGTCACCACCGCCCGCCACGTCCTGGTGGGCGCCTCCCCGCAGGCCCTCGCCGCCCTCACCGGCGACAGGCCGCCGGCCCCCGCCGAGGGTGCCCAGCTCAAGGTGAACATGCTGCTCAAGCGGCTGCCCAGGCTGCGGGACGGCTCGGTCGACCCGCGCGAGGCCTTCGCCGGCACCTTCCACATCGCCGAGGGCTACGAGCAGCTCGCCACCGCCCACGCCCAGGCCGCCGCCGGTGAGCTGCCCGCCGCTCCGCCGTCCGAGATCTACTGCCACTCCCTGACCGACCCGACGATCCTCGGCCCCGACCTGGTCGCGCGGGGCTACCAGACCCTGACGCTGTTCGGTCTGCACACCCCGGCCCGGCTCTTCGCACGTGACCACGACTCCGTCCGCGACGAACTCCTCAAGGCCACCCTCGCCCAGCTCGACGCCCACCTCGCCGAACCGCTGGCCGACTGTCTCGCCCTGGACGCCGACGGGCGCCCCTGCATCGAGGCGAAGACCCCGCTCGACCTGGAGCGCGACCTCGGGCTGCCCGGCGGCAACATCTTCCACCGCGACCTGTCCTGGCCGTACGCGGACGAGGCCACCGGCCGCTGGGGCGTGGAGACCGCGCACGCGAACATCCTGCTGTGCGGCGCGGGCGCGGTCCGCGGGGGAGGGGTGAGCGGAGTGCCGGGGCACAACGCGGCGATGGCGGTTCTGGAGGCCGACCGGTAAGTGCCGCCGAGAGCAGGAAATCTGACGGTCTATCAGAAAACCTCTTCCGTCGGCCGGTCCGCTGCGGCATCCTGCGCCCATGCAGACGGAGCTGAGCAATCACCTGGGAGTCGAGCACGCCGTCTTCGGCTTCACGCCGTTCCCCGCCGTGGCCGCGGCCATCAGCCGCGCCGGCGGCTTCGGCGTGCTCGGCGCGGTCCGCTACACTGCCCCAGACGACCTCAAACGCGACCTCGACTGGATCGAGGCGCACGTCGACGGTCGGCCCTACGGGCTCGACGTCGTCATGCCCGCCAAGAAGGTCGAAGGCGTCACCGAGGCCGACGTCGAGGCGATGATCCCCGAGGGGCACCGGCAGTTCGTCCGGGACACCCTCGCCAAGTACGGAGTCCCGGAGCTGGCCGAGGGCGAGGCGTCCGGCTGGCGGATCACCGGCTGGATGGAGCAGGTCGCCCGCAGCCAGCTCGACGTCGCCTTCGACTACCCGATCCGGCTGCTCGCCAACGCCCTCGGCTCCCCGCCCGCCGACGTCGTCACCCGCGCCCACGAGCGCGGCGTGCTGGTCGCCGCGCTCGCCGGGAGCGCCCGGCACGCCCGCAAGCACCAGGAGGCGGGCATCGACGTCGTCGTGGCCCAGGGGTACGAGGCCGGAGGCCACACCGGTGACATCGCCTCGATGATCCTGACCCCGGAGATCGTGGACGCCGTCGACCCGCTGCCCGTCCTCGCCGCCGGCGGCATCGGCAGCGGCCGCCAGATCGCCGCCGCCCTCGCGCTGGGCGCCCAGGGCGTCTGGCTCGGCTCCCTCTGGCTGACCACGGCCGAGGCCGATCTGCACTCGCCCGCCCTCACCCGCAAGCTCCTCGCGGCCGGCTCCGGCGACACGGTCCGCTCCCGCGCCCTCACCGGCAAACCCGCACGTCAGCTCCGCACCGAATGGACCGACGCCTGGGACGACCCGCACGGCCCCGGCACCCTCCCCATGCCCCTGCAGGGCCTGCTGGTCGCCGAGGCGGTCTCCCGCATCCAGAAGTACGAGGTCGACCCGCTGCTCGGCACACCCGTCGGGCAGATCGTCGGCCGGATGAACGAAGTCCGTCCCGTCCAGGCGGTCTTCGACGACCTCACCCGCGGCTTCGAACAGGCCGTGGACCGCGTCAACCGCATCGCCGGAAGGAGCGGCCAGTGACGAGCACGAGCACACCCCCCGCGGGCTTCTGGGCCCAGGCCACCGCCGACCCCGACCGTACGGTCCTGATCGCCCCGGACGGCGAGGAGTGGACCGCCGGACGCCTGCACGCCGCCGCGAACCGGCTGGTGCACGGACTGCGCGCGGCCGGGATGGAACGCGGCGACGCCTTCGCCGTGGTCCTGCCCAACTCGCCCGAGTTCTTCACCGCCTACCTCGCCGCGACCCAGGCGGGCTTCTATCTCGTCCCGGTCAACCACCACCTCGTCGGCCCCGAGATCGCCTGGATCGTCTCCGACTCCGGAGCCAAGGTCCTCATCGCCCACGAGCGCTTCGCCGAGGAGTCCCGCCGGGCCGCCGACGAGGCCGGTCTGCCCACGAGCCACCGGTACGGCGTCGGAGGGGCCGAGGGCTTCCGGCCGTACGCCGAACTCCTCGACGGACAACCGGAGTCGGCCCCCGCGGGCCGCACCCTCGGCTGGGTCATGAACTACACCTCGGGGACGACGGGCCGCCCGCGCGGCATCCGGCGGCCGCTGCCCGGCAAGCTGCCCGAGGAGTCCTACCTGGGCGGCTTCCTGGCCTTCTTCGGCGTCCGGCCGTTCGACGACAACGTCCACCTCGTCTGCTCACCGCTCTACCACACGGCGGTCCTGCAGTTCGCGGGCTCCTCCCTGCACATCGGGCACCGACTGGTCCTCATGGACAAGTGGACACCCGAGGAGATGCTGCGGCTGATCGACACCTACGACTGCACGCACACGCACATGGTCCCCACCCAGTTCCACCGGCTCCTGGCCCTGCCCGAGTCCACCCGGCAGGCGTACGACGTCTCCTCCATGCGGCACGCCATCCACGGCGCCGCGCCCTGCCCGGACCACGTCAAGCGGGCGATGATCGACTGGTGGGGCGAGTGCGTGGAGGAGTACTACGCGGCCAGCGAGGGAGGCGGCGCCTTCGCCACCGCCGAGGACTGGCTGAAGAAGCCCGGCACGGTCGGAAAGGCCTGGCCCATCAGCGAGTTGGCGATCTTCGACGACGACGGCAACCGCCTCGCGCCGGGTGAACTCGGCACCGTCTACATGAAGATGAGCACCGGTGGCTTCGCCTACCACAAGGACGAGGCGAAGACGAGGAAGAACCGCATCGGCGACTTCTTCACCGTCGGCGACCTCGGCGTCCTCGACGAGGAGGGCTACCTCTTCCTCCGCGACCGCAAGATCGACCTGATCATCTCCGGCGGCGTCAACATCTACCCCGCCGAGATCGAGTCCGCGCTCCTCGCCCACCCGGCCGTCGCCGACGCCGCCGCCTTCGGCATCCCGCACGACGACTGGGGCGAGGAGGTCAAGGCGGTCGTCGAACCGGCCCCCGGCCATGAGCCCGGCCCCGACCTCGCCGCCGCCCTCCTGGCGCACTGCGCCGACCGTCTCGCCGGATACAAGCGCCCCAAGTCCGTCGACTTCATCACCGAGATGCCCCGCGACCCCAACGGCAAGCTCTACAAACGGCGCCTGCGGGAACCGTACTGGGAGGGGCGGACCCGGCCGGTGTGAAACTCGGAGCCCGCCGGACACGACGGGGGAGTGGGCCGTGCCCCGTGCGCAGGGCGGGCGAGTTCGGGCCGGCCGCCGTCATGCTGGCCGCCATGGCCGCCGTACGGCTCGGTCCGCGCCCGGAGGACGAAGAGCCCCTGTGGGCCGCCCTGGCGCTCGCCGCCGTCATCGCCGGCAGCCTGGCGGTGCGCCGCAGCCGGCCGCTGACGGCCCGCGCGGTCGGCACGGCGGGGCTCGCCGTAGAAGCCCTGACGGTGGGGCCCGGCCCGCTGACACCCGTGGCGAACCTCATCGGGGTGTACTCCGTCGGCCTGTGCGCCACCCCGCCGAGGGCCCGGCTCGGCGCCCTGCTCGTCCTGCCCGGAGTGCCGGCCTACTTCGCGCCGGAGGACCGGCCCGCCTCGGTGCCCGTCGAAACGAGGTGTGGCGTGCCGTACGCCCCGTCGACCGCTACCAGCAACTGCTGTGGGTGTCCTTCGGGCTGCTGGTGTGGGCCGTCGTGTGGATCCTGCGGCACCTGGCCGACCGCTGGTGGACCCGGGCCGCGGCCGGCCTCGTCGTCTTCAGCTCGGTGACCGAGGCCGTGCTGATCACCGCGCAGCGCTGGCGCGGCACGGCCTCCCACTTCAGTCAGGCCACCGACACGGACGCCGCGATCCGGGGCCTGATCGGCAACGTCGTCCTGCTGCTGGTCCTCGGTGTGGTGGTCCTGCTGGTGGCCGCGCTCGTCCGGTTCGAGGGCGGTGCCGCGTCCCGGATCGCCGTGCTCGTGGGGCTCACCGCCGTGCCGGCGGCCCGGGGGATCGGACAGCGGATGGCCGCCATCGGCGAGCAGACCTTCGACGACACGGGGCACGTTCCGTACGAGATCCTCTTCGGAGCCGAGGGCAGCGCCGAACTGGCCCACGCAGTCGGCCCGCACGGGCTGCAACTCCTCGCGGTGCTCGCCATCCTGTGCGAGGCCGGCCGGCTCGGCGGGCGGGCGGCGGTCGCCGTGACGGGCATGGCGGCCCTCGGCTACAGCGCCTTCTTCGCGGCGATCACCGTCACGGCCTACGACGGACGCGCACCCCTGCACCCCTCCGCGGCCATGGCTGTCCTGCTCGTCGCAGGACTCCTGACCACGGCGGCGGCCCCATGCGTCGCCTTCGCCCGGGCCGCCCGCCCGACTTGACCTGCTCCGGTGGCCCGTCGAGGATCATGTGCCATGACGTCCGGACACGGCAGCACCGTCGACGGGGTGCTGCGGCGCAGCGCCCACCGCACCCCGGCCCGCGTCGCGGTCGAGTACCGCGACCGCACCTGGACCTACCAGGAACTCGACGACGCCGTCTCGCGCGCGGCGGCCGTGCTGCTCGGCGAGGGGCTGGAGCGCGGCGACCGGGTCGCGGCCTACGGCCACAACTCCGACGCCTACCTCATCGCCTTCCTCGCCTGCGCCCGCGCCGGCCTGGTCCACGTTCCCGTGAACCAGAACCTCACCGGCGACGACCTCGCGTACATCGTCGAGCAGTCGGGCAGCGCCCTCGTCCTGGCCGACCCCGATCTCGTGGAGCAACTCCCCGTCGGCGTACGGACGGTGCCGCTGCGGGACGCCGACGGCTCGCTCCTCGACCGACTGGCCGGCGGCGAGCCCTACGACGGCCCCGAGCCGCGCACCGACGAGCTGGTCCAGCTCCTGTACACCTCCGGTACGACCGCGCTGCCCAAGGGCGCGATGATGACCCACCGGGCGCTGGTGCACGAGTACCTCAGCGCGATCGCCGCCCTCGACCTGAGCGCCGGCGACCGCCCCGCGCACTCCCTGCCGCTGTACCACTCCGCGCAGATGCATGTGTTCCTGCTGCCGTACCTCGCGGTCGGCGCCACCAACCTCGTCCTCGACGCACCGGACGGGGAGCGGCTCTTCGACCTGATCGAGTCGGGTCGCGTCGACAGCCTGTTCGCCCCGCCCACCGTCTGGATCGGCCTCGCGAACCGCCCCGACTTCGCCACCCGGGATCTGAGCGGATTGCGCAAGGCCTACTACGGGGCGTCGATCATGCCGGTGCCCGTCCTGGAACGGCTGCGGGAACGCCTTCCGAAGCTCGGTTTCTACAACTGCTTCGGGCAGAGCGAGATCGGCCCGCTCGCCACCGTCCTCGCCCCGGACGAGCACAAGGGCCGGATGGACTCCTGTGGACGCACGGTCCTGTTCGTGGACGCCCGTGTCGTCGACGAGAACGGACAGGACGTCCCCGACGGCACTCCCGGTGAGATCGTCTACCACTCCCCGCAGCTGTGCGAGGGCTACTGGCGGAAGCCCGAGGAGACCGCCGAGGCATTCCGGGACGGCTGGTTCCACTCCGGGGACCTCGCCGTCCGTGACGCCCACGGCTACTTCACGATCGTCGACCGGGTGAAGGACGTCATCAACTCCGGTGGCGTGGTGATCGCTTCCCGTCAGGTCGAGGACGCCCTCTACACCCACGACGCGGTGGCCGAGGTCGCGGTGGTGGGGCTGCCCGACGAGAAGTGGATCGAGGCGGTGACCGCCGTTGTCGTCGCGCGTCAGGAGGTGACGGAGGACGAACTCATCGCGCACGCCCGGGAGAAGCTCGCCCCCTTCAAGGCCCCGAAGCGGGTGCTGTTCGTGGACGAGCTGCCGCGCAACGCCAGCGGGAAGATCCTCAAGCGGGAGCTGCGCGACAGGTTCGGGTCATGAGCCCCCTCACTCCTTGGGGCGTTCGTCCACGATCCGCCTGATCTTCCCCACCGACCGCTCCAGCGACTCCGGTTCGACGATCTCCACGGTCACCGACACCCCGATGCCGTCCTTCACGGCCGCCGCGATGGTGTGCGCGGCGCTGTCGCGGTCCTGCGGGGTGGCGCCGGGGCGGGCCTCCGCGCGGACCGTCAGGGCGTCGAGACGGCCCTCGCGGGTCAGCCGGAGCTGGAAGTGGGGCGCGACCCCGGGGGTGCGCAGCACGATCTCCTCGATCTGGGTCGGGAAGAGGTTCACCCCGCGCAGGATGACCATGTCGTCGCTGCGGCCGGTCACCTTCTCCATACGGCGGAACACCCGGGCCGTGCCCGGCAGCAGCCGGGTCAGATCACGGGTGCGGTAGCGGATCACCGGCATCGCCTCCTTGGTGAGGGAGGTGAACACCAGCTCGCCCTTCTCGCCCTCCGGCAGGACCTCACCCGTGATCGGGTCGACCACCTCGGGGAAGAAGTGGTCCTCCCAGATGTGCAGCCCGTCCTTCGTCTCCACGCACTCCTGCGCCACCCCCGGACCGATCACCTCCGACAGGCCGTATATGTCGACCGCGTCGATCGCGAACCGCTCCTCGATCTCCTGGCGCATCCGCTCCGTCCACGGCTCGGCGCCGAAGATCCCCACCCGCAGCGAGGTGGACCGCGGATCGACGCCCTGCCGTTCGAACTCGTCCAGCAGGGTCAGCATGTACGACGGGGTCACCATGATGATCCGGGGTTCCAGGTCCTGGATGAGCCGGACCTGACGGGAGGTCATTCCGCCGGACGCGGGGATCACCGTGCAGCCGAGGCGTTCGGCGCCGTAGTGCGCGCCGAGGCCGCCGGTGAACAGGCCGTATCCGTACGCCACATGCACGGTGTCGCCGGGGCGGCCGCCGGCCGCGCGGATCGAGCGGGCCACCATGTCCGACCAGAGCGACAGATCGCCGTCCGTGTAACCGACCACCGTGGGGAGGCCCGTCGTGCCGCTGGAGGCGTGGACCCGGCGGACGCGCTCGCGCGGGACGGCGAACATGCCGTACGGGTAGTGCGCGCGCAGGTCCGCCTTGGTGGTGAAGGGGAAGCGGGCCAGATCGGCGAGGCTTCGGCAGTCGTCGGGGTGGACGCCCGCCTTGTCGAAGGCCTCCCGGTAGAAGGGCACGTGCGCGTAGGCGTGCCGGAGGGTGGCCCGCAGGCGCTCGAGCTGCAGTGCCCGCAGGCCGGCCGCGTCGAGGCGCTCACCCTCGTCCAGCAGGTCCCTCGTGTCCGTCATGGGAGCCCTCCCTCGGGAAACCATGAAAAATCTTACTAATCCGGGCGACCGATCATTCGGTAGCCGTGTTGTGGATCAGTAATCCAGGCCGAGGGGCCCGGGGCAAGAGGTTCGCCGTGGGAATCGCGTTGTTTCTCAGTGGCTCTCCGCCACCGCCACCTCCCGTGCCCACCGGTAGTCCGCCTTCCCGCTCGGAGAGCGCCGGATGGACTCGGCGATCACGAGCTGGCGCGGGATCTTGTACCCGGCGAGGCGGGCCCGGCAGTGCGTCTGGATCTCCTCCAGGGAGGGGCGCGGCGCCCCGGTGCGCACCTGCACCACGGCCGCCACATGGTTGCCCCAGGTCTGGTCCGGCACCCCCGCCACCAGGGCGTCGTACACGTCCGGGTGCGACTTCAGCGCCTGCTCGACCTCCTCGGGGTACACCTTCTCGCCCCCCGTGTTGATGCACTGGGAGCCGCGGCCCAGGACGACCACCACCCCGTCCTCGTCGACAGTGGCCATGTCGCCCAGGAGCACCCAGCGTTCGCCGTCCTTCTCGAAGAAGGTCTCGGCCGTCTTCGCCGGGTCGTTGTAGTAGCCGAGCGGGACATGGCCGCGCTGGGCGACCCGGCCGACCTCGCCGGGGGCGATCGGCTCGTGGGTCGCCGGATCGACCACCCGGGTGCGGGAGTTGACCCGGATGCGGAAGCCGCGCTCGGGTCCTGAGTCGTCCGTCGCGGTCCCGTTGAAGCCGGACTCGGAGGACCCGAAGTTGTTGAGCAGCATCGCGTTCGGCATCAGCGCACGGAACTGGGCCCGGACCGTGTCCGACATGATCGCCCCGGAGGAGGACACGCTGAACACCGACGAGCAGTCGGTGCCCCTCATCGGCCCTTCGAGCGCGTCGATCAGCGGCCGCAGCATCGCGTCGCCCACCAGGGCGACCGCGTTGACCCGCTCCTTGGCGATGGTCCGCAGCACCTCCTCGGGCACGAACTTGCGGTGCAGCACGACCCGTTGACCGAAGTTGAAGCCGATGAAGGCGGTGAGGGTGGACGTGCCGTGCATCAGCGGGGGAGTGGGGAAGAAGGTGATCCCCGAACCGCCCGCCGCGACCCGCTCGGCGAGCTCCTCCGGCTTCTTGACCGGCTCCCCGGTCGGCGCACCGCCGCCCAACCCGGAGAAGAACAGGTCCTCCTGACGCCACATCACGCCCTTGGGCATGCCCGTGGTTCCGCCGGTGTAGATGATGAACTGGTCGTCGCCCGAACGGTCCGCGAAACCCCGCTCCGGCGAGCCCGCCGCCTCGGCGTCCGCGAAGGCGGTGACGCCCTCACCCGTCGGGCCGACGCACACCAGGTGCCGCAGCGCCGGGGCCTGCGGCAGCGCTGCCGCCACCAGGTCCGTGAACTCCGCGTCGAAGACCAGCCCGACGAGATCCGCGTCCCGGTAGAGATAGACCAACTCGTCCTCGACGTAACGATAGTTGACGTTGACCGGCACGATCCGCGCCTTCAGGCAGCCGAGCACCGTCTGCAGATACTCGACGCCGTTGTACAGATGCAGGCCGACGTGTTCCCCCGCGCGGATCCCGCTGTCCAGGAGGTGATGGCCGATCCGGTTGGCCGCCGCGTCCAGTTGCGCGTACGTCAGCCGGCGCTCGGCGCCGGTGCCCGGATGGTCGACGTACACCAGGGCCTCGCGGTCCGGCACCACGTCGACGACCGACTCGAACAGGTCGGCAAGGTTGTACTCCACCGCTCCTCCTGACCCTGGGGCGCCCCGGCTCGTGCGACGGTTCGCCGGTCATCAGAGCAAAGGGCGCGACAACTGGGAAGGGTCCGCGCCAAGAAATCTGACTGAGTGTCAGAAAACTCTTGAAGTGCCTTCACGCCTCCTGCAACCTGTTCTCGTTCTTTCCGAGGGGAGATGTGCGATGGGCGGAACCGAACACCTCAGCGTGCGGCGCGAAGGCGCCACACTCGTGCTCACGCTCAACAGGCCACAGGCCAGGAACGCGCTCTCGATCGGCATGCTCGTCGGCCTCCACGACGGCTGGCTCGAGGCCGACGAGGACGACTCGGTCCGCTCGGTCGTCCTCACCGGCGCGGGCGGCAGCTTCTGCGCCGGCATGGACCTCAAGGCGCTCGCCGGCCAGGGCATGGAGGGCGAGCGGCACCGCGACCGCCTCAAGGCCGACCCCGACCTGCACTGGAAGGCGATGCTGCGCCACCACCGGCCGCGCAAGCCCGTGATCGCCGCCGTCGAGGGGTACTGCGTGGCGGGCGGCACCGAGATGCTCCAGGGCACCGACATCCGCGTCGCCGGGGAGTCCGCCACCTTCGGACTGTTCGAGGTGAAGCGCGGGCTCTTCCCGATCGGCGGCTCCACGGTCCGCCTCCAGCGGCAGATCCCGCGCACCCACGCGCTGGAGATGCTGCTCACCGGGCGCCCGTACACCGCCCGCGAGGCGGCGGACATCGGCCTGATCGGGCATGTGGTCCCGGACGGCGAGGCCCTCGACAAGGCCCTGGAGATCGCCGAACTGATCAACCACTGCGGACCGTTGGCCGTGGAGGCCGTCAAGGCGTCGGTGTACGAGACCGCCGAGCTGACCGAGACCGACGGCCTCGCCTCCGAACTCGAACGCGGCTGGCCGGTCTTCGACACCGCCGACGCCAAGGAAGGCGCCCGCGCCTTCGCGGAGAAGCGACCGCCCGTCTACAAGCGCGCCTGAGGAGCCCCCGTGCCCGAAGTCCTCAAAGCCCCCCTCGTCGTCGAGTTCCCCTTCACCCGGTCCCTCGGACCCGTGCAGAGCGCCTTTCTGACCGGGCTGCGCGAGCGGGTCGTCCTCGGGGTCGCCACCGCCGACGGGCGCACACTCGTGCCCCCCGTCGAGTACGACCCCGTCACCGCCGAGGACCTGCGCGACCTCGTCGAAGTGGCCCCGACTGGCACGGTCACCACCTGGGCCTGGAACCACGAGCCGCGCCGCGGCCAGCCCCTCGACACCCCCTTCGCCTGGGTCCTCGTCCGGCTCGACGGCGCCGACACCGCCCTCCTGCACGCCCTCGACGTGCCCGGCCCCGACGCCGTCCGCACCGGTACGCGCGTCCGGATCCGCTGGGCCGAGGAGCGGACCGGGGCCATCACCGACATCGCGTGCTTCGAGCCGTACGACGGCGAGCCGGCCGAACTCACGGGCAGCGACGGCACGTTCGAGGAGAAGGTCACCGGGATCGTCGCGCACGCCCGCCTCGACTACACCTACTCGCCCGGCCGCGCCCAGTCCGCCTACATCGCCGCCCTCTCGGGCCGGCGGACCGTCGGGGAGCGCTGTCCCTCCTGCCGCAAGGTCTACGTCCCGCCGCGCGGCGCCTGCCCGACCTGCGGCGTGGCCACCGCCGAGCAGGTCGAGGTCGGCCCGGCCGGCACGGTCACCACGTTCTGCATCGTCAACATCAAGGCGAAGAACCTCGACATCGAGGTCCCGTACGTCTACGCCCACATCGCCCTCGACGGCGCCGGCCTCGCCCTGCACGGCCGGATCGGCGGGATCCCGTACGACCAGGTGCGGATGGGCCTCAGGGTCGAACCGGTGTGGACGGACGGCGGCCGCTACCCGGACCACTACCGGCCGACCGGCGAACCCGACGCGGACTACGAGACGTACAAGGAGCTGCTGTGACCCGGGACATCGCCGTCGTCGCCTTCGGGCAGACCGACACCCTGCGCACCACCGAGGAGATGTCCGAGGTGGAGATGCTCATGCCGGTCCTGCACGACGTGCTGGAGCGGACCGGCCTGAAGACCGCCGACATCGGCTTCACCTGCTCCGGCTCCAGCGACTACCTCGCCGGGCGCGCCTTCTCCTTCACCCTCGCCCTCGACGGCGTCGGCGCCTGGCCGCCGATCTCCGAGTCCCATGTGGAGATGGACGGCGCCTGGGCGCTGTACGAGGCGTGGACGAAACTGCTGACCGGGGACGCCGACACCGCGCTGGTGTACTCCTACGGCAAGTCCTCGCCCGGACCGGTGCGGGACGTCCTCACCCGGCAGCTCGACCCCTACTACCTCGCCCCCCTGTGGCCCGACTCCGTCGCCCTCGCCGCCCTGCAGGCCCAGGCGCTGATCGACGCGGGCGACACCGACGAGCCGGCGCTCGCGGGGATCGCCGCCCGCAGCCGTGCCACCGACAACCCGCACGCCCAGCTACGGGGCCCGGTCCCGCACGGCGACTATCTCGTACGGCCCCTGCGCACCGGGGACTGCCCGCCGATCGGTGACGGCGCCGCCGCCGTCGTCCTCGCGGCCGGTGAGCGCGCCCGCGCCCTGTGCGAGCGCCCCGCCTGGATCCGGGGCATCGACCACCGCATCGAGCCCCACGCGCTCGGGGTGCGCGATCTGACCGACTCACCCTCCACCCGGCTGGCCGCCGAGAAGGCCGGTGCCTTCGAACGGCCCGTCGACACCGCCGAACTGCACGCGCCCTTCACCTCGCAGGAGGTCGTGCTGCGCAAGGCGCTGAAGCTCGGCGACGACGTCCGCGTCAACCCGTCCGGCGGCGCCCTCGCCGCCAACCCGATCATGGCCGCCGGGCTGATCCGCATCGGCGAGGCCGCCACCCGCATCCACCGGGGCGAGTCCGACCGGGCCCTCGCCCACGCCACCTCCGGCCCGTGTCTGCAACAGAACCTGGTCGCCGTACTCGAAGGGGATCCGCGATGAGCAAGGAGCCCGTGGCCGTCGTCGGGATCGGCCAGACCAAGCACGTGGCGGCCCGCCGGGACGTCTCCATCGCCGGACTCGTCCGCGAGGCCGCCGGACGCGCCCTCGCCGACGCCGAGTTGACGTGGGCGGACATCGACGCCGTGGTCATCGGCAAGGCGCCCGACTTCTTCGAGGGCGTGATGATGCCCGAGCTGTACCTCGCCGACGCGCTCGGCGCGGTCGGCAAACCGATGCTGCGCGTGCACACGGCGGGCAGCGTCGGCGGCTCGACGGCACTGGTCGCGGCCAACCTGGTGGCCGCCCGTGTCCACGGCACGGTCCTGACCCTCGCCTTCGAAAAACAGTCCGAGTCCAACGCCATGTGGGGCCTGTCCCTGCCGATCCCGTTCCAGCAGCCGCTGCTGGCCGGGGCGGGCGGCTTCTTCGCCCCCCATGTGCGCGCCTACATGCGGCGCAGCGGCGCGCCCGACACCGTCGGCTCCCTGGTGGCGTACAAGGACCGGCGCAACGCGCTGAAGAACCCGTACGCCCATCTCCACGAACACGACATCACCCTGGAGAAGGTCCAGGCCTCGCCGATGCTGTGGGACCCGATCCGCTACTCCGAGACCTGCCCCTCCTCCGACGGGGCGTGCGCGATGGTCCTCACCGACCGTGCGGGCGCGGCCCGTTCGCCCCGGCCGCCGGCCTGGATGCTGGGCGGCGCCATGCGCAGCGAGCCCACCCTCTTCGCGGGCAAGGACGCCGTCTCCCCGCAGGCCGGCAAGGACTGCGCGGCCGACGTCTACCGTCAGGCCGGCATCGGCGACCCGCGCCGCGACATCGACGCCGTCGAGATGTACGTGCCGTTCTCCTGGTACGAGCCCATGTGGCTGGAGAACCTCGGCTTCGCCGCCGAGGGCGAGGGCTGGAAGCTCACCGAGTCCGGCGTCACCGAGCTCGACGGCGACCTGCCCGTCAACATGTCGGGCGGGGTCCTGTCCACCAACCCCATCGGCGCCTCCGGCATGATCCGCTTCGCGGAGGCCGCCCTCCAGGTGCGCGGCCAGGCCGGGGAACACCAGGTGGAGCGGGCCCGCAAGGTGCTCGGACACGCCTACGGCGGCGGTTCGCAGTTCTTCTCCATGTGGCTCGTGGGAGCGCGGCCACCCGAGTCCTGAAAGGTACCCTTCACGTGCTCTGTCGGCACCCCGGACCGATCGCTAGGCTGGCCCGCGGACGACGAACCGGGAGGAGCACGGACGTGGCCGAGAGCACCATCCAGCAGCAGCCGCTCACGGGCTGGGACAAGCCGGAGCTGGACCTCAGCAGCGCCGAGTGGCAGTCCAGCAGCCGGGGGCGGGGGGATGTCCAGATCGCCTTCGTCGAGGGATTCATCGCGATGCGCAACAGCGACCGACCCGAGAGTCCCTCCCTGATCTTCACCCCCGCGGAGTGGGGCGCGTTCGTCTCGGGCGCCCGGGAGGGGGAGTTCGACCTGACGTAGGGTCAGGTCCCGCCGCGCGCGGCGATTCGGGGGGTGTTCCCTCCGATTTTCCGGACACGCGACCCCGTACGTCCTCCCGGCGCCCCGGCTGAGCCAGGCTGGCCGCAGCAGGACGAAGGTCGTACTCCGGAGGTGAGGACCATGAGCACCCTGCCGGTCGTCGCGGCGGTCGACGGTTCCGACGACAGTCTGCGCGCCCTCGACTGGGCCGCCGACGCGGCCCGCCGCCGGGCGGCGCCCCTTCGCGTGGCGCACGTACGGCACCACTCCGCCTGGGCACCGCCCGGCGCCCCCGTCCTGGTGCCCCTGCCCCCGCAGGACGACCCGGTCCTCACCGACGCCCGGGCCCGTCTGGCAGGGGCCGAGGAGCCGCCGGAGATCGCGTACACCGGCCTCGACGGCGCCCCCGGCGCCCTGCTGCCCGAACTCGGCGCCGAGGCCCAGCTGCTGGTCCTCGGCTCACGGGGCCGCGGCGGCTTCGCCAGCCTGCTGCTCGGCTCCAACGGGCTGGCCGCGGCCCGCGACGCCGAATGCCCCGTCGTGATCGTGCCCCGCCCGGGCCGCACCGTCGACGTCACCCTGCCCACCGAACCCGGGCCCCGGGTCGTCGTCGGCCTCAAGACCGACGGCCCCGACGACGCCGCCCTCGACTTCGCCTTCACCGAGGCGGCCCTGCGCGACGCCCGCCTGCAGGTGCTCGCCGCCTACCCCTGGCCGATCCAGAGCTGGCTCGCCCCCGGCGATCTGCCGATCACCGTCTACGACCAGGACGCCATCGAGCACGAGACCCGCACCCTCGCCGACGGCTTCCTCGCCCCGCACCGCGAGCGGCATCCCGGCGTCCGGGTGGACGCCGCACCCGTCCCCGGCGACGCGGCCGGACTCCTCGTCGGCGCCTCCCGGGACGCCGAACTCGTCGTGATCGGCCGGCACCGCCGCCGGCTCCTCGCGCCCGCCCGCATGCTCGGCTCCGTCACCCAGGCCGTCCTGCTCCACGCGGCCGGCCCGGTCGCCGTGGTGCCACCGGCCCCCGCCGAGGACTGACCACCGGGGCTAATGGTCACCGCTTCACCTATCATTAGCGCCATGGAGGACTCCCCCCACCGGGACACCCGGCTCGCCCTCGACCTCGCCCTGACCGTCCGCCACGACGGCGACGGCGGCATCGCCGACGACCTGGCCGACCCGTCCGGCCTCACCGCCTGGGTCCGGGCCCGCCCCGACCTCCTGCCCGGAGCCCACGCCTACCGCGCGGACACCGACGCGCTGACCGCCGTACGCGAACTGCGCACAGCCGTCCGCACCCTCTTCGCCCACGCCGTACGCCCCGGAGAGCCGAGCCCCGCCGACGCGCACCGACTCCTGCCGCTGCCCGAGGCCCTGCGCCGCCTCAACACGGCCGCCGAGCTGACCCCCACCGTCCCCGTCCTGCACTGGACCGAGGACACCGCCCCCGTCCTGGAGCGGCGCCCCGCACAGGGAGACGCCGCGATCACGGCCCTCCTGGCCCAGGCCGCCATCACCTTCCTCACCGGCCCCGACCGCCCCCGCCTGCGCGCCTGCCACGCCCCCCGCTGCGTCCGCTACTTCCTCAAGGACCACCCCCGCCAGGAATGGTGCAAGCCGTCCTGCGGCAACAGAGCCCGGGTGGCCCGCCACGCTGAACGCCACAAAAGGACGGTGACCTGACAACAGCGCTCGGTGCAGCCCACCAGGGGCGCGGGACTGTATCCCTGTGCGGCTCCGCCGCGCGGGCGCGACCGGCCACACACCACCCGCACCCGAAACACGACCGTTCCCCCGGGGCCGTACCATGGCCGCATGTCGTTCCTCCGCCGCCGCAGCGCCACCCCCGCCGGCCCCGATTTCGACGTTCTGGCCATGGACCCGGGCGACTGGCCCGGCAACCTCGGCGCCGGTCTGCTGCCCGCCCCCGACGGGAGCTGTCAGGGCGTCTTCCTGCGCTACGACCTGTTCGGCGGCCGAGGCCCCGCGATGATCATCGGGAACCTCCCCGAGGGCTCCCCGGCCCGCGAGGTCGCCGAGGGCGAGGTCCCCTTCGAGGTGGCGCAGCTCCTGCTCGCGCTGGAGAACGACGAGGAGGTGACCGTCGTCGGCACCGAGGACATGCCGGTGATGCAGGGCGACAACCTGCTCATCGTGCGCCGGCTGAAGCTCTCCGAGGGCCGGATCTCCTGCGTCCAGTTCGACCGCAGCGACAACGTCCTGGTGACCATCGCCGCCTGGGACCGCCCCATCACCGACGACCTGTACGCCCTGCTGAAGCCTCTCCCGGCGGAGCTGTTCCAGCAGGGCTGAGGCGTCAGGACGCCGGGACGATCGTCACGTCCGCCGCGCGGACGAACGCCACCCGGTGGCCGTACTGGATCTCGTAGTACAGGTCCTTGCCCTCGACCACCCGATGCGTGCTGGGGTCGAAGGCGCCCGCGTAGAGGTACTCCCCGGGCACCCTGTCCCCGGCCACGTACCGCTGGCCCTTCGGCAGGGTGTACGGCAGCGCGGAGACCGGTTGGACCGGGACCCCCGCCGGATAGGCCGACGCCTCGGGGTAGGCGCGCCCGTACACCGGAACGCTCCCCAGGCCCGCCCGCGGTGTGATCAGCACCCCGTGGGAGGGCACCGCCGTCGGCCGGGCGGTGGGATTCCTGAACCACGCCTTGCGGCCCAGGTACCAGATGGCCGTCCAGTCGCCCCAGGTGCCCGCCACCGCGAACTGCTGGCCGGTGGAGACCCGCGAGGACAGGTCGTTCACCCCGGTCGTCGGGGTGCCGCCCAGAACGGGGTCCTGGACCAGCGCCGACTTCTCGTCGTGGTCGGAGTACAGCCGCACCGCGCTGGAGCCGTGCGCCGCGCACCCCTTGCCCTTGCCGCCGCAGTCCACGTACGCCGGCCGGTTCGCCGCGTAGTCCGGCCGGATCGTCACCACACCGCTGCCCGCGAGCGCCGTGGCGTCCAGGGGCTTGCCCAGCAGCTCGAAGTAGTGCCGCCAGTCCCAGTACGGGCCGGGGTCGGTGTGCATCCCCCGCACGTTCGCCGTGGTCGGGCCCGGCACGGTGTCATGGCCGAGGATGTGCTGCCGGTCCAGCGGAATGCCGTACCGCGCCGCGAGGAACGCCACCAGCCGCGCCGACGACTTGTACATCGCCTCCGTGTACCAGGAGTCCGGCTGGGCGAGGAAGCCCTCGTGCTCCAGGCCGATCGAGTTCGCGTTGACGTACCAGTTGCCCGAGTGCCAGGCCACGTCCTTCACCCGCACATGCTGGGCGATGTGGCCGTCGGTGGAGCGCAGCGAGTAGTGCCAGGACACATAGGTGGGATCCTGGATCAGGTTGATGACCCCCTCCCAGCCGCCCTCGGTGTCATGGACGACGATGTACCGGATCGGCGAGGACGCGGGCCGGTCGGCCTCGTCGTGGTTGCCGTAGTCGTCCGTGCCGAACGCCTCGTACGGCGCCGGGATCCGCTCGCAGGACACCCCCGGCGGACACTCGGTGCCCTCGGCGGACCCCTGGCGCAGACCGGCCCGGTCGAGCTGCGTGATCCGTGGATCGAGGTCCGGCTGCGCGGCCAGGGAGACCAGCTCGCCGGTGTCGATGACCCGCCGCTGACCGGAGCGCATCACCTCGAACACGTCGTTCGCGTACGCGGCGGCGGTCTCGCTGTCGTCCGCGCCCGAGAACCGGGCCACCGCGCCGTACCAGTCGGCCGGGTCCTCGCTGGACGGCTCGCCGAGGTACTCCTGGGCGTCGGCGAGCAGGGCGGCGCCGCCCGCCACATTGGCGGCCGGGTCCGTGCGCAGCTTCGCGGTGCTCAGACCCGTCAGCTCCGCGGCCCGCGGGAGGGTCCGCAGCCGGGCCGGGATCTCGTCCACGGCCGGCAGCCGCACCCGGGGATGCCGGGCCCGGCGGGCGGAGTCGCCCCGGGCGTCCTCCGTGCCCTCGCTGTGGTGAGGGACGGTGGCCAGGGCGGTACGGGCGTCCGTGAGGTGCATCGGACCGTAGCCGCCGGTCACACTCGGCGCCCCGGCGTGGGTGTCCCAGCGGGACTGGAGGTAGGAGACGCCCAGCAGCACGCTCTGCGGCACGTGGTAGCGGGCGGCCGCCGAGGCGAACGCCCGCTGCAGACCGTTCGCCCCGGTCCCGGCGGCGGAGGGCGCCGCGCCAAGCAGCGGCAGCAGCAGAGCCGCCGAGGCGACGGCGCCGGCGGCTCTTCGGACGGGAAGGGGTGGTCGGGGGTGGGTGACGGGTCGTGGCAAAGTGGCCTCCTCGGTCTGCCGATCACCCGCCCATCATGACCACATAAGGGACATGTGCCGCGGTGCGACGCACGAAGGCCCGCGGTGCGCCGCCGTTCTGGCGCACCGCGGGCCTTCGCCCCCTCAGCGAGTGCCGACCGCCGCGCGCACCGCCCGGCGGGCGAGCTGGCAGTCGTCGTGCAGCCGCCGCAGCAGCAGCCGCTGTTCCTCGCCGGACGGCGCGGCACCCGGGTGGGCCGCCCCGGGGGCCGTAGGGGCCGCGTCGTGCATCGAGCGCTGCACGGCGGTCTCGTAGGTGCGGATCTCCCGGGTCAGCACCAGCATCAGGTTCACCAGGAAGGCGTCCCGCGAGGCCGGTCCCTCCGACTGGGCGATCTGGCTGATCTGACGGCGCGCCACGGGGGCGTCACCGAGGACCGACCACAGTGTCGCCAGGTCGTAGCCCGGCAGGTACCAGCCCGCGTGCTCCCAGTCCACCAGCACTGGACCGGCCGGTGAGACGAGGATGTTCGACAGGAGGGCGTCGCCGTGGCAGAACTGGCCCATGCCCTGCCGGCCCGCGGAGGCCGCGATGCCGTGCAGCAGCTTCTGGAGGTCGCCCAGGTCCCGGTCGGTGAGCAGACCCAGCTCGTGGTACCGGGCGATCCGGGCCGCGTAGTCCAGCGGCGCGTCGAAGGTGCCCGCCGGCGGCCGCCAGGCGTTCAGCCGGCAGATCGCGCCGAGCGCCGCCCTGATGTCCGCCCGCGGCGGGGTCTCGGTCGGGTGCCGCTGGAGGGCCGCCACCCGTCCGGCCATCCGCTCGATCACCAGGGTGCAGTTGTCCGGGTCCGCCGCGATCAGTCTCGGCACCCGCACCGGGGGGCGCTGCCGGACGAACGTGCGGTACGCCGCTATTTCGTGCCGGATCCGCTCGGCCCAGACGGGCGAGTGGTCCAGTAAACACTTCGCGACGGCCGTGCTGCGTCCGGTCGTGCCGACCAGGAGCACCGAGCGTCCGCTGCGGCGCAGCACCTGCACCGGGGCGAACTCCGGACAGATCCGGTGGACCGAGGCGATCGCGGTGCGCAACTGCGCGCCCTGGGGGCCCGACAGGTCGAGCCGGCCGCTGAGCGGCTGGGCGCCGAGTCCCGCGGGACGGCGGACACCGCCCGCGCCGAGCACGGGCGCCGCCGTCCGCTGGGGGGCGAGGTAGGGGCCGCCGCCGCCCGGGCGGGGGTGCAGCGACCGGGGAGGGGCGGACACGGAGGACGATGCTGCGTACATGGGCGGAACAGATCCCTTCGTGTGCCTGCGAGTCAAAGCGCTGCCCCGACCGATCACCCGGGTGCACCCTGGGGAATGTCCCTCGGCGACCGGGTCGGGGTGGCGCGTTCCTACCTGACACCCGTCGCCCAGTGGCACACCATCTGGCGGACCCTGGCGAACCCTGGCGAATAGTCGCCCGGCAACTTTCACCGGGCTACTGTCAACTCAGCCGAGAACCTGGGGGCTTACGTGAGCGGACAACCCAACACCCGCCTTGCGGACCTGTTCGGCCTGGCCGGCTGGTCCAAGGGTGAACTCGCGAGGCTGGTCAACCGGCAGGCGGCGGCCATGGGCCACCCCCAGCTGTCGACCGACACCTCCCGGGTGCGGCGGTGGATCGACATGGGAGAGATCCCGCGCGATCCGGTGCCGCGGGTGCTGGCGGCCCTGTTCACCGAGCGTCTCGGCCGTGTCGTGACCATCGAGGACCTCGGTCTGGTCCGGCACGGGCGTACGGGGAAACGGCCGGGCGGCGGGAGCGTGGAGCATCCCGACGGCGTGCCGTGGGCGCCCGAACGGACTGCCGCGGTCCTCACCGAATTCACGGGAATGGACCTCATGCTCAACCGACGCGGCTTGGTGGGCGCGGGTGCCGCGCTCGCCGCGGGATCAGCACTCAGCAGCGCCATGTACGAATGGCTGCACACCGACCCCACCCTCTCCGCCGACGCTCCCGTCCTCGACAACCCCCTCCTCCCGCACGCCGACCCCGCTGGGTTCGACCGCTATGAGGCCGCCCCCATCGGGACGGAGGAGATCGAGGAACTGGAGCGCTCGGTCGAGGTGTTCCGAGCCTGGGACGCGGCCCGCGGAGGCGGGCTGCAGCGCAAGGCCGTCGTGGGACAGCTCAACGAGGTGGGCGGCATGCTCGCCTACCACCACCCTGCCCATCTCCAGCGGCGCCTGTGGGGCGTCGCTGCCAACCTCGCCGTCCTCGCCGGCTGGATGTCGCACGACGTCGGCCTCGAACCCACCGCCCAGAAGTACTTCGTCATCGCCGCCCATGCCGCGCGGGAGGGCGGCGACCGGCCCCGGGCGGGGGAGGCGCTCTCCCGCGCGGCCCGTCAGATGGTCCATCTCGGCCGGCCCGACGAAGCCCTGGACCTGATGAAGCTGGCCCAGTCCGGGTCCGGCAGCCAGGTGCTGCCGCGCACCCGGGCGATGTTCCACACCATCGAGGCCTGGGCGCAGGCGTCGATGGGCAAGGGGCAGGCCATGCGCCGCACGCTCGGCCAGGCGGAGGACCTGTTCGTCTCCGACCGGGCCGACGCGGAACCGCCGTCCTGGATGCAGACCTTCAAGGACGAGGATCTGTACGGCATGCAGGCCCTGGCCTATCGCACCCTGGCCGAGTTCGAGCCGCAGGCGGCCGTCCACGCCCAGTACTACGCGGAGAAGGCGCTGGCGCTCCGGGTCGACGGACGGGAGCGGTCGAAGATCTTCGACCATCTCTCCATGGCATCGGCCTGCTTCATCGCGGACGACCCCGAACAGGCGGACCGCTACGCCCGGCTCGCCCTGATGTCGATGGGGTCGAACTCCTCCCGCCGCACCTGGGACCGGCTGCGCGAGATGTACCGGCTCACCGCGGAGTACGCCAGCTACCCGAGCATCAGCGAACTGCGTGAACAGATCAGGCAGGCGCTGCCGAGGCCGAGGGGAGGGCGGGGTGGCAACACCGCCCAGGCGTGAGTGAGTTGGCGGCCGGCCGAAGACGTCCGGACCGAACAGTCAGTTAAACGGAACCACGTTGATCACCGGGTGACGCGGGCGACGAGCACACAGGCGTCGTCGTCGCGCCCACTCTCGCCGAACTCCTCCATGACCGTCCGCAGGCAGTCCTGTGCGGTGCGCGCCTCGTGGAAGCGGGGGGCGAGGTCCAGGAGTCGGTGTGTCCTGTCGCCGGGCACCAGTCCGGTGGTGTGCAGCAGAAGCAGGTCGCCCGCTTCGAGGGTCGCCTCGGCCTGTCCGTAGGCGGCGCCCGAGGTGGCGCCCAGGAGGACTCCGTCGGGTGCGTCGAGTCGGCGCCCCGTCCCGTCGCGGAACAGCAGCGGGGTGGGGTGTCCGGCCTGCGCCCAGGTGAGGGTGCGGGTGTCGGGCCGGTAGCGGCAGCACAGGGCGCCGGCCAGGGCCGGCTGGACGGTGGCGTCGAGTAACTGGTTGAGCCAGGTCATGAGCTGGGCGGGTCCGGCGCCGGCCATGGCCATCCCGCGCAGCGCGCCCAGCAGCATCGCGGTGTCCGCGGTGACGGCCGGGCCGTGGCCGGTGAGGTCGCCGACGCTCAACAGCGCCTGCCCGTCGGGGAGTTCGAGGGCGTCGTACCAGTCCCCGCCGAGGAGCGAGCCGGTCGCGGCGGGCACCTGGCGGACGGCGAGGTCGAGGGTTCCGGGGCCCCGGTGCGGGAGCCGCAGCGGGCCGCGCCCGTTCGGGAGGACGGCCTCCCGCAACTCGGCCGCGAACCGGTGTTCGCTCCGCGCCCGCTGCCGGTGCAGCGAGTCACGGGTGTCGCGCACCTCGGTCTGGCTCCGGCGCAGTGCGCTGACGTCGCGCAGCACGGCCCACATCGAGGCGGTGCCGCCGTCGGCGTCGAGCACGGGCTCGCCCATCATGTGCAGGGTCCGCACCTCGCCGTCCGGGCGGACCACGCGGAACTCGCCGTCGATGGGCCGGGCGTCCACCAGGCAGTCCGTGACCATCGCGGTGAGTCGCGGCCGGTCCTCGTCGAGGACGAGGGAGGGCAGTTCGTCGAGGGTGAGCGCGGGGGTGGCCGGGTCGCGGCCGAGGATGCCGTAGAGCTCCTCGGACCAGACGGCGTCGTCCGCGAGCAGGTTCCACTCGGCGCTGCCGACCCGGCTGAGCAGGGAGTCCCGGGGTGCGGCGGGGGGCGCCGGCGGGGACCCGTCCCGGAGCTGGGCCAGGTGGGCGTCGAGGTCCTCGAGCTGATGCAGCGCCAGGTCGTACAGCGCCCGCTGCCAACGGCCCTGCGGATCCCCGGTGTCGATCCCCTGGGTGTCCCGTCGTACGGCGTCCACGTCGCCCTTGAGCCGTCGTGTCTGCGAGATCAGCGCGTCGACCGAGCCGCGTCCCGGCGGCTGGGCGGCGGGACGGTCCGCAGACAGATGGGACGGCATGACGCACTCCGATGCGGGGACGGTACGACGAACGGGGACGGAAGGGCCGTTACGACTGTTGCACAGCCCGCGACGCCGTGTAAGGGATTTGGCAACACACGATTCGGTGGTGTCTCTGGCATATGCCTCCGTCCCCAAGGCGGGCTCGCGGGGGTGCTGGTCCTGTGCCGGAAGAGGGCTCAAGTCGTAGGTGACCTACGTGACTTGAGGGACTGGAGGGGGGTACGGGGAGACCTTCAGGCGCATGTTCGACGGTCGTTTGTTCAGGAAAGATATGCCGTGACGCAGATCACATCAAGTAGCACCCGCTTTCGCGTAATGCATACGGCACCTCCGGGGTCCTACAAGCATGGACATCACCCTGGAACAGCCCGTCCGCGCGCGCCTGATCACCGCCGAGGACGAGGAACTGCCGGTCGCCGCGACGCTCCGCTACGCCTCCGACGACCCGTTCGCCGTGCACGTCGACTTCCCGGCGGAGGTCTCCCTCGCCGAAGAGGCCGCCACCTGGACCTTCGGCCGCACCCTCCTGGAGGAGGGGCTGCGAGGCCCCGCCGGCACCGGCGACGTGCACCTGTGGCCCTGCGGCCCGGCCCGCACCGTGGTGGAGCTTCACTCACCGTTCGGCATGGCCCTGCTCCAGTTCGACACCTTCGCCCTGCGCCGCTTCCTGCTGCGCAGCTACGCCGTGGTCCCGGCCGGACGGGAGGACGTCGGGGCCGCCGTCGACGAGGGTCTGCAGGCCCTGCTCGGCAATGTCTGACGCGGGGCGGTCTCAGTCCTCGTGCCCGGCGTACAGGTCCGGGCGCCCGGCGAGGGCGACCTCGACGCGCTCACCGCTGTCCAATGCCCGGACCCCGGCCTCCGCGACGGCGGAGGCCGCGTAGCCGTCCCAGGCGGTCGGGCCGGTGACCCGCCCCCGGCGGGCCGCCTCGACCCAGGTCTGCACCTCACGGTCGTAGGCCGCCACGAAACGGACCAGATAGTCCTGCGGCACCCCGGTCGCCGCCTCGCCGCGCGCCGTCACCAGCATCCCGTGGTCGTCGCCGATGCGCGCGCTGCCCGCCTCGCACACGGCCTCGCAGCGCACCTGGTAGCCGAACCCGCAGTTGACGAAGACCTCCACGTCGACGAGCGCGCCCCCGTCGTTCTCGAACACCACGAACTGCGGGTCGAGCAGTCCCCCCGGAGCGCCCGACGAGGGGCGCGGCCGCAGCACGGTGACCGCGGTCAGCTCCTGGCCGAGCAGCCAGCGGGCCGCGTCGATCTCGTGCGAGACCGAACTGTCGATCAGCATCGCGCTGGTGAAGTCCGGCGGAGAGGAGACGTTGCGGTGCACGCAGTGCAGCATCAGGGGCCGCCCCAGCCGCCCGTCGTCCAGCACCGCCTTGAGCCGGCGGTACTCGGCGTCGTGGCGCCGCATGAACCCGACCTGGGTGAGCCGCCTGCCGAGCCGGGCCTCCGCCTCGACGATCCGCAGGGCCCCCGCCGAGTCCGGCACCATCGGCTTCTCGCACAGCACCGGGAGTCCCCGGGCGAGCGCCGCCATCAGGGCCTCCTCGTGTGCCGGACCGGGCGAGGCGATCAGTACCGCCTGCACTCCGGGGGCGTCCAGCGCGGCCTCCGTCTCCGTGTGGACGACGACCCCGTCGATCCCGGCGACGGCGTCCTTCGCGCGCTCCGCGTCGAGATCGGCCACGGCGGCGACCCTGGCTCCGCTCACCACGCGGTCGAGGCGCCGTATGTGGTCCGCCCCCATGTGTCCGGCCCCCAGAACCGCCACGCCCAGCAGGTCACCCACGTGCGCTCCCCCTCCCGGCCGACGATCACGTCGTAGCGTACGCGGGCCGGGAGGAGGGACGGCGGGGCGGGGACTCGGCCGGGGCCGAGCTCAGTACCGCAGGACGCCCGCGATGCCCGCCTCGTTCCCCAGGGTGCCGTCCGGTACGAAGCGCACGTCGGCGCCCGTCTCCAGACACTGCTCGACGATCTCGTCCACGATGTCCTCGCGGGCGTCGAGGTCGCCGCTCAGGGCCGGGATCAGATGGTCGCCGTCGTCGCGCACGGTCACCCGGTAGTTCTCCTCGACGGCCAGCAGCCGGATCCGGGCTTCCCGGGCGTTCTGCCACACCTCGTCGACACCGGCCGCGAACTCCTTGCGGCCGAGGGCCGATTCGAGCGCGCGGCTGACCGTGTCGACGCTTCTGCGGGCCTCGGCGGCGACCATCGGCCGTACCGCCTGCCACACCGCGTCCGGGGTGCCGTGCGAGAGCCCGCCGTGCGGGACGTGCACCGCGGCCCGGGTGACGGTGCCGATCTCGTCGAGCGCCGAGAGGGCGGCCTGATCACCGGTGACGTACAGGGGGCGCGGGGCGAGGCGCAGCAGTCGGTTCATCGCGGTGTCGGCGTCGCGCAGGAAGTGGCGGGTGCCCTCGTCGCGGAACGTGCTGGGCATGTCCCCGATCTGCTCCTGGCGTTCGGCGTCGAAGTTCTCCTGCCGGTGGATCAGCGGGAAGCCGCCGATGTCCTCCTCGACGACCCGGTCCGGCCCGCCGCTCCACAGGGTGACGCGGTCCGCGGAGACCGACAGCACCCAGTACGGGCGCCCGGCGGCCTGCGCGGAGACCAGGTTGCGGGTGAGGAAGGTGTCCGAGAGCACGACCCGCTCGGGCACCGGACGGGACAGCGACCACACCTGGTGCTCGCCGGGAGCGGCGAAGATCACCAGCCCGTCCTCGGTGTACGTCAGGTCGACCTCGGCCAGGGCCCGGTCGAGCTGCTCGGCGACATCGGCGCGCCGCTCACGGGTGACGGCCGGGTCGGCCTCCAGCTGTTTCTTCGCCTCGGCCACGACATTGCGCAGCCGGACCCGGTCCTGGGCGTTGTCCGGCTCCCTGCGGTGCGTCGGGGTCAGCACGGAGACCGCGGGATAGGGGCGCGGGCGGCGCAGTTCGGAGAGGGTCGCGGGGCTGAGTGCGTGCTCCATATGAGCACCATAGGACCGATTCACCTATAGGGCATTCGGGGTAACCGGCGCAAAGCCGTCGGCAGACCCTCCCGTTGGGCGCCATCACGGCATCTCCCGGGGAGCCTCCCGGATTTCCTCGTCGTACGACGGTGACGACGGCCCCGGCCGCCGGTTACCGTACGCGTCAGTAACCGGGACGTACCGCAGGAGGCACCCATGCCGCAGCTCGAAGTCGCCGGCGCGACGCTGACGTACGACGACGAGGGACCGCGCGACGGCGGCGGGACGCCCCTGGTCTTCGTGCACGGCTGGACGGCGAACCGGCACCGCTGGGACCACCAGATCGCCCACTTCGCCGAGAAGCGGCGGGTGGTCCGCCTCGACCTGCGCGGGCACGGCGAGAGCGGCGGGGCCGGGGTGAGGACGGTGGCCGAGCTGGCGCAGGACCTGATCGCCCTCCTCGACCACCTCAAGATCGAGCGGTGCGTCCTGATCGGCCACTCGATGGGCGGGATGATCGCGCAGACCGTCGCCCTCTCCCACCCCGGGCGGGTGGAGCGCATGGTGCTGGTGAACTCCATCGCCCGGATGACGTACAGCCGGGGCCGCGGTCTGCTGATGGGCGTCTCCACCCTGGTCCCCTTCAAGCTGTTCGTCGCCGCCAACATCCAGCGCGCCTTCGCCCCCGGATACCCCCGCGAGGAGATCCGCGCGTACGTCAGGTCCTCGGCCGGCACCCCGCGCGAGGTCGTCATGACGCTGTACGGCGCCATGCGGGCCTTCGACGTCCTGGACCGGGTGGGGGAGATCCAGGCACCCACCCTCATGATCCACGGCTACCACGACATCCAGCTCCCCGTGGGACAGATGCTCCGGATGGCGAAGGCGTACCCCGACGCCACGGTGCGCATCCTGGACGCAGGTCATGAACTCCCCGTGGAGAAGCCGGCCGAGCTGACGGCGGCGATCGACACGTTCGTGAGCTGAACCGGCGTACCCGTGTGCCGGTCCGGGCGTCAGCCGAAGGCGTCCGGATCCGCCGCCGCCCAGTCCGCCGCCCAGCCGGCGGGCGGTCCGGCCGCCAGGGCACCCGGCTCCAGCCACTCGTACAGATCGGCGTAGGAGAGCGCCGTTCCGGCGTCGGTACGGCGCAGCAGATGCCCGGGGGTGAGCCCGCCCGGATCCCGTACGCCCAGCGCGGCCATGATCCGGACGGCGCTGCGGACCGTCGCCCGCTGGTAGTGGCGCACCCGCCGCGCCTTGTCGCCGACGTGCAGGGCCCACACCCGCGCGGGGTCCTGGGTGGCGACGCCCACCGGGCAGGTGCCGGTGTGGCAGCGGCCGGCCCCGACACAGCCGACGGCGCTCATCATCGCGCGGGCCGCGTTGGTGTAGTCGGCGCCCTGCGCGAGCCGACGGACGATGTCCGCGCCGGTGGCGATCCCGCCGCTCGCGCCGATCCGGATCCGGTCCCTGAGGCCGGTGCCGACGAGCGCGTTGTGCACGGTGATCAGCGCCTCGGTGAGCGGCATCCCCGGCCGGCCCGCGAACCCCGGCGGTCCCGCGCCCGTGCCGCCCTCCGCCCCGTCCACCACCACGAAGTCGGGCGTCACGCCCTCCGCGAGCATCGCCTTGCACACCGCGAGGAACTGCCGCCGCGAGCGCACGCACAGCTTGAACCCGGTCGGCTTGCCGCCCGCGAGCTCCCGCATCCGGGCCAGGAACAGCACCAGTTCACGCGGCGTCGAGAACACCCGGTGACACGGCGGCGAGATCACCGCCCGGCCCTTTGGCACACCCCGTTCCCGCGCGATCTCCGCGCTCACCTTGGCCCCCGGCAGCATCCCGCCGCCGCCCGGAGCGGCCCCCTGCGACAGCTTCAGCGACACGCACTTCACCTCGGGCAGCGCCGCCCGGTCCGCGAACTCGCGCTGCTCGAAACCGCCGTCGGGCGTACGGCAGCCGAAGTAGCCCGAACCGATCTCCCAGACGAGGTCCCCGCCCCCGCGCAGATGATGGTCCGACAGCCCGCCCTCCCCGGTGTCCTGCGCGAAACGGCCCAGCGCCGCACCCCGGCCGAGAGCGAGGACCGCACGGGAGGACAGCGCCCCGAAGCTCAGCGCGGACACGTTCAGCAGCGCCATGTCGTACGGCAGTCTGCAGTCGGGTCCGCCCACGCGCACCCTCGGCTCCTCCTCGGGCGGCGGGAGCGGACCCGCCGACGGCGCGAAGAACTCCTCCCCCTCCCGGGCGCCGGCGACCGGGCGCGCCGCTTCCCGTACGGGGTGGCCCAGACGGCCGACGAGGGGATGGTTGCGCAACAGCGCCCGCCGGCGCTGGAGCATGTCCCACGCGCCCAGGAGGCCCAGGGCGAGCAGTGGGCCCGCCGCCCACCACCACCGGGCGGACACGGTGGACGACGCGGTCAGCGCCCCGGCCGCGCCGAGGACGACGAGCAGCCACGGCGCGTAGCGGCGCACTCAGCCGCCGTCCTCGTCGGACAGGCAGGAACTGCCGCTGCGCGGGAGGGAGCCGTAGAGCAAAAAGTCGTCGACCTTGCGGTGCACGCACTTGGAGGAGCCGTATCCGGTGTGGCCCTCGCCCCGGTTGTCGAGCACCACGGCCGAGTCGCCGAGCCGCTCCGCGGTCTCCGTGGTCCAGCGGTACGGGGTCGCCGGGTCCCCACGGGTGCCGACGAGCAGCATCTTCGGCGTGTCGAGGTCCTTGACCCTCTCGCGGATGAAGTCCGTGCCCGGGGGGCGGCCGTAGCAGAGGAGGACCTCGGACAGGCGGTAGCGGCCGAAGACGGGGGACGCCTTGTCGTACGCGGCGCGCAGCCGCGGGAGGTCCGCGGTCAGCCGCTCGGCGGTGGGGCGGTCGGGGTCGTCGGCGCAGTTGATCGCCATGTAGGCCGCCGGGAGGTTGTCGAGGGGGACGTCCCCGGCGTCGACGAGCGGACTGGGGGAGGGGGCGCCTTGCGAGGCGCGGGTCCGGGTGGGCGTCGGGGCACGGGCCGGGCCGGCCGGGCGGTCGCCGGCGTGGGTCGGAAGGGTGAGGCCGCCGTTGGTGAAGGCCGCCACCCCGGAGGCGTCGCCGTCCTCGACGAGCCGGGCGAGGGCCCGTTCCAGTGAGGGCCACAGCTCCTTGCCGTACAGGCCCTGGCCGAGGGCGGCCACCAGGTCCTGTCCGGTGAACTCGTCGCCGAAGTCCGTCGGCAGCGGATCCTCGTCGAGCGAGTGGACCGTCCGGACGACCTCCTCACGGGCGGTCCGCGCGTCCGTGCCGAACGGGCAGGCGATGTCCTTCACGCACCAGTCGACGAAGTCCTCCAGAGCCACCTGCTGGCCCCGGGCGCCCGCGAGTCCCTGCTCGGTGAGCGGCTCGGTGAGGGTGTCGACGCCGTCGAGGACCACCCGGCCGACCTTGTCGGGGAACCGTGCCGCGTAGACGGCGCCCAACCGGGTGCCGTAGGAGAAGCCGAGGTAGTTGAGCTTCTTGTCGCCCAGCGCCTGCCGTAGGACGTCCATGTCCCGCGCCGCGTCGACCGTGCCGATGTGGGTCAGGACGGGGCCGGAGTGGTCGTCGCAGTCGGCGGCCGTCTTCTTGAGCTTCGCCAGCAGCGCCCGGGGATCGTCGAGCGCCGAGCCGCCGTCCAGGGCGTCGAGTCCCTCGTCCTCGCCGGTGTCCCCGCAGCTCACGGGCGAGGAACGGCCGACGCCCCGGGGGTCGAAGGACACGACGTCGTAGCCGTCGGTGAGCTCCAGGAAGTCCTTGCCGCTGTAGGCGAGCCCGGGAACGCCGGCCCCGCCGGGGCCGCCGAAGTTCAGCAGCACCGAGCCCTTCTTGTCGCCGGTGGCCCGGTAGCGGGCGAGGGCCAGGTCGAGGCTGCCCTTCTCGGGGTGGGCGTAGTCGAGCGGCACCGTGACCTTGCCGCACTGGAGGTCCTCGGGCACGCTGTCGAGGACGCAGACCGACCAGGAGATCTTCTGCTCGTAGTACCGGTCGAGGTCGGACCCGTCGTCCCCGGCCGCCGCGACGGCCGTCGGCAGCGCCGTCCCCAGCAGGGTGAGCGCGGCGCCCGTGGCGAGCGCGCGGCGGCGCCGCGTCGACAGCATGGCCAGCATCGATGCCTCCAGAAACGGACCGCAGCGGACCGGGAACGGGCGTCCCGGATCACGATAGGCGGCCTGCGGAAGCCTCGCCTCCGGACGGGCGGCGGCCCGGCGCGAGGACGCGCGGCACCCGTGTCCGGGGCGTGAGGCCGTTCGACCGGGGGCGCCCGATGGGGTGAATGACGGATTGGGCATAACTCGTTCGGTTCGCCCGCGTTTTACCTGGTGCGGGTGAGTGCCCGCGACATGTATGGAAGGCAGGGACCCATGAGACGGGCTACCCGAAACGGTGTGCTCGCCGTAGCAGCAGCCTCCGGCGCGATGGCCGCCGTGACGATGCCGGCGGCGTTCGCCGACTCCTCCGCCGCCGGTACCGCGGCCGGATCTCCCGGTGTGGCCTCCGGCAACGGCGTGCAGCTGCCGGTGCACCTCCCGGTCAATCTCTGCGGCAACACCGTGAACGTGGTGGGCTTGCTGAACCCGGCGTTCGGCAACACCTGTGCCAACAAGAGCGCCGAGCCGAAGCACGCGCCGGGCTCCGGGGCGGGGGCGCGGACGACGACGGCCGACTCGCCCGGCGCGGTCTCCGGCAACGGGGTGCAGGCACCGGTCGACCTGCCTCTCAACGCCGGCGGGAACAGCGTGGACGTCGTCGGGGCCCTGAACCCGGCGTTCGGCAACACGTCGGTGAACGGCCCGGTCGACAAGCCCCACCACCCGGCGCATCCCGGCCGTCCGAGCACGCCGGTGCCGCCCGTGCGCCAGCCGTCGGCCCCCGAGCCCGAGCCCCAGCGCCCGGCCCCGGGCAGGAAGACCGTGCCGCACGCCCGTGCGCCCCAGACCCCGGCATCCGAGCCGACCGTGTCCTCGCTCGCCCAGACGGGTGCCGACGCGACCGTGCCCGCCGTCGCCGGCAGCGCGGCGCTGGTCCTGGCCGGTGCGGTCCTCTACCGTCGCTTCCGCCCGGGCGCGCGGGTCTGACCCCGCCCCCTTTCGCCCGGCCGAACCGCAGGCCCCCGCCCCACGGGGACCTGCGGCGGGCACCGGATCCCTCCGCGCCCGGCGCGACGCCTCAGGAGCAGGTGCGGACCGCCGTTTCCCAGGCCCGCGGACTGCGGTGGTGGTTCTCGTGCCCCGCGGCGAGCACCTGACGCAGTTCCGCGAGGTGCCGGGTGCCCGCCGGCAGCTCCAGCCGGTCGAGGAGTGCCAGCGCCGCGATCGGCTCCAGATCGCCGTAGACGTCGTGATAGCTCGCCCGGAGGGCCGTGAACAGGGCCGGGTGCAGGGCGGGCAGCCGCACGGCGGTGCGGTAGGCGGGCTCCTTCACCGGCCAGGGCACCGGCCCCGAACACTCCAGGACCCTACGGGCCCGGCGGAGCAGGGCTTTCGAGGGGGCGGCCACCACCCGCTCGATGTCGTCGCCGAGCACCTCGGCGAACGCCGTCGCGGCCGTCCCGCGGTCCTCGAACCAGTCGACCCACAACGCATGGGTGAGAGTCTCGGCGTCCGCTTCCGCCTCCAGCCGCCGACGGTAGCCGCCCCACAGCGCATCGGCGGGCAGCGGGCCCTGCGCACCCCGGTCGGCGAAGCGCATCTCGCACGTCACCCAGTACGCGTCCAGGAGGTCCAGCAACCCGAAGGCGAGCCGGACCCGGTCGGCCGCGGGCAGGTCCTCCTCGAACACGTCGCCGGCACAGGCGTGCGCCACCTCGTCGGCCGTGAGCAGCGCGCCCGGTGCCTCGGCGCTCACCCACTCCTCGCGCACCCGGCTGACCCCCTGATCCGCCAGCCACCGCCGCGCCGCCTCCCTGTCCTGATGCTCCATGCCGGGAGTGTCCCGGACGCGCGTACGGCCCCGGTGGGTCCGGTGCCGTTAATTCCGTTGTGGGGCGGGCGCCGGGATGCTGGAGTGGCCGTATGGATCATGCCGCGGTACTCGCCCTGTACGACCGGGACATGCGCGAAGGCGCCCGGCCCGAGAGCTCCGACGCCCGGGTCGAACGGACCGGGGGCGTGGTGCGCCACGTCGGCGGCGAGGGCGGCTGGAACGGCGTCCTCTGGTCGGACCTGGACGCCCCGGACGCCGACGCGGCGATCGCCGCCCAGGTCGCCTACTTCTCCGGGCGCGGCGCGGAGTTCGAGTGGAAGCACTACGGCCATGACCGGCCCGCCGACCTGGGGCGACGGCTCGCGGCCGCCGGGTTCACGGCCGAGCCCGAGGAGACCCTGATGATCGGCGAGACGACCGGCCAGCTCGTCGACGCGCCGCCGCCCCGGGGCGTCCGGATCGTGCCGGTGACGGACCGGGCGGGCGTCGAGCTCATGGTCGCGGCCAACGAGAAGGCCTTCGGCCGTGACGGCTCCTTCCTGCGGGACCTCGTGCTCGCCCGGCTCACCGCCGCCCCGGACACGATCGTGGCGCTGGTCGCCCTCGCCGGGGACGAACCGGTGAGCTCGGCGCGGATGGAACTCGTCCCCGGCACCCGCTTCGCCGGTCTGTGGGGCGGCGGCACCGATCCGGCCTGGCGCGGCCGCGGCATCTACCGCGCCCTGATCGCCCACCGCGCCCGCATCGCCACCGAGCGCGGCTACCGCTACCTCCAGGTCGACGCCTCCGACCAGAGCCGGCCCATCCTCGAACGCCTCGGTTTCGCCGCGCTCAGCACCACCACGCCGTACCTCTACACGCCGTAGCCGCCCCGGAGGCTGGTCTCAGGCCAGTCCGAAGGCGTCCGCCAGCAGTCCGATCTGGGCCGTGAGCAGCGTGGCCCCGTCGTGTCCCATGCCCTCGAACTGGCCGGACACCTCCAGACCCACGGCGCCGTGCATGTGCGTCCAGCCCAGCACGGCGCCCGCCAGGGCGACGCCCTCCGCGCCGGCGGGCACCCGCGTACGCGCCCACCCGGCCACCGCCGTGTCCCGCGCCGCCCACTCCGTCATCTGGGCCACCACCGGCCGCACCGAGGCCGTCGGCTCCGCCTGCGCGAACGCCGGCAGGAACGGGCCCAGCACCGCGCGGGCGCTGTCCAGCGTGTCCGCGGGAGCGGTGTAACCGGGCACCGGAGTGCCCTGGATGAGCAGATAGCGGTGCGGCTCGGCCACGGCCCACTCACGGCAGGCCGCGCCCAGTGCCTGGAGCCGCGCGCGGGGCGAGGTCCCCTCGGGAAGCGCCCCGGCCGCCGCCGTGGCGGCCCCCGCCAGATCGGCGTACGCGTCCCGGATCAGGTCCGTCAGCAGCGCGTCCCGGCTGTCGAAGTACCGGTAGAGCGCCGGACCCGACAGGCCGACCTCCTTCGCGATCCGGGTCAGCGCCACGGCCCCCGTGCCGCCCTCGGCGAGCTGCCGGAGCGCGATGTCCTTGATCTCCGCCCGCGTCTGCTCGCGATACCGCGCCCTCGGGCTCTGCGCACTGCCGGCCACCGGCGCTCCTCTCTCCCGCACGGCCGTACCACGGCAGCCGTGTTCCCGCGTTCCTGGTGACACACCTTAACGAAAGGCCGGGCCTCCCCCTGTTGCTATGAATCATCGCGAGAGTTACAGTCTCTAACTGTTGCGACTGGTCATCAGAACCGAATGGCCGGACATCCAGCGAAAGGAATCTCAATGATCGCGTCAAGGCGCCTGCGTGACCGGTGGGGCGGAGGTGAACAGCCTCTTGTCACGCAGGATCGCCCAGAGCACGTCGACCCGGCGGCGGGCAAGCGAGAGGAGGGCCTGCGTGTGCAGCAGTCCCTCGGCCCGCTTCTTGAGGTAGTAGTCCCGGGAAGGTCCGGGTCGCATCATCGCCGTCTGCGCGGCCATGTAGAAGATGTGCCGCAGGCGCCGGTTGTAGCGCTTGGGCCGGTGGTAGTTGCCGGTGCGGCGGCCGGAGTCGCGGGCGACCGGGGCCAGGCCGGCGTGCGAGGCCAGACGGCCGGCGTCGCGGTAGCCGGACAGGTCCCCGACGATGGCGATGAACTCGGCCCCGAGGATGGGGCCCATGCCGGGCATGGACTCGATGATCTCGGCACGGTCGTCGGTGCGGAAGGTCTCGCGGATCTCCCGGTCGTTGTCCTTGATCCGCTCGTCCAGGGCCAGGAGCTGGTGGGCGAGGTCGCGGACCAGCTGCGCGGCCCGTTTCTCGCCGGGAAGCGCGAGCTGCTGGGACTGGGCGGCCTCGACGGCCTTGGCCGCGACGTCGACAGCGCCGCGGACCTTGCGGCGTTCCAGCCAGGTCGTCAGCCGCTTGACGCCGATCCGACGCAGGGCGGCCGGGGTCTGGTACTCGGTCAGCATGACGACCGGGCCTTTGGCCGCGGAGTAGTCGAAGGCCCGCTCCAGCGCGGGGCAGATGCCCACCAGCAGGTCGCGAAGCCGGTTGATCAGGCGGACGCGGTCGGCGATCAGGTCTGCCCGATGGTTCGTCAGCACCCGCAGGGTGGAGACCAGCTCCGGGGGCGTGTCCAGCGGGGCGAAGTCCCGTCGCATTCTGGCCTGGTCAGCGATGACACGTGCGTCCTTGGCATCGGTCTTGCCCTCGCCCTTGTAGGCGCCGGACATGCGGTTGACCGTCCGGCCGGGGACGTAGACGACCTGCTGCCCGTGGGCGACCAGCAGGGCCAGCAGCAGGGTGGAGGCCCGGCCGGAGATGTCCACCGCCCACCGCACCTCTTCAGCCCGCTCACGGGCCGTCTCGATGAGAGTGAGGATCTGGGCCTCGTCGTTGATCACCTTCGTCGAGAACAGCGTCTCGCCGTCGGCATCGACCGCAACCGCCCAGTGATGCCCCTTGCCGGCATCGACGCCGACCCATATCCGCCTGCCAGACGTGCTCAAAGCCGTCGCTCCATCTTCCTCATGACCGGCAGTTCACGGTCCGAAGAACACCCCGCCGACAGGTCCCTAACCAGCGATGACCGCAGTTCTCAATCAGTGGTCGGAGCGTCCTGGAGGACCGGGCGGCCATTCCTTTCGAGTCACAAGCGACAACCCGCCATCAGCCACACCCGGTCCTCCCGGACCGCCTCACATTCTTAGGGAACCGTCATGTCTGCCGTCACCGGCGAGAACCGCTCCCTGCACACCGTCCTCGGCTCCGGCCCCGCCGGTACCGCGCTCGCCGTCGAACTCGTCCGCCGGGGGCACGCCGTACGCCTCGTCGACCGCAAGGGGGAGGGGCCCGGGAGCGAGGGGGTCGAGCGGTACGCCGCCGACGTCAGCACCCCGGAGGGCGCGCGGGCCGCCGTGGCGGGCGCCGGAGTCGTGTACCACTGCGTCAACGTCGGCTATCACCTCCAGGTCGAGGCGATGCCCCGCATCCAGGACGCCGTCCTCGGCGCCGTCGAGGCCTCCGGCGCCCGGCTCGTCGTCCTCGACACCCTCTACCCGTACGGCGAGACCAAGGGGGCGGTGATGACCGAGGACACCCCGTGGCGGGCGACCAGTCGCAAGGGCCGGATGCGGGCCCGACTGGACGAGACGTACCTCGCCGCCCATCGCGAGGGGCGGGCCCGGGTGGTACTCGGCCGCTCCGCCGACTTCGTCGGCCCCGGCGTGCTCAACTCCACCCTCGGCGGAGCGGTCTTCCCGGCCGCGCTGACCGGCGCGGAGGTGCTCGGCATCGGCGACATCGACCTGCCGCACAGCTACACCGACATCCGGGACGTGGCGGCCGGCCTCGCCACCCTCGGCGAACACCCCGAGGGTGACGGACGGGTCTGGCATCTGCCGACCGCGTCCGCCGTCAGCACCCGGGCGGTCCACGCGATGATCGAGCGACACCTCGGCGGCCCGCTGAAGGTCCTGGTCGTCGAGGAGCCCCGCCCCTACGGCCCCTTCGACGAGCAGTTCATGGCCGAGTACGCCGAGATGTGGTACCAGCACACCGAGCCCCAGATCGTGGACTCCTCCGCCTTCGAGAAGGCCTTCGGGGTGACGCCGACGCCTCTGGAGGAGACCCTGGCCGCCACCCTGGAGTGGTATCGGGGGCTGCTCGGCGGGCGGTGAAGGGGTGGGCCGGGCGGCCTCGCCGTCCCGGTCGGCCCCGCGCCGCAGGCCGTCCGGGACGGGGCCGTCATCGGCCCGGTGTGCTCACCGCCTCGCCTTGGCCCGGTCCAGCGCCGTCACGCCGACCGCCGCGAGGCCGATCTGGATGAGCCACTCGACCCAGTCGACCCCGTCGGTGTCCGCCACGCCCAGCGCCGAGGCGAGGGCCGATCCGATCAGCGCGGCCACGATGCCGACCAGGATCGTCCACAGCAGGCCGATGCGCTGGCGGCCCGGAACGACGAGTCGTCCGAGCACACCGATGATGATGCCGATGAAGATGGCACTGATGAGGCCGTCGATCTCCATCTCGCCCCTCCTTGGTGAGAGCCCGTCGCCTAGCTTGTGCCCGCTGTGGGGTGGGGCAGTCCGTTCCGGATCGCGCTGCTGACGCCATGGCGGACGTTATTGCCCGCACTTGATGTTCACAGCGCCGTCATGCCATGTACCTTTCAATCAGTCCACGCGTGTAGAACCCTTCCTTGCGGGATCTACGCGCGCAGATCGACCGCCGCAGCCGTCCTCTCCCCACCCCCTCACGGAGGTTCGCCGGATGCCCGGATCACCGAGACACCCCCGCAAGGTCACCACCCTCCTCGCCGGCCTCGGCCTGCTCGTCACCGGAGCCGCCCTGCAGGTCTCCACCGGCGCCGCGCCCGCCCACGCGGCCACCCCCCACCGGATCCTCTTCGACGACGGCCACGCCGAGGAGGCCGGCAACGCGGACTGGATCATCTCCACCAGCAAGCCCGACCCGCTCTCCCAGGACTCCACCCCGTCCTCGGAGACGGACTGGACCGGCGCCCTGTCGGCGTGGGGCGTGGCCCTGCAGAAGACCGGCGACTACAGCCTGAAGACCGCCACGAGCGCCCTCACCTACGGCGGCTCGTCCACGACCGACCTGTCGAACTTCGACACGCTGGTCCTGCCGGAGCCCAACACGCTGTTCACCACCGCCGAGAAGACGGCGATCATGAACTTCGTGAAGAACGGCGGCGGCCTCTTCATGATCTCCGACCACACCGGCGCCGACCGCAACAACGACGGTGAGGACGCGGTCGAGATCTTCAACGACCTGATGACGAACAACAGCGTCGACTCGACCGACCCGTTCGGCTTCTCCGTCGACTCGCTGAGCATCAGCTCCGACTACCCGTCGGCCATCAGCGACAGCACCGACCCGGTGCTCCACGGCTCCTTCGGCACCGTCAGCAAGAGCCTCATCGCCAGCGGTACGACGGCCACCCTCAAGCCCGCCGACAACTCCGCCGTCAAGGGCCTGCTCTACCGCACCGGGTACTCCGGGAACACCGGAGCCTTCTTCGCCACCAGCACCTTCGGCAGCGGCCGGGTCGCCTTCTGGGGTGACAGCTCGCCCATCGACGACGGCACCGGCCAGTCCGGCAACACCCTCTACGACGGCTGGAACGACTCCGGCGCCACCAATGCCGCCCTCGCCCTGAACGCCACCGAGTGGCTCGCCGGCGCAAGCGGCAGCGGGGGCGGCGGCGACGGCGGCGGCGGCGGCTCCGGCACCTGCACCGCCGCGCAGCTCCTCGGCAACAACGGCTTCGAGTCCGGCGCCACCACCTGGAGCGCCACCAGCGGCGTCATCACCACCTCCTCGAGCCAGTCGGCCCGTACCGGCTCCTACTACGCCTGGCTCGACGGCTACGGATCGGCCCACACCGACACGCTCTCCCAGTCGGTGACCATCCCGTCCGGCTGCACCACCGCCGCCCTCAGCTTCTACCTGCACATCGACACAGCCGAGACCACCACCAGCACGGTGTACGACACGCTGAAGGTCCAGGTGCTCAACAGCTCCGGGACGGTCCTCGGCACGCTGGCGACCTACTCCAACCTCAACGCCGCCGGCGGCTACACCCAGCGCAGCTTCAGCCTCGCGAGCTACGCCGGCCAGACCGTCACCCTCAAGTTCACCGGCACCGAGGGCTCCACCCTCCAGACGTCCTTCGTCCTCGACGACACGGCGCTCACGGTGAGCTGACCTCCCCGCAAGACGGTTCGGCCGCCCCGCGCACGCGGGGCGGCCGAACCGCCTTTCCGTCGGAAGGGGGAGCGGGCCTACGCCCGAGGGGCGCTCCTCGCCGCCGTGAAGGCGCACATCATCCCCAGGATCACGGCCAGGGCGCCGATGATGATGTTGTTGACCACCACACCGGCGTCCGGGCTGTTCCCGACGACCCACGGTGCGATGATCATCCACACGCCGAGCGCGCACATGGCCCAGCTCAGGCCGTACATACGGGCCGGGGCGGCGGTGAAGCCGAGGGCCAGCAGACCGATCGCTATGCCCATGATCAGGTTGTGGGTCATGAGGTCGGGCTGGCTGGTGGTGTAGTGGAGCACCCACGGTGACACCGCGCAGTACAGACCGAGCAGGAATACCGGTCCGTCCACGAGCGCCACATCACGGCCGCCGAGCACGGCGTCGTAACGTGCCCGCATCTCGGATACGTCGGGGTGGGTCGATATGTCACTTCTGTCTGGCGAGACGTTGGCCATGACTCGTCTCCTTCGACTGCAGGCCTGACCGCGTCTGGTGCGGTGTGCGGTAAGCGCCGCGCAGAGACATTCTGCGCTTATTCAACCTTTATGTGTAGAGCCCTTCACGTGCCGGACCCGCTGCCGGCCGAGCTACTCCCCGCGGACGGGACCGCCCCCGGGGAGCACCGACACTCCCCGGGGGCGTGCGGGAGGGGCCGCGCTCCCGCCGGCCGCACTTGAGGGGACGTGGAGGTGCGGCCGCCCGGTACTTCGCCGGGGGTGCCGGATTCGGATGCGGCGCGGCATCCCGGCGTCGGAAAAACGCCTGCCGTCACCGGTGCAGCGTTTGTGCGTCGAAAATGGATTCGGGCCGTCACCCCTCGCCCGGCGGCTCCAGGCGGACCCGCAGCCGCTGCATACCGCGCCGGGCATGGCTCTTGACCGTGCCGAGCGGCCAGCCGGTGCGCTCCGCGATCTGGGTCTGGGTGAGGTCCTCGTAGAACGTCAGCCGCAGCACCCGCTGCTGCGGCGCCGGCAGTCGGGCCAGTTCACCGCGCACGAGCACCCGGTCGAGGACGGCCTCGGGCCGGTCCCGGTCCGGGTCGACGACGGAGAGCTCGGAACCGGCCGCGGCGGCGAGACGCAGACGACGGGTCCGGGCCGCCAGACTGTCGGCGATCCTCCGGCGGGTGATGCCGACGATCCACCCCCCGAGGGTGCCGCGCTCCGGCCGGTAGCCCGCACGCCCCCGCCAGACGCCCAGGAACACCTGCTGACTCACGTCCTCGGCCTCCCGCGCGTCCCCGAGGGAACGCCAGGCCAGCGAGTGCACCAGGGCGGACCAGCGACGGTAGGCGGCGTCCAGACAGGCCTCGTCGCCCGCCACCAGACCACGGGCGATCTCCTCGTCGGCGAGCGGCTCACCGCCGCACGCACGCGTGGACGGGACGGCGGGGGACAGTTGCGGGCTCATGACGTCGGCTCCTCACGTCGGGCGACCCGTCCCCGGGCCGGTGCGGGACGTCCTCACGGGGACTCGCCCCGTGAGGCAATCGTCCGAGCGGCACGCGGGCCCCTCAACACGCGTCGTTTCTGCGTCGTATCGGCCGTAAGGTCGGGAACATGAGCGAGTCCACCGTCTCCGACGACACCGGTCTGACCACCGGCGCCCTGGCCCGCCGCCTGGGTGTGGCACCCACGACCCTGCGCTCCTGGGACCGGCGCTACGGCATCGGTCCCGCCGTCCGCGCGGACGGCCGGCACCGCCGCTGGCGGCCGGACGACGTGGCCGTGCTGGAGGCGATGTGCCGGCTCACCTCGGCCGGGGTGCCGCCCGCCGAGGCCGCCCGCGCCGCGAAGGAGGGCGCCGGCGTGCCCGCACGGGAGCCGGCCGGCGCCGTGCGGGAACGGTCCCGGGAGACGGGCGGGCTCCCGCTGGGCGGTGACGTCCGCCAGGAGTGCCGGGGCCTGGCCCGCGCCGCCGTACGACTGGACGCTCCGGCCGTCGCCGAGCAGTTGACCCAGGCCGTGGACCGGCACGGCCTGACCGCCGCCTGGCAGGAGGTGATGGTGCCGACCCTGCACGCCGTGGGACGCAAGTGGGCCTCGTCCGGGGACCGGTACGTCGAGGTCGAGCATCTGCTGTCCTGGCACGTCTCCACGGCCCTGCGGCGCGCGACCCGCCCCGCCGCACCGGGCGACGACACGGGCGGACCGGGCCCGGTGCTCCTCGCCTGCGTGCCCGGTGAGCAGCACACCCTGCCGCTGGAGGCGCTCAACGCCGGACTCAGCCGACTCGACGTGCCCACGCGGATGTTCGGAGCCGCCGTCCCCTCGGAGGCGCTGTCCGCGGCCGTCCAGCGGCTGGGCCCGGTGGCCGTCGTCCTGTGGGCCCAGGCCCGCTCCACCGCGAGCCTGGCCCTCGCCCGCCATCTCGCGGCGACCCGCTGGGGGGTACGCGGGGCCCGCCGCACCCCGTCCGTGGTGCTCGGCGGCCCCGGCTGGGCCGGCCGCCCCGGCCCGGGCCTGCCCCGGCCGACGTCCCTGGGCGACGCACTGGAGACGCTGGCGGCGGTGTACGACGCCGGGTGAGCCGCCCGAGGCGCCTCGGCCCCGCCGAGGGGAGCCGTGCCCTGCGGCGCGCTCGCCCCACCGCTTCAGCAGGTCGGTCGCGAGCGGGGCCGACGAGGCCGGGTTCGGCCCGTGACCAGGTTGCGGTCGACCACCACGTGGGGCGCCCAGGGCCGTCCGGGAGGTCGGGCAGGGCCGGGCCACGCCACACCCGCACGTCCACGCCCGCCTCGGTGAGCCGGTCCTGCGGCAGCCACTTCCCCGTCTCGCCGAGGCCGGCCCGGGCCCGCGCCCTGCCGCTCTCGCCCCGCTGGTCGCCGAGGGGTGCGGCCGCGGATCGCGACCGGGCCGACCGACCCCCTCCTGGAGGAGTTCGGAGCGGGCCGCCACGAGGAGTTCGTCCTGATCGCGGCCCGGGTCCGGGCCGAGCGGCTCGGGGGACGGCTCGCCGAGGTAGGGTCCGCGGCACCGCACTTCGTGCCGCTCGTGACGTACGCCGAGGACCCGCCCATCGCCCGCCGCCACCGGCGGCACGCCTACGGCCGTCGGCCGTCCTGCCCCGCCGCCCGGACCGGGCCCGGCGGGCGTGGGGTGCCGGCCGGCGGTCGTGGCGGGCGCCGGCCTCCCCGTGCTGCCGCGCTACCTCTGCCTCGGCGCACTCGCCTCCGGCGCCCTCGTCGCGCTCCCCACCCCGGACGACCCGCCCCTCGACACCGGCTACCTCGCCCAGCGCCCGGCGCCCCGGAGAACCCGGACGTACGGCGCGTCCGTGACCGGCTGCCGAGCGCCGGGCCGACCTGATGAGCCGTTCACACGTGGTCGCGCGCCCGCTTGAAGCGGGCCAGACCGTCGGCGAGGTCGACGACCGGGTCCGGGTAGTCGAGCGCCGCCCGGTCCAGGCCCCGCAGCTTCCACGGTTCGTGCGCCGCCGGCCCCTCCAGCTCCGCCAGCTCGGGCACCCAGCGCCGCACGTACGCCCCGTCGGGGTCGTAGCGCTTCGCCTGGGTGACCGGGTTGAGGACCCGGTTGGGCCGGGAGTCGGTGCCCGTCCCGGCCATCCACTGCCAGTTGAGCTGGTTGTTCGCCACGTCCCCGTCGACCAGGAGATCCAGGAAGTGCCGGGCGCCGATGCGCCAGTCGACGTACAGCGTCTTGGTGAGGAAACTCGCCGTGAGCAGGCGTCCCCGGTTGTGCATCCAGCCCTCGTGCCGTAGCTGCCGCATCGCCGCGTCCACCACGGGGTAGCCGGTACGGCCCTCCCGCCAGGCCTCGACGTCCGCGCCGGCCGTGCGCTCCGTACGCCACCGGTCGTGCTTGGTGCGGTAGTCCGCGACCGCCGCCTGCGGCCGCGCGGCCAGCACCTGGCGGTGGAAGTCACGCCAGGCGACCTGCCGTACGAACGCCTCGGCGCCCGGCCCGCCCACGGCCCGCGCCCGGTGCACGAGCTCGACGGGGGAGAGGGTGCCGAAGTGCAGATGCGGCGAGAGTCGCGAGGTCGCGTCGCCGGCCAGGTCGTCGTGGCGGTCCTCGTACGAGGCGACGCCCGAGCGCAGCCAGGCGGCGAGCCGGGCGCGGCCCTCCGTCTCACCGCCCTCGGCGAGCGCCGGCGCCAGGCCGGAGAGGGCCTTGCGGTCCGGCAGTTCCTCCGAGCCGACGCCCTCCGGCACCCGTACCGCCCGCGGCGCGGCGCGGACCTCCCGCAGCCGCTGGCGCGACCAGTGCCCGAAGTACGGCGTGAAGACCGCGAAGTGGTCGGAGGAGCCCGGGGCCAGCACCCCGGGGTCCACCACGGTCGTCACCGTGCCGTGCACATGCAGACGGACGCCCTCGGCCTCCAGGGCGCGCCGCAGCCGTTCCTCGCGTCGCTGGGCGTACGCGCTCGCGTCCGCCGCCAGATGGACCTCGTCGGCCTCCGCCTCGGTGGCCACCCGGCACACCTCCTCCACGAGGTCCCCGGACCGCAGCACCAGCCGGCCGCCGCGCTGCCGCAGGCCCGCGTCGAGATCGCGCAGACAGTCGGCGAGGAAGGCCAGCCGGTTGGGCGCGGCGAACCCCGAGCCGTCCACCGCCCGGTCGCGCACGAACAGCGGAACCACCTCCCGCGACCCGTCGAGGGCCGCGCGCAGCGGAGGGTGGTCGTGCAGCCGCAGGTCGGAGGTGAACAGGACGACCGAGACGTTCATGGGACGGCTCCGGGGCGAGGGGGTGAGGCGGTGACGGACTACCACGCGTTTCCGCCCGACGGCGCCGGACGGATGCGCCCGCCTGCGGCGGCTCGGCCCGGCGACTGCGGGTGGGCGGGGTAGAGGTCGATCCGGTGGCTCCGGTTTCGGGGCGGGGACGCCGGTGGGCGGGGCGCTGGTCGGTCGGGGGTCGGCTGCCGGGCGGGGTGTGGGTCTCGGTCGGGGCGCGGCTGCCGCTGGGCGGGGTGTGGGTCGGTCGGGGCGCGGCTGCCGCTGGGTTGGGTGTGGGTCGGTTGGGGGTCTGTGGCGGATGTGGGGTGTCGGTCGGTTGCCGGGCGGCTGCGGCTGCGGGTGTGGGCCGTGGGTCGGCGGCGGGGCGGCTGCGGTGTGGATCCTGGCGGGTCGGGCCGGGGTCAGCCGGTGGGGGTGCGGTCGGGGGTGTGGGTCGCCGCGTCCGCCAAGGCCGCGCGGGCGATGTTGCGGGCCATGCCGCCGAAGACCACCGCGTGGAACGGCGACACGCTCCACCAGTACACGTGGCCGAGCAGCCCGCGCGGGTGGAACAGGGCGCGCTGACGGAAACGGGTGCGTCCGTCCCCGTCCGTCTCCGCGTACATCTCCAGCCACGCCAGACCCGGCAGCCGCATCTCCGCCCGGAGCCGCAGCAGATGCCCCGGCTCGATCTCCTCGACCCGCCAGAAGTCCAGCGAGTCCCCCACCCGCAACCGTGCCGCGTCCCGGCGCCCCCGGCGCAGGCCCACCCCGCCCGCCAGCCGGTCCAGCCACCCCCGTACCGCCCAGGCGAGCGGGAAGGAGTACCAGCCGTTGTCGCCGCCGATGCCCTCGATCACCCGCCACAGCGAGGCCCGCGGAGCGTCCACGCACAGCTCCCGGTGGTCGCAGTAGAGGCTTCCGCCGGCCCAGTCGGGGTCGGTGGGCAGGGGATCGCTCGGCGCCCCCGGCAGGGAGGCCGAGGACCAGCGGGTGGTGACCCGTGCCTCGCGCACCCGCCGCAGGGCGAGCCGGACCGCCTCGTCGAAGCCGACCGGATGACCGGGCGGGTCCGGAACGTACCGGGCGATGTCGTGCTCGCGGCACACCACCTCGTGCCGCAGCGACTCGGTGAGCGGCCGCGCGATGGAGGCCGGCACCGGCGTGACCAGCCCCACCCAGTGGCTCGACAGACCGGGGGAGAGCATCGGTACGGGCAGGATCAGCCGGTGCGGCAGCCCCGCGACGGCGGCGTAACGGACCATCATCTCCCGGTAGGTCAGGATGTCGGGGCCGCCGATGTCGAAGGTCCGGCTCACCCCGGGCGGCATCCGCGCCGCGCCGACCAGCGCGCGCAGCACGTCCCGGACGGCGACCGGCTGGATCCGGGTGTGCACCCAGCTGGGGGTGACCATCACCGGCAGGCGCTCGGTCAGATAGCGCAGCATCTCGAACGAGGCCGAACCCGAGCCGATCACGACCGCCGCCCGCAGCACGGCCGTGGGCACGCCCGAGCCGAGCAGGATCCGGCCGACCTCGGCGCGCGAGCGCAGATGCGGCGACAACCGCTCCTCCGGCACCCCGTAGGGGGTGAGCCCGCCCAGGTAGACGAGCCGGCGGACGCCCGCGGCGCGTGCCGACTCCCCGAAGATCCGTGCCGCCCGCCGGTCCGTCTCCTCGAAGTCCCCTCCGGTGCCCAGGGCGTGCACCAGGTAGTACGCGACGTCGACGCCCCGCATCGCCGCCGCCACGGACTCCGCGTCGGTCACGTCCCCGCGGACCACCTCCACCCGGCCCGCCCACGGGTGGTCGCGCAGCCGTGCGGGGGAGCGGGCGAGGCAGCGTACGCGCAGGCCCGCCGCCAGCAGCTCGGGGACGAGCCGGCCGCCGATGTATCCCGAGGCGCCGGTCACCAGACACAGGGGTCCGGTGCCGTGGTCGTGTGCCGTCATCAGTGCTTCGTCCTTCCCGCCCATGACCCCCTCGTGGTCATCGCTTCCCTGCGTGGCGCGGTGGTGGATGCGCCGCTCCCGCCGGTGCGCCCGATCGGCGGACACCGGCGGGCGGCTAGGCTGATCGCGTGGCCACAGCGAACGACCGGGAACGGCAGCAGGCGGAACGGGAACAGCCGTCGGACGCCCCCGGGACGGGGACCGATCTGCACGCCTTCGCCGTGGCGCTGCGCCGGATGAACGGCGAGATCAACCGCCTGGTGCACGTCTTCGCGGGCGACCACGGACTGCACGCGACGGACGTCCAGGCGCTCGGCGCGATCCTCGACTCCGACGAGCCGATGACACCGAAGCGGCTGCGGGAGCACCTCGGCCTCACCTCCGGCGCGGTCACCGCGTGCGTGGACCGGCTGGAGCGGGCCGGGCACATCCGTCGCGTCCGGGAGAGCGCCGACCGCCGGGTGGTCCATCTGTACTACGCCGCCGACGCCCGAGCGGCGGCCCGCACCTACTTCCGCCCCCTCGCCGAGGCGACCGACGCGGCCCGCTCCCGGTTCACCGACGACGAACTGGCCGTGGTGGTGCGGTTCCTGAGCGCGATGAACGAGGAACTCGGCACCACCGTGCCGCCCGGCCACTGAGGCGGCTACGATCGGCGGGAGCAAATAACTCAACCATTGAGATTGTTTTTCATTGAGTGTTCTCTGGAGCGCCATGTCCACCACCCAGCGACGAGCCCGCCGGCTCGTGCCGCTTCTCCTGATCGCCGTATGGCTGGCCGTCGGAGGGGTCCTCGGCCCCTACGCCGGGCGCCTCGGCGAGGTGGCCACCAACGACCAGGCCGCGTTCCTGCCGCGCAGCGCCGAGTCCACCGAGGTCATCGCCGCCCAGCGGGCCTTCAGCGAGGACGAGACGCTCCCGGCCGTCGTCGTGTGGACGGGCTCCGGCCTGGCGGGGCAGCGCGCGGCGGCCGACCGCGCCCTCGCCTCCCTCGACGGCACCCCGGGGGTGCGGGGCCGGATCTCCCCGGCCGTCCTCGCCAAGGACGGGGCCGCCCTGCAGGCCGTCGTCCCGCTCCGCCCCGACCTCGGTGACGGTCTCGCCCCCGCCCTCGACCGGATCCGCGCCGCGGCCGAGCGCGTCCCCGGCGGCACCGTCCACCTGGCGGGCCCCGCCGCCGCTCAGGCCGACCTCTCCGACGCCTTCGCCGGGATCGACGGACTGCTGCTCGCCGTGGCCCTGTTCACGGTCCTGGTGATCCTGCTGCTCGTCTACCGCAGCGTCCTGCTGCCGCTGGTGATCATCCTCGGCGCGGTCTTCGCGCTGGGCCTCGCCTGCGCGGTCGTGTACGTCCTCGCCGACCACGACCTGGTCCGCGTCGACGGACAGGTCCAGGGCATCCTGTCGATCCTCGTCATCGGCGCCGCCACCGACTACGCCCTGCTCCTGACCGCCCGCTACCGTGAGGAACTCGCCCTCGGCCGCGACCGGTTCACGGCGGTGCGGGCCGCGTTGCGGCAGTCCTGGGGCGCTGTCGTGGCCAGCGCCGCGACCGTCGCGCTCGGGCTGCTGGCCCTGCTGCTCAGCGACCTCACCAACAACCGCGCGCTCGGACCGGTCGGCGCCATCGGCATCGGCTGCGCCGTCCTGTCCTCACTCACCTTCCTGCCCGCCGTCCTCGTCGTCCTGGGCCGCGCGGCGTACTGGCCGGCCAAGCCCCGGGCTGCCGTCCCGGGCACGGGCACCACGGGCGCGGGAGAGGCGGGTGCCGACGGTACCGAGGCGGCCGCAGGGGGCGCCGCCCCGGGCCTATGGGGCCGGGTCGCCGGGCTGGTCGACCGGCGGCCCCGCCGGGTCTGGGCGGTCACCCTCGCCGTCCTGCTGGCGGGCGCGGCCTTCGCACCGGCGCTCGCCTCCCGGGGCGTCCCCCTCGACGAGACCTTCGTCGACGACGCGCCCTCCGTCGCCGCGCAGCAGACCCTGAGCGCGCACTTCCCCGGCGGCGCGGGCAACCCCGCCGTGGTCGTCGCGGACGCGGACCGCCTGGAGCGGGTGCTGACCGCGGCCCGCGCCACCGAGGGCGTCGCCTCGGCCGCGGCCAGGACCACGACCGGACGCCCCGGCGGCACCCCGCTGGTCGTCGACGGGCGGGTCCAGGTCGACGTCACCCTCGCCTCCGCCGCGGACGGCGACGCCGCCCGGCGGACCGTGGCACGTCTGCGCGCCTCCCTGCACGCCGTTCCCGGCGCCGACGCCCTCGTCGGCGGCTACACCGCCCAGCGCCACGACACCCTGCGCACCGCCGAACGCGACCGCACCCTCATCGTCCCCGTGGTCCTCGCCGTGATCTTCCTGATCCTCACGGGACTGCTGCGGTCCCTGCTGCTGCCCGCCCTGCTGGTCGCGACGGTCGCCCTGAACTTCCTGGCCACGCTGGGCGTCTCCGCCCTCGTCTTCCGGCACGTGTTCGGCTTCACCGGCACCGACCCCTCGGTCCCGCTCTACGGGTTCGTGTTCCTGGTGGCGCTGGGCGTCGACTACAACATCTTCCTCATGTCCCGGGTCCGCGAGGAGTCCCTGCGGTACGGCGTGCGCCGGGGCGTCCTGCGCGGTCTGGTGAGCACGGGCGGGGTCATCACCTCCGCCGGCGTCGTCCTCGCCGCGACGTTCGCCGCGCTCGGTGTGATCCCCCTGGCCTTCCTCGCGCAGATCGCGTTCATCGTGGCCTTCGGCGTGCTCCTCGACACCCTCGTGGTGCGCTCGCTGCTGGTGCCCGCGCTGGTCCTCGACATCGGACCGCGCGCCTGGTGGCCGAGCCGCCTGACGGGTGATCCGACCGGGGGAGGCCGGGCCCCGGCCGACGAGACCCGTCGGTCCGCCTCGCCCGCGTCCGAGGAGAGCCGTACGCCCTCAGCGTGAACATGCTCGCGGCCATCCGGGGCAGACGCAGCGTAGTCGTCCGACACGAACCCGTAAGACCCCGGAGGCGGAGGTGTCTGCAGCTATGCGCGCGACGGTGTGGGAACGCTTCCCGGCGGGAGCGCCCCGCGGATCCTGGCCGGCGGAGGAGTGCGCGGCGAGGCTGCGCGCCGAGGGCCGGCCCGCGAGCGTCGTCATGGACCTGAAGTCCGACGCCTTCCTCGTCGTCGTCCCGGCGGAGGACGAGGAGTGACCGCCGGAGCCGGTGTCAGGGCCCGGCTCCGGCGGCCAGTTCCCGTGCCCTGCGCACGAACACCTCGTGCAGTTCCCGCGCGGCCTGCGGCACGGACTCCGCCCTGCGCCGCTGCAGCATGAGCAGGACCCCGGTGGTGTCCCCGGCGATCGGCCGGTGGGTGAGCGCGCCCTGCCGCTCCAGGGGATCCCCGACGACACTGAAGTCCGGCAGGACCGTCGCCCCGAGCCCCTCGGCGACCATCAGCTTGCCCATCTCGGCGCCGTCCGTGGAGTAGGCGAACGCGGGATCGCGGCCCCCGAGAAGCCGGTGCACATAGCGGTGCATGACGTACCCCGACCGCATGCCGATCAGGGGGACGCCGAGCAGGTCGTCCACCGACACCTCCGGCGCCGCCGCCAGCGGACTGTCGGGCCGCACGCACACCACCGGTCGCCCGCGCAGCAGTTCGGTGGAGTCGAACTCGGCGGGCACGTCGTCACCGTCCAGATGGTTCACCAGCCCCAGGTCGAACCCGCCCTCCAGCAGCCCCCGGTGAATGTCGGTCTGCTGGGCGCCCACCACCTCGACCTGGGTGAGGGCGTGCGCGGCACGGAACGCGCGGAGTACCGGCAGGAGCAGCGGCACGGTCGCCGCGTTCACCGTGCCGACCCGCACCATCCGCCGGATCCGGTGCTGTTCGCCCGCCGCCGCCCGCAGCCGGTCCACGGCGTCCAGCACCCCGATGATGTGCGGCAGCAGCTCCCGCCCCGAGGCGCTCATGGTGGCCCCGGACCGCTTGCGCTCCAGCAGATCGACCCCGAGTTCACGCTCCAGGTTCCGTACGGTCTCGCTCAACGCGGGCTGGGAGAGCCGCAGTTCCTCGGCGGCCCGGCGCAGCGAACCGAGCCGTGTCACCGCCGCGATGTATTCCAACTGTTCCGTCCGCACCCTCCGAAGAATGCGGACCCATTCCTCGGCCGTTCAAGGGTTTCCCTGTCACACCTTCGTGAAATTCAATGGTCCGGGATACGAGACCGGTCGGGTTTTCCTTGACTGCCGTCACCGGCGGCTGTCACGATCGACGGCATGACGATGCGACTGGACCTCACGCGGCGACGCCACGTCGACCTCGCGCGCGTCTCCAGCGCCTCCTGTCGCGCCGCGGCCTGATCCTCCCCTTCCCCGAGATCCGCCGCGCCTTTCCCCGTTTCCCCACCCGAATTCACCGCGCCCGCAGGGTCCGCGTTCCCCACGCGTGCCTTCCGTGCCGGCTGAATTCGGCGTGCCAGAAAACATTCCGCAACAGGAGTTCCGCATGCCCGCCGCGCCCCTGAAATTCGCCTATTGGGTCCCCAACGTCAGCGGGGGACTGGTCACCAGCAGGATCGAACAGCGCACCGACTGGGGGTACGACTACAACCGCGAACTCGCCGTCCTCGCCGAGAACAACGGTTTCGACTACGCCCTCAGCCAGGTCCGCTACATGGCCAGTTACGGCGCCGAGTACCAGCACGAGTCGACCAGCTTCAGCCTCGCCCTGCTGCTCGCCACCGAACGCCTGAAGGTCATCGCGGCGATCCACCCCGGACTGTGGCACCCGGGAGTGCTCGCCAAGTTCGGCGCCACCGCCGACCACCTCTCGAACGGCCGCTTCGCCGTGAACGTCGTGTCCGGCTGGTTCAAGGGCGAGTTCACCGCCCTCGGCGAACCCTGGCTGGAGCACGACGAACGGTACCGCCGTTCCGAGGAGTTCATCCGCGCCCTGCGCTCGATCTGGACCGAGGACCACGCCGAACTCGGCGGGGACTTCTACCGCCTGCGTGACTTCACCCTCAAGCCGAAGCCCCTCAACACCCCCGAACGCCCGCACCCGGAGATCTTCCAGGGCGGCAACTCCACCGCGGCCCGCGCCATGGCCGGCCGGGTCTCCGACTGGTACTTCTCCAACGGCAAGGACTTCGACGGAGTCGTCGAGCAGATCGACGACGTCCGCAGGTCCGCCGCCGCATCGGGCCGTACGGCACCGAAGTTCGGCCTCAACGGCTTCCTCATCGCCCGGGACACCGAGGCCGAGGCCCGCGAGACCCTCCGCGAGATCGTCGCCCGGGCCGACCGTGAGGCCGTCGAGGGCTTCGGCGCCGCCGTCAAGCAGGCGGGACGGTCCACCGCCGACGGCAGGGGCATGTGGCAGGACTCCACCTTCGAGGACCTGATCCAGTACAACGACGGCTTCCGCACCGGACTGATCGGCACCCCCGAGCAGATCGCCGAACGCATCGTCGCCTACAAGAAGCTCGGCGTCGACCTCTTCCTCCTCGGCTTCCTCCACTACCACGAGGAGGTCGAGTACTTCGGCAAGCGCGTCCTGCCGCTCGTCCGCGAACTCGAGGCCCGGCTTCCCGATCCGGCGGCCGAGGCCGAGCCCGCGTCCCAGCCCGTCTCCGTCTGACACCCGTCCCACCGGTGCGCCCTCCGCGCGGGCGCACCGGCCTGCTCTCGAAAGAGGATCCATGGCCACCGTCCTGTCCGTCTCCGGCAGTCCCTCCGCCTCCTCCCGCACCGGCCGTCTCCTGCGCCACCTCGACCAGCGGCTGACCGCCCAGGGCCACGAGGTGATCGCGCTCGACGTCCGTACGATCCCGGCCGAGGCACTGCTCGGCGCGGACTTCCGCCACCCGGCCATCGTCGAGGCCACCGAGCTGTTCGCCCGCGCCGACGGTGTGGTCGTCGGCACCCCCGTCTACAAGGCGTCGTACTCCGGGGTCCTCAAGGCGCTCCTCGACCTGCTCCCGCAGTACGCGCTCACCGGGAAGACCGTGCTGCCGCTGGCCACCGGGGGCTCCACCGCCCATGTCCTGGCCCTCGACTACGCTTTGCGGCCCGTCCTCAACTCGATGGGCGCCGCGCACATCGTGCAGGGCTGGTTCACCCTCGACAAGGACATCACCGCCCAGGAGGACGGCACGATCACCATCGCCCCGGCCTCCGCCGAGGCGCTCGCCCAGGTCGTCGACCAGTTCTCCGCCGCTCTCGGCCGCACCCCGTACCTGGCCGCGGCGAGCTGACCATGACCGCCGCGCACGTCATCGCCGACGACGCCGAGGCCCTCGCCCTCGCCGCCGCCCTGGCCGACGAGTTCCGGCCCGGAGCCTCCGCCCGGGACACCGAACGCCGCCTGCCGCACGAAGAGTTGGACCGGCTCTCGGCCTCCGGACTGCTCGCCGTCACCGTCCCCGCCGACCACGGCGGGGCGGACGTCAGCGCCGAGACCCTCGCGGAGATCCTCCGTCTCCTCGCCACCGCCGACGCCAGCCTCGCCCAGATCCCGCAGAGCCACTTCGCCTACGTCAACGTGATTCGCCGTCAGGGAACCGAGCAGCAGCGGAAGTTCTTCTTCGCCGAGCTGCTCGCGGGCCGCCGCTTCGGCAACGCCCAGTCCGAGGCCGGAACCCGGCACGTCCAGGACATCCGCACCCGGCTGGTGGCGCGGCCCGACGGCTCGTACGTCCTGACCGGGGTCAAGCACTACTCCACCGGCGCCCTCTTCGCCGACTGGATCCCCGTCCTCGCCCGCTCCGAGGACGACAAGCTCCAGGTGGCCTACGTCCCCGCCGGCGCCCCCGGTCTGACGGTCACCGACGACTGGGACGGCCTCGGCCAGCGTACGACGGCCAGCGGCACCGTCCGGCTCGACGGGGTCCCGGTACCCGCCGACCGCGTCCTGCCCCACCACCTCACCTTCGAGGGGCCCCAACTCCACGGAGCGGTCGCCCAGTTGCTGCACGCCGCCATCGACGCCGGGATCGCCGCGGGCGCGCTCGCCGAGGCGGCGGCGTTCGTGACGACCAAGAGCCGCCCCTGGTTCGAGAGCGAGGCCGAGACGGCCGCCGAGGACCCGCTGCTGATCCAGCGCTTCGGTGAACTCGCCCTGCAGGTGCGGGCGTCGGAGGCCCTGCTGCGGGAGTCCGCCCGCGCGGTGGACACGGCGCGCGCCCACCTCACCGACGACTCGGCCGCCGAGGCCTCCCTCGCGGTCGCCGCGGCCAAGGTGCAGTCGGCTCGCGCCGCCGTGGAGGTGTCCAGCGCCCTCTTCGAGGTCTCCGGAACCCGCTCGGCGCTCGACTCCCTCAATCTGCACCGGCACTGGCGCGACGCCCGCACCCACACCCTGCACGACCCCATCCGCTGGAAGATCCAGCACATCGGCCGGTACGCGCTGAGCGGCACCCGGCCGCCGCGCCACGGACTCCTCTAGCGACCCCCCAGGCGCTGTCGACTCGGCGACCCTCTCGATCGGAGACCCCCCGTGTCCCTCACCTTCCACTGGTTCCTGCCCACCAACGGCGACAGCCGGCACGTCGTCGGCGGCGGCCACGGCACCCCGGCCACCGCCTCCGGACGGGACCGGCCGCCGACGGTCGCCTATCTGAGCCAGATCGCCAGCGCCGCCGAGGACCTGGGCTTCGTGGGCGCGCTCACCCCCACCGGGGCATGGTGCGAGGACGCGTGGCTGACCACCGCCATGGTCAGCCGGCACACCGAACGGCTGAAGTTCCTGGTCGCCTTCCGGCCCGGCTTCGTCTCACCGACGCTCGCCGCGCAGATGGCCGCCACCTTCCAGCGACAGAGCGGCGGTCGGCTCCTGCTGAACGTGGTCACCGGCGGCGAGAGCCACGAACAGCGGGCCTACGGGGACTTCCTAGACAAGGACGACCGGTACCGCCGTACCGGAGAGTTCCTGGAGATCGTCCGGGGGTTGTGGGACGGCAAGACCGTCGATCTCGACGGCGAGCACCTGCGGGTCGAGGACGCCCGGCTGGCGCGGGTGCCGGACCCGGTTCCGGAGGTGTACTTCGGGGGCTCCTCGCCGCTCGCCGGGGAGATCGCCGCGCGGCACGCGGACGTGTACCTCACCTGGGGTGAGCCGCCCGCGCAGGTCGCCGAGAAGATCGCCTGGATCCGGGGGCTCGCGGCGAAGGAAGGGCGCACCCCGCGGTTCGGCATCCGGCTGCACGTCATCACCCGGGACACCGCGGAGGCCGCCTGGGCGGAGGCCGACCGGCTGCTCGACGGGTTCGACCCCGAGACCGTGAGGTCCGTCCAGGCCGGGCTGGCGCGCAGCGAGTCCGAGGGGCAGCAGCGGATGCTCGCGCTGCACGGCGGCAGCCGGGAGGGGCTGGAGATCCATCCCAACCTGTGGGCCGGGATCGGGCTGGTGCGCGGTGGTGCGGGGACCGCGCTGGTGGGGAGCCATGCGGAGGTGGCCGAACGGATCAAGGAGTACGCGGCGCTGGGGATCTCGGAGTTCGTGCTGTCGGGGTATCCGCATCTGGAGGAGGCGTACTGGTTCGGGGAGGGGGTGCTGCCTCGGCTGGCCGAGGACGGGGTGTGGCGGCACCCCGGAGGGGAACGGCGGGCCTCGGTGCAGGTGCCGTTCGCCGGGTGAGAGGGGTGTCCGGGGCGCTTCGGCGGGTGAGTCGTGGCCGGTCGCAGGTGCCCGCGCCCCTAAGCACCGAGGGCGTCGAGATGTGAGCGGCGGGACTCCTGCGTCTGGCCCTGGACCAACAGGAACAGGGCCTCCCTCGCCAGGCGTTGGGCCCTGCTCGTCAGGAGCATCGAGCGCCCTCCTCCCGTCACCACCGCCGCCGTGGTCGCCGCCTGGAGCAGTGCGTGGGAACGGGTCCTGAGGGCCAGGCGTTCCGGCAGGTGCTCATGGGGCTTCGCCTCGTCGATCAGGGCGTAGGCCTGGTCACGCACCTGCGTGAGGCGGGCGCGCAGGGGTGCGGCCGTCTCCTCGTCCACCAGGGCCAGCGCCGCCTCGGCGATGCCGAAGACCGCCGGGTTGGCGTTCACCGTCCTGAGGCGGTCGGTCGCCGACCAGCTGGTGTGCGGGGTGCGCAGGGCCACCGCGTCGTCCGGCAGCCAGAGGCCGTCCAGGTCCAGGGACACCGTGCGGGCCGCGGTGAGGGCGGCCAGGCGGAGCGGGGGCGACGCCCGCAGGCCCGGCTGGTCACGGGCCTCCGTGAAGGCGAACAGGGCCTCGTCGGTGTCCGTGACCCCGGCGAGGAGCAGCACGTCGTTCAGGCCCCAGCCCGTGTACCAGGGGACCTTTCCGTCGAAGCGCCAGCCGCCCCGCTCGCGGACGGCCCGGACCGGGATCCGGGGGTGGGCCCGCAGATGGGCGTAGGCCACCCCGGACAGCAGGTCACCGGTCGCCAGCCGGCCGAGCAGCCGCTCGCGCACCGGGCCCTCGCCCTTGGCCAGCGTCAGCACCGGGGTGTGGTGCTGGGTCTGCACGAACCAGGTCGAGCAGCACGCCCCGGCCAGGATCTCCGCCGTCTCGCGCACCACCGCGCCGGGTGCCTCGGCGCCGCCGTACGCCTTCGGCGCGTTGAGTCCCAGCAGGCCCGAGCATCTGATCTCCGTCAGATGGCCCACCGGGACCTCCCCCTGGTCGACCTCCTCGGCGTGCGGGGCGAGGAGGTCGTCGGCGAGGCGGCGGGCGCGGGTGACGAGGGGGTGCGGTGCGGTCATGGACAAGATTCTTTCCCGTGTCGGGGTGGGGGGTGTCGATCCGGGGGACTGCCGTTCGTGTAGGAGGTGAGAGAACGGCACGACGCCAAGGAGGACGTCATGAAGCACTACCTGCTCAGCGTGGTCCAGCCCACCGGTGGTGAGCCGCCCGCGCCCGAGGAGCTGGCCGAGATCATGCGCCGGGTACAGGCCTACAACGACGAGCTGCGCGCCGCCGGGGCCTGGGTCTTCGCCGGCGGTCTGAACGGTCCGGAGACGGCCACCGTGCTGCGGCCGAAGGACGGAGACGTCCTCATCACGGACGGTCCGTACGCCGAGGGCAAGGAGTACCTCGGCGGACTCAGCCTGATCCGGGCCGCCGACCTCGACGAGGCCCTGGAGTGGGGCAGGAAGGCCGCCCTGGCCACGACCCTGCCCATCGAGGTGCGTCCGTTCGTCGACCAGCACTGAGGCCGTCGCCGTGGGTGACACCGTCGACGTCGAGGCCGTCTTCCGCGCGGAGTACGGCCGGGCCGTCGCCGTCCTGGTCCGCCGTCTCGGCGACATCGACCTCGCCGAGGAGGCGGTCCAGGACGCGTTCACCACGGCCGTGCGGCGCTGGCCCGAGACCGGACTGCCGCCCAGCCCGGCCGGGTGGATCATCACCACCGCCCGCAACCGGGCCGTCGACCGGCTGCGCCGCGAGGCCGGCCGGGACGCCCGGCACGCCGAGGCGGCCCTGCTGCACGCCCCCGACCCGCCCCCGGAGGAGGGCCCCGTGCGCGACGACCGGCTCCGTCTGATCTTCACCTGCTGCCATCCCGCGCTCGCCCCGCAGGCGCGGGTCGCCCTCACCCTGCGGCTGCTCGGCGGTCTGACCACCGCGCAGATCGCCCGCGCCTTCCTCGTCCCCGAGCCGACGATGGCCCAGCGCCTGGTGCGGGCCAAGGCGAAGATCCGCGACGCCCGCATCCCGTACCGGGTGCCCCGCGACGCCGACCTCCCGGACCGGCTCCAGGGCGTGCTCGCCGTCGTCTACCTGATCTTCAACCAGGGCTACGAGGGTGATCCCGGCCTGTGCGCGGAGGCGCTCAGGCTCGGCCGCCTCCTCGGCGCGCTGATGCCGGACGAGCCCGAGGTCACCGGGCTGCTCGCGCTGATGCTGCTCGTCGAGTCGCGCAGGGCCGCACGCCAGGACGCCGACGGCACCCTCGTCCCGCTGCCGGAGCAGGACCGCTCCCACTGGGACCGGGCGCTGATCACCGAGGGACAGGAACTCGTCCGCCGCTGTCTGCGCCGCGACCGGCCGGGGCCGTACCAGATCCAGGCCGCCGTCCAGGCCGTCCACAGCGACGCGCCGACGGCCGCGGTCACCGACTGGGGGCAGATCCTGCGGCTGTACGACCAGCTGATGGCGCTGGCGCCGAGTCCGGTGGTGGCCCTGAACCGGGCGGTGGCGGTCGCCGAGACCGCGGGCCCGGAGCCCGCCCTCGCGCTGCTGGACACGCTCGCCCTCGACGGCTACCACGTCTTCCACGCCGTCCGGGCCGACCTGCTGCGCCGCCTGGACCGCGACGCCGAGGCGGCCCGCGCGTACGCGTCCGCCCTCGCCCTGGCCGAGAACCCGGCCGAACGCGCGTACCTGGAGAAGCGGCTGCGCACCTGCCACGGAACGTAGTGGTTGCCCGGGGAATGTATTTTGGTCCCTGAAAGGTTGGCATATACATCGAGCTGACGCTCGCCCCGAACCAGGGCCGCACGGCCCGTGTGAACCCAGGGCCGAAAGGCCCGTGCACCCCCAGCGAGGCACCGTGACCACCGCCATCCCCGAGCAGCCCGCAGGCCCTCTCGCCGCCCCCGAGCGGCCCGCCGACGTCGTGGCCCGGCTGCGCGCCGCCTTCCGCGCCGGCCGCACCAAGCCCGTCGCCTGGCGCACGGACCAGCTCCGCCGCCTGCGCGAGCTGCTCACCGGGAACGGCGCCGACCTCGCCGCCGCCCTCCACGCCGACCTGGGCAAGAGCACCACCGAGGCGTACCGCACCGAGATCGACTTCACGATCCGCGAGATCGACCACACCCTCGACCACCTGGATGGCTGGCTCACCCCCGAGCCCGCCCCGGTCCCGGCCCACCTCGGCGCGGACGCGCGCGCCTGGACGCAGTACGACCCGCTCGGCGTCGTCCTCGTCATCGCGCCCTGGAACTACCCCGCCCAACTGCTGCTGGCCCCGCTGGTCGGCGCCCTCGCCGCCGGCAACGCGGTCGTCGTCAAGCCCAGCGAGCTCGCCCCCGCCACCTCCGCCACCCTGGCCCGGCTGCTGCCCGCCCACCTCGACACCGAGGCGGTCGCCGTCGTCGAGGGAGGCGTCCCCGAGACCACGGCCCTGCTCAACGAGCGCTTCGACCACATCTTCTACACCGGCAACGGCACCGTCGGCCGGATCGTGCTGCGTGCCGCCGCCGAGCACCTCATCCCCGTCACCCTCGAACTCGGCGGCAAGTCACCGGCGTTCGTCGACCGCGACGCCGATCTCGCGGTCGTCGCCGACCGGCTGGCCCGCGGCAAGTTCCTCAACGCCGGCCAGACCTGCGTCGCCCCCGACTACGTCCTCACCGACCCGGACACCGCCGCAGCCCTCGAACCCCTCCTGGCCCGCGCCGTCGAGACCCTCTACGGCGTCGACCCGCAGACCTCGCCCGAGTACGGCCGGATCGTCAACGAACGCCACTTCGACCGGCTCACCGCCCTGCTCGACTCCGGGCGGACCGTGACCGGCGGCCGTCACGACCGCACGGACAGGTACATCGCGCCGACCGTCCTCGCCGACGTCGACCCCGCCTCGCCCGTCATGGCCGAGGAGATCTTCGGCCCCGTCCTGCCCATGGTGACCGTCGGCGGCCTCGACGAGGCGATCGCCTTCATCAACGACCGCGACAAGCCCCTCGCCCTGTACGTCTTCTCCGCGTCGGACGCCACACGGAACCGCATCGCCGACGAAACCTCCTCCGGCGGCCTCGGGTTCGGCCTGCCCCTCGCCCATCTCACCGTCTCCGACCTGCCGTTCGGCGGTGTGGGGGAGAGCGGCATGGGCAGCTACCACGGCCGGTACTCCATCGAGACGTTCAGCCACCGCAAGGCGGTGCTGGAGAAGCCGCTGGGCTGAACCGTGCCGACGGCAAGCAGGGCGGAAGCGGACAGTAACAGGGACAGTAACGGGATGAAGAGGTCCCGGAAGGGGCAGCAACCGCACCGGTGTAGTCCGGAATGGCACGGTCCGTAGTCCGAAGCGGCCAATGCCACCGGACTTTCGAATCCGGCATGCACGAAACGCCGGTGCCGAACGCCGTGGGGGCAGAAGGTGTAACCGTCGCCTTCCGGGGCCCCTGAGCCCCGCACCCCCAGCGGAAGGACCGAAGGGTCCGTGAACGACCAGTTCGAACAGCTCGCCCGGGACGTGGCGTTGTCCCTGCTCGCCCTCCGGGTCTTCGGACCCGCCGCCGTCACGCTCGCGCGCCGGGTCGTCGCCGCGCTCGTGCGGGTCGGCGTCCGGGAGATGGACCACCGGCTGCCGGGAGGCGATCGGTGACCCAGGAGGAGCTGCGACCCACCGGAAACCCCCGGGCGCCGGAGAAACTGCCCCTGGACTTCAGCGCCTTCCATCAGATGCACCGTCCGCGCTACGTCCGTGAGGCCGAGCGCTGTCTGCGCTGCCGGGCGGACGCCGAGGACGCCGTCGACGAGGCGTTCGTCCAACTGGCCCGGGAGTGGCCGCAGATACTGCGCACCCAGAACCCCGCCGCCTACGCCTGGCGGGTCATGAAGAACCGGGTCGTCGACCACGCCCGGGCCCGGGGCCGGCGCGCCACGCTCATGGACACCGCCGTCTTCGAGACGGTGACCCTGCAGGGCGCCGAGGACGCCTTCGAGGTCATCGAGCAGAACCTGCGGCTGTTCCACGCGATCGCCGCCCTGCCCGAGCGTCAGCAGGACGTCATCCGGCTGCGCTACTGCGAGGGCTACAGCACCGCCGACGTGGCCCTCCACCTCGGCATCACCGAGGCCGGGGTCCGCTCCACCGAGCGCTACGCCAAACGCCGACTGCGGGAGATCTACACATCGTGCGCCGAGGAGGAGGCGGAGCGTCCATGACCTTCGACACCGTGAGCGACATCGACACCCTGCTGGCGGGGGCGCGGCTGGTACCCACGGCCCCCTACCGCCCCGGCGACATCGAGGCCGCCGAGGCCCGCATAGCCGCCCGGGTCGCCACCCGGCCCGCCGGCGGCACCGAAGCCCGGACGAGCGGTCCCGTGGCACCGACCGACGGGGCCGGGTCGCCGGCCTGCGGGGACGGGGCATCGGCGTGCGAGGGCGGGGCGCCGTCCGGCTCGTGCCGGGTGCGGACCGGGGTGGAGCAGCCAGCGCTCCGCCGACCCCCCGTCCACCCCTCCGCGCGGGACCTGCGGGCCCTGTGCGAGGCGCTGCTGAAACGCACCGGCGCCCTGCGCGGCCTCGGCGCCTTCCTCGGCAGCGCGCTGCCCGAGCCCTCCGGCGCCCGTGTCCTCGGTGGCCTCCTCCATCTGGCCGGCTGCGAGGACAGCGCCCGCTTCTGGTGGCAGTACGGCGCCGGCGCCGGCGACACCGTCTCCTCGTACTGCCTCTACCTCCACCACCGCTCCCTCGGCGAGGACGAGGAGGCGGACTGGTGGCTCAGCCACACGGACATCACCCCCGCCACCCTCGGCCGGGAGGCCACCGAGGTGGAGCTCGCCACGGCGCTGCACGTGCTGCGCGGGCTGCGGCGCGGCCGCCGGGGGCTGCCCAAGGCGCTGCGCGCGCTCGTGGAGTACGTGCCGGCCGTGGTCGGCTTCGTCGACGACGACCTGGAACTGCCTCTCCCGGACGGGGATCTCGCCGGCCTCGTGGAAGAGGTCGTCACCCACGGCACCCCGCCCGCCGGGGAGCGCCGTCGCGCCCGGTCCCGTCCCCTGCCCGAACGCCGGGAGTCGCCGGTGCACACCGTGTCCTCGGCCACCCCCCGCACGGCCCGGCACTGGAGCCGGGACGTCCAGGAGGCCCTGCGCAAGTGCGAGGAGACCGTGGCCTGTTGACGGCCGTTCGGCAGGGGTGACGGCGGCGTCCGCGGTGCGTGCGAGACTGCACCGATGAGCAGCGGAAGGATCACCGCGGACGCCGCGGGCACCTGGACCATCGGCGACCTCACCGTCAACCGCGTCGGCTTCGGCGCCATGCGGCTCACCGGCAGCGCCGCCTTCCACCACGGCACCCCGAGCGACCGCGACCGCGCGATCGCCGTCCTGCGCGAGGCCGTCGAGCTCGGCGTCGACCACATCGACACCGCCGCCTTCTACTTCTCCGCGCTCCGCTCCGCCAACGAACTCATCAACAGCGCCCTCTCGCCGTACCCGCAGAACCTGCTCATCGCCACGAAGGTCGGCCCCTTCCGGACCTGGGCGGGGGAATGGGGCACCTCGGCCCGTCCCGAGGACCTGCGCGGCCACGTCGAGGAGAACCTGCGCCAGCTCGGCCGCGACCATCTCGACCTCGTGTATCTGCGCCGGATGCGCCAGGAATCGATCGCCGAGCACTTCGGCGCCCTCGCCGACCTGCGGACGGCCGGCCTGATCCGGCACCTCGGCGTCTCCGACGTCGCACCGCGCCACCTCGCCGAGGCCCGGGCCATCGCCCCGGTGGTGAGCGTGCAGAACCGGCATGGGCTCGGCGCGCCCACGCCCGCCACCGAGGAGCTCCTCGCCGTCTGCCGGGACCAGGGCATCGCCTTCGTGCCGTTCTTCGCCATCGCCGGCGACGGCGGAGCCCTGGGTGCGACGACCGCTCACGACGACGCCGTCCTCGCCGTGGCCCGCGCCCACGGCAGCACCCCCGCCCAGATCCGCCTCGCCTGGAGCCTCGCGCAGGGCCCCCACGTCCTCGCCATCCCGGGCACCGGCGACCCCGACCACCTCGCCGAGAACATCGCGGCGGGCGCCCTGCGCCTCACCGCCGAGGAACTGGACCTGCTGAACAGGGTCCACCGCGCCGGTGCGTGACTTCGCGGGACCTGTGTGACGCCCGGGCGACGGGACCGCGCGGCGCACGCGCCGTCACGGTGACGGGCGGTTCACCGTCTCGGTCTGCTCGCCGCGCTGGTGGCCGCGGCGGGCGTCGCGGTCGAAGATGCCGAGAATCTCGCAGGGGCCGCCCTCGGCGCCGAGGGCGTGCGGGAGCATCGTGGGGAACTCCGCCGCCTGGTGGGTCTCGATCCTGAAGCGCCGGTTGCCCAGCAGCAGGACCGCGGTGCCGGACAGGACGACCAGCCATTCGCGGCCGGGGTGGGCACGCATCCGCGAGGGGTTCTCGGGCGGCGGGTCCGTCATCCGCTGCCGTACGACGGTCGTCCCGGGCTCCGCCCTGATGGGCCAGCGCATCAGACCATGGGCCACGTCGACCATCGGGTGCGAGACGACATCGTCCGCGGCGGTCTCCACCAACTGGTCGAGGGACGTGTCCAGAGCGCGCGCGAGGGTGACGAGCTGGTCCAGGGCCAGCCGGCGCCGCCCGTTCTCGATGCGGCTGAGCGTCGACGGGCTGACCTTGGCGCGCGAGGCCAGTTCCTCCAACGACCAGCCCTGAGCCACCCGCAGGGCACGGATGCGTTTGCGCACCAGGCTGTCCAGCTCGCCATTGTCCTGCGTCATGGGCAAGAGCGTATGCCGCAACCGCAAGCGGCGCCTGGCGTCGTCCCTGTCCGGCCCCGCCCCAGCCGCATGGGCGAGCGAGCGAGAGGCCGGGCCGACCCCCGTCACCCCCGGCGCCCGCGCCTTGCCGCTGCGCCGATGCCCGCATGCCCTGGGGAGAGGAAACGATGAGTACCCACCAGCCCGACGGGAGGAGCGGCGCCCCCAGCGGCCTTCCGGACGAGGACCTGACGCCCGCCGACGGCGCACCATCCTGATCGCCGTCTGCACCACGCTGACGGCCGTCAGCGCCTCGGTCTCCGGACCCGGCGTCGCCCAGCCCGACCTCGCCGTGACCTTCGGCGCCTCGCAGACCACCATCCTGTGGATCACCGACATCCACACACTCGGCCTGGCCGTACTCCTGCCGGCCCGCTCGCCCGGCGTCCTGTTGCCGCCGTACACCGGCCCCCTCCACCCGCCTTCGCGAACGCGACTGGCGTCCGTCTAGTTTTACGTATAACCTCTCCCGTCAATCGCCCTGCCGTCCGGCTCCCGAAAGGCCCCGATGTCCCGTATCGCGCTGGTCACCCTCGTCGTCGACGACTACGACGAGGCGATCCGCTTCTACACCGACGCGCTCGGCTTCCGGCTCGCCGAGGACGCGCCCCGGCCCGACGGCTCCCGCTGGGTCGTCGTGCGGCCGGGCGAGGGTCAGGACGGCACCGGGCTGCTGCTCGCCCGGGCCAAGGGCGACGCCCAGCGCGACCGGATCGGCGACCAGACCGGCGGCCGCGTGGGCTTCTTCCTGCACACCGACGACTTCGCCCGCGACCACGCCCGGATGCTCGCCGCCGGCGTGACCTTCCTGGAGGAGCCCCGTCACGAGCCGTACGGCTCCGTCGTCGTCTTCCAGGACCTGTACGGCAACCGCTGGGACCTGCTCCAGCCCGCCGGCTGATCCCCTCCCCGCACCTCGAACCGCCACCCCGCACCACCCCACGCCACCTCGCCCCGCCTCGCCCAAGGAAAGAATCTCAATGATCGCGTCAAGGCGCCTGCGTGACCGGTGGGGCGGAGGTGAACAGCCTCTTGTCACGCAGGATCGCCCAGAGCACGTCGACCCGGCGGCGGGCAAGCGAGAGGAGGGCCTGCGTGTGCAGCAGTCCCTCGGCCCGCTTCTTGAGGTAGTAGTCCCGGGAAGGTCCGGGTCGCATCATCGCCGTCTGCGCGGCCATGTAGAAGATGTGCCGCAGGCGCCGGTTGTAGCGCTTGGGCCGGTGGTAGTTGCCGGTGCGGCGGCCGGAGTCGCGGGCGACCGGGGCCAGGCCGGCGTGCGAGGCCAGACGGCCGGCGTCGCGGTAGCCGGACAGGTCCCCGACGATGGCGATGAACTCGGCCCCGAGGATGGGGCCCATGCCGGGCATGGACTCGATGATCTCGGCACGGTCGTCGGTGCGGAAGGTCTCGCGGATCTCCCGGTCGTTGTCCTTGATCCGCTCGTCCAGGGCCAGGAGCTGGTGGGCGAGGTCGCGGACCAGCTGCGCGGCCCGTTTCTCGCCGGGAAGCGCGAGCTGCTGGGACTGGGCGGCCTCGACGGCCTTGGCCGCGACGTCGACAGCGCCGCGGACCTTGCGGCGTTCCAGCCAGGTCGTCAGCCGCTTGACGCCGATCCGACGCAGGGCGGCCGGGGTCTGGTACTCGGTCAGCATGACGACCGGGCCTTTGGCCGCGGAGTAGTCGAAGGCCCGCTCCAGCGCGGGGCAGATGCCCACCAGCAGGTCGCGAAGCCGGTTGATCAGGCGGACGCGGTCGGCGATCAGGTCTGCCCGATGGTTCGTCAGCACCCGCAGGGTGGAGACCAGCTCCGGGGGCGTGTCCAGCGGGGCGAAGTCCCGTCGCATTCTGGCCTGGTCAGCGATGACACGTGCGTCCTTGGCATCGGTCTTGCCCTCGCCCTTGTAGGCGCCGGACATGCGGTTGACCGTCCGGCCGGGGACGTAGACGACCTGCTGCCCGTGGGCGACCAGCAGGGCCAGCAGCAGGGTGGAGGCCCGGCCGGAGATGTCCACCGCCCACCGCACCTCTTCAGCCCGCTCACGGGCCGTCTCGATGAGAGTGAGGATCTGGGCCTCGTCGTTGATCACCTTCGTCGAGAACAGCGTCTCGCCGTCGGCATCGACCGCAACCGCCCAGTGATGCCCCTTGCCGGCATCGACGCCGACCCATATCCGCCTGCCAGACGTGCTCAAAGCCGTCGCTCCATCTTCCTCATGACCGGCAGTTCACGGTCCGAAGAACACCCCGCCGACAGGTCCCTAACCAGCGATGACCGCAGTTCTCAATCAGTGGTCGGAGCGTCCTGGAGGACCGGGCGGCCATTCCTTTCGAGTCACAAGCGACAACCCGCCATCAGCCACACCCGGTCCTCCCGGACCGCCTCACATTCTTAGGGACCCGCCATGACCGCTACGCGCGTAGACTCCGATCTGATCCGTCGTCTCCCCAAGGCCGTCCTGCACGACCACCTCGACGGCGGACTGCGTCCCGCCACCCTCGTCGAGCTCGCGGCCGAGGTCGGGCACACGCTCCCCACCACCGACCCCGACGAGCTGGCCGCCTGGTACTTCGAGGCCGCGAACTCGGGCGACCTGGTGCGGTACATAGGCACGTTCGAGCACACCCTGGCGGTGATGCAGACCCGCGAGGGCCTGCTGCGCGTCGCCGAGGAGTACGTCCTCGACCTCGCCGCCGACGGTGTCGTCTACGCCGAGGTGCGCTACGCGCCCGAGCTGAACGTCAACGGCGGGCTGACGCTCGCCGAGGTCGTGGAGACGGTGCAGGAGGGGCTCGCGGCCGGTATGGCCAAGGCCGCCGCGGCCGGCACCCCCGTCCGGGTCGGCACCCTGCTCTGCGGCATGCGGATGTTCGACCGCGTCCGCGAGGCCGCCGACCTGGCCGTCGCCTACCGTGACGCCGGTGTCGTGGGCTTCGACATCGCCGGTGCCGAGGACGGCTTCCCGCCCGCCGACCACCTCGACGCCTTCGAGCACCTGCGCCGTGAGAGCGTGCCCTTCACCATCCACGCCGGTGAGGCCCACGGCCTGCCCAGCATCCACCAGGCCCTCCAGGTCTGCGGCGCCCAGCGCATCGGGCACGGCGTACGCATCACCGAGGACATCGTCGACGGCAAGCTCGGCCGGCTCGCCGGATGGGTCCGTGACCGGCGCGTCGCGCTGGAGATGTGCCCGACGTCCAATCTCCAGACCGGCGCCGCCACCTCCATCGCCGGGCACCCGATCACCGAGCTGAAGAACCTCGGCTTCCGCGTCACCCTCAACACCGACAACCGTCTGGTCTCCGGCACCACCATGACCCGCGAGATGGCGCTGCTCGTCGAGGAGGCCGGCTGGGGCGTCGAGGACCTGCGCACGGTCACGGTGAACGCCCTGAAGAGCGCGTTCATCCCGTTCGACGAGCGCAAGGCCCTCATCGAGGACGTCGTCCTGCCCGGTTACGCCGCCGCGCTCTGAAGCAGCCCGCGCACATACGCGGCCTGTCCGACGTGCTGAAGGTCGTCGGACAGGACGCTGACCAGCCGTACGCCCAGGGTGACCGGCGGATCCCAGCGCACGTCCACCACCCGCTCGAGATCCGCCGCGGTCAGCGCGCGCAGCGCCTTGTGGCTCTGCTCGTGCACGGCGTCGTGGTAGCCGGTCAGCAGTTCGGGGTCGGAGACCCGCACCTTCGCCACCTTCGCGGGACTGTGCCCGTACCCGGTGTCATGGCGCGGCAGATCCAGGCCGAAGCGTTTCTCCCAGTCCTGGCCCCACCACACCTGGTCCAGGTCGAAGGCGTCGGCCATGTGGTCGTCCTGGACCCGGGTGAGGTGCCAGACGAGCCAGGCGACGGAGTTGGTCCCGGGGGTGGGCCGGGCGTTGAGGGCGTCGGGGTCCAGGCCCTCGACGGCGGCGTGGACTTCTTCCCGGATGCGGTTGAACCCGTCGATGAGGATGTCCTTCGCATGCATGACTCCACCATCGCGCAGCCGGGGCCCGCCCGCCGCTTCTTCGGCTTTCCCGCGCCGGGGCGTCGACCGGCCGGGGCGTCGACCGCCTCCCGGGTCGGTGGCCGCCGTTCGGATCACCCGGGACCGTCCTTGAGGTGATTGCCGTACGCGCCGCGGGCCGGGCGGCCGGCGCGGGGGTACGGCATCCACGACGTCCGGCAGGGGCCGGACTCGGAAACCCCCTGAGGAGCTCGGCGATGTACGCAGCGGTGCGGCGGTACGAAGGCGTGACCGATCCGGCGGAGGCGGGGCGGCTCGTGCACGAGGGGTTCGTGCCGCTCATGCGCGAGGTCCCCGGTTTCGTGGCCTACTACTGGCTCGACGCGGGGGACGGGGTGATGGTCTCGACCAGCGTCTTCCAGGACCGGTCCGGCGCCGAGGAGTCGATCGCGCGGGCGGCGGACTTCGTACGGGAGCACCTGGCGGCGCTCCTGCCCAACCCTCCGCAGATCATGGCCGGCGAGGTGGTGGCCTTCGCCTGACCGGTCAGGCCTCCCCGGTCTCCAGCAGCGCCATCAGCGCCCGGGCCGCCGGGCTCGTCGCGTCGGGGGGCGGCAGCAGGGCGACCGTCTCGTAGGCCGCCTCGTCGGTGCCCTTCAGGGGCAGTGCGGTCAGCGCCTCGCGCTTGTGCCGGAAGTGCCGCGGTACGACGGCCACGCCGAGGTTCTCGCCCACGAGGTCCAGCAGACTGTGCACGTCGTTGACCTCCAGCGCGACCGTACGGCGCACCCCGGCGCCCGCGAAGGCGGCGTCGGTGGCCCGGCGCGGCCCCCAGTCCGGGTGGAAGTCGACGAACACCTCGCCCGCGATGTCCTCGGGGACGAGCGCGGCGGCCGCCCGGGTGAGGGGGTGGTCGGGATGGCACAGCACGTACATCGGCTCACTGGCCAGCGGTACGCAGCGGAGCTGGTCGGAGTCCGCCTGGGTGCGGTAGGCGAAGGCGAGGTCGAGCCGGCCGGCCGCCACCTCCTCGCCCAGCGCGCCCGAGCCGGTCTGCCGCAGCCGGATCTCCACGTCCGGGTGCCGTCGCCGGAACGTGGCCAGCAGGCCCGCCACATGCACCCCCGCGATGCACTGCTCGGTGCCCACGGAGAGCGTCCCGCGCACCACGCCCTGTACCGCGGCCACCGCCTCGTGCGCGGCCCTCACCTGTGCCAGGATCCGCTCCGCCTCCGCCAGCAGCGCCCGCCCCGCCTCGGTGAGCGTCACCCGCCGGGTCGTCCGCACGAACAGCGGCGCCCGCAGCTCCCGCTCCAGCGCCCGGATCGACGCCGACAGGCCCGACTGGGACACCATCAGGCGTTCGGCGGCCCGGGTGAAGTGCTGGTCCTCGGCGACCGCGACGAAATGCTGGAGATGGCGCAGTTCCATGATTGAGAAGCGTAGTCGCACAATTCCATCGGATTCTTCTGTTGGACCGCTGCACGGCACTCGGGAACAGTGGAACCGGAAGATCGTGTACCAACCCAGATGGAGTCGCGTTGTACACCGCACACCCCGACCGCTACGCGGACATGCCCTACCGGCGCACCGGACGCAGCGGCCTGAAGCTCCCCGCGCTGTCGCTCGGACTGTGGCACAACTTCGGCCCGGACCGCTCGGCCGAGACCCAGCGGGCCATCCTGCGCCGCGCCTTCGACCTCGGCGTCACCCACTTCGACCTGGCGAACAACTACGGTCCGCCGCCCGGCGCCGCCGAGTCCGCGCTCGGTCACTTCCTGAAGACGGACTTCGCCTCCTACCGGGACGAACTGGTGATCTCCACCAAGGCCGGCTATCTGATGTGGCCCGGCCCGTACGGCGAGTGGGGCTCGCGCAAGTACCTGCTGTCCTCGCTCGACCAGAGCCTCACGCGGATGGGCCTGGACTACGTCGACGTCTTCTACTCGCACCGCCCCGACCCGGACACTCCGCTGGAGGAGACGATGGGCGCCCTGCACTCCGCCGTGCAGCAGGGCAAGGCGCTGTACGTCGGCGTCTCCAACTACTCGGCCGAGCAGACCCGCGAGGCCGCCCGCATCCTCGGTGAGCTGGGCACCCCGCTCCTCATCCACCAGCCCCGCTACTCGATGCTGGACCGCCGTCCGGAGAGCGAGGGGCTGCTGGACGCCCTGGACGAGCTCCAGGTCGGCTCGATCGTCTTCTCCCCGCTGGAGCAGGGTCTGCTCACCTCCCGCTACCTCGACGGCATCCCGGAGGACTCCCGCGCGGCGAGCGACAGCCCGTTCCTGAACTCCGACGCGCTCACCGAGGACCTCGTCGGCAAGCTGCGCGCCCTGGACGACATCGCCAAGTCCCGCGGGCAGTCCCTGGCCCAGCTCGCCCTGGCCTGGGTGCTGCGCGGCGGCCGGGTCACCTCCGCGCTGGTCGGCGCGAGCAGCGCCCGCCAGATCGAGGACAGCGTCGGCGCCCTGTCCCACCTGGACTTCGAGGACGCCGAACTGGCCCGCATCGACGCGGTGATCAACGGCTGAGCCGTTGCTCCTCCCCTCGTGGCGCCTCCTCGTTCCGCAGGCCGCCGCAAGGGGAGGACCCCATCGTCGGCCAGGGCGTTATCCGGCCACCGCGGCCGCATTCGCCGTGTCATCGCCCGGTTACCAGGCGAAACGATGCGCAGGTGAGCGGAGGGTGTGGGTCCGCTGGTGTGTTTCGGCCAGGCGGGGCGGTGAATATGCCAAGAGACTGGCCGGAAAGTCATGGTGACAGTGTTTTAGAAGTGAACATACTCGAACGTCAGGGGCGCTGAACCCCACAGGAGCCGCACGGAAAGCGAGGCAGGGCCGGCATACGAGCACTCGGGGGAGTGGAGACATGCACGACGAATTCCTGTGCCATGTCACGGCGTACGGATTCTGCGACGGCCGCCGCATCGGCGTACCGCTCGGGACGTACCGCGCGCCGACGCTGGCGCTGGCGCTGTGGTGGTTACGGGACCGCGCGTCATGGATGGCCGAGCGCCTCGATCCGCAACCCGACAGCCCGCACGTCCCGCCCGGCGCCCTCGTCCCCGTCGCCGACACGGTCCCCGACGTACCCGCCCTGCTGCGGGCCTGGTGCGCCGACATCGACCAGCAGGAGCTGGTGGCCGACGAGTTGGCCGGCGGCCGCCTGGTGCGGGTCGCCGTCAGCGACGAGACCACCGAGTACGAACTGCTCGCCGAGTCCGTGGACGCGCTGCGCATGCAGCGGACGGTCCCGGCGCTCGTCCTTCCCGTCGGCTGAACTCCGATCGCAGCCCGCAGCCCACTGGGCGTCCCCGGGTGCGAATCGATAGAATTCCGGCATGGTGGAGCGTCCGGTCGCCCCGACTGCGCCCGAACTCGTGCTGGAGACCGAGACGGGCTCCACGGTGATGATCCCCGGCCACGCCTACTACGTCGGCCGCGATCCCCTCAGCGACATCGTCATCGACGACCCGCGGGTCTCCTGGCACCACGCCGTCCTGCGGCCCGACGGCGACCACTGGACCCTCACCGACGAGGACAGCACCAACGGCACCTGGTCCGAGGGCCGCCGTGTGCGGGAACTCGGCATCGGTCCCGGCAGCGTGATCCGCTTCGGCAGCCCGGCCGACGGCCCCTGCGCCGTCCTGGCGAGCCGCCCGCCCCCGCCCCCCGAACGGCCCTCGGCGGTCTCCATGCCCGCCCGGACCGGCACCTTCCGCCGGCCCACCTCGGTACGGCCGCTGCCCACCCGGACCGTCCGCATCGGCCGTGCCGCCGACAACGACCTCGTCCTCGACGACCTGGTCGTCTCCCGCCGCCACGCCGAACTGCACGCGCTGCCCGACGGCACCTACGAGATCGCCGACCTCGACAGCCACAACGGCACCTACCTCAACGGCTTCCCCGTCTCCCGCGCCCCCATCGGCCCCGGCGACATCGTCGGCATCGGCCACTCGGCGTTCTGTCTCGTCGGCGACGAACTCCAGGAGTACGTCGACACCGGCGAGGTCTCCCTCGACGTCCAGGACCTCACCGTCGCCGTCGACCGCGGCCGCAAGACCCTGCTCGACCACGTCTCGTTCCCGGTGGGGGAGAAGTGCCTGCTCGCCGTGGTCGGGCCGAGCGGCGCCGGGAAGTCCACCCTGCTCAACGCCCTGACCGGCCAGCGCCCCGCCGACCACGGCACGGTCGTCTACGACGGCCGCGACCTCTACCACGACTACGCCGAACTGCGCCAGCGCATCGGCCTCGTCCCCCAGGACGACATCCTGCACGCCCAGCTCACCGTCCGCTCCGCCCTCGCCTACGCCGCCGAACTGCGCTTCCCGCAGGACACCGCCAAGGCCGAGCGCCGTGAGCGGGTCACCGAGGTCATCCGCGAACTCGGCCTCGAACAACGCGCCGGGCAACCGGTGCACAGCCTCTCCGGCGGCCAGCGCAAACGGGTCAGCGTGGCGCTGGAGTTGCTCACCAAACCCTCTCTGCTCTTCCTCGACGAGCCGACCTCCGGCCTCGACCCCGGCATGGACCGCTCGGTGATGCACATGCTGCGCGGCCTCGCCGACGACGGCCGCACCGTCATCGTCGTCACGCACAGCGTCCTCAGCCTCGACGTCTGCGACCGCCTCCTGGTCCTCGCCCCCGGCGGCCGGATCGCCTACTACGGGCCGCCCGGGGACGCCCTCGACTTCTTCGGCTTCACCCAGTGGCCCGAGGCCTTCGAGGCCTTCGAACGCGACCAGGACCGCGACTGGGCCGGACAGTACCGCGACTCCTCGTTCCACCACCGCTACGTCGTCAACTCCAGCGCCCAGCCGCGCCTGCCCCGCGAGGGCCCGGTCATCCTGCTGCCCCCGCCCCGGCCCCGCAGCCGCGTCGCCCAGCTCGGCACCCTGGTCCGCCGCTACACGGCGGCGCTCGCAGCCGACCGCACCTTCCTGGCCATCATGATCGCCCTGCCGTTCGTCATGGGCGCCATGGCCCGCGCCCTCGCCGGCGGCGAACTCACCCGCGACACCGCCATGAACGCCCTGCTGATCCTGTGCGTCGGCGGAGTCCTCACCGGCGCGGCCAACGCCGTGCGCGAACTCGTGAAGGAACGCGTCATCTACCGGCGGGAGCGGGCCGTCGGCCTGTCCAGATCGTCGTACCTGATGTCGAAGGTCGTCGTCCTCGGCGCGATCACCGTCGTCCAGGCGGTCGTCCTCACCCTCGTGGCGCTGCTCGGCGTCGATCTCAACGCCCCCGGCGGCAAGGGCGTGTTGCTGCCACCCCTGGTAGAGATCACCGTCGCCGTCGCCCTGTTGGCGTTCACCGCGATGATGCTCGGCCTGCTGGTCTCCGCGCTGGTGCGCAAGGAGGAGGTGACGATGCCGCTGCTCGTGCTGCTCGCCATCGTCCAAGTGGTCTTCTGCGGAGCCCTGCTGAAACTCGACGGGGTGCCCGGCCTTCAGGAGCTGTCCTGGCTCGTGCCCTCCCGGTGGGCGCTCGGCGCGATGGCCGGCACCATCGGGCTGTCCCGGCTCGTGCCCGGCGACATCACCGGGGACCCGCTGTTCGAGCACCGGGCGACGGTGTGGCTGCTCGACATCGGGATGCTCGTCGTGCTCTCCGCCGTCTTCGCCTTCGTCGTCTCCCGGCTGCTGCGCCGGCACGAACCCGCCGTGATGCGGAAGTAGGGGCGGCCCATGACGACCCCCGCCTTCCGGCCCTCGCACGTCGTCCCCCCGCGGGGCATGCCCGCCTGGGAGGCCCCCGACCCCACCCGGCCCACCGTGCCCCTGGACGCCCTGCTGCCCGTCCGGCTCCTGGAGCGCCGCGGCGACTGGGGGCATGTGCTGTGCGCCAACGGCTGGCAGGCCTGGGTCGACGGCCGCCACCTGGTCGCCGTACCCCAGGACCCGCCCGTCGCCGACGACGAGCCCACCACCGTCGCCGATCCGCGGCACCTGCTCGCACAGGCCCAGGAGTCGCTCGCGCGCTACCGGGCGGCCGTCGAGGAACTGGCCGGCGGAGCCCTGGACGGCGAGTCCTTCCTGCGCCGCACAGAGGACCTGCGGATCGGGGTGGTCGTCGACGGCGAGTCCGTCTGGCTCTACGACCCCGCCCAGGAACGCTGGGTCTACGGCGACGGCACCCGGCTCAGCACCTACGCCACGGACCACGCGCCCGGCACGGCCCCGCGCCGGGGTGACGCCCCCACCCGTCCCGGGGCCTCCGACGGAGGGCACTGATGGGGACCAGCGCGTTCTCCGGGCGCCCCTCCGACCTGCTGGGCCAGCAGATCGCCGGCTACCGCGTCGAGCACGAGATCGGCCGGGGCGGCATGGCCGTCGTCTTCCGCGCCCGTGACCTGCGCCTGGAACGCACCGTCGCCCTCAAACTGCTCGCCCCCGAACTCGCCCGCAACGACACCTTCCGCAAGCGCTTCACCCATGAGTCCCGGGTGGCCGCCGCGATCGACCACCCGCACATCGTGCCCGTCTTCGAGGCGGGGGAGACCGAGGGCGTGCTGTACATCGCCATGCGCTACGTCGAGGGCAGCGATCTGCGCAACCTTCTCGACCACCAGGGCCCGCTGCCGCTCGCGACGGCCGTACGGATCGCCGCACAGGTGGCCTCCGCCCTGGACGCGGCCCACGAGCACGGCCTGGTCCACCGGGACGTCAAACCCGGGAACATCCTGGTCTCCCGGGGCACCGACAGCGACCACCCCGAGCACGTCTACCTCACGGACTTCGGGCTGACCAAGAAGTCGCTCTCCCTGACCGGGTTCACGACCGTCGGCCAGTTCGTCGGCACCCTCGACTACGTCGCCCCCGAGCAGATCTCCGGCCGCCCGGTCGACGGCCGCTGCGACGTCTACAGCTTCGCCTGCGTCGTCTACGAGACCCTGGCCGGGCATCCGCCGTTCCTGCGCGACGAGGACATGGCCCTGCTGTGGGCCCACCAGGAGGACGAGCCGCCCCCGCTCACCGCGTCCCGCCCCGACCTGCCGCCGCAGGTCGACGCCGTCTTCGCGAAGGCGCTGGCCAAGAAGCCCGAGGAACGGCACGACACCTGCCGGGCCTTCGTCGCGGCCCTGCGGGCGGCCGGCCGCGGCGACCGGAACGCCGCGCACCCCTCGACGGAGCCGACCGGCCTGCCCGCCGTACCCCCGCCTCCCCCGGACTGGGCCCGGCCCGTCCTGCTCGGCCGTCAGACCTGACCCGGCGGGCCCGTCGCGCCGCGCCGGTGCACGGGACGGGCCAGCAGCGCGCCCAGGAAACCGGTGGCCAGCCCCCACAGCGCGGCCAGACCGAGCGCGGACCACACCTCGGGGTGGAGGAACAGATCCCCGGACAGACCGGCGAGATCGTTGATGCCGAGCACGGTCAGTCCGTAGTGCGCGGAGACCCGGCCCACCAGACAGATCGTCAGCACGGTGAGCACCAGTGCGACCGCCATGTGCACGGCATGCTGCCAGGCGCGCATCCGGGCCGGGGAGCGGGCCGCCATCACGAACGCGGCCCCGAGCAGCAGCACCGCGTCCACCACGACCAGCCACCACACCCGTCCGTCGTACTCGGCCATGCTGCTCAGGTTCAGCGCGGCGGTCTCCCTTCCGCGCAGCACCTCGTCCAGCACATGCGGCATGGGCAGCCCGAACGGGCCCTCCACCCGGCCGTTCCAGGTCGCCCCCAGCCCGATGGTGAACACCATCCACACCAGATTGGGCAGCCCCAGCAGGACCACGGCGAGGGTCTCCGGCGCGTGCCCCCGCGTCGCCGCCACGACCAGCGCCACGACCAGACCCAGGACGACACACGCGAGGAGCAGCGCGACCATCGCGTACGCGGCCGGCCGCACCGACTCCTGGAAGCGCAGCAGCCGGGCCGGCAGCGGCGCCCCGCGCGAGACCAGCAGCGCCAGCAGCAGCACCCCGGCCAGCCACACGAGCCCCACCAGCAGCGTGATCGGCACCTCGGTGGTGAAGCCGACCTCCGGGTGGACCCCGAACAGATCGCCCAGGTCGTTCAGCGTGTCGCTGCCGAGGTCGATGGCGAAGGTCTGGCGGGCGGCGAGCGCCAGGCCCAGCAGCCCCAGCAGCCACAGCACGGCGATCCGGGCCGCCCACCCCGCCAGCTCCCGCGCGCCGGCGACCGCCCGGTGCCGCAGCGGCCGCAGAAACCCGGCGGCGGTCACGAGCGCCCCGACCAGGGACACGGACAGCGGAACCACCGTCAGCCCGGCCCGGGTGTCGGCGAGCCCCCCGGCGTCCCCGGACAGCTCCACGGTGCCCCCTACGGCCGTGACCACGGTCGCCGCGACCACCCGGGGGAACGCGTCCTGCGGCAGGTCCGAGGCCCCCGCCGCCCACAGGCCCAGCGCGGCCACGACCACCATCGAGGCGAGCCCCGCCAGCGCAACGCCGAAGGCCGTCGCCCAGCCGTGCCGGCCGGCCGCCCGGTCGATGGCGGGCCGGCCGGCTGCGTGGTCGGTGCGGCTGCGCGGGCTCACGCTGCCACGCTAAGCAGGGCCGGGAGCGCCCGCCCGTCGAGCGGGGCCGTCCGCGTCCGGCTTGCGGGTGCCCCCCGGGACGAGCACACAATAATCATGTTGTGGCAGAAAGCGGTGCATGTTTCCGAAAGGTGGGCATCGCCGGACGTACTCCACATCGGGAGAGCATGTGAGCGTCGACCCTCCGTCCTCCGGCCGCCCCGCAGGACCACCCTCCGGCCCCCTCTCGGGCCCCTCGCAACCACCCCCTCCACCCTCCTCGGGACCCCCCACCGAGCCGGTGGAGCCGGTGTCCCCGGGCGGTTCCTCCGGCGGTTCCTCCGGTGGTTCCTCCGGCGGTTCCTCCGGCGGTGACCTCCCGGACGGCGCACCGGGCCCCGAGCCCGAGCCCGAACCGGACCCCGGCCGGGCCTGGTGGCGGTCCGCACCCCGGCTCGCCCTGCTCGGTACGGCCCTCGTCGCCGCGGTCGCCCTCGCCGTCCTGCTCACCCTGCCCGACAGCGGCAGCTCCGGCGGCGCGGCCGGCGCCAAGATCTTCACGCTGGCCGCGGCCAAGACCGGCCCGGACCCCTTCACCGAGTCCACGGCCACCGACAACTCCACCGCGACCGCCTCCGCCGCCCCCGCGAACGGCACGACCGAGCCCACCGGCAACACCCTCAAGGGGGTCGACGGCGGTGCCGCAGGCGTCTACGGCGGCACCCGCAACGTGGCGAGCTGCGATGTGGAGAAGCAGATCAGCGCGCTGCACGCGGCCCCCGCCAAGAACCGGGCGTTCGCCTCCGTCGCCCGCGTCGAGCCCTCCGGGGTCCCCGCCTATCTGCGCTCGCTCACCCCCGTACAGCTGCGCATGGACACCTGGGTCACCAACCACGGCTACCGCGACGGTGCCGTCACCACGTACCAGTCCGTCCTGCAGGCCGGCACCGCCGTCCTCGTCGACGGACACGGCGTGCCCCGGGTGCGCTGCGCCTGCGGCAACCCGCTCACCAAGCCGGTCCCGCAGCAGACCGAGCCGGAGCGCACGGGCGACGTCTGGCCGTCGTACCGGCCCTCGAACGTCGTCGTGATCACCCCCGCCAAGAAGACGGTCAAGGAGTTCGTCCTCTACGACCCCGACCACGGTCACCACTGGTTCGCCCGCCACCGGGGCGACACCGCGGGCAAGCAGGACCGGACCACGCCTCCTCCGAAGAAACCCCTGGTCTTCGTGGTCATCACCCCGCCGCCGCCCACGTCGACGAGCCCGTCCTGCGACCCGGACCGCAAGCACTCCTGCCCGTCGCACCCGTCCTCGTCCTCGTCGAGCCCGTCCTCGTCCTCGTCCTCGAAGCCGCCGTCGTCCAAGCCGCCGAAGAACGGCTCCGGAGAGAAGACCCCGAGCTCCGAGTCGCCGTCCTCCAAGCCGCCGAAGAACGGCCTCGTGGAGGAGACCCCGAGCTCCGAGTCGCCGACGTCCAAGCCGCCGAAGAACGGCCTCGTGGAGGAGTCCCCGAGCTCGACGTCGCCCCCCGAGCAGCAGCCCGTGCAGCCCGAACCGCCGGCCCCCGAGTCCTCCTCGGTCTCACCCACGCCGTGAGGCACCCCACGCCCGCGCGGCGCACCGGGTGACCCGGACGGGGACTGCGCGGCGCGGCACGGGGTACGAGCACAGGTGCAGCAGCGTCCGGCCAGTCCGGCCTTCCAGAAAGACACGCATGATCGAGCACCTGGACGGGGCAGTGATACCGACTGGTTTCGACGTACCCGTGGAACCGCTGAGGCGAGCGGCGCACTACACCGGTGAACCCGGATGCATCGCCGAGGCCCGCAGCTTCGCCGCGCACTTCGTCGACCAGCTCAGGACCGAGTGGTGCGCGCGCATCGGCGAGCGCGCGAGCGGTGAGGTGATGCTGGTCGTCAGCGAACTCGTCACCAACGCCGACCGGCACAGCAACGGCCCGTACATCCTGGAGCTCGAAGGCACCGACTCGACCGTCACGGTGTGCGTCTACGACAGCAGTGACGCGCTGCCCCTGCGGTTCCCCAAGGACCCCCAGCGGGTCGGCCGGCACGGCCTGGAGATCGTGCACGCGGTGGCGGCCGAGGTCACCGCCGAGCGCGTCCCGGTCGGCAAGCGGGTCCGTGCCCTGCTCACCTTCCGGGACTGACCGACGCGACCCCGGCCCGTGGGCTCAGGCGCAGCCCAGCTCGCCCAGCATGCCCTCGCGCAACCGGGTGATGATCCGCTTGATCAGCCGCGACACATGCATCTGGGAGCAGCCGAGCTGCTCACCGATCTCCGCCTGGGTGGCCTCCTCCACGAACCGCAGATGCAGGATCCGCCGATCGCGTTCGCTCAGCTCGGCCATGAGCGGGGCGAGCGACTGGAAGTCCTCGACCAGCCGCAGCCCGTCCTCCTCCACACCGATGAAGTCCGCGAGCACCGACTCGCCGTTCTCCGGGCCGTCGCCGGTGAGCGCGGCGTCCAGCGAGGAGGAGTTGTAGCCGTTGGCGGCGATCTGCGCCTCGACCACCTCGTTCTCCGGCAGGTTCATCAGTGTGGCCAGCTCCGCCACGGTGGGCTCCCGGTCGAGGCGGCTCGCCAGCTCGTCGCGCGCCTTCGCCAGCTCCACCCGCAGCTCCTGCAGCCGCCGCGGCACATGCACCGCCCAGGTGGTGTCCCGGAAGAACCGCTTGATCTCCCCGACGATGTACGGCAGGGCGAACGAGGTGAACTCCACCTCACGGGAGATCTCGAACCGGTCGATGGCCTTGATCAGACCGATCATCCCGGTCTGGACGATGTCCTCCATGTCGTCCCCGCGCCCGCGGAACCGTCCGGCCGCGAACCGCACCAGGGACATGTTCATCTCGATGAGGGTGTTGCGGGCGTACTGATACTCGTGCGTGCCCTCTTCGAGCTCGGTCAGCCGCTTGAAGAACTGGCGGGACAACGCCCGCGCGTCGCGCGGAGCCACGCTCCTCGGGTCCTCGACTCCCGGCAACGATGCTCCACCCGTGCTGGTCCCGGCGGTGTCCTCGACGACCTGTGCCTCCGACCCGATCACGGCGGTGTGCATGTACCTCTCCCCACGAAAGTCACGGTTCGACGTGTTCTGTACTCGTTGTGTGAGCGGACACGGATGGGCCCGCTCACGGGGGCGGGTACCCCGTCTTCGCCGGGCCATGCGTCCCGAGGGGAATCCGACGCTCCGGCGGGACGGGTCCGGCTCGGAGCGGGCCGCTCTCGCCCGGCATCCGCCCCGAACCGTCGTCCGGACCTTGAGCGCCGGCGCCCGATTCCACCGAGGGCGGAACGCGCATCCCTTCCCGGCGCGCCCCGGTCTCCTAGGCTGGTGCGGTGACCGATCAAGCGCCGAACCGAGCCCGAGTGATCCCGCTGCGCCCGCCCGCCGGACGCCAGGCCCCCGAGCCGCCCGCGCCCCGAGAGCCCCTCTGGCGCGACCTGGTGGGGGACGTCCTGCGCCGTGAACGCCAGTCCCAGGAACGCACGTTGAAGGACGTCGCCGACGAGGCCCGGATCTCCATGCCGTATCTGTCGGAGGTGGAACGCGGCCGCAAGGAGGCCTCCTCGGAGGTCCTCGCGGCCGCCGCCCACGCCCTCGGCCTGAGCCTCGCCGACCTGCTCGCCAGGGCCCAGGGCGAACTGGTTCGGCTGGACGGCCGACCGGCCCGTCACCGCCGCACGACGACGACCTCCTCGTACGACGGCCTCTGCCTGGTCGCCTGACGACGACTCACACGCCGACGAGGCGGCGGCTCAGCACCTCGTCGGCCAGGCCGTACGTCACCGCCTCCGCTGCGGTGAACACCTTGTCGCGGTCCATGTCCGCGCGCAGGGTGGCGAGATCGTGACCGGTGTGCCGGGCGAGCACCTCCTCCACCTGGGCGCGGATCCGGACCATCTCCTTGGCCTGCAGCGCCAGATCCGTGACCGTGCCCCGGTGGCCGCCGCTGGCCGGCTGCCCGAGCAGCACGCGCGCGTGCTCCAGCACGAACCGGCGGCCCGGATCGCCGCCCGCCAGCAGCACGGCCGCCGTCGACGCCGCCTGCCCGACGCAGAACGTGGAGATCGGCGCCCGGACGAACGTCATCGTGTCGTAGATCGCCATCAGCGAGGTGAACGAGCCGCCCGGGGAGTTGAGATAGATCGAGATCTCCTGGTCCGGGGCCGCCGACTCCAGATGGAGGAGTTGCGCGAGGACGACGTTGGCCACCCCGTCGTCGATCTCCGTGCCGAGGAAGATGATCCGCTCCGACAGCAGCCGGCTGAACACGTCGGAGGACCGCTCGCCGTGCGCGGTCCGCTCGACGACGTACGGAATCGTGTAGTTCCCCATGTCACAGCCCCATCCGTCGCCGTGCCGGGGCGGGTCGGACGTCGGCGAGCGACTCCACCACCCGGTCCACGATGCCGTACTCCCTGGCCTGCTCCGCCGTGAACCAGCGGTCGCGGTCGCCGTCCCGCGAGATCGTCTCGGGTGTCTGCCCGGTGTGCTCGGCGGTGATCCGCTCGATGGTCCGCTTGGTGAACTCGAGGTTCTCCGCCTGGATCTCGATGTCGGCCGTGGTGCCGCCGATGCCGGCCGAAGGCTGGTGCATCATGACGCGCGCGTTCGGCAGCGCGTACCGCTTGCCGGGTGCCCCGACGCTCAGCAGGAACTGGCCCATGCTCGCCGCGAAGCCCAGGGCGAGCGTCGAGACGTCGTTGGGGATCAGCCGCATGGTGTCGTAGACGGCCAGCCCCGCGTGCACCGAACCGCCCGGACTGTTGACGAACAGGGCGATGTCGGTGTGCGGGTCCTCCGCCGAGAGGATCAGCAGCTGGGCGCAGACCCGGTTCGCCGACACCTCGTCGACCTGGGTGCCCAGCAGCACGATCCGCTGGGCGAGCAGCTGGGCGGCGAGATGGTCGTCGAACCGGGTGGGCAGGGTGTCGCCCTCCTCGGCCCGGGGCGCGAGCGTGGTCGGTGGCGTCATCGGTTGTCCTCGTGGTCGCGGGGATGCCGTCGCCCCCACTGTCGACCGCGCGCGACGTCCTCGGCCGGTTTCTCTGCCCGCGGCAGATCAGCCCTCGGCAGAGACCCCGCTCAGCCCTTCTCGCGCAGGTGCCGGAAGAACGCCCGTACGTCGTCCACCAGCAGATCGGGCTCCTCCATCGCGGCGAAATGGCCGCCGCGGTCGAACTCCGTCCAGCGCACCAGGTTCTCCGTGCGCTCCGCCCGGGCCCGCAGCGGGATCTGCGGCTCCGCCGGGAACAGCGCGAGCGCCGTCGGGGCGGCGGACGGCTCCTGCGGCGCGGCCGTCCGGCCGGAGACCGGGTGCTGTCGCTCGTAGTAGATCCGCGCCGACGAACCGGCCGTCCCGGTCAGCCAGTACAGCATCACGTTCGTGAGCAGCCGGTCCCGGTCGACCGCCTCCTCCGGCAGCTCCTCCGAGTCCGTCCACTCGCGGAACTTCTCGACGATCCAGGCGAGTTGCCCCACCGGCGAGTCGGTCAGGCCGTACGCCAGGGTCTGCGGACGGGTGGCCTGCTGGACGGCGTAGCCGATGCCCTCCGCCGAGAACGCCGCCCACCGGCGCCACGACTCCAGCGCCCGCTCCCGCTCCCCGGGGCCCATGGCGTCCAGCTCCCGCGGCGTGGGCTCCCGGGTGGCCTGAGCACCCGGCAGCAGGGTGAGATGCACGCCGATGACCCGGCCGGTGTGGGCGCGGCCCAGCTCACGGGAGATCGCCGCACCCCAGTCGCCGCCCTGCGCCCCGAACCGCTCGTGACCCAGCCGGGTCATCAGCTCGGCCCACGCGTCCGCGACCCGGGCCGCCTCCCAGCCCGCGCCGGTGACCGGCCCGGAGAGCCCGAACCCCGGGATGCCCGGGACGACGACATGGAAGGCGTCGGCCGGGTCCCCGCCGTGCGCCGCCGGGTCGGCGAGCGGCCCCACCACGTCCAGGAACTCCACGATCGAGCCGGGCCAGCCATGGGTGAGGATCAGCGGGGTCGCGTCCGGCTCGGGGGAGCGCACCTGCGCGAAGTGGACGTTCGTGCCGTCGATCGTGGTCGTGAACTGCGGCCACGCGTTCAGCCGCGCCTCGGCCGCCCGCCAGTCGTACTCCTCGCGCCAGTACCGGACCAGCTCGCGCAGATAGTCGCCCGGCACGCCGTACGCCCAGCCGGTGGCGGGCAGTCCCTCGGGCCAGCGGGTGCGGTCGAGCCGGTCGTACAGGTCGTCGAGGTCGCTCTGCGGGATGTCGAGGCGGAAGGGCCGGATGCCGCTGTCTGCGGTCGATGACGTCATGGGACCGGATGCTAGTTCGGCGCGTCGATGCGGCCATCCGGATTGTTTCCGGCCCGACCGATGAGTTCCCGGGCGCCGCCCGGTCGACACTGGTGACCGCGTTCCACGCCCCAGGAGGGACCTCATGACCACCGACGGATTCACCACGTGCCTCTGGTTCGACGGCCAGGCCGAGGAGGCCGCCCACCACTACGTGTCGATCTTCAAGAACGCCAGTGTCGGTCGCGTGGCCCGCTACACCGAGGCCGGACCCGGCCCCGCCGGCACCGTGGTGACGGTGGAGTTCACCGCCAACGGCCAGAAGTTCGTCGCGCTCAACGGTGGCCCGGAGTTCAAGTTCACCGAGGCGATCTCCTTCCAGATCGACTGCGCCGACCAGGAGGAGATCGACTACTACTGGACCAGGCTCACCGAGGACGGCGGCGAGCCCGGCCCCTGCGGCTGGCTGAAGGACAAGTACGGCGTGTCCTGGCAGGTCGTCCCGAGCGAACTCATCCCCATGGTCACCGACACCGACCAGGAGAAGGCCGCCCGCGCCATGAAGGCCATGCTCTCCATGGGCAAGCTCGACATCGCCGCCCTGCGCAAGGCCTACGACGGGGAGTAGTGCCGGCCGCACGGCGAGGGCGCGCTACCGGGCCCGGGCCTCCGTGAGGATCTCCTTGATCACATGCCGGGAGCTCTCCGCCAGCGGCGGGTTGGTCTCCCAGTAGTACGGCAACTGGATCAGCGAGATCGACAGGGCCCAGCCCCGTCCGCGCGCCCACTCGTCGTCGTCCGCGCCCACCGCCTCCCGGAACGTGTGGCGCGCCGAGGCGGGCAGCAGGTTCCAGGCGGGGATGAGGTCCACGGCCGGATCGCCCACGCCCACACAGCCGAAGTCGATCACGGCCGTCAGTCGCCCGCCCGTGACCAGCACGTTCCCGGGTGAGAGATCACCGTGCGTCCACACCGGCGGCACCGTCCGCCCCGGCACCCGCAGCGCCTCCTCCCACAGCGCGGTGACCGCGTCGGTGTCGATCCGCCCCCGCAACTGCGCGATCGCGTCCCGGGTGTAGCCGTCCCGCTCGCTCAACGGCCCGCCCCGGTGGCTCGGCGGCCCGCCCCGGGCGTCGACCTCGCGCAGGCCCGCGACGAACGCCCCGAGGTCCGCCGCCAGCGACTGCGGCTCCTCGACGGCCCCTGCCACCGGATTACGGCCGTCCAGCCAGCCGTAGACGGACCACGGCCAGGGGAAGCCCTCGCCCGGGGCGCCCTCCGCCAGCGGCACCGGCGCCGCGACCCGCAGGCCGGGGCCCAGCCGGGCCAGCCAGTGCTGCTCGCGCGCCACGTTCTCCACCGCGCCGGGGCGCCGGGGCAGCCTGACCACCTTGTCGGTGCCCAGCCGGAACATCGCGTTCTCCGTCCCGGACGACGCCAGCCGCCGTACGGCCAGTCCCGCCCAGCGCGGGAACTGGGCGGCGATCAGCCGGCTCACCAGCGGGGCGTCGGCATCGACCTCGTCGGGGTGCATCCTGCGGGCGGTCATGCGGATCATTGCAACGGATCGACGACCGCCCTGTCCAAGGGAATTACGCCCCGGCACATACGGCGGCGCCCGCCCCAGGGAGGGGGAGGCGGGCGCCGCGGGACACCTCAGACCCGGTCGGCCACGATCATCAGATACTGGAAACTGCCGTTCTTGTAGGCGGTCAGGAACGTGTCCTCGATGCCGGTGACCAGATGGTCGGCCTGCCGGCGCAACTCCCAGTACGGGATGGCCGCCGCGGTGAGGTCCTCCACATGGACCGGCACCAGACGGTTGTCCGCCATCGCCCGGAAGTACCGCGAGCGGGGGTGGATGTCGCAGATGTAGTGCGCGTTGATGAGCGACACCTCACGCGAGGCCTGCCCGTACGTGTCGTTGTAGCAGCCGGTGATGACGACGTAGCGCCCGCCGCGGCGCAGCAGCCGGGAGTGCTCGGCGAACAGCAGGTCCAGCTCGACGTACATGCTCGACTCGTTGTTCCAGGAGGCCGCGTACGCGCCCGTCTCCAGTCCCGTGTCGAGCATGTTGCGGTGGTGGTAGCGCACCTTGTCGTCGATGCCCCGCTTGCGGGCCTGCCCGTTGGCGAACTCGGCCTGCTTGGCGGAGATCGTCACTCCGTCCGCGTGGCAGCCGTAGCGCAGATTCGCCGTGACACTGCCGCCGCCGCGCCCGCACCCGGCGTCGAAGACCCGGTCGGACGGGGTGAGCGGGCCGAGCCGGGAGGCGAGCAGCTCCGCCTGGGCGTGCTCCAGCCGGTGCAGCTCGGTGGTGATCCGCTCCTTGCGCAGCTCGGGGTCGGGCTCGTCGAGCACCGACCAGTCGGCGTCACCGACGCCGTAGTGATGGTGGTAGAGATCGTCGATCCGGCCCAGTTCGAGGTTGACCGGGTTCTCCTCCGCGTTCCAGTAGTCCGCCACCCGGTCCTGGTAGACGGACTGGGTCGGCAGCTCGATGGACTCGGTCAGAGCCTCGGGGGTCATGGTCAACGGTGACTCCTTGCGTGGCGGTACGTGAGGAACGGTCGAGAGAAGATCGCTTGTCACCAGTAGTGAGGCAGCGAGTAGCGGTGGGTGTTGGTGGCATGCCACTCGTGGTTGCCGGCCACCCAGTCCGACAGACCCTTGAGGTAGCGCTCGACGAGCGGCGAGGTCGCGGCGAGGACCGCCGACTCCGACTCGAACGCGTCCATGACCTCGTTGTGGATGTCGACCGACTTCAGATAGGCGGCCTTCAGCCCGCGCCGGTCGTTGGCGGCCACGACCTGCGGCAGGTTGAGATGGGTGGGATCGGACGCCAGCTCCTTGGTGAAGGAGTACAGGTCGTTGACGATCGTGGTGGCGTTGCAGGCGAGCGCCGTGACCCGCTGGATCTCCGGGCGGGCGTAGAGCTGCTCGGGCAGTTCGTAGCCGTCGACCGCGTCCACGATCGACAGACAGGGCCGGAAGTTGTTGAACTGCCGCATCACCAGGTACTCCCAGACCTGGGGCCGGTACCCGGTCTCCATCCAGGCCGCCTCGCCGAGGTAGCCCAGATGGAGCCGCGCCATGTCGTGCACGAACCGGTCGGTCTGGCTGGGGGTCGCCAGGGCCGCGTAGTCCTTCAGCGCCCAGAAGTACGAGCGCAGCGGACCGTCGGCCTGCATGCCCCGCGCCCACTGCTCCTGGTGCGCGGGCGGACCGTGGAAGGGGTCGAGCGCCGACTGCGCCAGGATCAGCCGGCCGGCGAGCCCGCTGCGGGAGCCGCCCCGGCCCTCGTCCTCCTCGCAGTAGCAGCTGTCCACGACGTTCTCCGCCAGCAGCAGCTTGCCCGCCGCCGTCAGCCGGTCCAGATCGGCGCCGCCCGGATGCTGCAGGACCACCGCCCGGCCGAACTGGAACCCCGCGAAGTCGCCGTTCCACGCCGTCGGGAACAGGTCCAGGCCGCGGGCCCACTCCTCGAGCCGGCGGTCGACCTCGGCCGCCTTCTCCGGGTCGGCGGGCGCGACCTCCCGGTACCGCAGCCCGGGGATCGCCCCGCTCCTTCGGGCCGTCAGGCTCGCGGCGAGGTTCGGTGGCCCCGGCAGCCCGCTTGCCGCCGTCACTCGGCCGTCCGGCCGATCTGGACGTTCTCCAGGATGCCCGCCGCGTCGGGCACCAGCAGCGCCATGGAGTAGTAGGCGGTGACCAGGTACCGGATGATCGAGTTGCCGTCGATGCCCATGAACCGCACGTTCAGCCCCGGCTGGAACTCGTCCGGGATACCCGTCTGGTACAGACCCACCGCGCCCTGGTCGGCCTCGCCCGTGCGCAGCGCGATGATGCTGCTGGTGTGCCGCTCGCTGATCGGGATCTTGTTGCAAGGGAAGATCGGCACCCCGCGCCAGGCCGGGATCTCGTGCCCCTCCACGGTCGCCGTGCCCGGCACCAGACCGCGCCGGTTGCACTGCCGGAAGAACGCGGCGATCGCCTTGGGATGGGCCAGGAACAGCTTGGTCCTGCGCCGCATCGCCAGCAGATCGTCCATGTCGTCGGGGGTCGGCGGCCCGCTGAAGGTGCTGACCCGCTGCCCGTAGTCGACGTTGTGCAGCAGCCCGAACTCCCGGTTGTTCACCAGCTCCCACTCCTGGCGCTCCCGGATCTCCTCGACCGTGAGCCGCATCTGCTGCTGGGTCTGGTCCATCGGGTGGTTGTAGAGGTCGGCGACCCGGGTGTGCACCTTCAGCACGGTCTGGGTCAGCGACAGCTCGTACTCGCGCGGCGAGAGCTCGTAGTCGATGTAGCCCGCCCCGATCGTCGGCTCGCCGGTGTGACCGGCCTGGAGCGGAAGGTCGGCCTCGCCCTTGCGGTTCATGGGCCGCCGCTGCTTCTCGGCGTACGTCCGCAGGTGCGCGGCGAGCGACGGCACCCGGCCGAGGAACTCCCGCAGCACGTCCCACGGCAGCACCAGCAGCACACCCGAGGTCTCCGCGCGCACCGAGGACAGCCACAGCGGGTCGTCCTGTCCGATGGCCTCCTCGCCGAGCTGGTCGCCGCCGGAGACGACCCCGACGATCTCCTCCCCGCCGTACTTGCCGGCCGTGTAGCGGGTGAACCGGCCGTGCACGACGAGATAGGCCTCCGTGACCGGCTGCCCGGCTTCGAAGATCACCTGCCCGGGCCGCACCTCCCGGGTCTGGAAGCGGGAGGCGAGCTCGCGCAGGGTTCCGTTGTCGGAGTAGCCGCGCAGCACGCGCAGTTCGGTCAGCGTGTCCGGGACGACCCGGACGTCGTCGGCGCCGTTGTGCTCGAACTGCACCCGGCCCCGGCCGACGGTCAGTTGCAGTCGCCGGTTGACCCGGTAGGTGCCGCCCTTGACGTCCACCCACGGCAGCATGCGCAGCAGCCAGCGCGAGCTGATCGCCTGCATCTGCGGTTCGGACTTGTGGGTGGTGGCGAGCTGGCGGGCCGCCCAGGTGCCGAGGCTGGTGAGCTGCCCGTCGGCCGACGGCTCGGGAGCGGGTTCGTCGAGGGCGGGAGCGGTGGCGCTGTCCGGTGTGGACACATTCTCTCCAGGGAGGTGGTGCGCGGGGCGGGGCGGACGGGTCGTGACGATCGGTTTCGAAGATCCGCAGGCACCAGCCAAACACCCTCGGTGACGGAGGGGTACGGCGCGAAAGGGGCGGTTACGGTGCTACGGGTGCACAGCGGGGCGGAAGGTGAACAAGGCGCCCCAACCGCACCGGGCGGGACCTCGCGTGCTCCCACGCGCCGTGATCAAGAGGGTTGGGAGAGATCGTTCACCAGAACGGCTGCCCCCTCGAACTGGCCTGCAGCGAGATCCCTCAGCGCCTGCGGGGCGCGCGAGAGCGGATACGCGTGCGTGGTCGCCCGTACGCCGAGCCGGGCCGCCAGCGTCAGGAACTCCCGGGCGTCGGAACGGGTGTTGGAGGTGACGCTGCGTACCTGCCTCTCGTAGAACAGCTCGCTCTCGTAGCGCAGCGGCGGTACGTCGCTGAGGTGGATCCCGGCGACGGCCAGCACCCCGCCCCGGTCCAGCGCCCGCAGCGCCACCGGCACCAGATCGCCGACCGGCGCGAACAGGATCGCCCCGTCCAGCGGCTCCGGCGGCATCTCGTACGCGTCCCGCGCGGAGGCCGCCCCGAGCTCCAGCGCCAGCCGCCGTGCCGCCGCCCCACGGGTCAGGACGTGCACCCGGGCGCCCTGGGCCAGCGCCACCTGCGCACACAGATGCGCGCTGCCCCCGAAGCCGTACAGCCCGAGCCGCCCGCCCGGCGGCAGCGCGGTCCGCCGCAGCGCCCGGTAGCCGATGATGCCCGCGCACAGCAGCGGCGCGAGCGCCACCTCGTCCGCATCGTCGACCTCGCCCGGCAGCGGGTGGGCGAACGCGGCCGGCACGGTCGTGTACTCGGCATAGCCGCCGTCGGCGTCCCAGCCGGTGTACGACGACCCCGGGCACAGGTTCTCGGCGCCCCGCGCGCAGTACGCGCACACCCCGCAGGTGCGCCGCAGCCAGGCGACGCCCACTCGGTCGCCGGGCACGAACCCGCTCACCGAGGCGCCCAGGCCCGCCACCGTCCCGACCACCTCGTGCCCCGGCGTCACCCCCGGCCGCCGTACCGGCAGATCGCCCTCGGCGACATGCAGATCGGTCCGGCACACCCCGCAGGCACGCACCCGCACCAGCAGTTCGTCGTCGCCGGGCACCGGCACCGGTCGGCGCACCAGCCGCAGCGGCTCACCCGTCACGGGCCCGGGCTCGGTCACCGACCAGGCGGCCATCGCGCGTGCCGCCCCGGCGCGTGCCCTGCCGTCCGCCATGACCCGCCCCGTCCTGCCGCCGGACCGTCCCCTCCCAGTGTGGGACGGAGGGAGGCGTTCGGCGCGCGCGCCGACGGGCGGGTGACTAGCGTGAGGTTTCGGACAGAGTCGTCTCTTCGGAAGGGCCGCCGTCATGGCCGTACAACCAGAGGGAACCCCGTGCTGGGCCGACGCGATGTTCACCGACGTGGAGGGCGCCAAGAGCTTCTACGGCGAGGTCCTCGGCTGGACGTTCGGTGAGTCGTCGTCGGAGTACGGCAACTACACGCAGGCCTACGTCGACGGCAAGGCGGTCGCCGCCGTCGTCCCGCCGATGCCCGGCCAGGAGGGCCAGTCCCAGTGGTGCCTGTACCTCGCCTCCCCGGACGCCGCCGCCACCGCGGCGAAGATCCGCGCGCACCACGGCGAGGTGCTGATGGAACCGATGCAGGTCGGCGAGTTCGGCACGATGTGCCTGGCGAGGGAGCCCAGTGGCGCGTTCTTCGGCGTCTGGCAGGCGGGGACCCACGAGGGCTTCGAGGCCGAGGCCGTCCCCGGCGCCTACGGCTGGGCCGAGGTCTTCACCCGTGAGCCCGACAGGGCGGACACCTTCTTCTCCTCCGTCTTCCCGTACACCGCGCAGCAGATCGAGGACGACAACGTCGACTTCCGCATGTTCAACGTCGGCGACACCACGGTCCTCGGCCGGATGCGGATGACGGACGAATTCCCGCCCGAGGTGCCCTCGTACGTCAACGTCTACTTCATCGTCTCCGACTGCGACGACGCCGTGGCGAAGGCGACCAAGCTCGGCGGCGTCCTGCGCTTCGGCCCGATGGACAGCCCCTTCGGACGGTTCGCGGCCCTCAGCGACCCGCAGGGCGCGAACTTCTCGGTGATCGACCTCACGACCACCGAGGGCGAGCTGCCGAAGACCAGGCCGGTCTGAGCCGGACCGCGCACACGGCCATGGCATGATCGTGTCCATGCGTGAACGTGTGGTGGCCGCGTGCGACGGGGCTTCGAAGGGGAACCCGGGACCGGCCGGCTGGGCATGGGTGGTCGCCGACGACACGGAGAGCCCGGCCCGCTGGGAGGCGGGCCCGCTCGGCAGGGCCACCAACAACGTCGCCGAACTCACCGCCCTGGAACGGCTGCTGGCGTCGACCGACCCGGGGGTGCCGCTCGAGGTCCGGATGGACTCGCAGTACGCCATGAAGGCCGTCACCACCTGGCTGCCCGGCTGGAAGCGCAACGGCTGGAAGACCTCGGCCGGCAAGCCGGTCGCCAACCAGGACCTGGTCGTCCGCATCGACGAACTCCTCGACGGACGCTCGGTCGAGTTCCGATACGTGCCCGCCCACCAGGTCGACGGCGACCCGCTCAACGACTTCGCCGACCGCGCCGCCAGCCAGGCGGCGAGCGTCCAGCTCGCCGCGGGCAGCGAGCAGGGCTCCCCGGAGCCGCCGCCCTCCCCGGACACCCCGAAGCCGTCCCGCTCCGGCGGGGCGAAGTCCCCGCGCCGGAGCGGCGGTTCGGCCTCCCGCGGCGGCTCGTCCGCCCGGACGATCAAGGCCAGGTTCCCCGGCCGCTGTGTGTGCGGCCGGGGCTACGCGGCCGGTGAGCAGATCGCCAAGAACGCCCAGGGCTGGGGCCACCCCGAGTGCCGTACGGCCGAGGTCTGATCAGACGTCGAACGTGTAGTGCGGGGTGTGGTCGAGCAGGGCCGCCGGCGTCGTGTCGTTCCAGGGCTTCATGGTCTCGTTCAGGTCCACGACGTCCGGCGTCCCGCCGCCCGGCACGTACGTCGACCCCGGGTGCCGGCGCTGCCACTCCGCCCAGAGCTTGTCGATGTAGGCGTGGTGCAGCCAGAACACCGGATCGTTGGGGGAGACGCCGGTCGCCATCTGCCCGCCGACCCACACATGGACCCGGTTGTGCAGATTGACCCCGCGCCAGCCCTCCAGATGGTTGCGGAAGCCGTCGGAGGCGCTGTTCCAGGGCGCCATGTCGTACGTCGCCATCGCCAGCACCGACTCCACCTCGGCCCGCGTCGGCAACTCGCGCACGCTCGTGCCGAGGGACCGGCGCAGATAGGTGCGGCCGTCCACCCGGACGTTGATCGGCCAGTTCCCGGCCGAGGCGGCGAACGGCCCGTCCATCACCTGCCCGTCCCGGCTGCGCCCGGTGCCGCCGAGGAAGTCCGGCGCCCACAGCGAGGAACGCGGTGAGCGGTCGGTGGACCAGTCCCAGTACGCGAGCGCCACCGACGCGTCCACCGACTGCAGCGCCCGCTCGAACTCCAGCAGGAATCTGCGGTGCCACGGCAGGAACGACGGTGAACGGTGGCCCGTGCGCTCGCCGTTGTCGGTGTCACCCATGATGAACGCGTTGTGCGTGGTGACGAAGGCGTCGTAGCGGCCGGAGCGCTTGAGGTCGAGGACGGCGGCGACGAAGCGCCGCTTCTCCTCGGCGGTCAGGGCGGACTGGTTCTTGCGGACGGTCATCTGCGGGTGCTCCAAAGAGGCGTGCGGAAAGGTCAGTTGGCGGGCGACGCGGGGAAGGGCAGCAGCCGGGCGCCCTGCAGTTCGTCGACCGCGGCACGCGCGGCGGCTCGGGGGCTGGACACCGGGTCGTAGTGGCTGACGACGCTGATCCAGGTGCCGTCGGCGTTGCGCATGACGTGCAGTTCGACGCCGTCCACGAACACGGCGTAGCCGCCGTGGTGATGGCCGCCCCCGGAGGACGGCCGGCCCTGTATCCGGCGGCCCCGGTAGACCTCGTCGAAGGCGGCGGGGGAGTCGTGGTCGTGCGCGGGGGCGCTCGCCCGGGCCGCGGGGACGGCGAGCGCCGTGGCGCCGGCGAGGGCGGTCGCGGCGGTGAGCGCGCGGCGACGGCTGAGGTCGGGCATGCGGAATCTCCTGGGGTGCGTTCGGTTGCCGACCCGGCATGCCTATCGAGCCCTTCGAGAGCGGGCGAAATCCCGCGCGACCGGTTGGCTGTGATCCGGACAATCGCCCCCATGTCGTGCAATGTTGAACCAAGATGATCTTGGCGTCGCAGGGGTCCGGGTGGGCGCGGAACGGGCAATTCCTTTCCGTGGAGCAGCACCTTCCGGTGATCTTTCGCGCGCCGGGCTGTCGCCCGTGGTGTGGCTCACGTGGAGAAAGTGGCGGAAACCGGGAGTCGGGGTGCCCATAAGGGCGACCCCCGCCCTGCTACCCTGCGTCGTCAACCCATCACAGCTGGTCATTCCTAGGGGTGTGCGTGAAGGTCGCCTGTGTCGGCGGCGGGCCCGCCGGCCTGTATCTCTCGATCCTGCTCAGACTGCAGGACCCGTCCCACGACGTCACCGTCTTCGAGCGCAACCAGGAGGGCTCGACCTACGGCTGGGGCGTCACCTACTGGCAGGGGCTCCTCGACAAGCTCCGCGCCCGAGACCCCGAGTCGGCCCGCGCGATCGAGGAGCACTCCGTCGCGTGGAACCAGGGCATCGCCCATGTACGGGACCTGTCGACCCGCCGGCCCGGCGACGAGGGCCACGGCATCGGCCGGCACAAACTCCTGGAGATCCTCGCGGAACGCGCCCGCGCCCTGGGCGTACGGCTGGAGTTCGCCTGCGAGGTCACCCCCGACGACCTGCCGCACGCCGATCTGGTCGTGGCCGGCGACGGCGTGCACAGCGCCCTGCGCACCCGGCACGCCGACCATTTCGGCGCCGAGCTCGCACCCGGCCGCAACTCCTACGTCTGGCTCGGCACCAGCAAGGTCTTCGACTCCTTCACCTTCGCCTTCGTGGAGACCGAGCACGGCTGGATCTGGTGCTACGGCTACCCCTTCAGCAGAGCGCAGAGCACCTGTGTCATCGAGTGCGCCCCGCAGACCTGCGCCGGGCTCGGCCTGGACCGGGCGAGCGAGGCCGACGGCCTGGCCCACCTGGAGAAGCTCTTCGCGCACATCCTCGACGGCCACCCGCTGATCGGGCGGGCCGCCGCCGACGGCAGCTCCCCGTGGCTCACCTTCCGCACCCTCACCAACCGCACCTGGCACCGCGACAACCTGGTCCTCCTCGGCGACGCCGCCCACACCACCCACTACTCCATCGGCGCCGGCACCACCCTCGCCCTGGAGGACGCCCTCGCCCTGGCCGACGCGCTGAGCGCGGGCGGCGGCCTCCCGCAGGCCCTCGCCCGCTACGAGGACGAACGCCGCACCGCCCTGCTGCCCCAGCAGAGCGCCGCCCGCCTCAGCGCGCAGTGGTACGAGAACCTCGGCCGGTACATCGACCTCCCGCCCGAGCAGATGTTCGCCCTGCTCGGCCAGCGACACTCGCCCCTGCTGCCGTACGTCCCGCCCCAGCTCTACTACCGCCTCGACCGGGCGGCCGGACAGCTGGAGGCCCTGCGCCGCTTCAAGCGATGGCTCGGCCCGAAGATCGCCCGCAGCGCCCACACCCGGGCCGTCGCAGCCCGGAAGTAGTGCCCACCGGCCCCTCGGAAGGGCGAACCCACTTGGGTGAATGTGAATTCACTGCTACGGTGAATTCACATTCACCCATCTTTCGCCTCTGTGTCGGCCGCTGGAGTCCCCATGGCGTCGCCCGTCCCGATACCCGCCCCGACCAGGGAACACTCCGGCCCCAGGGCCAGGTTCGCGATCCCGGTCCTGGCGTACTGCGGGATTCTGATGGCGGTCATGCAGACCGTCGTCGTCCCCCTGCTGCCCGATCTGCCCCGGCTGACCGGCGCCTCGCCCGCCGCGGTCTCCTGGATGGTCACCGCCTCCCTGCTCTCCGGCGCCGTCCTCACCCCGGTCCTCGGCCGCGCAGGCGACATGTACGGCAAGCGCCGGGTCCTGCTGCTGTCCTTCGCCCTGATGGCCGCCGGCTCGGTGATCTGCGCGCTGACCTCGGACATCACCCTGCTGATCGCGGCCCGGGCCCTGCAGGGCGCCGCCTCCTCGGTCGTACCGCTGTCCATCAGCATCCTGCGCGACGAACTGCCGCCGGAGCGCCGGGGATCCGCGATCGCGCTGATGAGCTCCACCGTCGGCATCGGCGCCGCGCTCGGACTGCCCGCGGCGGCCATGGTCATCCAGTACGCCGACTGGCACACCATGTTCTGGGTCACCGCCGCCCTCGGCACGACCGGCGTCGCGCTGATCGCCTGGGCGGTGCCGGAGTCACCCGTGCGCGAGCCCGGCCGCTTCGACGTGTCGGGCGCGCTGGGGCTGGCCGCCGGGCTGGTCTGTCTGCTGCTCGCCGTCTCCCAGGGCGGGCAGTGGGGCTGGGGCAGCGCCCGGATCGTGGGCCTCTTCCTCGGGGCCGTGGTCGTCCTCGCCCTGTGGTGGTGGCGGCAACTGCGGGCCGAGCGGCCGCTGGTGGATCTGCGGCTGGTGTCCCGGCCCCGGGTCGGCCTCTCCCATGTGGCCGCGCTGCTCACCGGCTTCGCGTTCTACGCCAACTCCCTGGTGACCGCGCAGCTCGTGCAGGCGCCCGAGGCGAGCGGCTACGGGCTGGGGCTCTCCATCGTCCAGACCGGGCTGTGCCTGCTGCCCGGGGGCATCACCATGCTGCTGTTCTCCCCGCTGTCGGCACGGATCTCGGCGGCCCGGGGGCCGCGGGTCACCCTGGCGCTGGGCGCCGCCGTCATCGCCACCGGGTACGCCGTGCGCATCGCCGACAGCCGCGACCTGTGGATGATCATGGTGGGCGCGGCGGTGGTGGCCACCGGCACCACCCTCGCCTACTCCGCGCTGCCCGCGCTCATCCTGCACGCCGTTCCGGCCGGTCAGACCGCCTCCGCGAACGGCGTCAACGTCCTGATGCGCACCATCGGACAGGCCGTCTCCAGCGCCGCCGTCGCCGCCGTCCTCGTCCACCACACCAGCCTCGTCGGGGGCGTCCCGGTGCCCACCCTGCACGGCTATCTGCTGGCGTTCGCCCTGGCCGGCGCGATCGCCCTGGCGGCCTGTGCGGTGGCCCTGACCATCCCCGGCGACCCGAAGTCCGAGGAGACCCGGCCCACCCGCGACAGCACCCCCGCCGTCGGCGAGGAGGCGAGGGAGGGAGCATGAGTGCCGTGAACACCGCACCCGGTACTCCGCCACCCCCCTCCACCGGCTCCCCGTCCCCGGCGTCCAGCGGCGCTTCCGCCGCCCCCGCCCGCCGTGACGCGGAGGCGACGAAGACGGCCATCCTGCGGGCCGCCCGTCACCTCCTCGCCCGGCACGCCCACGCGGACATCACCCTCAAGGCCGTCGCCGAGCGGGCCGGGGTGAGCCCGCCGCTGGTCCTGAAGTACTTCGGCAACAAGGACGCCCTCTTCGCCCGGGTGATGTCCTTCGAGGAGGACGCCGCCGCACTCCTGGACGCGCCGGTCGAGGAGCTGGGCCGGCACATGGTCCGGCATGTCGTGGCCGGCCAGCGCGAGCGCGGCGCCGACCCCGTCCTGCGCATCGTCTTCGCGCCCCTGCACGGCGACCACGGCGACATCCTGCGCGCCAACTTCCGTACCCAGGTCGCCGAACCCCTCGCGGCCCGCCTGGGCGGCCCCGACGCGCGGCTGCGCGCCGAACTCGCCCTCGCGACCCTCATCGGCCTGGGCGTGATGTTCGGCATCGCACGGGGCGAGGAGCTGCGGGCGATGTCCGTGGAGGAGATCGTCGACCACTACGGCCCGACGGTCCAGGCCCAGCTCACGCCCTAGCTCCGGGCGCCGGGAACAGCCGTTCGTGCAGCGGGGCGTGGAACACCCGGTGCGGGTCCAGCCGGTCCAGGGTGGCCGCGGCCTCGCCCCACGCCGCGCCGAGCGACTCCGGTACGGCCGTCCCCAGCACCTCCTCGTCGCTCCAGGCGGCCTCGTCCGTGTAGGCCCACCCCTTCGACCACTCCACCCGGGTACGGGCACGTGTCCCGTCGTACGCCGACAGCAGGAACCGCTCCACCTCACGGTTGAACGCCTCGGCGTACGGCGTCCCGGGCAGGGTCAGCACGTCCAGCCAGACGGCGGTGTCCCACTCGGGGTGCGCCGGGTCCGGCCGCAGCGCGGAGAGCGACGGGGTCCGCGCGCCCGCGAGGCCGGCCTCGGCGGGATCGTCGAGCCCGGTGACCCGGATCTCCACCGAGCCGTTCACGGGGAAGCGCCCGAGGGCCGCGTACGCCGCGAGCCGCTCCCGGTAGAAGGAGGTGAACGCCGCGACGACACCCTGCACCTGGTCCCGGGCGGTCAGTACGGCGTACCCGTTGGCGTGCACCCGCAAGGTGGTCGGCCGAATGTAGAGCAGGGTGTTCTTCGACGGCCCCCAGACGTCCGCCGACAGCGTCGCCACCAGCCCCAGCGAGGCCGCGTCGAGCTGCGCGTTCCCGAGCACCGGCGCCAGGTACCAGGCCGCGTCCGACACCATCCGCCCGGCCAGGTCCGCGACCGGCGTCGGCACGTTGTCCGAGAAGGGATAGGGGTACGGCGAGGTCACGCGCCGCGAGGTGAGCGGTTTCGTCGGTTCGACGGACCACACCTTGAACCACGGGAACTCGGTGAACGCGAACCAGATCGCCTCCACCCGCCCCTCGGCCTCCAGGAAGCCCGCCAGTGTCCGCCCCGGCGCGGCACCGGGCGCCGCGAACAGCTCCTTCGCCGGGATGTCCGTACGGCTCACACACCGCAGATCGCTGTTCGCCCCGACCCGCAGCACCACCTCGGTCACCAGTGACCGCCCGAGGTGGGTGAGCAGCGCCGCGCAGTCCGCCTCGTCGCGGCGGAACGTCCGCAGCGCGTACGCCCCGGCGTCCGCGTCCCACACCACGGCGGTCAGCTCCAGCACCCGGTTGCTGAGCGAGCCGTACGTCTGCCCGGGCGGACGCTCCTCGCCCCGCGCCGGCACCGCCGTGCCGTGCGCGTCGATCGCGAGCGCCCCGCCGAGGGTGAGATCCCCGGGCGCGGGCGAGGCGGTGACCCCGAGTCCGTGTCCTTCGAGGAAGGTGAGCAGCGACTCCAGGGTCACCCCGGTGCCGGCGCGCACCTCACTCGTCGAGTCCAGGGAGAGGCCGGTGAGACGGGGAGCGGTGTCCACGAGCAGGATCCGGGCGTCGGCGGCCGTGCCGGCCGGGACGGTCAGCGGCGACCAGCCGTGCGCGGAACCCCGCGCCCGGACCGTCCAGCCGTTCCGCCAGGCCCAGTTGACGGCTTCGACCACCTGGTCCGGATCCTCGGGCGCACAGGCCCACAGGCCCGTGACGGTGATCTCGCCGTCCCAGTTGCGGTACGCGGTGCGGAAGAGCGCCACGTCCGCCGGGAAGCCGGGCAGTTCCTCCGCCGCGACGGCCGGATCCGCGGCCACCAGGACGGGGACCGCGGCCAGCGCGGCGGCGGAACGCAGAAAGCCGCGCCGGGTCCAGGAGGGGTGTTCCGGTCGGAAGTTGCTCACTGAACGATCAGTCACGGGCTCACGCTAGGCGTCTTTCGACACGGAGGCCTCTTCCCTCGAACACGATCACCCGTGTGAGTGAACGATTCTCCGCTCTTCGTGCGGCCGGGCAGGGCCGTGCCGCCGGACCCGCCGATTCAGCGCCGGGCAGGGACGGATGACAGACTGGCGCCATGGAAGAGCGCGAATTTCGCAGGTCGGGTCAGCATGCGTCCGTCGTGGGTCTCGGCACCTGGCAACTGGGCGCCGACTGGGGAGACGTCGACGACAAGGAAGCCCTCACCGTGCTGGAGACGGCGGCCGAGTCGGGGGTGACCTTCTTCGACACCGCCGACGTCTACGGCGACGGGCGCAGCGAGCAGACCATCGCCACCTTCCTCAGCGGCCGCCCCGATCTGCATGTGCTGGTCGCCACCAAGATGGGCCGCCGGGTCGAACAGATCCCCGAGAACTACGTCCTGGACAACTTCCGCGCCTGGAACGACCGCTCCCGCCGCAACCTCGGCGTGGACCGCCTCGACCTGGTGCAGCTGCACTGCCCGCCCACCCCCGTCTACTCCCGCGACGAGGTCTTCGACGCCCTCGACACCCTCGTCGAGGAGGAGCGCGTCGCCCACTACGGCGTCAGCGTGGAGACCGCCGCCGAGGCCCTCACCGCCATCGCCCGGCCCGGGGTGGCCAGCGTCCAGATCATCCTCAACCCGTTCCGCATGAAGCCGCTGCGCGAGGTGCTCCCGGCGGCCCGCGAGGCCGGCGTCGGCATCATCGCCCGCGTCCCGCTCGCCTCCGGTCTGCTGTCGGGCAAGTACACCGAGGACACCGTCTTCCCCGAGAACGACCACCGCACCTACAACCGGCACGGCGAGGCCTTCGACCAGGGCGAGACCTTCTCCGGCGTCGACTGGGTCACCGGCGTCGAGGCCGCCGCCGAGTTCGCCGCACTCGCCCCCGAGGGGTACACCCCGGCCCAGCTCGCCCTGCGCTGGATCGTCCAGCAGCCCGGGGTGACCACGGTGATCCCGGGGGCCCGCTCGCCCGAGCAGGCCCGGGCCAACGCGGCCGCCGCCCGGCTGCCCGAACTGTCCGAGGAGACCCTGACGGCCATCCGGGACCTCTACGACCGGCGGATCAAGGCCCAGGTCGAGACCCGCTGGTAGTGACGTCGACGTCCGTTTGAAGATCGGCGGCCCGGGTTACCCGGGCCGCATGGGGCACGCAGAGCACCGAACGGGACGCGACGAGACCGAGGACGAGCGGGCCGACCGGATGTGGGGTGACCTCATCCAGGAGGTCCGGGTGGCCCAGACGGGGGTCCAGATCCTCTTCGGATTCCTGCTGACCGTGGTGTTCACCCCGAAGTACGTCACCCTGAGCGACACCGACCAGGCCATCTACATCACGACCGTCGTGCTCGGCGCCTCCGCCACCGGCGCTCTGATCGGACCGGTGTCCCTGCACCGGGTGGTCTCCGGCCGGCGCATCAAACCGCAGGCCGTGGCCTGGGCCTCCCGGCTGACCTTCGTCGGTCTCCTGCTGCTCCTCGCCACGATGACCTGCGCCCTGCTGCTGATCCTGCGCGTGGCGACCCACGGCGACCACGCGATCTGGCTGGTCGTCGCCGTGGTCGCCTGGTATCTGCTGTGCTGGTTCGGCCTGCCGCTGTGGGCCCGCCACCGGCACACCTCGAGCTGACGCGCCGACCTCTACTCGGCTGCTCCCGCGCCGCCACGCGCCCCGCGCAGCGACACGATGCAGGCGACGATCGCCTGCTGGAGCTCCTCGAGCTGCTGCACCATGTCGTCCTCGACGAACTCCTCGGCGTCGTCGAAGGTCAGCTCCTCGAACACCTTCGTCGCCCTCTGGAGGCTGCTGTAGAACCTCGTGCGCCGCTCCCGCACCCGCAGCTCGGGGTCGGCCTCGACGGTCTCCACGACGAGGTGCTTCATCGTGTCGTAGGCCTCGGTCGCCCACTCGCCGGCGTCCTCGCCCTCGTCCAGCTCGTCGATCAGCGACAGATGCCGCTCGGCCTCCCGGCGCAGCTCGACCGGCGCGTCGATGGTCTGCCCGGCGGGCGTCTTGACCTGGCCGGACTCGGCGATCTGACGGACGTACCCGATGCGGTCGGCGGAGCGGCTCTCGGTCGCCACGGCCTTCTTCAGGTCGTCGGTGCGCACGACGTCCCGGGCCAGCGCGGACTGCAGCTCGGGGTCCTCCTTGATCCGGTCCAGCAGCGCGGCGCGGGCCGCGCGGGCGGTGGAGGGGTCGGCGAGGATCGCGGCGCGCAGGGCCGTCGGGTTCTCCGCGACCTCGAGCGCCTTGGTCGGCCGGATGCCCTCGGCCTCCGCCGCCTCCGTGATCGCGGTGCCCCGCTCGGAGGTGGCGCTGCTGCGGGAGACGTAGTACGTCAGCCACACCTCGGCGTCCGGCAGCTCCACCTCCTGGCCGGGTTCCAGCTCCTCGAAGTGCGGGACGAGACCGTCGTCGGCGGCCCGGTCCCACGCCTTGTAGTAGCGCATCACGCGCTCCGCGGAGCAGCCCGCCAGCTCGGCGAACTCCTTCGCCGACACCTTCGGCGTCTCCTCGGCGCCCTGCCCGCCGGGCCGCACACTGCGCGCCACCATCAGCCCGAACGCCCAGCCTCCGGTGCGCGCGTAGACTCCGAACTCCCGCGCGTCACGGGCCACGAGGTCGGACAGCGGCGCGGGGCCGTCCTCGGCGGACGTCTCGGGCAGGTCGATCGCCAGGGTCACGGATGGTCTCCTCGGGAGGCTGCGGGAGGGACGAACGTACAGACCGGCAGCCTATATGCACCCGTTGACGCTGGTTTGCCACCCGGCGGTGCCGCTCAGCCGAAGGCCTCCCGCAGCGCGGGCAGCAGCGTCTTCTCCGACCAGTCCAGATACTCCGGCTGCGTGTTCCCGCCGATCTGCACCAGGGCGATCTCGGTGAACCCGGCCTCCGCGTACGGGCGTACGGCCTCGACGAAGTCGTCCGGGTCGTCACCGCAGGGGATCGAGGCGGCCACGTCCTGCGGGGTCACGAACTGGGTCGCCGACTCGAAGGAGTCCGGGTGCGGCAGTTCCGAGTTCACCTTCCAGCCGCCGCCGAACCAGCGGAACTGGGCATGCGCCCGCTTCACGGCCGTGTCCCGGTCCCGGTCGTGGCACACCGGAAGCTGCCCGACCCTCGGCCTGCCCTCGCCGCCGTACCGGTCGAACGCCTCCAGCAGACCCGACTTCGGCTCGGTCGCGATCACCAGATCGGCGAGCCGGCCCGCGATCCGGCACGACCGCTCGCCCGACACCGCGATGCCGATCGGCGGCGGCTCGTCGGGCAGGTCCCACAGCCGCGCCGAGTCCACGTCGAAGTGCGGGCCGTGCCGGGTGACATGCCCGCCCTCGAACAGCGCCCGGATGATCTCCACGGCCTCCTGGAGCATCTCGTGCCGGACGTCCACCGACGGCCAGCCACCGCCCACCACATGCTCGTTGAGGTTCTCCCCGGAGCCGAGGCCCAGCCGGAAGCGGCCCCCGGACAGCAGCTGCATCGTCGCGGCCTTCTGCGCCACCACCGCGGGGTGGTAGCGGAAGGTCGGACACGTCACGTACGTCATCAGCGGTATGCGCGACGTGGCCTGCGCCGCCGCGCCGAGCACGCTCCAGGCGTACGGCGCGTGGCCCTGGGTGCGCAGCCAGGGGAAGTAGTGGTCCGACGTCACCGAGAAATCGAAACCCGCCTCCTCGGCCCGCACCAGATGGCCGACCAGTTCACGCGGGCCGGCCTGCTCGGTCATCATCGTGTATCCGATTCGCACCATACGCCCCGAGTCCCCGGCCGCCCGGGCGGGAAACCGGTCGATCATCGCGCGGCCCGGGAGGGAGGATAGGGGGATGACCGCCCGCCCGCTGCCGTCCAGCGCCCCGTCCGCCCAGGGGGTGGACGCGTCCGGCGTCCTCTCCTTCCTCGACGCCGTCGAGGCGTCCGGGATCATCGAGCCGCACAGCCTGATGATCCTGCGCCACGGCCGCCTGGTCGCCTCCGGCTGGTGGCGGCCGTACACCCCCGACCGGCTCCATCTGCTGTACTCGCTCAGCAAGAGCTTCACCGCGACGGCCGCCGGGTTCGCCGTCGCCGAGGGGCTGATGAGCCTCGACGACCCGGTGATCTCGTACTTCCCGGAGCTCGACGCGGAGATCACCCACCCGCGCAGCCGGGCGATCCGGGTGCGGGACGTGGCGGCGATGGCGAGCGGGCACGAGGAGGAGACGTACGACCGGGCGGAGGCGCTCGACCCCGACGACCTGCTGCGCGGCTTCCTGCTGCTGCCGCCCGACCGCGACCCGGGCAGGGTGTTCGCGTACAACCAGCCCTGCACCTACGCGCTGGCCGCGGTCGTGCAGCGGGTGACCGGGCTGTCGCTCACCGCGTATCTGCGCCCCCGGCTGCTCGACCCGCTCGGGGCCGGCGAGGTCGGCTGGCTGACGGACGGCACGGGACGCGAGCTCGGATTCAGCGGACTGCACGGCACCACCGACCTCGTCGCCCGGCTCGGCCTGCTGTACCTGGACGACGGGCGCTGGGACGGCGAGCCGTTGCTGCCGAAGGGATGGGCCGCCGAGGCGACCCGCGCGCACATCCCGACCTCCGGTCCGACGGCGGACGCGGACCGACTCGACTGGGACCGCGGCTACGGCCTGCAGTTCTGGCGCTCCCGGCACGGCTACCGCGGCGACGGCGCCTACGGCCAGTTCTGCCTGGTCCTGCCCGAGCAGGACGCCGTGATCGCGGCGACCTCGGCCACCCGGGACATGCAGGCCTACCTCACGCTCGTCTGGGAGCATCTGCTGCCCGCCTTCCGGTCCGCGCCGCTGACCGGTGACCCGCGTGCGGAGAGCGCCGACGCGGCCCTCGCCGAGCGCCTGACGCGCCTCGCGCTGCCCCCGGCGCCCGGTGCGCCCGCGCCACCGGAGCGGGCGGGGGAGTGGTCGGGGGCCGTGTTCACCCCGCGCGGCGGTGTCTGCGCCGACCAGCCGGGCCTGACCGCCGCCCGGGTCACCGACGGCACGGACGGCTGGACCCTGACCCTGATCGAGGGCGAGGACCGCCTGGAACTGCCCATGGGGCCCGGTGGCCTACGGGTGAGCGAGGTGCCGCCGGCCACCGCCGTGGGCGGAGGCTGGACCGACGGCGCCACCCTGGCCGTGGACGTCGCCTTCCTGGAGACCCCGCACCGCCTCCGGGTCACCTGTTCGCTCACCGACCACGCCCTCACCGCCCACTGGGACACCGAACCGCTGCACCCCGGCCCGCTGAGCGCCCTGCGCGCCCCGCGCGGCTGAGCCGGGTCAGGAGCCCGAGTCCGGCCGGAACGTCTTGAGGAAGGTCTCCAGGGCCTTCCGGTTCGCGGCCTTGTCCCAGTCCGCGGCCGGCGTCGTCCAGCGCAGGGAGAAACTCCGGCCCCCGCCCAGGAGGAAGCCGCGCCCGAAGGTACGCGTCCGTGTGCCGTCGACGTCGACGAGCCACTCCATGTCGGCGGCCTTGTACCCCTGGTACGTCGTTGCCTCGATGTCGCCGATCCGGCGGAAGCCGTCCTGCTTCTTCAGTGACGGCTCCACGTCCTCGCGCCAGACGGCCACCGGGTCGGGACCGGCCTGCGTGCTGTACGTCACCGCGAGGGTGCGCGGATCACCGTCCGCGCCGAACGTGACCCGGTACGCCACATCGCCCTGCCGCCGCGTGTCCAGCCGCTTCCACCCCCGCGGCAGCGCCACCGAGAAGCCCTCGGGCGCGCGGTAGACGTGGTAGCCGTCCGGGAGCGCGTCGATGGAGGCCGCGGGGGAGGACGGTGTGGCCGACGGGGTGCCGGAGGACTGCGAGGGTGCGGCGGAGACGGGCGCGCTCGGCGCCGCCGTGGCTCTGTCGCCCGCATCGGCGTCCTCCCCGGAAGGGGCGGTCGACACCGACGGCTGGGCCTGCGCACCACTGGCCGCCGTGTCCTCGGTGCCCGGCAGCTGGTGGGTCACGGCGAGCGCGGCGACCGCCACCGTCACGACGGCCAGCGCCGTCCCGGCGGCCATGGCGCGCCCGCTCCACTGCGGCCCGATGTGCCGGGCCGCCGCACAGGCCCGCCGCAGCCGGGGCGCGGGCAGCACGGCGTGCGGGTCCTCCTCCACCACCCGGGTCAGCGACTGACGGACCGTCGTCCGCGTCAGCCGCTCCCGCGAGTCCTTGCGCAGCAGCCCCTGCACGGTCGGGGTGAGCGGGCCCGCCCGCAGCGGGGTGCGCAGCGGCAGCCGGTCCACGCCCCGCAGCGTGCTCTCGGGCCGGTCGCGGTCGCGGTACGGCGGACGCCCCTCGACCATCGTGTAGAGGATCGCGCCCAGCGCCCACAGGTCGGCGGCCGGACCGATCCGCTCGTCACGGGCCTGCTCGGGAGAGGCGTACGACAGCGCCGCCAGCCTCGGGACGAGCGTCGTGCCCGCGAGCCCGAAGCCGGTGACGACGAGCGGGCCCTGTGCCCGGACGAACACCTGGCCCGGGCTGAGCTCGCCGTGCGTGATGCCCTCGCCGTGCGCGGCCTCCAGGACGTCGAGCAGCTGCAGGCCGATCGAGGCGGCCCGGGCCGGGCTGAACGGCCCCTTCTGGTCCATCAGTTGACCGAGCGGCAGTCCGTCGATCCACTCGGTGACCGTCCACAGGGAGCCGCCCTCCGCCGTCGCGTCGACGACCGTGGCGATCCGGCCGGGGCACACCTGGGCCATCGTCTCCGACATGCGCACCACCCGGTCGGCCGCCTGGCAGGCCTCCTCCTCGCCGAGGCCGGGCGGCAGACCGACCCGGGTGACCAGACACGGGCGCGCCCCCTGCACATCCTCGCCGTACCAGCTGACCCGGTTGGTCTCGCGGTGCACGACGTCGAGGAGCCGGTACCTTCCGGCGACCAACTCGTGCGTGGAGACATGCGCCTTGACCATGGTCATCCTTCGCTGAACCCCCGGGTGTTCTCCCTTTCCCAGAAGTACGGGGGACGCGTGGGGGTGCGTTCAAAAGGACCACGACTCCGGCGCGATTCCTGTCTTTCATTCAAGGACGCCGTTCGTATGTGCGAGGAAAGAAATTACCGGGGGCCGTCCGGCCGTGTAACCAGGGGTAAACAAGATCCGGGCAACGCGATCGTGCTATACGCGAAAGCGCTCTCGTGGGTCACGGCGCATTTCGACCGGATACCGTCACGGGGGATTTCTCCTTTGCCGTCGCCGCGCATGCCGCCGGGGTGTCAGGCGCCGAAGAGCTGGGTCCAGTACGTGCCCGAGGGGCCGCCGCCCGCGTAGCCGACGCCGATATGGGTGAAAGCGGGCTTGAGGATGTTGGCGCGGTGCCCGGGGCTGTTCATCCAGCCCTCCACCACCTCGGCGGCCGAGCGCTGGCCGCAGGCGATGTTCTCGCCGATCGTCCGTCGCGTGGAGCCCGCCGCGGCCGCCCGGTCCCACGGCTGTGTGCCCTCCGGCGAGGTGTGCGCGTAGAAGGCGCGCGCCACCATGTCCGCGCAGTGCGCCTGTGCGGCGGTGGTGAGCGGGGGGTCGACGGCGAGGGGCCGCAGCCCCGCCCGGGAGCGCTCGCGGTTGGTGAGGCCGATGACCTCGGCGGTCGTACGGGCCAGCCCGTCCGCGGTGAGCGGGCCGGCCCACAGCGCGGTCCAGTACGTCGTGCCGCCGCGGGCGTCCGTCGCCCGGGCCAGAGCGGCGTGGCTGAACGCCCGGTCCCGCAGGGTGCGGCCCGCCCGGTCGTGGCGCAGACAGTGGTCGACGAACTCGGCGGGGGTGCGCGGACCGGAGACCAGGTGCTCGCCCACGGCGAGATACGCGTACCCGGCGGCCGTGACCCGCTGGTACAGCGAGACGCCGTCCGGTCCCTCGCTCCCGAGTCGCCCGGCCGCGGCCATGGCGGCGGCATGCGCCCGGGCCGCCGACGCCAGACGGGCATCGAGCGCGACGGGCGGTGAACCGGCCGACGCGCGGGCGGAGTTGACCAGGGCCAGGAAGCCGTCGGAGTCGGCGAAGGGGGTCGGTGACGAGCCGGCGGGTGCCGACGGGAGGAGGTGGCCGGACGGGCGCGCTCCCGGCGAAGAGGCGCTTCCCGACGGGCCGGTCGGTCCCCCGCCCCCGGCCGGGGTGTCGTCGACGACGTCCACCCCGAAGTCCCGGGCCAGCCCCGCCAGTCCGTCCGCGTAGCCCTGGCCGAGCGCGCGCAGCTTCCAGACCGGGCCCCGCCGGTAGACCTCCGCGAGCAGCAGGACCGTCTCCCGGCGCGGGGAGGGCGGGGTGAAACGGGCGAGGAGACGGCCGTGCGGGTCGGTGACGTGGAGGGTGGCGGCGGGCAGCCGGGCGAGCGGGGTACCCGGCTCGGCGGCGCTGACGACCACCGTCACCCGGGTCGCACCGGCCCGCAGCCGGTCCGGCTCCAGGCGGAGCGTGTCGCCCCGCAGTGCCGCCCCGGGCGCCGTGGGCTGGTTGTAGAAGACGAAGTCGGCGTCACCGCCGACCTTTCCGCCGTCGTCGCTCACCAGGGCGCACACGTCGAAGGGTCCGGGCACCCGGACGGTCAGGACGCCGCCCGGGAGGGGCAGATTGCCGCCGGGGACCAACTCGCTCATCCTGCCGCCCTGGTGTCCTCGCCCCGTCGTCGTCGAACGCACCCCGCCCGGGGGTGGTGTCAGGACAACGACACCTGGGCGTCCCGGGTTCCCGTGCGGTGTCCGTGCCCGCTCGTGTCCTCGGCCGCGTCCCTCGGAGCCGCTGCACCGCTGCGGGTCGCGTCCTTCCCGCAGAACGCCGCCTCCAGGGTGCGCAGCATCGCCGTGTGCACCCGGGAGCTGTTCGAGGCGTTGGCGAGCGCGGCGAGACTGCGCCGGCCGTCGCCGGAGGTGAAGGCGTAGGTGTAGTAGCCCTGCACGGCGCCCGTGTGCCCGTACACGGACACCCCGCACGACAGCCGGCGCCGCCGCAGCCCGAGCCCGTAGGACTGGGTGCCGCCCGCCGGGACCCAGCGGCGCATCTCCTTCAGGGCGCCGGCCGACATGAGCCGGCCGCGCAGCAGCGCCGAGAGGAAGGTGTCGAGGTCCTTGGTGCTGGAGATCAGGGCGCCCGCGCTCTGCGCCCAGGAGACCGTCTGCCGGGTCGCGTCGACCAGCGCCCCGCCCGCCGTGTCCGGGGTGAGGTAGCCACGGGTGTACCGGCCGGGCAGGGCCGTGCCGGGGTGGACGTAGAAGGTGTCGCCCAGCCGCAGCGGCTCGATGATGCGCTCGCGGTACGCGGTGGCCACGGGCTTGCCCGTCAGTTTCTCGATGAGCATCCCCGCGACGACGAAGTTGGTGTTGGAGTAGGAGTAGGCGCCGCCGGGGGCACTCGTACGGGCGTGCCGCAGGGAGCGGTCCACCAACTGCCGGTAGGTGAAGACCTTGGTGCGGACCGCCTCGAAGCCGGAGACGGACCGGGCGAACAGGTCGTCGCTGTAGTCGTACAGACCGCTGCGGTGGCTCAGCACGTGGCGGACCGTGATCCGGCCGTCGGGCAGCAGCCCCGGGAGATAGCGGTCGACGGGCGCGTCCAGCACCAGTCTGCCCTCGTCGACGAGTTGCAGCAGGACGACCGCGGAGAACGTCTTGGTGACGCTGCCGATGCGAAAGCGGTCGGCGTTGCTCAGCGCCCGCCCCGTGCGCCGGTCGGCGACGCCTGTGGCGATCTGGTGCACCGTGCCGTGGTCGTCCAGCCGCGCCATCGCGCCGGGCGCCCCCTGGCTCACCGCCGAGCGCAGCACGCTCCGCAGGCCGGTGAGGTCGGGCTGCGGCGGCGCGGCGGCCGCCGCCGGGCCCGGCAGGAGGGACAGCGCGGCCGCGCTCGCGCACACCGCCGCCGCGAGACCGCCGAGCCGGCTGCGCCGGCGGGTCTTCGATGCGAGATCCGTCACATGCACCTGGGGGAACCTCCTGCCGTCGTGTCACATCTCCACAGACGACTCACAGTTCGTCGCTCGTCGATCACCGTGCGTCGCGGATTCGCCAAGTATCACCATGAAGCCCTTGTAAAGCGATGATTTCGGCTTTACATGCACATGACTCATCCGTAAGGGTGGGGCTCCGGGGCCCGACCAGCCCCCGTGGCGCCCAACGGCGCCATGTCTCACGGCGGTTGGGGACCCCGGCCGCCTGAACGAAGGAACCCTCACCTTTGCGTAGAGCACCCATACGCATGCTCGCCGTCGCCGTCGCCGTCACCACGGCTGCCACGGGGCTGGCAGGCACGGCCTTCGCGGGCCCGTCCGCGGGGGAGACGCGGGCCACGACCACCGCCGACGCCCAGGGCACCGCCGTCGTGCGGGCCGCCCGCGCCGCCGCCTTCGCCCACGCCTCTGCCACCGGCGTCGGCCAGGACGACGAACTGCAGCCGCAGGACGTGCTGATCGACCCCGAGGGCGCCCGGCACGTCCGGTTCGTCCGCACCCACCAGGGCATGGCCGTCCTCGGCGGCGACCTCGTCGTCCACCTCACCCGGGGCCTCGCCTACGCCGGCGTGACCCGCGCGGCCGACCACAAGGTCGCGCCCGCCACCGTGCGGGCCCGGCTGACCGCCGCCGAGGCCGAGGCCAAGGCCGCCGCCGTGGCCAAGGGCGACGCGCAGAGCGCCGAACTCGTCGTCGACGCCCGCGGCGGCGCCTCCGCCCTCGCGTACCAGGTCCGGGTGACCGGCAGCGACACCACCGAGGCCGGCGGCTCCCGCACGGTCGTCGTGGACGCCGTCACCGGCAAGGTGCGCAGCAACACGCCCGACAGCGACGAGTTCCTCTCGCCCCGCCTGATCGACACCCTGCGCGAGCGCGGCGAGACCCTCGACCCCGCCACCGGCACCGCCCCGCTCGCCGCCGGGCTCACCGCGGCCTCCTCGGCTCCCGCCGCCCGCTACCCCCAGACCGCCAAGGGCACCGGCAGCTCCCTGTTCGTCGGCAAGGTGCCGCTCACCACCACCCGCACCGCGGCCCGCAGCTATCTGCTCAAGGACCCCACCCACTGGGGCACCGAGACCCGCGACGCCAAGAACAAGGAGCAGGAGAACTTCGCCCGCGGCACGAAGTTCACCAGCACCACCAACAAGTGGGGCAACGGCGCCGTCTCCAGCCGCGCCAGCGCCGCCGTCGACGCCCAGTACGGCGTGATCCAGACGCTGGACTTCTACAAGAAGACCTTCGGCCGCAAGGGCATCGAGAACAACGGCAAGGGCGCCCGCGCCATGGTCCACTTCGGCAACAAGGTGGCCAACGCGTTCTGGGACCCGGCCTGCGACTGCATGCTCTACGGCGACGGCGACGGCGAGATGTTCAAGAAGCCGCTCGTCGTCCTCGACGTCACCGGCCACGAGCTCACCCACGGTGTCGTCGACGCGACCGCCCGCCTGGAGCCGACCTTCGTCGACGGCGACGGGAACCAGTACGGCGAGCCGGGGTCGCTGAACGAGTCCCTCGCGGACATCTTCGGCTCCAATGTCGAGTTCAGCGCCAACAACCCCAAGAACCCGCCGAACTACCTCGTCGGCGAGAAGCTGGGCCTGGACCAGAAGTTCCTGCGCCGCCTCGACCAGCCGTCCCTGGACGTCCTCGAGGGCGCGATCGACTACTGGTCGCCCGAGACGTACTACACCGAGGTCCACGCCGGCTCCGGCGTCTCCTCGCACGCGTACTACCTGCTCGCCGAGGGCAGCGGCCAGAAGAGGATCGGCGCGGTCACCTACGACTCGCCGACCTACAACGGTGCCGCGGTCAAGGGCATCGGCCGGGCCAAGGCCACCAAGATCTTCTACCGTGCCCTGACCCGCTACATGGTCTCCACCACCGACTTCCACGACGCGCGCGTCGCGACGCTGAAGGCGGCCCGGGACCTGTACGGCCAGGACAGCGTGGAGTTCAAGACGGTGAACAAGGCCTGGGCCGCCGTCAACGTGACCTCGGCGAACGTGCCGCCCGCCGTGCGCTGACGGCGTCGGCCGGGGCCGTCCGGCTCCGGCCCGCCCCGGCCCTCAGTAGTCGGGGCAGAGGTTGGTGTGCACGGCGTCGACGATCCGCGTGCTCTTGACGCGGCCGAAGCCGTCCGGGTGACCGGGAGAGACGAAGCGCCGCATCGCGGCGCCGATCTGCTTCTCCCGGTCCCCGGGGTGGTCGTGGATCGTGGCGCACTGGTCGCGGCCGCGCTCGACGGCCTCGTCCTCCTTGTCGTGCACGATGTCCGGGTCGATCGCGGTCAGCGCGCGCACATAGGCGCCCTCGCCGTCACGGTCGGGGCGCGGCGGCAGCCCCGCCTCGCCCTTCTTCGCCGCCTGGCGCGTCGCGGAGGCGGACGCGGTGCCGCCGGCCGCCCGTTCCGCGGCGGCCGAGGCCGAACCGGAGGCGGCCGGGGACGGGGTTCCGGCCGGTGCCTGCGCCCCCGCAGCCGGGCCCGCGGTGCCCACCGCGGGTGTCTGCTCCCCCGCCGCCGGTTCCTTGTGGCTCGCGGCCGGATTCCCCGAGCCACAGGCGGTGAGTACGGCGACGGCGAGAGCGCAGGACGCCAGAGCGGCTGCGGTGGTGCGGTGGTTCACGGGTCTCCTGGTGCCTGCGGTACGACGGCTGAGCTCCGTGAGCGTATGGGCAGCTTGTATGCCCACGAGGGCTGTTCGTCACCCTTGCCGGGGTGGCGAAGAGGCGTCCGGGGGGCGCACGCGTCGAGTAGGAGCGCCCCTATCCCCGGCGCAGGAGCTGGGCCCAGTCCGCCGGTACCCGCCCTGCGGGCCCCGGGGCCGGCTGGTCCTCCGGATGACTCACCGGGGGCGCCAACTGCGGCCCGGAGTCGTAGAGTTCATCGGTCGAGTAGTCCCAGAACCATTCCTCGCCCGGCTCGAAGCTGCGCACGATCGGATGCCCGGTGGTCTTGTAGTGGGCGGTGGCGTGCTGGGCGGGGGACGAGTCGCAGCAGCCGATGTGGCCACAGCTCGCGCAGCGCCGCAGATGGAACCACCAGCCCCCGACCGCGTCGCAGTCCACACAGCCGGTGCCGCCGGGCGGGACGGACGGGTCGATGGCGTTGCCTTCGGTCATAGGGGTTCCTCCGCGGGCTGGGACTCGGACTCGGGCTCGGACTCGGGTGCGGGCGCGGTCAGGGGCAGCAGGACCTGGAAGCGGGTGTCGCCCGGCGTCGACTCCACCCGGAGGCCGCCGTGGTGCTTGTTGACCACGATCCGCCAGGAGATGTCCAGGCCGAGACCCGTGCCCTCGCCGACCGGTTTGGTGGTGAAGAAGGGGTCGAAGATACGGCTGCGGATGTCCGCCGGGATGCCGGGGCCGGTGTCGCGGAATTCCACCAGCAGCCGGTCGCCCTCGCGTGCCGTCCGCACGGTCAACGTGCCCGCGCCGCCCGCGCTGTTCATGGCGAACACCGCGTTGTCGACGAGGTTCGTCCACACCTGGTTCAGCTCCGCCGGGTAGGCGGGCACCTCCGGGAGCGTCCGGTCGTACTCCTTGACGACCTCGATGCGCTGCCCGATCTTCCCCGACAGCATCAGCAGGGTGCTGTCGAGGAGTTCATGGACGTCGACGGTGCGGAAGGGGGCGCGGTCGAGCTGCGAGTACTGCTTGGCCGCGTCGACGAGATGCGAGATCCGGGTCGTGGAGTCGTCGATCTCGTTCATCAACAGCTCGGTCTCGATGGTGTAGTTGAGCCAGCCGACCGCGTTCGGCAGCATCTGCGGGTCCACGGCCGCCGCGACCTGCTCCAGCCAGTCGACGTCAAGACCGGCCTGCACGAACACCGGCGCGTACTGCCAGCCGTAGTCCATGCCGTGGTCCTCGAGCCACTCGGTGAGCGCGTCCTCCCGGTCGGAGGCCTCCAGTGGACTGAGCGACGGCGCCTTGGCGACCCGCTCGGCGGTGCGCTCCTGGACCTCGATCAGACTCGCCAACGCGTCCCGAGAGAAGGGCCCTTCGGCGATCAGCGCCAGCTTGTGCCGCATCTTGGCGACCCGTTCGCGCAGCGTCGCGGTGGCCCGCACGGCCGCCGCGGCCGGGTTGTTCAGCTCGTGCGTGAGCCCGGCGGACAACGAGCCGAGCGCCAGCAGGCGTTCCCGCTGCCCGATCGCGGCCTGGGTGTTCTTCGAACCGAAGAACAGGCCCTCCAGCAGATGCACGGCCATCGGGAACCAGTCCCGCATGATCTCCGCGAACACGTCCGCCGGCACCACGAAGAACCGGGACGGCTCCGTCACCCGCATCGAGTTGGTGTAGCCCTGCGGCACCCGGTCGCCGAGGTACGCCTGCATGGCCCCCGAGTACACCCCGCGCTGCGAGGTGCGGGTCACCTCCACGTCGTCCCCGCCGACCCGCCGCGACAGCACGACCGTGCCCTCGATCATCACGTAGAAGCAGGTCGCCTGATCACCCTCGGCGTACACCGGACCGGGCTCGAACCTCTCCACCCGCCCCTCGGCGCACAGCCGTCCCAGCTGCTCCGGGGTGAGTTTCTCGAACAGGAACAGCGAGCCGATCTCCGCCGGGCTGCACGGCATCACCCGCCCGCTCACGACTGCTCCAGATACCGGTGGACGAGCATCACGGCCATGGCTCCCTCTCCGACGGCGGACGCGACACGCTTCGCCGACTCGGCGCGTGCGTCGCCCGCCACGAACACGCCGGGAATGCTGGTCTCCAGATGGTACGGCGGCCGGTCCAGCTCCCAGCCCGCAGGCGGCCGCCCGTCCGCGGTGAGATCCGGCCCGGCCAGGATGAACCCGCGCTCGTCGCGCAGCACGGTCCCGTCCAGCCAGCCGGTCAGCGGGGCCGCGCCGATGAACACGAACATCCACTGCGCGTCGACGGACTCGGTCTCGCCGTTCTTCACGTCCCGCAGCGTCAGCCGCTCCAGGTGCCCGTCGCCGTGCGCGGACTCCACGGTCGTGCCGGTGCGCACGAAGATGTTCGGCGCCTCGTCGATCTGCTGGATCAGGTAGTACGACATCGACGCCGCCAGCGACTCTCCGCGCACCAGCAGCGTCACCGACTTCGCGCCCCGCGACAGGTACATCGCCGCCTGCCCGGCCGAGTTGGCGCCACCCACGATGTACACGTCCTGGCCCTGGCAGGCGGCCGCCTCGGTGAGCGCCGAACCGTAGAACACCCCGCACCCGGTCAGGTCGTCGCAGCCCGGCGCCGCGAGCTGCCGGTAGGACACGCCCGTCGCGAGGATCACGCTGTGCGCCGCCACCGCCGAGCCGTCCGAGAACCGTACGACCCGCGCGGACCCGTTGACCTCCAGACCCGTCACCTCGCGCGCGGTGAGGATCTCCGCGCCGAACTTCGTCGCCTGCCGACGGGCCCGGTCGGTGAGCTGGGCGCCGGACACCCCGTCGGGAAACCCGAGGTAGTTCTCGATGCGCGAGCTCTGCCCGGCCTGCCCGCCGGTCGCCGACCGCTCCACGAGCACCGTCCGCAGCCCCTCCGAGGCCCCGTACACCGCCGCCCCGAGGCCCGCCGGGCCGCCGCCGATGACGACCAGGTCGTAGAACTCGGCCGCCGGGGTCGTCGCCAGGCCCACGCGCGCGGCCAGCTCGGGGGCGTCCGGCTCGACCAGCGGGGCCCCCTCCGGGGTGATCACCAGCGGCAGCCGCCGCCCGTCCGCCTCCGCCGCGGCCAGCAGCCGCTGCCCCTCGGGCTCGTCGGCGGAGTACCAGCGGTACGGCACCTGGTTGCGGGCCAGGAACTCCCGTACCTCCGAGGAACGCGCCGACCACCGGTGCCCGACCACCTTCGTCGCGGGCACCGGCCGGTAGTCGCTGGCCCGCCAGGCGTCGATCAGGTCGTCCAGGACGGGGTAGAGCTTCTCCTCCGGCGGATCCCACGGCTTGAGGAGGTAGTGGTCGAGGTCGACGACGTTGATCGCGTCGATCGCCGCGTTGGTGTCCGCGTAGGCGGTCAGCAGCACCCGCCGCGCGCCCGGGTACACGTCCAGGGCCTGTTCGAGGAACTCGATGCCGTTCATCTGCGGCATGCGGTAGTCGGCCAGGATCACGGCCACCAGGTCGCCGCGCAGCTTCAGCTCGCGCAGCGCCTCCAGCGCGGACTCGCCGGACTCGGCCCGCACGATCCGGTACGCGGCGCCGTAGCGGCGCCGCAGGTCACGGGCGACGGCACGGGAGACCCCCGGGTCGTCGTCCACGGTCAGGATGACGGTCCGCGCTGATTCGGCGGCCTGTGTCATACGTCTCCCACCCCGAGAGCGGTCAGGACTCGCCGGCGCACGGCCAGCCCGGCGCCGGCTCCGCCCATCGTATGTTCGATCGCCCCGGTCCGCGCAGGGATGGCGCGGACCGTGCGCTCCCGGATCAGGCCGGGGCACCCACGGTCAAGGCGACCGCCGCGCCGCAAGGACGCAGAACTCGTTGCCCTCGGGGTCGGCCAGCGTCACCCACGCCTGCTCGCCCTGCCCCACGTCGGCGTGGCGTGCCCCGAGGGACAGCAGTCTGCTCACCTCGGCCCGCTGGTCGACCGGGCGGAAGTCCAGGTGCAGCCGGTTCTTGCCCTGCTTGCGCTCCGGCACATGGACGAAGAGCAGCCCCGGCAGCCGGTCCGGCGCCGGACGGATCTCGTACTCGTCGGGATCGTTGCTCACCACCACCCAGCCGAGCGCCTCCGCCCACCAGCGCCCGAGCGCCACCGGATCGAGAGCGTCCACGATCACCTGTTCCCATTCCAAGGTCATGACCGGCAGCGTAGTGAAGACTGGCCCGGTAGGAAGTGATCACGACACAGGAGGCAGTGGGATGACGGGCCCGATCACGGCAGGGGTCGACGGGACGGACGAGAGCCTCGCGGCGCTCGCCTGGGCGGCACGGGAGGCCGTACGGCGGGACACGGCACTGCGGGTGGTGCACGCCTGGAGGCACCATCCCGGCGCCGCACCCGAGGCCGCCGACCGGGACGCCCAGCGGGCCTGGGTGGGCGAGGCCGTCGAGCGGGCCGTCACCGCGGTCACCGAGCGGTACCCGGGACTGACCATCACCACCGACGTCCTGGAGGGCCACCCGGTCGAGACGCTGGTCGCCGCCGCGGCGGACGCGGAACTGCTGGTGCTCGGCTCGCGCGGGCACGGCGCGGTCGTCGGGTTCCTGCTGGGCTCCGTCGGCCGGCAGGTGATCGCGGAGACGACCCGCCCCGTGGTCCTCGTCCGCGCCGGCGACAAGCCGTCGTCCGAGGTGGCAGGGCACGAGATCGTCGTCGGCCAGCAGGGCGAACCCGAGGACAGCGCCGCCGCGCTGCGGTTCGCCTTCGAGACCGCCGCGGCCCGCGGCGCGAGCGTCCGCGTCGTGCGCGCCTGGCAGCTGCCGCCGGTGTTCGCCTACAGCCCCGGCTCGCTCAAGCTGCTCGACGAGGCCGGCGGCCTGGAGCCCTTCGAGCAGCAGGCCCTCGACGAGGCCGTACGACCGTGGCGGGAGCGCTTCCCGGACGTGCACGTCGTGGAGCACATCGAGATGGGCAGCGCCGGGCAGGTGCTGCTGTCGGTCGCCGGGCGGGCCCAGCTCATGGTCGTCGGCCGACGCGCCCACCGCACCGCCGTGGGCGCCCGCATCGGCTCCGTCGCCCACGGCGTGCTGCACCACGCCGACTGCCCGGTCGCCGTCGTCCCCCACGACTGACACCCGCGCCCCGGCTCACTCGGGCACGGTCGGCTCCAGCGTCTCCCGTGCCTTGGGCAGGATGTTCACGAGGTAGTCCTCGACCGCCGTGTCGAGCCCGATGTCGTGCTGCGCCTGCTCCGACAGATACCAGCGGTGCTCGAGCAGCTCGTGGTAGATCTCCGCCGGGTCCATCGAGCCCCGCAGTTCCAGCGGTACGGCGCGCACGGTGGGCCGGAACACGTCCCGCACCCACCGGTGCGCCAGCACCTCGGGCCGGGCGGCGAGGGGGTCGCCCGGCGCGTAGTCGTCCTGGGTCGCCATCCAGCTCTCCAGGTCGTTCAGCAGCCGCCTGGCCTGGTTCTCCTCGGTGTCCAGACCGGTCAGCCTGAGGAGTTGGCGCTGGTGGTGGCCCGCGTCGACGACCTTCGGCACGAAGGTGACCGTGTCGCCGCCCGAGGAGTGCTCGATCTGCATCTCGGCGACGTCGAACCCCAGGTCGTTGAGCCTGCGGATACGGCGCTCGATGTAGTGGTACTTGCCGGCCGGGTACACCGAGGTGCGGGTCAGTTCCTCCCAGAGCGCGCCGTAGCGGGCGCAGATCTCCATGCCGAACTCGATCGGGTCCACCGAGGGGTGGAGCGCCCCTGACGCCTCCAGGTCGAGCAGCTCACCGCTGATGTTGACCCGGGCGAGATCGAGGTCGTACTCCCGCTGGCCGGGGCTGAGCTGCGGGTGCAGATCGCCGGTCTCGGCGTCCACGAGATAGGCGGCGTACGCCCCCGCGTCCCGCCGGAACAGCGTGTTCGACAGCGAGCAGTCGCCCCACGCGAACCCGGCGAGATGCAGCCGTACGATCAGCACGGCGAGGGCGTCCATCAGCCGGTGCATGGTCGCCGGACGCATGGTCGTCTCGAACATCGACCGGTACGGCATCGAGCCGCCCAGATGCCGGGTGACCAGCACCGACTCCAGCGGGTCCCCGGAGCCGTCGGTGCGCCCGGTGACCACGGCCAGTGGGTCGACGGCGGGGATGCCGATCCGGTCCAGGTCGCGCAGCAGCTCGTACTCGCGCAGCGCCGGGCGTTCGGCCAGTTCCTTGACGGCGATCACCTCGTCACCGGCGCGCGCGTAGCGCACCACGTGCCGCGAGATACCGCGCGGCAGCGGGACGAGGACGTCCTCGGGCCATTCCTCCAGGGGAACGTCCCACGGCAGCTCCAGCAGGAGGGCCGGGTGCTCCGGGTTCGTGGCGCTGATCTGCAAAGCCATGGCCCGACCTTAGACGGCGTGTTCGCGGGCGTGCTGGGCGGCCGCCTTCACGGACCCCCGGTGCACCGGCCCGTGCCCCGGCAGCAGCACCTCGGCGTCCAGGGTCTCGATGAGGTCCAGGGAGGCGACCGCGCGGGCGCGTTCGTGGTGGAACATGTCCGGCAGCAGCTGGGGCCCCTTGATCCGGGACGTCATGTGCCCGCTCACCAGGGCGTCACCGGAGATCACCACCCCGGCGTCCGGCAGATGGAAGACGCAGTGCCCGTCGGTGTGCCCCGGGGTGTGCAGGGGGACCGGCCGGCCGGGCAGGTCGAGCGGCCCGTCCGCGACCGGGAACGCCTGCGGCGCGGTGACCGGGTGCTGCTGGGTGCCGCCGACACGCAGCACATGCACCAGCCAGGGCAGCACACCCGGACGCCACGCGTTCCCCAGCACGTCCCCGACGGTCACCTGCTGGAGGAACTCACGGCGGGCGTGCGGTACTTCCTCCCGGTGCAGCAGGACGGGGGTGCCGTACGTCGAGCGGAGATACTCGGCCGAGCCCAGGTGGTCGTTGTGGGCGTGGGTGATCAGCACGGCCTCGACCGCCTCGGGGGAACTGCCCACCGCGGCCAGCGACTCCAGGAGCTGCGGCCGGTCGCCCGGATAGCCCGTGTCGATCAGCGTGACGGCGTCCCCCTCGCCGAGGATCACCCAGTTGGTCTGGGAGCCGTGAACCAGATGGATTCCGTCCGCGACCTGCCGTACGTCCGCGCCCATGTTCGTCGTCCCGAGTGGTGAGGTGCCTGTGCGACGAGCACAGCAAAGCAGATCGGGACGGGGGCGCGGACGGCGGGGCGACCAGGACGTCCGGCACCGGACAGAACTGGGCCTGCGGGCGGGTCACCAAGACGGGCTCGGGGAGCCTTGACCGCTGCTCGGCCCTCCACGATGCTGTGTTGCGGCACATGAGATGCGTGCCGCATTGAGCAACTTTGGAATCAGGTCTCGTACCAGCCGAGGAGTGGCCATGGCTCACCAGGTCCGTGCTGTCGTCGCGCGCGCGAAGGGTGCCCCCGTCAGCCTGGAGACGATTGTCGTCCCCGACCCCGGCCCGGGGGAGGCGCTGGTCAAGATCGAGGCCTGCGGGGTCTGTCACACCGACCTGCACTACCGCGAGGGCGGGATCAACGACGACTTCCCGTTCCTGCTCGGCCACGAGGCCGCGGGTGTCGTCGAGTCGGTCGGCGAGGGCGTCACGGACGTGGCCCCCGGTGACTTCGTCATCCTGAACTGGCGAGCCGTGTGCGGCCAGTGCCGGGCCTGCCGCCGGGGCCGCCCGTGGTACTGCTTCAACACGTACAACGCGAAGCAGAAGATGACCCTCCTCGACGGCACCGAACTCTCGCCCGCGCTGGGCATCGGCGCCTTCGCCGAGAAGACGCTGGTCGCCGCCGGACAGTGCACCAAGGTCGACCGCGCCGCCTCGGCGGCCGCCGCCGGACTGCTCGGCTGCGGTGTGATGGCGGGCATCGGCGCGGCCATCAACACGGGCAACGTCGGCCGCGGCGACAGCGTGGCCGTCATCGGCTGCGGCGGGGTCGGCGCCGCGGCGATCGCGGGATCGAACCTCGCGGGCGCGGCGAAGATCATCGCCGTGGACATCGACGACCGCAAGCTGGCGACCGCGAAGAAGATGGGCGCCACCCACACGGTCAACTCCAAGGAGACCGACGCCGTGGAGGCGATCCGCGAGCTGACCGGCGGCTTCGGCGCGGACGTCGTCATCGAGGCGGTCGGCCGCCCGGAGACGTACCGGCAGGCCTTCTACGGCCGTGACCTGGCCGGCACGGTCGTCCTGGTCGGCGTACCCACCCCCGAGATGAAGCTCGAACTCCCGCTCCTGGACGTCTTCGGGCGCGGCGGCTCCCTGAAGTCCTCCTGGTACGGCGACTGCCTGCCCTCGCGCGACTTCCCCCTGCTGATCGACCTCTACCTCCAGGGCCGCCTCGACCTGGACGCCTTCGTCACCGAGACCATCGCCCTCGACGAGGTGGAGAAGGCCTTCGAGCGGATGCACGGCGGCGACGTCCTGCGCTCGGTGGTGGTCTTCTGATGCCCGGCGCCCGTATCGAGCATCTCGTCACCTCGGGGACCTTCTCCCTGGACGGCGGCACCTGGGACGTGGACAACAACGTCTGGATCGTCGGCGACGACACCGAGGTGATCGTCGTCGACGCCGCCCACGACGCCGACGCGATCGCCCGGGCCGTCGGGGACAGGCGGCTGACCGCCATCGTGTGCACCCACGCCCACAACGACCACATCGACGCCGCGCCCGCCCTCGCCGAGCGCACCGGCGCCCCGGTCCTGCTCCATCCCGACGACCTGCCCCTGTGGAAGCAGACCCACCCCGACCGCGAACCCAACGGCGAGCTGGCCGACGGGCAGGTCGTCACGGTGGCCGGCGTCGAGCTGACCGTGCTGCACACCCCCGGCCACGCCCCCGGGGCGGTCTGTCTGCACGCGCCCGCCCTGACGGCCCTCTTCAGCGGCGACACGCTGTTCTCGGGCGGACCGGGGGCCACCGGACGGTCGTACAGCGACTTCCCGACCATCGTCGACTCCATCCGCGACCGGCTGCTGACGTTGCCCGGCGACACCGTCGTCCACACTGGGCACGGCGGGACGACGACCGTCGGCGCGGAGGCCCCCCACCTCCAGGAGTGGATCGACCGCGGCTTCTGACGGCCCTGGCCGCAGCCCTCCGCACGGCGCCCGTACCGCCTGTTTCCGCAGGTGGTACGGGCTTTTCGAGCTGCGTCGGGGGAGCTGTGCGCGGTCGCGCGAAGCGAGCTCCCGGAGCCCTTGACAGGGGTTCTGGGCGACCTCAGACTGATGTTGCGCTTTCCGCAATCCGTTTCGCTATACGCACCGAGGTGTCATGATGATTCCCGCGTGCCGTCTCGAGGATCTCCCGCGAGGCGAGGCCTTCCGGCTCGACATCGACCCGCCGGTCTCGGTGTTCCACACCGACGAGGGCGAGCTCTTCGCCATCGACGACACCTGCACCCACCAGGACGCCTCGCTCGCCGACGGCTGGCTGGAGGGCTGTGAGGTGGAGTGCCCGCTGCACGCCTCCAAGTTCGACCTGCGCACCGGCGCGGTGGACGCTCCGCCGGCCAAGCTGCCGGTGCGCACCCACGAGGTCGTGGTGGAGGACGGCGTGATCCACGTCAAGGTGTCGGCCGAGGCTCCGAATCTCCCGCCGTGTGTGGCGTCCCGGCTGGCCGGGGGTGCCGCGTGAGGACGGTGGCCGTGGTGGGCGCGTCGCTCGCCGGACTGTCGGCGGTGCGCTCGCTGCGCAGACAGGGCTACGACGGACGGCTCGTCGTCATCGGCGACGAACCGCACCGCCCCTACGACCGGCCGCCGCTGTCGAAGGAGTTCCTCGCGGGCACGCTCGCCGAGGCGGACCTCGCCCTGGAGACCGAGGACGAGGAGCTGGGCGCCGAGTGGCTGCTCGGTGTGCGGGCGACCGGTCTGGACCGTGCCGAGCGTGCGCTGCGGCTGGCCGACGGACGTGAGCTGAAGGCCGACGGGATCGTGCTGGCCACCGGGGCCGCGGCCCGCACCCTGCCGGGCTCCGAGGGGCTGGCGGGCGTGCACACCCTGCGCACCCTGGACGACGCCCGTGCCCTGCGCGCCGAACTCGCCGAGGGCGGGCGGCTGGTGGTGATCGGCGGCGGGTTCATCGGTGCCGAGGTCGCCTCCACCGCGTACGCCCTGGGTGTCGAGGTGACGGTGATCGAGGTGGCCCCGACGCCGCTGGCCGGCCCGCTCGGCGCCGCGATGGGCACCATCGTCTCGGCTCTCCACGCCGACCACGGCGTACGGCTCCTGTGCGGGGTCGGCGTCAAGGGACTGGGCGGGGACCAGCGGGTCGACGCCGTTCTGCTGGAGGACGGCCGGAGCATCCCCGCCGACATGGTGGTCGTCGGGGTCGGGGCCAGCCCGTGCGTCGAGTGGCTCCGGGGGTCGGGCGTCGAGCTCGACAACGGCGTCAAGTGCGGGGCCGACGGGCGCACCAGCCTGGCTTCCGTGGTGGCGGTGGGGGACTGCGCCAACTGGTACGACCCCCGGGCCGGGGCCCATCGCCGCGTCGAGCACTGGACCGGCGCGCGCGAGCGCCCCGACGCCGCCGTGGCCACGCTGCTGGCGGGCGGGGCGGTGGAGCCGGGCCTGCCCAAGCCGCCGTACTTCTGGTCCGACCAGTACGGCGTGAAGATCCAGTTCGCCGGTCACGCGGCCGGCGCCGACAGCGTCACCGTCGAAGAAGGCGCCGCCGAGGACCGCAACGTCCTGGCCGTCTACCGGCGCGCCGGAGTCCCGGTCGCCGTGCTCGGGATGAACCAGCCGCGGCTGTTCACCCGCTGGCGCAAGCAACTCGCCGCCGCCACCGTCTGACACCTCCCCATTCCGAGTTCCCCGAGGAGTGCACCGTGACCTCGACCAGTCTGCCGGACAGCCTGATCGCCACCCTTCCCGGCTCCTCCTACACGGATCCCGGGATCTTCGCCCAGGAGCAGGAGCGCATCTTCGAGACCATGTGGTTCTGCGTGGCGCGCGCCTCGGAGCTGGCCAAGCCCGGCGCGTTCCGCACCGTGGACGTGGGCCGCGAGTCCATCCTGATCACCCGGGCCCGGGACAACTCCGTCCGCGCCTACTTCAACGTGTGCCGTCACCGCGGGGCGAAGCTCTGCACGGAGGAGACGGGCGAGGTCAAGCGGGCCTTCCAGTGCCCTTACCACGCCTGGACCTACGACCTCAACGGCAAGCTCGTCGCCGCGCCGAACCTGACCAAGATGCCCGACGTCGGCCGCACCGAGTACGGGCTCGTCAGCGTCGCGGTGCGCGAGTGGCTCGGCTATGTGTGGGTGTGCCTGGCGGAGAACCCGCCGTCCTTCGAGGAGGACGTGCTCGGCGCGGTGATCGAGCGGCTCGGCGACCTGGAGTCGATCGAGCGGTACGACGTCGACAACCTCCAGGTCGGCCGCCGTATCACCTACGACGTGAAGGCGAACTGGAAGCTCATCATCGAGAACTTCATGGAGTGCTACCACTGCGCCACCATCCACCCCGAACTCACCGAGGTCCTTCCGGAGTTCGCCGACGGCTACGCGGCCCAGTACTACGTGGGCCACGGCGCGGAGTTCGGCGAGGAGATCCAGGGCTTCACCGTCGACGGCTCCGAAGGCCTGGACCGCATCCCCGGGGTGGCCGAGGACCAGGACCGGCGCTACTACGCGATCACCGTCAAGCCGCAGGTCTTCATCAACCTCGTCCCCGACCACGTCATCTTCCACCGTATGTACCCGGTGGCGGTGGACCGCACGATCGTCGAGTGCGACTGGCTCTACCTGCCGCACGTCGTCGACAGCGGCAAGGACGTCTCCCGCTCGGTGGAGCTGTTCCACCGGGTCAACGAGCAGGACTTCGAGGCCTGCGAGCGCACCCAGCCCGGCATGAGCTCGCGGATGTACGCCAAGGGCGGTGTGCTGGTGCCCAGCGAGCACCACATCGGTGCCTTCCACGACTGGGTCAACGAGCGCCTCGGCACCCCCCAGGCCTGACTCAGCCCAGGAACCCCATGCGGTGGCTGATCTCCTCCGCGCCCTTGAGGAGGATCGGCGAGAGCTCGTGCAGCCGCTCCTCCGTGAAGCGGTACGAGGGGCCGGACGCGCTGAGCGCCGCGATGACCTCGCCGTCCCGGTCCCGGATCGGGGCGGCCATCGCGTGGAGCCCGATCTCCAGCTCCTCCAGCGTCCAGGCGTAACCGCGCTCCCGGGCCTCCGCCAGGTTCTTCTCCAGCTTCGCCTTCGCGGTGATGGTGTGCGGGCCGACCTTCTCCAGGCCGGACTTCGCCAGCACCGCCGCCCGCTCCTTGGCGGGGAGGTGGGCCAGCAGGACCTTGCCGCTCGACGTCGCGTGCAGCGGGGTCAGCTCACCGACCCAGTTGTGCGCGGCGACGGCCGCCGGGCCGCGCACCTGGTACAGGTTGATCGCGTAGTGCTCCTGCATGACCGCGATGTTGACCGTCTCGCCGATCTCCTCGGCGAGGCGTTCGCAGACGGGCCGTCCCTGCTGGGTGATGTCGAGCCGTCCCGTGACCGCGCCGGCCAGGCGTACGATGCCGAAGCCGAGCCGGTACTTGCCGCGCTCGCCCGCCTGCTCCACCAGACCGCGCGCCTCCAGGGCGCCGAGCAGACGGAACGCGGTGGACTTGTGAACATCGATCTCGGCGGCCACCTCGCTGACGCCCGCCTCGCCGCGCTGGGCCAGGATTTCCAGCACGCTGATGGCGCGGTCGACCGACTGCACGCCGCCGGACTGCGAACTCGACGTTTCGGTGTCTGTGCTGTAGTTGCTCACAGCGCAACTATACGTGCAGTAAACAACGCCTTTGCAAGTAACTCCCTGGAAACCAAAACCGCGTAAGTTGCGTGGTCCGCAACCTAGTGCACATAGCGCTACTGGTACTAGCATGCGTCGCGTTATCTGTGGCGCGAGCGAGACGAGGCACCATGGCTTCCCTGCAGTACGACTTCGTCATCGTCGGTGGTGGTTCGGCCGGCAGCGCACTGGCGAACAGGCTCTCCGCGGATCCGTCGAACCGGGTCCTGGTGCTGGAGGCCGGCCGGTCCGACTATCCCTGGGATGTGTTCATCCACATGCCGGCCGCCCTGACCTATCCGATCGGCAGCCGGTTCTACGACTGGAAGTACGAGTCCGAGCCCGAGCCCCACATGGGCGGCCGGCGCATCTACCACGCGCGCGGCAAGGTCCTGGGCGGTTCCAGCAGCATCAACGGCATGATCTTCCAGCGCGGCAACCCGATGGACTACGAACGCTGGGCCGCGGACCCCGGCATGGAGACCTGGGACTACGCGCACTGTCTGCCGTACTTCCGGCGCATGGAGAACTGTCTCGCCGCCGACCCGGACGACGAGTTCCGCGGCCACGACGGCCCCCTCGTCCTGGAGCGCGGCCCGGCCACCAACCCCCTCTTCGGCGCCTTCCTCAAGGCCACGGAGGAGGCCGGCTACGCGCCCACGACCGATGTCAACGGCTACCGGCAGGAAGGTTTCGCCCAGTTCGACCGCAACGTCTCCCGCGGGCGTCGACTCTCCGCCTCCAAGGCCTACCTCAAGCCGGTCCGCAAGCGTCCCAACCTCACCGTCACCACCCGCGCCCTGGTCACCCGCGTCCTCTTCGAGGGCAAGAAGGCCGTCGGTGTCGAGTACCGGCGCGGCAGGGGCGCCCCCCAGCAGGTCCGCGCCAAGGAAGTCATCCTCTGCGGCGGTGCGATCAACTCCCCGCAGCTCCTGCAGCTCTCCGGGGTCGGCAACGCGGAGGAACTGCGCGCCCTGGGCATCGACGTCGTCCACGACCTGCCCGGCGTGGGCGAGAACATGCAGGACCACCTCGAGGTCTACATCCAGTACGCCTGCAAGCAGCCCGTCTCCATGCAGCCGTACCTCGCGAAGTGGCGGGCCCCCTTCATCGGGCTGCAGTGGCTCTTCCGCAAGGGGCCGGCCGCCACGAACCACTTCGAGGCCGGCGGCTTCGCCCGCAGCAACGAGGACGTGGACTACCCGAACCTGATGTTCCACTTCCTGCCCATCGCGGTCCGCTACGACGGCTCCGTGCCCGCCGGCGGCCACGGCTACCAGGTCCATGTCGGGCCCATGTACTCCGACGCCATCGGCTCGGTGAAGATCAAGAGCAAGGACCCGCGCGAACACCCCGCCCTGCGCTTCAACTACCTCTCCACCGAGCAGGACCGCCGCGAATGGGTCGAGGCGATCCGGGTCGCCCGCAAGCTCCTCAACCAGCCCGCCCTCGCCCCCTACAACGACGGGGAGATCTCCCCCGGTCCCTCCGTGGAGAGCGACGAGGAGATCCTCGCCTGGGTCGCCAAGGACGGCGAGACGGCCCTGCACCCCTCCTGCACCTGCAAGATGGGCACCGACGAGATGTCCGTCGTCGACCCCACCAGCATGCGGGTGCACGGTGTGGACGGCCTGCGTGTCGTCGACGCCTCGGTCATGCCGTACGTCACCAACGGCAACATCTACGCCCCGGTGATGATGATCGCGGAGAAGGCCGCCGACCTGATCCTCGGCAAGGAGCCCCTGGCCCCCTCGAAGGCCGCGTACTACCGTCACCGCGACGCCCGGCAGCAGGCCCGGTAGGCCTTGGCCGCCGACGGGGTGCGGACGCTGCTGGAGCGCGTCCGCTACGAGGTACTGCCCGCGAAGGCGACCGAGGACGCGGTCCTCGCCCACGTACCGCGCGATGTCGTCGTCACCGTGACGGCGTCCCCGGTCAAGGGCCTGGAACCGACCCTCGACCTCACCGCGCGCCTCAGGGCGCACGGCTACCGCGTCGTCCCGCACGTGCCCGCGCGGCTGCTGCGGGACGACGCGCACCTCAAGGAGGTCACCGGCCGGCTCCGGGAGCTCGGCGTGGACGACGTCTTCGTTCCGGCGGGCGACGCGAACCCGCCCGCAGGGGCCTACGAGGGCGCGCTGCCGGTCCTGCGCAGGCTGAGCGAGCTGGGCGGCCCCTTCGCCCGGGTGGGCATCACCGGCTACCCCGAGAGCCATCCCCTCATCCACGACGACCTCACCATCCAGGCGATGTGGGACAAGCGCGAGCACGCCACGTACATCGTGAGCAACCTCTGCTTCGACGCGCGTGTGCTGGGGGAGTGGATCGCCCGGATCAGGCGCCGGGACGTCGTCCTGCCCGTGCACGTCGGCGTCGCCGGGCCCGTGCAGCGGGCGAAGCTGCTCGCCCTGGCGACGAAGATCGGTGTGGGGGAGTCGACCCGGTTCCTGACCAGGCACCCGTGGTGGTTCCTGCGCTTCGCCGCGCCCGGGGGCTATGCGCCCGAGAGGCTGCTCGGCCGCGCCGAGGAGGCCCTCACGGCGCCCATGGCCGGCGTCGAGGGCCTCCATGTGTTCACGTTCAACCAGATCGCCGAGACCGAGAGGTGGCGGCGGGCTCTGCTGGACCGGCTCCCGGACTGACGGGAACCGTATACGACGTGTGGGCGGGGCCGGAGGACCGGCCCCGCCCACACGCTCGCCCGGGGATCAGCGGAAGACAACCGTACGGTTGCCGTCCACCATCACCCGGCTCTCGCTGTGCCACTTCACCGCGTGCGCCAGGACCTGCGCCTCGACGTCCCGGCCGACCGTGACCAGCTCGCCGGGGTCGAGGGAGTGGTCCACCCGGACCACGTCCTGGTCGATGATCTGGCCCTCGTCCAGGTCCGGCGTGACGTAGTGCGCGGTAGCGCCGACCAGCTTGACGCCCCGGTCGTAGGCCTGGTCGTACGGCTTCGCCCCCTTGAAGCTGGGGAGGAAGGAGTGGTGGATGTTGATGGCGCGGCCCTCGAGCCGCTTGCACAGGTCGTCCGAGAGGATCTGCATGTACCGGGCGAGGACGACGAGGTCGACGTCGAGCTCGCGCACCAGCTCCAGCAGGCGGGCCTCCGCCTCGGGCTTGGTGTCCCTCGTCACCGGGATGTGGTGGAAGGGAATGCCGTAGGTCTCCGCCAGGCCTTCGAAATCCCGGTGATTGGAGACGATCGCCGGGATTTCTATGTTGAGGGAACCCGTGCGCCGGCGGAACAGCAGATCGTTCAGGCAGTGCCCGAACTTGGACACCATGATGAGCGTCCGCGTCGGAGTGGACGCGTCCCGCAGGGTCCAGGAGATCCGGTAGGCGTCCGCCACGGGACCGAATCGGTAACGCAGATTTTGCAGATCGGCGCTCGGGTCCGACACGTCGAAGTGGACTCTCATGAAGAAACGGCCCTGGAGACGGTCGTCGAACTGCTGACTCTCCAGGATGTTCCCGGAGTTGCGGACGAGGAAGCCGCTCACGGCGTGGACCAGTCCCGCGCTGTCGGGACACGAAAGGGTGAGGACGTACTCGCGGCCGGGCTGAGGTCGGGGGGACATGGGCCTCCTCCGTCGGTGCGTAATGCACAACTCGGTGAGCGATGCGCAACATAGTTGGGCGCGGAAGGGTCCTCGGTCAAGAGAGACGGGACGAAAAGCCCCTTGCGAAATCGTCATCCGCCAACCTCTTGACGGATGTCCGTACATTGGCCAGGGTGTTCCACCACAAGCAATTGAATGCACGATGCGCAACGCATTTCAGCTGAAGGGCTTGGCGCGTGGCAGACCTGTATGTGGCCGGTGAATGGCGGGAGCCGGTGGCCGGAGGCCGCCGTGACATCCGATGTCCCGCCGACGGCACGCTCTCCGCGACCGTATCGGAAGGGACACGTCCCGACACCGAGGCGGCGATCATCGCGGCTCGCCGGGCCTTCGACGAAGGCCCCTGGCCGCACACCCCCGAGCGTGAGCGCGGCGCCCTGCTGCTGCGCACCGCCGATCTCATCGAGCGCGACGCCAAGCTGTTCGCCCGCGCCGAGTCCCTCGACACCGGCAAGAGGCTGGTGGAGAGCGAGTACGACATCGCCGACGTCGTCTCCTGCTTCCGATACTACGGCGGGCTCGGCGGAACCGACGCGGGCCGCGTGATCGACACCGGCCGCGACGACGCCGTGAGCCGTGTGGTGTACGAACCCGTCGGTGTGTGCGGGCTGATCACCCCCTGGAACTACCCCCTGCTCCAGGCGTCCTGGAAGGTCGCCCCCGCGCTGCTCGCCGGGAACACCTTCGTCCTCAAGCCCAGCGAGCTCACCCCCTCCACCTCCGTCCTGCTGATGAAGGCCCTGGAGGAGGCCGGGCTCCCGGCCGGCGTCGGCAACCTCGTCCTCGGCAGCGGACCCGAGGCCGGCGCCCCCCTCTCCGAGCACCCCGCGGTCGACCTGGTCTCCTTCACCGGAGGCCTGGAGACCGGCAAGCGGATCATGGCCACCGCCGCGGCGACCGTGAAGAAGGTGGCGCTGGAGCTCGGTGGCAAGAACCCCAACGTGATCTTCGCCGACGCCGACTTCGAGACGGCCGTGGACTTCGCCCTGACGGCCGTCTTCCTGCACTCGGGCCAGGTCTGCTCGGCCGGCGCCCGGCTGATCGTCGAGGACTCGCTGCACGACCGGCTCGTCGACGAGGTCGTACGCCGGGCCCGGCAGATCCGGCTCGGCGGCCCCTTCGACCCCGAGGCCGAGACCGGCGCGCTGATCTCCGCCCAGCACCTGGCGAAGGTCGAGGCGTACGTGGCGGCCGGGATCGCCGAGGGCGCCGTCCTGCGCTGCGGCGGCGAGCGCCCCGCCGACCCCGCCCTCGCGAACGGTCACTACTACCCGCCGACCGTCCTCGACGAGTGCCGGCAGGACATGCGCGTGGTGCACGAGGAGTCCTTCGGACCCGTCCTGACGGTGGAGCGCTTCACCGACGAGGACGACGCCGTACGCATCGCCAACGACACCGAGTACGGCCTCGCCGGAGCCGTGTGGACCCAGGACGCCGGCAAGGCCCAGCGGGTCGCCCGGCGGCTGCGCCACGGCACCGTGTGGATCAACGACTACCACCCCTATGTGCCGCAAGCGGAATGGGGTGGGTTCGGACACTCGGGCGTGGGCCGCGAGCTGGGACCGACCGGCCTGAACGAGTACCGAGAGCCCAAGCACATCTGGCAGAACATCCAACCCCGGCCGCAGCACTGGTTCCGCGGCTGAACGCCGAAAAGAGGGCGATCGTGACCCCCACACAGACCGAGGTATCCCAGCGGCGCGGCACACCTCAGGACGCGGACGGCGCTCCTGTCATCTCCGTGCGCAATCTGTGGAAGGTGTTCGGACCGAAGGCCGAGCGGGTTCCGGGTGACGCGGAGCTGTGCGGCCTGACCCGTCGTGAGCTGATGGACCGCACCGGCTGTACCGCCGCCGTGCGGGATGTGAACTTCGACGTCCGCAAGGGCGAGGTGTTCGTCGTCATGGGCCTGTCCGGCTCGGGCAAGTCGACGCTGGTGCGCTGTCTGACCCGGCTGATCGAGCCCACCTCGGGGGAGCTGGTCTTCGAGGGGCAGGACATCCGCCAGGCGGACGCGGCCCGGCTGCGGGACCTGCGGCGGCGCAAGTTCTCGATGGTCTTCCAGCATTTCGGGCTGCTGCCGCACCGCCGGGTGGTGGACAACGTGGCGTTCGGGCTGGAGATCCGCGGGATGGGCAGGGCGGAGCGCACCAAGCGCGCGCTGGAGGTCGTGGAGCTGGTCGGCCTGGCCGGTTACGAGAACTCCTACCCCGACCAGCTCTCGGGCGGTATGCAGCAGCGCGTCGGCCTGGCCCGCGCGCTGGCGGGAGATCCGGACGTGCTGTTCTTCGACGAGCCGTTCTCCGCGCTGGACCCGCTGATCCGCCGGGACATGCAGAACGAGGTCATCCGTCTCCACCACGAGGTCGGCAAGACGATGGTCTTCATCACCCACGACCTGTCCGAGGCGCTGAAGCTGGGCGACCGCATCCTGATCATGCGGGACGGAAAGATGGTCCAGTGCGGCACCGGTGACGAGCTGGTGGGCGCGCCGGCGGACGACTACGTGCGCGAGTTCGTCAAGGACGTGCCGCGTGGCGATGTGCTGACCCTGCGGTGGATCATGCGGGCGCCGGAGGACGGCGACGCGCTGGACGGGCCCGAGCTGGGGCCGGACGTGGTGGTCCGCGAGGCCACCCGGGCGGTGCTCGCCGCCGAGAAGCCGGTGAAGGTCGTCGAGGACGGCAAGCTGCTGGGCATCGTCGGCGACGAGGAGATCCTCGCGGTCGTCGCCGGGCAGGAAGGCGGCAGGGGATGACCGCCGTCATCGAGCAACCCGAGACGACGGAGACGGCCGCACCGGCCGAGCCCGTCAACCCCGCCCGGAAGATCTCCCGGCCCATGGCGGTCGGCGCGATCCTCGTCGTCTGGCTGCTGCTCTTCGCCGTCCTGCGCGGAAAGCAGACGCTGTCCCTCGCCGCGGCCGATCTGACGGATCTGCACCGCTGGTTCAACGACGTCAACGACTCCATCGGCGCCAACCGCAACTCCAACCCGCTCTTCCTCTACTTCTTCAACGAGATCCGCCTGGTCATCGACAACCTGGTGACCTTCATCCAGGACCTCGTCTCCCAGCCCTCCGGCACCCGGCCCGTCCCGCAGATCGGCTGGCTCGGCGTGGTCGGCATCGCCGGATACGTCTCCTGGGCGGTGGGCAACTGGCGGGTGGCGCTGCTGGCGGTGGCCGGGTTCACCTTCATGGGCCTGCAGGGGCTGTGGCAGGAGAGCATGGACACCCTGGCCCTCACGCTCTCCGCGGTCCTCGTCGCACTGCTGTTGGCGATCCCGCTGGGGGTGTGGGCGGGCATGTCCGACCGGTTCAACCGGGTCGTGACGCCCTTCCTGGATCTCATGCAGACGATGCCGACCTTCGTCTATCTGGCCCCGCTGACCCTGTTCTTCCTGATCGGCGGTGCCTCGGCCGTGATCGCCACGGCGATCTACGCGGCCCCGCCGGCGATCCGCATCACCGCCCACGCCATCCGCTCGGTCCCCGAGACCACCGCCGAGGCGGCCGACTCGCTCGGGGCCACCCGTCGACAGGCGCTGCTGAAGGTGCTGCTGCCGATGTCCAAGCGGACCGTGGTGATGGGCGTCAACCAGTCGATCATGGCCGCACTCGCCATGGTCACCATCGCCGCCCTGATCGACGCGCCGGGTCTCGGCAAGACGGTCGTCCAGGCACTGCAGTCCCTCGACGTCGGTACGGCCTTCAACGCGGGGCTGGCGATCGTCGTGATGGCGATCGTCCTCGACCGGGTCACCACCGCGGCCAGCGCCCGCGAGGAGGCCAGCCGGGGCTCGAAGAACCGCTTCCTCAGGTGGCGCCCGCAGCTGCTGGGCGCGGGGGCCGTCGTCACCGTCGTGCTGATCTACATGTCGCACACCTACGTGTGGGCGGCGGAGTTCCCCGGCGAGGGCAGTCTGGGCAGCTCGATCGCGAGCGCCGCCGACACGGCGACGAACTGGGCGCAGGACAATCTGTCGGGCCTCACCAACGCCTTCCGGGACGCGATCACCAACGGTCTGCTGAACCCCTTCCAGACGCTGCTCACCGACTCGCCGTGGTGGCTGGTGGCCGCGGTCCTCGTCGGGCTGGCCGTCGTGCTGGGCGGCTGGCGGGCCGGTGTCACCACGGTGGTGTGCGTGGGGCTGCTGGTCGGTACGGGTGTCTGGTCGGACGCCATGACCACCCTCGCGTCGACCGTGGTGGCCACCGTGCTCGTGATGGTGCTCGGCATGGTCTTCGGGGTGTGGATGGGCCGCAGCGTGCTGGTGGACCGGGTGCTGCGGCCGAGTCTGGACGCGGCGCAGGTCATGCCGCCGTTCGTCTACCTCGTGCCGTTCCTGGCGTTGTTCGGCGCGACCCGCTTCACGGCGATCGTGGCGGCGATCGTGTACGCGGCGCCCGTCGCGATGAAGATCATCGCGGACGGGGTGCGGGCGGTGCCGCAGACGACGGTGGAGGCGGCCACGTCGGCCGGGTGCAACACCTGGCAGATCATCACCAAGGTTCAACTGCCGATGTCACGCAGTGCCCTGACGCTCGCGACCAATCAGGGGCTGATCTACGTGCTGTCGATGGTTGTGGTGGGCGGCCTGGTGGGGGCGGGTGCCCTCGGCTACGACGTCGTGGCCGGGTTCTCGCAGGGCCAGTTGTACGGGAAGGGGCTGGCGGCGGGTCTCGCCATCGTTCTTCTCGGCGTCATGTTCGACCGGATCACTCAGGCAGCGGCGCGACGCGCGAGCGCATAAGGAGCAGGACACCATGGCAAGACACTGGCGTGCCGGCGCGGCCGGCCTGGCCGTCCTCGGCCTCACCCTCACCGCGTGCGGCGGTGCGAAGGTCGGCGAGGACTCCTCGGGTTCGGGCAGCTCGGGCGGCTCCGGCAAGTGCGGGACGTTCAATCTCGCGGTCAACCCCTGGGTGGGCTACGAGGCGGACGCGGCGGTCGTCGCGTACGTCGCCCAGCACGACCTCGGCTGCACGGTCACCAAGAAGGACCTCAAGGAGGAGATCGCCTGGCAGGGCTTCGGCACCGGCGAGGTGGACGCCGTCCTCGAGAACTGGGGCCACGACGACCTGAAGAAGAAGTACATCACCGACCAGAAGACCGCTGTGGAGGCCGGCTCCACCGGCAACAAGGGGATCATCGGCTGGTACCTGCCCCCGTGGCTGGCGAAGGCCCACCCCGACATCACCGACTACAAGAACCTGAACAAGTACGCCGCCAACTTCAAGACCTCGGAGTCGGGCGGCAAGGGCCAGCTCCTGGACGGCGACCCGTCGTACGTCACGAACGACGAGGCCCTGGTCAAGAACCTGAAGCTGGACTTCAAGGTGGTGTACGCGGGCAGTGAGACCGCGCTCATCCAGGCCTTCCGCAAGGCGGAGAAGAACAAGGAATGGGTGATCGGCTACTTCTACGAGCCGCAGTGGTTCCTGTCCGAGGTGCCCCTGGTCAAGGTGAACCTGCCCAAGTACACCGACGGCTGTGACGCCGACGCGGCCAAGGTCGCCTGCGACTACCCCGTCTACGACCTGGACAAGATCGTCAGCGCGAAGTTCGCCAAGTCGGGCAGCCCCGCCTACGACCTGGTGAAGAACTTCAACTGGACGAACGACGACCAGAACACCGTGGCCAAGTACATCGCGGAGGACAAGATGACGGCCGACGCGGCCGCCAAGAAGTGGGTCGAGGCCAACCCCGACAAGGTGAAGGCCTGGCTCGGGTAGTCCCGTATCCAGGGCGGTGGAACATGCCCGGCCGGGGGGTGCGCGTGGGTGCGCACCGCCCGCCGGGCATCGCCATGTCCGGGGCCCCCTCCGAGCTGCGGTTCCGCCTGTTGTCCGACGTCACGGACCCCTTGACACCCCTCCCCGTGACGGGCACATTGAGTTGCGCAACCTGAACTACGTTGCGTAAACAGCAACTCAACCGGCTGGGTCGGTTTGATGCGGAGGTGCGGCGATGGCGGGACCCCGAGTGGTGATCATCGGTGCGGGCGTCGTGGGAGCGGCCCTGGCCGACGAGATCTCCGCGCGTGGCTGGACCGAGGTGACGGTGGTCGACCAGGGCCCGCTGCCCGCCACCGGGGGCTCGACGTCGCACGCCCCGGGCCTGGTCTTCCAGACGAACTCCTCCAAGACGATGACGGAACTGGCCCGCTACACGGTGGAGAAGTTCTGTTCCCTGGACGTGGACGGCAAGCCCTGCTTCCTCCAGGTCGGCGGTCTGGAGGTGGCCACCACCCCGGAGCGGCTGACCGAGCTGCGGCGCCGGCACGGCTGGGTCACCGCCTGGGGCATCGAGGCGCAGCTCCTCACGGCGCAGGAGTGCGTCGAGCGGCACCCGCTGGTCGACGGGGAGAAGGTCCTCGGCGGCCTCCTCGTCCCCACCGACGGCCTGGCGAAGGCGGTCCTCGCGGTGGAGGCACAGATCCGCCGGGCGACCGAACGCGGCGTGACGTTCCGGGCCCGCCACGAGGTCCTCGACATCCTGCAGACGGACGGTGAGGTCACCGGCGTCCTCACGGACCAGGGTGAGATCCCGGCGGACATCGTGGTGTGCTGCGCGGGCATCTGGGGGCCGAGGATCGCCCGCATGGTCGGCATGAACCTCCCGCTGACCCCGCTGGCCCACCAGCTCGCCTGGACAGGCCCGATCCCCGCGCTGGCGGGGCAGCGGGAGGAGGCGGTCCGTCCGATCCTGCGCCACCAGGACGCCGACCTGTACTACCGGGACCGTTTCGACGGCCTGGGCATCGGCTACTACGGGCACCGCCCGATGCCGATCTCGGCCGACGACATCCTCTCCGTGGACGAGGCCGAGGCCATGCCGTCGGTACTGAAGTTCACCGAGGAGGACTTCGAGACCGCGTGGAGCGAGACGCGGTCCCTGCTGCCCTCGACCCGCGAGGCCAAGATCGAGGAGGGCATCAACGGCCTGTTCTCCTTCACCACCGACAACTTCCCGCTGCTGGGCGAGTCCTCGGACGTGAAGGGCTTCTGGGTCGCCGAAGCCGTGTGGGTCACCCACTCCGCGGGCGTCGGCCGCGCCATGGCCGAGTGGCTGGTCGACGGCTACTGCTCCTCCTTCGACCTGCACGAGTGCGACGTCAACCGGTTCGAACCGCACCAGTTGTCCCCGGAGTACGTCCTGGCCCGTGACTGCCAGAACTTCGTCGAGGTCTACGACATCCTGCACCCCTTGCAGCCCTCCGGTGACCCGCGCCCGATCCGCACCAGCCCCTTCCACGCCCGGCAGCAGGAGAAGGGCGCCTTCTTCCTGGAGGCGAACGGCTGGGAGCGGCCGCAGTGGTACGAGGCCAACGCGCGCCTCGTCGAGGGCCGCACCATCCCCACCCCGAACGACTGGGCGGCGCAGTTCTGGTCGCCGATCGTCGGCGCGGAGGCACAGGTCACCCGTGAGACCGTCGCCCTGTACGACATGACGGCCCTCAAGCGCCTGGAGGTGACCGGCCCCGGTGCGGCCGGCTTCCTGGAGCGCCTGACCACCAGCAAGGTCGCCAAGTCGGTCGGCTCGGTGACCTACACCCTGCTGCTGGACCACGACGGCGGCATCCGCAGTGATGTCACGGTCGCCCGTCTCGGCCGCGACCGGTTCCAGATCGGCGCGAACGGCAACCTGGACCTGGACTGGCTGACCCGTCACCTGCCCGCCGACGGCACGGTCCAGGTCCGTGACATCACCGCCGGCACCTGCTGCGTCGGCCTGTGGGGCCCGCTCGCCCGCAAGGTCCTCCAGCCCCTGACGGACACGGACTTCTCCGCCGAGGGCCTGAAGTACTTCCGCGCCCAGCACGCCTACATCGGCAGCGTCCCGGTCACCGCGATGCGCCTGTCCTACGTCGGCGAACTCGGCTGGGAGCTCTACACCACCGCCGACCAGGGCCAGAAGCTCTGGGACACCCTCTGGGCGGCGGCCGAACCGCTCGGCGGGATCGTCGCCGGACGCGGCGCCTTCAACAGCCTGCGCCTGGAGAAGGGCTACCGCTCCTTCGGCACCGACATGACCTACGAGCACGACCCCTACGAGGCCGGCGTCGCCTTCGCCGTCCGGCCCGACAAGGGCGACTTCATCGGCAAGGAGGCACTGGAGCGCCGCAGGGACGACGTCCGCCGCAAGCTCACCTGCCTCACCATCGACGACCCCCGCTCGGTCGTCATGGGCAAGGAACCCGTCTACGACGGCGACCGCGCGGTCGGGTACGTCACCAGCGCCGCCTACGGCTACACCATCGGCAAGGGCATCGCCTACGCCTGGCTCCCGGCCGGGCTCGCCGCCCCCGGCACCACCCTCCACATCGGCTACTTCGACCAGCGGATCGAGGCGGTCGTCGCCGAGGAGCCCCTGTTCGACCCGACCATGTCCCGCCTTCGTGGCTGAGCGCGCAGAACACGGAGTCGCCCGATGAGCCCTCGCACCCCCGGCGCCGAGCTGCCCGACCACCCCGACCGGCTGTGGCGCACACCCGAGCCGAAGCGTTCCTACGACGTCGTGATCGTCGGCGGCGGCGGCCACGGACTGGCCACCGCGCACTATCTGGCGAAGAACCACGGGATCACCAACGTGGCGGTGCTGGAGAAGGGCTGGCTGGCGGGCGGGAACATGGCCCGCAACACCACGATCATCCGCTCGAACTACCTGTGGGACGAGAGCGCGGGCATCTACGAGCACGCCCTGAAACTGTGGGAGGGACTGGCCGAGGAGCTGGACTATCCGATCCTCTTCTCCCAGCGGGGTGTGCTGAACCTGGCGCACAGTCTTCAGGACGTGCGGGACAGCGTGCGCCGGGTGGAGGCCAACCGCCTCAACGGTGTGGACGCCGAGTGGCTGGACGCCGAGCAGGTCAAGGAAGTCTGCCCGATCGTCAACGTCTCCCCGGACGTGCGCTATCCGGTGCTGGGCGCGACCTACCAGCCGCGCGCCGGTATCGCCAAGCACGACTACGTGGCGTGGGCCTTCGCCCGGTCCGCGGACGCGGCAGGGGTGGACATCATCCAGAACTGCGAGGTCACCGGCCTCGACGTCATCGACGGACGGGTCGTCGGCGTCCAAACCACGCTCGGCCCGATCGCGGCGGGCAGGGTGGCGCTGTGCTCGGCCGGCCACACCTCGGTCCTGGCCGCCATGGCCGGCGTCGAACTGCCCCTCCAGAGCCACCCGTTGCAGGCTCTGGTCTCGGAGCTGCTGGAGCCGGTCCACCCGACGGTCGTCATGTCCAACGCCGTCCATGTGTACGTCAGCCAGGCGCACAAGGGCGAGCTGGTCATGGGCGCGGGCATCGACGCCTACAACTCCTACACCCAGCGGGGCGCGTTCCACATCATCGAGGAGCAGATGGCGGCGGCGCTGGAGCTGTTCCCGGTCTTCGCGCGTGCCCATGTGCTGAGGACCTGGGGCGGGATCGTGGACGTGAGTCCGGACGCCTCGCCGATCGTCGGGCTGAGCCCGGTGGACGGGCTGTACCTCAACTGCGGCTGGGGAACGGGAGGTTTCAAGGCCACGCCGGGGGTCGGCTGGGTCTACGCCCACACCATCGCGCACGACAGCCCGCATGCCCTGAACGCCCCCTTCTCGCTCGACCGTTTCACCACCGGCGCGCTCGTGGACGAGCACGGCGCGGCCGCGGTGGCCCACTAGACACCACCGGACACCACCGGACTCTCTGGGAGTCGATCCATGCTGCTCATCCCCTGCCCGTGGTGCGGGCCCCGTGACGAGGCCGAGTTCCACTACGGCGGCCAGGCCCATGTGCCCTATCCGGAGAACCCGGCGGAGCTGTCCGACGAGGAGTGGGCCCGTTACCTGTTCTTCCGTGACAACCCCAAGGGGCCCTTCGCGGAACGCTGGAGCCACTCGGCGGGCTGCCGACGCTGGTTCAACGCGGTGCGCGACACCTCGACGAACGAGATCCTGACGGTGTACAGGGCGGGGGAGGAACGCCCTGCGACTCCTGAGCCCCGCTCCGTCCGACCGGCCCGTCCGGCGTCGGAGGACCCGGCCGCTTCAGGGCCGAAGCGGGTGTCCGCGGGCGCGTCCCCCGGCGGGATCGAAGAGGCGGAGCCCCCGGACGACGGGACGGGCAGGGGCACCGTGGGCGAGGCCGACCAGCCCTACCGCCACCCCACCCGAGGCCGGATCCACCGCGACACCCCCCTCACGTTCACCTTCGACGGCATCGCCTACCAGGGCTACCAGGGCGACACCCTCGCGTCGGCGCTCCTGGCCAACGGCGTCGTCCAGACCGGCACCAGCATCAAGCTCGGCCGCCCCCGGGGCATCTTCTCCGCCGGGGTCGAAGAGCCGAACGCCGTGATCCAGATCGAGGCCCCCTTCCCCGAGCCCATGCTCCCCGCCACCACGGTCGAGCTCTACGACGGCCTGGTCGCGACCAGCCTGCCCGGTCAGGGCCGCCTCGCCGCGGAACCCGACCCGGCCCGCTACGACGCCGTGCACGCCCACTGCGACCTGTTGATCGTCGGCGCGGGCCCGGCCGGTCTCGCGGCGGCCGCCGCGGCGGCCCGGTCCGGTGCCCGGGTCATCCTGGCCGACGACCAGCCGGAGCCGGGCGGCAGCCTGCTCGGCACCGGCGAACACCTCGGCTGGGTGCGGGAGGTCACCGCCCTGCTCGCCACCGCCCCCGAGGTCCGCGTCCTGCCCCGCACCACCGTCTTCGGCTACTACGACGACAACCACCTCCTCGCTGTCGAGCGCCGTACGAACCACCTCGGCGCGGCGGCTCCGGAGAACGTCTCCCGCGAGCGGGTGTGGCGGATCCGCGCCCGCCGGGTGGTCCTGGCCACCGGCGCCCACGAGCGTTCGCTGGCCTTCGCCGACAACGACCGACCCGGTGTGATGCTGGCGGCCTCCGCCCGCACCCATGTGCACCGGTACGGTGTCCTGCCCGGCCGCCGCGCGGTCGTCCTCACCACCAACGACAGCGCCTACGCCGCCGCGCTGGACCTGCGCGCCGCCGGCGTGGACGTCCCCGTGATCGTCGACACCCGCGCGCAGGCGGGGGAGTGGGCCGAGCGCGCGGGCGCGGCCGGAATCGAGGTGCTGACCGGTCACGCCGTCATCGGCACGGACGGCGACACGCGCCTGACGGCCGTGACCGTCGCGCCGTACGGAGAGACCACGGGCGGACGGGAGTTCGCCGCCGATCTGCTGCTGGTGTCCGGCGGCTGGAACCCGGTCGCCCATCTGTTCAGCCAGTCCGGCGGGAGACTCCGCCACGACGACACCCTCGGCGCCTTCGTCCCCGACACCAGCCGTCAGGCCGTCGAGGTCGCGGGCTCCGCGAGCGGCGCCCTCCATCTGCCCACCGTCCTCGCCCAGGGCGCCGCGGCCGCCGCCCGCGCACTGGAGGCCGAGGGCTACACCGCCGAGACCCCTGCCCTCCCGGACGCGACCGCGCACCCGCACACCCCGCCGATGCACGTCTTCGCCGTCCCCGGCCGCGAAGGCGCCCCCCGTTTCGTGGACCTCCAGCGCGATGTGACGGTCGACGACCTGACCCGTGCGACGGGGGCGGGTCTGCGGTCGGTGGAGCACACCAAGCGCTACACCACCGCGGGTACCGCCAACGACCAGGGCAAGACCTCCGGCCTCCTCGCGGGCGGCGTCGTGGCCGAGCTCCTCGGCGTGGACGTCTCCGCCCTGGGCACCACCACCTTCCGCCCGCCCTACGTCCCGGTCTCCTTCGCCGCGCTCGCCGGCCGCGACCGGGGCACGCTGAGCGACCCGGTGCGCACCACCGCCCTGCACGACTGGCACGTCACCCACGGGGCGCTGTTCGAGAACGTCGGCCAGTGGAAGCGCCCCTGGTACTACCCCCGGCCCGGCGAGGACATGGACACCGCCGTGCTGCGCGAATGCGCCGCCGCCCGCGAGAGCGTGGCGTTCATGGACGCCTCCACCCTCGGCAAGATCGACGTCCAGGGCGCGGACGCGGGCGCCTTCCTGGACCTGCTCTACACCAACATGATGAGCACCCTGAAGGTCGGCATGATCCGCTACGGCGTGATGTGCCGCCCCGACGGCATGGTCTTCGACGACGGCACCGTCATCCGGCTCGCCCCCGACCGTTTCCTGGTCACCACCACCACCGGCAACGCCGCCACCGTCCTGGACTGGATGGAGGAATGGCTCCAGACCGAATGGCCCCACCTCCAGGTCCACTGCACCTCCGTGACCGAACAGTGGGCGACCGTCGCCCTGGTGGGCCCGAAGTCCCGCGAGGTCCTGGGCTCACTGGCACCCCGACTCACCGTGTCCAACGACGCGTTCCCGTTCATGGCCTGGCGCGAGACCACCGTCGCGGGCATCGAGGCCCGCGTCTGCCGGATCAGCTTCTCCGGCGAACTCGCCTACGAGATCAACGTCTCCCCCTGGGAGGCCGTCGCCCTCTGGGAAGCACTCCACGAGGCCGGCACCCCGTACGGCATCACCCCCTACGGCACCGAGACCATGCACGTCCTGCGCGCCGAGAAGGGCTACCCCATCATCGGCCAGGACACCGACGGCACCGTCACCCCCCAGGACCTCGGCATGAGCTGGGCGGTGTCGAAGAAGAAGCCCGACTTCCTCGGCAAACGCTCCTTCGCCCGCGCCGACACCCTGCGCCCCGACCGCAAACACCTCGTCGGCCTGCTGCCCGACGACCCCGCCGCCTTCCTCCCCGAAGGCACCCACCTCGTCGCCGACGGCGTCCTGCCCGCACCCCCGGTCCCGATGCTCGGCCACGTCACCTCCAGCTACCGCAGCGCCGCCCTCGACCGGACCTTCGCCCTCGCCCTGATCAAGGGCGGCCGCGACCGCGTCGGCGAACGCCTCTACGCCCCCGTCGGCGACCGGATGGTCCCCGTGACCGTCACCGGCCCCGTCCTCTTCGACCCCGAGGGAGCCCGCCGCGATGGCTGACACCACCCCCGCCGCCCCGCTCCGCAGCCCCCTGAGAAGCGCCAAGGACCGGCTGGCCACCGCCACCCGCGCCTCCCAGGGCCGGATCCGCCTCGCCGAACTCCCCTTCCTGGCCCAGCTCGACGTGCGCCTCGACCCCAAGGGCCCGGCCGCGGACGCCGTCGGAGTCGCCCTGGGCCTCCCCCTCCCCCTCGAACCCAACACCGTCATCCGCACCGGCGACCTGACCGCCCTGTGGCTCGGCCCCGACGAATGGCTCGTCGTGGGCCGGCCCGGGACCGCGCGCGAGCTGGAGAGCCGGGTGCGGGAGGCTGCCGACGACGAACCCGTGGCCGTCACCGACGTCTCCGCGCAACGCACCACCCTCCTCGTCACCGGCCCCCACGCCCGCGACCTCCTCGCCCACGGGTGCGCCCTGGACCTGCACCCCCGTGCCTTCGGCCCAGGACACTGCGCCCAGACCACCCTCGGCCGCACCCAGGTCGTCCTCGTCGCCCGCGACGAACCGGGCGGCGGGTTCTGGGTCCTGGTCCGCTCCTCCTTCGCCGGCTACCTCACCGACTGGCTCCTGGACGCCGCCGCCGAGTATCTCTGAGCACGCCTGTCACCGCGCTGGGCTAGAGTCTCGCCTCGACCCTCGCCCGGACGTCCCGGCCGGGGTGGCGCGCTGGGGGTACGGCACATGGAGCCCGGAAGAATCGCACTGTCCGGCTACGACATCCAGGGGGTCCTGGGCCAGGGCGGGTTCGCCACGGTGTACCGGGCCAGACAACTGGCCGTGGGCCGGGAGGTCGCGCTGAAGGTGGACAGCCGGGTGCTGTCCACCCCGCGCGACCGGCAGCGCTTCCTGCGCGAGGTCACCGCGGCCGGGCAGCTGTCCGGGCATCCGCACGTCGTCCCCGTGTACGACGCCGGGGTGCTGCCCGACGACCGCCCCTACATGGTGCTGGAGTTGTGCCCGGGGGGTTCGCTGGGCGAGCGGCTGCACCGGCAGGGAGCCTTCCCGCCGAAGGAGGCACGCGACATCGGGGTGGGGCTCGCGGACGCCGTGGCCGCCGCCCACGCCGCCGGGGTGCTGCACCGCGACATCAAGCCCGGCAATGTGATGGTCAACCGGTACGGCGGAGTGGCCCTCACCGACTTCGGGCTCGCGGCGATGCCCCGCCCGGGGCGTGAACTGTCCGTGACCCGCGAGGCGCTGACCCCCGCCTACGCGCCGCCCGAGGCCTTTCACCTCGCCGAACCCACCCCGGCCGGGGACGTGTACTCGCTGGCGGCCACCCTGTACGCCCTGCTGCGCGGCTTCCCGCCGCACCACCCGGACGACGGGACCCAGCTCAGCCTCGCCGAACTGATCGTCCGGCACACCTGGCCGTACGTCCCGCTGCACGGGATGCCGACGACTCTCAACGAGGTGCTCCGCCACGCCCTGGCCCCGGACCCGGCCGAGCGGCTGTCCGACGCGGGCGCCTTCAGGGACGCGCTCGCCGCCGTCGACCTCGACACGATCGCCCTGGGCGGCCCCGGCGGCTTCGGACCGGCCCCGACCATGACCACCGTCCCGTACCACCGGGACGCGCCGCCCGTCCGCGAGGAGATCCCCCCGACGGTGCCGCCGGGCGGGACCGGCGGAGCGGGCGGCACGACCGTGGCCGCCCCGTCGGGCGACCGAAAGGGCGGGCGGAACTCCCGGCTGATCGCCGTGCTCGCGGCCGTCGTCGTGACCGTGACCGTGTCCGTCACCGTGGTGACGAACCAGTACTTCGCCTCGGACGACGGCGACGGCGGCGCCTCCGCGTCCACCGCGCCCTCCTCCGGCGCCACCGCCGAGGACAAGGGCGCGTCCGCCTTCGGTGTGCCCACCACCACCGAGAACTGTCCCGCGACGAGCGTCGACGGCGTGGGCGGCCGGTGTGTGGCGAGCCCGGAGTGCTGGAGCGGCATCGTCGACATCTCCGGCATCGTCACCGTCAGCCGGGCGGACTGCGCGGCCGCGCACGTGTGGGAGACCTTCGCGATCGCCCCGCTGCCGAAGGACGGCATGACGAACAACGCCCGGGACCTGATCAAGCATCCGGACGTCGAGGCGCTGTGCTCGCAGAAGGTGATGGCCGCGACCATGCTCCCCGAGGGCCGGAAGATCGCGGGCGAGTGGCAGACCGACATCATCCCGCCGACGGCCTCGGAGTGGGACAGGGGGCTGCGGGTCTTCCGCTGTGTGGCCGCGGCCCGCACGCAGGACGGGCAGAAGACGGGGAGCCAGTTCGCCGTCGAGAGCTGACCCCCCTCGCACCCGGTTCACCTGCTACTGGACGAGCTCCCAGTCCTGTGAACCGTCGGTGGCGGCGGTCTGCAGGGTGAGCTGTCCCCCGGCGGTCCCACCGGTCAGGTACACGCTCGTGTTCTTGACCGACTGCAGTCTGTAGAAGCCGTCGCCGGTCTTGACGAGGTTCCAACTGCCGGTCTTGCTGTTGTCGACCCACTGGCCGATCTTCTGGCCGGCCGTCGCGTTCCCGGTCCAGACGGCCGCCGCGCGTCCGCCCGCCTTGTTGAGGAGGGTCACGCCGCCCTGCGGCTCGGTCACCACATGCCAGTACTGGGTGTCCGGGTTCGCCGCCGAGCCGGGGGCCTCCAGGCGGACGTCGGGCACGTCCCCGTTGCCGATGTTCGCGTCGTTGGTCCTGTTCCCGGTGCCGATCACCTGGTCCGTCCCGCGGTTCACCAACTGGTAGTAGGCGCCGGCCGAGTGACCGAGGTCGACCTCGGCGAACTTGAGCGTCGACGTTCCCTGGTTGTTGAGGATCACGACGCGGCCGGTGCCCTCGACGTACTGCAGGTTGCGGCTGTAGGCGCCGGGCGAGGTCGTCTGGTACTCCTTCCACGTGCCGTCGCCGCGTCCGCTCTCGTTGACCCAGACGTTGCCGCTGCCGGCGGCGTTGTACACCAGACGGCCGCCGGGGAGCCGGACGAGGACCGGGCTGCCGCCCGTCGCGAGCGCGTGGGAACCGGCGTCGAGCGGCAGACCGGTGACCGCCGTGCCCGTGGCCGAGCCGAGGAAGAACCTCAGCGGGTCGTCGGCGATCCGGTACCGGGTGTCGGCGCCGCCGCCCCAGTACTCGTAGGTGATCATCCACCTGCCGTCCGTCGTCCGGACGACATTGGTCATGCCGGGGCGGCCGCCGCCGATCTCGGTCTTCCCACCGCCCATGGTCTGGGTCAGGCCCGCGATGTCGACGACCGGGTCGCTCCACGCCGCGCCGCGCCCGTCCCAGGTCCGGTGGACCAGGATCTGGCCCCCCGAATCCGGGGCCGTGTCGTTGGCGGGGTCCAGGGTGGGCACCCCGGTGCTCGCGTTGAAGCCGGTGTAGTCGTTCTCGTCGGAGTAGTAGCAGACCAGCTTGCCCTTGTAGACCATCAGATACGGCTCCCACAGGGGATCGACCTGACGGTTGGTGTTCGCGGCGGCGATGTTCTGGCCGACCGCGCCCGCGCTGCCTCCCTGCCAGCCGCCCGTGGCGACGACGTTGACGACCTTCCAGCTCGCGCCGTCGTCGGTGCTGGAGTACAGGGCGATCGCCAGGTCCCTGCGGTCGCCGTCGTTGGTCGGCGTCCAGTTCGGGTCGGCCGCCTTGTGTTCCTTGTAGTAGGCGTCGTCGCCCGACACCACGCTCGCCAGCAGCAGCGTGCCCTGCTTCAGGTCGCCGACGTCCTGGGGAAGGACGTACAGGTACGGGTTCGTCCAGTTGCTCGTGTACTTCGCGTACGCGGGGTCGCTCGACAGGTAGGCCGGGGCCTTGACCTCCGACAGCGGCTGCCAGGTCGTGCCGTGGTCGTCGCTCTTGTGGACCGGGAGCGTCTGCCCGTCGGCGCTTTGCGTCGCCGGCACCACCGTGGACCTCTCGAACGCGGCGACGAGCCGGCCGTTCGGCAGCTGCGCCGACTTCGGGTAGATCGCGCAGTTGCCGCGCCCCTTCAGACACGGCTCGCTGCCGAGCTGATAGAGCGTGCCACCTGTCGGGTCGTACGCCTGCGCGCTGGACAGGGGGATCACCAGCAGCGCCGACACCGCGCCGAGACCCCCCAGTACCCTGGCGGTTCTTCTTCCGTGCACAGCCCCTCCTTCGGGGACGGGATCATCAGTGGTCGTCGGCCACCAGCACGCGGACGTCCCACGGGCCGAGGTCCAGCGCGGTGCCGGCGGCGACGGAGCCGCCGTCCAGGGCGTCGACGAGGTCCACCGGAGCCGTCGCGCTCGCCGGCTCCCAGCTCCAGTTGTGGACGATGTGGACGCGGCGCCCCTGCGGGGAGGTGCCGGTCGTGGCCGTGACCGACGCCGGGAGGTCCCGCCAGCCGCTGCGCGGCGTCGGCGCCACCCACGCGGCGAGCGCGCGGGCGAGTTCACGGCCGGGGACCGTCCCGACGTACGTCACCCGGCCGGCGCCGTGCGGGCGGGTGGTGACCGCGGGCCAGCGGCCGAAGTGCGGATGGACGTACTCCACCAGGGCGTCGGCGTCGACGACCGTCAGGGCGTCGGCCCAGCGGGTCGCCGTCGCGGACTCCGGCAACGGCAGCGGACCACCGGGCACCGCGCGCACCGGTATCGGGCCCGCGAGGTTGCTGAACTCGTCGTAGCGCACCCCCGCCGCCTCCACCAGACGGGCCGGCGCCTGCTCGTGACGGGCCCGGGCCTCGTGGTCGGCGTACGCGGTGCGCGGCCCCAGCACCAGATGGCCGCCCGCCCGCGCGTACGCCCCGAGCCAGTCGATCGTCGCGTCGTCGACGACGTACAGGGCCGGCACGACGAGGACCGGATGGCGGTGCACGGCCTCCTCGGGCGTCAGGCCCGGCCGTGCGCCGCTCGGGTCGTGCAACTGCCGGGCGTGGACCATCCGGACCTGCCGCCCGGCCTCGAAGGCGCCCCGGTAGAACGGGTCGAGGATGCGGTGGTAGGAGGCCGGGTCGGGTTCGCCGTCCGGCTTCGACAGCACCGGGTGCCGCTGCATGAGCCACTTGCTGGGCAGCGAGTACACGAGCGTCACGTCGGCGTCCGGTTCCAGGCCGGCGACCAGCGGGCCCGCCGCCTCGAACTCCGCGCCCAGCCGGGCGATCTCGGCGTACGTCCGTCCGGGGCGGCCGTTGTGCGGGAGGACACCGCCCCAGTAGGTCTCGGCCCCGAAGCGCAGGGTCTGCCACTGCCAGTACTCGATCATCCGCGCCCCGCGCGCCACCAGCGCCCAGGCGCTCTGCCGCCACTGACCGTCGTAGGCGGGGCGGTTGTCCCACGCCATGCCGATGGAGTTGGCGTTGGTCTCGGTGACCAGGAACGGCGCCTGCCGCGAGGCGAACATCCAGTCCGCCGTCTGGTACATCGACCACACCCCGGTGGTCTTCCACTGCTGCTCGTGGTCCTCGGGGGTGGGGTCGGGCAGCAGCAGCCCGTCCTGCATGTCGTAGTACGGATTGCCGGCGGCGATGTCGAGGGCGTCCGTCATCTCGTCGTCCTCCACCCCCTGGCGGGTGTACGAGATGCAGGTGGTGACGAAGTGCTCCGGCCGGGCGTACTCGCGCACGATGTCGGCCTGCCAGGCGATGAACTCGGTGACCTGCCGGGCCTGGAACTCCCGCCACGCCAGGTCGTACTGGGGCTGCGCGTTGCCGTCCGGGGTCCACAGGTCGGCCCAGGTGGACAGGCGGTGCGACCAGTAGACCAGGCCCCACTCGCGGTTCAGGGTCTCCACGTCGCCGTACCTGGCCCGCAGATGGTCGACGAACCGCTGGAAGACGCCCCGGTTGTGCAGCAGGTGCAGACCGGGCTCGTTGTCGACCTGGAAGCCGATGACCGCCGGGTGGTCGGCGTATCGGGCGACGATCTTCCGGATCACCCGCTCGGCGTGGAACCGGAACGCGGGGTGGGTGATGTCCACCTCCTGGCGGGCACCCCAGCCGAGGCGCCGGCCGGTGGCGTCCTCGCCGGTGATCTCGGGGTACAGCCGGGCCAGCCACGGCGGCACGGCGTAGGTCGGGGTGCCGAGGACGACGGAGATGCCGCGCTCATGGGCGCCGTCGAGGACGGGCTGGAGCCAGTCCAGGTCGAAGCGGCCGTTCTCCGGCTCCCAGGTCGACCAGACGGACTCACCGACCCGGATGACGGTGAAGCGTGCCTCGGCCATCAGGTCGAGGTCGGTCTTGAGCTGGTCGTCCGAGGGCACGTGGGGGGCGTACTCGGGGTGGTACTCGTGGTAGAAGGCGGCACCGAACAGGACGCGGGCGGGCAGTTCCGCCATGAAGGAACCTCCGGAAGGAAGAAGAGGGCTACTGCTTGACGCCGCCGGTGGCCAGGCCGCTCTGCCAGTAGCGCTGGAGCATCAGGAAGGCCACGACGAGGGGGACGATCGACAGCAGGGAGCCGGTGACGACCAGGGCGAGCATGTCGCTGCTGGAGCCGGCCCCGCCGTTCTGCGCCTGCGCGGCCCAGGACGACAGACCGACCGTGACCGGGTAGAGATCCGGGTCGTTGAGCATGATCAGCGGCAGGAAGTAGTTGTTCCAGGTCGCCACCAGCGTGAACAGCAGCACGGTGACCAGGCCGGGCCCCAGCAGCCGCAGCGCGATCCGGACGAAGATCCGCACCTCGCCCGCGCCGTCGATCCGGGCGGCCTCCAGGAGGCTGTCGGGTACGGCGTCCTGGGCGTAGATGCGCATCAGGTACAGCCCGAACGGGTTCACCAGCGACGGCAGGATGATCGCCCAGGGCGTGTTGACCAGGCCCGCCTTCGCGAACAGCAGATAGGTCGGGATCGCCAGGGCCGTGGTCGGGACCATGACGGCCCCCAGCACGAGGTTGAACGCGAGCCGGTCGCCGCGGAAGCGGAACTTCGCGAACCCGTAGCCGCCGGCGGCGGCCAGGAGCGCGGCGCCGACCGCGCTGACGACGGCGTACACGACCGTGTTGAGCAGCCAGTGCAGGAACACCCCGTCGTCCTGGGCGAAGGTCTCCCGGACGTTCGTCAGCAGTCGCGGGGTGTGCGAGAACCAGAGGCCGAAGCTGTTGAACAGGTCCTGGGTGCTCTTGGTGGAGGCGATGAGCAGCCAGAACAGCGGGAGCAGGAAGTAGGCCAGGGCGGCCAGCATGGCGATCGTCAGGGGCGTGCTGCGACGGGCCCGGCGTGCCTTCGCGCCGGTGGTGCGCGCCGGCCGCGCGGTGTGCGGCGCGACCGTCGCCGGGGGAGTGGTGGTCGTCATGGGGTCCTCCTGCGGTTCGCGGTGAGCAGGACGCCGTAGGAGGCGACCACGATGACGAGGCCCAGGAGGAAGGAGACCGTCGCCGCGTAGTTGACCTGCTGACCGGTGAAGGCGAGGGAGTAGGCGTACAGGTTGGCGGTGTAGGAGCTGCTGATCACATCCGGGGCGATCTTCATCAGCAGGTTCGGCTCGTTGAAGAGCTGGAAGCTGCCGATGACCGAGAACAGCAGGGTGAGCAGCAGGGCGGGCCTGAGGGCCGGCAGCTTGACGGACCAGGCGATGCGCCAGGCGCCCGCCCCGTCCATCGCGGCCGCCTCGTACAGCTCCTGCGGGATCGTGCGCAGGGCGGCGTACAGGATGATCATGTTGTAGCCGACGAACTCCCAGGTCACGATGTTCGCGAGACTGCCGAGCATCCACCCGCTGCTGAGGAAGTCCGGGGCGGCGACGCCGAGTTTCCGGCTGAGCTGGGCGAACGGGCCGAAGTCCGGCCCGTACAGATAGCCCCACATGAGCGCGGCCACCACGCTCGGCACCGCGTACGGCACGAAGATGCCGAGCCGGATCACCCGGGCCAGCCGCAGCAGACCGCTGTCCAGCGCGAGCGCGAACACCAGGGCCAGCAGCAGCATCACCGGGACCTGGACCACGAAGAACAGCGCGACCCGGCCGACGCCGTGCAGGAGTTGGGGGTCGCCCAGTGCCTGCACGTAGTTGTCGAGCCCGACGAAGACCGTGCCGCCGATCAGGCGCTCCTGGAACAGGCTGAGATAGGCGGCGTAGCCGAGCGGGGCGAGGAACAGCAGCAGGAACAGCGTCAGGAACGGCGCGACGAACAGCGGGCCCGCCGAGCGGTGACGGCGTGTGGCAGCCATGTCAGCTCCCCTTGACGGTGAAGCCCTGGCCCTTGGCGTACGTGGTCAGCCGCGACTCCCACGTGCCGAGGGCGGCGACCGTGTCGGACTTGTCGGCGAGCGACTTGCCGACGGTCTCCGTCCAGTCGGTGGCCGCCTGGTCGAGGAACGGCGGCCACTGGAAGGAGGAGTTGACGGTGGAGCTGATGTCGGCGAAGACCTGGTTGACCTTCTGACCGCCGTAGAAGGCGGGCGCGTCCCCGGTGAACTCGGCGTCGGTGAGCAGCGCCTTGGTCGCGGGGAAGAAGAACTGCTCGGTGGCGAACATCCGCGCGCTGTCCGGGTCGCTGTTGAGGAACTGCGCGAACATCGCGGCGGCGACGGGGTTCTTGGTGGACCGGATGACCGCGGTGGTCGAGCCGCCCCAGTTGCCCGAGCTGGGCTGGGCGGCGTCCCACTGCGGCAGCGGGGCGGCCCGCCACTTGCCGGAGGTCGCCTTGGCGGAGCCGGAGAGGAACACCGGCCCCCAGGCCGCGGTCAGCCAGGTGGCGTACTTGCCCTTGTTGAGCGCCGCGTACCAGGAGTCGGTGAAGTCCGGCTCGACCCCGATGACGCCCTCCTTGGCGAGGCCGCCCCAGTACGCGCCGAGCTTCTTCGACACCGCGTCGTCGACGCTGATGGTGATGTCGCTCCTGCCGGAGGTGACGTACGGCTTGGCGCCCGCCTGCCACAGCAGCCCGTGCCAGGCGGCGACCTGGTTGGCCGCCAGGTTGGTGAGGTAGACGTCCGGGTCGGCCTTGTGCAGCTTGCGGGCCGCCTCGGCGAACTCGTCCCAGGTCCCCGGCACGTCGATGCCGTGCTTGTCGAAGATGTCCTGCCGGTACAGCATGCCCATCGGGCCGGTGTCCTGCGGGATCGCCCACACCTCACCGTCGCTGCCGCTGACCTGGCTCCAGGTCCAGTCGACGAACGTGGACTTCAGCGCGGAGGCGCCGTAGGGCCGCAGGTCCAGCAGGCTGTCGGTGATGGTGAACGTCGGGATGGCCTGGTACTCGATCTGCACCATGTCCGGGGCGCCGCTGCCCGCCTTCAGGGCCGTGCGCAGCTTGGTGTACTGCGGGGTGCCCTGACCGGCGTTGACGACCTTGACCTTGATCGCCGGGTACTTCTTCTCGAAGAGGGCGACCTCCTTGGCGATGTTCGGGACCCACGTCCAGAACGTCAGCTCGGTCGGCGTCTTCATCGCCTTGTCGATGTCGGCCTGGCTCACCGGCTTCGAGGAGGCGGAGGAACCACCGGAGCCGCTGCCGCCGCAGGCGGTCAGGGCGGCGCCGAGCGACAGGGCTCCGGTGGTGGTGAGGAAGAGACGGCGGCTCATGGGGGCGGAGCCGGAGAAGGGCATGGAGGAGGTGTTTCTGGGCATGGTGGACTCCCGCCGAGGCGAAGAAGGGCACGCGGGGCGAGGGCGTGCGGGGGCGATGTGGGAAGAGTCAGGAAGGAGGGAGGGACGCGACGACCGGGCGGGTACGCCGAAGGGGACGCGTGCTCAGAGGTGAGGCAGGTCGCGGGCCCGGTGCGTTCAGGGGCGGCCCGGGGGGGCGCGCGGGCGACGAGGTGAGGGAGGAGGGCGCGGGCGTGACGGGTACGGCGGCTCGACCGTCGATCACGCGCGGTGCCGTGGGCTCAGGGACGGGGGGCGGGGTCAGGGGCGGCGGGACGGACCTCCGTTCGGGACCGGGGCTGCGGGGGCGCCTCCCTTGGGACGGGAGGCGGTGCGCCGTGCGCGGGCCGGGGTCGTCCGGTCGGCGGGGGGCGCGGTGGAGGCGCGTACGACGAGGTCGACCGGTGGGTCGCTCGCCGGCAGGGGGGCGGCGTCGGGGTTCTCGATGGCGTGCACGAGACGTTTGAGTCCCTCCTGGGCCACGGCGTCGAAGGGCTGGCGCACCGTGGTCAGCGGGGGAGTGATGTAGGCGGCGACCGGGATGTCGTCGAAGCCGACGACGCTCACGTCCTGCGGCACCCGAAGGCCCGCCTCGGTCAGCGCGCGGATCAGGCCGATCGCCATGTCGTCGTTGGCGGCGAACACGGCGGTGACGTCGCGGTCCGCGGCGAGTGCGCGCCCGGCGCGGTACCCGGAGGCGGCCGACCAGTCGCCCTCGACGACCGGCGGGAGGTGTCTGCCGTGCGCGGTCAGCGTGGCCCGCCAGCCCTCCAGGCGGTCCCGGGCGGCGTACCACCGGGGCGGACCGGCGAGGTGGTGGACCGTCGTGTGTCCCAGGTTCAGCAGGTGCTCGGTCGCCGTACGGGCCATGTCGTCGGCGCCGTCGCCGGCGGTCAGCACCGTGGGCGCCGTGACGGGCGACGGCGCGCCGACGATCAGGACCGGTACGTCGACCCGCAGGGCCACGTCCCCTTCGGCTCCCGTCTCGTCGATCGGCTCGGAGATGACGATGCCGTCCACGCCCTGGTCGAGCAGTGAGTCCATGGCACCGGCGACGCCCGAGGGGTCGCCCTCCATCGTGTTGACGACCCGGAGCGCGTAGCCCGTGTCCCGGACGACCCGTTCGACGCCCATCAGCAGGGAGGCGGGTCCGTACAGGGCCGTGCCCAGCGTCACCACGCCGATGGAGCGGCTGCGGCCCGAGGCGAGCGCGCGGGCGGCGTTGTTGCGGCGGTAGCCGAGCTGTTCGGCGGCTTCCAGGACCCGCCGGCGGACATCGGCCGAGACGTACGGCTCGTCGTTGAAGACCCGGGACACCGTCTTCTGCGAGACCCCGGCCAGCCGCGCGACGTCCACGCTGCGCGGTGCCGCGGAGCTCGCGCCCCGTCCTGTCGCTCGCGTCATGGTGTCTCCCGGTGTGGCCGAACGGTCGTACTCGCGCACTGATGATGTCAGACGTCCCGCGCCGAGAGGCGCCTGACTGCGTAGTCATGTCTGCGCTGTCATGTCTACGCAGTCATAGGCGGGCCGTCAAGGGGTCGGACGGTAACGGAGCGGGGGTCGGGTCGGTCACTTGAAGGCGCCCTCCCGGGATTGCTGTCGACGCTGAAGCGTCGTGGGCCCACGCCCAAGGGACTTTTGCGGCAAAAGTGTCGACGGATTGCGCCAGTTGATGGACCATCAGCCATGCGCGCAGGGACGCGTCACGCCCTCACTCTCAGGAGCCGTCATGAACGCGACCGCCCCAGGCCTCACCAGAAGGACCCTCCTCGCCCTCCCCGCCGTCGCGGGCGCCTCCGGCCTGGCCCGGCCGGGACGCGTCATCGCCGCCCCGAGCACCACGACGACCGTCGTCGGCCAGGATCTGGCCGAGACCGCCGCCGCCACCGCCCACTGTGCCTGGCTCACCGACCGCGCGTCCGCCGACGGCTGGACCTTCCTCCGGTGTCCATGACCTGTGCGGCAACCGCTGGGAGTGGACCACCTCCGTCATCACCGCCACCCACGGCGGTGAGATGGGCCGGCGGGTCAACGCCATCCGCGGCGGCTCCTGGTACGCCGACCTGAACAGTTGCACCGCCGTCTACGAGGGCCGCGACCCGTCCGGCCGCTACCCGACGGTCGGCTTCCGCGTCGCCGCGACCGCCGACCGAGACCGACGGACGGCACGGGCGCGATACCGGCCCGGCCACACGGGGCGGGCCGGTATGGGGGCGGGGAGGGTATGCCGGAGGGGGCGCTCTCGGTGTCCGGAGCCGGACGCGTGACCTCGCGGCGCACGCGAGGGAGCCGGTTCTCAGCGGGAGCGGATGAGCAGCAGGGCGATGTCGTCGCTGCGGGGGGCCGATCGGCGGGCGTGGCGCACGAGGGTGTCGGCGAGGGCGTCCATGGTGCGGGCCTTGCTGTGCGCCAGTCGGTCGGCCAGCGCGTCGAGGGCGTCGCCGATGTCGACGCCCGGAGCCTCGACGAGGCCGTCCGTGTACAGGGCCAGGACCGAGCCGGGCGGCAACGGCACGTCCGTCGAGGGGTAGTCGGCGGCGGGATCGATGCCGAGGAGCAGACCCGGCGGTACGGAGAGGATCTCGGTACGGCCGTCGGGGTGGCGCAGCAGCGGCGGCGGATGCCCGGCGGTGGCCAGGCGGACACGGTGGGCGGCCAGGTCGATGTGGGCGTAGAGGACGCTGGTGAACAGGCCGGGGTCGAGGTCGGTGAGGAGACGGTTGGTGCGGGTGAGGACCTCGCCCGGGGCGGCGCCTGCGGTGGCGTGGACGGCGGTGCGGACCTGCCCCATCAGGGCGGCGGCGTCGACGTTGTGGCCCTGGACGTCGCCGATGGCCGCGGCCGCCGTGTCGGCGTCCAGGCGGATCAGGTCGTAGAAGTCGCCGCCGATGTCGAGGCCCCGGGTGGCGGGCAGATAGCGGGCGGCCACGTCCAGGCCCGGGACGTCGGGCAGTGTGTGCGGCAGGAGACCGGCCTGGAGGTTGTGGACCAGTTCGTGCTTGGTGTCGTACAGCCGGGCCCGGTCCAGGGCCTGGGCGATCAGCCCTGCGGTGGAGGTGAGGACGGAGCGCTCCTCGGGGGTGAACGGGTGCGGCTCGTCGTAGGCCAGGACGAGGGAGCCGACGGGCCGGCCGGAGGTGATCAGCGGCAGGAACGCCCAGGACGACATCGCGTCCTGGAGCAGGGCGGGCGGATAGGCCCGCTTGAGCTCGGCGAAGGAGGCGAAGAACGCCGGGACGCCGGTGGTCAGGGAGCGTACGGCGGGCGTGTCCGAGGTCAGCGGGGCGGCGTCGAAGCGGCTCATGAGGTCGGCGGTGTACCCGCGGTAGCCGATGATCCGCAGCCGGCCGTCCTCCGCCGTCATCAGCGCCATGGCCCTGGCCCCGAACGCGGGCAGGACCTGGTCGGCGACCTGGTCGACCACGTCCCGGACGCCGACGGCCTCGGTGAGCGTGGCCGCGAGGTGCATGAGGTGGTACAGCGTGACCGCCCGCCCGGGCGTGGCCGCGGCGGCAGGGGAGGTCCGCGGAGGATCCACGACGGGGGCGAGGACGTGGGCGGAGTGCGCGGGGGTGATGTGGACGCTGATGCCGGAGGCGTCCGGGTCCAGCCGGAACGAAAGCCATCGGTCCGGCGGGCGCAGGGCGGTGAACGAGGTGGGTTCCCGGCTCAGCACGGCCGCCCGGTAGCTGTCCTCGGCCGTCGGGTCGTCCAGCCAGGACAGCGCCTCCCACGGCTTGGCGCCGAGCAGCTCGGGGATGCCGGCGCCGAGCAGCTCCGCCGCCCTGGTGCTGACGAAGGTGAGACGGCCGTCCACGTCCAGGGAGCAGCAGCCGCCGGGGATCCGCTCGGCGAAGTCGACCGCGGCCTGCGCCTCGGCCGCGCTCGCGGTCCGGACCCTCGGCGGGGGCAGCATCAGCGGCGCGTCGGCGGCCCGTACCGGACGCCCCTCCTCGGCGGCTCGCCTCAGCAGCGTCCCCAGCCGTCGGCAGACCCCGCCGATCGTGTCGCGCTCCGCGGGCGTGAGCTGCGGCGGGTGCCGGGCCGGCCACTGCAGCACCAGCCCGCCCCAGGTGTCGGCGCCGGTGACGAGGGGGGCGGCGGCCAGGGTGAAGCGGTACGGCACGACGAGCGCCAGCCGGGGATAGCGGCGGGCCAGCTCCTCCGGCCCGCCCACCCACACCAGGCGTCTGTCCCGGACCGCCTCGGAGACCGGGGACGCGGTCTCCAGCGGCACCCGCGCCCAGGGCCGGGAGATGTCGTACGACGCCCCGCCGAGCACCGCGAGCCGCAGCACGGGCTCGTCCGGCGGCAGCAGATACACCGCCGTCACCGTGGCGCCGGTCTCCCGAGCCGCCTCGATCACGGCGGCCCGCAGCACCTGCGGACCGGCCCCGACACCGACGGCGTCAGCCCCCGGCACGTCGTCGACCTCCCGGCCCCCCGTCCGCGCCGGGGCCGCGACCGCGTCCGGTCCCCGCCGCTCCCGGGCCCGTCCTCGCACACGCCGACCGACGGCCCCTGCGTTCACGAGCCGCCAACCGGGCACACCGAACGGCCCCCATGTAGGGACCATAAGCCCGGCGCGGGACGACAGCATTCCGGTACCGCCGCCGGCTCGGCACCGACGGCGACGCGGATCAGCCGGCCTGGGCCGGGGGCTGCTTCATGGCGTCGACGACGGCCCGCTTCAGGATGGCGCTGGTGTAGACCACGGTGCCGGGGGTGAGCAGGGCGTCGCTTCCTTCCCCCTGCTTCACCTGCACGGTGCGCTCGCCGAGGAAGACATGGGACTTCTCGTCGAAGATCCATTCCTCGCGCTGTCCGCTGGTCTCGTCGAGCCGGGCGACCGCCACGCCGTGTCGGCCGACGGCGTCCACCGCGTCCTCCACCACGACGACACCGGGGATCTTCGCGGCGGCCTTGAACAGCGCCGAGTAGAGCGCCGCCGGCGGGTAGCTCTCGCCGAGCAGGTCCCCGATGGTGGTGAACGCCTCCTGGTCGGGGGTGTTGCCCTGCCCCTCGGTCTCCTTGTAGATCTTGGCCAGCAGCGCGTCGGGGTCGGTGGTCAGTTTCGCCAGGTAGTCGTACGAGGGAGCGTTGAGACGGGCCGTGGGGGTGTTGCCCTGCTCGTCGGGCAGGCTGAGCGTCTCCCCCTCGGGACTGTCGTTGACGGCGGGGTCGATCAGCCAGCCCCGGGTGCCGTCCGCGGACTCCCACACCTGGCGGCGGTGCAGCGCGTGGCTGGCGAGGCTGGACTCGCCGTCGACGGTCCTGACGAACGTGTCGGCCGTCTTGGACTCGATGTAGACGTACTGCCCCTGCGCGATGTCCGGGTGGGAGACGTCGGCCGCGGCCAGCGAGATCTGGTCGAGCAGCTGCGGCACGCCCTGGGTGCTCGCGGCGCCGACCCGGGTGGTCAGGGCCGGTCCGGTGGCGACCCCGCCGTCCCGCACGCCGCCCCCGCCGGACAGCGCCACCCCGGCGACGACCGCCGCCGCCAGCGCGACCGCCGTCACGGGCAGCGTGACCGCCGGGCGCGGCAGCCGCAGCCGACGGGACCTCGCGGGGGCCGTCGTCGCCGCGCGCTCGTCCTGCTGCAGGTCGTGGATCTGGGCCATCAGACGCTCCTTGTGGAACTGGTGGCGGCCCGGTGGCAGGTCACGCGCGGTACCGGAGAAGAGCGGTGCGCTCTCGTTCCGCTCGGCCGGCTTCTGCCCGGACGTGTTCGCGTTCATCGGTTTCCCTCCTGTGCGGGCCGGATCACGTGGGTGCGATCACCTCTTGTCTGTCGGGCGGGGCGGCCGCCTTCCCGATCTCCGCGAACTTTTTCGTACGGTGTTCCGCTCGCGGGGCGGAGGAGTTCGGGTTCGGCGAGCGACCGCAGCTTTCTGCGGGCCCGCGAGAGCCGGGAGGCCACCGTCCCGACCGGGATCCCGAGCGCCCGCCCCGCGGCCTCGTAGTCCAGGCCCTCGCCCAGGCAGAGCGTGACGACCTCGCGTTCCGGCCGGCGCAGTCTGGCCAGGGCGGTGAGCGCCGTGGCCAGACGGCGGCGGTCGTCGACCCGGTCGGCCACCTCGTCGGCATGGTCGGGCACCGACAGCTCGGCCGCCGCGGCGGCGTTCGCGGCGGCCCGGTAACGCCGGTTGCTCCGGTACTGGTTGCGTGCGGTGTTGGTGGCGATGCCCAGCAGCCAGGGGCGCAGGGAGCCGCCTTCGGGGTCCACCTTCTCGCGCAGCCGCCAGGCCTCCAGGAAGGTGGCCGCCATGACGTCCTCGGCGACCGACCAGTCGGCGGTCAGCCGGAAGGCATGGTTGTAGACCGCGCGGGCGTACGCGTCGAAAAGCTCCGCGAACGCGCTCGATTCCCCGGCCCGAACCCGGGTACGCAGATGAGTGCTCACCTCCATGAGCTGTCCGGCACCCCGCACCGCCTTCCCGTGACCTGTGCCACAGTCAGCCCCGTGGCTCCGCCGCCCCGAGTCTCGCTCATCCCCGAACCTCTGGGCGCCTGCGCGATGTTCGGCCTCCAGGAGCGGAGCTTGTCGGGGTTGAGTACGGGCGCGGATGCGGGCGACCTGCTCGGCGCCCCGCACCGGACGGGGGCGGAGGGGGCCAGTCTGCCGCCGTTCCCGGTTACCACCGCGTTGGTGGCCGGCAGGCCGAGCAGGGCGTCGATGTCCTTGACCGCCCACGCCTCCTTGAACGCCCGGTCGGCGCTGATCCACTCCGTGCCGTCGGGCAGCGGCTCCGGGATCCACTCACCCACGTAACCCTCCCGCCGCGCCCGCGCCGAGCCCGGCAGGTCAAGGCAGATCCGGCCCGCCGCGTCGTCGGGACCGCGGCGGCGCTGAAGGCGGGCCGCGCCGCCTGATCGGGCGACGGGCCGTGGCTCACTGGCCCGGGGCGAGGATGTACGTGTTGAGGGTGCCGACCGTGCTGAGCGGGGTGGGGGAGCCCAGGTCGTAGCGGTCCACGGCGAGATAGGTGGGCTTCTTGCGCGCGGCGGGCGTGCAGAAGTTCTGCGCCCGGTTGAGGAGCTTGCCGTTGTCCGTCGTGGCGGTGCCGCTGATCGTGTAGTCCCGGAAGTGGTTCATGACGAACAGCGGGTGGAAGGCGGTGGAGTCCACGGTCAGCGGGCGGCCGGTGCCCCAGCGGCTGTAGCAGGACCAGTCGGAGGAGCCCAGCCCGCCGCCCATGGACCAGTAGTTCTCGACGGTCCACTCCCGCTGGTACATCACCCCGAAGGTGTCACGGGTGGCCCAGCCGCTCGCGGTGTCGCTCGCCCGGGTGCGGTCGCTGAAGATCAGCAGTTGTCTGCCGCGCGCCGCGAGGTCCGCCATGGTCGGCCAGCCCTTGGTCGCCACGCCCTCCTGGTCGGGCCGGTACAGCACGTCGGACAGCCCGCTCACGGAGGCCAGCGAGGCCTTCAGCACATCGGAGGAGGCGTAGTCCTCGAGGAACACGGTGACGAACTGGCCGGGGTTGGCCTTCAGGAAGTCGACCATGCGCTGCAGATCGGTGGCGAGCGGGACGGGGCCGCTCACGCCGTCGCAGCTGTTGTGGCAGAGCACGGCCTGCCCGGAGACGGTGTAGTCGTCCAGCATGAAGCCGCGCACGCCGTCGGCGAGCTGTCGGCTGATGCCGTAGTTCTGGTTCGGGAACAGGTTCACCGGGAACGAGGCGAAGTTGCCGTCGACGCCGTTGGCGAAGGCGTTGTGCGAGGTCAGGAAGGTGACCTGGTCCAGGGTGCGGGTGTCGGCGGATGGCATCGAGGCGGTCGCGTACGACACCGGGGTCAGGTACCAGCGGGCGAGGTCTCCGGCCGAACCGAGCTGTACGGCGCTGTTGTCGGAGGAGGATCCGGTGAGGTACTGCGAGGTGCCGGGGACGCTCACGGTGTACGTGCTGCCCGCACCGGCGGTGACGGTCCACACGGTTCCCGTCGCCCCGCACGCGGCGGTGACGGCCGAAGTGCCGCTACGGCTGAGACAGGTGCCCGACTCGTCGGCGTTCCGCAGCTGATAGCCGCCGTCGACCGCGACCGGGGTCCACTGCTGGTGGTCCTCGTTCCCCTTGGGATTGTGCGCGGCGACGGTCCCGCCGCTGTCGGCGGCGTTCAGACCGGTGGCGACGTTCTGCAGATACACCGAGGAGACGGGAACGGCCGCCGCGGCCTGCCCGGGGGCGAGGACGGGCAGAGCGAGGGCGAGCGCGGTGGTACCGCAGAGAAAGCGCAGGGGGCGCAGACGCACGGGAGTTTCCTTTCCACTCCGGCACTCCAGTGAGATGGCAGAGGCATGACATACCGAATCCACCGTCCTGCGCCAGTCTTCCCGCCTGAACTCCTCATGAGCAGGTGGATATATGACGATCAGTCACCTACGTCGACGCCATTGGCGGGCGCGCTGCCCCTCACGGTCTGCGGGCTGCCGCAGCGCCCTGCGGTGCCGCGATCACCCCGCCGTCGATCCGGATGTCCACGCCCGTCACGAGAACGAGATTCTGGCGCCCGGCGGCGGACAAGGGTGGTGCACCCGGAAACTCACCCGCTCTTCGGGGGGACGCACCACCTCGCGAGCCCCGCGGCCGTGAGGTAGGCGAGTGCGCCGACGGCCATGCTGACGCGCAGCCCGGTGCCGGGGTCGGCCGTGGTGGCCAGGAGACTGCCGCCGAGCGCCACCGCGGTGGCGCTGCCGATCTGCCGGGTCGTGTTGAACAGGGCGGAGGCGGTCCCCGCGTAGGTGCGCGGAGCGGCGGACATGACGGTGGTGGTCGTACCCGTGAGGGCGAAGGAGGTGCCGAATCCGGCGGCCATCATGGGCACGACGAGCAGCCCGTACGCGGGGTCGGCTCCGGCCGCCGCCCAGCCGGCCAGCCCGACGGAGGCGGTGAGCATACCGGCGGTGACCAGCGGGCGGTCGCCGGTACGGCGGGTGAGCCGCCCGGACAGCACGGAGGCGAACGTGGTCATGGCCACCGCCGGGAACAGCGCCAGCCCGGTGACGAGGGCGCTGTAACCCCGCTGCTGCTGGAAGCCGACACTCGCGGTGAACACCATGCCGTAGAAGCCGAAGTTGAACAGCAGACCGATGACGGCCCCACCGCCGAGGGCGCGGGAGCGCAGCAGCCCCAGGGGCAGCACGGGGGTGCGGGCCAGCCGTTCCCGCAGGACGAAGGCTCCGGCGGCGAGCAGCGACAGGCCCAGTCCGGCGAGGACGGCCGGATCGGACCAGCCGCGCCGTCCGGCCTCGTTGAGCGCAGCGGTGAGCAGGGCCACGGCCGCCACGATGGCGCACTGCGCCGGCCAGTCCATCACCCGGCCGGGGTGCCGGGGTGATCGCTCCACGTGGCGCGGCGTCAGCGCCAGACAGGCCGCGCCGACAGGCAGGTTGATGAGGAACACCCACCGCCAGCCCACCGTGGAGACCAGCAGTCCGCCCAGCAGCGGCCCCGCCGACGCCGCGATGCCCGCCATCGACCCCCACAGCCCGAAGGCCCGTGCGCGGGCGGCGGGCTCGGGGTAGGCCTGCTGCAGCAGCGCCAGCGAACCGGGCACGATCAGCGCCGCGCCGAGCCCCTCGACCAGCCGCGCGACCACCAGGAAGGGAGCGTCCGGCGCGAGCGCGCACGCGGCCGAGGACGCCGTGAACACCCCCACGCCCAGGCAGAAGACCAGCCGGTTCCCCAGCCGGTCGCCCAGCGCGCCCCCCGTCAGCAGAAACCCGGCGAAGACCAGGGTGTAGCCGTCGGTGGTCCACTGGATGCCGGTGAGCGAGGCCGACAGCTCCCGGCCGATGACGGGCACGGCCACATTGATGACGGTCACATCCAGGATGACCATGAAGTACCCGGCGCACACCGCCAGCAGCGGCGCCCAGTTCCGCTGCTCGGGCCTCGACTCCGCGAACGTCACGACCGCAGCTCCATCCCGCCCGCGAAGAACCGAGAAACGACAAGGAACGCCACATTACGGGACATGCCGCACGGATCGCGGGAAGGGGGGCGACAGTTCTAGGCCAAGCCGCCGTTGCTCATCAGCAGCTGTCCGTTGATCCACCCGCCCTGCTCGGAGCAGAGGAAGTCCACGAGGTGGGCCGTGTCGCGCGGGGTGCCCAGCCGGCCGAGCGGGGTGCCCGCCACGCAGGCCTCGCGGATCTCCTCCGACATCCAGCCGGTGTCGACCGGACCGGGGTTGATCGCGTTGGCGGTCACGCCGAGGTGGCCGAGTTCGCGGGCGGCGGCCAGCGTGATGCGGTCCATGGCCCCCTTGCTCGCTCCGTAGGGAAGGTTGCCGACCGTGTGATCGCTCGTGAGGCTGATGATCCGGCCCGTCCCGTGGGCCGCGGCGAAGCGCCGCCCGAACTCGCGGACCAGCAGCCAGGTGGCCCGCGCGTTGACCGCGAAGTGCCGGTCGAAACTCTCGACGGTGGTGTCGAGCAGACCGGAGTCGACGGACTCGCAGTGACACATCACCAGCGCGGTGACGGGACCCAGCCGCTCCTCGACCTCGTCGAACACCCCTGCGGGAGTGTCCGGATCGGCGAGATCCGCCTCGATCGCCGCGGTGCGGGCGCCGTGTTCGGCGAGGTCCCGCACGATCGCCTCGGCCGCGCCGGGCTCCCTGCCCCACGTCATACGGTCGTCGTACGGGGCCCAGTAGGTGACGGCGATGTCCCAGCCGGACGCCGCCAGTCTGCGGGCCACACCGGCGCCGATACCGACGGTACGACCCACCCCGGTCACCAGGGCGAGCGGGCGGCCGGCCACTCCGGCGTCGTTCATGCGCATCCCTCGCTTCGTCCGTGCGGCAGCCGGGCATCCGGCCGAACGCCCCTGCGCCAGAGGCGAGTTGCCGATTTCATGGCGGGCGGCGGTGCCGTTTATGATCTTGGTCGTGACTGTGCAGAATACTGACAAGACGCTCTCCCGCAAGCAGAGGCTCCAGGAGAAGCAGCGCCGCCAGCTGTCGGTGGTGGACATGGTGGACAAGGCCGAGGCCAAGGTCCGCAAGGCGGAGGCCGAGCTGGCCGTCGCGGTCGCCGAGGCCGTGCAGGTGTTCGGCGACGAGAAGGCCGCGTCCGAGGGGCTCGACATGGCACCCGAGGCGATCCGCCGCTTCCTGCGCATGGCCCAGGACGAGACCGCGAAGTCCGACGAGCCCGGCGAAGGCTGAGTCGGGCCCCGGCATCCCGCGACTGGTCCTCGACGTCCACGATCCGATCGTCGCGGGTGCCGACCACCTGAGCGCCACACGCACTGCCGCAGGGCGCTGGAGCGGATCATCGCCGTCCGGACCCGGGAGTACCGGCAGGCGGCCGGGCCTCGTCCGGCGCGGCACCCGTGTCGGCCACGAGTACGCCCGGCTCGGCTCGCTCAGGGGCGCCCATGAACGGATGGACGCCCTCCAGCTCGACGGTGATGCCCCCACGGCCTCGAACGCCGCGTCGAACTCCCGATCCGCTTCCTGACGGTCACGGCCTTCGGCGACAGCCCGCGGCACCGCTCCCGGCTTCGGGATCCCGTGGGTGCGGGCCGTGCTGCTCCCGTCGGCTCAGCGCCTGCTCACGGTACTCCTTGGGGGAGAGCCCGTAGGCGCCGCGGAAGGCGCGGGTGAAGTCGGAGGCGCGGGGGATGCCCCACCGCAGGGCGACGGCGTGGATCGGTGTGGTCCGCAGCAGGGGGTTCGCCAGGTCGCGGCGGGCGCCCTCCAGCCGCCGGCCGCGGATCCAGGACGCGACGGTCTCGCCCCGCGCCTGCTGCGGGAAGATCCGGTGCAGATAGCTGACGGAGATGTGGTGTGCGGCGGCGATCATCGGCGGCTTGAGCTCGGGGTCGTGCAGGTTCCGCACGATGAACGCCTGGATGCGCCGCGTCAGGACCTCACGGCGGGTCTCCGGCGACAGGGCGTCCTCGGCGTCCAGCGCTCGGGCGCACCAGGCGGACAGCAGGTCCACCACGACCGCTCCCAGGCGGGGCGCGTCGGACGGCTGGAGGGTCTCCGCCTGCCGCTCCAGGCCGATGAGGAAGTCCGCCAGCAGGGCGCCGAAGCCCTCCCGGCCCGACAGCCCCCGGCCCAGCAGCTCACGCATCCGGTGCGGTGGCAGAGGGAGCAGCGCCTTGGGGAAGTCGACTCCCACCCCCTTGACGACCCGTGGTGCGTGCGGATCCGCGGGCCGCAGGTCGTACGGCTGCGAGCTGTCGGTCAGGTGCAGATCACGGGGACCGAACACGCCGGTGCGCCCCGCGTGTTCGAGGGTCAGGCCGCCGTCGAGCAGCAGCGAGAGGTGGTACAGCTCGGGGTCCGACCGACGCACCAGTTTCGGGCTCCGCCGGTACCGCGTCGGCGCGAACGACGTCGGCCACACGGTCACCGACCCCAGATCCATCAGCCGGCACCGCGCCCGGAAGTCGGCGGCGTGCGCACTGCTGATGTCGCTGGGTGACCGCATCCGGCCCACCATGTCCCGCCAGTGGTCGAACCTGTCCTCGCAGGGCAGGTCCTCGCTCCGGAACTCCGTCCCGATCATGTCGTTCCCACTCCGCTGCCGCCGCCCGACGCTCCCTGCCGCATCCTCGCACGCCGGATCGTCGCCGTCGGTCATGAACCTGCCTGTCGGCTCACCTCGCGCGCGTCCTCCGGTGCCACGAGCGTCCGGGTGAGCGGGACCCGTGACAGCGTGACGACCCCGGCGGCGATCAGCGCGACACCGCAGAGCTGGGGAACCAGCCACCACCCCGAGCGGACGACCTCCTCGTACAGCGTGATGCCGAGGAGGAGGCTGACCGTCGCGTCGCCGAGGGTCAGCGCGGGTTGCGAGGCGACCAGGGGGCCGGCCTGCATCGCGTTCTCCAGCAGGAACAGCGCGCAGACGCCGGTGGCGGCGAACGCGTAGGTCTGCCAGGCGGAGAAGAAGCCCGCGAGTCCCTGCTCGTCGAGGATGTGTGTGGAGGACTTCATCAGCGCCGCGGTCAGGGCGTAGCCGATCGCCGTCGCCGCCCCCAGACAGGCTGCCCGGGTGCGGCCTTCGGGGCGTTGCAGGGCCGTGAGAGCCAGCACGACGACCGCCCCCGCGCATACGGCGAGCGCGGGGAGCCAGCGGTCCAGCGGGACCTGCGTGCGGTTGCCGGTGGGGGACGCGGCCGCGAGGGCGACGGCGAGTCCGGCCACCACCGTGGCCACGGCGAGCCAGCCCCTGCCCGGCAGATTCCGGTGCATCAGCACGGAGGCGACGATGAGGGTGAGGGGCAGCTCCAGCACGAACAGGGGCTGCACGATCGTCAGCGGGCCCGTCGCCAGGGCCAGGGCCTGGCAGACGGCGGCGGTGATCACGGCGAGGATGCCGGCCAGCCAGACGGGCCGGCGCAACAGGTCGAGCATCAGCCCGGCCCGGAACCCCTGCGAGCGCGGCACGGTCAGGGCGGCCTTGCGCTGCAGCACCGTCGCGACCGCGTTGCTCAGGGCCGCGCAGATCGCGAAGACGACGGGGAGCGGGGTGTGCAGGGGGCCACCTCCGGGATCGGCGGACGGGAGACGTCGGCTCCGCTTCCTCCTGCCATGGTCGCCCGGACGGCACAGAGGCGCGACGCCAGACCCTCTTACGTAGATGACATGTCCATGTCGGCTGAAGGTGAGCCGACCGTCATCACCCACGCGGAGGGTGGCAGGTCCACTTCCTCCGTCGTCGCCTTCACGAAGAGCGGTCAGGTGCTGTTCCAGCGTCGGACGGTCTATTGCCCGCCCGGCAAGAAGGTGATCGGGGGCGGCGCCGAGGCCCAGGGCAACGGCGCGATCCTGGTCGGCGGCTTCCCCACCCCCGACAGCACCGGCTGGATCGCCCTCGGCCGACAGGACGGCTACGCGTCCGTCGGCATCAGCGTGTACGCGATCTGCGCCAACGCCTGACCGGCGGCCCCTGACGCGGGGGTGGTTCCTGACGGCCGTCAGGAACCACCCCCGCGTCGTGCGGGGCGCACACCCGCTCGCGGCACGTCACTTCGCGCATGTCGCCGAGTAGCCGTAACCCGGCAGCAGCCGCTGCCACCGGCGGCGGTCGACCGGGCCCACCACGCCGCACAGGGCCGCGACACGGTCGGGGATGTCGAGATCCCACAGCCTGACGGTGCCGTCGTTGCCGGCGCTGGCGACCGTCCGGCCGTCCGGACCGTAGGCGACGCTCCACACCGCACGGGTGTGCCCGGTCAGGGTCGCGACGAGCCTGCGCCGCAGGGGATCCCACAGGCGCACCGTGCGGTCGTTGCCGCTGCTGGCGAGGGAGCGCCCGTCGGGGCTGTACGCCAGGCCGCGCACCGACCCGGCGTGCTGTCCGAGCACCCCCGTGACCCGGCCCCGGCCCACGTCCCACACCCGGACGACCCCGTCGTTGCCGGAGCTCGCGAGGGTGCGGCCGTCGGGGGCGAAGGCCACGGCGCGGACCGAGCCGCCGTGCGCGGCGAGAACCGTGCCGGGACGGGCACGCGACACGTCCCACAGCCGGAGCGTGAGGTCGTCGCTGCCGCTGACGAGGGTGGCGCTGTCGGCGCTGAAGGCCAGACAGTTGACGAAGTCCGTGTGCCCCGTGAGCACCCTGGCGGGCGTCCGCGCCGGACCGCCCGTGGACGACATCTCCCACAGCCGTACGGTGTGGTCGGCGCCCGCCGCGGCGAGCCACCGGCCGTCCGGACTGAACGCCACGTCGAACACGGCCCGGGTGTGCCCGGACAGCACGACGGGGTCGCCCCCCGCCGCCGCGACGGGCCACAGCCGTACGGTGCGGTCGGCGCCCGCCGAGGCGAGCCACCGGCCGTCCGGACTGAACGCCACGGCGTAGGCCGCCCCGCTGTGCCCGGTCAGGGTACGGACGCGGATACGCCGTGCCACGTCCCAGAGCTGCACGGTGCCGTCCGCCGCCGCCGACGCGAGCAGCCGTCCGTCGGGGCTGAACGCGGCCTTCCACAGCTCGCTGACCGGGGAGGTGCTGAGCGTGTGGCCGGTGAGGTCCCACAGGGCGACGGTCCCGTCGAACCCCGCGGTGGCCAGCAGATCGCCCTTCGCGGCCACGGCGACACCCATGACGTAGTCGGTGTGACCGGACAGGGTGTCGACCGCGCGACGGGTGTGGACGTCCCAGCGCACGATCGTGCCGTCGCCCCCCGCGGAGACCACCGTGTGGCTGTCGGGCCCGAAGGCGAGCCCGTTGACGTCGTCGTCGTGCCCGGTGAGCACGGCGGACCGCCGGTGGTCCGCCGGATCCCACAGCCGTACGGTGCGGTCCGCGCCGCCACTGGCGAGCAGCCGGCCGTCGGGGCTGAACGCCACGGCCAGGACGTCCCCGCTGTGCCCCTTCAGCACGGCCCCGGCCCGGTGGGTGCGCGGATTCCACAGCCGTACGGTGCGGTCGACGCCCGCGCTCGCCAGCCGGGAGCCGTCGGGGGCGTACGCCAGCGCGAGGACATCGCCCAGATGGCCCGGCATCCGGGCGGTCTGACGCCGCGTCCGCGTGTCCCACAGTCGTACGGTCCCGTCCTTGCCCGCGGAGGCCACGGTCCGTCCGTCGGGGGAGAAGGCGAGGGCACGGACCGGCCCCTGATGTCCCGTCAGGACGGCGGACTGCACCCGGTCGGAGACCGACCAGAGGCGGATCGTCGCATCCGAACTCGCCGAGGCCACCGCGCGCCCGTCCGGCGAGAAGGCCACGGCCCGCACGGGCCCCCGATGACCCGCGAGCACCCCCGCGCCGCGCCGGGTGACGACGTCCCACAGCCGTACCGTGCCGTCGGAACTCGCCGAGGCCAGCAGCCGTCGGCCGGGGCCGAAGGCCACGCTGTTCACCGGCCCGCGGTGGCCGGTGAACCGGCCCGCGAAGGCGTTGGCCTGCGTGCTGAGCAGCGCGCTGCGCGCCTCGGTGGTGGGCGCGGTGCGGTAGGCGGACTCGGCCAGCAGCATCGAGGCCTCCGGCCGCCCGAAGGCCAGTTGGGCGGCGCGTGCCGCCATGGCCTGCGACAGCGCCGTCCTGCGCTGCTCGTCCGCGGAGATGCGCTGGTGCAGGACGGTTCCGCCGGCGAGGAGGGCCAGCGCGAGCAGCACGGTGAGGAAGACGACTCCCGTCCGCTGCTGGCGGACCCGGCGCCGTGCCAGACGCCGGCGCAGGTCCTCCTCGTGTGCGGAGGCGTTCAGGAAGTCGGCCTCCACCGGCGTCGGCACGCTGTCCCGGCCGCTGGGTCCGGCCGCCCATTCCCGGGCGGCGGTCAGCCGGGCGCCGCGGTAGAGCAGACTCGGGTCGCGGTTCCCCCGGTCCCATTCCCGGGCGGCGGCGCCCAGTTGCTGGTGCAGCAGCAGATCGGCGCGCGTGGTGTGGATCCACGTACGCAGCCTGGGCCAGGCCCGCAGCAGCGCCTCGTGCACGAGCTCGACGCGGTCGGCGTCCACCGTCAGCAGCCGGGCCGCCACCAGTGCGTCGAGCGTGGACCGTGCGGCTGCGGGATCCGGCAGCCCGTCGAGGAGGTCGGCGGTGGTGCGGGGGCGCCGGGAGGCCTCGTTGTCCTCGCCGACGCGCACCAGCCGCAGCAGGAGTCGGCGGGCGGCGTCCTGCCGGGCCGGTGACAGTGCGGCGAACAGGTTCTCGGCCGCGGTGGCGACCGAGCCGTGGATCCCGCCCGTCGCCAGATAACCCGCCACCGTCATGGTGGAGTCGGTGCGCCGCTGCCAGGTCTCCCGCAGGGCGTGCCCGAGCAGCGGCAGCACGCCCGGCCGGCCTCCCGCGACGGCCGGGTCCGGGCCGCCTCCGGCCGTGGCGGGGGCGTCGACCGCACCCAGGTCCCGCAACAGCAGCTCGACCAGGCCCGGTTCCAGCGTCGTCCCCGTCTCCCCGGCCGGCCGGACGATGCACTCCCGCAGCTCCTCGGCGGTCATCGCGCCCAGCGCGAACAGCCCGTCGCTGACGACCGGAACCAGGGGCGGGTACTCCAGGCAGCGTCCCGTGACGTCGGCGCGCACCCCCAGCACCACGGCGAACGCCGTGTCGGCCGGCCCGGGTTCCTCGCCGCCGCCGGCGAGAGCGGTGAGCGCCGCGATGTAGGACCGGCGTTCGGCCTCGTCGTCGCAGAGGGTGAAGACCTCCTCGAACTGGTCGACGATGAGGACGCGCCCCCTAGGCGGCCTCGCGGCGGGTTCCCTCCGGGGGCCGGCGTCGAGGGTCGCGGCCCAGGAGCGCAGGGCCGCCACCAGACACCGGGCTCGTTCGAGGGGCGGGCCGTCGTCGCGCAGGTGGTCGAGCGCGCCGGCGGGCAGTGCGGTGCCGAGCGCCTGCCGGAGAGCCGACAGCGGGCGCGCCGTCGGGGTGCACAGGACAGGGGAGTCGCGGGCGTCGACGGGGAGCGCGCCGTCGGTGAGGGCGGGGACGAGGCCCGCCCCCAGCAACGACGACTTGCCCGCCCCGGAGACCGCGACGACGGCCACCGGCCCCTTGCCGAACCGCTGGGCGAGACGCCCGACGAGCACGGCGACCGCCCGGTCGCGGCCGAAGAACCGCCCGGCGTCACCCGGCCCGAACGAGGACAGCCCGGGATAGGGACAGTCCTCGCCGTCGCCCTGCGCCGGCGGTCCCTCCCGCAGCGCCGGCGGCAGCAGGGCGATCAGGGCGCCGTCGGCCCCGACCGCTTCGTCGCACAACCGCGCGACATCGCAGTTGACCGGTTTGCGGCCCGTCTCGATCTTGCTCAGATACCCCTTGCTGTAGTGCGTGATCCGTGCCAGGTCCGCCAGCGACAGCCCGCGCGCCAGGCGCAGTTCGCGGAGCGCGGAGCCGAAGGACGAGTGCTGCGCCCGCCGTTGAGCGGCGGCCGGCGGGTACGCCGACTCGCCGTCCTTGTGGTCCATGAATGGTGTGCCCCCGAGGCCAACGGCGCACAGGGCGCCGTCCTTTGCCGCCGAGTGGTCAGGTCGGCGGCCGTGCGTGTGGGGGAAGGTAAGCACGGGGGCGGAGACGGGGATTCTTCGGCGCGACGGGAAGTGACGAGTGTCACAGTGGTTGAGGCGTGGGATCCACCGGCGGAAGCGGGGCGCGCGCCTCTCCTGCCGGGGACGGGAACGGGCCTCACCGTGGCCTCGGCAGGTGGCACGGATCAGGGGTTTCCCGTTGCCTCTCGGCGCGATGCCCGGGAAACCCCTGTTCCGGCCCGCTCAGCCGCGCCAGATCTTGATGTACGTCACCGCGTCGTTGAGCGTGTCGCCGACGTAGGGGATGGAGCGGCCGAAGGTGCCGTTGCCCCTCGGGCCGCTCAGGAAGGCCTTGGTGCATCCCCCGTCGACGAGGAGCGACGACAGGTGCGTAGACCAGTAGCTGTTCGGGTTGAAGCTGTAGCCCGCCGCGTCGCAGGGCCCGGCGCTGCCGTAGACCTTGGTGTACTCGCCGCCCCAGTCGGCGTGCTCGGACCAGGTCATCAGCTCCGTCTGCGCGGCCCGCGGCACGGCCGCCGCGGCCCGGGCGGAGGCGCCGGGACCGCTGAAGCAGGAGTACGACTGGACGTCGGAGACCTGCTCGCCGGCCTTCACCTCGTCGAGGACGAGGACGCAGTGGGTGGCGGTGGATGCGGCGGACGGGGCGGCGGCGCCCGGCGCGGCGAGCGCGGGGCTGCCCACGGCCGCCAGCAGCGCGGCCGAGGCGAGTGCGAGCGCGGTGCGTGGTGTGTTCATGCGGAACTCCAAAGGTGCGTCACGGACGTCGGACGGAGGTCGGCCGGAGAGCTGGAGAGAGGGGGACGGCGGTCGGACGGGGCAGGGCCGCGCGCGGGCCTACCACCAGGCCGTGCAGTGGATCCCGGACCGCGTCGAACCGCAGGCGCGGAACTTCCAGTTGGCGTCGTTGCTGGTGCGCTGGGCCGCGCTCGTCTTGTTCTCGCCGCCCCGTGAGGTGAACGGCCCGCACTGGAGCCAGGTCCGGCCGCCGTCCTGGCTCCAGTCCATCCACACCTGGTTGCCCGGCTGCACATCACCGGCGATGCGGGCCCAACCGCGCTGGACGCCGCGGATGTTGCCGTACTGCACGCTGATGTTGATGCCCTCGCTCCACAGCGTCACCTGGGGTCCGGCGGTGTCGTAGGCCTCGTCGGAGATGTCGATGAAGCCGTTGCGGCCGCCCTCGCAGTCCGACGCGGCGGCCTGCGCGGTGCCCGCCGTGCCGAGGAGTGTCATGCTGCCGGCGAGCAGCAGCGCGGCCGTCACCGCGGAGAAGATCCCGCTGCCCCGGCCGGACCGGCGTCCGACGGACGAAACACGATTCCACCTGTTCACTGGCGCAGATCCTTACGTGAGTGCTGCCCACGGGACCGCCGCACGGCGCGGCGACGCTCCCGGGGATCGACGGAGCTCACGTTCTCGTCGGGGGCCACCGGACGACCAGGCGTTTCCCGGGGATTTCCCGTTGCCCGTGCAGTGGGAAACGGCGGCCCCGGAAGCGAGCGAAATGAGCAAGCGCTTAGTAGGATGGGGGGAACGGGACGCGGCGTCACGGAGGGAAGGCCACACCGGTGTCGGAGGCAGAAGCTTTCTACGAGCGGGAGACCGAGGACCGGTTCCTGCCCACCCCCTATTCGCGGGGGCCATGGGACGCCGGCTCGCAGCACGCGGGGCCACCGGCCGCGCTGCTCGGGCTGGCCGTCGAGCAACGGCCCGACGCCCGGCCGGATCTACGGGTCGCCCGGCTGACGTACGAGATCATGCGCCCCGTTCCGATACGGCCGCTGACCGTGTCGGTGCGCGTGCTGCGCGCCGGGCGCAGCACCGAGCTCGTCGAGGCCGCCCTGACGCCTGACGGCGGCGCGGAGGTGATGCGCGTGACCGCTCTGCTCCTGAAGACGGCGCCGCACTCGGTCCCCGAGGTGTCGCCGGGCCCGCAGGTGCCCGGCCCCACGGCCGCGTCCGAGGAGGCGTTCTTCCCCGTCCCGTGGGACCGCGGCTACCACACCGGCATGGAAGTGCGTTTCGCGGCCGGTTCCTTCCTCGAGCCCGGCCCGGCGACGGCGTGGATGCGGATGAGGGTTCCCCTGGTCGCGGGGGAGGAGATCACACCGCTCAGCAGGGTGCTGGTCGCCGCGGACTCGGGCAACGGGGTCAGCGCGGCACTGGACTTCCACCGGTACGTCTTCGTCAACGCCGATCTCAGCGTCGGGGTGCATCGCCATCCCGAGGGCGAGTGGGTCTGTCTGGACGCCCGGACGATGGTCGACGGCGCCGGCATCGGCCTCGCCGAATCCGCCCTGCACGACGAGAAGGGCCCGCTCGGCCGCAGCACCCAGAGCCTGTACGTGGCCGCACGCGACTGAGTGGATCCCCCGGGTCGGGTCCGTGAAGTCCCGCCCGCCCCGCGGCGCCCGGCACGCACTCCCGCCGCGCCGAGAGCACGCTCCGGACGCGTCCCGCCCTTCGGGCGGACGACGGGACGGTGCGGACACGACCCGGGGCACCAGCGCACAGGGCCGGCCGTGGTGCGGCGCGCCACCAGCGTGGGGGAGAGCCTGACCTGGACCGACGGCTTGGCGCGGTCCGTGATCCGCTCCAGCAGCAGACGGGTGGCGTTCCTGCCGATCTCCCGGCCCGCCTGGTCGACGCTCGTCAGGGAGATCGGCCCGAGCGCGGCGAAGGTCGTGTTGTCGTAGTCGGCCACGGAGAGGCGCCCTGCTCCTCGTCTATCCGGCCGAGACCGCCCGGTTCGTCAGCCGCTGGGATCGCCGGCCCCGGTCGATCACCGTCGCCACGGGCGTCACCGGACAGGAGGACAGCCCCCACGGCAGGGGCCGGATCGTCGTGGACCCGGAGCGGACGGTGACCGACCCACAGCGGGCCGCCTCGGCACCGGTCACCCCTGCGGGGTCGTGCTGCCCTGGACCCTGTGGCAGATGACCGGCGCCCCGGCCGTCGTCGAGGACAACTGGCCCGCGATGACCCGCTATCTCGACTGGATCCGGCGGCAGACCGGCGACACCTACGCCGGGCAGGGCTCCCTCACCGGCGACTGGCTCGCCCCGCAGAAGACCAGCGCCCGGCTCATGAGCGACGTCTACTACGGCTATGTCGCCCGGCTCATGGCCCGGATGGCCCGGGCCCTCGACCGCCCGGACGAGGCCGCGGCGTACGAGCGACTCTTCGCCGACATCAAGAAGGCGTTCCTCGCCGAGTACCTGAGCACCGAGGGCGGGACGGTCACGGTCAGGTCCAGCCTCGGCGACGCCTCCCCGATCGAACCCGGAACCGACCCCGACCAGAAGACCGAGGACAACGCCGCTCCATAATCGGCCACTTGGCCGACAACATCGGCAACGACGCGGCCTACAAGGGGGCCCACCCGCACAGCAGCCGCGTCCGGTACGCCGAGAACACCCTGTCCGTGGGCTTCCTCGGCGTCAACGTCCTCGCCCCCGACCTCACCGACGAGGGCCGCGCCGACCTGGCGTACAGGCTCCTGCACCAGGACGCGCTGCCGTCGGGCTCGTACCGCCTGACGAGCACCCCGAGCTGACCCCGGAACGAGGCTGGAGATCGTCGCCACCCTGACGGGCGCGCCGTTGACCTCCGATGGCGCGCTCGCTAGCCTCGTCCAGAAATTGATCATGCCCGGATGCGAACGTTTCTCTCTTCGGAGGGTTCATGCGAAGGCTGTCGAGCGCGCCCAAGGGGGACACCGTCCTCAGCAACCCCGTGATCCCGGGATTCCACCCCGATCCGAGCGTCTGCCGGGTGGGAGAGGACTTCTACCTCGTCTGCTCGAGCTTCGAGTACTACCCGGGCGTGCCGGTCTTCCACAGCCGCGACCTGGTCCACTGGACCCAGATCGGCAACGCCCTGGACCGGCCGAGCCAACTGCGTCTGCCGCCCGACTCCGCCTCGTCCGGCGGACTCTACGCACCCACACTGCGCCACCACGACGGCCGCTTCTGGCTGATCGTCACGAACGTGAGCGGTGACGGCAACCTCCTCTTCACCGCCACCGACCCGGCCGGCCCCTGGTCGGACCCGATCCCGCTGCCCGGTGTGCGGGGCATCGACCCGGACCTCGCCTGGGACGACGACGGCACCTGCTGGTGCACCGTCGCGGGCGTCAGCCAGGTCCGTATCGATCCGCACACCGGGGAGACCTTGGGCGAGCCGCAGCCTCTGTGGTCCGGCACGCCCGGCGCCAAGGCCCCGGAGGCGCCGCACCTCCATCACATCGGTGACTACTGGTACCTGCTCATCGCCGAGGGGGGCACCGAGCGCTGTCACGGTGTCTCGATCGCCCGGGGCCGCACCCCGCAGGGCCCGTTCGAGCCCTGCCCGGCCAACCCGATCCTCACCCACCGGGGCACCGACCACCCCATCCAGAACACGGGCCACGGGGACCTGGTCCAAGGGCCGGACGGTTCCTGGTGGATGGTGTTCCTCGGCGTGCGGCCGCACGGTGGGTCGCCCGGCTGGCACGTCCTCGGCCGGGAGACCTTCCTCGCCCCGGTCACCTGGGTCGACGGCTGGCCGGTGGTGGGCGAGGTGTCACCGGTCCTGTCCCCACCGCCCTGGCCGCTCCAGGAGCCCGTGCCGACGCCCGTCCGGGACGACTTCGAGCACGGCGAGCTCGCTCCCCGCTGGATCTCCCCGCGTTCCCGGCCCGTGGAGCACTGCACCACGGAGGAACGGCCCGGATGGCTGAGCCTGCGCGCCCGCGGGGACTCCCTCGACGACCCCGAGGCCGTCTTCGTCGGCCGCCGCCAGCAGGACCCCACCTGCCGCGTGCGCACCCTGGTCGACCCGGCCGCGGGACGCGGCGGTCTCGCCGTCCGGCTCGACGAACGGCACCACTACGAGATCGAGGCGACCCGGGAAGAGGTCCTGGTGATCGCCCGTGTCGGACCGCTGCGATCCGTGCTGGCGTCCCACCCGGCGCCCGGGGGGCCGGTGGTGCTCAGGGTCGAGGTGGCCGCCACCCGGGAGGTCCGCGACCCACGCCAGGGACCCGACACCGTCTCCCTCGGTCTGGAGGACGCGGAGGGCCGGTACGTCGACTTGGCCCGGCTGGACGGCCGGTATCTGTCCACCGAGGTCGCCGGCGGCTTCACCGGCCGCGTCATCGGCATGTACGCCGCGGCCGGCACCGTCCACTTCGACTGGTTCGACTACTCAGGGGGAGAGGGCTGAGCGGCCCGCCGTGGTGTCAGGGCACGACGGGCCGCGCTCAAGGGCCGGCGGGGCGGACCGGCGTCGGCTGTCACGGCAGGGGCATCGCCCATCCCCATCAGCTTCTCCAGCAGCTCGCGCGGCAGGTGCCGGGGAAGGAACCCGAGGAACCGACGCAGCGCCGGCGAGGACACCGGACGCAGGGCGTCGACGGCGCCCTCGGCGGGGGCGGCCGCCCGCTCGGTGCGTCCGCCCGTCAGCGCCGCGATCAACGCGGGGCCGACGACCGGATGTCGGAGCCAGTCACCGATGGGGGAGTCCGTCTACAAGGTCTGGACCCAGGAACTCTTCCCCACCCTGCTGCGCTCCACCGCCACCGGCCTGACCATGGCCTTCACCCGGCCGTCGCCGCACTGGCCGCCCTGGGCACGCCCGCCCTCGCCCTCGGCCACACCCGGCTGTTCTTCGGCGCGCTGTTCGGCTGCGTCCTGCCGGCGGCGGTCATCGGCCTGGCCTGGGTGCCCCGGCTGACCCCCGCCGACCGGCCGGAGCGGGACGCCGTACCGGAGGACCGCCGGCGACCCGTGCGGCCGCCCGCTGACCACCGGCCCGCTCGCCGCGACCGCGACGGCGGAGCCCACGACCCCCCGCACACCTCACCACAGGAGGCCCCGATGGACCTGCCCCCCGCCCTTCGATCCGGAACTCGCCGCCGAGCTCGAGGCGATCGGCGCCTTTCTGCCGCCCACGATCACCCCGGACGTGATCCCCGCCGGACGACAGACCGACGGCGGTCCGTTCGCGCCTCCCACGAACGAGGAACTGGCCGGCGGCGGCCTCTTCGAGATCGAGGAGCGGACGGCCCCGGGTCCTCCGGGCGCGCCCGAGGTGCCGCTGCTTTTCTGCCGGCCCACCGCCGCGACCGCACCGCGCCCGATCGTCTGCGCCATCCACGGCGGCGGCATGGTGACGGGCAGCCACCGGCTGGGACTGCCCCGCGCCCGTGACCGCGCCGGACCGCGGGCGATCGGACAGGTGCTGATGTGCCCGATGCTCGACGACCGCAACGACACCCCGTCCGCCCACCAGATGGCCGGCCTGGGCGTATGGGACCGCACCTCCAACGACACCGGGTGGAGCGCCCTGCTGGGTGCGGCACGCGGCACGGCCGACGTCTCCCCGTACGCCGCGCCCGCCCGCGCCGACGACCTGTCGGGGCTTCCTCCCGCCTTCATCGACGTCGGCTCGGCCGAGACCTTCCGCGACGAGGACGTCGCCCACGCGAGCCGTATCCGGCAGGCGGGCGGCAGCGCCGAACTGCATGTCTGGCCGGGCGGTTTCCACGGTTTCGACGGGCTGGTGCCGCAGGCCGCGCTCTCCCGGGACGCCCGCGCGGCCCGCCTGCGGTGGCTGCGCCGACTGCTGGGCGAGTGACCCGGGGCCCCGGCCCGGCACGGACTCAGAGCCCGGCGACCTTGGCGCTCGCCGACAGTTCGTAGACCAGGGTGACCGTGCGCCGGCCGCCGGGTGCGAGGGCGAGCCGCCACTGCGCGACACCGTCGGCGTCGACCGCGTCCGGCGCGGGGGAGCAGCCCTCCTCCCGCAGGCGTACCTGGACCGCCGACACCTCGGAGACCGGGATCCGCTCACGCAGGACGACCACCCGCTCGTCCCGTTCGTCCGGGGCGGAGAACCGGGACACATGGAGCCGGACGGTGTGCGTCACCACGGTCCGCTGGGTGAGCGCCGCCGTGTCACGGCTCTCCTCGGTGTGCCGTACGACCCGCAGGTCGTCATGGCTGCCGTAGGCGAGTTCCACGGCGGCACCGGGAGCCGTGAAGTCCAGCATCCCGCGCCCGCTGAAACCGCCCGCCCGCAGCAGGTCCACGGGGCCCGCGAGCAGGGCGTGGCCGGACCGGTTGTCGCCCCGCACGACCTGGGTGACCAGCGGGGACAGCTCGGGTGCGCAGACGTACTCGCTGCGCGCGGTCGTGGTGAACACGGACAGCGGCACCCGGTGGGCGCGACCGTCCGCGGGCACCGAGACCGGCGCCGGGGAGCGCAGCACCCTGACCTCGCCGCCGTCGTCCACGCCCGGCAGACCGAGCACCGCGGCCGGACCGATATCCGCGATCTCCTCCTCGCGCAGCTCGACGTCGATGGTGCGGCGCTCCGCGGCCGTGCGGTCCTGGAGCGTCAGCCGGTCCTCGCCGAGCCGGGGCGGTTCCGCGGACAGCGCCGAGCGCGCCGTCGACAGCGTCAGCCGTACGTCGGACCAGTCCTCGCCGGTGCGCTGCCACACCGTCGCCTCGGTCTCGAGCGTGAGGGCGTCCCCGTCGAGCACGGCCCGGTAGGCGGGCCTCCACAGCGCGCAGGGGGTGAGATGGGTCAGGCGCAGTCCGGCCGGTCCGGCGGCCGAGGCCTCGACGGTCAGTTCGATGTGGCCGGTCAGCTCGGCCGGTTCCTCCTCCGCGAGGTCAAGGGCCCGCAGGGCGGTGCCGAGCTCCTCGGCGAGGGCGGCCAGTCGGGCCTCCGCGGCGCGCAGCCGCTCGGCGCAGGAGTCGCGTTCGTCGTCCACCCGGTCCAGTTCGAGGGTCCAGCGGGGCCCTTCGTCCTCTCCGCCGCCGGCGCCTTCGCCGATCTCCCGCAGCAGGTCGGCGGCGAGTCGGCCGAGCGCGTCGAGGCGGGCCCGCAGCCGGTCGCGCCGCTGCTCCACGGCGAGCCGCTCGTCCTCCAGCCGGGCCACGTGGTGGCGCAGGGCCGAGTCGTCGTCGGTGGGGCGCGGCCCGCGCGGCGTCCAGGCACGGACGATCCGCACGTCGAGCACGGTCGCCGGGTGCGCGGCGGTCAGCGCGGCCTGCAGGGTACGGTCGACGGCCAGCGCGCTGACCGGCCCGAGACGCAGCCGCTGGACACCGGCCCGGAGGTCGACCGTGGTCGTGCGCTCGATGTGCGCGCGGTCCTCCAGACAGGTGACGGCGGTGACGGGGAGGGGGATCGGCTCCGGTGCCGTGGACATGGGGTGGGTCAGCTCCTGCGGTTGCCGCCGGCGAGGGTCTTGCCGGACGGGATGCGGATCTCGTAGCCGCCTTCGAGGACGGTGGTGCCGCCGGCGGGCAGTTCCACCCGCCACAGGCGGGTGCCCGGCGTGTGGAGGTCGGGCCCCGTGACGTCCCGGGGAGCGGTCCAGTCGGCGCGCTCCTCGATGCGGACGTCGGTGTCGGAGGTCACCGGGACCCGCTCACGGACCTCGACGGTGACCGGCCCGGCGAGCCGGTTGGCCAGTTCGACGTGGACGCGGTGGTCGAGCACGGTGGTCTGGCCGCGGATGCCCGCGGTCGACTCGTGCAGGTGCGTCCGGCGGCTGACCCGGACGCCCTCGGCCGGCCCGAGCCCCACCCGGCGTTCACCGCCCGGGGGGAGCGTCGGCAGCGCGGCGGTCACCAGGAAGTCGTCCCCGGAGGCGACCTCCACCGGGCCGGCCAGCAGGGCCTGGTCCGTCGCGTTCGACAGCACGAGGGTGGCGTACACGGTCTGTTCCACGGACGGCACGCAGAGGTACTCGGTGCGCAGACCGACCGGAATCCCACCGACGGTGACCGTGTGCCAGGAGCCGTCCGAGGGGATGTCGGCGCGGGCCACCGCGTCGAAGCGGTGATCGAAGGAACCGGCCGACTCACGGGGCCGCACGGCGTGACCCGGCAGGGGCAGCGCGGCCACCGCGTCGGCGCGGCGCCGGTACTCGGCCGCCACCGGGTCGAAGGGGGCGTCGGGAAACAGCAGGCCCCGGCGAGCGCCCTGCTCGTCCGGACCGCACAGGGTGAGGGCGGAGTAGTCGAGTTCGGCGCTGCTCGGCCGCGGCGGACCGGCCACGGGGGGCGGTGCGGGTGCGGCCGCCTTGCCCAGGGGCGCGGGCGCCGGCGCGCTGCCGGGGGCCGAGGGCACCATGGCGCGGGCAGCGGGGGCCGCGGCCGACCTGCCGCCAACCCGCGGTCGGCCGGCCGAGGGCGGCGGGGCCGACCGCGCGAGATCGTCCATCCGGCCGTCCATCCCGCCACCGAAGCCCTCCGGGACCGGGCCGCCGACCTGGGGAGCGGGGGCCGCCGCGCCGTAAACCGGCGGCGCGGTGGGCAGGGACACGCCGTAGCCCGGCGGCGCCGCGAGGTCGGGCGCGCCGTAGCTCTGCAGTGGTAGAGGTGGTGGCGGGGGCGGGACGAGCCCGGCCCCGACGCTCACGGGCACGGCGACCGGAGCGGGCCGGGGGCCCACCGCGTCGTATCCGGCGAACAGGTCGGCCAGCCCCGCCGGAGGCTCGCGCCAGCCGGAGGGCTCGGGCTCGGGTTGCCTGCGCCCGATCCGCAGCGAGCGCAGCCTCGGCAGATCGGTGCGGCGTCGCAGGTCGGCGGTGGCCAGCGCGATCCGCACCCCGGTCCAGTCCTCACCGGTGCGCTGGGCGACCGAGGCGCGCAGCACCAGACGGGCGGTGCCCTCGTCCTGACGGTGGGTGAGACGGTACGCAGGCACCCATACGGCGCCCTGCACGCCGTACTCCACCTCGACCTCCACCTCCGTGTCCCCGGCCCCGTCGAGGGTCAGGACGGCCGAGACCGTGGTCTCGACGTGCGCCGACGGCGCGTCGGTGGAGGCGCGGGCGAGTCTGTCCTCGGCGACGGAGAGCTCGTGCTCGACGCGGCGCAGCACCTCCTCCTGTTCGACGAGGCGGCTGTGCAGCCGGGTCAGCCGTTCGTCGACGAAGTCGGCCAGCCGAAGCCAAGCGTCGACCGGGGTACGACGGTGCGGATCGTCCCGTCTACGGGGCGGCGGGACCGGGCGCAGCGCCCCGATCTCCTCGATCAGGCCCCTTTGGCGGTCCCGGCGACCCCGCGCCGCCGCACACTCGTCGCGCAGCCGCTCCACCTCACCGCGCAGGTCGTCGTCGACGGCGCTGCCGCGCGGTGCGGCCTCGACCTCCACGCGTGCCGCACCGACCCGCGCTCCGGGAGCGCCACCCGTGACCCGGGCCCGGAGCGATCCCGCGTCCAGTGAGCGCGGCAGTCCCGTCACCCGCACCCGGCCGTCCGGCGGCACACTGCCCCGGGCCAGCCGGCGGCACACCGCTCCCTGCGCGTACACCACGACCGAGTCGAGGCTCGATTCCCACCGCTGTGTCGTCTCCGACGTCATCCGCTCCCCCGGGCCGTGACCGTGCTGTGCGCAGCCTACGCCCGGACCGATCGCCCACCTCCGCCGAGCCCCGGTTCCGACGTCCGCCGACGACGATGTCGCGTACGGCTGGACGGGCGGGCGTGGCGGCGTCGACGAGGTCGAGGAAGTCGCTGCGCGGGGCCTACAGGTCGTCGGGGTCGGCCGCGCGGTGCCGGTAGGCGTCGGTGAGGCCGCCCGGGTCCGTGACGGCGGCCCGCCGCATCTCGGTGACGAGGGCCGTTTCGTCGGCGGGCGGAAGGAGGCGCCGCCGTTCGTCGAGCGGCACGTGCCGCCAGACGCGGTGCTGGTCGAGGGCGGCGCGGACCGCCCGGTGCATCTGGAAGACGCGCATGTCGTCGCGGGTGGCGCCCAACCTCCCGCAGGTCGGGGACGGACACGACCGCCCCGGGCGGGTCATGCGGCCACCGCGAGCGCGGTCGCGCCGGCGATCGCCGTGTCGATGCGGGCGTGGACGACGAGCCGCGTGCCGTCGAGACCGTCCGCCCAGGTCTCGAGCAGATGCCGCGCGGGGGCGCTGTGCGTGGCCACGGACATCAGAATGCCGAGCCGAGCGCACAGACGGTGGACCCGCAGGACGACGCCGATCACCGGGCGGGCCGCGGCCGGCTCGTCGAGGATCATGACGAGGGTGGACGGCCGGTGCGCCTGGACCAGATCGCCGATCCTCGCCTGCAGCGCGGCGCGAGCGTCGGCGCCCGGGTCCTCGTACACCGTGATGACGAGCACTCCGCCCTGGACTGAATGGGAGAGCAACACGGCCCCACGTCCCTTCTGATGGCGGATCGGTCGGCGCTCCGAGTACCCCGCCGCCGAACGCGCCAAGCGTTGAACGTAGAACGACCCCGGTACGGCGGACGCGGCCGCAATGCGCCGGGCCCGCATCCGAACGCGCCGCGCGGCCGGAAGAGAAGGTGACGCACGATCCCGGCCACGTCATCGAGGAAGCCCCATGAGCGAGTACCAGGACGGCCCCGACCAGCGGCACCGGCGCCCCGAGGGCGTCGACGACAAGACCGTGGAGGCCCTCGGCTCCCTGTCGAAGGCCCTGGAGACCACCGAGCGGGCCCGCGGGCACCTCTACGGCTTCCACCAGCTCACCGGCGGGGCCGACCTGGAACTGGACCGCGCCGTACGACTCCTCCACGAAGCGGGACATCACGCGTGGGCCGACAAGGTCCGCACGGAGATCCTCGGCCGCAACGTCATCCCCGGCCACTGGACCTTCCAGGTCGTCGAGGCCTACGACGACACCTACTACCGGCCGTTCCAGGAGCTGGAGCGCTCCGTGGTGAGCGACCTGGCACAGGGCCGCGACCACCTCTACGAGGCGGAGATGAAGGAGGACCGCCGCACCGCCCGACATCCCGACCACACGGCCCGCCCCCCGGCACGAGAAGCGAGTTGACCCCGCCGCACCCCACGACAGGAGGGCGCCCATGCAGACGTTCCTGCCCGATGCCGACTTCCGGCGCTCCGCCCAGCTCCTGGACCGCCGCCGGCTGGGCAAACAGCGGGTCGAGGCACTCCAGGTCCTGCGCGGTCTGACCCTGCCCGGGTACGGCTGGCACAGACACCCGGCGGTGCGCATGTGGTGCGGATACGAGGAAGCACTGGTCCGCTACGGCCTGGAGGTCTGCCAGGTGTGGCGGGACCAGGGGCATCCGGACAGCTGCGCCGCCTCACTGATCACCGGATACGAGGCCTGGTGCCCGGGCGCTCCGGTGCGCGATCAGCCCGCTCTCGCCCGTGCGGGAGCGCTGCCGCCGTGGCTCGGCGACGAGGCCTTCCACCGCAGCCACCAGTCCGCGCTGGTCCGCAAGGATCCGCTGACGTACGCGCCCGAGTTCCCCGGCGTCCCCGACGATCTCCCCTACGTGTGGCCGTCGTCCGACCGGGAAGACCTCATCCCTCGGGGAAGGTGAAGGCGCTGAACCAGTGCCGGGGCACCAGCTCGGGAGCTCACCGGAGCGCCTCCCGTGCCGTCGTGAGGGCGGGGCGCCAGCCCAACTCGGGCGCGATCAGGTGGCGCACGTCGTGCAGGATCTGTTCGTACTCCTCCCGGTGGAACTCGTACGGCAGTTCCAGGCGCAGCTCCGACACCTCCGCGAGGACGGGGTCGGCGGCGAGTCGCTCGAGGATCTGCTCGGCGGTGCCCACCACGTCGGGGGCGAACAGGGTCCGTCGTGGGCCCTGGGGCGCCAGGGTCCGTGCGTGGCGGCTCGCGGCGTAGGCGCGGTAGCGGGCCCGGCCGGCCGCGTCGGCGCCGTCGAAGGGCACGATCACCCGGCCCAGCGCCACCCGCGCCGGACGGTCCGTGTCCCGCGCGCTCCGTGCGCTGCGGTACGCGGCCAGCAGGTTCCGCTGGGCCGTGGTGAAGTCGTCGGTGGCCTCGCCGGTGACGATGTTGCCCGTCAGCAGACCGAGGCCGTTCTCGCCGGCCCAGCGCACCGAGCGCAGGCTGCCGCCGCCGTACCAGATGCGCCGCGCCAGGGCCGGATTGTGCGGTTGCAGCCGGGGACGCTGGACGTTGCCGGGCGAGTGGATGACGGTGTCCGGGCCGCCGAGGTAGTCGCCGCGCAGGTGTTCGAGGACGCGGGCGATCCTGCCGTACGACAGGTCGAAGCCGCGCCAGTCCCCGTCGTGCACGAGGTCGCCGAGCAGGTCGGCGTGCGGCATCCCGGTGCTGAAGCCGATCTGGAGCCGCCCCCGCGACAGCACGTCGGCCAGCGCCAGGTCCTCGGCGAGGCGGAAGGGGTTCTCGTAGCCGATCGGGATGACCGCGCTGCCCAGCTCGATCCGTTCGGTGCGCTGGCCCGCCGCGGCGAGGAACACGGCGGCCGAGCCGACACCGTGTTCGAGGTGGCGCTGTCTGATCCAGGCGCCGTCGAAACCGAGCCGCTCGCCGTACTCGAACAGCCGGAGCGTCTCCTCCAGGCCGGTGTACGGGTCGTCGTCGGCGAAGTTGCCCGGGGTGAGCAGGGCCAGGGAGGTGATGGTGGGTGTGCTCATGGGACGCCGGTCCTCAGCTCGTGGTGGTCTCGGCGGCGGAGGGGACGCGACGACCGCCGGGGATCGCCGCGAGCAGCTCACGGGTGTACTCGTGCCGGGGACGGGTGAAGAGTTCCTCGGGCGGGCCCGTCTCGACGATCCGGCCGGCCCGCAGGACGGCTACCTCGTGCGCGATCTGGCGTACGACGGCCAGGTCGTGGGAGATGAAGAGGTACGCGACGCCGGTGTCGGCCTGCAACTCGGCCAGCAGTTCCAGGACTTGGGCCTGAACGGACACGTCGAGCGCGGAGACGGGCTCGTCGCACACCACGAGGTCGGGGGAGAGGGCGAGCGCACGGGCGATCGCCACGCGCTGACGCTGTCCGCCGGACAGCTCCGCCGGGCGGCGTTCCAGCGTGGCGGCGGGAAGCGCCACCCGGTCGAGCAGCTCGCGGGCCCGGGCGAGCCGGGCGGCGCGGTCACCCACCTTGAAGGCGCGCAGCGGCTCGGTGATCACCTCGCCGATGGAGAACCGCGGGTCGAGCGAGGCGTAGGGGTTCTGGTAGACGAGCTGGGCGCGGCGGCGCAGCTCCCTGGCGCGGGCGCCCTTGGCGGTCGTCACGTCGGTGCCGTCGAACAGGATCTGTCCGGCGGTCGCTTCGGCGAGACGCAGGACCAGGCGGGCCGTGGTCGACTTGCCCGAACCCGACTCGCCGACCAGGGCGAGGGTGCGACCGCGGTGGAGGGTGAAGCCGACGTCGTCGACCGCGCGCAGGGTACGAGGCCCGTCCGACGTGCGGGGCAGCCTGAACTCCTTGACCAGATGGCGTACTTCGACGAGAGGCGCCGTATCGGCCGTCGGCGCGGGAACCGGTGGGCGGGCCCGTGCGGTGGTCAGACTCGGGGCGCTGGCCAACAACTGCCGGGTGTACGCGTGCTGGGGATCGGAGAGGACGTCACGGGTGGGGCCCGTCTCGACCACCCTGCCCTGCGACATGACCACCAGGTGCTGGGCGCGGTCGGCGGCGACCCCGAGGTCATGGGTCACGAGCAGGATCGCGGTGCCCGACTCCTCGGTGAGACGCTGGAGATGGTCGAGGATCACCCGTTGCACCGTGACGTCGAGCGCGCTGGTCGGCTCGTCGGCGATGATCAGTTCGGGTCGCGCGGCGACGGCGATCGCGATCAGGGCGCGTTGCCGCATCCCACCGGACAGTTCGTGCGGGTACTGCCGGGCCCGCACGGCCGCGTCGGGCAGCCCGGCCCGGTCCAGGACGGCGATCGCCTCGGCCGCCGCCGAGCGGCGGGTCGCCAGACCGTGGATGCGCAGGACCTCGGCGACCTGGTCGCCGATCCGCTTGACCGGGTTGAGCGACACCGTCGGGTCCTGCGGGACCAGCCCGATCCGCGCTCCGCGCACGGTCCGCAGCTCCGCCTCCGACAGCGTGGCCAGGTCGTGCCGGCCGAAGCGGACCGTACCCGCGTCGATACCGCCGTTGGCCGGCAGGAGCCGGGTGATCGCGTGCGCGGTGGTGCTCTTGCCGGAGCCGGACTCGCCGACCACCGCGGTCACCTGACCCGGCCGGACGTCGAGGTCCACGCCCCGCACGGCCGGGACCATCCCGCCGCGGGTGCGGTACGACACCGACAGGCCGCGGATCTCCAGCAGGGGTGGGGTCACGTCGTCACCGTTCTCACGTTCGTCGGTCATCGCTGCCGGGACCATTCGCCGTCCAGCGCCCGGGCGATGCGGTTGGTGGCCAGCACGGTCGCGGCGATCGCCAGCCCGGGCAGCGCGGTCAGCCACCAGGCGTTGGCGAGGTAGTTACGGCCGTCGGAGATCAACGTGCCCCACTCCGGGGCCGGCGGGGGCGCCCCGTAGCCGAGGAAGCTCAGCGCCGACACCGCCAGGATGGAGGCGCCGAAGTCGAGGGTGGCCAGAACGACCACCGGGCCCGCGGCATTGGGCAGCACATGCCGGCCCAGCACCGAGTACCAGCGGGCCCCGCACGAGCGCGACGCCTCGACGAACACCGCCTGCCGCACCCGGAGCACCTCCGAGCGCGCCACCCGGGCGAACGAGGCGACACTGGCGAGGCCGACCGCGATCGCCACCTTCACCGTGCCGTAGCCGAGCGCGGTGACGAGGGCGAGGGACAGGAACAGCGCGGGGATGGACAGCAGCACGTCGACGCAGCGCATCAGTACGTCGTCCACCCAGCGGCCCACGAACCCGGCGACCACACCCAGCAGTCCGCCGACCACGAACGCCACCAGCACCGCGATCAGCGTGGCCTTCAAGGACAGTTGGGCGCCGTGCACCACGCGGGAGAACACATCGCGCCCCAGTTCGTCCGTGCCGAACCAGTGGGTGGCGCTCGGCCCGCGGAAGTTCCGCGTCGGCTCCCCCTTCAGCGGATCGCGCGAGGTGAACGACTCCGGCCGGAACGAGGCCAGCACCACCAGCACGAGCACGGCCAGCGACAGCAGCAGACCCGGGCGGCGCAGCAGGAACCGCAGCACCCGCCGTACGTCGACGCCGCGCCCCGCTGCGCGGTCGGTCCCCGCGGCGTCCTTCGGCCGGGTGCGGTCGGGGCGGCCGCCGGCCGGTTCGTCGACGTGTGCGTCGGCACCGGCAGCGGCGTTGTCGGGGTTGGCGTCGGCGTCGGCGTCGACAAGGTTGTGGCTCATGCGAGGCTCGCCCTTCTGTCCGAGGCCACCACGATCCGCGGGTCGAGCAGCGGATAGACCAGGTCGATGACGAGGTTCGTGGTCACGAAGATCAGCGCCCCGAAGACCACCACCCCCTGGACGAGCGGGATGTCCTGGGCCGTGACCGCCGCGGCGGTCACCCGGCCGAGGCCGTCGCGGGAGAACACCGTCTCGACGACCACCGAACCGGCGATGAGCTGCCCCACCAGCAGGCCGACGACCGTCAGCGCGGGCAGCGACGCGTTGCGCAGCGCGTGCCGCAGATGGACCCGCCAGCGGCCGGCGCCCTTGGCCCGCGCGGTCTCCACATACGCCTGGTCCAGCGCCGTGAGCAGACTCTTGGCGAGCACCTGGGCGATCTGCGCGCCGGTCGGGACCGCCAGCGTCAGAGCCGGCAGCACCAGTCCCCGGAGCCCGTCGTTGCCGAACGCGGGGAACCAGTGCAGCCGGAACGAGAACGCCTCGACGAGCAGCAGGCCGACCCAGAACGTGGGGACGGACACCCCCAGCGGAGGCAGCGACAGCAGAAGCTGCCGCAGCCAACGCCGGGAGGTGTAGGTCGCCACCACCGCCAGACCGCCGCCGAGGAGCACCGCGAGCAGCAGCGCCGCGCCGGTGAGCTGGAGGGTCTGCGGGAGCGCGTCGGCCAGCGTCGCGGTGACCGGCCGGCCGGTGGCGACCGAGTCGCCGAAGTCCCCGCGCACCGCCCGGCCGAGGTAGTCGGCGTACTGCGCCAACACCGGCTTGTCGAAGCCGTACTCGTGCCGCAGGGCGGCCAGTTGCTTCGGATCGACCTGCCCCGAGTCCATGCCGGCCCCGGCCATCGCGGTGACCGGGTCACCCGGCAGATAGTCCAGCACCAGGAACGAGACGGTGTAGGCCGCCCACAGCACGCCCACCGCCTGGGCGAGACGTTTGATCACATAGCCGCGCACGGGCTAGCCGATCCAGGTGTCGTGGAGCTGGAGCCGGCTGGAGGCGTCGAAGTCCAGATCGTGCACCTTCTTCGCGACGCCCAACTGGGTCTGGAGTTCGACCACCGGCACGTAGTAGGCGTTCCGCACGATCAACTGCTGGGCCTCGCCCACCAGTTGCTTGCGCTTGGCCGCGTCCGTGGTGGCCGCCTGCGCGGTCAGCGCCGTGTCCAGGCTCCCCTTCGGCAGGCGGTAGAAGTTGGCGAGTTCGGTGGAGAAGTTGCTGCGCAGGATGTCCGGGTCGGCGCGGGTGATGTTCCCCCAGGAGGCGTCGTAGTCACCCGACTGGAGCGTCGGCGCGAGTTGGGTGATCTGGAGCTGCTTGAGCTTCACCTGAATTCCGACCGCCTTGAGTTGCTGCTGGATCAACTCCAACGCGGGCTGGTTGGTGGCGGCGTTGGGGATCCAGGTGATCGTCAGGCTGAGCTTCTTGCCGTCCTTGGTGCGGACACCGTCGCTGCCCTCCTTCCAACCGGCCGCGTCCAGCAGGGACTTCGCCTTGCCCGCGTCCAGGGACAGGTCCCCGGCGAGGCTGGTGTAGTCGGGCGTGGTGTGGGCGAGGACGCTGGTCGCCGCCTGGGTTCCGGTGGGGAACACGGTGTCGGCGATCTGCTTGCGGTCGATGGCGAACAGGATCGCCTGGCGCACCCGCGCGTCCTTCAGCGCCGGCCGTGCGTTGTTGAGCCCGAGACCGAACACGACGCCGGGGTTGGCCCGCCGCTGGAGCGTGACCTGACCTCCCCCGAGCGCCGCCTCGTTGGCCTTGCCGACGCTGCCGATGGCGTCCACCTGACCGGACTGCAGGCTGCCGGCCCGCACGCCCGCCTCCGGTACGACCTTGAACACCAGCTTGTCCAGATACGCCTCGCCCTTCTTGCTCCACCGCGAGGAACCCCAGGCGTATCCGGTGCGCTTGGCCAGGGTGATCGACTGGTTCTGCACATACTGCTTCAGCACGAAGGGCCCGGATCCGACGACCCCGTCACTGCACTTCTGCTGCGGGGTCCGCTTCACGCTGGCCGACGACTCGATCCCCAGCGAGTGGGTCGAGGTGGCCTGCAGGAACTGGGCGTTGGGCTGTGCGAAGGTCACCCTGACGGTGAGCGGGTCGACCACCGCGGTGCTCTTCACACCGCTCAGGTAGCCCTGGGCCAGGGTCCCCAGGGCGCCGAGCCTCGGCACGGCGTCGAAATTGTCCTTGACCACCTGCGCGGTCAGCTTCGACCCGTCGCTGAAGGTGACCCCCGACCTCAGGTGGAAGGTGAACGTGGTCGTGTCGGAGCTGATGTCCCAGCTCTCGGCCAGCCACGGCACGATCTTGCCGGTCGTGGGGTCCTGGTCCGTCAGGGAGTCCACGATCTGCCGCACCGAGTAGATGGTGTCGTTGCTGCCGACCTGCTGGGGATCCACGCAGCCGGCGTCCGAACCGACCGCGAAGGTCAGGGTTCCGCCGGCCTTCGCCGTGCCGCCGCCGGAGCCGGAGTCGTCGGTGCTCGACCCGCAGGCGGTCAGCAGCACACTGGTGGTCACCAGGGCGGTCACGGCCGCCCACCGGGAGGATCTGAAGACGGGAAGTGCTGTCACGGAGGGTGCTCCTACTCGTGTCACCAGGCACGGGGTGCCGTGGGCGCGGCCGTGCACGGGCGTGCGACCCCCGGCCGACGCGACACCGGCGGCGGCGGGGGGAGCGCTGGACAGACAGGGATCAGGAAGAACGGGGGAAAGCGAAGAGGGTGGGAACGGCCGTCAGCGATCGGCGGTGGGCGGTCCCGTCAGGCCGGACAGAGACAGCTCGTCGAGCGCTGCAGATCGATGTGACGCCGACGCGAGAGCCGGGAGAAGACCGCCGCGACGGCGAAGCAGGCGCTGAGCTCCCCACCGTGCCGCATACCGGTCCTCCACATCTCCGGCCCCGCTCAGGGGGCCACGCGCTTGCGGGAACCTCGGTGATCCCGCCGGGCTTTCACCTGGAGCACCCCACCGCGCGGGAGGGTTGCCGGTCAGCGAGCCAGGGCTTGACGCTGACACTCAATGCCGATCGTGATCGTACGGAGCGGTCTTGTCGTACGTCAATGCCGCAAGGCCGTCGGCGCCGCGACAGCCGTCGTGTCCGCCACGGTCGTAGCGCTGCGCCCGGCACACGGGTCGCCCTCCCGCACCGCCTCAGCGCCCCCACCGCGCGGGCGTCCCCAACTCCCTTCCCCCGAGGGCCGGTCCGCCGACCGTAACCGCACGCCGGCGTCCGAGTCGTCCACCGGACGCGCTCCTCAGGACCGAGCCGACCGGTGCGACGGCCTCAGGCCCTCAGGCCCCGCCCCGCTCGCGGGGAATCCTCTGGCCCGCCTCGATCGCCACCGGCAGACGGTTCTCGGCCGGCGGCAAGGGGCAGGTGGCCAGGTCGGTGTAGGCGCACGGCAGGTTCGCCGCGCGGTTGAAGTCCAGGACGACCGTGCCGTCGGCGGCGGGCGGCCCCACGGCGAGACTGCGGTTGGCCGCATAGGTGGTGACGCCGGAGGTCGCGTCGGTGAACAGGACCATGAGCTGTCCCGCTCCCCGTCCGGGGAACGCGGTCAAGGCCAGCGGGCGCCCGTCCAGCTCGAACTCGATCCTGCCCGGTGCGTCGTACACATGCTCAAGTCCTTCGACCGCCGCGCCCACGGTGGTCGGCCGGGGCACCTCGAAGGGGACGTACCGGCCGGTCACGGCCCAGCGCGGATCGGGGGCGTAGGCGGGCGTTCCGGTGAAAGCCGTCCGCAGCGGCGCGTCCGGGTGCCGGGGACGCACGATGTCGTGTCCGCCCCGCTTGGCGATCTCGATCACGGCGTCTCCCCAGACCGCGTCGACGCCGCCGCGCTCGGGAAGCACACCGAAGCGGTGTTCACCCCGCACCGGTGTTCCGTCGACGACCAGTTCCTCTCCTTCGTCGAGGTGGACGACGACCCCTTCGCCGCCGGTGTGCCACGCACCGGGCGCGTCGGGGAAGCGCTGCGGCCGCTCCTCCAGCCAGTGCAGGCCGGTGATCGCCAGGAACCCGTGCGGGTCGGCGAGCCGGGCCTCCTGGGCGCGGTACCAGTCCAGCCAGTTCTCGGTGAAGGCGTGGAGGTCCCTGGTGGTCGCCTCGGTGGTCATGTGTCCTCCTTCGTCACGCGAGGCCCGGCCTCGCAGGGGGTGCGGGGTTGGTACCGGGCGGCAGGCCGGCCGGCCGCCGTCCGACGGGCGCACTCAGCCGGCCAGTTCGCCGAGGAGTGCCCAGATGAGAACGGGCGCCGGCCTAATGCGCATTCCGGCCCGCGTGTGACAGCTTCTTGTCAGTCATGTGTACGCGAGCCGTGGCGCGACCCGCCGTGCTTTCCTCGGTTTTCCCGTCGCCGCGAAGGAACCTCATGGCCCAGCCCACAGCCCTGCCCGTCATCGACATCTCCCGCTTCCGCGCCCCGCACGCGGAACGCGAGGCGTTCCTCGCCGAACTCCGGTCCGCCGCCCACGAGGTGGGCTTCTTCTACGTCACCGGGCACGGCGTCCCCTTCTCGCTGCGCGACGAGGTGCTGAGCGCGGCACGCAGCTTCTTCGCCCTGCCCGAGGAGCAGCGGCTGGAGATCGAGAACGTCAACTCACCGCAGTTCCGCGGCTACACGCGCACCGGGACCGAGTACACGGCGGGCGGCGCCGACTGGCGCGAGCAGATCGACATCGGTCCGGAGCGTACGGCGCTGAGGACCGGCCCCGGCGACCCCGACTATCTGCGGCTCGTCGGACCCAACCAATGGCCGTCCGCGCTGCCCGAGTTGCGCGAACTCGTGCTGCGCTGGCAGGCGGAGGCGCTGAGGGTGAGCCGCGAGGTGCTCCGGGCCCTCGCCGCCGCGCTCGGACAGGACGAGGGCTACTTCGACCGGTGGTTCGACGAAGAGGCCGCCGTGCACGTGAAGATCGTCCACTACCCGCCGCGCGCCACCGACGACGCCGACCAGGGCGTCGGCGCGCACAAGGACTACGGCTATCTCGCCCTGTTGCAGCAGGACGAGGTCGGCGGCCTCCAGGTGCAGCGCGAGGACGGCGAGTGGATCGACGCCGTGCCCCTGCCGGATGCCTTCGTGTTCAACATCGGTGAGATGCTGGAGATCGCCACCCAGGGCTATCTGCGGGCCACCCGGCACCGCGTGGTGAGCCCTCGGGCGGGCGTGCACCGTTACTCCATCCCGTTCTTCCTCGGCCCGCGCCTCGACGCCGTCGTCCGGCCGCTTCCGCTGCCGCCCGAGCTGGCGGCCCTCAGCCGCGGGGTGAGCGACGACCCGGACAACCCCCTCCTGGCGGCCTTCGGGGAGAACGCCGTGATCGGCTGGCTCCGCTCGCATCCACGGGTAGCCGAGCGCTGGTGGTCCGACGTCCTGGCCGGGCGGGAGGGCGGTCGATGACCAGCGGCACATGGGCCTTCGAGACCCGGCAGGTGCACGCCGGCGCGGTCCCCGACCCGGCCACCGGCGCACGCGCGGTGCCGATCCATCCGACCGCCGGGTACGTGTTCCGGGACACCGGGCACGCCGCGGCGGCCTTCGAGCTGGCCGACCTCACGACCCACGCCTACTCCCGGCTGTCGAACCCGACGACCGCCGTGGCCGAGGAACGCCTCGCCTCCCTGGAGGGCGGCTCGGCGGCCGTCGCCGTGGCCAGCGGCCAGGCCGCGACGAGCCTCGCCCTGCTCAACCTCGCCCGCGCGGGCGACCATCTCGTCGCCTCGTCCTCCCTGTACGGAGGCACCCGCACCCTCCTGGAGCACACGTTCGCCGACTTCGGGATCGACGTCACCTTCGTCGACGACCCGGACGACCTGTGCGCCTGGTACGACGCCGTACGGCCGACGACGCAGGCCTTCTTCGGCGAGACCCTCGGCAACCCGCGCGGCAACGTGCTCGACGTGGAGGCCGTCGCCGGCATCGCCCACGAGGTGGGGGTCCCGCTCGTCGTCGACAACACCGTGCTCACCCCGTACCTGCTGCGCCCGCTGGAGCACGGCGCCGACATCGTCGTGCACTCCACCACCAAGTTCCTGTCCGGCCACGGCACCGGCATCGGCGGGGCGGTCGTCGACGGCGGACACTTCGACTTCGGTGCCGATCCCGGCCGATGGCCCGGGCTGACCCGGCCGGACCCGACGTACAACGGGCTGTCCTTCTGGGACTCCTTCTCCGACCTCGGCCTGGCGTACGCGATGCGGATGCGCACCCGCCTGGTACGCGATCTCGGACCGGCCGTCTCCCCCTTCAACAGCTTCCTGCTGCTGCAGGGCCTGGAGACGCTCAGCCTGCGCATCGAACGGCACGTCGCGAACGCCCAGGCCGTCGCCGCATGGCTGGAGGAACAGCCCCAGGTGACGCGGGTGCACTACGCCGGACTGGCCTCCAGCCCGTGGCGGACGCGGGCCAAGCGCTGTCTGCCGCGGGGCGCCGGAGCGGTCCTCGCCTTCGAACTCGCCGACGGACGGGAGGCGGGCCGGCGCTTCGTGGAAGGGGTCCGGCTCTTCAGCCATCTCGCGAACATCGGCGACGTACGCAGCCTCGTCATCCACCCCGCCTCCACCACCCACGCCCAGTTGGACGCCCGTCAGCAGGCGGCGGCCGGGGTCACGCCCGGGCTGGTGCGGCTGTCGGTCGGTCTGGAGGGCGTCGAGGATCTGATCGCCGACCTCGCGACGGGCCTGCGAGCGGCGGCCGTATGACGGACCGGCTGGACCTGCGGCCCCGATCACCCCGCACGGTCCGGCGGGACCCGGCTGAGGCCCGCCGGCCTCCGCTCACCGCGTGACCGCGTCCTCCACGGTGGACCGGATGTCCAGGACGGTGTCCGCTCCGGTCAGTTCCAGGACCCGGCGGAGCGGGGGAGCGGGCCTGGCCAGCCGCAGGTCGGTGGTCCGGTTGACGGTGAGCAGCGTGTTGAGCACCGTGGAATCCGCGAAGGTGACGTCGGCGGCGTCGACGACCACCGCGGAGTGCGTCCTGGCCCCGGTCTGAAGAGCCTCGGTCAGCAAGGGCGCGGAGTTCGCGTCGAAGGCGCCGTGCAGGGCCACCACCCACGCGCCGCGCAGCTCCTGTTGGGTGAGACGAGGCAGGTCCGCCGCATGCGGCGTGGTCGGGTCCGGGGGGCCGCTGTCGGCGCCGCTTGCGGAACTCATGGCATGAGTATGGCGTGAAGATCGCCCTCACGCGAGGGCTTCTACGGGCATGCGGCCGGGGCCGGCGGACGAGCCGCGTCCCGGCACCCCCGATACCGGGTCACCGCACGGCGCAGCTCGACGAGCTCGGCCTCCGGCAGATCGCCGCCCTGGGCGAACACCAGGATGTGCTCGGCGACGGTGCGCAGTTTGGTGTTGGTGTGCTGGGACACGTCGCGCAGCGCCCGCCACGCCTCTTCCGGGGGGATCTGTCCCAGGACGACGACGGCGCCGAGCGCCTGGTCGACGACGGCGTGAGAGGTCACCGCCCGCTGGAGCTGTGCGCTCTCCTCCTGAAGGCGGGCGTTCTCCCGCGCGAGGTCGGTCGCCGACAGGAGCGCGAAGGGCTGCGTACGGGAGAGGGCGAAGAAAGCCATGAGTCGTCTCACTACCAGGGGGGCGGCATCTCGGACGCCCTCTCAGTTTCCCGCAGAGCCGCGGAGCACACCAGCGGAAGCGGCCGAGGGCGATCGGCCGCTGCCCGCGAAGTGCCAGGGCTGCCGCCCCGGCCGTGGTCACCGCCTCCTGCGGGGTCGTCGAGGCCGGAGGTGCGGCAGCGCCGGGCCGGAGGGATCCGGCGACCCCTTGTGACGCGCGTACGGGAGGAGGGTGAGCGGGGCCGCGGTGAACACCGAGGAGTAGGTGCCGACCGCCAGGCCGATGAGCAGGGCGAGGGCGAAGTCGGTGAGGGCGCCGTCCGCCAGGACGGCCAGGGCGGTGAGGACGAGGGCGGCGCCCGTGCCGGTGTTGACGGTGCGGGGCACGGTCTGCAGGATCGCCCGGTTCGTCAGCCGAGGCGGTGGCGTGGTGCGGTCGCGGGCGAGGAGTTCGCGGATGCGGTCGAACAGGACGACGGAGTCGTTGACCGAGTAACCGATGACGGTCAGCAGAGCGGCCAGGAAGAGGCCGTCGACGGGCTTGCCCAGCCAGGCGAAGACCCCGACGAGGATCACCACGTCGTGGACGAGCGCGCCGACGGCCGCGGTGGCGAACCTCCATCGGAAGCGCGCCGCCAGATAGAGCAACTGGGCGCCCAGAGCGAGACCGAGGGCGATGAGGGCGTGACGGCGCAGCTCGTCGCCCAGGCTCGGGCCGATCAGTTCGTCACGGATCTTCTCCGTCTTCCCGCCGAGACCGCTGACGGTGTCGGCCACGGTGGCCTCCTCCGCCCCGGTCAGGTGCTCCGCGCGCACCGTGAGGGAACGGTCGCCGGAGAACTGGACGGTCGCGCGGGGGAATCCGGCGTCGGTGAGGGCTTCGCGTGCCCGGTCGGGGTCGACGGGAGTGGTCGTGGAGTACTCGATGAGCCGGCCTCCGGTGAAATCGATGCCGAGGTCGAGCCCCCGCACCAGCACGCCCGAGGCGCTGAGGACGAGGAGGGCCGCGGAGACGGCCAGCCAGCGGCGCGGACGGCGCATCAGGTACGGATCCCGGCGCAGCAGTCGGTCGCGGACCCATCCGGTGTCCGTGATGCCGGTGACATGCGGCCGGCGCGAGGCCGCGGGGCGGCCGACCGCGTACTCGGCGAGCACCCGCGTGACGACCAGGGCACTGATCATGGAGGCGAGGACACCGATGCCGAGGGTGACGCCGAAGCCGCGCACCGGGCCGGAGCCGAGCCCGAACAGCAGGGCGGCGGCGATCAGCGTGGTGATGTTGGAGTCGGCGATCGCGCTGAACGCGCCGCGGAACCCGGCCGTCAGGGCCGAGCGGGGGCTGGGCCGGCTGCGGGCCGCGTGTTCCTCGCGGGCCCGTTCGAACACCAGGACGTTGGCGTCCACGGCCATACCGATGGCCAGGACGAACCCGGCGAGGCCGGGCAGGGTCAGGGTGGCGCCGAGGGCGGCCAGGGCGGCGTAGGAGATCAGGCCGTAGCAGGCCAGGGCCACCGTCGCGAGGAGACCCATGAGCCGGTAGACGGCGATGACGAACAACGCGGTCAGCGCGGTGCCGATGACCGCGGCCCGGGCCGCGGCCTCGATGGCCGCGTCGCCGAGGGTGGCGCCGACGGTGCGCTGTTCGACCGTTTCGACCGGTACGGGCAGGGCGCCGCCGGAGATGAGCAGGGCCAGTTCACGTGCCTCGGTGTCGTCGAAGGCGCCGGTGATCTGCGTGGTGCCGCCCGCGATGCCCGCGCCGCAGGCCACGGACGGGTCCACCTGCGGGGCGGAGATGATCTTGTTGTCGAGGACGATGGCGACCCGGCGCCGCGCATCGTCGGCCGGATGGCAGGCCGCCTCTGCCGTGACCTGCGTCCACCGCTCGCGGCCGGGGTCGGTGAAGTCGAGGGCGACGTGCCATCCGGCGCCGCTCTGCTGGTCGAAGCGGGCGTCGGCGCCTTCGACGTCCTGCCCGGTCAGGTCGGCGCTCTTCAGCCGCAGGACGTGCCCGGAGCCGTCCGGCAGGACACGCTCCTCGGCCGTAGACGCCGAGGACTCGGCGGTGCCGAGGACGGCGTGGACGGTGAGCTGCGCGGTGCGGCCCAGGACGTCCGCCGCCTTCTCCGGGTCCTGTACGCCGGGCAGTTCGACGAGGATGCGGTGGTCGCCGGAGCGGACGAGCGTCGGTTCGGTGACACCGAGCGCGTCGATACGGCCCCGCAGCACCTCCAGGGTGCGGTCGGTGGTCTCCGGTCCGGCGTCGACGGTGTCGGTGGGGCGGGTCTCCAGCAGGATCTGGGTGCCGCCGCGCAGGTCGAGCCCCAGGCGGACGGGTGTGGTGAGGGCGATGGCCAGCGATCCGGCGATCACGGCGAGGGCGAGCAGCGCACGCGGGCGCGAGGCGTACTTCCGGCGTTTCAACACGAGCCTCCGGCAGGCAGGTCGCGGCGGCGGCACGGGCGGGCCGCGACAGGAATAGGGGTGAGGGGCCGTCTCAGGTGCCGGAAGGCGGGGGAGGGGCCCGGCCGCGGTCGTGCGCGGATCGGTCGCGGGGGACGGGGCCGCGGGCGGGTGGCGCGGAAGGACGTACACCGGCGGCGGGCGCGGCGGTCGTACCGCGGGGGTGGGTGGCCTGCTGGTCCGGTGGCTGCGGGCGCTCACCGAGACGGTCGTGGCGGACCCCGGCCTCGGCGGTGCGTCCGGCGACGTCCGGGTCGTCCGCGCGGGGACCGCTGTCCGTCCGCTCGGCGCCCGCGGCCCCGGCCGCCACGGCCGGGTGGGGCACGCCGGCGCGGGCGCCGGCTTCCGCGACTGCGGGAACCGTCGCCAGCAGGACGGCGAGCAGCGCGCCGAGTGCCGCGGCGAGCCGGTGGCCGGAGGTCGGGACGGCGCGGGACGCCGGGCGCATGCACCGTCTCTTTCTCGAGGTCCGGATGCGGGGGAGGGCAGGCGGGGCAGACGTCAGGGTTCGATGAGCCCGGCGCGGATGGCGTAGCGGGTCAGCTCCAGCCGGTCGTGCAGGCCGAGTTTGTGCAGGAGGTTGGCCCGGTGCCGGTGCACGGTCTTGACGCTGATGAACAGGATCTCGGCGATCTCCTTCGAGGAATGACCCTCGGCGACCAGCTTGAGGACCTCCTCCTCGCGCGGTGTGAGCAGGTGATCGGCGTTCTCCTCGCCGTGCCGCACGCGTTCCAGATATGCGCGGATCAGAGCGGTGACCGCACCCGGGTAGAGGAACGGCTCGTTGCGCATCGCGGCCCGGCAGGCGGCCACCAGGTCGCGGTCGGCCACCGACTTCAGCACATAGCCGCAGGCCCCGGCCTTGAGTGCCTGGAACAGGTACTGCTCGTTGTCGTGCATGGTCAGCATCAGGATCCGCAGCCCCGGCTTGAGCGCCGCCAGTTCGCGGGTCGCCTGGAGGCCGGTCAGACGCGGCATGGCGATGTCGAGGACGGCGAGGTCGACCTCCGTCGCGCGGGCCTCGTCGATGGCCTCGGCACCGTCCCCGGCCTCGGCGACGACCCGCAGGTCGGGTTCGCGGTCGAGGATCAGACGTACGCCGCGCCGTACGAGGGCGTGGTCGTCGGCGAGCAGGATACGGATCGGCTTCGGCGTCGACAGGGCCGCGGCCGTGCCGCGTTCGGGAGGGATGTCGTCGGACATGGTCAGCGCTGCTTCCTGGGGACGGGGGTGGTCAGGCGGATCCGGGTGCCGGTGCCGGGTGTCGAGGAGATGTCCAGGGCGGCCCCGGCGAGCAGGGCCCGTTCCCGCATGCCGCGGATCCCGGCGCCCTCGCAGGCGGCCTCGATGCCGCGCCCGTCGTCGGCGACCTCCAGCACCACCGCCCCGTCGGCGCGGCGCAGGCCCACCTCCACCCGACGCGCGTCCGCGTGGCGGGCCGCGTTGGTGAGGCTCTCCTGGGCCACCCGGTACAGGACGAGTTCGCCCTCCTGGCCCAGGTCGGGCAGGTCGGTGTCCAGACGCCGCACGACACGCAGCCCGGTGTGCGTGGCGAAGTCCTGGGTGAGCGAGGTCAGCGCGCTGACCAGGCCCAGATCGTCCAGAACACCCGGCCGCAGGCGGCGCACCAGCCGCCGTACCTCGTCCAGGCTCTCCCGGGTGATCTCCTGTGCCTGCCGGAGATCTCCGCGCAGCGGCTCCGGGGCGTCGTCCGCGGCCCGTTTGAGCACCAGCAGGATCGCGGTCATGCTCTGCCCGACCTCGTCGTGCAGTTCCTGGGCGATACGGCGCCGTTCCGCCTCCTGGGCCAGCAGCGCCCGGGCGCTGGAGGTGGCGCGTTCGTGCTCCAGCCGGTCGAGCATGGCGTTGAAGGTGCGGATCAGCTCGGACACCTCGCCGCCGCCGGCGCCGGGGACGGGCAGCCGCTGACCGGGCCGCAGCAGGTCGACGGTGGTCATCAGACGGGTCAGCCGGCCCAGCGGCGCCAGGCCCCAGCGCAGCAGGGTGCCGTTGGCGACCAGCATGACGGCCAGACCGCCCACCAGGATGACCGCCTCGGTCAGCAGCACCGGCACCGAGACCGTCACCGGCGCCCACAGCAGCAGCGCCGTGGCGGTGCCCAGCACCAGGGCGTTGAGCCCGAAGATCCGCCAGAACAGCGACACGGGAACAGCTCCTCCTTCCGCGACCCGTCCCGACCGGCCTTCTCGCGCTCCTCGCACGGGCGCACGCCACGGGACACGGTCGTGACCGGTCCTGCCCCCAGCCTCCGTCGCCCGGTGCCCGCCGTCGATGGGGCCCAACACCCATTTCCCACACCACGCACCACCCATCCACCGCCCCGTGCGAGCGCCGTATGGGTAGCGCGGTACCGGGCGAATGGGGTCCGCGCCCGATGGGCTTTCCCCACGGCACCGAGCAGAGTCGACGGTGACCGAGGGCCTGTCGCGAACGCGGCGCCCGCCGCACCCGGAGGAAGGACCCGTCGTGCCGCTCGACACCCCCCAGACCGATCCCCGTCCCGGACGGCCCGCCGCCTACGAGGCACGGCAGCGCCTCGAACACGCCCGCAGCAGCCGGATGGCCCAGCTCCGGGCCCTCGACGAGGCCGGCCGGATCGTGAAGGACCAGGTGATGTCCGCCCAGGCCGAAGCGATCCAGCGGGTCCTCAAGGAGATCGACGAGGCGTTCGCCCGCGTCGACGACAGCTCCTACGGCACCTGCCAGGGCTGCGCGAAGCCGGTCCCCGCCGAACGTCTGGAGATCCTCCCCTACACCCGGTACTGCGTCGCCTGCCAGCGCCGCGCCGCCGCCTGACCGGCCCCGCCCCGACCCGCCTCCGTCTCCGTCCTGCACACAAGGGGTGAAGTGGTGAACCACCAGACCGCCGACGACCAGGCCACGCACCTGTCGCCCGAGGACCTCGCCGCGCTGCGGGAGAACCTGCACGAGCAGCGCCTCTTTCGCAGGGAACAGCTGCGGCAGATCGCCGCGGCGCCCCGCACCGGGACCCTGCCCCGGCACCGCTCCGCCGCCCGGGCCGAGGTGCAGGGCAAACTCGCCGACTCCGCGCGCATGGTCCTCCACGACGTCGAGGCGGCGCTCGAGCGCATGGCCGAGGGCCGTTACGGCGGCTGCCACCGGTGCCGGCGCCCCGTCGACCGTGAACGCCTGATGATCGTGCCGCACGCCCGCTACTGCGCACGGTGCCAGCACCTGCGGGAGGCCGCGGGATGACCGCCGTACGCCGCCCCCGCACCGGCGTCCGCGCCGCACATCCGCCCTGGCCGCGATGCCGGCGGTGCTACGGCCTCGCCCTCGACCTGGGCAGCGACCGGACCCGCGCCTGGATCGCCGGCCACCGAACGATCCTCGACGTCCCCACGGTCACCTTCCCCGGCGCCGGGGCGGTGCACCCGTTCCAGCGGGGCGCCGTCATCGACGTGACCGCGACGGCCCGCATGCTCGACCGGTTGCTCGGCCACCGCCTGCCGCCCCTCGCCCGTCCGCTGGTCGTGGTCACCACGCCGGTGCTGGACGGCCCCACCCACCGGGACCGGGCCCGCACGGCCCTGCGGGTGCTGCGCCCGCGCGCCGTGCTGACCGTGCCCACCGCGCGCGCCGTCGCGCTGGCCACGGGCGCCGACCTCACCCGTCCCCTGCTCGTGGTGGACCTCGGCGCCCGGCTCACCGAAGTGGTCCTGCTCGTCGACGGCGTCGTCCTCGACGCCCGCCGCACCGCCCTGGGCACCACCGACCTCTCCTGCCCGGGCGCCTCGGCGGACATCGGCGAAGCCGTCACCGCCATGATCACCTCCATGATCCGGCAGGACCGCACCTCCCACACGGCCGACGCCCTCGCCGCAGGACCCCTCCTGGCCGGCGGCGGAGCCCTGCGCCCCGACCTCGTCCGCCTGCTCACCGACGGCCTGCACACACCCGTGCGCACGGTCCCCGCACCGCACACCGCCGCGCTGCGCGGCGCCGCCACCGTCCTGCGATCCGCGCACACCCATCCGTCGACCCGCGGCATCCGACCACCGCGTCCCGACCGTTGACCTCGCCGACCCCGTCCCTCGCCCCCCGGCCGGTACCGCTCCACCGGCCGTGGGGCACCCCTGCTGGTGCGGCCTCCGGCCACGCCTGCTGGTGCGGCCTCCCGGCCGCCCCCGCTCCCGCGGCCACCAGACGCCCCTGCTCCCGCGGCCACCCGGCCACCGCCGCTCCCGCGCCCACCCGGCCGCCCCGCCACGAGCGCCGCCCCGCCATGAGCGCCTCCCTGGCCGCCCCTCCACGAGCGCCGCCCCTCCACGAGCGCCTCCCCGGCCGCCCCTCCACGAGCGCCGCCCCTCCACGAGCGCCTCCCCGGAAGGAGAACCACTGTGTCCGGCGCGACACCCCCCGCGCAGCCGCCCCCCGATTCCCGGTGGAAGCCGACGCTCTCCCCGTCCCTGTGGCGCCGGCGACGTCGCAACCCCCTGCGCCGGCGCACCGACCGGCTCCGGGACGGGATCGCCCTCGCCCTGCTCCTGATCGTCCCCCCTGGGCCTGGCCGCCCTGTTCACCGTCGGTGACGCCGCCTACCGGCACTACCGCACGACAGCCGACCACCAGAGGCAGAGCAGGCACCCCACCACCGCCGTCCTCGCCCATGACACCCGACGCCATCCGGAACCCGGATCGGCGGAGGCCGAAGAGACCCGCCACCCCGTCACGGTCCGCTTCACCGATCCACACGGACGGACCCGCACCGCACGGACGGACGCGCTGCCGGGACTGACCTCGGGCAGCACCGTCGACGTCTGGCTCGACGAGAAGGACGGAACCATCACCGAACCGCCCATGACCGCCGACCAGATCCGCAGCCGCACCATGGGCTGGGCGATCATCGCCTTCCTGGCCGTCGCCCTCACCGGCGCAGCCGTCCACGTCTGCGCCGCCCGGCTGTCGCACCGCCGGGACCTCGCCGACTGGGAGACGCTGTGGGCCGAGACGGCACCACGCCGGACGACCTCACGTTGAGCGAAACGAACCGCCACCGCCGCTTCACACCTCGTGCACAGGCTATGTAGAGTACGAGTATGGGGAGTCCGCGTATGACCCTGCAGACCCAACTGGTGCTGCGGGCCCTGCTGGAGGAACCCGCCAGGGAGCGCTACGGCCTGGAGCTGTGCGAGCTGGCGGGATTGCCGTCGGGCACGATCTATCCGATCCTCGCCCGTCTGGAACAGGTCGGCTGGGTGGACAGCACCTGGGAGGACCCCGCCGTGCACCAGGAAGCGGGCCGACCGCGTCGACGCTTCTACCGGATCACCGACGAGGGTGCCGAGCGGGCACGGGACGCCCTCGCCCACGTCTACCGCGCCCGCAGACAGCGCCTACCGGGGTGGATCGCCGGCCTGGTCGGTGACGGGGGAGAGCCGTGAGCGTCCCGCGTCGCCGTTGAGCGCCTTGGGCAGCGCGCGGTGTGCGTACCAGGCCTCAAGAGCCTCGGCGCGGGTGCCGGCCGGATTCCGCCGGTGCCAGGCGCTGGTGAAGCGGTTGTACTCGAACTGCTCCTCGATCTCGCGCGGCCGGGCCGCGTCCGGGCGGGTGGCGTGCCAGTGCGCCACCGCGTCCGCGAGGGTCCGGCCGGCCTTGCGGGCGATGAAGTCCCGCATGAAGGCGTCGAAGTGGAAACCGGGGCCGATCGCCTCGAGGAAATACGTCCGCAGGACCTGACTGCACCGCTGGCCGGCCGGGATCACGGTGTCGCCGTCGACGGGCCCGGCCAACTGCGCCGCCTTCGGGCGCCGAGGGGCCGGAGCGGCCGGCAGCGGCAGGCCGTCCAGCGCCGCGGCGAGCCGGGCGGTGAGCGCCGCCTTGCCGCCGTGCCGCGCGACACCCAGCGTGCGGGCGAGACCGGTGAGCTCCTCCAGCGTCCAGTACCAGCGCAGCAGCTCGGCGCCGCCGAGGCCGGCCGTCAGCGGCGGTCTGGACTCGACCGATGTCGTACGGGTGTTCGGGCTCTCGTTCATGCCCGCCATTCTGCCCGGCCGTGTCCCCGAGGCCCGCCCGAGCATGCGTCGCAGGCCGATGCGGTGTGACGTGAGCTGTCGGGGCGTCATGTGAGGATGTGCCCATGAGGTGGCTGGAGAGACCTGGGCGGCGCGCGGTCGGGCTCGTGATGGCGGCGCTGGCGCTGACCTCCTGCGGTAGAGGCGGCTCCGACGACGGGGCGTCAGGGAGCCGCGAGGCCACGTACAAGCAGGTCGTCGAAGACCCTCACCCGCGTCCCGCCGATGTGATCGAGGCGGCCGGCGCACCCTACGGCGTGGCCCGTGCGGGCGACGGCTCGCTGCTGCTGACGTACGAGGCCGACAACGTCGAGGACGACGAGGGTCCGGCCGCCGCGGCCTGGCGGATCGTCGGCCCGGACGGCCGTACGGTCGCCGAGCACGCGGAACACACGAACGCGGAGGACACACGGGCCGTGTTCAAGGGGGCGCCGAAGGGCTTCGTGCGGGTGCCGTCGGGGGAGGGGGCCGAGGGGGCGTACACCCTCGACCTGCGCGGCAGGCGCCACCAGGTCGTCGTCGACGAGACCCCGTTGGGCTCGCGCGCCGGCGACATCCTGCTGGGCGAGTGGGAGCCGGTCCTCGTCCACCGCCCCGCGACCCGCACCGTGGCGCCCCTGAGCGGGGTGCCCGACGGTGCCGCCCGCCTCGCCCTCGACGAGCGCGGCACGGTCTGGAGTCTGGACCAGTCCCTGACGGAGGAGAGCGCCGACCGCGTGGTGTGGCAGCGCGACGGCCGCACCCTGGGCACCAAGGCCGTCCCCGAGCCGTACACGGGAGGCGTCCTCGCCGCGCGGGGCGGCACCGTGGCGCTGTCCCTCACCCAGGGGGACAAAGAGCGCGGCCTGCTGGTGACGGCGGACGACGGCGGGCACCGGAGGACCGTCCTCGACGGCGGCATCCCGTGGAAGGACCTCGAGGGCGGCCCCGACGCGCTCGTACTGGAGCCGCTCGAGGACGGGCGGCTGCTCGTCGGCGAGGCGGGCGGCCGGTACTGGCTCGCCGACGACCCCACCAACAACGCCTTCCACCAGCTGGAGACACCGGCGACCCTGACCTCGCTCACCGTCCACGGCACCACGCTCTACGGCATCACGGACGCGACGACACCGTCGTACGACCTGGTGAAGGACGAGGGGCTGTGGATCTCCCGCGACGGCGGCCGCGCGTGGCGGGCGTACACACCTTCGCCCTGACTCCTCCGCCCCGCGGCGGGTGCTCACGGTGTCTGCCGGAACGGAACTCGCCGTCCTGGCCGCTCGATCGTGCCGTGACGGGGGGTGCGCGGACGTGACCTGCCCCGACGTCTCCCCGGCTGATCCGCTCCACAACGGCCCTGTAGTCAAGCGGAAGTTGAAGAAGATACAGTGTCGGCCTCGCACACGACCGGATCACCGGACTCACGAGTTCAGCCTGAGTAGCGGGAGCGCCCCGACCCGGCGGCTCTGGGAAGGGGTTCGGTGGGACAAGGGGCGGTGACCCGCGAGCGGGAACGACCGGATGCGACGCTCATCGAGGTCCTCGACCGCCGGGCACGGTCGACGCCTCACCGAACGGCGTTCCGCTTCCTCGCCGACGGGACGAGCGACCACATCGAGTCGTGGACCTACGGCGAACTGAAGCGGTACTCCGACGCCCTCGCGGCGAGGTTGAGATCCGCGGGGCACGGCGGTGACCGCGTGGTGGTGGCCGGCCGGCCCGGACTGCGGTTCGTGGCGGGGCTCATGGGTGTACTCCGGGCCGGAGCGACGGTCGTACCGGCCTTTCCGCCGACGAACCGGCGCGCCGTGACCCGACTGCGTTCGATCCTGGCCGACTGCGCGCCCGGCGCGATCCTGGCCGACTCCCGCCATGAGCGGCGGTTCGCCGGGACGGCGGCCGCGGGGGAGCCGTTACCGCGGCTGATCCCGCTGGACGACGAACCCCGCGGGACGCCGGGCGACGCACAGGTCCCGACGGCGCCGGACGATCCGGCGCCGCCGACGGACATCGCGCTGATCCAGTACTCGTCCGGCTCGACGGGCGACCCGAAGGGCGTGGAACTGACCCACGCCCACCTGATGAGCAACTGCCACGCCATCGGCCGGCACATCGGCGCCGAGGACGACCGCGTCGGGCTGACCTGGTTGCCGCCGTACCACGACATGGGGCTCATCGGCACCATCATGCTGGCGCTGCACGGCGGTTGGCCGCTGCTGATGATGACACCGGAGCACTTCGTCCAGCAGCCGGCGCGCTGGCTCCGGGCGATCGGCGACTACCGGGTCACCATCACCGTCGCGCCGAACTTCGCCTTCCAGCTCTGCGCGGACACCGTCGAGGAGGAGGACCTCGCCGGTGTGGACCTGTCGTCGCTCCGGCACGTCTTCTGCGGCTCCGAGCCGATCGCCCTCGACACCCTCCGCGCCTTCCGGAAGCGGTTCGAGCCCCTGGGCTACCGGGAGAGGACACTGATCCCCTGCTACGGGCTCGCCGAGGCCACCCTGCTCGTGACGGCCAAGGCACCCGGGGCCGCCCTCAGCGTCGAATGGGCGGACCGGGAGGAGCTCTCGCAGGGCAGGGTGGCGCTCTCGCGCGGCGCGGCCGACACGCCGAACGGCACCGTCCCCCTCGTCGGGTGCGGTGGACCGGCTGAGGGCCACGAACTGCTGGTCGTCGATCCCGACTCCGGCCGTGTCCTGGGCGACGGCGAGATCGGGGAGATCTGGGTGCACGGGCCCGGCGTCGCCACCGGTTACCACCGTCGACCCGGACCGACCGCCGCGGTGTTCGGCGCGACGCCCGCCGGCCGTGCCGCTCCGCGGGACGGTGAGCGGAAGACGTATCTGCGGACCGGTGACCTCGGCTATCTGCGCGACGGCGACCTGTTCGTGACCGGCCGGATCAGCGGTCTGCTCGTGGTGGCCGGCCGCAACCTCTACCCCCAGGACATCGAGCGCACCGTCGACCGCGCCGACCCGTCCGTGCACCGGTCGGTCGCCTTCGCCGTGCCCGGCACACCCGAGGAACACGTCATGGTGGTCGCCGAGGTGCGCGACAGCCGCCGGACCCGACCCCAACTCGACGCCCTGCGCGGCAGACTGCTGGCCGCGGTGGCCGCCGACCACGGCGTCCGGCCGAGCGCGGTGCACCTCGTGCGGGTCGGCTCCATTCCCCTGACCACCAGCGGCAAGATCCGCCGAGGAGCAGCCCGGACGGCGTACCTGGAGCACTCCCTGGCCGGCGCCCTCGTACCCTCCGATGGATCCGGGGACGAGGGAGCCGTGTCATGAGACCTGAAGCCCAAGCCGGGCCACCGGCCGATGCGCACCGCGCCCCGCCCACGGACCGCCTCGCCCTCGCGCTCGCCTGCGCCACCGTCGGCGGGTCCACGGCCGGTTTCGTGGCCGCGATCGTCTTCACCGTCCACCACGGCTGGTCGTGGCTGCACTTCGCGCTGTTCACCGGCATGTACCTCGTCACCTCCCTGGGCGTCGAGGGAGGGCTGCACCGGTTCTTCTCGCACCGCTCGTTCTCCGCCGGTCCGGTGCTGACATTCCTGTGGGGTGTCGCGGGCAGCATGGCGGCACAGGGGCCGATCCTGTTCTGGGTGTCGGTGCACCGCAAGCACCACGCCTTCGCCGACCGGGACGGCGATCCCCACTCGCCGCGCCCTCGGGGCGAGGGCCGGCTGGCGGTCGTGCGCGGTCTGTGGCACGGCCATGTCGGCTGGCTGTTCACGGTCCGGCGCGAAGGCTGGGCCAAGTTCGTTCCCGACCTGCTCCGCAACCGCCACGTCCACACCATCGACCGCTACTACATCGGGTGGATCTCCCTCGGCCTGGCCCTGCCGGCCGCGGTGGGCTGGGCGATCACCGGCCGGCCGGTGGACGCGCTCGGCGGACTGCTGTGGGGCGGGTTCGCCCGGATGTTCGTCCTCGACCATGTGACCTGGACGGTCAACTCGCTGGGACACACGCTGGGCCACCGCCCGTACGACACCCGTGACTCCAGCCAGAACCTCGCCGTGCTCGCGCCGGTCTCCGTGGGCGGGTCCTGGCACAACAACCACCACTCGCAGCCGTCGCTGGCGCACAACCGGCACCGCTTCTGGCAGCTCGACCTCACCGGCGGGGTCATCGGCCTCCTGGACCGGGCGGGACTGGTGTCGGACGTCCGCTACCCGCCGCGCGCGAAATGGGCTCAGGCAGTCCGGACAAGAGAAGGAGAGTGAACCATGGCGGCTGTCGGCGCCCCGGCGGGCATCGTCCGGCTCGACCCCAGAAGCCTGCGGGTCAAGAGATTCTCGGCACTGACCACCATGGTCCTTCCGCTCATCGGCACCGTCGCCGCCGGATACCTCCTGGTCACCGGGCGAGGCACGACGACCGACGCGGTGCTGTTCGGGGTGTTCTACGGCGTGCACCTCGGCGGAGTCACCGTCGGGCTGCACCGGTACCTCGCCCACCGGGCGTTCAAGACCTCGCCCTGGTTCCAGGACGTCCTGATGGCCGCCGGGTCGATGGCCGCACAGGGCCCGCTGCTGTTCTGGGTGGCGACCCACCGCAGACACCACAAGTACGCCGACCGCGAAGGCGATCCGCACTCGCCCCACCTGCACGGCACGGAGTGGCGGGCCCGGCTGCGCGGCCTGTGGTACGCGCACATGCCGTGGATGCTGAGCGAGGAGTCGTCGAAGTGGTCCGTCTACGCGCCGGACGTGCTGCGTGAGCGGCGCCTGGTCCTGCACCACCGCCTCTACCCGACCTGGGTGCTGGCGGGGCTCGTCCTCCCGGCCGCGATCGGTTTCGCCGTCGGGCACACGGCCCTGTCCGCCTTCTCCGGCCTCGTCTTCGGCGGCCTCGCCCGGATCTTCGTCGCCAACCAGGCCGCGTGGTGCGTCGGTTCGCTCTGCCACGCCTTCGGCAGCAGGCCGTTCGACAACGGCGACAAGAGCACCAACAACTGGTGGGTCGCCGTCCTCACCTTCGGCGAGGGACTGCAGAACAACCACCACGCCTTTCCCGGGTCCTACCGCCACGCCGTCCGGTGGTGGGAGCCCGACCTCAGCGGCTGGGTGCTGACCGTCCTCGGCCGGCTGCACCTCGTGTGGGATCTGCACGAGCCCTCGGCCGCACGTATCGCCCGGAAACGACAGGAGTCCCAGCGTGTTTCGCCGTGACAAGAACGAACGCACCCCCGACGGCCCGGTCACCGAGGACGCCATCCGCGCGTGGATGGTCGACTACCTGGTGAACAGGCTGTCCGTCGAACCCGCCGCGGTCGACACGAGCCGGTCCTTCGAGGACTACGGGCTCGACTCCCGCGCCGGCATACAGATGTGCGGAAAGCTCGAGAAGTTCGTCGAACTCCGCCTGTCGCCCGCCCTGTTGTACGAGCACTCCTCCATCGACGCCGTGGCCGCCCATCTCGGCCGGCGGCTCGTCGAGGAGAGCAGCCACTGAGAGCGAGGACATCATGGCCCTGAGCTCCACACCCACCAGCCCGGACCGGCGGTTCGAGGAGTTCCTGGACAAGTCGCGGGCGCTGGAGGGGCGGCACCTGACGGAGTCGATCCCGCGCGAGTACTTCACCCCGCGCACGGCCCGCGGGCTGCTCGGGCTCGCCGTGAGCCTCGCCCTCTACACGGGGGCGATCACCGGAGTCGTGTTCTCCCCCTCCTGGCTGCTGGACATCCCGCTGTGGTTCGTGGCCGGCCTCGGCGGCTGGGGCCTGCACTGCATCGCGCACGACTGCGGCCACGGCTCCTTCTCCCGTTCACGACGTCTCAACACCGCCGTGGGCAGCTTCGCCCTGCTCCCGCTCGTGTACCCGTACCACTCCTGGCGGCACGTGCACAATCTGCATCACTCGTACACCAACAACCTCGAACTCGACACCGACTGGCGGCCCCTGCCCCCGGACGCCTACCAGCGCCTTTCCCCCGTCGCCAAGGCCGTCTACGCCGGCACCCGCACCTGGGCCTTCTGGGGAGGCACCGTCCGGTACTGGTTCGTGTCGGGCTTCCGCCCCGGCTACTTCCCCAAGCGGTCGATGCGCCGCGAGGTGTGGCGGTCCATCGCCTTCACCGCGCCCGTCGCCGTCGCCGGTCTGTCGGCGCTCACGGTGTTCACCGGCGTACGGGGCCTGCTGTCCTACTTCGTCCTGCCGTGGCTGATGATCCACCTGTGGTTCAGCGCCACCACCCTCATGCACCACAGCGCCGCCGACGTCCCCTTCCTGACCTCGCAGCACTGGACACGCAACGCCGCCCGGCTGCTGCTCACCACGGACTACGCGTACCCGAGGGTGCTGTCGTTCCTCACCCACAACATCTCCGTGCACACCGCGCACCACGTGGCCCCGGCGATCCCGTTCTACAACCTCCCCCAAGCGCAACTGGCCTTGAAGGAAGCGCATCCGGGCATGGTCAGGGAGGAGCGGCTGGGGTTCGGCCGGCTGTGGCGGATCCTGCGCGGCCTTCACCTGTACGACACGGAAGCGGGCTTCTACACCGACTTCCGGGCGGCGAAGGAACCGCCGGGAAGCCGGCCCGAGCAACTGTCCCGCCCTGCGTGACCGCGACGGAGCGACTCGACGGAGGCAACGTCATGCCAGCGACCGACCACCGGCCGACCGAGCCGGCCATGGGGCCGGCCGAGGCCCTCTCGGAGCTGTTCACCCCGGCCGGAAAACACCACCCCTACTCCCTGTACGACGCACTGTGGCACCTGGGACCGGTGATCCCCCTCGGCCCCTCGGGAACCCTCGTCCTCGGCTACGACGAGATCTGCACCGCCCTGCGCGACTCCCGCCTCCTGGTCACCGACGCCACCGTGCACCGGACGACCGGCATGATCGAGCACTCCTCGTGGCAGTGCTTCACCAAGATCATGATGTTCAGCAACCCGCCCGACCACGAGCGCATGCGCCGGTTCTCCGCCTGGGCCTACGCGCCCCGCCAGGTCGCCGAGCGGCGGCACCTGGCGGTCCGGGCGGCCGAGCACTGGGCGGCCCGGCTCGCCACCCTCGACGACGGCGGCCCGATCGACCTGGTCGAGGCGTTCGCCACCCGCGTCCCCGTCACCGTCACCGGAGAGCTCCTCGGAATCCCCGAGGAGGACCGGATGGCGCTGCGCACCGCCATCACCGCGACCACGACCGCGTTCGAGCCCGTCTTCGACCGCGAGGAACTGCGGCCCGCCGACGCGGGAATGGACGTCCTGGTCGACTACCTCGACGACCTCGTACGGGAACGCCGGCGCCGGCCGGGCGACGACCTGATCAGTACGATGGTCCGGGACCGGGACACCGGCGGGGAGCTGAGCGAGGAGGAACTCGTCGCCAGTCTGGTGATGTTCCTCATCGCCGGCGTGCAGAGCCCCAGCGACCTGATCGGCAGCACCGTACGGCTCGCCCTCGACCACCCCGCCGAGGGCCGCAGACTGACGAGCGACGACGACCACATCCGGGCCTTCGTGACCGAGACCCTGCGGTTCGACCCCCCGAACCATGTGCTGACACGCGCCGCCGCCACGGACATCGACTTCCACGGCCACCGCATCGCCGCAGGCACCAGAGCCCTGCTCGTCCTGGCCGCCGCCAACCGCGACCCCCGCCAGTTCACCGACCCGGCCGCCTTCGACCTCACCCGGACGGACAACCGGCCGCTCTCCTTCGGGCTGGGCCCGCACTACTGCCTGGGCGCCGCCTTCGCCCGAACGCAGGTCGAAGCCGCCGTACCCGTCCTGCTGCGCCGCTTCCCCCATCTGACCCTCACCGCCCCACCCGCCTACCGGGACCAACTGGTCACCCGCGGCTTCGCCCACATGGAGGTGTCGCTCGGCGCCTAGGCTGTGGGCGCGGGATCAACCAGGCCCAGCGGGACGGGAGGTCGCAGTGACGGCAGGTGCGGTGCGAAGGACGGTGGCCGTTTTCACCCTCGGTGGCACCATCACCATGACCACCGACCCGGCGACCGGAGGGGTCGTACCGGCCCTCTCCGCGCACGACCTGCTGGCCGCCGTCCCCGGCCTGGACGCCCACCCCATCGATCTGCGGCTGCGGGAGGTCCGTCGGGTACCCAGTGCGTCGCTGGACTTCGACGATCTCACCGCACTCGCCGGGGCGATCGACCGGACCCTCGCCGCCGGGGCGTCGACGGTGTGGTGGTGGTGCAGGGCACGGACACGATCGAGGAGAGCGCGTTCCTCCTCGACCTCCACCACCGTCATGACGAGCCGCTCGTGGTGACGGGCGCGATGCGCAACCCCACCCTGGCGGGTCCTGACGGGCCGGCCAATCTGTACGGGGCGGTCGTCGCCGCGGCGGACCCGCGGGTGCGCGGGGGCGGGGTGCTGGTCGTCCTGAACGACGAGATCCACGCGGCACGCCGGGTCCGCAAGTCCCACACCACCAGCCCCGCCGCCTTCACCTCGCCCGGCACCGGACCCGTGGGCCTGATCGCGGAGGGCCGTGTCCTGCTGACGTCCCCGCTTCCCCCGCGCACGGACCCCCTGGCGCCGGCGGCCCGTGACGTCCGCGTGGGCCTGTACACCGTCAGCCTCGGTGACGACGGCACGCTGCTGGAGGCGTGGGACGGCCGGTGCGACGGGCTGGTGGTCGCCGCCTTCGGCGGGGGACACGTCCCCGAGCGGCTCGTCGAGGGTCTCGGGCGGCTCGCCGGGCGCATCCCCGTCGTCCTCGCCTCACGCATCGACAACGGCCCCGTCCTGACCGCGACTTACGGCTACCCCGGCTCGGAGCGGGACCTGATCGGCCGGGGCCTCGTCCCGGCCGGCGACCTCGGCCCGTACCGGGCACGCCTGTTGCTCCGGACGCTGCTCGCCCACGACGCGGACCTCGAGACGATCACCGCGAGGTTCTCCGCGTTCATCCGCTGACGGGAGCGCCTCGGCCACCGCGGTCTTCCCGCGGCCGCCCCATGGCCTGGTCCAGATGCGTGATGACGGCCGGCACGTCGTCGTTCTCGGTGCTCCGGATCAGCTGCAGAGCCGGCCGCACCACGCCGCCCGGCCGCGCGATCAGCCGCGCGAGTACGGCGGCCCGGACGTCGAGCCGCTCGACGGTGGCCGTGCGTTCCTTCTCGCTCTGGCCGGCCAGCAGGAGGGCGTTGTACCACGCCTCCTCGCGGGACTGGCGGACACTGAAGTCGAGGATCCGCTCATCGGTACGGGCTCCGATCCTGTCCAGCACCGACAGGAGTGGTGACAGACCGTCGACCGAGTCCTGCACCGCGAGCACCACCCGCGCGAGGATGTCGTTGATCAGCAGAAAGTCGTGCCGCAAGGTGTGGATGGCCTCGCCCGGGCCGGTCCGTGCGGCGGCGATGGCCAGGTCGAGGTTGATGTGCGCGTTCACGCCGAGCAGCAGGTGCTGGACGATGACGGTGTCGGCGTCGTCGAGCAGTCCGAACGCCTCCCGCCAGCAGCGCGGCCCGCTCCGGTCACGGCGCCAGGCGTCGTACGCGTCGAAGTAGCGGTTGCCGAAGTGGGTGTCGAAACGGTCCATGCGGGCGCCGTCCTCGAAGAGCCCGCCGTGGATGGCCGTACGGACCTCCACCGTCACCTGTCGGTACAGCGCCGCGAAGTACCCGACCCGGTCACCGTCGCGGGCGGCCTCCCGCACGATCCCGGCCAGCCCGTCCACGACATCGTCGATGTTCTCCGCCGTCATGCCCAACTCCCCTCCCGCGCGCCCTGGTTGGGCCCGCCCGCTGCCTGCCGTCCACCGTGCCGATGACAGCCCCCGTCCTACCACCGCACACCGGGAAGCGTCCCCGCCCTACGGGAAATGGGACGGGGCCGACTGTAAAAAGAACCGCGGTTCTGCTTGTAGAGTGGCTTCATAAGCAGAACCGCCGCTCTTTTTGAGGGAGGATCGCCATGCCCCGGCTCACCGACGCGCGCAAGGAGCTCCGGCGTGCCCAGATCACGGAGGCCGCCGTACGCTGCTTCGGGCGCAACGGTCTGGAACGGACCTCGATCGCCGACATCACCGCCGAGTCCGGGCTCTCGGCCGGCTCGATCTACGCCCACTACAGCGGCAAGGCCGAGCTGGTCCAGGCCGCCGCCCGCGAGGTCCTCGCCGAGCGCGCCGAGGTGCTCGGCCGGTACGCCGCGAGCGACACCCCGCCCGACCCCGATGAACTGCTCGCCCGGCTCATCGCCGCGATCGACCCCGCCGAGGCCCGGGTCGGCGTACAGACCTGGGGCGAGGCGACCACCAACCCCGCCGTCCGCGACATCGTCGTCGACATGACCGACCGGATGCGCGCCATGCTCCACGACTGCGTCACGGCCTGGCTGGTCAAGGCCGAGCACCACGAGCCCGCCGAGGCAGGGGAGCGCGCCACCCCCATCGCCCGCCGACTCATGGCGCTCTACCAGGCCGAACTGCTGTACACCGCCCTGCACGCACCGACTGAGGAGACGACGTCATGACCACCGCGACGACTTCCTTGGCAGGCCGCACCGTCTCCCGGATCGGCTACGGCGCGTTGCAGCTCGAACGCCTGCACGGCCGCCGCGAGGAGGCCGTCGCGCTGCTGCGCCGCGCGGTCGAGCTCGGCGTCGACCACGTCGACACCGCCGAGTTCTACGGCTACGGATTCGCCAACGAGGTGATCCGGGACGTTCTCCGCGACGTTCTCCGCGACGAAGACGGCGTCCTGGTCGTCACGAAGGTCGGCGCCGCCCCCGACCCCGGAGGGCCCCTCCCGCTGCGTCTGGCGCAGCGTCCCGAGCAGCTGCGCGCCGGCGTGGAGGACAATCTGCGCAGCCTCGGCCTCGACCGGCTCCCGGTGGTCAACCTCCGACGCCTGGACTCCGGCCCCGGGCTGCGTCCCGAGGGCGACCAGATCGTCGGCCTCGACGACCAGCTGGCCGTGATGACCGCCCTGCGCGACGAGGGCAAGATCGGTGCGATCGGCCTGAGCGGCGTCACCCTCGACGGGCTCCGCCGTGCCCTGCCGGCCGGTGTCGCCTGCGTGCAGAACGCCTACAGTCTCGTCTCCCGCGACGACGAGGACCTGCTGCGGCTGTGCCAGGCCGAGGGCATCGCCTGGGTGCCGTTCTTCCCGCTCGGCGGCGCCTTCCCGGGCCTGCCCAAGGCGACCGAGGAGCCGGTGGTGCGTGCCGTCGCCGAGTCCCTCGGCGTCACGCCCACGCAGGTCGCCCTCGCCTGGCTGCTGCACCACGCGCCCCACGTGCTCCTCATCCCCGGCACCGCCGACCTCGCCCACCTGGAGGCCAACATGGCGGTCGCCGGGATCACCCTCGACAGCGCGACCCTGGCCGCCCTGGACGCCGTCGAGTCCCGCTCCCACGAGGTCCCCATCAGCTGACCGGACCCCGGGGAAGCGGACATGCGACCCCGCACCGAACCACCCGACGACGACGAGCTTCCGGCCGTGCCGGGACCTCTTCCTCACCGAGCCACAACTCTCCAAGGACGGACCATGAAGGCGATCGTTTACCGCGACAACGGCGGCCCGGAGGTTCTCCGGCTCGTCGACCGTGACCTGCCCGCGCCCGGCCCCGGCGAGGTACGGGTCCGGGTCGCCGTGTCCGGGGTCAACCCGACCGACTGGCAGGCCCGCCACGGCGCCGACCACCCCAAGCGCTTCCCCGAGGTCACCCCGCACCTCGACGGCGCCGGCACGATCGACGCCGTGGGCGAGGGGGTCGACCGGAGCCGGGTCGGCCAGCGGGTCTGGGTGTTCATGGCCGCGGCCGGACGGCCCACCGGTACCGCCGCCGAGGCCACCGTCGTGCCCGCCGAACGCGCCGTACCCCTGCCCGACGACGCCGGCTTCGACGTGGGCGCGTCGCTGGGCGTCCCCGCGCTCACCGCCCACCGCGCGCTGACCGTCGCCGAGGACGGGCCCCGCCGTCTGCGGCCCGGGGCACTCGACGGGGCCGCGGTGCTCGTCGCGGGCGGGGCCGGGGCGGTCGGCCACGCGGCGATCCAGCTCGCCCGGTGGGCCGGCGCCACCGTGATCAGCACGGTCAGCGGCCCCCGCAAGGCCCGGCTCGCCACCGCTGCCGGGGCCCACCACGTGGTCGACTACCGTGAGGGTGACCCGGCCGCCGAGATCCGCGCAATCGCCCCGGACGGCGTCGACCTCGTCGCCGAGGTCGCCCTGGGCGCGAACCTCGTGCTGGACCTGGCCGTACTGCGGACCCGCGGCACGATCTCGACGTACGCCAACCTCGGCGGCAAGCCGGTCGAACTGGACGTACTGCGGAACATGGTGCTGAACACCCGCCTGCAGTTCCTCGTCCTGTACACGGCCGGACCGCAGGTGCTCGGCGCCGCCGCCGAGGACGTCGCCGCCGCGGTCCGCGACGGCGCCCTGCCGGTCGGGGAGGAGCACGGCCTCCCGCTGGTCCGCTTTCCGCTCGAAGCCACCGCCGACGCGCACCGGGCGGTGGAGGGCGGCACCGTCGGCAAGGTGCTGGTGGACATCCCCACGGTTAAGCATGGAAGTTGCGGTGCTTGAGCGGGGACAGGCGAAAGATGCCTCAGGAGGGCGGCCGCGGCGATCGTCTTGAACACCGAGCAGATCGGGAAGAGCTCGTCCGCGCGATGTGTGAGGGCGCGTCCGGTGGCGGTGTCGTGGGCGACCCCCCGACGGGTGCCGTACTCCCGCTCCAACCGGGCGAGTTGGGCGGCCTCATGCCTGGCACACCGGAGCAACCAGGGCCTGCCCGGCGGAACGTGCCGGACAGGCCCTTGGTCCCGGCGGGCTCAGCGCTTGAGCGTGAAGGTGAAGTCGCCCGAGAGCCTGCCGCTCAGCCGGACCGCCGAAACGAGCTTGCCTTCCGTGATCAGTCTCTCGACCGTGGCCCGTGAGAGACCGCAGCCTTCGGCGATCAGTCGTGCCGGCCGGACCGGGATCCGTGCGGCGAAGTGCACCGAGACGTCGATCACCTCGCGGTCCAGGTGCTCCGTTCCGCCGGTGTCGAGACGCCAGGCGTCGTCCCAGTCGAGTGCGACGCGATTACGGCGCTGCACGCCCGGATCCTGGAGCAGTGCTGCCGTCAGGCCGAGGTCGTTGTCATGCAGCCGGTCCAGCAGCTCGGGACGTACGGAGCGCACAGGCGTCCGCTCCAGGAGCGTGAGCTTCGCCGTCTCCCCGCACCCGGTGCAGAGCACGAGGAGCCAGGCGTCGATGAGCTTGTGGTTCGCGTTGACGCGGAATTTGCCGCTTGAGCGGAAGCGCCGGGACGCGCACGTGGAGCAACGGCGCATGACGAGCGGCAGGCAGGTGGGCATGACCACCCAGTTGGTGAGCACAGGAGTACACCGGTTTCAGTGAGAAGTCCGCAGCAAAAAGAGGCGCGGCGCACAGGCGCGACGCGCGACGATTCAGCGCTCGGGAGGTCTCACAGGGTGTACAACGGCACGTCCTTGATCAGACGACTTGGGTCCGCAGCAAGGTAATGGTGCACAGTGGCGGTGTACCACTGGTTTTCGAGCCCGCCGAGTCAGCGGGGGTGGGGGACAGGGGATGCTTGCGGAAAGGTTCGGGCCGCATGGCTGAGCGGGCCGTGGTGCGCCGGATGGGTGCCGCCGGTATGTCTCTGGCCGTGCTCGGGGTCGCGGCGGGACAGGCCGCAGCTGAGCCGTCCCCGCCGGCCGCCTACACCCCTGTCACCGAAACGGTGAGGGGCAGGGTGGGGGACACCGTCGTGGTCCGGCTCGGTGTGGCGAACCTGGGCCCCGGTTCCCCCGACGGCGGAGCCCTTGGAACCTTCGCGGTGGTGCCCCCGGCCGGGACCACGATCACGTCCATTCCCTGGGAAGGGGACGACGACGATCGGCGGTACTCCTGCCGGCCGCCGCAGGACGAGGACAACTCCTTCTTCTTGTGCGACCTCTCGGAGTGGAGCGCCCCGCGGCCCGGGGCCCCGGTCACGATCGGTTTCCACATCCGTATCGACAAGCGGATCCCCGGCGCCAAGGGCTCCCTCACCGTGTACGGTCCGAACGACCCCGTGCCCGGCAACGACAGGGACACCATCTCGGTGGAGGCCGCACCCGCGCCGTTCTGGCGGTGGCAGGAGCCGCTCTCGCCCGGGCAGCACTGGGCGCTGGCGGCGGGGGCGCTGGCCTTCGTGGCCTCGGCGGGCAGATGGTTCGTCAAGAAGCGTCGGCGGGAGGCGTCGTAGAACCTCCGTCGTGAAACCTCGGTCGTTTACGGCCTCGGTCGTCAGGACCTCAGTCCCGCAGCAGGGCGAGCTGGTGCTCGACGGCCTCGGTGAGCCGCTCCTCGTCGTCGGTGGCGAGGAGGTCGAGCAGGGCGCCTCGCAGGACGGCCAGGGCCAGGGTGCGGCGGGCGCCACCGTCCTGGCCGTCACGTTCGGCCGGCGGCTGGCAGTCGGCCAGGACGTCGAGCCAACTCTCCACCGTGGCACGGGCGAAACCGGCCCAGGGCCCGTCGGGCTCGACCAGGGACCGCGTGTACGCCTCCGCCCACAGCCGCAGCAGTGGCCGGTGCTCCTTCGCCGCGAGCCACGCCCAGACCCGCTCGACGGCCGGGACCAGCCCGGCGGGGAGATCGGGCTGCCGGGCCCGGTCCAGGAGCGCCGGCTCGTCCGTGCGGGCACGTGCCAGCAGCGCCCGCACCAGGCCGTCCTTGCTTCCGAAGAGGAAGAGCGGGCCCCGGGCTGGAGCCGATCGCCTCGGCCAGCGGCCGCAGTGACATGTCGGTCAGGCCGTGGGCGAGGGCGTACTGGTACGCCGCCTCCAGCAGCTCGGTCTGCCGGGCGGAGGGGGTTGGCGCTTCCTCGGGTGGGGTGATTCCCCGGCTCGACTTCAACCCGCCCGAGGAACGGGTCCCCGGCTTCGAGATCGTCGACCTGGCGACCCTGCACGAGCGGCGCCGGCGTCGGCGCAGTCTGCCCCACGCGGTCCACCGGGTGGACTTCCACACCCTCACGCTGGTCACGGAGGGAATGGGGAGAGCACACGATCGACTTCGTGACGCATCCCTGCCGCCCGGGGACCCTGGTGTGGATCCGGCCGGGACAGGTGCAGCGTTTCGCCGGCCCCGGCACCACCAACGGCACACACCTCCTCTTCACGCCCTCCTTCCCGCCACGCTTCAGCAGTGCGGAGCGGTTGGTGAAGGAGTGGTACGGCCCCGTGTACTGGCAGCTCGGTACGAGCCCCGAATTCGCCGCCCTCTCCACCTTGTTGGGGCAGATGCGGGCCGAGTGCGACCGCGCCGATCAGGCGGTGTCGGCGGAGATCCTTCAACTCCTGCTGGCCACCGTGCTGTTGCGGATCGACCGGCTGCCGGATCCTGAGGGCGGCGGCACCCCGCACACGGGCGGCGGGGTCTACGCCCACTTCCGCGCCGAGCTGGAACGCTCGTACGCCACCACCCGGCGCGCCGCCGACTACGCCGACCGGCTCGGCTACACCGTCAAGACCCTCACCCGCGCCTGCACGGCCGCCACCGGGCAGCCCGTCAAGCACGTCATCGACGGCCGTGTCGCTCTGGAGGCCAGGCGACGGCTCGCGCACACCGACGAACCGGTGGCCACCATCGCCCGCCGCCTCGGGTTCCCCGAACCCACCGACTTCGGCAAGTTCTTCACCCGCCACACGGGCACCACACCGGGCGCCTTCCGCAGGCCCAACAGCGCACCTGAGAGGACGCCGTCGGGCCCTCAGCCGGAGATCTTCAGCACGGCCCGGAAGTGGGTCTCGGCGGCCATTGTTCGGTCGTACGCCTCGCGGGCCCGGTCGAGAGGGCAGACCTCGACCAGGGGCGGACGTTCGGCGAGGGCGCTGCACTTCACGGCGGCCTCCAGCGCGTGACGTCGGTGATGTACAGGTGGGCAGGGGCCCTCAGACGCTGAACGAAGGCGATCACCGACCCGTCGTCCCGCGCTCGCCGTGTCCGCAATGCAAGACCTGTCCGGGAAGTTATTGACCAACGCGGTGGGCGTCTGCTGAACTCCCGTCCATGAACCCGCGCGTGGACCTGACCCGGCGGCGCCACATCGATCTGGCGCACGTCTCCAGCGCGTTTTGTTGTCGCTGAGCCGGCACGTGGTCCCCGGCGGCAGCCGGTGTGCGCCGACGGCGCGCGCCGGTCAGAGGCGGTAGGAAGCCGCCCGCACCGCGACGCCTCCCCGCGGGATCGTCGTTTTTTCCACCCTCTGAGGGCTCTCCGCCTCCTCTCCTTCTCCGCATGAGCCGGGAGCCCGTCCGCGCACGCCGACACGGTCGCTGAGAACGCGGCCGCAGCGGTCGCGCGACCACGCGCTCGCTTCTCCGGCCTCGCCAACCCGCGTTCCCCGTGCGGTCGTTCACGCCTGCGCGGCACCAGCCCATTCACCCCGACTCCCCGATCCCCAGCACCCTTCGGTGCGCCCGTCCGTCCGGGAGGGACCCCCTCATGCCTCCGTCCATCCGTAAGCTCACCGGCCGCATCGGCGCGGTCGTCGAGGGCGTCGACCTCACGGCACCGCCCGACCCCTCGACGGTCACGGCGCTCCGGGACGCCCTCAACGAGCACAAGGCGATCGTCTTCGACGACGTGCGGCTCGACAACGCCGGCCAGGAGCGCGTGGCCGGCTGGTTCGGCGAGCCGACGACCGCTCATCCGAATGTGCCCGCCGTCGACGGCACGACGAACGTACTCGCCGTCGACAGCGACACCTCCAAGGCCAACGAGTGGCACACGGACGTCACGTTCGTGGTCAACCCGCCGCAGCTCACCACGCTCCGGTCCATCGTGACGACGCCCTACGGCGGTGAGACGCTCGTCGCCAACGCCGCCGCGGCCTACCGTGACCTGCCCGAACCGCTGCGCGCCCTCGCGGACACCCTGCGCGTCGTGCACACCAACCAGTACGACTACGCGCGCCCCGAGGCCACCTCCGCCGCACGGGCGGAGTACGACCGCGTCTTCGTCTCGACGCCCTACGAGGCCGAGCACCCGGTCGTACGGGTGCACCCCCTGACGGGTGAACGCGGGCTGTTCATCGGCGGGTTCGCTCACCGCGTCGTCGGCCTGTCGGGCAGCGAGTCGGCGGATCTGCTGCGCATCCTGCAGTCGTACGTGACCCGCCCCGAGAACATCCTGCGCTGGACCTGGTCCCCGAACCAGTTGCTGATCTTCGACAACCGGATCACCCAGCACTACGGGGTGGACAACTACGACGACCACCCGCGCCGCCTGAACCGGGTGACGATCGCCGGAGAGGTGCCGGTGGGCGTCGACGGACGCCGCAGCGAGCAACTTCTCGGCGACGCCTCGCACTACACGAGTGTGCTGGAGGCTGCGGCATGACCGAGATCGGCCTCAAGGCGCCGGCCCTCGCCAAGGGCCAGGACACCGGGACGGCGCGCGTGCGGGAGCGCGAGGTGTTCCTGCCGCGCGACGCCCGCCGCCGGACGCGGTTCAGCACGCTCCGTGAGCGACTTCGCTGGCCGCTGGGCATCTACACGACACCGGTCCTGATTCTCGTCGTCTGGGAGGCACTCGCCCGGGCGGGAGCGGTGTCGAAGACCTACGCTCCGGCGCCGACCTCGATCGTGAAGTCCGCCGCCGACCTGTGGCAGCAGGGCGTCCTCGGCCCCGACCTGGCCATCTCGCTGCAGCGGGCGGGCATCGGTCTGGCGATCGGTCTGACGGTGGGCATCGTCGCCGGGGTGCTCGGCGGTCTGCTGCGCAGCGGTGAGTACCTCTTCAACGGCGTCGTCCAGGTGCTCAACACGATTCCCCTGCTGGCGGTGTTGCCGCTGATGATCGTGTGGTTCGGCATCGACGAACTCACGAAGGTACTGCTGATCTCCTTCGGAGCCGGCGTCCCGATGTACCTCAACCTGTTCGCCGCGATCCGGGGCGTCGACCAGCGGCTGATCGAGATGACCCGCACGACGGGCGCGGGCACATGGCGCCTGGTGACGCGCGTCCTGGTGCCCGGCGCCCTGCCGGGGTTCCTGGTCGGCCTGCGGTTCTCTCTCGCGTACAGCGTCCTGGGCCTCGTCGCTGCCGAAACGGTCAACGCGGACAAGGGACTCGGCTTTCTCATCACTCAAGGGCAGACGTATCTCCAGACCAACCAGGTCTTCGTGGGGCTGGTGATCTATTCGCTCCTCGGTCTGCTCGCCGACCAGTTCGTCCGGGTTCTCGAGCGGGTGCTGCTGCGGTGGCGACCCAGTTATGAGGCGTCATGAGCAGCGCAGTCACGACCGAGCCCCGTCGGCAGACCGGCGTCGTCGTGGAGCAGGTGGTCCGCCGGTTCGGCGAGCGGGCGGTGCTCGACCACCTCGATCTCACCATCGCCGACGAGGAGTTGGTGATCCTGCTCGGCCCCTCCGGCTGCGGCAAGAGCACCCTCCTGCGCCTCCTCGCCGGACTGGACCGGCCCGACGCGGGACGCGTGGAGGTCCCGGCCCGACGGGCGATCGTCTTCCAGGCCGACCGTCTGCTGCCGTGGCAGCGCGTCCTGCGCAACGTCACGCTCGGGCTGCACGGGGCCGACGCGGAACAGCGCGCCCGCGACGTGCTCGCCGAGGTCGGACTCTCGGGCCGCGAGAAGGCATGGCCCAAGGAACTCTCCGGTGGCGAGGCCCAGCGGGTGTCCCTCGCCCGGGCCCTGGTCTCGGAGCCCGAACTCGTGCTCCTGGACGAGCCGTTCGCGGCCCTCGACGCGATCACCCGACTGCGTATGCACGACCTCGTACGGGCGCTGCGGACCAAGCACCACGCCGCCATGCTGCTCGTCACCCACGACGTCGACGAGGCGATCGCCCTGGCCGACCGCGTCGTCGTCATGAGCAACGGCCGCATCGGCGCCTCGCACGACGTCCGCCTCTCCGCCGCCGACCGTGAAGCGAGCGTCGCCCGCGAGGAACTCCGCGCCCGGCTCCTGGAAGACCTCGGCCTCGCAGGCCAGCACTGACACCCGAACACACTCACCCGGCACAGAAAGCACACGACATCCCATGCGTAAGAGAAACACGCTCAAGAGAAACTCGCGCCAGAGGAACAGCAGAGTCATCGGCGCCGTCGGCCTGCTCGCCCTGGCGGGCACCCTCGTCGCCTGCGGATCGGAGTCGGACACCGCCGCGCCGCTGAGCAACGCCGCCGAGTCGAGCGACGCCAAGCACCCCGAGTGGAGCAAGTACACCTTCACCATCGGCGACAACGGCGGTGACGGCAGCGAGGCCCTCGCGAAGCTCACCGGCGTGTTCGACAACGCGTCCTACAAGGTCAAGTTCGCGCGCTTCACCTACGGCCCGCCGCTCGTGCAGGCCGCCGCGTCGGGCGACATCGACCTGGGCAGCGTCGGCGACGTACCGCCGATCACCGGGGCCGCGAAGGAGTACGGCTTCAAGATCGTCGCCGTGAACCGCTCGCTCACACCCGACCAGGCGGTGGAGAACATCATCGTGCCGAAGGGCTCCAAGCTGAGGACGGCCGCCGACCTCAAGGGCAAGAGGATCGCCGTGCCCCAGGGCAGTTCGGCCCACGGTCTCGCCCTGAACGCGCTGAAGAGCGTCGGCCTCACCCCCAAGGACGTGAAGCTGGTCTTCCTCGACCCGGCCGCCGGCGCGACGGCGTTCAACACCGGCAAGGTGGACGCCTGGTCGATCTGGAACCCGCAGTCGGCGATCGCGGTCAAGAACGGCGCGCGCATCCTGGTCAAGGGTCTCCCGCCGATCGACCAGACGAGCAGCTACTACGTGGCGAGCGACACGTCACTGAAGGACAAGACCCGGCGTGCCGCTCTCACGGACGTCCTGAAAAGGCTCTCCCGGGAGTTCGCCTGGGCGGTCAAGAACCCCGACCAGTACGCCAAGGCGCTCTCGCAGGAGCAGGGCATCCCGTTGGCCGACGCCAAGGCGTCACTGGCCGCCTACTCCAACCGGGTGACACCGGTGGAGCAGTCCGACATCGAGCTGGAGCAGAAGCTCGCCGACGCCTTCCAGGAAGCGGGCCAGATCACCAAGAAGGTCGACGTCGCGTCGATCACCGACAACCTCCTCCCGGCCGGCTACGACAGCTCCCGGCTGACGGTCGACTGAGCCCCGCCGTCCACCTCGACACGTAAAGGAGAAAGACCGTGAGCGCGAGACGGCGCCGGCTCCACCTCAACGCCTTCCTCATGGAGGCGGGCCACCACGAGGCAGCGTGGCGGCTTCCCCACAGCAATCCCCGGGCGGACTTCGACCTGAGGCACTGGATCGAACTGGCGCAGCTGGCCGAGAGCGCCGCCTTCGACTCGCTGTTCCTCGCGGACGGCCCGGCCCTCATCGGCACCGGCGAGTTCCGGCCGCCGGGCCAGCTCGAGCCGCTGACCCTGCTGACCGCGCTGTCCCAGGCGACCAGCAGGATCGGCCTCATCGCGACCGTGTCGTCGACGTACAACGAGCCGTACAACCTCGCCCGCCGGCTCGCGTCCGTCGACCATGTCAGCGGCGGCCGGGCCGGCTGGAACATCGTCACCTCGGCAGGGGCGGACGAGGCGGCCAACTTCGGCCTCGACGACCGGCCCGGGCACGCCGAGCGCTACGCCCGTGCCGACGAGTTCCTGAAGGTCGCCAAGGCGCTCTGGGACAGCTGGGAGTCCGAGGCCGTCGTGGCGGACAAGGCCACGGGACGCTACGCCGACCCCGCACGACTGCACCCGCTCGGCCACCGGGGCGATCACTTCAAGGTGGCCGGCCCACTCAACGTCGAGCGCCCACCGCAGGGTTACCCCCTGCTCGTGCAGGCCGGCTCCTCCGAGGACGGCAAGGACTTCGCGGCCCGGCACGCCGAGGCGATCTTCACCGCCCATACGACGTACGAGCGCGCGGCCGCCTTCTACGCCGACATCAAGGCACGGACCCGGGCGGCGGGGCGGGACCCGGACGGGGTCGTCGTCCTGCCGGGCATCGTCCCGTACATCGGGTCGACCGAGGAGGAGGCCCGGGCGCTCGCGCGGCAGTTCGACGAGCTGCGCGTCCCGGAGTACGGGCTGCGCCAGCTGGCAGCCGTGTTCGAGACGGAGCCGTCGGTCTTCGAACTCGACGCGGCCCTACCGGAGTTCATCCTCGCCAGGCCGAAGCTCGAAGGCTCCCAGAGCCGTTCCGACCTGATCATCGAGCTCGCCGTGCGGGAGCGCCTGACGGTCCGCCAGATCATCTCCCGGCTCGGCGGCGGACGGGGCCACTTCGAGTTCGTCGGCACGCCCGAGCAGGTCGCGGACACCATCATCGCCTGGTTCGAGGGCGGTGCCGCGGACGGGTTCAACATCATGGCACCCGCGCTCCCCTCGGGTCTCGCGGCCTTCATCGAACACGTCCTGCCGATCCTGCGCGGCAAGGGGCTGTTCCGCGAGGAGTACGAGGGCACGACCCTGCGCGAGCACTACGGGCTCCCGGTCCCCGCGAACCAGTTCCATGACTGACCCGCTCGTGACTCCCGCCGCCTCCCGGAGCGGCGGGAGCCCGCCCGCCCTGCGCGTCGAGGGCCTGCGCAAGACGTACGAGGGCGGCTTCACCGCGGTGGCCGGGCTGGACCTGGAGATACCGGACGGCGCCTTCTTCGGCCTGCTCGGCCCGAACGGCGCGGGGAAGACCACGCTGATCGGCGCGGTGTGCAACCTCGTCCGCCCGACGGCCGGCACCCTCTCCGTCTTCGGCCACGACCACCGCGGCCGTCAGGCACGCAGGCTGCTGGGGCTGGCCGCTCAGGAGATCAACGTCGACCGGTTCCTGTCCGTCCGGCAGATCCTGATCTACCACGCGGGCTACCACGGCATCGCCCGCAAGGCGGCCGTCCGGCGCGCCGACGAACTGCTCGCCCTGTTCCGCCTCGACGACAAGGCCGACGTACGCGCCTACGAACTGTCCGGCGGCATGCAACGGCGTCTCGTCCTCGCACGGGCGCTCATGCACCGCCCCCGCCTCCTCATCCTCGACGAGCCCACCGCCGGCGTCGACGTCGAACTGCGCACGGAGATCTGGCGGGTCGTCAAGGGTCTGAACGCGGCCGGCACCACCGTCCTGCTCACGACGCACTACCTGGAGGAGGCCGAGACCCTGTGCGACGAGATCGCGCTGCTGCGCGCGGGCCGGATCGTCGACCGCGGCTCCGCCGCCTCACTGCGGGAACGGTACGAGGCCCGGGACATCTCGGAGGTCTACGACCGGGTGATCACGGCGGAGGAGGTGCCCTCGTGACCGTCACCGACACCCCGCCCCTCCCGGCCCACGACGAGCCGTTCCGCCCGGAGCGGTCACCCTTCCTGTGGCTCCTGGAGCGCGAGATCCTGCGCTTCCTCACCATCTGGCGCTACAGCGTCGTGGGTCCGGTGCTGTCGACCGTGCTCTTCGTCGTCGTCTTCGGATCCGCTCTCGGCCGGCACGTCGACACGATCGACGGCATCGGCTACGGCAGGTTCATCGTGCCCGGACTCTTCACCCAGGCGATCGTCAACGTCGGCTTCTTCAACGGCACGACCAGCCTCTTCGAGGCCCGGCGGGACCAGTACATCAACGACGTGTTCGCCAGCCCGCTCAGATGGTGGGAGATCAACGCGGCGCTGGTGGGCGGAGGTGTCGCCCGAGGCGTCGTCGTGGGCGCGGGCGTCCTGGCGGTGGCGCTCCCGCTCACCCACTCCGGCGCCCCGGCCCGCCCCCTCGTCCTGCTGTCCGGCACGCTCGGGGTGCTCCTGGTCGCCGCACAGGTGGGCGTGATCGCGGGCGGTCACGCCAAGTCCCTCGACCACGTCTACTCCATGGAGTCGATCATCCTGCTGCCGCTGGGCTTCCTCGGCGGTGTCTTCTACTCGGTCCACCAACTCCCGCCCCTCTGGGCCGCCCTGAGCCACCTCGACCCCGTCTTCTGGCTGGTACAGGTCGAACGGATCGGCTTCCTCGGCCACGGCGACGTCGACGCGTCCTTGGCCCTCGGGGTGGTGTGGGGCCTCGCGGCGGTGCTCACGGCCTGGTCGGCCGCGATGTTCGCCACCGGCCGCCTCAAGCCCTGACATCGGCATCTCCAAGGGCCCGAGCCGGAGCACCGACACGCGACCAGGGCGTTCTTCAGCACGTTCACCCGCACCACCGGTCAGACTCCGGGCAATGGTGACAAAAGCGGTTGTCCGGGGCAGGTGGGAAGCGTGGAAGTGGACGCTGTCATCGGCGAGCCCCATCGCCTCCCGGGCGACCTCACCGCGGTGCGCGACGAGCGGGCCGGGGCGGCCGGGCGGCTCGGCAGGGGGCGCAGGGCGTCACCCGAGCCCGCCGGCCCCGGCGAGCCCCCCGCCCTTCACCCGAACCGTGCGCGTCGGCTCCCGATCCCCGCCCACACGACGCGCCGACGAGGCCGGTCCGGCTGCCGCTCGCGGCCGCGGCCGTGAGTGGCAGGAGTGCGGTCACAGCGCTCAGCATGAGGGGGAGAAGAGCGTGGTGTGGGGCGACATGCAGGGGGCCGGCCCGGTGACGGCGCCTGCCCGGATGTTCACCGCCACCACACGGATCACTGCCGGCGGGCTGCTGTGCGCCGCGGAGAAGCCGCCCCGAGGGGAGTGGAGGGCATGACCGGTATGGGTGAGCCGGGCAGGGACTCCGACGCACTGGACGCCGCGTTCGCGGAGACGGTGCGCCGGACCGGTGCGTCCATCGGCGCCCTGTACCTGCTCGCGCCGGACGAACGGCTGCTGTCCCTGGAGGCGGTGTGCGGGGTGCCCGTCGAGTTCGCCGCTCCCTGGGCGAGGGTCGCGCTCGCCTCTCCCGCGCCCGTGGCCGACGCCGTCCGTGAGGACCGTATGGTGTGGGTCGGCAGCCAGGAGGAGATGGTCCGCTCCTATCCGCGCACCGCCGTGGTGCTGCCCTACCCGCTGGCGCTGGCCGCCGCGCCGGTCAGCGGCGTCCGGCGGTGGGGGACCCTGCTGCTGATGTGGCCCGCCACGCGCCCGCCCCACATGACCCCGCGCGAGCGCGGCAACATCACGTCCAGTTGCCGCCGTCTGGCCCGGCTGCTGGAGGAGGCCGCCGAGCGGACGGGTCCGGCCCGCCGTGAGCGGCCGCGGGCCGTCCCCGTCGGAGCCGGCCGCGGATACGCGCCTCCGGCGCTGGCCGTCGCCGACTTCGTCGAGCGCCTGCCCGGCGGAAGCTGCGCCCTGGACCTGGAAGGACGCCTCACCTACGTCAGCACCGGTGCCGGCGACCTCCTCGGCCGCGAGGCCGACCAACTGCTGGGCACCGTGCCGTGGCAGTCCCTGCGCTGGCTCGACGACCCCGTCTACGAGGACCGCTACCGTGCCGCGGTGATCAGCCGGGAGCCCGTCTCGTTCACCGCGTGCCGTCCGCCGGACCTGTGGCTGGACATCCACCTGTTCCCGGACGACAGCGGCATCAGCGTCCGTATCGTCCCCAGCGGAACGCACCTGCCGCCCACACCGACGAGCACGCGCGCCGCGCCGGCCTCCGGCTCCGAAGCCGACTCCGTCCCGGCCCGAGCCGGCCAGCTCTACCAGCTCACGCATCTCGCCGCCGCGCTGACCGAGGTCGTCGGCGTCCAGGACGTCGTCGACCTGGTCGCCGACCAGATCATGCCCGCCTTCGGCGCTCAAGGCCTGGTCCTGTCGACCGCCGACGCCGGCCGGCTACGGATCACCGGCCACCGCGGCTACGCCTCCGACACCATCGCCCGCCTGGACGGCCTCCCCCTCGACACCGCCTTCACCCCGGCCGGACAGGCCCTCGCCAGCGGTATCCCCGCGTTCTACGCCGACGCGGAGGAGATGCGGCGCACCCATCCGGAGGCCCCGCCGGCCAGCGGAAAGCAGGCCTGGGCCTTCCTCCCCCTGATCATCTCCGGACGCCCCGTCGGCATCTGCGTCCTGTCCTACGACAGCCCGCACACCTTCCCGGCCGACGAACGCGCCGTCATGACCTCACTCGCCGGACTCATCGCCCAGGCCTTCGACCGCGCCCGCCTCTACGACACGAAACACGAACTCGCCCACGGCCTCCAGCAGGCACTGCTCCCGCGCCGCCTGCCCACGATCGACGGCCTGCGCGTCGCCGCCCGCTACCTGCCCGCCACCCGCGGCATGGACATCGGCGGAGACTTCTACGACCTGATCCGCCTCGGCGACACCACCGCGGCGGCCGTCATCGGCGACGTCCAGGGCCACAACGTCGCCGCCGCCGCCCTGATGGGCCAGGTCCGCACCGGCGTCCACGCCCACGCGACCCTCGGCGCATCCCCCGACCAGGTGCTCCACCGGACCAACCGGCTCCTCACCGACCTCGCCCCCGACCTGTTCACCAGCTGCCTCTACGCCCACCTCGACCTCGCCCGCCGACGCGTCACCCTGGCCAGCGCCGGCCACCCCCCACCGATCCTGCGCCTCCCCGGCGGCGAGACCCGGCCCCTCGACGTCCCGCCCGGGCCGCTCCTCGGCATCGACCCCGACGCCGTCTTCCCCGTCACCGAGATTCCGCTCGCCGAGGGCATGCTGCTGGCCTTCTACACCGACGGCCTCGTCGAAACACCGGGAGTCGACCTCGACGACTCCATCAACCGCCTCGTACGGCACCTCGCCGAGGCCGGCGACCGGGACCTGCACCGGCTCATCGACGCCGTACTGAGCAGGACCGACACCATCGGGCAGCGCCTCGACGACATCGCCCTGCTCGTGCTGCAGGAAAGCAAGGGCACGGGGAGGGACGACAGGGCCGACAGGGCCGGCTGAGCGATCAGCGGGACGCGAGCGGGGCGGGGCGGTCCGCCGGCCAGGCGGATGCAGACCCCGGAACGCCTCCGCGTTGCGTGCGCACCAGTCCGCGAAGGCCCGTGGCCGGCGTCCGAGCAGCGGCTGGTCCTGTCGGGCCGAGGTCATCTCACCCTCACCCGACGACTACCGTCTCGGTCCCGCGACGGCGTACGCCGCGGTGCCGGCCGCCGTGAGGATGAGGGCTGTCCAGGTGCCCGCCGCCGTGCCGGAGGGCAGCAGCATCCAGGACGCCACCTGCGTCGGCACACTCGTCGGGGCAGGGGCGAAGAACGCGTAGGAGAGCCAGGCGAACGGCAGTGTCCACGCGTACGGCCCCCCGCACACCGTCGCCCCGACCGCCGCCAGCCCCATCAGGCCCGCGCCGTCCCGGACGATGAACGCGGTGGTCGCCAGGTCGGCGCCCGCTGCCCGGACCGCCAGCGGGATCGCGGCGACGAGCGCACCGCCGAGCAGCACATGCGCCGCCCTGCGGGGTACCCACGGGATCGCGGCCGTCCGGTCCAGTGCGAGGTCCTGCCCGCCGAGCCCGACCGAGACCGCCATCGCTCCGGCGGCGAGGACCAGCACGGGCAGCCGGGGATCGGCCGGCTCCCCGCCGGCGTCGCGGGCGAGCGCCCATCCCGCCAGGGTGCTGATCAGCACCACGGCGAGCGACGCGGGCACCTGCCGCGAACGCGCGTACAGCGTCAGCCACCTCACCCGGACACACCGCCCTTCAGCGCGTCGAGCGTGTTCCCCCGGCAGGAGAGCGCGGCGGCGCGCATCGCGTTGACCCGCGACACCTGCTCGGTTCGGGGCAGCGCCTCGAGGTCCTTCCACACCGCTCGGGCCTCGGTGTCGAACTCGTGGCGCAAGCCCGCCGACTGTGTGCTGGGCAGCGACTTGAGGTCCCCGAGGACCCAGCCCACCGCGACGGTCTGCGCGACGTCCTCCTCGCCCGCGCTGAACCAGCCGACGGGGGCGCACCCCGGCACCATGCCCTTGGCGATCAGGGCCCAGGTCAGCTCCTCGCCCTTCGCGTCGGTGATGACGTCGTCGTCGAAGCCGAAGAGCACGGTCCCACGGGACCACCGCGGCGTGGTCCCCTCCGCCTGTACGGCGGTGTTCTCCCGGACCGAGACCGGGGCCCGGCCGCCCAGGGCGCCGCGCAGCAGACGCAGTGCCTCCTTGCCGGGACCCACGAGGCCGGCGAGTCGTGCCCGGTGCTCCCTGGCCACGCACACCGGGCCGTCGCACACCGACGCGGCGGCGGCCTCGTCGCGGACGTAGATCCGGCTCGGGTCGGACGGGAGGACGAGCAGGGCGATCGTCGCGCCCGCCAGGACGGGCGTCAGGGCGAGCAGTCGGGCGCGCCGGGTCGCGGCGACCAGCAGGGCGAAGCCCGTCGCGGCCACGCCGAGCAGCCAGATCGTCTGTCCGACGTGCACGGAGGCGGAGAGGGTGACGAACGCGTTGGTCACGTCGGCCACCACCGGCGAGAGCAGCGAGATCTGCTTCGGCTCCGTGACCGGGATACCCTCCGCCGTGGTCGTCCGCGTCTGACCCAGGGACGCGTGCATGAGCGCGGTGAACGCGAAGGCGACCATGGTCAGCAGCGGCGGGGTGAGCGGGGACGGCAGGGCGCGCCCGGCCCCCATGCCCAGCACGGCTCCCGCGACGAGGGAGAACGCCCCCACCAGCGAGATCGGCAGCCATCCCAGGTGCGTGTAGTCGGTGTGGGCGAGCACCTGGACCCCGCCCACGAGGACGAGGAGCCCGAACGCCGAAGCCAGGCTGATCGCCACCGTGCCCGCGAGTGCGGCGGCGCGGTGCCGGGCGGGACGCGAGGTCGTCGACAGCAGCTCGGACATCTTCGAGCGGTGGTCACGCAGCCCCTGCAGCGCGCCGAGTCCGACGGCCAGCGGCCACAGGTAGAACAGCACAGCGCGGGTCCACAGGGCCAGGGACGTCCACTGGGCCGTCCACGCCGTGGTGCCCGTCCACCACCCGGCGTCCAGCAGATACAGGAACGCGAGCGCGCCCGCCAGGACCACGGCGCCGGCCCAGGGGGCGACGGAGCGCTTCCACTCGGTGCGCAGGACACGGATGTTCACCAGGTGCCCCTCTCCTGCTCCGGGTTCTGCAGCAGCGCCGAGTAGCCCCGCTCCAGCGGGCTGTCGCCCACATGGTCGGGCCCGCCCGCCGCGGCCAGCTCGTCCGGGGTGCCCTGGAAGACCAGTCGGCCGTCGGCGAAGAGCACCACGTCGGTGCAGGCGACGGCCACGTCCTCCACGAGGTGGGTGGAGACGACCACGCAGGTGTCCTTGCCGAGCTCCTGGAGCAGCTGGCGGAAGCGCAGCCGCTGCGCCGGGTCCAGGCCGACCGTCGGCTCGTCCAGCAGCAGGATCGTGGGGTCGTTGACGATGGCCTGGGCGATGCCCACCCGCCGCACCATGCCACCGGACAGGGTCTTCATCCGCTGGTCGGCGCGGTCGGCCAGGCCCACCCGCTCCACGGCGTGCTGCACCGCCGCGGGGATGTCCGCCTTGGGCACCTCCTTCAGCCACGCCATGTACTCGACGAACTCGCGGACCGTGAAGCGTTTGTAGTAGCCGAACTCCTGCGGCAGATAGCCGATCCGGCGACGCAGCGCACGGTGCTCGCCCCTGCCGCCGGCCGACTCGCCGAGCAGCTCCAGGGTGCCCTCGGCGGGGCGCAGCACGGTGGCCAGCGCCCGGATGAGGGTGGTCTTGCCCGCCCCGTTGGGACCGAGGAGGCCGTGTACGCCGGTGCCGAGCGACAGGTCGAGCCCGTCGACGGCCATCCGGTTCCTGCCGACCCTCACCTTCAGCCCGGTGGCCCGGATCTCCCAGGCGTAGGGCGTCGGTGCGATGTCGGCCGCGCTCACAGCGGGCAGCATGTGGTGTTCCTCTCCGATGGTCAACGATGGGCTCCCAGCACGGAGTACGCGCCCCTGCGGGCGATCACGACACCGATGCCGAGCGCGAGGATCAGCCCCCACACGGGCAGGCCGACGGTCCGCAGGGCGAAGGTCGTACGGCCGGAGGACAGGCTCGGGGCCACGACCACGGCGGCCCATCCGGCCACCAGCCAGGCGGCGGCGCGGGTCACCCCGACGACACCGCCGAGCGCCAGGGTGGTCGAGGTGAAGGCCAGACAGGGCAGCAGCCATTGCGCGGCCGTCACCCCGGTCACCCCCGTCGCCCAGCCGCCGATCAGCAGCGCGGGGACGACCACGGCGAGCACGGACGCGGTACGCCGCAGCACCAGATACAGTCCCGCCCTCGGCGCGGAGGCCGTCAGCTCGTACGCCGGGTCCAGGCCGCGCGACCATGACGCCGCGACGCCGAGCACGGGCAGGACCGGGGCGAACAGCAGCACCAGCGACACCCCGTCGGAACCGGAGCCGTAGCCGGTGCCCGGGACGGTGCCGGTCAGGTCGAGCAGCAACGCGAGCAGGGTCACGCACACGACCATGGCCACCCACGGCACCGTCGTCGGTGTCAGCCATCTCGCCACCCGCGCGGACCAGCGTCGTCGTCGCGGCATCGGGGCGATCTCGGCGAGCCGCGGTTCGAGGTCGGACCACACGGTGCCGACCAGCGCCGCGACGGCGGGCGCCTGCTCCGTGACGGCGGCCGACAGCCGGTCTCGGCACACCCGGCACGCCTCCAGATGGGCCTCCAGGGCCCACACCTCGTCGGCGGCGAGCTCCGTGTCGCCGCGCGCGTAGCCGTCGATGATCCGAATCGACGCGTGTTCCCCACTCATGCCAGCGCCTTCCGCATCTCGATCCGGGCCCGGCGGGCACGGGTCTTGACCGTGCCCTCGGGCAGTCCCAGCAGCACCGAGGTCTCCCGGACGGACAGCCCGTCGAGCACCATGGCCTGCAGGACATCTCTGAGCTCCGGCGCGAGGCGCCGCAGCGCGTCGCCGACCTCACCGCCGACGGTCGTCGCGAGCGCCTCCTCCTCGGCGGCGGGCGCCACGGGCCGCGACGCGGCCGCGGGTGGCGGCTCCGCGTGGTGGGCCCGGCGCCGGAACGCGTCGACGAGTCGGCGCGCCGCGATCGTCCACAGCCAGCCGACGGCGGTCCCCCCGGCCGTGGTCCCGACGAACGCGCCCGCCGCGCGCCACACCGCCAGATAGGTCTCCTGCATGACCTCGGCGACGATCTGCTCGTCCGCACAGCGGCGGCGCAGCCGCACCGCCATCCACGGCGACGTACGCCGGTACAGCTCCTCGAACGCGGCACGGTCACCCTTGGCCACCAGCCGCACGAGATGCTCCTCGTCCGGCTCGCCCGGTGCCTTCCTGACTGATCTCACACCCGCAAGACGCCGGCCACGGACGGCAGGTTTTCCCCTGGGCGTGATCCCCGTCACATCGTCGTACGGCGTCGGCGACGGCGGTACACCGCGATCCCGGCGAGTATCGCCACGGCGGTCAGGGCGCTCGGCACCAGAACCGCGGGCTTCCGGTACGGCGGGGCCGGGGACGCCTCCAGGGGGATGACAGCGGTGTCGTTGCCGGGGGTGCGGTCGTAGGGGTTGTGGACGCGGATGGTGCCTTTGGCGCCCGCGATCCGCCGGTCGACTCGGAAGCGGAACTCGACCGTGGTCGTCCCGTCGGACCCCGGCCAGAACACGTCGCTGTTGAGATCGCAGACGAACGCGCCGCCGGGTTTCCCGGGGCGCTCGCACGCCCACTTCCCGTCCGTGTCCTCGAAGGTGAAGGGGACGGACGTGACGGTGGTGCCCTCCGGCGGCACCACCTCGAAGCCGCCCACGTCGCCGCTCGGAGTCCCCGGACCGAGCCGCCGTACCCCGAGCCTCACGCTCACCGTGTCGCCGACCCGGCCCCGGACGGTCCCGGTGACCGGCTCGTAGTCGGCCTGCACGGTGGTGGTGACCCCGACCCTGCCGTGGCTGTCGTCGAAGTCCCGGTGCGCGGCGGTGCGGACCAGGGTGAGCGCGGCGCCCGTGCCGCGCACGGTGTGACCCTCGGGCTTTCGCGGGTCGGACGACCAGGTGTAGGTCACCTCGCCGGCCAGGGTCTTCGGGCCGGTGACGGTGTACGGCAGCGGTGCGCTCGTGCGGTACGCGGCGCCCGGGGCGGCCACCGTGTCGAACGCGCACCAGGCGGAGGTGGGCGACGGGCCGGCGTAGAAGCAGTTGCGGTACCGGGTGGTGAGCGTGAGGCCCTCCGAGACGTTCACCCGCAGAGCGACCCCGCGCACCGCCGGGAAGCGGGTGTTGTCGGCCAACCGGGGTGTCAGCCGCGCGGGCTTCCCCGGCGCCAGTCCGCTCACGCCCCTCTCCTGACCGGGCGCGGACAGGGTCGGACCGCCCACCGTCATCCGGGTGGTGCCGGTGATCGTGGCCGCGTTGTCGGCGGTCGCCGTGTACGTCACCGTGCCGCTGTCGCCCGGCTCGACGCCGTCCACGCCGAGGAGGACCAGCGGGTCGTAGCTCTCGCCGTCGCCGTTCTCGAGATCGCCGTACTCGCAGGTGCGGACCGGGCCCTCGGCCTTGCACATGCCGCTGTCCCCGACCCGGGCGACGCCCTCCAGACCCGAGGCGTCCACGACCACCCGCACCTTGCGGGCCGGCGTACCGCCCTCGCTCCGCTCGACGAAGACGGGCACATGGAAGTCGCCGTTCGAGGCGCTCGCCCCCTCGTCCGCGTTGTACATGACGAAGGTCTTCTCGGTCTCGAAGCGCATCACGACACGGTCCGAGCCGTCTGCGGCGGCGGGTGTCACGGCCGCCGCGAACACCGTCGCGAGGGCTGCGAGGATTCCCGGCACGCGTTTCCGTAAAGGCATCCGGGCACTATGCCACCCGGGGTGCCGTCCACGGACACGGGGCGCCGCGGCGGCCCGAGGTGAGGTGCTCGGCGAGTTTGACGACGATGCCCTCGGGTTCGCGGACATGGCAGAGCCGGTAGACGTTCTCGTACCGCACGATCTCGCCCACCGGTTCAGCCCCGTGGGGCGCAGGCGGGCCACGACGTGCTCGATGTCGTCGACGGGGGCTGTCAGATCACACGGAAGAGGTCGGCGGCGGTGTGGACGTCGGTGAGGTCCTCGACGGAGCGGAGGTTGTCGCACAGGGCCTCGAGGACCGAGTCGGCTTCGGCGACGCGAGGGGCTCCGACGGCGACGCCGAAGACGCGGAAGCCCAGCAGGCGTTTGGCGTCGTTCCAGTCGCGCATCCATGTCTCGGTGACGCCGCAGTCGTCGTCGGTCAGCATCACGATGTCGCCGCGCGTGCGGGCGGCGGAGTCGAACTCCTCCCGCAGCAGTTGCCCGGCCGCTGTCAGCGGCGTCTGGTAGCTGGTGCCGCCGCCGAGGAAGGTCTCCGCGAAGTCGAGGACTTGGACGATGTCGGTGGGCCGGTCGGCGGGGAAGCGGAAGACCCGTACCTTGTCGGCGGCGGAGAACAGGACGCCGACGAAGTCACGCCCCGCGTGGCGGGCCTGGTCCAGCAGCGCCAGGGCGCACGCCTTGGCCCACGCCTCCCGGGTGACGCCGCCGGGGCCGGCCTCGTACATGGAGTGCGAGGTGTCCACGCACGCGATGACGGCGCCCCGACCGCTCGTCCGCTCGCCTTGGCTCTCGTAGAGCATCAGCTCCCCGGCGGCGTAGCGCGCGGCGAACACCGCCCGCAGCTCGGGCAGGCCGAGGTGGGTGAGCTCGGAGGGGATGACGCGGGAGAGGTCGTCGCCGAGCGTGACGCCGACCAGTTCCCCGGTGGCGTTCTCCACCTTGCGGGCGCGCTCTCCGGCAGCCATCTGCCGGAAGCGACCGATCAGCTCGGCCCACTGTGCGAAACGGCCGGTGCGCAGCCGCTCGGCGAGCCGGGCGCGCTGGTCGAACGGCATGCGCTCCAGCTCACCGGGAGCGACGCCCCATGTTCGCATCAGCGCGGCCTCCTCACGCGTGGCCCGGGCGGCCTTCGCCACCGCGCTCCGTGCGGTGGATCGGATGACGGAGGCCGCTGCCGAGAGGGCCTGCGCGGCGTCCTGGGCGGTCTGCGCGGCGGCCTCTACGGCCCGTTGCACGGCGTCGGTGGCCGGGGTCGGCACGGTGCCGTGTTCGTCGTCCTCGCCGTCGGCCTGCTGGAGCGCCTCGCTGAGGGCGTTCGCCGCGTCTTCGGCGTCCTGCTGGGCCTTCCTCGCCCGCTCGGCCCGTTTCTGTGCATCCCGGGTGCGCTCCAGCATCACGCGCAGGGCGGCGGCCTGGGCGAGCACGGCCATGGCGGCGGCGTAGGGGTCACCGACCGTCTCCCGGTGCAGCAGGGCGAACTCCGGTGACTCCGTCAATGAGGTGATGACCTGATGGTTGACCAGCCGTGAGGGCTCCATTTCCCCGGGCTCGCGCAACCGCGGCCTGACCTTGTAGGCGGCCAGGAACGCGTCGGTCAGGAGGTCGGTGGTGCAGTCGTGGCGTCCGCTCAGCTCCTCGGCCAGCTCGCGCAGCCCGGCCGACTGCGCGTAGGTGTCGCGCCACGCGATCCAGTCGAACCGGTCCGCGACCACGGCCGCGGTGTGCCGCTCGGGAGCGGCGGCGGACAGGCCCAGCCACGCCTTGGCCGGGACCGCCGACTCGTCGAGTTCGCGCGGTGTCCTGTCCCCGTCCGTCCGGCTCATGGTCCTGATCTCCCGGTGTTCAGAGCTGAGCCCCCACCACGCTCGCGTCCACGCCGAGGGCCTCGGTGAGAACGCGGGCGCGAACGGCGCGCTGGCGGCCGGTGACCCGGTCGATGGCGGTGGTGGAGCGGCCGGCGATCATCGCCTCCCGGCGCAGCTTCTCCAGCCGCTTCCCCGCCGTGGCGAGCTGGTGGTGAGCCTTCTTGATGACCCACTCGCTGAGTGCCTCACGGGACTGTCCGGCCATGGCGTCGAGCTGCGCCTCCAGTTCCTCGATGGCATCGGCGAGGTCGAGCGCCTCCTTGGCATCGGGGTTGACCAGGTGCAGCACCTCGCGCTCGACGGTCGGACGTTCGGCGGGCGAGTCCCACAGGACGTGGGTCAGCACCGACAGATCGGTCTCCGCGACCGCCTGACGGCCGTCGAGGTACGCGGACGCCTGGAGCAGGCCCACCGCCTGCCGCCAGCGGCGGTCGGAGGCGACGAGTTCCTTGCGGCGCAGGGCGGCCCGCAGCGTGCACACCGCATCCACGATCACGTCGGGTACGTTCACCGCCGGGACGACCTCGGGTCACAGCGTGCTGCAAGGCGGCCAGCTCGATCCTCGTCCGTGTCGGTGCCGCCCGGCGGCTGACGGCGGAGCGGACCAGCGCGGCGAAGTTCGAGGGGTCTTCCAGGTACCCGACCTCGATCCGCACCAGCAGCCGGTCGTAGATCGCGGCCGAATCCTCTCCGCCGGGTAGTTCGTTGCTCGCCGTGATGGCCCCGATCAGGGGGCAGCGGATCGGCTCGCCGCCGCTCTCGGGGTGGTAGATCCGCTCGTTGAGGAAGCCCAGTGTCTCGTTGAGCGCTGCCGTGGAGCACTTGAAGATCTCGTCGATGAACGCCACATGCGCGGTCGTGGCGCGGCCCTCGTAGACCTGGCGGTACTCACCCCGTGCCAACGCGGCGACGTCCACGGGACCGAACATCCTCGTCGGTGCGGTGAACTTCGACAGGAGGATCTCCCAGTAGGCGGCCCCGTCGATCCGGCCCGTGAGTTCGCGGGCCATCTCGGACTTCGCCGTTCCGGGCGGACCGAGCACCAATGAGTGCTGCCCGGCGAGCAGCGTCACCACCAGCGTCCGAACGACGTCGGCCCGCTCGTAGAAACGGTCGGACAGCTCATCGCTGATCGCGCGCAGCCTCTTGGCCGTGTCCCGCGCGTCCTGTAAGTCCAAAATCAACTCCTGGCCTGTGGCGCTCCGTTGGCCCGCCTGGACGGCCCTTCAGCCAAAGCTACGACGACCGGCTCGGGTTCGGGGAACCCTTGGCTGTTCGACGAGTACGTCTCGCGACAGGCGTCCCCGTCTTCTCGCGCAGTTCGTCGAGGGTGACACCGGGTGCCAGTTCGACGAGTCGGCAGCCCTCGGCGGTGACGTCGAGCACGGCCAGGTCGGTGATGATCCGCTGCACCACTGCCTGCCCGGTGAGCGGCAGGGAGCACCTCTCGACGATCTTGTGTGTGCCGTCCTTGGCCATGTGCTCCATGAGGACGATGACACGCTTCGCGCCGTGGACCAGGTCCATCGCGCCGCCCATCCCCTTGACCATCTTGCCGGGCACCATCCAGTTGGCCAGGTCGCCCGTGGCGGAGACCTGCATACCTCCGAGCACGGCGGTGTCGATGTGGCCACCGCGGATCATGCCGAAGCTCTGCCCGGAGTCGAAGTACGACGCTCCGGGGCCGACCGTGACGGTCTCCTTGCCGGCGTTGATCAGGTCGGCGTCGACCTCGTCCTCGGTCGGGTAGGGGCCCGTTCCGAGGATGCCGTTCTCGCTGTGCAGCGTGACCCGGACCCCTGGCGGAAGGAAGTTCGGGATGAGGGTCGGCAGGCCGATGCCGAGGTTGACGTACTCGCCGTCCCGCAGTTCCCGCGCGGCACGCGCCGCCATTCCTGACCGGGACCAGCCGGTCCGCTGCTCGCTCATGCCGCGTTCTCCCGGACGGTGCGCTTCTCGATGTGCTTGGTCTGCGGGCCGGTGTGGACGATCCGCTGGACGTAGATGCCGGGCAGGTGCACCTGGGCGGGGTCGATCCCGCCGGGCTCCACGAGTTCCTCGACCTGCGCGACGCAGATCCGTGCCGCCATCGCGGCGAGCGGGTTGAAGTTCGTCGTCGCCTTGTTGAAGACGAGGTTCCCGTCGGTGTCGCCGAGCCGGGCGTGCACGAGCGCGAAGTCGGCGACAATTCCCTCTTCGAGGACGTACCGCCGGCCGTGGAACTCGCGTACCTCCTTGCGGGGGGAGGCGACCAGGACGTTCCCCGCCCGGTCGTACTTCCACGGCAGGCCGCCCTCGGCGACCGGCGTGCCCACGCCCGCCGGGGTGTAGAACGCGGGAATGCCGGAGCCGCCCGCGCGCAGCCGCTCGGCCAGTGTGCCCTGCGGGGTGAGTTCCACTTCGAGCTCGCCGGACAGGTACTGACGGGCGAACTCCTTGTTCTCCCCGACGTAGGACGCCGTGACGCGGCGGATCCGGCCGAGGTCGAGGAGGATGCCGAGTCCGATCCCGTCCACACCGCAGTTGTTGGAGAAGATCTCCAGGTCGTCGGCGCCCTGCTCGGCCAGGGCCGCGATCAGGCGGTCCGGGATCCCGGAGAGCCCGAACCCGCCGACAGCGAGGGAGCTGCCCGAGGCGATGTCGGCGACCGCCTCGGCGGGCGAGGCCACCGTCTTGCTCATCGGTCCTCCTGCTTGCCGCTGATGATCCGCCCGCGAGCCTCGCCGAAGCCGATCCGGGTTCCGTCGGCGCCCGGGGCCGTGGCGGTGAGAACGACCTCGTCCCCGTCCTCCAGGAACGTGCGCTGCCGACCGCCCACGGTGACGGGCTCCCTGCCGCCCCAGGTCAGTTCGATGAAGGCGCCGCGCTGCTCCTTCTCCGGGCCGGAGATGGTGCCGGACGCGAACAGGTCACCGGTGCGCGAGGGCGCGCCGCCCACGGTCTGGTGGGCCAGCATCTGGGCCGGCGACCAGTACATCGCGGCGTACGGCGGCCGGGAGACCACCTCACCGTTCCACTCGACGGCGAGGTCGACGTCGAGGCCCCACGGTTGTGCCATCCGCAGGTACGGCAGCACGGCCGGCTTCTGGGGCGGGACCGGGACCCGGGCGGCGTCCAGGGCGAGCAGCGGTACCACCCACGGCGAGATCGTGGAGGCGAAGGACTTGCCCAGGTTGGGGCCGAGCGGGACGTACTCCCAGGCCTGGATGTCGCGTGCGGACCAGTCGTTGAAGAGCACCACCCCGAAGATGTGCCGCTCCGCGTCCTCGGCGCCGATGGACTCTCCCATGGCGTTGCCGGTCCCGAGGACGAAGCCCAGCTCGGCCTCGATGTCGAGGCGGGTCGACGGCCCGAAGACCGGTACGGGGTCGTCGGGGCCCTTGCGCTGGCCCGAGGGGCGGACGATGTCGGTGCCCGAGACGACGACGGAGGCCGCCCGCCCGTGGTAGCCGACCGGGAGATGCTTCCAGTTCGGCATGAGCGGGTCGGGGTTGTCGGGCCGGAACAGTCTGCCCAGGTTGGAGGCGTGGTGCTCGGAGGCGTAGAAGTCGACGTAGTCGGCGACCTCGAAGGGCAGGCGCAGGGTCACCGTGCCCAGGTCGTGGACCGCCTCGGCGGGAACCGGGCCCTGGAGCCGCTCGGTGATCGCGCCACGGACCTCGACCCAGCGGGCGTGGCCCTGGGCCATGAAGTCGTTCAGGCTCGGCCGGGCGAAGACGTCGTCGTCCAGCAGCACGGCCAGATCGATGACGTGGTCGCCGTAGCGGGTCGCGACGCGCGGCGCCCGGCCGGGCGCCGAGTAGACGCCGTAGGGCAGGTTGGTCAGACCGAACAACGAGTCGGCCGGGACAGTGAGTCGAATGGTGCTGGTCATGCGGACACCTCGGTGAGGTCGGCGATCGTCGCGGCGGGCAGCAGGCCGAGACCGGCCGACTCGGCGGCGGGTTCGGCGACCGAGCAGGTGCCGAAGGAGCGGAACAGGTCACGGACTTCGGGCGACAGGGCGCGCACCCGCTCGGCCACACGGTCGCCGTCGCGGTCGGCCAACAGCCCCACCAGCTCCGCCACCTCGGCACCCTTCAGCGCCGCGTCGGTGGCCACGAGCAGGTTGAGGAACCCGTGCTGCTCGAACCCGGTCTCCGGGTCGGTGTTGCGCAGCGCGTGGTGCAGGCCCGCGGTCGCCTTGAACGCCACCCCGGCCCGCACCGCGGCCAGGATGGCCGCAGCGAGTTCGCGCTCGTCGGGGTGCAGATCGGCGCGTACGCCTCCGGTCCGGAACTTGGCCAGGTACGGCGTCCCGGCGAGTTCGGCCAGCAGCGTCCCGCGCCGGTCGTCGCGCGGCACCTCGACATGGACGGTGAGACCGCGGTCGTCGATCGCCTCGGTCAGGGCTGGTACGACCGCCTCGGCGGCGACCGAGTCCGGCACGGCGACCTCGAGACCGACCAGCCGCACGGCCGGGATCCGGCGCGCCGCGGCGAGCGCGTCGGAGACACCCGGCAGCGGAACGGTCACCGAGAGGGCGAAGGAGCCCTCGGGGAGGTCCGCGGTCAGCTCGGCGAGACGGTCGACGTCCCTGGCGGCGAGGACGAAGGCACCGACCAGCCCGGCGTGGGCGCCGCGGGTGTGCTCCACATGGGCCGGCACGGCCTCCTCGATCGGCAGGCTGCCGGGCGGGAAGACCGCCGCGTCGTCGAACAGGCCGGCGAGCACCGGGGGGATGTCCGGCGTCAGTGGGGCGATCATCGGTTCTGCTCCCAGGAGTATGCGTACGTCCCGTCGTCCGTCGCGCGAGCGGCCTCACCGAGCTGCAGGGGACGGAAGGTGTCGACCATGACCGCGAGCTCGTCGAAGAACTCCGCGCCGATCGATCGCTCCATGGCACCCGGCTGGGGACCGTGGGGGTGGCCGCCGGGGTGCAGGGAGACGGAGCCCTGGCCGATCCCGGAGCCCTTGCGCGCCTCGTAGTCCCCGCCGCAGTAGAACATCACCTCGTCGGAGTCGACGTTGGAGTGGTAGTACGGCACCGGGACGGCCAGCGGGTGGTAGTCGACCTTGCGCGGCACGAAGTTGCAGATCACGAAGTTGTGGCCCTCGAAGACCTGGTGGGCCGGTGGCGGCTGGTGGACCCGGCCCGTGATCGGCTCGAAGTCACGGATGCTGAACACGTACGGGTAGAGGCAGCCGTCCCAGCCGACGACGTCGAAGGGGTGGTTCGGCACCGTGTGGACGGTCCCCGCGACGCCGCCGGGTCCCCGGTGCTTGATGTACACCTCGACGTTCTCGCCCTCGACGACCGTCGGGCCGTCCGGGAGGCGGAGGTCGCGCTCGCAGTACGGCGCGTGCTCGAGGAGCTGGCCGTGCTTGGACAGGTAGCGCCGGGCGGGCCCGATGTGCGAATTGGCCTCAACCGCATAGATCCGTACGGCTCCGTCCGGGACGATCCGGTACGTGGTGGCCCGGGGGACTATCACATAGTCGCCGTCGCCGGCCTCGAGGTCGCCGAAGACCGTCTCCACACGAGCGCGTCCGGCCTCGACGTAGAGGCATTCGTCGCCGATCGCGTTGCGGTAGTAGGGGCTGACCGTGTCGGCCACGACATACGCCAGCCGGACGTCGTCGTTGCCCAGCAGCAACCTGCGCCCGGTCACCGCGTCGATGCCGGACTCGCCCTCCGTGAACAGTCTGTGCGTGGAGAGATGACGGGGCACCAGGGGGTGGTTGGGCACCAGGGACTGATCCCCGAGGTCCCACACCCGGAACTCCCGCACCGCCGACGGAATGTGCCGGTGATAGAGCAGCGAGGAGTCGGAGGAGAAGCCCTCCTCGCCCATCAGCTCCTCGTAGTAGAGATTCCCGTCCGGGTCCCGGTGCTGGGTGTGACGTTTCGGCGGAACCGCGCCCGCCCGGTGGTAGTACGGCAAGTCTCTCTCCTCAGGACTCGGAGTCGCGGTGCCGTTTGTGCGCTCAGCGCACATTTTTGTGCGTTGGAAGCAGTAGTGTGAAAGTAGAGTCTTGGTGGCGGGCCGGTCAAGGTCGGGCTTGCCCGGGCCGGCAGCGCCGCGGGCTTGACGTGGCCTAACGTGGCGGCCGGAGAAGATCTGTCTGTTTGTGCGGGCGTCGTGTGCGGCCGCGGGATCAGGAGGTGTCGATGGCCACGCTGCAAGGTCTGGATCGCGGGCTTCGGGCTCTGGGCTTGATCTCTCTGGCGGCCGACGGTCTGACGGTGGCGGACCTGGCGGCGCGGCTGGAGATCGATCGGGCTGTCGCGTACCGGATCGTGCAGACGCTGGAGGAGCACGCGCTGGTCTCCCGGCAGGGCAAGCGGGTGAGGCTCGGTGCCGGAGCCGCCACCCTGGCTGGGCGGTTCCAGCATCAGCTGGTCCTGGCGGCCCAGCCGGTTCTGCAGCAACTCGCCGACGCCACCGGTACCTCCGCCTTTCTGACGGTGGCTCACGGTGCGCGGGAGTGCGTCCCCGTCGCCGGAGCGCAGCCGACCGTCCAGTACGGCCCGATCCTGGTGGGCTACCGCATCGGTGTGCGGCATCCGCTGGAGAGGGGGGCGAACGGCATCGCCATCCTCGCGTTGCAGCCGCCTCTGCCGGATGAGCCCGAGGAGATCGTGCGGGCAAGGGAGCTGGGCTACAGCGTCACCTCGGGCCAACTCCAGAAGGGCGCCACCGGGATCGCGGCGGGGTTCGAGGTGCCGGGCGCGGCCGGCGCCTCGGTCGGCGTGGTGGCCATGCACGAGTTCGACATCGAGTTCGTCGCCGCTCAGGTGAGGGAGGCGGCCTCGCGGCTGGCGTCGCTCAGCAGTGCCTGACGTCGCCGGGCGTCACCGAGGGGCGCGGCGCCAGTTTGCACAGGACGTCGGAGGCTCCCGTCGTCGCGTAGGCCTCCAGCACGGTGGGCAGGGAGGCGAGTCGGCGGCGACGTCGTCGAGCGCACCCTGGGCGATCTCCAGGGTCACGAACGCCCGGACCGGGAATCCCGCCGCACCCATGTCCAGCTCGCGGCCGCATCCGACCGTTCCAAGGCATCCGGCGGCTGCACCTCAGACATGACGATCAGCCACTCTCAACTGGGCAGATTGTATATATGAAGCCCTCTTGAATGAGGCAAACTGAGCAGCTTGAACAGCCTGCGAGGCGACTCTTGTGCAGGTGAGGGGTGCCGGTGTGTTCTACCGCCACGCGTTGGAGACACGCACACCGAAAGGGATGACGCATGAGCATCGAGCAGACCCTCACGAGCCAGGAACGACTGGCGGAACTCGATCTGCAGCAGCTCAAGCAGCTGGTCGGGCTCGTGGAGTACGACGAGGGGGGCGATCCCTTCCCGGTGACCGGGTGGGACGCGGTGGTCTGGTCGGTGGGCAACGCGACGCAGGCCGCGCTGTACTTCCAGGTGGTCTTCGGCATGGAGCTGGTCGCCTACTCCGGCCCCGAGACCGGGAACCGCGACCACCACGCGTACGTGCTGCGCTCCGGGGCGATCCGGTTCGTACTGAAGGGCGGCGTCGACCCGGACAGCCCGCTGCTCGACCACCACCGCCGTCACGGCGACGGTGTCATCGACATCGCGCTCGAGGTGCCCGACGTCGACAAGTGCATCGAGCACGCCCGCGCGGAGGGCGCGACCGTGCTGGAGGAGCCGCACGACGTCACCGACGAGCACGGCACGGTCCGGATCGGCGCCATCGCCACGTACGGCGACACCCGCCACACCCTGGTGGACCGCTCCCGCTACACCGGCCCCTACCTGCCCGGCTATGTCGCCCGTACCTCGGGCCATGTGAAGTCCGAGGACGAGCCGAAGCGCCTCTTCCAGGCGCTCGACCACGTCGTGGGCAACGTGGAGCTCGGCGACATGGACGAGTGGGTCGACTTCTACAACCGCGTCATGGGCTTCACCAACATGGCCGAGTTCATCGGCGACGACATCGCCACCGAGTACTCGGCGCTGATGAGCAAGGTCGTCGCGAGCGGCAACCACCGGGTGAAGTTCCCGCTCAACGAGCCCGCGGCCGGCAAGAAGCGCTCGCAGATCGACGAGTACCTCGACTTCTACCGCGGCCCCGGCGCCCAGCACCTCGCCCTGGCCACCAACGACATCATCAGGACCGTCGACATCCTGCGGTCCAAGGGCGTCGAGTTCCTCGCCACGCCGGAGAGCTACTACACCGACCCGGAGCTGCGCGCCCGCATCGGCGAGGTCCGCGTGCCCATCGAGGAGCTGGCCTCGCGCGGCATCCTCGTCGACCGCGACGAGGACGGCTACCTGCTGCAGATCTTCACCAAGCCGATCGGTGACCGTCCCACGGTGTTCTTCGAGTTCATCGAGCGCCATGGCTCCCTGGGCTTCGGCAAGGGAAACTTCCAGGCCTTGTTCGAGGCGATCGAGCGCGAGCAGGAGAAGCGCGGCAACTTCTAGGCTCCGCCCGGGTCGTTCCCGGGCCTGCGCGGGTCGTGACGACGGGGCGGGGCGCAGGCCGCGCGACGCGCACGCGGCTGCCGGTGCGGTCGCGGTCGTCGTGCCCGGTGCGGGGCGGTCGGCCGCGACGACGAGGGCCGCCGCCCCGCTCCCGCACGCGGCCCCTGTGGAACCGGTACGGCCTCCTCCCCGGCCTCGGCGTCCGACCGCCCCCGCGCCAACCGCCGCGGTGAGCGGTGGCAGCGCGTCGGCCCCGGCGGGCACCGGCCCCCGCGGGAGGAGCTGCCCGGACCGGGTGGAGAGCACCGCGGAGAGCAGGCTGTCCGGATGGCGCCAGTTCACCTCGTCGTCCGCCGTCGGCAGCGCCACGCCCTCCTCGCGCGCGAGTCGGCACAGCCCGGCAGGATCGGCGCCGTGGAGCTTGACGACCAGGGCCGTGCACCCGGCTCTGGCGGCCGTGCGGAGGGCCGCTTCGGCGTCGGGTGAGGAAAGGCTGACGCCGATGGCGAACAGCAGCTGACGGGGTGGGGCGGGTCGAGGATCTCCAGCTCGTCCACCGGGACGTCCAGGCCGAGGGGCGCCTCCAGCGGCCTCAGCAGGGTGTCGCCGACCGCGTTCAACAGGATGCCGAGGGTGGCCGATGCCGATCCTTGATGCGAGGGAGGCTCGCCGGCTGCGGCGCACCCTCAGGTCTCGGAAACGGAAAAAACTTTCCGTTGACGCGTCCGTTACATGCGGCGCATCCAGGTGCAACACCAGGGCCGTTTTCTGACACATCTACCATCCGGCGCGACGCCGGAGGCAGATGTCGGGGCCCAGCACAAAGGAGCAACACATGACGGCCACGGACAGCGCGGACGCGGACAGAACCGTCACACCGCCGGGGTATTCCCCCCGCCTGTACAACGAAGACCTCGCTCCCGCCACCGAGCGCAAGTGGGGCGCCTTCAGCATCTTCAACGTCTGGACCTCGGACGTGCACAGCCTGTACGGCTACTTCCTCGCCGCCAGCCTGTTCCTCGTCGCGGGCAACACCTTCAAGTTCCTCGTCGGCATCGGTGTGGGCTCGCTGGTCATCTACTGGCTGATGACCCTCATGGGCAGGGCGGGCGTCAAGACCGGCGTGCCCTACCCCGTCCTGGCCCGCGCCTCGTTCGGCACCTTCGGCGCCAACGTCCCCGCGCTGGCCCGGGCCGTGGTCGCCACCTTCTGGTACGGCGCGCAGACCAGCGCGGCGGCCGGCGCCATCGTCGCCTTCCTCGTCCGCTACGACGGCCCCAGGCACCTGCACGAGACCACACACCTCTTCGACCACAGCGGCCTCGAAGTGCTGTGCTATCTCGGCGTCTGGGCCGCCCAGCTCCTCATCATCAGCAAGGGCATGGAGACGGTCCGCCGGTTCCAGGACTTCGCCGGGCCCGCGGTCTGGCTGATGATGCTGGTGCTGGCGATCGCGCTGTCCGTGAAGGCCGGGGCGCTGTCCTTCTCCGTCGACATGCCGGGCAAGGACCTGGCCGCGCTCGCCAAGAACGCCACCGGACTCGACGTCAGTCCGGGCTCGTTCGCCGCGATCGCCGCGATCGCCGCCACCTGGGTGACCTACTTCGCGGCCCTGTTCCTCAACTTCGGCGACTTCGCCCGCTTCACCCCCGACGAGAAGACCCTGAAGAAGGGCAATGTCTGGGGCCTGCCCGTCAATCTGATCCTCTTCTCCCTCGTCGCCGCGATCACCACCGCCGCAGCCAGCAAGGTGTACGGGGAGGTCATCCTCGAGCCGGCCGAGATATCCGCCAAGTTCGACAGCGCGGCCCTCGTCCTGCTCGCCGCCCTGACCTTCGCCGTGGCGACGCTCGGCATCAACGTCGTCGCCAACTTCGTCAGCCCCGCCTTCGACTTCGCCAACGTGGCACCGAAGTACGTGACCTTCCGGCGCGGCGGCCTCATCGCCGCCGTCATCGCGCTGCTGCTGTACCCGCTGCACCCCTGGGACAACGCCCCCAGCTTCGTCAACGCCATCGGCTCGACGATGGGCCCGCTCTTCGGCGTACTCGTCGTCGACTACTACCTCATCCGGAAGACCCAGCTGAACGTGCCCGCGCTCTACCAGGAGGACGGGGAGTTCCGCTTCCAGGGCGGCTGGAACATCCGGGCGCTCGTGGCCGCCGCCGTGGGCTCCGTCTTCTCCAGCGTCCTTCCCGTGTACGGTCCGTCCGGATACGGGGACAACCTGGGGCCGTACTCCTGGTTCATCGGCGTCGCCGTGTCCGGGGCGCTCTACCTCGCCCTCAGCAGGGGCCGGAGCCCGCTCTCCCCGCGCACCGCCGACGCCCCGGCCGCACAGGGACGGACGGACGCCGCCACGGGATCGTAGACAACCCGGACCGGGAATCAACTCGTGGTGTGGGCGCGGCCGGTGGGACACACCAGCCGCGCCGCGCCGCGCCTCGCATCATGAACAGCTGGGCGCCGGAGGTGCCGATAGTGGACGGGGAAGATCGGCGAGACGGTGCCCGGTCTTCGCGGGCATCGCCGTGTCGATGCCGACCGTCCGGTACGAAAAGGAGCACTGTCGCGCATGGTCGCCCTCCTGAGATCTGCGTGGCGATGCCGGCCCTCCACGCGGCCGCGGACGGTGCGACCGGGATCGTGACCACGTGGGAGTTCCAGCTCCTCAACACCCCGGTGCCCGACGCGACCGGTGTGGGAGAGCGCACCGGCGCTGAGGGGCGGCGTCAGTGCTTTCCGCGGGTGCCGACCCTCGGTCCTTCTCCCCGTGTGTGGCTACGGCCGTGCCACGGGCACCCGCAGAGGAGCGCGAAAGGACAGCAGGCCCAGCATGGGCGTGTCCGTCGTTCCCGCCGCCTGCCGCACCCATGGCAGGCGGCGGGCCGCCGCTCGGAGCGCCACCGCCGCCTCCGTGCGGGCCAGGGAGGCGCCCGGGCAGCGGTGCCGGCCGGCTCCGAAGGCCAGGTGGTGGCGGATGTTCTCGCGATGCGGGCACATCCGTTCCGGCTCCGGGAAGACCTCCGGATCGGAACCGCTGCCCATGAGCATCAGCAGCAGCTGTGCGCCGGCCGGCAGGCGCACCCCGCCCAGTTCGGTGGCCCGGGCGGCGACCCTGCGCCAGGTCGTCACCGGAGGCTCACGCCGGAGGACCTCCTCCACCCAGGCCTCGGCCGCGCCTTCCTCTTCCGCCACGCGCGCCCACATGCCCGGTTCAGCGAGCGCCCGGCGCAACACGGTGGCGATGAGTTGCCCCGTCGTGGACTGACCGGCGATGAAGACGAAGAAGCACATGCCGACCGCGGTCCCGACGTCCAGCGGACCGCCGTCGGGCAGGCGATGGCGGGACAGCGCCCCGATGAACGAGTCGGCGGGGGCGGAACCCCCGCGCACGGTCTCGGTGAGCCACTGATGGAAGGCCACGACGAGCTCCGCCAGCTCCCGCTGCCGCTCCGGCGCGGGCCTGCCCCAGAACAGCTCCAGTGAGGCGTCGCTCCAGCGGATGAGTGTCGCCGGGTCGACGCCCTCGATACCGAGGAGCTCCATCAGCACGTGGCAGGGCAGCACCTGAGCGAACGAGGTGAACAGGTCGCCGGCGCCGGTCGCGTCGAGTTCGGACCGCACCGGCCGGAGCAGCTCGTCGGCGACGCGCTCGATCACCGGTACGGCGGCCGCGACGCGACCGGCGTTGAAGAACCGTGTGACCAGGCGGCGCAGTCCGGGATGGCTCGGAGTGCCGTTGTTGGCGAGCGCGGGAGGAAACGTGAAGCCGCCTCGGACGAGGACCCGCAGCACGGGGACGGGCAGCGGGGTGACGGCGTTCTGGGCGTTGTCCGGGTGGAAGACGCCCGGGTCCAGGAGCACCCGCCGTACGTCCTGGTGCCGGCTGACCAGCCACAGCCCCGTGCCGGCGTCGTGGTGCACGGGGGACTCGGACCGCAGAAGGTCCAGCCAGGGGTACGGATCGTGGACGAAAGGGGCGCCGAACAGGTCGAGGACACCGAGCGGGTCACGAGGGTCGGCGGATCCGGGGCCGGCCGCCGGGCCGGACCCTGCTCCGCCACGGGGTGCGGGTACGTCCAGAGCCGGGAAGATCACGGCCGGACGCTAACACGGGGCCGACGCAGACCAGGACGTATGTGTGCGGCATCACCAGGACCCAGGGGGCGGAAAGGGGACGCCGGGACCGGTGGTACCGGACCCGGCATCAAGGCGGCCTGTGTCAGGCGGAGAACCCCACCCGGTACTGGCTCATCGACGGGGGCAGCGGCTCGTTCAGGTGCCGCAGCGGGTAGTCCCAGAGGTCGACGAGCTCGCAGTGTTCATCACGAACGGGCCGTACTGGACGACGCTCACCCTCCGCGAGTACGCCGGCGACTACCAGCGCCAGTTGTTCATCGTGGACGGCGGTGGCCTGTCGCTCAAGACCGCGCTGGAGCAGCTGGACATGCTCGGCGAGGAGGTCGTACCGGTGCTTCTCGACACTCCGCTGTACCGCTGCGAGGCGCTGGAGCCCGCCCTCGGATGCGCGGTGAGCATCAAGCTGGAAACGGCGAACCCCGTCCACAGCTTCACCTATCACGGCTGGGTCGCTGCGCCGTCCTAGCCGGTCCGGCCGGTCAGTCACGGAAGCCCACCGGCGTGGGCGGAGTCGAGATGCCAGACGGTGGCGTTGTCCAGGCGTACCGAGCCGTTCTCGGCGAAGACCTGTACGCCCTGGTCGGGCGGGTCGGGGAAGATCTGGTCGGTGATCACGGCCTCGCCGTTGCCGCCGAAGACCTCGACGGACGACCAGTCGACCAGGATCCGCAGCTTGATCGTGCCGTTCTCCGCCTTGAGCGGTGCGGTCTGGACGCCCGGGAAGGTGCGGTGGAAGTCCACGGCGCCGGAGTGGGTGCGGTCGACGTACAGCTGCTGGGCGGCCGTGTCGTACCCGATGACGGTCTCCTCGCCCGTGGTGCCGGTGCGCACCTTGAGGCCGAAGCGTTCGGCGTCCATGAGGGAGAAGGTGGCTTCGATGTCGAGCGCCTTGCCGTCGGCGGCGGGACCGATCAGTGGCTGCGAGGTGTTCGTCACGAGGCTCGCGGTCGCGGTCGCCGGAGGGACCTGCCGCAGGGACGTCACGCTGGTCACCGGCTCGCTGGCCATCCGGATACGACCGTCCACGGTGCGCAGGGCCATCTCCCGCGGGGTGCTTTGCGCTCCGCGCCAGGGGGAGGTGGGGACGGCGCCCGCGTAGTCCCAGTTGCTCATCCAGCCGATCATGTACCGCTTGCCGCCCGGCGCGTTCTCCCAGGACACCGCCGCGTAGTAGTCCTTGCCGTAGTCCGCCCAGTCGGCGCGCTGCACAACGGAGAGAGCGGGGGCGTCGGCGGCGGTGAACCGGTCGGCGAGGATGTGGCCCCAGCCGCCGGTGTTGTCGTCGACGAGCTGGATCCGCGCCTTCTTGCCCAGGTAGGGGCGCAGGTCGAAGGAGGCCCAGTCCAGGGTCTCGCCGTCGGAGCCGGTGGCGCTGCGCACGACCTGGCCGTCGACGATCAGGTTGACGGCCGTCTCACGGGAGCCGGGCTGAGCCCGGGTGTCGGACAGCGTGATCTGGTCGACGTTGATATGGCCCCAGCCGCCGGTGTTGTCGTCGACGATTCTGATCCGTGCCTTCTTGCCGGCGAGGTCGTGGACGTCCCAGGAGGACCAGTCGAGTGCCTCGGTGTCCTTTCCGGTGGCGCTGCGTACGACCTGGCCGTCGACGAGGAGTTCGACGGTGGTGGGGTGGGGGGAGTCGGCGGGGTGGTTGCCGCCGCCGATGAGGAAGTTGACGTGGCGTTTGTCGAGGGTGAACTCGGGGGAGGTGAGGGTGCCGGTGGTGGAGTCGCCGGTGCGGTAGGTGTTGACCAGGCCGCTTCCCAGGTAACCGGAGACCTCCTGCTGGTCGGGGAGGGTGCCGGTCGCCGGTGCCGAGCCGAAGGCGTCCCCGGTCGTCGTCCAGTCGCCGTAGGTGCCGCCCTCGAAGTCGGCGAGGACCGTGCCGGACTCGTGCGGGTGCCGGCCGCCTCCGACCTTGAAGTTCAGGTAGGGGCTGTCGACGGTGAAGGAGGGTGAGGTGAGGGTGCCGGTGGTGCCGTCACCGGAGTGGAAGCTGTTGGCGAGGCCCTTGCCGTCGAAGCCGGAGACCGTCTGCTGCCCGTCGAGCGTCCCGGCCGCCGGTCCCGCGCCGAACGCGGTGCCCGTGGCCGTCCACGAACCGAAATCGGTGCCCTCGAAGTCCTGCGTCACGGTGCCGGCGGGCGGGGTGTAGGTGCCGTTGTCGTCGGCGGTGAACTTCGTGCCGTCGAAGTCGCCGATGAAGTACTGGGCGGCTGAACCGCCCGCTATACCACTGGGGTTGATGTTGACGACCAGGACCCACTTGATGTTGTTCTCGTGCCCGTCGACGGCGAGGGGGAACAGGTCGGGGCACTCCCAGACCCCGCCCGTCGCGCCGGCCGGGCCGAACTCGCTGAGCTGCGTCCAGTCCTTGAGGTTCTTGGACGAGTAGAACCGCACCTTGTGCTCGGCGGACAGCGACACCGTCATCAGCCAGCTCCTGGTGGGCGCGTACCACTGGACCTTGGGGTCGCGGAAGTCCCGGGAGCCGATGTCGATGACGGGATTCCCCGGGTACCTGGTCCAGGTGCGGCCGCGGTCGGTGCTGTAGGCGAGTGACTGCGACTGTAGGCCGGTGGACTTGTCGTGACGGGTGTAGATCGCCACCATGGGCGGGTTCTTCTGCGTGCCGAATCCGGTGGTGTTGTCCCGGTCGACGACGGCACTGCCCGAGAACACCATCTCCTTGTCGTCGTACGACAGGGCGAGCGGCAGCTCCTTCCAGTGCACGAGGTCCGTGCTCACGGCGTGGCCCCAGGACATGTCGCCCCACGAGTCGCCGTTGGGGTTGTACTGGTAGAAGAGGTGGTACTCGCCCTTGTAGTACACGAGGCCGTTGGGGTCGTTCATCCAGTTCTTCTCCGGAGTGAAGTGGAACTGGGGACGATGGGTCTCGGAGTACGGCGGGGCTTCGGCCGCGGCGGCCTGAGGGGCGAGGGGGGCGAGCGAGGCGGCGGACAGGGCGCAGACGGTCGCCGCCGCCGCGATCAGCCACACACGGGCAGGACGGGGTACACGTGCAGAGCTCATGCGGCCTCCTGAGGTGTCAACGATGACTTGTGTCATCGATGACATCGAGCCGATGATGTGCGCAAGCCGGCCAACACGTCAACGGTCGGGGCAGGATCGGCGGAGGCCACCCTGAGCCGAGGGACGCCGTCAGGGTGCGGCGACCAGCGGGGGCTGCCCCCGGTCGGCCGACAGGGTCTGCCGCAACGTGGCGACCGCCGTGGCGCCGAAGCGGTCGGCGAGGGCCGACTCGACGACGGCGATGGTCGCCTGGGCCCGTCACCTGCGCAAGGCCCCACCCTGGTCGCGGAGTCGGTGATTCCCCTGGCCGTCACCCGCGACAGCCGGCGGGGCGTCGGCACACGTGCACATCCAGGGTGAGGCCCAACGCCAGAAGGCCGCGGATGACACGGACGCGGGTCACCTCGGCGGCGCCGTACTGCCGTTGGACCGGACGAGGAGCGCGGCGGAGGCCGAAGCAGGCCGCGGGCCTCGGGCACAGGCGCAGGGCGCGCTCCATTCCGCGGAGCGTGGTGTACGGGAAGTGGATCTCGCCTGCCCGCAGCCAGCTTCCCAGGCGCGTCTCCCACTGCCTCGACGTCCGGGTGGTCGACGCCGTTGTAGCCGGCGACCCTGATGTCGTCTCTTCCAGCCCGCGCCGGTCATTCTCGCAAGTGGGGCGAAGCCCGCGTCAGGGTGGCTCGTGCAACGTCGCGGTCGTGGCTACGGGGCGTTCAGCGGCCGATGTCGTCCAGCTCGGTCAGGTCCTCGTGCGAGAGGGAGAGTCCCGCGCCCGCGATGTTCTCGCGCAGGTGTGCCGTCGATGACGTGCCGGGGATGAGCAGGATGTTCGGTGACCGCTGCAGCAGCCAGGCCAGTGCGACGGACATCGGTGTTGCCTCCAGTCGAGCGGCGACCGCCGAGAGCGCCGTGGACTGAAGTGGCGTGAAGCCCCCGAGCGGGAAGAAGGGCACGAACGCGACGCCGTCGGTGGCGAGCCGGTCGATGAGCTTGTCGTCGTGGCGGTGGGCGAGGTTGTACATGTTCTGCACGCACACGATCGGCGCGATGCTCTGTGCCTCGGCGACCTGCTCCTCGGTGGCGTTGCTGACCCCGAGGTGGCGGATCAGGCCCTGCTGCTGGAGTTCCACGAGCGTGGCGAACGCCTCGGCGAGCGAGCCGGGTTGAGGGCCTTCGGCGTCGCCGAGCCGGAGGTTGACCAGGTCGAGTACGTCGAGCCCGAGGGACCTGAGGTTGTCGTGGACCTGGCGGCGCAGATCTTCCGGTCGCCGGGCCGTGGGCCAGCCGCCCTGTTCGTCCCGGGTCGCGCCCACCTTGGTCGCGATGTGCAGCGACTCGGGACAGGGGTGCAGTGCCTCACGGATCAACTCGTTGGTGACGCGCGGCCCGTAGGCGTCGCTGGTGTCGATGTGGGTGATACCGAGGTCGACCGCTTCACGCAGAACGGCCAGGGCACCCTCGCGATCGGTGGGCGGCCCCATGACCCACGGGCCGGCCAGTTGCATGGCGCCGTAGCCGAACCGGGTGACGGTCAAGTCCCCCAGAGTCCAGGTGCCGCCGGGAAGAGAGAGGGAGGGTGTGCTCATCTTGTTGCCTTTCCTCGTGCACTGGGGGTGGCGCGTGCCGCCTCCCTGCATAAGCATTGGAGAGAAACTTCCTGTCGGGAAGTAGGCACTCTGGAGTGCGTAACCCACCCATCGGTGAGAGGTGCGATCAGTGACGACGATGAAGGCGGCCGAGAAAAGGGCTCAGGCCAAGGTGGAGTACAACGCGTTCCTGGCCGGGTGCCCCAGCAGGCAGCTGCTCGACCGTATCTCGGACAAGTGGGTCGTCCTGATCCTGTGTGCGCTGGGCGGCGACACCGGCCCTGGCCGGCCCGGTGCGGCACACTCAGACGCTCCGAAGGCGATGCGCTACTCCGAGATGTCCCGTCTTCTGGCCGGGGTCAGTCAGAAGATGCTGACCCAGACGCTACGGTCGCTGGAGCACGACGGTCTGCTCACCCGTACCGTGACACCAACCGTCCCCGTCACCGTCTCCTACGAGCTGACCGACCTCGGCCTCTCGCTCCACCACATGACGCGCGGGCTCAGAGAGTGGGCCCAGACACACATGGCCGAGGTCCTCGCACACCGAGAGAACCACGACGCCCGCACCTCCTGAGGACACACCCCCACCAGGCCGGAGGTGGATCGAAGGTCCGACCACGCCGTCCTCGACCCGGCCCACGGCGGGTGTCCGGTCCAGGGGTGGGTGGCCGGCCGGGACAGGGTGGCTGGGACGATGCCCCGGTGAACCACTTCTCGCACGTCAGCGTCGGCCCTGGTCATGACCGGCGGTGTCCCCCGGAGCCCAGGCGGGCCGAGCCCGGTGAGTGGCCGAAGCTGGAGGCCGCGCTCGCTCGGGTCAATCGTGACCTGACGGCGACGTTGCCGGGGCAGGACGCGCTGATCCTGGTGGTTGAACCGCCCTGGCAGCCCGTGCTCCCGGGCGGACTCGACAGGGGGCAGGTCTACGTGGCGATGCCCGACGGCCGTTGGCACGGCAATCCGGTGAACGCGTGGGACCTGGAGGAGGGCGACCCGCTCGAGCCGGACGATGCGGAGACCGTCCTGACCGTGGTCGCGGATGCGGCGCAGTCGACCGTCATGGAGTTGCTCTGGCAGGTCTGGCCGCTCTGCCCGGAACACAGGACCGGAGTGCATCCTCGTCCCGCTGGTACCACTGACGACGGGTACCTGGGCGAAACGGACGACCCGGCCGGCCCACCGGTGTGGTGGTGCCGGGGCGGCAGGGACGGCGCCTGCCACGACGTCTCCCCGGTCGGAGAGTTGGCCTCCACCCTGCCAGGAAAGCAGCGTCGCGCACTGCGGCGCAGACAGAACGGGGACTGAGCACCGACACCGCGTGGATCGGTGCCCCGGCGTTCCGGCATCCGGGCGCCGCTTGACGAACAGCGGCCGGGACTGCTGAATTGATCGCATGGACGCCCAGGAGCCCTTGGTCTCGCGTGACCACATCGACTTCGGTCGGGTGTGGTCCGCCGCGTGTTGCGCCTGACCCCGCGGCGGGCTGCCCGGCGGCCCGTCCTTTCCTCCTGACCGCGGCGCGGCCTGCCTTCCGCCCTCGCGCGCGCTGCCCCCGCACTGCGTCTCCCGGCGCCCGGCGTCGTCACTTCCGCACCGACCCGTCCGCACGGCGCACCCGTCACCCGCCTCTCGCAAGGCCCTTGCGCCATGCCCTGCGGTTCGGTCCGTCTCCTTCGAAAGGGCCCTTCCCATGCCCGTGGAATTCCTCGGCATCGCCGCCACCCACGACGGCTCCGAAACCACCCCGCGCTCCGCCGGCGCCTTCGACAAGGAGTACACACTCCGCCTCGCCCGGGCGCACGAGGACCATGGCTGGGACCGGGTGCTGTTCGCCTACGGCTCCGGATCCCCTGATCCCGCGCCCGCCGCCGCGTACATCGCGAGCCGGCTGGACCGCCTCCAACTCCTCCTCGCCCACCGGCCGAACGTCTCCTATCCCACCTTCGCCGCCAAGACGTTCGCCACCCTCGACCAGATCAGCGAGGGCCGGCTGACGGTGCACTTCATCACCGGCGGCAACGACCACGAGCAGGGCCGCGAGGGCGACACCCTCACCAAGGACGAGCGCTACGCCCGCACCCGCGAGTACATCCGCGTCGTCAAGAAGATCTGGACCACTCACGAGCCCTTCGACCACGAGGGCGGCCACTACCGCTTCCACGACTTCGTCAGCGACGTCTTCCCGGCCCAACAGCCGCGCCCGAACGTGTCGTTCGGCGGTTCGTCGCCCGCCGCGTACGCCGCCGGGGGCGCCGAGGCCGACATCTACTGCCTGTGGGGTGAGCCCCTGGCGAAGACCGCCGAGCAGATCGAGGCCGTGAAGGCCGCGGCGAAGGCCGCCGGACGCACCGACGTGCCGCGCATCCAGGTGGCGTTCCGCCCGATCATCGCCCCGACGGAGGAACTGGCCTGGGAGAAGGCCCACCGCACGGTCGGCGCGATCAAGGCCCGCAAGGAGAAGGGCGAGCCGATCAGCAAGCGCCACAACGGGCATGCCCGACCGGAGAACACGGGCTCGCAGCGGCTGATCGCCATCGCCGAGGCGGGGGAGCGTTACGACCGTGCCCTGTGGACCCCGACCGCCGTCGCCACCGGCGGCGCGGGCAACTCCAACGCCCTGGTCGGCACCCCCGAGACGGTGGCCCAGGCGCTCCTCGACTACTACGACCTGGGCGTGGACATCCTCTCCGCCCGTGGCTACGACCTGCTGGGCGACGCGATCGACTTCGGCCGGTACGTGATCCCGATCGTCCGCGAGGAGGTCGCCAAACGCGACGCCCAGCGGGCCGCCCGCGGCACGCACACCCTTGCGGCGGTGAGCGGATGACGTCGCTGACCCCACCGCTCTCGGCCGAGCCGACGGTCGTTCACGTCACGGTCGACGACCCACGAGTCAGACCACTGCTGCGCGAACTGGGCGAGGAGTACACGTCCCGGTACGGCATCGACGCCCATGCCGAGCTCGCCCGTTACCCGGACGAGGAGTTCACGGCGTCGTACGGCGGCGTCCTGCTGCTGCTCCTAGAGCACGGTGAGCCGATCGCGGGCGGCGCCTTCCGCCGCTACGACGAGGCCACAGCCGAACTGAAGCGGATCTGGACGCACTCCGCCCACCGGCGGCGCGGTCTGGCCCGCCGTGTCGTCGCCGCACTGGAACGCGAGGCGGGCGTCCGCGGCTACCGGCGGGTCTGTCTGACCACCGGCCCGCGCCAGCCGGAGGCCGTCGGCCTGTACCTGGCCACCGGCTACACACCGTTGTTCGACACGGAGGCCGACCCGGAGAGCATCGGCCCGTTGCCGTTCGAGAAGCAGCTCTCCGAGGGCACGGCCACCGCAACGGCCATCGACCGGTGAACAACCGGCGACGCGCTGATTCAACGATCCTGCTCGGTCACGCGGTGATCAGCTCCGGATGATGCTTCTTCACCACCGCGGGGTGGGCGCGGACCCAGCCCTTGAGTTCGTTCCAGCCGAACTCGGCGAACAGCGGGTTGGCCGGGTCCGCCGTCACGCCCGCCGCGTCCGACGCGCCGGGGAAGGGAAGCGGAGCGATCCGGGCGTCGAGGCGGGGGTTGTAGAAGAACGGTGCGGAAAAGCGCTCGCGTGCTCCCGGCGGGGAGACGACGCGATGGTTCGTCGCCTTGAGGTAGCCGTTCGTCGCGACCTCCAGCAGCTCGCCGAGGTTCACCACGAACGCACCCGGCAGGTACGGCACGTCGATGAAGCCCTGCCCGTCCGGCGTCTCCACCTGGAGTCCGGGAACCTCGTCCGTCAGCAACAGGGTCAAAAAGCCGTAGTCCTTGTGCACACCCACGCCCTGGTCGTCCCCCTGCGGGGCCCGCCCGGGGTAGCGGACCAGTTTCAGGTGGTTGCGCGGGTGGCCGGAGAAGGCGTCGTCGTAGAAGTCCTCGGGGCCGCCGATGGCCGCGAGCAGCTCGTGCAGCAGCCGGTGGGCGACCGCGCTGAGCCGGGCCATCCACTCCAGCGAGACCTCCCGCAGCACGGGCAGGGCCTCGGGCCACTGGTTCGGCCCCTCGAGCCACCAGTAGGGCGGCTCGCCCGGGGCGGGCACGTGCGGGGGAAGCTCGTTGCTGATGTCGAGTTGGTCGCGCCAGTCGCGGCGGCCCTGGGTGTGCTCGTTGCCGATCCGCGTGTAGCCCCGGAAGTGGGGCGAGTTGAGGTTGTCGAGCGCGTGCCGGTCGGCTTCGGGCAGGGCGAAGAAGTCACGGGCGGTACCGAGCAGCCGGTCCTGTTCGGCGCGTGTGATGCCGTGACCGACCAACTGGAAGAAGCCGACGTCGCGGGCGGCCCGGTGGAGCGCGTCACGGTCGGGGGCGGAGAGGTCGATCACCGGGAGGGAGGGGAGCTGGGACATGGATGGAGTTCCTTGCGGGTGGTTCGTGTACGAGGAGGTGGGGAGCGGGGAGCGGTTGTCCGGCGCGCCGGGTCCGGCGCCCTGCCCCACCGGACGGGTGCGGGCCTGGGGTCGTCTCGGAGTGCCGCTCAGTGGCCTGGCGTCGAAGCGCCGAGGCGCTCGGCCAGCTGTCTGATCTCGGCGGGGCCGACCCGGCAACAGCCGCCGACGAGCGCCGCGCCGGCGGCGAGCCAGGACGGTGCCAGGTCAGCGATCTCGTCCTGGGCGCCCAGCCAGCGGCGGGTCTCCGGGTCCCAGACGCCGCCGCCGTTCGGATAGACGACACCGGGGAGTGCGGTGTTCAGGGCCAGCGCGGCGGCCGTGTCGGCGGCGGGGGCGCAGTTCACCCCCGTGGCGACGACGGCGTCGCTGCCACGGGCCAGCGCGAAGGCCTCGGTCAGCGGCTGGCCCGCGCTGGTGGTCGTCCCCCGGATGCTGTACGAGAGCCAGGCCGGGATGCCCAGGCCGTCCAGGGCGATCAGCACGGCCTCGGCCTCGCGCAGGTCGGGAATGGTCTCGACGGCGAAGACGTCGGGGGCCGCCTCGGCCAGTGCCTCCAGCCGGGGGCGGTGGAAACGGGTCAGTTCGGCCACGGTGAGGCCGTAGTCGCCCCGGTATTCCGAACCGTCGGCCAGCATCGCGCCGTACGGGCCCACGGATGCCGCGACCCAGCCCTTCCCCGGGGTGGCCTCGGCGGCCTCGCGGGCCAGGGACACGCTGCGTCGCAGCAGTGCCGTGGTCTCGGAGCGGGAGATGCCCAGTCGGGCGAAACCGTCGTACGTGGCCTGGTAGCCGGCCGTGATGGCGACCTGCGCGCCCGCCGCGAAGTAGGCGCGGTGGACGGCCCTGATCGCGTCGGGGTCGTCGCGCAGCAGACGGGCCGACCAGAGGGCGCCGCTCAGGTCGTGGCCCTGGGCCTCCAGCTCGTTGGACATGCCGCCGTCCAGGACGAGGGGGCCGGCGGTGAGGGCGTCGCGGAAGGTCGTCACAGCACTCTCGTCACGAAGTCGCGGGTTCGGGGGTGGTCGGGGGCGGTCAGGATGCGGGCGGGTGGTCCGGACTCCAGGACGCGGCCGTCGTCGAAGAAGACGACCTCGTCGGCGACCTCGCGGGCGAAGCCCAGTTCGTGGGTGACGACGAGCATCGTCATGCCGTCGGCGGCGAGGCCGCGCATGACGTCCAGCACCTCGCCGACCAGTTCCGGGTCGAGTGCCGAGGTCGGCTCGTCGAACAGCATGAGCTTCGGTCGCATGGCCAACGCGCGGGCGATGGCGACCCGTTGCTGCTGCCCGCCGGACAGCTGGGCGGGGTAGGCGTCGCGCCGGTCGGCCAGACCGACCCGTTCGAGGAGTTCCAGCGCGTCGGCGTGGGCCTCGGCGCGGGGGCGGCCCGCGCCGACCGGCCCCTCGACGACGTTGGCGAGTGCCGTCAGGTGCGGGAACAGGTGGAAGCGCTGGAAGACCATGCCGATGGTGCGACGCTGCCGGGCCAGGTCACGGCTGCGCAGTTCGCGCAGCCCGTCCCGGTACGGCTCGTACCCGATCGGTGCGCCGTCGACCAGGATCCGGCCGCCGTCGGGCCGTTCCAGACGGTTCACGCAGCGCAGGAAGGTGGACTTCCCCGACCCGGAGGGGCCGATCACACAGGTGACCGTCCCACGCGGTACGCGGAGGTCGACGCCGCGCAGCACCTCCCGCCCGGCGAAGGACTTGCGGACACCGGTGGCCTCGATCATCATCGGCTGCTGCCCTTCGCGAAGTGACGTTCGAGGTAGTGCTGGCCGACGTTCAGGAGGGTCGTGACGGCCAGGTACCAGATGCTGGCGACGAGCAGCAGCGGGATCGTCTGGTAGGTGCGGGCGTACACGATCTGCACGGAGTACAGGAGCTCCGCGTAGGCCAGCACACTGACCAGGGACGTCGTCTTGAGCATGGAGATGGTCTCGTTGCCGACCGGCGGGATGATCACCCGCATCGCCTGGGGCAGGACGATCCGGCGCAGGGTCCTGGCCCGGGACAGGCCGAGCGCGTCCGCCGCCTCGGTCTGCCCGGGGTCGACCGAGACGATCCCGGCCCGGATGATCTCGGCGAGATAGGCGGCCTCGTTGAGGCCGAGGCCGAGCAGGGCCGCGGTGAAGGTCGTGATGACGGAGTTCGCGGGGACGTCGCCGATCGCCGGCAGGAGGGGGAGGTGCAGCGACAGCGTCGGGTACAGCGCGGAGATGAAGCCCCAGAACAGCAGCTGCACCAGCAGCGGGGTGCCCCGGAAGAGCCAGATGTACGCCCAGGCGACGGCCCGGGCGACCGTGTTGTCCGACAGTCGCATGAGGGCCAGCGCGACGCCGAGCACGAGCCCGATCGCCATGGCGGCGGCGGTGAGTTCCAGGGTGGTCAGCAGGCCCCGCAGCACGGTCCGGCTGAACAGCCAGGTGCCGACCGTGTCCCAGCCGAAGCGCCGATTGGTGATCAGCGACTGGGCCAGGGACGCGGCCAGGAGCACGACGACGAGGGTCAGGACCCACTGGCCGGGCCTGCGGCGGCGGTAGACCGGCAACTCGGCGGTCATGAGGCCGCGTTGATCTCGAACGTGTCCAGGGCACCGGACTCCAGGCCCCACTTGGCGAGGATCTGCTCGTAACCGCCGCTCGCCTTGAGGTCCTCCAGCGCCGACTTGAGCAGCTCGGTCAGCTCGCTGTTCTTCGGTGCGGCGATGCCGAACGGCGCGTCGCCGTAGGAGTCCCCGGCGACCTCGAGCTTTCCGCCGGACTGCTGGGCGGCATAGGCGGCGACCGGCGAGTCGGCCAGGGCGGCGTCGGCGCGGCCGCTGGTGACGGCGAGGTTCACGCCGGTGCCGTCGGGGAAGGTGCTGGCCTTGATCGGGGTCTTGCAGGTCTTGGCGCGGGCCGGCAGGTCCACGAGCGCCTGCGTGGACCCCTTCGCCACGGCGACGGTACGGCCGCACAGCGAGTCGCCGCCGGGCTTGAGCGCCTGGGGATTGCCGGCCGGGACCAGCAGGGAGGTGCCCGCGTCGAAATAGGTGACGAAGTCGACGACCTTCTCCCGCTCGGCGGTGTCCGTGAAGGAGGAGACGCCGAGCTGGTACTTGCCCGACTGGAGGCCGGGCAGGATCGAGTCGAAGGGCACGTTCACGAGGGTGACCTTGACGCCGAGGACGGTGCCGAGGGCCTTGTCGAGGTCGGCCTCGGCGCCGATGACCGTCTTGTTGTCGGAGGCGAAGAAGTCCATCGGCGGGTAGCTGACGTCGCTGGCGACCGTGATGCCGCTCGCCTTCAAGGCGGCCGGGACCTTGGCGGCGAGCGCGGCGTTCTTCGCGATCGAGGTGGCGCCGGCGGAGGCGCTGGACGACGTGCCGGAGGAGGCGCCGGTCGGCTGGGAGGGATCGGCGCAGCCCGCCAGAAGCAGTGCCGCGGAACCGAGGAGTACTAGCGGGCGCAGAGCGGACAAGGCGAACTCCTGATGAGCCTGAAGTGCGAGGGATGGCTGGAGACTATCCCTGGATGCGTAATAGGCAAGTCCAGTTGCGCATCATGCACGGACCCTGCAATGAACCTGCAATGTCCCCGCAACGAAGGCGCGAAGCGACCCCTCGGCGTGGCGCTATGCTCGGCCCGCGATGACCACCGACAGCAGCCTCAAACGCGGCCTGGCCGTGCTCCGACTCTTCGCCCAGCACCCGTCGCAGGACCCGCGCGGCCACACCGCCGCCGAGGTCGCCGCGCTGCTCGGCCGTGAACGCAGTCAGGTCTCCCGCATCCTGCGGAGCCTCGAGACGGCCCGGTTCCTGCGCCGTGATCCCGCGTCGCTGCGCTACTCCGTCGCATGGGAGCTGTACGCGCGTGCCCAGCAGATCACCGAGGCACGGCTGCGCCGGGACGGCCGTACCGCGCTGGAGGGCGTCGCCGCCGACACGGGGGAGTGCGCCTATCTGGGCGTCCTGCGGGGCGCCAGTTCGGTGACGATCCTCGAGTCGATGCCGTCGGCGCTGTCCTCGTTCGTTTCCTGGGTGGGCCGCGCCTATCCCGCCTATTGCAGCGACGCCGGACAGGCCCTGCTCTTCGACGCGGACGACACCGAGGTCGCGGCCGTCCTCGCCCGCACCTCCTTCGTCCGCCACGGCCCCCATACGCCGACCGGCCTGGACGACTTCCTGGCCCGGCTGGACGCGGCCCGCAAGCGCGGCTACTCGATCGTCGACCAGGAGGCCGAACCCGGCCTGTACTCGCTCGCCGCTCCGGTCAGGGACTTCCGCGGGGAGATCGTCGCCGCGGTGCAGGTCGTCGGCCCCCGCCGCCGTCTGGAGCCGGCGACGGCGGCCTGTGCGGACTCGGTGGTCCGCTGGAGCGACTGGCTGACGGCCGCACTGCGCTCGACGGAGGAGGAGACGGGGCAGGGCTGAGCGTCCGTGGTCGGACGAGGTGCCGGCGAGGGTCAGCCCAGAAGGGAGGCCAGCCGTGCCGCCGCGTCCCCGATCGCCGCGATGATCTCGTCCCGGTCGTCCCTGGCCGCCGCATGCGGTACGACCGCGCTGACCGCCGCCACGACGTCCCCGTGCGGATCCCGCACCGGCGCGGCGACCTCCAGCACGTCCTCGTCGTACTCGCCCTCGCACACCGCCACCCCGCGCCCGGCGTCCGCGGCGACCCGTTCCAGCAGATCGTCCACCGTCCGCGGCGCGTAGGGGCCGCCCGCCCCGATGAAGTCCTCGCCGCCGAGGAGGTGTGCGACCTCCTCCCGCGCGTGGTCGAAGAGCAGCGCCCGCCCCGCCCCCGTGCACCAGACCGGGGTCAGCCGCCCCGCCCGCGCCCAGGAGAACTCGGCCCAGGCCGCCAGCTCGGCCCGCACCGAGAGCACCATCGCTCCGCAGAGCACGTCCACGTACGCACACGCCCCGAACCGGACCACCAACCCCCGCAGCAGCGCCCGGCTTTCCACCCCCCAGGGACCGGCCTGCGCCGCGACGGCCAGCAGCTTCGCCCCGGCGCGGAACTCGTGCCCGTCCCGGGCGAGTGTCCCGGTGTCGACCAGATCCCGCAGCAGCCGCGACGCCTGCCCCTTGTCCAGCCCGCTCTCCTCCGCCAGCCGGACCACACCGGGTCCCCCTCGGCTGTCGAGCTCCCCGCGGACCACCCGCTCCACCAGCCCGAGCCCTCGAGGCAGTGCACCCGTCGCCACGTCCATGCGCCGGATGCTACAGAGTCCGGAGGAGACCGTCGGCGCCAGGACCGGGGCGATCGCCCCCACAGTCCGCGCACCCGGTGCTCAACTGCCCCGCACATCAGGTTCGTTGACAGTGGTCGAACCACGTGCTTCCATCCCGTCATGCTTCCGCAGGAACCGCTGACCCGTCGCCGCGCCGTGGACCTCGTCCGCGTGGCCGCCGCGCTGTGTCGGTTCCCCGGCTGATCGACCTTCTCCCGCTTCCCTGCCTCAACGTCCGTGTCGCGCCAGCGCCGTGGGTCTCCGACATCCTGCGAGGCCCCCCGATGCGCGTCGGCTGGTGCGCTCTGCCCGAGCACTCTCCCTCCCTCCACCCGACGGGACTGCCATGTCTGCTGCCGGCTCCGCCGCCCACCACGAGATCGCCTACGACCGCCGCAGGCTGCGCCAGTGGCTCGCCGGGGAGGCCAGAGCGGACGGGGTCACCCGGCGCCGGCTGCTGACCCTGCTGGCCGCGAAGGCCACCGCCACCGCGCTCCCGGTGAGGAATCCGGCTGTCGCCGCCGGCTCGCCGATCGTCAAGCCGTTGCCGCCCGAGTGGTTCATCCCCCGCGGGACCAACGCCGAGACCCGCTGGGAGGCGTTGCGCGGAACAGGCCATCACACCCCCAACGCCCTGTTCTTCGTCCGCAACCACACCGCGACGCCCGTCCTGGACGCCGCCGACTGGCGGCTGAGGCTGTGGGGTGACGGGCTGCGCGGCACACCCGCCGAGGACAAGCCGGTGGAGTTCGGGTACGACGATCTGCGCGCCCTGCCCGCCGTCACGCGCACCGCGTTCGTCGAGTGCGCCGGAAACGGACGCAGCTTCTACACGACCCAGCAGAACGAGACGGTCACCGGCACCGCCTGGACGCTGGGCGCGGTGGGGGTCGCGCGCTGGCGCGGGGTGCGCCTGGCCGACGTACTGCGCAGGGCCGGGCTGTCCCCGTACGCCGTGGACGTGCAGCCCCGTGGCCTGGACGCCGAGTACGTCAGCGGCGGCGAGAGCCTCGGCCGGGTGCGCCGCCCGCTGCCCGTGGCCAAGGCTCTGGACGACGTGCTGCTCGCCTACGAGATGAACGGCGAGCCGCTTCCGTACGACCACGGCTACCCGGTGCGGGTGCTCGTGCCCTCCTGGGTGGGGATCGCCTCGATCAAATGGGTCGGCGACATCGAGGTCTCCGCGCAACCGCTGTACTCGCCGTGGAACACCACCTTCTACCGGCTGTTCGGCTCCGCCTACCCCGCGCAGGGCAGTGCGCCGCTGACCCGGCAGACGATCAAGAGCGCCTTCGAGCTGGCGAGTGGTGCGACGTTCCCGGTGGGGGAGAGCCAGGTGCTGCACGGCCGGTCCTGGTCGGGCGCGGGCGCCGTCGCGCGGGTCGACGTCAGCACCGACGGCGGGACGAACTGGCGGCGGGCCCGACTTCACGACCGACCGCGTTCCGGAACCTGGACCCGCTGGTCCGTCCCGTGGACGCCTGGCACGCCCGGACCGACGCACTTGCTGGCCCGCGCCACCGACACGGCGGGCCGCCACCAGCCGGACGCCGCGGTGCCCAACACGCAGGGCTATCTCTTCGACGCGGTGGTGCGCCACCCGGTCACCGTGCTGTGACCCACGCCGTCGCCGCTTGGCGCACGGCGGCATCGGCCGTGAGCACGGGCCACTGCCCCAGGTCCCGGACGTCGTCCACATCTGCGAGCTACTGGATGCTCCAGCGGTGCGGATGCTCGGGATCGTCGGGGCAGGCGAAGACGTTGAGCTCACCCCAGCGGCCCACCGTGACCTCCGTCGGGGTGGCACACCCGTACGTGGGCCGGTTCTGGTCCTCCAGCGGCCTCCAGCTTCCGCTGCCGCCGTCCCACTCCGAGCTGTCGACGGTCAGCAGCAGGCGCATCGGTGCCCTACATGTCAGGCAGTCCATGGGATACGGGTCGGTCGCGTGCCAGGACGCGAAGCCGCCCACGCGCCAGCCGGGCGGAATGGACAGGTCGTACTGGTAGCCGATCGGCTCTGTCGTGTCCCCGTCCTCCGACTCCTCGGCCTCCTCCTCGAGCGCTTCCTCCCAGGCGTCGATCCGGGCGCACAACTCCTCGGGCAGCAGGCCGGCGAACGGGTAGGTGACCACCTGCTCCGGATGCAGCACACAGGGCTCGGGCAGGAAGCCGTCGCCCCCGACGACCGGCGGCAGGGGTGGCGTCGTCAGGGCCTCACCGACCTCCCACGACCGCCGCCAGCGCAGGTGCAGCCGCAGGCCGTACCGGCTCGGGCCGTGCGCGGCGAAGGGACACCAGAACACTTGAAGCAGATCGCAGTCGCCCGGCCCCGCCGGCAGGTCGGGCACATCCCGCCGGTACAGCTGCGCGAGGCCGATCATCGGCAGCGGGTCGGTCTCGGATGCGCCGGGGATCCGGTGTTCCCGGTGCAACTCGCCCAGCAGCTCCCGTTCCTCGTCCGTCGGGCCGGGAGCCTGCTCGCGGGCCCACGCGGAAGCCAGAACCTGCCGATAGCGGTGGATGTCGGCCGGTCGTCGACCGCGTCCACGGCCGTGGGCCTCGCCGCACACCGGCCACGGCTCGTCCGCCGGCCACAGCATGGGACCGCCCACGGAGCTCGCCGACACGTCCGGTCTGCCCGGCCGGGGATGGAGCCGCGTTGTCGTCCCCCGAAACGCGGCCAGTTCAGGAAAGAGCGCCTCGACAACGAGCGGGCGCGGGGGCGTGGTCCTCGTCATGGACGCGACCTTAGACGGGCGTTGCCGGAACCCGTCCTCAAGGGCTGTGCATGCGCGGGCCTTCTGTCCAGAACGGGAAATTCTCGCCGAAACCGCCATCCCATACCGGGGGTCGCCCGTATGTCCTAGTGAACCGGCGAGATGAAGGGAAAGACCATGTCCCTGTTCAGTCACCTGGCCCCCGCCAAGAGGCACTCCAAGGGCAGGAAGTCCACGACCACCATGAAGGGGAAGACGTCCCACCACCACCGCAAAAACCACCGTCGCACCTCCAGCACCGGCACGCACAAGTGACGCCGGCGTCCCTCGGCGGCCGGTGGGTGTGAGCTCCCGGTCGTCGTAGGACACCCTGGTGAGTCGCGGTTTCCGTGAAACTCCGCCGTCGCAGTGCCCGCAGTGCCCGCAGCGCCCGCAGCGCCGCCCCGTTCGCGGCGCTGCGGCGGTCGCTGACGGTCGCCGAGCCGGAGGGGGAGCAACTGGTCGCCGCCGCGCCGGCACTGCCGGTGCGGCAGGTCTTCCGGCGGTTCTGGCCGTACACGCGCGGCGGCCGGAGGTGGCTGCTGCCCCTCGTCGCCTTCTGTGTCGTGGGCCCCGCCATCGACGCGGCCGAGATCTGGCTGTTCAAGGTGGTGGTGGACGAGGTCCTCGTCCAGCGCGATCTCGGCCCGTTCCTGCCGATCGCCCTGGCGTACGTCGGGCTCGGCGTCGCTTCGGGTCTCGTGTCGTTCGCCGACGACGTGACCTCCGTCTGGGTCGGCGAGCGCTTCCTGCTCGCCCTCAGGGCGGACGTCTTCCGGCACATGCAGAGCCTCTCCCTCGGCTTCTTCGAACGACGCAGGCTGGGCGACGTTCTGGCCCGGGTCACCGGCGACGTCGACGCAGTCGAGACGTTCCTGCTGTCGGGCGTGGCCCAGGCCCTGTGGTACGTGATGCGGCTGGGTATCTTCCTGGGCATGCTCTTCTACCTGAGCTGGGACCTGACGCTGTTCGCCCTCGTGATCGTGCCCCTGTTCTGGTGCGCGGCCCGCTACTTCTCCCGGCTGGTGAAGGCCGCCTCCCGGGAACGCCGCCGGCGCAGCGGTTCGGTCAGCGCCGTCGCCGAGGAGGTCCTGGGCAACATCGCGCTCGTACAGGCGTACAACCGCCAGGAGTGGGAGCAGAGCAGGTTCCAACGCGAGATCCTCGGGCGGTACCACGCCACCATGGCCTCGACCAGGATCCGTGCCGTCTTCGGGCCGCTCGTCGACCTCGTCGAGCTGAGCGGGGCACTGCTGGTGATGGGCCTGGGCACCTGGCAGCTGGCCAGTGGCCGTCTCACCCTGGGCGAACTTCTGGTCTTCCTGGCCCTGATCGGCAAGCTCTACGGCCCGATCCGGGGCATGTCCCACCTGACCAGCACCTTCTACGCGGCCTCCGCCGCCGCGGAGCGCATAGTCGAACTGCTCGACCAGCGTCCGTCGGTGCGTGAGGTCCCCCGACCCGCCCTCCTCGGGCGCGCTCGCGGGCAGGTGGAGTTCGACGCCGTCGGCTTCACCTATCCGGAGACCGACCGGCCCGCGCTGAGCGACGTGTCGTTGTGCGTGGAGCCCGGACAGACCCTGGCGCTGGTCGGGGCCAGTGGCGCGGGGAAGTCCACCGTCGCCAAACTCCTGCTGCGCTTCCACGACCCCGACCACGGCGCCGTCCGGCTGGACGGAGCGGACCTGAGGACCCTGCGGCTGGCCGACGTCCGCGACAGCGTGGCCGTGGTGCTCCAGGAGACACTCGTCCTGCACGGCACCGTCCGCGAGAACATCCTCTACGGCCGTCCGGACGCCGACGAGCGGGAGGTCGTCGAGGCGGCCCGCGCCGCGGACGCGCACGACTTCGTCACCGCTCTGCCCGAGGGGTACGACACCGTCGTGGGCCAGCGCGGCAGGCTGCTGTCCGGAGGCCAGCGCCAGCGCCTCGCGATCGCCCGGGCCATGATCCGCGACGCGCCCGTCCTCGTTCTGGACGAGCCGACCACCGGCCTGGACGCCGCATCGGGCCGACGTGTCATGGAGCCGCTGCGCCGGCTCATGGCCGGACGCACCACGATCGTCATCTCCCACAACCTGCTCACCGTCCGCGACGCCACCCGCATCCTGATGCTGGACCACGGCCGGATCGTCGAGCAGGGGACCCATCATGACCTGCTGCGGAGCGGCAAGGCCTACGCCCGGCTGTACCGGCTGCACGCTCCCGCGGACCCGGCCACCAGGGTCTTCACCCCGTCCACGACCAAGGCATTCCCATGAGCCGTCCGCACCTCGCCACGCCACCGGCGGTCTCCCGGCACCGGACCGCCCCGCCGCCCGCGCCCCTGCCCCCGGGGGCGAGACCGGTCCCCGGCTACGAGATCCTGGCCCCTCTGACCAGGACCGGCTGGCTCGACGTGTACGACGCCTGGAGCGATGAGCGGGACTGCCGCTGCCTGCTGAAGACACTGCGCGCGGACCGCCGGCACGAACCGCGGCTGCGTGAACGGCTCCTGCGTGAGGGCCGCTGGCTCCAGGCGTTCAGCCACCCGCATCTGGTCCGCGCGTACGAGACCGTGGAGACGCCCGAGCCCTTCGTCGTCCTGGAGACTCTGACCGGCGAGACCGTCTCCCACCTCATCGGCCGCCTGCGGCGCCGGCTCGCCGCCCATGACGTGGCCTTCCTGGGCCTGCACCTGTGCTCCGCTCTGCACTACCTGCACGGCCGGGACCTGCTGCACCTGGACGTGAAGCCCTCGAACGTGATCATCGACTGCCGGCGCGCCAAGCTCCTGGACCTCAGCGTCGCCCGCCCGCCGGGGCCCGCGCCCGCCGGCATCGGCACCCCCTGTTATCTCGCCCCCGAGCAGGCACGGGGAGCCGGACTGTCCGCCGCCGCGGATGTCTGGGGGGTGGGCATCACCCTGTACGAGGTCGCCACCGGTGACCTTCCCTTCCCGGAGATCACCGCCACCACGACGGACGGAGAACCACCCGGTGGCGCCGCCCCGTCCGCGTCCACGAGCCCGGGTGGCACCTACGGCCGACGGCGCCGCTACCCGCAGCTGGAGGGCCGGGCCGCGCCGGTGGGCACCCTGCGCCGGCTGCCGGGGGCGCTCGCCACCGCTGTCGACGCCTGCCTGGAACCGGACCCCACCGCCCGGCCGGACATCGGTTCCCTCGCCGCGGCGTTCGACGCGCTGCTGCCCTCCCACCGCAGGGACGTGGAACCCGAGGCATCCGGGTCGGGCCTCGCACAATCTTTCGGCGAGGATATTACGTATGAGAGATATGCACCATATGGGGCTTTCTCTGGAGTGGATGCCCGATGACGCGCTGCTGGCGGGGCTGACGACCGACGACCCCGAGTTCGCGGTGGCGTTCGTCCGCCGGTTCCAGCACAAGGTCTACGGGGTGGCCATGACGGTCACCGGCGACGCCCAGCTCGCCGAGGACGTGGCCCAACAGACCTTCGAACAGGCCTGGCGCCACGCCCAGGTCTACGATTCACGCCGCGGATCGGTCCGTACCTGGGTGACGGCCATCGCCCACAACCTGGCGATCGACGCCGTACGCTCCCGTCGGGCCGTCCCCGTCGACCCCAGCCGGATGGCGCCCCTGCTGGAAGCGACCACCGACACCCCCGAGCGACTGGCGGTGGCCGACGAGGACTCGGCCGAGTTGCGGCGGGCGATCGCCGAGCTGCCGGCGGGACAGGCCCGCGCCATCGTCATGGCCGGCGTCTACGGAATGACCGCGCAGCAGGTGGCTGACCTGGAACAGGTCCCCCTCGGCACCGCCAAGACCCGTATCAGAACGGCGCTGGCCAAGCTGCGCAAGGCGCTCACGCACCGGCAGGACACGCCGTCATGACCGGCGACGACACGGTCGCGTGCCAACGGCTGCAAGACGTCGCCGCCGAACTGGCGCTGGGAGTCCTGCCCGCCCAGGAGCGCGCCGCCGCCCTGGCCCATCTTCAGCACTGCCCCGCCTGCCGGGAGAACGTCCGCGAACTGGCCCGCATGGCCGACGAACTGATCCACCTGATTCCCGGACGCGAGCCACCGGTGGGGTTCGAAACCCGTGTGCTCGAGCGCATCGGCGTACCGCCCCGACCCCGCCGCCGGACGCTGCGCCAACGGTTCGCCCTCGGCCTCGCGGCCTGCGCGGCGGCCGCGTCGCTGGCCGTGGGCGGATGGGCGGTCGGCGTCACCTCCGTGTCCGCACCGTCCGCCACCGGCCCCGACCGGCTCGTCAGCGCCGATCTCACCTCTCACAGCCGGGACGTCGGACGGGTCGTCGCCCACACGAGCCGGCCGCAGTGGATCTACATGTCGGTGGATGCCGACGACCTGCCCGCACGCGCCCGGACGGCCTTCCATGGCACCCTCACCTGCCAGATCGAACGGGCGGACGGCTCCACCACCACCCTCGGCACCTTCTCCCCGGCGGCCGGCTACGCCCAGTGGGGCGCCCCTTACCCCACCGGCACGGCGCCGGTCACCCAGGTGCACCTGCTCGCGGCCGACCACACGGTGGTGGCCAGCGCCACCCTGCGCCCGTCCGGCTGAGCCGCGCCGCCCGGGAGCGCGTTCAAGCGGCACCGACCGCCGCCGTTCCGACACTCCCGCCGGTGCGGTCAGCTGTTGCCCATGCCCTTGCGGACGGCGTCCTTGGTGCGGTCCGTGTCGGTACGACCCTTCGCGTGCCGTCCGGCGGTCGTTCAGGGAGGCGTCATCCCGCTCGCCGGTGGTCACGGGCGTCGTCGTCGGCCTGCCCGCCAGCCCCGAGTGAGCCGGTGGGGCGCAGTGGCTCCTCGGCCTCCAGGCGCGGCAATTCGCGTCGGGACCGGCGCAGGACGAGCGGTGGCAGGGCGGCGCGTGTGATCTGGGCGAGGCGGAGCCAGGCGGGAGCGTAGACGGCGGTGCGCCGGTGTTCGACGGCGTGCACGAGTCGCAGCGCGACGGTCCGGGCGGGGTGGACACGCCGGGCGGGCAGGGGCATGTTGCCGCGCAGTTCGCGCAGGACGGCGTGCCGGTCCGCGTCGCGGATCATGTCGGTGTCGGTCCAGTTGAGGTAGGCGATGCCGACGGCCACGCCGTGATGGGCCACCTCGGCCCGCAGCGCGTGGGCGAATGCCTCCGCACCGGCCTTGGACGCGCAGTAGGCGCTCATCATCGGGGCGGCGCCGATCGCCGCGAGGGAGGCGACCTGGAGGTAGTAGCCGGCTGTCTGCATGAGGTCGGGAAGGAAGGTGTGGGCTGTCAGGGCGCTGCCGGTGAGGTTGACGTCGATGACGCGCCGCCAGTCGTCCATGTCGGTGAGGGCGAAGGGGCCGCCCTGGGCGACGCCCGCGTTGGCCACGACGGCGGAAGGGGGGCCGAGGCGCTCGCGGACCTGGGCGGCCGCCCGGGCGAGGGCCGCCTCGTCGGTGATGTCCGCCTCGACGGCGAGCGTCTCGGTGGGCAGGGCGGCGGCCACTGCTTGCAAGGTCGCTCCCTCGTGGCCGATCAGCGCCAGGCGGGCGCCACGTCGGGCCAGTTCGTGGGCCTGCGCCGCGCCCAGCCCGCGTGCGGCGCCGGTGACGACCACGGTGCGGTCTCTCAGCGGACTGTCGCCCATGATCTGCTCCCTTCGGCTGCTGAGTCCTGCGCGGTCAGTCGGCTGGTGCGTGCCGTGCCCCGGTGCGGTCACGGTGGGCGAGGAGGCGCTGCAGGCGGCTTCGGCCCGGTGGGCGGTGGCGGCGCAGGGCGGCCCGCGCGGCATTGGCGCCCGGAGCGCCGTGCACGCCGCCGCCCGGGTGGGCGCCGGCGGATGCCAGGAAGAGTCCGCGCACGGGGGTCTCGGGGCGTCCGGTGCCGGGCACGGGACGGAAGAAGAGCTGCTGATGGAGGGCGGTGGTGCCGCCGTTGATCGCGCCGCCGTGCAGATTGCGGTCGAGGGACTGCAGGGTGGGTGGGGCAAGGATGCGCCGGGCGCGGATCAGGGGCCGGAAACCGGGTGCGAATCGCTCGACCTGGCGTTCGACCCGGTCGGCCATCAGCTCCTGCTCCTTGGTGTTCCAGGCGCCGGTCAGCTCCTCGCCGCCGGCGTCCGAGGCGATGGTGTGCGGCACGTGGGTGTACGCCCAGGCCGACTCCGTTCCCCGGGGTGAGCGTGTGGGGTCGGCGGTGGTCATCTGGCCGAAGAGCGCGAACGGGCGGTCGGGAACCGTGTGCGTCGCGATCTGGGCCGCGAAGCGGGTCAGCTCGTCCAGGCCGTCGGCCAGATGGACGGTGCCCGCCCGGCGCGCCGCCTCCGCCTCCCAGGGCACGGGGCCGTCGAGGGCCCAGTCGACCTTGAAGGTGGCGAAGTCCCACTCGAAACGCCGCAGGTCCGACAGCAACTGGGCCGGCAGGTGCTCCGGGCCGACGAGGTCGCGGTAGAGGGCGGGCACCGACACGTCCGCCAGGACGGCACGGCGTGCGGTGTGCAGTTCGCCGTCGTCGGTGCGTACGCCCACGGCCCTGCCGTCGCGGACGACGACGGTGGCGACGCGCCGTCCGCAGCGCACGACGCCACCGCCTTCCTGCAACCGCCGTACCAGGGCACCGGTCAGGGCGCCGGCACCGCCGACCGGCACGGGGAAGCCGTACGTCTGTCCGAGCATGGACATCAGCCAGCCGAAGCCGCCGCTGCCCGCGGCCTCGGGCGCCAGATCTGCGTGCAGGGCGTTGCCCGCCAGCAGGAGCCCGCCGCCCTCGCCGGTGAACTCCTCGAAGCCCATCCGGCGCACCGGCAGGACCAGGGTGCGCGCCAGGCGCAGCCCGCCCGCCGCCCGCAGCCGGGCCGCGAGCCGCGCCGTGGCCAGCAGCGGGGGGAAAGGGGTGAACAGGGCGTCCAGGATGTCGGGGCCCACGCGCTGCCAGACCTGGTGCAGACGGCGCCAGGCGTCACCGTCGCCCGGTGCGAAGGCGTCGAGGCTGCGGGCGGTGGCGTCGATCCGCCGGTCGAGGACGGCGCACCGGCCGTCGGTCAGCGGATGGGCCAGCACACAGGGCGCGTGGCTCCAGCGCAGACCGTGCGCTTCGAGGCGCAGGCCCCGCAGGACGGGGGAGGCGGCGGCCAGGGGGTAGAAGGAGCTGAAGAGGTCGTTGACGTACCCGGGGAAGACCCCGTCGTCGTGGCGGACCGCGCCGCCGGGTTGCGGTTGTTCCTCGAAGACCTCCACGCTCCAGCCGGCGTCCACCAGCAGGTTGGCCGCCACCAGGCCGTTGGGGCCGGCTCCGATCACCACCGCGTCAGGCACCGGGACCTCCCGGTCCGGGCGCCCCGGCGGTCTCGGACGGTTGTGCGCCCGTCGCGGCCTTCTCCGTTTCCTGCCTGCCTTCCTTCTGCCTGCTTTCGCAGATGCGGGCGAGACGGGCCAGCATGGCGCGGTGCCGCAGTTGGATCACCACTTCCGCGCCCGCGTTGTGCAGCAGCCCGCCGACGCCGTTCAGCGGATGTTCGTCCGCGATGATCAGGCAGCGCTCGCCCCATGGGCGCAGCTCGAACGCGATCCGCGCCGTGCCGAGCGGCCCCGCGTGCGCCTCCAGCTCCAGCTCCGTGGGTTCCTCGACCCGCCGTACGACCGTCTCGTTGCTCAGTCGGACGGGCCCGAGACGGACCTCGTACGAGATCGCCGCGTCCATCTGGGGCCATCGCCCCCGGACCTGCCGCGATGCCGAGGTGCCCACCACCCACTCGGTGTACCGGTCGCCGTCGGAAAGGACGGCCCATACCGTCCGCAGATCGGCCTCGATCAGCCGGTGACGAATCGCCATGATCTCTCCCTTTTTGGCGCAATCCGTCACCAAGTGCCCGCATCGGGGAACGCCAACCGTCCAGCGTGGTGATCAGGTGGGCTGAGGGTGGCCGAAGAGCAGGTCGTAGCCGTACGGGAGCTGGAGCAGGATCTCCTGGAGCAGGTCCTCCCCGACCGCGTCGGCGACCGTGCTGAGGACGGCGCTGACGTCCCAGGCCGCGGTCTGGGAGGTGGCCCCCTCGATCCAGGCCGCCGTGGCCCGCACGAACCGCTCCGGTGGCAGCGGTTCCGCGCTCTGCAGCGGATTGAGAAGGATCAGGGCGAACTCTTCCGGCAGTCGCGCCGCCAGTTGGGCGCGCACCTCGCCGACCAGGTGCGCGCCCAGCAGGGCGAGGACCACGCGGGACGCCCGTTCGGCCTCCTTCAGGCTCTCGTATTCGCCGCGTTCCCTCACGTGGTCGAGGAACGCCTCCCGTCGTAGGGTCACGTCCGCCGCCGCCCTTCTCCTCCGCTGCCGTTCGAACCCGAACCGGTCCGGCTCAGCCGGAGATCTCCCGGCGGCCGGATCCGCCGCCGATGGCGATCTTGCGAGGCTTCGCCCGTTCGGCGATCGGGATGCGCAGGGTGAGCACGCCCGCGTCGTAGTCGGCCTTGATGTGCTCGGTGTCCAGTGTGTCGGCCAGCACGATCTGGCGGGAGAAGGCGCCCAGCGGCCGCTCCGACAGTTCCATCTGCGCATCGTCGGCCTTGGCCACGGGTCGGCGCTCGGCCTTGACGGTCAGCATGTTCCGTTCGACGTCGATGTCGATCGCCTCGGGGCTGACCCCTGGGACGTCGAAGGCCACCACGTACTCGTCGCCCTCACGGTAGGCGTCCATCGGCATGAGGGACGGCCGTGACCAGGTACCCGTGCCCGTGAGTTGCTGAGCCAGGCGGTCGAGCTCGCGGAAGGGGTCGGTGCGCATCAACATCGTCAAACACCTCCAGCAGGTTGGGCAGTCACTGCCAATGCGCTCACAGAACCGTTGTAGCATGTCATCCAATGGATGACAAACATGACGTCGTCCGAATGATGACAGAGTGAGGGACGCTCGCCCGCCTTCTCCCGCCCAACGGGTGCCCGCCCCGCTGCCGCATGGGGCAGGGAGGCACGCGTGGGTGCCTCCCTGCCGGTGACGTCCTCAGCCGCTGCCGGGCTGCTGACGGGCTTCTTCTGCGACCTGTCTGCCGGAGTCGCGGGCCTGGTCGGTCAGTTGGCCGGCCTGTTCACGGGCCTCGTCCCGGGTGGTGCTGGCACCGTCCTTCGCGCTGTCCTTCACCTCCTGCACCGCGCTCTGCGCAGCCTCTTTGGTGCCCTCCTTCAGGTTCTGCGCGGAGTCCAGGGCGGCCTGCTTCACCGGCTCCAGGGCCTCGCCCCCGCGTTGCATGAGGTCGCCGGACTTCTCCTGCTCCAGCTGCGACGTGGGCAGCATCGAGGCAGCCAGCAGGCCGGTGCCGAAAGCGATCAGCCCCGCGGCCAGCGGATTGCCCTGGGCCTGCCGCATCGCCTGTTCCGGGGCCTGCCGTACGGCGTCCCCGGCCTGGCCTGCGGCCTCGCGTGCGGTGCCCATCGCCTGCTGGGTGCCTTCCTGCAGCGACCCGGCCATCGACTGCGCGCCGCTGCCGACGTCGTGGGCGGTCTGAGAGGCGGTTCCCATGACCCGGTCCCTCATGCCCCCGAAGGCGCCGCGCATCCTACGGGTGCGGCGCCGGGCCATGCGTCGCGGGCTGGCCCGGTCCGCGAGCCGGTCCACATCCGCGGCCAGACGGTCCCGGGTGGTATTGATCTCGGCCCTCACCTGGTCGGGTGACGTGCCCATTGCGCATTCTCCTTCAAGGTATCGACGGTCTGCTCCGGCTTCGGCGTCACGGTGCGCATACGGGTGCGCCCCCGCTGGTACAGGACCGCCGCGATCACGGCCCACACGGCGGTCACGATCAGGGCGGCCCAGCCGCCGTCCATCACGTTGGCCAGCCCCAGTACGGCCGCCAGCGAGAGGAACAGCAGCACCATGTAGCCGGCGAACCCGGCGCCGCCGTACATGCCGGCAGCCTTGCCCGCCTTGGTCGCCTCCTGCTTGACCTCGGTCCTGGCGAGTTCCATCTCCTGCCGGAACAGGGTCTGGACGTCCGAGGTCACCGCGGACAGCAGTTCGCCCACCGAACGTTCCCCGGCGTGCGTCTCCGCCGGGTGGGAGGGGACGTAGGACATCCTTCACACTCCCGGCGTCGGACGGTTGGGTGCTCCACCCGGCGGCATGCCGACGGACGGCTGCGTCTCGGGGGGAGGGCCGGACGGGAGCGCCGTGGGGGCCGGCGAGCCCGGTGCGGTGGATCGTCGTTGCTGCGCGGCGGCCCCGTCCCCCTGTGCGCCGGAGGCTCCGTCGGTCTGTGCCGCCGCCTTCACGAATCGGCCGACGACCAGTCCTGCCAGCAACGCGCCGCCCAGGAACATACCGGGGCGTCGACGGGCGAAGTCCTGCATGTCGGTGAGGACTCCCTCGACGCCCTGTTCTTCCAGATAGTCGGCGGCCCGGTGTCCGCCGTCGGCTGCCTGGGCCGCCAGGTTCCGGGCGGGTGAGTCGCTCTTGGCGTTCTCCGCGAGTCCGGCGAGGTCGTCCGCCCACTGGTGCAGCGAGCCCGCCGCCCGCCTGCTCTGTTGCTCCGCTTCGTTCATCGCACGGCTCCGGAGGTCGCCCGCGACCGCGCCGACCTGCTGACGGGCCTCTCCTGCCACGGCCTTGGCCTGGTCCACCGCGGTCTCCCCGATACGTCCCGCGGCCTGCCTGGCCTGACCGGCCGTGGCCGAGGCCTCCGTCCTGGCCGCTTCACCGGTGTGCTGCAACCTCGTCCTGTTGTCCTGCGCTGCCTCAGTCATCGGCCACTACTCCTTGCACAACCCTGGAGGTTTTATGAGTTATGTAAGCGAGTGACTGCTTTGTCGGGCTTCACACCTCCTGCGAGGTGATTTGTCGGACCCCACCCGGGCACCCGCAGGCCAGGACGACAGGGAGGACAATCGTGAGTGACGACCGCACACGCCGGGTGCCGACCGCCGGCCACACCGCGGACGACGACCTGACCGGGTACCGGGTGGACGCCGTCGACGGTCATGTCGGCAAGGTCAGCGAGTACTCGAGGGACCTCGGTCCGCGGTTCCTGGTGGTGAGAACCGGCCCCTGGGTGCTGGGCAAGGACGTGGTGATTCCCTCCGACGCCGTGTCGGGCATCGGCCACGACACCCGCACCCTGCAGCTGTCCCTGACGAAGACACAGACCAAGTCGTCACCCGTGTTCGACGAGGACACGTACCTGGGTGATCCGCGCCACCGGGACCAACTCGGCGGCCGCCACGGGTCGGGTCACTGACAGCAGCGTCTCGCGGCCGCCTGTGTCGGGCGGGCGGCGCCCGGCGGACAGCGTCGGGGCCGCCTCGCGGCACCCGTGAAATTGTTGGACGGCCGGCGAGGTTGATCACTTCATGACTCAACGACCAGCGCCTCGCTCACTGTCCGACGAAGACCTCTCCGGCTTGCTCGGCCGGCAGCAGTTCGGCACGCTCGCCACCGTCAAGCGCAGTGGCCACCCCCACCTGACAACCATGGCGTACACCTGGGACGCCGAGGCCCGCATCGTGCGGTTCTCGACCACGGCCGACCGGGTCAAGGTTCAGCACCTGCGGCGCAATCCACGCGCGGCGCTGCACGTGTCGGGCGGCGACGTCTGGTCGTTCGCCGTCGCCGAAGGCGAGGCCGTGGTCTCCGAGAGCACGACAGTCCCCGGAGACGCGGTCGGGCGGGAACTGCTCGGGCTGATCCCGACGGCCGCGAGGCCCGCGGACGAAGCCGCGTTCCTGGAGGAGTTGGTCGCCGAGCGCCGGGTGGTCATCCGGCTGAAGGTGGACCGCCTGTACGGCACGGCGCTCGCCGTCGACGGCTAGGGCCCTTCTGACGGATCTCCGCGGCGTCGCGACGCCCGGCACGCCCGCTCGCCGCACGGCGCGAAGGGCCAGGTGGCTCCGCCACATGACCCTCCACGCCGCACGCCGATCGCGCGCACCGAACGCCGCTCCTTCACCCACGGAGATCCGTCAGAAGGGCCCTAGGTGTATTGACCCGCAGCGTTGTTCACACGGCTGATCGGTGGCTGACCGCCGAGTGCGGTGTGGCAGCGGTGGTGGTTGTAGATGTGCAGAAAGTCTGCCAGGGCCGCGGTGCGCTCGCCGTTGTTCGTGTAGGGCTTGAGGTAGGCCCACTCGTCGAGCAGGGTGCGGTTGAAGCGTTCGACCTTGCCGTTGGTCTGCGGCCGGTAGGCGCGGGTCAGCTTGCCGGCCGCGCCGAGGTCGGCAAGCGCCTGCTGCCAGGCGAAGCTCTTGCGGTAGGGCCAGGCGTTGTCGGTCAGGACCCGCTCGATGCGGTCGATGCCCGTGGTCTGGAAGAAGGCCGCGGCCCGGCGGAGGAAGTCTGCGCAGGTGGCGGCCTTCTCGTCCGCGTGGATCTCGCTGTAGGCGAGGCGGCTGTGGTCGTCGACGGCGGAGTGGATGTAGTCGAAGCCCATCCCGCTGCGAGTGGCCCGGCCCGCTTGACGGCCCAGGACCTTGTGGCCGCCGCCGTCGGGGATGCGGCCGAGTTTCTTGACGTCGACGTGGATGAGTTCGCCGGGCCGGTCGCGTTCGTAGCGGCGGATGAGCTGTCCGGTGGGCCGGTCCAGGTGCGCAAGCCGGTTGAGGCCGTGGCGGGTGAGGATGCGGTGCACGGTCGAGGGGGGCAGGCCCAGGACCGGGCCGAGGCGGGCGGGGCCCAGTTTGCGGTCCTGGCGCAGCCGGCACACGCGGGCCTCTACCGCTGCCGCCGTGCGGTGGGGTGTCGTCAGCGGACGGCTGGGGCGGTCGTGCAGCCCCAGCTCGCCCTCCGCCCGCCAGCGGCGGATCCACTTGTGGGCCGTGGCCCGCGAGATGCCCATTTCCGCCGCGACATGCGCGACCGGGCGGCCACCGCAGACACGTTCGACGAGCAGCCGCCTGCCGTGAACGGTCAACCGGGCATTACGGTGGGACACGAAGACCTCCGTGCGGTGCAGTCCTAGACAGCTCCACCACACCGGAGGTCTTCGCCATGATCAAGCACCGGCGAGTGTCAACAACGCTTGTGATCAATACACCTAGGACCGATCGGTGCCGTGCCGGTCACAGCCCCTCGTCGAGGACGGTGACCGGCACGGGCGCTGCCTGGCGGACGGTGAACTCGTCGTACCGTCGTTCATCAGGCGCTGATGTGTGCGGCGGCTCCGGTGGGCAGCCAGTGGAAGCGGTCGCGGATGTCGTGGGGAGCGCGGGCCAGTTGGTGCTCGATGGCGTCGCGGCCCTCGTGGAAGTGGTGCCAGCCCTCGTAGTGGACGGGGACGGCCGTGCGGGGGCGCAGCAGGCCGCACAGCTCCACGGCCTGGGCGGCGGTCATGGTGTACCGGACGGGGCCGGTGATCGGGAAGCGCACGCCGCCGACGTGCAGCAGCGCGGTGCCCACGGTCAGACGCCGCGCCACTTCGCGCACACCGCCGTACAGGACGGTGTCCCCCGAGATCCAGAGTGCGCCGTGCCGTTGGCCTTCCCAGGTGAGGGCGAACCCGGTGACCTGTCCGGTCAGGGGCCGGGACAGGGGAGGGCCGTGGCGCGCGGGGGTGGCGGTGACCTCGATGGTGGGGCGTCCCGGGGCGTGCAGATGTGTCACCGTCCAGGGGGTGAGGCCGCGGGCCGGTGAGCCGAGGCGGCGGGCGCCGGCCGGTGTGGTCAGGACGGTCCGGGCGGTGCGCAGGACGTCGCGCCCGGTGTCGTCGAGGTTGTCGCCGTGGTGGTCGTGGCTGAGCAGAACCGCGTCGATCGGCGGCAGGTCCGCCGCGGCGAGTGGGGGACCGGCCGTCTTGTGGGACGAGGTGCCCCACCCGAAGGAGTAGCGCTGTCCGGGTGGGTCGAAGGTGGGGTCGGTCAGAAGCCGCCACCCACCGGTCTCGATGAGCGTGGTGGGACCGCCGATGTGGGTGATGCGCAGGTCGCTCATGCGGTTCCCTCTCCCTTGATTTTTGCGGAGTCTCCCCGGGGCCGGGACGGAGGCCGCCCGTCCCGGGCCCGGGTGCGTGCCGTGCGGGGGTCAGGAGTGGGCGAGGGCCCAGTCCAGGGCATGGTCGGCGACCTCTTCCCAGCCGTCCTGGGCGGGCATCAGGTGGGAGCGGCTCGGGAACACCCCGACCTCCGTGATCGTGCCTTCCGCCTTGTAGTGCTTGGCGTTGGACCGCTGCACCTTGGGCGGCATGAGGTGGTCGTGCCGGCCCGAGAGGAACAGCAGCGGGGCCCGGCCCGCGTTGTGGTAGTCCACGTGGGTGTCGGTGTGGCCGGGGTGGATGTTGGCCAGGGCGCTGCCCCAGAAGATGCTGCCGGAGGCGGGGATGTGGTAGCGCTCGTAGGTGGCGCGGGCCTGGTCCTCGGGGAAGGTGTTGGTGAAGGCGTAGCGCCACTGGTCGTAGTCGAAGCCGACCGCCCGGTGGCGGTTGGCCGGGTTCCTCAGTACCGGGAAGGCGGAGCGGATTTGGGACAGGGGGACGACGGCGACGCCTTCGGTGGGTGCCGAGTTGATCGCCACTCCCGCGGCGCCGAAACCGTGGTCCAGCAGGATCTGGGTGTACGCGCCGCCGGCGGAGTGACCCATCACGATGGGCGGCCGGTCGAGTTCGGTGATGATCTTCTCCAGACTGGAGACGATGGCGGGGACGGTCACGGTCTCGATCGGGGTGGGGTCGGCGTTGAGGGCCTCGACCTCGACCTCGAACCCGGGATAGGCCGGGGCGAGGACGCGAAAGCCCTTGTTCTCGTAGTGGGTGATCCAGTTCTCCCAGGAGCGCGGCGTCACCCAGAAGCCGTGGACCAGGACGATGGTGTCGGGTTTCATCGGTGTACTCCTCGGCGAGTGGCCTGGTCGGCGGAGTGGATCTGGCGGACCACGACGTCCGGGTGGGACATCATCACGACGTGGGAGGAGCCCCTGACCTCCACGGTCCGGCTGTGGGCGCGCTCGGCCATGTAGCGCTGGACGGCCGCCGGGATGACGTTGTCCGCGGTGGGGATGACGTACCAGGACGGCAGGCTCTTCCAGGCCGGCGCCCCGCTGGCGCCCGCCAGTCCGCCCACGCTGCCGGGGCGTTGGGCCGCGGCCATCAGCCGGGTCTGCGAGGCCGGCAGGTCGGCGGCGAACACCTCGCGGAACGTGGCCGGGTCGATGTAGCCGTCCGACCCGGTGCTGCCGTCCGGCAGCGGGACATCGCGGGTGACCAGAGCGGTCGGCAGCCTGCTGCCGGGGAACTTCTGCGCCAGTTGCAGGGCGCTCTCGCCCTGGTCGGGCGCGAAGGCCGCGACGTACACCAATGCCCTGACCCGGGCGTTGCCGCGGGCGGCGTTCGTGATGACCTCGCCGCCGTAGGAGTGGCCGACGAGGATGATCGGACCGTCGATGGAGTCGAGGACGCTGGAGACGTACGCCGTGTCGCCGCTCAGGTCGCGCAGCGGGTTGGCGGGAGCGATGACCGGGTAGCCGGCCTTCTGCAGGGCGGCGATGGTCCGGTACCAGCCCGACGCGTCGGCGAAGACGCCGTGGACGAGGACGACGGTGGGTTTGGGGCCGTCCCCGTGCGCGGCATGGGCGGAGACGGGAGGTGCGGCGCTGCCCACCCCGGCCACGAGGGCGGCGGCGAACAGGGAGGCGCTGACGGTGCGGCGGCGAGGCCGCCGGAGGCTGAAGGGCATCTCATGGCTCCTGTGCTCGGGCGTCCGGCGAGGCGTCGCCGCCGGAGACATGAACGTGAAGTCGGCAGTCGATGTCGTCAGGTGTTGAGGAACTCCAGCAGATCGGCGCCGAGTTGCTCCTTGTGGGTGTCCGTGATGCCGTGTGGTGCGCCGGGGTAGACCTTGAGCGTCGCGTTCTTGATCCGCTCGGCCGACGCCTTGCCGCCGACCTCGAAGGGGACGACCTGGTCGTCGTCGCCGTGGATGACGAGGGTCGGCACGTCGATCGCGTCCAGATCGGCGCGGAAGTCGGTGGCGGAGAAGGCGGCGATGCACTCGTAGGCGTTGCGGTGCCCGGCCTGCAGGCCCTGACGCCAGAAGGCGTCCCGGGTGCCCTGGGAGACGTCGGCGCCCGGCCGGTTGTCGCCGAAGAACGGCCCGTCGGCCAGATCGCGGTAGAGCTGCGAGCGGTCGGCCAGTGATCCGGCACGGATCTCGTCGAAGACCTCGACGGGAACGCCGCCGGGGTTGTCGTCGGTCTTGAGCATGAACGGCGGTACGGCGGAGACGAGGACGACCTGGGCGATACGTGACGTACCGTGGCGGCCGATGTAGCGGGCGACCTCGCCACCGCCCGTGGAGAAGCCGACGAGCGTGACGTCACGCAGGTCGAGGTGGTCGATCAGGGTGGCGAGGTCGTCGGCGTAGGTGTCCATCTCGTTGCCGTTCCACGTCTGGGTGGAGCGGCCGTGCCCGCGCCGGTCGTGCGCGACGACCCGGTATCCGTTCTCGGCCAGGAACAGCTGCTGGGCCTCCCAGCTGTCGGAGTTCAGCGGCCAGCCGTGGCTGAGGACGACGGGGCGGCCGACGCCCCAGTCCTTGTAGAAGATCTCCGTGCCGTCGGCGGTGGTGACGGTGCCCATCGTGCGTCCCTTCGTCGGGGTTCGGGAGAGCGCGGTGCGGTGCCTTTACGAAGCTAGGTCGCCGGGCAGGGCTCGCCATCCGTCAGGTGACTGCATGTCCCCGGCCGAAGTGGCGTGGCAGGGTGCCGCCCGCCTCACGCGCTGTCGTCGAGGGCCCCGAGGGCGTCGCGCAGAGCCGAGCGAGAGGTGATGCCGAGCTTGGGGAAGACGCGGTAGAGGTGAGCGCTGACCGTGCGCGGCGACAGGTACAGCCGCTCGCCGATCTCCTTGTTGCTCAGGCCCGAGGCGGCCAGTCGGGCCACTTCGAGTTGCTGCGCGGTCAGAGCGCCCGAGCCGGGATCCGCCGACCGGCCCGGGACCACCTCGGGCGTGACGGCCACACCTGCGGCGCGCAGTTCCTGCTCGGCTCGGCGGCGCCAGGCCGTCGCACCCATGCGGCCGAAGATCTCGGCGGCGCGGCGCAGTTCGGGGCGCGCGTCGCCGGGGCGGTGCCGACGCCGGTGGAGCTCGCCCAGGACCAGCCGCACCCGGGCGTGGTCGAAGGGCCACTGCTCCACGCGCGGCAGGGCGAGCGCTGCCTTCAGCAGGGGCACCGCCTCCTCGTCGGACGCCGCGAGGGCGCGGGCGGTGAGGATCTGCAGGCGCAGCCGAGGGGTGAGGTCGGCGAGCCCGGCCCGGTCGGCGGCGGCGATGTGGGCACGGGCCTCCTGGGTCCGCCCGGTGCGCAGGGCGGCGTCGACCAGATCCAGGACCAGCCACGGGGCGTAGGCCGTGTGGGGCGCGAGGGTGCCCGGCGGGCCGACCCTGACGCACTGCGCGTAGGCGGTCTCGTTGTCGCCCTCTGACAGCGCGGCGAGTGCCAGGTTCCGCGCCGACATCGTCAGATGGAGGGTGCTGCCGCGGGGCGCGGCCCACTGCTCGATGGTCCTGCTGTACTCGCGGACGCTGTCGACGTCGCCGCGGCCGGCGGCGAGCCAGCCCAGGCTGCAGCGCAGGTCGTGGGCGAGTAATTGCAGGTCGTGGCGGATGCACAGGTCGAGCCCGGCGGAGGCGGCGGCCTCGGCTGCCTCCCACTCGCCGGACAGGAAGTGGTCGTGCGCGGCGAACCAGTGACCGCCGGCGGCGTGGGTCACGGCTCCGCCACCGCTCTCCTGCCTGATCAGGTCCCGGAAATGGGGGCGGTAGTCGTGCAGCAGGTCCAGCCAGGCCGCCGCCCGGCACAGCTCCGCCACCCGGCCCGGCATCACGTCGACCGGCAGGGAGTCGAAGGCCTCCCGCAGGCGGGGCGCCATGTCGTGGCCGGTGCGGGGGAGGTCGCCCAGGACGTCGTGCAGCAGGTGGACCTGGTGGCTCAGCCGGTCGCCGCGGTCGGCGAGGACCTCCCGCAGCTCCGCCCACTCGGCGGGGTCCTGGGCGTAGGACGCCGCCACGATGCGGGCCAGGACGGTTCGCTCCAGGGCCACGCCCGCACCGGGGGCCGCGTCGAGGGCGACGGCGCGGGCCAGGAGTCGGCGGGCGGCGACCAGATCTCCGTCTCGCAGCAGCAGGATCCGCGCCCTCGTGGTGAGGCCGTGCCCCGAGCGGCCTGGATCGCCGAGGTGCTCGCGGGCCTCGTCGAGGAGCTTCTGGGCGAGCCCGAGCTGGCCGGCCTCACTCGCCAGCTCGGCTGCCTGCTGAAGACGCCGGGCGGCTTCCGACGGGGCCGGGCTGAGGGCCGCCGCGCGCCGCCAGGCGGTGACGGCCAGTCCGGTGCCGCCGCGCATGCCGACCGAGCGGGCGGCCTGCTCGATCTCGGCGGCGACCTCCTCGCTCGGCTCCACCGCGGCCGCGGCCAGATGCCAGACGCGGCGTTCGGGATCCGTCCGGTACTGCTCGGCCAACGTGGCGTGTGCGGCGCGGAGTTCGTCGGGGGAGGCGGTCTTGATGATGGCAGAGCGGACGAGGGGGTGACGGAAGCGCACACCGGAGGGCGTGGAGTCACGGGTGACGAGACCGATCCGCTCGACCTCGCGGACGTCGAGCGGCGAGAGGGCGGTCGGCCGGGCGGGGCTCGCACGGTGCTCGACCCGGTCGCCGTCCAGGGCCGTCAGCAGCAGGACCGTGCGCAGCTCGGTCGGCAGCGACAGCACCCGGCCGGCGTATCCCGACTCCAGCCGGGTGCGCAGCGGTGCTCCGTCGGGCAGCATCTCCTGTTGCGTGGCGGCGTCGGTGCCCAGGTCTCCGGGGAGCTCGGCCAGCGCCAGCGGATTGCCCGCGGCCTCCCGCAGCACCCTTCGGCGCACCGGCTCGGGGAGTTCGGGGTGCAGCAGGTCCAGGAGTTCCTCGGCGGCCGGTTCGTCGAGCGGTTCCACCTCCAGCATCCGGATGCCGGGTGTCACTCGCTCGGTGGCGGTCAGCGGGCGCCTGGCGAACACCGCCCGGATGTCGTACGGCTCCAGTCGCAGAAGCAGGAACATCATCACCTCGCGCGTGGGGATGTCCACCCAGTGCGCGTCCTCCACCGCGATGAGTACGGGGCCGTCCTCGGCGACGGCGGCCAGCACCGCGACGGTGGCCACCGAGATCGCCAGCCGGTCCGGTGGGGGGCCGTCCCGCAGTCCCAGTACGCGCCGCAGCACGTCCCGGTGGAAGGGGTCGACGCGGTCCAAGTACTTCATGACGGGTGCGAACAGTTGGTGCAGCCCGGCGAAGGCGAGTTGCGCCTCGCTCTCGTACCCCGACCCGCCGAGTACGCGCATTCCCCGCTCCCTGGCGTATCCGACGCATGCCTGGAGGAGGACGGTCTTGCCGACTCCGGGATCCCCGTGCAGCACGAGATTGGGCGGTGTGCCGGGGGCGCGGTCGACCGTGTCCCGCAGTGCGGTCAGCTCCATGGCGCGTCCGATTATGTCCACATCAATCCCGTTCTGGAAGGGTGAGGTGCAGTCATCTGACCGATGGCCCGGGCCGACCTGGGTCCGACACTGGAGGCGGCAGCGAAGGAGTGACCGTGCCGCGACTCATGGTGGGAAGGGAGAACGGGACCGAACTGAGCCTCTACTACGAGGACTTCGGCACCGGAGATCCCGTGGTGCTCGTCCCCGGCTGGCCGTTCACCCAGGTCTTCTGGGAAGCACAGGTGCACGCCCTCACCGCGGCCGGGCACCGGGTCGTCACCTATGACCGGCGCGGGTTCGGCCGCTCCACGCGGGCGTGGACGGGGTACGACTACGACACCCTGGCCGGCGACCTTCACCGGCTGGTGGAGCACCTCGGCCTCGCGACGATGTCGCTGGTCGGCTTCTCCTCGGGGTGCGGCGAGGTGACACGCTATGCCGCGGCCCACGGCGCCGACCGCGTCCACAGGCTGGTGCTGGCCGGCCCGATCCTCGTCGGAGCGGGCGACGAGCTGGTGGCCGACCTGCTCGCCGCCTCCCGCCGACACCGCATCCCCATGCTCGACGACGTGCTGACCAGGTTCTTCTCGGTGGACGGCGCCTGCGTGCTGGACGAACCGACTCGCCTGCACCATCTGCAGCTGGCCGCGTCCGCCTCCCCCAAGGGCACCGCCGACTCGGTCGAGGCCTGGCCGACCGCGAACCGGCAGCCGGAGCTGGCCCGGATCGACGTACCGACGCTGATCATCCATGGCGAGCGTGATGCCTTCATGCCGTACCAGGTGAGCGGAGCACCCGTGGCCCGTGCCGTGCCGGACAGCAGGACGACGATCGTCCCCGGTGCCCCGCACGGGGTGCCGCTCACCCATCCCGACCAGTGGAACAAGGCCGTCCTCGCGTTCCTGGCGGCATGAGAGCCGGCCTTCCGACCGCGGACCACTGCGACCGGCACGCATCTCCCCACCCCCCTGTGAGCTTCTCGCCATCGTCCAGTGGTGCGTCGGCCGGTACTTAGGTCGTTTGACTGGGCATCCGCCGTGGCGCCGGGGCGCGCTATCCGTCGACGAAGCCGTCGAGCGCTTTCCGGAGCTGGGAACGCGTCGTCACACGCAGCTTCGGAAACGCCTGGTACAGGTGGAATCCGATGGTGCGCGGCGACAGCAGAAGGCGCTCTCCTATTTCCCGGTTGGTGAGCCCCTCGGCGGCGAGCCGGACGATCTGGAGCTGCTGGGCGGTCAGCTCCCGCACCCCGCTCACCGCCGCCTCGCCGGGCGGCACGGTCACTCCGCAGGCACGCAGTTCAGCGGTGGCGCGGATGACCCAGGGCTGTGCGCCGAGCCGTTCGAAGGCCGTCAGCGCCTGCGCCAGGAGGGGCCGCGCCTCGCCGGTCCTGCGCCGCCGCCTCAGCCATTCGGCGTAGTCGAGCCGAGCCTGCGCGCGTTCGAAGGGCCACTGGTCACCGGCCGGATCGGCCAGCGCGGCCAGGAAGTACGGCTCGCTGTCCGGGGGTGCGGACAGCAGCGCTCGTGCCCGGTGCGCCAGCAGCGTGAGCCGGACCGACATCCGGCCGCGGAGCCTGCGCTCCATCGCGTCCAGCACCTGACGGGCGTCGTCCTCGCGATGCGCGCGGACGGCCGCCGCAGCCAGGTCGGCGATGCCGTAGTACGAGACGTGGTAGTGGACGGGAAGCGGATCGGGGCCACCGGTGAACAGCCCGCGCACCTGCTCGTACGCCGCGGGGTAGTCACCGTCGACCTTCGCGGCGACACCCAGGACGATGCGCGCCCGCATGTCCAGGCCGCGGCTGCGCGACAGGTCGATCCCGGCCACCGCCTCCGCGAGCCTGCCGCGCGCCTGATGGGTGTCCCCCCGTACCGCCGACAGCACGGCACTGAGGCAACCGGCACTGGCGGCGGCCATCTCCAGCCCGTTCTCGGTGGCCACCCGGCAGGCGTCCTCGGCGGTCGCCCCGGCGGCCACCCACGCCCCGCTGTCGTACTGGGCATACGACAGCGCCTGCGCCAGCGTGGCGTTGGTGCCGGCCGTCGTGGTGCGGCGCAGATGGTCCATGGCCCGGCCGAACAGCCGGACCGCGAGGTTCGTCTCGTCGAGCGTCATGGCCGCCGCCCCGAGCATGACCAGGTCGGCGAGCGGAGCGTGCGGGTCGGCGGCGGCGCACCTGAGGAGCTCCAGGTGGCCTTCCCGGCCGGTGAACGGGTCGCACCCCACCCGCGCCCACAGCCGGTCCGCCGGGGTGCCGGCCTCGGCTCCGGCCGACGCGGCGATGCGTAACGCCGTCCGGCGAAAGGTCTCGTCACCGGAGTTGTAGACCACGGTCGCCGCCGTGCTCAGAGCGGACAACGCCTGGTCGGGGGCGGTGGCCGCGGTGGATTCCGCGAGGGGCAGCAGGATGTCGAGGCAGGCCGTGTGCCGGGGGGTGACGGCCAGCGCCCAGCCCGCGAGCGTCGAGGCCTCCGCCAGCAGGGCCGGATCGTCCGTGGCCGCGACCGCCTTGGCCGTGATCGTCTCGACCCATCGGGGCCGGCCCGCGAACATGGCCATGGTCGCCGCGCCGACGAGCCGACGGGCCTGTGCGTCGGGGGCCGGGCTGAGCTCGGCGGCGCGTTCCAGGGCCGCCGCCGCGGCATGGTAGCCGCCGCGCCGCCGGGCCCGGTCGGCGGTGGCCACCAGGGCTCCGGCGATCTCCTCGTCAGGGGTGAGGGTCGCGGCCGCCCCGTGCCAGGCCCTGCGGTCGGGGCTGCCGTCGAGCGCCTCCGCCAAGGTCAGGTGGGCCTGTCGGCGGGCGGCGAAGGGCGCGCTCTGGTAGAGGGCGGAACGCACGAGGGGATGACGGAAGCGGATGTGACCGCTGTCCAGCCGGACCAGTCCGGCCTCCTCGGCAGGCCCCCACACGTCGAGGCCGCCGTCCGGCGCGGTGGCGGCCACGGCGACGAGCGCGGCGGACAGATCGGCTTCGCCCGCGGCGGCGACGAGGAGCAGGGCGCGCCGGGTGGCCTCCGGCAGCTCCGACAGGCGGGCGGCGAAGATCCGCTCCAGCCGTCCGGTGAGCGGCAGTGCTCCCGAAGGCTCCTCCGGCCAGGCGTCGGGGAGGCCGGCCGTCGCCCTCGCCAGTTCGATCAGGGCCAGTGGATTGCCGCCCGCCTGCTGCCTGATCCGTGCCCGCAGCCGCCCGGCAGGGGGCTCCGGCTGAAGGTCCAGCAGCCGGTCGGCGGCCTCGTCCGGCAACGGCGGTACGGGCATCAGCGGGAACCCCGCCCCGAACCGGCCGGGCACGGAACCCGCGCGGGCGCCGACCAGGACGGCGACGGGCTCGTCGGCCAGCCGCCGCGAGACGAAGGCGAGCGTGTCCAGCGAACCGGCGTCGAGCCACTGGGCGTCGTCGACCACGACGAACAGCGGCTGCCGGTACGCCGTCTCGGACAGCAGGGTGAGTGCGGCGAGGCGGATGAGCAGCGGCTCGGGACGCTCCGCGCCGTTGTCCGTTCCGGTCGGCCCCAGACCGAACGCGCCGCGCAGCGCGGCCCGCTGACGGTCCGGCAGTTCATCGGCCCCGTCCAGCACCGGTCCCAGTAACTGGTGGAGCCCCGCGAAGGCCAGCTCGGCCTCGCCCTCATCGCCCCGGACCCTGAGCACCCGCAGCCCGCGGCGTGCGGCCTCTTCGGCGGCGGCGTCGAGCAGGGTGCTCTTGCCCGTCCCCGGCTCCCCGACCGCGATCAGCAGGGGGCTCCCGCCCGCCTCGCCGGCCAGGAGCTCACCGATCCGGGCAAGTTCCCGCTCCCGCCCGACGATCCCCCGGCCGATCCGGCCCCCGTTGGACTTCCGAGCCACAACTCCTCCTCCAGGCACGACAGTTGGTCGTCAACCTATCGATCACGCTGCCCCCGGCCTGCGTCTTTCGCGCCCGTCGACGGATTTGCGTCGCCCCTGCGGGCCCGTCCGGCGCAGCGGCCCCCCGGCCCGGTGTGTCTCGACGGGCCGATGCAGCCATGTGACCGATGACCGGTGGCCGACCGGTGCCGCACGCTGTCGCTCGGTACCGAGCATGTCGAGGGAGCCGGTGCCGCCCGCCGGGTGTCCGCGGGCCAGGAGATCTGCTTGCCGCCCGACCCGGCGCCGCCGGGCGGACGGCCGGAAGGGAGAGCCATGAAGGCCACCGTGACGTACATCGGAACCGCGACCGTGCTGCTCGAAGTGGGCGGGCTACGACTGCTGACCGACCCGGCGTTCGACCCGGCCCCGGCGGAGTACCCGAGGGGGCCGGTCACCCTGCGGAGCCTGCGCGATCCCGCCGTCGCGGCCGCCGACCTGCCGCCCCTCGACGCGGTGCTGCTCAGCCACGACGAGCACCCCGACAACCTGGACGAGGCGGGGCGGGCCCTGATCGCCGATCTGACCGTGCTCACGACGGTCAGCGGGGCCGCACGGCTGGGCGGCGGGGCCGTGGGGCTCGCGCCCTGGGACACGTACGAACTCCCCGGCGCGCAAGGCGGCGTACGGATCACCGCCACCCCCGGCCGGCACGCCGGCGAGGTGATCGGCTTCGTGATCCAGGTGGCCGGGGAGGCCGAGGCGCTGTACATCTCCGGGGACACCGTCTACTACGAGGAACTCGACGAGATCGGCCGACGCTTCTCGATCGGCACCGCGCTGCTGCACTTCGGTGCCGCGGTGGTCGAATGGTTCGGGAAGGACTTCATCACCATGGACGGCACCCAGGGCGTGCGGCTGACGAAGTCGCTCCGGGCGAGGACGGTCGTCCCCGTCCACTACGACGCCTGGGACCACTTCACCGAGGGGCGCGACGACATCGTCGACGCCTTCGCCGAGGCGGGACTCCTCGACCGACTGTGCTGGCCGGCGCGCGGGGTGCCCACCATCGTCGGCCGGAGCCCGCTCCGGTAGACCGTGCGCGGCCGTCCTCGGTGATCTCCTCGCGCCCGCATCCGCCGTTCGGTCCGTCCGACGAGGAACGGCCGCCGGTCCGCCGGCAGGTGGCACAGCCCGCCGACGGGTCCGGCACCGGCCGGGCGGGGATGGGGCGGGTCACCGTGCCCGGTCCGCCCGAACCGGGCACCACAGAGGGCGCAGACGGGCACGGGGGAACCGGATAAACCGTACAGCAGCGGCTTGACCTGCGGCTTCCCGGAGTCGCATCGGGCGGTATCGGGCAATTTCAAGCCCGTTGTGGGCCACTTTGCCGCAAAAGCTGGTTGGTATAAATGTCCGGCAAGACCGGGCACGCCGTGCCCGGACCGGGTACGGAAGGCGGGTGAGCGCGATGAACGCCGAAGAGCGTCAGAGCCGGATCCTCGCGCTCGCGCGTCAGCACGGACAGGTCACCGTCACGGCCACGGCCACCGACCTGGCCGTCGCGCCGGAGACCATCCGCCGTGACCTCGGTGTCCTGGAACGCCGGGGCCTGCTCCGCCGCACCTACGGCGGCGCCTACCCCGTCGAGGGCGCGGGATTCGAAACAGGCCTCCCCGAGCGGGAGACCCTGCACGTCAAGGACAAGCGCCGGATCGCCGCCGAGGCGGTCAAGCTCCTCGGTGACGCGGAGACCGTGTTCGTCGACGAGGGGTACACCCCACAGCTCCTCGCCGCGCTCCTCCCCGGTGACCGACCCCTGACCGTGGTCACCGCCTCGCTCTCCACCGCGGCGGCGATCGCGGACTCTCCGCAGGTCACCGTGCTGCTCCTGGGGGGCCGGGTCCGGGCCCGGACCCTCGCCACGGTGGGCTCGTGGGCCTGCGCCATGCTCGAACGATTCGTGATCGACCTGGCCTTCCTCGGGTCGAACGGCATCTCCCGCGAGCTCGGCCTGACCACCCCGGATCCGGTGGTGGCCGACGTCAAGGCCAAGGCGCTGGCCGTGTCGCGCCGACGCGTCTTCATGGGTCACCACAGCAAGTTCGGCGCGAGCAGCTTCTGCCGCTTCGCCGGGGTGGACGACTTCGAGGCGATCGTCACCGACACCGGGCTCTCCAGCGCCGAGGCACACCGCTACTCACTCATGGGGCCGCGCGTCCACCGGGTCTGACCCCGGCCCACCCCCACCCCGCCCGGAACGGCTCCACCGAAGCCGCTCCGACGGCACCCCCTTGCCTGCCCGATCCCACATTCCCTCCCCTCGCCTCACCGCACACCCGTACTTCATGAAAGGGACGATCATGAACTCGAGAAGAACCCTCCTGCGGCGCACCGTGCCGCTCGGTGCCCTCGCCATGTCCTGCGCACTGCTCACGGCGTGTGCGGGCGCCGGGGGCTCGGGGGGCGGCTCCGGCTCGCACTCCATCAACGTGCTGATGGTGAACAACCCGCAGATGGCGGACCTGCAGAAGCTCACCGCGGACAACTTCACCAAGGAGACCGGCATCAAGGTCAACTTCACGGTGCTGCCCGAGAACGACGTCCGCGACAAGATCACCCAGGACTTCTCCAGCCAGGCCGGCCAGTACGACGTGGCCACCATCAGCAACTACGAGACGCCGATCTACGCCAAGAACGGCTGGCTCGCCCCGCTGACCTCGTACACCAAGAAGGACACGGCCTTCGACCAGGCGGACATCCTGCCCGCCATGCAGGAGTCCCTGACCGCCTCCGGCCAGATCTACGCCGAGCCCTTCTACGGCGAGTCGTCCTTCCTGATGTACCGCAAGGACGTCTTCGAGAAGAAGGGGCTGACCATGCCGGCCCACCCCACCTGGCAGCAGGTCGCCGACCTGGCCGCGAAGGCCGACGGCGCCGAGTCCGGGATGAAGGGCATCTGCCTGCGCGGCCTGCCGGGCTGGGGCGAGGTGATGGCCCCGCTGACCACGGTGGTCAACACCATGGGCGGCACCTGGTTCGACAAGGACTGGAACGCCCAGGTCGACAGTGCCGCCTTCACCAAGGCGACCAGGTTCTACGTCGACCTCGTGCGCAAGCACGGTGAGGCGGGCGCCCCGCAGTCCGGGTTCGCCGAGTGCCTCAACAACATGACCCAGGGCAAGGTCGCCATGTGGTACGACGCCACGAGCGCCGCCGGCTCGCTGGAGTCCGGCGACTCTCCGGTGGCCGGCAAGATCGGCTACGCACCCGCACCGGTCGACCGGACCAAGAGCTCGGGCTGGCTCTACACCTGGGCCTGGGGTGTGCAGAAGGCGAGCAAGAACCAGGACGACGCCTGGAAGTTCATCTCCTGGGCCTCCAGCAAGAAGTACGAGGAGCTGGTCGGCGAGAAGCTCGGCTGGTCCCGGGTCCCGGCGGGCAAGCGCACCTCCACCTACGAGAACGCCAAGTACGTCGCCGCGGCCTCGGCCTTCGCCGACGCCACCGCGAACGCCCTGAAGGCCGCCGACCCCGAGAACCCGGGCGTGCAGCCCCGTCCCGCCCCCGGCATCCAGTTCGTCGGCATCCCCGAGTTCACCGACCTGGGCACACAGGTCTCCCAGCAGATCAGCTCCGCCATCGCCGGCAAGACCAGCGTCGAGGACGCCCTGAAGGCCGGTCAGGAACTCGCCGAGAAGGTCGCCGCCAAGTACGCGGACCAGTGATCCCTCCCCGATCCACCCGACGCCTCCGGCCTCCCGGTCCCCCCGCAGCGGGACCGGGGGCGGGACGCCCAGCGGAGACACACCGATGACCCTGACCCATTCGCTCACCAGGCGCGCCCGGGCGCCGCGGATCGCCGGGCGGACCGTACCTCCCCGGCGATCTCGCGGAGCCTGGGCCCGGCGGGCCCCACTGCTCCCGGCCCTGATCTTCATGATCGTGGTCACCCAGCTGCCGTTCGTCGGCACCGTCGCGATCTCGTTCATGCGCTGGAACGCCCTCGAACCCGACCACAAGGCCTTCGCGGGCCTGGACAACTACAAGGAGGCGGTGACCGACCCGCAACTGCGCTCGTCCCTGCTGACCACCGTCACCCTGACCGTCACCGTGGTCCTCGTCAGCCTGGCCCTGGGACTCGGACTCGCGCTGCTCCTGGACCGCCGGTTCCGCGGTCGCGGCCTCGTCCGCACGATGCTGATCACACCGTTCCTCGTCGTGCCCGTGGCCTCGGCACTGCTGTGGAAGCACGCGCTGTACAACGCCACCTACGGGCTGATCAACGGCTCCCTGACCTGGCTGTGGAGCCTGTTCGGCAGTGACGACCCGCCGCAGCCCGACTGGCTGTCCTCGTTGCCGATGATGTCCGTGGAGGCGTCGCTGATCTGGCAGTGGACGCCCTTCATGATGCTGATCCTGCTCGCCGGACTGCAGAGCCGCCCCCTCGACGCCGTCGAGGCGGCCCGTATGGACGGCGCGACCACCTGGCAGATCTTCCGCTACCTCACCTTCCCCCACCTGCGACGCTACCTGGAACTCGCCGCCCTGCTCGGCAGCATCTACGTCGTCCAGAACTTCGACGCCGTCTTCACCCTCACCGGCGGCGGCCTGGGCACCGCCAATCTGCCCTACACGGTCTACGAGACCTTCTACCAGGCGCACGACTACGGGCAGGCCTCCGCGGAGGGCGTCATCGTCGTCCTGTGCTCCCTCCTCGTGGGCAGCTTCGCGCTGCGGACCGTCTCGTCCCTGCTCCGAGAGGAGACCCGCTGATGGCCACGACAACCGCTGACGCCCCCGTCGTACGGCGCAGGCGTGGCGCGCTCGGCCTGCTGGCCTGGCTCTGCGGAGTGCTGTTCTTCCTGCCCGTCGCCTGGATGGTGCTCACGTCGCTGCACAGCGAGTCCGACGCGGCCACCAACCCGCCCAGCCTCGGGGCTCCCCTCACCCTCCAGGGTTACCGGGAGTTCTTCGGAGCGAGCACCGGGGTCTCTCCCTGGCCGCCGCTGATCAACTCCTTCTCCGCGAGCCTCATGTCGACGCTGCTGGTGCTGGTGCTGTCCATCCCGGCCGCCTACGCGCTGTCCATCAAGCCGGTGCGCAAGTGGTCCGACGCGATGTTCTTCTTCCTGTCCACCAAGATGCTGCCCGCGGTGGCCGGACTGCTGCCGATCTACCTGATCGCGAAGAACAGCGGCCTGCTCGACAACGTCGCCCTGCTGGTCATCCTCTACACCTCGATGAACCTCCCGATCGCGGTCTGGATGATGCGCTCCTTCCTCGCCGAGGTTCCCGTCGAGATCCTGGAGGCGGCCTCCATCGACGGCGCCGGACTGCCCACCGTCCTCGCCCGGATCGTCGCCCCGGTCGTCGCCCCCGGCATCGCCGCGACCTCGCTGATCTGCTTCATCTTCAGCTGGAACGAACTCCTCTTCGCCCGCGTGCTCACCGGCGTCGTCGCCGGCACCGCACCGGTGTTCCTCACCGGCTTCGTCACCAGCCAGGGTCTGTTCCTGGCCAAGGTCTGCGCCGCCGCCGTCTGTGTCTCCCTGCCGGTCCTCATCGCCGGATTCGCCGCCCAGGACAAGCTGGTCCAGGGCCTCTCCCTAGGAGCAGTCAAGTGAAAGCCGCCGTCATCAGCGCGCCCGGCCAGGTCGGCGTGGAGACCGTCGACGACCCCACGCCCGCGCCCGGCCAGGTGGTGATCGAGGTCGCCGCCTGCGGCCTGTGCGGCACCGATCTCCACATACTCCAGGGCGAGTTCGCGCCGACGCTGCCGATCGTCCCCGGGCACGAGTTCGCCGGCGAGATCGTCGCCCTGGGCTCCGGCGTCAGCGGCCTCGAGGTCGGGGACCGGGTCGCCGTCGACCCCTCGCTGTACTGCCACGAGTGCCACTACTGCCGTATCGGACGCGGCAACATGTGCGAACGCTGGAACGCCATCGGCGTCTCGGTCCCCGGCGGCGCGGCCGAGTACACCGTCGCTCCCGCCGCCAACTGCGTGAAGCTTCCGGACCACGTCCGCACCGAGGACGCGGCCCTCATCGAACCGCTGTCCTGCGCGGTGCGCGGGTACGACATCCTGCGCTCCACGCTCGCCAGCAATGTGCTGATCTACGGCTCGGGCACCATGGGCCTGATGATGCTCGAACTCGCCAAGCGCACCGGCGCGGCCACCGTCGACATGGTGGACGTCAACGAGGACCGTCTCATCACCGCCCGCACCCTCGGGTGCAGCAACGCGGTGACCACCGCCGACGCGATCGAGCGCCCGCGCGGCTGGGACGTGGTCATCGACGCCACCGGCAACGCCCAGGCCATCCAGGACGCCCTCGGCCGGGTCGGCAAGGGAGGCACCTACCTCCAGTTCGGCGTCGCCGACTACGCGACACGGGTGACGATCGACCCGTATCGCATCTACAACCAGGAGATCACCATCACCGGCTCCATGGCGGTCCTGCACAGCTATGAACGAGCCGCCGAACTGTTCGCCGGCGGAGTCCTCGACCCGGATCTCTTCATCAGCGACCGGCTGCCGCTGGACGACTACGCCGAGGCGCTGCGGCAGTTCCAGGCCGGCAAGGGCCGCAAGATCCAGGTGCTCCCGTGACCACGCGCCTCCCGGCGGTCGTCGTCGGCGAAGCACTGGTGGACGTCATCGTCGATCGCGACGGCCCGAGCCGCAGCCACCCCGGTGGCAGTCCCGCCAACGTGGCCCTCGGCCTGGGCCGCCTCGGCCACCCGGTCCGGCTCGCCACCCGCGTGGGACACGACGACTTCGGCCACCTCCTGCAAAGGCACCTGAAGGACAGCGGAGTCGAGTTGACCGCGGGATCCGTGGTCGCCGCCGCCACCTCCACGGCAACCGCCGTACTCGATGCGGCGGGCGCCGCGCGGTACACCTTCGACATCACCTGGGCACTGCCGAAGGCCGTCGAGGCAGCGCTGATCGAGGGCCCGGCGGCGCACGTCCACACCGGATCCATCGCCACCGCCCTGAGCCCGGGAGCCGAGCAGGTCCTCGCGGCCCTGCACGCCGTGCGGCCCTCGGCCACCGTCTCCTACGACCCGAACGTGAGGCCCGCGCTGCTCCGCTCCCCGGGGGAGGAACGCGAACGGGTGGAGCGGCTCGTCGCCCTCAGCGACGTGGTGAAGGCCAGCGAAGAGGACCTCGCCTGGCTCCACCCGGGCGAGACCCCCGACAGGACGGCGGCCCGCTGGGCACGCAGCGGCCCGTCGCTGGTCGTCCTCACCCGGGGAGCCGACGGCGCCGAAGCGTACTGGCGACACGGCCACCGGAGCATCGCACCGGTCCCCGTCCAGGTGGTGGACACCGTGGGAGCGGGCGACGCCTTCATGGCCGGGCTCGTCAGCCGCCTCCTGCACGCGGGACTGCTGGGCGGCGGCCCCGGGACCGAGGCGGAAACGGCACGCGCGGCGCTGCGCAGGGCCACCGGCACCGACCGGTTGCCCGCGATCCTCGACGAGGCCGTGGCGACGGCCGCCCGCGCCGCCGCCCTCACCTGCGCACGCGAGGGAGCGGACCCACCCACCACGGCGGAACTGATGTGACGGACGGGCAGGCCCCCACCCCGCGGTCGCGGGGCCTGCCTCCGGTCATGTCAGCTCGTCAACGTGACGTACGACGCCGGAACCCGGCGCGCCATCGCGACCGCCCGACGACCGGCATGCGCCGCCCACTCGGTGTCAGGGCTTGTCGGGCGCCCTGGAGTCTGATTGGGTTCGGCGCGCCGGATACGCGAGGGACGCGGCAGGCGGGGAGGATCAGGCACCGTGCAGCCTACGGGGGAGCAGGACGTTCGCGGGCCGTTGCCCGAAGCGCTCGCACGAGCGATACGCGAGACCGCCGACGACATCGCCACGCTGTTGAGCAGCACCTCGCACACGACCGATCCCGTTCCGGATTCCGAGTGGACGGTCGGCGAGGCGGCCGCCCATCTGGCGCTGGCCAACGAGCTGATGGCCGACGCCGCAGCCGGACACGAACGCCCCTACGGGGACGGCACGCCGCAGGGTCTGGCCGCTGCCAACGCAGAGGCCCTCGCCACGTTCGGGCAGCGTGACGCGCAGCCGCTGGCGTCGATGATCACGGAGCAGGCCGACGTATTCCTCGACGCCCTGGAACGGGCTGCGAGGGACGAGAGCACCACGCGCCCGGTCGTCGTGACACCCCTGGGTCCCATGGACCGGCACGTTCTCGCGTCCTACCTGCTGACGCACATGCTGGGCCACGGCTACGACCTGGCTCGCGCGCTGAAACGCCCGCACATGATCGACCGCGACCGTGTCGGGCTGTGCATGCCGTTCATGCTCGCGGCCATGCCGCGCGTCGCCGACACGGCCGCCATCGCTGATCTGGCCGCCCGCTACACCATCCGCCTGCGGGGCGGCGCGGCGTTCGGCGTCAGCCTGGGCGACGGCACGGTCCACGTGTCCCCGACGGCGCTCGAACGTCCGGACTGCACCATCCTGATCGAACCCGTCGCCTTCCTCCTCATAGCGCTGGGCCGTCGTCATCCGTGGCGAGCCATCGGGCAGGGACAGGTCCTCGCATGGGGACGCAAACCCTGGCTCGCCCCCCGCTTCCCGACTCTGTTCACCGCGCCCTGACCTCCTGTCGAGAGATCTGTCGATAGATCGGTCAGATCCGTCAATATGCACCAATCCTCAGTGGGTGGCCGTTCCGAATCCTCGAGTGTCAGGGAAGTCGGCATGGAGGACGGACGGTATGACACCTATCTTCAGGAGCGGTGCGGGGCGAAGGGGCCTCGCCACCCTCATAGCAGGTGCACTGGCCGCCGGGGGACTCGCAGCAGCCGGCGTGGCCACGCTGGGACCGGGGGCGGCTTCCGCCTCCAGTCACCGGGAGGCTCCGCTGATCTCGGGACAACCCCGGTACGACAACACGGACGTGTACGCGTTCGTCAGTCCGGACCATCCGGAGACGACGACGATCATCGCGAACTGGATCCCGTTCGAGGACCCGGCGGGCGGCCCGAACTTCTTCACGTTCGCGGACGACGCCCAGTACGACATCCACATCGACAACAACGGTGACGCGCAGGGCGAACTGCTGCTGCGCTACACCTTCAGGACGCACACGAAGTCCAAGAAGACGTTCCTGTACAACACGGGCCCCGTCACCAGCCTGGACGACCCGGACCTCAACATCACGCAGACCTACGACATCGAGCTGTTGAGGCTGCACAACCAGCAGGTCGTGTCGCGGACGAAGCTCGCCGACGACATACCGGTGGCTCCGTCGAATGTCGGCAAGGCGTCGATGCCGGACTACGGCACGCTGCGTCGGCAGGCCGTCCGTGAACTCGCCGACGGCGTCCGGACGTTCGCCGGTCAGGCGGACGACCCCTTCTTCCTCGACCTGCGCGTGTTCGACCTGCTGTACGGCGGCAACCTCTCCGAGGTCGGCAACGACACCCTCAAGGGCTACAACGTCAACTCGGTAGCCCTGCAACTGCCGACCGACATGATCACGCAATCCAAGCACCAGCCGGTCGTCGGCATCTGGTCGACCACGCAGCGAAAGAACGCCCAGGGCTCCTACGAGCAGGTCTCACGTCTGGGCAACCCGCTGGTCAACGAGGTCGTCAACCCGCTGAAGGACAAGGACGAGTTCAACGCGTCCTCGCCGTGGAACGATGGCCAGTTCCTGAAGAACGTGACCGATCCGGAACTGCCGAAGCTCATCGAGGCCGTCTACAAGATCAAGGCGCCCGCGGAACCGCGCAATGATCTCGTCGATGTCTTCCTCAAGGGCGTCAAGGGCCTCAACCAGCCACCGAACGTACGACCGGCGGAGATGCTCCGCCTGAACACCGCGATCAAGCCGGCCGCCGAACCGAAACGGCTCGGTGTGCTCGCCGGCGACAACGCGGGCTTCCCGAACGGGCGCCGACTCACCGATGACGTCGTGGACATCGCGCTACAGGTCGTCGAGGGTGAACTGGTCGGTTCCAAGAACGACTTGGGTGACGCTGTCGACGCCAACGACCAGAGGTTCGGCGACTCCTTCCCCTACCTGGCCGAGCCCGTGGCCGGTTCGCGCGGCCCGCTCGCACGGGGCACGACCGGGGGCAACGACGTCCTCCACCAGGTGGGCGACGCCCTGCAGCCGACCGACTCCGGCGACGGCAGCCGCAATACCGGCCTGATCGCCGCGTCGGCGGCCGCGGGCGCGGTCGGGATCCTCCTGATCGGCGTCGCTCTGGCCTGGTGGCGCCGGCGCACGCAGCGGCCGAACTGAGCGGCACCACACGAGCGGCGTGCACCTGCCGACGGGGGTCGGCTGGACGGACCCCCGCCGGCCTCCTTCCTGCGGAGCATGCTGATGCCCAGCCGTGTTCGGAGAAGGAAACTGATCCGTAGAAGCCGGGAACCCAAGCCCGCCCGTGATCGACTACTAGCGTGACAGCACTTCGGACGAAGGTGGTTCGGCACACGTGAAAAGCGACTGTGGGTTGCAGTCCTCCGAGGGAAGCGTCGACGGCGGCGAGGGCGGCGGCATACTGCGCGTCCACATCGTCACCTTCGACGGTGTGGAGGAACTGGACGTCTTCGGCCCGCTCGAGGTGCTGTCGGTGGCAGCCCGGGCCTATCCGGTGACGGTGAAGCTGGTGACCGGGGGAGAAGCGGCCGAGGTGACCTACGGCTACGGTACGCAGGTGCCGGCAGCGGCCTGGTCCCCGCAGGACGCGGATGTGATCATCGTGCCCGGCGGAGGCTTCGACCGGCGGGGTGGGGCCGGGGTGTGGGCGGAGATCGACAAGGGTGACCTGCTGTTCGCGCTGCGCTCCGCGCATGAGGCCGGGGTGACCGTGCTCGGTGTCTGTACGGGGGTGATCCTGCTGTCCGCCGCCGGTCTCACCTCGGGCCGGACGTGCACCACTCATCACCTGGCCAAGAGCTACCTCGCGGAACAGGGGGTGAAGGTCATGGACGAGCGAGTGGTCGACGACGGTGACCTGATCACGGCCGGCGGGGTCTCGTCCGGCATCGACGGCGCCCTCTGGCTGCTGGAACGCGAGTTGGGAAGGGACGCCGCCGCCTACGTGGAGACGATCGTGGAGTTCGAGCGCCGGGGGACCGTGCTCAGGACAGCGAACGCGTGCCCGTGATCCTGTCCGTCGAAGCCTCTCGGCCGTCGACGTCCGGGGTCCGGGCACAGAGCCACTGCATTGAGATTCACATCACACACGGTCTACCGTGAAGACACTTGAAGGGCTTCCCCTTCCTCGGGGCGAGCCGAGCAGCGGCGTGCGATGAAGCTGCCTTCGGGTGAAGGAAGTGGTGCCGATGACCGTCGCCTGGGACCGAGTAGGGGGTCTGGTCGATGCGCACGAGCGTTTCCTGACCGGTGACCGGGTCGACTCCGATGTGCGCGGCTCGGTGCTCGAGTCCTGGAAGCGGTGCAGGTCCGCCGGGCTGCAGCCACACCGGTTGCTGGTTCCCTACCGGTCCGACCTGGAGCTGGACGACCGGTTCCTGGGCGCGGCCGAGCCGGTACTGAAGGACCTGGCGGCATCGCTGGTCGACGTGAGCATGACCGTCGTGCTCTGTGACGGGCAGGCCCGCATGATCCAGCGGTACGGCGGTGATCGGACCCTGCGCCAACGCCTCGACGAGATACGGTTCGCCCCCGGCTTCGACGCGTCCGAGCAGGTCGTGGGCACCAACGGCGTCGGCACCGCGCTGGCCGAGCGCTCTCCTTTTTACGTCGTCGGCCGTGAGCATTTCGCCGACTGCCTGGAGCCTTTCACGTGTGCGGGCGCACCGATCCGCAATCCGCTCAGCGGACACGTCGAGGCGGTCCTCGACCTCACGTGCCTACGCGCCGACGGCGACCCCGCGATGCTGCGGCTGGTCCGTGAAGCGGTCCGCGGTATAGAGGAGCGGCTGCTGGAACAGGCCACGCAGCGCGAACGCGCGTTGCTCGATGCGTATCGGCGAGCCGAGCGGGACACGAGCGTCACGCGCGCATGGCCACAGCGGCCCGCGTCCGCCCACCCCGGGCATCGCGCCCCCCACGACGACGGCGACCTCGGCCGGATCGACCTTGCGGTGCTGCGGGAGAAGGCCGAGGAACTCATCGCCTCACCGCACCGCGCCTTCGACGAGGTGACCCTGTCCGGCGGCCGGACCGCCACCCTGCTGCGCCGCCCGGTCATCGGCGCGTCGGGTGAGACGGGGGTGGTGATCGAGGCCCGTGTGGTCGGGGGCCCGCGTCTGCGGCACGCCGAACTGACCGTACCCGAGGTGCCGGCCGGGGCCACTGCGACGGCCACGACGACGACCCCCGCACGGACCGCCGCCACCCCGGGCCTCTCCGTGACGCCTCCCGTCGACATGCACACCGTCGTGCCGTCGCTCCAGCCCGGCACCGGGGCATGGCCCAAGTCCCCCGCGGCTTCCCCCACACCCGACGCCCCGACGGACGCCGACGGATCCGGGGACGACGGCTGGTTGCTGCTCGTCGGCGAGCCGGGCGTCGGTCGGCTGGCCGTTCTGGCCCGCGAGCGGCTCGCCCTGCTGTACGACGCCGGCGTCCGCATCGGCACCACACTGGACGTCACCCGCACCGCGGAGGAGCTGGCGGAGGTGGCCGTTCCCCGGTTCGCCGACTTCGCCGCCGTCGACCTGGCCGACCCCGTGCTGCACGGAGAGGAACCGGCGCCCACCGGCGCCGGCACCCCGCTGCGCCGGGTCGCACTGGGTGCCGTGTACGAGGAGCCGACCCTGTACGGCGTCGGCGACCGGGCCGGCTATGTCCCGTCCACGCCGCAGGCCCGGAGCCTGGAGAGCGGGCAGTCGGTTCTCGAACCCGTTCTGGCCGAGGCCCGCGGCTGGCTCGCCAACGATCCGGCACGGGGCGCAAGGATGCTCGCGGCGGGTGTCCACTCCCTGATCACGGTACCCCTACGGGCCCGGGGCGTGACCCTCGGTGTGGTCAGCTTCTACCGCGCCCGGCAGCCGGCCCCCTTCGAGGAAGACGACCTGTCCCTGGCCCAGGAACTGGTCGGCAGGGCGGCGATCTGCATCGACAACGCCCGCCGCTACACGCGCGAGCACAACACGGCACTCGCCCTGCAGCGGAGCCTTCTGCCCCGCGGCAGGCCCGAGCAGAACGCCGTCGAGGTCGCCTACCGCTATCTGCCGGCGCGGGCGGGGGTGGGCGGCGACTGGTTCGACGTCATCCCGCTGTCCGGCGCCCGGGTCGCGCTGGTGGTCGGCGACGTGGTCGGCCACGGTCTGCACGCCGCCGCGACGATGGGCCGCCTGCGCACCGCCGTGCACAACTTCTGTTCCCTGGACCTGGCACCCGACGAACTCCTCACCCACCTCGACGACCTGGTCGGCCGGCTCGACCGGGGCGAGGGCTGGGGGGTGGAGGACACCCACCCGGACACCGGAATCATCGGCGCCACCTGTCTGTACGCCGTGTACGACCCGGTTCTGCGGCGCTGCACCCTCGCCCGCGCCGGGCATCCGCTTCCCGCGGTCGTCCGCCCCGACGGCACGGTGGACTTCGTCGATCTGCCGCCCGGGCCGCCGCTCGGGCTCGGGGGGATGCCCTTCGAGACAGCGGAGCTGGAACTGGCCGAAGGCAGCCAGTTGGTGCTCTACACCGACGGTCTGATCGAGGACCGGCTCCAGGACATCGACGTCGGCCTGGACCGCCTCCGAAAAGTCCTGGCCTGTGCGGAGCGGGCGCCGGAGGACACCTGCGAGGCGGTCGTGGACGCACTGCTCCCGGCCCGGCCGACCGACGACGTCGCCCTGCTCGTCGCCCGTACCCGCGCACTGGGGCCGGAACACGTCGCCCAGTGGGAGCTGCCCAGCGATCCGGCGGTCGTCGCCCACTCCCGCGCGGCCGTCACCGACCAGCTGGCCGCCTGGGGTCTCGAGGACATGGCCTTCACGACCGAACTCATCGCCAGCGAGCTGGTCACCAATGCCATCCGGCACGCGACGGGGCCGGTCCAGTTGCGGCTGCTCCGCGACCGCACGCTGATCTGCGAGGTCTCCGACGGCAGCGGTACCTCGCCCCGGCTGCGTCGCGCCAGAACCGAGGACGAAGGCGGGCGCGGCCTCTTCCTCGTCGCCCAACTCACCGAGCGCTGGGGAACCCGGTACACGTCCACAGGCAAGATCATCTGGACCGAGCAGCCCCTGCCGCGTTCGCCCTCCGCCGCCTCCGCGAACACCACCGGTGCCTGAGACGCCGCGGGGTCAGGCGTCGGGCAGCTCGGCGCAGAGGTGGGCCACGCGTGGGACCGGCCACCAGCCGCACCGTCAAGACCGGCGAACTGACCCCGCACGCCGTGGTCGGCGGCGACGGACCGCCGCTGCTGCTCCTGCCCGGCCGGCCCCAGTTCTGGTACAGCCGGCGGCTGATCATGCCCGCCCTGGCCGAGCACTTCAGCATGGGGGCCAGCGACAAGCCCGCCACCGGCTACGACGCCGCCACGCCGGCCGACGACATGGCCGCCCTGATGGCCGCTCTGGGAGCGAACGCTTCGCCGTCGTCGGCTACGACCTGGGCATGCTGGTCGGCTACGCCCTGGCCGCGAGCCACCGTGACCGCCTCCCGCGGCTCCGAGGTGATCGACCACGCCCGCCCCGACCACGGCGGCATCGACGGTCTCATCACGGCGGCGGGCGGCAAATACACCGCCAGCCGGGCCTTCGCCCAGCACCTGGTCGGACTGATCGCCCGCACCGGACTCGGCACCCTCGGGCACCCCGGCGAGGCGGTACTGGAGTCGGTCGCGGACGTGGCCGCCGCCGAACTCGGCTGCGACGACAAGCGGCGCGACACCGAACTCGCGGACAAGCACCGCCTGTTGACCCTGCCCTGGTGACGTCGCGGACGGACGCGGATGTGGGTCCTCTCCCGTCGAGCACCGCGCGCGTCGGCATGCCCTCCCAGTCGCGAGAACGTGCGCAGGAGGGCTCCGCTCCGGCGAGTACGGCCGTGTCGAGGCACCGTTCGACGTCGGCGCCCGCGACGCGTTCGTCGGCGCCGAGCCCGATCACCGCGGTGCCGGGCCACTCCACGGCGTACGACACAGTGACCGCTCTGCACCTTCCGGACATCGCAGCCCGCCGGGCCGGAGAGAGGCGTCGGCGCCCATCAGCGGGCTGGATTCTGCGCCTCTCCTTGGGCTCGCGATGCGATGGTGGAGGTGGTGGTCCAGCTGGCGAGGATGTCGATGGCTTCGGCTGAGGGGGAGGCGGGTTCGGGGGTGTAGATGGTGAGGGTCTGTTCGGGGTCGCCTTCGACGGCCAGGACCAGGTAGTCGAGGGTGAGATCGCCGACCAGTGGGTGGTGGAGGCGTTTGGTGCCGGTGGTGTGCGCTTGGACGTCGTGGTCGGCCCACATGCGGCGGAAGGTGTCGCTGTGCAGGGACAGCTCCCCGATCAGCTCGGTGAGCTGCGGGTCGTCGGGGTGTCGCCCGGCATAGAGGCGCAGCATGGCCAGGCAGTCGCCGGCGACCTGGTTCCAGTCGGCGTACAGCGTGCGGGCGGCTTCGTCGAGGAAGACGAAGCGGGCGAAGTTGCGCTCGCGGCGGGGCCGGGCTTCGAAATCGGTGTAGAGGGCGTGGGCGAGCTTGTTGGCGGCCAGGACGTCCGTGCGTCGCCCCTGGACCACCGCGGGGACGCTGAGGGCGTCCAGGGTCCGGTACAGCACCGGATGGACCCTTTGGGGGGCGAGGGGACGTCGGTGGCGGGCCCGAGTGGGGGTGGGCTGGGCGAGGTCGAAGAGGTGGGCGCGTTCGGTGTCGTCCAGGCGCAGGGCGCGGGCGACGGCCTCCAGGACGGTTACGGAGACGCCCTGGGTGCGGCCCCGCTCCAGACGGACGTAGTAGTCGACGCTCACTCCGGCGAGCTGGGCGACTTCCTCGCGGCGGAGTCCCGGCACGCGGCGGGCGCCGCCGTGCGGGACGAGGCCGGCCTGCTCGGGGGTGATCCGTGCCCGGCGGGTGCGCAGGAACTCACGGATCTCACTGCTGCGGTCCATGGGTCCACCGTACGGCGGCCCCCCGCCCCCGGAACCCTGGAAGGGGGTACTGGCAGACCCCCGGAAGAGCCGTGCCCCGTACGGGAACCCGGGCGGGATCGGCGGGTGGTTGCCTGGATGACGGGCCCACTGCACGCCACTGACCACTTGAAGGGGCAGCGCCCCAACGGCGCGTAGGGGGCAGTCGCTGCCGCCTCCCGCCTTCCCCCCTTTTACCCCGCCTGAGCAGTCCCACAGCCCGGCCTCGCCGGCCGACGCAACCCGTCAATCCCCCCAACCCCCCGGGTGCCACATGCAGCACCCGAGAAGGAACCCCCATGAGCAAGGTCATTTTTGTCACCGGTGCCGGACGCGGTCTGGGCACGGACCTCGTCCGCGAGGCCCTCGCGGCCGGCCACCGGGTCGTCGCCACCGGCCGTCGCCCCGAGGAGGTCGCGAAGACCCTGGGCAGGCCGCGGGACAACCTGCTGGTCACCAAGCTGGACGTCACCAGCCTGGACGACGCGCATGCGGCCACCCAGGCCGCGGTCGACCGGTTCGGCCGCGTAGACGTCCTGATCAACAACGCCGGGAACTTCTTCGCCGGCTACTTCGAGGAGGTCTCACCCGCGCACATGCGGCAGCAGATCGAGACCAACCTCTTCGGCCCGATGAACGTCACCCGCGCCGTCCTGCCCGTCATGCGTAGGCAGCGCGACGGTCACGTCATCACGATCTCCTCGCTCGCCGGTCAGGTCGGCACGGAGTTCACCTCCGCCTACGCGGCCTCCAAGTTCGGCGTCGAGGGCTGGATGGAAGCCCTGCACCACGACATCAAGCCGTACGACATCCGCACCACGATCGTGGAGCCGGGCTACTTCCGTACCGAACTGCTCGTGGACGCCTCCACCACCTGGCCCGAGCCGAGCATCGACGACTACGCCGAGCGCACCGCCGCCACGGTCGAAGCCTGGAAGAGCATCAACGGACGGCAGCCCGGCGACCCCGCCAAGCTCGCCCACGCCCTGCTGACCCTCGCCGGCCAGGAGCGGCCGCCATTGCGCTTCGTCGCCGGCGCCGACGCCGTGGAGGGCGTCTCGGCCAAGGCCCGGGAACTCCTCGCGCAGGCCGAAGCCTCCCGTGAACTGGGCGGCAACCTCGGCCACGACGACATCGGCTCAGCCTGACACGGACGCGGCGGGGCGGTCGCACGCCCCGCCGCACCCCATCCTCACCCTGGGACTTGCGGAGGGTCGGCTAGATGAGGGTCTGCGCCGCGTAGATTCCGCCGACCACCGCGGCGAGGGTGCCCAGGAGGAGACGAAGGAGGCGTTCGGGCAGGCGGGGCTGAAGGCGGGCGCCCAGGTAGCCGCCCGTCAGACCGCCCAGTCCGCAGGCCAGCCCGAGAAACCAGTCCGGGGCAATGTGTTCGCCGCCGGTCAGGGACAGCAGGCCATAGGTTCCGGCACCGGCGAGCGAGGTCACGAAGGTCGAGGCGAGAGCGGCTGGGGCGACCTGGGCCACCGGCATGCCCCGGCCCACCAGGACCGGCCCGAGGATGGAACCGCCGCCGATTCCGTAGATTCCTCCGACGGTGCCGACCCCGACGGCCAGAACGGTGATGGCCCGCCTCGACGGTGCGGCCGGCGCATGCCCGGGCGCGGGCCGCAGGGTTCGGACGACGAGCCACAGCCCCAGCGGCAGGAGCAGGGCGGCGACCAGTACCCGGAAGACGGCTGGACCGGGTAGCGCGAAGACCCGGATCACCGCGCCGAGGATGACGCCGGGCAGGGTTCCGGCGACAAGGTGACGCGTCAGCGGGCCGTACAGGCGTCCGTCGCGGCGATAGCGCAGCAGGGCACCGGGCCCCGCGACGACGTTGTAGAGGAGATTGGTCGGGGTGACGGCCGGGCTGGGCACGCCGAGCACGCTCAGTTGGACGGGCAGCAGGAAGACCGCTCCGGACACGCCCACCGGTGCCGTCACGACGGCTATCAGCACCCCTGCGGTGAACCCGTGAAGTCCCGCCGACCAGTCCACCACTACCCCCGTTCGCACCGCCGGACCCATTATCGCGGCGCTCGAAAGGCGGCGGCGATGACGAGAGCGGCGATCGGGTCGGCCCCGGACCGGCCGAGCGTGGCGTTGAGGGACGACCCCGCTGGCGCGGCCCAGTTCGCGCCCGGCCTCGCGCTGGGCGGTGGACAGGAACGGCATCACGGCCGGGGAGAGCGCGGCGACGACGATGCCGGAGGCGGCGGAGGACACCTCGATGCCCCAGTCGAGGCCGAAGCCGATCGAGGCTGCGGAGGTGGCGATCGTCCGTCCCTATCCCTGGGCCCCGGCCCGGCCAGGTACTCGCCCGGTGGACAGGCCTTGGTCACCGCGACCATCACCTACAACGTCGTCGAGGGGATCGTCGCCATCAGTCCGCGGTCATCAGCAGCCCTACTGACGGCTGGCAGCGCGACGGTGGCCCTCGTCCGATTCCGGACGGGACCGTCACCGTGCGTCGAAGTCCGTTCCGCGGGAGAGCTCCTCCCAGGTGGCGAGTTCGGTCCGCACCGCATCCAGATGCCCGACGAGGGCATCCACCGCGTCGCCGCCGAGGGCGAGCCGCAGCGGGGTGTCCTCCGCGTCCAGGGCCAGCCGGATCGCCGCAGCGGCCTTCGCCGGGTCCCCGGGCTGGGTGCCGTCGCCCTCCCGCACCGCCTTCCGGGTGGCGCCGACCTTCTCGGCGTAGGCCGGGTGCTCGTGCGAGAAGTAGGCTGCGCCCTTGCCGAAGAGGTTGGTGCGGAACGCGCCGGGCTCCACGATCAGCACCTTGATACCGAACGGCGTCACTTCGTCGGCCAGGCCCTCCGACAGCTGCTCCAGCGCCGCTTTGGTCGCGCTGTATGCGGAGAAACCGGCGAAGGACAGCTGTCCGCCGAAGCTGCTGATGTTGACGATCGCGCCGCTGCCTCGCTCCCGCATGTGCGGCAGCAGCGCCCGGGTCAGACGGGCCGGGCCGAACACATGCAGCTCGAACAGGTCGCGCAGTTCCCGGTCGGTGGTCTCCTCGAACGCCCCGACCTGTGTGCGGCCGGCGTTGTTCACCAGCACGTCCACCCGCCCGTATCGGGTCAGGACGTCAGCGGCCACGGCGTCGATCCGCTCGCCGTCGGTGACGTCCAGGCCGATCGCCTCCACGCGATCGGGGTGTGCGGTGACCAGGTCGGCCAGCGCCTCGGTCCGCCGGGCCGTGCCGATCACCGTGTCACCGGCGTCGACCGCGGCCTGGGCGATGGCCCTCCCGAAGCCGCTGCTGGCGCCGGTGACCAGCCAGACCTTGCCCTCACGGGTCATCTGTTCGTCTCCCTCATCAACTGCCGTTCGGGACCACCCCGCCGACGACAGCCATCCTTTGCCGCGAACCGGGATCATGTCCAAGACCTGTTGTGATAACCATGCGTTATGGATGTCCACGGGCGGGATCTGCGCTACTTCGTAGCGGTCGCCGAGGAATTGAACTTCACCCGGGCAGCCGAGCGGCTGTTCATCTCCCAGCCGGCCCTGAGCAAGCGGATACGGATGCTGGAGGGGCAACTCGGCGCGGACCTCTTCCACAGGGATCGCCGGGCGGCGCGGCTGACGGCGGTGGGGGAGGCCCTGCTGCCGTACGCCCGCCGGATGCTGGCCCTGTGGCAGGTCACCGAGGAGGCGGTCGAGGAGGCGAAGGCCGCGGAGCGGCACACCCTCGTGATCGGCATGTCCACCAGCCCGGGCCGCGGGCTGCTGCCGGCCTTGAGGACCCGGCTGCTCTCCCGGCACCCGCAGGCCAGGCTCGTCCTGCGGCAGGTGCACTGGGCCGATCCCAGCGCCGGGCTGGCGGACGGCTCCAGCGATGTCGCCTTCGTCTGGTTGCCGCTGCCGGACGGCAACCGTTACCGGTACGCGGTGGTGGCCCAGGAGCCACGCTGGGTGGCGCTGCCGTATGACCACCCCCTGACAGCCCGGGCCGCGGCTGATCGCGAGGGGGCGGTGGACTTCACCGAGCTCCTCGACGAGCCCTTCCTCGCTCTCCCGCCCGAGGCCGGCCCCCTGCGGGACCACTGGCTGGCCGTGGACGCCCGAGGTGATCGCCCGCCGCGGATAGGCGCGGTGGTGGCCAGTGCCGAGGAGACCCACGAGGCCGTCGCGAACGGTCAGGGAGTGGCGTTGCTGGCCAGCGGCAACGCCCCGTTGGTCGTCCGCGACGACGTGGTCACCGTGCCCGTCCGGGGCCTCTCCCCGTCCCAACTCGCGCTGGCCGTACGCCGGGACGACGAGCGCCCCCTCGTACGGGCGTACCTGGCCGCGGCGACGAAGCTCGGAGCCGGCACTTCCTGATTCGCGCGATCCCCCGTGACGCTCCGCGGGACCGACGCCGGCGAAACAGCCGCCGTCATGCCTGCGGCGGCTGGGCCCGCGCGCCCGACGCCCTCACTAGCGGACCCAGCGCGTCACGGGTTCAGCGTGTCGAAGGGCTCGTCGTGCCAGCGCCAGCCGGCAGTGCCGTCGTCGTGGATGTGCAGCATGAACTCAGCGACGGGGCTGCCGTCGGGGAACGTCATGGTGAGCGCATTGCGGATCTGGGTGTAGCAGGCGTCGGCCTGCGCCCAGTCCTCCTCGTCGACAGCTCGCTCTTGCTCAGCGAAGAGGGGACGGAACTCTTCGAAGCCAGGAAGTGTCTCGACTTCGGCGTGGGTCCAGGGCATGTCGGCGCCGGTCACCGTCAACCGGGCGATCTCCTGGTCACCGTGGTGGAGCCGCCACATACTGCCGGTGGTCAGGTTCGGGTTGGTCATATCCCCATGATGGCGATCACCACTGACAGAGGGGAGCGGGGTGCGGACGACGGCTTCCGGGTGGGTTGCCAGCTCGATCCGGACCTCGGAGGGACGGCGGGGATCACCGATCCTGGGCGGCCTGGCCCACCAGCGGACAGGGAACCGGGAAGGCGGCCTCCACCGCCTCCCGCCAACCCTGCCCCGTCGAACGGCGGATGGCGCAATCCGGCGCGTCACCGCAGGGGTTGGCCACCCGCACGCGCGGCGGCACACGTGCAGTCAGTCGCGTGTCTGATGCTGCTGGAAGGCGATCGCGTCGGGGTGGTTGGTGAGCCACCAGTGACATACGTTCCAATGATTGTTCTTGCCGCCGGCGTCTTCGAACGTCACGACGGCCACTACCTGGCCGCTGCAGTGGGGGCTCGGCGAGGTGTGCATGCTGCACTTCAGCTCGCTGTCCTGCGGCACGTCGTCGATGGCATTGATGACTGACTTCATGACATGAGCCTAGGGTGCCGTCTGTGGCTGGGCTGTATGGATGCGTCGCCCATTCGAACATTCGAAGCACGAGTCGGACTCGGACGCAGTCGCTCAGCCACGGCCAACAGACCGCCCCGCGGCAGCGTCACGCTGCCTCGGTGTGCCGCACGGTCTGCCCGGCCGGATCGCGTTCCGTGGCGGACGCGTCGGTGTCGTGGACCAGTCGTAGGTGACGTCGTCGGGCGTGGCGGGCCGTGGGCGGCCCGGCCGACAACCGGTCCTCGACGCGGTCCATGGCGTACAGCAGCACACTCAGGGCGGGCAGCAGCAAAGAGGCGACAGCGATCACGGCCCGGTTCCCTCCTGATGGATGACATCCGGCCGGGTTCCCCTGGACGCCCGGCCATCCGCCGAAGTGTGTGAAGGTCCGGTGATCGCATGGTGTAGACCGTGTCGGGCTGCCGCAGCGGTCGGCTCCGAGGCGTACGCGGCCGGACGGGTGGCACCTGCACTGCCATGCAGTGGATACGAGCCGCGGTGCAGACCGTGCGACGCAATGGGCTGGACGCCGGGCAGACAGTGAAGCGGGCGTGCACCGGTCCGGGCCGTGAGCGGGACCTGGCGGTGCAAGCCGTGAAGGCGGCGATGGCCGCCTGGATCGCCTGGGCGGTGGCGGGCTGGTGGCTCGAGGCACCCGTTGCATTCGTCGCGCCATGGGTGGCGATCGTCCTGGTCGAATCGACCGTCTACCGGTCCGTCGCGCACGGGCTGCAGCAACTCGCGGCCATCGCCTCAGGCACCGTGGCGGCCACCGCGGTCGCGCTGCTCCTGCACGACAGGATGGTGGCCATGGCCCTGGTGCTGCCCTGCGCGGTCCTCCTGGGCCAGTGGCGGCGTCTGGGCAGCCAAGGCATCTACGCCGCCACCGGCGCCCTGTTCGTGCTGACCAACCCTTCCGTCAGCATCGCCGCCTCCACCGCGAGGATCACCGAGGCGCTCTTCGGCGCCGTGGTCGGCATCGCCGTCAACGCGCTGATCAGGCCTCCCCTGTACCTGCGGGACACACGCGCCGTGCTGCGGGACGCCACCCACGAAGCGCACGACATCCTCGAAGCGGTGGCCGACGGCCTTGCCGACGGTCGGTGGGACACCGATGAGGCGGACACCTGGCATGCGCGCGCCCTGCGCCTGCAACGCCTGGTCGACCAGGCCCGCGCCGCCGTAGGGCACAGCCGCGAGAGCCTGCGCATCAACATCCGTAGCCGCACCGGTACCAGCGGCACCGCGTCCCCGCCGGGAAAGGAGTACGACGACGCGGTCCTCGTCCTCGAATACGCCGCCGTCCACACCGCCGGCGTCACCCGTACCGTCCTGGAAGCCGCGGCCGAGGACCAGGCGGTCACACGGCCCGAGTCCGCCCTCACCCGCCGCTACGCCGACTTCCTGCGCCAGACCGCCCACGCGCTCCGCCTCTACAGCCACAGCCGTTTCAGCCGCCAGGACGATCAGGAGCTGCGGCAGGCCGTACAAGAACTCCGCCGGACGCTCGACGCGCTGCGCCACCATCTCTCCCAGGCGCGGCCGGACGCCCCTGGCGAAGTCGCCGTCAACGGGGCTCTCCTGACACAGGCGCACCGACTGGCCGGCCAACTGGTCACCTCGGAAACCTGAGCCTCCCGCTCGGCGCCGCGGTCGCATGGGTGCCCGCGAGCCATTGACCCCGTATGTCCGTGAGCCGCTCGCGGAATCGTTCGGCAGGGCATGAACCGGGGTGGGCCGGGTAACCGGAAGCGGTTGGCCGGGAAAGGAGCGTTGCCTGGGGAGGTCGAGCGCTTCCTTTCCCGGCCCCTGGCGTCGCGCGCACCCGTTTTTCGCTCGGCGACGGCAGCCGTCGCTCGCCCACGCCTGTCTTCTCCGCCGCTGCTGTTTCCGCGACGTCCCCGTGGATGACGGGAAATTCGGCTGTGTGTTCTTCGATTACGAGGGCATCCGGACCATCGGAGGTTGATAACTATGGTTCCCTTGCTTCTGGTTCTGCTGCTGGCTTTGGTCCTCTTCGGTGCCGGCTTCGCGTTGAAGGCCCTGTGGTGGATCGCCGTGATCGTGCTGGTCGTCTGGCTGCTGGGCTTCGTCGTGCGATCGGCCGACACCGCCGGCCGTAGGGGCCGCTGGTACCGCTGGTAACGCAGGTACCAAGACAAGCGATCCACTCACCCTGCGGGCCCCGGCAGATCGGGGCCCGCAGGGTGATTCGCGTCCGGCCCGCGGCCGTCGGCACGGCTGCCGCGGGTCGCCCACGCGTCGGCCGTTCCACGCGCTGCCGGGCAAGAAACGATGCGCTCAAGGGCAACCGACCACGGGACACGCGGCCTAGGTTCAGGACATCCCCGTGCCGCGCACACCGCGACGACTCGGACGACGCAACCGAGACGGATCGCGGCGGCTCCCGGCATGCCCGACCACGAACAAAGGAAAGCATCTTGCCGTACATCACGGTGGGTCAGGAAAACTCCGCCGACATCGACCTGTACTACGAGGACCACGGCAGCGGGCAGCCGGTCGTCCTCATCCACGGCTTCCCCCTCGACGGCCACTCCTGGGAGCGGCAGAGCGCCGTTCTCCTCGAAGCGGGCTATCGCGTGATCACCTACGACCGTCGCGGCTTCGGCCGGTCCAGCCAGCCGACGACCGGCTTCGACTACGACACGTTCGCGGCGGACCTGAACACCGTGCTGGAGACCCTCGACCTGCGCGACGCCGTCCTGGTCGGTTTCTCGATGGGCACGGGAGAGGTCGCCCGGTACGTGTCCTCGTACGGGTCCGGCCGCATCGCCAAGGTCGCCTTCCTCGCGTCGCTGGAGCCCTGCCTGCTCAAGAGCGACGACAACCCGGACGGTGTCGCGCCGAAGGAGTTCTTCGACGGCGTGGTCGAGGCCGTCAAGGCGGACCGGTACGCCTACTACACGGCCTTCTACCAGGACTTCTACAACCTGGACGAGAACCTCGGGACGCGGATCAGCGAGGAAGCCGTCCGGAACAGCTGGAGCGTCGCGGCGGGCGGGGGGTTCTTCGCCGCCGCGGCCGCACCGTCGACCTGGTACACCGACTTCCGGGCCGACATCCCGGCCATCGACGTGCCGGCCCTGATCCTGCACGGCACCGGTGACCGGATCCTGCCCGTCGAGGGAACCGCTCGGCCGTTCCACAAGGCGCTCCCGTCCGCCGACTACGTGGAGATCGAGGGCGCCCCGCACGGCCTGCTGTGGACCCACGCCGAGGAGGTCAACAGCGCGCTGCTCGCCTTCCTGGGGAAGTAGCGCGGCGCTCGCCTCACCCGCGCTCGCCCGAGGGCGGGTGGGCGCGGAGGCCGGCGGGGGAGGGCGCGTACACAGGGGCTCGGCCGGGTCGGCGGGGGCGAAGACGACCGGCGTTCCGCTCCACGATCGTGGTCACCGGCGGCGGTCTCGGCACCCCGTCCGACGAGACCGGGCCCTCCACGTCGCCCAGGAACGGTGACAGACCTTCCGATACGGGCAAGGCATGCGAGTCCGATCAGGCCGGGTGACGGCGGTCGGCCTCCCCGAAGCCGTCGGCCTGGGCGTCGGTGGTGATGTCGACATCCCGGCCCGAGGCCGGGCGAAGCCGTTCGGCCGCCCCCTCGACCAGCTCCAGGTCGGCCTTCGTGTGGCCGATGGCCGCGTCCAGGAGGAGGGACACCAGAGGGTCGCCGGTGTGGGTGCGGCGCAGCCGGGTCAGCCCGGCGAGTTCGGAGAGGTACGTCTGGCGCTGCGCCGTGACGAACGCGTCCAGGGCCTCGGCGCCGAGCGCACTTGCCCCGAACAGCTTCAGGAACAGTTCGTCGCGGAACCCGCCCGTGCGCACCCACGCGCTGGTCGCCCACTGCCGCACCTCCTCCTGGCCGGCGGCGGTGAGGCGGTAGAGCGTCTTGTCGGGCCGGTCCGCCTGGGCCACCTGGGAGCGGGTGACGAAGCCGTCGCGGACCAGCCGGTCGAGGATCTGGTAGAGGTGGCCGATGTTGAGGCCGCCCCACTGCGGGTCGATGGCTTCCTCGAAGCGGCCCTTGAGCTCGTACCCGTGGCTCTCGCCCTCGGTGAGCAGGGCGAGCACGGCGTGGTGCAGCGGCGATTTACACCCGCTCCGGTGGCAAGCAGGCGGCGTCGGTTGGGAAGGCTGGTCATGGTGGGGGGTGAGCCTCTCTGTCTGTTCTGTTCGGTTGTCTGTGTGGTGCGGCTGGACCACGGCGGCGGAGCAGCACGGCTCCCGGGAACTGCACGGGTGCCGTGCTGCTGCTTTGGGGTCAGAACATGGTGTTGTCGTTGGCGCTCTTCTCGGGCACTTCCTGGATCACGTCCCAGTGCTCGACGATCTTTCCGTCGGCGACGCGCCAGAAGTCGGCGACGGCCATGCCGCGGTCACCGGGCTTGAGGTGCAGGTTGCTGTGGGTGACCACCAAGTCCCCTTCGGCGATCGTGCGCTTGATGTCCAGGCGCAGGTCGGGGAACTGCCCTCGCAGCCAGTGCACATAGCCGACGAAGGCACCCGGGCCGTCCTGCGCCTCGGGGTTGTGCTGGGTGTAGCTCTCGCCGAGGTGTGCGGTGGCGGCCGCCTCGGGCTGGTAGTCGTTGAATGCCTGCTCGTAGAAGGCGATCACGAGCGCCTTGTTGTCCGCAGCGGACATGTCTGTCTCCTGGCTCACGGTGGTGCGGTACGGCTCAGTCGGTCATGGCGTCGCGGACGAGCGCCGTGTCGACGAACTGTTCGAAGCGGACGATGAGTCCGCCGCGTACGACGAAGTGGTGGGCGACGCGGACGTCGATCGGCTTGCTCGTGGCCTTGTTGACGGCGGTGTAGCGGGCGAGGACGACGACGTTCTCGCCGTCGACGACGTAGGTGTCGTCGCGTGCGGTCCAGCCGTCCCACTCCTTGCCGAGCTGCGCCATGACGTTCGAGGTGACGCCGTCGGGGGTGCGGTAGGTGCCGGCCAGCGGGAAGCCGGCCATCTCCGTCCACTCCACATCGGGGGCCAGGGTGGCGCGCAGGGCCTCCAGATCACCGGCCGCGGAGGCCAGGTACTGGCGGCGGACGACGTCGGCCGGGGCGGTGGAGGTGGCGAACTCGGTCATCGTCAGCCCCACTTCATCTCGCCCTTGGCGACCTTCGCACCGATCTGGGCGGCGATCAGCATGCCGTTGTCCGGGAAACGCTTGACGAGGGTGTCGTTCAGCGCGGCACCGTCGGCGGCCTTGCCGAGCTCCTCCTCGAAGGCGATCAGGTAGTCACGGGTGGCGGTGATGGCGGAGCCGTCGGCCGCGGTGCCGGGGAGGCGGTGGCCGGGGACGACCAGTTCCGGGTCGAGGGCGGCCATCTCGTCGAGCAGGTCGATCCAGGCGGCGCGGTCGCCGGGGGTGGGGGTGTCGGCGACCCAGACGTGCTCCTGCTGGAAGAGCAGGACACCGCCGAGCAGGGCGCGGTGCTCGGCCTGCCAGAGGTAGTGGCGGTCGGGCAGTCCGGCCGGGCCTCCCATGAGCTGGAAGGTGTGGCCCTCCAGGGTGAGGTCGCCGGCCAGCGGCTCCAGGTCGACCAGGCGGGTGGGCAGGTTCGGACCGAGCGCGGCCCAGGCCTTGAGCTTGCCCTCGTAGGAGTGCGCGATGTGCTCGATGACGAGTGGAGTGGCGAGGAACTTCGCCTCGGGGAACGCGTCGGCGATCACCTCGGCGCCGAAGTAGAAGTCGGGGTCGCCGTGGGAGACGAAGACGGTGGTCAGCGTCCTGCCGGAGTCGAGGATCTCGGCCACCAGGCGGTGGCCGTCGGCGCGGGTGAAGGCGGCGTCCACCAGCAGTGCCTCACTCTCGCCGGTGACGAGGGTGGCGGTCTTGTTCTTGCTGCCGGCCGGGAAGTCGAGATCGAGGACCTTGAAGGAGAGAGTGCTCATGCGTGCTTCCTCGGGTGAAGGGTGATGGTCGGGGAAATCGCCTCGCGGCGAGGTGTACGGCGTGAACCGGGTCGAGGTGGGCAGCCCGTGTCGAGCAGGGGTTCAGCCTTGGGTGCCCTGGTCGAGAGCAGCGCGGTCGCTCATGAACTGGCCTAGGCCGAGCGGGTTCATGGAGACCTGTCACCACCGGTGAAGACGACGAGCCGGCCTCCTGCGGCCACGGCCTGCCGGTATGACGCCCGCAACCGGGCCTCCTCGCTTGAGGCGGTCCGCTCGGCGATGGAGGAGGTGGCGGCGTCTGCCGAAGTGGGCGCCGCAGACAGGCCGGACGCGAGGACGCCGTCCATGGCAGCCGCGAAGCCGAAGGCGGCCAGGACTCGCTTTCCCATGGGGCGGACTCCACATCTGTGGGGTGGACACGGCGAAGTATCTGCTGACGCAGACAATATATCTGCTACAACAGATATTGCAACGGCAGATTCTTCCGTTCGTGTCCATCTGTCATCCTTGAGAAGTGAACGAGCGACTGCTGAACGACGACGACGTGACACTCTTCGGTCTCTTCGTGGAGGCCTACAGCCGTATCAAGCCCCTGGTGAATCGCGATCTCGATATACCGCACACCTGGTTCGAAGTGCTGCTGCGACTGGGCCGCACCCCAGGCCACCAGCTCCGCATGACGGACCTGGCAGAGGCCGTGTCCTTCAGCTCGGGCGGCTTCACCCGGCTCGCCGACCGCATGGAAAAGGAAGGACTCATCCGCCGAGACCCCGATCCTGCCGACCGACGAGCCGCACTCGCCGTACTGACCGACAAGGGCGGTCAGGCGCTCGATCACGCACTGACCGCCCACGTCTCCCACCTGCGCAACCATGTCGCCGGACCACTCTCAGCCGAGGATCGCCGCCACCTTGAGCGCATCCTGCGCACGCTCCGCGACGCGAACGCGTAAATTCCCGTCCTTGATCCGGATCACCGTCGCGGGCTTCGGACGCCACCAGAGCCTGCCTCTAGGTGTTTGATCCCTGGTCGTGAGATGGTCCACTGCCGCAGACGATGGCGGCGATCGAAGTGGACGCCTTCTGGTGTGGCCTTCTGCTGGGCGGCTGTGGCGGGGCCGTCACGTCGCCCACACCGCGTTGTTCACCGGGGGTACGTCGGCGGTCGGCCGGCAGGTTCGGCGTGGCCGCTCAGGGTCACCGTTTCCAGAGGGTCCGGTGCGGGCCGGTCAGACCGCGTGCTTCCCACGCGGCGACGTTCTCGTGGAGCTCGGTCTCGTGGATCAACTCCCGCGCGATCGCACCCTCGCTGACCGTGTCGACGAGCGGATCGCCGTCGAAGTGGATCTGGTGCGTCAGCATGTGATGGTCTTCACGGGTGACGTGGGCGTGGATGTGCCTCGCGCGCGAGTTGTCCCGTCCCAGCATGTGCAGGAGGTCGTCGAGCAGGCTGCCCGGCACCGCCGCGGACTCCACCCCCGGCAGGACGGTCCGGTATTCGTAGCGGCCCTCGGCATACGCGACGATGTTGCCGCGCAGGTGGTATTTCGGCAGGTCGAAATCGACGACGTCGAGGCCCTCCAGGAGTCCCGCCTGCTCGGGCGTCAGACCCGCATACCGACCGTCGGCGGTGGTCTGCCAAAGATCGATCACCGCGCCGGGCGGCGGCTTGCCCGAGGTGGAGCGTACGACGCCGGAGACGAACAGGGTGTCGCCGGGCTCGTCGGGCGCCATCGGCAGCACGCCGGGGTTGTCGATCTCCGGTGCCCCGGGCACGTAGGCGGGCCCGGTCGCCATCCAGGTGGAGGCGCCGTCCTTCTCCGGGTGGGCGTAGGCCCTGCCGTGACTGACCTCCATCGTGCGGTTGATAAGGAGCATGGTCGTCGCCAGCGGGAACTCCCCTGACGCGACCAGCTTCTGTACGTAGGTGATGGCCTGGCCCAGCTCCTCGAACGTGATGCCCTGCCTGAGCGCCACGTCCCCGAACGTCTTCTGGAGATCGTCGAACACGACGCGCAGGCGCTGGTTGAACGCGATGTCGGTGCGGGGGTGTCCGTTGTTGTCACGTCACTCCAGTCATCCTCGTGTGTTCCAGACGAGGGGGGCTCTGCGGATCCAGGTGTCGTCCTCGATCGTCTGGACAAGGAACTGGGCGAGGTCGGCGCGGTTGATCCGTGCGCCGGGCTTTTCGGTGCCGGCCTCGGCTGCCCGTACGGGACCACTGAGGGGCTTGCCGGTGAGGGTGACGGCGCGGGCCAGGGTCCAGTCGATGCCGGACGAGGCGCGGACGAGCTGGTCGACGCCGGTGTGGTCCTCGAAGCCTGCCTTGAGGTTCGACCGGTTGATGACCGCCTTGACCAGCGGGTTGAGCCGGGCCCAGTCGTCGCCGGCGCCCTGCGTGGACGTCAGCACGATGCGGCGGATGCCCTGTTCGCCCATGACGGTGAGCGTGTGGCGGGTGGCGTCGGTCATGAACATCGGCGGGCTGACCGGCTTGGCCCACGGGTTGTCGGAGGCGCGGGAGTTGTTCAGCGCACTGATCACCCCCTGGGTGCCTTCGGCGGCCTTGCGGAGGTCGTCGATGCTGGCGGGCGTGCCCTGGATCAGCTCGACGCCGGCCGGTGCCTGCACCGTGTCGGGGTTGCGGACGAGGGCGCGGACGCGGTGGCCGCGCCGGGCGGCGTGCTCCAGGACGTGGATGCCGGTGCGGCCGCTGCCGCCGAGGACTAGGAGGTTACTCATGGTGATCAAATGCCTTTCGGGCAGTTCAGGGCTGGATCAGGCGGCCTGTCGGCCGGTCAGGACAGAGCCCAGGCGGCGGGCCTCGTCGTGCGCCTTGGTCAGGGACGCCTCGTGCATCGGCAGCAGCGGGGCCATCATCGGCACGTGCGGGGCCATGGTCAGTTCGGGCAGGACTGTCGTCAGGCCGAGGCCGAGGTTGGCCGGGTGGCCCAGGACGGTTTCCAGCGTGGGCACCAGGTGGTCCATGCCGTGCTTGGGGGCGCCGGGGCCGTAGCCGCCGCCGCGTGCGGAGATCAGCACGCCGGGGCGGCCGAGGGTGGGAGGGGGGCCGTCGAAGCTCAGGGTGCGCCCGGCGACCATGATCTGGTCCAGCCACGCCTTGAACACGGACGGCATCGTGAGGTTGTACATCGGCACGGTGAACAGGTAGGCGTCGGCGCCGAGGAACTCCTCGATCAGCTCGTCCTGGACCGCCGCGGCCTTCGCCTGCTCGGGGGTGCGGGCGGCGGGGTCGGTGGTGCGGGCGGTGATGCCCGCCGCGCTGAGGTGCGGGGCGGGGGAGACGGCCAGGTCGCGGTGGACGACCGGGCCGTTCCACTCGTCACGGAAGGACTGGGCGACCTGACGGGAGACGGACGCCTCGCCGAGCGAGGAGGCGTCGATGTGCAGCAGGTAGGACATGGAGAATCAGCCTTTCGAATGATCAGGGGTGTGTCGTGGGGTGAAGGGTGGAGGTCAGCTGCGGGCCGGTACGGCGCAGCCGTCGGGGCCGCAGACCGCAGCGTCGCCGCCGGTCGCCAGGGTGAGCGGGTGGGATGCGTCCCAGGCCGTGCGCAGCACGTCGAGGAGGCCGTCGCTGTCCTGCGCGCCGGGGATGCCGTACCTGCCGTCGACGACGATGAAGGGCGCGCCGGTGGCGCCCAGGCGCTGGGCGCGGGCGGCATCGTCGCGGACCTGCCGCTGGTAGCGGTGCTCGGTGAGCGCCCGGCGGGTGCCCTCGCGGTCCAGAGCGATCTCCTGGCCCAGGTCGAGCAGGTCGTCCATGCTGAAGACGGGGCGGGCCTGGCCGAAGTAGGCGCGGAAGATCGCGTCCCAGGCTTCGCGGTTCTTGCCCTCGGCGGAGGCGTGGGCAAGGAACTCGTGCGCAAGGTCGGTGTTGGCGACCAGGTTGTCCAGCACCCTGTAGGGGGTGAGTCCCTCGGCTGCGGCCAGCGCCTCGATCCGACGCGTGGACGCCTCGGCCTGGGAGCCGCCCATGCCGTGCCGGCGCAGCAGCGCGTCACGGACGCTGAACGTCTCATCCACGGGGAAGGAGCTGCTCAGCGGGAACGAGTGGTGGACGACCTCCACCTCGTCGCCGTGCTCGAACCGCTCCACAGCCCGGTCCAGACGGTGGCTGCCCAGTCCGCACCAGGGGCAGGTGACCTCGGCCCAGATCTCGATCTTCATGACGCGCGCCTCCCGTGCCTGCGCTTGATTCCTATGTTTTGTGCGTAGCGCCATGATGGGCCAGTATGGAAGTCGATACAAAAGGCACATCGGTGTTCGTGCCGGAGAGGAACGTGCGTCATGGAGGTCACCGGCAGTTCGGGCGGCGCGGCGGCGGCGGGGCCCTGCGCCCGCATCCCCACCGAGCACATGGAGTTCATCCGGCAGGTCCTCGACCGCGTCGGCGACAAGTGGAGCCTGCTGCTCATCGCGGTGGTGGAGGCCGGCCCGCTGCGCTACACCGACCTGCAGCGCCAGGTCCCCGGAATCTCCCAGCGGATGCTCACCCTCACGCTCCGCCAGCTCCAGGAGGACGGTCTGATCACCCGCACCGCATACGCGGAGGTTCCACCGCGCGTCGAGTACACCCTCACCCCATTGGGGCGCGGCCTCCACGAGATCGTGACCTCCCTGATCGGCTGGGCCGCCGACCACCATGACGAGATCCGTGAGCACCGGGCCGGCGCTGCGGCACCAGCAGCCCGGTCCTGACCGCAGGATCAGCGATCGGCTGTCGGCGCCGGGTGCAGCGCGGATGCCCGACGCGTCGTCGAGGAGACATCAGGCAAGGCGGCAGAGCTTGCGCGGCGTGTTGGTGTGACGCCTTGCCTGGCAACGGTGCTGGTGGGTGAAGATCCGGCTTCGGTGACGTACGTACGGAGAAGCGGGCGCGTTGCGCGAAGGCGGGCATCGAGTCTCGGCTTGTCAGCCTGCCGGCCACCACTACAACGGCTGAGCTGATGGAGACCCTCCAGTCCCTCTCACGGAACGCCGAAGTGCACGGAATCTTGCTTCAGCACCCCGTAGGCCCTCACATCGATGAGCGGGCAGCGTTCGAGGCCATCGCGCCGGAAGAGGACGTCGACGAAGTCACGACGAGCTCCTTCGGGGCGATGAGCTTCGGGATGCCTGGTTTTGCATCGTGCACCCCGGGCGGGATCATGCGGCTCCTGGACGAGTACGACGTCGATCTTGCAGGTCGGCATGCCGTTGTCGTGGGTCGAAGCGCAGTCCTCGGCAAGCCCGTCGGAATGCTCCTGCTCACCCGGGACGCCACGGTCACCTACTGCCACTCCCGTACGACTGATCTGGCCGCGACCGCGCGGGAAGCGGACGTTGATGTGCCGGCCGTGGGACGGCCTCGGCTTATTCGCGGCGAAGACGTCAAGCCGGGGGCCCTCGTGATCGACGCCGGATACAACCCCGGCAACGTCTGCGACGTCGACTTCGACACGGCCCGCACCCGCGCCCGCTTGATCACACCGGTCCCCGGCGGGGTCGAGCCCATGACCGTCGCAGTCCTGCTGGCTCAGACGGTCGACGCGGTGATGTTCCCCCGCTGTGCGGATGTGGCTGACCAGCTGGTCGGGGCGGTTTGACGTGGTTTCAGGTTCACTTGTTCGGTCGCTGCCCGGCTGGCGTAGCGCATGAGCGGCTTGCCCGGTCGTCCTTGAGAGCGCATGTCACGCGTCCAGTGCGAGAAGTCGCCGACAGCCGTCCGGTCCACCGCGGCGGCCCCGGGCGCGCAGGTCTGGCGGGGCCACTGACTGGGCTCGGTGATCTGGGGGGTTCGGCGTCCAGCCGGCGACCGATCTTGGCGAGCACGCTGGGCAGCTGCTTCCCGGCGTCCTGGGCCCGCTGGGCCTACGACGGCTGTCACGACCCGGTGGCCTGGATGACGTGGCTGGTGGTGAGGCGCGAGATCTTGGTGAGGGGCTGGCCGTAGAGGAGGACGAGCAGGCCGACGACGCGGTCGACGGTCTCGATGGTGTCGTCGTGAAGGAAGCGGCGGGCCAGACGCCACCGTTCGTCGTCTGCCAGGGAGCGGCGCGGCTTGACGCTGGGCAGGGGCGGGTTGTCGACGGGGTGGCGGATGTGGCTGCGTCGGGCGGCCCACAGGACGAAGCCGCGGGCCGCGTCGACCCTCGCCGGCGTCGTCCTGGTCTGCGGAGTCCTCGCCCTGTGCACCCGGGCGCTGCACCGCGTCGCCCCGGCCCGGCTGCTGGCCGGGGAGTGAGAGACGCCGCCGAAGCACGTCTTCGGTTGCGTCCCAACTCGGCCAATCCTGGCGCCGGTTATGGCCGAAAAGACCGGTAACTCAGGCACAACCATCCGAAGGGTACGTACGTCACATAAGACAGGAGCAAACAGCTCCTAAGACCACAAGGGGGAAATATGCGTCTGACTCACTCCATACTGGGCGCCGCCACAGTGGCCGCTCTGTCGCTGGGCGCCACCACCGCCCTGGCGGCACCCGCCTCCGCCGCACCCAACACCACACCGCAGAAGGTCTGCGGAAGCGGCTACAAGACCGTGAACTCCGCTCCCGTCGGCTCGCTGGGCACGGTCTACCTCGCCTACAACGCCGCCAACGGCAACAACTGCGTCGTCACCATCCGCAACAACCCCGGCGCGGCCGTGGACATGTCCGCCTGGATCTACGTCCCCGACACCAACGAAGGTGACGACGACTACGGGCACTACGGTTCCTACGCGGGACCCGCCTACGTCATCGGCCGGGGCCACTGCGTCGACTGGGGCGGCGGCATCGCCAACACCTATGTGCAGGTGACCGGCTCCAACTGCGGCTCCCTCGCGGAACACCGGACCACCTACACCCGCTGATCCACCCCCGGCACGCGGGCGCGTATCGCGGCGCGGGTGACGGCGGGGCGGCGCACGGTGGCCGGCCCGCCGGCGCCGGGCGCGGGACCCGCGTGCCGTCGGCGGCCGGTCCGTCGCATCGCTCGGACGCCGAGTGCCCGCCCGTCAGGGCGGCCCGGCACCGGCGGCCGCGGCCTGGCCGCTGAGGTCCCCTCCGTGGCCGCGGAGGTCAGTCCCTCCCGACCTACCGGTGCGTAGGTTCCCTGCAGGGCCCGCGACGCGGGCAGGGAGAGGAGGCGACTGGTGACCGAGAACCAGTACGACACATGCGTGATCGGAGCCGGGCCGGCCGGGCTGGCGGTTGCGAGGGCGCTGGCGGAGCGCGACCTGCCGTACACCCACATCGAGCGGCACACCGGGCCGGGCGGGCTGTGGGACATCGACAACCCGGGCAGCCCGATGTACGAGTCGGCCCACTTCATCTCCAGCAGGACCCTGTCCGGCTTCGGCGGCTACCCCATGCCGGACCACTTCGCGGACTACCCGCCGCACCGGCAGATCCTGTCCTACCTGACGTCGTTCGCCGAGGCGTACGGCCTGAAGGAGCGGATCGAGTTCGGCACCGAGGTCCACGGCGTGGAGAAGAACGCCGACGGCACCTGGACGGTGACCCGGGCCGACGGACGGGAGAGCGTCCACCGGCAGGTCGTGCTGTGCACCGGCTCGCAGTGGCACCCGAACGTCCCACACCTGCCCGGCGACTTCGCCGGCGAGATCCGCCACACCGTCACCTACCGCAGCGCCGACGAACTGCGCGGCAGGCGGGTCCTCGTGGTCGGCGCGGGGAACTCCGGCCTCGACATCGCCTGCGACGCGGCCCGCGCCGCCGACCACGCGGTGATCAGCATGCGGCGCGGCTACTGGTTCATCCCCAAGCATCTGTTCGGGCGCCCCGTGGACGTCATCGCGGCCGGCGGCCCCCATCTGCCGATGTGGCTGCAGCAGAAGCTCTTCGGCACCCTGCTCCGGATCGTCAACGGCGATCCGCGCCGCCTCGGCCTGCAGAAGCCCGACCACAAGCTGTTCGAGACCCACCCCGCCATCAACTCGATGCTGCTCCACCACCTGCAGCACGGCGACGTGACGGCCAAGCCGGGGATCGCGCGCACCGAGGGCCGTACGGTCCACTTCACCGACGGCAGCAGTGACGACTTCGACCTGATCCTGCTGGCGACCGGATACCTGCACAAGGTGCCCGTCGCGCAGAAGTACTTCGGCGACGAACAGCACCCCGACCTCTACATGTCGTCGTTCTCCCGCGAGCACGAGGGCCTGTTCGGCGTCGGTTTCGTGGAGACGAACTCCGGTGCCTACCAACTCTTCGACGCCCAGGCACAGTTGATCGCCTCCTTCATCCGGGACGCCCGCGGCGGGCTGCCGACGGCCGAGCGGTTCGCGCGCATGATCCGCAGCGACCGACCCGACCTGACCGGTGGACTGAAGTTCGTCGACTCGCCGCGCCACACCGGCTACGTCCACAGCGAGGCCATCGTGAAGCACCTCCGCAGGATCGCCGCGGGGATGGGCTGGCGTACGGCGGGACTGCCGCCCCGGGTGCACGGCGCACGGAGCAGGACCGACGAGGCGGTGGCGTCGTGACGTACGACTTCCATGACAAGGTCATCGTGGTGACGGGCGGTGCCGGGGGCATCGGCAGTGCGATGTGCCACCGTTTCGCCTTCGGCGGGGCCCGGGTCGTCGTGGTCGACCTCGACGAGACCAGGGCCCGGCGGACGGCGGCCGACCTGCCGGGCAGCGGCCACGCCGGCCTGGGCTGCGACCTGCTGGACCGGGCGGCAGTGGAGAAAACGGTGGACGACGTCGCCGCGGCCCACGGCCGGATCGACGTCCTGGTCAACAACGTGGGCATGACCAGCGCCGAACGCTTCGACGTGCGCAGCGTCGAGAGCATCGAGCGGGAGGTCGATCTCAACCTGCTCTCCCCGCTGGTCCTCACCCGCCTCGCCATCCCGCTGCTGCGGGCCTCCGGCGACCCGCGCGTGGTCACCACGGTGTCCCTGGGCGGCATCTTCCCGCTCGGCGAGACCCCGATCTACACCGCGTCGAAGTTCGGGCTGCGCGGTGCCATGCTCGCCATCGGGCTGGATCTGCGGGCCAAGGGCATCAAGGCCGGTTCGGTGCTGCCGTCGGCGACCGACACGCGCATGCTCCGCCAGGAAGCCGTGGACGGCGGGAACGCGATGCAGTTCCAGGACCAGCCGCAGCAGCCTGCCGACGTCGTACGGGCGACGGTCAGTCTGCTGGACAGGCCGAGGCTCGAGGTGTACGTCCGGCCGGGCGAGTCCCGCCTGGTGCGGTTCGCGTTGCTCGCGCCGAACCTGCTGCCCACGCTCCTCCCGTTGTTCCGCAGGCGCGGCGAGCGGGGCATGGCCCGCTATCTGGACGACCTGCGACGCAGGGGACTGGCACGTCAGGTCGGCGGCCGCTGGGAACTGGTGGAGGAAGCGTGAGCGGCACCCTGCGCGTCGTCAACCCGGCGAACGGCGAGCTGATCACCAGCGTACCGGCCGTGAGCGCCGCCGAGGTCGCGGTCGCCGCCGAGCGGGCGCACCGGGTCTTCGAGAGCCGCATCTGGTCCGGCACATCCCCACGGGAGCGGGCCGAGGTGCTGCTGCGCCTGGCCGGTCTCATGGAACGGGACGCCGAACTCCTGGCCCGGCTGGACAGCGAGGACGCCGGCAAGCCGATCACCGAGTGCCGTACCGGCGACGTGCCCGGGGCGATCGAGTCGGTCCGCTGGTTCGCGGAGGCGGCCGACAAGGTCTTCGGGCGCGTCGCGCCCACCGGGCACGACAGCCTGGGGCTGGTCAGCCGAGAACCCGTCGGAGTGGCCGCCGCGATCCTGCCCTGGAACTACCCGCTGGCCATGGCCGCCTGGAAGGTCGGCCCCGCCCTCGCCGCGGGCAACAGCCTGCTGCTCAAGCCGGCCGAGGCGACACCGCGTTCCGCCCTGCACCTGGCCGCCCTGGCGGCGGAGGCGGGCCTCCCGGACGGCGTACTCACGGTGCTGCCCGGCCACGGCCCAGTCACCGGCACGGCCCTCGCCCGCGACCCGTGGGTGCGCGCCCTGTCGTTCACCGGCTCCACCGCCACCGGACGCCGGATCCTGGCCGACGCGGCGGACACCAACTTCAAGCGGGTCTCCCTGGAGATGGGCGGCAAGAGCCCCCAGGTCCTGCTGCCGGACGCGCTCCACTACGGCGACGAGCTGATCGAGAACATGGTCGAGGCCGCCTTTCTGACCATGGGGCAGAACTGCACGGCGGGTTCCCGCGTTCTGGTGCACCGGGCCATCGCCGACGAGGTCCTCGCCCGGTTCACCGCGGCCGCGAAGGCACTGGTGGTCGGGGACCCGGCCAGGCCCGACACACAGATGGGGCCGCTGATCAGCCGTACGGCCTTCACAAGGGTGGCCGACGCGGTGGACGCGGCCCGGGCCGCGGGGGCCCGGATCCACACCGCCGGTCTGCCGCACGGTCTGCCGCCGCACGGCGCCTACTACCCGCCCACCGTGATCACCGGAGCTCCCGACGGGAGCGAGGTCCTCACCCGGGAACTGTTCGGCCCGGTCGTCACCGTGCAGACCTTCACCACCGAGGAGGAGGCGGTACGGCTGGCGAACGCCACCGAGTACGGCCTCGCCGCCTCGGTCTGGACCCGCGACCTCGACGCGGCGTTCCGGCTCTCGCGCGGCATCCAGGCGGGCGTGGTCTCGGTCAACGCCTACAGCGAGGGCGACCTCACCACACCCTTCGGAGGCTGGAAGCAGTCCGGCTTCGGCGGCGCGGAGAAGTCCACGAGCGCGTTCGAGCAGTGGACCAGTCCCAAGACCGTCTGGATCCGTACGCGCTGACCCACGCCGGCCGCGTCTCAGTCGTCAGGGCGCCCCGCCGGCGCACGCAGCTGGTGGGGCGCCACGCCGTGCCAGCGTCGCACCGCCCGCCTGAGCGCCCGCACGTCGGAGAAACCCGCCTGCCGGGCGATGTCACGCATCGTCAACTCCGATCGCCGCAGCAGCTGTTCGACCCGCTCGCGTCGTACACCGTCGACGACAGCCTCGTACGTCGTACCGCACTCGGCCAGCCGGCGGCGCAGCGTGCGCTCGCTGGAGGCGTGTCGACGGGCCTGCTCGACGAACGAGGGCACGTCGGGCAGGCTCTGCGCGATCGAGATCTCCAGCACCTCCAGCAGGTCCTGCTGGTCACGGCGAGACGCCATCGCCTCCTCCAGCAGCTCCAGAGTGGCGGCGTACGTGACGGGATCCCGGCCCGGCATCGGCCGGCGGGCCCAGGCCAGGGGGAACACCATGCGGTTCTCGGCCGCGCCGAACCGCACCGGGCACCGGAACAGCGCGGTGAACGGGTCCGCGTCGGGCGGCGGGGGAAAGGCGAACTCGACGCTGCGCGGGGCGAACTCCACGCCCGCGCTCAGCCGGGTCAGGGTGACCACGCTGGCAAGCCCCTCCTCCACCAGGAAGACCGCGACCGCCGGATCGAGCGCGGGATCGGGCAACTCGGCGCGCAGCACATAGCCGGCCTCCTCCACATCGGCCGACCAGACCACCATGGCCCCGGAGAGGTTCTGAAAGCGCACACCCGTCTCGACGGCGTCCCGCAGGGTCTCGGCGGCCAACTGCGCGAAGCCGAGCAGCCCCCACGCGGTCAGGTGCTGCGCCGCACCCACGCGCAGGCCCAGGTGCGCGTCACCCGTGAGCTCCACGGCACGCCGGATGACGGCACTGCCCTGCCGGTAGGAGACCCGCAGAGCCGCTGAGCGCATCACGGACTGGTCCAGCCCCAGACGCGTCAGTTCCGGCCGGAGGTCGACGCCGTACTCGTCCGCGACCAGAGCGAGGTAACGCAGGATGTTCGGGGGGATCGTGGCCGAGGTGCTGCGGCTTGTGCCCGGAGTCTCGTCCGGGACACGGGGGCGGGGCATGGGCGTTCCTTCTGGCCAGGGCCTTGCACGTCGCTCAAACAGTAGGCCGTGGGCCGCCCGTCCGAGCCGGACGACCCACCAGGCGCGCACCCGCGTTCACGCACCGGCAAAGCAACGGTATTGCCCCCATTTCCCGACTCGTGCGGGATGATGAGCAGGTGACATCGGTGACATCCCATCAGTTGCGCATCCGTACCGACCGTGGGCCCGACGAACTGAGATCGCTCTACGACTGGCTGCGCCACGAGGACGCGTTGCGCGGGCGGGTGCGCCCCGAAGACGGTCCGGTGGCACAGGGCGAGATGGGCGGGGCGCTGGACGCCCTGGTCGTCGCCATCGGCCCCGGTGGCGTGGGCGCGGCCGCGGTCGGCGCCCTGGTCGGAGCCCTGGCCACCTGGTTTCCCCACCGCCGTTCCGACCTGAAGATCACGGTCACCAACGAGAGCGGCCGCACCGTCGAGGTGGACGGCAAGCGCGTCGACGTCCCCGTGCTGGTCGACGTCGTCGAGCGGCTCCTCGCGGCGGACGGCGGGGCCGACGGAGACGGAGAGGGATCGCCGGAGTGAACCGCTTTCCGGATCCGGCTCGTTCACGGGCCGTCCTGATCGGGGTGAGCCGGTACGAGCACCCCGAGCTGCCCGAGATTCCGGCGGTGCGGGCCAACCTCACGGATCTGCGGGCGATCCTCACGGATCCGGCCGACGGGACGCTGAAGGCCCAGCACTGTGCCCTGATCGAAGAACCCGCAACCCCGGCGGACTTCGACCTCCCCGTCACCCAGGCGGCCGCTGCTGCGACGGACGTGCTCCTCGTCTACTACGCCGGGCACGGGCTCGTAGACGTGCAAGGCCGGTTACATCTCGCCGTGTCCCACAGCGACCCGAAACGCCCCCACGTGACCGCGCTCCCCTTCGACGTCCTGCGGCAGACGATGCTCGAGGCGCCCGCGACGGTCCGGGTGCTCGTACTCGACTGCTGCTTCTCCGGCCGGGCGACCGGCGCCATGGCGGACGAGGCGGCGCTGATCAGCGGGCAGATCGACATCGACGGCACCTACATCCTCAGCTCCTCGCCGTCGAACAGCCCGTCCAAGGCGCCACCGGGCGCGACCCACACCGCCTTCACCGGTGCGCTGCTCACGGCCCTGGGCGGCGAAGATCCGCTCACCCTCGACGAGCTGTTCCTCGAGGTGCAACGCGACCTCCTCAGACGGTCGCTTCCCCTGCCCCAGCGCCGGGTGATGAACACGGCGGGAGGCCTGCGCCTGACGAAGGGCCGGCCGTCCACCGGAGCACCGTCGTCCGCCGGGCCCGCTGCCGCGGGATCTCCCCCTCTGTGGAGACGTCGCCGGTTCCTCATCACGGCTTCCGCCGGACTGGCCGGCGGTACCGCCGCCTTGGGATGGGCGCTCAACGACGGGTTCGGCCACGGCTCGTCGGGGTCCGCCGGACCCGGCCCGTCGTCCAGCGGATCCCCCGTCACGAAGGTGACCGCCGCCGCCGACTCGGGGCAGCTCGCGCGTCACACAGGCGCCGTCCAGGCGGTGGCGTTCCGCCCCGGCGGGCGGGTCCTGGCCAGCGGTAGCAGCGATCGAACGATCCGGCTCTGGCAGGTGACCGACCCGGCGAAGGCGACACCGCTCGGCTCCCTCACGGCCCCCACCGACAACGTCGACACGGTGGCGTTCAGCCCCGACGGGGGCCTGCTGGCCGGCGGCGGCAACGACAACGCGGTGTGGCTCTGGAACACCACCGACCCCGCCAAACCGACGCTGCTGCGTCGCCTGACCGGCCACACCGGCGCCGTCTTCTCCGTCGCCTTCAACCCCGACAGCACCGTCCTGGCCAGCGGCAGCGCGGACCGGACCCTCCGCCTCTGGAATGTCTCGGACCCGGCGAACCCGACACCGATGGGCCGTCCCGGTACCGGTCACACGGACGCAGTCCTCTCCGTGGCGTTCAGCCACCATCAGAGCCTCATGGCCACCGGCAGCGCCGACAACTCGATCCTGCTGTGGAACGTGGCCACCCCACCGTCCCCCGTGGGCGAGCCCCTCCTCGGCTACGAGAGCCGTGTGCACAGCGTGGCGTTCAGCCCCGACGGCAAGCTGCTGGCCGGCGCGGGCGGCGACCGAACGATCCGGCTGTGGAAGGTGTCCGACCCCGCGCAACCGACCCGGCTCGGCGATCCCCTGCGCGGCCACACGGACGCGATCCACTCGCTCGTCTTCACCACCGACGGCACCGTCCTGGCCAGCGCCGGCGCCGACAGGACGATCCGCCTGTGGGACATGACCAACGGACCGTCACCGCTCGGTGCTCCCCTGCGCGGCCACACGGACGCGATCCACTCCCTCACGTTCACCACCGACGGCACAACCCTCGCCAGCGGGGGCGCCGACAAGACGATCCGCTTCTGGACGGTCACCCGCCGATGAGCCGCGGCCAGGGGCGCCTCAGGCCACCCCGTCCTCCGTGGCACCGCAGTCGTGGCCCGTGCTGAACTCGCCGGCGCCCGAGTTGCTGTAACCGTCGTCCACGCTGCCGCACGCCCTCACATACACGTAGGCACCCTCGGGGATGTCGCTCCACGGGTGCTTCGTGTCCGTGGTACCGCATCCCGAGGTGTTGTGAATGGTGCGGAAGTTCCACCCGTAGTTGGCTTTGTAGTAGGACACTTGGCCCCACACGGTGCCGCCGTCGCACTGACTGTCGTGTACCAGGAAATCGTCGCCGTTGGCGATGAATTTCACCCATCCGTCGCCGTTGCTCGCGGACGAGACCTCCGAGTTCGAGCTGGCGCTGGCCGATGTCGCGGTCCCGATGAGCAGCAATACCGCGGCGGCAGTGACTCCGGATATGCGGCTCAGACGGACGCTTGCCTTCATTCTCCAACCCCTTCCGACAGAAAACTCCTACGGCGCGGCACGTTGTGGAACGGGACGCGTGGATCGAGTATCCCCACATTCCCCGAGCCGGAGTTCGCATTCCGTCCCGAGGTCTTGGCCGTTCGTCCACACTCGGGCGTCGCCGAGAGCTGTGCGCATCAGAAGGACGCCGGCTTCGGGCGCGGGTGCAGGCAGATGCTCCGGGCCAGGGCGAGTCCCCTAGACCCTCGACCGAGCAGTGCCTTGGCGAGCGCCCCGCCTCGCCGGCCGCAGCTGCGAAGACCGAAGAATTCCGCACACCTCGTCGGCGTCCGGTTCGCCGCGCCCTCAGATGCGGGCGAAGACGTTGACCACCACTCCGATGTAGAGAATGACGAGGATGGTCCAGAAGGTGTAGACGATGCCGGGATACCGGATGTAGAGCGGAATTCGGATGGTTGGATAACGCTTGCGAAGTTCACGGGGGGTCGGCGTACCCCCGAACTGCTGAGGAAGAGCCGCTCTACGCCACACCTCGTCGAGTTCGGCCTCACGCCACTGGCGGGGATTGAGCATGACGGCGGCGCGGTCGTCAGCCACGACGAGCACCGCGTCGGCGATGCCGCTGGAGTCGATATGGGTCCGGGCCACGAAGCCGGGCCCTTCGATGACGGTCAGTCGGCGTGCCCAGTTGCGGACCAGGACGGCACCGTCCACAAGTGCCACATACGTGTTCAGGGTGTGCAGGATCGCATAGGCCACGTACCACAGGAAGGGAAGCGCGACGAGGGCGACGGCCGCGGGGACCGCCATCGATCCGAGCCCCTCACTGGTGCCACGCCCGCCCGCGAGCAGGCTCGTCATGCTGATGCCTGGCACGATGACCGCCGGTACGACGGCTAGTGCAACGCGCCCGAACCGGCCCTTGTCCGGGGATACGAAAAGCTCTGTACTGCGGTCATTCACGGCTGCCCTCCGGTCTCTCCACACACGGCGACCAAGGGAAGGCCGTCACGGACGTCACCCGCGCCCCAACTTTGTTGCTGTGCTGTCCCCTTCAGCGCTCTTCATTAGATCCTGCTGCCCCTGGTAGGGCAACTGCCCCCGCTGCGCGTTGAATTGAGGCCGTAGAGCGTCGAACTGATGCTCTGTTTCAGCTGTCTCCTGACGAGCTCGTGCGGTAGGCCGTGAGACCTCGAGCTCGGGACCCGAGTGGCGCGAAGCCACGAGCGGTTCGTCGAGAAACAGGGATTCGCCTTCCGGGCGCGCCCCGGTGCGATACGTCTCAACGGCGTGGTCAGGTTCGGCCGGGAGGCGGTGTCCACCCCAACCGGCGACGTGGTGGGTGGTGGTTCGGACATACTCGTACTCGACGACAACGGCCGCATCAAGACCGATTACATGTTCCCGGGCTCCTGACCGGGGGCGGCGCAAGCCGTTGCCCCGGCGGCTGCTGAGAGCGCCTCGGCCGTCGCCGGGTCGGCCGGCAGGAACGCCTCCAGCTTCAGCTCGGCAAGCGTCACGTCGACGGCGGTGGCGAAGGTCGTCACAGTCGTCATCAGGTGCAGCTCACCGTACGAGGACCGCAGGCGGAGCGGCACCGCGAAACCGAGTTGCCCGGCGGACGGCTCCAGCTCGGGCACGTAGCCGGTGAGTTCGGCGCGCAACTCCTCCAGATGGCCAAGGCGCACCAAGATGTGGCGCGCCCACTCGGCGAGGTTGAGGATACGGGGAGCCAGTCCGTCGGGATGCAGCGCCAGGCGGTAAATATTCGTGCCCGGACCCACCAGCTCGGCAGCCGCGCCCTCGGTGATCAAGTCGAATGCGGTGTTCGCGGCGATCAGGTCACCGCCCCGGTCCGCAACCAGCGCCGGATACGGCAGATGCCCGCGGAGGATGTGATCGATCGCCGTGCGCACGGGGGCCAGCACCGGATCTTCCAATGAGCTCTCCGGGTAGGCGGGCGCATACCCGGCAGACAGCAGCAGCTCGTTGCACTCCCGCAGGGGCAGCTCCAGCGACTCGGCCAGGCGCACGACCATGTTCCGGCCTGGGACGGACCTGCCAGATTCAATGAAGCTGAGGTGGCGCTGGGTGGTGCCCGCTCGCAGTGCCAGGTCGAGCTGGCTGACATGACGGCTAGTGCGACGTTCACGAAGCGTACGAGGAAAGTCCACGGGCCTGTTGTAACGGCAGCGGAGGGTTCCAGGCCATTCCCCGCAGGGAATTGTCGCCACTCGTTCCGGTCGTGAACATTGCCGACATGGACATCGGTGTACTGCTTCCGACCGGAACCGCCCAGTGGGGCCCTGCCGACGACGCCCGCGAGTTGATCGCGTTCGGCCGGTATGCCGAACGCTTGGGCCTTTCCTCGCTCTTCGTCAACGATTCCCTGATCAGCCCGCGCGTCGAGGCGCTCACGATGCTGGCCGCACTCGCCCCGGTGACCGAGACCGTGACGCTGGGCACAGCCGCACTGATGCCGTTCCTACGTCGGCCGATCCAGGCAGCGCAGGCACTTGCGTCGATCGACCTGCTGTCCGGTGGCCGACTCACCGTGGCTGTCGGCGCCGGCTTCCCCGGCCGATTCGGGCGGCCCCTCTACACGCTGTCCGAGCTGCCGTGGGAGAGGCGCTTCGCCCGCCTGGACGAGACTGTCGCGCTGTGGCGGGCCCTGTGGGGCGGCGCCGGCACCTTCCACGGCGAGATCCTCCGGTTCGACGACATCCCGCCCACGACCAGGCCGTCCCGTGCCGGCGGCCCACCCATCTGGCTCGGCGGCGCGACACCCACAGCTCTGGCCCGCACCGGCCGACTGTACGACGGATGGCTGCCCTACCCGCCTGACCCCGCCGACTACGCGTCCGGCCTCCGCGACGTCCACAGAGCGGCGGCCGACGCCGGACGTGCGACCGAGGACATCGCCCCCGCCCTGTTCGTCTCGGTACGGATCGACGACGACATCGAGAGCGGCCGCCGGGCACTGGACGACTACGCGCGGGCCACCTACGGAATGCCACTGGAGGAGCTGGAAAAGATCCAGGCAGTTGTCACCGGCTCCGCAGACCAGGTGCTTGAGCATCTAGGACGGTACGTCGCCGCCGGTGCTCGGCACATCGTCGCCCGCCTCGGTGCCCGGGACCTGCACTCCCAGCGCAACCAGCTCGAACGTATCGCAGACCTGATTCCTGCTGTCCAGGGGGCGGCTGATCACGCCTCCACCTCGGAAAGCTCCTGAGTCCGGCCCAGCGGCCACAAAGCGACGATTACGGGACAGCCCTTCAGGCGGAGACAGGGAAGTCCTTGCGCTTGATCTTGGCGCGGCGACCGTCCGGGTGGTGGAAGACGATGCCCTCGGCCAGGGTGCCGGGGGAGAAGTGGCTCTCCAGTTCGGCGAGGAACTCGCGAAGGCCGGCGTAGTCGCGCGGTACGCCCTGGTAGACCGGTGCCTCCAGGTTGAACGGCACGCAACGGTGGTCGTCCAGCCGCAGGGGGTTGCCCTGGATGCGGGGGCCGAGCGCTTCACAGGAGTGCTCGCCGTCCGGCCACGACGTGACGTCGGTGTTGCGGGCTGCGGCGAGAATCCATTTGTCCTCCGCGGCACCCTCGGCGGTGTCGACGTACCAGCCGTCCTCGATCCCCTGTTTCTTCTGCAGCGCGCTCGGGTTGCGCCGCTTCTCCACCCGTACCAGCCGGCCGGCCCGGACGGTGAGGCGGACGTTGGTGCCGTCGAGCTTCTCCGTCGGGGCCCCCTCGCCGTCGAACACCCATGCACATTCCACCCGCGGCCGGTCGACGACCCGGAAGTCGCCGTCCCGCTCGAACAGCGTGGGGATCTTCTCCATGACCTGCATGCCCTTTCTGACGTGACCGACCAGTTCCTCGTGGGTGATGGCCCCGGAGGCCAGGCCGCCCGCCAACGCGCGGACCAGGTCCGCGACCGAGACCTCGGCCTCGACGGCAACCCGCTTCAGCGCCTTCTTCTCCTCGGGCGAGATCCAGGCGACCAGCCGGGACCAGCCTTCGGGCGGTGTCCATCGCGCGAGCTGCTCCGGATTCTTCCGAGGCCGACCGCGTCCTCTGCGCTCCTCCATGAGCAGGACCTTAGGGCGGCATTTAATGGTGTGTCAATTGGCATAACAGAAAATGGCAGACGGGGACCTCGGGTGGCGCGACCGCACCTGCGCCGCCGGCGTCGTGGCTCCAACTGGCCTCGGGCGGCTGCCCTATGAAGGGGTACGTCTCGCATGCGTCTCACTGCGTGACGAGCCGTAAAGCGCTTTGCTCTCTCGATCCGACCGCCCCTATGGTGCGATGACATCGGAGTCCGCGCTCACCGGACGGTGCCTGGACTGTGGGGGTGGTCGTCGTGGGTGTGTTCGTTCGGATCAGGGGCTGGCTGGAGTGCGATGAACGGCAGCTCGCTCAGGTCAAGGAGATCGTCGAAGCGGACGATCCCGATCGGACGTACGGCGGGGGCTGGGCCTTTCCCGCGCGGCAGTACAACTTCACCAATTGGGTCTTCTTCGGGGCCGAGATGCGCGCACAGTCAGTCGACTGGTTCCTGGAGCAACTGCGCCATGTGGCGCGGGTTCCGGCCTCCGACGACGACAACGACCTGATCACCGGACTGTTCCTCGTGAGCCACGAGTCCGAGGGCATGAGCGAGTGGCAGGTTCGCGACGGCGTCGTGCTGATCGGAGCCCCGAGCGGGGCGTATCAGTTCCTTGACGAGTGAGTAGGCCGGTGAGAAGCCATCGACTGTTTCTCAGTTGGTGGCTGGGGCCTGCGGAGACCCTTGATGGAGCTGGGGACGCGCTGCCTCGGCTGTCCTGATCTGCGGTTCGTCGGCAACGCTGATGTAATGACGTGGCCGTCCCTGTGGCCCAGGTCACAAGAGTCGAGAAATGCCTGAGGAGTCAGCTACTGTTTGATCAGGTGAACGGCTCGCATCAGGCGGGCGCGCCGCCTCCCCGCCGAGGTCTTCGATGAAGCTCATCCATGTCTTCTACGCCTCCTGCGGCTGGTCGCACGGTTTCTCCGCGACCCGGCTGCCGGTCGAGGTCGTCTCCGGCGGCCTGTTCGCCGGGCCGCGCAGAGGGCCGATCCGCGAGTTCGGCCACGTCCAGGCCGCGAAGGCGAGCATCGCCGAGATGACCGGCACCGAGTTCGGCGAGCCGTACGAGCGGCTGATCGCCGACGCGGTGGTCACCGCTTTCGAAGGCCCCGAGGCGTCGTCTGCGGCGGCGGACGACTTCCGCCGCGCGGTTGAGCCGGACGTCACCGGCCTTCGCGCCCTGCTCGCTGTCGACGGAGATTCCGTCGCCCCCGTGGCCCTTGGCCATGCCACGGCCGAAGGGATCGACCCGCGGCTCGCATCCCTTCGCCGTCCCTGAACCTCCCCGTCCCCGACCCGACTCGGACAGGAGCTACACATGAGCACGCTCGACTTCAAGGTCCTCGATCTGGACTTCCCGGCCGGCAGCAAGAACAAGACCGCCACCCTCGTCACCGGTGAGACGGACGCCCTGCTGGTCGACGCCGGCTTCACCCGCGCCGACGGCCACCGCCTCGCCGCCGAGATCCTCGACTCCGGCAAGAAGCTGACCACCGTCCTCATCAGCCACGGCGACCCCGACTTCTACTTCGGCGCCGAGGTGATCGCCGACGCCTTCCCCGACGCCGTCTTCGTCGCCACCCCCATCGTCATCGAGCACATCGCCCACTCCTACGAGGGCAAGCTCAAGGCGTGGGCGGCCCTCGGCCCCAACCTCCCCACCCGCCTGGTCGACCTCACCCCGCTCACCGGCGACCTCACCCTCGAAGGCCACCGCTTCGAGCTCAGGGGCGGCCCCGCCGGCCTGCCCGACCGCCACTACCTCTGGCAGGCCGAGCACCGCGCCCTGCTCGGCGGTGTCCTGCTCTTCCAGCAGGAGCACGTCTGGGTCGCCGACACCCCCACCCCCGGCGACCGCGCCGCCTGGATCGACCTGCTCGACGAGATGGCCGCCCTCGACCCGGAACTGGTCGTCCCCGGCCACCGTCTGCCCGGCACCGCGGCCGACGCCTCCGCCATCACCGCCACCCGTGACTACCTGATCGCCTTCGAGGAGGAGCTCGGCAAGGCGGCCGACGGCGCCGCGCTCACCGAGGCCCTGGTGGCCCGCTACCCCGGCCACGGCATGCTGATCGCCGCGCAGATCGGCGCGAAGGTCGCCAAGGGCGAGATGAAGTGGGGCTGACATGAACGACTTCGCCGCCTCCACCGCCCCCGCCGACGTCGTACGCCGCCAGTACCTGGCCTCGGCGGCCGGTGACCTGGACGCCCTGCGCGCCACCCTCGCCCCGGACGTCGAGTGGACCGAGATGGCCGGCTTCCCCCTCGCCGGCACCTACCGCACCCCCGAGGGCGTGACCTCAAACGTCATGGAACAGCTCGGCAAGGACTGGGAGGGCTGGGCCGCCCACGACGACACCTACGTCGTCGACGGCGAGAACGTCGTCGTCCTCGCCCGCTACACCGCGACCAACAAGGCCACCGGCAAACCCATCGACGTCCGCGTCGCCCACCACTTCATCGTCCGTGGGGGTCTGATCGTGCGCTTCGAGCAGTTCGTGGACACGGCCCTGGTCCGCGACGCCATGACCGGCTGAACACCCCCGATCGCATCACCGCACGGCAGGAGAGATCCGCATGTCCGCAGCCGACAACAAGGCACTTGTCCTCGCCTTCTACGAGCAGGCGTTCAACGACTACCAGCCGGAGCAGGCCGCTGCCGCCCACCTCGGTGAGAGTTACACCCAGCACAACCCGGAGGCGCAGGACGGCCCCGACGCCTTCGTCGGCTACGTCCACTGGCTGCGCGGGCAGTTCCCCGACCTGCGCCTGGACATCAAGCGCACGATCGCCGAAGGGGACCTCGTGGTCACCCACAGCAACCTGCACCTGAAGCCCGGTGACCGCGGCATGGCCGTCGCCGACTTCTGGCGCGTCGCCGACGGCAGGATCGTCGAGCACTGGGACGTGATCCAGGAAGTGCCCGAGAAGAGCGCCAACGACAACACCATGTTCTGAGTTCCGCGTCCGTACGCGTCCCGGGACGGATCGGCATCACGATTCTTTCCGGCACGCGTGCGGACACCGCACCACCCTCCGCGTGTCGCGCTGCATGGCACGGCAGGCGGGTTTCACGCTGCTTCCGCGGCCCTCCCGCTCCCTGGCGTCTCCGCCTGAGAACCAACCCGGCGCTGGCGTCGGTTGTCCGGAGGGGGCGTGTGGCTCGGTTCGCGCACCATGTGCGCACCCTCTCCGGCTGCGCGTCGCACCTGTCGCCGACTACCGGGTCGCGGCCGTCCTGGGCCGCGCTATGCGCTGTCGGTACGGCGCCGCACGCGGGCGCCGCCGCACCGGTTCCGTTTCCCGTCAGAAAGGTTTTCCACATGACCAGCCTTCCCAGCCGACGCCGTCTGCTCGTCACCGGCGCGGGTGCCGCGCTCGGCTTAGGCGCGGCCGCCGCCACAGCCTCTCCTGCCGCGGCGTCCGCCAACGCCCCGGAGTCGGTGGGCGGCGAGGAGACCCGCACGCTCGACGAGCTCTACCAGGCTGCCCTCGCGGAGGGCGGAAAGCTCGTGATATACGCGGGCGGTGACGTCTCGACGCAGGCCGACGGTCTTCGCAGCGGCTTCAAGAGCCGTTTCCCCGGGATCGATCTGACGGTTGTCGTCGACTACAGCAAGTACCACGACGTCCGGGTGGACAACCAGTTCGCCACGGACACCCTCGTGCCCGACGTCGTACAGCTGCAGACGGTCCATGACTTCGTGCGGTGGAACGAGCAGGGGCGTCTGCTCGCCTACAAGCCGGCCGGATTCTCCAAGGTGTACGCCCCCTTCAAGGACCCGCATGGCGGCTGGGTCGCCGTGCAGGTGAGCGCGTTCAGCTTCATGTACGGCCCGGCGGCGGTCGGTTCGGACGTGCCCACGAGCCCGCTCGACCTCATCGACGCCAAGTGGAAGGGAAGGATCGCCTCCTCCTATCCGCACGACGACGACGCGGTCCTGTACCTCTACACGCTCTACGTGCGGAAGTACGGCTGGGACTGGCTGGCGCGACTGGCCGCCCAGGACCTGCAGTTCGCCCGTGGCAGCTACACCCCCAGGGAGGCCGTCACCAGTGGACAGAAGGCCATCGGCGTCGGCGGCTCCGGCGCGCCCCTGGCTTCCGGGCCCGTCAAGTGGGTGCTCCCCGACGGGGCTACGCCCTTCATGTCCTGGGGACAGCGGGCCGCGATCCTGAAGCAGGCCAAGAACCCCACTGCCGCCAAGCTCTACCTCAACTGGCGTCTGTCCACCGGGGAGCAGCAGGCCGCCACCAACGGCTGGTCGGTCCGTACGGACGTCGTTCCGCCGACGGGCCTCAAGCCCGTCTGGCAGTACCCGAACGGCAACCTCGACGGATTCCTCCGCTTCATGGCCGACCGCGCCGCGGTCGAGCGCTGGAAGCAGACGTTCGCTCTCTACTTCGGAGAGGTCAGGGGAGAGCCGTCGCCGGGCTGGCTCGGACTGCACCCGGGCGCCTGATCAGGACTCCTGTCGGAGCCGGGCAGGCCGTACGTTCGACTGAGGGCTGCCTGCCCGGACGGGTACGGGTTGCTCCGGCACGTCCCGTCGCGACGACCACGGCGCGGCCGACCCGCATCGCTCTCTGAGCCGCGCCGCGGCCCGGCACCGACGCGCTGCCCATCGTCGGGGAGCGACGAGAGGGCGCCAGGTGCCAGGAGCGTCATCGCCGTCGTCGGCGATGACGCCGGCGCGGCGGCCGGTCGGCAGCGCGGAGAACGCGCACCCACCCCAGTCAAGTGGAACGGGCGGGCCATTTCTGCTGTACGCTCGGCGCCGATGGAACCGGGAAGGCCGGTCCACTTATGGAGAGGTGATGTCATGCGCGCGGTTATGGTGGACTCGGTTCCGGCGAATCCAGCCGTGAGCGACGTGGAGACCCCCGACCCCGAGGCCGGAGAACTGCTGGTGAAGGTGGCCGCCACCTCGTTGAACGGGATCGACGTCGCCACCACCGCCGGCTACCTGCAGGGGATCATGGAGCACCGGTTCCCGCTGGTGCTCGGCAAGGACTTCGCGGGCACCGTCGAGGCACTCGGCGAGGGCGTGGACGGCTTCGAGGTCGGCGACGCGGTGTTCGGCGTGGTGATGAAGCCGTTCCTGGGCGGCGGATCGCTGGCCGAGTACGTCACCGTGCCCGCCGGACACGGCGTCATCCGCATCCCCGCCGGTCTCGCGGTGGTGGACGCCGGTGCGCTGGGCGTGGCCGGGGCGACCGCGGTGGACAGTCTCGACGCCGTGGCACTGGCCGAGGGCGAGACGGTGCTGATCTCCGGTGCCGGCGGTGGGGTGGGGTCGCTGGCCGTGCAACTCGCCGTGGCCCGCGGTGCGAGGGTGATCGCCACCGCTCGCCCCGGCGCGCAGACCGACTTCGTCACCGGCCTGACCGACACCGAGGCCGACGTCCACGTGGTCGACTTCACCGGCGACCTTCGGGCTCAGGTCCACGCGATCGCCCCGGACGGTGTGGACGCGGTGCTGCACCTGGCGGGCGACGGCGCAGAGCTCGCCGGCCTGCTGCGACCGGGCGGTCGGATCGCCTCACCCGCCGGTCTGACCCAGGACGCCGTGAAGGACCCGGACGTCACCGTCCACCCGATCATGGCCGATCCGAACGCGTCGACCCTGACCGCCCTGGCCGAGCAGGCCGCGTCCGGGTCGCTGCGCGTGCCGGTCACCGCGACCTACCCCCTTGAGCGGGCCACGGAGGCGTTCACCGCCTTCACCTCCGGCACCCCCGGCAAGATCGCCGTCGCCTGCTCCTGAGATCCCATTAGTGACGGAGAGAGTTCAGCAGGAACTGACCGGCACCGGCGTTCACGCCGCGCACGTGGCGATCAACGTCCGGATCGGCGGAGGCGGCCCGGAGGGCTTCCCGACGGCCACGCCCGACGAGATCGCCCCCCTGTACTGGGACCTGCACGACCTGCGCGACCGCTCCGAGGCCGTCTTCACCGCCTGACCGGCCCGCCCACCCCGCTCCCGGGACCACCGCTCCCTCCCCACCCCGGCCCCCTCTGCCAAGGAACCCGTATATGAACGTCTTCTTGTGGATAGCCCAGGCCGTGCTGGCCGCCATGTTCGCCATGGCGGGCGTCATGAAAACCAGCCAGCCCAAGGAGAAGCTGGTCGGCCGGCTGCCCTGGACGGCCGACTTCTCCCAAGGCACCATCCGCCTCATCGGCATCGTGGAATTCGCCGCCGCGCTCGGCTTGATCCTGCCCGCGGCCACCGGCATCGCCCCCGTGCTGACCCCGCTGGCCGCGACCGGTCTGGCCGTGGTGATGGTGCTGGCCGCGATCACCCACGCCCGCCGCAAGGAACCCGGCGCGATCGCCTTCAACGCCGTCCTGCTGATCCTGGCCGCCCTGGTGGCCTGGGGCCGCTTCGGCCCCTACGGCTTCTGATCCCCCTCCGCGAGCGAAAGGATCCGCTGTGACCAGCATGTCGTTCACCGACGCGGTACGCACGTGCCTCACCGCCAAGTACGCCACGTTCTCCGGTCGCGCCCGGCGCGCGGAGTACTGGTGGTTCTCGGTGCTGTACGTGATCGCCACCGTTGTGATCGCCGGGACCAGCCTCGCGATCGAGGTCCCGCTGCTGAATCTTCTCCTGCTTCCGTTCATCGTGCCCATGCTCACCGTCTCGGTCCGCCGGTTGCACGACACCGGCAAGTCGGGCCGGAGGATGTTCATCGCCCTGATCCCGGTCGTCGGCCCGATCATCTATCTCGTCGGCATGGCACTCGACAGCACCCCGGGCACCAACCAGTACGGCCCCTCTCCCAAGATCGTCGCGCACCCTGTCGTCTGAACCGGTCGCGCACATGACGGGCTCGCCGCCACCCCGTCGGCTCGGCGTGCGAGCGGACCTTGCCGGTTTCCGGTCCAGGCGGAGGCCGACCCGGACATCGGCGCACCGGACCCACCCCGACGGGGCACACCACGGCAGCTCGGCCTCGACACTTCACCACACCGTCTCGTCGGCCCGCTCACCACCGAGGGCAGAGCCTGCGCCAGGGTGCGGGCCGGGTCCCGCGGACCGGGCTCTTCGGTGGATGCCGGTGTCGACCGCCGCGCTCGATCCGGATCAGCACTGGCCCGGACATCGGCGTCCGGGACCTGCGTCATGGTCAGTGGGGCTCGCGGATGACGGCGACGCCTCCCGGTGGGACGCTGACGGTGCCGGAGACCGGCCTGCCGGTGAGGAGTTCGACGCCTTCGGCGGGTGCTTCCGCGCCCTTCCCGGTGTGGTCGACGAGGAACAGGTAGTCGGCCACCGGGCCGCGGCGTCTGACGACCTCGATCCCGGCGGGCGCCTCGTGTTCCGGTGTGACGTCGGCGTCCTGGCGGATGCGGTGGAGCAGGGCGGCGAGTGTGTCCTGGTCGGGGTGGGTGGCCACATACCAGGCGATGCCGTCGCCGTGCCGGTGGCGGGTGACGGCGGGATGGCCCGACAGGGGGCCGTCGGCGTAGAGGGCGACGGCCTGCGCGCCCGTGAGCTGAATGCGTTCGGACCAAAGATCGGCGGTGGCGCCGACAGGGACGTCGCCGGTCAGGCCGGTCGTCTCTCCCGGCAGCAGGGGGAAGAGCTCGTCGGTGATCACTCCGAGCACCTCGCGGAACGCGCCGGGGTAGCCCCCCAGGTACACGTGGGCGTTCTCGTCGACCATGCCGCTGTGGAAGCCGACGGCCAGGGTGCCTCCGTTCTCGGCGAACCGTGTGAGGTTCGCCGCGGCCGCCTCGCTCACCAGGTACAGCGACGGTGCCAGAACGAGTTTGTAGCGGTCGAGTCGGGGGTCGTCGGGGCGTACGAAGTCGACGGAGACTCCGGCCCGCCACAGGGGGGTGTACCAGTCCCTTACCAGGTCCTGGTAGCGCAGCTCGCCGCTGGGCTGGGAGGGCAGTTCCAGTGCCCACCGCGCGTCCCAGTCCCACACGATCGCCACCTGCGCCACGACCGTGGAGTCCCGTACCTCGGCCAACGCCCGCAGATCCGAGCCGAGTTGGACGACGTCCCGCCAGATCTGGCTGTCCGTTCCGGCGTGCGGGAGCATCGCCGAGTGCCACTGCTCGGCGCCGGCCTTCGCCGCCCGCCACTGGAAGAACGCGATGCCGTCGGCGCCATGGGCCACGTGGGCCAGAGCGTTGCGCCGCATCTCTCCAAGCCGCTTGGCCCGGTTGACCGGTTGCCAGTTGACGGCACCGGGCGAGTGCTCCATGAGGAACCACGGTCCACCCGCGAGTGACCGCATGAGGTCGCCGTTGAGCGCGATGTCGATCTCGGCTTCCGGGTCGTCGGACATCAGGTAGTGGTCGTTGGAGAGGATGTCCAACTCCGGTGCCCAACGCCAGTAGTCGAGGGCGTCGATGGTGCGCAGGACCAGGAAGTTGGTGGTCGCGGGTGTGTCCGGAGCGGCCCGGCGCAGTACCTCGCGTTCGGCCGTGCACAGGGAGAGGAGTTCGTCGGAGCAGAATCGACGCCAGTCGAGTCGGTGGGTGGGGTTCGGGGGAGCCGTGGTGGCGCGGGGCGGCAGGATCTGGTCCCACGAGGAGTACCACTGGCTCCAGAAGGTGGTGCCCCAGGCGCGGTTGAGGGCGTCCAGATCGTCGTCGTAGCGGGCTCGCAGCCAGGTGCGGAAGGCTGCGGCGCTGGTGTCGCAGTAGCAGGCGTCGTTGTGGCAGCCGTACTCGTTGTGGACGTGCCACATGGCGACGGCCGGGTGGGTGGCGTACCGCTCGGCGAGGGCTTCGGCGATCCGCAGTGCCGTTCGGCGGTAGGCGGGGCTCGACGGGCAGAACGTCTGGCGACTGCCGTACGACAGTCGGCGCCCGTCCTGGTCGACCGGCAGTGCCTCCGGGTGGGCCTCGAAGAACCAGGCCGGCGGGGCGGCTGTGGGGGTGGCCAGATCTGCGTCGATGCCGTTCTCGTGGAGGAGGTCGAGGATCCGGTCCATACGGGAGAAGTCGTACACACCCTCGGACGGCTCGAGGAGCGCCCAGGAGAAGATGCCGACGCTGACCATGTTCACCCCGGCCTCGCGCATCAGGCGCATGTCCTCGGCCCATACCTCCTCGGGCCACTGCTCGGGGTTGTAGTCACCCCCGTAGGCGATACCGGGGATGCGAAGGCGGCGTTGAGTACTCACTGGTGGTGCTCCGAGATAGCAGAGACAGGTGGCTTGATGGGGGGTCAGCCCTTGTTGGCGCCGAGGGTCAGTCCGCTGACGAACTGCCGCTGGAGCGCGAAGTACACGATCAGGGTGGGGATCGCGGTGAGCAGGGCGCCTGCGGCGACCAGGTTGGGGTCGGTGAAGTACTGGCCGGAGAGGTTGTTCAGGGCCGAGGTGATCGGCATGTTCTCACCGGTGGAGATCAGCACGATCGCCCAGAAGAAGTCGTTGTAGATCCAGATGGACAGCAGGGTGGCGAGGGCGGCCATGGCCGGTTTGCACAGCGGGAGCACGATCTGCCAGTACAGGCGCCATACGGAGGCGCCGTCGACGAGGGCGGCCTCGGTGAGCTCGTGGGGCAGGGAGCGCATGTAGTTGCTGAGCACGAAGGCGCAGAAGCCGGACTGGAAGGCGACGTGGATGAGGACCAGGCCGAGTGCGGAGTCGTACAGCTTGCCGCTCATGGTGATGCCGGGCAGGTCCACGAGCAGGTAGAGCCGGTACAGGGGGGTGATGATGACCTGCTGCGGCAGGAGGTTGCCCGCGGTGAAGACCAGGAGCAGGAAGAGGTTGACCCGGAAGTCGAAGCGGCTGACGTAGAACGCCACGCAGGACGACAGGAACAGGGTCAGCAGCACCGCGGGGACCGCGATGAGCAGCGTGTTCCCGAAGTAGTGCGTCATGTCGGACTGGGTGAAGGCGTTGGTGAAGTTGTCCAGGCTCAGTTTGTCGGGCCAGGAGACGTAGCCCTTCTCGCTGGTCTCGGAGTACGGCCGCAGCGCCGCGAACAGTGCCCACAGCAGCGGCGCGAGCCAGGCCAGGGACGTGACGATGAGGAAGGTGTGCAGCAGGATCCGGGCGGGGCGCACGGGGGTGCGCTGCTTCAGGGGCAGGGCGGGGGTGCTCATGCGCTCCGCTCCTTGCGGAAGGTGGAGATCAGATACGGGATGATCACGGCGAGGGAGATGACCAGCAGGACGACGGCGATGGCTGAGCCGTATCCGATGCGGCTGGACTCGCCGATGATGTTGTTGGTGACCAGGATCGAGAGCAGTTCGGTGCCCTGGGCGCCCTTGTTGAAGACGAAGACGAGGTCGAAGGCGCGCAGTGCCTCGATGATCGTGACGACCAGGACGACGGTGTTGGTGGGGCGCAGGGTGGGGAAGACGACGTTCTTGAACGTCTGCCACTCGTTGGCGCCGTCCAGGGAGGAGGCCTCGCGCAGGGAGGGGTCGACGCCCTTGAGGCCGGCCAGGTAGAGGATCATCATGTAGCCGGTGTGGCGCCAGCAGGCGGCGACGAGGATGGCCCACAGGTTGAGGTGCGGGTCGCCGATCCAGTCGATGTAGTGGCCGGGTTTGTTGGCGCCGATGATGCTGTTGATCAGGCCGGTGTCGGGGTTGTAGACGAGCTGCCAGACGAATCCGGTGACCGCGAGGGAGACCACGACCGGGAGGAAGTAGGCGGTCTGGTAGACGCGGCTGAAGCGGATGTTCTTGTCGAGCTGGACCGCGAGGAAGAGCCCGAGCGGGGTCGGGATCAGGATCAGCACGACGAACCAGATGACGTTGTGCTGGACGGCGGGCCAGAACTGCGGGTTGTTGGTGAACAGCTCCTTGAAGTTGTCCAGCCCCACCCACTTGATGGAGTCGAAGCCGATGCCGTCCCAGGTGGTGAAGGCCAGGGCGATGGAGGCGAGGGCGGTGACCCAGACGAGGGTCACGTGCAGGATCGTCGGCACCCCGGCCATGAGGCCGAGGGTGAGCCGGTCGCGGCGGGTCAGCAGACGGCGGTGGCCCTGCGGAACCCGCTTCTTGGGGGATGCGTTGCCCGGAGGCGGCACCGTGGCCGCCTCGCGGGTCTTCGTGACGTCGATGGTCATGATGCTGGCAGGACTCCCGACTACGAGGACGCGAAGATCGTCTTCTTCTGCCGCTCGATCGAGGTGAGCAGGCTGTCGATCCCCTTCGGGTCGCGGACGAACTTCTGCAGCGCGGGCTGCATGACCGTGGAGGTGAAGTCGGGGCGGCTGTCGCGGTCCATGAACTGCGTCAGGCTCTTCGCGCCCGAGATCATCTCGAAGGCCTTCTTCTGCAGGGCGGTGTACGAGGAGGTGTCGGCCTTGGAGGAGGCGGCCACCAAGCTCGGATCGGCCTTGAGGTAGATCTGCTCGGCCTCCGGGGTGCCCAGGAACTCCAGCAGCTTCACCGCGCCGTCGTGGTTCTTCGGATTCTTGCTGACCATGAAGCCGTCGGTGGGGGCCTCGACGGTGTCCTGGCCGAACTCCGAGTTGATCTCCGGGAAGGCGAAGAAGTCGAGGTCGTCCAGGTCCGCCTTGTCGGTGAACTGCTGGGCGACGAAGGTACCGAGGAGGTACATGCCGGCCTTCTTCGACACCAGCGTCTGGGCGGCGTCCTGCCAGGTACGGCCCAGCGAGCCCTCCTGGTGGTACGGCAGCAGCTCGGCCCACTGGTCGAAGACGTCCCTGACCTTCGCGTCGGTCCAGGAGGCCCTGCCCGCCATCAGCTCGACGTGGAAGTCGTAGCCGTTGAGCCGGAAGTTGATCTGGTCGAAGGTGCCCATCGCCGGCCAGGCGTCCTTGTCGCCGAACGCGATCGGGACGAGGCCGTCCTTCTTCATTCGCTTGCAGAGCACCACCAACTGGTCCCAGGTGGCTGGAACTTCGTAGCCGTGCTGCTGGAAGACGCTCTTGCGGTAGAAGACCGCCCAGGGGTACGTCGTGATCGGCACGAGGTAGTACTTGCCGTCCGCGCCCTTGCTGAGCTTCTTCATCGCGTCGGGGAAGTTGCCGCCGATCTTCGCCCACACGTCGTCGATCGGCGAGGCGAGCCCCTTGGCCGCGAAGAACTGCATGCGGTAGCCGGCGAACCAGTTGAACACGTCGTCCGGGGTGCCCTGGAGGTAGGTGTTGATCTGCTCCTGGAACGTGTTGTGGTCCTTGGTGTTCACGTCGACCGCGATCCCGGACTGCTTCTTGAAGGCCGCGTAGACGTCGGCGAACGCCTTCTTCGGCACCGCGTCCGACGCGTTGGAGCCGAGGCTGACCGTCTTCGGGTCGGAGGAGCTGCCGCTGCCGCCTCCACAGGCGGACAGCAGCGGTATGGCGGCGCCGAGCAGAGCGGCCCCACCGAGACCGCGCAGCACGGCGCGGCGGCTGGAACCAGGCAGGGGCTGACCGTGGGATGAAAGGTGCATTTCGGCTCCTGGGAGGCTGTCATGGCCCCGGTATGGCGCTTTGGCGTAAGGGGAGGGCATGACGGGAAGCGGTCGGCGATGCGACCAGAAACGAACGTGATCGGACAGATCCGATAGATCGACGCGTCGAAGAGTGAATCTTCTGGGGACTCGCTGTCAAGGCCCTCCGGCGAACACATCGGGCTGATCGTCTCTTGCGCTGTTGATGAGCTGGGAGTGGAAGAAATGCTGCGTCCGCCCTTGACGTGCGGCCGTCCGGCTGACTAGATATGACCGCGCGGTCAGTGACCGCGCGGTCATACAGCTGACCTCGCCCGAAGCGAGTACCGTAGGCGGAGGCGGCGGGCGGCAGGCATACGGCCGACAGGAGTTCTCATGACACCAGTGGCAGGGCGCGGCGCGGGTTCTCCGGCACCGCGCAGCGCGGACGTGGCCCTCGCGGCAGGCGTTTCACGCAAGACGGTGTCGCGTGTCCTCAACGGCGAGCCGTATGTGTCCGACGAGGTCCGGCAACGCGTCCTCGGTGCCGCCGAGAAACTCGGATACCGGCTGAACCATGCGGCCAGGGCACTGGCCTCCGGGCGGAACCGATCCATCGGTGTCGTCGCCCTGGGGACGGCCGGGTACGGCACCGCCATGCTCCTGGTGGGCATCGAGACGGCCGTGCGCGACGCCGGGTACGCGTTGCGCGTGGTCAATACGCCGGACGGGGCCCCCGAAGGCATCGCCGGCGCGGTGATGTCGTTGCTGGAACAGGGAGTTGACGGGATCGTCGTCTCCGAGCCCGTCGTGGAGGGAGAGGTCTCCGTCCGCATCGACGTACCGGTGCTGTTCCTGGGCGCACCGGCGTCCTTCCCCTCGGCGAGGACCTTGACGGTGGGCGTCGGCGCCCATGCGCTGGCACGGGCGGCCACTGATCATCTGCTGGATCTGGGGCACCCGACCGTCCACCATCTCGCCGGTCCCCGCCGCTGGTACGCGTCCACGGACCGTATCGACGGCTGGCGGGCGGCGTTGGCGGCAAGAGGGGCGCCGGAACCGCCCGTGATCCAGGGGGACTGGTCACCCGAATCCGGCTACGCGGCGGGCCGTGCGCTGGCCGCGGACAGCTCGGTGACGGCGGTGTTCGCGGCGGGCGACGAGATGGCCATCGGTCTGATCCACGCCCTGCGGGAGGCCGGCCGACGGGTGCCCGAGGACATCAGCGTCATCGGTTTCGACGGCAACCCCGTCTTCGCCTATGTCAGTCCACCCCTGACCACCGTGCGTCAGCCTTTCGACGCCGCGGCGCGGGAAGGAATTCGGCTGCTGGTGCACACCATCGAAGAGCCGGACACCGAGCCGCCCGCCGCGAGCGAGCCACCGGTCGATCTCGTCGTCCGAGGCTCGACCGCACCTCCGCCGTCCCACCAGGGTTAGGCGGCACCTCGCACCACCCGAATGGTCTGCCTCCGGCCGCCGCAGGCGCAAGCCGCCCGCCGGAGCGTCGATCTGCGCAGCCCGACGACCGTCTCACCTTGACGACTGTCCGACGCCCTCGTCGCGTCGGCGTGAGGCGGAGCAGCTGCCCGGCACGGCCATGCCGACCGGCGTCACCCCTCGTCTCGGCCGTTCCTGTCCGGCAACGTCGAGGACCAGCTCTGGAAGATCGTCCGCATCAACTGAGCGGCGGCGCCGTACGCGGAGAGCGGGCGTGTACTGACGCCCGCTCTCCGAGCTGTCCATGTTCCGGACGTCCATGATGAACCCGCCACCGTGGACGTACGGCAGGCCGTGGCGTCGGGCGGGCGCCCCCGGGCCCGGGGACGGTGACATCGCGGGTACGGATCGCGATGTCCGGCTCGTAGGACGGCAGTCCGTCGCGGACGGCAGCCTGCGTTCCGGGCTGCCGGAGCGCGCCGCCGCGGTCGACCACTGCGGCGGCGCGCCCCGAATCGACGCAGCAGGGCACGGCCGGCTGCGCTAGAGGCTGAAGACGAGTTCGGCCTGGTCGCGCTTGGTGGTGTGCAGATCCCAGTAGACGGGGGAGATCTCCTCGGGCTGGGCCGTCGGGAAACCGGGAACGGCCGGGGTGCCGATCGAGACGTCGATGCCGACGTGGGCGGCCTGGATCCCGGTGCCGTCCAGTTCCTTGTGCAGGTTGATCACCCAGTTGCGGAGCGCCGCGGCGGCGGCGTTGACGTTGCCGACCTGCGGTACCGGGTCGATGGAGCCCGCGCCGGTGGTGTAGAGCAGGGTGCCCGAACCGGCCTCCCGCATCGCGGGCAGTACCGCCTGGGTGGCGGTGATGGCGCCGTAGAGCTGGAACTCGATCTCATGCTGGACATGGGCCGGTTCGGTCTGGGTGGGAGTGGTCATCACGGTGCTGAGCCCGCCGACGGGGGAGTACTCCAGGACGTCGATGCCGCCGAACTTCACGGCGGCGTCCTGGAGCGCCTTGCCGAGGGCGTCATGGTCGAGGACGTCGGCGGGGAAGGCGGTGGCGTCGATGCCCTCCGCGGCGAGTTTGCCCACGAGGGTGTCGAGCTTCTGGCGACTGCGGGAGATCAGGGCGACATCGAAGCCCTGGGAGCCGAAGGTACGAGCGATGGCCAGGCCGAGCTGGGGGCCGGCTCCGATGATGGCGATGCTGGTCACGGTGATCCTTTTTGTAGGGTCGAGGAGGTGGACTATATGGAAAGGCCTATCCGATTCATGATCCGGATAGGGCTATCCGCTTCGATGGGACAACCGTACCACCGAAACTGGATAGGGCAATCCGATTGCTAGACTGGCTGCCATGACCCCTGGTGACCAGCGTCCCGACGCCTCTGCCGCTCAACCCTTGCGCAGTGACGCCGAGCGCAACCGGGAACGGATCATCGCGGCCGCGCGGACGGTCTTCGCACGGGACGGCCTCAACGCCTCCATGGCTTCCGTGGCCCGCGAGGCAGGGGTGGGGATCGCCACCATGTTCCGGCGCTTCCCCGCCAAGGCGGAGTTGGTCGACGCCGTCTTCATCGACCGCATGACCGCCTACGCCGACGCGGTCACCACCGCCCTCGAAGCCCCCGACCCCTGGCACGGCTTCGTCGGCTACGTCGAGACCGTCTGCGCGATGCAGGCCGCCGACTACGGCTTCGCCGACGTGCTGACCACCACGTTCCCCGCCGCCAAGGCCCTGGAGCACCGTCGCAACGAAGCGTACGAAGGCATGCTCGAGCTCATCGGCCGCGCCAAGGCGACCGGCCGCCTGCGTGAGGACTTCGACCCTTCGGACCTGGTGCTGGTACACATGGCCAACGCCGGCGTCGTCAGCGCCACCGGTAGCGCCGCACCCGACGCATGGCGACGCGTCGTCGCCCTGCTGATCCAGTCCTTCCAGGCCCCGGCCCGCGGCCCGCTGCCCGCCTCACCCGAGCACGAGGCCCTCTACCGGGCCATGCTGCGTCCCGGTCCGTCGGGCGTCGCGGCGCCGGAGTCGGACGGCTGACGGCGTCGTCCCCGAACGCGGCTCGCTTCTCCTGACAGGGAGCGTCGGGCGCCACCGCTCCCGCGCTCCCAGTGGAGGCTGTCCACCGCGCCGGTATCGATAGGCCTGGCCTATACGGGGCATCGATTTTTGGTCGTGGACCCCTGACGTACCGCCCGGTTCACTGTGGCGCAAGCTGGCGCACACCGATCGGGCTCGGTGGCGCGCGATCAGGGCCGGCACGCTGGTCGCCCTGCTGACCGGTCTGGTCGCGGTCAACGTCTTCCGCCTCGGCGACGGTGTGCATGCCGACCCGGCGACCCTCAAGACGTCCGGCGACGCCACCCAATACCTGTCTCAGGGAGAGCACCAGCACTGGTGGGAGTTCCTGACGGGGATCGTGCCGAACAGGCATCGCGATCAAGATGGTCGGACACACCGGCGAGCCGATCGTCGCAGCCGTCGGACGCCTGACCGAAGTCGTCAACGCCCAGCAGTACGGCATGGTCCTGTGGGACGACGTCTTCAAGCGCGTCGCCGCCGACTACCCCGACGTGGAGACCGAGAGCGTCCTGGTGGACGCGATGTCCGCGAAGTTCGTCCTGCACCCCGAGGACCTCTCGGTCGTCGTGGCCTCCGATCTCAACGCCGACATCCTCTCCGACCTCGGCAGCGCCCTCGCCGGCAGCCTGGGCCTGGCCGCCAGCGCCAACCTCAACCCCGAACGCCGCTTCCCCAGCATGTTCGAGCCCGTGCACGGCTCCGCCTCCGACATCGCGGGGCAGGGACTGGCCAACCCCATCGGTGCGGTCGGCAGTGCCGCGCTGATGCTGGAGCACTTCGGCCTGCCGGAGCAGGCCGCCCGCCTGAACAAGGCGATCGAGGCCACGACCGCGGCGGGTGTCCTCACTCGCGACGTCGGCGGCACATCCACGACGGAGGACGTGACCAAGGCCCTGATCGACGCCCTCGAGGCCTGAGCGGCCCCGATCGATCGTCCGGAGCGCCCCACCGCCATACGGTCCGACCGGCCGAGGCCGGCACCGTCAGCGATGACGACTACGAGTACACCGACTCGACCATTCCCAGCATCCTCGATCCTGGCAGTATGACCCTCAGCCTCGGGGATCTACGGGAACTTTGGACGGACCATGGATGACATACGTTTCTGGGCTCTCATCGCATCGTTCGACTGGGAACGGGCCGGCGATGACCAGGCGGTCCTCGCTCCTGCCTCGCGAGTGCTTCAGGGACTGCCACCTCAGGAGATAGTCGCGTTCGAGGACCTGCTCGCTGCCAAGCTCCACGCGCTGGATACACGAGAGCACGCTCGTTGGTGCTACAGGGGGGAGGTGGATCCGGACAACGGAGACGAATACATCTCAGCTGACGACTTCCTGTACGCGCGTTGTGTCGTCGTGGCGAATGGCAAGGAGTTCTACGAGGGGGTACTCGCGGATCCCTCGCGTTTCCCGAGCGGGATGGAATTCGAGTCTCTGCTGTACCTCGCCGGCGATGCGTATGAGGCCCAGACCGGCATGCCGCATGACCAGCTCACCAGCGTGTCCTGGGAGAGCTTCAGCAATATCGACGGATGGCGGCCCGCTCAGAGCACCACGGGGGGACGCTACACCGGGCCTGAGATGCCGCCATTGAACCGCCGGCCTGCATAAAGCCGCTGTAGCCAGGCGGCGGGGTCTGGGCTGCTGAGTGAGACGCTGGCGCTGTGACAGAACGGAAAACTTTCCAGACGCACCTACGGCAGGCGGCCACCGGCATCCTGGAGCGCGTCCCCGGGCAATTGAAGCGTGAGATATACGTCCTGGCCTTCAACGTCTGGCGCATCGGCGCCGACAACCGCCACCCGTACGTGGACATCGGCTACAACACGGAGAGCCGGTACGAGGACGGGATGCGCCGGAATTCCGACCCTTGGGAGGTGCGCTGGAACTACGCCTTCTGGATCCTCGAGGGCTTTGACAAACTCGGCAACGTTCCTGAGGACCCGGTCGGCGGCCCGCTCTACGAGCAGGAGGCCAGGAATCTCGGCATCTGGTACGACGGCGAGTTCGATCTCGCTCGCATGCGGGAGGACGATGAGCTTCGCGCCAAGTCCGGCCTCCTCGAACTCCACTTCCACGACGCGGTCGTTGACCTCGCCCGCTACCTCCAAGCGAGCGGTGCCATCGAGAGAATCTTCGGCCGGCCCCTGCCCGTGGTCGTGTTCGACATGGACTGCCCAGGCTGGGAGGAGGAGGCCACCAAGGCCGCCAACCCGGCCGAGCTGATCGAGGACTTCTTGGCATGAATCCGGGGGCGGCGCCGAGGACGGGAAGTGGGCGGCGTCCGGTGGGGATCTCGCACACGTGCACGCCGCACAGTAACGAGCTGGACGAGGTCGACAGTGATGAGGTGATGGTGGCCTTGATGCTGCGGATCGACACGGACGGGACGTTGTGCGACGCGATGCGTGCCGCTGCGTGGACCACGGGCGGCCCGGACAGCATCGTCGGGATGGAGGAAGGAGCGGAAGTAGAGCCTGAGTGGGACAAGAGTCCGCGACGCGTTCCCCGCACCCGCGTTCGCATGCCCGGCGGTGGGGATGTCGGTGGCGGTGGTTACGGTGCGGGTTGGACAAGGATGCCGTCATGGAAGGGAAGGTGTGATCCCATGGATCCCGTCGACGTCGAGCACGAGTGCGTCATCGATATCGTGTTCACCGGTCCCGAGCGGCCCGGCTTCGGTGATGTCTTCCTTCTCTGTGGAGAGGAGAACCCGAACTTCCCGCCCACGGACCACCGTTGGGGATCGCTGGATCGCTTGCGATTCGAACAGGTCGACGACTACTTCGCTGTCCTTGATGAAGCCACGGAAGAGCCCGTCATCTGGCTGTATCCCCTGGCGCGGGGATCTGTGGTGCACCACCATCTAGGACCGTTCGAAGGCCTGCGACTGCACTATGACCCCGAAGTGGACAGCTCGGGCCTGGTCGCCCACTTCGTCGACGTCGTCGAATGCCTTGCAACCCTTTTGCCCGCGCAAGCACTGTGGGGACAGCACCGTGAACCCATTGGGCCGCCCATCGCCACCGATGCCCTTGCGGCACGCGTCCAGCGGTTCGTTGATACCGGGGTATAGCGGCATCAGGCCAGGCCCCGTGTGGAGAGCCAGTGGTCGCCCCAACCGCAGGCTCATCGGTTTCTCATGCGTTCCTCCCAGTGAGCCAGTTCTTCGCGTGTGGCCAGGATCCGGGGATGGTCTGGGCCGAGTATCTGTATCTGCTGGTTCAGCAGGTAGGTGAGGGACGTGATCGCCCCGGCGGCGTCCCCCGCCCGGCCGCGCCAATGCGCGTGGCTGTGGTGCGTGTCAAACACCTTCAGCCAATTGGAGCGTGCCGTCAGGTTTTCCGGTCCGCTCCCGTACGGCCCGGTGCCGGTCTCCTGCGGATGCCGGAGGCCGCCGTGCCGGCCGAGCACACGGATCAGATCGGTGAGGAGTGCCTCGTACGCCATCGCCGCTCCGTACGGGTCCCCCGACTCGCCTTGCCAGCGCGCGAGTTCAGCCCGCGTATCGAGGACCTCCGTGGAGTCCGGGAACGAGTGCTGGTGCAGCAAGGACAGATGTTCGGTGTATGCGGCTACGGCACCGGCCGCGTCACCCGCGGCACCCCGCCAGCGTCCCAGGGCGGCCCGGGTGTCCAGAGTGCGCTTGTGGTGGGGGCCGAAGAAGCGGCACTGCTGGTCGAGGACCGCTTCGTACGCTGTGACGGCCCCGGCCGCGTCGCCGGACTCGCCCCGCCAGTGGGCCTGCCGGAGGCGGGCGTATTCGAGGCCCGGGGAGTACGGCCCCTGATGGTGGAGTGCGTCATCCGCCAGCCGCTCGAAATGGGCGACGGCTGCCTGCGCCTGGCCGGCCCTCCCCAGCACCTCACCGACCTGGTAGAGCAGCTCGTGGTCGGACGGGCTCGGGCCGGTGCCCGAGAGGCCTGACCACGGCTCGGGTCTGGGATACGGCATGCCCGACCAGAGAGCCGGTTCGGCGTGTCCGCGGAGCACGTCCACGGCGTCGACGAGCACCGGAACGAAACCGGGGTCCACGGGGGTGGTCATCTTCGGGTGTCCGTGGAACGGGTCGACGGTGAGTGCAGGGGTGGAACCGGTCTCCCCATGGGCGTCGGCGGCCAGCACCAGGGCTGACGCGACTCTCGACGCGAGTTCCCGTATCCGGTCGGCGGACAGCGCCTCACGCGTCGCGCGCTGCAGTACGGGGTGCACGCGCACCGCGCGATACGAGGCGCCCGGTGCGTGGTCGATGATCCCCAGGCCGTTCAGCAAGCGGAGCGCGCCCTGCACCTCGCCCGCCTGGAGTGTCTGCCCGGACCCCGCAGCGGCGCGGCGCTCTTGGAGGTACTTCACGGCAGCGGAGGTGGTGAAGACGGATTCGGGCATCCCTGCGGCAGGGAGAAGAGAGGCCAGTTCCAGCAGGGGGCGGGCCAGATCACCCGAAGGCATGCCATCGGCCCGCTCCAGGGACGACCGCCAGGCCTCGGGCACGGCGACGCTCTGGCCGTCGGGCAACGCGCCGGGCCCGGGCACGAGTTCGGCAAGCGGCTGCCCACGGCGAGGCCGCCCCCCACCCCACTTGCTGGGCCCACTGAGCAAGTCGTACTCGTCCAGCAGGCGGACATAGGCCGCCACGCCGAATTCCGCGCCGGCCAGATAGGCGGCGGCCTGCGACAGGGCCAGCGGGAGATGCCCCAACGTCTCGGCGAGGGCGGCGAGTTCATCGGGCGCAGCCTGCGCACGCCCGTACTCGGCCAGCGCCTCGGAGAGGTAGGTCGTCGCCTCGTGGGGCGTGAATCCTGCCACGGGGACGACCAGGCGGTTCGGTCCGGGCTGGGCGACGTCCGGGCGCCGTGTGGTGACCAGGACCCGGCCGCCCGGATGATCGGGCGGCCACAGGCCCCGTAGATCCTGGGGGTCGCCCACATCGTCGAGGACGATCAGCCAGCGGCGTCCTGCACCCTCGGCGTCGGGACGCAGCCAGGCGAGGAACGCCTGTGCCGCCTGTTCGGCCGCGGCCATGCCCCAGCGGGCGGCCGCGTCCGCTCCGGTGATCTCGGCCATGGCCTGGGCGTACCCTGCCACGACTGTCTCGCGGTCGGTCGCTGTGACCCACAGGAGCAGGTCGACCTGCTCATCCCGCCATGCCTCGCGCGCGATCCGGGCGGCCTGCTGGGTCTTGCCCACGCCCGCGGTGCCGACGAGTACCGTGCAGCGCACCACAGGCCGCGCGCCCACGACGTCCGCCGGCTCCGCGAGATCTGTGGCCTCATCGAGGGCGCCGCGCGGCTGATAGCAACGCGACGCAGCCGGAATGACCCCTACGAGAAGGGGCCACGACGCGGGGGGACGGGTACCGCCGTAGTACGAGACCTGGTCGGCGTGCCCGACGGCCATGCCATGGTGACTGGCCTGGACCACGTGCGGCGCCGGCACGTGGGACGAAGTGAAGGTGCGAGGGCTGGTGAGGACAGCCGGTTCGGTCAGCCCTGGGACGAAACCGGCGGCGGAGGGGGGCTCAGATGCACGCCTCCGTTGACCACCCCGGCGGCGACCGAGTGATGGTCGGCGCTGACATGCAGGTCCCCGGCGACGGCCAGACCGCCGTCCCCGACCACGGTCCCTGACGAGCGGTGTGTATCCAACAGCGACTGCAACTCCGCGGCGGCACGGTCGCGTTCGTCCTGCGCGAGGCCCTCGAGAAGGCCCTCGAACCGGGCCTGCCACAGGGCCTCCTGACGGATGCGGACCCGCTCCGCCGACACGCCGTCGCCGATGTCCAGCGCGGACGCGGTCTGGTCCAGGCGAGCCAGTTCACCGGACTCCCGCTCAGCGTCCCCGCGACCGAACCACACGGCCACCCGCTGACGGAACCCCTCCCAGGCGTCCGTACCGGCGGCTTGGACCACCGCGGTTCCCCCAGCGGTCGCCAGCACCGTCAAAGCCTCAGGTAGCACGTGCCTTCCCCCTGTCCGTGCAGATCGCCATCGACGTCGTCGATCTTAACTTCGGCTCCCCCTCGGCACCTGGCAGTCTCCCCACAAAGGATTCGCGCGGACAAGGCGCCATCGATGCGGAGCCAGCCACCCGCAGGCGGCCTGGTCGGTGCCGTAGAGCGCGGCGTTCGGATCGCGTACGGAACCGATGGACAACGTGCCGGGCTGACCGGGCTGATCCATGGCGAGAAGGTAGCCCGGCTCGCGCGTCAGCCAGCTGCGGGACAACGAGCGTGCGACCGACAAGTTCCGCCGCGTCATCGCCTACCTGTCCAGCTTCGCGCAGATGCCCGACGGCAATCCCTGTCCGGACCTCATCTCCCGCGTCCCCCGCAAGCCGCTGCGCATCTTCATGCAAGGCGGCCACCGCGACCTGCACTGGAACGAGCCACAGCGGAACTGGCTCGCCGAAAACCTGCGCGTGGCAGCCGCTCTCGCTGAAGCGGGCTACGACTTCCGCCTTGTCCTGGGAGACGGCGGACACAGCCCCAACCACGGCGGTGTCCTGCTGCCGGACGCGCTGCGCTGGCTGTGGCGGCCCAACGAGGATTGATCGATACACGCATCATCCAACCTGGCGCCGGCAACAGGTCCCCTGGGATCGTGCCTCTCGGCTGGGAGTCAGAATGTCCAGGCGGGCGCTGTCCTGCCGGCTGAGGCGCTCGAGAATGTCCTTGACGTGGACTCCGAGGTGCGACTCGTTGATCCTCGACCGTGGCTCCGCCAGCAGCCACTCGGGATCACTCCCGTCCGACGGCCTCCTTCAACAGCCACGCCACCGCCGTCGCTGCTCCTGCAAGAGACGGCACTTGAGCGGATTCCGCTCCCCGGGCCCGAACCTGCTCTAACGTCTCAATCGGCGGAGCCGCAGGGTGGCGAGTTCGAGGGAAGGGGGCCCTCCTCCATGACCGGAGACGCTCGGCGCGTGGTGTTGCTGGAGTACATCAGCATGTCCGGCCGGCTGGCGGTGTTCGGCGTGCGGGCCGACTGGGACCGGCCGAAGGTGGAGTTGCTCGACCTCGACCAGGAGGAACTCTCGCTCTTCGTGGCGGCGAACCTCGACTCTCACCGCAGCGTCCGCGACCTCGCCGAGATGCCAGAGCTCCTGCATCAGTACGACTTTGTTGTGCGTCCGGTGGCTGAATGGAGCGAGCCGGGCGATGTCATCTGCCTCGTCCCTCATGGCGCCCTGCACCGCATGCCCCTGCATGCCCTGCGCGTCGGCGACGAGCATCTGATCGAGCGTAATCCTGTCGTCTACGCGCCGAGCGTGTCGGTGTTGCGCCACAGCCGGACCGACCGCGAGTCCGCCGCACCTGAACTGTCGCGGAGGATGGCGGTCTTCGGCGACTCGCGGCAGAATCTACCGGACGCCGCCGCTGAAGCGGCCATGCTCGGCGACCGTTTCGGCGCCGAGGTGCATCTCGGCGCTGCCGTCACCCGGGAGAACCTCCAGCGTGCCCTGAGCGACTCCGACTGGGTGCACATAGCGGGACACGCCGCCTTCGACCCACGGAATCCGCTGCGGTCCGGGCTTGAACTTCACGGCGGGGACGTGCTGACGGCGGGCGAGATCTTCGGCATGCCGCGTATGCGCGCCTCGCTGGTTACCCTGAGCGGGTGCGAGACGGGCATCAGTCTCCGTCACTCTGGCGACGAACTGATCGGGCTCACCCGTGCGTTGCTCTACGCACGGGCCTCGTCCCTGCTCGTGAGCCTGTGGTCCGTCGCCGACGACTCGACGGCGTTCTTCATGCGCCGGTTCTACGACCATCTGCTGAGCGGTCGGGGTCTCGCCAAGGCCGACGCGCTCAGGGCTGCCGTACTGGAGACGATGAGGATGCCCGACTGGGGCTCCCTCTACCGCTGGGCGCCGTTCACATTGATCGGCGACTGGCACTGACCGAAACCAGGAAGGGAGTGACGCCATGACGACCGACGCGATGTACCGGGCGCTGTTCGACTCGGAACTCGAAGTCGACGAGGCGGACTTGAAGGCGATGGTGCGTCGCGGCGAGGTCGTCGTCGACGATCACGACGTGGCGTTGCTGGGGCACCGCAACCGGGTGGCACTGGCCTTGGGACCCGTCGAGCGTGTGACGGGCGCCCCGGTTCCGGAACTGGCTCCGGGCTTGGCCCGCTGGGACATTTCCCTGCTGTGCGTACTTCACCCGAGTCCCGGCTGCACCTTCCGCCGGGCCCGGCTGACGGTCGACCTACGGCCCACGGCGTCCGCCATCGTACGCGACATGTCTCCCCGCGAGGTCCAGGGCGACCAGCCCCTGGAGATCACCACCACCGTCGAGGCCGGCTTGAAGTTCGCCGTGATCCCCTCGGTGTTGGAGGTCGACGCCCGCCGTGAACGGGCGAGCACACACAATGTCCACGAGCCCACCGTTGTCACCTCCGGAAAGGGGTTCTCCCGGGCTTTCTGGGACTTCCGCGCGGGCGACGGTGCCCGTCTGCAACCGGACCGGGAGATGCGGCTCCTGGTGGACGCCCCCGACGGGGCGCCCCTCCTCGCCCGGTTCAACCTCACGGCGACCGTCGCCGTCGACGGAGCCGCGCAGCTGGTCCCCCTGCTGCGCAGACGCGCCGAGATCGATCAGACCTACCGGCTGGCCTGAAGGAACCCCCGTGCATACGATCCGCCACATTCTCCTGGTTCTGGCCGGGCTGCTGGTCCTGGCCTTCGTCGACACCATGGGCTCGGCCTTGAGCGTGGCACTGGCCCTGACCGTGTGCGTCGCGGTGAACCGTTCGGCCGCGCTCTTCCGCGAGTCCCGCAATGCCGGACTGATCATCACAACGCTCCTCGTGCTCAGCCTCGCCCTGAGTCTGGGCAGTGCCGTGGTCCTTTTCATGACTCGAGGGTGGATCGCGGCGCTCGCCTTCGTGGTGCTGTTTCTGCTGTACTTCGGCTCGGCCGAGCCCTCCTACGCCAGGGCGCGCCGCCGGGCAGAGGCTCTGCGCGACGCCCTGCTGGAACTCGTTCGCGCACGTCTCGCGCGCACGGTCACGGAGGAGCAACTGACGGCACGCGCCGACCGCCTCCTCAAGGAACAGTTGCGGGGGCCCGACTTCTACGGATCCGCCGGGCGTGAGGCACTCACCAGCCCGAAGGGCATGACGCAGGAGGAGCACCGGCGGCTGCTCCAGGTTCTGCAGCGTCATCTGGCCTCGATCGAGCGACGTCAGCCTCCGTCCCGTCTGCACAAAGCAGTACGGCAGCGTCTGGAGGCCGTCTGATGGGGCGGACACGTCGTGTCCGGAAGTGGCTCGGGGAGCGGCGGGTCGAAGGGGTGCTGCGGGTCCTGGAACGCTCGTCCGACCGTGCCGCGGCTCTCGTCCGGCTGTCCTCGGGCGTCGACGACGGCGTGCTGGCCGGCATGGTCGATTTCAGTCGGGCGGCCGGCGAGCGGGGTGACGACGAGGAGTGCCTCGCGTGGGCGGAACTCGCCGTCGAGGCGAGCCTGCACGGGGGCACCCTCACCGGCCGGGCCGAGACCCTGCTCTGGCACGCGCGGGTCCAGCTCGACCGATGGCCCGGCACACTGACCGACAGGCCCCGGGGGCTGGGAGCGGCACAGCGCGGCCTCGAGGAGGTCTTCGGCATTCTCGACGAGATCGGGACGCCGGTGGACCGGGCGATGGCGCTGAGCCTGCGCGCCCGGGTCCACACCGCCTTCGCCAGGGGACTGGATGCCTTCCAGGACAGCCTCTCCGCAGCGGAACTCGCCCTGGAGTGCGACGACGAGGAACTGCTCGCCCACATCACCGGCTACCTGAGCAGACAGTACAAAAAACTGCCTGACGATCCCGAACTGGCCATTCCCCGGCAGCTCATAGCCGTCGGTGAGCGGATCCTGCTCCGGATCGGGGACGCCCCGCCGACGCCGGCGCTCCGCGACGCGCTCGGTGACGCGCACCGTCAGCTCGACGACGAGCGAAGGGCCCACGACCAGTGGATCACCGCACGGCACCAGTACGCAGCACGGGGCGACTCGGCCGGCGTCTTCGAGATGGATGTGCACCTGGTGGGACTCGCCGTCGAAGGTGAGCGGTACACGGAGGCGATCGAGCTCGGCGAACGTGTGCTCGCCGACCATCCGTCCGGGGTCAGGCCAGGAAGGCTCGCCGAGCTCCACCATGTGCTGGGCGCGGTGCACCGCGAACTGGGGCAGGTCGACGAGGCATGGGCCCGGTACGAGAAGGCCATCTCTCTGGCCGAGGCCGATTCTGGACCGCTGAGGGTCTCGGCATACCTGGTGGACGCGGCGCTCTACGCGATCGACACCGCACGCCCCGACGCGGCCCTCTCTCATCTGCTGAAGGCCTACACTTCGTCCTCCGGTCCTGCGTCCTGGCTCGCCGCGCTGACCCTCGCGGAACTGCACCTGTCCCACTTCGGTGACGTGGCGTCGGCCAAACAGTTCGCGGAATGGGCGCTCGACCGGGCGATCCTCGACACGCACACCGACTCCGTCGGCTCCGGCAACGTGATGAAGGATCCCGCCGTGCGCGCCTGCTCGCTGCACCGGGCCGGCCTCGCCGCGTTCGGCGCCGGTGACATCGAGACGGCCTACAGACGATTCCACGACTTGGTGCCGCTGCTGACCGAGGACATGACGCCGCCGCTCATCGAACTCACCTCGACATACTCGCATCCCGTTGTCCCCCCTGCGCTGAGCGGCAGTATCTGGTGGGCGTACCTGACCAGCCGCCAGACGGGAAGAGAGGAGGAGGCACGCGCCCACCTCGCTCGCTACTCCGAGGTCCTCGCCACAGGCACGGGACTGTTCGATGGTTTTGAACTCGTGAGAACGGATCCTGAGCGGGCCCTGGATCAGCTCCGCGCCATCCTCGAAACCGTGTCGTCCTTCACGCCACCGCCCCTCCCCCTGATCGGTCTCGTCCGCTCCGCCATCGGGACGTGCCATGTGCGGCTGGGACAGCTCTCCGACGCCGCAGCCGTCTACGGCAAGGCCCTGTCCACGGTGAACGGTTCCGGCGGCCACTGGGAGGTGGAGTTCTCGGCCCGGTCCGGACTGGCGTTCATCGCCGAGTCCGACGGAGACCTCGTCCAGGCGGAGCAGCATCTGTCACGGGTCGTGGAGCTGACGGAGAAGTCCAGGGGTACCCTCACCGGGGTCGACGAACGCATCGGCTTCCTGGCCGGCCGGCTCAACGCGTACGAGCGGCTCATCATCCTGCGCATCCGTCTCGGCCGGACGTCCGAGGCTTACGGGACCACCCAACTCGTCAAGTCACGGACGCTCGGCGAACTCCTCGCCGGCGACGAGCACCGGCCCATCGACCACGCCCTGGAAGCCGAACTCGCCGCTCTGCGCAGGGAGCAGGACGACTGGCTGAGCACACATGTGGCACGCCCGGCCACCCCCTCGAGTGAAGCCTTGCTGGACATGCTCCAGCCCGAAAGCCACCGCAGGAACCGGCAACGCGCCGCCGAGAACTCCCGCGAGCAGCGCAAGCTGTTCACCAGCCTGCCGGCCCCCGGGCCTCCGATGTCCTACACCGAAGTCCGGTCACTCCTCACCTGACGGCAGCACGGCCGGTCGGCCCGCAGGGGAGCCGAGACGGCCACGGTAGGGTGACCTTCCGGTTCAACGCCCGTCGTGCGCCCGGCAGCGTACGGCGGCAGCCGGCGGAGGTCGGCCCCGGTCACAACGACCCTGATGATGAGGGAGCCAGTCAGACGGTCGGCGGTGATCTCCCAGGTCAGCGGGGAGGGGACGCCGAGGGTGGTCGTGGTCTCCTCGACCAGGGCGGGGAAGCGGTCGTAGGGCAGCGCACGGGAGTCGAAGCCCGGAGTCTGCGCGCCGGCGGGCGAGAAGACGACCGACAGCAGGCGCTCCTGGACAACGACGGTGAGAGCCTGGCGTGTCTCCTCGCCTTTGGTGAGCGAGCCGAGTGCCCGGTTCAGTTCGCCCTTGTCGAGAAACGACTGGCGCGGGCCCAGGGCGACCGTTCCGGACGCCGACGACACAACCGTGGTCGAGGAGGTGGAGGAAACGGACGGCCGCGCTGCCGAAGGCGGCGTCGCGGTGTCGTCCCGGTCAAAGAGGTCGGCGCGAAAGAGCAGGACCACGCCTGCCGTGCCGTTCAGGCCACTTACGAGTTTCTCGGCTGATGTCTACATTTGACTCATGGTCACTCGAAAAGCGGACCCCTGGGCGGGAGTTGTGTCGGCCACGGCAGCGGGTGAGCGACTGGTGTTCGTGCCGAGTCGTGTCCGGGAGTTCGCTGTCGCGCTCGGCGCGAGCGTCCTGGTCCCGCTGTGGATCGCGGCCCCCCTCCTGCTGCCGACTCTGGTGGTCGCCGCGCTCACGGAGTCCGGGCTGGTCTGGGCCATTGTCTGGGTTGGTCTCGGGCTGACGGTCCTGGCCGTGATCGGGCTCGCCCTGGCCTTGCTACTCACGATGTCGACCACGATGGTGCGCTGGATCGAATTCCGTCCTCAGGGGGACACTGAGCAACTCGTGATCGCGTCCTTCCTGCGTTCGACGACCGTCGCTGCGGCGGATCTGCAGCGTGTCGTCGTTGTTGAGCGGCTCAGGTTGGGCCAACGAAAGTCGCTCAACGTGGTGTTGCACACGCGTGGAGGGACGGTGGAGTGCGAGCCGGGGTTTCAGGCCCCCGTGTCCAAGGTTGCCGCACAGGCACTTCTCGACTGGTTGACCAGCCAACTCGCCCCGACGCAAGTAGCGGTGGAGTACCGGAGGGAGGTTGACCGGAACTTCCTGTGCCCGGACCAGTGGTGGACGCAAGCAGACCTGGCTGCCCTGTGGCATGTTCCCATCGGTGCGGTCGACGAGCTGGCTGTCCGCCACGGCGTCCGCAGTTACCGATACACACCCCGGGGCGCCGCGACGGATTCGGCGGGCAGAACGATGACGGTCTACGACCCGGCTCGGGCACACGAAGTCGCGGAGGAACTCCTCGAGGAACACACCATGGGTCCGGAGGCCGGGGGTACGGAAGAGACTCCGCACCTGTGAGTGCCGGGTGTCTGAACCGAATTCGCGGCCAGGGCACTACGGGCGGTGCAGGGTGATGACCGAGGGGCTGCCCGGGTCACCCTTGACGACGAACAGCTGCGGCCGGTCGGCCGTGCCGGCCGCCTGCCAGTCGCGGAGGGTGCCGCAGCCCGGGATCGTGAGCGTGATCCGGTCGCGCGGTCCGCCGTGGGCCGGGCGGCCGGCCTCGGGCTGCGGCACGAAGGTCCACGTCCCGGTGCCCGAGCACGAGTCCCACAGCCCGGCGTTCTCGTCGACCAGCGGCATGCTGTCGCCCTCCGCCTCGCCGTCCTCGCCCAGCCGCAGTCGGTACGCGCCGCCGCCGCCGATCCACTGCCCGACGTACCGGCTCCGGTCGAGCCGGGGTGGCTCGTAGGCGTGCCAGCCGGTCCACTGCTGGAGGAACCCGCCGACCACGGTGAGGAGCAGGGCCGCTCCGGTGACGGCGCCGATCCGGGCCGCCATCGCGCCCCACCCCAGCGACCGGTGGTGCGCGTACACGGCCGCCGTCACCGGGAGCAGTCCGGTGCCCGCGATCCAGACCACCGTCCTCCCGACCGGGACGTCCCACACAGAGACGGCCCACGCCGTGTGGGCCGAGGTGAGCGCCGCGGCCCCGAGCGCCGCCCGCAGCGCTGCCCACGGCAGGCCTGCCAGAAGCCGGGTCAGCGCCATGGCGGGCAGGGTGAACAGCAGCCAGTGCAGGTACCCGGCGAGGACCAGGAGGAGGAGTACCCGGGGAACCCGGGCGAGGGCGCCCCCGGCGAAGCCGATGCCGTGGTCGTCGCGCATGCCGGCGGTGGCGAGGAAGACGGCTCCCGCGACGACGAGCTGCGCCATGAAGGCCAGCTCCGCCCCGGTCGCGACGTACGACCACCTCCCGCCGGGCGGGGGAGCGGTCAGCTGCGGACTCGGCTGCGGATCCAGCTCCCGCCCGTACGTCTCTGCCGTTCCCATGGCCCCGCCACCCCTCTTTAATTGAACATGTTCAATTAAAGAGGGACGATACACCAGCCTGGTCGCGTGCGGTGTGTGTCGCCCGCCTCGTTGCCGCCGGGCTGCCCCGCTCCCTGCCGGAGAGCTCGGCAGGGAGCAGGTGACCCGTCAGGTGCACTTGGCACGGCAGCGGCCCGAGGCCTTCGCCGTCCACCTACTGCGCTGCCCGGGCCTCCATGCCTACGCTGGCGGCGTGACAGTGGTGTGGGTGACGGGCAATTCAGGGACCGGTAAGTCCACTGTCTGCGGGGTTTTGCGGGCGCGCGGTCACGTCGCGCTCGACGCCGACGAGGACGGCTTCAGCCGCTGGATCGACCGAGTCACGGGCGAGGTCGTGATGGATCCTCCGTATCCGGTACCCGAAGGCTGGCTCGATCGATACGGATGGGTCATCGTCCGCGAGCGCGTGGAGACCCTCGTCGAGGCGTCTCGTTTGCGCATTTCGTTCTTGTGTGGGTCGGCGGAGAACGAGGAAGACGTCCGCGACCTTTTCGACGCCATCATCTGCCTGGTGATCAACGAGGACACCCTCCGCCACCGGCTCGCGACCCGCACTACGAACCCGTTCGGTCAACATCCCGAGGAGCTCGCGGCCGCCCTGGAGTGGAATCCTCGGATGCGAGCGATCTACGAAAGCCACGGCGCGACGATCATCGATGCGTCCAAGCCGGTGACCGAGGTGGTGGACAGCGTGATCGACGCGGTTCAGGACCTGAGAGGCTGAGGGTAGGTCGATGTCGGTTCCGTGCTGTGGGTCCGGCTGTCCGCGCCGGCTCTCTTCCCGCTCCTGGCAACGGCAATGGGACATTCTTTGCCTGTCAGGCCAGTCGATCGTGCCCAGGTCTTCCGTCACGCTGGTCTGTGAGCGATCAAGGGGGAGGGAATGAAGAGGACTCGGGGGTCTTTTGTCCCGGTGACGACTCCAGCGGCCGTTCGCCGACGTGCACGCCGCTGGGTCGCCGTCGCCGGAGCGGCACTGGTGTCACCCTTCGTCATACTCGTTCCGGCGGCCTTCGGATGGCTTCCTGCCGACTCCGCGATTCTCCTGGCACTGTTCTCCGCACCGACCGGGTTTCTCATCCTCGGTGAGACGTACGAGGAGAGGCCCCCTGCGCACACCAGTGGACCTTGCCTGACGGCACGGACGCTGACCGGTGAGCGCACCGTCGACCTGTCCGCGATCAGCACCGTCCGACTGCGCACCTACTTCTCCCGGTCCGGTGTCTCGGAACGCCTGGTCCTGGTCCGCGACATGAACGGGGTGTGTCTGGGGCTCAAGAGCGCAGCCGGCCGTGCCGCCCTGCGTCGGGCCCTGCAACGCTCCTGCGGCGCCGCACCCCTTGCGCAGCCCCGCGTGAGCAGGGCCGCACGCGTGTACTTGGGAATGGCCACCCGCCGCACCCCCTTGGTACTCCACACGGCCCTCAGCTGGCTTGTCATGGTGTTCGGCACCTGCGGCTACATCGTCACAGTCCTCGCCCTGGCGGACCGGGTTCCGAAGTAGGCCGCCGGCTACGGGCCGACGCCACCGGTGGGCTGCGTGGGGCGGCGCGGCCGTGACAGCTGACTGGCGGACCATCCCTTACCTGTGGCGTTAACGGCTTGAACTGGCCCCACTTTTCCGGCCCGAGTTGGCCCCACCAGAACATCGAGCGAGAGCTGCTTCTGGTCTGAGCTGGCCCCGGGTTCCGGCTTGCGTTGGCCCCGGTCTACTGACTGACGGTGAAGATGACCGCTCGGTCGTTCTGCGCCGCAGTGAGGTAGAAGTTCTTCAGTCCGGGCAGGAACGCCTGGGTGTAGGCGATGTCGTCGGCGTCGCCGGTGCCCTGGTAGGCGTCGAACGTGAGTGTGACGAAGCGATCGCTCAGCCACGGCCCGTCCAGTGGCTCCAGGGCCTTCGCGACCTCGCGGACATGGTCCGCAGTGACGTAGCAGACGATGTAGTCGTCGCCTCCGTGCAACGGCACTCCGCCGAGGATGACGTGCGACAACGGGTAGTCGCCGTTGTCGAAGGCGAGGTCGCCGTCGGTGAAGCACCGGTGCAGGGCGTCCCAGGACTTGTCGAGTTCGAACAGGTGGTCCGTGTCCCACTGGTCCTCGACCTCTGTGACGAGTTCGATGACCTCGTCGTCGTCCTGGCAGGCCAGGAAGCGTTCGGCGTCCTGGGCCTCCAGAGCGAAGAGCACCGCGCGAGCCGCCATGGTGTCCTCCCACCGCCGCGAAGATTCGTTCCGCGTGATCCAACCACACGGCCGGCGGTCCAGTTCGAGGTAGCCCAGTTCGTCGATCTATGCCGATATCCGCATAGATCGGCCTATGCCGAGCTCGCGACTATGCCGAAGCCGTGTGCGTTGTTCCGCTCCTTCGTGGGGTTTCGGCTGTTCGTGGCTCTGCATAGTCCGTGCCGGGCAGCTTCGTGAGCGAGGGGGCAGGGTGCTCTCGCGAGGGGGTGGCGATGCCATTCGGAAGTACGCGTCGGAAGGCGGGTGCTCTGGCACCGCATGTCGAGGGCTATCGGGCATGGCTGGCGGAGCGCGGGTACACGACCCAGACCGCCAGGAACATGCTCAAGCATCTGGGGCAGGTCGGCCTGTGGCTCTCCAGGCAGGGCCTCGATGCCGCAGATCTGGACGAGAAGCGGGTGAACCAGCACCTTTCCGATCTCCAGCAAGCGGGGCGTCGCCGGGTGGCGGGGCCGCGCGGCATGGTCCCGCTGATGACGTACCTGCGTGAGGCCGGGGTGGTGCCCGCGCCGCAGGTGACACCCTCGCCGGCGGAGGTTCTGCTGGAGCGGTACCGGTGCTGGATGGAATCCGAGCGTGGCCTGTTGGCCTCAACCATGCTGCGCTACGCGAACACCGCGCGACGCTTCCTGACCGAACAGGCAATGGTCGATGGGGAGTTCACGCCGGAGGGCCTGACGGGGGCGGACCTGAACGCGTTCCTGCTCCGGGAATGCACCAGGGTCTCGGCGGGATCGGCGAAGGGGAGGGTGGCCGAACTGCGGTCGCTGATGAGGTTCCTTCACCTGCACGGCGCAATCCCCATGAAGCTCGGCGGCGCGGTGCCTCCGGTGGGCGGTTGGCGCTTCGCCTCTGTGCCGCCGACGATGGCGGCCAGCGACGTCCAGCGGTTGTTGGACCACACTCCGCGCGATAGGACGGTCGGCGTCCGCGACTACGCGATCCTGATACTGGTGGCCAGGCTCGGGCTGCGCTCGATCGAGGTGGCCCGGCTGCTGCTGGACGATGTGGACTGGCGCTGCGGCGAGATTGTGGTCCGGGGCAAGGGACGCCGTGAGGACCGGCTCCCGCTGCCCGCCGACGTCGGCGAGGCCCTGGTCGCCTACTTGTCCGGCCCCAGACCGCATCTGAAGGCCCGCCATGTGTTCCTGACCTGCAAGGCTCCGCGCGGGCCGATCCGGGCGGACCTGGTCGGCGACGTCGTGGAACGGGCTTGTCTGCGGGCCGGCTCTTCCAAGGTCGGACCGCACCGGCTGCGTCATGCTCTGGCCGCCGACATGCTGCGTCACGGCGCCGGGCTCACCGCGATCGGGCAGGTGCTCCGGCATCAGGACCTGGCCACGACCGCGCTCTATGCGAAGGTCGACTTCGTCGCGCTGCGCGCGGTCGCCCAGCCCTGGCCCGGGACGGAGGCGGCGTGACCGATCTTCGCCAAGCGGTCGATGACTACCTGCGGCTCCGCCGTTCGCTGGGGCACCAGATGGCCGAAGCGGCGTATCTGCTGCCGGACTTCGTGAGCTTCATGGGACGACCGCGGCGAACAGACCGTGACCGTCGCCGCCGCACTGGAGTGGATGAAGAGCCGCGAGCCCGAGGTGGTCACGACGGTCAGCCCTCGACGGATCACCGCCGTTCGCGGGTTCGCCCGCTATCTGAGCGGGATCGACCGGGCAACCGAGGTGCCACCGCTGGGACTGGTGCCCTACAACCGGCGCCGGGGCCAGATCTTCCTCTACTCCGATGCCGACATCGCAGCGATCATGGCCGCGGCCAAAGAGACGATCCCTCAGCCGTTGCGGGCGGCGACCTATCACACGCTGATCGGGCTGCTGGCCGCGTCCGGCCTGCGCATCGGTGAGGCCATCAAGCTGGACAGGGACGACATCAACTGGACCGAGGGCGTGCTGCACATCCGTGAGTCCAAGTTCGGCAAATCCCGACTGGTCCCGCTGCAGGACAGCGCCACGAACGCGCTGCGCGAGTACGACAGGCTGCGCGAAAGGCTGATGCCCAGGCCCAAGGACCCCGCGTTCTTCGTCTCTCTCACCGGCAAGCGGCTGATCTACGCCTGCGTGCATCCGGTTTTCGGGGCCCTGGTCGATACTGCCGGCGTCGGCCTCGACGCCCCGCACAGACCTCGGCTGCACGAGCTGCGGCACACCTTCGCCGTTCGAACCCTGCTCCAGTGGTATCGAACCGAGGACAGCATCCAGGCGAAGATCCCGTCGCTGTCGACCTATATGGGACACCGCGAACCGGCCTGCACCTACTGGTACTTGTCGGCGGCCCCGGAACTGCTCGCCCTGGCCGCCGCCCGCCGCGACGGCGTCCGGAAAGCGGCCCGCCCATGACCCTGATCGCACCCACCCTGCAGGCGTTCTTCACCGAACGCCTCGCCCGCCAGCGCCAGGCCAGCCCCCGCACCATCGCCGCCTACCGCGACGCGCTCCGCCTCCTGCTCACCTTCGTCCAGCAGCGGACCGGGACTGTCCCGGCGAAACTGGACTGGAGCGACCTGAACGCGGACGTGATCTCCGCGTTCCTCAATCACCTGGAGGACGAGCGCGGCAACAGCACCCGAACCCGCAACGTCCGCCTGACCGCGATCCGCTCCCTGTTCTCCTACGCCGCCCTCCAGCACCCGGAACACGCGCTACTCATCCAGCGGGTCCTGGACATCCCGCCGAAGCGGTTCGACAAGAGGACCGTCACCTTCCTGACCAGCCAGGAGGTCGACGCGCTGCTGGCGGCACCGGATTCGAAACGCTGGGAAGGAAGAAGGGACAAGGTCATGCTGGCCCTGGCCGTCCAGACCGGCCTGCGCGTATCCGAACTCACCAGCCTGAACTGCGACGACATCACCCTGGGCGACGGAGCCGCCGTCCGCTGCGAGGGCAAGGGACGCAAACAGCGCACCGTCCCGCTCGACCGCCCTGTCCAGAACCTGCTGGGCTCCTGGCTGAACGAGCGCGCCGGACGCCGCGGTGACCCTCTGTTCTGCACCCGCACAGGACGGCGCCTCAGTCGCGACGCCGTCGCACAGCGACTGGGCACCCACGCGCAGACCGCCGCGCAAACTTGTCCGTCCCTGCTGGACAAGAGCATCCACCCGCACGTCCTGCGGCACAGTTGCGCCATGTCGCTGCTGCAGGCCGGTGTCGACACCACGGTCATCGCGCTCTGGCTCGGCCATGCCGGGGTCCGCTCCACCGACGCCTACGTCCACGCCGACATGACCATCAAGGAGAAGGCCCTCGCCCTCACCGCACCGGTCACCGCCCGCCCGGGCCGCTACCAACCCACCGACAAGATCCTCGCCTTCCTCGACCGCTTGTGACGTCGATCGGCCTGGCTGCGGGGTGAGCCCCGGCTCAATGCCATCGCAGTCAGTCCTCCCACGGCCACCGACTGAAATGCCACCAACGACCGCACGGTGAAACGGTGTGTCTCAAGGCCGGGTGATCGAGAATCCTGCTGTCCAGACGCCCGACGATGCGGGCGAGCTCGCGCGCAGACTTCGAAGGCAGGGCATGCATGGCGATCTCCAGGAGCTCCCGCCACTCGTCCGGCTCCGGTGGACAGCAGGAAGGTTCACCGCAGCCGGTGCGAACGTCAGGCGAACGCCGTCGCGGAGTATGCGCCAACTCACTCCAGGCAGCCAGGGCTTTGCCCAGGTCACCGGGCGCGAAGCGAGTTCGCTCCAAACGGATGATCTCGGCCTGCGCCGAGCCAGAAACCTGACCGATCTTCGAGTATCGCCCACGCTCAACCGCGAACCTCCGGCGGTCCGAGCGCAGGTCCGAAGGACGCCTACGCGGCATGGTCCTTTCGCTGCACTGTCATGGCACCAGTGTGTCAGAAGCCGAGCAGCCATTCAGCAGCAGAGCGCCGCGACTATGCGGAACAAGCAAATCCGTCACCGGTTGCAGCCAGCCACGCTCACACCCCGCTCGGCATAGTCGCGGTCTCGGCATAGATCGATGCAGAGCAGGTCGACGCGTTCGTGGCGGGCTGGTTGTGGCGGATCACGAACCCTGCCGCCGGTGTCGCCCCGGCCGTCTCGGCGATCTCCTGCCGACGCCGGTGCACGTAGTCCCACACGGTCGAGTGGGCGATGTCGGCGCCGGCCTCCTGCTGAAGCCGGGTCGGGATCCTGTTGACGGTGTGCCGCTGCTTCGGCGGAGCATCCAGGTCGTCCAGCAGCCACTGATCAATCGTCTTCTTGAACGGTTCCAGCCTGGGCGAGGACCGCCGCGGCGTCCGGCTCGGCGCGGGCACCGTCGAGCACAGGGCCTCACGCACCAGCCGACGGTGGACCCGGTACTTCCGCACAAGCGCGCGAACCGACAGCCCCTCCCGCCACGAATCCCGGCGGATCAACAGGAACAGCCCTTCCTTCGAGGATGCCACCCGGCATCGCCCCCTCACGGTGAAGTTTCCCCGTGATCTTGGACACGTTTCCGTCACGCGGCGAGAGCGTGGTCTGGTTTCGTTCCTTGGTGGCGCTGGCGGGTCTCGTGGGGTGTGAGGTAGCCCCACTCGGGGTGCCTGCGCAGGCGCCTGCGGTTGTAGTAGGTCTCGATGAACGTGAAGATGTCGGCTCGTGCGCTGGCCCGGTCGTCCCAGATGCGTGTGCCGATCTCCTCTTTCAGCACGGCGAAAAAGCTTTCCGCGGCGGCGTTGTCGAAGCAGATCCCGGTCCTGCCCATGCTCTGCCGTAGCCCCAACTTGCCGAGCCTGTCTCGGAATTGCGTGGAGGTGTACTCCGATCCGCGGTCGGTGTGGATGATGCAGCCGTCTTCCAGGTGGCCCAGGCCGGCGGCCATGTCCAGGGCGTCGACGACCAGGCCGGCGCGGTGGTGGTCGGCCATCGAGTAGCCGATCACCTCGCGGGTCGCCAGATCGAGCCAGGTCGCCAAGTAGAGCCAGCCCTCGGCGGTGGGGACGTAGGTGATGTCGCCGACCACACGCAGGCCGGGGGCCGGGGCGGTGAAGTCACGCCCGATCAGGTCCGGCGCCGGCGCGGCCTTGCGGTCGGCGCGGGTGAGGCTGCGACGCCCGGTGCGACGGCTGTGACCGGCGATGCCGTGTTCGCGCATGAGCCGCTCGACGCGCTTGCGGTTCACCAGGCGGCCACGGCGGCGCAGTTCCGCGGTGACGCGCGGAACGCCGTACGTCTTCCTCGATGCGACATGGATGACGGTGATCTCGTGGACCAGGGCGAGGTCATCACGCTCGCGCACCAAGCGGGCCTGCTCCCCGGCTTCCCAGGCGTAGTACGAGGAACGGGCCACGCCGAGGACGGCACACAGCAGGACAACGGTGAAATGGGCCTTCTCCGCACGGATGAACCGGTATATCTCGCTCACCGGTCGCTCTCCTTCGCGAAGAAGGCCGTCGCTTTTTTCAGTATCTCGATCGTCTTGGCCTGATCGGCGGCGAGCTTGCGCAGCCGCTTGAGCTCCTCCCGCTCGGCCGCATCCAGCCCGCTACCGGCGGCCACCGGCGCCCCCGCGGCGGCCTGCCCGGCACCGTTCGCCTTCTTCACCCAGCCCCGCAGACTCTCCGAGCTGACGCCCAGTTCCCGGGCGACCTCGGTCACCGTCCGGCCCGAGGACGCCACGAGCGCGATTGCGTCCCGCTTGAACTCCTCCGAGTACCGCTTCGTGTACTTGCTTCCCACCTGGCACTGCTTCCTCTGGGCTCACACAGCCCAGTGTCCAGGTATCCACGATCAAGGGGAAGCTTCATGGCGACCTACCGCGAGCGTCCCAGACCACCGCGGGGTGGGGCCAACTCAAGCCGGAACAACCCCCCAACGCTCCCACGCGCCCCGCCGGTGGAGCCAACTCAGACCGGAAAAATGGGGCCAGATCAAACCGTTGATGCCATACGTGGCCGTCTCGTCGCGCCCAAGGTGGCCGCGGTCAGACAGAGGCTGGCAGGATCCTGGCATGCAGTTCGACGATCCTGGCAGCCTGAACGACGTGTGCACCCAGCGGCTCGGTGAGACGGCCGGTCGGCAGTTCGCCGCCATGGCACGCCGCGGCTTTCGGCTGAGCCGCTCACCTGGGAGGGCCCAGGCAACCGGTCAGTGTCGGCTTGGGGGTCCTGCCCTCATCGAACCGGAGACCCCTTGGCCCGAACACAACGGTGTACCGCTGTCCCTGCACGCGGTGCTGGACACGGATGCTCTCGCTGCTTGGCTGGGCACCGAGCTCCCCGTACGGCCCGGCCTGCTCAACTTCTTCTACCTGGATCCGGACTTGCCGTACGAGGAGTACCGCAAACTGGACCTGTCCGGACCTGGGATGTGTCGCGTCATCCCCGCCGATCCGGCACGGGCAGTCGTGATGACAGCCCCCCGACCAGCCAGAAGTTATGCGGCGATGCCGGTCCACGCGGCCGAGGTGACCATGCTTCCGGACTGCTGGGACGTCGAGGACGACGACGTGGAGTTCGACAGGGGCCGGCACTGGGGAGCGCCATCGCTGATCCTCAGCGAGATGGGAGATCTCGATGGAAACACCGCCGGCAGTCACTGCGCCTTCGGCTGGCCGGACACCTCGTACACGCTGAAGGTGTCGTCCCGCGACTCCGACGGCGCTGCCGTCCATCTACTCCAGCTCGCCGAGGACACCGAACTCGGATGGGGTTGGGGTGACGCCGGAACGTTGTACTTCACGATCCCGGCCAAGGCATTCGCGGCAGGCGACTTCCGCCAAGCAACGGCACAGGTCCTCTGCTGTTGACCCCGGGCACGAGTGTTTCGACTGCCGTGGTGATGCCGCGATGTCGAACCCGACGCGCCGATCGCCCTGCTCGCGGCGATCCGCGAGCGCCAGGGCCGTACGGACGAGGCCATCGAGCTGATTGGCCGTCGGCAGATCACCTCGTTCAACGGCTGCCATCAGCTTGCCGACCTGGTGGCCCGGCACGGCCGGATGGGGGAACTGCGCGCCCACGCCGCGACAGACGGACGGGAGAAGACCGTGCAGCGGCTGGCGCAGGCGCTGGAGGAGGCCGGGGACCTGGGTGAGGCGGTCGCCGTGATGCGCGTACAGGCCGACGCCCGCGACGGCGACGAGCCGCCATTCCGAGGCGGGGCCGACCGGGTACGGACCATGACGGCCGGTCACCCGATGTCCTGTGCGGCGGCCTTGCGCCCGACGGCGGGGAACACCGGTGCGCCACCGTCCTGCGCGGGCACACGGCCCTTCTCCGCGCTGCCTCGCTCACGGGAGGCCCGCGACGGGATCAGATGGTGAGGACGAGCTTGCCGTGGAGGTGACCGGTCTCGATCACCCGGTGTGCGTCGGCCACACGCTCGAACGGGAACGTCTCCTGCACGTGGACTCGAAGTCTGCCCTCTTCGACGAGCTCGACGAGACCTTGCAGGCCGACGGGGTCGGGGTCGACCGCGATGCCGCTGAAGCGCATGCCGGCCGCCTCGAACTTCTCTATGAGCTTCACGTCTTCCTCGGCGACCGCCGTCACCAGGTGACCGCCCGGGCGGAGCACTTCGAGGGACCGTTCGACGGTGTCGCCCCCGATCGTGTCGAGCACGACGTCGATGTCATGGACCGCCTCGGTGAAGTCGACCGCCGTGTAGTCGATCACCTCGTCGGCGCCGACCGCCTCGACGAACTCCCGCTTGCTCGCGCTGGCAGTGGTCACCACGTGCGCGCCGAGCGCTTTCGCGATCTGGATCGCGACATGACCGACCCCGCCACCACCGCCATGGACGAGGACGCGGTCCCCTTCCCTCACGCCGCCGAGGTCGACGAGGCCCTGCCACGCCGTCAGTCCGACAAGCGGCAGCGCGGACGCCTCGACGTGCGAGAGCGACGTCGGCTTGCGCGCCAGGTGCAACGCCGGAGCCGACACGACCTCGGCGTACGCGCTCGCCGCCCGCGGGAACAGCGGCATCCCGAACACCTCGTCCCCGGGCCTGAACCGCCATGTCTGCGGCCCTTCCTCGACCACGCCGCTGATGTCCCAGCCGAGGACGAACGGGGGCCGGCCGAGCAGCGGGAACTCGCCGGCGCGCAGGCGTGCCTCCAGCGGGTTCAGCCCGATCGCCTTGACACGGACGAGGACTTCGGTCGGGAGGGGCTGGGGCTCGGGCGCGTCCACGACGGTGAGCACCTCGGGACCGCCGAGCGTGTGCTGGGTGATGACTCGCATGACTCTCCTGGCTCGGGAAGGGGAGAGAACCAGGCTAGGTTTCCGATAGGAACCGGCAGGTGCCCGTGGCGCGGGTACCTTTGGCGCCATGAGCGGTTTCGGTCCCGGGGATCCCTTTCTCGCCGACTGTCCGGCGCGTCTGGCGGTCGAGCTGATCGCCGACAAGTGGACGGTGGTCGTGCTCTACGGCCTCAGCAAGGGCCCGGTGCGCCATGGCGAGCTGATCGGGCTGATCGGTGGCATCTCCCGCAAGATGCTCACCCAGACGCTCCGACGGCTCGAGGCGCACGGACTCATCCGCCGCCATGCCTACGCCGAGGTGCCGCCCCGCGTCGAGTACGAGCTCACCCCGCTCGGGGCGACCCTGATCGATCCGATCCACGTGCTGACCGAGTGGGCAAGGACGAACGGCGACGCGGTACTCGATGCGCTCGACGCCGGTCCCGATCCGGTCGCCCACGGCGGCTGAAGCCCGAGCGGCCCGACCGAAGTCTCGGAGGGGCGCGTATCGTGCCGCATCGTGCAGCCGCTCGCCACCGTCGGCTGCCCGTACGACCCGGACACCGAGGCCGTGGTATAGGACGAGCTCGCCGCCGACGCGGAACGCGAACGCACCCGGCAACGGGAGGACGACAGGCGCCGCCAGGAGGAGAAGACCCAAGCCGCCTGACGCGCCGACCGACACCGCGGCCGCGATCGCAGTGAACGCGCGACTCGCCCGTGCCCGCGAGGCCGGAGCCCAGCTGCGTCCGGGACCCCGTCAGGACGGGCGGCCCGGACACGGTCGTCGCCGTGTGGGTGTGCGGCTCTCTGAAACCGGATGGGTGATGCCAGAGGAATCGCGACGAGAGGTTCGAAAGAGCGAGAACCGCTCCGCCTGCCGCCTCAGTACTGTGACTTCGCATGACCGACACCGAGATCGAGATCACCGCGGACCTGGTCCGCGATCTGTTGCGGGAGCAACACCCAGACCTCGCAGGGCTGGCCATTCGTGAGGTGGTGGGCGGCTGGGGCAATCAAATGTGGCGCCTCGGGGACGAGTTGGCCGTGCGGATGCAGCGCATGGACCCCACCCCCGAGCTTCAGCTCAAGGAGCGGAGGTGGCTCCCCGTGCTGGCCCCGCGCCTGCCGCTCCCGGTGCCGGTCCCGGTCCGGTTCGGCGAACCCTCCGAGCGCTTCCCCAAGCACTGGACCGTGATGACATGGGTTCCCGGCGAGCCGCTGGACCACGGCTCGATCAGCCGCGGCGACCACGCGGCCGACACACTGGCGGGCTTCCTCCGGGCGCTCCACGTGGAGGCACCCGCCGAGGCGCCGATCGCCGTGGACCGCGGTGGCCATCCCAAGGACTGCACGGACGGCTTCGAGAACTTCTTGCAGGCCACTGCCCCCGAAGACGTCGCCGCCGACGTCCGGGCCGTCTGGGACGACGCCGTCGCGGCCCCCGCGTGGGAGGGCTCGCCGGTGTGGGTGCACGGCGACCTCCATCCCGCGAACGTCGTCGTCTCGGACGGAACGCTCTCGGGCATCGTCGACTTCGGCGACATGTTCGCCGGCGATCCGGCGTGGGACCTCGCCGCCGCATGGGTGCTGCTGCCCGCGGGCACGGCCTCACGGTTCTTCTCCATGTACGCGCACGCAGACGAGGCGGCGATCCGGCGCGCCCGCGGGCTGGCCGCCATGAAGAGCCTCTTCCTGATGCTCATGGGGCAGAACGGGGACCAGGGCCTTCCCGGCGGCAAACCGCACTGGGGACCTGCGGGCCGGGCGGCACTCGATCGCGTTCTGAAGGGTGTGTGATGTGCCGCGGCGGGCGCGCAGGGGTCAGCCTGCCGTGGTGCCCTGAGGCGGCCGGCCGCGTCGGGTGCGCTGGTCTTCCGGGTGCAGCAGGGCGATCAGCCGCGTAGATCGGCCGGCGCGACATAGCGCTTGTACTCGTCGAAGCGGTCAGACGGTCGTGGGGGGTCAGTACAGTGTTGCTCGCGCAGGAGACCGACGCCGGCGCGCTGGCCACGCTGTATGCCGCCGTCCAGGACCTGCCCGGCGCGAGCTACGTCGGACCCGACGGCTTCGGCGAGTTCCGCGGCGCCCCGACCCCGGTCAACCGCTCCGAGGCGGCCAGCGACCCGACCACCGCCCGACGCCTGTGGACCGTCTCGGAGGAACTGACCGCCACCGCCTTCCCCAAACGGGCCCTGACAGCGCGGGCCTGAAAGCCCGACCCGTCACCGTCCTTCCGGTGTGGGCCATGCGTGTCCATGGAACTCGGGAGGCATCCTGGTGATCTTCGAGTACCACGGGGGCAAAGGCCGCTGTCCAGAGGCGCGTTCGCCGCACGCCGTGTGCGGTGAAAGGTGCGCAGGGCTCATCCAAAAGCTGATGCTTCCGAAGGTGCCGCGGCACTGATCGGCCAGCTGCGCGACTACACGTGTCTGGAGGCCGCCGGCCGCCGCCCCCGCCTCGCTGGAAGCCCGCCCCGACGTCCTCACCTACACCAACGACACCCTCACGGACGACCTCGAGATGATCGGAGACGTCGGCGCCGACATCTGGTTCCGCTCCAGCCTGCCCCACGCAGACCTGTTCGTGCGCATCTGCGACGTCGACCCCCAGGGACGCTCCACCAACATCTGCGACGGCCTCACCGGCGTCGCACCCGCCGACGAACTGTCATGCGTCACCGTCACCCTGTCGCCCACCGCGTACCTGTTCCGGGCCGGCCACCGCATCCGTGTCGCGGCCTTGGCCGCGTCATGCGCGTCTCTCGGTGCACGGCCACGTGCGTGAGTTCCTGGAGCGCCTCCAGCGCCTCCAGCGCCTCAACCCTCACGGCCGACCAGTTTCTGCAAGTCGAGACTGCCCGCATGGACGGGGACTTGGGCCGCTGCGGACCTCGCGCTGTCATGACTGGGCCTTGGAGCGGCTGCCGCGGCCGGGCTTCTGGGGCTGCTTCGCAGTGGCGGGCCTGGCGTCCTGCGGCTCGTCGGACTTCTCCAGCGGGGTGGCCGACGTGGCGTCGCCCGTCCATGTGGGCCCCCGGACCGGCGCTGGGCCTTGGTCTGACGCTTGGGCTGCTGACGCTGGGTGACGGCGATGGTCGTACCGTCCTCGGTCTGCGTCACGACCTGGTTCTCGCTCGTCACCACGGTGCCGTCGGCCTGGGGCGCGAGGCCCGCCTGCTCCGACGTAGCACCGGCGCCGCCGTCGCCGGAGCTCGTGGTGGCACGGCGACCTGACCGCGCAAGGGAAGCGGCCTTCACTTCGCGCAACCTCATGCTGCGCGCCGGACCGTAGACCCTGCTGCGTCCGGTGATGACTGTGGCAGGGCACGATTCGAGCCGCACGAAGGAGCTGTCCCGCCATGTGTGAATCGATGGGCGATCCCCCGGACGCACGTCCATCCCGCAGATCCCTGCTCGGGGCGGTGGCGGCATCGGCGACCGCCGTCGCCGTATCGCTGCCGGCCTCTCAGCAGGCGTCGGCCGCCACGGTGTCGGAGACGCCCGCAAAGGGCTTGGCACTGACTCTGCTGGGCACCAACGGCGGGCCCCCGCCGCTTGCGGCCCGCTACGGCATCTCCTCCGCGTTGGTCGTCAACGGCCGTACATACGTTGTGGATTGCGGACGCGGTGCCGTGACCCAGTACCTGCGCGCCGGGCTCTCGATGCCCTCGCTCGCCGGTATCTTCCTCACGCATCTGCACGCCGACCACATCGTCGACTACTATGCCTTCCCCCTGCTGGCGGCCGGCGCCTCGGGCACGCAGGGCTTCCAGCGCCCTGTCGAGGTATACGGCCCCGGGCCGGCCGGCATCGCCTCCAGCGTGTCCGGCGCTCCCGGGCCCCTGCCGGGAACGGTCGAGATGACCCGGCTCGCAGGGCAGGCCTGCGCCGCCTCCCCAACCTTCTTCATGACCGAGCACGCGGCCATCGACCCGGCCACCCTGCTCAACGTCCACGACGTCCTGCCGCCCGCAGACCTCCGGGCCTCGCCCGCCCGGACCGCACCGGCCATGCGGCCCTTCACCGTCATGGAGAACGACGACGTCAAGGTCAGCGCGGTCCTGGTCCCGCACGGCGCGGTGTTCCCGGCCTACGCCTACCGGTTCGACACCGATCACGGCAGCGTCGTCTTCTCCGGCGACACCGCGCCGACGCCGAACCTGGTGACGCTCGCCCGCGGCGCGGACGTCCTGGTGCACGAGGCCCTGTACCCCGACGGGCTGGCCGGCCTCGGACTGCCGCAGACGCTGATCGACCACATCCTGGCCGGCCACACCGACGTCGCCGAACTCGGCCGTATCGCAGCCCAGGCGGACCCGGGCACGCTGATCGCCACCCATCTCAGCCCGGGACAGCAGACCGCGGTCAGCGACGCCACCTGGCGCCGCCTGCTGCGCGACAGCGCACGCGATGCCGCCTACGGCGGCCGCATGCTTGTCGGCTCGGACCTGATGCACTTCGCCGTGCGCTGACGAAAACGCCCCCCTCACCGGTGCCTTCGGGGTCCGCCGCGCAGTCGGGTGGCACGGCGCACCAGCGGCGCCCAACCAGGGGTCCCGGGCCGTCGACCGCCGCTCCAGCTATTCGCCCACTACTCCATCTCCATGTCTCGAGGAGCCATGCCGGCCATCACATCTGTCTCGTCCCGGTCCGCACAGCCAGGATCCGAATCCCGCCACACCACGGCCACGATCGTGCTGGCCTGCCTGGGAGTGTTCGTCTCCTACCTCCCGGTCGTCGGCGTCTCCGTCGCGCTGCCGGTCATCCAGCAGGCGCTCGACGCCTCAACCGTCGGGCTCCAGTGGATCACTGACGCCTTCATCCTGCCGACCGCCGCCCTGCTGCTGACCTGCGGCATGATCGGCGAACTGTACGGACGCAAGAAGACCTGGCTCGCCGGTCTCGTCATGTTCTGCCTCGGCTGCCTGGTCTGTCTGACGGCCGGCAGCGTCGTGCAGGTGTGTGTGGGCCAGGCGCTCACCGGTATCGGCACGGCCGCCCTGCTCCCCTCCACCCTGGCCCTGATCAGCCATGTGTGCCCGGACCACCACAAGCGCGCCCGTGTCATAGCCCTGTGGACGGCCTCCCTGGGCCTCGGTCTGACACTCGGGCCGCTGTTCAACGGTGTCATCGTGGAACACACGAGCTGGCGGTGGATCTTCCTGCCGGCCCTGGTCGTCGGCGTGGTCACCACGGTGATCGGGGCGGTTGTCCTCAGGGAGTCCCGCTCGCAGCGTGAACGCCATCTCGACATCCCCGGCCAGATCCTGGCCATCATCGCGATCACGGGCCTGGTGTACGGCGTCATCGAGGGCGGCAGCGCCGGATGGGGTTCCGCCGAGGTCGTGCTCGCGTTCGTGGCGGCCGCCGTCGGTCTGCTGGCCTTCGTCGTGGTCGAACTCCGGTCGCCCTGTCCGATGCTGGACATGCGTCTGTTCGGGTCGTCGGCCTTCTCCGGTGCCGCGCTCGTGATGGGCCTGACCCTGTTCGCCCAGGTCGGTCTGGTCTTCGCGCTGAGCGAGTACTTCGGGCTCGTCCATCACGCCTCCACCTGGGACATCGGCCTACGGCTCGTCGCCATCAACGGCTTCACCGTCGTGCTCAGCCCTCTGGTGGGCCGTCTGATGAACCGCACCTCACCCGCGCTGCTCCTGGTCACCGGCCTCGTGGTCGGCGGTGTCGGGGCGCTGTGCGTCAACCTGTTCCGCGCCTCCACCGGCACCGGGGAAGCGGCGCTGGTCGTCGGGGTGCTGGGCATCGGCATCGCGCTCGCCATGGCGCCGATCACGACCATCGCCATGAACAGCCTGCCGCGTCGGCTCGCGGACACGGCGGGCGCCGCCAACAGCGCACTGCGCCAGATCGGCAGTGCCCTCGGACCTGCGGTCTTCGGCGTGATCCTCACCAACCGCACCCTGGACACACTGCCCGGCCATCTCGCCCGGTCCGGTCTGAGCGCAGCCGACCAGGGGGAGGTGAGCGGGGTGGTGTCGCACGTCGGTATCCAGGCCGGCGCGTTCCTGCGGCTGAAGACTCCGGAAGCCACCGGCCAGGCACTGTCCGCCTACGGCGCGAGCTTCACCGACGCACTGCACACCTGCGCCCTCGTCGGCGGCGTCGGCATGCTGGTGGCCGCGGTGATCGCCTTCTTCACGATCGGCGTACGGACGCGGGTGGTGCAGGAGACCGGCGGGACGCCCGAGGTGGCGACGCATCCGGCCGGGGCCGCGGGGACGACTGCGACCGGTGACGTGAGCTGAGTGGTCGGCGGTTGCGGCAGGGTGGTGGTGCGTCGGTGTCTCCGACGCACCACCACCCTGCCTCTCCCACGGTGAATCGCTCCGCTGCCGGGTCATGCCGGAACGGGCCGACGTCCGGCGACCCACTCGGCGGCGCGGAGGGTGTTCACCAGGAGCATCGCGATGGTCATCGGTCCGAGTCGCTAGGCGAAGACGATGGTCTGGTTGCCGTTGCGGACGACCCGCTCTTCCGCGTGCCAGAGCACGGCGCGCGAGAGCACGGCCCGCTCCACGTCGGCACCGCGGCGGGCGAGATCCGCGGCCGTGTCGGCATGGCTGACGCGGACGACGTCCTGCTCGATGATCGGACCCTCGTCCAGGTCCTCGGTGACGTAGTGGGCGGTGGCCCCCACCAGCTTCACGCCCCGCTCCTTGGCCTTGGCGTACGGCCCGGCGCCGATGAAGGCCGGCAGGAAGGAGTGGTGGATGTTGATGATCGGCACCCCGGCCCTCTCGATGAACTCGCCGGACAGGATCTGCATATAGCGGGCGAGCACCACGAAGTCGACGTTGTCCTTGAGCAGCCGCAGATGCTCCACCTCGGCCGCCGACTTGTCCGGACCCATCGAGGGGACATGGAAGAAGGGGATCCCGAACGAGCGCACCTCCTCCGCCACATCGGGGTGATTGGAGATCACCATCGCGATGCTGAGCGGGAGTTGACCCTGACGGTGCCGCCACAGCAGGTCGAGGAGACAGTGGTCGGACTTGCTCGCGAAGATGGCGACCCGCTTCGGGACGGACAGGTCGCGCAGCCGGTACGTGAGCCCGTACTGCTTGACGAGACGATCGTCGAGATCGGCTCGCAGCGCGGGAAGTGCCGCCTGGAGGGCGTCCATCGTGAAGACGGTGCGCTGGAAGAAGGCGCCGCCCTGCGCGTTGTCGGAGTACTGGTCCAGGGAGACGATATTGGCACCGTGACCGCTGAGAACGGAGGCCAGCGCGGCGACGATGCCCGTGGCGTCGGCGCCCTGGACGATCAGCGAGGCCTGGTGATGGGTACCCCGGACCTTCTCGGCCGGGCGAGGCGCCCTGCCCTGGGTGAGTGTCATGCCTGCACCTCCTTCCTGAACCGGGCGACCCACTCGGACGTGGCCCGCAGTCCGCCGAACGTGTAGAAGTGGACCTTCACCTCGCCGTGCCGGGCGGGTTCGTACCCCTCGGCCAGCGCCCGCAGAAACCGGTCCGGGCCGGCGGTGCCCATGAGGTTGGTCAGCGACAGACCGTACTTCTTGGCGATGGCCGCACTGGTGCCGACGCCGAACCGGGCCGCGTAGGACATCAGACGCCGCACCCCGGCCGGGCCGGGCACACCGATCCGGACCGGCAGCCCGATGCCCATCCCGCGCACCCGCTCGACCCAGGCCAGCACCGGATCCACGTCGAACCCGAACTGGGTGATGACACTGCCTTCCAGGCCCTGCGCCGCCAGCGCCGCGCTCTTGTCCCGCAGCGCCGACCACAACACGGGCCCCGGAATGGCGGGATGCCCCTCCGGGTAGCCGCTGACGCCGACGTGCCGCACCCCGTACTCCGGCAGCAGGCCGGACTCGATCAGGGAGAGCGAGTCCTCGTAGGGGCCCTCCGGGCGGGCCGGGTCCCCGGCGACGGTGAAGACGTTGTCGCAGGTTCCGTCGTTCCGTAGGCCGGCCAGAAAGCCTTCGAAGTCGGCCTTGGAGCCGAGCCGACGGGCCGAGATGTGCGGCACCGGTACAAAGCCGAGCTGCTTCACGGCACGGGCTGCGGCCAGCCGCATCTCCAGGTCCTCGTTGCCGAGGAAGGTGACGTTGACGCGCGTGCCGTGGGGGATCCTGTCGCGGGCCTCCTCCAGTTTGAACACGTCCTTGCCTGTCATCTCCAGCGAGAAGTCCTCCAGCAGCGATGTACTCACCGCCGTGGAGGCCGTGTTGCAGGGGTTCATGGTGCTCCTGGTCGAAGGTGCGACGGCGTGTTGTACCGCGGGCGCAATCACCGCGCGGGGGAGACCACCCACGGGAGAGCGCGCACGGAACACGCGATCATCGTGCAGGGGAGGAGAGTTATGTGCTCGGCCTGGGCGGCGTGCGGTGGCTGAACCGGTCGGTGCAGGGCCGTGTAATCGGCTGGTCAGAGCGTCGGCGAGTGGTCTGGGGCCGACGGGGCGCGGCCGGGCGAGCGGCCGCGCGAACCGGCCCGGTCAGATGTTCCGGCGGTAATGGGTGCGGGCGTGTTGGTTGAAGGGGCTCGGTCGGACGGTGGCCCGGATGCGCGGGAAGCCGAGGTCCGCCTCGGGGTCGGTGTCCGTGCCGGGGTGCTCGCCCCAGACCACGCTGACCTCGGTGCCGGGCGAGGCGTGCGCGGGGGTGATCAGGGTCTGGGCCAGTACCGTGCCGACCGGATCGATCGACGCGCTCTGCATCGTGACGCCGACCAGGCCGCCGTCAACGTCCTCCACCCGGTGCCGTGCGTAGCTGAGCACGAACCCGGGATCCTGGCCCTCGCCGAGCACCCGGCGCACGTCGTCGCGGTCGAGCATCAGGGTGACCTTCTTGCGCAGCTCCTCGTCCTTCGCCTTCAGCAGGGCGTCCCGGCCCTGGAAGTCGTGCCCGAAGTGGATCATCTTCCCGTAGCCGAGTTCGTAGGGGGAGACGTAGTAGTCCTCGATGTTCGGCGAGAAGTGGCTGCCGTTGAGCGGCCGTTTGCCCTCGATGCCGAACAGCGGCAAGTACCGGCGGTATTCCAGCAGACCGGGATCGGAGTAGATGCCGGGGACCGGTGAGGGGATCCAGCCGCTCTCCACGCTGGGTGTGGTGTAGGCGAGGGCGCCGACCTGGACCAGTCCGAGCGGCTCGCCGGCCTTCAGGAACGCCTCGTGGACGTGGGCCGCGTGTTCCCAGGGACCGATGAATTCGTAGCCGGCCTGGCCGGCCATCCCGTGCCGTAGGGCCCGGAAGGCACGGCCGTCGAGGGTGACCGGCGTGGAGTGGAAGAACTTCGTCTCCGGGAGCGGCCCGCCGAACGCACTGTGTATCAGGTCCAGGGCCCGCGGCCCCTGGACCTGGTAGCGGAAGAGCTTCGGGGCGCCCCCGCCGGGCCGGAACGCGGACGACGGATCGGTGACGAACGAGACGTCGTAGCCGCCCTTCTCCGCGTGGTACTGCACCCAGTGCTGCGCGGCGGGGATTCCGCTGAGCAGATACTTGTTCTCGCCCTCGCGGGCGAGGATCCCGTCGGTGACGATGTAGCCGTCGCCGGTGACCGGCACGTACTGCTTGGCCTGTCCGACCGCGAAGTTCTCGAAGTTGTTGACGCCGTGGTCGGCCAGTACCCGGGTGGCGTCCGGCCCCTCGATCCACATGTCGTACATGTGATGCGACAGGTTGAGCAGCGCCACACCTTCGTGCCACGCCGCCTGCTCCTGCCGCCATCCGGCGAACTCGCGCTCGACGACCTCGGGGACCCACGGCTCGGCACCGGGCTTCCACAGCAGGTCGACGGGCGAGCCCGCCTTGTCGATGCCGTCCTGAAGGCTCGGGATGGTCATGCGGCTCCTTCCGAGGTCACCCACAGACTCCGGATCGATCCGGCTACTAAATCGATCTAGCTTGATCGTCGCGTCTGTGTTGCGGCGTGGGCGGAGTGCGTGGGGACGTGAGCGACTTAATCGATCTAGTCCGACGCTAGCAGGAGAACTCCGCAATTGAGGAGGCGCGTGCCTCGCACTCTTTAGTTGCGTACAGCGCAAGGAAGTGGCCGGCGGCAGTGGTGGGGCGACAGGGGCTGTTACGGTTGCTAGAACGTTTAAGTGGCGGAGGAGGTCCATGGATCGCATGCTCCTCATGCGCAGCTTCGTGACCGTCGCGCAGCTCGGCAGCTTCAGTCAGGCCGCCAGAGCGCTCAACTCCTCGGGGTCGCTCGTGTCGCGCCATGTCGCCGAGCTGGAGCGGCAGGTGGGGGTGCGGCTGCTGAACCGCACGGCGCGCTCGGTCAGTCTCACCGAACCGGGGGTGCTCGACGCCGAGTTCGCGACCCGCATCCTCAAGGAGATCGAGGCCGAGGACGCGAGCATCGCCCAGCTGAACGACCGTGCGGAAGGGAGCCTGGGGGTGGTCTCGCCCCAGTGGATCGGCGGCCTCGACCTCGGTGACGCCATCGCCGCCTTCTCGGCCGCGTATCCCAGGATCTGCGTGCGCTTCGAACTGGGCGGCCTGTCCGACCGCACCTATGACTTCCTGGACAGCGGATTCGACATCGCCCTGCACACCCGCGACCTGCGGGACTCCGGCGTCCGCCTCAAGAAGATCACGTCGTTGCCCTTCGTGCTGTGCGCGTCGAAGCAGTACGTCGACAGGCACGGGACCCTGGCCCATCCGAACGATCTGGCGGCCCATGACTGCCTCGTACACGTCGATGAGCCGGTGTGGCGGCTCGGGCACGGCTCCACGTCCACACTGCACAAGATCCGCAAGGTGGCGTACTCCTCGAACTCCTACATCGCCCTGCGCAAGGCTGCCGTGCTCGGGCGCGGGGTCGCCCTGCTTCCCGAGCGGTCGGCGCACGACGATCTGATGTCCGGCGCCCTGCAGATCCTGTTGCCCGGTCATCCCGTCCCGGAGCGGCCGCTGTACGCCGTCTACGGCCCGGGACAGCCCACACCCCGCAAGGTCACCGTGTTCCTCGCATTCCTGGCGCGCTGGTTCACGGCCACATCGTGAAGTTCGACCATGACTTCGTCGGACGCGAGGGCCTTGAGCGGATCAAGGACCGGCCGCGCCGCAAGACGTGGGTGCTGTGGGACCGCGACGACGTCGCGAAGATCTACGCGAGCATGTACGAGCAGGGCGACAGGCGCTTCAAGTACCTGGAGATGCCCGCGGCCTTCTACACGTCCTGCCAGTTCGACCGCGTCGAGAAGGACGGCGAACTCGTCGGCGCGGCCATGCTCACCGTGTACTCGCGAACGTGCGCGGATGGATCTCCCTCGGCACCATCGACCCGGCCGCCGCCGTGGGCGACCAGGTGGAGATCGGGTGGGGCGAGCCGAACGGGGGCTCACCGAACCCGGCCGTCGAACGACACACCCAGACACGGGTACGGGGTACGGTCATCTCCCGTCCGTTCCCCAACCGGCACTGACCGCACGCCGCACGCGCCGGTTTGTGCAAACTCTGCTTGCAGAAGGCCACCGAGTCCGTGGGCTAGCCTGAACTCAATCGTTCTGGAGCTGGGCGCCGAGAGGATCCGGGATGGGCCGTTCTGGTCGGGTGACGTTGAGCGACGTGGCCAAGGCGTCCGGAGTGTCGCGAGCCACGGTGAGCTTCGTACTCAACGACGACCCACGGCAGACGATCTCCGTCGCGACCCGGGAGCGGGTCATGGAGGCCGCCCAGGTTCTGGGGTACGTCCCGCACGGGATCGCCCGGGCCCTGCGCGAGGGCTCCTCCCGCGTCGTGGTGCTCAACGTCGACTGGGGCATGGAGGGCAACTTCTCCCGGAGCTACGTCCGGGGCCTGGACGAGGAACTCGCCGAGCATGAGCACATCTTGCTGGTCCGGCACGGGCACGCCAACCCCGAAGCCACGCAGAAGATCCTCGACACCATCGCGCCGCGCGCTGTGCTGCGGCTGGGCGAGGTGTACATGCGAGGGCAGGAGCCCACCGAGGAGGACTGGGAGCGCGGATTCGCCGCCAACGCGGCCCTGCAGATCCGGTACCTCGCGGAGCGCGGGCACACCCGCATCGCCATGGCCCTGCCCGACCACGAATTCCCGCTGAGGGACGCCCGGTTGGGCTTCGCGCAGGAAGCTGCACGGCGTCTGGGACTTCGGCCCCTGGAGCGTTTCGTCGTGCCCCGGCCGCGGGACGCCGGCGCCGCCGCCGTCGAGGCGTTCCTGGCGGCCCACGGGGACGTGACCGCCCTCGCGGCGTTCGACGACGACATCGCGCTGAGAGGCATGACCGCTCTGCGCGACCTCGGTCGACGCGTGCCTGACGACATGGCCGTGATCGGCTTCGACGAGATCGAGTACGGGTCTCTTTCCGCTCCTGCGCTGACAACCGTCCACATCGACGCCGAAATCCTCGGCCGTATCGCTGCCCGAGCCGTCCTCGGCGTCGACACCGAGGGCCTGGCTCCGATGAGAGGGCGGATCGTGGTGCGCGAGTCGGCGTGACCGCTGAGCGCCGTCGATGCGCTCGGCGGATGGACGGGGCGGCCGGTAATTCCCCGATCGGGACGGACTGTTGGCCGGAACGCCTCAGTCCTTGCCCATCTGGTCCTCGGCCGACAGATGTTCCACCGTCTTGCCGGTCTCGGTGAAAGTGCGTGTCACATGGCCCGAGGAATAGACCCACAGAATGCGCAACGGGACGTCGCCGATATTGCGGAAGAGGTGGGGGATCGGGGACGGGATGTACGTGGTGTCGTACTGCTCCAGTTTCGTCGCTTCACCGTCGACCCACACCTCCGCCCGGCCCTCGAGGATCGTCACGTGCTCATCGCAGTTGTGGGAGTGCAGCGGTGCGCCGGAGCCGACCGGGTAGACGCTCATCCCGCTGGTGATCCTGTTCTCGCCCTGGGCGGACGGCGTCGTGATCAGGGGTGTCGTGACGACGGCGCCCCCTCGGTCCAGCAGCGGTACCTGGGCGACCTTGATGATCGTGGTCATCCGGAGTCCTCTCCACTTCACGGTGATACGACGGCGGTACGGAGACCGACGTTAGGTCGCGCGCGCGTGACGGGGTGCCCCCCGGCGTGCAGTTTTACGTTGCGGTTCGGGAGGGGTGAACTGCCGTATCCCCGCTGTACGGTCAGCTGGCATCGCGTCGTGACGGCGGTACGGCCGTCACGTCGTCAAGCCATGAGGAAAAGGCAGGTACTGGCCAGATGAGGCTCCCCGTTCTGAGCGAAGAGAAAATGGATCCGCGCCAGCTGGAGCTGGCCGCCCGCATCGCCGGCCGGCGTGGCGCCGTCCGGGGTCCGTTCCGGGTCTGGCTGCACAGCCCTGAGATGTGTGAACGCGCCGAGTCCCTGGGGGCGTTCGCCCGCTTCGACTGCAGTCTGCCCAAGCGTCTACGGGAGTTGACGTTGCTGATGGCCGCGCGGAACTGGGATGCGCAGTACTCCTGGAATGCCCATGTGCACCAGGCGATCGAGGCCGGCGTCCCCGAGGCCGCGGTCAAGGCCATCGCCGAGAAGCGCGAGGCCGTCTTCGACGACGAGGCGGACCAGGCGTTCTACCAGTTCTGCCGCGAGGTCCTGGAGGAGCACTTCGTCTCCGACGAGACCTTCGCCCGGGCGCTGGAGCACTTCGGCTCGAAGGGGCTGGTCGACACCATCGGCGCGCTCGGCAACTTCACCATGCTCGGCATGTGCCTCAACACCTTCCAGGTGGACCTGCAGGCCGACAAGGAACCCCCGTTCCCGGACATCCGCGGCTACGGACGCGTCAATCCTTGAAATTCGGTTAACGGCAACAAGAAGGTTGACAAGATTGCCAACAGTCACTTTGTCTTGCTCACCAGGAACAACCTGAGCGAACCACCCCAGGACAGCGCCGTACTGCTCCAGGCAAGGACAGAGCCCATGGACCGCTTGCTTCTCATGCACAGCTTCGTCACCGTCGCGCAGGTCGGCAGTTTCAGTGGGGCCGCCAAACGGCTGGGCTCGTCGGGCTCGCTCGTGTCGCGGCACGTGGCGGAACTCGAGCGACAGGTGGGAGTGAGGCTGGTCAACCGCACGGCCCGCTCGGTGAGCCTCACCGAGCCGGGCCAGCGGTACGCGGAATTCGCCGCCCGCATTCTGGGGGAGATCGAGGCCGAGGACGCCGGTATCGCGCAGTTGCACGACCGGGCCGAGGGGACGCTCAGCATCATCTGTCCGAAATGGATAGGCAGCCTCGACCTGGGCGATGCCATCGCCGCGTTCTCCGCGGCGCATCCCAAAATCCAGGTCCGCTTCGAACTCGGCGGCATGTCCGACCGCACCTACGATTTCCTGGACAGCGGATTCGACGTGGCCTTCCACACCAGGGATCTCAGGGACTCCAGTGTCCGGCTGAAGAAGATCTCCTCGTTGCCTTTCGTGCTGTGCGCGTCGGAGGCGTACACCGACCGGCACGGCTCGCTCGCCCACCCCAACGACCTCGCCGCCCGTGACTGCCTTGTGCACGTGAACGACCCGGTCTGGCGCCTGGGCCACGGCCGTGCGAGCACCCTGCACAAGATCCGCAACATCGCCTTCTCGTCGAACTCCTACCTCGCCCTGCAGAAGGCCGCCGTGCACGGGCGCGGCATCGCGCTGCTGCCGCAGCGTCCGGCGTACGACGACCTCGTCTCCGGAGCGCTGCGGGTTCTGCTGCCGGAGCTGGCGGTGCCCGACCGCCCGCTGTACGCGATCTACGGCCCCGGGCAAGGCACACCGCGCAAGATCAGCGTGTTCCTGGACTTTCTCACCGACTGGTTCTCGCGCAACCCCATCCCCGCGATCGACCAGTAGCCGCAGCCGGGCCGCGCGAGCCGCAAGAAACGATTGCGGATTCCGTGCCGACCGCTCCGTTGAGCCCGCGGACTGCCGAAATCTACGCTCGCAGGCGACCCGCGAAAAGAGGAACCCATGGGAATCCAGAGGATCGAATCGGTCACCTACGGTGTCGAGGACCTCGACGAATGCGTCCGTTTCTTCGACGACTTCGGGCTGTTCCCGCTGGAGCGGACCGACGAGCACGCCGTCTTCGAGACCCTCACCGGGCAGACCCTCCACCTGGACACCCGCCCCGGCCCGCTGCTGCCGCCCCCGGTGGAGCCCGGCCCCACCCTGCGCGAGGTCGTGTGGGGTGTCGACACCCCCGAGGAGCTGGAGCGGCTGGTGGCCGCCGTCGCCAAGGACCGCGAGGTCCGCGAGAGCGCCGACGGCGTCCACCACACCGTCGACGAGACCGGCTTCGGTGTCGGTCTGACCCGGGCCCGCCCGAAGCCGGCCCCCGTCACGCCCCGACCCGCCAACGCGCTCGGCAACGTCAACCGCTGGAACACCGCCCTGGACGCCATCGAGCGGGTCCGACCACTGCGGATGTGCCACGTGGCCCTGAACATACCGAAGCCGGGCAAGGACGAGGCCGTCGCCTTCTACACCGACCTCCTCGGCTTCCGGCCCACCGACGTCGTCGAGCCCATGGGCGTGTTCATGCAGGCCCCGGGCGACCAGGACCAGCACACCATGCTGCTGTGCCACCGGCCCGACAAGGCCGGGATCAACCACATCGCGTACGAGGTGCCGGGCTTCGACGACGTGATCGAGGGTGGCAATCACATGATCGAGCACGGCTGGCGGGAGGCCCGCCGGCTCGGCCGCCACACCATCGGCTCCAACGTCTTCCGCTTCCTGCACGCCCCGTGCGGCGGCCGCGTCGAGTACGCCGCCGACATGGACCGGGTCGACGACAGCTACGAGACCCGCGTCCACGAGACGACCCCGCCGCACCACATCTGGGCCCTGCGCACCAACCGCGACAACGAAGCCTCTTGAGAGGGCACCCACCCATGACGACCGACCACGGCCACCCCGCCGTCCGCATGTACATAGCGGGCGAGTGGTGCCAGGGCGGAACCGGACGCACCGCCCCCATCGTGAACCCCGCCACCGAGGAGGTGATCGGAGAAGTCCCCCTCGCCACCACCGCCGACCTCGACCGCGCCCTCCAGGCCGCCGACCAGGGCTTCCGCACCTGGCGCAACACGTCCGTCGCCAAGCGCACCCAGATCCTGCACGCCGCCGCCGACCTGCTCACCGAGCGCGCCGGCGAGGTGGGCCGGATCATGACCCAGGAGCAGGGCAAGCCCCTGGTCGAGGCCACCGGCGAGGCCCGCCGCGTCGCCGACACCCTGCGCTGGCACATCGAGGACGCCCGGCGCGCGTACGGCCGTATCATCCCCTCGGCCCCCGGCACCGTACTCACCGTGCGCCGCGAACCCGTCGGCCCCGTCGCCGCGTTCGTGCCGTGGAACTTCCCGGCCGGCGGCCCCATGCGCAAGATCTCCTCCGCGCTGAGCGCGGGCTGCTCGATCGTCATCAAGGCCTCCGAGGAGACCCCGGCGACGGCCGCGGCGCTGGTCGCCTGCTTCGCGGACGCGGGGCTGCCGGCGGGCGTCCTCAACCTCGTCTTCGGCGAGCCCGCCGAGGTCTCCGCCCACCTCATCGCCTCCCCGGTCACGCGCCTGATCGCCTTCACCGGCTCGGTCCCCGTCGGCAAGCTACTGGCCGCCGAGGCGGGCAAGGTCATGAAGCCGACGCTGATGGAACTCGGCGGCCACGCCCCGGTGATCGTGTGCGAGGACGCCGATGCCGCCATGGCCGCCCGACGCGCCGCGCAGGCTAAGTTCGTGAACGCCGGACAGGTGTGCACCTCGCCCAGTCGTCTCCTGGTCCACGAGAGCCTGGTCGAGGAGTTCACGGCCGAGTTCGTGAAGGCCGCCGAGGCGGTGGTCGTGGGCGACGGACTGGCCGAGGGCACGCAGATGGGCCCGCTGGCCAACGAGCGCCGCCTCGACGCGATGATCCGCCTGACCGGGGACGCGGTCGCCAAGGGCGCCAAGGTCCTCACCGGCGGCGAACGCCCGGACCGTCCCGGGTACTTCTTCGCGCCGACCGTCCTGACCGACGTACCGGCGGACGCCGACCTCCTGCACGAGGAGCCCTTCGGGCCGATCGCCCCCATCCTCCCCTTCAGCGACCTCGACGAGGCACTGAGGACCGCGAACGAACTGCCGTACGGACTCGCCGCGTACGGCTTCACCCGGTCCGCCGCGACCGCCGAGCGGCTGGCGGGCGAGCTGGAGGCCGGGATCCTCTCCCTCAACCACTGCGGCGGCTCGGTGCACGAGGCGCCGTCGGGCGGGGTGAAGGAGAGCGGTTACGGCCGTGAGGGCGGGCCCGAGGCTTTGGACGCCTACCTCGTCACCAAGCGCGTCTCCCACCTGCTGGTGCCATGAGGTACGCGCGCGTCCGGGTCGACGGCCGCCCGGTGTGGGGGCTGGTGGGGGAGGAGGACGTCGAGCTGCTGTCCGGGTCCCCCATCGAGGGCGAACCGGACGTCGTCGGCGCGGTCGCCCGCTCGACCGCCGTATGGCTGCCGCCCGTCGTGCCGCCCGTCTTCTACGCGGTCGGTATGAACTACCCGCGGCACATCGCCCACGCCGGCGTCGAGACCCCCGCCCGGCCCGAGATCGGCTACCGGGCCAACAACGCCCTCACCGGGCACGGCTCGCCGATCGTCAAGCCCGCCGAGGTCGAGGGCCGCTTCGAGGCAGAACCCGAACTCGTCGCCGTCATCGGCCGTACGCTGCGGCACGCCACCCACGAGGAGGCGCGGGGGGCCGTCTTCGGCTGGACGATCGGCAACGACGTCAGCGCTCGCACCTGGCAGCACAGCGACCGCACCTTCTGGCGCAGCAAGAACAGCGACACGTTCAAGCCGATGGGGCCCTGGATCGAGACCGACGTCGACGCCCTCGCCCAGACGACGACCATGCGGGTCAACGGCGAGATCCGCGCCCAATTCCCCACCGGCGACATGGTGTTCGACCCCTTCGACTACCTCGTCCAGATGACCAGACACCTCACCGTGCACCCCGGCGACGTGCTGTGGATGGGCGCCGAGTCCGTCTGCCGGATCGAGCCCGGCGACACCGTGGACGTCGAGATCAGCGGCATCGGCGTGCTGTCCAACCCCGTACAACTCGAAGGGAATCAGCCATGAGCAAGGAACCCCGCTACATCCACCACGTCAACTTCCCCACCACCGACCCCGACCGCACCGCCGAGTGGTACACCAAGGTCTTCGGGATGAAGCGGATCATGCCCAAGTCCAACACCCGCGTGGTGCTGATGACCCGGGGCAACTTCGACCTGCACTTCACCCCGGTCGAGGAGATGGAGCGCATGGCGCCCTACCACTTCGCCGTCGAGGTCGACGACTGGGACGAGTTCCTCGCCCACCTCACTGAGCTGGGCATCCGCCACACCCGGCCGATCGAGCGCCCCGAGAACCAGTCCAAGTTCTGCTACATCCACGACCCCGACCACACCATGATCGAGCTCGTCTACCACGGTCGCCGCCCCAACTAATCCTGCGCGTATGGGAGTTCATTCTTATGCCCATTGCCGACTCCGACGGCACCTCCATCTACTACGAGCGCCACGGCAGCGGTCCGGCGATCCTGTTCGTGCACGGCAGCGGCGGCCACCACGCCGCCTGGTGGCAACAAGTGGCCGCACTGCGCGAGGAGTTCACGGTCTTCACCGTCGACCTGCGCGGCTTCGGCAAATCCGACTCGTCCATGGACGAGTTCGACGGCCAGGACTTCCCCGGTGACGTCGTCGCCGTCCTCGACCAGGAGGACATCACCGACGCGATGCTCGTCGGCCAGTCCATCGGCTCGGTCGCCGCCCTGCGCGCCGGACTTCTGCGCCCCCACCGCGTCTCCTCCGTCGTCCTCGGTCACTCCCTCGGCGGCATCAGCCACCCCGAGCTGAGGGAACTGGCCGCCGCCGACCGCGCCGAGGCCGTCAAGCTGCCCGTCATCGACCGGCTGCTGACCAAGGAGTTCCAGACCGGCCGCGCCGACCTCACCTTCCTGTTCCAGCAGATGGGCACGTTCAACGTCGCCAGGATGCAGGACCTGCGCAACCTCGACACCGACGGCCCCAGCCTGGAGGAGATCCAGGCCTCCGGCGTCAAGGTCGCCTTCCTGGCCGGCGAGAAGGACGCGGTGCTCAGCGTGAAGACCGTGACCCGCGCCCACGAACTCCTCCCCGACTCGCACCTGGAGATCGTCGAGGGCGCCCCGCACTCCATGTACTGGGAGACACCGGACAAGTACAACGCGGCGGTCGCCCGCCTGCGCCGCACCCTCACCGCACCGAAGGAAGCCGCATGACCAGCCTCACCCTGGACGCCGCCGAGGAGATCATCGACGCCGCCCACAAGCGCGCTCAGGCCATCGGCAAGGCGGTGAGCGTCGCGGTCGTGGACGCCGGCGGCTTCCCGATCGCCATCCGCCGCCCCGACGGCGCCCGTCCGCTCACCCCCGACATCGCCCGCGCCAAGGCCTACACCGCGGCCATCATGCAGCGTCCAGGCAAGATGCTGAAGAAGTGGCAGGAGAGCCAGCCGGTCTTCTTCTCCCAGCTCTCCCAGCTGCCCGGCGCGGCCCTGCCGATCATGGCCACCGAGGGCAGCGTCACCATCAAGAAGGACGGCGAGATCATCGGCGGCCTCGGCATCGCCGGTGGCACCGCGGACGAGGACCAGCAGATCGCCGAGGAGGTCCTGCGGTCCCTCGGCTACGAACTTGAGTTCGCCGCCTGGGGCGTTTCCGGCAAGCCTTCAGACAAGGACGCGTGAGCCATGGCGGACACCTTCAACTACCGCATCGACCACCACGGCAGCCTGGTCCGCCCGAACGACCTCGCGACCGTCGGCGTGGAACAGGCGGTCCAGGACGCGGTCGCCTACCAGCGCAAGCTGCGCTCGACCGTGGTGACCGACGGCGACTTCCCCCGTGAGGACTTCCGCAGCGCGGTCTTCGGCGCTGTGTCGGGCTTCCGCCGTACGGACGAGGTAGGCCCCGACGGCCTGACCCGCTGGGTCGCCGAGTCGTTGCCCAAGGCCAACGGCCCGCTCGTCGCGGACTGGGCGGAGCGGCTCGCCTCGCTGACGGTGATCGCGCCGAAGGTCTCGCTGCCGTCGCCGGCGTACCTCGCGGCCACTGCCTACCAGGAGGGCCTCGGCCCGTCCTCCGCCCGCGAGTTGGGCGAGGCCCTGGCCGAGATCATCCGGGCCGAGATCGAGCTGCTGGTCTCCAAGGGCGTACGCCTGATCCAGCTCAACAACCCACTGCTGCTGGACACCGCGACAGGCGCCTTGTCCTTCGAGGACGCGCTGGCCGTCGACGCCCTGGCGGTGCGCCTGGACGAACGCCCCGAGGCCGTACGGATCGCGATGTCACCGGGCTGGACGGCCCCCACCACCGTCGACCCGGCCCGTGCCGAGCAGCTCTACGCCGGAATCCCGGCCGACCGCTGGATCCTCCCCTTCGACCAGGGCACCGCGGCCGAACTGGCCCTGGTCAGGGCGCTGCCGGAGGACCGCGACTTCTGCCTGGGCGTGGTGGACGCGACCACGCCCGAGCTGGAGGACATCGACACGGTGATGGAACGCCTGGACGCGGTGGGCGAGTTCAAAGACCTGGAGGACGGCGCCGTATCCCCGTCGAGGGGTTTCGCGGACGTGGCGAACAGGCCCCTGCTGACCGCCGAGGCCCAGCGCAAGAAGCTGGTGTTGGTCGAGACGATCGCCCGTTACGTCTGGGGCAACGAGTTCTGAGGTCAAGGGGCCGGGCTTGCCCGGCCCCCTTCTCGGCTCAGAGTGACTCGGCGAAGGTCACAGAGCGATCCGTGAGCAACGGCCACACGGTCTCCACGATCAACTCCCTGAAGTGGTCGGCGGCCTTGTGCGCCTCGAACCCGTCCTGGTCCGCGTACTGCTCGTACAGCACGAAGCTGCCCTGCTCGCCGACCTCCGCGTGCACCTCGTAGGCCAGATTCGCCGGCTCCGCACGCGTGTGCTCCCGCACCTTCAGCAGCGCGGCACGCACCGTGGCCTCGTCGGCGGGGTCGCAGTGGTAACGGGCGATGACTGTGTAGGCCATCGGTGTCCTCCTCGTGATCTCGGGTCCGCCGATTCCAACACGGATCATGCGCCCGCCGACCCGCGCACGGCGCAACCAATGCCTGCTGCCACGGGGCTGGTGGCACTGCCCCCACCTGGTGTGTTGTCGCAGTCCGCACCCCTGTGGCCGTAAAAGGAAGTGACCCCCGCATGCGAACCCTGGAAACCCTCTCCGGCGGCGAGTGGGTGGCGACCGGCGAGTGGATCGACGTCCACGACCCGGCCGACGTCCGTGTCCCCGTCGCCCGTGTCCCCGCCCTCGCCGCCAAGGACGTCACCCGGGCCTACGACCACGCCGAGCGCGGCTTCGGCGTCTGGAAGCGCACCAGCCCCTTCGAACGGTCCCGGGTCTTCTCCGAGGCGGCCCGGCTGATCCGGGAGCGGGTCGAGGAGATCGCCGCGGACGTCACCGCGGAGAACGGCAAGACGCTGACCGAGGCGACCGGCGAGACGCTGAAGGCGGCCGACTTCCTGGAGTACTACGCCGGTCTCGCCCGCCAGGGCTACGGCACCCTCCTGCACGACGTACGCCCCAACCACCGTACGCACACCCAGCGTGAGCCGATCGGCGTGATCCTGGTGATCAGCCCCTGGAACGACCCGCTGATCACCCCGGCCCGCAAGCTGGCCCCGCTGCTCGCCGCCGGCAACGCGGCCGTGTTCAAGCCGGCCACCGAGACACCCTTGTCGGGCCTGCACTTCGCGCGCGCCCTGCACGACGCGGGCCTGCCGGCCGGTGTCCTCAACGTCGTCACGGGCCGTACCGCCGAGATCGAGGAGGCGCTCCTCGACGACCCGCGCATCGTCGGCATCACCTTCACCGGCTCCAACGAGGTCGGCAACCGCATCCGCCGCCGTCTCGCCGACCGCAACGTCCGCTTCCAGGGCGAGCTCGGCGGCAAGAACGCGTCCGTCGTCCTGCGCGACGCCCATCTGCCGGCCGCCGCCAAGGCCGTCGTCGCCGCCTCCTTCGGCCAGGCCGGACAGCGCTGCACCGCCACCAGCCGCGTCATCGTCGAGCGGCCGGTGTACGACGAGTTCACCCGGCTGCTGGTCGCCGAGGTCGAGGCGCTCAGGATCGGCCCGGGCAGCGACCCGGCGACCACGCTCTGCCCGCTGTCCAGCCCCAAGCAGCGCGACTCCGTCCTCGCCGACATCGACAAGGCGCTCGCGCAGGGCGCCACCGTTCTCACCGGCGGTACGGCGGACACCGAGGGCGAGCGGGAGCACGGCTGCTACGTCCGGCCCACCGTGCTCGCCGGCATCACCCCCGAGACGGCGATCTGGCGCGAGGAGGTCTTCGGGCCGGTCATCGCGCTCCTCGCCGTCGAGGACTTCGCGACCGCCGTGGAGGCGGTCAACGACTCGGACTTCGGTCTCGCCGCCGCCGTGTTCACCCGCGACCTGGCCAGCGCGTACCGCTTCGCCGACGAGGCCGAGTGCGGTCAGATCGCCATCAACACGACCACCCCCGGCTGGGACGTCCACCTGCCCTTCGGCGGCTTCCGCGACTCCGGTACGGGCTACAAGGAACAGGGCGAGGAAGTCCTGAAGTTCTCCACCCGGGTCAAGACCGTCGCCATCAGCCTCGGGGAGGCCGTGCGTGGCTGACGAGACCGTCGGCATCGTCGGCGCCGGCATCGTGGGCCTGGCCACGGCCCGCGAGATCGCCCTCAGCCGCCCCGGCACCCGGGTCGTGGTCTTCGAGAAGGAGAAGGAGGTCTCCCTCCACCAGACCGGCCACAACTCGGGCGTCGTGCACGCCGGCATCTACTACAAGCCCGGCAGCCTGAAGGCCGACCTGACGGTCCGGGGCGTCTCGCTCCTGCGTGAGTACTGCGCGGACCGCGAACTGCCGTACCGGGAGATCGGCAAGCTCGTCGTGGCCGTGCGCGAGGACGAACTCGGCCGGATGAACGACCTCTACGAGCGTGCCCGCAACAACCACGTGCCCGACCTGAGGAAGATCTCCCGGGCCGAGATCAGGGAGATCGAGCCGAACGCGGGAGGATTCGCGGCCCTGCACTCCCCGCGCACCGCGATCACCGACTACCCGGCGATCGCCCGGGCCTTCGCGAAGGACGTCGTCGACTCCGGGGGCGAGGTGCGGCTGGGCTTCCCGGTCACCTCGCTGACCAATGTGCCGGGCGGCATCGAGGTCGCCTCCGGGCAGGAGAGGGTCCGGGTGGACCGGCTCATCCTGTGCGCCGGCCTCCAGTCGGACGTGGTCGCCGGGCTCGCGCAGGACAAGCGAGAGCCGCGCATCGTCCCGTTCCGGGGCGAGTACATGCTGCTCAGGCCCGAGCGGACGAACTTGGTCCGCGGCCTCATCTACCCGGTGCCGGACCCCCGCTACCCCTTCCTCGGCGTGCACTTCACCCCCCGCGTGGACGGCTCCGTCGAAGTCGGCCCCAACGCGGTCCTGGCCATGGCCAGGGAGGGCTACACCCGCACCCGGGTCTCGCCCAGGGACCTCCTCGGCCTCGCCGCCTACCCGGGCGCCTGGAAGATGGCGGCCCAGCACTGGCGTACCGGAATCAAGGAGTACCGCGGCTCCTTCTTCGCGACGGCCTTCATGAAGGACGCCAAGCTGTACGTGCCCGGCGTCTCCGTGCGGGACGTCGTACGCGGCGGAGCCGGCGTCCGCGCCCAGGCGCTGGACCGAGACGGCACCCTCGTGGACGACTTCCGCATCCATCAGGTCGGCCGCGTCACCGCCGTACGCAACGCCCCCTCGCCCGCCGCGACCGCCTCGATGGCGATCGCCGAACACATCGTCGAAGCCGTGTTCCGAAACCCCGCCGAAATCTGAGAGTTCCCTGCGTACGACGCACTTTCTGGTTGCGCTCCCGGGGGCTCCGCAAGCGCTCACCGCCCGCCTAGCGTTCCTTCCGCACCACCCCACCGCCCCGCTCTACGGAAAGAGTTGAAGACATGTTCGTCGTCGACACCCAGATCCACATCTGGAAGGAAGAGACCCCGGACCGCCCCTGGGTCCCCGGCGCGCGGGAGCGCATCCGTCTCAACGGCCACCGCGAGGACCCCTTCTCCTACGAGGAGGCCCTGGAGCTGATGGACGAGGCCGGCGTCAACCGGGCGCTGATCCTGCCGCCGTCCTGGGAGGGCGACCGCATCGACTACGCCCTGGAGGCCTGCGAGGCGCACCCCGACCGCTTCGGCATCATGGCCCGCATCCCGCAGAACAAGCCCGAAGAGGGCAAGGCGATGCTGAAGGACTTCGCGCAGAACCCGCATGTGAAGGGCACGCGCCTGACCTTCCATCGGCCGCAGGACCGCAACTGGATGATCGACGGCACCAACGACTGGTACTGGCCGATCGCCGAGGAACTGCGCATCCCGACGATGGTCCACGCCCCGATCTGGAAGCGCGAGCTCGGCCAGATCGCCGCCACGCACCCCGAGCTGAAGATCATCATCGACCACATGGGCATCATGGCCCGCTGCGTCGACGACGCGATCGGCTACTGGGTCCAGGAGACCGCCGACCTGCACGTCCACCCGAACATCTACGTGAAGGTCTCGGCCCTCCCCGGCTACTCCACCCAGCCCTTCCCGAACAACAACATCCAGAAGTACGTGCGCGAGATGGTCGACAGGATGGGCCCGCAGCGCTGCTTCTACGGCACCGACATCACCCGGCTGCTCGGGCACGGCATCACCTACACCGACACGATCGAGCAGTTCACCAAGCACTGGGACTTCACGCCCGAGGAGCTTGAATGGATCATGGGCCGGGGTATCTCCGAGGTCCTGAACTGGCCGATCGAGGGCTGAGGAAGCACGAGAGATGACCGACACGCGCAACACTCCGGGCGCCGACGGCGGCGACGCTCTCGTAACCGCCTTCAACGCCGTCGGCGCCGACTACATCTTCTGCTCGTCGGGCTCCGAGTGGGCCCCCGTGTGGGAGTCCCTGGCCCGACGCCACCGGGACGGCCTGCCCTGCCCCGAGTACCTCGACCTCACCCACGAGACCGTCGCGGTCGGCATGGCCACGGGCTACGGACTCATCAGGCGCCGCCCCCAGGGCGTCCTGCTGCACGCGGCCCCCGGTCTGCTGCAGGGCTCCATGGCGGTGCACGGCGCGCTCCTGGCCGGCGTTCCGATGGTGGTCTCCTCGTCCGAGTCCACCACGTACGGCGACGGGCCGGGCCAGGACCCGGGCGGCCAGTGGTACCGAAACCTGTCCATCGTGGGCGGCCCGCACCAGGTGGCGCAGCCCTTCACCAAGTGGTCCACCGAGGCCGCCAGCGTCCACACGCTGCCGACCATGGTGGCGCGGGCGGCGGAGCTGGCCTGGCGGGCGCCCGCCGGACCGGCGTACCTCAACATCCCGCTGGAGATCCTCCTGGAGGACTGGGACGGCCGCGAGGCCAAGCCCATCGTGGCGCCCGGCTCCACGCACAGCTCACCCGAGGAGGTCGACCCCGTCGCCCAGCTGATCCGCGAGGCTGTCAACCCGGTGATCGTCACGGAGACGGCGGGCCGCGAGGCGGGCGGCTTCGAGGCTCTCGTCGCCTTCGCGGAGGCCTGGAACATCCCGGTCGTCGAGCCCGACTCCGCGGTGTGCGGCAACTTCCCCCGCACGCACCCCCTGCACGCCGGCAGCGACATCGGCCCGTGGATGGACGAGGCGGACCTGATCCTCCTGGTCAACTGCCGCGCGCCCTTCTACCCGCCCTCCCGCCGCCCGTCCAGGGCGAAGGTCGTGGTCGTCGACGAGGTGCCGCAACGACCGCATGTGGTCTACCAAGTGCTGTTCGCCGACCGGTACCTGGAGGGGAACGTCGCCAACACCCTGCGCCAGCTGACGAAGCGGGCGAAGGACCTCGACGAGACCGCGGTCGCTTCTCGCCGTACCGCCCAAGAGGCGCGGCACGCCCAGGAGTCGGCCGCGATCGCCGCCGCCGAGGCCAAGGCGGCCGACGCGGAGGGCATCGACCCCGTCCTCGTCGCCGCGACCCTGCGCAAGCTCCTCGACGGCAAGGACGGCATCGTCGTCGACGAGACGATCACCCACAGCCGCGTGGTGAAGCGGCACGTCCAGACCGCCGACCCCGACTCGTACTTCTACGTGCAGGGCGGCCTCGGCCAGGGCATCGCGGTCGCGCTCGGCGTCAAACTCGCCGCGAAGGAGCGTCCGGTGGTGCTCACGATCGGCGACGGCGCCTTCACCTACAACCCGGTCATCCCGTCGTACGACGCATCGAAGGCGTACGAACTCCCGCTGCTGATCGTGGTGTTCAACAACCGCGTCTACAAGTCGATGAACCTCAACCACCGGCGCTTCTACCCCGAGGGAGCGGCGGCCGAGACGGGGGAGTGGCTCGGCACCGACCTGCACCGCCTACCCCGACTGGCCGCCTTCGCCGAGCCGTTCGACATGCACACCGAGACCGTCGACACCCGGGAGGCGCTCGCGCCCGCGCTGGAGCGCGCCCTCAAGGCCGTGGCCGAGGGAACCACCGCCGTCGTCGACGTCCTCGTCACCCGCTGATCCAGGAGACCCCATGTCCACCACACCCCCCAAGAAGGTCCTGGTCCCCGCCGAGGACCTGCGCACCTTCTCCGCCGCGCTCCTCGAAAAGGGCGGCCTGAGCCCCGAGCACGCCGCCACCACCGCCGACGTGTTCGTCTGGGCCGCGCTGCGGGGCGTCGACTCGCACGGCATCGCCCGGGTCCCCGCCTACCTGGAGCTGCTGGCCAAGGGTGTCGCCAACGCCGGCGCCGACATCGAGGTCGAGTCGACCACCCCGGCCGCCGCGGTGATCGACGCCGACCGCGCCCCCGGCCCCGTCGCCCTGACCGCCGCCGCCGACGAGGCCGTACGACGGGCCCGCGAGACCGGGATCGCCTCCGTGGGTGTACGGCGGACCGTGCACACCGGCGCCATCGGGTACTACGTCTCCCGGATCGCCGAACAGGGCCTGGTCGGCATCGGCTTCGTGGCCGGCATGCCCAACATGGGCTACACCGGCGTCAAGGGCGCCGCGGTCGCCACCAGCCCCCTCGCCATCGCCGTACCGGCCCGCGACCACGCCCCGCTGCTCCTCGACATGGCCACTGCCACCATCGCCCTCGGCAAGATCCGCCAGGCGAAGGCGAGCGGCACCCCGCTGCCCGAGGGTGCCGCAGCGACGGGGGACGGCACCCCGACCACCGACCCGGAGCGGGCGGTCATGCCGTTGCCGCTGGGCGGCGTCAAGGGATCGGGCATGTCACTGGCATTCGAGCTGCTGACGAGCGTGCTGGTCGGCGCGCCGATCTTCTCGTCCTTCCACTCCGACGACCCGGCCGGCCGCAAGCACCGCCAGAACGCCCTGCTCATCGCCGTGGACCCGGCCGCCTTCGGCGACCCCGACGTCTTCAGCGCGGACGTCGACACCACGCTGAGCACCCTCAAGGGCCTGCCGGTGGCGGACGGGGTGGACGGGGTGCACTACCCGGGCGAGCGCAGCGCGGCCGTGGCGGCGGAGCGCGGGGAGCGGGGCATCCCCGTGGCGCCGAAAGCACGGCGCGAACTGGCGGACTACGCCGACAAGTTCGGGATTGCGCTGCCGGAGAGCCTTGCTTAGTCAGGCGTCGGGACGGCCGACTGTGCCGCGGTCTTGTGCGCCGCCTGTGCGGGCTCCGCGGCGGGCGGGATCGGCCGCCCTGCTCGCCGGTCTGCCGCACAGCCGGCCGCCGGTCGTCGTCACCGCGCTCACGGTCCCGGACGTCGGGTGAGCGGGGCTCGCACTCGGCGCCGTCCACCTGGTTCGCAGCGGGCCGGCCGGGCCGCTGCGGGTCAAGGTCGTGGCCCGTACGTCCATGAGGACGACGTCCGGCCGGGTGCGCCGCGCCGCTTCCACGGCCTGCCGTCCGTCGGCGGCCTCGGTGACGACGGTGATGCCGGGCATGGTGTGCAGCAGGGTGCGGAACGCCATCCGCGCCAGCGCCTGGTCATCGGCGAGCAGTATCGAGACGTCATCGCGGCGCCCCCGCCCGTGTCCGGCCCGCCTCGGGCTCGGACAGCCGCAGTCGGTCCCGCACCGACCAGCCGTCGGCGCCCGGACCGGCCTGGAATTCACCTTCGCACAGGGCGACCCGCTCGCGGATGCCGGTTAGTCCGTTACCGCGTCCCGCACGCCGGCCCGGCCGCCGTGCTCGTCCCGGCCGTCGTCCAGCACCGGCCGGCGACAACCGCCGCCCAGGAAGCATGAACACAGCCCGGGGGCCAAGTGCTCGCGCACTTGGCCCCCAGACCACGCGAAGGCAGCTCGCATCGCCAGGCGAAGGACTGTCGGATCTCCTTCTCATGCGAATCGCGGAGGAAGAGATCCTCGGCTCGGTGATGACCAGCTTGCCGGCCACCACGGAGGTGAGGTTACGTGAGGCTGTAGCCGGTGAGGCCGTTGATCCAGGCGACCATGGCGTCGGCGTCCTGGTTCACGGCGTGGCCGCCGTCCCAGTACAGGTAGGAGTTGACGTCGTCGCCCAGCCCGGCGAGCCTGGCGGCGAGATTGAGGACGATGTTGTGTGAGGTGTTGGTGTCGAGCGATCCGGTACGCAGCCACCAGTGCCGGGAGCGGCGGGGGTTGCGCTGGCCGAGGAAGTGCATCGGGTTCATCATCTTGATCTTTTCGGGCAGGTCGGTGTCGAGCTGCGCCTTGTCGTCGTCGGTGGCGGTGCGGAGGCTGTAGAGCGTGAAGTGGCGGGCGTTGGTGGTCGCGTTGCCGAATTCCTGGTTCTCGAAGGCGCTCATGTCCAGGGCGTCGAAGGACGGGACGCTCTTCGACCGGTGGCCGATGTGGGACAGGAAGCCGTCCCAGCTGAAGGTGGCCTTTCCGTCGGACCAGGTGATGAAGGTGTTGGCGGCGAGGTACGCCGCGCGGTCGGCGGCCGACAGCGCGGCGAGATACGCGGTGGCCGAGGGCTGGAGGTAGATCTTGACCATGTAGTCGGCGTAGTTGTCGGCGGTGAGCCGGCCGAAGCCGTTGACGCCCCGCAGGTGCATCGAGCGGAGGTATCCGGCGTAGGCCTCCGTCAGCTGCGTGGAGTAGGTCTGGTCGACGAGGGAGCCGCTGGCCAAGGGGAGCGTGCCGAACATCCACTCGTACGCCATGTCGGCGTGGTCGAGGTCGGTGATGGGCGAGTAGGCCGCGGTGGCGAAGACGGCGTCGCTCTCGTCGGCCGCGCCGATCTCCTTGAGGTAGGAGTGGTACAGCGGGCTGTCGCCGGAGGCGCCGAGCAGTGAGGACAGCGCCGCGCCGGCGCTGCCGCCGCCGGAGACGATCCAGTCGGTGTTGCCCGGGATGCGGTGCTTGTTGAAGCGCAGGTAGCGCACCGCGGCCTTGAGGTCCACGATGCAGGCCGGCGCCTTGCCGTAGTAGGTGCCGTCGGAGGTCACGTTGTCCCGGCCCCGGACACCTGGCTCCACCACGACCCAGCCGTTCGCCAGCGCGTACAGGGCGTTGTTCTGACGCGCGGTGGCCCCCTGGCCCGCGCCGTTGCCGCCGCCCGCGCCGCCGCCGGCCCCACCCCCGCCACCGATGATCGGGCCGGTGTAGCCGACGCCGGTCGCGCTCGACATGCTGGAGGAGGAGTACCCGCCCATGATGTTGGCCAGCATGATGGGCGCGCGGGAGGCATCCACCGCCTTGCCGTCGATCTCGACGGGGACGCTGAGGTTCAGGCTCTGGTACGACGCGTCGACCGGCTTCGCCGTGTAGGTGATGCCCTTGTAGAAGTGGTACGTGACCGAATGGTCGCCGCTGCCGGTGGTGATGGTGGTCGTCAGGACCGAATAGCCGCCTTTGTCGAACACCAGCGATACCGGCTCGCTCGGGGAAGACGTCGAGGACGACGCGGTGGCTGCGGCCGGCGCGGCGGCCGACAGGGTGGTGACGGCCGGGACCGCTGCCGCGGCGGCTATCCCGGAGATGACAGTCCTGCGCTTCATGGTCGGCAAGGCCCTTCTCGGTCGGCGGCTCCCCTTGGCGCTCCATGGCTGCTCGACAGGTGACGCCGGGTCCGATGCGACCGACCGTTGCTTCGTTGCGGGTGTGATTCCGGCGTTCACGGTAAGAATCTGTTGCCAATAACGTCAACGATTTCGCTGTTATTTTGAGTCGTTTCTCAGCTTCCCTCGGATGCGGCCCTTCGCAAGCCGAGGTGACGGGGCGTCACGTCGGCACCGACAGGCAGGAGCTGACGGGTTCATGTCTCGGTTCCTGCCCCTCAGCGTTCCTGGTCAGGCCGAGTTGATGACGACGCACTTCACCTGGGTCCAGTCCTCCAGGTAGTCCGGGCCCATGGAGCGGCCGAAGCCGCTGTGCTTGTATCCGCCGAAGGGGGCGCCGATCGCTCCGGCGGGTCCGCCGTCGCCGAGGGTGTTGACGGCGATCTGCCCGGCCTGGACCCGCCGGGCCAGACGTACGGCGCGGCCGACGTCCTGGGTCCAGACGGTGGCGGTGAGGCCGTAGCGGGTGCCGTTGGCGATGGCGACGGCCTCCTCCTCGTCCTCGTAGGTGAGCACCGACAGCACCGGGCCGAAGATCTCCTCCTGGGCGATGCGCATGCCGGGGGTGACACGGTCGAAGAGGGTGGGCTCGACGAAGTAGCCGTCGTTGTACGGCTCGCCGGTCAACTTGCCGCCGCCGACGACCACTTCCGCGCCTTCCTCCCGTCCGATGGCCAGGTAGTCCAGCACCCGTTGCTCCTGCCTCGCGTTGATAAGGGGACCCATGTCGACCGGCTGGTCCCACAGCCCGACGCGCACGGCGCGGAAGGCGTCGGCGACCTCGGAGACGAGGCGGTCGTGGAGGGAGGTGTGGACCAGGACGCGGGAACCGGCGGCGCAGACCTGGCCGCTGTTCATCACGATGCTGCGGACGATCGCCGGTACGGCCTTGCTCAAGTCGGCGTCCGGCAGGACGATCTGAGGCGACTTGCCGCCCAACTCCAGTTGCAGAGGTATGAGGTTGCGGGCGCAGGCCTCCATCACGGCGGTGCCGGTGGCGGGGGAGCCGGTGAAGCTGATCTTGCGGATGCCGGGGTGCGCGGGCAGGGCGGCGCCCGCCTCGGAGCCGTATCCGGTGACGACGTTGAGGACACCGGGCGGGATGCCCGCCTCCTGGGCGAGCCGGGCCAGGTACAGCGCCGTGAGCGGGGCGTCCTCGGCGGGCTTCAGGACCACAGTGTTGCCGGCGGCGACCGGGGCGGCGGTGTTGAACACGGTCATCGGGCCAGGCGCGTTCCACGGGATGATCGCGCCGACGACGCCGTACGGCTCGCGCAGGGTCAGGCCCAGCAGGTCGGGGGAGCGGGTGGGCAGGGTGTCGCCGAAGACCTTGTCGGCCTTGCCCGCGAGGTAGGTGAGGCGGGCGGCGATGGGGGAGGGGCCGACGGGGTGGCCGACCTCGATCGCCTCCAGGCGGTTGATGTCGTCGTCGTGCTTGCGCACCAACTCGGCCCAGCGATGGAGAAGTTCGCCGCGCACCGCGGGACTCGTGTCGCGCCAGGTCGGCAGCGCCTCCTCGGCGGCGCGTACGGCGTCGTCGACGTCCTCGGCGGTGCCGCGCGGGACGCGGGCGAGGACGGCACCGGTGGCTGGGTTGACGACGTCGAGGGTGGCCTTGGAGCGGGCCGGGACCCACTCGCCGCCGACGAGGTGTGTGCCGTCGGGCAGCAGTGCGGCGATGTCGAGCGGGACGGGGGCGGTGGTGGTCATTGTGCTCCTTGTGCGCGAAGTAGGAGGAGGGGCGGGAAGGACTCAGGCGGCCCCGGCCGACGCCCGACCGGGCAGAGCCGTGCCCGCCGCGATCTCTTCGTGACGGTGGCAGGCGACGGCGACCCCGTCGTGCTCCACGAGTTCGGGCTGGGCGGACCAGCAGGTCTCCTGGGAGAACGGGCAGCGGGGAGCGAAGGCGCAGCCCGCGCTGACGCGTCCCGCGGCCGTGGGGGCCGTGGCCGCGAGGCGCCGTTCGGCCTGGCGGCGGCGCTGCGTCACCGGGTCGGGGACCGGTGCCGCGGCAAGCAGGGCGCGGGTGTAGGGGTGGGACGGGTGGTCGGCGACCAGTGCCGCGGGTCCGCGCTCGACGACGCGGCCGGCGTAGAGGACGACGATGGTGTCGCTGAGGTAGCGCACCACGGCCAGGTCGTGCGAGATGAACAGATAGCTGAGGTCGCGTGTGCGCTTGAGGCGAACCAGGAGGTTGAGGACCTGGGCCTGGACCGACAGGTCGAGCGCGCTGACGGCCTCGTCGCAGACGATGAAGCCGGGCTCCATGACCAACGCCCGTGCGATGGCGATGCGTTGACGCTGGCCGCCGGAGAATGCCGCCGGGTAGCGGTGGGCGGCGCCGGGCGGCAGACCGACGTCGTCGAGGGCACGCTGGACCCGCTGACGGATCTCGTCCGGTGGCAGGCCCAGGTTGTAGCGCAGTGCCTCGGCGAGGGTGTCGCCCACGGTGTGCGCCGGGTTCATGGAGCCGTACGGGTCCTGGAAGACCACCTGCATACGGCGGGCCAGCAGCCGTCGGTCGGCACGCGAGCCGTGGGTGATGTCGGCGCCGTCGAACTCGACGCTGCCGCCGGTCGCCGGCACCAGCCCCAGCACCGCGGAGCCGATGGTCGACTTGCCGGAGCCGGACTCGCCGACCAGACCGACGGTCTCGCCGCGCCCCACGGTCAGGTCGACACCGCGTACGGCGTGGACGTCGCCGCCGCGCAGCCGGGAACGGTGGTAGGTGACGTCGAGCCCGCGCACCCGGAGGAGATCGTTGACTGCCTGAGTGGTCCGGTCACTCATGTGTTCCTCCTCCGATCAGCTCCAGCGGGCGGATGCACCGCGTCGACCGTTCCAGCTCGACGAGATGGGAGATCACGACGGGTTTCTCCTTGCAGGCGTCGGTCACCCGTGGGCAGCGGTTCTGGAAGTGACAGCCGACGGGCCACTGGGTCGGGGGCGGTACGGCGCCCTCGACGGCGGGCAGCGGCCGGCCGGGCAGGGCGTGGTGGGGGTCGGACCCCAGCAGTCCGGCCGTGTAGGGGTGGGCGGGGGCCGTGACCAGCGCGGTGACCTCGGCCTCCTCGACGACCTCGCCGGCGTACATCACCACGGCCCTGTCGCACAGGTCGGCCAGTACACCCCAGTCGTGGGTGATGAGGACGACGGCCGTGCCCCCCGCCTGGAGTTCGCGCAGCAGGTCGAGGATTTCGGCCTGCACGGTCACATCGAGCGCGGTGGTCGGCTCGTCGGCGATCACCAGGGCTGGGTCGCCCGCCAACGCGGCCGCGATACCGACGCGTTGGGCCATCCCACCCGACAACTGGTGGGGGTGGCTGCCGGCCACCCGGGCGGGATCGGGCAGTCGTACCTTCGCGAAGAGCTCCAGTGCGCGCTGCCGTGCCTGCTTGCGGGAGCAGCCGGTGTGCAGGCGCACGATCTCGGCGACCTGGGCGCCGGCGGTGAAGGACGGGTCGAGACTGGAGACGGGGTCCTGGGAGATCCATCCGATACGGCGTCCGCGCACCTTGCGCAGGGTCGCCGCGTCCGCCCGGGCGAGGTCGGCGCCCTCGAAGGCGATGGTGCCCGCCGAGATCTCGCCGCCCGCGGGCAGCATGCCCAGGAGGGAGGTGGCGGTGATCGTCTTGCCGCAGCCGGTCTCACCGACGATGCCCAGCACCTCACCGGCCCGCAGGTCGAACGACACGTCCCGGATGACCTCGGTGGCCGTGCCCTCGATGCGCAGGGACACCGTCAGACCCCGCACGGACAACAAGGCGCCGGCGTCGGGCTCCTCGATCACCCGCGGGGTGTCGGAGGCCTTGGCCCGCACCGGCTCGGGCGAGGCTCCGCGGGGTCGCCCCATACGGCGGGAGGGCGGCTTGTCGGCCGGGGGCGCGTACCGTTCGGCGAGGGTGTCGCGCAGGCCGTCGCTGAGCAGGCCGAGTGCCAGGATGAAGCTGATGATCATGAAGCCGGAGGGCACCAGGAGCCACGGATCCGTGCCGATGTTCTTGGACGCCTCGGCGATCATGCTGCCCCAGCTGGCCTCCGTGGTGCCCACACCGAGGAAGCCCAGGCCCGTCTCCAGCAGCACGGCGTACGCGCCGTACACGGAGGCCTGGACGAGGACGACACCGGTGACACGCGGCAGGACGTGCCGGCGGATGATCACCCGGTCGCTGATGCCGCTCGCGACGGCGGCGCGGACGTAGAGCTCCTCCTTCACGCCGAGCGTGGCCGAGCGGACCACCCGGGCCAGCAGGGGCGCGCCGAGGAGGCCGTTGGCGGCCATGGCGGCGCTCTCGTTGTTGGTGAAGACCGCGAGGACCACCAGCAGGACGATGATGACGGGGACGGCGGAGATCAGGTCGGCGCTCTTGAGGACGAGCCGGTCGAACCAACCGCCCCGGTAGCCCGCGATCATTCCGGCCGGCACGCCGAGCGTCAGATAGACGGCCAGGGTGATGACCACGCCGAGGAGGGTGATCTGGCCGCCGTGCATCAGCCGGCTCAGAATGTCCCGGCCCAACTCGCCGGTACCGAGCCAGTGTTGGCCGCCGGGCGTGGCCAGTGCGGCGGTGAGGTCCTGCTCGTCGGGGTCGTACGGGGCGAGAGGGCCGGCGAGGAGGGTGACCAGGACGACGAGGAGGAGGTAGCCGGCGGAGACGGCCGCGGTGGGCTTGCGGAGCAGCCGGGCGGCGAAGCCGCGTCGCGCGGCGCTCCGCCGGGGACCCTCCCGCCCGCTCTCGGGCCCCTTCTGACGGGCGATCGTCGGGGCCTTCATGTCCGCACCTTCGGGTTGAGCATCGTGTACACCACTTCGATCAGCAGGTTGATCAGCATCACGGTGACCGTGAAGACGAGGGCGACGCCCTGCACCATCGGGATGTCCTGCGTCTGCGCGGCGGTGACGGCCAGGCCGCCCAGTCCGGGCATGACGAACAGGGTCTCGGCGAGCACGGTGCCGCCGAACAGCGTCACCACGACCACGCCGAGCACGGTGACGATCGGGGCGGCCGCGTTGCGCAGCACGTGCCGGAAGATCACCGACCGCTCCGGGACGCCCCGCGCCCGCAGCACCCGGACGTATTCGCGGTCGAGCTGGGTGAGCACACCGTCGCGGGTCTGCTTGGCGACCGGCGCGGTGGCGGGGACCCCGAGGGTCAGCACCGGCAGCACCAGCGACTCGAACCACTGCAGCGGCGACTCGGTCAAGGGCACGTATCCCGAGACGGGGAAGAGCGGCAGCTGCACGGCGAACGCGGTCATCAGCACCAGGCCGAACCAGAAGTTCGGCACCGCGAGGCCGACGAGGGAGATGCCGTCCACGGCCCGCCCGAGCCAGCCGCCCTTCAGGGCGCTGAACACACCGAGCGCGACTCCCGCCACGGCGGCCACGAGGATGGCGCCGCCGATGAGTGAGAGGGTGACACCGAGGCGTGAGGTGAGCTGGTCGCTCACCGGCACGCCGGAGGTGATGGAGTCGCCGAGGTCGCCGTGCAGGGCGGCGGTCAGCCAGTCCCAGTAGCGGACCGGCAGCGAGTGGTCGAGGCCGAGCTGGGCGTCAAGTGCCTTGACTTGGGCGGGACTTGCGTTGGCGCCGAGGATGGTGCGGCCGGGGTCGCCCGGGACCAGGCTGGTCAGGACGAAGGTCAGGACCGTGACCCCGAACACCACGGGGACAGCGCCGATCAGCCAGCGGAAGAGGATCCTGTGCATCTCACCTCACTCCTTTCTTGGACCGGGCGGCCCCCGGCGTCGGGTGGGGGCCGCCCGGGGCGCTTACTTGGTGGCGTAGAAGGCCAGCGGGCTGGCGAAGGGCGCGCCCGCGCTGACCTTCACGCCGCCGATGCCGGGGCGGACGTAGTAGTTGACGGGGGTGAACGCGACCGGGGCGAACCAGGCGTTCTTCACCAGGTACTCCTGCATCTGCCGGTCGAGGTCGGCCCGCTTGTCCGGTGCGGCGGCGGCCGCCTCGTCGAAGAGCTTGGTCAGCTCGGGCGAGGTGGTGCCGAAGCCGTTGAAGACCTTCGAGCCGGGCATGAACAGGTCCAGGCCCTCCAGATACATCGGCTCCTCGGTGAAGCCGCCCGAGACGGCCGGGTACTTGTGGTTGGTCTGGTTCTCCACGAAGGAGGTGATGCTGGTGACCGCGGTGACCTTCACCTTGATGCCGACCTTGGACAGCTGGCCGGCGATCGCCTCGGCCATGGTGTCGAAGCCGACGAACGTGGCGGCCAGCACGGGCAGTTCGAAGCCGTCCGCGTAACCGGCCTCTTTCAGCAGCTGCTTCGCCTTGGTGGGGTTGTAGGGGTAGTGGTCCGCCATGTCCTCGGAGTAGCCGTCGCCGCCCTTGATGACGGTCTGCGTCGTCGGTGTGCCGCTGGAGCCCAGCAGCGCCTTGGTGACCGCCTCGCGGTCGATGGCGTAGTTGATCGCCTGGCGGACCCGGACGTCACCGAGCGGCTTGGACACCTCGCCCTCGCGGTCGATGAGGCTCAGGCCTTGCAGGATCACCGGGAGACCGACGGTGGACATGCCGGCGGACTTCGCCGACGCGGCGGACGTGTAGTCGCCCTTGTAGACGTCGATCTGGCCGGTCTTCATGGCGTTGACCGCGGTCTGGCCGTTCTGCACGATCCGGATCACGATCTTCTTGTAGTGCTGCTTGGACTTGTCGTAGTAGTTCGGGTTGGCCGTGTACGTGTAGTGGTCGCCGGCCACGCTGTCGGACGGCTCGTAGATGTAGGGGCCGGCGCCCTGGCTGGTCTTGGTCGGCGTCAGGCTCGACGCGCTCGCCAAGCCCTTGGGGCTGATGATCTGGCCGATGCCGTACGACTGGGTCAGCAGCGTGGGCAGGATCGGGTTGGGCTCGGCCAGCTTGATGGTCAGCGCCAGCGGGCCCGTGGCGGTGATGGTCGCGTCGGTGAGGTAGTGGGCCTGGTTGCCCTGGGCCTTCTTCGCGTACTCCAGCGACGCCTTGACCGCGTCGGCGGTCACCGCCGTTCCGTCCGCGAACTTCACCCCGGAGCGCAGTGTGACCGACAGCTCCGTGTTGCCGGTGCCCACGTACTTCCAGGACTTGGCCAGCGCCGGTTCCACCTTGCCCTCGGGGGAGAGGTAGAACAGCGACTCGTACGACAGCATCGTGAAGTCGACGAACCCGAGGTCGAGGCTGCCCGGGTTCATGGTGGGCGGCGCCTGCTGCTCGGCGACGGTCAGGGTGTCGCCCGGCACCGCCTTGCCCGTGCTCTGGGCGCCCGCGGTGCCCTTGCCTCCGCCGCAGGCGGCCAGAGTCAGAGAGAGCGCGGCGCACAGGGCGGCCAGGGCGGTGCGGCGTGTTCTCGTGGTGGGCCGGTGAGGGGTGTGGTCAAAGGTGCGCATGTCTTCTCCTTGCGCCACGGGAGGTCCGCCACCGTGACGGAGGCCGGAGGGCGGGCAGCTGGATGTGATGAGGGGAATGCGCACGCCCCGGGCGCGGGCGAGGCTGCTCGCAAGGCCCGGGTGGTGTCCGGAAACGTGGACACCTGCGCATGGTCACGGAAGGGTGCGAGTCGGCCGACTGAGGGCCGGGAGGGAAGGAGGGGCGGTTGCGTCGCGGGGGACCACCGTGCGGGCACGGCCGGAGACGGGCCGTGGGACACGGGTGGGCTTCGGGAATGAGCGGCGACGAACCGGAGGTGCTCCCGCTGCTCGCGAGGATTCGGGCTCAGGTGCTGCGGTGGTGCGGGCTCGCCGGGGGCTGGCCGGCGAACCGGGGCATGGGCGTCCCGCTGCCGCGGTGCGGATGAGACGCGCTCGGCCCAGTGCTGTAACCCTGCTGAAACGACGCCCTGCTGTCCAGATTCCGTACCGGGCGAATGGGGCGACGGACGCGCAAGGTAAGCATGCGGGTCATGATGTGGTGCGTGGGTCGCGTCCTGTGGTAGGCGCGGGCGTCATAGACACGCCTGGCCGGGGCGGCGCGCTTGACCTGCCGACGAGCGGGCGGCTGCTGGTGGTCACGAGGTCGATCCTGGGGGCCTCCGGTGAGTGGACGAAGGCCCGTGCGGGCCGGGCCCGCAGGGGTTCAGCCCAGCAGACCGTGCAATGACTCCGCCGTCGTGCGGACGAGGCCGACCCAGCTCAGGAGGGTCTCGCGTGATTCAAGGAAGGTGATCGTCGAGACGTTGACCGCGCCGATGACCGCGCCCTTGGCGTCGCGGACGGGTACGGCGAGACAGCGTACGCCGAGTTCGTTCTCCTCGTCGTCCAGCGCGAAACCCTGCTCGCGCACTGTGGCGAGTTCCGCGCGCAGTGCGGCGAGATCCGTGAGGGAGTTCTCCGTGCGGGGCGGCAGGCCCAGTCTGCCGACCAGTGAGGTGAGTTGTGCGTCGTCGAGGCCGGCCAGGACGCACTTGCCGATCGCGGTGGTGTGCAGCGAGAGCTGCATCCCGACGCGGGTGGAGTCCTGCACCGGGTTCGGGCCGGCCACCTTGACCAGCAGGGTGACCGCGTCGCCGGTGCGCACGCCCATGTGCACGGTGTGGCCGATGCGCCGGCCCAGCACCTCCAGCTCGGCGCGCATCACCTGGTCCTCCTCGCAGCCCTGGGTGATGCGGGCGGCGAGTGCGCGGACCCGCGGGCCGGGGCCGTAGCCGCCGGAGCCGTCGGAGGCCAGGAAACCGGTCGTCACCAGGTTCTGGAGGATGCGGTGCGCGCTGGCCTTGGGCACCCCGGCGGTGGCGGCGATGTCGCCCAGCCGGTGCGGATAGCCGGGCGCCGACGCCGCCTCCAGCAGGTTGAGGGCCTTGTCGGTGGCGTTGCCCGCGACGGAACTGCGCCCTCCGCGGTCGCCGGTCTGTGAGTCCTCTGAAGTTTCGATCCCGGGCATTGACAGGCTCCCGTCGCAGGGTTTCACTGATGAGCGTTCCACAAGAGAATACGCCATTCCACGTAATGGAACACCCCGGGTGGCGGGTCGGAGGGCTGCCGCACTCGCCTCGGAGGTCCCGGATCCGCACCACGACAACCCATCCCCGAGAGGACAACCCCGTGGCCGAGAAGGTTCACAAGGTACGCACGACTCCCGAGCAGATGGCAGAGATCGAACAGCAGTGGATCGACGAGATCCGTGAGGACCAGGAACTCACCACCTTCGGTCTCTACCCCCAGCCCTCGCGCGGCAGCGCGGACGCCCAGGGTAGCTACCAGCTCTACCTGCCGCCCCAGTACGAGACCGAACCCGAGCGGCGCTTCCCTGTCATCTACTGGCTGCACGGCGGGTTCGGCAACGCCCGTCAGGGTTCGGAAATGGTTGCGCGGATCGACAAGGCCGTCCGGGGCGAGGTGATACCGCCGATGATCGTCGTCGTTCCGCAGATCCTGCCGATCGGCTGGTACGTCGACTCCAAGGACGGCGCCCGCCCGCTCGCCCAGATCACCGCCTTCGACCTGGTCCAGCACATGGACGACACCTACCGGACGATTCCCGAGGCTGCCTCCCGCACTGTCGAGGGCTTCTCGATGGGCGGTTTCGGCGCCCTGCACCTCGGCCTGAAGTACCCGAAGGTCTTCGGGAAGGTGTCGGCGGTCGCCCCCGCGATCCTGCGCGACCTCAAGGACGAGCCCGAGGACCGGGTCAACAACACCTACTTCGGCGACCAGGAGTACTACGACCTCTGCCACCCGTGGAGCCTGGTCCTGGCCAACGCCCCCGAGCTGCGCCGCACCAGCCAGGTCCGTCTGCTGTCCGGCCGTCTCGACACCCGCCTGGCCCCCACCATCCGGGACTTGGACGCCCGCTTCACCGACCTCGAAGTGCCCCACGACTTCTTCGAGTTCCCGGACGCCGACCACGAATACCCGGACATCATGGACGGCTACGGCGACAAGTACTACGCCTGGTGGCGCACCGCCTGACCGGCTCGCCTTCACCGTCTTCAGCGGCGGGTCGAGCATCCCGTGCGGGGTGTTCCCCGCACCCGAGTCACCGCATGGCCCCTGTGTCGGTCCGGCGGCCGAAGGCCACTGCCTTCGGCCCGGCGGTGCCCGCCGCCCGCGCCCCGGGGCGCCTCCCCTTTCACCCGTCCTCGGCTACGCGATCGCGCCCGTAGTGATGGTTGGTCCCGCCCCGGGCGCGGGCTTCTCCGACGGCCTCTCACCGCCGTCCTCCCCGGGAGCGGACCTCGACTCGGTCACCCCACCCCTTCCGAAAGGCAGTGCGACCATGCGCCTGGCCCCGCTCACCAGTCTGACCCCCGAGCAGACAGACCTCCTCGAAACGATCGTCGGCCCCGGAGTCGAACCGCCCCCGCCCTTCCTCGCCTGGGCGCGCAACATGGAACTGGCCCACTGGGTCGAGAACCTCGGCCGCTACTGCCGCAACGAGTCCCGATTCCCGCAGCGCCTGCGGGAGCTGAGCGTACTGATCGCGGCCCGCCACTTCGACAGCCAGGCCGCCTGGAACGCCCACGTCGAGCAGGCCGTCGAGGAGGGTGTCCCGGCCGAGTGCCTGGAGCGAATCGCACGCGGCGAGGACCCCGGCTTCAAGGCCGAGGACGAGCGCGTCTTCCACGCCTTCGCGCACGAGATGCTCTACGACCACTTCGTCACCGACGAGACCTACGCCGAGGCCATCGAGCTGTTCGGTGAGGCAGGCGTGCTGGACCTGATCGGCTGCATCGGCAGCTTCAGCATGTCCGCGCTGATGCTCAACACCTTCCGCATCCCGCTCCGGCCGCACCTGCCCCGGCCGTTCTCCGACGTCGACGGATTCCGACGGGTCCCGGCGGACGACTGACCCCGCCCCCGCGGATTCGACCCACGACGTACCGACGCCTCGTACAGACATCGAAAGGGTGTGGCCCGATGCCGCATTCTCCCCTGCAGTTGCTGGACGGACTCCTCGACGAAGAGGGCATGGAGACCGCCGCGCACAGATTCGTCCTCGGCGGCCCCTTCGGAGCGGAGCCCGCCGAGACCACCGCCGAGCGGCTCGCCCACTTCGCCGACGCCGGGGGGCTCCTCGTCGAGACCTCGCACAGCTACGCCGGCGGAAAGGCAGAGGCAGCGGTCGGGGAGTGGCTGCGCAAGAACCCCGGCACGCTCGGCGTGACCACCAAGATCGGCCATGACACGACCGGCGGGGACCTCCCGCTGAGCCGGGACACGGTGTTCGAGCACGTACGGGCCGCGCTGGCCAACCTCGGCGTCGAGACCATCGACGTCCTCCTCTACCACTGCGACGACCCCGCCCGGCCGGTCGCCGAACTCGCGGACACCCTGGTCAGCCTCGTCGAGGCCGGCCACGTCCGCCGTGTCGGCGTCTCCAACTGGCGCGCCGAGCGGCTGGCGGAGCTCGCCGCCGAACTCGGCGAACACGGCCACACCCCCGTCGCCAGCTACCAGTTCAGCCTCGCCGAACCCGATCCCGCGCTACTGGAAGGCAGCCTGCACGCCGACAGCGCCGTCCTCGACGTCGTACGCCAACACCGCCTGCCCCTGATGGCCTGGTCCTCGCAGGCCCGCGGCCACTTCGCGCGCACCGGACCGAAAGAGCACAACGGCAAGCCCGACCCGTACGACACCGAGGACAACCGGGCCCGCCGGCACCGCTGCCGGGAACTCGCCGCACAACTGAGCGCCCGGCCCGAGACGGTGGCCCTGGCCTGGACCCTCCACCATCCCGGCGTATGGCCGTCCATCGGCCCGAGGACGACCGCCCAGATCGACAACTCGCTCCGGGCGCGCCGCCTCACCCTGACCGAGGAGCAGGTCCGCTGGCTCCGGGACGGCCGGTGAGCTCCCAGCACCCGGCCGGTCCAGGACCCTCGCCACGACTTGGTCACCGCGTCTCCGCGAAGGTCGCCGTCTGCGTCGTGTTCGTCGCTGCGAACTTCATGGCGATCATGGACACCACCATCGTCAACGTGGCCCTGCCCGCCGTCGGCCGCGACTTCGGCGTGGACACCTCCGGCCTGAGCTCCGTCAACGTCGGCTACCTGGTGGCTCTCGCGGTGTTCATCCCGGTCTCCGGCTGGCTCGGCAACCGCTTCGGCACCCGGCGCACCGCACTGGCGGCTCTGCTGCTGTTCACCGTGGCCTCCGGCCTGTGCGCCGGCGCCGACTCGCTCGAAGCGCTCACCGGCTACCGCGTCCTGCAGGGCATCGGCGGCGGCCTGCTCGCCCCCGTCGGGATGACGATGCTGCTGCGGGCGTTCCCCGTGACCCAACGGCTGCGCGCACAGCAGTACATCATGTGGCCGACCGCCGTCGCCCCCGCCCTCGGCCCCGTCCTGGGCGGCCGGCTGGTCGACACCGCCTCCTGGCACTGGGTGTTCCTCGTCAACCTGCCCGTCGGAGTGCTCGCCCTGCTCTTCGGACTGGCCGTACTGCCCGACTTCCCGGGCCCGGGCGCACCGCGGTTCGACGCGCCCGGTTTCGTCCTCGCCGGAGGCGGACTCGCGGCGGTCCTCTATGCCCTCACGGGCGCGCCGGACCGGGGCTGGGGAAGCGTCGGGACCCTGGGCCCTCTGACGGTCGGCGTCGTGTTCCTCGCCGCGCTGGTTCCGTGGGAACTGCGCGCGAGGCACCCCATGATCGATCTGCGGGTGATGGAGGACCAGTTGTTTCGCACGACCCAGCTGGTCCTCCTGCCCACCGGGGCCGCCTTCATGGGCGTGCTCTACCTGTATCCCCAGTTCCTGCAGGCCGACCTGGGCTACGACGCGCTCCACTCAGGCCTGGCCACCTTCCCCGAGGCGCTCGGCATGCTGACCGCCTCCCAGATCGTGCCCTCGCTCCACGACCGGGTCGGCCCCCGCCGCCTGATGGCCGCGGGCGGCGCCAGTGCCGCACTGGTCATCGTCCTCCTGACGATCCTCACCGTCACTCCGCGACCTCTCGCCCTGTACCCGTCGATGTACCTGCTCGGCGCATCCGTCGGTCTGCTCTTCGCGAGCGCCCAGAACGCCGCTTTCGTCACCATCCCGCCCTCCCGTACGGCCGACGCGACCACCCTCCTCAACATGCAGCGCCAGACCGCCGGCGCCTTCGGAGTGACCCTGGCCGGGACACTGGCGGCGTCCCTCGCGGCACCGTCCGATGCCGACAGCGCCTTCGCCGGCCGCATCGCCTTTCTCGCCCTGGCCGGACTGTGCCTGTGCGCCAGCCTCCTTGCCCTGCGCGTCAGCGACCGACGCGTCCGGGAGGCGTACGAGGCCGCGCGGGATACGAACGGTGCGGCGCGCGAGGCTACTCAGGTTGAATCGGGATGTCCGGTTAGTTGATCAGCCCCTCGAGGTCCGGACCGGTGGTCGGTAAGTCGCCGGCGGGGATCGGGCACGAAGCCGACCGTGCTGTTGGTGTTCTGGTCGCAGGTGTGGCCGTACATCGTTGGGAGTGCGGGCGTCGGTGGTGTGGGAGCGGCGGGGTGGTGGCTGTGGCGCACCGACTGGGACGGCCGGACGACGGTGATCCAGTGCAAGCGGTACGCGCCCGGCAACACCATCACCTGCCGAGAGCTGCGTGACCTGCTGGGTGCCAAGGTCCACTTCCAGGCCGACGTGGCGGTGTTCGTGACGACCACCAGGTTCAGCCGTCCCTCCGAGAGGTTTGCGGTGGAGCACGGCATCCTCGCTGCGCACCGCGCCCCTTGGGCAGCAGCGGCAGGTCGCTGCGCTGTCCCGCGGCGAGATCGACGGGTGGAGGATCCGTCGGCGACCGCGGGCACGATCTTGAGAAGGCGCGGCGGAGACGCTGAGCCGGCCGGCACCGATCTGGCCTGTGAGCCAGTCCGTCCCGGACTGTATGTACGCACAGCCAGTAGCGGCGGCAACGGCTGCTTGCCTTAGATGGTGCCGACGGCGTCAGCCCGGGCAGCAGGCACCTCGGAGGTATCGGAACTGCTGCCTGCGGCTGTTGAGCCGCCAACCGCAGCGAAGTGGCCTGCGCGGCAGGTCCCGGATGCGTGGCGCGGCTCGACCGTGGCCGCGTTGTTGCCGCACCGATCGTGAGGGAGATCCGAGGGATGAGGACGAACCAGAAGCTCCCACTCGCGCATGACGTGGTCTTCACGAGGCGGGGCCGATGATACGTGCACCACACGTGACCCCCGACCACATGCGCGTCGTGCTCGGCCACTTCTGCTCCGGGGTCACCGTTATCACATCCGTCGACGAGGGCGGACCCGTCGGATTCACCTGTCAGTCCTTCAGCTCCCTGTCGCTGGATCCGCCGCTGGTGTCGTTCAGTCCGGCCCGCACGTCGACGACGTGGCCGAGGATCCGCTCCGTGGGAACCTTCGCGATCAATGTGCTCGCGGCCCATCAGGATGCGCTCAGCGACGGGTTCGCGCGTTCCGGTGCGGACAAGTTCGCCGGCGTCGCCTGGAAGGTCGGGCTGGTGGGTGCACCGCTCCTCCAGGGCGCTGTTGCCTGGGCCGAGTGCCGACTCTGGGCCGAATACGACGGCGGCGACCACACGATCGTCGCAGCCGAAGTCCTGGGCCTGGAGGCGAATCCTGCCGCTGCACCGCTGGCGTTCTTCCAGGGCCGCTATCACCTGATCAACTCCCCGCAGCCGGGCGAAGAAGTCGCCTCTGCCGCGTCACAAGGGTCGCCCCGGTCACTCAGTGAAGGAAGGTGAGCGTGGAACGTCTGGGGTTCGAGGCAGAGCACGAGGCGTTCCGGGCGAGCGTCCGCCGGTTCGTGACGGAGCACGTCGTGCCGCACCGGGAGGACTGGGAGCGGACAGGGCGGGTGGACCGTGGACTGTTCCGGGCAGCGGGAGCGGTCGGCATCCTTGGGGTGGCGGCGCCGGAGGAGTACGGCGGGGGCGGCGTGGACGACTTCCGCTACAACGCCATCCTGTCCGAAGAACTTGCCACGGCGGACGTGCTGTCAGCGGGCCTGGGGCTGTCGCTCCAGGCCGACATCGCGCTCCCCTACCTGCTGCACAACTGCACACCGGAGCAGGCGGCGCGCTGGCTTCCCGCAGTCGTCTCGGGGGAGGCCATCCTCGCTCTGGCGATGAGCGAGCCCGGTGCCGGATCCGACGTGGCGGGCATCGCCACTACCGGGGTCAGGCAGGGCGACCACTACGTCGTCAACGGCTCGAAGACGTTCATCACCAACGCGCTCAACGCCGACCTGGTCGTCGCCGCGGTCAAGACCGATCCGTCGGCCGGCCGCAAGGGCATCTCCCTGCTGGTCATCGAGACCGGCGCCGCCGGGTTCTCCCGCGGGTCGAAGCTGGCGAAGGTGGGACAGCACGCAGCTGACACGGCGGAGCTGTTCTTCGATGACCTCCGCGTGCCGGTGGCGAACCTGCTGGGCGAGGAGGGCCGGGGCTTCTACGTGATGATGAAGCACCTGGCCCAGGAGAGACTGGCGGTCACCGTGCAGGCCACGGCCCAGGCCCGGCGCGCGTTCGAGATCTGCGTGGAGTACGCCAAGGGCCGCCACGCGTTCGGCCGGCCGATCGGGTCCTTCCAGCACAACAGGTTCCTGCTCGCCGAGATGAAGACAGAAGTCGAGATCGCGCAGACGTACGTCGACCGGTTGCTGCTCTCGCACGTGCGCGGCGAGCTCACCGCCGTCGAGGCCGCGCAGGGCAAGTGGTGGACCACGGAGCTCTGCCGGCGGGTCGTGGATCGCGGGGTGCAACTGCACGGCGGCTACGGCTACATGGCGGAGTACCCGATCGCCCGCGCCTGGATCGACAGCCGCATCCAGACCATCTACGCCGGCACGACCGAGGTGATGAAGGAGATCATCGGTCGTTCGCTGGGCCTGTGACCTTCAGCACCGCATCGAACAGAAGGGCAGTGACGTGACCGCCGAACAGGCGACCATCGTGCGAAGCGACCGCGACCGGGTCGCGGTCCTGCTGATGGACTACCCCGGCAGGACGATGAACATCGTCGACGAGCGCCTGCTCGACGATCTGCGGACACACCTCGACCGGATCCTCGCCGACGCGTCCGTCGACGCGATCGTGCTCGGTTCGGCGAAGGCGGCCTTCGGAGCCGGTGCCGACGTGGCCTGGTTGCCGACGCTGGTCGCGCGGCCCGACGCCGAGGAATTCCTGGCGAAGGTCCATCGGCTCATGCTGGAGCTGGCCGGTTCACCCAAGCCCGTCGTGGCCGCCGTCGGCGGCAGCGCCCTCGGCGGAGCCCTGGAGCTGGCCCTCGCGACCAGCGCGATCGTCGCCGCCGACAACAGCCGGCTGGGACTGCCGGAGGTGACCTTGGGCCTGCTGCCCGGCGGGGGCGGCACCCAGTTGCTGCGGCGGTTCGTACGCCTTGACGCCGCTGCCGATCTCCTCACCACCGGGCGGTCTGTCGACGCGCGCGAGGCCGCCGACCTTGGTCTGGTCCAGCAGGTGGCAACGGGCGCCGACCTGATCGACACGGCGGTCGGCGTCGCCCTGGGCCGGGTGGGGGCCCTGGCCGAAGTCGCCCTCCTCCCGGGCGCCGCGAGCGCCCTGGACGCCCGGCGCGACGCGCTCGCGGACAGCCGGGCGGGCCTGACCTCCGCGGCCGCCAAGATCCTCGACGTGCTGGCAGCCGGCATCGCCGACGGGATCGAGGAAGGGCTGGCCCAGGAGCGGCGTGGCTTCCTCGAGCTGGCTCGCAGCCCGTCCTCCCGAGCGGCCATCCACATGTTCCTGGTCGAGGCCGACGCCAAGCGCCGCGCCCGCACCGCCGAAGAGCGCGTCGGCGGCGTCGCGGTCGTCGGGGGCGGTCAGATGGGCGCCGGCATCGCCGCCACCGCGGTGACCCGGGGGCTGTCCGCGGTGGTACGCGATGTCACCGAGGACTCCCTGGACCGGGCGCGGGCCCACCTTGACGCGGTGCTCGCCCGCAGCGGCCGGAACGACGACGAGGTCCGCGACCGATGGACTGCGACCGCGGAATGGGAGGGCTTCTCCGATGCGGGAGCGGTCGTCGAGGCGGTCTTCGAGGACCCGGATCTCAAGCAGCGCGTTCTAGCGGACGTGAGCGACCACGTCCCTGACTCGGCGCTCGTCGCCACCAACACGTCGGCCATCTCGATCGCGCGGCTGGCCTCCGCAGTCAGCCATCCCGACCGGTTCATTGGCATGCACTTCTTCAGCCCGGTCGAGCGGATGCCGCTGGTCGAGCTGATCACTCACCCCGACACCGCTCCGGAGACGGCCCTGCGCGCCGCGGCCCTCGGAAGGCAGCTCGGCAAGGTACCGGTAGTCGTGGGGGACGCACCGGGCTTCTTCACCTCACGGGTGTACGCGCGTTGGCTGATGGAGGGGATCCGCCTGCTCCTCGACGGCCTTCCCCCCGAGGAGGTCGACGCCGCGGCGGAGTCCGCCGGCTTTCCTGTGGGACCGCTCCGGGCTCACGACGAGGCGACGCTCGAGCTCGTCGTACAGGCGTCCATCGGTCAGGTCGCCGAGAACGTCATGACCGACCGCCTCGACGTACCCGCTGTGCGCGAGGCGCTCGGGAAGCTCGTCGCCGGCGGGGTGCGTGGCCGCCGGTTCGGCAAGGGCTTCTACGTCTACGAGGACGGCAAGCGCAAAAGCCCGAACGACGAGGTGCTCGCGATCCTCGGCGTCCGGCCCTCGGAGGCGGCACGGGATACCGCGGCGGAGCGGCTGTTGCTCGCCTTTGCCACCGAGTCCTTCCTGTGCTGGGACGATGGCACCCTGTGTCACCCCGACGACGGCGACCTCGCCGCCGTTCTCGGCATCGGCTTCCCCCGCTCGCTCGGCGGCCCGTTCCACTGGGCGGACGAGCAGGGAGCTGCGGCGATCGTCAGGCGATGCCGCGCGCTCGGGACGCCGGCCTTCCCGCCCGGCGTCGGTCTCGAACGCCTCGCGGCCGAAGGAGGCCGCTTCGCGCACGCCCGTCGCCGGATGGCGCCGTTCACCGACGCTACGGAGCAGGCATGACGAGAGACCGGCGATCGGGACCGCTGGCAGGCCTTCGTGTGATCGAGCTGGCCGGCATCGGACCGGCCCCGCACGCGGCGCTGGTCCTCGCCGACCTGGGGGCTGACGTCGTACGCGTGGAAGGGCCACGAGGCCGGCAGCTTCAGCTCGCTGACGCCGACCACGTCGACATGGGCCTGCGCGGACGGCGTGTCGTGGCGGCCGACCTCAAGTCGGCGGAGGACCTGGAGATGGTGCTGGACCTGGTCGGCCGGGCCGACGTCCTGCTTGAGGGCATGCGCCCGGGAGTGGCCGAACGGCTCGGTATCGGACCGCAAGCCTGCCTGGAGCGCAACTCCCGGCTGGTCTACGCCCGCGTCACGGGCTGGGGCCAGCACGGCCCGCTGGCGACCGCGGTCGGGCACGACATCAACTACGTCGGCCTGTCGGGCGCACTGCACGCGATGGGAGACCCCGAAGCCCCGCCTGCCCCGCCTCTGAACCTCGTGGGCGACTACGGCGGCGGGTCGATGCTGATGCTGGTGGGCATCCTCGCCGCCCTCTTCGAGCGCTCGCACTCCGGACGCGGGCAGGTGGTCGACGCGGCGATGGTCGACGGAGCAGTGCTGCTGAGCCAGATGCTGCTCGCGCTGCGCGCGATGGGCGGGTGGAGCGACCGGCGCGGCACCAACATCCTCGACGGCTCGGCTCCGTTCTACCGGACGTATGCCTGCGCGGACGGCCGTCACGTCGCGGTGGGAGCACTCGAGCCGCAGTTCTTCGGGGCACTGGTCGAAGGGCTGGGACTGGCGCCCGAGACGGTGGGCGAACAGCACGACCGGCAGAGCTGGAACAGTATGCGAGAGCTGTTCGCCGAGCGGTTCGCGTCGCAGACCCGTGACGAGTGGGTGGCGTCGTTCTCCGGGCTCGACGCCTGCGTGACCCCGGTCCTGGCGTACGGCGAGGCGGCAAAGCATCCCCATCTCGTCGCCCGGCAGACCTACGTCGAGTTGGGCGGCGTCGTACAGGCCGCTCCCGCCCCCCGGTTCTCACGTACGCCGAGTGGACCGCCGTCGTCGCCGGCCGGGAAGGTACCGGTCGCCGAGGTGCTCACGGACTGGTCCGCGTAGCGGCTACCGCAGGGTCGACCAGCCGCCGTCCACGGGCAGCACCGCGCCAGTGATCCACGACGCGGCCGGCGATGCCAGGAAGATGGCGGCGCCCGCCATGTCGTCCGCGGAGCCGGTACGGCCCAGCGGGACCTCCGCGACGAGCTCGTCCTCGGAGGCGTCGAAGGCGAACCGGGTCAGCTTGGTGCGGACCAGACCCGGGGCCAGGGCGTTGACGGTGATGTGGTCCGAGGCCAGCCGCTTCGCGAGGTGGCGGGTGAGCTGGTGCAGACCCGCCTTCGAGCTTGAATAGGCATAGGACTCCCACCGCGGCACGTGCATCCCGTCGACCGAGCCCACATTGACGATCCGCGCAGGCCCCTGCGCGCTGGCGGCCGCCCGGAGGAGGGCGAGGCAGGCCACGGTCAGCTGGAAGGGCGCTTTCAGGTTCAGCGCCAGGACCTTGTCCCAGGCCTCGTCCGGATACTCCTCGATGTCGGCGCCCCAGCTCGCGCCCGCGTTGTTGACCAGGACGTCGAGCCGTGGCGTGAGAGCGCCCACGGAGGCCGCGAGCCGGCGGCAACCCTCCTGTGTGGACACGTCCGCGGGCAGCGCATGGGCCCGGTCGCCCAGCTCGTCCGCGAGCGCCTCGCAGACGGCGGGGTCCCGGGCGGAGACGTACACGACAGCGCCCGCGGCGTGGAAGCCTCGCGAGATCATCTCACCGATGCCCTTGCTGCCTCCGGTGACGAGGACGTGGCGACCCGCCACGTCGAAGAGTGAGTGGGCCACGATCGGGTCGGCTTCCGCCATGGTCAGCCGAGCCTCTCGATGATGGTGGCGTTCGCCATGCCGCCACCCTCGCACATCGTCTGCAGGCCGTAGCGCCCGCCGGTCTGCTCCAGCACAGTGAGCAGCGTGGCCGTCAGCTTCGCGCCGGAGGCGCCGAGCGGATGCCCGTTGGCGATCGCTCCGCCGTGGACGTTGACCTTTCTCAGGTCGGCTCCGGTCTCCCGCTGCCACGACAGCACCACCGGCGCGAACGCCTCGTTGACCTCGAACGCGTCGATGTCCATGACCGAGAGACCTGCGCGGCGGAGGACCTTCTCGGTTGCGGGGACGACTCCGGTCAGCATGAGGATCGGATCGTCGCCCACCACGGCGACCTCGCGGACGACGGCCCGCGGCGTCAGGCCGAGGGACTCCGCCTTGGCCCGCTCCATGAGCAGGACGGCCGCCGCGCCGTCGGAGATCTGCGACGAGCCTCCGGCAGTGACCATCCACTGGATCTCAGGGTGCGCGGCGGCGAGTTCGTCGCTGTAGAAGGCGGGCTTCAGCACACCGAGGGTCTCGGGGCTGGAGTCCGGCCGGATGCCCTCGTCGGTGGTCATGATCTCCCCGGTCTCGCCCTCGCCACGGTCGACGGGGATCGGCAGGATCTCGCGAGCGAACCGGCCCTCGTCGGTCGCCGCCGCGGCACGCCGATGGGACTCGGCGGAGAACCGGTCGAGGTCGGCTCGGCTCAGGCCCCACTTGGCCGCGATCAACTCCGCGGAGATGCCCTGGTTGAGCAGCCCGCCGCGCTCGCGATAGCGCTCGGCAACCCTGGGTCCGGCCGCGTCCTGTCCCATCGTGGAGGAGAACATCGGCACACGCGACATCACTTCCACGCCTGCCGCGATGGCCACCTCGTAGGCGCCGGCCACGATCCCCTGGGCGGCGAAGTGGAGAGCCTGCTGAGACGACCCGCACTGGCGGTCGACCGACGTCGCCGGCACCGACTCCGGGAACCCGGCGGCGAGCACGCCATGGCGGCCCACGTTGAACGCCTGCTGGCCGGCCTGCGACACGCACCCGGTGATCACGTCATCCACGATCGCCGGATCGATGCCGGTCTTGTCGACCAGGCCCGAGAGCACGTGGCCCAGGAGGTCGGCGGGGTGCCAGCCGGAAAGCGCGCCCCCCGGCTTCCCCCTGCCGATCGGTGTCCGCAGGGCCTCGACGATGACTGCTTCACGCATAACTGCTCCCCACTCCTTGCCTTCGACTGTGAAACGCTGCGAACCGGGACATCAGCAGACCCGCGACGGTCTCCCTCATGGCTTCCCGCGGACGGATGACCCTGGTGTGCTCGACCGGCATGTCGCGGAGCTGCTCCGTGACAGAGCCTCCTCCGGCGGCCGGCAAGGTCAGCGTGTGAGTTCTGGGGGCTGCCGGCCTGCGCGAGTTGTGAGGTCGTCGCGGATGGCGCGCTTGTCGATCTTTCCCACGCCGGTGCGGGGGATTGACTCGACGATGTGGATCTGATCAGGCATCTGCCATGGGGCGAAGAGCCCGTCGAGGGTGGTGAGGATCTCCTCCCGGCCTGCCGAGGTTCCCGGCGCCAGCACGACCAGGGCCACCGGACGCTCCTGCCAGCGGTCGTCGGCGACTCCGACCACGGCAGCCTCCAGCACATTCGGATGGGCGGTGAGCGCGTTCTCCATATCGATCGAGGAGATCCACTCACCTCCACTCTTGATCACGTCCTTCAGACGATCGGTGAGCTTCAGATAGCCGGTGGGCAGGATCTTGCCGACGTCACCGGTTCGCCAGTACCCGTCGGTGAAGGAGGTGTTGGTGCCCTCGGGCTTGAAGTAGCTCGTGGCCACGCCCGGACCCTTCACGAGGATCTCGCCGATGGCGTGTCCGTCGTGCGGCAAATCGCGGCCTTGGTCGTCGACGATGCGGATCTCCATTCCCGGCAGCGGAAGTCCCTGACACCGCTTGAGATCCCACTTCTCCGCCTCGGTCAGTGACTCCTCCAGAGCCGGCTTCATGCGGTTCAACGCGATGAGAGCCGTGGTCTCCGTGGCACCGTAGCCGTGGATGATCTCGGCACCGGTCTGCTCGTACATGCCCTGCATCAACGACAGCGGCGGCTCGGCCGCGCCGCACAGCATCCGCACGTTCCTGAGGTCAGCCGGGGTCTCGCGGGTGCGGATCTGATCCAGTATCGGCTGATAGATCGCGGGCGCCCCGTTGATGACCGTGGCGTCCTCGGTGAGGATCGCGTCCAGAAGCACGGACGTGTCGGCGGCTGTGTAGCGGCCGGGCAGGACTACCTTGGCTCCCGCATAGACTGCTGCCTGCGGTAGGCCCCAACTCAGCGCGTGGAACATGGGGGCGACCAGCATGACGCAGTCGCGGTTGCTCATCTCCAGCAACGCCGCCAGCGTCATCGCGTGCAGGTAGACCGAGCGGTGGGAGTAGTAGACGCCTTTGGGTCGGCCCGTCGTGCCGGTGGTGTAGCAGGCGGTGTAGGCAGACCGCTCCGACATCATGTGCCACTGGCCGGTCTGCCCCTCGTTGCGCATGAGATCTTCGAAGAAGACGACGTCAGGCAGGGTGGTCTCCACCTGGTTCGAGGGCCGGTCGGTCATCACCACCCAGCGACGCACACCCGGGGTCATCTCGGCGATCGATTCGGCGACCGGCAGGAGGGACTCCTCGACCAGCACGACTGATGCGCCGCTGTGAGCGGTGACGTAGGCCAGGTCCTTCGGCGCGAGCCGGAGATTGATCTGCAACAGGACCGCACCGGTCGCCGGGATGGCCGAGTAGAGCTCGAAGTGCCGTTTGCTGTTCCAGTCCAGAACGCCGACCACATCGCCGGGCCTGATCCCGAGCCCGGCCAGCACCGAGGCAGCTCTCGAGGCGCGTACGCCGTACTCACGGAAGGTGTACCGGCCCCAGGCCCCGTCGGCTGTCCGATACACGATCTGCTGTTCAGGGTGTGTGCGCACCATATGGCGGAACAGCGTGGTGACGTTCAGCGGGAAGTCGTCGCCGCTGGTCGCGGGGTGACCCTCGAGAGGACGGGTGTTCACCGCTCACCGGATCCGCTCGCGCAGGAAGCCGGCGGCCTGCTCGAGCGCGGCCCGGCCCTCACTGAGCATGTCGGCGTAGAGGTGCCACACATGCGGCATCCGCGGCCAGACCTCGAGCCGTACGGCAACGTCGGCGGCGGCCAGACGACCAGAGATGCGGTGAGCGTCGTCGAGCAGGACCTCGTGCGAGCTGACCTGGATCATCACCGGCGGCAGTCCGGCGAGGTCGCCCAGGAGGGGCGAGGCCCTCGGATCGGTCCGGTCTTTCTCGGCGATGTACTCGCCCATCATCCGCGTCAGCTCATGGCGGCTCACGAGTGGATCCAGCTCCGCTTTGGTCAGCATCGAGTCGCCCTCCAGCATCATGTCGACCCAGGGGGCGATGCAGAGTGCTGCGCCGGGCACCGGAAGGCCGGCGTCACGCAGAGTGATCATGAGCGCGATGGCCAGCCCGCCGCCGGCGGAGTCGCCGCCGACCGCGATCCGTTGCGGTGCAAAGCCTTGGTCGAGCAGGTGGCGGTATCCGGCGACGGCGTCTTCGACCGGGCTGGGGAACTTGTGCTCGGGGGCGAGCCGATAGTCGAGCGCCAGCGTCCGGACGCCGGCAAGAGATCCGAGGTTGGTCACCAGGCCGCGGTGGGAGGCAACCGATCCGAAGGCGTAGCCGCCACCATGGAGGTAGAGCAGAGCACTGGTGGGATCGGCGTGAGGCGTGGAGGACCATTCGGCCCGCAGAGCGCCGATCGTCACCTCCTCGAGGACCACCTCCTCCGGAGGCTTGGTCGTGGCACTGGCCTGGTCGAACATCGCGCGCAGCTCGGGGATCGACATCGAACCCGGGGCGGGGATCGATCGGAGCAGGTCGAAGACGACCTGTCGTTCCTGTACGGTCATGTGTTCCTCCAGCGTGGTCGTCGGGGTGAACAGCTGCTAGATCGGAGCCTGCGGCGGTAGGCCGAGCAGGACCTCTCCGTAGGTTTCCGATGCTCGTTCCACGTCCAGCGTGGCGTGGGCCCGCATCATGTTGATGTCTCGGAAGTGGCGCTGCAGGGGAGAGCTGTTGCGGTAGGCGTTGGCCCCGGCCGCGGCGACCAGCTGGTTGATGCCGGCGCCGCAGAAGTCGGTGATCATCGCTCCCTGAGCCTTCAGTCGCCCACGGGTGGCCGGGTCGCGGAGCACCTCCATCTCGGTCCCGCCCAGCGCCTTGAGGTAGCTGTCCAACATCGAATCGGCCAGCGCCGCGCCGGCCTCGGCTTTCCCGAGAGTGATGCGGGTGCTCTGCTTGCTGTCGGCGCGAGCGCCGGTGTCACTGAGAAAGCGGCTCTTGGTCACGCGTGTGAACTCCGTGGCGGCGGCCTGGTAGGTCCCCACCGCCACGGGAAGGATCTCGCCCACGATGAACGGCATCACCGGAAGCGCGTAGAGGGGATTGCCGTGCAGCGCCGCACCCGGCGTGGTGCCGTTCAGGACGTCGACCGCCTCGACCGTGTGGTGTTCGGGGATGAACACATCCTCCATCGCTACGTCGTTGCTCGAGGTGCCCCGCAGCCCCGCGACCTCCCAGGTCTCGATGAGCGTCACCTCGGCCCTGGGCGCCAGGAAGAAGCGCAGGCTCGGCGCCTCACCGTCCACCTGGACCAGCCCACCGTTCATGAACCAGTCCGCACCCGCGCTTCCGGAGTTCCACGAACTGCGGCCACGGGCCAGGTAGCCGCCCCGCGTCGGCGTCAGGGTGAAGGAGGGGGCGAAGGTGCCGGGGGTCAACGCGTAGGACCGCTCTGCGAACACCTCCTCCTGTGACCGTTCCGGGAAGAGCGCATGCAGCCAGTTGTGCCCGATGTAGAAGGCGAGCACCCATGCGGTCGAGGTGCAGCTCGGTGCGATGGTGCGCACCACCCGAGCCATGGTGTCGACGTCGAGCTCATAGCCTCCGTAGCGCCGGGGCACGAGGATCTTCATGAAGCCGGCCTCGCAGAGGGCCTCGAGGACGCTCGGCGACATGAAGCCGCGCCGCTCGGTGTCCGCTGCCTCGCTTGCCACGAGCTCGGTCAGTGCTTCTGCCCGTTGGACGAGCTCAGTCTTGAGTTCGCTGTCCGTGCCGGTCTTGAGTTCCATGCGGTCTTCTCGTCTCTCTCTGGGTTTCGGGGCTGGGTCGTCGACGTCGCGGCACGATGCCGGGACGGCTTCGCTTCGCGCCGAAGGGAGGAGGGTGGAGACTGGTCTGGGCGAGACTGCTCAGCACTCCCACAGGTCCCGTTCCTGGAGCCAACCGGCGATCAGGCGCACCACGTCTCGCAGGATGTCGTCCTGGCCGGCGTAGTAGTGATTGGCTCCCTTGACCACATGCATGGTCTTGTCCGCGCTGGCGCAGGCGTCGAAGAACCGCTGAGTGTGCGGCTGTGGCACGGCGTTGTCGGCGGTGTTCTCGATGGCAAGCACCGGGACCCGGATGTTCCGGGCCACGATGTCCGCGCGGGCGCGGCTGTCCTCCGCCGACCACTGCGACAGCCAGCCGCGCAGCGTCGAACTGCGCGCGATCCCAGCGGGACTGGTGTTGGCCGTCTCGGGAACCCCCATGAACGACATCCCGATCTCTCGATCGTTCGGATCGATGGTGGCGTCGAGGAACCGCGGGTCGGCCAGGGTGCGGTGGGTCAGGATCACGCGCTCGGTCTCGCTGCCGCCTGCGCGGCGCAGATGCTCCAGCAGTTCCTTGACGTAGGTGGTGCGACGGCGGATCCGGGCAGCCTGCTGGGAGCGGAAGTGCTCCACGTAGTCCGGCGAGTACGGCGGCTTGTTGGGGTTGCGCGGATCGTAGAGGTCGAGTTCGACCTCCCGGATGTCCGGGTTCGCCTCGTCCAGGACCGAAGGATCGATGAAGTCCCGGAGCATCTCGGCGCGCCCCAGATGCGCCGCGTGGAAGATGAATCCGTCACCGGGCATCAGGTCGCTCAGGTCCACCGGATCACCGGCAGGCGTGTCGACGATCGAGGGCTTCTCGGCCTGCGACTGATACAGCGCGGTCAGCGAGCCGCCCCCGGACCAGCCGGCCAGCACCACCGTCCGATAGCGCCACACCTCGCGGGCGTGGCGTACGAAGGCGCCGTAGTCGGCCAGCACCTTCTCCATCACCAGCGCCGTGTCGTTGCGGATGTAGCGGCTCTCTGCGCACAAGACGTGCATGCCCGCCGCTGCCATGGCCCGCGGCACGGGCAGGCGCCTGACCGTGCCCGTGGGATGCATGAAGATCACCAGCGTCGCCGACGGTCTCCCCTGCGGAACGAAGCGGACACCGTCGAGGACGACTCGACGGGGCTCGGAATATCCGTAGATCTCCTTCACGTCGCTGACCTCGGTGTGACTGATGGTCACAAACTCGGTGGCGATGTCGGTGTGTTGTGGGCCGGTCACCGGATCTGGATTCCTTCCTGCGTTTCGAACCGCTTGAAGAAGCCCTCCCACTGGGCGGCGTAGTTGGAGACCTGCGGCATGACGTGCTCGGCGAACCGCGTCAGCTGCATCGGGAACCGGGATTCCAGCAGCAGGATCTTCTGGTCCTCCACCTTCTGCGGAGACAACTCCATCGCGCGTGCCATCTCCAGCGTCCGAGTGCCAGGACCGTGCGGCGTCCAGTTGTTGGTCAGCGCCGTGCTGCCGGGCTCCAGGGCCTTCCCGAACTCCCCCGCGAGGAAGATGCTGAACTCCCCGACGCAGTTACGGTGGTAGCCGGGCGGCCGGAAGCTCCTCTCCGCCACCAGCCATCGCGGCGTCAAGGCCATCACGTCCATGTTGGGGCCGAGAATCGGGTCGGAAGGCGAAGTCAGGAACGTGAAGATCGAGGGATCGGGATGGTCGACCGACAGTGGCCCCATCGGAACGAAGCGGTCCAGGTCGTACTTGAAGGGGTAGAGGCTGCCCCGCCATCCGACCACGTCGAGCGGTGAGTGTTGCAACGAGGCTGCCCAGAGGTTCCCGGCGAACTTGTGGACGAGTTGCACGGGACGTTCTTGATCCTCGAACGCCGCCACCGGGATCTCGAAGTCGGCGACGTTGGCCAGTCCGTTCGTACCGATCAACCCGAGCTCGGGAAGCCGCAGCGGCAGCCCGAAGTTCTCACAGACCAGGCCGGTCGCGGAGTCGTCGAGGAGGTCGACCCGGAACTTCAAGCCCTTGGGGATGACCGCGACCTCGCCGAGCCGCAGATCGAGCTTTCCCATCTCGGTGAAGATCCGGATCCGACCTGTCTGCGGGATGATCAGCATCTCACCGTCGGTGTCGGCGAACACCCGGTCGCGCATCGATCTCGTCGCCGCGTAGACGTGCACGGCCATGCCCGACTGCGAGTGCGGTGAACCGTTGCCGCACAGCGTGGCCATACCATCGATGAAGTCATCGTCGGAGGCCGTGCTCGTGAACGGCCCCCAGCAGTAGTTGTTGGGCGATGGCGGCGTGTCGAACGGTGGTGTGCGCAGGTTGCCGCCGTCGATCTGCTCGAACTGGCCGTGGACGACCGACGGACGGATGCGGAAGACATAGGAGCGACGGTTGTGCGCGCGGGGCGCGGTGAACGTGGTGCCGGACACCAGCTCGCTGACCAGCCCGTGAGGCACCCTCTGCGGGCTGTTCCGGCCCACCGGCAGCGTCCCCGCAATCGCCTCGGTCTCGAGCTCGTTGCCGAGGCCACTCTGGTAGACCAACTCTCCACCCGCAGAGCCGGTCGTGACGTCGTCGACCTGCTCGCTGTTCTCTGTGATCACATGAACACCTCGTCTCGTTCGTCGCTGGTGTCCCAGGTACGCCAGTCGCGGTGATTTCCCGACGCCCTGAGACGCCGGCCGTCCGATCCGCATGAAGGGGCTCGGCTGGCCGCCGTGAAGGGCGAAGGGCCGTTGCCACCAGCAATTAACCACGGTGTTACGTTGGTCAGTACTGGCTGGAAGCACAGGCCTCCAGGCGATGACTGGCTCCCGCACCAAAGGTGCAGTGCTGGACTGCGGTGTCGCCGGATTCCCCAGGCGGAGAGAAGAAGAGAGACGCCCATGCAGTGGCTCGGGAGGCTGTCGGCCACACGTGCCGAAGGGCATGACCTGGAATGGCTCGGACCCGATGCCGAGCGAATCCGGAAGGCATGGGGTCCGGGCGCGGTGCTGTGGGCAGCCGAGGTCGGCGAGCGTGTCATCGAGAAGGCGGGGCAGGAACTGCCCCTCCTCGGCGGAAGCAGGTCGATCGTGGATGCCCTTCGCCGGGCGACGATGTCGACCACCTTGCGCGTACTGGCCATCGTCTCCGGCTGCGCGGAGCCAGAAGCTTCGGTGGTGAGCGCCGAGGCCGAGGAGGCCACGCGCGACATGGCACGCCGCGGTCTGAAGCTGCACGAGTTCACCCGCTCGATTCGCTTCGGCCACGCGGTGCTCACGGCAGCGTTCCTCGACGCCATCTCCGCCGCGTCACCCCAGCATCACGACGACGGCGAGCTGCGGCGAGTGACCTTGCAACTGTTCCAACTGATCGATGAGTTCATCGCCGCCATGTCGGCGGTGTTTCTCGACGAGCAGAGCGCTTGGAGCGCCAGCAGGTCCGCAGCACAGCTCGAGCTGGTCAGGAAGATGGTCGAGGGAACTCCGGTCGATCACACCGCGGCCGAACGGCTTCTCGACTACCCGTTGACCGGAACACATCTGGCAGTCATCGCCTGGCGCATGTCACCGAGCGAGGGCACCGCACACGGTCTTCGCGAAGCCATCGACCCGGTGCTGCGCTGCTGGGGCACACCAGAGGCGTCGCTGGTAGTACCGGTGGGATCCAACACGTTGTGGGCGTGGGGTGCCTTCGAGTCGAAGGCGCATCTCACGCCAGGTGTGGTGCTGCCCGAGTTCGACGACGCCAAGGTCGTCGTCGGACAGGTCGGGTCGGGGGTCGAGGGGTTTCGGCGCAGTCACCGCGAGGCACGCGCGGTGGAGCGACTGCTCCGCCGCGGATCTGATCGGCAGCGCGCCTCTCTGGCCCATCAGGACGTCGACCTGGACGTCCTTCTGCTGGAGGATCGGGAAGCCGCGCACCAGTTCGCCGCCCGTCACCTCGGCCCCCTCAGTACCGACGACCCGCGCATGGCCGAACTGCGCAGCACGCTGCGTCGCTACCTCGACACCAACCACAGCCTGGCAAAGGTGGCTGCCATGGAGCAGATCTCACGCAACACGGTGACCTACCGTGTACAGCAGGCGTTCACCCTGTGCGGCCACTCCGGGGACGCTCCCACCGACAAGCTACGCGCAGCCCTCACCGTCGCCGAATGGCTCCTCGACTCACCGCACACAGGCCAATAGCATCCGCCGACGCGGCCTGACCAGCGTGCCGACGTTGCTCAAATCGGCGACGCACCAGGTCCTCGCTCAGCTGCTGACGGTGCCCGGCAGCGCCGGGGTGATCGCCGGGGTGAAGGCGCTGGCTTGTCGTGGCCGGGATGGTCCTGTTCCGCGCGGACGCCGCGTTCTACGCCGCCGAGGTCGTGACCGCCCGCCGCCGCGCCGGCGTCCACTTCTCGCTCACCGTGCGGCTCAACCCGACAATCCACGCCGCGATCGCCGCGATCGACGAGGACGCCTGGATCCCGGGTGACGGGAAGTGGATCGCGCTGCGTTCGCCGCCCTTCGTGTCGCCGTGTCGGTCTTCGCGACGGCGGCACGTAGTCGAGCTGCCGGCGGGCGAGCGCGGCGCGCAGTGCCGGGTCGTTGCCGTAGACCTCGTACGCAGACACCCCGGCCATAGGCGCGCACCTTTAAGCAGCCGCAGACGGCTACGAGGCCGGCCATGATCGGCTCGGCATGGTTCGCGTCGGGGAGGGGCAGGCGATGGCCGACACGGTGGCAGCAGGACGACTCGACCTGAGCCCGCTGGACGCGGCAACGAGGCCATCAGCGGCACGGCGCGACGGCGGATGCAGGCGACTTCATCCTGAGTCCCCCGCGACCGCGTAGCGGCCCCGCAGAGTCCGGTCGCAGAAAGAGCCCGCAGGCCGCACACGAACTACTCTGGGTTACGTCGGGCTCGCGGCCGTGCTCTCGTACGGCCAGGGCGCGAGCCGGCTGGAGGCGATGTGTCGGCTCACTCCGCGCAGCATGCGGGCCATGCCAGGGCAGCCCCGTCGACGCGGCTGGCGCTGCTGGCCTCGGCGGCCGCAGGACTGCCCGGCGACCAGGCCCTGCTGGTGGCCCTGCAGCAGGCGACCGCGGGTCTGGGAGGACTCGGCGGCGTGGCACACCGGCGCGACTCCGCGTCCGGAACGCTGAGGCTCATGGCGGTCAGCGGGCTGGCCCCCGCAGCCACCGAGGCATGGGCCAGCCTCCACGAGGACGGCGACTGCGCGCCTGCCCGCGCCGTCCGGGGTGTCGCCGAGGTCTGGCTGACCGGGGACGTCGCCGGGATCGGGGCGTCAGGTACGGCGTCGGTGCCGCTGCCCGGCCCCCACGGGCCGGTGGGCGCGTTGTCGGTGTTCACCGCGGCACCCGCGGCACCGGAACCCGACCAATGGTCCCTGCTCCGGTCGGTGGCGGCATGGGTCGCCGAGCACCTGGAGGCACCGGCGCCCGACGGCACCTACGTGCCGCAGGAGCCGTTCCTCCGTACGCTGCGCGGCCTGCGCGTCGGCTTCGTGACGGTCGACGAGGACTGGCGGATCACCTTCGCCAACGAGGAGGCCGAGAGTCTGCTCGGCCCCGGGCGCGTCCGGCCCGGAACCGTGCTGTGGGACCTCCCGGCCACCCGCGTCCACGGCCTGGAGGCCCAATGCCGGCGGGCAGCCGCTGGAGGGCGGCCGGTCGGCTTCGACGTGCGCTGGCCGACCAACCATCTGCTCTACTACGTCCGGCTCGACCCTGTGCTGGGCAGCGGGCTGGCGGTCTCGTTCGTCGACGTCACCGACCGTTGGCTGCGGCAGGCCGCGGGCTCGGCGCAGGAAAGGGCCGTGGTCGCGCGTACCGACCGCATGAACGTGCTGACCGTGGCCCTCGCCGAGGCAGTGACCTCGAGAGACGTGGTCCGGGCGGTGGCGGAGCATGTGCTGCCGGCGTTCGGCGCAGACGGACTCGTGGTGGAGGCGCTGGAGGCCGGACGGGTGCGGGTGGTCGATTCCGTCGGCTACCCGCAGGACTTCCTCAGTAAAATCGATGGCACTCCTCTGGTCGCCAACACCGCGATCACCAAGGCGCTGCGCACCCGAACCCCGGCGTTCGTCGAGTCCACGGACGCCTTCATCGAGCTCTATCCGAACATGAAGAACCTGACCGCGATATCGCCCATGCGCGCATGGGCCTTCCTCCCCCTCATCGCCTCGGGTCACGCCGTCGGTGGCTGCGTCGTCTCCTTCGCCCGGCCGCACTCGTTCGACGAGGAGGACCGCACCCTGCTGACAGCTGTGAGCGGCCTGGTCGCCCAGGCTCTGGAACGAGCCCGCCTGTACGACGTCGAACACACCCGGGCTCAGGGACTCCAGCGCGACCTGCTGCCCGCTACGCTGCCTTCCCTGCCTGCCGCCTCCTCCGCGGCCCGCTACCTTCCCGCAGGACGCGGCGGGGACGGGGTCGGCGGCGACTGGTACGACGTCATCCCGCTGTCCGCCGATCGCGTCGCCATCGTGATCGGGGACGTCATGGGGCACGGCATCACCGAGGCGGCGACCATGGGCCGGCTCCGCACGGCCGTCCGCACGCTCGCCGACCTGGAGCTGGAGCCGGACGAACTGCTCGGCCATCTCAACGAACTCGTCGGCGAACTGGGCTACGATCACTACGCCACCTGCGCGTACGCCGTCTACGACCCGGTCGCTCGCACCTGCTCCTTCTGCCTGGCAGGTCATCCGCCCCCACTCGTGGTGCATCCCGACGGCACGGTGCACGGTCCGGAACCGACCGTCAATCCTCCCCTCGGCGCCGCCGAACCGCCATTCGACGTCCACGAGGTGCACCTGCCCGACGAGAGTCTGCTGGTGTTCTGCACGGACGGCCTGGTCGAATCCGCCACCCGGGACACGGAGGAAGGCCTCGTACAGCTGCGCCGGACCCTGGCCGAAGAAGTGGGTCGCACCCCCTACTTCGACAGCGACCACCGAGACGACGTCAGTGGTCTCGACCAGCTGTGCGACCACATCGTCTCGGCCCTGGTACCCGATCGGGAGCGGACCACCGACGACGCCGCACTGCTGATCGCTCGCATCCACGGCACCCCCGCCGCCGACGTCGTCTCCTACGACCTGCCCCATGACCCCAGGGCCGCCGGACAGGCCCGAGCCCACGTCCGCGACCGGCTCGCCGTCTGGGGCCTGGACGAACTGGTCATGACCACGGAGCTGTTGGTGAGCGAGCTGGTGGGCAACGTGGTCCGGCACGCACAGGGACCGATCCGCCTGCGCCTGCTGCGCAGTCGGTCACTCATCTGCGAGGTGTACGACCACAGCCTCACGACCCCACGCATCCGGCGCGCCGGGTACACGGACGAGGGGGGCCGAGGCCTCCACCTGGTCGCCGCGCTCTCCCGGCGCTGGGGCACCCGCTTCCTCGGGGACGGCAAGTGCATCTGGACCGAGCAGGACCTGCCGCCGGGATCGTGATCAGCCGTATTTCTGGATGCACCGCACCAGAACTTCCAAGCCTTCTCCATGCGGATGCCATGCTGAGCGTGCGTTGACGCGGCAGGACAGGACACGATCTCCTGCATTGCCGGGCTCCGCCGAGGCCTGCTGACGGTCCTGCTCCACCCCGGCCAGCGGGACTGGACAACCAGCACCATGGGACAGGTCTGCGTCTGCTCTTCCTGTTTGTGGTAGTCGGCGTAGAGCCGGCTGCCTTGGAAGCTTCTACAAGTGGCGGGCCGGCCGCTCGGCCCGCGCCGCGCGCGAGCGGGCCGATGCGGCGCTTCCTGGCGCGGTCGGCACGAGCGCGGACAACACACTCGCCGAGTCGTTCAACGCGGCCCTCGAACGCGAGACACTCCGTGGCGCCCGCCGCTTCGACGGGGCCCACGCCTGCCGCCTGGCGGTCTTCCGCTGGACCGCCCGCCACAACACCCGCCGCCGGCACTCGGCGAACGGACAGCAGGCGCTGATCGTCTACGAACGGCAGTCAGCTACCCTGGCACCTGCCGCACAATGACACGAACAGGTGTCCACTCCTCGGGGACAAGGCCCACCCACGATTGCAGGCCCGTGGTCCCTGGCTAGATCACTGCGGTGAACTCCCGCTGATCCACGGCACGTTGGTCCGGCTGAAGGTTGAGCACATGCCCGGTGACGTGACCCGAAGCCGGTGTGTCTGTGGTCCTCGCGCACCGGGATGACCGGAGCGGACGTCGACCTGCGCTGCCAGGCGTTCATCCGCAGGTTCGATCTTGAACACACCTTCCGGCTGTTAAGGAGACCCTGGGTTGGGCCGTCCCAAGGTCCGCGATCCGCACACGGCCGACCTGTCGACCTGGCTGATCATCCACGCCCACACTCAGCTCCGCCTTGCCCGGCCTCTCGCCGAGGATCTTCGTCGGCCCTCGGAGCGGTCGGCGCAGCCTCGTCGGCTGGCTCACCCCTGGCCGGGTCCGCCGGGGGTTCCGCCACCTCCGCGCGAAGACTGCTTGTCCCGCCGACGTGCCCAGACCGTCCAAGCCCGGACCTGGACGCCCACCCGGCTCGAAGAACCGCAGGCCAGCCCCAGGCTACGAGCCTGGGAAGACCGTGAAACGAATCGAAACCCTCACCGAACACGTCTGCCTGAAACAGCAACGAGGTTAATGATCAAGCTTAACAACCCGGCTGGCCGGATTGGGTTCAATGATCCAAATGTGACAGCTTCGACCGACGACATGACGGATGATCAAGACCGCAGACTCCCGCCCGAGATCAGCATGAGTATCCCGAGCGGGAGCCACGCCCAGAGCCTCCGACCTGCATGTTCGAAGATGGCGAAGACTCGGTGAACCGGACTGGCACGGAGTAGGGGGAGGGTCGTGCTGCCCAGACTCCCCGTCGTGGTTCCTGGCCGCGGTCAGGAACCAGGGAAAACCGGGTTCCAGCCGTCGGTGCCCGCCAGGTACTTCTGGGCGGTGTAGTCGGCGGCCTCCGAGTCGGTGAGCTGCGGGTTGGTGGAGCCGCCCACGGAGACGCCGATGCACTGTATTGGTGAACAGGAGACGGCGAAGTTGTGGTACTCCTTGAACCGGCCCCAGGACCACGGGTAGTCGGGGGTCATGTCGGTCCAGGGCCGGTCGGTGTTGACACCTGAGTGAACCTTGGTGTCGCGGACCACGGCCTGGGGCCAGGCCTCGGCCACGTTGTGCCACGGTCGGCCGAGGTACATGGTGTTCTCCGGCACGCCGTTGGTGAAGATCTCGCTTCCGGTGATCAGGATGCCGTACTTCTGGCGGTAGTCGGTGTTCGGCGCCAGCACCGTGCCGCCCACCCAGTTCTGCATGGCGATGTTGCACCGGTCGAAGACGGCGGTGGCGTTGCCGAAGATGAAGTCGATCGCGCCCTCGACGTAGCAGGCGACGAAGTATTGCCGGTACTGGCCGGTGGGAACCGGCGCCTTGCACAGGACAGTGTCCTGACGGGCGATGATTCGGCACTGGGTGAAGGTCTGCCGGTCGCCTTCGGCGGCCAGCGCGACCGCCTGCGTCGAGAAGGCGTCGATCTCCGGGTGCTTGGCCGGGTCGAACGTGTTCTGGATCGTGATGCCGGCGACCGTGGCACCTGGCGCCTTGACGGTGAGCACGGCGCTGCCTTCGGTGCCATAGGGCTGGCCCGTCGCGGGGTTGGTCATCCCGTGGGCCCGGTCGGCGGTGATGACGACGTCCTCGGGATTGAGGCCCACCATGGCCTTGATCACCAGGTTGCTCTTGCTGGCCGGCACGACGACCGTCTCCTGGTAGGTGCCCTTGTCGAGGTAGACGATGCGCGAAGTCCCGTCGGAGGGGACGCCGTTGACCGCGTCCTGGATCGTCGGGTAGTCGCCGAAGCCGTCGGGCTGGATGCACAGCACGGTCTGGCTTGTTGTAGTGAGTTGCCTGCGCCAGGAGTCTATATTCGAGTGGTGGGCCGTCATGAGGACGTACGCGATGGCAGCGGTGGTCAAGAAGACCTCGCCACCGATCGTGAGAGGAGCCGTGAGGATGATCACGCCCGTGAGGGCCGCGTTTATGAAGACCTGGCTCATGATGCCCCAGTTGTTGTGCTGCGCAATGTGCTGCGAGCTCACGGTGAAGGGCTGGCCGTCGTGAAATGCCGTCGCGGTCGCGCGCGCCTGGTTGCGGAATCGCGCACCCTCGGCGAGCGCCACGATGATCTGAAGGATCGCCTGCGCCGCGTTCCTGGTCGTCGCTGACTGCCCGCCGGCCAGGGTGATCACCGCGTTGCCGAGGCTGGCGGGAGTGAGCTGCAACCCGTTCCGGGTGGCACCCTGCTGCGCCAGGTCGCTGTAGTTCGCCAGCTCCTCGAACCGCGTCACCACGTTCCCGTTGGGGCCGCCGCGAACGGCGTTCGGCAGATTCACCGCGGGGTCCAGCGTGAAGAAGTCGCCCCAGGCCACGGTACTGCTGGTGGGCGCGGCCGCGGTCCCCGACCGCCATCCCATGATGTAGAAGTCGGAAGTGCGCATGAACACCCGGACGACTTCCCGCCGGTCTTCCACGCGCAGATCGATCCGGATGTATGAGTCGGTTCCGGCGGCATTGGTCACAGCCACGGCGGGAACGGGGCGGGCACCCGTGGCCACCGGGACCGGAAGCTGGCCGGCTCTGCCCACCTCCCTGATGCGGGTGATCGTGGTGCGATAGCCGGTGAAGGCATCTCCCGGCTCGCTGCTGATGACCCAGTTGACGTCCGGCGTCGTCGGTTCGGTGGCGCTGGCGCTGGGAGCGCCGGCGAGTACCAGTCCGCCGGCTGCTGCGAGACTGACGGCCGTCGCGGCGGCGAGAAACGATCTTCTGGGGAGTCCACCCTGCGTAGTGCTCGTCACGTGATTTCCTTCGGTGTCGGCGATCCCTGCTCACACACCGCCGGCTGGCCTGTCCGGCCGGCACGTCAAATGCCATCCTGCGACGAGCGAGATGTGCGGTTTTGTTCGATCCCGTTCAGTAACGGCCTCCGATGTGTGATGCCGAAATATTCTGTGCGGAATCGGTGGAGTGCCATCCGCATTTCTACGGGCTGGCCCCGCGCATGGCCCGGGTATTTCTACGGGGTTGTCCTACGGATGGGGCGGCTGGTTGGCTGTCCACCAGGACGCGATGCCGGCCCGGGAGGCGACGTCCAGCTTGGCCAGGATGCTCTCGACGTGGCCCTCGACCGTACGCGGGGAGCGCCCGAGGGTGGAGGCGATCTGTCGGTTGCTCAGGCCCTGTGCCACCAGCGCGGCGATGTCCCGCTCCCGGCGCGTCAGTGGGCTCGGGGCGAGGTCGGCGGCGGTCGGCCGGGGGCCGGTGCCCAGCGCGTAGGCGATGGCCTCGTCGACGCTGCGGTGGCGCCCTCCCTCCAGGACGGCCGCCGCGTGGGCCGCCGGTCCGAGGGCCCGTACCAGTTCCTCCTCGCACTCGGCATGTTGCTCGACCATGTGCGGACCGAACGTCGAAAGGGGTGTGGCGATGTCCTGCCACAGGGCACCCGCGACACCCAGCAGTCGGGCCGCCGTCCGGTGGTCGCCGCCCGCGCCGGTGACCCAGGCGAGCTGCTCCACCATCAGCGCGACCATCTGGTAGTGGTTGAAGCCCCGCTCGTGCTCCAGCGCGGACCGGATCATGTATGTGGCTTCCTTCAGGTCGCCGCGCCTCCAGGCGTCGTAGCCGAGCGTCCAGTGCGCATGCCCAAGGACCAGCTGGTCGTCGTGCGCCTCGGCGATGGCGACGGCCTGCCGGCAGGTGGCCGTGGTGCGCGGATCCCCGAGGTGGGACTGGGCGGTGGCCAGCTGGAGCAGCGCGTAGACCGCACTGGTCTCCTCGCCCGCCGCGATGTGCGCGGCCGCCGCCTCCGCCAGCAGGGACGCGGCTTCCGCCAGCCGTCCGCCGAACAGTGCCAGGCTGCCACGCAGGCTGCGGATCTGGGTGCACACGACCGTGTCGTCCAGCCGCTCGCCCAGCTCCTCTGCCTGATCCAGCCACAGGTTCGCCGCCGCGTGATCGTTCTGCAGCACCGCGATCCATGCGGCGACCCAGAGCGCCCGGGCCCGGGCCGGGCTGGGTTCGGGCGCGGCGGCGAGCGCCCGCTCCAGCCAGCGGCGTCCCTCGCCGAGGAATCCGCCCTCGCACCAGTGGAAGCGCAGCGCCGTGACCAGAGCCAGGGTGGCCTGCGGCCGGCCGCCCAGGTCCAGCGCCGCGCGTAGATCGGCGTGCTCGGAACGCATCCGCGTCAGGCTCTCCAGCTGGCCGGGGCCGTGCCAGCCGTCGGCGATGCGCTCGGCGAAGGCCAGGTAGAAGGCGTGGTGCCGCTGCCGGGTCCGCGCTTCCCCGCCGGAGGCGGCCAGGCGCTCCCGCCCGTAGTCGCTGATGGCCCTCAGCAGCCGGTAGCGCGGCCGGCCCTCGCGTTCGGCGGGGACGACGATCGACTGCACGACCAGCCGGTCGAGGAGGTCCAGCACCTGGTCCCGGTCGATGCCGTCGCCCGCGCAGACGGCCTCCGCCGCGTCGAGGCCGAAGTCGCCGGCGAAGACCGAGAGGCGGTGCCACAGCAGCCGCTCGACCGGGGTGCACAGCTCGTGACTCCAGTCGATCAGGCCGCGAAGCGTGCGCTGGTGCGGCCGGGCGGTCCGGCTGCCGCTGGCGAGCAGCCCGAAGCGGTCCTCCAGCCGGTTCACCGCCTCGTCGAGGGTCAGGGTCCGCAGCCGGGCCGCGGCCAGTTCGACGGCGAGGGGCAGACCGTCGAGGTCGTCGCACAGCCTGCGGACCTGGGCGCGGTTGCCGTCGGTGACCTCGAAGTCCGGGCGCAGGGCGACGGCCCGGTCCCGCAGCAGCTCCACCGCGTCGTCCGGCGGCAGTGGAGGGACGGGGAAGACGTGCTCGCCGTAGATACCCAGCGCCCGGCGGCTCGTCGTCAGCATGCGCAGCCCGGGGCAGGCCGACAGCAGCGCGTGGGCCAGCTCGGCGCACGCGTCGACGAGGTGCTCGCAGTTGTCGAGCACGATCAGCACCTCGCGCCGGGACAGGAAGGCGGCGAGCTGGGCGGCCACCGGTCTGCTGCCCAGGTCCGGCAACCCGAGCGCGGCCGCCGTGGCATTCGCCACCGACACCGGGTCGCGCAGCGGGGCCAGGTCCACCAGCCACACCCCGTCCGCGACGTCCGGTGCCGACGCGGCGGCCACCTCCAGCGCCAGCCGGGTCTTGCCCACTCCGCCGGTACCGGTGAGCGTCAGCAACCGCGTCGTCCCCAGCCGACGGCGGACCTCGGCGAGTTCCTCGGCCCTGCCCACGAACGTGGTCAGGGCCGCGGGCAGGTTCCCCACTTCCGATACCTGGATGGTCACGTTTCCTGGTCGCCTTCCGATGGCTCGCATGCGTCCCGAAGTACTGAGAACGCCTGGCTCGAGTGGCAGCACGCGTCGTTGCGAGCGGTCGGGCGGCTGGTCGTGCCGCCGTATCCCCCCAGGGGTACGGATCGGTGAATCGGACACAGTCGCAGCTATGTCGCTGAACAGTACCCAGTGGGCAGCAGCCTCAGGCGGCGGCTGTGACCGAGTTCTCAGAGGGCATTTGGCCTAGGCGTATTGCACTGTATGTCCTAGTAGGTCCCTTGTCGGGTTGGCATGGTCTCGTCCGTTATGCGCTTGGCGAGGTTGTCGATCGAAGTGATGTGGATCATGGCTTGGGAGCTGGTGGAGAGGGTCTCGTAGTCGCGGGCGAGACGACGGTGCATCATGGCTCCACGACGGCGTTCTTGAAGCCTGTGTCGACCCAACTCTTGGAAATGGTCGGGTAGTTCGCCTTGGCCTGGTCGAGGAGGCGTATCCCCGGTGCGTTCTCGGAGAGGCTGGTGGCGGTGACGGTCACGGCGAGGATGAGGCCGATCTTTTTACCCGCTTGAGCTGCGCCGTCGTAAGGTGCGCATGGTCGCCGAGGGGCAACGAGTCATACCGGCCCCGAAGGCCACGAGCCCGAACCGGGCTCTACGAAGGAAGGTAATGGGGCAGTCCGCGGTCGCCTGCGGCGGCGGACTGGGGGGCGTCGGTGTTCTCAGCCGTCGTCGGCGAGATCGTCCTCGCTGTGGGCGATCCGCCAGTAAGCGATGGCGACGGCGGTGCGTTGGCGCCCGCCGGGCTTCGTCACCGTGTATCCGAGCTGGGCCGCGAGCCAGGCCAGGCGTTCCTGGAGGGTCGAGTGGTGGAGGTGGAGGCCGGTCGCGGCTTGCCGCAGGCTGGCGTGGTCGAGCACCGCCTGGAGGGTGTCGATCACCCAGGGGCGGGTGGCGCGTATGTGGTCCAGGTGGAGTACGTCGGTGATGGCGGCCGCTTCCTGCGGCGTGGTCCGCTCGGCCAGGACGGCGAGGGCGCCGAGGTCGTCGTATGCCAGCTGGGAGGGGCCGGGGCCGTTTGTCCGGTCGGTCAGCCGGAGTGCGAGACGGGCCTGTTCCAGAGTGGTCGGCAGGTGGGCCGGGTCCTGGGCGATCGCGGTCCCGGCTTGCAGGTCCGGTGGCAGGTCCGGTGTTCCGCGGACCAGGGCGACCATGTGCCGGCCGATCCGTGTCGAGTGGGGTGGCAGCGGTCCGGGGGAGGCGATGACGGTGACGGGGCCGGTGAGTCCCAGCCGTTTGGCGGCGTCGGAGCGGTCGCTTGCGGAGGCGTCGGGGTCGCAGGCGATCCGCACCGCGGCGTCGGCGGAACGGTCGGCGGAGTGTCCCGTGAGTGTGTGGATCGCTTTGGCCGCGCGTTCGAGGACGAGCGCGTCCAGTGGCCGCGCCTCGCCGGTGCGCTCCAGCCAGATCCAGGAGCCCGGCCGGCCCGGGGCTGCGGTCTGTGCCCAGGAATGGCTCTGTGCTTGGGGCAGGGGGTGCCCGGCGGGATCGTGCCGACGTGTGATGCCCCGGTCGGCGTCGTGCAGACCGGCGGGGCAGCCCGCCAGGGCAGCCACCGCCCGGACCACGGCCGCGAGGGTGGCCCGTTCCTCGACGAGGCCGTCGAAATGGTCGATGACGCGCAGCGCACCGGCCGTGGCGTCGTCGGCCACGTCGAGTTTGCCGATGAGTTCACGCAAGGGAGCCTCCAGGGCGGTGCTCGAACCGTTCACTCCTCCAGGGCCCGCCGGATGAACTCCTCGCGGGCGGCGAGGGAGGCCTGCGACAGCGCGGCGTGAGCGGCCACCAGGTCGAACCCGTGGAAGCCGCCGCCCCACATGTGGAAGTCGACGCTCACGCCCGCCTCTGACAGGCGGCGGGCGTAGATCAGGGCCTCGTCGCGGAACACCTCCGCCGAGCCGGTGTCGATGAACGTGCGCGGCAGACCGGTGAGGTCCTCGGCGCGGGCCGGCGCGGCGTACTGCGACACGTGCGGACCGCCGCGGCGCTCGCCCAGCAGCGAGGTCCATCCGTACAGGTTCCTGTTGCGGTCCCAGCCGGCCCAATTGTCCACCATGCGGCTGCTGTGCGTCTCGAAGCGGTCGTCGAGCATGGGGCAGATCAGCACCTGGTGGCTGAGGGCGGGAAAGTCGCGGTCGCGGGCGAGCAGGGCGGTCCCCGCGGACAGACCACCGCCGGCGCTGGCTCCGGTGATCAGCAGCCGCTCGGGGGCGATGCCCAGCTCGGCCGCGTTCTTCGCCGTCCACACCAACCCGGCGTAGCAGTCCTCGACCGGCGCGGGGTCGGGATGCTCCGGCGCCAGCCGGTACTCGACCGACACCACGACCGCGCGGCCCTCGGCCACATGGGGGAGGAACGCGCTCACGCCCGTGCGGCGGTCCCCGGCGATCATCCCGCCACCGTGGATGTGGTAGATACCCCCCTTGGGGCCTCGGTCCTCCACGGGGCTGAGAATCAGCAGCGTGATGTCCGGAGCCCCTTGCGGCCCGGGTACCCGGCGCTCGTCCAGCCGCACCCTGCCACCCGCCGTCAGGTCTTCCAGCTCCAGCCCGGTGTACCCCCCGGCCAGTTGCTGCCGGGTCTGCGGGAGGGTCTCGTCCGACAGGGGCGGAAAGAGAGTGCGCACCGCTTCCTCGGCGGGCGCGAGTTCCGGGTCCAAGGGGGGCCGGGTGGTCGTGGCGCCCAAAATGTCTGCTGCCGTCTGGTGGGCCATCGCTCTCTCCTTTGGGAACGGTGGGCATCCGGTCCCCCCACTCTCGGATGCCGACGCCCGCCGAGACACCCGCAGATGGCGGGAACCCGGCAGCTGGTCCCGCCACATGGCGGGACCAGCGGTCAGGGCGCAGGTGAGAAGGCCGGCGCCGCCGCCGGCTATGAACGGCGGGGGCCCGGTACGACAGCTCCGCCCGGGCTGTGGAGTGCGCCTCGGACACCGCCTCCGGCGAGCGGGTCGATCTTGCTCCCACGATGTCAAGGCGGTCGCCTTCCGTCCGAGCACAGCCTGGAGGCTGTGGAGAGCGAGCTGCTGACCAGCAGGATCGACGTGGTGTGCACCGGTCTGCGAGCCGAACCGGGCACACCGGACGGCGACGGCCGCGGCTTGTCGGCTGAGCGGGTCCCTCAGTGACCTGTTTCTACTTCTTGGACGGCACCGTCGGCATTCCCAGGAACGGCAGCCGCAGCGCACCGAAGGCCTCCACCGGGACCGCCGGTGACCTGGGCGCCACGGGGCTCAGCCGCTCGTAGGCCTCGCCCTGCGCCGGACGCGGGTCGGCCTCGCCCTTGTTGGGCCAGTAGGACATCGCCCGCTCGGCCTGCGCGGTGATGGTGAGGGAGGGGTTCACGCCCAGGTTCGCGGAGACCGCGGCGCCGTCGACCACCGAGATGCCGGGGTGGCCGTAGAGGCGGTGGTACGGGTCGATGACCCCGGTCTCGCGGGAGTCGCCGATGGGGCAGCCGCCGAGGAAGTGGGCGGTGAGCGGGGTGCCCATCAGCTCGCCCACGTTGGATCCGGCGAAGCCGTTGATGTCGGCGGCGATCGCGGAGGCGGCCTCGGAGGCGGCCCTGATCTGCTTGGGGTTGGGCGCGCCGTGGCCCTGGCGGGCGGTCAGCAGCCCCTTGCCCACGCCCGTCTGCTTCAGATGGGTGGTGAGCGAGTTGTCCAGTGACTGCATGACCAGGCCGATGATGGTCCGCTCCGACCAGCGGCGATTGGACAGCGAGCGCAGGACGAGGAGCGGGTGGCGGGCCGCGTTGGCCAGCCAGCCGGCGACCCGCGAGGAGCCGTCCGCGTAGGGGACCTGGAGGATGGACAGGCCGCCCATGGAGTTGGAGCCCTTGCCGTAGCGGACCGGCTCGATGTGGGTGTTCTCGTCGGGGTGGACCGAGGAGGTGATGGCGACTCCGCGGGTGAAGTCGACCTTCGGCGCGCCGGTCGCCTTGCGGTAGCGGCGGTCGTCGGTCTGGGCGCCGACCAGCGCCTCGGAGTTGGTGCGGGTCAGCTCACCCAGCCGGTCCGAGATGTGCGGGAGCTGTCCGTTCGCCTTCATGCGGTGCAGCAGGGTCTGGGTGCCGTAGGTGCCGGCGGCGAGGACGACCCGGCGGGCCTTGAAGGTGCGTCCCCTGGAGCGGCGGCGGTCGTCGGTCGGGAGGGTCGCGACCGCGTATCCGCCCTGGGAGTCGTCCGTGACCGACACGACCGTCGTCATCGGGTGGACGACCGCGCCGGCCTTCTCGGCGAGGTGGAGGTAGTTCTCGTTGAGGGTGTTCTTCGCGCCGTGCCGGCAGCCGGTCATGCACTCGCCGCACTCGGTGCAGGCCCTGCGGGCGGGGCCGGCGCCGCCGAAGTAGGGGTCGGCGACCTGTTCGCCGGGTGCGGCCTTCGCCGTCCCGTCGGCGTCCTTGCCGTCGCCGAAGAAGACGCCGACCGGGGCGGGGTGGAAGGTGTCGCCGACGCCCATCCGCTCCGCCGCCGCCTTCAGGTGCACGTCGGAGGGGGTCGTCGTCGGGTTCAGCCGTACGCCGAGCATGCGGCGCGCCTGGTCGTAGTACGGGCTCAGCTCCTCCTGCCAGTCGGTGATGTCCCGCCACTGGGGGTCGTCGAAGAAGGGCTTGGGCGGGACGTAGAGGGTGTTGGCGTAGTTCAGGGAACCGCCGCCGACGCCCGCGCCCGCCAGGACCATGACGTTGCCGAGGAGGTGGATGCGCTGGATGCCGTAGAGGCCGAGCCTGGGGGCCCAGAGGTAGTTCTTCAGGTCCCAGGAGTTCTTGGGGAGGGTCTCGCGGGTGAAGCGGCGGCCGGCTTCCAGGACGCCGACCCTGTAGCCCTTCTCCGTGAGGCGCAGGGCGGTGACGGAACCGCCGAAGCCGGAGCCCACGACGAGGACGTCGTAGTCGTAGGTGTCCTGGGGCACGGGGGTCTCCTCGTTGGGAACGGCGTTGATACCGGGGTCGGGAGCGGGTGTTTCCACTTGAAGTGGAGGGCTTTCATCAGCGTCTGGCCGCGGCTCTCCCTCGGGGCCGTGGCGGCGGCCGAGGCCGGAGTCCTTCATGCCGCCCATGGGGGACCGGATGCTGCCGTGGGCGGGAGCGTGGCCCTCGTTGACGTCCACGGTTCCGGTGCGGAGGCGGGCGGCGACGGCGCGGGGGCTGGGGCGTTGGTGCCGGTGCCTGTCGTGCTGCCGTTCATCATGCCTTCCCCTATCCGCTCGTGGCCTGTGGAGCCGCGCCGAGGACCGACGACGGCCCGTCCGGGTCGGGTGCCCCGTCCGCCAGCCGCTGTCCGTCCCGTTCGGGGCGCAGCCGCCATACGGCCAGCAGTCCCGTGACGGCCAGCAGCGCGGCCGTCAGCAGGAACGCGGCCCGGTACCCGGCTTCCACGGAGGCGGCGGTGTCGACGACCCGGCCGACTGCCAGAGGCGACAGCACTCCGGCGAGGGCGTAGACGAAGGCCAGTGCGCCGAGTACGACGCCGCGCTGCGGTGCGGGCGTGATCCGGGCGCAGGCGGTCTGGGCCACGGTCATGATGACGTTGGCCAGTGCCATGGGGCCGAGCATCAGCAGCACCTTGAGCCAGACGGCGTCCGTGACGGCGAACAGGGCCACCGCGCCGGCGGCCAGGCACATCAGGGCTCCGGTGCCCGCGCCGAGCGGTGGTCGGCTCCTGCGGCGGGCCAGCAGTCCGTGGCTCACCAGGACCACGCCGTTGGCCAGTGCCGCGACGGTCACCACGGTTCCTGCCTGGCGCAGGCTCAGCCCGGCGACCTCCTGGAGATAGTCCGGCATCCAGGTCAGGTTGGCGCTGAGCATCCAGTACGCGGCGAACGCGCCGAGCGCCGCGCTGAGCCAGGTGCCCGACAGCAGGATGCGTCGGTAGGGGACGACGACCGTGTCCGCACCCGTGCTCTCGTGCGCGTCCGGCGCGTACGGGCCCTCAGCGCCGCGCAGCGCCCAGTACCCGGCCCATGCCAGGCCCGCCAGCCCGACGGCCCCGAAGGCCCACCGCCAGCCGAAGTGGTCGATGACGAGGGTGAGCGTGGGCGCGGCGACGGCCACCCCGGCAGCGCCGCCGGTCAGCAGCACCGCGGTGGGCAGGGTGCGCTCGCGCTGCTCGAACCATCCGTGCAGATGATGAGTGGCCACCGGCGTGGCCGGTCCCTCGGCGGCTCCGAGCAGCACACGGGTCGCCACCAGCGTGCCGAATCCGGCCGCCGCCCACAGCATCGGCAGCTGGGCGGCCGCCCACAGCAGTGCCAGGACCAGCAGCAGCACGGTCGTGCGGACGTTCCGGGTCAGGTACGGCACCGCCAGAGCCGACACGCTGAAGAGTGCGAAGAACGCCGCCGAGGCCGTGCCGAACTGCTCGCGGGTCAGCCCGAGGTCGTCCATGATCGGCTGGGCTGCCAGACCCATCACGGCCTTGTCGGCGAAGTTGACCAGCATGAAGCCGAGCAGTGCCCAGGTTGTGCGCCAGGCTGTGGTGTGCTGTGTCATAGGGGGATGGGGCTCCTTCGCGCAGTCGTGTCACCGGCGTGGCGCCGATCCTGCAGGCTGCGGGGTCAGGAGGACACCCATCGGCATCACAGTCGTACACGCCCGCTACTGTGACGGGTCACAATCAGTGGTGAGGTGAGCCATGGCGCAGGAGGAACACTCGCAACCGGCTTCCGTCGACCGTCCGCCGGGGCTTTCCCCCGCGGCGGCGGCGCTCGCGGCCCGGTGCGAGCCGCAGGTCAACGAGCTCGCCCGGCGCATGGCCCGGGGCGTGTTCGAGCAGCTGCGCGGCTACAACGAGTTGCCGGGTGACGTCAAGGACGTGGAGATCGCCGCCACGGCTCGGCACGCCATACGGCTCTTCCTGCGCGGCGCCGCCGACGGATCCGGGTGGGACTCGATGGAGTACTTCCAGGAACGCGCCGCCCAGCGCGCCGAGGAGGGCATGCCGCTCCACCTGCTGCTGCGCACCTACACCCTGGGCTCAAGGGAACTGTGGCGGGCCCTGCGTGAGGTGGCCGGTCCCGGCGAGCAGCAGGCGCTGGCCGAACTGACCGAAGCGCTGTTCACGGTCGCCGACCGAGTGGTGGGCGCCGTGGCGGAGAGCTACCTCGACGAGCGGGTTGCCCTCGCCGCCGAACGCCACGAGCAGCGCCGCTCGCGCGCCCGGGCCCTGCTGGACGGCCGGGCGGTCGTCGACGGGCCCACGCCGGACGGGCCCGTGCTGGTGCTGTGCCTGCGTTTCGGCACTTCGGCGGCCGCCGGCGGGCTCTCCCCGGTCACCGTCCGGCGGCTGCTGCGGCGCGTTCAGGCGGTCCTGGACCGAGCCTTCGGTACGGAGGTGCTCGCCGTGCTCGACGGTGACGGCGGGCATGTCGTGGTTCCGGGAGTGGTCGAACCACCTGGCCGGCTCCGGGAGTTGCTGCGTGAGACGGTGGGACCGGAGCTGCGGCTGGCAGCCGCAGCGACGACGGCCGGCGACATCCCGCGCGCCGCGCGACTGACCTCCGAGGTGGTCCGGGTCGCGGCCGCCTGTGGTGTGCGGCCCGGGGTGCACCGGCTCGAGGACGTGCTGCTGGAGTACCACCTGTCCCGCCCGAGCGAGGGCAGTGCCCGCATCGTCGCCATGCTCGACCCCCTCGCCGACCGCCCCGAGCTCGTCGAGACCCTGCGCACCCACCTGGAACAGCGTCAGGACAGACGGGCCACCGCCCAGCTGCTCAACCTGCACCCCAACTCCGTGGACAACCGGATCGCCCGGATCCAGGACCTGACCGGGCTGGACCTCGCCGACCCCCGGGATGTGGCCCTGGCGCTGGCGGCCCTGCTGCTGCGTGACGCCGACACCGGTGTCACGGCGTGACGATGGCGAAGTCCGGTTCCGGTGATTCCAGCAGAGAGCCGAACGTGATCAGGGCGTTGGCGTCGCCGTCGAGCACCACGGCCCCGCCGAAGATCTCGTCGGCGAAGGTCGTCGCCCCGCCGAGAACCGTGTCGAGGGTGGTGCGGGCCAGCCGCAGCACCACGGCGGGCCGCTCGTCCCGCGGGGCGTCCCCGCGCATGGGGGTGAGCGCCCCGTTGGACAGCAGCAGCGTCCACACCTCGCCGGTGTCGGTGAACTCCCAGCGCAGCAGCAGGCGTCCGGCCTCGGCCGCGCGCGGGCCGTCGATGCGCACGGCCATGGACTGAAAGATCTGCTCGGCCGTCAGGGCGGCCAGGACATCCGGCGCGGTGGGCGTCGGCGTCCCCAGGATGCCGTCGCGCAGCTCGGCGGCGCCCATCAGGTAGAAGTTGCGCCACGGCCCGGACTCGGAGCCGTGCCCGAGCCGCTCGAAGGTGTCGGCCTGCAAGGCGCGAGCCCGGGAATGCCCGGGTTCGGCGAACAGGACGTGGCTGAGCACTTCCGCGACCCACCGCAGGTCCCCGGCCTCGTACGACGCGCGCGCCTTGGCGACCACGGCGTCGGCCCCGCCCATGAACTCGACGTACCTGACGGCGGCTTCGGTGGGCGGATGCTGCCACAAATGGGCCGGGTTGCCGTCGAACCAACCCATGTAGCGCTGGTAGACGGCCTTGGCGTTGTGGCTGAGCGTGCCGTAGTAGCCGCGCGCGTGCCACGCACGGGCGAGCGCGGGCGGGAAGGACAGCTCCTCGGCGATCTCGGCCCCGGTGTACCCGGAGTTGATCAGCCGGACGGACTGGTCGTGCAGATAGGCGTACGCGTCGCGCTGCTCCTCCAGGAAGCGGATCGCGCGCTCCTGCCCCCAGGTGGGCCAGTGGTGGGAGGCGAAGACGACGTCGGTGTCGTCGGCGAACAGCCGTACCGTCTCGGTGAGATACCGTGCCCAGGCGCTGGGGTCCCGCACCAGCGCGCCACGCAGGGTGAGCACGTTGTGCAGCGTGTGGCAGGCGTTCTCCGCGACGCACAGCACCCGTAGATCGGGGAAGTGGAAGTTCATCTCCGCCGGAGCCTCCGTGCCCGGCGTGAGCTGGAAGACCATCCGTATCCCGTCGACGGTCTCCTCCTGCCCGGTGCGGCTGATGTCGACCGTCGGCGCGATCAGGCCGATGCTGCCGGTCGACGTCGTCTGCCCGAGCCCGCAGCCGATCTGCCCGGCCGGCCCCTTCGGCAGCGCGGCCCCGTACATGTAACCGGACCTGCGGGCCATCGCCGTCCCGGTGAAGACGTTCTCGCTGGCGGCGTGCTCCAGGAATCCGGCCGGGGCGATGACCGGTACCCGCCCGGCCGCGACCTCGGCCGGGTCGACGACGCCGCGGACACCGCCGAAGTGGTCGACGTGCGAGTGGGTGTAGAGCACACCCGTCACGGGCCGCGCGCCGCGGTGCTCCCGGTACAGGGCGAGGGCGGCAGCGGCCACCTCGGCGCTGATCAGCGGGTCGACGACGAGGACACCGCGCTCGCCCTCCACGAAGGTCACGTTCGACAGGTCCAGGCCGCGCACCTGGTAGATCCCCGGCACGACCTCGTACAGCCCCTGCCGCGCCACGAGCCCGCTCTGCCGCCACAGCGAGGGGTGCGCGGTCGGCGGACACTCCCCGTCCAGGAAGCCGTACGCGTCCGCGTCCCACACGACCCGGCCGTCCGCGGCCCGCACCACGCCGGGCTTCAGCCGGGCGATGAACCCCCGGTCCGCATCGGCGAAGTCCCGATTGTCGTCCCACGCCAGACCGCTGTCCCTGGGCTCGTGCTCGCTGCTGGTCATGATCGTCTCGCTGCTGGTCATGGTCGTCGATCCTCACACTCCCGGGCCGAAGGCGCCCGGGGACGCATCACAGAAGCCCCGCTGACATGTCACAACCGGCGGTGGTGCGGCCGAGGCCGCCGGCGCCGAGCGGCCCGGCGCCCGGTTGGGCTTCACCGGCGCCGGACGGATGCCTGCGGCTGACCACATGTCGATGCCCCGCGCGGGACGAACGGAGCTGCGCGTCAGCATGGCGGGTGCGTGCGACGCGGCCAAGGACGTGTCAGCGTGCGTGCTGTCCCGCCCTCGCCTGCCGGGCCGCGGCCGGGCCGAGGTCGCCGGCCCTGCGGATGTCCGCCGTACCCGAGCTGGTGGGCAGGCCCAAGGAAGCAGCGATCACCTGCTGCGCTGCGCTGGGCGGACGTCCGGGGCTGAACCCACACGCGGCCCGGGCCTCCGTCCCCTCAAGTCGCCGCCCGAAGTACATCGAACGCTTCCTCCACCTGCGCCGCGAAATCGTCGACGAGACGGTGGCCGGGATCCGTGGCGACCCGGGCCGCACGGGCGATCATGGCGCTGCGGACGGCGGCTACCGACGCGCGGGCCAGTACCGAGGCCCGGAGGGCTCGTCGGGCGGGCGGCACATCGGGCGTCTGATGCGTGAACCGAGTATCGAGGGCCTCAGCGATGCCGTCCTCGAAGTCGGTCAGTACATGGGTGAGCGGCGCTTGCGTCGACAGCGCGCGAGGCGGCGCGTCGACGAACAGGATGGCCAGCCCGGCGTCGCGGCCCCCGGCGACCGTGACCAGGCTGTTCAGGACGGCGGTGAGCGGAGGCTCCGCAGCGGGGCGTCGGAGGATTTCCTGTTGCAACAGCGGCACCAGATCCAGGACCTCCGCGAAGATCAGGTCTTCCTTGGAGGGGAAATAGCGGAAGAAGGTGCGCTCGGTGACACCAGCCGCCGCAGCGATGTCCTTGACCGTCGTTTCCTGGTAGCCGCGTTCATCGAACATACGGGCCGCGGCGTCCTGCAGGGCCCGCCGCGTGGCCGCCTTCTTGCGGGCCCGTCGCCCTTCCTCCCGCGCTGTCTCCTCGAGCGCGTCGCCCCTGCCAACGGCCTTCTTGTTCACGCCCACATCCTGCCACGTTCCGCGTCCACCTCAGCAAGAACTGTCAGTCATGACAGTTTATGTATAGTGTCAGCCATGACAGTTTCTCCGTGTGGAGGTCGCCGGCCCGCTCGTCACGGTGCGGTCGACTGACGTCGCTGTCCCTCTACGCCCGCAGCTCACCGACCATGTCCGGCACACGCTCGAACCGACCGATCCGCCCCGGAAGTTGAAGCCAGGGCGGCTCTCCGCCGCCGACCACGGTCTGCGTCTGCCGCTTCGCGGCGGTCTCACCGCGCTCGATGTCCGACCGGCCACCGTCGTCGCGATCTCCGCCTGACCCTGTGGGCTGCCCGCACCCACCCAACTCTCCAGGAGCCCATCCCATGGCCACGTTGCTCTACCGGCTCGGCCGCAGTGCCTATCGGCACCGACGTGCTGTCCTCGCCGCCTGGCTGGCCGTGCCGGCCGCCGTGATCGCCTGTCTGGTCGCCTTCGGCGGCCGGACGGACGACGAGTTCACCATCCCGGGCTCGGAGTCCCAGCACGCCATGGACACCCTGAAGGAATCGCTGCCCTCCGCGGCAGGAACGAGCGCGCAGATCGTGTTCGTCGCGCCGAAGGGGCACGAGATAACCGAGCCGCGGTACACGTCCGTGATCAGCGCCACCATGGCCCAGGCCGACAAGGCCCCCCAGGTCGTCGGCGTCACCGACCCCATCGAGACGAAGACGATCTCGTCGGACCGCACCACGGCACTCGGACAGGTGCGGTACGAAGTCAGCCGCGCCGGCCTGCGCGCCGGCAGCCTCGACGCCGTCGAGGACGCCACTCAGGACGCGAAACATGCCGGACTCACCGTGGAAGTGGGCGGCAACGCGTACAGCACCGAAACCGAGGCCTCGCACGCGCGGGAGCTGCTGGGCCTGGCGGTGGCTCTGGTCGTACTGACCATCACCTTCGGCTCGCTCCTCACAGCCGGCATGCCGCTGCTGACGGCCGTACTCGGCGTGGGCGTCACGCTGCTCGGACTGCACGCGCTGACCGACACGTTCGCCATTTCCAGCACCGCGCTGTCGCTCGCCACCATGCTGGGTCTCGCGGTCGGCATCGACTACGCCCTGTTCATCCTCTCCCGTCACCGCTCCCAGCTGGCGCAAGGCATGTCCCCGAGGGAGTCGGCGGCCACGGCGACCGGGACAGCCGGCAGTGCGGTCGTCTTCGCGGGCCTGACCGTGGTCATCGCGCTCGTCGGACTCGCCGTCGTGGGGATCCCGTTCCTGACTGTGATGGGTCTGGCCGGAGCGGGCGCCGTCCTTGTCGCGGTCGCCGTGGCGCTCACCCTGCTCCCGGCCCTGCTGGGCTTCGCGGGAGAACGGCTGCGCCCCAAGCCGCGTTCGCGGGCGGCCCGTCGTGAGCAGGCCTCGAACGGGGCTGGAGGACTCCCCTTCGGCGAGCGGTGGGGCCGTATCGTGACCCGCCGTCCGCTGGTCACCCTGGCCGCCACCCTCATCGTCCTGCTCACGCTCGCTCTGCCCGTGCGGGACCTGCACCTCGCCATGCCCGTCAATGCGACCGCTCCGACGGACAGCACTCAGCGCAAGGCGTACGACATCGTCGCCGACGCCTTCGGCCCCGGCTTCAACGGACCGCTACTGATCGTCGCCAGCCCCTCCGATGCCGCCGGCCTGCAACAAACCACGGCGACCCTTGTCGAGGACCTGCAGAAGACGCAGGGCGTGGCGGCAGTCGGTCAGCCCATGGTCACACGGACCGGGGACGCCGTCATCCAGCTGGTGCCGACGACCGGCCCGACGGACGAGAAGACGACAGACCTCGTCCAGCACATCCGGGACGAGGCTGCACAGTGGCAGAAGGAGATAGGCACCGACGTCAGGGTGACCGGCAGGACCGCGGTCTCCATCGACGTATCCAGCCGACTCGCCGGCTCACTGCCTCTGTTCGCGCTGGTCGTTGTCGGCCTGTCGCTCCTGCTGCTGATGCTCGTCTTCCGCTCACTGGTCGTCCCGCTCAAGGCGAGCCTCGGCTTCCTGCTCTCCGTGACCGCCGCACTCGGCGCGGTCGTCGCCGTCTTCCAATGGGGCTGGCTCGCGGACGCGTGGGGAGTGTCCGCGACCGGACCGGTGGCCAGCATCCTGCCCACACTGGTGATGGCCGTCCTGTTCGGGCTCGCCATGGACTACGAGGTGTTCCTGGTCAGCCGGATGCGTGAGGCGTACGTCCACGGGGCTGATCCCCGAGAAGCGATCCTGACCGGTAGCCGACTGGCCTCGCGCGTCGTCACCGCGGCCGCGCTCATCATGTTCGCCGTGTTCGCCGGCTTCGTGCCGGGAGCCGGCTCCATGCTCAAGTCCATCGCTTTCGCCCTGGCCGTCGGTGTACTCGTGGATGCCTTCATCGTCCGGATGGCCCTCGTACCGGCCGTGCTGGCCCTCGTCGGCAAGGCGGCTTGGTGGCTGCCGAAGTGGCTCGACCGGTTGTTGCCCAACCTCGACATCGAGGGCGAACGACTGGCCAAGCCGTCCCCGGCCACGTCAACCGACGACTCGACCCTGCCCGAGGACGGCGCGGCGGTTGCAGCGGCCGGCACGTCCGAAGCCCGTCCCTGACAGCCTGTGAAGTGACCGTGGCGCCGAGGAACTCGCAGGCGTCAGGGCGAGTTCCAGGTCGAGGCGGTCCTGGTCCAGTGGCTTGCCGCGGAGCCGGGCCGCCTTGTCCACGCGGTACTCGACCGTGTTCTTTTGGAGGTGGAGACGCTCCGCTGTGGCCGTGTGACTGCCGCGCTCGGCCAGGAGCAGCAGGAGCGTTGCGCGCAGCCGTTCCGCCGCCGCGGTGTCCGCGGCCAGGACGGGTCGCTGCGCAGGCCCGTTAAGGCCGCCCAGCCGGGAGCCGGCAGCCCGGCGCCTTCTGCCGTCCCTCTCCCATGCGACGACGTCCTCGCCCAAGGGCTGCCAGACTCTCCCGACGAGCGTGCAAACCGTCTCCACCCAAGGATTGAAACATTTCAAATCCCTGCCGCATTGAGATCGATACCAGGTCGACTGCACGGACTCGAAACGCCCCCGCGTAGATATGTCGAGGCCGATACCCGCCTAGCATGCACATGCCGTAGTGCTGTCGATGTGTTTCATTCGCATGTCGGAAGCGTTGACAGCCCGCCAGCGGAACCGCAGGATGTCAGCCACTTCACTCTCGCCTTCTGGTCAGGGAGATGCCTCCCGCGGATTGAAACGTATCAAGGAGCCTTCGTGTCATCTCCCGTCCTCTTCTTCCGCACGGCCGGAAGACACAGAAGATCCCACCAAGTCAGACCTCCACGGGCCCTCTTCCTGGCTCTGCTCACCACATGGTTCGTGGTCGTCGGCGGCGTGACCGCGCAGCTGCCCCTGGCGAACGCCGCCCAGGCGGCGCCCACGGCGCTGACCGTGAACGGCCTGGCCGCGCCCGTCGACGTGGCCCCCGGCTCCACTCCGCTGCTCGGCTGGCACGTGGGCGGCGACCAGCAGACGGCGTACCAGGTCCAGGTCGCCACGACCTCCTCGGCCCTGACCGGGACCCCTGATGTGTGGGACTCGGGTCAAGTCACCTCCACCGCCGACGGTAACGTCTCCTACGGCGGCCCGGCCCTGACGGCCTCCTCCCGCTACTACTGGCGTATCCGTACCTGGGACTCCGCGAACGCGGCCTCCCCCTGGTCCGCGACCGCCTCCTTCGGCACCGGGCCGGGCACCACCTGGTCCGGTGCAACCCCGGTCTGGAGCGGCGCCCCCACGGCGTGGACCGACTACACCTTCCAGGGCAGCTTCGTCGTCAACGCCAAGTACGCCAGTGTCACCTTCCGCGCGCAGGACACCAGCAATTACTACCTGTGGCAGTTCAAGGGCAACGGTGAGAACACCATCGCGCCGCAGGTCCAGAAGAACGGCACCTTCACCGCCCTGAAGACGGCGGTGGCCCTTCCCTTCGCCCTCACCACCGGCTCCACCTACGACTTCAAGATCGTCGCTTCCGGCTCGACCTTCACCACCTCCCTGAAGGCGCACTCCGACACCAGCTGGACCCAGGTCGACACCACGACCGACGCCACCTTCAACTCCGGCGGCATCGGCTTCCGCACCGGGCTGTTCGAGCAGGCCACCTTCGACGACATCTCGGTGACGGACACCGCCGGCCAGTCCCTGTACAGCAACGACTTCAGCGACTCCGACAACGCCGACTTCACCTGCGGCACCATCACGAGCGGCGCGCTGTTCGTGGACAAGGCGAAGAACTGCGGCACAGGCTTCCCGACCGCCTGGACGAACTACACCTTCCAGGGCAGCTTCGTCATCAACGCCAAGTACGCCGGTGTCACCTTCCGCGCGCAGAACACGAGCAATTACTACCTGTGGCAGTTCAAGGGCAACGGTGAGAACACCATCGCCCCCCAGGTCCAGAAGAACGGCACCTTCACCGCCCTGAAGACGGCGGTGGCCCTTCCCTTCGCCCTCACCACCGGCTCCACCTACGACTTCAAGATCGTCGCTTCCGGCTCGACCTTCACCACCTCCCTGAAGGCGCACTCCGACACCACCTGGACCCAGGTCGACACGACTACCGACGCCACGTTCTCGGCCGGCGGCATCGGCTTCCGCACCGGCAGCACCGAGCAGGCCACCTTCGACGACATCAACGTCGCCGACCCCAACAACCGTTCTCTGTACAGCAACGACTTCAGCGACGCCACCAACGCCGACTTCACCTGCGGCACCATCACCAATGGCGCCCTGTCGCTCGGCACGAGCAAGAACTGCGGCACCGGACTGCTGACGGTCCCGAGCTGGACCTTCCTGCGCGGCACCACCACGCTGGCCTCCGGCAAGAGCATCGCCTGGGCCCACCTGTACGCCACGGGCGCCTCGACCACCCCGGCACGGCAGTTCGTCTACAAGCTGTGGGTCAACGGCAGCTTTGTCGGCGTGGGCCCGACCCGCCCGGTCGGCTCCGAGGCCCGCTACGACGGTTACGACGTCACCTCCCTGCTCAACGCAGGCGCCGCCAACACTGTCGGCGCTCTCGCCTACACCACCAGCGACCAGCGCTTCCTTGCCAAACTCGTGGTTCGGTACACCGACGGCACCACCAAGACCTTCGGCACGGGCTCCAGCTGGAAGGCCCTGGACGGTACCCGTATCCTGCCGAACGTCGGCTCCATCGGCACCAGTTACTACACGGCGCCCAAGGAGAACTTCGACGCCCGCCGCTACCCGTTCGGCTTCGCCACGCCCGGCTTCGACGCCTCCGCATGGCCCTCGGCGGTCACCAAGAGCGCCTTCAGCGACCTCCAGCCGGCGCCCACCGCGAAGGTCCGGCAGACGTTCAAGACGCCCGTCTCGGTCACTGAGTACTCCTCCGGCAACTACTTCATCGACTACGGCCGCACCTGGATCGGCGGCCTGTCCCTGAACCTGAGCGGCACCGCCGGGCAGGTGGTCGACATCCGCTACGGCGAAATCCCCTCCGCCACCAACACGGTCAAGTACCAGACCTCAGCCGGCAACACCTACCAGGACAAGTGGGTCCTGAAATCCGGCAGCCAGCAGCTGGAGACCTGGGGCCTGCGTGTCTTCCGGTACGTCCAGGTCATCGGCGCCCCCACCGGGCTGACAGCCTCCGACTTCAAGGCCGAGGCGTACCTCTACCCGTTCGACGAGTCGGCGGGTGCCTTCGACTCGTCCGACAGCACGCTCAACCAGGTCTGGGCGCTGTCCCGCAACACCGTCGAGGCGACCAATCTCAACCTGTACGTCGACTCGTGGGAGCGCGAGCGCGACATCTACGAGGCCGACACCTACCTCCAGCTGATGGGCAACCTCTACACGGGCGGTGACACGGCACTGGGCGACTACTCGCTGAACTTCCTCAAGTCGAACCGCACCTGGCCCACCGAGTGGCCGATGTACGTGATCCTCGCCATGCACGACAGCTACGAGACGACCGGCAGCACCGCGCCGCTGGCCGCCGCGTACACCGCGCTGCAGGACAAGCTGCCGGACGAGTGGTACGAGTCCGCGACCGGCCTGATCCACAAGACCACCGGCAGCACGGGCGCCAGCAGCTGCACCGACTGCGACATCGTCGACTGGCCCACTTCCGAGCGCGACGGCTACGTCTTCACTTCCTACAACACCGTCATCAACGCCATCGCCTACCGCTCCTACACGGACATGGCCGACATCGCCACCGCGTTGGGCAAGAACTCGGACGCCGCCACGTACACCGCCAAGGCACATGCCATCAAGGACGCCGTCAACTCAAGGATGTGGGACTCCGCCAAGGGCGCCTACCGCGACGGGCTGAACAACGACGGTACGGTGATCAACCACTACGCCGTCCAGGCCAGCGCCTTCGCGACCGCCTTGGGTATCGCCGACTCCGCCCGGGCCGCGCAGGTCGCCTCGTACCTGGGCAGCCGCGGCATGGCGTGCAGCGTGTACTGCGCCCCGTTCGTCATCCAGGCCCTGTACGAGGGCAACCGGCCCGACATCGCCCACACCCTGCTGACATCGACCGGCACGCGCAGCTGGATGAACATGATCAACGACGGTGCGGGTGCCACCATGGAGGCCTGGGACCTGTCGCTCAAGTCCAACACCACCTACTCCCACCCGTGGGCGTCCTCTCCCGCCTTCACCCTCCCCCAAAGCATGTTCGGCATCCAGCCCAGCACCCCGGGCTACCGGACCTTCCAGGTCAAGCCGCAGCCGGACTCGGTCACGTGGGCGAATGTCACGGTTCCCTCAGCGCAGGGCACCATCGGCGCGGCCTACGACACCATCAGTGGCGGACGCGTCGACATCAGCGTGAACGTGCCGGCCAACACGACCGCCTCGGTGTACCTGCCCGGCGGCTCGGCAGGCGCGACCAGTGTCTACATGGACGGCAACAGTGTCGCCGCCACCTACGACAACGGCTTCATGCGCGTCGACAACGTCCAGCCGGGCTGCCACATCATCACCTCCTCCTCCAGCAGCACCCCATACGACGACACCAAACTCACCGGTATCTGCTAGGCGACGAAATCCCCGCAACGAGGCACCCCGCATTTTGCGGGGTGCCTCGCTCACTCCACGCTGATCCATCAGGGCAAGGCACTTCAAAGTGAGCGTCGATCGGCGGACTTCGCAGGCAATCTGGAAGGCGTTCGCCGCCGCCTTGCAGAGCACGGTCCAGCGGCAGCGGCCTTAGCTCGCCGCATCAGCGCCTTGTGGACGCACTTCAGTACCGCGGGCTCGTTCGCGAAGCGATGCTGACACCCGCCTGGTGGTGGCCGCCGCCCGCCCCGCACCGGGCAACAGGGCAGACGCCCACGTGTGGAGTGACTCCGTCCTGCCGCAATGGTGCCAGGGGCCCCCGTGCTCGTCGACGGGTTGTCCCGTTATCAAGGGGCAGGCGGGGCAGTCCGTTCGTAGATGGTCCCGCCAGGTGTGAACCACCCCGCCTTCTTCCGCACGGCAGGGCTCGGGTCCTTGGCATGGGCCGCTGACAAGGCGGCAATGGCGCGTGCATCAGAGTGGGTGAACTTGCCGACGAGCTCGGCAGCCATTGCCCGGACGTGCGCGTCAGGGTCCGAAGCCAAGTGGCGCAACGCGGGTTCGAGTAGCTGGCCTGGGCCCGGTGCACAGCTGTCTCCCTTGCACCGGTCACACGCCAGGGCGTGGAATGCGGCGATCCTGACCCGGGCGTCGGGGTCGTCGGCCATGGCGATGAGTTCTTCCATGGACTCGATGTCGACAAGGTGGTCGAGGAGGCGACAGCAGCCCTCGCGGACAGCCGGATTCTCGTCGCGGAGGCCGGCGCGGATCGCGCTCAATGCGTTCTGCCCACGTCGTAGCAGCTCGCGGTAGGCCGCAACCGTGCGCTGAGGGTCGCCCAAGCACGAGACGAGGGCTTCGTTGTCGGTCCTGACGAATCCAAGCATGACTTGAGTTTCGAGCGGCTCGACGAGATCCAGCAATGGGATTTCGCCCTATGGCAAGGCAGGCGGATCGCACCCTCGGGGCTGCCAGGGGGCGATCTCGCAGTGGCATGATCTTGGTGTGGCTGGTGTGATCACGGCGTCGGAGTAGTCCTGGACAGCCCCGTTCACCGGGCTGAGCCCTAGGGCCCTTCTGACGGATCTCCGCGGCGTCGCGACGCCCGGCACGCCCGCTCGCCGCACGGCGCGAAGGGCCAGGTGGCTCCGCCACATGACCCTCCACGCCGCACGCCGAGCGGGCGTGCCGAACGCCGCTCCTTCACCCACGGAGATCCGTCAGAAGGGCCCTAGGCTGTTCGGCAAGCTGATCACCGCGCTGCGGCGCGAGGGTGCGGACCCGGTCCGCAGGGGCCGGCCGTGGAGCCTGCCGCTGGAAGACCGGGTCCTGCTGGTGTCGCGTACTGGCGGACCAACTACTGGGGCACTGGCCTGGTCGTCCCGCACCGTCGCGAGAGGGGCCAGGCCGAGCTCCCGGCCTGGAAGGAGGAACACAACGCTTCCCACCGCAAGGTCCGCGCCCGTGTCGTGCAGGTCATCGGGCATGGCATAGATCTTTTACGGGACGACCCTTAAAAATTGTATTTGTCGATGTTTTTGATGGTGAAGACGGTTGGATCTCCCAGGTTGGTAACGCCATTGGTTCCAAGCACGAATAGCTGTCCGTCCATGGCTCTGAAACCTTGTCCGTCCCGTCCTGTGATCTGCCCCGAGGCAAGGGACTCCGCGGTCCACGCTGCGAGTTTCCCGAGTTCGGTGGGATCCCAGAGTTCAAAACTCTCGACGGTGCCGTCCTTGACGTACTCCCGCATGGTGTTGGGCGTTCCCAGGCCAGTCAGCTTCACCTTACCCTTGAAGGGCGATTGCGACAGGTACTGAGCGGCGGCATTGATGCCGACGGAGGTCGGAGCAATGATCGCCTTGAGGTTCGGGTACTTCTTGAGGAGACTCCCGGTGAGTCGATAAGACTTATCAGCGTTGTCGTCGCCGTAGGCGACGGTGATCAGTTTGATATCTGCATAGCTCGGGTCGTGCTTGAGGTCTTCCTTCATGTACTTGATCCAGTTGTTCTGGTTCGTCGCACTCTTTGCGGCGCTGAGAATCGCTATGTCTCCCTTGTAGTCGATCTGCTGCGCCAGCGAATGGATCAGCGGAAAGGTCAACTGATCTGGATCGGCAGGGGAGACGAAGGCGTTACGACACTCGGGGCGCGTGTCGGAGTCGTACGTGACCACTCGGATACCCTTGTCCATCGCGTGCTTGAGCGCGCCGCAAAGAGCGTCGGGGTCCTGTGCGGAGACAACTATGGCGTCAACTCCCTCGTCGGTGAGTTGATTGATGTATTTTACCTGCCCCGCTGTGTCGGTGCTGTCGGAAGTGCCAACCTGCTTGAATGTCGAGCCGAGCTTCTCGACAACTTCCCTACCGCCTTCGCTCGCAGCCGCAAAATACAGACTCTTCCCCAACTGCTTCGGGACGAAGGCAATCGTCAACCCCTTCTTTATGGGGTCCAAGGGATAACCCCTTTCTGCGGTAGTGGGGTTTGTCGGCACAGCACTCTCGGGATCCTTATTCTCACTACCGCACGCGGCCGTGAGAATCGTGAGCGGGATAATGACGACGAGCGCCGATACGGTACGGCGTGCCATGAAATTGTTCAAAACTCTTCTCTTTCCTCGGGTTGGGTGAGTGGTGCTGGACGAGCAGCCTTCCCGGCACTCCTGACGGCTGAGGGCATCAGAAACGAGCCGTCCCGGGCAGGACGCCTGAAAGGGTTTGGATCGAGGGGTGATTCCTCAAGAGCAAGAGCCGATGCCTCGGCTCGCCCTCACGCGACTCGCAGCGAGGCAGAAGGGCGGCTCGTGTGCTCTCTGGGTCCTATGCCATGGCCTCTGCCGGGCGAGATGGAGGGCTTCGGGCGTGCTAGCCCAGGTCGCCGATGCAATGGGACACGCCCGACCGTCGAGCGGGGGCGAAGGGGAAGCGCTTGCGGTCTGACGGAGCGTCAGCACTGTCCGGTCCTGCTGGTCGTAGGCTGCCAGCCTCGACGGACTGAATGCTTTCAACTTGCATAGATCGGGACCTTAGGGCTTCCTCTCATGACCGTCAACTACCTGTACTGTCTGAATTTTCCACCAAATCCGGTCAGGAAACTGTCTGGTGAATCGATTCAATGCACGTGATCCCTCTGCGGCCTGCCATGCCCGCGCTCCTCGCCGCCACCAGCTCCCGTGCCTGCGTGGTCGCGCACGCGTTTGGCACGGCCTGTGCCAGGCGTCAGGCGCCAGCGCCTGCGGGCATGCCGGTGACGACCGCCCGGCGAACTGGACCCTGATCTTGGCGTCGGTGGTGCAGTTGCGGGACCAGTGGCACCCCAAGCCGCAGTCCGGCCAGGCGGGACGGGGGGACTCCGCTGTAGCTGAGTAGGCGTAACGGTCTGAAGAGTCGCCCCGAAGAGATCCGATGTATGTGGTTTCCCGAGGTGGAGGGTGTGATCCTTCAGGCTCGGCATGCCTCCAAGGGTGGCTGTGCACAAGGCTGTTCTGGTTGAATCTCGTCTCGCTATAGACGCGGCCACCTTCATGCTCCTATAAATCCATCCGATGTCTTCTTCAGGGCAACGCCGAGGACGGCCGCCATGTCGGCGCGCCGTTCCTGACGCCTGTCATCCCTCACGTGACACATGGAGCCGCACCATGTCCTCTGCCCCCCTCAGCAGACGCTCACTGATGAAGGCCGCCGCCCTGGCCGGAGGAGTGGCGGCCTTCGGGCTGCCACAGGCCCTGTGGCCCTCCACCGCCGAGGCGTACACCGTCCCCTCGAAGATGGACTGGTGGTACCAGGCCAGGTTCGGGATGTTCATCCACTTCGGGTCGTACTCGTACCTCGGCCGGGGTGAGTGGGCGTTCGACAGCCAGCAGTGGAGCAAGGCGGACTACCAGACCCAGGTCACCCGCAACTTCAACCCCACCCAGTTCAACGCCGCCACCATTGCCGAACTGGCCAAGAACGCCGGCATGAAGTACCTCGTGATCACCGCAAAGCACCACGAGGGCTTCGCGATGTGGGACTCCAACGTCCCCGGCTTCACCGACACCACGGCCACCAAGCAGTACAACCTGCACGACTACAACGGCGTCCGTGACGACCTGCTCATGGACCTCAAGACGGAGTGCGAGACCAGAGGCATCAAGTTCTGCCTGTACTACTCGATCCTCGATTGGAACCACCCCTCCCAGACGGACCGTCACGAGAGCGGTCTCACCACGATGTCCTCGCAGGCCGCCCGCACCGCCTACATCGCCGACATGAAGGCACAGCTCCAGGAACTGCTGGACCGCTACGACCCGGCACTGCTCTGGTTCGACGGCGACTGGTTCGGCGAACCTTCCAGCCCCACCCTGGAAGACTGGTGGCTGACATCGGACGGCGTCGACCTCTACAACTGGCTGATCGCCCGCAAGCCCGACCTCATCGTCAACGAACGGGTCAGGCGGGACCACGGCCTCGGCGACTACGCGGTCGCGGAGTTCGGGATACCCGGCACGCCGATGGGCCGGCCGTGGGAGCGGTGCGCCACCATGAACGGCGCCTGGGGTTACGACGCGTCGAAGGAGAACTCCTACAGGTCAGTCACGGACATCGTTCGAGAGCTCGTGACGGTCGTCTCCCGGGACGGCAACCACCTGCTGAACATCGGTCCCAAGGGCGACGGCTCGGTCACCGCGGGAACCCAGACCGTCCTGAACGGCCTGGCCTCATGGATGTCGACGTACAGCGACAGCATTCACGGCACCAGCGGCAGCCCGTTCGCCGCCGAACCCGCCTGGGGGAAGGTCACCAAGAAGAACGGGAAGCTCTTCGCGCACGTCTTCACCTGGCCCACGAACGGGCAGCTGCGGATCCCGGCGATCGACAACACGATCAACCGCGTCTATCTGCTGAACAACCCCTCGGTCTCGCTCCCGTACACGGTCACCGACCAGATCAACGTCACCGTTCCCGCCACCGCGCCGAACGCCAACGACTCCGTGGTGTGCGTCGAGGTGCAGGGCATGCCCGTGCGGGTCTCGGCGACGGTATTCCAGAACGTCGACTACGAAGGTGCCCGGGCCGTTCTGCCGCTGGGCGGCTACACCTCCTCCCAGCTGTCGGCCGCCGGCCTGGGACCTGCCATGGCCTCGTCGCTCCTGGTGCCCGACGGCTACCAGGTGACGGGCTACTCCGGCGACAACTTCACCGGCACCGCCTGGACGTTCACCTCGAACACCCCCGACCTCCGGGTGACCGGCAACAACGACGCCATCGCCTCCCTGAAGGTGACGTTCAGGCCCGACAAATACTTCAGCCTGGCCAATGTCACGAACCACCTGGTGCTGGACAGCGGCGGCAATGTCGCGAGCGGCTCGAACCTGAAGCAGTGGGAGTCGGTAGACAGCGCCAATCTCCAGTGGCGGGCCATCGAACTCGGGAACGGCTACTACAGGCTCGTCAACCGCACCAACGGCATGGTGGCCGACGGCTGGGGCGCCACCGGCAACGGCGACCCGGCCCGGCAGAAGGCCTGGGACGGCGGCAACACCCAGCAATGGCAGATCGTCCACCGCGGCCAAGGCCAGTACTCCATCGCCAACCGCAGCACGGGACTGGTCCTCGACGGCGGCGGAATGGTCGCCTCGGGGGCCGTGACCAAGCAGTGGACGTGGCAGCAGAGCACCAACCTGCTGTGGACGATCAGGCCAGTCGGCTGACGGGGGCGGTGGCCGCACACCGCCGACGGGCCGCTACGCGTCCTCGATCACGACGATGTCCAGGACGCGCGGCCCGTGCACGCCTTCCACCCGGTCCAGTTCGATGTCGCTGGTGGCCGAGGGGCCGGAGATGAGCGTCAGCGGCCGGTACGGGTCCAGCCGTTGCAGCGCCTCGGGTACGTCGGGGGCTACCTGGCTCGCCCGGACCACGCAGATGTGCTGGTCCGGCAGCAGGGTCAGGGCCCGGCGGCCCTGGCCGGAGCCGTGGTCGAGGGTCACGGTTCCGGTGACGGCGATGGCGGCGGCGACAGTGGTGATCACGGCGTCCGCCGCGTCGAGCTGGTCCACCGTCAGCAGCGGGACGTCCTCCAGCCGCGACCAGGGTCCCTCGGGGACGAGGTCCTCGGGGAGTTCCGGCGGCAGGACCACGGACCGCGCTCCGGTGCGTGCCAGCGCGCGTCCGACGGCGGCCGCGGCGTCGGCCGACGGCACACGGACCACCGTGGCCCGGTACTCGGCGGCGCGATCGGTGAACAGTCCGACGGTGTCCGGCCCCGCGTGATCGGCGCGTGCTCCGCGCGGGACCGGTACGTCGTCGGGGCTCTCGGAGCCCGGGACGTCTCCCAGAGCCGCCCTCACCGCGCTGAGGACTGTCGTGCGGCCGCTCATCGTGCTTCGTTCCCTTCTGCCGTCGTAGGGCCTTCGTCTCGTCCGGTCGTTCTCGTACGGCGCCACCAGGCACGCATCGATTCCCGGGCCGGCGCCGGCGCGTCCCGGGTGGCGGACCAGCGGGCGAGGGGACCCGGCAGGAAGCCGATCCGGCCCTCGCGGGCCACCAGGCGGGCGCCGAGGGCTGCGAGCCGCTGGGCGGCTGCCAGGCGTTTCGGGGAGGACAGCACCGCCGTCGCGGCCTTCATGGCCAGCGCCTCGGTGGTGGGCAGCAGCCGGCTTTGGCGCTTCGCCTCCACCGCCTCGGCGCGCAGATGGGCCAGCACCTCGGGAATGTTGATCTTCACGGGGCACGCGTCGTAGCAGGCCCCGCACAGAGTCGAGGCGAAGGGCAGCGAGGCGGCGTTCTCGACGCCGACGAGCTGCGGGGTCAGGACGGCGCCGATCGGCCCGGGATAGACGGAGCCGTAGGCGTGGCCGCCGGTGCGCTCGTACACCGGGCAGACGTTCAGGCAGGCCGAGCAGCGGATGCAGTTCAGCGCCTGGCGACCCACCTCGTCCGCCAGGGTGGCGGTGCGGCCGTTGTCGAGGAGCACCAGGTGGAAGTCCTGGGGACCGTCGCCCTCGGTGACGCCGGTCCACAGGGAGGTGTACGGGTTCATGCGCTCGCCAGTGGACGAGCGGGGGAGGAGCTGGAGGAAGACGTCCAGGTCGGCGAAGGACGGGAGCACCTTCTCGATGCCCATGACGGTGATCAGTGTCTCCGGCAGCGTCAGGCACATCCGTCCGTTGCCCTCCGACTCCACGACCACCACCGTGCCGGTGTCGGCGGCTGCGAAGTTGGCCCCGGAGACGGCCACCTTGGCGCGCAGGAACTTCTCCCGCAGATGGAGCCGGGCCGCTTCGGCGAGGTCGCGCGGGTCGTCGGTGAGGGTGTCGGGGGCGGGCTTGCCCCACTCTCCCATCTCCCGCCGGAAGATCTCCCGGATCTCGGAGCGGCCCCGGTGGATGGCCGGCACGAGGATGTGGGAGGGGCGGTCACCGCCCAACTGCACGATGAGTTCGGCGAGATCGGTCTCATATGCGCGGATGCCGGCGTCGGCGAGCGCCTCGTTGAGGCCGATCTCCTGCGTGGCCATCGACTTGACCTTGACGACCTCCCGTTCGCCGGTCGCCTCCACCAGGCCGGTGACGATGCGGTTGGCCTCGGCGGCGTCCGCCGCCCAGTGCACGGTTCCGCCCGCGGCGGTCACCGCCTTCTCCAGCCGCAGGAGATGGTGGTCGAGGTGACGCAGGGTGTGGCGCTTGATCGCCGCGGCCGTCTCCCGCAGCTCCTCCCAGTCCTCCAGTTCGGCGGCGACCGCGAGGCGCTTGTCGCGGATGGTGCCGGTGGCCCGGCGCAGGTTCGCCCGCAGCCGGGTGTCGGCGAGCGCGTCGCGCGCGGCCTCGGGAAAGGCCGGTGTGCCCAGCCATACGACGTTGTCGGCGCCGCTCACCGTGTGTCCCCTTCCGTGGAGGCCAGGATCTCGGCCAGGTGCAGTGTCCCGACGCCGGTGCGGAGCCGGGACAGGCCGCCGCCGATGTGCGTGAGACAGGAGTTGTCGCCGGCGGTCAGGAACTCGGCGCCGGTGTCCAGGACATGGCGCATCTTGTCGGCCAGCATGGCGTTGGAGACGTCGGCGTTCTTCAGCGCGAAGGTGCCGCCGAAGCCGCAGCAGGAGTCGGCGGCGGGCAGTTCGACGAGGTCGATGCCCTTCACCGCGCGCAGCAGCCTGAGCGGCCGGTCTCCGACGCGCAGCATGCGCAGTGAGTGGCAGGTGGGGTGGTAGGTGACGCGGTGCGGGAAGTACGCGCCGACGTCGGTGACGCCCAGTACGTCGACGAGGAGTTCCGACAGTTCGTACACCGTGGGCGCCACCTGCTCGACCGCCTCGGTGAGAACGGGGTCCCCGTACTGGGCGGCGACCACCCGGTGGTTGTCGCGCACCATGCCCGCGCAGGATCCGGAGGGGGCGACGACGGCGTCGTAGCCCGCGAAGACCTCGGTGAATCGGCGCACCATGGGCAGGGCTTCGGGACGGTAGCCGGTGTTGAAGTGCATCTGGCCGCAGCAGGTCTGCCCCTGCGGGAACTCCACGGTGTGGCCGAGGCGTTCCAGGAGCGCGGTCACTGCTTGGCCGGTGCGGGGGAACATGGTGTCGTTGAAGCAGGTGATGAAGAGAGCTATGCGCATGGTGCTTCCTGGAGTGGGCCCGGCAATCCGGTGAAGGTCAGGCCGTAGGTACGTTCGGCGGTGCCGGCGAAGACCTCGTGGCGTTCCGAGGGGGTGAGCCAGGCGGTCAGCTTCTGTGCTGTGTCGACCACGTGGCCGTAGGAGGCGGCGAGCCGGCAGACCGGCCAGTCGGAGCCGAACATCACGCGTTCGGGACCGAAGGCGTCCAGGACCGTGTCGGTGTACGGCTTGAGGTCCTCGACCGTCCAGGTGCCCCAGTCCGCCTCGGTGACCAGGCCGGAGAGTTTGCAGACGGTGTTGGGGAGGGCGGCGAACCATCGGACCTCCTCAGCCCATGGGGCGGAGTCACCGGACACGATGGGCGGCTTGCCCGCGTGGTCCAGGACGCACGTGAGTTGCGGCAGGCGCGCGGCGGCCTCGGCCGCGGCCCTGAGCTGATGAGGCTTCACCACCAGGTCGTAGACGAGTCCCGCTTCGGCGACCGCCGTCAGCCCGCGCAGCACGTCAGGGCGCACAAGCCAGCGAGGGTCCGGTTCTCCCTGTACCTGATGGCGGATGCCGACCAGATACTCGCCTCCGAGGCCCGCGCGCAACCACGCGAGGCTGTCGGCGACATCCGGTGCCGTCAGGTCGGTCCACCCGACGACACCGGCGACCAGATCGTTGTCCGCCGCCAGCTCCAGAAATTCAGGGGTCTCCTCCGGCACGGTGATCGTCTGCACCAGGACGGTGGCGGAGACTCCGGCGGCGCGGGCTTCCGGCGCCAGGTCGGCGAGGGTGAAGTCACGGCGCAGCGGAGCGAGTTCGGGGCCGGTGATCCAGTCCTGGTCGCGGACCGAGAGCTGCCACACATGGTGGTGGGCGTCGACGATGCCCGGCCTGGGATGCGGCACGGTCACCGTTGCCACACCACCGGCAGTGAGGCGTTCGAGCCCTCGGCGGAGCAGTCGTGGACAACGTCCGGGAGTTCGGCCGTCCGCGCCTGCCTGGCGATGTCGAGCGGCGGCTTCACCGGCTCGGGGATCATCGCCGGGTAGTCCTCGACGTCCAGGACGGGGGACAGGTCGCTGCCTCCCCCACGCCCGACTTCGCTGGCGCGGGGGGACCCCCACCGCCAGATGGTCCACTCGCTCTCGCGCGCGAGGCCGATGGCGGCCGTCGGCTCCTCGGGCACCTGGGGGTGGGCCGCCTCGTACTCCTCGACGCGGTCGGCGCGGACCCTGGTGTGCGGGGCGATCCTCAAGAAGGCTCCTTCGACGGCGTCGATACGGGGACGGGGGTGTCCACGGCGAGCAGTCCCTCGGCGCGCAGCTCGTCCCACAGCGCGTCCGGGACCGGGCGGCGCAGCTGCTCGACGGTGTCCCGTAGCTCTTCGGGGGAGCGGGCGCCGGTCAGGACGCTCGCGACCGCGGAGTGGCCGAAGGGGAAGCGTAGGGCGGCGGCGCGCAGCGGAACGCCGTGGCGTTCGGTCACCTCCAGCAGGCGCAGCGCGCGGTCGAGCACCGGCTGGGGTGCCGGGGCGTAGTCGTACGTGGCACCCGGTCGCGGGGCGGTGAGCAGCCCCGAGTTGAAGACGCCGCCGATGACCACGCTCCGGCCGCGGGCGGCGGCCTCCGGCAGCAGTTCGACGAGGCCGTCCTGGTCCAGGAGGGTGTAGCGGCCGGCCAGCAGCACGACGTCGATGTCGGTCTCGCGCAGGAAGCGGGCGGGTAGCGCCGACTGGTTCATCCCGATGCCGATGGCCCCGACCACGCCTTCGGTGCGCAGGCGTTCCAGCGCCGGGTAGGCCTCGCGCAGGGCCTGTTCGGCGTGGTCGTCCGGGTCGTGCAGCAGGGCCACGTCGATCCGGTCGAGGCCGAGGCGGTCCAGGCTCGCCTCCAGCGAGCGCAGCACGCCGTCGGCGCTGAAGTCCCAGACGCGACGGTGGGTCGCGGAGACGGCGAAGCCGTTCGCGAGGTCGTCGCCGCAGCCGCCCTCCGGGTCGGGTACGAGCAGCCGGCCCACCTTGGTGGAGACGGTGTAGGTGTCCCGGGGGCGGTCGCGCAGTGCCGCGCCGAGCCGCCGTTCCGACAGGCCGAGCCCGTAGTGGGGCGCGGTGTCGAAGGCGCGGATTCCGGCGTCCCAGGCCGCCGCCACGGTGGCTAGGGCGGCCTCGTTGGTGACCGGCTGGTAGAGGTTGCCGAGGCCGGCACACCCGAGCGCGAGCTGTGTGACCCCGACCGCGCTGCCGCCCAGCGTGGTGGTCCTCACGGCCGGGCCGCCGGGCGCAGCCGTAGCCCCTGCATGCCGCCGTCCACCGCGAGGGCGGTGCCGGTGACGGACGCCGCGGCGGGACCGGCGAGGTAGACGATGGCGGCTGCCACCTCGTCGGCGGTGACCAGACGGCCCATGGGCTGGCGGGCGTTGAGTGAGGCACGCTCTGCTTGCGGGTCGTCGGCGGCGTCCAGCAGCCGCGTCACCCACGGGGTGTCGGCGGTGCCGGGGTTGACGCAGTTGACGCGGATGCCCTCGCGGACGTGGTCGGCGGCCATGGCGAGGGTGAGGGACAGCACGGCGCCCTTGCTGGCGGAGTACAGGGCGCGCTGGGGGAGGCCGGCGGTGGCAGCGATGGAGCAGGTGTTGACAACGGACGCGTGCGCGGATCGGCGCAGATGGGGCAGGGCGGCCCGGGTGGTGCGGACCATGCCGAGGACGTTGACGTCCAGGACGCGGTGCCACTGCTCGTCGGGGTTGTCCTCGACGGTACCGATGGCGCCGATGCCGGCGTTGTTGACGACGATGTCGATGCCGCCCAGCGCGGTGGCCGCGGCCTCCACGGCGGCGCGTACCGAGGCGTCGTCGCTCACGTCGGCCTTGAGACCGAGCAACGGCCGTGGCACACCCGTGGGTTCGAGGTCGAGGACGACCACCGCCGCGCCCTGCGCGGCCAGCGCCCGGGCCGTGGCGAGCCCGATCCCGGCAGCGCCTCCGGTGACGAGGGCCTTGAGACCTGACAGATCGGTCATGTCGCGTCCTCCTGTCCGGCGCGGTCGGCGACCCAGAACGTTCCGTCGGGGTAGCGGTATCGGGCGAGGGATTCCTCGCGCATGGTGGCGGAGAAGCCGGGGGCGAGCGGAGCGGCGTAGTGGCCGTCACGCATCACCACGGGCGCGGTGAAGTGCTGGTGGAGATGGTCGACGTACTCGATGACGCGGTTGTCGGTGGTGCCGGACACCGCCAGGTAGTCGAACATCGACAGGTGCTGCACCAGCTCGCACAGCCCCACCCCGCCGGCGTGCGGGCACACCGGCACCCCGAACTTGGCGGCGAGCAGCAGGATGGCGAGGTTCTCGTTGACTCCGCCGACCCGGGCCGCGTCGATCTGGAGGATGTCGAGGGCGCCGGCCTGCAGGAGTTGCTTGAAGACGATGCGGTTCTGCACGTGTTCGCCGGTGGCGACCTTCACCGGTGCCACCGCGCGGCGTACTGCCGCGTGGCCGAGGATGTCGTCGGGGCTGGTGGGCTCCTCGATCCAGTACGGGTCGAACTCGGCGAGGCTGTTGGTCCACTCGATCGCCTCGTCGACGTTCCATCGCTGGTTGGCGTCGATGGCGATGCGGATGCCGTCGCCGACGGCGGCCCGGGCGGTGCGCAGCCGCCGGATGTCTTCGTCGAGGTCGGCGCCGACCTTGAGCTTGATCTGGGTGAAGCCGTCGGCGACGGCCTGCTTGGCGAGCCGGGTGAGCTTGTCGTCGGAGTAGCCGAGCCAGCCCGGGGAGGTGGTGTAGCCGGGGTAGCCGCGCTCCAGCAGGATGGCCTCGCGCTCCGCCTGTCCCGCCCGGCCCTCGCGCAGCAGCTGCAGGGCCTCCGCGGGGGTGAGGGCGTCGGCGATGTAGCGGAAATCGACCTGGGAGACCAGCCACTCGGGTTCGGCGTGGGCGAGCAGCTGCCACAGTGGCTTGCCCTCCCGCTTGGCGGCGAGGTCCCATACGGCGTTGATCACGGCCCCGATGGCCATGTGCATCACGCCCTTCTCGGGGCCGAGCCAGCGCAGCTGGCTGTCCCCGATCAGATCGCGGCTGAGCGAGCCCGGGTCGGCACACAGCTTCGCCACATCACGCCCCACCACATGCGGCCGCAGTGCGTTGATCGCGGCCGCCTGGACGTCGTTGCCGCGTCCGATGGTGAAGGTGAAGCCGTGGCCTTCGAGCCCGTCGCCTGCGTCGGTGCGCAGCACGACGTAGGCAGCGGAGTAGTCGGGGTCCGGGTTCATCGCGTCCGAGCCGTCCAGTTCCCGTGAGGTCGGGAAGCGGACGTCGTAGGTGTCGACCGCGGTGATCCGGGCTGAGTTGGCAGTCAAGGGGGTGCCTTTCACGCTTGGCCGAAGGTCTGACGCTGGCTGCCGAGTCCGTCCACGGACAGCTCGACGGTGTCACCGGAACGCAGATAGGGGGTGCCGGGAAGACCGAGGGCCACGCCTGCGGGTGTACCGGTGTTGATCACGTCGCCGGGTTCCAGAACCATGTACTGGCTCAGATACGCCACGATGTCCTCGACCGGGAAGATCATGTCGCTGGTGTGGCCGTCCTGGCGCTTGACGCCGTTGACGCTCAGGTGCAGTGCGAGGTCCTGCGGGTCGCCGACCTCGTCGGCGGTGACCAACCAGGGGCCGAGGGGGTTGAAGGTCTCGCAGGACTTGCCCAGGTCCCACTGCGGCGAGTACTCCAGCTGGAACTCGCGCTCGGAGACGTCGTGGCTGACCGCGTAGCCGGCGATCACGGCCCGCGCTGCGGCGGGTCCGTCGAGGTAGCGCGCCCGTCGGCCGATGACCACCGCCAGTTCGACCTCCCAGTCCGTCTTCACCGAACCGCGGGGAATCAGCACCTCGTCGTACGGGCCCACGACGGTGCCCGGGTCCTTCATGAACACCACCGGACGTGGCGGGATCGGCGCACCGGTCTCGGCGGCGTGGTCGCGATAGTTCAGACCGACGCAGACGATTTTGCCGGGACGGGCGACAGGCGCGCCGACCCGCAGTCCGTCCGTGTCCAGTTCGGGCAGCCCGCCTGCCTCGACCGCCGTACGGGCCCGGTCGACGCCGTCCCCGGCGAGGAAGGCGCTGTCGATGTCGGAGGCCACGGAGGACAGATCCAGCAGTCGGCCGTCGTCGGTGCGGACAGCGGGCCGCTCCTCGCCGGGTGCGCCGACTCGTAGCAGTTTCACTGGTCAACTCCTTGTCATAGGTGTTGCGTGAGGGGGACCGGCCGTAGCGGCCGCGCCACCCTCGGCGCCATGAGCGCCTCTCATAGTCATCGGAGGAATGGCGGCAGGGTGACTGTAGACGCAGATGGACCCGCTGACAAAGGAAACCTCGGATGTATTTCGCCATCACTGGCGGCCGCACCCCGGCCGCCTGGTTGATATGGGCTATTTTGCCCAGTATTGGGGATGGGGTTCGGCTCCTTGACCCCGATGAATCCGGGGAGTCCTCACACGCTCGTCTTCCCTGCTGAGAGTGCGGAGCGTCTGTCGGTTCTCCTGTTTCCGAGGGGCGGACACTGCCGCGCGTGCCCCCTGTCTCGCCCTCATGCAGGGGTCCGCGGTGGCGTTGTTGCTGAATTGTGAGCTGGTGTCGCTCGGTGCCACGAACCCGCTGCCATCGATATAAGCGCAGGTGAGGAGCGGTTGCGGCAGACGGTCCAGGGTGCGCGCGCGGACTCGTGGCGCCCTGCGGGCCAAGGTCACGCAAATCTGCGGCCACACACTCTTGTCAACGCTGGCAACGCCGTCGTAACGTCCTCGACGTCCCAGATACATCGGAGGAATAGCTCGCACGTTCCGGTGTACAACCGGAGCGCACCGTGCGGACCTTGGGCCCGCGCGTCCGTCTGGCTGCCACTCCCTCACGCGCCCTCGGATGTGGTCCGCACAAGCCCTGTGCCGGATCCGCAGTCTGTCCGGTCGGCGGCCTCGTCCTTCCCCCGCAGACGAGTACGCCCCCTCACCCTCGCCCGGCGGCTCCCCGCCCTGCCTGAAGAGAGAACCCGGTTATGAAGCTCGCTCGTACCCGCCCCGCCGCCGCAGGCGTCATCGCCGTCCTCGCGACGATGTCGCTCGTCACCGCGTGCAACCGCGACAGTTCCGACTCGGCCGGCTCGAGCAGTGCCGCCCCGGCCATCGGCATCGACCTGCCGCGCTCCGACTCCGACTTCTGGAACTCCTACGCGCAGTACGTGAAGAAGGACATCAAGTCCGACGGCATCAACGCCCTGCCACTGAGCAACTCGCAGAACGACGTCACGAAGCTGGTCGCCAACGTCCAGGTGTTCGAGAACACCGGCGCCAAGGCGATCGTCATGGCTCCCCAGGACACCGGCGCCATCGCCTCGACCCTCGACACCCTCTCGTCGAAGAAGATCCCGGTGGTCAGCGTCGACACCCGTCCCGACAAGGGCGACGTCTACATGGTCGTCCGCGCCGACAACCGGGCGTACGGCACAAAGGCCTGCGAGTTCCTCGGCAAGCAGCTCAACGGCGAGGGCAAGGTCGCCGAGCTGCAGGGCGCCCTGGACTCCATCAACGGCCGCGACCGCTCCGAGGCCTTCGCCGAGTGCATGAAGAGCAAGTTCCCGAAGATCAAGGTCTTCGAGCTGCCCACCGACTGGAAGGGCGACGTGGCCTCCGCCAAGCTCCAGTCGCTGCTGGCCCAGCACCCGGACCTCAACGGCATCTACATGCAGGCCGGCGGTGTCTTCCTCCAGCCCACCCTGGCGCTGCTGCAGCAGAAGGGCCTGCTCAAGCCGACGGGCCAGAAGGGCCACATCTCGATCATCTCCAACGACGGCATCCCGCAGGAGTTCGACGCGATCCGCAAGGGTCAGATCGACGCCACCGTCTCACAGCCCGCCGACCTCTACGCCAAGTACGCGCTCTACTACGCCCAGGCCGCGGCCGAGGGCAAGACCTTCAAGCCCGGCGCGACCGACCACGGTTCCACCATCGTCAAGATCCCGAACGGCCTCGAGGACCAGCTGCCCGCTCCGCTGGTGACCAAGGACAACGTGGAAGACAAGGCACTGTGGGGCAACAACGTCGGCTGACACCGGCAGCTCACGCTCGCGGTGGGGAGGGACCGGCACTCGCCTCCGTCCCCACCGCGCCCTCCCCGCTCCCCAGCATCCGACGTCAAAGGACGGAATCCACCATGGCGGATACCGCGACCGGTCCCGGGCATCCGGCCCCGGTGGCCGAGGCGACCGGCATCAGCAAACGGTTCGGCGCGACCGTCGCCCTGCGCGACGCGCGTATCAGCATCGCCGCGGGCGAGTCGCACGCCTTGGTCGGCCGCAACGGCGCCGGCAAGTCGACGCTCGTCTCCATCCTCACCGGTCTCCAGCAGCCCGACACCGGGACCCTGCGCTTCTCGGGCGAACCGGCGCCCGGCTTCGGCGACATCGACGCCTGGCGCTCCCGCGTCGCCTGCGTCTACCAGCGCTCCACGATCATCGGTGAGCTGACCGTCGCGGAGAACCTCTTCCTGAACCGGCAGAGCGCCGGCGCGGTGCAGCCCATCCGCTGGAAGCAACTGCGGCTGCGCGCAGAAGAGCTGCTCGGCGAGTACGGCGTGGCCGTCGACCCCGCCGCACGCGCGAAAGACCTCACCGTCGAACAGCGGCAGTTCGTCGAGATCGCCAGAGCCCTGTCCTTCGGCGCCCGCTTCATCATCCTCGACGAACCGACCGCCAAGCTCGACGCCCGCGGCATCGGCCGGCTCTTCGACAAGCTCCGCGACCTCCAGGACCAGGGCGTCGCCTTCCTCTTCATCTCCCACCACCTGCAGGAGGTGTACGACCTCTGCAGCACGGTCACCGTCTACCGCGACGCGGCCCACATCCTGACCGCCCCGGTGGCCGAGCTCGGCCACCAGGCGTTGGTGGAGGCCATGACCGGCGAGTCGGCCTCGGCCACAGCGGTCGCCGAGAGCCGGTCCCCGGCCGCGCGGTCAGGCTCCGCGGAACTGCTGGAGATCAAGGGTCTGACGCTTCCCGGCGCCTGTGAGGAGCTGTCCCTCTCGGTCCGCGCGGGCGAGGTCGTCGGGCTCGCCGGTGCCGCGGCCAGCGGCAACGTCCAGGTGGGCGAGGCCGTCGCCGGTCTGCACCGGGCCCAGGACGGCAGTATCTCGGTCGGCCGGAGGAGCGTGCGCACCGGAAGCGTGCCGTCCGCCCTGGCCGCCGGGGTCGGTCTGGTCCCCGAGGACCGCCACATACAGGGACTGGTCAACAAGCGCAGCGTGGCGGAGAACGCCACCCTGACCGTCACCGACCAGCTCGGCCCGTTGGGCATGGTCCTGCCGGCCCGGACCAGGGCCTTCGCCCAGCGCATGATCCAGGACCTCGACATCAAGACCCCGGGCGCCGCCACCCCGGTCTCCGCCCTCTCCGGCGGCAACCAGCAGAAGGTCGTCGTCGCCCGCGCCCTCGCCACCGACCCCCACGTTCTGGTGGCCATCCGGCCCACCAACGGCGTCGACGTCAAGTCCAAGGAGTTCCTCCTCGGCAGGATCCGGCAGGTCGCCGATGGCGGCAAAGCCGCATTGATCGTCTCCGACGAACTCGACGACCTCAAAGTCTGCGACCGGGTCGTCGTCATGTTCCACGGCCACGTGGTCGCCGAGTTCGACCGCGGCTGGAAGGACGAACACGTCGTCGCCGCAATGGAGGGCGTCGGCACCCCCCTCGCATCCGCCGTATCCGGCACCGACGAGCACGGAAGGTAGTCATGTCCGCCACCACAGATCTCACCGAGCCCGCAGCGAGCGCGGCGGAGCCGGCCTCCGCGGACACCGCCCGCCGCCGTGTCGACCTCGGCCGCTTCCGTGAACTGTCCCTGGTCCCGGCCATCCTCGTCCTGATGGTGATCGGGTTCATCGTCTCGCCGGCCTTCCTCACCGCAGACAACCTGATCGGCGTCGCTCAGCAGTCCACCGAGCTGAGCCTGCTCGTCCTCGCCACCACCTTCATCCTCGTCTGCGGACGGATGGACCTGTCCCTGGAGTCGACCATCGGTGTGGCTCCGGTCATCGCCGTGTGGCTCGTGCTGCCTTCCAGCGGCGGGCGATTCACGGGCCTCGGGCTGTTTCCCGAATGGACGGCGGTCCCTCTCTGCCTCGTGGTCGGCGCGGCGATCGGCGCCTTCAACGGCTTCCTCATCCTCAAGCTGCGCCTCAACGGCTTCATCGTCACCCTCGGTGGCCTGACCATGCTGCGCGGACTCCAGGTCGCCCTCTCCGAGGGCCAGTCCATCGTGGAACTGCCGTCCTCCTTCACATACCTGGGCAAGGCCTCCTGGCTGGGTGTCCCGGCCTCCATCTGGATCTGCGCGCTGCTGTTCGCGGTGGGCGGCAGCGCGCTGGCCTGGCTGCGGCACGGCCGCGCGCTGTACGCGATCGGCGGCAACGCCGAGGCGGCCCGCACCGCAGGCATCCGCGTCGACCGGATCGTCTGGGTCGTCCTGATCATCGGCAGCCTGCTCGCCGCGTTCGCCGGCATCCTCTACAGCGGCCACTACGGCTCCATCTCCGCCACCCAGGGCAGCGGCTGGATCTTCCAGGTCTTCGCCGCCACCGTCATCGGCGGGGTCAGCCTCAACGGCGGCAAGGGCTCCGTCTTCGGCGCCCTCACCGGCGTCCTCACCCTCCAGCTGGTCATCAACGTCATGACCCTGGCGGGCGTACCGCCCCTGTGGAACCAGTTCCTCAACGGCGCGATCATCATCGTCGCCCTGATCATCTCCCGCTTCGCCTCCGGCGAGAAGCAGGAGTAGCCGCCGACTCGGCGGTTCCGCCCGCTGCCCGGACGAGGACCGGGCAGCGGGCGACGGCTCCTACGCACCCCCCACAGAGAGGCACCCTCGTGGCACTGACGGACGAGGCAATGGACAAGATCAAGGCGATGATCGTCGCCGGCGAGCTCGCCCCCGGCTCCCGCCTGCCCAAGGAGGATGTCCTCGCCCAACAGCTCGGCCTCTCCCGCAACTCGCTGCGCGAAGCCGTGCGAGCCCTGACCGCCATGCGGATCCTGATCAGCCGACAGGGCGACGGCACCTACGTCTCCAGCCTGGAGCCCCACCTGCTCCTCGAAACGCTGTCCTTCGCGGCGGACGTCTCCCAGGGGAGTGCCGCCCTGCAGTTGCTCCAGGTGCGCAGACTCCTCGAACCCCAGGCGACCGGACTGGCCGCGGCCATACTGCAACCACACGACCTCGAGGAACTCCGCGACATCCTCGACCGGTGCCGCTCCGCCGCCACTGTCGAGGACTTCGTCGCCCACGACATCGCCTTCCACCTGCGCATCGTCGAAGCCGTCGGCAACCCGGTACTCACCATGCTCCTGCAGGTGCTCTCCACCCGCACCCAGCGGGTACGCATCGTCCGAGGCAGCCGCACCCATGATGCGCTGGACAGCGCCCACCAGGATCACGAGGAGATCCTCCGCGCGCTCCAGACACGCGACGCGCTGCTCGCGGTCTCCGCCGCGACCGTTCACATCACGGCCGTCGAGCAGTGGCTGGTGGCCAGCCGCCTCGACGACACCCTCCGCCAGATCGACGGCTGACCGCTCCCCGCCGCCTTCCGGGTCCCTCCCCGGGACCGTGCTGTCAACGCCACGTCCGCACCCACCGGATGTCATGACCTCTGCCTGTTTGCCCAGAAGACGGCCGGTGGTGCCGCCCTTCTGGCGATTCGGACCGTCGAAGGCCGCAGACACCGCCGCCGGAGCGTGCTCGGATCGCGTCTACGAGTTGCCTCTCGCATCGGGTAAACAGAACCTTGGACAAGCTCTGTTTCCCTGATCCGAGGGGCACTTCCGTGTCAGGACGCTTGCTCGACCCACGGCTCCATCGGTGGATCGAGGCTTAGTGGTTCCCCCAGGTCTCGGCCCGTGAGGCGGGTGCCGGGCTCTCCCCGGCCCTAGCGTGGTCCTCCTCGCATCGTCCCCGTCCTTGGCAACGGCTGCTTGAGGAGTTACTCATGATCCGAATTGACGGCGCACGCGTCTTCGACGGGGAGCGCGTGTTGGACGGCGTGTCGGTGTACGTCGAGGACGGACTCGTGACGGAGGTGACGCGTACGGCCGACATCGACGCCGCTGACATGGAGCGGGTCGCCGAGGTGGTCGACGCAAGCGGTCACACCCTGCTCCCCGGCCTCATCGACGCGCACACCCATGTCATGGGCACCCTGCACAACCTTCGCCTGGCCCTGACGTTCGGCGTGACCACCGAGCTCGACATGTTCAGCTTCCCGGCCGATCTGACCGCCTGGCTGTGCACCAGCGCCGGTGAACACGACGACCTCGCCGACCTGCGGAGCAGCGGAACCGTGGTCTGTCCGACCGGCGGCCACCCCGTCGCCTCGATGCCTTACATCCCGTCGCTGGCCGGACCGCAGGACGCCGAGGAGTACGTCCTGACGCGCCGTAAGGAAGGCGCGCACTACATCAAGCTCATGTTCGACGACGGCTGTCACCACGGTGCCGAACTGCCCACGCTCGACGCGGCGACCGCCACCGCGGTCACCGAAGCGGCCCGGGCGGCCGGCCTGTTCACCGTCGCCCACGTGGCCGACGCCGCGACCGTACGCGACGCCCTGGACGCGGGCGTCGACGCCGTCACGCACCTCCCGCTGGACGCGCCGCTGCCCCTCGAACTGGTCAACCAGGCCGCGGCGGAAGGCAGGGTGTTCATCCCCACCCTGGCGATGATGGAGATGTCCAGCGGCGCCACGGAGGGGCGCGCGCTCGCCGACGACGAGCGCATCGCCGCCCATCTGCCCGCCGACATCGGCGCGGCCGTCCGCCACGGCCGCGAGGGCCTGGCCGTGACCGTCCCGCACCCGGGTCTCGACTTCGCCCACGCCCTCGCCACCACGCGCCACCTGCACCGGGCCGGGGTACAGCTCCTGGCGGGCACGGACGCCAACAACGCACCGGGGCGGGCGTGCCCGGTGGTCCACGGGGCGGCGCTCCACCGCGAACTCGAACTGCTGGTGATGGCCGGCCTCACCCCGTCGGAGGCGCTCACCGCCGCGACGGCGAGCCCCGCACGCCACTTCGGGCTGCACGACCGCGGCCGGATCGCTCCCGGCCTGCGGGCCGACCTGATCCTCGTCGAGGGCGACCCGACGCGGGACATCACCGCCACCCGAGCCATACGACGGATCTGGCGGCGGGGCGTGCCGTTCCACCGCGAGACCCAGCGGACGACCGGCCCGCAGACGCCGCAGATGACGCAGGCGGACGGCGGCCACCGTACCGCCGGCGAACCACGCCCCGGCACGCCCGCCGACGCCGCCGCCGACGGCGCGCTGACGGCCGTGGGCACGACGGCGCTGGCGGTGGCCTCGGCCCGTGCCCTGGAGAGCACCCGCCCGGACCGGCTGTTCGACGACCAGATCGCAGTCCAGACCGTCGCCGCCGCCGGCACTCAGCTGGCGGCATGGTCGAGCTCCCGGGGCGAACTGATGAGGCTGGCGATGGGCGACTACTTCGCCTTGCGCACCCGGTACTTCGACGACAGCCTGCGCGAAGCGGTCGAGTCGGGCTGCCGGCAGGTCGTCGTCCTCGCGGCCGGTCTGGATGCCAGGGCGTTCCGTCTGCACTGGCCGGCACCCGTCCGGCTGTTCGAACTCGACCGGCCCGACATCTTCTCCTTCAAAGACCGGATCATCACCGGCCGCGTGCCGACACCCGACTGCACTCGGACCGCCGTCGTCGCCGACCTGCGCAAGGACTGGCCGAGCGCACTGCGCGCCCAGGGGTTCGACCCCACCCGGCCGACCGCCTGGCTGGCGGAGGGCATCATGGTCTACCTGACCGAGAGGGAGGGCGAAGACCTGCTCACCCGCATCGGCACCCTCAGCGCCCCGTCCAGCCGACTCACCCTCGAGTACGGCAGCCTGGCCATGTTCCACACCGAACAGACCAGTGCCGCGCTGGCCCACACCAGCGACGACGACGTCCTGCACACGCTCGCCGCACTGTGGCGCAACGAAAGCACGGAAGACCCCGCCCTGCGGCTGGCCCGGCACGGCTGGACCACCGTCAGCCAGGACGCGGCCGACCTCGCCCGCACCTACGGCCGCCCGGTACCCCCGGCCTTCGACCCCACCCTCCCCGGCACCGGCCGCATCAGCCTGATCAGCGGCATCCGGACCTAGGGCCCTTCTGACGGATCTCCGCGGCGTCGCGACGCCCGGCACGAACGCCGCTCCTTCACCCACGGAGATCCGTCAGAAGGGCCCTAGTGACCTGAGTCAGAGATTCGTCGTTAGTCGGGCATGAGTCGTCCGGGTCCGAAGATTCCGCCGTTGTCGGTCACTGATGCCCAGCGCGCGGTGCTGGAGGGCTGGTTACGCCGCCGTACGACGGCTCAGGCTCTGGCTCAGCGGTCGCGGATCGTGCTCGAGTGCGCCGAAGGCCACTCGATCATGGAGGTGTCCCGTCGGCTGCGGATCGCTCCGGACACGGTCCGCACCTGGCGGCGCCGCTTCATCGAGCGGGGACTGGACGGCCTGTGCGACGACCCGCGGCCCGGCGTTCCCCGGAAAATCACCGATGCCGACGTCGAGCGGGTCATCGTCAAGACACTCGAGGAGACGCCGAAGAACGCGACCCACTGGTCGACCAGGTCGATGGCCACCGCCACGGGAATGTCCCAGTCGACGGTCTCGCGTATCTGGCGGGCGTTCGCTTTGGCCCCGCACCGGTCGCAGACGTTCAAGCTGTCCACCGACCCGCTGTTCATCGACAAGGTCCGCGACGTCGTCGGGCTGTATCTCGATCCGCCGGAGAAGGCCCTGGTGCTGTGCGTGGACGAGAAGTCGCAGATCCAGGCCTTGGACCGGTCTCAGCCGGTTCTGCCGATGGTGCCCGGCGTTCCCGAACGCCGCAGCCACGATTACGTCCGGGCCGGCACCACGACCCTGTTCGCCGCCCTGGAGGTCGCCACCGGCAAGGTCATCGGCTCCCTCCACCGCCGTCACCGGGCGGCGGAGTTCAAGAAGTTCCTCGCGAAGCTGGACAAGGAAGTCCCCGCTGATCTGCAGGTTCATCTGATCCTGGACAACTACGCGACCCACAAGACGCCCGACATCAAGCGGTGGCTGCTGGCCCACCCGCGGTTCCACCTGCACTTCACGCCGACCAGCGCGTCCTGGCTGAACCTGGTCGAGCGGTGGTTCGCCGAGCTGACCCAGAAGAAGCTCAAGCGCGGCGTCCACCGCTCCGTCCAAGCCCTCGAACGAGACATCAGGGCCTGGCTCACCGACTGGAACGAGCACCCCAGACCGTTCGTCTGGACGAAGACAGCCGACGAGATCCTCGACAAAGTCGCCGCCTACTGCCGACGAATCTCTGACTCAGGTCACTAGACGAGTAGGTGTGATGTGGCTCAGTGGTCGTAGGTGATCGACTTCCGGCGTTGGGAGGCCGAGGACAACGACGGCCATGTCTGCGGAATGGTCCAGTCGGCCGGCACTCGGTCCCCCAGTCGAACGGCGCGTCGCAGGGACGACTCGGTGCCCGACGTACCGTCGGAGCGGCCCGCGCCACTGTCAGTGGCACCGCCTAGTGTGGGGGCGATACAGGCTCCGCGATCGACACAGGAGGTTCCCGTGACAAGCCTGCCCGATCGGCCGAACACCGCCCTGCTCGTCATCGATGTCCAGAACGGTGTCGTGGCCGAGGCTCTGAACCGCGATGGCGTGATCGCGAACATCAACACCCTGGTCGACAGAGCGCGAGCGCAGGACGTGCCCGTGGTCTGGGTGCAGCACTCCGACGACCATCTCAAGCGGGACAGTGAGAGTTGGCAGTACGTGCCGGAACTGGTCCGCCGTGACACGGAACCCCTCGTCCACAAGAGCTACGGCGACTCCTTCGAGGCCACCGAGCTGGAGACGCTGCTCGCCGAGCGCGGCGTGGGCCGGCTCGTCGTCACGGGCGCCCAGACCGACGCGTGCATCCGCTCGACCCTCCATGGCGCGTTCGCGCGCGGGTACGACGTGACACTGGTCGGCGACGCGCACACGACGGAGGACCTCAGCGAGTACGGCGCGCCCGCCCCGGACCAGGTGATCGCGCACACCAATCTCTACTGGCAGTGGCAGAGCGCCCCCGGGCGCAGCGGTGAGACCGTGGACACGGCGGAGGTGGCCTTCTCGGCGGGCGACGGCGGCTGATTCTTGCGTAAGGCGCTGTTGAGTGGGGGGAAGTTCGTCCGAACGCGACAACCGCACTCGTGCCGACCGTGCGTGGATCCCTCTCGACGAGGAGGAGGCACCTCCCGTGTCGCTGCAACTCGATGGGGAAAGCCCCGGCTGGACGGGGGAGACCAGCCGGGGCCGTGGGTGGTGACGTGCGGAGGGCGGTCGCCTCTCGGCGAAGGGCTCCGTGGGGCTTCAGCCGGACGATCGTCCCCACGGGCCATGGGTGAGGCCCGGGGACACTGTCCCCTCCGCTCGCCACGTTCTGATGAACGGTCAACCGCTTCAGGGTGTTCCCGGCCAGGGGCCTTGGCATCCGTGAGCTGCGGCACACCGGCCGCCGAGGTCAACTCAGAGCTCGCGCAGATTGGGGGCGTGGGGAGCACCGGCCGTAACGCGGGCACAGGTCCCGGTGATCACGAAGGTGTGACGTTCAGTGATCAGCGGGGGCCTGTGCTGCCGTCATGGCGGCTGTCCATGCATGACCGCGGATGGGCACTGCCGGAATGTGAGCGCTGGTTGTCGGGCAGCGCATGCGATGAGCGACGTCGTCAGTCCTGTGACCGGTCGACGACGGGCACGGCGGTGACGGGGTTGTGGCCCGCGGCGACCAGCCGCATGACGAAACCCGCCACGTCTTCAAGCTGACGGGCGTGCTCCAGTCCGCCTATCACGGCGGGCACGCCACCGAGGTCGCGGATCAGCTCGGCGGCGATGTCGAGCGCTGCGGCGTCGTCGCCGCACATTGCCACAGTCCGCTTCGGTTGCCCCGCCGGCGTCGGCGTCAGCCAGCTCGTCCCCGCGAAAAGGTGCAGCGCCTTGACCATGCGGCTGCCTACGGCTCGCTCGGCGATGTGCTGCACCGCCGACCCGGTGGGCGGCTTGAGCAGGCCGGAGGCGTAGTCGACTGCGTTGGTGCAGTCGATCACGGCCTTGCCCGCCAATGAGCCCTCGTGGGCCTCGGCGAGAGCGAGCACTTGGTCGAGCCCCTCCCACGCCACTGCCACGACCACGGCATCGCTCGCCCTGGCCACCTGCACGGGGTCGACCGCCTCGACCGCGTCGCCGAGCCGCTCGGCGATCGTCCGAGCCTTGTCCTGTGAACGGCCTCCGACGAGGACATGGTGTCCACGTTGTGTCCACGCCTCCGCCAGTGCTGAGGCCATCACGCCGGTGCCGAGAATTCCGATACGCACGTTGCTCTCCCATTCCTCGAAGGCCGGATGCCTCGCTACGGTAGGAACCTCGGGCCTACCAATCGGTAGGCCCGAATCGGATAGGAAGAGACGTGTGAACGACGACTGCTCGCCCTTCGCCGCCGACTGTGCTGTGCGCCTTGCCGCCGACTTGATCGCTCACACCTGGGACCCGGTGGTGCTGATGGCGCTGCGAGCGGGCAGACGCCGCCGGATCGACCTTCTGGGTGGCATCGCGGGCGTCAGCGACAAGGTCCTGACCCAGACGCTTCGCCGTCTGCACGCCAACGGCTTGATCATACGGATCGCCACGCCGGCCGACCGCTCCGTGGCGTATGAGCTGTCCGAGTTGGGCGGCAGCCTCGCTGACGGACCGCTGGCTGCCCTCGGCCAGTGGGCGATCGATCACGCCGATCAGGTCCTTGCCGCTCAAGAGCACCACAGCACTGGCATCGGCAACCGAGCAGCGGTCGGATAAGAGGTTGTGCGGATAAGCGTGCAGTCTGGAGTTTTCCAGGCGGGCAGTCGGCGACGAAGCAGGAACGACTGCGGCGCGAGCCGTAGGAATCTCCCTCCTTCAGGAGGGGGAGGAAGTCAACTGATTGCGGTCGACGCTCTTTCCGTGCCGGTCCGGGCGGTCGGGCGGCTGGACCGGACTGCGAGGGGCAGCGGGGGCGACAGCGCGGCACCGGCGCCGGGGGCGTGGTCTGACCAGCCGGTGAGGGCGTGGCGGCATGCTGCGAGCAGTATGTCTGCGCCGTCGGGTGCCTTGTCCGGTCGCCGCGCCCCCGGACGGTGCGGGGGAAGGACAGCACGCTATCCGGAGGTCAGTCCGCTTCGAGTGCGCCCAGAAGGAGGGTGATGACGCGGGTGGCGGCGGACCACTGCTCGGGGGTGAGTTCGGGAAAGTCTCCGGCGACGGAGGCCGGGACGGGGGTGTCCTCGATGCGCCGGGCCACGTCAGAGACGAGGACGTCGGTGCCGGTGATCTTCAGCCCGGACCTCTCCCGCTCAGGGGCGTAGGGAGGGCCCGGCACCGTGCCGTACTCCAGGTGCTCGACGCAGGCGAGGTTGTCAGGGGTTTCCGAGCCGGCTGTCAGCAGCGCCTTCCGGAATCCGGCGGTGATGTCGGAGGGGGCCGAGGCGCCCCTGGCTCCCAACAGCATCCGCACCAGGTCCTGGGTGGCCCCGGTCCCGCGTACGGAGTCGTCGGCGCGGAAGAGGCAGTGCCGCAGCATCCAGTGCGAGAGCCGCGCGTCGGAGAAATCGGCTGGGCCGTGGAAGCAGGCGCGTCCGTCGCGCGCGTACGGCAGGCTGAACGACACCTCGCCGAACGATGCGCCCGCGAACGTCGTGCTCCCGTGAAACTGCGTACCGGTGAAGTCCCCGTGTGCCAGGTGGCATCCGCTCATATCGAAGTTGATCAGTGTGGCTCCGGAGAGCCGTAGGCGTATGTCCTCCCAGATCGACCGGTTGGCGGAGGGGCGTGTGCGGTCGGCGAGCAGCCGCTGAGCGTCCCGCCGCGTTCGTACTTCACCGAACTGGGAGGCAGTCAGCGCGAAGACGTCGGCGGTGACGTCGAAAGCCAGCGGCATCCGCAGATACGCGCACACGGTGTCCACCACACGCTGCCTGAGCTCGGGTTCGGCGTCCCCGAGTTCACCGAGGATGCGCAGGCCGGCGATGCGGACCTCGGGGTCGGGATCGGCGAGCTGACCGTGGTACGGCGCGACGGACGCGTCGGGGATCAGGCGCGCGTCGCACCCGTCCGCGGTTCCCGGCGTGGCCGCGGTCCAGCCGAGGGGCCAGACCTGTTCTCCGGCATGGGCGGTGTGCGAGAGCCCGGCACCGGTGAGGTCGGCCGAGGGCTGCACGAGGTGGACCCGTCCACCGAAGACGGCCTGGTGGAACAACGCCTCGCCGCCGAAGCGCGCCTTCCAGAACCAGGCGGCCCTCTCGAACCGGGCGTGAGTGAACGACACCCGGCCGTTGAAACGCGCCCCGTCGCCGCCTTCCTCCCAGCTTTGGTAGTCGTCCTCCAGTACGGCCAGGGGCCACAGCGGGTCGTCCTCGTTCAGTTCGCCCCAGGCGACGGGACGCCATGCCTCGACCTGCTCCCACGCCAGGTCGTCCTCGGGAAGCGCTTCCTCTCCCCGGCCGAACCAGGCGATCCCCTGGAAGCGGGCGCCCGAGAAGTCGGCGCCTGCCCGGAACCTGGTACGCCCGAACACGGCCGTGTCGCCGAACCGGGCAGCCGCGAAGCGCGCGTCCTTCTCGAAGACCGCCCTCTCGAACAGTGCCTCCCTGGTGAAGCGCGCGCCGTCGAACACGCACGCGCCACGGAAGTGAGTGTCCGCGAAGCGGACCCGGCCGAAACGGCAGCCGGTGAAGTCGACGTCCGGCAGTACCGAGCCGCTCAGGTCGATGTCCAGGCAGTCCTCGCAGTCGGCACCGCACACGGAACCGACCGGGACCTGGTCTGTGACCGGATGCCGGCGCGCCAGGGCGGCGAGCGTGGCGGCTGCCGCCGCGCGTAGGCCGACGGAACCGTCGGCCGCTTGCACGACCGGGTCACGCAGGTAGCGGCAGACGGTGTCGGCCACGGGGCGCCGCTGCGCGGGATGTGCCTGGGCCAGTACCTCCAAGTCCCGCAACGCGGGCAGGTGTACACCGACGTCGGGTCCGGCCAAGCGGCTTGCGGCACACTGATACACCTCGGAGACCTCCGGCTGCATCGTCGTCGTCTCCTTGTCATCGGTCTCTCTGATCAACGTACCGAACACGGGAGCTTTGGGTCGGCCTCACCGTGGGGCAGTCGTCCCCGTAGATCAGCTGCGGGTCGAACTTCTCTTGTGACTGCCATGTCCGCGCAGCGGCTCCGGCTCCAGAGCCGCGTGCCGGGCGCGAACTGGCGGCGGTCATCCTCCTGCGGCATGCCCGGGCTTTGCTTCACCCCACCCACTCCTCTGAGGCCGAGGGCCCCACCCCACGCGGCACACCGCACGTGCTCCTTGCTATCGGCCAGGGCGGCCATGACAGTTGTGGGCTTCGGCAAGTTCAGCGCGGAGGCGGCCGCGGGTGCGCATCAGGATCTTTCCGAGCATGTTCTTTCCGGTGCCGGTCCTGCCTCGACCCCAGTAATGATCGATGGTGGTGTCCTCGACGATCTCTTCATCACCGGTGGACAGCAGAATCTCGCGGATGTCGTCATGCGCACGGAACTTGGTCGCCACCGCACGGCGCATCACGTCGTCCTTGACCCGCTCCCAGTCCCTTCGCAGAGGTTTGGACGAATCACGCCCCAGCTCGGCCGCCCGCAGTGGCGTGCGAGCACGCCGGACGAGATCGGCATGGCGGGTGCCGGCGAACTTCTGCGCCTGGAAGTAGTGTTCCGAAGTGGGCCACCACAACCCGTCAAGGTCGAAGCCGTGATCGGAGAAGTTCGAGAAGCATCCGTACGGGACCTCGTTGGCACCGTAGAAGTAGATCGTCATGAGGACCTCGCGGGAGTCAATGAAACCCCCACAGTGGCAGAGGCACTCCCGGCACCCGCAACCAGGTTTTCTCGTCCGGCCCGGCCCTCATCACCCCTGTCAAACTACTAGCCCTGCACGGTGAACCGGGCCTGGTCGAAGCGTAGGGCGGCGAGGTCATCGGGGCGAATGAGCCAGTAGAGAGCTCCCTCTTCGCCCCACGCCATCTTCGCGTCTCCGTCGCTGTCGAACTGGGCGAGCAGTATCCAGCGCTCGGCTTCCTGGTCCAGGGGCCGGTCGCCCCACGCATGCATGCCGTCGAGCGCCGCGTTCGCGATGTCGTACTCCACCGGCCCCTGGACGGGCAGGGCGTGGCCGCCGACCTGGTGACCGATTCGGGTACGCAGACGGCCGAAGGCACGGAGGAACGACTTGAGCTCAGCCGGGGTCTCGCGAGGGTGAGGCCATGGTCGGCTATCTCCGAGCAGGGCTTGACGGGCCTGGGGCAGCCACAGATCGGGGGCGCTTTGTTCCGTGTCCGCGGTCAGCTCCACCCGGGAGAACGCTTCGAGTTCCGGGGGCGCTTGTGTCGGGAAGACCGGGGTGTCCTCCGGGACGTACAACACCTGAGCCCCAGCCCGGGTTTCGGGGTCGTCAGCCGAAACGAGGACATCTTCGTCGACCTGGCCGTCGAAGAAGAAGAAAAGCAGGATTCCCTTCCGCGGGAACTCCTCGGCAAGCCCCCCGCGGGGTAGGGCGGCACACCGCACCGAAGCGATGAAGGACAGTGGCCCGTGTCCTGGCCACTCCGGCCAGCCGATTCCTGCCGGAAGTTCCGGGTTTCCGCCGAGGACAGCCACGGTCCGCTCACCGTCCATCGCCCGACGAAGGCGATGGCAAGGCCGCAGAAGCGCTGTCCAGCGCCGGCCGAGATCGCCGGGAAGGTGCTCGGCAGCAAGCCGGGAGTACTGCGCATCAGTCATGGAGTGCATCATCTCCGCCCCCACTGACAACGCGGGCGTCGACCTCACGGTGAGTGAGACACCGGTGTCCACGACACTCTCGCCGCGGGTCGCAAGCCACTGGGCCGCCTGCCGCCCGCAACCCCTGACGCCTTCCGGCGTCGTCGGGCCACCTCCCGACCCAGGCCGCAGCCTGCGCTGTGGTGGTTGCGCCGGGTGGCGTCGATCGCATCACGGGCTGTGGCTCCCCGCAACGGGACGGGCGCGGCTTCAGCCCGTTCCCGCGAGCAGGCGCGCCCACACGGTGGATGCGTCTGTCCAGATGGCGGGACGCTGCCTTCCGCCGGGTGGTGTTCTTCGAGGGGATCCGAGCCTGAAGGCAGCCCCCGCGGTAGGCCCGAGGTCGTCGTCCAACAGCGCGATCATGTGTGGTCGGACCGAAGCGATGCGATCCAGGACATGAAGTCCACGGCCTCGACCTCGAAGTCGTCAGGACCCAGGTCACCCAGGTCTGAGGCGAACACGGTGGAGTTCGGTTCGTCGGCCTGCAGGAGAAACCCGCGGCCGCCACTGTTGTCGCCGATGAGAATGTGACCCGGTGCGTACTGCGCGACTTCGTAGGTGGTGTTGCGTTCACCGATGCACCTGGCTGAGTACACGGTCACACCGGCATCCGTCATCAAGCCGTCCGTCACCTTCCACAACGCGACCAGCGGAGCTGGAAGGCTCACAGCGATCTCGGCCCGAGCCCGCGCAACATCAGCCGACGGGGCCGCCGACGACTCGGGAACCGACTCTGTCATGTCGACGTCGCTCCTCTACCCTGGCGCACTTCACAGCCCTGGAAACCCGAAGCCTCGGCTGCCATGACAGGCACGGGAAGGGACACCGGACGTCTCCCCACCGGCCCTGCACCATCGCCGGTGTGCGTGGTGAGGCCGTCAAGGACGCGCTGCGGCCGCGGCTGGACCCGCTGCGCCGCGTACGAGTGACGGTCGTGCCGGCGAGCTGGAAGAGGTAGCCGCGCTCGTCGTCATCCAGGTGGAGTACTCGGGCGAGCGTGTCCAGAACGGGGGCGGACGCGGCGATGCGTCCTTGTTCGAGCCGGGTGTGGTACCCGGTGCTGATCGACGCGAGGTGGGCGACTTCCCGGCGGCGCAGCCTGGGCACCTGGCGGTGTCCGCCCGTCTCCGGCAGTCCGACCGTGCGCGGGCTCGGTTCGGAGCGGCGTTTCCTGAGGAATTGTCCCAGCTCATTGAGGGGGACACTGCTGGTCATGCTGCCCAGCATGGCATCGATCGCACGCCGGGAAGGGGGGAGGGTTCTCTCCCCTTGATGTTTCCCTCCCAGGATGAATCTTTCCGCTTTTCGCGCCCGCGTCCGCGTGTGAGGCTCGATATCGAGCAGCCCGGAGCGAAGCACGCGGTGCTTTCGTTTCGGGGCTGCCGACCAGAACCCTCGCACCGAAAGAAGCACCCTCATGCGTGGAGCAGTGATGCACGGCCCCGGCGACATCCGTTTCGAGGAGCGCGAGGACCCGAAGATCCTCCGGCCGACGGACGCGGTGATCCGGACGGTCGTCACCTGTGTGTGCGGCTCGGACCTGTGGCCCTACCGCGGCACCGATCCGATCGGCGAGCCCACGCCGATGGGGCATGAGTACGTCGGCATCGTCGAGGAGGTCGGAGCCGAGGTCACGAACGTCGAGCCGGGCCAGTTCGTCATCGGCTCCTTCGCCACCTCCGACAACACCTGTCCCAACTGTCTGGCGGGCTATCAGTCCTCCTGCGTGCACCGTGAGTTCATGTCGACCTGCCAGGCCGAGTACGTGCGCATCCCCAACGCCCACGGCACCCTGGTCGCCACCGACGACCTGCCCGCCGAGGAGTTCCTTCCCAGCCTGCTGGCCCTCTCCGATGTCATGGGCACCGGCTGGTACGCCGCCAAGGCCGCCGAAGTGAAGCCCGGCTCCACCGCCGTCGTGGTCGGCGACGGCGCGGTCGGCCTGTGCGGGGTGATCGCCGCGAAGGAACTGGGCGCCGAGCGCATCATCGTCATGTCCCGCCATGAGAGCAGGCAGCGACTCGCGCGCGAGTTCGGCGCCACCGACATCGTCACCGAACGCGGCGAGGAAGGCATCGCCCGCGTCAAGGACCTGACGAACGGGGTGGGCGCCGACAGTGTGCTGGAGTGCGTGGGCACCGCGCAGTCCATGCGGCAGGCGCTGCATGCCACCCGTCCCGGTGGCAACGTCGGCTTCGTCGGCGTCCCGCACGGCGTCGCCGTCGACGGCCAGGAGCTGTTCTTCTCCCATGTCGGTCTGCGCGGTGGCCCCGCCCCGGTCCGCGGCTACCTGCCGGACCTGATCGACCGCGTCCTGTCGGGCCGTATCAACCCCGGCAAGGTCTTCGACCTGACCCTGCCCCTGGACCAGGTCGCCGAGGGCTACAAGGCGATGGACGAACGCCGCGCCATCAAGACCCTCCTCACCCCCTGACCCACCACGCCACCCTCACCCGGACCGAGCCCCTGGCCGCCCGGTCCCGGCGTACGGCACGGCCTCCTGTCCCGCACAAGGACCCACCGTGACCACCTTCGCGCTCTCGACCACGGGTCGCTGACGGCGGCCCTGCGCGCCGCTGCCGCATCCTCGGGCCCGATCGAGATCCTTCAGTGTCGAGATCCTTCAGCACAGCCCCGCACCCCGGTCCGACTTCATGAAGAAGGTCCTCGACACGAGCGCCGACGACCTCGACGCCCCACTCGCCTTCGCCGGCGAGAGCGCCTACGCCGCCAGCTCGGCGCCGGCCGACGCGCCCTCGACGTGATCCGGTGGCGAGGCCCCTGAGGCCTACGCCCGGTGACCGCGGCCTGGGTCGCCCGCCGCTCGTCCCCGGGCAGGACCCGCCGTCGAAGTCCTACAAAGCTGTGCCCGTCTCCTCCGCCAGCGTTTCCAGCAGACGGGCCTGGAACGCCTCGTCGTGGACGCTGCGATGCGGATCCCGCTGTCGGCGGTGATACCAGTACCCGCCGGTGGTCAGAGCCTCGGGCTCGTCGCTCACGGCGAGCCATTCCTGTGTCCGATGACCGAGTTCGAGGTCGTCCGGCGCGCTCGGGCCGCCCATTTTCGTCGGCACCCAGCCCGGGTCCACGGCATTGCTCAGCACGCCGGGGCGCAGGCGGGCCACCGCGGCCGCGAGCGTGGTGACGAACAGTTTGCTGTCGGCGTACGACCCCGCGCTCTTCCCTCGCCAGTCGACCCCCGCGAGTGACGGGTGGCCGCTGAAGTGCGATCCGCTGCTCAGGTACACCAGCCTGCGCGGCCGGCCGAGCAGGGCGGTGAGCAGGTACGGCGCGACGATGTTGACCGGCATGACCGCCGGCCCGCTCCACACGCCGGCGTTGTGGATGACCGCGTCGAGCGGCTCCGCCTCGTTCAGCTCGGCCGCGATGTGCCGTACGGCGTCGCGCTCGGCGAAGTCACCCACCACGAGGTGCGCACCTCGGCCGACCAACACGTCGAGGCTCGCCGCTCGCTGCAGGTTCCGGGCGTGCACCACGACATCGTGGCCCGCGGACAGGAGCGTGTCCGCCGCAGCACGTCCGAGACCGTCCGCGGAACCGGTCACCAGAATCCGACTCAAATCGCACCGCCGTCCAGGTGTGATCGTTCCCCCAGGTCTCGGGCGTCGTACCGCAGGAAACCGATCAGCTTTCAGCATGGTAAACCGATCGGTTTCCTGATGCAAGCCCGCCGGGGTTCGCTCGGCTCGATCGCCGCGAGTGAGGGGGTCGGTCACTTGCGTCATGGAAACCGATCTGTTTTCCTACCTGGAAACAGATCGGTTTCCGACCGGTGGTCGGCCCGTGAACAGCAACCAAGGGGAACAGTGAGTACCACCTTCGACCGTGGGGCACCCGCCTCCGGAACAACAGACTCGGGCCGCCGCGGCTCACATGCCGTGCGCTGGTGGGTGCTCGGCGTGCTGGGCACGGCGCAGCTCATGGTCACCCTCGATGCGACCGTCGTGAACATCGCGCTGCCCGCGGCGCAACATGACCTCGGTTTCAGCGACGGCAGCCGGCAGTGGGTCATCACGGGTTACGCCCTGGCGTTCGGCAGCCTGCTGCTGCTCGGCGGCCGACTCGGCGACCTGTTCGGCCGACGTACCACCTTCGTGACCGGCCTGATCGGTTTCGCGGGCGCCTCCGTCCTCGGCGGCGCGGCAGGAAGCTTCGGCATCCTGGTCGCGGCGCGTGTGGCTCAAGGCCTCTTCGCCGCGCTGCTCGCGCCCGCGGCACTCTCGCTGCTCAGCGTGACCTTCACCGACCCGGCCGAGAGGCCGAAGGCGTTCGGCATCTTCAGCGCGCTGGCCGGTGCCGGGGGCGCGGTCGGGCTGCTGCTCGGCGGCATGCTCACCGAATGGGCTTCCTGGCGCTGGGTGATGTACGTGAACGTCATCTTCGCTGCCGTTGCTCTGGTGGGTGCGGTGCTGCTGCTGGCCAAGCCCACGGTCGCCGAGCGGCCCAAACTCGACATTCCCGGTACCGCCGTGGTGAGCGCGGCACTGTTCGCCATCGTCTACGGGTTCGCCCACGTCGAGTCCACGAGCTGGACCGATCCCGTCGCCCTCGGCTCCATGATCGTCGGTGTGGTGCTGCTCGCGGTGTTCGTGTGGCTGGAGTCCAGGGCGGCGCATCCCCTGTTGCCGCTGCGCCTCGTGCTGGACCGGACCCGTGGCGGTTCGTTCCTGGCGGTGTTCGTCATCGGTATGGGGATGTTCTCGATCTTCCTGTTCCTGACCTACTACCTGGAGGCCAGCATCGGCTACTCGCCGATCAGGACCGGCCTGGCGTTCCTGCCGATGGTCGCGGGCATCGTCGCCGCGTCGACCACGGCACCTTCGCTGCTGCTGCCCAGGGTCGGCCCGAAGATCGTGATCAGTGCCGGCTTCCTGGTGGCCGCGTCCGGCATGGCCCTGCTGACCCGGCTCGAGCTGGACAGCACCTACGTCGCCCACATCATGCCCGGAATGATCCTGCTGGGGCTCGGCCTCGGTGGAGTGATGACCACCGCGTTCCAGGGCGCGACCGCGGGCATACATCACGAGGATTCGGGCGTCGCCTCGGCGCTGATCAACACCGGTCAGCAAGTGGGTGGCTCGATTAGCACGGCGCTGCTGACCACCGTTGCCTCGTCGGCGGCGACGGACTACCTGTCCTCGCGCAAGCCGAGCGCACTGACCATGGCCCAGGCGGGGGTCGAGGGATACACGGCCACCCTGGCGTGGGGCGCCGGGTTCTTCGTGGTCGGGGCCGTCGTTTCGGCGCTCCTGGTACCGAATGCGCCTCTCGCGCCGTCGGAGGGCGAGCCCGTGATCGCCCACTGAGTCCGTATCCACCAGGGCGAGGAATGCCCGGCGCTGATCGAGGCCACGAAGGCCCCGATCGGCGCACGGGTGCGCCGAACCTGGCACGGCGCGGTTGTCCTGGTGACCGGAAGCGCCGGCGTCCGGTCGCCGCTGCCGTCAAGGCGCCGCCCTGCTCATGCCGTTCTCGCGGAGTTCGGTCCGCACTCTTCGGCCTCGGCCGTGGCGAGCCGACACGACTCCCATGAGCGGCCCCGAAGATCACCTCCGGCACATGCCGTAAACCGATCGGTTTTCAACGGGTCGGAATCGAGTTAACCTCGCAATATGACCACAGAGGCGAAGTCAAGCTCCCGAGAGCGGCTGCTGGAGGCAGTGGCCGCGCTCACCTACTGCGATGGCGTCAGCATCGGCGTCGACGCGCTGTGCAAGGCGGCAGGGGTGTCGAAGCGCTCCATGTACCAGCTGTTCGAGAGCAAAGACGAACTGCTGGCGGCGAGCCTGGAGGAGCAGGCCGCCTCCTATGTGGCGGCGCTCCTTCCTCCGGCGGATGACGACCGTCCGCCGCGCGAGCGGATCCTGCACGTCTTCGAGCAGGCGGAAAGCCAGGCGGCTGCCGACGATTTCCGGGGCTGCCGGTACCTGGCCGTGCAGATCGAGCTCAAGGATCAGAGTCACCCCGCGAGCCGGGTGGCCCGCCGGGTCAAGGGGACCGTGACCGCCTTCTTCCGTGGCGAGGCCGAGCGGGGCGGGGCCAACGACCCGGACCTGCTGGCCCGGCAGCTCAGCCTGGTATTCGACGGCGCCAGCGCTCGCGCGGGGATCAAGGCCGACACGGCGGCAGGGCTTGTCGCCCCCACGGTGGTCGCGCTGCTCGACGCGGCGGACATGCGCTGACGTATCGCGCGTACGGGCCCTCTCCGCGACGGAGACGCCCACGACTGCGCGACCGGCCTCCGGCGACGTCCGACCGGTGCGCGAGGCTCCGGAACTTCGCCCCGAGCAGAGCTCTTCGCGCTCATGGCAGTGCTGGACCCGGTTTCGGGTTCTCGGCCCCGGAGTGACCGGTTCCTCCGCGGAGGACGCCCGTGGGTCGCCCTCCTAGGGTGCCCCGCGGCAGGTGAAAGCGCTCTCTGTCGTGCTGGAATGGCATGTACATTTGATGTGGGCCGGGCGGGGTGTCGAGGCCTGATCGCGAGCCGCCCCACGTCGGACGGAGAAGTGTTCTCATGGACCGAGCCGTGCGTCGGCGGCGTCACGCGCTGTTCCTGCTCTTCCTTCTGGCCGGGATCGCGATGGCTTCCTGGGTGACGCGCACGCCCGCGATCCGGGACCGGCTGCACCTCTCCACCACACACATGGGGCTGGTGGTGTTCGGGTTATCGCTCGGCTCGATGGCGGGTATCTCCTGCTCGGGCCGGTTGGTGTCCAGGTTCGGGACGCGGCCCGTCATCGTCTGGGGCACATGGCTCCTCATCGCGGGAATGGCCACGATCTGCTGGGGAAGCGGTTCCGCGTCGGTGCCGACGGTGACCGTCGGCCTGTGCCTCTTCGGCGCCGGACTGGGCGTCGGTGACGTGGCGGTGAACGTCGACGGCACGGACGTCGAGCGGGTCGGCGGCAGGACCACCCTGCCCGCTCTGCACGGCTGCTTCAGCCTGGGTACGGTACTGGGCGCCGGGGCGGGCATGGCGGCGACGGCGGCCGGCGTGTCGGTGCACTGGCATCTCGCGGTGATCGTCCTGCTCTCCGCCGGCCTCCTCCTCTACGCGGTACGCGCCATCCCGTCGGACACCGGTCGTGCCGCGCCCGAAGAGCCGCACGCGTCCGACGTGGACGAGCATCGCCCGGCGGTATGGAAGGACGGGCGGCTTCTGCTCATCGGCGCGATTGTGCTGGCGATGGCGTTGGCCGAGGGATCGGCCAACGACTGGTTGCCGCTGCTGATGGTCGACGGCCACGGCATGGACGCCACGGCAGGCTCCCTCGTCTACGCCGCATTCGCCGCCGCGATGACGCTGGGCCGCTTCGCCGGCACCTTCCTCCTCGACCGTTTCGGCCGCACCCTCGTCTTGCGCGCCAGTGCCCTGTCCGGTGCACTCGGCCTGCTCATCGTCATCGTCTCGGACAACGCTGTCCTGGCCGGAGCCGCCGTACTGCTGTGGGGGTTGGGCGCCTCACTCGGCTTTCCTCTCGCGCTCTCGGCCGCCGGGGAATCCGGCCCCGACCAGACGGCCCGGGTCAGTCTCGTAGCCGTCGTCGGCTACGTCGCCTTCCTCGTCGGACCGCCGGGACTCGGCTTTCTCGGCGGTCATGTCGGCCTGCGCCCCGCCATGTTCGTCGTGCTGGCCTGTGTCGTGGGCGCCGCCTTCCTGGCCCCGGCCGTGGAGACCGGGACCGGCACCGGGGGCCGGGCCGCAGGGCGCGCCACCGATGCCGACGTACCCGCCACCGCCGACGAGGCGGGCTCGGCGTAGACCGCGATCAACACCGTCGGCGCGGACACGTGAATGCTCATGGGCCGGTGTTCGCCGGCGGTCTGCGCACGCCACGGCTCGCCGGGCGAGCGGCAGCAGTCCTGCCGCGGGGCGATCCCGAGCACGTCGGTGATGAGGAGAAGGGTGACCCTCAGGGCGATCGCCCGCGAGGCGCGGAGGCGCATGTCCATGGCCCGCCACACCGTTCCAGCCGGGTGGATGACGGCGCTGCCCGTCGACATCGGCCCGACGGTTCCCAGGATGCCGCGGTCGTTGCCGCGGCGGGCGATTCGCCCACGAGGGCGGCGGCGAGGACGAAATCGAGGACGTGGCCGAAGCAGGGTCCGCCCGGGCCGTGGGTGTGGTGGGCGAATCAGGGCACTGCGGCGGCGCATCGACCCCAACCCGTGGGTGGTGCGCCTCGCGGTGTCCAGGCCGCCGCCGCGGGTGTCTTGTGGGCCGGACGCACAGTGCGGGGCGGTCCCGTGTTCCGGCCTGCGGCCGGGCGACGGGACCGCGGCTGCGCGCACGTCGGTCAGGTGGCGTCGACGTCGGTGGTGGCGAGCTTGGCGTAGACCTCGGGCCGGGTGCGGCGGATGCGTGCGGCGAGGGCCATGCCGGCCAGGAACACGGCCGGGGTGAGCGCGACCAGTGTCCAGTTGACGGTCGGGCCGGCGCCGGTGAACAGGTCCAGGCGCTTGCAGACCAGCACGGTGACGGCGGTGAGGAGGACGCCCGCCGCCGCGGGCGCGAGGAGGGTGCGCAGACGTCCCTCGCCGTGCTCGGCGCGGTTGCGGCGGAAGAAGGCGACCACCGCGAAGGCCGCCAGTGCCTGGAGGACGAGGATGCCGACCACACCGGGCGTGTTCACCCACAGGAAGAACTTGGTGTACGGGTCGATGCCGAGCGAGGCGAAGACCGAGACGACCACGACCGCCAGGACGCTCTGGGCGATGCCCGCCACCCACGGCGAGCCGTGCCGGGGGTGCACCCGGCCCAGCGCCGCGGGGGCGACGCGCTCGACGGAAAGGGCGTAGACATAGCGGGTGATGGCGTTGTGGAAGGCGAGGAGGGCGGCGAGCACGCTGGTGACGATGAGGACGCGCTGGATGTCGGTCGCCCAGCCGCCGACGTACTGGGTCATGGCGGTGAAGAACATCTCCGCCGGGTTCTTCGCGGCCACGGCGACGGCCTGGTCGCTGCCGAACGCCTGCACGATGATCCAGGCAATGAAGGCGTAGAAGAGGCCGAGGAAGCCGATCGCGAGGTAGGTGGCGCGGGGCACGGTGCGGTCGGGGTCGCGGGCCTCCTCGCGATAGATGGCGGTGGCCTCGAAGCCGATGAACGCGGCGACGGCGAGACCGAGCGGTCCGCTCATTCCCGAGACGAAGACGTTCGACGGGGCGAAGGAGTCGAAGCTCAGCCCGCTCGCGCCACCCTTGACCAGGACCGCGCCGGCGAGCAGTACCAGGATGGCGGTCTCCGCGATCAGAAGGGCGGCCAGGACCTTGGCGCCGAGGTTGATGGAGCGGAAGCCCAGGAACCAGACGACGGCGATCCCGGCGAAGGCGTACACCGGCCAGGGCAGGTCGACGCCGAGGAGGTCGTTCGCGGTGGTGGAGGCGAAGAATCCGAAGGCGCCGAACATGCCGATCTGCAAGGAGTTGTAGGAGAACACGGCGAGAAACGCCGACCCCAGCCCTGCCGGCCGTCCGAGGCCCCGGGCGATGTACGAGTAGAAGGCGCCGGCGTTGCGGATGTACGGCGTCATCGCGGTGAAGCCGACAGCGAAGAGGACCAGCAGCACGCCGACGGCGAGATAGGCGACCGGGGCGCCGATGCCGCCGAAGAGGATGGCGAGGGGAGCGACGCCGGCCATGACCGTGAGCGGGGCGGCCGCGGCGACGACGAAGAAGACGATGTCGGCGACACCTAGGCTGCCGCGCTGAAGGTGAGGGCTCTGACCGGTCCCGGCGGTCGGTGGGGGCTGCTGGGGAGCGGTGGGGACGAGGGGCTCGGTCATGGAGGTCTCCGCGTGGTGTGTGTCGTCGAGGAGCGAGCGGGATGAGCGAGATGTCGGGGAGACGTGGACCGGTCGTGACGACGACGTGGGTCTATCGTCTCCCGGCCCGCGTGTCGCGGGGAGTGGGGGCGTGGTGGGTACGCCGGCCGGCGAGCCAGGTGCCCAGGACGGGGAGGTGCGCGAGGTCGCCGGGGGCGGTCTCGGCCGGGTCGGCGGCGAGATGCACCAGGTCGGCGCGCATCCCGGGACGCAGCGCGCCCCATTCCTTCTCCTCGAACGCCTGGTAGGCGCATCCTGCGGAGTAGGCGGCGAGAGCGGTGTCGATGTCGATCCGCTCCTCGGGGAGCCAGCCGCCCTCGGGAACACCCTCGGGCGTCTGACGGGTCACGGCGGTGGCGATGCCCCGCAGTGGTTCATGGGCGGTGACCGGCCAGTCGCTGCCGAACGAGAGCCGGGCGCCGGAGGCGAGCAGCGCGGCGATCTGGTACTGCCGCGTGCCGCGTTCGGGGCCGATCCTCGGCAGGGTCAGCTCGGTCATCAGGGGGTCGGGCTGGGCCCACAGCGGCTGGAGGTTGGCGATCACGCCGAGTGCGGCGAACCGGGCCAGGTCGGCGGGGTGGATCAGCTGGGCGTGGGCGATGACCGGACGGCGGTCGCGGGCGCCGTTGGCGCGGGCGGCGGCCTCGATCGCGTCCAGGGCGCCCCGGACTCCGCCGTCGCCGATGGCGTGGAGGTGCGCGCGGAAGCCGAGCGCGTCGACGGCGGTGACGGCCTCGGCGAGTTCCTCGGGGGACCAGTTGGAGATGCCGTGCGAGTGCGGGCAGTCGGTGTAGGGCTCGAGGAGAGCTGCGGTGCCGGACTCGATGACGCCGTCGGCGAAGAACTTCACGGTCCGCGCGGTCAGCAGCCCGGGAGCGGAGCTCTCCACCTTCTCCCGGTCCACCGTGAACCGGAGGACGCGTTCGCGCCAGCCGTCGGGTTCCAGGACGAAGGCGAGGTCGGCTCGTACGGGAAGCCCCGGCTCGGTGGTCGCCGCGGTGACCCAGACGTCGGCCTGGTGCGGTTCCACCCAGGCGTCCTGTACCCAGGTCACGCCGGCCGCGGCGAACCGGGCGGTGGCTTCGCGCAGGGCCGCCACCTGTGCCTCGTGGGATGCCGTGGGAATGAGGGCGAGCACCGGGCCGAGGGCGCCGAACTCGCGCAGGGTGCCCAGCGGCTCGGCGGATCCGTCCCGGCGCAGGATCTCCCCGCCCGCGGGATCCGGGGTCTGGGCGGTGTAGCCGGCCCGGCGCAGGGCCTCGCTGTTCACCCAGGCGGTGTGGTGGTCCATGGTGCGCAGGACGACGGGGCGGTCGGGTACGGCGGCGTCCAGCCACCGGGCGTCGAAGCGGCCGTCGGGGGCGAGCCAGGGGTCGAAGCCATCACCAGTGATCCACTCCGTGTCGGGGTGTTCGGCGGCCCAGCCCCGTACGACCTGGACGATCTCGTCGACGCTCGTTCGGTCCCGGACGGGAACCCCGGCCAGCCCCAGTCCTCCCATGACGGGGTGTACATGCCCGTCGCCGAACGCCGGCAGCAGGGCGCCGCCGGCCAGTTCGACGACGGTGGTACGCGGTCCCCGGGCGGCCAGCGCCTGTGCGCCCAGGGCGGTGACCAGGCCGCCGGTGACGGCGAGGGCGTCGTGGACGGGGGCATCTGCGGCCCCGGTCCGGACGGAGCCTCCGGTAAAGACGATGTCGGCGTGCATGACGTGAGGCGGTGCCTTCCCTTCGGCCGACTGCCTAACTGAAAGGCATTCGGTTTCCGGTAATGTAGGCGTCGCCCGGGCGACTGGGAAGAGTTTTACTGAATGCCATTCGGTAACTTCTGGGTTACGGCACACGAAGACGAGGAGCCACCGTGGGACGGCCGCGCACACCTCTGCTGGACCGTCGGCGCATCGGTGCCGCGGCACTGCGCCTCGCCGACGAGAAGGGCGCACTCTCCATCCCGGCCTTGGCCAAGGCCCTGGGCGTCGCTCCGTCCGCCCTCTATCACCACGTCGTCGGCCGCGACGACATCATCTCGCTGATGCGCGAGGAACTGGCCCTGACGACCGGAGACGGCCAGGACTGGTCACAGCCCTGGGACAAGGCCCTGGAGGGCTGGGCCCGCTCCTACCTCGCCGCCTTCGCCGCCCACCCGGGGGCGGTACCCCTGCTCGCCACCGCCCCGCTGGCCGAACCCTTCATGCACGCGATGTACGAGAAGGTCGCGGAGCTGCTCCTGGACGCCGGTTTCGCCACGAATGAGGTCATGCCGCTGATCACTGCGCTGGAGAGCTTCGTCCTGGGTTCCGCCCTCGACCTGGTGGCGCCGCCCGTGATGGTCTCCGACGTCGCCCGCGACATGGCCCCCCACCTCAGCGCCGTACTCGAGCAGACCCCCACCGACCGCAGCCGCGCCACCTTGGCCTTCGACCTCGGGCTGCGCGCCCTGCTCACCGGATTCCGCGACCTGCTGCGTCGCTGAGGCAGTCACGCACGTCCTCCCGCTCGGCCGGTCGACGCAGCGGCATGGCCCCCTCGGGGGAGACGTCACGCGGGAAGCGTTCGGCCCGCTCGTGGAAGACGTCACGCGCATTCCCGGAGCGTCAGCTCCGAATGAGGGACTCCGCGTACTGAGCCCCCGGGGGGTGATCTACCTCACATGCTGTCACGGCGATCGGCCATGCGGTGTCTTGTGCCCGAACCCCTTGAAACGAAGGAGACACCGTGACTGGGAACACCGATGTGGTCGTGATCGGCGGCGGATACGCGGGCGTCTTGGCGGCCAATCGTCTGACGCAGCGCAACGACGTGACAGTGACGCTGATCAACCCGCGTTCGACCTTCGTCGAAAGGGTTCGCCTGCACCAGGTGGTGGGCGGATCCCACGCGGCGGTCGTCGACTACCGGGAGGTCCTGGGCGAGCGCGTCCGGCTGGTGGTCGACACCGTGGCACGGATCGACGCGGCCGGGCGCAGCGTGGCGTTGGCGAGCGGCGGCACGGTCGGCTACGACTATCTGATCTACGCGGTGGGCAGTGGCAGCGCCGACCCGCGCGTCCCCGGGGCGGCCGAGTTCGCCTACCCGATCGCCACCCTGGAGGAGGCGCAGCGGCTGTGGACGGTGGTCGACGGCGCGCCCGCGACGGCCTCGGTGACCGTTGTGGGAGGTGGTTCGACCGGTATCGAGACCGCTGCCGAGCTGGCGGAGCAGGGCCGCCGGGTGACTCTGGTGTGCGGCGGGGTGCTCGGCCCGTATCTGCATCCGCGGGTTCGGCGCTCGGTTGCCAAGCGCCTGTCCAGGCTCGGGGTGACCGTCCTCGAAGGTCCCGACGCGAAGGTGACGGCGGTGACCCGCGATACCGTGCAACTCGGTGACGGCCGAGCGCTGCCGAGCACGGTGACCATCTGGACCGCCGGGTTCGGCGTGCCGGACCTGGCCACGCGCAGCGGGCTGAGCACCGACACCCTGGGCCGCCTGCTCACCGACGAGACGTTGACGAGCGTGGACGACGAGCGCATCGTCGCGGCGGGGGATTCGGCGGCACCGTCGGACATGCCGCTGCGAATGAGCTGCCAGACCGCTCGTCCGCTGGGAGCGCACGCTGCCGATACGGTCCTGGCCCGGATCGCGGGTGCGCAGCCCGAGGCCATCAACGTGGGTTTCTTCGGCCAGTGCATCGCCCTGGGCCGTCGCGCCGCCACCGTACAGATCGCCTCCAAGGACGACACCGCGAACAGGTACTACATCGGCGGCCGCCTTGCCGCAGGGATCAAGGAGCGCGCTTGCACAGGCGTCGTCAAGGAACTGGTGGACGAGGCACGCAAGCCCGGCTCGTTCACCTGGGGGTTCAGGGACGACAAGCGCCGGCAGCTGCTGCGAGCCAAGCGCGCTGAGCAGCTGTCCACCGCTGAACCAACATCAGCCAATCATTGACGATCGGCCGGGTCGACGACTCAGGACTCCGGACGTGGCCGAGAACGTCGAGCTCGCCGAGAGCGTGTCGATGGCGCTCATGCTCGGCGAGGACGCCCTGGTTGCCGAGGCCGACCCACTGGGAGAACCGGTTGAACGACTCGACCTTGTTCGTCGCCGCGGTCACCCGCCGGTGAAGCGGCGCGTCCGAGAGGCAGCGCAGCAGCCGCACCGTGCGGGTCACGCGGCCGACCTCGCGGAACGCGGTGTAGGTGGAATTCTTGTGCGACCCGGAGCGCAGCCGCTTGAGCAGCGTGGAGGAGTAGATGGCGCCCTCGCGTACGGACACGGCCACTCGCATGTGGACAGCGCCGCCGTCCACCGGGTGCCGAAGTGGCTGGCGCCGGTCATGCCGACGGAGCCGTTCGCGCCGGGAAGGGCGGCAGTCCACCGTACGGTGTCGTACCCGTCGCTCGGTCCCGGGGCGGTCACCCGACGGCGTTCAGCACATCGGCCAGTACGTCGGGGCGTTCGAGGGCGATGAAGTGGCCGGCCTTCGGCACGTGGATGAAGTCGGCGGCAGGCAGCAGCTGCTCGTTGGCCTCCCGGTCCGAGGGCCGGGACCAGTCCTTCTCCCCGTAGACGAAGTGGATGGGAGCCTTGACCTCGGGGTACCGGGAGCGGGCCGCGATGAGGCTGGGCAGGGCCTGGTACACGCCACGGGCGACGGACGGGTAGCCGGTACGTCGGCCCACCTGGAGCAGCTCGTCCACGTAGTCCTCGCGCAGGGCGCTCTTGTCGCCCAGGCCGCCCTGAAAGATCTTGGTGAGCGCGGGCTTGGGCTCCACCCCGGCGATCACCGGGCCCACCCCGGGGGCGAGGACACCGCTGACCACCACGCGGGCGAGGAGGCCGGAGCGGGCGATCCCGCCGCGGAAGTCGTAGGCGTTGACTGCGACGACGCGTCTGACGCGCTCGGGGAGATCGGCCGCGGTGGTCAGGGCGAGCACCGCCCCCATGGACTCTCCGACCAGCGTGACGTCGTGGAGGTCGAGTTGGGTAAGGAGCCGCTTGACGCCCTCGCGCATGGCCGGCTCGTCATAGGAGGCGCCGGGCACGATCTCCGAGTAGCCCATCCCCGGCAGGTCGAGGGCGTACACCGTGTACTGGTTCGCCATCATCGGGATGAGGAGGCGGAAGTGCTCGGCCTGGGTGCGCACCGTGTGGAGCAGGACCAGGGGAGCTCCGCTGCCCGCCTTGAGGTAGCGCAGCGTTCCCTCGCGGCTGTGTCCCGCGCGCGGGGCGATGGTGTGGCTGGTGGTCCCCGGGATGTGAATCGTGGGACGTGATTCCTGGCTGGGCATCTGTCTGTGTCTCCCTGTGCTACTTGGCCAGCTGCGGGTACAGCCCGGCCAGGTCTCCGGCCAGGCCCGTCCTGACCTGGCGTGTGATGGCGTCGGCGAGGACCTCGTACGCGCCGGTCTCGATGCCGTCGAGGGCGAGTGCGGCGATGTCGCGCGGGTCGGACTTGGGCGCTTCCACGCCCGCTGCCAGGTCCGTGTCGACGTAGCCCATGTGCAGTCCGGTGACGGCGATGCCGCGCGGCTGGAGCTCCAGGCGCAGGGAGTTGGTCTGCGACCACAGGGCGGCCTTGGAGGCGCTGTAGGAGTTGCCGAGGGCCAGCCAGGACAGCACGGAGTGCACGTTGAGGATGTGGCCGCCGCCGTTGCCCTCGATGACCGGTACGAAGGCCCGGGTGAGCAGGAGCGGGCCGTAGAAGTTGGTCTCGAACTCCCGGCGGACGTCGTCGACCGGGGAGTCGAGGAAGGAGGCGCCGACCGCGGCACCCGCGTTGTTGATGAGCACGGTGACGTCCTGCGCCTGTGCGGCGGCCGCCGCCACGGAGTCCGGGTCGGTGACCTCCAGCGCCACCGGGACGGCGTCGGGGTGCGTCACCGTGCGCGGGTCGCGGGCCGTGGCGTACACCTTGCCGGCACCGCGCGCGTACAGCTCTTCCACCAGCGCCTTTCCGATGCCCCGGCTGCCACCGGTAACGAAGACGTGGGCGCCCTTCAAAGCGGTCATGACTTCCTCCACAAGAACCAGAAACCGATCGGTCTCCATCACAGTAAACCGATCGGTTTCCATGCGCAAGCCTGACACCGGCCGCGGAGAACTTCCGCACCCGCCCCCTGGAAACCGATCGGTTTTTATTTACCTCCCTTTGGGTTAATCTCGCCGTATGAGCACTGAAGTGAAACTGAGCCCCAGGGAGCGGCTGCTGGAGGCGGCGGCCACACTCACCTACCGAGACGGTGTCGGCGTCGGCGTCGAGGCGCTGTGCAAGGCGGCCGGAGTGTCGAAGCGCTCCATGTACCAGCTGTTCCAGAGCAAGGACGAACTGCTGGCGGCGAGCCTGGAGCGGCGCACTTCCGCCTATGTGGCGGCACTGCTGCCTGCGGCGGACGACGACCGTTCGCCCAGGGAGCGGATCCTGCACGTCTTCGGGCAAGTGGAATCACAGTCGCGCGCGCCCGAGTTCTATGGCTGCCCCTTCCTGGCCGCCCAGGTCGAGCTCAAGGATCAGAGCCACCCGGCGAGCCGGGTCGCCCACGCGGTGAAGGCCAACCTGACCTCCTTCTTCCGTGCCGAGGCCGAACAGGGCGGGGCGCGCGATCCCGGTCTGCTGGCCCGGCAGCTCAGCCTGGTCTTCGACGGTGGCAGCGCCCGCGCGGGCATCGGAGCTGATGAACTGGCGGGGCTCATCACGCCCACGGTGGTCACCCTGCTCGACGCGGCGGGCGTGCGCTGAGGGGCCACCCCTCCGGAACGCTTCCCGGCCGGCCTGTGTCCGGCCGGGGCCCCTTGGCCGCAAGAGTGGTGCCGGGCATGCCGCAGGCGAGGGAGTCTGCGGTCCGGTCGGCATCGGCGCCCCCGTGACAGATGCACGGGCTGCGGGATCCTCTTCCGGCTGTCCCGGACGAGCTTGCCGATCAGTCATCGCCCTGTGCTGCGGAGGCTGCCGCGACGGCATGTCCCTGCTGGCCTCAGAGCGCCGCTCTGAAGCGCGGCCGCATCATCAACATCTCGTCCGTACCCGGATTCCTGCCCCAGCCGTTCATGGCCGTCTGCACCGCCTCCAAGCACGCGATCGAGGGCTACTCCGAGTCCCTGGACCACGAGATCCGCGAACACGGCATCCGGTCGATCCTCGCCCAACACGCCTACACCAGGACCGGGTTCGAGGCCAACAGTACGAAGCCGGACATCCCGCTGCACGCCTACGCGAAGCAGCGGCAGACCGTCGACCGCGGGCTGGCGGAGGCGACCAGGAACGGCGACGCCCCTGCCGTCGTCGCCAAGGCGATCGGACGTCCGGCGAAGACCGTGCGGTGGGCTCTGGCGAACCATCCGCGCAGGCGGGAGCCGGCGGCAGCCTGGGTCGCTGAGTGGTCCGGAGCGGAACAAGGCCGCCGAGGATGAGGGCCTGCGGCCGGCCTGGTCGCTTTACCTGGCGTTGCGAATATGTGGCGACACCGGCCGACAATGGTCCGCGCCCGCCGGCGCCGGCCTGGTGGCCGTCCAAACCGGCGGACGGGGCGACGTCACGCAGGGACGACGAGCGGCGGGTGCTCGAGCACGCGGGGCCGGTACTCGACCAGCTGGATACGGCCGTCGAAGGTGCGGTGCTCGATCATCTCGAGGGCAACGTCCGGATAGCCGTCGTAGATGCGTTCTTCGCCCGTGGCCCCGGTGATCACTGGGAACATCACGACCCGGAAGCGGTCGACGAGTCCGGCTCGTAGCAGGGACCGGCACAGGCTGAGGCTGCCGATCGTGCTGAGGAGCTCCGAGCCACTCGACTTCATGGCGCGGACTGCCTCGACGGCGTCGTCGCGGACCAGGGTGGAATTGGCCCACGTCAGCGGCTCCTCGAGTGAGGAGGAGAACACCACCTTGGAGGCTTGCGTGAGCTCGTCGACGGACGCCTCTTCTTCGGGCCTGAACTCGTCTTGGCCCTTCGGGACCTCGCCTGCGGCGAAGCCCGACATCAGGCGGTAGGTGTTCGCTCCCATCAGGTAGGTGGCCTCGGGCTGCTCGCCGAGCCATGCGAGGTACTCCGGGCCCTCGAGGCCCCAGAACCCGGGCCACCCCTCTCCTGATGCGTGGCCGTCGAGGGAGGTGATGAAGTCGACGAGAAGCTCCGACATGGCGGTGTCCCTAAGAATGTGAGGCGGTCCGGGAGGACCGGGTGTGGCTGATGGCGGGTTGTCGCTTGTGACTCGAAAGGAATGGCCGCCCGGTCCTCCAGGACGCTCCGACCACTGATTGAGAACTGCGGTCATCGCTGGTTAGGGACCTGTCGGCGGGGTGTTCTTCGGACCGTGAACTGCCGGTCATGAGGAAGATGGAGCGACGGCTTTGAGCACGTCTGGCAGGCGGATATGGGTCGGCGTCGATGCCGGCAAGGGGCATCACTGGGCGGTTGCGGTCGATGCCGACGGCGAGACGCTGTTCTCGACGAAGGTGATCAACGACGAGGCCCAGATCCTCACTCTCATCGAGACGGCCCGTGAGCGGGCTGAAGAGGTGCGGTGGGCGGTGGACATCTCCGGCCGGGCCTCCACCCTGCTGCTGGCCCTGCTGGTCGCCCACGGGCAGCAGGTCGTCTACGTCCCCGGCCGGACGGTCAACCGCATGTCCGGCGCCTACAAGGGCGAGGGCAAGACCGATGCCAAGGACGCACGTGTCATCGCTGACCAGGCCAGAATGCGACGGGACTTCGCCCCGCTGGACACGCCCCCGGAGCTGGTCTCCACCCTGCGGGTGCTGACGAACCATCGGGCAGACCTGATCGCCGACCGCGTCCGCCTGATCAACCGGCTTCGCGACCTGCTGGTGGGCATCTGCCCCGCGCTGGAGCGGGCCTTCGACTACTCCGCGGCCAAAGGCCCGGTCGTCATGCTGACCGAGTACCAGACCCCGGCCGCCCTGCGTCGGATCGGCGTCAAGCGGCTGACGACCTGGCTGGAACGCCGCAAGGTCCGCGGCGCTGTCGACGTCGCGGCCAAGGCCGTCGAGGCCGCCCAGTCCCAGCAGCTCGCGCTTCCCGGCGAGAAACGGGCCGCGCAGCTGGTCTGCGACCTCGCCCACGAGCTCCTGGCCCTGGACGAGCGGATCAAGGACAACGACCGGAAGATCCGCGAGACCTTCCGCACCGACGACCGTGCCGAGATCATCGAGTCCATGCCCGGCATGGGCCCCATCCTCGGGGCCGAGTTCATCGCCATCGTCGGGGACCTGTCCGGCTACCGCGACGCCGGCCGTCTGGCCTCGCACGCCGGCCTGGCCCCGGTCGCCCGCGACTCCGGCCGCCGCACCGGCAACTACCACCGGCCCAAGCGCTACAACCGGCGCCTGCGGCACATCTTCTACATGGCCGCGCAGACGGCGATGATGCGACCCGGACCTTCCCGGGACTACTACCTCAAGAAGCGGGCCGAGGGACTGCTGCACACGCAGGCCCTCCTCTCGCTTGCCCGCCGCCGGGTCGACGTGCTCTGGGCGATCCTGCGTGACAAGAGGCTGTTCACCTCCGCCCCACCGGTCACGCAGGCGCCTTGACGCGATCATTGAGATTCCCTCGGGGCGAGTCGTTGTGCGGTCCGGGCTGGTTCATGGTCCAGTGGCGCTGGCTCTTCCCGCCGGTGAGGTCGCGGGCCACGGAGAGCGGCGAGTTGTTGCCTGCCGTTCGCCGACAGCCACCCGTACGCCCCGCCGGGGGAGAGGACCCGGACGGCCGGACCCAGCCCCCCTTCCTCGCAGGCGTGGCGAACCGAGGGGTGTCCTCGTGACCCGCGTCCACCACGCGCACGCGTCTCCTGCCCGGCCCAGGGGAGGGAAGCGGCCAAAAGCGCTGGCTACGGGCGTGTTGCCGCCTCGTAAAGCCCCATGTGATCGCCCGCGCGCGACCGCGACGGAAGCGAGCCCGGGTCACCGGATTCCGGACATTGATCTCCGCTCTGATGACATGTGCCTTTCAGGCTGAAACGATCTCCTCAGCGCCCGGGCACAACGCACATCTCGTCGGCGGAGGCCCTTCCGGTCTCCGCTCTCATTCTCATCGGCTGGCATCACCCAGTCGTGTCAAAGGAGTTGCAGCGTGACGGACATCTTCCGCACTACCGGGGCACAAACGTCCTGGAGCGGAACGACTTCGCCTCAGCGTTCCCCTTCCGCCCGCCGTACCGCCTCCGTCCGTCGGCCCATGACGATGGTCGCCGCCGGCGCGATGATCGCACTTCTCGGGACGGCGCTCCCCGCCGCCGGCGCCCCCCTGACGGCGGGCGACGCGGACAGATCACCGCGGCAGATCGCAGCGGAACCCAGACCCGGCGCCAGAGCGGTCCAACTCCCCTCGGGGGAGCGCGCGAAGATGCTCAAGGCGGCGGCCGACGGGGGCTCCGCAACGGCCCGTTCACTGGGACTGGGCAAGCAGGAGAAGCTGATTCCGAAGGATGTCGTCAAGGACGCCGACGGCACCGTCCACACCCGCTACGAGCGCACCTTCGCCGGACTGCCCGTTCTAGGGGGCGACTTGGTGGTGCACGAGCGCGGCGAGTCCAGCAGTGTCACCAAGGCGTCGCAAGCGGCGATCTCCGTCCCGACGACCGACGCGGCCTTCTCCGCCGCGAAGGCGGAGAAATCGGCCCTGGCCGCCGCGGAGCAGCAGGACACCGGCAAGGCCACCGTGAAGCAAGAACCCCGGCTGGTCGTATGGGCGGGAGACGGTGAGCCGAAACTGGCCTGGGAAAACGTTGTCACCGGTGTGCGGGAGGACGGCACCCCGAGTCGTCTGCACGTCCTGACCGACGCCGGGAACGGCTCCCGGCTGATGAGCCACGAGGAGGTCCAGACAGGCGAGGGGATCAGCCGATACAACGGCAGGGTCCAGGTCGCGAGCGTGCGGAGCGCCGACCACTTCGAACTGACCGACTCTCAGCGCGGCGGCCACCAGACGTACGACGCTGCCGGGACCTACGGAAAGGGCGCGCTGGTCACCGACGACGACGACGTCTGGGGCGACGGGACTGCGGCCAACGGCCAGACGGCGGCCGTGGACGCCGCCTACGGCGTGGCGAAGACATGGGACTTCTACCACGACCGGTTCGGCCGTAACGGCATAGCCGACGACGGCCGCGGCGCCTACTCCCGCGTGCACTTCGGCGTCGGCTACGCCAACGCCTTCTGGCTCGACGAATGCTTCTGCATGACCTACGGAGACGGACGCACCAACGACAGGCCGGTCACCGAACTCGACATCGCGGGCCACGAGATGACCCACGGCGTGACCTCGGCCACCGCGGGCCTGCTGTACTCCGGAGAGTCCGGCGGGCTGAACGAGGCCACCAGCGACATCCTGGGCACCGCCGTCGAGTTCTTCGCGAACAGCGCAGCCGACGTGCCCGACTACCGGATCGGCGAGCTGATCGACCTGCGCGGGACCGGAGAGCCGCTGCGCCACATGGATCAGCCCTCCAAGGAGATCAACCCCGCCGGCACCTCCCAGGACTACTGGACCACCCAGACCAAAAAGCTCGACCCCCACTTCAGCTCCGGCGTGGGCAACCACTTCTTCTATCTGCTCGCCGAGGGCAGCGGGAAGAAGACCATCAACGGCATCGCCTACGACAGCCCCACCTATGACGGTCTGCCGGTCTCCGGCATCGGTCTGCAGAACGCCACCAACGTCTGGTACCGGGCGCTGACCCGCTACATGACCAGCACCACCGACTACGCGGGCGCCCGCACCGCCACCCTCCAGGCGGCGGCGGACCTGTTCGGCGTCTCCAGCGACGCGTACGAGGCCGTCGGCAACGCCTGGGCCGCCGTCGCCGTCGGCCCCCGCTATGTGAACCACATCGCCGCGAAGCCCCTCTCCACCCGTGCCGTGGCCGTCGGGCAGGCGGTCACCCGGCAGGTCGAGGCGACGACGACCCGCCCCGGCGGGCTGACCTACTCCGCCACCGGTCTGCCCACCGGTCTGTCGATCGACCCCTCGACCGGACTGATCTCCGGCACACCGACCGCGGCCGGCGCATTCGACACGTCCGTCGTCATCAGGAACTCCGCGGCGGAGACGCTGACCCTGCCCTTCGTCTGGACCGTCTACGCCTCCGGCGGCGGCTACTTCACGAACCCCAACCGGTACGACATCCCCAACTGGGCGACCATCGAGTCCCCGATCACCGTCACCGGGCACGACGGGAACGCGCCCGGCGACCTGAAGGTAACCGTCGATCTGGTGCATGACTTCATCGGCGGCCAGGTCATCAGCCTGGTCAGCGAGGACGGCACCGTGCTGCTCGTGAAGGACTTCGTCTGGGACACGGGCACGGAACTGCACAAGACGTTCACGGTCGACGCGTCCGCGATCCCCGCCGACGGCACCTGGAAGCTCAGGGTCACGGACAACACCCCCGGCATCTTCACCGTCGACCCCGGCTACCTCGACAGCTGGAGCCTCACCTTCTGACATCCCGCCCCGCCGAGCCCACCGCCGTGGTGGGCTTGGCGTCGTGTCCCCGTAACGCCTGGCTGAACGACGGCCAGTGGGCGTGGGCGCCGCGAAGACCGGTGGATCCTTGCCGGCCTGATGCCGGCTGCGCGGGCGTACGGCGTCCCGGTACTCGACGGGCACACGCAACTCGTTGCCCCGGCGCCTTGTCGGCGATCGCATTCCACCGTACGAGCCGTCCCGCACCCGGTGGCGGCGGCAGTCCGGGGCACCGTGCGGCTGACCGCGGACCTGGAGGCGACTGGCGCGAGGGGTACCAGGGCCGTCAGTGGACTCGACCTCGCACCGCCGGGCCGACGAACTGCACCTTGCTCGAACCGTCGCCCACGATGTCTATGATGTGGGGCCGTACGGATGGACCCAACCCACCCTTCACGTCACGATGGTGTCGGCCTCGCGATCACGGGTTGCGGTGTCGGGTTCGGGGCTGACCTCGACTCGGTCGGCGTCCTGTCGAGCCCGTGGTCGGCGGCGACATCGGCGCGGGCGTTGGGATGGGAGCGGGGTTCTGTTGAGGATGCGGACTTGGCTGGGGGCGCTGTCCGGAAGGGGACGGCCCCGTACAGCGGGTGAGACCTCGCTGGAGAGCCGGGCGGAGATCTCACCCGAGGAGCGGGCGGTGCTGCTCGTCCGAATTCTCGACGATCCTGCAGCGCGCGAGGACGAGAAGTCGGACGCCGCGATGTACCTGGAGGACTTCTCCGGCCCCCTTGTCGAATCCTGCCTGATCCGGATCATCCGCGCCGAGGATTTCACCAGCGTGCTGGCCCAGGAGTGTGCGGAGTCCCTCGCCGGGATCTGGGCCAGGACCGGCCGAGTGGACCCCGCCTTCATGGCAGAGCTGCGCGGTCCGGCGATGGACGAGGTCTTCGGCATCCTCGGCGCCCGCGCCCCGCACCTGCTGCCCCCTGACACTCGCTAGGAGCTGTTCGGAGTTCGGATCTTCCAAGCCGACCGCCGACCGCCTGCACGCCCTGCTTCCTCACGTCCGGCCGGATCTGTGTGGCCGTGGAAAGTGACCCGGCGAAGTCGGCTGCCCTGCCTACGTATTGACGCACAATGGGCTTGAATCGATGGCGTGTGCGCACCGTTCACCTCGCTGGGGGAGCCGAGTGACCATGAATATGTCTGCTCCGACCTCGACATACGGCTGGTGACGTGACACATGGCCTACACCGGTACCCTCACCGACGCCGATGCCGCTCTGATCGCCAGGACGAGCGAGGAGTGGATGACCGCGGGCCGGTCCACCGAGCGCTGCGACCGCCCCGTGGCGGAGGCCGCGGTGGCTGCCGCCTACGCCGAGGCGGGCCTTGTCCCACCGCGGACCGTCGTATGGATGGACTCGCCGTTGGGCGGCGCGCTCGCCGCTCGAGCGATCCGCCACGCGGTGCCGGTCGGCGAGTTGCGACAGCTTGTCGTCGGTGCGCTGCCGGACGCTGTGCTGGACCGGGTGGAAAGCCGGCTGGTCCAACAGATCCCGGAGCGGCCGGACGAGCCGCACGACGCGACGGATCCTGACAGCACGATCGACCTGGCCGAACTGAAGTCGCAGATGTTCCGCGCGTTCTACGGGCTGGACAGCCCGAGGGAACCTCTGTGGGGCCCGCTGTCGGAACATTTGCGTAGTCGGCTGGAGGCCCGGCTCGGCGGCCCCCTCCACGATCCCTTCGGGGTCGTGGAACCGGACGAATACCTCGGCGTGGAGCTGTGGAGCGAACTGCTCAAGCGGCTGAGGCCGCTGGAGGAGCAGCTCTCGGACGCCCTCGGGGCGGGGGTGGCCGGACAGCTGCGCGGCCATCTCCAGCACCGCCTGCCGGACGGCGTGCGCAGGCAACTGCGCGCCGAGGTGCGGGACTCCTGGGGCGTACCGCCCGACCCTGACGCGGTCATGTTCCGGAACAGGTTCGGTGGCTGGCTCGATCCCTGGGGTGGCGCCTACTTCGTCGCGGTCTTCAGCTGCGCCCTCCAGATCGCCGGTCTGGACCCTTCACCACGGCTGGACACGCTCGCCGCTGCCATGCGCGCGGTCGGCTGGTGGTGGCCGATGCAGGAGGCCGTGGTGCTCACCGACCGCCCGACCGAGCTGAGCCTCGACAGGTCGGGTGGCCTCCTACTGGCGGAATACGCCGATGGCTACCGGGTGGCGGCCTGACAGCCCTTGCCCTGCGGGGACGGCGTCCTCGGCGCCGTGCCGTCGGGGAAGCTCCCGGCATGACGTGTGAACCATCCACGTCGAGAGACAAGGTTGGCCCGCTGCGAAGAGCAGCGTGCGAGCGCACGGATCAGGCTGGGCGGCGACGGCCTCCACCGTCGCCGCCCAGCCCGCCAAGGGTCCGAGTCACCCTTGCGAGCAGCCCCGCGGACGTACCCGGCAGGCCGGGAACGTGGCGAGGCTCGCGAAGTTCCGGGGAAGCCCCGGAACTGGACTCGGCCCCTGACACGGAGCTGAGCGCCGCCACCGAAGACAGCCCCAAGCGCCATCCATGGAGGTCAGGACCGCGCAGAGACCTCGGCGTGGGCAGCGCGCAGCGAGACCTTGTCGATCTTTCCGACCGCGTTCTTCGGGATGGCTTCCACCACGAAGTACGCGGTCGGGCGCTTGAAGCCGGTGAGGCTGTGCGCGCAGAGCTCCTGCAGCGCCGTCGGATCGACGGTCTGGCCCGGTCGGGGCTGGACGTAGGCGACGACCAGTTCTCCCCATTTCTCGTCGGGTACGCCGATCACGGCGGCCTCGAGCACCGACGGGTCTCCGACGAGGACGTCCTCGATCTCCTTGGGGTAGATGTTCTCCCCGCCACGGATGATCATGTCTTTCGAACGTCCGACCAGGGTCAGGTATCCGTCGGCGTCGAGCCGGCCCACGTCGCCGGTGTGCAGCCAGCCGTCGACGAGGACTTTGTCTGTCTCCTCCGGGCGGCCGAGGTAGCCCCGCATGACGTTGGGACCCCGCACGACGACCTCTCCGTCCGCGCCCGCCCGCGCCTCGCTGCCGTCGGCGTCGACGATCCGGATCTCCTGACCGGGGAAGGGCAGTCCCACGGTTCCGGCGCGTCGGGGGCCCGCGACAGGATTGATGGTGGATCCGCAGGTTCCCTCGGACAGCCCGTACCCCTCGACGAGCGGAAACCCGTAACGGGCCTCGAACCGGGTCAGCAACTCGGCGGAGGCGGGTGCCGCGCCGCAGACTCCGAAGCGCAGGGACGAGGTGTCGGGGCGGACCTGGTCCGGAAGCGCCGCGAGCATGCTGTAGATCGTCGGCACGGCACTGAAGAAGGTGGGGCGCTCGCGTTCGACGACGTCGAAGAAGGTCTCGGGATGGAATCGGTCGGCGATGGCAACGCTCGCGCCCGCCAGCAACGGTACGAGGATGCTGACCACGATGCCGTTGACGTGGAAGAGCGGCAGGATCAACAGGCACCGGTCGGCCGGCCCGACCTCCAGCGCCCGACGCCCCATGTCCGCCATGGCGTCGATGTTGGCGTGGTCGAGCATCACCCCCTTGGGAACCCCGGTCGTGCCACTGGTGTAGATGAGCAGGGCCAGCGCGGACGGGTCCGGAAGGGGCGCGTCGTCCGGCTCCGCCGCTCCGTCGTGCAGTTCGCCGACGGCGAGGACGGCAGTCCCGTCCGCCACGGGGGCCTCACCGTCCTCGCTCACCAGGAGGCGTGCGCCGGAGTCCATGAGCTGTCGGGCCACTTCGACGTCGGTCATGCCAGGGTTGACCGGCGTAATGGTGGCGCCGAGCCGCCAGGCGGCGAACAGCAGGAGCACGAACTCGACGCGGTTGGTCAGCTTGAGGGCCACGACGTCGCCGGGGCCGATCCCGAGGTCCTGGAGGTGACGTGCCGCCGCCTGGACGCGGCGCAGCAGCTGGACGTTGGTGAGGGCCTGGCGGCCGTCGGAGACCGCGGCCCCGTCGGGGTCGAGGGCCGCGCGGCGGTCGGGCAGAGATGCGAAATTCATGGCGAGGGCGTACCTGTCTCGGTGTGATGCGGTCCGGTCACGGAGCTGACCTGGCGGCTGCCGGGTTCAGTTGGCGGGTGAGGAACTCGATCTGGTCGCGCACCAGTACGTCGAAGGTCTCGCCGGTGTAGAAGTCGAAGTGGCCGGCGTCGTACCTCTTGATCTCTCCCTTGGGTGCGGTGCGCGCGTAGCGGAGGGTCTGGGCGGGAGGCGTGACGGAGTCGGTGTCGCTGACGCAGAAGAGGATCGGGATGGTGATCTTCTTGGCCGCACGCCCGGGCCGGTAGGTGAGGATGGTCGGGATGACCCTCGCCGCCACCTCGTTGCGGAACGTCGTTCCCGCAGGCTGGAGCGCCTGGTATCCGGGCAGGGCGTCCGGAGCGTTCATGAGCGCCGACGAGCCGGGGGCGGCGGCGATCGGAACCATCACCGGCGGCTTTCCGCGACCTCGGGCCGCCAGATCGCGGGCGACGACGGGGAGGACCTTGAGCGAGGCGGCGGGTCCCAGTGCGAGCGCGGAGGCGAGACCGTCGGTGAAGGGGCACTGCGCCACGGCCGCGCGCAGTTCGGGGTGGCGTGAGGCGACGGTGATGGCATGGCCCCCGCCGAACGAGCTGCCCCACACGGCGATGCGGGTGCGGTCGACGTCCGTGCGCGTCTTGACGTAGGCGAGGGCGGCGTCCCAGTCGGTGAGCTGACGCTTGATCGACAGGAGCTGGCGGGGGTGGCCGCCGCTGTCGCCGAAGTGCCGGTAGGTGAAGGCCACCGCGGCGATGCCGGCCTGTGCGAAGCGCTCGGCGAAGGCGTCCAGGCGCATCTCGCGGACGGCGCCGAGGCCGTGCCCGAGGATGACGACGGGCGGAGACGTGACGCCCGTGGGGAGGTAGAGCCAGCCGGCACAGGTGCTGTCGCCGGAAGGGAACGTGATGTCGTGACGGGTGAAGGACCGCGCAGTGGTCATCGTCGGTTCACCGCCCGTCCGTCGGGCGACGGCCCGGCACGCTGCCCGACGCGAGGGCCTGAGCATAGGTGGCCGGTGTGTAGAGCGGGAGTTCGCCGGTGGCGTCGGTAGAGGCCTGGTAATCGAGCATCAGCCTCTGGCCTTCCTCCGACATGACCCGGGTGAAGAACTCGGCGCGTTCGACATGCAGGCCGTCCTCAAGTGACATCGAGCCGCCGAAGTACACCGACCTCTTGGCGGCCGCGACCGAGCCCTTCGACCGCTTCCCGAAGTGCTCGGCGAGTTCGACCGCCTGCGCGACCACCTTGTCCTGCGCGACGACCTTGTCCACCGCCCCGTTGGCGAGGGCCTCCTCGGGCGTGAACGGCTTGCCTTCGAGGATCGCGGCCAGGGACCGGTGGGTGCCGATCAGGCGGGTCAGCCGCTGGGTGCCGCCGCCGCCCGGGATGATGCCGAGGAGGATCTCCGGCTGGCCGATGAAGAAGTCCCCGTCGGCCATGACCCGCAGATCGCACGCCCAGGCGAACTCCGCGCCGAGCCCCAGGGCGGAACCATTGAGGGCGGCGACGTAGAGCACGCCACTGGCGTTCATCCGCAGGAACGTGCTGTGCAGACGCTCCAGCTGAAGCGCCCCGCGCATCGGGGTCCTGCGCATCACGGGCCCGAGGAGGCGGGACCGGTCCACGTGCTGTGCCATGCGTACGACGGCTGCGGCACCGCGCCGGCCGACCGTAGGGCTCGCGGCGCCCTCTTCCTGGAGCCACCGGACCGCGGCATGGCTGACGAACCGCTCGGGATGTGCCCCGGTGAAGACGACGGCGCGGATCTTCGGATCGCGGTCGGCCCGGGTTACCAGCTTGTCGAGCTGGCGGGCGATGTCGAGGCCGAACTCCTGGTGCGGGCCGCCGTCGACCCGGACGATCAGGACGGCCCCGCGGTCTTCGACCGTCAGACGGCCCTTGTCTTTGTATGGCATGGGTTCTGCTCCCGTGCTGGGTTCAGGGGGTGGGAAAGTGCGTGGGGACGGCCGCGGATGCGTGTCGCAGCGATGGGGTCGGGTTCGCCCCGACACGCTGTGTCCGCACGGGCGGCGCGAGACTGGACCAGCGGGTGATGACGGGTCCGAGGGCGGACGCGTGGATCCGAGGCGGCACGTCACATGCGATGTGTACTATTGCCGCGAAGAATCACATAACCAAGTTATTTGCAGTATGTCAACGGTGGAGGCGTGCGGGACATGGCAGGGCGGGCGAGGGTCGAAGACGCACCGGAACGACTTGTGCAGGCGGCCATCGGCCTGCTGGCCGAGCAGGGCCCGTCGGCTTTGAAGGCGCGCGCGGTGGCTTCCGCGAGCGGACTGTCGACGATGGTGGTCTACAGCCACTTCGGTGGGATCCCCGAGCTGATGAGCGCTGTCGCCGACCACGGGTTCAAGGAACTCGGAACAGCGTTTGCCCGGGTACCGCTGACGGAGGACCCGATCGCGGATCTCTTCGCCATGGCCTTGACCTGCCGTCGGCAGGCCCGTGAGAACCCTCACCTCTACGACCTGATGTTCGGACTGTCCACCCGGGCGACGTACCGGCCGCTGCCGGATACGGACCGTCGCCTGAGCGGGCATTCCCCGGCCTTTCGGGAAGCCCACGCCCATGTCACCGCGGCCTGCGAACGGCTCGTGCACTCCGGCAGGGTCGAGCGACAGGACCCCGAAGCCGTCGCCGCCCAGCTGTGGAGTTACGTGCACGGTTACATCACCCTCGAACTGGCCGAGCACTTCGCCGAGTTCGACGACGCCGTGGCGCAGGTGCTCCTGCCGATGGGCGTGAACTTCGTCGTCGGGCTGGGTGACGCGCGAGAACGTGCCCAGGCCTCCCACGAGGCCGGCGCGCGCCTGTACGACTCGATCGTCCAAGGCCGCTGAGAGCAGGGTGGTTGGCGCGGTCCGGTGCGCGGCTAGGACGGCCCGGTCTCCGCGGCGGGGGCATCCGTGCCCGGCGTGAGCTGGTCCTGTCTCCCCAGCGCCGCGACCTCCCGTTCGAGGGACGGCACCGCCCGGGCCGCGAAGCGCCTCGCCCAGGGCCAGGCCAGCGGTGAATTCAGCGCCGCCTTGGCCCAGTTGGCCACGACGACCGCGCGCGGGACGTACACCCGGCTGCGCCGGCGCACGAGCCCGTCGACGATCGCGGCGGCCGCCCGGTCGGCGCTCGTGGTGACATTGCCCGGATAGGGCAGCCGCGCGCGCAGGTCCTGGAACGAGGGGAGATCCGCCTCGGCGCCTCGCACGAGGTCCGTGTCGATCCAGGAAGGGTGCACCACACCGACCGTGACCCCGAGGTGGGCCACCTCCTGCCGGTAGGTCAGGGCGAGCAACTCGGCCCCGGCCTTGCTCGCGCCGTAGGAGGACATCGCGGCCAGCGGCATGAACGACAGCGCGGACGCCACGACCAGGACGTGGCCCCGGCTGCGCTCCAGATGCGGCGTCGCGTACTTGAGGGTGCGGAACACGCCGTTCAGGTTGATGTCCAGGACCCGCTCGAACGACGCCTCGTCCGTCTGGCGCACCGTCCCGTACGCCACGACGCCGGCGTTGGCGACCACGAGGTCGATGCCGCCCATGACCTCGGCGGCCTCGTCGATCGCCGACCGTAGAGCGGCCCCGTCGCGCACATCGGCCTCACGCCACGAAGCGGTCGGCCCCAGTTCGTCGGCGAGGGCGCGCAACCGATCGGCTTCGAGGCCGATCACGGTCACCCGGGCCCCTCGGGCGGCGGCCAGGCGGGCCACCTTCTCCCCGATACCGCGTGCCGCTCCGGTGACAACCAGTCTTCTGCCCAGCAAGTCACGTTTCATGGCGGCAACATAACTTCGTTATTGATGGAACACAAGAGACCGCGCACCTGGCTGCTGCTCGGTTGCCTATGCCCGGACCGGTCGGGGGTCTTCGGCTGCGGCGGGGCGCCGAGGCGGATGTTCCGGGCCACCGCCGAGGTGGCACCCTCTTGCCTGTGAGGTCGTCACCGTCGTGACGACCTGTAAGCGGGCAGACCGCCTCGCAGCCGCCGCCGACCGCCAAGGCGAGCGGCCTCGGATCGGCGGTTGGCGGCGGCTGGCCGCCCGTGCGGCCCGGCCGTCGCGGCCGAGGTGTGCCGCCTGGGACCGCGGAAGGCTCCTCCTGCGGTCAGGCCTTCTTGGTGCCGCTCTGCTCGCGGACGCCATCGAACATGGAGGTGAGGGCGGGACTCTCGGCGAGGCTGCCCAGCAGCGCGTGGAGCGAGTGCCGTTCAGTGGTGCCCAGGTCGGCGAGGATGTCGTTGTCGAGGCCGACGAGTGTGCGGTTGAGGTCGGCCAGGACCTTGCGCCCGGCGTCGGTGATGTCGACGGCGTAGCGGCGTCGGTCCTGGGGATCGCGTGTCCGCTCGGCGTATCCGGCCCGCTCCAGGTCGTCGAGACTCGTCACCATCGTCGCCGGGTCGATGCGCAGGAACGAGCCGAGCGCCAGTTGCGGCATGGCCCCGTTGTCCGCCAGGGCCTGCAGGACGCTGTAGTGGCGCACGCGCAGGCCGGTGGCGCTGAGGCCGTCTTCGGCGATCCTGAATGCCACCTGCCCGAGTTTGACCAGCAGGCAGATGGTGTGTTCGGCCACTGTCCCCGGTACCAGCGGAGCCTCGGACATCGTTCATCCCGCCTATGGTTAGCCCTGCGTATCGTCGGGTCCATCGTACGAGAATGCCTGAGGCGGCCGGAGCGGAGCAGCCATCTCGGTGCGCTGAAGCGGGCTCGCGGGGCAGGGGATGCGCGGGGCCGTCAGCCGGTGATGGTCCGGCCGAAGATCTGCCGGGCGATGACCCATTTCTGGATCTCGTTGGTGCCCTCGTAGATCTCGCCGATTTTGCTGTCCCGGTAGATCGCCTCGACGGGGCCGGGGCTGCCGTCGGCACCGAGTTCGCGGGCGAAGCCGAGGCCTCCGAAGGCCTGGACGGCGTCGCGCGCCATGTCCACCGACAGTCTGGTGGCGTAGTACTTCGCCATCGCGGCCTCGGGTTCCGGGGAGGGGTTGCCGGCGTCCAGGCGCAGGGCGGCCTTGGTGACGAGGGTGCGGGCGTTGTCGATCTCGGTGGCCCGTTCGGCGAGCAGGAACTGCCAGTGCTGGTTGGCGGCCACCGGCTTGCCGAAGGCGTGTCGCGTCGACAGGTGGGCCACGGTGTGGTCGAAGGCTGCCTGTGCCATGCCGACCCCGGCGGCCGCGATGCCGATCCGGCCGTAGGTCAGCGTCGACAGAGCGTGGCGCAGTCCGTGCCCCTCGGCGCCGCCGAGGAGGTCGTCGTCGGACAGGTGTACGTCCGTGAAGCGGATGTCCGCGGTGAGCTGGCCGCGGTTGCCCATCTTGCGGTCGGCGAGGCCGACGTGAACGCCCGGAAGCGCGGTGTCGACGATGAACATGCTCAGCCGCTCGCCGGTGCGGGCGAGAACCACGACGAACCCGGCGACGGGCGAGTTGGAGATCCACCGCTTGTGGCCGTTCAGCACCCAGCCGCTCTCGCCGCGTACGGCCTCGGTCCGGACCGCCTGCGGGGACAGGTCGCTGGAGGCGTCCGGCTCGGTGGTGGCGAACGCGCCGACCACCGAGCCCGCTGCGACCTTGGGCAGCCAGCGCTGCTGCTGCTCCTCGGTGCCCTGCCGCAGGGCGTTGCCCGCCAGGATGCAGTGCACGTCGAAGACGGCCGCGACGCTGCTGGAGTAGTAGGCCAGTTCCTCGATCGCGGCGGCGGTGGCGGTCGCCGGGTGGGTCAGACCGTCGCCGCCGACCTCGCCGGGGAAGGGGATCCGGAAGACGCCTGCCGATGCGAGGGCGTCGAACACCTGCCGGGGGAAGCCGTCGGTGCGCTCGTCGCCGTTCGCGATCGCCGCGGCGTGCGGAGCCACCTCGTGCTCCGCGATCCGGCGCACTGCGGCGCGTACGGACTGGGTCTCTTTGGGAGCGAGGAGCTCGTGGTAGAGGCGGTCGCTCTGGCGCGCGGGAGTGGAAGTCATGCGTGGACCATATCATTCGTACCGCATATGATTAGTTCACCAATCGATTTTGGAGGTTCGACCATGACACGGACGCTGGCCGGCAAGACCGTCCTGATGTCGGGAGGCAGCCGCGGCATCGGACTCGCCATCGCCCTGCGCGCCGCCCGCGACGGGGCGAACGTGGTGATGCTCGCCAAGACCGCCGTACCGCACCCGAAGCTCGAAGGCACCGTCCACACCGCGGTCGAGGAGATCGAGCGCGCGGGCGGCAAGGGACTGGCCGTCGTCGGCGACGTCCGCAACGAGGACGACGTGCGCACCGCCGTCAACGCCGCGGTCAGTGCCTTCGGTGGCGTCGACATCGTGGTGAACAACGCCAGTGCGATCGACCTGTCGTCGTCGGAGCGGCTGGAGATGAAGCGCTACGACCTGATGCAGGACATCAACACGCGCGGCACGTTCCTGCTGAGCAAGGCGGCGATCCCGCACCTGAGGGAAGCGGGCAACCCGCACATCCTCACCCTCTCGCCGCCGTTGAACCTGGCGCCGCACTGGGTGGGCAAGCACCTCGGTTACACGCTGTCGAAGTACGGGATGAGTCTGTGCACCATCGGGCTCGCCGAGGAACTCGCCGCCGATGGCATCGCCGCCAACTCGCTGTGGCCCCGCACCCTGATCGACACGGCCGCCGTACGGAACGTGGTCGGCGGCGCCGGACAGGCCCGTAGTCCGCAGATCATGGCCGACGCCGCGTACGCCGTCCTCACGCGTGACGCGCACACGTGCACCGGCAACCTGTTCATCGACGACGAGGTCCTGGCAGCTGAAGGCTTCACCGACCTGTCCCTCTACAGCCCTGCCGGTTTCGAGGGCGAGCTCGCGCTCGACATCTTCGTCGATCCGGCCTGATCCGGCTCTCCGTCGAACACCGCGACATACCGACGGGTGAGCGACTTCAGCGACTGGCTTGCCGCGGAGGACCAGGACGGCATCACCCGGCTCTGCACGGTGCTCGGCGCACTCGTCCCGGCCGCCGCCACGCCGGACCGCGCGATCGCGGCCGGACCGGAGGCGCACTGACCGCCGCCCGCGGCAGCGACGTCCCTCTGCCGGCCTGGCCGATCGCCACAGCACGGCGCACCGCGAACGGGCGCCGGGCCGGCAAGGAGTTCCTGGCCCGTCTGAAGGAGCGCCCCAAGGACCGGGACAATTCACCGCTGGGGGCCGGCGCGGCCGCAGGATCGCTCCGTCATCCAGCTCGGAGGACATGGCCCGGCGGCCGAACGCCGAGCTGGTGATCTACCCCGACGGCGGTCACGGCGGCCTGTTTCAGTACCACGAGCAGTTCGTGCCGACCGCTCGCTTCTCGGCCGTACGTCGCCGAGGCGCTGGTCGTGCAGGATGGCGATGCGGAGACCGGTGTGGTCGACGTCCCGTCCGGGCGCCAGGTCCCAGGCCCGGGACCTGCGCTGCCGCCACGGCGTATCGAATGTGCGGACGCCGTCGGCGGTACGCGATTGCCCCCGGGGCCACCCGCTCATGCTGACGGCGGAAACGCGGGTGCACGGCACCGGCGTCCTGGCCCCTGCCAGGTGGTCATCCAGCCGGCGTTGACCGGCCCCGTGCCAGGGCGAGGGCGTTCTCGATTCCCTGCTCGAGGACCTCGTCGGAGAACTTCCGGTCGGAGAGCGCCCGGGACAGCTGCAGCGTTCCCACCGCCATGGTGTAGAGCCCGATGGCCTGACCGCGGGCGGACTGCGGATCCTCGGGTGCCAGACGGGCGGCGAGCTCGTCCAGGATGGCCTTGGCGCCGTCGGTGTAGGCGTCCTTGGTCGCGTCACCGCAGCGGCCGATCTCGTCGAGGAGGGCTGCGGACGGACAACCGTCGCCGGGGTTGTCCCGGTGCCCGGGCGACAGATACGCGCGGATGAAATCCTCAAGTCCCTCGCGGCCGGGCCGCAGCGTGTCGTACTGCTCCACCTGCGTGCGCAGTTGCTCGGCGACGACGTGGGCGACGAGGTCGTCCTTGGACTCGAAGTGGGCGTAGAAGGCTCCGTTGGTGAGCCCGGCGTCCGACATCAGCGTGGAGATGCCGGAGCCGTCGATGCCGTCCTGCTTGAACCGGTGGCCGGCCCGCTCGATGATCCGTTGCCGCGTCACCTGCTTGTGCTCCTTGGTGTAGCGCGCCACAGGGTTCCTCCCTCAAGTCCGCCGGTCCTTTGCCTCGTACCCCATCGTAATCTGTGTCTGACGCACGTAATATTATGGTCGACAGGTGATCCTTGAGGGGGTCCTCGACGCGAATGCCCTCGTCATGGGAAGTGGGCCGAGTGCACGTCCGGTGCGGCGGGCCCGGATTCGGGGCCGCGGGGCGGGATCCCGTCGTGCGGAAGGCCCCGATGGTTCAGGACCGGCGGCGGGCGCCTGCTCCCAGCCGGGCGGTGACGTCCTTGGGGGTGAGGGCGGAGTGGTCCGCGGAGCACTCGACGACGACGCGGAGCGGAGCGTCGCAGTCGGTGTGGCGCACGTCCAGTACCGGGCCCTCGGGGCCGAGGGCGTATGCCTCGCCCCACTGGCTCAGCGCCATCAGGACCGGCCACAGGTCCCAGCCCTTGCGGGTCAGCCGGTACTCGTTGCGGGAGCGGCTGCCCGCTTCCTGGTAGGGAACGGTCTTCAGGACGCCGGACGAGACCAGTTTGCGCAGGCGGTCGCTGAGGACGGCTTCCGACAGGCCGATGTGGCGGTGGAAGTCGTCGAAGCGGCGCACTCCGTTGACGGCGTCACGCAGGATCAACAGCGTCCATTTCTCTCCGATCACGTCGAGCGTGCGCTGGACGGGGCAGTTCTCCGTACTCGCCTCAAGCCACTCCATCCCGCCATCGTAGGGGCCTGGCTTCGTCATTGACAGTCAGGTGAACTCGCAACTAGCTTCATTTCCAAAAGTCAGATGGAAGGTGCTGGGTCGTGGGACGAACACGTACGTATCAATGGGAAGATCCCGCGATCCTGGCGGAAGCCGCCGGGCGCATGGCAGGCATCGATTTCCTGCGCGAGCTGCGGGCGGGGCGACTGCCGGGGCCGCCCATCAACTACTCCATCGACTTCCGCCTGGACGAGGTGGAGCCCGGCAGGGCGGTCTTCTCGCTGACGCCGGGGGAGGAGCACTACAACCCGATCGGCAGCGTGCACGGCGGTATCTTCGCCACCCTGCTCGATTCGGCTGCGGGCTGCGCCGTTCAGTCCACCTTGCCGCAGGGCGTGGCCTACACCTCGCTGGACCTGACGGTGAAGTTCCTTCGGCGGATCACCGTGGACACGGGCACGGTGCGGGCGATCGGCACGGTTGTCAGCAAGGGGCGTCAAACCGCCCTGGCCCAGGCACAGTTGTTCGACGGGACGGACCGGCTGCTCGCCCATGCCACCAGTAGTTGCATGCTCTTCCCGGTGCCTTCCTCCCAAGGGTGACCCTCAACGGCGACCGGTGAATCGAGCCTTGCCCCCAGGCGCCGATGCCTCGCCCCTCTTCCCCTGACTGTTTGACCTGCGCAGGGTGATCTCTGTGTGGCGATGCCGGACTCCCTCGACCGCGGCGAGGAACGCCGGAGTGCGAGGTGAAACGGCTGTGGCGTACGGCGGCCCGGCGACCCGAGGAGTTCCGGGCCGCCGTGCGCCACAGCGGTGTCGAGGCGCACGGGGTCGGTGTTCCCTCGGACGCAGGGCCATGCGCGAACCCGAGGGGCCCGGGGTGGGCTCATGGCGCGCCGTCGTCCGCCTGCCGGACATCGTCAGGTGGCCCGAACGCGAGCCGGGTCCGAGCCTTCCGGACAGGTGTGTCTGCCCTGCGTCGTCCAGGGGCAGCCGTTCACGGCGTGTGATCGGCGCGGAGGAGGACAGGGCGCAGGGTTTCGATGACGGCGGGGTCGTCCACTGTGGAGGGGATGGGTTCGTCGTGGCCGTCGGCGATGCCGCGCATGGTCTTGCGCAGGATCTTTCCCGATCGGGTCTTGGGCAGGGCTGCCACGACCGCGACGTCCTTGAGGGAGGCGACGGCGCCGATGCGCTCGCGTACGAGCTGGACGAGTTCGGCCTCGACCTCGGCGGCGTCGCGGCTGATGCCGGCTTTCAGGACGACGAAGCCGCGCGGGATCTGGCCCTTGAGGGCGTCGGCGACGCCGATGACGGCGCATTCGGCGACGTCGGGGTGGGCGGCCAGGGCCTCTTCCATGCTGCCGGTGGACAGACGGTGTCCGGCGACGTTGATGACGTCGTCGGTGCGGCCCATGACGAAGACGTAGCCGTCGTCGTCGATGTGGCCGCTGTCGCCGGTGAGGTAGTAGCCGTCGTAGGCGGAGAGGTAGGAGGCGACGTAGCGGTCGTCGTCGTTCCAGAGGGTGGGCAGTGCGCCGGGCGGCAGGGGAAGCTTCACCACGATCGCGCCGTCGACGCCCGGGGGCACGGGCTCGCCCGAGGGGTCGAGGACGCGGACGTCCCAGCCCGGGAGCGGGCGGGTGGGGGAGCCGGGTTTGAGGGGAGCGGTTTCGATGCCGACCGGGTTGGCGACGATGGGCCAGCCGGTTTCCGTCTGCCACCAGTGGTCGATCACCGGGATCCCCAGGAGAGCGCTCGCCCAGTGGTAGGTCTCGGGGTCGAGGCGCTCGCCGGCGAGGAAGAGATGGCGCAGGCCGGTCAGGTCGTAGTCGGCGGTGAGCGTTCCCTTCGGGTCCTCCTTGCGGATGGCCCTGAAGGCGGTGGGGGCGGTGAACATGGTCTTGGCCCGGTGCTCGGCGGCCACGCGCCAGAACTGGCCGGCGTCCGGTGTGCCGACCGGCTTGCCCTCGTACAGGATGGTCGTGGCGCCGGCCAGCAGGGGCGCGTAGACGATGTACGAGTGCCCGACGACCCAGCCGATGTCGGAGGCGGTGAACATGGTCTCGCCCGGGCCCACGTCGTAGACGGCGCCCATCGACCAGTGCAGGGCGACCGCGTAGCCGCCGCAGTCGCGGACGACTCCCTTGGGTTTTCCGGTCGTTCCGGACGTGTAGAGGATGTAGAGGGGATCGGTGGCGGGGACGGGAACGCAGTCGGCCGGGGACGCGGTGGCGACCAGATCAGTCCAGTCGAGATCGTCGGGCCCCAACTCGGCCTGCGCCTGGGGGCGTTGCAGGATCACGCTCTTCCGGGGCTTGTGGGCCGCGAGTTCGATCGCCCGGTCGAGCAGGGGCTTGTACGCGATCACACGCTTGCCCTCGATGCCGCACGAGGCGGAGACCACGACCTTGGGGGCCGCGTCGTCGATGCGCAGGGCGAGTTCGCGCGGGGCGAACCCGCCGAAGACGACCGAGTGCACCGCGCCGATCCGTGCGCAGGCCAGCATCGCGACGACGGCCTCGGGGACCATCGGCATGTAGATGACGACCCGGTCGCCGTGCCCCACCCCGAGCCCCGCCAGTGCTCCGGCGAAGGCCGCCACCTCGTCCCTCAACTGCGCGTAGGTGTAGGTGTGCCGGGTGTCGGTCACGGGTGAGTCGTAGACGAGTGCGGGCTGTTCGCCCCGGCCGGCCTCGACATGCCGGTCGAGCGCGTTGAAGCAGACGTTGAGGCGTCCGCCCGGAAACCAGCGGTAGAAGGGCGCGCCCGAGGAGTCCAGGGCGCGGCGCGGAGTCACATCCCAGTCGATGCCTTCCGCCGCCTTCAGCCAGAAGCGCTCCGGGTCCTCGGTGCTGGCGCGGAAGACATCCTCGTACGTTCCCATCGCGCACTCCTTTGTGGCATCGGGACGGTGGTGTGGTTGCGTGCGGAACGGTGTCGGACACACCTACCGTATGCCGGTCGGCGTGGTCGAGCAGGATGACGGTGACCGGTGAACCCGGTCACCGGCATCGCGGTGGTGCGGCGGACGAGCGGGCGGACCTGGCGTCGGGCGGCGCTTTCGTTCACGCGCCGAGGTGGTTGCGGAGCCACTGGCCCATCTGCCCGATGGCCTGGTCGACCTCGGGTACGCGTCCGGCGCCCAGGACGAACGAGTGCTGCCCTTCGGGCATCGCGTGGGTCTCGGTGGTGACCTTGAAGTCCGCGAGGCGGCGGCCGAGCTGGGCGCCGTCGTCGGCGAGGGTCTCGTACTCGCCGTAGTGGACGAGCGTGGGCGGCAGGCCGGTCAGGTCGGCGTGCACGAGGCTGATCTGCGGGTCGGTGAAGTCCACGGCGGGGTCTTGGAGCCAGGCGCCCCGGAAGAGCTCCAGCGTGCCCCGGCTGAGCATCCTGTCGTTCGTCTCGTTGGCGTCCACGGCCGGGTTCCGGAGCGTGAGGTCGGTCCAGGGGGAGACGCTGACGATCGCGCCGGGCGTGGCCTCGCCCTTGGCGAGCAGGCGCAGCGGCAGCATCACCGCCAGGGTGCCACCGATCGAGTGGCCGGTGCTGCCGATGTTCCGCGGCTCGTAGCCCTGCGCGAGCAGCCATCGGTAGGCGGTCTCGGCGTCGTCGAGCTGCGCCGGATGGGGGTGTTCGGGTGCCAGGCGGAAGTCCACGACCAGCGAGCGGGCGCCGGCCGCCTTGGCGATGTGTCCCGCGGCCTTGCGGTCGGAGTGCATGGAGGCCGTGACGGACCCGCCGAAGTGGAAGTGCAGCAGCGCGCGGTCGGGATCGGCACCCTCGGGGATGGCCCACAGCGCGGGGACGCCGCCCGCGTCCACTTCGGCGTAGGTGACGCCTTCCGGCTCGGTCGACGCCTTGTGGTTCGAGTCGACGATGTCACGGATGACGGCCAGGTCGAGGCCCGGTGTCGACGACTTCGCGCTCACACTCGCGAGGAACTCCGCGAACTCGTGTGCCTCTGGGCTTACTCCCATGGTGGTGCTCCTTCTCGGGCGGGTGCCGTGCCGGGTTCCTCTGCGGCAGCCGGGTCGATGTGCCGGTCATGACGCTACTGTCTGAGTATAGGAAAGTAAACTCAGGTGCGTCGGATCGCCCTCATGGATGCGAGGAAGCCCGTCGGGGCATCGGAGATGGGCTGGCGGCCGCTGGGCAGATGAGGTGGCGAAGGCGGTGCCGAAGTCCGCCGTGGCCGCGGGTAAGCTCCTCGGGGCGCTCCGCGCCTTGCGCTACGATCTTGAGGTGCCTATCCCTCAAGTCCACGCTATCGACGGCGAGTTGAGGAATGTGATGGCCACGACAGGCAGGTCTGCGGGGGACGAGATGACGAGCCATGCCTGATACCGCTGAGGTCGGGATTCTCGCCGGCATCCACCGGGGCGTCGGCCGCATCTTGCTGAACCGGCCCCGGGCGCTCAACGCCCTGACCACAGACATGGTCTCCGCCATCGACCGTGCGCTCGCCTCATGGGAGCACGCACCGCTGTCCGCCGTGGTGCTGGCCAGTACCAGCACGAAGGCGTTCTGCGCCGGTGGGGACATCCGCACGATCCGCGAGAACAGCCTCGCGGGCGATGCCGAGGCCAGTGAGCGGTTCTTCGCATCCGAGTACCGGCTCAACGCCCGGATCGCCGGGTATCCCGTGCCGGTCGTGTCGCTCATCGACGGCCTGTGCATGGGCGGCGGTCTGGGGCTGTCGGTCCACGGTGGCTTCCGTGTCGTCACCGAACGCGCGGTGCTGGCGATGCCCGAGACCGGGATCGGGTTCTTCCCGGACATCGGGGCGAGCTACTTTCTGCCGAGGCTGCCCGGCGCGATCGGCATGTACCTGGGACTGACCGGGCAGAGGATCGACGCGGCCGATGCCTTGTACACGGGGCTGGCCACGCATTTCGTTCCCGCGGACCTGCTGGACACGGTGGGGGACGCCCTGGCCGACCGCCCCGATGAGCCGGTGGACGTGGTCCTGAACCGTCTCGCCGGCCCTTCCCCGGTGGCGGAGAGCAGGTTGGCGGAGGTTCGCAGGGACGTGGACTGGGCTTTCGGTGCGTCGGCCCTCGGCGAGATCGAGAAACGCCTGCGTCACCTCGACACCCCTTGGGCGGCAGCCGCGTTGGGCGCCCTGGAGTCCGCCTCACCGCAGAGCCTGGAGATCACCCACGCCCTGCTGGCCCGAGGCAGACAGCGCACGTTGCGCGAGTGCCTCGACGCCGAACTCGCCCTCACGCGCACGATCATCCGCACGCCGGACTTCCTGGAGGGCGTCCGTGCCGCCCTGGTCGACAAGGACCGCACCCCCACCTGGCAACGAGCGTCGCTCGGCGGACGGACGCTGCCGTCCTGAGCGTGGCCGCTGTGAGCGGGACATTGCCTTGCGCGAGGGGGGCAGGAGCGCCGCGCGTCAACGACACGGGAACGCACGGTCCCGCAGAGTGCCGCGGCAGATGTTCGACCGGGCCGGGAGCTTGCGGCAGCCATACTGTTCATGACAACCAGTAGGCCGCTGATGGGGGGCGGGCTGTTGCCGGACGTGTCTCAGTCGTTGTCGGGCGCCATCGAGACCACGACCTTGCCGGCCTTGGTGCGGCCCTGCTCGACGTGCGCCATCGCCTCGAGCGTCCGGTCGAAGGGGAAGGTGCTGTCGATGACGGGGCGGAGCTTGCCGCTGTCGTAGAGGGCGGCGAGTTTGCGCAGCTGGGAGCCGTTGGCCTGCATGAAGAGGAACTCGTAGCGCACGCCCAGCGCCCTGGCCTGCTTGCGGATCTTGCGGCTGAGGGTGTTCATGACCAGGCCCAGGACGGCGGGGGCGCCGAGCTGCTTGGCGAAGGCGGCGTCGGGCGGGCCGACGACACTGATGGCCAGGCCGCCGGGCTTCAGCACGGTCAGTGACTTCTCGAGGTTCGCCCCGCCCAGGGAGTCCAGCACCAGGTCGTAGCCCGAGAGCACCTTGGAGAAGTCTTCCTTGGTGTAGTCGACGACGACGTCGGCGCCAAGGCTCCTGACCAACTCCTCGGACCTGGTGTTCGCGGTCGTCGCCACCGTGGCGCCGAGGTGCTTGGCGAGCTGGATGACCGTGGACCCGAGGCCGCCGGCTCCGGCGTGGACGAGCACCTTCTGCCCCGGCTTCACGTGCGCGCGCTCGACGAGGATCTGCCAGGCGGTCAGGGCCACCAGCGGCACCGCGGCCGCCTCCTCCAGGGTGAGTGAGGCGGGCTTGGGGGCGACATCGTCCGCGTCGATCGCGATGTACTCCGCGAATCCCCCGACCCGCAGGTCGCGCGGGCGGGCGTAGACCTCGTCGCCGACCTTGAAGCCGGGTACGGCGGAGCCGACCTGTGTCACGACGCCGGCCACGTCGTGGCCGAGCACGAACGGGCGCTTGTACTTCAGGATCTGCTTGAACTCCCCGTTGCGGACCATCTTGTCCAGCGGGTTGATGCTGGCGGCGCTCACTCTGACCAGGACGTCGCGGTCCCCGACGGTTGGCTCGGGTACGTCTGCGGCGCGGACGCCGTCCTTGCCGTACTTCTCGACGACGAAGGCCTTCATGTCGGCCGCCTTTCCGTGTGGGTGTTTCGGTGGCTGCTGTGATTCTTCGGGCGGTCCCCCTGCGCGCCCGTTCTGGCGTGCGGCCGGGTTGCTGTCCTGGCGACGACGCTACTTGCTGAGTATAGGAAAGTAAACTCAGGTGAGGTTAGAATCACCTCCATGGATGCAACGACCGAGGTTCTGCAGGACGCCGGCATGGACCCCCGTCTCGACAGGGACACGTCGAACTGCTCGATCGCCCGGACCCTCGAGGTCGTGGGCGAGAAGTGGACGATCCTGATCCTGCGCGAGGTCTGGTACGGATCATCCCGTTTCGGCGAGTTCGAACGCGTCCTCGGATGTCCTCGCAACCTCCTCGCGGCGCGGCTTCGGATGCTCGTGGAGGAAGGGATCCTGGCCACCGAGACCTACCAGGAGCCGGGCTCGCGGAGCCGGCCGAAGTACGTCATCACGCCCAAGGGCATGGATCTGGTCCCGGCCGTGATGGGGCTCCTGCAGTGGGGCGACCGCTACCGCGCCGACCCGGAGGGCCCGGCCATGCTGTCCCGGCACCGTGGCTGCGGCGCGCACGTCGACGCCCGGATCCGCTGCGACCGGGGCCACGCCGTTCAGCCGGAAGACATCGAGAGCATCCCCGGCCCCGCCTTTCGTCTGAGGTCCGCCGAGTGAACCGAGCGCGGGGGCGCCGCCGGGAGCTCGTGAACTGGCGGCGCGACCTGCCGCTTTTCGCCGCCTCGGACGGCCAGGCCGACGCCGTGGACGAGGATGCGGGACGCTCTCGGCCGCCAGGAGCACGTTCGAGTTCGCCCCGGCAGCGGGAGCGCTGCTGTGCCCGCTGGCCGACGGCCGCACCGTCGACGATCCGGCCACGCTCGCCGGCTCGGCCGGCCCCGCCCCGGAGGATGCCCTCGGGCTGGTCCAGGAGCTCGTTTGCCGGGCAGGGCGCGACAGTGGGGAGTCTTCTGTGACGGCGCAGCTCGCTCGGAGCACCTACCGGTGCCGGGCGACGCCGGAGGCAGCCGTCCGTGCGGGCGGCTCCGGCGCGCAGTGGATCGGCACCGCCCCCAACGACGACACCGGCCGCGCCCAGGACCAGCTGGCTTCGCCGCGCTGGTTGTCGGCGTTGCGGAAGCCGAACGCGGCGCGGGCGACGAGCTTGGCAACGCCGTCGCTCCTTGGCTCATGGCGTTGCTGTGGCCGGTGTCGATGGACGCTCGTGTCGCCAGCCGGCCCTGTTCAGGCGTCGTAGGTGTGGAAACCGCGGCCGCTCTTGCGGCCGAGGTGGCCTGCGGCGACCATGCGGCGCAGGAGTGCGGGTGGCGCGTACAGCGGCTCTTTGAACTCCTCGTACATCGACTCGGCCACGGCCTGGGCGGTGTCGAGGCCGATGAGGTCGAGCAGGCGCAGCGGGCCCATGGGGTGCGCGCAGCCGAGTTCCATGCCCCGGTCGATGTCGTCCGGCCGTGCGGAGCCGGACTCCACCATGCGCACCGCGCTGAGCAGGTAGGGCACCAGCAGGGCGTTGACGACGAAGCCGGAGCGGTCGGGCGCCTGGATGGCCTGTTTGCCCAACTGCGCGGCGAGACCACGGGCGCGCCGCACGGTGTCCGCGCCGGTGACGAGCGCGGGAATGAGCTCGACGAGCTGCTGCACGGGCACGGGGTTGAAGAAGTGCATGCCGATGACCTGCGCGGGGCGCTCGGTGACGACGGCGAGGTCGACGACGGGGATGGAGGACGTGTTGGTGGCCAGGACCGCCGTAGTGTCCTCGACCGCCTTGTCCAGGGAGCGCAGGACGTCGGACTTGACGGAGCGGTTCTCGGCGACGGCCTCGATGACGAACTGGCGGTCGGCCAGGTCGCCGAGGTCGTGGGTGAAGGAAAGCCGGGCGAGGGCCTGGTCTCGTTGCTCCTCGCTGAGCTTGCCCCGCCGTATGCCTCGGTCGAGGGAGGCGGTGAGTCGGCGGCGGCCTGCCTCCACCGCGTCCGGTGTGGCCTCGGCGACCCGGACGTCGATGCCGCTAAGGGCGGCGACCTCGGCGATGCCGGAGCCCATGAGGCCGCAGCCGACGACGCCGAGACGGGTGACGGGATCCATGCGGAGTCCGTCCTTTCTGATGAGCGGGAGGTGATCGGCCTCAGAGGTCGAGGACCAGGCGAGGCCCGCGTGCGCGGGAGACGCAGATGAGCATGGTGTCCCCGGCGGCCCGCTCGTCCTCGGTCAGCAGCGAGTCGCGGTGGTCGGGCCTGCCGTCGAGCACGTCGGTCTCGCAGGTGCCGCACGTGCCTTCCCGGCAGGAGAAGTCGACCGCGACGCCGGCCTCCTCCACGACATCGAGCACCGAGCGGTCCGCCGGGACGGTGAGCGTGAGCCCGGAGCGGGCGAGTTCCAGCTCGAAGGCTTCGGTCGCGCCGGGTTCGGGCGTCTGCACCGGGGCGAACCGTTCGATGCCCAGCGTGCCGGGCGGCCAGTCCGCGCACTGCTCCTGCACCGCCCGCAACAGGGGTTCGGGACCGCAGGCGTGCACCAGGGTGCCCTCCTCGGGTACGCCGAGGTGGGCGGCGAGGTCCAGCAGGCCGTACTCGTCCTGCGGACGGACGAGCACGCGGTTCCCGTGCGGGGCGAGGCGGTCGAGGAACGCCATGGAGGTCCGGGTGCGGCCGCCGTACAGCAGACGCCAGTCGGCCCCCGCGGCCTCGGCGGCCTCGACCATGGGAAGGATGGGGGTGATACCGACGCCGCCGGCGACGAACAGATGGCGGCGGGCCGGCCGTAGCGGGAAGTTGTTGCGCGGTCCGCGGACCCGCACGGTGGCGCCTTCGCGCAGGTGGTCGTGGACGTGGGCGGAGCCGCCGCGGCCCTGAGGCTCGCGCAGCACGGCGATCTGCCAGGTCCCGCGCTCGGCCGGGTGTCCGCACAGGGAGTACTGACGGATCAGATCGCCGTTCTCGCCGTCCTCGGTGTTCAGGAGTACGTCGATGTGGGCGCCCGGTGTCCAGGCGGGGAGCACCCCGCCGTCGGGGCGGCGCAGGGTGAGGCAGACGACGCCGTCGGCGGCGAGGGTGCGGGTCGCCACGGCAAGGGTCGTGTCGACCGGGGGCAGGTGGTCGTTCATAGGGTTCGGCTCCGGGGTTCAGGTCTGCGTCGGCACGTGCAGCAACAGCGCGTCGCCCTGGCCGCCGCCCCCGCACAGGGCGGCCGCTCCGTTGCCGCCTCCGCGCCGCCGTAGCTGCGCCGCGAGGGTCAGCACCAGCCGGGCTCCGGTCATGCCGACCGGGTGTCCGAGCGCGATCGCTCCGCCGTTGACGTTCACCCTCTCCAAGGGGATGTCCAGGTCCCGTACGGAAGCCAGGGCCACTCCGGCGAACGCCTCGTTGATCTCGAACAGGTCCAGGTCGGCGGCCTTGAGCCGGCCGTCCCGGGACAGGGCGTCGCGGACCGCGCCGGCAGGCTGGACGAGCAGTGACGGATCGGGGCCCGCCACCGTGCCGTAGGCGCCGATCTCGGCGAGCGGTGTCAGACCCTCCCGCCGGGCGCGCTCCGCGCTCATCACGACGACGGCCGCGGCGCCGTCGGAGAGCTGTGACGAGTTGCCCGCGGTGATGGTGCCCGCGCCGGAGAAGGCCGGCTTCAGGCGCCCCAGGCTCTCGGCGGTGCTTGTCGGCCGCACGCCCTCGTCGGTGTCCACCACCGTCTCGCCCCGACGACCCGACACGGTGACGGGGGCGATCTCCCCGGACAGCGCGCCCGACTCCTGGGCGTGGGCGGCCCGTTGATGGGAGAGCGCGCTGTACTCGTCCTGTTCCTCTCGGGTCAGGGCGAACGGCTGCTGATAACGCTCGGTGGCCGCGCCCATGGAGACGCCGTCGAAGGCGCACACGAGGGCGTCGCGGTCGAGGGCGTCCTCCGCCGGCGCCGTGCCGTACTTCCAGCCCGTGCGCGCTCCGCGCAGCAGGTGCGGGGCGCCCGACATGGACTCCATGCCGCCGGCGACGACCACCTCGTGACGGCCGGAGGCGATCATGAGGTCGGCCAGGGCGATGGCGTGCAGACCGGACAGGCAGAGTTTGTTGACGGTGCTCGCGGGGACGGAGAAGGGAATACCCGCGCGGATCGCGGCCTGCCGAGCCGGGTTGGGGCCGGCCCCGGCCTGTACGACATGTCCCATGACGACGGCTTGCACGGCCGCGGGGTCGAGGGGGACGGCGGCCAGGGCCGCGCCGATGGCGTGGGAGCCGAGGTCGACCGCGGACAGCGTGCTCAGCGCGCCCATCAGTTTTCCGATGGGCGTCCTGGCGCCGGCGACGATGACGGATCCGGGCATGACCTGGACCTCCTGGAGGTGTGGGCGGGGTCAGGCGACCGCGTCGACGGCGCGTGCGGCGGTCAGGTGGGCCGTCTCGTTCACCGAGTGCAGAACGATCCGGCCGCCGGGCATGCGCCGCACACGGCTGACGGACGTGTAGCCGGGGTGGAACCAGAACATGGTGGACAGGCCGAGCACTGTCGCCAGGTAGGTGTTGGTGATGCCGCCGTGACACACGACCGCGACCCGCTCACCGGGCCGGGCGTCGAGGATGGTGTCCATGGCCCGCACGGCACGCGCGCGAAAGGCGTCCCGGTCCAGGTCGGGCACGAAGTCCTCGTAGCGCCCCTCGGCGAGTGCCGCCGCCCGGGGATCGGCGGCGCCGATCTGCTCCGGTGGTGTGTAGGGCTGGGACACGTCCGTGTCCCACTCGCGCAGGTCGTCGAGGACGGTGGCGGTCAGGCCGGTGCGCCGTTCCAGGGGGGCCGCGGTCTCCCGGGCCCGCCGGAACGGGCTGACGTACAGGGCGTCGAGGTCCTCGTGTCCGAGCCAGGCGGCGAGGCGTTCGGCCTGAGCGGTGCCCTCCGGCGACAGCCCCGGGTCGAAGACGCCCGCCAGGGGGAGGCCGTGCCGGATGAGGAGGAGTTCGGTCATGGGTGATCCTTGCTGAAGAGGGGAGGGTCGGCTCAGCCGGCGATGGTCCGTTCCGAGCTCCAGTAGGGGCGGCGCATCGCGCGTTTGTCGAGCTTGCCCATCGCGTTGCGCAGGAGCTCGGGAACGAACTCGTACGCCTTCGGGCACTTGTAGGCGGCGAGGCGCTCACGGCAGAACCGGTCCAGTTCGTCGGCGGGCGGCTCGTGCCCCGCCGGCACGACCAGCGCCCGCAGCGACTCGCCGAAGTCGGGGTCGGGCACACCGATCACCGCGGCCTCGGCGACCGAGGGATGCTGCCGCAGGACCGCCTCGCTCTCGGCCGGGTACAGGTTCACGCCGCCGGAGACCACGACGTCCGCGGCGCGGTCGGTGATGAAGATGTAGCCGTCCGCGTCGACGTAGCCGATGTCACCGAGCGTGAAGACGCCGGGGGAGAGATAGGCGGCCTTCGTCTTGTCCGGGTCCGCGTGGTAGCGGACGCCCTGGTCGTCGGGTGCCCGGAAGGCCAGCAATCCGCGTTCGCCGGGCGGCAGCTGTCCGCCGTCGTCGTCGGCGACCAGGACCTCGAACGGAGGCTGCACGCGCCCGACCGAGCCCGGGTGTGCCAGCCACTCGGTGCTGCTGATGCGGGCCACGGTTCCGGCTTCGCTGGCACCGTACGACTCGATGAGCACCGGACCGAACCAGTCGATCATGGCTCGCTTCACGTCCGGCGGACACGCGGATCCGGTGTGGGAGACCTGGCGCAGGCTGGAGACGTCGTACCGGGCGCGGACCTCCTCCGGGAGGGCGAGCAGCCGTTGGAAGTGGGTGGGCACCATCACGGTCGAGGAGACCCGCCACTTCTGGACCCGGCTGAGGAACGTCTCCGCGGAGTACCGGCCGAGGACGACCACCGGCTGTCCGGCCGCGAGGTGCCGCAGTGAGGTCAGCGGCGCGTTGTGCTGCAGGGGGCCGCACACGAGATGCGGTCCCGGCGGGAATCCGGGCCGGGCGGACATCGCGGCGACGTAGGCGGTGCTGTCGGCGACGGGGCCGCTCACCCAGCGCACCTCGGTGCCGCGCGCCCGCCCGGTGGTTCCCGAGGTGTAGACGAGCGGGGGCCGGGCGGGTCGGTCGGTCGGGAGGGTGAGCCCGGCGGGCGCGGCGGCCAGCCACAGCTCCCAGTCGAAGGCGTGCCCGGTCTCCGGGGTTCCGTGCGTCACCACCGGAAGGCCCAGTTCCCGGGCCGCGTCGAGGGCGGCACCCGCGCCGGTCGGCCCGGCGATGATCCCGGTCACGCCCGCGTCGATGATCTGGTCGACGAGCTCGCCCGAGGTGAGGTTCCGGGACGTGGCCACGGTCCCGACCCCGGCTCGCAGGCCGGCCAGATGGGCCACCAGCGTCGGGATCGCGTTGTCGCCGAGCACCGCGATCCGGTCGTCGGGGCCGGGCGCGAACTCCAGCATCCGTGCCGCCGCCCGCGCCACGTTGTCGGCGAGGCCGGCCCAGGACAGCACGCCCAGGTCGTCCACGAGGGCGGGCTCGTCGGGTGTCTCCTGGGCGCGACGGTCGAGTGGCAGCAGCGACATGGCTCCTCCGGCGGCTCGTCGGTCCTCTCCCGAGTCACGGGGAGAGGGAATGCTGAGACTGTAGCGTTTATCAAGAAAGTGCGGAACACTCTGGTCTCAGATGGAGCCGTTCTCGCATGTTCAGCGGTCGGCGACGCATACACCCCCTCCCCGTTACTGAATCTCTCGTCTGGTAAGTGCCCAAGGAGGAGCCATGTCCCAGCCCGATCCGGACGCATGGCGCACACAGGTCCGGCAGTGGCTGGCCACCGTGCTGGAACCGGCGCGGACGCCGGAGTCCGCGGACGCCGCCGACCTCGCTGTGTTCCACAACCTTCCCGAGGACGAGGAACGCCTGCTGCTGGAGCGCTGCCGTGCCTACCAGCGGGCCCGCTTCGACGCCGGCTACCAGGCGCTGACCCTCCCCGAGGACAAGGGCGGCGCGGGCCTGACCGCCGCCCACGTGGCCGTCTTCGCCCAGGAGGAGTCCGCGTTCGAGGTGCCGCCGTCCACCGAACTGATCAGCGTCACCGTGCGCCTGGTCGCGATGGCCGTCTCCCTGTTCGGGACGGCCGAGCAACTCCACGAGTACGCACGCGCGTTCCTGCGCACCGACCTGCTGGCCTGCCAGCTCTTCAGCGAACCCGGCGCCGGATCCGACCTCGCGGCCCTGCGCACCCGTGCCCGGCAGGAGGGTGAGGAGTGGGTGATCGACGGCCAGAAGGTGTGGACCTCGGGTGCCCAGTTCGCCGACTACGGTCTGCTGCTCGCCCGCACCGACCCGGACGTCGTCAAACAGGCAGGCATCACCGCCTTCCTGGTCCCGATGGACGCCCCGGGAGTCGAGGTCCGCCCCATCCGTCAGATGAGTGGCGGCGCCTCCTTCAACGAGGTCTTCCTCAGCGGCGTCCGTGTCCCGGACCGGCTCCGGATCGGGCGACCGGGCCAGGGCTGGGAGGTCGCCACCACCACACTCGCCTTCGAACGGACCGCCTCCGGCGGCGGCAACCGTCGCAAGGGCGGCACTTTCGCGGACGTTCTCGCGCTGGCCCGCTCCCTCGGCCGCACCTCGGACCCGCTGGTCCGCCAGCGCCTCGCCGACCTGTACGTACGCGCCGCCCTGCGCGCGGCAACCGTGGACCGCGTCGCCAGGACGAGCGCCGCCGGCGGTCGGCCGGGTCCGGAGGCGTCGTTGACCAAGCTCATGGCCTCCGAGCTGCTCACCCGCACGGGACAGGTCGCCGCCGAGCTGATGGGGGCGCGGATCAGCGCCGACACCGGGGAACCGGGCACCTTCGCCTGGACCCAGCATCTCCTCGGCGCCCCCGGCTACCGCCTGGCCGGAGGGACCGACCAGATCCAGCGCAACCTGATCGGCGAACGGGTGCTGAAGCTGCCGCCCGAGCCACGGGCGGACCGGGCGCCGTTCTCACAGCTTCCCGGCAACTAAGAGGCTTCCAAGAAGCGTTCTCACAAAGGAGTGACATCGATGGATCTGGGACTGACAGGCGCGAAGGCGCTGGTGACCGGTGCGAGCCGGGGCATCGGCCGGGCGATCGCCGAGACCCTGGCGGCCGAGGGCTGCGCACTGGCCCTGTGCGCCCGGGGCGAGGAGGGACTGGCCAAGGCGGCCGCCGAACTGCGGGCCGAGGGGGCCACCGTCTTCGCGGAACCGGTCGACGTCACCGATCCGGCCGCCCTCACGGGCTTCGTGGAGCGGGCGGCCGGTGAACTCGGCGGCCTGGACCTGCTGGTGTCCAACGTGTCGGCGGGCAACGTCAAGGGCCCCGACTCCTGGGAAGCGAGCCTGCGCGGCGACCTGATCCCCTTCGCGGGACTCGTCGAGGCGGCCCTTCCCCACCTGGAGGCCTCCGACCGGGCCGCCGTCGTGGCCATCGGCACCACCAACGCCTCCGACACCGCGCGCCCCGCCGGCGCGAACTCGTACTCCGCGCTCAAGGCGGCCGTCGTCCAGCACGCCTCCGCCCTCGCACACGCCCTCGCGCCGAAGGGCATCCGCGTCAACACCGTCTCACCCGGCCCGATCGACTTCCCCGGCGGCGCCTGGGAGACCATCCGCACCAGCCGCCCGGAGGTGTACGAGGAGGTGCTCGCCAAGCTGCCGATCGGCCGCTACGGCACCGCCGAGGACGTGGCCGCCGCGGTGGCGTTCCTGCTCGGGCGCACCGGCTCCTTCTGTGTCGGGGTCAACCTCGTGGTGGACGGCGGGCTGCTCACCCGCGTCCAGTACTGAGCCGTGGCGGGCCCGGCCGGCCGCCTGGACGCCGTGCTGGTCTGCGGCGGCCGCTGGCACGACGTCGACCACGCGCGGCTGCGGCTGCTGGAACTGCTCGGCGAGCATCCGCGGGTGCGCACCACGGTGTACCAGGACTACGACTGCGTGGCCGCCCTCGACCGGGCCGACCTGCTGGTCACCTACACCTGCGACGTCCGGCCCCGCCCGGCGCAGCGGGCCGCGCTGGCACGCTTTGTCGAGCGGGGCGGACGCTGGCTCGCCCTGCACGGCACCAACGCGGTGATCGAGCCCCCGGCACGTGGCGGGCCGCGGGTGTTCACGACGCCACGGCTCCTCGGAGAACTGGCGCAGGTCCTCGGCAGCCAGTTCCTGGCTCACCCGCCGATCGAGCCGTACGAGGTGCTGGTGACCCGGCCCGACCATCCGCTGGTGGCGGGGATCGCGCCCTTCACGGTCACCGACGAGCTGTACGTGTGCGAGCTGCACGGCGAGCTGGAGGTGCTGCTGCACGCCGAGTACACGGGGCCCTGCCGCGGCTTCGCCGAGGGCGACACGGCGGCCCTCGACAGCGCGCCCCGACCGGTGCTGTATCTCAAGCGGCGCGGCCTCGGCGAGGTCTGCTACTTCACCCTCGGCCACTGCCGGGGCCGCTACGACGTGCAGGACCTCGGCGTGGACGACACCGGGCGGGTGGACGTGGGGCCGTGGGAGACGCCGGAGTTCCTGACGGTGCTCGGGCGGTGCGTGCGGCGGATGGTGGAGGCGCCGGAAAGGGCCGGCGCATGAGTGCATCGGGCGCCGGCCCTTTCCGGATTCCGGGTCAGCCGTGCGGCAGCACCACCGCACGCCCGCTGATGTCACCGGCGTGCAGACGCTCGTACGCCTCCGGGGCCTGCTCGAGAGTGAACGTCTCGACGTGGGAGGACACGAGGCCCTGCCGTGCGAGTTCGAGGATTTCCATGAGCTCGGTCCGGCTGCCCCAGTAGGGGAAGGAGGCCGACACCTCGAACGGCAGTCCGCCGCCGAAGCCGACGGCCAGAGTGCCCCCGCCGAGGCCGACGACCGTGACATCGCCCGCCACCGCCACCGCCGCGGCGGCCACCGCCAGGGTCGCCTCGGCTCCGACGAAGTCCAGGACGACCTCCGCACCCGTACCGCCGGTGAGTTCCCGGATCCGTGCGGCCGCCGCGCCGTCGGAGAGCAGCGTCTCGTGGGCGCCGACCTTGCCCGCCAGGTCCAGCTTCTCCTCACTCGTGTCTAGGGCGACCACCCGGGCGGGGGTCAGCGCGCGCAGCAACTGCACGGCGAGGTGCCCCAGCCCGCCGACGCCGATCACCACCGCCGTGCTGCCGGGCAGCAGCTTCGTCAGCGACCTGCGGATCGCGTGATACGGGGTCAGCCCGGCGTCGGTGAGGGGCGCCCCCTGCACGGGGTCGACCCCGTGCAGCGGGACCAGGTGGCGCGGCGAGTCCACCAGCATGTACTCCGCCAGCGCGCCGGGCCGGCCGAGCCCGGGAGGCAGGATGCCCAGCCCCGCGGCGTGCGGACAGCAGTTCTCCCTGCCCTCGGCGCACTGGTGGCAGCGACCGCAGCCCCACGGGCCGTACACGGCCACGGCCTCGCCCTCCGCCACGGCGGTGACGCCGGCGCCGAGTGCCGCCACCGTCCCGACACCCTCGTGACCGAGGGGCATCGGCAGGGCGTAGGGGAACACCTCCTCGGGCCAGCCCATCACCGCCAGATCGGAGTGGCACAGGCCCGCCGCCGTCACCTTCAACAGCACCTGGCCGGGGCCGGGTTCGGGAACCGGAACCTCCACGACCTCAGGAGCGTGCCCCACCCGCAGGTACTGAACGGCCTTCATCATCGGATGTCCTTGCTGTAGTCGGGGCCGGACGGGTCCCCGTCCGGCGGCGTAGAACGGTGGGCAGGGCGATCCGGCCACCCGTGAGGACCAGCGCCACGATGAGGACCGAACCGGTGAACAGGCTCGCGGCCCACTGGGCGCTGGTGGCGAGCCCGAGTCCCGTGATGCCCGTGCCGAGCAGGAGGACCGCGAGGACGGTGCCCCAGGCGTTGAAGCGGCCCGCGTGGAACTGGGTCGCCCCGACGAACGCGGCGGCGTAGGCCGACAGCAGATACGGGGTGCCCGCGGTCGGCGATCCGGATCCGACCGACGACGCGAAGACGACGCCGGCGAAACCGGAGAGCAGCGCGGAGGCCACCAGCGTCAGAAAGCGCAGCCGGTCGGTGCGCACCCCCTGCAGCCGGGCCGCGTCGGCGTTGAAACCGGTCGCGTACAACCGGCGCCCGGTGGCGGTGTGTTCCAGCACGAACCAGATGGCGAGGGCGGCGAGCAGCAGATACAGCACCGGCAGGGTGATGCCGCCCGCGTCGAGCTGGGCGATGTCCGCGAACGGCTGGGCGAGCAGTTGCACACCGGTGATGGAGCTGTCGTTGGTGACCATGGTGATCAGGGACTGTATGAGCGCCCCGGTGGCCAGGGTGGCGATGAACGAGTCGACGCGCAGGATCACCACCACGATGGCGTTGACCACCCCGACCAGCAGGGCCGCGGTCATCGCCAGGGTGGTCGAGGCGAAGGGGCCGAGACCCGTGGAGACCAGGAAGTGTGCGGTCAGCACACTGGTGAGCGACATGGTGTAGGCGACCGACAGGTCGAAGACGCGGGCGGCCAGCGGCAGTACGACGCTGAGCGCCACCAGGCCCGCCACGGCGTTGCCGTTCAGCACCTGCTTGACCGTGATGAGGGTCGGGAACGTGTCCGGCGCCCATACGGAGAAGAGCACGACGATGACCAGCCACACGTACACGGCGCCGATGTTCCGGAACGACAGGGCGGCCGCCGCCCGGGTCGGGTTGGGCCTCATGTCACTCGGTTCCTTCCATGGCGTGCACGAGCGCGGGCTCGGTGATGTCCCGGCCGCTGATCTCGCGTGCGATCCGGCCGTCCCGTACCACCAGGACGCGGGTGCACAGCGCGAGCAGGTCCTGCGTGTCGGTGGAGGACACGATGACGCCCATGCCCTCGTGGGCCTGGCGCTCTATCAGGTCGTACAGCTGCAGCCGGGTGGCGATGTCCACGCCCGCCGTGGGTTCGCACAGCGTCAGCACCGGCGGGCGCTGGGCCAGACAGCGGGCCATGACGACCTTCTGCTGGTTGCCGCCGCTCAGCGTGGTGATCCGGGCGCCGCGTCCGGCGGTACGCACGCCGACCCGCCTGATCCAGTCCTCGGCCAGGGCGGATTCGCGGCGTCGGCGCAGCCGCCCGGAACGGGCGCGCAGCCGCTCCAGGAGCGGCAGGGTGAGGTTCTCGCCGACCGAGAAGTCGCCGATCACTCCCTCGCCCGCCCGGTCGGCCGGGACCAGGGGAAGGCCCAGGCCGCCGGCGTCGCGCACCTCGGTCCACCGCTCGGAGCGTCCCGGCAGCCGCAGCCTGCCGCTCACCCGCCCGGCATGGGCCCCGCACACCGCGTACGGCACGATCTCGTGCCCGGAGCCGGCCAGACCGGTGATGCCCAGGCGCTCGCCCCCGGCCAGGTCGAAGCCGACTCCCCGCAGGGGGCCGGCCCACAGGTCGCGTACCTCCAGCACGGGCTCGGCGAGGCCGGTGGGAGGCGCGGGACGATGGTCCGTCTCCATCTCCTCGCCCGCCATCAACTCCGCCAGCGAACGCGGAGTGAGCTCGGCGACCGGGCGCGTGGCGATCCGGCGCCCGCCGCGGATCACGGTGACCCGGTCGGCGAGCGCGAAGATCTCGTCCATCCGGTGCGAGACGTACAGGACGCCGGCGCCGGCGTCACGGACCTCCCGCACGATGTCGAAGAGGCGGGCCACCTCGCCGGGCGGCAGCACGGCGGTGGGCTCGTCGAGCACCAGGACACCGCGGCGGCCCTCCCAGCCCTGGAGTGCGGCGGCGATGGCCACCACCGTGCGCTGGACGGGGGTCGCCGTCGCCAGGGGCCGGCGTACGTCGATGCCGACGCCGAACCGTTCGACGAGTGCGCTCGTCCGCCGCTCCATCTCAGGCCAGCGGATGTTGCCGAGGGCCGTGCGGGCGAAGCCGTGACTCAGGGCGAGGTTGTCGATGGCGCTCAACTCGCCCACCAGTCCCAGCTCCTGGTGGACGAAGCGGAGCCGGTCATGGCGGGAGGCCGCTACCTGGCCGAGATCGAAGGGCTCACCGTCGAGTTCGGCCACGGCACCCGGCTCCGCGTGGTGGTAGCCGGCGAGGATCTTGATGAGGGTGGACTTGCCGGAGCCGTTGGGCCCGATCAGGGCGTGGATCTCGCCGGGCGAGACCTCGAGATCGACGTCCTCGAGTGCCTGGGTGCCGCCGAATCTCTTCGACAGGGCGGCCACCCGGAGCACCGGCCCGGTCAACTCAGTCCCCACAGCGCCTTGAACTGCGCCTGGTAGTCCTCGACGATCGGGAAGTCGCCGAGAGACTTCGGGAGGTTGTCCTTGGTGATCAGCATGTTGGGCAGGACCGCCTTCTGGTCCACGTCCATGGACAGGCCGGCGAAGTGGCGGGCCAGCGCGTCGACCTGGAGCCACGCGGCCTCGTGCGAGTTCAGTGCCATCGCGGCGTCGCTGAGGCCGCTCTGGATGTACTGGTAGTTCTGCCCGTCGCCCACGTTCACGGCGATGTGCTTGCCGGTGATGCCGGCGGTCTTCAACGCGGCCGGGACACCCACGTTGAGCAGGCCGAGAGAGAAGACGACGTGGGTCACCTTCGGGTGCGAGCGGAGGTACGACACCACGCGGTCCGGCATGTCCTTGCCGATCGAGGTGATCGGCACGTCGACGGTGTCCAGCGCGCAGCCCTCGCACCACTCCTTGTACTTGGCCGCGAAGGTGTCCTTGACGGGCTTGAGGATGGTGTAGGCGGGCAGGTCGAAGTAGACGGTGTCGGCCTGGGCGTCGCTGTCGGACACCACCCATGAGGCGAGCATCTCGCCCTGGACGGCGACGTCGTCGGGCCCGTTCTTGAGCAGGGAGACGCCGTCGCCCACCACGTCGTCGGCGTTCGACTGGATGACGGGGATGCCCGCCGCCTTCAGCTGCGCCAGCTGCTTGGCGTACACCGCCCGCGGGAATCCGGAGGAGACGACGGCGTCCGGCTTGTCGCGCAGCGCCTGTTCGTAGGCGGCCTGGACGGTCTCCGGCGTGCCCTGGGTGGCGATCTGCTTGACCTGCCATCCGAGTTCGTTGGCGCCGGCGGTGAAGAAGTTGGCCAGGTCCTGGCAGGACTGCACGCCGCACAGAATGAAGTCGATCTTCTTGTCGGAGGGGATCTTCCTGCCCACCGGTTCGGTGACCGGGATCCGGTTCGGGTGCTGTGCGTACTTCTCCACGGCCTTGCGGGCGGCGATCAGTCCGGGGGAGTCCGAGGCCGCCGCTTTGGCGGAGTCGGCGGCGGGAGTCGTGCCGGGGCCGCACGCCGCCAGGGCGAGCAGGGCGGTGACGGGGACGGTCGCCGTGAGGGCGCGGCGGACCGCGCGACGGGGTCTGGAACTCATCGTTGAGTACTCCCGTGGTGTGTTGCCCCGGAGCGGATCGCCGCGGGGCTGTGGCCGGGAGGGCAGAGACCGTCCCGGAAGGGGGAAGACACCGAGAAACTTATGAGGCACTACAGCCTCAAGTGGGTCGGAGTGTGACATGCCCCGGCGGGCTTGGGGAGAGGGTCGCCCCAAGAAATTCCAGGCTCGCGGTCCAATCGGGGCGTGAACTGGAAAGGTGTGGGGTCGATCCGGCTGCTCGAGTGTTGCTCGTTGCCGTCAGGGGTAACTACACTCGCTCTAAAGTTTCTGCCGGAGGAGAGATGATGGACGAAACGTCGGAGCCGGCCACTGCGCGGTGCCCCGGGCCCAGCGTCCAGGACTACCTCGACCAGGACAGCCGCCCCGTTCCCGCCGCGCTGAGGTATGAGCGCAACGACCCCCTCGGCAGCGAGGACATCGACACGGCCCGCTTCACCTCCCGCGAGTGGGCGGAACGCGAGATGCGGCAGGTGTGGCGGCGCGTCTGGCAGTTCGCCTGCCTGGAGAGCGAGATTCCCGAGGTCGGCGACCACGAGGTGTACGAGATCGGCGACGACTCCCTCATCGTCGTCCGCACCGCCCCCGACGAGATCCGTGCCTTCGTCAACGTCTGCCTGCACCGCGGACGCAAGCTGCGCACCTCCGGCGGCAATGTCGGAGAGTTCCGCTGCTCCTTCCACGGCTTCGCCTGGAACCTCGACGGCACCTTGCAGACCCCGCCCTGCGCCTGGGACTTCCCGCACGTCACCCCGGAGAAGTTCGCCCTGCCCGAGGCCCAGGTGGCCACCTGGCGCGGCTTCGTCTTCATCAACATGGACCCGTACGCCGAGTCCTTCGACAGCTATCGCGGCACCTTCGACGACTACTACATCTGGCCGCTGGAGAACCGGTACAAGTCACTGCACATCGGCAAGGTCCTGCCCTGCAACTGGAAGATCGCGCAGGACGCGTTCATCGAGTCCTTCCACGTGATCGCCACCCACCCGCAGATGCTGCCGTGGCTCGCCGACGCCAACTCCCAGTACGACGTCATGGCGGACCAGCCGAACTGGAACCGGATGATCAACATCCAGGGCGCGCCCAGCCCGCACGTGGCGGACTCCGTCACGGAGGAGGACGTCCTGGAGACCTTCTACGACTCGCGAGCCTTCTACGCCGCCGCGCAGGGACGTGACCTGGTGCGGGGGGAGGGCGACGAGCTTCCGGCCATCCCTCCCGGCGGCACCGCCCGCCAGGTCCTCGCCGAGCGGATGCGCGCGCAACTGGCGGCCACCTCGCAGCAGGACTTCTCCGCCACCCCGGACACCGAACTGCTCGACGCCATCAACTACTTGCTGTTCCCCAACTTCAACCCCTGGGGCGGCGCCAAGTCGAACATCATCTACCGCTTCCGGCCCAACGGCCTCGACCCCGACTCCTGCACCGCAGAGATCATCTTCATGTCGTCCCCGAAGCAGCCCGGTGACATCCCGCCCCCCGCGAAGATCCGCTGGGTGCCGGAGGACATGCTCTTCGCCGACATCCCCGAACTCGGCGTGCTCGGACCCGTCTTCGACCAGGACTGCGAGAACCTGCCCTACGTCCAGCAGGGCCTGAAGGCGATGCGCAAGCCGGGCATCACGCTCGCCAACTACCAGGAGAGCCGCATCCGTCACTTCAACCGCACGCTCGACCAGTGGATGGACAAGTGACCCACCGGGTCGCGCTCGGGCCCCTGGGCGTCGAGATCGAAGTCCTCGACGGCGAGGACCTGTTCACCGCGGCCCGGCGGCTCGGCTACCGCTGGCCCACGGTCTGCGGCGGCAAGGGCACCTGCCGCACCTGCTTCGTCCAGGTGGAGGAGGGCGCCGAGAACTGTTCCCCGGTGGGCCCGCTGGAACGCGAGGGCATCGAGGCCCTGCGCAGGCCGGTGGACGGTCTGACCCGGCTCGCCTGCCTGCTCCGGGTCGAGGGCCCGGTGACCGTGACCAAGCGCGGCGTGCGCCGCCGAGTGCAGGAGTGAGGGCCCCATGGCCAAGCAAGTGATCCACCCACTGACCGGGCATGTGTACCGGCTCACCGAGGACGGACTGGTCGAGGTGACCGACCCCAGGACGGGAGCGCGGGGCGTCTTCGACTTCCAGGCCCGGTGGCAGTCGGGCGAACTGCGCCACGCCGACCTCCAGATGGCCGGCTGGGTCGGCCGCCTCGCCCTGCGGCGTACGACCCGGCAGCCGGAGCAGTGACCCCGTGACACCCCGTACCACCCGGGTGGTCTGTCTCGTGCGCAGACCCGATGGAGAACCGCTCCCCACCGACTTCGCCGTCGAGGAACGCGAGCTGCCGCCCCTGGGGGAGAGGCAGGTGCTCGTGCGCAACCTCTACATGAGCGTCGACCCGTCCATGCGCGGACGTCTGGAGAGCACCGAGAAGCACTACACGCACAACTTCACCCCGGGCTCGCCGCTCGACGGCCGTGCCCTCGGTGTCGTGGAGGAGAGCCGCTGTGCCTCGGTGCCGCCGGGCACCTACGTGCGCCATCAGCTCGGCTGGCGGGAGCGGGCCGTGCTGGACGCGGCGCACACGGACGGCGCCGGTCGCATCGACCCCCGGCTCGCCCCGCTGCCCACCTGGCTGGGCCTGCTCGGCCAGACCGGGTTCACCGCGTACGTGGGTCTGACCCGGATCACGGCGGTGGGCGCGGGTGACACCGTCTTCGTGTCGGCGGCAGCCGGCGCGGTCGGCACCGCCGCCGGCCAGTTCGCGCGCCTGCTGGGGGCGGACCGCGTCATCGGGACCGCCGGCGGCCCGGCCAAGTGTGCCCTGCTGGTGGAGGAGTTCGGCTACGACGCCGCCGCGGACTACCGTGCCGAGCCGGTGCGCGACGCGCTGGCCCGGCTGGCGCCCGAGGGCATCGACGTGTACTTCGACAACGTCGGCGGGGAGCAGCTCGCCGCCGCGCTGCACGCGCTGCGCACCGGTGGCCGGGTCGCCCTGTGCGGCATGATGTCGCAGTTCGGCGGCGACCGACGGGCCGCCGACATCAACCAGTTGATCCAGGCGGTCCTCAAGCGGCTGACCCTGCGCGGTTTCATCGTCCGCGACCACGACGACCTGCGGCCGGAGTTCGAGCGGCGGGTCGCGGGCTGGCTCGCCGAGGGCCGGATCACCGCGCGCGAGACGGTCGTGGACGGCCTGGAGAACGCCGCGGGAGCGCTGCTGGCCCTGCTCGGCGGCGGCAACGTCGGCAAGATGCTGGTGCGGCTGGGAGAGTCAGCGCATGGCTCGTGACGAGGCCACGGTGTGTGCCTGCAAGGAGACCCCGACGCGCGTCAAACCGGCCACCGCCGCCCGGAAGTCCTTGATGTGCGGGGTGGTGAAATGCTCGTCGAGGGCTTCCTGGGAGACCCACCGCTCATACACCCGGATCCGCTGTTCGTCGCCCGGGTCCGCGGTCATCGCGTAGTCCAGGCAGCCCGGCTCCTCCGCACGGGTCCGGTGTCCCAGTACGACCAGGTGTTCCAGCATCCTGTCGCGGTCGCCGGGCGCGTAGTCCATCCAGCCGGCGACGATGATCTCCTGTGCGTTTTCCTCTGGCACTGCGTGTTCCCTTCGCGATCATGGCCGTGGGCCCGCCGCCCCGTCGGGGGGAGCGGCGGGCCCACGCGTTTCTGGGACCTTCTCTCAGACGCCGAGCGATGCCGGCACGCTGTCCACGGTGACCGTGCCCTTCTCGCCGTCGACCGTGATCACCATCCCGTCCCGCAGCCGTCGCGTCCCGCCCTCGACGGAGATCACGGCCGGGATGCCCAGCTCACGGCAGACCACCACGGCGTGGCTGTTGAGCGCGCCCACATCCACGACCGCCGCTCCCGCGACCAGGAACAGGGGGGTCCAGGCCGCGTCCGTGATCGGCGCGACCAGCACCTCGCCGGGCTCCAGCGCCTCGCACGACGCCGGGTCGGTGACCACCCGCACGGTGCCGGTGTACGTGCCATGACTGCCGCCCACACCCCCGAGCACATCACCCTCGACGGCCGCCGTTGTCCGCTCCTCGGCGCGTCGCAGCCAGGAGTCGACCTCGGTCTGCGTGTCGTCGGCGACGAAGAACGGCGGCTCCAGGTCGTGCAGGCCCGCGTACTCCTCCAGCCGCCGCGCGATGACGGGACCGAAGGACTCCGGGGCGGCGACGTACTCGTCGAGTTCGGTGTCCAGGAGCATCATCACGTCCTCCGGCCGGGCGAACAGCCCCGCCTCGACGCCCCGGCGGCCGAGCTCCCGTACGGCCATGCGGATCTCGTTGACGACGGTGACGCAGTTCGCCTTGGTGCGCTCGCGGGCCGGGATCCACACCTGGGAGGCGTGCAGGCCGGCGTCGAACATGGCCCGGGTCTCCTCGGGCAGCGCGGCCCGGATCTCCCGGGCCGTCCGCTCACGCCCCTCCGTCAGCCGCCTCCGTCGGGCGGCCGGGGAGTCGTCGTCGGGGCTGTGCCGGATCCGGTCGACCAGGGCCAGTGCCTGGACGGGCGCCGCCTCCCAGGACAGCGCGTGGATGTCCCACTCGTTGGGGCCGCGGTCGCCGGACTCCGCCAGGAACTCCTCGAAGGAGTCACGGAACGCCTTCACGTCCCCGGCGGCCCCGTCGAGCGCCTGCTCCACCGCGGCCGGACCCCGGTCGAACAGCGCGCTCAGCTCCGCCGAGGCCGCCACCTGGCGGGACAGCGTCCACAGCCCGGTCGAGGGGGAGGCGGAGTCGACGTCGCCGAGCCCGCCGATCAGGTCGAGCATGGCGCCGGGGCGGTCCACGCTCGCGCACAGCGGGCCGAGGATCGCCGGTCCGACGGAGGCGGGCAGCGACGACTCGACGTGTCGCCGGAAGGTGGTCTCCACCTCGTCCAGCAACGACCGTGCGTGCGCGATCAGTTCCGCGTCGGACAGCTGGGCCAGGTCGGGTCGCGCGCGGCGCAGGGCGCGCAGCCGTTCCCGGTCGGCGTCGGCCTCCGGGAAGCCGGTCTGGCCGAGCATCCGCTGCAGCGTCGCGCCCGCCTTGGCGGTCAGCTCCTCGTCCCGGTCGTCCGGGTGCGCCACGTACACCGGCGTGTCGGAGCGCTGACCGACGAAGGCGGCGTCGATCTGGTCCGCCGTCTGGCCCATCCGGATGCCGAACAGCCGCATGTGCGACAGATTGAGGTAGAAGTGGCCGCCGAACATGCCGACGAACGGCGGGCGGGGGCCGGCCACCTCCTCCTCGCGGTAGATGCCGAACCCGACGAAGCCGTTGCGCCAGCCCTGCAGGCCCCGCCCCCAGACCAGGGTCCAGCCCAGCGGGCTGGCGGGGTCCGGCAGGGTCTCGCCCGCGTTGGCGCGGGTGTAGTGCGGCAGCCGCTCACTGCGCTGCCAGTCCGTGATCCAGCTCTTCATGACCGAGGTCTCCCGCTGTCCGTACCCGTGCCTGCCCCTGTCCGTCCCCGGCCTACCACTGCGCCGTTCCGCCGTCCACGCTGATCAGCGCGCCGGTGATACCCGCACCGGCCTCGCTCGCGAGCAGCGAGGCGACGGCCGCGATCTGCTCCACCGTGGTGATCTGCTTCGTGGCGGCATGCTCGGCGAACCGGCCCAGCCATTCCTCGTAACTGATGCCCTCGGCCTCCGCCGCGGCGGGACCCGCGGCCCGCATGAGGTCGGTGTCGACGGCGCCGGGGCAGATGGCGTTGCAGGTGATGCCCTGGGTGCCGTACTCGAACGCGGTCGCCTTGGTCAGGCCGTGGATGGCGTGCTTGTTGGTGATGTAGTGGCTGATCGCGGGCTTGTTGGCCTGCTTGCCCTCCACCGACGAGATGTTGATGATGCGGCCCCAGCCGCCTTCCAGCATCTTCGGCAGCGCCCGGCGGGTGCCGTAGAAGTAGTTGTTGACGTTCAGGTTGAGGGCGTCGTGCCACGCCTCGTCGCTGAGCTGGTGGATCGGGGCGAAGCCGGAGCTGCCGCCCACGTTGTTGACCCAGATGTCGAGCCTGCCGAAGCGCTCGGCGGCGAAGTCGGCGAGGCCCTCGATGTCCTGTTGGCTGCCCGCGTCACAGGGGTGGAAGACGGCCCGGTCCCCGGCGCCCATCTCCTCCAGGGCCTGCTTGCCCTTGACCTCGCTGCGGCCGCTGACGACGACCGTGGCGCCGTCGGCGAGGAAGGCCTCGGCGATGGCGCGGCCGATGCTGCGCGTGCTGCCCGTGATCACCGCGACACGCCCGTCGAGGCTGCCCGTTGCCACCATGGTGTTCTCCCGCGAGTGTTGTTGGTTGCTCACCTGGCGGCTCTGGGGGCTGCTGTGGCGCCACTGTCCAGGTGTCGGTGAATGGTGCGGTGGAAGTGCTGGAGCCCGGGCTCGTTGCGTCCGAAGACGAAGTCGGTCCCGTCGAGGGCCTTCAGACCCTGCTGGACTCCGTAGGTGGTCGCGTAGTCCTCGTCGCGGACCACCTCGTGGAACCACGCGCCGAACCGGTCGGCGGCTTGGCGCTCCTCCTCGGTGACCGCCGGTTCCCGCAGCAGGATGATCTGCTGCGTCACCGACTCGGTCGGCGTCCGGGGGAGCACCAGGGAGACGGCGATCTTCTGGCGCCAGCCGCCGGCGATCGCGAGGCCCGGGAAGAGCCAGTAGATGGGCCCGACACAGTCCCCGGGGTCACGCCGGTCCGGCGGCAGCTCGACCGCCTGCGCGATGGGGCGCAGGGCCGGCGCGATGCGCTGGTGGGGGCCCCAGGTGTCGTGGGCCATCATGTTCGAGAGGTTCGTCTCGAACACCGTCTTCGGGTGCAGCGAGGCGAAGTGGTACGTCTCCAGATACCCGTCGAGGGTGACCTTCCAGTTGGGACTGGTCAGTTCGCCGGTGGAGTAGTGGTGGCACTCCGCCAGCCGGAGGCCCTCCAGCAGGGGCTGCAGATCGCCCAGCCACGCGTCCAGGTCGGGCTCGGCCGCCGGGTCCAGCGAGACGAAGACGATGCCCGCGCGTTCCCCGGCCGGGAGTCCGACGAGGCTGCGCCCCCCGCGCGCAACCTCGCCGAAGGTCTTCTCGGCGTACACGCCCCGCAGCTCCCCGGCCAGGTCGTAGGACCAGGAGTGGTACGGACAGGTGAGCCGTTTCGCCACCCCGCAACCGGCTTCGAGGAGCTTGGCCCCCCGGTGCCGGCACGCGTTGATCATCGCGTGCACGGTGCCCTGTCGGTCACGCGTGATCAGCACGGGGATGCCGAGCACGTCGATCGCCTTGTAGGTGTTCGGCCCCGGAAGCTCGCAGGACATGGCGAGCGGCAGCGGCACGCTCCGGTGGACGGTGTCGATCTCGCGCTGCCAGCGGTCGGCGTCGAGGTAGTTGGCCACGGGTTCCGTCCACTGGCCGTCCGCCTCGTGCGTCGTGCTGTCGCGGTAGTGCGCCATCACCCGCTCGACGAGTTCGGCCGCTTCCCGCCGCATCGTCACGGACGCCGCGTCGGTGGACCGGTCCCGGCTGATCCACGACGCGTATTCCGGGGTGGCGGGGGCGGAGGGGGCCGCGACCGGCGCCCTGCCCTCGGCGTCCGTCTCCCGAATCTCCGGCGAACTGGTCTGGACCACGATGTCCTCACAATCCTCCCAGCCGCGAGCCGGTGACCGGCTTCGAAACGCGACGGCTGGGTCGTGTCCGAAACGACAACAGGACTTAGTGTGGTCTGTCAATAGAAAGTGTCGAAGTCACCGCTCGGTGTCCCCTGGGGGTGGGTGTGATGGTCATGACGCGGCCGTTCGAGGTGGGGGTGGTGGTGCGGGACCTGGCGCTGATGGAGCGCTTCTACGGCGACGTGCTCGGCTGTCGCGCCGAGCACCGCTCGCGCGTACCGGAGTCCATCGGGGGTCCGGCCGGGCTCGGCGGCGAGCTGGTGGTCGTCTGGCTGCGGGTGCCCTCCGGGGGGTGCGTCAAGCTGATCCTTCCCCTGTCGGAGCCGGTGGCGGCGCATGCGGTGCCCTGCTCGGCCGGGCGCGCGGGCCTGTCGTATCTCACCTTCCATCTCGACGACATGGAGCCGGTGGTGGCGGCGCTGCCGGCCGCGGGTGCCCGGCCCCTGTCGAACCCCGTCGTCGTCCGGGTGCGCGGCCGGCGGATCAGCTTCTGGACGGATCCGGAGGGCAACGTCGTGGAGTTGGTGGACGCACGGGGCGGCGAGCCGGGTCCGGGGCGTAGTAATTAGAGACGCTGTTCAGTAAGGTGCCCCGTGCTGGTTACTGTAGACCGGCATAAGTAAGTCCGATTGCTTGGCAACCTCCCTCGGACGAAGGGGCGGACGATGGCTCAACGAGCGTCAACGACGTCGAAGAAATCCCCGCAGGTCAGCACCCAGGTCAGCCCGCCGGTCGTGAAGGACCTGCACGAGCGCATGGTCCGCATACGGCTCTTCGAGACCGAGGCGGGAAGACTCATGGAGGCGGGCAAACTGCCCGGCTTCCTGCATCTGTATGTCGGCCAGGAAGCCGTGGCCGCCGGCGTCATGGCGGCCCTGCGCGACGACGACCAGATCACCTCCACCCACCGAGGCCACGGACACGCCGTGGCCAAGGGGGTCGGCTTCCGCGAGATGTACTCCGAGCTGTACGGCCGGGTCACCGGCGCGTGCCTCGGCCGCGGCGGAAGCATGCACATCAACGACCTCACCCGCGGCATGCTCGGCGCCAACGGCATCGTCGGCGCGGGCGTCCCGATCGCCGTCGGCGCCGCCTTCGCCGCCCGGTACAAGGGCGAGGACAGCGTCGCCGTGACCTTCTTCGGCGACGGCGCCACCAACATCGGCGCCTTCCACGAGGGCGCCAACATGGCCGCGATCCTCGGGCTGCCGGTGGTCTTCGTCTGCGAGAACAACGGCTACGCGGAGTTCACCCCGCAGTCCGGGCACATGCTGCTCACCGACGTCGCCGACCGGGCCGCCGCCTACGGCATGCCCAGTGTGATCGTCGACGGCATGGACGCGATCGCCGTCCACCGCGCCGCCACCGAAGCCGTCGAACGGGCCCGGGCCGGCGCGGGCCCGATGATGATCGAGGCCAAGACCTACCGCTACTTCGACCACCAGGGCGTCAAGGGCCTGCGGCACCCCTACCGCTCGGACGAGGAGGTCGCCGAGTGGAAGTCCCGCGACCCCGTCGACCTGATCGAGGCCCGGGCGGTCGCCGACGGCAGCGCGACCCGCGCGGAACTGGACGACGTATGGCGGCGCACGCGCGAGGAGATCGCCGAGGCCATCGCGTACGCCGAGGCGAGCCCGCTGCCCGACCCCGCCGACCTGCTGCTCAACGTCTACTCGGGATGACCGCCATGACCACCACCACTGAAGCGTCCGCCGTCACCCCGGTCGTCGCCACGCGGAAACTCACCTACGTCAAGGCCTTCAACGAGGGACTCGCCCAGGCCATGCGCGAGGACGAGAACGTCTTCGTCGCCGGCGAGGACGTGGCCGGATACGGCGGCGTGTTCCGTATGTTCGACAACCTGCTCGACGAGTTCGGCCCCCGCCGCATGATCGACACCCCGATCTCCGAAGCCGCTCTGGTCGGCCTCGGCGTGGGAGCCGCCGCCCGGGGGCTGCGCCCCGTCGTCGACCTGATGTTCATGGACTTCATCGGCGTCTGCCTCGATCAGATCGTCAACCAGGCGGCGAAGATGAAGTACATGTTCGGCGGCGCGCTGTCCGTGCCGCTCACCATCACCACCGCCTCCGGAGCGGGCCTGGGCGCCGCGGCACAGCACAGCCAGAGCCTGGAGGCCTGGCTGGCCCACGTGCCCGGCCTCAAGGTCGTCATGCCGTGCGACGCCTACACCGCCAAGGGCCTGACCGTCTCGGCCATCCGGGACGACAACCCGGTCGTCGTCATGCTCAACAAGGTCCTGCTCGGCAGCGCCGGCGAGGTGCCCGAGGAGATCTACGGCATCCCGCTGGGCCGGGCGCACACCGCGCGACAGGGCTCCGACGTCACCGTGATAGCCCTCGGCCGCATGGTGGGGGAAGCCCTCGCGGCGGCCGACGAGCTCTCCGCCGAGGGCGTGGAGATCGAGGTGATCGACCCCCGCACCGTGCAGCCCCTGGACACCGAGACGATGTTCGCCTCCGTCCGCCGCACCAACCGGGTGCTCGTCGTGCACGAGGCCGTCACCTTCGGCGGGCTCGGAGCGGAGATCGCCGCGCAGATCCAGGACACCGTCTTCGACTACCTGGACGCGCCGGTCCTGCGCATCGGCGCCCCCTTCTCGCCGGTGCCCTTCTCCCCGGTCCTGGAGAAGGCGTACGTCCCCGATCGCGCCCGCATCGCCCAGGGCTGCCGGCGCCTCCTCGAAAGGTCGTGAGCGACGTGGCGGTCGAGGTTCTGCTGCCGAAGATCGGCCTGACCATGCAGGAAGGCACGATCGACGAGTGGCTGGTGCCCACCGGTGCCGCCGTCGCGGAGGGCGACGCGCTGCTGCGGCTGGCCACCGACAAGGTCGACGTGGACGTCGAGGCGGAGGCCGCGGGCCTGTTCCACCCCCTGGTCCCGGCGGGGGCCACCGTGCCGGCCGGGGCCCTCATCGGCTGGCTGCTGGCCGAGGGCGAGCAGCCGCCGACGCCGGCCGGCTCCGGGATCGGCGCGGACACGGCCGCCGCGCCCGCCCTCGACGGCGACGGTGCCGCCGCGCCCCCCACCGTCAACGGCAGCGGTGACCGGCTGCTGTCCTCACCCAACGCCCGGCGGGTCGCCGCGGCCGCCGACGTCGACCTCACCGCCGTACGCGGTACGGGGCCGGGTGGCCGGATCGTGTCCGAGGACGTGGAGGAGTACCTCGCGTCCCGCCCCGGCGGCCTCCTCACGCCACTTCCGCCGGGCGGCACCCCCTCCTCGCCGCTGGTCCGCAAGCTGGCGAAGGAACGGGGCATCGACCTTTCCGAGGTGAGCGGCAGCGGGCCGGGCGGCCGGATCCGCAGGGCGGACCTGGAGGAAGTCGCTCCGGCAGCCGGACCCACCCACGTGCGAACCAGTGATGTCATCCCGCTCACCGGGATGCGCGGCACCATCGCCCGCCGGATGCACGCCAGCCTCCAGGAGATGGCGCAGCTGACGCACGGCTACGAGGTGCGAATGGACGCCGTGGTGTCCCTGCGGGACCGGCTCAAGGAGGAGTGCGCCGACAGCGACCTGCCGGTTCCCAGCCTCAACGACTTCCTGCTGAAGGCCTCGGCCCTCGCCCTGCGCCGGCACCCACTGCTCAACGCGACGGTGCGGCAGGACGGCGTCCATCTGCTCGACGGCATCCACCTCGGCTTCGCGGTGGCCGTCCCGGGCGGCCTCATGGTCCCCGTGATCGAGGACGCGGTGGCGCTGCCGCTGACCGAGATCGCCCGCCGGTCGAGGGCACTCGCCCAAGCAGCGCGCGAGGGGCGTATCTCTCCCGCGCAGTTGGAGGGGGCCACCTTCACGGTCACCTCGCTCGGCGGATACGGCGTCGACTTCTTCACCCCCGTGATCAACCCCGGCAATGTCGCGATCCTCGGGGTGGGCAGACTCAGGGACGGAGTCGAGTGGGCGGAGGACAGGCCGCTGCGGACACGCGTGCTCACCCTGAGTCTCACCTTCGACCACCGTGCCGTCGACGGGGCACCCGCCGCCGACTATCTGCGCACGGTCGGAGAGCTGCTGAGCAAGCCCCTGCGCCTGCTGCTCTGACCGGATCTCCAGTGCCCCGGCAGGCAACGTTTGCCCCGTCGGGCAAACGTTGCCTGCCGCGGCACTAGGCCGTGTCTGACAATTCCCGTCGTCGCCCGGAGGGCGGCCTGGCGGCGTCAGGTGCGTGCTCTCGGCGTGCCGGGCGTAGACCCTCGTACTGGGCGTACTCGGGTCTGCGCCCGGTGCGCCGAGAGTGCGTGCATGGCGTCGCGAGGCAGACGGGAATTGTCAGACACGGCCTAGGAGGCCGGGTCGGCGATCCGCTCCGCGAGGTCGCCGACCTCGCGGACGAAGGAGCGGTGCCCCAGCGACCGGTAGACGTCGTCGCCGCGGACCTGTGAGATCGCCGCGGTCTCCAGCAGCGCCAGCAGACCCAGGCCGATCACCGCCGCCTCGGCGTCGGAGACGGACGTACGGGCCTTGCGGATCAACCGCACCAACTCGTCCAGCAACTCCGTCCGGCTCTCCTGGCGCCGCGCCTCCGCGTCCTGGCTCATGCCGGCCGACGACACGAAGAACACCGTGGCGGCCGACCGGTGCTCGCCCATCCAGGCCAGCAGCGAGGTGACGGCCGCTCCGGTGTCCGCGCCCGGTTCGTGGGCCTGCGTGATCGCCTGCAACTGCTCGCGCAGCGCGGCGGCGAACGCCCGCATGGCCTCCGCCAGGATCTGGTCCTTGGAGGAGAAGTGGTAGTACACGGCTGCCGAGGTCATCTCCGCACGAGCGGCGATGTCGGCCACCGTCACCTCGTCCGGCGGCTGCGTGGCGAACAACTCCGTGGCTGCCTCGACCACCCACTGCTTGCGCGAGGGACGGTGAGCGGCGCGGGTTCCGGATGTCGTCATGCTGTCAAGTATGCCGGGACCTCGATGCCTCGGAGGCCAACGCGCAGCAGGAGTTTTACGGACGGACGGTGGGAGTTACTGGATACAATGGTCAGTACGCAGGGTCCACGGACGCGGGCTCGAGGCAGCGGGCAGGGAGCATGATGGCCACCACGAAGAACGGCAAGCAGCCCGCCCACCGGCCCTCGCGGCGGCAGCACATCATCACCGCCGCAGTGAGGGTGTTCGGCCGCAACGGCTTCGCGGAGACCAGCATCCAGGACATCGCCGACGAGGCCCAGGTGGTCCCCACGGCCGTCTACTACCACTTCGACGGCAAGGAAGAGCTGCTCGAACTCGCCATGCGCCGGGTCTTCGACCAGTTGAACGCGGTCGTGGAGGCGGCCCGGCCGGAGTCCGAACCCGGTGACGCGGAAGGCCTGGTCCGTGTCATCGACGCCGTGTGGGACTGGGTGGAGCAGAACCCGGACGAGGCCCGGCTGTACCAGGTGCAGGTCGCCTCCGCCAACGGCAACGTCAAGGTACTGAGGGACGAGTTCGAACAGCGACACATCCAGCGTGGCTACGACTATCTGCCCGAGGGCACCACGCGCAGCCCCCGCGCGGCCAAGGCCCGGCACGCGACACAGGCCCTCGCGGTCCGCACGCTGATCAGTACGACCATGCTCGTCACCGCACTGCGGGCGGAGGGAGGACCGCTGTCCCAGCTGCCCTCCCGGTCCGTGCTGGAGGCGGTCAGGGCGCTGGCGCTGCGCATCGTCGCCGCCGAGCAGAAGCCGGCCGACTGAGGCCCCTCACCCCCGCAGTGGCCTGCTCACCAGGGCAGTGGCCTGCGATCGGCGAACAGCCCGCCCGTCGTCCCGTCGCCCACGGGAAGCGTCGCCAGCCAGACCGGCGTGTCCGCACCCTCCTCCGGCCCGCGCGGGGCGGACGGGCCGCCCATGCCGCTGCGGGTCCAGCCGGGGTCGGCGGCGTTGACCAGGACGCCCGTGCCGGCCACCTCGGCCGCGAGCATCCGGGTGAGGGCGTTGAGCGCCGCCTTGGAGATCCGGTAGGCGGGGTGGCGGCCGGAGTCCATCAGCGTCAGTGAACCGTAGGAGCTGGTGACGTTCACCACCCGGCCGTAGCCGGCTGTCACCATGCCCGGCACGACGGCCTCGGCCACGCGCCAGGCGCCGGCGAGATTGGTGTCCAGCGTCGCGCGCAGGATGTCCTCGTCGATGTACGGAGGCCGTAGTCCCCCGTCCAGGGACACTCCGGCGTTGTTCACCAGGACGTCGATCCCGCCGACCAGGTCCCGTGCCTTGCCGACCGCTTCCGCGACGCTCTTCGCGGAGGTCACGTCCAGCGCCAGCGGCACCGCCGCCGGGCCGATGGCGCGACACGCCTCCTCGGCCGCCTCCGGTCGTCGTGCCCCGACCAGGACCCGTAGTCCCCGGTCCGCGAGCTGCTGGCCGATCTCCAGGCCGATGCCGCGTGCCCCGCCGGTCACCAGCGCCGTTCTGCCGTCCCGCCCCATGACCTGCCCGCCGCCTCTCACACCGTCAGGACCGAGCACGCGCTGATCCCGGGCGCCCCGTAGACATGGGTGAAGCCCACCCGGGGGTCGCCCGGCACCTGCACACCGGGCGCCCGGCCCTGCAACTGTCGTACGACCTCGTGGAACTGCCGCAGCCCGGAGGCGCCGACGGGCTCCCCGCCGGCCAGGCAGCCGCCGTCGGTGTTGACCGGTATCCGGCCCGTGGGATCGGTGGCGCCGTCGGTCAGCAGCTCCTCCTGCTCGCCGTGGCCGCACAGTCCGGTCTCGGCCAGGTGGATCAGCTCCGAGCCGCTGTCCGTGTCCTGCAACTGGGCGACCTGTACGTCGGCGGGCCGCACCCCCGCCGCGCGGAAGACCGCCTCCGCGGCGTCCACGCTGGGGCTGCGGTGCGGTCCCGGCGGCAGCCACGGCGAGAACACCTCGAACGAACCGAACCGCCGGGTCCGGAAGGCCAACGACGCCAGCCTCACCGGACGTTCGCACAGGTCGAACGCGCGGTCGCCCAGGGCGAGGACCAAGGCCGCCGCGCCCTGACCGGGAGAACAGAACATGTACTGGGTGAGCGGGGGACTGACCTCGGCGGAGTCGAGGATCTCCTGCTCCGTCAGCGGCTTGCGCCGCCAGGCCAGGGGATGGTGCGAGCCGTTGCGGAAGGCCCGCGCGGCGACCTTTGCCAGCGCCCGCTCGGAGATGCCGTGCTCGTACAGGTACCGCTGCGTCTTCAGCGCGAAGAACTGGGTCGTGAGCATCATGCCGGTCTCGGCGTACCAGTCGCCCAGGCCGTAGCGGGCGGCGGAGACGTGGAAGGCACCGCGCTCGTGCTTGTCGAACCCCACCGCCAGCCCCAGCGAGGCCTCACCCGCGCGCAGCGCGCTGGCCACCGCGAGCACGGTCGAGGCGCCGGTCGCGCAGCCGTTCTGCACATTGACGAACGGCACTCCGGTCAGGCCCAGTCGGCCCACCAGCGTGTCGGGCTTGCCGGACACGTCGGAGCCGCCGGCCGCGTAGCCGATCTCCTCCCAGGCGACACCGGCGTCCGCCAGAGCCTCGCGTACGGCACGCGCGGCCATGTCCATGCCGCTCACGCTCTCGTCGCGGCCGAAGGGGTGCATCCCGCATCCGACCACATAGACGTCGTCGGGCCGGCTCATCGCTCCCCGTCCCGCTCCGGGCGGAAGGCGAACGTCGCCACCTCGGTCCCGTCCTCGTCCCGGTAGGCGGGCACCGAGGTGAGCCGGACCGGCAGACCGATCCGGATCTCCGCGCGGCTCACCGCGAGGCGCGCCTCGACGAGCACCTCACCGAGGTCCACATAGCCCACGTGGTACGGCCGGTGGCCGCCGGCCGGCGGCCGGTACGGCGGTTTCGGCGGGAACGCCTGGAGCGTCCACGACCACACGTGCCCGCTCACCGGCAGCACATGCGCGGACATCGCCTCGTCCGAACACCGGGGGCACGAGGCCTGCCGGGGGAAGACGACGGTGCCGCACCCGGAGCACCGGGCGCCCACGAGAGGCGGTGGATCCCCGTCGTCGAATTCCCGGGTCCCCCGGGTCTCCCCGCTTTCGAACAGCGACTCGTCTATGAGTCTGGTGGTCACGTTCCGTCCTCCTTCCACGTCCACGTCACCAGCCCAGCAGCCCGGCCAGCCGTTCCCGATGGTGTGCGGCTCCGCCCAGCAACACCGCGTCGGACAGGGCGCGCCGGAAGTAGAGGTGCGCGTCGTGCTCCCAGGTGAAGCCCATCCCCCCGTGGAGCTGCACGCACTCGGCGGTGACGGAGGCGAACGCCTCGCCGCACCACGCCTGGGCCACCGCTGCCGCCTCGGCCAGCGCCTCCGGCGAGCCGTCCGCGCGGACCGCGCGCACCACGGCCGACCGTGCGGCCTCGACCTGGAGCAGCATGTCGGCACAGGCGTGCTTGACAGCCTGGAAGCCGCCGAGCGCCCTGCCGAACTGGGTACGGTCGCGCACATGGGCCACCGTCATGTCCAAGGCGGCCTGTGCCCCGCCCAGTTGCTCGGCGGCCAGCGCCACCAGGGCCACGTCCAGGGCGCGGGAGACGACGTCCGCCCCCTCGCCGCCGGCGGTGAGCGCCCGGACCCGGGCACCGGAGAAGGAGACCACCGCCTGGCCCCGGCTGAGGTCCAGCGTGGGCACCCGGCGCACCGTGACCCCCGGTTCGCGCGGCTCGGCCAGGAAGAGGTCGACGCCGTCGGTTCCGACCGCGGCCACCACCAGCGCCTCGGCGTCGGCGCCGTCGAGGACGTACGGCGCGGTGCCGTCGAGCAGGGGGACACTGCCCTGCCATGAGACGGCCACCGGCACGGCGTCGGCCCGCCACGTCCCGTCGAGCGCGACCACCGCCAGGGCGTGCACCGCGCCCTCGGCCAGCTTCGCCAGCGCCCTGTCGGCCGTACCACAGCCGGCCAGCACCTGCCCGGCCAGCACGGTGGAGGTCAGCAGCGGGACCGGTGCCAGGGTCCTGCCCAACTCCTCACAGACGACGGCGATCTCGGCGAGGCCGCCGATGCCGCCCGCCGACTCCGGGAGGCCGAGGGCCGCGAGGCCGACCTGCCGGCCGAGGGCGTCCCACAGCCCGGCGTCGATGCCGGGGGCGTCCTCGGACAGCCGGCGTACCGCGGCGGTGCCGCCGGCGTCCGCGCACACCGACCGTACGGTCTCGCGCAGGTCCTCCAGCTCGGTTTCCGACAGGGTCGTGTCGGCGGTCGCGGTGGTCGTCATCGTGCGCTCCCGGTCTCTTCGCGCGGCTGCAGGGCACTGTGCGCGGCCGCCATCCGGGCCACCGGCACGCGGTGCGCGGAACAGGAGACGTAGTCGAGACCGAGGTCGTCGCAGAACGCGATCGACTCGGGGTCCCCGCCGTGCTCACCGCAGACGCCCAGCTTGATTCCGGGCCGTACCTCCCGTGCCCGCTCGGCCGCCAGGCGGACCAGGGAACCCACGCCGTGCGGGTCGAGCCGGGCGAACGGGCTGGCGGTCAGGAATCCGCGCTCCTGGTAGGAGGTGAGCACCTGGCGCTCGACGTCGTCCCGGGAGAACCCGTAGGTGAGCTGGGTGAGGTCGTTGGTGCCGAAGGAGAAGAACTCGGCGTGCTCGGCGAGTTCGCCGGCCAGCAGCGCGGCCCGAGGGGTCTCGATCATCGTGCCGAGCCGGTACGGGACCTCCACGCCGGTGCGGGCGGCGACCGCGTCGGCGGCCGCCCGTACGTACGCGGCCGCGGCCGCCAGTTCCTCCGGCAGGCTGACGAGCGGGATCATCACCTCCAGCTCAGGCCGGATTCCGGTGGCCGCCACATCGGCCCAGGCGGTGAAGAGCGCCTCGGCCTGCGCCGGGTAGAGCCTCTCGTGCAGCAGCGCCAGTCGTACGCCGCGCAGCCCGAGCATGGGGTTCGCCTCGCGCAGCGCGGCGGCCCGCTGCTCCTCTGCCGCGTCCAGGGACTGTCCGGGGGCGGGCAGGAACTCGTGCAGCGGGGCGTCCAACAGGCGCACGGTCACCGGGCGGTTCCCCACGGCGGCCAGCAGTGCGCGGAAGTCCTCGTGCTGGGCGCGTTCCAGCGCCACCAGCGCCTCGTCGCGGGCGGCCGGGTCCGCGGCCAGGAGCACCCGGCGGATCAGCGGCAGCCGTCCGCCGAGGAACTGGTGTTCCGTACGGCACAGCCCCACGCCCTCCGCGCCCAGGGCGAGGGCGGTCTCCACCTCGGCGGCCGTGTCGGCGTTGACCCGCACACCCAGTCGGCGCACGCCGTCCGCCCACTCCAGCACGGTGGACAGCTCGGGTGGCGGTCCGGCCACACTGACGCTCAGCGTCCCCGCGTAGACGGCGCCGGTACGGCCGTCCAGCGAGACGGGGTCGCCCTCCCGCACGACCCGCTCGCCGAAGTGCACGGTCCCGGCGGCCGGGTCCACGCGCAGCCCCTCGGCGCCGCACACCGCGGGCTTGCCGGCGCCCCGCGCCACCACGGCGGCATGCGAGGCGATGCCGCCGCTGCCGGTCAGCACGGCGGCGGACGCCAGCATCCCGGGGACGTCCGCCGGGGTCGTCTCGGTAGCCACGAGCACCACCCGAGTACCGTCCGCGGCCAGTTCGAGGGCACGTTCACTGGACAGCACGACCGCTCCGGTCGCCGCGCCCGGCGAGGCGGGCAGCCCCTTCACCAGGAGTTCCTCCCCGCCGGTGAGCCGAAGCTGCGGGTGCAGCAGTTCCTGCACCTGCGCGGGCGTGATCCGCTGGACGGCCTCCGCACGGCCGAGCGCCCCGTCCCGGGCCAGGTCCGCCGCCAGACACACCGAGGCGCGAAGCGGTGGGCGGAGTTGCGCCGTGGCGGAGAGCAGGGAGATCTCGTCGTCGCGCACCTCGAAGTCGACCGACACCGGCGCGCGCAGATGGCGTTCCAGGGTGAGCAGGGAGTGTTCGAGAAGGGCGGTGCCGCCCGCGAGCCGGTCCAGCGGTTCGCCGGTGTGCGGCGGCGGGGCGCTGCGGCGCACACCCCGGAAGAAGGAGCCCTGGGGGGAGAGACGCCCGGTCTCGGGATCCCGGCTGACCGCCGTGCCGTAGCCCGAGTGGTCCGCCGGGCCGATGCGCAAGGCCTGCACATGCAGGGCGACGGCCAGGTCGGCGGGGAGCCGCTGGGCCCGGCGGGCCCTTCTCGCACGAGGCGAGTCCCAGCGGCCGAGGAGGGCGCGGGCGGCCAGCGCGAGCTGCTGAGCCGGGTCGTCGGGGAAGGGCCGGGAGCCGTGCTCCGCCACCAGGGACAGCAGCACCTCCACCCGGTCCCGCGGTCCGGGCGTGTCCAGAAGGGCGTCGTCGAGCACCGCGGCGGGCACGTCGAGGGCGTACTCGGCGATCATGCGCACGGTGGTGGCCCACACGTCGTACAGCGCGTCCGCACGGCCGATGACGGCGCACAGGTCGTCGAGACGGCCGCGGGCGACGCCGAGACAGGCCAGGTCGGGCGGCAGTCCGGCGATCTCGGTCGGCGCGCTCGCCGACAGGCGCAGCAGCAGGGGCCGGGCCGCGTCCCCGATGTGCCGCCCCGAGAGCTGTTCGACCAGGTCCACGGCGGCTTCTGCGGTGCCGGGTTCGCGCAGCGACGCGGCGGCGCCCGTCGGCACGGTGAGCCCGGGCACGACCGGCAGCCCGAGGGCCACCAGCCGGTCCATCGCCGCGCCGTGCGCGCCGAGCTCGTCGGCGTCGAGGCCCCGGATCCGTCCCTGCCCGTAGGGCACCAGGATGCGGCCGGGGCTCGCGGAGGCCGTCCCGGCCGGTGCGAGCGGGCCCGTCTCGCGGTCGGTGACGCTCAACCCCGGCTCCTCGTGACCAGCTCCTCTTCCCGGGCCTCGTCCTCGGCCCGGCTGATTCCGAGCACGAGCAGCAGCTCCTGGTGCAGCCGCATCCACACGGTGTGGTACGAGTCGCACAGCGGCGAGGCCAGCCACGCCGGCGCGCCGTCGTCGAAGCGGTCGAGCGCGTCCTCCAGCGCCGTCAGGTACCGCCCGCTGCCCGCGAGCACTTGGTCCAGCCGGCGCAGCACGGGCTGGATGGCCTCGTGCACGTCCTCCAGCGACTCGCGCACCGCGGCGTCGTAGACATCGTCCGAGTGGTCGTTGGCGGTGCCGTCGGGGCGGCACTGCCATGCCGTGCACACATCCCGGATCTTCCGGTTGACCGGCAGGAACGCCTCGTAGGCCGCGATGATCCGCTCCTCCTGCTCGGAGCCGGCGGGAACCCGAAGAATCCGCGCGGCGGCCGCCTTGGCCCGCTCGGTCGGCAGCACCACCGGCCCCTTCACCATCGCCAGTCCGGCGTCGACCAGTGGACGGTGCTCGGACTCCGGCCGACCGCGCCACATCCCACGCAGAACGAGGTCGACGACGGCTTCGCTGAGGGGCTCGTCGGGTGCGTCCGGAAGGTTTACGGCAGCAGATTGCATCGCCACACCTTTTCCCCGGTTCTGTGGTGACCGGTTCCTCGGTTCTGTGTTGCCCGGAGGTTACGCCCCGGCAGGCAGGTTAGTGAAGAGGGTCTCAAGAAACACTTCGTGTGGCGAGGAACGACGCCATGCGGTCCTGTGCCTCCCGGCCGTCCGCCAGGGCGGCGATCGACCGCGCCTCTTCGGCGAGGTGGCGGCGCAGGTCGTCACCGGCGCCGACGCGCAGCAGATCCTTCGCGGCGCGCAACGCGCCGACGGCGCCGCCGGCCAGACCGGATGCGGTCCGGTGGGCCGCGTCGTCCAGTTCGCCGTCGTCCACGGACCGGGAGACCAATCCCCAACGTTCGGCGTCGTCGCCGCTCAGGACCCGATTGGTCAGGATCAGCTCCGCCGCCCTGCGGGGACCCACCAGACGCGGAAGGAACCAGGACGCCCCGCAGTCCGGCGTGAGCCCGATCGCCGTGTACGCCAGCCGGAATCGCGCGGACCGGGCCGCCAGGACGATGTCTCCCACGAGGGCGAGACCGATCCCGCCGCCCGCGGCCGCACCGCGTACGGCGGTCACCAGCGGCACCGGCAGTTCGTACAGAGCCTGGATCGCGGCGTGCGCGGAGCTCGCCACGGCGTGCACATAGGCGCCGGTCTCCGTCCCGCGACCGGCGAATGCGCGCAGGTCACCGCCTACGCAGAAACGTCCGCCCGCCGCCCGCAGCAGCACCGCGCCGCCAGGGTCCGCGGCCACTTCGCGCACCCTGTCCCGCAGCGCCTCGGCAGTCCTGAGGTCCAGAGCGTTTCCCCGCCCGGGATCGTCCAGTCTGAGCTCGACGACTCCGTCGGCGTGGCGGACGATCCGGACCGGCTCGGTGCTCACGGGGAGGCTCATGGCAGTGCTCCTGTCGTCTTCCCGTCGCCGGGTGCGTCCCGGTGCTTCCCGGCAAGATACTGAAGACGCTATACAGTTTCTAGAACGCGACGGGAGTCGATGCCCGTACGCCCGTCGGCGGGAGGTCCCATGCCCATCCAGTTCGATGTCGATCCGGCTGTCGCGCAACTGGCCGCGTCCACCGCCGAGTTCGTGCGGGAGGTGGTCATCCCGGCCGAACGGGAGTGCGGCGGTTCGGTGCACGACGCTCCCGAGGCACTGAGGGAAACCCTCCAGAAAGCCGCCCGCGAGGCGGGCGTGTTCGCCCCCCACGTACCGACACGGTGGGGTGGACACGGGCTCGACCTGCGGGGCCAGGCGGTGGTGTTCGAAGCGGCGGGCTATTCGCTGCTCGGACCGCTGGCGCTGAACTGCGCGGCCCCCGACGAGGGCAACATGCACCTGCTGGAGAAGGTGGCCACGGAAGAGCAGAAGCAGAAGTACCTGCGTCCGCTCGCCGCAGGCGGGACGCGGTCCTGCTTCGCCATGACCGAACCCGCGCCGGGAGCGGGCGCCGACCCCCGCTCCCTGCGGACCACCGCGACCCGGGTTCCCGGCGGCTGGCGCATCGACGGCCACAAGTGGTTCATCACGGGGGCGGACGGCGCGGGCTTCGCCATCGTGATGGCCCGCACCTCCGGCAACCCCGGCGACCCGGGCGGCGCGACCATGTTCCTGGTCGACGCCGACACCCCGGGTATGCGCCTCGTCCGCACGATCGAGACCCTCGACGAGTCGCTCTTCGCGGGGCACAGCGAGATCGTCTTCGAGGAGTGCGTGGTGGGGGACGAGCAGGTGCTCGGAGCGGTGGACCGAGGCTTCGAAGGCGCCCAGGTCCGGCTCGGTCCCGCCCGGATGACCCACTGCATGCGCTGGCTCGGAGCGGCCCGCCGCGCCCAGGACGTCGCGCTGGAGCGGGCGGGGAGCCGGCTGGCGTTCGGCTCGGCGCTGGGAGACCTCGGCATGGTCCAGCAGATGCTGGCCGACTCCGAGATCGACATCGAGGCGAGCCGCGCCCTGATCCTGCGCACCGCCTGGGAGCTGGACACCGACTCCGCAGCCGCCTCGCAACTCACCTCGGTGTCCAAGACCTTCGTGGCGGAGGCGGTGAACCGGGTGGTCGACCGGGCGGTGCAGATCTGCGGAGCCCTCGGCATCTCGGCCGCCGATGCCCCACTGGCCCGCCTGTTCCGAGAGGTACGGCCGTTCCGGATCTACGACGGCCCGTCGGAGACACACCGCTTCGCCATAGCACGCCGGGCGGTGCGGCCCTACCGACAGCCCCGTACGAGTGCGAGCTGATCCCGACGGAGTCTCGGCTGTCGCCGAGGAGGCCCACCATCGGCGCCTGGAAGGTGATTCGGATGGGAGTCGAGCCGAGCCGGTGCGCAGAAAACGTGCCTGAGAGGCAGCCGATGGGGAGACGGCAGCCGGAAATGCCGTCGCCGCTCAGTCACTTCCGCCGGCGCAGTGCTTCAGCAGGTCGGCGGTGACCGGGTCGATGATCCGGTAGCGGACCACGCGCCCGTCCTTCTCGCCCGCCACGACGCCGGCGGCGCGCAGAAGCCGCAGGGCCTGGGACACGGCGGGGTCGTTCATACCGGTCGCGATGGCGAGGTCGGAGACAGCGAGCGGACCCGTCTGGCGCAGAGCCATCAGGAGGGCGAGGCGCCCGGGATCCGAGAGCAGGGAGAACCGCTCCGCCCAGGCGCGGACATGGTCGGGCTCGCCGATGGCGGCGACGGCGTCGCAGACCCGGTGGCCGTCTATGGTGCGGCGGTCTGCGCGTTCGGCGGGGACGAGATGCATGGAAGCATGCTCGCAGGTGGCGGTGTGATCTTGGATACCTGCGTAGCTGTGCAGGTATGCAGGGGTGACCGGTCGCACGTACCGTGGGCGGGCCGTGGTGTTCGGGAAGACCGGTGACAGCCCTTCGTGGTTCGAGGGGTTCAGGCCGGAGCGGCCCTCGCCACTGTGATCGGGGAGTCTTCGTCCCAGTTGTGCACGGTCACTGTTCGCCCCCGGGCGGACGGGAAGGCCGGGACGCAGACGCGCGCACCCGTAAGCCAGGAGACCGGCCACGGCACTTCACGAAGTGATCCACGAGGTGCTGGAGCGTGACCGTATGACCCTGCCCACCGGGCCCCACGTGCCCACCGCTTTTCGTTGGCGGCGCGAGGACACCGTCCGTACCGCCGGTCTGCTGGCGGTGATCGCCGCGCTGCACGTGCTGGCGTTCGGGATCCTTTTCCTGCTGGTGGTGCCCGGGCACTACGAGGTCGGCTCCAAGGCCTTCGGGATCGGTCTCGGGGTGACCGCGTACACGCTCGGTATGCGGCACGCGTTCGACGCCGATCACATCGCCGCGATCGACAACACCACCCGCAAGCTGATGGCCGACGGCAAGCGGCCGGTGTCGGTCGGGTTCTGGTTCGCGCTCGGCCATTCCAGCGTGGTGGTCGCGATGGCCGCCCTGGTCGCGGGAGGCGCGCAGTTCGCCGGCACGCTGATGAACGACGACTCCCGTACTCACCAGACCCTCGGTGTCGTCGGCACGACTGTCTCCGGGACCTTCCTCTACCTCATCGCGGCGCTCAACCTCGTGGCGCTCGCCGGCATCCTGCGGGTCTTCCGGGCCATGCGCTCCGGCACGTACGACGAGGCCGCCCTGGAACAGCACCTGGACTCGCGGGGGTTCATGAACCGCGTCCTGGGCCGCTTCACCAGGTCGATCACCCGGCCCGGGCAGATGTTCCCGCTGGGCTTCCTCTTCGGCCTGGGCTTCGACACCGCGACGGAGGTCACCCTGATGGTGATGGCGGGCAGCGGCGCCGCGGCCGGGCTGCCGTGGTACGCGATCCTGTGCCTGCCGCTGCTGTTCGCCGCGGGGATGAGCCTGTTCGACACCCTCGACGGCACGTTCATGAACTTCGCCTACCAGTGGGCCTTCTCCAACCCGGTCCGCAAGGTGTTCTACAACCTCGCCATCACCGGCCTGTCCATCGCGGTCGCCTTCCTGATCGGCACCATCGAACTGGTCGGGGTGCTGCACGAGAAGCTCGGTCTGCGCGACGCGCTGACCGGCTGGATCGCCGGCCTGGACCTGGACAGCGTCGGTTACATCATCGCCGGTCTGTTCGTGGTCGTGTGGGCGGTGGCGCTGGCCTACTGGCGGCTGGCCAAGGTGGAACAGAGGTGGGCCGCCCGTCTCGCCGAGGGCGGCTGACACCACACCGGGAGCGCCCAGCCTCCGGTGCCCCCGGTGTTTCGGCCACCGTGCCACAGCCGGGGGAACGGGACGGCGCCCGCGCCTGACTGCGGGTGTTCCTGCCGAGGCGAGGGAGGAGGTCCTTCGGCCGCATGGCAGCATCGGGCGCAGGGGTGCGTCCCCGGCGGTTCGGAGCCTGCGCGCGACGGTGTTCGCCACGTTGGCCGGCAACCCGGTGCGGATTCCGGCGGCCGAGTGAGTGCTGCCGGGCAAGAACACGCCGTCCGAGCCCCCTGCCGGGCCGCGCGCTCGCCTCCGCATGCCTACGAATCGGTTGCGATCCCGGCCGATGCTTGGGCGCTGATCGCCGCGGGGCAATCATGGGGACATGCGCCGGCCGCTTCACCTCCACACCCCTGAGTGGTTCACGGCCGACGATTCGACCCTGAACGTCGCGCTCGTGTACCCGATGCAGGGGCCTGCCGGGATCTTCGGTCCCGCCTGTGAGGCGTGCGCGCGGTTGGCCGCCGAGGAGATCAACGAGGCCGGCGGCGTGCTCGGCAAGGAGCTGCGGCTGCTGGAGGTCGATGGCGGAGCCGACCCGCAGAAGGTCGCCGAGGAGGTCGGGGCCCTGGTCGCGACCGGAGTGGTGCACGGGGTCACCGGCTGGCACATCTCCTCGGTCCGACAGGCGGTGGCGCCGCGCATCGCGCACCGGGTGCCGTACGTGTACACCGCCCTGTACGAGGGCGGGGAGCGCACGGACGGAGTCTTCATGACCAGCGAGACCCCTGACTGGCAACTGCTCCCCGCCATGCGGCTGCTCGCCGAGACGCGGCGGGTACGCCGCTGGTTCGTCGTCGGCAACAACTACGTCTGGCCCCGCCACACCGCGCGCGCCGCCCGCCGCTACGCCCGCACGCTGCGCGGTGGACGGGTCTGCGGCGAGGCGTATCTGCCACTGGGCACGGAGGACTTCGCCGACGTGCTGCGGCGCATCGAGCACGCGGACGCGGACGGTGTGCTGATGCTGCTGGTCGGCAGTGACGCGGTCCGTTTCAACCGGGCCTTCGCCGCCTCAGGGCTCGACCAGCGGTGTCTCAGGCTGAGCACGCTGATGGACGAGAACATGCTGATGGCGAGCGGTCCGGAGACGACCGGCGACCTGTTCAGTACGGCCGGCTTCTTCGCCTCGCTCGCCAACCAGGACACCCTGGACTTCCACGGCCGGTACGCCGACCGCTTCGGCTGCGAGGCACCGCCCCCCGGCAGCCTCGGAGAGTCGTGCTACGAGGGGGTGCTGCTGCTCGCCTCGCTCATCGAGCGGGCCCGCACCCTGGACGTCTCAGCGATCTCCGCCGCCGCCGAGACCGTCTCCTACGAGGGCCCGCGCGGCCTGCTCCACCTGCGTGACCGGCATGTCCGCCAGCGCATCTACCTGGCGGAGGCGGACGGGCTCGACTTCAACGTGCTTGCCCAACTGCCTTCCCCGCACGACCTGTTGTGAGGTGTGCCGGGCCGGTCGTGAGCCGTCCTTCCAGAGCCTCGGCCAGCTGTGTGAGCAGGCCGTCGAGCTCCTCGCCCGCAGGTAGATTCTCCAAGTCCTTCCAGTCGGCACGCACTTCACGTGCCAGCAACTGCCACCGCTGCTTGCCCCGCGGGGTGAGGTGGGCCAGAACGCGGCGCCGATCGGCCGGGTCGACACGGCGGTAGACCAGGTTCTGGTCGACGAGTTGGTCCATCAGCTTGGTGAGGCTCGGAGCCGGCAGGAAGGCGTGGTCGGCGAGGGCCGTCATGTTGTGGCCCTGCCCGTCGGAGAGCAGGTCGAGCACCCGCCACGCCTCCACGGAGCAGTCGAACTCGTCGAGGACGGACTGCACTCGGCGCACGGCGAGACGTTCGGCCCGCGTGAGCAGGTGGAGCAGTTCCTGGGGCCGTCTTGCCATCGCGCTTCTCCAACTCGTGCTCGCCGACCGGCGCCTGAGCCTACCGCCGATCACCTGGTCCTTGACAAGGGGGATCGGGAAAACCGATCCTTTCCACAGGAAGCATTGATCGCCGTTGCTGTGATGCCCTCGACGGGGCGTATGCGGCAGCGGCTTCTTCCGTTTTGACGGCCACGTTAATTCCTCTGGAAACTGTTCTTCAATTGCTCCGAAACGGAGTTGAAACAGTTTCCCCGCAGGCTGTGGTCGCACTTCAGCGACCAGCCCGGACGCCACCCCGGAACGGCTGGGGAACCCGTGCGTCGACGCCGCCGCCCCTGAAGCGCCTTCCCCTCATTCCCTCCCCAGAGTCTTTCCGCTCTCTTCGTATCGCCCTTCGGGGCAAGGAGGTTGTGCATGTCCGGGTTCAGCATCAGCAGACGCGGTCTTTTGGCCGGTATATCGGCAGTCGGCGCATCCGCCGCCCTCAGCGCGTGCGGTGCCAAGACGGGCGACAGCACGTCCACCGGGTCCGGCGCCAAGGCCGACACGTCCGGCGACACGGTCAAGGTCGGTCTGCTGAACTCGCTCTCGGGCACCATGGCGATCAGTGAAGTCACCGTCCACAACGCACTGTTGCTCGCGGTGAAGGAGATCAATGCCGCCGGTGGCGTGCTGGGCAAGAAGCTCGAGGCCGTCAGCCAGGACGGTGCCTCCGACTGGCCGACCTTCGCCGAGAAGGCCGAGACCCTCATCAAGGACGACAAGGTCGTGGCCACCTTCGGCTGCTGGACCTCGGCCAGCCGCAAGGCCGTCAAGCCGGTCTTCGAGCGGTACAAGTCGCTGCTGTTCTACCCCGTGCAGTACGAGGGCCTGGAGCAGTCGCCGTACATCTTCTACATCGGCGCCACCACCAACCAGCAGATCGTGCCGGCTCTCGACTACCTCAAGAAGCAGGGCCTGACCAAGCTCTACCTGGTCGGCAGCGACTACGTCTTCCCGCGCACCGCCAACAAGATCATCAAGGCGTACGCGAAGGCCAACGGCATGGAGGTCGTCGGCGAGGACTACGCGCCGCTGGGCTCCACGGAGTTCGGCACCATCGTCAACAAGGTCAAGGGCGCCGGCGCGGACGCCGTGTTCAACACCCTCAACGGCGACTCCAACGTGGCCTTCTTCAAGGAGTACAAGTCCGCGGGCCTGACCGCGAAGAGCCTGCCGGTGCTCTCCGTCTCCATCGCCGAGGAGGAGGTCAAGAGCATCGGCACCCAGTACCTGGACGGCCAGCTCACGGCCTGGAACTACTACGAGACCACCCCGGGCGCGGCCAACACGAAGTTCGTCGCGGCGTACCAGGCGGCGTACGGCAAGGACAAGCCGACCAGCGACCCGATGGAGGCCGCCTACATCTCCGTCTACCTGTGGAAGGAGATGGTCGAGAAGGCCGGCTCCTTCGACGTGGCGAAGGTGAAGGCCGCCTCCGACGGCATCGCACTCGACGCCCCCGAGGGCAAGGTCACCGTCGACGGCGCCACCCAGCACGTGTACAAGACCGCCCGAATCGGCAAGGTCGGCTCCGACGGCCTGATCACCGAGGTCTGGAACTCCGGCAAGCCGATCAAGCCGGACCCGTACCTCAAGGGCTACACCTGGGCCTCCGGACTCTCCTGAGCCACACCCAGCCCGGTGCCGGAGCCGGCCCTCTCGCGGGGGCCGGTCCGCGCCCATGGCGCATGCGCACACCCGCACCTCCGTCCCCGACCCGGAGCCGATCCCATGACGGTCATCCTCAACCAGTCCTTCACCGGCATCAGCATCGGTGCCGTCCTGCTGCTCATCGCGCTCGGCCTGACCCTGACCTTCGGCCAGATGGGCGTCATCAACATGGCGCACGGCGAGTTCATCATGGCCGGCGCCTACACCACATACGTCCTGCAGAAGTCCATCAGCAGCGCGGGCGTCTCCCTGCTCGTCGCGCTGCCTGTGGCCTTCCTGGTCGCGGGAGCGATGGGCGCGCTGCTCGAATGGCTGCTCATCCGCCGCCTCTACACACGCCCGCTGGACACGCTGCTCGTGACCTGGGGCGTTTCGCTGATGCTCCAGCAGCTCGCCCGCGACGTCTTCGGCGCCCCCAACGTGCAGACTGCCGCGCCCGACATCCTCACCGGCAACATCTCCCTGGGCGGCGGGATCACCTTCGCCAACAACCGGCTGTTCATCCTCGGCCTCGCCCTGCTCAGCGTCCTCGCCCTCACCCTCATCCTGAAGCTCACGCCACTCGGCCGCCGTATCCGCGCCGTCGTCCAGAACCGCGACCTGGCAGAGGTCTCCGGCATCGCCACCGGCCAGGTCGACCGCATCACGTTCTTCATCGGCTCGGGCCTCGCGGGCGTGGCCGGCGTCGCCCTCACCCTGGTCGGCCCCATCGGTCCGACGATGGGCACCAACTACATCGTCGACGCCTTCCTCGTCGTCGTGGTGGGCGGCATCGGGCAGCTCAAGGGCAGCGTCATCACCGCCTTCGCGCTGGGCGTCCTCCAGGCGGTCCTCGAATACTCGACGACGGTCAGCGTCGCCAAGGTCATCGTGCTCATCGCGATCGTCGCCTTCCTGCAGTGGCGACCCCAGGGCCTGTACACCCTGCGAACCCGGAGCCTGGCATGACGACTACCACACCCACCCCTACCGTGGTGACCCCGCCGTCCCCACCTTTCCTGGAGAGGTTCCGCGCCCCCGCCGCCTTCCTCCTCGGCGCTGTCCTCCTGCTCGGTGCGGCGCCGGTCGTACTCTCCGACTTCCGCCTCAACCTGCTGGCCAAGTACCTGTGTTACGCGATCGTCGCGGTCGGCGTCAGCCTCGCCTGGGGCCGCGGCGGGCTCATGGTCCTCGGCCAGGGAGTCTTCTTCGGCCTCGGCGGCTACGCCATGGCCATGCACCTCAAGCTCACTGACGCCGCGGCGACCGGCGAGACCCTGCCCGACTTCATGCAGCTCTACGGCACCGGGGACGCCCTGCCCTGGTGGTGGAAGCCGTTCGCGAACCCGGCGTTCGCCCTCGCCATGACCGTGCTGCTGCCCATGGCGGTCGCCGCCGTCCTCGGGTTCCTCGTCTTCCGCCGCCGGGTGAAGGGCGCGTACTTCGCCATCCTGAGCCAGGCACTGGCGGCCGCCCTGTCCATCTGGCTGATCGGCCAACAGGCCACCACCGGCGGCACCAACGGCCTGACCGACATCCAGGGCTTCTTCGGCTACTCCCTCGACGACCCGGTCAACCAGCGGATGGTGTACTTCGTCATCGCCGCCGTCCTGCTGCTCCTGATGATCGGCGCCCGCCAGCTGTTCGTCAGCCGCTACGGCGAACTCCTTGTCGCCGTACGGGACTCCGAGGAGCGAGTGCGCTTCCTCGGCTACAACCCGGCGAATGTCAAGCTCGTCGCGTACGTCCTCGCGGCCGGCGCGGCCGGGCTGGCCGGCGCGCTGTTCGTCCCCGCCGTCGGCATCATCTCCCCGGCACTGATCGGCATCGTCCCGTCCATCGGCTTCGTCATCGGCGCGGCGGTCGGCGGACGGGCCTCACTGGTCGGAGCGGTGCTCGGCGCGATCGCCGTGGCCTGGGCGCAGAGCACGCTCTCCGACGCCTTCCCCGCCGCCTGGACGTACCTCCAGGGCCTGCTGTTTGTCGTGGCGGTCGGTTTCCTGCCCGGCGGGCTCGCCTCTGTGGGCGTCGTCCTGCGCAGGCGCCGTACCGCTGCCCCTACTCGGACGACGGGAGAGACGGCATGAGCGGCGAGGGACTGACCGTCCGCGACCTGCGGGTCACCTTCGACGGCTTTACCGCCGTCGACGGCGTCGACCTGGACATCCACCCCGGCGACCTGCGCTTCCTCATCGGCCCGAACGGCGCCGGCAAGACCACCCTGGTCGACGCCGTCACCGGCCTGGTGAAGGCCACCGGATCGGTCCGCTTCGGCGACCAGGACCTGCTGGGCAAGCCGGTGCAGAAGATCGCCCGCATGGGGATCGGGCGTACGTTCCAGACGGCCACGGTCTTCGAGGAACTGACCGTCCTGCAGAACCTCGACATCGCGGCAGGCGCGGGACGGGGCGTGTGGACGATGCTCCGCCGCCGCAAGGTCATTCCTGAACCCGTCGCGAAGGCCCTGGAGACCACCGGCCTGACCGACCTGCACGACCGCCCGGCCGGCGCCCTCGCCCACGGACAGAAACAGTGGCTGGAGATCGGCATGCTGCTCGTCCAGGACGTGAGGCTGCTGCTGCTCGACGAGCCCGTCGCCGGCATGAGCCACGACGAGCGCGAGGCCACGGGCGCGCTGCTCCAGCGGATCAGCACGGACCACACCGTCGTCGTCATCGAGCACGACATGGACTTCATGCGCTCCTTCGCCCGCAGCGTCAGCGTCCTGCACGCCGGCAAGGTCCTCAGCGAGGGCACCGTCGCCGAGGTCCAGGCCGACGCCAAGGTCCAAGAGGTCTACCTCGGCCGCGCCGCAGAACCAGAACCCGGGCCCGCACCCGCCACTCCCGTGGCCGTCGCCGAGGAGGCGTGAGACCCATGCTGGAGATCAGCTCCGTCCAGGCCGGCTACGACCGCACCACGGTCCTGCACGGCGTCACGGTCTCGGTCCCGAAGGACGGTGTCGCCACCGTCCTCGGCCACAACGGCGCCGGCAAGAGCACCTTGCTGCGCGCCGCCATGGGCCTGATCAAGGCCAAGAGCGGCACCGTCCGGCTCGACGGCGAGGACATCACCCACCTCTCCCCGCACCAGCGGGTCGCCCGCGGCATGGCGTACGTCCCTCAGGGCCAGCAGTCCTTTCCTCACCTCACCACCGCCGAGAACCTCCAACTCGTCGCCGACGGCCGCCCCCACGGAAAGGAGGCCGTCGCCGAGGCACTGGACCTCTTCCCGGTCCTGCGCGAACTGTCCGGCCGCCGTGCCGGCCTGCTCTCCGGCGGCCAGCGCCAGCAACTCGCCCTCGCCCGAGCCTTGATCACCCGCCCCAGACTCCTGCTGCTCGACGAGCCGACGGAGGGTATCCAGCCGTCGATCGTCGCCGAGATCGAGGAGACGATCCTCGCCCTCACCCGGCGCGGCGGACTCTCCGTCCTCCTCGTCGAACAGCACGTCGGCTTCGCCATGCGTGCCGCCCAGCACTACTACGTCCTGGAGGCCGGACGGGTGACGTCCTCGGGCGAGGGCGGAACGGCCGCCGAACAGACCGTGCGAGCGGCGCTCAGCGTGTGAAGGCCGGTTCTTGAGCGGGCCCTCGACCGCGAGACATCCGTCTCCGTCAAGGGCCCGCTCGATGTTCTGGCACGGCCCCTACGCCACCCCGCCCGATCACCCGGCGCTGTCCGCGCTCGCGACCGCCATGAGCCGCACCCTGCAACGCCCGGACCGCGCATCCGCAACGGCGGTGGAGCAACCGGGGGAGCAGGAGATCTTCCTCGTCCCTGATGTCCTGCACTCGATGTCCGCGACGAGATCGTTGATCTGCTGGTGTTCCGCCTCCACCCGGGCCGTCAGTTCCTCGCCGTCCCGGACCGAGGCCCGTACGGCGGGCCACAGCACCGTCTCCTCCGCGAAGGCATGGCTGAAGACCAGCTGCACCACCTGCTTCAGGACGCGTTCCCGCTGGTGGAGGTCGTCAAGGGTCAGGTACTGATCCATCAGCCGGTCCATCTCCTGGTGCTCACGACGTTGCCGCACCAGGATGCTGCCGGTTCCGCCGAGCTGCTCGACGGTCTGGTCCTTGATGGTCTTCGTCATGGGTCGCTCCCGTGCGTGCGCCGGAGACGGGCCGCGACGCTTTCAGCCGGGGCCCTCCTCGGACTCGGCTCGTTCCTTCAGGGCCTCGTCGGTGGCCTCCCCGGACGTGTCCGGCTCGGGGCGTCCTTCCTCCTCCGGGTGGACGTCCCGCTCGTTGGTCTCCCGCTCCAAAGGCGACGCGGGCTCGCGCTTCGCTTCTCCGGAACTGCTCATGGCTGCCTCCCTCAGGACGCCGCGGGATGTAACGAGTTCCCCGGACCGGATCCTGAAACAAGTCTCGGCCAGGCTGCCGCTGAGACCGCACGCTGGTGGTCGAGATTCCACCGCGGACCGCCCCCGCTCCTGTTTCCCGTCTGCGCAGGTGGGGACCCGGCCGACCATGAGTACTACGCCACGCCGCCACCCCCGGATCCGGCAGAGCCGCGTCCTGTGGCTGTTGGACCGCCTGGAGCGGGAGCCCAGGGCCGACGCGGTCATCGACGCGCTCCGCAAGGGGGTACGGGCCTTGCCGCTCGGCGAGGGCCGGGACTTCCTGCACGGCAGGTGGCTCGGGCACCCGCTGCATCCGCTGATGGTGCAGCTGCCGATCGGCAGCTGGCTGTCGGCGGCGGTACTGGACCTGTATCCCGGCCGCTCCCGCGAGGCGGGCCTCCTCGTCGGCGTCGGCCTGGCCTCCGCCGCCCCCGCGGCCCTGGCGGGCTGGGTCGACTGGGCGGATCTGCACCGCCAGCAGCAGCGCGTCGGCCTCGTGCACGCCCTCGCGAACTCGGCGGCTGTCGGCCTGTACGCCGCCTCGCTCACCTCCCGCGTCAAGGGACGCGGCGCAGCGGGCCGGGCCTACGGCTTCCTGGGGCTGTCGGCGGTCGCGCTCGGCGGCATGCTGGGCGGCCACCTTGCCTACCGCCAGGCATCCGGCGCGAACCACGCCGAAGAGGTCCCGCATGTCGTCACCGAGGGCTGGCACCGGATCGGAGCCGTGGCCGAGTTCCCGGTCGACCGGCCGGTGCGGCGCAGCGTGGACGACGTTCCGGTCCTGGTCCTCCGGGAGACGGGAGGGGCGATCCATACCCTGGCCGAGCGGTGCAGCCATCTCGCCGGGCCACTGTCCGAGGGCACGGTCAGTGACGGATGCGTCCAGTGCCCGTGGCACGGGAGCGTCTTCCGGCTCTCGGACGGCTGGAACGTCCGCGGCCCGGCCACCGCGCCCCAGCCGGCGTTCGACACGCGGATCACCGACGGCCATGTCGAGATACGCCTGCGCCGACAGGACCGGGACGGGCAGGTGCCGGACGAGGCCGAAGCGGGGCAGCGACGCACGGAAACGGGATCGTATGAACACGGCAGCTGACCACCGCCTCGCACGACGCCTGCACGGGCTGCTGCAGCGGACCGGAAGGCAGTACGCGGCCGGGCACGACCGGCCGCTGGGCGGCTACCTCGCAGCCATGGCGGGCTTCACCGCGTATACGACGGCCTGGGCCACCGCCGCTCGGCTTCGCGGACGGCCGTTGCCCGACCGGCCCGAGCCGTGGGACCTGGTCCTGACCTCGGTCGCCACCTTCCGGCTCAGTCGGCTGCTGACCAAGGCGTCGGTCACCAGCCCGCTGCGCGCCCCCTTCACCAGGTACGTAGCCCCGCAGGGCCCGGCCGAACTGCACGAGGAGGCACGGCCCGAGGACGCCAAGCACACCGTCGGAGAACTCGCCACCTGCCCCTTCTGCATGAGCGTCTGGGTGGTCTGCACCCTGACCGCCGGCCAGCTTCTCTGGCCGCGTGCGACACGCACCGCCATGGGTGCGCTCGCCGCTCTGGCCGGTGCGGACACGCTTCAACTGGCGTACAGCACGCTGGAGAAGACAGCCGACGAGTGACCGCCGGCGGCGGTCGGAAAGGCCGGGGTGCGGGGCTGGTGGTGGCGCGGTCCAGGCACATGTGCTGCCCAGCACCTGAGGGGAGACTGCTTTCGTCGGCCGCCGCCACCGCTTTGCCCCACATCGCCGCGCGCACGGCTACCGAGTGCATGCCTCGGACGAGTGCCAGAGCGAGGCCGGGCCGGTCCGGTGGTTCCCCTGGCGTACCGTCGTGCGGGCGCACCCGACCGCGCGGGTAAAGGCGGTGGCAGAGGGTACCCGCCGGGGCATGCTCAAGCGCGCGCTGTGGCAGGGACTGCTCGCCGGCACCGCCGGAGGAGTCGCGATGACTTTCGGTGAGAAGCTCGAGCAGGCCGTCACCGGCCGGCCCGACTCCCATGTGCCCGCGCGTGTTCTCCAGCGGCTGACCGGCCTGCCCGAACACCCCGGCACACAGCCGCTGCCGGTCAATTGGGCCATGCACTACGGCCAGGCCGCCCTACTCGGAGTGCTGCGGTCGATCATGGCCCAGGCCGGACTGCGCGGCCCGGTCGCCTCCGCCAAGTTCACCGTCGTCCGCCTCACCAACGACCAGATCCTCGAAAACGCGACAGGCGTCGGCGCCCCACCGGCCACCTGGCCCCGCCAAGAGCTCGCCGTGGATCTGCTCCACAAGGCCGTCTACGCCTTCACCACCGGCGCCGTCGCCGACGCCCTCGCCGCCCGCCGTGGGCCCGGCCCCGGGCAGCGCCACGCTGCCGCGCGCCCCGGCCGCCACGCCCACTTCCGCCCCCTGGCCCGCGGGCGCGCCTACGGACCCGGGGGCGGATGAGGAGTGTGCCCCGGTTGACTCACCGAGCATCCGGCGGCGTCCGCTCGTGCCCGTCCACGTGACCTGCGGCCCCTTTGCCCAGTACAGGTTCACCGGGAGTCAGGCAGGCTGACGGACACGCCATGGGGCGCAGGGCATGGTGAGCCCGATCCGTACCTGCCTGACGCCTTCCGAGAAGTGCACCAAGGGCTCGCCGAGCGGCGCCTCACCGAGGCCCGCGGCGGTGGTCAGTGTCTCCTTCAGCACGTCGACGGTGGCGTGGGCCAGCGGCCACGGCTCGTGCTCGACGGGCGTCTCCCAGAGCATGCCGAGCCGGCGGGTGTACGCCCGCCAGCGCGAGGTCAGCCACACGTCGCGCTCCGTCGGCTCGATCGGGTCGCCGCGCCGGACGTGCAGGCGGTAGGAGGCGTCGCGCCTCCATCGCGAGCCGGAGTACGAGAAGGTGTCCCCGTCCGTGGAGACGCTGAGGCTGCCCGGGCTGTACGGCGCACCGATGGCGCGGGCCGCCAGCATCGGGGGGAAGGCCACCTCGATGGACAGGAACCACAGTCCGTCGCGCCCGTCACGGTACCGGACGTAGGTCCGCAGGTTGGTCTCCGGGAACGTCGGGAGGCCGGGCAGCCCGGCGGGGACGCCGTGCGGGCGTACGTCGGTCATGACGAAGGGCGTCAGTCCCACCCATGCGGCGCCGTCATACTCGTCCACCACCAGTTCCTCGGGCAGGAGCGCCTGTACCGCATCCGGCCGGAAGGGCCAGTGGACGAACGTCTGCGTCATCCAGCCGGCCCGCAATGCGGGCAGGACCACCCGCTGCTCCGCTTCGTATGCCACCACACGCGGTGAGTCCCCGCACAAGGACGAGGAAAACGCACGGGCAGGCACCTGAAGGGGCCGCGACAGGTCAGGCCATGGGGCTCCAGCCGATGATCAGGCCGGTGCGGGCGGGCAGGCCGTCTCCGGCCAGGGCGGCGCGTTGCCGGTCGGCGTCGCCGCCGCCCTGCAGGAGCCGGTGGACCAGGGCCGTCATCTGCCGGCGGGACGGCCTTTGGCCGGCCACGCCGACCGCCACCAGGTCAGCCTCGCAGCCACCGCTCAATCCCCGGCGTCCTCGGCTCGTCCGGCCGAACGGAGGGAGCCTCGCGCTGATGGGCTTCCGGGAACCGATCTCCGCGTGCACGGGGAAGCCGCCGTTGGGCAGCGGCGTCGGAAGGGCCTTCGGTGCCACAGGCTGTGGTGCCGGCCGGCGTGGCCGCCGCGCCGCAGGGTATGGCCCGCCGTCGAGCGTTCCTGATCGAGTGATCATCCCTGAACGGCGGCTGATCCGCGAGGTCTCTGGGTAGGAGTGGTGGTGTCGTCCTCACCGTCCCGGCCCCGGGCCAGGCACAGCCAGGGCCCGGATTCGCTTTCTGGAGTGATAACGATGGGTTTCGCGCACAACGGCCGTCCTGAGCCGACGGGAGTGCGCCAGCCGCAGGAGCCGGACGATCTGGCCGCCACGATCGTCGACCTGCAGCGGGACAACGACCAGCTGCAGACGGCCGTCACCTCACACGCCGTGATCGATCAGGCAGTCGGCGTCGTCATCGCCCTCGGCGGACTGCGTCCTCAGCAGGGCTTCTGTGTCCTCACAGAGGTCTCCCAGCACACCAACATCAAACTGCGTGAGATCGCCGCTCTCCTCGTCGACTGGGTGAGCGGTCAGCAACTGCCCGACGACGTCCAGCGAGCCCTCAACGCCGCACTGAAGAGGGCACGGGATGACTCTTCGGACTGCGGCCGCTGACCGAGGAGGGCGTGACGGTCGCCGCGGCGCTGCCGCACATCGGTGACGAGGGCGCGTACGGCATCCCCTTGCAGACTCGTCAGCGACTGCCGGCGCACGGCGCGCGGTGGTCCGCCCTGGCGTGCCCCACACCGGAGGTGGAGCGGTCGTAGAAGTGGTGCCAGTGCGAGATCTGGTGGAAGACGATCTCGTCCCCGGCGGCCATGAGCGCGGCACCCGACAGGGCACCCACGAGCATCGACCGCCGCGGCTCGCGCTGCTCCGCGCCCACACCCTGGTCAGCCCTGTCGGCCATCGACGTCGGTCGGTTCAGCCGTTGCCCATGGCCTTGCGGACGGCGTCCTTGGTGCGGTCCATGAGGGCGGCGACGGGGCCGAGGGTCACGTTGGCGGCACCGGACTCGACGCCGGGGTGGGGGCGCGTCGGGGCCATGGCCTCGGCGGCCTTCACGGCCTTGGCCATGGCGGCGAGGTTGGTGACGTCCGTGCTGCGGCGGATGTGTGTGAACTCGTAGCGCTCCTCGGCGCGTGCGTGTTCCTGCACCTCGGTGCGCAGTTTCATCAGCTGCGGCATGAACTTCGGGTCGTCGGTGTCCATCTCGTCCAGGGCGGCGAGGGTGTCCTTGGCCGCCCGTTCCTCGGCGAGGCGGTCCTCGACGACCTGCTCACCGCCCGGCAGGGCGCGCCGGGCAAAGGGGTGGACGACCTCCTCCTCGGCCGTCTCGTGCACGGCGAGCAGCCGCACCAGACGCCGGAAGGCGTCGCGGCGTTCCTCGCCCTCGCTCTGCTCGACCTCGTCGAACAGGTTGCGGATGTCGCCGTGCTGGCGCATCAGGAGTGCGACGACGTCGTTGTCCTTGGCCCGGTCGTCGCCGGCCTGGGGGGTGCGCAGTTCGGACATGACCGGTCGCCTCACTTCTCGCGCATCGCGGGATCGGGGTGCTCGCCCTCGGACTGCACGCGGTACTCACGGCCGAACATCTCGTCGTGTTCCGCCATGACCCGCTCACTCGGCGGCTCCTCGCCGCCGTGGATCTGCTCCTGCATCTTCTCGAACCGCTCATGGGCCTCACGCACATAGCCCGCGCCGAGCGTGGTCAGGTCCATCTGCGTGTCCAGCAGCTCGCGCAGATAGTGCTTGTTCGGCTCGAAGGTGAGCACGTTCGGCAGTTCCGGCGCCAGGACCTCCTGCGGCTCCCGGCCGTCGTGACGGCGCATCAGGTCGCAGGCGGTGTGCAGGTGCTCCAGCTCCATGTTCAGATGCAGTTCCCAGATCGCCTTGACCTTCGGGTCGCTCTCCTGCTCCATGAAGGAGTAGTACAGGTAGCACTCGTTGTACTCGTGGTTGACGAGCTGCTCCCACCATGTCTCTCCCGGGTCGACCAGCGACTCGTAGTGGGTGACGTGCTCCTCCTCGATGAGCCCGATCTCCTGGTACAGCTGCCGGGCGATCGGCTCCATGTAGGTGGGGCCGGTGTTCATGTAGAAGTTCATCGTCTGCTGCTCCGCCGACATGATCGTCAGCGCGTGCAGCTTGGACAGCGGGTTCGTCTCGTCCTTGGCGTACGGGTCGCGGACGTTGTCGACCGGGTCGCGGTGGTGGAACCTCGTGGGCCTGCCCGGCATGACCTCGGTGAGGTTGTCGACGATCGACTCCGCCTTGCGGTGCTCGATCATCTCGTACAGGTTCGCGTACCGGTACAGGTGATCGAAGTCCTCCAGCACGCCGAACTGGTACGCCTGCTGCAGATACGGATCCGGCTCCATCCGCGCCACCCACGCCGTCAGGTCCACCGCGACCTGCTCGTAGGCGATGGTCGTCTCCAGTACGGAGGACACGCCCGGCAGCAGCCAGTTCACCACCTTCTGCTGCTGCGCCTCGATGTAGCGGGTGCGGGCGAGCTGCCGCTTGACCTCGGGATCGACGGTGTTGCGGGCGAGCTGATGGCTGAACATGATCGCCTCCACCTCGATCCCGTTCATTGTGATGATCCGGCACCGGGTGTACGGATCGCAGCGGTCCGGATCGATGGGCTGTACGTTCAGCTCCCGCCAACTGCGCAGCTGACGGTCCAGCGGGATACCCCGCTGCTCCAGAGGGTTGAAGGTCATGGGGGGTCTCCTGGGGGCAGGGGGCGGCTCGTGGGCCGGCGGGTACCCCGCCGTGGACGGCGGGCACGGACCTCTCACCGAGTCTGTCCACGGCAGGCGTGTTCCGGCCACCGCTGACGGCTGGGGACCACAGTGGTTCCCCCTGCTGGGTCAGCCGGAATGCCATGTGGCTCGACATATGACATGGCCGGATCGGTACGACCCGTCGCGTACCTTCCGGCACGCGGGGTAGCGGTGCCCTGCGGCCGGCCAGGTCCAGCTCCTCGGCGGACGGCACCGCGCGATCAGCCGGTCGATCGTGCTGGTGGCCGAGGGCGACGCCTCGACTGCATGTCGGGCACCTCTGACGCGTGGCACGGTCGCATCGGCGGCCCCGGCGATGTCACCGGCGGCAGCCGGGTGGCGGCCGATCGGCTCCTCAGAGAAAGCGGCGGTGGTTCGGGAGAGTGGCCGAGCGGGGGGTACCCGGGCCCTCAGCGGGACACACGGACGTGGCCCTGACCAGGAGGCGATCATGACCGACCGGACTCATACGACCATGGAGTCGCACCCGGACATACTCGAGATGCGGGAGCGTCACGCGCTGGCCGAGCGCGCGGTGACCACCCAGCAAGGGCAGGCCGTCGAGGCGCTCGCTCTCGTCACCGGGCTGTACCTCGCCGCATCCCCCTGGATCGCGGGCTTCAACGGCTTCACCACCCTGGCTGTCAACAACCTCATCGCCGGGATCGCCTACGCCCTGCTCCTGGGCGGCTTCGGGCACGCCTACGAGCGCACCCATGCCCGGGCGTGGGCCGCCGCCGTGATCGGTGTGTGGACCATCATCGCGCCATGGGCGGTGGCGGGGAACGTCGACACCACCCGCACCGTAGTCAACAACGTCATCGTCGGCGCCATCGCGCTGCTGCTCGCGCTGGCTGCGGGCTCGGCGGCGGGTGACACCGACCGGAGCGGCCGCGGCCGCCGCTCGATGGGGACGGCACGCTGATGGGGGTCTGTGGGTCGCCACGGCCGCGGTCCGGCGGCCGTGGCGGTCTTTCGCGAGCAGACACCGTCACAGGCCGATGCCCCGACGGACGAGTACGGCGGCCCCGACGAGGTCACCGGAACGCCGCCTGGCCCGTCAGTGCCTGCCCGATCACCAGGGTGTGCATCTCGACCGTGCCCTCGTAGGTGAGGATCGACTCCAGGTTGTTGGCGTGCCGGATGACCGGGTATTCGAGGGAGATGCCGTTGGCGCCCAGGATCGTGCGCGCGGTGCGGCAGATCTCCAGTGCCGCCCGGGTGTTGTTGAGTTTGCCGTAGCTGACCTGTTCGGGGCGCAGGCCCCGGTCGTCCTTGGTGCGGCCGAGGTGCAGGGCCAGCAGGACGCCCTTGTTCAGCTCCAGGGACATGTCGGTCAGTTTGGCCTGGGTGAGCTGGAAGGAGCTGATCGGACGGTCGAACTGGACCCGGTCGCCCGCGTAGGCCAGCGCCGCCCGGAAGGCGGAGCGGGCGGCGCCCATCGCGCCCCAGGCGATGCCGTAGCGGGCCTCGCTCAGGCAGGACAGGGGGCCGCGCAGTCCCCGTACGCCGGGCAGCACGGCGCTGCCCGGCAGCCGTACGCGGTCCAGGACCAGTTCGCTGGTCACCGAGGCCCGCAGGGACATCTTGTGCTTGATCGCGGACGCCGAGAAGCCGGGCGTGTCGGTGGGGACGACGAACCCGCGGATGCCGTCGTCGGTTTTCGCCCAGACCACGGCGACATCGGCGACCGAACCGTTGGTGATCCACATCTTGCGGCCGTCGAGGATCCAGTCGTCGCCGTCCCTGCGGGCGGCGGTGCGCATGCTGCCCGGGTCGGAGCCGGAGTCGGGCTCGGTCAGACCGAAGCAGCCGATCGCCGTGCCCGCCGCCATCCTCGGCAGCCACTCGCGCTTGTGCTCCTCGGAGCCGAACGCGTGCAGCGCGTACATGGCCAAAGAGCCCTGCACCGACACCAGGGACCGCAGACCGGAATCGGTCGCCTCCAGCTCCAGACAGGCCAGACCGTAGTCGACCGCGCTCATGCCGGCGCAGCCGTAGCCCTCCAGGTGCATGCCCAGCAGGCCCAGTTCGCCGAGTTCCTTGGTCAGACCCCGGATGTCCTCGATCCCGCCCTGCTCGAACCACTCGGCGATGTACGGATCGACGCGCCGCTCGCAGAAGGTGCGCACGGTGTCGCGCACCGCGCGCTCGTCCGGGCCGAGCAGACTGTCGAGTTCCAGGAGGTCGAGGGGATCGGCGGGACGTGGTGCGTGTGCTGCGTGCATCAGATGTCTCCAGGGGCGAGAGGAGGAAGCAAGGGGTTGTCGGCCAGGGGAGAACTGACGGCCCCGGCTTCGAGGCGTACCGCCCGACGTGACGCGAAGAAGGGTCAGTCCGCGTCCGGAACACCGATGAGGACGAAGGCGAGAGTGACGGGCCGGTCGCTGTGGTTGCGCCAGCCGTGCCGGGTGCCGTTCTGAATGACGATGTCGCCGGCGGACAGCTTGGTGAGGGCGCCGTCGTCGAGTTCGAGGGTGACCTCGCCGTTCAGGACGATGCCGTAGTCGATCGTGGGAGTGGTGTGCATTCCCGGGTTCTCGATCTCCATGAGCTCGGCGATGCCGGGGGACTCGGCGAGCTGCTCCTGGCCGAAGGCGACGGGGTCGAAGGCGGGGTCGGCCATCGCGGTGGCGGGCGGCAGGGTCAGGACGATGAAGCGGGTGCCGCCCGGCCCCGGGACGAAGTTCGTGACCTCGGGGGTCGGGTCCTCGCCGGTGCGGCTCGCGGGTCGGCCGGCCTCTGTGGCCCAGGGCAGGGCGGAGACCCAGCCCGGGAGGCTGGTGAACGCGTGACTGCGGGGGATGGGCCCGTCGCTGATGACGACCGACGTTCCGTGTTCGTCGTGGCCGGTGACGATTCTGCGCATGGCGGATTCCTGCTTTCACGTCGGGAAGGGGAGGGAAGCGGTTGTGGGGTTGCGGTCGTCATACGTCCCAGGCGGCCGGGAGCCGCAGAGGGCCGCGGAACACCCAACCGCCGAAGGGGATCTCGGTCTCGGTGAGACGGAGCCCGGACAGCTTCCGGAAGAGGAGAGGAAGGCCGATCTGTCCGACCCCGGCGCGGGACACCCAGGTCCCCAGGCAGAAGTGGGGGCCGCCGCCGAAGGCGACGTGGCTGGTGTCGGTGCGGTGGATGTCGAAGGCGTCCGGGCGGGCGAAGATCCGCTCGTCGCGATTGCCGGAGGCGACGACGACGCCGAGCTTGTCGCCCGGCTCCAGCACACGCCCCGCGAGTTCGGTCCGCTCGGCGACCCGCCGGGGGTACATGCCGATCGGGGAGACCCAGCGGACGGCCTCCTCGAAGACCCGCTTCCACAGCGCGGGGTCCGCCTCGACGTCCCGGCGCTGGTCGTCATGGGTGAGCAGCGCGTAGGCGGCTGCCGCCATGGAATCCCGGGGTTCGTTCAACCCACCGCCGAGAAAGACGCGGACGTTGGTCCGTATCTCGTCCTCGGTCAGCGGATCGTCGGCGTGCAGCATGGACGAGATCACCGAGTGGTCGGGGGCGCGGCGCAGGACGGGAAGGACGTCGTCCATCGCGGTGTCGAGGTCGGACACGGCGCGGGCGCACCGCGCCCAGATCTCCGGGTCCTCCCCGTAGTTCCCGCCCGCGTCGATGATCGCCTGGGACCACTCCTGCATCTCCGTGTCCCCGACCCCGCGCAGCCCCAGCAAGGCGGCGAGATTGCGGGCGGCGAACGGCCCTGCGACGTCCCTGAAGAGGTCCCCCTCGCCGCGTTCGGCGACGGTGGCGAGGATGTCCTCGGCGTGGCGCCGGAAGACCGGCAGCCAGTGCTCCTTGACGATCCGCGGACGCAGCGGGCCCTCGGCGGCACGCCGCAGCCGCCGGTGGGCCGCTCCGTCCTGGCGCAGCAGGGTCTCGCCGATCGAGCGGGTCATCAGGGAGGGGTTCTCCGAGGACAGGTATGTCTCGGGATGCCGTTCCACGTGCATGATGTCCTCGAACCGCGTGACCAGGTACCGGCCCGCCTCCGGCACCCAGGCCACGGGGTCGTGCTCACGGAGGTACCGGTATGCGGGATAGGGATCGCGCCACAGTTCGGCCAGACGGATGTGCTCGGGGGGTTGACTGACGCTCGTAGCCACGACGGTGTCCCTTCTGGACCGGCCTCGGTTCACGGAGCCGACTGTGGCTGAGGACGGCGGCCGTGTTAAGCCGCGGGAAACGCGGAATTTCCGATGTGGTTCCTCAGGACTCCAGCACGTGCACGCCAAGGACTTCGCGGACCTCGACGGATGAGGGAGAGAACGTGAGCGCCGATTTCTCGCTCAGGCAGCTGGAGTACTTCGTGGCTGTGGCCGGCACGGGTTCCATCAGCGGGGCCGCCGTGCAGTGTCATGCGTCTCAGGCGGGAATCTCCACCGCGATCAGCGATCTGGAGCGCCGCCTGGGGGTTCAGCTGCTGGTCAGGAGGCGGGCCAAGGGTGTCTTCCTGACCGAGGCGGGCACCCGCGTCCTGGACCACGCGCAGGCCATTCTGGCCAGGGCCGAGGACCTCACGGCCGGTGCCAGAGCGGAGAAGGGGCGGCTCGCGGGCAGGCTGACGATCGGCTGCTACGCCACCCTCTCGCCGTTCCTGATCCCCCCGCTGGTGGACGGGTTCACCCGCGGCCATCCCGACGTCGATCTCCAGTTCATCGACGGCTCGCAGGAAGAGATCCGCCAGGCGCTCCTGGAAGGCGCCTGCGACCTGGCCTTCCTGTATGAGACCGGTGCGGAGGCGGGCTTGACGTGCGCGACGGTGCGGAACTGCCCGCCCTATGTGATCCTCTCCGCCGACCACCCGCTGGCCGGAGGAGAGGCGGTGTCCCTGGCCGAACTCGCGGACGAGCCGCTGATCGTCTATGCGTCTCCTCCGGCGCCGAGCAACGCCGAACGGTGGCTGCACAGCGCCGGCGTCAAGCCGGACATCCGGTACCGGACCTCCAGCATCGAGGCGGTACGCAGCCTGGTGGCACGCGGCATGGGCTACTCCATACTGCTCCAGCGGTGGCCCAGTGACACCAGCTTCGAGGGTCTGCCCCTCGTTCCGATGCCGATCACCGACCCGCTGGAGGCGGTCAGGGTCGTGATCGCGCACGCTTCGAGCGTCACGCCCACGCACCGGGCGCGGGCCTTCGCCCAGTACGCGCGTGAAGCCCTCGCCGCCCCGTTCCCGTCGCCGCCCCGGTCCGCTGAGGCGTCGCCTTCAACCGACACGTGAAGCCCGGGTTTTCCGAAGTGCTTCTTCAGGATTCCACGCCGTCTCCTCCATTGCGCTATCGATAGCACCTGCCGATAGTCGGAGGCGGTCGTACACGAGGCGTTCCCCGCCCCACCGGGAGCCGCGTGCAGGTGCTGGGTGCAACGCACCCGAGCTTTCCCCTTGTCCGGCGGCCAGGCCCTCGTCCCCGCGCTCAGTCGTTCGGGTGCGGCCTGGTCCGGCGCATCCACTGGGAGATCACGTGTCCATGAGGTACTTGCCACGGATTGCGGCGGTGGGCTCCGCCTGCGTACCGGCCCCGTCGGCCAAACCACTCGACCGTGGGTACACGCCACGAGGTCCGGCCGTGCGGCCGCGGCGGCGCCTTCCCGGTGAGCAGGGGAGCGCCGCGTGACCCACCGCAACCTCATCGACGGCCACTGGCAGGAAGCCACGGCCACCACCGGGAACGTGAACCCGTCCGACGCGGGAGACGTCCTCGGGACCTACGCCCTGGCCGACGCGGAGCAGGCGCGCACCGCAGTCGAGGCGGCTGCCGCCGCCGCGCCCGGCTGGGCCCGTACCACCGGCGCGGCCCGCGCGGAGATCCTCGACCGCGCCGGGGACGAACTCCTGCGCCGCCGCGACGAGTTGGGAGACCGGTTGGCCCGGGAGGAGGGCGAGACCCTCCCGGAGGCGGTGTCCGAGGTGGTTCGGGCCGGCCAGATCGCCCCGGCCCTGGCCTACGGGAACACCGTGGTCTTCAAGCCCGCCGAACCCGTGCCGGGCAGCGCCTGGGCCCTGGACGAGGCGCCGCACCGCGCCGGGTTGCCGGCCGGGGTGCTGAACCTGGTGATGGGGCGTGGCCGGGAGATCGGCGACGTCATCACCGGCGCCCCGGAGGTGGCGGCTGTCTCCTTCACCGGCGCGACGGCGACCTGCGAGCGGGTGCTGCGGGCCGCCCAGACGCACCGGGCGCGGGTGCAGTCGGAGAGGGGAGGCAAGAGCCCGCTGGTCGTCGCCGACGACGCCGATCTCGATCTGACGGTCGACGTGGCTCTGGAGGGCTCCTTCGGGTCGACCGGCCAGCGCTGTACGGCCTCCTCCCGGCTGGTCGTGATGGACGCCGTCCACGCTGCCTTCGTCGAACGGCTCACCACGGCGACGCGGGCACTGACCGTCGACGACGCACGCAAGCCGGGCACCGGCATGGGCCCCGTGGTCGACGCTGCCCAGCTCGACCAGAACCTGCCGCACGGGGCTGTCGCGGCGGGCGAAGGGGCCGGCGTGAGGGGTGGGGAACGCCTGGAGCGCTGCGCCGAGGGCTTCCACCTGGCGCCCGCGCCGGCCGTCGGCACCCGGCTCCACGACACCGTGAACCGGGAGGAGGTCTGCGGGCCGCCGGCCTCGGTGATCCGCGTCGCGGACTACGACGAGACGGTGCCGGTGGCCGACGACAGCGGGTACGGACTGACCGCCGGCCTGGTCACCACCTCGCTGGCCCGCGCCGCGGACTCCCGTCGCCGCTCCACAGCGGGCATGGTGATGATCAGCGTGCCCACGGCCGGGGAAGGCACCGCCGCCTGCGAGTTCTCCACGACCACGAAGACGTCGTACGTCGCCGGAGGCCCGTGGGGATGATCACCACCAGGGACATCGCCGAACGCCTCGACCTGTCCGTCTCCACCGTCGGCCGCGCCCTCGCCGACGACCCGAGGATCTCCGAGGAGACCAAGCTCCGGGTCCGCGAGGCCGCAGCCGAGATGGGTTACGTCGCCAACCGGGCGGCCCGCATGATGCGTGGCGTCGCCAGCAACGTCGTCGGGCTGGTGATCCCCGACATCCGCAACAGCTTCTACTCCACCATCGCCCACGAACTGTCCGGGAACATGGAGGCCCGGGACCACCAGCTCATCCTCTCCGAGACCGACGACGACCCGGTGCGGGAGCTGCGCCATCTCAGGGAGCTGTCCGCCAGCCGGGTGGCCGGTGTCATCATCGTGCCCACCGCCCGCCCGCACCACGACTCGGTCCGGCTCCTCGCCGCGCTCCCGCACGTCCAACTCCTGCGCCGGCACCCCGCACTCGGCGCCCAGTGGTTCGGCATCGACGACTTCCAGGTTCTCCAGCGGTCCACCGCCCATCTGCTGGCGCACGGCCACTCGCGGATCGGCTACGTCGGCGGTCCATCTGAACTTCGGACCGGCGCCGAGCGTCTGCGTGGCTTCCGCAGCGCGCTGGAGCAGGCGGGACTGCGCGAGGAGGACGGGTTGGCCGTGCTCGGGAAGCCCTCCTCCGTCGCCCACGGCCGCCGGGCCGCCCGTCGGCTGCTGGACGACGCCGCGCCACCGACCGCCCTGGTCACCGGATCCGTCCCGCTCACCCTGGGGGTGCTGGAGGAACTGACCTCCCGAGGCGTCCGTACCCCCGAGGAGCTGTCGGTCGTCGGCTTCGGCGACGAACCGGGCTTCTCCTGGTGGGGCCCGGGCCTGACCACCGCACGCCTGCCGGTGACGGAGATGGCCACCGACTGTGCCCTGTGGCTGCTGCACCGCCTCACCACGAAACCCCACCGTGACACCGCGTACACCTCGGTCTCGACCGGCTCACTGATCGTCCGGGGCAGCACGGCGCCCCCGGCGAGGAGCGGTCGTCTGCCGGGGGAACGAGCCGCCCAGCGAACCAGGAGGTCCCGATGACCACGGCCGTGAGGCCCCACCTCACCCACATGGGTATCAACGTCTACGACATCAAGAAGATGGAGGAGTTCTACACCCGGGTTCTCGGTCTGGTCGTCACCGACCGGGGACGGGGCAAGAACTTCAAGGCCGACCTGGTCTTCATGAGCGTCGACCCGCACACCCACCACCAGGTCGCGCTCGCCAGCGGACGCGACCCCGACTCGCCCCGCAGCACCATCAACCAGATCTCCTTCCACCTCGACACCCTCGACGAGCTGCGGGTGATGTACCGCCGCGTGAAGGAACACGGAGTCGAGGGGCTCAAGCCCCTGAACCACGGGGTCTCCTGGTCGGTCTACTTCTTCGACCCGGAGGGCAACACGGTGGAGCTGTACGTGGACAGCCCCTGGTACATAGCCCAACCGCACGGCGACCCGTTCGACCCCGAACTGTCCACCGAGCGGATCACGGCCGACACCCTGGAGATGTGCCGGCACGACGAGAAGTTCATGCCCATCGAGGAGTTCCGCGCTTCCGTGCAGGCCCGGCTCGACGCGCCGGAGGCCACCGCATGACCCTCGTCGACATCCGTAAGACCTCCCTCGTGGTCGAGACGATCCATCATGAGGGCGGCCCCCGAGTCGCCGAACCGGTGCGGGTGGCCGCGGCGGCGGCGGTGGTCCGCAACCCCTTCGCCGGACGCCATGAACCCGACCTGACGGGTTTCCAGAGCGAACTTCGTGCTCTCGGGGTCCAGTTGGCGACGGAACTCGTCGACGCCCTCGATGCGAAGAACGTCCAGGCGTACGGCAAGGGCGCGATCGTCGGCGTCAACGGCGAGCTGGAGCACGGCGCCGTGTGGCATGAGGCGGGAGGCTGGGCCATGCGTGCGGTCCTCGGTGAACCCAAGGCCATCGTCCCGTCCACCAAGGCCGTGGCGGCCACCGGGTACCGGCTGCTGATCCCGCTCCACCACATCGAAGCCGCCTACGTCCGCAGCCACTTCAACACCGTCGAGGTCGGCGTCCAGGACGCCCCCCGCCCCGACGAGATCCTCTACGCCCTCGCCATGGCGACCGGCGGCCGGGTGCACGCCCGCGTCGGCGGGCTGACCGCCGACCAGATCTCCGTACACGACGGCAACCGATGACCCCCACGAGGAGGGACGCATGAGTACGACAGGCAAGGTCCTGCTCACCGACCACGCCTGGCCCGACGACAGCGTCGAGCGGGCCGTGTTGGAGGCCGCGGGGCTGACCCTGGTGACCGGGCCCGCCGATCCGGCGCCGGCCGCCGCCATCGAGGCCCTGGTCCGGGAGCACCGTCCCGACGCCGTCCTGACCTGCTGGGCCCCGGTGACCGCCGCCGCCGTCACGGCCTGCCCGGACCTGCGGATCGTCGCCCGCCTCGGGGTCGGCCTCGACAACATCGCCGTCGAGACGGCCGCCGAGCAAGGGGTGTGGGTCACCAACGTCCCCGACTACTGCGTCGAGGAGGTCTCCGACCACGCCGTCGGCATGGTGCTGGCCTGGGCGCGGGGCCTGGCCGCCTTCGACCGCGACGTACGAGCCGGGAAGTGGCGTCCCGCCGCCGCGAAACTGCGCCGGATGGCCACGCTGACCTGCGGGATCGTCGGCTACGGCAGGATCGGGCGGGCCACCGCCCGCAAGCTCGCGGCCTTCGGCTGCCGTGTCCTCGCCCACGACCCGTATCCGCCCGACCGGGCCCCCGGAGTCGAGCTGACCACGTTCGAGGAACTTCTCGGCGCCAGCGACGTGGTGGTCCTTCATGTCCCGCTCACCGAGAACACCCGCCATCTCGTCGGCGCCAAGGAACTCGCCCTGATGAAACCGGGCGCGCTCCTGGTCAACGTCAGCCGGGGCGGCCTCGTCGACACGGACGCCCTGATCGAGGCCCTGGCCTCCGGCCTGGTCGACGGCGCCGGGCTCGACGTGCTGGAGAGCGAGCCCGAGGTGCCGTCCGCACTGCTGGAGCGGCCCGGCGTCCTCGTGACCCCGCACATCGCCTTCTCCTCCACCGCCTCCGTCGAGGAGCTGCGCCGCCGCGCGGCCCAGGAGGTCGTGCGGGTCCTGGCCGGCGAACCCCCGGCGTATCCCTGCAACAAGCCCCGAGGAGTACGGCCATGAAGCGCATCGCATCCCTGAAGGGCCGTCAGATCCTCGACTCGCGCGGTCGCCCGACCGTCGAGGTGGACATCCTCCTCGACGACGGCTCCCTCGGTCGCGCGGCCGTTCCCTCCGGCGCCTCGACCGGCAGCAACGAGGCCCACGAACTGCGTGACGGAGACGCCGAGCGGTTCGCCGGCCTGGGGGTCGGCAAGGCGGTTGCGCACGTGGGCGGTGAGATCGCCGACGCCCTGCGCGGCCGCGACGCCCTCGATCAGCGCGGCATCGACGCCCTGCTGCGAGAGCTGGACGGCACCCCGCAGCTGACCCGGCTCGGCGCCAACGCCGTACTCGGCGCCTCGCTGGCCGTCTGCCGGGCCGCCGCGATCGCGACCGGACGCCCGCTGTACCGGCGGATCGCCGAACTCGCCGGCGTCGACACCCCGAGCCTGCCGCTGCCCATGGTCAACATCCTCAGCGGGGGACTGCACGCCGGACGCGGTATGGACGTCCAGGACTTCCTCGCCGTACCGGTCGCAGCGGATTCGACCGAGGAGGCGATCCAGCTCGTCTCCCGGGTCCGCACGGCCGCCGCCGAGGTGATGGCCGCCCGGGGCCTGACCACCCTCCTCGCGGACGAGGGCGGCCTGAGCCCGGGGCTGCGCACGGCTGACGAGGCCCTGGCCCTGCTGGTCGAGGCATGCGAGCACGCCGGACTGCGGCCAGGGACCGATATCGCGATCGCCGTCGACGTGGCCGCGCACTCCCTGTACGACCCGGAGCGCGGCGACTACGACCTCGCGCGCGAGGGACGTCGGGCCACCGGGGCGGAGATGGCCGACATGGTCGCCGCCTGGGTGCGCGACCACCCGGTGGTGTCCGTCGAGGACGCCCTCGACGAGGACGACTGGGCGGGCTGGCGGAAGCTGACCGACCGGCTCGGCGACCGCGTGCGGCTGATCGGCGACGACTTCTTCACCACCCACCCCGAGCGACTGGCCCGGGGCATCACGGAGGGCTGCGCCAACGGTGTCCTGGTCAAGGTGAACCAGAACGGCACCCTCACCGGCACGCTCGACGTGGTGACCGCCGCCCGGGCCGCGGGCTACGCGCCGGTCATCTCCGCACGGTCCGGCGAGACCGAGGACTCCTTCATCGCCGACCTCGCGGTCGGTACCGCCGCCGGGCAGATCAAGATCGGCTCCGTCCGCTGCTCGGACCGGCTGGCCAAGTACAACCAGCTGCTGCGGATCGCCGAGGACGACAGCCTGCCGTTCGCCGGCACCTCGGAGCTGGTTCTTCCGGAGGCGGTGGGGGCGTGAACCGCACCGCCGTCGACCCCGCGGTCGTCGACTTCCTGCTCCGCGAGGGACTGGCTGCGAGCGGAGAGGAATCCCGCTGGACCCCGCTGACCGGCGGCGTCTCCTCCGACCTGTGGCGGGTCGACCTGCCGGGACGGTCGATCTGCGTCAAGCGCGCCCGGGAACGGCTCAGGGTGGCCGCCGACTGGCACGCCCCGGTCTCCCGCAACGCCCATGAGTGGGCCTGGCTGGAGTTCGCAGCCCGCCACCGCCCCGCAAACGTGCCCGTCCCGCTCGCCCACGACCCGGCCGCCGGGCTGTTCGCGATGAGCTACCTTCCGCCCGAGCACCATCCCGTCTGGAAGGGGCAACTGCTGAGCGGAAAGGTGGACGAGGACACCGCCCGGGCCGTGGGGGACGTGCTCGGCAGACTGCACCGGGCGAGCACGGGCGACCCGGACCTGGCACGGGAGTTCGCGACCGACGACACCTTCCATGCCCTGCGTCTGGAGCCGTACCTGCTCGCCACGGCCACCGCGCATCCCCGACTCGGCCGAAAGCTGCGGGAGTTGGCCGACCGCACGGCCGGGACCCGGCTGGCGCTGGCGCACGGGGACGTCAGCCCGAAGAACATCCTGGCCGGTCCGGCCGGGCCCGTCCTGCTGGACGCCGAGTGCGCCTGGTACGGCGACCCGGCCTTCGACCTCGCCTTCTGCCTCAACCACCTGCTGCTGAAGTGCCTGGTCCGCCCCGAGGCGACCGAGTCCCTCCTGGACTCGGCGAAAGCCCTGGCGCTCGGCTACTTCGCACACGTCGACTGGGAACCCAGGCAGGCGCTGGAGTACCGGGCCGCCACGCTGCTTCCGGCCCTGCTGCTCGCCAGAGTGGACGGCAAGTCCCCGGTGGAGTACCTGGACGGCCCGGCACCACGGGATCTGGTCCGCCGTGTCGCCACCCGCCTGCTGCTCATGCCCGCCGGCACGCTGCTCCCGGTGCTGACCGCCTGGCGACGGGCTCTGCCCGCCTGACTTCCCGAAAGAACCGTTTCCGACATCAGGAGAACCCCACCATGACCTTCTCACTGGCCACCTGGCGCATCGACGACCGGCCGACCCCCGTCCTGACCGTCGGAGACCGCTCCTGGGCTCTCGCGGACGTGGCGCCTGAGGCCCTGCAACCGGAACCGGCGCGTGGACTGATGAACGTCTTCGACCACTGGGAGCGCACCGAGCCGCTCCTCGTGGCGGCGGCCGAGCGGCTGGCCGACGGCACCGACACCACCGCGCCCCGGCCCGCCCCGTCGAGGCTCGAAGACATCCTCACCCCGCTCCAGTACCCGCGGAAGATCGTCCTGACGGGCGCGAACTACTACGACCACATGAAGAACGACGGCGGCCACACCGACTGGGAGAAGGACAAGAAGATCCCCGTCTTCTTCCTCAAGCCGCCCACCACCTCCCTGGTCGGCAGCGGCAAAGCCGTGCGCTACCCGGAACAGTCGGAGAAGTTCGACTACGAACTCGAACTCGCCGTCGTCATCGGCAAGCGCGCCCGCCGGCTCACCCTCGACAACGCCATGGAGCACGTCGCCGGCTACACGATCGCGATCGACCTGTCCGCGCGGGACTGGCAGCGCCACCCCAAGCATCTGGTCAAGTTCGACCTGTTCGGCGGCAAGGCGTTCGACGACAGCTGCCCCGTGGGCCCCGCGATCGTCCCGGCCCGGTACGTCGACGAGGACGACCTGCAGCTGGAGTTCCGGCTCAACGGCGAGCTGAAGCAGAACGCCAACACCCGCGACATGATCTGGTCGATCCCGGAGCAGCTCGTCAAGATCACCGAACACGTGACCCTCGAACCCGGCGACATCGTCTCCACCGGAACCCCGGCCGGCGTCGGCCTCGGCACCGGGCAGTGGATACAGCCCGGCGACCTCCTCGAAGGCGACATCACCGGTCTCGGCCGCCTCACCGTCGAGATCATCAAGGAAGGAAACTGACCATGAGCGACGCCACCACCATCCTCGAGCTGGACCGCACACGCCAGGAGGCGATGATCCGCGCCGACGTGGACGCCCTCGGCGAACTCCTCGCGGACGACGTGATGTGGATCCACGCCACGGCCCGGATCGACACCAAGGAGGGACTGCTCGGCTCGGTCGCCTCCGGCAGGACGAAGTACCTCGCCATCGAGTGCTCCGACGAGACCGTCCGCTTCCACGGCGGCATCGCCTTCCTCAGCGGCGTGGCCGACATGAAGGCCGAGATCGCGGGCGAGACACGGGACATCCAGAACCGGTACACGATCGTCTACGCCCCGGCGGGCGACGGCTGGAAGGTCGTCAACTGGCAGTCCACCTCCGTGCGCAAGCCCTCCTGATGACGGCCTCGCTCGAGGGGCTGCGGATCGCGGACTTCTCCCGCGTCCTCGCCGGCCCCTACGCGACGATGCTGCTCGCCGACCTGGGCGCCGAGGTCGTCAAGGTGGAACGTCCCGGAGCCGGCGACGAGACCCGCTCCTGGCGGCCGCCCGTCGACGCGGGCGGCACCTCGACGTACTTCCTCGGCGTCAACCGCAACAAACGATCCGTGGCCCTCGACCTCGCCACCGACGAGGGACGGGAGAGGGCCCGCGCCCTGATCGCCGACTCCGACGTGGTGGTGGAGAACTTCCGCCCCGGGACGATGCGCAGGCTGGGACTCGGGGCGGAGGAACTGCTCGCCGAGCACCCACGGCTCGTCCACTGCTCCATCACCGGGTTCGGCCCGGACACGGGCGGCGGCCTGCCCGGCTACGACCTGCTCGTGCAGGCCGTGGGCGGACTGATGAGCGTCACCGGCGAACCCGACGGACCGCCGGTGAAGGCGGGAGTGGCCCTCGTCGACGTCATCACCGGCCTGCACGCCTCGCTCGGCATCCTGGCCGCCCTCAGGCACCGGGACCGCACCGGCGAAGGCCAGCTGGTGGAGGTCAGCCTGCTCGGCTCGCTGCTGTCGGCGCTGGTCAACCAGGCCTCCGGCTATGTGGCCGGGGGAGTGGTGCCGGGGCGGCTCGGCAACGCCCACCCGAGCATCGCCCCGTACGAGACCTTCGACACCGCCGACCGGCCCCTGGCGCTCGCCGTGGGCAACGACCGCCAGTTCGCCGCCCTGACCGCGCTCCTCGGGCGCCCCGAACTGGCGGACGACGAGCGCTTTCGCACCAACCCGGACCGGGTCGCCCACCGCGCCGAGCTACGAGCCCTACTGGAGAAGGAACTCGGGAGGCAGACGGCGGACCACTGGGCGGTCGTCCTGCCCGCGGCCGGAGTACCGGCCGGGCCGGTCAACGGAATCGACGAAGCCTTCGCGTACGCCCGCCGACTGGGCCTGGCCGCCGAGGTCGACGCCGGCGGCGTCCGCCAGGTGGCACACCCCGTCCGCCTGAGCGCCACACCCGCCGAATACCGGCTCCCACCGCCGGAGTTGGGAGAGCACACCGCAGAGATCTTCCCGGTGTGACCCCACCACCCCTCCGATCCACCCATCACCCGAACGGAGACGACAATGACGTCGACCACCATGCGCGCCGCCCGGATGCACGCCGTGGGGCAGCCCCTGACCATCGACGAGGTCGAGCGGCCCCGGCCGCGCCCCACGGACGTGCTCGTGGAGGTGCGGGCCTGCGGGATCGTGCCCAACCTCGGAAATGTCCTGCACCACCTCCAGGAGTGGTTCCCGCACCTCTACCTGCCGAAGCTGCCGGCGATCTTCGGCCTCGACGCGACCGGCGTGGTGGTGGAGAAGGGCGAGCAGGTCCACGGCATCGGCATCGGCGACCGGGTGTATGTCAACCCGGCCCGCTATTGCGGTAGTTGCCGCAAGTGCCGACTGGGCGAGACCACCGCGTGCCGTGCGTACGCCTTCAACGGCTACTTCGGCTTCAGCCCGTACTCCCAGCAACTCTTCGAGGACTACCCCTACGGCGGCCTCGCCGAGTACATGACCGCCCCGCAGTACAGCCTCGTGGTCCTCCCGGACAACGTCTCCCACGAGACGGCCGCCCGCTGGGGCTACCTCGGCACCGGGTACCGCGCGCTGCGCCGCGGCGGCGTCGGTCCGAGCAGCACGGTCCTGATCAACGGCATCAGCGGCACCCTCGGGCTCGGCGTCGCTCTGTTCGCCCTCGCCCTGGGGGCGCGCAAGGTGCTGGGCACCGCCCGCGACCATGACCTGCTGGCCCGGGTGAAGGCGATCGCCCCGGAGCGCGTCGAGGTGCACAGCCTCGACGACGAGCCGTCGGTGGGGGAGTGGGCCCGGAGCCTGACGGACGGCGCCGGCGTGGACGTGGCCATCGACGCCCTCGGCCCGGGAGCGCCGCACGACAGCTTCCTGTCCGGCGTCGACGCCCTCGGGCGCGGCGGCCACCACGTGAACATCGGCGCCGTGGCGGGGGACGTGCCCGTGCACCTCCACAAGATCATGGACATCGACGCCCGGCTCAGCGGCTCCGCCTGGTTCAGCACCGCCGAGGGCCAGGAGATGGCGGACCTCGCCGAGAGCGGCATGGTCGACCTGTCGGTGTTCGAGCACGAGGTGTTCAAGCTGCACGACGTCAACACGGCGCTGTCGGTGCTGAAGAACCGCAACGGCGGGTTCAGCAACTACGTCATCTGCCCCTGAGGCCGAGGAGGAGTACGCCATGCCCAAGGTGACCTTCGTCCAGCCGGACGGCGTCGAAACCGTGCTCGACCTGCCCGCCGGAAGCACCGTCATGCGGGGCGCCGTGGCGGCCGGGGTGCGGGGTGTCGTCGCGGAGTGCGGCGGCAACCTGATGTGCGCCACCTGCCATGTGTACACGGTGGACGGCGCCGGGGACGTCTTCGCGGCCATGACCGACGACGAGGACGAACTCCTCGACTGCACCGCGGCCCCGCGCCGGGACACCAGTCGGCTGAGCTGCCAACTCGGCCTCACCGAGGGCATGGACGAGCTGGTCGTCCATGTTCCGGGAGCCCAGACATGAGTCCCGGATCCGGCGTGGTCGTGGTGGGCGCGGGCCAGGCCGCCGTACAGCTGGCGGAGTCGCTGCGCGAGGCCGGCTTCACCGGCCCGGTCACGCTCGTGGGGGAGGAGCCCCGACCGCCCTACCAGCGGCCGCCGTTGTCCAAGGAATACCTTGCCGGGAAGGTGACGCCGGAGGATCTCGTCCTGCGCGGCGAGTGGTTCTACGCCGACCGGGGCGTCGAGCTGCTCGTCGGCCGCCGCGCCGTCCACCTCGACCGCGCGGGGCGGCGGCTGACCCTGGACGACGGCGCCGTACTGTCCTACGGACATCTGGTCCTGGCCACCGGCGCCCGCCCCCGCCCGCTGCCGATACCGGGTGCCGACCTGGACGGCGTCGGTAACCTCCATACCCTCGGTGACGCCCAGGAGTTGCGGGAGCGCATGGAGTCCGCGCGGGACGTCGTGGTGATCGGCGCCGGGTTCATCGGCCTGGAGTTCGCCGCGGCCTGCGGGGCGCGCGGAGTCAGCCCGGTCGTGCTCGACGTCGCCGGCCAGGTGATGGGCCGGGCGGTGTCCGCGCCCGTCGCCGCGCACTTCGCCGAACGGCACCAGCGGAACGGCACACGGCTTTTGTTGGGCCGCACTCCGGTCGAACTGACAGGCCGCGGGGGCAAGGTCGGTGCCATGCGGCTGGCCGACGGCGAGAGCCTCCCGGCCGACATGGTGGTCACCGGCATCGGGGTGCTCCCGAACGTCGAACTGGCTGAGGCGGCCGGGCTGGAGACGGCGGACGGCATCGTCGTGGACCAGTACCTGAGGACGGCGGACCCGGCCGTCTCGGCGATCGGGGACTGTGCGGCGTTCCCCGACCCGCGCGGGGTGGGCCGAATCCGGCTGGAGTCCGTCCAGAACGCCGCCGACCAGGCCCGTTGCCTGGCCGCCGCGCTCACCGGCACAGCCCGCCCCTACACCACGCTCCCCTGGTTCTGGAGCTACCAGGGAGACCTCAGACTCCAGATCGCCGGACTGTCCACCGGACACGACCACACCGTCGTACGAGGAGAACCGGACGAGGGCTTCTCGGTCTTCTGCTTCCGCGAAGGGTCCCTGGTGGCCGTCGAATCCGTCAACCGCGCACCCGACCACATGGCGGCCCGCCGACTCCTCACCGCGGGCATCCGGGTCACCCCCGACGACCTCTCCGACCCCGGCTTCAGCCTGCGCACCCAGCTCACGCGGGCGGCCGCCGCCCCGGCCCGCCACCAGCCGAGAAACCGCGGCACCCCCTCAGGTACAGGTGCTGCATGAAGCCGGGCCCGTCCGGCATCGAGATCGATGCCCGGCAGGCCCGGCCGACGTCACGGGGAGACCGCGTCTTCGCGGTGGTCGGAGGCCGGGACGTCGCCGCTGAAATCGTCGTAGGTCTGCTCGATGGCCCGGTCCGTCAGGGACATCGCGCACCTCTTCCGTCTCCGTGACTGTCGCCCGCGCCGCTTTACGAGGGTACGTCCGGCCTGATCAGGCCCTGGGCGCGAAGCTCCTTCCAAAGGTCTTCGGGGGCCTGCCGACGGTGGAGTTCCACATTGCGCCCGACCTGCTCGCCGTTCCGCATGCCGAGAGTCACGTTGATGACACTGGGGTGGCTGAAGGGGAACGCCATCGCCGCGGCGGGCAGGGTGGTGCCGTGACGTTCGCAGACCTCGGCGATCGCCAGGGCACGGGCGACAAGGTCCGGCGGGGCGTCCGCGTAGTCGTACTTCATGCCCGGAGTGGGGCGGTCCCGGGAAAGCAGGCCCGAGTTGAAGACACCGACCGCCACCACACTCTTGCCGTGCTCGCGCGCCGCGGGCAGCACGTCGTCCAGCGCCGACTGGTCGAGGAGCGTGTACCGCCCGGCCAGCATCACCACGTCGGCGGCCGTCTCGCGCAGGAAGCGGGCGAGCATGGCCGACTGGTTCATGCCGGCGCCGATCGCGCCGATCACCCCTTGGCCGCGCAGATCCGCCAGCGCGGGCAGGGCCTCCTCGGCCGCCTGCCGCCAGTGGTCGTCGGGGTCGTGCACGTAGACGACGTCCAGGCGGTCGAGACCCGTGCGCTCAAGGGTGGCGTCGATGGAGCGGAGTACGCCGTCCCGGCTGAAGTCCCACTGTCGGCGCAGGTCGTCACGGACGACGAACCCCTCACTGTCGACGCCCCGCGGCTGCTCGTTGGGCACGAGCAGGCGGCCCACCTTGGAGGAGACGACGTACTGCTCGCGGGGGCGGTCGCGCAGGGCGGCCCCCAGGCGCCGCTCGGAGAGGCCGAGCCCGTAGTGGGGCGCGGTGTCGAAGTACCGGACGCCGTTGTCCCAGGCCGTGTCGATCGCGTCCGTCGCGTCCTGGGCCGGGGTGACCCGGTAGAGGTTGCCGATGACGGAGGCCCCGAAGCCCAGCTCGGTGACTTCGACGGCGGTGTTCGTGATCTTCCGGTGCCGCAAGACGTGCTCCTCGGGTACTGCGCGGTTGCTAAAGGCGGGGCGGTAAGCGCCGGTCACCGTCTGACGGCGGCCGAGCCGCCCGCCATGAGGGCCTCCACCTCGGTGAGGGAGGCCATCGAGACGTCGCCGGGTGTGGTCATGGCTAGGGCGCCGTGAGCCGTGCCGTAGGCCAGGGCGCGCTTCAGACGGGCGCCGGTGAGCGGGCCACCGACCGGCTCCCCATCACTGAGCAGGCCACCGTTCGGCTCGGGAGGCGTGAGCAGCCCGTAGATCAGTCCGGCCGCGAAGGCATCGCCCGAGCCGATGCGGTCCAGGACGTGCAGGCCGGGCAGGTCGGGGCCCGCGACGAAGCCGGTCGCCGGTGCCCAGGCCGCCGACGACCAGTCGTTCACCCCGGCCGAGGGCACGTCGCGGAGTGTCGTGGCCAGCACCTGGGCCGTGGGCAGCCGGTCGGCGACCTCTGCGAACGCGTCCGGCGCGTCGTCCGCGCGGACGCGCAGCGCTCCGGGGTACGGTCCGGCCAGGCCGAGGGCGCCCACCACCACGTCCGCGTGCCGGGCGAGCCGCAGGTCGACCTCGCGGGCCCGCTCGGGACCACCCCGGTCGGCCCAGAGGCTGGGGCGGTAGTTGGGGTCGTAGGAGACCATGACGCCGTGCCGCCGTGCCGCGGCCATCGCCTCCTCCGCCACGTCCACCGTGGTGTCCGACAGGCCGGCGAAGATGCCGCCCGTGTGGAACCAGCGCGGTCCCGCGGCGAAGACCGAGTCCCAGTCGACGTCCCCTTTCCGCAGCTGGGACACCGCCGTGTTCGCGCGGTCGCTGACGCCCAGCGCGCCCCGGATGCCGAAGCCCCGTTCCACGAAGTTCAGCCCGTTGCGGGCGCTGCGGCCGATGCCGTCGCCGGGCACCCAGCGGATCAGTGACGTGTCGACTCCGCCCTGGAGGACGAGGTCCTCGGCCAACCGCCCCACGGCGTTGTCGACCAGGGCGGTCACCACGGCCGCACGGAGGCCGAAGCAGCGCCGCAGTCCGCGTACGACGTTGTACTCGCCGCCGCCCTCCCAGACCTGGAAGGTGCGGGCGGTGCGGATACGGCCCTCGCCGGGGTCGAAGCGCAGCATGACCTCGCCCAGCGCGATCACCTCGGGCCCGGTCACCGCGTGCTCCCCGCCACGGCTTCGGCGGTCAGCCGCCGTATCTCCGCGTACTCCCCGCGCTCCAGGTGGCCGGCGGTCGCCATCCAGCTGCCGCCGACGGAGAGGACCGCCGGGTGGCGGACATAGACGGGTAGCTGCAGGGGGCCGATGCCGCCGGTGGGTACGAAGCGTGCCGGGGGGAACGGGGCCGCGAGCGCCTTGAGCATCCCGATGCCGCCGAGGGGCTCGGCGGGGAACAGTTTGACGGTGTCGAGGCCCTCGCGCAGGACACGCATCAGCTCCGTCGCGGTGCCGACGCCCGGTACGACGGGCACCTGCAACTCCCGGCACTTCCGCACGACTTCGGCGTCGAAGCCGGGTGACACGACGAAACGGGCGCCGGCCGCCACGGCCCGCTCCGCCTGCTCGGGAGTGAGGACCGTGCCGGCGCCGACGGTCAGCCCGCCGTGCGCCGCCATCGCCTTGACCACCCGCTCGGCGTCCGGGGTGCGGAAGGTGACCTCGGCGCACCGGGCACCGCCCCGCGCCAGCGCGTCGGCCAGCGGTGCGGCCGTGGCGACGTCGGGCACGGTCAGCACCGGCATGATCCGGGCGCCGGCCAGCACCGAGGCCAGATCGGCGGTCATCGGCCCAGCCACCCGCCGTCGACCGGCAGAACGGTGCCGTGGATGTAGGCGGCCGCGTCCGAGGCGAGGAACACGGTGGCTCCCGCGAGGTCGTCCGCGCCGCCCCAGCGTCCGGCGGGGATGCGGTCCAGGATCGCCCTGCTGCGGGCCGGGTCGTCCTGCAGTGCCTGGGTGTTGTCGGTGGCGATGTAGCCGGGGGCGATGGCGTTGACGTTGACGCCGTGCGGGGCCCACTCGTTGGCCAGCGCCTTGGTCAGTCCCGCGATGCCGTGCTTGGCGGCGGTGTAGCCGGGGACGGTGATACCGCCCTGGAAGCTGAGCAGCGACGCCGTGAAGACGACCTTTCCCCGGCCGCGGGCCACCATCGACGCCCCGACCGCCCGGCTCAGTGTGAACTGCGCGTTGAGGTTCACCTGGAGCACCAGGTCCCAGTCGGCGTCGGTGTGTTCGGCGGCCGGGGCACGCCGGATCGTTCCCGCGTTGTTGACCAGGATGTCCACCGGCCGCTCGCGCGCGGCGAGGTCCGCGCCGAGGGCCCGTACGGCGTCGGCGTCGGCGAAGTCGGTACGGATCGCCTCGAAGGTGCGTCCCGCCGCGAGGACGTCCTTCTCCACCGCGCTGCCGGATTCCTCCAGCGAGGCGCTGACACCGATGACGTCCGCGCCGGCCTCGGCGAGCGCGCGGGCCATGGCACGGCCGATGCCGCGCCGGGCACCGGTGACGACGGCGAGGCGGCCGGTCAGGTCGAAGAGGGTCATCCAAGGGCTCCCGTCGTGTCGTTGCCGCAGTCCACCAGGATCTTCATCACGTCGCCGCCGCCCTCCAGGGCCTCGAACGCGGCGGGTGCCTGCGTGAGCGGCACGACCTTGCTGATGAGCCGCTCGGCCGGAACCGTGCCGTCGTCGACCAGGGCCACCGCCTTCTCGAAGTCCGAGCGGTCGTACAACCGGGCGCCCACAAGGGTCAGTTCACGCCAGAAGAAGCGGTGCAGGTTGATTTCGCGGGGCTTGGGGTGGATGGCCACCAGGCACAGTCGGCCGCGCACGCCCAGCACGTCGACCGCCGTGTCCACGCCGGCCGCCGCGCCGGACACCTCGAAGGCGACGTCCGCGCCGGCGTCGCCGGTCCACCGCGCCACCAGGGCGGACACGTCGTCGGCGCCGGGGTCCCAGGCGGTCAGGCCCAACTCCGTCGCCAGCAGCCGTCGGTGGGCGCTCAGCTCGATGACGCGGACGTCGGCTCCGGCGGCCCGTGCGACGAGGGCGATCAGGATGCCGACGGGCCCGCCGCCGACCACGACGACCCGCTCGCCGCCGCGGACACCGGCCCGGCCGACGTCGTGAACGGCCACGGCGGTGGGCTCGACCAGGGCGGCCCGGTCCAGGGAGACGGAGGCGGGGAGGCGTACGAGGGTGGCGGCGGGCACGGTCCAGCGCTGCTGCATGGCACCCGGGGAGTCGATGCCGATGAAGTCGAGGTGCTGGCAGACGTGTTGGTGGCCGGCGCGGCAGGCCGGGCAGGAGTCGTCCCAGCGCAGCGGCATCACGGTCACCGCGTCACCGGGCTGCCAGCCCTCCACGTCCGGTCCGACGCGCACGATCCGGCCCGACATCTCGTGTCCGAGGACGGCGGGCGTGGTGACCCGGGCGTCCATGTCGCCGTGGAAGATGTGCAGGTCGGTGCCACAGATGCCGACGTAGGCGGGGGCCAGCTCGACCTCGCCGGGCCCGGGTGGCGCGGTCTCGGCGGGAGCCGTGTCCAGGGTTCGGGCGGCTGTGTAGCGGACGGCGAGTGTCATCGTGGGTTCAGGGTCCCTTCCGCGCGGACGCCGATGGTCAGCAGCAGGTTGGCGTAGGTACGGGTGTCGGCGGTGACGACGGCCAGCGCCAGGTCGGGGGAGCGGGCGGCGTCGTAGAACTCGAAGCGGCCGAGGGTCTCGACCGGGGCGGGCGCGAGCATCGAGCGGTACTCGGCGATGGCCGGCGGCTCCGGTTCGCCCTCGGGCGGCACCATCACATGGGCCGCCTCCACGGGGACCGCGCGCAGCAGGACGTCGAGCACGGTGGTGACGTCGAGCAGGCCGGGGGCCAGGTTGAGGTGCACGGTCCTGGCCCGGTCGCCGGTGGCGGTGCTCGCGGGGTAGTGGCCGTCGGCGAGCAGGACGCGTGCGCCGTGGCCGGCGCCGGCCAGGGCTTCGAGCATCCCGGGGTGCAGCAGCTCGGTCATGAGCACGGTGTGCTCGCCTCCTTTCCAGGATGCCTGAGTCGGTAGAAATCGGTCGCGGTGCCGGCGAGCACCGCCTGGATCTCGCGGTCGGAGAAGCCGTTCAGGAGTTCCTCGACGGTGGCTGCCCAGCGGTTCCAGCCGCCCGCGAGGACGCAGACCGGCCAGTCCGAGCCGAACATCAGCCGTTCGGGTCCGAAGGCGCCGAGCAGGACGTCCCACACCGGGCGGATGTCGGCGACGGTCCACTTCTCGTGGTCGGCCTCCGTGACCAGCCCGGACACCTTGCAGCGGACCTGGGGATGTCCGGCGAGTGTCCGCAACTGCCTTTCCCAGTCGCTGAGTTCACGCCCCGCGATGGGCGGCTTGCCCGCGTGGTCCAGGACGAGGGGAAGGTCCGGGAGGCGTTCGGCCAGCTGGATCGCCTGCGGGAACTGGTGGCTGCGGATCAGCACGTCGTACCCGAGTCCGCGCTCGGCCACCGCCCGCAGGCCGCGCTCCACGGCCGGCTGTTGGAGCCACCCCGGGTCGGACTCGCCCTGCACCAGGTGCCGTACGGCCCGCAGACACCCGCCTCCGGGGCCGGCGCGCAGTGCGTCCAGCACGTCGCCGACCTCCGGGGAGGTCAGGTCGGCCCACCCGACGACGGCGCCGATGAGCGGATCGGCGTCGGCCAGGGCGAGGAACTCACGTGTCTCGGCGATCGACGGCACACACTGGACGAGGACCGTGCCCCCCAGACGCCGGCCCGCGATGCTCCGGGTCGCGGCCGAGCGCAGGTCGCCCGGGCCGAAGGTGCGGCGGATCGGTTCATGGCCGGGCTCGTCCAGCCAGGCCTGGGGACGGTGGTCGAGGTCCCAGAGGTGGTGGTGGGCGTCGACGAGGGTCCGGGCGTCAGACACGTGCGGCCCAGACCGGCCCGTCGGGATAGGTGTACTCCTTGAGGGACTCCGGGTGCATCTGCGCGCTCAGCCCCGGCAGGGCCGGCGCGAGATAGTGGCCGTCGGCGATGCGGACCGGGTCGACGAAGTGCTCGTGCAGATGGTCGACGTACTCGATGACCCGGTCCTCGACCGTGCCGGAGACGGCGACGTAGTCGAACATCGACAGGTGCTGGACCATCTCGCACAGACCGACCCCGCCGGCGTGCGGGCAGACCGGCACCCCGAACTTGGCCGCGAGCAGCAGGATCGCGATGTTCTCGTTGACGCCGCCGACCCGGGCGGAGTCGATCTGCACGATGTCGACCGCGCCGGCCTGGAGGAGCTGCTTGAAGACGACCCGGTTGGCGATGTGCTCGCCGGTGGCGACCTTGATGGGGGTGACGGCCTTGCGGACGGCGGCGTGGCCGAGGATGTCGTCGGGGGAGGTGGGCTCCTCGATCCAGTACGGGTCGTAGGGGGCCAGGGCGCGCATCCAGTCGATGGCGGGCTGGACGTCCCATCTCTGGTTGGCGTCGACGGCGATGCGGATGCCGTCGCCGACCGTCTCACGGGCGGTGCGCATGCGCCGGACGTCGTCCTGAAGATCGGCGCCGACCTTCAGCTTGATCTGGGTGAAGCCTTCGGCGACGGCCTCGCGGGCGAGACGGGACAGCTTCTCGTCGGAGTAGCCGAGCCAGCCGGGGGTGGTGGTGTACGCGGGGTAACCGCGCTCCAGCAGCCGGGCGACGCGCTCCTCACGGCCCGGCTCGGCGCGGCGCAGGATCTCCAGCGCGTCCTCGGGGGTGAGGGCGTCGCTGAGCCAGCGGAAGTCGACCTGGGCGACCAGCTCCTCGGGCGACATCTCGGCGAGGAAACGCCAGACGGGCCGGCCCGCGCGCTTGGCGGCCAGGTCCCACGCGGCGTTGACGACGGCACCGGTCGCCATGTGGATGGCCCCCTTCTCCGGTCCCAGCCAACGCAGTTGGGGGTCGTGGACCAGGGAACGGGAGAACGCGCCGAGATCGCCGCAGACCTCCTCGACGGACCGGCCCACCACGTACGGAGCGAGCGTCGCGATGGCGGCGGCCTGCGCGTCGTTTCCGCGTCCCGTGGTGAAGGCGAGGGCGTGGCCCTCCAGCCCGTCGCCGGCGTCGGTGCGCAGGACGACGTAGGCGGCCGAGTAGTCGGGCTCCGGGTTCATCGCGTCCGACCCGTCCAGATGCTCGGACGTCGGGAAGCGCACGTCCAGGACGTCCAGGGCGGTGATGCGGGCAGCGGCCGGGGGAGGGGACACGGAAGAGGACATGACGACAACTCCTGTGAGAGCAGGTGGGAATACGGCCCCCTGCGGCGGGACAGGGGAACGGCGAGCGGTGTCGGGCGGCGACGGCCGCCCGGATCACTCCTGGACCTTGCCGCCCGTGATGCGTGAGATGGTCAGGGCGACCAGGATGATCAGGCCGTTGAGGGCGCCGATCCACTGGGCGGGGACACCCGCGAGAGTGAGCACGTTCTGGATCATGAAGAGCAGCAGGATGCCGCTGAAGGCCCCGAACATGGTGCCCTTGCCGCCGTTGAGGCTGATCCCGCCGATGACGGCGGCGGCGAAGACGGTGAAGATGTAGCCGTTGCCCTGTGCGGAGGCGACCGAGGCGAGGCGCCCGGAGAGCAACAGGCCGGCGAGGGCGGCCAGCACGCTGCCGGTGACGATGACGATCCACAGCACCCGGTCGGTGCGGATACCTGCCGCCTTGGCGGCGTCGACGTTGCCGCCGATGGCGTACAGCGAGCGCCCGAAGCTGGTCCAGCCGAGCACGACGATCGCGGCGGCGAACAGCACCAGGCAGATCCAGATGGAGGCGGGCATCCCGAACCACTGGGCGGTGCCCAGGTAGAGCATCGACTGCGGAAGCTGGAAGAAGGTCTGCCCGCCGGAGATGCCGGTGAGCATGCCGCGCAGCACGATCAGCATGCCGAGGGTGACGATGAAGCCGTTGAGCCCGAAGCGGATGATGAGCAGGGCGTTGACGACACCGACGAGCGCGCCCACGGCGAGCGTGACGGGGATCGCCCAGGCACCGGGCAGCAGACCGAGGCCGTGGCCTGCGCCGGCCGGAACCACCAGCCAGGCCGCGACACCGGGCGCGAGGCCCATGGTGGACTCCAGCGACAGGTCCATCTTCTTGACGACGAGGATCATCGTCTGGGCGAGGACCAGCAGGGCGATCTCGGACATGGTCTGCAGGACGTTGATGAGGTTGTCCGCCCGCAGGAAGACCGGGTTGACGATCTGGCCGACGATCGCGATGACCACGATCGCGGGGACCAGCGCGAGGTCGCGCAGCCGGGCCAGGGGTATCCGGCCGCCGAACAGCCCCGTCCGCTTGGCCTCGGGCTCCGTGGCCTTGGAGGCGGGCGTGTCCGCGAGGACGGTTTCAGGCATCGAGGTCCACTCCTTCCATCGCGGCGACGAGGTCGTGGTCGTGCCAGCCGCGGGCGATCTCTGTCGTGACCCGGCCCTGGAACATCACCAGGACCCGGTCGCACATGCGCAGGTCGTCGAGTTCGTCGGAGGCGATGAGCACTCCGGTGCCGGTTTCCGCGGTCTCCTCGACCTTGCCGAGGAGGAACTCCTTGGAGCGCACGTCCACGCCCGCGGTCGGGTTGATCAGGACCAGCAGCCGGGGGTCGTCGGCCAGGGCACGTGCCATGACGACCTTCTGCTGGTTGCCCCCGGACAGCGCCGAGACGGGCAGCTCCGGGCCCGGCGTCTTGATCGCCAGTTTCTCGATCATGTCCTCGGCGAGCCGGTCCCGCCGGCCGCGGCTGAGCAGTCCGTTGCTGCCGAGCCGGTGCGGCACGGACAGCGTGGCGTTGTCCGCGATGGACATGTCGGGCACGAAGCCCTGGTGGTGCCGGTCCTGCGGGACGAACCCGGCGCCCGCGGCGAGCGCGGCCGGCACGCTGCCCGGCCGGGGCCGGTTGCCGGCGATCTCCACCTGGCCGGTGCCGGCGGCTCGCAGTCCTACGACGGTCTCGGCGACCTCCGTACGTCCGCTGCCGGCGGCCCCCGCGAGGCCGACGATCTCCCCGGCGCCCACCCGGAAGGTGACCTCGCGGTAGGTCTCGGCGCTCAGGTCCCGGACGCTCAGCGCGGCCGTGGCGGCGGCGTCGAGCGTGCTCGTGCGGTCCTCGTTCCCGTCGGCCGCCGCCTCGCCGGTCATGGCCGCGACGAGGTCGGCGCGGGGGAGGTCCGCGACCGGGGCGGTCACGATGTGCCGGGCGTCCCGGAACACCGTCACCATGTCGCAGATCTCGTAGACCTCCTGCAGGTGGTGGCTGATGAACAGGAAGGTCACGCCCTGGCGCTGCAGGTCGCGGATCCGGTCGAAGAGCCGGTTGATCGCGGCCCCGTCGAGCTGCGCGGTCGGTTCGTCGAGGATGATGAACCGGGCGCCGAAGGACAGCGCGCGGGCGATCTCGACGAACTGCCGCTGCTCCACGTTGAGGTCACCGGCGGGAGTCTGCGGGTCGACGTCGACCGACCAGGTGGACAGCAGCTCCTGTGCCCGGTGGCGTACCCCCTGCCAGCTGATGAGCCGGCTGCGGCCGTGGTCGTGGCGGTTCAGGAAGAGGTTCTCGGCGACGGTCAGGGTGGGGATGATCGTCGACTTCTGGTAGACGCAGGCCACGTGCCGGCGCCAGGCGTCGCGGTCCGTGAGTCTGGGGGCCGGCGCGCCGCCGAAGGTGACGGTTCCCTCGTCCGGGGCCTGGAGGCCGGTGAGGACGGACACCAGGGTCGACTTGCCGACGCCGTTGCGGCCGACGAGCGCGTGGGTCTCACCCGGCCTGATGGTGATCCGGGCGCCGTCGAGGGCCACCGTCGGACCGAATCGTTTGACAATGCCCGTCGCCTCGACGACGGGCGGGTCCACCGGGACCCGTCCGTCGTCCGCCGGGGCGGACACGGGGCTGACTGCTCGCTCCCCGTCCTTCATCTCAACCGCCTTGCGTTCGTGAGCTGTTGATTTCCGATGGCGGGTCAGCCGAGGTTGTTGCCCCACAGCGACTTGTCGTCGCTCTTCACGCTGGCCACGCCGCCGTACGTGCCGCCGTCGGCGGTGACCAGTGGCGCGGAGAGCTGGTCCTCCAGAAGGCCGTCGCGGACCTTGACGATGGTGCTGTCGTGGTCGGTCTTGCCGGGCTCGAAGGTCTTCCCGTCGATCGCGGCCTTCAGGTAGTACAGGGCGTACTTGGCGTACAGGTCGGCCGGCTGGGAGACCGTGGCGTCGATCTGCCCGGCGGCGATGTCCTTCAGCTCCTCGGGGATACCGTCGTTGGAGACGATGAAGACGTGCTTCTTGTCCTCGGGGCCCACCAGCAGGCCCTTCTGCTTGAGGACCTGGAGCGTGCCGGACAGGGCGAAGCTGGACTGCATGTAGACGCCCTTGATGTCCGGGTGGGCGGTCAGATCGGTCTGGAGCTTCTGTGCGGCGACGGCGCCGTCCCAGTTGGTGGCCTCACCGAACACCTTGATGTCCGGGTAGTTCTTCTTCATGCACTCGTTGAACGCCTCGGTGCGGTCCCGGCCGTTGATGGAGGAGAGGTCGCCCTGGAGCATGACGACCTTGCCCTTGCCGCCGAGCTTGGTGCCGAGGTACTGGCAGGCCTTCTCGCCGTAGGCGCGGTTGTCGGCGCGGACGACCATGTAGACCTTGCCGGTGTCCGGGCGCGTGTCGACGGTGACGACCGGGATCTTCTTCGCCTCCAGCTGCGCCAGGGTCGGCGCGATGGCGGCGGTGTCCTGCGGGGCCATCGCGATGCCCTTGACGCCCTGGCTGATGAACGTCTGCGCGTTGGCGGTGAGCTTGGCGACGTCGTTCTGCGAGTTGGTGGTCTTCAGGGAGAGGCCGAGCTCCTTGGCGTACTCCGGCGTGTACTTGATGTACGAGTTCCAGAAGTCGGTGTCGGAACGCGGGTAGTCGACGCCGACCAGCGGCTCGTCGCTCGACGTGGAAGCGGTGCCGGAGCCGGAGCCGCAGGCACTGAGCAGCGCCAGGGCGGTCAGGGCTGAGGCGGCGGAGCAGAGGGCGGTTCTGAGTCTCATCGGTACTTCCTCGCGCTGGTCCCGTAGCGGGAGATGTTTCACCGGTGCGACAGCTGGGTGTCGCTCTTGGAGAGATGGGATGTATATAAGGGCGTGAGTCGGGGCGCTGTCTAGTCCTGCGACGAAAGTCCGCGGAAGGTGGGCAGTATGTCCCGGTTTATCACGACCATGGAGCATCGATGGGATGGATCGAGAGTCGAATCCATCCCATCAATGTCTGTTGCTGACGGGTACGGTGGCCGGTTCAGGCGATGCGGTCGGCGAGGACGGCGGGCATGCCCTTGACCTCGACGCAGACCACCGAGACGTCGGCTTCGGGAGCGGTGGCGGGCACGGTGACGTCGATGGAGCCGTCACTGACTGTGTAGGGGAGCGGCTTCGAGGGATCGTTCAGCGAGTGGACGCGGCGTATCGCGTTGCGGATCGCCGGGATGCGCAGCACTCGACGTCACCGAGGCCGAGGCCGCGCTTGACCCGCTCGTTGACGATGAGGCCCGGCTCGCGGCTGATCAGCCAGTCGTGGAGGTCCCGGCCGTCCGCCTTGAGCCACCAGTCGTCCAGCGTGGGAGTGGCCGGATCGCCGCACCGGTCGCCGTCGAACGACATGACGTTCAGCGCGTCTCCTGGGGGTTGCGGCCCGGGAGGGCGAGGAGTGAGGGGGGAGTCTGCGGACTGTCGGCGTGGCGTTCCGTACCGGGCTTGACGACGACCCATGAGCCCTGGAGCAGGGCCCATGGGACGGTCACGGAAAAGAGATCCGGGTACTTGGCGCCGGTCAGACTTCGGTGAAGGTCCACAGCAGGTTGGTGCTGCTGCCGTAGGTCCACTGCTTGGTCACTGAGCCCGAGGCCACGTCGCCGCCGCCGTCCAGGACGAGACCGCTGGTGCGGTTGGCGATGGAGTACCGGCCGTCGCCGCGGTGGGTGATCTGCCACTGCTGGTTGGTGCCGCCGTTCCACGCCGCCTGTCGGACGGGGGAACCGTCGGAGGTGGCGCCCCAGCCGTCGGCGACCATGCCGTTGGTGCGGTTGACCAGTTTGTAGTAGCCGTTGCCGAGTTCGACCGCCTGCCACTGGAGGTTGGGGCTGCCGTCCCAGGTCCACTGCTTGAGGTTGGAGCCGGAGCCGACGTCGCCGCCGCTGTCCAGCGCAAGAGCGTCGGTGACGTTGACGACCTTGAAGTAGGCGGACGGGTCGAACACGACCTTCAGGGAAGTGATCTTGTTCCGGACGGCGGCGTTGTCGGTGGTGTAGGTCCACGCGGTGCCGGTGAAGTTGTCGCCGGAGTAGCCGACGAGCTGGTGGCCCGGGGCCAGTTTCAGGCTGGAGAGGGCGCGCGGGGGCAGGCCGGCGAGGGTGAGCTGGTCGGCGGTGTAGTCGCCGAGGGCGAGCACGGCGCTGTCGCCGCGGTAGCCGGCCTCCTTGAAGGCCACGGCGCCGGCGAGGGGTAGCAGCGGGGGGATACGCTCGGCGAAGCGGAGCTTCAGCACGTACGCGGGCGCGTCGAACGGGGCCGTCGAGGGAAGGGTCACCGTCAGCCCGCCCGCGTCCTGGGTGGGGGTGGGCAGGTCGATGTAGGTGCCGTCCGTCGCGCCGAGCAGTTTCACCGAGGACAGGGACCGCAGGTCGATCCGCTCCGAGTTGAGCGTCTTGATCGTCAGTGAACTGCCGGGCCAGCCCAGGACGGTGGCGTACAGGACGGTGTTCGCCTTGTCGCGGGTGAAGCGGATGTCCTGAGCGGTACCGGCCGTGGGCCGGGTGAAGGAGCCGCCGCCCATCTTCGTCGGGCCCTCGCCGTACGCCGTCCAGGCCCGGGTGCCGTAGACCGACTCGCCGTGCCGCTTCAGGTAGTCGCCGATGCCCAGCAGGAGGTCGCGCTGGCCCTGCGGGATGGTGCCGTCGGCCTCGGGCGCGATGTTGAGCAGCATGTTGCCGTTCTTGCTGACGCGGTCGATCAGCGAGTGCAGCATCTGCGTGAGCGAGTAGTAGCCGATGCCCTCGGTGTAGCACCAGCTGGAGCTGGAGATGCTGTCGTCGGTCAGCCAGTAGGGCGCGGTGAGGTCGGCGGGGCCGCCGCGCTCGTAGTCGTAGACCTCGCCGTGGCTGTCGAAGCCGTCCTTGTAGGTGGCGACGACTTCCCTGCCCCACCTGTCGGCCTGGTTGTAGTAGTACGACAGGAAGTTGAGCCGCTGGGTCTCGTCGACATGGTCCAGCCGCCAGTCCTGCCACAGGATGTCCGGCTCGGCGAGGTCGACGACCTCCTTGAGCTTGCCGTACCAGAGCTGGTTCTCGGCATCCGAACTCAGCTGTCCGTAAAGCTTCTTGAGGCTCTCGTCGGTCTGGGCCGGCGCGTATTCGTAGTAGCCGGTGTAGTTGTACGCGTGGTGCATCGCCACCAGCAGCTTCAGCTTCCTCGCGCGGATGGCGTCGGTGAACAGCTTCAGCAGGTTCAGCCCCGGTCCCTTGTCCACCGAGTTCCACTCGTTGACCTGGCTGTCCCACATCGAGAAGCCGTCGTGGTGCTCGGCGACCGGACCGGCGAACTGCGCGCCCGCGTCCACGAACAGCTGCGCCCACTCGTCCGGATCGAATTTGCCGCCCGCCGACTTCAGCTTCGGGTCGAACTGTGCGAGGTTCCCCGCGAGGTCGTCCGCGCCCTTGATGAAGTTGTGGAACGGCCACACCGTCGGGTCGCCATAGGTCGCGATGTGGTGCTTGTTCGCCTTGCTGCCGCTCTCGTACATGTTCCGCGGGTACCACTCGCTGTCGTACGCGGGGACACTGAAGACACCCCAGTGGAAGTAGATGCCGAACTTGGCGTCCTTGAACCACTCGGGTGCCGCGGTGTGATGGTTCACCGAACTCCAGTTGGGTGTATAGGCGTTGGGTGCCGCCTGCGCGCTGCCGGCGCCGAACCCGCCGCCGGCCACGGCTGCCGCGGCCACGCAGGTGGCACCGGCGAGGAACTGACGTCTGTTGACCGAACTCGACATGAGGACATCCCTGTTGCGTGAGGGGGGACGGGGGGAGACCCGGGCGCCGGATGTTACGGATGAAGGTCGTCCACCTGTCCCACTCATGTCAACAGGCGTGCAGGGATGAATAGCGATATTTGATCAAGGGAAATGGCTGTTTATTTACAACAAGAAGGCGATTTGTCCGGTGCTAGACATGCCATGTTTGCTTCTGTCTCCCCGCAGATCAGGCCGCCCGTGCCGACGGCCGGCCAGTATCATCGACACCACCCCGGGACGATCTTCGGCCCAGGAGTCATCAGGTCGGACACGCCGACGGAGAACGGTCACGGAAGGAGTCCGCCATGTCCCTGACGGACAAGGCCATCGAGCAGATCCGTGAGCTGATCCGCACCGGCGCCCTGCCTCCTGGCTCGAAGCTGCCGCCGGAACCGGACCTCGCGGCCCAGCTGGGCCTGTCCCGCAATCTGGCCCGCGAAGCGGTGAAGGCACTCGCCGTCGCACGGGTTCTGGAGGTCCGGCGGGGCGACGGCACCTATGTGACCAGCCTGCAGCCGAGCCTGCTCCTGGAGGGGCTGGGCGGTGCGGTGGAGCTCCTGCAGGGCGACTCGGGCGCCCTGCAGGACCTGATGGAGGTACGGCGGCTCCTCGAACCGGCCGCCACCGCGCTGGCCGCCACCCGGATCGCCGACGAGCAGCTGGCCGAGGTGAAGATGCACCTGGACGCCATGCGCGAGGCACGCGACGACGTCGAGCAGCTCAACGCCCACGACGCGGCCTTCCATCGCGCCGTCGTCTCGGCCACCGGCAACGAGTCCCTGCTCACCCTCCTGGAAGGCATCTCCGGCCGCACCCTGCGCGCCCGCATCTGGCGCGGTCTGGTCGACACCCAGGTCGCGGGCCGGACACTCACCGAGCACGAGGCGATCTTCACGGCCCTGTCCAACCGCGACGCCGCCCTCAGCAAGGCGGCCGCGCTGCTGCACGTGAGCAACACCGAGCAGTGGCTGAGAGAACACCTGCGCTCGACCGAGTCCCCGGCCGGGTCGGTCAGGAGCGGCGCTTGAACCGCTGGTTCGTGGCGGTGTCGCGGGTCCACGGGATGAGGTTGCCGCCGTTGTCGGTGGAGGCGCCGCTGATGTCGAAGCACCTGCTGCTCCGGCACCCGGCGTCGAAGACCTCGATGTGGTCGATGTGGTCGAGTGCGGTGCGGACCGCGCCGAGTGCACCGACTCGTCGCCGAGCGCGCAGACCTCGATGCGGGGTGTGATCAGGCACAGCCCGGCCGGTTGGTCGCGCGGCAGCGGTAGCGGTTGCTCGCCCTTGCGGGAGAGACCGCCGCGTTGATCATGCTGCGGCGCCGCGAAACTCCAAGATCCCCGACAGGTCAAGCTGAGGTGGCCCCGACGTCCTCGCGGCGCAGCGTCGTGAACGCGCCCGCATCCGCAGCGAGACGTTCGCTGGGCGGACGCCCGCTTGCCGCCGCGGCCTGACCAAGCTCAAGCCGGCCAGGGCGGTCTCGATGGCGTACGGCCGGGACATCCGCGACTCGGCACTGTGGCCGGCCCCGTGCGAGCGCGGGCACCTCTTCCGCCCGCAGCGGATGGCGCGGGATCGCCGACCGGTCTGCCGAAAGGTCCGTAGGATCATCCTGCATGCCATCTATCCGCTAACATAGAATAATGAGGTAGATAAATAGTCGATTGGTGACGAGGAGTGGCCGTGGACTTCGGGCTGACCCACGAGCAGGACCTGTTGCGCGCGACGGCACGGCAGTTCGTCGCCGATGTGTGTCCGGCCGAGAAGGCCAAGAAGTGGGACGAGGAGGGCGCCGTACCGCCCGAGCTGTTCCGCGGCATGGCCGATCTGGGCTGGTTCTCCCTCCCGTTCAGTGAAGAGGAGGGCGGCGACGGCGGCGGGCCGCTCGAGCTCATCCTGATCGCCGAGGAGCTGGGGCGGGCCAGCTTCGACGTGGCCATGTGCTACATCGGCGTACTCATCCCCGGGATCACGGTCTTCCGATGGGGCAGCGAGGCGCAGCGCGCCTTCATCCGCGAGCAGGTCATGACCGGCCGCCACCGGCTCGCCGTCGGCCTCAGCGAACCGGACAGCGGCTCCGACGCGGCCGCGCTGCGCACCACCGCCGAGGACCGGGGGGAGCACTTCCTGGTGCGCGGACAGAAGGCCTGGTGCACGGGCGCCGGGCTGCCCGACACCACCATCGCCACCTACGTGCGCACCGGTCCCCGCGAGCCGAAGCACGGCGGCATCAGCCTGCTGCTCGTCGACCCGGCGGCGCAGGGCGTCGAGGTGCGCCGCACCCCCACGCTCGCCCGGCACATCCTCGGTACCAACGAGGTCTTCTTCAACGACGTCCGCGTGCCCAGGGAGAACCTCGTCGGCCCGCGCGACGACGGCTGGAAGGTGATGCTCTCCAACATCGAGCTGGAGAAGGTGATCATTACCGGCGGTTATCTGGGGGCCGCTCAGTCCACCCTGGACGAGATGCTGGAGTACGCCCGCACCCGCCACGCCTTCGGCCGCCCGATCGGCAACTTCCAGGCCCTGGCCCACGCCATGGCCGACCTGCAGACGGAGATCGACTCGGCCCGGTTGCTCGCCTACCGCGCCGCCTGGCTGCTCGCCCAGGGCAAGCCGTGCACCCGCGAGGGCTCGATGGCGAAGCTGAAGGGTTCGGAGACCTATGTGGCGGCCGCCCGGCTCGGCATGCAGGTCTGCGCGGGGCACGGCTTCTCCACCGAGAGCGTGATGAGCTTCCGCTACCGCGAGTCGATCGTCGCCACGATCTCCGGGGGGACCAGCCAGATCCAGCGCAACGGGATCGCCCGCAGCATGGGCCTGCGGTCCTACTGACCGCCCCCGGCCGCGTCCTGCCCGGCCAGCCACTGCTCGTGCCGGGCGAAATGGCCCCGGTCCCGGGTCACCCAGATCCCGGAGGCCCGGGCCAGCACGGCCCGGGCCGGCAGCAGGACCATCTCGCCGCCGATGTACCAGCGTGAGCCCTCGCGCCGCTCCACCCAGGCCCTGACCTCCAGCGGCCGTTCCACCGGCACGGGCTTGACGAAGCTCACGCTCAGTTCCGCCGTCACGCTCAACACCCGGTGCAGCAGCGGCAGATGACCGAGGCAGTCGTCCAGCACCGCCGCCGTCCAGCCGCCGTGCGCCACATCCGGGCCGCCCTCCTGGTCGCGAGGGCAGGCCAGTTCGAACCACGCCACACCGTCGTCGTCGAGACGCTCGCGCCGCACGCCCAGCCGGCAGGAACCCGAACCGCGGCACGCTCCGCACAGCGCCACCCCGCCGGGGCTGCGGGGCGGCTCCTGGAAGTCCGCGCCCGCCCAGGTCCCCGTCGTGTTCGCCATCCGTTCCTCCTGTCAGACGTCCGCGAGCAGCGGACGCAGCTTCCCGGCGATGAGCTGGACCTGGCGGGCCACCATCTCCTCGGGCATCCCGGCGAGCGAGGCCCACAGGAACACCCCTTCCACCGGCAACCCTGCCACGTACGCGGTGACGGCCTCGGCGGTCTCCTGCGGGGTGCCGTACAGGAACTGTCCGACGCCGCTCGCACTCAGCCCGCTCTCCCGCCACTTCTCGGGGTCGATGGGGCGCGGCACGGGCCGGTCGGTCCCCTCGACCATGTACCGGCGGTAGCTGTCCCACTGGTACGCCAGGTGTCTGCGCACCACGGGCCAGTCGCCCTCGGGGTCCTCGGTGACGAACGTGGTGAACGAGCCCTGCATCCGGGCCGCCGAGGCGTCGTACCCGCTCTCGGCGAGCCCCTCCCGGTACGGCGCCAGCAGGGCGGGGTTCAGGGACAGCAGCCCCGTGCCGAGCCGGCCGGCCCGCCGGGCGCCCTGCGGGCCCTGGTAGCCGAGCCAGATCGGCAGCGGGTCCTGGACCGGACCCGGGGTGACCAGGGACTCGGCCCACAGGCCGCGGATCTCCCGCACCCGTTGGTCGGTCGTGGTGTAGCGCTTGGCCAGGTCGGCGCCGAACAGCCGGTACTCGGGCACCCGGTAGCCCGTGCCGAGGCCGAGGTCCAGGCGGCCGTCGCTGATGATGTCCACGACCGCCGCCTGTTCGGCGAGCTCGGGGGCCGCGTGCAGGGGCGCCGGGACGACCGCGGTGCCCAGGCGCACCCGGCGGGTACGGGCCGCGGCCGCCGCCGCCATGGTGAGCGGCTGGGGGAGATACCCGTCCTCGAAGCCGTGGTGCTCGGAGAACCAGACCGAGTCGAGGCCCAGCCGGTCCGCCTCCTCGCACATCTCCAGGGCGAACCCGTAGACCCGCGACCAGCTCTGCCGCCAGGGCGGCGGGTTGCGCAGGTCGAAGTAGATGCCCACCTTCACGCCGGACCGCCTCCTGTGGTGTCGTCCGCGAGTCGGATCGCCGCGTGCGTGACGGCGACCCCGTGCCCGGGCGGCAGCAGCCGTACGGGACGCAGCTCCAGGGCCTCGATGCGGGGGAGGTCGTCGACCATCGCCGAGACCCGCAGGACGGTCTCCTCCAGTGCCGCGAGGTCCACCCCGGGCCCGCCCGCCCGGCCGTCCAGCAGCGGGGTCGCGCGCAGCGAGCGGATCATCTCCCGGGCGTCGCGGTCGCTGAGCGGGGTGACGCGGTGTGCGACGTCCGCCATGAGGTCGGCGTAGTCCCCGGTGAGCCCGAAGGAGACCACCGGCCCGAAGACCGGGTCCGCGCCGACGGAGAGGAACGCGTCCTGCCCCGGGCCCGGCGGGGAGTCGCGTACGGCGATTCCGTACGCCGCCAGCAACTCGGCGGCGACCGCTGCCGGAACCGGGCCGGGGGCACAGGAGGCGACCAGCGACCGGGCGCGCGCCGCGTCGACTCCCGTGAGGTCGGGGACGACGCCCGCGGGGGTGCGGCGCCAGGCCTGATAGGCCGCCGCGTGACCGAGCGAGGCGGCCGCCGCTTCGGGGAACGTGTAGGTGGGGACGACGAGTTCGTCCCGGTGGAGCAGGTCGGCGACCCCAGCGCCGCCCAGGAAGCTCGTCACCACCGGCTTGTCCGGGGCGGTCGCGGCCGCGTCGAGGATGGCGGCCGCCACCTCGTCGGGCTTGTCCGCGAGCGGCGGCATGAACAGGACGACCGCCGCGTCGACGCCGTCGTCCGCCAGGGCCGCCTCCAGCGCCCGACGGTAGTGCGCGGCGGTGGCCGTGGGGGTCAGGTCGATGGGGTTGGCGACCTCCGCGTGGGGCGCGAGGGACGCGCGGAGCGTGTGCCGGGTGCGCTCGCTCAGCGGGGGCACGCGCAGCCCGTTCGCCGTGCACGCCCCGACCGTCAGGGCCGCGGGGCCGCCCGCGTTGGTGATCACGGCGACCCGGTCGCCGGGCGGGGGAGGCTGGTGGGCGAGCAGCAGGGCGACGTCGAACAGCTCCTGGAGACTGCTGGTGCGGATCACTCCGGACTGGGCGAACAGCGAACTCGCCACCGAGTCCGCGGGGCCCGGGTGGACGGCGACGATCGGCTTGCGCGGGGCGACCCGGCGGGCGACGCGGGCGAACCGGCGCGGATCGCCGAACGTCTCCACGTGCAGCAGGATCACCGAGGTCGCCGGGTCCTCCTCCCACCACTGGAGCAGTTCGTCGGTGGAGACGTCCACGGCGTGGCCCACCGACACGAAGCCGGAGAAACCGAGCCGCAGCCGCCGGGCGTGGTCGAGGACCGCGAGCCCGAGCGGCCCGGACTGGCTGGACATCGCCACCCGGCCGGGCGCCGGCAGGGCGGGCGAGAAGGTCGCGGCCAGCCGCGCGGCGGGCGTCGTGTTGAGTACGCCCATGCAGTTGGGGCCCACCAGGCGCATCCCGGAGGCGCGGGCGAAGCGGGCCAGCTCCAGCTCGGCCGAGCGTCCCTCGGTCCCCGTCTCCCCGAAGCCGGTCGAGACGACGACCACCGCCCTGACCCCGGCCTCGGCACATTCCCGTACGACCTCGGGCACGGCCTCGGCGCGCACGGCCACCAGCGCCAGATCCGCAGGCTCGGGAAGCTCCCGCACCCCGGCGTACGCCCGCACCCCGGCGATCCGCTCCGCCCGCGGGTTGACCGGGAACACACTGCCGCCGAAGCCGCCCCGCAGCAGGTTGGCCACGATCTCGTGGCCGATCGTCAGCGGTTGGCGGTTGGCGCCGATCACGGCGACCGAACGTGGTTCGAGCAGGGGCCGCAGGGAGCGCCGTACGGCCGTGTGTTCGCGGCGCTCGGCGCGTGCGACGGCCTGGGCCTGCGGGTCGACTGCGATCTCGAAGTGGATGATCTGGCCGGGCGGTCCGGCCTCCACCCGGTAGCCGGAGCCGAGGAAGACATTGATCATCCGGGTGTTGTCGGCGAGGACGTCGGCCTCCAGCACCCGGATGCCCCGGGCGCGCGCGGCGGCCGCGATGTGCTCCAGGAGCAGCCGGCCGAACCCCTCGCTCTGGTGGTCGTCCCGGATGGTGAACGTGACCTCGGCGTGCTCCGGTTCGCCGGGGTCACGGACATAGCGGACCAGGCCGGCGATCTCCTCGCCGGCCAGGGCGACGAGCGCCAGCTCGTTGAGGTAGTCCACCTGGGCGCCGCGCCGGATGACGTCGTCGCGGGCGCGGACCACCGGGCCCAGGGAGCGGTAGGCCAGGGTCGCCCGGGAGAGGCTGCCCACGAAGGCGACCAGCCGGTCGGAGTCCTCGGGCCGGATGGGCCTGACGAAGGTCGACCGCCCGGTCCTGACCAGCCCGGGCCGCTCCAGGTCGTCCGGGTACGAGGGGTACGGGGGAGTGGTCACCGGTGTCCCGTCGCCGTCGCCGGTCAGACGGCCGCCTCCTGGGGGGTCTGGTCCGGCAGGCCGAAGAGTTCGTTGAAGGTGCCGCGCGTGACGCGTTCGCGGACGTCGTCCGGCACTCCGTCGAACAGGTCGTGCAGCGTGGCCTGGGTGTGCCCGTAGGTGCCCTCCAGGTGGGGGTAGTCGTCGCCCCACATCACGTTGCGGTAGCCGGTCGACTCGACGATCTCCACCGAGCTCTTGTCGTGCTGGAAGGACGCGTACACCTGCTGCCGGATGATCTCGCTGGGCAGCCGGCTCAGCTTCGGCCGGACGAACATGCCGTGCTGGCGGTAGGCCTCGTCCATGCGGTCGCCGATGGCCGGCACCCAGCCCGCGCCGCCCTCCGCGATGAGGATCTTCAGGTCCGGGTGCCGGTCGAGGGCGCCGCCCGCGACCAGGTGGGACACCACCCGCATGCCCGGGTAGGTCGTCTCCATGTAGTTGACGACCGCGCCGCCGGGCCCGCGGAAGACGACGTTCTGGCCGCCCGTGCCGATGTGGAAGCCGAGCACCATGCCCGCCCGTTCGGCCGCGGTCCACAGCGGTTCCCAGCGGTCGAGGGCGTACTCCTCGCCCTCCCGGGTCGAGCAGGGCAGGAAGACGGCCTTGAAGCCCATCTCGGCCGCCCGCTCCAGCTCGGTGACCGCGTCGCCGACGTCCGCCGTCGAGACGCAGGCGGTGGTGATCACGCGCTTGTTCTTGCTGAGGATCTCGTCGTACGCCCAGTCGTTCCAGGCCCGCACGGTCTCCCGGGCCAGCTCCCGGTCGGTGATCGACACGAGCCAGAACCCCATGGAGGGGAAGGCGAGCTGGGACCAGACGCCCTCCTGGTCGAGGTCCTTGAGCCGGACCTTCAGGTCCCAGGCACCCGGCGGGCGCATGGCGTCCATGAAGTCGCCGAGCTGGCGGTCGATGCGCTCGCCGTCGATGTAGAGCATCTCGTACTTCTCCCCGCGCTCGCTGCGCGGGGCCCGGGCGCCGAGCCGCGCGGGCAGCCGCTCGGTCCACACGTCGGCGGGTTCCATCACATGGGAGTCCCCGGAGTTGACCCAGATCTTCGTCATGACGCTCCTCGGTGCAATGGATGTAATCAGTTAGCGATTTTAGTTGTATGGGGCGTCAAAGGGAAGATGGCTCCGGCTCTGGGGTTGAATCCGTAGAAATAGTTGACTGATTGCGCTGATAGCTGCAAGATCTGGGCACTGAGCCGCGAGGAGGCGCCATGGCCGGTGACAGGGACACCGCTGACAGGTACTTCGAGCCCCAGGTGGAGACCATGCCCCGCGAGGAACTGCGGGCACGGCAGGAGGAAAGGGTCCTGGAGCTCGTCGAGTACGCCTACGCGGGCTCGGCCTTCTACCGCGAGCTGTGGGACGAGCACGGGGTCCGCCCGCGGGACGTGCGGTCCCTGGAGGACTTCCGGGCACGCGTCCCGTTCATCACCAAGGACATGGTGCGCGCCTACCGGGCCCGCACCGGCGACCCGTTCGGCGGACTGCTGTGCGTGCCGGCCGAGGAGCTGACGTCGGTGTCCTCCAGCTCGGGCACCACCGGCGACCCGGAGTTCTTCGCCGAGATCTGGCAGGACGCGCCGCCCCTGGTCACCGCCCAGGTGCGGGACCTGTGGGAACTCGGCCTCCGCCCCGGCGACCGGGTGCTCAGTCCGCCCGGCACCTTCCGCAACCTCATGGACCCCGGCTACCAGGCGCTGGGCGCCGTGGTGATCGAGGTCGACACCTGGATGGGGAAGATGCACGAGGTCGTCGAGGCGCTGCGCACCTACCGGCCGGCCTATCTGCAAATGATGTATCCGCAGATGGTGGAGCTGGAGCACCTGGCGGAGAAGACGGACCTGAGGGAGGCCTTCTCCTCCCTCAAGGGCGCCTCCTGCGCCGGACAGCCGCTGAGCCGGCGCATGCGCGAGCGCATCCGCAACGACTGGGGCATCGACGTCTACGAGTACACCAGCGCCGCCGACACCGGCACCGCCTGGGAGTGCCGTGAGCACGACGGCTTCCACCTGTGGGAGGACACCGTCTTCGCGGAGTGCGTCGAGGTGACCGAGGACGGCTGGCGTGACGTCCCCGAGGGCGACCTCGGCGAACTGGTCGCCACCGACCTGGACAACCGGGCCGCGCCGCTGATCCGCTACCGCAGCGAGGACCTGGTCCGCCTCTCCGGCGACACCTGTGGCTGCGGCCGTACCCACGCCCGGATGTGGGTGGCCGGACGACGCGGCGACGAGACGCTGGTGCGGGGACGTTCCGTGGTGCTGCGGGACGTCTGGCAGGCGGTCGAGGACCAGCCGGAGACCGTCGCCGGAGTCTTCCAGATCGTGCGTGACCGCCGCGAGGTCGACGAACTGCGGCTGCGCGTCGGCTACGACCCCTCGCTCACCGGCGACGTCGACGCCCTGGCCGGCCGGCTGACCGAGGCCGTGCGTGAACGCACCGGGGTCAAACCGGTGCTCGACCTGCGCCCCGAGGAGGACCTGTTGAAGACCATGACCAGCGTCGCCAAGTTCCCCCGGGTGGTGAGGAGCTGATGGCCCGCGCCGACACCCTGGCCCGGGCGAGCCGGCTCGACCGCCCCGAACTCGCCTACGTCGTGCGCTTCTCCGCCGCCGGCGCCATCCGGGAGACCGAGCTGACCCGGGCCGAGCTCGCCCGGGACACCGACTGGGCCACCGCCCGTCTGCGCGAGCACGGTCTCGCCCCGGGACAGCGGGCCCTGCTGACCGCGTCCGGCTTCGAGGGCTTCTGGGGACACGCCGTGATCGGCGCCCTACGGGCCCTGAAGGTGACGTACGGCATCGCCGAGGCGATGGGCTGGGACCACCGCCGTACCTCCGTCTTCCACCGCGAACTGCGCCCGCACGCCGTGATCGGCCTGTCCGCCGAGACCTTGGAGGGCCTCGCCGGGGCCGCCGACATCGGCGAGATGTTCCGGGCGACACCGGTCGTCCTGGCCCGGCCCGCCGCCGTACCGGTGCTGCGGGCGGTGGGCGTGACCGCCTGCCTGCTCTCACCCGTCGGACCGGCCCTCGCCCTGGAGTGCCCCGAGCGCGGCGGCGCGCACGTCAACGGCGCCGAATGGCGGCTGGGCGACCGCGACGGGGAACTGTTCGTGGCTGCGGGGGAGCAGCGCACCTCGCCCCTGCCCGAGACCCCGCTCGGCATCGCGGGCAGGGTCGTCACCGGCCGGTGCGGCTGCGGCAGCGAGGACCCGCGCGTGCTGCTCGCCGAGACCGACCGGCCTTCCTGATCGAGGAGTTGAGGATGTCCGAAGAAGTGGTCGACGGCCGTGTCGTGGTCGTCACCGGAGCCGGCAACGGCATCGGCCGGGCCCATGCCCTGGCCTTCGCCGCGCACGGGGCCAAGGTCGTGGTCAACGACCTCGGCGGCGGGCGCGACGGCGCCGGAGCCTCGGCCGGGCCCGCGCAGGCCGTGGTGGACGAGATCGTCGCGGCGGGCGGCGAGGCCGTCGCCAACACCGACGACATCTCCACCTGGGACGGCGCCGGCCACCTGGTCCGGCACGCCGTGGACACCTACGGCGGCCTGGACGTGCTGGTCAACAACGCCGGCATCCTGCGCGACCGGATGATCGTGTCGATGACCGAGCAGGACTGGGACAGCGTCCTCGCCGTCCATCTCAAGGGCAGCTTCGCCACCCTGCACCACGCGGCCGCGTACTGGCGCGAGCGCGCCAAGGCCGGTCACGCCAACGACGCCCGGGTGATCAACACGACCTCCCCGTCCGGCATCTTCGGCAACCCCGGACAGTCCAACTACGGCTCGGCCAAGGCCGGCATCGCGAGCCTCACGATCATCGCGGCCGCCGAACTCGCCCGCTACGGCGTCACGGTGAACGCCATCGCGCCGACCGCGCTGACCCGGCTGACCGAGGACATCGAGATGATGCGGCAGGCCGCCCAGAACCAGGACCTCACCCCGGAGGCCATCTCACCACTCGTGGTGTGGCTCGGTTCGGCGGCCTCACGCGAGGTCACCGGCCGGGTCTTCGGCGTCGTCGGCAACCGCATCACCGTGCTGGAGGGCTGGGTGGGCGGCCCCGGCGTGAGCGCCGAGACGCGCTGGACACCCGAGGAGCTGTCCTCGGTCGTCCCGAACCTCGTCGCCAAAGCCGCGCCCAACGCCGACGCGCTCGGCAACCGGAACGGGGCCTGAGATGACGACGACGCGACGCCCGGTCGCCGAGGACCTGTTCACCTGGCCGGCCGGCCCCGACGACCCGCCCTGGCTCATCGGCTCCGAATGCGCCGAATGCGGCCTGGTGAGCTTCCCGGCCGCCCCGGACTGCGTGCGGTGCGCGAGCACGGAGTCGAAGCGACGCCTGCTCGCCGACCGCGGCACGCTGTGGACGTACACCACCCAGGACTTCCGCCCGCCGTCCCCGCCGTACGACGGCCCCGAGACCTTCGAGCCCTACGCGGTCGGTTACGTCGAACTCCCCGGCGAGCTGCTGGTCGAGGCTCGCCTCACCGAACCCGACCCCGGCAGGCTGCGCATCGGGCAGCCCATGCGGCTCACGCTCGTGCCCTACACCGTCCAGGACGACGGCACCGAAGTCGTCACGTTCGCGTTCGCCCCGGCCGAGGAGGAGACACCGTGACCGAGGCCGTCATCATCGGAGTCGGGCTCCACCCCTTCGGCCGCTTCCCCGGCAAGCCGGCACTGGACATGGGCGCGGACGCGGTACGGCTCGCACTCGCCGACGCCGGTGTCACCTGGCCGCAGGTCCAGGGCGGTTACATCGGCAGCTACGAGGTCGCCAACCCGGACGCCATCGTGGGCCGCCTCGGTCTGACCGGCGTCCCGCTGCGCGGGGTCTTCAACGGCTGTGCCACGGCCGGTACGGCCCTCGCGCTGGCCGCCCGCGCCGTCGAGACCGGCGAACACGACCTGACCGTCGCGATCGGCCTGGACAAGCACCCGCGCGGCGCCTTCGCGGCCGATCCGTCCGTGGCCGGGATCCCCTCCTGGTACGGGCAGACCGGGCTCTTCCTCACCACGCACTTCTTCGGCATGAAGATCAACCGCTACATGCACGAGCACGGGATCTCCCACGAGACACTGGCCCGCGTGGCCTCGAAGAACTTCCGCAACGCGGCCGCGAACGAGAAGGCCTGGCGCCGAACCCCCCTCACCCCGGAGGAAGTTCTCGCCTCACCGGTCCTCAACTACCCCCTGCGCCAGTTCATGTACTGCGGCCCGAACGAGGGCGCCGCGGCACTCGTGCTGTGCCGCGCCGACCAGGCCCACAAGTACACCGGGAAGCCGGTACGGGTCCGCTCCACCGCCCTGCGCAGCCGCCGGCTCGGCGCCTTCGAGGTGCAGAGCCCGTCGTTCCCGGTCGGTGAGCCGGTCGACAGCCCGACGGTGGACGCCTCCCGGGCGGCCTACGAGCTGGCGGGCATCGGCCCGGAGGACGTCGACGTCGCCCAGCTGCAGGACACCGACGCCGGGTCGGAGATCATCCACATGGCCGAGAACGGGCTGTGCAAGGACGGCGAACAGGAACGGCTCGTCGCCGAGGGCGCGACCGAGATCGGCGGCCGGCTCCCGGTCAACACCGACGGCGGACTGCTCGGCAACGGGGAACCGATCGGCGCGTCCGGACTGCGCCAGATCCACGAGATCGTCCTCCAACTGCGGGGCACCGCCGGGACCCGGCAGATCCCCGGCACCCCCCGCGTCGGCTACACCCACCTGTACGGCGCGCCGGGCGCGTCGGCGGTGACGATCCTGTCGACCTGACAGCGGAGCGAACGTGATGACATCCGACGACCCGCAGGACTTCGCCGCCGAGGCGCGCCGCTTCCTCGACGCGCACGCGGCGCAGGCCCCCGACCGCGCCACCGTCGCCTGGGGCGAGGGCGACGACTCGATGGCCTACTTCAGCAGCCTCCCGCCCGAGGAGGAGGCGGAGCAGGTGCGGCGGGCCCGTGCCTGGCAGCGCGTCCGCCACGAGAACGGCTTCGGCTGGATCACCGGCCCGCCCGAGTACGGCGGCCGGGGCCTGACCCCCGTCCACGAACTGCTCTACGCGTCCGTCGAGTCCGAGTACGACGTCCCGGACACCGGGGTGCTCGGCGTGGTCGGACTGGGCATGATCGGACCGACGATCCTCGCCCACGCCCAACAACGCGTCAAGGAACGCTGGTTGCCCGCGATGTACTGCGGGGACGCCATCGCCTGCCAGCTGTTCAGCGAGCCGGGCGCCGGATCCGACCTGGCGAGCGTGGCGACCCGGGCCGTCCGCGAGGGCGAGGAGTGGGTACTCAACGGGCAGAAGGTGTGGACCTCGGTCGCCCACCACAGCCAGATCGGCCTCGCGCTGACGCGGACCAACCCCGAGGCCCCCAAGCACCGCGGCATCACGGCCTTCCTCGTCCCCATGGACGCCCCGGGCGTCGAGGTGCGGCCGCTCAGACAGATGACCGGCGGCGCGGACTTCAACGAGGTGTTCCTCACCGACGTCCGTATCCCCGACGACCACCGCCTCGGCGAGGTCGACGGCGGCTGGACGGTCGCCCTGACCACGCTGATGAACGAGCGCGACACCGTCGGCAGCGAGGGCGCCGGGCCGGTGGCCGCCGCCCTGTCCCCGGACCACCTCTCGGCGCTCATGCGCGCCACCTGGACCTGGGACGACCGCGCCCTGCGCGCCCGCCTCGCCGAACTCCTCGTCGACGCCATGGCCACCGGCTACCTCAACACCCGCGCCCAGCGCACCCTGCGAGCGGGCACCGCCCCCGGGCCCGAGAGGTCCGTCGCCAAGCTGATGTACGGTCAGAACCTCACCCGCGCCGCCCACTTCGTCTCCGAGTGTCTCGGCCCGCGCATCATCGCCGACACCGGCCGCTGGGGGACGTACTCCTGGGCCGAACTCCTGCTGGCCACCCCGGCGCTGCGCATCCTCGGCGGCACCGAGGAGATCATGAAGAACATCCTCGCGGAACGTGTCCTCGGCCTGCCGAAGGAGGCACGCGCATGATCGCCGACGAGAGCGAGCTGAAGGAACTCCGTTCCTCGGTGCGGGAGTTCATGGAGGCCAAGTCCCCGGAAGAGGCCGTGCGCAAGCTCATGGACAGCGAGCCGCGCTTCGACCCCGAGGTGTGGGCACAGGCGTCGGACCAGCTACGGCTGCCGGGGCTGGCCATCCCCGAGGAGTACGGCGGCGACGGCTTCGGCCTCGTCGAACTCGGCGTGGTCATGGAGGAGATGGGCCGCGCCCTGTTCTGCGCACCCTTCTTCTCCACCGTCCTGCTGGCCGCCCAGGCGCTGCTCGCCTCGGGCGACCAGGACGCCTGCGCACGCCACCTTCCGGGCATCGCCGCCGGCCGCACCACGGCCACCCTCGCCGTCGCCGAGGACGACGGCTCCTGGGACCCCGCCCTCATCAGCGTGCGCGCCCGGCCCGACGGGGACGGCGGATGGCGGCTGACCGGCCGCAAGTGCTTCGTGATCGACGGCACCACGGCGGACCTGGTCCTGGTCGTCGCCCGCACGGTCGCCGGTCCGTCCCTGTTCGCGGTCGACCGGTCGGCGACGGGTCTGTCCGCGGAGCCGCTCACCACCCTGGACGCCACCAGGGCCATGGCCCGGCTGACGTTCGACGACGTGCCCGCGGTCCTCGTCGGCACGGACGGCGCGGGCGGACGCGTCATGGCCCGGGTCCTGGACGTGGCGTCGGTGGGGCTGGCCGCCGAGCAGGCGGGCGGGGCGCGCCGGTGCCTGGAGATGAGCGCGGAGTACGCCCGCACGCGGCACCAGTTCGGCCGGCCGATCGGCTCCTTCCAGGCGGTCAAGCACAAGTGCGCGGACATGCTGGTCCAGGTCGAACTGGCCGAGGCCGCGTCACGGGAGGCCGCGCTGCTGGCCGCCGAGGGCTCCGCCGACTTCCCCGTGGCCTCGGCGGTCGCCCACGCGAGCTGCTCCAAGGCGTACATGGTCACCGCCATGGAGAACATCCAGGTCCACGGCGGCATCGGCTTCACCTGGGAACACCCGGCCCATCTGTACTTCCGGCGGGCGAAGTCCTCCCAGCTGCTCTTCGGCGGACCGGCGATCTATCACGAACGCCTCCTGGACCGGCTCGGCATCTGACGACCGAGCCGTCGAGAGGGCCCCGGGGCTTCGGACGTCCCCGGGGCCCTCTCGTTCGTCGCACGGCCTTCCTGCTCACGACGCGCGTCTGGCTCCCGCCGATCCTGTTTCTGCTCTGCGGCACATGACGTCCACGCTGGTCCGACGGATGCCCGCTGTGCTCACGTAAGCCCGGGCCGGGAGCCCGGGCTCGGGCGAAGACCGCGGCGTCTGAGGGTCTTTTAGTTAGTGCCGGCGGTCAGTTCGCTGAACAGCTTGTTCGCCGATTCGGAGGCAAACTGGCGCTGCAGCTCGGCGCGCGCGATCTGCTTCTTGAACTCGCCCTCGTAGCCGGTGAATCCGGCGTTGTGCATGGTGTCGGTGATCCACGTGGCGAACGCCTGGTAGTTCCAGATGTGTGGCAGGCAGGTCTGCGAGTAGCCGTCGAGGAGGCTGGAGTCGCTTTCCTTGGCGTGGCAGATCACCGCGCGGGCGAAAACCTCGCTGTCGTGCAGGGCGAGGTGGATGCCTTTGGCGCTCATCGGCGGGACGACGTGGGCGGCGTCGCCCAGGAGGTAGAGCCTGCCGTAGCTCATCGGGTCGAAGACGACGCTGCGCAGGGCCACGATGTGCTTGGACAGGACCTCGCCGCGCGCGGGCGGGGTGCCGAAGCGGGCTTCCAGCTCGCTCCAGATGCGCTCGTCGGGCCACTGTTCGGGGGTGTCGTCGACGGCGCACTGGAGGTAGATGCGGCTGGCCTGGGGGCCTCGGGGGATCATTCCGGCCAGACCCAGTTGGTGGATGGCCATGCCGGACGGGTTGGTCGGAGTAGCGGCAAGGACGCTGAGCCACGAGTAGCCGTACTCGTGGGAGTACTCGGTCAGGGCCGAGGCGGGGATGCTGCGGCGGGAGATGCCGTGGAAACCGTCGCAGCCGGCGATGAAGTCGCAGTCGATGGCCCGGGGCGATCCGTCCGCGTCCTGGTAGCGCACGACGGGGTGGCCGTCCTTGATGTTCTCCAGGGCGACGTCGGCTGCCTCATAGCGCAGGTCACCGCCTTCACGAAGGAAGACCTCGGTGAGGTTGCGGACGAGGACCTGCTGCGGGCAGTACAAGCTCTCGTTGTCATCGTCGTCCACGTCGATCGGCATCGCCTGGCCGTCGATGTAGAAGCCGCCCTCGCTGTGCGGAATCGGGTCTCCCGCAAGTACCTCTTCCAGGCCCCACTCGCGGAACATGCGCACGCCGAAGGTGTCGATGGTTCCGGCACGCTGGCGCTTCTCGACGTAGGCGCGGGGGTGCTTCTCCAGCACGATGCAGCCGACGCCGTTGCGCAGCAGGAAGTTGCCGAGCGTCAGACCGGCAACGCCGGCCCCAATGATGACGACGGCCGTGTCGTCGCGTGATGTGGACATGGGTGTGCGAACCTCCGCGCTCAAGGTGGAAACCGGTCCCGCAGCGGCCTGCCCTCGGCGGCCTCGCCGGGACGGCGTGACGTACGGTCCCCACTGTGCGACGGCGCATGACGCGCATACCACCGGTGACGCGTCAGCACATACTGAAAACCCGCCAAGCTGCCGTAGCGGCTGCCCTGGCCATCTGACTTGCACGATGAGCGCGGTCAGTGGTGAAGGTGGCGGAGTTCGGCCTGGTAGCGGCCGGGTGTCTGGCCGACGACCTCGGTGAAGGCGTCGATGAAGCTGGAAGGGTTGGACCAGCCGCAGGCCACGGCAGTGTCTGTCACCGACATACCGTCGGTGAGACGGGCCAGCGCATGATGAATGCGCAGGGTGGTGCGCCAGCGGTGGAAGCTCATTCCCAGCTCGGCGTGGAAGAGGCGGCTCAGGGTGCGCTCGCTGGCCCCCACACTGCGGCCGAGCTCGGCCAGCGTCGTGGGCTGGGCAGGGTCCTCGTGCAGAAGCGCGGTAGCGGCGCGAAGGCGGTCGTCGGCGGCTTCGGGCAGGTGCAGGGACTGCTCGGCGGCATCGACCAGCTCATCCACGATCACGGTGAGCAGCCTGCGGTGCGTACCGGGGCGCCGCTCCGGGATGGCGGAGAGCGCGAGAATCGCCTCACGCAGCAGCGGACTGACGGCGAAGACACTGGGGTGCTCGACCAACTGTGCGCACAGGTCGAGCGGAACGTGCAGGAGGCGCACGTCGGTCTGACCGTAGAAGCGGTGAGAGTGCGCGAAGTTTGGGGGCGTCCACGTGACGCGGCTGGCCGGCGCCACCCACGTACCGCGCTCGGTGACGGTGGCCAGAGCGCCTGCCGCGGCGTAGACGAGCTGACCCTCGGGATGCGAGTGGGGGGCGAGCGTGTAGCCGTGGGGCAGCCACCCGGCCCCCTGCAGCGGCGTGCCGTCCGGGGTGGTCGACACAAGCGAAGGTTGGCGGTCTTCCAGCATCAGCAGTCATTTTACCGGTGGTTTCGCCCCTGATGTGCCCCGGACAGTTGGGCCATGACCCCCCGACTTCAGCACACGCTCGCAGGATGGTGAACTGTGACACCGCGTATCCAGCGCCCAGAACGGCGGCGGATGCTGTCGCTGACCGTTCAAGCCGGCGAACAGACCAGCCCTCACTTCATGACCGTCACGCTGGGCGGAGATGACGTCCGGCATCTGCGGCAGACCGGCTTCGATCAGGCCGGCCGCCTCTTCTTCGCCGACACCGCCGAGGACGGGGACGTGTTCCTGCCCAACAGCGAGCGATGGCTCCTCCAGCTCACACTGCTGGGCGGCGAACGGCGCCCACGGGTACGGACATACACGGTCCGACGGTTCCGTCCGCTGGAGTCGGCCTTCGACGTCGAAATATCCCCGCCGTGCCCGAGTCGCCTGGCAACTCCTCACCGGTGACGAGAGCGCGCTCCCGGCGGTCCTCGGTATCCTGGAAAGCTCCGCCACAGATCTACCGGCCGAGGTGTTCCTCGAAGTCCCGCCCTACTACGGCGTCCAGATGATCAACAAGGACCCGGCCAACGACGCCCAAGTCACACACCCCCTGCCACGGCTTCACCCCGGCAGCCGGTACGCCGACGGTGTACTCGTACCTCGAGAACGCCACGTCGACCGGATCGGCCGCGCAGGGCAGCGCCGGCCGTCAGACCGTACCGGCCCATTGCGGCCTGCTGGGTCAGGAGGCCGCCCGCGCCGGTCGGTGGCCGAGACGTCGGCGGGGCGCGTCGGACGGGGCTCCCGGAGTGCGACGGGCGGGGTGATCCATTGCCCCGGTCACTCCGGCACAGGACGCCGACCGGAACGGCCCGGGCGTGACTCACCGGGAGTCCGGCCGAAACGGCTCCGGAAGATCCGGGTGAAGTGCGCCTGGCTGGCGAAGCCCCAGCGGTGGGCCACCTCGGCGATCGTCAGGTGGCGCAAGCGGGGATCGGCGAGGTCCGCGCAGGCCCTGGCCAGCCGCCGTTCGAGGATGTGGCGGGCGGGGCCCATCCCGGTCGGCAGGAAGACGCGGCTGAGGTGGCGGGCCGATACCCCGATCGCCTCGGCGACCCGGCCGGCGCTCAGCCCGGGATCCGCCAGATGCCGCTCCACGTAGTCCTTGGCCACGGCCAGCTGGGAAAGCGCGGCGGGCGGCACCGAATGACCGTCCACTGCCGGCCCGGCCAGCGTACGGACGAGGTCCAGCACGGTGGCCTCGGTGCTCACCGCGTCATCGCAGCCGTGTCCCGCGGCCCAGCCGCCCAGCACCGCGCCCAGGGCCGAGACGAGAGCGCCCTCGGTCGCGGAGGCACGGCCGAACAGCATGGGCGCCACCACCTCGCCGGAGGCGCACCGCGCGGCGAACAACTCGCGGGGTATGTCCACCAGCAGTTGGCGCATGGGTGAGGGGAATCCGAACAGATACGGGCTTCGCGTGTCGTAGAGGACCAGGTCGCCCGCCTGCAGGGTGAGGCAGCCGCCCTCGTGGAAGAACACCGCCTGACCCGCCGTGAGCAACGAGACGAAGACCGAGTCCTTGGGCAGGCTCCGACAGGTGCGCGGAGTCCGTTCGATGACGTGTTCGTTGCCGGCGATGTCGGCCAGTCGCAGGCCGCCCATCTCGACGTTCCGCTGGGTGGCCAGTAGGCCCTGCTGGGAGTAGGAGGAGCAGGACAGGCCCACCAGAGCCCGTCGGTTGTGCTCCTCCCAGAAGCCGATCCGGTCCGCCGGGTCGACCGAACGTGTCGACACGCTGGAGACGATGGGCGGGCTCAACCGTGTCTCCTTCCGCCGTGCAACGCCGCCGGGCGCGAGTGCGGGGGCGGGGTTTCCGCCGTGCGCGGCGGGCGGCGCTGCGGCGCTCCCGGGGGCCCGAGCGTACCCCGGCGCCGCAGGCCACGTCACTGTTCTGAGCGGCAGGAGGCGCACCCGGCTCCCGTGGTGTCACACCGATCCTCGCGACCAGGGTGTCCCGGTCCGTGACGTCCTGCTCCACGATGTGGACCCGCTCGTGGCGGGGTGACTCGCCTGCGTCGGCCGGGCGCAGACCGAGGGCGTGCACCTCCGCTCCCAGACCGGCGAACAGGTCGGCGGTGGCCGCGCCGATGCCGGAGGTGCCTCCGGTGACCAGGGCGATCTGGCCGGCGAACAGATCGGGGGCGAGTCCGGTGGTCATCTGCGCGGTTCCGTTCGGTCGGCGGGTGGGTGGTGGGCCGGTGGTCCGGTGCGGTGCGACGCCGGGGCGACGAGGATCTTGACCTGGTCGCCCGCCCCGTCCAGCAGCGCCGCGAAGCCACGGGAGACGAGTTCGTCGAGCGCGATGGTCGAGGTGACGACCGGCGTCAGGTCCAGGCCCTGCTCGGAGACCAGCCGGACGAGTTCCGGATAGGTGTCGCGGTAGCCGACGCCGGCGACGATCGACTGCTCGTTGTTGACCAGCGCGAAGGCGTCGAGGGACACCTCCTGGGCCAGCCCGACCAGGACGACCCGGCCGCCACGCCGGGTCGCGGTCAGACAGCTGCGCAGGGCGGCCTCGGATCCGACCGCCTCGAACGCGGCGTCGACCCCCTCCCCGCCGGTCATCTCCCGGATTCGCGCCCCGGTGTCCTCCTCCCCGCCGGCGTCGACCAGGTCGGTGGCGCCGAGGCCGGCCGCGAGTTCCCGGCGGGCGGCGGACACGTCGACGGCGATGATCCGGCGCACGTTCCGTTGCGCGGCGAGCCGGACGGTGAACAGGCCGACCGGTCCCAGGCCGACGACGGCCACCGTATCCGGTGAGGCCCCGGCGCGCCGCAGCGCGTGCAGGGCGACCGAGGCCGGTTCGAACAGCGCGGCCTGCTCCAGCGAGACGGTCCGCGGGAGGCGGTGGGCCATGTACGCGGGGATGGCGGCGTACTCGGCCATACCACCGTCCCCCATCAGCCCGGCGAACCCGAAGTGACGGCAGACGTTGTACTCGCCTGCCCTGCACCGGGGACAGGTTCCGCACCGGTAGTTCGGCTCGACCGCCACTCGGTCACCGACGGCGAGGCCGGTCACCGACGGCCCGAGGGCCGCCACCGTTCCGCAGAACTCGTGGCCCAGGACCAGCGGAGCCGTCCTGCCGGAGGCCGGATGCGGCTCGGCGACCGGGATGGCGTGCGGCCCGTCGGCGTACTCTTGCAGGTCGCTTCCGCAGATACCGCAGTAGGCCACCTCGACGAGCACCTCGCCGGGCCGGACTCCGGGGACGTCCACCTCGGAGATGCGGACGTCCCGGGCCCCGTACCAGACAGCGGCTTTCATACGGGGGCAGCGGACAGGGTGGCTCATGCTCATCCGGCCACCCGCGCCACAGTCGCGCCTCCGGCGGCCGTGACGCGTTCGGGCCGACGTTGCGGAACCGGGGTCACCGGAACAGCGAGTTGACGTAGTCGGCGCCGATGCCGACCTTCTCGTAGTGCGCGCGGCACAGCTCGATGTAGTCGTGGACGTCGAAGTAGCCGTCGGGTTCGCCGTTCTCGTCGAGCCATATGAGGGGGCCCTTGACGATGAAGAAGGCCTTCATCGGCTCGTCGCTCTCGTAGGCCACCAGCGTGTGCCCCTCGCCGGGCGCCTCGTAGACGAAGTCACCGGCGTGTGCGGTCCACAGCCGCTCCAGGTAGCCCCACTTCCCGGAGAGCGTGTAGGCGAACACCTCGTGCGGGTGGTAGTGCCGGTTGACGAGTCCGGCCTCCTTGGCGCGCAGGATGTCGGCCCAGGAGTTGTCCTTGACGTTGATCCACAGAGGACGCGATCCGACGGTCTCACTCAACGGCGCGTAGTACCGGTCGTCGTCGGTGGCCACCTGGGAGAGGTAGACCTCGGGCAGGGCGTCCGGCTTGAAAGAGTTCTGGATCGGCTTGAGGCCCTTCCAGAACTCGGACGTGGCTTCGTCGGGCATGTCTCGGCTCCGTTCGTCGCGGTGGCCGACAGTGAACCCGAGGTTCGCAGACGGGTCTTTCCTCAGCGGGACATCAGGGATTGCCTGTTCGGGACACGCCGACACCCCCGGCATCGCCCTCTCCGCCGGGAGTGGAGCGGCGCGGACCTGGCCATCGCCGTCTGGCGCGCCCTGTGGATCTGCCGTCTCACTCGCGCTCGCGAGCGAGACGGCCCCGGCCGGCGGCACGGGCGCCATGGTGGTCTTCTGCGGCATGCTCCGGCTCGCCGGTCCCGCATGTGGCAGGCGGGCGGCCGGGGCGGAGACGGTCAGCCGATGATGCCGGTCACCGAGTTTCCGGACCTCTAGTGGCTCTTCGAGGCACATGAGCTGGGAAACGATCCAGGCCTGGGGGATGGCCTGGGGGGAGGTCTTGCGCGCTTCTGGAAACGGTCCGCAATCGGAACTACTCGTTCAAGCCTCGACGTCAGAGGACCTCACAGGTGTGCCCCCGGCTGACGTCGGGGGCACATGCATTCGGGTCGTGTGGCTCAGGCGAGACATGACAGACGCCACAGCTGTGCGCCCGCATCGTGCCTTCGTTCAACCACTACGCCCTCGGCCGCATACCGTGATCGCAGGACTCGGCGCGAGCGCGTCCGGCAACCGCGACATCCTCTTCCGCCCACGCGTTGCCGTCATGGCGGGTGGCGATGCGGTGGGCGCTCGGCGACATGGATCTCACCGTGGAACGACCGTGTCCGCCGGAGTGACAGGACGGATCGGGCGGCCCGAAGGGGAGCACCCGGCCCATCCGTACCTCCGCCGCGCCGAGTCCTCACAGCTGTTGCCCGGAGGCCCGGCGGTCCATCACGAGCGGCTGCTGGACCGCTCGGGTATATGACAACCGAGCCGACGAGAAGACCCGGGATGATCGGCGGATCCCGGGGCCTTCGTTCGCGTGCCGCTCAGCCGCGTGCCGCCTCGCCCAGCAGTGCCTTCGCGATGATGACCTGCTGGATCTGGCTGGTGCCCTCGTAGATGCGGAAAAGGCGCGCGTCGCGGTAGAAGCGCTCGACGGCGACCCCGCGCATGTAGCCCGCGCCGCCGTGGATCTGCACGGCGCGGTCGGCGACCCGCCAGACCATCTCGCTGGCGAAGTACTTCGCGCAGGACGGGCCGATCTTGGTGTCGGTTCCCGCGTCGAAGGCGGTCGCCGCCTCCAGGACGGTGGCCCGGCCGGCGTAGTAGTCGGTCTGCGAGTCGGCGATGAGACCCTGGACGAGCTGGAAGGAGCCGATCAGCTGTCCGGACTGTCTGCGGGTGCTCGCGTACGCGACCGACTCGTCGACCAGACGCTCCGCCATGCCGACCATCAGCGCCGAGATGTGAACGCGTCCGTGCGCGATGCAGCCCATGGCCGTGGAGAAGCCCCGGTTCAGCCCGGATTCACCGCCGACGAGTGCGGAGGCGGGGACGCGTACGTCGTCGAAGTACACGTCCGCGGTCCAGGCGCCGAACTGGCCCATCTTGTGGTCCCGGGGGGCCACCGTCAGACCCGGCGTACCGGCCGGGACGAGAAAGGTGGAGATGCCCCGGGTGCGCGGGGCGTCGGGGTCGGTGCGGGCGAAGACCATGAAGACGTCGGCGAGCGGGGCGTTGGTGATGTACCGCTTGGCGCCGTTGATCACCCAGGTGTCCCCGTCGAGATGGGCGCGTGTGGTCAGCGTCGACGGGTCGGACCCGGCCTCGGGCTCGGTGAGCGCGAACGACGCCAGGACGTCGCCGGAGGCGATCCGCGGCAGCCACTCCGCCTTCTGTTCCTCCGTGCCGCCGACCATCAGGACGTGCCCGGCGATGCCGTTGTTCGTCCCGAACATGGAGCGCAACGACGGTGTGGTGTAGCCCAGTTCGAACATCAGGCGGGCCTCTTCGTGCATCGACAGACCCAGCCCGCCGTACTCCTCGGGCAGCGCGAAGCCGAACAGCCCCATCTTCTTCGCCGCCTCGCGGATGTCCGCGGGCATCTCGTCCTTCTCGTCGATCTCCGCCTCGAGCGGCACGACGCGTTCCCGGACGAAACGCCGGACCTCGGACAGCACCGTGCTGAAGTCAGCCGCGTCCATGTCGACTCCCTTACCTAGTGATCCGTTTGTGTCTCGTCCGGCTTCCGCGGTGGCCGGTAGCAGGCGGCCAGCAGGGCCGCCCCGCTCGCCGTGCCGAGTCCGGCGGCGAGCAACGCGGGTCCCGCACCCGCCCGTTCGCGTCGCAGCAGCCCGTCGAGGGAGTACCGGCCGTGACCGAGTGCCGCCAGGGCGACGGCCGCGCCGCCCACGACACCGACGCACTCCCAGCCGCCCTTGAAGACGAAGAAGCCCTTGCCACGGTGGTCGGTCCGGGCCGCCACGGTCATCAGACCGACGGCCGCCGCCGCGGGCAGGGGGCCCGCCGCGCCGAGGGCGATGCCGACGCCCGCCGCCATCTCGGTCCCGGCCGCCATCCGGGCGTGCACGGCGGCCGGCCGGAGACCGAGCGCCTCGAACCAGCCCGTCGTGCCCTCCAGCCCGCCCGGGCCCGCGACCTTGTTCCAGCCGTGGGCGAAGAGCATGGGGCCGAGGGTGGCCCTCAGTACGAGCGCGGCCGCGTCGTGGCCTTTCACTGGCCCGCCCCGGTGGCCCGGCCCACGGGTGCGGCACCGTACAACTGCGGTACGGCGTCGACGAGTTCTTCGTAGGTGAGGGCCTGTCCCGACCGGCTGGGGTGGACCGCGGCGACGGTCCAGCCCGTCAGTCGGTTCAGCCGGTTGCCCTCGATGCGCAGGACCTGGCCGGTCAGCCAGGCCGCGCTGTCGGAGGCGAGGTAGACGACGACCCCGGAGGCGTTGGCGGGATCGCGCGGGTCGAAGCCGTCGGTGGTGCGCAGGGACGCGCCGACGTCGAGTCCGTCCGTCATCCGGGTGGCCGCGATGGGCGAGATGGCGTTCGCGGTGACGCCGTACTTGCGCATCTCCAGGGCCGTGAGGACGGTCAGCCCGGCTATCCCGGCCTTCGCGGCACCGTAGTTGGACTGGCCCTGGTTGCCGAACAGGCCCGTCCCGGACGTGGTGTTGATGACACGGCCGGTGACGCGCTCACCCCGCTTGGACGCCTCGCGCCAGTACGCGCACGCGTGCCGGGTGAGGGCGAAGGTGCCCTTCAGATGCACCGCGATCACCGAGTCGAACTCGGCCTCGGTCATCGAGAACAGCATCCGGTCGCGCACGATGCCCGCGTTGTTGACGACGACGTCCAGCCGGCCGAACTCCGCGACCGTGTCCGCCACCATCGCCTCGGTGGCCGCCCAGTCGGTGACCGAGGCGTGGTTGGCGACCGCACGGCCGCCGAGCTTGGTGATCTCCGCGACCACGTCGTCGGCGGGGGAGTCACCGGTCCGCTCGCCGTGCACGCCCGAGCCGAGGTCGTTGACCACCACGGTCGCCCCGGCCTCGGCGAGCGCCAGACAGTGCGCCCGGCCCAGCCCCCGGCCACCGCCGGTCACGATGGCGACCTTGTCGTCGAGGATGCCCACGCCGTACCTCCAAGAAGAGCAGATGTGTCTCATCAGTCGAGTTCGCGCAGTACGTCGTCGGTGTGCTCGCCGAGCGTCGGCGCGCCGGTGCGCGGCTTCTCGTCCACGCCCCAGAAGCGCACCGGGGTCGCCACGGTTCGCAGGGGCGGCGCGTCGCCCATGCCGGGCTGTTCGACGAACGCCCCCACGGCCTCCGCCTGCGGGTCGGCGGACACCTCGGCGAGGGTCTGCACGGGCGCCCACCACACGCCTTCGGCGTCGAACCGCGCCGCCCACTCGTCCAGCGGCCGTTTGGCGAACTCCTCGTCGAACACGGCGATCAGCTCCCGCACATGGCCCCGGCGGGCCTTGCCGGTGGCGAACCGTTCGTCGTCCGACAGGTCCTCGCGGCCGAGCGCCTTCACCACGCCGGGCCAGTGCCGGCCGCCCTCCAGACCCACCAGCCAGAACCAGCGGTCGTCGGCGGCCCGGTAGCAGTTGTAGAGCGGCGACTCGTGCTCGGTGCGCGGGCGGGTGCGCCCGCGCCTGCCGAAGAAGTTCTGCAGGGCGAGGTCGTTGCCGTTCGCGTACGTACCGGACCGCAGGAGCGACACGTCCACCACGCCGCCCTCGCCGGTGCGTTCGCGGCGCAGCAGCGCGGCCAGCACACCGGCGACCAGGTTGGCGGCGGCCGTACGGTCGCCGAGGCCGGGGCGGATGCCGGGCGGCGGCTCGCCGGCCGGGTTGAGCATGGCGGCGATGCCGGGCCGGGCCCAGAACGCGGAGACGTCGTAGCCGGCCCGGTCGCGCTCGGCGCCCGCCCAGCCGTAGCCCGTCAGCGTGCCGACGATCAAACGGGGATGGCGTTCCCGCAACTCCTCCGGGTCCAGCCCGAGGCGCTCCAGGGCGCCGGGCCGGAGGTTGGTGACGAAGACGTCGGCGCGTTCCAGCAGCCGCTCCAGGACCTGCTTGCCGTCCTCGGAGCGCAGATCGAGGACGATGCCGCGCTTGCCGCGGTTGTCGGTCTCGAACGGGGGCGCGCTGTCGATGTCCTGGCCGACGTGCCGCAGCGTGTACCGGTTGGGGTCGCCGGTGGGTGCCTCCACCTTGATCACGTCGGCGCCCCAGTCGGCCAGCATGGTGGCGGCGGCCGGAGCGGCCACCCACATGCCCAGCTCGACGACGGAAAAGCCTTCCAGTGGCCGCACGGCCCACCTCCAGGTGTGTCGGTATGCCTACACGCCGCGGAAATCGCCGGGCCGGCGCTCGCGGAAGGCCTTGAGCCCCTCGGCGCGGTCCTCGGTGCAGAACAGCACCGAGACGGTCTCGCGCTCATAGGCGATCGCCGTCTCGAGGCTCATGGCGAGCCCCTGGTCGATCAGTCGCTTGCCCGCGGAGAGCGCGAGCGGGGCCCCGGCCGTCAGACCTCCGGCGAGCTTCTCGGCGGCGGCGAGCGCTGCGCCGGGTTCGGCGAGCTCGTTGACCAGCCCCAGCTGCCAGGCACGCTCGGCGTCGATGGGTTCCCCGGTGAGGATCATCTGTTTGGCGATCGCCGGTGGCAGCAGACGGGGGAGCCGCTGTGTGCCGCCCGCGCCCGGCAGGACGCCCAGTTTCATCTCGGGCAGCCCCAGGCGTGTCCCGCGCTCGGCCACCCGCAGGTCGCAGGCGAGCGCCAGTTCCAGGCCGCCGCCGAAGGCGAATCCGTGGAGGGCCGCGATCGACGGCTTGGGGAAGTCCTCCAGGAGCGCGTACGCCTCGGTCAGCCGCCCCACGAAGACCCGGAACTGCCCGGGGGAGGTGAACGACTCGATTTCGCCGAGGTCGGCACCGGCCGAGAAGGCGCGGCCCGCTCCGGTCACGATCAGGGCGCGTACGTCGTCGTTGTCGCGTATCTGGTCGAGTGCGCGGGTGAGCCGGTCCACCGTCTCCGAGCCGACGGCGTTGAGCCGCTCCGGCCGGTCCAGCGTCAACAGGGCGATCTTGTCCCGGAGTTCGACACGCAGCACGGCCGTCACCTCAGACCATCGTCAGGCCGCCGCTGACCGAGAGCGTCTGCCCGGTCATGTAGGCGGCGTCGTCGGACGCGAGGAAGGCCACCACGCCGGCGATCTCGGCGGGCTGGGCGACGCGGCGCAGCGGGATGGCCCGCACGGTCGCGTCGTACATCTTCCGGCTGTACTCGGCGACCTGCCCGAGCAGCGCGGTGTCGGTGGGTCCGGGGCAGACGCTGTTGACGGTGATGCCGTGCCGGGCGACCTCGCGGGCCAGGGCCTTGCCGAAGGCGATGACACCGCCCTTCGTCGCGGAGTACACGACCTCGCCCGAGGAGCCGACCCGGCCGGCGTCCGAGGCGATGTGCACGATCCGGCCGCCACCGCGCTCGATCATCGGGTCGAGCACCGCGCGGGTCATGGTGATCGTCCCGCGCAGGTTGACGGCGATGATCCGGTCCCAGGTCTCCTCGTCGCTGTCGACGAACCGGCCGATGACGTCGACGGCCGCGTTGTTCACCAGCACGTCCACCGGGCCGAGTTCGGCGGCCACCCGCTGCACGGCCGCATGCACGGCCGAGCGGTCGGAGATGTCCGCGCCGACACCCGTCGCGCGCACCCCGTAACGCTCCGCGAGGCGCGCCGCCACCTTGTCCGCGGCCTCGGGGTCCAGGTCGCAGACGGCGACCGAGGCTCCCCGGTCGGCGAGCCGGTCGGCGATCGCCTCGCCGATGCCGCGTCCCGCTCCGGTGACGAGCGCCACCTTGTCCCGTACGCTCACGCGCCCTCCCTGTCCCGGCACCAAAAACAGCGCTATCGTATAACTACTTCAGCTAAATAAGCGAGATGCAGAGCATGTGAGACGCAGGAGTGGAGTCGAGATGCGCCGTACGATCTTCGCCGAGGAGCACGACCTGTTCCGCGAGACCGCCCGCTCCTACTACCTGCGGGAATGTGTCCCGTACAGCGCGGAGTGGGAGCGCGAGGGGCAGGTCGGCCGAGCCGCGTGGGCGGCGGCGGGCAAGGCCGGGCTGATCGGCTGGGAGTTCCCGGAGGAGTACGGCGGGCAGGGCGTCCGCGACTTCCGCTACAACGCCATCATGGCGGAGGAGATGGCCGCCACCGGAGCCGTCGGCATCGGACTCGGCCTGCAGAACGACGTCGTCCCGCCCTACCTGATGAACCTCACCACCCCGGAGCAGAAGGCCCGCTGGCTGCCCGGAGTGATCGCCGGCGAGACGATCTGCGCGCTCGCCCTGTCCGAGCCGGCCGCCGGATCCGACCTCAAGGGCATCCGCACCACCGCCCGCCGGGACGGCGACGAGTGGGTGATCGACGGCTCCAAGACCTTCATCACCAACGGCGTCCTCGCCGACCTCGTCATCGTCGCCTGCAAGACCGACCCGGCGGCCGGGCACAAGGGCATCAGCCTGATCGTCGTCGAGCGCGGCGCCGAGGGCTTCGAGCGCGGACGAAAGCTCGACAAGGTCGGGATGAAGGCCCAGGACACCGCCGAACTCTTCTTCCGCGAGGTGCGCGTCCCCGCCGAGAACCTGATCGGGCAGGAGGGGCGCGGTTTCTATCACATGATGGGCAACCTCCCCACCGAGCGGCTCGCCATCGCCGTCGCCGCGCTCGCCTCCGCGCAGCGGGCCTTCGACGTCACCCTGGAGTACGCCAGGACCCGCACCGCCTTCGGGCAGCCGATCGGCGAGTTCCAGGCCAACCGGTTCGCCCTCGCGGACATCAAGGCGAAGCTCGCCGCCGCCCGGGTCTATGTCGACGGCTGCATCATGGCCCTGGTCGGGGGCGAGTTGACGGCCGAGGAGGCCGCCGCGGCCAAGTACTGGACCACGGAGACCGGCTGGGCGGTCATCGACCGCTGTATGCAGCTCTTCGGCGGCTACGGCTATGTCAACGAGTACGAGATCGCCCGCATCTGGCGCGACAGCCGGGTGCAAAGGGTGTTCGGCGGCACCTCGGAGATCATGCAGGAGATCGTCGGCCGCTCGCTGGGGCTGTGACGTCGACCGTGACATTGACTGCTACCGATAAATAGGTTAGCTATTTAAGCGAAGTGTACGGACAGGAGGCAATCATGGTCACCGTCGACGTAGCACTGCACCGGCAGCGGGCCGAGCGGGTTCTGCCGCGCCCACGCCTCGTCATCGGCGGCAAGGAGCTGTCCGACACGAGCGGCGGACTCTACGCGCACACCAACCCGGCGACCGGTCTCGTCCAGGCCGAGATCCCGCTCGCCGGCCCCGGCGAGGTGGACCAGGCCGTCACCGCAGCCCGGACCGCGTTCGAGGTCTGGGGCGGTATGCGGCCGGCCGAGCGGCGCCGCCTGCTCACCCGGTTCGCCCAGCTGATCCGCGACCACATCCCCGACTTCGCGGCGATCAGCCCGCTGGAGAACGGCGTGTGCGTCGGCGGCTGGGCCGAGAACGTCGGAACGCACATCGCCGAGTGGACCGAGTACTACGCCGGCTGGGCCGACAAGATCGAGGGCCTGGTCGGCGCGGGCCACAGTCCGCACGAGAACGTCGAGTACACCCTCGCCGAGCCGTACGGCGTGATCGGCCACATCATCACCTGGAACTCTCCGGCGCTGTCCCTGGCGATGAAGATCCCGCCCTCGCTCGCCGCCGGCAACACCGTGGTGATCAAACCGGCCGAGTCCACCCCCTTCTCCGCGCTGCTCTTCGCCGACCTGGCCCGCGAGGCGGGCATCCCCGACGGCGTGATCAACGTCGTCACCGGCCTCGGCGACGCCGGATCGGCCCTCGTCACCCACCCCGGCGTGGACAAGATCTCCTTCACCGGCGGCCCCGCCACCGCGCGCCGCATCATGGCCGACGCGGCGCTGAGCCTCAAGCCCGTCGTGTTCGAACTGGGCGGCAAGTCCGCCAACCTGCTCTTCGCCGACACCGACCTCGACACCGTCGTGCCGTACTGCGCGGCCTTCGCCATGAGCAACACCGGCCAGGGCTGCGCACTGCCCACCCGTCTGCTGGTGGAGCGACCGATCTACGACGAGGTGGTCGCCCGGGTCACCGGGGTCGTCGCCCACCTCCCCGTGGGCGACCCGCTCGACCCGACGACCTACATCGGGCCCCTCATCGACGCAGCCGCCCGCGACCGTGTCCAGGGTGTGATCGACAAAGCGGTGAAGGACGGCGCCGGACGCCTCGCCTTCGGCGGTGAACGCATCGACGCCGACGGTTACTTCGTCTCCCCGACCGTCTTCGCCGACGTCGACAACAGGAGCGACCTCGCCCAGCGGGAGATCTTCGGCCCGGTCCTCGCCCTCACCCCGTTCGACACGGAGGACGAGGCGATCGCCCTCGCCAACGACACCGAGTACGGCCTGTCCGCCTACATCCAGTCCCGTGACATCGCCCGCGTGAACCGCCTGGTGCCGCGCCTGAAGGCCGGCACGGTGTACGTCAACCCCGGCCCGAACCCGATCACCTCACCGGCCACGCCCTTCGGAGGCGTCGGCCTCAGCGGGTTCGGACGGGAGGGCGGCAGGGCCGGACTGGAGGAGTTCATCCACGTCAAGGGCGTCGGCGTCGGCCGCGTCTGACGAGAGCCCACAGGAGCGAACCACCGTGAATCCCGCCCGCCGCCTGACGTTCGGCGACCTCATCCGCGAGCACCGCAGGTCCTACCCCGACGGCGTCGCCCTCGTCGACGGCGACATCCGGCTGACCTGGCCGCAGCTCGACGAGCGCACCAACCGCCTGGCCAACGCCCTCACGGAGGCGGGCGTCGGCCCCGGCGACCGCATCCTGTGGCTGGGCCAGAACTCCTTCCGCATCTGGGAGCTGCTCGGCGCCGCGGCGAAGACCGGTGCCATGGTCTGCCCCGGCTACTGGCGCTGGGCGGCCCCCGAAATGGCCTTCGCCGTAGAGGACTTCGACCCCAAGGTCGTCGTCTGGCAGGACGAGGAGATCGGCGACACCGTCGGCAAGGCGCGGGCCGAACTCGGCACCGACCACCGGGCCTTGTGGCTACGGCACGACACCGACGGCCCCGACTCGTACGAGTCCTTCCTGGCCGCCGGTTCGCCCGAGGACCGCCGCGTCGACGTCGACCCCGACGCGGCGCTGCTCGTCATCTACACCGCGGCGATCTCCGGACGTCAGTCCGGCTCGATGCTCTCGCACCGCAATCTCCTCGCCATGGGCGCGAGCGCCGCCTGGATGGGGGACATCGGAACCGAGACCGCCTTCCTCGGCGCCGGGCCCATGTTCCACATCGGCAACTACCAGTTCTGGGGCGTCCCGGCCTTCGTCCACGGCGGCAAGAACGTCATCGTGCGCCGGGTCGTCGCCGAGGAACTGCTGCCGCTGCTGGCGGACGAGAAGTGCACCCACGCCTATCTGATGCCGCCGACCATCGCGCAGCTCGTCGCGCTGAACCGCGAGGCCGGGCACGACCTCTCCCATCTGCGGGCGAGCGTCGCCGCCCCTCTGTGGCAGGGCACCGTGCCCACCGACACCAGCCGCTTCACCCGCAACGGCGGCGGCGAGGGCCGCGGTTACGGACAGACCGAGGTGACCGGCTTCGCCGTCACCGGCGCCTACGGCGGCACGGGCACCGGCAACGCGGGACGCCCCGGCCCCGGCACCGCCGTACGCGTCCTCGACAGCACCGGAGAGGAGTGCGCGACCGGGGTGGCCGGTGAGATCTGCGTCCGCGGGGACCTCGTGCACCTCGGCTACTGGAACCGGCCGGAGATCAACGAGGAACGCTTCCGCTTCGGCTGGTGGCACACCACCGACCTCGGCCGCCGCGAGGCCGACGGCACGATCAGCTTCCTCGGCACGACCACCCGCATGCTGAAGTCGGCCGCCGAGAACATCTTCCCCGCCGAGGTGGAGAACTGCATCGAGTCCCATCCGGCGGTGAAGGAGGCCGCCGTGATCGGCGTGCCCAACGAGCGCTGGGCGCAGGACGTCAAGGCCGTCGTCGTGCTGCACGCCGGCGCCGGGCCGGTCACCGCCGAGGACGTCGTCGAGCACTGCCGGGCGCGCATCGCCTCGTACAAGAAGCCCAAGACGGTGGAGTTCGTCGACGCGCTGCCCCGCACCAAGGACTTCGCGAAGGACTACGAGGCGCTCGACGAGCGCTTCGGCGGCGGCGGTTACCCGGGCGGCGACACGCTCGGCGCGGGACGATGACCCCCGCGGACCGCCGCCGGCCGGTCGTCGTCGGTGTGTACGCCACCGAACAGGCGCTGTCCCTCCCGGACCGGGACGCCATGGACCTCGCGCTCGAAGCGGTGAGCGGCGCGGTCGCGGACGCCGGGCTGGCACCGTCGGACATCGACGGCGCCCAGGTCGACTGGCCCGGCCCCGGCGGCGTGCCCGGCGAGGGCAGCTCCTGGGCGCGCCTGCTCGGCCGGGACCTGCGCTGGACCAGCGACTCGATGCTCGACAACGCGGGCTCACGCGGCCTGCTGAAAGCGGCGGCGGCCGTGCGGGCGGGGTTCGCCGACACCGTCGTGGTCGGCGGCTGCAAGCTGGTCTCCCGCGGGACGGGCCCCGTCGGAGCCGGGGTGGCGCTGGAGTTCGCCGACGTGTGGGGCAGCTATGTCGTCGCCCAGTTCGCCCTGGTGGCCGCCCGGCACATGCACGAGTACGGCACGACCTCCCGCCAGCTCGCGGAGGTCGCCGCCACCATCCGCAACAACGGCACCACCAACCCGGAGGCGATGATGTACGGGCGCGGCCCGTACACCGCCGGCGACGTGCTCGCCTCCCGCATGGTGGCCACGCCCTTCCATCTGCTGGACTGCTGCATCGTCGGCGAGGGCGGCGCGGCGCTCGTCGTGACCACCGCCGAGCGGGCCCGTGACCTGCCGCACCCGCCCGTCGCCGTCCTCGGCGGCGGCATGCAGTACCACCAGGCCGCGTACGCCAACCCGGCACTGTACCGGGAGGTCGGCGGACTCGGGCGGGAGGCCGCCGAGCGCGCCTACGCGATGGCCGGCATCGGCCCGCACGACGTCGACGTGTTCTCCCTCTACGACCCCAACTCCTTCGAGATCATCCGCCAGTTGGAGATCCTCGGCCTGTGCGGCGAGGGCGAGGGCGGCCCGCTGGCCGCGAGCGGCGCCATCGCCGTCGGCGGCAAGCACCCGGTCAACCCGGACGGCGGCTGTCTGGCGTACGCCTGGAACGGCACCCAGCAGATGACCCTCAAAGTCGTCGAAGCCGTACGGCAGTTGCGCGGCACGGCCGTGCACCAGGTCGAGGGCGCGGAGCTGGCGGTCGTCGGCAACGCAGGCTCAGGGGCCCAGCATTACGAGATGAGCGTGCTGGGGAGGACGCGATGACCCGGCCCGTACCCGTCCCGACGCGGCTGTCCCGGCCGTTCTGGGACGCGGCCCGGCGCGGCGAGCTGGTCGTCCCGCACTGCCCGACCTGCGGCCTGCGCTTCTTCGTCCCGGAACCCGCCTGCCCCGGCTGTATGGCGCGCGACTGGCGGTACGCGTCCAGCGCGGGCCGCGGAACCGTCTACTCGGTGACCGTCGTGCACCGGGCCCCCGGCCCCGGCTTCGACACCCCGTTCGCGCTGGCCGTGATCGACCTCGACGACGGGGCCGCCCTGCTGGCGCACGTGGACGCGGGCGACCCCGAGGACGTGGTCATCGGGCTGCGTGTCCGCGTGGACTTCCGCGCCCTCACCGACGAGATCACGTTGCCGTACTTCGTACCGGAGACAACTCACTGAGGGCGGAGGTGGGCGCGGTGGCGAACACGCCGGTACGGGTCCCCAAGATGGCGGAACTGGTCGCGGCACGGCTGCGCCGCATGATCGTGCGCGGTGAGCTCGCGGAGGGGGACGCCCTGCCGTCCGAGACGGCGCTGATGCAGGAGTTCGCCGTCTCCCGGCCCACCCTGCGCGAGGCGTTCCGGGTACTGGAATCGGAGTCGCTGATCGACGTGCGCCGGGGCGCCCGGGGCGGGGCGCGGGTGCAGGTCCCGGAGGGCACGGTGGCCGCCCGCTACGCCGGTCTGGTGCTGGAGTACCGGGGCACGACCCTGAAGGACGTGTACGACGCCCGTACGGTGATCGAGGCGCCGTGCGCCGGTCTCCTGGCCGAGCGGCGCACCGACGAGGACCTGCGCAGACTGCGGGCCGCCGTCGCCGAGGCCGAGCGGCTCATGGACGACCCGTCGGCCTTCATCCGCGCCCACATGGAGTTCCACGCCCTGGTCGTGGAACTCGCGGGCAACGAGACGCTCGGCGTCCTCAACGGCATGGTCCGCCACATCATCGACCAGGCGAACTGGTCCCACGTCGACCTCGACGCCGGCAGCCCGGAGAACATCCGGGCCAACCGCCGGGGATTCCGTGCCCACGGCGCGCTCGTGGACCTGGTCGCCGCGCGCCGCGCCGAGGCCGCCGAGGAGCTGTGGCACCTCCATCTGCAGGAGGCGGAGGACTATCTGCTGCAGAGCAGGTCCATGACCACCGTCCTGGACCTGCTCGGCTGACCGGTCAGCTCTCGCGCAGCTCCGCCACGATCGGCTCCCACACCTCGGCACGGGTCTCGTAGGCGGTGTAGAAGGACACCCGGTCGACCAGCGCCCCGTACCGGCGCCTGATCTCGCCCGCCACCCGCTCCGGCTCCGCCACCACCGCGAAGGTGCCCAGGACCTCGTCGTCGACGAGCCGGGTCATCGCCTCCCACTTGTCCTCGCGCCGGGACGTCGACAACGCGTGCAGTTCGTCGCCGAGTTCGCCCCAGCCGTGCAGCTCCAGGACCCCGCGGTAGGCAGGCGTGCTGCCGTAGAAGGCGACCTGTGCGCGGGTGCCGTCGATCGCGCGGGTCATCTCCTCCTCCGTCCCGCCGGTCGCGGTCAGCAGCAGATGGGAGACGGAGAAGTCCGCGCGTGTGCGGCCCGACGACGTCAGACCGGCCTCGACGGTCGGCAGGGTGACCTCGCGCAGATACCGCTCGGTGGTGAAGCCGTGCGCGAGCAGGCCGTCGGCCACCTCGCCCGCGACCCGGGTCATCGCCTCCCCGACGGCGGCCACGAACACCTTGGGCGCGCCGCCGGTGGCGGGCGGCGGGGAGAAGAACGGGGACATCAGGGTGTGCGAGTAGAAGTCGCCGCGGAAGTTGAGCCGTTCGCCCTCGTTCCAGGCGGCCCAGATGGCGCGCAGCGCGCTCACGTACTCCCGCATACGGGCGGCGGGCCGGCTCCACGGCATGGCGAAGCGCCGCTCGATGTGCGGCTTGATCTGGCTGCCCAGGCCGAGCGAGAACCGCCCGCCGGAGTACGTCTGCAAGTCGTGTGCGGTGTAAGCGAGTTGCATGGGGGAGCGGGCGAAGGCCACCGCGATGGCGGTGCCGACCTCCAGCCGGTCCGTGTGCTCGGCGGCCAGCAGCAGGGGCAGGAACGGGTCGTGTTTGGACTCCGAGGCCCACAGCCCGTCGTAGCCCGCCTTCTCGTGATGGCGGGCCTCCTCCACGACCTCCGCCGTGCTCCACACGTTGAGCTTGCCGTCGACCTTCATGCCGCTCCTTCGCCCGCTTCCATGCCGATGCGCTGTGCGAGCAGTTCGCGATGGTACGCGGGATCGCCGAACAGCAGCTGTGACGTCTTGGCCCGCTTCAGATAGAGGTGGGCCGGGTGTTCCCAGGTGAAGCCGATACCGCCGTGGACCTGGATGTTCTGAGCCGTGGCCTGCACACACGCGTCGGAGCAGAACGCCTTGGCCAGGCTCGCCACGGCGGGCAGGTCCGGGGCCTCGCCCTCGGCGGCGAGCAGGGCGTAGTGCGCGGCGGCCCGCGCCGACTCGACCTCCAGCAGGACGTCGGCCAGCAGATGCTTGACAGCCTGGAAGGAGCCGATCGCGCGCCCGAACTGATGGCGGACCTTGGCGTACTCCACCGCCATGTCGAGCGCGCGCGACGCCACCCCCACCTGCTCGGCGGCCAGCGCGACGGCGGCCCGGTCGAGGACCTGGGCGACCAGGTCCCAGCCGTCGCCGTGCGTCCGCAGCCGGGTCGCCGGTACCTCGCGGTACTCCAGGCGGGCCTGCCGGCGGGTCGGGTCCAGGGTGGGCAGCGGCGCACGCGTCAGACCGGGCGCGTCACCGTCCACCAGGAAGACACCGATCCCGTCGGCGGCGCGCGCCACGGTGAGCACGACATCGGCGGCCGCACCGTCGAGCACGAACGTCTTGTGCCCGGTGAGCAGCCAACTCCCGCCGGATTCACGGGCGATGAGCCCGACCCCCGCCGCGTCCCAGCGTGCCGAGTCCTCGGTCAGGGCCAGTGTCGCGACGAGTTCCCCGGCGGCCAGCCCCGGCAGCAGACGCTTGCGCGCCTCCTCGTCGGCGCAGCGCAGCAGCGTGGTCGTCGCCAGGACGGCCGAGGACAGGAAGGGCGCGCACAGCAGCGCACGGCCCGTCTCCTCCATGACCACGCCCACCTCGACCGGCCCGCACCCGGCCCCGCCGTACTCCTCGGGCACGGCGAGCCCCTGCAGGCCCAGCTCGGTGCCCATCCGGCGCCACAGCGCCCGGTCGAAGCCCTCGGGGGTCTCCATCAGACGCCGTACCTCGGTCTCCGGCGAGGTGTCCGCGAGGAACGCCCTTACCGTGCGGCCGAGTTCCTCCTGTTCCTCGCTGAACGCGAAGTCCATTCCTGCTCCTCTCCGGTTCAGCGGCGGCCGCGTGCGGCGATGATCCGCTCGACGGCGGCGATGTGATCCGGTGCGTGCATGGTCTCCCGCTCGGCGAGCAGGGCCGGCTCCATCACCGTGTCGAGGGCCTGCTCCAGATGCCGGTTGACGGCGCGCTTGGTCTCGCGCAGCGCCTGCGCGGGCAGGGCCGCCAGCCGTCCGGCCAGGTCCATGGCCTCGTCCATGAGCTTGTCCCTGGGCACGGCGCGATTGGCGATGCCCAGCCGGACCGCGTCCTCGGCGCTCACCCGGTCGCCCAGGAAGAGCAGCTCCTTCGCCCGGGTCAGGCCCACGAGCAGCGGCAGCACGTACGCGCCCCCGTCGCCCGCGACGAGCCCGACCCGCACGTGCGGGTCGGCGACATGGGCGTCGTCGGCGATCAGCACCAGGTCGCTCAGCAGGGCGAGGCTGCAACCGAGGCCCACGGCGGGGCCGTTGACCGCGGCGACGACGGGCAGGGGGCAGCGGACCAGGCCGGTGATGATCCCGCGCGCCTCGTCGACCTGCCGCTGCCGGAAGGCGCCGTCGCGCTGCACCCGGGTCATGGTGTCGAGGTTGCCGCCGGCGCTGAACGCCCGGCCGCGCCCGGTCAGGACGATCACGCGCGCCTCCGGATCGGCGGCGAGGTCGTCCCACACCGACGCGAGGCCGGTGTGCAGCTCGTCGCTCATCGCGTTCAGCTGCTCGGGCCGGTTCAGCTCGACCAGCCGGATGGGCCCGACGGCCGTCACCACCAGATCCGTCATCTTCGCCGCCCTCGTCCGGGGATCCGTCATTAGAGTTGAATGCTATAACTAATTAAGCTTTCTGGAAACCGGGTCGCGGAGTGACGGAGGACGCGCATGCCGCAGCAGGAGTACGAGACCGTACGGGCCGAGGTGGCCGACCGGATCCTCACGGTCACCCTCGACCGGCCCGAGAAGCTCAACGCCTTCAACCCGCGCATGATGCAGGACCTCCTCGACGTCCTGGACGCGGCAGACGCGGACGACGACGTGCGGGTGATCGTGGTGACCGGCGCCGGACGCGGCTTCTGCGCGGGCGCCGACGTCAGCTCCGGCGGCTCCTCCTTCGACCACCGCAAGGCGGGCGCCCTGCACAGGGACACCGGCGGCCGGGTGGCCCTGCGGATCTTCGCCAGCACCAAGCCGGTCATCGCGGCGATCAACGGCCCGGCGGCGGGCGTGGGGGCCAGTATGACCCTGCCCATGGACATCCGGCTGGCGTCGACGACGGCGAGGTTCGGCTTCGTCTTCGCCCGCCGCGGCATCGTGCCGGAGTCCGCCGCGAGCTGGTTCCTGCCCCGCGCGGTCGGCATGCAGCGGGCCATGGAGTGGGTGGCCACCGGCCGCGTCTTCGGCCCCGCGGAGGCGCTGGCTGCCGGGCTGGTCCGCTCCGTCCACCCGCCCGAGGAGCTGCTCCCGGCGGCGTACGAACTCGCCCGGGAGATCGCCGAGAACACCTCGGCGGTCTCCGTCGCCCTGTCCCGCCAGATGATGTGGCGCATGCTCGGCGAGCCCCACCCCATGACCGCGCACCGGCTCGACTCACGCGTCATGAGCCAGATCGGCGGCGGCCCGGACCCCGTCGAGGGCGTCGAGTCCTTCCTCGCCAAGCGGCCGCCCGCCTTCCCCGGCCTGGTGAGCAAGGACATGCCGGCCGTATACCCCTGGTGGCGGGAGGAGGAGTTCCGGCCGTTCGGGGAGTAGGCGACCGGCCGGGACTGGACAGATCCACGAGATGCGGCCGAAACATTGTCGTGGTTTGCATGAAGTGTTAGCGTCCGATCGGCGGACATTCAGTTGAATGCGCTAAACCATTGACCGCCTGGACGGTGACCATGAGCGATGGTTTCCTGCATGAATCGCTGAGCGGGGTCGACTGGGGGGTCGCCACCGCGGACACCGTCGCGGCCCCGCCGCCGCCCGCACAGGAGCGCGGCGGCCACTTCGGGCAGTGGACCGACGACCTCCGGCGGCTGCTCGGCGTCACCACGGACACCCACCGCATGGTCGCCGGCTGGCCGCTGCTCCAGCCCGACGGCCCGGGCAGCTGGGACCGGCAGGCCCTGGACCGCTGCGAGCGCGCCCTCGACGCCCTGCTCGCCCAGGGGAAGCGGCCGGCGCTCACCCTCGTCGACCGCACGCTGCCGTCATGGCAGGACGCCGGAGGCTGGCTCGCCCGCGACACCGCCGAGCACTTCGCCGCGTACGCCGCCGAGCTGGGCCGCCGCTTCGGCGACCGGGTGGAACGCTGGATCACCTCCACCGACCTGGCCGGGCCCACCCTCGCCGACCACGTGGCCGGAATGTACTCACCGGGCCGCGGCGCCGGCCGCGCCGGGCTCCCCGCGGTCCACCACATCCTCCTCGCCAACGGACTCGCCACCCAGGCCCTGCGCGCCACGGGTGCGGCCGGCCGGATCGGGACCACGGTCACGCTCGTGGGCGGCTACCCGGCCACCGACGACCCCTACGACCGGCTCGCCCTGGAGCGCCTGGAGAGCTGGACCAACCGCGTCTTCCTCGACCCGCTGCTGCTCGGCGAGCACATGGTGACCGAGGACGGCCTCGAGCCCGTGGCGGCCACCGGCTGCGTACGCCCCGGCGACCTGGACGTCATCACCACCGCCCAGGACCTGCTGGCCGTGTCCTGGCACACGCCGTTCCGCGTCACCGCGCCCGAGAACCTGCCCCGGGTGCTGCCGAGCACGAAGTGCCGCAGTGCCCTCAACGAGGTCAACCGGCTGCTCGTCGGCCTCGGTTTCGCGATCGTCCCCTTCGACGAGGTGGAGACCACCGCCTACGGCTGGCCCATCATCCCCGAGGGGCTCGCCGACGCCGTCGCGGGCCTGTTTGACCTGTACGGCGACCTGCTGCCCCCGCTGTCGGTCGTCGACAACGGCATGGGCGACCTTGACCTGGTCGACGGCTCCGGACACCGCGACGACGCCCGGCGCCGGGCCCTGCTGCGCGCCCGGCTCTCCTGGCTGGCGGGGCTCGTCGACGCCGGGGTGGAGGTGTGCGGCTACGAGTACTGGTCGGTCCTGGACAACCTGGAGGCCAAGTTCCGCTACACCCGTCTGTACGCGATGGCCGTCCCCGACCACGAGCTCGCGCCCCGGCCCGCGATGCCGTCCGACTGGGTGCGCGGGGGAGCCTTCGCCGCCCCGCCCACCACCGGCCCGCAAACCGGCCTGACCCTGGTGACCCCCGCTCAGGGCGCCGGCACCTCGTAGTCCCGGCCGCGGATCAGCCGTACCGGGCAGTAGACCAGCACGTCCTCGTCCCGCTGGTTGCGCACGGTGATCCGGCTGGTCACCACGCCCCGGCCGGGCTTGCTGGAGGGGCGAGACCCGGTCGTCTCCACGACGGCGTACAGCGTGTCGCCGACGTACACCGGCCCGTGCACGGTCAGTTCCATGTGCAGGAAGGCGAGCCCCGTGCCGTGCAGGACGTTCGTCTGCAGGACGAGGCCCTCGGCGAGGCAGTACGTCAGACCGCCCGGGACCAGCCGGCCCGTGTAACCGCCCTCCGCCGCGTGTGTGGCGTCCCAGAACAGCGGCTCGGTGAAGCCGCCCCAGGTGACGAAGTTGACCAGGTCGGTCTCGGTGACGGTCCGGCGGGCGGTCCGGAAGACCTGCCCGACCGGCATCTCCTCGTAGGTCAGACCCTTCACCAGGGGCGGGATGTCGGTCCTCGTGTCGTGCGCGGTCATGTCTCGGTTCCTCTCGGTGGCGTCGTCACAGGTCGGTCGTCACAGGTCGAGCGGGTGCTTCTCCGCCACGGCCGCGAAGTCGGGGGCGCGCTTGTCGCGGTGGGCCGCGAGGCCCTCGACGACCTCGTGGCCCGCGAACCCGAAGAACTCAAGGCCGAGCGAGGCCTCGAAGGCGGGCTGGGCGGTGCGGTACCAGTGGTTGAGGGACCGCTTGGTCCAGCTGATCGCGCTCGCGGGACCGGCGGCCAGGACCTTCGCCACGCGCAGCGCCTCGTCGTGCACCTCCTGGTCGGCCACGCACTTCGACACCAGCCCGATCCGCTCGGCCTCCTCACCCGTGAGGGCCTCGCAGGTCAGCAGGTAGTACTTGGCCTTGGCCATGCCGCACAGCAGGGGCCAGCAGATGGCCGCGTGGTCCCCGGCCGCCACCCCGAGGCGGGTGTGCCCGTCGACGATCTTCGCCGTACGGGCCGCGATCGAGACGTCGGCCAGCATGCCGATGACCAGGCCGGCCCCGACGGCCGGTCCGTGGATCGCGGAGACCACCGGCTTGGAGCAGTTGATCACCCCGTACACCATGTCCCGTGCCTCGCGCATCACCCGGGCGCGTACCGCGTGGTCCTCGGTCAGGGCCTGGATGGAGTCGAAGGTGCCACCCGCGGAGAACGCCCGGCCCGCCCCCTGGACCAGCACCGCACGGGTCCGCTCGTCCCGGTCGATCACCGGCCAGACGTCGGCCAGTTCGCCGTGCATCCGCGGGTCGACCGCGTTGAGGTTCGGGGCGTCGAGCACGACGCGCAGCACACCGGGCGCGGGCCGCTCGAAGGTCAGGCTCGTGAACGGGGCATAGGGATCGGTCACGTCGCGCTCCTGGCGTAATCAGTGCGGATACTATAATTATCTAACTGTATCGAGCGGAGAGCGGCAAGCGATCGGCAGCCGCGTCGCAGCGAGGACGGGAAGCCCGGCATGGATCTCACCTTCAGCCAGGAACAGGACGAACTGCGCACGGTCGTACGGTCCTTCCTGGCCAAGTACTCCGACGAGGCGGCCGTGCGCCGGCTGGCCGCCGACCCGCGCGGCCACGACGCCGTCGTCTGGCGGCGGATGGCCGGCGAGCTGGGCCTGCAGGGGCTCGCCGTACCGGAGGAGTACGGCGGCTCGGGCTTCGGCTACGTCGAACTCGGCGTCGTCTTCGACGAGGCGGGCCGCGCGCTGCTGTGCGAGCCGTACTTCGCCACCGTCGCCCTGGCCGCCGAGGCCCTGCTGCGCTGCGCCGACGACCAGGCACGGGCCGACCTCCTGCCCGGCATCGCCTCGGGCGCGACGATCGCCACCCTGGCGCTCACCGAGGACAGCGGCCGCTGGGACGAGCCCGGCATCCGCCTCACCGCCCACGACACCCCCGACGGCTGGCGGCTGACCGGCGCCAAGACCTACGTCCCCGACGGCCTCCTCGCCGACCTCCTCCTGGTCGCCGCCCGCACTCCCGGGGGCATCAGCCTCTTCGCGGTCGGCGCCGACGCGGCCGGCCTCACCCGCACCCCTCTCCCCACCCTTGACCAGACCCGCAAACAGGCCCGCCTGGAGTTCGCCGACACCCCGGCCCGCCTGATCGGTCCCGAGGGCACGGCATGGCCCGTCCTCGAACGCACCCTCGCCACGGCCTCGGTCCTGCTCGCCGCCGAACAGGTCGGGGGAGCGGCCGCCGCACTCGACGCCGCCGTGGACTACGCGCGCATCCGGGTGCAGTACGGACGGCCCATCGGCTCCTTCCAGGGGATCAAGCACAAGTGCGCCGACATGCTGGTGGAGATCGAGTCCGCCCGCTCGGCCGCGTACGCCGGGCTGTGGGCCCTGGACGCCGGGGACGACACGGAGACCGCCGTCGCCGCCGCCCTGGCGCAGGCCTTCTGCTCGGAGGCGTTCACCAAGGTGGCCGGCGACAGCATCCAGATCCACGGCGGCATCGGCTTCACCTGGGAGCACCCCGCGCACCTGTACTTCAAGCGCGCCAAGAGCTCCGAGGTGCTGCTCGGCACACCGTCGTACCACCGGGAGCTGCTGGCCGCCCGGCTCGGCATCTGAGATCTCTTGAGAGCAGGGAGAAACAGACATGGAGCTGGACTTCGGACCCGCGGTGCGCGACTTCCGCGAGGAACTGCGGGACTGGCTGGCGGACCATCTCGTGGGGGAGTTCGCCGAGCACCGGGGCGTCGGCGGCCCCACCGACGGCGCGGCCTGGGAGGTCCGCCTGGCCTGGGACCGCGAGCTGTCCGCCGGGGGGTGGCTGGGCGTGGGCTGGCCGCGGGAGTACGGCGGCAGAGGGCTCGGACTCCTCGAGGAGATCGTCTTCGAGTACGAGTACGCCCGCGCGAACGCCCCCTACCGGGCCACAGGCAACGCCCTCGACCTGCTCGGCCCCATGCTCCTCAAGGTGGGCGCGGACGAGCAGAAGAAGCGGTTCCTGCCGCCGATCCTCGCCGTCGAGGAACTGTGGGGCCAGGGCTTCAGCGAACCCGGCGCCGGCTCCGACCTCGCCTCGGTGCGCACCCGCGCCGAGCGCGATGGCGACGAGTGGGTGGTGAGCGGCCAGAAGGTGTGGACGTCCTTCGGCGTGCACGCCGACTGGCTCTACGTCCTCACCCGCACCGACCCGGACTCCGTCCGGCACAAGGGGCTGAGCATGCTGCTCCTGCCCACCGACCAGCCCGGCGTGGAGATCCGCCCCATCCGCAACCTCGCCGGTCAGGACGAGTTCGCCGAGGTGTTCCTCTCCGACGCGCGCACCGGCGCCGACATGGTCGTCGGAGAGGTCGGCCAGGGCTGGCGCACCGCCATGGCCACGCTCGGCATCGAACGCGGCACCACGCTCCTGCCCCAGCAGCTCACCTTCGAGCGGGAGGCCGAGTCGCTGATCGAGCTGGCCCGGGAACGCGGCGCGCTCGACGACCCGATGCTGCGCCGCCGCATCGTCGACGCCTGGATCTCCGTGCGCGTCATGCGCACCACCAACCTGCGCACCCTCGCCGAACTCACCGCGGGCCGCACCCCGGGCGCCCAGGCCACCACGGCCAAGCTGTACGCCTCCACCCGCCACCAGCAACTCGGTCACCTCGCACAGGAGCTGGCGGGCCCCGCCGGGCAGATCGTCGGGGCGGACTACGGCCTGGACACCCGGCAGCGTTCCTTCCTGCTGTCCTTGGCGGAGACGATCTACGGCGGATCCAGCGAGATCCAGCGCAACATCATCGGCGAGCAGATCCTGGGCCTGCCCAAGGAGCCGCGGCCATGACGGCGATCGAGGACCGCCTCGACCGCGTCGAGTCGCACCTCGCCATCCAGCAGCTGCCCGTGCGGTACGCGCTCGCCGTGGACGCCCGCGACCTCGACGCCTGGACCGGCTGCTTCCGGCCGGACGTGGACATGGGGCGCCACGGTCACGGTCGGGAGGCGCTGCGGGCGTACATAGAGCCCCTCGTCCGGGGCTTCGGCCGGTCCGTCCACCAGATCTGCGGTCACCGGATCGAGTTCACCGGCCGCGACACGGCCACCGGCTCCGTCTACTGCCGCGCCGAGCACGAGGTGGGGGAGCGGTGGATCGTCATGGCCATCCGCTACCTCGACGACTACGCGCGCGTGGACGGCGAGTGGTACTTCTCCCGGCGCCGCGAACAGCACTGGTACGCGGCTGATGTGACCGAGCGCCCCCAGCAGGTGGGATTCGAGGGCTGGGAGGGGGCCGGGGAACCGGTGCTGCCTGACGCCTTCCCCTCCTGGGGACCCTTCTGGAAGGAGTCGTGATGCGGCGGTTGGCGGGGAAGACCGCCCTGGTCACCGGGGGAGGGCAGGGCGTGGGCCGGGGCATCGCGCTCGCGCTGGCGGCCGAGGGGGCGGCCGTGGTGATCACGGGCCGCACCGAGGGCAGACTCAAGGACACCGCGCGGGCGATCGCCGAGCGCGGTGGGCGGGTGCACACCCTCGTCGGGGACGTGGGCGAACAAGCCGACGTCGAGCGGATGGTGGCGGAGACCGTACGGGAGTTCGGTGGCCTCGACGTGCTCGTCAACAACGCGCAGAGCTCCGTACAGCGCCGTCTGGAGCAGACGTCGTACGACGACGTGCAACTCGCCTATCGCAGCGGCCCCTTGGCGGCCTTTCACGCCATGCGGGCAGCCCTGCCGCACCTGAAGGCGAGTCGCGGCAGCGTCGTCAACCTCGGTTCGTCGGCCGCGGTGCTGGGCGAGGCGGGGTTCGCGTCCTACGCGATGGCCAAGGAGGCGATCCGGGGGCTGAGCCGCGTCGCCGCGCGGGAGTGGGGGCCGTACGGGATCCGGGTGAACGTCGTCTGCCCGGCCGCGCTGAGCCCGGCGGCCGAGGAGTACTTCGCCGCCCATCCGGAGAAGGCCGAGCAGGTGGTGGCCGGCATCCCGCTGGGCCGGATGGGCGACCCGGAGACGGACATCGGGCGGGCGGTGGCCGCGCTGGTCAGCGACGACATGGGGTATCTGACCGGCGCGACGCTGATGTTGGAGGGGGGAAGGACCCTGATCGGGTAGGGGCGCCGCGTCAGACGATGCCCCGACTGCGCAGCCCGAGGATCTGATGCTCCGTCAATCCAATCACTTCGGCCAGCACTTCGGCGGTGTGCTCACCCAACGCCGGTGGCGGCGCGTACCCCTCGACCGGCGTCGCCCCGAACCGGATCGGATTGGCGAGCAGCGGCAGCCGCCCCGACACCGGGTCCTCGACCTCGACCAGCATCTTCCGGTGCCGTATCTGCGGATCGGCGAAGACCTCGGGCATCTCGTTGAACGGCCCCGCGGGGACGTCGTGTTCGTCGAGCACGGCCAGCCACTCGTCCCGGGTCCGGGTGCGCATGACCGCCTCCAGCACCGGCAGGATCTCCTCGCGGTGGGCGATGCGCGCCGAGGTGGTGACGAACCGGGGGTCCTGGAGCAGGTCGGTGCGGTCGGCGGCCGCGCAGAACGCGGCGAACTGTTTGTCGTTGCCGGCCACCAGGAAGAGCGGCTTGTCGGCGCACTGGAACGCCTGGGACGGGATGCCGCCGTACCCGCCGTTGCCGCGCCGTGCCGGTACCTCACCGGAGACCAGGTAGTTCATGGCGAAGTGGGAGAGCGAGGCCAGTCCGCAGTCCAGCAGTGAGAGGTCGATGAACTGGCCCTCGCCGGTGGCGTCCCGGTGCCGCAGGGCCGCCAGCACGGCCGTCGCGGCGTACAGGCCGGTGAGGATGTCGACCATGCTGACGCCGACCTTCATCGGCTCGTCGGGGTGCCCGGAGACGCTCATCATCCCGGACATGGCCTGGAAGATGCCGTCGTAGCCCGGGCGTTCGGCGTAGGGACCGGTCTGGCCGAAGCCCGTCACCGAGAGGTAGACGAGCCGGGGGTTCAGCTCCCGCAGGCTCTCCTGGTCGAGGCCGTACTTCGCCAGTGTGCCCGTGCGGAAGTTCTCGACCAGCACGTCCGACCGGGCGGCGAGGGCGCGGATCACCTCCTGCCCCTCGGCGGTGGCGTGGTTGACCGTGACCGACCGCTTGTTGCGGTTGCAGGAGAGGTAGAAGGCGGCGGTGTCCGTGCCGGGGGCGAACGGCGGTCCGTACGTCCGGGAGTCGTCGCCCGCACCGGGCCGTTCGACCTTGATCACCTCGGCGCCCAGGTCGGCCAGCAGCTGGGTGGCCAGAGGGGCGGCGAGGATGCGGGACAGGTCCAGGACGCGGATCCCGGCCAGGGCGGTCGACGGCATCGAGGTCTCCCTCTGTTCACAGACAGCCAATGAGTTATATAAATAATACATCTGGCGGCTGGAGTGGTACCCCGCTTGATTGCTCAACTATCCAAATCATGTAACTATATGGATCGGCCGACCGGCCGAGACCGGAGGGCGGGCTGATGACCGTCGCGGCGAGGACCCTCACCGAACAGGAACAGCGCGAACGCCGGGTGTGGTTCCGGGCCCGCTGGGAGCGCGGGGTCGCCTTCAACCGGCACTGCCGTATCCGGGTGACCCGCTGGGACGCGGAGGCCGTGGAGATCGTGCTGCCCTACGCCGAGTCCCTCTCCGCCCACGAGGACGTCTTCCACGGCGGGGTCATCTCGGCGCTCATCGACACGGCAGGCGCCGGAGCCGTCATCGCCGGACACGACTTCACCCACGGGAGCCGGCTGAGCACCGTCTCGATGTCCGTGCAGTACCTCGCCCCCGCCCGCGGCAAGGAGGCCGTCGCCCACGCGCGCTGCGTGCGGCGCGGCCGCAGGCTGCACTTCGCCGACGTCGACGTGCTGACCGACGGACGCCTGTGCGCGCGGGGCCAGGTGGTGGTGAGCATCTCCGGGGAGCGGCCCGGCGTCGGCGACCCGATCGACCCCATCGACTCCCTGACGGAGGAGTGACCGCATGACCGAGGAGCCCGCCCAGGACGACCTGGTGCTGTACGAGGTCGACGAGGACGGTGTCGCCACCGTCACCCTCAACCGGCCCGAGCGCAGGAACGCCTGGAGCATCCCCATGGAGCGCCGTTTCTTCGCGCTCCTCGACGAGGCCGCGCACGACCCGGCCGTCCGGGTCGTGGTCGTCACCGGCGCGGGCAAGGCCTTCTGTCCCGGCATGGACGTGCAGCGCCTGGAGCAGAACGCCCAGCCGGGCCAGTCCCTCAACCTCCAGGCCCGCGTCCCCATGTACAGCAGACGCACCCTGCCCAAGCCGATGATCGCCGCCGTCAACGGCGCCTGCGCGGGCATCGGACTGGTCCAGGCACTGATCTGCGACGTCCGCTTCGCCGCCCGCGGGGCCCGTTTCACCACCGCCTTCACCCGGCGCGGCCTGGCCGGCGAGTACAACCTGCCGTACGTGCTGCCGCGGGTGATCGGCCTGGAGAACGCCCTCGACCTGCTGCTGTCCGGCCGGGTCTTCGACGCCGACGAGGCCAAGGCCCTCGGCCTCGTCAGCCGGGTCGTCGAACCCGAGGACCTGCTGGACGCCGCCCGCGCCTACGCCCGGGACATCGCCCGCAACTGCTCCCCGCGCGCCATGGCCGTCGTACGCCACCAGGTGTACGGCGACCTGGACCGCACCTTCACCGACGCGCTGGCCCGCTCCTACTCCGCCATGGAGTTCTTCGCGGGCTCGCCGGACTTCCGGGAGGGCGTGGCGAGCTTCATGGAGAAGCGGGAGCCGAAGTTCGAGGGCCTGCCTCCGGACTTCGACCCGGACGAGGCCACCCGCGACGCGTTCCTGCCGTACTGACCGAGGAGGTTTTCGAGGATGACAGGGCAGCCGTTTCCCGTCGAGGCAGGGCACATCATGATGTTCGCCCGCGCCATCGGCGACGAACACCCCGCGTACCAGGGCGAGTCGGCTCTCGCCCCGCCCACCTTCACCATGGCGAGCGCGCACTACGACCCGGACTACCACCTGCGGCCCAAGCAGGACGAGGAGTGGTTCGGCTCCGGCGGCGGACCCGGTGTGATGGCCGAGGGCGGCGGCGGACTCCACGCCGAGCAGCACTTCGAGTACCACCGCCCGGTGCGCGCCGGCGAGACGCTCTACGCGCACACCGTCCCGGGGCGCAGCTGGGAGAAGCAGGGCCGCAGTGGCCGGCTGCTGTTCAGCGAGCGCGTCACCGAGTACCGGGACGCCGACGGCCGGCCGGTCGTCAGCGCCGTGACCGTGGCCGTCGTGCCCGAGGGCCCCGCCACCCCGAAGGATGCCCGATGAGCCTGAGCAGCAGTGACATCAAGGTCGGCGAGACACGCGAGAGCGTCCTCGTCGAGGATCTGAAGCGGACCCGGATCGTGCAGTACGCGGGCGCGTCCGGGGACTTCAACCCCCTGCACACCGACGAGCGGTTCGCCGTCGAGGCCGCGGGATATCCCGGTGTCTTCGCGCACGGCATGCTCACGATGGGCATGACCGGCCGGGTCCTGACCGACTGGGTGGGCCCCGAGTCGCTGCTGCGCTACGGCGTGCGCTTCAAGGCGCAGGTCTGGCCCGGCGACACCCTGACCGCCACGGCCACCGTCGAGTCGATCGAGGACGCACCGGACGCCCCGGTCGCCCACTTCTCCCTGCGCACGGTCAACCAGCACGGCGTCGAGGTGGTCACCGGCACCGCGGCGGTCCGCCTGGAGCTCTGATCCGGTGACGACCGCGCAGCAGTCCGGGCAGGAGGCCACCTGGACCGCCATGGTGAGCCGTGCCTACGACCACGGCCGTCCCGCCGTCCGGTTCGGTGAGCTGGTCTGGAGCGGGCGCGAGCTTCTCGACCGGGCGGGGGGAGCGGCGGACTGGCTCGACACGCTCGGTCTGGAGCCCGGCTCCCCCGTTCCGGCCCTGGTCGCCACCTCCGCCGATGCCCTGGCGCTGGTGATCGGCGGGGCCGGTTCCGGGCACCCGCTCGCGCCGCTCGGCGTCCGCATGACAGCGCACGAGATCGCCGCAGTGGTCAAGCGGATGCCGGCCCGGATCCTGCTGGCGCAGCCCGAGTTCGGCGACCTCGCCGGACAGGTCGCCGAACTGTCCGGCCGGCGGGTGGCGACCGTCCCCGAACTCGTGAGCAGCCAAAGGGCGTTGGCGGCCGACCCCGATCACCTCGCCGCCGTCCTGCACACCTCCGGCACCACCGGCCTGCCCAAGCCCGTCCCCATGACCCAGCGGCGGCTGGCCGCCCGGGCCCGCGTCAACGGGCGGCTGTGCGCGCTCGACCCCGACAGCTTCTACGGCGGCAGCGCGCCCTTCCACCACATCGCGGGCCTCGGCAACATCGCCGTCGCCCTCGCCGCCGGGGCGCTGATCACCGGCCTGCCCCGCTTCAGCGTCGAGGGCTGGACCCTGCTGCGGGACCTCGGCACCACGCACACCAGCATGGTCCCGGCGATGCTGGAGACCTTGCTGGCCGCGGGCGAGGCACGCCACCAGAGCCTGCGGACCCTGCAGTACGGGGGTGCGCCCGTGCGCCCCGGGACACTGCGGCGGACGTACGAGGCGATGCCCGGCGTCCGTATGCTCAACATGTTCGGGCAGACGGAGGGTTCCCCGATCAGCGTGCTCACTCCCGAGGACCACCGGGAGGCGGTGGCGGGACGCGCCGAACTGCTGCGTTCGGTGGGCCGGCCCACTCCCGGCGTCGAGGTGAAAGTGGATGGCGCCGGACCGGACGGTGTCGGCGAGATCCACGCCCGCGCCGATCATTTCTTCCGCGTCGACGCCGAGGGCTGGCTGCACAGCGGCGACCTGGGCCGGATCGCCGACGACGGCTACCTCTACCTCCTCGGCCGCCGCACCGACATGATCATCCGGGGCGGTGAGAACGTCCATCCGCTGGAGGTCGAGACGGTCCTGACCGCGCATCCCGGTGTGGCGGACGCGGCGGTGACCGGCGTACCCGACGAGCGGCTCGGTCAGACGGTCGTCGCCTTCGTCGTGCCGGCCGACCCCGGTGCCCCGCCCGAACCGGCGGCGCTCAGAAGCCATACCCGGGCCCGGCTGTCCGGGTTCAAGGTCCCGGTGCGCTGGTGGTTCGTGGAGGACCTGCCCCGCAACGCCAACGGCAAGGTCGTACGCCATGACCTGCGGGAGCCGTACGAAGGAGAACCATATGCCTGACCGTGTCGACCCGAGCCGCCTCGACACCCTCCTGGAACGGATCCGGCGGGAGGTCGAGCACGGCCCCCTGCCGTCCGCACAGGTCGCCGTCGCCCATGACGGGCGACTCGTGGCCTTCGAGACCTACGGCGACGCCCACCCCGGCACCCGGTACGTCCTGCAGTCCGTCGGACGGTCGATCGTCGCCGGTGTGGTGTGGAAGCTGATCGGCGACGGGCTCCTGGACGTCGGTGAGCGAGTCGCCGCGATCATCCCGGAGTTCGCGCCCAACGGGAAGGAGGCGGTGACCGTCGAGCAGGTGCTCACGCACACCGCCGGCTTCCCCTTCGCGCCCCTCGGACCGGACAAAGCGGTGGACCGGGAGCAGCGGCTGGCCGCCTTCGGACGCTGGCGGCTCGACTACCCGCCCGGCACCCGCTTCCAGTTCCATCTCACCTCCTCCGCCTGGCTGATCGCCGAGATCGTCGAACGGCGTACGGGTCTGCCCTTCGCCGACTACCTGCGCGAACGGGTCGTGGAGCCGCTGGGGTTGTCGTCGATCGAGCTGGGGGTGCCCGTGGACCGGCAGCCGGGATCCGTGGCCCCGATGCTCGCCACCGACCGCACGGACGACACACAGGAGCCCGACCCCTGGGGGCCGTGGTACCTGTCCGACCCGAAGGTCCTGGCGGCCGGCGAGCCCAGTCACGCCCTGGTCGCCACCGCAGCCGACGTCGCCCTGTACTTCCAGGCGCTGTTCCACTCGGGCCTGTGGAAGCCGGAGGCGGTCGCGGAGGGCATCCGGATCCGGTTCACCGACCACCCCCACGGGGAGCGGATCTACGGGGGCGGCGGAGGACGCCGTACGAGCATGGGGCTGTTCGTGACCGTGGCCGGTCCCGACGCCGGCAGCAACCTGCCCTCGGCGGGTTCGCCCGAGCTCTTCGGCAGCGCCGGAGCCGCCTACCAACTGGGCTTCATGGACCCGGAGTCGGGCCTGTCCTTCGCCTGCCTGTGCAACGGCTACCCGCTCGCCGGGTACGACCACTCCCCGCAGGGCACCGCCCTGCTCGCCGACATCGCGAACCTGGCGGCGGGCCTGGTCGGTTAGGGTCCTTGCCCCCACCGACCGGGCCCGCCGCCAGGCGGGGTCCTGCGAGGCTCAGCGGCTGATCAGCTGCTGGGCGTTGTTGAACATGATGTCGTCCTGCGCGGACTCGTCGAGTTCCGCGATCAGCTTGCGGAAGTCCGCCGGGGCGGCGAGGCCCTCCGCGTGCGGGAAGTCGGAGCCCATGACGATGGACTCGTGGTAGCCCAGACGCCGGACGACGTCCACGATGTCGTCCTCGGGGTAGGGCACCACCCGGACGTGCTTGCGGAAGACCTGGCTGGGGCGCTCGTCCAACTGCCCGCCGATCCAGGGACCGTTGCGGCCCATGCCCCGGCTCTTGTCCATGTGGCGCACGAAGTGGGGGACCCACTCGGAGCCGAACTCGGAGACCAGGATGTTGATGTCGGGGAAGCGCCCGAAGAGGTTGTCGAAGATCAGCGCCGACAGTGTCTCCTCGATGGGGCGCTGGCCGTAGGTGTTCTGCCACTGCCAGGCCGACATCCGGAAGTGGATCGGGTTCGGGTCGAAGCCCCAGGAGGGGGCGACCTGCGAGTTGTAGTAGAACTCGCTGATGTGGTAGCAGACGCTCGCCTTGGCCTCGTTGACCAGCTTCCAGAACGGGTCGAAGTACGGGTCGCCCGGCGAGCGGCCGTACACCGGTCCCGTGGGCAGGAGGATGAAGCGGGCGCCCTGCTCCAGGACGTACTCCAACTCCTTGACCGCGCTGGGCAGGTCACGCAGCGAGAGCAGGGCCGGGGCGTAGATGCGGCCCAGGTGGTCGAAGCCCCAGACCTCGTTCATGTAGCGGTTGAACGAGTGGTAGTTGGCGTAGAGCGGCTCGACGCCCTTGACGTACTCCTCGGCCACGAGGGCCCAGCCGCCCGGATACATGATCGTCTGGTCCAGGCCCTGCTCGTCCATGACCCGCAGCCGTGACTCGCGGTTCTGGTACGACTCGTGCATCGGCTCGAACTGGTACGTCTCCTCCGGATTGCCCGAGGCCATCGCCTTGAGCATCTCCTTCAGCGAGCCGGGACGGTAGACCTGCCCGAACTCGGGCTCCAGGCACACGACGATCCGGTCGCCGGCGAGGATCACCTCCCGCCCGTCCGGCAGTGTCACCGGTGCGACCGCCGCACCGAGGAACTCCTTCGGAAGGTAGCGGGTGAAGGAGTCCCGCTCCTCGTACATGTGCTGGTCGCAGTCGAAGATGCGCTTGCGGTGTTCGGCCATGGCCGTCGCCTCCGGGCCCCAGGTTCTGTTCAATGCAGGCTATTCAGTGCTCCTTCTATAATTATCTAACTGTTTCTCTGAGGCAAGGGGTTCTCGCGGACGGGCTCACCGCGCGCGGCCCGGCAGGTCAGTCGATGAGCTCCAGCACCGTCTTGGGCCCGGCGGCGTTCACCACGTCGTCCGCGCTGGAGATGTGCCGCTGCCAGAGCTTCTCCGCCTCGTCCGCCTTGCCGGACTCGATCAGGCCGATCAGCCTCACGTGCGCCCGGTGGCCCTTGAGGGCCTGCGCCTTCTGGGTCTCGGCGTCCGTGGCGGCCGCGGTGTACGAGGCGTTGGCACGGTCGATGATGTTGCGCACCATGCCGCACAGCAGGATCAGGGTCTGGTTGCCGGTGAGCTCGACGAGCAGGGCGTGGAAGGCGTCCTGCGCCTCGACCAGGGCGAGCGGGTCGTCCAGGACCGCCTTCTCGGCGGCCACCGCCTCCCGTAGCCGAGTGATGTCGGCCGCGCTGTGCTTGGCGGCGAGCTGGCGGGCGCAGGGCGGCTCGATGAGCGCCGCCGCGCGGTAGAGGTCGCCCAGGGTGGCGCCGCGGTACTCGAGGATCAGGCCGGCGAAGCGGGCGGCGACCTCCGCGTCGGGCGCGCTCACCCGGGCGCCGCCGTGGGCGCCGCGGCGCACCGTGATGAGGGACTCCGACTCCAGGACGCGGAAGGCCTCGCGCAGCGTCGGCCGTGAGATGCCGAACTGCTCCATCAGTCCCGACTCGGGGGGCAGCGCGTCACCCGGCTTCAGTTCGCCTCGCACGATCTGGCGGCGCAGGTGGGCGGCGACCAGTTCGGCGGTCTTCGGTACCCGCACCTGACGTCCGACGCGGCTGCGGGCGGGGGCGGGCACGGCCGCCGTTTCACTTGCGCGGGCTGCCTCGGCCACGGTGGGCTCCTCATATAGCAAAATGAATCGTCTTAGTGCATCGAGGGTACCAGGTCAACAGATGGTTGATCATGTCTTCGCCGTTCCGGGTCTGGCGTCGGCGCCGCTCTTTGAGTTATAGATGATTCATCTATCTATTAATGCGGCCCCCGGCCCGTGGGAGTGACCTCGATGACCCAGAAGGCGACCCCGGTGATCCTCACCGAACTCACCGACGACGGGGTCATGATCCTCACCCTGAACCGGCCGGAACGGCACAACGCCTGGACGCTGGAGATGGAGCTGCTCTACAACGAGCTGTTCGACCGGGCGGAGACGGATCCGCGGGTGCGTGCCGTGGTGCTGACCGGCGCCGGACGCAGCTTCTGCCCCGGGATGGACATGAGCGTGCTCGACGGCGCCTCCTCCGGAGCCCGGCCGTGGCCCACCGGACAGCTGCCCCCGCGCACCCGCCCCATGACCTTCCCCAAGCCCGTGGTGGCGGCCGTCAACGGTGCCTGCGCGGGCATCGGGTTCAACCAGGCGGTGATGTGCGACGTCCGGTTCGCCGTACCGCACGCCAAGTTCGCCGCCGCCTTCAGCGCCCGCGGACTGGTGGCCGAGGACGGTGTGTCCTGGATCCTGCCCCGGCTCGTGGGCCACGGCAACGCCGCCGACCTGCTGCTGTCCTCACGCCGGATCACCGGAACGGAGGCGATGTCGATGGGCCTGGTCAACCGCCTGGTCGAGCCGGACGACCTGCTCCCCGAGGCCCTCGCCTACGCCACCGCACTGGCCCGCTCGGCGAGCCCCTACGCGATGTCCCTCATCAAGCGGCAGCTCGCCGACGACCAGGCCCGGACCTTCCCCGAGAGCAGCGAGAGGGCGGCGGAGCTGCTGGCGGTGGCCAAGCGCGCCCCGGACTACCGGGAGGGCGTGCTCAGCTTCATCGAGCGCCGCCCACCGGCCTTCCCCGCGCTGGGGCAGGACGCGCCGCAGCTGGAGGGGACCTCGTCATGACCCGCACCGACCTGCCGCTGCACCGCCGCACCATCACCGTCACCGCCTTCGAGGAGGGCGACGGCGAGATCTCGGTCGAGGCGGAGCTGAGCGACGAGCGGCCCTGGGAGCGGCCGCCGGGCGGCACCGTCCACCGCATGGTGCTGGCGGTGCGGGTGCGGCTCGCGGACATGGTGGTCGTGGCGGCCGAGGCCGGCATGAAGGACTTCCCGCACGCCGAGTGCCCGCGGATCGCGCCCGCCTTCGACGGTCTGGTCGGGCTCAGCGTGGCCGGCGGCTACAACCGGGCCATCCAGGAGCGGTTCCGGGGCGTGTCCGGCTGCACCCACCTGTACGAACTGACCCGCGCGCTCGGACCGGCCGTCGTTCAGGCCGCCATCTCGGCCCGCAACCGCGCGGGCGGCCCGGCCTCCCACGACCCGCGCGCCACCTCCTGGGTGCTGAACAGCTGCCACGTCTGGGCGCCGGACGGTGTCGGCCTGCGCAAGATCGACGCGGGCTGGACGCCCGGCCCCGGTCCACGTCCGGTCCCGGAGCTCGGCGCCTTCGAGGGGTCTACGGACTCGTGAGCCGGGGCTCGCGCGGCAGCCCCAGCACCTTCTCCGCGAGGATGTTCCGCTGCACCTGCGAGGTGCCCGCGTAGATCGTGCCCGAGCGGGCGATCAGGTACGTCGTCGACCAGGACGCGGAGGAGTTCGCCGCGCCGGGGTCGTCGGCGCGGTACGTGCGCAGGGGCGGCCGGCCGACCGGCACCTGGCCGTGCAGGCCCATGATGTCCATCGCCAGATCGGTGACCTCGGTGTGGTACTCGCTCCAGTACAGCTTGGCGATCGAGGACTCGGGACCCGGCTCCGCCCCCTTGAGCCAGCCGGTGAGGATCCGGTAGCCGAGGCAGCGCATGATCTCTACCTTGGACCAGCACCACGCGATCCGCTGCCGGATCACCGGGTCCCGGTCCTTGCCGTACTGCCGCGCGAGTTCCACGAGGCGTTCCACCTCGGCCCGGAACAGGATCGGGTTGGTCGCCGCCTCCTCCCCGCGCTCGACGCCCAGCAGGCTCTGGGCGACCGTCCAGCCGTTGTCGACGCCGCCGACCACGAGGTCGGCGCGGGTGCGCGCGCCGTCGAAGAAGACCTCGTTGAAGTGCAGCTGCCCGCTCATCATGCGGAACGGCCGTACCTCGACGCCGGGTTGGTCGAGCGGTACGAGGAGGAAGGAGATGCCCCGGTGCTTGGAGGCCCCGGGGTTCGTCCGCGCCAGGACGAAGATCCAGTCGCTGTGGTGGGCGCCGGAGGTCCACACCTTCTGGCCGTCGATCACCCACTCGTCGCCCTCCCGTACCGCACGGGTCTTGAGGGACGCCAGATCCGAGCCCGCGTCCGGCTCGGAGTACCCCTGGCACCAGGTGTCCTCGCCGCTGAGGATGCGGGGCAGGAAACGGCGCTTCTGCTCCTCGGTGCCCCAGCGCAGCAGGGTGTTCGCCAGCATCTTCACGCCGAAGGTGTCCTGCGGCAGCCCGAACGGCACACCCGCCAGGGCGAGTTCCTCCATCAGGACGACCTGGTGCAGCTTGGACAGCCCACGGCCGCCGTACTCCTCGGGCCAGGTCAGGGACAGATAGCCGCGCTCGACGAGCCGCCGGCGCCAGTCACGGGCGAAGGCCCAGGCGGCCTCCTCGTCCAGCGCGCCGATGCCGCTGAAGCCGGCCGGCAGCGAGGCGGCGAGGAAGGCCCTGACCTCCGCGCGGAAGGTCTCCGTCTCCGGGGGATAGCTGATGTCCACCTGCGTGCACTCCTCGTCCGGCACTGCCCGCACAGCTGATCGCTGTATTGATTGTTTCAGCATAATAGGTTATCTATTTAGCGCGGAAGAGAACGAAGAGGTTCGAGTCGGAAGCGGGGCTGACATGGGACTGCTGGACGGCCGGAACGCGGTGATCACCGGCGGCGCACAGGGCATCGGCTTCGAGATCGCCGGCGTCCTCGGCGGCGCGGGCGCGCGTGTCGTCCTCGGCGACATCGACGAGGGCGCCGCGGCCGACGCAGCCAAACGCCTCGCCGACCAGGGCGTGGCCGCCACCTCGCTGCGCTGCGACGTCACCGACCAGGACGAGGTCGCCGCCCTCGTGGCCCACTGCACCGCCACCTTCGGCCCGCTCGGCGTCATGGTCAACAACGCCGGCATCACCCGGGACGCGACCTTGCGCAAGATGCCCCTCGCCGACTTCCGCGCCGTCCTCGACGTCCATCTCACCGGCGCCTGGAACGGCACCCGGTACGCCGCCGAGGCCATGCGCGCGCACGGGCAGGGCGGCAGCATCGTCAACATCTCCTCCATCGCCGGCAAGGTCGGCAACTTCGGCCAGACCAACTACAGCGCCGCCAAGGCCGGCCTCGTGGGCCTGACCAAGGCGTCCGCCAAGGAGCTCGCGAAGGCGGGCGTCCGCGTCAACGCCGTACAGCCCGGCCTGATCCGTACCGCCATGACCGAGGCGATGCCCCGGGCCGCCTGGGACGCGAAGCTCGCCGAGATCCCCCTGGGCCGCGCGGGCGAACCCGCCGAGGTCGCCCAGACCGTCCTCTTCCTCGCCTCCGACATGGCGAGCTACATCACCGGGGCCGTGGTCGAGGTGACCGGCGGCCGGTACATGTGAGCCCGCCGAACCCGCTGACGAAAGGCATGACCGATGCGTGACGCGGTGATCTGCGAACCGATCCGGACCCCGGTCGGCGGCTACGGCGGAGCCTTCCGCGACGTCACCGCGGCCGAACTCGCCGCCACCGTCGTCCGGGCCCTCCTTGACCGCACCGGAATCCCGCCCACGGCCGTCGACGACGTGCTCCTGGGCCAGTGCTACCCCAACGGCGAGGCCCCGGCCATCGGCCGCGTGGCGGCGCTGGACGCCGGACTCCCCGTGGAGGTGCCCGGACTCCAGATCGACCGCCGCTGCGGCTCCGGACTGCAGGCGGTCGTCACCGCCGCCATGCAGGTCCAGACGGGCGCGAGCGACCTCGTGCTCGCCGGGGGAGTCGAGTCCATGAGCCGCGCCGAGTTCTACACCACCGACGTCCGCTGGGGGGTGCGCGGCGCGGGCACCACCCTGCACGACCGGCTGGCCCGCGGCCGGGTCACCTCCGGCGGCGTCAACCACCCGGTCCCCGGCGGCATGCTGGAGACCGCCGAGAACCTGCGCCGCGACTACGGCATCCCGCGCGAGGACCAGGACGAACTGGCCCTGCGCTCGCACCAGAAGGCCGTCGCCGCCCAGCGCGAGGGCCGATTCGCCGACGAGATCGTGCCGGTCACCGTGCGGACCCGGCGGGGCGAGACAGTGATCGACACCGACGAACACCCGCGCGCCGACTCCTCGCTCGAGAAGCTCGCCGGGCTGCGACCGGTGCTCGGCCGCCAGGATCCCGAGGCCACCGTCACGGCCGGCAACGCCAGCGGCCAGAACGACGGCGCCGCGCTCTGCGTGGTGACCCACCCCGAACGCGCCGCCGAACTCGGCCTGCGCCCGCTGGGCCGCCTGGTCTCCTGGGCCGTCGTCGGCGTACCGCCCGAGACAATGGGCATCGGACCCGTACCCGCCACGGCCCGGGCCCTGGAGCGCGCGGGTCTCAAGCTCGCCGACATCGACCTGATCGAACTCAACGAGGCCTTCGCCGCGCAGGTCCTCGCCTGCACCCGTGAATGGGCCCTGACCGAAACGGACTTCGAGCGGCTGAACGTCAACGGCTCCGGCATCTCACTGGGCCACCCCGTCGGCGCCACCGGCGGCCGCATCCTCGCCACCCTGCTGCGCGAACTCGACCGCCGCCAGGCCCGCTACGGCCTGGAGACCATGTGCCTCGGCGGCGGCCAGGGCCTGGCAGCCATCTTCGAACGCACCGGCAACGCCACTGGAGGACGCTGACATGGCCGGACTGATCGCTTACGGCGCCCATGTGCCGTACCACCGCCTGGCCCGCGCCGATGTCGCCGCCACCCTCGGGACGGCGCCCGGCCGCGGCACCCGCGCGGTCGCGGGCTACGACGAGGACACCACCTCCATGGCCGTCGAGGCGGCCCGCACCGCCCTGGCCCGCGACGGCCTGCGCGCCCGCATCGGCCAGCTCTTCCTCGCCACCGCGGCGCCCGCCTACCTCGACAAGACGAACGCGACCGCCGTGCACGCCGCGCTCCGCCTCGACGAGCACGTCCTCGCCGCCGACATGGCGGGCTCGGTCCGCTCCGGCCTCGGCGCGCTGGTCACCGCCGCCCGCTCCCCGGTCCCCACCCTCGCCGTCCTGTCCGACCTGCGCACCGGCCTCCCCGGCGGCGGCGAGGAGGTCATGGGCGGCGACGGCGCGGCCGCGTTCGTCTTCGGCGGCCACCGCAACGGAGCGCCCGTCATCGCGGAACTACTGGCCCACGACACCGTCAGCGACGAACTCCTCGACCGCTGGCGCCTGCCGGGCGCCCCCGCCTCCCGCGTCTGGGAGGAACGCTTCGCCGAGGAGATCTACGCCTCCCACGCCGACAAGGCCCTGACCGCCGCCCTCGACCAGGCGGGACTGGACCGCCGCGCCGTCGACCACCTCGTCGTCTGCGGCCTGCACGCGCGAGCCTGCGCGACGGTACGGCGGACCGCCGGCACCCGCCCCGAGGCGGCGGTCCCGGACCTCACCGACGCGATCGGCAACGCCGGCACCGCCCAGCCCGGCCTGCTCCTCGCCGACGTCCTCGACCGCGCGGCGCCCGGCGAGATCATCGCCCTCGTCGTGCTCGGCGACGGCGCCGGAGTCCTGCTGCTGCGCACCACCGACGCGCTCCCGGCCCACCGCAGCGCCCGGCCGGTCGCCGCGCAGATCACCGCGGGCAGCGCCCCGATGCCGTACGCCACCTACCTCTCCTGGCGCGGCCTGCTCGACCGCGAACCACCCCGCCGCCCGGACCCCGAGCCGCCCTACGCCCCGCCCGCGCACCGCCGCACCGCCTGGAAGTACGGCTTCGTCGCGGCCCGTTGCGAGAAGTGCGGCACCCGGCAGCTGCCGCCGGACCGGGTGTGCGCCTGCTGCCACAGCGTCGACGCCATGGCCGACGAGCCGATGGAACACATACGCGGCACGGTCGCCACGTTCACCGTCGACCGCCTGGCCCACACGCCCAGCCCGCCGATGCTCGTCGTGGTCGTCGACTACGACGGCGGCGGCCGCTTCCGCTGCCAGCTCACCGACGCCACCGAGGCCGACGCCGTCATCGGCGCCCGGGTGGAGATGACCTTCCGGCGCACGGTCACGGCGTCCGGCATCCACAACTACTTCTGGAAGGCCCGCCCGGTGCGCACCGGCGAGATGGAGGGGACACAGGGATGAGCTCACACGGAATCCGGGACCGGGTCGCGATCGTCGGCATGGGCTGCACGCCCTTCGGTGAGCACTGGACCCGGTCGGCCGACGACCTGCTGGTCGACGCGGTGGGGGAGGCGGTGACCTCGGCAGGGGTCACCCTCGACGACATCGACGCGTTCTGGTTCGGCACCCAGGCCTCCGGCGTCTCCGGACTGACCCTGAGCCGTGCCCTGCGCCTGCCGAACAAGCCGGTCACCCGCGTCGAGAACATGTGCGCCACCGGCTCCGAGGCCCTGCGCAACGCCTGCTACGCCGTCGCCTCCGGCGCCTACGACGTGGCGATGGCGGTCGGCGTGGAGAAGCTCAAGGACTCCGGCATGTCCGGGCTGTCCGGCACCGCGATCCCGGGCGCGGGCGACGACAGCCGCGGCGAGATCACCGCGCCCGCCAACTTCTCCCTCCTCGCCCCCGCCTACGCCGCCAAGTACGGCCTGACGAAAGAGGAGTTGAAGGACGTCATCACCCGCATCGCCTGGAAGAACCACGTCAACGGCGCCCGCAACCCCCGCGCGCAGTTCCGCAAGGAGGTGCCGCTGGAGCGCATCCGCTCGGCCCCGATCGTGGCGGGCATGCTCGGTGTGTTCGACTGCTCGGGCGTCTCGGACGGCTCGGCGGCGGCGATCGTCGTACGCGCCGAGGACGCCTACCGGTACACCGACAAGCCCGTCTTCGTGAAGGCGCTGTCCTTCGTCGCCGGCCCCGCGGACGGACTCCTCGACCCCGAGTACGACTTCACCACCTTCCCCGAGGTCGTCGCCTCCGCCCAGGAGGCGTACCGGCAGGCGGGCGTGAGCGACCCGCGCACCGAACTCGCGCTCGCCGAGGTCCACGACTGCTTCACGCCCACGGAGCTGGTGCTGATGGAGGACCTCGGCTTCTCCGCGCGCGGCGAGGCATGGAAGGACGTCAGCAGCGGGGCGTTCGACCTCGACGGCTCGCTGCCGGTCAACCCGGACGGCGGCCTCAAGGCCTTCGGCCACCCCATCGGCGCCTCCGGCCTACGGATGATGTTCGAGGCGTGGCTGCAACTGCGGGGCGAGGCACCGCCGGAACGCACGGTGCCGTCCGTGGCCCAGGGGCGCTCGCTGGCCCTCACCCACAACCTGGGCGGCGGACCCGGCGAATGCGTCTCCTTCGTGTCCATCGTCGGCAGCGAACTCACCGAGTAGGAAAGGCGGTTCGGGACATGGGACGACTCGACGGCAAGGTCGCCGTCGTGACCGGGGCGGCGTCGGGCATCGGCGCCGCCTCGGCACGTCGGGTGGCCGCCGAGGGTGCGCACACCGTGGTCGCCGATCTGGACCTCGACGGCGCGCAGGCGGTGACGGAGGAGATCCGCGCCGCCGGCGGGTCCGCGACGGCGGTTCCGGTCGACCTCGGTGACATCGACAGCGTACGGGCCATGGTCGCCGCGGCGGTCGACACCTACGGCGGTCTCGACGTGCTGCACAACAACGCGGCCGCCACCCGCCTGGCCGCCCGCCACGATCTCGCCGTCGCCGAGGCCGACCCGGCGGTGTGGGACGACACGATGCGGATCAACCTGCGCGGCACCATGGTCGCGATCCAGGCCGCCGTCCCGCACATGATCGCCCGGGGCGGCGGCTCCGTCATCAACACCTCGTCCGGGTCCGGCCTCTCGGGCGATCTGCGCAACCCCGCCTACGGCGCCTCCAAGGCGGCCCTCATCAACCTCACCCAGTACGTCGCCACCCAGTACGGCAAGCAGGGCGTGCGCTGCAACGCCATCGCGCCCGGGTTCATCGTCACGCCCGCGAGCGCCGGTTCGGCCCACGGCGCGATCCGTGAGGCGATGCTGCGCCACCACCTCACCCCGCGCCTGGGCCGACCGGAGGACGTCGCCGCGGCGGTCGTCTTCCTCGCGTCCGACGAGTCCGCCTTCATCACCGGGCACACCCTGCGCGTGGACGGCGGACTGCTCTCCCACCAGCCGTACGTCGCCGACCTGCGGGACGCCTGACGCCCGGGCCGTCGCCGGAGGCGCTCGTCACGCCAGCGCCTCCGGCTCCAGGTCGCCGAGGTACGCCGCCCGCACCGCCGGATCCCGGCGCACCTCCTCCGGCGTACCGGCGCAAATTCGACGTCCGAAGTCCAGCACCACGACCTCGTCGCAGACGCTCATGACCATGTCGACGTCGTGCTCGACGAGCAGGACCCCCATGCCCCAGTCCTCGGCCAGTCGCCGTACCAGATGGGCCAGTTCCCGCGTCTCGTCGTCGGACAGCCCGGCGGCCGGCTCGTCGAGGAGCAGCACGGACGGCGAGGCCGCCACCGCGCGGGCGATGGCCAGCAGCCGCCGCTCCCCGTACGACAGCTCCGCCACGGGCCGGTCGAGGCTGTCCTGGAGTCCGAACTCCCGTACCGCGACGAGGACATGGCCGGGGAGCGGACGGCTCCCGGGGCGGATCAGGTCCGTGAGGTAGGCCCACCGGCCGGGCCGCTCGCAGGCCGCGGAGAGGTTGTCGCGGACCGTCATGTCCTCGAACAGCTCCAGCGACTGGAAGGACCGGCTCAGCCCGGCCGTCGCCCGCCGGTGCACCGGCAGCCGGGTCAGATCCCGGTCGGCGAGGCGCACGCTGCCGGACACGGCCCGGGTGAAGCCGGTGACGGCGTCGATGGCGGAGGTCTTGCCGGCGCCGTTGGGCCCGATGAGCCCGACGATCCGGCCCGGCTCGACGTCCAGCGAGAGCCCGTCGACGGCGACGACACCGCCGTAGCGCACGGTCAGGTCCCGGACGTGGAGCGCGAGCGGCGCGGCGCGGGAGACGTCCGCCACGGCCGCCGGCCCCACCTCGCCCGCCTCCGCCGTGTCCTTGCGAGGCAGGCGGTTGCGGATGCGCGCCGCCGGTCGGCCGGCGTCCTTGCCGATGCCGTCCTGGTTGCCCACCAGCGTGAGCACCAGGACGACCCCGCCGATCAGCGGCATCCACGCGCTCAGCCCGGGCAGCACCCAGTCCCCGATGCGCGCGCCGACCGTGCCCACGGCGAACATCGCCCCGAACAGCGGCCCCACGAGGAAGCCGACTCCGCCGATGACGGCGAGTCCGAGCGCGGTGATGGAGTCGAAGCTCGCGAAGTCGGAGAAGACCACCGAGGTGGAGCGGAAGCCGATGAGCACACCGGCGAGGGCGGCGATGGCCGCGGACAGGCCGAAGGCGTAGAGCTTGGCCGCGCGGACGTCGATGCCGAGCGCGGCGGCGGCCCGCTCGTTGGCCCGTACGGCGACGAGCCGGCGGCCGGTCCTGCCGCGCCGTACGTTGGCGACCACGAGCGTGGCGGCGACGAACAGCACCAGCACCACGGCGGCGTACCGCTGCGGGTGGTCGACGCCCGAGACGCTGATCCCGAAGAGGGTCTGGTGGCCCACCGCGATGCCGTCGCTGCCGGGGGTCGTCGACAGGCTGGTGTTCTGGAAGACCATCGCCTCCAGCGTGGTGCCGAGGCCGAGCGTGATGATGGCCAGGTTGACACCACGGGTGCGCACCGCCGGGAGGGCGAACAGCAGGCCGATCGGCACCGTGCCCAACACACCTGCCAGCAGGGCCAGTTCGAACGGCCAACCCCAGTCCGCCGCCGCGTGCCCGGCGATGAAGGCGCCGGTGCCGGCGAGAGCGTAGGCCGCGAGCGAGACCTGTCCCGCGTACCCGGTGACCACGACGATCGACAGGATGATCAGCGAGAGCACCAGGGTGCTGGTGATCGCGTCGGCCCACAGCGGTGTGGACACGCCGACCAGGGCCAGCCCGACCACGGCGGCGAACGCCAGCGGCAGGGGGCGCACCCGTCCGCTGCCCAGCGCCGGCAGCCGGTCCAGGAAGGTGCCGCGCAGCGGCAGCGCCCGGCCACGGGCCACCAGCACCAGGGCGATGAACAGGAACGGCACCGACGAGGCGAGTCCCGTCACGCCGGAGCCGAAACGCGTGAGTTCGGACTGCACGAGACCGATGACCAGGCCGCCGGCCAGCGTGACGGGGAACGAGGAGAACCTGCCGACCAGGGCGGCCGCCAGCGCGCTCAGCAGCAGGGTGGTCAGCCCGGAGACCGACAGGCCGATGACCGGCACGATCAGGATGCCGGTCAGTCCCGCCAGGGCCGAGCCGAGGGCCCAGTTGCCGGTGGCGATCACGTCCGGGGACCAGCCGAGCGAGGCGGCGGCGTGCTCGTTCTCGGCGACGGCGGTGGTGCCCAGGCCGAACAGGGTGCGACGGTAGAGGAGATGGAGGAGCGCGGTGACGGCTACCGCGATGCCGAGCAGCCAGACGCGGTCCTCGGAGATCGTGGCCCCGGCGATCGTCAGCAGCCGGGTGGGCAGCTTGCCGGGCACCAGTTGCAGGCTGTCGCCGTAGCGTTTGACGGCGACGGCGGTGAGCACGATGAACACCGCGAGGGTGCCGACCAGCCGGGCCAGGGTGGACGCCCCGCGCAGCGGCCGCAGCACCAGCAGATGGGTGAGCACGCCCAGCAGCGCGGAGGTGAGCACCCCGCACACGACGGCAGGCCAGTACGGCACGCCGTGGTCGAAGGCGAGCTCCCACTGCACGTAGGCGCCCGCCATCCCGATCGCGCCGTGCGCGAGGTTCAGCACACCGGAGCCCCGGTAGACCAGCACGATGCCGTGCGCGGTGAGTGCGTACAGAGCGCCGAGCCCCAGGCCGAGCAGGGCGAAACGCAGGATGTCGTCCATCGGGGGAACCTCCCGGAGGTCAGCCAGACAGCTCATTTATTTAAATAATTGTGCCGAGACTACTTCACTAACCCAAAAACGCACCCCATGCTGTTCGCCAACTCGACGACGAGCCCGCGGAGGGGCCATGAACGACTCACACCGACGCAGAAGTTCCGCAGCGACCTGTCTCGCGGTGACCGCAGCCCTGCTGGCGGCAGGCTGCGGGGGCAAGGAGTCCGGCAGCTCGACCCAGACCTCCCTGAAGGGCGCTCCGGTCAAGGTGATGGTCTGGAACCCGGAGGACACCCAGGGCAGCGCCCAGCCCGGGGTGCGGCTCACCGCCCAGGCCTACGAGAAGTGGATCAACGCCAACGGCGGGATCAAGGGCGGCCCGCTGAAGGTGCTGACCTGCAACGAGAAGAACGACCCGGACGAGGCCGAGAAGTGCGCCCAGCAGGCGGTGGCCGACAAGGTGGTCGCGGTCGTGGGGTCGTACAGCCTCGCGGGCGACCGCTACATGCCGATCCTGCAGAAGGCCGGCATCCCCTACCTCGGCGGAACCGGCGTCTCGGCCGCGGAGTTCTCCAACCCGCTGTCCTTCCCGGTCAACGGAGGCACCCCGGCGGTGTTCGCGGCGCACGGCCGGCAACTCGTGCAGGAGGGCTGCAAGAAGATCGCCGGCGTCCGGTACGACCTGGCGGCCGCCGCGATCGTCTCGCAGTTCCTCACCCTCGGGGCCACCTCCGCCGGAGGCGCCGTGCCCAAGGACATCAAGGTGCCGCTCACCGCCACCGACCTCGCCCCGCAGGTCGCCGCCGCCACCAAGGGCACCGACTGCGTGAGCGTCATCCTCGGCACCGCGTCGGGCCTGTTCGTGAAGTCGTACGTCCAGTCCGGCGCGAAGACGAAGCTCGGCAGCGTCGTCGGCAACCTCACCCCGCAGCTGGCCGCCGGCACCGGCGGAAGCAGCGGCCCGCTGGAGGGTGCGGCGATCACCGGCTACTACCCGCCTGCCTCCGACCCGGCCTGGAAGGACTTCCTCGCGGCCGCCAAGGGCGACAAGGACATCGACACCACCAACGGCGCCAACGAGACGACCTGGGTGGCGTTCAAGGTCTTCACCGAGGCCGCCAAGCAGCTTTCCACGATCTCGGCCAAGGCCCTGGTGCAGGAGCTGAACACCACCTCCGGGATCGACACCGGCGGTCTGACCCCCGCGCTGACCTGGAACGCCTCGACAGCCCTGCCGATCAAGGGCCTCGACCGCATCCACAACACGACCGCCACTGAACTGACCATCCGCAACGGACAGATCGAGTGGGCGAAGGCGGGGTCGACCTTCGTCGACGTCCGGAAGGTGCTGACGGCCACACCGGCCGGCTGACCGAAGGGGAACGTCCGTGCACGACACCGAGCCCTTGATCGAAGCCCGTGCCCTCAGCGCCGGCTACGGCAGCCAGCCCGTCCTGCGCGATCTCGACCTCGAGGTCCGCCCCGGCGAGGTCGTCGCCCTGCTCGGGCCCAACGGCGCGGGCAAGACCACCACGTTGCGGGCGCTGTCCGGGGAACTCGCCCCGATGAGCGGCGAGGTGCGCTGGCTGGGCGACACCGCCCGCGCACCACTGCACCGCCGCGCACGCCAGGGCCTGGCCTACGTCGGCGAGCGGGCGGTCTTCACCGGCCTCGACACCGCGGACAACCTCCGGGTCGGCCGGGTCACGCCCGAGCAGGCCCTGGCACTCTTCCCCGAACTGGAGAAACGCCTGAAGACCGGCGCGGGCATGCTCTCGGGCGGCGAGCAGCAGATGCTGTCGCTGGCCCGCGCGCTGAGCCGCTCGCCCCGGCTGCTGCTCGCGGACGAACTGTCCCTCGGGCTCGCCCCCCTCGTCGTCGACCGTCTGCTGCGCGCGGTGCGCCGGGCGGCCGACCGGGGCCTCGGGGCGCTGCTGGTGGAACAGCACGTGCGCAGGGTGCTGGACATCGCCGACCGCGTGTACGTCCTGCACCGCGGCCGCGTCGCCATGACCGGCACCCCAGCACAACTGCGCGGCGACCTCGACGCGATCGAGTCGTCGTACCTGACCGCAGGGACGACCGCGGAAAAGACGACCTATGCAAGCGATTGAGGTGGGTGCTGTGTCCGGCGCACGCGCGCAGATCCGATCCCTGGTCCTGTCCGGAGACACCTTCGACCAACCAGCGGTAGAAATAAGGGAGTTGCAGCTCGAAGCGGCGCGGGAGGCCTTCGCCGCCCACCGCGAACGCATCCCGCTGCTGCACACCCGCGCGGAGGAGACCGGCGTCCGCGAGGTCACGGCCCTCGACGACCTCGTCCCCCTGCTCTTCTCGCACACCAGCTACAAGTCGTACCCGCTCTCTCTCATCACCGCCGGCCGATGGGACCGGCTGCTGCGCTGGTACACGACCGTCTCCACGGTCGAACCCGGGGACGTCGACGTCGACGGCGTACGCGACATCGACGAGTGGACCGACCGCATCACGGCCGCCGGCCACCGCCCGTACATCACCAGCGGCACCTCAGGAAAGGTCTCCTTCCTCAACTGCGCGGCCGACGACCTGAGTTTCCTGCACGACATCCTGGAGCACCTCACCTGCTGGCCCGACCCCCTGCCGCCGAAGCCCACCCGACGCGGTTACCTGCTCGCCCCCGCGAGCGGCCCGATGCGCTCCATCGACGGCTTCCGGTGGCACGCCGAGGTCTTCGCCCGCCCCGGCGAGACCCGACTGCTCACCGACGACCCGCTGCGGGTGTCGGAACTGATGAGCAGCGCCCTGCTGCGCCGCAGGATCGCGGAGGGCACCGCCACCCCGCAGGAGATCAGCTCCCACGAGACCGCCTCCGAGGCCCGCGAGGCGGAGATGGACGCTGCCGTGAGCGGGATCGTCGACGACATCGCCGCCCACCGCGACGAACCGCTGCTCATCGCCGGCATGAACAACCAGCAGTTCGCCCTGATCCAGGCCCTGCGCGCCCGCGGCGTCCCGGACGGCGGCCTCCACCCGGACACCCTGGTGCTCAGCGGCGGCGGCAACAAGGGCCGCGCCCTGCCCGAGGACTACCAGCAGCAGTTCGCCGCGTTCTACGACGGCGTACGGCGGGTGCGCAGCTACGGCATGACGGAACTCCAGGGCTCCTGCCTAGCCTGCGAGAAGGGCCACTACCACGTGCCGCCGTGGGTGATCCCACTGGTCCTCGACCAGCAGGGCGAGACCCTGCTCAACCCCGAACACGGCGTCGTGGAAGGCCGGTTCGCCTTCCTGGACGTCTCCTTGGAAGGCCGCTGGGGCGGACTGATCAGCGGCGACCGGGTCCTCGTGGACTTCTCACCCTGCGCCTGCGGCCGGCCGGGACCCGCCGTCCTGCCGGACATCCAGCGCTACGGCGACCTCGGCGGCGACGACAAGATCACCTGCGCGGCGACACTCGACTCCTATGTGCGAGGGATGATCCACGGATGAGCGGCACGACCCTCGACAGCACCGCGGCAGCCCCGGTGGCCGTGGTCCACATCATCCGCGGCGAGGTCGACGAAGGCCCGCACGTCGGCCACGGCCGCCCCGGAGCCGCCTTCACCGCACCGGCCCTCGCCCTGGACCGCCTCGTATGGCCCCGCACCGAACCGGGGCCCGCCTTCCAGACACCCACCGCCGAGATCGTCGACCTGCTCGTGGCGACCGGCGACGCCCTCAAGGCGGACCCGGACGGCCTCCTCGCCGAAGCCCTGGAGCGAATGACAGCCGTCAGCCCGCTCCCCGCCGAGGTCCTCGAACGCGCCTACGCCGTGCTCTGGCGCAGCTTCCGACGCCCCGCCCTGTACGCCCAGATCGACCATGAACTCGGCGGCGCCGACGTGCTCGACGGCTGGCGCGAGGTGCGCCTGCCCGAGGGCCGGATCGCGGCCACCCGCGCCTACCCGCCACGCCTCGTGCACATCATCGCCGGCAACGCCCCCGGTGTCGCCGCGATGTCCGTGGTGCGCGGCGCCCTCACCAAGGGCGTCAATCTGCTGAAGCTGCCCTCGAACGACCTGTTCACGACGACCGCGATCCTGCGCACGATGGCCTCCGTCGCCCCCGGCCACCCCGTCGTGCGCTCGTTCTCCGCCGCCTACTGGCGCGGCGGCGACGAGGCGGTGGAGAGCGTGCTGTTCCGCCCCCAGTTCTTCGACAAGCTCGTCGCCTGGGGCGGCGAGGCCACGATCCGCGGGGCACTGCGCTACGTCGGCCCGGGATTCGAGCTGGTCTCCTTCGACCCGAAGACCTCCATCTCGCTGATCGGCCGTGAGGCCTTCGCGACCCCCGAGAGCCTGGCCGAGGCCGCGGAGGCGGGAGCCGCCGACGCCACCTTCTTCAACCAACAGGCGTGTGTGGCCAGCCGCTTCCAGTTCGTCGAGGGATCCCCCGCGGACGCCGACCGCTACGCCGCCCTGCTGTGCGAACGCCTCGGCGTGGCAAGGGAGTTCAGCTCGGCACACGGCCCGCGCGTCGCCTCCGAACTGCGCGAGGAGATCGACGTGCTGCGCTCCCTCGCGCCCGACTACCGGGTGTGGGGCGGTTACGACGGCACCGGCCTGGTCATCCGCTCCCCGGAACCGGTGGACTTCCACCCCGACGGAAAGATCGTCAACGTCGTCCCGGTTCCCGCGCTGACCGACGCCGTCGCGCACGCCGGAGTCGCCACCCAGACGGTCGGCGTGTACCCCGACGCCCGCAAGGCGCACCTGCGCGACGCCCTCGCCTGCGCCGGCGTCCAGCGCGTGGTGTCCCTCGGCGGGGCGGGCGGCATGCCACCGGGCCTCTCGCACGACGGCTTCTACCCGCTGCAGCGGCTCATGCGCTGGGTGAACGACGAGTGACCCCTGGGGCGTCCCGCCACGGACCGAAAGGAGGGGCCCCTCTGCATGGCCGGCCAGGGCACATGGTGAGCGCGAAGGAGACGAGCGGCCGCATCACCGACGTCCGCCGGACCGGCGCCACGGCTCGCATCACCACACCGCGCCACAGCGCGACGGCCAACTCTCGCCGGCGTCCGCAGTGCCGCCGTCAGCGAGAAGCGTCCAGCGCCTGCGGCACGGTCCGGCACGTCGTCACCCGAACGGACTCCGGCGAGGCCTTGTGCGGCCCCTGCCGCATCGTCGTCGAGGCGTGCGACCACGATGCGGAGGACCCAGCGGGCCAGTCCCGCCGGACTTCCGGCGAGCACTGTGCCACTCCCGCTACGGCGAGGACCCCGCTCACCGACAACCGTCCGCCCCGTGCGGCGGGATCACGACCCCCCGCCGCCGCGGCCTGTACAAAGCCCGCGCAGTACCAGCCCGCTGGCGTGAACTGCTCGGCGACGAGAAGGGCGCGGCGCGCGGCGCGCCCGGAACTCCGGATGGCCTGTCACAGCGACTCGTCCGGCACCAGCAGGTGAACGATCCCCAGGTCGGCAGTTGGCGGCCTGACGGAGAGGGTCCGCAGTCAACGACCTTCCCGGCGGCGCTCGCCGAACCGGCGCAGCACCCGTACCAGACGCCACACTCCGGCTGTCGCTCCGAGCAGCGCGCCCCCCTCCAACATGTTTTTCTCCACCGAACCGGAGAGACCGAGGGCCAGTGCGAGGGCCAGGGCGACGGCGAGGACCGCCGCAGCCAGCGCGACGGCGGTCACCAGGGCGAAAACGATCTCCACCGTCATTGCGTCCTTTTCCCACCGCGACTCACGCCCCATGTCCATGCGGCAAGTCTCACATCACCGTCGGCCATGGCGCCTCCAGTCTCCTCTTGACCATGCGCACCTCACGTCCTTGCGTGACAGACGGGGATCACTCGTGCGACGAGACCGGCGGTCGGTGGGCGCAGGCCGACGCCGAGCAGTCTTCTGTCGCCGTGGGCGAGCGGGCCGGCCGCTTCCGCCGGACCGTTCCCCGTGTCAGTGGTGTCCGCACACCTCGGGGTGCGGCGCGCCGTCGCCGGCGGAGCGGTCAGGGGCGGAGGGGGTCTCGGATCAGGCGCCGACCGTGCCGTCCACGCCCTCGCGGAGGAAGTCCGCGTGGCCGTTGTGCCGGCCGTACTCCAGGATCATGTGGAGCATCACCATCCGCAGGGACACGTCCTCGCCCCAGCGCGGCTGGTGCCCGGCGACGTCCAGGGACTCGGCCGCGCTCTCGATGCGGCGCGAGTGCTCGACCTCGGCCTCCCACTTCGCGAACGCCTCCTCGGCGATCGCGCCCGTGGTGTCGTACGCGGCCTGGAAGTCGAACTCCTTCTCCGACCAGACCATCGGGGCGGCGTGGTCGTCGAACACCCGGCGGAACCAGGCCCGTTCCACCTCGGCCATGTGCCGGACCAGGGCGAGCAGGGAGAGGGCCGACGGTGGGCTCGACCGCTCCTTGAGCTGTTCCTCCGTCAGGCCCTCGCACTTCATCGCCAGCGTGGCCCGGTGGAAATCCAGGAACGCCCGCAGCGTTTCGCGCTCCGTGCCGAAGAGGGGTGGGCCTGTGCGTTCGACGGTCACGGTGGGTTCCTCCCGGGGCTCGCTGGACAGTCGAACGTACCCCACGCCTCCGGCCGCCGGGGACGGGGATGTGATGCAGTGGGCTCATGACCGATATCGAGACCCTCACCGTGCCCGGCCATCTGCGGGGTTATCCCGGGGTGGCGTTCGGCGGATACGTGGCGGGGGTGCTCGCCGGGCGGACAGCGGCGGGGACCGTACGGGTGGACTTCCGACGGCCCACCCCGGTGGAGGAGCCGGTGGAGCTCGCGGGGACCGCCGACGGCGGAGCTGTGCTCACCTGTGCGGACGCCGTGCTCGCGGTGGCCGTGCCCGACGAGCTGGACATCGAGGTGCCCGCACCGCCCTCCTGGGCCGAGGCGTCGGCGGCGGCCGAGGCATATCGGGAGGCTCCGCCGCAAGGCACCGTGGACTGCTTCGGATGCGGGCTCGACCGCACACCCGACACCGGGCTCCGTCTGCACTGCGGGGCCGTCCCCGGACGGGACCTGGTGGCCACCGCGTGGGCTGCCGGGCCCGCGCTCGCCGACCCGGAGGGAATGCTGCCGCCGGAGCTCGTGTGGGGGGCGCTGGACTGCCCTGGAAACGCGGCGGGGCGGCTGCGGGGGAGCCTGCGGGAGGGGGCGGTGACGGCCTCGCTCACGGCTCGGCTGCTCCGGCCGGTACCGGTTTCCTCGCGGCTGGTGTCGTATGCGTGGGTGCTCTCGGAGGAAGGGCGGAAGCACCGGATGGGCGTCGCCCTGACCACGGACCGGGGCGATCTCCACGCGATCGCCTCGGCGCTCTGGGTGGACCGCCGGTAGGCCCCGAGGGTCGGCGGCCTCGGCCGACCTTCGGGCACCGCATCCCGTCACAAGGCGTCAGGTCGACGTCCAGAGCATCGCGGGTTCCAGGCCGTCCTCGGTCTCCTCAACAACCTCCGCCGTACCGCCGGTGAAAGGTCCCGCAGCCGCATCCGTGGGCGCCGCGCGCCGTGCCGGTGCGCCACCCCCGGCCGCGGACCGGGTCCGCGATCACCGGAGGTCGGCGGATGCGCTGGTAGCGGCCCGCTGCCCGGGCCTGCCCGGGCCTGCTCGACCGCCTCGGCCGCATCGCCGAGCGGCTGATCACCGACGCGGTCGAGGACTCCTACGACCTGGCCGCCGAGCGGCTGCCGCGAGGCGACCGTCCCAGAGCCGGGCGCGCGGCGTCGGGAAGACCACCATCGCGCCCGTCCTCGAAGACGGCCGCGACATGGCAGTTGAGCCGGCGTGCCGGCCACCTTCCCCGGTTCGGCGGAAGCACCCCCAGCCATCGATGGTAAGTGGACCGACTTGCCTTAAGGGTGGTGCGGGAGTTACCTTCAGATGGTGAGTCCATCGACTTATCTTACTTCTCGGCGAGGAACAGCGAACATGAATCGTCTTGTGGGCAAGCGCGCCCTCATCACCGGCGGCACGAGCGGGATCGGTCTGGCGACCGCGCAGCGTTTCGTCGCGGAGGGGGCCGACGTGCTGGTCACGGGCGTCACCCCCGCCAGCATCGACAGGGCCCGGCAGATCCTCGGGGACAAGGTGCCGGTGGTGCAGGCCGACGCCCGCGATCTCGATGCCCAGCGCGGCCTGGCCAAGCAGGTGCGCGAGCACTTCGGCGAGCTTGACGTGGCGTTCCTGAACGCCGGCGTCTCGGACTGGCGGCCGTTCGAGGAGCACACGGAGGACAGCTACGACCGGCTCTTCGACATCAACGTCAAGAGCGTCTTCTTCCTCACCCAGGCCCTGGTGCCCGTGCTGGCCAACCCGTCCTCGGTCATCCTCAACGCGTCCAACAGCGCGCACGGCGGCTACGGGAATTCGAACGCCTACGCCGCGACGAAGGCGGCTGTCGGCTCCCTGATGCGGTCGTGGAACGCGGACCTGCTCACCTCGCACGGCATCCGGTTCAACGCGGTCAGCCCCGGCCCGGTGGACACCCCGCTGTACTCCGCTTCCAAGCTCGGGATCGAGGACCCCGCGGTGCAGGCGGCGGTCGTGGAGGGGATCAGCTCCACCATCCCGCTGGGACGCATGGGTCTGCCCGAGGAGGTCGCGGAGGCCGTCGTCTACCTGGCCTCGGATGCCTCCGCCTTCGCGGTGGGCCAGGACCTTATCCTGGACGGAGGCCAGACCGTCCTCTGACAGTGAGGACGCGGCCGGGGACGGGCGAGAGGCGTGGGCATGTCGGTGGCGGACCGAGCACAAACCGGTGACGACGCGTGCCCGACCGGGTATCACGCGCAGATCAAAGCGGAGAACCGCGCGCGCATCATCCGCGCCGCCCGCGACCTCTTCCTCGCCCGGGGATACGACAAGACTTCCCTCGCCCAGATCGCCAAGGAGGCCCGCGTCTCCACCGGCACCCTCTTCAAGCGGTACCCGACCAAGGCCGCGCTGTTCGCGGCCGTCACCGCCGAACAGTGGCAGCTGGACGTGGAGTACGCCGAACCACCCCCGCCCGGTGACCCCCGATACGGCCTGGACCACATCGGCCGCGACTACGCCTGCCTGGTTGCGCGGCCCGGCACGGCGGCACTGTGCCGGCTCATCATCACCGAACTTCCCCAGATGCCGGAACTCGCCGACATCGTCGGCACCGGCTTCGCCATCGACCGCGGACCCTTCTTCGACCGGCTCCGCGACTACCTGGAAGCCGAAGCGCAGGCCGGCACACTCGACTTCCGGTCGGCCGACGGACAGCCACAGTCCGCATCCGCAGTGGCCGAACAGTTCCTCGGCATGATCTGCAGCCAGTTCCTGTGGCCCCAACTCGTACGAACGGACTTCGTCCCGCCCAACCCCACCGACGCCGCGATCGTGGACGAAGCCGTCGCCCTCATGCTCACCCGCTACAGCACGGGATCCTGAACCTCGTGGGCAACCCTGTTTGGCCGGCTCGGTCTCGCTCATCGGCGGCCCGCCAGGGACATGCCGGCCGCCTCCGTCGGCGAGGGGTACTGATGATCGTCTTGTGATCCACCCCGGGCGAGGCGGCCGGCTGACCCCGCGAGCGCCGCGTCAAACAGCTTTGTCGGCGACAGTCAGTCGCTTCGGCGCATCGCCGTGAGGATCACCTCGACCACGGACATCACGTGTGGTTCCTCCATCAGCGTCAGGTGGTCGCCCGGGACGTCCACCACCTCGAAAAAAGCAGTTCCCAGAAGAACCACACGAGGAGTTCGTCCTCGGTGTGGGGTTGGCACTCGCCGGGCGTGACCGCCGTGGTGTCGAGTACGAACAGGTCGGTGATCTCCTCGCCCGCCGCCGTCAAGGCAGGCCATCTCGAAGGCCACTTGACGTGCTCCCCGGCCTGAAGTCCAGGGACTCCGGCCTGGGCCGGCTGACTCTTCCGGGGGCTTTCTGCTTCACCGCGCCGTGCCGGTACTTTCGCCCTGGTCTTGCCGGCGCTCCACGAGGCGTTTGGCGTCTCCGCCCCGTCCGGCGGCGACGATTCGGCGTCCTTCGACGAGGACGTTGGATGCTGCGTCGTGGTCGCGGTCGTGCACGGTGCCGCACTCGCCGCACGTCAACTCACGGACGTGGAGAGGCTTCGGGCCGTCGCGGAACCCGCAGGCCGAGCAGACCTGCGAGGACGGGAAAGCGCGGGCCACCGTGGCGAAGGTGCGGCCGTGCAGAGCCGCCTTGTACTCCGGTATCCGCACGAACGCGGACCATCCCGCGTCGTGCACGGACTTGGCGAGCCGGGTGCGGCCGAGACCGGACGCCGCGAGGTCTTTCACGCACACCGCTTGGTTGGCGCGGATGATCTGTGCGGATGCCTTGTGGTGGAAGTCCCGGCGCCGGCCCGCCACCTTGGCGTGCTGGTGCGCGACCTTGACGCGGGCCTTGGCCCGGTTCTTCGATCCTTTGGCCTTGCGGGCCAGCTCCCGCTGACAGCGTTTGAGCTTCTTCTCGGCCCGGCGCAGGAAGCGCGGGCTGTCGATCTTGCTTCCGTCCGAGAGGACGGCGAAGGCGGACAGGCCGAGGTCGATACCGGCGTCGGTCTCCGCCTCGGGGAGGATGTCGGGCTCGGTGTCGACGACGAAGCTGAGGAAGTACCGGCCCGAGCTGTCCTTGGTGACGGTGAGAAGCTCGATGGCGGATGCGCGGTAGTCCGGAGGTCCGTACCGGGAACAAAGGGACCGGCGGGGTGCAGGGTGAGAAGACGATCACTCTCCAGGAAGGGCCAGCGTGTGGCGGCTTCCCGGAGAGGACCGCTGTCCGCTCCTTGGCGGAGGGCGGCCGTGGTCGGGCCGGCGGCGGGGTCAGATGGCGGGTCCGTCGAGGTAGGTGTAGGTGCTCTGAGCGCTGCCGCCGGGGGTGCTGATGGTGATGGTGATTCCTCCGGCGGGGTGGGGCGGGACGGCTGCGCTGATCCTCTGGTCGGAGATGACGACATAGGACGCGGAGGTGTTGCCGAAGATGACTTCCTGGGTGGAGGCGAGGTTGGCGCCGGTGATGGTGACCTCGGTGCCACCGCTGGTTGGTCCGGTGTCGGGGCTGACGGCAGTCAGGGAGGGTGTGTCGAGGTAGGTGAAGATCAGGCCGTTGGCGTTGCCGACCGGGGTGATGACGGTGACGGACACCGGACCGGAGGAGGGAGCGCCGGGGACGGCGACGGTGACCGCGGTGTCCGTGACGGACTGGATGGCGGCCACTCTGGAGCCGAAGCGCACCGAGGTGGTCCCGGCCAGGTTGGCTCCGGTGATGACCGCGGTGCCTCCGCCGGTGACGGGGCCCATCGCGGTGGTGATCCCGGTCAGCAGCGGGGCGGGGCGGTAGTAGAAGGTGCCGAAGGAGCCGGTGCCGCCGGGGGTGGTGACGGTCACGGGGACCGCGCCCTGTCCGGCTGGGGCGCGCACGGTGACCGAGGTCGCGGTGTTGGCCAGGATGGTGGCGAGTCGGTCGCCGAAGCGCACGGCGGTTACACCGGCCAGGTCGTGACCCCGGATGGTCACGACCTGCCCTCCGCCGGTGGAGCCCTGGCCGGGCACGAGCGTCAGGGCGATCACGCTGACGGCGTTGTCGGCGTTGTCCGTCACGTACAGCCGGGTCCCCTGGGGGGTGACCGCGATGCAGACCGGGCCGTTGCCTACGGCAATGGTGCCGGTGACGGTGTTGGTGGCGGTGTCGATCACGCTGACGCTGTTATCGACGTAGTCGGCCGTGTAGGCGGCGGTCCCGTCCGGGCTCACGGCCACGAAGCGAGGCGTGGTGCCCACCCCGATGGTGGCGATGACGGTCGTGGTGGCGGTGTCGATCACGCTGACGCTGTCTCCGCCCGCGTTGCAGACGTAGGCGCGGGCGCCGTCCGGGCTGAAGGCGATGATCACCGGCACGTCGCCGGCGGTGAAGCTGTTGGTGACGGTGTTGGTCGCGGTGTCGATCACGCTGACGGAGCTGTCGCCGACGTTGCCGACGTAGGCGACAGCTCCGTCGGGGGAGACGGCGACGCCGATCGGGACGGGGCCCGTATTCACCGTGGCGATGACAGTGCCGGCGGCAGTGTCGATCACGCTGAGGTTGTCGGCGTTCTGGCCGGTCACGTAGGCGCGGGTGCCGTCCGGCGAGACCGCCACCCCGAGGGCTCCGGCGCCGACCGCAATGGTGGACGTGAGGGTGTTGGTGGCGGTGTCGATGACGCCGAGGGCGCCGTCGTCGAACAGGGTCACGTAGGCGCGGGTGCCGTCCGGCGAGACCGCCAGGAGGGTCGGACCGCCGGTGGCCGCGATGGTCGCGGTGACGGCGTTGGTGGCGGTGTCGATGACGCTGACGGTGTTCGATGCCCGGTTGGCGACGTAGCCGCGTCCCCCGTCCGGGGTCAGTGTCACCCCCAGTGGCGAGCTGCCGACGGGGATGGTGGCGTCAGCCGGTGGCAGCACCGTGGAGCGTTGCCGTGGCAGCGCGACGGTGGCCAGCAGCGGATCAGGTCGGGTCAAGACGGTCATGGCGCAGCCTTTCTGAGCACGTATCGGGGAACCGCAGCCACTGCCCGGGCGGAGACGCAGTCCCGGGACAGGGACGTCGGTTGATGCCGCTGCGGGGTTCCGCCTGCGGCAATGCGGCCCGCGCTCGAGGCGGCCGATGGTCCTCGTGGCCGAACGGCCACACGAGAGAACCGCGGCGACCTACAGCACGTTCCCCGGCAGAGGATGGGCGGCTCACCGGTTCCACTACCCAAAGTGACCCATAATGTCAAACGGGTGACAAGGGTCATATGCTGTATCCCCCAAATGGCCCAGTCGTGATGCTTCGGGCGTCCGATCTGCCGTAATCACGGTGGTCGCACCTCCCGCCCGTCACAGCGTCACGGATCACCGGGTTCCGACACAGCTTCTGAGCTTGTTCCTTAAGATGTGCCGTCACGCAGAGCGACGAGTGATGCAGCCGTATCTGCACGCCACGGACCGAGACAAACGCGACGCCGTCGAGCGCACGGCCGCCCGGCGCCGGGAGACACGATGACTATCCCGAGCGAGGCCGCGACACTGCTGGTCGAGCCGCCGACCCTGGATCTCAAGGGCTGGACTGCCTGGCTCAGCGATCGTGTCGGCCCTGCCTGGCGACCCGGCGAGTGGGACGCCGCGACGCTCTTCTTCAACGGAGACCCGGACAACGAACGCACCGTCGCCCAGAAGTGCGTGACGGTGGCCTGCGCCTCGGTCAGCAACAGCCGCGGCATGTGCTCTCCCTGCATCCGGGAGTGGCGAGCCAGCGGTCTGGACGAGGCGACGTTCGTCGCCCAGCATGTCCCTGACCGGCGCAAGGGCTCGCCAGGCCGGTTTCAGGTTCGCTGCATCGTCGAACGCGATGGGCAGCGATGCGCTCAGCCGAGGTACTGCCAACGGCTCTGCATCAGGCACTACCGGGTCTGGAGCACGAAGGCCGTACGTGAATCCGGCGTCGCCGCCGAGGTCTGGGCCCGCACGGGCCCGGAGCCGTGCACGGAAGGCGCCCCGTCCTGCGTGGTGATGCGGTGTGAACAGGAACGGTGGGGGCTCAAGACGATCTGCTCCTACCACCACTACAAGTACGGGCGTGAAGCCCCTGACGAGCCTGTCGAGGAGTGGGTCGCCCGGCAGACGCCGTTCCTCTACGCCCACCAGTTCTCGCTGGTCCCGTTCTCGCCGGTGATGCGCTGGGAGATCCTCTACGGGCTCCAGCAGCGTGACGCGCGCGGCGCCAAGGCCGACCCGACCAGTGTCCGGCTCATGGCCAAGGCTCTCGCGCACCTTCCCCACCTGCTGGGCACCGACCTCGGCGACCTCCTGGTGCTCACGTCGAAAGGCACCTCGTCCAGCACCAATGCCCACGTGAAGGAGATCCACAGGACGCTGCACATCGGTCACGAGGAGATGTGCGGCATCAAACCCAGGGATAAGCACTTCTGGGATCTGACCGCGATCAGCATCCTTTCCAGCCAGTCGAAGTCGGGGCGCCGCCGGGCCACCCGCGGCCTGGTCGACTTCACCGCCATCAGCCAGCCCTGGCTCCGTGAACTGGCCCTGACTTGGGCCAGGGACACCGATCCCGCCACTGCTCGCCTGCGGGACACCGTCAGGGTCACGGCCATGGCGTCCGGTCGCCTCGCGGCGCGACCCGGCGGAGGAACCGAGCCCGGCCGCCTTGGAGGTGCGGATATGGACACCGTCGTGGACGGCATCCGGGTCATGCGGCGCGAGGACGGGGAGATCATGGCGCGCGGCACCCAGCGCGGCATGGCCCACCACTGGTTCAGCTTGCTGGACTTTGGCCGTCGCACTGGCCTCATGAACGGCGTCCCCACCTCGTTGAGCAGGCAACGCTGGCACGACATCGGCCACGATGACGATGAGGACAACGAGGGCAAGGCCATCCCCGAGCCCGTTATCGCGCAGCTGACCAGCACATCGACTTCCTCGGCAGGGAGATCACCTACGGGCAGCTCACCGCGGACCAGATCCGGAACATGTTCCGCACCGCCTACATCGTGCTTCGTGACACGGGCTGCCGCCCCGGCGAGATCTGCAGCCTCTGCCGGAACTGCGTCAAGGACGGCACCGATGGGCCGGACTTGATTTGGGACAACCACAAGAGCAAGCGCCATCGCCGACGGCTCCCGATCGAGGAGCAGACCGCTACCGCCATCCGGGCATGGTTACCGATCCGAGCCCGGCTCGACGTTCCCGCCCAGAGTGCCCGCTACCTCTTCCCTGCCGTCACCGCCGACCACGCCCAGGCCCACATGAGCACCAGCAACCTCTCCAAGACCCTGCGGCAATGGGTCGACAGCATCCCTCGCCTCACCACGGATGGCCCTGGCCCTGACGGTTCGCCGCTGTCTTTCGACCGCTCGCTGATCTACCCCTATGCCTTCCGACACTCCTACGCCAGCGGCACGCGGACGCCGGGGTCGCCCCCGACGTGCTGCGCGATTTGATGGATCACCGGAACTTCAGCACCACGATTGGCTATTACGAGGTCTCGCTGAAGCGGAAACGCGAGGCCGTCACCACGATGCGGATGCACGTCGTCGACCGCTCGGGCAAGCCGGCGCCGATCACATCGAACACCGCCTACGAGGCACGCTCCGTCACAGTGCCGTTCGGTAACTGCCGCGAACCATCCAACGTCAAAGCCGGCGGAAGCGCGTGTCCTATCCGCTTCCAGTGCGCGGGCTGCGGTTTCTACCTGCCCGACCCTTCTTATCTCCCGGCCATCGAGGAGCACATCAACTCGCTGAGGGCCGACCGGTTCACCGCCGAGGCGATGGACGCCGACCTCTTCGTCACCCGCAACCTCAGCGACCAGATCGCCGCGTTCCAACAGCTCCTGAGCGCGATGCGCAAGCAGTTGGACGCGATGGGCTCCGAGGAACGCCAGGAGGTCGAAGAGGCCAGTGCCGTGCTGAGAAAGGCGCGAGCCAGCCGCGGACGCACCACCCTCTCGTTGAGGGTGATCAACCGAAGGCCCTCGTGACAAAGTCGTCGGCGACGAACTCGAGCGCGCAGAGCCGGACTCCCGCGCAGGTCCTGAAGGAAGCCCGGCGCCGGGACAGCCGGGCCAAGCGAGCCCGCGTCCTTGAAGCGATCCGGTCTCTTCAACAGGGCGGAGAGAAGATCACACACACTTCCGTCGCTCGTACCGCCGGCGTCTCTTCGTGGCTCACCCATGCCGACGGCGTGCGCGAACACGTGAGGCCGCCATCAGCGGACAGGTCCCGCCTCGCCCCTCCAGGCGGGACAACTCGGCCAGCTCGACCAGCCTCCGCGTCGATCTCGAACTGGCCCGCGAGGAGATCAGCAAACTCCGCGCCGAACGCGACCAGCTCCTGCGCAACGCGCGCCTCCACCTCGGCCAGCAGCTCGACCAGATCGGCGCCGCCGATCTCACCACGCGGGTCCATGAACTCAACCAATCCAAAGCCGAGTTGGAAGCACTTGTCCGTGCCAAGACCGCCGAGACCGACGGCCTCGCACGCCGGGTGACCGAGCTCGAAGACGAGCTCACCGCCGCCCGCACCAGCCTCCGGCAGATGATCAAAAGCCAGAGCAAGGGCGCCGCGCCGTCCACATGACTACCCGGCAGCTGTCACCTGCCCGGACAAACGTGACGGTCTTCCACACCCTCAGCTTCCCGTGAGCCGGACGGGGGTCCACCAGTCGGTGGACCTCAAGTTCAACCGGTCGCTGCTGTCGGCGCCACACCCCCGACGAAGAGCATGGACGACATGAAGAATCTTCCCGTACGCATGGCTCGTTGGAGCGCCGCCCACCCCTGGCGGGGCATCGTCGGCTGGTTCGTGTTCGTCGTCCTGTGCCTCGGTATCGGCATCTCCGTCGGCACCAACGCGGCGACCACCGAGGACTTCCGCATCGGAGAGGCGGGACGCGGCGAGGCGATCGCCGCGGAGGGCGGGTTACAACAGCGCCCCGTCGAACACGTCCTGATCACCGCGAAGCCGGGCGCCGGAAAGCTCGACATCGCCGCGGCCGACTCGGCCGCCGCCGACGTCGCCGCCCGGATGGCCAAGCTGCCCGAGGTGCTTTCCGTCGCCGACCCGGTCCGCAGCGCGGGCAACACGGCGGTGCGGGTCACCGTCACCATGAAGGGCCCGGAGCTGGAGGGCAAGAAGCACGTCGACCCGCTGATCGCGCAGACGGCGGCCGTCCAGAGGGCCAACCCCGGGCTTCGCGTCGAGGAGACCGGATCGCCGTCCATCAGCAAGGGCGTCGAGAAGCTGCGCGGCGACGACCTCTCGCGCACCGAGATGATCGCCCTGCCGGTCACCCTCATCACCCTGCTGCTGGTCTTCAGCTCCGTGGCGATGGCCCTCGTTCCGCTGCTGCTCGCCCTGTCCTCGATCGCCGCGGCCGTCGGCCTGTCGATGGTGGCCTCGCACGTCTTCCCCGACGCGGGCGTCGGCACCAACGTCATCCTGCTCATCGGCCTCGCGGTCGGCGTCGACTACACGCTCTTCTACCTCAAGCGCGAACGTGAGGAGCGAGCGCGCGCCGACGGCAAACTGAGCCCGCAGGCCGTCGTCGAACTCGCCGCCGCCACCTCCGGACGGGCCGTCGTCCTCTCCGGTCTCGCCGTCGCCGTCTCCAGCGCCACCCTCTACCTCGCCGACGACGTCATCTTCTCGTCCATCGCGACCGGCGCGATCGTCGTCACCCTCGTCGCCATCGTCAGCTCCCTGACCGTGCTCCCCGCCGTCCTCGCCAAGCTGGGCATGCGCGCCGAGCGCCGAGCCGAGCGCCGGGCGGTTCGTGGGCTCGCGCCGAAGAAGCAGAAGGCGCACAGGACCGGCCCCGGCCGGCTGACCGCCGCCGTGCTGCGCCCCGTCGCCAAGCACCCCGTCGCCACGCTCACCGTCACCGTGGTCGGGCTGCTCGCCCTCGCCGCCCCGGTCCTCGGCCTCAAGCTCACCGACATGGGCCGCGAGACGCACTCCCGCTCCATCGTCGCCATGCAGGTCTACGACCGGCTGAACGCGGCCTACCCGGAGCTGAAGTCCATGCACCAGGTCGTCGTCCGCGCCGACGCCGACCGTTCGCCCGAGGTGACGGCCGCGCTGCGCGAACTCGCCGCCGACGTCAAGGACGACCCGCGCCTGAGCGGTACCTCCCGGCTGACCACGTCGCCCGACAAGCGGATCAGCATGCTCCAACTGCAGGTCCCGCACTACGTCAGCAGCGACGAGGCCCAGTCCTCGCTCAAGGACATCCGCGACAAGTACGTCCCGGAGACCGTCGGCCGGGTGAAGGGCGCCAAGACCGCGGTGACCGGTGACGTCGCCCGCTACACCGACTACCCGACCCACCAGGAACAGAAGCTGCCCCTCATCATCGGGGCACTGCTCCTGGTCACCTTCGTCATGACCGTCTGGGCGTTCCGCTCCGTGGTCCTCGGCCTGGTCGGCATCGTCCTCAACCTCCTCTCCGCCGCCGCCTCGCTCGGCATCCTCGTCATGGTCTTCCAGCACACCTGGGCCGAGGGTCTGGTCGACTTCACCTCCACCGGGTCGATCGGCTCCCGGGTCCCGCTGTTCCTCTTCGTGATCCTGTTCGGTCTGTCGATGGACTACCAGGTCTTCGTGATCAGCCGGATCCGGGAGGCGGCCCTGCGCGGAGTCCCGACCCGCAAGGCCGTGGTCGAGGGCATCGGCAGCTCGGCGGGCGTGGTGACCAGCGCGGCCGCGGTCATGGTCACGGTGTTCGCCAGCTTCGCGGCCCTGCACCTGATCGAGATGAAGCAGATCGGCTTCAGCCTCGCGGTCGCCGTCCTCCTGGACGCCTTCGTCATCCGGATGCTGGTCCTGCCGTCCCTGATGCTCCTGCTCGGCGAGGCCAACTGGTGGCCCTCCCAAGGAGTGCGCCGTGCCCGCCACAGCACCGAACAGGCCTCCCGCCCCCTGGAATCGGTAAGCTGATCGACTCGACCGTCGGCCCCTCAACTCCCGTACGAACGAGGTGAATCACCGTGACTCAGTGGCGGCAGCAGCCGGGTGACCGGCTCACCCAGGACCGTGTCCTTCGCTGGAACCTGGCAGGCTGGATCATGTTCGGTCTGCTGCCCCCGGCCGTCGCCGTGCTCGATGCGTCGCCGGCCCGGAGGCACTGGCTACTCGGCCTGCTCGCCCTGATCGCGCTGTGTCACACCGTCCTCCTCACCCGACCCGACAACCCCCTCCTACGTCCCCGTACCTACCTCGGTGTCCTCGCGCTCGTCCTGGGCGCGGCGGCCTACCTGCTGGACGGCGGGGCCGCCTTCTACGTGGTGTCCCTGCCGCAGTTCTGGCTCTTCACCCGCGCCCCGCGGGACGCGATCACCCTCAGTGGGGCCGCCGCGGCCCTCACCGTGTTCGGCGGCACGCTCGGCCAGGGCTGGAGCCCTCAATTCCTCACCGGGAACACGGTGTTCACCGTCCTTGCCTACGCCGCAGGTGTGGGTCTGGGGCTGTGGGTACACCTCTTCGTCGGCCAGAGTAACGAGCGGCAGGAGCAACTGACCGCCGAACTGGCCGACACCCAGGAGGAGTTGGCGGCTGCATATCAGCGGCAGGGCGCGGCCGAGGAGCGCGAACGGCTCGCCCGGGAGATCCACGACACCCTCGCCCAGGGCTTCGCCTCCATCGTGGTGCTCGCGGAGGCCGCCCGCGCTGCCACCGTCACCGACCCCGCACGCTGCGCCGAGCAGCTCACCTCCATCGAGCAGACCGCGCGAGAGAACCTGGCCGAGGCCCGGGTACTCGTCGGCTCCGCCCCCGAGAGCGGCGTCGCGGCCGGCTCGCTGGCCACCACCCTGCGTAGAACCCTGGACCGTTTCGTCCAGGACACCGGCCTCACCGTCACCGCCGAACTGCCCGACATCGACCTGGACCAGCGCACCCGCGTCGCCCTGCTGCGCTGCACGCAGGAGTCCCTCGCCAACGTGCGCAAGCACTCGGGCGCCTCCACCGTCGGCGTCGTCCTCACCGAACTCGCGGGCGGTGTCGAACTGGAGATCACCGACGACGGCTGCGGCTTCGCCGTCGAGGAATCCCATGGTTTCGGCCTCGACGGCATGAGCCGACGGCTGGCCGAACTCGACGGCGAACTCGCCGTCACCAGCTCCCTCGGGGACGGCACCCGTGTCCTCGCCAGCCTTCCCACGCAGAGTCAGGACTGACCATGACCGACACCGCGTACGACCCGATCCGCGTGGTCGTGGTCGACGACCACGCCGTCATGCGCGCCGGAGTCATCGCCCTGCTGACCAACGAACCCACGATAGAGATCGTCGGCGAAGCGAGCGACGGCCGCGAGGGCGTCGACCTCGTCGAGCGGCTCGCCCCCGATGTGGCCCTCCTCGATCTGCGCATGCCGGTGCTCGACGGCGCGGCTGCCACCACCGAGATCGTCGCCCTGCCGGCGGCCACCCGGGTGCTGATCCTCACCACGTACGACACAGACGTCGAGATCGAACGAGCCGTGGAGGCCGGCGCCGTCGGCTACCTCCTCAAGGACACCACCCGCGAACAGCTCGCCGACGCCATCCGCTCGGCGGCGCGCGGCGAGACGGTCCTCGCGCCCAAGGTCGCGGAGCGCCTCGTGGCCCGGATGCGCCGCCCCGAGCCGGTCGTGCTCACCGCCCGCGAGCGGGACGTGCTGAACGCCGTCGCGGACGGCCTGTCCAACGCCGAGATCGGCCGTCGCCTGGTCATCGGCGAGGCCACGGTGAAGACGCATCTTCTGCGGGTCTTCGCGAAACTCGACGTCAGCGACCGCACTCGCGCCGTCGTCGTCGCCCTGGAACGCGGACTCCTCGCGCGCTCCTGAGGCCCGGGTTCCCTAGTTAAAAACCCATTGATCTCCTGAAATTGGTCATCCCTGTGTCTGCGCTCCGACGTGCGCAGGGGCCGCCCTCCGTTCCCGCCTCTCGCAACGGAACGTGCCCAACGTCCCTCGCCTCCTGAAATGCCATGGCCTGCGCAAATGCTCGGCAGCTCTAGATAAGGAGGGCTGGGTCCTGATCCACGCAGGGAAGAAGAAGCCGGAGCCCGCCGTGCTGCGTGACCCGCTGGTCGCCACCGCGATCCGCGGCCGCGAACTGCACCTCGGTGCGGTCATCGGCGTCGCCCGTCTCACGGGCTGCCACCTGGACCAGGGTCCGGAGCGGTGCACCAGCCCGTGGGCGGAGCGCGGCGCGCACCACCTGGTCCTCGAGGACGTCCAGGAGCTCGCCCTGCCGGTGCCTGCCACGGGTGCGCTTCCGGCCTGGAGGCCGACGCCGGACCTGCTGGCGCAGGTGCTCCAGCAACTGCCCGCCTTCCGGCCGTGACCCGCACGGGACGCAAGAAGGAGAAGCCGCCGTTCGAGCCGGGCCTGATCCCGGCTCCCGGCGAGCTTCTCGTATGGCGCGACAGCCAGCACTTCGACCGCTGGCAGGACCGCCCGTGCGCACTGTGCGGCCAGCCCACGCCCATGCGCTCCCACTCCGGGGAGCCCGTGCACAAGGCCTGGGCTTCCCTGATGATCTGACATGTTCAAGCACGTCAGGAGGGGCTCGGAGTGAGCGAGTGGCATGTGGTGTGGGTACCCGGTCCGGGACGGTGGGGAACGCCGCCGACGGAGGCCGTCCTTGGGATACGGGACCTGCCGGAGGCGGTGGCACGGATGGGCCTGCTGCCAGGTGATCCGGTGTACATCAGACCGGACGGCATGGTGGACCGGGATTTCCTCGATTTCGTGCGGTCGGCGGTCTTCCGGAATCTGGAACGGGATACGAAGCGGAATTACGGAACGGATTACCGCCCGCTGCTGAGTTTTCTCTCCTCGCTGGGATCATACCGGGAGATGTCCACCGGAAGCGGATGTACCTTCCCCCACTTGAACAGCTTGGTGAACGCCGCCGCTTCGCGGTCCCATTTCGTGCCGCTGATCCGGCCCGGGTTCTCCGTGGCCTTGCACCGCCAGTGCCGGTAGTCCGCGAGAACCTGCGGCGTCGCTTTCCTCCAGGAGCTGCTGAGCCGGGAGCTCGAAGAGCAGCAGGGCGCCGCCCTCCTGTCGCCTCATCCCCGAGCTCAAGAGCAGCTGCACGAAACTGGTGTTCCGCAGCTCAGTGCGCGACTCCCACTCCGAAGCGGCGACTCCGCGCGGGTGTGGCCGCGTAGCCCGATGTCGGACCAGAGGCCCCAGGTCCGCGGCGTCAGCCACGACACCCGCGCGCTCATTACATGCACGGGCGACTCGCGGGTGCGTTGACGAGGTCGAAGAGCAGCCGGACCTTCTACGCCTCGGTCGACTCCGTCGGCCAGGTCGAGGCAATGTGGCATCGGAGCGGGCGTGGGCCGTTCAGCGGGCACAGGAGGCAGGCCGCTACGACCGGCTGCCGGTGATGCGGCTGGTCACGAAGGTGTCCCGCGGCTTGAAGCCGAAGGTCGAGTGGGTGGATCAGAACGGTGTCGTTGGTGCTCGGGAGCCCCGTGAGGGTGAGTCTGCTGCCTGACGACGGTCCTGGGGATGCGTTCGCGCAAGCGTCACGCTTCCGGGAGGACTTATTCGACTGCCTGACGGCGCGCGGGGACGAACTGTTCGACCTCATCGACGCGTTGCTCTGCGCAGACGGTCCGGTGACCTCGCCGGTGGACCTGACGCTGGTGGCCGAGCACCGGCGTGGGCACGGCGCGACGTACGAGGCGTTGCACCACGGGAACGTGGACGTGCCCCGGCTGCGGCAGGTGCTGGCCGGTCTGCCGATGCCGCGGCCGCTGACGGGCGCCTCGTCCTGGCGGTCGACGTCAGCAACTGGCTCCGCCCCGACGGGCCGACCAGCGCGGAGCGTCTGTTCTGCCACGTCTACGGCCGCAGCGGACGGTCCTCGGACCAGTTCATCCCCGGCTGGCCGTACTCCTTCGTCGCCGCCCCGAATCGGGCCGGACGTCCTGGTGCCAGCTGCTGGATGCCGTCCGTCTCGGGCCCGAGGACGACGTCGCCGAGGTCACCGCCACCCAGCTCCGCCGTGTGGTCACGGACTTGATCGAGATGGGCCGCTGGCACGTCGGTGATCGCGACATCCTCATCGTCTTCGACGCCGGCTACGACGCCCCGCGCATGGCTTATCCCCTCGACGGTCTCCCGGTCGAGGTGCTGGGGAGGATGCGCTCCGACCGCGTCATGCGACGGCCGACGCCCTCGCTCAAGGAGTACGCCCTGTCCTATCCCCAGGGCGGGCGGCCGCCGAAGCACGGCAAGGAGTTCCGCTTCGCCAAGCCGGAGACCTGGGGCGATCCGGACGCGGCCACGACGCAGGTCACCGACCGGTACGGCACTGCTCGCGCGATGGCCTGGAACCGCATCCACCCCCGTCTGACCACCCGCTCCGCTTGGATCGACCACACCGTTGAACTCCCCATCACTGAAGGCACGCTGAGCCGCCTCCAGGTCGACCGCCTGCCTGGCGGAGGCGACCCGCTCCCGCTCTGGCTATGGTCGTTCGCCACCAGCCTGAACAGCGAGGACGTCGACGTGCGATGGCAGGCGTTCCTGAGGAGGTTCGACATCGAGCACCTCTTCAGGCTGATGAAACGGACCCTCGGGTGGATCCGTCCGAAGCTGCGAACCCCCGAGGCCGGCGAGCGCTGGACCTGGCTGATCATCGCCGCCCACACCCAGATCCGCCTTCTCCGCGAGGCCGCCGTCGACTTACGGCGGCCGTGGGAGAAGCCCGTCGGGCTTGGCCGGCTCACCCCGGCCCGAGTCCGCCGGGGGTTTCGGAACCTCCGCCCGCACCTGCACTGTCCGGCCCGTGCACCCAAACCCTCAACTCCGAGCCCTGGAAAGCCACTTGGTTCGAAGATCCAGCGGTCCGCCACCCCCTACGACGTGGGCAAGACCGTGAAACGACCCGAGAGCATAATCGAATGAAATCGACTCAAACATAAAGAACAAGCTGAGCTAAGCCAAGCCAAGCGTTCTCGCTGCATCTGCATCTCTCTCAATTGACTTGCATCACTGCAGGTCGAGCTGCATTCAACAGAGCACACACCATTCTCAGCTACCTACAGCTTCCCAGTCCACAATGCCTTGCCAGTCACAAAACCGATGAGAACGCACAAGTCGGTGGCCCTGGGGGAGCCGGGAGTCGCGGGCCGTCGCCGTCTGCGCCTGCGCGAATCCCCGGCGCACCCGGCGCTCCACGGCCGCGTCGATGCGCTGGTCGACCTTCTCCAGGAAGGAGTCCACGAGCGCGGACTCGTACTCCTCGCCCCGTTCCCTGCGGGTCTGCAGAGCGGCGTCGAGTTCCTTCTTCAGGTCCCGCTGTCGCGCGCGTCCATGGTGGTCTCCCATCCCGTCATGGACTTCCACGGTAGGGAGCGCGGGCGGCCCGCACGGGGGACAACCCCCTCTTCCGGGTCGGGTCAACCGGGGGGACCCGACCCGGGACCTCGTCTACCGCGTCAGCCCGTTCTGCTTCGCGTACGCGTTCGCCACGTCCTGCGGGTCCTTCTTGTCGTTGTCGACCTGGCTGTTGAGCTGGGTGAGCTGCTCGGTGGTGAGCACGTTGCCGAGCCGGGCGAGGGCCTTGCGGACCGTGTCGTCGGCCTTGCGGTCGGCGATGAGCGGGACGATGTGCTGGCTCGGGACGAGGTTCTTCGGGTCGGTCAGCACCACCCAGTCCTCGGCCTCGATGTCGGTGTCGGTGGTGAACAGGTTCGCCACGTCCACATCGCCCTTCTTCAGGGCGCCCTTGACCAGCGGTCCGTCGGAGTCCAGCGACTTGAACTCCTTGAACTCGACGCCGTACACCTCCTTCAGGCCGACCACGCCCACCCGCCGCTTCTTCACCTCGGGCGCGGCGCCGAGGACCAGCTTGCCGTTCTGCCCGGCCAGGTCGGCCAGCGAGGTCAGCCCGTACTTCCGGGCGGTCGCCCGGGTGACGACGAAGCAGTCGGAGTCGGCCGCCTGCCCGTACGGCAGCACCTGGAGGCCGGCGGGCAGCGCCAACGTGAGCGCGTTCTGCATGGTGCCGGGCTCGGCGGAGTCGTCCTTGGGGGCGAGGTAGTTGAGCAGGGCGCCCTGGTACTCGGGCAGCAGATCGATGTCGCCCGCCCTGAGCGCGGGGATCACGATCTCCCGGGTGCCGAGGTTGGGGCGGACCTTGACCTTGACGCCGGCCTGCTCCAGCACGGCCGCGTACAGGTAGCCGAGCACCTGGTTCTCGGTGAAGTTGGCGGTGCCGATGGTGATCCCGCCCTTGCTCGAACCACCGCCGGCGGTCGAGCCGTTCTGCTCGTTGAGGGAGGTGATGCCGCTGGAGCAGGCGGCAAGGGCGGGCACGGAGCCGGCGGCGAGAAGGCCACCGAGGAAGGTACGACGGTTCATGGGCGGTGTCCTAGGCGGTGCGGTGGCGGAAGAGGAAGCGCTGGAGGCCGGAGAGCAGCAGGTCGAGCGTGACGGCGACCACGGCGACCAGCACCGCGCCGCCCATCACCTGCACGAGGTCGCGCTGGGCGAGGCCGTCGAAGACGTAGCGGCCGAGGCCGCCGAAGGAGACGTACGCGGCGATGGTCGCCGTGGCGACGACCTGGATGAGCGCGAGCCGCAGGCCGGTCATGATCAGGGGGAGCGCGAGGGGCAGCTCCACCTGGAGGAGGACCTGGTGGCCGCGCATGCCCTGTCCGCGTGCCGCGTCCTTCACCTCCGGGTCGACGGCCGCCATGCCCGCGTAGGTGTTGGTGACGATCGAGGGGACCGCCAGGGCGACCAGCGCGACGTACACGGGCAGCATCGACAGCCCGCCGGCCAGGAAGACCAGCACCACCAGGCCGACGGTCGGCAGGGCGCGCCCGAACGACGCCAGGTTGATGGCGAGGAAGGCGCCCTTGCCGGTGTGGCCGATGAGGAGTCCGAGGGGCAGGCCGATCGCGGCGGCGATGAGGGTGGCGAGCAGCGAGTACTGGAGGTGTTCGGCGAGCCGGTGGGCGATGCCGTCGGAGCCGGACCACTGGGTGCCGCTGGTCAGCCACGAGCCGAGGTTCGTGAAGAGTTCGTACATGTCAGGCTCGCCGCCTCTTCCACGGGGTCAGGACGTACTGGAGGGCGACCAGGGCCGCGTCCGCGACGACGGCGAGGAGGATCGTGAGGACCACGCCCGCGATCACCGGGGTCGGGAAGTCGCGCTGGAAGCCATCGGTGAAGAGCTGGCCGAGGCCGCCGTCGCCGATGTAGGTGGCGACCGACACCAGGGAGATCGACATGACGGTCGCGATCCTCACGCCCGCCATGATCACGGGGAGCGCGAGCGGGAGCTCGACGGTCAGGAGGGTGCGCAGGGGGCGGGTGCCCATGGCCTTGGCCGCCTCCTTGGTCCGCGTGGGCACCGAGTCGAGGCCCTCGACCGTGTTCCGCAGCAGGACGACCAGGGTGTAGACGGTCAGGCCGATGACGGTCGTGGTGCGGGTGAGCCCGCTGACCGGCAGCAGGAGCACGAAGATCGCGATCGACGGGATCGTGAACAGGACGTTCGAGAGCCCGAGGAGGAAGCCGCGCAGGGGGCGGATCCGGTGGGCGACCACGGCGAGCGGCAGCGAGATCAGCAGGCCGAAGAAGACGGCGGTCAGCGCGGCCTGCAGATGGGAGAGCGTGAGCGTGGTCAGGTCGTCGGTGTGGCCCGCTATCCAGGACCAGTCGATGCTCATACGGCCACCCGGGCTTCCGCGTGGGCCTGGCCGGCGTGCTGGTGGACCTCGTCGCGGGATGTGACGCCGGTGAGGACGCCGGCCGCGTCGACGCGGGCGACCAGGCCGGTGGGGGAGGCGACGCACTCGTTGAGCGCGGACAGCAGGGAGTCGTCGTCGGTGAGCGGCCGTACGGGGAGCTCGGCGTCCTGGGAGGCCCAGTGGAGCGGCTTGCGGGCCTCGTCGAGGACGAGGCTCCAGGCGCCGCCCTCGGGGGCCGGGCCCTGGGGGACGCCCGCGAGGGTCTTCAGCGACAGCAGCTTCAGGCCGCGCTCGGCGCCGAGGAAGTCGGCGACGAAGTCGTCGGCGGGGCGGGCGAGCAGCTCGGCGGGGGAGGCGCACTGGACGAGGTGCCCGCCGGTGCGGAAGACGGCGATGCGGTCGCCGAGGCGGACGGCCTCGTCGATGTCATGGGTGACGAAGACGATGGTCTTGCTCAACTCCCTCTGGAGCCGGAGCAGTTCGTCCTGGAGCTGGGTGCGCACGACGGGGTCCACCGCGCCGAAGGGCTCGTCCATGAGCAGCACCGGCGGGTCGGCGGCGAGCGCGCGGGCCACCCCGACGCGCTGCTGCTGCCCGCCGGAGAGCTGGTGCGGGTAGCGCTTCCCGGCGTCGGCGGAGAGGCCGACGGTCTCCAGGAGTTCGGCGGCGCGGGCGCGGGCGCGGCGGCGGCCGTGGCCGAGCAGCAGCGGCACGGTGGCGATGTTGTCGAGCACCGTGCGGTGCGGGAAGAGGCCGGCCTGCTGGATGACGTACCCGATGGAACGGCGCAGTTCGGCCGCGTCCTGTCGGGTGACGTCCTTGCCGCCGACCCGGATGGTTCCGGACGTCGGTTCCACCATGCGGTTGACCATGCGCAGGGTGGTGGTCTTGCCGCAGCCGGAGGAGCCGACCAGTACGGTCACGCCGCCTTCCGGCATGTGCAGGGTGAGGTCGTGCACTGCTGTCGTGCCGTTGGGGAAGCGCTTGTGGACCGCATCGAACTGGATCATGAGATGTCCCTTGCCCGGCTGTATAACGTCATGCAGAGTTCTTGGTGACTGAATAGCTTGTCAACGGCTTGACGTTAATCCGACGTAACAGATGACCGCTGTGCAAGATCGAGTGTCCGCATTGGGAAGGGTTTGGGGTCAATGTCGTCTCAGATCGTGGATGACCCGAGTGTCGCGCCCAGCGGCCACAGCGGTCACAGCGGCCACAGCGGCCTCGTCGTTCTCGACGGCGTCGCCCTCGGCGTCCCGGACGTCGTCCGTCTCGCCGACGGCGCCGCGCGACCGGTCCCGGGGACCGACGCGCTGCGGCGGATGACGGAGGTCTGGGACGCCGCCCGGCAGATCGCCGCGACCGGACGTGTCTACGGCCGCTCCACCGGAGTCGGCGCCAACCGCAACGAGGACGTGCCCACCGAGGAGGCCGCCGAGCACGGGCTGCGGCTGCTGCGCAGCCATGCCGGCGCCATCGGCGAGGAACTCCCCGCCCGGCAGGTCCGCGCGATGCTCGCCGTCCGCGCCAACCAGCTCCTCGCCGGCGGAGCGGGACTGCGCCCCGGCGTCGTCACCGCCCTGTGCGAGGCCCTGGAGAGCGGCGCGCACCCGGTCGTCAACGAGTTCGGATCCGTGGGCACCGGAGACCTGGCGGCGCTGGCCCAGGTGGGCCTGGCGCTGGCCGGGGAGCATCCCTGGCGCGGCGACGGCGCCCCCGGGCCCCAGCCCCTCGACAACAACGACGCCCTCGCCCTGATCAGCAGCAACGCCCTCACCCTCGGCCAGTCCGCCCTCGCCCTGCACGAGCTGCGCGGACTCCTCGAAGCCACCCAGGTCGTCGCCGCCCTCTCCCTGCTGGCCGTGGACGGCTCGCACGAGGCGTACGCCGCCCCCGTGCACGCCGCCCGCCCCCACCGCGGCTCCACCGCGGTCGCCCGCCGGATGCGCGAGCTGACCGGCGCCGAGGACCGGCCCGCCCCTCCGCTCGGCCGCATCCAGGACCCGTACGGCTTCCGCTGCCTGCCCCAGATCCACGGCCCCGCGCACGACGCCGCCGACGCCCTGGAGGAGGTCCTCGCCATCGAGATCAACGCCGCCGCCGAGAACCCCCTCATCTCCCCCGAGGACCTGACCGCCTACCACCACGGCGGCTTCTACCAGGCCCAACTCGCCCTCGCCCTCGACCACTTCCGACTCTCACTGACCCAGGTCGCGCGGCTGTCCACCTCCCGGCTCTCCACCCTCAACGAGCCCGCCTACACCCGGCTGCGGCCCTTCCTCGCCGACGACCGGCCCGCCTCCTCCGGCGTGATGATCCTGGAGTACGCCGCCGGAGCCGCCCTCGGCGACCTGCGGGCCTTCTCCGCCCCCGCCTCGCTCGGCCACGCTGTACTCTCCCGAGGCGTCGAGGAACAGGCCAGTTTCGCCTCACTCGCCGCCCGGCAGACACTGCGCGCCTGCGGCGCGTACCGTCTCGTGGTCGGCTGCGAACTCGTCGCCGCCGTACGGGCGCTGCGCCAGCGCGAGCTGCGGCCCGCGCCGGGGGTTCCGGCCGGGCGGGCGCTGGAGCTCGCCGAGGCGGTGCTCGACGCGGACCAGGCCGACCGGCCGCTCACGGACGACGTGGGCGCGGCGGCCCGGCTGCTGGACCGGTTCACGGACATCTGGAGGGGGAGCGGGGCATGAGCGCGGAGACCGACATGGACGGCAGGGGCGTGGCGGACACACCCGCCGGACGGCTGCAGGCGCTCTTCGAGGGGCACCGGCTGACGCCGACCCAGCGGCGCATCGCCCACAGCATGGTGCGGCGCGCCGCCGACGTGCCGTTCCTCTCCAGCGTCGAACTGGCCGAGCTGGCCGGGGTCAGCCAGCCGTCCGTGACCCGGTTCGCCGTCGCCTCGATGTCACCGGCTACTGCTGGCCCTGCGATCGCGACATCGAATACGTCAGGCATCAGGTGTCCGAACTGGAAGAGATCGTCTCCGACCTGCTCGCCCCGCCCATCCGCCATGAACGCGAACGGCACGAACTGGCCCGGCTGAAGGCGATCCTCGACGCACACGAAAGGGACATCCGATGACTGTGTTCCCCCTCGACCACGAGACGGACGCGACCCGGAGAGTCATCCTCGCCGCGACGAACCGCCTGTTCGCCGGCACACCCCACCGGTCCACCGGCCGCCTCAACGTCTCCCAACTCGCCATCGAGGCCGACGTCAAACGCTGGAACCTCACCCATCAGCACACCGACCTCAAAGACCTCTTCCAGCAGCACGTGGCCTAGGACGAGGCGAACAGAGCGACACAGGCCCGATCGACCGACGCCTACGAGGAGCTGAAGGCGAAGTACAACGACCCGCAGGCCCACTGCCGGTTCCTGGAGGAGCGGCTCAAGACCTACGCGGCAGCACTCAACCCGCTCTCCTTGGAGCACGCTGCGGTCACCGGACGGGACGCAGAAGCGGCCAAGGTCCGCACGCTGCCCCGCCGTCGGCAGCAGATGCGGTGAGCGTTTCGCCCGGCAAGCGGCTCGATCTGGCCCCCGAAACAGTTCTCCGCACGCGCAAGGCGATCAGCTCCACGAGTGTCAGACGGCCTTTCCGGGACGGCTGGTGGAGAGACGTTCCCAGAGGCGGACCAAATGCACGTGTAGGGCATCCTCGGCCTCCTCAGCGGTCAAGCGCCCGATGAGCACATCGCTGGTCAGGCCGTCCGCGAGGGCGAGTAGGGCCCGGGCCTCGCGCTGCGGATCGAGCGTCGCAGCGTCATCGTCGGCCGGGCCGCTTTCGCCAGCCTCCGTGATGAGGCGCGCGAGAAGGGCCTGGAGAGCCGTTTGACGTGCTCCCTGGCCTAAAGTCCAGGGATTCCGGCCTGGGTTGTCTGACCCTTCCGGGGGCTTCCGAGCGCAGCCAAAGCGCCCCCGCACTCCCCAACACGACATGCGATTGATCGCCTGCATCACGCCAAGGGACACGACACCCATCTGTCGGGGGAGGGGTGCGCCGGCGAAGGCGCGGGTGTTCTGGATGGGTTGGTTGTGGGTGGGCTGGTAGGTGGGTTGGCGGGTGGGGTGTGTGCCGGGCGGCCGGGTGGTGTGCACAGGTCATGTCTGAGCATTCTGATCACCGGGTAAGCGCCCCGTTGTACGCCCCTCCGATGGGGTGAGGATCTCTCTGGTTCCTTGCGGCATATGTCAGATGCTGCGTCACTTGAGATATCCAACCGGTGGGCCGCCCGACCTCCTGGGGGACGTGACTTCGGTGTGGCTGCTGCCTCCCAGTAGGGGTAGGGGGTTACGGGCCATTCCGGGGCTGCGATGGGCACTCCCGAGAGGTATTGGATCGCCAGTCGGTGCCACTTTTGTGGCACCGACTGGTCGTTTGCCCCGCTGTATCCCCGCGGCGGACCGGTGACGCTACGGGGGAAGGATCGCGGACAAGTACAGCCCGTTGCAGGAAAGGACCGTCCGTGGATACCGCAGGGCATGCTGATCGGTCTCCTGGTGCCCGGCCTGGCGGGTGCTGTTCCGGCCGGATCCTCGGGCTCGTTCCGCAGGCCGTGACCGGCGGCCCGGCGCATCAGAGCGCTGGCGTATCGCACGCCAGCGGTGATGTTCGGGCGGGCTGTCGTAGAGGGCGCGGTGCACGAGTTCTGAACGGGGCGTCCCAAGCGCTCGGTGGAGATAGACGGTGTCTCAGTTGGCGCGGTTGCTCGATGACCGGGCAAGATGTGCCGGCATGGCAGACCCCGAGCTTGACCGCGTCAACGGTATTGCCCTCACTGCGGTGCAGGCCCTGCTAGGGCCGATCTGCTCCGCTGCGGTCGCGGTTGCGGTTGCGGCCGAGGAGGAAAGAGGCTGCTCTCCTTCTGGGTACATCGCCATACCCCCGAGATCGACGAGGACATTGTCGATATGATCGGTTGATCTGGAGGCGTTTCCCTACCCGGACAATCCGCTGATCGAATCGCGCGTCGTGGCGGATGCGCCGGAGGCGGCCGCCATGAGACGTCACGAGCGCATGATCCATTGGCGAAGTCCGGTGCAGGCTATGCCGACGAAGGCGAGGAAGAGGTCGGCCGTACGTTCGTAGCGGCGATGCAGGCGGCGACAGCCGTTGAGCCAGGACATGGTGCGTTCGATCACCCGGCGGTGCCGGCCCAGGCGGCCGGACGGCTCGATACCGCGGCGGGCGATCCGCGGGACGATCTGTCTGCGCCGTAACCAGTTGCAGGTGATCGAAGTCATAGCCCTCGTCCGCGGGAGCTTGGTCGGCCGACGTCGCCTGGGCCCGTAGCGGGAGCGGACCGGCGGGATGCCACGCATGAGCGGTATGAGGGCCTGACTGTCGTGCAGGTTGGCGCCGGAGATGCCCACCGAGAGCGGCAGCCCGTTGCGGTCACAGATGACGTGGAGCTTTGACTCTAGTGCCGCATCAGGCAACGTTCGCCCTGTGATGAGGCGTCACTGTTTTGCCGTCCTGGGCGGCGCCGGACGGCCAGAATGATCGCGTGGCTGAACGTGTGCAGGTCCGAGAGATCGATGACGACGAGGGCAGGCGGTTGCTACGGATCGTCCGTAGAGGCACGGGTTCGGTGGTGACCTGGCGGCGGGCTCAGATGGTGCTGTTATCCGCGCAGGGCATGCACGTGGCGAAGATCGCCGAGGCGACGTTCACCAGCCCGGACCGGGTCCGAGATGTGATCCATAACTTCAATGCGGACGGGTTCGACTCGCTCTATCCGAAGTACAAGGGCGGCCGGCCCAAGACCTTCAGCCTCCCCGAACGCCGCGAGATCAAGAAGATCGCCAAGTCCAAGCCGGCCGAGCACGGCCTGCCGTTTTCGACCTGGAGCCTGGCCAAGCTGGCCGACTCCCTGGTCGCCGAGGGGGTGGTCGACGACATTAGCCACGAGGGCCTGCGGGCACTGCTCCGCGAGGAGGGCGTCTCGTTTCAACGCGTGAAGACCTGGAAGAGCTCACGCGACCCCGACTACGCGGCGAAGAAGGCCCGCGTCGAGCACCTCTACGCGATCGCCGACGGGGACGTCGTCCCCGAGGATGGCGAGCCCGAAGTCGTCTTATGCCTCGACGAGTTCGGGCCGCTCAACCTCCAGCCCCACCCCGGCCGGCAATGGGCCGAGCGCGGTGGGAAGCACAAGGATCCCAGCCGCGGGCCCCGGCCCCGACGCCGGGCGACCTACACACGACCGCACGGGGTCCGCCACCTGTTTGCCGCCTACGACCTGGGCAGGGACAAGCTCTACAGCCACATCAAGCCGAAGAAGAACCGGACCAGATTCCTGGAGTTCTGCCGCTACTTGCGCAGCCTCTACCCGCCCGAGATCCGCATCGCGATCGTGCTCGACAACTTCTCCCCGCACCTGACCACGAAGAAGGACACCCGGGTCGGGGACTGGGCCGCGGCCAACAACGTCGAGTTCGCCTACACGCCGACCAACAGCTCCTGGCTCAACCGCATCGAAGCCCAGTTCACCGCCCTGCGCTACTTCGCACTCGACGGCACCGATCATGCCAGCCACAAGGAGCAGGGCAGCATGATCCGCCGCTACATCATCTGGCGGAACAAGCACGCCGCCGACGAACGCCTACGTGAAGTCGTGAACAGGGCGAACGTTGCCTGATGCGGCACTAGCTTGCCGCGATCGGTCGGATTTGGTCCGGTCAAGGGCCCCCTTTGACCGCGCGGACACTGACCGAGTCGATCGCGCACCGAGACCAGTCCAACTCGCCTTTTGGGAAGATGACTGCGGCGAGCACCCCACGGTCGTCGCACCGCCGACGGCCCCCGCCCTGAGTGCGAGCTGGTGGCGCCGGGGCCACCTCCAGGAAGATCTCCCACAGCCCATCTGGCACCAGCCGCTCAACTATTTCCACGCCAGGGCAACGATCCAACGCCATCAAGACGCCGGGGCGGGCACATATCCATCCCGATGCCGTATTCTCTGAAATTATTGTCGGGCCTTGCTTGTGGCCACGATGTCGATGGCGACTTGAAGTGGTGTCTCGGCATTGCCAAGTAACGCCCGGGTGATTGCGATCGCCTGGATGATGCCCGTGCCGCGCTCCGCCAGGAGGGTCTGGACAGCCTCCATCCCGTCGCGCTCAAGGACTGGTCGGGACTGCTCGACCAGGTCGGTCCAGCGTGCGGCGTCCTCAGGGCTCAGCCCGATGACGTGGTTAAACATGACTTCCTCTTCCCGTGATGAGTCGATGACATGCGCTCACGTCTCGTCAGCGCCCACTGCTGCAGCCAGGTTCTTCACGGCGTCAGCATATTCACGGCGGTCGAACTTAAACGGGCCGAACCTTGAGTAGTCGCGTTTCTTGCGGTGGGGCTGTTCGAAGGAGTTGGCCCCATCGCTCCGGTGGATCGTCCATGGAAATGGTCTTCCATAGGGCCGAATCGAAAGAACTGTGGGATAAGACCTCCGTAGGCTCTATTTGGGCAATTTTGTCCTATGTGCCGGCGAGGCCTTGTATCGGTGGCTGTGTGGGGTGTGCTTATCCCGCTGGGGTCTCATGGGCAACCCGCAGTCGAAGGTCGAGTTGTACGCGGCGATCCGCCGGGATCACCGGATAGGGATATCACTGCGGGCGCTTCAGCTGAGGAAAAGTGCTGCAAGCCTTGGGAGACGGCGCCTTATCTGCCTTTCATCTTCGGGGTCCCAGTTCCATTTTTCACCCAGCGGCTTGTCCGGACGCGCCATGGCTCTCAGCGCGGTCTCGACGGCTGTATCGAGTGAGTCGGTTTCCCCTCGGACCCTTCGGTATGCATCCGAGATCAAATAGCTCACAGACTCGTAGCCGATCCAGCCTCCTTCCTCGCGGCTCATGCAGGTAACAGTGGGCAAGTCGGCAAGAAAGTCGGGATTTGCCACCGCGCGGCTGAATGTGTCCCGCCCGAGGAGGATCAGCCCACCACGGAAGTCGCTGAAGCCGTCATCCGTGTAGCTACCCTCAATCAAGTAGGCGGCCATGCACAACGAATACTGATAGGCCGAATCCTTCACCTCGACGTACTTGACGTAAAAGTCAACGATCTCAGCCGGCTCCAGCGCGGCAAGGACATCGACCAGCGCCTCAGGCAGTGGGTCATCAGGTAGTTCCCGATCGTCGGCGCGGTCACCGACCGCGGCCCGAGCCCTGTCGACAAATCCCCACCACTCATTTATGTCCATGACGTCACAGTAAGGGTTGTCCTGTAAACGATCTTCGGGTCGATGCGTGTCCACTCCGAACCAGTAGGCCGGCACGTCATGGGTGACCCCGTGGCGAAGATGGACGAGCGTGGCCAGGAGCCGGTCGACGAACACCAGCCGGTGCTTCGCGCCGGCACCCACGGCGCGCTTTCGCGGTCGAGCGGCAAGCCTCGCTTGGTGGCGCTCCTGCCCCAACGGGCTACCTCGGCCCACGAGTTCAGAAATCACTCCAGCAGTCAGACCCGTGATCCGCCGATTGCTGATGCTCACTGCACGCGTCGAGTTCCCCACCCACCTGACCATGATCAACTACCCAGGCTCGACGTCTCACCCCTACCGTGCACGAGCTCGTTAGGCCGAACCATGGGGCAGCCTATGCGCAGCCGTCATGCTCGGATGCGCCCGCCTGCACCAGCTCACCTTCGCGTTCCGGCGCGCGGCACACTGCCAACGGGACAGCCGCCGCTCCACCATCACCCGGGCCGTCGGTGAGGTTCGGCCCCTGCTCGCCGAGCGAGGCTGCACCGTCAGCCCCGACGTGCGGCTGCGGTCTCTGGCCGAGGTCGTCGACGCACGAACTCGTAAGGGTTGTCCCGTAACTGATCTTTGGCACATGAGCGGTTGGCCGGGATTGGCTCCTGGGTCCCACCCCTGGGGGAGGCGCCGGACTAATTCACCCTTGCGACCGCACGACACGGCAGCGGATGGCAGGGGCTGTTCGCCCTACAACGTGCGGACCCCCCAAGGGGCATGAGAGGGACCCCTGTTATCGTGCGTCGATGTCAACGATCAAGCAGGTCCAAGTGACCTTCGACTGCGCGGAACCTGCGCGTCTCGCCGGCTTCTGGTGCGAGGTGCTGGGGTACGTCGTACCTCCGGTCCCGGCGGGGTTCGCCACTTGGGAGGACTACCATCGTTCACTGCCGCCAGAGGATCAGGTGATCTACTTCGCGTGTAGTGATCCCTCGGGTGTGGGCCCGCGCCTGCTCTTCCAGCGCGTTCCCGAAGGGAAGGTCGTTAAGAACCGGCTGCATCTTGACGTGCGGGCCGGTATCGGGCTCGTGGGTGAGGAGCGCCTGGCCACGCTTGAAGCCGAGTGTGCACGGCTGGTCGCGCTTGGCGCGGAACATGTACGAACGATGCGTGCCGACGGAGAGAACGAGTCGTGCATTGTGATGCGGGACATCGAGGGCAACGAGTTCTGTCTCGACTGAGGATCCTCCGCGTCGGCGAGGTGGGGGCGCCGTCTCCCTCGGGCTCTGTGGTCTCGTATGCGGCGGGAGTTATCCCGTGAGAGCGAGGTTGTGCAGTCGGGCGATGCCGAGCATGGCGTGGCGGACGCCGTCGCCCTTGAGACGGCAGTCGCGGAGGATCTTCCAGGTCTTCATGCGGGCGAAAAACGTGCTCGACGCCGGCGCGGACCTGTTTGTGCGAGCGATTGTGCTCCCGCTTCCAGCCCGGCAACTCCTCGCCTGGGTGCGGCGGTGGGGCATGAGGAGCCCGGTGCCCGGATGAGGTCCAGGCGCTGGGGGAACACCGGATCGTGGTCCCGGGCCATGGCCCGGTGGGCGGGGAGGAGGTGTTCGACGACACCCGCGCCTGGCTGGAGGACTACCGGGAGGTGGCCAGGCCACGGGTACCCGTCGCCGACATCGCCCGCGAAATGAGCCGCCGACACCCCGACCGTGCCCTGCCCATGCTGCTCTGGCTCACCCGAGGCCCCTCGTTCGGGCTCGTCGGACCCAAGGAACTCGGAGTGCCGCCGGAGGTGCTCGGAGGCTGAGCCCGAAGTACCCCACCTCGCAGCCCCTCGCCTTGCACAGCAGTGGCGTGAGCGGCTACGCAGGCGGCGACGTACGTTGGGAGGCGCGGAAGCCCAGGGGGGTGCGGCCGGTGTGGCGCTGGAAGAACTTGCCGAAGTGGGTGGCGCTGGTGAAGCCGAGGCGGGCCGCGATGGTGGAGGCGGGCTCGGTGCCGTGGGCGAGGAGCCGCTTGGCCTCCAGGACGAGGCGCTGGTCGAGGTAGTCCTTGGCGCTGAGGCCCGCCGCGGTCTGAGTGGCGCGGGTGAGGGTGCGGGTGGAGTAGCCGAGCTCGCGGGCGTAGTCGTCGATGCGATGGGTGCGGGAGAAACCTCGTTCGACAGCGTCACGGAAGCGCAGGAAGGGCTCGGGGGCCGATTCCGCGGCCTGGCCGTGCTGCCGCAGGTGGGCCAGACGCAGGAGTACGACGTCGAGCAGGCGGTGCAGCAGGGCGGTGTGCACGGGCAGCGGATGGCGGTGCGACTGGGAGAATTCCGCGGCCAGTTGCTCGGCCGCGGCGGCCAGTACGGGGGCCTCCGAAGGATCGGGGCTGTACAAGGGCATCGGGGCGGTGCCGGTGCCGAGTCCGGCCAGTTCTGCGGTCTCGGGGGCGACGAAGTCCTCCTGGAAGAAGATCAGGACGGCCTCGGCCTGCTCAGGGTTTTGCCACTGGTGCACCTGGCCGGGCCGAATCCACAGCCAGGAACCGGGCGGCAGTACGTACCCGGTGAAGTCGACGCGGTGGCGCAGGGTGCCGGCGGTGACCAGCATCAGGGCGTGGAAGTCCGCCCGGTGCGGGGTGGCGATGTGCCAAGGCCAGTCACGGGTGCGCTCGCGGAAGTCGGCCAGGGTCATGACCTCCATGCCCGCCGGGGTTCCGGCCGGAGGCTGGAAAACAACCTTCGGCAGGCCCGTCTCCGGCCGACCGGGCTTCTGCCGCGCTTGTCGCCTGTGGACCATCACGAGACCGCAGCGTACCTCGCGGGACCTCCGCTTCGGGCCCAGTATGGAGTTGTTCCAGGGGCGCGGGCCCGTCGGGATGGAAAGCCGGCCGTGTCCGTTACGGCCGATGGTCGGCCGTGAGCCGGCCCTCAGCGATCCGCCCCTTCCCGCTTCCTCTCATCACCGCTCATCCGCATTCCGACAGGAGCACAGTCATGCACGGCACCCTCACGATCATCGACAAGGGCCAGGTCCGCATCCACAGCTACGTCTCGCCCGAGGACGGCCTGGGCGTCACCACCCAGCTGATCGAGACGCCGTCGCGGATCATCGCCGTCGACGCGCAGTTCGTCCTGGCCTACGCCGACGAGGTCGTCGCCTACGCCAAGAGCCTGGGCAAGCCGCTCGACCGCCTCGTCATCAGCCACGCGCATCCGGACCACTACCAGGGCGCGGCCCGCTTCGGCGTCCCCGTGCACGCCCTGCCTGAGACCGTCGCGGAGATCGTCGCCATGGGTGCCAAGACGGACCTGCCCACCGGCGCCGAGATCCCGCTCGCCGACATGACTCCGACCGTGGAGATCACCCCGGGCACCGAGGTCATCGACGGCATCCCGTTCGTGTTCGAGAAGGTCACCGGCGGCGAGATCCACACCACCCTCGTGATCAAGCTGCCCGAGCAGGGTGTCCTGGTCGCTCAGGACGTCGCCTACAACCACACCCACCTGTGGTTCCTGGACAAGGACTTCGACGGCTGGCAGGCCAACATCGACCGCTTCGCAGCCGAGACCGAGTACGACACCATCCTGCCCGGCCACGGCGAGCCGACCACCCCCGCCATCTGGGCCGAGCTCACCGACTACGTCAACGCCGGCCGGGAGCTGCTCGGTGACGACGGCGACGCCTACAAGAAGGCCATCACCGAGCGCTACCCCGCCTACCAGGGCGCAGCCCTCATCGACGTCGCCAACACCTACATGTTCGGCCCCAAGAACTGAAGTCCGCGCCGACCTTCCAGCAAACCGCCCAAGCCTCAAGAGAGGGAACATCGTGACTTCCCGCATGGCCGGCCAGCGCACGGCCACCCGTCGCATCCTCCTCGCCACGGTCGCCACGTCCGCCCTGCTGGGCGCCGCGACCGTACCCGCCATCGCCTCGCCGCCCGTCAGCGCGGGTCACGCCTTCGGGCACGTCGACGGCGGCGCCCGGCTCGACTACCAGAAGACCGTCGCCGTACGTGTCCTCAAGGGGGCGTTCGAGCAGGGTGACACCGAGGTCGTGGACAGGTTCGTGCGGGCCGACTACATCCAGCACAACCCCCTCGCGTCCGATGGCCCCGAGGCGTTGAAGAACTTCGCTGCCGGGTTGCATCAGCAGTTCCCCGACACCAAGTACGACGTCAAGCGGGTCATCTCCGAGAACGACCTCGTCGTGGTGCACTCCAACCTCGTACTGACGCCGGGAAGTCGAGGCTCGGCCGTATTCGACATCTTCCGGTTCCAGGACGGCAAGATCGCCGAGCACTGGGACACCCTGCAGGACGTCCCCGGCAGCAGTGTCAACGGCAACGACATGTTCTCCACCATCAGTCGGCCGCACACAGGACAACCTGGTCCGCGAGGGCTCACCGCCTCCAACAAGAAGCTCGTCATCAAGGCATTCGACCAGCTCATCGTCGGCAAGGATCTGTCCGCGCTCGACACGTACTGGAGCGCCGGGTACCACCAGCACAATCCCGGCATCGCGGATGGTGTGGCCGGTGCGCGGGACGGGCTCGGGGCGTACTTCCGGGCGTTCCCGGAGCTGACCGTCTCCCGCAAGCGCGTTGTCGCCGAGGGGGATCTGGTCGCCGTCCACAGTCACTACGTGAACGCGCCCGGCGAGCGCGGGCAGTCCGTAGTGGATCTGTTCCGGGTACAGGGCGGGAAGATCGTCGAGCACTGGGACGTGCTTCAGGACGTGCCGGCCACCTCCGCCAACGACAACACGATGTTCTGAATCCGAGGGGCGTTCACGAAAACGGAATGCCCCTCTGTGTTTCCCGTGGGTTCCCCGCCGGGCGGGTGGGATCTCGCTTTCACCACGCCGGATCACGGTCGTTGTGGCACACGGGCCGGGACGGGAAGCGCCGGGGCGACGCATGCGGCGCTGTCGGCTGAAGTCGACCGTGCCGTGCCCCGGACGTCCCTCAACGGTCCCGTCCACCGGTCTGTCCGTGTGCCCCGGCGACCTTGCCGTGTGCATGTTGTCGGCTCTGTTCTCGTGTAGCTACGGCGAGAGGACAGGTAGCTCAGCGTGGCTTCAGCCCTCTGCTGGAGTACGGGGCTGGGGCAGTGGTCCGTTGTTCATGGCGGCGAAGTCGGCGTGGGCCTGTTCGACGGCTGCGGGGTACGCCTCGCGCTTGGCGTGCTCGGCGAGCGCCCGGTGGATGCTGCCCACCGACGGGCTCTGTCCCTTGCGCTTGCCGGTGGGGATGATCAGGTCGGGCTGGATCTGCTCGACGGACTCGCCGCCCGCGCGGCGGCGGAGCACGGTGGGGAGCATGTCGTCGGTGATGACCGGCGGCCGCCGTGCTTGCCCTTGCGTGCTGCGGTGTCGAGCCCTTCGAGTGTCGACTCGCGGATGTTCTCCCGCTCGGTCTCCACCATCGCTGCGAAGAACGTGAACAGCAGCTTCCCCGGCCCGGTGGGGTTGTAGATGCCGGGCAGGGGCCCGGCAAGCATCTTCAGGACCGAGCCGTGGGCGGTGAGGTGGTCGGCGAGCGCGGTGAGTTCGGCGGCGTCCCGGCCGAGGGCCGGGGACCTGTCACCGGCGTGGGGTCAGCGGGGCGGTCCGGACCGGCGGGCGCGCTCCAGGAGACGGGGGTCGGCAGCCCAGGGGGCGGGGGCCAGGGCGTGGCCGGGGCCACCACCGGTCGGCGTGTCGCCGGAGCGCACGGGCCTGCCGGTGAGCGCGGCGCCGGCGGGACGGCCGAAGGCGAGGACGTGGCCATCGCGGGTGCCGACGTAGACGCGGCCGCCGTCGGTGGCGGGGACGGAGAACTTGGAGGCGACGCCGATCGGGGCCGACCACAGCTTCTTCAGGGTGCCGTCCACCGGTGTGGCCTCGTACGCGCGCAGCTGGCCGTTCGCGCCGCTCGAACCGTCCGAGTACACCGCCCAGACGACCGCCGAGCCGGGGGTGGTGCCCGTGGAGGTGATCACCGGGGAGCCGGAGGCGAAGCCGAAGGTCTCAGTGGAGCGGCCGGCGTCGCTGAGCCCGGGCAGGCCGACGCCGTTCACGCCGTACTTGAAGGCGCGCAGCGGGCCGCGCCCGCCGATCGTGTAGACGTAGCCGCCCTCTCCGCCGTACACGCCCGGGTGGCCCCAGACGCCTTCGTAGGGGCCGAAGGTGCCGAGGACCTTGTCGGCGCCGCTCGCTCCCTGGCTGCGGCCGCCGAGGTCGTCGCGGTCGAGGAGGAACAGCCGGCCGTCCTTGCCGATCTGTACCAGGAGGTGCGGGTGCTGGGCCGTGCCGAAGACGTCGTCCGGGAGGGCGGCCGGGCCGCCGGAGCCGAGGTCGGCGTCGAGCAGGTCGAGGACGGGGGCGTTGGAGGGGCTGAAGAAGTCCTGCGCGGACAACGTGCCGTCGCTGTTGACACCGAGGCGTACGACGGAGTCACCGAGCTGGCCCGGCGGCTTCGCACCCGGGCCGGCCGCCGGGGAGGTGCCGTTGCCCGTGGAGAGCAGGATGCGGCCGGGCCCGTCGGAGACCAGGCCGCCACCGCTCATCCAGACGCCCCCCTTGCCGTTGTCGGAGGAGGTCACGGTGGACCACAGGGTGGTCCCGCGGGTGGCGGTGTCGACCCGCAGGACATGGCCGACGTAGGGGGCGTAGCCGCAGTGGGAGCCGAAGCCCGCGTACACCGCGCCGTCCATGAGCAGCAGGCCGGGGCGCTGCATCGCGGTGTAGGCGTTGAAGGGGCGGCCCGGGTCGTTGACCGGGGCGCCGGCCACCTTGACCGGCCAGCCGCTGCGCTCGGCGCCGGTGGTGACGTTGAGGGCGTGGACGTACCAGTTGGGCTGCTGGACGTCGGCGCCGTCGTCGGCCTTGGAGGTGAGGTAGACCGTGCCCGTCGCCGGGTCGTAGACAGGGGTCGCGGTGACGCCGATGTTCGGCACGAGGTCGCCGCACCCGATGGCCGAGACGGGTCAGGCGGCGCCCAGGCTCTTCGTCCAGATGACCACGCCGGTGGCCGAGTCCAGGCCGTACACCTTGTTGTTCTCGGTGGCGACGACGACCGTGTTCCCGACGACCAGCGGCTGGGCGTAGACCTGTCCGTCGACAGCGGTGGAGAACCGCTGGCCGAAGTCCGAGCTGGAGACCTGGCCGGGCGCGAGGCCGGGCTCGTCGGGGTCCCATCCGGTGCGGTAGGTGTCCTTGGAGACCGCGGTGACGTCGGCGGTGCGGGCTTTCTCAGAGGCGGCCGAGCAGGGCGCGACGAGACTGCCCGTGGCCAGACAGACCGTCACCACCGATGCCAGGAAACCGAATCTGTTGTGCATCCAACCGCTCCGCCCGGGTCGTCCGTGGGCGGGCCCGTCCCGCCGACCGTCATGATCGGCGGGACGGTGAGCGCTACCGGTGATCCCGTGCGGGCCGGCCCATGGGGTCCACCCGTACGGGGGTATCCCCGGCGGCCGCCTCCGGGCCGGTGTGTCCGAGGTCGGCCGCTGCCTCATGCGGGGCGATCCGGTTCCGGGCGCTCACATGCCCCGCGTCGACCGCCGACATCAGGTGCGAGGTCGCCGCTGAGCGCAGCGCCTCGGCGGGGCCGGACAGGGGGTTGCTACTGGTGGACTCGCGTAATCAACTGTCGCCGGTTTCCCGAGGAGTCCAGCCCGCTGGTGACCTTGCGTGAAGTCCCGACATAAGAAGGTGGAGAACGTCCGCCGATACTTCAAGCCTTCGGAAGGCCATCGCAACAGCCGATGTCGTCGGTGTCGAAGTCGTTCTCGCACATCGGGCAGCCGGTGCCGATCTGGTGCGCGGTGAAGTCCGCCGGCCAGGCGCTGCTGGCTGGTGAGTGCGCGGACTGAGACAGAGGGGGGCCGGGGATCATTGTAGGTTCCGCTTGATCGTGAGCAGTGGTTCCTGCGGAAACGCTGGAATCCGCGCGTGACGCGCAGCGCGCGCGACGGCGATCTGTGGGGGTGTCCGGCGGCCTCGTCGGCCTGTGCCAGCGAGGGCCGCGGTCGGGCTAGTTCTGGGCGCCGGTGAACCAGCGGGTGGCCGCCTGCTCGAACGTGCCGGGGTCCAGGTCCTGCCCGGCGGCCCAGGCCACGACGCCGTCGGGGCGGACGAGAACCGCGGTGAAGCCGAGGTCGTTGCGCGCCGGGCCGGCCGCGTACTGGATCCGGCCCTCCCAGTTCTTCGCCGCACGCTGGAGCTGGTCGTCGGTGCGGAAGTCGAGCAAGACGCCCTGGCCCTGGCGGAGCAGGTCGCCCAGGCGGGTGCCGTCCTCGAAGCGGAATTCGGGGGTGGTGCAGCCCACGAGGGGGTGAGCGTCGCCCAGGTCGTAGCGGTTGAACAGACCTGTCGTCCGCCGGTAGGCGAGGGTCGTGCCGTCCGTGGTGCTCAGCAGCTGGTGGACCAGCTGTCGCAGCGCGGGGGCGTTGGGGCCCGGCTTCATGGTCGCCACCTGGGCCCGCGACCAGTCCAGCACCGCAGCTCCCACCGGGTGGCGCTCGCTGGTGTAGGTGTCGAGCAGGCCCTCGGGCGCGGTGCCGCGCACGGTCGCAGCGAGCTTCCAGCCGAGGTTGGCCGCGTCCCCGATGCCGAGGTTGAGACCCTGGCCGCCAAGGGGCGAGTGAATGTGCGCGGCATCCCCGGCCAGCAGGACACGCCCCTTGCGGTACGTCGTGGTCTGCATGGCACGGTCGGTGAAGCTCGACGCCAGATGCACCTCGGTCAGCGACACGGCGGTACCCGTGATGCGGCGCAGGACATCCTGGAGGCGCTCGCGGGTCAGCGGCTGGGACCGGTCGAAGGCGCCGCCGTCAAAGTCCATCATGCCCAGGTGCCCCTCGAAGGGCGTGCGCAGATACATGCCGTTGTCCGTCAGGTTGAAGCCCAGCGACAACTGGTCGGGGTCGGCGAAGGTGATCTTGGCGACGTAGCCGGTGAACAGTGGATCCGTGCCGATGAAGTCGAAACCCGCCAGGCCCCGCACCGTGCTGCGTCCGCCGTCGCACCCGACCAGGTAGCGCGCCTGGTACTCCTGGCCCCCGGCCGTGACCGTGACATGGACGTCGTCTTGCGTGAGGGCCGTGACGGGCTTGGCGCGCAGGATCTCCACGCCGAGTTCGGCGGCGCGCTCGGCCATGACCGAGGTGACCGCCTCCAGGCTGGTCATGAAGCCTTCCATCGCCGGGCTGGGCAGCCGGAAGGGCAGCGAGGCCACGTCGATGTCGGCCGCGTTGAGGCCCATGCCGGCGAAGTGGCTGACGTCCCGGGGATCCGGTGCCTGGATGGCGTCGGGGGCCGCGCCGACCTTCGCCGGGTCGGCGTGCGAAGCGCCTATCACTGCTTCCAGCAGGCCGCGGCGGTGGAACGTCTCGGCCGACCCGGCGCTCAGGCCGCGCAAGCCCAACGGGAGCGCCTTCCACGGTGACGTGGCTTCCTCGTCGCGCTCCAGAACCAGGACGCGGGCGCCGCCCAGGGCGAGCTCGGTGGCCAGGAACAGGCCGACCGGGCCGCCGCCTGCGATTACTACGTCACGCATGAGGGGATGCCTTTCTGAGACGCGTGCTGGGGGTGGGCCGGCCGGGATGGGTCAGCCGAGCCGGGTGAGGCCGTCGAGAATCACGGCGATGCCGGTGAGGAACTGCTCGCGGTCGTCGTGCGTGTTTATCTGGGCGACGATCGCGTGCATGAACGGGTAGTCCTCGGCATTGAGGTCATGCCAGGCCGCCGCGGTCGCGTCGAGGAACTCGCCGCGGTCGTGCGAGCCGTCGGGCGCGTCGCCCTCCATCCGGGTGTTCTGGCTGACGGCGCCGAGGATGTAGTGCACCAGCGTCGACGCCGCGTCGAACCAGGACGCCTGCGGTACACCCAGCGCGCCGACCTGGCGGCCGATCCGCTCGAAGATGCCGACCGTCACCGGGCCGAACGGCTTGCGGACCACCTGCTGGGTCAGCCGCGTCGCGAGCCACTGGTGCTCGGCGATTACGTCGAACAGGGCCAGCGCCACGGTGCGGATCTCGTCCCCGGGCGCGGCTGAAGCCTGTGCGGGCTTTGCGGCCAGGGCCGCGGTGACGAGCGTCTCGGTCGCCGTGTCCAGCAGGTCGTCCCGGCTGCCCACCCGGTAGTAGATCGCTCCCGAGCCGGTGGACAGGCGCTCAGTGAGCGCCCGCGTGGTCATGGCGCCCTCGCCGCCCGCGTCGAGCAGCTCGATCGCCGTCTCGATGATCCGCTCCCGGGAGAGCACCTGGTTGCGTCGCTCTGAGCGGGGGTTTCTCGTTGCCATGTCTCCATCGTGACACACTTGGAGCGCTGCACCAAATTGGTTTGATGCTCCAAGAGGGGTGAGGATCGGCTGTTTCCAGCAGCATCGGCGAACAGCAGGGGCACGGTGGCGCAGTATTGCCCGACGCGAGCACGCAGCGAGTTGCTCATGTGGCGCATCCCGCCATGGGACGGCGTCGCACCGCATTCGAGATTCGGAGCCGTCGACCGTGCAGGGGTCACGGTGAGTGGTCGTCGAGCAGGGAGAGGAGACGAGTGGCTTCGTCGAGGAAGCGGCGTCCGTCTTGGTGATGGTGAGGGGCCGGGACCGGCCGGTGCCGATGATGGTGAAGCCCGCCGTCTCCTCGACTCGCTTCAGTTGGTAGTTGAGAGTTCCCCAGGCCACCCCGAGTTCGGCAGCGGCGCCTCGAAGAGTGTCGTGTCTGGAGATCACCGTGAGGTGCCGTAGTCGCTGTATGCAATTCTTCGTCCGGCTGACGGCGTGCATCGCGGGGGACAGATCGGTGTCGAGTGATGCGAAGGGGTTGGTGAACTGACTGGTGGGGTGTCGGGGGATGCCCCCATGTCTTCACGAGTCGCATCACGTCGTCCTTGCGAACGCCGAGTTCACGCGCGATGTCGGGTGAGGAGCGCCCCTTGTGGTGGTACTCCTTCTCCAGCCAGGTGCGGGAGATGGTCTTCTTGAGATGGCCGGCTGGGCGGCGTCGGCGGAGCGGGATGCCTGCTTCGTCGAGTGCGTGCCGGACGGTGCTGATGCTGCAACCTGCCAGCTCGGCGATCTCGTGCTGGAGTAACTGCTGTTCCTGGTAGAGCCGTTTGAGGCTCTGCGGGGCTAGGACTCCCTGTCGTGGGGTGCGTCGGCCGGGGGTGGGTGGCCGCTGCTGGACGGGGTGCGGTGCGGTGGGGCCCAGGGTCTGGTTGATCGTCTCGGGGCCGGGCGGAAGGCCGGGATCCGTGATCCAGGCTGGTGGGGGTTCGAAGGACACGGGTTCGTCGATGCCGTGGGCTTCCAGGTTGGCGGCTGCCTGCTGGTGCAGGAGTTCATGCAGGCCGGGATGGAGCCGGTAGCGGAAGGCCAGGTGCCCGGCGGGTGTGCGCGAGGCGGCGCCGGGATCGGCGCCCAGCAGCAGTCGTGCCAGGTGCCAGCGCAGCCGTTTGATCCGGAGGGGTGCATGCGGCCGCCAGCCGTGGCGTCGGCAGAGTGTCTGGTAGGCGTGGTGATCGAAGTCGACGCTGTCGGGGCTGAAGAGCCTGCGGCGGCGGTCGTAGTCGATCGGGACGGGGTGGCTGTTCAGGGCCTTGGCCAACGCGGGCAGGACCGTGAGCAGGGTCTTGGTCCCTGAGGATGCCACGGCCGCGTCCGGCTCGGCGGTTGCTCTTGGGGCTGGTGTTGCCCGGGAGCGATGCTGCTTGCGGGTAGTCCCAGTTCGTGCCGGGCAGCAGCATCAAAGAGACGCATGCCCGCCGGAACCCGGCGACGGGGGCGCTGGTCTCGACGGGCAGGAGGCGGAAGGCCCAGGACGGCCAGATCATGGCGGGCAGCTTCGACGCCCGGTGGCTTCGTCACTGCGGTCGGGCCAACTCGGTGCGGGAGTGGCGGTGCCGTAGCGCAGGCGGGCGATGAAGGTGAGCTCGGAGTCGGCTGCCGCGAGCATGCGGTTGACCACGCGGGGCCCGGCGGGCAGCCACTCGGAGATCTTGCTGGTGGCGTAGTTGCTTCGGGGAAGGCATGGGCGGTCGGTGGACAGCAGTCAGGCGAAGATCTCGTCGCAGGCTGGATGACCGTGGTCGGTGGCGATCACGGCCACGGCGGTGCCGACGGCGGTGTTGTGGGCGTCGTTGGCCTCGTCGCAGACGGCCAGGGCGGGCAGAGTGCCGCCGCAGTCGTCCAGGATCGCCTTGACCGCTGATGGTGCGGCGGGAAGCTCGTGGATGCCGCGCAGAGCCCGTCGGGCCAGGACGTAGAGTTCCTGACCGCGGGTGCGGGCCTGCTCTGCCACCGATGTGCCCAGGATCTCGCGGGTGACGGCGAGTTGAGCGGCGAGGACCGCTCCGTCGGACTGCAGGGCCGGGCGGGGGACTCGGTGAGTGGGTAGCCGCAGCGGATGGCACGTCCGGTTTGTGTCGCGTGCAGGCAGGCGCCGGGAGACGATGGTCTGCCCCGTCCCCGGGTGCTGACCGGCGGAGGATGCCCGCAGGCCGGGCAGTAGTCGCACAGCAGCAGCTCGTGGCGGACGCAGGCGAAGGACCACGGCAGCCGCCAGGACAGCGGCCACGTCCCGCGGCCGGCGGCCAGGCAAGAGGGACAGAGAACCTGCTTCAGGCAGTCAGGGCTGGGAAGCCTTGGCGTTGACCCGGGTGGTTCTCGTCGGTGAGGGTGAGTTCCTGCAGGGGCCTGCGTTTGATGCCGGTGGTCACCCAGGGGCCACCCCCACGATCTCAAGCGCGCGATCCAAGCGAGCCGCACGGCCATCTCCGCACCCGACCCAGCAACAACTTCAAGTCCATCCCGGTCGCGCGGAGCGCCGCCGCACCCCTCCCGGCACTGCCAGAGGGGGCCCGGCCACACCCCACCAGCACCAGCTGTCCTGCCGGCCGGAGCCTTACGGGCCGTCCGTTCCTGGCTCACCCCCCACCGTCACCCTCCACCGGTGGTGGCAAGCCTGGACGGACAAGGACCCGCCCTCTGAGCTCCAGGCCCTGATCGACGTGGTTGCCGTCGGACACGGTCTTGATCTCTACTGCCGGAATTGACGAAAACAAGCGGCCGACAGGCTGTCGAGGCGCAAGGGGGCACCGGTGCGCGCTGCGACGTGGTCCGCGGTCACGCCGGGGGCGGTTTCGACGAGGGCCAGGCCGGCGTCGGTGATGTCGAGGACGCCGAGGTCGGTGATGACGCGGTGGACGCAGGCCTCTCCGGTGAGCGGGAGGGTGCACTCCTTGAGGATCTTCGGGGTGCCGTCCTTGGCGGTGTGTTCCATGAGGACGATGACGCGGCGGGCGCCGTGGACGAGGTCCATGGCGCCGCCCATGCCCTTGACCATCTTTCCGGGGATCATCCAGTTGGCGAGGTCGCCGTGCTCGGAGACTTGCATGGCGCCGAGTACGGCGGTGTCGATGTGGCCGCCGCGGATCATGCCGAAGGACAGCGCGGAGTCGAAGAAGGAGGCGCCCGGCAGCACGGTCACGGTTTCCTTGCCGGCGTTGATCAGATCCGGGTCGACCTCCTCCTCGCTCGGATAGGGGCCGGTGCCGAGGATGCCGTTCTCGGAGTGCAGCACGACGTGCACACCGGGCGGTAGGTGGTCGGGGATGAGGGTGGGCAGGCCGATGCCGAGGTTGACGTAGGAGCCGGCGGTGAGTTCGGCGGCGGCGCGGGCGGCCATCTGGTCGCGGGTCCAGGGCATCAGGAACGTACCGTCCTCTTCTCGATGTGCTTGTCGGCGGCTTGCGCCGGAGTCAACTCCACGATCCGCTGTACGAAGACACCGGGCAGGTGGACCATGTCGGGGGCGAGTTCGCCGGGTTCGACCAGTTCCTCGACCTCGGCGACGGTGACGCGGCCGGCCATCGCGGCGAGCGGGTTGAAGTTGGCGGCGGCACGGCGGAAGACCAGGTTCCCGTGGCGGTCGCCACGCCAAGCACGTACGAGGGCGAAGTCGGTGGTGATGCCGTGCTCCAGAAGGTACGCGCGGCCGCCGAACTCGCGGATCTCCTTGGGCGGGGAGGCGGCGGCGACGGAGCCGTCGGGGGCGTACCGCCAGGGCAGTCCGCCGCGTGCGACCTGGGTTCCCACGCCTGCCGGGGTGTAGAAGGCGGGAATTCCGGCCCCGCCGGCTCGCAGGCGTTCGGCGAGGGTGCCCTGGGGTGTCAGCTCCACCTCCAGTTCCCCGCTCAGGTACTGGCGGGCGAATTCCTTGTTCTCACCGACGTACGAGCTGGTGACCCGGCTGATGCGACCGGAAGCGAGCAGCACGCCCAGCCCCCGCCCATCGACACCGCAGTTGTTGGAGACGACCCGCAGTCCCGACGTGCCCTGCGCGTGGAGGGCCTCGATGAGGACGCCGGGGATGCCGGAGAGGCCGAACCCCCCGACGGCGAGCGAAGCGCCGTCGGGAATGTCGCCGACCGCCTCGGCGGCGCCGGCGATGACCTTGTCCACGGTGTTGCCTGTTCCTTTCAGTGGGGAAGGCCGGCCGAGCGGTCGACCAGCCGTCGCTGACGACGAGTGGGGAGCCGGAGCTGCTTTCCGGTCCGGCCGTTTCACGGGCCCTCCGCTTGCAGCGCGTCCGAGACGGACTTGACGCCGCCGTGGGCGGTGAGCCCACCGTCGACGGCGATCTCGGCGCCGGTGATGAAGGACGAGTCGTCGGACAGCAGGAAGACGACCAGGGGGGAGACCTCGTCGACCGTGCCGGTCCGCCCCAGGGGCGTCTCGCGGATGTTCGCCTCGCGGAAGGCGGCCGGCGCGGAGGCGGTCATCTCGGTCTCGATGTATCCGGGGTGGATGGTGTTGACCCGGATGCCCCGGGGCCCGAGTTCGAGCGCCGCGGTTTTCGACAGGCCCCGCAAGGCCCACTTGCTGGCCGTGTAGGCGACCGGATAGTGGCCGGTGAGAGCGGCGGAGGAACCGACGTTGACGATGGAGGAGCCGCGTGGCATCAGCGGGGCGAGGTGCTGGATGCCGAGCAGGGGGCCGGTGACGTTGACGGCGTGGACGCGGTGGAAGTCGTCGGTGCGCACGTCGCCGATGCGGGCGCGCCAGGTGATGCCCGCGTTGTTGACCAGGCCGTGAACCTGGCCGTACGCCTCCTTCAGTTCGGCGGCGAGTTCGGCCCATTCCTTGTCGCTGGTGACGTCGAGCCGGCGGCAGCCGGGGGCTCCTGTCACATCGGTGGCGATGACACGCGCGCCTTCCCTCGTGAGGGCGTCGGCCTCGGCCGCCCCCTGGCCGCGGGCGGCTCCGGTGATGACGACGACCTTGCCGAGCAGCCGCTTGCTGTGGAGTTCGCTCACGGCCGCTCCCGCGAGCGGCGCCTGCCGACCGGCAGGGCGACGGGTTCGGGACCGGGCACGACCGTGTTGGAGACGGTGCCGATGCCCTCCACCGTGAGGGTGACGACGTCGCCCGGTTTCAGCGGGGGCGGCGTCTGCTCGCCACGCAGGCCCCACAGCTCTGCCAGGCAGCCGCCATTGCCGCAGGTGCCGGAGCCGAGGACGTCACCGGGGACGACGCGGGTGCCACGGGAGGCGTAGGCGACCATCTCCTCGAAGGTCCAGCTCATGTTCGACAGCAGGTCCTTGCCGACGACCTCGCCGTTGACCTCGGCGGTCAGGGCCAGCCGCAGGAAGCCGTCCGGGTCGCGGAAGGGCTCCAGCTCGTCGGCGGTGACCAGGTACGGCCCGAGCGTGGTGGCGGTGTCCTTCCCCTTGCAGGGGCCGAGGCCGACCTTCATCTCGGCGGACTGCAGGTCGCGGGCGGACCAGTCGTTGAAGACCGTGTAGCCGACGATGTGGTCGCGGGCCTGTTCGGGGGTGAGGTCGCGGCCTTCGCGCCCGATGACTGCGGCGACCTCGAGTTCGAAGTCCAGCACGCTCGATCCCGGGGGGACGGGGATGTCGTCGTACGGGCCGACGACCGCGTAGGGATTGGTGAAGTAGAAGGTCGGGGCGGCGTACCACTGCCCGGGCACCCCGGTGGCGCCGTCCACGGCCCGCCGTACACCCTCGACGTGCTCCTCGAAGGTGACGAAGTCCCGCACGGTGGGGGGCTGGAGCGGCGCGAGCAGCCGCACCTCGGAGACGTGCGGGCCGGCCGGGACGTCCTGCGTCACGGCGCCTGCGGCCAGCAGGTTGCGCAGGCTGCCCCCCTCGGCGAGCAGGTTGGTGAGCGAGCTGACACCGGGCAGGGGGTAGAGCGTGCCGTCGTCGTCGACGACGGCCACACAGCGTCGGCCGCGGTACTCGTAGGTGGCGAAGCGCATGGGGCTCCTGTCGGAGGGAGGGCGGGCGCGCGGGCCCGGAGGCGCTGCGGGCGGAGAAAGCCGACCGTCGCCGCGCCCCGGGTGGCCGGCGCCTTACGGGTCGGACAGGTGAGAGGTCAGACCGGAGGGGCGACGAAGCAGCCGCGGTCGGGGTCGTTGAAGGACTCCTTGGCGACCAGTTCGTTCATCGGGTTGGCGGTGCCCCACTGGTCGGTGACCTCGGGCTGGGAGAAGTCGTAGACGTGGGGGTGCCAGGTGTCCTCGTCGAGGCATTCCAGCTCGGTGGTGTACTCGACGGTGTTGCCGTGCGGGTCGAGGAAGTAGGTGAAGGTGTTGTCGCCGGCGAGGTGCCGGCCCGGGCCCCAGATCTTCTTGAAGCCGGCCCGCATCACCCGGCCGGAGCCGCGCATGTACTCGTCGATCCCGCGCATCTCGAAGGAGACGTGGTGCAGGGAGGCGTGCGGGCCCTGGGCGATGGCCATGGAGTGGTGCTGGTTGCTGATGCGCATGAAGTGCATCGCCTCACCGATGTGCGGGTGCATGAGGGTGTCGGAGAGGCGGAAGCCGAGGTGGCGCTCGTACCACTCCCGGGTGCGGTTCAGGTCGGGGGAGTTGAGGACGACGTGGGACAGTTTGACCGGGATCGCCTCCTTCTCCTCGATCCTGCGGTGTTGCCGCACCTCGACGTCGGCCGAAACCTCGATGGTGCGGCCGTCGACGTCGAAGAAACGGAAGCCGTAGCCGCCTCCGGGCGTGTCGATCTTGCCCGGCTGGGAGACCAACTGCACGCCACCGGCGAGGAGTTGTTCGGCGAGGGTGTCCACGTCGGCCGGGCTGCCCGCGCCGTAGGAGACCAGGTCGAGGCGCTTCTCGTCGGCCCTGCGCAGCCGTACGACGTACTGTTCGGGGCTGCCCTCGGCGGCCAGGAAGGAGATGCCGGAGTCCTCGGCGACCTTGGTCAGGCCCCAGACGCCGGCGTAGAAGTCCAGCTGCTTGTCGTAGTCGGGCACCGCCAGGTCGACGTGCCGCAGGTGGGTGAGCAGGCGTGCGGTCATGGTTTCAGTCCTTCCGGAGGAGCGCGGCGGCGTTGCCGCCTCGTACGGCGTGGAAGTCGGGCTCGGACAGACGGGCCGCGCGCAGGGCGCCGACCGGGTCCTCGGTGCCCATGTCGAAGGGGAAGTCGGAGCCGAGCAGGACCCGGTCGGGGCCGACGACCCGGATCAGCTCCCGCAGGACGTGCGGGTCGTGGACCAGCGAGTCGAAGTACAGGCGCTTGAGGTAGCTGCTGGGCATGTGGGCGCAGTCCGCGCCCGCGTCGGAGCGGGCCGCCCAGGCGTGGTCGGAGCGGCCGATGTGGGTGGGCAGGTAGCCGCCGCCGTGGGCGGCGATCAGCTTCAGGTCCGGGTGGCGGTCCAGTACTCCGGAGAAGATGAGGTGGGACAGCGCCACCGCGTTCTCCGTGGGCTGGCCGACGGTGTTGGACAGGTACCACTGGTCGAGGCGTTCGTCGAGCGTGCAGCCGAAGGGGTGCAGGAACAGGATCGCGCCCGTCTCCTCGGCCCGCGTCCAGAAGGGCTCGTACGCCGGGTCCGACAGCTCGCGGCGGGGCCCCTCCTGCCCGATGGCGGGCCGGGAGGGAGCGTGCGAGGAGATCTCCACGCCCGACAGGCCCTGGTCCAGGGCGTGTTCGAGGGCGAGCACGGCCTGCTCCGGGTGCTGCAGCGGGACCAGCCCGAGACCGTGTAGCCGGTCCGGCGCCTGCGCGCAGTGCGCGGCCGTCGCCTCGTTGGCGAGCCGGTACACCTTCTCGGCCGTCGCCTCGTCCGCCCAGTAGTGGTAGTGCGAGGGCGACGGACTGACCAGCTGTACGTCCACGCCCTGCGCGTCCATCGCGGCGAGGCGTACGGCGACGTCGGTGAGCCGCGGGATGCGCTCGCGCACCATCGGCCCGCTCACGGCGAGGGCGGCCGGACCGTTGCGGCGGGCGTCCAGCGCCCGGGCCGCCGCGAGGTCGGGGTGATCGGCGACGGCCGCCTCCACCTCGGGGACCAGGAGGTGGGCGTGGACGTCGACTGTCGGTGTGGTCACGGCAGTTCCCTGAGCGGGGTGAGGGTGCGGGCGATCAGACCGGGTACGTCGGCGTCGCGCACGCCGTCCAGCTGCCACTGCCCGACCTGGACCGACGCCTCGACGACCGGCCGGACGCGTTGGATGCGGCGCTCGTAGAACTCCTGGAGCAGTGCGTCGTCCCAGTCCCGCCCGCCGGTCAGCAGCTCGGCCAGCACGGAGGCGTCCTCCAGGGACAGGGCGGCCCCCTGGGCCAGGGTGGGCGGGCAGCAGTGCGCCGCGTCGCCGATGAGGACGACCCGGCCGCGATGCCAGGAGCCCTCCACCAACAGGCGGTCGAACCAGGTGTAGTTGACCTTCGCCGGGTCGGTGATGTGCTCGGTGATCTCGGTCCAGTGGCCGCCGTAGCTGCGCGCGAGGCGGCGCATCTCGTCCGCGTAGGTGGTCGGGTCGATGAGGGCGCGGTCGCGGCAGGCCTCGACGACGTACGCGTAGATGGTGGTCTCGCTCGTCGGGCAGTACCCGGCGATGTACGCCGGGCCGCCGAACGCCAGGTTGGTGCGGACCAGCCCCTCGGGGCGTGGGGCGGGGGCGCGCCAGATCGCCATGCCGGTGGGCTCGGGCTTGTCGGTGATCCCGATCGCCGCGCGGGTCGCGGAGTTGAGGCCGTCGGCAGCGATCACCAGGCCGTAGCGGCCCTCGGTGCCGTCGCTGAACCGCACCGAGACGCCCTCGGCGTCCTGCTCCAGGGGCTCGGCGGTGGTGCCCAGGCGCACGTCGGCGCCGGAGGCGCGGACGGCGTCGATGAGGATCTGCTGGAGCCGCGGGCGCTGCATGCCGACCGTGGCGGGCAGGTCGTCACCGCCGGTGCGGATGTCGTCGTGGGCGAAGAGCAGCGTGCCGTCCGGGGCGGTCACACCGAACGACTCGAAGGCGAACCCGGAGGCCTCGACCTGTTCCCACACGCCGAGTTCGCGCAGCACGCGCAGCGCGTTGCCCTGCAGTGTGATGCCGGAGCCGGCGGCGGCGTTCCAGTCGTCCCTGGCCTCGATCAGGTCCACCTCGACGCCGGCGCGGCGCAGCAGGATGGTCACGGCGTTGCCGGCGGCGCCGCCGCCCACGACGAGGACTCTGCTGGTGTTGCTCATGGGGGGAACTCCTTCGTTCCGCTGTTACTTGACGGCGATCGGATTGACCGGGGAGCCGACGGCTCCGGTGATGGGCAGCGGTGCGGCGGTGAGCCAGAACTCGTACACGCCGTCGACCGCGCAGTCCTCGGCGAGCGACTCCAGGTCCCACATCTCGCCGATCAGCAGGCCGATGTGCGGGATGGCCACCTGGTGCAACGGCTGGAAAGCGTGCTCGAACTCGTTCGGCCGCACTTCGAAACCCCAGGTGTCGGTGGCGATCGCGGCGATCTCGCTGCCGTGCAGCCAGCCCGCGGTGGTGAACGACAGCCCGGGGGCCGCGCCGCCTGCGTAGTCACCCCACCCCTCGCGCCGGGCACGGGCAAGCTGCCCGGTACGCACCAGCACGATGTCGCCGCGCCCCACGGTCACCCCGTGCGCCGCCGCGGTCGCGGTCAGATGCTCCTCAGTGATCGCGAAACCGTCCGACAACTCGCCCCCGGTGCCCATGGCCCGGCCCACGTCGAGCAGAACGCCGCGTCCCGCGACGTACGGCGCCATGTGCTCGATACCGGTGACGAGGTCGCCCTCGGAGGTGACCACCTTCTCGGACGCCCGGCCGTTCCATGCCTTGCCGTGGTCGAAGATGTGGCCGAGCCCGTCCCACTGGGTGGAGCACTGCAACGGCATGGCGATCACGTCGTCGGCCCCGCCGATGCCGTGCGGGAAGCCCTGAATACCCAGGGCCGCGTCGGTGCCGGTGTCCAGCATGGTGTGCACCGGGTTGGTCCGTCGGCGCCAGCCCTTCTGCGGACCGTTCATGTCGAACCGCTGGGAGAGGGAGAAGCTGACGCCCCGGCGGACCAGGGCCGCACCCTCCCGACGCTTGCTCTCGTCGAGGAAGTTGAGCGTGCCGAGCACGTCGTCCTCGCCCCAACGCCCCCAGTTGGAGCATGCCTTGGCCGTGCGCGCGATGGAGCCTTCCGGATCATGGCGGTTCAGGGTCATGACGCGGCCTCCGCGACACATCGGGTGCGCTGCACACCGAGCCCGGTGACCGAACCCTCCATCACGTCTCCGTCGCGCAGCAGCCGGCCCCAGTGCATGCCATTGCCGGCCGGGCTGCCGGTCAGGATGAGGTCACCGGGCAGCAGGCGAGCGGTCTGGGAGGCGTACGCCACCATCCGGGCGACGTTGAAGATCATGTCCTTGGTGGACTCGTCCTGCATGGTCTCGCCGTTGAGCCTGAGCGTGACGCGCAGGTCGTCCGGGTCGGCGATCGACCCGGCAGGCACGATCCAGGGTCCCAGCGGGGTGAAGCCGGGTGCGTTCTTGCTGCGCAGCCAGTCGGTGCCGATCTGCGGCATGTCCCGGCGGAAGACGGTGGCACGGTCGGTGAGGTCGTTGGCGATCGTGTACCCGGCGACGTGTTCCAGGGCCTCCTCCACGGACACCTGGTAAGCGGGCTTGCCGATGACAACCGCCAACTCCAGCTCCCAGTCCGGCTTTTCAGCCCAGGAGGGCAGTACGACATCGTCGTACGGGCCGGTGATCGCGCTCGGCAGGCCGATGAACATGTACGGCAGGTCCTCGGCCGCCCGCCGGTCCATGATCTCGGCGGCCTCGGCGCGCCGATCCTCCTCGGAGCGGTCGTCGGCGGGGTCCCGGTGGGCCACGTGCAGGTCGATCACGTGCTGCCGGTAGTTGGCTCCCGACTGCAGCACCTGGCGCGGCTCGATGGGAGCATGCACCCGGAAGTCCGCCAGCGGCCGCCGTTCGGTCCCGGTGTCGGCGGCGAGCTTGTGCAACAGCGGGAGTGCGACTGCCCACTGGTCGAGCAGACCGCGCGTCGTCAGAGCGTCGTCCCGCAGGGCCGCTCGGAGGTCGACCACCTGACTGTCGGCCGTGACCAGGGCGGGGAAGCGCGGCAGGCCCGGGGCCGAGAGGGTGGCGAGGGCGAAAGGGCCCGCGAACGAAGCGGATGCGGATTCGGGTTTCACGGACATGTCCTCCTGATTGCGGGTGGGACATAATCTGGGGCCACCCGTCCTGATCAGGGAAATCGATTCTTTGGATACTCGCGATCCATGATGTTTATAATCGCTGATCAAAGTGTCACTAAGGGGAGTTCCGTGAACCTGGCCCGCCTCGATCTCAACCTCGTCGTCGCGCTGCGTGCCCTGCTGGAGGAGCGCAATGTCACCCGGGCCGGGCGTCGCATGGGCCTCAGCCAGCCCGCCATGAGCGCCGCGCTCGCCCGGCTGCGCCGCCACTTCGACGACGACCTCCTCGCCCGGGCCGGCGGCCACTACGAGCTCACCGCCCTCGGGCAGGTCCTCCTCGACCGCACCTCCACCGCCTGCGACCTGCTGGAACGCCTCTTCAGCAGCCAGGCATCCTTCGACCCGGCCGCCGAGAGCCGCGAGTTCACACTGCTTGCGACCGATTACGCCGTCGCCGTCTTCGGCAGCGAACTCGCCCGCGCCGTCCATGAAGAGGCGCCGGGCATCAGGTTGCGCTTCACCCAGATCCCGCCGACCCTGCTCGACGACACCGGCACAGTGCTCAGCACGACGGACGGCCTGTTCATGCCGCACGGTGTGATCAGCGGCTTTCCCGCCACCGATCTCTACGACGACCGATGGGTCTTCCTCGTCGCGGACCACCACCCCGAGGTCGGTGACCGCATCACGACCGAGGACCTGGCCCGGCTGCCGTGGGTGACATATCAGCGCACCTATGACGCCCCGGCCGTACGCCAGCTCGGCATGCTCGGCATCGAACCCCACGTCGAGGTCTCCGTCGACAGCTTCCAGACCCTGCCCTTCCTGGTCGCCGGCACCCGTCGCATCGCCCTCGTCCAGGGGCGCCTCGCGGAGCGCCTGCGCGGCGTCGCCCCGGTACGGATCATGGAGCCGCCCTACGAGGCGGTCCCCCTCCGGCAGGCCCTGTGGTGGCACCCGGTCCACACCCACGATGCCGCGCACATCTGGCTGCGCGAGACGGCCGCGCGCGTCGCTGCCTCCCTCACCGGGCCGACCACCCGCCATCCACAGGCTGGATGAACACGATCCAGGAGTTTGATCGCGCAGAGGGTAGCCGCCCGGGGGAGCCTGGCCCATAGTCGTGCCAGTTCCTGACGCCCGCTCTCGGGCGCATCCCCCTTGGGTGCACCTGCGCCCCGCAGCCCGGCACGGCCACGGTCACCGCGGGGGCGCGGTTGCGCGCCCCCGCCCCCGCCCCGTGGAGGCCTCGCATGCCCGGATTCCCTTCCCCACCCGTGCCCGCCGACGGCACCGCCGCCCAGAACACCGAGCCCGCGCCCGAAGCCGGGGGCCGTCTGCGCGTCGTGCTTCTGATGGCAGGCAGCTGTCTGCCGATCCTCGGCGCGGTGCTGCTCGCTCCGGTGCTGCCGAAGATGCAGGCGCACTTCGCCACAGTGCCCGGCGCCAAGGCGCTCGTCCCGATGGTCCTGACCGTCCCCGCACTCGCGCTCGCCCTGCTGGCCCCCTTCGCGGGCGTCATCATCGACCGGCTGGGACGCAAACGCCTCCTGATCGTCGCGGCCGTCCTGTACGCCCTGTTCGGCACCGCACCGCTGTGGCTGGAATCCCTCGGTGCCATCGTGGCCAGCCGCGCCCTCCTCGGCGTCACCGAGGCCGCCATCATGACCTGCTGCACCACATTGATCGGCGACTACTACACAGGCCGCGTACGGGACCGCTACCTGGCCCTGCAGACCCTGTGCGCCTCCGCCTCCGCCACCGCCTTCTTCGTGCTCGGCGGCGCGCTCGGATCCTCGGGCTGGCGTACCCCCTTCTGGCTCTACGCCGTCGGGCTGCTCCTCGCCCCCGCCATGGCCGCGTGCCTGCCCCGGCCCGGGCAGGGCGCAGCCACGGAAAAGGCTGCCGCCGCCGAGGCCCGGCCGTTCCCCGTGCGCCGACTGGCGGGCATCTGCGTGCTGACGGTGTTCGGCGCCATCGTCTTCTACACCGTCCCGGTGGAAACGGCCTACCTGCTGGACGACCTGGGCGTGAAGAACAGCGGCATCATCGGCATGGCCACCGCGATCGCCAGCGCCGCCACCGTCACCGGATGCCTCACCTTCGCCAGGCTCACCGGCCGGCCGGAGCGCAGGCTGCCCGCGATCTTCGCCCTGTGCGGAGCCGGGTTCGTGGTCATGGGCCTGGCCCCCAACACCCCGGTCCTGGTCACCGGCGCGGTCCTCAACTGCATCGGCACCGGCTTCCTGCTGCCCTCGCTGGTCACCTGGGCGATGTCCAAGCTGGACTACGCCGACCGCGGCCGCGGCACCGGCCTGTGGACGGCGTCGTTCTTCTCCGGGCAGTTCCTCTGCCCGCTCGCCCTGATCGCCGTCGAGTCCGCCACCGGCAGCCTCGCCGGCGCCGTCGGCCTCCTCGGCCTGGCCTCGGCACTGGTGGCGGCCGGGCTGCTGCCCGTCCTCCGCCGGACGACGGCCCCGCAAGAGACTGTGCAGGCGTGACCCCCCTGGTCAGCCGCACCCGTCGGGTGTGGCTGAGCAGGCCCTTCCTTCGGACCGGCGCGACGCACCGTCAACCGTCAACTCCCTTCGTCCTGCGCGTGACGACACCACCGGCAGACAGACCCGCTCGGCTCCGGCGCGCACTGCGAATCCAAGGAACCGGCCGTCGTCCCGAAGTCCGACAGCGCCGTCGAGGGCGACGGCACAGGCGTGAGCTGTCCGGCCGCTGCGGCAGGAACCGGCGCGGCCTGGTCACCCTCCAAGCCCTCGGCGTCTCGCGCCGGACCCCTAGTGACCTGAGTCAGAGATTCGGCGGCAGTAGGCGGCTACTTTGTCGAGGATCTCGTCGGCGGACTTGGTCCAGATGAACGGCCTCGGGTGTTCGTTCCAGTCGGCGAGCCAGCTGCGGATGTCGCGTTCGAGGGCTTGGACGGAGCGGTGGACGCCGCGCTTGAGCTTCTTCTGGGTCAGCTCGGCGAACCACCGCTCGACCAGGTTCAGCCAGGATGCGCTGGTCGGCGTGAAGTGCAGGTGGAACCGCGGATGGGATAGCAGCCACCGCTTGATGTCGGGCGTCTTGTGGGTCGCGTAGTTGTCCAGGATCAGATGAACCTGCAGATCAGCCGGGACTTCCTTGTCGAGCTTCGCGAGGAACTTCTTGAACTCCGCTGCCCGGTGGCGGCGGTGGAGGGAGCCGATGACCTTGCCGGTGGCGACCTCGAGAGCGGCGAAGAGGGTCGTGGTGCCGGCCCGGACGTAGTCGTGGCTGCGTCGTTCGGGAACTCCTGGCACCATCGGCAGGACCGGCTGGGATCGGTCCAGGGCCTGGATCTGCGACTTCTCGTCCACACAAAGGACCAGGGCCTTCTCCGGCGGATCGAGATACAGACCGACGACGTCGCGAACCTTGTCGATGAACAGCGGGTCGGTGGACAGCTTGAACGTCTGCGACCGGTGCGGGGCCAGAGCGAACGCCCGCCATATCCGTGACACCGTCGACTGCGACATTCCCGTGGCCGCGGCCATCGACCTCGTCGACCAGTGGGTCGCGTTCTTCGGCGTCTCCTCGAGCGTCTTGACGATGACCCGCTCGACGTCGGCATCGGTGATCTTACGGGGGACGCCGGGCCGCGGGTCGTCGCACAAGCCGTCCAGCCCCCGCTCGATGAAGCGGCGCCGCCAGGTGCGGACCGTGTCCGGAGCGATCCGCAGCCGGCGGGACACCTCCATGATCGAGTGGCCTTCGGCGCACTCCAGCACGATCCGCGACCGCTGAGCCAACGCCTGAGCCGTCGTACGGCGACGTAACCAACCGTCCAGCACCGCCCGCTGGGCATCAGTTACTGACAACGGCGGAATCTTCGGACCCGGACGACTCATGCCCGACTAACGACGAATCTCTGACTCAGGTCACTAGGGCCCTTCTGACGGATCTCCGCGGCGTCGCGACGCCCGGCACGCCCGCTCGCCGCACCGGACAAAAGCCCTAGTAGCTCCGCTACGAGGGCTTCCGCCCGGCACACCGAGAGCACGCACCGAACGCCGCTCCTTCTCCCACGGAGATCCATCAGAAGGACCCTAGCCCTGGCGAAGATCCCGTTTCGGCTCCGATACGCCGCGAACCTCCAGCTGCACGGGACGGCCTTGCGTGCCGGAGAGCGAATGCCATGCTGGTCTCCCGGCGGCGCATGCCCCGAACACCGGAACACGGAGCATGAAGACACCCCACCACGAGTCGGTCCTCTCCCGGGCGGCTCGCATCCTGGAGGCCTTCAGCCAGGACGAGCCGGCGCTGACCGTCTCGGAGATCGCCCGCCGCAGCGGGCTGCACGTGGCGACGGCCTCCCGGCTCGTGGCCGAGCTGGTGGCGCACGGCTTCCTCAGCCGGGACGACGACCGTAGGGTGCGGATCGGTGTGCGACTGTGGGAGCTGGTGACACGCGCTTCGCCGACGCTCTCGCTGAGGGATACCGCGATGCCGTTCATGGAAGGCGTGCACGACGTCGTCGGCCACCACGTGCAGCTGGGCGTGCGCGACGGCGACGACGTGCTGTTCCTGGAGCGCCTCTCGGCACCCAGCGCGGTGATCAACTACACCCGGGTCGCCGGCCGGCTGCCCCTGCACGCCTCCTCCAGCGGCCTGGTGCTGCTGGCCCACGGCCCTGTCTCTCTGAGGGAACGCATCCTCGCCGGCCCCCTCACCACCTACACCCCCCACACTCCGGCCACCCCGGCACAGCTACGGGCGATCCTGGCCGACGTCCGGCAGCAGGGATACGCCTACTGCCCCGGCTACGTCCACGAAGAGGCCCTCGGGATCGCCGCCCCCGTGCGCGGCGGCGACGGCACGGTGATGGCGGCCCTGGCCGTCATCGTGCCCAACGACGCGGGCGCCCAAGCGGTCGTCCCCGTCGTACGGACCGCCGCCCGCGGCATCTCGCGCGCCCTGGGCAGCACGTGACGACGGGGCTGCGGGCGGTCACGCGACGGTGGCGCGACATCCGTGTGACATCCGCACGAAATTCGTCTCTCGCATTCGTCTCTCACTGAATGAGAATGCCGTCGCGAGACGGCCCCGGCCCTGAGCATCCTGCCTGCAGTCCACAGACGGGAGGCGACATCGTGGTCGCAGACAGCCTGCTCCGGGTTCCCCAACCCGCCCTCTCCAGGGTGACATTGGAGATCCGTGCCAAAGACACGATCGCCGACGGCGTCGTATCTCTCACTCTCGCCCACCCGGACGGCGCGCGGCTGCCGGACTGGACCCCTGGCTCGCACATCGACCTGGTCCTGCCGGAAGGGACGGGCCGGCAGTACTCCCTGTGCGGTGACCGGTGGGACCCGTACACCTACCGCATCGCGGTCCTGCGCGAGCCGGCCGGGCGTGGCGGCTCGGCGTACGTGCACGACCGGCTCGCGCCGGGTGACCTGGTCGGCGTCGGCGGGCCGCGCAACCACTTCCCGCTGGTTCCGGCCGACCGGTACCTGTTCATCGCGGGCGGCATCGGCATCACCCCCCTGCTGCCCATGATCCACCAGGCTGAACTGATCGGCGCCGACTGGCAGTTGCTGTACGGAGGCCGCAGCCGTGCCTCGATGGCGTTCCGCGAGGAACTGTCGGCCGCCCACGGCGACCGAGTGCACATCAGCCCCCAGGACGAGTGCGGCCTGCTGGACCTGGCGCCGTGGCTGGACACCCCGGATCCCGGCACCAAGGTCTACTGCTGCGGACCGGCGCCGCTGCTGGCGGCCGTCGAGCAGGCCTGCGTCGCCTGGCCGTCGTACAGCCTGCGCACCGAGCGCTTCAACGCCGCCGCCCTGCCGGAGCCCGTCCATCAGACTGCCTTCGAGGTGGAGCTGCGCCGCACGGGCCGCACCGTGACGGTCATGCCGGACACCTCCGTCCTGTACGCCGTACGACAGGTGGGAGCCGACGTCCTGTCCTCCTGCGAGCAGGGCACCTGCGGCACCTGCCTCACGCCGGTGCTGGAAGGGACGCCCGATCACCGGGACTCGATCCTCACCGACCACGAACGGGACGCGAACGACTGCATGCTCCCGTGCGTATCCCGCTCCCGCGGTGACCGCCTCGTCCTCGACCTCTGAGCCGCACCCGCAGACATGCCCCCGTGCCCCGTGCCCGCTTCCGCTTGGAGCCGCCATGACCCACGCACCGGCCCCCGCCGTCCCGCTCCCCACGAGTGACGCGGACCCCTTCGCCGCCGAACATCTGACTCGACCCGAGCCGCTGCACCAGCAGTTGCGGCAAGCCGGTCCCGTCGTCCACCTGACCCACTACAACGTGTACGCGCTGGCCCGCTACCGCGAGGTGCACGGCGCCCTGGTCGACTGGCAGGCGTTCCAGTCCGCCGCAGGCGTCGGACTGGCCAACTTCCGTCACGAGAAACCCTGGCGGCCGCCGAGCCTGCTGCTGGAAGCCGACCCGCCGCACCACGACGCCCCGCGCCGTGTCCTGCGCGAGATCCTCGCACCACCCGCCCTGCGGCAACTGCGCGCGACGTGGCAGACGGTCGCCGAGGAACTGGTCGACACCGTACTGGCCGACCGGGGCAGGCAGTTCGACGCATTCACGGACCTGGCCAGTGCGTTTCCGCTCCGTGTGTTCCCCGACGCCGTCGGACTGGGGCCCGAGGGACGGGACAACCTTCTGCCTTACGGCAACATGGCCTTCAACGCCTTCGGGCCGGCCAACGACCTCGTGAAGGCCGACGCCGCCAGGGGGGCCGAGTTGTCGGCCTGGGTGAACGCCCAGTGCGCCCGCGAGGCGCTGAGCGAGGACGGTTTCGGCTCCCGGATCTGGGCCGCCGCCGACCGCGGCGACCTCACGCACACCCAGGCACCCCTGGTGGTGCGCTCCCTGCTCACCGCCGGCGTCGACACCACCGTCCACGGCCTCGCCGCCACCCTCTACGCCTTCGCCACCCATCCCGACCAGTGGCAACGACTGCGCGAACGACCCGAGTCGGCACGTGTGGCGTTCGACGAAGCGGTGCGCTGGCAGTCACCCGTGCAGACCTTCTTCCGTACCGCCACCACCGACGTCACCATCGCCGGCGCCGTCATCCCCGAGGGCACGAAGATCCTCATGTTCCTCGGCGCCGCCAACCGCGACCCGGCCCGCTGGCTCGATGCAGACCGCTTCGACCTCACCCGGGACCCCTCCGGCCATGTCGGCTTCGGCATGGGCATCCACCAGTGCGTCGGCCAGCACGTCGCCCGCCTGGAGGCCGAGGCCCTGCTGACCGCCCTCGCCCGCCGCGTGGAACGCATCGAGCTCACCGGCGAACCCCGCCGCCATCTCAACAACACCCTGCGCTCCTGGGCAGCGCTCCCCGTCACCGTGCGGCCCGCAAGGTGACCTCGGCAACCGCCCCCCGTCCCACCCACCCACATCGCACAGCGAGAGGACCACCTCCATGCCCCACCACGTACGCGGCGCCGTCGCCCGCGCCAAAGGCGAGCCGGTAGCCGTCGAGACGATCGTCGTGCCCGACCCGGGCCCGGGAGAAGCAGTGGTGAAAGTCCAGGCGTGCGGTGTCTGCCACACCGACCTGCACTACCGCGACGGGGGTGTCAACGACGACTTCCCCTTCCTCCTCGGGCACGAGGCGGCCGGCGTCGTCGAAGAAGTCGGCCCGGAGTGACGGACGTCGAACCCGGCGACTTCGTCATCCTCAACTGGCGCGCCGTGTGCGGCCGCCGCTGCCGCGCCTGTCGGCGCGGACGCCCCCAGCACTGCTTCGACACCCACAACGCCGCGCAGAAGATTACTCTCCTGAACGGCACCGAGCCCTCGCCCGCCCTCGGTATCGGAGCCTTCGCCGAGAAGACGCTGGTCGCCGCCGGGCTAGTGCACGAAGGTCGACCCGGCCGCCTCACCGGCTGCGGCCGGTCTGCTCGGCTGCGGGGTGATGGCCGGCATCGGCGCGGCGATCAACACCGGCGACGTCGGCCGAGGGGACACGGTGGCCGTCATCGGCTGCGGTGGCGTCGGGGATGCCGCGATCGTCGGGTCCCACCTGGCCGGTGCGGCCAAGGTCATCGCCGTCGACGTCGACGACCGCAAGCTGGCCACCGCCAAGAGGCTGGGCGCCACCCACACCGTCAACTCCAAGGAGACCGACCCGGTCGAGGCTGTCCGCGAGCTGACCGGCGGGTTCGGCGCCGACACCGTCATCGAGGCCGTCGGCCGACCGGAAACCTACCGGCAGGCCTTCTACGCCCGCGACCTCGCCGGCACGGTGGTCCTGGTCGGGGCGCCCACCCCGGAGATGACGCTCGAACTGCCGCTGCTGGACGTCTTCGGCCGCGGCGGAGCCCTGAGGTCATCCTGGTACGGCGACTGCCTGCCCTCCCGCGACTTCCCGATGCCCATCGACCTCTACCTGCAGGGCCGGCTGGACCTGGACGCCTTCGTCACCGAGACTATCGCCCTGGACGAGGTCGAGGACGCCTTCGCCCATATGCACCGGGGCGACGTCCTGCGTTCGGTGGTGATGTTGTGATGACAGGCGTCCGCATCGAGCACGTCATCACCTCGGGCACCTTCAGCATGGACGGCGGCACCTGGAACGTCGACAACAACGTCTGGATCGTCGGCGACGACCACGAGGCGGTCGTCATCGACGCCGCCCACGACGCGGAGGCGATCGCCCGTGCCGTCGGAGACCGCCGTCTGACCGCCATTGTGTGTACCCATGCCCACAACGACCACATCAACGCGGCTCCCGCCCTCGCCGAGGCCACCGGCGCGCCCGTTTTCGTCCACCTGGACGACCGGCTGCTGGAAGCACACCCACCCCGACCACGACATGATGCCGGTCCTGCCTGACTGACGGGCCTGTGTCAGTCGATGCTGTCGATGTCGCAGGTCGGATTCCCGCCAGCTTCTGCTGGTGGGGTCCGCGATGCTCCGCTATGCGCAAACGCTGAGCTTGTTCTGTTCTTCCGGCCTCGAATGGTGTCTCGAACCGGGTCGCTCACCTGGGGGTTCGCCGGACATGGGGGCGGCCTGCCTTCGTCTGATCATGTGCTCCGACCAAGGTGCACGTGACCAAGACGAAGGCGGTTAGGGAGAGTCTGCTGCCTGATGCAGTTCGGAGGGAAGCGTTCGCGGAAGCGTCACGCTTCCGGGGAGAGTTCTACGAGTGTCTGACCGCCCGGCGCGACGAGTTGTTCGAGCTGGCAGACGCGGTGCTGTGTGCGGACGGTGCGGTGAAGTCCCCGGTGGACTTGACGCTGTTGCCCGAGCATTGGCGTGGGCACGGAGCGATGTGCGGCGGCCTGAACCCCGGCCAACTCGATGTCGACCGGCTGCGGATGGTGCTGGCCGGCCTGCCTCTGCCGCGTTTCGATGGCGGGCGTCTGGTCCTGGCAGTCGACGTGTCGCCGTGGCTTCGCTCGGACGCGCCGTGCTCGGCGGAGCGCCTGTTCTGCCATGTCTCCGGCCGTGCGAAGACGGCGTCGCAGTTCATCCCGGGCTGGCTCTACTCCTTCGTGGCCGTTCTGGAGCCGGGCGCCACGTCTTGGACCGCGATCCTGAACGCGGTACGGCTCGGCCCGGCGGACGATGCGACCGCGGTCACCGCCGCCCAGCGCCGAGGAGTCGTTGAACGGCTCCTCGCCGCTGGCCAGTGGCAAGCCGGTACCCGGCGTACAGCCCGACTCGTCTGCTGCTCTTTATTTTCGCAGGTCAGAGGCCATGTTTTCTCGCTGAACAAACTGTCCGGGTCGAATCCGGGTCGAATTCGGGTCCGCGTATTGTCGTCCCTGTCCCACCGGTCATGCAGCAGATTCAGGCATTCCGGGTGTAAAAGGTGGTCCGACGCCGGTCTGTAGTGGAGACTCAGGCGGCGGTTGAATTCGGAAGTACATGTACGAGATGTTTCTCGTTGACCCGCTCTGGCTGCACTGATGGTGCGCCCTGCAGCAGGCGCTGGAACTGATCACTGGCGAGGGCGTCTCGCTGACGGCACCTGCCGAGAACCACTGCTTCCTGGCGAAGGCGGTCATGTGAGGCATGGGGGTTTCCAGTCCCTGTCGGCGGGGCGCGGTCGCCCCGCGTGGCGGCGACGGCGAGTGGGACTACTCGCAGCGTGACGTTAATCGCCCGATAATGTCCACTTAGTTTTAATTGTGTTACTCCTCTTTTGGTGGATGCTCGGTACAGCGGCAAGAATCAGCATCACTGCAGTCAACTACTGTTCGTTTTGGAGTCTGGGGCCCGGGGCGAATCCGGGTCGAATCCGCACCCTTTCAGGCTGTTGAGCATGTTGCCGCTGGTCAGGGTGATGTGAGGTCGTCATAGGGGAACAGCGGCATCAACGCGCGGCGCCCTTGGCCATGCGCTCGAAGGCGTTCGCCTTCAGCGGTTCGATGTCCGGGTCCGGGGCCGGGATCGTCCGGGACGCCGACAGGGCGGTTGCGCTCACGACTGTGCCTTCCTTCGTCCGATGACGGTGTTGTACGGGCGCATACTGGTGAGCCGAGTGCCGTCGTCGCTGAAGTCGAGCACCCTGCGCCACCGCAGTCGCACTCGGTGGTCGGCCCACAGAGCCTTGACCGGGTCCACGCGCAGCAAAGACCTGCTGGCCGCCGGCCGCGGGCGGCTTGATGTTGTTCAGCAGCGAGTCCTGGGCCGGTTCGGCGGACCGAGCGCGCATCACGCTCACCGCGTGAGCGATCTTCCCGGCTTCGGTGACCGCCCGGGCATGCCCCTTGATCTGGGTCGAGCGGCTCTCTCCGCGCTCGTCGAATCCCCCGGGAGACCGGAAGCACGGAGAGGCCGACGCGGCGGCCCCTGAGGACGGCGGCGTACTTGCGGGTTGCGTGAAGGTGTGTATGTACACCCGCAGCCCGTCCACCGTGTAGTGCATGAAGGCCGTGGCCGGACAGCCGTCGCCGTCCAGGGTGGCGAGCGCGGCGACCGGCTCATCGCGTAGTGACTCCCTTACCGCCTTCTCGACCTCGTCAAGGCTGGGCTCAAGGGCAGACATACAGGGATCCTTTGCGAAGATCACAACGGACGGGAAGGCATGTGTAGCGCCATGCGGAACACTGGCCGTCAATGTGATACCAAACACGCTGCTCTCGGCAACCGTCGTGCCGGAGGTATTGCGTTTGGGCATGCGTAGAGCGGCCGGACTCCCTGGGGAGTTCCGGCCGCTCGTGGGGTGTGCGATCAGCCGACACGGTCGCTCAGCTCCCTTGGCCATACGTACGACCGTGTCGGCGATGTCGTCGATCCAGTCCGGACCGGACCCGCGACTGAGGGGCGGTCACGATGGGCGCGGCGCGCGGACGGCCTCGCCTGCCCCGGACGAGGGCGGCGATCTCGCTGGCGTCGCCGGGTGTGTTTACGGCGGCGTATCCGCGTTCGCGCGCCTCGGCCAGCTGTGCCCGCGGTTCTCTCAAGGCGGGCGCGCGGAGCGGTCGCCGGTCTGGCGGTGACAGCTCAGCGAGTTCTTGAGTCGACAGTTCGGCCGGCAGCACCCGGCCCGCCGCCGTGTTGTGTGCGGGCAGGATCCAGCCGATCCGGCCGCCCGTGCGCACGGCCTGGCTGCTCTCCACGCTGTCGAGGTGACCATGCGTCGGCTGGCGCAGGAACTTGACGCCGGGCCGGCCTCGCTGTAGGTCCACGTGCGCAACACCGCCGAGCCGCACGCGGCCGTCCTGGACGAGTTGCTGGGCCGTGCGCGACTGAGCGGGACGTCGAGGGACGAGATCGCGTGCTGACGGGGACCCGGGGCCGAGTCCTGGTGGTGCGCCCGACCTCGCGGTTACTGGATCACTTCCAGATGACCGAGCCGTCGTCCGCCGTGAGGTCGGCGTCGGCCAGGTCGGCATACGCGCGTGCCGCGGCCGGGTGCAACGGCAGGGGCGTGCGCGCCATCGCGGCCGGGTCGAGGGGGTAGCCGACGGGGGAGTAGTCGGCGGGGATGTGCTTGTACTGGCCCTCCAGGGCCGCCTTGGTGCGGACCATGCACCAGGTGACCAGGTAGGCGAGGTCGTCGGCCAGGTCCTCGCGGCACAGCACTCCGAAGTCGGAGAACTCCAGTGTGGTGAGGTCCTTCTCCAGTCCCGGAAGGTAGCCGGCGGGCACCACAGCCCGGCCCCATCCTTCGGCGTCGAACGCGTCCAGCACGGCGTCGCCCCAGGGCAGGTACTTCACCGGACGGACTCGGTCGATGCTCTGCCAGTGCGGAGTCATGATGGCTTCGTGGATGAGCACGTCCGCCTTGCCTGCCGCGAACCGGGCGATCGGCGGGAAGGGGCGCTCGTCGTAGAAGAACGAGAACCGGTCCAGGTCGAGGCCGGCCAGCCGCAGCGCCTTGTGCGTGGCCAGGCCGATCAAGTTCACCCCGTCGTCCTGGGAGGTCGCGATCGTCAGGGGGCGGTCGATGGAGGCAAGGTCGGCCACGGTGGACACGGGGAGTTCGGCATCCACCGCGACCACGAGCCTGTCACGCTGGGGGATGACGCCCAGGGCGGCCAGCCCCTCCAGCTCGCCGGCCTGCTGCAGCATGCTCAGCGCCGCGGTCGGCGTGGCAATGGTGATGTCGCATTCCTTGGCGCGCAGCGCCGCGATCTGGTCCGTGCCGCCCCGGCCGTTCCACACGGCGAACCGGGAGCCCTCAGGCGACCGGTCGCCGAGTTCCTGCGACAGCCAACCGCAGATCCGGTGGAAGTTCGCCTGCCCCCAGTCTGCGCGGAAGTGGACGGTGACCGGACGGTTCAGGCGCGGACTGTCACTCATGGGCTACTCCCTGGCCTACAACATGTGTCGCATTGCGGAACGGTGTCCCGTATTTTGCTACTGATGGCAGGTGGTCGCAAGACTGGACAATGGGCGGCGCATACTGTCCTGAATGCGTGTTCTCGCAAGATCGGCTCTTCATTTCGATCGCGAGTCCCCGGAGGAGCTCGCACCCGAGTCGGGTTGCTCGGGGCCTCGAAATCCCTCACTCCACCAGAATCGGCGCGGCGGGTCTCCGCGGCGCGTCCAGTGCGTTCGGGATCACGCACGGACTGTCGGCCAAGTCGGTTCCTGCGGAAGTGAGTTCGCACGCAGACCTGCGATCGCCGAGGCCAACTTCCTTGCCTGTCGCGCAGGTTGGAGCACGGGTGCGGAGGCCGCGCTGCCTCCTCTGCCGCGGGTGCCGCGGCGGCGGGCCGGGCCGACCGGCTCGGTCGGCTGCGCAGCGGCGATCGTGACCATGGCATGGTGGGGCGAACGGCACCGCGCCATGATCCACGCCTCTTCGCCGCGTCCGGACCGGCGGCCGGAGCGCCTGCGCGGCGCCGACGCGCAAAGCCGATCTGATGGAGGCAGCGATGGGCGGCACGATGACAGGGATCGTCGCGCAGGGAGGCCGCGGTGCCGCGGACCCGGACGCGTTCCTCACCCGCACCCTGCCGATGCCCGGGCTGCGACCGCACGACCTGCTTGTGCGGATCCACGCCGTCTCGGCCAACCCCGTCGACACGAAGTTCCATGCCCGCATGGGGCAGGGGGAGTCCACGGTCCTGGGCTACGACGCCGCAGGGACTGTCGAGGCGATCGGAGCCGATGTCACCGAGTTCGCAGTGGGGGAGCGGGTCTACTACGTCGGCGACGTCACGCGTGACGGCACGAACGCCACCTACCATGCGGTGGACGCCCGGCTCGTGGGCCGGATGCCGCGTGGTCTGACCTTCGCGCAACCCGCGGCGTTGCCCTTGACGACCATCACCGCATGGGAAGCCCTGTTCGACCACTTCGGGCTCTCCGTCGAGAGCACGGGAACCCTGCTGGTACTCGCCGGGGCGGGTGGGTCGGCTCGATCGCCCTCCAACTCGCCAAGCGGCTGACGAACCTGCGAGTGATCGCGACGGCCTCCCGGCCCGAGTCCCGCGCGTGGGCACTTGCCCACGGCGCCGACCACCATGACCTGGTCAAGGAGGTGAAGAGGGCCGCGCCCCTGGGCGTGGACTACATCCTGGCCCCGCACACCGAGGGCAACGTGCAGGCTTTCGCGGAGATCGCCGTACCGTTCGGCCGGGTGGCCGCGCTTGATTCCCCCACGGCGCTCGACATCGTTCCCCTGAAGGACAAGTCGGTCACCTGGCACTGGGGCAAGATGTTCACCCGCCCCATGTTCGAGACACAGGACATGGCCGCGCACCGGCGGCTGCTCGACCGCACCGCCGAGCTCGTCGAGGCAGGGACGATCCGCACCACGATGGCCACCACTCTTCAGGGGATCACGGCGGACACCATCCGCCGGGCACACCTGGAGGTGCTGTCGGGAAGGACGGTCGGCAAGATCGTGCTCACCGCCACCTGGTGACCGCGGCGGCCCGAGGTGTTGACAAACTCCCACCCTCGTGCCACTAGCAGGTGATATGCTGACCGTTCCTGTACATACATGTTGCCGAAACGGGGGCCGCCATGTTGGACCGATCGAGCCCGACGCCGCTGCATGTACAGCTGGAAGAGGCGATCAAGGACAGAATCGCCGACGAGGAGTGGCTGCCGAACAAGCAGATCCCCTCCGAGAACGAGCTGAGCGCGACGTACGGACTGAGCCGGATGACCGCGCGGGCGGTGATCACGAGGCTCGTCCAGCAGGGGCTGGTCTACAGGGTTCCCGGCAAGGGGACCTTTGTGGCCGAACCCAAGATCGCCAACAGGGCACACCTGCCGATCGGCATCCAGCGCCAGCTCGACGACCTGGGGATCTCCAGCAAGACCATTCTGCTGAACTCCTCCAAGGTGGAGGCGCCGGGGCGGGTGCGCAAGGAGCTGGGGCTCGGCGAAGGCGACACGGTGTACCGGATCGAGCGGCTGCGGACCGTGCACGGCGAACCGCTGAGCATCCACCTCTCCTACATCCCCGTGGGTGTGTGCCCGGACCTGGGTGACAAGGACCTGGAGGGTGTGCAGCTGCGCGACGTGCTGGAATCGGGCTACGGTCTGAAGCCGGCGCGGGTCGTCGAGTCCGTCGAGACGGCGTTGGCCAGCGAGCGCGACGCCCAACTGCTCCAGGTGAAACCCGGCTTCACCCTCCTGCAGCTTGAGGAGACCAACTACACGTCCTCGGGCGGGCCGTTCGAGTACTGCCACGTGCTCTTCCGTGGCGACAAGATGAAGGTGACCTTCGAGTTCCACCGCCCGCCGGAGTGAGCGTCGCGCGCTCGAGTGACGCTGTCGGTGAGCCGTCCGGCGGCACCCGCCGGCTGTCGGGCGAGGGGACGCTGCCGGGGCTTGACAGGTTGTCACCGGGCGGTTAGGCGATCACCCGCGGCCGAGGGGTGGCGGCATTCGGTGCGGTGAACCCTCATGGCGGTGCGGAACAGCCTGCATCACCGCCCCCGGCGCCCGGAAGCCAGGCTGCCGGCAGCCCGGAACCACTTCGTCCGTGCCTTAGAAGTCCCTGGCCGACTGCCGTCGGGCGCCCCGCTCTCACGGCGCGTCCGATGCCTTCCATGCCCTGGCCGTGGCCCGGTTGCGCTGTCCGGCTCGACCTGCCCGCCGCCCGTTTGACAAGGATGTACGGGATGGGGTCGCGGCATCGTGTTCCGGATGCCGCAGTGGGAGCGACTTGAGCCCAGACCCGGGCAGGGCGCCGGGCGGACCTCGTGCCGCTGTGGTCGGCCCGCTGTGGGCTGCTCGGCATCCCGCATCCGAAGCCTCCCGGGTGGGCCGCATGGCGTCGGCCTTCTCGATGTGTGGACGGGAGCGTGCGCGAACGTCATGGATCCGATCGGTTGACATGCGGGGAGCGACCACCTAGCTTTTCCTGTATATACAGGTAATGCCTCAGTAGCTCAGGTGTATCTACTTGTGGAGTGAGGCTCCGCGTACTCCTCCTGTAGCGCAGGAAGGCGAGAAGATGCCCCATGTCAACTACCGGTCTGCCGGTGCCGGGCGCACCGCAGTGCACTACACGCTCGGCGCTCTGACCGCGGACGCGGCCCGCGGTCACGAGGGCGACGTCCGCCGGGTTCGCAACCTCCTTCTGGAGCGCCGGGACTTCGAAGCGCTCAACCGGTGTGCGAGCGCAGTGGCGGTGACGGACCGGTTCCGTGACGTCATCAGGACGTTCGGCGTGCCCGAGGGGGAGATCCCGGCAGGCTTCCGGATCGAGAGCTCACTGGAGCCCGACGGTCTGTTGTCGGTCGACCTCGTGCGCGACATCGGCTTCGACGGGAACGGCGTTCGCCGGCCGACCGGTGTCGTGTACTCCGCGGACTCCGCCAACCCGTACGAGGTCGCCCCCGTCGCGGGTCTGCTGGGCAACCTCACCTGCAACCCCGGGATCGTCTACGACCTGTTCATCAACAATCCCGAGGCGAACGTCGGGCGCAAGTTCCACACGCTGGAGGAGGTGATGACGGAACTCGGCGACGTCCTCGGTCCCGGCTGTGACGTCAGCGTCGAGATCGAGAACCCCTTCGAGCCGGACTTCGACAAGATCCTTGACGAGATCGCGGTGTACCGCGAGATCCTCTCGCCGTACCGGCTCGTGGTGAAGGTCCCGCACACCGGCCCGGTGAACGCCGGCAACGTGCACGAGTTGATGAGCGGCGACCGGAAGCTGGGCGCGCACTACGCCTCCCCGTCCACGCCGGACGCGTTCCGGTCGCACACCCTCGCTCTGGCCCTGCGCGAGCACGGCTACCGCGTCAACTACACGCTCATGTTCGAGCCGTACCAGAGCGCCCTGGCGCTGCAGGCGAAGCCGTACTTCATCAACAGCTTCATCCGCCACCGGCTCTCCCAGGCCAGGCACGTGCGTGATCTCGTCGCCTCCTACCGTGCCACCCGGGACAGGTCCCGCCTCGAGCAGTTGAGGACGTTCCTCGTCGACACCGACCACTTGTCCGCCTCGGGCGGCGACCGTGAACTCATCGACGTCCTGCACTACGGCGAGGATCTCGTCTCCTACCGGCACCTGAACGACGCGGAGGGGTGGGACGGCCTGGACGCCGTCCGGCACAACCTGCGCCTGCTGAAGCAGTCCCACCTGCCCGACACCCGTCTGATCGTGTGCAGCATGGAGGGCGCCAACTACCGGGATCTCGACAAGCTGATGACCGATCCCGAGTTCGCGGACGTCGTCGACCGGCTGGTCATCACGGCCGAGCCCGAGTACCTCGCGCGCTTCGCCTCGGCGAACCAGGTCGTGTCGTACCAGCGCCGCTTCATGAACGCGGCGGCCACGGCTCCGGTCGGCCATGACTGACCGGCGCGACAGCGACCCCCGTCAGACGACACCCGGCGTTCCGCCCGCCGCAGACCTCCAAGGAGACCGGTGACCATGCCGCTTCTGTTCGAGCCCTGCACCCTGCGGGGTGTGTCCGTCCGCAACCGGATCTGGCTCTCCCCGATGTGCCAGTACTCCTGTGTCGAGGAGGACGGCATGCCCCACGACTGGCACCTGGCCCACCTGGGCGCACGGGCCCAGACCGGCTTCGGGCTCATCATGTCCGAAGCCGTGGCGGTCGATCCCGTCGGTCGGATCACGCCGCAGGACGCCGGATTGTGGAACGACAGGCAGGCCGAGGGCTGGGCCCGCATCGTGGACTTCGTGCACGCCCAGGGCGCGGCGTTCGGTTTCCAGATCTCCCATGCCGGCCGCAAGGCCTCCACCTGGCGTGGCTTTCCCGGTGAGCCGTCCGGCGTGCTGCCCCCCGACCGGGGTGGGTGGACCACGGTGGCTCCGTCCACGAGGGAACACCCGGGCCGTCCCGCGCCCCGGGCGCTGACCCGGGACGAGATGAAAGATGTCGCCACCCGGTTCGCGGACGCCGCGCGGCGCGCGCACGGGGCGGGTGCCGACGTCCTGGAGATCCACGCCGCGCACGGGTATCTGCTGCACGAGTTCCTCTCGCCCCTGGCCAACGACCGGACCGACGAGTACGGGGGATCCTTCGAGGGACGCGTGCGCTTCCCCCTGGAAGTCGTCGAAGCCGTCCGGAAGGTCTGGCCGGACCGCAAACCGCTGTTCGTGCGCGTCTCGGCGACCGACTGGCTGCCGGATGCCTGGGACATCGAACAGACCAGCAGGTTCGCGGGGCTCATGCGCGAGCGGGGCGTAGATCTGGTGGACGTGTCCAGCGGCAGCATCGCCCCCGCCGACATTCCCGCCACGCGCGGCTACCAGGTCCCCCTCGCCGCCAGGATCCGCGAGGACAACGGGATCCCCACCGCTGCCGTCGGACTGATCCTCGATCCCAAACAGGCCGAGGCCGTCCTGACGGCCGGTGAGGCCGATGCGGTCTTCCTGGGGCGCGTGGCCCTGCGGGAGGCGGCCTGGCCCCTGCGAGCCGCACAGGAACTCGGCATGCCGTGGACGCAGGCGCCCTACCCAGGCCAGTACACCCGCGCCCGATGGGACGCCATCCCGGACGTGTGAGCCGGCCGGTCTCGCGCCGCGGGCGGCAGGCTGCCTGCCTACCCGCCCGCGGCGCGGCACCACCCCGAGGAGAAAGCGTTTCCGTCACTCCCGAGGAGAAAAAGCTGTGCACTCCCGCACGACCACCGACCACCTGCAGTGGAGCGACATCGACCAGCGTGCCGTGGAAACCGCGCGCGTCCTGGCGATGGTCGCCGTGCAGAAGGCGGGCAACGGCCACCCCGGGACGGCGATGAGCCTGGCCCCGGCCGCCTACCTGCTCTTCCAGAAACTGATGCGGCACGACCCCGCGGAGCCCGACTGGGCCGGCCGGGACCGCTTCGTACTGTCCCCCGGCCACACCAGCCTGACGCTCTACATCCAGCTGTTCCTCGCCGGATACGGCCTCGAACTGGAGGATCTCAAGGCCTTCCGCAGCTGGGGAAGCCGCACGCCCGGACACCCGGAGCACGGACACACGCCCGGTGTCGAGACCACGACGGGCCCGCTCGGCCAGGGTGTCGCCAAAGCTGTCGGCATGGCAATGGCGGCCCGCTTCGAGCGCGGCCTGTTCGACCCGGACGCGCTCCCGGGCGACTCCGTCTTCGACCACACCATCTGGGCCATCGCCTCCGACGGCGACCTCGAAGAGGGCGTCTCGGACGAGGCGTCCTCGCTCGCCGGCCATCAGCAGCTCGGCAACCTCGTCGTGCTGTACGACGACAACCACATCTCGATCGAGGGCGACACAGCCACCGCGTTCAGCGAGGACGTGCTCGGCCGCTACGCGTCGTACGGCTGGCACGTGCAGCATGTCGAACAGGCACCCGGCGGCGACCTCGACGTGCACGCCCTGTACGCGGCGCTGCGGACCGCCCAGGCCGAGACCCGCCGCCCCTCCCTCGTCGCCGCCCGCACGATCATCGCCTGGCCGGCGCCGCGGGCGCAGAACACCGCGGCGTCCCACGGCTCGGCACTCGGCGCGGCCGAGGTCGCCGCGACCAAGGAGGCGCTCGGCTTCGACCCGGCGGCGCACTTCGCGGTGGGACCGGACGTGCTCGCCCACACCCGGCAGGCCACGGACCGCGGCCGCCGGACACGCGCCGAGTGGGACGGCCGTTTCGCCCGGTGGCGGGCCGCCCACCCGCAGCGTGCGTCCGCCCTCGACCGGATGGCCGCGGGCAAATTGCCCGATGGACTGGGACCGGTTGCCACCGGTCTTCGAAACCGGGACCCGGCTGGCCACCCGCCAGGCCTCGGGCCGGGTCTCCAAGCGTGTGGGGCCGATCGGCCGACCTCGCCGGCTCCAACAACACCACGATCGACGCCTCGTCCTCCTTCCTCCCCGCGGACAACCCGCTGCCCACGGCGAACCCGTACGGCCGCACGGTCCATTTCGGCATCCGGGAGCACGCCATGGCCGCGATCATGAACGGCGTCGCCCTGCACGGGGACACCCGCGTCTACGGGGGCACCTTCCTGGTCTTCTCCGACTACGTGCGCCCAGCCGTGCGGCTGGCTGCCCTGATGCGACCGCCGGTCACCTACGTCTGGACACATGACTCCGTCGGGCTGGGCGAGGACGGCCCCACACACCAGCCCGTCGAGCACCTGGCAGCGCTGCGGGCCGTCCCCGGCCTGTACATCGTCCGCGCCGCCGAGCCAACGAGACGGCGATCTGCTGGCGCGAGATCCTGCGCCGCCACCGGGAGAGACCAGCCCCGCACGGACTGGCTCTGACCAGACAGGCGGTCCCGGTCTACGAGCCCGACGAGGACGCCGCACGAGGCGGTTACGTGATGCGGGAGGCCCATGGGCCGGACGGACTGGACACCACACCGCGCGTCATCATCCTCGCCACCGGCTCCGAGGTGGAACTGGCCGTCGAGGCGCGCAAGCTGCTCCAGGCCGACGGGATCCCCACCCGATTGGTGTCCATGCCGTGCGTGGAGTGGTTCGAGGAGCAGGACGCGGCATGGCGCGACCATGTCCTGCCACCGCAGGTCAGGGTCCGCGTCAACCGTGGAGGCGGGCGTGGGGTTGTCCTGGCGCGGCTATGTGGGAGACGCCGGCCGACTGGTGTCACTCGAACACTTCGGCGCCCCTGCCAACCACCGTCGGCTCTACCAGGGCTTCGGCCTGACCGCCGAGGCCGTGGCCGACGCGGCCTGCGAGTCGATCAGCGCGGCCTCTCGCCCTGCGGAGCGGCCATGCTGAACACCTCTGCCTAAGTCCCCTGAACCAGTCTCTTGACTGGCCCAGGCGCCGCACATACGCTCTCGTCCAATCTCGTACTTGCCTGTATATACAGATCTAATCCAGTGGTACTGAGAACAGCCTCTAGGGAGGTCCGAAATCGTGATCAAGATTCGCGGCAAGAAGATCGACGCGCAGTCGTTCGCCAAGATGCTCGACATATCGCTGGTCCACCCCGACACCACCCTGGACTCCATCAAGGAGCTCGTGGCGGTCTGCCTCGAGCACAACGTCCACGCGTGCTGCGTGAACCCGAACTACCTCGACTACATCGTCAGCGAGCTCAAGGGCACGGACGTGCTGCCGAACGTGGTGACCGACTACCCCTTCGGCACCGGCACCCTGACCTCCAAGGTCGCCGCGGTCGAGGACGCGGTCCGGCGCGGCGCCGTCCTCATCGACCCCGTGATCGAGTTCGGGGCGCTCAAGAACGGCGAGTACGACAAGGTCACCAAGGAGGTCCGGGAGCTGGTCAAGGCCGCCCAGGGACGGGAGACCCGGTTCATCGTCGAGGTGTCCCGGCTGACCTCGGACGAGGTCGTCGCGGCCTGCAACAGCGTGGCCGAGGGCGGCGGCGACTACGTCAAGTCGTCCACCGGACGGGAGGGCGGGCCGGACATGGCGGTCATCAAACTGATGAACGACACTCTCAAGGACTCCGGAGTAAGGATCAAGCTCGCCGGGACCGGACGCTTCTGGACCACCGCCGTGGCGCTGGGCTGCGTGGCCGCCGGGGCGGACATCGTCGGGACGCGCGCGGGTGACCAGATCATCCGTGAACTGCCGCTGTTCGAGGAGATCTTCTCGAACATCGAGATCACCAGGGACTGAGGCGGAGCCATGAGGAGCGAACGACTCAAGGGCGATGTCGCCGTGGTCACCGGCGCGGCATCCGGCATCGACCGCGCGGTGGCCCTGGAACTCGCCGCGCACGGCGCGCTGGTGGCCTGTGCGGACATCGACGACGACGCCAACGCGAACACGGTCAAGGAGATCCAGGAGGCCGGCGGCGAAGCCTTCGCGGTGCACATGGACATCTCCGACTCGCCGTCCGTGAAGCGTGCCTTCCAGGAGGTCTTCGACCGGACCGGGAAGATCACGATCCTGGTCAACGGCGCGGCCGTCGCCCGGTTCTCGCAACTGCCCGAATGTTCCGACGAGGAATGGGACTTCGTCATGAACATCAACCTCTCTGGGGCGTTCCGGTGCTTGCGCGAGGTCCACCCCTACATGAAGCTCACCGGGGGCCGCATCGTCAACATCTCCTCCACGTCCGGAAAGAGCGGCGGCAGTTGGGCGGGCCCCCACTACGTGGCGTCGAAGGCGGGTCTCATCGGTCTCACGAAGTACGCCGCCGGCTATTTCGTCAGCGACGGCATCCGGGTCAACGCGGTCTGCCCCGGCGTCACCGAGACCCCGCTCACCGACCAGGGAGCGCACACGGACACCACGAAGGCCCAGCAGGTCGGCAACGTGCCGATGGGTCGGATCGCCCAGCCCTCGGACACGGCCGGCGCCGTGATGTTCCTCGTCTGCGACGAGAGCGCGTACGTCACCGGCATCTCGGTGGACGTCACTGGCGGCCGCTACATGTACAACAACTGAATCACTTCGCGGCAGATCTCCGGTAATTCCCTGACCGGATTCTGGTGCAGCGCAAATCGGGCCGCTCGGGACGGCGGCACGTCTGAATCTACTGAATTCAAGGAGGAATCTCAGTGGACAGCAAAAGATATGTGATCGGCATCGACGCGGGCACGACCGGATGCCGCACCGTCATCTTCAACCTCCGCGGCGACGAGATAGCGTCGGGCTACAAGGAGAACCCGCTGCGCTACCCGCAGGCCGGCTGGGTCGAGTGCAGCCCGCAGGCGATCATCGACAACTGCTACGACTCCACCCGTGAGGCGATCGGCAAGAGCGGCATCGACCCCCAGGACATCGCCTCCGTCAGCTTCACCATGATGCGGTCGAGTTTCGTGCTGCGCGACGAGGACGGCGGCTTCGTCCGGGACATCATCATGTGGCAGGACCTGCGTAACGCCGAGATGCTCCCTTGGATGGAGCAGCAGTTGGCCGAGCACGGCATGACGGCCGACGACCTCTACGACATCACCGGATTCCCCCTCGGGCAGGTCTGGCCCTCGTCGAAGATCTACTGGGTCAAGAAGCACCACCCGGAGCTGTACGAGCGCACCGCCCTCATCCACAGCATCCACGCCCTCGTCATGAAGGCCTACGGCGCCGACGACTACATCGACGACACCGACGACGCGGGCTGGTGGCAGATCGTCGACGGCGACACCTTCCAGTACGACCACAAGCTGGCCGGGATCTTCGGTGTCGACGCGGCGAAGTACTCGAAGAACGTGCCGTCGGGCACCGTCGCGGGCGCAGTGACCAGGGAGGTGGCGGAGAAGACCGGCCTGGCCGAGGGGACCCCCCTGGTCGTCGGCAGCGGCGACCACCAGTGCGCAGCCGTCGGTCTCGGCAACATCACCGAGGGCATGGCCTCCCTCGTGCTGGGCACGGCCGGCGTCATCGTGGCCCAGTCCGAACAGCCGGTGCGGGACCCCAACAGGAAGGCCCACGTGATCGGGTCGGCCCTGCACAAGTGGGAGATCGAGGGACACGCGAGCGCGGCGGCCAGCAGCTTCAAGTGGGTGCGCCAGACGTTCGGCCAGCTGGAGATGACCGCGCAGGAGCTGACCGGCATCGACTGCTACGACCTCCTGACCCGGCAGGCGGCCCAGTCCCGTCCGGGCGCGCAGGGCCTCGTCTTCGTCCCGTGGCTGGCCGGCGCGGCCTGCCCCTTCTACAACGCCGATGCCCGGGGCGCCTTCGTCGGCATGACGTTCGGGCACAATAAGTCCGACATCGTGCGGGCGGCGATGGAGGGCGTCTGCTACGAGATGCGCGCGATGATCGACGCCATCAACCAGGCCGGTCTTCCCGACTTCGAGTTCTTCCGCATATCCGGCGGCGCCGCACGCTCGCCACTGTGGAACCAGATCTCCGCCGACGTGTACGGCAAGCCCGTGGAGACCGTCAAGGCGAAGGAGGCCACCGCCCTGGGCGCCGCGATGATCGGCGCGGTCGGAACCGGCGTCTTCGGCAGTCTGAAGGAAGCCGTCGACGAGATGGTCCACGTGGTCGGACGCTGGGAGCCCGTCGAGGCCAACGTCAAGGTCTACGACGACATGTACCGAATCTTCGACGGCACCTACCACGCCCTGAGCGACCGGGTCTACCCGGCCGTCGCCGCGGCGCAGGGGTTCTGATTCCGAGCGCGCTCGGAATCAGGAAGCGCACCTGAAGGGCGATGAATCCATGGAAACAGTGATCATCGGTGTCGTGGTCTCGTTCTGCGCCGGCGCTTTCGCCGCCGCTCTGGGCGCCGTGGGGGCCGTCACCCTCACCGGACTCGCCGCATTCGTCGCGCTGCTCGTGGCCCCCGGCCAGGCAGGGCATGTCGACTTCCTCGGGGTGTATGCCTTCGGGCTCTACCTCGGACCGCACGTGTCCTTCGGCCCCGCCGTCGCGGCCGCCGCCTACGCGGGCCGGCGCGGATACCTGGAGGAGACCGGCAAGAACGTCCTCACCCCTCTCATCAGCACCGGTCGGGTCTCGCCCATGGTCGTTGGCGGCCTGTTCGGCAGCCTGGGCTACTTCCTGCAGCGCCTGTTCGCCGACGCCTTCGGCTCCCGCGTCGACAGCATCGCCCTGACGGTGACGCTGATCTGCATCATGGGCAAGCTCTTCGGCCGTTGCGGCTTCGGCGAGATCTTCGCCAGGACGCCCGACGAGGTCAAGGCGGCCGGCGGCCGCTACAGCGTGCGCAGCCCGGCGGTCTGGCTGTCCTGGCAGTGCACGCCGCCCGTCCTGACCATGGTGGGGATCTTCACCGGGGGACTGGCCGGCTGGATCGCCTGGATGATGCTGCAGAACCCGGCCACCGCCGGCCTGGCCATCATCCCCGCCTGGGCCATCGGCGTCGTCACCTTCTTCTTCTTCGCCTCGGGACTGCAGATCCCGGTCACCCACCACGTGGGCATGGTGGCCGGCCTGGCCGTGGTCCAGAGCTACGCGGTCACCCACAGCAGCATCAGCATCCTGTGGGGCATCGCCTTCGGCATCCTCGGAGCCTTCGGGGGAGAGTTCATCTCCCGCACCATCAACAACTTCGGACACGGCTACGTCGACGCACCCGCCGCGGTCATCTTCGTCGCGTCGGTGGTCGTGAACATCCCGATGAAGGACCTGGGCCTGTTCCACGACCGCTTCGTCCTGCCGGCGGTCGTCATCGCTGCCGCCGTCGCCTATTCCCTCTACATCAGCCGCAATCTCGCGGCGGCCGCGGGCGAGGCGCAGAACGTGCACGGCGGCGACGTCCCGGACGAGGTCCCCGCGGTCGGCTGACCGGCCGATCCCCGGGCACCACCACCCATCCCCCCGTTTCCCTCTGCCTCGCGCAGAGTGCCAGAGTCATGACAGGAGGGCCGTGCCATGCCCCAGTACGCAGCGCCCGGCGCACCCCAGAGCGTGGTGGCGTTCAAGCCGCGCTACGACCACTTCATCGGCGGCGAGTACGTCGCGCCGGCCAAGGGCGAGTACTTCGAGAACCCCACCCCGGTCACCGGCGCGGTCTTCACCGAGGTCGCCCGCGGCACCGCTGACGACGTCGACCGCGCGGTCGCGGCGGCCGAGGGCGCCGCGGCCTCCTGGGGCCGCACGTCCCCGGCCGAACGAGCGCTGATCCTCAACCGGATCGCCGACCGGATGGAGCAGCACCTGGAAGCCCTGGCCGTCGCCGAGTCGTGGGACAACGGCAAGCCGGTCCGCGAGACCCTCGCCGCCGACATCCCGCTGGCCATCGACCACTTCCGGTACTTCGCCGCGGCCATCCGGGCGCAGGAGGGCGGGATCTCCCAGATCGACGCCGACACGGTGGCCTACCACTTCCACGAGCCACTGGGCCCGGTGGCGCAGATCATCCCCTGGAACTTCCCGATCCTCATGGCCACCTGGAAGGTCGCCCCCGCTCTGGCCGCCGGCAACACCGTCGTACTGAAGCCGGCCGAGCAGACCCCCGCCTCCATCCACGTGCTGCTCGACCTCATCGCCGACCTGCTCCCGCCCGGCGTGCTCAACGTGGTCACCGGATTCGGCGTCGAGACCGGAAAGCCCCTCGCGCAGCACAGGGGGATCCGCAAGGTGGCCTTCACGGGCGAGACCACCACCGGCCGGCTCATCATGCAGTACGCCAGCGAGAACATCATCCCGGTCACCCTGGAACTCGGCGGCAAGAGCCCCAACGTCTTCTTCGCGGACGTGGCCGCCACCCGGGACGACTTCTACGACAAGGCCCTCGAGGGCTTCGCGATGTTCGCGCTGAACCAGGGAGAGGTGTGCACCTGCCCGTCGCGAGCGCTGATCCAGTCCTCGATGTACGAGCAGTTCCTCGCCGACGGGATCGAGCGGGTCGGCCGTATCCAGCAGGGCCACCCCCTGGACACCGAGACGATGATCGGCGCACAGGCGTCCAACGACCAGTTCGAGAAGATCCTCTCCTACATCGACATCGGCCGGAAGGAGGGCGCCAAGGTCCTCACCGGCGGCGAGCAGGCCGACCTCGGCGGAGAGCTCTCCGGGGGTTACTACATCCAGCCGACCGTCTTCGAGGGCGACAACAAGATGCGGGTCTTCCAAGAGGAGATCTTCGGCCCGGTCGTCGCGGTGACCCGGTTCGACGACTACGCCGACGCCGTCAAGACCGCCAACGACACGCTGTACGGCCTCGGGGCGGGGGTGTGGACGCGCGACAACAACACCGCCCACCGCGCGGCCCGGGAGATCCAGGCCGGCCGGGTGTGGACGAACTGCTACCACGCCTACCCCGCGCACGCCGCCTTCGGCGGCTACAAGCAGTCGGGCATCGGCCGCGAGACGCACAAGATGATGCTGGAGCACTACCAGCAGACCAAGAACGTCCTCGCCTCCTACTCGCCGAACGCGCTGGGCTTCTTCTGACCATGCCGATCCGGAGAGCCGATCTCACCGCTGCCGCCGGCCGGCTCCTGCGGGAGCTGGCCGGAGAGCACGGACCGTTGATGTTCCACCAGTCCGGCGGCTGCTGCGACGGGAGCGCACCCATGTGCTACCTGGCCGGGGAGTTCCGCACCGGTCTCTCGGACGTGCACCTGGGCGACCTCGACGTGGACGGGCTCGACACCCCGATCCCGGTGTGGATGTCGGCCGCGCAGTTCGAATACTGGAAGCACACGCACCTGACCATCGACGTGGTCCCCGGCCGGGGCGGCGGATTCTCGCTGGAAGCCCCCAAGGGTGTCCGCTTCCTGATCCGCTCGCGCGTACTCACCGACGACGAGCTCGCCCCACCGGCCTGAGGAAGCACGGGCAGTACGGACAGCACAGGGAGTCATTCATGGACGCGTATGCCGACAGCTACGCAGCAAGCCTCAAGGACCCGCAGCGGTTCTGGCTCGATGCCGCACACGCCGTCACCTGGTCACGTACACCGCGAAGGGCGCTGGACGACAGCCGCCCACCGTTCTACCGCTGGTTCCCCGACGGGGAGCTGAACACCTGTTACAACGCGCTGGACCGGCACGTCGAGGCCGGGCACGGCGAACGGCCGGCCCTCCGCTACGATTCCCCCGTCACCGGCGCCACGGCGGCATACACCTACGCCGAACTCCGGGACGAGGTCGCACGGTTCGCCGGAGTCCTGCGCGACCAAGGTGTCGGCAAGGGCGACCGGGTGGTCGTCTACATGCCGATGATCCCGCAGGCGGTCGTCGCGATGCTCGCCTGCGCCCGGCTGGGCGCGGTGCACTCGGTCGTCTTCGGCGGGTTCGCGCCCAGGGAACTCGCCGCGCGCATCACCGACGCCGCTCCCAAGATCCTGGTCACCGCCTCCTGCGGGATCGAGCCCGGCCGGGTGATCGCCTACAAGCCGATCGTGGACGAGGCGATCGCCGCCTCGGACCACCCGCCCACCTCCGTCGTGGTGCTGCAGCGTGAGCGCCTGCGCGCGGACCTGGGTCCGCGGGACCACGACTGGGACGCGCTGATGGCGAATGCCCGTCCCGCCCCGTGCGTCGACGTGGCGGCCACCGACCCGCTGTACGTGCTGTACACCTCCGGTACGACCGGTCGGCCCAAGGGAGTGGTCCGCGACAACGGCGGCCACGCCGTGGCCCTGACCTGGTCGATGAAGAACATCTACGACATCGGCCCCGGCGACGTGTGGTGGAGCGCCTCCGACGTCGGCTGGGTCGTCGGCCACTCGTACATCGTCTACGGGCCCCTGCTGGTCGGTGCCACCACCGTCCTCTACGAGGGCAAGCCGGTCGGCACACCGGATGCCGGAGCCTTCTGGCGCGTGATCTCCCAGTACGGCGTCAAGGCACTCTTCACGGCCCCCACGGGAATCCGGGCGATCAAGAGGCTCGACCCCCAGGGAGGCGAAGTCGCCAAGTACGACCTCTCCGGTTTCACGGCGCTGTTCCTCGCGGGGGAGCGGCTCGACCCGGAGACCTACCGCTGGGCGTCGTCGATCCTGGGTGTGCCGGTGGTTGACCACTGGTGGCAGACCGAGACCGGGTGGGCGGTGGCGGCCAACCCGCGAGGACTTCAGGAACTCCCGATCAAGCCCGGGTCACCGACGGTGCCGATGCCGGGATACGACGTCGAGATCCTCAGCCCCTCCGGCGAGGTCCTGCCGCCGCGCACCGAGGGCGCCATCTGCCTCAGGCTCCCCCTGCCCCCGGGCACCCTGCTGACTCTCTGGGGAGACGACGACCGCTACGTCGAGTCGTACCTGTCCCGCTTCCCCGGCCACTACAGCACCGGAGACGGCGGATACATCGACGAGGACGGCTACCTGTTCGTCATGGGCCGCACCGACGACGTGATCAACGTGGCCGGCCACCGCCTGTCCACCGGTTCCATGGAAGCGGTCCTCGGGGAACACCCGGCGGTCGCCGAGTGCGCGGTGATCGGTGTCCACGACGCACTCAAGGGCCAGGTCCCCCATGGCCTGGTGGTCCTCAAGGCCGGCGCGGACGTCGAGCCGGACACGCTCCGCGCCGAGCTGGTCGCGGCCGTACGACGGGACATCGGACCCGTGGCCGCATTCAAGGAGGTGTCGATCGTGGATGCCCTGCCGAAGACCCGCTCCGGAAAGATCCTGCGCAAGTCGCTGCGGGCCATCGCCGACGGCCGGGTGGAACCGACACCGTCCACGATCGAGGATCCCGGCGTACTGGATGTCCTCAGGCGGGTCCTGGCGCCGCCGCCCACGAATTGACGACTTGCACCTCCATCAGCGAAGCACCCCAGCAGAAGGAAGACACGCCATGGCGATGGCCAACACGGTGGATCTGGTGACCGCGGCACAGAACGGCGCATACGCAGTCCCCGCCGTCAACATCGTTGACGATCTCTCCGCACGGGCCGTCGTCCAGGCGGCCGAGGCGGCGCAGTCGCCGATCATCCTGCAAACCTCGGTCAAGACAGTGAGGAGCGTGGGCCTCACCCTGCTGGCGGCGATCGCCCGGTCGGCTGCGCAGAGCGTGCGCGTGCCCGTCGCGCTCCATCTCGACCACTGCCCCGACCGGGAAGTGATCACCCAAGTGATCGGGGCCGGTTGGACATCTGTCCTGTTCGACGCGTCGGACCGTTCCCTGGAACAGGCTCGGAAGGAGACCGCCGAGGTGGTGGCCGAGGCTCATGAGGCGGGCGTCGGCGTCGAGTCCGAGATCGAGAACATCATCGGTGTCGAGGACGGGGTCGGGTCCGACGAGGCGAAGCACTCCTACTCGGTCGGACAACTCGTCGAGGTTGCGCACGAGACCGGCACCGACATGATCGCCCCCCAACTCGGCACCGCGCACGGCCTGTACAGCGCGGCACCGGTCCTGCAGTTCCACCGCGTCGAGAGTTTGCGCGCGCTCACCGATCTCCCGGTCGTGCTGCACGGCGGCACCGGGCTGGCCGCGTCGGACTTCCGCCGGTTCATCGGCGCCGGCATATCAAAGATCAATATCTCCACCGCCCTCAAGATCGCCTACATGAAGGCGGCCCGGACCCATCTCGCCACCGCGGAGGCCACCGGCAAGTGGGAGCCGGTCAAGATGTTCGACCAGATCTCCGCGGCGGTCACGGCGGTGACGCTGGAACACATCGACCTGTTCGGCAGCAGGGGCGCGGCGACCGCGAAGGCGGTGTCCGCATGAGTGCCGACCGCGCCCTGATACTCGACTGCGACGGAGTGCTGGCCGACACCGAGCTCGACGGGCATCTCCTCGCCTTCAACCAGGCGTTCGCGGAGTTCGGCGCCCCCTTCCGGTGGACCGCGCGGGAGTACGCCGCGCTGCTGAAGACCGGCGGAGGCAAGGAGCGCCTCATGGCGTACCTGGCCGATCACCCCGCGATCGAACTGGCCGCTCCTGGTGCGGAGTTGGCCGACAAGGTCGCCGCCATCCACCGGCGCAAGAGTCAGATCTACATCCAGCTCGTCAACGACGGCGCGCTGCCCGGCCGACCGGGCGTGCGGCGCCTGATCACCGAGGCGCTCGACGCCGGCTGGCAGGTCGCCGTGGCCTCCACCTCGGCTCAGCACAGCGTCGAGGCGGTGCTGCGCTCGGTGGTCGGCGCCGACATCAGGGCCCGGATGAGCGGCGTCTACGCAGGGGACATCGTGCCCGCCAAGAAGCCCGCACCGGACATCTACCTGCTGGCCCTGCGCGAACTGGGCCGCTCGGCCGAGGAGGCAGTCGTCGTCGAGGACTCCGAGTCCGGCGCGCTCGCCGCCGCCCGGGCGGGCCTCCCGCACCTCGTCACCACCAGCCACTTCACCGCCGACGACCCGTTCCCCGATGCTCGGACGGTCCTCTCCGACCTCGGCGAACCGGCAGCGCCGGCCGGTTTCCTGGCGGGCAAAGACGTACGCAACGACCAGGGCGTGGTCGACGTTCGCTCACTCCACAGGATCCTGGCCGAGGACTAGCCAATCGGCGCAGGCGCCCGGGCTGGTCCGAAGGCGCACACGGCTCGCCTGCTTCAGGACGTCCGGGCGTCGGCCCGGACGTCCCCACACCTGATGGCCCCGGCAGGCTCGGCCCACGTACTGCCACCGGCGAATCGGCCGGGCGACGTGCCATGGGAGCACCCGCAAGGTGATCGCCGGCTGTCGCGGAGCCGCAGCCAGATCGAAGGAGGGTGTCCGTCCGCCCTGGTGGCGAACCGGCTTTCCCTGCAACGAGCCCGCCACTCGGCGCTGTCCAGCCGGTACGGCACGACAGCGCGAGGTCCCCCCTTTCGCCCGCGGGTGCCGGTGGGCGAAAGGGGGGATCCGGGGACGTCGGATCAGGACACGAGGGTTGGGGACTGAGCCGGTTCAGGAGCCGCGCGCCGGGCTTTGCGGCGTTCGCGGCGGGTCTCGACCATGGTGTAGAGGGTCGGGATCAGGAGGAGGGTCAGTGCCGTGGAGCTGACCAGCCCACCGATGACGACCACAGCGAGCGGCTGGGAGATGAACCCGCCGGAGTCAGTGATGCCGAGGGCCATCGGGGTGAGGGCGAAGATGGTCGCCAGCGCGGTCATGAGGATGGGCCGCAGCCTGCGTCGGCCGCCTTCCTGGACGGCTTCGATGACGGGCACGCCCTGCTCGCGGTACTGGTTGACGAGGTCCACGAGCACCACCGCGTTGGTGACCACGATGCCGATGAGCATCAGCAGGCCGATCAGCGCGGCGACCCCGAGCGGCGTACCGGTCACCGCGAGCAGGAGGAAGGCGCCGGTGAAGGCGAACGGGACGGACACGAGCAGCACCAGCGTCTGCCGGATGCTGCGGAAGACCGCCACGAGCACCAGGAAGACGAGCGCGATCGCCGCCACCATGGCCAGGATGAGCGAGGAGAAGGCGCCGCTCTGGCTGGAGGTGACACCGCCCATGGAGTAGGTGACGCCCGAGGGCAGGTCGACCTTCTTCACGGCGTTCTCGACCGCGGTGCTGGCCGCGCCCGTGTTGTCGCCGACGGGCGTGGCCGAGATGGTGACGGCCTGGCTGTCATCGACGCGGGTGCGCTTGACGGGGGCCTCGACCTGGGTGACGGTGGCGACCTTGGCCAGGCGGACCTCACCCTGCGAGGTGCTGACCTGTAGTGCCTTCAGGGCGCTGACGGTGTCGGGGGTGTTGTCGGCGTTCTTGATGACGACGTCGTGCTGGGTGTCGTCGAAGGTCACCTGGGTGGCGGTGGTGCCCTGCAGAGCCTGGCTGACGGTCGAGGCCAGTGTGGAGTCGCTGACCCCGTACTCGGCGGCCGCCTCGCCCTTGGCCTTGACCGAGATCTCGGGCGCCTCCTTGGCCAGGTCGCTCGTCACCCCGGTCACCTGGTCGACCTTGTCGAGCGCCTTCACGACGCGCTGACTCGCGGTGCTCAGGGCAGCTTCGTCCTGGCCCTTGAGGGTGAGTTCGATGTCGCTGCTGGAGCCGCCCACACCGGCCTGGGTGAACGACATGTCGCCGATGCCGCTGAGCTTGTCGAATTTCGACTTCAGATCGTTCTGGATGGCGGCGGAGTCGGTGCCGCTCTTGAGGGCCAGCGTGTAGGAGGCGCTGTTGCTGCCGCTCGAACCGCCGCCGAACGACATGGCGGAGTCGCCCTGCGAACCGATGGTGACCTGGTACGCGGACACGCCGTCCTCGTGCGCGAGGATCTTCTCGACCTTCTTGGCCGCCACGTCGGTGGTCTCGAGGTCGGTGTTCGCCGACAGGGTCTGGGTCAGGCTCAGGGAGCTTGCGCTGTCGTTGCCGAGGAAGCTGGTCTTCAGGGTGCCGAGCAGGCTGACGGTGACGACGAACACGACGACGGCCATGGCGATCACGGACTTGCGGTGCTTCACGGCCCAGTTGACGACGGGAACGTAGCGCCGGGAGAGCAGGCTGTCGCGCTCCTCCGCTTCGGCCCGGCGGCGGAACTCCTCCGGGTTCGTTCCCGCGGCCTCCTTGGGAGGCCTGAGGAACCAGTAGGCCAGCGCCGGCACGATGGTCAGCGAGACCAGCAGCGAGGCCAGCATGGCGACGACCACGGTGAAGCAGAACGGCCGGAAGAGCTGTCCCACCAGGCCGCTGACCAGGCCGATGGGAATGAAGACGGAGACGGTGGTGATGGTCGAGGCGGTGACCGCGGTGGCGACCTCGCGCACCGCGGTGAGGACGGCCTGCTTCTTCTCCTCCCCGTAGCCGAGGTGGCGCTTGATGTTCTCCAGCACCACGATCGAGTCGTCCACGACGCGTCCGACGGCCATCGTGAGCGCCCCGAGGGTGAGGATGTTCAGCGAGTAGCTCTGCCACCAGAGCCCGATCATCGCGATCAGCAGCGACAGCGGGATGGACACGGACGTGACCAGCGTGGAGCGGGCCGACCGGAGGAAGATCAGGATCACGATCATGGCCATGAAGAGGCCGAGCACGCCCTCTTCGAGAAGGCCGACCACGGACTTGTGAACCTGCGGTCCGTTGTCCGAGATGACGGTCAGCTTCGTCTGATGGCCGAGGGTCTTCTCCAGGTCGGAGAGCTTGTCCCGGACGCCCGTGGAGACGGAGGAGGAGCTGCCGTCCTGGCTGAGCGTGATGGACAGGCCCAGGCTGGACCGGCCGTCGGTGCGGGTGACGGAGGTGACGGTGGCGCTCTGCAGTGACACCGACGCCACGTCCTTCAGCTGCACGGGTGCCGCGGACGAGGAGGTGGTGGTCCCGCTGCCGCTCGCCGAACCCGCGAAACCGCTCTGTGCGGAGCCCATGGACGAGGAACCGGTGGACGAGCTGGACGGGCTGAGCCACAGGTCCTCGATCTGCTGCAGGGCGGAGCTCGAATCGCCGACCTGGACACTGACGGTCTTGTGGTTCGAGGTCACCGATCCGGCGGCCGAGGTGGAGTTGTCGGCACTCAGCGCGGAGCTGATCGACTGGGTGGTCAGGCCGTGCTTCTTCAGCTTGCCGGCGTCGGGGGTGATGACGACCTGCCGGTCGGTCTCCCCGGACAGAGTGACCTTGTTGACCCCGGAGACCTGCTTCAGCTTCGGCTCGACCGTGTTCTGGAGAGCCTTCGCCAGTTGCTGCGAACTCTGGTCGGAACTCGCCGCCAGCGTCATCGTCGGCATGGCGTCGGTGCTGCCCGTCTGCACCTGGGGCGAGACGCCGCTGGGCAGCTGCGAGGAGATTCTGGAGATGGCCGTCTGTACGTCGTTCGCCTTGCTGGTGAGGTCGGCACCGTAGTTGAACTCGACGGACACCTGGGCCGAGCCCTGCTGAGAGGTGGAGGTCACCGACTTGACCGCGGAGACGCCCTGCACGGCACTTTCGATCGGCTTGACGACCTGGCTCTCCACCACCTCGGGCGAGGCACCCTGATATGTCGCGGTCACGGCGACCGTGGGGATGGACAGGTCGGGCAGCAACTGCTGTTTCAGCGCAGAGGCGCCGTACGCGCCCACGCCGATGACGATGATCGTGATCAGTGCCACCAGTTTTCTGTTGGCGAGGCTGATCCTGGACAGCCATGACATGCGAGGGTCCTCCGGGGATGAGCTAGAGCGGCGCGGTCGGTGTGCACGTGCCGCGTCGGGCCCAGCCTTTCGGTCCGCCGCGCCGGCTGTCGTCGGAGCACTGCGGTGCATCGCGGCTACCGCGAACGCGGTAGCCCGTCATCCTCAGGGCCCATCGCCCGGCCGGATCAGTCCGCTCTCGTACGCGATGACCACGAGCTGCGCCCGCTCACTGACCTTGAGTTTGGTCATCGCCCGGTTGATGTGTGTCTTCACCGTGTGCGGGCTCAGATGGAGCCGCCCGGAGATGTCGTCGTTGGTCAGCCCACGGCCGACCAGGGTGAGGATCTCCTGCTCGCGAGGTGTGAGGACGTGCAGGCGCTCGGTCTGCTGTTTCCAGGCCGGCTCGACGTGCCGCTGGAAGCGGGCCATCAGCGCCCTGGTCGCCGTAGCGGACAGCAGGGCTTCGCCTCTGGCGATCGTCTCGATGGCGTCCACCAGCTCCTGCGGGTCGGTGCCCTTGCCGATGAATCCGCTGGCGCCGGCCCGGATCGCCTCCGCCACGTACTCGTCCACCTCGAAAGTGGTCAGGATCAGCACCTTGACGTCGACGGTCCGCTCGTCCGAGGCGAGTATCCGAGTGGCCTCCAGGCCGTCGACCACCGGCATCCGAATGTCCATCAGCACCACGTCGGCCCGCTGCTCACGTGCCAGTTCGACGGCCTCGGCGCCGTTGGCGGCCTCGCCCACCACCTGCATGCCGGGCGTGTTGTCCACCAGGAGCCGCAGCGTGCCGCGCAGCAGGGCCTGGTCGTCGGCCAGGACGACGCGGATCGTCATTCCGCCTCCCGACCGGTGTCACGGGCGCGGCCCAACGGCAGCCTGACCTCCACGACGAACCCCCCGGACGAGTCGGGGCCGATCGTGGCCCGGCCGCCGACCGCTGCGCTGCGCTCCCGGATGCTGATGAGACCGCGCCCGGTGCCGCCGGCGTCCAGGCCGCGGAGAACCGGCGACACCACGGCGGGAGGGCCGTTCTCCACGGTGACGCGGAGGCTGTCGTGGCCGAAGCCCAGCCGTACGCGGGCTTGTCCGGCTCCGGCGTGCTTGCAGACATTGGTGAGCGCCTCCTGGACGATGCGGTAGGCGGCCACGTCCACAGCCATGGGCACGGGCTGTCTCTCGCCCTCCCGCTCGACCTCGACCTTCAGCCCCGCGTGGGCGAACGACTGGACCAGTTCGCCCACGCGGTCGAGCCCGGGCACCGGGTCGCGAGGCGGATCGGCGTCGTCCCCGGGCCTGCTCAGCAGGCCGACCATGGTGCGCAACTCGTCGAGCGCCTGCTTGGAACCGTCCCGGATACTGCGCAGCGACTCGGTCGCCAGGGTGGGGGTTCGCTCGCCCAGGTGGAGGGCGACACCGGCCTGGGTGGTGATCAGGGTCAGCTCATGCGCGACCACGTCGTGCAGCTCACGGGCGATGCGCAGACGTTCCTCCGCGACCCGTCGCTCCGCTTCCTCCTCCCGGGTGCGCTCGGCCCGCAGCGCGCGCTCCTCCAGCGCGATCACATAGGCGTGCCGGATGCGCGCCGCGTACCCGATGGCCGTGGCCAACCCTACCCAGGTCAGGGGAACCACCCGTTGGGGCCCGAACAGCGGTCCGCTGCCCCAGGCCATCGATGCGGTCAGCAGGCAGACCATGACGACCAGAGCGGCGGTCCACGCGGGCTTGCGGTCGAAACACCGCGCGACGTGGTACATGGCCACGATGAGCGCGGGTATGAACGGGAGCGCGGCGTGGCCGGCCGCCTGGGAGCCCACGGTCACCAGGGTGAGCGCACCAAGCGTCCACCACGGTGCTCGCCTCCGGCACAGCAGTGATACGCCGCCGGCGGCGGGCAGGATGAAGGCCGCCAGGGTGAAGCGTGTCGCGGCGTCGCCGGAGACGGGCGGGTTCATCGACATCGCCGCGACCACACAGACCAGCACGACGAGTACGCACTCCTGCCACCAGGAACGCAGGCGGACCTCGCCGCGGGCACCGAGGGCTCTCATGCCTCAAGCGTAAGGACGAGCTCGACCCAACACGTCACCTGTGTGCGGCAGCGCCCATGTACTGCGGACGCGGTATGCCCGGCCGTATGGACGTCCCTGAGGTAGTGGGCCCTGCCGGGTCATCCTCCGCCGGTGCGGGCGTCAGTACCCGGAACAGGAGTCGAACGGTGAGGAGCGCCGGTTACGAAGGCTCAAGTTGATCCAGGCTCGCATCTCCTCGGGAGGTGAGCCAGCAGGTGGAAGTCATGGGGGCCGGCCCGGATCGTCTGTTTGCCCTTTAAAACAGTCCGGGCGTATTGTCTGAGTGCTTGAAGCGTCAAGCGTCTCCAGAGGGCGGCGCTCGCTTCTCGAACCCATCTAGGAGGTCCCCGTGCCTGGTTCCGTCTCCGATGCCGTCGAGTCCACCGCACCTGCCCAGCGCCCGAGCGCCCTGACCGTGGTCGGCGGGCTGCTCGCGGCTGCTGCCGCCGCCGCCGTGGGGAACGCGGTGGTCGCCCTCGTTGCGCATGCGGGCGGCGCGTCGCACGACTTCGCTCCGCTGACTCCGTCCGCCTACGTGCCGCTGACCGTGATCGGCGTCCTCCTCGGTGCCGTCGGCTGGGTGATCGTCCGTCGTGCGGCCAAGAATCCGACGGGCCTGCTGCGCTGGCTGGCGCCCGTTGTCGTGGTCGTCTCGTTCGTTCCCGACCTGGCTCTGCTCGGCGGGGGCATGGCCGGCAGCGGTCCGCTGGCCATCGTGGCGCTGATGGTGATGCACGTCGTGGTGGGGGCAGTGGCCGTTTTCGGCTATCGGCGCGTCCTGCCGCTACCGGTCCGCTGACACCTCAGCGGGCCACCGAGGTCCGTGAGCTGCCGTGAGCGGTGTCCCGCAGCCTGATCCGGCCAGGTTCCGGGACACCGCCGTCTGTGTATGACCAGAGCGGCTTCACGCCGTCAGTGATCTTTCCACCTGGCAATCACGGCGTGGATGAGCCGGTTGCGCATTACGGGGCACTTCATAGTCGTCCTTACTCGCACGCCGCTGGCGGCGCAGCGGCGTGCGGCCACCCTCGGCGTGCCGTGCACCATCGACGCCTGGGACGGACATGCCTGCTCTTTTGCTGCGGTCGGCAAGATGATCGAGGGTGCGCTCGGCGCCACGAGCCTCGTCCACGATGCCGGTCTGTCATCATTCTGATGACAGACGCAAGGGTGGCAGCCTCAAGATCCTCGAGGCCATCGCCATCCGCAACCGAGGCGCCCTGGTCATCGACGCCGTCGCCGCCACCGCTGGTGTGTGGCTGTCGTGCGTGGGGGCGGGGTCCCTGGAGTCGCACTCTCCCGGACGGGCTGTGGGAGAACGCAACGAACTGGCGTGACAGTCGAATTCGCGGTTGGTGACATCCTCTGACGGCTCTTGGCCGAGGAAACGGGCGTCCCCACGAATGCGGCGACGGCGGCGGCGAGTTCAGCGACACCCGCAGCACCGTCAGGGTCATGCTCTGCTCGCACAGGCAGTGTCAGCCTGCGACGACGACCATCCGTTCGCTGATCTCGCCCGCCGTGGCGAGGACCTTCTGGGCGATCTCCGCCTCGGCCTCCGGGTAGACCCGGGAGGCGAGGGCGGCAACGCTCACCGCCGCCACCACCTGCTTGTTCTCGTCCCGGATGGGCGCGGCGATGCCCACCACGTCGGGGTCCAGTTCGCCCCGGGTGATCGAGTAGCCGAGGCGGCGGATCCGGCTGAGGCGTTCCATCAGCGCGTCGACGTCGGTGAGGGTGGCCGAGGTGAACCGGCGTAGCTCGGTGGCCTCCAGCAGGTGGCGGGCCTCGTCGTCGGGGCTCCAGGCCAGCAGGACGAGGGCGGAGGCGCCGGCGTTGATGGGCAGGGCGCTGCCGCGTTCGTAGGAGATCCGTACGGCGCGGGTGCTTTCCGCGCGGTCCACGCACACCACCAGGTCGCCGGTGCGGCGGGTCAGCAGTACGGTTTCGTGCGTCTCCTCGGCGAGCGCCTCCATCGACGCCATGGCGATCTCGGAGAGACCGTAGCTGCGGCGGGCCAGCCGGGCGATCTCCAGCACCCGCAGACCGAGCCGGAAGCCACCGCCGGGGGCCTCTTCGAGGAAGCGCCCGGCGACCAGGCTCTGCAGGTAGCGGTACGCGGTGGAGCGCGCGACGCCGAGCCGCTCCGCTACGGCCGACCCTGAGACGACCAGATTGACGTCATCGAACATGGTCAGGATGTCCAGCGCCCGGTCGGCGGTGGAGTTGCGGTCGCGATAGCTGGGGGACGCGTTTCCTGACATGCGAGACACTGTAGCGGGTGAGCGCGGGCAGGAGGAAGTCGCGCCCGGCTGCCCGCTTGCCCGGTCTACAGCTGGTCCTTGGTGACGGTGTTGCGTAGTTCCCCCAGGCCCTCCACGGTCGTCACCAGTTCCTGGCCGGGGCGCAGGAACACCTTCGGGTCGCGGCCGGCGCCCACGCCGCCCGGGGTTCCGGTGAGGATCAGGTCGCCGGGCAGCAGGGTGATGATGGTGCTGACGTAGGCGATGGTGTCGGCGACGTCGAAGAGCAGGTCGGCGGTGTTGGACTTCTGCATGGTGTGGCCGTCGACGCTGCAGGAGATGGTCAACCCCGAGGCGCCGGGCGGGACTTCGTCGGCGGTGACGAGCGCCGGCCCGACGGGCGTGGTGGCCTCGAAGGTCTTGCCGGACAGGAACTCGCGGGTGCGGTGCTGCCAGTCGCGGACGGTGACGTCGTTGGCGACGGTGTAGCCGGCGACGTGCTTCAGGGCCTTCTCACGCGGTATATGGCGGCCCGCGCGTCCGATGACGACTGCCAACTCCGCCTCCCAGTCGAGGTCGTTGCTGACCGGTGGCATGTGGATGTCGTCGTGGGCGCCGATCAGGGAGCCGTCGTACTTTGCGAAGAGGGTGGGGTGGGCTGGGGTCGGGCGGCCCATCTCCTTGATGTGGGTGGCGTAGTTGAGCCCCAGGCAGATGATCTTGTTGGGGTGGGGAACGAGTGGGGCGAGCGACGCCTCGGCCAGGGGGACGCGCTTGCCGCCTGCGGCAACCGCCCGCTCGGGCCAGTCGTCGCCGGCGGCGAGCAGCGCGCCGACGTCGGAGAAGGGCAGCAGGACGAGTTCCTCGCCTTCCAGCCGGGCGGCGGCGGTCTGGTCGTCGGCGACGCGGACGGTGCTGAGCCTCATCGGGATACTCCTGTGGGGTCGTGCTGACCATGGGGATGGGGGGCGGGGTCGGTCGCCGCGGGAGGGACGGTGGCCGTCATGGGGTGGGCGGTGAAGCGCCGCAGCTCCGCGGCGACGTGCTTGGCCCGCTCGGGGGTGAAGACAGCAGCCACCAGACGGTCAGGACGTACGAGTACGACGCGCCCGTCCAGTCCGGTGAAGAGGGCTTCGAGTCGGCCGTCGGCGTCGGCGATGCCCACCCGGCCCGCTCGGTCACGCGGTGCCCGGTCGTCCAGGAAGACGTCCACCTCGGCGGCGTCCGGGAGGCCGGCGCGGGTGACGGCCGCCCAGTCGGCGTCCGTCACGCCGATCCCGAGAAGGCTCCAGCCCTGCCCGAGGATGTCGTCGAGCCGGGTGACGCGGTGATGCGGTCCGTGCAGCACCCGCGGCTGCGGCAGCATCGTGCCGACGAGTCCCCGGCCCGGACCGTCCAGAGGGATGACGGCACCCGATCTGACCCGGGTGTCGGGGCGGTAGCGCATCTCGGTGAGGTAGCGGTGTCCCGGCCGTGTGCGCATGGCTGCGCGCACCATCAGGTCACGCAGCAGTGCGCGGGGGCGGCTGGTGGTCATGACGATCCGGCCGAGCCGTACGGACAGGTCGATCACCGCCCGGGCGTGCGGGCGCCGCTCGGTGTCGTACGTGTCCAGCAGCGCATCGTCGGCCCGGCCCGCCAGGACTTCGGCGACCTTCCAGCAGAGGTTGGCCGCGTCCCGCACACCCGAGTTGAGACCCTGCCCGGCGAACGGCGGCATCATGTGCGCAGCGTCGCCGAGCAGGAAGCAGCGCCCGTCGCGCAGCCGCTCGGCCAGCAGCGCGTGGAAGCTGTAGGCGACGGCGCGCTCGACCTGCTCTTGGGTGATCTGCCGGTACGGCTCGAGGAGTCGGCGCACCAGAGGGAACGGAGGTGGCGTTCCCGCCTCGCACTCGCCCGCCTTCATACGGAACTCGTAGCGGCAACGTCCCTCCCGCCCGGGGACGATGACGACAGGCCGTTCCGGGCTGCCGTGGTGCATGCCGTAGCGCTGGTCGTGCGTGTCGTCCAGGGTGTCGACCACCAGCCATACCTCGTCGGGGAAGCTGCGCCCCTGCATGCGGATGGACAGCAGGTCGCGTACGGTGCTGCGGCCGCCGTCGCAGCCGAGGACGTAGGAGACCTCCAGCTCCTCGACCGGCCCGTCCCCCCCGCCCGTGCGAAGCGACACGTCCACGTGGTCGGGGTGCCCGGTGAGGTGTGTCAGCCGGGTGTCGAAGCGGACGTCCACGTTGGGGAGGCGACGCAGCTGCTCGCGCAGCACGCGTTCCAGGTCCGGCTGGGCGAAGGGGTTCTTGAACGGATGTCCGAGACGCTGGTCGCCGGTGCCGCGAGCGTGGACGAGCGGCTGTCCGTCGGCGCCGAAGTACCTGGTTCCCGTGCCCGGCACGAGGATCGGGTAGACCGCCTCGTCGAGGCCATCGGCCGACTGCAAGGTGCGCAGCGACTCGTCGTCGAGACTGATCGCCTTGGCGTCGTTGCTCGTGGTGGCGTTGCGTTCCACCAGCAGCACCCGTACGCCGCGGGAGCCCAGCAAATGGGCGGCTGTCAGGCCGGTCGGGCCGGCACCGACGATCAGCACGGCGGGCTGCCGTACAGAGAGTTCTGTCATGAGGGGCCTTCCGTGGTTCCTCCGCACGTTCCTTCCTGCGGTCGTGCGGACTACTGCACCGGCTGGTAGGCCGGGCCGCCCTCGGTCAGCAGCCGCTCGACCTCGGCGAAGATCTCCTGCGGGGGGAGGTCCAGGTTGAGTGTCTTGCGGAACGGCTGGCGGACGTCACGCTCGACGCGCAGGTAGACCTCGTTGCGGTTGCCCTCGGGGTCGAAGAAGTAGATCCCGATCGCGTTGCCGTGCGTCACCTCTTGCTGGACCTGGATGCCCTCGGCGCGGAAGCGCCTGTGGAAGTCGATGATCGTCTCCAGGGAGTCCACGCGCCATGACACCTGGTGCGTGAGCATGGCCCCGGCAGGGGCGGTGCGGCCCCGCTGCAGGACGAACTCATGGTGCTCCTCCGCCGGCCGCGCGGAGAAGAACACGATGCCCATCTCCTCGTCCTCGTCCGTGACGGTCAGCCCCAGCACCCGTTCGTAGAAGTCGCGCATCTTCTCCAGGTCGTCGACCCAGAAGCCGGTGTGACCCAACCCAGTGATCGCCATGAGATGTCTCCTTTTGTAGGACTCAAGTCTTGTATCATGGGACGGTAGGTCGATGTGGGTGGTTGCGTCAACCGACGAGAAAGCGGAAATTGCTGCATCAAGCCTCTTGACGTCGTGCGTTCTCTCGGTGCAGCGTCCTGTATAACGCTAAGCAAGTCCGGATATGCGGGACGTATATGTTGTTCGGAGAGCTCGCGAGGACCGCTCACACCGCTACTGGGGGCCCCATGACTCGTTCGGATGTAGGCCGAGCTGCACCGGCCGGTGCGGGGGTCTGCATCCGCGCCGCAAAGAGGACACGGACACCGCCCCGAAGGCCGAGGCCGACTTCATCTTCCTCGCGGTCTGTTCTGCTCTTCGCCGCCGCTCCGGGTGTGCCGGCGGCCGATGCCGTGCTCGGCCTCGAGCGATCGTCAACGGGCAGCGACAGGTCCGGGTCTGCGCGGGGTGGTACCCGGATGAAACGGGACCGAGGCCAGAAAACGCCCTGCCTCGCCATCTTTGAGACACGACACATAACCTTCGCGACACAACGCACTGAGTGGAACGGGACACCATGACGCTTTTGGACAGCAGCACCTGGGAGGGCCGCATCTTCTCCGGCTCGGGTGAGTGGATCAGCGGTTCGGGCGAGCCGTACCAGGCCGTCGAGCCCGCGACCGGCAAGACGCTGGGCAGCGTCGGCTCCGCCTCCCCGGCCGACGTGGACAAGGCGGTGGAGAAGGCGGTGCGGGCCCAGCGCGAATGGGCCGCCCGGCCGTACTCCGACCGCGCCGCCGTGCTGCGCCGCGCCGCGCGCCTCTTCGAGGAACACCAGCAGGAGATCGAGACCTGGCTGATGCGGGAATCCGGCGCGATACGGCCGTTCGCCGCGCTGCAGGTCTCCAGCGGTGGTGCCGAGGAATGCCACGAGGCCGCCGCCCTCGCCGGGGCGCCCTACGGTGAGCTGCTGCGTTCCGGGCAGCAGCGGCTGTCGTTCGCCCGTCGCAATCCCGTCGGGGTGGTCGGCGTCATCGCCCCGTTCAATGTGCCGGTCATCCTGGCCATGCGAGCGGTCGCCCCGGCTCTCGCCCTCGGCAACGCGGTCGTCCTCAAGCCGGACCCCCGTACCGCGATCAGCGGCGGCGTGGTCTTCGCCCGCGTCTTCGAGGAGGCGGGCCTGCCTTCTGGTCTGCTGCATGTCCTGCCCGGCGGCGCGGACGTGGGCGCGGCTGTGGTGGAGCATCCGCGGATCCCCGTGATCGCGTTCACCGGCTCCACGCGGGCCGGGCGCGCCATCGGTATCGCCGCCGCACAGCACCTCAAGCGGGTCCACCTGGAGCTGGGCGGGAACTCCGCTCTCGTCATCATGGACGACGTCGACCTCGAGAAGGCCGCCTCGGTGGGTGCCTGGGGATCCTTCGTCCACGCCGGCCAGATCTGCATGGCCAGCAGCCGCCACCTCGTCCACGCCTCGGTCGCCGACGAGTACACGGCCCTGCTCGCGCAGCATGCCGACGCGCTCACCGTCGGCGACCCGACCACCGAGAAGGTCGCCCTCGGCCCGGTCATCGACGCCGGGCAGCGCGACAACATCCACCGCATCGTCACCGAGACGGTCGAGGCCGGTGCCCGGCTGGCCGCGGGCGGCACCTACCAAGACCTCTTCTACCGGCCGACCGTGCTCACCGACGTACCGCTCACCGCGCCCGCCTACGCACAGGAGATCTTCGGGCCCGTGGCACCCGTCGTCCCCTTCCAGGACCTCGACGAGGCGGCCCACCTGGCCGCCGGGACCGAGTACGGGCTGTCCCTCGGCATCCTCACCCGGGACGTCATGAAGGGCCTGGCCCTTGCGGAACGCGTCCCCAGCGGCCTGGTCCACATCAACGACCAGACCGTCAACGACGAGGCGGTCATCCCCTTCGGCGGAGTCGGCGACTCCGGCACCGGATCCCGGCACGGCGGCGCCGCCGCCAACATCGAAGCCTTCACCGAGCAGCAGTGGGTCACCGTCCGGGGCGAGCTCCCGCACTACCCCTTCTGACGGCCCTCCTCACAGAACCACACGGAGACCCCCATGGCCCCGAACTCCATGCCCCCTGCTCCCATGACCGTCGTCCCCCGCCGGACCGAACAGGCCGCCGCGTCCTCGCACGCGGAAGCGGGATGGTCCACGGACAACAAGTTCCTCAATGGCCCCTTCGCCCCCTGGACGGAGGAGAGCGAGGGGTACGACCTGGAGGTGGACGGCGAGATACCGTCCGACCTCGCGGGCGCGCTGTTCCGCGTCTCCTCCAACCCCCGCTTCGAGCCACGCAACACCGACCGCTACCACTGGTGGGAGGGCGACGGGATGGTATGCGGCATCTACCTGCGCGAGGGCAGGGCCGCCTACCGCACCCGCTGGGTCGAGACCGACTCGATGAAGGTCGAGGTGGAGGCCGGGGAAGCGATCTACAGCGGCTTCGTCAACGGCGGCACCCCGGGCCGGCTGCCCGAGGGCGCCCCGCGCGCCAAGAACGTGGCCAACATCAACGCCGGCCTCTTCGACGACCACCTGATCGTCTACTTCGAGGGCGGACTGCCGCACGCGCTGGACCCCGAGACCCTGCGCACCCTGGGCACGTACGACTTCCATGGCGGCATCGACGTCCTGTGCACCGGCCACTACAAGACCGACCCGGACACCGGCGACATGCTGTTCTTCGCCGCCGTCGGACCGACGATCACCTGGTACCGCGCCGACGTGAAGACGGGCCGGATCATCGACTCGCACTCCTTCGACATCGGCGTCCCGGTCCTCATGCACGACTTCGCCGTCAGCGACACCTACGCCATCTTCTTTGTCACGCCGGCCCAGTTCCGGTTCGACCTGGTAGCCCAGAGCAGGCCCGGCGTGGTCTGGGACGAGAACTCCCTCGAACACGGCGTGCAGATCGTCCTGATGAACCGTCAGACCCACGAGGTCACCTGGCACGAGCTCGGCGGCCACTGGGCCAACACCCACTTCTTCAACGCCTACGAGCAGGACGGCCGGCTGGTCATCGACGGCCACCGCATCAGCCGGCTCGGCACCCCCGTCGACCGCATCGGGACGCCCGTGACCTCCCACGAGTGGTTCCCCCCGGCCCAGCCCTACCGGTGGTGCGTGGACCTGGCGACCGGCCGGGCCACGGAAAAGATGGTCAGCGGCATCTTCGGCGAGTTCCCGAAGATCAACGACGCGTACACGGGCCGGCCGACCCGCTACGGCTACTTCGTCACCACGCGTGGCCTGGCCGACGACATCATGTCCGACGGCCTGGCCCGCCACGACTACCTGCTCGACCACACCACCGTCGTGGAAGGCCCCGACGGCCTGACCAGCCCCGGCGAACCGATCTTCGTCCCCCGAGAGAACGCCCGCGGCGAGGACGACGGCTACCTGCTCTCCCTGTGGTGGAACCGCACCACCAACCTCACCGAACTGCTCATCCACGACGCGGCCGACCTGCGCCGCACCCCGCTGGCCCGGGTCAAGCTCCCCAGCCGGGTGCCCTTCGGCTTCCACGGCAGCTGGGCCGACCACGCCACTCTGGACCAGGCCATCGCCGCCCACCGCGGCAACGACTGACGGCCTGAGCCGGCGCAGACACCCGCGGCCTGCCACGGGGAAAGGAAAACCCATCATGCGAGATCTGGCGGGCAAGACCGCCTTCATCACCGGCGGGGACAGCGGCATCGGCCTCGGCGTCGCGCAGGTCCTGTGCCAGGCCGGAATGAACGTGGTCATCTGCGGAGTCGTCGCGGAGACGGTCGCGAGCGCACAGCGTGAACTCGCGAGCGTCGGCAAGGCCGAGGCCATTCAGCTCGACGTACGGGACCGTGCGGCGTTCGACGCCGTCGCCGACCGTCTCGACCGCGACTACGGCGGCGTGGACGTGCTGGTCAACAACGCGGGGGTCGGATTCCTCGCACCGCTGGCCGAGGCGACCTTCGAACAGTGGGACTGGGTGCTCGACATCAACCTCACCGGCGTCTTCAACGGCATCCGGACCTTCCTGCCGCGCATGCTGGCCTCCGGCCGTCCGGGGCACATCGTCTCGACCGCGTCGATCGGAGGTCTGCTCGGCACCCCCGGGGCACTTTACGTGGCCGCGAAATTCGGTGTGGTGGGGCTGATGGAGGCGCTGGCGGCCGAACTGAGGGCCACCCCGGTGAACGTCTCCGTCCTCACGCCGGGAATCGTCCGAACCAACATCCACAAGGGACCGCCGCCCCCCGGCGAGCCACGGCAGCACGCGCCGGGCGCCGCCGCGGAGGCCGACCTGCACGAGACGGCGATGCAGCCGCGGGAGGTCGGCGAACGGGTCCTGCAGGCGATCCATGAGGAAAGGCTCTACGTGCTGACGCATGCCGAGCATCGGGAACTGCTCGCCCGGCGGTTCGACGCGATCCTCGCGTCGCTACCCACCGACCCGGGGGACCCGCGCCGAGCCGCGGTGGAGAGGACGGTCCTCGCCAACCCGGTCTACGACGAGATCCTGACCGCGACGGAGGCCGGGCGGTGACGGCGCACGACATGCACGGGTCGGTCGTGCTGGTGACCGGTGCCGGTTCGGGCATCGGAAGGGCGGCCGCGGAACTGTTCGCCGAGCGTGGTGCGGCGGTTGTCGCGGCGGACCGTTCCGAGTCCGGCGCCCACACCGTCGCCGCCATCACCGCGGCGGGCGGCAAGGCGATCTTCGTCCAGGTGGATGTCTCGGTCGAGAAAGAGGTCGAGAACATGGTCGCCGCGGCGATCGACACCTACGGCACGCTGGACGCCGCCTTCAACAACGCCGGAATCGCGCCCCCCGTGGGCCCGGTCGAACAGCTCAGCAGTGAGAGCTGGGAGCTGTCGGAGTCGGTGAACCTGCGCGGCGTATGGCTGTGCATGAAACACGAACTTGCCGTCATGGTGCCCCATGGGCACGGCGCGATCGTGAACACATCGTCGGTCGCCGGCCTGGTCGGCAACCCCGGTGGCGGCGCCGCGTATTCCGCGTTCAAGCACGGCGTCGTCGGGCTGACCAAGTCCGCGGCCGCCGAGCACGGTCGCCACGGGATCCGCGTCAACGCGATAGCCCCGGGCCTGACCCGCACCGGAATGCTGCGGCACCTGGAGGAACACGAGAACCTCGACGCCGCCGCCGTGTCGGCCGGGACTCCGCTCGGCCGTGTGGCCGGGCCGCGGGAGGTCGCCGAAGCCGCGTACTGGCTCGCTTCCCCGCGGGCGAGTTTCGTGACCGGTCATGTCCTGGCCGTCGACGGCGGCGAAACCTGCGTCTGACGTCGGGATTCCGGCGTCTGGAGAGGAAGCAGCATTCCATGACTCGTGTGTCCGGCGGCGACATCGTCGTCCGTCTCCTCCAACAGGCCGGTGTCGACCGGATGTTCGGCATCAACGGCGCGCACATCGACTCCGTCTACCAGGCCGCGCTCGACCACCGGCTGCCCATCGTGGACACGCGGCACGAGATGAACGCGGGCCACGCGGCGGAAGGCTACGCACGCGTACGCAACGCTCTCGGTGTCGCGTTGCTGACGGCCGGCGGCGGGTTCACCAACGCCGTCACGTCGATGGCCAACGCACACCTCGATCGCACTCCTGTGCTCTACCTCGCCGCGTCCGGCCCGCTGGCGGGCGACCAGACCAACACTCTGCAGGCGGGGCTGGACCAGGTGGCGATCGCGACACCCGTCACCAAGTGGGCGCACCGGGTGACGCGCGCGTCGCTGATTCCCCGCATCCTGGCTCGCGCCATCCGCACCGCGCTGTCCGCGCCACGCGGACCCGTGCTGGTGGACATCCCCTGGGACGTGCTGACCGGACAGCTCGACGAGATGCCCGACCTGACCACGGAACTCCTGCACGGCGCCGACCACGGACCGGGGCTCGCACAGGCCGGGGTGTATCAGATCCTCCGGCTGCTGGCGGAGTCCCGGCGGCCGGTGATCGTCGCGGGGTCCGAGGTACCGAGATCCGGCGCCGGCGGCGAGCTCCGGGCTTTCGCCGAGCGACTCGGCGTACCCCTGATGTCGGACTACGAGGGCCTCGGCGCGATCTCGCGCAGCCCCATGAACTTCGGCCTGGTGCAGGGGTTGTACGGCATGCCGCCCGAAGACGAACCCGACCTGGTGATCATGGCGGGACTCCGGTTCGGCCTCACCACAGCGCACGGCTCGGGCGCGCTGATACCGCGTGACGCGCGTGTGGTGCAGATCGACCCTTCCGGCGCGGAACTGGGACACCTGCAGCCGGTCACGCTGTCGGTCGCCGCCGACCCGCTCCCGGTACTCCAGGACCTCAACCGGGAACCCGTCACCGGGCGGGCCGCCGGGGCGGATCTGGTCGGCTGGCGCAACACCCTGCGTGCGCACCTGCAGCGGCGGCGCGAAGCCGTGGCCGCTCAGGTCGTCCACGACGAGCGCGTTCATCCCTACGACGCCGTACGCGCCATCGCCGCGGCGGTGCCCGATGCATCGGTGGTCGTCGCCGACGGCGCGCTCACCTACCTCTGGCTGTCGGAGACGATCTCCGAGGCACCGGTGTCCGCGTTCCTCTGCCACGGCTATCTCGGCTCCATGGGAGTCGGCATGGGCATCGCGCTGGGAGCCCAGGCAGCTGTCGAACCCGGCACGAACGTCGTTCTCGTGACCGGTGACGGGTCGGTCGGCTACAGCCTCGGCGAGTTCGACTCGATGGTGCGCGCGGGGCTCGGAGCGGTCGTCGTCGTACTCAACAACCGGGCCTGGGGCGCCACTCTGCACGCGCAGGAGATCCTGCTCGGCAAGGACCGGATCGTCAACAACCGGCTGGAGAACGGCTCCTACGCCGCCGCCGCGATCGCGCTCGGTGCGGACGGCTATCAGGTGCGCGCCCTTGATGAACTCGCGCCTGCCCTCGCCAAGGCTCTCCAGAGCGGGCGGCCGTCGTGCATCGAGGTGCATGTGAGTCTCGACCCGATCCCGCCGGAGGAACGGGTGATCATGGGCGGCAGCCCGTTCTGAGTGCACTGCCGAGGCAGATCACGCCATGCCGGCAATCCAACTGTTCAGCGACTGTGAGGGAACGCCCATGTTGTTCGACTTCGGCCAACCGACCGACGGCCTCATCCAGATGGCCTTCGTCGTCGAGGATCTCGACGCGGCGATGGCCCGGTTCAGCGACAGCTTCCGGGTCGGACCTTGGACGGTCCTGCGCGACTTCGCCGGCGAGAACCCCCGCTACCGGGGCGCACCGTCGCAGGCACGCGCACACGTGGCGCTCGGCTTCGGCGGGCACATGCAATACGAGCTCATCCAGCCCGCAGACGAGCTGCCGTCGGTCCATCGCGACGTGATCAGCCAGCGCGGGTACGGCTTCCACCACTTCGGTTATGCCTCCACCGCATTCGACGAAGCAGTGGAGGCAATGCACCGGAAGGGTTATGAAACCCTGTTCAGCGCGTCCGTCGGACCCGACTCGCGCGTCGCCTATTTCGACACCCGCGACGTCCTGCCCGGCATGACCGAGCTCATCGAGTCGAGCCCGGGTCTCAACGCGACCTTCACCGCCATGTACAAGGCATCCCTGTGAGACGACGGGCGGGCGTTCGGGGTGCGCGCCCGGGTCGCGGCCTGTGCTTCCGCCCGGTCAGCCGGCCCTGGTGAAGCTACCGTCCCTCTGCATGGTCTGGTCTCCCGCGACGGAGCTGCTTGGTGGTTGCGGGCGTGTTCAGCTGTTCGCGTCAGCCCCGTGACGGCAGGCGCCTTCGACGATGCCGGCGGCGGCCGGCCAGCCTGTCGCGAGAGCCTGGTCAAAACGGGCGCCGTGCCCGGCCGGGCCGCGGTGGCCCCGGCCGGGGACGCGTTTTCGGGAACGGGACCGTCTACTGGCCGGGGTGCAGCCCCAGCCAGCCGGGGGTGGGAGCGCCCTGGACCTCGCCGAAGTAGAGGGTGAAGGTCTGCCGCCAGCGTTCGGCCTCGGCGCGGTCGGCCATGAAGCGCGGGAATTCGTCGAGGTGGGCGTTGCGGTACTGCCAGATCGGCTTGAGCCCGCCGGTGGGGGTGACGTCGGTGCGTACGGACCAGCCGTTGACGGAGGTCTGCTGCACAGCGGATGAAATGGACCAGTTCAGGTAGAGCTTGGCGGCGGCGGGATGCTTGGCGCCGCGCAGGATCGCGGCGCGCTGGCCCCAGGACATGAACGGGTGCCCGTCCGCGACGACCCACGTGACGCCGGGGGCGAGCTGACGGGCCAGTGAGCCGAAGCCTCCGATGCCGACCTGTTTCTGCTTGCTGACGACCGCGGTGATGGGGGTGGGGGTGCCGCGGCCGAACGCGATCTTCTGGGCGGCCAGCCGGCTCAACCAGTCCCACCCGTAGGCCTGGGCATACAGCGTGTACAGGAACAGGATCGCGTCATCGTCGTTCGGGTAGGAGGAGGAGATCGCACCCTGCCAGCGCGTGTCGGCCAGCTCGTAGGGCGTGGCGGGACCCTGGGCGCCCAGGGAGGCGTCGTACATGTAGCTGAAGGCGCCGACCGCGATGGCCAGCCAGGCCCCGTCCGGGTCACGGAAGCCGTCATAGAGCTTCGAGAACCCGGCCGGCTTGTAGGGCAGCAGCGCGCCCTGCTGCTTCCATCGGGTGAAGTCCTGCAGGGTCTGCAGCTGCACCACGTCCGGGACGAGGGTGTCGGTGGCCAGTTGGTTGTCGATGCGCACGTCGTGGTACTTGCTGTAGTCGACCACCGTGGTCAGGTCGATGTCAGGGAACTGGGCCAGGAACGCCTGCTTGGTCCCGTCCTGCTGGTCGGAGGTGTCGCCGCCGGCGTAGATGACCAGTTTGCCGCCCTCGCGCCTGGCGTCCGCGTACAGCTGGTCGAGCGACTTGGTCTCCTCCTCCACGGGAGTGCCGGGGAACGGCTTAACCGTGTCTGCGCTCCCGGTGGCCGCCGCCGCGGGACCGGCGGCGATGGGGGCGACCAGTGCCGCCGCGCCGAGTGCGGCGCCCCTTCCAATTAGCCGTCGCCTGCTCAGTGAAGTCATGGGGGGCGGATCCTCTCCGTGGGAACGTCAGCCGCAGGCCCGCCGGCTCAAGCCGGCGTTGGCGTGCGGCAGAAGTTCGAATCTGCTTGAGCGTTCAAGCTGTGGTCGCTTACGCTATGCCCATCTGTTTGAAGAGTCAATCAGCATGGACTGGAGCGGGAGCGCGGGTCTCGTATTGTCGGCGTGTGACAGAGGTGGGATTGAGTAGGCGCGAGTTGCAGGTGTGGCGGCGGCTGGCGGCCGTGCTGGTCGTGCTGCCCGAAGCCGTGGAGGCGCAGCTGCAACGCGACGGTGGCCTCACGCAGTTCGGCTACGGGGTGCTGGCTGCGCTCTCCGAGGCGCCGGGACACCGCATGCGCATGAGTGAGCTGGCGCACATGGCGCGCGGCTCGCAGTCGCGACTCTCGCACATGATGGTCGGCTTGGAGCGCCGGGGGTGGGTGCGCCGCGAGCGCGCCGCCGAGGACGGGCGCGGCAACCTCGCCGTCCTGACCGAGGCGGGCTACGCGAAACTCGCCGCCCTGGCCCCTGGGCACGTGGGGACCGTGCGCAGGGCGGTCATCGACGCGCTCAGCCCCCGGCAGCTGGACGAGCTGGAAGGCATCTGCGCGGCGCTGCTGCCCTCCGCGCTCCGCGAGCGCGAGCGGATACTCGGTCGGCATGGTGGCGACGCTGCCGAACGTCCTCAAATTGATGACGTGATGTCGGCCGGCGGGCCCGACCGCCACAGCACGGCACGGCGCGAGCCCACCCCGACGGTCGCGCTCACCCGGCTGCTCGCCTGCGCGACCGACCGCGCCGACAGACGGCCGCCCCACCACGCGACCCCGGCCGCCGACCCGCCGGACCCCACCGACGGCCTCTCCCTGTTGTCCGAAGCCCGCCGTGAGATCGACCTCGCCGAGCTCGAACTCATCGACCGTGCCCGCGCCGGAGGCCAGACCTGGGAACAGATCGCCGCCGCGCTCGACATGCCCGACCGCCGCCAAGCCCAGACCCGCTACCGCCGCCTGCGCGAACGCTGGCTCCCACTCGAACCCGACCCCCGCGGCTGATCCCCGCGGCCCCCCGGCCGAACGCGGTCACGCGTGTGGGCGAACCCGAAGTGGGCGGCGTCGGGGTCAGAACATGGAGTTGTTGTTGGAGGAGGTGGAGGGCACGTTCTGGACGATGTCCCAGTGCTCCACGACCTTGCCGTTCTGCACCCGGTAGATGTCGAAGACACCCTGGGCCATGTCCGACGTGAAGGTGCCGCGGGACTGGAGCACGACCAGGTCGCCTTCGGCGATGACCCGGTAGGTGTCGGAGTGGAAGTCGGGGAAAGCCGAGAACATCCCGGAGATCCCGTCCTTGGCCGCCTGGATGCCGTTGGCGAAGCCGGGGTTGTGCTGGTAGTAGGGGGCGACGACATAGCGGTCGAACGCGGTGACGTCCTTGTCCACGAACACCTGCTTGTACATGTCCGTGACGAGTTGCTTGTTGAGCGCGGTGGGGGCGCTCGGGTCCGGCCGGCTCACCTGGGGGGAGCTGAGGGTCGAGAACATGTCGTTGCCGCTGACCGTCGTCGCCGGCACTTCCTGGATCGTGTCCCAGTGCTCGACGATCTTGCCGCCGGACAGGCGGTACAGGTCGAGGACGGAGTAGCCCCTGGTCCGCGGGTCGAGGACCAGGTTGCTGTGGACAGCGACGAGGTCGCCCTCCGCGATGACGCGCTTGACCGAGAGGTACGAGTCGGGGTGGGCCGCGTTCTGCGCGGTCAGGTAGTCGCGCAATCCTGTCGGCCCGTCGGCGATGCGGGGATCGTGCTGGGTGAAGTCCGCATCGAGGTAGGCGTCGATGGCGGACAGGTCATGCCGGTTGTACAGCCGCTGCGTGAAGTCCGTGACCAGCGCCTTGCTGCGGGAGATCTGCGACGCCTCTGCCCGGGCTGCCGTTACGGCCGGTCGGGACGCCGCCATGGCGGGTTCGCCGACGATCAGGACGGTGGACAGCGCGAGAGCGCCGGCCAGTGTCCTTGTGAGTGGTCTCATGAGTTCCTCTCTCAAGAAAGTATCTCGCTAGAAAGATATGCAGGAATCGTCTTGCTCGCAAGATTTCCTCGCGCAAGGTAAAATGCGCCGGGTGGCGCTAACCCGGCATGCTCGGAGTGCGCCACGCTGACGGAGGGAGTGAGGCGTGGGAACGTCAGGTCGCCACCTGGAGGGGCGTGGACGGACGGTGTCCGTCGACGACGAGACGCTGGTGACCTGGTGGGGGCTCATTCTGGAGGGTTTCAGTCGCGCCCATGGGCGTATCGATGCGGACCTGCGCGAGGTCGCGGATCTGCCCGGACCGTGGTTCGAAGTCCTGCTGAGGCTCTCACGGACGCCCGGCCGTGAGCTCCCGCTCACCCGCCTCGCCAAGGAAGTTGCCTTCTCCAGCGGTGGGTTCACCAAGATGACCGACCGGCTGGTTGCCAGGGGCCTGATTGAGCGGCGGCCGAGCCCCACTGATCGCCGAGTCACACTGGCCGGGCTCACCCCGCAGGGCGCGCGTGTGCTGGATCGTGCGCTCAGGGTGCACCTCGACAGTCTCCGCCGGTACGTCCTCGAACCGCTGGGGGCCGAGCGGCTCGAACAGGTGGCCGTCGGTATGAAGGAGCTGCGCGATCATGAGGGTGGGACACCTACTCTCTGATATTCCGGACCTTGATCCTGATAATCCGGACTCATCAGCCGGATGATGCCGGGTGTTCGGGCGCGGCCGCGCGGCCGCTCGTGCCCTAGGGGCTCATAGGGGTGTGGTGCGGTCGCCGCACCGCCCAGGGGCCCGGCGGCGGTATGGCGAGCGGCGCGCGCGCCGTCGCGGATAGTCCTCCCTGTGCCCACGACCAGGGTCAGACCTCGTGCGGCGGTAGGTGGGGTGCGAGTAACTTGTCGGCCTCCGGCTGCCGATCGGCGTGCGGTGCGTGCCCGGCTCGCTGTTGGCGTTCGCATTCGGCGTCATCCGTCCCGCGGTCTCGTGAGCGTCATGAGCCGTCTCAGAATGTCCCATGTTGTAGGACTAGCGTTTCGACATGGAGGACCGTACGCTTCCGGCCAGTTACGGTCAACCACTCGCCGCGTGACATCACCGGGCATTCCCGGCGCGGCGGTGAGGAGTCACGGCGTGAACAGACTGGATGCTGAAACGACCCCCCACATAGGGGGCGGTGATGCCGGTACGGCGCCCCCACCACGGGCAGAACCTCAAGGCGCGGCTTCGCCCGCAGCCCGGCCGGGTGCCTTGCCCGGAGCCCCTCTCCAGGTGCGAGGACTCGCCAAGCGTTTCGGCGGCGTAACGGCTCTCGACGGCGTCGGCCTCTCGGTGGCGTCCGGAGAGGCGGTCGCCGTCATCGGGCCCAACGGCGCGGGCAAGAGCACACTGCTGAAGCTGATCGCCGGCGTGCACCGCCCCACCGAGGGAGAGATCTGGCTGGGGGAGCGGCGGCTGGACCGGATGTCGGCGCACCGCATCACCCGCGGTGGTGTCGCGTTGGCGCATCAGGTCCCGCGGCCCTTCCACGGCCTCACTGTCCAGGAGAACGTGCGCATCGGAGCCATGGCGGGCCGGCCTCACCTGCATTCCGGTGAGATCGACGAGATCCTCGCTCTGTGCCGGCTGGACACCAAGGCGTCCCGTCCGGCCGACTCGCTGCGGGTCCTGGACCTCAAGCGGCTGGAGGTGGCCCGGGCCCTCGCCACCCGTCCCCGGGTGCTGATGTTCGACGAGGTCGCGGCCGGGCTCGTCGGCCGCGAACTGGACGAGGCCATCGACCTGATCCGCCAGGTTCACGACCGGGGAATCACCATGCTCCTGGTCGAGCACATCGAGCGGGTCGTACGGGAGCTCGTCGACCGCGTGCTGGTACTCAACTGGGGCCGGCCCCTGGCCGAGGGCACACCGGCCGAGATCGCCGCCAACGAGGAGGTGCGGGCCGTCTACCTCGGCGACGGCGACAAGACCCAGGCGCCGCCCACCCGCACCCCGGCCGCCGTCTCTACCTCCGACACCGGTGCCGTGCTCGCGTTGGATACGGTCAGTGCGGCCTACGGCGACATGGTCGCCCTGCGGGACTTCACGATGCGCGTCGATGCGGGGCAGATCGTGACCGTCCTGGGTGCCAACGGTGCCGGCAAGTCGACGCTGTGTGCCACGATCATGGGCACTGTCGAGGCGAGATCGGGTTCGGTGCACGCCTTCGGCAAGGACATCACGGGTATGCCCACCCACGACCGGGCGCGCCTGGGGATCGCGTACTGCCAGGAAGGCCGCCGCATCTTCCCCGGTCTCACCGTTGCCGAGAATCTGATGCTCGGCGCGCCGCTCGCGCTGGGCAACGACGAGGTGCGGGCCCGTATGGAGCGGGTCCATGCCATCTTCCCGGTGCTGGCCGAGCGTGCCACGCAGCAGGCCACGACCATGTCCGGCGGCCAGCAGCAGATGCTGGCCGTGGGACGCGCCCTGATGGCCGACCCACAGGTGCTGATCTGCGACGAGATCTCACTCGGCCTCGCGCCCGTGGCCATCGACGCCCTCTACGGGGCACTGGACGAGATCAACTCCCAGGGCGTCGCCATCGTACTGGTCGAACAGAACGTCAAACGAGCGCTGGGCATCGCCGACCACGCGGTCGTGCTGTCCCGCGGCCGCATCTCCTACAGCGGTGACCCGGCCGGCCTGCTCAGCGACGAGGCCCTGGACGCCGCCTACTTCGGCACCGCCGACGACAACGCCGCGAACGCCGTTCCCCTGTCCACTTCTTCTCCTCCCACTCCCACTCCGCTCAGCACCACCGAAGGAGAGTCCTCGTGACCAGACCCACCTCCCGCCGCACCCTCGCGATCAGCACCACAGCGGTCCTCGCCCTCACGGCGGGCTGTGCGGGCAACGCCTCGACGAGCAGCGGCGGCTCCGACAACGGTGACGGCCCCATCGTCATCGGGACCAGCATCCAGCTGTCCGGCGCCTTCGTGAACAAGCAGATCCGCGACGGCTACCTCCTGGCGGTGCAGCAGGTGAACGCCAAGGGCGGGCTCGAAGTGGGCGGGAAGAAGCGCAAGGTCGAGCTGAAAATCCTCGACAACCGCAGCGACACCAACACCATGGTCCAGCAGGTCCGTTCCCTGGTGCTCAGCGACCACGCCGTGGGGCTGCTGGGATCGTGCTGCCAGCAGAACATCGACATGCAGGGCCAGGCCGACGCGCTGAAGGTGCCGCTGGTGATGGGCGCCCTGCCCATCGAACTGCTGCCCAAGGGCAAGGGCTACACCTGGGACTCCTTCCAGTCACTCGCCGACGGCGCCAAGGGCTTCTACACGGTCGCCGCCGGAGCGAAGACCAACAAGAAGACGTTGATCGTCACCAGCAACGACGCCCAGGGCATCTCGGCCGGGAATATGTGGGGGACGGCCGGCAAGAAGGCCGGCTTCACCATCTCCGCCACCAAAGCCGTGCCCGCCGGCACCACGGACTTCTCCGACGTCATCAACTCCGGGAAGTCCTCGGGCTCGCAGGTGCTGATCGCCTCCATGGCCCCACAGGACTGCTTCGCCATGTGGAAGCAGATGAAGGCGCTCGCCTACAAGCCGAAGGTCGCCATCGGCCTGAACTGCGCCCAGACACCCGGCTGGGGCTCTCTCGGCAAGCTGGGCAACGGCACCCTCGTCCAGCTGAACTGGTCCAACTCGGCCGGGCTTCCGGACACCGACCTCATCGTCAGCAAGTACGGCAAGAAGTACACCAACCTCACCGACCTCGGCTCGGTCGCCCTCGGCCTGCACGAGGCGACCATCCTTCTCGACGCCATCAAGACCGCCGGAAGCACCGACCACGAGGCTGTCAACAAGGCACTGGCCAAGAGCACCACCGTCTCCGCGCAGGGCCCGGTGAAGTTCGTGGACAACAAGAGCGCCACGCCGACCTTCATCGGCCAGTGGAACAACGGCGTCATCAAGCAGGTCTGGCCTGCCAAGGGCGCGAAGCCGCTCGGCCCGCTGTCCGGGCTCAACTGAGGCCCGGCATGGACTCGATACGACACCTTGCGAGTGTGAGCGAACGGAGAAACTCGTGAGCCTCGACGTCCTGGCCGCCGGTATCCTCGCCGGCGGCCTGTACGCCCTGATCGGACTGGGTATCTCCCTGGTCTTCGGCGTCCTCGGTCTGATGAACCTGGCGCACGGCGAACTCGTCATCGGCGGCGCCTATCTTGCCTCCCTGCTCGTGGCCGGAGCCGGCTGGGACCCGCTGCTGGCCCTGCCGCTCGCCATGGCGGGCGTCGCCCTGATCGCCTACCCGCTCCAGCGGTACCTGCTCACACCGCTCCTCAAGGGGAGCAACACCGCACCGCTGGTGGGTACCTTCGGGTTGTCCCTGCTTGCCCAGGCACTTTTCCAGGGCGCTTTCGGCACCCACCCCAAGAGCCTTTCCGCCCCCTACGCCGACTCCGGCATCTCGATCCTCGGCGTACGCATCCAGACGATCTATCTGATCGCCTTCGCGCTGACCAGCCTCCTGTGCGCTGCCACCCACCTGATCCTGACCCGCACGCGCGCCGGCAGCGCGGTCAGAGCGGCTTCGGCTGACCCGGCCACGGCCGCCGTGCTCGGCATCAACGTGCCGACGGTCTACGCCATGACCTTCGCCGGCGCCGCTGCCCTGGCCGCGGCCGGCGGAGTCCTGACCGGCGTCGCCCAGAGTTTCACTCCCACCAGCGGGATGCCGTTGCTGCTGACCGGAATGGCCGTGATGGCACTGGCGGGTATCGGCAGCGTCGGCGGCGTCTTCCTCGCCGGCATCGCCCTCGGCGTCCTGCAGTCGGTCAGCGTGGGACTGTTCGGCGGCGGCATGCGCGACGTCGTCGTCTACCTCGCCTTCTTCCTCGTCCTCGCCGTACGCCCCCAAGGCCTGTTCCGAAAGGCGGCCACCGGATGAAAACCCGGCCGATACCACGAGGGAAACCGGCGGGCCTGTGGCCCGCGGCCACCCTCGCCCTGCTCACGGTCATCGCCTTCGCCCTCGCCCCGATGCTCGGCCTCGGGCAACTGGACCTGGGCGTCACCCTGCTGACGTATCTCGCGATCGCCCAGGCCTGGAACGTGCTCGCCGGCTTCAGCGGCCAGATCTCCCTCGGCGCCGCCGCCTTCATGGCGACCGGCGGCTACACCACCGCTCTCCTCCTCGTCCACACGGACCTGCCCTGGCCGGTGGCCCTGCTCGGCGCGGGCGTCGGCGCGATGCTGCTCGCCCTCCTGCTCGCCGTACCGCTCCTGCGCCTGCGCGGCGACTACTTCGCCGTGGGCACACTGGCCATCTCCATCGCCGTCCAGGCCCTCCTCAGCAACTGGAACTGGGCCGGCGGCGCCAGCGGCCTGACCCTGCCCACGGAGAGGATCCCCAGCGGCGGCAACCTGTACCAGATCGCGGTCGTCGTCGCCGCCCTGTCCATGGCCCTCACCCTCTACGTCCGCCACAGCGCCTTCGGCCTGCGCCTCGCCGCCGTACGCGACAACGAACCGGCCGCCGCCGGGCTCGGCGTCCCCGTCTACCGGCACCGGCTTGCCGCGTTGGTGCCCACCAGCGCACTCACCGGCCTGGCCGGAGCGGTGATCGCCTTCCAGTTCGTCGTCATCTCCCCGGACGGTGTGGCCAGTGTCAACTGGAGCCTGAACGCGGTCCTCATGTCCGTGGTCGGCGGCGCGGGCACGGTACTCGGACCGGTAGTCGGCGTGGGCGTCGTCTACTACGGGCTGACCCGCCTGCTCCAGGACCAGCAGACGCTGTCCCTGGTCATCGAAGGCATCCTGCTGATCCTCATCGTCCGCTTCGCCCCCCAGGGAGCCTGGCCGCTGATCTGCCGGGCGGTGCGCCTTCCGGCCGCCCGCCGCCGGGTCCCGCCGGCCGCAGCGGACACCGGCTCCGATCCCACAACCCGGACTCTGGAGCACGTATGACAGCGTACGAGGAACGCGAAGACGGACCTTCTCCTGGTCACCGTGGCGGCGGCCTGGGCTTGGCCACTGTCGAAGTGCTCGTCGCGCCGGCGCCGTGACAACGACACCCCAATGGATCGCGGGGGACGGCTGACCGCAACGTGGCTGCACTCGACTGCACTCCGCCGGTCATCCGGCGCCGAGGGGCGTCGAGGGGCGGGTGCCGGGGCCGGGCGGGCCACCGGCCAGCTCTTACCGGGGATCTTGCAGAAAGCCCTGGCGTTCACGCCGGGGATGAATGCATCTCAAGACTGCTCTGACGTGCACGTTAGAGCGGGCGTTTTTGCTGCTCGATGTACTGGCGGACGATCGCCAGTGGTGCTCCGCCGCAGGAGGCGGAGAAGTAGGAGGGCGACCACAGGTGGCCGTGCATGATGGCGCGGTTGATCCGGCCGGTGAACTCCTGCCGTATCCGGCGGGCGGAGACGCCTTTGAGGCTGTTGACCAGCTTGGAGACGGCGACCTTGGGCGGGTAGTGCACCAGGAGGTGGACGTGATCGCGCTCGCCGTTGAACTCCTTCAGCTCCGCTTCGAAGTCCTCACACACCTTGCGCATGATCTCTTCGCAGCGCGTCAGTATTGCGTTGTTGAACACTCCGCGCCGGTATCTGGTCACAAAGACAGGCGATCGTGCTCGCGATCGCCAGGCCGAGGCCGGAGCCGCCCTGGCCGCGGGAGCGGGACGGGTCCACCCGGTAGAAGCGTTCGAAGACCCGGTCGGTCACCGCCGGGTCGATCCCCGGCCGTCGCTGGCCACTTCGAGCACGCAGATCCGCGCTCCTGCGGCAGAGGCGCCCCGGAACCGCTACGGCCGGACCGGTTCCGTCCGCCGGCGCCGGCACTCGCACGCGTGGCGCACACACGCACCCGCACGGACGTTCTGGGCGGGGTGTGCGTGACCGTGTTCGTCAGCAGATTGATGACCACCTGCCGCAGCGGGTGCCGGTCGCCACGGCCGAGTCCAGCAGCTCCAGCGCGATGCGGTGCCCCTGGCTGTGGGGCGCGACGGCACTGACGGCGTCGGCGGCGAGGGAGAGCACTTGATCCGGGCTTTGCGGGAATGCTCGACGGCGTAATCGAGGGCCTTGCGCTGTTCGGAGGTGAGGGACGTACCGCCACCGAACCCGCCCATGTGTCCGGCCTCGCCGCCTACACCGGTGCCAGAACCGCCAGCACGGCGGTGACGACGGTGGCCGCCCTTGCGAACGGCCGGGCGGCCCAGCGCCTCGGCGAAACGGATCTCTCCGACAAACGGTGTGCACCACCCAAAACTGGTCCCCCCACGAGAACAGTTCGAGCCGTGTGGGCTGGGCACAGGCACGATGCGTCGACAGCCTCGCACAGCAGTGAGCTTGTTCCGCTTTGACGGACACCATTGGTGTGGTGGTCAGACTGCCAGTGCGGCCTCGTAGTCGGCGGGACTGCGGTAACCGAGGCTGCTGTGCAGTCGGTGCAAGTTGTACCAGCTCTCGATCCCCTTAAAGATCGCGGCGTGGGCGGCGGACCTGCCCGGCCGGGGCTGGGTGCCGATCAGCTCGTTCTTCAAGGTGGCGAAGAGTCGTATCTTCGCCCTGCTGCAGAAGAGATTGGCACCCGCTGCTGGACGGGCCGGGCGAGTGCCCGAGCGGAGATCTTCGCCTTCCGAGGATCTCTACAACTGACGCCGGCTACGGAAGTATCCGGTCTGGGGCTTCCTCATCCCGCTGGAGGTCCGGCAACGACACGAGCAAGGACACCCTCGCGGCGTAAGCATTGATTGTCCGACGTCACGGGAAATCTTCAGGTCGAGAGCACACCTGCATGGCGATCGGTGCAAGGATGACATGTGTAACCTTGTACATGTGTCTCTTCGATTTGCGATCCTCGGGTCCCTCACCTCGGCACCCTCGTCCGGGTACGATCTCGCCCGCCAATTCAGCTTGGGGCTGGGCTGGTTCTGGTCGGCCTCACACAGCCAGATCTATCCAGAGCTCAAGCGCCTGGAGGAGGCCGGCCTGATTGACGGATCGCTCACCACAGTGGGGGAGAAGTTGGAGAAGCGGGTCTACTCGATCACCGAGAAGGGACTCGATGAACTCCTTTCATGGGTCACGGACCGACCCCACTACCGTCCCAACCGTGACCCCGAACGGCTACAGCTGATTTTCTCCGACCTGGCCTCCGTGGATGCGATCAGACGCCACTTGAGGGCGCACCGCGACCACTTTATACAGCGCCGCGACCGCGTGCGACCGGTTCGGGAGGCCATCACCGAGGGTGAGCACGAGCGGGTGCAGAAGCGGTTGCAAGGCAAGTCACCACGTCAAAGAGAGCTCACCATCCTCCTTCGGGAGTTCGCCTACGACGGCGATGTCGAACGCGCCGAGCTGGAGATCGCCTGGGCTCAACGTGCCCTCCGAGCACTCGATGAGTACGAGCGACGTTACGGAGACGACGCGGAGAGCACGGTGGATACGACCTCCAGCCGGTGACCTCGCGCATGGCGTATGAGGTCTCTCGCCGGCGGGGCCGTGCCGGGTTTCGATGCGGAGGAGTTCGAGCAGGTGTGCCTGGACTCCTCGGCGGAGCGTGAGGCAGCACACGTCAGATACGGTCATCCCAAGGACCGGGGTCGATCTGAGGCATCCACGCCGTGGCCGTCACCGCGACGGCGGCATCCCGGTCTTCCACCGGGCCTGCGATGACAGCGCGGGCGAGGGCCCCCCAGGTCGCCATCGCCGCCCCGTACCCGCGGCCCAGGTCAAAGCCGGCTTCTACGCCACTGTCGAGCTCGGTGTCCGCGTACTGGGCGACCCGTCAGGCGACGTGGTCGTTCTCGGCCTTCTCCCCGGTCGGCTGCGAGTCGTGAGCGGAGATCGCTCCGGTCTGGATGAGGGCATGCCAGAGGGCGTAGCCCTCCTTGGTGTACTGGTCCCCGATCACCTTGTTGGGAATCGGCGTGTGATTGAGCAGGAAGTCACGGATTCGGCGCACGAGCCAAGGGGCATTGTGGAAGATCCAACCGGTCCGGCGCGCGTTGGCAGTGACCTTGTTGGTGTACTTCAGGCGCTGGTCCTCGTACTTCGCAAACGCGTCGGCGACCCGCGCGGAGTCGGAGAGGTCGACGCCGTTGAAGTACCTGCCGAGGAAGAAGCCGTCCTCGAGCGCCATGCCCGCTCCGTAACTGGCGTAAGGCGAGGTGGGGTGGCCGGCATCACCCAGCAAGGTCACTCGGCCGCGGGTCCACGTCTTCAACGGGTCTCGCCACTTGACCACCCAGCGGAAGATGTGGGCTTCGTCGAGCTCGGTCGCTGCGAAGATCTTGTCGACGGGACTCTCGAAGTCGGCGATGCGCTCACCGATGTAGGAGCGGACATCGTCCGGCATGGGCTGTGTCTCGGTGCAGGGCTCGACGAACCACCACTCGACACAGTCCGCCCCCTGGAACTTGAGGGGCGCATACCCGAACTGGTGCTTGTCCGAGTGGCGCATGTACTGCATGTGGCGGTCGATCTCGGCGCCGTCGGTCCAGCCGAGCCAGACCGCGATGCCGAGGTGCTTGGCGGGCCCCTCTCCGAACAACTTCTGCCGGACCAACGAGTCGATGCCGTCGGCGCCGATGAGAATGTCCGCGACATAGTCCTGCCCGTTGGCGAAGTGAAGCAGCACGTCCTTGCCACGGTCCTCGAATACGGCGAGCTCGTGGTTCGGGACGATCGACCCCTCCTTGACCGCTCCGACGAGCCTGTCGTAGAGCTCCGACCGGATCATCCCGGAGGCCCACCCGGTCGCCCCGGCCTGCCTGAGCAGATCGTGGTCCTCGGGGAAGACGACACGCTTGTAGCGCCCGTCGTGGCTCCGGAACTTCTGGTTGTGGCCGGTGAAGGTGTCGCTTATGTCGGCGCCGTAGGAGCGCATGATGTTGAGGGCGATGGCATTGAGGATGATCGCTCCGCCCAGGCCCTTGACCTTGGAGTGGCGCTCGAAGACCCGCACATGGAAACCTGCCTGCTGGAAGGCGATTGCAGCGGAGAGGCCACCGGGCCCCGCCCCGATGATGGCGACCCGCTTGCCCACCTTTGCTTCCTCGGCTCGTGTCGTCCCGGTTGTCTTGGCATTCATGTCAGGGGATCTCAGACTCTCTTTCTAGCGGCGGATACGGCCGAAGGAGGTGGCGAGCCGCGTCCGCGGACTGGGCATGGACCATGTCTCGGCTCTCCGATGCCCTTGGCAGCGCCGTCACGACGGCCACTCGGTGGGTGCTGGTGCTCACGTCAGTGCTCGGGCATGCCGAATCAAAGGCGGTCGCTGACCCAGTCGGCGATGTAGTTCGCCGGAACGGACTCGTTGTCAGAGCCGGCGTGCGATGAGCCGCCCTCGACCGTGCTGAACAACTTCCAGTGGCGGTCGGGACTGTTCACGGCGTTCTCGTACTCCGGTGTCGCGAACTCCATCGGGATCTGTCGGTCGTCCTCGCCATGGGTGACCAGGAAGGGGACCGTGATCTCCTCGACCACGCCCTCCAGGGTCATGCTCGGGGCGAAGGCCATGAACTCGTCCAGGCTCTCCTTGCCGAACACCCACTGGACGTGGTCCCAGTAGTGCGGCACGGGGTTCTCGCCCTCACGCTGGAGACGACGTTTCTGCAGTTCGCCCCAGTTGTAGTTGGCGCCCCAGACCGCACAGAGCTTGAAACGCTTCTCGAAGGCGGTCGCACGCGGTGCGTAGTAACCGCCGAGCGAGACACCGCTCATGCCGATGCGCTCCGCGTTCACGTCGGGCCGGGTCTCCAGGTAGTCGATCGCGGCTCCCGCCCACCGCTCCGAGTCGTGGATGGCGTGCATGTCGCGCTCGCGGAGCGCGGCTCCCGTACCCGGCTGATCAACACAGAGCGTCGCCACCCCACGGCGTGACAACTCGGTCGGCAGGCCGCTGGTGAAGAGCAACTCCTTCATGGAGTCCAGGCCGTTGCAGTAGACCATCACCGGCCAGCCACCCTCGGGGGGATTCCCTTCGGGCCAGGTGAAGATCGCGGGGAAGGAGGCGTCCTCGTAGGGAATCTCGACGTACTCGGCCCGGTACCGGTTGTGCTCGATCGCTGCCTTCATCGCCTCAACGGATTTCCGGTACGCCTCCTTGCGGGGGCCGAAGTCACGGCTCTGCATCCGCTCCGCGACGAAGTAGTAGACCGAGGCGCGGTGGTAGAGCGGGCCGGCGGAAAGCGGGTGCTGTGCGGCGACTTCCTTCTCAGCGCGTTCTGCGAGGGAGTCGGCGAAGTTCACCCAGGACCAGAAGAGCTTCTCGGTGCCGGCGTCGTCTCCCTCTTTGGCGATGTCGGCCAGGGGCGCGCTGATCTGGTCGACCTCGCCGATCTGACCGCCACAGTTCATGGCGATGCTGACCGACAGGCTCCACACGTAATTGGTGGGAAAGTAGCGGAACATTTCAGACCTCCGGCGCCTTGATCACGTGTCGGTTGAACGGGCCTTGGCCGGCCACGATCGCCCGACCGGGCATCGCTGTTGACGATCCCGACCGGGATGAGCTCGTTCTGCGTGCTCTTCTCGAACTCGTCGAAGCAGAACGTCGCTGGGCGCAGCGAACGTCCGCGTCTTGTACTCACAGGACGTCATCGCCCATCTCGTCGTCAGAGCGGGGGCGCGACAAAGACGCCACGGTCCGGATCGTTGAACTGCTGCTTGGAGACGAACTCGTTCATCGGGTTCGCCGTGCCCCACTGATCGCTGTAGTCGGCATTGGTGGTGATGTCGTAGACGGAGGGGTGCCACTTGTCCCAGTCGACCTCCTCGAGCTCGGTGGTGATCTCGACGCAGTTGCCCGCTCGGTCGAAGAAGTAGGAAAAGGTGTTGTCCCCCGCTTTGTGGCGGCCGGGCCCCCAGATCATCTGGGTGCCCTGACGCAGCAGGCGCCCGGTGCCCCGCATGAACTCGTCAAGGCCGCGGAGCTCGAAGGAGATGTGGTTGATCGCCGTGTGCGGCCCGCGTGCGATGGCCAGGGAGTGGTGCCAGTCGTTGCACCGCATGAACCACATGAAGCCGCCGCGCGCGCCGAGGCAGAGTGTGTCGGACAGCTTGAAGCCGAGGTGCTTGATGTACCAGTCGACCGTGGCTTCGGGATCGTTCGAGTTGATCACGAAGTGCGAAAGCCGGACCGGAACCAGCTCACGCTCCTCGATGCTGCGGAACTCCCGCGTGGCGACGTCGGAGGACACCTCGACGACCCGGCCGTCGCAGTCGAAGAACCGGAAGCCGTAGCCCCCGCCGGGAGTGTCCACATGCGTCGGCTCGTGGATGATCTGGACGCCGTCCGCACGAAGCTGGTTGCAGAGCGTGTCCACGTCGGCCGCGTTCGCCGCACCGAACGCGACCAGATCCATGCGCTTCTGGTCGTCCTTGCGCAGTCGCACGATGTAATTCTCAGGAGAGCCCTCGGCGGCGAGGAAGTGCACACCGGTGTCGGACTCGACGTGGGTCAAGCCCCACGTATCCCGGTAGAAGGCGAGCTGGCGGTCGAGATCGGGCATCGCGATCCCCACATGCCGCAAATGAGTGATGAGCGGTTTGACCACGTGATTCTCCTTTGAATCCAGCGCGCCCGAGTCTGGACGTCGCCTGTCCCGGGCGCCGCAACCATGTCCAGAAAGATATGTCACTATTTGAACATTCACAATCAATCTCCACCGATAGTTGGGATTGATGTCAGTGATGTATCGTCCCGGCATGGACCTGCGCCGCATCGACCTCAACCTGCTGGTGGCGTTCGACACGCTGATGACTGAACGCAGTGTGACCCGCGCCGCTGAGCGACTCTCGATCGGGCAATCGGCGATGAGTTCAACACTCGCGCGACTCCGGAAGGCCCTGAACGACCCGGTGATGGTGCGGGATGGTCGCGGCCTGGTGCCGACGCCGTTCGCGGAAGTGCTCGCGCCCCGCGTACGCGACATCCTCGTCGAGATCAACGACGTGCTCTCGTTGCGCGAGACCTTCAACCCCGGAACGGCCAAGCGGACCTTCACCATCATGGCCGACGACTACGTCACCGTGACTTTCCTGCGGCCGCTCGTCAGTCGGCTCGCTCACGAGGCACCGGGGGCTCGGTTGCTCTTGCGCCCGACCAGTGACGATCCCGCGGATCAGCTTCGCCGCGAGAGCGTCGACCTCTTGCTGATCCCGCGAGAAGTCCTTCAGCACCAAAGCCGTGACTTCCTGACTCAGGTGTTGTTCACAGACAGGCTCGTGCTCGCGGTCGATCGTGATCACCCAGACGTCGCCGACAGCATCACTCGGGAGCAGTTCAGTGCGCTGCCCTATCTTGCTACCTCCTCGGCGAACGTTCGGTCGCTGGCCGAGAGTCAGCTCGACTTCCTGGGCATCCCGTACAACGTGACGATGACTGCCGGATCCTTGCTGGCGCCCTTCCTCCTCAAGGGAACCCGTCTCATCACACTCGTGGTCGAGTCTTTGGGGCGACAGGTCGCCGAACCGGCCGGCATCCGCCTCCTCGAGCCGCCGCCGCCCCAAATGCAGCCGATCACACAGATCATGGCTTGGACGAAACGCACCGAACAGGACTCTGGGCACCGCTGGCTCCGGCAGTGCCTGCTTGACCTCGTCCCCGAAACCTCGTCCTGAGCTTCCCGGGATCGTCGCCCGTCTGCCTCCCGCGCCGATCAGTCAGAGGCCTGTGAAGCTCTTTGTGTGCGGGGTCCGACTCAACGAAGGTACAGGTGGTCGACGTAGGTGAGCGCCAGGAGCTGACCATCCTTCTTCGGGAGTTCGCCTACGACGGCGATGTCGAGCGGGCCGAGCTCGAGATCGCTTGGGCTCAACGCGCCCTCAGGGCTCTCGACGAGTACGAGCGACGGTACGGGGACGACGTAGAGCCGGCAATGGATGCGGCATCCGCACGGGTTACACGAGCCTGACCCCGCCTGAGCAAGATAGGCAGGCGGGTTCAGGGTCGGCTGCATCCGCTACCCCGCATCAGGCGACTGGCGAGGTCGCCGCTGGTTCCTTGTGCACTGGAGGGGTCGCACTTGACGCACAGTCTTGGCCGGTCGTTTTCGGTCTTCGGCACATGGTTCGGCGGACGGGCAAGACCCAGGTGTGCGAACGCGGTCATCCGACGGCGTTGCCGCCGATCAGCACGAACGCGACGAGGCATGGCTCGTTGGAGCGGTTGGACCACGCGTGGTTGGTTCCTCGTTGGACGAGAACGTCACCGGCGGACAGCTTCGTCTCCTGGGCGTCGAGCACCGCCCAGATCTCGCCGCTGAGAACGATGCAGTAGTCGATGGAGTCCGTGGCATGGATCTGCCGGCGAGCCATTTCCTCCCCCTCGGGGCCCGGCGCGCGCCAGAGGGAGTCAGGCGGGAACTCCACGGTACGGAACACCGAACCGTGCTGCGGGGGTGTTACCGGCAGGGGTTCGGACGGAAGGTCGACCGCCGGCTGGCTGTTGTCGGCCGGAGTCTCGGTCGTGCGCCAGAGTTGGGTGACGACGAACTGGTCGCTGCCGGCCTGGCAACTGGTGTGCGGACTGATGCCGTCGATCACCACCACAGACTCTCCTGCGCCGTTGGTCCCGGTCACGACCCGCCTGATCTTGCGGGTGGTCGAGGCCGGCGTGAGGTCCAGAGAGGCGACGAGATTCTCTGCCATGAGCTCTCCTGTTCGGGATGATCGGTGTTGTGATGGGTTTGACGGGATGCCCTGGGAGGGGTCTGGCGGTGCTGGCGCGGGCCCCCTGCACCGTATTGCTCAGCGGCATCTCGCTTGCGCGAGCAGGCATCGCGGCTCAGGAGCACCTCGTAGGCCGGCTCATGTCTTCGGTTCCCGGGGTCTGCCGCTGCTGGGCTCAGGCCGGAGCCGAGCTGGACTCCTGAGGGCCGGGCACCGTGGGGATGACCGGCAAGAGCAGGTGGGAGGGGTACTGGGTGTTGTGGAAGACGTGGTGCAAGGTCGTCTTCGAACTGCAGATGTGATACGGCACGTACTCCACATCTGTGGCACCCGCGACCCCGGTCGGGCGGTCCATGCTTGTGATTTCGACACAGATGCGGTGACCGGCTCGGAAGAGGTTCGCGGTCGCGAGGATCTCGATGTCGTACTCGACGACCTCACCGGGGACCACCGGCTGGGCCGCGTCCCGAGTGAGCTTGTGAAACGGCTTCCAGGGCGTGCTCCGCTCGGCGTCCAGCGCCCGGTTCGTCGCCTTCAGCCACCCGCGGGTCAGCTCCCGCTCGGGCATGCCCTGGGGAATGTCGAACTCGCCCTCTCGAGCCGTGCGCACCGACGGGTCCGGCCCCACGTCCTTGAGGACGATGATCCAGTTGGTGTCTTCCTGATCGATCGCCGCCCACAGCTTGAGCTTTGACGGGCCGACGATCAGCACGTCGCGGGGGAGTGGGTCGGTCATGAAGCGAAGCTTCGCCACGTCGCGCGTGTTGGTCAGCGGCATCTGAACGAACGAGTCAGGGGGGATCAGGTCGTCGGCCGAGCCCGGGGTGAACTCCTGGCTGCGCAACCGTTCCCAGCTGGTGAGGTACAGCTTGGTCCACTCGGTCTCGGGCAGTGGCCAGTCGGTGCCGGTGCGCCATTCGTTGGCGCCGCTGACCCAGTACCTGACCGGCGGTTCGTCCAGGATGCCGGTATCGATGCCCTTGAGCCAGTGGTCGTACCACCGCACGATCTCGTGGTGCAGGCCGTGGAAGGGACGCTCAAGGTGCGCGTGTCCGAGGAACAGGAGCTTCTTCGGGATGCCCTTCAGGTGCCGCCAGTAGCTCTGGGCGCCTTGCAGGTGCGTCTTGTAGGTGTAGCCGTACCAGCCGGCGCCGGTGTAGACGGGAATCTTGATGGTGTCGAACTCCGCCTCGCTGCGTTCGACGGTGCCGGGCTCCTCGAAGGGGTCGATCAGGTTTTCGAAGATGGCCGGCATGTGCTGGCCCTTCATGCTCAGCACGTTGAGGATGTGGCCGTACATCCGGTAGTCCGGATTTGCCATCGCCGTCCGCCACAGAGCATCCCGGGCCGGGGGAAGCTGCGTGGGCGCGCCCTTGTTCTGGTGGAAGACGCCGAAGTGCCCGACCAGGTAACGGAACAGGCTGAGCACGCCACCGGGGTGCTCCTCGCGGAAACCGCCCAGCGTTCCGTAGGCGCCGCGGGGGTCGTAGGGAAAGATTGCTTTGAGGCTGGGCGGGTTCTGCCGAGCGACGTGCATCTGTTCGGCGCCGAAACCAGAGATACCGACCATGCCGACGTTGCCGTCGCACCAGGGTTGGGCGGCAATCCACTCGATCAGATCGTAGGAGTCGAACTCACGCGAGCCGCCACCCTCGGATTTTCCGACGCCGCGCGGCATCCCGACCACGTGGACGTACCCGCGTGAGGTGAGAAAGCGGGTGTCGCCGGCTTCGGTCGGCCCCATCCAGAGCGGGGACCAGGCGGGCTGGGGCGGAAGGCTGGTCGCTTCCGGAGTGGCGAGCTCCTTGTTGTAGATGGAGAACGCCAGCAGGGCCGGTAGCGGTTCGTCGGTCTCAGGCCGGTACACGTCGACGCACAGCCGAACGCCGTCACGCATGGTTACGTAAACATCGGTTTCGCTGACCAGGCCTGAGTGTGTCGCCTCTCGATGATGGCTGCCGGGAAGCTCCGGACTCGGGACGAGTTCGCTCATCGACTTGCTCTCCTTATGGGCATCTCGGCTCGTGGCGTCTCCAAGCCGTGGCGGATCCATGAGTGCTGGTAGCGGGGCGGGGCGGACGTCAAGGCAAGCATGGCAGTATTTACATGTCAATGACGTACATAAGGATCGTGACCTCGCGACAGGCCCGCAGACCTAAGGCGCAGACATGTATGTTATGACACTAAAGCATTGACATGATGACAGTGGCATCGTAGCGTTCCACTGCCCCACGGATCCGTATGTTGATGCGACGAACGGAGAGGGGGCGCGAGCGCGGCATGCCGGGCCTCTGTCCGAAGGTATTTCCATACTGCGGCGCGCTGTCGGCATAACCCGGCGACATCACGACCCGCCCGCCAACGTCGGAGATGTCGTCGAAGGCCGGACCCCGTGGCGGTTGGCGCAGCGCCACGTCCTGACCCAGGTCGTCCGCCACGCCCGACCCCATCGGCACATTCCGTGAAGCCCGGCGGAACGTTCGAAGCGGAACGTTCGAAGACCAGCAGAAAGGCCAACCGTGAGCTCGATGTACCCGGCCGGCGATCCCCGCGCCGCGCTGACCAGCGCTCAGGCGGTCCCGGCAGCACCGCGGTCGAGGGCTCGGGCCGCCACCGTGCTTGATCTCGTCGCCGAGAAACCGGACGCAGAGCTGCCGCTGGGCGGCCGGACCTGGGTCGTGCGCGGCCAGAACTTCGTGGTCGCCCTCACCGATGTGAGGGCGGGTGAACGACTCGCGGTGGAAGGAGGCGATGACGAACACATCGTCGTGGTGTGCGCCGGAACCGTCTCGGTCAGTCACGCCGGTCACGACACCGACGACGAGACCGTCCACGCCGCAGCCTCAACCGTCGTCATCGTCCCGCCGGGCGACAGCACCCTGACGGCCCACACCGACGGGAGGGTGGTCCGGATTTTTGCGGCCGGCCGCGCAGGACTGGCCGCCGCGGCACGCAACGCCGACGACTACCGAGCCGCGAATCCGTTGGTGGCGCTCCCGGGCACACCGGGCAGACCTCTGTCCGAGCGCATGCGCGTCCACAGATTGGACGACGTCGAACCTGAGCCGGGTCGTCTCGGGCGAATACTGCGGTCCTCGTCGCTGATGATCAACTGGTTCCCGGACGAGCATCAGCCCCGCGACCCCGACCGTCTCTCACCCCACTGGCACGATGACTTCGAACAGTGCTCGGTCACCCTCGCCGGAACGTACGTGCACCACCTGCGCACCACATGGACGTCGCGATTGGCCGACTGGCGGCCAGATGAACACATCCAAGTGGAAAGCCCATCGATCACCGTCATTCCCCCGCCGCTCATCCACACGACCCAGGCCGTCGGGGACGGGCTGCACCAGCTGCTCGACATCTTCGCGCCACCGCGCCGTGACTTCCTCGACCAGGGCTGGGTCCTCAACGCGGCGGACTACGCCGCTGCCGACGACGTGCCCGCGCACGACACCCAGAAGCGGCCACCGGCATGAACACTGCCCGCAACAGGACCACATCCCTCATCGGTACCTGGGTGAAACTGCCCGCCGTCGAGGTCGTCGAGCTCCTGGCCACGGCCGGCCTGGACTTCGTGATCATCGACCTCGAACACGCGACGCTCAACATCGAGACCGTCTCCCAGATGGTCGGGTCGGCCCGAGCATCTGGGCTGCGACCGTTCGTGCGTGTCCCTGAAGCGACCGCCGCCCACGTCCAACCGGTGTTGGACGCGGGAGCAGCCGGCGTCGTCGTGCCCCGTGTCGAGGACGTCGCAGGTGCGCAGGCTGCCGTCCAGGCCGTCAGGTTCCCGCCAGTGGGGCGTCGTGGGGCGAGCCCGTCCGGACGGGCCGGCTCGTGGGGGACCGCCGGGCTGGCTGATTACCTCCGAGGCGGCGACCGGATCACACTCATCGCTCAGGTCGAGAGCGGCGCCGCGCTCGCAGCCATCGATTCGATCGCGGCGGTGCCCGGCATCGACATGATCTTCATAGGTGAAGTGGATCTCGCCGTGTCCAGTGGTGGCGGTCTCGACGATCCCGGCCTGCGCCGCGGGATCGAGAACGCCGAAGCCATCTGCCGTGACAAGGGGATCGCGCTCGGCGGAGCCGCATACAGCGGCGCCGACGCAGCGGACCGCCTCACCCGCGGATACAGCCTGATCACGATCAGCACCGATCTCAGTTTCCTGCGCGCCGGCGCCACAGCCGCGGCCGCGGCCGTTCGCGGCACCGGGCACTCAACCGAGACACCTGCCCCGGCCCAGGACGAACACGAGACGCACGTGCCGCATCCAGCGGCCGACGACGCTCGCACCAGCGGCGCGGCCGCGCCGGCGGTCTCGATGCGCGTGGCCCGCGACGAGTTGACGGCGTTGGTGACTGCGGTGTGGTACGAAATCGACGCCACCGATGGGTCTGGCGTGTCTAGGTACTTCACCGGCGACGCGACCCTGACGATCTCACGCGTGACCGTGACGGGAACGACGGAGATCGACAACCTCTATGCCAACCGCAGTGCACGCGGCCCGCGGGTCTCGCGGCACTGCGTCACCAACCTGCATCTGCTCGATTTCGACGGCAACTCCGCTCGCGCGCTGTCCTCGCTGCTGCTGTTCGCAGAGGACGGCCAGGCGCCGCGACGGCGCACATGCCCGGCTCTTGTCGCCGACGTCGAAGACACCTTTGTCCGCGTCGACGGCCGCTGGCTGATCCAAGCCCGCCACATCCAGCCGCAGTTCATGCCCGAGGACGCCGCGCTTGCGGTGCCGACCGAGTAGCCGCGAACGGGAACACCGGAGGAACCGCCATGAGCGAACACCAAGTCGAGGAACTCGCGGACTCTGTCCGGACGGACCCGACCCCAGCGAGCTTCCCGCTGCGTACGCAAAAGGGCGAGCTGCCCATCGTGGACTCGATCCTCTACGCCGATCTGCTGCCGGCCGTGCCGGCGTTCGAGCTGTCGGCGGGTGAACGGCACTACCGCGAGCCATTCGTCGGGATCACCGAGAGCGGCACGCCGAGACGAGGCCTCTACACGCTCACCGACACCGGTCTGCGTCCCACCCAGGCTGTCGCGGCCGCGATGACCTACCTCAACGCGTTGCAGCCGCACGAGCGGCTGATCGGGCAACTGCCGATGGACTCGCCGGAGTGGAGGCTGTGGACAAACGCGGTGCCGACCTGGACACCGAAGGGCATGCGGTTGGAAAGGTTCAACGACGAGCGGCGCGCCCTCGCGCTTCGTGTCATCGAGGCGAGCCTGAGCCCCGAGGGCTACTCGTCCGTGCGGGCGGCCATGAGGCTGAACGCGGCACTCGGTGAGCTTGTCGACGACTATCGCGACACCCTGACGGAGTTCAACTACTGGTTCACGGTGTTCGGGGAGCCGGACTCGGGTGCGCCGTGGGGCTGGCAGCTGATGGGTCACCATCTCGACCTGCACTGCGTCTTCGTCGACAGTCAAGTTGTCTTCGCACCGGTTTTCATCGGCGCCGAGCCCACGGTCGCCGTCGCGGGCCCGCACAAGGGTGTTCGAGCCCTGGATGACGAGACGCAGCGAGGACTGGAGTTCCGGCGAGCGCTCACGGCCGACCAGGAGCAGGAGTTCCTGCTCAGCGCCACCCTCTTGCCGGAGGACCTGCCTGCCGAGCTCGCCGGGCCGTGGAACGGCCGGCACGTCGGTGGTGCGGGGTGCGACAACCTCGTGCTACCGCCGGAGGGCATCAAGGTCAGCCGCCTGACGAAGGACCAGAAGGATCTGCTCGTCGACCTGCTGCGCGTCTACCTCGACCGGATGCCGCAGGTGCACGCCGCCGCCAAGCTGGACCAGGTCGTTGGCCACCTCGACGAAACTCATTTCGTCTGGCGTGGGGGACACGACGATGTCGCGCCGTTCTACTACCGCGTGCACTCGCCTGTTCTCCTGGTGGAGTACGACAACCACCCGGGTGTCTTCCTGGCCAACGAAGAAGCTGCCCGGTTCCACGTGCACACCATCGTCCGGGAGCCGAACGGCAACGACTACGCCATGAACCTGCTGGCCCAGCACTACGAGCGTCACCACGGTGGCCGCATGGCGCACCACGAGCGCTGACCAGCACGGGCGGGGACTACCCAGCAAGTAGAAGCGTGCGGAAAGGAAACGAGAGGGTGGCGACCGAGCGCGTCAGCCATGGTCTTCACGGGAAGGTCGCGGTCATCGAGATCGGTGACGGGACCCGGCGCAACGCGTTGGGCGCTCGGGACTGGCACGTTCTGGCGGGTCTCGTCGCGTGGTTGCCGACCGAACCCGGCGTTGCTGCGATCGTCGTGCGAGGCCGAGGTGACACCTTCAGCGCCGGTTCGGACATGAACGACTGGGTGGACGCGAGTTTCGAAGGGGTCGAGCAGACCTTCAGAGACATGGAGACCTGCTTTCAGGCGATCGAGCGGTCCTCGGTGCCGGTGATCGCGGCCGTCGAGGACATCGCGGCGGGGGCGGGATGTCAGCTGGCGCTGGCGTGCGACCTCGTCGTCCTGTCCGAGGCGGCGCGTATCGGAATGCCTGTGGCCCGGTTCGGGATTCAAGCGTCGGAGGCATTCGTCGCAAGGGTCTCTCGTCGGGCAGGGAAGGCGATGGCGGCGGACCTCTACCTGACTGGCCGTCTGCTGACCGCCGAAGAGGCGGTCAACGTTGGGCTCGTTACGCGCGTCGTGCCGGCCGGGACGGCGTTCGCGACGGCGACGACGATCGCCACCCAGATCGCCGCCGCACCAGAGGGTGCGATCTCGGCGGCGAAGCGCGCGCTGAGTCAGGTCGAGCCGGCACGTGTAGCCGCTGGAGCTGATGCGGCGACGACTGCCGGACCCACGGTGGCCTACAACGACTTCGTCGAAGCGATTCGCGACTTCCTCTCGAGCCGGCGGCCGACGTGACGACTGGCGTGCCTGTCCAGCCTGGGATCGGCCTCGAGATGAACCTGTGGGATGGGATTCTCCGCCTTCGGGATCAGGCCCACCTGGTCCGCTTGTGCGGAGCGTGGCGCGGTCGGACCGCGGTGCCGGCGTGAAGAGCGAAGTCAAGAGGAGGAGATGATGAACAAGGTTGTGGGGTCGGCTGACGATGCCGTGGCGGACATCCCGGACGGCGCGACACTGGCCGTGGGCGGGTTCGGACTGTGCGGGATCCCCTCGGTGCTGATCCAGGCAGTGCTGGATGCGGGCACCAGGGGCCTTGAGTTGGTGTCGAACAACGGTGGCGTCGACGACTGGGGCCTGGGCAGGTTGCTGTCGGCGCGCCGGGTGCGCCGGGTGATCGCCTCCTACATCGGTGAGAACAAGGAGTTCGCCCGGCAGTATCTCGCCGGGGAGCTCGAGGTCGAACTGACTCCGCAGGGCACGCTGGCGGAGCGCATGCGTGCGGGAGGGTCGGGCATCGCTGCGTTCTACACGCGCACGGGCGTGGGGACGCAGGTCGCGGACGGCGGTCTGCCGTGGCGCTATGACGCGAGCGGCAACGTGGTCAAGCAGTCGCCGAGGAAGGCGGTGAGCGTCTTCGAGACCCGCGACGGAGACGTCGAGTTCGTTCTGGAGAAGGCCATTGTCGCGGACTTCGCGCTGGTACGGGCCTGGAAAGGCGACCGGCATGGCAACCTCGTCTACCGAAGCTCCGCACGGAATTTCAACCCGCCCGCCGCGATGTGCGGACACGTCACCATCGCTGAGGTCGAGGAGCTCGTGGAGCCCGGCGAGATCGACCCCGACCATGTGCACACCCCCGGGATTTTCGTGCAGCGGGTGGTGCCGCTGACGCCGGAGCAGGCCGCCGGCAAGCGGATCGAGAAGAGGACCGTACTGGTTCGTTGACGGACTCACCGAGGTGGGACGGGACCTCGCTGCCGGCCTTTCATCTGCCGGTGTCCTGCAGCGCGGCCTCACCCTGTGGGCGCGTGGAGCGAGGCTGGGCCCCGAACCTGACTACTACGAGGAGCTGTACGGGTGGCGTGGACGCGTGAACAGATGGCAGCGCGGGCAGCCGCGGAGCTACGCGACGGATCGTATGTGAACCTGGGCGTCGGCCTGCCGACGCTGGTACCGAACCACATTCCGGATGACGTCGAGGTGGTGCTGCAGTCGGAGAACGGAATCCTCGGGTTCGGTACGTACCCGTTCGAGGGCGACGAGGACCCCGACTTGATCAACGCGAGCAAGGAGACGGTGACCGTACGCCGCGGAGCGTCGTTCTTCGACTCCGCGACGTCGTTCGCGATGATCCGCGGAGGCAAGGTTGACGTCGCGATCCTGGGTGCGATGCAGGTCTCGGCGTCCGGTGACATCGCGAACTGGATGATTCCCGGGAAGATGATCAAGGGCATGGGTGGGGCGATGGACCTGGTACATGGTGCCGACCGAGTCGTCGTGCTGATGACACACCTGGCCAAGGACGGCTCCCAGAAGATCGTCCGTCAATGCTCGTTGCCGCACACCGGCCGCCGCGTCGTGCAGCGTGTCATCACGGACCTCTGCGTCCTCGATGTCACCCCGGACGGCCTGGAACTCGTCGAGCTGGCGCCGGGCGTCACCGAGGACGAGCTCCGGAAGAAGACTGAGCCCGACCTGCTCCGCCGCTGACCCGCTTCACCGGCGGCGGGCACGGTGTCGGTCACCGGAGACGTTCACGCAACCCTGTCTGGGCCTCGGCCACCAGGTCCCCGAGCTGATCGACGTGATCTATGTACTGAGATGCCTTCATCACGAACGTGGCTATGCCCCGGCCGAAATGCGGAGCGGCCGCATCAAGCGCGGGGCCCAACGGTTTCGGGCCGCGGTCGTCGGGGAACGGCGTTTCCGCTCCCAACCACATGCACAGATCAACGTCCTCGAGACGTCGCCCCTCTTGGGTAAGCGCCCACGAGAGGAGGTCGAGCTCTTCGTCTGTGGGAACTTTGCCGGGGAAAACGCCGTCGGCGTAACGGACGGCTCGCCGTATCGCTCGCCGGTGCAGTCGCGACCCTCCGATCCAGAGAAGTGGGCCGTCAGGCCGCCAGGGCTTGGGTTCGAAGTAGACGTCGCGGAATTCGTAGTGGGTGCCGCGGTGACTGAGGACGTCGTCGCGCCAGGCACCGCGCCAGACCTCAAGCTGCTCGTCGAGGATGTCACCGCGCTTGTCGAAGTCGACAGCCAGCGCCGCGTACTCCTCCCGCTGCCAGCTCGTTGAGGGCATGAAGACGAGACGCCCTTGGGAGATCAAGTCGAGCGTGGCCAACTGCTTGCCGAGGACGAGTGGATGGCGCAGTGGGCTGAGCAGGGCAACCGCATGCAGAACCAGGTGGTTGGTCACAGCGGCCATGGCGCTGAGCAGCTCAAGACTGCTCGGGTGTGCATCGGCGGGGCGCTGGTTGCCGTTGCGAAAGAAGTCTCGAGGGTTGGCCGGCGCACCGTTGCGTCCGGCATCGGGACCCATGACCACGTGCTCGCCGACAAGTACCCCGTGAGCTCCTGCCCGCTCGATCACGACACTCAGGTCGACCAGGGAACGTAGGTCGCGCGGTTGCGCCAAGGTCCACGACTCGCTGAGCATGACGACCAGCCTGGGCTCTGTGGGACGCGATATCCGTGTGTTCATGTCAGTGGAGGTACTCCCGCGCAGGTGGTTTCAGTGAGGGTGGGCCCGAATGGGCCGGTGCTCGCACGCCCGAGAGTCACGAGAGACACCCGGATCGGGTAGGTCAGCGCCGCGCACCATCCTCGCCTCTTCCGGGTGCAGGTCGGGGCGGCAGAGATCGAGCCAAGCCAGAACCGGACGCATGTCCCCCCGCACGTCGGCGCTCAGATCCGTCAGGGGTACGAGGCCGGCATCGGTCACGACCGCGACAGTGGCCCCGTCGTGGCGGATGTGACTGGCGAGCTTCACGCTCAGGCTCCCTCCGCCGCACATGGATGTCGGCGTAGGGTCGAACTTATTGTGTCATAAATAACATGTCAATCTTGACGTCTGTGGTTCATCAGGAGCATTCTTCGAGTCATGCAGACCCAGGACGTTCTTGTTGTCGGCTTGGGACCGGTCGGAGCGGTGGTCGTGAACACCGCGGGTAGGGGTCGGGGTGCGCACGCTCGTCGTGGAGAACGCGACGGACGGCTATCCGCTGCCGCGAGCGGTGCACTTCGACGCGCAGATCACGCGGCTGTTCCAACGGGAGGGGCTGGCCTCCGTTACGGGTGCCCGCCGAGCGCGGCCCTTTGGGGAAGGTCCAGCAGGACCCGAGAGCGGTCGACGTCAGGAGCCGCGATGGCGCCGGCAGGCCCGAGGTTGGGCGCGGACAGTGCGTCATAGGCCGCGACGCGGCCGGCGCCACGGTCCGTAACACGTGGGAATACGCTGCTGGACCACGACCTCGACGATCCGTGGATCTGCCGGCTTTGCGCCAGAAGCACTCTGGCCGACCGAGGAACTCGTCACCGAAACACGGGGAAGCGCCCGGAGGAAGGGCGCATTCCGGCCGACAGAGGAATGGGCTGCACACGTCGGCGAGCACCTTCAAGCCCTCTGACCTACCGAGGAAGCAGATGATGAAGCAGCAACGGCGCAGCGTCCTGATCGTCGGCGGCGGTATCGGTGGTCTCACCGCGGCTGTCGCGCTGTGCCGGCGAGGGCACGCGGTCGAGGTCGTCGAACAGCAGCCTGGCTGGCCCGCCGTCGGCTGGGGACTGAGCCTGACAGGTCCGGCGCTGAGGGCGCTGGACTCGATCGGTCTGGCGCAGCAATGCATGGACGCTGGCTATCCCATGCGGGGTATTCGCAACTGCGACACCGCCGGCAACGTCCTGCACGAGATCGAACCCCCTTCCCTGCTCGGGCCGGGGCGACCGGTCATAGTGGGCCTCGGCAGGCCGGCGTTGTCCCGTGTTCTGCGGACCGCGGCCGAGTCGGCTGGGGCGTTGCTGTCCACCGACGCCGAACTGGTCGACCTCACCTTCAGAGCCGACGACGTCCGAGCCGTGCTCGGCGACGGGACCGAACGGATCGTCGATCTGGTGGTCGGCGCCGACGGCGTCGGGTCACGGACGCGAAGCCTCATAGGGATCGACGGCAAACCCTCCTTCCTGGGTCAGTACGTGTGGCGGACGATGGTCGAGCGCCCTGACTGGGCGACCTGTACCCACACGTTCAACGCGCCCAGGCACGCCTCGGGCCTCACGCCGATCTCGCCCGAGCACGCCTACATCTTCTCCACGCAGAACGTCGCCCAGGTTTCGCACCTGAGCGGGGAGGCCCTCCTGGCCGAGTTCAGGGAGGTCCTGGCCCCGCTCGAGGGATGGATGGCAGGTGCCCGCGACGCCGTCGACGACCCGGACGCGATTGTCCGCCGACCGGTGCTGGGCCTGCTCGTCGACGGGCCGTGGCACCGTGACCGGGCCATCCTCATTGGGGACGCCGTGCACACGTGTGCTCCGCACATGATCAGCGGAGCCGCGCTGGCGATCGAGGATGCGGTGCTCCTGGCCGAGCACCTCGACGGGCCGGGCCCACTCGAGGAAGCGCTCAGCAGTTTCGGACGACGGCGCCTGCCGCGGGCGAAGATCGTCGTCGAGGCGTCGTCGACGATGTCCGGGCTCGAACGTGAGCACCGCTATGCGGAGGAGCACGTGGTGCAGGAAGCGGCATTCGCAGCCCTGGCGAAGGATGCCTGATGTCCACTGTGCAAGGCGTGGATCCGGTTACCGGTACACGCCCACTGAGCAACGCACGCGAATGGCTGCACGCCCATCTCGACGCGCGGAGCCACCCGTTCCACGCCATCTCGATCGACGACGCCCGAGCGGTGGTGGATGCACTGCCGGGTATCGGACCCGAGGAATGGGCCGAGGCATGGCTGGCCACGGGACGGACGTTCGAGTCGCGAGCGCTCGACGCGCAGTCGCAGGGCTGGCCCGCCGACGCTCGTGAGGCGTGGCGGCAGGCATACCAGTTCGCGTTCGTCGGGCGATGTCCCAGTCCGCTGCATCCGGCTGGACAATTCGCCTACCGCAAGGCCTGGCGCTACTTCCTTCAAGCCGGTGCGCTCGACACCCCGCCCGTCGAACGCATCGAGGTTCCGATCGGCGACGGCGGGCGCGAAGGCAACGACCGGGTCGTTCTATCTCGCCCGGCCGGTCACGGCGATGGCCTCGGTCGCGTCACCAGTGGTGCTCGTCTGGGGCGGTGTCGAGACTGGAAGGCGGGCCGACCCGTTCGTCGGCGCCGTGGAACTGCTCAGCCAGGCCAACCGCGGACCACACTCGCCTGCCGTCCTGATCACCGCCTCTGAACATACATCGGTCGTCAGCCCTGTCCACGTGGACCATGTCCTCCTCACGGAGTACGTGAGCCTCGCCGGACGGGCGGGATCTCCTCCAGCGGCAGTAGCCGCGATTGCGTGCCGAGCGACGATGCCGATGAGAGGCCACTGCACGAAGGATGGCTGCACGCATCCCGCCTCCGCACAGGCGGTGGACTGCTTCCACGCTGCCCCGGTGGCCTGCCGTGCCTTGCGGCCCTGCACGTCGCCCACTGCTGAGATTCAGACTGGAGAGCCTCCCTCGTGGCCACGTTCCTCTATCGACTGGGCCGAGTGTCGTTCCGGAAACGACACTGGTTTCTGTTGCTCTGGGCGGCGATACTCGCCGTCGCCGTCTTCGGCGCGGCCAAGGCTCCGGCCGCGCCCGAAGACTCTCTCTCCATTCCTGGGACGGAATCCCAGAAGGCGTTCGACCTCATGGACCAGCGCTTCCCTGACAGCGGCAGCTCCGACGGGGCCACCGCCCGGCTCGTCTTCGTCGCCCCCGACGGGCAGAAGATCACGGCGTCCGCCAACAAGGCCGCGATCGAACACACGGTGAGCGAACTGGCCGACGGCAGCCAGGTGCAGAGTGCCCTCGACCCCTTCACGGCGCATGCCGTGAGCAAGGACGGCACCACCGCGTACGCCACCATCAACTACGAGAAGTCGAGCAGCGGACTCACCGACGCCACGACCTCCGCGCTCAAGGACGCTGCCCAGGACGCCCGTGACACCGGTCTGACCGTGGAGATCGGCGGCGACGCCCTGTCGTCCGTGCCGATGTCCGGCACCACCGAGCTGATCGGTGTTGCCGTCGCGGCGGTCGTCCTGCTGATCACCTTCGGGTCCGTCGTGGCAGCGGGCCTGCCGCTGATCACCGCGCTGCTCGGCATCGGTACGGGCGTCGCCATCATCACGGCGCTCGCCAGCACCATCGGCTTCTCGTCCACGACCACCGTACTGGCGCTGATGCTCGGGCTCGCCGTCGGCATCGACTACGCCCTGTTCATCCTGTCCCGCTACCGGTCCGAACGGGCTGAGGGCCGGGATCCGGAGGAAGCCGCCGGACGGGCCGTCGGCACGGCGGGCTCCGCCGTGGTGTTCGCCGGCCTCACCGTGATCATCGCCCTGGTCGGCCTGTCCGTCGTCGGTCTGGGGTTCCTCACCAAGATGGGTCTGGCCGCGGCGTTCACGGTCCTGATCGCGGTGCTGATCGCCCTGACACTGCTGCCCGCGCTGCTCGGCTTCGCCCCGAACGCCGTGCTGCCCCGGTCCGTGCGTAAGAAGGGCAAGAGGAGCGAGTCGGGCCAGACTCCCGTGACGGAGGCCCCCGCGCAGGAGGCCCTCACGCCGGAGAAGCCGGGGCTGAGCACACGCTGGGCTCGCCTCGTGATCCGCCGGCCACTGCTCGTGGTCCTGTTCGCTGTGGTGGCTCTGGGTACCTTCGCGGCGCCGGCGCTCGATCTCGAACTGGGCAACCCGGGCGACGAGTCGAAGTCCACATCGACCACCGAGCGCCGGGCCTACGACGCGCTGTCCGACGCCTTCGGCCCCGGCTTCAACGGTCCGCTGACCGTCGTCGTGGACGCCAAGGGATCCGACGATCCCAAGGCCGCGGCCACGACCGTCGCCGACGACCTCAAGGGGACGGACGGCGTGGTCAGCGTGACGCAGCCCATGTTCAACAAGGCGGGCGACACCGCCGTCCTCACGGTCACTCCGTCGACCGCTCCCGCCAGCACCGAGACCAAGGAACTCGTCCACACCATTCGGGACGAGGCAGACGGCATCAAGGCCGACACCGGCGCGGACATGCTGGTCAGCGGCACCACCGCCGTGAACATCGACATGGCCGACAAGGTCACCGGCGCGATCCTGCCCTACCTCGCACTCGTGGTCGGTCTGGCCTTCCTCCTCCTGGTGGTGGTCTTCCGTTCGATCCTCGTACCGCTGAAGGCGGCGCTCGGCTTCCTGCTGTCGGTGTGCGCGTCGTTCGGCGTGATCGTGGCGGTCTTCCAGTGGGGCTGGTTCGCCGACCTGCTCGGTGTCCAGACGGTGGGTCCGATCTCCAGCATGCTGCCGATCTTCCTGATCGGCGTGGTCTTCGGCCTGGCCATGGACTACGAGGTCTTCCTCGTCACCCGCATGCGCGAGGCGTACGTCCACGGAGAACGGCCCGGACAGGCGATCGTCACCGGGTTCCGGCACAGCGGCAAGGTCGTCGTGGCCGCGGCCGCGATCATGATGTCGGTCTTCGCCGGATTCATCGGGATGAGCGAATCGGTAATCAAGATGATGGGGGTCGGTTCCGCCTCGGCCGTCTTCTTCGACGCGTTCCTGGTACGCATGACTATCGTCCCGGCCCTTCTGGCGCTCCTCGGGGACAAGGCCTGGTGGCTGCCGCGCTGGCTGCAGAAGGTCCTGCCGAACGTGGACGTCGAGGGCGAGAAGCTGAACCGGACACTCCAGCCGGTTCCGGCACCCGTGACCCATGAGGCCGAGCAGGAACCGGGCCGCGTCTGACCGACTGGCTTCGTACGGAGCGGTGGGCCCCCCGCGGTGGGCCCACCGCTCCGTATCGGGTCGCGACCGGCATCGGGGATGCTGGTGGCGCAGGGAACAAAAGGGAAACGGCGGAGAGACATCATGATCAGCGACTGGCGGAACACCTCGCGTCGCCACCCACGTGCGGCGGACGGTGCCCTGGCGCTGGCCACCTTCGCCATAGGGGTCTTCGGAAGCGCCGTACCCCCCGAGAACCCCGGGCATCTGAGAGTGCCCGATACGCTCGTGGTGGTGATCAGTGCCGTGGGGGCGGCGGCCCTCTTCCTGCACCGCGCTCACCCGCGGCTGACGACGGGGATCACCACGACGTGTGCGCTCGTTCTGGCACTCACAGGTATCCAGCTCGACCCCCTGATCCAGGCACCGTGTCTGGTGTCGCTCTTTCTCCTGGCTCTCCGCACCGATCGGCGTACCGCCCGTATCGGAGCAGTCGCGACCGCCGCGACGCTGCTTGCGGCTTCGCTGGTCCACGACCCCGTATTCCCCTGGGGAGCCTTCATCATCGGCCTGATCTCGTGGACGCTGCTGCCAGGGGCCGTCGGAGACGCGGTGCGCAGCAACACCGAGTACCTCGCGGCCGCCGAGGCACGGGCCGAACTCGCCGAGCGCACACGGGAGGAGGAGGCCCTGCGCCGCGTGAGTGAGGAACGCCTCCGGATGGCCCGTGAGCTCCACGACGTGGTCGCCCATCACATCGCGCTCGCGGCCACACAGGCGCACACGGCCACATACCTCATGCGCCACCACCCGGAGCGCGCGCCGGAGATGATGGAGCACCTGTGCGACTCCACCGACGAAGCCCTGCGAGAACTCCGCGCGACCGTCCGCCTGCTGCGCCAGCGCGGTGACACCGACTCCCCGCGAGACCCGGCCCCCGGACTCGCCCAGCTTCCGGACCTGCTGCGATCCTTCGAGCGCGCGGGCCTGAGTGTGGAGGCCACCACCGAGGGGGAGAGAAAGCCGTTGTCGCCCGGTGTGGATCTGACGGCCTACCGGATCATTCAGGAAGCGCTGACCAACGTCACCAAGCACGCCGGCACCGCCGGCGCCCGGGTGCATCTCGCGTACACCCGAAGCTGGGTGACGATCACCGTCGTCGACGACGGCCACCCCGGCGTCCCGGCATCCCGTCCTGGTCAGGTGTCCGGCTACGGGCTCATCGGCATGCGGGAGCGCGCACAGTCCGTCGGCGGCCGACTGCAGGCCGGACCCAGGGAGGAGGGCGGCTTCACCGTCACGCTCGGACTGCCGATGCACAGCACGGCACAGCACCCGAGCTCCGAGGAGGTACCGCAGCAGTGACCATTCGAGTACTGCTCGCCGACGACCAGGCTCTCGTCGTCAGCACGTTCTGCATGCTGATCGATCTGCAGGAGGACTGCGACGTCGTAGGGCTCGCGGCCAACGGCAGAGAGGCCGTCGACCTGGCCCGCGCCACCCACCCCGATGTCGTTGTGATGGACATCCGCATGCCGGTGCTGGACGGGTTGGCGGCGACGGCCGAGATCTGCTCGGACGTGTCACTGCGTACCACGAAGGTCCTCGTGCTCACCACGTTCGAGACCGACGAGTACGTCGCCGAGGCCATCCGCGCGGGGGCCTCCGGTTTCCTCGGCAAGGGCATCGGACCGGAGGAACTCCTCGCAGGGATCAGGACGGTGGCCGGCGGGGACGCCCTACTGTTGCCCGCCGCCACTCGGACCCTGATCTCCCGATTCCTCGCCGCGCCCGAGGCCGTGGGACCCCCCGTTCGTGGCACGGATGCGCTTCCCGAACTCACCGCGCGCGAAAGGGAGGTCGTCGCCGAGGTGGCGGGCGGTCTGTCCAATGACGAAATCGCGGAGAAGCTCTATGTGAGCCCGCTGACCGTCCGCAGCCACGTCCAGCACGCCATCACGAAGCTGGACGTGCGAGACCGGGCCCAGCTCGTGGTCCGGGCTTACCAGTCCGGTCTGGTTCGGGCCGCCCGCGAGTAGAGCCGGAGCGTACGCCCCTGCCGATGGAGCCGCTCGTGAGGGTATGTGGCCTCCACCTCGGCTCAGCACAGCGTCGAGGCGGTGCTGCGCTCGGTGGTCGGCGCCGACATCAGGGCCCGGATGAGCGGCGTCTACGCAGGGGACATCGTGCCCGCCAAGAAGCCCGCACCGGACATCTACCTGCTGGCCCTGCGCGAACTGGGCCGCTCGGCCGAGGAGGCGATCGTCGTCGAGGACTCCGAGTCCGGCGCACTCGCCGCCGCCCGGGCGGGCGTCCCACACCTCGTCACCATCAGCCACTTCACCGCCGACGACCCCTTCCCCGATGCCAGGGCGGTCCTCTCCGACCTGGGCGAACCGACAGCGCCGACCTGCTTCCTGGCGGGCAAGGACGTACGCAACAACCACGGGGTGGTCGACCTCCGCTCGCTGCACAGGATCCGGGCTCAGGACCAGTCGACCGGCGCAGGCGAGCGCTCTCGGAGGAGACCTGCATGCCGGCCCACGGGACGGGCACGGGTGGGGAGGTTCGGGTGCAGTTCCCGGTGAGCGACATCCCCTGACGGCCCTCGGCAGAGACGAGCTGCGTCGAGCGCCGGATGATCAACGGCAACTCACGCGGCGCCCAGCCGCCCGCCTCCGGGCTGCGTGGCACGCTGGGGCGGCTTGGGCCCGGCTACCAACCGCCCATGGTGGCCAACCCCGCCCTGAAGCCCTGGCTCAAGCCGGAAGGAGCCTGATCGCGATGACGGAGACCGCCCCGACACTCGGCGCGGATCTGACCAAGAGCCCATCCAACGCCGGCATCCGGGACATCGACCAGGCGTCCGACGCGGCGTTCCTCACCGCCCGCGGGGTGAGCAAGCCCCTCCATGGACGTGCTGTCCTCAAGCACCCCGACTTCCGGGTCAGCAGCGGCGAGATCGCCGTTCTGATCAGCAAGAGCGGCCTGGCAAGAGCACCGTCCTGAGGGTCATCGCCAGCTGGAGGAGCCGGACGCCGGCGACATCGACCGGCGGATGCGGGGCTACGCCACGGGCCGCTGGAACGGCGGCAGAGCCGATTGCCCCACTCCTTGGACGCCGCTACCCTACGGCGCCGCGCATGTGCGCACGCTGCGGAGCATCCTGGGACGGACGCCCAATACGGCCTTGAACCCACATCGACGGCCTGCGTCGAGCACCTGTGACAGCTCTTCTACGAGCTCGCCGCGTGCTGTCGCCGACCGGCACCGTTTGGCTGAACCTCGGCCACAACTAGCGTGGAGGCGGTCATCGAGGCCGCCTCGATCGACACGGACAACGGGATGCGCGACGGCCACCTGCGCTCCGAGGACTTCCTCGACGTGGACGTCCATCGCAAGATCACCTACCGCAGCACGGGCCTCACCCCCGCGGGCGAGGCTCGCTAAACCGTCCATGGCGAACTCACCCTGCCCGGCGTGGCCCGGTCCGTCGACCTGGACCTGTCCTACCTCGGCACCGGCCCGGATCCGTGGGGCGGCGTACGGGCGGCGTTCCGCGCCACCTCCGAACTGCGGCGCGAGGACTTCGCCATGAACTACAACCAGGTCGTCCAAGCCGGCATCGCGGCCGTCGGCACGACCCTTCACGTGGAACTGGACATCGAGGCTGTGCAGGGAGAGCAACTGCCGCACGTCGCATGACCGGTCACCGGGTTATATACAGGCTTCCGCCGCCCGGGTGCACCCGGGCGGCGGAAGCCTGTATATCGGCCTTATGCATCTTTGTGGGTCAGCAGTATGTCGACGCCGTCCTGGCTGCCGCTCAGTGTGATCTGGGTGGCCACCGGCGGGTAGCCGCTGGCGATCACGGTGTACTGCTGGCTGGAGAGATCGGCGAAGGAGTAACTCCCGTCGACGCCGGTGGTGCGCGTCCCTACGACGTTTCCGGCGGCGTCGGTCAGAGTGACCCGGGCATCGTCCAGCGCACGGCCGTCCTGGGTGTGCACCGTCCCCCGCAGAGTCGCCGCGACGGCAAGCTGGATGTCGCAGCGGGTTCCCTCGGAGGAAACGGTTGCCGGCACGGCCGTCGGGTGGTGGCCGGGCGAGCTGGCGCTGAGCGTGTAGTCGCCGGGCGGCAGATCGTCGATCCGGTAACCGCCGTCGTTTCCGGTGGGGGTGCTGGAGCCTGTCACCTCACCGCGCTGGTCGGTGGCCACCACCAGCACACCGGACAGGACATCGCCGTCCTCGCCGCGCACCGTACCGGTCAGGCCGCCGGTGCTGGGGAGCATCACGAGATCGTGGGAGACCGGCACGTCGTTCACGCTCAGAGTGGCGACCTGTGGCTGGTAACCGGGCGCCGAGCCGATGAGGACCAGGCTGCCGCGCTCGGAGGTGTCCAGAGCGTACGACCCGTCCTCACGGGAGGTGGCGCGGGCCAGCTGGTGGCTGGCGGTGTCCAGCAGGGTGATCACCGTACGGGGCACGGGTGCGCCCGCGCCGTCCCGCACCCGTCCGTGGATGACGCCCGTGCCGCCCGTGTCCGTGGCGACGGCACGGGTTGTGGTGACTGCACGGGTGGCCGGAAGCGTGGCCGTGGAAGGGTAAGCGGTCTCCACGGCCGTGTCCGGGGCGGGGGCCGGGGTCTGGACCTCGGTGTCCGCCGCGGCCAGGCTCGCGCTCTTCTTCTTGCTGCGGAACAGCAGCGCCGTGATGACAAAGGCGAAGGCGAAGAAGCCGGCCGACCACCAGAAGGCGACTTCGTAGCCGTGCAGCGCGGCATTTGCCTTGACCAGCGGGTCGTTCAGATGGTCCTTCGCGTAGTCGGTGGCGGCGCTGGTGGCCAGGGTGTTCAGCAGCGCGGTGCTGATCGCACCTCCCACCTGCTGGGTGGTGTTGACGCTCGCCGAGGCCACGCCCTGGTCGCTCGCCTGCACACCCAGGGTGGCGTGGCTCATCGCCGTGGGCATCACCATGCCGAGCCCCACGCCCAGCAGCAGCAGCGACGGCAGCACATGCGCCGCGTAGCTGCTGTCCAGCTCGATGCGGGTCAGCCAGGCCATGGCGCCCGCGGCCACGAGCAGGCCGAAGGGAACGACGATCTTGGGCCCGATCTTCGGCACCAGCCAGTTGGTGGACAACTGCGCCGTCGCCATCAGCGCGCCCACCATCGGCAGGAAGGCCAGGCCGTTCTTCAGCGGCGAGTAGCCCAGGGTCGACTGGAGGTAGTAGGTGAGGAAGAGGAAGAGGCCGAACATCCCGGCGGACGAGATGAGGATGGCCGACAGGGCGGCGGCGCGGTCGCGGTCGGCCAGCACCCGCAGCGGCAGCAGGGGGTGTTTCGCCCGCGCCTGCCACAGGAAGAAGGCCAGCAGCAGGACGCCGCCTCCGGCGAGGAAGCCCCACGTCATCCAGTTGTCCCAGTCGTGGGTCTCCGCGTTGGCGAAGCCGTAGACGATGCCGAACAGACCGCCGGAGACCAGGACCACTCCCGGGATGTCCAGCCGAGGCCGCTCGGCAGGGACGGAGCGGCCGAAGAGGAAGATCGCACCGATCAGCGCGGGAACCGCGATGATGTCGTTGACGTACAGCGTCCAGCGCCAGTCCAGGTACTCGGTGAGCAGGCCGCCAAGGACCAGACCCACGGCGGCGCCGGAGCCGGCGATCGCGCCGTATATGCCGAACGCCCTGGCGCGTTCCTTGGGCTCGGTGAACGTCGTGGTCAGCAGGGAGAGCGCCGTCGGGGCGAGCAGGGCGCCGAACAGCCCCTGCACCGCGCGCGCGACGACCAGCATGGTGAAGCTGTTGGCAGCGCCGCCGACCGCCGAGGCGGCGGCGAAGCCGACGAGGCCGATGATGAAGGTCGTCTTGCGGCCGAAGAGGTCGGCGATCCGGCCGCCGAGCAGTAGCAGACTCGCGAAGGCCAGGGAGTAGGCGGTGACGATCCACTGCCGCCCGTTGTTGTCGAAGCTCAGGTCCAGCTGGGCGGACGGGAGCGCGATGTTCACGATCGTGACGTCGAGCACCACCATGAGCTGGGCGAGGCCGATCACGGCCAGCACCCACCATCGGTGCTTCGTACGGGCCTGGGCATGAGCAGGGCCGGACGGCCCGGCCTCGCCCATGGCGACTGGGGTGGATTCCAAGGTGGGACTCCCTCAAGGGACTTGGATGGCTCAGATTTGCGTCAGTGCGGGCGGACAGCGATGTCCAGCGCGTCGTTGTAGGTGGGCGTCGTCGTCGGCTCGGCCGACGACCGGCGAGCGAGGACCGCCCCATCGATCAGACGCCGCACGATAAGGGGATGGCCGGGTCTCCTGTCCCCGTCCTGCCGCGGCGCGGTCCGGCACCAGCAGCAGGATCTCCCGTCGCGGTCCGGGAGACATCGCGTGGCGGGCGCGTGCCAGGCCCTCGCGGTGACGGACGGTGTGGGCGAGTGCTGTCGCGAACTCTTCATAACCACCGCACGGCGGCGCAGGAACCGCGTTCGGGCAGAGGTGGCGACTGCGGTGCCTTTCGCACCGCCCCCGCATGGCAGGCTGGAAGCAGCCGCGAAGCGTGCCAGTACCAGAGCCGGACTGGTGCGCCAAGTGCTGCCCTGCCCGGTCTCGACGCGGGTCGTCGTCATCATGACTGCCGCCCACCATCGGTCCGAAACGGTTTCGTACGCAAGGGTAGAGCAGCCTTGGAGCGAAACACAATCGTTTCGATCAATTCCATGTCACCTGCGCGGTAAGCCACAAACCGAGGTTCCATGTGTCGACGAGGAACCCCTGCGGCGTGCTGCGGTGGCGCCCGTATGTTGTGGCCCCCGTCGAGCACGGCCCGACGGGCACGGGCTGTGACGCGAAAGGGACGCCGCGGCCGCATCCACGGCTTCGACGTGCGACCCGCTCGGCGGCGGTCGGCTCCTCCGATCTCGGAAGGCGATCCGAAGTCACGGTAGGCGGTTGATGGTGTTGCGGCTCTGGCGACTGCGAAACCCATCCCTTGGTTCACGTGTGGCTGGCTGAGTGGTGCAGCACATGTGGCTCGTTGGACGTCGATGGTTCCCCGGCTGCGTGCCTTGGTGTCTCGGACCAACGCATTTGGGTGTGGCTCGGTTTGAGGGACTGTGATCATGCGGCGAGAGTGAGGGCGTCGCGGTAGCGGATGGCGTGAACCCGCAGGTGCTCGCGCTGCACGTGACGCTCCCAATACTGCTCGGAGTCGCCGTTGTTGATCACCGCGCGGAGCTTGAGGACGGCCTCGGCCCCGGCCTGCCGCTTGCCCATGTGCGTGCCGGTCGCGCGCTCGATCGCGGCGAGCTTTTTGAGCGCGGAGTGCCGCCCGGTCGGCAGGTCCAGGTCGGCATCGGCTGGTTGCAGGTTCGAAGCCCCCTTCGCGCGGTAGGGGCGATCCGCTCCACCTCCACGGTGCCGAACCGCGTGGACAGCAGTCGCTTATGGCCCGCCTCGGCGGCGCGCCGCACCACCTGGTCGGATCCGGCAACCTCCGGCAGACGCTCCTCGCGCTGGGCATGCTGGGCGAACCACTCCTGCAGCATCAGACGGTGCACCTCGCGACCGCGGCGACGAACTCCTCCGCCTCGGCGTGGGAGGCACCCTCCTGGTCGAACGGATCGGCGAGCAGTTACTCGAAGGCGGCGCGGGAGGCGGGAAATGCTCGGGTCTCAGGTGAGCCATAGGCTGGCACCGGCCTCTTCTCTTTCTGTCGTGCGCGGCTTGTCACCAGGCACGACGCAGGGAAGAGCCCACCTAGTCACGACCGATCGGGTGCGCGAACGCCGTCGGCCACCGCGAAAGGGCCCCGGGGCGGCTCGGCCAACCACTCACCGCGCACCATGCGCTTCAGCCGCATCCGCAGCGTCTCGACGTGCCGGTGGTCGGCCACCTCCTCCGTCACTTCACAGATCTCTTTCGCCCGCAGCGACGCATTGGCACTGGCCAGCAGAGCCAGCACCGGCCAATCGCCCTCGGCGGGCACCTCACCGATCGCGACGCGCACAACCGGCGGCAGAGGGTCGGCCAGATCGTCCGGAGCGCATCCCGTACGGGCTCCTGCTCGAACTCCCCTTCGCCGCGTCGCGTTCGGCGAGCGTGCGGGCGAGGGTCGCCTGAGTGACCACCAGCTCGGACAGCTCCTCCTCGTGGCAGTGATCCGCTCGTTCAGCGCGGCCTGCTCGGCCCGCAGCCCCTCCACCTGCCGTCGGGCCGCCTCCTCGTGCTGCTTCAGCAGCGCCAGCAGCTCCTGCTCCATGCGTCCCTCCGGGCGATGCCGCCGACGCAACCGCGCCGGGCCCAACCCCCGCACCACCCAAGGACTTACCGGACCGCCAGAACGCGACACGCCTACTGATCACCGTCCCTCAAACCGAGCAGCACCCGAGTGCGTTTGCCCAGCCGAAGGCGGTGGCGTCGCTGTTCACCGGACCAATGAGCGGTGTGCATCGTGAAGTCGCAGGTCGCGGGTCTGGTGTGAATGGCGAGTTGGATACTCGTGCCGGTCGGCGGCCGATGACCAGGGCGTAGATCATCGGGCGGGTCCGGCTCCGGTGGGATGCCGGGTTCGGCTGAGCCCACGACCGGCCCCCGCCTACGATCCGTCAGCAGGTCGGCACGCCGTGAGAACGCGGGAGGGCGAGGGGGATGCAGGAGCGGCAGTGGATCACCGCCCGCCGGAGCGAACGGGATGCCCTCCCTGAGGAGTTGGCCAAGCAGCTTCAGGAGGTCCAGGCCGAGCGGGATGAACTGGCGATCGCGGAGCGGGTGTTGAACCGCCTGTCCGAGCAGGCCCGGGCCGACGCCGGGGCGCTCGCTCCGGTATCGGTGAAGGTGGCCGGGCAGGCAGTCCTGCTCATCCCGCACCGCAGCGACGCTGCCGACGAGGGTGCGCTGCCCGGCGACTACCGCAAGATCCTGGCGATCGTGCGGGAGGCCGACGGCCCGGTGCAGGTCCGGGCGGTCGGCGAGCGGCTGGGGCTGGAGGCCTCAGTGCGCGGCAAGCTGGAACCTTTGCGGGCGAAGATGACCAAGCCCGCCGACCATGGCTGGCTGCACAAACGTCCTGACGGGCGGTTCACCGCACGTCCGCAACTGCGCGGGACGGGGGCGTAACTGACAGGCCCCCGACGGCAGTTGAGTTTGGTGTGAAGAAAAACAACAGTTCCGTCGAGGGCCCTGACGGCCTTGTCTACACCGCCCGCCTGCCACTGTCGAGTGCACCCTGAACTGGCTCGCCGACCTGATACGCGGCCACCTCAAGAAGATCGGCTCGCCGTGGCGCGCCCTGCCCGCGGGGAAGATCGCCGCCATCGTGCTGGCGGTACTGCGCTGTGACCAGCGCCCGGGCGACCTGGCCGGCGGCAACGGCATCCACCGCACCACCGTCACCCGGTGGGTCCGCGAGGTCGTCGGCCTGCTGGCCGCCCGCGCCCCGCGCCTGGACCGCGCCTTGCAGAAGATCGCCCGAAAGGGTGGTGGGATCGTACTGCTGGACGGCTCCCTGATTCGCACCCGACGCCGCACCGGCGCGGCGAACCGGAAGAACTACTCCGGCAAGCAGAAATGCCACGGCCTGCTCGTGATCGCGCTCACCGACGACAAGGGACGGCTGATCTGGGTCTCTGCCGCCCGTCCGGGACGCACGTCGGAGATCACCGCCTGCCGTCACGACAAACTCACCGCCCACTTGCGGGCGGCCGGTCTCGGCGCCATCGCCGACCTGGGGTTCGTCGGCCTCGACGACAGCGGCCCGGACTCCGACCCGGCAGTGATCACCGGCTACAAGGCCGCCCGGAACCGCCCGCTCACCCGCGGTCAGAAACTGTCCAACACCGCACTGGCCGCGGTCCGGGCACCGGTCGAGCACGGCTTCGCGCACCTGAAGAACTGGCGCGTGCTCAGCAAGGTCCGCACCGACCCGAAGTGGGCAACCGCGCTCGTGAGGGCCCTGCTCGTCCTGACGAACCGCGAAGTTTCCCGCTGACCGATGATTTACACCGAAGTCATCCGCCCGTGACCAGCCCGAGCACACCGCAACCCGCGCACACCAGATCCGAACTGCAATTTCACGCCATGCGTAGTGCTCGTCGCGTTTGACGCCGAAGTTGGACATCTTGCGTTTGACGACGCGTGGGTTGGAGCGCCCGCGGCGGGTGGGTAACAGGCGTGTGGTGATCTCGCTGAGTCCGTCGGTGAGAGCCGCGGCCAGGCGGTCAGGGGGAAAAAGCCGCCTGCGCGGTGACCTGGCGGCGCGCGAGGCGGATGCTGCGGGTGAAGGAGAGCCGGTCGGGATCGAGGCGGGCCTGCTCGGCGGCATCGTGCATCAGGGTGCGGATGGCGTGGTGGACCAGCAGATGTGCCCAGACCTCCTGTTCGACGCCTTCGGGTGAGCGGGAACTTAGGACCTGGGCGGGTCCGCGTTGGTGGGTCTTCAGCTCATCCAGCGTGTTCTCGAACTCCCACCGCTGGTGGTAGAGGGCGGCCAACTCCGTGGCCGGGGCGGCATCGGGGTCGAGGACCGTGGTGATCAACCGGTAAGGAACGTCCTGCTCGGGCCGCCCGGGATCGTCCAGGGTGTACTCGATCATCCGCACCACTTCCGGGTCGGCACGCTTGCGGTGATCCTTGGCCGCGACGATCTCTGACAGGTACGAGCCGTCGGGCAGCTCTTCGCGGACCGGCAGCACCTGGTGGGCACGGATGCGCCACAGCAGATCCGCACCGCCGGCCGCGGCCGCCCGCCACAGCTCCAAGCCGGTGAAGCCGCGGTCGGCCAGCAGCAGTCGCCCTCGCCCAGGTGGCCGAACAGCTCGCGGGCCAGGGCGGGTTCGGATGTGGTGAACGGGCCCAGGGCCGCCGTGGTGATGGAGTGGGTGCCGCACTCGGCCAGCGCGACCACCCGCACCTGCGGATACGCGCACCGCTGAGTGCGATGGGTTTTCGGGCGCCCGAAGTGCGCCGCGTTCACCTGGCTGTCCGGAACGTCGAAGACCGTGCCGTCGATGGCCATCAGCCGCCACCGGCCATAGAAGGCACCCCGAGTCGCCTCGGTTGCCAACGGCCGGGCCACCTGATCGAACAGGGCCTTCAGGGGCTCCGGGCCGAGTTTCACGCGCGCTCTCGAGATCGCCGCCGTGGTCGGCACCTGCCACGAACCCGACCAGCGTTTCGCCCAGGCCAGCCCGTGCGTCAGCAGCCGGGCGACCTCTTCGTAGCCCTGACCGGAGAACAAACACATCGCCAGTACGAAGTAGACCACCACGCGCGGCGGCAGCAGCCGGTTCCGCTGCCCGGACCTCCCGCACCCGGCCACCACCCGATCCACCAGCTCCGGCGGGAACGACCGCGTCAGCAGCCCGACCGCGATGCGATCCGACAACCGCTCGTCCGTCTCCGGCTTCACCTGACCCGGCCGTGGCATCCGGCACCTCCCCCATACTCCCTGGGTGTGTCAATTTAACGGCTGATCTTGGTTGTTGAGTGATCAGTTGTTGCTCGGGGTCAGGCGACCCTCGAAGGCGATCTGGAACGCATTCAGGGGTGCTTTCCAGCGCATGGTCCACCGCTTGCGGCCCTTGCCCGTGGGGTCCAGGCTCATCAGGGCCATGTAGATGCACTTGAGGGCGGCGGCCTCGTTGGGGAAGTGGCCGCGGGCACGGACGGACCTGCGGATGCGGGCGTTGACGCTTTCGATCGCGTTCGTGCTGCAGATGACCTTGCGGATCTCGACGTCGAAGGAGAGGAAGGGCACGAACTCGGCCCAGGCGTCCGACCACAGCTTCACGATCGCCGGATACTTCCGGCCCCACGCTTCCTGGAACTCCAGGAACCGCTCCGTCGCGGCGTCCTCGCTGGGTGCGGTGTAGACGGGTTTGAGGGCCCCTGCGACCTTGTCCCAGTCCTGGCGGGCGGCGTAACGGAACGAATTGCGCAGCAGGTGAACGACGCACGTCTGGACAATCGTGCGAGGCCAGACGGCCTCCACCGCATCGGGAAGGCCCTTGAGCCCGTCGCAGACCAGCATGAGCACGTCGTCCAGGCCGCGGTTCTTCAGCTCGGTGAACACGTGCAGCCAGTACTTGGCGCCCTCGCCGCCGTCGCCGGCCCAGATGCCGAGGATGTCGCGGGTGCCGTCCACGGTCACCGCCATCACCACGTAGATGGGACGGTTCGCGACCTTCCCGTCCCTGATCTTGACGTTGATGGCATCGACGAACAAAACGGGGTAAACGCGGTCGAGAGGACGGCTCTGCCATTCCGCCATGCCGTCCATGACCTTGTCGGTGATGGTGGAGATGGTCTGCTTGGAGACCTCCGCCCCGTAGACCTCGGCCAGGTGAGCGGCGATCTCCCCATGGGTGAGGCCCTTCGCCGAGAGCGACAGGACCATCTCGTCCACTCCCGTCAGCCGCCGCTGCCGCTTCTTGACGATCTGCGGCTCGAACGTGCCCGAGGTGTCACGCGGGACTTTGACCTCGACCGGGCCGACGTCGGTCAGCACCGTCTTGGCCCGGCTCCCGTTGCGGGAGTTGCCGCTGCCCCGGCCGCCGGCATCGTGCTTCTCATAGCCGAGGTGATCGGTGATCTCACCTTCCAGGGCCGATTCCAGGACCCGCTTGGTCAGCTGCTGCAGCAGCCCACCCTGCCCGGTCAACTGCAGTCCCTCCGACCGGGCCCGCTCCACCAGCATCGCGACCAGCTGCTCATCCGACACGGGCTCAGGCTGCCCCAACCGGGCACTCTCGACAGGCTCCACGGTCTCCAACTCCACGGCGGTGTCAGTCACTTGACGTCTCTCCCATGATCGTCGGATCCGCCGTTAGATTTACACTCCCTACTCCCTACCAGCTCACATCCTTGAGTCACTGGTATTGCGGCTAGGCCGGTCATTACTGCATGCCGGCGCCCCCGCCAATGGTGGCGCACGGCCTTCTGGGTGGAGTTGAGACACGCAGCAGCATCATTCGCGCCCTGGACCATGAGCGAGACGGCGGCATCGGTGTGTGGCGGTCGGCCGGCCGGGTCGGATCGGGGCCTTCGTGCTGGCTGGCGTCCCCGCGTGCGGGGCGGTGTCGGCTTGGCTGAGGCGCTGCTCTTCACCGCAGCCGACGAGGTCCGCAGTGGCCCGGGCCGGTGAAGAACTAGAGGTCGACGTATGTGTGGCGGACCAGGGCGCATGCCCAGAGGTCGTACGACTGGGCTTCCTTACTGGCGGAGGCGGCGAGCGTGTACGACGCGGCGGCGTCGGTGTAGCGGTTGCCGTCGAAGACCAGTTCTCCGGCAAGCTGGAAGAGGTCGCCGGCCGCGCTGCACAGGGCCTGGGATTCCGTCGCTGGTCGGCCGTCGAGGGTGTCGTTGAGCGTGGTGAGCTGGTCACGGACGATCGGGTACACGGAGCCCTTGGCGCGGGCGAGTTGGTACACCTGCCACAGGTGGCCGTTCATGCGCAGGAAGTCCTCGGACGTCCCACGCCGGGCTCCGTCGGCGAGGGCGGCATGTCGTCGGCGGGCAGGGCCACCAGGGCGCTGGTGACGGCTATGGCGCGCAGAAACTGGCGTCGGATCATGTCGTCGAGGTCCCCTGAGCCGTGGTGGTCGCGAGGCGGCGACGCTGCCGACTCCGGGCGGGCTGCTTGGGGCTGTCCCACCAGGGCGTCGAGTTCGTCAGGGTCGAGGTGCAGCAGCTCGGCCAGCTGTGGCCGTAATGGCGGCTGGGGGGTGGTGGCCCGGGTCTCCCATCGGCGCGTACAGCGAGTTCTGGTTCAAGAATGTACGCCGCTGGCCGGACCCTGGCCAGACATTCACATGTCGCCGACCCAGGGGGTGCAGGCCCATCTTGACCTGCAGCGAGGCGGTCCGGGTGGGGTGCTGTTGCCGATCCACTGGGGGACCTTCAACCTGGCGTTGCACGCGTGGGCGGAGCCGGGGGAGTGGACGAAGTACGAGGCCGAGGAGGCTGGTCAGGCGGTGGCGTTCCCGCGGCCGGGTGAGCCGTTCGAGCCGGCGGGGAGGCTGCCGGTGGAGGCGTGGTGGAGGGCGGTGTCCGGTCCAATCGCCCGTCCTTGGCGCCGTCCCCGACGCGCTGAGGGTGCGGCCGAGACGAGCAGGGGTGATCTCGACCTCGCGGGTGAGCGGTGACGTCGGTCGGGGACGAGCTTGGCGCGATGGTCCGGATGCTGGAGCGTCTTCCGGCTGGTGAGCTGGATCGGTTGCTGCTCGATTTGGGCGGGGCGTGGACTACCGGCTGGCACCCGCGCACCCGCACCCGGCGGTTTGGGACGACGCCGAATCCGCGGCACTGTGGCTGGTCGCGTGCGCTCTCGCCGCGCAAGGGCGCCGGCGTGATCGTAAGAACAAGTCGGGCGGTCCTGTACGAATGACGGGTACTGCGAGGCATGGCGCCCCGCGGTACCCATATCGCCGGATCGATCGTACCTCGACGGTCACTCGGGAAGAAGCGCACCCGCCCGGCTGTCGTCGGCCGCTGCCTCGACCTCGCCCTCGTCCGGAAAGCGCGGCATCAGGAAGAGCAGGACGAGGCTGAGTGCCGACAACACGCTCGCGACGACCAGTGCGGCGCCGTATCCGCCTGTGCTCTCGGCCGACGCCTCCGTCAAGATCGGGAACAGGCCGATGCCGACGCAGATGCTGATTGCCAGGGAGATGCCCTGGAGCTGGGCGAAGACCCGCAGCCCGAAGTAGCGGGACAGCAGGTACGGGCCGACCGTGGACTCCGCTCCCGTCATCAGGCCCAACACTCCCATCGAGAGGTAGAGCAGCCACACGCTTCCGTTGGCGAGGAAGATCATGAGCGTGCCTACCAGAAGGCACACCGAGAAGGGGACGAAATCCCGGGCACTCCTCGACCGGTCGAGGGTGAAACCCGCGAGAATCTGCCCGATGATCGATCCCACGAGCAGGACCGACACCGACAGTGCCACAGTCGTCGCCGAGTAGCCGCGGTCACCGAAGAGCGACACGGCGTTCAGGCGGACGCTCATCACCACGCCGACCGACAGGGCCAGCATGACGTTCAGGAGAAGCCAGGCGCGAGTGCGCAGGAACTTTCCGACCGGTATGCGGGAGCCGTCCAGTGCTTGCGGAAGGCCCGCCGCGGACTGCCTCTCGGCTGTTTCGGCCGTCTCCGCCGTCGGCGCCGGCTGGGAGAGCAGGAACACCTGGGCGGAGAAGGAGATCAGCAGGATGCTCGCGCCGATCACCAGCTCGGTCGTCCGCCAGCCGATCGCGTTGATGGACAGCTGGCACACCGGTGAGAGCACCGCCCCGCCCAGGCTGGCCGAGACACCGATGAGCAGCGAGTAACCCGATCCGCGATGGCGGGGGAACCATTGCGCGACGACCTTGTAGACCACGCCGAAGATGGCGGTGTACCCGGCGAAGTTGGCCACCAGAAGAACCAGGATCAGTTGTACGGTGCTCGCGCCGATGAGGCCGACTGCGCCGATTCCGAGCGCGTACACGGCCATGCCCGGTATCGCGATGACCCGGGCCCCCCAGCGGTCGACCATGCGACCGGCGAGGGGCAGGATGAACGGGGCGAGGATCGTCGGGATGTTGAAAGCGGTCAAGGTTTTCGACTGTGCCCAGCCGAAGTCGCTGGACATCGGTTTGACCATGAGCGTGACGGTCGTGCTGAGGGCCACGGGGCTGAAGAGCATGGCGATTACACAGGCGGCCCCGGCCTTCCACGCCGCCGCTGGATAGTGCCGGAGGCCGGAGAGGTACTCCCGCAGGGACGGTTTGGGGCGGGGCGGTGTTTCGAGCGGCAGGGTATCGGGGCTGGGCCGGTAAGCGGACATCATTGTCCTTTCTCGCACAGGCACGGGGTTTCGCCGTGCTCCAGGCGTAGCGGCCGACAGAGAACGGCTCGCAGGCGGCGATGAGCGCCGCAATGCTGAACTGTACGGACCAGTGCAGTATCTAGGTCAAGGTCTCTGCATGAGCAATGTGAGTGGCAGGGCCGTCCGGCGGCCTTCGTCAACGGCCGGGGGAGGGGGAGGATTCGGACGGCTCCCGGTGGCGAAGTTGCAGCCTGCCCGGCCCACGCCGGGCGGCCCGGCTCCTGCCACCAGGAACGCAGGCCGGACCTCGCCGCCGGCGCCGATGGCTCTGGCGTACCGACGATCGACTGACTTTCGACATCACCCTTGATTATCGATAATTCTGAAATTACCGTCTGGCCCAGGTGTCCGAGCGGAGTCGTACGCGAACAGGAGTCGAATGGTGAGGATTGCCAGTTATGAAGGCCGGCTGACCCTGCTGGTGGACGGCGGCGGTATCGATGTCGCGACGGCGACCGGTGGGTCGTTCACGCCCGACGTGCTGGACGCGATCGAGCGCTGGGACGAGCTGACCGAGGTGGCGGCAGGGCTGCGCGGGCCGGTGCGGCCGGTGGATCCGGCCCGGCTGGACGCGCCGGTGCGGCTGCCCCGTCAGGTGTTCGCAGTAGGGCTCAACTACCGCGATCACGCCGCGGAGGCCGGCATCCGGGAGCTGCCGACAGCCCCGCCCGTCTTCACGAAGTTCCCCGTCTGCGTCACCGGCCCCGAGGCGACGGTGACGCTTCCCAGCACGGACGTCGACTACGAGGCCGAGCTGGTGGTGGTGATCGGCCGGCGTGCCGAACACATCGCCGAGGGAGTCGCCTGGGGTCACGTGGCCGGGCTGATGGTGGGCCAGGACCTGTCGGAACGGAAGGTTCAGCTGGCCGGCCCGGTGCCTCAGTTCTCGCTCGGCAAGTCGTTTCCCGGCTTCGGGCCGACCGGCCCCGCCATCGTCTCGCCGGACGAGTTCGCCGACCCAGACGCCCTCGAAATAGGTTGTTCAGTGGCGGACTGGGTCCTCCAGTCGGGCAACACGAAAGACATGATCTTCCCCGTTCCCGAGCTGATCGCGCGCTTGTCGCGCGTCTGCCCGCTGCTGCCGGGAGACCTGATCTTCACCGGCACGCCCGCCGGGGTGGGCATGAGCCACACCCCGCCGCGGTTCCTGCGCCCCGGCGAGACGCTGACGACCTTCGTGGAGACCGTCGGGACGATCCACACGACCTTCACCGTCGGCCCCGGTCACGACGAGGCCGCACCGGAGGAATGACGACGCCGCATCGGAGAGACGACATGGCACTGCACGGGCTCGGGATCATCACCGTCGGCGTCCCCGACGTGGCCACGACGGCCAACTGTTACCAGAACTTCGGACTCGCCCTCTCCACGCCCGGCGATGGCGGCACCGCCGGCCTGTCCACCATGGACGGCGGCGACTGCGTCGTCGACGACCAGCTCTGGACACCGCAGGACCGGACCGGCGCCCGCGCGCTCGCCAGATGGGGGCCGCCGCCGCCCCCGTCGTTCCTGGAGCCCGAAGGCCTGGCCGAGCTCATGACGGGTAGGCACAGCCGATGAGCCGACCGCTGTACGAACTGCCCCCAAGGATCCGGCGTGAGACACGGGCCGCCGGTTACCTCGACTGGCTACGGGAGTCCCGGGGCCTGTCCCTGCCCGGCTGGGAGGAACTGTGGCGGTGGTCGGTCACCGACCCGGAGGGATTCTGGGGATCGTTGTGGGACCACTTCGGCATCGGGTCGCGGGCCCCGTACGACTGCGTCCTGGCCGATCCCCGCATGCCCGGCGCCGTATGGTTTCCCGGAGTACGGATCAACTACGCCGAGCACTGCCTCGGGGACGCGGAGGACGCCCAGCGCACCGCGGTCCTCGCCCGCTCGGAGACGCGTGGACCCGTCCGGCTGTCGTACGCCGACCTGCGTGACCAGGTCGCCCGCGCCCGAGAAGGTCTGAGGCGGCTGGGCGTCGGCAAGGGCGACCGGGTCGTGTCCTGTCTGCCCAACATCCCCGAGGCGGTTGTCGCCTACCTCGCCACCGCGAGCCTGGGCGCGGTCTGGGCCTCCTGCGCTCCGGAGTTCGGCGTGCCGAGCGTGATCGACCGGTTCGGCCAGCTCGAACCGAAGGTCCTGCTGGCCGTCCCGGGCTACGTCTACGGCGGGAAGCAGATTGACCGGCGGGCCGAAGTGGCGCGCATCCGCGCGGCCCTGCCGAGCGTCGAGCGGGTCGTCGACGTGCCGTACGGCCCCGGCACGCTGCCGGACGCGGTCGGCTGGGACGCCCTGCTCGCCGATTCCGGGCCACTGGTCTTCGAGCCGGTGCCGTTCGACCATCCGCTGTGCGTGCTGTTCTCCTCCGGCACCACGGGAAAGCCCAAGGCGATCGTGCACGGCCACGGGGGGATCCTGCTCGAACACCTCAAGAGCCTGGCACTGCACTGGGACCTGCGGGCCGGCGACCGCATGCTGTGGTTTACCACCACGGGCTGGATGATGTGGCAGGTCCTCGTTTCCTGCCTGCTCACGCGCGCCTCGATCGTGCTCCTTGACGGCAACCCGCTCCACCCCGACCTGCGGCACCAGTGGCGGGTGGCCGAAGAGACCCGCGCCACCCACTTCGGGTCCAGCCCCGGCTATCTCATGGCCTGCCGGAAGGCAGGGGTGCGACCGGCCGAGGAGTTCGACCTGTCCGCCGTACGACACCTGCCCGTCGCCGGGAGTCCGCTGCCGGCCGAGGGGTTCCGGTGGATCCACGAGCAGTTCGGCGACACCGTTCTGCTCAACGTCGGCAGCGGCGGCACCGACGTCTGCACCGGTCTCGTCCAGGGTTCGCCGCTGCAGCCGGTGTGGGAGGGCGAGATGTCGGGGCCCGCGCTCGGCGTGCACGCTCAGGCGTTCGATCCCCGGGGCGAGCCCGTGGTCGGCCGGCTGGGGGAACTGGTCGTCATCGCGCCGATGCCGTCCATGCCGGTCGGACTGTGGGGCGACGACCCCGGGGCGAGCCGCTACCGCGCCACCTACTTCGACCGGTACCCGGGCATCTGGCGGCACGGCGACTGGATCCGCTTCGGCGAGGACCGCGGCTGTGTCATCACCGGCCGTTCCGACGCCACCCTCAACCGCGGCGGGGTGCGGCTCGGCACCGCGGAGTTCTACCGGGTCGTCGAGGAGATGCCCGAGATCGACGACAGCCTCGTCGTCCATCTGGAGGACCCGGAGGGCGGCCCCGGGGAGCTGGCGCTGTTCGTCGTCACACGGCAGTCGCTGGACGAGGTCCTGCGGGACCGGCTGAAGGCCGCCATCCGCTCGGCGCTGTCGCCCCGGCACGTCCCGGACACCGTCGAGGCAGTCCCCGCCATCCCCTACAACCGTACCGGCAAGAAGCTCGAGGTCCCCGTCAAGCGCATCCTGCGCGGAGCCGACCCGGACGACGTCGTCGCCCCCGGCTCGATCAGCGATCCGGCCTCGCTCGACGCGTTCGTCGCCATGGCCCGGCGCCGTCGGGTTCCTGTGCGCCTCGCCGCACCGTCGACGAGCGCGCCACCTACCAACCCACCGAACAGCAAGGAGTGACATGAGTACGGCAGCATTGTTGCCCATCGCGATCCTCGGAGCCGGCATCGGCGGTCTGGCCGCGGCCGGCAGGCTGCGGGCGGAAGGCTGTGACGTCGAGGTGTACGACCAGGCGGCCGTCAAACGGGAACGCTGCGCCGCGCTCGGCCTGCGCGCCAGCACGGTACGGATCCTGGAGGACTGGGGCCTGGACGGCACGTACGAGTCGTACGTGTACCCCTTCGACGCCCGCGCCGCCGCGCGCCCCGCTCCCCGCCGAGATCCAGCGCATGTCTCGCGAGATGTCGCCGTTCCTCCGGCTGCAGCCGGCCGCCCCCGAGGCGTCCCGGTGGCCACGGCGGTGAAGCCCGAAGACCCGAGCACGAGAACGTAAGGCAGTATGGGCCCATGCCGGCAACCGACGCAGCGGTCACCCGAACGGAACGCGCCTACCAGCAGATCCGGACCGACATCCTGGCGGGCCGCCTCAGGCCGGGCTCGCCACTGCGCCTGGCCGCCCTGGCCGGTGAGTTCTCGGTCAGCATGTCCGTCGTACGGGAGGCGCTGAACCGTCTGAGCGGGCACGGACTGGTCACGACGACGCCGAACCAGGGTTTCCGGGTCACCCCGCTCTCCCGCGCCGACCTGGAAGACCTCACCGCACTGCGCCTCACCCTGGAGTGCCAGGCCCTGGCGGGCTCCATCGCCTCCGCCGACGTCCGCTGGGAGGGCGAGGTGGTCTCGGCCCACCACGTGCTGGAACGAACGCCGATCTCCGACGGCCGGTCGCCGGGCGCGAGCGACGAGTGGACCGAGGCACACGCCGCGTTCCACGACGCCCTCGTCGCGGCCTGCGGCAGGCCACGCCTGCTCGCACTGGTGCGGTCCCTGCGGGACACCGCCGAGGTGTACCGGCAGTGGGCCGGTCCGCTGGGTGAGAAGCGCGGCCGCGATGTCGAGGTCGAGCACCGTGCCCTGATGGAGCTCGCAACCGCACGACGCACCGAAGACGCGGTCGAGGCCCTGCGCGCGCACATCCAGCGCACTACCGACATCCTGCTCGCGCAGGATATTGCCGGGACCGACGCCGTGCCCGCCGGCGACGCTCGGGGCAGCCATGGCGCGATCCTCCTCCGGTGACTCGATGGTCGACCGGCTCGTGCGGACACTGGAGGGGTTCGGTCCGCAGACGCCGGTCCTGACAGTCAGTGAGCTGTCCGCGCGGGCATGACTGCCGCTGTCCACCACTTCCAGCCTGGTAAACCAGCTGGTCCACCGCTGGCTGCTCGCCCGGGACGCGGCTCGCCGCGTGCGGATCGGCGTCCGGATGTGGGAGCCGGCGTCGCGGGCGTCGCCGGCCCTGGGGCTGCGCAGTGCGGCGATGCCGTTCCTGGAGGATCTGCACGCCGTGGTGGGCCACCACGCCCAGACAGGGGTGCTGGAACCCGATCCTGCCGATGTCCAGCACGCCGAGCTGCTCGGTACGCCGTGGACCCTGCTGTACGGCGGCCGCACCCGGTCGTCGATGGCCTTCCTCCCGGCGCTGGAGAAGTACGGCGAGCGCGTCGAGGTCCGCCCGCAGGACGAGTGACGAGTAGGGCCTCCTCGACCTGAGCGCCGCCCTGTGGAATCCGTTCTCCGGAGCGGAGTGTGAGGCGGTGTCTGCGTCGGGAGAACGCGGGGGCGGGTCAGTGTGTGCGCGGCTCTGCGGTCCAGGGGAAGATGTCGCCGACCGTGCGAAGGGGCGCTTCGGGCAGCACTTCGGGGTCCCGCGAGCGCAGGGCGCGCAGGAACAGGGTGGTAGTCCAGCGGGCGTGCGCGGTCAGTCGGGCCGTGTCGAGATGCGGCTTCGGGGTCAACAGGGCGTCCATCTGCGGGCTGGCCGCCGCCATGCGGACGAACATCGCGGCGTACGCGTGGGCGTCCCGCAGCGTGTAGCCGTGCCGTCGGCCGTCCTCCAGCAGCGTCGCGGCCACGACATCGACGACGTGCGGCACGCCGAGCGTGCGCAGTGCCGCGGTCAGTTCGGGGCGGCGGGTTGTCTCCGTGGCCATGACGCGGACGAGGGCGAGGAACTGCGGGCCGGTCGTCGCCTCGAGAAGCTTGGTGACGATGTGCGTCAGCCTCTCCTGCGGGTCGTCGACGGATGAAAGCATCGCCTGGTCGAGGTCGAAGTCCAGCGAGGAGCCGCCGCGCTCGATTACGGCGCGGAAGAGTTCCACCTTGTCGCCGAAGTGGGCGTAGACGGTGGTCTTCGAGACGCCTGCCTGGGCCGCGACGGCATCCATTGACGTCTGGTCGAAGCCGCGGGCGAGGAACACCTCGACGGCAGCGTCGAGTACGGTCTCCCGCTTGCCCCGGGACCCCGTCGTCTTGCGGGGGTGTCCCTTGACCGTCATCTCGCTCCTCCTTGGCCCGCTCACTCCGCAGGTGCCCGTACTGCTTCGCCTGTTGACCTGGAAGGGACCCTATCGTACCGTCGATGTTGTACTGGACGGTGCAGTTCAATTTCGAGTCTGCCGGGACGGCACCGACCCCCGGAATCCCTGAAGGAGCCGCCTGATGAGTGAGCAGAATGCCTCGCGCTCCGGCGCCGCACGCGGCCTTGTGCCACTGTTGCGCCGCAACGCCCTCGCAGGAGAGGAGATCGGCGCGCTGACCCCGGAAACCCTCCAGGCGATGCACGAGGCCGGCGTGTTCAAGATCATGCTTCCGCCCGAACTCGGCGGGGACGCCCTCGGCGCACGCGACACCGTCGAGGTCATCGCGGCGCTGGCGGAGGGGGACGGAGCGGCCGCATGGACCGTGTTCGTATCGGGCGGCATCCGCAATCTGCTCGGCTTTCCCGAGCAGGCCGTCGAGGAGGTGTTCAAGGAGGTCGACACCTGGGTCGGGCCGCTCGCTGTGGGTGCCTCGGTGTTCTCCCCCCTCGTGGGCGCGGCACGCGCGGTGGATGGGGGCTTCCTCGTCTCCGGCAAGTGGGCCTTCGGCAGCGGATGCAAGCATGCGGCCTGGGCGGTCGTCGGCGTGGAGTACGAGGACGCGCAGGGCCGACTCCGCCGGGCGATGGCGCTCCTGCGGCGTGAGCAGTACACGATCGTGGACGACTGGCGGGTCATGGGCCTGAAGGGCACGTCGAGCAACTCGATCACGGTCGAGGGAGAGGTCTTCGTCCCTGAGCACCGAGTCCTTGACATGGCCGATCTCCCCGCGGCCATGGACGGCGTCCGCGAGCGTTACTCGGGCGTCGGATTCCGCAACGGGGCGCGGGCGCTGATGGTCATCACCTGTCTCACCAACGTGGCGATCGCCCTCGGCATGGCCCAAGGCACCCTGGACTGCTTCATCGAGCAGGCCAGGGCACGCAAGCCGTTCAATCTGCCTTATCCGACGGTGGCGGACATGCCGTCCACCCAGGTGTCCGCCGGTACGGCGCGAGCGATGGTCAATATCGCCGAAGCCGTGATCCTTCGGCACGCCGACGAGGTGGACCGTCGGGCGCTGGCGGGGGAGGACTTCACCGCGGCGGAGGAGTCCGAGATCACCATGGACCTCGTCTACGCCGTCCGGCTCTGCGCGGACGCGGTGGACCGACTCCAACTCGCCCTCGGCTCTTCGACGGTGAGCCTGAACAACCCGATCCAGCGCTTCGTGCGCGACATACGCGTGCTGGCGACCCACGGCGCCATCCGGTTCGACCCGATGGCTGAGATCAGCGGCCGCCAGGTCCTCGGCCTCGAGCCCCTGTCCATGTTCGCCAGCGGCCTGCCGCAGGTCGGCTGAGAGGTGATCCCGATGGTTGACCGGGAGCGTGTGCGGCGCGACGGCGTCCCAAGGGACGAACGTCGGCCGGAGCCGGCGACCGCCCTCGACGAGCGGACCCTGCGAGAGGCGTTCAGCTGCTTCCCCAGCGGAGTGATCGCAATGTGCGGGACAGAGGGCGACGACCCGGTGGGTATGGCCGTGAGCTCGTTCACTTCGGTGTCGCTGGCTCCCCCGCTGGTTTCGGTCTGCCTGCAGACCTCGTCGCGCACCTGGCGAAGCCTGAGGGCACTGCCCCAGCTGGGCCTGAGCGTACTGGGGGAGGGCCAGGACACGGTGTGTCGTGCGCTGGCCGGCCGGGAGGAGGACCGTTTCACGGGCGTGCGCTGGAAGGCGACTGAGCACGGCGCCGTGTTCGTGCACGGCGCGATCGCGTGGTTCGACTGCACACTGCGCGACGAACTGCCCGCTGGCGACCACGCCATCGCACTGCTGGAGGTCGGCCGTCTGTGGACGGTTTCCGCCGCCGACCCCCTGGTCTTCCACGGCAGCCGATTCCGGCGCCTGGACAGCGGTGAGCGATCGGCGGTGCCCGCCTGACGTGGATCCGCCGGTCGCCCGAGCCGCAACCCCAACGAAAGCGAGCCTTTCCATGTCTGCTGTACCCACCCCTGCGACCGTCGCCGCCAAGCGGCTGGTGGTCGACTTCTTCACCGCTGTCATCGCCGCTCGCAACGTCGACGCCATACCCGATTACGTCGCCCCCGAGCTGATTCAGCACGGCGCGGACATCCCGGACGGCGTCCAGGCGTACACCGAACACCTGCGAGACCGTTTCCGGCGTGAGGCCCGGGCCGAGGACGCGGACGGCGTCCGTCAGCCGCCGGAACCCGTCTTCATCATTGCCGACAACGACCTGGTCTGTGTCTGCCGTTACCTGCCGCAGCCCGATCCGGACGTTCCCGGAGCCACCTTCGACTACTACACGTTCACCACCTACCGAGTCCGGGACGGGCGGATCACGGAGCGGTGGCCGTCCGTCAACAAGGTCGCTCTGCCGCAGCCGCCGGCACCGGACACGCCGTCGCGCGCGGTTCTCGTGTCGACGCCGCCCGGGAACGACATGGAGGCGAACAAACGTCTGGTGACTGACTTCTACCGCTGCATCTTCGACGCGCGGAACCCCGACGCCGTCAAGGACTTCGTCACGGAGGACTACCACCAGTACGTCGCCCACTACCCGACCGGTCGCGCCGGGCTGGAGAAGTTCGTTCGCATCCAGTTCCCCGACGGCCCCGTGCCGACGCCCGCCGAGCCGCTCAACCCGCCGGCGCTGCTCCTCGCCCAGGGCGACATCGTCGTGTGCGCCGGGCTGCTGCCCCAGCCCGACCCCGACGGCGGGACATACCCGTACTACGTCTACGACGCCTTCCGCGTCCGGGACGGGCTGCTGTCCGAGCACTGGAGCGGCGTCACCAAGGCGGCCCTGCCCCGGCACCCCGGACCTCCCCCGCGGGGTCACAGCTGACCACGGATCGTCCCTCGTACTCCCTCTCACCGACAAGAAGGGCTTCTTCGTGCCCACGTTGCATGTAGTGGTCGGCAGTACCCGCCCCGGCCGTCTGGCGCTGCCCATCGCGCAGTGGGCGGCGCAGGCCGCCGAACAGCACGGCGGCTTCGACGTCCAACTCGTCGACCTGGCCGAGTTCGGACTTCCGCTCCTCGACGAACCGGCGCACCCGCGTACGGGGCAGTACGCCCACGAGCACACCCGTGCCTGGAGCGCCACGGTCGACGAGGCGGACGCCTTCGTCTTCGTGACGCCCGAGTACAACTTCGGTCCTCCCGCCGCATTGCTGAACGCGATCTCCTACCTCCACCGGGAGTGGCTGTGCAAGCCGGCCGCGTTCGTGAGTTATGGCGGCGTGGCGGCCGGCCTGCGATCGGTGCAGGTACTCAAGCAGGTACTGACGACCCTGAAGGTGATGCCGATCCCGGAGGGCGTCGCGATCCCCTTCGTGTTCCAGCTCGTCCAGGACGGCAGCTTCCAGCCAACCCCGCCCCTGGAGGCGGCCGCCACGGACATGCTCGACGAACTTCTGCGCTGGACCGAGCCGCTGCAGCTCCTGCGCAAGGGGCTCGTGCCCGCGCAGTGATCCCGCACTGGCCGGTGTGCAGGTGAGGGCCGACGGCGAATCCGCCGTCGGCCCTCACCTGCGCGGGTCAGAATGGGTAGACGGGGATCTCGTCCCGGACCGTGACCCACTGCTGTTCGGTGAAGGCTTCTAGGTTGGCCGCCACGCCGCCGTGACGGGACCCGTTGCCGGACGCGCCGACGCCGCCGAAGGGCACGGTGGCCTCGTCGTTCACGGTCTGGTCGTTGATGTGGACGAGCCCGGTGGGGATGCGGTCGGCCAGCGCCAGACCCCTGGCCGTGTCGCGGGTCAGGATGCCGAGGGAGAGGCCGTATTCGGTGTCAGCGGCGAGCCGGACGGCCTCGTCCAGGTCCTGGAAGGCGACGACGGGTGCGACAGGGCCGAAGATCTCCTCGGTGTAGGCACGCGCGGTCAGCGGTACGTCGGCCAGGACCGTGGGCCGGTAGAACAGGCCCTCGTACGTGCCGCCCGCGGCCAGCCGTGCTCCGGCGGCCAGACTGTCGGTGACGACGGAGTGGGCGGCCTTCAGCTGCATTTCGTCGATCATGGGACCGACCGCGACCGCGTTTGTCGCCGGGTCTCCCACGGGCGCCGCGTCGGCCCGCTCGGCTAGCCGTGCGGTGTACTCCTCGGCGATGGAGGCGTGGACCAGATGCCGGCTTGAGGCCATGCAGATCTGCCCGGCGTGGTGGAACGAGCCGAACGCGCCCGCCGACACCGCCTTGTCCAGGTCGGCGTCCTCCAGGACGATCAGGGCCGAGTTGCCGCCCAACTCCAGATGCACCCGCTTCAAGCGCTGCGCCGCCGCCGTGGCGATGGCCTTGCCGGCCCGGGTCGACCCGGTGAACGCGATGACCGGTACACGCGGGTTGTCCACCAGCGCTGCTCCGACGTCGGCGCCGCCGGGCAGGACGTGCAGCACGCCCTCGGGGAGGCCGGCCTCCTCGAAGACCCGCGCGATCGTGACGCCCCCGCAGACCGCCGTGCGCGGGTCGGGCTTGAGGACGACCGCGTTGCCCAGGGCCAATGCCGGCGCGACCGCCCGCATGGCGAGCACCATCGGTGCGTTGAACGGGGAGATCACGCCCACGACGCCCACTGGCCTGCGCCGCGAGAACGACAGCCGGTCCTCGACCGAGCGGAGCACCTCACCGAACGGGGCCGCCGCGAGGCCCGCGGCCTCGTAGCACTCCTCGGCGGCTCCGTTCGACGTCTGGAACTCCGCGAACGGGCGCAAGGCACCCGACTCGCGCACGATCCAGTCCGCGATCTCGGCCTGGTACTTCTCGAACAGGGCCCCGGCACGCCGCAGAACCTGTGCCCGCTCGATGTACGGCAGGGCCGCCCAGGCACGCTGTGCCGCCGCGGCCTGTCCCACGGCACGGTGGAGGTCGGCGGGCGTGGCGGCGCCCACCCGGCCCAGCACTTTGCCGGTGGCCGGTTCGACGGAGTCGTAGGGCTCACCGGACCCGTCCACCCACCTACCGGAGAAGACGCGCCCCTGCCAGTCATGATCCTCGAGAAAAGCCATGATGCTCCCGTCCCAATTAGTGCACTGTACCGTTCAGTTTAGTTTCACTTCCGACGTGTGGCTAGACGGTCCGGGTCTGCGGCTGACGGGGCTGACGCCTCTGCCGCTCGACTCCTGGTGGCGGGCGGTCTCCACCGCCCCCGACCGCGCCTCGCCCACGATCACGGACGAGCCGCACACCGCGACGGAGCCGCCGACGCTTGCGGCGGAGGCGGACAGCGCGAGGGCGTAGTCGGGGCGATGCCGGACGGGGTGGCCGCGCCCGCGGCGCGGGCAGCACCAGCGCCCGAAAGGGGCGCTGGGGGAGGAACTGCGCGACCAGCCGACCACAACCCGCACAATGGGTCGCGCGGCGGCGGGCAGTATGAGCGCATGCGCATGACGGATGACCCCGCAGGTGTCCTGCCCGAGCCGCTGCGGTACCGGGTCAAGCGCCATCTGCTCGGCCCGCCCCTGACGACGGAGCGGATCAGCGGGCAGAAGCTCGGCAATCCGATGGCGCTGGGGGTCCTCGCCTCGGACTGCATCAGCTCGTCCGCGTACGGCAGCGAGGAGATGCTGCGCGTCCTGGTGCCGGTCGTCGGGGCGGCGGCCTTCAGCCTGCTGATGCCGGTGACCGGGGCGATCCTGCTGGTCCTGCTGCTGACGCTCTGTTACAGCGATGTCGTGATGATTTACACCAGGGCGGGTGGCAGCTATGTGGTTGCCCGCGAGAACCTCGGCCCGGACATCGCGCAGATCGCCGCCGTCGCGCTGCTCGTCGACTGCACGGTGACCGTCGCCGTGCAGGTCTCGGCCGGCACGAACGCGCTGATCTCGCTGGCCCATCTGCTCGGCGACTCCTTCACCGGGCTCGACCACCTCCAGACGCCCGTCAGTGTCGGCGTGGTCGTCATCCTGGCGTACGGCAATCTGCGCGGCCTGCGCGAGGCGGGCCGGCTCTTCGCCGCGCCCGCCTACCTGTTCATGGGGGCCGTCGGCCTGATGTTCGCCGTCGGGGCGTTCCGCTGGGCGCTGGGCGGACTGCCGCACGCCGACGTCCACACCCCGGGCGCGGTCCCGCTGGGGCATCCGGAGAGCGGCTGGCTGTACGGCGCTTCGCTGTTCATGGTGCTGCGCGCGTTCGCCAACGGCGGCTCCTCGCTCACCGGCCTGGAGGCCATCTCCAACGGCGTCTCCGTCTTCCACGAGCCCCAGGGCCGCAACGCCCGCCGCACCCTCATCGTGATGAGCTGCGTCCTGGGCACCGTGGTCCTCGGAGTGTCGCTGCTCGCTCACGTCACGCACGCCATCCCGTACACCGACGGCACCCCGACCGTCATCGCCCAGGAAGCCCGGCTGGTCGTCGGCAACGGCACGGCCGGGGACGCGGGCCTGGTCCTGGTCCAGCTCGCGACCGCCCTCATCCTCTATACGGGAGCCAACACCCCCTTCACCGGTTTCCCGTTACTGGCGAGCTTTTGTCGCCGAGGACCGCTTCCTACCCCCGCGCGCTGACCGGCGTGGCCACCGGCTGGCCTTCTCCAACGGCATCATCGCCCTGTCCGTGATCGCCCTCGCCCTGCTGCTGGTCACCGGCGCCAGCGTGGACCGCCTCGTCGCCCTCTACGCGATCGGCGTGTTCACCGCCTTCACCATGGCCCGGATGAAAAGCCACGAACCGGAGAACCGGCTGTCCTGAAACTGAACGCAATCCAACTGGGTTCTTTTCATCCCGCTCTGCCTGGACCTCCTGAAGCTGCTTGGCCAACTCCTCAGGGAGGGCATCCCGTTCGCTCCGGCGGGCGGTGATCCACTGCCGCTCCTGCATCCCCCTCGCCCTCCCGCGTTCTCACGGCGTGCCGACCTGCTGACGGATCGTAGGCGGGGGCCGGTCGTGGGCTCAGCCGAACCCGGCATCCCACCGGAGCCGGACCCGCCCGATGATCTACGCCCTGGTCATCGGCCGCCGACCGGCACGAGTATCCAACTCGCCATTCACACCAGACCCGCGACCTGCGACTTCACGATGCACACCGCTCAATGGTGCGGTGGCCGACTCAGGCAGCGATGGGTCGGGCGGGGGCAGGAGTGAGACGGTCGGCCACTGATCTTGCTTCGCTGTACGTTGGGCGGTCCCGAACTCCTGTGCTGCGGAGTCCGAGACCGCATCCGCCCCGTGCTGGAGTGAGATGCGAACCACGGGGCTCAGGGCGAGGCGGAGATCAGGATGAGGGCGAGCCGCTGGGCATGGTCATCCCGCCCGAGCGGCCATCGTTCTCGGTGTCCAGGTCGACCGCCATCCTGATCGACGCCTTGACGGTCCTGGCGGCGTTCTTCTTGTCCCACGACACGGCGAGCATGCCGTCCGTGGTTGTGTCACCGCTGTAGATGCCGTCGCTGCTGTTGGTGGTGAGCGGGTTCTCGTTCGACGTGTAGGGCTTGACCTTGGTGATCGCGTCGATCAGATCCTCGGGAAAGAAGAGCTGGCCGGTGTGCACGGTGGTGCCGTCTGCGTAGGCGTCGTTCAGGAGCACACCCTTGGTGTGCACCTTGACGTGGATGTGCACGGCTCGCCCGGTATACCAGCCGGGCACGATGCTGCGGAACCGAACCCAGCCGTCCTTGTCCGTCATCTGGAAGCCGCGCATGTAGGTGGTCTTGCTGTCCGGTTCCTCGTGCATGCCGGGGGAGCCGCCGGCGGTCGGTTGGGCCGTGGGCGTGCCGCTCGGCAGGCTGCCGCCGCTGCCAGCTGCAGACGCCTCCTCGTAGCCCGAGTAGATGCCCAGCGCGTCGCAGTGCCAGATGTCCACGGCGACATTGCTCACCGGCTTGGCGTCCTGCGAGTTGCGTACCTGGATGCGCAGGTCCAGCGGGGTGCCCTGTTTGCCCTCGGTTATGTCGACGCGGTGCAGGTCGTAGTCGAGGTAATACGGACCCTCGATGGTCTCTTTGGTCAGGGTCAGGGCATCATCCGAAGCGGACGTGTCGGCCGCGGAGGCCGAGGTCTGAGCCTGGTCTGCTTTGGCGGTGGCCGCGTAGGCCAGGCCCAGCCCGACAGCCGCGGCACCCGCGCCACCAGCTGCGAGGACCTTGCGGCGATTCATGAAGGAAGGTGTGTGATCTGACATGCCGCGCACCCTACGAGTCCCATGTGGGAAAACCCGGAAAGGATGCTTGGAGGCCCATGTGACTCACCTTGACTCCGAAGCTTCTGTAACGAGCCGACCCGCGATTGAGGTTGGGGCGTGCTGGCCTGGCAGTTCGGCTGGTGGGTGATTCAGCAGGCCGCCGCGCGGACGTGTACCAACTCGGTGCTGGGCCGGTGGCGGGAGGTCCGTAGGGCGGCACGGTCGGAAACCAGGCTGGCGATGGCTCGGTGGATTTCACCGTAGTTCTCGCGACGGCCGGTGTATCGCTGCAGTGGTCGCCACTGTCGGTGCTCGGCGTTGGCGTGCTCGACGCAGATCCGGCGGGAGGACTGGCGGCGGCGCATCTCGCGCCATCCGTATCGCTCGGTCAGTGGCGCACTGTGGATGTCCTTCGGCCTCCTGGGCGGGGCCGAGATCTGGCCGGGGAACTCGTTGGCCAGGCCTCGGTAGCCCTCGTCGACCTCGACCTTAACCCGTGGGTACTGGCGGAACTGCTCCGCGATGCCCTCGGTGCGCACGGCGGTCTGGTCGTGCATTCGGCCGGGCCGCTCGGCACCGGACCAAAGGGTCCGGCCCTGGTGGTCGCTGATCGTGGTCGTCTTGATGGTGTTCTGTTTTCGCTTGCCGGAGACGAACGCCCACCTGCCGGGGCGGCCCGCCTTCGGGCGGCGAACTGGGGTCTCCATGCCGTCGATGCGCAAGGTCACGCCCTCCGCGTCGGCATAGGCGAACACGTCGTCCAGCGTGCGCAGCCGAATGCCGGGCCGGCCCGGCACGGCGAACCCGCGCGCGGCCAGCAGCGGTCAAACCTCGCTGGCCGCCCGGCCGATGGTGGAGGGGCCCACCTCGTAGATCACGCCGAGCGCCGCATGCGTCAGCCCGGTCCGCAGATGGACCAGTGTCGCCAACACCCGACCGATGAAGACCAGTTCGTACTTCGGACCGGCTCCAGTCTCGCGTCGCCGGGCACCACCACGCCGCTCGTCGCGTCCGGACTCGCAGCGTGGCGCGAGTTCTTCGATCAAAGCCGAGATGCTATTGCGAGATGCCGCAGAAGGCATGATGTGCCATGGCCGCGCGGGCCAGCTTGATGTTCACACCACAAGAACCCGCGCGGCCATCGACACGTCACGGCCTGCTCGCGAAGGAGGTCAGACCCGGTCGAGGGGCCGATGCGGCTCGTCCGGAAGCTCCACCGTGATCGTGTCGCCGGGACGCACCATGCCGCCCACCTGGACGACGCTCATGATCCCGGCCTTACGCACGATCTTCCACGGCCTCGTCACGGCCGACGACCTTCTTCAGCAACCCGTCCTGGAAGTTGTCGATCTGCAGGCAGGGATTCCGCAGGCCGGCGACCTCCACGATCGCCTCGTTGCCGATGCGCAGCAGTGTCCCGACGGGCAGGCCGAGCAGGTCGATGCCGCTCGTGGTGATGTTCTCGCCGAGTTCGCCGGGCGCCACGTTGAATCCCTCTCCGCCGACTTCGGTGAAGAGCTCCTGGTGAATGAGGTGGACCTGGCGCAGGTTCGGCTGGGTGGGGTCCTGCGCGACACGCGAGCGATGCTTGACCGTGACGCCGGCGTGCACGTCCCCCTCCACCCCGAGCCCGGTAAGTAATACGATGCTGGCCCGGTTGGGCTTGGTGAACGAGTACTCGCTGTTGCTGCTGACTGCCGTTACCGTCCCGCTCATCCCCGGGCCCTTCTCGTCGGCCGGCTCGAAGGCCAGTTGTCGGGAAGCGAGTTCGGAGGCGGTCAGGTCCTCCGCCCGTAGAGAGAGGGCACGGACGCGGGCGCGCTGGAGGGCGATTCGGTCGTGAAGCTCGTAGGCGAGCGTCGGCGGGTGGCCGAGCGTGGATGCAGGGCGACGCCTCGGCGCGCCTTGGGATCAGCGTGACCAGTTGCCCGTTCGGGAATCCATCCGCAAGGTGACCGGCGAGGGCAGGGGTTTCGCCATGGTTGGCCTCAGGCCTTCGAACATGAGGGTCAGATAGCGCCGCCAGCCATCGGTGCTGGGGTCCATGGTCCACAGTGTGGTGGTCAGCATGGCCATGAGCCGGGGCAGGTCGTCGGGGACGAGGTCCGCGCGGAGCAGGCCGGCGTCCTGAGCGCGTCGGGCGAGCAGGCTCAGTGCCTCGTAAAAGGGGGTGTAGACCTCCGCCGTCAGGGTGCCGGCGCTGCGCGCGGCGGCCAGTGTGTGCAGTTCACGCGCTGCTAGACCCATGGCGGCCTCGATCAGGCTGACGAGGCCGTGCAGTGGGTCATCGTCGGCGAGGGCTCGTTCGACGGCAGGGGTGAGGTCCTCGGCGATGGCCAGGTCGAGGGCGGCTCGTACCAGGTCCGCCTTGTTGGGGAAGCGGTTGTACAAGGTCCTGATACGCACGTCGGCGCGACGGGCGATCTCCTCGAGTGGCGCATCGGGGCCAAGCTCGGCGAAGACCGCGCGTGCAGTGCGCAGGATGCGCTCGGCGTTGCGCGCGGCGTCGGCGCGCAACCGGCGCTCGGTGTCGGTGGTCACAATGACAGGTTAGCAACCTTCAGTCGACTGCAACTTGTGCTAGCTTCGACGCCAGGAGGATCTTGCAGTCAACTGCCACATAGGGGTCCGGTTGCGGCTATGTACCTGGCCGAAGCATGAAGGTTGTGATCCCTTGTGCGTTGGCGGGTGGGCTGGGCATGGCGGATGCGCTGCGCCGGACCGGGTATCGGTTCCGCGGCTGCAACGTGTTCCAGGACGCAGTGATCAGTAAGCGGATGGCTGGCTGACCTGGTGGTGGGCCCTGCGCCGTGGTCTGGAGGTCAAGGAGACGCGATGAATATCAAGGACACGGCCGCTCTCGTCACCGGCGGTGCCTCAGGCTTGGGCGGCGCGACCGCGCGGGAGCTGGCCGGGCGGGGAGCGCGGGTGTTCGCGCTCGATCTTGCCGAGGGCATCGACAAGGCGTCCGTTGTGGGCGGCGTGACCTATGTCGAGGCCGACGTGACCGACACGGGGCAGGTGCGGGCTGCGGTCGACCGTGCCGCGAACTGCGGAATGCCGCTGCGCACGGTGGTGAACTGCGCGGGTGTCGCGGCGTCCGCGCCGATCCTCTCGAACCAGGGTTGGCACGACCTCGCGCTCTTCCGCAGGGTCGTCGAGATCAACCTGATCGGCACGTTCACCGTGATGGTGCTGGCCGCCGAGGCCATGGCGAAGACGGAACCGCTGGCGGACGACGCCCGCGGTGTTGTGATCAACACCGCGTCCATCGGTGCCTTCGACGGCCTGGCGGGGACAGCTGCCTACGCGGCGTCGAAGAGCGGCGTGGCCGGGTTGACGCTGCCTGCGGCTCGGGACCTCGCGGCCCAGGGGATACGAGTGATGACCGTCGCGCCCGGCATGTTCAACACTCACATGCTGGGCCTCGTGGAGGCGGGGGAGGACGTCCGGGCGGCAGCCGGCGCGAACGTGCCGCTCCCGAAGCGTCTCGGTCACTCGGACGAGTTCGCGCGTCTCGTCGTCGAAATCGTCGAGAACGACTACCTCAATGGTGAGGTCATCCGCCTGGACGGCGCGCTGAGACTGGGGGCGTCATGAACGTCGACGTGTTCCACCCCGACCTCCGCAAGGTTGCACGATGGGTGCCGCGCAGTCCCGTCAGTGCCCGACGGCTCCGGCTGATGCGGACGCTCGACCGGCTTCGCGAACCGCGCCACGCCCGGGACGTCACTGTCGAGACCGTCGGCCCGATCTCCGTACGGACATACACGCCGCCATCCGGTGTCTCCGTGCCCTCGCCCGCACTGCTCTGGATTCACGGCGGCGGATACGTGATGGGGACGGCGGCTGTCGACGACGCCGTATGCCGCCACTTCGCCCGTGAACTCGGCATCATCGTCGCATCCGTCGACTATCGCCTCGCACCGGAGGACCCGTTCCCGACCCCACTGTACGACTGCTACCGGGCACTTACCTGGCTGGCCGAACACACAGACGTCGACGCGACGCGTATCGCCGTCGGCGGAGCCAGTGCGGGAGGCGGGCTCACCGCCGCGTTGGCTTTGCTCGCCCGAGAGCGCGCGGAAGTGCGGCCAGTCTTCCAGTTGCTGACCTATCCGATGCTCGACGACCGCACCGTCACCCGCACCGACATCGACGAAACCCACTTCCGCGGCTGGAACAACACCGCCAACCTCTTCGGCTGGCAGTCCTACCTGGGCACTGCTCCGGGATCGGCCGACATCAGCCCGCTCGCCGCACCGGCGCGGCATGACGATCTGTCCGGACTCCCACCAGCTTGGGTGGCACCGGCTCACTGGACCTGTTCTATAAGGAAGACATGACCTACGCCGAGCGACTGAGGGCTGCAGGCGTCCACTGTGAACAACTGGTGGTCGACGGTGCCTTCCACGGCTTCGACCTCGCTTCCCCGAAAGCCGGGATCTCCCAGGAATTCCGGACCGCTCAGACACAAGCACTCGCGAATGCGCTGACCTGAACCACGGCGAAAGAAAGCGGAAGTTCGTGCACTCGCCACCGCCGGAGCCGGAACTCGTCTGCGGCGGCCGCGTGCCAACAGCGCTCCCCGTCAGTTTCCATCCCGCACCAGCTGTACGCCATGCTGGACAAGTTCTCCCCGCGCCGGCACGCCGAGGCCCGCACCTGGGCCGCTGAGAACGACGTCGAACTGGTCTTCTCACCAACCAACGGCTCGTGGCTGAACTTGATCGATTCGGAGTTCGCGGCCCTGCGCTACTTCGCGCTGAACGGTACCGACCACCGAACACACGATGAGCAGAATGCGGGCATCGCCGGCTACATCCGCTGGTGCAACGCCCGCGCCGAGCCGAAGGCGAAGTTCGCCAAGGCTCACCGATCCGACCCTGGATCGAATACCCGGCCAACGGCGCGTAACGAGTCACTAGGCGCATGGGCTACGGAACGTCGGCTACTCGTCGTGAGCGATCAACGGCCCAGGAGTGGTCTGGGCGAGGGCGCGGGCGCCGTCCACGAGCAAGGTGACGTACAGCTCCTGGCACACGGTGCGGTGGTCCTCGTCCGTGCCAGTCAGGGCCGAGAGGGCGACGGTGCGGCCGTCGATCTCGGTCTTCTCCCGATGCCGCGCGGCGTGGCTGAGACGGACCAACAGGTCGTAGGCGGCTTCCCCTTGGCCGGTGCGGGTCTGCAGCCGGGCGAGGTTGACCAGCGGCATGAGCGACATGACGGCGACCCGTCCGCTGAGGCGTCCGGCGTTAGCGAAGACCTGATGCTGGCGCCAGCACAGATCCTCGGCCAGGTCGGGCAGGCCGATCTCAGAGGCGATGAGCGCGGCGTAGTTGAGGACCCCGCAGGTGCGGGCCACCAGGTCGTGGTGGCCCGCACCTGCGGGCGCGACGGTCAGCCCGGTGAGGTGGTTGATGCGCTCCTCCAAGGGGAGCGCGGGCGCCTTGGTGCGGCGGACCAGGGGGATGCGGCTGGCTATCGCGGGGATCATCGACTCAGCCGTTGCGCGCCCAGTCGACGACCAGTCGGCTGTAGGGCTTGTCGATGATGAAGCGCGGGTCGTCCTCCGTCAGCCGTTCACGCGAGTCCGCGACGGCCATCCGGAAGCCCGGTTCGGGGGCGTCGTTGCCGCCACTCGCGTCCCAGGCACGGATCTCGCTCACGACGCGCTCGGCGAGGTCGGCGCCGCCCCGCCGTGGCCGATCACGCCGACCTCCCAGTACCCGGCCCTGCTCGTCCTCGCCCTCGCGGATGGTCAGGTACGCCAGCGATTCGCCATCGAGGGCGGCCATGGAACCCCACCCGAGGTACGGGGTGAACCCGGGGCGCTGCCCGCCCGATCTCGCGAGCTTGAGCGCGTGATCAGTCCCACCGGACCGGCGCCGGCGACGATCACGTCATAACGACCGGTCATCGAGACGTGCCTGCGCCGGGGCGGGTGCGGCGGACGAAGAGGCCACCGCACCCGCACCCGCCTGCGTGACGGCCACGTCCAGGTGCGGCAGCGCGCCGGACACGCCGACAGCGCCGACGCACTGGCCCTCGACGACTATCTGGAAGACCTCGTCCGGCGCGGTGCCGACGTGGAACGGCTGGTGCTGTGCCGGGCGGTCGAGGCGTTCTGCGCGCGCAGAGGCGCAAAGCGCATGTGGTGTGCACCTCTTCTTCATTGACCGGTGTGAACGGTACTCAAACGCTAGTTGCGTGTGGCAGGGCCAGAGTCCTGCTTAACGAGACATAGGGGTAGACCGTGGCTATCACCGGACTCGGTCACACCGGACTGTGGGTGTACGACCTGCCGAAGATGCGGGACTTCTACGAGCGCGTCATGGGGCTGGCGGTGACCGACGAGGACGAGGAGCTCGGGATCGTGTTCTTCAGCGCGCGACCGCACGAGGAGCACCACGAGTTCGTGCTCCAGACCGGGCGGACGTCGCGCATCGGTGACAAGCAGCAGCATCAGATCTCGTGGCGCGTGGAGTCCGTGGAGCACCTGCGAGTCTGCCACCGACGGTTCGAGGAGGAAGGGGCCGAGGTCCAGCAAGAGGTGACGCACGGCAACGCCCTCGGCATCTACTTCTTCGACCCGGAGGGCAACCGCAACGAGGTCTACCTCCGTATCGAGCGGGACGTGCGGCAGCCCTTCCGCAAGACCATCGACTTCTCCCTCTCGCCCGAGGAGATCTATGCGGAGGCCGAACGGCTGCTCAACGACGGTGGCGCCGCCTATCAGCCGGTCCAGTAGCGGCTGGCGGTAACGGCTGCCCGCGGCGGAGGCGATTCCCTTCCCGCGTGCGATGTCCTGCAGTACAGGACGACAGCAGGTGGCGGTGGCCCCGGCCGGGCAGCACCGGGAGCGCAACTCGACTGCCGACCGGGCCTTGGAGCGAGATCGCCCTCCTCGTGATGAGGAATCTGTCCACGGCAGTCGGTGAGACGGTGCTCCTCACCCGTCGTGCCGGCGGGGGCGCCATCTGCGTGGAGCGCTGCGAGGCGGCCCATCCGGTACGGATCTCCTACGAGCGCGGCAGCGTTCTGCCCGCCAATGCCGGGGCCTCGGCCATGACCCTGCTCGCACGGCTACCGAGGACGAGTGCCGAGAGCTGCCGGCGGGGCAGCGACTCGAGCGGTTCACCGCGCGCATCTTGACGGACCTCGAAGAACTCATGGCCAAGCTGACGGAGATTCGTCACGCGGGGTACTGCGTCAGCCGGGGTGAGCCGGACGTGGACATCCTGGGCATCGCCGCCCCTGTCCGCGGAGCCTCCGGGACGATGGAGGCCGTGTTGAGTGTGGCCGCCCTGGAACACCGGATTCCGGACCGGCGGCTCGACGAGGTGGTCGCAGCCGTGCGCGACGCCGCCGAACACATCGGCAGTCGGCCGGCGATGGGCGGAGACTGAACCGTCTCCGGCCCCGGCCCGGGGGAGGCATCGGCCTCAGTCCGAGGGGAGGAAGAGCTCCTTGTAGGGGTGCACGGCGGTCAGACTCCTCCCGTCGGTGCTGAAGTCCAGGACGGTCCGCCACATCAGTCCCACCCTGTGGTCCGCCCACACGGCCTGAACGGGATCGATACGGAAGAAGGCCTGCTGCCCTTCTTCCGGACCTCGGACGTTCTCGAACAGGCCCGAGTCCGCCGCCCACGGAAACTGCTCACGGCTGAGGCGAGCGGCCAGGGCGATCTCGTCCGGCTCGACCACCAGCGTTGCCCGACCCTTGACCTGGAGGGAGCGGGTCTCGAAGCGTTCGTCGTAGCCCCCTGACGGCAGGTGGCTGACAACATAGCTGACGCGGTCGTCGGCGACCATCTCCGAGCGCTTGCGGGTCTGGGCGAAGGCGTGCATGTAGACGCGCAGTCCGTCGGCGGCGATGTGCATCGCCGAGGCGGACGGGGAGCCGCCGTCGTCCAGTACGGCCAGGGTGGCGATCTCCTCGGTACGCAGCAGCTCGGTGAGCGCTGCTGCGATCTCTTCCAGGCTCGGCTCTGTTCGGGACATCACGCCTCCACAGGGGTGTGAGATAGGCGGCGGCAGGGTCTGGCCGCCCGACCGATGAAATAGGACGATGGTCCTCCTATGCAAGACGCGTGCAGGCAGTCGTCGCGTCCGAACGCGGATGATCCTGGGTCAGTCCGCGCCGGCGGCCGTCGTCGTGTCCGTCGTCGTGTCGTGTTCCGCGACCAGCTGCATCAACGCCTCCTCCTCGCGTTTTTCGAGGGTGTCGACCAGCGCGGTGTGCAGCCTGCACCGGTCCCGGATGTGCTGCGTCAGGGCGACGCCCCCTTGCGGGCGGACGTCCAGCGCGTGCCGCTCGACAACCTCCAGAAGAGCCACGTACAGCGAGCACAGCAGTGCGTTCGGGGTGATGTCGGCGACTCTGGCGTGGAGGCGCCAGTTGGCCCGCACGAACGCGTCGACATCGCCCGCCTCGACAGCCGCGTCCATCGGTTCGAGATGGAGCCGCAGATCCTTGATGTCCGCCGGCGAGGCGTGCCACAGGGCGTCCTGCCACAGCAGGGGCTCCAGCGCGTTGCGGATGCGCAGAGCCTGGGTCACGTCCGCCTGGGAGGTGTCCAGGGCCAGGACGGAGTGGGCGAGCCTCGCCATCGGGGTCTGCTCGGCGGCGAACAGGCCGCCGCCCGGTCCGCGTTGCACGGTGACGACTCCTCGCGTCTGGAGCAGGCGGAGCGTCTCGTTGAACGTTCCGACCGAAACTCCGCAGCGGGCACGGAGTTCGTCCTTCGTCCCCAGCCGGGTCCCGGGGGTGACCCGCGACGCGAGTTCGGCCACGAGGTCGGCCGCCGCTTCCGCACGCGACGCGCCCCCCGCCTGCCCCCAGTCGGCGCGTCGCAGTGCCGGCGGGTCGGCACTCCTGTCATTGGCCACGTCCTGCTCCTCGCGTCGCGTGCTCTCGCCGTCTGCCGGCACCGTCGGTCCATCCTGCGTCATGTCGTCGTTGATTCATTATGACGAATAGCCTCCCACCTCTTGACGTCGTGCGAAACAGCGATGCAACATCACCATAATCATCATGACGAATGGAGATCCCATGGTCCCCGTCCTCGGTGAGCAGGAATTCCGTGACCTCATGGCAGGCGTCTGCGCACCGGTCACGATCGTCACCGCCACGGCCGAGGGCCGCCCCCACGGCACGACGGTCAGCGCCTTCGCGTCGCTGTCATTGCGGCCCCCCATGGTCACCGTGGCACTCGATCGCGGTTCCGCGGTCCTCTCTCACATCACCGCGACCGGACGCTTCGGCGTCAACGTCCTCGCCCGCACCCAGGACGACCTCGCGCTGGGGTTCGCCCGCCGTGGCACCGACCGCTTCGCCGGCGTCGACTGGCAGTTCGATCACGGTCTGCCTCGCCTTGGCTCCGCCCCAGGGTGGCTGGTGTGCGAGGTGACCCAGGTGGTGGAGGGCGGTGACCACCTGCTGCTGCTCGGCACGGTCACCCATGCCCGGACCACCCCGGCACCGCCGCTCGTCTACGGATACCGGACCTTCGGCACCCACTCCGGCTACGGGGACCGCCCGCGGCACACCATCCGCGAGCAACTCGCCGCCTTCGCCCGCTGACCCCTCCCCACCGCCCCGGCCAGGGACTCGCGCCCCGCCGACCGACAAGAAAGAGCGCCCCACCATGACGACTCATGACGACCTCGTCGCCCGTGCCGTGGCCCTGCAGCCGCTGCTGCGCGAGCATGCGGCGGCCACCGAGACCGACCGGCGGGTACCGGATGCCGTGATCGACGCGCTCACCGAAGCCGGGCTGCTCAAGCTCTCCATCCCGAAGCGGTACGGCGGACACCAGACGTCCATGCGCACCATGGTCGACGTGTCGGCCGCGCTGGCGGAGGGTGACGGGTCGACCTCCTGGGTCGTCACCCTCGTCAACGTGTGCAACTGGCTCACCAGCCTCTTCCCTTCCAAGGCGCAGGACGACGTGTTCGGGGCCAACCCGGACGCCCGGGTCACGGGGGTGCTCACCCCGACCGCCACGAGCGTCAAGGTCGAGGGTGGCTGGCGGCTGTCCGGCCGCTGGTACTACAACTCCGGTTCGCCGCACTCCGACTGGGCCGTGCTCGGCGTGCCCCTCACGGACGAGGACGGTGAGGTGGTCGACCAGGGGCTGGTCCTGGCCCCGCGCGGCGACCTGTCCCTGGAGGACACCTGGTTCGTGGCCGGCATGAAGGGCACCGCCAGCAACTGCCTCATCGCCGAGGACATCTTCGTCCCCGAGCACCGCGTCATGTCCGTGCCCGCCGCCATCGAGGGCAACTACCCCACGGAGCACACGGACGAGGTCCTCTCCCGTTCGGGATTCGTCCCCGTCCTCTCCCTGGTCCTGGCCGGCCCGCAGCTCGGACTCGGCCGCGCGGCACTGAAGTACGTGACGGAGAAGGCCACCCGCAAGCCCATCTCCTACACCTTCTACGAGACGCAGGCCGAGTCGGTTGCCGTGCAGCTGCAGATCGCGGAGGCGGCCCAGCGGATCGACACCGCCACGCTGCACGCCCACCGGGCAGCCGCCGACATCGACACGGCCGCGCAGAACGGCACCTACCTCGACTTCACCGAGCGCGCCCGTGTCCGCGCGGACACGGGCTGGGCCATCCAGAACGTACTCGGGGCGATCGACACACTCGTCAGCGTGCACGGCGCAGCCTCCTTCGCCGAGGTCAACCCGCTCCAGCGGATCTGGCGCGACGCCAACACCGCCGGCCGTCACGCGGTCGCCGCGCCGACCGTCGCCATGGAGGTCTACGGCAAGGCCCTGCTCGGCATCGACGAGAAGATCACCCCCCTCGTGTGACCAGGTCACACCAGCATCCCCGTCTCCCCAAGGAGCAGCACGTGCGTACCGCCAACCTGTCCGGGCGTCTTGTCATCATCAAGGACGACGAGACCGCCGTGGACGTGGAACAGGCCAGCAACGGCCTGTTCGGCCCCGACCCCCAGGGCGTCTATGCGCGCTGGGCCGACTTCCGCGCCTGGGCGGCCGGCGCCTATCTGTCCGGAGGGCGGCCCTTCACCGCCGCAGAACTGGGTTCGCCCGCCCCGGCCCCGCGTCAACTGCTCGCGGTGGGCCTCAACTACCGGGCGCATGCCGACGAGTCCGGCTTCGCCGTCCCCGACACGCTGCCGCCCGTGTTCACCAAGTACGTCTCCAGCATCACCGGTCCCGTCACCGAGGTGCGGCTGCCGGAGGGCGGTCACACGGACTGGGAGGTCGAGCTCGTCGCCGTCATCGGCGAGCACGCCTACCGTGTCGGCGAGGACGACGCCTGGCGGTACGTCGCCGGACTGACGGCGGGCCAGGACATCTCGGAACGCATCACCCAACTGCAGGGCCCGGCACCCCAGTTCGGTCTGGGCAAGTCCTTCCCGGGCTTCACCCCGATGGGTCCCTACCTGGTCACTCCGGACGCGTTCGCCGACTCCGACGACATCGAACTGGGCTGCACGATCAACGGCGAAGAGGTGCAGAAGGGCCGCACCCGCGACCTCGTCTTCTCCGTACCCGCTCTCGTGTCCCGGCTGTCGCACATCGTGCCGTTGCTCCCCGGGGACGTCATCTTCACCGGCACCCCGGCCGGCGTCGGCCTGGGCCGCACCCCCCAGCGCTGGCTCACCGACGGCGACGTCCTCGTCAGCCACATCGAGGGCATCGGCGAACTGCGTCAGACCTTCCGCGCCTGAGCGCGGCTCAGCCCCCCCCGCATCCGGACCCTTTAGCGCCCTGGAGTTCCACCATGGCCCTGCATCGTCTCTCCTCGATCGTCATGGGTGTCCCCAACACCCACGAGACGATCGCCTACTACACCGACTTCGGGCTGGCGCCCGAGTCGGACGGCTGGTTCAGCACCCGCGACGGAGGCCGCCAGCTGCGCGTCGTCCACGCGCCGACCCGCCGTCTCGTCGAGCTCACCGTCGGAGTCGACACCCCCGACGATCTCGCCGCGACCGCGGCGAGGCTCGAACGGCTCGGTGTCCCCTCCGACTTCGACGACAAGACGCTCACGGCGTACGAGAAGATCACCGGCGTGCGCGTGGTCCTGCGCGTCGAACCCCGCGTCCACCAGCCGGAAATCCCGGCCACCCCCTACAACGGCCCGGGACGGTTGGAGCGGGTGGGAACGCGCGCGCCCGGAATCGAACGGGTCACGCCCGTCCGCCCCCGGAAGCTGGGGCACGCCGTCCTGGGCACCACGGACTTCGAGGCCACCACTGGCTTCTTCCTCGAAGGACTCGGCTTCAAGCTGTCGGACCGGATGGGTACCGTCGGTGCCTTCATGCGCTGCTCCACCGACCACCACAACGTCCTCGTCCTGTCGGCGCCGGTGCCGTTCCTGCACCACACCTCCTGGCAGGTCGACGACGTCGACGAGGTCGGGCGCGGTGCCAAGGCCATGCTGGACGACCATCCCGAACGGCACGTCTGGGGCCTCGGCCGCCACCACGTCGGCTCCAACTTCTTCTGGTACCTGAAGGACCCGGCCGGCAACTTCTCCGAGTACTACTCCGACCTGGACTGCATCGTCGACGACCAGCTCTGGAAGCCCGAGGTCTTCGAAGGGGCCAAAGGCCTGTTCAACTGGGGGCCGCCCCTGCCGCCCTCCTTCCTCAAGCCCGACGACCTGGCCGAGCTGATGACCGGCTCGCACAGCGGCTGAGTCCGGGAAGCGCTGTGTCCAAGGAGTATCTGGTGCTCACCGCCAGGGACCCCGACAGACATGTCGAGTGTCAGGACTACGTGATCCACCGTCACGCGCCGGCGGTCATGAGTCACCGTGCCTTCCAGGGAGTGTTCAAGCGGTACGTCGCGCATCGGCCGGTCCGACTCGGCGTCCGCACGGACTCGCTTCATCTCTATGGCGCACGTCCCGACATCCCTTTGATCGTCGAGCATGTCTGCGAGGACGCCTCACTCTTCCGTCGGGCGCTCCAGGACGATGACCACAAGGCGGCGATCAAGCCCGACGAGGAGTACATAGGCCGGGAGTTCCTGAGCGGGCCCCCGATGGTGATCGAGACGACGGAGACGGAGATCTTCGCGGGGTCAGGCGCCGGCCTGTTCCACGTCTTCGACTTCCGGAAACGCCATCCCGAAACCAGTCCGGACGGCTTCTCCTCCTGGCTCGACGAAGAAGGCAGCGCCCTCGCCGCTTCAGCTGAGTTCAGGTCGGTGGTCTCCCGGCGCGTCCACAACCTCGTCAGCAAGGACGAGGCGGTCTACGCGGAGGACGGCGGCACCGGTGCCTCTACGGGCCGGGCGTACGACGCCGGCACCGAGACGTGGACGGACTCCTTGGAAGACCTGGCTCGCGCCTGCACCCGGAGACGTGGACGAGGCACAAGGGACACGTGGACGCCGTGTCGAGCTTCTCCCTCGTCACCGCCGAGCACGTCCTGATCGCCGACCGGCGCTGAGGGGTGCCCCTTCGCCTTCATCGGGTCCGACGACCTGGCCGGTCCGATGGCTGGTTCGCACAGCAGACAGCCAGACACCTCAGAGGAGTTCACATGATCGAGCTCAGGGATCTCGATGTCTCGACCCCGTTCCTGGCACAACTCCAGGCCGCGGACGACGGACAGCCCGTCACACTCGTCAACACCTTCGTCGCCCCGGAAGGGAAGATCGACGAGGTCATCGACGTCTGGCGCCAGGACTCCGTCATCATGAAGGCGCAGCCCGGCTTCATCTCCGCCCAGCTGTACCGGGGCATCGGCGACAGCCGCATCCTCACCAACGTGGCCGTCTGGGAGAACCTGACATGCCTCCGGGACGCGTTCATGCGCGAGGAGTTCCAGAAGACGCTCACGCTCTACCCCGACGAGTCGATCGCTCACCCGATCGTGGTGCGCAAGGTGGCGGTTCCTGGGGTGTGTGTCGCATGACCTCTCAGACCGCGGGCGCGGGCGACCTCACGTTCTCCGAACTCGATCCCGGGCAGGACTTCTTCACCCAGGTGGCCCTCGACAGCGGCCCCTGCACGCTCCTCGACATCGTGGTGTCTCCGCCGGGAGCGCACGACGCCGTCCTGGAACAGTGGCGCCGCCACGCGGACCACATGGTGACTCAGCCCGGGTTCATCCGCGCCCAGCTGCATCGGTCGACGGGCGGTGACGGGAACACGATCGTCAACCTGGCCGTCTGGGAGTCCCCCGCCCCGCTCCTCGCCGCCGTCACCACACCCGGGTTCGCTGCCATCGCGACGGAGTACCCGGCGGGTGCGGTCTGCACACGTCAGCTCCTGGCCGAGGAGGCGGTCGAGGGTATCTGCGTGGCATGAGCCGACCCGTGGTGGCCGCGCCGCACGGCCACCACGGGTCACTGCCAAGGCCCGCGCAAGGCGTCCGAACGCCTTGCGCGGGCCTTGTGCGTGGCGGGGCCCACCGACCGGCGCCGGCCCCGGCGAAGGGAGCATGAGGTGGGCGGCGTCGCCGATGAGGGTGACACCCGGCTTGCTCTCCCAGGTCAGGCCGGCGGGGAGCGGCATGATCGGACGGGGCAGGATCGCCTCGTCGCAGGAGCGGATGAGGTGCGTCAGCCGCGGGGCCCAGTCGTAGCCACGTCCGTCCGCCTCTGCCTCAGCGGATGCCATTCCCTCAAGTTTCCGTCGTCGTGGTCCACCCGTTCCCCTGACGCATCGGCCGGTGACGGGATGCAGTCCGAACGGGCCGCCCCCTCCGCGCTCCCGCTTGCGAGGGGGCGGCTCCGCTCTGTCGGCTGATCAGGCCTTCCCCACCATCTGGGCCAGTTCCGCGGCGTTCTGACTGAAGTCGATCTCGTGGATGGCGTCGAAGGGGAAGCCGACCCGCTCGAACTCCGCCTCGACGGCCTTGGCGTTCTCGGCCTCGTAGACGGTGACGATGAACCCGGTGTCGGTGTTCACGTACAGATGCCGGAAGGTCGCGTGCACCTGCTGGGCGACCTCCGGCGCGTTGCCCGCGATCTCCTCCTCGGAGAGGCCCGGCGCCTGGTGAAGGCTCAGGTACAGAGGCATGGCAGTACTCCTTCGTTGGTGCAATGTATCATGATGCAGAACACTGTCCCGTCCACTGAAACGTTATGGCAAGACTCGTGGGGACTGGACATCCCTGCGCTACTGTGCTCTGCGTGGATCAGACATCGGGGACCAACAGCGACGAGCCCAACTCCGCCAGCCGCCCGGCAGGCCTCATCGGAGCCGTCGACAACGTGCTGCGCCTGCTGCGCATGTTCGAGAACCATGAAATGATCCGGGTCAACCAGGTGGCCCGGGACATGGGCCTGTCGCGGTCGACGGTCCACCGCATGCTGGCCACGCTCAGCCACCACAACTTCGTGGCGCAGGACGAGTTCTCCCGCGCCTACAAGCCCGGCCCCGCGCTTGTGGACATCGGCCTGTCGGTCGTCGCGAACATGGACATCCGCGCCATCGCACACGGCGCCCTCGTGCGCCTGCGGGACGAGACCGACGAGACCGTGCAGCTGGCCACCCTCCGCGGCACGGAGGTCCTGTACATCGACAGTGTCGAGAGCAACCAGGTCGTACGGACCAGCAGCCGTACCGGCTGGACGCTCCCGGCCCACGCGACCGCCGCGGGGAAGGCCCTGCTCGCGGAGCTCGGTGACGAGGAACTGGAGGCCCGCTATCCCTCGGAGGAACTGCAGGCCCCCACGTCGCGTGCCCCCCAGACGCGGGAGGAACTCCGCAAACAACTGGCCGACGTGCGGCTGCGCGGCTACGCGGTCAACGACGCGGAAAGCGAGGCCGACGTCAGCGCGGTCGCGGCGGTGGTCCGCGACAAGCACGGCCGGCCCCGGGCGGCCGTGGCCACGACGGCGCCCCGGTCTCGGGTCGACGACAACTGGATCACCGCCGCGGCGTCTGCGACGGTCCGCATCGCACGCGAGCTCAGCGACCGCATCGGCTGACGAGTTTCGCTCCGCGTGTCGGTGGCCCCGGGCCGGGCTCGGGGCCACCGACGGGAGCGACGTGCGTCCCTCACACAGCCGTCGCCGCGGCGTGGTCGAGAACCTGGATGGTGCATCGCTCGGGGCCCAGGTTCCGGAACAGCTGCTGGTGCAGTTGCCGATGGACGGCGGCCAGTCCTGCCTGGTGGATGGGGATCGCGACGCGGGGGGCCACGACCCGCAGGTAGTCGATCGCCTCGCTCGCCTTCATCCACGGGCCTCCGGTCGGCAGGAGCAGGATGTCCACCGGCTGCGGCGAGAGGACGAAGGCGTCGCCCGGGTGGAGCAGCCGGCCGTCGACGAGATAGCCGTTGTTGTGGGCGCATGGCAGGTCGGGGTGGATGACCGCGTGGTCGCCGGCCAGCACCTGAACAGGAACCTCGGCGACGGTGACGGTGTCTCCCTCACCGACGGTCTCGTGCGCCAGCCCGGCGTCCTGCAGAAGCTTGCCGCTGCCAGGGTCCGCGATCAGCCGGGCAGCGGGGTTCTGGGCCAGCAGGGGTGCCAGCCGGGCGACGTCGACGTGGTCGGGGTGCTCATGGGTGATCAGTACGGCATCGAGGTCGCGTACGCCTTCGAAGTCGGTCGAGTAGGCGCCCGGATCGAAGAGCAGCCGGACGGTGCCGGCGTCGCGCTCGATCTCGACCAGGACGCAGGCGTGTCCGAAGTGGGTGATCTTCATGGTGTACTCCGATGGACGGGAGGAATCGTGGGTGTCACAGCCACGGGGGCAGGAGGGGGAGACCTGGCGGTGAACAGGTGAGGCCGACACCGGGGGCCCGCCCGGTGAGCCAGCCCAGGAGCTCGGCGGTGGTGCCCTTCACCTCCGTCATGCTGCCGAGAGGTTTGCTCGGCCGGGTCATCAAGGGTGTACCGCCCGGCTGGGTGCGAATGATCAGGGCCGGGCAGCCGTCGCGTCCGGCCAGAGTGGTGACGACGTCGGGGAGCAGCGCCATGGCCAGGGCGTTGGGGAGCGCGGCGAACGTGACGCCGGTGCCCAGGTCGACGAGGTGGATCCAAACTTCGCGGACGCGCAGCCACGGGACGAGGGACGCCGGGACCGTACGGCCCTGCGCGGTGCGGACGGTCCGTGCCCAGGCCGCGTCCGGCATCCCCGCCAGGGAGTCCTGAAGCCGAGCGGAGCTGTCGTGGACGTCCTTGAGAATCACCTGCGCAGAACGCTGGGCGCCTTCCTCGATGTCGCGCAGCCGCCCGGACGCACCGTGCGGGTACATCGGCGTCTCCACGCCCGTGGTGGCCCAGGTGACCAGGTTGTTCAGGGCGTCGGCGTTGCGCGCCAGGTGCGTGAGCAGGTGGGCCGTCGTCCAGCCGGGAAGAGCCGACGGACCGCTCACCCAGGTTTCGGGTGCCTGGTCCAGTTCGGCGTCGAGCAGGCTTGTGCCGGCCGCGAGCCATTCGAGCAGGAGCGGGCGGGGTGCGGGTTCACGCGCCATCGGGCTTCTCCTGGACGCAGTGGTTACGGCACTCACCGAGTCCCTCGATCCGGGTGGTGAGGAGGGTTCCGTCGCTGAGGTATTCCTTGGGCTCGCGGGCATGGCCCACGCCGCCGGGAGTGCCGGTGGCGATGACGTCCCCGGGTTCGAGGGTGATGATCGTCGACAGGTAGGACACCAGGGCGGCCGGGTCGAAGACCAGGTCACCGGTGTCGGCCTTCTGCTTGGTCTCGCCGTCGACCACGGTGGTGAGCCGACGCGAGCCGGTACCGGCCTCGTCCGCGGTCACCAGGACCGGTCCGAACGGCGTGGTGGCCTCGAAGTTCTTGCCCTGGAGCCATTCCTTGGTGCGGTACTGCCAGTCCCGGGCCGTGACGTCGTTGAGGACCGAGTAACCGGCGATGAGCCCCGCGGCCTCCGCCACGGAGACGTTGCGGGAACGTGCCCCGACGACGACCGCCATCTCGCCTTCCCAGTCCACGGCCTGCGAGGCGGCCGGCAGCACGATGTCGTCGTACGCACCGATGAGGACGGCGGGGAACTTGGCGAACAGCGTGGGGTATTCGGGGAGGTCCCTTCCCATCTCGGTGATGTGCGTGCGGTAGTTCAGGCCCACGCAGAAGATCTTCTGCGGGCGGGGAACGACGGGCGCGTAGTCGAGTGTCTCCAGGGCGTGCCGGGTGCCGTCGGCGGCGGCGGCGAGCTCCTGCCAGCCGTCTTCGGCGAGCAGCGCGCCGACATCCGGGTGACCGGTCTCCACCGCCTCCGTCTGGTCGATGCGGACGGCGGCCGTGCCGGAGCCAGTGCGGATGGTGGCGAGCTTCACGAGTACTCCCTGCGGGCGAGGTTGAGGCGTTCGAAGACGGGGGCGTCGCTGAATCGGAAGAGGTCCAGATCGGTGCCGGCCTCGATGGAGACCTCGCACCACGACGGCACGGCGATGACGTCGCCCCGAACGACGTCGGTGCGGGTGCCGTTCAGGCTGATCACGCCGGACCCGTCGAAGACCTGCCACACGCTGGAACCGGTCTCGCGGACAGGTGCCGTGCGCTGACCGGCGGCGATCCTGTGCATTTCGGTGCGCAGTGTGGTGAGCGCGTCGGACCCCGTGGTGGGGTTGGTGAAGCGCACGGCGGCGTGGCCGGGTTCCAGAACCCCCGGGTGCCCCTCGGCGGCGACTTCGAGCTGGGCGGCCAGGGCCGCGTCGGTGTGTTCCCAGCGGTAGGCGGCCAGGGGGGAGTTGGGTGTGTCCTGCTCCGTCGCCGAGACCGGCCGCAGGCCCGGGTGGCCCCACACCCGCTCGGAACGGGAGCGGTGCGGGGTGGAGCGGTCGCTCACACCGTCCTCGCCGAACTCGAAGAAGCCGGTGTCGGTGGCGGAGACGAACGGGATGTCCAGGCCGTCGAGCCAGGCCATCGGCCGGGGGTGCGGGTTGTGGTGCCCGTGGAACTGCCAGCCCGGTGTGAGCAGGAGGTCACCCCGGCGCATGGCCACGGGATCTCCGTCGACGACGGTCCACACGCCCTCGCCTTCGAGGACGAACCGGAAGGCGTTCTGGCTGTGCCGGTGGGCCGGGGCGACCTCGTTCGGGCCGAGGTACTGGATGGCCGCCCACAGGGTGGGTGTCGCGTACGGCAGCCCGGGCAGGCCTGGGTTGGACACGGCGATCGCCCGGCGCTCGCCCCCGCGTCCGACCGGGACGAGGTCGCCCGCGCGGGCCGCCAAGGGGTAGAGGTCGCCCCAGTGCCAGATGTGCGGAACGGCCTGGGGCTCGGGCGTCATGGGCATGAGGCCCTCGCGTTCGGTCCACAGTGGGATCAGCCCGAACCGGCTGAAGCCCTCGTACAGCTCCTTCTCGGCGGCGCCGGCCTCGGCCTCGTCCGAAGGCTTGGGGGGTATCTGCGTCTGCGTCATCGATCATTCCTCTCCGCGAGCCGCTGCAGGTAGTTCCAGCCGGCCTCGCGTTGCGTGGGGTTCCACACCTGGTCCCGCTTGAATGCGGCCTCCTCGCTGTCGGACCACACCTTCGGTCCGCCGGCGGCCATGGCCATCAGCTGCGTACGGCACGCCCGCTCCAGCAGGACGGCGTTCATCACCGCGGCCGCCGCGTGCGGACCGACGGTGACAGCGCCGTGCTGCGGCATGAGGACCGCGGGAGCGTCGCCGAGCGTCGTGGCGAGCGCGGCACCGAGTTCGGCGGTCGCGATGAGCGCCCCCGTCTCGGTGAAGCGGGGCAGTTGCGGATCGCAGAACACGACGCCGTCGTGCGAGATCGGCCGCAGCGGCACGTCGAGGGAGGCGAAGGCGCTCAGCGCGGGTGCGTGGGTGTGGACGACACAGCCGACGTCCGGCCGCCGCGCCATGATCTCGGTGTGGATCGGGAACTCGATGTGCCGCTTGCCCTCGCCGTGGAGGACCTCGCCGGCGCGGCTGACCAGCAGCACCCGCTCGGCGTCGATCTCCTCGAACCCCCAGCCGGAGGCCTTCATCCACACGCCCTCGCCGTCGGGGTCACGGATGGCCGCGTGCCCCCACACCATGTCGGTCAGGCCCGCTGCCGCCAGGGCGCGACTGGCACGGACGGTCTCGTCGATCTCTTGCTTCATCACGGTCCTCGTGGGTCGGTTCAGGCGGCGTGCGGCTGGTACAGCCAGTCCAGGTCGGTGTAGTCGTCGGCGCTGCGGAGCCGGAAGAGGCGGTCCCGCAGGGCCTCGATCACATCGCCTTCGGCGTGCCAGACATGGCCCCAGCCGCGCGCGACGCGCTGCACCAGCGCCGTACGGGGGATCCGTTCCGCCTGGTAGGCGGCCAAGGCCTTGTCGATGTCGCCGTTGTGCTCGGCCATCTGGCGGGCCAGGCACTCGGCGTCCTCGATGGCCTGGCAGGCACCCTGCGCGAGGTACTGGAACATGGGGTGTGCGGCGTCGCCGAGCAGGGTGATGCGTCCGCGGGTCCAGTTCGCCAGCGGCTCCCGGTCGTACAGGGGCCAGCGCCTGGACCTGTTGAACATCCTGACGGACGTGCGGACCTGCTCGCACGAGGTGGCGAAGGCCGCGTCGAGTTCGTCGGGCCCTCCCCACTGGTCGGTGTGCTCGATCTCCGGCGTGTAGCTGGGGCTGCGGAAGACGGCGACCTGGTTGTACAACTCGCCACGCCGGATCGGGTACTGGACCAGGTGCCTGTTCGCGCCGAGCCAGATGATCTCGTCGTCCGGCTCGACCGGCACACTGATCTCGCTCATCGGGAGCGCGCCGCGGTAGGCGACGTACGCCTCCGTGAAGGGCCGGTCCTCGGAGAGGAGCAGGCGGGCGCGGGAACGCAGGCCGTCGGCGCCGATCAGCGCGTCGGTGCGGTAGCTGTCGCCGTCGGCGAAGCGGACGACGGCGGCCGTGGTGTGGTCCTCGATGTCGACGACCTGACGGTTGTTCTCCAGCGTGACCTTCGGGTGCTCACGGCACGCGGCGAGCAGGACGTCGAGCAGGTCACCGCGGTGCAGCACGCTGTAGGACTGGCCGTAGCGCTCCAGGAACGCGGCACCGAAGTCGATCGTCGTCATGTGCCGGCCGGTGTCGGCGTGCAGGAACACCAGGTTGCGCGGACGCACCGCGACGTCGCTGACGGCGTCGAGGACACCGAGGGATTCGAGGACCCGCAGGGCGTTCGGCGCGAGCTGGATGCCGGCGCCGATCTCCGTGAACTCCTGGGCCTGCTCGACGATGTGGGTCTCGAATCCGGCCTGGGCGAGGGCCAGGCCGGTGGCCATGCCGCCGATGCCGCCTCCGATGACAAGCAGCGGGATGTGTCGCACGGTCACTCCTTGGTCCAGTCGGCGACGAGGGGGGTGTCCACTCCGACGGTGCCGGTGCCGCCGGCGCCACCAGGGCTGTCCAGCGGGGCGTCCCTGCCGGGCAGCGCCGTGGCGAAGAACGCGGCGTTGTCCTGCTTCCAGACGGGATCCGACTTCTCGGGCGCGGTGATGGCGTCCACCGGGCACTCGGGCAGGCAGGCCCCGCAGTCGATGCACTCGACAGGGTTGATGTAGCGCTTGGTGAGGCCCTCGTAGATGCAGTCCACGGGGCACACGTCGACGCAGGAGCCGTCTAGTTCGTTGATGCACTTCTCGTTGATCACGTAAGCCATGAGGTGTCTTCCTCCGTTCAGGGGGTCGGTGTCGGTGGGCGTTCGCTGGAGTGGCCCGGGAAGAGGTCCTCGTCGGGCCGGAGCCGTACGGCGATGTTGTTCACGGCGGTGGCGGCCTCCCCGAACCCGACGGCCATCAGCCGGACCTTGCCGGGGTAGGTGGTGATGTCACCGGCGGCGTAGACGCGATCCAGGCCCGCGGACATCGAGCTGTCCACCTGGATCTGCTGCCGGTCGAGCGTGAGTCCCCAGGTGGTGAGCGGCCCGAGCGAGGCGATGTGTCCCAGGGCCGGGATCAGGACGTCGGCGTCGACGGTCTCCAACGCGTCGGTGCCGCAGTCCCGTACGGTCACGGCCTTCAGGGACTCGGTTCCGTGCACCTCCGCGATCTCGCTGTTGGTCAGGACCCGCACGGGGGAGTCCATGAGCCGGTCCACCGAGAACTGGTGAGCGCGGAAGCGGGTGCGTCGGTGTACGAGTGTGACCTGACGCGCGTGCGGGGCGAGGGTGTTGGCCCAGTCGACGGCGCTGTCTCCGCCACCTACGATCACCACCTGCCGGTCGGTGTACGCGTGCGGGGGCTCGACCAGGTGATGCACACCTTCTCCGGCGAACGCCGTCAAGGCGGGCAGCGGTCTCGGGGTGAAGCGCCCGATGCCGCCGGTGATCAGCACGGCGCCCGCCCGGATGACCCGTCCGGCGTCGGTGGTGACGACGACGGCGCCGGCGTCGTCTCTGCGCAGTTCCATTGCGCTCTCCCCGAGCAGGACGGACGGTGAGGCGGTCTCGGCCTGCTGGGTGAGCCGCTCGACCAGCTCGCGCCCGCGGACGGCCGGAAACCCGGCGACGTCGAAGATCTCCTTGTCGGGGTAGAGCGCCGCCACCTGCCCGCCGAGGTGGGGCAGGCTGTCCACGAGGGTCGCGTCGAGGCCCCGCATTCCCGCGTAGTAGCAGGCGAAGAGGCCGGTGGGACCGGCGCCGACGATGAGGAGCTCGGTCTCCAGGGCGGCGGGGGCCCCGGAGGGCGGGACGGGTGCGGACATCAACGGCTCCCCAGGGTTGCGTCGGCGACGGGATCGGCGTGACCGCGGGCGGCCGCCGGATGCAGCGGAAGCGGCGAGGGTGCTGTGGCGGCAGTGCCGGCGGAACGGTACGTCCGGGCGAGCAACCGCGCGGTCACGCGGGCGACGTCGTCGTCCAGGTCCTCGCGGCAGAGCACTGCGAAGTCGGAGCAGTCCAGCGTCGGCAGGTCCGCGTCGAGGAGGGGGAGCCGACCCGCGGGGACCACCCGGGTCGGCCAGCCCTGGGAGGCGAAGCCGTGCAGCACGCGCGCGTCCCACGCCAGGTACTTCACCGACCGCGCCTCGGAGGCTGCCGTCCAGTCGGGCGTGGACAGCAGGTCGTGGATGACGACGTCCGCCTCGCCGCTGGCGAAACGCTCACAGCAGGTGGCCGGCTGTTCGTCGTGGACGTATGTCACCTGGGCGTCGACACCGGCGATGCGCAGTGCGCGGCGCACTGCGAAGCCGACCAGGCTCACCCCGTCGTCCGCGGGAGTGGCGACTGTGATGCGGCTGGGGGCAGCGACCAGCTCACTGACCGTGTCGTGGGCAAGTCCGGCATCGGCAGCGGCGATCAGACCCCCGCGGCGAGCAACCACCCCGAGCGCGACCAGACCCTGGAGATCGCCGAACTGATGCAGGAGGCGCACTGCCGCGGCGGGTGTGACGACGGCGATGTCGGTCTCCCCGGAGAAGAGCCTGGCGGTCTCGTCCAGACCGCCTCGCCCGACCCGGATGCGGAGACGAGTGCCTTTCGGGCCGAGCCGGCGCACCTCCTGTCGGAGGTGGACGGAGATTCTGCGCAGGTCGCCGTGACCTTCCGGTTCGAACTCGCCAGTCACGAAGTCGCCTTGTGTGCCGCGGACAGCCGTGCCTTCGTGCGGCTCGGGAGCGACGGTGAAGCCCGGCCGGGCAGATCCGGACGCTGGAACATGGCGGCTCCTCCAGGATATTAAAGTGTCGCATCATACGGAACGATGTTCCGTAGTGTGGCGCTATTTTGGGGCTGAAGCAAGACCTGCAGTCGTAACCAAGCCGCCCTCCCAGCCCGCTGATTGCGGGTCGGAAGGGCGGGAGAGCGCGCTGCGAGAGTGATCAGCTGGAAGCGATCCGCAGTACCAGGGCGGCGATGGACAGCACCGTCAGGGCGGCGGCGCCGGTCATCGACTGGTTCATGCGCCCGGATCTGAGATGGAAGGCCAGCGCACCGACGAAGTACGCGGCGCTTCCGACGGCCGCGGCGACGCCGACGGGCCACCAGAACAGCCCGGCAAGAAGGCCGATCCCGCCGGCCACCGTGCATGCGCCGAGCATCCACATCCGTTCGGCCGGGAAGCCGACCTCCGCCATGAGGTCGGCCTGGCCGGTGTTGCCGGTCAGCTTGGCGATGCCGCTGCCCAGCAGGGCGACGGCGAGCACACAGCTGACAATGGCCGTGGCAATGAACATGGACGTCCTCCGGGCGGGATGTGCGATCTCACGCCGGCTCCGCCGTGATCGGAGGAGCCGGCGGCGGTACGGGGCCCCGCCCCGCACCGCCGGTAGGGCAGGGGGTGGCGTTCTCGGCCGTGACGCCGACGGCCAGCCGGCCGATCCGGTCCACCGTCAGTTCCACGGTGTCGCCGCTCTGGATCGGGGCCACACCGGCCGGGGTGCCGGTCGTCACCACGTCGCCGGGTTCGAGCACGGTGACGGTGGAGGCATACGACAGGAAGCGGGCGGCCGACCAGATGAGGTCCCGGGTGTTGGCCTTCTGCCGGAGCGCCCCGTTGACGGTCAGCTCCAGACCGACGTCGTCGGGTGAGCCGAGTTCGTCCGGGGTGACGATCCAAGGGCCCATGGGCGTGAACGTGTCGAAGGACTTGCGGGTGGAGCGGTCCTCACCGCCGCGCATGGTGATGTCCATCAGGCCCGTGTAGCCGAAGACATGATCCAGGGCTTGCTCCGGCGTGACCTGGCTGGTCCGGCGGCCGACGATCAGAGCGAACTCGGCCTCGTGGTCGAAGCGGCGGTCCGAGTAGGGCAGTTGGACGGTACCCCCCGGGTCGAGCAGCGAGGACGGGGACTTGAGGAAGAACCCGAGCGCGCTGATGTGGAAGGCCTCGTTCATCTCCGCCTGGTGGTCGCGGTAGTTGACCGGTGCTGCCACGATCTTCGTGGGATCGGGCACCGGGGCACGCAGCCGCACCTCGTCCAGCGGCAGCCCTGCCGACGCCTCGGATCCGGCAGCCAGTTTCTCCAGGATCGGCCGGACCACGGTGAACTCTGTGATCAGGCGCCGGACAAGGCTGTACGGGCCGGGGGAGAGGGCGGAGGTGAGCTGATCGGTGATGTCCAGGACACGACCGTCTCGCACGAGACCGAGGCGGTCGTCGTCGAAGCGGGCGATGCGCATGAGGGCTCTCCAGGGGGCATGGTCAGGGGGTCAGAGAGGTTTCGGGAGGATCGGCAGCCGCTTCCTCCCGGTAGAGAGCCAGGGCTTCCAGCACAGGGGCGTCACTGACGGTGAACAGATCGAGCGGTTCGTCCGCGATGTACGCCACGGACGTCCAGGAGGGGACGGCGATCAGGTCACCCGGGGCGACGTCGTAGGAAATCCCGTCCAGGACGACGGCGCCGGTGCCACGGAAGGCGGCGACGAGCGAGGAACCGGTGCGTCGCAGGGCGGGAGTGGTGTGGCCAGGCAGGTATCGGTGCATCTCGCACCGCATCGTGGGCATCACGTCGCGGCCGTTCGTCGGATCGGCGAAGCGGACGTGCGCGTGGCGGGCACCGGCGGCCTCGGCGCCCTCGTCGGCGAGACGGCTGCTCAGCGCGCGGTCGGTGGCGGCCCAGGGGTAGCGCAGGAGAGGGGAGTGGGCGGCCGGCGGGGAAGGCCCGTCGCAGGGAAGGAGTCCCGGTCCGCCGCCGTAGCGGCTCTCGGAGGCGGACCGGGGAGCGGTGACGCGTGCAGCGCCGGGTTCGTGGCCACGTTCGAAGAACACGGCCCCCAGCGCCTCGACCAGGGGCAGGTCGAGTGCATCGAACCAGGCCATGGGGGTGGTGCCTGGGTTGTGGTGTTCGTGCCAGGTCCAACTGGGAGTGAGGATCAGGTCTCCCGCCGCCATGTGCAGCGGATCGCCGTTCACCAGAGTCCACACGCCCTCGCCCTCCAGCACGAAGCGCAGGGCGGCGGGGGTGTGGCGGTGGGCGGGCGCCGTCTCCGCGGGGCCGAGGTACTGCACCGCCCCCCACAGTGTGGGGGTCGCGTACGGGGCGCCGCCCAGGCTGGGATTGGCCAACGACAGCACCCGCCGGTCACCACCGCGGTCCACGGGGACGAGGTCTCCGGCACGCGCGCCCAGTTCCCGCAACTCCTTGCCGCGCCAGCGATACGGTGTCGCCCAGGCTTTCGGCGTGGGGGTGAGCAGCCCGGTCAACTCCCACAGCGGCTGGAGGTTTCTCTCCGCAAGGTCTGCGTACAGGTTGCTCAGAGCGGGATCGGCAGGCGCGTGAAAGCGCCGAGTAGCCATGTCTCTCCTACGGTGTCCGGCGGCGGGGAGGCCGGATGCGGCATCGACGATGCCGGTTGCCAAGACCGACCGGCTGTCAACTGCCGCTTCCTGCCCCGCGGTGTGTCGTCCTCGCCCGGGGGCGGCCCTCAGGCGACGGGAACGGGGGCCTGCCAGCCGTACGACGCCAGGTTGATCTCCGGGTGGACCGCCGCGCACTTCGCACAGGTACGGGCGGACAGATCGGTGGTGAAGCGGGCGCAGGCCGCTGCGTACTTCTGGACGACCGGGGTGTCGTTGTCGTGCTCCCACTCGTAGCGGCAGAGCTCGGTCTGACATCCCGGGCAGTACCACGCGGCCCCCTGGCGGCCGGCGTCGAGCGCCATGTAGCGGATCGCGACGCCTTCCTGAAGCGGCACGATCTGGTGCGGGGTGCCGGCGGGAACGTAGATGTGATCTCCGATGTCCATCCGGAACCGGTTCACGGAACTGTCCTTCAGGTGCACCTGGGCGGCGCCGGACAGCTGGCTGATCACGGTGTCCTTCTCACAGATCAGGTGGAAGGGCTGCGGCAGCCAGTTACGTGACAGATAGAGCTGCGGGTCGGTGTCGGCGGGCAGGACGGCGGCGTCCTCGTAGTTCCCCAGCTCGGCGGCGACCTTGAGGGAGTGCAGCATGCGGCGGCGGTTCATCACTTCTCCTGGTCGTCCTGCGGGGCGGCTGCCTCGCGCATGGCGCGGTGGGCCTTGGTCGTGGCGTCTGTCTGGACCACCGTGCGTGCCCAGCCCCAGATGTCCGACGGGAACACGTCGTTGACATGCCCGCACGCCTGACAGGTGCGTCCCTCGTCGGAGTTGCGCCGGCTGACGAACTCCATGGAGCCCAGCGTCGTGGAGAACTGGCGTATCGGGGCGTCATGTTCACCGTGGCGGGCCACGTCGTATCCGGGCAGCGGGAACGGCGTCGCGTCGTAGTCGTAGCGGACGATCTCCGCCTTGCAGTTCTTGCAACGGGCGATCAGCGCCTCGGTCTGGTCGCCCTCCTCCGACTGGTGCTGGGTGACGACGATGACCGCGTACGCCTCGGGGTTCTTCTCGTCCCGAAGGAAGGAGTTCACTCCGTGCAGATTCTGGGTCGCCATGATCTGCCCGGTGGCGAGCATCGCCTCGTTGGAGCCGTAGGTGACGGCCACCTCGTTCACCGTGTTCCAGTGGAAGAAGTGCCCGTAGGCCTTTTCAGGGCCGCCGATGAGCACGTTCCCGCAGGGCACGATCGCTCCGGCGTGGTCGTACGGGAAAAGGGGCGTCAGCTGCGAGGCCGCCTTGGCCATCCGCTCGTAGACGTTTGCCTTCATCGGTTCGCGGTCGGGGTCCGGCGGAGGGATTCGCCGAGTGTCCTGAAGGCCGTCCTGCTCGGAGACAAGCTCGCTCACAACATCTCCTCCTTGAGATACTGTCGCATGATGCGGAACACTGACCCCTATTGTGAAACTAGATGTGGGGGATGGCAAGGTGGAACTCGCAGAAAATCGCGTGATCGTGGGATGGCCGGGGCGGTGGTCCCCGGCGCGCCCCGCCACGAGAATCAAGCGTGGCGGGACTCCGCCCCAGGCGGCTTGAGAACGGCCGCTGTCTCGGCGAGCCGGCCATGACCTCCTGCGCGAGTTCCCCGGAAGGGCTCTTCGGCCGGTGTGAGCGGCCTTGGCCGCCGACGGCATCACCAGGAGGGACTCTTGGTCATCCGTCAGGTCTCACATCAGCTCCGTGGAAGCCTGTTCGATGCGGGACTTGCAGGGTGCCGGGGCCACGTGCACGTGTACGCGGACATCAGGGATCGGAGGGATCCGCAGAGGCGCTGCGCTCGACTGAAAGACCGCTACGCCGTGGGAGGTGAGCCGGTGGGCCATGGTGAGACCGACCTGCCCGCGCCCACGACGAGTACGGGCTGCCGTGGGCGATCTACGGGTTGACGACCGCCATCCAGATCGGCTCGGTTCTGCTCTGCATGGCCTCGACGGCCTCCTTCGCCTCCGTGAGCGGGTAGCGGTGGGTGATGAGTTCGTCCACGTCGAGCGCCTTCTCGGCGAGCAGAGAGAGAACTTCCTGTGCGTCGGTACGGGTGCAGGAACGAGTGCCGACGAAGCGCCAGCAGTTGACCATGACGGCGATCGCGGGGAGCGTCAGCGGGCTGGGGTTGGCGCCCATGTGCACCAAAGTTCCGCCGGTGGTGAGCGAGGCCATGGCCTGGGAGGTGGCCGGCCCCTGCGGGACGTAGTCGAGGACCGCGTCCGCTCCCTGCGGGACGAGCGCGCGCAGGGCGCGGGTGAGGCCCTGCGCGGAGTGCCAGTTCTCGGGCAGGGTCTCCAGCGCTACGACATCGGTGGCGACGTCGCCCGCCAGATGCCGGATGGCCTCCAGCCGTTCGGCGCTGCGCCCGACGAGAATCAGACGCGCCACTCCGTAGTGCCGGGCGAGTTTGATGGTGGAGGTGCCCATCGTGCCGGTGGCGGCGGTGACCACCAGGGTGGCGCCCAGGGGCAGATCGGCGCTCTTCAGGGCGCGTACGGCGTTGGCGATGTCGTAGACCTTGGCGCCGACGTCGAAGGACACGCTGTCCGGCAGCCGATCGACGAGCCAGTGCGGCACCCGGACGTACTCTGCCAGACCGCCGTCGTGATAGCGCTCGTACAGCGGCATGGGGACGTCACCGAACCCAGCGTGACCGATCACCGCCTGCTGCGCGCACATCATGTCCCGGTTCGAGCGGCAGTAGCGGCAGGCGCGGCAGTTGAGGTTGGGATGCACCCGCACCCGGGTGCCGATCTCGATGCCCTCCACCTCGCTGCCGACGGCGGCGATGGTTCCGGCGGCCTCGTGCCCGAGGGTGGTCGGCAGATGCTTGAAGGCGCCCATGGCCAGCAGGGTCATCATGCCGGGGGCAAGCCCCGCGGAGGCTACCTTGATCAGGACGTCCTGGGGGCCGGGCTCGGGAATGTCGATCTTGTCCAGGTGCAGTGCGTCGGAGCCCTTCCGGGCCCGTGCGGCGAGCATGGTGGTCATGATGTGCGGCTCCTCTGCCGTTTCAGACGTTCAGGGCGGTCAGGCGTTCGGGGGTGTACGGCTCGGCGGTCCTGGTCGTTTCGGCGATCTGCGGGAGCTCCCGGTCCGAGAACAGGGCGATGTGCTCGCTCTCCTCGCCGCACACGCTCGTGTGGGCTATGCCGAGGGGGATGCGGACGAAGTCGCCGGGCCCGAGGTCGACGATGCCGCGCTGGCTGATCAGGGTGCGGCGGCCGCTGATCTGGTACTGGACCTCGTCGGCGTCCAGGGCGCGGCGGTACGTCCGGACGCCCGCGGGCCGAATCCGGACCGTGCCGAGGCGGAAGCCCGCGGAACGGTACAGCCAGGTCGTGCCGGGTTCGTCCGAGCCGGTGAGGACCTGGAGGCGTTCCTTCTCCGCGTGCACCTGCTCCAGCAGCCGCAGCTCGTCGATGGGCGCGACGGTGATGTCGTGTCCGACGGAGCCCATGCACTGGGTGACCGCCTCGTTGATCGCCCCGGGCTCCCATCCCGGGAACGGCGGGATGACCGCCTGCGACTGCCGGGCGGCGGCACGCTCCTCCGTGACCGGGGCCGGCGTGTAAAAGAGCAGGTGGCTCTCGCGGCGCCCCCAGTTGTCGTGGGCGACACCACGGGGCAGTCGGGAGAACTCGCCAGGCCGGTGCTCGACCACTCCGAGCTCGGTCATCAGGGTGCGCTCGCCGTCGATCTGGTAGGAGATCTCGTCGACGTCGCAGTTACGGTGGTAGAAGGGCTGACGGCCCTCCATCGTCTGCCACTCGACGCGCAGTTGGGCGCTCTCGTAGACGCCGCGCGGCGGAGCGAACGGAAGCGCCTCGTACTCCTGCGGGAAGTGCACGACGCTCAGCGGCTCGTGGTCCCTCCACAGCTTGATCGGCACGCGGCTGGGGTGCGGGGGCGAGAGCAGAAGGTGCTCGTCGCGCTCGATGGTGCGTGAGGGCTCGTCGGAGCAGACGACGGCGACGACTTCGGTGACGGTACCCATGAAACTTCCTTGTTTCGTCGGGGTGATGGAATCAGGCGGCCTGGGGGAGGTGCTTGTCGAGGAAGGCGTGGGTGCGCCGCCAGGCGGTGGCGGCGCTGTGCTCGACGTACATGTGCGGGCGGGCGTCGCAGGCGAAGGCATGGCCGGCGCCGCCATAGACATGGCTTTCGAAGTCGGCCTCCGCGGCGGTGAGGGCTCCCTCGATGGCCGCGACCTGCTCGGCGGGGATGGTGGGGTCCTGGGAGCCGACATGCAGCTGCAGGGGTGCGTCGATGTTCTTGGCCCGGTCCACGACCGCGTGCGGGCCGGCGGCGATGCCGGGGCCGTAGAAGACGACGACGGCGCCGAGACCGCTGATACCGGTGGCCGCGGTGAACGCGGCCCGGCCGCCGAAGCAGAACCCGTTGACCGCCGTGCGGGAGGCGGGAACGCCCTCCCGCTCCGCGAGGTGGGTGAGGACCGCCTCGACGTCGGTGACGATCGCGTCCGGTCCGATGGCACCGATCAGCGGCATGACCTCGGCGTGCTGCTCGTAGGCGAGAGTGCCCACCCCGTTGCGATGGAACAGGTCCGGGGCGAGGGCGAGGAAGCCACGGGCGGCGTAGCGGCGGGCGATGTCCTGGATATGGTCATTGACCCCGAACGCCTCCTGCAGGACGATCACCGCGCGGTCCGCGGGCCGGTCGGGCCGTGCCCGATACACGCGCATCGGTCCGTCGGCGGTGGGGACGATGATCCATCCGGTCGGTGTGGCGAGGGTGTTGTGCTGGTCGCTCATGGTGCTGGGTCCTTCATTGGAGTGTGGGCTCGATGGCTGATGGCGTGAGGGGGCGGGCGGCGGCGAGTGTCGCCGCCCGCCGCACGAGGTAGCGGTATCCGGCTTCCAGCTGACTGTCGGCCCAGCATTCGGCGTGCTTGGCCGAGGCCTCGGCGTCGCCTGACCACACACGGACCTCGCCGGCCGCTGCCGCGGTGAGCTGGACGGCGCACGCCCGCTCGAGCAGTACGGCGTGCATGACGGCGGCCGGTACGGTGCGGCCGGCGGCCACCAGGCCGTGCTTGGGCATGAGGGCGGCCGAGGCCCCGCCCAGGTCCGCGGCGAGCGCCTTGCCCAGCTCCGGGGTGCTGACGAGGCTGCCGGTGGCCTGGAAGCGCGGTACGTCCTCGCCCTCGAACAGGGATCCGTCGTGGGAGATCGGGCGGAGCGCGGTCCCGAGTGCCGCGAACGCGACCGCGGACACCGCGTGGGTGTGCACCGTGCAGGTGAGGTCCGGTGACGCCTTCAGGATCTCCAGGTGGATGTGGCACTCCTTGTGCGGAGTCCCCTTCCCGAGCAGGACTTCGGCGTCCCATGACACAAGCTGCAGGCGGTCCCCGTCGACCTCTTCGAGTCCCCAGCCCGGTGCCTTGATCCAGATACCGCGGCCCTGCGGATCGCGCACCGCGACATGTCCCCAGACCATGTCGCCCTGTCCGGCCGCGGCCAGGGCGTGGGAGGCCTGGATCGCGAGCGCGGGGGTGTCGCCGGGCGTCATGACGCGGTGAGGGCGCTGTAGTACTGGGCGGCCCCCGGGTGCAGGGGAACGGGGGTCTTGCCCATGGTCACGGGGTCGAGCGGGTAGGTGACCGGGCTGCGTTCGGGGGCCAGGTGGTGATACTGCCTCTCCAGGATCTGCCGGGTCTCCCCGAGCACCCAGGCGATGGCATAGGCCACGTCGTCCGGGAGGTCGGCGCGGGTGAGGACCAGGAAGTCGGAGAAGTCGAGTGTCGTGAATGCGGTGCGGTCGGGGAAGTAGCCGTCCTCGACCGTGGCCGCCGGCCAGCCGAAGTCGTCGTAGAGGCTGTCGAGGACGTCTTTCTCGACTTCAAGGAAGTTCAGGTGCCGGCCGATCTCCTGCCAGGCCGGGAGCATCACCGCCTCGTGCACGATGGCGTTCGCCCGGCCCTCTTTCACGTGGTCCAGGGATTCGTACGGCCGCTCGTCCTGGAGTAGTTCGCCGCCCCATCCGGTGACGTCGACGCCCGAGCGGGTCAGCACGTGATGCGCCGCCAGCCCTACATGGTTGACGCCGTCGTGCACCGACGTGGCAAGTCGCAGAACGGGCTTGCGCTCGCGCAGTTCGGCGAAGGTCGTCACCCCGAGATCCTTGTGCACGCCCACCACCAAACGGTCGCGTTGCGGTACGACACCCAGGGCGCGCAGGTCCGGGTAGGACTCGTTCGTGTAGACACCGGCCGCCTCCAGTGCGGCGACCGTGAAGGCGGCGGGCGTGGTGAGTGCCACCTGTACCTCGCCCCGGCCCACCGCCCGTACGGAGTCGCTGAACCCGCGGCCCCGCCAGGTGGCGATCCGCGAGTGCGGGCCGCACCTGTCCCCCAGTTCCTGCGAGATCCAGCCGCACACCCGGTGCAGATTGGCGGTACCCCAGTCACCCCGCAGGTGCAGCTCGAGTGAGCGCTCGATCTTTGGCTCCGCCGGGCGGCCGGGTCGCATCGAGGGTGAACCCACAACCCCTCCTTGTGTCCTGAATATAAGGACCAGTGTCCTATTTGACGGCCAGCATAGAAGGTGATGCTCTGGATGACGAGGGGGTTACGGGTATGAATCTAAGCCTATACCTCTATGGGTAGAGTTAATAGTTGGCCGCCTCCGGACGGTGCCGCAACAGGCGCCTGGTCGGTGCCGGCGCTGAGGCCGCATCCGGCATCCACCGGTTCCCGAACTGGGAACGACCGTCGGTGGACAGCCACCAAGCACCCTTGCTCAAGACGTGCACATCGAGGTGGCCATGAGCCACGGCAGAACTCTCGCGATCACTCCAAGCTCACGAACCCGTCGTGTCCTGATCCACGAGGAGTCGCGCGACAGCCTCCTCGCCCCGTCGCTCAAGGGCGTCGACCAGTTCCCCGTGCGGCCGGCAGTGGCCGCGCCATGCTCTGCCCCCGGGCCGCCCCAGGCTCCCTCACGCGGCGTCGCCACCACCCCGCCACCGTTTGACCAAGCACCTTCTAATCATTATGGCGATTGCCTTCCCACCTCTTGACGACCGGCGAAACAGGGATGCAACATCACCATAATCATCATGATGATCGGAGATACCATGGTTCCCCGTCCTTGGCGAGCAGGAATTCCGTGACCTCATGGCGGGCGTCCGCGCACCAGTCACGATCGTGACCGCCACGGCGGAAGGACATCCCTGCGGCCCTCCAAGGTCACCGTGGCACTGACCGCTTCGCCGCGCCGGTCGCGTTCCCGCACCACAGCTCCTGGCAGGTCGACGACGTCGACGAGGTCGGGCGCGGTGCCAAGGCCATGCTGGACGACCACCCCGAACGGCACGTCCGGCGCCTCGGCCGCCAGCACGTCGGCTCCGACTTCTTCTGGTACCTGAAGGACCCGGCCGGCAACTTCTCCGAGTACTACTCCGACCTGGACTGCATCGTCGACGACCAGCTGTGGAATCCGGATGTCTTCGAAGGCGCAAAGGGACTGTTCCACCGGGGCCCGCCCCCGCCGCCCTCCTTCCTCAAGCCCGACGATCTCGCCGCGCTCATGACCGGCTCGCACAGCAACCAGCCATTGACCCGAGGAGGACCTGAGATGAGCAGTACGGAAGCGACGGCGACCCCGCCCGAGACCGACTTCGACCACCACGCCCCCCACCTGAGCGTCAGCCACGACGAGGTTCTCGCCACCTACGCCGACCTGCGTGAGCGGTGTCCGGTGGTGCACAGTTCCGCCCACGACGGGTTCTACGCCACGACCGGTTACCAGGCCGTGCGGACGGTGACCGGGGACGCGGAGCACTTCAGCACGGCGGAAGGGGTCATCCTCCCCACCCAGGACCTGCCCAAGATCGTGCCGCTGGAATTCGAGGGTCCGGAACACGACGCGTGGCGCACCATCATGCTCGCACCGATGACACCGGCCAAGGTGCGCGAACTGCAGCCGGTGATCGACGAGATCGTGCGCGCACAGATCGACGGCTTCGCGCGAGACGGCAGGGCCGACCTCACGGCGGCTCTCGCCGAGACCGTCCCCGCCCTGGTCATCTCCCGCATGGTGGGGCTGTCCGCCGAAGCGGCCCCGCGCATGCGGGAACTGGGGTCGGAGATGGTCGCCGCCGTGAACACCGACCGGATGCCCCAGGCCGCGAAGGAGTTCTTCGCGTTCACCGCGGCCCAACTCGAAGACCGGCGCCGAAACCCCCGGGACGACTACCTCACCCAGCTCGCCTCAGGGGCCCTGGGAGACCGGCCGCTGACCGACGGCGAGGTCGGCGGAATCCTGATGTCCTTCTTCATCGGCGGCCATCACTCGACCACGGCGGCCATCTCCGCTCTCCTGCACCACATCATCACCGAGAGCGGAGTCCGGGAGGCACTCGCGAACGACCCCGGGGTCCTCCCCAAGGTGATCGAGGAGAGCCTGCGGCTGTCGACGCCGCTGGCCCATTTCGCGCGCACCGTCCTGCAGGACACCGAGATCGAGGGGTGCCCCGTCCCGGCGGGCAGCCGGATCCTGCTCAACTACGTCTCGGCCAACCGCGACGAGCGGAGGTTCGCGGACCCCGACCGGTTCGACCTCGGCCGACGCCCCAACCCGCATGTCGCCTTCGGGTTCGGCGGACACCTGTGCATCGGGCGCCACCTGGCCCGCGCGGAGATGACCACCGTCGCCACCCAGCTCCTCACCCGGCTGCCGGACATCGAGACCGACGGCGAGGTGCGGTTCAGCGGCCTCATCGGCGGCAACCTCCACAGAATCCTGGAGTTCCCCGTCAGGTTCACACCCGAGAACCCCAACGCCCGGCAGAACAGGACGGCGGACGGAAAATGACCAAGATAACCTTCGTGCGGCCCGGCGGTGAGCGGGAGATCGTGAACGCCGAACCCGGCCACAGCGTGATGGAGACGGCCGTCGACAACGGCATCGACGAGATCGTCGCGGAGTGCGGCGGCTGCCTCGCCTGCGCCACCTGCCATGTGTACGTCGACGAGGCCGACCTGGACCGGCTGCCGCCGCCCAGCGCTGCGGAGGACGCGATGCTGGAGGCGACAGCGGCCCCGCGCACGCTGTGCAGCAGACTCTCGTGCCAGCTCAAGGCCACCCCGGAACTCGGGGACCTCACGGTGCATCTCCCGTCGGAGCAGTACTGATGGATCAGCCGGGAGTCGTCATCGTCGGCGCGGGGCACGCCGGCTTCACCGCCGCGGCATCCCTGCGCCAGAAGGGCTACGCCGGAGCCGTGACGCTCGTGACGGCCGAGGACGACCTGCCCTACCAGCGGCCACCGCTGTCCAAGGGGTACCTGGCCGGCAGCATCGGCGGCCAGCGGCTCGCCTTCCGGCCGGCGGACTTCTACGAACGCAGACGCATCGACCTGCGGCGCGGCGATCCCGCCGAGTGGATCGACCGCGAGGCCAAGGCCCTGATCCTCTCTTCCGGGCAGTCACTGCGCTACGACCGCCTGGTCCTGGCCACGGGATCGACACCGAGGACCGCCGCGCTGCCCGGCGCCGGACTCGACGGCGTGTTCCGGCTGCACTCCCGTGCCGACGCCGACGCCCTGCGTGAACGCCTTGCCGTCGCACACCACCTGGTGATCGTCGGCGGTGGGTTCATCGGCCTGGAAATCGCCGCCCACGCACGCGGCCAGGACAAGGACGTCACCGTGGTGGAGAGCACCGACCGCCTTCTGGGAAGGGCGGTGTCCACGGCGACGTCCGCGTTCTTCCACGCCACACATCTGTCGTGGGGATGCCGGGTTCTCCTGGGGTCACCGGTCGCGGGGCTGGTCGGCGACGGAACGGGCCGCGTGCGAGGGGTTCGGCTGCAGGAGGGCTCCGTACTCCACGCCGATCTCGTCGTGGTCGGCGTGGGGGCGCGCGCCAACACGGAACTCGCCGAACGCTCCGGGCTGAGCGTCGACAACGGTGTGGTGGTGGACGCGGGCCTGCGGACCTCCGATCCGCACGTCCACGCGATCGGTGACTGTGCCCGCTACCCCAGCGGTGGCCGGACGGTCCGGTACGAGTGCGTGGAGAACGCGGTCGGCCAAGCGCACGCCGTCGCCGAGGAACTGACGACCGGCCGACCGCAGAACTACCGAAGAATCCCGTCGTTCTGGAGCGACCAACAGGATCTCAAACTCCAGATCGCCGGCGACTCCACCGGCCATGACCGCGCCGTTCTGCAGGGTGACCCGGCCGAAGGGAGTTTCGCCGTGCGGTGTTTCCAAGGTGCGACCCTGGTGGCCGTCGAGTCGGTCAACCGGCCTTCGGACCACGTCTCCGCCCGCCAACAGCTACAACCGGCCTGAACCGAGGAGTTCACGTGATAGAGCTCAGGGACATCGATCCCTCGACCCCGTTCCTGGCACAGCTGCAAGGCCCGGACGACGGACGGCCCATCACCCTCGTCAACACCTTCGTCGTCCCCGAAGGCCAGATCGACAAGGTCATCGACGTCTGGCGCCAGGACTCCATGATCATGAAAGCGCAGCCCGGCTTCGTCTCCGCGCAGTTGTACCGAGGTGCCGGCGACGGTCGCGCCCTGACGAACGTGGCCGTCTGGGAGACCCTCACCTCGCTGAGAAACGCGTTCATGAGCGAGGAGTTCCAGAACACGCTGCCGCTCTACCCGGACGGGTCGCTGGCGTTCCCGGTCGTGATGCGCGGGGAAGCGGTGCCCGGCGTGTGCGTGGCCTGATCACCCCCGATCAAAGGCTCTACAACTAGATGTACTCTGCGGGGATGAGCGAGTCCGTCACCCGAGAGTCCTCGGTGCAGCTGGTCCGGGTCATCTGGACCCTGCACCGAGTCCTGTACCAGCGCCAGTCGACCCCGGGCGGTGAGTCCCGCAGGCGTCCGCTCGCCCACGTGGAGGTACTGCGGCTGGTCGAAAGCCGACCGGGCATCGGCGTCCGTGAGGCGGCCGTGGCGCTGGGCATGCAGCCCAACAACGTCAGCACCATCGTCACGCAACTCGTCCGTGACGGGTTCCTGGAGCGCCGTACCAGCACCCACGACAAGCGCTACGTCGAGCTCCATCCGACCGACAAGATGCGCACCATGGGCGGCGAGGTCGACGACAGCCTCCACAACGCGATCACCGAGGCCCTCGGTCAGCTGCCTCCGGAGACGTCCCGGCGTATCACCGCCTCCCTGCCCGACCTGTGGGAGCTCGCCCGGACCCTCACCCCGGCGTCCAGGTGAGCCCAACGCGCACGAGCGGCATACCGGGCGCGCCACTCTCCGTGGACGGGCTCGTCCCGGCGCCGCCCGGCCGGGAATGGTGAAGTGCCTGTGAAGTACGGGCTCCAGCTACTGCCGCTGACGGCTCAGGGGCGGCTGGAGCTTCCCATCGGCCGCGTGTTCCTGCTGTCCGAAGCGGCGGCCGCGCACGAGCTGGCAGCGGGCGGCTACCCCGGCGGCAACGTCATGCTCCTACCGTGATGTCTTGAGCCGGGATCCACACGGGATCCCGGCTCAAGACTTCCGGACCGGGGCCGGCCGGTGCGCGGCCAGGGCCGAATCAGACGGTCACCACGATCTTGCCAACGTGCCTTGCCGCCGCCTGGGCTTCGTGGGTCGCGGTTCCGGCGGCCTGGTCGGCGGAGTGTCCCCAGCAGACCAGCCGTCTCACTGCGGGTCGATGACGGTCAGCTCACGTGGACGAGTGCCCAGCCGTTCGGCGCCCGTTTGTGTCACGACGACGGTGTCGCCCCACGTGACGTCGTGCGTACGGGCGGAAGGCACGGGCGCTTCCGGTACCTCCAGGAACGGCTTCAGGATGAAGGTGGTGTGCGCGGTGATCGGCTGCTCCGCGATGTGGGAGGCGTCGCGCTGGGGGATGACCAACGGCCCGTCGTTGCCGAGCCCGCGGCCGTGCAGCAGGGCGAGCATATGGCCGTCGGCGTCCCCCGCGACCGACTCCACGGCGGCGAAGACATCGCCCCATCGCTGCCCGGGCACCATCGCTTTCAACGCCGTGTCGAAGGCGGCCGCGTTGCGGTCGAAGATCTCCCGAGCCCGGGCGCCCGGCCGTCCGATGACCATGGGCTGCGCGACCTGGGCCTGGTAACCACGGATCTCGGGCATCAACTCCGTGGAGACGAAGGTCCCGCGGTCCAGGACTCCGGGCGGGGTCGTCACGTACCGGTGCCGTCCCTCACCCCATGGCCCCGGTGCCCAGGCCACGTGCAGCACGTCCGCGCCGGCCCGTACCTGGGCCAGCAGCATCTGCCCGTACACCTCGGCCTGTGCCACGCCCACCCGTGCCGTCGCCGCCATCGCCTCGAGCGACGCCTCGCCGGCACGGACGCTCGCGGCCAGCCGGGAGATCTCCTCGGGGCCCTTGACGTACCGGGCCCGTCCGAGGATGCCGGTGCCGTCGACGACGTGTTCGGCGCCGACCGCTTCCGCGATACGCGCCACCGAGGTGTACCCGGCGTACCCCTCGGGTTGCCGCACGGAGGAGAACTCGTCGCCGCGCAGCCCGGCGATCGCGGTGCGCCGGCCGACGAGGCCCCGTTGGCGCAGCACATCCGCCGTCACCGCACCGTACTCGGGCGCGGTCGAACCGAACGGGGTCGCGCTCATCCGGTCTTCGATCCAGTGCGGCCGCTCGACGGCGTAGTTGCTGTGCTCACCACCGAGAATCAGGACCGGATCACCATCGACGGGAAAGATCGTCACACCGACGGTGTCGGCGATGTAGAGCGAGTCCGAGGTGATCCACTGCGGCAGGACGATCAGCACCTCGACAGAGGCCTCGCTCATCAACTGCCGCAGCCGTTCCCAGCGCCGGTCGCGCTCCTCCAGGCTGAACATCGGTTCGTTGACCGGTGCCGGGACCCCCAGGATTCCCTGGACACCACGCATACCCTGCATAGCGGTCGCCTTCCTTGGGTCAGTCGTTCGCGCGGTATCGCGTGCGGACGTACTCGTTGTAGGGCGAGGCCTGCACCGTCGCCTTGATCCGCTCGAAGCCCCTGTCGTCATCGGGGTCGGTCCCGGGGCCGGGGTGTTCGCCCCACACGAATGTCACCTCCGTCCCAGGGGTGGCGTACTTCCTGTCGACCAGCGCCAGTGACAGGACCGTTCCGCGGGGGGCGAGGGTACCGGTGTCGAAGGCCATCCCGATGACCTGGTCGTCCGCCTCCACCCGGAAGCGGGCCTGTGTCTCCATGAATTCCAGGTCACCACCGTCGGCACCCCATACGCGGCGCGCCTGGTCCGCGTCGAGGACCAGGGTGACCCGCTCGCGTGCCACGTCGTGCCGGGCTTGTTCCAGGCCCTGGCGGCCCAGGAAATCGTGGTCGAACGAGATCAGCCTGCCGTAACCCAACTCGTAGGGGGTGGTGTAGTAGTCCTGGATGTTCTCCGAGAAGAAGCTTCCCCGCAGCGGATTCAGTCCGTCGAAGGACAGCGCGGGAAGCGATTCGCGGTATGCGCGCAGTCCCGGTGCGCTGTAGATGCCGGGAGTCGGCATCGGGATCCAGCCGCTCTCCAGGGCGTTCGTCGAGTAGGCCCACGCGCCCACCTGGACCAGGCCGAACGACTCCCCGGCCTCGAGCAGGGCCTGCTTGACGAACTCTCCGTCCTTCCACTCGCCGATGAACTCGTATCCGGGCTGCCCGGTCATGCCGTGCCGCAACGCCCGGAAGGTCCGGCCGCCCAGCGTGACCAGAGCCGAGTGGAAGAACTTCGTCTTGGGCAGCGGGCCGCCGAATACCTGCTCGACCAGTTCCAGTGCGCGCGGCCCCTGGATCTGATAGCGGAACAGCACCGGATCTCCGCCCCCGCGCGTTCGTGAGTCCGGGTCGAGCGAGAACGACACGTCGTAGCCGCCGGCCTCGGCGTGATACCTGATCCATGCCTGTGAGGAGGGCACGCCGCTCATGGTGAACTTCTCGGCACCGTCCCGGGTGAGGATGTTGTCACCGACCGTGTATCCCTCCTCGGTGACCACGATGCTCTGTTTTGCCTGGCCGACGGCGAAGTCGCGGTAGCTGTTCGCGCTGTGATCCGAGAGGAGCCGGAGCGCGTCCGGTCCCTCGATGAACAGGTCCGATATGTGGTGGCACAGATCGGATAGCGCCACGGTTTCATACGCGGCCGTCTGTTCCTCGCGCCATCCGGCGTACTCCGGTTCCACGACCGGCGGCGACCATCGCGGCGCGTTCGCCTTCCACAGCAGCCGGACAGGGGATTCCGCTCGGTCGATGGCTTCCTGCAGGGTCGGGACTGCCATGTGAATACTCCTCGTCGATGACTGTGAGCAGCAGAAAGGTTGTCGGTCTTCGCACCCCACACGGCAGCGGCCCGTACGGCATCGGGAGGGGTGCGACGTGTGCACACGGACGTAGAGCCGCAGCAGCCGCTTGCGCGGATCCGCGCCGCCGTGTCGTCGTCGCGGCGGGGGTGCCACGTTGTTCACCCGGGAGCCGACCGAGGACGGCCGCACCTCAGATCCGGGTACCGCTCGATGACGCCGACGTCCGGGCAGGGCCGACGTCGGAGAACACGCCAGGCGTCACGGTGACGATGTCCGTAACGGGACACCGAGCCGGTTCGGGAGGCCCCACACACACCGCGTTTCCGGCGACGGGTCGGTCGGCAGGGCTGTGGTCACGGCGTCTCCCCTCGCGGAGACCGCCTGGCTTCAGGCGAGAAGGCGCGTTTCACGGTCATCGGCTCCTAGCGGGCGCCCGCCCCCGCTATGCGGTCGGGCCACGGGTGTGGCGCCCTTGCTGGACGACACCGTCCCCGACATGTCTTCTGTATAGCAGACATCTTTTCTGCAGTACAGACGACGGAGGGACGCAATGTACCTCCCTGTGACCCGTCTGCATGTCTGTCTGATAGACGTGATTTCTGTTATACGGAATATGACGCGGGACAACGGCCCGGACGGTCACCCGCCGCCGGAAAGGAAGGGATCCCTTTGCACGAGTCTCGAGCCGTGGCCCGGCTCGGCGGAGTTCACGCGAAGGGGCTCATGGACATCACGAGTGATCCGGCAGCCCTGGACTCGGAGGGATTCTGGGCCGTGATAGTGAGCTTCGAGGGGAGCTTGACGTGCGCCCGCTTCCGCGACGTGCGCCCCGCGGTCGAGGGAGCCGGCATCACGCCACCATGGCATGGTCCGGCTCGAGCCGACTGGCGGACCTCGCTCGATCGGTCCGCCTACCTCACCGGCGTCCGGCGCATCCGTGAACACATCTCCGCCGGGAACGTCTACCAGGTCAATCTGTGCCGGGTCCTGTCGGCCCAGATCGCGCAGGACGTGGACATAGAGGCCCTGGCCGTCCTCCTGGCACGCGGCAATCCGGCGCCGTACGCGAGCACCATCCGCCTGCCGGAGCAGGGCCTGGAGGTGGTCGCGGCATCACCGGAACTGTTCCTGCGCCGGCAGGGCAGAACACTCACCTCCGGCCCGATCAAGGGGACGGGCCGGACGGAGGCGGACCTGTCGGAGAAGGACTACGCCGAGAACGTCATGATCGTCGACCTCGTCCGCAACGACCTCAGCCGTGTCTGTACTCCGGGAAGCGTCACCGTTCCGGACCTGTGCGCCGTCGAAAAGCACCCGGGCCTGGTCCACCTCGTCTCCTCGGTTCGGGGTGAGCTCAGGGACGACGTCGGCTGGCCCGAAGTGCTCGATGCGACCTTTCCCCCTGGCTCGGTCACCGGTGCTCCGAAACACCGCGCGCTCGACGTCATAAGGGAACTGGAGACATCCGCGCGCGGCCCGTACTGCGGCGGCATCGGATGGGTCGACGCGGACACGGGGGCAGCCGAACTGGCCGTCGGCATCCGCACGTTCTGGATCGACCGGCACGCCGGAACCCTGCACTTCGGCACAGGAGCAGGCATCACCTGGGGATCCGATCCCGAACGGGAGTGGCAGGAGACAGAGCTCAAGGCGGCACGTCTGCTGGCCATCGCCTCGAACACCCCATGAACGCATCACCCCGCGCCCCGGCATCCTTCGGCCGCTCGGCCATCACACCAACCGGCGGTCGCCGGCTCGCGGTTGTCCCTGTCCCTTTCCTTTCCCTTCTTCACAAGGAACCGGTATGCACCTGCCCCTGGGAGACATCGCCCACCTCGGCCACGTCGAGCTTCTCACCCCGGACCTCGACGCCAGTCTCGTGTTCTTCACCGACTACCTGGGCCTGACCGTCAACGAACGCCGAGGCAGCTCCGTCTACCTGAGGACGTGGGACGACTACGAGCATCACAGCGTCATCCTCACCGCCGACGACCTGCCCGGCGTGCGCCGCACCGCCCTGCGCACCTCCAGCGAGGAGGCACTGCGGCGCCGGGTGAAGGAGCTGGAGGCCGCGGGACATCAGGGGTACTGGAGCGAGGACGAGCCCGGCATCGGCAAGCTCTACATCACCACCGACCCCGACGGCCACGAGCTCGCCCTCTACTGGGAGAGTGAGTATCACCAGGCGCCGGAAGAACTCCGGCCCGCGCTGAAGAACCAGCCACAGGCCAAGCCCAACAGGGGCGTGGGCGTGCGCCGTCTGGACCACATCAACTTCCTCGGCGCCGACGTCGCCGCCAATGCCGACTTCCACCACCAGGTGCTCGGTGCACGGCCGACCAAGCAGATCCGACTCGACAACGGGCGGATCGCGGGCAAGTGGCTGACCTACACGAACAAGTCGTACGACGTCGTCTACACCGAGGACTGGACCGGCTCGGCTGGCCGGCTGCACCACATCGCCTTCGCGACCGACACGCGCGAGGACATCCTGCGCGCCGCCGACCTGGCCATCGACACCGGCGTGTTCATCGAGACCGGCCCGCACAAGCACGCCATCCAGCAGACGTTCTTCCTGTACGTCTACGAGCCCGGCGGCAACCGCATCGAGCTGTGCAACCCGCTCACCCGCCTTGTCCTGGCCCCCGACTGGCCACTGGTCACCTGGACTGAGGAGGAACGGAGGAAGGGCCAGGCCTGGGGCCTGAAGACCATCGAGTCGTTCCACACGCACGGCACGCCCCCTGCTCGGAGCTGAGTGAGCGGGCGGACGGCCTGTCCGTGCGAGTCGGCCGTGGGAAACTGATCGCATGGATACGCCGCCCGACCGTCTCGGTGAGTTGTCACCGCTCGCAGACCGCGCCACGCCGGCCTACCCCATCGCCTCGGTGGAGAACACTCTGCGCATTCTGCTGCTGCTCAGGGACAGGGGCACCCTGACGCTCGCCGACGTGGCCGCCGAGCTGGGCATCGCACGCTCCAGCGCCCACCGCCTCATGGCGATGCTCACGTACTACGACTTCGTACGCCAGGAGCCCGCCACTCGCGCTTTCGGACCGGGTCCCGCCATGGTGGACGTCGGGCTGTCGGCCGTACGTTCCCTCGACATCCGTGTGCTGGCCCGACCGGTGCTCACCGAGTTGGCGGAGTCCACCGAGATGACCGCCCACCTCGCTCTGCCCCGGGGACGGGACATCCTCTATGTGGACGGCGTGGAGAGCCGGCGTACGATCAGGGCGGCCCTGCGCACCGGTGACACGATGCCGGCCCATGTGACCGGCGTCGGGAAGGCACTGCTTTCCCGCATGGACGACGAACAGCTCCGTCAGCTGTACCGGGACGCGCCACCGCAGGCGCTGACCCCCAAGTCGATCTCCACCGTGAGCGCCCTCCTGGCGGAAATGCGGCAGGCACGCGAGGCCGGATACGGGGTGAACCGCAGCGAGAGCGAGAGCGGTGTCTTCTCCATGGGGGTTGCCTTCGAATCGACCGAGCCCGGCATGTACGCGGGAATCGGCCTGGTCTGCCCGGAGTCGGCGATGGACTCGGACGGGGAGACCCGTGTGGCGGCTCGGCTCAGGACGGCGGTTCGCGACATCACCAACGAGATCAAGGCTTTTCGTTCCTGAATCGCCTCGCGTTCATCGGTGCCTTCACGACCGTGCTGTCCAGGCTTGTGCCATCCGTACGGCGTCCCGGTTGGCCGGCACGTTGTGGACTCGCACCGCCCATGCGCCGGACGCCGCGGCCAGCGCGGAGACAGCCGCTGTGGCGCTGTCACGCTCGCCCGGGGGCACCGGCTCGCCTCTCGCGTCGGCCAGAGCGGTGCCGATGAACGACTTCCGCGAGGCCCCGACGAGGACCGGCAGTCCCAGACCTGTCAGCTCCGGGAGTCGGCTGAGGAGGGCCCAGTCGTGCTCCGGTCTCTTGGCGAAGCCGAGGCCGGGATCGAGCACGATGCGGTCCACGTCGGCACCGGCGTCCGTGAGGCGCTCCACCCGCCGAAGCAGTTCGTCCCGGACTTCGATGACCACGTCCTGATAGTGGGCGTGCCGGTACATGTCCGCGCTGGGGGAACGCCAGTGCATCAGGATGTAGGGCACGGCCATGGCCGCGACCAGGGCGGCCATGTGCGGATCGGCCAGTCCGCCGCTCACGTCGTTGACCATGGCGGCACCCGCTTGAACAGCGGCACAGGCCACGTCCGCGCGTGTCGTGTCCACGCTGACCCGGATTCCCTCCGCGGCCAGGACCCGGATCACCGGCAGGACCCGGTTCTTCTCTTCGTCCGGTGGCACCCGCAGGGCGCCGGGGCGGGTGGACTCCCCGCCGACGTCGACGATGTCGGCGCCCGCCGGCCAGGGCCAGGCCGTGCTCGATGGCCTGGTGGGTGCCCAGGTAGCTCCCACCGTCGGAGAACGAGTCCGGCGTCACGTTGAGGATGCCCATGACCAGGCATCTGGCGTCGGACCGAGCAGACTTCTGTACCGGGTGCATGGGCGGACTCCAGCCGTGGCCGGGAGAGGAGGGGAGCGGTGCGGCTTCTGCCGTCGGGAATGCGGTGGGGACGAAAAGGGCCACGCGATTCTCCGGGAGCACGGCAGCCATGGGCTATGGCGTCCAGGACGAGGCGCGCCACCACGGTGCTACGGCCGCTGAGTCATCTCTGAGCCGCACGCAGTGTGTTGACCAGGAGCATGGCGATGGTCATGGGCCCCACGCCTCCCGGAACGGGGGTGATCAAGGCCGCCAGGCCGTCCAGTTGGCCGGTGCGCACGTCGCCCAGCAGTCCCCGCGGCGTGCGGTGGATGCCGACGTCGACGACGACGGCACCCGGTTTGACGTGCTCGGGTCCGATCAGACCGGGCACCCCGGTGGCGACCACCAGGATGTCGGCCGTTCGCGTCACGGAGGGGAGGTCGCGTGTGTGCTTGTGGGCGACCGTGACGGTCGCGTCCCGCTGCAGCAGCAACTGGGCCATGGGACGGCCGACGAGTTCCGAGTGACCCACGACGACGGCGTGCGCGCCCGACAGGGCGACGCCCTCCCTGTCGAGCAGTTCCATGACGCCCGCGGGGGTGCAGGGCCGCAGGCCGTCGGCTCCGCGGGTCAGCAGGCCCACGTTCAGGGTGGTGAGGCCGTCGACATCCTTGTACGCCGGAATCCGGTCGATGAGCGCCGTGGCGTCGAGGCCAGGGGGCAGCGGAAGCTGCAGCAGAATGCCGGTGACGTCCGGGTCGCGGCCGAGGGCGTCGATCACCGCAGCGATCTCCTCCTGCGTCGTGTCCCGCGGCAGGGCGTGGTGGACGTTGCGCATGCCGGCTTCGCGGATCGCGCGACGTTTGTTGGCCACGTACACCGCGCTGGCCGCGTCGTCGCCGACCAGAACGGTGGCAAGCCCCGGAGTTCGTCCGTGGGAGCGCGCCAGGTCGGCCACCTCTTCGGCTACCCGGTGGCGGATCTGGTGGGCGTACTTTCTGCCGTCGATCAGGGTGGTCATGCGCAAGGTCCTGTCCCTGGCGGTGGTGCTCACGGAAAGACAACGCAGTGGTTGCGGTGCCGGATGACGCGGTCGTCGGCGTGCCACAGGACGGCCCGGGAGAGTACGGCGCGTTCGACATCGGCACTGCGACGCCTGAGTTCGGCGACCGAGTCGGCATGGGTGACGCGGGCGACGTCCTGCTCGATGATGGGGCCTTCGTCGAGGTCTTCGGTGACGTAGTGCGCGGTGGCGCCGATGAGCTTCACTCCGCGTTCCTTGGCCTTGGCGTGCGGGCCGGCGCCGATGAAGGCAGGCAGGAAGGAGTGGTGGATGTTGATGATCGGCACGCCCACGCCCTCGATGAAGTCGCTGCTGAGGATCTGCATGTAGCGGGCCAGGACGACGAAGTCGACGTGCCCGGCGAGGAGTCGGAGGTGCTCGGCTTCCGCGGCGGACTTGTCGGGGCCCATGGACGGCACGTGGAAGAAGGGAATGCCGAAGGTCCGCACCTCGTCCGCGGTGTCCGGATGGTTCGATATCACCATCGAGATGCTCACCGGCAGCTCACCGCGCCGATGGCGCCACAGCAGGTCGAGCAGGCAGTGATCGGACTTCGAGGCGAAGATCGCGACCCGTTTGGGGACCGACATGTCCCGCAGGGTCACCTCCAGGCCGAAGTCCTTCACCAGCTGCGTGTGGAGCTCTTCGCGGAGGCCGGGAAGCTCCGCCCGGAGCCCGTCCAGGGCGAACACGGTGCGCTGGAAGTAGGCGCCGTCGTCAGGGTCCGAGTACTGGTCGAGCGAGACGATGTTGGCGCCGTGGTTGCTCAGGAGCGAGCCGACCGCGGCCACGATGCCCACGCGGTCGGTGCCCTTCACGATCAGCGAGGCACGGTCGGCGTGCGGGCCGGTGGAGGCGGCCGGTGTCGAGGTCTGCAGGGCGAGGGTCACTTCAGCCCCTTCCGGAAGGCGTCGATCCAGCGGGAGGTCGTGTCCAGGCCGCCGAAGGTGTAGAAGTGCAGCTTCACCTCGCCGTGCCGGGCGGCGTCGTATCCGGCGGCGAGCGCGGTGAGGAACCGGTCGGGGCCCGTGGTGCCCATCAGGTTGGTGAGTGACAGGCCGTATTTGCGTGCGATGGAGGCGCTGGTGCCCACGCCGAAGCGCGTGGCGTAGGTCATCAGGCGCTTGACCCCGGCGGGGCCGGGGACCCCGACGCGTATCGGCAGCTCGATGTCTCGTCCCCGTACCTCTTCGATCCAGGTCAGGACCGCATTGGCGTCGAATCCGAACTGGGTGATGATGTCGCCGCTCAGTCCCTCGGCGGCGAGTGCGTTCGCCTTTTCCGCGAGAGCGGACCACAGGGTCTCGCGGGAGATCTGCGGGTGTCCTTCCGGGTAGCCGCTGATGCCGACGCCGCGGACGCCGTGTTCCTGCAGCAGTCCGGACCGGATGATCTGCAGCGAGTCGGCGTAGGGGCCGTGAGGTTGGGCGGGGTCGCCACCGACGGCGAAGACCTGTGCCTGGGCGTCGTGCTCGCGCAGAGCTGCGAGGAATACCTTCAGTTCGTCCCGCGAGGTCAGGCGGCGGGCGGAGATGTGCGGGACCGGGACGAAGCCGAAGCCGTTCACGGCGCGCGCGGCGTCGAGGCGCATCTGCAGGTTCTCGTTGCCCAGGTAGGTCACGTTGATCCGGGTGCCGGGTGGAATGGCGCCTCGGGCCTCGTCGAGCTTCGATGTGTCCTTCCCCGTCATTTCCAGAGAGAAGTCCCGCAGCAGCATGGCTTCCGTGACAGGGGGTGGGGAGGTTGTGGTCATCATGCTCCTTGCACATATGAGGTCGGCGGCATCGACGCCGGGCCGGGGGACGCGGGAGAGCCGCTTTCCCCGGGACGGACGGCGCGCGGGATCTGCCACCGCGACACAGGCACAAGGCCGTTGCCGTGAAACACCGCGGTGTGCGTTTCGCTTGCCGGCGGTGACGGACGGGCGCGGTCCGCGGGGTGCTACTTGTTGCGGTAGGTCTCGCGAGCGAACCGCACGTAGGGGGCGGGGGCGACGGTGGCCCGGATCTCGGTCTGGCGGTGGGCTTCGACGCCGGGCTTGGCCGAGTTGGGGCTCTCTCCCCACACCACGGTGACCTGGGTGCCGGGTTCGCTGTGGACACGGTCGAGGGTGGCGAGGGAGACCATGGCGCGTTCGTTGGCGATGTAACCGACGTCCATGGAGATGCCGACGAGTTCACCGTCGAGGAGGACCTTGTCGCTCTGGTGGAGGGCGTAGCGGGCCTTGGGGAACTCGATGAACTTCGCGGGGAGTTCGTCGCTCTGGTAGAGGGAGCCGATCGCGCGGGCGACGTCCTCCTCGTTCCAGACCAGGGTCACCTTGGTACGGGGAGGGTTCTGGGCGGTCTTCGCCAGGGCCTCGCGGCCGACGAAGTCGTGATCGAACTTGACGATGGAGCCGTAGCCGATGTCATAGGGGGTGAGGTAATAGTCCTCGATGTTCGGGGAGTCCATCGAGCCGCCCAGGGATCCCATCGCGGGGGTCTTCAGCCACTCGCGGTAGCCCTTCATCTTCTCGCCGGAGAAGACGGCCGGCATCGGCGCCGGAACCCAGGCGGACTCAAGGTTGGCCGTGGAGTAGGCCTTCGCGCCGACCTGGACCAGGTCGAACGCCTCGCCCTTGGCGAGGATCGCCTCGCGGACGGCTTCGCCTTCCTCCCAGGGGCCGAAGAGTTCGAAACCGGGCTGGCCGGCCATGCCGTGACGCAGTCCGCGGACCTGGTGTCCGGCGATGGTGAACGTCGCCATGTGGAAAAAGCGGGTCTCGGGCACCGGGGCGCCCGTGACCTTCTCCAGTAGTGCGAGCGCGTTGGGGCCCTGAAGTTCGTAGCGGTAGACCTTCGGCGGGCCGGAGACCCGGTCGTAGGAGTTGTCGTCGCGTTCCGTGGTGGCGTCGTAGTCGCCGGTCTCCACGTTGTACTGCACCCAGTCCAGCACCGGCGGGTGCCCGACCAGGTCGAACACGCCCTGCTCCAGGTGGAAGAGGACCGCGTCGCCGATCAGCTGTCCGTCGTGGTTGACGGCCACGTACTGCTTGGCACGGCCGGGGCCGAAGTCGGCGAAGCTGTTGACGCCCAGATCGGACAGCAGCCGTAGTGCGTCCGGACCCTGGATGTACAGGTCCGTCATGTGGTGCGACTGATCCAGCAGCGCCACCGAGTCCCGCCACGCCCGCTGTTCGGTCCGCCAGTTCGTGAACTCCGCCCGCACCGGGAACGTGTGCGGACGGATCGGGGAGTTGCGCAGCAACTCCACCGCGCTGCCCGCACGCTCGATCGCCTGCTCGACACTCTCCTGGCTCATGTCCCACCTCTCTGTACCGGCGGCCGCATGGCCGCCTGACGCCCCCGACGGGAGCGTCAGGGCTGCGCCGGGTCGTGCGTCACGAAACTCGGGGCGCGTGCGGAGAGCACTGCCAATCCGTCTACTGAACAGAATAGCTGTCTGGTATGCAGAACGCTAGGTTGGGTGGCGCACCACGACGAGATCGTCGGCGCCCGCGTGCCTCACCCTTCGGGCGGCGTCGTCGAGCAATGTCTCGTGGGAGCCGACCCGCACCGGCAGCGGTGGTGGTCCGGCGAGGGCGAGGTCGGCGCAGTCCGGGCCGGGAAGACGCTGAGCCCCAGCACGGTCGCCGAGACAGAGGGCGGCGGACGCCCGCGCCTGCTCCGCGGTGCAGCCATCACGTGAGAGACGTGGTCTTCGCCGAGGGCGCCTCCGCCGTCCATACCGGCGGCGCGGCGCGGGCGATGACCTCCTGGCGGAACCTGGCCATCGGCGGACTACGGCTCTGCTCGGAGCGGACGGACCGTCCGAGCGGTCTGGGCCGCGCCCGGACATGCCCTCTGGATCTGCGGCGTCACCGACAGCCCACCGCTACCGGGAACTTGAAGCCGCCCTGGGGCACGAGCCCCACAACCGTGACCTCGCCGACCTCGCCGACCTCGTCCGCCACCCGGTCGCGGGCGAACGGCTCATGGCGCCGGGACGAGCCGAGTGGAAGCAGCGGACATGTATCGAACGAGAGGCCTCCCCACGGCGCGGCCATGGGGTTCCGCGCCGTGGGACGGGCTTTCGCCACAGCGAAAATTACCATAATGAATATGAGGAAGTGGGGGTGGTGAACACCGCCGCTCGATAAGGTGGTGCACCTGGCTCGGTCTTTCGGCCGCTGCGGGGCTTCGCCGGCAATCGGTCGCGAACGGCGCTGCCGTACTGTCTCCGACAAGGGGGTTTCGATCAGGCAGGTTTCCAGCAGACTCGTGGTGGAGGTCAGGTCCACCCCACCGAGCCGCTCACGCGACCATGCGCGGAAGATCTCCTTGCGCTCGCGTGCGGCGTCGGCGAGTTCGCTGCCGCGCGGGGTGTACGTGATCTCGATTCGGCGGCGGTCGTCGCCGGCGGGCTCTCGCTCACGGAGCCCTGAGGCGACCAGACGGTCCACCAGCCGGCCCGGGTGACCCCCTTCGGCGATCAGAAGCGTCCCCAACTCGCACAGGGACATCGGGCCGTACCGGTCGACAAGCTGCAACGCCTCGGCCTGGCTCGTGGTGATCCCCAGCGGCCGCAGCAGGCCGTTGCCCCGGCGGTCCGCCTCCCGGGTCAGCGCCTTGAGCAGCAGGCCGAACTCCTCGGTCGCATATGAGTGAAAGGGACCTTCCGTGCCCACAGCACCCCCCGCACCGTCGTCGTCACCGGCGCCAACAGTCGTACCGGACGTGACCTGCTGCCCCGCCTCGCGGAATCCGGGCTGCGAGTGATCGCACTCGCTCCAGGTGGCCGATCACCGGCCCGACCGCCTCCTGATCCATCCCTCTCCCGGCGAATCGCCTGGTCGAAACCCTTTCCTGCCCGATGCCACCGGGGAGGGACGAGTCGCGGGCGGTCGTCCGGGGACCCATCCATGAGCCGCAGGACGATCCGAAGGAACGTGAAAGTGGAACAGACCATGATGGCGGTCCGCCTGTTCGAGCACGGCGGGCCCGAGGTGCTCAAGTACGTGGAGGTGCCGGTCCCCGAGGTCGGCCCCGACGACGTCCTGATACGCGTGCGCGCCACGGCCGTGAACAGCTGGGACCTCCGGTACCGCTCGGGAAACCTGCCGAAGCCGCTACCGGGCCGGCCGGCCTGGCCCGTGCCGTTCCAGCTCGGCCGGGACGCGGCCGGTGAAGTCGTCGCCACCGGCGCCAATGTCACGAGGTGGCACGCGGGCGACAGGGTCCTGCAGCTTCCGCACCCGCCGTGTCGCAACTGTGCCCTGTGTACCCGAGGGCTGGAGAACCTGTGCATTGACACCGCGTACCCCGGCCACCAGGTCTTCGGCGGATACGCCGAGTACATAGCGCGCCGCCAGGACGCGATCCTGCCCATTCCCGAAGGCGTCGACTTCGGGACGGCCGCGGCCACCATGTGGACGTACACCACCCCGCTCAACTGCGCGCGGCAGGCGCCTGTCGGCCCGGGCGACACGGTGGTCATCACCGGTGCCAGCGGTGGAATGGCGATCGCCTGCGCACAGCTGGCGAAGCTGAGCGGAGCCACCGTGATCGGCACCACGACCAAGCCGGACCGGGACGAGGCGCTCAGGAAACTGGGCTACGACCACATCCTGCGCTCCACCGACGCACGGCTGCCGGCTCAGGTCAGGGAACTGACGCACGGCCTGGGCGCCGACGCCGTCTGGGACTGCGTCGGCGGCAACGACTTCTTCCAGCTCTCCGTGTCCTGCACACGGCTCGGCGGCACGGTCGTCGTCCTCGGTTCACCGCCCAGTCAGGGGTCCCGGCTCGAGCTGGACGCGTTCGCGCTCATCGCCAAGCAGGTGCGGATCGCCAGCGTCCGCGGCGCGACCCTGCGGGACCAGCAGCTGTGCCTGGAGCTGCTGGCGGCCGGAAAGATCACCCCGATCCTCGACGAGACCTACCCCCTGGCGTCGGCGGCCGAGGCCCACGCGTACCTGGAGGGCCAGCGGCAGATCGGCAAAGTGCTCCTCCTGCCCTGACACGCGGGCACGCGCTGACCGCAGCACGAGCGTGGTCAGCGCTCGGCACCACGGCCGCCGAAAGACGGCATGATCAGGTCGACTGCCTTGCAGCCCCGCTTCCAGGGCGAGAACCTCCCACACGACCTCACGTTGGTCGAGCTCCTGCGAAAGGTCGCCGAACAGAAGGGTCTCAGCGTCGCGCAACTCGCCATCGCCTGGGTGCTCTCCCGCGGCGAGGACATCGTCCCGCTGGTCGGGCGCGGGATTCGGCGATGGTACTGGCGACTTCGTTTCCACTGGCTCGGCTCCGTGCTGCGGCACGGTACCCCTCAGCGACCAGGCTCGTAGGCGAGCTGTTTGACCTCGCGCATGGCGAGGGCGGTCTCGACGGACTGGACGCCGTCAAGAGCACCGATCTTGTCGCTGAGGTAGGTGTACAGGTCGCCGGTGCCGGCATGGAGGGTGGCCGCGACGATGTTGGCCTGACCGGTGGTGGCCGCCGCGAAGCGCACCTCGGGGTGCGAGGCGAGGGCTCGGCCGACGTTGGCGAGTGCGGCCGGGGTGACGGTGAGCCAGAGCATGGCGACGACCTCGTTGCCGAGGTGCTCGTGGTCGAACTGCACGTCCAGGTAGAGGACCCCGGTCGCGCGCAGGCGATCCAGCCGCCGCTTCACCGTGGATTCGGGAAGGCCTGTGCTTGCCTGGAGTTCCGTGATGGACGCTCGTCCGTCGCGGCCGAGGACGGCGAGCAGCGCCTCGTCGGCGTCCTCCAGTGCGACCGGTCTGGTGCCCGGATCTACCGGTGGGGGGCTGAGGTCGGCCTGTTCGTCGGGACTGAGGGCGTTGATCTTGCTGAGCCAGCCTACGGGGCCCCCGTAGAAGTGGTGGAGCAGGCAGTGGGCACTGACCGAGATGACGCGTGGCGTGCGCTGGAGGCGGTCCAGAAGGAGTTCGTCCCGCGCCTGCCGCGTGCGGGGTTTCATCGCGCACATCACTTCCGTACCACCTGAGATCACGCTGACGTACGCGGTGTCCGGACGCCGGGCGAGTGCGCCGGCCAGTTGTTCGGCACCGTCGGGGGTGCAGCGTAGGCGCAGGATCCAGGTGCTGCGGCCGAGTCGGCGTTCGTCCGTGATGCCCAGTACGCGGAGGTGGACGGTGCCGCGCAGCCGACGAAAGCGGCGGGCCACCGTCTGATCGGAGACCCCCAGGACCTCTGCGATCCGGTTGAACGGCGCCCGACCGTCGAGCTGCAGCGCCTGCAGCAACTTCAGATCGAGTGGATCGAGTGCCTGGGCCCGCACTGGTTCCTCCTGTCTCTTTGCGGCGGCCGGTGAGGTCCGGGCCCTGGAAAGAGGACCCGGACCCCGGCTGGGCGCGTTCCCGTCCCCACGGATGGCGCCCTGTACCGGCTCCGGCAGCTGTATGCCCCAGTGTCACCGGAACCGGCACGCTTCGAACTCTCGGCCGGACAGCCGCGTCAGCTGTCTGGGTGAGCCAGTTCCAGATGGATGTGCTCCAGGCCCCGGCCCGCCACGGTGACCGTCCTGGCCACGGCCGGATACCCGGCGGCGACCACCGAGTATTCGCCCGCGTCCAGGTCGGTGAAGGCATAGGCACCGTCAGGGCCCGTGGTCGTGATGCCCACCACGTTTCCCGTCGCGTCCAGCAGGGTGACCCGAGCGTCGACCAGGCTCTTGTGGCCGGTAGCCGCTCGCACGATCCCCTGCAACTGCGCGCCCGACGAAAGCTGCACCTTCAGCGCGGTGGCTTCGGGCTCGGACGTCCGGACGGGGAGTGCGCCAGGCCGGAAGCCTGACGCGTTCACCGTGAGTGTGACATCGCTCGTCGACAGCTCGCCGCACTCGAACCGACCGTGGGAGTCGGTCTTTTCGCTGGCCAGCACCTCACCGCGCACGTCGGTGACGGTAACCAGAGCCCCCGCCACGACCGGCCCGTCCTCGGCCGACATCACGGTGCCGGCGACCCTGCCTCCTCCGGCCAGAACCAGGTCGTGCGCCAGTGGCTGCTCGCCGAGTACGACCGTGGCCGCCTCCGGCTGGTGCCCCTCCGCCGAGGCGACCAGCACGTATGACCCTGCCGCTGGGGCGGTCAGCTCGTAACGGCCGGTGCCGTGGGCCACGACTCGGCCGGTCTGACGCCCAGTCGGCGAGACGAGGGTGAGCGTGGCGCCGGCTATGCCGCTGCCGACGGAGTCACAGACCCGGCCGGAGACGACGGGCCCGGAACCGGCCCGGGCCGGGGCATCGGCCTCACCCACCACGTCATTCCGACCTCCCTGCCGGGAGATGCCGACACTCACTGGATTGTCCGCGTCGGCCGGGCCGACAGGAACCGGCATCGGTTCCAGCTCGTTTCCGGTGAACGGCTTCGCATCCTCGGGCGCAGCCTCGATCGAGGCCCGCGGTGCGCGCAGCAGAATCGCCCCGACCACAGCAGCGAGCAGCGCGAGAGCGGCCGCCACGACCAGACACAGACGAAGGCCGTCGAGAAAGGCCTCGGACAGCGCGCCCAGGGCGCGGCCGGTGTCCGCTCCCAGGTTCATCTGGGCAACCACGCTCAGCCCGTCGGCCTCCACCGCCGCGGTGATCCGACGCGCCGTCGAATCGTCCACACCGGCGTCGGCGAGATGTCCGGGCAGGGTGTCGGTGGTCCTGGTGGTCAGCAGTACGCCGAGGACGGCCGGGCCGAGCGCGCCGCCGACCTGGCGGAAGGCGTTGTTGCCGGCTGCCGCCATGCCGGCCAGGTGGTGCGGCACGGAGGCGACGGCGGTGGCCGTCATGGGTGTGACGACCAGGCCCAGGCCGAGACCGAGCAGGGCAAGTCGCCAGGTGAGAGCGCCGAGGGAGGTGTGCGCGTCCAGAGCGGTCAGGGACACCAGAGCACCCGCGGTGACCAACAGCCCGGTGGTGATCAGGACGCGTGCCGAGATCCGGCGCATCAACGGCCCGACCACGACCCCGACGAGCAGACACACCGCCGTCACCGCGAGCAGCCGGTAGCCCGCGGCGAGGGTGTCGAGCCGCTGCACCAGGCCGAAGTAGAGGCTGAGGACGAAGAAGAATCCGATCAGCCCGAGGAAACTGATCATCGCGACCAGGGTGGTGGCGCTGAACGCCGGGCTGCGGAAGAGCGCCAGGTCCAGCATGGGGTTGGTGCTGCGCCGCTCGGCCCAAACGAACCCGGCGGCGCTCACGGCGGCCAGCGCCAGCGCGGCGATCACCCGGGGCTCGGAGAAGGAGTCGGCGCCGCCCTCGATCACCCCGTAGACGAGCGAAGTGATCGCCAGCGCGGCGGTGATCTGGCCGGGCCAGTCCAGCCGACGCGCACCGGGCGCCCGGGAGTCCTCCACGAGCGGTACCGCCACCGCCATGGTGAGGAGGGCGACCGGTATCGCCGGAAGGTAGATCCATCGCCAGGCCGCGTGGTCAAGAATCACGCCCGCGATCAGGGGGCCGGTGGCCAACGCCGTCATAAGGGCGGCGGCCCACAGCCCGACGAACTTGGCGCGCTCGTGCGGATGGGGCACCGCGTGACTGATCAGCGCCAGCGTGGTCGGCAACAGCGCGGCCGCGCCCAGCCCGGCCAGTGCCTGTCCGACCCACAGCACCTGGACCGACTGGGCGCTCAGGGCGACGGTCGCCCCCACGGCGGCGAACAACAAGCCGGCCTGGAAGACCTTCTTGCGGCCGTGTACGTCTCCGAAGACCCCCGCGGTCAGGATGAGAGCCGCCATGGGCAGGACGAATGCGTCGGAGATCCACGACAGTTGGGCAGTCGACGTGTGCAGGGCCCGTTGGATGGCCGGAAGGCTCACCGAGATGCTGGTGACCGGCAGATAGGCGACGAACACTCCCACGCACGCCATGACGAGCGTGGCTGTCGGACTGCGGCGTGGTCCGGTCGCCGTTGTTCCCAGGTTCACGAATCCTCCGTTCCGGTGCGGCAGGTCGCCGGCACGGCAGTCACTTTCCGGCCTGTGCCGGTCCTGGGCCAGCCACAGCCCGCCGAGCTTGGAAAATCGACACGGGGAAGGGCCATCCGAAGGATTTTCGACACCGCGGCGCGCGGTCGGTGTCCTGACCGGGCGCGGCCAGGAAGCCGGCGGTCTCGGGCAGGGCGCGGCGCACCCACGGACCGGAGAACGTGAGGAGGACGCTGAGCAGGAACGGGATGCGTCGGCTCTTCTCACCGCCCGCGGCGAAACCCTGAACCAAGCACAGCAGGGCCGGCGGGATCGGCGCGGCGACGTCGATCCGGCTGAATGTCGGCGGCGGACCGATGCCCGTGGTGGCCAGGTGTGTTCACGGTGCTGCGTCATCCTTCTGATGAGGCGCTGCGCCCGGCAGGACGGTCGACCAGCCGCCGTCGACGACGAGGTTCGTGCCGGTGATGTACGTGGACTCGTCGGAGGCCAGGAACACCGCCGCGTTCACCACGTCGTCCGGCACTCCGACGCGGCCGAGCGGGATGTGCGCGGCGATGGTGCGCATGGGGTGGTCGTCGGCGAGCAGGTCGCCGCGGGTGGCCACGGTGTCGATCATTCCGGGGCTGACGCAGTTGGCACGGATCCCGTGTGGGGCGCCCTCTGCGGCGAGTTGGCGGGCCAGGGCGATCACCGCGCCCTTGGAGGCGGAGTGCGCGGTGCGCTGGTTGGTGAGGGAGCCGGCGAGACCGGCCGTGGAACCGACGGTGACGATGCAGCCGCGGCTGCGGACCAGGTGTGGCCAGGCGGCTCGGGCCGCGAGCCACACCGAGTCCAGTTCGGCGCGCAGGGTGAACGTGAAGTCCGCGTACGACTGCTGGTCGATCGCGCCGAAGCGGACCGCGCCGGCGTTGGCGTACAGGATGTCGACACCGCCGTACGCGGAGACCGCACCGGCCACCCAGTCGCGTACCGAGGCCTCGTCCGTCGCGTCGAGCGGGCCCGGCACCAGAGCCTTGCCACCGGCCTCGGCGATCATGCGCCGGGTTTCGAGCGCGCCGTCGTGTCGCAGGTCGCCGCCCACCACGAGCGCGCCCTCGGCGGCGAACCGCAGGGCCGCGGCGCGGCCCTGGCCCCGGGCCGTGCCGGAGATCAGGGCCACCTTCCCCTCCAGGCGCCTCACGGCCGCTCCCGCATGCGGCGCCGCGCCCGCGGCAGCGGTACCGGCTCCGGCCCCGGCACGACGGTGTTCGACACCGTGCCCAGGCCCTGCACCGTGAGGGTGACGGTGTCGCCTTGCTTCAGGGGCGGCGGGGTCTGTTCGCCGCGCAGGCCCCACAGTTCGGCGAGGCAGCCGCCGTTGCCGCAGGTGCCGGAGCCGAGGACGTCGCCGGGGCGCACGGTCGTGCCGCGCGAGGCGTAGGCGACCATCTCCTCGAACGTCCAGCTCATGTTGGACAGCAGGTCCTCGCCGACCACAGTGCCGTTGACCTCGGCCCGCAGTGCCAGGCGCAGGAACCCCTCCGCGTCCCGGTACGGCTCCAGTTCGTCGGCGGTGACCAGCCAGGGGCCGAGCGTGGCAGCCGTGTCCTTTCCCTTGCACGGGCCGAGGCCGACCCGCATCTCGCGGGCCTGCAGATCGCGCGCGGACCAGTCGTTGAAGACCGTGTACCCGGCGATGTGGGCGCGCGCCTGCTCGGGCGTCAGGTCCCGGCCCTCGCGGTCGATCACGGCGGCGACCTCGAGCTCGAAGTCGAGGACGGCCGCACCCGGGGGCAGGGGCACCTCGTCGTACGGGCCGATGACGGCGTACGGATTGGTGAAGTAGAAGGTGGGCGCGTCGTACCAGGCGTCCGCCACCCCGGCGGCGCCGTCGATGGACTTGCGTACCCCTTCCACGTGTTCCTCGAAGGTGACGAAGTCCCGGACGGTCGGCGGGTCGAGCGGCGCGAGGAGCCGCACCTGGGAGACGTGTGGCCCGGGCACCGGACCCGGCCCGGTCACGTCCAGAACGCCGGTCGCGTCAGGCACCGGGTGCAGACGGTCCACCTCGTCCAGAACTCCGACCTGCGTGCGACCTTCGTGTACGTAGCGTGCGATGCGCATCGGGAAACCTCAGGCCGGGTTGCGGCCGATGAAGAACTCGCGGAACGGGTCCATGCTGGGTTCGAGGCCGGCGTCGAGCAGCCCCTTGCGCAGGGCCGTCATCTGGGGGTCGTGGATGCGCTGGGTGGGCATGCGCAGCGGGCCGCCGTTGTAACCCTGGAGCCAGCCCTGGAACTTCCACGCCTGCCGGTTGATGAACGCCCCGCCGTTCAGCGTGGCGGCCAGCCCCGCCTTGGTCTTCCGGGCCGGGTGGAGCCGCCAGTACAGGTCGGCCGCCTCGTCGAACCTGCCCTCGCGCAGCAGGTTGAAGGCGCGCGGGATCATGGGGCCGTAGTACTCGTGATCGCTGGTGGCGGAGAACTGGAGCGGCATGATCTGCGACAGCGGGATCAGCTCGCCCTCGATGGGCATGGAGATGACCACCTCGTCACCGAAGTGCCGGTGGCACTCGATGACGCTCTGGATGCTGGGGAACCCGCCCTCGGCCTTGATGGCGACGATGTTGGGGCAGTCGTCGAGGAGCCGGCGGATCAGCCGTACCGGGATGTCGGAGGGGTGGATGCGGGTGCTGAAGCCCCACAGGAACATCGGGAAGAGCATGACACCGAGGTTCGTCGCGTCGCAGACGGCTTTGGTGTAGTCGTAGACGTCCTGCTCGGACTCCGGGTAGAAGTTCGGCGGGTACGACAGCAGCACCAGCTCGGCACCGGCCTCTTCCGCGCCCCGTACGGCCTCGATGTTGTCCGGCACTCTCAGCCGTGCCGAGCGGCAGCCCGAGGTCGGCGAGCCTCTCGGTGAACCGAGCGCGGCGGGGTTCGCCGCGGTCATGGGGGTCTCCACCAGGCCCGGATGGACCGAGTTGACGCGAATGCCGTACGGGGCGAACTCCACCGCCGCGGTTTTCGTCATCCCGCGTATCGCCCACTTGGAGGCCGTGTACGGCAGGATGCCCGGCAGGCCCACGAGGCCGGCCGACGAGACGTTCACGATGGAGCCGCCACCCGCCGCGCGCATGGAGGCGAGCACCGATTTCATACCGAGGAACGTGTCCACCTGGTTGACGTCCACCACGCGCCGGTAGTCCGCCTCCGTCAGCTCCTCGATGGGGGCGTCGACGACGATACCGGCGTTGTTGACGAGGCCGGTCACCCGTCCGTACGCCCGCTCGGCCACCGTGACGGCGGTGAGCCAGTCCGACTCCCGTGTGACGTCGAGCGGGGTGAACGTCGCATGATCGGCGCCGAGTCCACCTGCAAGCGCCTCACCCTCGGCGGTCAGTACGTCGCCGATCACCACGTGGGCGCCTTCGGCGGCGAGGCGCCGCGCATGCACGGCGCCCATCCCGCGGGCTCCGCCCGACACGATCACGACCTTGCCCGCGACCCGTCCGCTCGTGCGACCGCGGCCTCCTCCGCGGCCTCGGCGGCCGTCGTCTGCGGCGCCGATCCCCGTACGAGGATCAGTGTGGCCGCCGCACCGACGAGGGACGCGATGCCGGCCACGACCGTGCCGACGGAGTAGCCGTGACCGAGCGCGTCGAGCGCGGCCTGCCGTGCGGCGTCGCTCGTGTCCGGCGAGTTGAACAGGGCCAGCGCGCCACCGGCCTTCTCGATCGCCGCATCGGCGCCCGTGAGGTTGCCGGACAGCTGTCCCGCGGCCAGAGCCGCCGCGATGGATCCGACAAGGGCTGGGCCGAGGGCCTGGCCCGCCTCACGCACCAGCGACGTGGCGCCGGACGCCATACCGGTCATGTGGATCGGCACCGCGTTCACCGCGGCGGCCGTGAGGGAGGAGACCACACAGATGAATCCGACACCGAGCAGCAGCACCGGACCGATGAACGCGCTCAGGGACGTCGTCGTGATCGGGAGGGCGCTGATCCAGAACTGGCCGGCCGCCATCGGCAGCAGACCGCCGACGAGCAGCCAGCGCGGGTTCACCTGGCTGAGCATCCGGCCGAGCACCGGGGCGAGCAGCAGCGGGATGAGCTGTAGGATCACGAACGGCATCCCGGCTTCCAGCGAGCTCAGATGCATCACGGCGCCGAGCCGCATGGACACCACGTACGCGGTGCCGATGAAGCCCAGCATGCCGAACAGGGCCACCACGGCGGCCGCCGCGAACGACGGAATCCGCAGCAGAGACATGTTGAACATCGGCGCGGAGGAGCGCAGCTCGACCCGGACGAACGCGGCGAGACCCACCACGGCGACGATCATCGCGCCGATGAACAGGCCACTGCCCCACCCGGAGGCCGAGCCCTGATTGATGCCCCACAGTAGCGCGGTCAGGCCGACGGCGACGGTGATCTGCCCCGGCCAGTCCAGCGTGCGGCCCTCGGCCGCACGCGAATCGGTGACCAGCCGCCAGGACAGCAGAGCCGTGACGACACCGAGCAGCACCGGCAGGGAGAAGGCCCAGTGCCAGTTCGCCTTGGTGGCGATCACACCGGACCACAGCGGGCCCGCGGCCGACGCGGCGGAGATGGAGAGAGCCCAACGGGACACCACCTTGGCGCGTTCCTTGGGCTGCGGGGTGGCGGCCGAGAGCACGGCGAGGGTGGTGGGGAAGAGCATCGCCGCGCCGAGGCCGGCGATGACCTGGCCGGCCCAGAGCATCTCGATCGACTGGGCCGTCACATTGAGAAGTTCACCGGCAGCGAGGACCGCTCCGCCGAGTACCAGGAGCTTCTTGCGCCCGAACATGTCGCCGACGACACCGAAATTCAGCTCAAGAATGGCAGTCGGCAGCAGGAAGGCGGTCGTCACCCAGCCGATCTGGGCCGAGTTCGCGCCGAATGCCGTCGTGATATTGCCGTTGATCGGAGATGGAATCGTGATGGCCAACTGGGCGGCGGCGACCGCGAGACAGCACGCGATGAGCGTACCGGTGTCGAGCCTTTTCGGTGTCGGGGCGGTTTCACTCACGGGAAATCCCTTTCCGTACGGTCGATGCCTTGTATGAGTTCGAGGCCGAGTTCAGGGGGTGTGACGGCGAAATGGCCGCACCCCTCGGTGTGCGCCGTGGCCAGCGGGTGGGGAGCGCGCAGGCCGGGCCGAGAACCGGGCCGTGCGAGTAGTTCGAGCCGCCATTCGGAGTCGGGACGTTCCAGGACGACGCCGCGCAATCGACAGGCCGTGCTGTCACCGTCCGCAGCGTATGGACCGGTAAAGCGGGGGACAAGAACGTGTGCGGTTCGGGGGCATAACCGATTGACATGTCTGCCATCTGGTGTGCGGTGGCAGGCGGGGGCTTGTCAGTTCGCGTCGAGGGCGTTTTGGGATCGCCTTGACACCGCGTGCGCCGTGCCGCCCATCGCACACGAACGGGTCCGTGGTACCGTCCGCGGGGACGAGGATCTCGGTCGGGCCCGCGAACAGGTCGATGCCGATCTCCCGCAACGTCCGGCTCACCGCCGCACTCACGGGCGCTACGGAGCAGGAGGCCGAACGGGACTTCGCCTCCCGCGCGGCCCGCGCACCGGCGTCGACGAGGCGGCCTCTTTCTCCTCGCCGAGCTCGGCGGGACGCCACGGCCGCTGCGCGAAGCGGTCGACCTGCTCTCTCTCGCCGCTGACGCGATCACCGCTGCGGCGCTGTCACATCCGCGCCGGGCCGTCGCCCTGGAACCGCTCGGGGACCACCCCCCCCGGCCGATCCCGCCGTCGACCGGGCTCTCGACATCGTCGAGGTGGACGGCGACGCGCATCAGCTCGCGCAGGTCGTCGGCGATCTGCTGTCCCACGCCTGTACCCACACGCCGCCCGACAGCCGGATCCGGGTACGTGTGGGTGCCACCCGGTGCGACCCGCGCGCCGGCGGCATCGACGTGCCCGGCAGGACGAGCTCCGGGCCCGTAGTCCCGCCCGGTCTCGAGGTGTGCGTGATCGAGGTCATCGACGACGGCACGGGCCTTGGACCGGAGGACGCCCGTGATGTCTTCGGCCGCTTCTACCGCGCCGACCCGCCGGCCACGGCCGAAGCCGAGCCTGGCTCGGGACTCGGCCTGGCCATCGCGTCGGCCATCGCGACCGCTCACGGCGGCCGGCTGGACGTCCCGGCCTGCGCGACGCCGGCATGATCCCCGGACAGGCTCTAGGTGTATTGATCACGAGCGTTGTTGACACTGGCGGGTCTTGAACATGGCGAAGACCTCCGATGTGGTGGAGCTGTCTAAGAACACACCGCACGGAGGTCTTCGTGTCCCACCGTAATGCCCGGCTGACCGTTCACGGCAGGCGGCTGCTCGTCGAGCGTGTCCGTTCGGGCCGCCCCGTCGCGCATGTCGCGGCCGAGATGGGCATCTCACGTGTCACGGCCCACAAGTGGATGCGCCGCTGGCAAGCGGAGGGCGAACAGGGGCTGCACGACCGCCCCAGCCGTCCACTGACGACACCCCACCGCACGGCGGCAGCCGTGGAGGCCCGGGTGTGCCGGCTGCGCCAGGACCGCAAACTCGGCCCCGCCCGCCTCGGCCCCGTCCTGGGACTGCCCGCCTCGACCGTGCACCGCATCCTGGTCCGCCACGGCCTGAACCGGCTTGCCTTCCTCGACCGGCCCACCGGCCAGGTCATCCGCCGCTACGAACGCGACCGACCCGGCGAACTCATCCACGTCGACGTCAAGAAACTCGGCCGCATCCCCGACGGCGGCGGCCACAAGGTCCTGGGCCGCCAGGCCGGCCGCGCCCGCCGCAGCAGCGTGGGCTTCGACTACGTCCACTCAGCCATCGACGACCACAGCCGCCTCGCCTACAGCGAGATCCACCGCGACGAGAAAGTCGCCACCTGCGCCGGCTTCCTCACCCGCGCGGCCGCCTTCTTCCACGCCCACGGCATCACCCGCATCGAACGCGTGCTCACCGACAACGCCTGGGCCTACCGCAAGGGCCTGGCCTGGAAGCAGGTGCTCATCGAGATCGGCGCGACCGGCAAGCTGACTCGCGCCTACCGCCCGCAGACCAACGGCAAGGTCGAACGCTTCAACCGCACCCTGCTCGACGAGTGGGCCTACCTGCGGCCTTTCACCAGCAACGACGAACGCACCGCAGCCCTGGCCGACTTCCTCCACACCTACAACTACCATCGCTGCCACACCGCACTCGGAGGCCAGCCACCCATCACCCGAGTCAACAACCCTGCGGGTCAATACATCTAGGCACTGTTTCTTGGATCATGTGCGGAGCCAGATCGTGAGGGCTGCGAGGGTGACGGTGCCGAGATAGATATAGGCCCGTTTCTCGTAGCGTGTGGCGACGGCGCGGAAGCCTTTCAGTCGGTTGATGGCCCGCTCGACGGTGTTGCGTTTCTTGTAGCGCTCACGGTCGAATCCGGTGGGGCGGCCGCCTTGGGAACCGCGGTTTCGTCGGTGTCTGCGTTGGTCGAGGCGTTCGGGGATGGTGTGGGATATGCCGCGTCGTCGCAGGTAGTGACGGTTTTCGCGGGACGTGTACGCCTTGTCGGCCAGCACATGGTCGGGCCGGGTGCGAGGTCGGCCCACTCCGATGCGAGGCACGGACAACCGCTCCAGCACGAGGCGGAGTTGGGGGCCGTCTCCGTAGTGTCCGGGTGTCAGGAGGAAGGCGAGCGGCCGGCATCGTCCGTCGGCTGCGAGATGGATCTTGGTGGTGAAGCCGCCGCGGGAGCGTCCCAGGCACTCGCGGATCTGAGCACCTCCTCCAGTCGGACGGCTAGTTTCCGAAGCGCCGGATCGACCTGGTTCGTCCGCGGGTGGACCCCCTTTTGAGGCACCGCGGCGGGCGGTGCGTTCCTTGCGCCAGCGGCGTGCTGGTGAGCCCGCACTGCCGTGGAGTCCACGGAAATGTCCCAGTCGATCCGGCCGGCGGCGTCCTCGGCAGACTGCACCTTCGACAGGAGCATCTGCCAGGTCCCGTCCGCCGACCAGCGGCGATGGCGTTTGTAGACCGTCTCCCACGGCCCGAACCGCTCCGGAAGATCCCGCCACTGCACCCCCGTCCGGACCCGGTAGAGCACCCCGTTGATCACCCGTCGGTGATCGCTCCACCGGCCCCCACGTGCACCACCGCGAGGTAAGAACGACTCCAGCCGATCCCACTCCGCATTCGTCAGGTCTCCACGTCCCATGGAGTCAGCCTGCCCCCAACATTCCACCCGGGGAGGGAGATCCGAGAAACAGCGCCTAACCGCAGGGCAGGACGCAACGGAACACGCAGCCCTGTGCGGGCCGGGTCTCCAGTTCGAGGCGGCCGCCGTGGCCTTGGGTGATCGTGCTCGCGATGGCCAGGCCGAGGCCGGAGCCGCCTTGGTCGCGGGAGCGGGAGGGGTCGGCCCGGTAAAGGCGTTCGAAGACCCGGTCGGCGGCCTCGGGGCCGATGCCGGGACCGTCGTCGATCACCTCGACCACACAGATCGGGGTGCCTTCCGCCAGAGGTGGTCCCGAGGCGCTGCGGCCGGGCCGGTCCCGTCCGCCGGAGTCGGTGTCAGCGCGGGCGGTGCCGACGCGGACCCGTACGGTCGTTCGGGGTGGAGTGTGGGTGACGGCGTTGGTCAGCAGATTGGTGACGACCTGCCGCAACCGGTGCGGATCGCCGGTCGTCTCGGCCGGTTCCAGTTCGCCCTGACCGCCGTCCAGCGGCTCCAGCCCGATCCGGTGCCCCGGGCTCTGCGGCGCCACGGCGCTCACGGCGTCGGCGGCCAGCGAGAGCAGGTCCACACGCTCCGTCGCGTACACGGGTTCCTGGTCCAGCTTGGCCAGGAGAAGCAGGTCGTCGACAAGCAGACTCATCCGCTCGGCGTTCTGTGCGATGAGCCGGTCGGCCTCCCGCCGCGCCGACGCGGGCCGGTCCTGGTGCCGCAACGCCAGTTCGGCGAATCCCTGGATCGTCGTCAACGGTGTCCGCAGTTCGTGCCCCGCGTCCGCGACGAACCGGCGCAGCCGTGCCTCGGAGGACTCACGTTCCCGCAGGGCCCGCTGGAGTCGGTCCAGCATGGTGTTCAGTACGGTGCTCAGCCGCCCGGTCTCGGTCCGCGGATCGGTGTCCGGCAGGCGCAGGTTCAGGTCGTGGGCGGTGATGTCCTGCGCGGTGTGTTCCATGCGGGTCAGCGGGAGCAGACCGATCCGTACGGCCCAGCGGCCGAGCACCACCAGGCCGGTGGCCGTGGCGGCCAGCACGATCGCGTTCAGCCAGAGCATCTTCGCGGCGGCCCCGTCCACCGTGTTCAGGGGGAGCGCCACCACGTACGAGGTCCTGTCGGATCCGGATTTGACCAGCACCCGCCATCGCTCGTCCCCGGAGACGGAGCCGACAGTTGCGGGCTCTCCCGGGGACAGCCCGAGCCGGCCGATCGAGGACGGAAGGTCCGGTCCGGGAGTGCTGCCTCCGCCCAGGGTTCCGTGCTGGTCACCCCGGGCGTCGTAGAAGGTGACCCGGAAGTCGGACGGCAGGGTCACGGAGCCCGGGGCGGGCGGTGGCACGGGTCCGGGGCCGACGGTCCGGGAGTAGGCATGGTCGGGCAGGAGAAAGTCCCGGAGCTGGCCGTCCACCCGGTCCAGCAGCCAGGACCGCACCACGAAGAAGCCGATGGCCTGCGCCGTCAGCACCGCGACCGTGGCCAGCAGCGCGGCGCCCCACACCAGCCGGCCGCGCAACGACCTGGGCCGCACCGTGCGCAGGAGGTGACGCCGACTCACCCGTCGGTCCGGGCCGTGCGGTCGCGGGGCAGTCGCAGGCAGTAGCCCACGCCCCGCTGAGTGTGGATCAGCGGCGGGTCGATGGCGTCGATCTTCCGGCGCAGGTACTTCACGTACGTCTCGATGATGCGGGCGTCACCCGAGAAGTCGTAGCCCCACACCCGCTCCAGGATCATGGCCTTGCCGACCACGCGGCCCGCGTTGGCCATCAGGAAGGAGAGCAGCCTGAACTCGGTGGGGGACAGGGGGACGTAGATGCCCGCCCGATAGACCTCGTGCGCGTCCTCGTCGAGTTCCAGGTCGGCGTAGCGCAGGACGCCGGGCGCGGCGCCGGGCTCGTCGCAGGCACCCTCGGGGTCCGTACGACGCAGCACGGCGCCGATCCGCAGCACCACCTCTTCGATGCTGAACGGCTTCGCGACGTAGTCGTCGCCGCCCGCGCGCAGGCCGGCGAGCCGGTCGTCGACGTCCGCGCGGGCGGTCAGGAACAGCACCGGTGTGGTCACGCCCGCCGCCCGCAGGGTGCGGGTGAGTTCGAAGCCGTCGAGGTCGGGCAGCATCACGTCCAGGACCAGCAGAGCGGGCGCGAACCGCTCGGCCTCCAGCAGGGCGTCCCGGCCCGTGGCCGCGCTGCTCACCTCGTAGCCGGACAGCCGCAGCGCCGTCTCCAGCAGGGTGCGGATGCCCGGGTCGTCCTCGACGACGAGGATGCGGCGCGGGCCGCGGGCAGCGGGTGCTTCTGACATGGGGGGCTGTCGTCCATTCTGCCGCCTACTTCGTGGTGCTCATGGCAGCGCAGTCGTACAAGGTCGTCTCGCCGCCCATCATGCCCGCGGAACCTGAGGAGCCGCCCGAGGAGCCGCTGCCGCCGTAGGCGGAGGCGGGCACCTCGGTGCAGTTCTCGCTGATCCACTGGGAGCGTGCGGAGGCACTGCCGCCGGACCCCATCGGGCCGCCGCCCGAGCCCGAGCCGAGGACGTAGCGCAGCTCACCCTTGCTCGTCCAGGTCCGCAGCTGGTTCACCGAAGGGGCGTTGTCGGTGCCCATGAAGCCGCCCATGCCGATGACCACGGCGTCGCTGTTCAGGATGTAGGAGGAGGTGGCGTTGGCGCCGCCCTCGACGGCGAGCTTGATCCGCGCCTTGCCCGAGTGCTCGACGGCGTAGTCGAGGATCTTGCGCTGTTCGGAGGTGAGGGCCGAGTCGCCGCCGAACCCGCCCATGCCGCCGAACCCGCCCATGCCGCGGGAAGCGCCGTTGCCGCCGCCGGAACCGCTTCCGCCGCCGGTGCCCGGGAAACCCTCCATTCCTTCCGGCAGCCCGCTGGGCATCCCTTCGGGCAGCTGTCCCGAGCCGCCGCCGGCGCTCCCGCCCGGCATCTGCGTGGGCATGCCCTGCGGCATGCCGCTCGCGCCGTCGCTCGGCAGCTGTCCCGATCCGCCGTTGCCGTTCCCGCCGAAGCCCTCGGGCATTTCGAAGTCACCGGAGCCGCTGCCGCCCCGGGGCAGGGAACCCGAGCCGAAGCCCATACCCGTCAGGGGCCCAGCCGTCGGGTTCGTTCCTCCCATCGCGGACGTGGAACCGGGCACGCTGACCGACCATGCCGCGGGCGCGAGCAGCACCGCGAGCACCGCGCCGCCCAGCGCCGTGGGCAGCAGACGCCGCCGTAGGCCGGACAACCCCAGAAGAGCCGCCGCGCCGATGCCCACCACAAGCACGAGCCAGGCCAGCCAGCCGTGCCAGGACGGCGTCCGCCGGATCACGACGACCGCCCAGACCATCGTGACCATCACGGTCATCGCCCCGGTCGGGATCGCCCAGCGCGCACCGGCCCGGTGCGCCCTTGCGAGCGCGGTCACCAGACCTGCAGTGAGGGCGGCGATCGCCGGGGTCAACTCGGTGGTGTAGTACGGGTGGAAGATGCCTTCCTGCGTGGAGAACACCAGCCCGCAGACCACCAGCCAGGTGCCCCACAGGATCCAGCCGGACGCGGCGAGCGGTTCGCCCGTGTCACCCCGGCCACGGCGGCGCCGTACCGCGACCGTCACCGCGACGCCCAGCGCCACCGCGCACAGCGGCAGCAGCCAACTGATCTGCCCGCCGACCTGGTCGTTGAACAGCCGCCCCAGACCGGCCGCGCCTCCGAAGGAGATCCCGCCACCGCCGAAGCCGCCACCCGAGCCGTTCTCGCCGAAGACGCGGCCCAGCCCGTTGTAGCCGACGACCAGGTTCCAGGCCGAGCCGTCCTCGCTGCCGCCGATGTAGGGCCGCTCACCCGGCCACACAGCGACCATGGCCACCCACCACAGGGACGACACCGCCAGCACCGCCCCCGCGGCCAGCAGCCGCCACAGCCGCCTGAGGAACGGCCCCGAAGCGCCCACCAGCCAGGCCGCGGCGAACGCCGGGACCACCATCCAGGCGGCCAGCATCTTCGTCAGGAAGCCGACTCCGATCAGGAAACCGCTGCCCGACAGCCACAGCAGCGCCGAACGGTCCGACGACGCCTGAAGGGCACGGGTCAGCGCGTACGCGGCCGTCACCAGGGTCAGCACCAGCAGGGTGTCCGGGTTGTTGTCCCGGTTGATCGCCACCGTGATGGGGGTGAGCGTCATGACCAGCGCGGCGAGCAGGCCGGCGCCCTCACCCGCCCAGCGGCGCACCGTCCGGTGCAGCACGAAGACGCCGGCGACGCCCTCCAGGAGCTGCGGCAGGATCATCGCCCAGCCGTGCAGGCCGAAGATCTTCGTGCTGATCACCTGCGGCCACAGGGCCGCCGGGGGCTTGTCGACGGTGATGACGCCGGCCGGGTCGTAGGCGCCGAAGAGGAAGTTCGTCCAGCTGCGGCCCATGGACTTCACGGCGGCCGAGTAGAAGCTGTTTCCCCAGCCGAGCGAGCCCAGGGCCCAGCCGTACAGCAGGGCGGCCAGCAGCAGGATGGCGCCGAGCGCGGCGGGAGCGGCCCAGAGGGGCAGCGGGCGGCCACCGAGGGCGGGGGGCGCCGTGGTGTGCGACTCGGGCGGCGACTGCTGGGATGTGTCGGTCATGATCGGGGGCACTCTCCGTCTGTGTGTGTGGGCGTGGGGGATCAGGACGTTCGGCCGCGGAAGACGGCCAGGCGCAGCACCAGGAACCGCAGCGCGGTGACCACGACCGACGCTGACACGAGCACCAGCGTTTCGGCGGCGGCAGAGGTGTGCGGCCGGCTTTCGCGGAACAGGAGCACGGCGCCGGAGGTGACGAGATACCCGACGACGAACAACGCGCCCGCGCCCAGGTGCGCACGCCCGACCCCGGTCCGTGACCAGCGGAACGTGAGGCGGCGGTTGGCCTCGGTGTTGACGACGGTGAGCACCAGCAGGGAGACGAGGTTCGCCAGGGCCGGCGGCCACCAACCGCGCAGCAGCCAGTACAGCAGTGCCTGGCCGAGTGTCGAGACGATGCCGATCGCGATGAAGCAGCCGGTTTCCCAGGTCAGCCGGGAGCGCCCCGAGTCGGGGGCCAGCACCGCGTCCGGGTGCTCGGCGGCCGGCCGGGGGCGCCTCGGCAGCGGTATGCGGGCGGCGCCCGAGGACTTCAGCCGGGCCATGCGCCACAGCCCGCGCAGGTCCTCGGCGGCGGTGCTGACCACGTCGACCCGGGTGTCGATGTCCTCCACCCAGTCGACGGGTACCTCGTGGATGCGCAGTCCGTTGTGCTCGGCGAGCAGCAGCAGTTCGGTGTCGAAGAACCAGGCGTCGTCTTGGGTCTTCTCCAGCAGCGGCCGGAGTATCTCGGTGCGGGCGGCCTTGAACCCGCACTGCGCGTCGCTGAACCGGGCCCCGTGGGTCAGCCGGATCAGACGGTTGTAGCAGCGCGACACGAACTCCCGGCGCGGCCCGCGCACGGTACGCGCGCCCGGCGCGAGCCGGCTGCCGATGGCGAGGTCGGAGTGGCCGCTGGCCAACGGGGCGACGAGGGGCAGCAGCCCGTCAAGGCCGGTGGACAGGTCGACGTCCATGTAGACGACGATGTCTGCCTCACTCGCGCCCCACACGGTGCGCAGGGCGAGCCCGCGCCCCTTGCGGTCGAGGTGGACCACGCTCACCCCGGACAACTCGGCGGCCAGCGCGCGGGCCACCTCCAGGGTGCGGTCGGTGCTGGCGTTGTTCGCGACGGTGATGCGCCAAGGGAACGGAAACCGCTCGTGCAGCCGCGCATGCAGGGTGCGCACACAACCCGGCAGGGAATGCTCTTCGTTGTACACGGGGATGACGATCTCGACCGTGCGCAGGGCCGCGTCGAGTGGGCCGGGCCGCGCGGCCGGTTCGAATTCACCGACGGTGCGAGCCCGACTGGACGTCTGGGTCATGGATTCCTCGTTCGTGGGGGGAACGGCGGGAAGCTCCCACACCCGGGCAGGGCCGCACGTCCAGCGCAGGGAGGCGATGACCTCGGCCTCCGGCTCGTCGTACGGAAGTGGGAGCCAGCCGAGAGCATGGCCGCCCCGGCTGGGGGGATCCGGGAAGAAGGCTGGGAACCCGCTGTGAGCCGGGTTAATTTCCGCTTTGCGGACGGCAGTGGCGGAGACCGCCGGCTGATGCCGGTCTGTGCGAGGCAGCCGAGCAGGGTCGCCGCTCCGCCCTCCCTGCGGGGACGGAAGAGCGCGCGACGGCCGAGTACGGCGTTCCCTGCGTGCCGACGCGCGGCGCAACCGGGCTCACGTGTCCAGCGGGACGCCTCGGCTCGCGCGACATCTAATCGGTTTTCCCTGGGTCGGCTGCGTCGTGCGGGCCTGGGACGGCGTCGCGGGCTTGGGGGCTGGGCCTCGAACTGTTCGACGACGTCCTCGGCGCGGGTACGGCCGGTCCGGCTCGCCACGGCCCGGGAACCGCGGTCGCCGCGGCGGTCGACGTGCCCCCCCGGGTCGGGACCGCCGGACGGGACGCCGCGTCTGCCGGCCGAGGGCCGCTGCGACGGCCCCTGCAAACCTCACCGCGCGCCGTCGGGCCAGACGCGTCGCGCGATGTTTGAGATCGGTGCTGGTGATGGCCGGGAGGGTTGCCGGTGCCACGTGGCTGCGGCTGACTGTCACGTGACACACGGTGATTGGAGACGGGACCCATGCCCACACTCGACCGCGAGAGACTGAAGAGTCTGGCCGACCTGTTGCTGGAGTCGATGGCGAAGCGCGACGCCACGCTGCTGCCGCTGGCGCGAACGTATGCCATGACGAAGAACAACGGGCCGTCGTCGCCGGGGATGGCCGACATCTGGCGCACCGTCACCGGCTACAGGGCACCGGCCGACTTCCAGTACGTGATCGACACCCCGGCGCAGCAGGTGTTCGTGACCGCCGAGGTCGACGAGGGCGGCGTGCCCGCTCTCCTGTGGGGGCGGCTGAAGGCCGAGGACGAGCTGATCACCGAGATCGAACTGTACATGTGCCGGTCCAACGGCGACTCGGGGTTCATGTTCGACCCCACCGGGCTGCGCAACATGCCGAAGGAGTGGACAGCCTCCGTCCCCGACGCGCAGAAGGCGTCGCGGGAGCGGCTCACCGAGATCGCCCGGTGCGTCTTCGACCCCGGACTCGGCACCCCGGAGACCTCCCAGGAGGGGTACCTGGTCGAGAACGGCGAGCGCGTCATGGGCGACATCACCGTCGAGAAGATGCGCGAGCTGCTGCCATGGGCGACCAAGGAGATGTTCGCCCGCGTCGAGCGCGAGCACGCGCTGCCCAAGGAGTACGACAAGCCGGGCTACGCCAGTCTGCTCCTGGACAAGTCGAGGCACGCCGAGCTCATCGGCCTCGGCTGCGACCTGATGGCCGACCGCCCGGCAGACGACCACGCCCGCATCCTGGTCGACGAGGTGCAGGGCATCGTCGTCAGCCTCGGCATGGTGCCCGGGCACACGTACCCCAGCTTCTACTGGTGGTACCCCATCCTCGAAACCGCGTTCGTGCCGGAGTCGATGCTGCTGGACAACCAGTCCCGCCGGGAGAACGCGGACAGCGACCCGAGCTTCGACCCCAATGTCGGCCGGGACCCGTCGCTGCCCTACATCCCGCTCAGCAAGCCGGTGCCCGCTGTGCTGAGCACCGCCGAGGTGTACCGCTTCTTCGACGGCAGGATCCAGGGCGAGCACCGGCTCATGCAGATCCAGCCGGCGGGCAGCACCTCACCGTGGACCGTCGGCGAATGACCGTGGAGGAATTCTCTCGATGAGCAACTACACCGTTCCCCGCCGGGTGGTCACCGGCCACACCGCCGACGGGGTGTCGGTCGTCCTGAGCGACGCCCCGGTGCCGGTCACCCGGGAGATCCCGGAGGACGGCGTCGCCTTCCACGAGGTCTGGAACACCGAGGGCGCGCCCGCGAGGATCACCGGGGTCGAGCCGGACGAGCCGACCGAGCGCCCCCTGGCGGTACCTCCCCCGCGGCACGGCACCAAGATCCGCGTCAACGAGTTCGCGCCGGGCTTTCTCGACGAGGCGGGACTCCAGTCGCCCGTGCACCGTACGGCCTCGATCGACTACGGGATCGTCCTCGACGGCGAGATCACGCTCATCCTCGACGACTCCGAGGTGACACTGCGCGCCGGTGACATCGTGGTGCAGCGGGGCACCGACCACGCCTGGGCCAACCGCGGGACGGTGACGGCGCGCGTCGTCTTCGTCCTCGTGGACGGCGAGTTCGAGCACGATCTCGCGGCCTCGCTGCCGGGCGGTCTCGAAGGACTCATGCACGGTGGACCGCGCGACTGACCTCCGTTCCGTCCCGGCTACGCGACGGCGTCCTCGACCTCCACCGCGACGTCGTACAGGAGCTTGCGCAGCCAGACCACGCCCGGGTCGCTCTCCCGGCGCGGGTGCCAGTGGGCGGCCTCGGTGATGTGGACCGTCTCCACCGGCGTCCTCGCCACCACCAGGTCGAGCACGTCGAGGCAGCGCCGCGCGAGCCGGGACGGCACGAAGGCGCACATGTCCGTCCCGGCGACCGCGAAAGGCAGGGGCAGCAGGCTGGTCACGCGCACCAGCACGGTGCGGTCCGCGAGGCCCAGCTTCCCGAGTTCGATCTCCAGCGGGCGCAGGTGCTCTCCGGCCGCGGCGAACTCGGCGACGGCGTGCGGCATCTCCAGCAGGTCCTCAGCGGTCAGTGCCCCGTCACGCAGCCGGGGGTGGCCTCGCGAGACCAGGCAGACCAGCTCGTCGGTGAAGACGGGCTGGACGCGTCCGGGAAACTCGTAGCCCAGCGGTGCTATGACGAGGTCCCGGCGCATGAGCTGGGCCTCGACCTGGTCGCGGCGGACATCGAGCGGGTCCAGAGCGATCGTGCAGCCCGGCGCGTGCCGCGCGAGCAGCCGGGTCAGCGGCTCGGCGAGAACGGTCATGGCGTATTCCGACATCGTCACACTGAACCGCTTCCTGCTCCTGGCGGCATCGAACGCGCGCTCGTTGCCCAGCAGTGCCTCGGCGCCTTCGAGTGCCTCGGCCACCACCGGCTGGAGCCGGGCGGCGAGCGGGGTCAACTGGAATCCCCGGCCGTCGCGGATCAGGAGGTCGTCCCCGAAATGTCTGCGCAGCCGGTTGAGCGCGCCGCTCATGGCGGGTTGGCTCATGGTCATGCGCTCGCCGGCACGCGTGAGATTGCGTTCCTCGAGCAGGGCGTGCAGGGCCGGGAGAAGGTTCGCGTCGACTTCCCGCAACCGCTCCCTCACATGATTCTCATGAACAGCCAATTACGTCATCTCCCTGTCGCGGTGACTATATGCGAATACGTTGCCCGCCCCTCCAGGAGGCGGCGGGCAGTCGGCCAGAAAGGGGCGAGCAATGGCGCTCGGCAGTACCGACCTCAACCTGCTGCTCCCATTGAAGGTGTTGCTGGAGGAAGGGAGCGTCACGCGGGCCGGCCGTCGGCTGGATGTCGGGCAGCCCGCGATGAGCGCGGCGCTGGCCCGCCTGCGCCGGCGCTTCGACGACGAACTCCTGGTCCGCAACGGCCGCGAGTACGAGCTCACGCCCCTCGCCAAGGACCTGCTGCCCGAGGTACAGCGGGCCGTGCGGCTCATCAGTTGCGCGCTGGACCTTGAGGACGAGTTCGACCCGGCCAGGAGCCGGCGCACGTTCCGTCTGACGATGAGCGACTACGCGATCGCCGTGGTGCACGAGCCGCTGGTGCGTCTGGTCGAGGCGGAGGCGCCCGGCGTGCGTCTCGACATCAGCCACCTCGAGGCCCACGCCGCCTTCTCCGACCGGATCCTGGTCGACAACGACGTGCTGATCGTGCCGACGGGCCACGGCTTTCCGGGCATGTCGCGCCCGGTGTGGACGGACCGTCTGGTCGTCATCGCCGACCGTGGCAACCCCCGGCTGAGCGACGGCTGCCTGTCCCTGGACGATCTCGCCGCACTGCCGCACGCGATCTCGTCCTACGGGCCGGGTGCCGTCACGGCGGACGAGCGGATCTTCGGCGAGCTGCGCATCGAGCGCCGGGTGGCGTTGCAGGTCCACGGCTATCTTCCGCTGCCGTTCGTGATCGAGGGGACCGAGATGGTGGCGGTCGTGCCGGAGAGGCTCGCGTGCATGCTGATACGCCCGTCCAGCCGGCTGGTCACGGTGGAGCCTCCGTTCGGGCAGGTGCTCCTGACCGAGAACTACTGGTTCGCCGAGGACCGGCTGGCCGACCCGGCGCACCGCTGGCTGTTCGGCCGCCTCGACGCCGTGCGCGACGAGCTCGCGGCCACCGGAACCGTGCGGGACGACCTCGCACAGGCCCGCGGCGCCGCCTGACCGGCGGCCGGAGCCCCCACAGTGGGCTCCGGCCGCCGTGCTACGCCTGCCAGTGGTTGGCGTTGGCCGCGCCGTCCGGGCCGGCGAGGTACCCGACGAACAGGCCGTCCGGGTCGCGTACGGCGATGATCTTCCGCAGGCGTTCCCACGACGCGTCGGAGACGAAGCGCAGCTGGCGGCGGGCGAGGTCGGAGTCGCCGAGGTACTGGCCGACGGTGACCGGCTGGAGTTCGGCCATCGCGGCCGCGAGCCACGCCTGGTTCCGCGCGTCCTCCTCCTCGTCCTCCCACAGCACGTAGCTGGCGAGGTAGATCTCGCTCTGCAGCGAGAACGCCATGTCGGGCAGTTCACGCAGCGGCGCCATGCTGAACCAGATCGTGAACGACTTCGCGGTGGGCAGGGTGGTGTAGACGCGGCGCGCGGCCCCGACGACGTCCGCGGGTGATCCGGAGATCCAGGCGTTGTCGACCGCCCAGCGGTGGCCCTCCGGGTTCGCGGCGAGCTGGTGCTCCCGCTCGCGCTCGAACGTGGTCGGTTCGTTGTCGACGACGAACAGGGCCCGCGCCAGGGCCGGGTTCGTGCGGAACGGGGCGAGCGCCCGGTCGGCCTCGTCGGCGTCGTCGACCATCGCCACGGCGGTCACCAGGAGCACGGGCTCGTCGCCGAGGTGGGGGTCGGTCTTGGTCAGGGCGACGATCTCGACCGTGTCGGCGACGGTGCCGTGGAGGGTGTGCAGCCACGTCATGACCTCGTCGAAGTCGCTCAGTCCGAAGCCCTGCACCGTGTGGGCGAGGTGGCGCGGCTCGGGCAGGGTCCGCAGGTGGAAGCGGGTGACGATGCCGGGGAAGCCGGGTCCCGCGCCGCGGGCGGCCCAGTACAGGTCACTGTGGTGCTCGGCGTCGGCACGGACCAGCTCGCCGTCGGCCGTGACGACGTCGACGGCCGTGACGTACTCCGCGGCCCAGCCCCAGCCGCGGGCGTTCCAGCCCTGGCCGCCCTGGAGCAGGAAGCCGCCGAGGCCCACGCTCGGGCAGTGGCCGCCCGGGAAGATGCGGCCGTACTCCGCGAGGTAGGGCGCCAGTTCCAGGCCGCCCCGCACGGCCGGGGTCGCCCGCACGACCTGGGTCCCGGGGTCGTACGACATCTCCTTGAAGCCGCCGAGGTCGAGCACCAGGGCGTCCTCGCGCAGCGACCACTGCGCCCAGCTGTGGCCGCCGGAGCGGACGGCCACCTGCCAGCCGCGCTCGCGGGCCAGCTGGACGCCGTTGACGATGTCGCGTTCGCCGGCGACCCGCAGGACGGCTGCCGGGACGCGTTCCGGCAGCCGCCGGTTGAAGATCCGGTCGACGGCCGCCTCGTCGAAGCCGGCGTCGCCGCGCAGCAGGAGTTCGCCGTCGAAGTGCGGCGTGGGCGCGCTCACGCCTCCTCCATCACGGCGTGCAGGGTCTCGCCCATGACCCCGCCAGGGTCGGCGCCCGGGGTGTCGGGGTGGATCTCCCACTCGGCGAGCCGGAGGCTGTTGTCGAGGACCATCCGCACCCGGGGGAAGCGGCGGGCCATGAACGCGGGCAGCACGTCGTCGGTCTTGTCGCCGCCGGCGAGCATCTCCGCCAGCACGACGGCGTCCTCGGCGCACATCGCCGCCCCTTGCGCGATCAGCGGTGGACACGCGTGGGCCGCGTCACCGATGATGATCGTACGGCCGCGGTACCACGGGGACTCGACCCGCATCGCCTCGATCCACTGGTAGTTCACTATCGCGTCGTCCGCGATGCCGTCGCGCACCTGGCCCCAGGTGCCGCCGTAGCCCTGGCCCCGCTCCTTGAGGACGGCGCCCTTCGGGCCCTCCCCGACGAACGAGCGGTCGAGGTTGCCCTCGATGAGGAAGGCGTAGCAGAGCTCGTCGGAGATCGGGGTGTAGCCGGCCTTGAACTTGGGACCGCCGTAGTACAGCTCGGAGCAGTCCATGGCCTCCGGGCGGCGGGCCACGGTGCGCCAGATGCCCATCCCGACCGGGGTCGGGAGGTCGGTGATGCCGATCATCCCGCGGACCTTGGAGCGGATGCCGTCGGCGCCCACCAGCAGGTCGACTCTCTCCCGGGTGCCGTCGGACAGCTCGACCGTGACGCCGTCGCCGGTGTCCTCGAAGTCCTCGACGGTGGTGCCCAGCCGCACGTCGACACCTGCCGCCGGCAGGTCGGCCGCGATGATGGCCGCGAGGTCGCCACGCAACGCGCCCATGGTGGGAGGTAGTTCGGCGCCGCCCATCGCCGGGGTGTCGATCTCCGTCAGGAGGGTGCCGTCGGCGTGGCGCAGGCGTACCTTGTCGAAGGCGTAGGCGTGCGCGGCGAGCCGGTCGTAGATGCCCACCGACCTGAAGGCCTTGAGGGCGTTGCCCTGCAAGGTGATGCCGTGGCCGACGCCGCCGAGGTCGGTGCGCAGGTCGACCAGTACGACCTCGACGCCCCGCTTCCTCAGGGCGAGGGCGAGCACTCCGCCCGTGATGCCGCCACCGACGATCAGGACGCGGCGAGTCTGCGAATGGGGCATGTGGGGTCCTTCCTTGACTGCGTGACGCGTCACACACTCACCCCTGTCGGCCGGGGGGAGAACCCTGCACCGACTGATACCTGGCATCGCTGCTCGAAGGCCCCCGTGAGCGTGATGCCTGCCATCGCCACCAGCGCTTATGAAGGGGATGAGAACCGGTCCTACTGTGAGGGAACTCGCGACCCACGCGAATCACTGCCCCTTCGAAGGAGTCACCCATGGCCTACGTCGTGACGGCGATCTGGACCGCGCAGCCGGGACAGGAGGATGTCGTCCGGGATGCCATCGAGAAACTCACGCCGCCCTCGCGCCAGGAGCCGGGCAACCGCTTCTACCAGGCGTACGAGAGCCCCGAAGAGCCGGGCGTCTTCCGCCTGTTCGAGATCTACGACGACGAGGCGGCGTACCAGGCGCACGGCGCGTCGGAGCACTTCGCCGAGTACGGGCACGGCCAGGCGATCCCCGTGCTGGCGAAGCGTGAGCGGGCGTTCTACGAGACGATCGGCTGAGGCTCGGTGAAGCTGGCTGCCTTCCGTCGCCGCACCGAGCCCCCCGGCGTGCGCCACGTCGGGCTGGTGGTGGGCGACGGATCGGAATGGTGGATCCATCCCTTCCCGCCCGGCACCGAGATGGTGCCGATGCTCGCCGCGGACGCCGCGAGCCGCGAGGCGGCGGCCGACACGGCCGCGCAGGCGGACGGGATCCGCCTCAGGGATCTCGTGCTGCTGCCGCCGGTCTACCCGGTGGCGATGCGCGACTTCCTCACCTTCGAGGCGCACGTCGACGGCATGGAACGGGGCCACGGAAACCCCGGCCCGCCCGAGGCCTGGTACGAGGCCCCGGTCTTCCTGTTCATGGCACCGCACGCGGTGACCGGCCCCTACGACGGCATCGCGATGCCGCCCGACACCGCCCGCCTCGACTTCGAGCTGGAGATCGCGGCCGTGATCTGCCGTGACGTCCGCAACGCGAGCGCCGAGCAGGCCAGGGCGGCCATCGGCGGCTACTGCGTGATGAACGACTGGTCGGCCCGGGACATCCAGAGCCGGGAGATGACGCTGAAGCTCGGCCCCTCCAAGGGCAAGGACTTCGCGACGACGATCGGTCCCTGGATCGTCACCCCCGACGAACTGGACGGCTGCCGGGACAGCGACGGCTTTCTGGACCTCGGGATGACGGTCAAGGTCAACGGGATGAGCGTCGGATCAGACCGGTCCGGCCACATGGGCTGGTCCTTCGAGCACATGGTGGCGCACGCGTCGCGGGCGTCGTGGGTGAAGGCCGGCGAGGTGCTCGCCTCCGGCACCTGCGCCTCGGGCTCGCTCGCCGAGTCCTGGGGGCGCACCGGCGCGCTCGACCCCCCGCCCCTGCAGATCGGGGACGTGGTGGAGATGTCGATCGACCGCCTCGGCACCATCCGCAACGAGATCGTGCCCGCCGAGGACGCGGCTCCCCCCGTCCCGCCGGCGCGGCGCCGCGTACGTCAGGAGACCTGATCGACCATGGTGTTTCCCACCGAGAAAGAGGTCGTCACCCGCAACCCGGCCACGGGCGAGGTGCTCGGCCGCTATGCGACCCACGACCGGGCAGCCGTCGAGGGGGCGCTGGCCCAGACCCACGCCGCCGCCGCGCGATGGCGTGCCACCGGGCTCGCGCAACGCCTCACCCTGCTGCGCGACATCGGCAAGCTGCTGCTCGAACGCCGCGACGACTACGCGGCGTTGATCACCGCCGAGATGGGCAAGCCGATCTCCGAGTCCCTCGCCGAGATCGACAAGTGCGCCTGGAACTGCTCGGTGGTCGCCGAGAAGGCTCCCGAATGGCTCGCCGACCACGAGGTCGAGGCCGGCCGGTCGCGCTCGTGGCTCTCGTACGAGCCGCTCGGCGTCGTGTTCGCGGTGATGCCGTGGAACTACCCGTTCTGGCAGGTGATCCGGTTCGGCGCGGGCGCCGTCGCCGCCGGGAACGCCGTGCTGCTCAAGCACGGCCCGGACGTCACCGGGGCCGCCCTCGCGATCGAGGAGCTGTTCGCCGACGCGGGCGCGCCGCCCGGGCTGCTGCGGTCCGTGGTCGTCGCGGCGCCGGACGTGCCCGAGGTCAGCGAGCTGATCATCCGGGACCCGCGGATCGCCGCGGTCACCCTCACCGGAAGCGAGCGGGCGGGAACGGCGGTCGCCTCGGTCGCCGGCTCCGCCGTCAAGCCCTCCGTGCTCGAACTCGGCGGCTCGGACCCGTTCGTCGTGCTCGCCGACGCGGACATCGAGGCCGCGGCGGCGGCGGCCGTCACCTCCCGCTTCGGGAACGTCGGTGAGAGCTGCATCGCGGGCAAGCGGTTCATCGTGCACGAGGCGATCGCCGACGCGTTCGTCGCCGCCTTCGTCGACCGGGTCGGGATGCTGAAGGCCGGCGACCCGACCCTGCCGTCGACCACGCTGGGCCCGATGGCCCGGGCGGACCTGCGCGAGGGCCTGCTGCGCCAGATCCAGGAGACCGTGGCGCAGGGCGCCACCCTGGTGACCGGTGGCGAGGCGCTCGACGGGCCAGGCAACTTCGTCGCGCCGACCGTCCTCGACCATGTCACCCCGGGCATGACCGCCTTCGTCGAGGAGACGTTCGGGCCCGCGGCGGCGGTGGTCCGGGCCCGCGACGACGAGCACGCGGTCGAACTGGCCAACGACACGGCGTTCGGGCTCGGTTGTGCCGTGTGGGGCGTCACCGAGCACGCGCTCGCGGTGGGCCGGCGCATCCGGTCGGGCGCCCTCTTCGTCAACTCCGTGGTGGCCTCCGATCCGCGGCTGCCGATCGGCGGCATCGGCCGCAGCGGCTACGGCCGGGAGCTCTCGGCCGAAGGCATCCGCGAGTTCACCAACGTCCGTACGGTGGTGGTGGCGTGAGCGGGCCGGCCGCCGGCCGCCTGGACCACGTCGGCCTGAACGTCGCCGATCTCGAGGCGATGAGCGAGTGGTACGCGGCCGCTCTGGGACTCGGGACGGAGTTCAGGTTCGAGGTCCCGGAGGTGGGTCTGCGCGGCACCATGCTGCACAGCCCGCACGGTCACCGGATAGAACTGATCCACCGTGCAGGCAACGGGGCCGGACTTCAGGCGTCCGGCCCGCTGGAAGCCGCGCTGACCCGCGGATTCGGGCACATCGCACTGGACGTCACGAACGTCGACGAAGCCTACGGCGCGCTGATCGGGGCGGGCGCGACGGACCGTATGAGCCCGAGGCCCTCACCCGACCCCGGGGTCCGCATGGCCTACGTGGTCGACCCCGAGGGCAATCTGATCGAACTGCTGGACCGCACCACCGCCCGGACCTCCACCGGGTGATCCGCTCAAGGGCCCCTAAGCCACGATCCACCGACGTGGCTCGAGGGTGATCTTCTGAGGGGCTTGTGGGCCGGGTGTGGAGCGGTGGCGTGGCTGGGCAGGGAGTGTCCGCTGGTCTGCCCAGCTCTTCCGCGATTGCGGCTCCGGTTGGGCCCTGGCGGGCGGGGTGGTCGGGGGCGTCAGGCTGCTTCGGGCGGGCGGTGGATGGTGTCGAGCAGGTGCGTCCGGGCGTGCTGCCAGGGCCAGTTGTCCGGGAGGTGCAGGGTGATGCGGCGGGCGGAGCGGGCGATCCGGGCGGGGACACGGACGAGGTGGGCGCGCAGGGTGGTGGTGGTGGTGGTGGTGGTGGCCTTGGCGTGGAAGGCCGAGTTCAGGGTGCCGGTGGCCCGCAGCAGGTTGTAGGCCATCGCCCACAGGATCAGCCAGGCCGCGTTGGCGTGGATGTGTCCGGAGGGCAGGTGGGCCAGGGCGGAGGCTTTGCTGTCGGCGATGACCTGCTCGACGACGGCGTGGTGGTGGTGTTCCCGCTCGGCCTGGAGGGCGGGGGCGGGGTTGTCGGTGAAGAACGGGTGGTAGCGCCAGACCGGGCACAGTTCGCCCTGCTCGCCGACGACGGCGGGTTCGGCCAGGTCACGGACGCGGCGCACGATGAGGCGGGCGGTGACCCGCTCGCTCTTCTTGCGGCCGGTGAACGCGGTGCAGGCGGGGACCTCGGCGACCTGGGCGCCTCAGATGAGTTCGCCGGTGTCGGGGTCGGGCACGGCGGTGGGGTAGGTGATCTGCTGCCATCCGGTGTCGTCGATGGCCAGGACGGCCCGTTTGGTGGAGGGGTTCATGCCGCAGGTGATCGAGAGGTGGGCCCCGGCCCGGCGGCAGGCGGCGATCACCCCGGCGTTGTAGAACTGCGAGTCCGCGCGCAGGATGTGCAGGCCGGTGCGGCCGGCCTCGACGGCGGTGGCCACCGCCTCGCTGACCAGCTTCGATGCGCCGACGTGACGTGACGTGACGTGACTCGACGAGCCCGGCGCGGCCGTCCTCGGGTTCGTTGTACGACGCGTCACGGACGCTCCGATGTCGAGCACGACCTTGCCCGGCGGCGCGGCGGCGGGAAGCTCCCGGTAGGGGGCCGACTGGATGCTTACCCCCACCCAGTCACCGGCGCGGGCCGCCTCCTCGGGTGCCGCGGCGCAGGCTCGCTCGCCGAGCTCGGCCACCGTCTTTGCCTGGGCTGGGCACCGCGCGATTGCGACACTACGACGTCGACCGCGATCGCGAGCCGGGCGAGGTTCGCGATGACGCCGGCCTGCTGCGCCCCGACCTCACCGCCGAGGATCTGGTCCTCTTCGGCGGCTCCCTGAACCAGGCCGCCCTGACGACCGGCGACAGCCACCCGGGCCAGGGGCGCCGCCTCCTTCGCCCGCAGAGCGAGCACTCCCTCAACCCACGTGGTAGGCATGCGCGAGGTATCGGCTTCCAGTGTGGAGTGCACTCGTTCGTTACTCAATGTGAGGTTCGCCCCATCCGGTGGTATGGCGACGTTACGGTGTGCTGAGATGGATTGTGTCCATGTGGGCCACTGGCTGACTGTCCCCGACCATCCGCCACCCGGGGCAGTTGGGAGGCGAAGATCGTGACCACCGTAGCGTCACGGGCGGGGAACCTGCCCGTCGCGTTCACCAGCTTCCTCGGCAGGCAGTCGGAGGTCACCAAGATCCGCGGCATGCTGCAGACGGTGCGACTGCTGACGCTCGCCGGCCCGGGCGGGATCGGTAAAACCCGGCTCGCGTTGGAGGTGGCCGCCCTCTCGGCGAAGACCTTCCCCGACGGGGCATGGCTGGTGGATCTGGCCCCGGTACGGGAGCCGGAGACGCTGGCTGGTGTGGCCGCAGCCGCGCTGGAGGTGCCCGACCTTGGCGGCCGGACCGCTGTGGAACGGCTCGCGGGACATCTGGCCGTGCGGCGGACGTTGATAGTGCTGGACAACTGCGAGCACCTGTCCGGTGCCTGCGCCGAGCTGGCGAAGACTCTGCTTTCCGCCGCCCCGGAGCTGCACATCCTGGCCACGAGCCGCCACATGCTCGGCTTCACGGGCGAGCATGTCTTCACCGTCGCCCCGCTGCCGCCGCAGGACGCAGCCGACCTGCTGCGGGACCGTGCCACCGCGGTCCGGCCCGAGTTCAAGGTCAGCGAGGCGAACCGGGTCCGGGTCGCCCGGCTGTGCGCGGATCTGGACGGGTTGCCGCTGGCGATCGAACTGGCCGCGTCCCGGCTGCGCACGCTCACCGTCGAACAGGTCGCGGACCGACTGGAGGACCGCTTGGGGCTGCTCACCAGCGGCAGCCCGACCGCGCCGCCCCACCAGCGCACGCTGCGCGGGACGATCGCCTGGAGCTACGAGCTGTGCGCCCCGGTTGAGCGGCTGCTGTGGAACCGGCTGTCGGTCTTCGCCGGCGGATTCGATCTGGACGCCGCCGACAGCGTGTGCGCCGTGGACGGTATCGGGGAGGACGAGGTCCTGGACCTCTTGGACCGTCTGGTCGGTCAGTCCGTCGTCCTGACCACCGAAACCGAGGGACTGCGGCGCTACCGGCTGCTGGAGTCCATCCGGCAGTACGGACAGGAGAAGCTGGTGGCGGCCGGGGAGGAGGAGCTGCTGCGACGGCGGCACCGCGACTACTTCCTCACCCTCGCCCAGCGCATCGACGATGGTTGGTACGGCCGCGGCCAGGCGGAGGCCCTGGCCCGGTTGCGCGCCGAGCACCCCAATCTTCTCGCGGCCCTCGACCAGGACGCCGACCCGCAGGCCAGGCTGGCGCTGGCCGCGGCGTTGGGCTTCCACTGGTGCGTCGGTGGATTCCTCTCCGAGGGGCGCCGTCAGTGCGACGTGGCGCTGGCGGCGGCGCCCGAGCCCACACCGGAACGCGGCCGGGCTCTGTGTGTGGCCGCTTGGGTGGCGCTGACCCAGGGTGACCTGGCGGCGGCCGACCGGTGGCTGGACGAGGCCGACGCCCTGGCGGAGCAGTTGGGCGACGCCGTCCTGCGCGCCCAGGTGGGTGGCTTCCGCGGCGTATCAGCGGACTACCGGGGAAAACCGGAGGAAAGCATTCCTCGGTACGAGGACGCGTGGGCCACCCTCACGGCTTTGGGCGATGAACGTCAAGCGACCTCCTGGTTGCTGGCACTGGCCTGTGTCCAGGCCTATGCCGCTGACCCGCGCGCCGCGGAGATCGGCAGCCGGCTGATCGCCGCCTTCGAGTCCGACGGGGAGCATTGGGGCCGCGCGCAGCTGCTGATGGCACTGGGCCACAACGCCTGGGACCGCCGTGACCGGGAGTCGGCCAAGGCGCTGACCCGGTCAGCGCTGGAGAACATGCGCGGCTTCAACGACTACGCGATGGTCGCGCGGATGCTGGAACTGCTCGCGTGGGCCACCGCCTCCGGCGGCGATCACGGGCGGGCTGCTCGCCTGCTGGGCGTTGCCGGTGCGCTGTGGCGTGGCGCCGGCACCTCCATCTCCGCCTTCGGCCCGCACATGGTCGAGCAGCATGCGTGCTGTGAGAAAGCGGTCACAGGCGCTCTGGGCACAGTGGCATACGCGCAGGCGCTCGCGGAAGGCGGCCGCTACGACAGCCCCAGGGTGGCCATCCAGTACGCCCTGGACCCTGCCCAGGAGTCGGCCGGATCGACTGTCGGCACGGCCCTGCTCACCGTCCGGGAGCGCGAAGTGGCGGCGCTGGTCGCCAAGGGGATGAGCAACCGGCAGATCGCCTCCGCGCTCGGGCTGTCGCCGCGGACCGTCGACCGGCACGTCCAGAACATCCTGGGCAAACTCGGCTTCGGCTCCCGCGCTCGTATCGCGTCCTGGTGGTCCGCCGCCGCCCAGGAATCCACTGCGTAGCACCGCGATACCCACAGCTCGGCCTCGCATACCCAGTACCCGGAACGCCGGCGCCTCGGTAGAAGTGCGCATAGCGCGAGTTCCTCCCGTACAGCGATGCTCCTGACACACACCTCAGTCACGACGGCTTCGGACACCGGGCAGAGGCGGTGCTCAAACCGCTGACCGGGTACCGAGTCACGTCTGACGGCAGGTGTGCACGCTCCCGGATCCAGCGAGGCCGCTGTCCGAAGCCGTTTCCCCACTCGGGGCGGGCAGCGGCCTTCGCACGTCCTCGACGCGCCTCAGTCGCACCGAATACCTGGAGAACAGCGCATGCCTCTTACCGACCTCACGGCATTCTCCGAAAAAGGGGTGCCGCAGCCGCCGCCTCCGCGGCGACGTCGCGCCCGCAAGGTCGCCGTCCGATCGATCGTGACCACGGTCATGCTGGCGATCTTCGCCACCCTGCTGGGCCCACTGGGCGTACTTCAGAGCGCGAGCGCCGCGACCGGCGCGGACGTCACCTGGCGGCTCAGCAGTGAGCCCGACGAGGCCAAGAACGACTACGCCGCCACGATCAACGCCATCAGGACGGCGATCAGCGGCAACTACCGGCAGCGGGCGGAGACCGATTCCGGCACCAACGGCCCCGCTGTAGACTTCACCCTCCCCGGCGGGGTGACCGACTACATCTCCGTCGACCTGCACGCTGAGGACAGCGTCGACTTCATCCGGGTGTTCATTCGCCGGTCGGACTCCTACGTCATGGGGTGGCGGCAGGGTGTCGAGAACGGTGTCGGTGATGTGACCCTCGGCCAAATCTTCCCGCTGGAGTCCGACGTGACGTTGCCGGGCACCGCTACTGATAGGTCGAACGTGAACACGGCGTACGTCGGGCTGTCGAACTACAACGACCTGGCGCAGCAAGGCGCCACCCGCGACGGCATGCAGATCTCTGTCGGTAGCCTCAACAATGCCGTGCTGACCCTCCAGGCCGGTGACAATTCCGTCTCCGGCTACGTCAGGGTCGCCGCGCCGGCGATCCTCCAGATCATCGAGGCACTCGCCGAAGGCGCTCGGTTCCGCAACCAGGCGGCCGGGATCGCCGCAGCGTTCGGCAACAGTCAGGGGTTCACCGTCACCCCGCAGTACATGGACCAGCAGAACAACTGGGCGAGCGCGAGCACCGCGCTCGTTGCCGCGCTCGGCGCGATGGCCGTACTGCTCCCGAACCCCGTGTCGTTCGGCGGCGTGACCTTCGTGTACACGGCGGCCCTCGCGCGGGTGATCATGATGGCCTACGAGGCGCCCTCGACCAGCACCCCGCGCAGGAAACTCACCGAGGACGAGACCAGCAACCTGTGGGTCGAGCCCGATGCCTTCGGCGACTACCCAACCATCCAGGACGCGATCAACGCCGTCGCCGACTACCCAACCATCCAGGACGCGAACAACGCGGCCCCTTCGGACGGTGTCCAGCACGTTCTCGTGCTCGCGAAGGGCACCTACCACGAGGCGATCACTGTCCCTGCGAGCAAGCGCAACCTGTTCATCAAGGGAGAGACGGGCAACGCCGCCGACGTCGTCATCACCGCCGACCGGGCGCACGGGACGATCAACCCCGCGACCGGCCTGGCGTACGGCACCGAGGGCAGCGCCGTGGCCACCTTCAAGGCGCCCGACATCACGGTCGCGAACGTCACGATCCAGAACACCTTCAACCCCGCCGACCACCCGGAGGTCGACGCGTACTCCACCCAGGCCGTCGCCGTGGCCGCCGAGGGGGACCGGCAGACCTTCACCCAGGACCGGATCATCAGCCGCCAGGACACCATCCTGGCCAAGGCACCGGTGGCCACCGGCCAGTACCGGCAGTACTTCGTCGGCAGCTACATCGAGGGCTCGATCGACTTCATCTTCGGCAACGCCACCGCGGTGTTCGACCGGGACAACATCGCCATGCGCAACTGGGTCGGCGGCACGGTGCTGGCGCCGAACACCGACTGGCGGCAGAAGTACGGGATCCTGATCACCGGCAGCCACATCTACACCAACGGTGTGCCAGCGAACACGATGTACCTCGGCCGGCCCTGGCACAACACCGCGGACGCCTGGCCCCAGGCGGTCGTCCGGGACACCGTGGTGGACTCGGGCATCACCTCCGCGCACCCCTGGACCGACATGACCTCCGACTACCCGTGGTCGTGGGCCCGGTTCAAGGAGTACAACAACTCCGGCACCGGAGCGGGCGTCGGCACGAACGCCCCGAAGATGACCTCCACCGAGGCCGCCGACTACACCGCCCAGAAGTACCTGGCAGGCACCGACGGCTGGAACCCGGTCCACTGACCGCAGCCGAGGTGACAGACACACAGCCCACCGGCAGCACTCCCGACCCGGCGGCGCGGTGAACCACGGCGGGGCTGGGGACACACAACTCTCCCCAGCCCCGCCGCTGGCTTTGAGGGCTGCGGCAGACGCTCACGGCAGGGCAGTTGGTCACCAAGTGAGGAGTCGTATCCGTAGACTCGCTTCGCCCGCACGGCTGCGTCCCGGCAAGCCGGTCGACTGCCTGCGGGTACCCGTCCGCGCAGGCCATCCAGGCGTCAGAGCGGGCAGCAGGCGTGCGAGGACCGTGGCGAGCGAGGTCTCCCGCTCGCGCACCGCGCCGAACCGCGGGCGCCCGGGCCCCGATGCTGGTCGGTCTTCTCCGGGATGGTGCACGCGATGCCGCGTTTGCGCAGGTATTGCGTCCTGAACGCGTGAAGGAGTTGGTAGTAGGACAGCTTCCGATTGCGGTGCTGTTTGGCCAGGCGGTGTCCGGCATGCAGGCGACGTGAGTCCGGTCTGCCCGCGCCTGGGGCCATGCCCGCCACGATGCTTGTCACCTTGGCGTCCGCCGAGGCGCCCGCGCTGTTCCTCGCCCCGGTCAGTTTCACCTTCTGGGCCGTCAGACGGGCAAGCCCGCACCGCTCGGCCAGCCGCATCACCGGGACCAGACCGGCATGCGCGACCAGATTCGTGTCGTCGAACGCGACCGACACCGCCGCAGCGGCGTGGGAAGATTGCATCTCGCGGGTGTTCTCTTGCTCTGTGGATGTGGAACCGTAGGAAGTCTCATCATCCCAGTTCAGAGGGGATCCGCGTCTTCATGTCCAAGCCCTGGACCGGCCATTGCCCGGCGGATCGCGGCTAAGTCCCTCTGCGCCCCTTCGTGTGAACGGAGGGGCGCAGTGCTGTGACGTCCGTGCTGTGACGTCCCGGCAGGGTCGACGCCGCTTCGGCCGTATGACGAAGCCGGCCTTCCGGACCCTGTGACCAGGTCCGGAAGGCCGGCCGGTGGCATCGGATCACACCGGTGAGACGGTGATCGCTCCCCGGTAGGAGCCGGGTCTGAGCGGCACCTCCACGCCGTCGACGGTGAAGCGGACCTCGCCCGAGGCGGCGACGACGCGCGACGACTCGTCGAGGGTGAGGCCGGTCAGGTGCGACGTGCCGGTCACGGTCCAGGTCGTCTCCGTCAGGGAGACGATCACCCCGTTGTTCACGGCCGGTGCCACGGTGTTGGTGACCTCACCGATCAGCCGCCAGTCCGCCGCACCGATGGTGGGCCTGGCGTGCTTGGCGACCGTCGACGAGATCACCCCGCTGAGCGTGCACCGTTCGAGGTCGAGCACCAGGTTCTTCCCGCTCGGCTCGGGCTCGGGCGCGATGCCCGTCTCGCCGCCCATGCGCTGGGGGCCGGTGCCGTTGAACCAGCCGTTGCAGAAGTCGCCGTCGGCCGTGACCTCGGTGAAGGACACCCGGACGTCGCGCTCGTGGCGTTCGGTCACGTCGAACCCCTCCACGGGGCTCGGGTCTCCCGGCTTCTCGTGGTACACACCGGAGTTGAGGAGACCGCCGTCCGGTCCGAGGCGCGGGCCGGGGTCGTCGCTGTCGATGATCTGGAGCAGGACACCGTCCGCCGACGCCAGGCGGGTCCCGGCGCCGCCGTCCACGGTGATCCGGGCCGGTACGCCCTTCACCAGGAAGACCGCCTTGCCGGTCTCGAACGAGGCGCCGTCGCGGACGTGCACCTGCGCGACCGGCGCCTCCATGTCGACGCTCGCGTGCAGCATGACACCGAAGCGGTCGGAACGGACCGTGGTCGGGTGGGGTGCGAGGGCGGCCGACTCCTCGGCGGTGAGGCCGAGTCCGAGCTCCTTGTCCACGGCCGCGACCGACGCGGCGTCGCTGGCGCCGAGGATGACGGTGTCACCGCCGACATCGATGATCATGCCGTAGTCACGGACCCGGAACTCGGTGCCGTAGTGCCGGTGGGTGGCCCCGCCCAGGGCGTAGGCGCCGTAGCCGCTGTCGCCGGTGACGACGACGGTGCTGTTGATCGTGGTCAGGCGTGCCCCGCTGCTGATGTCGTTGGACAGCACCCCCCACTTCTCCGTCTCCAGGTGGCAGTTGACGTACGTCGCGGAGCCGTGGTCGCCCAGGAGCTGGGTGGTGCGGCAGTTGCCGTCCAGGCCCAGCATCCAGGGGACGCTCTTCATCGTGCCGAACTCGGGGTTGGGCACGTAGTCGTCGGGCAGGACGCCTTCCGAGGAGCGCAGGTCGGAGTTCTTCACGACGAGGTCGCTGCCCTGGTCGGCCAGCACGGCGGTGCGGATGACCCCGTGGGTGCGGATGGTGGCGTCCTCCAGGACGAGCCTGGTGCCCTTGCCTGCGGAGACCACGCCCGCGCCCCAGCCGGTGAAGTCGTCGCCGCCGTCGCCGTCGAGCGTGATGTCGGCGCCGCGGACGACGTGGCGTCCGCCGGCCGCATAGACGCCGCCCAGCAGTGCGCCCTGGGAGACGATGGCGACATCGGCCAGCACCCCTTCCTCGTACGTGGCGCCCGGTGCCGCGGCGAGCACCGACCTGGCCGGTACGACGCCGTCCTGGTCGAGGTAGAGGGCCTGCGCCAGGTGCTGCTGGTAGGCGATGTTCATGAAGGAGAAGTCGACGACGTTGGACTCGGTCACGCTGAGCACGACCTCGCCGCGGTATTCGCCGGGTACCACGTCGCGGTGGACGCCGTCCACGGTGAGGGTGAGCTGACGGCCCTCGGGGGCCACCAGCCGTACACCCGCGGGGATCGTCAGATGGTCTGTCGCCGTGGTGGTCTCCACGGTGTAGGTCGTTCCCGACCGGAGTTCACCGATGCGGCCGGCGAGGGTGGCGCTCACGCTGTCTGTTTCCTTTCGCCCAGGGTTTCGCTGGCGGTTTCGCTGTGGGTTTCGCTGCCGGCGGGCAGTTCGCCGCTGCGATGGCACGCGACGGAGCGTCCGTCGGACTGCTCCAGCAGTCGCGGAGCGTCGGTGCGGCAGAGGTCGATCACGTCGGGGCACTGCGGGGCGAAGGGGCATCCCACCGCCTCGCCGGGGCCCGTCGGCCGGCCGCGCTGCGGGGCGCGGGTGACCCGGGGCGCGTCGACGGCGGCCTCCGGGATCGCGGCGACCAGCGCGCGGGTGTAGGGGTGCCGCGGGCGGGCGACGACGTCCTCAGCCGCGCCCTGCTCGACGAGCTGTCCCCGGTACATGACGAGCACGCGGTCGGACATGTAGCGCACGACGTGCAGGTTGTGGCCGATGAAGAGGTAGCTGAGGTCGTTGTCGCGGCGCAGTTCGCGCAGCAGGTTGAGAACCTGCGCCTGGACCGAGACGTCGAGGGCGCTGACGGCCTCGTCGCAGATCACCAGGGACGGTGACGGCATCAGCGCACGGGCGATCGCGAGCCGCTGCCGTTGTCCGCCGGAGAACTGGGACGGGAAGGTGTCGGCGGCGCTGTGCGGGAGCCCGACCCGGTCGAGCAGGTCCGTCATCCGCCGGTGGGCCTCCGCGCGGGGGGCGCCGGCGGCTTCGAGTCCCTCGCGCAGGCTCTGGGAGACCTTCAGCAAGGGGTTGAACGAGCCGTAGGGATCCTGGAAGACGACCTGGATGTCCTGCGCGAGGGCCCGGCGGCTTCTGCCCCGGAGGTGGGTGATGTCCTCCCCCCGGAAGAGGATCCGGCCCTCGGCCACGGGGACGAGGCCCAGCAGGGCCCTGGAGACGGTGGTCTTGCCCGAGCCCGACTCACCGACCAGGCCGAGGGTCTCGCCCACCCGCAGGTCGAAGCTGACGTCGCGGACGGCGGTCGTGGTGCGCCGGCCCGTTCCGAACCGCACGGTGAGGTTGCGGACGCTGAGCAGGACGTCGTCGTCAGCCGGCATGTTCCACGGTTCCTTCCAGCACGGCGACGCTGTGGACGCAGCGCGATCCATGGGCCGCGTCGAGCGGTTCGAGGGTGATCGTGCCGAGTTCGCACTCGGCCGTCGCGCAGGGGCAGCGGGCCGCGAAACGGCAGCCCGTCGTCCCGGTCCATGTCGAGGGGTCGGCCACGGAGCCGCGGATCGTCGGAAGTTCGGCGTCGGACAGCGTGTCGCGGCCCGGCTGGCAGGCGATGAGCTGCTTGGTGTAGGGGTGGGCGGGCGTCGTCAGCAGGGTGTCGAGCGGCCCTTCCTCCACCACCTGGCCCGCGTACATCACGATCGTGCGCCGGCACACCTGGGCCACCACGCCCCAGTCGTGGCTGACCAGCACCAGCGCCATGCCCGTCTCGGCCTGGAGGGTGCGCAGCAGTTCGAGGATGCCGGCCTGGACCGTCACGTCGAGGGCCGTCGTGGGCTCGTCCGCCACCAGGATTCGGGGCCGTCCGGCCAGTGCCCGTGCGATGGAGACGCGCTGCGCCATGCCGCCCGACATCTCGTGCGGGAACAGCCGGGCCGTCCGGGCCGGGTCGGGCAGCTGGACCATCTCCAGGAGTTCGAGGACCCGCGCGTGGACCGCCGCGCGGTCCGGACGGCCGTCCTCGTGGCGGCGCACCACCTCGGCGAGCAGGGCGCCGACCCGCATGGTGGGGTCGAGTGCCGTCATCGGCTCCTGCGAGACGTAGCCCACCGAGCCGCCGCGGTAGTCGGCGAGCTCCCTGCCCTCCAGGGCCAGCACGTCACGGCCGTCGAAGGTGAGGGAACCGTCCGTGATACGGCCGCCCATGCGCAGCAGCGCTCGCGCGACGGAGGTCTTGCCGCAGCCCGATTCGCCGACCAGGCCGACCGCGTCCCCCGGAGCGATGTCGAAGCTGACCCGGCTCGCGACGGCGACGTCCTGGCCGGAGCGGCGGTAGCTCACCGTCAGGTCGCGGACGGTCAGCAGGGCGTCACGGGTCGCTGGCGGGACGGTCGTGGCGGCGGGCCCGCCGGTGCCCGCCGGGGCCGCCTCGGTCCGGACGGCCGCCGCCGGCTTGAGCTTGATGGCCGGGGCCGCCTCGGCCCGCCCCCAGCTGCCGACGGTGGCGTCGCGGATGACGTCGCCGAGGACACCGAGGCAGAGGATGACGACACCGATCATGCCGCCGGAGATCAGCAGCAGTCGGGGGTCGCGGCTGAGCAACTGGGCGCCCTCGGCGACCATCGAACCCCAGGTGGGGTTGGGCGGCGTGGTACCGAAGCCCAGGTAGGCGAGGGCGACGGTGAGTTGAAGGGCCATGCAGCACATCAAGGTGGCCTGGACGAGGATCGGTCCGAGGACCCGGCGGAAGACGTGGCGCGCGACGATCCTGCTCGTGGGCACACCCGCGACGCGGGACGCGTCCACGAAGAGTTCGCTCCGCATGGCGAGCACGGGCCCGCGGATGTTGCGGACCATGGGCGGGGCCAGCAGCAGTGCCAGGGCGATGAGCGCGATCGAGAAGTGGTCCTGGAAGACGGAGAGCACCACGAGCACCAGGATGATCACGGGGATCGCCATGCCGATCTCCACGGCGGTCATGACCGCGCGGTCGAACCAGCGGCCCAGATAGCCGGCGAGCAGCCCCAGAGGTACGGCGACGGCGAGGGTGACGACCACGACGAGCAGGGCGTCACCGAGCGACACCAGGCCGCCGTGCAGCAGTCTGCTCAGGATGTCGCGTCCCAGCTCGTCGGTGCCCAGGGGGTGACTGCCGCTGGGCCCTTGGAGCGCCTGCGTCAGGTCCCCGGTGTTGGGAGGGGCCGAGGTGATCAGACCGGCCGCCAGACAGGCGCCCACCACGATCACCAGGATGGCCAGCGGGATGAACGTCGCCGGGCGCAGAAGAGTGCCCCGTAGTCGTCGGGCGCCGGAGCGACGCTCCTTCGCACCGTGGCCTGTCTCGCTCATGACGTCCGCCTCGACTTTCCGTCCTTAGTCGCTCGACCGTCATCGGTGACGGTTCCCAGATACCACCAGGCGACCGCCCCCGCCGGAACCCGTGCGCAGGGCAGGCGAAGCGATGGCAAGCATCAACGGCTGCGATAACCGGGCGGCGGTGTCCGTCCCTAGGGTGGGCACATGGCTAACCTGCGGCTTGTCACCCTTCGGCGCGATCGACGGATGCATCCGATCCTGCGCCTCGCACTGCACCGGGCGCTCCTGGCGGCCGTGCTCGTACTCGTCGTCTCCGCGGTGACGTTCGTCCTGCTCTCGGTCGCCCCCGGCGATCCGGCGGCCACCCTGCTCGGCGGCTTCGCCACCCCGGCGAAGATCGCGCAGGTGCGGCGGGAACTGGGCCTCGAGAAGCCGTTGTGGCAGCAGTACTGGGACTGGCTCGACCAAGCGGCGCACGGCAGCCTGGGCTCGTCACTGGTCTCCCAGGAGGCGGTCTTTCCCGAGCTGATGGGCCGGCTGCCGGTCACCCTGTCGCTGGTCGTCGGCACGACGCTGGTGTCGGCCGTGGTCGGCGTGGGCGTCGGCGCGTTCAGCGCCGTGCGGGGTGGCCTGGTCGGGCGCTTCCTGGACGTGGTGTCGATGCTGGGATTCGCCCTGCCGAGCTTCTGGCTCGGCCTGGTCCTGATGGAGCTCTTCGCGGTGCAGTGGGGGCTGCTGCCGGCGACCGGTTACGTGTCGTTCGGCGACTCCCCCCTGCTGTGGCTGCGCTCCCTGGTGCTGCCGGTGGCGACACTGTCGATCGGCGGTGTCACCGGCATCGCGAAACAGACGCGCGACGCCCTCCTGAGCGAGTGGGGCAAGGACTACGTCGACGCGCTGCGCGCCACCGGCCTGTCCGAACGGCGCATCCTGCTGCGCCACGCGCTGAAGAACGCCGCCATCCCGATCGTCACCGTCGTCGGGGTCTACTTCGTCGGCATGCTCGGCGGCGCCGTCCTGGTCGAGAACATCTTCGCCATGCCCGGTCTCGGCAGCCTGGCCACGTCGTCGACGGGTCAGGGGGACATCCCCGTCGTGCTCGGCATCGCGGTCCTGTTCTGCCTGATCGTGGTGCTGGTGAACTTCCTGGTCGACCTCGCCTACGGCCTGCTCAACCCCCGGGCCCGTGCGGCCTGACCCGTCTTCGCTCCAGGGCTCCGGCCGCAGCGTCACCGCCGCGGACGGGGCCTTTCCCTGTACTGGGGGAGGCCCGCGGTCATCACAGGCCGCAATGCCTCCCATCGAGACGGTGTGGTTGCTGCGGTTCGACCCACGCTGCTGTGATCTGGGACACCGAGCCGACGGCAGCGACGGACCGCTGCTCCGCGGCAGCGGCATCCCACCCACGCACACCGAGAACGAGCTCCGTGAAGGGAGCAATCCATGGCTGAGGTCAACAAGCTTCGGCGGGGGCCGGCCAGCCTGTGTACGGCAGGAGCCCTCGTGGTCCTGACCGCCTGCTCGGGCAGTTCCACGCCCGGTGCCGGCGGGAGTTCCACGGCCGCCTCGAACCTCACCGACGCGACGAACGTCAAGCGCGGCGGCACGCTCACGATCGCTGAGTCCTCCCCGTTCCCGCTGGACCCGGCGCTGGCGTCCCCGCCGTTCGTGCTGGCCCCGGCCTACGACTCGCTGATCCACCAGAACGTCGACAACACCTACTCGCCCGACCTCGCCACGTCGTGGAGCATGAGCGACGGGAACCGCCTCTTCAAGATGAAGCTGCGTGCGGGCGTCAAGTTCTCCGACGGCACTGCGATGACGCCCGCCACCGTCGTGGCCTCCCTGAAGCGGATCATCGACACGCCTGGCCCCAACGGGTCAATCGGGCCGGTCAAGAGCGTCACCGCGGTCGGTGACGACGAGGTCGACGTGGCCTACTCCAAGGCGGTGCCGGAGAGCTTCGCGGTCAACTCCTTCAGCCAGGCGGCCAACTTCGGCATCATCGTCGGCCCGACCGGCACCGCGGACCCCGATACCCTCTCGAAGGCCTCGGACGGCGTGGGGCCGTACAAGCTGGACCCCTCGCAGTCCAACAGCTCCAAGACGACCTTCATACCGAACGACAACTACTTCAACCAGAAGGCGATCAAGTTCGACAAGGTCGTCGTCACCCAGATCCCCAACGCGACCGCACGAGTGAACGCGCTGCGCAGTGGCCAGGTCGACTACGCCTTCGACGTGGGCACCGCCAACGCCACCAGCGCCGAGTCCTCCGGACTCCAGGTCTCCCAGCACGGCTCCCTGCTGCCGTCCCTGGTGCTGGAGAACCGCGTCTCCGGGCCGCTGGCCAAACTGGAGGTGCGTCAGGCGATCGAGTACGCCGTCGATCGCACGACCATGATCGAGTCGCTGTTCAACGGGATCGGCACCGCGCAGAGCAGTGTCGGCATCAAGGGCCTCGGCGGCTACGACGAGAAGAACTCCGATCCCTACCCGTACAACGTGGCCAAGGCGAAGGCCCTGCTGAAGAAGGCCGGATATCCCAACGGTTTCACCATCAGCACACTCGACTTCGCTCAGCAGGACGTCAACGGGAGCCTCGCGCAGGCCTTCGCCAGCCAGCTCAAGGCCGTCGGCATCACGCTGAAGATCCACGTGATCAGCACGGGCTTCACGCAGTTCCTGACCGCGATCTCGTCGAAGAAGTACGACGCCGTGGTCACCAACCTCCCGGGCAACGACATCTACACCGAGTACAACCAGTTCCTCGGCAAGGGCACGGTGGGCAACGGCTTCGGCGTGGTGGACTCCACGGTCGAGCAGCTCATGACGGCGGCCGGCACGGCCTCCACCTCGGAGGAGGACTCCGCGATGCAGGCGATCACGAACCGGATCGACCAGCAGGCCTGGGTCGTCTCGGCCGGTGTCATCCCCACCATCGACCTCGCGGCGAAGAACCTCGTCAACATCGCGCCCGACGGCAGCCCCAACTCGCAGCCGTACGCCTTCGACCCGTCGGCCAAGTCCTCCTGGTACCTGAAGTGACCGACCGTCAGCGCCCCTGACCTCCGGCCCGTTCCAGGTCTCCGGCCCAGCCCCCGCTGATCCCCGGCCGGTCCGAGGCTCCGGCAGCCGCCGCGGCCCCGGGCCGGCCACCGTCCGCCCCCCGAACCAAGGACTCGCCCACCATGACCGACTCCCTCCAGGACCGCATCGAACTCGACGCGCTCGACGTGCGCGGCGGCGAGGTGCGCACCCTCCCGCGGACCACGCGGGTGCGTTCGCTGACCGTCGCCGACGGCGGGTCCCTGACCGCGCCCGAGGGCCACCACCTCACGGTGACCGTCGACGGCGTCGAGACCGGCTCGAAGCTGCTCTCCACCTACGCGACGACGACCGCCGTCGCGCCGGGCACCTACCGCGGCGACGTGGTCGTCACGGTCACCGAGGACCACCCGGCCTCCGTCATGGACGCCCCCTTCCATCTGCGCCAGGCGGTCTACGTCGACGCCGACGGCGTCGTGGACGCCAAGTCCGTACCGTCCGCCGTACGCGGCGGCACCTACGACGGCCGCTCCGCCCGCGGCGTCACCGTCGCCTCCACCGGCGAGGCGTTCAACGGCTTCTACATCGCGGGCGGCGAGTACGAACTCACCGACGCCACCTTCGACTTCGACGGCAACGGCCGAAGCGACTTCTCCGCCCAGGGCGCGGCCGTCGTCGCGAAGGGGCGCACGACCCGCCTCACCGTCGACGGCGCGACGATCCGCACCCGTGGCGCGGTGCGCGCCGGTGTCGTCGCCGACGACGGTGCTCGCGTGGTCGTGAAGAACTCCGTCATCACCACCACCGACGGCACCCTGCCCGACGACTACGAGGACGTCCTCGGGCCGGGCATGATGACCGTGCCCTGGCCGCTCGGCCTGTCCGGCAACGTCCGCTCGGTCGTCACCCTCGGCGATCTGACCCGGGCCACCTATGTCGCCTGCTCCGTCACCTCCAGCAACTGGGGCGTGCTGGCCAGCGACGCGGTCGGCTCCAGCACCATGCTCGGCAACCTCGACGTTCCGCTGCGCCTGAGCGCCGTCAACGTGGACGCCGTCATCACCGGCAAGGACGGCTACGGCGCCTACGCCGACGTCAACGCCGTCGACACGTTCCTCGGCACCCGCTTCACCGGCGTCACCTACGGCCTTGTCCTCAGCGGCGGCTCGGTCACCCTCGGGGACAGCACACACGAGCGGGTCGCGCAGCTCGACGCGGACCTGGAGACCGGCCTGAGCGGCGAGGAGATCGCCGCACTGCCCGAGCGGGCGAGCGTCATCGAGTCGCGACGGTTCGGGGCGCTCCTGCACCAGTTCCCGGGCAGCGTCCTCTCCGTCACCGGAGGCACCCGGATCTCCAGCGCCGGCACCGTCTTCCTCAACAAGGGCGTCAAGGCGGACATCACCGTCGACGGCTCGGGCGGTGCGCGGCTGGAGGCGGGGAACGGCGTGCTCTTCCAGTTCATGGACTCCGACGACCCGATCATCAACTCGGGCGACTTCGACGACGTACGCGCCGTGTACGCCCCGCCCACCGGCCCCGCTCGGCGCGACCCGCAGTGGGACGTCACCGAGGTGCACGACGACGACAGCGTCGCGCGGTTCACCGACATCGACCTGCGCGGCGACTTCTACAACGGAGCCCGCGCCGGCCGGAACATCGCGCTGACGTTCACGCGGACCTCGCTGCACGGCGTGATCTCCGCCTCCGTGGCCGAGCACCGGGTGGCGGCGATCGGCCCCGAGCAGTACCGCGAGCTCGGCGAGGTCGACAACACCGCCGCCCCCGCCGTGAACAACGGTGTGATCGTCACCCTCGGCGCGGGGTCGAGCTGGACGGTCACCGGCACAAGCCACCTCACCGGGCTCGTCCTGGACGCGGACGCGACGCTCACCGCCGGCACCGTCACCGTCGACGGTGTGCCGACCGAGCCGAAGCCCGGCACGTCGTACCACGGCGCGATCGAGATCACGACAGCCTGACCCGAGGCGCCCCACCCCCACACGAGACCTCGACACACGCAGACATTCGGCACACGCAGACAGAGGAGCAACCATGGCAGGCCGTCTGGACGGCAAGATCGCGCTCATCACCGGCATCGGCAGCGGGATGGGACGGGAGGCGGCGCTGCGCTTCCTGCGGGAGGGCGCAAAGGTCGTCGGCTGCGACATCAAGGAGGAGGGCATCGCCGAGACGGTCCGCCTCGGCCGCGAGGCCGGTGGCGAGATCGACGGCTTCGCCCCGGTGAACCTCTCCGACGCCGCCGCCGCGGAGAAATGGGTGGAGGACGCGGCCGCGGTCTTCGGCGGAGTCGACATCCTCTACAACAACGCCTCGCACCCGGTGTTCGGCCCGATCGACGAGATGCCGGTCGAGACCTGGGACTACGGCATCGCCAACGAACTCAACCTCGTCTTCTACACCACCCGCACCGCGTGGAAATACCTCAAGCGCAGTGGTGGCGTCGTCGTCAACATCGGCTCGATCGCCGGCACGCGCGGCGTGGAGTTCATGCCGCAGAACGTCCACGGCACCGCCAAGGCCGGCGTCATCAACCTCACCCAGCAACTCGCTGTCGAAGGCGCGCCGCACAAGATCCGCGCCGTCGCCGTCAGCCCCGGCTTCATCGTGACCCCGGCCACGGCCTGGCTGGTCGACAACGGCGACGACGCGTTCAAGAGCAACATCGCCCGCATCCCGCTGGGCCGTCCGGGCGCACCTGAGGACGTCGTGAGCGCGGCGGTCTTCCTCGCCTCCGACGAGGCGGCCTGGATCACCGGCGTCAACCTCGTCGTCGACGGGGGCGGCACTGTCCTGGGCTGACCTGCGGCCCACCGAGCAGCGAGCGAAGGAACAGTCTGACCCATGAGCCACCTCAACGAACACGGCATCACCCATCTGCGCCACGTCGACCTGGCCGTGCCCGACTACGAGACACAGCGGACCTTCTACAAGAAGGTCTGGGGCCTCACCGAGACGGGCACCGACGGTGACCTGTCGTACCTGGCGGCCGAGGGCTCGCCGGAGCAGTACGTCATCCGCCTGCGGAAGTCCGCCGACAAACGCCTCGACCTGATCGCCTTCGGCGCCGACAACGCCGCCTCGGTCGACGCCCTCGCCCAGCAGCTCGGCAGCCGCGGCGTCCAACTGGTCAGCGAGCCGGGCGAGTTGCAGACCGCGGGCGGCGGCTACGGCTTCCGCTTCTTCGACATCGACGGACGCACGATCGAGATCAGCGCCGACGTCGAGACGCGCCGACACCGCGCGGTCGAGGAGGGCGAGTCCGTCCCCGTACGGCTCTCCCACGCGGTGATGAACAGCACCGACCCCAACAAGACGCGAGACTTCTACGCCGACGTCCTCGGCTTCAAGCTGTCGGACACGCTCTGGGGCGAGCACATGGGCGAGATGATGCACTTCATGCGGTGCAACGACTGGCACCACAGCCTCGCCATCGCCCGCGGCCCGCACACGTCCGTGCACCACGTCTCCTTCGAACTGCGCGGCCTGGACGAGTACATGAGGGCCACCGGACGGGCCATGCGCGCCGGTACGAAGAAGATCTGGGGGCCGGGCCGGCACAACGCCGGCAACAACACCTTCAGCTACTTCCTCGACCCCAGCGGCAACACGATGGAGTACACCACCGAGCTGGCCCGGCTCGACTCCGACATATGGCACCCGCAGGTGTTCGACATCGCCGACCCCGACACGCAGGACCTGTGGGGCACGGCGGACCCGATGAGCGAGATCATCGCTCGGGACAGCTTCAACGACCCCGACAGCGGCGTGTTCGTCGCCCCGCCGGTATGAGCCCCGTGAACCCGGCCGCGAGTGGCCGGCTGGCCGGCAAGGTCGTCGTCGTCACCGGAGCCGCGCGCGGCCAGGGGGCCGCCGAGACCGAGGCGCTCGCCGCCGAAGGCGCGCACGTCATCGCCACCGATGTCCTCGACTTCGAGTACGCCGGTGGCGACCGGCCGGGCGGCGGCAGCGTCACCCAGCTCCGCCACGACGTCACCGACGCGGCCGGCTGGGCCGAGCTGGCGGAGTTCGCCGGTGAGCGGTACGGCCGCGTCGACGCGCTGGTCAACAACGCGGGAGTGGCGGCCCGCGAGCGGATCCCGCATGTGTCGGCCGAGGCGTGGGAGCGCACGTTCGCCATCAACGTGACCGGCCCCCTGCTGGGCATCCAGGCGCTTGTGCCGCTGATGGCGCCGGGCTCCAGCATCGTCAACATCTGCTCCGTCGCCGCGGTGTCGGGGCACGCGGCGGCGGCGTACACGGCGAGCAAGTGGGCGCTGCGCGGGCTCACCCGCTCCGCCTCGCTGGAGCTCGGCGAGCATGGAATCCGGGTCAACGCGGTCATGCCGGGGCTGATCGACACCCCGCTGATGGCCTCGGCGCCGCCCGCGTTCCAGACCGCCGCGGTCGCGGAGATTCCCCTGGGCAGGGTGGGGGTTCCCGCCGACATCGCCCCGACGATCGTCTTCCTCGTCTCGGACGACTCCGCCTACTACAACGGCGCCGAGCTGGTGATCGACGGCGGCATGACCGCCCATGTGTCGCACAAGCACATCGCGGACGCCACGCGCCCGTCCTGAATGCCGGACGAGCGCGGGCGGTGGGACGCACCGCGGTCGACGCCGTACACGCGTTGACCGCGCCGTCGGGGTCCCCTGCGCCCGGTACGACGCGCCGGCTTTCCGCCGACCCCCGTACGCGGCACGCGGCTCGGTCGTACACCTCGTCGTCCATGGCGCGTCCGACCAGCCCGTCGATACCTCGCATCACGACGGTACGGGTTCCGGGCGCACACCACCGACGGCAGAGTGACGGACATGTTCGAGTACTTCCCAGACAACTACATCTGGAGCCTCGGCGTCGCCGCGACGCTGAACTCCGGCGGCTGCATCGACGAGGTCGACCGTGCCTGCCGCCCGATCCGTGAACTCGCCCGGCAGGGCAGCGACGTCGGCACCAGGGAGTTCATGGCGTCCTGGCAGGCCGTCGCCGGACAGCTGGAGAGCCAGGCCGACGAGGCCGCGGCGGCCGGCCACCCGCGCACCGCCGGGCAGAGGTACTTCCGGGCGGCGGCGTACCTGTGCCAGGCGGAGCGCATGCAGAGCGCCAAGGACCCCGACCGCAGGCAGGTCTACCAGCACTGCCTCGACCTGCTGGAGCGCTCGTTCGAGCTCGTCGACCCGGCCACCTCCAGAGTCGCGGTGCCCTTCGAGGGGACGACCCTGCCGGCGTACTTCACCCGGGCGTCCCGCCCCGACGGGACCCCGGCGCCGACGGTGATCATGTGGAACGGCCTCGACTCCACCAAGGAGCACATGTACACCTCCGGCTGGCCCGCCGAGATGGCCGCCCGCGGGATCTCCACCCTGATGGTGGACTGCCCCGGCAGCGGTGAGGCGCTGCGCTTCCAGGACCTCAAGGCGCGCGTCACGACCGAGGACTGGGCGACGGCGTGCGTCGACTACCTGGAGACCCGCGAGGACGTCGACAACGCCCGCGTCGGCCTGGTGGGCTGGTCGCTCGGCGGGTTCTACGTGCCGAGGGCCGCGGCGTTCGAGAAGCGGCTCGCCCTCGCCGTCGCCTGGGGCGCCAACCACAACTGGGGCGAGGTGCAGAAGGCGCGGCTGGAGCGGGAGGGCGAGAACCCGGTCCCGCACTACTGGGAGCACGTGCTGTGGGTCTGGGGCCACGACGACGTCCCCTCGTTCATCGAGGCCGCGGCCGCCGTCCACCTCGACGGCGTCGTCGAGCGGATCACCTGCCCGTTCCTCGTCACGCACGGCAGCAACGACCGGCAGATCGACGTCAAGTACGCGCACCGCTCCTACGAGCAGGCCGTCGGCAGCCCCCGGCGCGAGCTGCGGGTCTTCACGCCCGACGAGGGTGCCACGGAGCACATCGGCCTGGACCACCTCCCTCACGTCGGCTCGTACATCGCCGACTGGATCGAGGACGTGTTCACCGCCCCGGCGACGGAAGGCACTCCATGACCCTGATCCTCGGCGATGCCGCCGTACGGTCCGTCTTCGACTGGAAGGAGGCGGTCGAGGCCCTCCGCGCGGCCTACGCCGGTGATCCCGACGGCACCCGCTTCCCCGCCCGCCGGATGGCACGCGGCGACCACGGGTGGCTGCGCACCTTGAGCGGCGTGCCCGCCGACCCCGCGCTCATGGGCCTGAAGATCATCGCGGCGTCGCCGGAACACGGCCGCGTCTCCTATCTGATCCCGCTGTTCGACCAGCGCAGCGCGGAGTTGGTCGCGCTGCTCGACGGCCACTCGATCACCGGGTTCCGCACGGCGGCGGCCTCCGCTCTCGCGGCGGACGTCCTCGCTCCGGCCGGTGCCCTGCGCGTCGGGCTGATCGGCTCCGGCTTCGAGGCGAAGAACCATGTACGGGCGCTGGCGGCGGTGCGTGAACTCACCTCGGTGACGGTCTACAGCCCCCGCCCCGAGAGCCGTACCCGCTGCGCACGCGAACTGGCCGACCTGGGCGTCGAGATCACCCCGGCCGAGTCCGCGCGGGCGGCCGTCGCGGACGCGGACGTCGTCGTGTGTGCCGCCCGCTCGCGCGACGAGTCACCGACCCTGCTCGGGGCGTGGCTGCGCCCCGGCATGACCGTTGTGTCGATCGGATCGACCCTGCCCGAGCAGCGGGAGGTCGACCCGGAGGTCCTGTCGCGCTGCGCGCTGCTCGTCGCCGACATGGTCGAGGAGGTCCTGGAGGAGACCGGCGACCTGATCGCCGCGCGGGCACAGGGCGTCGACGTGAGCCGTAAGACGGTCTCCCTGGCCGACCTGGTCTCGGGCCGGCACCCGGGCCGCGAGAAGCGCGAACAGATCCTGCTCTACAAGTCGGTGGGCTCGGCGGTGCAGGACCTCGCCGTCGCCGAGATGTGTGCGCGCAGCGCCGAGCGCGACGGCCTCGGCCTCGTCACCGACCTCGGAATCCACCCGGTCGAGAAGTGAGAACCGCGTGACGAGCCCGTCGCGGACCGGCACCACCCGTCCCACTGACTCAACCACCCGCTGTACGTGACGAGTCGTCAACTGGCAAGAAGAAAGGACCGGACATGGCGGACTACAACCGGCGCGAGGCGCGTGAGTGGGCGCGCGAGAGGCTCGTCGGCGCCGTCAACTGCACCATCCCGTCGTTCACCAACGACCTCAGCGGCATCAACGAGACGGCGATCCGGCACGACGTGCGGCTGGCCAAGGAGCACGGCTTCCTGGGCACGCTCGGCGTCTCCGAGGTCAACATCACCCTGCCGGAGTACCTGGACTTCCTGCGGATCATCCGCGACGAGGCGGGCGACGACCTGGTGGTCGTGCACCATGCCAGCTGGAGCGATCTCGAGCAGAACATCGAGGCGGTCAAGGGCGCGGAGGCCGCAGGCGCGGAGCTGGTGCTGCTGTCGTACCCGCCGAACTTCTACCCCGAGTCCGAGCAGGAGGTCTACGACTACACCAGGGCCGTCTGCGACGCCACGAACCTGGCCGTCATCCTCTTCCCGATGTTCCTGTGGAACTTCAGCTCGCGCATCCACCCCTCGGACATCCCGGCCCGCCTGATCCGGCGGCTGATCGACGACTGCCCGAACATAGCCGTGATCAAGGCCGAGGGCGGTTTCCCCAGCATCCAGGGCATCATCGAGTGCCACCGGCTGTTCGGCGACGAGGTCGTCATCTCCTGCCCCATCGAGGGCGAGTTGATCCCCCTCTCCCAGGTGATGCCGATCCAGCTCTCCGCGACCAGCGACCACGAGTACTACGGCCCGACGATCCCGCACGTGATGGGACTGCTGCGGGACGGCAAGTACGACGAGGCGACGGAGATCTACTGGCGGCTGCACCCGGCCCGCAAGGTCAAGTCGAATCTTGCCGCGCAGCTCAACGGCGGCTTCTTCATCAACCGTCAGGCGTGGAAGTTCCAGGGATGGCTCCAGGGCTACAACGGCGGCCCGCTGCGCATGCCCACCCAGCGCATCCACGACCCGCAGATGAACGCCCTGCGCAAGGGACTCGTCGACGCCGGCCTCGAACCGAGCATGGACCCGTTCCGGGAGTTCTTCATCGGCCGCAATCCCGCCTGAGCGGTACGCCCCTGCCAGGTCGGCGGCCTGGACGGACCGGCCGACGGCACATCACCCACGCACGAAGGAGCAGTACCAGATGAAGCAGTACGTCGACCTTGTCCTCAAGTCGATGGTCGAGAAGGACCCCGGTCTCCTTCCGCTGGCGGACCGCTACCGCGCTACGGAGAACTCGATCCCGGGTGCGCTGAACATGCTCACCGCCTGGCGCCTCGTCTCCAGGGTGAACGCCCTGGGGCCGGTAATCGCCGACGAGGAACTCGGCAACATCGTGATGACCGCGAACCTGGAGATCGGTGGCGCGCCGGCCACCTTCTGGGCCCGGATTGCCGTCGCCGACGACCGGATCACCGAACTGGAGATCTTCCACGCCAAGTCCCGGGGGGAGGGCGGCTACGTGATGCTCGCCGAGGAGATCGGCAACGAGCCCGCGGTCTGGAAGTCCGCCATCCCGGAGAGCGGCCGCGCCACCCGCGAGGAACTGCTCGCACTCGGCAGGGCCATCTTCATCGACACCGCGGCGCCGACGCCCCCGGAGGGAGACGACTGCGTCGTCATGGAACAGGGCGGCGTGGTCCACGAGTTCGCTGAGTTCCACGACCTGCTCATGGGTGTCGACACCGGCCCGCACGCGCCGGAGGACACCGTCGTCATGCCCTACGGTCTCGCGCCCTTCCGGCCGTCGGACCCGAAAGCGCGGGTCGTCGCGGCCGATGTCGAGCAGGGCCTGGTCGTGACGATCGGCATGGTCCCCGGCTACATTCTGCCGACGGTGACGAGCGCCGCGAACATCTCCGCCTTCGTGCCGGCCTCCATGCGGGAGATGCACGCACGCAGCGTTCTGCCCAAGTGGCTGGAGGGCCGCAGCGTCATCGACGAGATCGAGGTCATGTGCGTCTCGATGCACGTCCTGCGCATGTTCGACGGCAAGCTGCAGGCTTCCGAGATGTTCAACAGCCTCACCGGCGCCGGCGCGCGGTCGGTGTGGGTCGACTGACCGTTCCCCGCCCGAACCGGTGCCGGTCGCCGCGCGAGAGTCCGACGCGCGCCGCGACCGGCGGAGCGCCGGAGACTTCCGTCTGGATCACCGCGCGGATCAGAGGCAGATGGCCGCAGGCACCCCTTTTGCCTGCCTGAACAGCCCGGACGTGAGAGCCCGCGCCAACGAACGGACGCTGTCGGTCAATTCCGCCCCGCTGGAGTTCATCCAGCGGGGCGGAGTGCCGCGAAGGGCGAGACGCGGGTGCGGGCGAGCGGTCTGCCGGTGAGCCAGGCATCGAGGCGAGCGAGGCTGCCGGCGCCGATTCCATCCGTTGGTACCTACCGCACCACAAAGCGTCCGATGCGGCGTTTCCCGGATTGCGGCGCGGGATCTGCCTGCCGGAACCGGCCTTCCCTTCCATCCGCACCTCTGCCTGGTCCTGACCCACAGCGTGGCCACTATCTGCGTTGCGTGGGGGAGTCACGTTCGTTCGTCTTGCGGGCGACTGCCGCGTGGGACCATCGTAAAGAGCGCGGTATGTCCGTCAAGGCCAGGTGAGGCGCTATGAACGACCCCGTGGTGCAGCCCGGGAGAGCCAGGGCGCCCGTGAACGACGTGATCGCCACCACCACCCCCGTGGTAGTGGCCGACTCCGACGGGATCGTGGCCTGCTGGAGCGATGGCGCACGGTCCCTCCTGGGATTCGACACCGACGAAGTGGTCGGAAGGCCGCTGGACGCACTGCTGACAGGGGATGGCCTGGCCTTTCGGCACCGTGAAGGCCGCCATGTCGACGCGGCGCCGCTGGTGTCCCCCCTGGTGCTGCAAGGGAGACACGCCGGTTACCTCCTGACCGCCACACCCGAGGCCGGGGCGGTCGGTGCTACTCACGACCGGCTTCTGACCTTGGCGTTCTACCAGAATCCGACCGCCACCGGGATCACCGACCGTGAAGGCCGGCTACTGCGTGTCAACCCCCCGATGGCCCGTGCGGCAGGCTGGACCGAAGCGGAACTGAAAGGCCGCTTGGTGACGGAGTTCCTCACCGGACCAGGCTTCTCCGCGATCAACCGACAGCTGCTGCGGGTCGCCGAGACCGGTGTCCCCGAATCCACCGAGGCATACGTCCGAGCCCCCGGGGAACCTCGGGCACATGCGTGGGGCGTCGACGTCTTCCCGCTCACCGACGAGGCCGGTCGTGTACAGGCGGTAACGACGTGCATCTTCGACTACTCGGAGCTGCACGGCTCGCGGAAGCGCATGGCACTGATCAACGAGGCGCGCGAACACCTGGGGACCAGCCTGGACGTGGCGCGCACCGCCAGGGAACTCGCCGAGGTGATCGTTCCGCGGTTCGCCGACGGCGTCGCGGTCGACCTGTTCGACCAGGTCATCGAAGGCCAGCTGGCGGCATCGGTACCGGTCGGGCCGGTCGCGCTGCGCCGGGTGGCTTTTCTGCCGCACTCCGGCGCTCCATCTGTCCACCAATCGCCTGATGACCTGGTCGTACACCCGGCCTCGTCGCTCGTGGCGGCATGCCTGCGGAGCGGAAGGCCGGAGTTGCGGACACTCCCGGACCCGGCGATCAGGCGATGGTTTCAAGAGGACCCGGCGCGGGCGGAACAGCCGCGGGATGGCGGCGCCCACTCGCTCATCGCGGTTCCCCTGCGAGTTCGCGGCGTGCCCCTGGGCGCTGTGCTGCTTCTGCGAAACGCACGAACACCGGACATCTTCACGCCGGACGACCTCACGGTCAGCGAAGACCTTGCCGCCCGGGCGGCCGTCTGTCTGGACAACGCGCGCCGGTTCCGCCGCGAACGTGGCATTGCTCTCGGCCTCCAACGCATGCTTCTGCCCCGCCTCCCCGGGCAGCACCCGGCCGTCGAGACAGCCGCACGCTACCTGCCCGCGGGCGGAGAGGCCGAGACAGGCGGTGACTGGTTCGACGTGATCCCGCTGCCCGGCGCGCGGGTCGGGCTGGTCGTCGGTGACGTCGTGGGACATGGGCTCACAGCGGCCGCGACCATGGGGCGGCTGCGTACGGCGGTACGCACGCTCGCGGACATCGACCTGCCGCCGGAGGAGCTCCTCACGCACCTCGACGACATCGTGAGCAACACCGCGGACACCGACGCGGCTCCCGCATTCGGGCTGGACGCCGTGGCCTGCGACGTCGGCGCGACCTGCCTGTACGCCGCCTACGATCCGGTCGTCGGCATCTGCACCCTGGCCAGCGCCGGACACCTTCCCCCGATCATGATGTCTCCGCAAGGCAAGGCGCACAGCGTCGAGGTCCCGGTCGGTCCGCCACTCGGCCTGAGCAGTCTTCCGTTCGAATCCACGGAGATCGCCGTGCCGGAAGGCAGTGTCCTCGCCCTTTTCACGGACGGCCTCATAGAAACCCGTGACCAGGACATTGACGCGCGACTTGAGCAACTGCGCGGCCTCCTGGAACAACCTTGTGAGTCACTCGACGAGCTGGGCGACGGAATCCTGGACGCCTTGCTGGTCCCGGAACGGAGTGACGACGTAGCGCTGCTCCTGGCTCGTACCCGCGTCCTCGACCGGACCCAGGTCGGCAGGTGGGACATTCCGGCGGATCCGTCCGTCGTGGCCGACGTCCGCCGCAGCGTCTGCGAGCGGCTCTCCGAATGGGAGCTGGAGGAGAGCGCGTTCAGCGCGGAGCTCATCGTCAGCGAGCTGGTCACCAACGCGATCCGTTACGGCGGCGGTTCGATCCGCCTGCAGCTCATCAAGGACGACACGCTCATTTATGAGGTGTGGGACGGAAGCACGACCACACCGCACCTGCGTCGGGCGCAGCCGAGTGACGAGGGCGGTCGTGGCTTGTTCCTCGTTGCCCAGCTCACTCAGCGCTGGGGAACCCGGTACACCCGCGAGGGAAAGGTCGTCTGGGCCGAGCAGGCGCGCCCGGCCTGAAGACGGTCAACGCCGGGCACTCCCGCCGGTGCTCAGCGTCCGGCCGAGCGCGTGTGCCTCGCGCAGGAGGAGCGCACCGAGTTCAGGTCTGCGCTCGGCACGGAACCGGGTCTCCACACCCGTCACGGTCAACGCCCACGCCGGCTGTCCGCCGTGGTCGAACACGGCTGCGGCCATGCCCCAGCTGCCTTCCACCACAAGCCGTGGCGACAAGGTCGTGGCCACCGCCCGCGACACCGATTCCCTCAAGGACGTGGTCGCCGCGCACGGCGAGGCGATCCTTCCGCTGACCCTCGACGTCACCGACAAGGCCGCCGCTACCGAGGCCGTGCAGCGGGCGCACGCGCACTTCGGCGGCCTGGACGTCGTGGTCAACAACGCCGGCTACGGCCTGTTCGGCGCCGTCGAGGAACTGGCCGAGCAGCAGGTCCGCGACCAGATGGAGACCAACTTCTTCGGTGCCCTGTGGGTGACCCAGGCCGCCCTGCCCCTGCTGCGCGAGCAGGGCGGCGGCCACATCGTGCAGATCTCCACCATCGGCGGCGTGACCACCTTCCCCAACCTCGGCGGCTACCGCGCCTCCAAGTGGGCCCTGGAGGGCCTGACCGAGTCCCTCGCGCAGGAGGTTGCCGCATTCGGGATCAAGCTCACGCTGGTCGAGCCCGGCGGCTTCGCCACCGACTGGTCCGGCGCCTCTGCCAGGTTCGCCGAGCAGCTGCCCGCCTACGACCAGGTGCGCGCGGCCATGGCCGAGGGCTGGCGCAACATGAAGATCGGCGACCCCGCCGCGGCCGGACCGGCACTCTTGAAGATCGTCGACGCCGACAACCCGCCCCTGCGCGTCTTCTTCGGCACCGTCGGACTGGACCTGCTCCCCCACGTCTGTGCCGAGCGCCTCAAGACCTGGCAGGACTGGACCGACGTCTCCGCCCTGTCCCAGGGCACCCCGGCCTGAACCGAGCCGGGTGAGTGCGCGTTCCCGAAGTGCCGGTGACAGGCGTACGTCGTGGCGCCAGCCCGTCAGGGCTGGCGCCACGACCGCTCCTCACCGAAGCAAGGTCAGGCTGTCTCCGCCATGCGTGGCCAGGCGGCGGCGAGTTCGGCCACGTCGATGTCTTCGCGATGGAGGTGATCGGGGACCGGGCGACGCAAGGTGGCGACGTGGGCCGGCAGGGCCTGCTCCAAACGAGCGCGTCCGGCGTCGGTCCGAATGGCAATCGACGACCGCGCGTCGTGCGGTGCCTGTTCACGCAGGAGCGGGCTTTCGGTCGCCATGGCCTGCGCGGTACGCCCGGCATCGGGGGCGAGACGTGACACAGGCCGGCCAGGTCGCCGAGTTTCATGGTGTGGTCGGGGGCTTTACTCAGCGCCAGGAGCACGAATGCGCTCGGTGCGGGTCAGGCCGTGAGCGCATCGCCTTATCGAACCCCTGCTTCATGTCTGTGATGGCCGGTTGTCTCACCCCCTGTACATCACCACGGCCATCCTCGGCATGCTCCTGACCCTGGTCACTCTCTCCGTCGGGGCTCCCAAGACCGTGCTCAAGGGGCCGTACTCCGCCAGGGCTGGTCCGCTTCATCGGACTGGCCGAGGTCGCTGCGGCCGCCGGACTGATCATCGGTCTCTTCTGGCAGCCTCTGGACATCGCCGCAGCCACCGGCTTCGCCGTCCTGATGGTCGATGCGGCCGTCTTCCACTGCAGAACCGGCGACTTCGCCGACCTCGAAACCGGTGCCAACGCCATGGGCGCATAGTGCTCCGCCTGATCTCCTCGCCACAGCTGTCGTCCTGGCCCTGGCCATGTGGCCCCTCGCCCCGGAGGCAGGGCCTCGGCAGAGTCGGCGGTCCGGTTGGTGACGGCTGGCTCCGTCCCCCGGCAGCCGGGGCGGCAGGCAGACGGCGACGCTGAACCGTTTCCATTCCGCCGCGAACAGCGGCGGCCGGGCATCTTGTCGTCTCTCACCCGCCTGTCTGTGAGAGCAGTGTCCTGGTGGGGGACCCTGACGGGGGTGCGGCTCCGGCAGTGGCGTCCCGGCTGCGTCGCCGGTCCGTGTCAGAGATCTATGTCGGCCAGCCACTGGCTCGGGGTCCGGGGTGTCAGGCCGAGGCGCTTCTGAGCGGAGCGCTCGGCTGTGATCGAGTGGTCGGGCTGCGTGCTGAGGGCCTGGTACATGTCTGCGATGTCGGTGGCGGCCTGCTCGCCCATCATGGGTGCGAGTGGTGCGAAGAAGGCGTGGGGGTCGGTCGCCTCGTAGGCCACGGGCCTTCCGAGCCGGGCGCTGAACGCCTCGGCCAAGTCCTCGCCGCTGACGGCTGGGTACTGGCCGACGGAGACCACGCCGGTGACGTCCGTGCGGTCGAACATCACGGTGGCGATGTCGGCGATGTCCAGGTGCGAGGCCCAGGAGGCGCGGAAGCCGCTGGGCAGCGAGTAACGCAGCACGCCCTCCTCGCGGACGCCCGCGATCACGTTCGGCAGCAGCAGGTTCTCCAGGTAGAACCGGGGCTCGATGACGGCGTGTGAGACGCCGCTGTCCGCCAGCCCGGCGGCGAGCACCGAGACGGCGTTCGCTGCCGGGGTGTCCTGACCGCTGTCGCCGTCGGTGCCGATGAGGCCGCCGCTGGTGGAGAACACCACGCGGGCGGGCCGGGCCTCGCGGATGGCGGCCACGACGTTGCGTGCGAAGGCCAGGCGGTCCTCCTCCGGGGCCACCGGCAGGTGGACGAACACCCCCTCCGCGCCACGGTAGGCATCGGCCAGGTCCGCGGTGGAGGAGTAGTCGACGGTCAGCACGCGTGCGCCGTCCACGACGGCGCCCGCCTTACTGGTCAGGGCGGTCACGGGCTTGCCCGCGGCGATGAGGGCTGCGACGACAGGGGCACCTTGGGCGCCCGTGGCGCCATGGATCATGTAGGTCATGGAGCCATTAGTGCACAGGATGCATCGGTTACATCAACTGCACTAATGGCCTAGACTCGAACTATGACCGCTGACCGTCTCCCGGAGTGCGGCGTCGCCCGGTTCATCACTCTGCTCGACGGGCCGTGGGCCACCCTGATCGTGCGCGAACTCCTGCGCGGGCCACACCGCTTCACAGAGTTGCGCGATGCGCTGCCCGGCATCAGCCCGCACACCCTCACCAGCCGGCTGCGCCGGTTCGAGAGGCACGGCATCGTGACCCGCACCGCCTACGCGGAGATCCCGCCACGGGTCGAGTACCGGCTCACCCCCCTCGGCGAAGGGCTGCGCGCCGTCCTCGACACCATGGCCGCCTGGGCCGTGACAGTCCCTGACGGCGAGTCGGGCGTCACCGCCTGACCGTCGAAGCGGCGTCACCGGGTCGAGAGGCCGATGGAGATGCCGCCGTTCACCTCCAGGACGACGCCGGTGATGTAGTCGGCGGCGAGCATGGGGGGTGTCGATGGGGCCGGGGGCGATGGCGTGGCGGTGATGCCGTGTCGGGCGCCCCGGGGGAGGTCGTCGCCTCCGGCCGCGGGATGTCTGCCTCCTCCGCCGGAGCCGACGCGGCCGCGGTCGGCGTGCTTGCCCGCTGGCGCGAGGGATCGCCGGCTCTCCCCGTTTCCTGTCACATGGGAACCAATACGGGCAGGACGATGCGGGAGGGCCGGTCGGGGTCGTGGAGGGTCTGCTGGCGGGCGACTCGGGCCGTGGTCGCGCTCTCCTCGGTTTCGCCTGTGTTGTGGTTGCGGTCCAGTGCGGGAAGTTGCCGGAGGTGAGCTGGAGCCGTATGCGGTGTCCTGCCTGGAAGGCGATGGTGGTCGACCACAGGTCCACGACATGCTCGGCGGGCTCACCGGCGTCGCTGCCGGTCGGTCACGTTGCGGGAGAGGCCGTGCTCGTCGACGTCGCACAGGCGGGCGACCCAGTCGGTCGAGGGGCCGTCCGTGGCGGCGAAGAGTACGGCCTCGACCCGGCCGGTCGCTTCGACGTCCTCGGCGCGCGGTTCGGTGGTGAAGACCAGGACGTCCTCGCGCGCCTCCACGGCCGTCTGGTCGAGCGGCCCGGGACGGAAGTCGTCCGTCAGCAACAGCGCCCCTCCCACTGTGGGCACCGGGTCCATCGGGTCGTAGGTGAACTCCTCGGGCTGCTCGGCGGCGGACGGCGGCTCAGGCGTCAGGCGTCCATCCGCGCGCAGGTGGAAGTCGTCTCGTCCGGAGCACCCGCCTCTGATGTGCCGGTATCCGGCTGGTTCTGTGTGCTGGCCGAGGTCAACGTGGCCCCCTGACGGTCGCTGACCGAGCGGTGGGCCGTCGCGGACCTGCTGGATCTGGACGAGGCCGCGATCGGTGGCTCGCGCGGGCGGGCGTGAGGGCCGTGCGGCCGCTCGATGAAGGGTGCCCGCACCGAAGTCTTCCGACGGACAGGCACAGGCCAGCGTCGTCGACTTCGGCACCCCGTGTGAAACGGCGGCTCGGTGCCGGGCGTGGTGCCCTGGTGACCGGGTTCGATCGAGTGCCTGCCGGAGCCCCGCGCCCGCCGGGTCCCGTACGGGCGGCCCGGGTCGCGGGGCGTCAGCTCGGCTGGAGGATGACCGCCTGACCACCCGCGCTGGTCATCGCCATGCTCAGAGTCGTCGAGGAGGTGACGGTCCGGGTGCTCACCACCGTGGGCGTGGCGTGCGGGGTGGTTCCCGCCGTTCCGTCCGCGTAGACGGTGGCGGTGTAGCTGACGCCGCTGTCGAGGAAGTCCAGCGGGACCGACAGGGTGCGGGCGGTCTCGTTGGTCATCGCGCCGAGGAACCAGGTGGCGCCGCTGCGGCGGGCGACCGCTATGTACTCGCCGATCGAGCCGGTGAGGGTCCTGCTCTCGTCCCAGGTGGTGGGCACGGCGTCGAACCACGACAGCCCGGGCCAGTTGGCGGTGGTGGTGTACGACGACGGTGTGGAGTACCAGTAGAGGAAGTTGAGTGGCTGGTAGTACACCGCTGCCATCGCCATCTGGTGGTTGTTGGTCGTCTGGTCGCGGGACTGGCCGTAGCAGATGGTGTAGTCCATCGGTCCGCCGACGTTGCGGGCGAAGGGCAGGGTCACGTTGTGGGTGGCGGTCGGGAACTGCTCGTTGCCCCGGACGCCTTCCAGGCTGATCCAGTTGGGGTAGGTGCGCTCGTAGCCGAAGGGCCGTACGTCGTCGTGCATGTCGATCAGCAGGTTGTACTTGGCGGCCGTCTTGGCCCAGGCGATGATCTGGTTGGTCATGGTCTGGGTGCCGTCGTTGATGAAGCCGAGCTTGATGCCGGTGACGCCCCAGCTCTTGTAGAGGGCGAACAGGGTGTCGGGGTCGGTCAGGGCAAGACGGTTGACGTAGAGGAAGACGCCGATGCCGTTGTCCGTGGCGTAGTCGATCACCGTGGGCAGGTCGATGTCCGTGATCGCCGCGGTCGCGTCGGTGGTGGTGAACTCCGGGCCGTACCACCCCGCGTCGTACTCGATGTACTCCAGGCTGCGGGCGACGGCGAAGTCCACGCCGGCGATTCCCGCGGCGGTGGTCAGGTTGCAGCGGAACACCTTGCCCGGCCGGATCCATGTCGTGTCGGTCAGGGCGCCCGCCGGGGCCAGGTTGAGCACCAGTTCGGCGTTGTCGACCAGGTCGGCGTCGGAGGATCCGAGGACGAGGACCCGCCAGGGCGTGGCGAACGGCGTGGTGACGGTCGAGGTGGTCTGCACCGTGCCGCTGCCGCGGGCGGTCTTCTTCATCAGGTACGTCTTGAGGGTGTTGCTCTGCCCGGAGACCGAGGTGAGCATCCCTCGCGGGTAGTTCACGCGCGAGGATTCACAGATGCAGGCACGCGGCCCGCCGGCCAGGGTGACCAGGAGGGGCATGTCGGTCAGGGGGCCGACGTCCGTGCCGGAGGTGCCGGTGGAGGGGATCGCGTCCGGTGCGACGGGGGTGTACACGCTCTCGTCCCGGGCGCTGTAGACCAGGGTGCCGCCGGGGAAGACGAAGCTGGTCAGCTCGTCGGAGATGGTGGCCTTGCCCGTTCCGAGCAGCGTGTAGCGCAGCGCGACTCCGGTGTTGTAGGCGCGTATCTGGATGCCGAAGGTGACGCCGCTGGTGCTGTCCTGAAGGTTCCAGCGCATTTCCTGGTAGTGGTCGCGGATCGTCGCGTTGCGCCCGTACACCGGCATCCAGGTGCTGTCCTTGGTCCAGTGCTGATAGTTGGTCAGCACGGTGTTCGCGGCGCCCAGCGTGGTGCCGTCGCTCATGACGAGTCCGAGCGCCGAGGTGCCGACGACCGCCGCGCCGGCGCGTGTGACCGACCAGGAGAGCGCTCCGCCGGCCAGGGACACCGTGATCTTGTTGCTGCCGTCCGGTGACGTGGCGGTCATGACGGCGTCCGCCGCGTGGGCCTCTTGCGTGCCGGCGAGGCCCAGTGCTGCGGTCCCCGCCGTGACCGCCGCTGCCTTGATGACCCCGCGCCGGGACAGCGCTCCCGGGCGAGCGGCTGCGGGCAGGCCTGGCCGCTCCTGACGTCCTGACGTTCCCATGGTCAGTGACCTCTCTGTTGAGTTGCGTGAAAAGACATCGGCACGGGGAGCGCGTGGGCGTCCCGCACGGTGTTGGCCCGTGCGGGACGCCCACGCTGTCGGTCACTGCTGGGTCAGGGTGACTTCGTCGCAGTAGCCGTCGCCGGTTCCGGAGACGAGGTGGCAGTAGATGCGGGCGGATGTCACGCCCGCGCCCGTGGTGAAGGTCGTCGACTGCTTCGAGTAGGTGCTCGACGTGGTCGAGGCACTCGTGACGGCGGTGCCGTTGTAGAGCTTGGCCTCCAGCGCGGTTGTGGTGCCGGCGGTCTGGCTCGCGAGGGAGCCGGTCAGCCGGTAGGTGGTGTTCGGCGTGAGGCCGGTGACGATCTGGAACAGGGAGCCTGAACTCAGGGAGGCGTTGGCCAGCCCGGCGGCGTTGCCGTTGGCCGCCGTGCCCGTGAGCGAGAAGTCGCCGTTGCGCCAGGGCACGGTGTGGCCGGACTCGAAGTTGCCGTTGATCGCGTAGTTCCTGACGGGGGTGACGGCCAGGTCGTCGCAGTAGCCGTTGCCCGTACCCGAACTCTTGTAGCAGTACAGCCGTACGGTGTTGTTCGTCGCCCCGGTGGTGAAGTCGGCGGAGACGTACGTCCACGTGGTGCCGCTGGAGCTCGCCGACGTTTCCAGACCACCGGTGTTCTTGACACCGACGTTCATGACCTCACCGGCGACGGCCGACTTCACCCAGCCCGAGACGCGGTACGTCGTCCGGGGCGCGACGGGGACGTACTGTTCGAGCGAGGCGGGCGACGGCCCGACACGCGCCGTGTAAGTCCCGGAGTGGGCGCCCGAGTTCACCACCGAGGCGGAGTTCCACGCGCTCCACCCCGAGGTCGACCCCTTCTCGAAACCGAGGTTCTCGCCTGCGAGGCAGGTCGCGTCGGAGGGCGTGCTGTACTGGTCGGCGCCGATGTCGGGTGCGCAGGTGGAGGGAACGGTCGAGCCCCAGTAGTCCTTGCCGCCGTTGTTGGGGACGACGACTCCCGCGCCGATGGCCGGGGACGACGCGGTCAGCTGGTAGCCCGCGACGCTGCCGATGCCCGTGCCGCCGCTGCCGGGCGAGGCGAGCTGCGGATCCGCCGTGATCTTCCCCGGGTCGGCGGGCTCGCTGGCCGGGTGGTTGCCGTAGAAGAGGTTGTTGCGCCAGGCGAAGTTCGAGGCTGGCTGGCCGGACGTGTAGACGTAACCGCCGCTGCCCAGGTTGTAGATGATGTTGTTGGCGAGGGTGAGGTCGTTCCAGGCGCCGGTGACCTCGAGGACGTTGGCGGTGGATCCCGACGGGATGTAGATCGTGTTGTTGTAGAACGCGGAGTCCTGCGAGCCGTCCATCGTGATGGCGCGAAGCAGGTCGTTCTCGCTGACGTTGTAGCGGACCGCCGCGTTGCTCGCGAGGTGTGATCCTCCGCCGCAGCCGCAGAAGAGGATGAACCCTCCCGCGTTGTCGTGGCTGTAGTTGTACTGGACGACGGTGCCGTCCTGGCCGTAGTCGACGTCGAAGCCCTGGCCGTCGGAGTTCCCGGTGTTCTTCTGGGTTCCGTACGCCTCGTTGTACTGGATCACGGTGCCGTCGGAGTCCCAGGCCCAGATGCCGGCGTTCGCCGCGTTGGGGGCCTTGGCCGCGTTGTAGACGACGTTGTGCTCGATGAGGGCGTTCTGCGACATCTGCACGACGATGCCGTCGCCGTCCGTGTCGTGGACGGTGTTGTTGTGGACGACGACACCGGTCCAGGGCGTCCACACCGGGTTGTTGCAGCCGATGGACGGCCGGCAGAGCCAGGTGCTGGACATGTTGATGCCGCTGCGGGCGACGTTGGCCACCGTGTTGCCGTCGATGTCGACGTCGTTGAAGGCGCTGGGGGAGGTGGTGCCGAGAACGGAGAAGAGGATGCCGGCGCTGCCGTCGACTTCCTTCGACTGGTTGCCGTTCACGTCGTGGATGTTGAGGTTGCTGATCTTGTAGTGGTCTGCGGTGCCGTAGTTCTCCAGGACCACGTAGACGCCGCGGCGCGCGTTCGCGCCCTTTACGGCGCCGGTGTTGGTCACCTCCAGATCGGAGATCTCCCAGTACTCCTGGTTGTACAGGTAGATCGCGTCCGTGCCGCCGCCTCCGGCGATGACCGGCAGGGCGCCGGTGCCGTAGGCGCTCATGGTGATGGATCCGCCTGCCGCGCTGCCCGATCCCAGCGGGTGGAGCAGGCCGGTGCAGGTCGTTCCCCGCTTGAACAGCAGCTGGTCGCCGGGGGCGAACGTCGTCGCGTTCGGGCCCGCCAGTGAGTTCCACGGCGAGGAGGAGGTTCCGGTCCCGTTGGATGCCGCCGAGCAGTCCACGTAGTAGGCCGAGCCCGCCGCGTGGGCGGGGGTGGCCGGGGTCAGGGCCACTGCGGCGCAGGCGAGCAGCATGGTGACGACCGCGCCTGCGAACAGCCGTCGTATCTCTGCGACTTGTCTCATGGTGCTTCTTTCCGTACGACGTTGTCGGAAGGGGTGGAGGAGGGGCTCGCCGTGACCTTGCGGAGTGCGGCGACGATGGCCTGTGTCGGAGCGGCCTGGTTCGACCAGTCGGCGACGACGTGTCCGTCGGCTCCGATCAGCAGGGTGTGGAGCTGTCCGTCCGTGGGCAGTTGGGTGCCCGCTGAGGCGGAGTCCGCGGCGACCACGAGGTGGGGAGGGAGGGCCCAGTTCGCCGCGAAGTTCTGGAGGGCTGCGTCGGTCGTGTGCCCGTCCGAGTCGGTGACGAGGACCCGGACGTCGGGGTACTGGAGCGCGACGCTCTTGAGTGACGGGATCTGGCTCCGTGCGGCCGCCGCCTCGACGTCGCCCTGGTCGTCGACGGGGAGGGCCGCGACGACGGTCGGGCCGGAGAGCGAGATCCGGTTCCCGTCCAGCAGGGTCACGCCGGCGTCCGCCGGGGCTTCGGCCCGGCATCCGGTGGCGAGCAGCAGCGCGGCGACGAACGGGATCATTCCCGCCCGCAGGATCGCCGTCACCGGACCGGCCCCTCAAGAGGCAGGATGGGCGCTTCCAGCGCCTCCTCGCGGTCGCAGACGAGGGTGTCCCCGTGCACCCGCAGGCGGGCGACCTGGATCGAGCTTCGGCGCTCGTCATGGTCGCTGTGTCGTCGTCCAGGGCTGTCGCCGGATCGCCCGGGGTGGGTGAAGTAGAAGACGAACGCGCCGAGTTCGCTGGTGACGACATCGGCGTGGAAGCCGTACGAGCCGTCGTCGGGGCCGTGCCCGGGTCGGTCGAGGACGAGTCCCCGCGGTTCCCATGTCTCCAGGTCCCGCGAGTGCAGCACGCGCAGGCCGTGCCATTCGTCGACGAGCATCCAGTAACCGCCGCCGAATTCGAAGACGTTGGGGCCTTCGTGCTCCGAGCACTCGACGGCGGGGCCCCGGACGGTCCACCGTGTCAGGTCGTCGCTGTCCGCCGCGTAGGTGTGCGCGTGGTCGGCCTCGTCCTTGTACCACATGCGGTAACCGCCCGAGGGGAGCCGCAGGACGCAGGCGTCGATCACTCTGTCGGACGAGAGCGACAGGGTGGAGCGGTAGGTCCAGGAGAAGAGGTCCTGGCTCGTGTAGTGGCGGATCACGCGTGCATGGCCCGCCCACTGGGTCGGAACACCGCGGATGACGGTGACGAACATGTGGTAGTCGGTTCCGTCGTCGACGATCTCGGGGGCCCAGTAGGTGTGCCGTCCCGGCTCGATGTCCAGCCCCTCGGCGACTCCCCGGTACAGCCAGGAGGCCCCGCCGTCCGCGGAGGACGCGATCCCGATGTCGCTGCCGTGCACCCAGCTCACGTCGTCCATCGGCGGCGCGTCGGCGCGACGGCTCGTGTAGAACATCCACCACTCGCCGGCGTGCCGGTTCCAGATGACGGTGGGGTCGGTCGCGCCGTCGTGCACGGGGTCTCGGAACAGGGGTCGGGCAACGGCTATCATCGGTTCTTCCCAGGAGTGAGTACGACGGTGTCCCAGGACACCGATGTGCGGTGGTGCCGTCACTCGGCCTGCAAGCCCATGAGCCGGTGTCGGCGGCGGCCCATGGGCGGGCGGTTCGTCGGCGTCGTCAGGCGGACCGGTTGGTCAGGCGGATCATGTTCCAGGAGAGCGGCTCGAGTTGGGCGCGCAGGACACCGTCGGTGACGGCCGTGCCCGTGGCGGGCCGCGGGGTGACACGGTCGGGCCGGTCCGCGGTGTTGGTGGCCTCCGGGTCGCCGTCGGCCAGGACGAGGTGCTCCACCACGGTGTGGGCGTCGACGCCGCGCAGGTCGACCTGCAGGGGAAGGGCGTCCGTCTGCGAGCGGTTGACCGTGAAGACGGTGATGTCGCCGGTCTCGTCGTCGAGGACCGCGGTGGCGTGCAGCAGCGGTACCTCACCGAAGCGGGCGGTGGCGTACGTCGGGCTGTCCGCCTCGACGCGCAGCACCCGGCCGCGCCCGTACGCCGAGGCCTGGGCGAAGGGGTAGAACGTGGTCTGCCGCCACGCAGCGCCGCCCGGCTCGGTCATGATCGGCGCGATGACGTTGACGAGCTGCGCCAGCGAGGCGGAGGTGACCCGGTCGGCGTGCCGCAGCAGCGCGATGAGCAGGGAGCCGAAGACCACGGCGTCGGTGACGGTGTAGACGTCCTCCAGAATGCGCGGCGCCTGCTGCCACTCCTCCACGGCGTGCGGGTTGGGCCGCTTCTGGTACCAGACGTTCCACTCGTCGAAGGAGAGGTTGATCCGCTTGTCCGCCTTCAGGCGGGCGCGGACGTGGTCGCAGGTGGCGACGACCGAGTCGATGAAGTGCTCCATGTCCACGGCGGACGCCAGGAAGGAGTCGCGGTCACCGTCGATCTCCTCGTAGTAGGCGTGCAGGGAGACGTAGTCCACCAGGTCGTACGTCTCCTGCAGGACCGTCGACTCCCAGGAGGCGAAGGTCGGCATGGAGGAGCTGGAGCTGCCGCAGGCGACCAGTTCCAGGCCGGGGTCGACCTGCCGCATGGCGCGGGCGGTCTCGGCGGCGAGGCGGCCGTACTCCTCGGGGGTCTTGTGGCCGGTCTGCCAGGGGCCGTCCATCTCGTTGCCCAGGCACCACATCCGGATGCCGTACGGCTCCTTGCCGCCGTGCGCGACGCGCCGGTCGGACAGTTCGGTGCCGCCGGGGTGGTTCGCGTACTCCAGCAGCCGTACGGCGTCCTCGACGCCGCGCGTGCCGAGGTTGAGCGCCATCATGGGCTCCATGCCGGTCTTGCCGCAGAAGTCCATGAACTCGCCGAGGCCGAACTCGTTGGTCTCGGTGGACTTCCAGGCCAGGTCCAGCCGGGTCGGGCGCTCCTCGCGCGGGCCCACGCTGTCCTCCCAGCGGTAGCCCGAGACGAAGTTGCCGCCGGGGTAGCGGACCGTGGTGACGCCGAGCTCCCGGACCAGTTCCAGGACGTCCTGGCGCAGGCCGTCGGCGTCGGCGGAGGGGTGGCCGGGCTCGTAGATGCCGGTGTAGACGCAGCGGCCCATGTGCTCGACGAACGATCCGAACAGCCGGGGGTTGACCGCGCCGACCGCGAAGGCCGGGTCGAGGGTGAACGTCGCGGGGGTGGTGCCGGGGTGGGACATGACTGCCTTTCGGACAGGTACGGGGAGTGGTCAGAGCGCCAGGGCGCAGACGACCGAGGGGGCGGAGACCGGCGGGTGGGGCTGGGTCGGGGTGCCGTCGTCCAGGACCCGCAGGACGGCGAGCGAGCCGCTGTGCTGGTTGGCGACGAGCAGATGTCCGTCCACCAGGGCGAGACCGCGGGGCCAGGTGCCGCCGGCCGGGACCTCGCCGAGCGGCTCCAGAGTGCTGCCCGCGAGCCGGAACGCGGCGACCGTGTCCGCGCCCCGGTTGGTCACCCACACGTAGCGGCCGCAGGGCGAGGCGACGATTGCGCCGGGCTGGTTGACGACGTCCTCGGCGGTCGTGGCGGGTACGGAGGAGAGAGCGGTCAGGGTGCCCGTACCGGCGTCGTAGCGGTGGCAGGTGACGGTCGAGGACAGTTCGTCCGCGCTGAAGACCAGGGCACCGTCGGGGGAGAAGGCGAGGTGCCGGGGGCCGGATCCCGCGCGCATCTCGTTCACCGCGACCCTTTCCAGGGTTCCGGCTCGGGTGTCGAGCCGGTAGGTGAAGACCGTGTCCGCCCCCAGGTCGGTGGCCAGCACGAAACGTCCTGCCGGGGCGACGAGTACCTGGTGGGCGTGGCTGCCCTCCTGCCGCCCGGTGACCGGTCCCGCCCCCTGGTGGACGACGAGGTCGGTCGGTTCGAGGAGCCGTCCGTCCGCGCCGAGCCGGTGCACCGCGACCGTGCCCGGCGCGGTGTCGCTGCCGTAGTTCGCGGTGAGCAGCCACTCCCCGTCCGGGTGGACGGTGAGGTGGCACGGGTTGGCCCCACCGCTGCTCATCGGGTCGCCCAGCGGGGACAGCCCGCCGTCGCGGGTGACGGCGCTGACGGTGCCCGTCTCGGTCTCGTTGGTGCTGTAGACGACGGGCAGCGACGGGTGCGCCGCCAGGTACGAGGCCCCGCTCACGGGCAGCGGCTCGACCTCGTCGTACGAGAGGTGTCCGGTCGTGGGATCGAGCCGCAGGGCGGCGATGCCGGGGCCGTCGCCACCGGAGTCCTTGGTGTAGGAACCGGTGAGGACGATGAGGGGGTTGGTGCGCATGGGTGGTCCTGGGAGGTTCATGGGGCGGGGCGGGTGGAGGAGGTCTCAGCGGACGATGTCGTCGTGGTGGTCGAGCAGTTCCAGTTCGCAGCGCCGGGGCAGGCCCTCCCAGTCGCCGGCGGTGCTCACCGCGAAGGCGCCGAGCAGGGCCGCCGTCCTCAGCCGCCGTTCCGGGGGCCCGCCCGCCAGCAGTTCGGCCAGGTACCCGGCGGCGAACGCGTCTCCGGCGCCCACCGAGTCGTGCACGCGGACCGGTATGGCGGGCTGCCGGTGAGGAAGCCCGTCGAGGAGGGCGTACGCCCCGTCTGCGCCGAGCTTGATCACGGCTCCGCCGGGCCCCAGGTCGCAGATGTTCTTGGCCTGTTCCTCCGGTCCGTCGGCGCCGGGCACCACGAGCGCGGCCTCGTGCGGTCCGGCGAAGACCAGGTCGCTCCTGCGCACCAGCGGCAGCAGGATCGCCCGCGCCTCGGCCTCGCTCCACAGCAGGGAACGGAAGTTGACGTCCAGCGAGATGGTCACGCCGGCGTCGGCGGCGATGTCCACCGCCCGGGTCACGGCCGCGGCGGGGCCCTCTCCGAGCGCCGGGGTGATCCCCGTGATGTGCAGGATCGCCGCTCCCGCGACGGCGTGCTCCGGGATGTCGTCTGCGGTCAGGCGGGCTCCGGCCGTGTGGGTGCGGTAGTAGCGCGTACGGCTGTGGGTGGAGGTGCGGCGTTCCTTCAGCAGCAGGGAGGTGGGGGCGGGGTCGCGGACGGCGACGGTGGTGACCCCTTCGGCCCGCAGTTCCCGCAGGACGAGGTCGCCGAGTTCGTCGTCGCCCACCCGGCCGATCCAGGTCGCGGCTCCGCCGAGCCGGCTGACCCCGATGGCGACGTTGGACTCCGCGCCGGCGATCCCGAGGCGCAGTGGCGTGCCGAGCGCGAACGGGCCGGGTTCGCCGGCCGCCATGACGGCGAGCACGTCGCCGAGGGTGACGAGGTAGGGCTCGCCGGACGGGGGTGAGGAGGCGTTCACGCGCTTGCCTCCCCGCCCCGAGCAGTGGCCCGTACCGCGTCCAGCAGGGTGCGCGCCCTGGTGGTGAGGGCGTCCAGTGTCCGCGGAGTCGGGTCCTGGTCCGCCCCGCGCAGCAGCGGGGAGCCGATGCCGACCGCGCAGGCGCCGGCGTCCAGGTACTCCCGCGCCTCGTCGACGCCGACGCCGCCGACGGCGACCAGGGGGATGCCGGGCAGGGGGGCCCGCAGTTGGCGCAGGTGGGCGGGGCCGCCCGTGCCCGCGGGGAACAGCTTGACGGCGGCCGCGCCCGCCCGCCACGCCTGGGCCACCTCGGTCGGTGTCCAGGCGCCCGGATAGCACGGGACGCCCCGGTCGGCCGCGTTGCGGACGACACCGGTGTCCACGACGGGGGCGACCAGGAACTCCGCTCCCGCCGCCAGCGCGTCCCTGGCCTGCTCGGCGGTGATCACGGTGCCGGCGCCGACCGCGACCTCCGGGCCGAGTTCCGCCCGGACGGCGGCCAGCGCGTCGAGTGCTCCGGCCGTGGTCAGGGTGATCTCCAGGCAGGTGACCCCGCCGGCCGCGAGGGCCCGGGCCACGGCGGGCAGCCCACAGGCGTCGGCCGACCGCAGGATCGCCATGACCCGTGTCCGGCCGAGCTGCGGGGTGAGAGCGGGACGCTCCGTCATGACCCCACCGCCGCAGCGGGTATGGCGGTCGACTGGGTGTCGGTCATGCGAAGTTCCTTTGCTACGAGGTGCGTTGCTGAACGGGGGTCACTTGAGCCCGGAGGTGGCGGCGCCGGTGACGAAGCCCCGCTGCACGATGAGGAACAGGGCCAGCACCGGGACGACGTACATCACGGCACCCGCGGCGACCAGGTTCTGCAGCGGCGAGCCGTGCTCGTTGACGTAGCCGTAGGCGAGCTTGACCGCGAGCGTGGTGTGGGCGTCGTCCAGCAGCAGCGCGGGCGCGATGTAGTCGCCCCACGTCCAGCTGAAGGACAGGATCAGGCTGGTGGCGATGACCGGCCAGGACTGCGGCAGGAAGATCCGCCAGAAGATGCGGATCTGCCCGCAGCCGTCCACGATCGCGGCCTCCTCCAGCTCCTTGGGCATGTTCGAGAAGAACTGCCGGAACAGGAAGATCAGGTAGGGGGCGCCGCACAGGCCCCACAGCACCCACGGCACATAGGTGTTGGTGAGGTGGATCTTGGCGAACAGCAGATAGGTCGGGATGAGGGTGAGGACCTGCGGCAGCATCATCGTCGACAGCAGCACGGAGAAGATCGCCCGCTTGCCGGGCGCCTGAAGACGGGCGAAGCCGTAGCCGGCCCACGCCGAGGCCAGGGTGACCAGGACGGCGTAGATGGTGGCGATCGTCAGGGAGTTGCGGGCGTAGCCGAGGTAGTCGATCTCGGTCAGGGCGCCCCGGAAGTTGCCCAGGCCGGGGTGGTGCGGCCACCAGTGGATGGGCAGCGCGCGCAGCTCGGAGGGATCCTTCAGCGCGGTGTCCAGCAGCCAGGCGAACGGACCGAGGAAGAGGACGAGGGCGCCGACCAGCAACATGTAGACGGCACTTCTGCGGGGGAACACCATCACTTGCCTCCGATCGTGCGCGGGCGGGAGGGCTTGTCCGGCTCCGGGGCGACGGAGTAGAAGACCGCGCCCTTGCTGAGTCTGAAGACGAGGAAGGTGATCGCGACGATGATCAGGAACAGCACCCAGAGCATCGCCGAGGCGTATCCGTAGCGGCCGTTGGCGAAGTACTGGGCGAACACGTGGATCATGAACAGGTAGTTGCCCTCGGGGACGGCCGAGACGCCCCTCGGGGTGGGGTCGAGGGAGATCAGCAGCGGCAGGAAGCTCTGCACGGCGGCGATGATGCCGGTGATGACCTGGAAGAACAGCACCGGGGACAGCATCGGGACGGTGATCTTGTAGAAGGACTGCCAGGCGTTCGCCCCGTCCATGCGGGCGGCCTCGTGGAGCTCCTTGGGGATGTCCTGGAGCCCCGCCAGCGAGATGATCATGGCGTTGCCGCACCCCCACAGCATCAGCGTGACGAGGACCCAGCGGGCGTAGGGGTCCATCAGCCAGCTGACGCCGTTGATGTCCAGGGCGTCGAGGACACCGTTGGCGGCACCCGAGTCCCGGTCGAAGATCAGCTTGAAGGTGAGGGCGGCACCGACCGGCGGCACGACCGCGGGCAGGTACAGCAGGGTGCGGAACAGCCCGCGGGCCCGGATCGGCTGGTTGACCAGCACCGCGAGGAACAGTCCCGCAGCGATGCTCAGCGGCACGGTGATCGCGGTGAAGACGCCGGTGCGGGCCAGGGAGGAGATGGTCTCCGGGTCGGTCAGGACCTCACGGTAGTTGTCCAGACCGACGAAGCGGGAGTTGTTCGACAGTCCGTCGGAGTTGGTCAGGCTCAGCCACAGCGCGTAGCCGAGCGGGAAGGCCGTCAGGGTGAGGAAGCCCAGCACCCAGGGCCCGGCGAACACGTAGAAGGACAGGGCCCGGCGGGTGGTCGGCGAGGTGCGCCGGCGCCCGGAGCGCGCGGGGGTGCGGGGCCCGGGCCGGGCGGCCGTCTCCCCGGGGGGAGACTGCGCGCCCGGCGCGGTGATCTGTCCGGTACTCACCCCACGAGCTCCTTGCCCTGGGCGAGCTGCTCGTTCATCCGGGAGTTGAGCGTGTCGGCGACCTTGCCCGCCGAGGTCCCGGACTTCACGGCCCCCGGCAGCACCTTGCTGAGCACGCCCTCCAGGGCGGCCTGCTGGGCGTACGGGGTGAAGCTGAGGACGGAGAAGTGCGGCAGCTCCTGCTCCTGCACCTGGAAGGCCTGCTTCTGGAAGGCGCTGGTCTGCGGCATCTTCGGGCGCAGCGACTTCAGCGAGGGGATGCCCCAGCCGCTGGCCGCGCGGTCCTGGGCGGGCTTGCCGCCGAAGTACCACTCGAAGAACTTCCAGGACGCGTCCTTGTTCTTGGCGTCCCGCGGGATCCAGAAGCCGGTGGCGCCGAAGCAGGAGCTGACGCGGCGGCCGCCGAACTGCGGGGCGGGGGCGAAGCGGGAGACGTCGGCGAGCTTGGGGTCGGCGCCGATCAGTCCGCCGAACCAGTAGCCGTTGCAGCTCATCGCCATCCGGTTGGCCTGGTAGGTGGGGCCGTCCCAGCCGTCCGGGTTGGGGTTGATGACGTTCGGGCCTATGTCGGCCTTGGCGTAGTCCAGGTACCACTGCAGGGCCTTGAGGGCCTCGGGGGAGGAGAAGTCCACGGTGGCCAGGTCCTCGGCGAACAGGCTGCCGCCGGCCGAGGCGGTCATCCCCATGAGCTGCGGGAAGACGCCCATGCCGGTGGCGTTCAGGCCGTACACCTTGACCTTGCCCAGGCGGCGCTTGACCAGCTTCTTGCCCAGGTCCAGCCACTCGTCGTAGGAGACCGGCTCGGTCGCGCTGGGCGCGTCCAGCTTGGCGGCCTCGAACATGTCGGTGCGGTACCAGAACATGGAGTCCTGGGAGTAGTCCTTGGCCATGCCGTAGCGCGGTCCGGCGCCCTGCTTCTTGCCGTCGTAGCGCCACACGTCGTTGACCGGGTCGAGGTCCGAGGACTTCAGCACCGAGCTCTTGGCGAAGTACGGGTCCAGGTCCGTCATCAGGCCGCGGGCGGCGAAGTACGGGGTCTCGGTCGCGCCGAAGCCGCGGACCACGTCCGGCGGGTTCTTGGCGGCCAGCATGGCGTTGAGCTTGGTCGCGTCCCAGATGATGACGTTGAGGTGCATCCCCAGCGCCTCTTCCGCGGCCTTGAGGGCCTTCTTGTCCCACTCGTTCTGCACCGTCATCACGGTGAGCGTCGTCTTGCCGCCTCCGGATCCACCCGTGCCGTTGCTGACGGAGCCGGCGCAGGCGGACAGACCGGTCGCGGCGAGCGCGGTTCCGGCGGAGACGGCGAGGAAGCGCCGTCTGTCGAGGGATGTGGACATGGGCATGGTGACTGCCTTTCGTGGCGGGACGCGCGGTAGCGAGGCGTGCGCGTTGCGAGACGTGCGGCGGCTGCGGGACGTGGAGCGGAGTCCATGGCGGCATGAGGGGCTGCCGCGGGAAGCGAATGGGCGAGCATGGCGGCCGATGGCGCGCCGGCCTGCCCGGGGGTGGCGCGAGATGCCCTGAACCGGGCGCAGCAGTCTGCGTGGACAGTGCGCGCACGGCCCTCAGGGGACCGCGAGTGCGACGGTGGTCGCCGTACGCGGTGAGCCCGAAGGAGACTCCCCGGCCACGGCTGACGGGGAGTCAACTGTGGCCGACACCTAGCGATATCGACATGACCGGTTTCAGGGGTTCTGCTCAGACCTATCGCTTATTTCCGTCTGAGGAAACCGGTTGACTGAAACTTTCGCGAACGTTAAGTTGCGTTTCCAGAAGGTGTCAAGAGGCCAGATCGCGTCACTCTGAATCCCGCACCGCGGACCAGGGCAACGCCCACCGAAGAGGGGGAGCACGTGCCGGAACAGCCCGTCCGGGCCAAGCTCGTGGATGTGGCCCACGCGGCCGGGGTCTCCAAGGCCACCGTGTCCAAGGTGCTCAACGGCCGCCAGGACCTGTCCGTACGGCCGGAGACGCGCCGACGTGTCCACGAGGCCGCCGAGGCGCTCGGCTACCGGCCCCACTCCGGGGCCCGGGCACTGGCCGGAGCCAATACACACGCACTGGCCCTGCTGATCCCCGCACTCGCCAACCCCACGTACGTCACCATCGCCCGCGGCGCCTACCAGCGGGCCCGCGAACTGGGCTATCTCTCCCTGCTGGCCGAGGACTTCGACGGGCAGGAGGCCGACGAGTCCTTCAACGACCTGGTCCAGGAAGGACGGGTCGACGGACTGCTCATCGCCTCGGCCCGCCCCGGTCACCCCCTGCTGGACGCGCTCAGCCGCAGCGCCGTCCCGCATGTCTTCCTCAACCGCTCGGTCGAGGGGTCAGGGCGCAACGTCACCATGGACGTCGCCCGCTCCAGCGTGACGGCGCTCGACCATCTGCACGGGCTCGGTCACCGCGCGATCGGCCACATCGCGGGTCCCCCCGGGATCACCCCCAGCGAGGTCCGCAAGAAGGCGTTCCTCGAGTACGCCGACAAACTCGGGCTGGACAGGGCGCCCGTCGCGTCCGGCGACTTCACCGAGGACGGCGGCGGGTCCGCCGCGCGGGAACTGCTCCGCCCCGCCGACGGCGACGGGCGGCCACCCGTCACCGCGCTCTACACCAGCTCGCTCGCCCAGGCGATAGGCGCCATGGCCGCGATCAGGGACCTCGGCCTCAGGATCCCGGAGGACGTCTCCGTGGTCGGCAACGACGACCTGCCGGTGGCCGCGCACCTCAGTCCCCCGTTGACCACCGTCGCGATGCCCCTGCACGAGCTGGGAACCGCCGCGGTGGACGCCCTGGTCGCCACCATCGAGGGCAAGCCGACAGGGGACGTCGTCGTACCGACCGAGCCGCTCCTGATGCTGCGCGGCTCCACGGCCAGACCGGCAGAGGCAGGAGGAACGCCATGACCGTCGCCGCACCGGCGCGCTTCACCGGCCGTACGGCCCTGCTCACCGCGGCCGCCTCCGGTATCGGGGAGGCCACCGCCCACCGGCTGGCAGCGGAGGGCGCGTCCGTCGTGGTCACCGACGTGGACGCCGATGGCGCCCGGCGCGTGGCCGAGGAGATCCGCGCCGGGGGCGGACAGGCGCGGGACCGGCGTCTCGATGTCACCTCGCCGGGGGAGTGGGCCGCGGCCGTCGCCGACGCGGGATCCTGGACGGGTCGCCTGGACGTGCTCCATCTCAACGCCGGCCGGAACCTGCCCGGAGCGGCCCACGAACTGGACGACACCTGCTGGCACGACCAGCTGCGGCTCTCCCTCGACTCCGTGTTCTACGGCGTCCGGGCCGCTGTGCCGCTGCTGAGGACGGCCGGGGGCGCGGTGGTGATCACCTCGTCCGTGCACGCGGCCATCGGCTTCAAGGGCTTCCCCGCGTACGCGGCCGCCAAGGGCGGGATCGACGCCCTGGTACGCCAGCTGGCCGTGGAGTACGGAGGCCAGATCAGGTTCAACTCCGTCCTCCCCGGAGCCGTGGTCACCGCCCTGTGGGCCGACACGCCCGAGGAGTACAAAGCGCAGACCGCCGCACGCACCCCCGTCGGCAGGCTCGGCGTCCCCGAGGACATCGCCGCCGCCGTGGCCTTCCTCGCCTCCGAGGACGCCGCCTTCGTCACCGGGCAGAACCTGCTCGTGGACGGTGGCCGCAGCATCAGCTCCCAGGAGTAGACCCCCCACCTCACCCGGTCCGGGCGACGACCCGCCCTGCCCGCTGCGACCACGACCGACTCACCCCCACCGAGCCCCCGGCCCCGCACCAGGCCGTACACCGCACAGGACCCGGAGGTCCACCCCATGAAGATCACTGGATACGAACTCTTCCTCGTCGAACCGCGCTGGCTCTTCCTCCGCATCGACACCGACGAGGGCATCTCCGGCTGGGGAGAGCCCATAGTCGAGGGCAAGGCCCACACGGTCGCCCGCTGCGTCGAGGAGATGTTCGACTACCTCCTGGGCCAGGACCCGGCCCGCATCGAGGAGCACTGGCAGGCGCTCGCCAAGAGCGGCTTCTACCGGGGCGGAGTCGTCCTGAACAGCGCCCTGGCCGGAATCGACCAGGCGCTGTGGGACATCGCGGGCAAGACCCACGGCGTCCCGGTCCACCAGCTCCTCGGCGGCCATGTGCGCGACCGGGTACGCGTCTACGGCTGGGTCGGCGGCGAAACCCCCCAGGAGCTGGCCGACTCGGCCGCCGCGCAGGTCGCCAAGGGCATGACCGCGGTCAAGCTCAACCCCTGCGGCCAGCTGGAACCCCTCGCCACGCCCGCCGCGATCGACGCCATCGTGGCCGGCGTGAGCGCGGTCCGCGAGGCCATCGGGCCGGACCGCGACCTGGCGCTGGACTTCCACGGCCGGTTCAGCGGGGCGATGTCCCGCCGCGTGCTGCCCTTCCTGGAGCCGCTCCTGCCGCTCTTCGTCGAGGAGCCCGTGCTGCCGGAGTTCTCCAGGGACCTCGGCGCCGTGGTGCGCTCCACCTCCATCCCCATCGCCACCGGCGAACGGCTCTACTCCCGCTGGGACTTCCGCTCGGTGCTCTCCGACGGCATCGCCGTGGCCCAGCCCGACATCAGCCACGCCGGCGGCATCTCCGAGACCCGCCGCATCGCCGCGATGGCGGAGGCGTACGACGTCCTGGTGGCTCCGCACTGCCCGCTCGGCCCGATCGCCCTCGCCGCCAGCCTCCAACTCGACTTCGCCATCCCCAACTTCCTCATCCAGGAACAGGCACTGGGCATCGGCTACGGCGACAGCAGCGGTCTGCTGGACTACCTCGCCGACACCACGCCCTTCACGTTCCGCGACGGCTACATCGACCGCCCGACAGCACCCGGTCTCGGCATCACCATCGACGAGGACGCAGTTCGCGCCGCCGCCGAACGCGGCCACCGCTGGCGCAATCCCGTCTGGCGCAACACCGACGGCTCACTGGCCGCGTGGTAGCCGCACCCAGCACCACCGGCCGGCCCGAACAAACCCCGCCCACACCCATGCCGGGGGGATCCCCTGCGCGGCCCCCTCACCGGCCTGCCTGCCCAACCGACGAGATGCAGGCGCCCTGCAGGCCGGCCAAGTCAGGCTGGGCGGCACGGAAGCGCACCCGCTGACGAAACCTGCAGCCAGCCAGCCCGGACAGCCCGCACGACCTTGACCCGGGTCAGCGGTAGAGCAGGTTGAGGCTGCCGGTGTAGCCCAGCTCCTTGATCTCGCGGAAGAGTTGGAGGACGGGGACTGCCGGGTCGTCCGCATGGCGGGTGCGCAGGTGGTCGCGGTGGGGGTCGACGAGCGTGGGCTTGTAGCGGGGTGCGCGGCGGCCGCCGGTGGGCTCCTACATGCGGGCGTACCGCTTGACAGTGTTCAAAGCGACATCGAGGCGGCGGGCGCATTCGAGTAGGCCGACGCCTTGGCCGAGCAGATGGTGGATCCGCTGCCAGCGCTCGTGGGTGGTCTGCTCGTGTACGCCCCCGGGCCGGGCGGAGTTCACAGCGGTCGCCCAGCAGGCGGTGTGGGAGCGGACCTCGGCCAGGACCTTGCCGCACAGGTTGCTCCACAGGTGCCACCTGTCGCTGACCTGCACCGCTTGGGGGAGGGTCTGGCGGATCGCCTCGCCATAGGAGCCGGAGCCGTCGCGGCAGACGTATGCGGCCCCGGGATGCTCGCGCAGCCACGCGACCAGGGTCTGGGCGGTGCGGTCAGGCAGGACGTCGATCCGCTCGCCTGTCTCGGCATCGATGATCACGGTGGCGTAGCGGTGCCGGCGCTTGAGGGCGAAGTCATCGATGCCGAGCACACGCGGGACGCGCAGCGGCGGTGCCGCCCTTCGCATGAGCATGCGCAGGGCGGTTGAAAGGGAGATCGCACAAGCCGGCACGCGGGAGAGGCGGGCGCCCGCCCGTGGAAGCCATGCACCCGCCCCGTCGGCTGCCCGCACACCGGGCACGGCACCCGATCGTCGCGGGTCCGCGCCGACACCCGGATGACCTCACCCTCGTCCGTCACGCCCTCGACGACGAGGGCCGACAAGCCGGAAAACACCACACCCCCAAGTTCATTGACATCGCGCACACCATGGCAGCGACGGCCGTCACCCTTGGGTGTGTCAATTTAACGGCTGATCTTGGTTGTTGAGTGATCAGTTGTTGCTCGGGGTCAGGCGACCCTCGAAGGCGATCTGGAACGCATTCAGGGGTGCTTTCCAGCGCATGGTCCACCGCTTGCGGCCCTTGCCCGTGGGGTCCAGGCTCATCAGGGCCATGTAGATGCACTTGAGGGCGGCGGCCTCGTTGGGGAAGTGGCCGCGGGCACGGACGGACCTGCGGATGCGGGCGTTGACGCTTTCGATCGCGTTCGTGCTGCAGATGACCTTGCGGATCTCGACGTCGAAGGAGAGGAAGGGCACGAACTCGGCCCAGGCGTCCGACCACAGCTTCACGATCGCCGGATACTTCCGGCCCCACGCTTCCTGGAACTCCAGGAACCGCTCCGTCGCGGCGTCCTCGCTGGGTGCGGTGTAGACGGGTTTGAGGGCCCCTGCGACCTTGTCCCAGTCCTGGCGGGCGGCGTAACGGAACGAATTGCGCAGCAGGTGAACGACGCACGTCTGGACAATCGTGCGAGGCCAGACGGCCTCCACCGCATCGGGAAGGCCCTTGAGCCCGTCGCAGACCAGCATGAGCACGTCGTCCAGGCCGCGGTTCTTCAGCTCGGTGAACACGTGCAGCCAGTACTTGGCGCCCTCGCCGCCGTCGCCGGCCCAGATGCCGAGGATGTCGCGGGTGCCGTCCACGGTCACCGCCATCACCACGTAGATGGGACGGTTCGCGACCTTCCCGTCCCTGATCTTGACGTTGATGGCATCGACGAACAAAACGGGGTAAACGCGGTCGAGAGGACGGCTCTGCCATTCCGCCATGCCGTCCATGACCTTGTCGGTGATGGTGGAGATGGTCTGCTTGGAGACCTCCGCCCCGTAGACCTCGGCCAGGTGAGCGGCGATCTCCCCATGGGTGAGGCCCTTCGCCGAGAGCGACAGGACCATCTCGTCCACTCCCGTCAGCCGCCGCTGCCGCTTCTTGACGATCTGCGGCTCGAACGTGCCCGAGGTGTCACGCGGGACTTTGACCTCGACCGGGCCGACGTCGGTCAGCACCGTCTTGGCCCGGCTCCCGTTGCGGGAGTTGCCGCTGCCCCGGCCGCCGGCATCGTGCTTCTCATAGCCGAGGTGATCGGTGATCTCACCTTCCAGGGCCGATTCCAGGACCCGCTTGGTCAGCTGCTGCAGCAGCCCACCCTGCCCGGTCAACTGCAGTCCCTCCGACCGGGCCCGCTCCACCAGCATCGCGACCAGCTGCTCATCCGACACGGGCTCAGGCTGCCCCAACCGGGCACTCTCGACAGGCTCCACGGTCTCCAACTCCACGGCGGTGTCAGTCACTTGACGTCTCTCCCATGATCGTCGGATCCGCCGTTAGATTTACACTCCCTCACCCTTCGCTAGGGGGGTGTGGCAGCCCACGCGTGATCTCAATCGGTGGGGATGGTTTAGATGGTGGGTGGTGGGGTGCGGTTGAGGGTGAGGGGTGGTGTGGTGCCTGCGGGGGTGGTGATGGTGATGGTGGTGGGGCCGGGGGGGCCTTGGGGGAGTGTGGTGGTGAGTTGGGTGTCGGTGAGGACGGTGTAAGGGGTGGGGGTGTTGTTGATGTGTACGGATGTGGTGGTGGTGAGGCCGGTGCCGGTGAGTGTGAGGGTGGTTCCTGGGGTGGTGGGTGCGGTGGGTGGGGTGATGTTGGTGAGGGTGGGGGTGGGGAGGTAGGTGTAGGGGAGGGGGTTGCTGGTTCCGCCGGGTGTGGTGACGGTGACTGTTGTGGTGTCCTGGCCGGGTGGGGTGGTTGCGGTGATCTGGGTGGAGGACTGGACGGTGAAGGTTGTTGCGGGTGTGGTGAAGTTGACTGTGGTGGTGTTGGTGAGGTTTTGTCCGGTGAGGGTGATGGTCTGGCCGCCGGTGGTGGGTCCGGTGTCGGGGGTGAGTTCTGTGAGGACGGGGAGGGGTGTGTAGAAGTAGTAGGCGGTGGGGGATGCCGCGCTGGTTCCGGTGGGTGTGGTCACGGTGACGGCTGCCGGGCCGGGGGGGCCGGGGGGTGAGACGGCTGTGATCTGTGTGGGTGAGGTCACGGTGTAGGAGGCGGCGTTGGTGGTGCCGAAGCGGACGGCGGTGGCGCCGGTGAGGTTTGTGCCGGTGAGGGTGACGGTGGTGGCGCCGCTGGTGGGGCCGGAGGAGGGGGACAGGCCGGTGACGGCGGGGAGGACGAGTGTGTAGGTGTAGGTGACTGTGGTGTTGCTGGTGCCGCTGGGGGAGACCACGGTGACGGGGACGGGGCCCGCGTTTCCCGCCGGGGTGACCGCGGTGATCTTTGTGGAGGAGTTGACGGTGTAGGAGGCGGCGTTGGTGGTGCCGAAGCGGACGGCGGTGGCGCCGGTGAGGCTGGTGCCGGTGAGGGTGACGGTTGTTCCTCCGGTGACAGGTCCCTGTGCGGGGCTGACCGAGGTGATCACGGGAGGCATCGATGGCTCCTAGGAAGATGCGGAGGAGGCGGGGCGGAGGTTCGGCGGAGGGGGCGGGGGCGGAGGTTCGGCGGTGACGGTGCGGCCCAGGGCGCTGCCGGGTGCCGGGTGCCGGGTGCCGGGTGCCGGGTGCCGGGTGCCGGGTGCCGGGTGCCCGCTGCGGGGTGCGGGGTGCGGGGTGCGGGGTGCGGGGTGCCTGGGCCGCCGTTCGTCGTGCGGGATGTGTGTGGCGGGACAACGCGGCGGGACGACCCGGCGGGGAGCTGCCCGGGGGCCTCTGTGGCGGGGGTGGTGGCGGGGGTTGTCTGGGGGTGGGGGCTGTTGTGTGCGGCCGTGCCCGCTGAAGGGGGGTGGGTGGTGCCGGGGCTTGGGTTGTGACGGGGGGCGGGTGCGGCGGGGGTGGGGTGGGTGTGAGGCGGGGGCGGGACCCGTTGCGCATGGTGGGTGCCGGTGGTGCGGCTGTGCGGCCGTCCGCGGGGTGGTGGTAGGGCGTGACGGCCGTGTCCGCCCGGTCGGCGGGTCTGCTGCGTGTACTGCTGCGGTGGGGCTCGGTGTGTCGCTGGTGTGCCGTGTGGGCGCGGGGGTGTTGGCGCGGGATGTGGTGCTCGTGTGCCGCCTGCCCGGTGGGGGAGGGGTTGGTCGGGGGTTGAGGCCGGTGGACGGTGCGGTGCCGGCCGGGAGGGGGGTTTTGTCGTGTGGGACAGGCATGACACCGCTCCTCGCCTGGACTGCGGGGGTGCTCCGGGCGGGTTGCCGCGACGACGTGGTGACCGCACCGTTTCTGCCGGTTCGGGCGAGCGCAGGGCAGGGCGGCGTCGTCCGTCACATCACAAGACGTCGGAGGCGGTCGGTGCGGCGTCTGGGGTAGGGGCACCAGGGAGCGCCGCCGTGGCACCTGCTTGTGGCGCGGGAAGGGGGCCCGCACGTTGTCCAGCAGTAGTGACCCACAGGGGGGGTGCGCCGAACAAGGGGCGGCCCGCTCACTCACCCGCACGGAGTAACGCCCGCCCCGCCGGGGGCGCAGCGGTGGGTGGGCGGCTGCGTGTCCGCCGGCGAAGCCCATGCCCCGCTCATCCCCTCGTCCGGTCCGTCGTCCGCTCGCGCGCTCGTCCCCTCGTCCGCTCGCGCGCTCGTCCGCTGGTCCGGTCCGTCGTCCGCTCGCGCGCTCGTCCGGTCCGTGGTCCGCTCGTCTGGTGGTCCGTCGTCCGTTGTCCGTTGTCTGGTCGTGTGGTCGTCGGGATGCCGGCCCCGGCAGCCCCTGCCGCCGGTCGCTTGCGCGGTTGGGCCGGCGGGGTCACGGTGCGGCGGGCCGCATCCGTGGTGTCGGGGCGGGACCGGCTCTGCGCTGAGGGGGGTTGCCGGCCCAGGGCGTTTCTGCCCTGGTTGTCGGTGATCCAGCCGCTGCTGTGTGGTGGGCCACCGGCCCTGGCCCGGCCTGCCATTCCCGGGGGCGGATCCTGCGGCCGTGATGGGCCCCGTGCCCGGGCGAGTTCACCCCCGCCGGTCGCAGCCGTCGCGGCGTCCTTGCGCCCGGCACCTCAACTCCGGTCACGGGTGCGCCCAGCGGCCCGGCTCACCCCCTGCCGGCACCGCGGACACCGGCGCGATGGCTGCCGTCGAGCCTTTCAGCAGACTTCTCCGAACCTCCCCGGCAACCTTCCCGGCCGCCCCCCGGCAACCTTCCCGGCCGCCCCCCGGCAACCTTCCAGGCCGCCCCTCGGGGGAGGTGGTTCACTGCTTGCCTCGGCGGTGTACCGGGGCCACATCAGCGCGGCCCGTCCACGAGGGGGAGCCGGCCGGGACGGGGCCGCCTCGTCCGTCTGCTCCAGGCGGCGGGTGTGCCGGCCTCCTCCAGCGCGCCCCCCGGAGTCCCTGTGTGAGGGGCTTCGGTCTGCTGCGGCCGGGCGTCCTGTGGACGCCCGGGAACGGCACGGTCCGGGCGGTCCCCTGCGTGCCGCGCAGCCGGCGTGCACCCGCTGGTGCGTGGCCATCCCGGGGCGGCCGGCATTGCCGCGGTCCCGCTCACCGAGGGCTCCGACGCACCCCCGCTTTCGGGTGGACGAAGGGGTTCTCGGCTTGCCGTCCCCGCGACCTGGGCCCGTTCACAGCGGGCCCGGGCACCAGGCTGCCCACGGCAGGCCGGCGGCACACACCGCACCAGAGACATCCCGCGGCGCCCGCCCCGCGACGGGTGTCCTGCGATGGGTGTCCTGCGGCGCCCGCCCTGCGGCGCCCGCCCCGCGACGGGTGTCCTGCGGCGCCCGCCCCGCGACGGGTGTCCTGCGGCGCCCGCCCTGCGACGGGTGTCCTGCGGCGCCCGCCCTGCGACGGGTGTCCTGCGGCGCCCGCCCTGCGACGGGTGTCCTGCGGCGCCCGCCCTGCGACGGGTGTCCTGCGGCGCCCGCCCTGCGACGGGTGTCCTGCGGCGCCCGCCCTGCGACGGGTGTCCTGCGGCGCCCGCCCTGCGGCGCCCGCCCTGCGGCGCCCGCCCCGCGACGGGTGTCCTGCGACGGGTGTTCTGCGACGGGTGTCCTGCGGCAGACACCGCATCAGGGACTCCCGCGGTGCCCGCCTCGCGGTGCCTGCCTTGCGGCAGACACCGCATCTGGGACTCCCGCGGTGCCCGCCTTGCGGTGCCTGCCTCGTGGTGCCCGTCCTCGCCTGCTGCGCGGCGGGGTGTCCCGGGCAGGGGGGTGGTGTTGGAGGCGCTGGTGGGGCCGGGGGTGGGGGGCACGGGGTGGGGGCGTGCGGGGGGTGGCTGCTGTGAGGGGGGTTGCGCGCCCGTTGTTTGCCGTTTTCTGGTGTGCGCTCCGCCATACGGGCGATGTTCGGTTCTGCCTCTTGCTGTTGCTTTCACCCGTGTGGATCACTGGAGGGACCGGCGGTTCGCCCATTCGGCCGGACAGCGCGACATTGCTTCGCCGGTTTCGGCTGGCGAGAAGGAGCGCGCGGGAGCTGCGCCGCCCAGGCAGCGAGATCACGTAGCAGCTGCGCCCGGGCAGCTGGATCGGCCGTGGCGGCTGCGCCGTCCGGGCAGCGGGATCGGCCGTGGCGGCTGCGCCGCAGTTCCTTTGCCGTCTGTCCCGGGTGCCCGGTCCGGCCGGTGCCCGGTCCGGCCCTCCTCGTGACGCCGGTGTCCACCGTTTTTCGTCCGTGTATTGCGCGGGGCTGTTTCCCGTGCCCGTACACGCCGCCGTGGAGCACTGCCGCGGCGACACCTCACCGACACACAGAATGGAGACAACCATGTCTGTCGCCACCCTCTTTCCTCTCCCGCCGATCCTGACGCAGCCGACTCTGATCGCCGCCGTGCCGGGGTTCGGTCCGGTGAGCGGGGGCAACGTCGTCCTGCTCGTGGGCACCAACCTGGGCGGGGCGACCTCGGTCACCTTCGGCGGGGTGCCGGCGACCATCATCGCGCAGGACCCGCTGGGGGTCCTGGTCACCGTCATCGCCCCGGCGCACGCGGCGGGCAATGTCCCGGTCGTGGTCACCACCCCGGCCGGTGCGAGCTCGCCCGCCAACTACACCTACCTGCCCGCCGTGACGCCGCCGCCCATCGCGCTGGCCATCACGCCTGCGAGCGGGCCCGTCGCGGGCGGCACGCCCTTCACGATCATCGGCGCCAACCTCACGGGTGCCTCGGTCACCTTCGGTGGAGTGCCCGCCACCAGCGTGAACGTGATCGGCGGGGTCATCCTGACCGGTGTGACGCCTGCTCACGCCGCTGGCCTGGTCACTTTGCAGGTGACGACGCCGGGCGGTACCACCACCGTGCCCGGCGGGTTCACCTACGTCGGTCCGGCGGTGCCGACGGCCGCGGCCATCCTGCCGACGTCCGGTCCGGCCGCCGGGGGCACGCCGTTCGCCATCACGGGATCGAACCTGTCGGGTGCCACCGTCACCATCGGCGGGGTCGCGGCGACCAACGTCGTCGTCGACCCCACCGGGACGGTACTGGCCGGTATCACACCGGCCGGGACGGCCGGCAACGCCGCGGTCGTGGTGACCACCCCGGCGGGCTCGGCCACCGTCACGGGCGGCTTCACCTACGTCTGATCCCGGCGGGCCGCACGGGCGCACGGCCAGCCTGTGCGCCCCGTCCGCCCGTCCGCCCGTCCGCCCGGCCGGCCGGGCGGACGGGGCTGCCTTGGCGGCGCGCCGTGATGATGCCCGCACCTCGTGTGCGGGCATCGTCGCGGTATCCGCACCCGGGGCCGGCGGGCCCGCTCCTGCGGGGCAGCGGCCGGCCTGCCCGGGCGGGCGGGTGATTCCCGGCGAGGGCGGTGGGGTGCGCGGCCGGCGGACGCCGATAGGGGGCCGGCGCAGTGCGCCGGATCGTCCTCGACGCCGCCGGGGCCCAGGTCCCCACGCAGGCCGGGGTTCGCCGGGATCCGCTTGGTCCCGCACGGCTTTTGAAGGCTGTTCGCCACCGGCCTGGCCAGCAACGGCCTGCCCGTCCGTCCATGTCGGCGCGGTCCCTGTCCGGCCGCCTCGATATCCAGACAACCCGCGGCTGCGTCGCCGTCTTCGACGGGGACGTCATCGGCCGCTGCGCCGAGTTCCCCCGGTCTCGATCAAGCCCTCATCGACGCGACCGGCGCCCAGGTCGGGCGGGGCGCGGGTGGCGGCGACGGCTGCTACGCCCCGGCCGTCGCCGTCGCCGTCGCCGTCGGCGACGTCCTGACCGCCGCCGCGGCCGGGCATCGTCCCCGCGCCGTCACCGTCTCTGTCGGTGAGCGGCCCGTCGATCTCGGTGTCCTCCTCGGCGGCGCCGGCCGCCCGACCGGCACCGCCGGCGCCGCCCTGGGTTGCCCGACGGCGTCGTCGCCCTCACCGGCGCCCACGGCGAGGTCGCCGCGAGCGACTGGCGGCGCCGACCGGCACCGTCACCGCCGGCGCCGCCCTGGGTTGCCCGACGGCGTCGTCGCCCTCACCGGTGCCCATGGCGAGGTCGTCGCGAGCGAGTGGCGGCTCCAGCAGGGCGCTCTTCATCGGATCTCCTTCGAGGAAATGCTGCTCTTCAGGGTGGGGAGGAAGCGAACTCCTGCGGAGCAGGGCGGGGAAGGCCGGTTCGCCGCCAGGGCGGGCCGCCCGTCCACCGCGAACTCCCCGCAGTCGCTTGCAAGCTGATGGGCTGGTGTGTGGGCCGTGGCCGCTGACGTGAGGCGGGTGTTCAGGTACCGCTTCCATCCCACTGATGGGCAGGCAGCCGAGCTGTCGCGCCTGTTCGGGTGCGTGCGGAAGGTCTGCGACCTCGTTTCTCGCGGCGCGCACGCAGGCCTGGACGCTGCGGCAGGAGCGGGTCGACTAGCAACGCCACGCCGGCGATGCCGGCGGCATGGAAGGAGACCGGGGAATTCGCCTGCCTCGACGAGGTCTCCTCCGTCCCGTTTCAGCGGGCCCTGGGCCGCCTTCGGACGGCGTTCACCCGCTTCTTTGCCGAGCGCGCCCAGTACCCGCGTTTCAAGTCGCGCAAGGAATCCGGCAGGTCCGCCGAGTGCGCGGCCAGCGTGTTCCGCTTCCGGGACGGGAAGCCGACGCCGGCGAGGATGGCGCAGCCGCTGGACATGGTGGGGTCGCGTGCCCTCCCGCCGGGCGTGCAGCCGTCCACCGTGACCGTGTCGCAGGGCGCGGCCGGACGCTGGCATGTGTCCTTGGTGTGCGAGGACTCCGGGGTCAGGCCATTCGCGGACAGTGCGAACGGCGTCGGCGTGGACGCCGGACTCGGCCACCTTGCTGACGCTCTCCGCCCGGGGAGAAGATCAGCAACTCCAGGCACGGGCGGCGCGACCGCGCGCGTCTGGCCAGGGCCCGGCGGGAATTGTCCCGCAAGGCCGGGGGTGAGGGCACCACCGGGGCCAGGGCCCGCAAGAGGGTCGCCCGTATCCTGGTTCCCCTCCTGCGAGCTGTGTTCGCACTGCGGACCTGCGGGGCGGGATGCCGCTGCAGGTCCGCGGCTGGACATGTGGCGGGTGCGGCATCACCCACGACCGCGGCACCGAACGCGGCGGGCAACCTCTTGGCCGCCGGGCCGGCGGTGTCGGCCTGTGGAGCCGGTGTAAGAAGGCCTCAACGGAGGTTTTCCGGGCGGGCAGTCGGCGGCGAAGCAGGAACGACTGCGGCGTGAGCCGTGTAAATCCGCCTCCTTCAGGAGGGGGAGGAAGTCATGAGGTGATGGCCTCCCGATCACCGGTGCACAGACGCGCGATCCGGCGCGTCGGGATGGAACAGGGGCAGCCAGGCCAGGACACCTGCTTGCTCAGCCCCGCGCAACGCGGATCGTTCAACCTCATCGCCCCCCCATCGCGGGCCGGTGCCCGCCTGCGCCACCTGGGGATCCGGTACGAGCGTCTCCGCCGGCCGCGGCCGCGGCCGTTTGTGCGGAAAACGGTGACGGGTTCGCGGACAGCCGGCCGGCGCCGGTGGGCTTCCGCCGTGCAGGTATCACGTGTGAACCGGTTCGGTGCCGCCCACGCGAATACCGCGGAGTGTTCCGCGTAAGCGGAAATCCCCGGCCCCTGGCACGGACGGCCATGCGCCGGAAGCGGCGCGGACGCATTCGCCTCCGCCCTGCCCGTCCTTTGCCGGCCTGGCGGATAATCTCCGCGGCGGTGCCCGGGCCGCACCTGCCGGCTGGCGGCGGCGCTCTGTCCGGCGGAACGGTCGACGGCCTGGTCCGTCGGCCTGGCGGCGGCGCATGACATCCTGGCCGGGACGCCACTCCTTTCCCGTAAACGCCCTCCGTTGCCGCGCCGGCGGGGGGCGGTTAACCCGTTCAGGTGAATGGAGTCAACGGTGTCTTGTCACCCGATTGGGCGTGTGGGTCAATGTGAAGGTGAACCGGCGGGCCGCCCATCCCCGTGCCGGGGGAGGAACGAGGCGGGCAGGCGTATGCCGGGTCCCCCGATGCCCATGAATGGTGCACTCCTGACATGAGGGCAAAGGGGCCTTTTTCTTTCCCCTTGTCTCCGCAATGCGAATCACGCCGGAAGAGGCGTGAAAAAGGCTTGTGGGGGCTCGTTGCGGTCGTCGGCCGTTCCGCCGGTTCCTCGCATGTCCCACACACACAGCGAGGAGTCAGTCATGCCGATCTCTCCGAATCAGGGTTCCACGGGAGGCGGGACCCTGGTGACCATCACGGGCACGAACCTGGCCAACACCAGCGCCGTGCTGTTCGGCACCAAGCCCGCCACGAGCGTCACCAACGTCTCGCCGACCCAGGTCACCGCCGTCGCCCCGTCGGGCACCGGAACCGTCGGAGTCACGATCAAGACTCCGGGCGGGACGAGCAACCCGGTGCCGTTCTTCTATGTCGGCGCCCCGTTCAAGTCGTCCCTGAGCGCGGCCTCGGGTCCGCTGGCCGGCGGCAACACCGTCACGGTCACGGGGACCGGCCTGTCGACCGCCACCAGTGTCTCCTTCGGTGCGGCGACCGCCACCCCGACGGTGGGCTCCGACAGTTCACTCGCCGTCACCGTTCCCGCCGGCGCCGCGGCAGGGCCGGTGTCGGTGAGCGTCACCACCGCCGGGGGGACCAACAACGGACTGACCTACGTCTACGTCGACGTCCCCACGATCACCGCCCTCAGCCCGACCTCGGGTCCCACCTCGGGCGGGACGGCGGTGACCATCACCGGAACCAACCTGGACAGCACCGAGTCGGTCACCTTCGGCGGGGCCCCGGCGCCGTTCTCGGTGATCAACGCCACCACCCTGTCGGCGGTCACCCCGCCCGGCACCGCGGGCGCGGTCGACGTGAGCGTGACCAACGCCGCCGGAGCGGACACCGAGGTCGGCGCCTTCACCTACGTGGCGGGCCCGGGCATCTGATACGCCGCCCCACAGCGGGCGCGCCCCCCTTTTCGGCGCGCCGGCACCCGCTTCACGCCCGCCTGTGACGGCCAGGAGCCTCGCAGGCGGGCAGCCGGCGTTCGCCCGGCCCCTTTCCCCCGCCGCGGGGCCTGCCGCACGGGCAGGAGCCGGGAGCGGGCCGGGGCCCGGCGGCCGGGCCGCCGGGGGAGAGGACCAGGGCACCCTGTGACGGTTCACCACCGGGCAGGGGCAGGGGCAGGGGCGGGACCGTCCCGGATGCCTGAGGCGCGCCCCCGGAACCCGGCGGGCTGCCCCGCCGAGGCGGCGGCGCCTTGCGCGCCCTGGACGGAGGGCCGGCGCCCCGCGCCGGACGGCCGCCGTCGTCATGCGCCGCCCGGCCGGCCCCAGATCACCCGGGGGCGGGCACCTGCCGCCCCGGCCCCCTCCGCGTGTCCTGCCACGGCACCGTCCCGGCAAACCCGGTGGCCCGGCGGCGGTGGTCAGCCGATGCTGATGTTGTTGTGGATGTCGCCGACCACGAAGCCGATCAGCCCTCCGCAGGCGAGCAGGCACAGCCCGGGGGGCACGAGGGGAGTGACGGGCGACGCCAGGACGGACACGGCGGCCGTGGCGCTGGAGGCGTCGCAGGAGTCGTTGCCGTTGTAGGCGGCCGTGATCGTGTGAGGGCCCAGTGCGCCGAACGACGCGGTGTAGTGGGCCTGGCCGTTCACGGCGACGGGCACCGTGCCCAGCAGGTCGGCGCCGTCGAAGAACGTCATGCCCAGACCGCCGCTCGGATCCGATGCGCAGGTGACCGTCGCGGTCAGTTCGACCGGCGTCCCCACCATGGCCGCGGCGGGAGACACGGTGACGCCCGTGGCCGACGGGGCAGCCACCGCTGGAGAGGCAGCGGTCACCACGGCCGCCACGGCCGCCGCCGTAAGCCCGGCCCACCTGTCACGGGGACGTCTACGCATCACGGGTCAACTCCCTTTGTCTTCTTCTGCCGCCGGATGGTCCTGGATGCCTTTACGCTAGGTGACGATAAGTCTTCAAATCGGCCCATATCATCAACATTCCTTCAAAAGCGGCCGATTGGGTCAAGGGTGAAGGCGTCCCGGGGGGCGGGGCCTGCGCGTACCGCCGGCGGGTTCGGCCTCACCGGGCAGGACGGCCCGGAGCCCTGGCCCGGACGGCCCGGTGCCCTGGCCCGGACGGCCCGGACCCGGCGGGCCTGCCCCCGCCCCCCGGGGATGCCCGCGTCCAGGGGCCGCCGCGCAGTCGCGCGCCCGGTCCACCGGCTGCCCCGTTGTCTTCGCCGGCGGTCCTGCCAGAGGACCGCCGGCCTCCGGGGCGGGCATGACTGCCGGCCCCCTGCCGAACCGGTGACCTGACCCGGTACGGGCCGCAGCACGGGGAGCCGGGGTGTTCCGGACGGGCTGGCGTGGATCGCCGGGCCGCTGAGGTCCACGTCCGGGACGCGGGGGCGGCGGCACGCAGGCCTCCCGATGGGCCCGCGCCACCTGTGCGCCCGCGAGGCCCCTCGCCGTCGGGCGGGACTGGACCGGCACCGGGCCCGCGGTCGCCCTCGACGCCGTGCTGTTCGGCGCCGGTACGGTCGTGGCGCTGGCGGCGGCCGTCGCCGTGCCGTACGTCATGGCCGTACACCCGCACGGGGCGCGGTCCACGCCCGTATGGCTGCTGCCGCTCGGCGCGCCCATGGCGGCGGCCGCGTCGGGGCCGGCGCTCCCTGCGACGGGACGCTCTTCTCCGCCCTCCCCGACGCCGCCGTCGGCCCCTGCGCCCGGCGCACCTGCCGTCCGGCCGGGGGACATCGGAGCCGGGCCCGGCTGCGCGGCACCCGTCCTGCCGGACACCCACACACCGCTCCTCCTCGCTCCTCCTCGCCGGCGCCTGAGCCGGCAGCACCCGCGGCGGCGGGGGTGGGAAGCCTGCGATCGCCTGAGCCGGCGGCATCCGCGGCGGCGGGGGTGGGAAGCCTGCGATCGCCTGAGCCGGCGGCACCCGCGGCGGCGGGGGGTGCGAAGCCTGCGACCGGGGGCCACCGAACGGGACACGCCCCCGCCGGGGCCGCTACGTCACAGCCCCCGGGCGCCTCCCGTGGGCCCGGGCGCCCACCGCCCCGGCCCGCGAAGAGGGAAGGGGGCGGGCATCCCTGCGCGCTCCGCGCATCGCGGCCCCGATCGCCCGCTCCCGCGGCGAAGCAGGCGAACGGCCGCCCCCGCGCAGGCGGGTGAGGTGACCGCCCGGACGATGTCCTTGACCGTTTCCTCCCGCGGAGCCGGCCCGCGCTCGGAGCGCACCGGTGCGCGCCCGCCGCCCGCCCGGGGAAGCCGCCGGCACCGCCGGCGGCGTCGGCGGCCGCGGCCCGTCATGCGCGCTGCTCCCTTCGAGAGCGGGACACCACGCCGGGCGGCCGGAACAGAACGCGCCTGATCTGCGGCTTTGCCGTCGGCGGCGAGCGTACGGCGCGCTTTTGCGGTTGCGGCACCGGCGAAGTAACTGCTTGCTGGAGAGCAGCCGCAGTGCACGCCCCAGCATCCGACACAAGGAGCCATGATGCAGTCCTCCATGTCCGACGCAGTTCTCGCCGGCGCCGACGCTGCGGTCCTGGAGTCTCTTCCCCTGCCGGACCACTTCCCCGCCGCCGTGGTCCGCAAGGAGGACGTCGACATCTTCCGGTCCATGGAGGACAAGGACGTACGCAAGTCCCTTTTCGTCGACCGGGTCCCCATGCCGGAGCTGGCGCCGGACGAGGCGCTGATCGCGGTGATGGCGAGCTCCATCAACTACAACACGGTGTGGACCGCCATGTTCGAGCCGGTGCCCACTTTCCAGTTCCTGCGGCAGATGGGCCGCAGCGGCGGGTGGGAGGCACGTCACGACCTTCCGTATCACATCGTCGGGTCCGACGCCTGCGGGGTCATCGTCCGCACGGGATCGTCGGTCCGCAGGTGGAAGGTGGGCGATCACGTCGTGATCTCGCCGGCCTACGTCGACGAACAGGACCCCGACACCCATCGCGACGGGATGCTCGGTGAGGGGCAGAAGGCCTGGGGCTTCGAGACCAACTTCGGCGGGCTGGCCCACTACGCCGTCGTGCGGGCCAGCCAGCTGATGCCGAAACCGGCTGCGCTGAGCTGGGAGGAGGCAGCCGTCAACCCGCTGTGCGCGAGCACCGCGTACCGGATGCTGGTCAGTGAACGCGGCGCCCGGATGAAGCAGGGCGACGTCGTCCTCGTCTGGGGTGCCAGCGGCGGTCTGGGCGCCTACGCCGTCCAGCTCGTCCTGGGCGGCGGCGGCATCCCCGTCGGCGTCGTCAACTCCGCGGAGAAGGCCCGCGTGTTGAAAACGCTGGGCTGTGAAGCGGTCATCAACCGCACCGACATCGACGAGGGCGATCCCACCCTTCTGCAGCGGCCGGAGGGCTGGAAGAAGATGGGCAAGGCCATCCGCGCCGCGGTCGGTGAGGACCCGCACATCGTCTTCGAGCATGTCGGGCAGAAGACGTTCGCCGCGTCCGTCTTCCTGGCCAGGCGCGGAGGCACCGTCATCACCTGCGGCTCGAGCACCGGATACGAACACCTCTACGACAACCGGTATCTGTGGATGCGCCTGAAGCGGATCATCGGAAGCCACGGCGCCAACCTCCACGAGCAGTGGGAGGTCAACCGGCTCCTCGCCCTGGGCCACGTGGTGCCCACGCTGTCCAGGACCTACCCGCTCGACGACGTCGCCGCCGCGGCGCGCAGCGTTCAGACCAACCAGCACATCGGCAAGGTCGGCGTGCTGTGCCTGGCGCCCGCGCCGGGGCTGGGCGTCACCGATCCGGGCGCCCGGGCCCGGATCGATGACAGGCGCCTGCACGCCTTCCGCCGGTGACTACTGCCCTGGACCGGCGGCCCGCTGCGCGAGTGCCCGCGTCAGATGCCGGGCGATGGCGGCGACGTGCGGTGGGTCGATGAGGGAGAGGTGGTCGCCCTGCACGGGCACGATCTCCAGGCGGGCGCACAGCGGCGCCCAGCCCAGATCCGCCTCCGGCCTCAGATACCGCGGGTCCAAAGCGGTGGTCAGGGGCTGCGCCTGCTGGGCCCGGTAGAGGACCACGTGCGCGCCGGTGGGCTGCGGGGTGTAGCGCTCGCCGACGCGTGCGTCCACGTACGAGGTCCGCTGGTGCTCCATGATGCCCGGGCTCATGTCGAGTCCCGCCTCGGCCACCAGGCGCATGACGACGTCGATCTGCTGCTCGTCCGGGGTCGCCGCAAGCTCGTCGTAGGGCAGATCCAGCTTCTTGCCGTACGTCTTGTCGATGTACTCGGCGAACCGGGTGAACCGTTCCAGGAGCAGCTCGCGCGAGTCGAGGTCGGGAAGGGCGGCCGGCAGGATCGTGTCGATCAGGCCGAGGAAGCCGACCTGCCGGCCCGCCTGTGCCAGCTGGCGGGCCGCCTCGTAGGCGAGACAGCCGCCGAACGACCAGCCCAGAAGACGGTAGGGCCCCTGGGGCTGGAGGTCTGTGATGAGACGGACGTAGTGGGCCGCCTTCTCCTCCATCGTGTGCAGGTCGTCGACGCGCTCCATGCCGTACACGGCCTGGTCGGGCGGCAGGAGCTGGGTCAGGGGCCGGTAGACGGAGGTGGGCCCGCCGGCCGGGTGGAAGGTGAACAGGGGGAGGCGGGCGGAGCCCGGCGAGGGGGGCCGCAGGACGGTGACCGTGGAGTGTCCGTCCGGGTTGACCGAGGGCCGGATCAGTTCCGCGATGCCGGCCACCGTCCCCGCGGTGAGCAGGGCCGGCGCGGTCAGATCCAGCCGCATGCCGTCCAGACGCCCGCGGATCACGTCGAGGAGGCGTCCGGCCGCGTCCTGGTCGGCGCCGGCCGCGGTGAAGTCGCTGAAGACGTCCGCGGGGCGCTGCCCCAGCACCTCGGCCCAGGCCCCGGCCACCAGGCGTTCGGCGGCGTCCCGGGGCTGGATCGAGGACGGCAGCGCGGGCCGGCGGGGCGAGCCCGCCGCGCCGGCGGTCCCCTTCGGCGGCGGGGCGGGGGTCCGTACGTTGTCACCCTTGAGGCCGAGGCCGTCCAGGACGGCCTCGCCGATCTGCTCAAGTGTCGCCCCGCGCAGCATGAGGTCGGGCGCCAGGTCGATGCCGAAGTCCTGCCGGGCGGCATTGCGCAGGCGCACCGCCATCAGCGAGTCCAGGCCCAGCCGGGGAAGCGGAACGCTCTGGTCGATGCTCGCCGCCCCCAAGCCCATGACAGCGGCGGTGCGCTCGACCAGGCGTGCGTAGACCTTCCCCGCGGCGCCGTCGCCGAGCGCCCCGATACCGTCGGGGCCGGCCCAGTCGTCGCCGGGGGCGGCATCGCCGGGGAAGCACTGTGCGAAGAACGGGATGGCGGACACGCCGGGAAACGCCCCGAGGACTTGTTCGGTGTCGAAGTGGGCCACCCCCGTGTGCGTGCGGTGGTGCACGACGAGCGTCTGCAGGGCGTCCAGCCCCTCGCTCAGGGTCAGTGACCGCAGCGCCATGGCCCGCCCCGCGGGCACGCCACCGGTCTCGCTCCAGGGCCCCCAGGCGATGGAGGCGGCCGGCTTTCCCTCGGCCCTGCGGCGCTGCGCCACCGCGTCCAGCCAGGCGTTGGCGGCGGCGTAGGCCGACTGGCCGGGGGAGCCGAGCAGCGCGGCCGCCGAACTGTAGAACACCCACCAGTCGATGTCGTGGGGGGCGAGGGCCTCCTCCAGGCGCAGCGCGCCGAGCACCTTCGCCCGCAGCACGGTGTCGATGTCACCGGATGCCAGGTCGGTGATCATCCGGTCGTGGAGCACGCCCGCGCAATGGGCGACGCCGCGCAGCCGGTGGCCCTCGCTGAGCGCTGCCCGCACCAGGCGCGGCGCCACCGCGGGGTCGGCGATGTCGCCGTGCACCACGGTGACCGAGGTCCCGTGGGCCTGCAGCTCACCGATGACCTTGCGGGCCTGCGGCGTGGCGGGGCGCCGCCCGTTGAGGACCAGGCGGCCCGCCCCCTGCTCGGCCAGACGGCGGGCTGTTGCCAGCCCCAGCCCGCTCAGGCCACCGGTGACGATGTAGGCGCCCTGCCGGCCGACGAAGGGGGTCTGGTACTGCTGCGCGGTCAGGTCGGCGGGAGAAAGACGGGCGACGAGCCGGGTCCCCGTCCGCCAGACGACCTCGTCCTCGGCACTGTCGCCGAGCAGTTCCTGCAGGAGTTCCTCACCCGATCCGAGGGAGTCGTCCAGGTCCACCAGGCTGGCCCGCAGCAGGGGCTGTTCCAGGGCCAGGGCGCGTACGAGGCCGCGCAGACAGGCCAGGTTCGGCCGGCCCGTCTCTCCCGGGTGCACGGCCCGGGCCCGCTCGGTGACCATCCACAGCCGCGGCTGGCGCCCGGCTGGCACCCCCGAGGCGATCCGTCGCGCGACCCGGCAGGCCGTGTGCAGGCCCGTGGCGTCGGCGGCGTCGGCGGGCGGCCGGGTCAGCAGCAGCACCACGGCCCGGTGGGCGTCGGATTCGGTGCCTGCCAGCCAGTCGTCGAGGACCGCTTCCGTATCCGTGCCGCAGGCCGCACCGACCGTGGTCCGTACGCCCTTCGCGCGCAGCGCCGCGTCCAGGGACGACGTCAGCGGGCCGGTGGCGCCGCCGGTGGGCGCCTCGTGCGCCAGGAGCAGGACGCTGTCGAGCGCTTCGGGCAGCGCGGCGGGCGACTTCTGCCACTGGATGTCGTAGCTGAGCGCTTCGAGCGGCCTGCGGATCTCCCCGTGGCCGGGGGAACGCAGCCGCACGCCGCGGGCGGTGATCCGGGTCTGTCCCCCGCGCGCCACGACGTCCCACAGCGCGTCCGCCCCGGGGACGGGGGCGTCCTGCCCGGGCGCGGGCGCCGCCGGAAAGGCCTCGATGGTGACCGGCTCGCGCCCGGTCGGCTGCTGGAGGTGCAGGTGGCGCACGGCGGCGGGGACGGTGGGCGCGCACCCGGCGCCCAGGGCGTTGCCGTCCGCGCTCTGCGCCCCGCCGGGAGCCGGCGCGTACAGCAGCGCCGTGAGGAGGGCCTCGGGCCCGGGCAGGTCGCGTTCGCCGTCCGCCGCCTCGTCCCCGGCGGGTTCCCACTGGCTGACGAGGGTCGCCGGCGGGCTGGTGAGGGAGGTGTCTTCGCACGGCACCACCCCGGTGCCGGTGGTGACGTGCGCCGACGCGTAGCAGTGCCAGCTGCCGTCCGCCGCACGGGCGTTGACGGTGACCCTCGCGCGCTCGCCGGCGGGCTCCCACAGGAGGGTGACGGGGGTGCTCGTGGACAGCGGGAGCCACCGGTCGATGACGAGGTCTTCGAGCAGGAGGTCCGCCGCGGCGTCGTGCCCGTGGACCTCCCGGGCGGCCGCGATCACCAGGGCGGCGGCCGCGGGCAGGGTGAGCACCGGCTGTCCGTGCAGGGCACGGGCGAAGGGGTGCGGGCCGGACGTGCCGAGGTCGCTCTGCCACAGGACGGCGCCCGTGCGCGGATCGTCGGTGCGCACGGCGAGCGGGCCCGCACCGGGAACGCCGCAGGACGGCGTGGCGCGCCGGCGGTCGAACCAGTACCGGCCGTGGCGCCACAGGGGGCTGGGAAGGGCGGTGCGGCCGCCCGCGGGCCACAGGCGGCTCTCGTTCACCCTCACCCCCGCGAAGTGCAGCCGGGTGAGCGCGGTGCGCAGGCCGACCGCCTCGTCCGACCGCCTGTCCAGGGTGGGGATCACCCACGTCTGTGCGGTGGCGCGGGCCGCGTGGAGGGTTTCACTCACCGGCACCACGGCGATGGGGTGGGGGGAGATCTCCACGAAGAGGTCGAGGCCGTCGTCGGCGGCGGCCTCGACGGCCTGGTGCAGACGCACCGGGCGCCGCACGTTGGCGCACCAGTAGTCGGCATCGGCGTGGACCGCGGCGCGCGGATCGTCCAGGACGGTGGTGTACCAGGTGACGTCGGCCCGGCCCGGGGCGAGCGTGCCCAGGGCGTCGCGCAGGGGCGCAAGGACGACGTCCACGGCCGGGGAGTGTCCCGCGCCCCCGACGTCCAGCAGCCGGGCGAGACGGCCCTCGGCGGCCAGGTCGTCGACCAGACGGCGCACTTCGGGGGCCGGCCCGGTCACCGTGCACCTGCGCGGGGAGGAGTGCACGGCGATCTCGACGCCGGCATACCGTGCCAGCACCGGCGCCCGTTCCCCGGCGTCCAGCTCGAGGGCGGCCATGGCGCCGGCGCCCTCGGTGTCGACGGCGGCCAGCTGCGCCGACCGCGCGAGGACGGCGCGCAGGCCGTCGGCGGCGCTGAGCGCTCCGGCGACGACCGCGGCGCTCACCTCGCCCACCGAGTGGCCGATCACGGCGGCGGGCCGCACACCGTAGGCCTCCAGGGTGCGGGCCAGCGCGACGTGCATGCCGAACAGCAGGGGCTGGACATGCTCGACGCCCGCGCCGGCCGACACGTCGAGCAGAGTGCGCAAGGAGTGACCCGTCGCCTGCGCGTAGAGCGGATCGAGGTCGCGCACCGCGGCGTCGAACAGCGTGTCCTGCTGGAGCAGGCGCCACCCCATTCCCGGCCACTGCGAGCCGTGCCCCGAGAAGACGAAGACGGGCCGACGGCCCGCCAACGCCCGCACCGCGTACTGGTCGGGGCAGGGCGCGACAAGGCCGAAGCCCTCCTGGGCGCGGGCGAGAGCCGCCAGCAGGCGGGCCGCTTCCTCGTGGGTGCGTGCGGTGACGGCGGCGCACACCGGCCCGCTGCGGTGACGGGCGAGCGTGTGGGCGAGGTCTCGCAGGGACGGTGCGTCGTCGCGGGCGGCAAGCCGTGCCAGGGCGGCGGCGGCGTCACCGATGCGCTGTGCGGAGCGCGAGGACACGACCAGCACGTGGGGCCCCTCACCGGCGGCAGCGCTCTCCTCGCTGCCCGCCGCGCCGGAGGCGGTGACGGGCGCCTGTTCGAGCACGATGTGCGCGTTGGTGCCCCCGAAACCGAAGGCCGACACCCCGGCCCGGGCGGGGCGGCCCTCATGGACGGGCCAGTCCTGGGGGGCCGAGACCACCCGCAGCCGCAGGCCGGTGAAATCGATGTGCGGGTTGGGCGTGTGGAAGTGCAGATTTTGCGGGATGTGCCGGTGGTGCAGCGCCAGCACGGTCTTGACCAGACCGACGATTCCCGCCGCGCCCTCGAGATGCCCCAGGTTGCTCTTCACCGAGCCGATGAGCAGCGGCTGGTCGGCGGGCCTGCCGCGGCCCATGACGGCGCCGAGCGCGCCGGCTTCCATGGGGTCGCCGAGCAGGGTGCCGGTGCCGTGCGTCTCGACGTAGTCGATGCTGCCGGCGTCGACCCCGGCGGTGCCCAGCGCCCTGCGCAGGAGGCTTTCCTGCGCCGCCGGGTTGGGGGCCATCAGGCCGGCCGACCGGCCGTCACTGTTGACCGCGGAGCCCTTGACGACGGCCAGGATCCGGTCGCCGTCGCGCTGCGCCTGGGCCAGCCGCTTCAGGACGACGACCGCGCACCCCTCCGCGCGGGTGATGCCGTCCGCCGCCGCGTCGAAGGGTTTGCACCGCCGGTCCGCCGCCAGCGCCCCGGCCTGCTCGAAGGACGCCGTGACGGCCGGCAGCAGCAGCACGTTGGTGCCCGCCGCCAGGGCGGTGTCGCACTCGCCGCGGCTCAGGCTCACGCAGGCCTGGTGCACCGCCACCAGCGAGGACGAGCAGGCCGTGTCGACCGTGACACTGGGACCGTGCAGGTCGAGCAGGTACGACAGCCGGTTGGCGGCGATGCTTCCCGCCGCGCCGGTGCTGGTCCACGGCGTCAGGCGCGCGGGGTCCGCCGTGGTGAGGTGCCCGTACTCGAGGGCACTGAGGCCGACGAACACACCCGTGTCACTGCCCTCGAGGCCGAAGGCGGGCCGGCCGGCATGGTCCAGGGCCTCGCAGGCGACCTCCAGGAGCAGACGCTGCTGGGGGTCCATCACCTGCGCCTCACGCGGGGTGATGCCGAAGTACTCCGCGTCGAAGGCCTCGACGTCGTCGAGGAAGGAACCCTGCCCGATGACGTCCTCGACGGGCGCCCCGCCCAACGAACCGGTCGCGAAGGACCTGCGGCGCGCGGCCGGCACATCCCCGACGAAGTCCCTCCCGGCCAGCAGCTGCTTCCACAGCGCCTCGGGGCCGCTGACACCCCCCGGCAGCCGGCAGCCCAGACCGATCACCGCGATCGGCTCGGGCGCCGGCGGGCCCTCGCCCACACCACCGCCGCCGGCAACGGCCGCCGCGCCGGCGGGCCGGTCACCGCCCCGCGGCCGCCCCTCGTCCTGCCCGCGCGAGCGGCCCGCACCGTCCCCGACGGTGCCCAGACGCCGCACCAGCTCGTCGATCGTGCGGGTCTCCCACAGCAGCGTGGCGGGCAGCGACAGGTCTAACACCTGCTCCAGCCGGCCCGCCAGAGCCACCGCGCCACGCGAGGTCAGCCCGTACTCCACCACAGGACGCGCGTCGTCGATCTCCTCCTGCGCCACCCCACAGGCCTCCGCGACGAGCCGGCGCACAACCGACCGCAGTTCACCGCGGGCAACCGGCCGCCGCCCGGATGCCCCCGTTGCTTCCCTGTCCGCTTCCATCACTCTCTCCCTCTGCCTGCGCTCCAGCCCGTGCCCCACGGTGGTGCCTACGCGTCGGCGCCCCCGCTCCACACCCCCGTCAGGTACCGCTCCCGGCAGGCACCACGGGCCACCTTGCCGCTGGTGGTGTGCGGCACCGTGCCCGGCGGCACCAGAACGAAGTCGTGCACGGCCGCCCCGTGCCGGGCGGCGACCGCACTGCGCACCGCCCGCGTCACCTCCTCCAGGGCGATCAGGGAAGGGTCCACGTCCCGCGCGTGCTCGGCCACCACGACGAGCCGTTCGCCCTCGGCAGCAGGCACCGCGAAGGCGGCGAGGTGATGGGGGCGGATGGCGGGATGCGCCTTCTGGGCGCTCTCCTCGATGTCGTGCGGATAGTGGTTGGTCCCGTCGATGATCACCAGGTCCTTCAGCCGCCCCGTGACATAGAGCTGCTTGTCGTGCCACACCCCCAGATCCCCGGTGCGCAGCCACGGGGCGCCGCCGTCCTCGCCCTGCACCACCGCGCCGAACGTGGCGGCGCTGTCCTGCTCACGGTTCCAGTAGCCGCGGCCGATGTTCGGCCCGCGCAGCCAGATCTCGCCGATCACGCCGTCCTCCCGGCGCCGGCACGTCGCCGGATCGACGATCGCCAGCTCCTGACCGGTGGGACGACCGCACGCCACCACCTCCACGGCCGTTTGCCCGTCGGCGGCATCGACGGCCCGGGCGATTCCCCGCCCCAGGGCCTCCCGGTCGAAGGACGTGACGGTCGGCTCCTCGCCCACCGGCGAAGCACACACGAACACCGTCGCCTCGGCCAGCCCGTACGAGGGACGCATGAGCACACGCCGCATGCCCGCGGACGCGAACCCCGCCTGGAAGCGCTCCAGGGTGCGCGCCGCGACCGGCTCACTGCCGTTGACCATCGCCGCGACGGATCCCAGCGAGAGCTCCGCGCGGTCCTCGTCCTGCAGGCGGTGAAGACAGTAGTCGTAGGCGAAATTGGGCGCGGCGGTCAGCGCACCGCGATACCGGGACAGCAACCGCAGCCAGCGGGCCGGCTGCTGGATGAACGCCAGCGGGTCCATGACCACGGAGGGAAGATGACCGAGGATCGGCAGGGCGACGGCCAGGACGAGTCCCATGTCGTGGTAGAGCGGCAGCCACCCCACCGTGCAGTTGCGGCCCCGGGCGAGGTCGTACGCCTCCAGCGCCTGACGGGCGTTGGCGCACACATTCGCATGGGTGATCTCCACCCCCGACGGAACACGGGTCGAGCCCGAGGTGTACTGCAGATACGCCACCTGCTGCGGATCAAGCCCCCCCAGGGGGGAACCGGATCCCGTGGCCGCGCCGCACAGATCCGACTCGGTGACGATCCGGCACGTGGCGGGAATCTGCTGGTCGGCGCAGAACTCCGCAAGAGGACGGCGCTGCTCCTCGACGGTCAGCACCAGGGCGGGAGCGGCGTCCTTGAGCACGGCCGCGAGTTTCTCCGCATGCCCCGGCAGAGAGGGCATGAACATCGGGACGGCGATCGCACCGGAACACGCGGCCGCCAGGAACCCGACCATGTAGGCGAGGCTCTGCGGCGCGACGACCGCCACTCTCTCACCGGGCGCACACAGATTCCGAATTCCCGATGCGGTGACACGAACCCGTTCCTCGAGTTGATTCCAGGTCAGTGAGGTGGCCTCGCCGGCGCCGGCACTGTAGTCCACAAAGGTGACGGCTGTTTCATCCGGGGTGAGAGCCGCTACATGGGCGAGATTGTGGCCGAGTGTTTCTGTCACCAGTGATGGCACGTGCTCACCAAACCTTCATTCCGCATGCAAGAGTGGCGCCGCTCTGCCTGCCTCCGTGGGGCATCCGGACTCCCAACAGGGCTTGGCGCGTGCCGCGGCTTGCCAGGTCATCGATGGCACAGCGAAACACGGAGATGTCGACATATTCCAGTGACACGCCGGTACCGTGCGCGAAGACGAGATCACGCGGGAGGGCGGCCTTACAGTCCAGACACCTGTTTTTTCCCCACGCCGGGGTATCGCACCTCGGGAGGAAACCGTGAGCCGACTACGCGCCGCCAGCGTCGTGTCGACTGCCGTTCTCTCCACATTTCTGACCGCACTCGACGGCTCCATCGTGAACGTGGCCCTGCCGCAGATGCGCCACCAACTCTCACTGTCGGAAACAGATCTGAAATGGGTGGCCACCGCATATCCGCTCACCCTGGCCAGCCTTCTGCTGATGGCCGGCCAGCTGACCGACACCAAGGGCCGGCGCTGGGCACTGCTCACCGGCGTGGCGGCCTTCACACTGGCCTCCGTCTGCTGCGCCCTGTCGACCACCGGCATGATGCTCGTCTGCTGCCGCGCCCTGCAGGGCGCCGGTGCCGCGTTCATCCTGCCGTCCTCGCTGGCCGTCATGGCCACGGACGTGCCACGCCGGGCACGCACCGCCGCGTTCGGCGCGACGTCGGCCACGATGGCCTCCGCCCTCGCCTTCGGGCCCGTGATCTCCGGCGTGGTGACACAACACCTCGGCTGGCAGTGGCTGTTCGCCCTCAACATCCCCCTCGGGCTGGCCGGCTTCGTCATCGGGGCCGCGGTGATCCCCGGGCCCGCACACCACCGCGGCGCCCGCCCCGGGCCGGCCGCCGTCGTACCGCACCACATGATCACGCTGGCCTGCCTGTCCCTGGCCGCCCTCGCCTACTTCCTGATCCAGGGACCCAGCTACGGATTCACCGAGCCGCCGGTCATGCTCTGCGGGATGGCCGGCGCCACCGGCCTGCTCACGCTCTACTGCATCAGGAGACCCGGACGCAGCCCCGCCCTGGTCACCCTGCTGCGCCGGCGCGCCTTCGCGGGGGGAGTGATCACCCAGCTCCTGTGGGGCCTGGGAGTGAGCGGGGTGTACTTCTACACCTCGCAGTTCCTGCAGAACAGCCTGCGGCTGAGCCCCACCCGGGCCGGGCTGGCGTTCACCCCGGTCGTCTGCGCACTGTTCGTCACCGCGCCGTTCGTCGGCGCCCTCGCCCGACGATGGACAGACGCCCGCGTCGCCTCCTCGGGGCTGCTGCTGGTCGCCGCGGGACTGCTCCTCGTCGCAGCCGGCAGCCACCGGGGCCATCTCCTCGACCTCCTTCCGGGACTGGCGGCGGTGGGAACGGGCTCGGCCCTGGCCCTGCCGCTGACCACCCAGGCGCTGGGCGCCTCCCCCGACCACCTGTCGGGCTTCGCCGCCGGTCTCTTCAGCGCCGCACGGGAGCTGTCCGGGGTGTTCGGCATCGTGCTGGTCGGCGCGGTGGTCACCTTCGTCGAGAAATCCCTCGCCACCGGCCACGCCCCCGACGGCCAGGCGTTCACGACGGGCTACCAGGCCGGACTGTGCGTCGCGGCCGTGCTGGTGGGGGCCGGCGCACCCGTGGCCCTGTGGGCCCTGCGCCGCTCCCCCCAGGTGAGGAACAAGACCCTCGTCGACTCCTGACGGCCCCCCGCGGCCGCCCTAAAGGCAGGCAAGAACCCCCCTCAGGACGCGGCAGGCTTGCCCGGCGCCGTCCTCCGCGCGCAGCGCCCCGCCGAGCCGCCGCGCGCAGCGCCGGTAGGCGGCCTCGCCGGTGAGCGCCGAAAGCCGCTGAAGAAGGCTCCCGGCCGTCAGGTCCCGGGCGGGCAGCGGACGGGGGCCCGCCCCCAGCGCATGGACGCGCGCCCCCCAGTACGGCTGGTCACCGAAGAACGGGCACACCACGGACGGCACGCCCGCCCGCAGCGCCGCGAAGGTGGTGCCCGCGCCCCCGTGATGGACGACCCCCGCCATCCGGGGAAACAGCCACTCGTGAGGGGTGTCGGAGACGACCAGCATGTCGTCCTCACTCATCGCCGGGTCCCCGGCGAGCACACCGCGCAGGCCCGCCCGTCTCAGAGCGGCCCTGACCATACGGTCCGTACGCCGCGGGTCGGGGGTTCTCATACTGCCGAACCCCACGTACACCGGCGGCGGCCCGGCCTCCAGGAAGGCACGCAGCCGCTCGGGGGGAGTCCACGAGGGCCGCTCGAGGTTCCAGAAACCCGTCAGGTGCACGTTCGGCCCCCAGTCCGCCGGCCGCTGGACCACGGCCGGGCTGAAGGCGCACAGCACCGGGGCGCGGCGCACCATGCGCAGGGGGGACAGCAGCGGCAGGGGCGCCAGCCCCCGCTCCCGGACGCGCCAGCGGTTGAGGAAACGCCGGGCCAGCAGCCAGGTGCCCATGTCCACCGCGTCGTAGCTGACCCGGTTGCCGAGACTGCCCAGGGTCCGGGCCGGTACGAAGGGGTGCGGGAAAGCGCCGGTGGGCTGGCTCGGCTGGAAGTGGAGCACCGCGTGCGCAACGCCCAGGCACTGGCTCAGATGCACACCGAACAGGCCCAGGGTCGGCGCCAGGACGAGGTCCGCGCCCTGCGCGCACGCCTGGGCGTGGTCCAGGACCGTTTCGACACACGGCCGCAGGACCCGGTTCATCCTGCGGACGAAGGCGAACGGGCCCGGCCGGCCGGACAGCAGCTCCTGGCCCGCGACGGATTCGATGATCTCCGCCGGGTCGACCGGCAGCGGATAAAAGCGCACCCCGGTTTCCGCGATCAGCTGCTCGTAACGCATGCTCGCCAGCACCCGCACCGCGATGCCCCGGCGCACCAGCGCCTGCCCCAGGGCCAGGCAGGGCTGGACGTCGCCGCGCGACCCGCCGGCGAAAATCATCACCGTTGGCTGCCCCATCCCGATGACCTCTCTCCACAGCGGCGGCCCGTGCCCTGCGGCGGGCTACTGTCCCAGAACGCGCACCACGGCGGGCCAGATGCCGTGCAGTTCCTGCTGCCAGTAGGGCCAGGAGTGGGTACCGGGCCGGTAGATGTGCGTCGTGGTCGTCACGCCCGCCGACCGCAGCGCCGAGGCGAATCGCCTGACCTGCCGGGGGAGCACCGTCTCGGCCACCGAACCGACGAGCATGACGTCCAGCGGGTGCCCGGTGTCCAGCGGGCCCACCGTTCCGTCGCCCGAGGAGAGGTGGACGCGCGTCCCGCGGAACGACCGGGGCATCGCGGCGGGGTTGTGCTCCTGCCAGATGGTGAAGTCCCTCACCGGATCGCCCCAGACCTCACTGATGTCGACGCCGTCCCTCTGCGCACCCAGCTGCAGGGTCAGACGCACCGACGGCTCGTTGAGGTCCACGTACGAGCTCATCGCCGCCACGTACCGGAACATCCCCCGGTGGTGCGCCGTGTAGTTGAGAGCCCCGAACCCTCCCATGGACAGCCCCGCGATCGCCCGGGAGGAGCCGGCACGGTAGGACTTCTCCATGAGGCGGACGAGCTCACCGGTGTGGAACGTCTCCCACAGGCGCTTTCCGGAGTGCCAGTCGCTGTAATAGCCGAATTTCCCGCCGTCAGGCATGACGACCAGCACGTCCGTGTTCCTCGCGAGTTCCTCGATATCCGTCTCACGCGTCCACGACGTATAGTCGTCATTCCCGCCGTGCAGCATGTAGAGAACCGGGAATTTACGCTCCTTCTCCGTTTCCCAGCTCTTCGGGAGAATAACCCGCACGGGAATATCGGACTGCATTGCGGGCGAATGCACCATGAGGTCCCGGGTGCGCTCGTCGATGCGCGTGACCGAAACAATACTGGCCTCCCCGGCCCTGTTCTGCCGCACATCGCCCGGGCTATGGGCGTGGGCCGGGATTTCCGCAGCGAACAGCAATGCGGCAAGGGCCAGGCCGGCATGGAGAAATCTTCTGGCGCTGAAGGCCGGGAACGTCGGACGAGTAAGCGTGAACGGCATGTTCTTGAGCGCTCCTTGAGAGAGCGGGCCGACCTGGCGAGGCTCTTCGCTTCAGCCTGACGCGGGCCCGCACACAGACGGACCCCACCATGCCCCGAAATCAGCGGTCGGCCCCCACATGACACACCGCCGGCCGCACGTGATCACCCCTAAAGGCGCCATCTTGTTCGGGCGCCGGGAACCGGTCCCCGAAGAAGAACGGCCGCACCTTCCCGGGGCAGAAGGATGCGGCCGCACGGGTTTCGTGCGCCGCCTGCCCCCCCGCGGGCGCCGTCGCGGGAGCGGGAGGCGTTCCTGCGGGGTCACAGGACGCGGTCGAGGCCGGCCCTCCCGAGGATCGCCGCGGTCACCGGACCGCCCGACCTCAGCACGTCCGCCACGAAACGTCCTCGTCCGACCCCGAGCCCGCGCAGCGCCCGCCCGTGGTCGGCCGCTACTACCACCACCGCGCCGAGGAGCATCACCCGCCAGCCCGCCAGCAGGGGCCGCCGGGCCGCGCGCGGCAGCTCCGCGACGGACGCGCGCAGCCGCGCGCAGTGGAAAGGACGTGCCGCTCCTCGTCCGCCAGGATGCGGCCGGCGACCTCCGACGTCAGCGGATCGCCGGTCCCGTCCCGCAGCGCCCGGTAGTAGCGCAGGGCGACCACCTCCGCGACCATCAGCAGCAGCAGCTCCGTGCGCAGCCCCGGCACGCGGCGCAGCCGCGCGAAGGCCCTGTCGCTCCAGTGCCCGGCCCGCGTCGTCGCCCCGCCCGCCTTGAGCAGCAGAGCGAGAAGCCTCGCGTGGTTCTTCTCCTCGGCGACGAACAACCGCAGCGCCGCCGAGTACTCCGGATCGCCCGCCGCATCCGCCTTGGCGAACAGGGCCGAGCTGTCGCCGTCCTCGCCGGCCTGGAACCGCTGGACGCTCGCCCGCACCGCCGGGGGCAGGGAGGCACCCGCCTCCCAGTGCGGGTCGGGCCGGGCCGCGCGGCGGTCGCGTTCGGTCTCGAAGTGACGGGCCCACTCGGCGAATCCCGAGGCCCTCATGCCGCTCTCTTCCATCCCCCCGCCCCGCTCAGCCCCGCCCGGACGGGGCAGCGCCGCGATAAGCCCGGCGGCCCGGACCTTGCCGTTGCGCTCCCGGACGGATCCCCGCGACAGGAGGTGCCCCGGCGCTCGGAGGACCTCCGGCGAACAGCACGGCCGCGGGAGGCACGACGGAGTTCCCCGGCCCGGGCAAGTGCCTCGGTACGTGCCTCACCACGCTCGGTGTCGTCATGAGCGCAACAAAACAGCACAGGGGTCGGGGGCACGTCGGTAGGAGTACGTATTCAGGTACGTATGCGCCGTCACCGCCCTGTGTGCCGCGGCCGCGCGGTCTCCCGGCAGCCGGAGCCGGCGTCACGCTCGTAGGTGACACAGGCCTGCGCCGGGCTGCCTGCGGGAAGCGGACGATGACCTCGGTACCGGTCGTGAATCCGCCAGACTTGGCGTGGGCACTTCAGCCGGGCGGAGGGGGCCGGTAGTCTGCCCGGGCGCGAGCAAGGGGGGCCGGGCCGTGTATGTGGTGGATGTGCCGATCGACAGCGCCGCAGGCGATTCCGAGGTCGTCCGGGTGCAGGTCCGGGAGCTGGACGAGGGTCTGCTCCCGGTGGCACGGCCGGGGCGTTCGCCATCCGTGCGGGCCTCGCGTTCCTTCGGCGAGATGCTGGCCACCGTACGACCTGTCGCCGAGAACTTCGTGACGAGCCTGAAGGGCATGGCGTCCGCTCCGGACGAGGTCACCGTGCAGTTCGGCATCTCGCTGTCCACCGAGGCCGATGTGCTGATCGCCAGCACAGCCGCCGCCGCCACCTTCGCGGTCTCCATGACCTGGCGCACCTCCGCTCAGGAAGGCAGTGCCGCGACAGGCTGAGCGCACGGGGAAACGGGGGACGCGCAGTGGGACAGACCACAGGACCGGAAGTCCTCGAGGCTTCGATCCTCAGGATCAGGGGCGGCGACGGGCGCCCCGTGGGGACCGGCTTCCTCGTGGCCCCCCATCTGGCGCTGACCTGCGCCCATGTGGTCAGTGCCGCCCTGGGGCGGCATGACGGTGATCCGGCCCCGTCGGCGGATACCGCCATCGAGGTGGATCTCCCGCTCGGCCGGGACCCCGAGAGCGCCCCGGCCGCCGCCTACGTGGAGTACTGGGAGCCCGCTCACCCCCGGGGCGGGGGCGACATCGCCGTGCTGCGGTTGCCCTCCCCGCCCGCTGGTGGCGCACCGGTGCGGATGGCCGAGGCGCGAGACGTGTGGTCCCATCCGGTACGGGCCTTCGGATTCCCGGCGGGCCGTGACCAAGGCGTCTGGCACGCCGGGCGGTTACGGGCCAGACAGGCGTCGGGACTGGTGCAGTTCGAGCAGGCGGCGCCCGAGGGCTACCCGATATCAAGGGGCTTCAGCGGCGGACCGGTCTGGGACGACGAGTTGTCCGCGGTGATCGGCATCGTGGCGGTCGCCGAGCCGCGAGCGCCTCGGGCGGCCTTCCTGATCCCCACCGAGCGGATCGTGGCCGCGTTTGCGGTTCTGGGAGAGTTCGCGCGTCCCCAATCCCCGTTCCGCGGGCTCGCCGCCTTCCAGGAGAGGGATGCCGGGGTCTTTCACGGCCGTTCGGCGGAGAGCGCGGAACTCGCCGCCGTCGTCGGGGCCAAGCCTGTGGTCACGGTGGTGGGTCCGTCGGGCTGCGGCAAATCGTCACTGGTCCTGGCCGGGGTGGTGCCCCGGCTGCGGGCGTCCGGATACGCGGTCGTGGTACTGCGGCCGGCCCGGACCGGTTCGCTGGTGTATGCCCTGGCCGCCGAGCTGACCGCACTGATGCGGCCGGAACTGGCAGGCACAGAGCGGCTGCGGGAGATCCGCGCCCTGGAGAGGGAACTGGCCGAGCACGGCCTGACAGGGGCGGTGGACGACGTCCTGCGCCGCTCGGGCGCCCACAGCCTGCTGGTGATCGTGGACCAGCTCGAGGAGGCACTCGCCGACGACGCCCCTGACCTCGGCTCGGCGGTGCGCCTGCTCTTCGCCGAAGGCCGGCCGAACAGGCTCAGGGTGCTCGCCACCCTGCGGGCCGACTTCCTGGACGCCGCCCTGAACCACCCCGGGCTCGGCGCGGTACTCGGCGAGGAGATCCATGTTCTGGCTCCCCTGCTCGGATCCCGGCTCAGAGAAGTCGTCACCGTCCCGATCGACGCCATTGCGGCGGTCTCGTACGAACCCGGACTCGTCGACAGGCTGCTCAGCGACGCCGCAGAGGCTCCCGGCATCCTGCCGCTCCTCGGCTTCACGCTCGCGCGGCTGTGGGAGCGGCAGTCACAGGGCCGGCTCACCTTCGCAGCGTACGAGAACCTGGGCGGGGTCAAGGGCGCGCTGGCGAACCAGGCGGAACACTCCTGGCAGGAGTGCGTCCGGGAGGGGACCGAGGCGGTCGCCCGCCGGCTGTTCGTCCAACTGGTCAGGGTTCCGATGGGGGGCACGGCAGCCACCCGCCAGGTCGTGGCACGCGGGGAACTGGGGCCGCACCAGTGGGAGATCGCCCGCACCCTCGCCGAGCACCGGCTGCTGGTGCTCGACCGGGACGTATCGGGCCGCGACACCGTGGAACTGGCGCACGAGGCGCTGATCGGCTGCTGGCCCAGGCTCCGCGGGTGGGTCGAGGAGGACCGGGACTTCCTGGTGTGGCGGGAGAACCTGCGGCACGACATGGCCCGGTGGGAAGCCGCCGGCCGTCCCCGGGGCCGGCTGCCGGACGCGGCGGCCCTGGAGGCGTCGCGGCGCTGGCTGGACAGCCGTGGCCCGGATGTGGGGGCGGGGGAGCGCCACTACCTGCAGCAGGGGTGGGCCCGGCTGCGCGGCACGGTCCGGCGACGACGGGCGGTTGCCACCGCAGGGTTCGCGCTCATGACGGTCATGGTGGTCCTCGTCTCGCTCTTCGTGTACCAGACCGGGGTGAGCGCACAGCGCAAGGCCGAGGCGGAGTCCCGCTCGCTGGCCGCCGTCTCCGCGGACCTGCAGGTGCAGGACCCCGGCATGTCGATCCTCCTGGCGATCGCCGCGTACGCCACCTCACCGACCACGCAGGCACGCGACGAACTGCTGCAGAGATATGCCACGTACGGCACCGCCGACCGGGTCCTGTCCGGGGTCCCCGGCGAGATCAACGATGTGGCGGCGAGCCGGGACGGACGTGTGGTGGTGGCCGTCACCACCCTGGGCCGGGCGACGGCGTTCATCCAGGACGACAGCGGGCGCACCCACCGCGAACAGCTGCCCCTGACGACCAACGCCCTCTACCCCATGGTCACCGCGGACGGCAGCCGGGTCGGCTACACCGCCACCGGCGGCTCAGTGGTCTGGCACGACGTCCAGCGCTCGGGCGGGCATCTGCTGGGGCCCGCGCACACCGCCCCCGGCGCCCTGGACCAGACGGACGACAAGGGCTTCGGCTCCATGAGCCACGTCGCCGCGCTGGCCGCGGACGGGCGGCGGGCCGCCGCTGTCAGCAAGAAGCAGATCATGGTGTGGGATCTGGGCACCGCGACCGGCGGCAGGTTCGTCAAGGCCCCCTCATGGCTGGAGAGCGTCGACGCCGTATGGTTCGGCCCGACCTCCGACACCCTGCTGGTGCGGGGCACCATTCGGGTGCTGAGCTCCCACGACGACCTGCACAAGCCCCACGGTGAGGTGCTGGCCGTCGACCTGCGGACCGGCAGGACGACAGTGGTCGCCGAGCACGTGAGCGACGCGCAGGTCTCCGGCGACGGACGCGCGGTGGTGTCCTGTACCGCGCCCGAAACGGACCTCACCCCCTCTTCACGGCGGCACCCGACGTACAGCCGGGTGCCGGTGACCGAGAACCCCACGGACTCGGCGCACGGCCGGGCGAGCTACGTCCCGCAGACGCAGAACGTCACGGACTGCGAGGCGTACGGGACGGATTGGACCGGACAGCGCGTCGTCGTGAACAACTGGTCCGACGGGCTCGTGCAGCTGGACCTGGACCGGCGCACCACCTCGGTTCCCGGCATCGGCCACGACGAGCTGGGCGCCCTCCCCGTGGCCGTCGTGGAACGCGACCACAGGGCGACGGCCATGCTCGCTGTCGGCTACGAGGTGCGGTTCCTCCCCCTGCCCGCCACTGCCGTGATCTCGGTCCGGCAGGAAGCCCTGCTGCTGCACGGGGGACAGACCATGATCGCCGTGGAGGACGGAGGCCAGTGGCTGCGGACACGCAGCACGGCCGACCCGATGAGGGTTCTGGCTGAAGTACGTCGCTCCTATGCGACCGGACCCACCGACTCCCTCGACCCCTTCGTGATCAACGCACGGGAAAGCCTGGTCGCGGACCGGATCGCGGCCGACAAGATCGGCGTCTTCGCGCTGCCGTCCCTGCGCAAGGTCCGGGAGCTCTCGCCGATGCGGGCAGAGGGGCCGCAGGCGCAGGACCGGCAGTTCTTCTTCGACCGGGACGGACGACTGGTGACCTTCTCCGGCCGGTGGGCGGAGGTCTGGGACCCGGTGACGGGAGACAGGCGGTCCACGGTCGATCTGAGCGCCCTGGGCATGCGGAGACGGGACGGGGACTTTCTCGGCATCCGTCTGGCGAGGTATCCGCTGAGCGGTCACGTCCTCGTCCTCGGTGCCGGTGACCAAGCACGGGTCGTCGATCTGCGGACCGGCCAGGAGAAAAAGGACCTGCGCCTGGACCTCGGCCCCGACGCCGACGCGGCCTTCTTCGACAGCAGCGGCCGATACCTCGCGGTGCTGCGCCGCGGCTCCACCCCGGAGGTCTGGCGGACCCGCCCGCCCAAGAACCTGCTCGGCCCGCTACCCGCGATCGGCGCCTCACCGGGCGGCGCAGGCTACGTGGTCGGCTTCCTGCACGGCGACGGCCGCTTCCTCGTGGCCGACTCCGGCAAGGCCCGCATCTACCGGGTCGGCGACCGGTCCTTTGAGGAGTCCTACGACTTCGGCACCGCCACCCGCTTCCTGGACAGCACATCCGACGGCCGGACACTGCTGGTCTCCCGCCACCACTTTGACGACGACCGAAGCGACGTCCCCGCGCTGCTCCGGCTCGACCCCTCCCTGTGGCGCGCGAAGCTCTGCTCGGTCGTCGACCAACGCGACCTGACCGAGACGGAACGCCAGAGCGTGCCCGCTGCGCTCCCGCCCGGACCGATCTGCGGAAGCTGACCGGGGGCTCGCCGCCGGCGGTGCGAGGCGGCAGGACACGCGATCTCCTGCCGGTTGGCTCGGTCCGGTCCGGGCACTGTTGCCGAGGGGGAGAGCCGGATGCCCACCGGCGGGCCGAGGCCGGGGGCCAGGCCGCCGGCGGCCGGCTGGAGGGGGCGGCCCGCCCGGGACCGGTCCAGCTGCTGCTGGCGGCGTCCCCGCCGATCGTGGGCCGCGCGTGTGATCTCGCCGGCGCAGGCGTGGGCGGAGTCGGGGTGGTGACGGATGAACCGGCCGAGCGGCATCACCACCCGGCGCACCTGAGGGAGTCCTCCCGGGACCGCGGGCCGTGTCGTGGCCGGCGCGGGCTTCGGCGCGCCTGTCCGTCGCGAAGGGAAAGGGCAGGAGCGCACGATCGCGGACCCGCCCGGGCTGCGGCCGGAACCGGCCCCGGCCGCGCCGGCGTCCCACCGCGGCGACTTCCCGCACCAGTCGTTCGCCACGGCACACGACCAGGTCCGCCAGGCGTACGTCCTGGACCGCTACCGGGCGTTGCTCGCACGCCTCGCGGGATCGGCCCAGGTCCGCGTGCACCACAAGGTGTTCGACGCCGTCCCGGTCGCCTGACGTACCCGGCCGGCGGTCCGCGTGAGCACCGCAGCGCCGCCGGCCTCGCCGTGGGGCGAAGCGCGGCGGCGCTGACGTGTTCCGTGCCGGTGTCAGCTCCTCGTCCACTGCTGGTTGCTGCCGCCGTTGCAGTACCAGACGTCGACCGACGTGCCGTTGCCGGTGCCCGCACCGGACGCGTCGAGGCAGAGCGCCGGGTTCGCGACGCTGGTCACGGAGAGGTCCGCGTTCACGTTCCACTGCTGGGCCGCCGTGCCGGTGCAGTCGGTGATGACCACGGGGTCTCCCGCGGTGGCTCCGGTGCCGCCGACCGTCATGCACTTGTTGCCGTAGACGGTGAGCTGCTTGTCCGCGTTCCAGTTCCAGGACTGGTTGCCGCCGGCGTTGCAGTCCCAGAGGTCGAGCTGGGTGCCGTTGGCCGTGCTGAACCCGGGCACGTCGACGCAGCGGCCCGAGCCCACTCCGCGCAGGACCTCACCGGGAGGCGCGGGCGGCAGGTCGTTGACCGGCGGGGTCTTGCCGAAGCCGTAACCCCAGCGCAGCAGCGCGACTCCGGTGGCGCTGTTGTCCACGAGGTTGCCCTGGGAGTCCAGCGACTCGATCGAGTAGGAGTCGCCGAAACGCAGGCCCGGCCAGTACACCAGTCCCATCCCCTTGCTGCGGGCGGTGCCGGCCACGGAGGCGAGGTACGAGGTGTAGATGTTGCCGTTCCACGCGCCGTAGTTCAGGCCGATGGTCATCGGGGCGCCGGCCTCGTCGATGATGGTCCGCCCGGCGTACTTGCCGATCCGGGCTTCGAGGTCGGCGGTCCAGTCGGACTGCTGGGTGTAGCTGTTCCAGAACCCGTAGAAGTGCAGCGACAGCAGGGTTCCGCGCAGTTCGCGGGCCGCGCCGACACCGGTGACGTTGTCGTTGTAGCCGGTACCGCTGATCACGACACGGCCGCGCGGGACGTCCTTGTGCCGGGCCAGCCAGCCGCTGGTGACGGACACCCACTGGTCCAGGGTGTAGCCGTGCGGCTCGTTCATGGGCTCGAAGTAGACCCGCGGGTTGTGCTTGTACTCCCGCACCACGGTGTTCCACATCGTCTTCCAGGCGGCCGTGTCGTCGACCAGGCCGTCCTTGCTGGTGTCGGCCTCCCAGTAGCTGACGATGACCTTGTCGCCATGGGCCGTGGCCGCGTCGATCGTCGCCCGGTACGACTTCCACCAGATGGTGCCCACGGTGGCCGGGTTGATCGGCAGCCGCAGCGTGTTGGCGCCCAGGTTCTTCTTGAAGCCGCGCACCATCTTCTCCGTGGTGCGGTACACGGTGCGGTAGCTGTCGGTCACCGACAGCCCGCTCGGCACCACGGCGTCACTGGCGTAGTTGTCGCGCGGGTCGGCCCAGTTCACTCCGCGGAAGTCACGGGTGGCGCCCTTCGGCGCGGGCTTCACCGACGCCTCCTGCGAGGCGGCCTGCGTCCGGGGAGCCTGCTGGGCGAGGGCGGGGCCGGGGGCGGTCAGCAGCATGAGTGCCGCGCCGAAGCCGGCCATCAGCACCGTGGCCAGTCTTCTCGACCTCGTCGGGGTCTTTGTCATGTCGTCTCCAGTGACGGGAAAACGTGGAGGGCGGAGCGCGGGTTCGTCACCTGAGCCGAGGCATTGATGAACCTGATGAACCTGGGTCCGGGCGCAGACCCGGACCCGTCAGAACCGACCATGTTTACGTAACCATGGCGGAGATTGGCACAGCGCCCGCACGGGTGACAAGACCATGACCGTTCCGAACTACGGCGCGGCCCCGAATTCACACCGACCAGTCCCCGTCCGGCCGTTGAGAGCCCGCCGCTGCGCATGCCGAGGCCGGCGCAGGAGGCCGCCGGGGCCGTGATCGGCGCGACCGGCCGGAACCCGCGCAGGGGAATCAGCCCGGGGGAGGACGTACGGCGGGGTGTGCGGGGCGGCGCTGCCCGACCAGCGGCGCACTGCCGGCGCGGGCGGCCGCTCGGGCCGCCCGCGCCGGGTGCTGCGGTGATGGCGCGCTGCACCTCGCGGCAGGATCGCGACGTGCCGCGTGCGGTCGGGCCGGTCCTGGTGGTTCAGCCGTGGGGTCCCACGCCGCGCAGAAACGTGTCGACGACGAGCGTGGCCAGTGCGTCCGCGTTCTGGCGGACCTGGTCCGGGTCGCGGTCCGCGCCGCCTCCGTGCTGGGCCTCGTCGACGAGGGCGTAGTAGACCCGCCGCGCCCACATCAGGTCCGCGTCCGGGGCGAGGAGCCCTTCGTGCTGGGCCCGGGCGAAGAACTCGAGGGCGCCTGCGTTGATCTCGGACCAGATCACCGCGGTGAGGGGGGTGTCGGCGAGGGGGTGGCCGAGGGTGAACCGCCAGACGCTCTTGATCCGCAGGACGTTCGCCGTGACACGGTGCAGTGCCACCAGCGGGGGTGCGGTGTCCATGCGGGCGTCTTCCACGCACTCCATGAGCTGCCGCTTCGCCGAGGCGGCGAGTGCCTCGATGAGGGCCTGGCGGCTGGCGAACCGCCGGTGCACGGTCGTTCTGGCCACTCCTGCCTGCTCGGCGATCTGCTCCATGGAGGCACCGGGGTCTTCGGCAAGGACCTGCTCGGCCGCCTCCAGGATCACGCGCACACTGCGCGCGGCATCGGCCCGCAGGGGTCGGCCCATGACCTATCCACTCCCGTTGTTGATTCGTGATGCACTGAAGACCATACGCCTGACCTGCGGATTTGTATGGATTTGCATCAATGCTGTTGCGCGGGAATGTAAAATCGCGACAAGCGTGATGCGGATAAGTGGCGGAACTGCTACGTTCCTGTTTTAGATCATGGACCTACTCTCATGCTTCGGTTCCCCGGCCGGCGGTTTCACAAGTCCGCGGAGCGAGTCCCTGGTGGTCCTGGCCCATGTGCCTGACGGCGCCCCCCTCAAGAGACACGAGCCCACGGGTGAACCGGAGGAATGACCACGGTGGAGATCGAGCTGCGGATCAACGGATCCACCCGACGGCTGGACGTCGCGCCACAGGTGAGCCTGCTCGACGCGCTGCGCGAGTACCTGGGCCTGACCGGCACCAAGAAAGGATGCGACCAGGGCGCATGCGGTGCCTGCACGGTGCTCGCCGACGGCCGGCGGATCAACGCCTGCCTGGCGCTGGCGGTGCAGTACCAGGGCCGTGAGATCACGACCATCGAAGGCGTCGACCACCCGCTGCAGGAGGCGTTCGTGCGCACGGACGGATTCCAGTGCGGCTACTGCACGCCGGGCCAGATCTGCTCGGCGATCGGCATGCTCGCCGAGCACAAGGAAGGCGCGCCCAGCGCGGCGACCGAGCACCTCGCCGACACCGGCGGGGAGCTCGACGAGACGGAGATCCGGGAGCGGATGAGCGGCAACCTGTGCCGCTGCGGCGCCTACAACGGCATCGTCGCGGCGATCAAGGAGGTGGCGAAGTGAAGCCGTTCTCCTACCTCAGCGCACCGGACGTGGGCACGGCGCTGCGCACGATCGCGGACGGCGACGACGTGAAGTTCCTCGCGGGCGGGACGAACCTCGTCGACCTCATGCGCGAGGGCATCGAACACCCGGCGACGGTCGTGGACATCACCCGCCTGCCGCTGACCGGGATCGAGGAACTCCCCGACGGCACCCTCCGCGTCGGCGCACTGGTGAGCAACAGCCGGCTCGCGGCCGACCCCCTGATCAGGACCCGCTATCCGGTGCTGGCGCAGGCGGTCCTGCTGGGCGCCTCCGCCCAGCTGCGGAACATGGCGACGGTGGGAGGCAACCTGCTGCAGCGCACCCGCTGCATGTACTTCTACGACGAGGCCTCCGCGTGCAACAAACGCGCACCCGGCAGCGGCTGTGACGCGATCGGCGGGTTCTCCCGCGGCAGTGCGGTGCTGGGGACGAGCGAGCACTGCGTCGCGACGCATCCCTCGGACATGGCGGTGGCGCTGGTGATGCTCGACGCGGTCGTCGAGGTCGAGAGCGTGCACGGTATCCGGCGGATCCCGGTCGCCGACCTCCACCGCCTGCCCGGCGACACCCCGCACCTGGAGACGGTGCTGGCCGCCGACGAGCTGATCACGGCCGTCGAGCTGCCGCCGGTGCCGGCGGCGGCGCACTCGCGCTACCGCAAGGTCCGCGACCGGGCCTCCTACGCCTTCGCCCTGGTCTCGGTCGCCGCCGCGCTGGCCGTCCAGGACGGCCGCATCGCCGAGGTCCGCCTCGCGCTCGGCGGCGTCGCGACCAAGCCGTGGCGGGCCCGGACCGCGGAAGAGCTGCTGCTCGGCGCCGAAGCCACCGACGAGAGCTTCGCCCACGCCGCCGCCGCCGAACTCGCCCCCGCCCTGCCCCGGTCCGGCAACGCCTTCAAGACCGACCTGGCCCAGCGGACGGTCGTGGCCGTGCTGCGCAAACTCAACGCCGAGCGGAGCGCATCGTGACCACACACACCCAGGCGGGCTCCGAGCCCGGCGCGGACGCCTCCGTGCCCGTCGGGGGAGCGGTCGGACGGCCGGTCGACCGCCGGGACGGCCACGCGAAGGTGACCGGGGCGGTGCGGTTCACCGCCGAGCACCCCTACCCGGACCTCACGTACGCGACGCTGGTCCATGCCACCGTCGCCCGTGGCACGATCACCGGCATCGACACGGCCGCGGCGGCCGCGGTGCCCGGCGTCGTGGCGGTCCTCACCCACCTCAACGCGCCGAGGATCCGGCCCGTACGCAAGGCCAACATCGTGCGGGACCTGGGGCCGAGCGTGTCGGGGACCGGTCTCGACTACCTCAACACCGATCAGGTCTTCTGGGACGGCCAGCCGATCGCCGTCGTGGTCGCCGAGACCTCGGCCGCGGCGAACGAGGCCGCGCCGCTCGTCGAAGTGACCTACGACCCGCTGCCCGCCCGGGTGGACTTCGCCGCCGAGCAGCACAACGCCACCCCCGCCAAGGGCGACCTCACCTTCGCCGGCCGGACCAAGAAGGGTGACGCCGAGGCGGCGCTGGCCGCCGCGGAGGTGTCGCTCGACCTGCGCTACACCACGCCCGGACTGCAGCACAACGCGATCGAGCCGCATGCGACGGTCGCCGTCTGGGACGGTGACCGCCTCACCGTGCACGACACCACCCAGTCCATCAACCAGACCGGCCGCTACCTGGCCTGGCGGTTCGGTGTGCCGGCGTCCCACGTCCGCGTCCGCGCCGAGTTCGTGGGGGGCGGCTTCGGGGGCAAGTTCGCCGTCTGGCCCGGCACGGTCATCGCGGCGATGGCGGCCAGGGCCGTCCGGCGGCCCGTGCGCCTGGCACTGAGCCGCACGGCCGTCAACCGCGCCACCGGAGGGCGTACCGCCTCGACCAACCGGATCGCGCTCGGCGCGACCCGCGACGGACGGCTCACCTCACTGATCCAGGACAGCATCACCCGCACCGGCTCGGCCGGGGGCCTGCTCGAGGCGACCAGCTCGCCGGCCCGGCACCTCTACGGCGCCCAGACCATGCTGACCCGGCAGAACCTCGTCGCCATGGATCTGATGCCCAACACCTGGCTGCGCGCCCCCGGCGAGGCGATCGGCAGCTTCGTGCTGGAATCGGCGCTGGACGAACTCGCCCACGAGCTGGCCATGGACCCGATCGCCCTGCGGCTGCGCAACGAGCCCGCAACGGACCCGACGGGCGGCAAGAAGTTCTCCCAGCGCATGCAGCGAGAAGCCTTCGAGAGGGGCGCCGAACGCTTCGGCTGGGCGGACCGCGACCCCGAACCCCGCTCCATGCGGGACGGCGAGTGGCTCGTCGGCATGGGCACGGCCACCGCCTACCACCCGGCCCTGCGCCTGGTCGCCGACGTCACGGTACGGCTGAGCGACGACGGCAGCGCGCTCGTGCAGTGCGGTTTCCACGAGATGGGCATGGGCGCCGCGACCGTACAGGCACAGATCGCCGCGGACGCGCTCGGCATCGCCTACGACAAGGTCCACGTCGAGTACGGCGATTCGGCCCTGCCGACCGGACCGATGGCCGGCAACTCCAACCAGACGGCGACGGTGGCCACCAGCGTCCTGGCCGCGTGCGCCGAGCTGAGCCGCAAGGTGAGTGCCCTGGCCCGGCGTACGGGCACGACCGGCCAGGAACCGGCGGCCGCCCTGCGCGCGGCCCGGCGCCCGTTCCTCGAGGCCTCGGTCGGGTCGGCCACCCGGCTGGGTGCACTGGGCAGCCAGGGCCGGTTCCTGTCCACCTTCCTCAAGGACCAGCGCTGGTCCAAGGCCGCCCGCGGCGCCCAGTTCTGTGAGGTGCGGGTGAACGCCGACACCGGCGAACTGCGGATCTCGCGCTGGCTCGGCATGTTCGACGTCGGCCGCGTCATCAACCCCAAGACCGCGGCCAGCCAGCTGCGCGGGGCCGTGGTCATGGGCATCGGCATGGCCCTGTCGGAACAGAGCCTCATCGATCCCCGCAACGGGCGCACCATGAGCGCCGGGCTCGACTCCTACTACGTGCCCGTCCACGCCGACATCCCCCCGATCGACGTCGACTGGCTCGACGAGCCGGACCAGACGATGCCCCTGGGCATCGTCGGGCTGGGCGAGGTCGGCACGACCGGCGTGGCGGCCGCGATCGCGAACGCCGTGCATCACGCGACCGGCAAGCGGATCAGGGACCTGCCGATCACGCTGGACAAGCTGCTCTGACGACGGCCCGATCCACGCACCACGACACGACAGGAAAGCAACTCCCATGCTGGACATCGCGGACGAGCTGTACCGGTGGCTCGAGCAAGGGCGGGAGTTCGCCGTGGCCACCGTCGTGGCCGTCAGCGGCAGCGCACCGCGAGGGCCGGGCGCCGCGCTCGCCGTCGACGCCGACGGCACGGCCATCGGCTCGGTCTCCGGCGGCTGTGTCGAAGGCGCGGTCTACGACCTGTGCACCCAGGCCCTCGCCGACGGCCAGGCGGTGCGCGAGCGGTTCGGCTACAGCGACGAGGACGCCTTCGCCGTCGGCCTGACCTGCGGCGGCGTCCTCGACGTCCTGGTCACGCCGCTGCCCGCCGACGCGCCCGGCAGGAAGACCTTCCAGACGGCGCTGTCGGCCGCCGCCCGGGGCGAGGCGGCGGCGCTCGCCCGCGTGGTCCGCGGCCCGGCGGAGCTCCTCGGCCGGGCGCTGGCGGTCCGCCCCGACGGCTCCTGCGAGGGCGGACTCGGCGGACCCCCCGGCCTGGACCGCGCCGTCGCCGACGAAACCCGCTTTCTGCTGGACTCCGGCCGCACGGGCACCTTCGACATCGCGCAGGACGGATCCCGCTGCGAGCCCGGCCTGAGCGTGTTCGTCGAGTCGAGCGTGCCGCCGCCGCGCATGCTCGTCTTCGGCGCCATCGACTTCGCCGCGGCGCTGGTGCGCGTGGGCAAGTTCCTTGGCTACCACGTCACCGTGTGCGACGCCCGGCCCGTCTTCGCCACCCGGTCACGCTTTCCCGAGGCCGACGACATCGTGGTCGACTGGCCGCACCGCTACCTGCACCGCACCCGGACCGACGAGCGCACCGTGGTCTGCGTCCTCACCCACGACGCCAAGTTCGACCTGCCCCTCCTTCGGACGGCCCTGCGGCTGCCGGCCGCCTACATCGGCGCGATGGGCTCACGCCGCACCCACGAAGACCGCGACCGCAGGCTCCGCGAGAGCGGCCTCACGCAGGACGAACTGGCCCGCCTGCACTCACCGATCGGCCTCGACCTCGGCGCCCGCACGCCCGAGGAGACGGCCCTGTCCATCGCGGCCGAGATCGTCGCCGCCCGCCACGGCGGAACGGGCCTGCCCCTGAGCGACTCACGCACGCCGATCCACCACGACACCGAAGGGCGCCGGCCGGCGGCGATCGGCGCGGACGGCCGTGGGACACGACCGCGAGCCGACCGTCAGGACCAGCACAACACCCCGGTCCCGGTTCGGACCGGCGCGGCATGAATGATCACCTCACCCGCCCGACGGCCGAACCGTCCGACCCGCTCTTCGGGACGGGGCCGCCGGGCCCGCCCTGCCGGGCCACCCCGACCCCCACAGCCCGCCACCGCGAGGGAGCCTCCCCGGGACGGCGGCGGTGCTCCCCGCGGCCGCGACGGCACCCGAGCGCTTCGCCCGCGAGCGGGGCGGGTGCCACTGGCGGGCGTCCCGCGTCCGGGGGCAGGGGCGGCCTCTCGAGTCGGGCCGTCATGCACGGATGCCGCCGCCGCTTCGCCGACGGCGGTCGGGGCGCCGGGAGCACTCGTCCTCAACGCTCGCCGCGAGCCGTGCTGAGGCGTTCCCCGTCAGCAAGGCCCCGGTGTGGCGAAGGTGCCGTCCGGTCTTCTCCCGATGTAGCTGTGCCGTCCATGCCGGAGTAGGTCATGAATGCAATTCACCCCTTCCGCGTGCTGCGCGCGAAACCCCTGTGGCTCGTCGGCGGCGTCATCACCGGCGTTCTCGCGCTGCTGTTCGCCGTGCTGTACGTCGGCGCCAACATCGACCCGGCCGGCCACATGAAGAACCTGCCCGTCGGCCTGGTCAACGCCGACAGGGGAGCCGCCGTCGGCGGCAAGCAGGTCAACCTGGGGGCCCGGATCACCGACTCGGTCAGCAAGTCCACCGCGGGCGGGGACAAGATCGACTGGAAGGTGATGGACGAGCGGGAGGCCAAGGAGGAACTCGGCAAGGGCAAGCTGTACGGTGCGCTGGTCGTGCCCGCCGACTTCACGTCCTCGGTCGCCGCCCTGACCGCCACCACGACCGCCGAAACCCCGGCCAGGCCGACGCTGACCGTGCTGACCAACCAGTCCGCCGGCAGCCTGGGCTCCGGCCTGGCGCGGGCCGCGACGACGCAGGCGGCCGAGAGCGCCTCCCTCCGCATCGGCAGGGAACTGACCGCACAGACCGCCGCCCAGCGGGCGAAGCTGCCCGCCGCGGCACGTGTGCTGCTCGCCGACCCGGCCGCCGTCACGGTGACGGACGGCCATCCCCTCGACCCGCACAGCGGCCTGGGCCTGACGGCGTTCTACTACGCGCTCGCCCTGGTGGTCGTCGGCATGCTCTCCGCCAACGTCATCAGCGGCCAGGTCGACCACGCCCTCGGCTACACCCACAACGACATGGGCCCCCTGCGCCTGCACCGTCCCCTGATCCGGGCGACCCGGGTGCAGACCCTCGCCATCAGCAGCACCGTCATGGCCGTACTGTCGCTGCTGATGGGCACGCTGGTCATGGCGGGAGCGGTCGGCCTCATGGGCATGGACGCCTCTCACCTGCCCCTGCTGTGGCTGTTCTCGGTGTGCGCCGTCGCAGCGTCCGGGATCGGCGCGCTCAGCCTCCTCGCCGTGTTCGGCACGCCCGGCATGCTGGCGGCCACGCTGGTCTTCATCGGGATGGCGGTGCCGACGGCAGGCGCCACCACGCCGATCCAGGCGCTGCCCGGCTTCTACCGCTTCCTCGCGGAGTTCGAACCCCTGCGGCAGATCACCGGCGGCGTCCGCTCGATCCTCTACTACGACGCCCAGGGCGACGCGGGTCTGACCCGGGGCTGGGTCATGATGGCCGCCGGCCTCGTGGCGGCCGTGCTGTTCGGTTTCGGCGTGCTGGGGTGGTACGACCGCAAGGGACTGCACCGCATCCCGGTCGGGACGGAGCCCGAGAAGAACGCCGCCGCGGTGTAGCGCAACTGCTCCCGCATCACCCAGGACGGGGCCCTTGAGCGGAGCGGCCCCGCGTGTGCCGCCCCCGTGGGGACGAGGGGCGTGCACACCAGCACGGCTCGGCGACGGTCCTTCTCCTTTGGGGCCGTCGCCGAGCCTCTGAGCGGACGTCGGCGCCCCGGCACGACGCCGGCCGGCTCGCCACCCCTGGAACCGATCGGCCCAAGGAACCGGACTCCTGCGGAGGTCACGTCGTCGTCATGCCCCGCAGGCAGCGGCACCACGTCCCACCCTCACCGTCAGTCGAGAGTGGTGGTGGAGCCGTCCGGCGACCAGGGGGCCCCTACGCCGCCCGGGAGCTGATCGCGGGCACGCCCGGCTGACGGATCGCGCCCGCCGGCACCCGCTGCCTTCGCAGGCCGCCGACCCGGCGGGCGGGCCCGCGGCCCGTCCGACGCATCCGCCCGCCGACCCCCTCGTGATCCTCCTCCAAGAGCTGCCGTCCGGGCGGCTACTTCTCCCGCCCGCCACCGTGCTCCGCGTGTCCGACGGCGCGCAGAAGGAAGGGCAGCATGCGGTCGGCGGTCTTCGCCGCGGTGGCGGCGTCGACCTGGTTCGGCGGCAGGGGGGTGAGGAAGAACCTGCTCATCATGGGACCGACCACCAGGTCGCCGAGCAGGTCGGGGTGTTCCACCGGCGGGATCTCGCCCCGCTCCACGGCGCGTCGCGTGATCTCCTCCATACGCCGGCGCACGGGCAGCATGAAGGCGTTCGTGAGGGCCTCGGCCAGGGAGGCGCTGTGCGCGGCCTCGCCGATCAGAGTGCGCAGCACCCCTCCCTCGTTGCCGGTCAGAGCGGCTGCTTTGTCCCGGAGGAGAGCGCGCAGGTCGCCTTCGAGCGTGCCGGTGTCCGGCTGCACCGTCAGGTCCCGGGCGTACGCGGCGGCGGCGTCGACGACCAGGACCTCCTTGGACGGCCAGCGCCGGTAGAGAGTGGCGGTGGACACGCCGGCGCGGGCCGCGACGGCGGCGGTGGTGAGCCCGCTGTAGCCGCTCTCGGTCAGGACGGCCAGGGTCGCGTCCAGCAGCGCACGGTCGCGGGAGGCGTCGCGGGGGCGCCCCCGGCGTGGCTGCGCCCCGGTCATCGGGCGGCTCCCGGAGAGATCCGGCGCGACGCACGGGCGGCGGAGCGCGCCCGATGGCCGGGCCGCCGTACGGAGTGTTCGGTGCGGGTGGGGTAGGTCACACGGCCAGCATACAAGCAAACGAAACGAAATGACTTCGTTTCGTATATGGTTCTGGGTATGAGCCCCAACGCACCCACCGGCGGTCAGCCGGACATCGCTGCCGAGGCGACCCCCGCGGCGCGGACCGTCGCGCGACTGCGTGCCACGTTCACCACCGGCCGCACCAGGCCCGTCGCCTGGCGCAAGCAGCAGCTGCGGGCGCTGAGGCGTCTGCTCACGGAGCATGAGGACGTGTTCGCGCAGGCGCTGCAGAGCGACCTCGGCAAGAGCGCGACCGAGTCGCACATGATGGAGATCGGCTTCCTCGTCAATGAGATCGACCACACGCTGCGTCATCTCGACCGGTGGCTGCGTCCGGGCAGGGTCTCCGTGCCGCTGTCGCTGATGCCGTCCCGGGCCTGGACCGTGCGTGAGCCGCTGGGTGTCGTGCTGGTCATCAGCCCCTGGAACTACCCGGTCAATCTGGCGCTGGCACCGGTCATCGGTGCGCTGGCCGCCGGCAACAGCGTCGTCCTCAAGCCCAGCGAGGTCGCCCCCGCGACCTCGGCCGTGCTCGCCCACTGGCTGCCGCGGGTCCTGGACCCGCAGGCCGTGGCCGTCGTCGAGGGCGGCGTGGAGGAGACGACCGACCTGCTTCAGCAGCGCTTCGACCACATCTTCTACACCGGCAACGGCACGGTCGGACGTATCGTCATGACCGCCGCGGCCCGCCATCTCACCCCGGTCACCCTGGAGCTGGGCGGCAAGAGCCCCGCCGTCGTCGAACCGGGCGCCGACCTCGCCACGGCCGCCCGGCGTATCGCCTGGGGCAAGTTCATGAACGCGGGCCAGACCTGCGTGGCACCCGACTACGTCCTGGCGATAGGCGAGGCGGGAGCGGAGATAGAGGGGCACCTGGTCGAGGCGGTCCGCGAGATGTACGGCACCGATCCGGCCCGCAGCGGCGACTACGGCCGCATCGTCAACGAGCGCCACTTCGACCGGCTGGCCGGCCTGCTGACCGACGGCCGGACCGTCGTGGGCGGCGACCACGACCGCGACGCCCGCTACATCGCGCCGACCGTGCTGGCCGACGTCGACCCCGACTCCGCGGTGATGCGCGAGGAGATCTTCGGTCCCATCCTGCCCATCGTCGCCGTCCCCGACCTGGACGCCGCGATCGCCTTCATCACCGCACGGGACAAGCCGCTGGCTCTCTACGCCTTCACCGCGTCCAAGCGCTCCAAGCGGCGCCTGACCGCGGAGACCTCCTCCGGCGGCCTGGCCTTCGGCGTTCCGACCGCCCACCTCGGCGTGCCGGGACTGCCCTTCGGAGGGGTCGGGGAGAGCGGCATGGGCCGCTACCACGGCTCGTACTCCCTGGACACCTTCAGTCACATCAAGTCCGTCCTCGACAAGCCGCTCAAGGCGGACACGCTGCGCGTGACCTATCCGCCCTACACCCGCGGCAAGGACCGCATCCTGCGACGCATCACGTGAGCCGCACCGACCACCGCCCAGAGGGGCCCTGGGGCTCGTCCCGGGGCGGATGACGGTCGCGACCGACCGTCGCAAGGATGGAAAGGAGAAGGGGAAGAGGCACCCGCAGGGGTACCGCCTCCCCGGCCGTCATGACCAAGATCGACTACCGTACCCAGACCACACTGATCACCGGGGCGAGCGCGGGCCTGGGCGCGGAGTTCGCCCGCCGGTTCGCCGAGCGCGGCTCGGACCTCGTGCTGGTCGCCCGCCGCGCGGACCGGCTTCAGGCCCTGGCCGACGAGCTGTCCGCGAAGCACAAGGTCACCGTCACGGTGGTGCCGTTCGACCTCACCGTGCCGGCCGCGGGCCAGGCGCTGGCCGAGGAGGTGGCCCGGCGCGGGATCACCGTCACCAGCCTCGTCAACAACGCCGGCTTCGGCACCCACAGCCCGTTCCGCCGGGAGGACCCGGACCGCGTCCAGCAGGAGATCGGCCTGAACGTGTCCAGCCTGGTCGGCGTCACCAGGGCGTTCATCGACCAGCTGACCGGTGTCCTGGTCAACGTCGCCAGCTCCCTCGGGTACCAGCCGTGGCCGAACGCCGCCGTCTACGGGGCGACCAAGGCCTTCGTGCTGAGCTTCACCGAGGCGCTGTGGCAGGAATCGCGAGGGACCGGGCTGCGCGTGCTCGCTCTCTCCCCGGGCCCGACCCGCACCGAGTTCTTCGACGCGGCCGGCTCCGACGACATGGCCCGCGGTGTCCGGCTGCAGACCCCGCGCCAGGTGGTCACCACCGCACTGCGCACGCTGGACCGGCGCAACCCGCCGCCCAGCGTCGTCTCCGGCACGTTCAACTGGGTGATGACCTTGACCTCGCGCTTCACCACCCGCCGAGCCAACGTTCTGGCCTTCGGCGCGATGACCCAGTGGCAGATGCGCCCGAGCCGGCCCGGCCACTGACACTCTTCGGACCACCGGCACCTCACAGGGACGATGCCCCCACCGACGCCCTCAGGGCGGCGCCGGACATCATCCACCGCCCCTCCCGGCACGCCGGGCTGGTGACCGGGAAGGCCGACTGCTCTTCGCGCGAGCGCCGGCCCGCGGGAACACGGTGCCCGCCCACCCCCTTGCCCACGGCCCGCCGTGCCCGCCACCGCGGCGTCGTACGTCTTGCATGAGGAAACCGAGCGGTTTACAGTGGGCGCGCGCAGGATTGTTGAACAATCCTCCTGTCGCCTGTCTGTCACGTACTGCGCTGGGACTGTGAAGGGACCGATGTGAGCAGGAACGAGAGAAGCGTGCCCCGCTCCGTCCAGGAGGCGGTTCACGCCTGCGCGGTCCGGGCGACGCGGGGCTCGGCGGCCCTGGCCCGGGCGTCGGACGGGGAGATCGACACCGCACTGCGGGCCATGGCGGCGCGGCTGCACACGGCACGCGACGTGCTGACGGCGGCGAACCAGGACGACCTGCGGTCGGCCGCCTCGAGCGGGATGTCGGCGGCACTGCAGGACCGCCTGCGGCTGACCGGCCCGCGGCTCGAGGACATGGCCGCGGCACTGCGCACACTGGCGGACGTGCCGCACGAGCCGCGGGACAGCGTCCTCGAGGAGCGTGGCGACGGCCTGGTCCTGCTGGAGCGCCGCCGCCCGGTGGGGGTCATCGGCGCGAACTTCGAGGCGCGCCCGAACGTGACACTCGACGTCGCCTCCCAGTTCCTCAAGTCCCGCAACGGCGGCGTGCTGCGCACCGGTTCGGCGGCCCTGCGCTCCTCCCAGGCCTTGGTCACCCACGTGATCACGCCCGCCCTCACCGATGCGGGACTGAACCCGGACGCCATCCAGCTGGTGCCGAGCGAGGACCGGGCGGCGGCGTACGCGCTGGTGTCGCTGCCCGAGACCGTCCCCCTGGTCATCCTGCGCGGCAGCGGCGACAGCACCCGCGAACTCGGCCGGGAGGCCGCCCGGCACGGTGTGCGCACGCTGGCCCACGCGGACGGCGGCGGAGTGCTCTACGTGGCCGCGGACGCCGACGAGAAGCTGGTGCACGAGCTGGTCACCAGCAGCCTGGACCGGCTGGGCGTCTGCAACCGGCTCAATCTGCTCCTCCTCGACCGGGCCGCCCACGACAAGCTGCTGCCGGGGATTGTGAAGACCCTCGAAGACCTGGGCATCACGGCATCGCTGCCGCCGCACGCCCACGCGCGCGGTTACGAGTGGTCCCTGGACCCCGATCATGCGGCAACGGTGACGATCGACGAGGCGGACGGCCCGGTCCACGCCGCACGGATCGCCAACGAGGAGACCTCCGGGCTGGCCGCCGCCATCGCCACCCACGACCCGGACACCGCAGCCCGGTTCATGGACGCCTACGGCGGCTCAGGCGTCTTCTGGAACTCCACCACCCGCCTCCTCGACGGCTTCAAGCTCCTGCGCCTGCCGGAAACCGGCATCAACATCGACCGCGTCCCCGGCCCCCGCGGCCCCGTCACCTACCGCGACCTGTACCTGCGCCAGTACGTCGTGCGACCCGCGGCGTCCCCGCACGGGTGAGCCGAGGGCGTCCCCTTCGGCGGGGGCGGACGTCTCACCATGCCGCCCCGATGATCCCCACGGTCCGCACCAAGTGGGGTTCGCGGCGGTCGGCCCGGTGGGCGACGGCCAACTCCACACGTGCGTCGGCCCCGGTCAGCGGAAGGTACGTGACCCCGTCGAGCGCCAGCGCTGTCACGGGTTCGGGCACGACGGCGACGCCCAGGCCGCCGGCCACCAGCGTGATCAGTGTGGAGGTCTCGCCGACCTCGTGGCGGATGTGCGGCTCGATGCCGGCGCCGCGCAGCAGGCTGAGCACGACGTCGTACATCACGGACCGGCGGTCGGCGGAGTGCACGATCAGGTCGGCGCCGGCCAGGTCGCCGACGCGCAGCCGTTTACGGCGGGCGAGGGCGTGGTCGGCCGGCAGGGCGACGACGAGCCGGTCCCGGCGCAGGGTGTGCACGGTGAGCGACGGATCGGCCGCCACGGGGCGGAGCAGCGCGACGTCGATCGCCCCGGTGCGCAGCGCCTCGGCCTGATCGGGCGCGAGCATTTCGCCGCGGAAGGAGAAGTCGACGCCGGGCAGTTCTTCGGTGAGCCGGCGTGAGAGCGCGGGCAGGAGGCTGTACGTCGCCGATCCCACGCAGCCGATCGTGAGATGACCGACGAAGCCGGCGGCGACGAGCCGTGCGTGATGGGCGGCCGCATCGACGTCGGCAAGAATCGCCCGCGCCCTGTCGAGGTAGGCCCGGCCGGCCACGGTGAGGTCGACACGGCGAGTGGTGCGGTGCAGCAGCTCGACGCCGAGCTCGGCCTCGAGTTGCCGGATCTGCTGAGAGAGCGGTGGCTGGGCCATGTGCAGCCGCTCGGCGGCGCGGCCGAAGTGACGCTCCTCCGCCACCGCCACGAAGTACCGGAGATGCCGCAGATCCATATCTCACCCATATCAATTGATCCATATATACGTACTTCAGAATATCGCCGCACCGGCCTAACTTCGGTGCCATGAGTGCTTTCGTCTACTCCGCGACCCGGACGCCGTTCGGCCGCCTCAACGGCGCGCTGGCCGGCGTGCGCCCCGACGACCTCGCCGCCGCCGCGATCACCTCGACGCTTGCCGCAGTGCCGGATCTCGACCCCGCCGCGGTCGACGACGTGGTGTGGGGCAACGCCAACGGCGCCGGTGAGGACAACCGCAACGTCGGCCGCATGGCCGCGCTCCTGGCCGGCCTCCCGGTGAACGTCCCCGGCACCACGGTCAACCGCCTGTGCGGCTCCGGCCTCGACGCGGCGATGACGGCCAGCCGCACCATCGAGTCCGGCGACGCCGAGGTGGTGCTCACCGGCGGCGTGGAGTCGATGACGCGTGCGCCGTGGGTGCTGCCCAAGTCGGCGAAGCCCTTCCCGGCCGGTGACGTCACCGCCGTGTCGACCACGCTCGGCTGGCGGCTGGTCAACCCGCGGATGCCCAAGGAGTGGACGGTCAGCCTCGGCGAGGCCAACGAGCAACTCCACGAACGCTTCGGGATCTCCCGAGAGCGACAGGACGCGTTCGCCGCCCGCTCCCACCAACTCGCCCACGCCGCCTGGGAGTCGGGCTTCTACGACGGGCTGGTGGTGCCCGTCGACGGCGTCGACCTGACCTGTGACGAGGGCATCCGCGCCGGATCCACACCCGAGGTGCTCGCGGGCCTCAAGCCGGTCTTCCGCACACCGGAGCAGGGCGGCACCATCACCGCGGGCAACGCCAGCCCCCTCAACGACGGCGCCTCCGCCGTGCTGCTGGGCAGCGAGAAGGCCGCGGCCACGATCGGAACCGACCCGATCGCCCGCATCGCCGGGCGCGGTGTGATGGCACTGGAGCCGCAGGCCTTCGGCTATGCCCCGGTCGAGGCCGCCAACCGTGCGTTGGCCCGGGCGGGGATCGGCTGGGAGCAGGTGGGGGCGGTCGAACTCAACGAGGCCTTCGCCGTGCAGTCGCTCGCCTGCCTGGACGCCTGGAAGATCGACCCCGCCCTCGTGAACCAGAAGGGCGGCGCCATCGCGATCGGCCACCCGCTGGGCGCCTCGGGCGGCCGCATCCTCGCCACGCTGGCCAAGGTGCTGCGCGAGACGCGGCAGCGCTACGGCGTCGCCGCGATCTGCATCGGCGTCGGCCAGGGACTGGCCGTCGTACTGGAGAACTGCGACGCCACGGGGGCGGCCCGGTGAGCCGGGCGGAGATCGTCCAGAGCGCCGACGCGGCGGTCGCCGGCATCGAGGACGGGGCGACCGTCCTCGTCGGAGGCTTCGGCCTGGCGGGGATGCCGTTCGACCTGATCGACGCGCTCATCCGGCAGGGCGCGAAGGACCTGACGATCGTGTCGAACAACGCCGGCAACGGGGACGTCGGACTGGCCGCACTGCTGGCCGCCGGCCGGGTCCGCAAGGTGCTGTGCTCCTTCCCGCGCCAAGCCGACTCCTGGGTCTTCGACGACCTCTACCGCGCGGGGAAGATCGAACTGGAGGTGGTGCCGCAGGGCAACCTCGCCGAACGGATGCGCGCGGCCGGGGCCGGCATCGGCGCGTTCTACTGCCCGACCGCCGTCGGCACACCGCTCGCCGAGGGCAAGGAGGTCCGCGAGATCGACGGCCGGACGTATCTGCTGGAGTACCCCATCAGGGGCGACTACGCGCTGATCGGCGCGCATGCCGCGGACACGCTGGGCAACCTCGTCTACCGCAAGACGGCCCGCAATTTCGGACCGGTCATGGCCACGGCCGCGGCGACGACCATCGTCCAGGTCGACCGGATCGTCCAGCCCGGAACGCTCGATCCCGAGGCGGTCGTCACCCCCTCCATCTACGTCGACCGAATCGTCCAGGTGACGACCCGTCACTACACCGTGCAGGGGGCACGATGACCACCCCGTCCACCGGCCACCGTCTCTCGACGGACGAACTGGCCGCCGTCATCGCACGCGACATCCCGGCCGGCTCCTTCGTCAACCTCGGCATCGGGCAGCCCACAAAGATCGCCGACCATCTGCCGGCCGGCTCCGGCGTGGTCCTGCACACCGAGAACGGCATGCTCCACATGGGCCCGCAGGCCCACGGCGACGCGATCGACCCCGACCTCACCAACGCCGGCAAGGTCCCGGTGACCGAACTGCCGGGCGCCGCCTACTTCCACCACGCCGACTCCTTCGCCATGATGCGCGGCGGCCACCTCGACGTCTGCGTCCTCGGCGCCTACCAGGTCGCCTTCAACGGCGACCTCGCCAACTGGCACACCGGAAAGCCCGACGACATCCCCGCCGTCGGCGGCGCCATGGACCTCGCCATCGGCGCCAAGGACGTCTACGTGATGATGACCCTCTTCACCCGCTCCGGCCAACCCAAGCTCGTACCGCACTGCACCTACCCGCTCACCGGCCTCGGCTGCGTCAGCCGCGTCTACACGGATCACGGCGTCTTCGACGTCGGCCCCGAGGGCATCCGGATCCGCGAGACGTACGGCAGCAGCGCCGACGAACTCGCCGAGCGCCTCGGCATCACACTGCCCGCATAGGGCTTGGCCGTCGGATCTCCTTCGGGCAGCGCAGCCGGACAACCCCGCTGCCCGGATCCCGTGCCGTACGGCCTGATGCCGCCACCCGCCCGCCGTCCGCGACGGATCTCACCGAACCCGGCGGTGCCGCCGGCAGGACCCGAAGGGATCTGGACCAAGGCCGGGAATCAGGCCGCGACGAGCTCCTGCTCGCGGTCCGGCGTCCTGGCCGTGGGCTTCTTGTTCGGCAGCGAGAGCCGGAAGACCTTGCGCCACGCGGAGAACACCTGCTTGGGCAGCGGCCCGGTGACGTACTCCAGCTCGTACTTCTCGAACAGCGCGCGCACCTTCACCGCGACCTCGGCGTACCGGTTGCTCGGCAGGTCCGGGAACAGATGGTGCTCGATCTGGTGCGACAGGTTCCCGGTCATGAAGTGCATGGCCCTGCTGCCGCTGATGTTCGCCGAGCCCATCATCTGGCGCAGGTACCACTGGCCGCGCGTCTCGCCCTTGATCGACCGGCGCTCGAAGACCTGCACGCCCTCGGGGAAGTGCCCGCACATGATCACCGAGTGGGACCAGAGGTTGCGGACCAGGTTCGCGGTGAACGTGGCGGCGAGCGTGGTCAGGAACGACGGGCCCGACAGCAGCGGGTGGATCACGTAGTCCTTGAGCACCTGCTTGCGGATCTTGCGGCCCACGGCCCTGGCCCGCGCGCGGAACTCCGGGTCCTTGCGGCGGCGCTTGCTCAGGTTCCTGCCGAGCTCCAGGTCGTACGCCGCGATGCCGTACTCGAAGAAGCAGGCGTTGAGGAAGTTCCACAGCGGCTGGCCGAGGTGGAACGGGTGCCACCGCTGGTCCTCGTCGACGCGCATGATGCCGTAGCCGAGGTCGTTGTCCTTGCCGATCACGTTCGTGTACGTGTGGTGCAGCTCGTTGTGCGAGTGCTTCCACTGCTCGGACGGCGAGACGTGATCCCACTCCCAGGTGGTGGAGTGGATCTTCGGGTCCCGCATCCAGTCCCACTGGCCGTGCAGGACGTTGTGGCCGATCTCCATGTTGTCCATGATCTTCGCCACGGACAGACCGGCGGTGCCCAGCAGCCACGCGGGCGGGAAGAACGAGAACAGCAGCACGCCCCTGCTGACCAGCTCGAGCTTGCGCTGCGCCGAGATGACCTTGCGGATGTAGGCGGCGTCCTTCTCGCCGCGGCCGGCGATCACCTCGTCGCGGATCGCGTCCAGCTCGCGGCCGAGCTCCTCGATCTGCTCCGCGGTCAGGTGGGCGGTGGGGTCGATGGCGGTCAAGGTGCTCCTACCGTTCGATGTCGCAGTCGCCCGCCGCGGCGGACACACAGGTCTGGATGAGGACGCCCGGCTCGGCCTCGGTGATCTCCCCGGTGCGCAGGTCGCGGACGGCGCCCGCCCTGAGCGGCGAGACGCAGCCGAAGCAGATCCCCATGCGGCACCCGGAGGGCATGAGCACGCCGGCCTCCTCGCCGACGTCCAGCAGCGGCGTCGCGCCGTCCGCGTCGACCCTCTTGCCGGTGGCGCTGAACGTGACCTCGCCGCCGTCGCCGGCGACGACGATGCCGGGGCGGAAGCGTTCGGTGTGCAGGCGCCCTTCGACGCCGTGCGCGCTCCAGTGCCTCTCGGCGGCGTCGAGCAGGCCCGCGGGCCCGCAGGCCCAGGTCTCGCGCTCGGCCCAGTCGGGCACGAGTTCGCCGAGACGGGCGATGTCGAGCATGCCGTCCGTGTCGGTGTGCACCTCGGTGAGCCGCACCTTCCCGTCCGCGGCCATGCCGCGCAGTTCGCTGCGGAAGATCACGTCCTGCGGCCGGGGCGCGCAGTGGACCACGACGACGTCGTCCAACTCGGTGTCGCGCAGCATGCCCATCACGGGCGTGATGCCGCTGCCGGCCGTCAGGTAGAGCACCTTGGCGGGCCTGGCCCGCGGCAGCACGAAGTCACCGGCCGGCTGGTCGAGCTGGATCAGCGTGCCCGGTCTCGCCCTGCGGACCAGGTGGTTGCTGACCCTGCCGCCCGGGATCGCCTTCACGGTGATCGTGACGCGGCCGTCGGGACGGTCGGCCGGCGAGGTGATCGAGTAGGCACGCCACAGGCGCACCCCCTCGACGTCGACCCCGACCCGCACGTACTGACCGGCCGTGTGGCCGCGCCAGCCCCGCCCCGGCCTGATCACGACGGTCGCGGCGTCACCCGTCTCGGGGTGCACGGCCTCGATGCGCCCCCGCAGGTCGGCGCCCGCACGCAACGGGCTGACCAGGTCGAGGTAGTCCGACGGCAGCAGCGGCGTCGTGACCATCTCCAGCAGTTTCCACGCCCCGCTGCGGAGGGCTGCACTCGTCATGCCTCCAGCTTGCTGCGCCCCAGGGCGTAAAGTCCTGACCGCAGGACGTAAATCTGGTGGGTGGAATTGTTCGCAGGGAACAAAAACGTGAGCCATGCAATCCGGAGGGCCAGCGAACTGGCCCTGGACGAGACGACGGTCACCGCGCTTCGGTCCGCGCTGAAGACCACCGCCGACGAGGTCGTCCAGGCGATCATCGACGAGGTCCCTCCCTACGCAGGCGCCCTCTCGGGCAGCATGGGCGGCACCATCCGCCGGGCCGTGCGCACCGCCCTGGGGCATTACCTGGACCTCGCGAGCGGGAACGCCACAGGCGGCGACGCCGGCGACGCGGCCTACGAGCTGGGCCGGGGCGAGGTGCGCGACGGCCGTTCGATGGACGCCCTGCTCAGCGCCTACCGCGTCGGCGCCCGCGTGGCCTGGCGATGCCTGGCGGCGGGTGCCGTCCCCGCGGGTCTGCCCGCCGCCGAGGTCGCCAAGTTCGCCGAGCTGACCTTCGCCTACATCGACGAGCTCTCCGCCGCGAGCGCCGCGGGCCACGCCGACGAACTGGCCGCCCGGGGCAGGGCCCACGAGCGCCACCTCGAACACCTGGCCCGCGACCTCCTCGCCGGCGCGGGCCCGGACGTCCTGCTGGCCTCCGCCCAACGGGCCGGGTGGCAGCCCCCGGTTTCGCTGACCGCGGTCCTGCTGCCCGCCGCCCAGGCCCGGCCCGCCTACCGCGCGCTCGACCCGGGCACCCTCGTCCTCGACGATCTGCCGGACACCGTCGGCGTGCTGCTCGTCCCCGATGCCGACCGATCACATCTGTTGCGGCAGCTGACCGACCGCACCGCCGTGGTCGGCCCGGCCCGGCCATGGACGCGCGCGTCCGCCTCCTACGCGCGAGCCCTCCGCGCGCGCTCCCTCTCCTGCGATATCCGCGACACCGAGGACCACCTGCCCGAGCTGGTGCTGAGCGCCGACGTGGACGCGTTCGCAGACCTGCGTGCCCGGGCCCTCGCACCGTTGCGGACCTTGCCCGTCGCGACCGCGCGGCGGCTGGAGGAGACGCTGCGGGAGTGGCTGCTGCACCAGGGCAGACGGGACGAGGTGGCGGCGGCGCTGTACGTCCATCCCCAGACCGTCCGGTACCGGATGTCGCAGCTGCGGGAACTGTTTCCGGACCTCGCATCGCCACACCGGGTCCTCGAACTGACGCTGGCGGTCGGTCTGCGGGCCGGCTGACGCGTACGCCGGCCGTCCGCGAACCCGTCCGGCCGTCCGCGAACCCGTCCGGCCGTCCGCGAAGGGTCCAGCAACTCGTGCCCGGTTTCCCGGTGCCGTCAGCCGGCGCATGCGGCCCGGGCAAGAGCGGTATGAGCCGACTGCGGCGCCACAGCCCCGGCGACGAGCCGCCGTTGAAGACGGACAGAGCCTGCCGGTCCGGCACTCGGGGCCGCCCCCCGAGGCCGGAGGGCGGGCGTGGGTGCACGCCCGCCCTCCGCGTCATCCGCAGCCGTTCAGTTGATGCGGACGATCTTCCAGAACTGGTCGTCGATGTTCAGGTCGTTCCACTGCACGACCGCCGCGCCGTTGCTGGTGGAGGACTGGGCGACGCCTGCGTTGAAGCCGCTGCCCACGTTCTTGAGTTCGTAGTAGCCGTTGCCCGCGTCGGCAAGGGTCCACTTCTGCGAGTTCGCGGTGGACGGCGTGTTCTGGACGACGGCGGCTCCGGCGGTGGTGGAGCCGTTACGGATGTCCAGATTCAGGTTGCTGTTGACGTTCCTGATGGTCCAGGCTCCGCTGCCGGCGGACTGGAAGGTGAACAGCTGGCAGGAACAGGCCGAGTTCTGCCACTGCTGCGCCGCCGTGTTGGCGGCGGTCGAGCCCTGCGGGATGTCCAGGTACTTGCCGCTGTTCTTGTTGACGAGGACGTACTGCCCGGTGCCCAGCGGCGGCAGGGCGGTCTGGGTGACGTTCCAGCGCTGGCAGGCGCAGCTGGTGGCGCTCCACTGGCCGGCGACGGTGCCGGTGGTGGAGGAGGCGTTCGGGATCTCCAGGTACTTGCCGGTGACACGGTTGGTGAGGCTGTAGCCGCCGGCCGGGTTCGGGGCGACGGCCCATTCGTGGTCGAGGGTGCCGTTGTCGTCCCACTGGAGGATCTTGGCTCCGTCGGCGGTGGACTGGCTCTCCACGCCGAGGACCTTGCCGCTGGCGACGTTGAGGATCTTGAAGTAGCCGGAGCTCTGCTGCACGAAGCGCCACTGCTGGTCGGTGGCGCTGTCGGGGTTCTGCTGGGTGGCGTTGGTGCCGTTGGCTGTGGAGCCGCCCGCGATGCTCAGCATGAGGTTGCTGCCCGCGTTCGACACGGTGTAGGTGGCACCGTCCGAGATGCCGCCGCCCAGGTCGATGGTGCTGTAGGTGACGGGGTTGGAGAGGTTGCTGCCGCCGTTGCCGCCGCTGAGCACGAGCAGGCTGTGGCCGTCGGACAGCGCCACCATGCCGCGGCTGTAGCCGCCTGCCACGGTGGAGCTGATGCGCGTCCAGGTGTCCGCGGCGCCGTTCTGGGTGTTGAGGAACAGGTCGCTGGTGCTGTAGGCGCTGACGACCAGCGTGCCGTTCGGACCGCCGGTGGGTAGCCATGTGATGTACGGGGTGCTGGTGGGCACCGTGCCGTCCGTCGACCGCAGGGGAATGCCCGTGACGGAGTTGAACGCCTCCGGGTCGGCGGAGATCTTGTAGTAGACGGCGAAGTTGCCCGAGGGGGAGCCGCCGTACTCGTACGTCATCACGTAGTTGCCGTTGGGCAGCTTCGCGACGGTCGGCATACCCGGGCGCTGGCTGTAGGTGGGCATCGCCACGTCGTCCACGACCGGACCCCAGGTGTGGAGGTCCGTGGTGACCTGGTGCACGACCTTCTGGCCGTGGTCGGGGTCGCGCTGGTCGGAGTAGTAGACGATCAGCTTGCCGTTGGCGTAGAGGAAGAACGGCTCCCATACAGGGGTGTTGCCGTTGCCGTTCGTGTCGAACGCCGGGCCGCCGGTGGCGATGTTGCTGACGAAGGTCCAGGTCTGTCCGCGGTCGGTGCTGGCGTAGACATCGATCTTGATGGCCGAGCGGTCGGAGGGGACCGAGGCGCCGGCGGCCAGGACGGTGCCGGCCGGGAAGCCGCCCACCGCAGTGGGCAGTTCGAACAGTTCGGGCTCCCAGCGCATGCCCCAGCCGTTCTGGGTGTCGGCGACCTCGGAGATCTTCGACCAGGAGTTGCCGTTGTCCGTGCTGCGGTAGATCGGGAAGACCGGTGTGCCCGAGGTGTACTGCTCGAACGTCGCGAGGAGGGTGCCGTTGGCGGAGCCGTTGTGCTGCAGACGCATCGCCCGCGGGTAGAGCGACCCGGGCGAAGGCGCACCCGACGGCGGGGTGTACATCGTCTGCGAAGGACGGGCCAGGGCGTCCGCCCGGCCGACGGGCAGGACCATGGTCATCGCCGCGACGAGCAGGACGAAGGCCACGGACCAGAGGGAGAGGGGACGGGAACGCGGAGCGGCGCCGGGTCTGGCGCCTGTCTGCGCAGGGGACATTGCGGCTCCCAGGGAAAGGGGAAGGGAAAGGGGAAGGGAAAGGGAAAGGGGAAGGGAAAGGGAAAGGTGTGTTTCGGTGTCCGCCGGCCCGGAACGGCTCGGAGTGACGCGGCGGAGTTCATGGGGCGCGTCACCCGGGGGACAACCGGGCGGGCGCTGCCGGGCGCGGCCGCGAGCGTGGGGGCGTGGCGACAAGCGCGCCGGCAGAGGTGGAGTGCCCCGGCGTGTGGGTGCGCCACAGCAGTGGCACGGGGGCGGAGTGGGTCAGAGAGAGGGCGGAGGAGCAGTGGAACCGCGGACGATCAGTTCGACGGGTGGGTCGTTCGCCGGCGGCAGTTCGGTATCGGGCTTCTCCATTGCGTGGAGGAGAAGCCGGATTCCCTCGCTCGACGCCGCCTCGAAGGGCTGACGGGCGGTGGTCAGGGGCGGGGAGACGTAGGCGAAGACGGGGTTGCCGTCGAAACCGACGACACTGACGTCCTCCGGCACACGACGACCGCTTTCCCGCAGGCCGTGGATCAGTCCGATGGCCATCTCGTCACCCGCGGCGAACACCGCGGTCACCGAGCGGTCCGAGGCCAGCCCGAGGCCCGCGGCATACCCGGAGGCCGCCGACCAGTCACCGTTCAGCACGGGCGGTTCATGCGCGCCCCGGGCCGCCAGCGCCGCCCTCCATCCCTCGATGCGGTCCTTGGTGGCGTACCACCGGCGCGGACCGGCGAGCTGATGGACGGTCGCGTGTCCGAGGTCCAGCAGGTGTTCGGTGGCCGCGCGGGCCAGCTCATGGGCACCCACGCCGACGGTCAGCGTCCGGGCGGCGGTGAAGGCGGGGGGCGCTCCGACGAAGAGGACCGGCACATCGACGCCGAGCGGGACCTCACCCTCGACGACGGGTACGGAGACGACGATGCCGTCCACGCCCTGCTCCAGGAGTGACTCCACCGCGCCGGCGATGCTGTGCGGGTCTCCGTCCGGGGTGTTGACCACACGCAGGGCGTAACCGGCGTCCCGTACGGCCTGTTCGATGCCCACCAGCAGGGAGGCGGTTCCGTACCCGGCTGTCGCCAGAGCGACCACACCGATGGACCGGGTACGGCCGGATGCAAGTGCCCTGGCCGCGTGGTTCAGCCGGTAGCCGAGTTCCTCGGCGGCCGCCAGGACCCGTCGGCGGGACTCGTCGGAGACGTACGGCTCGTTGTTGAGGACCCGGGAGACCGTCTTGCGTGAGACACCGGCCAGCCTGGCCACGTCCTCACTGCGTGGCGCGGAGGAGGCGACACCGCGCTCCACTCCAGTTGTCATGAAGTCTCCTCATGGCCGAGCGTTCGCCATCGAACGAGGTCAAATGAATGACCGCGCGGTCTGACCGCGCGGTCATTGTGCACGCATACGCCGAGCGCACGTCAAGAGTTCACCCCACATCACTTGCCCCCCGACGCGAGTGATCGGCCGCAGCTTGCATGACGCTAGAGCGTCACGACCGGCTCGCCGTCGAGGAAGATCGCGTGCGTGTTGTAGAACGCGTCGAGGCCCTCGGGGCCCAGTTCGCGCCCGTAGCCCGACTGCTTGACGCCGCCGAACGGCACCCCGAGATCGATGGTGATGCCGTTGTTGATCGAGACCGTACCGCTGTGGATCTTGCGGGCGACCTCGAGCGCGTGCTGCTCGTCGCTGCTGAAGACGGCGGCGTTGAGCCCGAACTCGGTGTCGTTGGCCAGCCGGATCGCCTCGTCCTCGTCCTCGTCGCGGTAGGTGAGCACCGCGGTCACCGGGCCGAAGATCTCCTCCTGTGCGACCCGGGAGCCGGGCCTCACGTCGGTGATGATGGTCGGTGAGACGTAGTAGCCCTTGTCGAACCCGGGCGCGCGGCCACCGCCGACGGCGAAGGCCGCGCCTTCCTGCCGGGCCGTCTCGAAGAAGCCGAGCACCTTCTCGTAGTGGGCCTTGTTGATCATGGGGCCGACCGTCGTGTCCGGGTCGGTCGGATCCCCGACCTTGACACCCGCGAACGACGCGGCCAGGGCTCCGACGATCTCGTCCTTGCGGCTCTCCGGAACGATCAGCCGGCTCGGGTTCGTGCACACCGCGCCGTTGTTGTTGCAGACGTTGATCGTGAGCGTGTAGACGATCCGGTCGAGATCCGCGTCCGGCAGGATCACCGCCGGGGACTTGCCGCCGAGTTCGAGCGTGACCTGCTTGAGCGTGGGCGCCGCGGCCGCGGCGATCGCGCGCCCGACGCCCGTCGATCCGGTGAACGTCACCTTGTCCACGCCCGGGTGGCTGACGAGTTCCTGGCTCTGCCCGGGACCGGCGGTGAGGACGTTGATCACACCGGCCGGCAGGCCGACCGCGAGTGCGGCGTCCGCGACGTAGCCGGCGCTCAGCGGCGAGAAGTCGGACGGCTTCATGATGACCGTGCAGCCGGCCAGGAGCGCCGGCGGAAGCTTGAACGCGGCGAGACCGAGCGGCGCGTTCCACGGCACGATCGCGGCCACGACACCGACGGGCCGCTTCTCGATGCGCGCGGTGGCGCCCGTCAGGCCGGTGCGGACCTCGTGGAGTTCTCTCGAGTCGGCGAGGCTCGCGTAGTAGCGCAGCAGGCCGGCGAAGGCCAGCGGGTTGCCGCGGGCGGCACCGAGGACCAGCCCGGTCTCGGCCGTCACCACCTCGGTGATGGCGTCCGCGTGCCGCTCGATCTCGTCGGCGAGCGCGAGCATGTAGTCGGCCCGCTCCTTCACGGACAGCCGGGGCCAGGGCCCCTCGTCGAACGCGGCCCGCGCGGCCCGCACCGCGGCGTCCACGTCGGCACTCGACGCCAGCGCGACCCTGCCGAACTCCTCTTCCGTCGCCGGGTTGACCAGCGACTGCGAGCGGCCCTCCGAGCTCGGACGCCACTCGTTGCCGATGAACAGGTCCCGCTCGATCACGGGGGCTGACTGATCCTGAAGTGCCATGGAGAACTCCTCTTCCGCTCCGCGCGTCCCGTGCGGAAGGCGCGGAGTCTGACGCTCGTCCACCGGTGAGCCGCGAGGAAGGTCCGCTCCTACCTGGGTCCAGCAGGGCCAGGCATGGCTGCCGACGGCGGCGTACCGTCGACGGGGTGGAGACGAGGAGGCCGCCCTGCTCGCCGTGGTCGGCCCGGACTGCCGCCAACGCCTGGAGCAGGGGCGTACCGCGCAGGTCTTTGACCAGGTGCTCGCTGCCGTCGCACAGGCGCTCGTCCTCTCGGAGAGGGAGACCGAGCCCCTTCGCGGCCTGGCCCGCTCACGTCAACGCGCTCACACCATGGCAGTCCGAACGGGTTGCCGGGCGCCCCACGGCCCTACCTGGAGGGGCTCGCCTCCTGGGAGCCGTGGCGGAGGAAGCGCGAGGCGATCACGGCCTGCTATAGGGCACAGCCCTATTGGGGCTGCCCCATCGACTCGGTGGTCGATGAGCTCGCCGGGAGCCGCGAGAACGTCGTTGAGGGTCACGTCGGCGCGGACCGCGACCGCGGAAGGACTCAGCCTGGCGGCCGCGAGATCACCCGCAGACTTCCGGCGGACGACAAGGCGGACGGTGGCACCCTCGGCGACGGAAGCTCGGCGGCTGCGAGCCCCAGGCCGGTGGAGCCCCCGTGCCGATCACCGTGCGCCCCTCGAATCGCCGCATCGCGACCAGACTCCTGTCACGCGTGGTCGGGGACCAAGACGATCCGGCCGCGGAGCCCGCCCGCGGCAAGGGCGTGGTGGGCATCGGCGATCTGCTCCAGCGGACAGGTCTTCGCCACCCGCAGGCTGATCAGACCGGCGCCCGCGTAGGCCGCCAGCTTGGCCAGGCGCCCGGCGTCGGTGTGCCACGCCATATTGATCATCCGCACTTCGCGGCGTGCCATGGGCGCGGAGTTGAGCAGCGACACGAACGCACCGCCGTGCCGTACGGCGTCCGCCGCCCCGGCGGCCAGGTTGGCCGCGTCGACCGCGCCGTCCACACCGCCCGGTACCAGTCGGCGCACCGTGGGCACCAGGTCGTCCTCGCGCGAGACGAAAAGCTGCGCACCGGCCCCCAGGACGAGCTTCTCGTCGGCCGGTCCGGCCTGGGCGATCACGTTCAGCCCCCGCAGCCGAGCGAGTTCGACCGTGAAGAGCCCCACCCCGCCGGCGGCGCCCGACACCAGCAGCCACTGCCCCGGTTCCAGAGCCAGCGCGTCCAGCGCCTGGTCGGCGGTGGTCGCGTTCAGCCCGGCCGTGGCCAGGTGCACCAGGTCGACTCCATCCGGCGCCGGGGCGAGTTCCCACTCCTCCAGTACGACGTACTCGGCCTGAGTGCCCAGCGGCCGGTCCAGCCGCTCCTGCGTGCCGAGCACAGGGTCGCCGACGGCGAATCGGGTGACCCCCTCGCCGAGCGCGGCGACCGTGCCGGCCACATCCGTGCCGAGGCCGAACTGCGGGCGCGCCGCGGTGGCGCCGTACTGAACGTTGAGCCCCGTGCGCACCATGACATCGGCGAAGTTGACCGTGGCGGCGGCCACCTTGACCAGTACCTCTCCGGGCCCCGGCTCGGGCGTCGCCACCTCGACGACCTCGATCGCCCCGGGGCCGCCGAACTCCCTGACTACTGCTGCACGCATCTGTCCTGTCTCCCTCTCCGCGCGTCCCGTGCGGAAGGCGCGGGTCCGACGTTCGTCCACCGGTGAGCCGCGAGGAAGGTCCGCTCCTACCTGGGTCCAGCAGGGCCAGGCAGGGGTGCCGGCGGCGGCGTACCGTCGATGAGATGGAGACGACCATCGGTGAATTCCTGCGCACCCGACGCGAGCGCATCACGCCCGAACAGGCGGGGCTGCCCCCCAGCCTCACGCGGCGGCGGGTACCGGGACTGCGACGCGAGGAGGTCGCCCTGCTCGCCGGTGTCAGCCCGGACTACTACCAACGCCTGGAGCAGGGGCGTACCCCGCAGGTCTCCGACCAGGTGCTCGACGCCGTCGCACAGGCACTCGCCCTCTCGGACGTGGAGGCCGAGCACCTTCGCAACCTGGCCCGTCCGCGTCGAGCCGACACCAAGGCGAGAACCACGCCGCGGGCATCGAGAGCGGTGCCCGACGAGCCGCTGGTCCGGCTGCTGGAAGCCATGGGGGACGCGCCGGCGTTGCTGCTCGGCGCCCGCCTCGACATCGTGGCGGCCAACGCCGCGGCCGAGGCCGTGTTCGACGTGAGCGGCATGCCGCAGCCCCGCAACGCGGCCCGAGAGATGTTCCTGCGCCCAGAGGCCCGAGCCCGGTACGCGAACTGGGAGGCGATCGCCGCGGAGACCGTCGCCCAGCTGCGCCTGCTCACCGGGCGCCGGCCCGACGACGCCGAGCTGGCCGCGCTGGTCGGTGAGCTGGCCATCCGCAGCGAGCCGTTCCGGCGGATGTGGGCGACCGGCGACGTACGGGAGAAGCGGCTGGGCGTCACCCGCATCGTGCACCCGCTCGTCGGCACGCTCGAGTTCGACTACCACATGCTGACCGTGCCCGCCCGCCCCGATCGCTCACTGCTCACCTACCTGCCGCGGCCCGGCTCCCCGACGGCTGAGGCCCTCGGGATGCTGCTGAGCTGGGTCGCCGACCGATCCGACCCGGCCGGCCGGGAAGTTCCCGCCGCGGCATCGCAGTCCGACGGGGACGCGAGGCCGGCAACCGCCTGAGCGTTCTTTTGGGCCCGGTTCGAGGGTGTCCCGTCAGCCCAGAAACGCCTTCCCCGGGCGACGGCTGCATGGGAACCGGACCACCGGCAGGCCGATTCAGGTCAACACCTTGTGCCGTCTGTCCACGCCGAGATCTCCGAGGCACCCCGCCGGACAGCCTCATCCCGGTCCCGGGCGAGTTTCACGCAGGCCGCTGCGACGTCCGGCCCACCGTCCGATCCCATGAGCCCGTCATGCACTCCGGTCTGCATCCAGTCAGCCTGGTTGCCGTCGGCCTCGACAACCGCGAGAGCGATGAGCCTCACCGCGGCCACCGTCCCCACCCGGGCCAGCGCCTTTGCCGTCTGTCGCGTCACCGCTGTGTCCTCGACGTCCAGCAGCAGCCCCACCAGCACTTCCGCGGCCTCAGGAACATCGGCGAAGGAAGCAAGGTCACGCCCGGCGCGAACACGTTCCGTCCACGAAGGAGACGACGCCCCGGACAGGGCCGCCTCCCACCCACTCGTCATCTCCGGCACGACCAGACAGTCTCATGCCCCACGAAGAAGATCGAACCTCGGACCGAGGCCGCCCACCGGCTCGACGAAGAACACAGAGGCACCCCCGGCCGCCCGCGAGGCCATTCGCGCCTAGTCGCGGCGTACGCGAGTCCGACCTCCACCGGCGTGGACGCCGCCACGGGCTGCACGGGCTGCACGGCCGGCAGGGCGGCCCGGAGCGCGCCGGGACGCCGTACGGCCCGGCATCAGGGCGATGTAAGGCCCTACCGCCCTCGTGCCTGCTCCAGGTTCGACCGGTGGGGGCCGGAGAGCCAGTCCGCGTGCGGCCCAAGGCGCGCGTCGGCGGGTTCCTCTCCTCGCCGGAGCGCGTCGATGTAGGCGTGATCGGCGGCGAGGCGGGCGGCCACCTGGGGGCCCTCGGCCACCGCGCCGTGGCCGGGGATGACGACGTCGGCATGCCGGGCGGCCTCGTCCAGCCGGTCGAGTGCCGTCTCGTAGGCGTTCACCTGATCGTCCTGGCGAACGTCGAAGAGCGGGATCAGGACGTCGGAGAGCATGTCGCCGGCGAGCAGGACGCCATGGTCCCGGAGGAGGATCGCGGCGTGGCCGACAGCGTGCGCCCGATGCTCGACGATCTCGCCCGGCACGGGGCCGCCGTCCGCGGGCAGCGGGGTGACGAGCGCGATCAGCTCCAGCGGGATGCCCGACGCGCTCTGCGCCGCCATCGCCTGCGCCCGCTCCCGGGCTTCACCGGCTACCTGGGCGGCGGCGGGGGTCGCGTAGCGCGGCACGTCGCCGAACCGCGGATGCCAGAGCAAGTGGTCCCAGTGGGGATGGGTGGAGAACCCGGCGGCCACCGGGATGCCGAGCTGGTCCACGGCATCGGCGAGCTGGTCCAGCTCGGAGCCGTCGATGCCGGGATCGATCAGGATCAGCCCGTCCTCCCCGCGCACCACGACGGAATTGCTCCAGACCCACTCGCTCTGCCGGACCCAGACGCCGTCGGCCACCTGATTCAGCTTGTCCATGTCCGCTCCCATCGGTTGTCTACGGTGCTGAGACCGCGATCCGCAGCCGGACTCATCGCTTCCGCGGCCGGACGCGACGTTGCGGTTGAGGTGAAAAGGCGAAGCTGCGGGTGGTGGTGTCTGGTGGGTGGGGCCGGGAACCCCGCGCACCGTTCACGACGCGCCGGTTCCGTAACCGGGCCCGCCGCGGGGCGCCCTCCGTGGGGACGGGAAGGCGCCCCGAGGTCCGGGTCCGCCCAAGGACCCGGACCTCGCGGTGGGCGGTGGCTGCCTCACCGCCGCCCGATGGAGTCCGTCCTCGCCGAGCGGATCGGCGGGCCGCCCGCCCGAGACCGCCGGCGTACTCGTCATGGCCACACGGTGGCCCGTGCCCGGAACGTGTCGGGGTCGCTCTCCACCGGTAGGACGCACAGCACATGACCGCCCGGCACGCGCAGCACACGGCACTCCTGCCACCGCGAAACCTGCTCGGCGCCCAGGGCGACCAAGCGCGCGGTTTCCGATTCGACGTCGTCGGTCTCGATGTCGAGGTGGATACGAGGGGCGTCGTCGACCGCCTGGACCGCGGTGATCAGCCCTGGCAGAGCCTGGTGGAGCGTGGTGAACTGCGGTGCCGGTGGGAACGGTCGGGCCGTCGCACCGAGAGCCGCCGCCCAGAACTCCGCCGCCCGGGCGGCCTCGGCATCGGGCGTGTCGATCAGTACCGCGTATACGCGGCTTCTGTGCACCACCGTCACCGCATCACCGGGGCGGCCGGATTGCCGTAGTAGGCGTCGGGGCCGTGCTTGCGGGTGTAGTGGCGGTTCAGGAGGTGGGCGGGGGGCGGACTCGTCGGTGACAGGGACATGGTGTGCAGGGCGATGTCGGCGACGGCCTCGCAGATGATCGCGTGCTCCAGGGAGGCGCGGGCGGTGGCGCCCCAGGTGAAGGGGCCGTGGCCCGCGACGAGGGCGGCGGGGACCTCGAGGGCCCGCTGGTCGTCGCCGCCGAGGAGCTCCACGACGACGTGGCCGGTGTGGTACTCGTAGTCCTTCGCGCACTCCTCCACGGTGAGGTCGCGGGTGACCGGCACGGGGCCGTTGAACGTGTCGGCGTGGGTGGTGCCGAGGACGGGGATGTCCCGGCGGGCCTGGGCGAAGGCGACCGCGTGGGTGGAATGGGTGTGGGTCACGCCGCCGACGGACGGGAACGCCAGGTACAGGCAGCGGTGGGTCTCGGTGTCGGTGGAGGGGCGCAGATCGCCCTCGACCACCGCGCCGTCGGACAGGCGGACCGTCACCAGGTCGGCCAGGGTCAGGGCCTCGTAGGGGACCCCGGAGGGCTTGATGACGAACACCCCCGCCTCGCGGTCGACGCCGCTGACGTTTCCCCAGGTCAGGGTCGCCAGGCCGACCTGGGGGATGGCGAGGTTCGCCTCCAGTACCTCTTCGCGCAGGCCCTGGCGGACAACTGTGGACATCGTGGTCTCCTTCGTCACAGGGCCTGGGCGAGGCGGTGGTAGGCGGCGTTCCAGCGGATTTCCTTGCCGAACTGCTCGGTGGTGGTGTTCTCGTCGATGGTGAGCAGTTCGACGCCGGTCATGGCGGCGTAGTCGGTCAGGGTCTCGACGTCGACCGCCGAGCTGAGCACGGTGTGGTGCGGGGCGCCGGCCAGCAGCCAGCTCTCCGCCGATTCCGCCAGGGACGGACGCGGCTGCCATACGGCCCGGGCCACCGGCAGCCGACGCAGGGGTTCGCTCGGGGCGACGACGTCGACGGCGTTGGCCGTGAGGCGGAAGCGGTCGCCGAGGTCGGAGAGGCCGACGACCACGGCGGGCCCCGCGCAGGCGTTGAAGACCAGGCGGACCGGGTCCTGGCGGCCGCCGATGGACAGGGGGTGGATCTCGCAGCGGGGGCGGTCGGCGGCCACGGAGGGGCAGACCTCCAGCATGTGGGCGCCCAGGACGCGCGGGGTGCCGGGGCCGAGGTGGTAGGTGTAGTCCTCCATGAAGGTGGTGCCGCCGGGGCGTCCGGCGCCCATGACCTTCATCGTGCGCAGCAGGGCCGACGTCTTCCAGTCTCCCTCGCCGCCGAAGCCGTAGCCGTCGGCCATCAGGCGCTGGACGGCGATGCCGGGCAGCTGGCGCAGGCCGCCGAGGTCCTCGAAGTTGGTGGTGAAGGCGGTGAAGCCGCCCTCGTCGAGGAAGGTGCGCAGACCGAGTTCCAGACGGGCCGCGTACAGCAGCGAGTCGTGGCGGACACCGCCGGGGCGCAGGGCCGGGACGACGTCGTACGACTGCACGTACTCGTCGGCGAGTTCGGCCGCCGCCTTGTCCTCGACGTCGTCGACCACGGCGACCAGGTCGTTGACGGCGTAGGTGTTGACGGAGAAGCCGAACCGCAGCTGGGCCTCCACCTTGTCGCCCTCGGTCACGGCGACGTCGCGCATGTTGTCGCCGAAGCGGGCGAGCCGGAGCGTCCGCGAGGCGTGGCGGCCGGCGGCGGCCCGGGCCCAGGCCCCGATGCGCCGGATCACCCTCGGGTCGGTCGCGTGACCGGCGACGATCTTGCGGTCGACGCCGACGCGGGACTCGATGTGCCCGAACTCCCGGTCGCCGTGGGCGGCCTGGTTGAGGTTCATGAAGTCCATGTCGATGCTCGGCCAGGGCAGCGACAGGTTGTACTGGGTGTGCAGATGCAGCAACGGCCGGTCCAGGGCGCTGAGTCCGGCGATCCACATCTTCGCCGGGGAGAAGGTGTGCATCCACACGATCACGCCCACGCACGTGTCGGAGGTGCTCGCCTCCTGGCACATCCGGCGGATCGACTCGGCGTCGGTCAGCACCGGCTTCCACACGATCCTGACCGGGACCTTCCCGGGGCGGCCGAGGGTCTCGCAGATGCTGCGGGACTGGTCGGCGACCTGGCGCAGCACGTCGTCGCCGTACAGGCCCTGGCTTCCGGTGAGGAACCAGATCTCCTGGCTGTCGTAGGGCCTTTCGGAACTGGTCATGAGCATTCCCTTCACAGTGGGTCAGGCGGAGGTCTGCGCACGCATGCGGCGCAGGCGGTGCATGACGTCGTTGGTGCCGCGGCCGAAGTAGTCGTGCAGGACGCGGTATTCGCGGTAGAGGCGCTCGTAGGCCGCCGCCCGCTGGGGGTCCGGGAGGTAGACCCGGCGGTGCACCTTGCCCATGGCGTGGGCCGCGGCGCGGATGTCGGGGTACGCCCCGGCGGCCACGGCGGCGTGCATCGCGGCGCCGAGGGCCGGGCCCTGGGCCGAGCCGATGATGCTCAGCGGGCGGCGCGTGACGTCGGCGTAGATCTGCATGAGCAGGGCGTTCTTCGTCAGGCCGCCCGCGATGATCAGTTCCGTCACGGGTACGGCCGCGGACTCGAAGGCGTCGATGATGGTGCGGGTGCCGAAGGCGGTGGCCTCCAGCAGGGCGCGGTAGACGTCCTCAGGGCGCGTGGAGAGCGTCTGGCCGATCAGCAGGCCGCTGAGGTCGTGGTCGACCAGGACGGACCGGTTGCCGCTGTGCCAGTCGAGGGCGAGAAGGCCGTGTTCGCCCACCTTCTGCCCGGCCGCGAGGGCGGTCAGGTACTCGTGCGGGCTCTGGCCGGCCGCGGCCGCCCGCTCGGCGTACTCGGCGGGCAGGCCCGTGCGGACGAACCAGGCGAAGATGTCGCCGACACCGCTCTGCCCGGCCTCGTAGCCCCACAGTCCGGGCAGGATGCCGCCGTCCACGACCCCGCACATGCCGGGCACGACACCCTGCCGGTCGGAGCTCATGACGTGGCAGGTGGAGGTGCCCATGATGGCGACCATCTGGCCCGGCTCCACGGCGACCGCCGCCGGGGCGGTGACATGGGCGTCGACATTGCCGACGCAGACGGTGATGCCCTGCGGCAGCCCGGTCCAGGCGGCGGCCTCGGCAGTCAACACCCCTGCCGGGTCGCCGAGTCGGCCGATCGGCTGGTCCAGCTTGGTTGTCACGAAGCCGGCGAAGTCCGGGTGCAGCGCCGCCAGATACTCGGGCGAGGGATAACTCCCGTCCTGGTACTGGCCCTTGTAGCCCGCAGTGCAGGCGTTGCGGACGTACGTCCCGCACAGCCGCCACACGATCCAGTCGGCCGCCTCCAGCCAGCGCTCGGTGCGCCGGTAGATCTCGGGATCCTCCTCCAGGACCTGGAGCGCCTTGGCGAACTCCCACTCCGAGGAGATCTTCCCGCCGTACCGCTCCAGCCAGGGCTCCTTCCTCTCGGCGGCCAGCGCGTTGATCCGGTCGGCCTGGCCCTGGGCGGCGTGGTGGCGCCACAGCTTGGCGTAGGCGTGCGGACGGTTGTCCAGGCCGGGGAGTTCGCACAGCGGGGTGCCGTCGGCGAGGGCCGGCAGGACCGTGCAGGCGGTGAAGTCGGTGCCGATGCCGATGACGTGCTCCGGCCGCACTCCGGCGCGGGCGAGAGCCTCGGGTACGGCGTTGCGGAGTACGTCGATGTAGTCCGAGGGCACCTGCAGGGCCCAGTCGGGGGGCAGCCGGGTGCCGTCGGGCAGGTTCCGGTCGAGGACGGCGTGGGCGTAGACGTGCTCCGCCGAGGCCAGTTCCGCGCCGTCGCCGACCCGTACCACCACGGCACGGCCGGACAGGGTTCCGAAGTCGACGCCCACGACACAGGTTTCTTCAGACACGGGCGACCCCTCCCTCTCGTTCGGTATGACAGTCATCGTTCGGGATGCTGGACAATGGGGTGGGGGCCCGGCCGCGACCGGGCCCCCTGGCGGGTCAGTTGACCCGCACGACCTGCCACAGTTCGTCGTCGGCGCCGTTGTCCGCCGACTGGACGATCAGGGCTCCGTTGGCGGTGGAGGCGGAGGCGACGTCCGCGACCAGGCCGCTGGCGGAGTTGACGAGCTTGAAGTAGCCGCCTCCCGCGTCCGTGAGCGTCCACTTCTGGGAGCTCGCGCCCGACGACGCGTTCTGGACGACGGCCGCGCCGGCCGAGGCCGAGCCGTTGTTGTCGAGGAACAGACCGCTGTTGACGTTCTTCACGGTCCACGCCCCGCCGCTCTGCGACGTAAACGTCCACAGCTGGCAGTTGTTGGCGGTGTTCACCCACTGGCCGGCCTGCTTGCCCGCCGTGGTGGAGGCGCCGGGGATCTCCAGGAACTTGCCGCTGTTCTTGTTGACCAGCCGGTACTGGCCGGTGGACAGGGTGGGCAGGGCGGTCTGGGTGAGGTTCCAGCGCTGGCAGGCGCAGCCGGTGTCGGACCACTGCCCGGCGGCGGTGCCCACGGTGGTGGAGGCGCTGGGGATCTCCAGGTACTTGCCGCTGATCCGGTTGGTGGCGGTGAAGCCGCCCGCCGGGTTCGGGGCGAGGGCCCACTCGTGGTCGAGGGTGCCGTTGTCGTCCCACTGCAGGACCTTGGCGCCGTTGGCGGTGGACTGGTTCTGCACGCCGAGGACCTTGTTGCTGGCCACGTTGAAGATCTTGAAGTAGCCGGAGGTCTGCTGGACGAACTTCCACCGCTGGTCGGTGGCGTTGTCGGCATTCTGCTGGGTGGCGCCCACACCGTTGGTGGTGGAGCCGCCCGCGATGGCCAGCATCAGGTGGCTGTTGGCGTTGGACAGGGTGTAGGTGGCGCCGTCGGAGATGCCGCCGCCCAGGTCGATCGTGCCGTAGGTGACCGGGTTGAGGCCGGTGCTGGTCAGGTGGCCGCCGCTGAGGACCAGCAGGCTGTGGCCGTCGGCCAGCGGGAGCAGGCCGCGGCTGTAGCCGCCGGGGACGGTGGAGGCGATGCGCGTCCAGGTGTTCGCGGCACCGTTCTGCGTGTTGAGGAACAGGTCGTCGCTGCTGTTGGCGCTGACCACCAGGGTGCCGTTGGCGCCGCCGGTCGGTAGCCAGGTGATGTACGGGGAGCTCTTGGGCTGGGTGCCGTCGGTCGCCTTGAGGGCGATGCCGGTGGCGGAGCCGAACGCCTCCGGGTCGGAGGAGATCTTGTAGTAGACGGCGAAGCCGCCCTCGGGGGCGCCCCAGAACTCGTACGTCATCACATAGTTGCCGTTGGGCAGCTTGGCGACGACCGGCATGCCCGGACGGTCGCCGTAGGTCGAGGTGGCGACGTCGTTCACCACGGAGCCCCAGGTCAGGCCGTCCGTGGAGACCTGGTGGACGATCTTCTGGCCGTAGCTCGGGTCACGCTGGTCGGAGTAGTACACGATCAGCTTCGAGCCGGACACCATCAGGAACGGCTCCCACACCGGGGTCTTGCCGTTGGTCGGGTCGGCCTCGCCGCCCTGCGCGATGGTGCTGACGTACGACCAGCTGACGCCGTGATCGGTGCTCGCGTACAGGTCCAGCTCGGTGGAGGACAGGTCGTTCGGGATGGAGTTGCCGGCGGCGAGGATCGTGCCGGCCGGGAAGTTGCCGATCTGGGTCGGCAGTTCGTACAGGAACGGCTGGTAGCGGTTGCCGAAGCCGTTGTGGGTGTCGCTGATGCTGGAGATCTGCGTCCAGCTGTTGCCGTTGTCGGTGCTGCGGTAGACCGGGAAGACGGGGGTGCCCGAGCTGTACTGCTCGAAGGTGGCGAGCAGGGTGCCGTTGGAGGATCCGCTGTACTGCAGCCGGACCGCCCGGGGGTAGAGCGAGCCGGGTGAGGGCGTGCCGGACGGCGGGGTGTACATCGTCTGGGAGGCGCGGGAGATCGCGTGCGCCTGGCCGGAGGCGGGGAGGACGAGGGCGACGGCGGCTGCGAGCAGGGCCAGCAGCAGGGTGATCGCCTGGGTGCGGGGTACGGCGCGGAATCCGGCGCCTTCCCTGGTGGTGGACATGGGCGGCTCCCAAGAAAATGTCCGGGAAGAGGGGGTGGTGCGGGACCCGCCGCTCCCCCGGGGAGGAGGAATAGGGGCGGAACGGCGGGTGTCCGAGGGGTGGGTCAGCCGGCGCGGCGCAGCCGGACGACGTTCCAGGAGACGGGCGGCAGGGTCGCGGTGAGGCGGCCGCCGGTGACGCAACCGGTGCCGGCGGTGTACGGGCGGACGCGGTCGGGGTCGTCCTGGGTGTTGGCGGCGCGGATGTCGGGGTCGCTCAGCACCGAGTGCTCCACGGGGGTGTAGCCGGGGAACGCCCGCAGGTCGAGGGCGAGTTCGACGTTCTCGCTCTGGTGCCGGTTGACGGCGAAGACGGTGAGCTCGTCGGCGCCGTCCGCCTCCGCGAGGTGCGTGGCCACGGCGTCGACGACGGAGACCTCGCCGAAACGCTGCGTCTCATACGTCGGCGCGACCGGCTCCACCCGCAGGACCGTGCCGCGCGCGTGCCGGGCCGCCTGGGCGAAGGGGTGGAAGGTGGTCTGCCGCCAGCTCGGGCCGCCCGCCTCGCTGCGGATCGGGGCGATGACGTTGACGAGCTGGGCGAGGCAGGCGGCGGTGACCCGGTCGCTGTGCCGCAGCAGGCTGATCAGCAGCCCGCCGACGACGACCGCGTCGGCGACGTTGTACTCGTCCTCGATCACGCGCGGCGCGACGGCCCACTCGGTGGGCTTCTCCGCCGCCTCGAACCGGGTATTGTACCAGACGTTCCACTCGTCGAAGGAGAGGTTGATCCGCTTCTTGCGGCGCAGCTTGGCCCGGATGTGGTCGGCGGTGGCGACCACCGAGTCGACGAAGTGGTCCATGTCGACGCCGGAGGCCAGGAAGCTGCCGAGGTCGCCGTCGAGTTCCTCGTAGTAGGCGTGGCAGGAGATGTAGTCGACCTGGTCGTACGCCTCCTCCAGGACGGTGGCCTCCCAGGCGCCGAAGGTCGGCATCGCGGAGCTGGAGCTGCCGCAGGCGACCAGTTCGAGCTTCGGGTCGACCATGCGCATCGCGCGTGCGGTCTCGGCGGCGATACGGCCGTACTCCTGGGCCGTCTTGTGGCCGGTCTGCCAGGGGCCGTCCATCTCGTTGCCCAGGCACCACATGCGGATGCCGAAGGGGTCCGGGGCGCCGTTCTTGATCCGCTGGTCGGACCAGGCGGTGCCGCCCGGGTGGTTGCAGTACTCCAGCAGGTCCAGGGCCTCGGCGACGCCCCGGGTGCCGAGGTTGAGGGCCATCATCGGCTCGACGCCGGCCTTCTGGGCCCAGCGCTGGAACTCGTGCAGGCCGAAGGCGTTGGTCTCGGTGCTGTGCCAGGCGAGGTCGAGGCGGGTGGGGCGGTCGGCGACCGGGCCGACGCTGTCCTCCCAGCGAAAGCCCGAGACGAAGTTGCCGCCGGGATAGCGCACGGCGGTCACGCCCAGCTCGCGCACCAGGTCCAGGACGTCACGGCGCAGCCCGTCCTCGTCGGCGAGCGGGTGGCCGGGCTCGAAGATGCCGGTGTAGACGCAGCGGCCCAGGTGCTCGACGAAGGAGCCGAAGGTACGGGGACTCACGTCGGCGACGCGGAAGGCGGGGTCGACGGTCAGGGAGGCGTGCAGCATGAAGGTCGCTCCGGGAGGTGCGCGAAAAGGGGGGGGTGAACTGGCGGCCCTGTCAGGTCACTTGAGGCAGGTCACTTGAGGCTTCCGACGGTCAGACCGCCGCGCCAGTACCGCTGCAGGAGCAGGAAGGTGACGATCAGCGGCAGGATCGCGACCAGGGAGCCGGCGATGACCAGGGTGAACAGCGCGTTGGCGCCGGACTGGATCAACGCGCCCTCGTACCAGGACTGCAGGCCGACGGTGAGCGGGAACAGCTTGTCGTTGTTGAGCATCACCAGCGGCAGGAAGAAGTTGTTCCAGGTGCCGACCATGGAGAACAGCAGCACGGTCACGAGCGCCGGCTTCAGGGTCGGCAGCGCCACCGACCACAGCACGCGCAGCTCGCCGGCCCCGTCCATCCGGGCCGCCTCCAGCAGCTCGTCCGGCAGGGACTCCTGGACGTAGACCCGTACGAGGTAGACGCCGAAGGGATTGAGCAGCTGGGGCAGGATGACCGCCCACATGGTGTTGGTCAGCGCCACCTTGCTCAGCAGCAGATAGGTGGGGATGGCCAGCGCGGTGGCGGGCACCATGATGGCGCCGAGGAGGCTGGAGAAGAGCAGGTTGCGGCCGGGGAAGCGGTACTTGGCGAAGGCGTAGCCCGCGAGGGTCGCCACGGCGGTGGCGCCGACGCCGCTGACACCGGCGTAGACCGCGGTGTTGCCCATCCAGCGCAGGTACTCGCCGTCGTTGTAGGTGAACAGCTGCCGGAGGTTGGTGAAGAAGGAGCCCGGCGAGTGGAACCACAGGGCGGCGGTGGAGAACAGCGCGTCGTTGCCCTTGGTGGCGGCGACGACCAGCCACCAGAACGGCAGCAGGAAGTACAGGATCATCGCCACCATCACCACGTTGACGGTGACGCGTCCGCGCGCGGCCAAGGCACGGCGGGAGACGGGCAGGGCGGTGGCTGCGGCGGTGGTCACTTCAGTCCGCTCCTCTTGCGCGCAACGAACAGGAAGATGTAGGAGCCGATGAAGACCACCGCTCCGAGGGAGAAGGAGATGGCGGCGGAGTAGTTGAACTCCGAGTACTGGAACGCCAGGTTGTAGGCGTACAGGTTGGGGGTGTAGTCCGGCGTGATCACGGAGGAGGCGCTGTGCTCCAGGACCCGCGGTTCGGTGAAGAACTGCAGGGTGCCGATGAGGGTGAACATCAGGGTGAGCACCATCGCCGAGGAGATCATCGGGATCTTGATGCGCAGGGCCGTCTGGAGCTGGCCGGCGCCGTCGAGCTTCGCCGCCTCGTAGACCTCGCGGGGCAGGCCCTGCAGGGCGGCGTACAGGACGATCATGTTGTAGCCGGTCCACTGCCAGGTCACGATGTTGCCGAGCGAGGTCAGCATCAGATCGTGCGAGAGCAGGTCGACCTTGCCGAGGCCGAGGGAGTGGCTGATCGAGTTCACCGGGCCGAAGGTCGGGCTGTAGAGGAAGCCCCACATCAGGGCGCCGATCACCGCGGGCACGGCGTACGGCATGAACAGGGTCATGCGGAAGACCTTGGCGAGGCGGCTGGTGACCTCGTCGATGATCAGCGCGCCCAGCAGGGCGAGGCCGAGCATCAGCGGGATCTGCACCACACCGAAGACGACGACTCTGCGCACGCCGGACAGGAACTGCGGGTCGGTGAAGGTCTGCTTGTAGTTGGCGAACCAGCTGAAGTGGTCGCCGCCGACCAGGGTGGAGGTCCTCAGGCTGAGCCAGAAGGCGTAGCACAGGGGGGCCACCAGGAAGGCCAGGAAGAGCAGGAGGAACGGGCTGACCAGCAGCAGGCCCATGCCCTTGTGCCGGGTGCGGGCGGACAGCCCGCCGGGGCGCCGGCCCGCCACGGGAGTGCGAAGTCCCTTCGCGGGGACGGCACGTGGGGGTGCCGTCGCGGTGGATCCCTGCTGTCGGAGCAGGCTCATCACTTCTCCTTGCGCGTGGTGCGGGCCCCCGCCGGCGGCGGAGCTGTCGGGCGCGGGCGCGCCGGCGGGGGCGGTGGGGAGTCGGGACCCGGGGCCGGTTACTGGCTGACCTTGAATCCCTGCTTGCTCGCGTAGGAGGTCACCTGCTGCTGGACGTCGTCGTTGACGGACGACCAGGCGCTCTGGCCCTGGAGGGCCTTGCCCACCTCACTGGTGTCGGTGTTGTAGGCGTAGTCCTGGAACGGGCTCCAGTCGAAGGCCGAGATGCCGTTCGCGGCGGGCACGAACACCGAGTTGATCTGCTGGCCGCCGAAGAAGTCGTACTTCTTGGACTTGAAGTACGCCCCGTTGAGGATCGGGTTGGACAGCGGGAAGAGGTACGCCTGGTCGATGCCGATCTTCCAGGCCGCCTCGGAGGTGCCGAACAGCTCCCGGGCGACCTCGGTGGCCTCCTTGGGATGCTTGGTCTGCGAGGTCACCGAGAAGCTCGAACCGCCCCAGTCGCCCTGGGCGTTGCCGCCGGCCGTCCACTGCGGCAGCGGGGCGACACGCCACTTGCCGGCGGTCTTCGCGGCGACGCTGGAGAGGTAGCCCGGGCCCCAGCCGGCCGCGATGTAGGTGGCGTACTTGCCGCTGCTCAGGCCGTTGTAGAAGTCGGTGGTGGCGTACGACTGGGTGTCGACCAGCTTGTTCTTGACCAGGTCGCCCCAGTACTCGTACACCTTCTTGGCGCTTGCGTCGTTCAGCTTCACGCCGATGTCCGGCAGCTTGCTCGCCGAGTAGGTGTAGGGGCGGGAGCCGGCCTGCCAGGTCAGGCCCTGGCGCCAGCCGGCGGCGGTCTCGTCGCTGCCGAAGTCGGTCATGTAGGCGCTGGGGTCGGCCTTGTGCAGCTTGGCCGCCTCCTCCTTGTACTGCGCCCAGGTGGTCGGCACCTTGAGGTCGTACTTCTTGAAGAGGTCGGCCCGGTACATCATCGCCATCGGGCCGCCGTCGACCGGGATGGCGTAGACGTGGTCGCCGTCGGAGGCCTGCTTCCAGGCCCAGTCGACGTAGTTGCCCTTGTCCTCGTTCGCACCGTACTTGCCCATGTCGAGCAGACCCTTGGTGAGCTGGATGGTCGGCAGCTCCTGGAACTCCAGCATGACGACGTCCGGGGCGCCCTGGCCCGCCTTCAGCGCGGTCTTCAGCTTGGTGTACTCGTCCTGGCCGACGCCCGCCTGCACCCAGTCGACCTGGACGTCCTTGTGGGTCTTGTTGAACTGGGCCACGACCTGCTTGAACTGCGGGTACCAGGCCCACACCTTGATGTGCACGGGACCGCTCGGCGCACCGCTGGAGCTGCCGCCGCCGCCCCCGCCGCCGCAGGCCGCGAGGAGCACACCGGCGAGGGCGGCGGAGGTCGCCGCGAACGCTGTTCGGCGGACGGAACGGAGCTGGGGCTTTCTGCTGGACGACATGAGCGGTCTCCTGGGTGTGGTGCCCGAGGGCAGGACGGAGTAGGGGAGGTGCGGGGTGCGGAACGGTGTGCAAAGGCGCGCCGGGCGCACGGAGGACGGGCGTGAGGGCGGTGAACGGGGTGCGGGCGTTGCGGGCACGCCGTCGCGGGTGAAGGGCGGCTGCCGCGGGCGCGAGGCGCTCGGGTGTGCTGCCCGCCTACGGATGCCGGCGGGCGGACGTCGATCGACGCGGGAGGGTGGGCGTGCGCGACGTCGGTGAGGGGGGAGGCGGCTCGGTGATCAGCGCGGCGGGCGCGCCGGACGACGGCTCAGACCGCGGTGAGTAAAGAGTGATGCCCCATCAGGACGGGTGCGGCTCCCGGCCCGTGAGAGGTTGCTGGTCCCACAGCAGCTCCTCCTGTTCATCCCCGTGATCGCTCGCGGGGATCCGGTCCGCGGCGCGGTGACGCCACGGTCCCTGGGTATCTGATCCGCTGGGACCAGGCCCTTCTGCTACGCTTTGCAGCGCTGCAAAAGTGTTAACCGAGAAGTTGCCGCGCTGCAAGAGGCGCAGGCGACCTCTTGAGGGAAAATTTCAGCGCTGAAACCGACATCTGGGATGAAGGTGACATATGGCTAAGGGCGTCACACTCCGCGACGTCGCGGAGCTCGCCGGCGTCTCCAGCCGGACCGTGTCCAACGTGGTCAACGGCTACGCCCCCGTCGCCGAGGCCACCCGGGTCCGGGTTCAGCAGGCCGTCGACCAGCTCGGCTACCGGCCCAACGTGCTGGCCCGCAACCTCGCCGCGGGGCGCTCGGGCCAGATCGCCGTCGTGGTGCCCTACCTGGACACGCCGTACTTCGCCGAACTCCTGCAGGGCATCATCCGCGCGGCCCGCGTCCAGGGCTACAACGTCCTGATCGACCAGACGGACGGCGACGCCGAGCACGAGAAGCAGTTCCTCACCCGGGGCTCCCAGTCCCTTCTCTTCGACGGCGTCATCTTCAGCCCCCTCGGCCTCGCCCAGTCCGACCTCTCCGGGCGGGATCCGGGCCTGCCGCTCGTCGTGCTCGGCGAGCGGGTGAGCGACGGCGGTTTCGACCATGTCGGCATCGACGACGTGGCCGCCTCCCTGGAGGCGACCGAGCATCTGCTCGGCCTCGGCCGGCGCCGCGTCGCCGCGATCGGCGACCAGCCCTACCGCACCGGCGAGGCGGCCCAACTGCGCACCCGGGGCTACCGGTTGGCACACGAGCGGGCCGGACTGGCCGTCCGCGAGGAACTCGTCGTCTCCACCCCGCGCTTCAACCGCTCCGACGGAGCGAGCGCCATGGCCCACCTCCTCGACCTGGAGGAACCGCCCGACGCGGTCTTCTGCTACAGCGACCTCGTCGCCCTGGGCGCCCTGCACACCCTGGCCGCACGCGGACTGCGCGTCCCCGAGGACGTCGCCGTCGTCGGCTACGACGACATCGAGGACGGCCGCTACTCCAATCCGTCCGTCACCACGGTCTCCCCGGACAAGAAAGTGATCGCGGAGACGGCGGTGGAACGACTGCTCAAGCGGATCGGCAGCCCGACCCCCGTCCCGGGCAGGGAGATCCGGGCGCCGCACCGGCTGATTCCACGAGCCAGCACCATGGGGCGACCCGCGGCGCCAGCCGACGGATCGTGAGCACGGGGGCGGGCGCAAGACGGGTACCTGCCGCACCGGGACCCGCCGACGACCGCGCCCACGGCCGCGCACGGCAGATCCAGCGGGCAAGCCGTAGAACGCCAGGAGTTCCCCGGTCTCGTCGGTGACCTTCCCGCCGATGACGCCGATCAGGACCATGACGCACACGGCGCCGGACACCGTGACGCCGCCGCGGTCGCCGCACCGCCGCGAGCGGTCCGCCGCCGTAACGTCACCGCGCCGTGCTCGCCCACCCCGGTCCGCATCAGGCCGGACGACCGTGAGGTGATGTGCCCGGTGCTGGGCCGCGAGCCGTCCTCCGGGCCTCCTGGGGTCGGATCACTGGCGCCGCCGGGAGAACCGCGCCGAGCGAGTACAGGATGGGCAGGTAGGTGTCGCCGAAGGGGAACCGGTACAGACCGTCCGGACCCCGCGGGAGGATGTGACGACCGTCCGTCTCCGTCTGCGTGTGCTCGCCGAGCCGCTCCACGACCAGCCCCGCCGCAGCGGCCGCCGTCACGACCTCGCCGACCGAGTACGGGTACTGGGTGGACTTCCTCGGCTCGCAGGGGGCGTCGGCGTGGGCGTACGTGCCCGTCATCGCGTCATGCTGGGGCGCGCCGCCGCCGTAGGGCCAGTCGGCCACGAAGGGGTCGAACGTGAGCACCGTCTGGAAGACGGGGTGAAGGTCCACGAGAACGAGTCGGCCGCCCGGCCGCAGTGCTCTCGCAGCGCCGCCCATCCAGGCATCCAGGTCACCGATCCACGACAGGATTCCATAGGTGGCGACGACCAGGTCGAACCTGCCTGCCAGCGCATCGGGGAGGTGCTGGGTGTCCGCCTCGACGAACTCCGCGGCCAGACCCGTCTGTTCCGCCAAGGTCCGCGCTCGTGCGATCGCTGTGGGGGAGAAGTCCACGCCGGTGACGTGTGCGCCCAGGCGCGCCCAGTTCAGGGTGTCCATCCCGAAGTGGCATTGCAGGTGCAGGAGATCCTTGCCTGCCACGTCGCCCGCGAGTTCACGTTCGATCCCGCGCAGCGTCTGACCGCCGGCGAGGAATGACGGCACGTCGTACGACCGGTCTTCAGGGTCGGTTCCGTGGAACTCGGCGAGGTCGTCCCACAGGGCCCGGTTGGCCGCGAGACCGTCCCCGGCTGCTACACCGTCCTCGCAGGCACGCACGCCGTCAGGTGTGTTCTCAGCTGCCATCGAAGGCTTCCCCTCTGCATTCTGTCCAAGAGACGCTTCCGCGCAGCCGGTTGGAGGACGACCGAGGGTGTCCTGACGGCTCGGATTGTCCCGCTGGGCGTCGTTGGTGTGCATGCCCGGCACCATGCGAATGGACGCGCCGGGCCCCTGGCCGGCCCGCCCGCGCAGACGGGATCTCAGGCACGCCCTGCGCCCTGCGTGCTCGAACTCGAACGGTGCAGGCTCTGGCGCGGCGGCGAGGTGGCCGCTGTGGACGTCGGCTCTGCGAGCCTCGTGACCGCCTCGACCCGCCTCCCCGCCATGCGGCACCCAAGGCAGTCCGGGTGCCCCCGCCGGGCGCCGGGATCCTTCACCCGCCAGTCCCACTGGTCGGCTGGGCGGGGGCCGCTGGGCTTCCCCCAGCCCGCCAGGTGCAGGAGCCAGGTGATGGCCGCGGCCAGGGCGATCACCGCCGTACCGGAGATGATCAACGCCGTGGAAACAGTGATCACTCCGAGGCCCGCGACGCAGAAGCCGGCCAGTGCGACGGCTGTTCCGGTCCAGCCGGCCACCGTATGACCCAGGTCCACGTTTTCGTGCGCGCCCATTTTCTCTCCTTCAAAGGGTTCAGCGAGTCAGATTCTGTTGACGTGACACAGGACGCGAAGGAGATCGCATCGGCCGGTTGAACCGATACGCGGGACAAGGCCGGAACGTCTTGCGGCACGAACCTCCGCAGCGGCAGCCTCGCCCTCTCCCTGCCCTAACGGAGCCGCGTCACAAGTGCGCCCTGGGCCGGTCGCGTTGCGCGGAACGGGCTTCCTCGGACGCGGTCGCAGGGAGATGGTCCTGTGCCCACACGGTCAGGGCGGCCAGGGGAATGAGGAGCGCCTTGCCGTGGGAGGCGAGCGTGTAGAGCGTGGGTGTCGGTGTGCCGGGGTGGGCGGTGGGGGCCACCAGGCCGAGGGCGGTCATCTCCCGGAGGCGCCGGGTGAGCAGGCCGTCGCTGAGGCCGGGGGCGCGCTCGCGAAGGAGGTGGAGGTCGGCCGGGCCCTTGGCGAGGGCGGTGATGACGAGCCCGGTGCCGCGTGTGCCGAGGAGAGCGGAGGCGCGGGTGAGGGCTTCCAGGGGCTCGGGCAGTGGGGGAGGTCCGGGCTGGTGCGCCGTCTGAGTGCGCGGCGGAGTCATGTCGCTTCCTTCCCGGTACGGCGCGCGGGACGCATCGTGGTCCCTCGCGCCGCCCGTCGTGGTGGATGTGTCCGGCGGTCGTTCGTCCGGCGGTCGTTCGGTGGCTACGCCGTCGCCTTCGCCGCGTCGCGGTCGGTGCCGGTGCCGTCGGTCTGGGTGTGCACGGCGACCGTGCCGGGCTTGCCGGTGCGGCGCAGCAGGCCGGTGACGACGACGGCGGCCAGGGCGGTGGTCGCGGCGCCGCTGAGGAGTGCGAGGTGCATTCCGGAGGCGAAGGCGTCGCGGGCCCGTTCGATCAGTGCGGGGTTGCCCGTGGCGTGGCCGATGTGGTTGGCGGCGGCGAGGGAGGAGCGTGCCGCGTGCGCGACCGGGGCGGGGAGCCCGCTGGTGTCGAGCCCGTCGCGGTACCGGGCGCTCATGAGGCTGCCGAGGACGGCGATGCCCAGGGCGCCGCCGAGTTCGCGTGACAGGTCGTTCACGGCGGATCCCACGTTCTGCAGACGGGGCGGCAGGGCGTCGGTGATCGCCGCGGTGGCCGGCGTCGTGGCAAGGCCCATGCCCGCGCCGAGCGGCAGGAGCCCGCCGGCGACCAGCCAGTACGAACTGCCGGCGTCGAGCTGGGCCAGCACGACCAGGCCGGTGGTGACCAGGAGAAGGCCGACGGTCCAGGGGCCGCGGGCGCCTCGCCGGGCGACCAGGCGCGGGGTGAGCCGGGCGCTGGGGATCATCGCCGCGGACATCGGCAGTACGCTCACCGCGGCCATCAGGGCGCTGTCACCGCGCACCAGCTGGAGGTACTGCATGGTCACGAAGATGAATCCGAAGAAGGCGAAGAACTGCAGTGTGGTCGAGATCGATCCGGCCGCGAACGCCTTGTGGCGGAACAGCCTCGGGTCGAGCAGGGGGTGCGGGTGCTTCAGTTCCCAGGCGACGAAGGCGGCGAGGACGGCGAGCCCGAGGGCCATGCCCACCAGGGTCCGCGTGCTGCCCCAGCCGTGCTCGGGCGCCTCGATGACCGAGTAGACCAGCGTTCCCAGCCCGGCCACCGTCAGAGCCGCTCCGGTCACGTCCACCCGCTGCTTGCCCGGCTGCGCGGACTCCGGCACGAAGAGGTGGGTGCCGATGAACGCCACCCCGGCCATCACGGTGTTCAGCCAGAACACCGATCGCCATGACCACGCCTCGAGCAGCGCTCCCGAGGCGAAGAGTCCGAGCGCGGCGCTGGCGCCCGCGACCGCTGCCCAGATGCTGATGGCACGCGCCTGCTGGGCGCGGGGGAACGTGCTGGTGATCGTGGAAAGGGTGGCGGGCATGACGAATGCGGCTGCCACGCCGAGCACCGCGCGAAGGGCGATCAGGACGCCCGGTTCGGTCGTGAAGGTCGCGGCGAGCGACACTCCCGCGAACAGTCCGACACCGCCCAGCAATGCCCTGCGACGGCCGAAGCGGTCGCCGAGGGTCGCGGCGAGCAGCAGGAACGATGCGAAGATCAGACTGTAGGCGTCGATGATCCACGACAGCTGGGTCTGGTTGGCGTGTGTCTCCCGGGCGATGTCGGGCAGCGCCACGCTCAGCGATGCCATCGCCGATACGACGGTCGCCAGGGCCAGGCAGGTGACGGCCAGAACGGGGCCGGTGCGCACGGCGCGCACTGGTCCGGTGGCCGGGTGCGAAACGGGGGAGCCGGGCATGGGGGAGTCTCCTTTAAAACGGAACGGGTGGACGGGCGGCGCAGCGGACTCACCGCCCCGTGAGGGTCAGCCGGTTACGACGTCGTCGAGGCTGCGACGCGGGCTGAGGCCCGCAGTGCGCTCGGGGTGGCCGATGCGGAAGGACAGCAGGCCGGTTGAGGCGGGGCGGCTGAGCAGAGCGGCCCAGCGGGCGGAGAAGACATCGGGGTTGCCGGCCGCGGTGTCGCGGTCGATGCGTTCGGTGATCTGGTTCATGTGGTGCAGGCCGAGGCCGAGCGCGGTGGCGGTCAGGTGCATCCGGGCCAGCAGCCGTCCGCCGTTGACCTGGGCGGTTCGGTCCGTGACGTCGTCGACGGCGATGACGCCGTAGGCGGCCGCGGTCGCGGTGTGCACCTCGCGGGTGGCCTTGACCCAGTAGGCGTCGCCGTCCTTGCGGGACTGCGCCGGCAGGAGTTTCGCGGCGAACAGGGTCAGCCCGCCCAGACCCTGACCGTCGAGGGTGAGCCCGTCGCGGTGCTGGTCGATGCTGCCGCGCGAGCTGCGGAACCAGGTGAACGCCTCGGCCGACTGAGCGGTGTCGGCGGTGATCGCCTCGGTGGCCTCGACGTAGAGCCGGCCCAGCCGCTCACGCGCCGCCCCGTCGGTGATCCACAGCACCCGCGCACCGTCGATGCGGGAGCTCTGCTCGGTGAAGCCGGCCAGGTCGACGGGCGTGGACTTGTACGGCCCGCGGTTGGTGTGCCGGTACGGGATCGCGGCGGCGAGGTCGCGGTCCTGCCCACTGCCGCCCTCGCGCAGCACGATCCGCGCCACATGGTCGGAGGCGAGGCCGTCCGGGAAGAGGGTGACCTTCGTGGTGAGACCGGCCGCTCCGGCGGCGATCACCATGTTCTCCACGGCGCAGCCGAGCCCGGCGAAGTGTTCGCGGCCACTGGCGTCGTTGAGCGGCATCCGCCGGCTGGGGTCGGAGTGGACGTCGAGGGTGTCTGCGGCGGCGCGGATGCGCCACGGCTGGGTGTTGTGCGGGTTGCACGCCAGGACGCCGGCGGCGACCACCCTCTCGACGCCGGACAACGAGGCCCAGTCGTGCCAGAGCTCGTAGGGATCGCCGGATCCGGCGCTGAAGGCGCCGTTGGTGATCGCCCGGACCCCGCCGACGCCCACGCCGAGAGCGGCCACCGAGCCGATGCCGAGGCCGGTCAGCTTCAGCGCGTCCCTGCGGGTGAAGGCGGTCTCCGGGGGTTCGTCCGTGACGGTGTCATTGGCCATGACGTCTCTCCTGTCGCGCGGCCCCCGGTTGTGGCAGGAGACTCGCGCCGGACAGGGTGCCTGCGCACCACCCCGCCGCGAGATGTACCCGGGGTGGTGGGGCTGGCAGAATCGGCGTCGGGTTGCGGTGCCGCGCCGCAGGTCGGGAGCGTCGTGACGTCGGACATACCTACGCGGCCACTGCTGGCCGTGAAGCAGATGATCCCGCCGGCCCGGGCCGGCGCGGTCCCGCGGGAACGCCTGCAGCGGCAGTTGCGCCTGGCCGAGACCCGTCTGACGGTGGTGGTGGCGCCCGCCGGTTGGGGCAAGACGAGTCTGCTCAGCGGCTGGGCGGCGGACCCCGAGGAGAAGCGCCGCATCGCCTGGGTCTCGCTCGACGAGAGCGACGACGAGCCCGTCCGGTTCTGGAGTTACGTGCTCACCGCGCTGCACAATGCCGGCGACGCGATCAGCAGGGCCCCGCTGCAGGCACTGGACGCGGCCGGCGTCTCCCCGGTCGACCTCGCCCTGCCGATGCTGCTGAACGAACTGGCGGCGACCGCGGTACCGCACGTACTGGTCCTCGACGACTACCATCTGCTCGCCGATCGGCGGATCCACGAGGCGGTCGAGTACCTCGTGGCGTACCTGCCCGCCTCGTTGCGGATCGTGATCGCCTCGCGCACCGACCCGCCGTTGCCGATCGCACGGCTGCGGGCCCGCGGCGACCTGGCCGAGCTGCGGGCTGCACAGTTGCGCTTCTCGCCGCAGGAGGCGGCGGCCCTGGTGGCGGCGGTGTCCGGGCACGACCTCGACGAGGCGGTGGCAGCAGCCGTATGGGAACGGACGGAGGGGTGGGCGGCCGGCCTGCAGCTGGCCGCCCTCGCGCTGCGCGCCGACCCGGCGAAGGCCCACGCCGACGACCGGCATCTGCTGGACTACTTCGCGGCCGAGGTGCTGCCCGGCCTCGCGCCGCGCCATCGCGACCTGCTCATCCGGGCCGCACCGCTCGAACGCCTTTCCGGTCCGCTGTGCGACGCCGCACTGCAGGTGACCGGATCGGCCGAGGTGCTGTCCGATCTGGTCAGGGCCGATCTGTTCGTGGCCGCCCTGGACGACGAGCAGCGGTGGTATCGGTGTCATCATCTGCTCCGGGAGGTTCTGGGACGTGAGGCCACGGCGGACCCACGGGAGGTCCTGGGCCATGCCGCGGCCTGGTTCGCCGACGAGGACCGCATCGACGACGCGGTGCACCACCTGTTGCGGGCCGGCCAAGACGACAAGGCCGCCGAGCTGATGCTGCGCAACGCGGAGAGCTGGTTCTTCCCCCGGGGAGCCGCGGCGACCTACCTGCAGTTCGGCGAGCGGCTGCCCAGCCGGGCGGTGGGCCCGGAGCTGGCCTTCTCGCTGGCCTACACGGCGGCACTGTGCGGCGACCAGGACCGGGTGAACCGCTGGCTGGACGTCTGCGAGGCGGGTGGTGCCCCGGACACCGCCGTCCCCGGCTGGCACAGCTTCCGCAGCGCCGTGCTCTGCGTGCGCGCGGGCTTCGGCATGCCGGATGCCGAGGCCGCGCGATCCGTCGCCATGGTGCGGCAGGCACTGCGGGAGGAAACCGGGGCAGGCGCCGCCGGGCATCCGACCGTACGGGCCGCGCTGGGGGCGATGCTGGCTCGCGACGGCCGCTTCGACGAGGCCGCGACGCTGCTGCTGCACCTGTGGTCGTCACCGGCCCACCGCAGGGCGTGGCCGCCGTCACTGATGCTTCAGGGAGCCGGCACGCTGACGATCAGCCTCGTCGAAGCCGGCCGGGGCGAAGACTGCGACCGGGTCCTGCGCGAGGCCCGTCCGCTCGCCGACGCCGTCGAGCGCGACGGGCGGGAGACGAGTACGCCGGGGCTGGCCCCCCTGCGCATCGCCCAGGCCAGGCGCCGCTACCAGAACGCCGACATGGAGGAAGCCGCCGTCCTGCTGCGCCGCGCGGTCACCCTCGCCGAACTGCACCCGCGGCCGACCGTGCTCTTCCTCGGCCTGCTGTACCTCGCCGACGCCGAACTCGCCCGCGGGGATCGGCCCGCCGCCCGCGCCGCACTGGCCCGCGCCCGCGAAGTGGTGGACGAGGAGCCGGTGAGCGCCTACGCGAAGCGGCGGCTTGAGCAGAGCGAGGCGCGGTTGGGCCGCATCGGCACGCGGACCGCCGTACGCTCCGGTGTCCTCGCGGAGGAACTGACCGACCGCGAATGGTCGATCCTGCGGGCGTTGCAGGGGCCGGCGACCCAGCGGGAGATCGGGGCGGCGCTGTTTTTGTCCATCAACACGGTCAAGGCGTACAACAAGAGCCTGTACCGCAAGCTCGGCGTCGCCTCCCGGCAGGACGCCGTCACAGCGGCCCGCAGGCTCGGCTTGATCTGACCCCACCCCGGGTGCTTCTGCCGGCGGGTGGTGCGCGGCCACCCGGGCGGCGGGTTCCCTGCACGCATGGCCCTTTCGCGTTACGAGCTGACGCTGCGCGGACCGATCTGCCGCGCCCTGCTGGACGTGATCCGGACCAGGTTCGACCACGTGTCGGCCCCGGGCCCGGACGGGACCGTGCTGATCGTCGAGAACGCCGACCAGGCATCGGTACGCGCCCTGCTGGCCCTGCTCTGGGACACCGGCCACGACGTGCTGGCCTTCGAGGAGACGACGGTCTGAGAGGTTCCCGAACACCCTCTGCGTCACCGGTAGTTGAGCTCGGCGAGCTCGGTGGCGAGCTTCCTGGGCATGGCCGTGTGGCCGAGCAGGGGGAGGGCGATGTTGCGTGCCCCGCGGGCCATCGCGTTGCGCGCGGTGGCCACGCGGGTCATCCGGTGGGTGAAGGCGACCACCCGCTGGGCCACGGGGCGGCGCTGTGCCTCGTAGCCGTCGAGCCGCCCGGTGGCGAACGCCCGGCCGAGGGCATAGCCGTCCTGGATGCCGGTGTTCATGCCCTGGCCGCCGGCGGGGCTGTGCACATGGGCGGCGTCGCCGGCCAGCAGCAGACGGTCGGCGCGGTAGCGGTCGGCGACCCGGTGGTGCACCCGGAACCGCGACGACCATGCCAGGCCGGTGACCTTGGCCTGGCCGGGGGCCCGCTCGTCGAGCAGCCGCTGCACGAAGGCGAGATCGGGCGTCGCGGGCGCGTCGTCCACGGTGGCGACGACCCGGTAGTGGGCGCCGGGGAGCGGGGCGACGACGGTGAGTCCGGCGGTGCCGAAGGTGAGCGAGACCTCAAGGGGGCCCGGGGCCCACTCCATCATCACGTCGGCGAGCACGAAGGACTCGGCGTAGGCGTTGCCGGTGAACCCGATGCCCGCCGCTTCGCGCACGGTGCTGTGCATGCCGTCGGCTCCGACGGCGTACGCGGCGCGCAGCGTCTCGCCGGTGGTCATGGTGAGCGTCACTCCCTCCCCGTCCTGCGCGACGGAGGCGACCTCGTAGGGGCGGTGCACCTCGCCGCCCAGCGCGCGCAGCCGGGCCAGCAGCACGCCCTCGGTCTCGTACTGGGGAACCATCAGCGTGTACGGGTGAGAGGTGGGCAGCCGGTCGAACGGCACCGTCAGCAGTGGGCGGGCGCCGTCGCGGACGGCGAAGCGGGTGACCTGAACGCCTCGTGCGATCAGCTCCGCGGAGGCGCCGAGCTCGTCCAGGACCTCCAGGGTGCGGGCGTGTACGACCGCGGCACGCGAGGTGTTCGCGCCCTCGGCCAGCCGGTCCAGGACGACGAAGTCGATGCCGGCGGACGCGAGGGTGACGGCGAGCGCGAGTCCGGTCGGACCGCCGCCGACGACGGCGACCTCGGTCCGGCCGGGGAGTGCGGTGGTGTTCATGGCGGGGTTTCCCTTCTGACCCAGCAATAGCCAACACTTGTTGGCCAATGACTGTTGGCCAACAGCCGTTGACATGATGTGCACCTCCGCACTGGAAAGTCAACACGTGTTGGCCTACAGTTGTGGGCATGACCCCAGACACCGAGACCGGCCCCACCGACAGGCGCTCGGACCGCACCAAGGCCACGATCCTGCGCGCCGCCCGCGAACGATTCGCGGCCCAGGGCTACGAGCGCACCACCATCCGGGCCGTGGCCTCCGACGCGGGCATCGACCCGTCCATGGTCATGCGCTACTTCGGCAACAAGGCACAGCTCTTCGACGCGACACTCGCCATCGACCTGCGACTTCCCGACTTCACGGACGTCCCGGCGGACGAACTCGCCCAGGCCCTCGTGCGGCACTTCCTCACACGCTGGGAGGGCGACCCGGCCGACGACGCACTGCTGGTCCTGATGCGTTCGGCGGTCACCAACGAACAGGCCGCGGCACGGATGCACGAGATCTTCGCCGCCCAGGTCGCCCCGGCCCTGGCCGCGGCCCTCGGCCCGGACCTCGCCGCCCGGCGCGCGGGCCTGGTCTCCGCGCAGCTCCTCGGCCTGGGACTCACCCGCTACCTGCTGCGCCTGCCGGCCGTGACCACCCTGACGCCGGACGAGATCGAAGCCGGCCTCGCCCCGGCCATCCACGCCGTCCTCCACCCGAACTAGGCGGCGCGGACGGCACGACCTGCACAAACCATCGTCACGGTGCCGCGGCTGCTGGCCCCGGCCAAGCTCCAGCAGGGCATGGTCTGCCGGCCCTGATCCGCTGCGACGGACGCCACGGCAGCGCGTTGCCGCACCAGGAAGGCACCTGCCGTCGGCCGGGACCGAAGCGCGGATGCTTCGGCGGCCCGGCACGTTGAGGTCGGCGTGCCTGCGCAGGGAGCCCGGGAGCTCGGCACCCGCTTGGTGATCAGGGCCGAGTCGGTCGTCTCGTAGTCCTTGGCCGTGACGCTCCACAGCACCTGCGCCAGCCTCAACTCCTCGCACGGTGCGACGACATCCACGAAGCGTTCCTCGGGCTCGCCGTCTGCCTGATCACCCACCGCCACGTCCAACGCCTTTGTCCGGGTGCGCTCAGGCCTGCTGTACGGCACTGGCCGTGAACTGGAAGTCGCGTTCGCGGTCGTGCTGCGCGCCGCCGGCTTCACCGTCGCCGAGCTGGACGCGGAGCTGGGCACCAAATCGGCTGCTCGGACGTGTACCAGCGCAATCAGCACAAAGAGTTCGTCGATGCCCTCACCTTCCAGGTGCTCGCCACGGGCCGGCTCTTCGATGGGTGGCGTGCTCAAGACTGGCCAGCCGTGCCAACCGCCGTGCTCGGCCGAGTCGGCGTAGGAGGCACCCGAGTGTTCATGATCGTTTGGAATGCGGTGGCATCTGGATGCCCGCAGCGTGATTCTGGCCTGTGTCACCGCCGACACCTGGTCCGGTTTTGCACGGTCACCGATGCCTGACCGCATCGCCCCGCATGCCGGATACCGGAAGGCTGTGGGGAAAGTCAGTGACATTCCTCACGTGTCCGGTCTCCATCAACGTGCCGCGATAGTACGGGCGTGTGGCCGACATAGGCGGATCTGGCATACGGAAGCAGGCATACGCGACACATCGGCCCGGGTCGCCGGCCCGGGTCACCGGCATCGAGCTGCCGGACCGCCTCTGTCGTCCTTCTGACGGAGTGTGAGGCGCGGTCTGTGTCCGGTGCGGCGGCCCGGCACAATCCCGGGCCGGATTCAAGGGCTCCCTCGCCCACTAGGTGAGGTAGTGGAAGTGCCCGTTGCCATGCCCTCGCGCGGCTTTGACAATGACGGCCCGCAGGGCGTCCCCGCAGGTCAAGCGCAGTGTGTGTGTGAAACCGAGCTCGCCGGAGGCGCAAGGAGAGTCGACCGAACGAGGTCCGAGCATGAGGAATCACCGCAAGCACCGCAGGAAGACGCGCTGCCGGCCCATAGCCGTCGCCGTCCTGGCGATGGGCGCGGTGGTGGTGCCGTCGGCCGCCATGGCGTGCGGGGGGGACGGAGGAGCCGACGCCATCACCGCCACGTCCCGTCCCTGGAAGGACGGGAGGAAGGCGTCCTGGGGCGCGTACCGGGGGTGGGACGTCCGGACCGCGAAGCCCGCGGCTACGGCTTCGCCCTCGCCGACGACCCCTCGCGGGACTGTGGCGCCCGCCCTGGAAAAGCCCAAGGCGCCAGTCTCGAAGGCGACCACCCCGCCCGCCCTGACGAGGACCACCGCCGCACCACCGAAGCCGGCCGCCACCACGGCGCCCGCCGCCACCACGGCGCCCGCCGCCGGCATGGCGCCCCCCGCCGTCGCCCGTGTGGTCGCCCTGGTCAACAGCGAGCGCGCCAAGGTCGGTTGCTCCCCGGTTACCCTGAACGCGAAGCTCTCGCAGGCCGCCCAGGCCCACAGCGCGGACATGGCGAGCCACAACACCATGTCACACATCGGTTCCGACGGGTCCGACCCGGGACAGCGGATCACGCGCGCGGGCTATCTCTGGAGCACCTACGGCGAGAACGTCGCGTACGGGTACTCCACGCCAGAGCAGGTCATGGCGGGCTGGATGGCCAGCGCCGGTCACAAGCGCAACATTCTGGACTGCGGCTTCAAGGAAATCGGGGCGGCGGTGGCGCAGCCCGGCAATTACTGGACGCAGGACTTCAGCACGGCCCGCTGACGCTCACGGGGCCCACGCCCGTCGCGGCCGCCGACCACCACGCCGACGCGGCCGCTGCGCTCGCTCCGGAGCGGCCGCGTCGGGCGTTGGCGCCGTTCTGGCGGCGGATGGTGCCTGCAGCTGTGCTGCCCGGAGCAGGGTGGTCGAGGTGGGCGGCGAGCAGGAGGAGGGGGAGGAGCGGTCGCCTGTGCGGGCCAGCAGGTCACGCCCCCGACCAGTTGACCTCACTCTTCCCTCACTGCCGGCCAGACGACCGCAGCACCACCGTGATGCGGTGTGTGAAGCAGCAAAGGCGCTGCGAAGGAGATGGCCCGCGTCGTCCTGGACGTCGCGGTGCGTTCCCTGTGGGGCCGGCCCCAGCGGAACACCGGCGACCCACAGGGCGAGGATGTCCCAGCCGCGTCGGTTGCGCTCAACCTCATTCGCCTCGGCACCTGGTGGAACGGCCACCCACTCGACCGCACCCGCGTCAGCCACCCTGCCCGTCTCGGTCTCTCCCTCGCCGCGTGAGGAGCTGCACCAGAAGCTCGCGACGTGGTCCGGAGCGCATCGATGCCGTTGAAGGCAACGGCGCCGCCTCACGTCGCGAGCCCGGCCGCGCTGCGTAGGCGGCCTCTCCGGTGGCCATCAGGCGGTCAGGTCTTCTGCTGACTGTCCCGCCCTTGCCTCATGAGCGCCATCACCCACAGATAACTGTGCGTTCTGGTTGGCCACTCTGAAGTCATGCGGCGTCGGCCACCTGGTCGGGACTTTCGTTGAGGTGGTCACGGGCCGCGATCGTGAACGCGTCGATCGCATCGACAAGGCGTGCGTGTTCCTCGCGTGCTCTCTGCACCGCCTGGGGGTCGCTCGCCGTCCTGCGGTGCACAAATTGCGGGGCGCCGGAGCGCAGCATATGAGCGGCAATGCTGGCTTCTTGGGCGAGCTCGGCAATGTGCTTGGGACCTTCGAGGAGAACGACGGGCAGTGTCCGTTGCAGGGGATCGATCAACTCGGCGGCCTCCGCCCGCAGTTCCCACGACCGCCGCTCAACGCGGTCCACGTGATCCTCGTCTCCAGCAGAGGGCTCGGCGAGTGCCCGTTCCTGGTTCCGGGTGAGTCGCGTCTCGTATGCGTAGGTGGTGGCTGCGCCGAGGAAGGCGGCATATGCGTCCCTCTGATGCTGCCGGCGGACGGCGTCTACCGGCCCACGGCGGGCTCCACGTGCCTGATGAAGTCCGGCGGCGTAGGCAGCCGAGGCAGCGAGTACGGCGGTGGGTGTGGTGACGAGTGCGGCTGCGATAGCGGAGTCCATGGCCCGTGATCCTGCCGCACCACGTGGCTCTGAAGGCGACGCTCCCGTAGCACCGGCACCGTGTTCCGATTCGGGCGCTGCCCGTCATGAACGCCGTTTGGGTGCAGGGGTGTTGTTCAGATGCGCTTCCACGCTGGACGGGGGACTCGTCCGGGTGGAGAAAGATCAGGGGAGCGTAGCGCCGGGCCAGTGCGGCGCCGTCTCTCGGCACCGCCCCGGCGGTCGAGGTGCTGGAGACGGTGGAGACGGAGCGGAGGCTGTCCGCTGCCAGGGCCGGCGGGGACAGCGGTGGCGCCGGTTGAGTAGCGGGCCGAGGCCGCCCGGTCCCACTGCGGGCAAGCGAGCGGGCGTCAGGCCGCGTTGGAGGCGAGTGCGGCGAGAATGGCCTTGGCGCCTTTCCGGTAGAAGGAGAGGTAGGAGATCGAGCTGGTCAGTTCGATCTTCTGACCATCCGCGTCCCTCAGCTTCAATCGGCGCGACAGGCCCCACCACTTGACCTGGCTGGTGGTGGTGGCCCGGTTCATACGGAGGAGCTCACGCTCGGGTTCGTACCCCCAGCCCGAGAGAGCCAGCAGGTGTATCGACGTCGCGGTGACGACGACGACCATGCGTACGGTCACCCCCTGGGAATTGGCGTTGACCCGGCGGGCCGCGCGGATTCCGATCGCGGCGAGCACTCCGTCGGTGAGCGCGTCGGCGTCCAGGATGGAGGCCACGGTGCCCGACGCGACGCCCCCCACCGCCAGGCCCAGATAGTCGTCCTGGAGACCGAAGATGCCGACCGCCTCGATCGGCTCCTCCAGCTTGAGGACTCGCTGGGACCGCTCGGCAAGAGTGGCCAGGTTGATTCTCATGTGATGCTCTCTTCCGGGGGGCTGGAGTGTCACGGTCATGCCAAGGAGGTCCCAGGCGGACACCACGGAGACATCAAGAAGATGCCAAAAGGTGCTGATGGGCCGTGAACTGACGTGCTGTCGGTGGACTTGCTGAGCGGGCGCCGCAGGAGCGCTCCGGCAGCATAGGACGTGGCGCGGGGGACGCGGATCCTTCGTGGCGGCGTCATGTTCTCCTTCCGTGGAAGGGGTGGGACGGGCTCCGGACACCTTCCTCAGGGCAGGTGCGATGGCCCTCCGGGGCACCCGGTTCGGTGTAGTTATAGTTCGGGCCGTGAGGACGCCTTGGCAGGCAGCGGTCTGCGACTGGGTGGGGGTGCGGCGGTCGACGGCGAGGGACACCGGCATCGCCCTGCTTGTCATGTTCCTCTCGTTCTGGGGTGCCCACGGCACCTTTCTCGGAGCCCCCGCGTCGTCGACATGGACGGCGTGGCGGTGTGCGTGCGCCCTGATCGGCTGCGGTTCTCTCGTCCTGCGTGAGCGCCTGCCTCTGACGGTTCTGGGCGTTTCCCTGGCCGCGGACCTTCTGGCGCAGTTGTCGCGCAGCGGCGGGCGGGTGGATTCCTACGCCGTGCTTCTCGCGGCCGGGAGCGCGGCGTCGAATGTCGGCATCACCCCGGTCAGTACCGCGTTCTACATCGCGGCGACGCTCGCGGAGTCGTTCGCGATGCGCCCCCTGCCGGGGGCAACCCAGGCGGCGGCCGTCTGCGCGGTGTTCCAGCTCGTGATCATGGCGGGGCTGCGGACGGGGATCCGCCGGGAGCGTGCTCAGCGCACACGGGAGCACGTGGAGCGGCTGTACGAGCGCAGTGCCGCCGCGGCCCGGCAGCATGCCCTGCTCATGCGTACCGCGGCTGCGGAGGAGCGCCTGCGCGTGGCTCGCGAGGTGCACGACGTGCTGGCCCACACCATCAGCGTGGTCGTGATCCAGGCCACGGCGGCCGCCGACGGCTTCGAGCACAGTCCGGTCCGCGCGAAGGCCGCGGTGGAGGCCATCGGAGATGTGTCCCGCCAAGCCCTCAAGGACCTGCGCTCCCTGCTCAACGCCCTCCACGACGACTCCGACGCGCCCGCTTCCCCGGCCGCTTCCTCGCCCACCGGCACGCCCCGGACGCCCTCGCACGGTGACACCGACCTGTCGGGACTCCTGCCCATGATCGACCACGTCAGGGCCACCGGCCTGGCCGTCGACCTCGATGTCGCGCGGCCCGTTCCGGCGCTGCCGCCGACGGTCGCCCTGGCCGCCTACCGCGTGGTCCAGGAGGCCCTCACCAACACGCTGCGCCATGCCCACGCCCGTCGCGCCGTCGTCAGCGTCGCTCACCGGCACTCCGCGGACGACCCGGGTGGCGGCGTCCTGGTCGTCGAGGTCGCCGACGACGGCTGGGGCCTGCTCGGGGGCGCGCCGGTCTCGCCCTCGCTCGCGGGGAGCGGACGGGGACTGACCGGCATGGCGGCCCGGGTACACGCCCTGGGCGGCACGGTCGCTTCGGGCAACCGGGAAGCGGGGGGCTTTCAGGTGAGCGCCCGCATACCTGTGGGTGCTGCCGCCTTCACGGCGGAAGAACAGGGCGCCTCCCCGGCCGGAGGACAGGACACCTTCACGGCCCAAGGCCAGGGCGCTTCTCCGCCCGAGAATCCACCGTTGGACCCGCCCGGTCCCCGCGAAGACAGGTGACGCGCAATGCTCCGAGTGCTGATCGTCGACGACCAGGAGCTGGTCCGTACCGGTTTCCGGATGATTCTGGAGGCCCGGGACGACTTCGACGTCGTCGGTGAGGCCTCCGACGGGGGCCAGGCCATAGCCCTGAGCGAAACCCTGCGGCCCGACGTGGTCGTGATGGACATTCGTATGCCCGTCGTCAACGGTATCGACGCCACCCGGGCCATCGCGGCCTCCGGCGCCGCCACGAAGATCCTCGTCCTGACCACCTTCGACACCGACGAGAACGTACACGCGGCCATCCAGGCGGGCGCGAGCGGCTTTCTCCTGAAGGACACCCGGGCCGACCAGTTCGCCGACGCCGTCCGCACGGTCGCCGCGGGACACGCCGTCATCGCGCCCACCGCGACCAGGCGGCTGCTCGACCATGTCGCACGGGCCACACCTCCAGGTGCGCCGCGCAACCTCGACAGGCTCGATATACTGACCCGACGCGAGCGTGAAGTCCTGGTCCACGTCGCCGAAGGACGCTCCAACGCGCAGATCGCGGCCGAGCTTCACCTCAGCGAGACCACCATCAAGACCTATGTGTCGGCCATCCTGCACAAACTGCAGCTGCGGGACCGCATTCACGCCGTCATCACCGCATACGACTGCGGCCTGGTCCCCACCAGCCGCTGACCGGCCGGCCGCCAGGGTCTGTCAAATGAACGGCCCTGTCTCATATTCGGTGGTGACGGAGCGTGCCGCTGTCCGAGGAGGGTGCGGTGGCGAAGCAGGGTGAAGCCTGCTCGTCCGTGCATCTGGCGGCGCGATCCGCTTGGTTTTGGTGTTGACGCCCTCGGTGGGGCCGTCGCTGTACGGAAGCGCATTTTCTGCGCAAGGCGTCAGGAGTTCGGCGAAGTCACCGACAACGGTGGCCAGTTGGGACGTCTCGGGGCACACTGCAGTGGTCCGGGCCAGCAGATCGGGCTGATCGGCCTGGAGGTTGTCGGGCCTGGCGAGGATCATCCGGGCGAGCCGGCGCGGGGGAGATGTGGCTGCGTTCAGCGTCCGCGCGGCCCTGATTGATGTACTTGTGCAAGAGGTTCAGGCAAGGGTCGGCTGGGGTGGTGCAGCGGCTGGGCCGACGGGCCCGCCCGTGATCGATACGGCCCCGCGCCCCCGAGGCGGCTACTGCGAGCGGTCCTCCAGGTAACGCGTGTGGGTTTCCTGGCGTCTGGCCTCTGTTTCCCGCAGCGCGCCCGCCAGTTGCTCCGCCTCCTCCTGGAGCAGGGTCAACTGGCGTTCCAGATGGCGCTCCGGGGGATCCTGGCCCGGTGCCAGCCGTGCCCACCACCTCGTTCGTACGAAGGTGTCGACCGCCTCGGGAACGTCGTGGCGCACCGCCCTCGACAGGGTGTGGACGCCCTCTGGGTCCTGGGCCAGGATCTCCGCGACCCAGCCGGGTTCGAGGAGGGCGGTCAGCAGGCCGGTCAGTTCGGTGAGGCGGCCCGCGGCGGCCGGGGGCAAATCGACCTCCGCGAGGTAGGCGCCGAGGCGTTCGAAGTCGCCGCGCACTTCGTCGAGCTGCGCGGACGGGTCGGGGAAGTCGGGCAGCTCGGGCCGCTCCGGCGGGGCGATCAGCGCGCCCGCGCCGTAGAGGCCGACGACCACGACCGGCCAGTACGGGCCCGCGACGCCCGTGAAGGTCAGGACCAGGCCGGTAAGTCCCGCCGCGCTGCCGGCGATGTTCTTGCGGGACTCCAGGAATCCGACGAACCTACTGGTAGCCACGGATCTCCTCGAAGGCGCCGTCCAGCGAGCCCTTCTGGGCGTCGAAGAGGCGACCGCCGGTCAGTTCGGCGATGTGCTCCAGCTCCCCCCGGTCGGAGTCGCCGAAGAGGACGGGGAAGACGGGGATGGCCTGCCGTTCGGCGCTGAGGCCCTGGTAGAAGCCGTCGAAGTCGCCGGCCTTCGCGCCCGCCGTGTTCTCGCCGTCCGTCATCAGCACGATCGACGTGAACGCGTCCCGGTCGGCGCCGAGGTGGTCGTACGCCTTCTCCAGCGACGTATAGACGGCCGTGTCCCCGTCGGCCGACAGCTCCTTGGTGTCCTTGCGGATCGCGGCGAGCCCGGCGGCGGGGTCGGCGGGGCTGACGACATGCGTCCGCACGCTCTTGACGTCCGATCCGAACGGCATCAGCGTCACCTCCTCGCGGTCCCGGAAGTCGCCGGTCAGGTCGGTGAGGGCGGTCTTGAGGCGGCGCAGCCGGTCGCCCCGCATCGAGCCGGAGGTGTCGAGGACATACACCGTCCGGGAGGGGCGGCGCAGGTCGTTCTCATAGGCGTCGAGGAGCCCGTCGGCGACGGACCGGGTGCCGGGGAAGGGCAGTTCGCGCCGGCGGGCGGTGTCGAGCCCGGCCGCGGGCGGCACCGAGGCGACGACCGGGCGGCGGTGCGTCTTGACGGTGATCAGCCGCTGGACGGCCTGCGTGCGCAGCGCGTCGGTCACCCGCTTGACGTTGTCGCGGGTCGTCGCGTCGGCCGCGGCGAGGGAGGAGAACGGGTAGTCGGCGGTGACGACGCCGTCGGTGGGGCGGATCACGGTCAGCCCGGGGATGCCCTCGAGCACGGACTCGTAGTTGAGGAGCGCGTCGACGTCGCCGCGCCGGGCGTACGCGCCAGCCAGCCAGCCGGACGAACCCGAGGTCAGCTGCTGCCCCTTGAAGAACTCCTTCAGCCTCGGGGCCGCCTTCGCGACATCCGCGTCGGTGAGCGCGGACTGGGCTCCGGAGAGCGCCGAGGCGACCGAGACGAGCGTGGAGAAACCGGAATTGGAGCGCGCCGGGTCGGTCATGCCGTAGGTGAGTTCACCGTCCTGGACCGCCTGTTCGATCTGCGACCAGGTGACGTGCCCGGGCTTCCAGCCGAGGGAGCCGACGGTCGCCGTCCGCACGCCGATGGCCACCGGGCTGGACATGATCGGCGTCTCCGAGAGGATCTTCTTCGCCGCGTCGGGGCGCAGCCGCAGATAGTCGTCCGAGGACAGCCACACGGCGTCGTACCTGGCGTCCGTGCCGGGCTTCGCCAGCACGTTCACGGCGTCGAGCGTGCCCATGTAGGTGGGCCGGACCGTGACGCCGGTGTCCTTGCGGACCTGCTCCAGCACGGGGGCCATGTCGCTCAGCTCGCTGGAGGCGAGGACGCGCAGGGTGCCGGGCCGGGGCGCGCCGGGGTCCTTCTCGTCCCGGTCGGCCACCGCCGAGCAGGCGGTGAGCAGGAGGGCGAGGGCGGTCAGCGCGAGGAAGGGCCGCAGGGGCCGAAGGGGACCAAGAGGGCGAAGGGGCCTGGCGGGTCGTCTCATGAGAGGCCGCCTTCCAGCGCGCTGCGGGAGCGGCTGCGGTCCAGGTAGGTGCCGGCCTGCTGGAGTTCGGCCGTCAGGTTCTCGACGGTCACCGCCATGGCCTCGGTCGCCTGCACCTTGTAGGTGTCGATGGTGTCGAGGGTGCGGTAGATCTGCTGGAAGGCGGCGCGCAGGGTCTCGGCGCCGACGGCCGGGTCGGCGGCGATGCGCTGGATCTCCCCGCTCTGCGTCGCCAGCATCTCCGCGTTGCCCCGGATGAGGTCCTCGGTGGTGCCACGCAGGGCGTTGACCTGCTCGATGACCTTCTTCTGGGTGTCGAGCGCGGAGGCCAGCATGACCGAGATGCGCAGCGCCGAGACGGTGGTCGTGGCGGCCCGGTCGACGCCCTTGATCAGCTCGTCGTTGTTGCGGCGGACGACGTCCATGGCGAGGTAGCCCTGTGCGCACACCGCGAGCTGGGTGAGCAGGTCCTGGTGCTTCTGCCGGACCGGGAAGAGGACGTCGGCGCGCAGGCTGTCGGCCCGCTCGGGATCGGTGAGCTCGGTGCCGGAGATCTGCTGCTCGACGGCGGAGTCCAGGGCGTCGGTCAGGACGATGTACTCCTGGAGCTTGCCCATGGTCTCCCAGAGCCGGACCCGCTCGGTCTGCAACGCGGCGTTGTCGCGCCGCAGTTCGTCCTGGCCGCCGCGCAGCGAGCCCACGATCTTGTTCAACGTGCCCTGCGCGGAGGCGTACTTGGCGACGTGGTCGCGGAGCTTGTTGCCGCCGGGGAGCCTGGACAGGAACGTGCGGCCCCTGCTCGCCGGCAGGTCCCGCGGGTCCAGGTCCTCGACCACGCGCCGGAGTTCGACCAGTGAGCCGGCCACCTTCGACTGGGCGTCGCCGCCCTTGTCGGGCAGGCTGCGGACGGTCCGCTCCAGCATGCGGTTGGACTGTGCGGCGGCCGTGCGCATCTCGCCCGCGCCGAGCGCGGTGATCTCGCCGACCTTGCCGACGAACTCGGGCGAGCGGGCGTCGAGGGCGGCGAGCCCGTCGACGTAGGCGGCTGCCTTGGTCGCCATGTCGGTGCGGACGGCGTCGTCCACGGGGACGAGTCCGCCGGCCCGCTCGCGCGGAACGGCGGCGACGGCCTCGGGCGGGGTGAGGGTGAAGTCGTTGTCGGTGCTGCTCATCTGCTGCTGTCCCCTCTTATCCGCGCGCCCGTCGCGCCAGCTCGTGCAGCACCGCGGAGGTGGGCACGGGCGCCTGGCGGACGCCGGTCAGTCGCTGCTTGAGGTAGGTGCCGGCCGAGGCGAACTCGGCGGCGACGCCCTGCGGGCGGAACCCGTGCCGGATCTCCAGCTTGCGCAACCCCGGGTCGGTGGACAGGAGTCGGGCGAGGCGGGAGCCGTTCCCGGTGAGCGGCACGGCGGTGTGGTCGCTGTTGACGGTGGTGTCCGGGTAGAGGACCACCAGGTCGTCGGGCTGCTGCCCCTGCGCGAGGAGGGAGGCGACCTGCGACTCGTAGACCAGGACGAGCGGGTTGCCGGCGCCGCTGACGAAGTCCCGGAAAGCCGCGTCCGTGCTGGACTGCTGGGCGCCCTGGACGCTGACCAGCTTGTGCAGCAGCGGCGCGGTCCTGTCGACCTCGGCGGTGCTCGCGACGACCTTGCCGCCGCCTGCGACGTAGGAGGCGGCGGCGAGATAGAGCGCGCCGGAGTTGGAGGTCTGCGGGTCGGTGCTGGACAGGTAGAGGGTGCCGGTGAGCTCCCCGAACTTGTCGGCGCCCTTGAGCTGCTGCCAGGTCCGGTCGGCGCGGGCCGCGTCCAGATAGGCGGCCATCTTCAGGGTGCCGCGGTGCGCGGCGTCCAGGGTGGCCAGGCCGTTGGCCGCGAGGACCCCGGCGGCGCTCTTGTGCGCCACGACGACGAGGGGCGAGTAGAAGGGGCGGGGGAGGGTCCCCTGCACCTTGTACTTGGCCGCGAGTTCGACGGCGGGCGCCTGGCTGCTGGGGAACGCCAGGTCGTAGCCCTTGAGGTTCAGCCCTTCCATGGCCCAGGACCCGGAGGTCTCGGCCTTGACGGTGTAGCCCTTGGCGGCGAGGGCCTTCACCACGTCCGGATCCGCGAAGAACTCCGCCTTCTCCGACCCGATCACCATCCGCACGGTCTTCGTTGCCGTGCCCTTGTCCTCATCGCTGCGACCCGCGACGACGGCGACCACCACACCCGCCATCAGCAGTACCGCGAGGACGATTCCCATGATGCGTCTCACAGGTGGAGCCTGCTCCCGGAACCCCACATTCCCGGGTGTCCCTGGTGAACGGACGGTGACCCACCAGCCCCGGCCCTGCAACGCCGCCGCGTAACACCCCCGCGGGGCGCGAAGCCGGCGCGGTGCGTGGCGCCCGGTCCGCGCGTCGCTGCGGGCGCACGCGGACCGGGGCCGTTCGGGAGGTTCGGCCGGCTGTGCTCGGTTCCTTCGGTTCCGTCAGGGCGGCCGTGTGCGCTTCCATGACAGTCCTGGCGTGCCGACGTCCGCGCAGCTCGGCCACTCGTGCGTGCCGCTGCGGCAGAATGGGAGGTCGGACGTCACGCGGCTCAGGTGTCCGGCCCTGCCACGTAGCGGTTCGATGCTGCGGAGACGGCCTGGGTGGGCCCCGCAGCAGCCCTCATTGCCCACAGCAACCGAAGGGGGAACGAAGAGCAGCTGTGGGGGAAATCGCGGCTCTGCCCGCAATGTCGTGCATCCTCAGCGGGAAGCCGGTGAGCCGTCTACGGGTGGCTGCCCTGTATGCGGGGCGGGCGGCCTGCGGCGAAAGATCTCGGCCACGGCTGTATTCGCGACCACGACGACTGCCATGGCCACGGCGGCAGCAGGATGCCCGACGCCGTACAAGGCCGCTGCACCACCACCCAGCACTACCGCCTTGACCACAAGCACCAGCGACAGCCCGGGCCGCAGCCGGGCCCTGGGTGCCGCGAACAAGGACCACAGCACCATGGCCAGCAAGGGTGTTCCCGCCCCGAGCAGAACACGAAGGGCGCCGTCGTGACTGACGGCGAATCCCCACCAGCTCAGGCACGCCAGAGCGGCAAGCTCTACCAGGAACGCCAGGAGTTCGTTCGCGGCGTACCAGCGCCGCTCGTCCATCACGCCCACGGTGTCAAAACGTGTTGGCATCGAGTCCTCTCCGTACCAAGGCACCCAGCATGCCAAGGCGGCGGCGCGTGGGGTGCGCTTTCACGCAACTGCGGCCAGAGCCGACTTCACATAGCGCCTTCACCGGTGGCCGTGGAGCTTGGGTTATGCGCTGCTGAACTGTCCACGGAACTATCGTCCGGCGTCGTGCTCGCTTACGGGTCGGCGGGTGCACTTCACCCGCCGAGACCTGGCGTGGCCGCGCGAAGTGGCGCCGCTGATGCGGGAGTTCAGCGACTTGTTCGCCGGTTTGGATGCGCGATCGAGCCGCAGGTTCCCGTTCTCGCAGGTCACCCCTCTGCACTGCGAGAACGACCGATCAGATAGTGCGGCCAGCATCGCGCGACCCCCATGTACTCCAGCGATGCCTTCAGCCGGCCGCACCGAGAGCTGTCGTCGTGCGCCCTGCCGCACGGGGGGCGTTGACTGTCAGGCGGTCTCCCTCAGCTGCGGGGAGGAGTCCGCCACCCGCAACGCATAGGCCGCAGCGCCGGCGTAGGAAGCCTCGACGACAAGAACGGCGATCAGCAGCGGATGGGGCCACCCGTCCGCCACGATGCTGACCAGGCGCCCCGCAGCCAGGCCGCTCATGAAGGTGAACAGCGTGACGAGCGAAGTCCTGGTGTAACGCGTGTGGGAGGCTCCCAGACAGAACAGGATCGCCAGGGCTACGTACAGTGACCCGGAACCGCTCCTGAAAATGTTCGCCTCCGACGGCGACTGGATGTCGACCCCGTAGACGTCGAGCAAGAGGTGGGGAGCCAAGAGATAGATCAACCCGATCACGGCGACCCCGAGGCTCGCGGAACCAAGAACCATCTTGTGCAGACTCATCTTTCTGATACCTCCGGTGTGGGAGCTCATCGAAGAAGCTCCGGAACATGCGGCACGAACTGCTCGTGGTGTGGGAAGACGCCGCCCTGGCCGGCATCGGGGTGGATCCGAAGTGAGGCGTTCGGCAGGCGATGCGCGAGGTCGAACGATGCTCGTGCGGGAAGCATGCGGTCGTCCTCGCCGTTCGCGACCAGAACGGGTTGCCGGATCGAGGAGAGGTCCATCGGTGCTTGATTTCTCCAGCGAGGGCGCGGGGCGGACCGGCGAGGCCCCGGCGGCCGGCCGAGCGGCCGCCTGTGAGGTCGCGCGGGCGGCCGGCTGCTGGCGCGGGCAGGTGGCGCGGTGGGGTCACGCGGTGCGCTGCTCAGGTGTAACGGGCGGCCTGCGGTGAGGGGTGCGTTCTGGGCGGGTCGGTTCGGGGAGTGGCGTACCCGTGCTCGATGCCCAGCAGTGCGAGAGCGTTGTGGATGCCCTGTTCGAGGACTTGATCGGCCAGCTGCGGGTCGGCGAGGGCCCGCGCGAGCTGGAGCGTGCCGGCCATCATGGCGTACGCGCTGAGTGCCATGGTGCGGACCGAGAGCGGGTCGTTCGGCGCCAGGCGGGCGGCGATGCCGTCGGCGACCACCAGTACGCCCTCGGTGTACGCCTGCCTGGTCGGGTGTGTGCAGCGTCCTATCTCGTCGAGCAGGGCGGCGGAGGGGCAGCCGATGTCGCGGCTGTCACGGTGCCAGGGGGACAGGTACCAGCGCACGATCTGTTCGAGGCCGGCGCGGCCCGGTTCCGCGTGCGCGACGATGCTCGCGTTCTGGGCCTCGAGCTGGTCGGCGATCGTGGTGGCCACCAGGTCGTCCTTGGATGTGAAGTGGGTGTAGAAGGCGCCGTTGGTCAGCCCGGCGTCCTTCATGAGCGCCGCGATGCCCGAGCCGTCGATGCCGTCCTCCTTGAAGCGGCGGCCCGCAGTCTTGATGATCCTCTGCCTGGTGGCCTGCTTGTGCTCTTGCCTGTATCGCACCGCACACTCCTCTGCGTGCCGGGTGGGCTACTCGCCCTCCAGCGGCTCCTCCAATGTATTGTATTGTGAACGTAATTCAATAGCACCGAATTCCGGCGCCCTCGCGGCCGGGGCGAGGTTGCAGCCCCTCGGTCTCCGCTGCGCTGGACCGCCTGCGCCGCCAACCCGCATGCGGCTGCGAGGCCGGCCGCGGGCTTCGCCCGCCACGGGAGCCCTCTTGCGCGCCCGGGGCGCGCCTGCTTAGTATTATGAATATAATTTAATTGCTCACGGCTCGGCACGGTGGATTCCGAGGTGATCGGAGCGAGCCGGAAGCCGCCTGGGTCGCCCCCGGGGGGCGAGAAGGTGATCGAGCGATCCGAGCGGATCGTCGGCCTGATCCACAACCCTGGCTCGCCGCGTAGGGCGCCGGTCAAGGGCAGCGGCCCCACAGGCCCAGCAAGCCTTGCGTGCTGCGTGAGCAGACCCACGAGAACTGACGGGCACCCGACAGCAAGAGAAGGACGTCATGAGTACGTATCTGGCAGACAAGGCCGAGAACCTCACCGTGGAGGGGCCCTCCGCGACCTTCACCTACCGGCGCATGGGCCCGCAGGGCGGTGTCCCGCTGGTCCTGCTGCAGCGTTTCCGCGCGACCATCGACTGGTGGGACCCGGAGTTCCTGGACTACCTGGCCGCCGACCACGACGTGATCGTCTTCGACAACGTCGGCGTCGGCCACACCACCGGCGAGCCGCGCGACTCCATCGACGGATTCGCCGAGGGCGCCGCCGAGTTCATCGAGTCCCTCGGCCTCACGCAGGCCGACGTCCTCGGCTGGTCACTGGGCGGCTTCGTGGCCCAGCGCCTGGCCGCGCGTCGCCCGGAGCTGGTGCGCAAGATCATCGTGGCGGGCAGCGGCCCGAACGGCTGGGTGCCCGGTGCGCCGGAGGCGAGCGAGAAGGTCCTGGGCATCATGGCCAAGCCCGACGCCGACCAGGACGACATGCTGTACCTGTTCTACCCGGAGACGGAAGCGGCCCGCGCCTCAGGACAGGAGCACTTCGCCCACGTCGCGCCCCGGCTCGCCGCCGGTGGCCCCGCGGTCACCGAGGCGACGGCGCAGGGCATGCTCGCCGCGATCGGCCAGCTCCTGGCCGCCCCCTTCGACGAGGTGCGGGCCGAACTGGAGTCCATCAAGCACCCCGTCCTGTACGCCAACGGCCTGCACGACGTGATGGTCCCCGCCCACGCGTCCTACGTCGCCGTCCAGCACCTGGCCGACGCCACCCTCCTCCTCTACGGCGACGCCGGCCACGCCTTCCTCTTCCAGCACGCCAAGGCCTTCACCAAGCAGGTGGCCGACTTCCTCGCCGCCTGAGCACGCCGACCGTGCCGCCGGTCCCGCACCCCGGCGGCGGCTGGCTGACAGTCGTGCAAGCGCCGCCTCACAGCCGTGAGGCGGCGCTTGCACGATGGTTGACCGACGCCGCCATCGAGGCTGGGCAGTCGGTGCGTACCGGCGACGTGACAATTCTGGATTGCCGGTGCCGAGTTGTGCACCGTCGTGGAGCTGAGGCCCCCGCCGAAGGCGGACGTGACGCCCCGGACCTGGCCGCAGCAGACCGGCAGCTGTCCGGCAGGGCGGGGAACGTTGAGGGGCGGCCGCCCGCTCGGCTCGATGCGCTCGAGCGCGAGCCCGGCGATCGCCCGACCGCCCTGCATCCCCGGGTTGAAGGCCTGGTCGATGGCGTCCGCGCGGAGTTCCGAGGCGGGCAGCGTCGAAAGCTTGCCCTGGATGGACGAGACGAGGGGCCGGCCAAGCCTCTGAGGTCGCCGAGGAGCGCGATCTGACTCCCGATGAGATCCGGCGTCGCCGTGGAGCGGCCTTTCCCGGTCGGACCGACGGTGTCGCCGACGTCGTCGGCCCGGGACGCGACCGCCATCGCCTCAGCCGGTTCGGCCTCGCCGACCTCGACGGGCAGGGCCGACCGGACCGGGGATCAGCCGGCCGATCTGCGCACAGCGACGGTGTTGCGCGGGAGCACGAGCGAACACCACGACAGTTCGAGGACGGGGCGTACGTCGATGACGACGGCGCTCACCGCGTCACCGGCCGGGATGCCGTCGGGCCGGCCCGTGAGCTCAACGCGGCGGAACCCGTGGAAGGCCATGGCCGGTTCGAAGCCGTCTTCGCAGCCGCTCAAGACGAAGTGGCCGGCCGCCGGAGCCGAACGCGGCGGCCGTACGCACAGCTCGCCGTCCTCGATGGCCTCGGCCTGCCGCGCCGTGATCACCGTCCCGGCCACTCCGTGCGCACAGAGCTCGCGCCGGCCCACGATGTTCTGTCCGAAGGCGAGCAGAAGGGCACCGTCAGCGTCGCGCCGGGTCCACCGCGGGTGCAAGTCGGCGACGCGCTGTACCGGCGGCGCGGGATCGGGGTTGAGGCGGGCGTTGTCGTAGTCGACGGTTCGGGCTCCGGCCCGGCCCTCGTCCTGGAATCCGGGGCGCAGCCAGGTGTCGTCCTCACGCCGGTATCGATGTCGTGACCGCTGTACTGATCGTCGGCTGTCACCGGTCCGGGGCCGGACGTCCGCGACTCGCCGGTCACGACCGGAGTCTCGCAGCCGTCGGCGCAGGTGAGCCGCTTCTGCCCTGATGGTGCGCTGTGCTGTGCGCCGCGAAGCCCGGCGGAACCCGTGATTCCACAGCTGTGCATCTCGTTCGGCTCCACCACTTGCACCCTGATGAAATTATGGTCATACTTCAATGGTTGACGGGTTGTTCAGAAACCTGATCCAGGCGGTTCTTCATGAGCCCCCTCCGACCGTCGACTCCGGACTGCAGCCGCAGCCGGGAGACACGGGAGCACCGCTCCGCGCCGACCTGCGAGGAAGCAGAGGCTGGCGCACCGTGGCGGTAACCCACACATCGAAGGGCACGACCGTGAACGCACGCGAAACACATGGTGACGTGGTGACGTCGTACAAGAACGCGCAGACCCGCACCGTCACCGCCGACGGAGTGACCTTCGCCTACCGCGACCTCGGCCCCCGGACCGGCATGCCGGTCATCTTCATCACCCACCTCGCCGCGGTCCTCGACAACTGGGACCCCAGGGTCGTCGACGGCATCGCCGCCAAGCGCCGGGTGATCACGTTCGACAACAGGGGCGTGGGCGCCTCCACCGGCGTGACGCCGAAGACCATCGAGGAGATGGCCAAGGACGCCGTCACCTTCATCCGGGCGCTGGGCTTCGAGCAGGTCGACGTCCTCAGCTTCTCGATGGGCGGCATGATCGCCCAGGTGATCGCCCAGACCGATCCGCAGCTCATCCGCAGGCTGATCCTCGCGGGCACCGGTCCGGCCGGAGGCGAGGGCATCAAGAACGTGACCCGGATCTCCCACTACGACACCCTCCGGGCACTGCTCACCCTTCAGGACGTGAAGCAGTTCCTCTTCTTCACCCGCACCCCGAACGGGATTCGGGCCGGCAAGGAGTTCCTGGCCCGTCTGAAGGAGCGCACCAAGGACCGGGACAAGGCGATCCGCCTCACCTCCTACTTCTCCCAGCTCAAGGCCATCCACCGCTGGGGGCTGGCGCGGCCGCAGGATCTCTCCCGCATCCAGCTGCCCGTACTCGTCGCCAACGGCGACGACGACAGGATGGTCCCGACGTCGAACTCGGAGGACATGGCCCGGCGACTGCCGAACGCCGAGCTGGTGATCTACCCCGACGGCGGCCACGGCGGCATCTTCCAGTACCACGAGCAGTTCGTGCCGACCGCTCTCGAGTTCTTCGGCCGGCCGTAGGGCCGCGGTGCGGTCTGCGTACGGGGCCGAGGACGCTGACTCAGAGCCGTGACGCCCGCCGGGCGTCACGGCTCTCGTCACGTGTTCGACGTAACCGACCTGCTCGCCTCTCGGCCCTGCGGCGCCGAGGCGGTTGTCGTGCAGGATGGCGATGCCCAGACCGGTCGACGTCCCGTTCGGGCCCCAGGCCCCAGGCCCCAGGCCCAGGACCCGCACTGCCGCTACGGCGTGTTTCGAACGGGCGCAGAGTCGGCCGCCGTCCGAGCGGAGGACCCCCGCGCCGGCCGCTCCCGAGATCGCGGTTGCCCCGGGGACCACCCGCTCACGCGGCACCGGCGTCCCGGCCCGTGCCAGGTCATCCAGCCGGTACTGACGTGCATCGCGCGATGGCGAGGGCGTTCTCGATTCCCTGCTCGAGGACCTCGTCGGAGCATTTCCGGTCGGAGAGCGCGCGGGACAGCTGCAGTGTTCCCACTGCCAGGGTGAAAAGCCCGATGGCCTGACCGCGGGCGGACTGCGGATCCTCGGGTGCCAGGCGGGCGGCGAACTCGTCCACGATGGCCTTGGCGCCGTGGGTGTAGGCGGCCTTGGCTCCGTCACCGCAGCGGCCGATCTCGTCCAGCAGGGCGGCGTTCGGGCAACCGTCGCCGGGGTTGTCCCGGTGCCCGGGCGACAGATACGCGCGGATGAGATCCTCAAGTCCCTCGCGGCCGGGCCGCAGCGTGCCGAACTGCTCCACCTGCGCGCGCAGCTGCTCGGCGACGACGTGGGCGACGAGGTCGTCCTTGGACTCGAAGTGGGCGTAGAAGGCTCCGTTGGTGAGCCCGGCGTCCGACATCAGCGTGGAGATGCCGGAGCCGTCGATGCCGTCCTGCTTGAACCGGTGGCCGGCCCGCTCGATGATCCGTTGCCGCGTCACCTGCTTGTGCTCCTTGGTGTAACGCGCCACAGGGTTCCTCCCCAGCTTTGCCGGACCATTGCCTTGTGTCTCATCCTAATCCATGGTCTGACGTCCGTAATATTACGGTCGGAAGGTGACTGTTGGCCGATCTGTCGCCCAGCAGACGGCAGGCCCGGCTCGACCGCCCCACCCGCAGAACCAGGAGAGCAATGATGCTCAGCCCGAGCCGCGACGTGTCACGACTGCTGACGGACACCGCGTCCCGACACCCCGAGCGCACCGCGATCGTCTTCGGTGAAGACCACATCAGGTACGCCGCCCTCGACGCCGCCGCCAAGCGTGTCGCGAACCTGCTCGTCTCGCGCGGGATCCAGCCGGGCGACAAGGATCGTCCTGTCCTGCCCCAACCTCCCGCACTTCTCCACCGTCTACTTCCTACTTCGGCATCCTCAAAGCCGGCGCCGCGGTCGTGCCGCTGAACGTGCTGCTGAGGGTTCGGAAGGTCACCTGTCACCTCGCCGACTCCGACGCGAAGGCGTACTTCGCGTTCGAGGGCACGCCGGAACTGCCGATCGGGCAGGCCGCGTGGGAGGGGTTCCGGGCGACCGAGGGCTGCACCGAGCTTCCTTATCGAGAGCGGTGCCGCCGCGCCGGCCGGGGGAGGGACGCCGGAGTCGTATCAGACGGTCGTAGCCGAGCAGCCCGTGACGTTCCGTACGCCGAAGCGCCCGAGGAAGACGGCTTCCTCGGGCACTGGCGCTCTGGTCAGGCGGTGTGGGTCGGGTAGTCGGTGTAGCCGGCCGCGCCGCCGCCGTAGAAGGTGGCGGGGTCGGGGGTGTTGAGGGGGGCGCCGGCTCGTACGCGCTCGACCAGGTCGGGGTTGGCGAGCGCCATCGAGCCCACGGTGATGACGTCGGCGATGCCGTTGTCGATGTCCTTGGCGCGGGTGGCGATGTCGGTGCCGGCGCGGTTGAGGATCAGCGTGTTCGGCCACAGCTCGCGCAGCGTGCCCAGGAGTTCCTCGTCGCCGCCGTGGGCGAGGTGCAGGTAGGCGAGGCCGAGGGGGGCGAGGGCGCGTACGAGGTGCGGGTAGAGCTCGTGGGGGTCGTCTTCCGTGAGGTCGCCGAGCTGGAAGGGGTTGCCGGGGGAGAGGCGGATGCCGGTGCGGTCGGCTCCGATCTCGTCGGCGACGGCGGTGGCGACCTCCACCGCGAAGCGGATGCGGTTGTCGAGGGAGCCGCCGTACTGGTCGGTGCGCTGGTTGGTGTTGGTGGCCAGGAACTGGTGCACCAGGTAGCCGTTGGCGCCGTGGATCTCGACGCCGTCGGCGCCGGCCGCGATGGCGGCCGCGGCGGCCCGCCGGAAGTCGTCGACCGTCACGGCGATCTCCTCGGTGGACAGTGCGCGGGGCTCCGGCATGTCCTGCATCCCGGAGCCGGTGAACGTCTGGCCCGCAGGCTTGATCGCGGAGGGGGCCACCGGCTGCCGGTGGTGGGGGGTGTTGTCCGGGTGGGAGATCCGCCCGACGTGCATCAGCTGGATGACGATGCGTCCGCCCGCCCCGTGCACGGCTTCGGTGACCTTGCGCCAGCCCGCGATGTGCTCGTCGGTGTAGATGCCCGGGGTGACCGGGTAGCCCTGGCCGTCGGCGGAGGGCTGGGTGCCCTCGGTGATGATGAGGGCGTGCGAGGCGCGCTGGGCGTAGTACTCGGCGTTGAGCTCGGTGGGCACGCCGTCGGGGGTGGCCCTGCTGCGGGTCAGGGGGGCCATCGCCAGACGGTGCGGCAGGGAGATCTTTCCGGCGACGGTCGGGGTCCACAGGCTGTCGAGCATGCGTGATTCCTCAGGTTGTTGGTGGCGGACATCCGGCAGACCTGCGTTCCGGGCGGTGAATCCGGTGAGGCATCCGCCATGAGCATGGGTAAATTACATTACGAACATAATGCTTTGCTGGGTGGCGGACGGGCGCGGGAACGGCCGGGACTGCCGTCGACCGGGGGCGTGCCGCTCGCCTTGCGCGCGCGGCTATTACTCGCCGAGGAACTGAAGGGCGTGCTTCAGGAACCGGTCGGGGTACTGGAAGTGCGCTCCGTGCCCGGCGTCGGGGTAGATCAGCAGCTGGGCGTTGGGGATGTTCTGGGCGAGGTGCCAGGAGTTGATCGAGGCGATCATCACGTCGTTCTCGCCGTTGAGGACCAGCGTCGGCTGGGTGATCGCGTTCAGGTAGGCGTAAGGGTTTTCGCCCGGCAGCGGTTCCGCGTAGGCCATGGACGCTTCGAACTGCGCCTGCCCGACCGCGGGCGAGCTCGGCGGGTCCTGGTCGGCCCGCTGGTGACGGCGCTCCCAGAAGGCCCGGCCCGCTTCGATGGCGGCCTCCGAGCGGCCGAAGAACAGGAAGAGGAAGTCCTCCAGGCCGGGGACCGGGTTCAGCGCCACCTCGGGCACCTTGGGGTCCATCGTCGGGTCCCCGCCGCGCAGGCCGGTGCCGAGCAGGAGGAGCTTGCGCACCAGCTGCGGGTGGCGCAGCGTGACCTCCTGCGCCTGGTAGCCGCCGAGGGAGAAGCCGAGCAGGTCGACCTGCTCCAGCCCCAGCGCCCGGATGACCGCGGCGATGTCGTCGGCCATGTCCTCGACCCGGTTGCGCGGCGTGCCGGACGACGAGGCGATACCGCGCCCGTTGAACAGGATGACCTCGCGGCCTTCGGCCAGGCCGTCGGTGAGCAGGGGGTCCCAGTTGTCCATTCCCCCGCGGAAGTGCTGGACGAGGAAGACCGGGACGCCGGAGGGCTTGCCCCAGCGCCGGTAGGCGAACCGGTCGCCGTCGACCTCGATGTACTGGGTCGGTGCGGTCGCGTGCGTGTCACTCATGGTCTGCGGCTTTCTGAAGGGGATGACCAATACGATGACGGTCGTAATATAAAAAGTCAAGCTCTTAGATGTCGATCGGCATCTATGTATGCTTGACCGTCGAGCGTCGACCGTGGAAGAGGCGGGCGCACATGCGAGTGACCAAGGCACAGGCGGAGCAGAACCGTGCGCACATCGTCGCGACAGCCGCCCGGCTGTTCCGCGAGCGCGGCTATGACGGTGTCGGCGTGGCGGAACTGATGGCGGCCGCCGGGTTCACCCATGGCGGGTTCTACAAGCACTTCCGTTCCAAGGCCGACCTGATGGCCGAAGCGTCCGCGAGCGGGCTCTCGCAGACGGCGGCACGGACGGAAGGCCTGGGCCTCACCGAGTTCGTCGAGAGCTACGTCTCCCGCGAGCATCGCGACGGGCGCGGCGACGGCTGCACCATCGCGGCCCTCAGCGGCGACGCCGCACGTCAGCCGGCGGACATCAGGACGGAGTTCGCGGCCGGGATCGAGAACCTGCTGACGGCCCTTCAGGCCCCGAGCGGCACGTCGGAGGATGCGGACCAGCGCGCGGCCCGCGCCATGGTGATCGACATGCTCGCCCATTCGGTCGGCGCGGTCATGCTGTCGCGGGCCTGCCCGGACGGTTCTCCGCTGGCGGACGAAATCCTCGAGGTCTGCCGCAAGGAAATCCTCGCCTCACTGGCACACGACAGCAGCGACCGGCCGGCGGCACGGAGCCCGGAAGCCTGACCGCAGCCGACCGGCCACCCGAGGGTCAGAGGCTGACGAGCCTGCGATTTTGAGCCGCTGGTGCGGCATGCAGTGCCTTCTCCAAGGGTGGTCTGCGCCGCTGCCGAGAGCTGTTCGTGCCGTCGACGAAGTCACGGCACCGGACGTGAGAACGGGAGACCAGCACGTGACGACCGGCGCGCGCATGCCGGGGCATTGTCGGTCGCGTTTTCCGTGTTCGGACCCCGGCGGGTGCGGCGGGGCCCTCCGGCTGGGAGAGCCGGCGGCCGGGCTGCCGTTGAGGCGTGCCCGGCCGCCGTGGGGACCCCTCGTGAGCCGGGGGGAACCCGCCCGGGGTGTCGCGGCGCCTACGGGCGCCCTGTGGGGGCGCTGCGGTCGGTCGTGGGTGCGGCCGGGGCGATCAGAGGGCTTCGCTGACCCGGCCGATGTACTCGCCCAGCTGGTACTCGACGTCGAGGCCCTTTTCGGCGGCCAGGGCGCCGAGTCCGACCGCGCGCGCGGCGAATCCCGGCTGCGTCAGGGTGCCCGCGAACTCGCCGAAGGAGGCGACCAGGTGGGCGTCCGGCGGCAGGGTGGCCCGGTTGACCTGGGACTTCGCGGTTGCCAGTGCCTGCCGGTCGAAGGAGGCGAGGCGGGCGACGGTCGCGTCGACGAAGGCGTCGAGTTCCGCGTCGGGCAGGGTCCGGGTGACCCATCCCCAGCGCTCGGCCAACTCGGCGTCGTAGTCGGCGCTGGTCAGGATCGCCTCCAGGGCGCGGTCGCGACCGAGGGAGCGCGGGAGCCGCTCGCCGCCGCCTCCGCCGGGGACGAGGCCGAGGCCGACCTCGGGCTGGCCGAAGAACGCCTTCTCGCGGCTGGCGTAGCGCAGGTCGCAGGCGAGGGCCAGCTCGTTGCCGGCGCCCCGGGTACGGCCCCGGATGGCCGCGATACTGACGAACGGAGCCTTGCTCAGCCGCAGGACCATGTCGGTCCACAACGGGTTGTCGTCCTCGTGCTCGGGCACGGGGAGGTCGGCGGCCGCGGCGGCGTCGAAGTGGTTGATGAAGAAGTCGGGAAGTTCGCTGGCGAAGACGACGACCTGGATGTCCGGGTCGTTCTCCAGCTCCGAGACGATCTTGTGCAGCGTCACGATCGACTCGGGAACCACCAGGTTCACGGGAGGATTCGAGAACGTGATCCTGGCCGTCCGGGGGGTCGTCCGCTCCAGGCGGATCGTGCTGGGCTGGCTCATGGCGTGGTTTCCGTTTCGTGTTTCGTAGGGGGCTTGGGCCTGCGTGGCCGTGATCGCGTTCGGCGACCACGGAGCTGTCGCGCCTGGTGGGGTGAGGGTGTCGTCGGCTTGTCACTCGCAGCCGCGTCGGCTGGGCCGGCCCCGCCTGCACCTGTGCGGCATGGTGTGGGCTCCGTTCGTTCGGGCCATGGCGAGCCGGCGCTCGGTCCCCACCATTTACCTTATGATCGTAATACAATAGGCCGGAAAACGCCCGCCGGGCAAGACCCGGCATGCGGGGCGAGCCACCGGCCGGCCGTATCGCATGGATGGCCGACCGGCGAACCGCAGCCGTCGAGACCGTCCGGCGGCGTTCGAGAGTGGGAAGGGCCAGGCGGTCAGGCGGGCGGGGGAGATCCTCGCTTCCGGGCGAGGCCGCCGCCGAGGTCTTTGCGGAGGGAGGGGAGGGCGGGGGTGACGATCAGGTCGCCGAGCGCGGTGATGACTCCGGCCATGCCGGTGATGACCGCGGCCCCGACGGCACTGCCTCCCGAACCGGTTGCTTGTGATGCTGTGTCAGGACGTTCCCTTGGCGGACGCGCCTGGCGGTTGGTCGGCGGGGGCGGGTGCTCCTCAGGGGAGCTGCGGGTAGAGCACCGAGACGCCCCCGGACAGGGCTGCCTGTGCCTGGCGGGCCGCGTTGTCGGCGAGGATCTCGTAGGCGCCGGCGGCGATGCCGTCCACGGCGATGCGCGCGATGTCGGCCGGGTCGGACTTGGCCGCGTCGACGGTACGGACCATGTCGGTGTCCATGTAGCCCACATGCAGACCGGCCACGCGGATGCCCTGGTCGGCCAGTTGCACGCGCAGGGTGTTGGTGAGCGACCACTCCGCGGACTTGGCGGCGCAGTAGGCGCCGAACTCCGGGAAGCTGACCCAGGACAGCCCGGACAGGACGTTCAGCATGGCCCCGCCGCCGTTGGCCGCGATCTGGGGCGCGAAGGCGCGGGCCACCGTCAGGGTGCCGAGGTAGTGGGTGTTCATCTCCAGGCGGATGTCGTCCAGGTCGGCGGTGAGCAGGTCGGCGCCGGTGGAGGAGCCCGCGTTGTTGACCAGGATGGTCACGTCGCCGGTGGCCTTGGCGGCGGCCGCGACGGAGGCGGGGTCGGTGATGTCGAGTGCGATCGGCTTGGCGCCGGGCAGGTCGACCTGGTCGGGGTTGCGGGCGCCGGCATACACGGTGGCGCCACGGCTGAGCAGTTCGGCGGCGAGGGCCCGGCCGAAGCCCCGGTTCGCTCCGGTGACAAGGGCGGTGCTGGCGGAGAGGTCCATGAAGGTTCCCGGTGAAGTGGAGAGGAGATGACCAGAGCGCTGATGGCGTGACCCGACGCGGTCCAAGTCGATTAAATTACGATCGTAATAGTAAGCAGGCTGAGTCAGTGATCGCAACCGATCCGTCTGGTGAACGACGCTGGCGCCGGGCCCCTTGCCGGAGCACTGTCAAGGAGCTGATCGATGCGGGCAAGGCCAGGTACTTCGGCCTGAGCGAGACCGGCCCGCAGACCGTCCGCGGGGCGCAGGCGGTGCGGCCGGTCTCCGTCCTTCAGGCCGGTACTCCTGTCCGAGCGGAACGTCGAGCAGCTCTTCCCGGTCCTCGACGAACTGGGCGCCGGCTTCGTCGCCTACTCGTCTCTCGGCCGCGGCTGCGTCACCGGCACCGCCACACCCGCCGGCGAACGCGACGGAGCCGACATGCGCAACGTCGACCCCCGCTGGCGGCCCGGCGACGTCGAGAAGAACGGCCAGGCCGTGGGCAAGCTCGGCGACCTGGCCGCGACCAAGGGCATCACCGTCTCCCAGCTGGCCCGCCAGCGCCGTCGACGCCCCTCTGACCAGGGGCGACCTCGCAACGATCGACGAGATCCTGCCGCACGGCGGCTTCGGCGCCCGCTACTCCGAGGACCACGCGCCCGTCTGGATCTGAATCCGCGCCGGGACCCGAGCCGCCCACAGGCATCGGCAGAACTCCTCTCGTAAGCCCTATCTGACCTGCTGTCACCTGTCCCCGCATCTCGGGGGAACCTCACCCGCTCCCCGACCTTCGGGTTGGCACCAGGTGCCGGGCATGCCTTCGGCGGTGGTGACCAGGTAGAGCCGGAACGCCCAGAAGGTGCGGGAGTGACTGCGGCGGTAGCCGTATCCGGCGTGACCGGCCAGGCCGGAGCGCTTGACCGTCTCGCGGGAGGCGGCTCAGGGCAGCGGCGTGGAGTCGATCAGCCGGAGGCTGTCATGCCAGGTCGGCACCTGCCGGGCCGGCGTCTCTGTCACCGGACTGATCATCCGCCCGGCGGCGTTGAGACGCTTGTTGTAGGCGGGCTGCTGCAGGTAGCGGAAGAGGTCCCCAGCCGGGCATGGGCAAAGCGAATCCGTGCGCGCCCTGGAGGAGGGGGACTGCCAGGTCCGGCGCGCGGTGGGTGCAGCCGGTCGACGGTGGGGTGGACATGCCGCAGTCGGCGTAATGGCCCCGTACGGCCGCTGTGCGGCGGCACTCTGTACGCACTGTGTTCGAGAGGGACACCGTGCCCGTCGCCGGATACGCGGGAGTGGCAGCTCAGGGACGCTGGGGGGAGGGTGGGGTCATGGCGGAAGGCGGCCGGAAGCCTCGTCGGAGCGTGCCCGACCGGTCGGAAGGATTCGGTGAGCGGCTGCTGGGCCTGTTGCTGGACCGGGCTCACGAGATGCCGCCGCAGCTGATCGCTCCACTGGTCGCGCAGGAGGTGGCCAAGATCGGCGGCCGTGAGGTGTCGATCCTGCTGCAGGACTACGGGCAGGAACTGCTGGCGCCGCTGCCGGGCAGGGGACTGCTGGTCGGCGGGCCTGAGCCGATCGGCGACTCTCCCGCGGGCCGGGCGTTCCTCAACGCGACCGCTGTCGAGGTCCGGCAGGCGGGCGGCGTCCGGATGTATCTGCCTCTGCTGGACGGCAGCGACCAGGTGGGGGTAATGGCCGTCACCCTGGACACCGTCGACGACGACGACCGGCGCCTGCTGGGCAGGCTCGCCGGGCTGGTCGCCGACATCATCGTCACCAAGCACAGCTACACCGACCAGTTCTTCCAGGCCAGACGCCGCGAACCCATGAGCGTCGCGGCGGAGATGCAGTGGTCCCTGCTGCCGCCGCTGGCGATGTCGGTTCCGCAGGTCGCGGTCGCCGGGATCCTGGAACCCGCCTACAACATCGCCGGTGACAGCTTCGACTACGCCCTCAACGACACGATCCTGCACGCCGCCGTGTTCGACGCGATGGGCCACGGCCTGGAGGCCGCCACGATGGCGACCGTCGCCGTCGGCGCCTACCGCCACGCCCGGCGCGCCTTGGTCGACCTGTCCGAGAAGTACATCTTCATGGACCAGGCCATCTCCCAGATGTTCGGGCCCGAACGCTTCGTCACGGCTCAGATGATGCATCTGGACATCGTGGAGGGCAGTCTGCTGTGGGTGAACGCGGGCCACCCGGCTCCGCTGCTGATCCGCGACCGTCAGGTCGTGGAGCGGCTGGAGAGCGCGACCACCCTGCCGGTCGGCTTCGGCGGACAACGACCCAAGATCAGCGGGCGACAGCTCCGGCGCGGTGATCGCGTGCTGTTCTACACCGACGGCGTCATCGAGGAGCGCAACCTCGCCGGAGAGACCTTCGGCGAGGACCGTCTCATCAACTGCATCAACAGCATGCAGCCGGTAGAAGAGGGACTGCGCGGAGAGCTTCGCCGGCTCTCCCACACCCTCAAGGGAGAACGAGGCGGGCACACCAGCGACGACGCGACGCTCTTCCTGGTCGAGTGGCGCGGAGGTACTGCCGACTACCTGACCGTCCTGGCCTGAGCTTGTCCAAACACCCGAGCGCGGACTCGAAGCAGCGATGCGCAAGACCGCCGGACCCAGGTCTTCGGCATGGCTGTGAGCTTGTCGCCGTCTGATGGCTCAACCCACCCCAGCCGCGTCACTAACCTGCCCGAACGGCACACCTAGCCACTTGCCCCTGAAGAAGTCTCGTGCTGCCTCTGGGCAGAGCTGGGTTGCGTCCTGACAAGTGGTGTACGGGTTCGACCTGATCCGTCGGGTGCCGCAAAAGCTGCGTGCGGCCGCCCCCGGCACGGCGTTGGCTGCGCCCCGGTGCCAAGGTCGTGGTGGTGCTGACCGCAGACGGAGAGGCGGCCGTCCTCGGCCGCACAGCCGACGGCTGCGGTCGCACGACGGGTGTCCCCTGGGACCCGGCGGTAGTAACGAGCAGCAGCGCCGTGGCCGTACGCCGTTCTCCGTACGGCGGGAGGGGGCCAGGGCCCGGGGCAGGAGCGGCAGGCCGGGCCGGTGGTTGTCGCGGTTCCACGAGAGCCGGTCCGTCGGTGGTGGTCGAAGGGCGGTCCGTGAACGGAGAGGTATCAGACCGAACTGCTCGTCGTGCACCACCGGGTGCTCGGCCGGCTAGAAGCCGTGGGTATGTCCGGCACTGGTGAAGTCCGACCGCCCCGGAAGGGCGACGAGGAACTCGTCGCCCTTGAAATCCTCGGAAAGCAGTACGGGCACCTGGCGTGCCGTCAAAGCCCTGCAGCCCAGCCGTTGTAGTTCAACCACGACGGGGTACCCCTGGCGGCTGATCGGAACGGCCACGTCCCCTCCTTTGGCCGCATGACTGATGACATGAGTGCACCAGCATGGTGGATCTTCGTGGAGGCGGGAGTCACTCCGCACACGTACGCCGCTGCCGGCGCACGCAAGAACGTGGCTCCGGCAAGGTGTCGCAGGCGGAGATCATCTCCCCGGGGTCGATCCGGCCCTCGTGACCGCTCAGCAGCAGCGCATGATGCAGTCAGCCCCGAGCGCTCGGCGTCAGGCGGACTGCCGCGGTGTCTGCTCGCCGGCTGCGGGCACGGGCGCGTCGGGGGCGGAGTAGAAGACGGCAGTGCCCTGCTTGGTGCGCTGGGCCTGGCTCTTGGCCACGAGGCCTTCCAGCGTCGTGCGCACCACGGTGGTCTTCACCGCGCGCTCGGGATGCAGCTGTCCCAGCGCGGTGGTGATCTCGGCAGCCGAGCGGGGCTCTGCCTGCCCGGCCAGGTGTTCCCGTACGAGGTCCACCAGCTTGGGCAGAGCAGGCGGCTGGGCATCCGCCGCAGCCGCGGTGGCGGCGGTCTTCTTGCTGGTGCGCTTCTTCGCCGGGGCGGGCTTCTTATCCTTTGCCTGCTTGGCCGCACCGGATGCTGCCGTGGCCTTCTTGCGGGGAGCGGGTACCGCCGTGACGGGCTCGGCGGCAGGCGCATCGGGCGCCGCCGGGACACCGAGAGCCTGCTGGAGGCTCACCAGGACGGTGTGATCGTGCCGCACGGCGGCCAGCTGCTCCTGCAGCGCTTCGATCTCACCGCTGAGGCGTTCCTGCTCCTTCAGGTTGCGTTCCAGATCGCCTGCGACCTGGGCGCTGTAGTGGGAGGTCAACCCGGCTGTCGGGGTGGCGGTTTCGGACATGATGCTCACAGCCTTCCTGTGTGCCGCGGCCGATGAGCGGCGAGCCCATGGCGTACACGACGTCGATGGTTCGTGCTCTCCCGCCTGCTGTCGTGGTGGCAGCGGCAGTTACTGGCGCACATGTTTGTTGTAGCGATGGTACGGAAGACGGCCGCGTTGTTCTCTGTCATGCGGCTGAGAGCTGATGTGTGAGGCCCGGCAGGGTCGCGGATCAGGGCGCAGGCCTGTGTGCGGGACGCAGACGAGTGCGTCCGGTTGGGGGTCAGAGGGCAGGTTCGAAGACGTAGGTGAAGGATCCGGTGGCGGTGCCGCCGGGGGTGGTGACGGTGATGTCGACGGTGCCTTCCTGTCCGCTGGGCGGGGAGGTGGCGATGAGCGTGGTGTCGGAGACGGCGGTGAAGGTGGCGGGGACGCCGTTGAAGGTGACCTGGTCGGTGGCGGCCAGCCCGGTGCCGGTGATGCTGACGTCGGTACCGCCGGTGGTGGGGCCCGTGCCGGGGCTGACGCCGGTGACGGCGGGTGTGCCGAGGTAGGTGTAGAGCGGGCCCTCGGCGCGCCCGCCGGGGGTGAACACGGTGATGGTGACGCCGCCCGCGACAGGAGCCCCGACACCGGCCGGTGTCCTGACGGCCAGATGCGTGTCGGAGACCTTCTGGATGACGGCCCGGCGGGGCCCGAAGTACACGTCGGTGGCTCCGGCCAGGTCGCGGCCGGTGATGGTGATCTCCTGGTCGCTGCCGGCGAGGGGGCCCGCGGCGGGGCTGATGCCGGTGAGGGCGGGAAGGGGCCGGTAGTAGAAGGTTCCGAGGATTCCGGTGCCGCCCGCGGTGGTGACCGTCACCGGGACGGCGCCGCTTCCGGCAGGGGCGGTGACGGTCAGCGAGGTGTCCGTGTTGGCGGTGATGGCGGCCGGGGCAGTGCCGAAACGCACGGAGCTCGCGCCGGCCAGGTGGCGGCCGGTGATCGTCACCCGGGTGCCGCCGGCCGTGGATCCCTGGTCGGGGATCACGGTCGTCGCCATGACGCTCACGCTGCCCGACGCGTTGTCGGTCACGTAGGCGTGTGTCCCGCCGGGGGTGATCGCGATGCAGGTGGGACCGTCTCCGACGTCGATGTTCTCCACGACCGTGTGGGTGGCGGCGTCGATCACGCTCACCGTGTCCGGCTCGCCACGTCTGTAATCGTTCTGTTCAGATTTTCTGACAGTCTGCCCGCGCCGCGCCTCGGGGTCACGTCGCCCTGCCCCGACCGCGTGCGCCGACGAATACGGCCGGCCCGGCTGCCGGCGACCAGGCTGCCGACGCCATCGCCTGGCAGGAACGGCCGCAGCCGTTCCCACTCCGCATCCGTCAAGTCACCCCGCCCCCATCGGGGGTGCGGTCGGCCGGCGTGTTGTCAGCAGTGCCGCAGCCCGTACCTGCTGGGGTCGGCGTCGAACCAGCTGGGAGTGAACACCCAGTCCGCCGGCACGTATCCCTCGCTGCCCTCGCTGATCCAGTCGGGCACCGTGCGGTACCAGGTCGTGTTCCCGCCGCCGTGCAGCCCGCCCGTCGACCAGCAGGTGAAGTAGCTGAACGTCGACTTCAGCAGGCCGTTGAAGGGGCTCTCGTGGAACGGCTCCAGCCGGGTCGGTGCGTCCCCGCGGTTCCCGCACCACAGCCGCCCGTCGTGGGCCCGGACGCCGCACTCGGGCGCCGCCGCAGCCGCTGCCGCTGCCGGAGCCGCCGGAGCCGCCTGCGCGGAGGGTGCGGCCAGAGTTCCGGCCAGCACGGTGGCCAGCGCGGTGGAAAGCATGGCCGCCTTGAGGTGTTTCCCGAACATGGTTCTCCTTCGTTGTCGTTGCATGGAGAGGGCGTGATCGACAGTGGTCGGGCACGCCGTCGGACAGGCCGCCGGACCGGCCGGCGACGGTTGTCGACGCGGTGGCCGGCCGGGCGGCCTCGCGTGGCGGAACGGTTCAGAACCAGCCCGTGCAGACGATGGAGCCGCCCTTGCCGTTGGTGCCGCAGGCACGCATCACCAGGCCGTTGTCGTTCCACTGCGGGGTGTACGCGTCACCGCCCGAGGTGACGGTCGTGTAGCCGAGCATCGGCTCCCAGGTGTCCCCGCCGTCGTTGCTGCGATCGACCCAGATCTCGTCACCGATCGTGCCGCCGGTGATACGGCCCCAGGCACAGGCGGTCGTGCTGTTGTAGCGCAGCTCGACGGTACGGCCGAACACGGTCGCGGACCTGGCCGTCCACGCACCGGCGGATTCGGGTGGGGTGCCGTCCCCGCAGGAGGTGTTGGAGGACGCGCCCTCCAGCGTGCCGCCGATTCTCGCGTAGTCCCCGCACGACGGCACACCAGGTGTGATCGCCGGGCCCTGGAGGAAGAGATTGCTGATCCAGCTGCGGTAGTCCGGCAGATACGTCCAGACGTTGTTGACCATGCCGTCCACGGTGACGCGTTCCCCCACGCGCTGGCACAGCGCCCGCACGGCGACCGAAATGCCGTTGCTGACCGACCAGTTGATGCCGCTGCCGGTGGTGGAGTCGTTGCGCAGGTTCGGCTGGCCCCAGGTCTTCACCTGCTTGCCGAGACCGTCGTACTCCCACACCGGGAAGACGCCCGGGACCTCGGGCCGCAGCGAACCCTGGTAGCCGGCCCACGGGATGTCCGAGACGCGGATGACCTCGCCCGACTGGGGCGATTCGAGTCTCTTGCCGTTACCCAGGTAGAGGGCGACGTGGCTGAGTCCCTCGCCGAAGTACATGATGTCGCCCGGCAGCAGCGGAGCCTCGCCCTGCGCCTTGGTGAACCTGGTGTGCGCGTAGCCCGGGTTCTGCCAGGTGGACTGCGTGGTGCGCTCGCTGATGATGTCCTGGCGGGTGGCCTTGTACCAGGCCCAGCGCACGAGGCCGATGCAGTCGAAGCTCCAGTACGTCGGATCGTTGATGGACCTCGGGTCCGTGTCCAGCATGCCCTGGCTGGGTCCGGGCAGTCCTCCGGCGTGGCCGCCGCCCCAGGCGTACATCCAGCCGACGTAGCGGCAGGCGACGTTGACGGCGTCCTGGGCGGCCGTGCTCGCTCCCGCCTTCAGCGGCGCACAGGTGTCGGCGGCCGGTGCGGCCGGTGCGGCGGTGGCCGGTGCCGCCGTCGGCAGAGCCAGACAGGCGACGGCCACGGCGGCGGCGAGCAGCAGCCGCAGCGGCCGGAAGCGGCCGTGCGGTGTTCTGCCGCGGTCATGGACGCGTGGGTTGGCTCTTCTCATGTCGTTCCCCCGTTGTCTCCGGCCATGGTCGGTCGTCGCACAGCCGGCCGGCCGTGTGCCGTCGGCGTGGGTGAAGCACCCACGGCGGTCGGCCCGGCGCCGTGAGAGCTGCCCACAGCAGCCTGCTGGCGGCGCGAGCCTCCTGTCGACGCACCGACGTTGCCCGGCCGAACGGGCAACGGGAAACCCCCGGGAAACCCGGCGAGCAGTGCGGTTGGCCGGCGCCCGTCCGTCGCGGGCGCGCATCCCTGCACCCCGCCGTCCCACCCGGCACGGGACGTCCCCCCGGAGCGCGCCGCGCCCGCCGGGGCCCGTCCCGACCGGGGCCGGCAGATGCGCCCCGGCCTACCTGGCGTCCTGCCGACCCACCATCTCGGTGGGCTCATCGAGTCCGTCAAGGGCCGCCTGAAAGGGCGCACAGCAACAGCACCGGCGCACCGCTCACCCGCTCGCCGGCCGCCCGCGATCCCTGATGATCGCCGCCGCGGCCCACCCGCCGGTCATCGGGCCGGCATCCCTCCGTGGGGACTGTTGACCACGATCGGCAGGGACCCTTCAACGAGGTAGGGGTGCTCGGGAAAGTAGTCGATGTGGAGGTGACCACCGTCCTCGGCGGTGGCCATGCCCTCAAGGTTGGCTGCGAGAATCGCTCTCGCGCCGGGATCGCCGCTGATCACCAGAACCTGCCGCGAGGCGTCCAGTTCGACCCGAACCCCGGGGCCGGAAGACTTCCTGACTTCGACCCCCGCCAAGGTGCCACCGTCCAGTGGCGGCGAGGAGCCGACGAACCCGTCACCCTCGGCCACCGCCCTCGCCAGGGCGGCCAGTTCCTCCGCCGAAGCGGTGAGATCCACTTCGCCGAACACGGGATCGGAAACCAGTCGCACGGGCGGCACTCCTTCACAGGCGGACCCTCATGATGCCGTCACACGTCGTCGGCCCCGCGCCCACCCCGGGCGAGCCGACCGAATACGACCAGGCACATCGGATCCCCTGGGCGGCGCGGAGCCGACCTGGCCGCCGGGTCCCGCACCCGCGTGGACTCCGGCGGGCGGGGCACGGTGTTCGTGGACACCGACGCGACCCGGCCCGCGCCGCGGGCATGGACGGCCCGTGCCTGGAAAGTCCTGCGGGACTGCCGTCTCAAGAGGGACGGCGTTCACCAGGCCATGCGACGTCGTCCTGGATCACCCACGCCACCGTTGCAGGTCAGAAGCACTCTCCGTCGATGTGATGGCCTGGAGTATCAGGCTGGGTGGCTGAGGCTCAGCTGGCGCTGCCGACCAGCTTCCAGGGCTCGTGGTCGGCGTCGGCCCCGGTGCCCGGGGCACTGCCCTTCGTCTCCCACTTGGCCTTCCAGACCTTGCCGTTGCACTTGACCATGGTCTGCTCGATCGGCTGGCTGGCCGGGAGGATCCGGCAGTAGTCCAGCGTCGTGCTGACCCGGTGGAACGTCGAACCGGCCGTCACCTGCCACTGGCCGCCCTGGGCCCGCACCGCCCAGCGCTTCCCCCACAGCCTGGAACACCCGGGCCCGCGCACCCCCGCGCCCGGGATACGAGAGCGGTCCCGGGCACAGCGTCCGCCCCCGGAATCCGCAGTCACGGCGCCCGAATAGGACCACCGGGGCCCGCCCGGCCACCCTGCGGGTAAAGAGCCTTGACGAGGCAGAGAAAATGCGTACCCTTTTGTTCTGCAGGGGCCCGGCAGACCTACCGCCCCTCCGTTGAACCCATGAGATGGCGAACCGCCCGACGGCTCGCCATCTTGTCATTCCAGCAGCGATGAAGTAAGCTGTTTACAGCAACAGACAAGAAATCGAGGCGCGTCCGCGCCCTAGTCCTGGCATACCCCTGCCCGGGCGAGCAGAAGGCTCGTTCCCGGGATTTTTTATACCCAAAATGAGGAGCTGAATTGGATATTTTCGGCATGGTCAAGTGTGAGAGCGCGACGATGGCGGACAGCAGTGAACCCACCCCCGAAAGGGCATCTGACCTGCACTTCTATCGTGAAAAGGAGGAGGTGTCCTCCCGGCTCGATAGCGACGTTCCCGTCTCGTCCCAGAGTGTGGGGGAGCGGGAGGAGCGTTTGGCGCGTCTTCAGGACAGAGCGGCGTGGGTGACTCTCGCGGCAGCGTCAATTCCGCTTTTCCTGGCGCTCCTCGGTCCTTCTCAGGCCACTGAAGAAAAGGTACAGGTCGACGTAACCGTTGTCGTCGTCGAGAACCATGTCGCAGTGAATCCTGAATATGCGGTGAAGGCTCAAATTGAGGAGGAGATGGCGAAGTAACCGAGACGGTCTTTTCTGTAATGTCGCCGGGCGCCGCTCGGCGTTTTTTGTTTGCCTTTTCCCGGGAGAGGCTCCGCAGGCCCCGGGTGCCCGTCCCCGGCCGCGCCTGCGGGGCAGACGGTCCGCGCGGCAGGGCGCCTGCCAGTCCCCCCGAAAGGGAGAGGGCGCTGCCGGCGTCGCGGCGGCCTGGCGCGGCCCCGGCCGCGGACCCGTGCGACCCTCACGCCCGGGCCCCACTGGGATTGCGCCACAAGGCTCTTGACGCCCCGCACGCAGCCCCCGGCTGCCGGGCGCATGTCTGTCTGCCCGTCGGCTGGCCGGTGCGTGACCGTGCGCGGCCTGGTGGCGCCCTCAACACCGTTGCGGCAACAGCTAATCACTCAGATCGAGTTGAGTATCTGCACTCATCTCAGGCACCCCCTTGCACGGCGACTATGGATGCAGCGGAGCAGCCAGGAGCGCTGCCCGGTCCAGCCGACAAAATTTGGAGACTCTCAATGTCGCGACGTATGGCTCTGTCCGCTGCCGCCGGTGCCGTAGTCCTCGCCGGCGCCGGCGCCTTCGCTCTCGCCCACGCCGACGAACAGCCTCCGGCACTGGCCGACAGCACCGCCCGCTACACCGCTCCCGACAAGGACCGCGACGGCACGCTCACCTTCGTCACCGACGTCACCGCGTCCTCGGGCGTCAAGGACGTGAAGGTCCTGGCGTGGCCCGAGAACTCATCCCTCGCCAAGCAGAAGCTGACCACCAAGGACATGGCTGCCGCGGAATCCGCCACCTGCAAGCCCGCCGGCCACGACTCCGCACGCTGCACCTACACACTCACCCTCACCAGCAGCGACGCCGACTCATCCCCCGGCGGCCTCTGGCACATCGCCGTCCTGGCCACCGCCGAGGACGGCTCCACCACCCTGGACAGGGAGGCGGCCGACTTCACGGTCGAATAGCCCGAGAGTTCGTCGGGTTGTGCCTCGGCCGCAGAGGGCCGGGTGCCGTCAGGGCGGCCGGCGCTGCCGGGTGATCGTGGCGGCGATGACGTCGGCGGGTGTGGTGGCCGGGGCGGCTGAGGAGACGGCGCACATCTCCGGTGTGGCCGAGATGCTGTGTCAGGTCCTGAAGACAAGCTGAGCGTGCCTTCGGTGCAGGTCAGTGCGACTTGGAACGGGTGCCGCCATGTCAAGCCGTGACCGGAGGCGATCGCCGCACTCACTGGCCTGCTCGCGCCGGGTGACAGTCTCTCTGAGCGTCGGAAAAGGGGCCAGCACGGCCTCGTCAGGCCTGCCGGGGCGGCGGGTTGCCCGCGGATGGCGATTACGCGTCCTGCACCTGCCCGGCCGTGGCGGACCAACTGGCGAGTAGCTTCAGGCCGTCCTCCGCGGCGGTTTCGGGGGGCGCGCTGTAGACGACAACACTCAGGCCGCTTTCGTCCGGCAGGCTCATGGTCTCCTGATCGAGTTCCAGTTCGCCGACGAGAGGATGATTGAGGCGTTTGGTGCTCTCCCGGAAGACATGCACGTCGTGCGAGCCCCACATCACGCGGAAGGCGTCGCTGCGGGTGGACAGTTCACCGATCAGGTTCGACAGCTCCCGGTCGTAGGGGTTTTTCCCCGCCTCGATGCGCAGCGCGCCCACGGCGAAGCGAGCCATGCGCTCCCAGTCGGTGTAGAACCGCCTGGCCGCGGAGTTGAAGAACGCGAACCGGGCGACGTTCGCCCCGCATGTCGGGTCGGCATACATCTCCGAGTACAGGGCCCGGCCCAACGAGTTGGCGGCCAGCGCATCGAGGCGGTTGTTCATCACGTACGCCGGCAGCTCCGGCATGCCATCGACGATCCGCGCCACACTCGGCCGCACCGTCGATCGGCTTTCTGGCCGCGGTACCCGCGTTCGCGGCGCCGGTCCGGCAGCGCGGGCGAGGTCGTACAGGTACATGCGCTCGGTGGCGTCCAGCCGCAAGGCGCGGGCGAGGGCGTCGAGCACACTGTCGGAGACCCCCTGGAGGCTGCCGCGCTCCAGGCGCGTGTAGTACTCGACGCTCACGCCGGCGAGTGCGGCGACCTCCCCCCTGCGCAGCCCGGACACCCGGCGCCGACCGTACGTCGGCAGACCGGCCTGCTCCGGGGTGATCTTGTCGCGTCGGGAGCGGAGGAATGCGCTGACTGCGTCCCGGTTGTCCATGAGACCAGGGTAGGCAGGCTGCGCGACAGATGAGGGGCCCTGCCAGTACCCCTCACAGCAAGAACTCCCCCGTCACGCCCGTCTCGCGTTGCATGGTCCGTGCCCCGATCCCCCGGGGCCCGACCGGCGCGAGGACGCACGCGCCCCGGTCGGCAGCACCTGAACACTGATGAGGACCCACCAGATGAGCAACCAGATCGAGACGGTGACGGAGAGCCCCGCGGATGTCGTGCGAGGGCTGTATGACGCGTTGACCAAAGGCGACGTGCCGGGTGTCCTGGCCAAGCTCGCCCCCGAGGTGATCGTCGATGAGCCGGACCAGCTCCCCTACGGCGGCGTGCACCAGGGCCGCGAGGTGTTCGTGCAGTCGATCCTCGGCACGATGATGGCCCACGCCAACGTCGCCATTACCGACGCCGAGGTGTTCGAGGGCCCGGCGGGCGTCATCGGAACGCTCACCGGAACGCTCACAGCCCACACCACCGGCGAGAAGTTCCCGCTGACCATGGTCGAGATCCACCAGGTCGAGGACGGCATGGTCCGCAAGATCGACGTCTACACCAAGAACCCCCACGAACTCGCCGCGTTCTACACACGCGCCGAAGCGGGCACCCGCTGACCACGACACTCGTCGGGCCTTCCAGCGGTGCACGCGGAGACCCGCTGCGCTGAGGCCATCGGGTGGTCGGCAGCCATCCGCACCCGTCGTACGGGGTGCAGGCATGCGCAGGGACGGAGTGCCCCGGCTACGGCTGGTCGTGACCACCGACGACGACTCGGGGCCGCGCTTGGATCGCGGGTGCGATGGCCCGCTGATGCCTCCGGCGAAGGCCACGGCGGTCTTCTGTCCGTCCGCTTGCCGGCCGCGGCACCGGCGGCGGATGCGGCGGACGCGGACGAGGACCCAGGCGACCCAGGGCGGTGGGACGTCCAACTGTCCTGAGTGCGGGCCGTCCTGGACGGTCGGGATTGAACGTCCTGCCTCGGCAACCCACTGCTCTGCTGCCTCCCGCCTGCCGCAAACGGGCCAGGCACGGCCAGCGCGCGGCGGACGCCGGATCGTGAGCCCGCATATACGGCGGCTGTCACAGTGCCTCACGGTGGGGCCGTGCGCCCCGACGCTTTCCTGGCGCCGGTCGGATGGTGCGAAGCGACGGCGTCACCGGAGGACAGCCCGTGCAGGTAGAGCGGGGGAAGGGGCTCGCTGATCCTCGGCGACTTCCGGCACCAGGGGGCCAGGATCTGCGACGAGAACCGCTTGCGCTCGCCGGCACCCGACTGATGTCCCGGCGGAGGTCGCCGACTACCTCGCCAACAGCTCGACATCGAGGACGCCTCCACGGCCGCCGGGCCCATCCCGGTCAAGGCGCCGCGCGTGAACGACAAGCGTGTCGACGCGCCCGAAAGTCCAGGCTTCGGCGGTGGAGGACCGACGTCGACGCCATGTGAGCGGAATGCTGACGAAGGCGGTCAGGCGCGTCACGCGACGGTCATCTGGCCAGCGGAGGACGTTCCCCGGAGAGGGATGACCTTGCGACTGATTCTGAGCTCACGGAAAAGGAGACATCCGATGATTCACGACGAAGGGAGGGCCGCGATAAGTCCCTAATCGACCGCTTTGCTGAAGGTGTGTTGGGTATGTCGTGGTGTGCCTGAGGGGGCGTCAGGTCACGAATCCGAGAAATCATCGGAGGGATCTTGCCGGTCTTGGTTACTTGGCCCTAACGTCCTCGCCACGTATCGAGACATCCGATGACAGGCCCCCTCCTTGAGAAGAGCGCTTGCATGAAGTCCCACCATCTGCGTGTCGTTGCCGTCGTTGCCGGAGCCGTACTGCTTGCAGGAGCCGCCACGGCGTGCAACCGCGGCAGCGACACCGCCGACAAGCCCACGATCGGCATCGACCTGCCGCGTGCCGACTCCGACTTCTGGAACTCCTATTCCCGGTACATGAGGCGAGAGGCCTCCGCCCTGGACATCGACACCTTGCCGACCAGCAACTCCCGAAACGACGTCACCAAGTTGGCGGCGAATGCCCAGGCCTTCGAGTCCATTGGCGCCGATGCCATCATCATGGCACCGCAGGACACCGGTGCCATCGCCTCCACTCTCGACCAACTGGCGAGCAAGCACATCCCGGTGGTGAGTGTGGACACTCGGCCCGACAGGGGCAAGGTCTACATGGTGGTGCGGGCTGACAACAGGGCCTACGGCACCAAGGCCTGCGAGTTCCTCGGCAAGCAACTCGGCGGCAAGGGCAAGGTTGCCGAACTCCAGGGTGCGCTGGATTCCATCAACGGGCGTGACCGCTCGGAGGCGTTCGCCGCCTGCATGAAGAGGAACTTCCCCGACATCACCGTCTACCCCCTGCCCACCGACTGGGACGGCTCGGTCGCCTTCAACAAACTGCAGACCCTGCTGGCTCAGCACCCGGACATCAAGGGCATCTACATGCAGGCGGGCGGTGTCTTTCTGCAGCCAACCCTGTCCCTGCTCGAGCAGAAGGGCCTGCTCAAGCCTGCGGGCACCGCGGGGCACGTCGTGATTGTCTCGAACGACGGCATCCCGCAGGAGTTTGCCGCGATCCGCAGGGGTGACATCGACGCCACCGTCTCACAACCCGCTGATCTCTACGCCAAGTACGCTCTCTACTACGCCAAAGCGGCGGCGTCGGGCAGGACGTTCAAGGCCGGGCCCACGAAGCACGGTTCCACCATCGTCCAGCTGCCCAACGGGCTGGAGGATCAGCTGCCCGCGCCACTGGTGACCAAGGCGAACGTGGATGACAGCTCCCTGTGGGGCAACAACATCCCCCAATGATCCGCGGCCCGCGCTCCGACTCCCACGAGCGTGCAGCCGATACATCCAACGCTCACGGAACTTGCGCCAGACCCCAGATCAAACCGTTGATGCCACAGGTTGGGAGCCAGCGCGGCGACGACCGCACCCGTAGCAACCGCTTCAGCGCTGAACACTTCGCGAAGAACCCGCTGCAGACGGTCGCGAGCTGGCAGGTCGGCAACGACGAAAGGCGGATCAGCGGGCCGGCTCAGACGTGCCTCGCGCCTGGTCGCGGCCGGCGACCACCAGGTATCCATCGCTCTCGGGGTCGAAGGTGGTGGACTGCACCGTGAGCCCGACACTCCGCAACTGCGTTACGAGGTCCTCGTACCGGTAGGGCCAGATGGACAACCGCTCCGAGCAGGCTCGCACTGCCCCATCCGGCTCGATCTGGGCGACCACGATCTCGAGGAAGTGTTCCTGCTCCCAGCGCTGCTCGATCTGCCAGTAGTAGCTGACGACCGCATCGCGGTCGTTGCGGCGGATGAGTCGATCGCGGACGTCTACCCGTGAGCCGGCGGAGCGCACGAGCTCCCAGTTGCGTGACGTGAGCACGAGGCGTCCGCCCGGATTCAGCAGCCGCGACATCGCTTCCAGGGCGGTCAGGCGCCCGGCTGCGCCCTCAGCGTGCCCGAGCGAGTTGCCGACGCAGAACACCAGGTCGAACGTGGAGTCCTCCAGGTGGTCGGGCAGTTCGTCCCAGCTCGCGCGGAGGGCTCGAAGCGAGACACCCTGCTCGTCGGCGGCTTTCTCGGTCCGGCGAACCATCCCATTGCTGGCGTCTGCGGCGACCACGTCAAGGCCAAGACTCGCGAGACCGACGGCGAGCTGGCCGGTTCCACACGCGCAGTCGAGGACGCGCGCGTTGGGCGGCAGAGAGCCCACGACATCGCTGTAGTAAACCGCGGCTGCCTGGGCGGGGGTCAACCTGTCGTCCCCGATCAGCCACTCGTATACGTCGGAAAGCGCCCCATAACCAGCCACCGCGATACCTCCATCACTCGACGACACGCGGGCTGGACCGCGCCTGCGATTCGGGCCTTGCGCCTCGCACTGTGCCGGGCCGCGTCAGCGAAGCATCGAGCAGGACCCAACCACTTCCGGCCGCTGAGACTCCACCGGATTTCGTGGGAAACCGTGAGGTTCCCCCGAGATGCGGGGAAAGGTGACAGCAGGTCAGATGGGTCTCATGAGAGGAGCCCAGACGATGCCTGCCCCGGGGGCCCACGGCCAGCGGATCTTCGACTGGGCACGCGTCGAAGTGAGGCCCTGGCACCGCGAGGACCGCCGGCACTGGGTCCTCGCCCGCCGCAGTGTCAGCAGGCCCGATCAGATCTCCTACTGCCCCGCCGGCACGACGCTGGACGAGCTGATCCGCATTGCCGGCAGCCGATGGGCCGTGGAGGAATGCTTCCAGACCGCCAAGCAGAATGCGGCCTCGACAACTACCAGGTCCGCCGCTACCCCGGCTGGCACCGCCACATGACCCTGGCCATCGCCGCCCACGCCTGTCTGACGGTCCTGCGGGCACGGCAGCTGGACACGGAAAAGCAGAAACGGATCCTCCCAGCTCATCCACCTCAGCCTCGCCGAAATCCGACGCCTGATCCACCGCCTCACCAACCGCCGCCCCACCCCGGTCGACCACATCCTGCACTGGTCACACTGGCGTCGCCGACGCCAGCACCAGGTGCGCATCAGCCACTACAAACGACGCGGACACAGTCCCTGAATTCCGCTTCGACCTGCACCCTTGTCCCTGGGTTCTCCGGTGACCCGCACGAAGACCGCCGACGAGGGAGTGTAAATCTAACGGCGGATCCGACGATCATGGGAGAGACGTCAAGTGACTGACACCGCCGTGGAGTTGGAGACCGTGGAGCCTGTCGAGAGTGCCCGGTTGGGGCAGCCTGAGCCCGTGTCGGATGAGCAGTTGGTCGCGATGCTGGTGGAGCGGGCCCGGTCGGAGGGACTGCAGTTGACCGGGCAGGGTGGGCTGCTGCAGCAGCTGACCAAGCGGGTCCTGGAATCGGCCCTGGAAGGTGAGATCACCGATCACCTCGGCTATGAGAAGCACGATGCCGGCGGCCGGGGCAGCGGCAACTCCCGCAACGGGAGCCGGGCCAAGACGGTGCTGACCGACGTCGGCCCGGTCGAGGTCAAAGTCCCGCGTGACACCTCGGGCACGTTCGAGCCGCAGATCGTCAAGAAGCGGCAGCGGCGGCTGACGGGAGTGGACGAGATGGTCCTGTCGCTCTCGGCGAAGGGCCTCACCCATGGGGAGATCGCCGCTCACCTGGCCGAGGTCTACGGGGCGGAGGTCTCCAAGCAGACCATCTCCACCATCACCGACAAGGTCATGGACGGCATGGCGGAATGGCAGAGCCGTCCTCTCGACCGCGTTTACCCCGTTTTGTTCGTCGATGCCATCAACGTCAAGATCAGGGACGGGAAGGTCGCGAACCGTCCCATCTACGTGGTGATGGCGGTGACCGTGGACGGCACCCGCGACATCCTCGGCATCTGGGCCGGCGACGGCGGCGAGGGCGCCAAGTACTGGCTGCACGTGTTCACCGAGCTGAAGAACCGCGGCCTGGACGACGTGCTCATGCTGGTCTGCGACGGGCTCAAGGGCCTTCCCGATGCGGTGGAGGCCGTCTGGCCTCGCACGATTGTCCAGACGTGCGTCGTTCACCTGCTGCGCAATTCGTTCCGTTACGCCGCCCGCCAGGACTGGGACAAGGTCGCAGGGGCCCTCAAACCCGTCTACACCGCACCCAGCGAGGACGCCGCGACGGAGCGGTTCCTGGAGTTCCAGGAAGCGTGGGGCCGGAAGTATCCGGCGATCGTGAAGCTGTGGTCGGACGCCTGGGCCGAGTTCGTGCCCTTCCTCTCCTTCGACGTCGAGATCCGCAAGGTCATCTGCAGCACGAACGCGATCGAAAGCGTCAACGCCCGCATCCGCAGGTCCGTCCGTGCCCGCGGCCACTTCCCCAACGAGGCCGCCGCCCTCAAGTGCATCTACATGGCCCTGATGAGCCTGGACCCCACGGGCAAGGGCCGCAAGCGGTGGACCATGCGCTGGAAAGCACCCCTGAATGCGTTCCAGATCGCCTTCGAGGGTCGCCTGACCCCGAGCAACAACTGATCACTCAACAACCAAGATCAGCCGTTAAATTGACACACCCGCCGACGATTCCGCCGTCGGCGGCGACCGGCAACGGCAGAAGCCGTCGTGCGTCTACCGTGAGTGACGGCGGGCCGTGATCGAGTCCTGAGGTTGTGCGCAGTTTCGTGCTGGTCAGGGCGCCTGCTCCTACGGCGGAAGCACGGTGACGTGTGCACACCGAGCCTGCTCTTTTCAGGGCTTCGGGTCGGTGGTGTGGGTGTGTCGGTGGTGGGCGTAGTCGCCGGTGTGCTCTTCGGCCCAGTCCTGCAGGTGTTGCAGTGCGGCGGTGGCGCCGCGGGCGAGGTCGGTCAGGGCGTACTGCACCGTCGGTGGGCGGCCGGTGTGCACGGTACGGGTGATCAGTCCACCGGCTTCGAGGTCGCGCAGGGTCTGCGCGAGCATCTTGTCGCTGACACCGCCGGCCCGCCGGCGCAGCTCGGACCAGCGTTGCGGGCCCGCCACGAGATCCACCAGGACCAGGGCGGCCCACCGGGCGGTGACCAGGTCGAACAGCTGCCTGCCGGGGCAGGCGGGATCACGGACGTTGCCTCGCGTGCTTTCCTGCACGTGCTCACCTCACCTAAAGGTATGTACTTCCCAGCAGAAAGTAACTCGGTCAGAGTGAGGGAGCCAACCGCTGATCGTCAAGGAGTACCTGTGGTAATCGACGATGCCGTGACCCGCGCCGCGAACACCGTGACGGTGCTCGGCGGCCCTACCGCGCTGATCCACCTGGCCGGCTGGACGCTGCTGACCGACCCGACCTTCGACGCCGCCGGCACCGAATACCAGGACGGCCCGGTCCTGGTACGCAAGACCGCCGACCCGGCGCTGAAGCCCGCACAACTGCCCGCTCTCGACGCCGCCCTGGTCAGCCACACCGGGCATCAGGACAACCTCGACGCCACCGGGCGTACGGTGGCCTCCGGTGCCTCGGAGGTGTTCACCACCGTCGCCGGCGCCGCCGATCTAGGGGGCGCAGCCGTCGGCCTGGAGCCCTGGCAGACCCGGACCCTGTCGACGCCGGGCCGCACGCCGCTGAACATCACCGCGGTCCCCGCCCGTCACGGGCCGGTGGGCACCGAGGCCATCACCGGTCCGGTCACCGGCTTCCTCCTGCACACCGACGACGGCTCGGCACCGAGCGTGTACGTCTCCGGTGACACCGTCGACCTGGACGCGATGAGCGCCCTGGCCGACCGGTACCGCATCGACGTGGCGCTGCTGCACCTGGGCGCGGCCGGCTTCGAGGAGCTCGGTGACATACGACTGTCGCTGACCGCGGTCCAGGCCGTCGAGGCCCGCCGCCTGCTCGGCGATCCCCTCGTGGTGGCTGTGCACGCCGAGGGCTGGGCGCACTACACCGAAGACCGCAGCCACGTCCAGCAGACCTTCGACGCCGCCGGCGTCCCGCTGCACTGGCCCACCCCCGGCGAGCCCGTCACCCTGCCGGACCCGCACACCCGCTGACACCTCACCCAGTGCCGGTGGCGCACCGGCCCGCTCCTTCCACGCCGCCGCAGACGCAGGAGCGGCTGCGGTCACCGCACTGCATGAGGGCCTCGCCATCGTGCCGGACGAGATCATCAGCGCGCATGACAGCGCCCAGCAGCTTCTGGGGCTGACGCCGCCCGTCACCGGTCAATGGCTCACGCAGATCGGCCTGTAGCGGACCCGCCCGTCCGCAACGAAGAAACGAAATGGAAAGAACATGACACCGGAAGCCGTGCACGAGCGCTTCGCCCAGTACCTCAAAGACCAGGACCTCGACGGACTGGGTTCCCTGTTCGCCGAAGACGCCATGTTCGTACCGGGACCGGGACAGCAGCCGGTCTACGGCAGGGAAAGCATCAAGGAAGCGCTCAAGGTCTACCTCGCCTTGCCCAGCACCATGGAGGTGGTGGCCACGTCGGTCCATCAGAACGGCGACCTGGCGATGGTCCAGCCGTCCTGGCGGATCACGAGCGAGGGCGGCATCGTGGAAGGAAAGGCGGTCGAGGTGATGAGGAGGACGAGCGAGGGGGACTGGGTCTACATCATCGACAACCCCTACGGCGTCTGATTCTCGTCATCCCGGCATCACCGTCGGGCGACGGAACCTCGTCACGGCAGCGGCGGCCGTATCCACGTTCTCGATGCGGCCGCCGCTTGCTTTCCGGCGTCGGTGACTCGGTCATGATCCGGTGTGGTCCGGGCGCGGTTGGCCGGTGAGGGTGAGCAGGTCTTCGACGTGGCGTTGTGCGGTGAAGGCTCCACTGCGGGCGGCGAACAGGTCGGTGCCAGCGAAGTCCACGCGGGCACCGGCTGTCACGGCACCGAGGAAAGCGGTGCCGGCGAACCGCCGGTACAGCAGTGCCTCGTCGGTGCCGACCGGGGTCCGGAGTCAGGCCGGTAAGCGCGGTGCGGACGCGGTCCGCCGTCGCCGCCGCGAACCTCGACGCAGTGGGCCGTTGGCACTGGACAACGGACAACAACAAACCCTGTCCATAACTTGGTTTCGTACGCCCACGACGGGCCTGTCGGCAGCTGTGTCACGGGCCGCGCGAGGGCGACGTCCACGGGCCACTCCACACCATCAGCCTGCGCCTTCGGGACACCGGCCGCCTGCTGGCGTACTCCCGCACGGCCGACAGGCGGCCCGGGCGGCACAGCTTCTGCGTACAGCCGTCCCGCCGCACGGCGCGAGCCCGGCCGCGCTATGCGACCGGGCTCTGAAGTGGTCTTGGGTGTTCTCGACTTTCTGCTGAGCGAACCGCCCGGCTGTCATCACCCACATGGGTGGTGCCTGCTCACACCGCGGCGGCCTCCATCTCCTGCTGCCTGGCGAAGCTCTTGCGGTAGGGCCAGCGTTGTCGGTCAGGACCCGCTCGACGCGGTCGATGCCCGTGGTCTGGAAGAAGGCCGCGGCCCGGCGCAGGAAGTCTGCGCAGGTGGCGGCCTTCTCGTCGCCGTGGATCTCGCTGTGGGCGAGGCGGGAGTGGTCGTCGACGGCGGAGTGGACGTAGTCGAAGCTCGTCCCGCTGCGGGTGGCCCGGCCTGCTTGGCGGCCCAGCACCTTGTGGCCGCCGCCGTCGGGAATCCGGCCCACCTGACCCAGCCGCCCGCCGGCCTCACTGCTGACCTGGCCCGGCCGGTGGAGGGTCAGTGACCGGCGCCAGCCTTGACCGCTTTCGTGGCGAAGTAGCCGGAGAGCCAGCCGGCGGTGGCCTCCGAGTGGTGCGGCGCCTCGGCGAAGCCGGTGATGGCGAAGCCCGCCGCGATCTGCCCGCCGAGCTGCTCGGTGAGCGTGTGGCTGTACTCCACCGGCGCGTCGAGGCCCCACAGCCGTTCCCGCTCGGCGGGCTCCAGGTGGGTGAGGTCGCTGTAGGGCAGGCGGTGGCGCACCACCAGCTCGCCGCGCGCCTCCAAGGACTCGGCGTCGAAGAGGTAGACGTCCGGGTTGAGGAAGCCGGACAGCAGCGTCCCGCCGGGGCGCAGCACGCGGTGGCACTCGCGCCAGACCGGCGCCAGCTCCGGGATGAACACGTTGGAGACCGGGTGGACGACAAGGTCGAACGAGGCGTCCGGGAACGGGCTCAGGTCGCGCGCGTCGCCGAGCACGGTGCGTAGGTCGAGCCCCTCCCGCGCCGCGACCATCTCGTCCTGCGCAAGCTGGCGGGGCGAGTTATCGAAGACGGTGACCCGCGCGCCCGCCGCGGCCAGCACCGGACCCTGCTGCCCGCCGCCGGAGGCGAGGCAGAGCACGTCGCGACCGGCGATCTCCGGCGGGAACCAGGTCGGGTCGACCGGCTCGTACCCGATCAGGACGATGGACCACTGGCCGGCCCGTGCCTTCGCGATCACCTCGGGGCCGACCGGGCGTGACCACTCGTTGCCCTCCTCCACCTCGCGGTCCCAGGCGAGGCGGTTGTGCGCGACGGGGTCGAGGGGAGTCTGGCTCATACGCCGTACCCTAGTTGCGTGTCGTCGGCGGTGGGAGCGACCGTATCCATCGGGGCCTTCCGCTCGTCGCGGTGACCGGGTTCGCTGTCGCGTAGCCCGTAGTCGCCAGCCCGGGTGGTGAAGAGGTGCATGTGGTAGTTCTCCCAGCCCATCGCGGTCTGGATCGCCAGGTGCAGACGGGCGAGTTCGAGGTCGGCCGGGACCTGCAGCCGTCGCCAGGTCGGCGGGTGGATGTCGGCCAGGGTGACCTTGGTCTGCAGGACGGAGCCAGCGGACATGGCACTCTTCCTTCGCGGCGGCGGGCTCGTCCCCGGTCTGGCGGGGTCGACCGGGCGTGAACCGTTCCAGCTAGTACAAGTGGCGGGACGGGGCCGACGCGCGGCCCGCTCGGCAGGCCGCCGACCGGGCCCTGGCCGAACGGATCCGTGCCGTCCACGCCGACTCCGACGGCGCCTACGGCTCTCCGCGGATCACCGCAGAGCTCCGCGCCGACGGCCGGAAGATCAACGAGAAACGGGTGGCCCGCGTGATGCGCAAGTTCTCCATCCAGGGCATACGCCTGCGCAAACGGGTCCGCACCACGATCCCCGAGCCGTCGGCGATTTCGGTCCCGGACCTGTTCCGGCGGGACTTCACCGCCCCGGCGCCCGGGATCAAGTACATGGGCGACATCACGTATCTCCCCACAGAGGAGGGCGACTTCCTCTATCTCGCGCACCGAACTCGTCTCAGACCACCGCGGATGGCAGCCGCCACCCGCGGTGGTCTGAGCGGCGCGGTGTTCCACTCCCATCACGGCGCCCAGTACACATCGCGTGAATTCGCCGACTGCTCGCCTCAAGCTCGGCCACCCGGGCCTCCAGCTGCCGGATCCGCTCGTCAGAGTCGGCCGACGGTGCCGGCTGTCCTGCCCGGGCCGGAGCAGCACCACCTGACCGGGCGGCCGCGGGGTGACGCCGCGACGATCCCGGTCCCGCAGCACCCACTCACGCAGCGTCGCCCTGTTGATGCCCAGGTCAGCGGCGATGCTCTTGCAGGGCCACGGCATCGGCCTTGAACTCGTCCGAGTAGTCCTTCATCGCCGTCGGCGGTGTTCTCGCTTTCTCCGGATCAAGCAGATCCAGTATCAGCGTGTCCACCGCGCAGGGGGAGGCCCCAGGGTCCGGCGAGCACCCTGTGCCCTTCCCCTCGGCGCGGGTGGTGATCGCGCGCAGGTGATTCGCGCGGGGTGTGTAGGCACGGCAGGCTCGTGCTCCGTGTCACGCGGCCGAGACGGCCCGAGCTCGAATCCGTCAGTGGCTGTAAGAGATCCGGCCCGACCGTACATCTCCCGGTTGACGGCCGTTGATGGACGGAACATGGAGGTGCTGTGAGACGACGACGAACAACCGCCGGGGACTACGGTGACCCGGCCGGACACCGGGCCCTGGAGGCCCTTTACACAGCTCATGCCGATCGGGTCCTGGCGTATCTGATGCACCGTACGGACCGGGAGACAGCACAGGACATCCTGTCGGAGACCTTCGTGCTGGCCTGGCGCAAGTCCGGGGCCGTGCCCGACGATGCCCTGCCATGGCTGCTCGGCTCGGCCCGGCGGCTGCTCGCCAACCGCGTGCGGTCCGACCAGCGGCACCGCGCACTGACCGAGCGCCTGGCGGTGATGGCCGACCGGACGGGGGCCGCGGAGATCGGGGACGCGATCGGGACGCGTGCCGAGGTGGCCGCCGCGCTGTCGGCGCTTTCCGGACAGGACCGGGAGGTACTCGTGCTGAGTGCCTGGTACGGCCTGACGGCCAAGCAGGCGGCCGTCGTCGCGGGCTGCACGGCCACGGCCTTCGCCGTGCGCCTGCACCGGGCGCGCAAAAGGTTCAGGGCAGCGCTGCCCCGCGCAGGACACGCACAGCCCGTCCATGACGCTGTTGCCCAGCCACACCTCACCCAACGGGAGTCAGCATGAAGCAGACCGTCACCAAGCACAGCCAGGCACCCGACCTCGCCGCCGTCCGCGCCCTGCGCCCCACCGGCGACGGCGCTGCAGGCTGGGCAGTGTCCGAAGACGGCCAGAGGGTCCTACGGGAGATCCTGCGCCGCACCGGGCAGCCGCCGGCCGTGGCCGGTTCTGGGCGACGTCGGCATCTGTTCATGGTGGGTACGGTCACAGCCGTCCTCCTCGGGGGCGCCACCACGGCTGCCGTAGCCACATTCGGGCCATGGGGCGAGGGCGGGCGCAATGTCATGTGCGCTCGCACGCTGTCGCCCGAGGCGGACCTGAGTCAGCTGCCACTCAAAGCCATGAAGGATTTCGATCCGCAGGACGCAGCGCGTTCCTGCGCGGCGGCCTGGAACCGGATGTGGAACCAGCCCGCACAGGGCACAGTGCCGCAGACTCCCAAGCCGACCCGGTTCGCGGCCTGCTACTTCCCCAACGCGCAGCCCGGCAGCGGCAAGTCCTCGACCACCGACGGCCAGGGGAAACTCGGCGGGCCCGTGATCTACCCGGCCGACGGCTACCCCACCAAGAGGGCGGCCTGCGCAGCCATCGGTTCCAGGCCCGTGGCAGGCGGTTGAGGCCGGCACCACCGGTTCTGACCGCGGTCGCGTGATGGCTACGTCAGATGCCCATCGCCCACTACGACATAGCCGGCACACCACGCAGACGCGGTCACCACCCCACAGTTGGCCGGTGGTGACAGGCAACCACGCAGTGCCAAGAACAGGCACATCAGTCCTGATCGCGACACGTAGCATGACCCCGCCGAGCTGCGAAAGAGGGGGCCTGTCCTGTGGCTGGTGGGGGTACAGCGATGATCATCCCGTTCCTGGCGTTCGTTCTAGCCATCCCGCTGGCGATGCTGTCCTACGCGGTCGGCAAGAGGACGTCCCGGAAGATGGGCTGGCTGTTCGCCTCGGTCTTGGTCGGCCTGCCCGCTGTGCTGCTGATCGCCCCGCTCATCAGTCGAGGCGGCGCCTCCGAACCGTCGCGTGCCATCATCTACGGGAACCCATACGAGCCCGGCTCGATTGCCGACACCCAATACAAGCGCGGCTACGACTTCGCCGCCGCCCTTGCCAAGCAGGGAGACGACCCGGGATCCGGTATGGCGGACGATGTCTCTCGCTGGTGCACAGACCGGCTGACGCCCTCAGCAGGGTTCAAGGGCAAGGTCACCGAGGCGGTGATGCAGGGCTGCATCGAGGGATCCAATCAGCGCTCCGTATCTCCGTCGAATGCGCCGTAAGACCAACTGGGGGGTTGTGACCGCGTCTCCGTGGTGTGCCAGCCGGATGTCGTAGTGGGCGATGGGCATCTGACGTAGCCATCACGCAACCGCGGTCAGGACCAACCAAGAGGCGCTCAGTCACAACAGCGGCGACCTTTGACCCTCAGTGACGGAAACAGCGATGGGCTCGCCAACTATCGCCGACCAATCTCGCCAACTACGTGGGGTGCAGTTCCTTTCGAGTGACGGCCGCGATCAAGTGGTGAGGTGGTAGTTCCGCTGGTGAGTGCGTCAGGCGGCATGCCGGAAAATCATCCGGCGGGGAACCGCGCCACGTACGGATACTGGGCCGGTGAGTAACGTCATGGCTGAGTACGAAGCGGTTACTGAGCAGTTGATGCGAAGGGTCTACCTCGGCCTGCGTGAGGACAATCTCGACCCTCAGGACGTCGTCGCCCTCGCCTGCGATCTGCTCGACTGGTTCCATTGCACCGACGCCGTCCTGGAGGTTGTCGAGCGGAATCCGGCCGAGGTGCCGCGGGCGGAGATGACCTCCCTGGCCCGGCGCGTCCTGGACGACGTGGGCTTCGATCCCGGCTTCGACCTTGCCCCCGAGCGTTTGGAGACGTTGCGTGCCGCGCTGCGAATCGTGGCCCGCGATCTGCTCACGCGTGGGATCGAGGGCGAACCGGAGATCGAGATCCTGGAGGACTGGTTCCCGGTGGGAGCCGGCGTCCGCCTTGCCGACGGCGAACGGCTCAACTGGGGCGGCCCCGTCCTGCCGAGCATGTGCGACGACCCGGCCACGGCACTGACCAGCCTGACGATCATGATCCAGGAGAGCCTGCTCGAATGGACCTGGCAGGTCTGGCCGGTGTGCCCCCGGCATCACCTCGGCGTCCACGGCTCGGAGCGGGACGGTGCGGCCGTGTGGTGGTGCGCGGGCGATGGCGGACACATACTGGCGCCGGTCGGTGAACTCGCGCGCGCTCTCGGCCGCCGTCGCCCCGGATAGGACCGGCGGTGGGTGCAGTTCGTTTCGGACGACCGCCGGGTCAGGCGGTGGGCACGTAGTTCCGCTGGTCGGGTGCGGGGTAGAGGCGTTCGTGTTCGCGGGCGGCGTGGTAGCGCCAGTAGAGGTCGAGGTCTCCGTTGGACAGGACGGCACGCAATCGCCGTACGGCTTCCGCTCCGTGGAGGCCCCAGCGGGCGCCGGTGATGTCGGGGCGGTCGGCGATCAGGCGGCGGCAGGCGCCCTCGACCGCGCCGGTGGCGATCGGCCAGCCGGCTGCGAGGGCAGCGTCGTAGTGGAGTTGGTCGAGGTGGCCGGTCAGGTAACGGTCGCAGGCGTCGACAGCCTCGCGCCGGGCCGGCGGCAAGTGTTCCCGCTCAGCCTGGCTGGTCATTTCGGCGGCGGTATGGGCAGCCTGACCTGGGAGGATCGCGGTAAGACGGTCGGCGGCCCATGCTTCGGCTTCGGTGGTGCCGGGTTTGTGGAAGGCGTGGGCGGCGGCCCAGACGTACTCGGCGACGTGCACGAAGTCCAGCAGGACGTGGACCGTGACGCCGCGGCGGCCGGTCTCGGCACTGATCAGGTCGAGCTGGTGGCGGGCGCCGTCGACCAGCACGACCCACGGCCGAAGATGCTTCGGGTCACGGGCCTCGGCCTGGCCGAAGGCGTCGGAGATCACCTGCTCGGGCGAGCGGACCAGCGAGGCGGTGCACCACTTGTTCTCGGCCCGCGGTCCCGGACGGGCGGGGCGTTCGCCGCTTCGGCCGCCGGGCGGGTGGATGACGTCGTGCGGACGTCTGGGGGCGGGACGTGTGTCGAAGACGCGGGCCACCGTCGCCATCCGCTTCCGGTTCGGCTTTTCGCCCGGCGCAAGCCGGCCGCGATGACCGGCCGCCGCTTTAGCGGCGGCCTGGCGGGTGGCCTCCCGCAGGGCCTCCGGGCGCATGACCACGCCCTTGCCGTCCACCTGGATCACCAGCGGCATCGTGCGGCTGCACGGGATGGGGATCCGGGTCCGGTAGAAGCCGTCGACATCGACCGCGGCGGCGACCACGAGCTCTTCCAGCCGACGTTTGCCGAGCACGTTCCCGCAGCGGCGCTCGACTGCGTCGTGGGCCTGGTCGAACGAGCCGCGGACGGCTTCGGTCACCGCGAGTCGCCGTGATGCCGGAGGAGATCGACGATGGTGTCTCTCGCGATCGTGACAGGCCGCTGAGCTGGGCGACGATGCCGTCGGTCTGTCATTTGGCGAAGTAGCCGTGAACCGTCTGGTGGGGCGGGAAGTCGTGCGGAAGGTAATGCCTCGCCGTGACCGACCTGAGGGCCCGCCGCCTCGCCGGTGCGTCGACCATCTCCTGGCGCGACCCGACACCACATGACGAGTCCGCATTCCGGGAGGAAAAGGAGGAAACAGCGGGAGGCGGCGACCTGTCAGAACTGCGCTAGCACTTCCAGGTGGCCCAGTACCACTTGCCCTTCATCTGGCCGTCCGACAGCCTCACCGGCGTGGTGGTCTGGACGCCCGTGGAACCCTGGCCCGGGTAGTACCAGTAGTAGTGGCCGTGGTTGCGCTTGCCGTAGTGGGCCTCGATCCAGCCCTGGGAGTGCCGCCAGTACGGCGCGAACCACCAGCCGCCGGCCTCACCACGACCGACATGGCTCGTGAGCGACTGGCTGGCGCTGAGAGTGCTCCCCACCTGCCAGGTCTCGGTCTGCGTCGAGCTGGCGGACATGCCCGCCTCGATCGTGTCCTCGAGGCCGGCGGAGACCTGCACCGACGTCGACTGCTCGAAGGAGTACGACGTGCTGCGGTCGGTCCGCCACGTGAGGGTCTGGTCGACGGTCTGGCTGCCCGAGCAGTTGTAGATCGGGTTTCCCACCTCCCGGCGCTTGCCCAGCGCGGTCCACGCGTTGACCTCGTGGTACCAGCACTTGGCCTTGCCGTGGTTGCAGTCCCAGACCACGTCCGGCCTGTCGTCCCCCCAACCGGGGCTGGTGTTGGCACTGGCCGATCCGGCAGAGAAGGGGATCAGGAGGACGGCGAGGGCGGAGGTGAGGACAGCCAGTTTTCTGCGGCCGGTCTTCTTCAGGCGCATGGGGGGCTTTCTCCCATCAGGTCGGTCGAAGCAGCGACAGGATGATCCTCAGAGCCCGGAAGTTGACCGACCACCCGTTTCATCAGGCCGGTCAATCCCCCGGCAGGGAAAATCAACCCCCGCACACCCTCCGGTACGGGGCGTCCGGCAGGTACGTCCGCCACTGCGCCCGCGTCAGCCCGGTGCCGCCCGTCCGCGCGCACACCTGCGCCACGACCTGCTCGGGATCGACCACGTACCGCTGGAGCGGGACATCCGCGCTGCCCGCGTACAGGGTCGTGCCGTCCGGGCCGAAGGCGAGCGAGTCGAGACGTTCGCCCGCCGTGGTCAGCAGTCCGCCCAGGGGCTGCCGGGCGACCACGTCCCACAGCTGGAGGCTCCCTGCGTCGCCGCCGACGGCGAGGATGCGGCCGTCCGGGCTCAGGGCCAGCGCGGTGACCGCCTCAGGGGTGGTGCCGTGCACGGCGGGGAAGACGTTGGGCAGCACGCCGGCCCGGTGCCGTACGTCCCCGTCCCACAGCGCGACCCGGCCGGTCTGGTCGCCCACGGCCAGCAGGGAGCCGTCGGTGTCGAAGGCGAGGGCGCCGACCTGGTCGCCCTGGACGAGATTGCGTCCGGTGACGGAGCCGCCCGGCAGGCGAGCGAGACGGTTGTCGCCGACCAGGAGCCGGCCGTCGGGTCGGACGGCCAGGTCGCCGCCGGCCAGACCGGGCAGGATCGAGACCCGGCGGCGGCGCCCGGTGTCCCACACCTCGTCGCGCAGCGCGCCGACGGCGGGCGTGCGGACGGCGTACAGGTTGCGGCCGCCGGAGTCCAGGGCCAGGCCGATGACGGCCCCGGCGGAGTCGCCGGTCGCCAGGTCCAGGGTGGTACGGGCGCGGTGGTGGGACACGTCCCAGAGCGTGATCAGCTGGGGGGCGGCCTCGTAGCCGGCGGCGTAGACGCCGTAGGCGAGTGTGCCGCTGTCCGGGGCGAACGCCATCACGGGCGTGGCGTAGTCCGGGTCGACCGGGCGCGCGGGATCACGGGAGACGGGAAGAGGAGGAGAGGGCAGCGTCCGTACGACGCGGCCGTCGCGGGTGTCGCGGAGCTGGAAGCGGTAGCGGTTGCCGAGGCGTTCGGCGGTGGCCAGGGTGCGGCCGTCCGGGCTGAGCTGCGCGTCGTCCAGGGGGTGTCCGAGCCAGGCGGGGGTGACGACCCGGGTGAGGTCGAGGGAGTGGACGGCGCCGCCCTCGAGGTAGCGCAGGATCGGGTGGCCGGGGTCCCAGTACAGGCCCCGGTACAGGTGCTGCCCGTCGAGGGCGTGGCGGAACACGGGCGCGTCGGGGGCTGACAGTCGCCACACCGTGATCTTCGTGCTGTCGGCCGTCGCCAGGAAGGTGCCGTCCTTGCTGAAGGAGGCGTAGTCCACGCCCGGCTGGGAGAGTTCGGCCAACCGGTGTCCCGACCGGATGTCCCAGACGCGGACGCCGTCCGCTGTGAACGCTGCCAGCCTCCCGGAGCCCAGCACCGGCGAGGCCTCGCCGTCGCCGCAGACGTCCGTGGTGTGCGTCCAGTCTCCGGCCAGGGCCCGATGGTGGGCGATGTCCCACACCTGCGGTGCGGCTGAGGCCGAGGGGCAGACGACCATCAGCGGACCGCCGGGGCCCCGGCCCGCGGCCGCGTCGGCGCCGGCCGATCGCGTGGCGAACAGCAGGCGGCCGTCCTTGACGGAACGCAGCAGCACGCGGTCGTCGCTGTCCACGGAGGTCACCAGATAGCCGGCGCCGGTGAAGTCGACGATGGAGTAGGGCTTCTCCGGATGGGCCCGGTCGCCGGTCCAGCCTCCGGTGGCCGTGTCCCACAGCCGTACGCCGTCGCTCGCGGAGAGCGCCAGCACGCGCGCGTCCCCACTCACCGCGACCGCCGTCTGCCCGGTGGGCAGCCGCCCCGAGGCGATGCGGCGATGGGTGGCCACGTTCCAGGTGCGCCAGGTGCGGCCCTCGACGCTGAACAGCGTCCGGCCGGAGTCGGCGAGGAAACGACCGGAGTCGTCACCGGGTTCGGGGTCGGTGAAGGCGTCCGTCTCCGGCTGGGCGAGGGAGCCCAGCAGGGCGCGGTGGGTCTCGGGCAGCCCGACCGTCCGCCAGGCGGCCACGCCGAGCAGCAGCGCGGCACGCGGGTCGGTGGTGCGCAGCGCGTCGGCGACGTCGGCGATGTGGCGGGCCTGGTCCTGGGTGCGCCGCGTCCTGTTGTCGTCGTACTCGCGCCAGACGGCGAAGCCCGTCAGCAGGGCCACGGCCAGGACGGCGGACAGTGACACGGTCAGGATCCGGTGCCTGCGGCTGGTGCGGGCGGCTGCCCGGCGTTCCGCCTCGCGGGCCTCGGTCGCGCAGGTGAGGAACTCCCGCTCCGACACGGTCAGAGCCTGGTCCCGCTCGTGGTCGGGGAAAAGCTCCTCGGCGCGGCTCAGCCGGGTGCCCCGGTACAGCGCGCCGGGGTCGCGGTCGTGCTCCAGCCACGTGCGGGCCGCGTCCGCGAGCATCCGGTGGTGGCGCAGCCGTTCGCGGTCCTCCTCGATCCAGGCGTGCAGCCGGGGCCAGCAGGTGATGAGCGCCTCGTGGGCGAGCTGGACGCCGTCCTCGTCGGCGGTCAGCAGCCGGGCACGGGTCAGCCGCTCCACCACCACCGTCGCGTCCGGGGCCGCCCACTCCTCCAGTTCGGCGCGGGTGAGCGGGCGGCGGGTGTCGGGGGTGCCCTGGCCGGGGACGACCATCCTCAGCATCAGGTGCCGTGCGGTGCGGGCCTGCTCCGGCGACAGGCCGCCGTACACCTCCTCGGCGGTCGCCGCGATCGTGCCGCGCACCCCGCCGACGGCCTCGTAGGCGGCGAGGGTGAGCATGCGGCCCTTGCGGCGGCGCCAGGTCTCCAGCAGGGCATGCGAGAGCATCGGCAGGCCGCCGGGCTCACCCTGGACCTCGTCGATCAGACGGGCGGTCAGTGTCCGTTCGACGAGACAGCCGACCGCCAGGGCCGGGCCGACCACCGCCTCCCGCAGTTCGTCAGCCGCCATCGGTCCGAGCAGCAGCGCGGCACCTCGCAGGGCGTCCGCCAGGCCCCGGTGCTCGGCGCAGCGGGCGTAGAAGTCGGCGCGTACGGCGAACAGCACACGCAGTCTGTTGCCCGGGTCGCGGGCGGCGAGCAGCAGATCGATGAAGCGTGAGCGCTGGTGGGGGTCGCGGCAGAGGGTGAAGACCTCCTCGAACTGGTCCACGACGACCCAGCTCTCCGGCTCGCCCTCGGCCGGGGCGAGGAGGTGCCCGTAGGTCGTGGCGGGGGCCGGGCCCGGGGTGAGGACGCGCAGCACCGCCGGGTGGCCGCGCTCCGCGATCTCCTGCTGGAGCCAGGGAATCACGCCGGCCCGCAGCAGGGACGACTTCCCGCTCCCCGAGGGGCCGAACAGCACCGCGAACCCGTGCCGGGACAACAGGTCCCTCACCTCGGTCACCACCCGGTCCCGCCCGAAGAACAGGTGGCGGTCGGACGGCTCGAACCGGGTGAGCCCGCGATACGGCGACGGAGCGTCCTCGGGGAGCTCCGCGGGGGCCCGGTCCAGCTGCGCCTCGGCCTCCTTCCACCGGCGTTCCCACTCCGCAGGGTCGCCCGCGCAGGCGCGCGCATACCCGAGGACGACGGCGAGCGAGGGCAGCCTCTCGCCCCTGGCGGCATCGGACAACGCTGTCGAGGAGAACCCCGCCGTCTTCGCCATCGTCCGATAGGAGGGACTGCCCGCGCCCTTGCGCAGCTCCCGCAACTCGCAGGCGAGCCGCTGCACGGGACCGGCCGTCGGATCCAGGGGTCTCTCGGGACGCCCCATGCGCTCGTACCTCCGTACACCCGGTGAAAAGAGACATCAGGAGCGATGACCATACGAGTCGCTCTGCAACGTCCGAATAGCCCCCAGGTGACGGCCAGGTGAAGCCGGTCGATCCATCGACGCTCACAAGGGCTGATTCGAGTGAGGAAGGTTCACCTGCACATGCGCGGGCTCGGGGCATGGCTGCTTCACCCGGCTGTACGAACTGCCTGCACTGCGCTTCGTCCGATGTCGCGCTCAACCTGGCCAGTATTCAGGAGCCCCTTCCGTAGAACCGGAGACGCGATAATCCGTCCCCAGCTCGGTCGCTGTGCGGCAGACATGAAGGACACGCGGTGAAAGCCAACATCCGCCGGGACACCAAGCTGGCGTTCGACGACGCCGCCGTCCTCGACGACGCCGCCCGCACCGGCCTGTTCAGCGCATCCGGACGGTCCTGACCGCCCACGGCGACGACACCCGTGACGGGCCGCTCTTCATCATGGGTGCCTGGCCGGACAGCCGGCTGTCCTCGCTCGCCAGTGCCCGTGCTCCCGCCACGCGCGCCGGTGACATCGCCGCGGCCGCCCTCCTGCTCCCGTCTCGGCCGGCCGTGCTGCCTCGTCCGCGCCTGGCCGCGGCTGTCGGCGAGCGCCTGGGCGCGACTGTTTCTGGCTGAAGCCATGCCAGGACGACATCAGGGCGCTGTGTTTCGGCATTGGCGGCAGGGTCTCTCCCTGCTTGAGCATCGGTGTGCGGATGTCCGGTCTCCTCCGGGCAGCGCGGTCGTATCGAGTTGAGCCAGTGAGGAAACACATGAACGAGCAGACCCCGCCGTCGTGGGTGACGAGCTATGTCGATGCCTGCAACCGGCACGACTCGCAGGCAGTGGTCGACATGATGAGCGAGGACGTCCAGGTCGTCGACACCGCCTTCGGCGGCCTCTTCGAGGGCAGGGAAGCGGTCAAGGCGCTCATTGACGGGATGGACACGAATCTGTCGAGTGATTTCGTCTTCACCCTGGGCAAGGTCGTGGAGTCGGGCGGCTCCTACTCGTTCGAGTGGGTCCTCTCCGGCACGCATGACCGCTCCAACTCCGACCTGGGGATACCGGCGACGGGCAAGAGGTTCGCGTGCCCGGGCGTCACCATCGGCGTGCGGACCGACGGCCTGATCAGCGAGAACCGCGACTACTGGAATCTCGCGGGCTTCCTCGTGCAGACCGGCCTCATGCCGCCACTGGGCTGAGCCGCCACTGTCCTTGAGGCCCGGGGCACGGGGATTCAACCGGGCGCTCCGACCATGGGCTCGCCCGCCACCGGGCACTCGCCGTGCTTCTCCTGCCGCCGGGACACCGGGACCTGATGTCAGTTCGGGCCCGGGCCGAGCATGCGGCAGGAGAGTTCGGCGAACCGGTTCAGCTCGGGCATGGTCCGGTGCTTGCTGTAGGCCAGGGCGACCATGCGCGGTGCGACACCCTCCAGGGTCAGGTAGGCGACATCGTCACGGCGGTAGAAGCCGGCCATGCCGGCGGGCATGACATAGCAGCCGGCGCCGGAGGCAACGCCTTCCAGGCACTCCTCGACCGTCACCGGAAACCGCCCGGCTTCCGTCCGCGGCGCGAGGGGTTCGCGTGGCAGGCGCCCGCGCCATTCGGGGACGTCCTGGGGGTTCTGCAGCAGGACCATGTCGCGCAGGTCCTCGACGTGCACCGTCTTGAGCTCCGCGAGTGGATGCGCGCTCGACAGCGCCACCACACGGGGCTCGGGGAACAGGGGGACCACCTCGAACATGCCCTCCGGCAGCGGCAGCCGGACGTAGCAGACGTCGACCCGGCCGTCGATCAGGAAGTCGGCCTGGTCGGTGACCGAGGTGTGCACAACCTCGATGTCGAGTTGCGGTGCCATCGCGGCGAACTCCCGCACGATGGGGGTGACGACGATGCCCGGCATGAAGCCGATGGCGAAGTGGTTCACCTCCCGGTTCGCCCTCCGCACCCGCTGCTGCACCGCCTGCGACATCGCCAGCATCGGTCGGGCGTCCTCCAGCAACTGGTGACCCGCCCGCGTCAGTACGGTGCCCTGCCGGTCCCGCAGGAAGAGGACCACGCCCAGATCTTCCTCCAAGGCCCGGATCTGGCGGCTGAGCGCGGGCTGGGTCATGTACAGACGGCTTGCCGCTCGCACGAAGCTGCACTCCTCTGCCACGGCCACGAAGTAGCGCACCCGGCGCAGATCGAGGTCCATGAGGCCCATGGTAACCGTGCCGGTTCGGCATATGCCCCAACAGCCCTGTCTGGCAGCGGAGTTGTCGGTTGGTCCATGAGGGAAACCGGGTGTCGGCGTACGCCTGAACAACCCCGTACAGGTGAACGCGCTCGGTTGATGATGCGCTGACCACGGGTTCCCGGCAGTCCGCAAGGGACGGTCGGCAGCGTCAGACGGCAGGGCACTCCTCATGCCACCTTGATGACAACCTTGCCCGAGGTGTGACCGTTCTCGACGGTGGCGAGGGCGGCCGGGGCGTCGGAGAGCGGATGGACCGCGGTGATTACGGGTGCGAGGAGTCCGTCGAGGGCCAGCCGGGCTGACCGCTCCAGGTTCTCGCGGTCGAGGCGACGCTCGACGAAACGCCCACCGAGATCGGGTACAGACATATCACCCACTGCGATGACGTTGCGGGGATCCTGGGCCAGCGGAGCGACCGTCTGCAGCGAGGTGCCTCCGACCAGGTCGACGATCCCGTCGAAGCCGTCCGGAACCAGCTCGCGTGCCGCGGCGGCGACGTCCTCGGCCGTGTAATCGATGAACCGCACTCCGATGGCGTCGGCGTGCTCTCGTTTGGCGGTACTTCCGGTGCCGATCACACACAGCTCGCGCCCAATAGCCAGCCGGGCGACGGCGAGGCCGACCCCGCCCCCGACCCCGTTGACCAGGACTGTGGCACCGGCCGGGAGGCCGAGCTGGTCGAGCACGTCCACCGCGGTTGTCCCGGCCACTGGCAGCGTTGCCGCCACGGTCGCGGACAGACCCTCCGGGATGCGCGCGGTGTTCGGCGCGGACAGCACCGTCGTCTCGGCGTAGGTGCCGCCACCGGTGAGCGCGAAGCCGAAGACCGCGTCACCCACCTCGAGCCCGTTGACGTCCTCGCCCCGGGCGAGAACCGTTCCGGCTGCCTCCATGCCCAGCACGCGGGGAAACGGACTCCCGCCGTCGAGCCCGTCGACCAGACCCGAGCGCAGAAGGTGGTCGAGGGGATTCACGCCGGCGACGTCGACCCGGATCAGCACCTCGCCGCGACCAGGGACGGGATCGGGACGATCGAAGAACTCCTGCACCTCAGACCCGCCATACCTGCCGAAACCCCACGCCTGCCCCATCTTCCGTCACCTCTCGTATAACCGACCCGGTGATTCCGGGCGTTGCCGCCATCCTCACCTCTGACATTGATGTAAGGGGCAAGCGACTGTGGTGCGGGTCACAGCGTCAGGCCGACTGTGCCACCGGTTCCGGGGCCGTGGACAGCTCCGCCCGGTGCCGACTGTTGGCCCTGATCAGCACGTCGAGTGCATCCCGGGTCTCGATCAGGTGCGCGATGTCGGCGTCGATCCGGTCGCGCTCGCGCATCATCGCCGTGAACGTCTCCTCGGCGACGCCCAGGTCACCCGGGACGTCCACACACGGCAGCACAGACGCGATCACCCGGCTGGACATACCCGCGTCGAACAGCTGCCGGATGAGCGACACGCGCTGGACCGCGGCATCGGAATAGTGACGCTGCCCCGCGTCGGAGCGTGAGCTGGTCAGCAGACCCTGCTCTTCGTAGTACCGCAGAGAGCGCGGACTCACGCCCGTGCGCTTGGACAACTCGCCTATCCGCATCCCTGAGAGCCTACGTCCGCGTGCTCCACGTTCAGACCGCCAGCAAGTCATGGACGCTCGCGGACACTTCCACGGCCGCAAGGTTGTCGTCCCGGTCTTACGACTGAGCACGTTCGTCTGTACACGCCTGAGCACTTTTCTCAGTACGCCGACACCGGGCACCGCTTCAGGCAGTGGCGTCCCGGTTGCGCCAGCTGAGCTCGTAGGCTGCCTGGCGGGCGCGCATCAGTTCCCCGAGCGGCCGATGCTCCTTCGCCGCGATCCAGGGGTTGAAGCTGCTCTTCTCGACGGCCTCGGCCAATGCCTGGTCCGGTGCCTGCCGAGGCAGGCGCAGTCGCGCCACGGTGAGCCACGGCGCGTCCCAGCGGGTCGAGGAGTCCTCGATCGGGGTACGACGCTCGTCTTCGAAGAACTGGGCTTGGAAGAGGAACTCCAGGTCGCCGTCCGAAAGCCGCGCATAGAGGTCGGCGGCCAGATCCTTGCGTGCTTCATTGTTGATCGTTGTCGAGGCCGCGCACAGCTTCAGGCGGGCCGCGTAGTCGCCGAAGGTGATGGGCATGATGCTGAAGAAGTCGTGCGTGGCGAAGCCGCTGAACGGCTGCACCATGTCCCGGAAGTTCGCGACGGCACGGCGCGTGAGCCCCGGCTTCATCGCGGCCTTGCGGAGCGCGGAGCCGGGCGCACTCGTGGAGAGCTCGACGATTCCCACGACGTCCGCGCTGCCACTGACCTTCAGGGTCTCCTGACTGACGAGGGTGAAGTTCTGCTCGACATCCGTTGACGTCGGCGTCGAGGCCCCGAGCACTTTGATCGCGAATCCGCGTATGTCGGGAGCCCGATCGACGGAGAAGTTCCCGTTGGACAGCCGGACATGTGCCTCAAAGACTGCGGGAGCGGCGAAGATTCCTTGCCGCGCATGATCAGGAAGCCCCTCCTCGACCACGAGGGCCGCTTTCAGGGCAGCCACTTGATTGCGGTGCAGCGCTCGCCCAGGGCCGTGCTTCTTCAGATGCTTGCGTTGCAGTTCGCTGAACACATGCACCTGTTGCGCGTGCCGGTTTTCCTCGTCGGGCAGGAACACTTCGCGCCACTGAGTGCTTGGCATAGAACAACATCCTTCTCGATGGTCGTGCCCCCCGTCAGACAGAAGGCGGTCACAGGCTGACGCCGGTGCCGGCGCCCGTGCACTTCAGCCCCGCCGTGCTGGGGGGCGGCCGCGTAGCAGCCTGCACGTGAGTGCATAGATCACTGCTCCGAGGAGCGTTTCATCCACCATCCGCCACAGGGACTTCACTGCTACCGCGCCTTTTGTTTCGCCGAGTTCCGACTTCGCCGAGCATCGCGGCCCGCGTCTCGTCACGCCAATGCCGATTACCCGAGGCGTCATGCCGATCGGGCATGACGCCGGGACAGCGGGGTGTGCTGGACACCCGGGAAGCCTCGGAAAGCCCAAGCCGACAGTTGTGGTGACGCGTATGCCGGACCGGCATCAGCGAAGCAGGATCGGCATTGGCGGGACCGGAGACGAGGCCGCCATAGTCGATTTCGTGAAGCGCCGCGGACGGCGGCAAACAAGCGTTTGGCTTTCATGCCACGCTCTACGCCGATTGCGCCGCTTCCTCATACCGATGCGAAAGCGCAATTCGAGAGGAATCAACACGAAATGAAGTCCACCGGTCGAGTCAAAGCATTGGCAGCTGCCGGACTCGTGAGCGGCGTGGCCGTAGCTTCGCTGGCTGTCACGAACGATCTCGCCGTCGCCTCGCCGGCGGCACACCGCGCGAAGCCGACGGTGGTCCTGCTCCACGGGGCGTTCGCCGACTCCTCCAGCTGGAACAGCGAGGTCGCCTACCTGCGACGGCACCGCTACCCGGTCTACGCGATCGACACACCCCTGCGCGGCCTGGCCTTCGACAGCGCCTATGTCGAGGCACAGCTCAATACCATCAAGGGGCCCGTGGTACTGGTCGGCCACTCCTACTCGGGAGAGGTCATCAGCCAGGTCGCCGCCGAGACACCCAAGGTCAGGGCCCTCGTCTACGTGGCGGCTCTCATCCCCAGGGCGGGAGAATCCGCCAACTCCCTGATCGGACAGTTCCCCGGCTCACAGCTCACCCCGCAGAACCTGCGCACCGTTCCGCTGCCCGGCGGTGACACCGACGTCTACATCAAGACCGAGAGGTATGGGACCGTGTACGGCAACGGACTGTCGAAATCGGCCATCGACGTCGCCTCGGTGACCCAGGAGCCGATCGCCTTCTCGGCCTTCAGCGACAAAGCAACGGTGAACCCGCCGGCCAGGACACCGAAGTGGGCCGTCGTCGCGACCGAGGACCACGCCGTGCCGCCAGCCGCCCAGGAGTTCGAAGCCGACCGAGTGGGAGCCCACCTCATCCACACGCGCTCGGGCCATGACGTTCCTTCGATCAGTCCGGAAGCTGTCAACCGGGCCATCGTCGCCGCAGCCGACTCCGTGCACTGACCGACCCCAGCAGCGGAAGTGCCCCGGTCCCCTGTGCGCCGGGACCCGCGAAGGAGCGAAGACGACGCCACGCACTTCCAGGTGAGCCTCCCGGGTGCACTGGGGTACCGCAAGCCTGACGGTCAGGCCCGGGGCCCCTGGGAGGCCTGCCTCAAGCCGCGACTCAAGGCCAGCCAGATCCTGGACGAAGCAGCGGCGCGGCGTACAGTCTGTCAGCTGCGGCTGCCGGGGTGTGTGGTCGGTGTCTGCGAGCGGTGCAGGATCGGGACGGACGGCGGGATGGCCGTGCGTGGGGTGGGGTGGGCTGGTAGGTGATCCGGTGTCGCGGGGGAAGCGGTTGGCCTCGGCGGCGGAGCCGGTCGTTTTTGTGCAGCCAGAAACACGTAGGCGACGCTGGCGAGATGGTCTTCGGTGAGGTGGAGGACCCAGCGTTTGACCAGGTGGTCGCAGCGGGCGGCGCGGACCTGATCGGCGAGTCCGTCGGCGAGGGGCCGGTGGAGCTGGCCGGCGAGGCTGACGGCGAGCAGCAGTACGGCCATCTGGGACAGGCACAGCTCGACGCGCCGCCGACCCGGTTCCGCCTCTGCGGGCGTCGTCTGCCGTGGGCGGGTACGGGTGTAGAGAAGGAGGTCGTGTCCGGGCGGGGCGAGGCGGGCCGCGGGGGACCTCCCGCGGGCTGAGATCGGCACGGATGCGGTGGGGGTGGGCTGGGTGCCGCCACCGTCCGGCGCTGTCGCGGGCGACGTCGACTTCCATCACGGCATCGGGCCGCACCAGGACGGCCTCGAGGGTGCGTTGTATTCCCCAGCCTGCCGAGAACGTCCATCCCGTCCACGGATGCGCTTCCTGCGGTGGGGCCAGTTGGTCGGCCAGAGCGCGGCCGGCGGTCCGGGACAGGGTGGTGCTGCGGCCGATGTACTGCAGGCGGCCCGCTCGGTCGTAGCGGCCCAGCAGCAGCGTGCGGGGCGCGGTGAGGGACCCGGTGACCGCGCCGATCACGGCCTCGGTGGTGACCCGCACCAACTGGTGAGGAGGCAGTGTTCCAGGGGTGCGCTCTTCAACCCGATCCAGCACGGCTGGTCGTCGGCCCTGGGGCATCGGCACTCGCGGTGTCCCACGGTGTCGATCACACGCGAGGCCGGTTCAACAGCCGGGAGAGCACGATAGCGCTCTCGGTCCGTTCCACAGGAGGGGTGGCGCGCATGCGTTGGATGGCCTGTTCCAGGTGGGGGATGTCTCTGGCGAGGATGTGGACGACTGCGTCGGCGGCCCCCGAGACGGTGCAGGCTTCGACGACCTCGGGGATGGCCTCCAGGGCTTGGCGCAGTTCGGCGGGGGCGGGATTGCCGGCGCAGTAGACCTCGACGAAAGCCTCGGTGTGCCAGGCCAACGCCTGAGGATCGACGAGAGCGGTGAAACCGCGGATCGCTCCGGTAGCCACGAGGCGGTCGAGACGCCGCTTGGCGGCGGGCGCGGACAGCCCGGCCGCCTTGCCGATCTGGGCGTATGTGGCCCGTGCGTCGTGCAGCACGTACCGGATGATCGCTTGATCGATGGCGTCCATGACCTCACTCCAGACGTCAGAACCTGCGGCCCAGCGCAAGAAATGGCCACGGGCCCGCTGACATTGCAAGAAAGCGACGGTGGACAGCAGCAAATGGCGATTGCTTGTGTTATCGGTCGAACATAGTCTCCGGCTTGTCCTGATGTCACGTGCTGGGAGCAGTGTTGAGATGACAGCAAGCCTGAGCGATGTGGAAGCCTCGGCGCTGGCCGCGGTGGACGAGGCGGGCATCGCCCGGCTGCTGCTGGAACTTCTCGCCGTTCCGAGCGTGACGGGGAGCGCCGCGGAGTCCGAGGTTCAGCACGTCCTGGCCCGGCATCTGAAGCGGATGGACCTCGATGTCGACCTGTGGTCCATGAACCTGCCCAAGCTACGTGACCATCCCGGTTTTCCCGGCAGCGAGGCCCCGCGCACCGAGGCGTGGGGCCTGGTGGGCGGCACGGTGCCCCGGGGCGACGGGCCGACCCTGATCCTCCAAGGGCACGTCGACGTCGTTCCTTCCGGGGACCTGGCGCGTTGGGAGGGTGACCCCTTCCACCCTCGGGTTGCCGGGGACGTGGTGCACGCACGAGGAGCGTGCGACATGAAGGCGGGGGTGGTGGCGATACTCGCCGCCCTGGCCGCGATACGGGAGGCGGGCGCAAGGTTGCGCGGCCAGGTGTCCGCGCATTTCGTAGTCAGTGAAGAGGACGGGGGACTCGGGGCGTTCGGCACCCTCCAACGCGGCCACACCGGCGACGCCTGCATCATCACCGAACCGACCAGCGGCGCGGTCATGACTGCGAACGCCGGCGCCCTGACCTTTCGCATCCAAGTACCCGGCCGGGCCACCCACGGCAGCACCAGATACGTGGGAGTGAGCGCCATCGACGCATACCTGCCCATCCACCGCGCGCTCGCCCACCTGGAAGCCCGCCGCAACGTCGGCGCCGACCCACTCATGTCCGAATACCCCATCCCCTACCCGCTGTCCATCGGTACCGTTCATTCCGGCGACTGGGCCAGCAGCGTGCCCGACCTGCTGGTGGCCGAGGGAAGACTGGGCGTCCGGCTGGGCGAGGATCCTGCCCAGGCACGCACCGAACTGGAGGCGTGCGTGGCCGAAGCCTGCGCGGCCGACCCCTGGCTGCGCTCCCACCCCGCCACGGTGACGTGGCCCGGCGGACAGTTCGCCAGCGGACGGCTGCCGACCGGGCATCCGCTTGTGGCCCAGGTCGCCGACGCGCACGCCGACGTCACCGGCGGCCCGCGACCCTCTGAGCGAGGCGCCCCCTACGGCAGCGACCTGCGACTGTACTCCGGGGCGGGCATCCCTACGCTGCAGTACGGCCCCGGCGACGTACGCCTCGCACACGGTCCGCAGGAACAGGTCCGCGTGAGCGACATCGTCACCGTCACCCGGGCACTGGTGCTCGCCACACTGCGCACGGTCGGCACCAAGTAGTAGCCCCCAGCCTCACCCCCTACCGGCACGCGGCTGACCAACACGGCGCAGACCTCCTTCGCCCATTACCTGCGAGCGGAACCGTTCATCAACGAATGGGCCGCCGACGTGCTGACGCCGACACCGTCAAGGCCGCCCATCGATACCGTCCTGGAAGAAGCGTTCGCCAGCGGACGGCGGCCGACCGTGACCGCCATCGAGCGACGCCTCGGCATTCCCCACGCCACCTTCCACCGCCACTACGCCGACCTGATCGACACCCACTTCCGGCCCGGGATCCCTGCGGCCCGCGCCGAGACGCACACGGACCGGCCGAAGGCCGACAGTTCTCCGGGGCGCGGGTGGCGGGCGGTGAGGTCTACCGCGAAAGAACGACACGTCGTGGATGCGCAGGGGGGACCGTCGCGGTGGAACCCTGGAGATGCCCTGCTTTCCTGCGCTGATTCGTGTCCTGAGGACAGCAGTCATCGCAGGTGGCAGGGCATCTGTGGGGGTGGGGCCAGGCTCAGTGGGCCATCACGGGCTCCCCCTCGGACGGCTCCAGTGCCCGGTTCGGGATCAGGAGCGCCGCGATCACCGCGCCGACCACGAAGAACCCGGAGCCCCACGCGAGGGTGGCCGTGTAGCCCTCGACGCCGGCCTGTGCCGCGGCCAGCGCGCTGGGCTTGTGCGAAGTCAGGTAGTCGGTCGCGGCCGACGAGGCGATGGTGGTCAGCAGCGCGGTGCTGATCGAGCCGCCCACCTGCTGACCGGTGTTGATCAGTGCCGAGGCGACGCCCGAGTCCTCGTGGTGCAGGCCTGAGGTCGCCCCCTGGAACGCGGTGGTCATTACCGTGCCGAGGCCGAGACCCATCAGGATCATGCCGGGCATGATGTGGGCGGCGTAGGTGCTGTCCAACCCGATCCGGGTCAGCAGGGCCATACCGGCTGCGGCGACCAGGAAGCCGGCGGTGATCACGATCTTCGGGCCGACCCTGGGCAGCACCAGCACCGGCATGGTGGTCGACGAAACGACGACGGCCGCGACCATCGGCAGGTACACCAGCCCGGTCTTGATCGGCGAGTAGCCCAGGCTGGCCGCGAAGTAGTAGGTCAGGAACAGGAAGATCGAGAACATCCCCATGCCGATGACGAACACCGCCGCGAACGAACCACCGCGGGTCCGGTCCAGCACGACCCGCAGCGGCAGCAGCGGATGCGCGACCCGGGTCTCCAGCCGGACGAACACCGCGAGCAGCACCGCGCCGACGATCATGGAGCCGAGGGCGACCGGGTCGGTCCAGCTGGTGGACTCGACGTGCGCGAACCCGTAGACGACGGCGAACAGCGCGGCGCTCACCACGACGATGCCCGGGATGTCGAGTCTGGGCTTCTGGGTGATCACGGGCTTGGCCAGCAGCAGCAAGGCACCGATCAGGGCGGGGACCGCGAAGACGACGTTCACGTACATCACCCACCGCCACGACGCCCATTCGGTGAGCATGCCGCCGACCAGCAGCCCGACCGCGCCGCCCGCACCGCCCAGCGCACTGAAGATGCCGAAGGCCTTCGCCCTTTCGGACGGTTCGGTGAAGGTCACGCTGAGCAGCGAGAGGGCCGCGGGCGCGAGCAGCGCGGCGAAGAGGCCCTGGGCCACGCGTGCCGCGACGAGGATCTCGAAGCTGCCGGCCGCGCCGCCGAGAACGGATGCGGCCCCGAAACCTGCCAAGCCGATCACGAAGAGGGTACGCCGGCCCAGCAGGTCACCGAGTCGGCCGCCGAGCAGCAGCAGGCTGCCGAACGCCAGCGCGTACCCCGTGATGACCCACTGCCGGCTGCCGTCGCTGAAGCCGAGGTCCTGCTGGGCCTCGGGCAGCGCGATGTTCACGACGGTCGCATCGAGCATGACCATGAGCTGTGCCAGGCCGATGACGGCCAGCACCCACCAGCGCACGGCATGGGAGCCGCGAAGGCCCGAGTCTGTCTTTTTGGAGGCGGGCGCCCCGCGGTCGATGCTGGTACTCATTTTCTTCCCTTGCTTGGTGGGCATGACTGATGCCGCCTGGAAACTGAGATCTCAGGGCTTCGAGATCATCGGGTGGCCGCTGCGGGGCTTGCCTCAGCGATCTGCTGGAGGGCCGCGTCGGTGTCCGCGGTGGCCAAGCTGCTGTTGATGTCGGCGCCGGCCAGTGCGCCGGCCGCTGCGAAGGCCCCCGACCTGGGCGACCGGATCGGTGACGTTGCCTGCCACCCACCCGCCCGGCACCTCGGTGGTGCCGGCCAGGCGGAGGCGAAACCGCGGCTCACCGGCAGGTCCTGCACCGGCAGGCCCAGACCAAAGGCATGGGTTGCCCTCAATCGCGCCAGGCGTGACGCAGCCTGTCCGGTGAGCCCAGGACCGTTGTGTACTGAACAGTCAGAAACCTAGGCGGTTCTGTACTGGGTTGTCAAGTACGGCAGGTCGACCCTCGCCGACCACGACGATGCCCGGGATGTCGAGTCTGCGTTTCTCGGTGGTCACAGGCTTGGCTAGCAGCAACGCGCCGCATTCGATCCGCTGCTGAAGGAGGTCGACTTCAGCGACGTCGAGCTGGCCGCGCATTCGTTCGACGAAGTTGCGGGCCCAGGCGACCTCGCTCTCCCGCTCGTATGCAAGGAGGTCCACTCACGCTGCAGCGGCGGCGATATCCAGGCCTTTCATCCGCGCATTGTTGGTCCTCGTCCTGGCGAGCAGCCGGCCGGCGATCGGCAGCCGGGCGAGGCGGAGCATCACGGACCGAAGCAGCAACTCGGCGCGGTTGCCTGGGGTGAAGAAACTGCGCTGGCCCACAGCGCTGCCGAGGTGGTGTTCGATGAACGGGCGCAGGTGGTCCTCCCAGTCCTGCAGTGCTCGTGGCACGTCGTGGGGGTGGCGTTCCAGCATGGTGCCGAGCAGGTCCGCCCCGGCGAGGCCGGTGGATGCCCCCATGGCGGAGTAGACGGTCAGGCACCACGCGGCGTCGCCGACGAGCACGACTCGGCCGCGGTGCCAGTGGTCGAGGTGCACCTGCTCGGCGGAGTCGAACAGGTGGTCCGGGGCCTTCTCGAACTGGTCGAGCAGCCAACCGAGCGTGGAGCCGGTGGGCTGGGGGCCGTAGGCGGCGCGCAGCGAGTCGATGGCCGGCCGGGTGAACTCGGCGTCCACGTCGTCGGTGCGGTAGGAGAACATCACCGACGGCGGACGGTCGGCGAACGAGAACACCCACACCGATCGGCCCGCCTCGATCATGCTCAGCCCGTCCTGCGGGCGGTAGCCGGGTATCGGCTCGGGCAGTCTGTACACGGCGATCATGTAGTTCAGCCGACGGATCGGGCTCTGCTCGGGCTCGAACGCGAGTCGGCGCACCGTCGAGCGCAGTCCGTCTGCCCCGACCACCAGGTCGAACCGCTCGACAGTCGTCGTCTCCGTCGTCAGGTCGCGGATCTCGACGTCCACCCCGTCGAGGTACTGGTCCAGCGCGGTCGGCACGGTCGAGTACCGGATCTCGACCTCGTCGGGCAGGGCGGTGAAGGCCGCTTCTTCGATGTCGCCCCGCAGTACCATGCGAGACCCGCCGAACACATCGGCGTAGCTCACACCGGGGCGGCGCCGGCCCGTTCGGTCGACGGCGTAGCTCACGCCTTCCGGAGCGAAGCGATTCGGCACCGCATCGGCGAAGCCCAGCCGTTCGGCGGCGGCGAGCCCGGTCCCGAACAGGGCGATGAAGTAGCCGCCGCGGCGCCGCTCGGGGGCCTTCTCCAGCACCACCACGTCCCAGCCCGCGCGATGCAGTCGCAGTGCGGAGGCGATCCCGCTGATCCCGAGGCCGACCACCAGGGCCCGCTGTCGCGATGTCGTGTTCTTGTCCACGGGATTGCGCTCCGACATTGTCGTGTCCTTCATCTGGTGGGGGTGGGTCGGCCGTTCATGAAGCTGGGGATGTGAAGTCGTCGAGGCGGGCGAGGAAGCCGTCAAGGGGGGCGTTGACCTCGGCGCGGCGCTCGTGCTGCTTGCTTGCGGGCATGACTGAGAACCGTCTGGAAACTGATCAGCTTCCAGACGGGGAAACTGATTGGTCTCCTCACCGATGAAGGTGAGGCGAGTGGGTGACGGGCTGAGATCTCAGGGCTTCGAGATCATCGGGTGGCCGCTGTGGGGCTTTACGCGGTGATCTTCTGGAGGGCCGCGTCGGTGTCCGCGACGGCCAGTTTCTTGTTGATGTCGATGCCGGCGAGTGCGCCGGCTGCTGCGGAGGCCCCGACCTGGGCGACCGGATCGGTGACGTTGCCGGCCACCCACACACCCGGCACCTCGGTGGTGCCGTCTGTGCCGGAGGCGAAAGTGCGGCCCGTGGGCAGGTCCTGTATCGGCAGGTTCAGGCCTTCCAGGCCCTTTGTGCGGGCCTGCATCTGCGGGACGACCCCGAGGACGCGGCGGGCCACGAACTGGCCGTCGGCCAGGCGCACCCCGGCGAGGGCACCGTCCTCGTCGTTGACGATCTCGGTGACCGGGGTGTCGATGACGCGGATGCCGCGGGCGGCGAAGCGGGTGCGGGTGTCCTCGTCGAGGTCGGTTTCGTTGGTGAAGTAGGTGAGGTCCTCGGTCAGCTGGCGGAACAACAGTGCGGGGCCGATGGAAGCGGGGCCGGTGGCGAGGACGCCGATGGGTTCGTCGCGTACCTCCCAGCCGTGGCAGTACGGGCAGTGCACCACACTGTGTCCCCAGTGCTGGGCGAGCCCGGGCACCTCCGGGAGTACGTCCTTCACGCCGGTGGCGACCAGGATGCGGCGGGCGGTGAGGTGGCGGCCGTCGGCCAGGGTGACGGTGAAGCGCAGGTCCCCGTCCGCCGAGGGGGCGGCGGGCCCGGCCGAGACCACCTGGCCGTGGATGACGCGTCCGCCGTACTGGCGCACCTGCTCCCGGCCCCGTCGAAGGATCTCGGACGGCGGGGTGCCGTCCAGGGCGAGGAGGCCGTGCACGGCCTCGGCGGGTGCGTTGCGCGGGGAGCCGCTGTCGATCACGACGACCGAGCGGCGGGAGCGGGCGAGGATCAGTGCACCGTTCAGCCCCGCGGCGCCCCCGCCGATCACCACCGCGTCGACGGTCCCCTCGGCCAGTGCGTCGCTCGCGTCTGCGGGAGTGGCCACAGCCGTGGTCTCCTGCGTTTCCTTGTCGTTCATGGTTCGGTCAGTCCTTCGAGTTCTGGGTGGTTGGAGGGGGTCAGCGGTTCAGGAAGCCGAGGATGTGGTCGGCGACCGTCTTGGGCTGTTCGAGGTGCAGGAAGTGCCCTGCGCCGGGTATGACGACGCGTTCGAAGCCGTTCGTGAACAGGTCGTCCATGCCGTCGCTCAACTCCACGGTCATGCAGTTGTCGTCGGCGCCGTGGAGGTAGAGCGACGGGACGGTGATGGTGCCGAAGGCCCGGGCTTGCAGGGCTTGGGCCGCCTCGTCCGCGGGGGGCGTGAACAACTGGCGGTAGTAGCCGAGGATCTCGGTCAGGACTCCTGGAGCACCCAGGGTTTCCTTGAGCGCGGCGCGCTCCGCGTCCGGCAGCTCGTAACCGGGTGACCATTCCCGCCACAGCCGGTCGATGAAGGCGAAGTCGTCGCGCTCGACGGCCGCCTCCGCCATGGCGGTCTGGAAGAAGAACATGTACCAGCTGCGTCGCTGCTGGTCACCGTCGGCGACCAGTGCGTTCAGCAGTTGACGGCCATGGGGAACCGCCATGGTGACCAGCTTGCGGACCCGTCTGGCGTCGAGGCTCGCTGCCGCGTACGCCGCCGCGGCGCCGAAGTCGTGGCCGATGAGATCCGCCTGCTCGCGCCCGAGCGCTTCGATCAGGGTCAGGACGTCCTGACCGGTCGAGGCAATGCGGTAGGAGCCGTCGGGGGCCGCGCCGCCGGGCCAGTATCCGCGCTGTGCGGGCGCGACCGCCCAGTACCCTTCCTGGGCGAGGCGGTCGAGGGTCCCTGTCCAGCTGGCGGCGTGGTCGGGAAACCCGTGGAGGAGCACCACGAGCGGCCCGCTGCCGGCCTCGAGGATCGGAACCTCCAGTCCGCCTGCCTGAACCGTCCGACGACGGACGCGGTCGGTCGCCTGGGACCCCCCGGCCGGGGAGTCCTCGCCAAAGGGCGGTCGCTGGGTCGCCTGTGTCATGAGTTCAACCTCCTAGCCGCCTTCGCGGCGTCGCGGTCCGGCAAGCCCGGACCAAGTGGCGAGTACGGCTGTCTGAAGCCGGGGTCAGTGCCGGTGAGCGGTCACGACGGTGGCTGTGCACCCAGTGGAGAGTCCGCCTCCGGTTCGCTTGGGACGTTCGTGATGTACAGATCCCGTACGGCGGTGAAACTTGCCGTCGCCAGCATCGCGAGGATCAGACCGGGCCTTGCCGGCCCGGAAGGCGTCGCGACGCGGGGCGGCGCGGAGGAGTTCAAAGGCATGGGTTGCCCTCGATCGCGCCAGGCGTGCACGCAGCCCTTCCGGTGAGCTCGGGACCGTTGTGGACTGAACAGTCAGAAACCTATGCGGTTCTGTACTGAGCTGTCAAATACGGCGGGTCGGTCTTGCACGCTCGCCGAAGCCGAGAAGAACGGCACCGGCCACGCCCGAGGTCATCGCCCCGCGCCGGCCGACCCGGGTGGACCTCACCGGGTCCGGCAGCAACACCGACCCCGACCTGATGAAACGCCTCCAGCAGCAGGTCACGGGCGGCACCCCAACGCGATGGGCGCGGTCGTTGAACAGACCGATGACCAGTCGGACGACGTCGTGGCCGCGCTGATCGCGCAGGCCCGACAGCAGGGGGAGGACGCATGATCCCGCTGCCGCCGCACCGTACGAAGGGCCCCGGGGCACTCGGAGCCGAAGGCTCTGACCGGGTCGAGCCGTTCGGCCGCTACCCCGATCCCCGCGAGGACGAGGGCCACGACGACTCCGCCGGGGAAGATCCGGCTCCGAACCTTCCTCAGGAGTTGCATGTCACCTGGTTCGCCGCTCGTTAACGGCGCCCAGGTTCTGCGGCACAGAGAAGTCCTGACGAGCCAGCGCGAGCAGCCGTTCGCGCTGCGCGACGGCCCGCTGAAAAAGGTCTGCGAACCGAGGGCGAGCCCCTCCAGGAGGTGGACCGCCATCGGAAACCAATCGTGCATGAGGTTCGCGAACGATGCGGCGGGCAGGACGAAGAACCGTGTCGGCTCGGGCACCCGTACCGAGTTCATGTACCGCTGCGGTTTCCCGTCCCAGAGGTACGCCATCACGGCCCCCGCGTACACCCCTGGCTGGGACGTGCGGCTCACCTCGATGTCGTCGCTGCCCAACCCTCATGACCAGGCGTCTCGCACGGAAGGGGGTCACCCCCGGCCGGCCAAGGAAACCCACATCGGCCACGAGCGCCTGACAGGCGTGGTCACCGTTCCCCGGTCAAGCGGATCCCCGCAGCCTGTGCTCCATCTGCTCTCTAGGCGGAGGCGGCAGCCACGAAGTACGGAAGGGCGATGAGGAAGCGGTCGGCCTCGGCGCGTCGGCGCTGTTCGGCGAGCCACTCATCGGCCTGGTCACGGCTGACGGCACCGATCGTGCAGGCCGACTCGGCGAGCATGGTGGGCAATGACAGCATCGCTGGATCGGTGAACACGCTGGTGTGCACCTCGACGGTGACGTCGTTGAAGCCGCCGTCCAGGAGCAGGTTGCGGTACTGGCGGGCGGCGCGGGGGGTGCCCAGGAGGTCGGCGCGGGCGTGCACGATCGTGCGGGTGAGCGCCGCGTCATCAGAGTCGATCATGATGGCGTCCCAGTCCTGCCCGACCAGGGCGATCCTGCCGCCCGGGCAGAGGACGCGCCGCGCTTCCGTCACCGCGCGCCACGGCTCCTGAAGGAATTGGAAGACCTTGTCGGCACGGTAGCCGCGCACACTTCCGTCGGCGAACGGCAGATCCTCCGCCCCCGCTTCCCGGAACTCGGCCCCCGGCCACCGTTTCCGGGCCTCGGCCAGGATCCACGGATCGGGATCCACGCCCACCGCGTGGACGCCACGCTCGGCCAGCTCGGCGACGGCCCGCCCGGCACCGCAGCCGACGTCCACGACGGACGAGCCCGGGACAAGAGACAGCAGCTCGTAGGAGCGGGCCCGCAGCAGGCTGGCGCTCGGCATCTGGTCCATCGCGTCGAGGACGGCCAGCATGGCCTCGGTGCCGCGGTGCTTTTCCACGAAAGGAGTCGTCACAGCCATGGCCTCCTGCCTTTCCTTGTCAGTCATGGTTCGGTCAGTCCTTCGAGTTCTGGGTGGCTGGCGGGGTCAGCTGTTCAGGAAGCCGAGGATGTGGTCGGCGACCGTCTTGGGCTGTTCGAGGTGCTGGAAGTGCCCCGCGCCGGGTATGACGATGCGTTCGAAGCCGTTCGTGAACAGGTCGTCCGTGCTGTCGCTCAACTCCACTGGAAAAGCAGTTGTCGTCGGCCCCGTGGAGGTAGAGCGACGGGACGGTGATGGCGCCAGACGTGTACGCAGCCTGTCCAGTGAGCCCAGGACAGTTGTGTACTGAACAGTCGGAAACCTAGGCGGTTCTGTACCGAGCTGTCAACTGTGGTGGGCCGGCTTCACCTTTCCTTCGCGGTCGCGACGGCGGTGGCCGTGTGCGTGCGAGCGTGCCTGCGTGGCGCCCAGATGGGCCGGCCGCCTCGGATGCCTGCGTGACGAGGTCGACCGTGTCCTTGTCAGTGGCGGCGGGGGCGGGGCGGCGGGGGCTGCGGCCGTATGCGCCTACGACGTCGATGCCGCGGATGACAGCCCGAGGCGCGGAACTGCCACTCGGCGGCATGGAGGGCGTGGTCGCGGTCAAAGCTTCGCGGCCTCGCCCTATGCGGTAAAGCCGACCGTCCTTCTTGACAACTCAGTACAGAACTGCCTAGGTTTCCGGCTGTTCAATACACAACCATCCTGAGCTCACGGGCCTTCATTGGGGAAAAGAACATGACTGAAGCCGCAGACCGGATCATCGACGCCCTGCGCAGCGGGCACGACCACCTCGCCGCTGTGGTGCACAGACTCACCACGGCCGATCTCACCCGCCCGTCCGGCGCGTCGGAGTGGGACGTCTCCCAGGTGCTCGGCCATCTGGGCAGCGGCGCCGAAATAGGCCTGGCCGTACTGGAGGGCGCGATGGGCGGTACGGGTGCCCCCGACGGCGACTTCAACAAGTCGGTGTGGGCCCGCTGGGACGCGATGACCCCGGCCGAGCACGCCGAAGGCTTCGTCACCGCCAACCAGGCGCTGGTCGAACGCTACGAGGGCCTCGACGCGGGGGCCCGCAGCGACCTCCGGATCGACCTCGGCTTCCTGCCCGCGCCGGTGGACGTCGCGACCGCGGCGGGGCTCCGGCTCGGTGAGCTCACCCACCACTCGTGGGACGTCGAGGTGGCCTTCGACCCGTCGACGACCCTGGCGTCCGCCGCGATCGGGCCGCTCCTCGACCAGGCCGGCATGATGCTGGGCTTCATCGGCAAGGCGGACGCCCTGGAGAACCGCCCCGTCGCCGTCGCGGTGCACACCACCGCACCCGAGCGCGCCTTCGGTCTCTCGGTCGGCGAGACGGTCGCGCTCACCGGCGAACCCGAGAACGCCGACGCCGTGCTGACGGCTCCCGCCGAGTGGTGGCTGCGACTCGTCGCCGGTCGGCACGCCCCCGCCCACACCCCCTCTTCCGTGACCCTCACCGGTGACACCGTCACCCTCGACGACCTGCGCAGGATTTTCCCCGGGTTCTGAGCCCGGCGGCGAGGCAACGGGTACGGGCCGACCAGCAACCCAAATCGCGGCAGTCGGCTTCGCTGGTCTCGATCTCGTACAGGGCTGTCGTCACCACGGGGCGAGGAGGGTTGCCAGGAACTCGCAAGCGTCGTCCTCGTGCGGGGTCCCTGTAGGAGGAGTGATCGCTGACGTGGAACACCGTGTCCTTCGCAGCGATGTGTACCCGGGCCGACGTGGACGGCGTGGTGCGTGGGTTTCATGCCGACGTCGTCGGGGATGTCCAGGCCCGCCGCGCACACCCCGGCGTCCCCGGCGATGAGCACGGCACGGGCCTCGCGGACACGGGGCCGGACCAGCACACCGGCGAGACGGGTCAGCCCCTCGTCCCGGCCCCGTTGGGCGGGACGCCGGGGTCGATTCCGGTGTCCTTGGTCATGAGGGCTCCTGGGCCGGGTCGGGGACGGTATCGGGCTCGGTGTCGATGGCGGTGAGGGGGAGCAGCACCTGGAAGCGGGTGTCGCCGGGTACGGACTCGACTTTCAGGTCACCGTGGTGCTTGTTGACGACGATCCGCCAGGAGATGTCGAGCCCGAGCCCGGTGCCCTCGCCCACCGGTTTGGTGGTGAAGAAGGGGTCGAAGATCCGCCCGCGGATGTCCGCCGGCACCCCGGGCCCGGTGTCCCGGAACTCCACCAGCAGCCGGTCGTGCTCCAGCGCGGTCCGGACGGTCAACGTCCCCTCCCCGCCCACACTGTTCATGGCCTGCACCGCGTTGTCGATCAGGTTCGTCCACACCTGGTTCAGCTCGGCCGGGTAGGCCGGAATCCTCGGCAGGGTCCGGTCGTACTCCTTGACCACCTTGATCTGCTGCCCGATCTTCCCGGACAGCATCATCAGCGTGCTGTCGAGGAGTTCGTGCACATCCGTGACCTGGTAGGGCGCGCGGTCCAGCTGCGAGTACTGCTTGGCGGCGTCGACGAGGTGCGAGATACGGGTGGTGGAGTCCTCGATCTCGGACATCAACAGCTCGGCCTCGACCGTGTAGTTGAGGCACTCGATGGCACTGGGCAGGATCTCCTGCTCGCCGATGGCCGCCGCGACCTGCTCCAGCCAGTCGACGTCGAGACCGGCCTGCACGAAGGTCGGCGCGATCTGCCAGCCGTTTGGGACACCGTGGTCGTCCAGCCAGTCGGCGAGTTCGTCCTCCCGGTCGGACGCCTCGAGCGGGCTCAGTGCCGACGCCTTGGAGACCCGCTCGGCCGTACGCTCCTGGAGGTCGACCAGGGCCTTCAGGACGTCGCCGTGGTAGGGGCCCGAGGCGATGGCGCCGAGCTTGTTGCGCATGTGCGCGACCCGGTCCCTGAGTGACGAGGTGGCTCGTGCGGCCGCCGCGGCCGGGTTGTTGAGCTCATGGGTGAGGCCTGCGGACAGCGAGCCCAGCGCGAGCAGCCGTTCGCGCTGCCCGACGGCCCGCTGAAAGGTCTGCGAACCGAGGGCGAGCCCCTCCAGGAGATGGACCGCCATCGGAAACCACTCGTGGACGAGGTTCGCGAACGATGCGGCGGGCAGCACGAAGAACCGCGTCGGCTCCGACACCCGCACCGAGTTCATGTACCGCTGCGGTTTCCCGTCCCAGAGGTACGCCATCACGGCCCCCGCGTACACCCCTCGCTGGGACGTGCGGCTCACCTCGATGTCGTCGCTGCCCACCCGGCGCGACATGACGAGCGTGCCCTCGACCATCACGTAGAAGTCGGTCGCCGGGTCACCTTCGGTGAACACAGGTCCGGGGCCGAACAGTTCGACCCGTCCCGCGCTGCACAGCCTGTCGAGCTGCTCGGCACTGAGCTTCTCGAAGAGGAACAGCGACCCGATCTCCTCGGGGGCGCACGGCATCAGTTGCCCGCTCATGACTGCTCCAGATACCGGTGGACGAGCATCACGGCCATGGCTCCCTCTCCGACGGCGGACGCGACCCGCTTCGCGGACTCGGCGCGCGCGTCCCCGGCGACGAACACGCCGGGAATGTCGGTCTCCAGGTGGTACGGCGGCCGGTCCAGCTCCCAGTTGGCCGGTGGCCGCCCGTCGGCGGTCAGATCGGGCCCGGCGAGGATGAACCCGCGCTCGTCCCGCGACACCGTGCCGTCCAGCCAGTCGGTCAGCGGGGCCGCGCCGATGAACACGAACAGCCATTGCGCGTCGACGAGTTCGGTCTGCCCGCTCGTCGTGTCGCGCAACGTCAGCTGTTCCAGGTGGTTGTCGCCGTGCGCGGCCTCGACGACCGTGTGGGCCCGTACAAAGATGTTCGGCGACTCGGCGATCTGCTGGATCAAATAGTGCGACATCGACGCGGTGAGGTCCGCTCCGCGCACCAGCAGAGTGACCGACTTGGCGCCCCGGGCCAGGTACATCGCCGCCTGCCCGGCCGAGTTGGCGCCGCCGACGATGTACACGTCGTGGCCCTGGCAGGCGGCGGCCTCGGTGAGCGCGGACCCGTAGAACACCCCGCGGCCCGACAACTCGTCGGCACCCGGCGCCTCCAGCTTCCGGTACGACACACCGGTCGCCAGGATCACGCTGTGCGCCGCGATCTGCGACCCGTCCGCGAACCGTACGAGCCGGGCCGCCCCGCTGCTCTCCAGACCGGTCACCTCCCGCGCGGAGAGGATCTCGGCGCCGAACTTGGTGGCCTGGCGTCGCGCCCGGTCGGTGAGCTGGCCGCCGGAGACGCCGTCGGGGAAGCCCAGGTAGTTCTCGATCCGCGAGCTCTGTCCGGCCTGCCCGCCGGTCGCCGACCGCTCCACGAGCACCGTACGCAGCCCCTCCGAGGCCCCGTACACCGCCGCACCGAGCCCTGCCGGGCCGCCGCCGATGACGACCAGGTCGTAGAAGTCGGCCGTGGGTGTCGTCGCCAGGCCCACGTGCGCGGCCAGTTCCGGCACCTCCGGCTCGACGAGCGCCGTACCTTCCGCCGTGATCACCACCGGCAGCCGCTGCCCGTCCTGCCCTGCGGCGGTCAGCAGCCGCTGCCCCTCGGGCTCCTCGGTGGAGTACCAGCGGTACGGCACCTGGTTGCGGGCCAGGAACTCCCGTACGTCCGACGAGCGGGCCGACCAGCGGTGTCCGATCACCTTGGTGGCGGGCACCGGCTTGTAGTCGCTGCACCGCCACGCCTCCAGCAGGTCGTCCAGGACCGGGTAGAGCTTCTCCTCGGGCGGGTCCCATGGCTTGAGGAGGTAGTGGTCGAGGTCGACGACGTTGATCGCGTCGATTGCCGCGTTGGTGTCCGCGTAGGCGGTCAGCAGCACCCGCCGGGCGCCCGGATAGATGTCCAGGGCCTGTTCGAGGAACTCGATGCCGTTCATCTGCGGCATGCGGTAGTCGGCCAGGATCACCGCCACGAGGTCGCCGCGCAGCTTCAGTTCCCGCAGCGCCTCCAGCGCGGACTCGCCGGACTCCGCGCGCACGATCCGGTACGAGGCGCCGTAGCGCCGCCGCAGGTCGCGGGCGACGGCGCGGGAGACCCCGGGGTCGTCGTCCACGGTCATGATGACGGTCCGCGCAGCGTCCGCGGTCTGTGCCATACGTCTCTCACCTCGAGTGATCGGATCACCGGTCGGCGCCGGCTCGGTGCCGCGCCGCCTTTCAGACATTGTGTGGTCGTCGCCCTGCTTCGCTCCGGTCGGCTCCGCCGCGGGCCGAGCAGGCAGAACTCGTTGCCGTGCGGGTCCACCAGTGTGGTCCAGGACTGCTCTCCCTGGCCGATCTCCACGTGCCGCGCCCCGAGGACCGGCAGCCGGTCGACCTCGGTCTGCCGGACGGCCCCGCGACGCCCATTCGGGTGGTCTCGCCGCGGGGGTCGAGTGATCCGCTACTGGGCCCATGCCGCGATCCGTTCCGCGATCGCCTCGGGGGCCTCGACGTGCAGGAAGTGACCGACGTCGGGGACGATCTCCAGCGCGTGCGGGGCGGCGAACCGATGCCGGTCGTCGATCTGCGGGGGGAGGATGCCGCCGTCGTCGGCACCGTGGAGCTGCAGCAGGGGTACCTTGATCGGCTGAGACGTGCGGCGCAACACCCCGAGCATGCTGGGTCGCATCATCTGCCGGTAGTACTTCAGGGGCGCGGGCATGCTCGCCCGCAGGTCCTTGTGCAGCTCCGCCTGGAGAGCTGGATCGAGCGAGAGGCCGGGCGACCACTGACGCCAGAGGTGGTCGATGAGGGCGAGATCGCGGGCGCCGGCCAGCCAGCCGGTTCCCGGCAGTTGAAAGAGCCCCATGTGCCAGCTCCGGCGCAGCTGCGCGGGGCGCAGCAGCTTCAGGAACGTGCGTGGGTGGGGGATGGCGAGCGTGACCGCGCGTTCGATCCGCTCCGGCGCGGTGGCGACGGCATCGTAGGTGATGAAGGCGCCCCAGTCGTGGCCGACCAACTCCACGGCTCGCCCGGGAGACCAGCGGTCGATCAGCGCGAGCACGTCGCTGGTGAGGGATGCGAAGTCGAACGGCCCCGCGGTCGGGGACGGCGCGTAACCGCGAAGCCAGGGTGCGAGGACGTGACGTCCGCGGCGGCCGAGCTCGGCGAGGAAGGGCTTCGCGGTCGGCGGATGGTCCGGGAAGCCGTGCAGGACGAGCGTCGGTCGCCCATCGGGGTCACCACCCTGCAGCGCGTGGAAGGTGCCGTGTGGCAGGTCGAACGTGACGTGTTCGAACTCCATGGGTGTCAGCCGTTTCCAAGAGTGGTCGGGCGAGAGTTTGCTGATGCCGGCTTCTGTGTCTCTGGTTCTGGACATGTGCGTCTGCTCGGGCGCCGGGTGTACTGCGGGGTCAGCCGGCCAGTCGGTTGAGCTTGCGGACCTGTTGGTCGAAGGCGCGCGAGGGCACGATCCGGCGCAGGGCGCTGACGCGTCTGGCCATCGGGCCGGCGGTGTAGCGGAGCTTGGGCTTGGAATCGGTGGCGGCCGCGACGATCACCTTCGCGACGACGTCCGGGTGGTCGGCGTTGCGCACGGCCGTGGCCAGCACGTCCCGGGAGATCTCCCGCTGTGCGGCGTAGATCGGCAGGGGCGCGTCGGGCGCCATGCTGCTCGCCTCGAAACTCGTGCTGGTGTAGGCCGGCTCGACCAGCAGCACCCGGACGCCGTGCTCGCGAAGCTCGTGGTCGACGGACTCGGAGTAGCCCTCGACCGCGTGCTTGGTGGCGGCGTAGACGGCCATGAAGGGGGCTGGGATCAGACCGAGGACCGAGGAGACGTTGACCACGCGGCCACTGCCCTGGGCGCGCATGTGGGGCAGCACTGCGTTGGTCATCCGCATCACGCCGAAGACGTTGATGTCGAAGACCTCCTTGGCCTGGTGGATCGAGCTCTCCTCGCCGGCGCCGACCGCGCCCACGCCGGCGTTGTTGACCAGGACGTCGATTCGGCCGAACCGCTCGATCACCTCCTCGACCAGGGAGCGGACCGACTCGTCGTCGGCCACGTCGAGATCGAGGAACGTCACCCCGGGGAGCGGCTCGGCGTTCGCCGCGTTGCGGCTCGTGCCGACCACCGCGAAGCCGGCACCCACGAGGGCGCGCGCTGCCGCCCGCCCGATCCCGGAGGAGGCGCCCGACACGAGGGCTACTGGGGGAGCTGTCTGCATGGTGGTTCCTTCGGTTGTGTGGCCATGACCGACACGGTGCGCGCACCGGTTCTGCAAGCCCGGACCAAGCCGGTCCCGGTGAGCTCAGAAAGGTTGTGTACTGAACAGTCGGAAACCTAGGCGGTTCTGTACTGGGTTGTCAAGAAGGGTGGGTCCGCTTTACCGTCTTTGTATGGCGAGACCACGAAGCTTTGACCCCGACCACGTCCTGCATGCCGCTGAGCGGCAGTTCCGCGCCTCGGGCTACAACGGCACGAGCGTCGACGACATCAGCGCCGCCACCGGCCTGGGCCGCGGCAGCCTCTATGCCGCGTTCGACGGCAAGCACGGCGTGCTGCTGCAGGCGATGACCGGCTACTTCGCCCGGCTGGCGCAGGGTCCGCGGAAGATGCTCGACGGACCGGATGAGGGCGCCCTGGAACGACTGCACGCGTACTTGCTGCGCGCCGTCCACGGGGTGCCGCTCGCCGCCGACGTACCCCCCGCCGATGACCGGGCGGCGGCGGCCTGCTTCGCCGCCAAGATGGCCCTGGAGGTCGGCGGCTCCGATCCCGAGGTGCAACGCCTGGCCAACGACTGCTTCTCCGTGGTCCGGACGGCGGTGGCCGACTGCGTGCGAGCGGCGCAGCGCAACGGCGACATCGACCCCGACGCGGACCCCGACGACCTCGCCTACCTTGTGCTGACCGTCATCCGCGGCAGCGATGTCGTAGGCGCGTACGGCCACGGCCCCGACCGCCTGACCTCGATCGCGGAGACCGCGTTCGCCCTGCTGCCCCGCCCGCGCCACCACTGACAAGGGCACGGCCGGCCTCGTCGCACAGGCATCTGATGCGGTCGGCCCGCTTCGACGCCGCGCAGGCACGGCCCGAAGGTGTACCGCCGCCGGGGTCGTCTGGGCGGTTGGCGAAGAACACCGCCCGCATCCAGTCGAGTTGCTCCACCGCATGCGCGGTGTCGCCGGGCTTGAACTACACGGTCATTCGCCGAACGCCTCGCCGCCAGCAGGCGGTGGTACTTCGGCCGCCGCCTGGAGGCACATGCAGTTACGGAAACTAATCGATCAGGGACTCCAACCGCCATCGCGAAGTATGCGTGGTCCGGCCGCGAGCGCCTGGGGCTGTTGCGGGTGCGCGGCGATGCGATCGTGCTGCATGCCATGCGCTGGCCGGACGAGATCCGCGACCCTGCCGAGCTGCTGCCTCCGCGGGTGGAGGTCTCCGAGGAGGAGATCGAGGGCGCAATCGCGCTGCTGGAGACGATGACCCGTGAGGACCTGGAAGGCCCGGAGTTCAGGGATGCCTACACCGAGGCCATGGCGCAGATCATCGAGGCGAAGCGGCAGGACCGTGAGCTGCCCGAGGCGCCGGAGCCGGAGGAGCCGAGCCAGGTGCTCGATCTGATGGCCGCGCTGAACGAGTCCGTGGCCAAGGCGAAGGCGGCCCGCGGCGAGGAGTCGAAGCCGAGGAAGAAGGCCGCAGCCAAGAAGGCAACCGCGAAGACGCCGGCCAAGAAGACCGCGGCGAAGAAGACGACCGCCCGCCAGTCCCGCAGCGCCTGACTCACCCTTCCAGGTAGCCGAGCATGCTGTCCGGCCGGCACTGCGGGCAGGCGGGTACGCCCTCGGTGAGCGCGCGCAGGGCCGTCATCCGGTCGACGCCCTTCGAACGCTTCCCCCCGTTCCAGCAGTTTCCCGCGTGCACATACACCGCTTCCTCGCCGGACAGGCCGCGCTCGATCAGCCAGTCCGGCGCCGGGGGCCGGGCCGCGAGACCGTGCCGCCGCTCGGCTTCGCGCCGTTCCTCCGTCCGGATCCACCGGTCGATCTGGGTGAGCTGCTGCTCGGCGACGCGGCGGGCGAAGCGCAGCATCTCCAGCCGGGACGGCAATCTATCGGTCACATGTTCGATTCTAGGGGATAGGCTGCCCACCGGCATGACGAGGGGGAGAGCACAGGGAGGAGGACGCGATGCACGCTGACCTGGAGCGACTCGCGTTCCTCGGCGTCGACCCGGCCACCCTGGACCCCGCTCCGCCCACCCGGTGCGGGCCGACTGGCTGGCCCGCATCGACCCCGACCCGCCGGGCCGGCGCCGCTGCTGCTCCTGCGGGGCGCTCGCGGTCGCCACGCGCGTCGTCGTCCTTCCGGGCCTGGGGCGGCGCTGGCATGACCAGTGCCGGGACTGCATGATCGCCGGGATCCGCGAGAACTGGGCGGCCGGCCGGCCTGTGGCAGGCCGGTACCGGGTTACCCGGTGGGTCGGCGGGCGGCCGACGCTGGAGGGCTGGTGGGACGAGCTGGTCACCGCGCAGGACAAGACCGCGAGGTGGATCGGCGCGCACGGGGGCGAAGGCGGAGTCCGTATCACCCTGGACGACGAAGCGACCGGCACCCGGCTGGTGAGCCGGCCGGGGGAGGGGGAGGCGTAGCTGTGCTCCGTGGCCGCCTCGCGCTTCCCTGTGGGGCCCTCGACGGGTGAACCAAACTGTTTCCACGGGTCACCACGTTCGAAACGGCGTGGTCGGGGGTCTGACATCCCCCACGGAGCACCCCTGCCGGCCCCCCGATCACTGGAGAGAAGAGGTAAAGGGGAGGGAGGCGGGGTGCGGGGAGCGCTACGGGGTCGGGGCGCCCTGACCGCGGCCGGACTGCCCGCCCGCCACCCCGCGATCCGCCGGGCGGTGGCAGTGACCCGCCGCACGCGGCGATGCCCGTACCCGGGCACCGGACCACAACCGGACCTCAAGCGTTACGCGTCCGAACCAGCGACCACACCAGGACGCAAAATGCCCGGCCGACCGTGGAGTCGTTCACGGAAAGCCGCGTGCGAGGAGGCCGGGCATTGGGGATCGAGCAGTTGTCCATGTACGGGTACGCGTCGAAGGCCGAGGTCCTCGCCGACGCGCGGCGGTACTGGAACCCGGACAAGACGGCGTTCTGGCAGGACGAGGGCGTTCCGTTCGTCGTCGGGGAACGATCCGGGTACCGCCTGACCGACGTCGACGGACACGAGGTGATGGACGTCCATCTGAACGGTGGCACCTACAACCTCGGGCATCGCAACCCCGAACTGGTGGACACCCTCACACACGCCCTCCGGCACCTCGACATCGGCAACCACCACTTCCCCACCCCGGGCCGCGCCCATCTGGCACGACGGCTCGTCGAGGCGACGCCGGGCGCGGACAAGGTCGTCTTCGGGTCCAGCGGCGGGGAAGCGGTCGACGTCGCGTTGAAGAGCGCCCGGTACGCCACCGGCCGACGGAAGGTCGTGTCGGTCGTCAAGGCGTACCACGGGCATACGGGACTGGCCGTGGCCACCGGCGATTCGCGGTTCTCGCAGCTGTTCCGGTCGGACAGCCCCGACGAGTTCGTCCAGGTGCCGTTCAACGACCTCGACGCGATGACGGCCGTGCTCGCCGGTGAGGACGCCGCCGCCGTGATCATGGAGACGGTGCCGGCCACCTACGGCTTCCCGATGCCCGAGCCCGGCTATCTCGCCGGCGTGAAGCAGGCGTGCGACGCCACCGGCACCCTCTACATCGCGGACGAGGTCCAGACCGGCCTCGGCAGGACCGGTGAGCTGTGGGGCGTGTACGGCGAAGGCGTCACCCCCGACATCCTGGTGACCGGCAAGGGCCTCGGCGGCGGCCTCTACCCGGTCAGCGCCGCCCTTCTGGGCCCGGTGGCGAGCGGGTGGCTGGAGCGGGACGGCTTCGCCCACATGGCGACCTTCGGAGGCGCCGAACTCGGCTGTGCCGTGGCCGCCAAGGTCCTGGAGATCACGCAGCGGCCCGAGACCCGCGAGAACGTCCGGCAACGCATCGACCAGGTCACCGAAGGCCTCGCGGGGCTGCGCGCCGAACTGCCCCGCGCGCTCACCGGGATCCGGCAGAAGGGACTGGTCATCGGCCTGGAGTTCGGTGCCGTCGGCGCGAAGGCGATCATGGCCGAGCTCTACCGGCAGGGCGTCTGGGCGATCTTCTCCACGCTCGACCCTGCCGTCCTGCAGTTCAAGCCCGGCCTGCTGCTCACCGAGCAGGAGACCGCCGAGATCCTCACCCGCCTGCGGGACGCCGTACGGAAAGTGGCGGCCACCCATGTCTGACACCTGGGACGGGCAGATCACCGCCGCGCTCACCGCGTACGGCCGGGACGGCGCGCTGGCCGAGGCCCGGCTGCTGAGCCTCTCGGAGAACGCCACCTATCTGTGCACCTTCACCGACACCCCCGATCCGCTGGTCCTGCGCCTGCACCGGCCGGGCTTCCGCTCCCTCCCCCAGATCCGCAGCGAACTGATGTGGATCGAGCGACTGCGGGCCGACGGCGCGGTCGCCACACCCGCGGTGGTACCGACTCCGGCGGGCGAGCCGGCGGCGAGCTTCCGCGGTCCGGACGGGGTGCTCCAGCACGCGGCGCTCTTCGAGTTCGCACCCGGCGCCGAGCCCGACACGACGGACTTCGCGGACGTGATGGAGGTCGTCGGCCGGGAGACCGCCGCCCTGCACGAGCACGCGTCGCGGTGGCGACGGCCCGCCACCTTCGTCCGGCCCGACTGGGACCTGGACAACCTGATCGGCGCGGCCTCGCTGTGGGGCCGCTGGTCGGACAACCCCGATGTGTCCCCTGGCGACGCCGAGGTGCTCGCACGGGCCGAGGAGAAGCTCACCCGAGAACTCGACGCGTACGGCAGGAGCCCGGCCGTCTTCGGTCTCATCCACGGCGACCTGCGCGCCGCCAACCTGCTCGTCGCCACCGACGCCGTACGGCTCATCGACTTCGACGACTGCGGCAGCGGCTGGTTCCTCTACGACCTGGCGTGCTCTCTGTCGTTCGTCGAGCACGATCCGCGGGCGGCGCAGTGGGTGGCCTCGTGGCTGCGGGGCTACGAGTCGCGTCGGGCGCTGCGGGAGGAGGACGTACGGGCGGTGCCCGCCCTGGTGATGCTGCGCCGGCTGATGCTGGTCGCCTGGGTGCACAAGCGCGGGGACACGCCCTTCGCCGCCTCGCTCCGGCCGGCCTTCGCGGCGCAGTCCGCGCGACTGGCCCGCCGCTACCTGGCCGACGACTACCTCACCGCCGTACGCCATGAGCACCGGGCGTGACCCGCTCGGCCCGGCCGCCGGCAAGGTCGCGGAGGGCGTGCTGGCGATGATCCGGCGCGGTGAGGTGCGCATGGGCGGCCGGCTGCCCACCGAGCGCCGTCTGACCGAGATCTTCGGCACCAGCCGGGAGTCCGTCCGCCGGGCCCTGGCCTGGCTGGAGGCGGAGGGCGAGGTACGTCGGACCCGCGGGAAGGCCGGCGGGACCTTCGCGCTGCGCCCCAACCCCAACTGGCCCGTCTACAGCTGGAGTCGGCTCGCGCACGGCCGCGACCGGGTGGTGGCACGACAGCCGGGCGTCGATGTGAGCGTCCCCGCGCTCCTGCGACACCAGCACTTCGCCGAAGCGACCCGGGTCGTGTCCACGGGGCTGCGGCGGGGCGATCCGGAGGTCTGTGCCGGGCTCGGTCTGCCGGACGGGTCCCGGACGGTGGCGGTCGAGCGGGTGCGGCTCGCCGACGGGGTGCCGCTGTCGTGGGAGCGGCTGTTCGTGTCGGCGGCGCGCTTCCCCGGGCTCCTCGACCAGGACCTGACCGGCTCCCTCTCCCAGGTGTTCCGCGACACCTACGGCGTCACCGCCTGCGAAGTCTCCGAGCACATCCGGGTCCGGCTCGCCGAGAGCCACCACACCCACCACCTCGACGTGTCGGTCGGCCAGCCACTGCTGGCGATCACGCGCACGTCCCACGACCAGCACGGCGAGCCCCTGGAGTTCTCCTACGACCTCTTCCGGGCCGACCGCACCGAACTCCACGTCTCCTCAACGAACCGCGCGCCGGACCACTCGGAGGTACGTCCATGACATCCAGAACCAAACCGATTCCCGTGGCCACCGAGGCCACACCCGCACTCCAACGCAAGCTCGGCGTAGGCTCGTTGGTCTTCATGGTCGTCGCGGCCGCGGCCCCGCTGACCGTGGTCGGCGGCACAGTACCCCTCGTCTTCGCCACCAGCCAGAGCACCGGCGTACCGGCCCACTACCTGATCGCGGCCATCGTCCTGACCGTCTTCTCCGTCGGTTTCACGACCATGAGCCGCTACGTCGACAACGCCGGCGCCTTCTACACCTACATCCGCGCCGGACTCGGCAGGACCGTCGGAACCGGGTCCGCGACCCTGGCCCTGTTCTCCTACGCGGTGCTGGCCATCTCGGTGTACGCGTACTGCGGCGCCGCCACGACCAACGCGTTGCACCACTACTTCGGCGTCGACACGCCCTGGTGGGTCTGGACGGCGCTGACCGCGCTGCTCGTGGCCTGGCTCGGCTACCACGACATCGAGCTGAGCTCGAAGGTACTGGGGCTGCTGCTGATCGGTGAGGTCGCCGTCATCCTGGTCCTGGACGTGGCGGTGTTCGCGCGCGGCGGTCACTCCTCGCTTACCTGGAGCCCCTTCGCACCGGCGGCGGTGAGCGAGGGAAGTCCCGGCATCGGGCTGATGTTCGCGTTCTTCGGGTTCATCGGCTTCGAGGCGACCGCGGTGTTCCGCGACGAGACCCGGGACCCGGACCGCACGATCCCCCGCGCCACCTACATTGCCGTGATCTCCATCGGCCTCTTCTACGCGCTGTCCGCATGGGCGATCGCCATGGGCTCGGGTGTCACACACATCGTGTCCGACTCCACCGCCGACCCGGAGGGACTCGTCGTCACCCTCGCCGGGGACTACGTCCTGCCCATCCTCGGCGACATCGTCCAAGTGCTGCTGGTGACCAGCCTGTTCGCCTGCGTGCTCTCCTTCCACAACGTCGTCACCCGCTACCAGTACGCCCTCGGCACCGAGCGTGTCCTGCCGGTCCGGCTCGGTGAGATCCACCCCCGCCACCACGCGCCGTCGTACTCCTCACTCGTGCACAGCGCGGTCACCGCGGTGGCTCTCGTCGCCGTCGCGGTCGCCAGGCTCGATCCGGTGACCCAGATCTACGCGTGGCTGTCGGGCGCGGCCACCCTGGGGCTGCTGCTGCTCATGGCACTCACGAGCGTCGCGGTCATCGTGTACTTCGCCCGGCGCGAAGGCGGCCTCTCCCGTTGGCGCACGCTCGTCGCCCCCGCGCTCGCGCTGTCCGGGCTGCTCGCGGTGACCCTCCTGGTGGTGGACAACTTCCCGCTGCTCGTTGGCGGCACCGCCGCGGCCTGGGCGACGGCCGGCACGGTCGCACTGTCGTTCGCCGTCGGCCTGGTGCTCGCAGCACGGCACCGGGCCGTGTGACGGCCAAACTCCGACAATCCCCAGATCAAGGAACCGCCATGAGCTCGCTCCACACCCGGAAGGTCGCCGTCGTCGGCGGCACCCGAGGCATCGGCGCCGCCGTCACCTCCACCTTCGTCCGTGCCGGGCACGACGTCCTGCTGACCGGGCGCCACGTCCCGGACGTCGTCCTGGAGAAGTTCCGTGCCGAGGCGACCCGCGAGGACCAAACCGTCGAGGCGCTCGCCCTCGACTCCGCCGCGCCCGACTCGGCCGAGTGGCTCGCCGAGGCAGCCTCCTCACTGCTCGGCGGCCTCGACGTGCTGTGCCTCAACGCGGGCATCTTCCCGAACAAGCCGCTGGCGGAGATGACGTACGCCGACATCCGTGAGGTGTTCGCGGTGAACGTGGAGAGCCAGATGCTGGCCGTCGCCGCGTGTCTGCCGCTGCTGCGCGGGTCGGCGGCGGGGCGGGTCGTGCTCACCTCATCGATCACCGGGCCCGTCACCGGTTTCCCGGGGTGGAGCCACTACGCCGCGAGCAAGGCGGCCCAACTCGGCTTCATGCGCACCGCGGCTCTGGAACTCGCCCCCTACGGGATCACCGTCAACGCGGTGGCCCCCGGGAACGTCGCGACAGAAGGCCTCGACAGCATGGGCGAGGAGTACCTCGCGCAGATGACGGCGACGATCCCGCTGGGCCGCTTGGCACGGCCCCAGGAGATCGCCGACGCGGTCGAGTTCCTCGCCGGCGAGCGGGCGTCGTTCGTCACGGGCCAGGTCATCACCGTCGACGGCGGCCAGACCCTGCCGGAGTCGCCGGAGGCGGTGCTGCCGGTCACGTCGACGGCACGAACCTGACCGGCCGCCGGTCGACTATCGGCCCTGTTCCCTTGCGACGGATCCTCCAACCAGGGCTGGCTGGAGACGCACTGACCGCGCTGGCTTAAGGGTCCGAGCCCACGGCTGGGCCGCGAGTGGTCAGGCTTCCCGGGCCGGCCTGGGCAGACCCGCGCCACCACCTTTCAGCACAGTCCCCGGCCTTGACTGGGTGTTCCCAACGGCATGGGCCTCATCCGAACGCGAGGAGATCCACATGCGTACCCGCATAAGACGTCGTCTTGCCGCAGCTCTGACCGGAGTGTTACTGGCGGCGGTCGGCCCGGCGATCGCCCACGCCCAACCGTCCAGCGACGAGGTGCCCGCACCGCCGGCACACCTACTGGACGTGGGCGATGACCGCTACGGGATCCAGAACTACAAGTCCCGCAAGTACCTGCAGCCCGCGGGCGGCGTCGTCACCAATGGCGCCAAGATCGTCCAGATGCCCGAATCCCTGGGCAGTGTGACGGCGACTTCGCGGAGACGCAGAACTGGTACGTCTTCAGCGCAGGCAGCAGCTACGTCAGCCTCAAGAACGACAACTCGGGCAGGAACCTCGGCATCGACGGCGCCAGCACCACGTCCGGGGCAGCGGCCATTCAGGCCAACGGATCCAGTGACCTCAACCAGGACTGGGAGCTCATCACCAAGACGTCCTACCCCGCCGGCTGGTACGCGCTGAAGAACCGCAAGAGCGGCCTGTGCCGGGGCATCTCGGGTGCCGGCACCGCCAACGGCGCGCAGGCGGCTCAATTCGCCTGCGACGACTCGGCCAACCAGCTGTGGAAGCCCGACGACCGCTGAACGAGCAGCCTCGAAGGCGTCCCTGCGCTCCATGCCGAGCACGATGCACACCCTGGGGCCGGCCTGACGCCTGAGCTACCCCCAGCAGCCGCCGAGGCGCCCCTGACTTTCCATGGCCAGGGGTGCCGCAGCCTGCCACCAGGCTGGATGCGACCCCACCTGCCGAACAGCCGCGCGCCAACGGCTCCACACCACCCTCCCCACGAACACCCCGCTCGCCTTGACCGAAGAGTGACTCCGGGCCCCATCTGCCCGCCGCCGGGCTCCGCGATACGGCCCGTCCGGGGGCATCCTGGTCCACGCCGCCGTGACTGCTGCACGTACAGCGCCGCTCCGGCGGACATGCGGGCAACGGTCGGACCCACATGCGGGCAACCTGCTGCTGACCGACACCGGCACGGTCAGTGGGCTCCGGAGCGAAGGCCGGCCAGGGGCGGTGCCGCCCACCCTCTTCGGCAGGCAAGTCATGGCAGGCCACCGCAGATTTGCACCAGGATGGACGACAGCCGCCGGGGGGCTCACGTACCAGCCCTGTCCCATCGCTCACTCTCGCTCGCGCGAGTCTCTTCCTCCGGAAGCCGCTGACGGACCGTAGTGCTCCTGTCGGTCCAGTAAGAACGACCGAGCGCGATCATGGATTTCCACGATCTGTTCTGCTTGAAAGGTACTTCGAAGAGCCGAGAAAACACCCATGCCCCGCATAGCGAGACCGGCAGAGCCAGGATCAGCGTGAAGCAGAACGTGGGCATGCCCGGCGCTACGAAATGCGGAGCCACTCGGCGAATGACTGCCATGACGATCGGCAGATGGATCAGGTAGAGGCTGTAGGAGAAGCCACCAAGACTCCGAACGGGACGCGCGGTCAGGAACCGTATCAGCATGGCCGGTCGGCCGGTGGCAACCGCAGCAAGCAACATCGTCATAGCGGGAGCGATGGCGAGATCTATCCAGAAGTAATGGTTCACCGTCCAAACCGGACCCTTGAAAACCCCCAGAGCCAGGACAGGCGCGGCGGCCAGGACTGCGAACCATCCCCATGGCAGACGTCGCACTCTGTCCGACGCCACGACGACACCTGCGCCTATCAAACCTGCCATGAATACGGGAGCGAGATGTGGAGCGAGCCAGTTGTCGCCCTCCACGGGGGTTCCGTCCGGTGCCGCCAGCCCGCGGGAGATCACCGGAAGTGTCACGCACGCGGCCAGGACCACCGCGCCCCACCGGCGCCGGATGAACAGGAGAAGGGGAAAGAAGAGATAGAGCTCGGCCTCCACTCCGATCGACCAGAATGCGCCGTTCGGTGTCGGTGCTGTGAAAATATCCTGAGCGAGGAGCCCGTACACCAGAATCGAGGCGTTGGTAGGTGGTCCGTAATGCGAAGCAGGCACCACGGACCAGGAAATGATCAGGCTCATGACGAGCGCCGCCCAATAAGGCGGAAGAATGCGCCAGGCGCGTCGACGCAGGAACTCCGCGACACCGCCCGACCACCAGCCATGGCGTGCCGGAGAAATTGCCAGGGAGAAGCCGGAAAGTACCAGGAAGAACACGACCGCAAGGCGCCCGAACATCAGCACGTCCAGCCACTGAGGCGCCGAACTGTCGGGGTAACCCGGGAATGTGTACAACCAGCAATGGAACAGCACCACATACAACGCGGCCAAGCCGCGGAGGCCATCCAGCCCCATCACCTGCCTAGGAGTCTGTGCTCTGTCCACCCCCGTCTCCTGCCCGGCTGAGGCTGCTAAGTCGAGAGCACTGTCGAGCGAACGGCTCGAATCCACTGAAATTGTTCAACCCTTTCCCTGGCCACCGTCGCACGCCGCCGATGCCACGGCGGTGCTTGCACGGTGGAACGAGCGACGGACGCCTGCCCGTTTCCCTGGTCATACGCCGGGCGGTACAGCACCCCCGCGTTGAACTGGTACGCGGCGTCCGGCTGAGGAGTTCAACGCACAAGCCGACATGATCCGTATCTCGCCATTTCGGAACAGTGTGGTAGGGGGTCTGGCATCCCCCACAGAGCACCCCGCGACAACCGAAGCCAGGAAGAGGGCGGGTCGATGGGCGGGGGAGCATGGTGCTCCCGCCGGCACGGCGGCCGCCACTGACCCGCATCCACTCCCTCGGGTGAGCGCCGCACGGCGGTAGCACCCCCATGGACGCTACCGGCGGCGCGTCACCCCCCCTCCCAGGGTGGCCCGCCGCCTCGTGCTACCGGCCGGCTCGGCCTTGCGGTAGCTGTCTGTAGGCGACGGTGGTGTCGGGGCAGGCTTCCGTCAGTTGGGACAAGGCGTGGCGTTGGGCCGGGCCGCGGGAAGCTGCCAGCGCGGTTTGGTGGCGACGCTCACGCGTCGGCGCACTCCCGGCGGAAGGCTGCGATCGGCAGTCACTTGGGTGGCCCTTGTCGCTCTTGGAGCGGTTGCAGTTGCCCGGACAGGCGCTCGTGGACCTGGACGAGATCGCGGAGCGGGATCTCGTCCGCCAGATCGGCTCCACCCGCCAATTCCGGTTCCGCCACCCGCTGGTGCGATCAGCGGTGTATCAGGGGTCGGGTGCTGGCTGGCGGATCGAGGCCCATGGGCCTTGACCCCTGATCTTGGACACACGAGACACTGGATCCTGAGGATCTGAGAACGGACATCTCGTGGTCATGAAGAACTATCCGCCGGAGTTCAAGGCGGATGCGGTCGCGCTGTACCAGTCGCGGCCCGAGGCGACGATCAGGCAGGTCGCTGCTGATCTGGGGATCAACCCTGAGACCCTGCGGAACTGGGTCCGGGCGGCTGGAGCGAGCCGGCGCGGGGGCGGCGGGCGGAGGCGCCCGCGGAGCCGCCCACGCCGCTGGAGGCGGAGAACGCCGCTCTGCGGAAGAAGGTCCGTGAGCTGGAGGAGGAGCGCGAGATCCTGCGGAAGGCGGCGAAGTATTTCGCCGGGGAGACGCGCTGGTGAACCGCTTCCAGTTCGTCGCCGACCACCAGCGCCGTTACGGCGTGAAGCGGCTGTGCACCATCCTGGGCATCGCCCGCTCCAGCTTCTACTACTGGCGCCGGACCGCCGAGGTCCGCGCGGCCCGACAGGCAGCCGACGCCCGCCTGGCCGCACGGATACGAGCCGTGCACCGCGAGTCGGACGGCACCTACGGTGTCCCAAGGATCACCGCCGAACTCCGCGGGGACGGCGAGCGGGTCAACCACAAGCGCATTGCGCGCGTGATGCGGAGCATCAACCTGGCGGGAGTGCGGCTGCGACGCCGGCACCGCACCACGATCACGGACCCGGCTGCGGCGAAGGCACCGGACCTGATCGGCCGCGACTTCACCGCCAGTGAGCCGAACACCAAGTACGTCGGCGACATCACCTACCTCCCCGTGGACGGCGGGAAGTTCCTCTACCTGGCCACCGTCATCGACCTCGCCTCACGTCGCCTGGCCGGATGGGCCATCGCGGATCACATGCGAACCGGTCTCGTCATCGACGCCCTGGCCGCCGCCGAGCGGACCCGCGGCAGCCTCGCCGGGGCGGTCATGCACACCGACCACGGAGCCCAATACACCAGCCGGGCCTTCGCAGACGCCTGCCGCCAGGCCGGCATTCGCCAGTCCATGAGCGCGATCGGCTCCAGCGCGGACAACGCACTCGCCGAGTCCTTCAACGCGACGTTCAAACGCGAGACGCTCCAGGGCCGCAAGACCTGGTCCAGCGAGCGCGAGGCCCACCTCGACGCGTTCCGCTGGCTGCACCGCTACAACACCCGACGCCGTCATTCCAGCCTCGGACACCGCAGCCCGATCGCCTACGAAACCGCATCCCGAACAGCACCAACTACGCTGATACCAGCCGCATAGCCCGTGTCCAAGATTCGGGGTCAAGGCCCCATGGGCGGGCCGCAGACGGTTTGGCGCGGCGCGGCGCGCCACTGATCGCACGGGCCCTGCACGTCGAGCGATCGGCGCGGATCGGAGACGAACAGGCCGTCGACATCATGGTCCGGGCCGCCCGGCAGATGACGACGATCGCACCGGCCACCGCCGCGCACTGGGCCGCACAAGCCCTGCGGCTGCTCGGTGAGCAAAGCCGACTGAGGCCCGAACTGTGGCTCCAGCAGGCCGACGCGCTCGGTCTGGCCGGACGCCTGCGCGAGAGCAGGCTGCCGCCCGCGCCCGCTCCGCCGGCCGGTACACCGTGCAGGCCTTGAACGCCCTTGGTCGCCAGCCGTCGCGCAAACTTTGACAGCGGCCGCACCTCCTTGCGCTTCGGCGGCGGGGGTGCGGTCGGCGGTCTGCTGATCCAGCGCTTTGGCGGCCCACCCCCCGGCGCGTGGCCCGTGCGTCTCTTCGTTAGTCGGCCATGAAGACAGGCAGGGCGTCCGCGACCTCATCCGTGGGCCACGGAGATCGCCGGCCTGATCCGGAAGGCACAGGTGTGTGGTTCCACTGATGACTTCCGGTCCAAGCGATGGGGAAGGATTCCGCTGTGGCGGACAGAGCACGACGTCACGCGTGGCGAGGCGGGGGTCGATGGATGTCAGGAAACGCGGTATTGCTGTTGTTGGCCGCCGCCTTCGGAGCGTGGGCGCTGGTGCAGGCGGTCTGGTACGCGACCGGGTTCACCTCGGATCCGGTGGAGTACTCCGTCGACTCCCGGGTCGTGCAGGTCGATGTACCGCCTCCCGATACGGATCACAGGCACGGCCTGCCGGTGGCCGTGGCCTTCCAGGACCCCTCAAACGGGCAGGAACTGACGCTGCGAACGGCAGACGGCAAGAACGGCGCGCTGTACGCCGCCTGGGAGGGCATGCCGGTCTGGGTGCGTTTCCCGTCGGGGGAACCCTCCGCGTTCCGCGTCCAGACCCGGCCGGTCAGCCTGGGACAGCAGTTGGTCGGCGCGTTGTCGGCCGCGGTGCTCTGCGCGGCCGTCCTGCTCGTGCGTTTCACGACCGTCCAGCACCACAGCTACGGCTGGGCGCTGCTCGGCTTCGGCTATGGCCTGACCGTCCTCCTCGCGTGCGCATGCGTCGGCGCCGTCCGGCGGCAAGGACGTCGCCGGGCTCTGCTCGACGGTGCCCCGACCGTGACCGCCGAGGTCGTCTCCCTGATGCGCGAGGCCCATCACAACGAGGAGATCACCACCTACACGTACACCGCCGTCCTCGCCTTCACCACGCACGAGGGTCTGACGGTCACGGGTATCGGCCCCGCCGGCCTGACCCGCCACGACGACATCCCCGTCGGGACCCGGCTGTCCGTCCGCTACAGCCCCGAGGACCCCACGACCTTCGACTTCGCCCCGCCCCGCGGTCCCGACCCTCACCGCACGGTGATCGCGTGGATCGCCGTGACGATTGCCTGGGGAGCGATCGTCACGCTTTTCGGCATCCACGCGGTCATCTGATCAGTGACGACCTGGGTCGTAGTCGACGCCGTCGACCGGCCGCACGTGCTGCGGGGCTCGCACCCGCACCCGGTACTCCGCCGCCTCCACACCCCCGTCCGAGACGTTCCACCACTGCGGGACGGCTGATGGATCCGGTGCCGTGCCTCGGTACTCAGAGCACCCGGCCCGAGGGACGGCAGCTCCGGAATCTGTCCACAGGAAGATCGTTTTAGCGTCCTCGTCCGGCGTGGGTGTCCGCTTCAGGCGGCACCGTGACGCCCCACGCACACCCGGTACGAAGGGCGTTGGACGGCATGGCGCAGACGAAGTTCGACAAGCAGGTAGAGGAGACCGCCGAAGCGGTCGGCAACACCAGCCGAGCAGCGCCCCGCAATCCCCGCGCCGCCTGTCTCGGCGGAACTGGAGGAGGCCGCTGGCGGCCCGCAGACCGCCGCCCCGGACGACCAGGCACCGACCCCACCCGCCGAAGCGGAGACGCCCGCACACGCCGTTCTCCCCGCCCAGCCGGACGACGCCGCCGACCCGCCCGGCACCATCGCAGCGCCGTCGCCAGCGAACCGGGCCGGGGACATCGACGACCAGGCGGTGGGCCTGCGCGAGGCCGCCGAACACCACCTGCCGTACACCCTCGCCGCGCTGCGCTACGCCCGCGCCAACGACCGCACGTTCCCCGGCCCGGCCGGCAAGCGCGGCGCCGAACTCCTCTACCGCATCGGCGACCTTAAGCGCTGGGCACGCAACCGGCCCCGCGCCGCCTCCGGCACCGCCGACCTCGACTGACCGCCCCGCCCGCCCGCGGCCGCGAAAGGGGCCTGCGGTCCGGCCCGACCCCGTCGCCCTGACGAACACCCGGTGCCGAACGGGTAACCGACGGCAGCCACATGGGCAGACTCGTCGCACCGCTTGGCCGCCTTCGGGGCCGGCTCTGCTGCTGCGGTCGCTGCACCCGGACTGGTCTCCCATGGCGGTCAAGCCGGCACTGATGACCACCGCGACCACCAGGGACCACAAGGGCAGGCCGATCGCGCGCTCCAATGTCGACGGACCGGCCGCCCCGCTCGATTACGGCGCCGGACAGGTGGTCCGAACGCCGCCGACGACCCCGGTCTGGTCTACGACTCCACGTCCGCCGCCTGGACGTCGTTCAGGCGCGCCGTAGGCGACCAGCCGGTGACCGACGGCGGCGCGGACGCCTGCGTCACCGCCAGGAAGACCGATCCGAGCGACCTGAACACCCCGACGATCGCCGTGGGCGACCTCGCCGGCAAGCAGACCGTCACCCGCACGGTCACCACCATCACCACAGGACCGGCGTCTACACCGCCACGCTGCGGACACCGCCCGGCCACAAGGCGAACATCTCGCCGAGGAAGCTGGTCGTGCCCGCCGGTGGGTCGGCCACTTACAAGGTCACCTTCACCGCACCGACGCCGCCCACGGCGACTGGTCGTTCGGCCCGGTCACCTGGAGGGACGGGACCCACAAGGTCCGCGGCGCCGTCGCTCTGCGCGCCACCCGTCTGTCCGCGCCGGCCGGGATCACCGGCACGGGCGCCACCGGCTCTGCAACCCTCACCGCCCGGGCGGAGTGGAACGGCGTGCTCACCACCACTGTGAACGGCCTGTACACGGGCACGGTGAAGACCGGCACCCTGACCGGCACCGCCCCCGACTTCGCCCCCTCGCAGTCGCCGTTGCCGACCGCTGTGGCCAAGACAGAGGTCACCGTGTCCAAGGGGGCCGACCTCGCCCGCATCGCGATCCTGTCGTCGGACTTCCGCACCGACAGCACGTGGACCTGCGGGGGCTCGACAAGAACGGCAACCTGCTCTCCAACCCCACCAACGGGAACGACGAGCACGTCGGCCTCACCGAGCCCGGCACTTATGAGGTGTACGTCGTCCACTACACCCTGCCGAAGGGCGAAGGGCGTCACCGGCCACCCTGCTCACCTGGCTGATCGGAAAGGACACCGAGCCGGACCGGCCGACCACCCGTCGCACCCGCCGAGCAGCGAGTGAGCGCGGGCGCTGCCGTCAGGGCCACCGTCTCCTGGCGTGCTCTCCCGACCGGCCGGACCTACCTGGGGCTGGTCGAGTACGGGGACCGCACCAGGACCGTCGGCGGCACGCTACCGACAGTCACCTCGTCGCCCCGTGAGGAGGATCCTCGCTCGACCCCGGGCACGCGCGGCGAGCGCACGCGTGTCCGGTCCGCCACCCGTGGGGACGGGGCGGGTGCGGTGAACGACCCGGCCGCGGACTCGCCGACGTCACAGGAGACCGCGGCCGGGTCTCTTCTCCGATCCCTGTACACGGAGCCCGCCATGACCGTCGTACGCATCGCCGACCATCAGGCATGGGCATGGGTCCAGAGGCACTCTGCGGAGCTGATGACCGCAGGGTTCGGTCGCTGTCAGCTGCGGACGGTGAATGCGTCGACGATCACGCACTGACCGCCGGTCATCATGGCTTTGATGGTGTGTACCCCGGGCATGAGACCTGTCACCGAGTAGAGGTGGTCAGAGTTCGTCCTTGGGGTTGGGGTTGGGTCCGCTGTTGAGGGCGATCGCCAACAGGGCCGCGGCCTGGCGTGCGTCCGCGATGGTGGCCCCGGCGACGCTGGTGCTCGCGTCGTCGTCCGTGTGGTTGGTGCGGCCGACGAAGACATGGCTGACGCCGGCCCAGTCACGGATCAGGGAGATCTGCTGGTAGCTGTAGTTGGTCGCGATCCCGCTGTCGAGGGCGTTTGCGACGCGGTCGGCGAGGGTGCGGAATCGAGCCCCCTCCGAGATGCTGAAGATGAGGGTGAGCAGGGAACGGGCCTGGTTGGCGCGGGTCGAGTTGGGGTTGGCCAGGGCGCCGAGGGCCCCCGCCAAGGAGCCTGGTCCGATGTTGACGCTGGTCAGCGCCTGGTTCGCGACCCGGGAGAGAGCGTCGTAGCCTTCTCTGCCGACGAAGAAGTTGACGTCGGTGCTGGACTCGTTGGGGAGGCCGCTCGCGAGGTTGAGGACGTGGTTGTGGGGCGATCCAACCGTGTAAACCCGCACCACGTAGAGGTCACTGAGCCGCACCACGGCGTGCACGGCGGTGGAGAACTCCCCAGGGGCGCTGATCACGATGTCGGCGAAGCGGTTCGTCCTGGTGTTGTCCAGGATGGTGACGGTCACCCGGTTACCCCGCGTGTTGACGACTATGCCGCTTCGGCGCGCGTTGGCCGTGCTGCGGGCCAGTTCGTCCAGCTCGCTGAGCATCTGGCGGTAGGCCGCGGAGCCGCCGTCGATGTCCCAATGGATCTGCGGGAAGTTGACCTGCGCCACTTCCTGGGCGTCGATCTGGACGGCCTTGGTCGCGGGGGCCGCGCCGGCGGCGGCAAGGGAGGGGAGGCCGGACAGCGCGAGCGCGCCGACGGCAGCGCACGGAAGGATCGCCGAGAGGCCGAGGCGGCGCACGAGGCTGGAACGCATGGGTTGTTCCGATCATCGGGGGTCTGAAGAGACCGGGAGAGTTGCCCGGCCCGAGCCGGACACGGACGGCCCGACTCCACCGAGAATCTCCCGGGCGCGGTTGATCGACACCCCCCTTGACCAGGGCAATCAATCTCGTCCGCGTCGGTGAAGCCGGTCGTCACCCCCCGGTGGGCCCCGGCGCCACCCTCAGCAAGGCCCTCGCTTTCGAAGCCGGCATCCTGAAGCCAACGGCCTGCCCTGGGCCCGCGGCCCTACCCATCGCAAGGGCCGGACCTCCAGTTGGGGCCTTGACGGGGCTTCACGGTTGAGCGGTGCGGGGACACCTGCGGGCTCGGCGGGTGGTAACGCATCGTTGTCCGTAGGCATGGGTTCTGCGTCATGGGAGCTGAACGTGCTGCGGGCGACGAGCTTGATCACGAGGTGGATGCTCTCGCTCCTGGCAACGCTGTTCTCGTCGCCCGGGGCCGGTCGAACCAGGCCGTCGCCGGGCGCCTCCACCTCACCGGGGGAACGGTCAAGTCCCATCTCGCCAGGGTCTACGCCGAACTCGGTGTCGACTCACGCACCGCGGCCGTCGCCGCCGCCAACGCCCTAGCCTAAGACGGTGTCCTATGTGGTGATCGTTCGTTGGTCTGTCCATGGGGCGGGGTACGTGGAGTTGGATCACCCGCCGCAGGCACTCCGCCAACGGACACCTCAGCCCCGTCGACTACGAAACCAGCACCGGCAGGAGTCCGATAAGCTCACGCTGGCCGCATGACCACCCGAACGCGTGTCCCCTTCCACGGGGGAAGGCCCCCTCTTCAGCGTCGCTCAACAGGCCTCATCTCTCGCTGCTGGGTCGGACGTAACCCCGGCTTCAGCGTCTGCGCCAGGGCAGGCCGGCGGGATAGGCGTCTTCGTCCCCGGCCCGGGTGACGGCGTCGGTCACCGCCTCGCAGACGTCGGCGAACTGACGGATCTGTTCACGCGTGAGGTGATCGAAAACCGCCCGGCGGACAGCGGTGACATGGCCCGGTGCGGCGGTTGCGAGCAACCGGGCACCCTCGTCGGTGAGGGTGGCCAGCTGCCAGCGGGCGTCGGCGGGGTCTTCACGGCGGGTGACGCAGCCGGACTTCTCCAGCTTCGCGACCGTGTGGGAGAGGCGGCTGCGGGTGATCCGCAGAGCCTCGGCGAGCTCCGACATCCGCAGCGAACGCTCCGGCGCCTCGGACAGTCTGACCAGGACGGCGTAGTGCGCGTGCGGCAACCCCACCTCGGACTGGAGCTGCTGGTCGAGGAAGTCGTTGAGCAGGGCGGAGGCTTCCACGTACGCCCGCCAGGCTCGCTGCTCTTCTCGGTCCAGCCAGTCCGGGGTCTCCATGGGCTCAGCGTACTCGATGGTTTGAATTTTCACACAGCGCGCGTATGGTGGACATCGAATGGTTTGAAAATTAAAACCCTCTCCGATGTCCTCACCATGAACCGGAGAAGTACCCATGCACAAGCCCGCCGTGACGGCCGCCGCGATCGCCGCCCTCGTCACCTCGTCCGCCGTGGCTACCGCGCTCCCCGCCTCAGCCGCGACACCGCCAGTCTCCGCACCGCACGTCGTCGCCCATCTCGACCTGAAGGGAGGCCAGCAGCCGGAGAACATCACCCTGCTCCCGGACGGCTCGTCCGTGGTGACCTTCGCACTTTCCCGGCGGATCGCGCACATCACCACCGACGGCACGGTCCACGTCCTCGCCACCCTGCCCGCGCCCGCCGCGGGCTCGACCACCCCGGTCCTGACGTCCCCGTTCCTGGGCGGGATAGTGCGCGCCGCCGACGGCACCTTCTACTTCAACTACGCCACCGGCTCCGCCGACCTCACCGGCGTCTGGAAGCTGCGCCTCGGCCACACTCCGCACCGCATCGCCGCGCTCCCGGCCGACGGCCTGCCCAACGGCCTCGCCCTGGACAGCGGACACCTCTACGCAGCCGACTCGGTACGCGGCACCATCTGGCGCGTCCCCCTGCGTGGCGGCTCCGCCACCGCCTGGTCCGTCGGCACCGCACTCGCCCCGACCGGCGGCTTCCTCGGCGCCAACGGCATCAAGGTCCACCGGGGCGCGGTGTGGGTCTCCAACTCCGACCAGGGCACCGTGCTGCGCATCCCCGTCGGCCACCACGGCAAGGCGAGCAAGGCCCACGTCGTCGCCCGGGACCTGCCGGTGATCGACGACTTCGCCTTCACCGGCCGCGGCGACACCCTCCTCGCAGCCCTCGATCGCCCCAACGAGGTGGCCCTCGTCAAGGAGGACCGCACCCACACCATCGTCCTCAACGGCCAGGACGGACTGCAGAGCCCGACCTCCATCGCGGTACGCGGCAACACCTTCCTCGTCGCCAACGCCGCCTACAACACCAACAAGGACCCCAACCTGCTTCAGGCGAAGCTCACCCGCTGAGCTGGGTTTCCCCACGTGTATGGAGGTATGTGTCCGTGGGACGTCCGGAACGACCGCTGGATCCGACCGCCGGTCCCGTTCAGCGGCTCGCCCACGAGATGCGGAAGCTGCGCAGAGCCGCCGGAAGCCCCTCGTACCGAGTGATGGCGAAGGCGGTGGGTTTCTCGGCGAGCACCCTGTCCCAGGCCGCCGCCGGTGCGCGGATGCCGTCTCTCGTCGTCCTCCAGGGGTACGTACGCGCCTGCGGGGGCGATCCGGGGGAGTGGGAGGTGCGCTGGAAGGAGGCCGAGGCGGAGACGCACCAGGTCCCCGCCGAGGAGGTGGACGACGTGCCCGCGCCGTATCGCGGGCTCGCCCGGTTCGAGCCGGAGGACCGGCATTCATTCTTCGGGCGGGAACGCGTGGCCGACCGGGTCGGCGAGCTGGTACGCGGGCACCGGTTCGCGGTGTTGTTCGGGTCCTCCGGCAGCGGAAAGTCCTCGCTGCTGCGGGCCGGCTTGATCCCGCGGCTGCAGGAGGAGATTGCCGCGCGCGCCTGCCCGGTGACGCTGCGGATCCTGACTCCGGGGCCGACGCCCGCCACGACCTACGGCCACCTCCTCGCTCCGGCCGACGACGAGCCGGAGAGCTGGGTCGTGGTGGACCAGTTCGAGGAGGTCTTCACCCTCTGCCTCGATCCGCGGGAGCGCGCCCGTTTCCTGGACATGCTGCTCGCCGCCCGCGACCCCGCCGTCCGGCTGCGCGTGCTCGTCGCCGTACGCGCCGACTTCTACGCCCGCTGTGCCGAGCACCGGGGCCTGGCGGAGGCCCTGCGCGGCGCCGGGCTGCGGCTCGACCCGATGACGGCGGAGGAGCTGCAGAAGGCGGTGGTCGGACCGGCCCGGGCGGCCGGGTACATGGTCGAGCGGGCGCTGACGGCCCGCCTGGTCGATGAGACGCTGGACGAGCCCGGCGGACTGCCGATGCTCTCGCACGTCCTGCTGGAGACCTGGCGCCGCCGCAAGGGCCGCATGCTCACCCTCGCCGGCTACGAGGCAGCCGGCGGGGTGCACGGCGCGATCGCCGAGACCGCCGAGGAGGTCTACGGAGGTCTGTCACCGGACCAGGCCCGTGCCGCGCGGCATCTGGTGTTGCGGATGGTCGAACCGGGCCAGGGCACCCCCGACACCCGGCGCCCCCTCACCCGTGGCGAACTGGACGCGTGGGCCGACCTGGATGTACCGGTGGTGGTGGAGCGGCTGACCCGGGCCCGGCTGCTGACCGCCGACGAGGACATGGTGCAGCTCGCCCATGAGGCGCTCATCACCGGCTGGCCCCGGCTGCACGGCTGGATCGAGGAGGACCGCGAACGCCTGCGCCACCACCGGATGCTGGCGGACGCCGCCCGCACCTGGCGGGAGCACGACCGCGACCCGGGCGCCCTGTACCGGGGCACCCGGCTGGCCCGCGCCGAGGAACTCTTCCCGGACCACGGGAGCGACCCCGCGCTGACCGAGCCGGAGCGGGACTTCCTCACCGCCGCCCTGGACGTCCGCGAGGCGGAGCGCCGGGCCGCCGCCCGCATCAGCCGCAGGCACCGGATCCTCACCGTGGCGCTGTTCGCCGTCCTCGCCGTCACACTGCTGGCGGCCTTCGGCGGCTGGTACGAGTACGAAACCAACCAGCGCCAGCTTGACCCCGGCCGCAGTGTAGGTGTGGCAGACGGCGGACGTGATCTGGCCGGTGGTCATGCGTGTCGTGACGGGGATGCCGACGGAGCGGGCGAACTCTAGTGGCCAGTGTCTTGGCCGTGGCGCCGGGCGGCACCAGCACGTAGGCGACGGGCACGCTGTCGTCGCTGGCGTGGACGCGGCGGCCAGATTGTCCAACCCCAGCTCGACCAAGCGGAAGACGCGTCGGTAGCCGGCTCCGAGCAGAAGCGCTGCGGCCTCCTGTTTGGAGGCCGCGGCGTTCGCGCCGATCACTGCCGTCCAAGCAGTTCCATGCTGCCTGACAAGCTGGCGGATCCGCTGCTCGGCCCAGCTCAGCAGGGCTGAGCCAATGCCCTGGCCACGATGTTCGGGCAGGAGGTAACCGCGGTCATGAAACCAACCTCTCCGGGCTCACCCCCGCGGGTGCGGGGATCAGGTCATTTCCGCATTCGAGCCCTGGATATGGGATGGACCATCTCCGCGCGTGCGGAGAGCAGCGAGTGGAAGGCCCCCCCACCGCGGCGACAGCAAGAACGGCAATCCGTCAGGCAGACCCGCCTCGTCCAGCCACTCCTCCAGACCGTCTGGAAGCCCTTGAAGCCCTGACACGACAGACTCCGGCTGCACGACATCACGCGAAGTGAAATGCACTGTCCAAGCCGGCTCCCGCATACCTGGCGCCCTCTCCCCGTCTGAACACAACCCGCCTGGCGGAGCTGATGACCGCTTGTGCACGGCAGGTCAGTGACCGCCGCAGGTCTCCCAGCCAAGCCGGGCGCGACTGCCTCCCCGGCAAATCCGGCAAACGCGCCATCAGCGAAGAGCAGATGCATCAGCATGAAGGGCTGTCTCTTTCCCTCATGCCGGCTGCGCCGGGCGCACTGGCCGACGAGGTGGCCGCCCCCGGTCGCCAACCCGCGCGCACTCGCCCCTGAAGCGCTCAGCCACAGATGTGCCGCAGCTCGACAGTTGTCACCGGCGAAGCCGAACAGACTGGCAGAAAGGCCGGTCAAAGCAGCCTGGTTGTCAACTGCAAGGCAGGCTACTTGTCACAGACGCTCGGTGCCTTTTGATCCCTCACCTCGTGGTCCGTCGCCGCCGGCTCGAGCTCGACGGCCGTACCGACATGGCGTGACGGCGCCGGTCACGAAGACGCGCATGCGCCATCTCCCCGGGGCGGCGCGAGCCGGAAGCGCGTCACCAGGGCACCTCTCCCTCGTCGTCGAAGAAGCGGCCCGTCGGCCCGTCGGCCGATACGGTGGCCAGCCGGATCGCGGCGGCTGCGCCCTGCTGGGGAGTGCGCACTCCCAGGAAGCCGTTGAGGTCGGTCGCCGTGAAGCCGGGGCAGACGGCGTTGATCAGGATGTGGGTGTCGGCCAGCTCCTTGGCGTACTGCACGGTCACGGCGTTGAGGAACGTCTTCGACGGAGGGTAGGCGATGGCGATGGGGCCGATCTCGGCGCCAGGCGTGGTCTGGAGCGTGAGGGAGCCGACGCTGCTGGAGACGTTCACGATCCGCGGCGACGGCGAGCGGCGCAGCAGTGGCAGCAGGGCGTTGGTGACACGGATGACGCCGATCACGTTGGTCTCCACGGCCGCCCGTACCCGGTTCACGTCGACCGTGGTGGGCTCCTGTGGGCCGCCGCCGGTGATCCCCGCGTTGTTGACGAGCGCGTCGAGCCGCCCGGCCCGCTCCTCCATCAGCCGAGCCGCTGCTGTCACGCTCGCGTCGTCGGTCACATCCAGCGGCACGCCGAACGCATCGGCTCCGGCCGCGCGCAGCTTGTCCACAGCGGCTTCGCGCCGCTCCTCGTTCCGCGCGCCGATTCCGACGGACCAGCCGAGGGCGCCGAGCCCGGCGGCGATCTCGTACCCGATGCCCTTGTTGGCCCCGGTCACCAGCGCGACCTTGTGGTGGTTCACGGTGTTCGTCTCACTCATGACATCGATACTTCTCCCCCGCCGGGCAGGGCGTCCAAGACCGACTGGGTGGACGGCGATACCGCCCGGGTATCGCTCCTGGCCGGCACGGTTAGGCTGGCGGGGTGGAGACACGTGAGCTGCGGTACTTCGTCGCGGTCGCCGAAGAGCTGCACTTCGGCCGAGCCGCGCAGCGGCTCGGGATCGCCCAGCCCCCGCTGTCGCGGGCGATCGGCGGGCTCGAACGGCGCCTGGGTACCCTCCTGCTGGAGCGCGGCAGCCGGGGTGTCACCCTGACCGGGGCAGGGGCGGTGCTGCTGCGGGAGGCGCGGGCGGCGCTGGACGCCGTCGAGGCCGCCGAACGGCGCACCCGCCGGGCCGCCCTCGCCGCGACCGGCCGCCCCGCCGTGGTCCTGGCCGCGAAGGCGGGCGCCTCCGGTGAACTGCTGGCGAAACTCCTCGACGCCTACGCCGCCGAGCCCGGCGCCGTCGCCGTGGACGTCGTGCTGTGCGGGCCGGGCGAGCAGGCACGGTTGCTGCACGACGGCCGGGCCGACGTAGCCCTGCTGCATCGGCCGTTCGACGACACGGCCGGCCTCGACACCGAGGACCTGCACTCCGAGGGTCAGGTCGCGATCCTCCCGGCGGGCCACCCTCTCAGTGCCCGCCCCCACGTGCGGCTCGCCGAGGTCACCGACCTTCCCGACCTGCCCCTGCCCCGCTGGCCTCGCCCTGACGGCACCTTCCCGGACGGCCCCGGACCGCAGGTGCGCGACCACACGCAACTCACCCAGCTCATCGCCCTCGGCCGCGCCTGCGCGGTCGTCCCGGAGTCTGGCCGCACCGGCCTGCGCGAGGGCCTCACCGCCGTACCGGTCCCCAACGCCCCCCACGTCACCACGGTCATCGCCTGGCCCCCACACAGCCGCTCAACGGCGGTCGCGGGGCTGGTCCGCACCGCCACTGCCCTGTGACCGACGGCGGTGAACGCCGGGACACCGTGCTGGATCTCGGGGACAGCGTCCGGTCCGCCATCACCGGTGTTGGCGGAACCGCGCCCCTGGCACAACCAGGCTCCGACACAAAGTGACAACAAGCCTGCCTTGGTGACACCTATCGCGCCTCGGCTCAGACGAGCAGGTCCGGGCTCCCGGTCGCTGCCGGGGTCAGTAGTCGAGGTCGAGGTAGTCGATGTCGTTGAGGGTGACGTCGGAGAGTCCCAGGGCGCGGGCTCCGCCGTCTTGGAAGTAGATGTCTTTGAGTCCTTCGGCGATGATCTGGCGCATCTGCTCGTCGCCGGCGCCTGTGTCACGGGCGTTGAACAGGCGCTGTGCGTAGGTGGGGGGCAGGTGGACGGTGAGCCGTCGGAATCTTCCGTCGTCGGTGGTGCCGATGGGTGCGGTGTAGCCGAACCTGGCCCTCGTCTCCACCGTGATGCCCGTGGTGGTGGCGGCCTGCTTGCGGCGGCGTCTGCGTACCCGGGGCTGCCAGCGCGCCCGTACGGCCGCGTCGATTTGTTCGGCGATGGCGCGTGGCGGGTGTTTGCGTTCGCCCTTGCGGTAGCGCTCCACCGACCGCTGGCTGACCCCGATCTCCGCCGCGACGGCTTTGGTCGTCTTGAGCTGCTTCATCAGGAAGTTGATGCGTGCCTGGAGTGTCTTGGGCGGCTGGCGGGTGAAGCCCTCCCGGTCGGCGCGTTCGATGGCGTCGTCGATCTCTCCCACCACGCCTACTCGCCTTCCTCGAGGACGGCGTCGCCGCCTTTGATGTGGCGGGCCGGGTTGTAGCCCTGTTCCATGAGGTCGACCGCCCAGAGCATCGTCTGGACGCCTTCCAGCTTCGCCAGGCCGGGCGTGGGCCCGAGGCGAAACCCGCCGGGCTGCGGCTTGCCGGAGGCGGCGTAGGGGAGGAAGTCGAGCGGGCTGTCGCCGGGTGAGGGGTAGACGACGCAGTCGGAGAGCACGGCGAGCGGGTACAGGCCCGTCATCGTGGCCATGTTGCGCAGTTTGCGGTGCATGTTGACCCGGGCCTTGGAGATGACGGCGGCGCGGATGTCGGGCCGCCAGGTCGGCCGCTGAAGGGCCGGCCACCGCTCGCCCTCCTTGTACTTCCTGCCCTGGGGGCGTTCGCGGAGCTTGCCGATGCCGCCCTTGACCGTGGCCTTGATCGCGGCCAGCACCGCTGCCATGGCCGGGTCGACGTCCTTGTGCCGCTCCATCGCCGCCAGAAACTCCGCGTCCGTGAGCTCCTTGGTGACGCCGAGGTCGGCGAGGGTGTCGACGTAGGCGGCCTTGAGCCGGTCGTGCCACGGGTCCAGGTACGCGCCGGTCTCACGGCGCAGGTACCCCTCGACGGGCTGGACGTTGAAGCCGAGCTCCTGCGCGTAGGCGACGGTGTGTGTCTGGTACCAGGCCGGGCCGGTCGGCCGGGCGCCGTCCGGGGTGAAGGGCGAGGGCAGACGCGGGTCCACCTCGACGTGGGACAGGTCGACCAGCCAGCTTCCGGGGATCTTCGGGTTGAAGGCCGGAGCGTGGAAGTGGTCGGGGGCGGACAGGCCCACGACCAGGCGGGCCGCGGCGGCAAGGAACGCGGTGTTGAGGTCCAGACCGACCGCGTACGGCAGCGTGCACTCCTCATCGGTGAGCAGGCTGACGTCGCGCACCCACTGGTAGGCCTCCTCGTTCAGGAAGCCGCCGGTCCAGCCGCTGTCGACGACGACGGGGTGCTCGGGGGTGGCTTCCGGTGGCGCGGGGTCCATCGGCTCCGTGCCAAGGGAGCCGGGGTTGTGGCCGGGCACCCAGTTGCCGGTGGCGGGGTCCTGCACGGCGCGAGTGGGTGGCCGCAGCGCCGTCATTAGCTCAAGGCCCGATACGGCTGCGGAGCCGCGCGGGGTGATGACCCGCTGCGCGTACATACCCAGGACGCGGGCGACGTCGGCCGGCTCCATCTCGGCCACGTCGGGCCAGGACCGTTCATCGAGGGCGTCCCAGGTCAGGATCGCCAGCTGCACGCACTGCCGCTCACGTCCCTGGGCTTTGCGGTAGATCCTTGCCCAGGGTCCGAACCCGCGCTGGGTGAGCCGCCATTTCGCTTTCACCACCTGCTTGACCACCGGATGGTCTTCCGCAAGGCGCAGGGAGCGGCGTTGCTCGTGGCCTTCCAGGCGCTCGGGGAGGCCGAGTTTCACGGCGGCCGCGGCGGTGAGGACGATCAACGGGTCGCTGTCCTTGCCGTACCGGTTGAGCTTCGGCGCTCCGAGGCCTGACTCGCGCAGCGTCCACTCCACCAGCTCCACCACCGTGGTCGCCGGGCAGTCCAGCACGATCCCGTCCACGCCGTACGCGCAGCCGTCACCGTCCAGGACCGCGAGGGGCCCGTGCGGGAAGCGCGGGTCGGCCGCCGGCTGCGCCGCTTTCTTCGTGGCCGGACGCCGCGATGTCACAGCGGGCCGGATGGCGGGGCGCGCCGGCGCCGCAGCCGCAACGGCGGGAGCCTGCGGGACATCTGCCGTCTCCACCCTGGACGCGGCCGGTTCGGTGGACGCCGCGGGCGCCGTTGCACCAACCGAGGCTGCCGGAGCTGCGCCGGGGGCGGGGTACTTCGCCGCCCACCCGTTCAGCAGCCGCTGGTAGGCGTCCAGGCGCGGTGATTTCGGCTCGCTGCGGCCGTTCTCCCAGTTCTTCACCGACTGGGTCGTGGTCTTCAACGCGGTGGCGAGGCGGGCCTGGGTGATGCCGGCGGCCTCACGCAGCCGGGCACGCTCCGCCGGAGGCGGCAGACGCGGCTCCTCGTTCAGCAGAGCGTCGACGGACGCGAACAGCTCTTCCTCAGACGCCATGACCCTGCACCCTCACTCCAGGCAAGCATTGCTTAACCACAAACTTATCCCGTTCCCTAGCTTTCCAGGGCCCATTCCAGCCCTAGCGCGGCGAGTGCAGAGAGCGCCAGGCCGGCGGTCACGAGGCTGCCAGCGGCGACGGCGGTGACGAAGAGCAGGGGCTTGCCGAGGTGGTCGGCGGCGAGAAAGCCTCCGTGGGGGACGGCCATGGTGGCGCCGAAGGTCACGGTCAGCACGCCGGTGATGGCGCCGCCCGCCATGGTGGCCGGGATCACCCGCAGGCTCCTTCGGGGCGGCCGACCGCGCCGAGCAGCCAGGCCACCTTGCCGTAGCTGTGTTTGCAGGGGTGAACAGCTTGCGGCGGACCACGGCGGCCAGTGCCATGCCCAGCGGCGGGACCATGCTGGCGGCCACCACCACGGCCATGAAGGTCAGGCGGGTCGGGCTGGGGACGGCTGAGGAGATGCCCGCGACGGTGAAGCCGTAGGCGATCTTGTGGATGGCCCTGCCGAGGTCGCAGCAGACCATCAGGCCGAGGACCAGGCCGAGCAGGAGGTGGCCACACACATCACAGGTCACAGCCGGATCCTGTCATGCAACTCCACACCCGCCGTCGGCAGCGAGTCTTCGACCGAACCGCATTTCGTTAGGGGTTCCATAATCAAGCGGTCTGGCAAGAGCATGACGAGGGAGCTTGGCCGAGTGCCTGGAGCCGTTCAAGGCGGAGTTTCTCGCAGTGGTACGCCGCAGCTTGACCTGACGTCGCAGGTCACAGCCTGAAGCGCTCTGTCCGGGGGCTGGGGGTGGATGAACAGGCCTTCGTGTGTGCCTGCCGGGCAGGTGATCAGAAGCTTCCGGTCGTGCAGCGGTTGGATGGCGTGGAGGACGGTGAGGTAGCTGACGGTGAACTCGTGGGCGAGTGCGGCGTGGCTGGGGACGGGGTGGCCGGTGGCGTAGGTGCCGTCGGTGATCCGTTCCATGATGACGGACGTGATGCGGGTGGTGTCGGCCGGGTCGGGGTGCGGAATCGGCCAGGTCTCCTGCTTTCCCTGCCGTGTTTGTACGCGGACAGCCAGCTCTGTGGGCCAGTTGTGGGGGTCCATGACCACCGTTCCTCGGCCGTAGACCGTGAGGAGAAGGCCGGCGGTCTCCACGCGGGTGATGGCGGCAGTGATCGCGTCGGTGGGCATGTCGAGGTGGTGGGCGAGGGCGCGCAGGGACGGGAGGACGGTGCTGAGTGCGTAGGTGCCGTCGTTGATGCGGGAGCGGAGCGCGATCTCCGCTGCGGTGGTGCGCGGTCCGGGGTGTCCTTGTTTGTCTGGCCTGTGGCTGCGTAGGTCGACTCCGCCCTCTTCGAGGAGAGTCTTCACAGTCCCGGCCGTTCGGCGGATCGCTCGGGCGATTTCGCGGATGCTGCCTCCGTGGTGGTAGGCCTCGGCTACAGCCGCGCGGTACTGCTTCCTGGTGGTGCCCCGGAGTTCGGTGGTCTTGGGGTAGATGGGGAGTTCCTTGAGTGGCCGGCGCCACTGCGGGTCGGCGATGACCGGTGGCTGCTGCGCCGACCCGCCGGGCGGGAGGACAGCGGCGTGCTTGCTGCCCTCGCTGGCCTGGGTCGTGTTCACCTTCTGTCCTTCCCCTTGGGTGCGAGGCGGGGTTTCGTGCCGGTGCTGTGCCAGGGCCGGGGCGGTCCCGAGATCGCGCGGTCGCTGCTGTGCGGTGAGGCGGGGTGGTGTCCCGGTGCCGGGTCGGCCGGTGGAGGGGAGGGGCAGCGGCCCGGCAGCGGGAGTGCGAGGGGGCGGGGAGGTCAGGTGCGGCCGATGCCTTGAGCGAGGTCGGCGTCGGTGATCAGGCGCCGGTGGCGCAGGATCTGGTCGCGCATGGCGTGTGTGTAGTGGGCTACGACGAGCTCGCCGAACGCCTTTACGGGGATGCTGCTGCCGGAGAAGTGGGCTGTGGCTTCGGCGAGGTCGGCGGCTACGGGGGGCGCCTGGGTGGCGGTGTAGGAGTTGCCGGTGCACGGTGCGGGCAGTTGGGGGTCGTCGGTGAAGCCGTGGACGATGGAGGCGCATACCGCGGCGAGCACGAGGTAGGGGTTGGCGTCGGCTCCGGCGAGGCGGATTTCCAGGCGCGTGTTCTCACCGTGGCTGGTGACGCGGGTGGCGCAGGTGCGGTTGTCGATGCCCCAGGTGCTCGCCGAAGCCCGCCGGCACCTCTCCTACGTCCTGCGCGGCCGGCCTCACCAGGCGGGCCTGGACGACCAGATCGTGCAGGCGGTCGTCGACGACTACACCCGCCCCGTCGGGCGCGGCCTGAAGATGACCGCCGACCTGCGCGCCCTGTACCCGCGCGACACCGAGGACCAGGCCGTGCTGCGCCCGCTGACCCGCAACCGCACCGCGCGCCCGTACGAGCGGGCCCGCCTCGCCGCCGGCGCCCTGGCCGCCCGGGTCAACGCAGCGCGGCGTGCGGAGCGCCTGGGCTCCCGCACCCGGCCGCAGACCGTCGCCGTACCCGCCGCCTCGAGGTTGCACCCGCGGCCGTTCCGCTCCGGCCCGGAGGACGACCACCTCCTGGAGCCGGAGACCGGCGTCGACACGGTGGAGCAGACCCGCCGGACCTTCGAAGCCGCCGCCCGGCTGGCCGCCAAGCTCCAGGACGGCAAGCGCGAGCGCGCTGTCACCCACGGCCCACGGCCCCAGCCCGCCCCGGCGACGGCCCCGCAGCCGCACACCCAGCAGTCCGGCACCCAGCACACACCGGGCCGGACCACAGGAGGAGTCGCATGAGCACCCCGGAAGAACGCCCCAACCCCGACGACGCACTCGCACGCGCCCACGCGGCCCGCGCGAAGATGGCCGCCGCGCTCAACGAGGACCAGGAGCCCGAGCCCGATGAGCCCCTGGGATGGCAGCCGGTCTGGAAGCGCCCCCGGAAGCCGAAGTCCAAGGCCGCGAAGAAGCAGGAGCTGCGCAAGCAGCGGCGGCGACTCCAGGACGCCGGGAAGCGCCGTCTCGCCGCCTCGCAGTCGCGCCGGCCCCGCTCCCGGCAGAACCGGATCGGCAACGCGGCCGCGCGCCGCGATGCCCGCGCCCTGGCCCGAGTGCGGCACTCCACCGCCTGGCTGTGGTGACGATGCCGGGCATCGTCCACCGAGTGGAGTCCACTCGGTGTCGTGCATCCAGTGGCGATGCACGACATCGGGTGGACTCCACTCCGGTGCGCTGGATGACGATGGACGCCACCGTGGTGCGCATCGCGATGGAGGCCACCGCACCACCCGACGATGCCGGGCACCCTCGCGCGCGCCCGGTGCGCCGCACTCGATGTCCCGCACCGCACCGGTGCGCCCACCGCCGACCGCCCTCTTGACCAGGTGCGGCCGGACGCGCGTGACCCCTTGACCAGCTCCGCTCCACCCCCTTGACCAGGTCTGCTACCGAGGACGATTCCCCTTGACACAGCCCGTTTCGGCTGACGATCAGGCCGTGGTCAAGGGGGTGTGTGATAGAGGAGCCCGCCCGGTCGTGGCGCGCGCCCGGTGCCGGGCGGCGATGCCGGTGGCGCGGTGCGGTGCGGCGATGCGGTGGACCGCACCACGGTGGTGCGGTGGTGCGATGTGCGCCGCACCGCACCACCGCCGTCCCGGAGGCGCGGCTACACGGTGGTGCGGTGCGCCGGGGATGCCTCCATTGCCTGCCTTATCCCCGCGGCCTCCAGTTGGCGCAGGACGTCGGCGACGTCGCCCTGGTCCTCGGTGAGGATGTTCTCTGCGAAGCGGACGATGGTCTGGGCGATGCCCGGCGGGAAGGCCAGGCAGGCGCCGTCGCCGTCGCGCAGGACCTCCAGCAGCAGTCGCCCGAGCGCCGCGGCCAGGAAGGAGTGCGCGCACGGCTCCCCGTCGCAGTCGTCCACGGCGGTGACGGGGATGAAGACGCGCGCGGCGACGTCCAGGAGCAGCTGGCGCAGCTCCGGGCCTATGTTGTTGGCGACCGCGCCGGCGGTGTCGATGTCGCGGGCCTGCAACGCCCGGATGTAGGCGAACGCGCCGGCGACATCGTCCGGGTGCATCGGGGTCAACGGCTCGGTGGTGGTGTTCTTCTTGGGCATGACGGCTCCGTAAGTTGTTGGCTGGCCCGGGAGGGCTGGATGCGGCTGATGACGGCTTGCCGGTTGTGGCTCGCGAGGCGTGCCCGCCCGGTGGCTCACGCGGTGGCCGGCCACTCGGTGGAGACGTTGCCGCGGACGTCAGCGAGGAACTGGGAGACCTGGTCGACCTCCTGCATGCACTCGATCAGGAACCCCGCCGCAATCCATGCGGTCTGCGCCCCACCGCCCGCCAGGCACCACCGCTTGAGGTACCGGCTCGCCACCGTCACCATCTGCCGCAGGGCGTACGCGGACTCGCAGTCGGCGTGTTCGTCGGGCACTGCGGTGATGTAGTCGGCCAGCAGCAGCTCGCCGAACTCGCCGATCAGCCGCGCGAGCTCGGACCCGTCGGAGTGGAATGCGGCGAGCGCGGCCTTGTTCTGCTCGCTGCCCTGGCCCCGCCAGACCAGCTCCACGTAGTCGGCGGCTCGCGCGATCTGCTCCGGGGCGAGCTGGGAAACCTTCGACGCAGTCGTCTCCATAACGCTTCCTCACTGTCGACGGGCCGCCGCGCTGATCGTGGCGGCCTCAGAAGCGATCTTCGGAGTGATTGCCTGTGGATAGAGTTCGGTGCGCCGACGGTGAGCGGACTCGCCTGGCCGGCGCTCGCGTTGCCCCTTGTCCAGTTCCGCTACCTGCGACATTCCGCCCATTTAGGCAGGGGAGAAATCTCCGTCCCGGCACGCTGCGCGACGCCCCTGGAAAAGCCGCTGCCGTCCGGGGTGCGCCGCTGGGAGACTGCGGGGATGACCATGCAGCGGCCTGCGTCTCCAGTCCCGGACGAACGCGCCCACCTCTTCTTCGACAGCTACGCCGACATGCACGACCTCGTTGAGGACCTGGTCGTGCCCGACGGCGTGCCCGAGGCCGCGGCGACTGTCCTGCGTACGGTCCGCGAGCTGCTGCGCCAGTCGTACTACTGCTACGAGTTCTCCACCGTGGCGGTCATGCACTCCCTGATCGCGGTGGAGATCGTGCTGCGCGACCGGATCCCGGACGCGGGCAAGAAGCCGCTGCACCAGCTCATCAAGCAGGGCGCCGCCGACGGGGTCCTGACGGCCCGGCAGGCGGAGTACCTCGACTATGGCCGGCAGATCCGCAACGGCATGGCGCACGGCCAGACCACGCACGCGGTGATGCCGCCGGCCATGGCGGTGCCGATGGTGACGACCTCGTTCACGATCGTCTCCGAGCTCTGCGCCGCACCTGCCTGACGATCACGGCTCGGTAACGGCGCTCGGGCGAGTGTCACACCGTCGACTTTCGCCACACCTCTACCAGATGACGGGGGACTTCCATCCGGACCCCCGCGCCACCTGCGTGAGGAGCCTTGTCATGACGGACACCAGCAGCGCCCGGCAGCCCGACCCGGAGCCGGGTCCGACCTGGTCAAGGGGTGCTGAACACCCGTCGGGCGGCCCGGAATCCAGTGCCGTGAACGGTGCCGCGAACGATTCCAACGTCGTGCCCATCACCGCAGCTCACACCGCCCGACAAGGGGCCTCCCGGCACGCTGACACCTCTCTCCCTTCCCCTGAGACACCGGCGAAGGGGAAGAAGTCCACTCCGGCCATGAAGGTGCGTGCCGATGCGCTGCGGATGCTGGGGTGCGTGCGGATAGCCACGGTGCGGCAGATGGCTGAGGTGATCACGAAGGAGGAGTCGGACGGCCGGTCGTACGTGCGCAGGGCGATGAACAAGCTGGCGGAGCTCGGGCTGGCGGAGACGAACGGCAAGGACGGCAAGCACCAGATCTGGAACCTGACTCCGGCGGGACAGAAGGCTCTGGCCGACGGCAACGAGCTGCCTCCCCGACCGAGGGCTGGCACCGGAGCGAAGGCCGTTCTCGCCGGGTTCGGTCCGCACGGCGTCGCGGTGACGGACATGATCCTCGCCTTCGGTGGCCGCAAGCATCTGACCGACTGGCAGGTGGAGGTCAACCACGCCATCAAGGAGACCGGCCTGACCTTCAACACCGACGCCGTCCTGGCCCTGCCGACGAAGACCAGCGAGGTGCGCCTCTTCGAGCTCGACAACGGCACCATGTCCCAGGCCCGCCTCGCCAAGGAGGTCTGGGACTACGAGCGCTACGCCGGGCACCGTGTCTGGGAAGGGGCCCGCGGCACCAACGGCCGCACCTTCCCCTTCTGGCAGCGCCACCGCTACACCCGCTCCCAGACCTTCCCGCGGCTGCACGTCGTGCTGGCGGGCAAGGAGGAGCACCTGCTCGACAACCGCCTCCAGGCGCTCGCCGACGATGTGAAGGGCATCGCCGTCGCGGTGTGGGTGAACACTCTGCCCCGGCTCCAGCGGGGCGAGCCCTGGTACGAGATCGGCGTCGACGACCCGGACCGGCGCCGCGAGCGATACCCCGAACCGGCAGGCCGCTGACAGAGTCGGGCGAGCCGCCCCGCAACGGCGGCTTGCCCGGCCCGCCGGTCGTGACCGCCCGCCCGGCGGGACGGCTCTCGAAGTCGCCGCGCTGCCCGGCGGGATGACGAGGGCCAAGGCGCGCGCTGCGCCCTGGCCACGGCGTACTCAGGTATTCCGACGTCATCAACCGGAAGGCAGCCATGAAGCTCGGCAAGCAGCAGAACAAGGACGTGCCCTTGATCAGGCACGACAGGGACACCTCGGGAGACCTGTGGTACGCAATGACCCGCCTCCACGCAGGCCATCCCGACTTGGTTGGCCCCATCCCGCCGTTCGAGCGGCCGGTGGCGCGGCTGTCGATCGCGGATCCGAACGACATCGTCCTGTCGGCGCGCGTGGAACTGTTCGAGGATGAGCCGGTGGGCCGCCTTCACGACGTGATCGACACGGTGACGCGCGACCTCGCCGGACCCAAAGGAATCGGCGAGTACGCACTCGTACCCGACGTCGCGCTGGAAGTCATGATCGGAGTGCGGCAGGAACTGCCCCTGCACGCCGCCCACGTCGCAGGCCTCACCCGGCTCCTGTGGGACGCCATGGGGACCATGGGCACCCGCAGCGCACCAGGGGGCGGCCAGTGCTTCCACTGCGAGGGGACCGGGCGGGCCCGCCCGCTGTGGGCGTAGTCGTTGTCAGCCCGCTACGGCGTCGCGAAGTTCCCGTACGGCGCGCTCGCGGTGGTGCTGTGCGGGGATCGCCTCGTACAGGTCCAGGGCGCGGCGGCGGACCAGGCCGGTGCGGTAGTAGACGGGCAGCGCCGTCAGGGCGTCGACCGCACGGTGGCAGGCCTGCTCGGTGTCGCCGTCGTGGTGGGAGCAGGCGGCGCCGTCGATGTTCAGCAGGGTGCGGGTCATGGTGCTGGTCGGCGCGGACAGCTCCAGGGCGCGCTGCTGGCTCTCGTGGGCGCGGCGGGTGTCCCCGAGGGTGGTGAAGGCGTGGCTGAGGTGGACGTGGTGTTTCTGCTCGCCGTACGTCAGCCAGGTGTCTGACTGCTCGGAGTCGGGGAGCCGTTTCATGAGGGCGTCGGCTGCGGCCAGCGCCTGGCGGGCCTGTTCGGGCTGGTGGTTGAGGGCGTAGGCGCGGGCGGCGACTGCGGCCGCCAGCACCGCGGCGGCGGTCGGCCGAGTGCCGGCCGCCTGCCGGGCCTGGTCGGCGAGGTCGGCTGCCGCCTTCGGGGCGCCGTAGTTGAGCGGCACCATCGCCTCCCGGGCCAGCACCCACGCGTGCAGCTGGGGGTCGCCGGATTCGGCGGCGGCCCGGGCGGCGGTGGCGAACCAGGCACGGGACTCCCGGCGGCTGCCCAGGTCGTGTAAGACGATCGCGGTCATCCCGGCCATCTGCCCGGCCGTCCGGCACAACCGGGCCCGGGCCGGGGCGGGCTGCGGGACGGCGAGGAGCGGGCGCAGGGTCGTGAAGTCGGTGACCAGGTCGGCCAGTACGCGGGTGGGTGCTTGTCCGTGGTAGCCGTACCCGTAGCTCTCGGCTGCGGCCTCGAGGTCGGCCAGGTCCTGGAGGACGTTGGGGGAGAGGATCTGGTCGACGTCGGTCCGGGCGGCGGTAAGCGCGGCGAGGGCCGGAGCAGTGAGGCCGGCGGCCAGCGCACCACGCAGCAGGTTGCGGCGCTTCATCGGATCCTCTCCACGATCGGTGGCGCCCGTCAGGCCGTGTGCGTGCGATCGAGCAGCATCACGGCATACAGCGGGGAGTCCGGGAACGGCTGGCGCTCGCCGACCTTCCGGTACCCCCAGCCCTCGTACAGCGCCTGGAGCCGGGGCCGCTTGGTGTCCACCGTGAGCACGGCCAGGGCCTCCGGCCGGTCGGCGAGCAGCGCGGTGTGAAGCCGCTGCCCGAGTCCCTGCTTGCGCCATTTCGGCCTCAGCATCAGTTCCGAGACGGAGAACGTCGACGGGTCGGCCGGCTCTTCGGCCAGGTACTCGCGCCACCATTCGCGGCCCGGCTCGCCTGGCGCCCCGTAGGTGAACCCGACTGGTTCACCGCCCTCATAGGCGACCACGCACGCGAATCCTTCCCGGCCGCCCCAGTGGTCCACGAACCAGGGGAAGCGCTGCACGAACTCTTCGTGCCGCCGGTCGAAGTAGGCGTCGGCATGGACATCGAGCAGGGTCTGCCGGATGCCGGGCAGGTCGGCGTGTCCGTAGCGGCGCAGGTCGATGGCGGGTGCCGTGGTCACGCGGGGCTCCATTCGGATCGGTAACGGTCGGCCCACTCGCGCGCCACGGTGGTGGAGGGCGCGAGCGTGAGGAGATCACGGTAGAAGTCGCCCAGCAGGACGCGCAGGCGGCCGGGCAACGGGCTTCCGGACATCAAAGTGAAAGCGTCCTCGGTCGTGGCGCAGGCCTGTTCGGCGTCGCCCTGGTGGAGCTGGGCGATGGCGAGGTCCACGGTCGTCATGGCGCGGTTGCGCCGGTAGGGCGCCGGCAGCGCGGACAGAGCGCGGTGCGAGGCCGCTTCCGCCTCCGCGGGCTGGCCGAGACGACTGCGGACGATCCCGGTCAGAGCGTGCAGCTCCGCGGGCCCGTAGAAGGCGACCCAGGACGGGCGGGGGCGCGCCTCGGCTCGCACCAGGGCATCTTCGGCGTATCCGATCGAACGGACAGCGGCCTGCCCGTCGCCCCGGTAGGCGTGCCCCACTGCGGCCCGGGCGTGCGCGAGGGATCCGAACAGCGGATCGCGGCGCGTGATCGCGCAGGACTGAGCCGCCTGTGCCGCTGCCACACCTTCGGCGTAGTGACCGAGCTGGTACGCAAGGATCGAGGTGGAGTTCCACACCCGCATCAGCGCCACGGGATCCTGCGACAGCCCGGCCAGCCTCAGCGCCTCGTTCACGTGGACGCGGGCGCGCTCGAGCTGGCGGGCGTCGATGCACGACCAGGCGGCGGCCGTGGTGTAGTCGGCGGCGACACCGAACAGCCGCTGGCGGATCGTCTGCGAGGCGGAGCGGTCCTGAAGACCGACAGCCTCGGCTGCCCCGGCGAGTGCGTCGCGCTCGAGGGCGGCGTGCCCGCCGCGTTTCTGATCGAGCACGGTGAGCTGGTCCAGGCCGTCCCGCAGGCGGATCACGTCAGAGGTGCCCACGGTGGTGGGACGGGTGCCAGCGGCTGGCAGGGCGGTGGCTGCGAGCGCGGACGTGGCAGCGGTGCAAAAGCGGCGGCGGAGCATGGCGGAGAGGTCCTCGTAGGGCAGTGCGGGCATGCCGGGGGGATAGAAGCCAAGGCAGACGGGTGTGCATCCGAATACTGCCGCCAGGGCGTCCCGCTGGCGCTGGTGCGGCCAGCGAGATTTTCCGGTTACCCAGTTGCGGACCGTGCGGTCACCGACGGTCCCCTTGTGTCCGGCCGCCTTCAGTTCCTCGTTCACCTTGTCGGCCAACGTGCCCTGTTTGAAAGCGTGTTCGGTCATGTGGGCCTGCAACCGGAAATTTCCTTCCACACACTCACCGTAGCCGCGTGATCATGCAGCGTGGAGGGGTTGCGAGGAACCCGCTCCCCAAAATTTCCGGTCACCGCGAGTAGCAACCGGCCCACTTTTCCTACCCGTTGACTACGGCCCGGCGTTGGACTGGACATGCGCCCGGTGAACGCCGCAGGCGCTGGCGGCCGTCTCTCGTTCCCCCGTGGGAGATGGCCGCCACAGGCTTCCCGACCGTGAGCGCGAGGCACCCTGACATGACGACGCGCAGCACGCCGCCCCAGCCCTTCGCCGGCGCCTACGTGGACGCCCCGGCGATTCACCGCGAGCGGCTGAGCCCGCAGCAGATCGCAGGCCGCTCGTGCTGCTGGTGCAGCGGGACACCGGACCCCAGGTTCCCAGTACCGATACTGCGCGGTGCCACCCTGTTCGCCTGCGACCCGTGCGCGTCCATGTACGGCGTCCCGGCCGTTGAGGCCGACTAGTGACCGGCGACGACTTCCCGGCCGCCCTGGACGACTGGACCGCCAGTGACTGGGCGGACTACCGGGCCCGGGTCGAAGACGGCGAGGGCAGCGCGCATGCGATCGACGCCGTCCAGCGGCGCCGCCGTCGCCAGCAGCCGAGCAGGACGTCGCAGGAGAAGTACACCGTGACCGGCGCAACGGGTGCGGGTGACCTCGTGCAGCCGATGGACCTCGAAGACAGCCATCTCTCCACTGCCCGACGAAGGGAATCTCCATGACGTACGGCAGCGACACCTACGGCGAGCGCACCGCTGACGAGTACGACGTGCTGTACGGCGACTTCGTGCCGCCGGCCGCGCAGATCCGATTACTTGCCGAGCTGGCGGGCGCTACGCCTGCCGTGGAGATCGGCTCCGGCACCGGGCGGATCACGCTGCCGCTGGCCGAACACGTTCCGGTCCTCGCGGTCGACGCGTCGGAGGAGATGACCCGCCAGCTGGCGAAGAAGACCGGCACCCTTCCCGTCACCCCGATCACCGCGGACGCCGCCCACTACCTGGCCGGCAGGCGCGTGGACCTCGTGTTCGCCTGCTTCAACACCTTCTTCCTGCTGGCCTCCGAAGCCACCCAGCGGGCATTCCTGCGCAACGCGGCGCGCATGCTCACCGACACCGGCACGCTGCTGATCGAGACCTTCGTACCGCGGCCCGGCCAGCGCCTGCCCGACGGACCCCATCCGGGGGTGTTCCCCGAGGGGCGCAGCGTGGTCGCGCTCAAGCGGCGGACCACGGACACCGTGGTGGTCTTCGCCGCCGAGAACCACGACGTGGAGCAGGAGTTCCACTACTCCGAGGTCGTCCTGCGCGATGGGGAGCCGGTGCGGGTGCTGCCCGGCCAGATGCGCTACTGGCGGCCCGAGCAGATCGACGTGCTCGCCGGTGAGGCGGGGCTGCTGCTGCGGGAGCGGTGGGAGGACTGGGACCGCACCCCGTACGACACGGACACCAGCGGCCGGCACATCTCGCTCTACCGGCTTGCCGGACAGGACCAGTAGCAGACGCGACGGCCGCCGCACCCCTCGCCCGGGTGCGGCGGCCGTCGCACATCGTCAGACAGACAGACCGTGCCGGTGGGCGGCCAAGGACGCGAGATCACGGCAGAAGACGCCGAAGTCGAGACCCGCCTCTTCGAGCGCCATGGGGTAGGTGCTGGTCTCGGTCATCCCGGGGGCGACGTTCGTCTCCAGGACGAAGACCTCTCCGGCCTCGGTGACGATCGCGTCCGTGCGCGACAGGTCCAGCAGCCCCAGCGCCTGGTGCGCGGCGACGGCGACCCGGGCGGCCTCCTTGGCCACTTCGGCGGGCAGGCGGGCCGGACAGTGGAACTCCACCGCGCCCGGGGTGTAGCGGGCGGTGTAGTCGTACAGGCCCGTCCCCGCGTCGATCTCGACTGCGGGCAGCGCGCGCGGTCCGTCGCCGAGATCGGCCACGGCGACGGCGATCTCCGTGCCCGTCACACGCCGCTCGATCAGCGCTTCGTCGTGGTACGCGAAGCAGGCCATCAAGGCCTGCGGCAGGTCCCCCGCGGACTCCACCCGGCTCACGCCGAACGCGCTGCCGCACGCGCGCGGCTTGACGAACAGCTCAGCACCCAGCCGCTCCACCACCCGCGCCGTCAGCGCGGCCGCGCCCAGGTCGTGGAACGCCTGCTTCGGCAGCGTCACCGACTCGGGAGTCTTCAGGCCCGCCTGCTCCAGGATCGCCTTGGCGGTGGTCTTGTCGAACGCGGTACGGCACGCGTGCGGGCGGGCTCCGACGTAGGGCACCCCGGCCAGCTCCAGGACCTCCTTTATGGTCCCGTCTTCCCCGGCGATGCCGTGCAGCACGGGGAAGACCACCCCCGGCTTGTCCTGCGCCAGTGCGGGCAGCAGGTCCTTGCCGACGTCGCGGAGCTCCACCTCGACGCCAGCCCGGCGCAGCGCGTCGGCCACTCTCGACCCGGAGCGCAGTGACACCTCGCGCTCCGGTGACAGGCCCCCGGCGATGACGGTGACGTTCAGGTCGCTCATGCTCATCCGTTCCTCTGCGGTCAGGGGCGTCAGGAGTGGTCCGGTCCCGGGGTCTGCGGTCCCGGGCTGTGCGGGTGGGCGGTGGTGCCGAAGGTCTCCCACAGCTCCAGCTCGGTGCCGATCACCTTGGCCAGGGTTCCTACGCCCTCGCGGATGCGCTCGGGTGGCGGATAGCAGTACGACAGGCGCATGGCCCGGCGGCCGGCGCCGTCAGCGTAGAAGCCGGTGCCCGGCACGTAGGCCACCCTCGCCTGGACCGCCCGGGGCAGCATGGCCTTCGAGTCCAGCCCCTCAGGCAGCGTCACCCAGACGAAGAACCCGCCGCCCGGCTTTGTCCACGACACCCCCGCCGGCATGTGCTGTTCAAGGGAGCCGAGCATCGCATCGCGCCGTTCCCGGTACATCTCCCGGAAGGCCTTCAGCTGCTCCTGCCACGGCTGGGTGCGCAGGTACCGGTCCACGGCGAGCTGGGCAAAAGCGGAGTGGGACAGCATCGCGCTCTCCGCGGCCAGCACCAGCTTGTCCCGCACCGCCGACGGCGCCAGCGCCCAGCCCACCCGCAGCCCCGGCGCCAGGGTCTTGGAGAACGAGCCCAGATAGACGACGTCCGCGGGGGCGTCGGCGCGCAGGGCCCGCATCGGCTCGCCCTCCAGGTGCAGCAGCCCGTAGGGGTTGTCCTCCAGAACCAGCACCCCGGCCCGGCGGCACACCTCCAGGACGCGTAAACGCCGCTCGGCAGCCAGTGTGACCCCGGCCGGGTTCTGGAAGGTGGGCACCGTGTAGAACAGCTTCGCCGGCCGCCCGGCGCGCTCCAGCCGGGCGAACGTCTCCGCCAACGCCTCGGGCAGCACGCCCCGTTCATCCATGTCGACGTGGACGGCGCGGGCCTGGTACGCGGCGAACGTCCCCAGCGCGGTGACATACGTCGGGCCCTCGGTGACCACCGTGTCGCCTGGATCGAGGAACACGCGCGCCACCAGGTCCAGCGCCTGCTGCGAGCCGACGGTGACCACCACGTCATCCGGGTGAGCGTCGATGCCCTCTTCGGCCATCACCGTGCAGATCGTCTCCCGCAGGCTCGGATCTCCCTGGGCGGATCCGTACTGCAGCGCGACCGGCCCCCGCTCCGTCACGAGGTCGGCCATCAGCGTGGCGACGGCGTCCATGGGCAGCGCGCTCACGTTGGGCATCCCGCCAGCCAGTGACACGATCTCAGGGCGCGACGCCACCGCGAACAGGGCCCGCACCTCGGACGCGACCATCCCCGCCGCCCGCTGCGCGTAGTGGCCGAGCCATGGATCGGCACCCCGCCGGGATGGTTCATCAGGCTGCATTCGCACGCTCCCTGTCCGTCACCACTGGAGGTCACAGACACTACTGGCCTGCGCTCAAGCACCGCGCCCCGTACGAAGCGCCTGGCACCGCATCGCCCCCGCGTTCCGGACCTCTGAGAGTTGACCCGATGCCTGTACCGCCCACCAGCGGCCGTCTGCAATGGACCGACGTCCCCGCGCCCCTGCGTGCCCGCCTCGAGGACGCCCTGGGCGCACCCGTCACCGACACGGTCACCCCCGGAGGCGGCTTCGGCCACCAGCTGGCCGCCGCGCTCACCCTGAAGGGCGGCCGCCGGGTCTTCGTCAAAGCGGCCCCCGACGACGACCGGCTCACCGCCGCCAACACCCACGAGGCCGCCGTCCTCGCCGTGTTGCCACCCGGCGCCCCGGCCCCGGACCTGCTGGGCATCCACCACGCCGCTGACTGGACCGCTGTCGTCATCGCCCACCTGGACGGCCCGCACCCCGACCTCTCCCCGGCCTCCGCCGACGCCGAACAGACCTGGGCGCTGCTGGACAATCTCACCTTCAACCCCGCCCCGGCCCCGTACGTCGCGGCGGTGAGCACCACACCCTCCACCACGGCGGCCCTGCACGGCTGGGACGAACTGCTCGCCGATCCGCCGGCCGACCTCGCCCCCGCCGCCCGTGACCGCCTGGAGCAGCTCGCCGAACTCGAGGCGGCCTGGCCCGGCCTCGCCCACGGCGACCGCATCGTCCACGGCGACCTGCGGGCCGACAACATGGTCCGCGACCACCACCTTGGCGTGACCTTCGTGGACTGGGCACACGCCACCACCGGCCCGGCCTGCATCGACGCGGCCTCCCTCGCCCCGCAGCTCATCCTCGCCGGACACACGCCCGCCGACGTCGCCCGGCTGCTCCGCGACCATCCCGCCACCGCCAGCAGCCCCGAGACCACCACCGCGTTCCTCGCCGCGCTCACCGGCCACTGGCACCGCAACGCCCGCCAGCCCGCACCCCCCGGCGCCCCCGGACTGCGCGCCTACCAGCACCGCGCGGCGGCAGCCGGCCTCGCGCTCCTCAGCCACCGCCTGAGCTGAAACCGCGGCTGTCCCGCTCTCGTGTCAGTGGCCGGTCGGCCCCGTGTCAGCGGCGCGGGCATCTCGTGTCAGCAGGGCGTCAGCCCAACCCACCCGATGTCACGGACCTCGATCGCTCCGGCGTGCGGCATGAACTGGATCCAGCACCGCAGCCCGAACGCCTCCCGGATCTCCTCCACTGAGCCCGGGTCGCGGACGTCGGGCCAGGCCCGCGGATCCATCCGCGCGACCTCCACGAGCGCCATCACCTCCTGCCGGGCCCGGTCGTTGGGCAGCTGCGTCATGACCTCCACCGCGAGTTCCTCCACCACCACGCCGTACCGCATCCCGCACACCCCCGTGTGATCGACTCGGGCAGCAGCGTACGGAGGAACCGCCGATCGCGTTCCGGCCTGTGGATAACCCGGATCGGGGAGGTCCTGGGCGCCGGACGGCGGCGAGGGGTACATGTACCGGTATGGCGCGTGAGCGGGTGCGGTGGCCGTCCGTGGTGGACCGGGCGCGGGAGATTGTGAACGGGTACGCGCCGATGAAGGTCACGCTGCGCCAGGTCATGTACCGCCTGGCCTCCGAGGGAACGCTGCCGCACACGGCGCCGATGTACCGCCGTCTGTCCGCACAGCTGGCCAAGGCCCGCCGGGAGGGCCGGTTCCCCGACCTGATCGACACCGTCCGGGAGGTCCACGTCCCGCCGGCCTGGACGGGCGCGGACGCGTTCCTCGCGGAGATGCCCGACTGGTTCCGCCTCGACCGCACCGAGGGCCAGGAGCACGCCCTGTACGTCGCGGCGGAGAAGGACACCCTGCGCCAGCAGCTGACCGGCTGGCTCGCCGACGCGGGTATCCCGGTCCTGGTGGTCCGCGGCTTCGGCTCGCAGTCGTACGCCGACGTCGTCCACGACCGCGTCACCGCCGACCCGCGCGACGCCGTGCTCCTGGTGGTCGGTGACTTCGACTGCTCGGGCGAGGACATCGAGCGGGACTGGGTGGCGCGCACGGGCTGTTGGAGCCACACCGAGCGGGTGCTGCTGACCTACGAGCAGGTGCGCGCCTACGAGCTGCCCGCGACCGAGGGCAAGCGCGGCGATCCGAGGTGGCCGGCCTTCGCCCGCCGCTACGGCTTCGACCCCCGCCGCCCGGTGCAGTGGGAGGTGGAGGCGCTGGAGCCGGCCGAACTCCGGCGCCTGGTCCTCGCCGCCGTCGACCCGTACGTCGACCGTGACGTCCTCGCCCGGCAGATCGCCCGCGAGGAAGAGCAACGCCGCGCCCTGGCCGCCTTCCTGGACGGCTGGGACGCGGCGGGCGGGGGAGCACCCTCGTAGTGCTGTACCGGCGCGGAGGCGCTCAGGCGGGTGCCGGTGCCGGGCGCAGCGATGCCAGCGGAGAGCGCCGGCCTTTCTCCACCGCGCCGACCTTAGGAACAGTTCGGGTGTCTCAATCGCCTCACTATCTCAATGGATGCCGCGATGAGTAGTCGCTCGTCGGTATCACGGGGCACGGAGGCGGGTGTCTCAGAAACCGGCGCCAATAGTTACCCATCCGTGACCAGGGTGGACGCCAGAGTGAGTCTTTGGTCAGCTCGCCGCAAGGTGTCTGCGCAGCAGCGTCCTCCGCACAGGAGCCGATCGAAGTGAAAGTGGCAGTTATTGGAACAGGTAGGGGCGCCGGTCTGCTCCCAACCCCGCGGTTCACCGACGGGGCCCATCGGAGGGATCCCGCCTGCCCGCCACCCGTCCGGTCCTCCTCGGTAGGCGGGCCGCGGCCGACGGCAACAGGATGGCAAGGAGGAACCGCAGCTAAGCAACAGGGCGCTCGGCGAGCAGACGCGTCTACCAGCGGCGTGCAGTAGGGCGCCAGGGTAAGGAACCCCGTCAGCCGCCGCGTCTTCATTCGGCTTCGGGCGCACCGGTGACGATGAGGAGCTGAGTTCGGTCCCACCTGGCTCGCAGACGTGCCCGCCGCACAGGACAAATCGGTTGTGCTGGTGTCAGTGACAACCCCGGAGGTCAGCATGGAGAATCTGTTCCGTTTGATGCTGGCGCGGCCAGCTGTGGCACAGGATCCGGACAATCCCAGCATCGACCTGGCCCAAGAGTCCGACTACCAGGCTGCCCTCCGCCAGGCGGTGGACGCCGGCCGGGATCACGTCGAGGAAGTCACCAGGGAATTTGCGGCCGGGGACGACTTCATCGGCAACCCCGTCAACAACGCTCTCGCCCCGAAGCTGGCCGATCTGGCCACACGACTCGACCAGCTGCTGGACGCTGACGAGGCCGTCACCCGGGACGCGGTGGCCGAGGCCGTCCGGTTGGCGTTCGAGGCGTCGCCGGAGGAGGTAGTTGCCGACGACGTCTTCCAGGCAACGCTCGCCCGGCTTCGCGACAGCGTCATAGCGATCAAGGTGCTCCAGGAGCTGCACGCGCGACCCATCGAGGAGCTGGTGCGGCAGCTGCGCACCATGGACGCCATCGCCCGTGTCGCGGCCGACGAGACCTTCCCCTCCAGCGCCGACGCGCTGCACCGGTGGCGACGTCGTTCGCTGCGCCTGCCTGCCGCCCTACGTCTTCCCTCGCGGCTGTCCACGCGCGAGGCGGAGGATGAGCTGCGCGAGCGCCGTCAGGCGGCCGTGGACGAGCGGAACGGGCACGTGCGGGACCTGCTGGCCGAGCACGAACGCCTGCGGGCCGCGGTCTCCGAGCTTGGTGCACTGGACGCGCAGCACTTCCGCGTCTCCGACCGGGTCGAAAGCGAAGCCGCGCTGCCACCGGAGCAGCTGCGGCTCAAGAACACGGTGCTCGGCGATAGCGCCTACACCGCGGACGTTCGCGCCCTCAATCTGCGCCAGATGAAACAGGCCATCGAGGCTGAACCGGGCGAAGACGCACACGTCGACCGCCCGCCCGAGCCTGCCGCGGCCTTGGCCGAGACGTTGCTGGGCACGACGTCGCCGGTCCTGGCGGGGCGTGGGGCGTTCCGTCCCCCCGACGTGTCCGAGGTCGGCTTTCGGCTGAAGCCCACGGCGGTGGATGCGCTCTCCGAGGAAACGAAAGATGTCCTGGAGAGGCGCTCGATCGACCTGAGTGCTACACCGCTGGATCAAATCACCGAGCACCTACAAAGCGACCTGACGACGACCGTGGCTCACCTGGAGCAGGCGGCCGGCCATCCGGTCAAGCAGTCCTTCAGGCGCATCGGTGACGCTCTGCTCTCGATCCAGACCCCGATCACTATCGGGTGGGGTGCCATCGGCACCGGCGGGCTCGTCCCGCTCCCCGTGTTTCCCCTGGACGGGCGGATCCCGCATACCAAGGGGGACGTCGCTCCCGCGGGGGTGGCCGACCTGCTGGTCGTCAGGCAGCAGTTGACCAGCTACGAGAGCACCGATGTCGCGCACATCGAGAACGTCCTCAAGGGGGAGCGCAAGACACGTGAGCACTCGCGCCGCGAGGAAACAGAACTGGTCACGCTGACAGAGACCGAGGTCAGCACCAGCGAGGAGCGGGAGCTGGAGACCACGGACCGGTTCGAGATGACGCGAGAGACAGCTCAGACCATCAAGGAGGACGTCGCGCTCAAGGCCGGCCTGAACATCTCGGGCAAATACGGCCCGACCGTTGAGTTCGCGGCCAGCGCCGAAGGCTCCTTTGCACGATCCAAGGAGGAAGCCACCAGGTCGGCGACGGCTTTCTCGCAGGATGTCACCGAGCGCAGCGCACGCAAGATCGCTGAGCGGGTCCTGGAGCGCATCACCAGGCGGGTCACCACGGAGACGATCGAGAAGAACACCCACGAGCTCGACAACGTCGCGGGCGGCGGGCACATCTCGGGCGTGTACCAGTGGGTGAACAAGGTGTACCAGGCGCAGATGTTCAACTACGGGCTGCGCACGATGTTCGACTTTCTGGTCCCCGAGCCGGCCGCCTTCCTCATCGCGGCGATGAACCAGGCACACGCGAGCACGATGACCCTGACCAAGCCGCCGGAGTTCTCCCTGACCCCCGCCCAGATCAACGAGAGCAACTACTCCTACTGGGTGAAGCAGTGCGGCGCGACCGACGTGGCACCCCCGCCGGAGCGGTTCAGGACCGCGTCGATGGACTTCAAGGGCGGCGGCGGGAGTAGGGAGACCAACTACAACCACTCAGGGCAGATTGCCCTCGAGGACGGGTACCGCGCCGTATTCGGCACCGTGGGCGCCGCGACCAACATCTGGGAGGCCGACGCCACTGTGGATGTCGTCCTGGGGCAGCGCACGCAGCGCCTGTCCGTGGGCGCGGGCGAGTGGCTGTGGACGACGACCTTGGACGACGAGCAGAACTCGATCCCCGTGGCCATCAACACCTTCCACTGCTCGGACGTTGCCGTCGCCGTCGAGGTGAAGTGCCGGCGCACCGACCGCGCCATGGACAAGTGGCGCCTGGACACGCACGCCAAGCTCACCACCGCCCACCGGGCGCTCGTCGCGGACTACGAGGAGAAGCTGGCAGCGCTGCAGATGCAGGAGGGCGTGGCCATCCGGGGCAGGAACCCGGCGGCCAACCTGGTGACCATCCAGGGCGAGCTGAAGAAGAACTGCATCAGCATCCTGACCGACCAGCACTTCGACCTTTTCGACGCCATCGACGAGTCGCCCGCGACAGGGCTGCCACAGATGGATGTGTTCGAGGCGGCCGGCGAGGGGCCCTACGTGCGCTTTTTCGAGCAGGCCTTCGAATGGGAGCACATGAGCTGGGTGACCTACCCCTACTTCTGGGGCCGCAAGGACCAGTGGGATGAACGGCTGTCTTACGACGATCCCGATCCGGTCTTTAACGAGTTCCTCCAATCCGGCTACGCGCGGGTGTCAGTGCCGGCGCGACCGGGCTTCGAAGGAGCGATCGACCATTTCCTGACTATCGGTGAGCCCTGGAACGGCGGTCCGCTGCCGCCGATCTCCAGCCCGCTGTACCTGCCCATCGCCGATGAGATCGCCGAGCGCCTCGACCGCCCCGGCGACGAAGTTCCCCAAGGCGAGCCGTGGACTGTGCGGATCCCGACGAACCTCGTGCACCTGCGCGCCGACGACCAACTGCCTCGCTGGAAGCAGAACGACGAAGGTGAGTGGGTCGAGGCCTGAGCCGGTCGCTCAGTGCGGCTCACGACAAGGGATCGGGCATCGGGATGAAGCGATTTGTGCTGGTCGCCGGAGTCGACTACGAGCGCAAAGGCGTCGACTTCAAGGTCTTCTGCGAGAACCGCGTCAAGCGGCTGGTCACGGCCAATCGGACCGCCGAGGACCTGACGTTCCAGATCTTCGACGTGAAGTCCGGGAAGATCGTTACCCGTGAGTTCACCCACCCGGGTGGCCGACGGATCGAGAACGTCACAACTACCACGCCGTTCACCCCCATCATCCCCGCCCACTACAACCGGGTGGTCTCAGGCGGCGAGGTGGACTACGAGTTCAAGGATGGGCAGCGGGGCATGATGTCGATCACCGACATCTACGCCGCGGTGCGGACTATCGGATCCAGCGACCCCGGCACCCTCATGGAGCTCAGTTTCTTCTCGCACGCCTGGCACGGCGGCCCGATCCTGGTCAACAGCTTCGACGACGGCTTTGCCGAGGGGCCACCTGCCGTGCCCGGGGGCCCGCCCACCCGCATCGCTATGGGTGCCGCCCGTGACCCTGACGACAAGGACCCGCGTCCGGACAAGGATTTTGCGCCGCCGAACATGACCGCCGCTGAGCTAGTCCTCTTCCAGGGTGCCTATCACCCCGATGGCTACAACTGGAATTGGGGCTGTGCCTTCCCCCGTGTCATTCACGAGATCCTGTACAAGTTGGAACACCACGCTGGCTATCGGCCGTCCGGTCTTCCCGACGCCCAGACCTTCGTCTTCCGCAACCTCAACACCAACCACATCGACCAGCTCGCATCGCGGCTGGGCAAGACATTCCCCGACCCTCGGCGGGTGGAGCTGACGTTTGGGGAGCTCAAGCGATTCTTCTGCCTCGCGACCCTGGCCAGCTACTCCCATCACCTTGCTGTCAACTCCAAGCGGAAGACCTACGCCGGACTGATCGGTACATACTCCGAATACGACACTGGCGCGCGCCCGCTGATGCACATCCACACGGGATTCGCCCGGCACTTCAGGTTCTACAAGAACTACCTTGGCTTCTCCTTCGACCCTGAAGGCCGCAAGTACGGTGAGTACGATCCCAGCTTCACCTGTTGACCGCTGCACGTTCGTTTGGGTGTACGCCTGCTCGCGCGGGCCGGTGTGTCTCCATTTGACGGTGCCCACGCATGGGCAGACGCTGAAGACAGGAGGGTGTCGAACTAGACGAGTAGTTCCGATGTGGGTCAGTGGTCGTAGGCGATCAGTGACCGGGTGATGGGTGCGCCGATGGTTCGGTTGTGCCAGATCGCGCAGGTCATCGCCAGGATCCGCTGGGCCACCCGGACTCCGACGCCCTCGATGGTGCGGCCGCCGTGCTGTTCGAGGTCGAGCTGGCCCTTGAGGGTGTCGTTGACCGACTCGATCAGCTGCCGCACCGTCTTGAGCAGGGATTCTGCGGGGTGTGGGGTGCCGCGGTTGCGGTAGGACGGCCGTAGCAGGCTGATGCCGCGAGCGGCGAGGAAGCGGTCGAGTTCGGCAGCGATGTACCCCTTGTCCGCCAGGATCAGCAGCCCCGGCCGGGCAGCTGCCAGATGCGGTTCGTCGTCGATCAGAGCGGCCAGGACCTGCCGTTCGTCGACCTTGGGGTCGGCCAGGGCCCAGGCGACGGGCAGGCCTGCCGGGGTGCACACCAGATGCAGCTTCAGGCCCCAGTAGAAGCGGGAGTGTGATCGGCAGTAGCCGTAGCCTGCCCAGCCGGCCAGGTCGGAGCGTTTGACGGTCTCGCGGGAGCGTGCGCACTCGACCGGAGTGGAGTCCACGATCCACACATCGTCCAGCCATAGGTCGGTGTCAGCGGCCAGCGACCGGATGGCCCGTTTGACCAGGGGCAGAGCGGCTCGCAGCCGCTTGTTGTAGGCAGGGCGCTGGGGCAGGTACGGGAACATCCCGTGCAGGTGGGCGTGGGCGAAGCGCAGCCAGCGGGCCTCACAGTGGAAGCCCAGCACGGCCTGGGCCACCGCCAGGGTCACCAGCTCGGCATCGGTCAGCCGCGGCGGACGTCCACGCCACCGCGGGGTCTTCAAACGGTCATCGACATGCACGTACAGTGCCGTCAAGAGGGTGTCTAAATCGGTCGTCACAACCCGATGTTGGACACCCTCCCTCCGTCTGAGAACCCCGCATTCGGAACTACTCGTCTAGGGGTGATACCTATGTCGGTTACCGACGACAGCCGTGAGAAGTCGCGGGGCGTGGTGCCGAGAGCGCCAGCGGGGCCCTACGAGGTGGACGTTCGTCGGCTGGTGGACGAGTCCCTTCAGACTGTACTCGCCCAGTCGGACATCGCCGACCAGGTGAGGGAACTGACGAAGATTCCCCTAGATCTGACGAACGCGGTGGAGCGTCAGTGGGACGTGATTCAGCTCAACATCGCGGGCTCTTTGGAACAGGCGCGCCAGCTGGGCCATCGCCTGAACGAGTTGCTGGCGGCCGAGGCGGCGACGGATCCACACCTCCAAGGGCGATACCTCCAGTTAATCGAGGCAGCCATTCAGCTGCGGGACGCGTCTGAGGCACTGCGAGAGCTCGCCTTGCACCCGTCGGAGGGAAGGGCTGACACGGAGCAGATCCGGACCGTGCTGGATACGGCCCGCAAGCGCTACTTCGTGGCGGACTCCCTGCTTGCCGAGGAAAAGATGGGGAAAGGGGCTGCCCTCGCACTACCGCCTTGGCCGGCAAATCCACGCACTGCCCTGGACTCCGAATACGCCGAGGTAATCGGGCGGCTGGAGAGAATTGAGAATCAGATAAGGGATGAACTGCGCAAGCAGCGTGACCGCGCACGTGTGAAGCTTGAGTTCCGGGCGCTCGAAACGGAGTGGAACGCAAGTCTCGCCCATCTGAGCGCTGCGGCGGAGTCCATCATTGAAAGCCTGGTTCGTACAGAACTCAACCAACTCACGACCGCTCACTACGCTACCCGGATGCGCATCGGCTCCCTCAAGGGCCTGCGCGAAGCGATCTCCAGCGGGAAGGTCATCGTCACCGCATCTTTCCGGCGACTCGAGTCGGCCATCAGCCAGCGCGACGGGGGAAGCTTCGGTGTATCTGGCCCACGAGGCGTGGGCAAAACGACGCTCATCGACTATGTCACTAAGCTCACCACACCGTTGAGGGCATCCGAGATCACGTCCCTCGACCCGCCGCCACGACCGAGACTGGGCATCAATGTTTCTGCGCCGGTGGCCTACGAGCCCCGGGACTTCTTGCTCTACCTTCACAGCCGGATCTGCCGCGCGGTACTGGGTCCGGACGCGGACCGTGAGCCGGACAGCCCATGGGAGGATCAGTCGCAGCGGAACTCCAACCGTATAGCCGCGTTGTATATCGCGCTGGCCGGGGCGGTCATGCTGACGGTCGGCACGGTCCTGCTCGCCACGGCCGGGCCCCTACTGACGGCACCGCGTCATTGGTGGTCGTACCTGGGGCTGGTGCTGACATCTATCTCCGCCATACTCCTCACTCTGTTCCTGATCGGCACGGCGCAGATGTCGACTCGCCGCACAGCTCCTTACCCGCCTGACTTGTCCCGCATGCAGATCCAGTTCGTCGACCTAATGGAGCGGACTCGTAGCGCGTCCCGCGCGTCCACATACTGCCTCGCGCTCGCCTTCTGCGCGGCTGCTGGTCTGCCGCTGATTATCCTTTCCGGAGGCATGGGGGCCGGCACCTGGTGGCTGCTCGGTGGTGTCGTCCTGGCCATCATCGGTCTCGCGCTGTTGTTCGCAGGATGGACAAGGGTCCACCTGCAAGGACGATCGGTGCAGGGGCCCGCAGACATGCTGGCGATGCAGCCGATTTCCGAAATAGGTGCACTGCGGGAGGCCGCGAGGGACCAGCTGCGGAAAATCCACACTCAGCAAACGTTGAGCACCGAACGCTCCATGGTGGTGAAGCTGGGTGGGGCCCGCCAGGTGCCCCTGGGACTGGACGTCGGAGCCAAGCAGGGAATGACGCTCGCCGAGCGCCCCAAGAGCTATCCGGAAATCGTCGCGGACCTCCGCTCGTTCATCGAGTCGGTCGCCAAGCAGCAGGACCTGGTGATCGCCATCGACGAACTGGACAAAATGAAGAGCGCAGAACAGGTCGAGAACTTCCTCAATGACATCAAGGCCGTCTTCGGGTCCAGCCGCTGCTTCTTCCTCGTATCCGTCTCTGAGGAGGCCGCCGCGAGCTTCGAGCGCCGCGGTGTGCCGTTCCGCGACGTTTTCGACAGTGCCTTCGACGACGTCGTTACCTTGGACCGGCTGCCCCTGAGCGAGGCGAAGGACATCCTCCACGGCCTGCTACTCGACTGGACGGAGCCGTTCGTGGCGCTCTGCTACGTGCTCTCCGGCGGACTCCCTCGCGAACTTCATCGCAGCGTACGCAACATGGTCGGCGATCGGGGGGAGGGAAGCGACGTTCACCTGGACGAGACCGTGCCCGAGCTGATGCGGCGCGAAGCCGCCGGACGACTGTGGGCCGTACGCCACAGCCTGCAGCGTGGCACCTTCGAGCCCGCGGGCCTGAGCCTCCTCAACCAACTCGAAGGGATCCAGCCGCAGGACGCCACGGCCGCACAGTTCGAGCAGTGGTACGGAGAGTTCCGCTCCTGGGCCACCCGCGACGGCTTGACAGCACCTCAACTGAACGGCACACCCCAACTGTGCGCGGCGGCTCGCCTGGGGTGCGAGATAGCCGGTTTCATGCTCTTCGCCGCAACCCTAATCGACTTCTTCGACAGCACCCTGGATTCCTCGCGCCTGAGCATGGCCGAGGGACCCACCGCAGGCGACAGATCCCTCACTCACCTCGCCGAAGCCCGGCACGCCCTCTCCACCAACCCCTGGTCCGCTACAGCGAGCGTGGCGAGGTTCCGCAGGGCCTGGGGGATGTGAGGCCGCAGCTTCTGACTTGTTCCCCAGCACTGCTGAGGACGCCGCAAGTGGACGACGGCCTGCCGCTCTGGCCCAAGCCCGTACGCATCCGTCGACCCGAGGGCCTGCTCACCCCCGAAGAGACAGACCTCCGCGAACGTCTCCAGGCCCAGCGCCACCCGAACGAGCAGATCCGTGGCCAGTAGCCGTGAGCGTTGCCCGCTGACGCTGCAGAAGGCGCGTTCCCACAGGAACCCGTGGGGATACCGTGCTGCACATGGCCACCGCCCCGACGCCCCACAACCTCACGGCGCTCCTGCTGTTCATCGACACCCACATCATCGACGCCGCGGACGAGGCAAGCGCGTGCTTGAGGCGCCTCCGTGACGAGGGATGGATCAACCTTCAGCGGACCGACGCCATGGACACGGAACTCGCTGACGCGCCCGCTGAGAAGTGGGCACAGCTCACCGAGGCCAGCGCCGGCTACCCGGAAGCGCTCGGGCCCATGGTCTGGGGCCAATCCCGCTGGGATTCCTCCGTCTGGGGCACTGAGGAGGACCACACCCGCCTGCACGACGTGTTCGCCATCCTGTTCCCGAACGTGGACCGGACGACCGCTCGGGACAACCACATCCGTGACGCCATGCACGTCTCCACAGCCATCCGGTACGGAGGATTCGGCTTCGTCACCCGTGAGAGGCGCCTCCTGAACAAGTCGGACCGGATCGCCGAACGCTTCCACGGTTTCCGGATGTGGCTGCCGGAAGACGCCCTTACCGAGGCAGATGCCCGGATCCGGGGCCTTCGGGAACTCCACCACCGCGAACCTCACCGCGGCGCCCTGCCGACGTGGCCAGTGGAGGGCGATCTCCCAACTTGACGTCTTGGGCGGAGCGGCCAAGATCAAGTGCTTAGAGCCAACCGCTGTTCCGTCGTTCGCTCCGCCCACGGCCTCGCGTTCGACCGAACGTGATCACGAGCGGTGGTCGACCACCATCGCGCACGCGCTCCGTGCTCCCTTGGAAGTGCTCACTCGGAGGAGGGGAGAGGGGCGAGTCTTCGGTCGTTGTCGCGCTTCTTCAGGGCGAGGTTCTCGTGGTAGAGATTCGCGGTCACCGTCGCGAGGGCGTCGAGTTTGCCGTTGAGTTGTGTGATCTCGGCTCTGGCCTCGCGAAGCTGCTTGCGGAGTTGGGTGATCGTCTCGTCCCGGGCGACCTCGCCGGGGGTGCGGAGGACCGGGCGGGCGACCTTGGCGTTCCACTCGGCGAGGATGTCGTCGGCGCGGTGGACGGTCGCGTGGCTGACCTGGGCTTCTCGGGCGAGGTTCTCCTTGGTGAGGGCGCCGTCGGTGTGCAGCGGTTCGCTGGCCAGTAGCCGGGCCATGGCCTCGCGGAGCTTGGTGGCGGTCTTGGCGGACACTGGCATCAGGGGGTGACTCCTTCTTGTCGAAGCGCGCGGGTGATGCGCTGGACGTCGGCGAGACGGATTAGGACGGCTTCGCGGCCGGGCGGTGACAGGCTGAGGTCCTGGGCTCTGGTTGTGAGGTCGTCTTCCTCGGCGATCCAGATCGGTGCGTGTCGGCGGGTGATCACGGAGTTGCGGCAGCGGTCGGGTTGGCAGGCGCCGATCAGAGGGGCCGTGCCGCGCTGATCGGCGGGCAGCTCGTTCTGGCACTCGGCCTGCGGGGCGTCGAACATGCAGTGATTGATGGTTCCCAGGTGGAGGTTGGTGAACTGGGTGGCGAGCAGGGCTGCCTCGGCCTGTTCATCGGCGATCTGCGCCCGTAGGAGGGGGTCCTCGTTCATGGTCGAGATGACCTGGTCCAGGCCGGCATGCAGCCGGTCGGCGCCGGGCCCGACCGCGACCTTCTCGCCTGTCCGGCGGGCCCTGAGCAGGTCGACCAACCGGAGTGCGGCGGCGTACTCGAGTTGCTGGTCGAACTCCTTGGCCCACGTGGTGTCCATCTGCGCGTAGCCCTGCGTGGTGCAGTTGGCCAGTGCCCGGCGGGCAGCGTGCTTCAGCTGGAGGCCGAGGGCGACTTCGGAGCCCGGTTCGCGCCCGGTGATCACCGACATCGTTCGCCGGAACATGTGCGAGCGGACATGCGCGTCGGGGATCGTCTCCAGTCCGTAGGCGTCGGCGCTGGCGTTGACGTGCGTGATGAAGTAGTCGATGTCTTCGGCGGCGATGATGCCGCGATCGCCGCGGTTTTTCTTGCCACGGGGTGGCTTGAGGCTGGCGAACAGGTGGGTGGGGTGCCATGACAGTTGTCCCGCGACGGCGATGGCCTCGGCGACCGGATCGATGATCCACCAGAACGACTCCGGCCGTTCCGGATTGTGCTTGAGCTTGTGAGATCTGATGGCCGGGGACCCGTAGTAGGTGGTCACGGCGTCGCGCTGGATCTCCTGCACTTCCGAGTCGCGCATGAGACTCGTCGCGATGACAAAGACGTAGCAGGCTGCCCTGAGCATGCGTAGCTCGACGGTCAGTTCCGCCTGGGTGATGTGCGTGCGCCAGGGACGGGTCGTGCCATCCTTGCAGGTGATGTGGGCGGCGCCGGGGCAGGGCTGGGGGATCGACCAGTAGCGGTTGGCGGCCATCACCACGGTTCGCCTTGCAGCGACAGCATCCGCGACAAGTTGGCGCCGGGCCCGTCCCGACGCCGCATGCGAGGTGAAGCGATCGCCGGTCGGGATGCCCCAGATCAGGCGGGCGAGGGTGCTCCAGATCACCGTTCCCGCCTGGCCGACGCCGTCGTCGGCCGACCGGATGGGAACGCGGTTATCCGGGTTGGCCAGCCACTGCCGAAGCTCCTCGTCGATCACTGCTGCGGACGGGCGGGCGCCAGCGGGGGCATGGCGGGGAGCATTCATGACGGCTGCGGCGACTTTTCCTCGGACCGCCTGCGTGCGGCCCTGGGCGACCACGGCGAGGACGGCCGCCCGGCGGGCCAGGGCGCGTGCGCGCGGCGCGCGGCCGTGGGTGGCAAAGATGCTCTGCTGCTGTCCTGCGGTGATCAGCTCGCTGAGAACTGTCCAGATGGGGTCGCCTGCCTTGGTGCCGTGCCGGTTGACGGCGTGAACCGGCACGCGGTGGCCTGGGTCGGCCAGCCAGGCGGCGATCTGGGCATCGGTGTCGTCGGCGGTCCTGGCGACGTGCCGACGAGGTGCCCCTTGGCCGAGCTCCACGGCCAGGTGCTCGAAGTGGTCTTTCCAGCGCAGGATGTCGGGGGCGAAGGTGTGGACGTACGTCCAGGCGGCGCGGATCAAGGGCCACCAGGTCTGCGGTGGGATGGTCGGGGTGGCCAGCGCAGCGTCGTCCGTGGTGGCGTTGAGCACTGCCTGCCGTCCGAGCTGGGCGGCGGAGCGGTCGTCCCACGGGTCGTCGAACGGCGTGACGCCGGTGACGACCGCGGCGAGTTCCCGCAGGGTACGGACGGCGCCCACGTGGTTGGCCGCCGTCGTGTCGCCGACCGTCGCGGCCAGCTCGTCCAGGAAGGACTGCCAGTCTGCCGCAGCCCAGCGGCCCGGGTCCGCCGGAAGGCCCTGCCGCCGTCCCCACCTCAAGATCACCCGCAGCTTCTGGCAGCACATCTTGACCGTCGGGAAGGCCACCGGCTCGGCCGAACGGTAGATGGCCGCCTTCCGCAGTACTCGGTGAGTGGGGTTAAACTGGGCAAACGCGATCTCCCGCAGCTGCAGGGTGATCAGCGGGTCCTCCGGCGCGAAATGGATCTTGTATCGGGTGGGAGGCTGGTTGGCGGGGCGGCCGATGCAGTCGCCGGACCAGAAGTCGGTGTCGCCGAAGCGCGGGACGACAATGCCAGCGACGAGGCGGTAACCGGGGCCGAAGACCGGCTCGTCGTCGCGGAAGTGGGCCGAGACGGCGGGTTGGAGTGCCGACTGAGGTGTCATCGGTCGAATTCCGTTCGCTGGCCCAGCGGTAGGTCAAGACGAAGGCCCAGGTCGAGGACCTGCTGACGGGCGGCGGGCAGCAGGTCGGCGCATTCGGCGAAGACTTCCTGCAGCGCGGCTGCCTGGCGGCCCCAGAGTGCCTGCCATTGGGGCGGAGGAAGCGCGGCCCGCATCCGCTCCATGTGATCGGACAGCATCAGCAGCCGTGGCAGCTGGGACGTGAAGATCACCGCGTTGCGGCAGAGCATGCACATCGCCGGCCCAACATGGCATACCTTGCCGTCACTTCGGTGGGGAGAGTCGTAGGGGTCGCGACAGTGCGTGAGCCCCATGTCCAGCTCGCCCGCGCGGATCGCCTTTGCCTCCGTCGAGCTCAGCCCCAGCGACTCGGCGACCCCCCGCTCTTCCAACTGGGGCTCGGCGGCGGCATCGACGAACACCGGTTTTTGCGCGACGCGTTGGAACACCCACTGCTGGGACCGGTTGATGGCCTGTCCCGCCAGGACGTGCGCGGTCGTGCCGTGAGCGTAGTGGCCGCGGTAGATCTCGACGTGGTGGTCGTCGCCGGCCAGGTCGGTGAGCGAGCCGCCCAGGACGACCGCGCGGACCACCTTGGCCGTCTTGCGTAGGCGCCGGACATCGTGTGGCCAGGAGATGACCAGCGGTCGCCCCTCGCTGTCGTGTTGGACAGCGATCCAGTGCGTGAACCGCCGTTGGTCGTGGGTGAACTCGGCGTATGTGGCGCCGAGCCCGCCGGTGTCCTTGCGGTAATCCACCGCCAGGAACAGCCACTGCTCGCTGGCGAAGGCATCCCGGGCCGGGGCGGTGATCGCCAGTAGACGTCGCAGCAGGCCGGGAACGTCCCAGGCGCCCGACCCGGCGAAGTACGGATCTTCCTCACTGCGGCATGTGGTCTGCTCCGGGTGAAGGTCGGCCCGGATGCGGCTGGCCCTGTTCTTCTGCTGGACCAGTCGCACTCCGCCGTCGGTGAACTCGATGTCGGGGACCTTCAGATCGTGGAGTTCCTCCGGGGTCGTGTCGGACATGCCCAGAAGAAGCAGGACCCGGAAGGCGTGCAGGTCCATCTCGTCGGCGAACAGGGTGTGTCCCAGGGCCCTGACCAGGGCCCGGACACCGGGGCGCCGAGTTTTGCCGTCGTTCTTCCAGGTGGTCAGCAGGCCGCGGATCTCCGGCGGCCACCACTTGGGCTCAGAGGGCAGTTCCCGCTTCAGAACCTTCGAGTTGATCATTCCGGCGCGGGCGGCCCAGAGCAGGTTGGGCAGACTGCGCCAGCCGCCGTCCCGGGGGTCCGTCCCGACGGCCAGGAGATCGCTGCCGCGGTGGAGCCGGGCCTCCGTCTCCCGTACCTGTTCGCGGGCCGCGTCCCGCAGGGCGATCCGCTCGGCGTTGGTGAACTCATCCAGCGGCTTGCCCCGCGGAGCGCGGAAGGCGGTGGGCGCCTGGGTACGGGCCTTCAGGTTCTCGCAGACCCTGGCCCCGGACGCGGCGCGTTGTTCGATCATGGCCAGCAGGGCCTTGACCAGCGTGTAGGGCTGCTTGGACCGCGGAAACTCCCGGCGCAGCGCCTCCTCCCAGGCATAGACCACCTCGACGAGGTCGATGTCATCACGGTCCAGCCGCACACGGGCCGGATCCAGGCTGCGTGCCCGGACGTACTCGTCCGTGAAGGCGGCGAACTTTCTGACAGCCCCGCCATAGTTGGCGCCGCCGTCGCCGATCCCCAGGGCGCGAGTGATCCGCACCCACTCGTCCGCGAGCTGTGCCGCCAGCACCGAACATCGGTAGTCCGCAGGATTGATGCTGTGGCGCTTCACCCGGCCCCGGTGTTCCGAGGTGACAACCCGGATCCCGGTGTGGTCCAAAGCAGGCCTCGGCGGCGGGCCCTCGGCGCGGACCCGAACCTTGCGTTCGCCGCGGCGGGCCATCAGACCGCCCCCGCCCCGACCAACACGGCCGCGTAGTCGACGTAGGTCTTGTCCCGGTCGTTCCACTCCGCGATCGCTTGACTGACCAGCAGATTCGTGGTCCGGATGTAAGTGAGATACCGAAGCGTGGAGCTTGGGCGCCGGTGTCCCAACAACCGCTGCAGAATGAGCAGCGGATTCCGCGAGAGATGATCGGCGAGGTAGGCACCGTGCCCGCCGGCAGCCAGCCGCTCGGACTCCTCCCGCAGGACCAGCTGCGTCAGCATCTGCAGCATGTAGATCGCGAAGGTGTGGCGCGTGTCGTGGATCCGCAGCCGGGCCGGCATCACCACCTCGGCCTCGTGCTCGTCGCTGATCCGGAGGCTTCGTAGGTGGGCCTCGTCAAAGATCTGCTCCCAGCGCTGCTTGGACAGCATCCGTCCGCCGCGGCCGACGAACAGGGCCATCGGCTCCAGGCCGAGGTTGCCCTCGATGACGGCGACCCGGCGGATCTCGGCGGGCATCGCCTCAACGCGGAAGGTCCGGCGCCGCCCGTGCAGGGTGCCCCGCAGCTTCATCTGCCGCAGGTCGACGTCGTCGACAACGAACAGTTCATGCCGGCGCCGATGCAGGGCCTTCACCGAGGACCGCACCATCGCGGCCCGCTCAGTGCGGCGATACAGATCGATCTCTCGCAGCGTCGCGTGCTGGACGGCCACTACCCGCGGCAGCCCGAACTTGGCGATGGCCTGCAACATCACCTCAGCCGGGGAGGCGTCCCGACGCGGCGGGCCGACCTCGATGTCGAGCAGGCAGCTGAACTCGCGCAGCCGCATCCCCGTCGTGATTGCCAGTTCGCCAGCCACGCTGTTGCGCAGCGGGGAGCGGCCCCGGAAGGCGGGATCAACCGGGCCGTCGGGGAGACAACCGCGCAGGCCCACCTGCTTGAGGAACCGCCACTGCCGGAAGGTCAGGTGACGCACATCCAGCTCGGTCGTGGCGCCCCAGGCCAGCACATCCCGCCCGTTGCCACGGCGAAAGTACGGCCGCTGATCGAGCAGCCTCGCATCGACGGCCCAGTCGTAGAAGTTGTTGATCAGCGACCGGCGCTTTCGCCATGTGGCCGGCTTGTCCGGCGCCTCACGGTGCTCGGTGCAGTCCTCCCGGTAAGCCACCAGATCGTCTTCCGTGGCCGAGGCCAGGTCGGTCGGCACGGGGAGCTGGCCTAGGAAGTCGACCAGGTCCAAGGCGTCGTACGTGTAATCCTCCAGGGACTTCGCCTTGAGCGACTTCGACAGCTCCAGGAAGAACGAGCACAACGGCTCGGCCGGACGCATCCCGGGATCAAGGAAGAAGGGCGTGCCCTCCTTCACCGCCCCGGGCCGCTGTACGTACGCCACCGCATCGAGATCGACTCCCGGCGGTGCCTCGTAGAACCGACGCACCTTGCCGTGAGACACAAAGAAGTGATCCACCCCAACTCCCTCTGACACAACAAGAGTCCAGGGAACCTAACGGTCTCCCCGCTCTCCCGGTGTCGCCTCAGATGCCACATGAGACAGCCAGAGTTACTTGTCCTAACGCAGCTGCTCCCAGTCGACCTCGGGATGGGCAGGGATGACCCCGTCGACGGACGCCGTGGTGTAGAGCGCGACGTCGACGGCCCCGGCCCGGCTCGTGCCGAAGCGGACCTCGATCGACTGCGGTGAGCGGACCCAGCCGAGCCGCACCATGTGGTCGAAGTCGGCACGCCGTACCCGGAGCCGGGCGGCGGCTTGCTCGGGTCCGAGCGGGGTGTCGGCGGCGACCAGGTCCGCCAGGTCCTCGCGGCGGCAGACCTCCGCGACCTGGCCGGGGTGGTGCAGCGTCCCGTCCGGGTTCGCGCTCAGGTCGACCAGCAGGCCGCGGTCGACGAACCGCCGCACCACGAAGGCCGTGACGTTCGCCTTCTCGCCGATCACGTTCGGGGTGCCGAGTGCGTCGGCGATCCGGTCCGCCGCCACGCCGCCGCCGATCGGCGGGGACGACATCGCGGCCCGGATGGCGTCGGCGTCCAGAGCCTCCACAGCGGCCCGGGACCACTGGTAGGACGACGCGTCCGGGTCAGGGATGAGGCCGGTGTGGCGGGCCCACCGGAAGGCCGCTGCGGGCACCTTCAGTCGCTTGGCGGCCTGGCTCGCGTCGTACTCGGTTCGTCGCATGAGATCACCTCTCGCTCGTTCGCCGGAAGCGGCGGGACAGAACATGACAGAGCACACTAAAAGCTGTCAATACCCCCTGGAAATAGGCAAGTTGGACGCGCACAGCTAGGACTGCGCCCGCGTACGCGAAGGAAAATCACCCGCCCGGGTGCCGCTCCAGACCGGGCGAGACCGCCGTGATGGGGGCGACCACAGGCCCGACCATGAGGCCGACCATGACGGTCGCGACCCCCGACCATGAGGCCGACCACGCTGGTCGCGACCCCCGACCACAGCACCGGACGGGGCGTGTCCGAAGTGACACGTAATTCGAACAAGCGATCTAATGCCGGTATGGACGTGACCGACTTCCCCGACGACCTGGTGCAGACGCAAGCCGCCTGGAACGCCACCTACCAAGCACTCGCCGCACCCCGTCCCCGCGACACCACCGCCCTGCGCCGCCGCCTGCTGCTCCTGTCCGTACGGCTGTGGTGGCACCCCTACTGGGAGACCGTCCCCTCGGTGCCGGCGGCACGGTCCGAGCTGCGCCACCTCGCCCGCGCCCACGGAGCTGTCCGGGCCGCGTGACCGGTCGCCCCGGTCGACCAGGAGCACGAGGTTGCGCTGGGTGTTGCGCCTATCTGTTGCGCTGGAGGTTGCGCCAAGGGTTGCGCTGGGTGTTGCGCGGCCCGCAGGACCGTCTCCGTGTCCGCGCAGGTCACCACGTTGTTTTGCCGTGGTCGGATCGCTGACATCCCCGTTGCGGCTGCTCTGCCCATGTCCCTTGGCTGGAGTGAAGGAGGAAGGGACGGGCGGGATGGGCGGAGCGGCCACGGCCGGGGATCGGGGCGCGCCCAGCCGGTTGCGCGTCGACCGGGGGCCGCCGCGCTCCGCCGCCCGTCAGGCCGGGGCGACCCGGGGCAGGCACCGATGCGCGGGGTTGATCGGCATGGTTTCGGCCACTGCATCTGATTGCCCGGCGGGTCCCGGACAGCTGCGGGTACGGTCGATCGGTTTGACGGCTGGCGGTGGCTGCCGGTGGGAAGTGTCCGGTCGGCGTGTCGTCGCATCGCGGGTGGGGGTGGTTCGGTGGGCAGCACCGAGCAGGAGATCGAGGAGCAGTTCGCGCAACTTCAGCAGAAGGTCGGCGCTCGCCATGCCGAGGTGCTGAAGCACTCCGACGGCGACCAGTTCCCGGTGGAGTACGCCCGGCTGGTGAACGTCACCAGCAAGCTGGTGGAGTTCGAGAAGACGATCCCCGAGCGGCTGGCCGAACCCGAGCGCAGACGCAGTGAGCGCATCGTGACGTGGTCCTGGCGCGGCCAGGCGGCCGTCGCCGCGGTGCTCATCGCGCTCGTCTTCGTCCTCGACCGCTCGACCTGGTGGTTAGTCCTGCTGGGCCCGCACTTCATGGGAACGGTGGCCGGCTGCTTCCAGAAGGTCGATGCCGAACAGCACCGTGACCGCCGCTTCGGAGCCATCGGACTGCACGTGGTCGCGCTCCTGATGGCCCTCATCAGCCTGAGCGTGATCAGCCGGTGGTTCATCATCGCCGCCGCCGTGGGCTGGATGCTCGTCGCCGGGTCCTCGATGGACAGCACAGGCGCCGAGCCGAAGGAGGCGCGGCGGTGAGCGACGACTACAGCTACCAGGTCCGCCGTCTGGAGACCCGGACCGGCGGGATGGAGCACGAACTGCACTCGCTGCGCTCGAAGCTAGGGGAGGTCGAAGACCTCGACTACGAGCTGCGCGACATCCGGGGCGGCATCCGCAGCCTCGAGGACGACCTTAGCACCGTCCGCAACGACCTCACCGAACTGGACGACGACGTACGCGGCCACATCCAGGACACGGATCAGTCCCTCAAGCGGCTGACCGGCCGCGTCCAGGCCCTCGAAGCCCACCTGCTCGCCGCGGGCGGCGCCCCACTCGCCGACCTCGACACCATCGACCCGGAGTGGAAGAAGCTGGCCAGGACCGCCAACCACGGCTGGCACGTGCGCTCCGGCCTGCTCCCCAGACACCAGCGCGAGGCCCACCGCCTCAAGGTCCGCGAGTACGAAGGCGCGGTCGCCGAACGCGACGAACACCGGGACAAGGTGGTGGAGGCCGCCGGCATCCTGGCCAGTCAGCCGCGCACCTCCCGCGAGTTCAAGCAGGCCGTCATGGACTTCGGCATGTCCCGCACCCTCGCCGAGAGGAACGATCAGCGGGCCCGGCAACTGGCTGGCCCCGCCCAGACCGCCCAGGCCGCACTGGCTCAGGATGACTCTCTGAGGCAGGCGAAGGCGTCGCTGATCGAGCAGGGCGACAAGGCGGAGAGGAAGCTGAACTGGCTGTTGCGCGGCCGTCTGGCCGACGCGATCCGCGACCGCGCCCTGCTGCCCATGTGGTTCGTGACCGTGCTCGGTCCCGTGCCGCCGGCGCACAAGACGCAGGAGTGGATGGACCTCGCCACCCAGGTCCTGGCCTACCGGGTCACTTACGGGATCACGGACCACGCCGTCGCGCTCGGACCGGCGCCTGACGAGTACGTGCCGCGCCGCACCGAGTGGTACGGCGAACTCACCAAGGACCTGCGCCGCTGGTAGCCCGCGTGGGTGTGCAGCCCCACACGTACGAGACCCCGGGCATCTGCGGCCCGGGGTCTCTCTGTGCTCTGGGATGTCCGACCGGTTCAACGACCCGCCGGCGGGAGCGTCACGCCCACTCCACGCCCAGCTCCCGCAGGGCGGCCATGTCCAGGAGCGGTTTTTGTGATCGGTGGTCGGTGGGCTGACCTGCTCTGATCACTTTGGTGTGCGCCGTCGGTCGAGGGCTACGAGCGCGGCAGGGGTGGGGTAAGAGGTGTGGTGCCGGACCTCGGGTGGGCTTGTGATCTGTGGGTTTGCCAGATGGTGCGTTGATTTGTCAGGTCGTGTCATCTGCGCTGGCCGGTGTTCATGTTCGTTGATCGCTGGTATGGGGCGCTGTCTTCTACGGGGCTGGGAGGCAGCGCGGCAGGCGGGGTACCCGGGGGGACCGACGAAATGGTCGCCGGCAGTCGTCCGTCGGTGAGTTGGCTGACGATCTGGTGAGGTCGTCGGCGGTGAGCGCGTCATCCGGGTGGGGGTGACTCAGGCGGGGAGGGGCTGGTCGAGGTCCTCTTCGATCTGGTTGAGGAGGTGGTCGAGGATGCGGTGTGCCTGGGTGATGCGTTGTGTGGCGCCGTCGAGGGTGTCGAGGGCGTCGTCGAGGAGCACGGCGTGGGGGTCTGCGGCGGGGCTTTCCAGTGTCTGCGCGACGGTGGTCCAGGCCGTGTTGACGCAATCGTGGATGTCGTTGAATGCCGCGGTGTTCTGCGTCCTCGTGAGTGTCCTGCCTCGTGCTTTGGTGATGAGCCGCGAGATGACCAGCTGAGCGTGGGTCAGCTTGGACCGTGCGGTCTCCAGGGATGACGGGCCGTTGTCCGTCATGCTCACAAGGCCGTGGAACTGGTCGCTGGTGTGCTGCAGGAGGTCGAGGGCTTCCTGTAGCTGCTGGTTGTCGTCGATGCGGGTGCGTTCGCCGGGACGCCCGGTGTTGTGCAGGTTCGAACAGCGCAGGGCATCCCCGTTCAGGCCGGCGGCCGGTCGCGGAGGAGCGGGGCAGGAAGGAAGGGAAGCGAGCTGCTGAAGACCGTCCGTGAGATCGAGGGCGTCGTCGAGACACTGGGACAGTTCTTCGTCGGCAGCCGCAAGAAGCTGATCCAGACGTGTATCAGCAGCCGTGGGGCGGCCATCTCCCTGGACGGTGTCACCCTCGGGGACCGTTGTCTCCCGGGACATGGTGTGTTCACTCATCGCGGCCCCCTGTCTTCTCAACGAGAGTCTGCTGCAGTCGAAGCCGGGCGCGGCTTCGGTTCTTCCTGACGGCGGCTTCCTGCATATCAAGCGCTTGGGCGATCTCCTGGTCGGTGAAGCCGTCCTGGGCCCACGCCATGACGTGCCGCTGCAGCGGTGGCAGTTGGGCCAGTGCGTTCAGGACCCGCTGATTTCCCTCTTTGAGGGTCACGTGGGCGATGGGACAGGTACCGCCTGGGCGATCGGGCAACGGGTCGTAGGGGGTGTCCCGTTGGCCCGTCTGACGCAGATAGCAGCGGTGAGCGACCTTGCGCAGCCATGCCCGCGGTTCCCGGATGCTGTCCCATTTCTCGATGGCTACGGTGAAGGCCTCATGAGCGGCATCGGCAGCCTCGTAGGGGGTCGCGCCGACCCGGACCAGGAACCGCGTCAGCTGCGGCATCTCGACGCGGTAGAGGTCCTCAAGACTGCTGGTCGTTAACGCGGGCGAGGCCCCGTCGATTTGTGAAGGCGCCTGTACCGTCTTCCCCGCCACGGGCGAGACCGACTCAGCCACGGCGGAACTCCGCCGGCTGCGCTCCCGTCACAACCTCGACCCTGCCGGGCCGTTCCAGCAGTCGGCTGCCGGGCGGCAGGTGCCGCACGCGCTCGCTGAGACCTTGCTGCTGCATCTCGGTTGTGCGCAGTTCGGTATGGCTGGCCATCCATATGTGCAGCAGCCGATACAACCAGCTGCACAGCATCAGCAGCCCGCCCCCGAGCACCGGATCCATCATGGTCCGCCTTCCCCGGCGGTGACCCGTTCACCTGCCGACACTATGTAGTGCACGCACCCCCGCCTTTTGTGACCCCGCCGTCCGTGACGTACGCCTCACAGACCCGTCAGCCGAACATTCTCAGGGCCTTTGCCCCGCCGGGAAGGAGAAGAACTCGACCATGGGCCTTCAGGTCGGGGACTACCGGAGGCAGGCACGTTACTTCGCGGGCAGGGCCGTGCTGGACGGTGCGGCGCTCACCGGGGCGCAGGAGCAGCTCGCGCGGGCGGGACTCGGGGCCGTGCTGCTGGCCGGCCTGCCGCGACATCGAGGCGGCGGCTGACGGTGAGGAGACCGGGGTGGGCCTGGCCCCGGTCCCCGGCAACAATCGTGCGCTGCGGGTGCAGTGGCAGCAGGACCCGAAGGCCGCCCATCACCTTCCCGCCGAGCTGTGCGATGCCCAGCAGGCCGTCATGAACCAGGCCGTGCGCGCGATCCTGTCCGCTCGCCGGTTCCGGATCGAGGACGGCCCGCTGGGCGAGGCCCCGGTCGTCCTTGATGTCCGGCCTCGTTGGCCGGGGTGATCGCTCCGGCCAGAGGCTGCGGCCTCGATCGGTGCGTCAGCGCCGGTAGCCAGCGCTGGTGCACCTTCAAAGCCTCGCGGAGCCAGCGCCACTGCAGGCCGCCTGTTCGTCTAGGTGGACGCCGGTGACTGGCTGGCGCTGTCTGGGTTCGCGGGCGGTTGTGCTCCTGGTGGTGGGTCGGGTGGTGGCTGGGGAGTGGTGGCGGGGGCTGTGGCTTGCCGGTAGGTGATGATGGCTTGGATTCTTTTTTCGGGGTCCGTTATCTGGTCGAGTGTGGCTGCGAATTTCTCATCGACCAGTGTTCCTTTTCGTTGTCGTGAGTGTTCGAGGATGAGGCTGGTGAGGGGGACGGCGAGGTATGCCGCGATGACGATGACTCCGACGGCCCACCAGGGTGCGCCGCCCAGGGCACCGGCGAGGACGGCGGGGAGTCCGGCCAGAAAGCCGGTGATGGGGGCGAGGGAGGACGAGTTCATCGCGTGGATGCCCTTCCAGCACGTGACGGCTGGGCCGCCTCATGCCTGAACAAGCCGCGGGAGGGCGGCTGGGACGGGGAGAGGCGGCACAAGGGTGCCGTGGTGTGAGGGCATGCCGAGGGCCGGCGCCGCCGTAGGGCGGGCCGGTGGTGTTTTACGGCAGGCCTGCTAGCCCCTTGGGGTGTGGGTTCGCTGTTCCCGTGGGGTTTTTCAGAGGCTTTGTTCGGCGGTTTTAGCGGAGGTTTTCTTCGGCTTTTTGGGCAGGGTGGGTCAGGGGGAGCAGCTAACAAAAAGACTGCTGATAAAGCCCTCAAGCCGGTTCATTTAACCTTCTCCGCGCCGCCTTTCTCTTACTCGTTGACCGCGTGCTTCTTCCAATGGGCACGCTGGACGTACCCACCAGTATCGCTCATCGCGGCGCCGCTCAGGGGCTGTTCGGCGACACCGTTACCGAAGTTCCCGGCCGCCGCTGCTCCAGGAAGCCACCGGAGTGCGAGCCGGTACCGGCTGGAGGCAACGTTCAGATGCTGACGAGGCCGGTGGTGGTGAGGAGTTGTTGTTGGCGGGGGTGGAGGAGTGGCAAGCTGCGTTGTTGGTTGTGGAGCCAGTGGCGGGTGGCCGGGTGGCGGGGGTGGGTGTGGGCGTGGTGGTAGGCGCGTTGCCACAGGATGGGCCAGGGAGGGTTCCACCAGGGGTCGATCGTGGCGAGCATCTGCTGGGTGGGGGAGGGGCTGGTCCGTTTCTTCGCGAGTTGGCGTTGGCTGTCGAGCCATGTGCCGAGGGGGAAGCCGTCGTGGACGGTTTTGATTGGCGGGCAGAGGTGGCCGTGTTCGGCTGCCCAGGTGCGGGCGTGTCGGAGGGCTTCGGCGTGGGGCCGGGGTCGGGGACTGGGCCGCCAGTGGCCGGCTGTCTGGGCGGTGATGCCGATAGCGTTCAGCAGGTGCTGCTGGCCGGGGTGGAGCTGGTCGTACTGGAGGCATGCCCGGGTGATCCAGGTGCCCAGGACTGTGCTCGGGGCGGGGATGCGGGCTGCGGGGTCGAACGGGCGGCCCGCTTTGATGTGGTCGCGGGTGCGGTAGTAGTTGCGTTGCCAGTGCAGGTCCCACGGCGGGTTCCACCACGAGTCGATCGCGGCGAGCTCGGTCAGGTGGGGTGAGGGCGGCAGACCGCGGCGTGCCCGGTCCTTGGCTCGGTTGCGCTGGCTGAACAGCCACCACCCCAGCGGATACCCGTCGTGCAGGGTGTCCCGGGGAGCTGCGAGGTGGCCGTGTGCGGCGTGCCAGGCCCGGGCGTGTGCGAGGGCTGTTTCGAAGCCCGGCCTCAGGTCGGGTCGGTGTCCGAGGCGGCTGTGGGGATCGCGGGGGCGCTTCGGCTCGGTGGCACGCCGAGTGCGGCGTCGACCCGGAACAGCCGCAGGGCCTGCAGCCTTTCTGGCGCGGCCGGCCTTGTCTTTCACGTCCGCGACCGGGGTCGCCGTCGGCCTCTTCGGGGCCGTACGTGCATGTTCCAGGGTCGTGCGGGCCACCTCGGTGGTGATGCCGATACCGACGAGGAGTTGCCGCTGCTCGGGGTGGAGTTCGCCGTACGTGGCGCACTGGCGCCATAGCCAGTCGGCGGCACCGGAGTCGTCGAGGGCATTGAAGCCGTTCTCGGCCTGGAGGCGGTGGCCATCTGCGGCGTTGCGGGCACGGTGATAGCTGCGCTGCCACGTCAGGTGCCAGGGTGGGCACCACCAGGGGTCGATGGCGGTGAGGGCCTGGGCGCGGCCGGCGGGCAGGGGCCGGTGGCCAGTGCGCTGGTAGTTGCGTTGGTTGGCGAGCCACTGTCCCAGGCGGAAATCGCCGTGGACGGTTGCCGAGGTCACGGAGGCGAGGCTGCCGTGTTCGGCGGCGTAGGAGCGGGCGTGGGCGAGGGCTTCTTCGGCGCCGGCCTTGAGGTTGCGTCGTCTGGGCCGGGCGGCAGCGGCTGCCGCGGCGTCGATGCCGATCTGGGTGAGGAGGCGTTGTTGTTCGGGGTGGAGGGTGGGGTAGCGGGTGCACTGTAGGTATAGCCATTCGCCGAGGCTGTAGCTGGTGGTGGGGAATCCTCGGGCTGGCTTGAGCGGGCCATGGGTCTGGTGGTGGGTGCGGGCTTGGTGCCAGGTGCGCTGCCACAGCGTGCTCCAGGGCGCGTTCCACCACGGGTACAGCGCGGTGAGGGCGGCGGCTTGGTGGGCGGGCATGCGGGTGTGGCGTGCGCGGGTGTTGGCGAGCCATTGGCCCAGCGGATAGTCGGCGGGGGTGTCTTCCTTGGGCACGGCGAGGTGCCCGTGCTGCTGGTGGTAGGCGTGGGCCTGGGCCAGGCCTGTCTGGAAGGCTTGCTCGGCCTGGAGGCTGTGGCCGCGTAGGCGTCTGGCGGGCTTTGCCGCGGGCTGGGTGCCGTCGGCGGCCGGAGCGTGGGGGAGGAGGTCGCTGAGGGTGCGGGGCCGGTGTGCCGAGTGCACCGCCCATAGTGTCTTCTGCGCCGCGGGTGCGGCGACCGCGCGGGTGTGTACGCAGGAGTGGGCCCAGGTGAACAGAGGCCCGTGGGTGACGGTGGCGAGGTGGTGGGCGAGCCACGGCCGCCCGAGCTGGCCGGCGAGCTCGGCCAGCAGCTGAGGCAACTCGCCAAGCCGATAGGGAAGATGGCCGCGCGCTTGGGCGATGGTCTGCTGCTGCCAGTAGGGGCTGGCCACTACCTGCGCCACGGCGACGGTTTCCGGATAGGTGATCAGGTCGCGGGCGGCCGTCTTCCACCAGCCAGGATCGGCGCCGACGGGCCGGGTGGCATCGAGGCGGGCCGGCCACAGATGCTCCTCGTTCGGCCAGGGCTGGTCCCACCAGGATCCGGTGACAGCACGGGCGACTTCGAAGGCCTGCGCACCGGCGGGGCAGTGGCGCAGCAGTCGGACATGCCGTCGCTGGGCGTCGACCACCTCCGGGCACCGGCCAAGGGGCACGGGCAGGCCGCTGGTTCCGGGCAGGAACAGCAGCCAGTACTGGTGGCGTGCGCAGACCCGCTCTCCAGGTGTCAGGTACCGGCGGGCGGGCATGCGGCGGCCGGTGCGGGCGGCACAGCAGGAGGGGCAGGCGGGCCCCCACGGGGCGACGGCTTCCTCACCGCGGGTCAGGCGGCCGGCCGGGCCGCCTGGGTAGTGCGCGTGTGGTTCTGCCCGCGCCCACGCCGGCAGAGCTCGTTCCAGCACCGCCGCTGGAACGCGGCTGAGGGCGCACACCCGCTCGCGTGCCTGGGCGTTGAGGTGGATCTCGCTGTCCGGGTACAGCATCCCGGCGACGTTTTGCCGACCGTCGGTCTCGGTGATGGCGGCGAGCAGGTCCCGCAGGCCGAGGTGGTAGCGGGCGGCGAGCCGGTTCAGGAACGACAGCGTCAGCTCCCCGTGCAGCGGTGCCACGCGTCCGGCCGCACCGCCGGCCAGTGCCGTGACGAGGACGCCGGACGCTGCCGTCCGTTCCCCGCCGTTGGCCGTGCTGCGGACCGCCGCACGAGACGGATGCTGGTGTGCCATCTGCGCGCACTATGCCCGGCGAGGGCGGTGGGGCCGGGCCTGGGCTTCGGCTGCCGCGTCGAGCTCGACCTCGCTCAGCAGCTGCTTGGTGATCCGCTCGGCGCCTTCGGTGAGGGCAATCAGGGCGGCTTCGCGGATGAGGTGAGAGAGGCTGCCGATCCGCCCCGCAGTGCGGGCATGGAGGTAAGCGGCATGCTTGACCAGGATTCCGGGCCGGTGCGCGCGCAGCCTCAGCAGGTCCTCCATGGCCCGCACGAGGTCGTCCCAGACAGCCCGGTCCTGCTCGGTCGCATACGCCAGCGGACGGTGGCGGAAGATCTTGAAGCGGCCGGCAATCTGCGCCCCGCGCACCCCGCTCAGCAGCGAGGAAGTCTCGATGTCGATCGCGGAGTACACGAAGGTGGCCGGGATGCGTTCGCCGAGGTACTTCAGCTGATCGGAGGTCTCAGCTCCGGCGCGCCGCTGGGTGTCCAGGAGGTGGACGTCGTCGATGAGGACCAGCTGGGTGCCCAGCTCACACAACAGGTCGCATACGGCGCCAGTGATCTGGGTCTGGTTGAGGCGGTCGGTGATGGGCATGCCGAGGAACCGGGCGAACTCGCTGACGAGCATCTTCGGGGTGGCGGCCGGCGGCACGCTGATGAACAGCACAGGCCTGCGCTCTGCCTGTCCTGGGTGCTGGCGAGCGTCAGCCAGATGGAAGGAACGCCCCAGTGCCATCATCGTCGTGGTCTTACCCGTCGTGGCCGGACCAGAGATGATCAAACCGCGGCGGGCGCCGGCCTGCTGGCGGCGGTTGACCAGCAGCAGCCGGCGCACCGCGGTGAACACGCTGTCCATGGCGGGGGTGCGCATGACGGCGAGTTCGGAGTGGTAGTCCTCGCGCTCGGCCTGGGACCAGGCTGGATCGGCGGCGTCGCGCAAGGGTGCCGGGGCACGGCGGACGAAGGCGTCCCATCCCTGCCATACGGTCGGAGGGGCCAGCGGTGCGAACCCCGCGGCGTCGTTCGAGACGAGCGGACTCACCATCGCAGGCATTCCTCAAAGGGGTCGTAGACCGTGACCTTGGCGCGGCGCGCAGCAGGTACGCCAGCTCCCTGCACTGGAGCAGCCGAGGAGTTGCTCGGCTGTGCACCTTCAGCCGGCCAGGCGTCCACGGCGCCGTCGTCGGTCAGGGGCTCCTCGTCGTCCTCACTGTCGTCAAAGACGTCCTCGTCGGCGGGCTCAAGCACCTCGGCCTCCGGCTGCTGGCCGTACAAGATCCCCCACACCGCACCGTCCGTTGCGGCGGTGCGGGTGCGGGCGGTGACGACCTTCTCCCGGCGGGTGCCATGTCCGGCGGCGGCGCGTTCCAGCAGCTCGCGCAGGGCAAGCGCCAGGTCGTGTTCGTGCTGGGCGCGGTGGGTGCGGCGGGCGACGGTGCGCTTGATGTACTGCCAGGTGAAGTCGGTGAACGGTGCGCTGACCAGGGTGTGGTGGATCCACGGCACGGCCTCCCACTCATATCCGCGCGGCTGGTCAGGCTTCGGCAGGCGTACCCAGACCTGGCCGGGTGCGTGCGGGTTGTAGTGGATCTCCCACAGGCCGTCCGCCGCCGGGGAGCGCTCGCCGCGGTAGGGGTTGAGGGCCTTGTGGTCGTAGGTGCGGTAGTCGATGCGGATGCCGTAGTCGTTGATCTTCTGCCTCTTCACGGGCATCAGCTCGATGTAGTCCTCACGGCCCAGCGGCACCGGGACGTACCCGCATACGGCGACCAGTGCCGCCCACATCTCGTGCGGCGACAGCGCACAGCGGGGCATCATCGGGTGCCGTAGCCCGTCGTGCTTGCGTTCCTGCCACCCGCAGATGATCCACTCCTGCAGCAGGTCGTTCAGCTGGGCCAGCGTCCACACCGCCTCGCCTTCGGCGTCCTGGCCGCGCTCGCCAGTGTGCGAGCCTGTGTAGGCGGCCACGTGCTGCACGAACAGCGTGTTGATCGAGGAGAAGGTGCGCTCCACGTGCCCCTTGGCGGGCCCGTTGCCCGGCGGCGTGGGCTGCACGGAAATGCCCAGCGACTCACAGGCGGCGATGAACGAGGACGAGACGAACACATTTCCCTGGTCGACCACGATGGTCTGCGGGGTGATCACCGGCCGCGCCGCGGCACCTTCCAGCCGGGCATCCACGCTCAGCAGCCGCTCGTAGGGCACTACCGAGTGTTCCATCGCCAGCGCCTCGGACCAGGTGGGCCGCATCGGCGCCGGGACCATCATCTGCGCCAGCAGTTGCGCCGCGTCCACGCTGCGGGTCCCTTTCGCACGCAGCACGGCCGCGCAGATGGTGCGGGTGGCCACATCCAGCGCGATGGTCAGTTCCGGACGCTCCACCACCCCGTCGTCGAGCACCACGAAGGCGTCCAGCACGGTGCTGTCCATCATCACCAGCTCACCCGGCGCCATCACCGTCGTCGGGACGAACGGGGGAGCCGGCCGGGCTGATCGCCAGCGGCGTTGCCGCGCACTGCCCAGTAGCCCGCGTCCGTCGGCGAGGGCGTGCACGAGCCGGTTGAACGTCGCACTCGAGGGCAGGGGCACCACCCCCTCTCCGTACTGCTCGGCCAGCAGCCGCTCGGTGTATACCCGCAGCCGTCCCCGCGTCCCGCTGGAGCGCTCCCGCCCGGCCTCCAGCACCTCCCGCAGGGCGGCTACCACCCGCTCGTCCGCCCGCCCCAGGACGGACCGTGGCCGGGTGGCACGGTGGTCCACCAGCCCCCACACCCCCTCACGGCGGTAGCGGGCCCGCATCCGCCGCACCGTCACCACGCTGGTGGGCATGCCGGCCGCCGACAGTTCCGCCGCCTTCGCTTCCTCCCGCTGCGCCAGCGTCCGCGCCTGCGGGTCGTACTCCGCCCGCGGCGGACCTGCCGCACCCGGCTCGCCCGGCTGCCCCGTCTCCACCTCCCGCACATGCCGCTCCCACGCCAGGGCTCGTTCCCGTACCGCCTCGGGCAACGACTCCAGCAAGCCCAGCGGCGGCACGCTGGGCCCTCCCGGCGCATCCAGGACTTTGAACCCCACATCGGCGAACAGCAGCGACAGCAAAACCGCTGCTACCGCACCGTCCTCGGCGACCAGCCGCACCTGACCGTCAGCAAGGGCCGCCACCGTCCAGGTACACCCCCCGAACCGGACCTGGCACCCCAGCTCCACGACCGGCCTGCCCGGTACTTTGCTGTCTGTCCTCACTCTGCCGCCTGCGCCCACACCGGCATCCGCTCATGCATCGGCGCCCCCAGGTCCGCCGCCAGCCGTCCCGCCCACAGAGCATGAAAGAGCGCAGGAAGCACTACCAGCGGATCCCCGATCCTGCGTACGCCCTCCCATAGCGGCGCGGGCTCGGCGAACGCCTCCTGCAGCGCGGCAGCCAGCAACCGACCACCGTGGTGCCGCGGGTGTCGGTATCCGGCCAGCCAGGTCGCATTGCGCCGGTAGATCGCGTCAACAGGCCCGAGCACCCAGTACTGCCAGCCCGCCGCCGTACAGATCTCTCCCACCATCGCAGCAAGAGACCGCTGGCGCCGAGACAGCTCCCCTCTCCCTGTACAGTCGACGAGCACCCCTTGGCCACCTGCCAGCCGGAGCATCAGCTGAGGAGCATGCGCCCGCATCCCGCTCGACTCGCGCCACCGCAGTTCAAGCGGCCGGGCGGCCAAGCCGCTGACGCGCGGGTCGCGATCGAGGAGCATCACGTGCAGTCGCATCGCCGCAGATCCGTAGTGCACCAGCCGCCCAGTGGTTGACGACCACCACCATCCCGGCGCCATCCGCTTGCCCTTGCGAGCTGGGAACGGTTGCAGCGGTGGGCACCGCTCAAACGCCACCTCGGGAGCAGCAGTTGGCCATCTCAAACACTTTGTCGTTCTGTCGGCAGCCAGGAAAAGCACGTCCACGGACTCAACGTCGGTCTGCCCGGCCTTCTCCATGTCCCGCCCCGCACTGTGCACACCAAGCTCAACGGCTCGTCGGCTCATCGGGTAATGGGCACAGCCCCGGTGGTGCTAGGAGGTGCTTTCATGCCCGACCTGCCGCAGTGCCACCGGCGGTCTCCCTGCCAACGGATCGACTCGAGGGCGCCACAGGGCAAAACCCGTCGGAATCTACGTCCAGCGCATGCCGATGGCGGAGAGCTGTTCGATCCGTTCCGGCGACAGCGTCGCGGCTCTAGATCTCTGATTCCCGATCCATGCCCCGAGCTTGATCTCTCGTTCCTCCTGGTCCCCGCTGCTCGCGCCGTCGCGAGCGTCGTCCCCGCTGGCGACGGCGATCCGTTCGACATGCTGCCTCGGTACTTGAAGGTGTCCCTCGCGCTCGTGGAACTGTCTGGCGGCAGCGTAGTTGAGCGCCCACTTGTCGGCCTGTGTGCGGCGCAGACGCGGCTTCTCGTCCTCGGTCGCGGGCTGGATGCCGAGGATGTTCTCGCACATCCACTGCTGGACATTGGTGAGTTTGTCCCCGCCGAAGCGCACTGTCTTGACCCATCGTCCGAGGTCCTCGCCCTGGCGTACGACGATGCCCGGCTCGCTCGGTAGCGTGCCGCCGGCTTCCAGGTGCTGCCGGGTGAGGTGGAAGGCGCGTTGCCATTCCACCGGCCAGGTGGGGCACCACGATGGGTCGATGTCCTCGAGCTGTTCGCGCCGCTCGGCCGACAGCACCCAGGCCGACGTCGTCTTCACTGGAAGGCCCTGGGTCTGCCGTTGCTCGGCCTGCATGCCCCGGCGGGCGGCGGCCCGCGCGTTCTTCAGAAAGATGCCGATCTTGAAACCGTGGTGCGTGGCGTCCGTGGGGGCCAGAAGGTGGCCGTGTTCGGCCGCCCACCCACGGGCCGCAGTGAGCGCTTCCTCCCAGGCGACGTCGTAGTGCGACCACACCATGCCGAGCCGCTCCAGCTGCGCGATGCGGTCGTCGTCCATGTCCCCGCGGGCGTAGAACCTGCGAGCGTCGGCGATCCATTGCCCCAGTGGGAACCCCGCCAGGGAGGTGGGCCACTGTTCGGCTTCCGCCTCCTGGTCGTTCTTGGCGGGCACGCGGTACGTGAACGGCACGCGTAGGTCGCCGTGGAGTCGGTAGTAGATGGCGCCGGCTTCGATGCCGCGCCGCCAGTGGGCGTGTTCGGGGTTGAGGACGCGCAGGTTGATGAACGCGGCCAGCTGCGCGGGGTCACGCGGCGTGGAGAACTTCAGCAGTGCTCGCGCCGGCGGTGACAGTTCTCGGTCGCTTCGGTCGCTGCCGGCTGCTTCGTCTTCCTGGCCCCCGCTGCGGGTGTGCACGCCCCTGGCACGGCTTCGCGCCTGGGGCTCGGCGAGCTGCTCCACGATGCGGGCGTCATGCGCCCTGAGCGCTTCCAGGAGCTTGGCCAGGCCGCCGTACGCCCGGCTGGTGAGCATGTTGTCGGGTGTCTCCCCGGGCCCCAGCAGTACTGGCACCACGAGGGACGCCATTTTGCCTTCACCCGGCTGGATGCGCAGCGCCCGGCCGACGGCCTGGACGAGGTCGGGCATGGAGCCGCGCACGTCGGCGAAGTACACGGAGTCGCAGTTGCGGGTGTCCACGCCTTCGCCCAGGACCTTCACGGAACTCAGAAAGCCCTTCTCCACCACGGTGCCGTCCGTGGCGATGCCGTCGGCGAACTCCCCGAGAACCCGCCGCCGGTGGCTGGGCTTGTGGTCACCGCACAGCCAGTCCGCCCAGATCGTCTTGGGGTACACCTCCGGATCGCTGTCGTGCAGCTGTGCGGCGATGTCGGGAAGGCCGGCCGCGAATGCCTCGGCTTCCTTGACCACGTGGTGGAAGGTGAGGGTTCGGCGGAAGCCCTCCTCCGCGGCCGCCTTCACCAGGGCCGTCTGCAGCGCGGCGAGCCGGGCCCCGCGCACCTGGTCCGACCTGCCGTCCGCACCGAGCAGCACGGCGGCCTGGAGCTGGGTGTCGGTGACGTCCACGCACACCACCTGGTACGGCGCACAGATTCCCCTGTCGATAGCCTCCGACAACGTCAGGGTGAAACACCGGCTGCCGAACGGCCCGTTGGGGTCGTCTTCCATCGAGGCCACCAGCTCGCCCGGCGCGCCCTGCTCGGAGTCTTCGTCCAGCTGCCACAGCCGGGGCGTGGCCGTCATGTACAAGCGGCGCAGGGACGGAATCTTCTGATTGTTGTGCACGACTGCCCACGGCTTCCCGATCCGGCCGGAACAGCGGTGGGCTTCGTCCACGACGATCAGGTCCCAGCCCGGAAGGCCGGCCTCATGAGCGCGCTCCAGCGTGCCCAGCCCCAACGAGGCGTACGTGGCGAACACGGTCACCTTGTCGAACGGCTTCACCCAGGAGACCAGCTCGTCCACGTCCGTGGTGTTGGGGAAGGACACCTGATCCCCGCGCAGGGACGAGACCCCGATGATCGGGCCCGTGCAGCCGCCGGCGCGCCAGGAGGCCTCGGTCTGGGCGAGCAGGTCCAACGAGGGCACGAGCACTAGGACCCGGCCAGCGCGGAGCTCCTCAGCGCTCCGGGTAGCCACGAGGCTCTTGCCGGATCCGGTCGCCATGATCACCTGAGTCCGCAGGCCGCCCTCTGGTACAAGAGATCTTGCAGGCAATTCGAGGGCGCGAAGTACCCTGTCCACGGCTTCTCGCTGATGGGGACGGAGTTGCATCCCTGCCATTCCGATCTGTTTTCTCCTGTAGACCGGTGGGTGCTCTGACGTGACAGCAAGAGGAGCCCTGCACGTAGACGGCGTGTGATCGGCTACGGTGAGAGCATCGAGACTTGATCCCAGCAGCCGATCATGCGGGGGGAAGCGAGATCCCAAAGACTTCACACCCTCTCAGGCGTGCCACTCCATGAGTCCAGAGTCTATCTTGCATCACAAAGTGAAGCACTAAAATCGCTGGAAGCTCTTCAACAAGCCCTTTAAGACCCAGCCACTCCATTCGCCCCCAGTCGTCTTCCGGCTTGGTGGTCACGGCGTATCGGGGGTACACGGCTCCGCATGTCACCGAAGACCGAACGCATCATGCCCCTGCGCACCGTGCAACAGCTCCGCCGCATCCGCTTCTTCTACGCTTTGGGTGCCCTTCTGTGGGCAGCGTCCGCCCTGTGGAGCGGCTGGCAGGCACCGGGAAGCCCGCAGATGTGGGCATGCGTCCTCCTTTTGGCTGCCTTCAGTGGCCTCCTCGCCACCGCCAGCCTGTTCCTACGGCGTCTGCAGGGCCCTGAGGCGGGCCGGCTCGCGCATCACACAGCAGCAGAGAAGATGGCAAGGCCCCAGCACGCTCACGCCTGAGCACCCGCCCAAAAGGCTCAGTTACGGCCCCAAGAGCACGGGCTTATGCCTGACGAGGCCGTGACCGGGCATACGGGTTTCACCCCTTTGAGAGGAGCTCGTTTCATGCTTGGCATAGTCGCGGCGGTGTTGTTCTTCGTGGCGTTTTTGATCAACGCGGCGGATCTCAGCACCAACGATGCGTTCTCTTCGACGAATGTGATGCTGCTGGGGCTGACTGCCCTAGCGCTGCATGTGGCCGGGATCGGGAGCGGCTGGGCCCGCAGACGCTGACACAGGTGTGCTCGGTGACTAGCCCTCACCGAGCCACGACCTCCTTTCTCGTAGCCAGCCGGGCCCGCGTTAGCGGGCCTTGAGGGACTGGAGGCGAAGCCAGAAGGACCGGTAAGGCGGGGGAGCGCAGCGGACCCGCCGGCCAGGCTGCAGCGAAGCGGAAGCCTGGTTTAGCGGGACGTAAGTCCCGCCGGTCCGAGAGCGCAGCGAACGGACCGTCAACCCGGCCGCGCAGCGGCCGGGTTGTGCGGGTGGCGCAGCCACCCGCTCGCGCTCACGCGGAGCAGGAGCGCAACACCCGCGCGCAGCGCGGGTGTTCGCTTACTTCGGGCGCAGCCCGAAGGACC